>CAVRLD010000019.1:0-165620 GCA_963721915.1 uncultured Acidobacteriota bacterium | reverse complement strand
CGAGAATTGGCGACGCCAAGTCCATTCGCTGCTTCAGGCTCGGCCCGCTTGGCAAGTCATCGCCGAGGCGTCGGACGGATCAGAAGCCGTTCAGAAGGCCGAAGACCTGAAGCCGGACTTGGTTGTGCTGGACATCGGTCTCCCCAAATTAAGTGGAATCGAAGCCGCCCGGCGGATACGACAACGCTCCCCCAGCTCCAAGATTATCTTCCTGAGTCAGAACAGTGATCTCGACGTCGTCCGGACAGCTTTGAGCACGGGCGCTCTTGGTTACGTTCGTAAGACCGATGCAAAAAGGGAACTACTGCCTGCCGTGGATGCGGTTCTTCGGGGTGAGCGATTTGTCAGTAGCAGTCTAAAAGACAACGAATTCACGGACACCTCAGGAGAGAAGGCCCCTCGCCGCCACGAGCTTCTGATGTTTTCTGATGACACAGTTCTTCTGGACAGCTTTACGCGCTTCATTGCTGCTGCTCTAAAAGCTGATAACGCGGCGATTGTGCTCGCTACGAAGTCACACCAAGAGAGCCTGCGTCAAAGACTGAAGGCCGAGGGCGTGGATACAGACGGCGCCATTCAGCAAGGTACGTTCATTTTACTGGATGTTGCCGACACGCTCGCCACCCTCCTGGTGGATGGTTTGCCTGACCCCGTCCGATTTCTCGAAGACTTCGGCGGTCTGATCAAGGAGGCCGCCAAAGCAGCGAAGGCAGAACATCCCCGCGTCGCTTTTTGTGGTGAATGCCTAGGCCGCTTGTGGGCAGAAGGTAAAACGGATGCGGCGATCCGGCTCGAACAAGGGTGCGACGAACTAGTCAAAACACACGAAGTAGATATCCTATGCGCATATCCGTTGCGCAGCTTTCACGGCGAGGAAGACGAGCACATTTTCCAAAGCATCTGTGCGGAACACTCAGCCGTTGATTCTCGGTGAAAGTCCTTGGTGAATTTGGCGGCGAACCCGCCGTTCCTACCCTGCCGCCCGTGCAGAATCGCTTGTTGAATCGAAAGGAACGCGAGCGTGGATGGTGGTGCCACCCTTCGGTTGCGAGTCGATTGAAAGCTCTCCACCCACTAACCGCAGGCGCTCCTGCATGCTCGTGAGGCCAAGCCCAGTGCTCTTCATTGCGCTTTCTGTATCAAAACCTGCACCGAGATCGCTGACGGTGAGGTTAATCTCTCCCGTGCTTCCCCACAGGCGCACTTCGAAGCGCTTTACCCCACTATGCTTTGCGGCGTTGCGTAGGGCTTCTTGTAGAACTCGGAATAGAGAAAGAGAAATTTCGGTTGGCAAGGCAGTAGGTAAATCGTGACTCTGGAAATCAATTTCCAATCTTCTGGTGCTCACCAAACTCTTTGCAGAAGTTCCTTGTCGCTCCAACGATACCCAAGTATTCCAGTTTCGAAGAGTGCAATTCGTGCGATAACAATTGAACATCGTTCGTTATTTGCGTAGTTTGGTTTCGTAGATCGCCTATTCGGCTGCGGAGTTCAGATGCCGAGTCAGGGACATCTTGCTGGACTCCTTCGAGTTCTATCGCGAGAAGCGCGAGTCGTTGGACAACGTCGTCGTGCAGGTCTCTTCCAATCCGAGTACGTTCCTGCTCGTGTGCTTCAATCAGCTTTCGGCTCATACCTAAGAAGTGCCTCTTCAGCATTCTTGCGGTGGGTAATGTCCTCGGAAAAGATGAGAATCCCTCCCGGTACCCCGTCGTGATTCTGCCAAGGGCGAATCTCCCATCGGAGCCAAGTGGTGCCGCCCTCGCGATCCCAACGGTCTTCTTCGGCTCGCAACGTTTCTCCAGCAAGAGCACGGCGGTGAATCTCCTTCCACCGTTCGGGAATGTCAGGGAAGATTTCGTAGTGCGAACGCCCCAGTATCTGCGAACTGTCGAGCGAGATAATCCGCACACCAGCGGTCACTCACTTGGAGATAGCGCATGTCACGGTCGAGCATCGCCACTGCGGCTGGTACGTGTTTAACGAAGATTTTCAGCAGTTCCTCCCGAGATTGCAGTAATGCCGCCTGCGCTTCTAAGGTGCGGTTCACTTCCAAACGCGCCTCGTCTGCCAGCTTGCGCTCCGTGACATCTATGTTGACGCCGATCATCTTTGAAGGCTCGCCAGACGCATCCATGAAAACTTGCCAGCGCCCTGCGATCCAATGAACGCTCCCGTCAGCCCAGACCACCCGCCATTCACCCTTAGTTGGTTGTCCGCTTTTCATCGCGGCGTCAACCAACTTGATGACTCCTGCGCGGTCATCGGGGTGAACGAGATTCTCGAAAGCAGTCTGTGTCCCGCCAAAACCGCCCGGCGGCAAACCGTACATTGCCTCCAGTTCCGGCGTCCAAGTATTCACTCCAGTCCGAATATTCCAGTCAAAAGTTCCTATGCGAGCCGCTTGCTGTGCTAATCGCAGCCGCTCCTCGCTGGCGCGTAGTGCCTCTTCTGCCAGCTTTCGCTCGGTGATGTCACGGGCGATGCCAGAACAGCCCACAGTTCTGCCACTTGAATCCTTAATTGGCGAAATAGTCAGGGATACGTTAATTCTTTTCCCTGTTTTGGTAACACGAACCGTTTCAAAATGCTGGATGCGACCCCCCGCTCTCAACATTTCAAGAATCTTGTTCTCCTCATCCGGTAGCTCAGGCGGGACAAGCATGTTAATCGGCTTACCAACGGCTTCAGCCTCCGTGTACCCGTAAATCTTCTGCGCACCTGTGTTCCAACTTACGATAATTCCATCCAGAGTCCCCGAAGCAATCGCATCGTCAGACGATTCGATAACTGCGGCATGCCTGAACCGCGCTTCCTCTGCCTTCTTTTTGTCCGTGATGTCCTCCACCATCGCAAGTACGAGCGGAGACGGACTACTCTTCAATAAAGAGATGCTTAAGCTCCCCCAGACCAAGGAGCCGTCTCGCCGAAAATAGCGCTTTTCCAATTGGTAGTGATCTATCAACCCGCTCGCAATTGCTGAAAAAGCGCCCAATCCTTCTGTGCGTCTTCAGGCGGAGAAAAATCGACACAGTGCTTGTTGCGCAGTTCCTCTTCGCTAAAACCTAGGAATCGAGCAAAAGGCTGGATTTACGAAGAGAGGCTGCCCTTCCAAAGTTTCCACTGCAATCCCAATGGGACTCGCGTTGAAAACATCACGGAAAAGCTCAATGTCGGGCGTCCGAGTTCGTGCTGCCTCTCCCATAGAACAATGTGTATAGCACCATACATGTCTGACCACAATAATAAGCAGTTGACCAGCCCCGGCTCGACGAAAGAGTGGATCACGCAGGGACAACGCGCCAAGTTGGAGGCGGAATACAACTCCGGCATTGCCACTGGAAAAAGCTGGCGCGAGATCGGCGCAGCACTCGGCGCAATCGTTCGCGACCAACGTAGAGGGCGTTGATGGAAACGTGCCACGGCGTAAAACTACACGCCACGCAGAGAATGAAAGAGGGGGCTCGCGAATGGTCGGTTCCTTCTTTCTCTTACTACGCCGGGCGTAAACACGGTAGCAGGGGATGATGCGGGGGTATTAAGGCAGATTTCCACTGTCTGCTAGCCGATTCCCCTTGACATTGTTTTCCACTCCTGTACGATTCCGCAGCTTTCCTTTCCTTTCCTGACCTTGACCATCTCCTGCAGAGCCAGAAGTTCGGGAGCTGATTAGAGCCACCGTGGGAAGGAACCCACCGGTTCCCTTCGTAGGTCCGACCCCTGCATGCCTAGCAGCCTGTGGTGAAAAGCGGCTTTTGTAACCTGAAGTAACTTGCCTGCCTCGGAGATCTCTGTAGAATGCGGAACAGATTTTCGGAGAACTGCCGATGGGAATGGGAACGCGGCGGCGAAGACAGCGACAACAGCAGATGTGGGTCGCACAGCAGGAAATCGCGAAGGGGCCAGCACATCCGTTTTACGCGCGAGTGAACGCATTGTTGGAAGAAAAGAAGTTTGATGAGTTTGCCGAGAAGGAGTGCGCGAAGTTTTACGCGGACGACATTGGCCGGCCATCTTTGGCGCCGGGAATCTATTTTCGTTTGTTATTGGTGGGCTATTTTGAAGGGATCGATTCCGAGCGAGGCATCGCTTGGCGGGCGGCGGATTCCTTGGGTCTGCGAAGATTTCTGGGAATGGGCATCGACGAGCAGACCCCGGATCATTCGACGATCTCGCGGACGCGGCGGCTGATCGATGTGGAGACGCACCACAAAGTGTTCTTCTGGATTTTGGAAGTGCTACGAGACCAGGGAATGGTGAAGGGCAAGACGGTGGGGATCGACGCGACGACGCTGGAGGCCAACGCAGCGATGCGTTCGATCGTGCGACGCGATACGGGCGAGAGTTACGAAGACTTTCTGAAAGGACTGGCCCAGGAATCAGGAATCGAGACGCCCACAAAAGAAGAGTTGGCCCGACTGGATCGGAAGCGCAAAAACAAAGCCAGCAACGAGGATTGGGTGAATCCGCATGACGAAGATGCGCGGATTACGAAGATGAAAGATGGGCGAACGCATCTGGCGCACAAAGCCGAGCACGCCGTGGATATGAAGACGGGTGCGGTGTTGGCGGTGACCGTACAGGAAGCGGATGCAGGAGATACCACCACGGGGGTAGAGACTCTAGCGCAAGCCGGTGAAAACGTGGCGGAGTTGATCGGGACAGAAAAGCCGAGCCAGAAACCTAAAGAGCATCTGAAGGGCATTGAAGAAATGGTTGCCGATAAGGGCTACCACAGTGGAGCGGTGGTAATGAATCTGCAGAGTGCGGAAGTGCGGACCTACGTCCCGGAGAAGAAGCAGCCCGGGCACAGACATTGGGGAGGCAAAGCCGAGGAGCAGCAAGCGGTCTATGCGAACCGCAGGCGAGTGCAGGGCGCCTATGGCCAGCGCCTGCTGCGGAGGAGAGGCGAGCTGCTCGAGCGGAATTTCGCGCACTGCTACGATAGGGGCGGAATGAGACGAACACATTTACGAGGGCACAAGAATATTCTCAAGCGACTGTTGATCCATGTTGGCGCGTTCAATCTAAGCCTGATCTTGCGCACCCTACTGGGATCCGGGACGCCTCGAGAGCTGGAAAATCGCAGGACCTCGCCTATTTTTGTGCTCATATTCTGGTTCCGAAACCTTTCAGCACCTGCGTGTCACAGAAAGTCTTCCTCTTCATCATTCAAATTCAGCTCGCGTCGAAATCGTCGCATCTCAGGTAAAAACTTCGCCACTCCGGAAGGCGCGATTCTGCCACGGGCTGCTAGGAGATGCTACGTGTCAGAATCACTTCGTTCTTGCCGTTCTCACTGCTTTCGCGGTTTCTCTCCGGCCAACTCCAGTGTGAGCAAGACCACGCCTGGGCAGTTCGACGTGTACGTGAACCGGTTTAGATAGACGAAGGAGAATTGAAAATGAGAAATTTGGTTACCAGCAAGTTTTCCACAAATGGTTGTCGGCGGATGCTTGTGGCGCTGTTGTTAGCAGGTGTCGCAATTCCACTCTTCGGAGCGTTGGCATTTGGCCAGCAAACTTCGTACCTCGACCCGTCCCTTGGGGCGGGTGATTCCATCATCCGCAGCGACGTGTTCGTCGGCGATAAGCAGGGCAGAGTGCCGGCCAAGGAAGGGCTGTTCACGAGGCAGTTGTCCGGCTGGCTGAGCGGTGACGCAGAAGTGCTAATGGGCGTGGTCGTGAACGTGGGCCAGGGGTGCAACAGTGACACTTGCCTTGCTAACCCGGCGGGCAAAATTGCGTTGATCCTACGCGGCACGTGCTCCTTTGTTGAAAAAATCACACGAGCCTCCAACACGGGTGCCATCGGCGCGATCGTGTATAACGACGCCGCCCGCGGCGACAACCTCGTCAGCATGGCGCCTGTTGCGAGCCCTGCGCTGGTGCCTATTCCTGGCTTCTTTGTAGGACATAGCAGTGGAGTGGCGCTGAGCGCTACTCCGGTGACCGTGAAGATTCAGGCCGCGTCGTTCAAAGCCCTGAATGACGCGGTGACCGCACTTCTGCAAAGCGGGATCCTCAACAAACAGCAAGCCGGGTCACTCAAGGACACGATCTCGGCTGCCGAGCAAGCGACCACCTCGGGCCACTTCGCAAAAGCAGTGACCCTGATGCAGCAATTCGAAGCGCAGATCACCTCTCTTTACAACGGTGGAGCCGGCGTGCTGCCGCTGGCGGATTTTACTGCCCTGCACGATGCCGCTGACAATATCATCACAAGGTTGGAGTCACCTTTCACGAGCTTCACGATTTAGCAACGCACCAGCGCCCGCACTCCCGAACTCGCGCCGGCTTTTCACCCGACGCAAGGGTTCGGGAGTTTGCGGGTGTCCGTGCTGGCAAAACAGTCAGTCGAGCGGGTCTTGGAGAAATACCACTGGAGCTATGGCGTGTCGGACGAGTGTTGAATTAAAGGATGTTCTCCCTGGCCCGCACCCTTTTCTCCCCAGGCTCCGCCGAAGATCGCTCTTCTTTGTTCGTCTGGTTCATCGATAGTATGGCGCGGTCTGACTCCTCCGAAGCGTACGCGTCCGCCGTTTGGCTCTGCGCCTTCGCGGACCGGCCTCCTTCCCGTTTGGGCCGAGGCGCTCCAGAGGTCTCCCGGTTCTCGTGCATGTTGTTTCTCAGCGTGCGCGGGTTCTTCGACTACGCAGGACCGTCTGCTCGCTCGCGATTATCGCGAAACAGCCGTGTTGCCTTCCTCCAATCAGGAGAGAGTCGGCGTCCTGGTTTTGCGTTTTTCGAAGCTCATTAGCCCGGCCCACCGATACCCCTGTCTACGCTTCAAGCGACATCTCGCGATGTCTCCTGCAAGACTGAGGGCCAAGATGGAGTCGCTGTCCCCTTCCTTGTAGGACTCTTTCATTCCCTGCAACATGCCGGTTTATCCCGGCGCACCCTGGTTAACGCGCAAACTGGAAACGTGGAGTGCCATTAGGGGGCTGTTCCTGTTAGGCGGCGGTGATGGAGCCGTCTACGCCGGCCCACAGGTTCATTGTGTTCAACTCTTCACGGCCGCAGGACTTTAGGCAGTCTCCGCGCATGAAACTAAAGTGGTGGCAAGGATTGGCGATGTCGTTTTGGCTCCCGGCAACATACGCGGGATCGTAATCGCGGTGGAACTATCTCACGGGTGTAGAATCCCGCTTTGGAACCCTTAGAAGAGTATTTGTCATCTAAAGGATTGAGGGGATCTGGAACCCAGGGTAGTGATATGAAGAAAGCCATCTTATTTCGAGTAGTTTTTGTCCTCGTCGCGATGATTGCGCTCGGTTGGTTGCCGCGTCCGGTGCTTGCCCAACATGGAGGTCACGGTGGGGGAGGAGGATTCCACGGCGGCGGTGGCGGAGGATTTCATGGGGGTGGCGGAACAGGGTTTCACGGGGGTAGAGGTTTCTACGCCGGAGGCCGCTCTGGGTACGGCGGCGGACACTACTACGGAGGATATCGTGGCGGCTACTACGGAGGACGGGGCTACTACGGAGGTCGGGGCTACTACGGAGGTCGCGGCGGTTACGGCTGGGGCGGCCGGGGCTGGGGCTACGGTTGGGGCGGCAGATATTGGGGGCGAGGATACGGTTATGGATGGGGCTGGGGATGGGGATTTGGCTTCGGGTGGCCGTATTGGAGTTGGGGATATCCGTATGGCTACTCCTACAGC
Source organism: uncultured Acidobacteriota bacterium (assembly GCA_963721915.1). GTDB lineage: Bacteria > Acidobacteriota > Terriglobia > Acidiferrales > UBA7541 > Acidiferrum. Next base: position 157,955 of record CAVRLD010000019.1, on the reverse strand, counting down.
CCGTGGTATTACGCGCCAGACTCTTATTATTCTTACCTGTACTACCCGGATCCTGACAACGGGGACGACGACCCCCCACCGGCAGATCCCAACGCGCGGCCCCAGCCCAACCAGAACGGACCCGCAAGATCCGGGAGACCCCCGGCACCGGGAGGCGCAGCCAACGCGAACTACGCAAACGGCAACGTCGCGGCCGTTGCGCCGCGTGAGCCGGTTCTCTCCGTTGACAGGATGAGCGCGACGCCGAGCAGCTACCGAGTCGCACGGTCGATCCCGGAGCGTTCCACCACGGAGCGGGTCACCCCGCAAGCAGATGCACCGCTTCGACCGGAAATGCAAAAAGCGTTGCAAAGATTGCGCGAGATGCCGCCGTTTGCTCGCGAGCGCGAAATCGAAACCGGCCGTTACAGTCAGTTTTCTTCTGAGGAGAAACAGATTTTAAGAAATGGCGAGTAAGAGAGGTCTGGCCTCAACCCTCGTGCGGGCAAGCGTTGATCTATCGATGTCCAATAGAGAATTAAATAGTGCCCTGTTAGCGACAACTATTGCTAGGGAGTGAGAACTCTTCTTGCCATGCTTTTACTTCGCCGCGTCCGAGTTTAGACGCAAACGCCCCAGGGACATCGGCTCCTGGCACGCGGGAAATGTGGCGGTAGACAAGTACCCTCGCGGGGAAAGCCATAAGTCTACAGGTTATACGACCTCCGAGAATTAAGGACACCATTGGTGTCTCAAAATCTCGGACGTGGCAATTGGCGCTACACGATAAGCATCTAAAAGTTTCCTACCTAGCAGAACAATGGGGTTTTTCGGATCAGTTCATCAGAGATCTATTCAAGAACGAGCCTGGCGTTTTCAGGGTTCTTCGTCCTGAGAAGTCCAACGGCCGCAAAGGCGGATTCAAGCGCGAGTACGAGTCCATGAGGATTCCCGAATCCGTAGCCAGGAGAGTCTACGACCGTCTGGTCAGCAAGGCGGCTTAGTCCGCTCCAGCCGCTTCCAGGATTCGTTTGTTCGTTGCGACGTGCGCGTCCTTGAGTTCCTGGATGTAGGGAAGGTAATGGCGTTCGACCATCGACACGCTATCGCCCAGCATCTTGGCAACGTCTTGGATCACTGCACCCTTACGGATGTACCACACCGCGCAAGTGTCACGGAGTTGGTGAGGATGGGCAGGACGCATCCCCAGTTCGGTCTTCACCTCGGTGATCTTGGCACGCTCAAACAAATCCTGAAGCTGGATGCGCCAGAAGCCCTTGTCAGATTCTAGTTTGAGATCGGGGCGGCGAAATGGCTGACCCTCTGGCAGCTTGTTCAGCAGCGCGACCACACGAGATGGGAGGACCACGATTGCGCGTTTGCCAGTCTTTTGGCGCTTATAGTCAAGCGTTGCGTTGACAAGTGATTTGGTGTCAAACAAAGTCGCATCCACCAATGCCATACCAGACCAGCGTAGCAACTCCAGGAATGTCTCCAGCTTGGTGTCGCCGTCCTTCTGAACCTGCCCGAGGATCGCAGCGTACTCCGCATCCGTGAACGGCACGGTGCGTGAGCCTTGCTCGATCTCGGGTCGCTTGAGATGTTTCGCGGGGCTCGCGGGAAGCCAATTCTGAGCTTCGCAGAATTTGAAGAATTGCTTGACCGAACTAACAAACACGGCGGCTGTGGAATCACCGAAGGTCCAGGTCTGCCGCCAATCATGGAGGTCGGTGGGCGTGATGTCTAAAACCGGCGTCTGTGCGTCGAAGTGCTCGATGATTTTCTTGCCGAACAACGCCTGCCGGGTCAGCGTGCCATCAGCGCGGTTGTTCACCCGCAAATCCTCTAAGAATTTCTCAACCGCAACTTCCAGCGGCACCGTCTTCAATTCCTTTTCCATGCGGAGGCGCTTTAGTTCGATCTTGGTCGGATCGAAAGAGTCGAGCCATTCGCGGCGAACTTGTTCCGCCTCTTCCCACACGCGTCTTTTTGTGGATTGCTTCCACTGGCGTTGACCTTCCGGCTTCGCACCGTCATAGAGCAACATGGTCTTAACGCACTTGCACTTTTGCCAATCGTTCCCCTTATCCTTATCCTTGCAGCGGCATTCCTTGCTGTCGTGCCTGACAAAGAGCGTTGCGGTCCTGGTCACAGCGTCCATGAAGCCTCCATGCGGTACCGTAAACTAGTATGCCAGAATAATCGCATGGTTGGCAATCTAAATTATAAGTCTCTTATTTACAGCACATAATTACAGTAAGAGGTGTTCATTCTAAACAGAGATAAAGCTGTTTGTTTTCTTGCACTTTTGTAAGTGCTGATTGCATACGACTTAGAGCCTCGATGAATGTTGGAGAAAGATGGTCCCTCGGAAGGGCCTACAGGGCTTGCGTGGCAGCCCGCGACAATCGGGCTAAATTCAGTGCGGTTAAGGGGCAATGGGACCAGCACGCAGGGCTGTACCGGAGTGGAACAGTAAGAGAAGTCGCAGCGATGTTCGCGAGACACGTTGAAGAATAACATCGAAGTGTTTATTGACTAACTGATATGCAGGGAATGGGGAAAATTCGGGAGTGAATGGGCAGGATTAACGGTGGACCGGTTAAGGCAAACTGAAGAATAACCCACCCTAGCCCGGAACCGTAAAGGTAGATCTAGACTCACGAGTCTGGCCACCAGCCCAGAGGTTAGCCGCCATCAGCCCACGCTCAAATCGCTCCAGCGACACACAGCTCCAAGACCGGCACCTGCTCTAGCAGACGCCAGACGTTCGCTTCGGTCTTCGCATGCTGCGCCGCAACCCGGCCTTTACCGTTCTAGTGATTCTGTGCCTTACGCTCGGCGTCGGCGCCAACGCCGCTGTGTTCAGCTGGGTCGAAGGATCATCATTCGGAATTCGTCTGTGGCTTTGAAGAATCGATACAAACTGAACGCGCCGTACGCCGTGGCGAGTATTGCCAAGGCCAAGGTGGACAGCCGGAGGAACCCGGAGAGGCGCTCGAACAGGCCCACAGCGGTTCCAACAACTAGGCAGGAAACATAGAAGCCCAGCAGCGCGTCAGCACAGGCAGAGCGAGCGCGGGGCAGCCTCCCTGAGCGCTCGTTGATGCTTCCCCTGGCGTCGCGAGGGGCCGGATCTGCTACGGGCAGGTACGGGGCGTCAGGAGGAATGGGGGTCGCGGGCGCTGGGTGAAGTCGAAGCTGTCCAGCATGGGGTTAGCCTGGGCGTCGCGCGAGGTGAGAGGTTGCAGATGGTAACGAGTCTCGATGAATTTCAGGATTGAGGTGTGGTCGGACACCGTGTGGGAGACATAACCGGATTTTGCATAAGGAGAAATGATCAGGAGAGGAACGCGAGGCCCCAAACCGAATTGATCCACTTGTGGCGGCGCGACGTGGTCGTAGAGGCCTCCGAAGTCATCCCAGGTCAGGAACACAGCGGTCGAGTTCCAATCGGGGCCTTGCATGAGGGCATTCAGAACGCTAACGGACCAGTTCTCTCCCGCGCACACGCTGGCCGGAGGGTGCTCACTCGCCTCGCTGGGAGGTATTACCCAGCTCACGGCTGGCAAGTGCCCGGTCTGGGCATCGCTCAGAAACTGCTCGGGCTCGGCCGCAAAATCCCGCCAGGAAGGGCTCTTGTAGAGGTGGCCAATCACAAATAGGTAGCCGCCTCCGGACGCGTAATATTTCCAGGGGATACCGGCTTCCGTCAGCGTGTCGGGTAAAGTGGGAAAATCCAGGCACGGGGCGCGCTGAGAGCGGTTGCCATTCGCGTCGATCACCGTGACCGTGCCGTAGGAGTTGCCGTCGCAAGCTTCACCAGGCCCGGGATTTCCGCCATTATCGATCACCCCTCTCGACTGCGCGGCAATGGCAAACAGATGATTTGGGAGGCTGGGGCCGTGCACGGGAGTAAAGTAACGGTCGGCCAGAACGAAGCGACGCGCGTACGCCCAATAGTTGGGGATATCCTTCTCTGACGCCTGTGTGTAGGCCGCCACCCCTTCGTAGCTGATCAAATCAAAGCCGTCCATCTTGCCGTTGTCCATGGCGCGGAGAACGCAGTCCCACGTATTGCACAGCACTTCGTCGGGATACGCATCCGGCATGGCGCTGAGCGGGACGGTCTGGCGGCTGGATGCCAAGCCGGAGGTTGCGCCGTCCGCGTTCGGAAAGCCGCCGAAGTAATTGTCGAAGGTATGGTTCTCGCAGATGATGAAAACGATGTGCTGAATGGCGTCGAGATTGTCGGGAGCAGGTGTGCCAGCTGAGCCGCATCCGGCGAGGGCCCACACGCCCCAGATCACGGACAAGATCGGAACAATCAGAGGGAGCGCCGGCGCGCCGACGAATTTCGCTTGACGCGTCGCGGACGCACAAATTCCCTCTTGGCAATCACCGTGGACCGCTTGCACGCCAAGTCCTTTGCAACTGAGCCAGCGCGCACTTCAATGCAGCGTTTTACAGAAAGAATTCACCGCCGCGAGCGGCGCTGTCGCTCGGCGATCGGTCTCTACAGGCTCCGGAAGCCCTGTAACGTAGGCACTCCTGCTTGTGTGCCGCCGCAAGGGCAACAGACGTTAGGCGTGCTTGGCGTTTCGCAACGGTGGGCACACTGCGTTGAGACTTTTTCTCAGCCTGCTTCAGCGAGACAGGTTCTGGAGTCGTTGCCGACTGGGATCGATGACAGAGTTTGTCTCCTCGGGTCGCAGCAGCAGACTCGTGCTACTGCGTGTTGACTCGATTATAGGAAGTTTTCTTGAGGCGCGAAACTGACCGAGAGCGCAGGTGCAGATAAGTAGTCAATAAGCTACCGTCAAGGGATGATATAGACCTCAGGCGGCGAAGGGCGAGAACTCGGCTCGCCGCCTGGAACGGGCCGGTTGGCTCAAGCGTCCCATTCCGGGCGAGCGCAGATCAGGATCAGTCGTGTTGCGCTTGCTTGTTACGGGCAATCCGGAATCTATGCCATACCTTCTGGACTGCCGACCAACCTCCCAGTGACGAGCCGATTCCGAGGTCTTGATTTGTTATGGCGATTTTTTCATCAACCAGACATCCTATATTCGGTTGGCTCTAATTGGTGCTCGGTCAGTTTCAGTGGCCCCGCCGGGTATGGCTTCCAGGCGCTATGCAGGTTCCCACAGCTCATCGCAAGAGCAAAAAGCCCAGATAGAGGAAAACCCAATTGTTGACGACGTGCATGAAAACAGTATTGAGAGTGGAACCGGTCTGAACGCGAATCCAGCCCGTGAACAGCCGAAACGCTACGGCGTTATCCCTTTCGTCCTCGTTATAGGGGTGGTATGTAACAATAGATTTCCAAAATCGAAAATGGAACGATGATGAGAACGGAATTGCTGCGATTCAATGGCGCTCTCGAACGGGATCCCGCTATCGATACGTGGATGAAAGAGCATGCAGGTGGATTGGGGGCCATCGCGCAGCAGTGGTTTGAGGTGATGCGAAAATGCGGGGACGAAGTCCGGGAGCTTTTGCATGACGGCTGCCCCGTTGCATGTTTGGGAGATGCGCCCTTCGGGTACGTCAATGTATTCCATTCGCACGTGAACGTGGGGTTCTTTCACGGCGCAGCGCTGCCGGATCCGGATCACTTGTTGCAAGGCACCGGCAAGTTCATGCGCCATGTGAAGCTGAGACCGGAAACGGCCACGAACGCCGCAGCACTCCGCAAGCTCATCGATGCGGCGTACTCTGATATAAAGGCGCACGTCGAAAACGGCCAGGGAGAGCGATTTCGTTCATAGAGAGTTTCCCTTTCTTCGGACTACTCGCCCGCTCGTGTAAACCGCGGTCCTTGGAGCGGTGAAACGACCCGTTAGACCACCGAAGATTCCGGCTGCATCCTATTATCGAGTTTATCGACTTCGTCCACTTCGTCCAAAAGGGGAGGCACCTCATGAATCTACCGGACGCGCCGATTGCGCAAGAAGGCTTCTTTGCCACGCACTTCTTCACCGTGAGGGACCAGGAAAAATCGAAGGACTTCTATGTCCGAATCCTTGGCGGAAAAGTGATCAAGCCGGAAAATCCGTGCTACATCAAGCTCGCTAATACCTGGATCATTCTGAATTCCGGCGGCGGCCCAACTCCCGACAAGCCAGAAGTGCTCCTCGAAACACCGACGGATCTCAACAAAGTGAATAGCTTCCTTAACTTGCGTGTCGCCGACATCTGGGCGTGCTACAAACAATGGGGCGACAAAGGAGCGTTCTTTCTTACCGAGCCGCTAGACAATCACGGCTGGGAATGGCGCTGTTATATGCGTGATCCCGACGGCTATCTCATCGAGGTCGGCCAATATACTCAAATGGGCCTCGAGCGTTTAACAAAAGAAGCGCAATGAAGTTGCGAAGCAACTTCACTCCTAAGGACTCACTCAAGGTCCACGACACTTCGGTTGGTGGCTGTTAATTTGCTGTCCGGCAAACAGCAGGAAATTGCCATCCGGATCTTTGACGACGAAATTCTTGGCGCCCCAAGCTGCTTTTTCAATGTCTGATGAAAGGTAACGCCAGCAGACTGAAATTCAAGAAACAACAGCTTGATCTCGTCGGCTGTGGCGACGGTCATGGATGCCGACAACAGTTCTTCACGATCGCGGACCGTCTGCTCAAGTGCAAGCCCTCGACACACCTAAGATTGAGACGCGCTGCGTCGCGACCCACTTGCGCATAGTAGGAGGGTCGCCGTAACTGAATACCAGCGAAGAACCTAACTTCTTGCAGAAAAATTCGCATGACCTCTTGATATCGGCGACGAACAGTTGCGGCTCTGCATTGACAATCGTCGCTTTGGATGGCGACGCTTTCACCTTCTTTATCTTGCGCGATGTGTCGGCTAGCCCAGTTCTGAGGGCTTGCCAACTATCGAAGCCGTGCTGTCTTGCGACCTATTTCTTGCGCATCGCTGAGCTCGAAACTCGCCGCAAGAATTTCCGAGCTGGGCATATTCAGGAAACGAGGCATTGGCCCGCGGATTTTGTGCCGCGACGCGATAATGCCGTTCGCGATGCCAACGCAATATGAGTTTGGCTTGCTTTTTAAGGTTCTCTAGATTGGGCATGTAGGCCTCCACGATGAGATCGTAGGTGGGCATTGCCCTTCGGCGATATGCCGATGCACCCTACATGCGCCGGTTGCAGTGTCCGATACCGGGTCAGTAGTTGCCAGGCCGAATTATTGATGTCGCACTTCGGTAGGTTTGCTAGAATCCGGCGCATGAAAAGGCGAACATGGTTGCAGGCTGCGCCCCTGTCATTGTTCCTGCCGGCTGGCATAACCGAGGCAATGAAGCGCGCGTTTCTAGAGGCCCCAACCGGGACTCCGAATACGGAGGGAAGGCGCCAAGGTGAGACGATGACAGAATCAGCGAAGGTCTATGAATTGCGTATCTATCATGTGGTCCCCGGAAAGCTGGACAGTCTCGTGGCCCGCTTTCGAGACCATACAGATGCGCTCTTTGCGAAACATGGAATGAAGAGCATTGCTTACTGGACAGCGCTCGACGAGCCCGTGAAAAGCAGCACGTTCTTTTACATTCTGGAGCATCCGAGCCGCGAGGCGGCGACCGCGAACTGGAAGGCATTCCAAGACGATGCGGAATGGAAGAGCGTGAAAGCCAAGTCCGAAGAGAATGGCAAGTTGGCGGAGAAAATCGATTCGACCTTCTTGACCCTGACCGATTTTCCCCGCCCGGTACGGATCTGAGAGCCGCGTGCTCGTGCTACGATTCACCGCATGAAATTTCCTGCTGCTGTCCCCGAAATTCCCGCAGCCAGCGTCGATAAGGCTGCTGCCTACTATGTAAAGACGCTGGGCTTCACCTTCGATTGGGGCGACGAGAAAGGTGGAATCGCCGGCATCTCCCGGGGGAATTGCGCTGTTCATTACTAATCCCCCTTTCCGAAAATCGCATGGCAACACAGGCCCTATCCTTTTCTGGCTCAATCTCGAGAGCAAGGGTGAGGTAAACGAACTCTTCGCAGAGTGGAAGGCCGCGGGCGCGAAGATTGTTTCCGAACCCGAAGACAAACCGTGGAAGCTGCGCGAGTTTATGGCCGCCGATCTCGATGGCAACCTCATTCGTGTCTTCTACGATTTCCGGCGGGACGAGTAAAAGAACGACTCAGCGCGAAAAGTCGCCCGGCGTTTTGCGATTCTTGTCGCGATTGCGGAGAGAGCGCACTTTGCCGACGTAAATGACCAGGCCGACGGCGTCTTTGAACATGTAGACGCCGCACTTTTCGGGAAGCTGCGCGACTTGTTCTTTGGGTTCCATTTGGGAAGGCGTTTGAGAGTGGAACGGCCTGTTGGCAACACTGACTGAGGACGTAAGTGAAGGCGCGCGGCTTTCCTTTTGCGTGTCGAAGAACCTATTCCAGCCTGTGCCGCGGTAGTTCACTCCTCGCGGAGCAGTACAATAGGATCGATCGACAGAGCGCGTTGCGCCGGTATCCACGTAGCCAGTAGGCCCAGCAACGCCATCGCCAGAACAACACCACCCAATACCAGCGGATCGCGGGGAGTTGCCTGATACACGATGGAAGCCAGCACCCGGCTAGCCAAAATTCCGAGCAACAATCCCGCCACCGAACCAAAGGCCAACAGTCTGAATGCGCGGCCCAGCGCTGCCTGTAACACTTCCTTCCGCTGCGCGCCGAGCGCCATGCGAATCCCCAACTCTTTCAGCCGCTTGCTGACTGAGTACGCCGCCATTCCAAAGATGCCGGTGATCGACAGCACCGCGCCCATCGCGCCCAGCACACCCAGCGACAGCGTGGCCATACGCGAAGGAAATAAAGCGCTCTCTAATTCCTGGCGCCACGTTCGGACGGTAAAGGGCAGTCCTGCATCGAGGCCCTGCACGGTATTCTTGATGGCAGCCCCCAGTTGCGGATTGTCGCCAGTAGCGCGGACCACCAGGCATACCTGGTTTGAAGGTGATTGCAGGACGGGAAGAAACATCGCCACCTGGGGATCCTCGGCGAGGCTCCCATATTTCCCGTCCTCTACAATGCCGACCACTTGAATGCGCGATCCATCGTGCGTCTTGTAATAATTGCCGATCGCGTTGCTCGCGGAACCGAAAATCTTGCTCGCAAATTCGCGATTCACCACCGCGACGCGCGGCGCGTTTTTGTCGTCGTGCCACGACAGTGTCCTGCCCGCCAATAAACTCGTCCCCGCCGCTTCGAAGTATTCCGGAGAGATGTTGTACACCACGGCTTCGGCGGCGGCATTTGCTGGCCGCAGGTCGGCCGTTTTGTCGGTATAGACATTCGCGCCGTTCGCGCCGTAATACAACGGCAGCCGATCGACCAATCCCACGGACTTTACGCCGGGAATGGTCTCCAAGGCATCAATCATGCGCTTTTGCATGGCGGGCACTGCGTCGCCGCTATAACCGGCCATGTTCAGAGCGGTCTCGACCAACATGGCATTCTGGGGATCAAAACCGAAATTGCTGTGCAGCGAGCGTGCCAGCCCGCGCACCGCGACCAGCGACGAAGTCACCAGCACCGCGCAGATCGCAATTTGCACCACCAGCAACAGGTCGCGGACCGTCATCCGGCGCCCCACCGCTCCGGTCGATCCCGACTTGATGACCTTGTAGGGGTCGGTGCGAAGCACCTGCCTTACCGGGACCGCGCCACACAGGAATCCACTCACTAAACTCAAGAGCAAAGCCACCGCATAAACATTTGCGTCTGGAGTTACCGCTATGCGAAGGGGCGCGGTTGGAAGCGGCTCCCATGCGCTCAACTGACCCAATAACAAAACGCTGCCCCATAAACCGACCGCGCCTCCGATGAGCGAGATCACCAACGCTTCGGTAAAGAGTTGCCGCAGAATGCGCATCGGGCTCGATCCCAACGCAAGTCGCATGGCAACTTCCCGGGAACGGTCGGCGGCGCGTGCGGCAAACAGGCTGCCGAGGTTGGCGCACGTGGCCAACAGAATTAATCCCGATAGGAGCATCAATCCCGTGAGGAATGCCCGCAGCGGACGGCCCAGCCAGTCGCCGGCAAGTCCCGGACGCGCCAGGGTAAAGGTCACATTGCCGTCGTCTTTCGGGTAGGTCTTTTCCAGGTACGAGCCAACCGAGTTGAGATCGGCAACTGCTTGCGCCGGAGTGACTCCCGCCTTCAGATGTCCCATCACCATCAGAAGGCCGCGGTTCCCGCGCGCATCCAGCACATTTTCTCCCTCCACCTCCTCCTGGTTCACGAGCGGCACCCAGAAATCGGGAAAGAGAAACGCCAGCGTTCCCCGAAATTCAGGTGGCGCTACGCCCAGGATGGTAAAGGGATGTTTATTCAACTGAACGACGCGGCCCACCACGCCGCGATCATCCTGAAAATGGCTGTGCCAAAACGCGTGGGTGAGCACGATATACGGAGCGCTGTTTGGGCCATGCTCGTCGGCGGCGAGAAAGTAACGCCCCAGATAGGGGTGAACGCCCAGTGCGTCGAAGTAGTTCCCGGTCACCTCCATGATCCAGGAGGCAGACGGATTGTGGCCCGTATCCAGCCCGACCGAGGTGACGTTATATGCCGCCAGATCTTCAAAGCTGCGGTTGCGATCGCGCAGATCGAGATAGTCGGGATACGAGTGATTCACGGCATTATCGGTCCCGCGCTCGATGCTATACAGGCTCTGCGGTTGAGGCACGTGCAACGGGCGCAGTATCAGCGCGTTCAGCACCCCGAAAACCACGGCGTTGGCCCCGATGCCTAATGCTAACGTCGCAACGGCCACCGCGGTAAAGCCGGGAGACTTGCGCAAGACGCGGAAGGCGTAGCGCAAATCCTGCACCAAATCTTCGATGAACGGCAGCCCGCGCTCGGCTCGATAGTCCTGTCGGATCCCCTCGACCCCGCCAAACTTCAGCATCGCTTGGCGTCGCGCCTCAATCGGTGACAAACCAGCGCGAACATTTTCCGCCGTTTGCAGCGCGATATGCTCCTCAATCTCCTCCCGCAATCGCGCATCCTGTGTCCGCCCAGTCGCAAAGTTCCGCAGCCGTGCCAGCAACCGCCTGATAGCTTTCATGACAAATCCTCCGCCTTCACTTCGAAGAACCGCCCGATGATCGCCGCCGTTTGTTCCCAATCCTGGGTCTCCACCTGCAACTGCTTACGCCCTTCCCGCGTCAATCGATAGAAGCGCGCCCTCCGATTATTTTCCGACGCCCCCCACTCGGAGGCGATCGCGCCTTCTTGCTCCAACTTCAACAGCACCGGATACAGAGTCCCTTGATTCACGGCAAGGAGGTCTCCGCTGATCTGCTCGATGCGCCGCGCAATGCCATAACCGTGCAGCGGTCCCAGGACATCGAGAGTCTTGAGGACCATCAACGCCAAGGTGCCTTGCAGGACGTCCGTTTTTTGTTTCATAGCGTCGCCATTTGGGTTTCCAACAGGAAGGATGACACAGTCCCTTTGGGAAAACAACAGGTAAGTTGTCGACTCTCGTCGCGTGTGATCGTTGCGCCGAGTGGGCGAATGGAAAGTAAGCCTTAATAGAGGTATCAGCAGCGGGGAATTTAGATGGTGAGCGTAGGTTGTGGTGGGTTATCGAGTGCGTGAAATCTTTGGTGGCTTGGTCTGGGTGAGGCGCTTCGCCGTTTCGGAAGCGCCACCCTATGACCGTCGGGCTTGCGACCCGCCAGGCTAGTTTACGGTTAGCGTAACCGTTGCTGAACTCGTGAGACTGCCCGACGTGCCGGCCACCGTCAGCGTGCTTGTGCCTTTGGGAGTGCCGCCGCTTGGCACGTGCACAGGATGACTGCCGCCACAGCCGGCCAGTGCCAGGAAAGCAACCGTCGCCGCCGTCATTCCCAGTCGGACGGCGAATCTTTGCCGGCGCGCCAAGAACAACAACAGCGAAAAAGCGAGAAGTAGCGGCACGATGCGCCATGAGAACAGAGGCGTGCCAGGCAGCGAAATCGGTGGCGCAACGAAGGATGGAGCCGTGGTGGCAACCGTTACCATGGCGGTGACGGCAGTCACACCATCACCCGGCGTCACCGACGTCGGCGCAGCCGTGCATGTCGAGTTGGCTGGGGCGCCTGTGCAAGCCAGAGCCACCGCCTGATTGAACCCACCGCCAGGGGTCACGGTCACCTTAAAGGTGCCGCTGGTGCCTTGCGAGACGGTCAGTGTGGTCGGCGACGCGGCAAGAGTAAAACTTGGTGCCGTTGTGCTTGTGCCGGTCCCACTCAGTGTCACGGTTTGAGGACTCGTGGAATCTCCATCCGTGATGACGAGGTTTGCGGTCTCCGCAGACGCTACGGATGGCTTAAACACAACGCTAATCGTGCACGGAGTACCAACCGCTATGCTCCCAGCACACGTCGTCGTAGTCGTGAAATCCGAGTTGGCTGCTGCCGGTGCACCCCCGGAAACAACCGCGCCGGTGAATGCGATCGCGGCGTTGGAGTTGTTCGTCAGCGTGACGGTCTGAGCCGCCGTAGCCGTGCCAACTGGTTGAGATCCGAAGGCCAAGCTAAGGGGCGCTACCGTCAACGCGCTGCTGGTGCCCGTCCCGGTAAGCGATACCGTCTGCGGACTTGTCGAATCCGCATCGGTAATCACCAAGTTTGCGGTCTCGACTGCCGCCACCGATGGCGTAAAGACCACGCTGATGGTGCACGATGCGCCAGCGGCAATGCTGGTTCCGCAAGTATTCGAGGGCAACGTGAAATCCGTATTGGCTGCCGCAGGCGCACCTCCGGAGATCGCGACACCCGTAAACGCTATGGCCGTAGTCGTATTATTGCTGACTGTGACCGTTTGCGCCGCCGTCGGCGTACCAATCAATTGCGGACCGAAGGTGAGACTCAATGGCGATACCGTCAGAGTCCGTTGCAAGGTGAGTTCGGCCACGAAGGCGTCGGACGCACCGTTCAGCGCCGTTTGGAAAGCGCCGGGAATGGGTACGACCGGAAACGTAGCCGCGGATGAGGCGGTCACACCGGCAATCACCGCATTATTCGAGACCGGAACGACGGCGATGGCGAAGACCTCGTCGAACGTAGGGCCATTTCCGCTTCCTCCGAAGTACGTCGAGTAGACCAGGTCAGCCGCGCCCATTCCTGCCGGGTTCAACTTGGTGACGAAACCCTCTCCCTGCGATAAGTTGGCGGGCGCCCGTTGAAACGCACCCTTGGTCACCGGGAAATCGCTGCCTTGAGTTGCGCCGGCAACGTAGGCGTTCCCGGAAGCATCCGTGGCGATGCCGAAAGCAGTATTGGTTTGGGACCCGCTGAGGAATGTCGAGTATTTGAGGGAGGCGGCGCCGGTCAGACTGGTATCGACCAAGCTGATGAATGCGATGCCGTTGCTATTTCCTGTCGTCTGGAATGCTCCTGGCGTCGTGCGGAAAAGAAGTGATTTGGTTGTACCAGTGACATACGCCACATTCGAGGAACCCAGGGCAATGGCGCCACCAAAATCGGCGGCATCGCCCCCCAGATACGTGGAATAGAGCAAGGATGCCGCCCCGGCCTTGGTGGTATCGAAGCGCGAGACGAAGGCTGTACCTCCCGTGTTGCCGGCGGGCACGGTCGGCTGAAACGCCGTCCCGGTAGTTGTCGGAAAGTCTGTGGAGCCGGTTGTGCCGGCTACGTAGGTGTTCCCGGCGGAATCCTCAGCGACTCCGAACCCTGCGTCGCTAAAGCCAGGTCCGGGTGACGCTGCGTGCGCTCCGTTGCCACCCAAGTATGTGGAGTAGATCAAAGACGCGGCGCCCAACTGCGTGGTGTCGAGCTTGGCGAGGAATGCTGTTCCAGTTGCGATGCCGGTAGGCGCAGTGGGTTGAAGGGCGGTGGACGCGGTCACCGGAAAGTTCGCCAGTGCGGTACCGGGCTGCGAGGCGGTGAGCCCAACGACATAAACCAATCCGTTCTTGTCCGTGGCGATTCCGTTTGCGGTTTCGCTGACGCCTTGCGTCCCACCGAGGTAGGAGGAATAAACAAGGGAGCCCGATCCCGCGACCGTCGGATCAATCTCGAAAATGAAGCTCGTTCCGTTCACATTCCCGGCGTTAGGGCCGGGCTTCAACGCGTTCGTAGTGGTCGGGAAGTCCGTCGAACTGGTTTGTCCCGCAACGTAAATGTGACCTGCGGCGTCAAGTGCCACGCCGAAGCCAGAGTCGCCGCCACTGCCGCCGACATACGAGGAGTAAACTTGATGCGTGCCGGTGGGATCCATCCGGGTCACAAAAACTACGCCGTTCGGGTTGCTCGCGAGAGGACTCGGAGTGAAGGCGCCGGCGGTCGTTGGAAAGTGCAGCGAAAAAGTGGTGCCAGTGACCACGGCTTTGCCTAGCGAATCCACGGCAATCGCGGCTGCGGTGTCGTCAAGCTCGCCGCCCAGGTACGTTGAATAGACCAACACCGGGTCAACAATCAGCGGTTCGCTGAGATCGTACTTCGCGACCTCAAAACTCACGCGGTGGTCTCCGGTAACGGCATAATTTCCAGTAATCTCGCGGCGCTCACCACGTATCTGCTGGTAGACCAACGGCTTTTGGAGTTGCACTTGCCCGCCCGCAACGGTAACCAGCAAATCGCCGCGCGAGTTTACCCGTAGCTTCCGCGCTCCTTCCAGACTCAGGGCAATCGCTTTCGGGTCGGCTCCCGGTGCAACGATGAAGTCATACTCGAGACGCCGCTGATTGCCGTAGAACACGAGATCCACGCCCGGGTAAACGTCCGCATATTTCACGCGCGCGTAGGAGGGGATGTTCGTGCGCCAGTTCGCTGGGTCGTTCCCGAGGAAGTAGTCCACTCTACCCGGCAACGGATCGACGCCAGCAACCTTAATGGTCTTATTGGCATTGGCGAGGCGCATACGGAGCACCGCGGTCTTTTCGGCGTGCCGGGCATCACGTTGCGCCTGGGAGTGGGCCATGCGATGGGTGGGGGAAGGATCCAGCCGGCGTGTGGGGTGTAGGGCCAACACGGCTTCTTGGGGGGTCAAAAAGAGCTCGTATCCAGTCCCGTGCGAAATGAAGCGGACGCCGCGCGCCGTTTGCCCTTGATTCTCCTCGAACCTCAATGGCGAGGTGGAGTGAGCCTCAGGTTTTTGGAGCGCGGTGTTACCCCCTACCGACGTAGCATGGACGCTACCGCCATTTGACCGAGCTAAAGGCTTTCCGAACCAATGCCTTGCGCCGGAGTACGAGGCAAGAAGGATGCCGACGGAAGCGAAAATGGCCAAACCGGAATAAAACTGGATCCGAGCCCCGCGGAACGTCATGGTCATGGAACCCCCTGGGATATTCGAGCACGGCTGGCTGGGCATTTCGGGCACTGCGATGCCGGTTGCTTTGGATTCCCCGCTCCAGCAATTCCACACCGCACAGCCGGTGAAGGCACAGAACGAGTGGATCGGAAGACGAGAACTCGTCTCGCTATGGGCCCGGGACGCCAGGATTTAGTTCGAGGGCACGGCACACCGGTCTACCTGCCAATGACGGTCTTGAGTTACCGGTGCGAGGACTGGGGGTGCCAAAAGGATGCTAGCACACTGTTCCAAGATGGGAAGAGCATTTGCGAGGGAATCGGTCTGTTATGTATCCGGCTAAGTAACATGAACACAATAAATAAATAGATTGCTGGGCCAGATTCAAAACGGGACAGCGGCGCCTAGTCATTCTGAGTCTCGAAGTCTGCTTGGATTACTCGGCAAAGGTCTTCGAGTCGAGTGGGGTCGCCGCTTGGATGGACGATGCGCACCGGAACACTGGAAATCAAGCGGCTCAGCAGGGTAAATTCCTCTCCGCGCATCGTGCGGTCGATCAGATTCGTCGCGTAGGTATTGGCTACCAGGGACAGAAGCGCCTCGGGCTCCGCGATGGCGCCCACCACAGGAGAAGTGTCCGGCCGCCGTTCGCCCAAGATGTAGATCGCACGTAACGGAAGAGTGCGCTCCTCGAAGTGGGTGCCGTTTTCCCCAAGAGCGAGCTGGCGCTTTTCCCAATCGTGAAGGAGTTGCGGAAGCGCGTCAGGGGCGCCGTAGAGCATGGTGACGGACTCCGGCCAAAGGCAAAGGTGCGGATAGGCTGGCAGAACGTGGAAGATGCCATCTCGTTCGACGAGCCCGACGATGTCGTCGGAAACGATACTACGGCCCAGCTTGGCAAACGCGGCAGCGGTCGTCGATTTGCCCGCACCTGCCGAACCGACAAACGCGACGCAGTGATCGTCAAATGCCACCGCGCTGGCGTGTAGGCAAACGATCCCCCTCAGCCGCAACATGAGTCCTAACACCGGGCCTAGCAAATAAGAGATAGCGTTCTCTAGCGACGATCGCTCCGGCCATACGGCCCAGATGGCGGCGCCTTTTCGATCCAGCCAAAACTCGGTGCCGTCACTGTACGCGAGATGCAGCGAAGCGCCGTCTGGGGTCTCCCACGCGCGCAACGCTGGATCCCCGGCCGCGTTTCTGTAGGAGCTGACGTATATCGGTTTGCTCGGGCCGCGTGCCGCACTGGAAGGACGATCGAAATCAGGAACAATCCCCAAGTGGAGTTGCACTTCAGGGGCATCTGTCGAGGAATTCGAGCGGGGGAGCCCCGGGATGGAGAGATTTGAGCAAAGCGATAAGCCAAAAACGGAATAGCGAAAGCAATTCACGGCAGGCGCTTACCGCCTAAACATTGGTCTTGTTCGCTCTTGGATTTTTAGGAGTGTGGTCATTGCGGCCGCTCCGCCCTTGGCTCAGAGTAAGATCGCGCACGGTCCCGTAGACCGTGATCTTCGGAGGGGTGTATGGCTTTTTGGGTGCCGGTTTCACCGGTTTATCCATTAGCTGATCTCCACACGAGACATGCTCCGGGGCCTTCGAACAGATTGTAGCCAAAAGTTAAGGCAGTGTGGCCGGGTGCCGAGAATGACCTGCTCTGGATCCATATTACCATGCAACGTCAAAAGCGCGGAACGATTGATGTAGCGCTCCAATTCACCACTGAGTGGCGTTTGGTTGACCCAGTTGATGTCGTACCGTTGAAAATGTGCGAGCAGCGGATCGGCCCGAAAGGGGGTCTTGGGCCGCGTCAAAATGCTCTCGGGAAGTTTGCCCGCCATCGCTTCGCGCAACAGTCTCTTGTGAAAGACCCAGGGAAAAGGCGGAATCGCGAGCAGGTAGTCAACAAGCCTTAGATCGAGGAAGGGATAGCGCACCTCGACCGGACGGCGCGTAACGCCGGCGTTTTCGTTTTCGAACATGCTCGTCCAATGGGGCAGCGCCAGCGACGCATGTGCTTTGGGGCGCACCGCATGCGGCGCCGCGGGCATGCGCAACTCGCCGGACTCGCGCCAGCGGTCGTTCAGATTCAGGCGGCGAGCAAAGTCGGGCGCGATCCAGGGGGGAAACGGATCGGAGCCGGAAGCCTTCCCAAGCAATCCCGCCAAACGAGCACGGATCCACCGCCAAGGGAATGGCCTGATCCACATAAATCGCAGCCCTTCTCCACTCAGGCGCGACCATTGCCGGTTGCGCCACAGTTCCTGCACGTACGGCCACATTTGGAAGTACATCAGGTTGTCGTTGCCCTCGCCCGAAAATACCACGCGGCAATCCTGTGCAATGGCGTGGAAGTGCTGGAACGGCGCGGCGAAAAATGGATTGTCGGGAGGCTCGGGCAGCCTGCAATTGGGATCCTCAGGCCACACGAACGGCCGCAAATGATCCATGGCAAAGCGGCGATTTGGAAGGCCGAGATATTTTGCGGCGTCACTTGCGTAGTCGATTTCACGATCGGGAACCAGGGACTCGTACAGGGCGGTATATGTGTGGATGCGGGGTACCCCACCGTTACTCGCAGACAACTCCTTCACCGTCGCAGCAAGCGACGTGGAGTCCAAGCCGCCGCTGAGCGGGATCCCGAGGCGATCGGTGCGCAAGCGATCCTTTACGGCTGCGCGCAACAAAGCTTGGAAATGCTCGACGTATTCTTGCTCGCGGCGGTACCGAATCCGTGCGCTGATTGGCGGAGTCCAATATTGTCTCAACTCCACGCCGCTTCGCGACACGGTCATGGAATGAGCAGGAGGCAGGCGCTGGACGTCCCGGAAAGTGGTCGTCGTTTCATCGAGGTTTAGCCCGAACAGCAGGAAATCCGCGATGGCGGAATCGTTCAGTTCGCCGGAAACATCGGGGTGAGCTCTTAGGCAATTGAGCGTGTTGCTGAAGAGAAAAAGATTTTTCAGTTGCGCGTAGTAGAACGGCCTGATGCCGAAGTGATCGCGCGCGCAAAACAGCACTTTGGCACGGGCGTCCCAGATGGCAAACGCAAAGTCACCGCGAAGATGGCCTACGCAGTTGGCTCCCCAGGTTGCATAACTTTTCAGGACTAGCTCAGAATCGGGTGCGGACTCGCTAACATCACAACTGGAGGCGCGCAATAGGAGGATCAGGGCGCCGCGCTCATCTAGCCGCGCGTCGGCAGTCATCCAGATCCGCTCGTCAAGGCTTGCTGGCTGTCGCTCTCCGCATGATTCCCGAGTTGTCTTTAGCAGCGTCTGCCCCAGGCCAACTTCGCCTTTGTACCAGATTTCGCGCGCGTCGGGGCCACGGTACGACATGAAGTCAGTGAGCGCTTGCAGAAGCTGCCGATCGACCGGCGCGCCGTCTTGGCGGAACATTCCGACAATGCCGCTCAATGAGTGCGTGCCTCCTGGCGGTAGCCCGGATTGTGGACTCGCGGGCAGCCACTAGGATGCTACTTGTTCGCGGCTACGTATCACAACTGATGGCGACAGCCAACCGGCGAGCCGCAGATTTTTTTGGCGTTGAGGCAGGTCGTTCGAACGGGCAGCACTCGCATTGTTGCGTCTCTTCTGGCCACGATGGAATCAGTCGAACCCGGTCAATCTGGATCAGTGACAACTACCCGTGCCGGAATCGGTGAAGGTCTTGCCTGCCTCGGGAATAAATTGCCAGTCGTAGGCTCCGGGCCGCAGTGTCAGTTTCAGCACGCCGAAAGTGTCGGCATTGCGGACTTCGCTGTTGGCATGAGGTGTGGTGAAGGGACGATGATTCTTCCCGCCTGTGCCCACAACAAATTCCCGAATGCCGCGTTCCGGGTCTGGCTTCGCCAGCGCAGTCTGTGGCGCAAATCGCTCGTAGTCATGATCGTGTCCGCTCACCACAACATCCGCGTTCGCGTCGTACAGAGCCTGCCAGATCGGCACAATCTCGGGATCGTCGCCGTGAGCGCCGCCCGAGCTGAACAGCGGCTTGTGAAAGTAGGCTAAGGTGCATGCTGCGGGATGCGCGGCGAGGTCCCCGCGCAGCCACTTCTCTTCCGTGGATCCCGCATTGCAACCGCCGATATCGATACACTCGCTGTTGAGCGCAATGATGTGCCAGGTTCCGAGCTCATAGCTGTAGTAGCCCGCCCTGGGATCTCCGGCCGCCGCCCCAAAATAAGAGAAGTAGAATGTCGCGCCCTGCGTGTGAAATTCGTGATTGCCAGGCGAAGGACGCGTACGAGCTTTTACGCGACCCCAAGTGCGATCGTAGCAATCGAAATTCTCCTTGGTTCCGTCGGGGTAAGCGAGATCGCCCACCGCCATCACTGTACCTGGGATGGCCTCAAGTAGCTTGGCCGTGGCTTCCGCGCCGGAAAGATCCTTGCAATCCGCGATGTCGCCCGCTCCGACTAGAATCGCGGCACTCTGCGTTTCCGCCATTGGCGCACCCGGCCCCGCGCTACTCTCCGAGAGCCAAACGAGGAACACGCCGCAGATTAATGTCATTCCGGTAAGAATCTTCATCAAGTGTTACTCGCCTCCCGGTCCGACGTTCAGAACAAACGACCAATCCCCGTCATGCATACGCGAGTCTGGCTTCCGCCTGATGGTGCGAAAGAAGTGGCCGGAGCCAGTGAAATCAGGGGTGGTCGCGCTCCGGCCACGGCGGGTCGCCAGCAACCGCGACCCGAAATCGCAACTTGCCTATTTTTCCCGCGTGGGCGACCAACGGAAACCTGCTGCAATCGTCGGCGTGTAGTATTCACGCTGAATCATGAATTGCGGCTGGCCTTGATAAAAGCCAAACACTTCGTTGGTGAGATTCAGACCGTACATGACGAAGGTCAGACCATGCGTGAGACGCACGCTACCTTGCGCATCGACCTGCAGGTGGGAGTAGAAGTACACGATCACCAAAAGGCCCCTTCAGGCCGCCCGGAGTCGGGTCCGAACCCATCGGTGCCCGTCCTGAAAGATGTACGAGGCAATATTGGCCTGGTTATACGAAAGCCCATGCGAACGGATACTCGGCCGCGATCGTACGTTGGGCTGATGTTCCAGGTATTCGGCGCATTGCGCAAAAGCCGCGGATGATCGGAGCGTCCGGACAAGCCGTTAGCCCGTGATGCCGTGTAACCGTAGTTCGCCGATACGCCAAGGCCGCCCAGTGCTCCTGGAAGGAAGGTAAGGTGCTGAAGATATGCGGCTTCGAACCCGGAAATCCAGGCGCTCCCGGCATTCATAGGCTGCGTGACCGTGTAGGTACCGACCGGCGCGATGGGTGAGGGCTGGAAATTTTGGAGCACAAAGCTCTTCGTCACAATCGGATCACTCAGCTTCTTGTAGAAAAAGCCCGCGGTAACCATTCCAAATGGATTGAGATAATGTTCGACAAGCACGTCGAAATTGTCCGCGGTTTCTGCCTTGAGATTGGGATTGCCCAGCGTGGCCGTGTTCTTCACCGCGCCTGAACTACCAACAGTCGTGAATGTCACCGACTGCGCGATATCTTGCGGATCAGGGCGCGACAAGCCTCGCCCGTAGACCAGGCGAAGATCGGTATTGGGGTAAATGCATAACGCAGAGAAGCGCTTGGAAGAACTTTAATGTACGAACCATTGGCTCGGTCGGACACACTGTTGGTCTGGTTATCGAACGAAACCGTGGTTAGATCTGTGCCTTCGAAGCGAACGCCCGCCACGACGCGAACGCGGTTACTGAGGTCAAGGTGTTCATCAAGTAACCGGCGGAGACCTTCTCGATCAGGTCGTAGTTCGCCGGATCCGCGCCAAGCGTGCTCTGGCTCGTAAAGTCAGCCGGGTTGGCATTCACAAAATCTCGGACCGCCTGATAGTTCGGGTTGTAGCCCAACTTGTAGCTGTTGTCGTAGTAGTGGTTATTCACAAGACCGTTCGGGAACTGATTCAGGAACACGTCCCCGTTAGGTGTGAAGGCAACGTTGTAGGTGTCGTCGAACTTGTGGGCGTTGCGAAATTTGCCCCCGATCTCAATGCTGGCCAGGTGCGAGCCAATATGGTAACGCTTGGCCATCGCGCCAGCGAATTGAAGGTTCAGTTGGGCGCTTAAACCGTGTGAGATCTGCACGTCGCTCAATTTCATCGTCGTTGGATCGTAGGCTTCCGAGAAACACGAGGGCGTAAACTGCGGGCGGTAGATGCTTTTCGTAGCTGCGGGATCGAATTCGCAATTGCTTGTCGCTAAGGTGCTGCCGAAACTAGCGGTCCCGGGGGCGGAGCGAGATCGCGTGAGCGAGAAACGGATACGTCCCACGAATACCATGTACTGGTAAGCACGTGTTTGCCGCCGACGACCAGGCTAGCGATGGCGATGTCCGGACGGCGATCCTGAGTGTTAAAGACGGCGTGCCGGTGCCTCCGCCGTTTCCTCCAAGCAACTAATGTTTGGAGTGTTATCGGTCAGCGAATAGACCCAGCGATCTCCGTAGTTCTGAAAGTCAGAGTACAAAAAGCGGGCATACAGATTTGAACCCTCGTTCAGCTTGTAGTCCGCGCTGCCGGCGAGGCCCCAACGGGTGCGGTAGTAGCGATATTCACGCACATCGATTGAGTCCTTCCAAAGTGCCGTCGAGCCATTGGGAAACGTGGCCAAATCTGACACCGGCTCGAGATCATCGATACCGCGGCCGCTCCAATCGTAAGAGCCGCCGACGAGAATGCCGAAACGCTTCTGCGACCCGAAGCGCTGCCCAATCGTTCCGGTCGATTCAACCTGAGGTCGTCCGCCAAGAATCGGCATATACCCGCCCATCCCACTGAGCGCCATCGTGGGTCGCTCTCCGGCCGTCTTGGTGACCAGATTGATCGAACCTCCGATGCCATCCCCATCCATGTTGGCTTGGAGGGTCTTGTTGATCTCGACGGACTCCACGATGTCGGCCGGAATCGCGTCAAACTTGATCTGCCGAACGCCCGATTCCGGCGACGGCACGTTCACACCGTCGATGGTAGTGTTCGTCAGTCGGGGTTCCGTGCCGCGCACCTGCACGTACTTGCCTTCGCCTTCGTCGCGCTCCAGGCTCACGCTGGGCAGCCGGCCAAGGGCGTCCGCCAGGTTGGCATTGGGCAGGCTGCGAATCACGTCATCCGGAAGCACTTGAACGATATTGTCCGCGGTGCGCTCGCGGTTGACGGCCTCCGCCTCGGCAGACACGCGATCAGCGGTCACGAGCACTTCCAGGTTCTGCGATTCGACGCCCAGCTTTACGTCGACGTTGGTCGTCCGGCCCGCAACTACCTCAACCGTTTTCGTGAAGGTCTTAAAGCCGATATACCTTACATTGATCGTATACTGGCCCGGATCCAGATCGTTGATAAAGAACTCACCTAGCGTGTTGGAATTGACGTTGACATCTCGTGACTCGAGTTCGATTTGGGCGCCTTGCAGCACGCCGCCCGACAAGTCCGTGACCCGCCCGTTGAGTGTTCCTTTGGCGCTTTGCCCTCGCACGCCCGCGGCTGGCGCTAGGATCACAAGAATCGCCAGAAAACTCAGCTGCCATGATTTTCTGAGAATGCTCAAACTCATTGGTTGAATCCTCTTCGCACAATCGGATTAGAGATGGCCATCGAGGCTGTTTGCGAACGACTTCCCGTTCATTGGTGGAAACTGGGACAGGTTTTACTGCCCACGAAGGTCATGCGCGGTAAACACGCGTTAATGGAATGTTTAAAAGAACCTGAATTTTTTTCAGACAGCGCTAAGCTGGTACTAGATCGCTCTCAAACCGGCTGTGTAGCTGGTATCGAAACGCGAAAAACCGAGCCTGCGCCGGGCGTACTTTCGACGGCGATTATCCCGCCGTGTAGTTCCGTGATCCATCGCGCGATCGCCAAACCTAGCCCCGCTCCGCCCGTGTTCTTCGAGCGCACGCGGTCCGCGCGGTAAAACCTGTCGAAGATGTTCTTGAGGTCGGCCTCAGCGATGCCGATTCCTGAGTCCCGGACGCTGATCTGCGCATGGCTTTCATTCCGAGACAATGCGATTTCGCAATGACCTCCCGAGGGCGTGTACTTGACCGCATTATCTAGCAAGATCAAGAGCAGCCGGTCAATCGCGATGGCATCTGCTTGCACCCACACAGGAGTGGAAGGCGCTTCCAGGGTTACGTCCACGTGCTTGTCCGGCGATAAAAATGCTGCGCGTTCTTGCGCTCTGCGCAGGTGCGCAGCCAGATCGACCGGGTGCATCTCCGTCCTTATTGCGCCGGCATCCGCTCTCGCGAGCGTCAGCAGGTTCTCCAGGAGTTCTGACGTTTCCACTGAAGTATCCAGAATTTTCGACAAGGCATCACGATACTCGACGGGCGTCCTCGGCCTTCTCAGCGTAATCTCCGCCGCGGTTCGCATTATCGCGACCGGAGTACGCAGATCGTGCGATGCGTCCGCTGTGAATTGCGTGATCTTCTTAAACGAGCTCTCAATACGCTCGAGCATGGCGTTGAGCGTCTGTGTCAGCCTTTGCAGTTCGTCCCGAGCTTTCGGCACTTCCAGCCGGCGCGACAGATTTTGGGCGCCGATAGACTCCGCCGTTTCGATGATGCGCTTCACAGGCGCCAGCGACCATCCACTCAACCAGTAACCGAGCAGCGAAGCCAACAAAACCAACACAGGCAAAGCTTCCTTTTCGATGAGCCGGAAATGATCCAGGGCTTGGTCAAAAGGCTCGGTGGGGACCGCCGCGTGGATTTCATAGATCTTGCCGGCCACCTGTACTCGCTGGAGCGCAATACGATACTCAAAGTAGTCGAGATTGGCGGTGAAGAAGGCAACATTGTGGTCCCGCACTGCCGGCAACGGAGGGTAGGTCTCGGCGAACCGCGCCGGGCGGAAAATCCATTTTCCCTTTTCGTCGGCGATCTCGAAGAGCGCGCCATTCGCCCATACGTCGGAAAGTTCCGTGAGCTCATGCTGAAGGGTGTCCTCACCCGTCGCTGCCGTGCGTTGCATGAGCCTCTGAATGGTTTCCAGGTTGGTGCGAGAGGCGACATCAACCGTGGCCTCGATGCTGCGACGAAAGCCGATGTCGCTGATCCAGAAGAAAGCCGCAAATGACAGGCTCAAAACAATACAATACAACGCCGTGAGGCGCGCGCGGATTGGAAGATGGAAGGTCAGTTCAGGGCCCCCACGAAATACCCGAATCCGCGATGTGTGTGAATCAGTCTTGGTGGCGGGCCGTCATCTAATTTTTTCCTCAGCAATCGAATGAACGCGTCGATGGTGTTTTCGCCGACGTCGCGACGACTTCCCCACAGCGTTTCCAATATCGAGGTACGCGACACCACCGCTCCGCGATTCCTTACCAGCAACTCGAGCAGGCGAAATTCCGTGAGCGACAGGTGAATCTCCCGGCCAGCGCGAAAAGTGCGATAGGTCGTGGTGTCCAGCACCACGTCCTCCACTTCCAGCACATTTCTCGGCCTCTCTGCCCGCCGCCTTCCCAGAGCTCGGACGCGCGCCAAAAGCTCCTCGAACGAAAATGGCTTCGTTATGTAGTCGTCCGCGCCCGCGTCAAGACCCTTTACGATATCGGAAAGCGCGTCACGCGCCGTAAGCATCAGCACTGGCACCTGGTCCCGGCGTAGGCGCAACTGTTTTGCGACTTCGAGACCATCCATTCCCGGCAGCATGACGTCCAGCAGGATCACGTCGAATGCCGCATTGTTGGAAATCGCCAGCGCGGCCCTGCCGTCACGCGCCAGGTTCACTTGGTGCGCTTCCTCTCGTAGCCCGCGCACCAACAGCTCCGCCATCTCCCTATCGTCTTCTACGACCAAAACATTCATGGACATTGCCCCTGCGGATTCTAGGTCAACGTTTATGAACATCGTGTGAATCGGGTGTTACGGCAGAGTTGGTTCTGCCGCGGGTGCGGTGCGGTCCTGCTTCGATTGCAGGAAAAATTGAATCGCCGGCGTGAAGACCAACGATAAGACCATTGAACTCAAAAGCCCGCCGATCACGGAGATAGCCAGCGGCTGCAACATCTGTGAACCCGCGCCGATGGCAAACGCCAGCGGCAGCATTCCCGCGACGGTCGCTAGCGCGGTCATAGCGATGGGCCGCAGCCGTCGTCGCCCGGCCTGCACCAGCGCCTCCTCCAACGGCGACCCCAGTGCGCGAAAACGGTTCTCCGCGTCCAGCAACAAAATGCCGTTCTTCGCCACGATTCCAATCACCATGATCATGCCCATGAACGACGCCACGTTGAAGGTGGTCTTCGTGATCAGCAACGCAAAAAAGGTCCCGAAGGTGGAAAGCAGCGCCGAAGCAAGAATCGCCGTTGGCGCCGAAAATGTTCGAAACTCGAACAGCAGCACGATAAACAGGAACAGCAATGCCAGCACGAGCACAAGCGTAAGATCGCGAAAGGAGCTCTGCTGTTCCTGGTAGGTGCCGCCGTACTCGATGCGGATCGCTGGCGGCAGATGCAGGTCGCTCACCGCCTTTTGCACGCCCACAATTCCCTTGCCAAGATCGACACCTTCCAGGCGCCCGGTGACCTCAACCAATCTTTGCAGATTTTCCCGCCGGATCTCGACCTGCCCCGGATCGGAAGCCATCACCGCCAGCGACCCCAGCGTCGCGGACTTTCCCGTAGCGCTGGTCAGCAGCGTATTGTTCATGCTTTCGAGCGACGCGCGATTCGCGTCGGGAAAGCGCACCCGGATCGGATAGACACGGTCGTTCACCACCATGGGAGTAGCCGCCGGCGCGCCCTCGAGAATCGCGGCCGCATCCACGCCCACTTCTTCGGGCGTGAAACCCGCCCGCGCGGCCGCCACGGGATTCACCTGGAACGTAACCGCTGGCCCGCTGATACTGTCCTCAATGCCATCGAGCACGTCCACCACGCCTGGCACCTTTTGAATGGCTTCCGAAACACGCGACGAACTTTTCGCCAACAGAACCGGGTCCTGGGAAAACAATTTGATGACAATCGGCTGGGGCGCATTCGTCAGGTCGCCAATCATGTCCTGCAGCACTTGCACGAACTCAACCTTCGCGGCCGGCTCGCTTCCCTCAACCTGGACGCGGACGTCGTTCATGATGTCGTCAATGTCCCGGCTACGCTTGCTCTTCAATTTCACCGTGAAGTCCCCACGGTTTACTTCCGTGACCGCGACATTTCCAAGCTCCAGTCCCGTTCGCCGCGAAACCGTCTCCACCTCGGGTGTTGCCTTTAGAATCTGTTCGATATGCTGAAGAATCCGATCAGACTCCGTGAGTGAGCTCCCGGCGGGCGTGTGGTAATCCAGAATAAATCCGCCTTCATCCATTGCAGGTAACAGGTCGGTGCCCAGAAACCGGTAGCTCCCATAGGACAAAACCACGATCACCAGCGAGCTTGCCACCAGGATCCACGGGTGGTGCAGCACTCTCCTCAAAACCCGTCCGTAAAATTCCACGATCCGCCCAAAGAAACCCGAAAGATGCGCCTCCTCGGCGGCGAGTAGGGCCGCCACGTCCGGCTTGGCCTCAGTCTGGCCCTCGGCCCGAGATCGGTCCGCGTCAGTCTTTCGAACCGGATCCTCGCGCATCACGAAATGTTGACTCAGCGTCGGGGTCCAGGTCAGCGCCAGCAGCAGCGAACTGATCAGCGACACAGTCATGGTGATTGCCAGCGCCTTGAAAAACGCGCCGGTTACACCAGTAATCGCAATCAGCGGCAGAAACACCACGATCGGGGTCACCGTCGAACCGATCAGCGGCACGGTGATCTCGCTTAGTGCGTTTTGGATCGCCTTCAACTTGGTCTCGCCGGCATCCCGATGCAGAACGATATTCTCGAGCACCACGATGGCGTCGTCGATCACCAGGCCCACAGCCGCCGCTATCCCACCCAGCGTCATCAGGTTGAAGCTTTGCCCCACCATCTTCAAAACGATGAACGTGAGACACAGCGTAACGGGAATGACCAGACCCGCCACGATCGAGGTTCCCCAATCTCGCAAAAACAGCACGAGAATCGCGGAAGACAGCAGCAGTCCCAAAAGTACCGCATCACGCACGCTGGCGATCGAATCGTGCACGATGGTCGATTGGTCGTAGAACACCTCCAGCTGTATCCCTGGTGGCAGCGATGGGGTCAACTGTGCGATCTGCGCGTGAACTTCGTCGGCCACCGCCACCGTGTTGCTGTAGGGTTGCCGCGTAACGTTGATCAACACCGCAGGTTTGCCGTTCGCCGTCACAATCGTGTACATGGGCTCGACTCCAGCGGTAACTTTCGCCACATCGCCCACACGAATTGGTACGCCGCCTGCCGTGTTCTTCACTACGATCTGCGTGATCTGCTCGGGCGAGTGCACTTGCCCGCTCACCAACTCCAGCACGAGGTGGTGGTCGCTCTCGATCAGGCCCGGCGAATCAATGAGGTTGGTGCGGCGGATGGCGTCGAGCATATCCGTCACGGTAATTCCGGACGATAACAACTGCGCCGGCTCGGGCGTAATGTGATACTCCGGCACCCGGCCTCCTTGCACCGTCACCGTGGATACCCCATCCAGGCGATTCAGCCGTGGCTTGATGTCATACGTCGCGATCTCCCACAATTTCGTCTGCGGCACACTCTCGGATGTCAGGCTGTATCCCACGATCGGGAAGGTGGCGAAGGTTCGCCGATGGGTTTCAATCTTGGCGGTCGATGGCAACTCGGTCCCCGCTTGAGCCACCACCGCATCCACCAACTGTAACGTCTGGATCATGTCGACGTTCCAGTCGAAAAATAGATCGATCTGCGCGGAGCCCCGGCTCGTAATCGACCGCACTTTCTGCAATCCCGGCACGCTGTTCACCGCTTCTTCCAGCGGACGAGTGATGGTCACCAGCATCTGATCGATGGGCGTCACGCCGTTATCGATACCGATTACAATGCGCGGGAAATCCGTGTTCGGGAATACGGAGACAGGAATAGAAAGTGCCAGGTAAGCCCCCACCAGTGCCAGGCTGACCGTCAGAAATAAGATCGGGCGCGACAACCGCTGAAACCACGGTAGAGTGTTGTCATTGTGATCGAACGGCTTGTCAGTGCGACCCGCTTGCGAGCCCGGCGGCATCGGGTTCACTCCTTACCCGGCGCTTCAAGCTTCTTCTTCTCGTCGCCCGCGGCCGGCTTATCGTCGCCGGATTCCTTCTCGGGTGCTGCTTCCTGCAGTTTGATTTGCGTTTTGTCGGGCAATCCGTAGCCCCCGGCGGTAATCACCTTTTCGCCGGCATCCAACCCGCTCGCAATCTGAGCATCGTCCCCGTTGCGGATTCCCACCTTCACAATCTTCTGGTGCGCCTTTCCGTCCGACCCCGCCACCATCACGTAGTCCGCGCCGTCCGCGGCCTTGAACAGGGCCGCCGCCGGAATGACCAGCGCATCCTTCACTGTTTTTGCCACCATCGACACCTGAACGGTCATGCCTGGCTTAAGTCTCGCGTCTGGCTTCACCACTTCCGTCCACACCTCCACCGTCGTGCTGCCAGGATCGAGCGCCGGGCTCACCAAGCTCACCCGCCCATGAATCGCATCATCCGACCCCGCGACGCGCACGTCCGCCGCGTCTCCCACCTTCAATAACGCCGCTTCCACACGCGCGATGTGCGCCTTCGCGATGACCTTCGAAAGATCCATCAATGTCATCAGCGGTTGATTGGCCGCGGCAAGCTCTCCCGCATAGAGCGGGCGATCGGTGACCACGCCGTTGAGCGGACTTCGAATTTGCGAATAGCTCAACTGCGCCGTCGTACCCATCAATTTGCCTTTCGCGGCGGTGATTTGCCCCTCCGCGGACTTCAGTGCCTGCTTCTCCCCCAGCCGCTTCAAATCCGCCAGTTGCCGTTCCGCGACGTCGGACTGGGTTTTCGCCTGTGCCAGCGACACTTGCGCCGCGTCCAAGTCCCGGCGTGGTAACGCGCCTTGCTGAAACAATTCCTCCCTACTGTCGTACACCTTTTGCGCCGCTTCGTATCCGGCCTTCGCCGCGGCCGCATCCAGCTCCGCCTTCTGCATCTCCTGCGGAAGGCCGGCGCCCACCGTCGTCACGTAAGTGGCCTCAGCCTGTTCGAACTCGCCCTTACTCTGCTCCGCCGCAGCCGTCAGATCGGCGTTTTCCAGAATCGCCAGCACTTGCCCCTTATGCACCTTGCTGCCGCGTTGCACTTTGAACTCTCGAATCGTTGACGTGATCTTTGGTGTGATCACCGATTGTTGCACCGGGAACACCACCGCCTCGCCCGTCACCACCTGTGAAATTTCCTCGCGTTCCGGAGCTACCGCTTCTACGGTCACCACTGGCTCCTTCTCTTTCTCGTCCCCTCCGCAACCCGCCATGCCGATCGTCGCCAACAGAGTCAGCAAAGCCGCAAACAAAGCGATCGTGGTCGAGCCCTCTCCTCGCGCACAAACCAACCGAGGCGTCATTGCGTCTTCAACACTCCTGTCAGCGTCTGCAAATTTGCGAGGGCCACCTGGTACCGCACCGCTCCGTCCTGATACGCTGCATTCGCTTGCGCATTCACCGTCTGCGCGTCACTCACTTCCAGGATCGTTCCCTCGGAGTTCCGGTAGCGCAACGTCGTCAATCTCAAACTCTCCGCGGCAAGCTCCACCGACCGTTGCAGCCCGGCTAACTCATTCAACGCCGCCTCGGCTTCCGCATAGAGCGACTGAATCTCCGCCAGCAATTTCCGCTGCGATAGCGACAACTCGCGCTTCGCCTGGCTCCTTCGCAATTCCGCCTGCCGGACGCGGCTCTGCGTCGTTCCCCAATTCCAGATTGGAATGTTCACACTCGCAATGATCGACGACCCCAGGTTGTTTATTCCGTCGGTCTTCGCAGCAAAGCGCGCGGCGTCAATCCCGTAAAAATAGTCGACGCTCAGGGAGGGCAGGTAGCCCGCCCACTGGCCACGCACCTCGGCATCCGAGACGCGCACAGCCTCAAGCGCCGCGCGCACGTCTGGATTGTTCTGTGCCGCCTGCTGCTGAAATTCCGGAAACAAGGGTAGCGGTACATCGCGATGCAACGCGTCGGTCAGTTCGAAGGCGTCGCGAAGATTCGGAAAAACCAGCACCGAGAAGTCCAGCCGCGCGTTCACCAGCGCCAGTTGCGCTTCTCGCAATTGCCGCCGCCGGTCATTGGCCAGCAACTCCGCCTTGATCTCATCGGAGTGAGCCACCTCTCCGCCATGCTCCAAATCTTGCGTCAACTTCAGGAACCGCTCTCCTTCCTCTGCTGCCCGCGACGTGGCGTCCAATTTTTCCTTCGCCGCTTCCACCGCGTAATACCTCATCACGACCGTGACGACCAGTCCCCGCGAAGCAATCTCCGCTCGTGCTTTTGCCGCCGCGGCCGCCGCCGCCGTCTTCCGGTAGTTCATCACCGCCGCTGTGTCCAGCGCTTCATGCACGTCGCCTTGGCTGATGTACTCATGCACCGCGTTGTTGGCAATGAAAATGACTCCGATTGGCGAGTGATTGCCCTGCGTATAGATCCCGCTGTTGTTGTACGCCACGCTCGGTAGCAGTGAATTGCGCGCCTGCACCCGATCTTCCCTCGCGATCCCGGCGTCGGTTTGCGCCAATTGAGATTGCGGATCGTTCCGGCGCGCTCGATCAATGGCATCCTGCAAGCTCAGCCGTTCCACATTCGGCTTTGCTGCGCTGTCCGGCACGCTATTCGGTCCGTTCGGTGGCGCGGTTTCCTGACGGTCAGTGGAAGCGGCCACCCCACTTTGCTGCTGCGCGAAACTCGGGCTCGCCAACACCAAGACAGCCAGAACGCAGCTCACCGATGCGACGAAAGCACCGTCTCTGATCCTTCTGTGATGGGAAGTTTCGTGCAATTTTTCCGCCGGGCGCATAGCTCCAGGTCCGAGCCTATGCGGCGGAAGATAAATGGAGGATTAACCCCGAGACATGCGCAAAAATGCAGAAAAAACGCTACCCGCGGCGCCCGAACTCACCAACTCCAAACTCCCGCCGTGCGCCTCGGCGATCCACCGCGCGATCGACAATCCCAACCCGGCCCCGCCTTTATCTCCGTCTTCGCGAGACCTCGCGCTATCCACGCGAAAAAATCGATCGAATATTCGCGCTTGCAGTTCGCTCGGAATCCCGAGACCAGAGTCCGACACCGTCAAAACATATCGTTCACCCGCCGTCCGGCACGTGACGCCTACGGTCCCACCTCGGGGCGTGTACTTGATCGCATTGCTGATCAGATTCATCATCATCCGCCGCAGCAGTCCCTCGTCCCCGAAGAACAAACACTCTTCCGGCGTTTCGCACACAAGAGCGATCTCTTTCTCCACCGCCAGCGCGCGCGCCGAATGCGCGGCCTCGGTAACCAGCTCGTCCAAATAAAATTCCCGTTTCACCAGCGGGTGCTGTCCGGCATCCGCGCGCGCCAGCGTGAACAAATCTTCCACGATGTGCGACAGCCTCCCCGCCTCGGCTCGGACAATCTCCAGCGATTCCCGGTACTCCTGTTGCGATCGCGCCTCGCGCGACAAAAACACTTCCGCCTCGCCTTGCAAAATCGCCACCGGCGTCCTCAATTCGTGCGATGCGTCCGCCATGAACCGGTGTTGCTGCTCGAACGAAGCATCCAGACGATCCAGCAGCTCGTTGAAGGATTTTGCCAGGTGCCCTAGCTCATCCGTCTCATTCCGAATTTTCAGCCGCTCGTGCAGATTCGAAGCGCTGATCTTCCCGGCCTGCGTGCTCATGGCCACAACGGGCGCCAGGCTTTTCTTCGCAAGAAAATATCCCCCCGCCGTAGCCAGGACCACCGCGAAAGGTATGACCACCGCAAACGTCTGCACGATCCCTTCAAGCACCTTCTGCTGCCGGTGCAACGATTGCAAAACCACCAGCGTGAATTCCCTGCTGCCAACGGGGAAACTCCGAACCACTCCGCGATAGCCGTCTCTTTCTCCTTCCACATCTCCGAAAGTGTGCGCCCCCTGCCCTGCGGAGTGCGCCAGTCTTTGAAACGATTTCGAGGTAAATACCTCGCGAGGGAATTCCCGTCGAGCGCCGCCAACCGGCAAATCCTCCGAAGTGATCACGATCCCCCCATCGGGATCGAGCACCACAAACGCATCATCTCGAAACCTATGCTCTGTGATTGCTTCTCGCGCTGCCTCCACCAGTCCGGGTACGCTCGTGTCGCTTTCCAGTTCCGCATCGACAGTGGTCAGGAATGCGTCCGCGAGCTCCGACAGATTGCTGTCCGTGCTCTGCATCGCGTTCCGCGCCAGCAACAGATACATCCCTCCGGCCAGCGCCAAAAGGACCAAGGCAAGCACCGCGGAATACCACAGCGTCAGCCGGACGCGGACCGAATTAAGCATGGTCCTTACCCGGGGCTGCAGGCGACTTGGGCGATGTATTCCGCGTCGTCTCTTGCTTCCCCATTTCCGCGCCATGGCTCTCCGCAGCATCGCCCAGGATGTATCCAGCTCCGCGCCGAGTCTGCAGCAGCGGTGTCGCCCGCCCCGCGTCGATCTTCCGCCGCAGGCGATTCACGTAGACCTCGATCAAATTTGAGAACGGGTCAAACGTCTCCTCCCACACGTGCTCCGCAATTTCCGCGCGGCCCACCACGCGCCCCGCGTTCCGCGCAAGATACTCCAGAAGCCCATACTCCTTCGTGGTCATCGGCACGTCTGTACCTGCCCGCGAAACACTCCTCGCTCCGGTGTCCAGCACAAGATCAGCCACTGTGATCCGCGCGGGCCGCAGTTCGCCCGAACGCCGTAGCAACGCGCGCAGCCGCGCCAGCAACTCGCGAAACTCAAATGGTTTTGTCAGGTAATCGTCGGCGCCGAAATCGAGACCCGCTATGCGGTCCTCGACGGCATCCTTCGCCGTAAGCATGAGTATCGGGATCTTCTGCCCCGCCCCTCGCAATTCCCGGCACACCGCAAATCCATCGCGCCCCGGAATCATTACATCCAGCACGATCAAGTCATAGGTATTGATCGCCGCGTGGTACAGCGCATCGTCGCCGTTCGTTGCCACATCCACGGCGTACGACTGCTCGCGCAAACCCTTGGCCACAAATCGCGCGATGCGCGCATCGTCTTCCACCAGCAGCAATCGCATGCTCGCATCATAAGCCAACCCGCGACAAACGCGCTCCCGATCTTCGTCTCCCAGCCGGAACGCAGTTCATTCAAACAAGAAACTTCCCTGCTGGACAGGAGGCCTGACCTCTTCCTTCGGCTTTCCAATTTCGCCACCAGAAATCGTCTTCCACAGCTTCCGGAACTGCTCCACGGAATCCGGTGCATAACCGCTGTAATGGTTATTCGCATACGCAAACACCTTCACGCCGCGCTTCACGATCGGGTAGCAGTACTTCACCCATTCGCTCATTTCCTGCGTGCGGTCCACGACGGTTTTGCTCCAGTCTTTGGTTTGGCTTTCGATTTGCTTCCGATCACCGAGCCATCGAATGTAGGCCGAATCCGCGGTGACCGGGTCGAACTTCAGTTCCATGGGTTTCGGCATGTACGACAAATCCTGAAGAACCAATGCAACGTGATATTCCCGCAGAAGCCCGGCAAATTCGGCGTTCAGCCACTCTCGGTTGCGAATTTCTAGCGCAAATTGGTACTCGCTCGGCAATTTCTTCAGAAATGGAATCAGCCGGTCGGTGAATTCGTGCCGGTCCTTCATTTTCCATTTGTCGAAGACCGGAAACTGCAGAACGATCGGCCCGAGTTTCTCGCCGAGAATTCCCATCGTGGTCAGGAATTCCTCAAGCTCCGCGCGGCAGTCCACCAGCGCCTTGTCATGCGTGATGACCTGCGGCACTTTCACCGAGAAAACGAACCCTGCCGGCACCTTCGCGGCCCAATTGTTCACCGTCCGTGCCGACGGGCAGCCGTAGAAAGTTGAATCCACTTCAACCGTCTCGAAGTGGTCGGCGTAGAAGCTGAGGTAGTCCGAAGCCTTCAGCCCAGCCGGGTAAAACGATCCAACCCACCCAGCAGCGGTAAATCCCGAAGTCCCGAGATAGACAGGCGGCGCCGCACGCATGCGCAGAATTATACCCTTCGGCGCTTGATGGTGAATTTATCGGCTTTCCCGATGTTGGTCGCCTCGCGTGTTGCCTAGCGAGTCACAATCGCGTGCCGAGTCCTTCGGGATTAGGCCGGCGCCGACCTGTCGTTGTTACACCAAAGACCCGATTGCATTCCCATACCTCGATTAGTATGGTAGGGCACAGTTCCAGGTGCTCTCCAGCTCATTGGCTGTCACCATCGAAAGCTGACGCATGTCCGCATGGATTCTTAAGTGCATGAAGTGTGGAAATGCTTTTCAATATTCGCAGATTAGCGATGTTGGAATGTCCAGGTTGTATTTACCGCTGAAGCCGGATGTTCCTGAGGGTGTTGCGTGCCTCTGTCCAAATTGTGGACATAGCGGAATCTATAAGCGCACTGACCCTCTGTACCGCGCTTAGGCCTCCAGACAGTCATCGCTCAAACGCTTCCGTTTAGCTTCGAGCAAGTCGTTAATTTCCTTGACCAACTGAACCAGCTTCTTGGGATCCTGTTCTCTCGCAGCCTGTTCGCAAAGTTTCTTCCAACGCTCCTCGTTTGAGCCATTCATCGTGCAGGTTAGACTCTTGGATGCCGGAGAGAGATTCCAGTATTTCCGTTTCGGGGAAACCCTAGCCGAAATGAAGTGGTGTGATACGCAGATTTGAGAAGCAAATGGAGGGGTCCTTGTCTAACGAACCCATCATCGCCCCGCAGCGTGTGCTCTTCGTAGTGGTACAAGTGCCCCAAAACTGTTTGCGTCCACCCAATCGACCACGCACCTTGTATGCAACGATATGGAGATGTCCCCGGCACCAGTCTTAGCTAAGAATGTCCTCCCATTCATGGGAGTTACGAGATCGCGGGTGTCTTTGCACTGATAGCAGAGTGGATTTCTAAACACAGCTCGTTCGCGTTTGAGGACCGCTATTGCATTTAGCGCTTTAACAATTGCACGTCTCTCGGCTTCATCGATCGCATTCTGAACACGCTGTCCGATCGCGTATTTTGCATCTTCGATGCGGCCGGGCAGTTTGATGGGGTTCGTTTCGAGGACCGCGGCTTCGTACAATTTCGTCCATTCATAATTCTTGTTCACGGTCGTCTCCTTTCTCGCGGGCTGGGGAAAAAGGTATCAACGACGACTAGCTCGCTATGTTAGTCCAGGGCCTCACAAATTCAAGTACTTTAATAGTAGGTACGCCAACGCACCACGCGGTTATCAACGCATGTTCAATGTTGGACAGATCGGCGGAGGAGGCTTTGCTGGACCGAGGGTGGTCGTAGAGAGGCTCACGGCTGCCGAGATACAATCGCGCCTATTCCCCCCTGCGGGAACTCACTTGCCTTGGATGGAAAGCAATTCGATCTCGAAGATCAACGTGGCGTTGGGTCCGATGGTGCTGCCACCCTGTCCGGGTCCTCGCGGGCCGTAGGCTAGATCCGACGGAATGAACACTTCCCACTTCGATCCTACCGGCATCAATTGCAGAACCTCGGTCCATCCCTTGATTACTTGGCCGACCGGAAATGTGGCGGGTTGGCCGCGTTTGTAGGAGCTGTCGAATTCTGTGTTGTCGAGCAGGGTGCCCTTGTAGTTGCACACCACCGTGTCCGAAGCGGTGGGCTTGGGTCCGGTGCCTTCTTTTAAGATTTTATATTCGAGGCCGCTGGGCAGCGTGACCACGCCGTCTTTCGTTTTATTTGCAGCCAGGAAAGCGTCGCCCTCTTTTTTGTTGGCTTCCCCTACGATTTCCATTTTGGCGTCCTGTTTCTTCCGCAAGTCGGCTTGGAGCGCCATCATGGAGGCTTTGGCTTCGTCGTCGGTCATCAGGGTCTTGCCGCCCGCCATGCCATCCCTCAAACCGCGAACGAGGATGGCCGGATCGACATCCACGGAATCCTTGTGCAAGCCTTTTCCGATATTCATTCCGATCGCGTAGCTGGCTTTGTCTTTGGGCGTTTTCAGAACAAGCGGAGCAGGGCCGGGCTTCCTCGCTGCCGTGTCTGTTCCGGACTTCGCAGCAGGAGTTTGTGCGCTCTTTGTCCCGGTTGCTTGCGCCGATTTTGCCGCGGGCGCCGGCGTGGGTTTTGCAGCGGGCGCATCTTGTGCCATGGAACTTCCGATGGGCGTCAGGCCTGCCACAAAAAACAGAGTCATCGCAGAGATTATGGGTTTTCGCATGAACCTATCTTCACACTGATTCATCGAGGCAAGCAAACTGTGCCTTTCGACAGGCGAGCCGTGTGGTTAACCGACAGAGATTTCACTGGATGCAGATTTTAACGGACACGACTAAACAGGCCGCGGGAAAAACTCGAAAATATGTCATTCCGAACCACGTTCGGTTTTTGAACGGGGTGAGGAATCTGCTTTTTCCTAGCTTTCTTGCGAATAGCAGATCCCCCACCCGCAAACAACGCGGGTGCGGGATGACCAATGCGCCTTTTTCCGTACGCTGTAAATGCGTGCTCCGACCAGAGTGTTCCGAAGTACAGCTCCTAGTAGCACCGCCATCCCTGCCGGCTCAGGAAAGCGGTACGGGAGTCCAGCCGCTATGGCCGAAAGACTACATGCGGGGAGCTTTGAGGGTCTTGCCATCCTGATAAATGATGGCGTTGGCGATTTTGCCGGCGGCGTTCTTGTGAAACTCGATCTCCACGTCGGCAACTTTCAAAAAGAATTTCGACGGCGATTCCGCAAACAGCGGGAATACCGCCTGCCCCGGAACTTGCATGGTAAGGTGGCAGCCCTCCAGCCCTATGGTCACGACGCCATGCCCCGCATTGTATAGGCCCGTGTAGGTTTGCAAAACCTCGGCCGGAACGTTGACGGTCTTGCGTTCCTGAAGTTCGATGAACGGTTCGAGTTTCTCCATCAGTATGTCGGGCTGCTCGACTTGTACGAGATGCCCTGCATTGATGATGATGTCGCGCTCGGCGCCAGAAATGCCCGCCTCGATGGCGCCCGCGTGCGCGTGCACGTCGGAGATGTCGAACTCGCCGACAACGATCGACGTGGGCGCGTGAATTTCCGCAAGCCGCGAATTGGAAGGCCGCGAATTGTGGATCTCAAACTCACCGGTGTACTTCAGATTTTGCGGATTGTCGGCGAGCACATCGTAAACTTTCTTGCGCGCCGCCTCATGCCCTTCCCCGATAATGTACCGATCCTTCGACCAATTTTCAGCCGCGGCCTTGGCATCGCCGTTCTTGAGCGGCTCCATATTTTTTTCGCCACGTTCAATAAACGCGGCGCTGACGCCCATACCGTCCACGACCGGTCCAATCAGGAATAGGCCTTCCACCATTTCGGGATGCGCCAAGGCAAAATCGATGGCCAGCGCGCCACCCGACGAATTGCCCACCACAACAGCGCGCTCGATCTTCAGGTGATTCAACAATGCGAAGAGATCCTCCGTCGGGGCGAACTGGCTCTTCGGC
Source organism: uncultured Acidobacteriota bacterium (assembly GCA_963721915.1). Classification (GTDB taxonomy): domain Bacteria; phylum Acidobacteriota; class Terriglobia; order Acidiferrales; family UBA7541; genus Acidiferrum. The sequence continues at coordinate 120,159 of CAVRLD010000019.1, read as the reverse complement.
ACTTCGGAACGGCCGTAGCCGCGCCGGTCGTAACGCACCGCGTGGTACTTCGTGCAGAGCGGCTTCCATACACCGTCCCACGTAACCGAGTGCAGCAGCCCGTCGTGGATGAGAACGACCGCTGTAGGACCTGAGCCACATTCTTCGTAATAAATTTTGGAATCCGAAATCTCCAATCGACCGCTTACCGTTTTTGCGGCTGATGGCTTCTCGGTGAGAGTTTTTTGGGCCGGCACGCTCTGGCAGAATCCTGCGCCGGCGAACACCGCGACAACAAGCGTGCACAGTGCAAGCCACCAGCCTCCCAGTTTGTTGCGGGGATCGCCAGGCTTGTTCGTGTCATTCACGGTTCACAACTTAAAACCAATCGCTCCGATACGCGATCCACCAACACAACACTCCAATCGGTACCGTTGCCGCCAGCGCCCACCACAACGGCAAGGCCAAATCCGCCAGCAGACCCAGGATCGTAAACGTGCCCCAGAAGACCTTCCTCTGCATGCATTGATTCTAACGCGAAGCTGCGCGCACCAAGTGAGTCGCGAGGCTTAAGGCAAGCCAAACGTAAACAGCGCGCTGCCCGCGCCCACCGCCACATATTGTTTTCCGTTGATGGCAAACGACATCGGCGAAGAATACACCGACGCTCCGCACTGAAAGTGCCACAACACTTTTCCCGACGCCGCTTCCAATGCCATGAAATTACCTTCCGCGTCGCCGGTGAATACCAGGCCTCCTGCAGTGGACAGAACGCCGGACCATGTGGGCGAAGGGTGCTTCCACTCCCACTTCAACGCGCCCGTGAGCGGATCGAGCGCCCGGAGCGCGCCCCAGAACGGCGCTGCATCGTCGTTCGGGAAATACGCGCTTCCGTAATAGGCGTGGCCTTTTTCGAATTGCTGCGGTGCGGTGCTGAAAATGTCGCATTGCTCGCGCGCCGTGACGTAGAACAGTTTGGTTTGCGGATCATACGTGGGCGACATCCAATTCGTCGCTCCAGCCGCGCCAGGGCATACGCGGTTACCCTCCGGCGTTGGGGCGCCGTTTTTATCCACGACCGGTCGTCCCTCTGCATCCTTGCTCGTGCTCCAAGTGACCTTCGCGTAGGGGTTCGACGAGATCAACTTTCCGGCCGCGCGGTCGATGATGTAGAAAAATCCATTGCGATTCGCCTGCACGATCAGATGACGCTCTCCCTGATCGATCATCACTGGCACTTGCGTGGCGTCGTAGTCGTGGTCATCGTGCTTCGTGAATTGGAAGTGCCACTTCAGCTTGCCCGTGTCTGGATCGAGCGCCAGTAACGTGTTGCTGTACAAATTATCGCCAGCACGACCTTCGCCGCGATTGGAGGGCGATGGATTTCCAGTGGTCCAAAACGTAGTGTTCGTCGTCACGTCATACGTTCCGGTGATCCAGGCTGGCGCGCCCCCGATCTTCCACGAATCGCCTTCCCAGGTGTCATGCCCCGGCTCGCCAGGTCCGGGAGTGGTGTAGAAGCGCCATTTACGCTCGCCGCTGGTGGCGTCATACGCATCGATAAACCCGCGGATGCCGTATTCCCCTCCAGACACCCCGACGATCACGAGATTCTTGATCGCGAGCGGCGCCAGTGTGAAGCTGTACCCGCCGCGATAGTCGACCGGGATCACATCCCAAATTACATTTCCAGTTTTTGCATCGAGTGCGATCACATGCGCGTCCAACGTCCCGAGGAAAACTCTGTCGCCCAATATCGCCAGCCCGCGATTTACGCGCCCGCAACACGGACGAATATCCGCCGGCAACGCCCGCTGGTACTGCCAGATGGGCCGTCCCGAGCGTGCGTCCAGCGCGTAGGCGCGATCGTCCTGCCCCGTGCCGTACAACACGCCATCGACAACGAGCGGTGTCGTCTCGAATTTTCCACCAGCCATCGTCTGATATGCCCATTTCGGCACGATCCCGGCCACATTCTCCGTCGTGATCTGGTCGAGCGCGCTGTAGCGGCGCCCAGCGTAATCGCCGGAGTACATCAGCCAGTTCTGCGGCTCCTTCGCCGAGTCCAGCAGTCGCTGCGGAGTTACCTGCGCGTAAACGCCGCTGGAACAAATCGCGAGCATGCCCAATAGCGCAAAACCGAGTGGCCTTAACGCCAAGGCGCGAATCACTTGGCACCTTCCGTGCCAGCATCAACGGCCAATAAGAACGCGATCAAATCCTGCAAATCTTTCTCCGGCAACATTTTCAGATCGTAAGCCGGCATCAACGACTGCCGCGTTTCTTCGAACGATCGCAACTTGCTCTTGTCGAACAAATGCAACTGCTCACGCGTGTCGATCATCTGCAAAGTAAAATTGTCTTCGTTCAAGACCGTGCCCTGAAATTTCTGTCCGCTCGCGTCCACCGCGGTTACCGTCAGGTACTCCTGCGAAAACTCCTTCATGGCCTCCGAAATTCCCTGCGCCAACCTTCGGCTCGGATTGCGCACCGATTCCACCAGATAGTCCAACGACCGCGCCGATCCCGTCGTGGTCAGGTCCGGCCCCAGCCGTCCTCCTTTACCCTGCACCATGTGGCAATTCGCGCAGACCGCCGACCCGAAGAATAATTCCCTTCCGTGTGCGGCGTTCCCGACCGCCTGCGCATCCGATTTCTTTTGCACGCTGCGAATGTAGCTGATCACCTGCCAGATCTCGTCCTCTGTCATCCCCACGCCCTGCTGTGTCGCCCCATTCGGAGGCATCGCCGTTCCCGGCACACCCTGATTGATGGTGCGAAACAAATCCCCGTCCGCGTTCCCGTGCCGCTTCTGCGCCCGCGTCAGGTCCGGCCCTCGGCCGCCGCCCCGCGCGCCCAGCCCATGACAAAACGCACAATTCGCTCGAAACTGCGACTCTCCCAATTTGGCCGCATTGGGATCACTCGCAAAGGGATTCTTGTCCTGCGCACGCACCGCAACCGCAAGAACCATCGCCAAAAACAGCAATGATCCCCCAGCTACGAATCGAAAGGCTGAGCCAACCCGCACGGAGCGGCGAGAAATTCTCCCAGACATATCGGTCACCCGCGTGTACCAAAATTCAAGCCGCGAATATACCACTGTCCGCTGATTCAGACGTTACGGCAGGATCGGAGAGATTCGGCAATCGTTCTAAGGGTGAGAGCGGACCTAGCGCGGTTGTACCTCGACCGGTTCCGGAAGGTGCACTGAACCTTTCATCAACTCGCCAATCGTCAGATCCTGCCCGTGTTTGACGTACCGCGAAAGCGTCCCGGGCTGAAGCCATGGAAAGCCCCAGGCATCCTCGATCGCCACGAGCGTATATGCCCCGGGAATCACTCCGGGCAAAACAAAGCCGCCGTCGGAATCGCTCTGGTCTCTGCGGAACATGTCCAGATGCGATTCGGGCTCCTTTGGTATCAAGGCGATCATGATGCCTGCCATCGGTTTGCCGCCGCGCTTCGCAAACCCGTGCACGCTGACTACGCCTTCCGCCAGATGCGCGTTTAGCTCAATCGAAGCGCCGGCGGTCACGTTGAGTTCGAGCCCAGAGATCGCAGTGCCTTGCGAATCCATTCGAACGATGGCATATCGTTCGCCGCCCGCATTGACCCGGAAGGTGTACCTGCCTGCCGCAACGTCCTCAAACGACACTTTGCCCGCGGCATCAACCGGCCTGTAGGCCACGATCCGCTGTTGCACGTCCTGCAGCCCCAGGAAAAATTCCTTGGGTACGGGCTCATCTCGCGGCATTTTCATCGATAATTTCACGCTGCCGCCCGGTTCACTGGCGGACGTATTTAGTTCCTGGCCGTCCTTTTCCACATTCATCTCCGCGGATTGCCGCGGACGACCGGTATTCCCGGTGTGGAACTGGACCGTGTATCTTCCCGCCGGAACTCCCGTCAATTCGTAAACGCCGGGCGAGACGGATTGCCCTACTTCAACATCCATGGTTTCCGCGGAGTCAAAAACCCGTTTCTGAAACGCCGGGAAGCCGAACCCCTGTTGCCCCTCCGTGAGAACGTGCACCAGTAGATGCAGGGACGGAACCGGACTCAGATGAATATCGGCCTGCGCGCGATCGCCGCCCGCGACGTGAATGGGCGTGGCACTGTCGGCATCCGTGGCGCCGTTGAAGAATGTAGTCGGGTACGCGACATCCAACGCTCGGGCCACGCCAGAAGAAGAATGGCTCGCGCCCTCAACGACCGAGGAGGCGGGGTGCACGGCGTACCAGGGTTTGGCCGCAACGGATACACAGTAATTCCCAGGTCTCAGCGCCGCAAACTCGTAGGTGCCCTGATCGTCCGTGGAACTCATGTCCGCCTGCGTAGTCCGGTTTATACCCCCTCGATGATCCTCCACGTAGAGCATGACGCGAGCATGACGGACCGGATCACCCGATTCATCGATGACTCTACCGCCGAGCCAGGCCAGCGGCGTGAGACGCAGCACCAAGTTTTCGGTGTCTAGTCCCGGACCGGTCACAATCGCTGTTGAAAACTGCTCGTGCTGCTGGTAGCCAGCGCCAATGAAGCCTCGCCTCTCGCCTCCCAATGCATATTTACCCGGCGGAATCGATTCGAACGAAAAGCGGCCATTTTCCGAAGTGATTCTCCATGCGGCGTTGGCGGGTTTCGCGGTATCAACCAGCGTAACGCGGGCTTTCCCGAGCGGCGCCCCGTCGAGCGCGCTGACGATTGTGCCCGAAATCTTGAACCCAGCGTTCGCGGCCGCGTTGCGATCCGCTGGTGTGCTCCGTCCTCGTGCGCGTCCGCTGCACGGCCACGACATCAGCCCAATCACCAGAACCATCCGAAGGAGCGATCTTCCTTGTTCGAACATAACTCACTCGCCCGAAGGTATCAGCGCCAATCGCAACTGCACTTTTTGCCCAGGAGCCACGCTGATGACCTGCGCCTTGGAATCGTATTGGCGCATAACATCTTCACTTTCACTCGCATACTTGAGGTCCTGCTGCGGTCTATCGAAGGCGAGCACCCGGTACGTGCCTGATGCAAGCTGTGACAGCTGAAACTTTCCGTTCGGAAATACGAAAGCCTGTTTCCACTGGCCGCTGCTGTCTGTAGGCAGGAAGTAGACCATGCGTTCGAATTGTCCAGGCGATGCCACTCGCGTGTCCGCAGTCTCGGAGCCGCTGGCTCCCTCGATTGTTCCCTCCACCTCGGCGCCGTCATCGCGCACCGTGACTTCAATCGGCGGCGGAGCCGCGCCAGCGCCAACCACCAGCGGCTGCCGCCGCAAATCGGTTCCGCCGGACTCAATCGACGACACAAATCCAACGGCGGTGTCCACACGCACGCGATATCGGCCGGGTGTCACATTCTCCAGCACTAATGACTCGTCTTCGGGCCCCGCTGGTGGGGGCAAGGAAATCTCCGGCCGAGTGCCGAACCCTTCGGCGGGAACTAGCGTCACCTGCAGATAGTTGGGGCGTCGCCCACTTGCCGTAAACGTACGGCCAAACTGATTTGTTACGGTCATCGTTGACGGCCCTTGCGCGTGTTGAAATTCTTCCCTTACGCTCACCGCAATCGAGATGCTCGGCGACAACGTAACAACTTGCTGCGACACCGCCGCGCCAGCCACGGTGATGTTCGACATTCCAGTCAGAGCGTTGGCTCCGTAGGTCGCGACATGCACCGTGTATGTGCCATTCGGCAGTGATCCCTGGATCGTTCCATCTCGGAAGTTATATCCCAGGGAATAGCCAGGTCCCTCGTTTCCCTGCGGCCACACCTCAATCTGTGGCTGCTGACCCGGTTCATTGTTCGCAATCCCCACTTTGACCGCATAATATTCGCGCTTCACTGGCGAAAGGCTCGCTTGAAATGTCTCTCCAGCCGACAGTCGAATGACCCCAGCAGTTGCGAAATCCGAGGCCCCGGGATAATAGACTGGGGGATAGCCATACAGTTGCCCGCGCGGATTCGATGTCACCGGATCGCGGTCCGGCAGCTCGTTCGTGAAAAGCTTGTAGGACCCTGCGCGAAGCTCGGCAAAGCGAAACTCGCCGTCCGCTCTGGACATCGTGTTGCCAGCCGGCTCCCAGCGCTCGCGTCCCTCCCGCACCTGTCGTCGGTAAAGGTCAACCTGAACTCTGTCGGTCCCATCCGTCCCCGGCAAAATCACATGGCCGATAATCCGGCCTTCCGGCACCAATAAGATGGTCAGTTCGTGCTGCTCCGTGCTGAGCTGAATCACCTGATGGCCGGGACGCGCAAAAAATCCCGTCTTGCGCGCGAACAGCTCACCGGGTCGATCGGTGCCCGTCTGAGGCGCCTGCGGGATCCCCGTCGATAAAACGTCGGAACGGCCCGAAAACGCACTCGTGTGCGCGCCTTCAGTCCGTGCAAATGTGAATTCGAAATGGCCGCGCTCGTCGGTCATCGTGGCAAATCGATTATCCGGCGAGTGAACCAGCGCCCGGCCGATCGCTTCGTGCGTCACGCTGTTCACTACCGTCCCGCGAAGAATATCCGCGGATTGCACCACGCCGTCGTTGCCCTGCGCGAATACCGACACAAACCCGCCGCAACAAGCCAGTGCCATTCCCGCCAGAAGAACCCTGAGACCTCGTGCTAGGGCCGCACACGTCTTGGTTGACTCGTTTTTTGTATAGCGGACGCGCATGGCCAGGTTTCTTTCGCTCCGGATTATGACATGTTTTAGACGTATCTTCCCCGTAGCACAGGCACTCCTGCCTGTGCGCTGTTATGACCCACGAAGCACTGAAAGACCAGCTTACAGTTATCGGCGAGTGGCAACGCCAGACGCAGCCGCCGCTCGATCTACTCTTAGAGAAGCCCCAGTTCCGGGTGTCCGTTCGAACAGACACCCCGGTATCTTACGGTGCGCAAAGCATTTACAAGTTATCACTTGACAATTAGTACCACATGTGTTAACATCATCGCATTAATGCGCTCGCGCGCGCCTTCCTGATCATCGACGCTCTCGTAGCTTCCGCGCCCCGCAGAAATCCGAATCTTCATATCCACTGCGTTTTCTGGCAGTTACAAACTGCCCAGTTCGCAACTCCTTTCCCCTGATAGTCTTACAAATGCCCCGGGGGTGTACCCCCACCGCTCCAAAATTTTTTGCCCTCGCAAGCTGGCTTTTACGTCGGCCTTGGCTGAATGGCGACCCTTCAAGGTAAGATGAAGCCAGCTGGAACATTCAGGACCATGCCGAGGACCATACCGATGACCAAGACCACCGACGCCAACGACCAGATGCAGCGTCCGCTCGACTCTGTCGATGCCCCCATCGCGGAGCTGCTTCGCGAAGAGGCCAAGCGCCAAGCCACCGGCCTCGAGCTGATTCCCTCCGAGAATCTCGTCTCGGAAGCGGTGCTCGAAGCGATGGGCTCGATCTTCACCAACAAGTACGCCGAAGGCTACCCGGGCAAGCGCTACTACGGCGGCTGCGAAGTAGCCGACAAAGTCGAACAGCTCGCAATCGATCGCGCGAAAGAACTCTTCGGCGCGGAGCACGCCAACGTGCAAGCGCACTCGGGGACGTCCGCCAACGTCGCCGTTTACATGTCCACGCTCAAACTCGGCGATACCGTTTTGGGAATGAATCTTGCCCACGGGGGCCACCTCACCCACGGGCATCCCTTGAATTTTTCCGGGCGCATGTACAAGTTCATCGCCTATGGCGTGCGCAAAGACGACGAGCGCATCGACTATGACGAAATCGAAAAACTAGCCCACGAACACAAGCCCAAAATGATCGTCGCCGGCGCCAGCGCCTATTCCCGCATCATCGAGTTCGAGCGCATCGCCAAAGTCGCCAAAGCCATCGACGCACTCTTCTTCGTGGACATGGCCCACATCGCTGGACTTGTCGCAGCAGGCGTGCATCCGAGCCCGGTGCCGCACGCGGACATCGTCTCCACCACGACTCACAAAACTCTACGTGGTCCCCGCGGCGGCATGGTCCTTTGCAAATCGGCATTCGCTAAGGAGCTCGACAAGCTCACTTTTCCCGGCACGCAAGGCGGCCCGCTGGTACACACGATTGCCGCCAAAGCCGTTTGCCTTAAGGAAGCGATGGAACCATCCTTCCGCGACTACCAGCAGCAAGTAGCGTTGAACGCCAAAGCGCTTGCTACTTCTGTCGCCAACCAAGGATTCCGCATTGTCACCGGTGGAACAGACAATCACCTTTTCCTCATCGAAGTCCACCCGCGCGGCATCACCGGCGCCGATGCCGAAAAAGCGCTCGACCGCGCCGGCATTACCGTGAATAAAAATGCCATCCCCTTCGATCCCCTGCCCCCGATGAAAGCAGGCGGCATCCGCCTCGGCAGCCCCTCAGTAACGACCCGAGGGATGCACGAACCAGAAATGGAGCAGATCGGAGTCTGGATCGCCGACATACTCAGTCACATAGGCGACGCCGCGGTGGAGCAGCGCATCCGCGGCGAAGTAGCCGAACTAGCCGCCCGCTTCCCCATCTACGAATCGCGTAGAAGCGCAAAGCCAAGCCGAGCGGAACACGCCAACGTCTGAAATGAGGGCGCCAGCACCTGTACGGGCGCGCATCCCGGAGAGCGTCCGAGCGAGCCGACACCTGCATCAGCGATAGACAATCACGAAGCGTCAATACGAACAGAAACTCGATGAACATCTTCAAAGCAACACAAGATTTCGAGCAATGGCTGGCCAAGCGCCTTCCCGTCGTCCGCCAGGACGTCGCGCTCAAGCACGCCCTGATGGCCCAAGCTGTCTTCCCTTTCTTTCGCGCGACATTCTACCGCTGGCTCCAGCACTGGCATGAAGCCTGCGACGACTTGGCCAAAGCACCACTAGTGCTGGGTGTCGGCGATCTTCACATCGAAAATTTCGGCACCTGGCGCGACGAAGAAGGACGGCTGATCTGGGGCGTGAACGATCTGGACGAAGCCTTTCCAGCAGCCTACACCCTGGACCTCGTTCGGCTTACCACCAGCGCTTACTTGGCAGTCACAGGCGAACATCTGGGTCTGACCCGGCGCGAAGCCGCCGAGGCGATCGAGGAAGGCTACCGGGACGCAATGGCAGCAGGCGGCAAAGCGTTCATCCTGGCTGAACATCACCAGTGGCTGCGCCTTCTGGCCACCAGCAAGTTGCGCGACCCGGTCCGGTTTTGGCAAAGAATGCAGGAGAATCCGCCCTACCCAGCGAAACCTCCGCAGGAAGCGCGCAAACTCATCGAGGACTCCTTTCCCTTACCAAAACGGCCCTATGAATTGAAGCGCCGCGTCGCGGGCCTGGGTAGTCTCGGCCATCCGAGAATCCTCGCGCTTTCATCGTGGCAGGGCGCGTTCATCGCCCGTGAAGCGAAGGGTATCCGGACCTCGGCCTGGGTCTGGTACAAGGACAGCCCGTCCGACGAGATGTACGGCCTAAAGCTAAACAACGCCGCGATTCGCGTCAAAGACCCCTGCGTGCGATTTCAAGGGCATTGGCTGGTGCGGCGTCTGGCGCCAGACTGCTCGCGTATCGAACTCGCCTCGCTGCCGGCGGAGCGCGACGAGTCGCGGCTCCTGTACGACATGGGCTGGGAGACTGCCAACATGCACTTCGGCAGCCCCAGAGCGATCGTCAAGATAAAGCGCGACTTAAAGGCGCGCAAAGGACGTTGGCTGCACAAAGCCGCCAAAGCCATGTGCAAGGTCACCCTGAAAGACTGGGAAGAGTGGCGCACAGGTTGGAAGAAGCGCCTACCCAAAGTGCCCATGTAGCCCGTCGAAAGGCCGAGAACATTCACGCTGGGTCGCGAGGGCTAGAGGTGGCCGCTGCTTATTCCCAGCTGCAACCAGTTAGAACGACAAGGCTTGGCGGGACCCCCCGCGCAGGTTCGCAGAATTCCTGCCCCCCAACTTGCCGTAACGCAGGCTTGCCAATCGACGCTCCTTGGGGTTCAACGGTCCCCCGGTTCCGCTGTCCCAAGACTGTCCCAGCGATCAGTAGAATCCTGCGAGCCGAACGAGTACTTTTGCACAGGACTGGGATGGTAACCCCAAGCGCGACGCTGCTCACCGCTCCCATGTTCGGGCTGAAATTGGTCTGGACCGCCGGAGCACTCGTATTGCTTCTCACCAGGCAGTGTCGACTCCTCGAAGTGGCGCGGCGTTTGTGTGCGTACCTGGCCCCAGCAATTACTTCCTGCTGTGCGACCGCAGAACGGTCGACGAGGTGAAACGATGCTCGACACGGAAGCCTTCCGCGAATTCAAGCAAGGGCTGACCCTGTTGCGTGACAATTACGCCGGCAGAGCGCTGCCACACATGCAGCGCGCTATGGAGTTGGATAAGAACAACCCGTACTACATGTCCTATCTCGGTGTCGTGCTCGCCCGCTCCGAACAGAAGTGGGGCGAAGCGGAAAGACTCTGCGACGCCGCGGTGCGCATGAAACGCAACCAAGCCCAACTCTATCTAAACCTTGCCGAAGTTTATTCCACAGCGGGACGTCGCGATGAAGCCGTCGATGCGCTTCAGGCTGGTTTGAAATTTGCGCGGCGCGATGTGCGCTTGACCATCGCCATGAACCGGCTGATGCAGCGCCGCGAGCCCGTCCTGTCTTTCCTGACGCGAAGGCATCCGGTGAACCGGCAGCTTGGGCTGCTGAGGCACCGTGCGATGCGCATACTGGGACGCGACGAGTAATCCACGGCCTCTCGGAAACTCAAAACCTTTTTCCACCCCCAAAACAAGAAAAGGCGTCCAGGTCACCGGACGCCTTTTCTTTTTCTTCGAATCTCTCTTAGTGGAAATGAGCTTGCGAATCGACGCTACTTCTCGAACGTCGAGAAGCCGTACGAGTGATTCGTCTGCATGCCCATTTCCATCAGGATCTTGAAGCCGATTCCCGTCATGCCATTGGCCTTGGCTTCGACGCGCACCACTTCGGCCAGATATTCGCGGCTCATGGAGCCCACACCCTGGGTGTAAGGCATGGTGACGAAGAGTCGCATACCAATCTCGTAGCCGGCTTCGCTGGTCTGAAAATAGACGCCCGTGGGAGAAACACTCATGGTGCCGCGGAGATCTTCGAAGTGCTCTTTTTCCGGGTCCGAAGGGCGAATGCGCATCAGTTGGGTAATCCTGCAGCGCCGGGTGCCGCGGCGTTCCGTCTGGGTAGCCGTGCGATGTGGCGGCGTGCCGTTTTGTGGAGGCTTGCTCATGAGTTCCTGTGTCGCCATAGCTTGATTCCCTCACTGTCGCTTGCAAAAGGACACTGCTGCAATAGTGAAAGTCTAAGGCTTAAGCGAAAAAACACCTATAGAGGGACCGTACTCCGGAGGACGTAGGACGCTCTGATTGCGATAGTAGTACGGAAGTACCGCCAGCGAAAGAGGTCGAAAGAAAAACCGGGCAAAAAAGGCAATGGCAAGTTCCGAAGTGGCCTGGCCGCCCGGCATCTGGTACCAGATTGGGACTCCTGGCGAGCCGCACCCGCCGCCACACCTGAACAAAGTGCGCCCCCTCAGAGTGATACCGCTCGCCGCGGGGGACCCAGGATTTCAGCCCGACGGACGCGAAATTGCAAAGTGAAACAGCGCCTGGCAGCGCGCCCTGGGGTTTCGTTACCGATTGTGCCGTCAGCGCAGAAAGTGACGGAGCGTCCGAACATGAATTCCTGCGCACGCCTCGGTCCGGTGGACTTGTCAGCTCTTGAGCCGGCTGCGAAATCTGGAGGAGAAATAGGGCATGGCGTATTCTCCGTCGACGCGGATTCGCTCAAGGACTCACCAGGGATTCACCAAATAACCGAAAAAAAAAATCAGGTCTATCTGGTGGCGGACAATCAGCTGCTTCGGGAAACGCTCGCGCGAATCTTGGCCAAGCGAGGCAGTGTAGACGTGACTGGCTTGGATTCACCCTGGGCGCGCGAGGCGGGATCGCTCGCCAGAGCAGGAGCAGAAGTGGTGCTTCTCGTGTCTCAAGGCAACATTCGGGAAGATCTTGCCACAATCCAGCGGATGCGCTTGGAAGCCCCCACGTTCGAATCTTGCTGATCGGATTGACAAACAAAGAGGGCGAATTCCTGCAGTGCGTGCGCGCCGGAATCAGCGGCCACCTGTGGCGAGATGCATCAGCGGACGACGTCCTCGCCGGTATTCGCGCGGTGCACGCTGGAGAGGCGGTCTGCCCCGGAGCTTTGTGTACCGTGCTATTTCATTATTTCGAGCGGGAGACACCAGAATTGCCCTGCGCCAGCCCAAGGCAGCGCCTGGGATTGACGCGGCGCGAGCAGCAACTAGTTCCGCTGATCGCGAAGGGTTTCACCAACAAGGAAATCGCGAATCATTTCTGCCTGTCCGAACAAACGGTAAAGAATCATTTGTACAGGATGAAGCACAAGATCGGGGCCGAAGACCGCCTGAGCATCGTGCAGAGATTCCGCACGCAAGGATTTCTGCTGTAGGGTTAACCCAAGTCCCGTTTCGCCAAAAACGAAGCCCCAGGGCTGCGAGCGGTCGAACTCGTGCCAGCAGCGATCACCGGATCGACGAATTCTACTACTGGTTGGAAGCGCAGGATTCACCAGGCCCGCACCAAATTAAAGTTCGTCGTCGCCTTTGCCGTTGCTAGCTACGGCGACACCGGAGTCGGAACTGGACGAAACTTCCGTGTTGCCGGTAATCTGCCAAGATCGATGCCAAGCGCGGAGATCACTTACCGCTAGCCGACTTCTCGTTACCTATTTTGATCGCGACATGGAGTTCGTCTGGACTCTGAAGCATTTGGAGGATTGCAGGTCGAACAGTTCATCTTTTTTGCGGAAAGAAGTCGCCTCCGTTTAGAGCCAAGCATCAAACGAAGCGAGGAGTGAGGTAGAGATGAGGGTTGAACTCAACGTACCTGGGTCTGTCACAGAGCCGCGCATGTCGGTACAACATCAGCCGGCTCTCTATCATGGCGTTGCGGACTGGTTCCATTGAAATTGGCTTGCGCCGTTCCGAGATGATGAGACTTACTTTTGGCGCGGGCGAAATGTGCCTGGTCCCTCGTCATGTCGAGACATGGCTTCGAACCGATGACTTGCACTATTCGTATTTGTCCGTCGACATCTCGGACGCCGCGCTAGCGGCAGCCTGTGATGGAACAAGGGGCGACGTGGAATTGCGCAGAGTGGAAAGCCTGGTTGACGCACGAGTCGGTGCGCTGGCCGCGGCCGTGAATGCGGAGAGAGTTGCGGGCTTTCCAAGTGGCCGGCTGTTTCTGGATTCCGTCGAGCAGGCGCTTGCCGTCGCGCTGGTCAACGGTTATGCAGTGCGGCACCGTTCTGTGCAGACGCATCGAGGCGGGCTAGGTTCCGCTCGCTTGCGCAGGATCAAAGAGTTCGTAGACGCCAAGATCGAAGACGAGTTGACGCTTTGCGAGATGGCGCAAGCGGTCGAGTTGAGCACAGCTTATTTCTCGCGGATGTTTCGCAAGTCAACCGGCGAGACCCCGCATCAATTTCTCCTGCGTCAGAGGCTAGAGCGCGCAAAGATGATGTTGCGCTCCGCCGATGGGCGAGTAATGGATGTAGCCGTGGCCTGTGGCTTCAAAAGCCAACAGCATTTTGCGCAGGTCTTCCGTCACGTGTATGGAGTTAGCCCGACAGAGTATCGCCAGGAATTTCTGGACCACGAAATGATGGACGCTCGGGAACGCGCAAATTCGTAGTCGCACTACATCAGCTGACATTCGTAGGTCATCGCTCTTTGCATCCGCATCTCTGTGTCGCCCGTGCTCTTGTCGTTTTCTCCTTCATAGCAGACCGTGCAAGCGTGACCGACACCCAGAAAGATGGTCTCGACCAGGCGGTCCAGGCTGCAAAGGCAGCGTTTCCCCATTGGAGTAGCAAGACATGGAACGAGCGAAGGGATCTTCTTGCAAGTGCCATGGAAGAGCTCAAAGCTCATACCGATGAGCTTTGCGCGATTCTAACAGCGGAAAACGGCCGGCCTTATCGCATGGCGGACTTCGAGATCACACGGATTCTCGAGACCTATGTCCCGACATTACTTCAGATGGAACTGCCAGATTCGACGTGGAACGAAACCGGTGTCGGACAGATCACGAAACGTTATGGTTCCACTGGGTGTTGTCGCCGCGATCAGTCCGTGGAATCTTCCGTTCTTGCTGTCATTCACCAAAGTGCTGCCAGCTCTGCTGGCCGGCAACACCGTTGTCCTGAAGCCTGCGGTCTTTACGCCTCTTACGGTACTTCGAGCCGCCGACTACATTCGTGAGATCCTTCCGCCCGGCGTTTTGAATGTGATCAGCGGAGGGGATGACCTTGGCCCCTGGATGACGTCCCACTCGGACTTCCAGAAGGTCTCCTTCACAGGATCTTCGGAAACCGGACGCAAGGTCTTCGCATCCGCCGCTGCAACCCTGAAACACCTGACCCTTGAGCTAGGCGGGAACGATCCCGGTATTGTTCTTCCGGATGCCGATCCTCAGGCAATCGCCGAGAATCTGTTTCGAAGCATGTTCGCACTCAGTGGCCAGGGGTGTGTCACTCTCAAACGCCTTTTCGTGCACGAGAGCATCTATCAAGCTCTTACCGAAGCACTCATATTCTGTGCTCAACATCAGAAACTCGGCGATGGGTTTGATCCCGAGACGACCCTGGGCCCTATCCAGAACCGCCCCCAGTTCGCTCGCCTGCAAAAAACATGGGAAGAGATTCAAGAGGCGAAGACTCCGATCCTCTATCAAGGGGAAGTTCCATCGGAGGGTGCCGGCCTGTTTTTTCCCGTCACGCTCCTGGACAATCCGCCTGCGGAAGCGGCTTACGTAATCCGAGAAAACTTTGGACCATTGCGGGCTGTTTTCAAGTACCGGAACCTCGACGAAGCCGTCCGGCTGGCCAACGGGACCCCATATGGCCTTGGAGCCTCAGTATGGGGTACAGATCCTGAGTCACTGGAAGCCGTTGCACGTCGGCTTGATGCCGGAACAGTTTGGATAAATCAACACCTCAATCTTCATCCCAACATTCCATTCAGCGGTCACAAGAATTCAGGGATTGGAATTGAGTACGGCGAAGACGGGCTCAAGGAATTCTGCAATCTGCAGGTCATTGCGAACAAACGATAGGCGATAAAGCCAGTTCTGTAGTTGCAGAACCAGCTTGTCCGAGCCAAACAACATAACGATGACCTTGAGGATCGAGCGATCGGTGCGCCAGGGAATCGTGGTTTTTACGCTAAGTGCCTCACATCAGAAAGGAGCATTGAGATGAGTTTGAATCATGGAAAACAATCAGCGGTAGATTTCGCAGACCGCGTTCGCGGAAACCAGCGCAAGCTCAGGGACGGCCTAACGTCGCAGTACGACTTCATCGTCTGTGGGTCAGGCTCCTCCGGATCAGTAGTTGCACGCCGTCTGGCCGAGAATCCCGATGTCAGCGTGCTCTTGCTCGAAGCAGGCGGCAGCGACGATATGCCAAGCGTGACGGAAGCGGGTCGGTGGTTTGAAAACCTCGGGACCGAGCGCGATTGGAACTTTCTGGCCCAACCCAATCCGCACCTCAAAGGACGTTCCATGCCGCTAGGTATGGGCAAGGTTCTCGGCGGGGGATCGAGCATCAATGTGATGGCTTGGGCACGCGGGCATAAGAACGATTGGGATTTCTTCGCATCGGAGTCCGGCGACACAGCATGGAACTATGAGTCGGTGCTGGAGATCTATCGTCGGATGGAAGACTGGCAGGGCGCACCAGACCCCACGCGCCGCGGAACCGGCGGGTTGGTTTTTGTGCAATCCGCGCCTGACCCGAATCCCATCGCTCCGGCCATGGTGGAAGCAGCGCGCTCCATTGGGATGCCGACCTTCGATAGCAACAATGGGCGCCTTATGGAAGGCGAAGGCGGAGCTTCTATCCTCGATTTGCGCGTTCACGATGGAAAGCGCCTGTCCGTCTTTCGAACTTACGTCTTCCCTTACATGGACCGGCACAATCTGACTGTGCTCACGCACGCATTGGTTACGAAGCTTACCTTAAAGGGAAAGCGAGCCACCGGCGTGGAGATCGCTCTTGACGGAAAAATCCAACGCATCGCGGCTGGACTGGAGGTTGTTCTGTCGTTGGGCGCGATGCACACGCCGAAGGTGCTGATGCTTTCTGGCATTGGCGATGAGGCTGAGCTACAACGCCTGGGCATACCGGTCGTCCAGCATTTTCCAGGAGTGGGACAGAGCTTTCAGGATCATTTTGGTATCGGCTGTGTCTGGGAGTATCAGCAACCGCTCGCTCCCCGCAACAACGGAGCTGAGGCAACGTTCTTCTGGAAGAGCAATCCTGGTCTCGACACTCCGGATTTGCAGACAGGCCAGGGTGAGGTACCGGTCTGCAGCGCCGAGACAGCCGCCAAGTTCAATCCACCGCCGGCTTCTTGGACATTGTATGGAGATGTCGTACGGCCGAAAAGTCGCGGTCAGATTCGCTTGACGGGACTCAACCCTGACGACCCTGTCCAGATCGAGGCCAATACGCTGTCCCACCCGGACGACCTGAAGGCCGCAGTTGCGTGCGTCGAACTGTGTCGGGAAATTGGCAATTCGGCTACGCTTCGACCTTTCGCAAAACGCGAAGTCATGCCTGGCAACCTCAGAGGAGCTGCACTAGAAGACTTCATTCGCGATGCGGCCTCCACTTACCACCATCAGACGTGTACCGCAAAAATGGGGCGCGATTCGATGTCGGTCGTAGACGGTCAACTTAAGGTCTATGGAATCGAAAACCTTCGCATCGCAGACGGCTCGATCATGCCGCGCGTGACCACCGGCAACACCATGGCTCCCTGCATCATCATCGGCGAGCGTGCCGCAGAAGCCTTGCGGAACGAGCACAGGTTAGAGACATCGTCGGTGTCGCGCTCTACTCGCATTTGAACAATGTCTTATCTCCGTAAGAAACAACTAAATGAAAGAAGGTGTCAATAATGGAAATCGCGACGAGGAGTAGAACACAACCCAAGGGAAATAACAGAGCTACTTACGTGCTTGTACACGGCGGTTGGCATGGAAGCTGGTGTTGGAAGCGCGTGCGTAAGGCCCTCCAAGATGCCGGCCACGAAGTCTTCACGCCTAGCCTTACGGGAGTTGGCGAACGCTCTCATCTCAACTCGGCCACGGTCAACCTCTCCACCCACATCGCCGACGTCGTAAACCTAGTCCGGTGGGAGGAACTCTCGGATGTGATTCTCTGCGGCCACTCTTACGGTGGTTTCGTGATCAGCGGCGTCGCCGATCAAATCCCGGACTGGATCCGGGCGCTGGTGTATCGCGATGCTTTTGTACCCGAAGACGGAGAATGCTTGTCACATCTTCGTTCACACGAGCAAGTGCTCGAAATGCGTCAGCAGGTACAAACTACCGGCGACGGTTGGAAGGTCGCTCCCATCCCCGCTGAGGTCTTTTATGTCAACTCACGTAACTAAACGCATAATGCACCCCTCAGTCACTTGCATGCCTCGAAGAGCCGATCAGACTTAGGGGTGGCCTCGCTCGCATCCAGGACGTCACCCATATTCTTGCGACAGGATGGGGTGGCTCAGGCGGCTCACCAATTCCGGCCTCTCACGAACGCGCGAAGATGAAAGGTTGGAGGACCCGCACAATTGCCTGCGGGCACGAGGTTATGCTCGATCTTCCCAATGAACTGACGGACTTATTGCTTGAGTACGCCTCATCTTGAGATCGCGACACGTAAGAGGCCTGAGCAAGGTTTTGACGGAAGTTATCAGCTCGTCCGTCGGATTAGTACCGACAAACGCTAGTGTTTTATCGGAAGCGCATTGTAGGAGAAGCGCGCACGAGCACGATGCTCTGGCGCACTTTCGATAAAACCGTTTGAAGGTGGCCGCTGGCGGTTGCGGCGGACGCGGCAAGGGCTAGTCTTATGAGTCATAAATGGCTTGTATAAATAAGAGGAAGAGGTTATCGTGGATCATGTCGAATCCACGAGGACGTCCTAAGCAGCGAGAACTCGTTGTCAGCCCAGAGCAGAAGATAGCTTTGCGGCAACTGCTGCAGCAACCTCGGAGTTCGCGCTCGCTGGCCTTTCGCGCTCGCATCGTTCTGGAGTGTGCCAGCGGGGAGAGCAACGCCGCGGTGGTCGCCAAGCTGCGCACCACAGGTTTCACCGTGGGCCTGTGGCGGAATCGTTTTATCACCGAGGGATGGTTGGTTTGGGTGACGAGATGCGGCCGGGAGCACCACGGCAGATTGGCGATGACCGTGTCGAGCGGACCGTACGCCTTACCCTGGAAGAGGCTCCCCAGGGAGCAACGCATTGGAGTAGTCGCGCGTTGGCAGCGAGGACGGGCCTGAGCCAATCCACCGTGAGTCGTATCTGGCGGGCCTTTGGGTTGCGTCCTCATCGCAGCGAAACGTTTCAGTTATCCAATGATCCGCTGTTGGTCGATAAGGTGCGAGATATCGTGGGCTTGTACCTGAACCCACCGCATCATGCGCTGGTGCTGTGCGTGGATGAGAAGAGCCAGATTCAGGCCCTGAGCCGCAGTCAGCCGATTCTTCCGATGCAGCCCGGCCAGGCCGAGCGCCGCACCCACGATTACAAACGCCATAGCACCACCAGTCTATTCGCGGCCTTGGACATCGCCACCGGATCGGTGATCGGCAAGTGCTGGCCGCGCCATCGCGCCATCGAGTTCCGCAAATTCTTGAAGCAGATCGATCGTGCCGTTCGTACCGACCTGACGGTCCATCTGGTGTTGGACAACTATGCCACCCACAAGACCAAGGAGATTCGGACGTGGTTCCTGCGGCATCCTCGGTATCACCTGCACTTCACTCCCACGCACAGTTCCTGGCTGAATCAAGTGGAGCGCTGGTTCGCCTTACTGTCTCAACGCCAGATCAAACGAGGTTCGCACTACAGCGTGCGTGAACTGGAATCCGCCATCTTGGAGTTCATCGAGGTGCATAACGAGCAGCCCAAACCCTTTGTGTGGACCAAAAGTGCCGATGCGATTCTTAACAGCATCGGACGGTTCGCTTCCCGTACTCTGGCTGCACATGGCACAAACAATATGCAAGAAATCAGTGACTCAGGAGACTAGCTTCTATGGGATTTCTATCATGTTCAAAGAAGTTAATCAAGCCAAGAGTAATTCAATCGAGATTGGAGTCCGATGATAGTGCATGACGAACGGAGCTTAGCACGCGCAGCGTCCGCCGCGCCAGCGGCTACGTTCAAACGCGCTTGTGACCATCAATGGAGTAGTGCCCGGAATGTCGGCAAACCGGAAGTTGGCCAGAGATGGGGCGTGTCCCGCCCTCGGCCGCATAGACAGGCGTTCCGTAGCCAGTCATGATGCCGCCATTGTTGAGCATGCCGTTCACAGTGCCATGCCGCCGGACACTTCGATTCTCTGACCGTTCACCCAACGATTCTCGTCCGAGAGGAGCGCGGCGATCATCGGTCCGATATCGTCTGGCACACCCGCCCGGCCAAGCGCGGTCATGTCGGCAACGCGCTTGTTAATCTCAGGATTATCACGGACCATACCACCGCTGAAATCCGTCTGGATGGCACCCGGAGCGACGACATTTGCCGTAATGCCCCTCGGTCCGAGTTCTTTGGCCAAGTAACGTGTAAGCACCTCCACCGCGCCTTTTGTCGCCCCATAAGCCGAGGTGCCCGGTAGCGCAACGCGCGCCAGTCCCGACGAAATATTCACGATCCGCCCGCCAGCGTTCATTAGCGGAAGCAGCTTTTGCGTCAGGAAATACACGCCTTTGAAATGAACATTCACGATCTCGTCGAATTGCGCTTCGGTGGTTTGGTCGAAGGTGGCATGGAGCGAACCACCCGCATTGTTCACCAGATAGTCGAACCGATCTCGTCCCCAACCGTGCAGCGTCTTGCGGACATCCGCCACGAACCCGTCAAATGCGTGAATGTCACCGGTGTCGAGCCGAAATCCCGCTGCTTTCCTTCCCATCGCTTCGACTTCGCGGATGAGTGAGTCGGCCTCTTTCTGATTCGAGCGATAAGTAAAAATGACATTGACGCCCCGCCCTGCCAGATTCACCGCAGTGTTGCGTCCGAGGCCGCGGCTCCCACCAGTGATGATCGCGACTCTATCCTTCCTAGTTCCAGCGGTTTCGTTTGCCATAGGTGCTCCTTTACCTTTTGCTTCAGCGCAGCGTTGCATTTTGTACAGCATGATCTTGCGACATGTGTTTTATACAGTCCACATCCTTAACGGTGCGATTGGGCCGCGTGCGTGGTCTGTTCTGGTTCGAAATAGGTCCCTCGTTCAAGGTCGGCAATAATCCCCGGCTGCCTCGGCTGCCATTCCAGCTTTTCCTCCGTTAGCTTGCTTGACGCCGGGCAGTCGACACCAACGAAGTGAGCGAGCCAACCAAAGTGGTGGGCGGCCTGCTCGGGCGACTTGCTGACAACCGGTACGTGCAGGCGGCGGCCGATCACGCCAGCGATGTCCTGGAAGGGCACGCCCTCGTCGCCAATGGCGTGGTAGCTCGCTCCTGCGGAACCCTTCTCGAGTACGAGCCTGTAGAGATGAGCAGCATCGAGCCGGTGCACGGCGGGCCAGCGGTTAAGACCGTCACCCACGTACCCTGAATCCCCCTGCTCACGCGCGAGCTTGATGAGAGCCGGAACGAAGCCATGATCGCCGTCCCCATGGACCGATGGAGGAAGGCGCAGCACGGAGACGCGCACGCCACGCGAGGCCATCGCTGCCGCCTGTTCGGACTTGCGCGGAAAACTGGGAATGGGCGCATCCTGTTCCGTTGCGAGCGGGCCTTGGCGCTGAAGGAGCAGGGTTCCGGAAGTGACGACCAACGGGCGCTCTGAACCCGCGAGGGCGGCTCCCAGTGTCTCAATGGCGCGTCTATCCGTCTCGGCGGCAGGCGCGTAGTTCGAGAAGTCGTGGATAAAGGCCGTGTGGATCACCCCGTCCGCAGCGACCGCTCCGCTGCGCAAGCTCTCGATATCTTCGAGCGAACCGCGATGTACATCGGCTCCTGCGGCGGCAATGGACGCGGCAGCCGCATCCGAGCGAGCCATGCCGAGCACCCTATGTCCCGCATCCATTAGCTCCCGAACGATCGCGGAACCTATGAAACCTGAAGCACCAGTTACGAATACACGCATCACAATTTCTCCTTTACTTCACTTCTATGACGATGAATAAATTCCTGTTCCCAAGCTGAACCCCGCCGTCTAAAAAGACTCTCCAACGAGTTCTTCACTCTTCTTCCAGAGCGCTTCAGCATTTTTCGGATCGAGCGCATACCCGCGCACTCCTTCGCTGATGGCGCTAATGGTCACGTGGTCGGGAACAATCCGCCCGACGTGGCAGTTCTCGCAGTATCGGCCGCCAATCTCGTCAGCGGGAGCCACGACACCGGCCCACACGGAAGTGGCGGCTCCTTGAGGAATGGTCTTCCACTGAAAAGGCGCCTTTCCCTCCGCCGCAAGCTGCTGGTTCATCTGTTCGATAATCCCTTGCATGCGGCTTGGGTCTATGTGGCGACCCAGTTCAGTGTGTATGCCTCCTGGATGCACAGCCGCGGCGCGCACGCCGCGCTCCCGGTGCCTTTGGTCGAACGCAACGGCGAAGAGAATGTTTGCCGTCTTCGATCGGCCGTAGGCGACGAATGGCTCATAGGGCGTCCGCTCAAAGTTGGGATCCTGAAGGTCAACGTTCGAGTAACGGTGGCCGGAAGAAGACAGATTGATTAGTCGCCCTCCTGCGCGAAGAAGGCGCGCAATCCGGTTCACCAGGACAAAGTGGCCGAGGTGATTGGTGCCGAACTGTGTTTCAAAGCCGTCCGCTGTATGTCCAAACGGTGTTGCCATCACTCCTGCGTTGGCGATGACCACGTCGAAAGAATCGCCCTTTGCCACTAATGCGTCGGCGCAGGCCCGAACGCTTTTCAAGCTGGCAAGATCGAGCTCAACCAGCTCGAAACTCCCGCCATTGGCCGCCGCGTCCTTCCGTACCTGGTCGGTCGCCGCTTTGGCCTTCGTCAAATCCCGCGCCGCACCGACGACCTGCGCGCCGTGCGCGGCAAGAGACCGTGCCGTCTCCACGCCAAGCCCAGCCGAAACGCCCGTGACGAGAATCCGCTTACCGTGCAGATTCGCGCCAGCCAAAACTTCCTCTGTTGTTGAGGTTGCCCCAAATACGTCCACCATTGTGTTTCCTCCTTGTATTGGCCCGTTCGAGTTCCGTGCCTACGCCACCGGTATTGACGGGCCGCCAGGACTTCGGTAAAACGGAGAGTGTCTCCGAATGATTAGATATTCGGAGACTGTCTCCGGTTACATGTCTCTTTTATGCCCAGGAAACCTTCCAAACGTTCCGGGCGAAAGCCGCGCACGTGACGCGCAACGCAACCGCGAGCGCATTTTGGAAGTGGCCAAGGCGGCATTCACCCGGTCAGGTGCAGATGCGAGTTTGGACGACATCGCCAAACAGGCGGGTGTGGGGCCGGGAACCTTATACCGCCATTTCCCGACGCGCGATGCCCTGATCGAGGCCGTTTATCGCACCGAGGTGGAAAAGCTGGCGGCAGCACAACGGGAACTATCCGCGAGCCTGCCTCCGATCGAGGCGTTGCGGGCCTGGATGATGCTGTTCGTTGACTACATTGCCACAAAGCAGATCATCGCATCGGCGCTGAATAGCGTCGTCGGCGGTCCTTCGAGGCTGTACGATTCTTCCCGCGTTCAGGTTATGGGAGCGATCGATGCGCTTGTGAAAGACTGCCATAAAGAGCGGCGACATACGCAAAGACCTCGAGCCATTCGACCTGCTTCGCGCGCTGATTGGCGTCTCCAACGTAGCCACCGGCCCCGACTGGCAGAAAAGCGCCAGGAGACTCGTGGACATCCTGATCAACGGTTCGCGACTAATGAAGTAGAGCCCGGCGACCTAGCTCCCGGATTGTCGGCAACGCTTACCTAATCGCGGTTACGTCAGAGTAGCGTGACTCGGGCGCTATTCGCTGGGAGCCCGGCGAGCGTACAATGAACGGTCTGAACACAATCGTGAGGACCGAACGTGAGCGCAGTGGGGGTGCCGACTCAGTTTTCCTGGTTGTTGACAACGACTCGGACGACCTCGCGACATTTGCCGGCGCGTTGACCTCTCGTTACGCAAGCGAATACGAGATACGCACGGCCGCTACTGCGAGTGAGGCACACGCGACCCTGGCGGCACTCTCCGTCGCAGGCATCACCGTCGCCCTGCTCATCGTCTCGCGGGACCTAGGAGACGCAGACCTCCTCTTGCTACTGCAGCGTGCTCGTGAGCTCTTTCCCAGCGCCCGGAGGGTTCTGAGCGCGCGATACGTTGACCCTTCGGCATTCGACCTTATTACTGGAGCGATGCGGACGGGACGGATCGACTACTTCCTCTACAAGCCCTGCGAACCTGTGGTCACACGGCTCTACCCGGTTGTCGACGATCTTCTCGGAGGCTTGCGCCCGACCAGCCAGGAGCGTGGCTTCGAGGCGATTCGGATCATCGGCGAGCAGTGGAATCCGCGCTCCCACCAACTGCGCGACCTCCTGGAGCGTACCACGGTCCCCTTTGGGTTTTACGATAGCGAGTCGGAAGCAGGTAGGCGGATCCTTGCCCAGGCTGGCGTGGACGGATCACGTTTACCTGTGCTTTGCATTCACTCCGGCGCCGTGCTCGTCGACCCAACCAACGAGCAGGTAGCGGTGGCGTTAGGCGCCAGGACCACGCCGGAACCTGGGCTCTACGATGTGGCCATCGTGGGAGCCGGCCCAGCTGGACTCGCGGCCTCGGTCTACGCCGCGTCCGAAGGTCTGCGCACAGTCCTATTCGACCCAGAGACCATCGGTGGCCAGGCTGGAACGAGTTCCCGCATTGAGAATTACCTCGGCTTTCCGCGGGGTATAAGCGGAGGGGAGCTTGCGCATAGAGCTTTTGAGCAGGCACAGCGGTTCGGTGTTTCCGTCGTCTTCAGCAAGGCGGCCACCAGACTGCGCGCAGACGGGATGCGGCTCATCGCGACCCTTTCGGACGGTGCGGAGATAGAAAGCCGGACAGTTGTCATCGCAACTGGTGTGGCCTACCGCCGCTTGGACGTACCTAGCCTCGAGCGTTTCGCGGGAGTTGGTGTTTTCTACGGCGTCGCCATGAGCGAGGCGCCACCTTGCACAGGCGAAGAGGTCCTTATCGTGGGCGCTGGCAACTCGGCGGGACAGGCGGCTATACACCTGGCGCGGTTCGCTTCGCGTGTCACGATGGTCGTTCGCGGCCAGTCTCTTGCCGCAAGCATGTCCGACTACCTCATTCGCCAGATCGGCGCGCATTCCAACATCGACGTGCGACTCGGGACTTGGGTAGTGGAGGGCCATGGTGACAAACGCCTCGAGGCGGTCACTGTGGAACGCGTCGACGGTAAGCGCGAGAAATTGTCCGCCGCCGGTCTGTTCGTTCTCGTCGGGGGCACGCCTCATACTCAGTGGCTCGCGGGCACCGTCGAGATGGATGCCAAGGGATACATCCTGACCGGCCGCGACTTGCTCCGCTCGGGCCATGCGCCCAGCGGGTGGAGGCTCGAGCGCGAGCCTTTTTTCTTGGAGACGAGCATGCCGGGAGTGTTCGCTGTCGGCGACGCGCGCTGCCGCTCCGTCAAGCGCGTCGCATCTGCAGTGGGAGAGGGCGCCACCGCGATCCAGCTTGTCCACGAGTACCTGCGCGCAGTATGATCGCCGCAAAGTACAGACTCGTCAGCGCCGAACGGAAAGCTAGTAAGTTCCCGAGATAGGCGCACACCGAGGAAGTAGCCGTTCGGCATTTCGATTTGGGCCGCCACGCGATAAGTCCCGGTTGGCAAACCGGAACTATTCTTCCCGACCGGGGCATTTTCGCGTTGCGTAACCGCGGCTTCGCAAATTTACGGTAGAAAAAGAGAAAAGCGCCAGGAAGCTTAGTGATGAGCTTCCTGGCGCAGGCTTGCGTGTGACGCGTTTGACGGTTATGACGTCCAGTGCGCCTACTTCAGGCTGGCGGCGAGAACTTGCACGGAGTCCGCCAGGGCATTGGCCTGTTGCACTAGCAGGCGCTCGTCTTCGCCATTGATGTTCTTGCCTCCGAACTCCGCATCGGTGAGGCGTGCGAGCATCTCATCGGCAAGTTGATTGCGAAAGCTGGTGATGACTTGCAGGGCGTTCTCGAGGTTGTTGTAGGTAGCATCGTCCCCTGCGAGCGCGGCGGTGGAGACTTTCAAGCTGGCGAGGCCGAGGTCGCCGACCGGAGCGGTGATGCGCTTGTAAGCGTTGGCAAATTCCGCGAAGTGGTCGCTATTCCCTCCCACGCCGTGGGGCAAAGCCCAGGGATGCAGATCCTCAACGAGGAGGCGACCCTGACTCTGATAGTCGTCCTTCAAGCCCACCAGGCTCAGGAGCGTGGGGCGAATGTCAGTATGGTCGGACCATACGGAGTTGGTGAGCCCAGCGCTTTTGACGCCGGGACCAGCCAGCGAAAGGTAGGTGTTGTTAATGTCCGGGGAGACGCCTCCATGGTTCCAAGCGAACCCGGGATTGACGCCCACGTTCGGAGCGCCAGCGGGCACAGATGTCTGGAAGAAGTAGTCGGGATTCCCAAACATCACAAACGTGGGAGTGCGCAGAGGATCGCCGGTGACCATATGCAACAAACTGAGTTCGACGGGGTCGGCGAGAAACTGGGTCAGCGTATCGGTTGCGCCCGTTCGGGGATTGACCGCGGTGAGCTTCGCAGCATCGCGCTCAAACTGGCGAGCGATGGCAGCGTCGCGGGCAGGCTGTCCGCTGACGTAGAACGCCGGCGCCATATCAAAGTGAATGTCGAAGGGCGTCTTCACGACAGCCGGATCCTCTTGACCCAGGAGCGCCTGGATATTGGTCAGGATTTCGCCGACGGTGTTCGGGCCGGTGCTGCCTGGCGTATAAGCGCACGGAACATTGACGCCATCGCAGCTGGCATTGAGTGGCGGGCCTCCCGCGAAGTGATCGTTCTCGTCAGCGGTGAGGATGAACAGGGTGTTGCTGGGATTGATGCCGTCGTTAGCCAGGCGGGTGAAGAACGCGTCGAAGGCCGTGTCGTACGCGGCAAGTTGCTTTACGTAGGCGGCCTCACCTGGCCCGAACGCGCGGAACGGAAAAGAGTGACTTTCGTGGGCATCGGAGATGTAGGAGTAGGTGACGGGCACTCCATGCTCCTGCATCGCGGCGGTATAGGCAAGCGACTGAGCCGCGGAGATGCCGCCGAAGCCCGGAAATCCGGTGATGGGATTGCCGGAGAGATCGTTCAGGCCGGATGGGGCGATAACTGGCACAACATATTTGTGACCAAAAAGGGCGCTAAAACCGTTATAGCCTCCGGGTTCGTCCGTCAGAACATCGGGCTTATTGTTGCCGGCGGCGCAGACGGCATCACCCGCGGCGCAGTGGATGGCGATGCCGACGAAGTCCTTGGTGGCCTGCGAGGAATTACTGGCTGCTTCCGTAGCTTCTGGGGAACCAGCACCGAAAACCGTGGTGATGTCCGCATGGGTGTTTTCCAGTTCCATGTTGGCGATGGACACGGCACCCACATTGCATCCTGCACGCGTGAAGGGCACCCACGGCGCCGGGGCATTTTTACGCGAAGGGGTGAGCAGGCTGAAGGTGGGATCGGCGACGGGATCGACGATGTCCGTCCAGTAGGTAAAGGAGGTCGTGAACGTGGATCCGAGGCCATCGGGCTCGGCCGGGTTGAAATAGTTGAAGCTATTGGAAACAGGTTGGCCGTGGCGCTCGCCATAAACGCCGGTGAGCGAGGTGATGATGTCGTCGGCAGTGTGAGAGATGAGCGGAGTGTGGTGGTTGCTGGAGAAGATGCCGTTATTCACGAAAAAGTTGAGGAGATGGGGCATTTGCTCGAGATCGGAGGGGACATTCGGGTTATCGCGAGTGAAGTGGACGTTGTCGAATTGAATGTAAATGACGTGCTTGATTTCGCCATGAGCGGAGTTCAAAGAGCACTGGCTGCTCGGTACCGACGCTTGCGCTTGCGGCAGGGCGGGGCGTCCCTTGGCCTCGGCCGGCGCAGGATTGAATCCCACGGCCGCGGAAGTCAGCGCGAATGCCACGGACACGCCGGCGGCGAGTACTTTTCGAGCGGTTAGAGCTAAACTATGCGCATTTCTGCGCACAAACCTCAGAGTCTTCAAGGACTTTCGGTTCATTTGGTCTCCTATGAAATGGGAAAAGGCTGGAGTGCTGTTCTATTCCGGAGAGGCGCGGGCAAGGTTACGCCTGGGAGAAAATCTTCTGAACAGTTGGTAACATCACGTTACTAACGCAAGTGTAAGTACTGTTAGTACGATCAGAAAAAGTCCGAAGCTAGCGGGGCGTTCACCGACAACCAATCCGGTAAAAATTTAGAAAGTTGAGGGTGAGACTTGACGCGGTACCATATTTCTGCAATTATCGAAGTATGGCCCCGCTTTCGAGTAAGAAGAGTGCCGAGGAGGTCGCCCGCTATGCCGATATGTTTTCGGCGATGGGCACCGAGCCGCGGCTGCGCATCATGCAGTTGCTGTTGTCGGCGCACCCCGAAGGGCTGGTGGTCGGCGATATTCAGTCGGAGCTGGATATTCCGAGCTCTACGCTGTCCCATCACCTCGACAAATTGAAGAACGAAGACCTCGTGAAGGTACGGCGCGAGAGCACATTCCTGCGCTACACGGCGAACACCGAAGCGCTGCAGGACGTGCTGGGATTTCTGTACGCGGAATGCTGCACGCGAAACAAAGCCGTGAAGCCGCAGGAGATCGTACAAATTTGCAAATAGGAGAGTGAGATGAGTGAGACGAACATAAGAGATGTGGTGAAAGAGAAATACGGACAGGCGGCGTTGCGAGTGAGGAGTGGGAGTTCCTGCTGTGGGGCCGCGCCTGCCGAAAGCTCCGGATGCGATCCGATTACGTCCAACTTGTACGACGCATCACAGATGGGGCAAATTCCGGCCGAGGCGATGCTGGCGTCGCTGGGCTGCGGAAATCCCACGGCGTTGGCCAAATTAAATCCCGGCGAAGTCGTGCTCGACCTGGGCTCGGGCGGCGGCATTGACGTGTTGCTATCGGCGAAGCGTGTCGGGCCGACCGGCAAAGCCTATGGCCTCGACATGACCGATGAAATGCTGGCGCTCGCGAACGAGAACAAAGCCAAGGCCGGCGTCGGTAATGTGGAGTTCCTGAGGGGCGAAATCGAGCATATTCCTCTGCCGGATAATTCGGTGGACGTGATCATTTCGAACTGCGTGATCAATCTTTCGGCAGATAAAGAGCGAGTGTTGCGAGAAGCGTTTCGAGTGCTGAAACCCGGAGGACGATTCGCGGTGTCCGACGTCGTGACTCGCGGCGAGATGCTGCCGGAAATTCGTAAGAGCGTGCTTCTGTGGATTGGCTGCATCGCCGGAGCGCTCGAAGAGAATGAGTATCGAAGCAAGCTGACAGCCGCCGGATTCGAGCAAGTAGAGGTGGAGCCGACGCGGATTTATCGCGTTGAGGATGCGCGGGAATTCCTGGCGGCAAGTTGACGTGGAGGCGATTGCGCCGCAAGTGGATGGGAAATTCATGAGCGCGTTCGTTCGCGCGGTGAAGCCGATTCTTCCGATAAAATCCTGCTGCGGTCCAGCCTCTGCAACTGAAAAGCTAGCTTGAATCGAGACACACTATGCAAGGTCGCTACAATCTTGTTCCTCTGCACCGGAAATTCGGCGCGGTCGATCATGGCGGAATCGATTCTAAATCGAAAAGGCTGCCCAAATTTCACGGCATACAGTGCCGGCAGCCATCCGAAGGGCGCCGTACATCCCGTGGCGCTGAAGCAGTTAGAAGTCCGCGAATCTTCCGACAGACGGGTTGCGCAGCAAGAGTTGGGACGAATTCGCGATGCCCGGCGCACCGAAATTGGATTTTGTTTTTACGATGTGCGATAACGCAGCAAGTGAGGTCTGTCCGATCTGGCCCGGACAGCCGATCACGGCGCATTGGGGAGTTCCTGATCCCGCCGCGGTTGAGGGCTCAAGCGAGACGGTTGAAAACGCCTTTCGAGATGCGTTCCTGATTCTCGATCGCAGAATCAGCCTCTTTGTTTCCCTGCCGATAGCCAGCCTCGACAAACTCGCCATCCGCAAAGAAATCGATCGCATCGGGCACGAATGAAAATTTCACTTGCGCGCCAGCTGGTCGCGGAATCCTTGGGACTGGCTTCCTTGTCGCCGCCGTCATCGGCTCAGGGGTGATGGCCGAGCGATTTGCGGGCGGCAATACAGCCTTAGCGCTTCTTGCGAATACGGTTGCTACAGGCGCCGCGCTCGTGGCTTTGATTTTTGCGTTTGGCCGGATTTCCGGCGCGCACTTGAATCCGGTCGTTACGCTCGTGGATGCCCTCGAGCAAGGCTTGCCTTGGAAAGAGGCTCCCTACTACATCGTCGGTCAGATACTAGGCGGAATCAGCGGGGCTATCGTTGCGCACTTGATGTTTGGACTTCCATTGATTTCCTTCTCAGGCCATGTGCGAAATGGCCCGCCTCAAGTCTTGAGTGAATTTGTTGCGACTTTCGGGCTTGTTTCCGTCATTTGGGGCTGTTCGCGGCTTCGATCCGACGCTGTTCCCTTTGCTGTCGGCGCGTATATCACCGCCGCGTATTGGTTTACCGCGTCCACGTCGTTCGCGAATCCCGCGGTCACAATCGCCCGATGTCTCAGCGACACGTTCGCGGGGATTCGGCCTCGCGATGTGCCCTGGTTCGTGATGGCTCAATTCCTGGGCGGACTTGCAGCAACATTGCTCTTCCGCTGGCTTTTACCCAATCTAGAGGAAAGCTCCAAGGATGTCCTGATCGCTCACGATTCCGCGTCAAATTAGGAAGGTACGCGCCTAGCGTCCAGCAGAGCTATTGAATGCAGCTAGCTCCTCTTGTTTGGCTTGCTCATATCGCGGACTTCTTGTCTTCTGTCCAGTGAAGCGAGTGAAAATTGTAGCGCTGCGGATCCGAACATTGGATTCAGCGGGAAGGCCAGATGACACTGGCGCGCGCTTTATGCGATGCTGCTTTCTCGAAAGAGTCGAGGGAAAGAAACTTGATCAAAAAAGCCTTCAAGGATTTGACGGAGAAGGAGATTGTGGCGCTGGCCATCGCGTCGGAAGAAGAGGACGGGCGAATTTACGGCGAGTTTGCGGACGCGCTGCGGGAGTCCTATCCCGCGACGGCAACGATGTTTGAGGAGATGCGCGAGGAAGAGGCCGTGCACCGCGACAGGTTGCTGGCGATGTTCAAAGAGCGCTTCGGCGACCGCATCCCGCTCATCCGCCGGGAGAACGTCAAAGGGTTTCTGACGCGGCGTCCCACATGGCTGGTGCGCCCCTTGGGCGTGAACGTCGCCAGGCGTCAAGCCGAAGTGATGGAGCTGGAGGCGCAGCGCTTCTACCAGCGAGCCGTCGCGCGAACCACGGATGCCTCCACCCGAGAATTGTTGAACAAGCTCGCGGACGAAGAACGCAAGCACACACAGACGGCGGGGAACCTCGAAGAAAAACATTTAACGCAAAGCGCCAAGGCGCAAGAGGACGAATCGCACCGGAAATTGTTTTTGCTGCAGGTGATTCAGCCGGGGCTGGCGGGCTTGATGGACGGCTCGGTCTCGACGCTGGCGCCGTTGTTTGCGGCAGCCTTTGCGACGCAGAAGAGTTCGGATGCATTCTTGGTCGGGCTCGCAGCTTCCGTTGGCGCAGGTATTTCGATGGGGTTTGCGGAATCGCTTTCGGATGATGGCTCGCTCACAGGCCGGGGATCGCCGTGGATCCGAGGGGTGGCGACGGGATTGATGACCACGGCGGGCGGAATCGGGCACACATTACCGTTCCTGATCTCGAATTTCCATATCGCCACCACGGTAGCGGTATTCGTGGTCATGGTGGAGCTTGGGGTGATCGCCTTCATTCGGCACCGGTATATGGATACGCCGTTTTTGCAGGCGGCTTTTCAGGTGATTGTTGGCGGGTTACTGGTGTTTTTGACGGGATATTTGATTGGGAGTTCGTGACGGATCAGCGGGAAACCGGGGAGAGTTCAAAATCAAATTTTCGCGGATTTGGGAGTCCGGGCAAGCTCGGGCGCAGCAGTGCTGTGCCCGGCAACGAAGAGGCGCTGGCCTCTAAGGTTTTGTTAGGACCTTCACCAGGTCGTAGAGGAAGGCTTGGCCTTCGTAGAAGGATTGGACGGGGACGCGCTCGTCGCGGCCGTGGAAACGGATGTCGTTGCGATCAAAGAAAATTCCCTGGACGCCGTAGGTTGGTATTCCGGCGATGCGCAAGTATTTGCCATCGGTGGCGCCCATGACCATCATTGGCACCGTTGGAACACCGGGCCAGATTTTTTCGGTTGTGCGGTTGATTGCGCCTAGGAGGTCTGGGCGCATCGGCGAAGCGGGTCCGGCGGAAGCATCGCCCAGGATTTTGATGCTTACCTGATCGTCTCCCACTACTTTTTGCAGTGTGCTCTGAACGTATTCCGCGGAATCCTCCGGCAATACGCGACAGTTGACCGTGGCGGCGGCGAGCTGGGGAAGCGCGTTCATGGCGTGGCCGCCTTCGAGTTGTGTGGCGACGCACGTGGTGCGCAGCGTGGCGTTCCATGCGGGAGCCGCGGCGGCAAGGCGGGTCATCGCTTCTTGCGAGCCTGCGGCGGCCTTCGCGAGGTCTTCCTTGTTCGGGCCGTTTTCAATCTTGGACATCTGCTGGAAATACGCTGCGGTGACTTCGTTGGTCTTGAGCGGGAAGCCAAAGTTCGAAAGATGCTCCAACGCCGCGGACAGATGATAGATCGCGTTGTCCGAAACCGGCAGAGAGCTGTGACCGCCTTTGTTGTGAACCTCGAAGCGAAAGTTGATGACGTACTTCTCGCTCACCTGCACGTCGTTCGAGATTTTCTTGCCGTCGAGCGATTCGCCCCAACCGCCTTCGTTCAACGCAAACTCGGAATCGATCAGATCGCGATGATTCTTGAGCAGCCATTCGATGCCGCTGTAGGGGCCGCCGCCTTCTTCGTCGGCGGTGAGTGCGACGATGATGTCGCGATCTGGCTTAAACCCCTCCTGCTTGTAGCGAATCAGGTTGGCAATCCATAGGGCGGCTTGCGCCTTGTCGTCACCCGTGCCGCGTCCGTAAAAAAAACCGTCCTTCTCTATCAGTTGAAACGGCTCCATGGTCCAGTCTTCGCGCTTGGCTTCGACGACATCGGTATGCGCGAGAAGCAGGATGGGTTTGCGGGCGCCAGTGCCGTGATAGCGAACAACGAGATTGCCCTTCTTCGGGATGGCGCCGCCGAGAAAGATATCGGAATCAGGAAAACCGGCGGCTTTCAGGCGAGCGGCGGCGGCCTCGGCCACCGGAGTCGTTGAACCGGTGGTGTATCCCGACTGGATTTCGATGAATTGTTTGTACATGTCGTGGGCTAGCTGTTTTTCGGGTTCGGGCCTGGTGGACTGAGCGCGGAGAATGCCTGGGCAGGAGAGTAGGACAACGACCAGTATAAAAGAGCGAACGTTTTTAGGCGTGAGCATGGGCCGGGATTGTTTCACGACGGGTGGCGGGGCGCAACTTCAGGTTTGGCTGGGACGGCTGGCCCGGCTAAAGCTTCAGCGACTACGCGAGGGCGGGCTAGAGGTCGCAGGGCTACGAGGACTTCGCCCCTCCGCTACAGGTGTCGCCGTGTCGCGACGCGTTGGTGACACTGAGCTGACTATCGTTGGTTCGGGACGGCCAGCGAGACGGAGGCTGGGGCGCTCTCGGTCTGGAAGCGGTTGGTTTGGGGGCGATACCCGTTGCGGGTGCGGACGTGGTACTTCTTGGCGTGCTCGCCGACGAGTCGCACGTTGATGGCGCGCCAGCCGCGGTTGGGATTGGGCTCCGGGTAGTAGCTGAACGAATAGAGGTGGCCCAGATCGTCGCGAATGGAGGCGAAGGCGCGGCGTTCATCGCGCCAACTGTTGGCGAAATAGGCTTTGCCACCTGTGGCCGCGGTCATGCGCTCAAAGACGACCGTTGAAACCGGCTCCAATTTCGCTTCGCGCGTGCTGATCATGTAGATGGGGATGCCGGTGGATTGCGCGAGTTCGGCGACGTCTTCGGGCGGGACCATGCTGGCATTGTCGGGCCCGTTGGAAAACACGACGACGACCTTTCTTCCAGTAAACGTGGAGGCGTCCTTCAACGTCAGCAAAAGCGAGTTGTACAGTGCGGCGTCATCCCCGGCGACCGTGGTGCGCACGCCGCGAACCACCTCCGAGCGGTCAGCGGTGAGGGGCGCGGAACGGTACAGGTCGCGGCTGTAGGAATAAAAAGCGACCTTGTCGGCGGTCTCCAAGGAGCGCACGAAATCGGAAATAGCATCCTGCGCGAAGACGAAACCCCGATACATATAATTGCTGGTGTCGAACAGGATGAACACATTCGCTCCGGCGATGGCTTCGCCGAGCGTTTCGTTCGGATTTTGCGAGGGGGAGCCATCACCCTGACTTCCCGACCCTGCGGCGGTCTTCGTGGCCTCCGGTGGCGCATCCAGGAGCCTCCGCGTCGGGCCATTGCCCTCTTCAAATGTGGCGATCTTTTCCGTGATGCCATCCTCGGCAATGATGAAATCGGTGTGCTTGAGACCGGTAATGTAGTTCCCTTTCGAGTCGGTGACGGCCACGTTCAATTGCACGAGGTCGACCGAAACGCGAAAGCGAGTTCCATCCTGTTGAGCAGCTATGCGAGTTCCGGATCCCGAGAGAAAACCGATAACGAGCATGAGAACCACGAAGTATCGTTTAGCCATGGCGTCCTATCCCCATTTAACGCATGTCGTGCCGGCTGCGGCCTGGCAGCGAAAAGTACTGTCTTTTTCAAGACAGGCGATCAAGACAGGCGATCTACGGCTGAGAAATCACACCCGTATTTGCCACTGCAGTGTTCTTCCCCAACCGAAACTCGTCACCCGTCTCGCGTGCGGCGCGCAAGAGCGCCGGCCAATCTTCCAGGTCCGTGGCAAAAATCTTCTCGACCATGCGACGCGTAAGTTCAGGAACCAGACGATTCAACAGAACCGGTGAATATCCTTTTTCATCCGCCAGGCGGGCCCAGAACAAATTATTGGAATCCCATGACTCCGCCAGGAAGCGGCTGGAGTAACCCATGAAAGCCGGGAACGGCTGCACGTTCAGAAGCTGGCGCGCATAACTCTGCTCCAGTGCGGGATGCGGCACGCCAAAGTCTCGCGAGAGACGCTCGAGGTCGACATCGTCGGGATTGCTTTGAGCCAGGGCGCCGAGTTCAACGCCAGCCGCCCCGAAGGAGTTCTTGCGGTCGGAAAATCTACGGTGATATTCGGCGGCAAGGTAGAAGGTGTCCGCCGGCATCAGTTGCAGGCAGAGCTGCGTCGCGTGTCCCGCATGGAGGGCCTGCTCGACAAACTCGGTACGCTGCGGAGACATACGATCGGAAAAGATGCGCATCACCTGGATGCGCAGCTCATCGTCCTGCTGCGCGGCTTCAAGGAGTTCTTCGCCGGCCCGCTGATAGAGGGCGACGGCGTGCAGTTCATCGCGGCTGATGCCCCACCACCGGGGCACGACGGCGCTAGTTAGTAGACCGGGAACAACTTGCCGCCAGATCAATGCCTGCACATTTTCCGGAGCGATAAAGTCCTGCTCCGCGTCCGCCAGGACGTAGGGGAGATCAGCCAGCGAACCGACAAGGCGCGCGCCTCCGCCGGCCGGGGAACCCGCGCCGAACAACTGGGGAGCCTGCCAGGCTTGCTTCTCGACGCCGGTCACGGTGTCTCCCGCGAAGTCATGGGAACGCACGAAGAGCGGATTGTTGTGGAGAATCTGCGCGCCTGGTGGTTCGTAATAGGCGTAGTTGAGGCCTACGAGCGTGTCCCTGAGCGCGGAAGCGAGCTGGCCGCGCGCCTCGGCCAATTGCTGGTCCGAGTTGGGAGACTTGACCACCTTCGTCAAGTCGGTGCGCATCTGCGTTTCGGTGTGATGGTTATTGTAGATGCCCGCCGCCCACTGATCCCGTTCACTGTTTTTAAAAATGGGTTGCGGCATCTCAAATTCGCGAAGTTCCGCCGCCAGCGGAAGGAGCGTATTGGTTTGCGACTTCACATGCGCGACGTCGTGCAAACCATCGCCAAGCGTAACAATCGAATCCAGGGGAACTAATCGCTGCGCATCCATCACCGAGCGCATGCGATTCGCCAGCGCCTGATGGATCCGCTGGCCTTCGGCACTTACCTGGATTGGACCCGCGAGCAGTTCGATGAGCTGGTCCTGAGAAGTTTGCTGCTTGCCGGTGGCAACCAAGGCGACTTCACGAAGCGAGCTACGGCCGGCATCGAAGAGTTGCGTAGGAGACGGAATCTTGCCAAAGGGCTTGATAACTTTTTGGAAGGAACTGTTCAGCTCCTCTCGAGGTATTTCTCCCTGGCGCGCGAGGATTTGCCAGATGCCGATGGTGGCCTGAAACGTTCCCATGGCGTTGCCCCGCAGGCTCTGATTGTGAATACCGTCGAGCGATGAGGCTACGGTAATAAAGTTGTCGATCGAGGAGTCGTCCAAAGCGGGAAACTCGGAAAAGATCAGGTACTGGTCGCTAAACTGGGAGTATTTGGCAGCCAGGAGAGCTACGGTCTCCGGACTTAAGCGGTGATCACTGGAGCGGCTGCTGTCGAGGTCGCACATCATCAAATAGGCTTGCAGAGGGCCAGATTCCGACTGCACGCGAGAAAGCGCGAACATGCCTTCCAGCAGTTGCTCCGGGTTATCCCAGTGTCTGGAACGGCGGCCCCACTCACGGACGACACTGGAATCACTCTTCTGAGCGAGAATCTTCTTCCACGCCTCAATATTTCCAGGGACATGCGGCTGGCCGTTGGAATCCCACTGGAGACGCGTCAATAGAAGCAACAGGCGCGGGTCGGATCGGAAAACGCCTCGTGTAGCATCAGTGGAATTTTCCTTTCCGCGTAGCGCCTCATAATCGCGGCGTAATCTGCGCGCTTCCGTGAAGTGCGCCTGCTGAACCTGGTTGACGCGCGACAAAGAATCAAAGTAGGCGGCGAGCCAGCCGTTGTCTTTGGAGAGCAACCGGACGACAAAGTCACCCGGAGAGTCCGGGCTGACACCGACCAAGTCTTTCCAGGCCGCCTCGGCTGGTGTTCCGCCTGGAACCTGAACGCGTCCGGAGCGAATGCGAATGTGACTTCCGTAGAAATCCAGCACGGCGGCTACTGGGTAGAGTTTCTTGAGACCCGGCGATTGGCGTAAAGAAGCTTGCGTCTCTCGGTCGATCCGGCCCATGCCCCAATACAGGCGAGCCAAAACAGGGTCGTGAATCAGGGTGTCGATCAGATCTTTGGTCTCGGGGCCCTTTGCTCTTTTTGCCGCTGCCGTCCAATCGGCTTCTGCGAACAACACGGGAACGCGAGAGGTTGGTACGGAATAGGCAAAGGGTTTTCCCTCCTGAAGCACCTTTTCCAGCTCCGGCAAAGGAAATCCGGAATCGATGGTGAGAAATGCTTTTTGCGGCTCTACAGTTTCAACGTAAGTACCTTTTTGCCCGCAGTCTGGCCGAGCCCGGTAACCCAAAATCTGCAGCAGCGGCTTGGCGTCTTCGCAATTGGAAACGTGGATCACGCCAGTGGGCCCAGCCAGCGCAACCAGCTCCCTGGCCTGCTGCACGTAGCGATTCAGCAGGATGAGATATTCGGTCTCCCGAGCTTGATTCTGCGGCCCTTCATAACCCAGCAAAAAGATGTTGCGCGCCAGCAAAGGGGCGATCTCGTCTGACGAAACCTTTTGGCTGATGGCAGCCATGCGCAAGAACGAGCGGATCGGACCGGGGATGGCAATGGCGGCGCCCGGCGCCTCTTGAGATCGAGCTAACGGGGCTTGCGAAGAAGGAGGAGGGGCTGTGTCTTGAGCACGAACGTCTGAATACGATCCAGAAGAAAGAGAAAGAAGCAAAACCACGGGAAGGCAGCGAAGAGATTTCATAGCCGGAACCCCCGAACCTTTAACACATCCCAGGAACATCTGTACTGATGATGCAAAAAACAAGAAAGTCTGCACCGCACATGCATAGATTCAACGACGACCACCGAGGGCCGCAGAATTTATCAAACTTCGCGGCAATCGACAGCGGACTTGACTTCCGCCGGATCGTCACGCATCCAGGGCAAGGGACGGCGCCAAACGATAAATCATTGTTGGAACGAAGCCAAGATCTTTTATGTCGTAACACGGTCACGGAATTGTCTCAGCAAGGGGCGGGGAATCCTGGAGACCCATTTCGGAGTGCGCGACGGCCAGGGCCTACCCGGAACCTTTCCGTGCCCACCATATAACCGCTAACACCCCTCACTGTCTAGTGGATAAAGGTACAGGGACGAATGAGTCAGAATCGACTAGTCGGTTTGGACCACGGCGGGCTCGGCCGCTTGCGCTCGGGAGCGCTGGAGCCATTTCTGGAGTCGATCGAGGTACAGATAAACGACCGGGGTGGTGAACAGCGTGAGCATCTGACTGAAAATGAGCCCGCCTACGATGGTAATGCCTAGAGGCCGGCGTAGCTCCGAACCCATTCCGGTACCAAGAGCCAACGGCAGCGCGCCCAGCAGAGCAGCCATCGTCGTCATCATGATAGGCCGGAAGCGCAGGAGGCAGGCTTGATAGATCGCTTCGACGCTGGACTTCCCTTCCTGGCGCTCGGTTTGCACCGCGAAATCGATCATGAGGATGGCGTTCTTCTTGACCAGGCCGATCAACAGGATGATCCCGATCAACGCGATGATGCTGAGGTCGGCGTTGATGAGGCGTATGGCGAGCAGAGCGCCTACACCTGCTGACGGAAGCGTGGACAGGATGGTGATGGGGTGAATGTAGCTCTCGTAGAGGATTCCAAGAACGATATAAACAGCGGCCAGGGCGGAAAGGATCAGCAAGGGTTCCGAGGAGAGAGAGTCCTGAAAGGCTTGCGCGGTTCCTTGAAAGGTCCCGTGGACGGTCGGAGGCATGTTGAGTTCGCGCTGGACCCCCTCGATTTTTTCTACCGCGGGACCTAAAGAGCCGCCGGGAGCGAGGTTGAAGGAAAGAGTAATCGCCGGAAAGATGCCCTGATGATTGACGGTGAGCGCGCTGGTGGACGGCTCAAAATGCGCGAAGGCGCTGAGGGGAACGAGTTTACCGGTGTTCGAGGCCGCGTAGATGTTGCTGAGCGTTTGCGGATCGCGCTGGTATTGAGGGAGAACTTCCAGGACGACGTGATATTGGTTGATGCCTTTGTAGATGTTGGAGACCTGCCGCTGGCCAAAGGCGTCGTTGAGGGTGTTGTCGATGGCGGACACGGACACTCCAAGGCGGCCCGCAGTGTCGCGGTCGATGACCAGGGAGGCTTGGAGACCGTTCAATTGTTGATCGGTGTTTACATCGCGAAGTTCAGGCATTTTTGACATCCGCTCCATCAGGCGGGGCGCCCACTCGACCAGGTCGCTGAGGCGATCGGCCTGTAGCGTGTATTGATATTGCGCGCCGGCGAAACGGGCGCCTACGTTGATGTCCTGTATCGCTTGTAGGAAAAGCGATGCGCCGGGAATGGCGTCGAGTTTTGGGCGCAGGCGCTCGATGACCATGTCGGCGCTGATCTTTCTTTGGTCGAGCGGCTTGAGCTGCGCGAAAAACCGGCCGCTGTTGTTGCCGCTGCCTCCGCCGGTGAAGGCAATGACCGTGTCGATGGCGGGATCCTGGCGAACGATGTCCGCGAAATTTTTGACTTTCACGCGCATGGTGCTGAAGGAAACGTCCTGGTCGGCCTGGATAAAGCCGGCTATGCGGCCGACGTCTTGCTGCGGGAAGAATCCTTTGGGAGTGAAGATGTATAGCGCCGAGCTGACGACCATGGTGAGGATCGTTACGCAGAGCATCAGGAATTGATGGCGCAAGACCCAGCGCAGGCATAGGTCGTAGGTCTGCGGCAGACGGTCGAAAGCACTTTCGGCCAGAAGGTACAAGCGCCCGTGTTGCTTGGTTTCGTGGCGCAAAAAGAGGGCGCACATCATCGGTGTGGTCGTCAGTGACACCAGGAGCGATATCGACACGGCGACGCTGAGGGTGATCGCGAATTCGCGGAACAGCCGCCCCACGATGCCGCCCATCAATAGGAGTGGAATGAAGACCGCTACGAGCGAGGTGCTCATGGAGACGACCGTAAACCCGATCTCGCGAGCACCTTGCATGGCGGCGGCGAAGGGCTTCATGCCCGCCTCGAGATGCCGGGTGATGTTTTCGATCACCACGATCGCGTCGTCCACCACGAAGCCGGTCGAGACCGTGAGCGCCATGAGCGAAAGATTGTCCAGACTGTACCCGCACAAGTACATCACGCCGAACGTGCCGACCAGCGAGAGCGGCACGGCGACGCTGGGGATGAGCGTGGCCCAGTAATTTCTGAGGAAGACGAAGACGACCAGGATCACGAGGACAACGGAAATTACCAGCGTGATTTCTACCTCACGAATCGAGGCGCGAATGGTAGTGGTGCGGTCGATCACGACGCCGAGGTGAATGGAAGGGTTGATGGAAGCCTGCAACTGCGGCAGCATCGCGCGGACACGGTCGACGGTTTCGATCATGTTGGCGCCGGGCTGGCGGAAAACGACCAGAATGATGCCGGGAGCGCCATTGATGAAGCCGGCGTTGCGAACGTCTTCCAGGGAATCGGAGACGGTGCCTACGTCGGAAAGGCGGACAGGGGAGCCATGGCGCCAGGTGACGATGAGAGGTCGATACTCGTGCGCTTTGAAGAGCTGGTCGGTGTCGCTGACACCCCATGCATGCTCGATGTTGTTGAGCTGACCCTTGGGGCGATTCGAGTTGGCGGCGCTTAGGACCGACCGAATGTTTTCGAGACTGATGCCATAGGTGTTGAGCAGCCCAGGATTAACCTGAACGCGAACGGCGGGTCGCGCGCCGCCGCCGATGAAGACCTCGCCGATGCCCGACGTTTGGCGAAGCTTCTGCGCGATGACGGAGTCGGCCGCATCGTAGATCTCGGGCAGCAGGATGTTGTCCGACGTCATCGCGAGCAGCATGATGGGCGCGTCGGCAGGATCGACCTTCCAATATCCCGGCTGGCCGGGGAGATCGGAAGGCAACTGGCCGCGAGCCGCGTTGATGGCGGCTTGGACGTCGCGAGCAGCCGCATCGATGTTGCGGTTCAGATCAAACTGCAGCGTTATGTTGGTGTTACCGAGCTGGCTGGTGGACACCATCTGAGTGACGCTGGCAATGTGCGCAAATTGCCGCTCCAGCGGCGTGGCGACGGCAGAGGCCATCGTCTCGGGACTCGCTCCAGGCAGACTCGCGTACACATTGATGGTGGGAAAGTCGACTTGCGGTAGCGGCGCCACCGGAAGAAACCGAAAGGCCACCACACCGGCAAGCAGGATCGCCAGTGAAATGAGCGAGGTCGCCACCGGTCGCCGGATGAAAGGCGCTGAGAAATTGGAAGAAAAATTCACCGGGTGTCCGTCGGACAACTATCTTAGACGATTGGGAGCGCCGAAGGAGAGTTCAAGGCGACCCACTTCTAGTCGGAATGGGCGGAGGCCGGCGCGGTGACTCCGCTTTGAACTGGTGAGCCTTGTAGCCAGGTCTGCAGCCGATCCAGATAGACGTAGACCACCGGCGTGGTGAAGATTGTGAGCATTTGGCTCACGATGAGTCCCCCCACGATGGCCACGCCGAGGGGCCGCCTCAGCTCAGCTCCGTCGCCGCCACCGAGGGCCAGAGGCACTGCGCCAAGTAGGGCGGCCATTGTGGTCATCATAATGGGGCGAAAGCGGAGCAACGCAGCATGATGGATGGACTCGACTGCGGACTTTTTCTCTTCGCGCTCGGTCTGCAACGCGAAATCGATCATTAGAATGGCGTTCTTCTTGACGATACCGATCAGCAGAATAATGCCGATGAGCGCGATGATGCTGAGGTCCAGACCAAACAGCCGCAAGGCCAGCAGTGCGCCGACCCCCGCGGATGGCAGGGTGGAGAGAATCGTAATCGGATGGATGTAACTCTCGTACAAAATCCCCAGAACGATGTATACAGCAGCGAGCGCCGCAAGAATCAAAACCGGCTCCGACGATAGTGAATCCTGAAACGCTTGCGCTGTGCCTTGGAACGTGGCGTGAATGGTGGCGGGCATGGCGATCTGCCGCTGCACGTTCTCGATGTCCAGCACGGCGGTGCCCAGCGAGGCATTGGGCGCCAGGTTGAACGACAGCGTGATGGCCGGAAACACGCCCTGATGGTTCACGGTCAGCGGACTATTCGAATGCGTGTAATGGGAGAATGCGCTCAGCGGGATCAGCTTGCCGGTGTTTGACGCCACGTAAACCTGGGTAAGATAATCTGGACTTTGCTGAAATTGCGGCAGGACCTCCATCACCACGTAGTATTGATTTATGCCCTCGTACATTACCGACACCTGGCGCTGTCCGAAAGCATCGTAGAGAGTGTCGTCAATCGCCTGCACGGAGACGCCCAAGCGATATGCCGTGTCGCGATCGACGACCAACGAAGCCTGCAGCCCCTTTAACTGTTGGTCGCTATTGACGTCGCGAAGTTCGGGAATCTTCCGCATGCGCTCCATCATAATCGGCGCCCAGTGGCTCAGGTCGCTGATCTGATCTGCCTGCAGCGTGTACTGATATTGCCCACCGGAGATCCGCCCGCCCACGCTCACGTCCTGTACCGGCTGCAAGTAGAGCGAAGCTCCAGGAATTTTTGCCAGTTTGCCGCGAAGCCGCGCGATCACCTGATCCGCGCTGATCTTGCGAACGCTTTTTGGTTTCAACTGCATGAACAAGCGCGCGCTATTGGTACCGTTACCTGAGCCAGTGAAAGCGGAAACCGTATCCACTGCGGGATCCGCCTGCACGATCTTGGAAAATGCAATCATCTTGTCCGTGATCGCTTTAAAAGAAATGTCCTGATCGCCCTGAATCAACCCGTTGATGCGCCCGGTATCCTGCTGCGGGAAGAATCCCTTGGGGATAGCGCGGAACAACATGACGTTCGTTACAATCGTGGCAAGAAGGATCATTACGGTGATGAACTGGTGCCGGAGCACCCACCGGAGACCAAGGTCGTATCCGCGCACCAGCCGCTCGAACGAACGTTCCGCGAAGTTATATAGTCTTCCGTGCTTTCCTTCGTCATGCCGCAGGAAGCGCGCGCACATCATCGGGGTGGTGGACAAGGAAACCGCGAGCGAAACGGCAATGGCCACGCTAAGCACTACCGCGAATTCCCGAAACAGCCGGCCCACGATTCCGCCCATCATCAAGATCGGAATGAACACGGCGATCAGCGAAATGCTCATCGACATTACCGTGAATCCAATTTCGCTCGCGCCCTTCAACGCCGCTTCGTATGGCTTCATGCCATCTTCGATATGCCTGGTGATGTTTTCCAGCACGACGATGGCATCGTCCACGACGAACCCAGTGGAAATTGTGAGCGCCATCAGGGAAAGATTGTCCAGGCTGTATCCACAGAGATACATGACCCCAAACGTTCCCACGAGTGACAGCGGCACCGCCACGCTAGGGATAATGGTCGCCCAAAAACTGCGCAAAAATACGAAAACTACCAGCACCACAAGAACCACGGAGATCAGCAAAGTGATTTCGACATCATGAATGGAAGAACGAATGGTGGTGGTTCGGTCGATGATCACGCCGATACGCATGGACGGATTGATGGAGGCCTGCAGGATCGGAATAAGGGCGCGAACGCGATCGACTGTCTCGATCATGTTCGCGCCTGGCTGCCGGAAGATCACCAGAATGATTCCGGGTTTGCCGTTGGTCACACCCGAGTTGCGGACGTCGGTGACTGAGTCGATGACATCCCCGACGTCGGACAAGCGCACCGCCGCGCCCTGGTGCCAGGTCACCACCAGCGACTGATATTCGCGCGCCTTAAAAAGTTGGTCGGTGGTGTTGATGCTCCACTGCCGCTGAAGGTCGGAAGTTTCCCCTTTGGGGCGATTCGCATTCGCGCTGCCGAGCACCAACCGGATCGTGTCCAGGCTAATGCCATAGCTGTTGAGCTGCTGCGGGTTCACTTGGACGCGCACCGCGGGACTTGAACTGCCACCCACAAACACTTGCCCGACCCCCTGAACCTGCGCGAGTTTTTGCGCCAGCACGGAGTTGGCCGTGTCGTACATGCCCGGCAGCGTCAGATTGTCTGCCTGCAAACTGAGCAGCAGGATCGGCGCGTCCGCCGGATTCACTTTGCGATAGGTCGGCTTTGTGGGCAGGTTCGCCGGCAACTGGCCGCGCGCGGCGTTGATGGCCGCTTCCACGTCCCGCGCAGCCGCGTTGATGTCGCGACTCAGATCGAACTGAAGGGTGATGCCCGTCTGCCCAAGCTGGCTCGTCGAGGTCATCTGCGTGACGCTGGCAATGCGACCAAATTGCCGCTCCAGAGGAGTCGCCACCGCTGAGGCCATCGTCTCCGGACTGGCACCGGGGAGTCCCGCGCCGACCGAAATCGTCGGGAAATCCACTTGGGGCAAGGGCGCGACCGGCAAAAATCGAAACGCAATCGCTCCGGAAAGAAAAATCGCGATAGAGAGCAGCGTCGTCGCCACGGAACGACGAATGAACGGCGCCGAAAAATTGGAAGAAGATTCCACGCCTTAGTCCGAGTGCGCTGGCTGCTCCACAGGGTTGGTGATGTGGAATCGTTCGCGCGCGCGCCGCGCCATTTCATCAAAGAAGAGGTAGACCACTGGAGTGGTGTACAGCGTCAGCAACTGGCTCAGCAACAGTCCGCCGACGATGGTGATGCCGAGTGGCCGCCGCAGCTCCGAACCCACGCCGCTGCCCAGCGCCAGGGGCAATCCACCAAGCAGCGCCGCCATAGTGGTCATCATGATCGGACGGAAACGAAGTAAGCACGCCTCGTAAATGGCGTCGAGCGGCGACTTCCCTTCCTTCCGTTCGGCCTCCAACGCGAAGTCGATCATCATAATGGCGTTTTTCTTGACGATGCCTATGAGAAGAATGATGCCAATCAAAGCGATGACGCTGAATTCCGTGCGGCACAATAGCAACGCGAGGATGGCACCCACGCCCGCGGACGGCAG
The DNA here is from genome assembly GCA_963721915.1 of uncultured Acidobacteriota bacterium. GTDB lineage: Bacteria > Acidobacteriota > Terriglobia > Acidiferrales > UBA7541 > Acidiferrum. Next base: position 75,894 of record CAVRLD010000019.1, on the reverse strand, counting down.
CGTGGAGATAATCGTAATCGGGTGAATGTAGCTTTCGTACAGCACCCCCAGAACGATATAAACCGTAACAATCGCCGCCAAAATCAGGATCGGTTCATTGGCTAGCGAATTCAAAAACGCCGCAGCCGTGCCTTGAAACGTCGCCTGAATGCTTTCTGGCATTCCGATTTCTTCCTTGGCCTTATTGACCGCATTCACGGCGTCTCCCAGAGACGCCCCCGGCGCCAGGTTGAACGAAAGCGTCACGACCGGAAATTGCCCTTGATGATTGACGACCAGCGAAGTGGCCCCGGGCTCGAACGTCGTGAAAGCGCTAAGCGGTATCTGCTGCCCCGATGAAGAATGCACGTAAATATTCTTGAGCTGATCCGGATCTTGCTGGAATTGCGGGTTCACTTCCAGGATGACGTGGTACTGATTCAACTGCGTGAACATCGTCGAGACCTGGCGCTGCCCAAACGCGTCGTACAGCGTGTTGTCGATCGTCGCCGGCAAAATTCCCAGCCGCGAAGCGGTGTCTCGGTCGATCGTTAAGGTCGCCAGCAAGCCTTGATTTAATTGGTCGCTCGCGACATCGCGCAACTCCGGGAGCGACTGCAGCTTCTCGATGAATTTTGGAGTCCAGTACGCCAGTTCCCTTTGATCGACATCCTCCAGGCTGTACTGGAATTGCGTGCGGCTTACGCGGTCTTCCACCGTCAGATCCTGGACCGGCTGCATGAACAACTGGATGCCGTCCACCTTCGCAACTTGCGGCTGCAAGCGGCGAATAATGTCCGACGCGGATCCGGTGCGCTGCTTCAGGGGTTTCAGGTTGATCTGGATTCTTCCGCTGTTAATCGTGGCGTTCGTCCCGTCGATGCCGATGAACGACGAAATGCTCTCGACCGCGGGATCTTTCAGGATGACGCTGGCTAGTTCCTGTTGCTTCCGCGCCATGGCCGCGAACGAAATATTCTGCGGGCCTTCGGAGACGCCCAGGATGATGCCGGTGTCCTGCACCGGGAAGAAGCCTTTCGGCACATAGATATAAAGAAGGATGGTGCCCACGAGGGTGGCGACGGTTACCAGCAATGTGGTGGTGCGGTAACGCAACACAAATTGCAGCGTGCGCCCGTAGAAATCAATGACGGTTTTAAATCCTCGCTCGGAGGTCCGGTAGAACCAGCCTTGCTCGCTTTCGCTTTGATGTTTCAAAAGTTTCGCCGACATCATGGGCGTCAGCGTCAACGACACGAAAGCCGAAACGATGATCGTAACCGCCAGCGTAATCGCAAACTCACGGAACAACCGCCCTACGATGTCGCCCATGAACAGCAGCGGGATCAGCACCGCGATCAGTGAAACGGTCAGCGACAAAATCGTGAAGCCGATCTGCTCCGACCCCTTCAACGCGGCCTGCAGCGGCGACTCGCCCTCTTCGATAAACCGGCTGATGTTTTCGATCATCACGATCGCGTCGTCGACCACGAACCCCGTCGAGATCGTCAACGCCATCAACGACAGGTTGTTCAGGCTGTAGCCCAGCAGATACATCACACCAAACGTGCCGACGATGGATAGCGGGACCGCCAGCGCCGGAATAATCGTTGCTCGAGCGCTGCGCAGGAAAAGAAAGATCACCATCACGACGAGCGCGATGGTCAACACCAGCGAAAACTGCACATCTTCCACGGAGGCCCGAATGGTGGTCGTGCGGTCGGTAAGAATTTGCACCTGCACTGCGCCGGGCAGTGAGGCCTGCAACTGAGGTAGCAGTTTCTTGACGCGATCCACAACCGCGATGATGTTTGCACCCGGCTGGCGTTGAATGTTCAGGATGACCGCAGGATGCTCATTCGCCCATGCCGCTTGTTTTACGTTCTCGGCACCGTCAAAGACCGTGGCCACGTCGCTCAATCGAATCGGGGCTCCGTTCTTGTAGGCGATGATCAGCGGCCGATAACCGTCGCTGGTCAGCAGCTGATCGTTCGCGCCAATCGTGAAGGCCTGATGCGGACCGTCGAAATTGCCTTTGGCCTGGTCCACGTTCGCCTGGCCCAACGCAGTGCGAAGATCCTCCAGACTTAGCCCGTTCGACGCGAGCGCGGTCGGGTTGGCCTGAATTCTGACAGCTGGCCGCTGCCCTCCGCTTATGCTGACCAAGCCGACGCCCGGCAATTGCGAAATCTTCTGCGAAAGCGTCGTCTCCGCCAGATCCTCGACCTTGGAAAGTTGCAAACTCGACGAAGTCAGCGCCAGCGTCAGAATCGGAGAATCCGCGGGATTGATCTTGCTGTAGATCGGGGGGTTGGGAAGATCGGTTGGAAGCAGGTTTGACGCCGCGTTGATCGCCGCCTGCACTTCCTGCTCGGCAACGTCAATATTAAGATCGAGAACAAACTGCAGCGTAATAATCGAGCTTCCGAAGGAGCTCGTAGATGTCATCTGATTTAAACCGGGAATTTGGCCGAACTGCCGCTCCAGCGGAGCAGTAACCGATGACGTCATCACGTCCGGGCTTGCGCCGGGATAAAACGTCAGCACCTGAATGGTGGGGTAATCGACTTGCGGCAACGCTGAAATGGGCAGCTGCCTGTAGGCCACAAAGCCCACCAGCAGGATGCCCACCATCAAGAGGGTCGTCGCAACCGGCCGCAGAATAAACGGCCGTGACGGACTCATTGGCGCTTGCCCTTTGTGCCGGATGGCGTAGTGGGATTCTGTGACGGTTGACCCGGAGCCGGCGCCTGATCAGCATTTTGCGACTGTCGACCTTGCGGATTCGCTGCGCCCCCGGTCGGACTGCGCGCCTCGATCTTGCTCCCGTCCTGCAACTTGTCCTGCCCGTCCACCACCACGTTATCGCCCGGTTGCAAACCTGTCACGATACCCACGGAATTCCCTGATGACAGCGCGATGGTAACCGGCTGAATCTTCACCGAGTTGTCCTTCTGCGCCAGATAGACGTAGGTGCCCTGAGGACCGCGTTGGATTGCTGGCGACGGAACGATGGTGACGTTGTGCTTCGTGTCCACCAGCAGGTGAGTGTTCACAAACTGGTTTGGAAATAGCGTTTCCTTTTCGTTGCTGAACTCCGCCTTCAGTTTGTAAGTGCCTGTCGTCGTGTCGATCTGATTGTCGATCGTCAGCAGCTTGCCTGTAGCGATCTTTGTCGTGTCGTCGCGGTCGTATGCCTCCACGGCAAGTTGTTGTTTGCCGTGGAGTTTGCTCAATACCTGGGATAGTTGATCCTGCGGCAAGCTGAAAATCACGGCTATCGGCTGGAGTTGCGTAATCACTAGCAGGCCGGTGGTGTCGGCCGCATGGACAATGTTTCCCATGTCGACCAGCCGCAACCCAACACGACCCGTAATAGGCGCTATGATATGTGAATACACAATCTGCAGCTTCGCGCTATCGATTGCTCCTTGATCCGCCTTGATTGCCCCTAGATTTTGTCCGACCAGCGCTTGTTGTGTGTCGACCTGCTGCTTCGGGATCACGCCCTCTTTAAACAGAAGCTGGAATCGTTCGTAGTCCACCTGCACGTCGCGCAGTTGCGCCTGGTCTTTGGCGAGCTGCCCTTCCGCCTGCTCCAGCTGCACTTGATAGGGGCGCGGATCGATCTCCACTAGAGCATCGCCCTGGTGCACTAGCTGCCCTTCCGTGAAATTGATCTTCACGATCTGACCATCAACGCGGCTGCGCACGGTGACCGTGTTGAATGCCGTAACCGTTCCCAACCCGTTGAAATAGACAGGCAAATCCCCGCGTTGCGCCGTAGCTACAACCACGGGAACCGGTTGCCCAGGGCCCCCCTGCCCCTGCCGCCCGCCTTTTCCACCGGCAGCAGGGCCGGCCGGACCTTGAGCCTCGGCGCTGTCCTTCGATTTCGAATACCAAACACCTAACGCAATTACGATCGCGAGCGCGACAATCCACAGCCACCAGCGGCTCCTGGCTGCTGGAGCCCGTCCGGAACTTGCCGGCTCCATATAGGGCCCCGGCAATTCCGTCGATTTCAAATGACCCATTCCCTTCTCTCCTGTCATCGGGACGACACTGCCACCGAGTCTGCGGCTAGGCGCTTGCGTGAAATCTCGAGTGAATCTGAGGCCGTCAAGCTCGGGACACAGCGTATCGGAAAACCTGGCCTCTGCCTAGATAAGACGGCCCCTCGCCGCGAAAGGTTACGTCTTGCTCCTTGGCGCAAATCATTCCAAACATTCAGGGCGGTCGCGGGCCTCAATGACGGATTACCACCGCAGGTTCACGGATTTGCGGCAGACGTGTGAGTTCAATTTACTGCATGCGATATTTAGGAAGATTTCGTACACTGGCACGCCCTCAAAAGGGGCCGTAGTTCATATCAATTTCCAGATTGGGAATCCTTACCAAGGGGACCGGACGAATATGCTCAAAGCGCTCATCGTTGGAATCATTTTAGGAGCGGCGTTAGTGCTAGGTGGCATTTGGCTTTACTTCAGCAGCGGCCGCGCTCCCGTCGCGGTCACCGATTCCCCTATACCATTTGAAAAAAAACTGGCGCACGCTGCGTTGAATGCTCATCTGGATAAGCAGCAGAGGTCGGAACCCGCGGTGCCCGCGGACGAGACCAATCTGCTCGCCGGCGCGGAGGTCTACAAACAGAATTGTGCCGTCTGCCACGGCCTGCCAGGCGTAGCCCCATCCGCGATCTCCGAAGGTGAATATCCCAAGCCTCCTGAACTCTTCAAAGGGACTGGCGTAACTGACGACGCCCCTTGGGAAACGTACTGGAAAGCCTCCAACGGCATCCGGCTGACCGGCATGCCCGGGTTCAAAGGACGCCTGACGGAAGTCCAACTCTGGCAAGTAAGCCAACTCCTGGCGAACGCCGACAAAATCTCCCCCGCGGTTAAGGCTGCACTGACAATCTCCGCATCCGGTGCCACATCTCGATCAGCCAATGCGGTGATCCCAACCAAATGAATCCACAAAGCGAGCAACACTGCGGCTCGATGCGTCCTTAGTCCCGCACTGTGGTCAACTGATCCGCATTCCGCAAGGCCGGAAAGATCCAGGCCCACGCCGCGGTCACCACGAGCGTCCCGATTCCTCCCAAAACGACGGCAGGCACCGTCCCAAACCAATGCGCCGTCAATCCCGACTCAAACTGCCCCAACTCATTGGAAGCTCCGATAAACACCATGTCCACGGCATTGACCCGCCCGCGCATCTCATCCGGAGTCGCCACCTGAATCAGAGTTCCCCGCACTATGACGCTAACCATGTCCGTAGCCCCGACCAAAACCAGCGCAATCAAAGAGAGCGCCAAACTCCGGGAAACCGCAAATAACATCGTAAACAACCCGAAGCCCGCAACACACCAGAGCATCTTCGCCCCCACGCGCTTCTGCAAAGGGTTATGAGCCAAATAGACCGCCATCGCCGCCGCCCCAATCCCCGGGGCGCTGCGCAAAATCCCCAGCCCCCACGGCCCGGTCATCAGAATTTCCCGCGCATACACGGGAAGCAAAGCCACGGCCCCGCCCAACAAAACTGCAAACAGATCCAACGAAATCGCCCCAAGAATCAATTTCTCGCGCCAAATATAGTGAAGTCCCGCCAGCATGGTATTCGCATTGATCGGCTCCCGAGCCCGGGCCCTCGATTCCACGTTGATCTGGTAAACGCAGAACGTCGCGACCAATGCCGCCACCGCCGCCAGGGTGTACACCGCCGCTGGCCCGCGCGCGATCGCGTAAACAATTCCCCCCACGGACGGCCCTAAGATCGTGGCCGTCTGGAACACACTCGACGCCCAGGCCACCGCGTTCTGAAAATGCTCCTCTGGCACCAACTGCGGCAAAATCGCCCTACTCACGGGCCCATTGAAAGCCCGCACAACCCCAATCAAAATCACAACGGCATAAATGGGATAAATGGAATGAACATTCCTCAGGGAAGCAAGCAGCAACAACCCAGAACACCCCGCAAAAGCCGCATAACAGGCGGCCATCACCTTCCGGCGGTCATAGCGGTCCGCCACATGTCCAGAAACCAGGAACAGCAAAACCCCAGGCAGGAACTGCGCTAAACCCACAAGCCCCAAATCCAACGGCCTCTTACTAATCTCGTAAACCTGCCAACCGACAGCAACCGACTGCATCTCGGTAGCCAGTACAATGCAAAACCGAGCCAACTGATAGAGTCCAAAATTCGGATAGCTAAACGCCACGCGCGCCGTGGCGATCGAGGTCTGAGGCGCAGCCATCGTCGAATACTTTGCCACAAATCCAAAAATCCCACGAATTGTCAGGCGAACCGCGGCAAAATGAATTTACAATCACAAACACGATGAATCGCCAACCGCCTGCAAGAGTCTTCCCGCTGTTTGTCAAACTCGCGGACCGGCCATGCCTCGTAGTAGGCGCGGGTAACATCGCCGAATCAAAGATCGCTGGTCTGCTTGAAACCGACGCCAAAGTCCGCGTCGTCGCGCCGGAAGCCACGCCGCAAGTGCGGTCATGGGCTGAAGCAGGAAAGCTGGACTGGCGCCAGCGCGGGTTCCAGCCGGGCGATCTCGAAGGAATGTTTCTGGTAGTTGCCGCGACGTCCTCCACGCAGCTCCACGAACAAATCTTCGTCGAAGCCCGCCGCCAAGGCGTCCTCTGCAACGTTGCGGACGTGCCGCATCTGTGCGACTTCTACTATCCCGCGGTAGTACGGCGCGGCCCTCTGCAAATCGCCATCTCCACGGCTGGCGAAAGCCCGGCCTTGGCCCAGCGCCTGCGCAAAGAATTGGAAGTCCAGTTTGGTCCAGAATATGAAGCGTGGGTAACCGCTCTGGGCGAAGCAAGAGCCGAAATCGCAGCAAGAGATCTGAGCCCGGAAGACCGCAAGGAATTGCTGCACCAACTGGCGACCGAGGAATTTTTTCAGATATTCCGCGACCACGTGAAGAAAGTGAAAGAAGGAAAAAGTTGACCCGCTCCGAACGTCGCATTCCGAATGTAGGCGCTTGGCTTTGGCCCAGCGCGCGATGCCCGAGCCGCCTACCGCGGCGACCATCCGATCTGTCTCGCGCCTACGCGGACGCCCCCTTAGCCTGCGCTCGCTTAATCTCCTCGCTCAAAATAATTGCCTCGGCCACTTCGCGCATCGACAACCGCCGCTGGCGGCTCTGCTTCTGCAGCATTAAATAAGCCTCTTCCTCGCTGATCCGCAAATCGCGCTGCAAAATCCCTTTCCCGCGCTCAATAATCTTGCGCGACTCCAACTCTTCCGAAAGCTGCGAATTCTCTTCTTCGAGCCGGGCCATCTCCACTTCCGCGCCCACCAAAAATCCAATGGTGGAAATCAGCTGAATCTCCGCCTCACTATGAGTGTGCGGCCGCCGGTGCTGCAAATTAATCACGCCCACCAGCTTATTGCGGCAAAGAATCGGCACCGAAAGAAACGCCTCGTAGCGATCCTCGGGCAATTCGTTAAACGATTGAAACCGCGAATCCTTGAAAGCCTCCGAACTCACCGCGACAGGCTCGCGGTGCTCCGCTACCCACCCGGTAATCCCCTGGCCCACGGGCAACTTCAATCGACCAACAATTTCAGGGTGTGGATTCTTCGAGGCCCGTAAGATAAGGCTTTTCCCCTCAAGCACATACACAAAGCAAGAGTCACACTTCACCACCGCGGTCACAAAGTCCACAATCTTAGCCAGCACTTCGTTCAGCGGATCGGCCGCAGCCATCCGCCTGCCAATCTGATGCAGAAACCCAATCGCTGGATCGTCTACGCGCAGAAGCATCTCGTTCATGCAGTCAAAGTAGCCGCCCGCCTCCGCACCGTCAAACGCAAAGAATCGTTCCGCTCAAACAGTTCCGGCGATGTCTTGGCATGGGTCTCGGCGCGCGGGCACTCGCAGTCAAACCGAAAAAGTCAAAATCAGCATTTTTTAAACACAGAAGCGCGGCTGTTGTGCCTGTTGAACGGCGGAATTTGAGATTTGGAAGAGCTGCCGAGGATGCGGACGGGGCGCGGCAGCTCGCCTACCGGAGAACCTGTACGAACGGTCAGGTACTTCACCTTACACATTGTTAAATTTACGTCTGCCTTGTATCCAAATTCCTGATCAAACTATATCCAATTCAGGGGAAGCGTTTTACTTCTGCTCAGGGGCAGAATTTCCCTCCTGCAACACGAGGTGCTGCGATGATCGGGGCCCGCCTGGCAGCGATAAGCTGCATAACGTTCTTTGTGTTACCACTGATAAGCCTGGGGCAGTCGCGGCCCGAACAAGTTGGCACAGGTGGCGCAGCCGCTTTCGCTCCCACAGTTTCCGTGCGGGACCTCAAGATTCCAGGCAAGGCGCGCAACGCCTACAACAAAGGATCGCAGCGGTTTGAGGAGAAGGATTGGTCGGGCAGCATCGTGGAGTTTCAACGAGCTATCGCGGCGTACAAAGATTTCTACGAGGCGTACTACAAGATCGGGCTTGCCGACCTTGAACTGCAATTCGGCAAAGAAGCCGAAGCAGCGTTTCGCAAGTCGATCGAATTGAGTGAAGGGCGGTTTGCGCCGGCGATGTTTGGATTAGGCCTGACGCTGGGAGATGCGAAGCAGTTTGACGACGCGCTGGCTTTCATCCGGTCGGGCCTGACGCTGGAGCCGACCAGCGCACGCGGAAACTTCACGCTGGCATGGGTCCTGTACACCGCAGGCCGCGTGGTCGAGGCGGAACAGAGCGCGAAGCAGGCAGTGCTGTATTCACCGAATTTTGCGATAGCGCATTTGCTGCTGGCGCAGATCGATCGAAAGCTAGACCATCCTGCGGCAATGGTGGAGGAGTTGGACGCGTACTTGCGGCTTGAGCCAGAGAGTCCGCGAAGCGCGGGAGTGCGAGCCGTGCGGGACCAAGCGGCGCGCGCGCTGGCTCCGCCGAGTGTGGAAACCGCAACTGCTGCCGGCGCGCCACAATGACGTTACGGTGCTCGAGTCAAAATCAGCAGATGCAAGGCGGCGCGTAGGTCGTCTCCGTGTAATGCGCGATGAAAATTCAGGTCCCGCCGCCGCGGAGCTTCCACACGATTTGGCTGAACATTCCTAGCCAGAACTTCGCGTCTTCGGCAGTGAGATGGTGACGGCGCATCAGGCGGCGAAGTTTTTCTTCGGTGCGTGGGGCGGAGCGGGATTTGAGGGAGCCGCTGGCGTCGAGGGCTTGCAGCAACAGCGCGGCAATCCGATTGATGTCGCCAGCGGTCGCGGGTTGGTCCTTTTCTGGGATTTGCACGCGGCGTGAAGAACGAGCAAGTTCATAGAGACAGACCGCCACGGCCTGGCCCAGATTCATCGAGCGATGCTCCTCGCGCGTGGGAATGCGCAGCAGCCAGTTGCAGTGGCTTAGATCCTCGTTCGACAGACCAAACTTTTCCGAACCGAATAATAGCGCGACGTGGCCAGCCGCCAGGCGTTTGCGGATCAGTGGCGCGGCGTCTTGCAAACCTTTCACCGGATGGCGCACCTCCCTGCTGCCCACGGCCGTCGTACCCACGACCAAGGTGCATTCCGCTACCGCCTCGGCAACGGTCGCGAATACCCGGGCATTGGCAAGCAGCTCGGAGGCGCCAACGGCGGAGCGCGCCTCGCGGAAGGATGGCTCGAAGGGATTGACCAGGCAGAGATTGAGGATGCCGAAGTTGCTCATGGCTCGTGCGGCAGCGCCGATGTTCAGAGGATTGCGGGTCGCGACGAGAACGACGCGGAGAAGGTCGAAATCAGGCTGATCGGACAAGGCGCCCTATTCTACAGGACGCTAACTCTTGGTAGGAGGGATGGAGAGAAACCAGACTAAGGCGCGTTAGGTCTTCAGCGACTCCGCGGGAACACTCCGCTGAAGCTGGTATTTGCGGGCGTGGGCTTCGATGTAGCCGAGGAGCTCGAGAGTGATCAGGAGGCGGCGAACGGCGGCGCGGGAGAGGGCGGTGGTGGCTCCCGGAATTTCAGCAGGATTCTTCGCACGAGGTTGGGATTTGCCAGCGCGGCACCGATGAGTGCCCCCATCGTGTTGGTGATAATGTCGGTGGTGCCGGAAGTTCTGCTCGGGATATACGCCTGGAGCACCTCTATCACCAGGCTGAGTAGCGCGCCGACTAGCGTCGACAAGAGAATGGCCTGGAAACGCGGGCGCGTAAATGAAAAATAGACGCAAAGGATGATGCCCAGCGGAATAAATCCCGCGATATTCAGAATGATATCGTTGAAGTAGCGACGACTCCGATCAAACTCCTTTACGGCGGATCTGAGCATGGGCTTGTGGGGGACGTTGAACGTTGCGGGGATTTGGAGGTTTGGACCGGCCACGACGTCGTTGTGAATTTCGCGGCCGGCGCGTTCGCTGAAAGCGTAGCGCACAATGGCCGCGTCATCCACACCAAGTTTAATCGGCTGGACCGAGGTCCATTCCTCGTAGTGGCGCGAAACTTCCGCGGGAGTCAATTCTTTCGAATAGATACCCAAGCCGTGAATTTCCCCGAGCCATGGCCTGAAGTCTACTGGGGAGGTTCCCAGGACAATCTGGCCCAGGAGTTCGCTCGTGGAAATCGTGAATCTGGGAAACGACTGCGCATGCGTCGCGTCCCGGTATACCACGGTGCCGTTCGGACCGGAAGTAATCGTCAACAGCAGCAGTTTTCCAGTTTGAAAGGCGCGGTCTACATCGAACTTGGTTTGTCGTGTTTTTCCTGCCGCGTCCACCGAGTCACGGATGACCAGTAAGCTATCGGTCCACTGCCGCACCAGCAAGTGCGCCGGATTATCCGGGGTATAAAAAGCGAGTATGGTGTCGGACACTCTGACGCTGGCCGGGCGAAGGAATAGCTCGATGCTGCAGGACTTTTCCGCCGGAGCCTGGTGCGCAAGCCGCAGGGGCCCCTCACTGACGACCACGCCAGCGCGCCCAAACCGAAGTCCATTGCCATCCTGCAGCCAGGCGACATTGTTAGCCGGCCACGGGTCAAAGGGCCACTGTGTGGCGAACAGAACGGCGAAGATCGCGACGATGCACAGGATACCGACGCGTTTTTTTTCCAGAGATGCGGACAATTTCTCGTTCACTGACAACCCAAGAGATGGGACCCTGCTCGCTTCCCCGAGCACCTTAATGCCAGATGCCGAACCTTTCTTGGCAAATCTATGTCCGGCGCGCGTCGGCGCATTTGGATCGGCTGCGTCGTATGTTGCACTGGGACAGTTCGGGAAAGTAACCAGCAGCCGGAGGCCACCTGTGCGCGCAGCACAGGACCTCGCGACCGCAGGGGCTGCTATAGCTTTTCGAAGAAGTGCGCGACTTTTTTGCCGGCGTCTTCGGTGTAATAGACCGTTACTTTGGCACCCTTTTCGCTACCCTTGCCAACCTCCTCGGCGGCCGCAGCGGTGTCGCGCCCAACAACGCGGAAGGTCTGCTCGGTGCCATCGGCGGTTTTGACCACCACGACTTTGCCGGCCTCGCCCACGCGGGTGACCGTGCCGTCCACAACTTTCATGCCGTCCTTGCCGACGTGGTCCACTTCTACCGCGGTCTTATCTGTACCCTTCACGGTGTAGTGCGCGACGACTTCGGAACCTTCTTTGAGGCCGTGAAAGGCGTCTCTCGCGCCCGCCCCGGTGGCATCGACGCCGTGGACGGTGGTCTTGTCCACAATGTGAATGGAATGCTCGGTGCCATCCTTCGTTTTAACGACCATGGTTTTGGTCGCGGAGTCCAACTTGGTGATCGTGCCGTGGACAGCACTGACCACGTCGTCGGCTGCGCGGAGCGGAAGGACCGACAGTGTGGCAATAAGTAGGAAACGAAGCGCGTGTTTGAACAAGAGAGTCTCCTCGAGATCGCTCTACGACCGACCTTGAAACAGCCAGAAGATTATCGCAGGCGAAATGGAAAATATAGGAATAAATTGCGTCAAAAATAATCAACGCGGGGCTTAGCAGTTCGGCGAGCATCAAGCGCGCTAACTCAAGTAAGCGATCGTCTTGGAAGCCAAGCGGTCGAATGCGGTGACTGCCATCTCCAGGTGTTCTTCGCGCGTATCCTCAATTTTATTGTGGCTGATGCCGCCAAGCGATTGGACGAACATCATCACCGTGGGGATGCCGGCGCGGGAGACTTCGGCGGCGTCGTGCAATGGGCCGGAGGGCATGCGGTGCGTGGTTTGCGCGACTTCGCGGATCGCTTGATCACATAAGTCGAGTAGCGCTGGGTGGAACGCAATGGGCTCGATGTTCCAGATGCGCGACCATTCGACGGTGCAGCGCTCTTCGCGGGCGAAGCGCTCGCTGGCCTCGCGTGCTTCGCGAAACATGCTGGCGAGAACCTGGGGATCGAGGTCGCGCTGGTCGAGCGTCGCTTCACAGCGGCCGACTACTGCGGTAACGATGCCGGGAAAAGTCTTGAGGCTGCCCATGGTGCAGACAGCGTCCGCATGCTTTCCGGCGATCGCACGAATCTCGAGGGCGAGCTTGGCGGCGGCGGCCAGCGCGTCACGACGCGCATTCATCGGAGTCGAGCCCGAATGCGCTTCCTGACCGTGAAAGGTGATAGCGTGCCGCTCCACTCCTTTTGTGCCGAGTACCGTTGCCAGCGGTAAGCCCATGCGTTCGAGGACCGGGCCTTGCTCGATGTGCAGCTCGATGTACGCGGCGGCGTTTTTTTGCTCAAGCGTCGCTTCACCAAATCGATCGATTTCCACGCCGCAACGCCGCAGCGCATGTTCGAGGCGCGTGCCATCGCGATCGGTGCGCACGCGGTCAGCCGCGATACTGGCGGTGCCTGCGAAGGCGGACGAGCCTAGGAGGCTGCGGCCGAAACGCGCGCCTTCTTCGTCAGCCCAATCGACCAGCCGGACCGTGACGGGCGGACGTCCGTCAAATTCCGCGGAGATACGCCGAAGGATTTCGAGGCCGGCGAGGACATTGAGGGAACCGTCGAGCCAGCCGCCGTTGGGGACGGAATCCAGATGACCACCGATCACCAGGGATTTCTCGGATTGGCCTGGTAGCGTGACCCAGCTGTTGCAGGCCGCGTCATAGTGATGTTCGACCGGAAGACCGACGAGTTTTTGGGCGAACCATTCGCGGGCTTTGAGCCAGGTGTCGGTCCAGGCTATGCGTTGGGCACCGTTGGCGTCGGAGGTTAGGGCGCGAAGTTCTTTGAGGTCGGCGATTGCGCGTTCGGGCTCGAGAGGCATGTCGGGCGTTAGAATAGCAAATGAGGGAATGAGCTCAAACGGCGCGATGCGGACTATGGGCAGTCTGCACGCTTTCTAGGAATACTAATCGCTGCCAATCATGGCTCAGCCGGGCGCAGGGTATTATCGTACGGGAAAATAGGCTACGCCTTGCGGTTTGAGAAAGAGCAGGCGTGATTGGTACAGTTTTCTGGCATTTTTGCGATGAAGAGGCCATAGACGAAATTGCCGGACGCGAAGCCGGCACGCATGGCATGGAATGCTTTCAGGTAGGAGACGAATCCGGCGCCAAGTTTCAGGGCTAGGGACCAGAACGTTTTGTCCTTGATGATGTCCAGGCCGAGTTCCCAGCTTTTCGCGCAATTGAGCGTGAGCTCCTGGCGATGGACAACGTGCAGGCCACTAGAAACGAGGAAGTTGCTGTAATCATCCATTCCGCGGAGTTCGACCATCATGCCCTTCTCGATGGGCTCGATGAATTCCTTTTTGTCGGCGGGGGAAAGATTTTCCTTCTGAAACCAGTCCGTGAGGGCGAAGCAGCCGCCGGGCTTCAGGAACTTCACCGCCGACACGAAGAATCTTCGCGGATCATGATAGTGAGAAATAGATTCGACGGACCAAAGCAGATCAAACGGCTCCGCAAACTGCATGTCCTCCGCGTCCATCAGCAAAAAACTGGCGTTCAGGTTCGCCTTGGCCGCCGCTTCCCTGGCCATTTGCACTTGCACGGGAGAAATAGTGATGCCTGTGGCGCTGGCGCCGTACTTTTTCGCAAGATAGAGACTACTTCCGCCAAAGCCGCAGCCGATGTCCAGAATGCGCGAGCCGGTTTTTATGTTTGCGAGCTGCGCGAGATGCTCGATGAGCTGGATCTGCGCGGTTTCTTTCGATTCATCGCCACGAACCCAGTAGCCATGGTGTAGATGCTCGCCCCAAAGAGAGTAGTAGTAAGGGCTTGCGACGTCGTAGTGCTCAACGATTTTGTGCTTCTCGTTGACGCGAGGGATGGCCACAGAAGGTTGCACGAGCCCTTCCCGATTTGGATTATCAGCCAGGGCTTATTCTAGCCCGACACTGCGCGTTGTCCAGTCCCCGGGTGTTCGCAACACAAGGATTTAACCTTTACGATCCCCCGTTTACCCGCGTCAACAGTTGACGCTGGAACACTGCGATCCTTGAGCATAGAATCCTTTCACACATCACATCGGACGAAGCCCGTCGATTGATGCCGCTATGAACATGCAATTGATCGACAAGTTGACGGCAGGAAATTTGAACGACGTGCAAAAAGACGCTCGCTCAAAGGCCTATTGGCATGCGTTGAGGCCTGCAGCCATATCCAAACTCCTGTTTCGGACGTTGGCAGTAGTCGTGGCTTTGGCAAGCATTGCTGCCGTATCACTCGTGGCCGCCCTTTCCTTTGGCTGCTACGGTGCGGCGACGCTCCTCGGGAGGATTCGTCCCTTACGCGACGCTTATCAATTTCTATCCCGGGCTTACGATCGCTTCATCGACCGGCTTGGCCAGGAAGTTCTGCGGGACTCCCGAGACACCCCCGCGTTACGAATCATGGTCTCCCTCACCCTTACCGCCGTGCCGATTTTCGTGATCCAACTCGTATTAGGGAAACCTCGACTTCTGCTCGCGATCGCTTTCTATCTTTCCCTCTATGGTCTCAAGGCTCAGCGCTCTGTGAGGATGTTCAGCGCCAAACACTTGGAGGCACACCGCCCCCAAGGCTACTTCTCGGATAAATACGTTAAAGTCTTCGGCCGCTACGTCGAATTCTTTCTTGGATATTTGTATGGGGACCTTCCAGAGTTGGGTCGCACTGTTCATGTCCGTCTCCACCATAAAGAGAACGGCGGATTCGACGATAATGCCTCCTCCCTTCGTTACGATCGAACTCGTCCGCTGGATTTCCTTTGGTACCTTGCGGACAACACTTGGACGGCCCTGGGATTCGCTCCATACGCCTACTTTAAGGCTAGGAGCGATGAAAAGAATCGGAAACGAATGGCATGGGGGATGACGCGGTACTACGTTTATTTCGGCGCTGTCTTTATCTACGATTGGAGAATTGGAATCCTGTTCGTGTTAGTTCCTCTTCTCACGATGAACTCCATAATGGCGATCACCTCTTGGGTTCAGCACGCCTTCTGTGACCCGGAAGATCCCGAAGATTATTTTGTAAATACCGTGACTATCATCGACGACGTGAACTTCATGAACGAGGGATACCACCTCTGTCATCACCATCGATCGGGGCTGCACTGGACCGAGATGCCGGTCCATATGGAGCGCATTCGCGGCAAGATGAGAGAGTCCGGCTCCTTTGTCTTTCGCGACCTGGATTTTTTGGAGCTTTTCGTCGAGTTGACTCTTCTTCGCAGGATGGATGTGCTTGCCGAAAAGCTTGTCCCGTGGGCGCCCATGAATCACGAAGAGAAGCTGGCTTTGCTGGCCAACAGAACCAAACCTGCGGGGAGCCGTTTTCGGGCTTGGGGCCTCACGAGAAGGCTTACGGGAAAGAGCGGTTCCTTAGTCGTTTAAGAGTCAACGCCCGATAAGTTCTGTCCACTGGAAACTGACCTCGTGTCGGAGGAGCGGCGAGATGAGCTGCGGTCCGGGCAAGTTGGGGGCGCAGGGGAGTCGTGCGCCCCAACAACGGTGGTGATTCTGAATGGGCGTCGACTGTTGTGGCGGAGAAATCTCGAGCGCAGGGTAGTCCACGCTGCGGCGCGCTATTGGGGGCGCTGCGGTTTGGGAGTTGGCTTGCTGGAGTTAGGGACATTCGCTGTAGGCGCGGGGGCTAGCGGGGAGTCGCCGAACCATTCCGCGCGTTGGAGTTCGATGGGGACGTTGCCGTTGCGCCAGACAAAGTCGTTGAAGGCGCGGATGTCGAATTTTTCGCCTGCGCGGAGGCGCGCGTCGGCGAGAAACTTGGTGATTTGAATTTTGCCGGCTTGGTAAGAGATGGCTTGGCCAGGCTGGGTCGCAAACATGGCGCCTTCAGCTTGGGCCGTTTTTGGACTCATGGGGACGGTCTTGGCGAGATAGGCGGCGGCTTCTTCGTTGTTGAGTTGACCGAGCGCCAGTTTGACATCGACTTCGACGCGCAGGGCGCGCAGACGCGCGAAGTTGTAAATGATCTCTCGCGTGTGCGGGGAATCTTCGAACAAGCCAGCGAGCAGCAGCATCTCTTCGGCGTAAAAGCCGAGACCTTCATTGGCGCCGGAATCGTAGTAGTGGCGACGGATCGCGTCCGGATTGCGCCACGATAGCCAGAGCTGCATGTAATGCCCGGGCACTCCTTCGTGAACGATGATAGGTCGCGGATCGCGTTGGCTGGCGTCTTCAAAGTAGCCGGGAGTGGGGGAGGGTTTCGGCGTCCAGCGGGTGGCCTCTTGCGTCAGGCGTGACGGGCCGGTGAAGTCATCGAGTTCCGAAAATTCGCCCAGGCCGGTGAGGTATGGGGGAACCGCGCGGACCGTGTAATGCGGAAAATCCTGCGGAATCGTGAGGATTTCCTGACGGCCCAGAAAACGCCGAATCGCGCTCTCCATGTCGTTGGTTCGTTGCAGCTGTTCATCGAGCGTGTCGAACGGTTCGAGGACACGGGCTTCAAGATTTCGCTGGTGCTCGATCTGTTCGGCGGCGACGGAGCGCGCCCATTCCTGGCGGCTCATGTCCAGCAATTGCTCCGGCGTGAACGGGTAAAGAGCGACATTCTTCAGGAAGAAGACGTAGGCGTCGCGTCCGACCGGAGTGTGTGGCGGCATAGCCGAAAGGCGTTTTTGCAGCCAATCACGGAAGGATTCGAGAGAAGACGCTGCCCGCTCGACTGCTGGTGCGAGTTCCTGAGCGTTCTCTCCTGTTAGCAGCGGACCCACATCATGCGCAACCAGCCAAAGTTGCGAGCGAATGTCGGCCAGTGACGCGATGGCGAGTTTCGCGAACGGCGCGCAAGGATGCTGCAGGTTGGCTTCCGCCTCTTCCACAACCCAGGGAATATTTTGAACGCGCGTGACCAAGTCACTGCTGCGTGTCTTGTCAAACGGCGGCGGGGGAAGAATCGCTTCGACAACCGGGGTCATGGCTTGATCGACGTAAAACGTGGCGTCGTCCTGCCAGCGGCGATTCATGTCGAGTTCCCAATGCACGCGCGCAAGTGCGGAACCAATCAGGCGATAGTCCACCTGGCGGGGCACGCGCCACTTGGAAGAATCCAGCTTCTTCCAACGCGCATCGAAGGCAGACAAATCAGCGCGTTGGTGAGCGATGGATTCGGCAGACCACGACTGCTTCAGTCCGGCGGGGCGCTCGATGCGCGGAATGTCATCGGCATTGTACGGCTGCCACTGCGCTCGCCAAGTCCAGAAGTCGACCGCGAGTTTGTCGAGAGAATCTTGTGCCCGAAGGCCGAGGGGAAGACAAAGAATAGCCAAGAGGAAGAATGCGCGTTTCATCGGTGCGCGATATTGCGGGACAACGCGCTAGAAGTCAATCCAACTACCAGCGTAGGCGAGAGACGAGGTTCCGAGGATTCGTGCCGCCGATATTTGGACACTTGAAATCCTCTGACCGCAGGAGTAGCGTCGGGCTTGTCCAGCCGAACCGCCCAAGTTGGCGGCAAGATCGCCATTTCCTAATGGCACGGTAAAAAGGAGTCAGATATGGCAACTGCAGTCACTGCCCCATCGGTTGATTCAAACGTGTCGAGCTTCGTTGCTCGAAAGCAGAAGCTTCTGATTAACGGCAAATGGGTGGAAGCCGCTTCTGGAAAGACCTTTGCGACTTACAACCCGGCTACCGGTGAAGTGTTGGCGAACGTCGCGGAAGGCTGTCGCGAAGATATCGATCGCGCCGTGAAAGCAGCACGCGCCGCTTTCGAAACCGGCCCTTGGTCGAAGACTTCTCCTGCCGCCCGCGGAAAGATGATCTGGAAGCTCGCGGACCTGATTGAGAAGCACCTCGAGGAATTCGCGCAACTGGAATCGCTGGACAACGGCAAGCCATTGGCCATCGCCCGCGTCGCCGACGTGCCGCTGACCGTCGAGCACATGCGATACTACGCCGGCTGGGCCACCAAGATCGAAGGCAACACGATTCCGCTTACACTAGCGCCGCCATCGAAGTTTCTGGCGTACACCGTTCGCGAACCGGTCGGCGTGGTCGGCCAAATCATCCCGTGGAATTTCCCGCTGCTAATGGCGGCTTGGAAGCTCGGGCCTGCGCTGGCGGCGGGATGCACGGTGGTGCTGAAGCCCGCCGAGCAGACGCCGCTTTCAGCGCTGCGGCTGGGCGAGCTTTTGCAAGAAGCGGGATTTCCAGACGGCGTAGTCAACATCGTTCCCGGCTATGGCGAAACCGCAGGAGCCGCACTGGCATCCCACCCGGACGTCGATAAGGTGGCGTTCACAGGCTCGACCGAAGTCGGCAGGTTGATCATTCATGCGGCTGCGGGCAATCTGAAAAAAGTATCGTTGGAATTGGGGGGGAAATCACCGAACGTTATTCTGGACGACGCCGACCTAGCTTCCGCTATTCCCGGCGCCGCCAGCGCCATCTTCTTCAATCATGGGCAATGTTGCTGCGCGGGCTCCCGCCTTTACGTCGATAAGAAAATCTTCGACAAGGTGGTCGACGGCATGGCGCAGAGCGCGGAGAAAATTCGCGTTCGCCCGGGCTTCGACCCGGAGTGCGATATGGGCCCGCTGGTTTCCGAAGAGCAGCTCAACCGCGTCTGCGGCTATCTCGAATCCGGCAAAAAGGAAGGCGCCAAGGCCGTAACCGGCGGCGAACGCCACGGCGACAAAGGCTACTTCGTGAAGCCTACGGTCCTTGTGGACACCACGGAAAACATGAAGGTCGTGCAAGAAGAAATCTTTGGACCAGTGGTGACCGCGATTCCCTTCAGCGATCCCGACGAGATCGTGCGCAAAGCGAACGACACTGTCTACGGTCTAGCGGCTGGAATTTGGTCCCGCGACATCAAGAAGGCTCACAAGCTCGCCGCCAAACTCCGCGCCGGCACCGTATGGATCAACTGCTACAACGTTTTTGACCCAGCGTTGCCCTTCGGCGGATACAAGCAGTCCGGCTGGGGCCGCGAAATGGGCCACGAAGCCCTCGAGCACTACACCGAAGTAAAATCGGTGTGCGCGGCACTCTAGGCTGCGACCTGAAGTCAGCAACTTAAAAAAGACAACGGGGCTGAGGCGATATCGCCTCGGCCCCGTTTTTGTCAAAGCCTGGCACCACGACAGCGTCATCGAGAGAATTCGTGCGAACTGAATGAGCGGAGCCCCACTGGCTGGAGAATGATTGTCGCGAACCGTCCGCGCTTGACAGTGCTATCCCCGCATCCTATAAATGATCGGTAAACGCTTACCATACAGTGCCCGATACGCGCCCCATCCTTCGTACCAACCCGGAGAACAAGCCCAGGGAGAAAAACCGTGACTACCACCAGGCGCCAATTCCTGAAAGCCGCCGCCGCGACCGCCGGCGCACTCGTCGCACATTCGTTGCCGACACTCGCTGGATCAGGCGCTGAAGTCGCCGTCACACCTTCCCTTTCGCTCTTTGGATACTCACAGGTGCAGTTGCTGGACGGCCCATTCCGGCGTCAATTCGATCAAAACCACGATCTATTTCTCCATCTCGACGAAGACGCCATGCTAAAACCCTTCCGGCAGCGCACTGGCTTGCGCGCGCCGGGCCCCGACATGGGCGGCTGGTACGATAACTCTTCTGACTTCAACGAAAAGGATAATTTCCACGGCTTCGTCCCCGGCCACAGCTTTGGCCAATACATTTCCGGATTGGCTCGAGCATACGCGATCACGGGCTCGAAGCCTACGCAAGCAAAAATCAACCGATTGGTGCGCGGATATGCACAGACGGTCGATCCTGCCGGCACCTTCTACGTGGACTATAACCTGCCGGCCTACATCTACGACAAGATGTGTTGCGCCCTCATCGACGCGCACGAATTTGCGCATGATCCGGACGCTCTCGGCATCCTTTGGCGCGACACGCAAGCAGCAATGCCTCATCTCCCGGAAAGGGCGCTAAGCCGCGCGGAGCAACGCGCTCGCCCTCACAAATCGGACTCGTACACCTGGGACGAGTCCTACACTCTGCCCGAGAATCTTTTCCTCGCGTACCGGCGCAGCGGCGATAAACGCTATCGCGACCTCGCGGTTCGTTTCATCGAGCACGAGTATTTCGAACCGCTGGCGGAAGGACACAATATCCTTCCCGGCGAACATGCTTACAGTCACGTGAATGCTTTCAGCTCCGCCATGCAGTCGTATCTCGTCTTGGGTGATGAAAAGTACCTCCGGGCAGCAACAAACGGTTTTCGCATGATTCAAGAACAAAGCTTTGCCACCGGCGGCTGGGGTCCCAATGAAGCATTCGTCGTGCCGGGAAGCGGCGGACTCAACGCCAGCTTGGAAAAAACACATTCCAGTTTCGAAACTCCGTGTGGCGCATACGCGCACTTCAAAATCACGCGTTACTTGCTTCGCGTTACCCGCGACTCCCGCTACGGTGACAGCATGGAGCGCGTTCTCTATAACACCATTGGTGGCGCCTGGCCGATTCTTGCGGACGGAACAACCTTCTATTATTCCGACTACAACAACTCCGCCAGAAAAGTGCATCACCGCGACAAGTGGCCCTGCTGCTCGGGCACCTTCCCACAATTGGCTGCCGACTATGGCATCAGTTCGTATTACCAGAGTTCGGACGGCATCTACGTGAACTTGTTCCTGCCTTCACGGGTCTCGTGGTCGCTACACGGCACGCCGATCTCCTTGACGCAGATTACGGACTATCCACGCGCGAGCACCTCCCAGTTCGAGTTCAAGCTGGCTCGGCCGGAAACCTTTGCCACCTATGTCCGTATTCCAGAGTGGGCCGGCGCCAAAACAACTATCTCGGTGAACGGCCGGCGCCTCGAAGGGGAGATGACGCCAGGAAAGTTTTCAGCGGTGAAGCGCACATGGAAAGATGGCGATCGCATGGATCTCGAATTTCACATGCCATTGCGCTTGGAGTCGGTCGACAACGAGAATCCCAACACCGTGGCCTTGATGCATGGTCCCCTTGCGCTGTTCGGCGTATCGAATCTCCCGCCGAAACTTACGCGCGCGCAGTTGCTGGCGGCGGCACCATCGTCATCAGACGATTGGGTGGTTAAGTCGGATGACGCCACTCTGACCCTTCGCCCCTTCTCCGCGATCATGGATGAAACTTACCGCCTGTATCAGCGCGTGCAGAGCTGATCGTCCGTGGGCATGAACGAGCGGTAATCGGCGATTCCGGCTTGCCTACGGACACTTCGCCCGTTTTAGCCGGTTAAACCAACTTTGTACGTGGAATATCGAGAAAACGTAATCTATAGTTGCAGTGAAGTCTGTGGAGTGAAAGTCTCCGGTAGATCGGCCAGCCCATGGATATCCGCGAAATTGCCAGACGTGCGAAAGTCTCAACGGCGACGGTATCAAGGACCATTAACCACGTCCCCACCGTCGACCCGCAGCTTGCCAAGCGCGTCTGGAAAATAGTCGAAGATCTCGGCTATTACCCGAACACCCAGGCTCGCGCACTGGTTTCTGGGAGAAGCAGAATTTTTGGCCTCATCGTCTCCGAAATCACCAACCCGTTCTTTCCGGAGATCGTCCAGGCGTTTGAAGACATCGCCGTGCAGCATAACTACGAAATTCTGCTCACATCCACGGTCCACAATCCCAAACGAATGGAGCTGGCAGTACGCCGCATGATCGAGCGCCGCGTCGAGGGAGTCGCCATCCTGACCTTCGGCATGGAAGAATCGCTCGTGGAAGATCTGCGTTTCCGCAAGGTGCCGCTGGTTTTCGTAGACGTTGGCCCGCGGGTGCCCGGCGTAAGCAATATCCGCGTCAATTACCAGCACGGTATTCGGCAGGCCATTCAGCATTTGGCCGCTCTGAAGCACACTCGGATTGCCTTTATTGCCGGCCCTTCCAATCTCAAATCGGCCATGGCCCGCAAGGCCGCCTTTGAATCCGCTATGCTCGAGATCAACTTGGACGTCCCGCCCGAAATGATCGTCGAGGGCGACCACAAAATGGAAGGCGGCATGCGCGCGCTTGTCCAACTCGCTGGCTTGGCGGTACGACCGACGGCCATTCTCTGCTCGAACGATATGACCGCAGTCGGAGTAATGCGCGAAGCGTACGAGTATGGCATCGTCATCCCCCGCGACTTGTCGCTGGTGGGTTTTGACGATATTCGCTTATCGCAATTCACTACCCCGCCGCTGACCACCGTGCAGATGTCGCAGACGCTGCTCGCCGAATACGCATTTCAAGCTTTGCGGGGTGAAGTCGAAAGAACACCATCTTCGCCCGCCAGCAACGAATACGAGTTGCTCACGACCTTGGTGGTGAGGAGGTCCACAGCATTAGCGCCATCGGATGGCAGTGCGTTCAAATCCCCCGATACCATCGCCCCTGGCAGCACATCCGCGAAGTAATCCCAAGAGAAGACCACGCTAGTGCTTATGAAGACGGTTTAGTTGTGGAGTATCGCGCACTAGGGCGCGTACAGCTCAGAAAATCGTCAAGACGGTTCCGCGGCGATCGAAGCGGGCTCGAGACGTGGCGACATCAAGTGGATAAGGCCCACGGCCAGCAAATAAGCCGAGCCTGCCATGAAAAAAGGAATCTTGTAGCTGCCCGTCCACTGCAACGCGTAACCCACGATCTTCGCGATCAGCATCCCGCCGATCGCTCCGGCCATGCCACCGATTCCCACAACCGAACCGACCGCTCGCGATGGAAACATGTCGGAGGTCAATGTGTACAGGTTCGCGGCAAATCCCTGATGTGCGGCGGCCGCCAAGCCCACCAGCAAGACCGCTCCCCACATGCTCTCCACGCGATAGGCAAAGGCAATGGGTACGACGCTCACGGCGCAGATCAGCAATGCGGTCTTCCGGGCAAAATTGACGCTCTTGCCGTGGTGAATCAACCATGATGAGAGCCAGCCGCCCGCCACGCTGCCAACGTCAGCGATCAAATAGATCACCATGATGGGCGCGCCAATCTGCATCAGCGCCAGGCCGTGTTGGCGCTGCAGAAAATCCGGCACCCAAAACAGATAGAACCACCAGATCGGATCGGTCATGAACTTACCCAGCATGAACGTCCAGGTCTGCCGGTAAGAGAGCAATCGAATCCACTTTATCTTCCCCGTGGGGTCTACAGGATCACTGCGAATGTAGTTCAACTCCGCTTTCGAGAGGCGTGGGTGCTCTTCCGGTTTGCGATAAAGCCATAACCAAAACACCAGCCAGACAAACCCAAGTGCACCCGTCAATATAAAAGCCCACCGCCAACCCCAATGCACGGTAATCCACGGCACAATGAACGGCGTCGCGATAGCCCCGATATTGGTGCCCGCATTGAAAATGCCGGTCGCCAGTGCGCGCTCTTTTTTCGGAAACCACTCCGCAACAGTCTTGATACTGGCCGGGAAAATGCCCGCTTCGCCGAATCCCAACGATGCACGTGCTATGGCAAACCCCGCGAGCGAACCGGCGAACGCGTGGGCCATCGAAGCCAAACTCCAGAACACCATGGCCAGCGCGTAGCCCAAACGAGTGCCTAGCCGATCGATCAACCGCCCAACCACCACCATGCCCACCGCGTAAGCCGCTTGAAAGGCGAAAACCAGATTGCTGTAGTCAATTTCGTTCCAACCGAAATCGTGCTGCAGGGTGGTCTTCAGAACTCCGAGGACCTGGCGATCCATGTAGTTCTTCGTGGTTCCGAACAAAAGAAGGGCGCAGATGACCCAACGAAAATGACCGATGCGAAGGGGAATACCTGGTTTGATCTGGCTTTGGAATGACGCGGAATACAGCGTCGATGCTGCAACGCCGGATTTGTCGGTAGTGTGCCCGTCATCCATGGTGTGGTCCGCGACGTTCTAAATTCGCGGCGGCAATCTTACCGCACTATTGCATCACGGCAGCACGCTGCGAGAGAAGATACACGCCTCGATCGTTGAGGCCATGCCCTCCGGCGGGGACACCTTCCGTCAGCTAGGGTGTCGAAGAGAATCGTTGCCTTCACTGCTTCGAAGGAAGGCTTTGAAGAAGGCGCGGCAGCACGAATTGGAAAAACTGGTCGGAATCCGAGGCGAGGCACGCGAAAGCGTTGGGAGTGCCCGTGCCGATGCGGGTGAAGCCGTCTTTGTCTACCGCGATCTGAAATGGTTGGACCGGGCAAAGAGCGGGGCGGAGCACGTAAGCGACGGCCATCACGTCGAACAGGGTCGGTGTTTGTTGGCCCCATTGGTGGTAGAGCAGCGCTAGCGCGTCGGTGAGCGGAGTGCTCTGGCGGAATAATAGAGCGCGTTTTTCTTCGTCAAGTTTTAGTTGCGTGGAGTCGAGCGGCATCATGAAGATGGGGACGCCACTGGCGAAGAGTTTTTGCGCGGCTGCGACGTCGCTGTAGATGTTGTACTCCGGTTCTGGGCCGCGGTCTGGCGTGTATCCGAGATCACCGTAGCCCTTGTGGATCGAGCCGCCCATCAAGACCACGCGTTTTAACTTTTTAAATGTTGCGGCATCGCGGTCGATGGCCGCACCGATGTTGGTCAATGGGCCGATGGCGACGAGCGTGATCTCGCCGGGATTTTTGCGGATGCTGCCGAGGAGGAAATCCACGGCTTTTGGGTGCGATTTCGCGGGTGGGCCAGCCTGAGCCCACCGCGCCTGAGAAAAAGGAGTCTTGCTCTGCGTGTGGATTCCTTCTGCGACTGTGATACTTGCAGTACCGGTTTCCGCAAGGAGACGGTCGACGAGACGAGCGCGGAGCCGCGTGTCGCCCCAGGCGGTCGTGATGCCGAGGATTTCCATTTCTGGGCTGGTGAGCGCGAGACCCAGGGCGAAAGCGTCGTCAACGTCATCGCCGATGTCGGTGTCGATGATGATTTTTGTTTTCGCTGTGGCTGAGGATGGCCTCGGCGCAGATGAATCGACCGACTGAGCGTCGAGCATTGGGATGGCGACGAACAATAGAATCATTGCCGCGTAGGAAGCCCGGCTAAGAACAGTTTTTTGCGGTGCTATCGACATAATTCTCGCCGGGAGTATCACCCCAGGAGTGCGTTTGCGCAAGGAACGTCGAAATAGTATCGAGATCGGTCAGGAATGAAGCGAGTCATGCGATAGTCTGCCGACTGTACGCGGGATGGGTTCCGGTTGTACGCTAGCCGTGCCGAGACATGATCGGATATTGTATTCGGACTTCTCGGACAATCACATCACGACTGGATGGCTTCCTTGACGGAATCTTTGCCTACTTCCGAAGTTAAAGAGCTCACCAAGAAATATACCTACGGGACGTGGCGCCGGCAAAAGGGCTGGAATCCGCTGCACCTTGTCGACGCGGAAGGTTGCTACTTTACGGACGCTGACGGAAAAAAATACCTCGATTTCTCCGCGCAGCTGATGTGCGTCACGCTCGGACATAAGAACAAGGCGGTGATCCAGGCGATTCAAGATCAGGCGCGCGATCTGGCTTATGTTGGGCCGGGCTGGGCTACGACCATTCGAGCGGAATTGAGCAAGCGATTGGTGGAAGTGCTGCCACGTGGACTGGACAAATTCTTTTTCACTACGTCGGGTACGGAAGCGAATGAAGCGGCTTTCAAGATCGCACGGATGGTTAGCGGTAAGACCAAGATAATTTCGCGGTATCGCTCGTACCACGGATCGACAATGGGTTCGATCGCCGCGACCGGTGATCCGCGACGGTGGGCGATGGAACCGGCTGGCAAGATACCCGGAGTGATTTTCGCGCCCGAAGTGAACTGCTACAAATGTCCGCTGTTGCACGAGTATCCGGGATGCGGCATCGCTTGCGTGGAATACATCGAGCACATGATCGCGAATGAAAGCGATGTGGCGGCGGTGATTATCGAGCCAGTTGTGGGCACCAATGGCGTCTTGATTCCACCAAAGGAGTATCTGCCGCGACTGCGGGAGATTTGCAATCAGCACGAGGTTCTACTGATTGCCGATGAGGTGATGACTGGATGGTGCCGCACTGGAAAGTGGTTTGCCGTCGATCATTGGGGTGTCGTGCCGGACATTCTGACGACCGCCAAGGGAATCACGAATGCGGCGATTCCTCTGGGCCTTTGTGCT
The DNA here is from genome assembly GCA_963721915.1 of uncultured Acidobacteriota bacterium. Taxonomy (GTDB): domain Bacteria; phylum Acidobacteriota; class Terriglobia; order Acidiferrales; family UBA7541; genus Acidiferrum. Next base: position 49,476 of record CAVRLD010000019.1, on the reverse strand, counting down.
ACCTCGGAAAAGATCGCGAGTTACTTCGATGACCATTTCTTTTCGCACGGCCATACCTATGAGGCGCATCCTCTGACGCTGGCGCCCGCGGTCGCTTCGATTGCGGAAATGAAACGGTTGAATCTCGCGGCACGAGCCGTGGAACTGGGTGCGTATATCGGACCGAAGCTGAATGATTTGAAGCAGCGACATCCGTCGATCGGCGACGTTCGCGGGATTGGAATGTTCTGGAGTGTGGAGTTAGTCCGGAACCGGAAGACCAAGGCGCCGTTTAATACCATGAAGGACAAAGTCGCGGGCACGCCGATGCTGGTGGACAAAGTCGCAGCGCGCATGATGAGCAACGGCGTTTACCTGCAGGCATGGATGAGCCACTTCGTAATTGCGCCGCCGCTGATTGTGACGGAAAAGGAGATCGATCAGGGCGTCGCAGCATTTGACGAGGCACTCAGCATCGCCGATCAGGAAGTGGAAACGTAGACTTTCTCTCGCGGCACTCGACAGGGGCTATTGATTCACGCCACTGGCAAGAAGCCCGCCATCGACCGCGAGCAAATGACCTGTGACGTAGCTGGCCGAGTCCGACGCTAGAAACACAGCGGCGCCAACGAGTTCTTCCAGTCGGCCGAAGCGGCCCATCGGTGTGCGCATCAGAAATTCCCTGCCGCGCGCAGTGCCGTCGAGCAGCGCGGTATTCAAATCCGTGCGAAACACGCCGGGAGCGATGGCGTTGACACATATTCCATGTCGCGCCCATTCAATCGCGAGCGATTTCGTGAGCGAAGCAACGGCCGCTTTGCTGGCCGAATAAGCTGCGACTTCGTATAGAGAGACGAGCGAAGAAAGCGAAGCGATGTTGATGATGCGGCCCCGCTTGCGCTCGATCATGTGACGGCCGAAAACTTGGCAGGCACGCAACGTGCCGCTTAAGTTGGTCTCGAGAATATTATTCCACTCGGATTCCGGGACATCCAGCGTCGGCGTGCGTTTCGTGGTACCCGCTGAATTGACGAGGATGTCCACCGCGCCGAATTCCGCGACCGCCGCCCTCAGTAAAGCTTCGAGGCTGGCGCGTTGGGTCACGTCGGAAGTAACGCCGAGAGATTTGCCGCCGGCTTTCTTGATGTCGGCGGCAGCGGAATCGACGAGCTCGGTGCGACGACCCGAGGGCACTACGTTGGCGCCCGCTTGCGCCAATCCCTTCGCCATGGTGAGACCGATGCCGGAGGTGCCGCCAATGACTACGGCGGTCTTCGAGGTTAAATCGAGCGGAGCGTATCCCATTTGGCGAACCCTCTGCGATGTTGTCGACTTTGAAGCGACGAGTTTACGAGTCGGATCGAATTCTCGCAACTGGCTCCGCGCGAAGGCGCAGTCCGGTGGGACGGAGAAGGAGTGCTCCTGCGTCATCTAAACCCCGCCCTCTGGGCTCCTCGAGACTCAGGGCAAAAGAGGGCGGCTGCAGGGAGATGCGCATACCGTTTTATTTGGGCGTTGGCGTTAGCTCCACGTAATCGAGCGCGGCATGTTCATCGCGATCGGGAATTCCCTCAATACGGATTTGCTCTCCGGGATGAAGCTCAAGGCCTTCGATCCGGCGGCGCTTCGAAGAATCTGCGCCAATTTTCGTGGATGGCAGTTGATCGTCGGCTGTCCAATGACCGACTAGCTGATCGCCAGCGAAAACACTGAATTTCGATTCGCCATTTTTCTGGTCGAAGTAGACGACGTCCAGCGAGTAGCGGCCGGCGTCACGGTTGAACGCGAATGTGGCGGAGCAACCTTTCGGTTGCGTGCATTCGATCGCTTTGCCACCTGAGGCATTCTCCCAAGGGGTCACGTCGACCGGTACGTATTCCTGCAACCGCATGGTTTCAGCCTCGATGCGATTCGGAAAATGCCCCGCGCGCCCGCTCGCATCGGCGATGCCGGATTCGCGGAGGAAATAATTGCAAATCGCATCGCGCCAGACGATGGCGTGGCTTGCCTGATATTCCAGGCGCGCCAGTACGTCTTCATAGCGCTCTGTGTCGATATGCTCCTTGAGAGATTTCCACTGCCGGACGAATTCGTCTACGCGAGCGGCACCTACATAGTGCGAATCATAGATATGTTGGATCACGGTCTTCCCGGAGTGCAGGACGTGCCCGTAGGAAACGTGGTGAAAAAATAGAAGCAATTCGTCAGGGGTTGTCGCGGGTGATTCGTAGATTTGCGTCACCCGCGGGCGATACTGACCGGTGTACCCGGTTCCAGTCGCTACCGTGCGGTCCATGCCGATGCCTTCTTTGTCGGCGCGGTGCCATTGTCCCCAACCGTTTTCTTCCGATGATTCGATGTCAGGTCCGTAGTGGGTGCCCAGAATGTCCGTCAGCGTTTGTGCGCCGAGCGGCCCCGTATAGCTTTCGTAGACGGGCCAAGACGAGAGTTGCATGTTGACGATGGTGCTCACGACCAGGGAGTCACTTCCGAACGTAAGGCGAGTCCATTCGTCGGCGATTGTTCCTGGATCTAGGCCGGGGTTCCAGGCGAGGCGGCCGAACGCATAAAGATTCGCCATCGCTAGCGGATGCGCTAGCCAGTTCGTATCAAGACCAGCATTCACGATGCCGACGAAGCCACCGAATGGACGATGGAATGCTCTGCCTGACACGAGATCCTTTACCGAGATTGCGTCTCTGGCAGCGTGCATGTCGAAATCGAGCACCTCTGTCCACATAGGTGCCAAGAAACACAAATGACGTTGTTGGCCGGTATATTCCTGGGTGATTTGCAGTTCGATGGCTTCGTTTGTCTTCTCCAGCCCGCTGAACAGCGGGGATACCGGTTCGCGCGCCTGAAAATCGATAGGGCCATGTTTGATCTGAATAATTACGTTGTCGTCAAACTGGCCGTCGAGCGGGTGGAAATTGTCGTACGCCGCTTTGGCGCGATCATTCTTGGGGTCCCGCCAATCGAGATGATGGTTATAGACAAACGCGCGGTAGAAAACGATGCCGCCGTGCGGTTTGAGCGCGCGCGCGATCACATTGGCGGCGTCCGCCGGCGTGCGATGGTAGGCTGAAGGCCCCAATCGGCCTTCGGAGTCAGCTTTGACGACGAATCCGCCAAAATCAGGGATCTGTTCGTAAAATTGTGCGACTTTGTTGCGCCACCATTCCTCAACGCGTGGATCGAGCGGGTCGAACGAATCGAGGCCACCGATAAGTTTCGGACTACTGAGATCGACGGCAATCGAAAGGCGAATGCCCCACGGTCGGAACACATCGGCTACGTGAGCGAGTTGCGGCAGGAAGTCGGGCTCGAGGGCACGCGGATTGGCGTTCACGTTGTTGATGGCGCACCCGTTGATGCCGACGGAAGCCAGCAGACGGGCATAATCGCGAACGCGCGTAAGATCGTCGCGAACGTTGCCGTTCTCGAAAAAGATGGAGCGGCCGGCATATCCTCGTTCGATGCTCCCGTCGAGGTTGTCCCACTGATTCACCCAGCGGATCGGGGCGTAGGGCTGCTGGATTTCGTCGAGTGACGCGACGTTTTCGCCGCGCGCGATTTTGCTGAGCAACGCGAAGACACCGTAGAGAACCCCGCGCTCGCTGCCGCCCGCAACAACAAGGCAATCGAAGCCGCGAAGCTTGGTGGCCTTGAGCCAGAATCCTTCGCCCGCTACTTCCCTGCTCGGATGAAGTCCGGGAACGCGGTCACGAAGATCTTTAACATTTCCTACGATGATTGCGCGTCCGCCGGGTGGATTTAGAACAAGGTGCAGGCTTATGCCAAGCATTCCCTGGACGCCGCGAATCAACTCCTGTTGTGCGGACTGCAAGACGACGGAGTCACGCGTGACCGCGATATTCGTGGGGAAATCTTCGTATTTGCTGATCGATGCTTTTTCGAGCGGCGCATAACGCAGCCAGGCGTCGTATCCGGTTTCGGCACGCGCTTCAAGCGCATACGCAGCAGTGAAGAGAAAGAGCCCTAAGATCGCCGCTAGTACATTAAGCTTCATGGATTGGCTTGGAACTCGATCATAGCTATGCATCTCCAGCGGACGCCAAATCTAACACGACTCCAGCACAGCGCATCCACCAACTAGGCCGTGATGAAATTTATTCTTTCGATGATCAGGTTGTGGCACTCTTGCGCGTGAACCATCAGCTTTGACCGATCTAATGATCGGCCACTACGGTTAGAAGGATTCGTGACGATGAAGATTGTAGACGCCAAGGTGATTGTTTGTTGCCCAGGACGAAATTTCGTTACGCTGAAGATCGTCACAGAAGACGGAATCGCCGGGCTGGGCGATGCGACCTTGAACGGGCGCGAACTTTCCGTCGCATCCTACCTTACCGATCATGTCTTGCCACTGCTGATTGGCTGTGACGCGCGGCGTATCGAGGATCTGTGGCAGTACTTGTACAAAGGAGCTTACTGGCGCCGCGGACCGGTGACCATGTCGGCGATCTCAGCCGTGGACACCGCCTTGTGGGACATCAAAGCAAAGAGCTTGAATGCCCCTCTGTACCAATTGCTGGGCGGGGCCTCACGTGAGGCCGTGCTGGTTTACGGTCACGCTAGCGGTGTCGACATTGAAGAGACGGTGCAGGCCGTGGCGAAGTATATCGGGCTCGGCTACAAAGCGATTCGCGCCCAGTCGGGAATCCCGGGCCTTGCCAACACTTACGGTGTCGGACGAGGATCGTTGTACTACGAGCCTGCTGAGAAAAATGCTCCCCCGGAAAATCGCTGGTCCTCCGAACAGTATCTAAATTTTGCGCCGCAGCTTTTTTCCAGATTGCGCAAGGAGTTCGCGCCTGAGGTTCACCTTCTGCACGATGCGCACCACCGATTGACGCCCATCGAGGCGGCCCGACTCGGAAAAGAACTCGAGCCATTCCACATGTTCTGGCTGGAAGATCCAACGCCCGCTGAATTGCAGGAAAGTTTTCGGCTGATTCGTCAGCACACGACCACTCCGTTAGCAGTCGGCGAGGTGTTCAACACCATCTACGATTGTCAGCAGCTCATTCAGGAGCAGTTGATCGATTACATTCGAACCACGATAGTCCACGCCGGCGGCATCACGCACCTGAAGAAAATTGCCAGTTTAGCGGAGATCTATCAGGTGCGGACCGGCTCGCATGGCGCCACCGACCTAAGCCCAGTGTGCATGGGCGCGGCGCTGCATTTTGACTTAAGCGTGCACAATTTCGGTATCCAGGAATATATGCGACATTCCCCAGAGACCGACAAAGTGTTCCCGCACTCGTATTCGTTCAAAGATGGCTTAATGCATCCGGGAGAAGCGCCCGGGCTCGGCGTGGATATCGACGAATCGCTGGCGGCGCAATATCCGTATCAGCCGGCGTACCTTCCGATCAACCGGAAGTCAGACGGGACCATGCACAATTGGTAGTGGGCAACGTGGGAGGCGCGAATCCGCACCCTTAAGAACAATGTGCGCGGCCCTGCTCCCGCCTCCGAGTACACTCACGCGCGGGCGTCAGGCGCCTCTTGAATTTCCGCGGCCGGCGCAAGTTCCAACCCAAGGTACCGGCGCGCGTTCTCGAAGCAGATGTCGCGAACCATCGAGCCTATGAGTTTCTCATCGTTCGGAAGTTCGCCTTTCTCCATTTCCACACCCAGCAGATTGCACAGAACACGACGAAAATATTCATGGCGCGGGAAAGACATGAACGATCGCGAGTCCGTGAGCATGCCAATGAATCTTGACAGCAAACCATTGTTGGAAAGCGCGTTCATCTGCCATTCGATGGCTTCTTTTTGATCGAGGAACCACCACCCGCTGCCAAACTGGATTTTCCCAGGAGTCACTCCATCCTGAAAACTCCCCGCGGCCGTCGAGAAAACGTAGTTGTCGGTGGGATTGACATTGTAAATGATCATCTTGGGCAGCGCGTTTTCCTGGTCCAGCAAATCGAAGTACTTGCAAAGGCTCTCCGCCTGGTTCCAGTCGCCAACGTTGTCGTAGCCAGTATTGGGGCCGAGCAGCTGTGTCGCGCGTGTGTTTACATTGCGAAGCGCTCCCAGGTGCAACTGCTTTGTCCAGCCTCGTTCGGCGTCCAGCCGGCCGAAGAAGATCATCAGGAAGGACACAAACTGCTCCTCTTCCGCTGAGGTGGCCGCCCTGCCCGCCCGCGCTTTCGCAAAAATCACGCCAGCCTGAGTTTCAGTGCACGGAACGACGAAGCAATGATTTAAGCCATGATCGGAAAGCCGCGCGCCGTTGGCGTGAAAAAAATCGTGGCGCTGTTTGAGTGCGCACAAAAAATCGACGAACGACGACACTTCCTTGTTGCTTGCGCCCTCGAGCCGGGTTATCCAGGTGTTGAAGGCGTTAGGCTGCCGCACCAAAAGAGCATGGTCCGGCCGAAAAGCCGGATACATTCGTAGCCCCGATCGGGCGGCGTTGAGCTTGCGGTGATGCGCCAAGTTGTCGCAGGGATCGTCCGTGGTGCACACGGCGCGCACCTCAAATTTTCGCAGTATCCCTTGCGCGGTGAGGTCGCCAGTCCGCAATTGATCGTTCGCGCGCTCCCACACCGAGTTCGCGGTGCTCTCATCCAGCAGTTCGTTAAGGCCGAAATAGCGTTTCAGTTCAAGGTGGGTCCAGTGGTATAGCGGATTGCGCAGGGTGCACGGAACCGTGCGAGACCATGCGAGAAATTTTTCGTACGGCTCGGCGTCGCCGGTGATATGTGATTCGGGAATTCCGTTGGCTCTCATGGCTCGCCATTTGTAATGGTCACCCTCGAGCCAAGGCTCAAATAAGTTGTGGAAGCGGCGATCTTCGGCGATATCGCCGGGTGCGAGGTGTGTGTGGTAATCCAAAATGGGTTGCTGCGCGGCGTACGCGTGGTAGAGGTGTCGCGCTGCCTTGGAATGCAGCAGGAAGTCATCGTGGATGAAATCCATGAATGCTCTCCGTTGAATGACCGAATCCCACGATAGATTGGAATCGCGCGCTGGCGGTGCCAATCAAGACCATGGCGCAACTCCGGAATGACGGCTAGAGCCAGAGGCCGGACCATTCTATCGCACAGTTGCTTGCGGGCTAGCGGACTCCGGCGAGAACGTCGATCGTCAACTGATCCAGCCGCTCATAAGGTAACTTCTTCTTCAGAATCGTGTCTTTGTCGAAAGTGTGTGCCAGCAAGGCCGCTGCACCCTTCGCTGAGTAAGAACCCACCTTCGGAGTCCCGTTCGCATGCGAACTGACATCTTTAAGAATCGCCTGGATCTCTTTATCGGCGTTCCAGCGCGAGGCTTTCTCTTTGAAGATGAGATAGTTGCGCATGCAACCGCGCGCAAAATCTTTTACTCCTTCGTAGTCTTCGGTTCGGTACGCGTGCGCGTCGAAGTGTCGCGGTCCCTCATACCCCACATCCTCCAGAAACTTCACCAGCCAGAACGCGGCTTTAATGTTGATGGAGCCGAAACGCAAGTCCTGGTCGAATCGCCCAGGCATCTGGTCATTCAGGTCGATATGGAACAGCTTGCCGGCTTCCCAAGCCTGCGCCACATTGTGCAGAAAATTCAGCCCAGCCATGGTCTCGTGCGCGAATTCGGGATTGACACCCACCATTTCCGGATGATCCAGCGTAGCGATAAAACCCAAATAGTGGCCGGTCGTCGCCATGTAGATATCGCCGCGAGGTTCGTTCGGCTTCGCTTCCATGGCAATCTTGAAACCGTATTTCTTGTCGATGTTGTATTCGCAAAGATAGTTCACGGCTTCGCGCAAGTGCTTGATGGCGTCGGCGCCTGGACGGCAAGCGTCGGTCTCCACGCCTTCGCGCCCGCCCCAGAGCACAAAAATACTCGCGCCAAGTTCCGCACCCAGATCCATCGCGCGCATGGTCTTCTGCAGGGCGTACGCGCGAACCTCAGGATCACTGGCGGTAAAAGCTCCATCGCGAAACACAGGATGCGTGAAAAGCGAAACTGTCGTCATGGGAACGACGAGCCCATGTTCCTTGCAGGCTTTCTTGAACTCGCGAACGATGGAATCGCGCTCGGCGCAGGTTGCATCGATCGGCACCAGGTCGTTGTCGTGAAGGTTGACGCCCCAAGCGCCGACTTCCGCGAGCATGGCGACGATGTCGACCGGCGAAATGATTGGCCGGACAAAATCGCCAAACGGATCGCGCCCACGATTCCCAACGGTCCATAACCCGAAGCTGAACTTGTGTTCCGGCTTCGGCTCGTACAAATGATTCCTCGACATCAATGGCCTCCGATGCATTGCCTCTACAAAAATGCATCTACGAACTAAAAATAGATTTCACCGCCCGATAAATTCGGCGATATGCGGCGTAATTTTTCTGCATCGCTTCGGTATTTGCCGGGTTTGGTTGAACTCGATGCACAACGCGCACAACGGAATCGCAGGCCGCATCCACGGATGGCCAAATCTTTGCGCCGACTCCGGCAAGGATGGCTGCGCCGTACGCTGCGCCTTCTTCCGCTTCGACAATTTCAACTTCGTGGTTGTACACGTCTGCTTGAATCTGCCGCCAGAGGGGTGATCTTGCGCCTCCGCCGCCAAGCCGTATGCTTTTCACGGGCACCTTCATCTCATCGAAGATCGTGAAAGTATCTTTTAAGCTGAAGGCCACGCCTTCCAGAATGGCGCGAACGATGTGGGCGCGCGTGTGCGAAGCCGTTAGGCCCACCAGCGCCCCGCGGGCGTCCGCATCCAGGTGGGGTGTGCGCTCGCCCATCAAATAAGGAGCCCAGAGTAGACCGTCAGCTCCTGCCGGAACGGTGGCCGCCTCCGCGGTGAGTTTCTCGTAAGGATCGCCAACGGTTTGCGCCGACGTAGGCGCAAAATTGTTGCGGAACCAGCGTAGCGATAGGCCCGCGGCTTGTGTTACGCCCATCACGTGCCACCGGCCTGGAACGGCGTGGCAAAACGTATGTAAGCGCCCGCGAGGATCCAACGCAGGCCGATCGGTTGCGGCAAAGACCACGCCGGAGGTCCCGATCGTCGCGCTGACTGCGCCCGGTGTGACGATGCCCATGCCCGTCGCTCCGGCAGCCTGATCTCCCGCGCCCGCGACCACGGGCGTTCCAGCGGCCAATCCTGTCGCGGCGGCGCCGGCCGCCGAAACCCTTCCGCAGACGTCAGGCGATTCAAAGACGGCTGGCAAAACGGACGGGTCGATTTCCGCCGCTTGCAAGACTTCGGGCGACCATCGCCGCTTCGCCACGTCCAGCATGAGGGTGCCGGAAGCATCGGCCACATCAATGGCGCGCTCTCCGGTCAGCCGGAAACGGACGTAGTCTTTGGGCAACATGACCGAACGAACGCGCTTCCAGTTTTCAGGCTCGTTCTCGCGCACCCATAGGAATTTGGTCAGCGTGAAATTAGGGAGCGCTGGATTGCACGTGAGTTGGATCAGGCGTTCGGCGCCGATACGTTCGTTCAACTCCCTGCACTGCTTCTCGGTACGCACGTCGCACCAAATCAACGCCGGACGAACCACTCCTCCCTTGGCGTCCAACATGACCGCGCCGTGCATCTGTCCCGAAAAGCCTACACAGGAAATCTCGTCACCACGCAAGTTTGCTTGCGCCAGGGATTTGCGGACGGCAATCCCTGCGGCACGCCACCAGTCCTCAGGGCGCTGCTCGGCCCAGCCGATTTTCGGCGAGGCGAAGGGCTCGTGTTCTTCGGTGGCCGCGGCAACGATGCGCCCTTTTTCGTCGACGATTAGCGCGCGAGTACCACCGGTACCAACGTCGATTCCAAGGACGTATGAGGGCATCGTCTAGTCCCGGCGAACCGCAAAAGGCGCTGATCCGGCTGCAGAAGTGGCGACGTGCCGGCCTCTTAGATCGACGCAGCTAGCCCTACGAGTGTTTCGCCTGGCAGGTGGAAAATGAAAAATATCTGGGGCCGGTTGCTTGTGAATGAGCGAGATAGTATGCAATTTCTTTTACCGTGTACGTTAACGGTGGTGGTATAGTAGCACGCACTTTTCGAATTGCAAGCATGCAGAATTCTTCTGGAGGCATTCTTGGCCCTGCTTTCTCGATTCTGGAGCTTTCTGTGGCTGATTTTACCCCTGGTTCTCGCCGCCTTTCTCGCCTCGGGCGCGCTCGCCCAAACCTCTTTACCTTATCGCGACGCGAAGCTTCCGGTCGAGCAGCGCGTGGCCGACTTGCTGTCCCGCATGACGCTCGAAGAAAAAATCGCCCAATTGGAAGGAGCCTGGGAGAACAAGCAATTCTTCTCCGACCCGCAGTCTCTCTTTGTCGATGACAAAGGCAAGTTTCTCCCGGACCGCGCGGCAGTCTTGATGAAAGACGGCCTAGGTGAGATCTCGCGCCCTAGCGAGAATCGCGATCCTCGAGCAATGGCGGAATACACCAACACCGTGCAGAAGTGGATGCGGGAGAATACGCGCCTCGGCATTCCTGTTGTGTTTCACGACGAGTGCCTGCACGGGCACATCGCGCCAAAGGGCACGTCATATCCGCAGGCGATCGCACTGGCCTCGACGTGGGATCCCGGCCTGCTTCATGAGGTCTTCGCCGCGACCGCCGCAGAAGCCCGCGCCCGCGGCGTGCAACAGTGCCTTGCGCCGGTGCTCGACCTCGCCCGTGACCCGCGCTGGGGCCGCACCGAAGAAACCTACGGCGAAGATCCGTATCTGGTGTCGCGTCTAGGGGTTGCGGCCATTACCGGCTTCCAGGGAACCGCACCAGGAATCGACAAAGCGCACGTGATGGCCACCGCGAAGCATTTCGCGGTTCACGGCCAGCCCGAGGGCGGCACCAACGTTGGTCCGGCAAACTATTCCGAACGCACCATCCGTGAATACTGGCTGAAACCGTTCGAAGTCGCCGTCAAGGAAGCCCACGTCGCGACCGTCATGCCGTCTTACAACGAGATTGATGGTATTCCCTCGCACAGCAACAAGCATTTGCTTCAAGACATCCTGCGGCAGGAATGGGGATTCCAAGGATTGGTCACCTCCGACTACTTTGGCCCGACGGAGTTGCGCACAGTTCATCACATCGTCGCTTCCCAGGAGGAGGCAGGAAAATTGGCCTTCGAATCAGGCGTCGACGTGGAACTCCCGTTCAATCAGGCGTATGGAACCCTGATCGATCAGGTAAATGCGGGCAAAGTCTCGGAAGCCGCGGTGGACCGCAGCGTCACCCGCGTCCTGCGCGCCAAATTCGTTGCCGGCATGTTTGAAGATCCCTACGTAAACGCCGACTATGCGGAAAAAATCACCAACAGCGCCGAACACCAGCAGCTGGCTCTGAAAGCGGCCCACGAAGCGATCATCCTGCTCAAAAACCAGGACAATCTGCTTCCGCTGGCCAAGAACAAGTACAAGCGCATTGCCGTCATCGGCCCGAATGCCGCCGAACTGCACCTGGGTGGCTACAGCAACAAGCCGGGCCGCGGCGTAAGTGTTCTCCAGGCGATCAAAACGAAAGTGGGCACGTCAGCGGAAGTAGTGTATTCGGTGGGATGCAAAATCACCGAGTCGGATCCCGATTGGGATGCGGACAAAGTTCTACTGGGCGATCCGGCGCTGAATGCCAAGCGGATCGAAGAAGCCGCGAAGGTTGCTGCCACCGCCGATGTGGTGATTTTGGCTCTTGGTGGAAACGAGCAGACTTCGCGAGAAGCCTGGGCCGTAAATCATCCCGGCGATCGGGACAGTCTCGATCTACTCGGCAATCAGGACGACCTCGTCAAGGCCGTGCTGGCAGCCGGAAAGCCGGCGATTGTCTTCCTCCAGCATGGCCGCCCGAATTCCATCAACTATATCGTCGAGCATGTGCCCGCCATCCTGGACGGCTGGTACCTGGGGCAAGAAGGTGGCGCAGCCGTTGCGGACGTTCTATTTGGAGATTACAACCCGGCCGGCCGGCTTCCGATCACGGTGCCGCGATCGACGGGTCAACTTCCCGACTACTACTATCAAAAGCCTTCCGCGAAGCGCGAATATCTTGGCAGCACCGTCCTACCCCTTTTTCCGTTTGGATGGGGACTCAGCTACTCCACTTACAAGTATGCGAATCTCCGAGCGACGCCGGATTCCATCGGGCCTCAGGGCCGCGCCATAGTCTCCGTCGATGTCACCAATTTAGGAGCCATTCGCGGCGATGAGGTCGTGCAGCTATATATCCGCGACGAAGTGAGCTCGGTCACACGCCCAGTAAAAGAGCTCCGTGGATTCCGCCGAATCACTCTCAACCCCGGCGAAACAAAGTCCGTTGAATTCGTTTTGGGTCCAGATGAACTTTCGTTTCTCAATCGAGACATGCACCGCGTCGTCGAATCCGGCACGTTCACCATTATGGCCGGAGGCAATTCGGTTGATCTGATCGACACGAAGCTGATCGTGGTCGAAAAATAAAATCTACGTTCAAGGTTCGCATTGATCCCTCATAGCTTCGACATCGCACTTTTTCTTACGCACATTCATTATTTTGCTGGTCGAAAAATACCAGCGCGGCCGTCGTGTACCGTTAGAAATTTAACGGTCAACCTGCCGCGAAGCCCAACAATACAGCACCGTTAACGTACACGCAAATAACGCGCTCAGGTGCTTTCTCATTCGCCTTCTACCGTGTAACCTAGCTGCCACACGGCATCGGAGCGGCGAATGGGCAAAGAACGGCGCGGAATCCATCTAATCGCCGAAATGGCGAACGTCTCCATCGGAACAGTGGATCGTGCCTTGCACGGACGCGGAGGCATTAAGGATGCCACCCGCCAGCGCATTCTCCAGATCGCGCGCCAGATCGGTTACACCCCGAATCTCGCGGCGCGCGCGCTATCCGTCACCAAATCCATCTCGCGCATCGGCGTGTGCATGCCTCGCGAAATCCATTTTTTCTACGATCAACTCTGGAGCGGAGTCCTGGAAGAAGCTCGACGCCTGGCACAACTGGGAATTCAGTTTGTCAATCGCCCAGTACAGACCCTCGGGCACGAAGATACCCAAGCTTTCAAGGAGTTGGTTCAAAGTGGAGTGGACGGAATCATCCTGACGGCGGGGAATCCAAAGGATCTAACGCCGCTTATCAATGACGCGGAAGAAAATGGCATACCGGTCGTCTGCGTCTCCACCGACGCTCCCGAAAGCAAACGGTCCACTGTCGTCTGTGTGGAGCCTTGGCTGAATGGCTGCCTTGCCGGAGAGCTCATGGGCAAACTCCTTCCCTCAGGTTCAAAGGTCGCGGTTGTCGTAGGCATGCTCACCGCCGAAGATCACCGCAAGAAGACAGAGGGATTTTCGGATACGTTTCCGCGGCACTGCCCGGGAGGCAAGGTCGTTGCTGTCGTAGAGGGCCACGAAGATGAGGACGAGAGCTTTCAGAAAACCTTCGACCTGCTCCGCCGCATCCCGACGCTCTCCGGCCTATACGTCAACACCGTGAATTGCCTGCCCGTATGTCGTGCTTTGGGAGCGCGTGGCCTCGCCGGAAAAATAAAGCTGATAACGACGGACCTGTTCGCGGAGATGTCGTCCTACTTCCAAAAGGGCACGATCACGGCGTCAATCTACCAGCAGCCCCACCGGCAAGGTCAAATCGCGGTGAGATTGCTCGCCGACAATCTCACCAACAAAACGAATTTCCCGCCTGCCGTTCACTTAAGCCCGGGCGTTGTAATGTCCTCCAACCTGCACCTCTTTCGAGAAATCAGGATGACCGACGCAAAGCTCGGCGACGCCATACTGAAGGGTACGCGTTAACCCTTTAACCTGCCTCCGACGCAGTATGCAAGGCGCCGACGTTGCGCTGGGCATGCGCACGCTTGTTCGGCCGGGGATAATGTGAAATAGCTAACAATTCAGTGACTTGGACCAAGCGAGGCGCCCTTCGTAGTGCCCTCAGGCTAGCCCTCGCTGCACTCCTCCCGCAAGCAACTTCGGATCTCATTTCAGGGCCAGAATATCGATGCTTTCGGCGCTTTTTGATCAATGGCCTTGCTGTATTAAATCAAAAAAAATGCTTGACAAGGGTGGCGTATTCGGAGGAACCTCCGTGTACGTTAACGGCGATACCAAATCGCCGTGGGGTGTAGGAGGCAAGAATGCGTCTATTTTCCTCGTGTGGTCGGAGTGTACTCACAGGCCTGTTCCACGTTCGTTTGCATCATCTCGCTGTTCTCTGTTTAGCATTCGTAGCACTTTCATTTACAGTTAAAGCTCAGGACGCCACCATCGTCGGAACCATTACCGATCCTTCCGGCGCAAGCGTCCCGAACGTCAAAGTAACTCTCACAAATACAGAAACCGGTTTGAGCCGCACTGCCACGACCAGTGACTCAGGTCAGTTTGTTTTTCCTGAACTGAAAATTGGTCACTACGAAGCGAAGGCGGAAGCAGCCGGCTTCAAGACCGCCGAACAAAAAGGCATCGTCCTTCAAGTCGGTGACCGTAGCCGTATCGACTTCCAGATGCAAATCGGCGGCGCTCAAGAAACCGTTACGGTCGAAGCCAACGCCGTTCGCGTCCAGACCGATTCCGGTGAGCAGAGCAACGTCATTACCGACCAGCAGATGTCCCAGATCTCGGTCAACGGCCGCAGCATCTATCAGCTCGCGCAGTTGACTCCTGGGGCTTCGAGTGCGATCAACAATTTCATCAATACCCCGGTCGGCGGAGACGCCAACGTCCAATTCAACGGCATGCGTCAGAACCACAACATCTATTTGCTGGATGGTGGCGAAGATGACGACCGCGGCGGCGCGGGCGGCATGAGCATCGCCCCCTCTACCGACGCTATCGCTGAATTTCGAGCGCTGACTTCCAACTACAGCGCCGACTACGGCCTTTCCTCGGGCGCGACCATGACCATGGTTCTGAAGTCGGGATCGAGCACCTTGCATGCATCGGCGTGGGAGTTCCTCCGCAACGATGCTCTGGACGCTCGCGGCTTTTTCAACCCTGCCCAGAACTTGAATGGCACGCACAATCCGGTCGCGGAACTCCGCCTCAACGTTTTCGGCTTTAACGTCGGCGGTCCTGTCACCTTCGGAAAGCTCTACAATCCTGAACGCAAAAGGACCTTCTTCTTTTACAACATGGAATGGCGCAGGCTGATCCAAGGCAGCATCACCAATGGACAGGTCGTGCCCGATCCAGCCACCTACGGCGGGAATTTCTCGACCGTCGCGACACCGATCAATGTTCCGTCGGCTACCACAGTAGCCCCCGGGGTGCTCTTCAAGAATTGCCCCGGCGGCGTTGCGCCTGCCGGCGTCGTTCCGGGTTCACCTTTCCCTGGCAACATCATCCCGAGTTGCATGATTGATCCGAATGCAACGTCACTCTTGAGCGCCGGCATTTTCCCAGCGCCTACGTCCGGCAACCGCTTCAACGGCCCGAGCACCACGCCCACGAACTTGAAGGAAGAGGTTGTCCGCATCGATCACAACTTCACCAGCAAGTTCTCCGTGTTCGGCCACTTTATCGCCGAGCAGGTTACCCAGGGTTACTCGATCAGCCAGTGGAGCGGCGCGAACGTTCCCACCGTTGGCGACACCTTTGGCAACCCCTCCTACAGCGCAGTCGTTCATGCAACCTATTCGATCAACCCCAACCTGCTGAACGAAACGGCCTTCAACTACAACGGCAACCGCATCAACATCATTCCTTTCGCTGGTGCCGGTTTGGCTAGTTTGGCGCTCCCTGCTGGTTTCACGTCGAACAGGCTGTTCACCGGTCCGAACAACCTGGACCGCATTCCGAACATCGACCTTAAGGGTAAGACCGGCACACAATTTGAAATTTCCAGCTGGCCGTGGGTCAACAAAGCCGACGACTACCAGATCCGCGACGACGTCTCCTGGACTCACGGCGCCCATCAGTTCAAGTTTGGTGGCAGCTGGGCTCTGTACAAGAAGGTGCAGGACCTCTTCGGACAAACCCAGGGCGGCTTTGGCTTTGACGGTACCTTTACCGGCAACGACTTCGCTGACTTCCTCCTTGGCGATGCCAAGTCCTACCAGGAACTCGCAGTTCAGGACAAAGGCTTGTGGAACAACGTATCGTGGGCCTTATACGCCCAGGACAACTGGCGCGTAAATCGCAAGTTGACTCTAAACCTTGGCCTTCGTTGGGACGGCGTACCACACACCTACGAAGCCAACAACCGCATGGGTAACTTCTACCCAAATCTCTACAACCCAGCGGATGCCGCTCTTCTCAATCCGAACGGCACTATCAATCCCCTTAGCCCTGGTCTGGGCACCAGCCCGAACCCGATTCTCGCCGGTGTGCCTTTGTATCTCAACGGCATCGGCATTCCCGGGCAAAACGGTGTACCGAAGGGCCTCGTGGACAATCATTGGGCATCGTTCGGCCCACGCCTCGGCTTCGCTTATGACCTGAGCGGCAGCGGTAAGACCGTTGTCCGTGGCGGTTTCGGCATCATGTACGAGCGCATTCAAGGCAACGACATGTACGATGCGGGCCCCAACATCCCCTTCAGCCTGCAGGTCAATGCCCCGGCTCCAGTCGAATTCGACAATCCGCACCTGTCGCTGGCGACCGGCACGGCCGGTGTTTTGCCGATCAACCCTGCGGATATCACCGGCTTGAACAGGAAAGACTATCAACAACCGGCAAGTTATCAGTGGAGTCTCGGCGTGCAGCACTCGCTGGGCGCGCGGACGGTGGCGTCGATCGCCTACGTCGGCAATACCAACCGCTTCCAGAGTGACCGTACAGAATACAACCTGCCGCCTCAGGCGAATCTCATTCCCATCATCAACGGCGTCGCTGGCGCAAATTACGCCACTTCCGGCGTGCCCTATCCGGGCTTCCGCTCCATCCGCCTGTCCACCAACGAAGCCAACTCTCACTACAATGGCTTGCAACTCGACATTAACTCGCAAGTCGGCAAGGATCTTTTCCTTCGCGCCTTCTACACTTACTCGAAGACGATCGATCCGGGCAATGGCAACACCGCCGGCAGCAATGGCGGCACCGGGGGCCAGGATTTGCAAAACGTCTCGAACCCTTACTTGGGCTGGAGGTATGACGTTGGCCCCAGCGGCTTCGACCGAACGCACAATGCCGTGGTCAACTTCATCTACGACATCCCATTCTTCCGTCACAACGACAATCGGTTGGTTCGGACTGCCATCGGTGGCTGGGAAGTTTCCGGCATCGTCACGCTGGAATCCGGCCTTCCGCTCAACATCGGCCTTAGCGGCGCCCAGAGCGGCAATGGTTTGCCAAACGCAACCAACCGTCCGGACCTCGTCAGCAAAATCTCCTATCCTCAGACCGTCAGCCCAACCGGGCAGCAGGTCATCCAGTACATCAATCCGGCTTCGTTTGCGAACCCCACGATTGGTGCATTCGGAGACTTGGGTCACAACGCAGCGCGTGGCCCGGGCCGCGACAACTGGAACATCTCCCTGTTCAAGAGCTTCGTCTTCAGCGAATCTCGCGGCAGCCGGTTGGAGTTCCGCGCCGAAACGTTCAACACCTGGAACCACACCCAGTTCAACCAAACCAGTACCAACTTCGGCTCCGGCAACTTCGGCCAGTTCACCTCTGCCTTTGACCCACGCATTATGCAACTCGGGTTGAAGCTGTACTTCTAAATCGCAGCACTGGGGGCCGCATCGGCCCCCAGTCGATTTAAGTTTGCAGTTCACGTCGAGGACGCGGCGGGATGACTTCCCGCCGCGTTTTTTTTCTGCGCCGACATCCCGGCCCATCCGCATCTCTACGTAACCTGTGAGAGCGCAACATGAGGCAACCTGTAGCGCGGGGCGGAGTCCGCGCAGCCCCGCGGGTTTAGATACAGCACGAAGCACCTGTGCCGCCTCAGATCAACACAGCATTGCCCCAACTTATAGCGGGGCTTGTCTATGCTTAGCCTCGAAGGACTCCGCCCGTCGCCGTCTCCTGCACAACCTATCCTCGCCCTATCCGACGCTCGCCGGTTCTCCGCAAGGCATTCATCAAAGCTCCGGAAGCAGGTACACTTGAATCTGTTCAAACGCCGTCGCGCGCCGGAAATATCTACAAATGGTATGGATGGATCGAGCCATGAGACCCGCTGTCCTGCTCTTCGCCCTGCTCTCCTGCGGTGTCCTCAACGGTCAAAGCCCCGTTCCCTTCCCCGCAGCAGCTCCCGAGGAGCAAACCAAACTTAACGAAGCAGAAAAAGACAACCGGCTCGCTGTTCGCCAAAATCCGCAGGACGCCTCGGCCCATGCCAGCTTGGGCGTGGTCCTGTCAAAAGAAGGAAAATATCCCGAAGCCATCTCCGCCTACAAAAAGGCCTTCGCGCTCAATCCCAAACTTCCCGGCATCCAGCTCAATTGGGGCATCGCGGAATTCAAACAAGGACACTTCCAGGAAGCGATCGCCCCCCTTGCGGCCGCCCTGACAGCCGACCCAGCCAGCGTCCAGGCGCGCACGCTTCTCGGTCTCAGTTGCTATGGCGCGAAAAAATTCGCCGACGCTGCCAAGTATCTTGAGCCCGCCGTCCGGCAGGATCCTGCCAACGCGGAGCTCCGCAAGGTATTGGCGCAAAGCTGCCTGTTGGCGAAGAACTACTCCTGCGCTGAACGCGAGTTCCGCCAGATCGTCCAGCAGAGTCCCGATTCCGCGTCCGCACACGTCCTCATGGGCGAAGCTCTCGACGGCCTGGGCAGAACCCCGGAAGCTATCGTCGAGTTTCAAGCGGCCGTCACCGCCGCTCCACGGGAGCCCGAAGTTCATTTTGGCCTCGGCTATCTGCAATGGAAATCGAATCACTTCGAGGACGCCAAGACATCGTTCCAGAACGAACTAACTCTAGATCCCAACCACGCCCAAGCCCTCGCCTATCTCGGGGATATCGCCATGAAAGAAGACAACTTCGACCAGGCCCTTCCCTACCTCGAAAGAGCCACTCACCAAAGAAATGACCTCCGCATCGCCTACGTCGACCTGGGGGCCGTCCTGATGCAGCAGAAACGCTATCCAGAAGCTCTGGCCGCCCTCCAGCGCGCCATAAAACTCGATCCCGCCCAGCCCGACGCCCATTTCCGCCTCGGCCGCCTCTACCAAGCCATGGGTCAACCCGCCGACGCCGACCGCGAATTCGCCAAAGTCCGCGAACTCCACCAAAAAGCCGACGACGTAGCCTCCCAAATGCAAAAGCTCCCCCAGTAGCACAGGCACTCCTGCCTGAGCCCCGTAGACGGCTCCACCGCCTGTGGATCCACCGTCCAAGTCACCCCATCCTCGCACGCCAGGGCATTCGCTCCCACCTAGCCAAGCACTTCACTTGACACTATGTAACCATATGGTACACTAGTTGCCCATAAACTCGCATTCGGGCATTGCTACCAGGTCCTCAGGTCCAAGCCGCTTTGCCCCTGAAACTCACGCCGTTCGATCCAACCAGAAACAAGACCTGTGCAGCCGCATTTCAATTAGAATGAGTCGATTTTCGACCGCGTAACTTCCCTGGAATCAACACTTGCAGATGTCTAATCAAAACAAGCAAGTTTAAGCACCTACAGAATGAAGAGGTGTCACGGTCGGCATTTGCTGTGAATATAAGTTTCGATAACCGTGAGCCTGAGGGGATTAGAAGACGGTACGTAGTGGAGTTGACCCGAGAGAGAATGACGCTAAATTTCTTGAACGGGGCGTTTTCTATGAAGACGAACTAGAACTGTGCGTCCCCCGTCTCAAAAACGGCGTGGCGGGTAGGGTAAAAAAAGGACCCGGATCCAGGGGGATGCAACGAGCGGCCAGGAGTATTACACTAAAATCTCGCACGATCCTCGCAGCTTCAATGCAATAGGCTGCAAGGAGGGTAACTATATAACGCGCTTTCTCTTTCGCGATTCGATTCTGAGAAAAATTCTGATTGTTGCCGTCTGCCTGTTGGCTTCCGCCTGGGTTCCGACTCCTGCGTTGGCACAACACGGCGGTCACGTTGGCGGAGGCGGGCACTTCAACGGCGGGGCACGCATAGGCGTGCCGCATGTATTTGCTCCGGCTTCACGCCCGAGGATATCGCCGGGGCCTGTGGGATTCGGCACTGGTCGTTTCCTCTTTCGGCGACGCCTGATTTTCGTTTTCAGCAATCCTGTGTTCTTTGGCGCACCGTTTTTCAGGTTTGGCGTGGGATTCAATTCCGTTTGGTGGCCTACCTGTGGCCCTTTCTG
This sequence comes from uncultured Acidobacteriota bacterium, assembly GCA_963721915.1. Lineage (GTDB taxonomy): Bacteria > Acidobacteriota > Terriglobia > Acidiferrales > UBA7541 > Acidiferrum. The sequence goes on along the minus strand of CAVRLD010000019.1, from coordinate 29,288 downwards.
GACCTGGGGATTTGGCTGCAATAATTTAGCCTTCTATGGGTATGGTTCTGAGAACTATGTCACCCCGCAGCCGTACGAGAGCCCTGTTTACCTCTATGGCGGAGAAGAACGCGGACTAATCGGGCTCTATCTGAAAGACGGCACAGTGTATGGTGCGATCGACTACTGGTTTGCGAACGGGGACATACATTTCACCATGGTTGAGGAGGGTGGCGATAGAGCCGTCGAGCACGTGATTCCGTTCGACGAACTGGATTTGCAGAGAACCATCGACGTGAATACGAGGCGCGGATTCCGAATGGTGCTGCGCGACGAGCCTTGGCAGCAGTATTTGAAGGATCATCCGAACCTCACGCCGCCAGACCTACGTCCTCCACAAAAGAACTAGCGGCCAGCGGACTCTCTGGCATGCATCTGGCCTACGCAGCGGCGAATTCCTAGAATTCTTAGAATCTATAACCCATTAAATCTGTAAGTTACAGACTATAAAGGGAGCTCAATGCTCTAGAATGAACACCTACCAAAAACAGGGGTGGGGGGAGTATTACGGTTAAATAGCTCCGACAGCGTCCGCAAGCAACCTCACGCATAGCTCGCAGTCGCCCCAAGATTCTTCGCGCGCCTCTCGCCCGCAACGCGTTCAGCATAACCGCTCTCCCGGAATGCCTGCATCGGATCGGCCGGCAAGCCCTTGGCGACTCTCCATTCCTTCACGATTGGCCTCACATCCAACCAGAATGCGCCGCGCAAGGTCTCTTCCGCGTCGACCAGCCAGCACTCCTGCTGCAACTTCGCCAGCAGGCCATGGTCCACCAGGGCCGCTCGCGCATACAGCTCTTGCGCCGTGCAAACCGTCTGGATCATCGCCTCGATCTTACCCTTCAGGTTGTGACTTTGATCCACCATGTAAGCGATATCGGCGGTGACGTCGTTCTCCCATTCATACATGCGAATCTCGTGAAAAATGCGAAACACCTGGTAAGGGTCAATCGATCCTAAAGTCAAATCATCATCCGCGTACCGCCGATCGTTAAAGTGAAATCCCCCGATCATCTTGTGGTGCAGCAGCCACGCGACAATCTGCTCGATATTCTGAGCCTGATAGTGATGCCCGGTATCGACAAGCACGAGAGTTTGCGGCCCAGCATGCTTGGCTAGTAGGTAGGCCATGCCCCAATCCGCGATGTCCGTATGGTAGAAGGCCGGCTCGAACGGTTTGTATTCGACCAGCAAACGCTGCCCGGGCCGGAGAGCTGCGTGAATTTCCTTCAGACCGTCCTCGAAAAATCGGAGCCGCCTGCGAATGTTCTGTGTGCCCGGATAGTTTGAGCCGTCCGCAAACCAGGGAGATACGTCGCGCGATTTGAGCGCTTCGGCAATAGCCACGCACTCAAGAATGTGATCGATGGCCATCCGCCGGATCGCTGGATCGGGATTGCCCAAAGATCCATATTTGTATTCCTGGTTCTGAAAAATATTCGGATTGATCGATCCCGTACGTATCCCATATTTCTTCGACAGCTTCTCCACTTCGCCTACGTCCTTCAAGCCGACGGGCAGGTCCCACTGGACATGCAAGGCCAGCGTCGGACACGCTCCCGTCAACGCATGCACCTGAGCTGCATCGCTGAATTTTTCCGCAATATTCGTGGCGGCTCCGGCTTGAATGAATTTCCCAAATCGCGTTCCCGTATTCGCGAAGCCCCACGAAGGCAGCTCAATCTGCAACATATCCAATGCCTTCCAGGCGATCTCGGCGAGCGCATCCTTCATGTTTGGATCTCCATTCAGACGAAACCTAGCTCGCGGCTCACTTAGATCAATCGTCGCGATCCGCGGAAAGCGCCAGCGGACGCGTAGCGATTCTTTCGGCCCATTTCACCGCGGCAGCAGCAGGCACTCCGTGGGAAGCATTCCAGTTGCCATCCAACGCTGCCATCTGTATCGCGAAATTGCCGATCGTGGTGCTCTCGGTTGCTCCCGCGACGACTTCAAGGCCCGTACGTTCTGCGGTCAGCCGATTGAGCAGCTTGTTTCGGCTCCCGCCGCCAACAATGAACAAGCGCTTCAACGTCTTTCCGGTGATGCGTGCCACTGAGCCAAGAACCTCCGCGTAACGCGCCGCCAGACTGTGCAGGATAAGATTCGCGACCGCAGGCAGATCACGACCATCCGAGGAAAGCGGACGATTCCCAGCGCACTCCAACTGTGCGTTGATCTTCGCCAGCATCTGTCCTGGCACCATCAACTCCGCGTCGTCCACATCAATCAGCGCAGCTGGTGCCGGCAATGACGCGCACTCGAGAAGCAGCTCTTCCAACGTCCACGTAAACCCGCGGGATTCCCACTCATCCATGCACTGGCGCAGCAGCCACATGCCGTTGACATTTTTCAGAAAGCAGACGGTGCCACCGACGCCACCCAGATTGGTGAAATTCATCGCCCGCGCGTCTTCGCTGACGCACGGTTTATCGAGAACAGCGCCCACGAGCGACCAAGTGCCGGAACTGATGAACGCCCAATCGTCGCCGGAGGCAGGAATCGCCGCGATCGCCGACGCGGTGTCGTGACAGGCAGGCACAATCAGCTGAGTTTGGCGAAACGCCGTCAACTCGCTGAGGTCTCCGCGGAGAGCTCCGACGACCGTGCCCGTCGGAACCATCTCCGGAGCCGCCTTCCTATCGAGTCCCGTGCGTTGAAATATTTCGTCGCACCACTTGCGCTCATTTAAGTCAACGAGTTGCGTGTGCGTCGCATTGGTGTACTCCGCAACGGGTCTCGCGCCCAGCCGCGAGGTGACGAATTCCGGAACATTCAGCCATCGCTTACCGGCATCGATCCCGGCCTGTTGGTCCGCGTACAACTGGTACAGCGTATTGATCCGCAGCAACTGAATTCCCGTCAGCGCATATAATTTGGCGGGCGAGAGAATCTCGTGAATTTTTTCTTCCGCTGCGATGGTCCGTTCGTCGCGGTAGCAGAATGGATTCGCAATCTGGGTGCCGTCTTCGTTCAGACGAACATAGTCGACCGCCCATCCATCAATTCCGATGGCGGCGACGCCTTCCGTGGCGATGCCCGCGCACAAGCGCAGTCCCGCCTCAACGCCTTCGAGAATCGCACCGATGTTCCAACGAACGCCGGACGGAGTTACGACGGGAGAGTTGCGAAAGCGATGTACGACATCGGTGTAGGGGCTCCCCTGATGGAAGCGGAGAAGAGACACACGGCAACTCTGCGCGCCCAAGTCAACCGCAATCAGAGCCTTGTGCCCCGATGACCGCATAGTTTGCTCTCGCCCGCAACGAAACGAACGGAGCGACGAAACAGTCCGCGCCGTTCGCCTTCTATCTGAGAAATGCTTCCGCCAACCCCCCATCCACCGGAATCAAATGGCCCGTCGTGCATCTCGATTGGGGCCCGGCCAGGAAAAGTATCGCGGCCGCGCAATCCTCTGGATCGATTGGTTGATGAGTCAGCGTGCGCTGGGCATAGAATTCAGCTAGCTGCGAACGGAGTTGGTCGTCGGTCGCCGCGGCTTCGTGAGCGATTCCATATTTGTTGAGCGACGCAATCACCCGCTCGCGCGGAAACATGGTTGAACCCTTTATGACCGTCGCCGGGCTGATGCCGTTGACGCGAATTTTCGGCGCGCAGGAAATGGCTAGCTCGCGCACCAGGTGGCTGACCGCCGCTTTGCTGACGTCGTAGGCTTCGCTTCCCCGCTTGGGGATAACCGCATTCGCGGAACTCGTTAGAACAATACTTGCATCCAAATCCTGTTCTCGCAGGATTTGCGCGACTTCCTCCATTAAGCGATGATTTGCCGTTACGTTGATGTCGAGCGTCAGGCCCCACTGCGCATCACTAATGGTCCCATCAGCCGAAGATGGAAAAATCGCCGCGGTATTCACAACGATATCAATCCCGCCATACGTCGCAATCGCCTCGCGACAAGCGGCACGAATCGACTCTCGGTCCCTGATATCGATCGCTACGGCGCGCGCGGTCTCCTTGCCGCCGATCTTGTGGACTTCTTCAGCAACCAATTTCGCGCCCGCGAAATCCTTGTCGGCCACCACGACATGTGCGCCGCGCCGCGCGGCGAGCAGAGCGGTCTCGCGCCCAACTCCGTTGCCGCCGCCCACAACAACGACGACCCTCCGGCTTAGCTCTTTCTCCGGAGGCTGCCGTCGAATCTTGGCTTCCTCGAGCTGCCAATACTCAATCCGAAAGGCTTCCGAGGGAGGCAGCGCCACATAGTTCGAGTGCACGCTGAACGCTTCCGTCTTCGCGGCAGGACCCGCTTGCGGCAGCACCACGGGGACGGTTCCCGAATCCAGGGCCACCGCACCTTCCATCACGTGGATGGCGTTGGTGTAAAACTCACCGGTGATGCGCGCTTCGCTCTTGTTCTTGCCAAAACTGAACATGCCCACACCGGGAACCAGGACGACGGTGGGATTGGCGTCGCGCATCTGTGGAGAGTCTGCTTTGGCAAACGACTCGTAATATTCTCGGTATTCCTCGCGGTATTTCTCTATCGCTGCATCAACGCGCTTCTTCAACTTAGAAATATCATTCGATGGCTCCCACGCGACGAACAATGGACGAATCTTCGTCCGAATGAAATGGTCGGGACAGCTGGTTCCCAAGTGCGCGAGCTTCTCGACATCGGCGGAATTCACAAAACGCAGAAGCTCGGGCGAATCGCTGAAGTTGCCGATCATCCGCTGCTTCGCTGACACACGCCCGCGCAGAAACGGCAGAATGTCGAGAGCTATGTCCCGCCGGTTTTCCAGCGCACCGCGCCTGATGCCTCCGAAGAGGCCTGCACCGCGCTTCTCGACATGATCGAGCATAAATTGTCCGAGCTGGTCGATGATCGTAAGCGTGTTCAGGTAGCACTCGCGCTGCGTGCTTCCCCAGGTAAACAGGCCGTGTCCACCCAGCACGATGCCGTCGCAACCCGGATTCTCGTCCTCCGCTTTTCGCAGCATCATCCCCAGCTCGAATCCGGGGCGCTGCCAAGGAATCCAGATTAGTCGATGCCCAAACTGTCGGTTGAACTCCTCCATCTTTTCACGGCCATTTGCCGAAGCTGCCAATGCGATGGCCCAGTCCGGGTGCAAATGATCGATGTGCTCGAACGGCAGAAACCCGTGCAAAGGGGTGTCGATCGAAGGTGCGACGCTGTTGTTGCCAAAGGCGCACAATGGGTACAACTCGACCATTTCATCTTCAAATTCAACGCCGCGATAGCGATTGGCCAGCCCTTGGAGTTTGGAGAGGTAGAGCGTCGCGAATCCACTTCGCTGGATACTGCCGATATCGCCGCCGCTGCCCTTGATCCACAGCGCTGTCTGTTGAGAGCTGTCAAGAGGATCGGTGCCCTCAATTTTGGAGCTGGTGTTGCCTCCACCGAAGTTCGTAATGCGCAGATCGGAACCCAGCACGTTCGATCGGTACCGCAAAAGCTCAGGCGCGTCCAAGTCACGCGCCACTCGGTCGTCCCATCGATCCTCGAGATAGCGTAGTTTTTCTTGTGTTTGCATAACCAGTTTCGGCCAAACCACGGGGATACCGGTCTTTCGGCATTACCCAAACTTTGTTTGTATTCGCTAGACCGGAAGTATATCGCGCGAGCCATTCGGGTGGCACGGATATTCCCACGAATCTGGCGGGAGGGTGGCTGATCCTGTTGACCGCGCCGCGCGCGTGCACTAGAGTGCTCTTCGGCCAAGCCCATCGGGGCTGGCTGGAAGGGGCGCTGCCAGGCCGCAGCGATGCTTAAAGTACTTGGCTAGGCGAACCCCGTTACATAGAAAGGCAAATGTCTGGAACCCAATCCGCTCCTGGGCGTTCTCTTCCATTGGCTGGGCGGATTAGCTTCGGGCAGTTTCTACGTTCCCTACCGGCGTGTGAGGGGTTGGGCCTGGGAAACCTATTGGCTCGTCGGCGGATTCTTCAGTTGGATCATCGTGCCGTGGATCGTGAGTCTGATCATGACTCGCGATCTGCTTTCCGTTTTTCGCGAGTCTCCTAACAGCAGTCTTGCTTGGACCTACATTTTCGGTGTTTTCTGGGGCCTCGGCGGTCTCACGTTCGGCCTGACCATGCGCTACCTCGGCATGTCTCTTGGTATGGCCGTCGCTCTGGGGTACACCGCCGCATTCGGAACGCTGATGCCACCGATTTTTCGCGGCCAGTTTGCGTCTGAAGTGCTTGGCACGCATTCGGGGCGGATCATTTTAGTGGGCGTGGGCATTTGCCTCTTCGGGATCGTCTTCGCCGGAGCGGCTGGCATGTCCAAAGAAAAGGAGATGTCCGAGGAACAAAAGCGCGCGTCCATCAAGGAATTCGATCTTAAGAAGGGGCTCTTGGTCGCTACATTCTCGGGAGTGATGAGCGCATGCTTCGCCTATGGCCTGGCCGCCGGCGATCCGATCAAGGAACTCACCATTCGGCACGAAACCCCGCCGCTTTGGCAAGGGCTTCCCGTGCTGGTCGTTCTGTTACTCGGAGGATTCACTACTAATTTTATCTGGTGCGCCATTCTGAACGTTCGCAATCGCACCGGTGGCCAGTATTTCAGCTCGCGGGCCGCCCAACGCGAGCTGAACTCGCTTCCACTCGAACCGGTTACGGACGCACCAGCCGAAGAAATGGCCAAAGCTGGCATCCGATCCGGCTCCGCGCCTGACCGTACACCCATGCTTTCAAACTATCTTTTCTCCGCACTCGCGGGGACCACCTGGTACATGCAGTTTTTCTTTTACACCATGGGCGAGACGCAGATGGGCCGGTACAAGTTCTCCAGTTGGACGCTGCACATGGCTAGCATCATGATTTTCAGCACACTTTGGGGTATCGCGCTTCATGAATGGAATGGGACCGGCCGGCGTACAAAATTGCTCGTGGCGGCGAGCTTGTTCGTGCTTATAGCGTCAACGGTCGTGGTGGGTTACGGCAATTATCTGGGAGTCGCCGGGGCGCAGACGCAATCCTCACTGGCGCACTGAACATTGGATTTTTTCTCGTATGGAGAATCGGCGACACCGGACAGATTGAGATTGTTCATCGCAAGGCGCCTCCTTCCCTTCGGGACTCAGGGTAAACGGAAAGCGGCCGCTACACAAGAAATCCCAAGAGCTCCGGATTCGTCTTTTGCTTGGCTTTCTACAGCGCGAACTGGAACGTGTATGTGCCGGCTCCCACGCGATACGCCGTTCCGCTCCTTTCGTTCCCTACAAATTTGAGCCCTTCGCTTGCGTCGATTTTCTTTCCATTTTCGAGAAGTTTCGCCTTGTCCACATTCGCTGGGAAATACAGCAGCGCGCTTGTATTCGCAGGAATGGCTACATTCCACGTCACCGCGCCACCGGATACTTTCCAGTGCGACCCGATCGGACCACGGTCCGATGCGTACGTCGCCTCCACCTCTCCCAAGTCGGCGCTGAATTGTGGGTGCAGCACGATGCTATGAAATCCTGGTCCATCGATGTCCCCATCAATCCCGGCCGCATAGCGATACAGCCACTCCGCCACCGCTCCATAGGCGTAGTGATTGAACGAATTCATCGACGGATCATCCATCTTCTGGTCCCCATTCCATCGCTCCCACATCGTGGTGGCGCCATGATCGATCATGTAAAACCATGATGGGTAGGTTCTTTGCAGCAGTAGTTTGTATGCGACGTTGCTGTGCCCGTTCCTGCTGAGTTCCAGTAAAAGGTACGGCGTCCCCAGGAAACCCGTGGTCAGGTGGTAGTCGTGCGCCTTGATATCGTCCACCAGTTTTTGTGCTGCGATGGTCCGCTGTCCCTCGTCGAGCAGATCCATATGCAGCGCCAGGGCATAGCTTGTCTGGCTGCCAGTTCCGACCGTGCCATCTTCCTTGACGTATGCTTTTTGGAACGCATCTCGCACCTTATCGAACAGCTGGCTGTATTTCTGCGCCTCGTCGTTTTTTCCTAAGGCTGTGGCCATTTGCTTCATTAAGGTCGCGTCGTATGCCCAGTACGCGGTGGCGATCATGTCTTTCGATGTTTGGCTGCCGATAGCCACCCAGTCGCCATAGTCGTTTCCGCGTTCCCTGAGCCACAGGTAGTTGGGATTTGCGGTTTCCAGGTGCTCCATCCACTTCTGCATGGCCTCCCAGTTTTCTGCCACGATTGTTTTGTCGCCGAACTGCAGGTACGCGGTCCACGGAATGATCACTCCGGCATCGCCCCAGCCCGGCGCGCTCTCGCCGGTCGGGCCGACGCGCGGCGAAACATCCGCGTATGCGCCCGCGGCGCTCTGCGCATCCCGGATATCCTGCGTGAACTTGTGAGAGAAAGCTGCGAGGTTGGCGTTGTAACTCGCCGTCCGCCAAAAGACTTCGGCATCTCCCATCCATCCCAACCGCTCATCCCGCTGCGGGCAATCGGTCGGCACGCTCAAAAAATTTCCTCGCTGCCCCCATAGGATGTTGCTCGAGAGCTGATTCAGCGTCTCGTTCGCCGAGTGGAACTTCATCGTGAAGGGCGCGCTGGTATAAAACGCGATCCCTTCCACCGCGTTTTTCGTGGGCGTTCCCGGGTAACCCGTCAACTGGATGTACCGGAATCCGTGGAACGTGAAGTGCGGCTCGAATTCTTCCTGGCCGCCTCCGCGCAGGATGTAGGTATCTGTCGCCTCCGCTGTCCGCAGATTTTCTGTGTAGACATCGCCGTCGGGCTTCAAAACTTCCGCGAAGCGAAGTTGCACCTTGGTTCCCTTCGTTCCGGAAACGCGGAGGTGCGCCCAACCCACCATGTTTTGACCAAGATCGAAAACATAAACTCCTGGCGCCGGATTCGTCATGGACTTTGGCGAGAGGGTCTCGTGGGCCCGGATGGGCTGATAGTCCTGTGCGACAATCGCTGCCTGCGGAGTGGGCGCCAGCACGACTTTGCCGGACTCGCTTCCGGTCGAAGCCGGCGCGCCTCCCTTCGACTGCTTCAGTTGCGCGTCATACACCTCGCCGTTATAAATGTCCGAGCGAACGATGGCCGACGAAGCCGCCTTCCACGATTCATCCGTGCCGATGGTCTCCCGCGTTCCATCGGTGTATTCGATTTCAAGCTGGCCCAACAAGCGCACCGGTGGCGGTCCAAAATTGTAGCGGTTCTGCAGCCAGCCAAGCCCATCGCCGTACCACCCGCCGCCAAGGATTGCCTGGAGTGAGTTCGTTCCCGGCCGCAAGCCTTGCGTCACGTCATAAACCTGGTAGACGATCCGTTTGCGGTAGTCGGTCCATCCTGGCGCCAAAATGTCGTCGCCCACGCGCGTGCCGTTCAAATAGAGCTGATACGTTCCCAGTGCGGTGGAATAAATGCGCGCCGTGCGGACCGCTTTTGCAACTTTGAAATCTCGGCCGAGCCATGAAATGGGTTCGGAGGGCCACGGCGTTCCCAGCGAACTCTCTCCGATCTCTGCGACTACGTTCGCGTTGGACCACGAGGTGTCGTCGAATTCCTTGGCTGTCCATTTCGAATCGCTTTGGCCCTCGATCGTCTTCCAATCCGCACTGGAAATAATTCGCTGCATGGTGCCATCTGGCATTTCCACGCGGAGCATCGCGATGAAACCCGCGGCCACCGGTGCTTTAGCCCATTCCGGCTTATCGACAGTCACTTCCGCCGCGATCGTATTCTTTCCGGCTTCCAAATCGCTCGTCGCGACTTGGTGAAAAGTCCCCCAGGGATCGCGCGGCCGTCCAAACTTGCTCATCGGCGACGCGTCCAGAGCTACCTTGCCGTTGATCCACACCGTGATGTTGTCTTTGCCGGTAATCAGCAAAACGGCTGCCTTGGGTTTCTGCGCAAGATTGAAGCTCAGACGAAAATCGCGCTTTCCGACGGCCGCTTTCGACAGCGCTTCTTCCTTGGCTGTCCAAATCCATTTAGGGCGCGACTCGTAATCCGCGCGCTGGACCGGCAAATCCCGCGTGATCCACTGCGCTTTCCAATCCGCCGCCGACAACAAGCCCATCTCCCACCAGGTCGGCGCGCTGTAAGGAGAAGGCTTGCCGTCAGCATCCCACACGCGCACTTGCCAGTAGTAGCGCTGCCGTGAAGCGACACCTGGCCCGCCGTACGCGACGTTTACGGACTCGCTCGATTCTACTTTTCCGGTATCCCACACATCCGCCTGGCCCAGCTTTTCCGCCGAACTGGCCACACGAATCTCGTAGCCGGTCTGCAGGGCGCCCCTGCGCGCATCGTTCACCCGCCACGACAACCGGGGCTGCGTAACTCCAATCCCCAGCGGTTGCTCCATGGCTTCGCATGTCAATCCAGTGGGCGCTCCGCTGGTCGCTGATTCAGCCGCCGCCCGAGGAAAAGCGAGCGTTCCTCGCAGTAAAGGAAACAAAACTACGGCGCCGAGCACAACCCAGCCGTAACGTAATGCGCGAGCAAACGTAGGCATCGACCGTTCTCCTGGAACGCTAGTTTTCGGTATTGTAGATGAACAAAGTCGTTTAGGTGGAGAAGCGATTATTCCGGTTCGCGCAGCGGCTCACGGAATGCTGCAGGTGCTCGGCAGTCGAACGTACTCGATGTCCGGAGGGCCATCCACGGCCCACGTAATGTGAACATACCGTGAGAATCGCATGAAACGCATGAGCGCGGTACACGGCAGTGAGTACGCGGGTGTGCGCCTCGTGTCACCAAGAGATTCCTCGGCCACTGCCGTCAATTGATGTGGCAGGTTGTGGGTATTCGCGCGTACTCGATGTCCGGTGGTCCATCCACACCCCAGTTCATATGTACATTCCCGCTCTTGTCGATCGTGATTTGACTTTCATAATCGAAGTTAAAATCCGAGACGATGACCGGAGGGGCGAACGTGACCCCGCCGTCGGTCGAGCGTTGGTACTCGGCATGTAACCCACCAGCGCCGAACACAGTAACGTTATCGCACGAATCAACGACTGCGGCTTGGCCGAGTACGAAAGTTGGCGGTGTGGGCGAAAAGGTCGCTCCCCCATCAACGGAACGAGCGAATGCCTGCCCGGATCCCGTTTCCCACACGATATAAATGGTGCCGTCCGGACTGACTGTGACTTGGGGCGTCATTGGCTTTGCGGCAGTGGGGATGCTAAGGGGTGCGGAGAATGTAGCTCCAGAATTTGTCGAATGGCTGAAGAACACGGAAGCGCCATCCGCGTCCCACGCGACGATTATGCCTCCAGCGGAATCCACGAACGCCGACGGGGTTTGATTGCAGGAACCGGCGCCACCGGAGATCGTCGCCGCGGGGGTGAATGTGACTCCATTCGCCGATGAACTGAAGAGGATCGAGCAATTCGTCATGGTCACAACTTGCGTCCAGAAGAGATAAATCTGACCTTGCGATCCTGTCGCCACGGTCAGGTCCATGGGATTCCCACTGGCGGTCCAGACGGTGGTCGGGGACGAGAAGTTGACGCCGTCGGTGGAAGACACCGCGAGCAGGTCGGATGTGGTTTGGTCGAACCAGATGATCGAGATATTTCCGTTCGGGGCTACGACCAACTGCGCGGACGTTGCCCCTCCGGGATTTACGGGAGTTGAGAAGGTCACGCCGCCATCCGTGGAATGACTGAAAAAGCTGTTCGTGATGATGCTGGCGGTGAGGGCGCGGTGCCAGAGGAGATTGATGTGACCAGCCTCGTCCAGACCCATCTGGATGCCATTTTGTGCGTTGAGGGTGAGGCCCAGATCACTTGGAATGATTAAGGGGGCTGAAAACGTGATGCCGCCATTCGTGGAACGCACGAATCCCGGTCCGCCGGAATCGACCCACGCGACATCGACGTTCCCTGCGACATCGGTAGCGATTACGGGTTCCCCGTAACCTTGGGCGACCTCTGCATGTCCGAGAACCAACGGCGCGGAAGGCGTAGGTGCGGGCGGAGCGGCCAAGGTGATCGTCGCAGGTGCGCTATCACCGTTGTTGGACACGGATGTCGCTGTGAGGGTGACTGTCCCGGCCGAACTGGCTTTGGCAGGCGAGGTATACGTCACAGCTGCACCGGAAGCGGTTGAGGTAGGCGAGACCGTTCCGCACCCGGCGCCGCTACAATTCGTGCCGGATAGTGTCCAAGTAACTCCCTTATTTTGCGAATCGTTTTGCACGCTGGCAGTGAATGTTTGAGTGACGCCACCTGTTGCGATGTTGGAGGTCGCGGGTGTCACGGTCACAGCAATTTTGGTAGGGGCTGTTACGGTGATGGCTGCGGCTGCGAATTTGGTGGAATCGGCAATCGAGGTGGCCGTCAGTGTAAGCGTCCCCGAGGGGATCGATGCTGGAGCGGTGTACGTGACGCTGGCTCCAGATAAGCTGGTGGCGGGTGAGACGGTGCCGCAAGTGTTGGCCGTGCAACCGGCTCCTGACAGCGCCCAATTGACTCCCTTGTTCTGGCTGTCATTCGTCACGGTCGCGCTGAAGGTCGTTGTGCCACTGACCAGGACGGTCGCGGTGGTTTGGGAGAGGCTCACGGCTATTGGTGAAACAGGCGCCGCGGTAATAGTGATCGTTGCTGTCGAGGACTTCGTTCCATCAGCGACTGAAGTGGCGCTTAGCGTGACATTCGCTGGGTTAGGAACCACCGCCGGTGCAGTGTACGTAACCACAGCGCCAGAGGCACTGGAGTTTGCTGAGAGGGTCCCGCACGTCCCGCCGCTACATCCCGAACCTGCCAGCGTCCAGCTCACACCCTTAGCGGCACTGTCATTCGCCACCGTCGCCGTGAACGTCGCCGTCTGCCCCGTCTGCACCGGAGCAGCTGTTGGAGAAATGGCAACGGAAATCGGGGTTGGGGCGGATGCGCTCGGTGCAGCTACTGGAGCGCTGGCGGAACCGCCGCCACATCCCGCAATGAGGAGCATCGCGGCTAGGGCGGCGCGCGTGGGCTCTCGGTGAACGCGAAGGATTCGGCAGCAGAAATTCATTTTGCCTCACAACGAACGAAGGGGGAGTGGCGCGGATTGTACCACTCCTGGTTAAGTAAACGTATTTTGGTTGTTTGGATAAGAAATTAACACCAGCGAACGCGCGACTTCTAGGCGAGCAACACATGAACGATGAGAGGACTTATGATGCCCTCAGCAAGTCGAAGAAACACTTCGCCGGGCTGTGACGCGCAGGAGCGCAGTGAGCATAACGAGGCGACCGCCACACAATCTTTCGCGGCCGCTGCCTTGTCATGATTAGGAACGTTGTTTAGGTGCCGTATGTATCATCTATGCGAGCAGGCGGCCAATGCACGCGGGCCGCCGCCTTGTCAGTCTGCTAGGGAAGAACAATCACCTTGCCGACCATGCCGAGATTATCATGCAACGCGCATTGGTATGGGTACGTTCCGGACTGGGTGAAGGTGATGCGGAAACGCGTGACACCCGGAGGAGAGTCCGGCACGAAAAGCTGGTCTTGTGCCGCCGCGACAATGAGGCCCGAAGTGACGCTGTCGGCAGGCGAATTGAGAGTGGCGTGCAGCGCGCCATCCGCGTCCACGGACACATTGGCGGAAGGAGGCACGGGATTCAAGGGGTCCTCACCGAAGGTGATGGTATGCGGCAAGGCGGGGTCCAAATTGCTCCACTCGACCGTGTCGCCCGCGTGAATTTCAATGGTTCCCTTAAGGAAACGCACGACAGAAAGTGACTGAAATCCGGCAGGGGTGGCGTTCATTTCACCAATGCCAGCGATCACGTTGCCCCGGTGGGAGAGCACGCGCGCTCCTAACGCGTCCGCCAAATCATGGTGATTTTCATGTTCGCGTTTGCGGTCTGTGTCGGTGAGCAAATCGCGCTGCTGGTCTACAGCCTCGCGGTCATAGAAGGCCTGATCGTGCGGAAGAATTGCAGACGCTTTGAGAACGTGAATGACTCCCGACATGTGTGAATGAACAAGGCAGACCAGTTTATAGTTTCCGGCAGCCGGGAACGCGACGGTGAAGCTATCCCCCTTAATCAGCGGGGGGTGGTCACACAAGTGGAGCCGTCGAAACTCGCTCCGCTGGACGAGAACCCCGGGCAACCCACGGTTGAAATCCGCGTACGGCTGGTTCGTTGTGAGGAATGTCACTGTGTGGATATCGCCGCTGGCGGAAGTCCATGTGATGCTGTCGCGTTCGTGGATCCAAATTTCGTTGGGGAGGAAGGCGATCGCTTGCCTGCCCATGTCTTTGCTCTGAGACCCCAAGGTCGCGTGCCAGGTTTCTTGTGCGAGCGCGCGCTGTGGAAATACAAAGAGGCCCAGCGCAAAGATGAGGCCGCACGCGACCAAAAATTGATTCCATTTGAAACACTTCATGGCATGTCCTCCTTGTTCGAGTGGAGTGTAATCTGAGAACAAAAGACACAATCCGTTGCTCTTCTCATATGAGAATGTTGGCTCCTTTGCAAAAAGTAGGCGATGCACAACCGCAGGTCGGTCCCGACTTCCATTGGTTAATTACTTTTACTTTTGGCAAAGGAGTCGAAGAATGTCGGTATGTTGCGTCCGATGCGTTGCGTTGTCGAGGTCCGGCGGACGCTAATGTCCAGTGGAAATCTCGGCACCGTTTTCGAAGGATGTGGTAGTACCAGACCCTTCCCGCTGATTCAACCAACGAGGATGCTGAAGTCAGGTGATTCACTGGGTTCCAAAAACTTCTCGTGAGCTTTGAACCACTCGTTGCTCAAGAGTCCGCCAGAAAATGTAATAGGCACTCAAACTTCGTTTGCGCCATCTACAGCGGTTTGGGGTGCGCGGTCAGAGCCTCGCGGTACGCCTGGAGACTGCTTTTGTCAACGACCACCGTGCCAGTATCGACGGACGCAGGGGTCGGTGGCGCGGGTGCGGTGCGCCAATCCTTGAATTGGTGTACTGCGTTGTGGTGCAGGTCGTCGAGGAACTTCAGCCCGTAGTAACTCATGACGTAGGGCTTTTGCGTGATCGTGGCCGCAATCACGCCGCGATCGATCCAATCCAGCGTTTCCGGATCGGCGTCGAAGGCCACAATCGGCAGCTTGCCTTCCATGTTGAAGCGGTGCACCGCTTCGGCGGCGCCGGAACCACCTGTCGCCTCCAAACAAATAATTCCATCAATGTTTTCCTTCTTCTGTATCAGCTCGGAGACCTGGTCAAATGCGCTGCGTGCGTCGCCCTTATCATCGAGGATCTTCGTCAGCTTGAGGGCAGGAAAATTCGCAAGCGCGTCCACAACGCCCGCCATTCGATCGTCGAGGTTGCGTTGTCCCGCAATCGAGATCACGGCGATGCTCCTTTTGCCCGAGGCGAGCGCCGCCATCCGCTTCAGACTCTCTCTACCGGCCTTGAAATTATCCGTTCCGATGTACAGCGCGCGCTTCGAATTCGGCACATCCGAGTCCACGCAAATCACGGGGATGCCCTGCGCCACCGCCTTGTCAATGTCGGCCTGAAAAATCTCAGGCCGCGCCGCCGAGAGGCAGATTCCCGCAGGGTGCTCTTCCACTAACTGGCGGAACATTGTCAGTTCCGCGTTCGGAGCGTACCCCGTGGGACCAATTAGTTCCGCTTTTACGCCGAGCGCTTGGGCCGCGTCCAAAAACCCGGCCTCCGCTTCCTTCCAGTACGGCAGGTTAATATTCGTGGCCACGAACACGTAACGTTCGTTCTGCTCGTGATAGGGCTTGGCGCACGCCGCTATCAGCACTGCCCCAGCGAAAATGAAAACAGATACCAGGGTGGTCCCTTTTTTCGTCATTGCTTCTCCTTTCGCACTCGGGCTCGCCTGTGGGGTGGTTGCATCGTCCAAAAATTGACCTTTTAGAGATGCCCAAATAAAGTGTAGTCCGAACGAACCGGAGGGTACCGCCATTCCCGCAGATCCTTCGGTTTTCGCTTACCCCGGTCGGATTGTCGATACCACTTCTCGCTACTTGGGACCATAGGGCGGCCCCGCTCTCCTGTCAATCCTAGATGGCCGTGGTCGTGGGTGAGTCGCATCGCGGCTTGGCGAACAGTGGAACTTTTAAGCGGCGCCGCTGAGACGGGTTCGTCGAACATGAAATTCTGTCCCAGAAATAATCGCTGCCCACAACAAGCCAGACGAGGATGTGACGGGAATTGCAACGAGGCCCGCGGCCAGAAAAATATTGCGAGCGGAAAGATGAACACGGATTCGGTTTTGCTTGGCCAAACCGGTATCTATATCAGGTAGACGCGCCGGCCTCCACAAAAATGTGATTTTATACACCGCTGGGAGTACAGACTGTACGCAAGGACAGGATCATTGGTACTTTCGTTCCATTTTCGTCTTCGCCCGCAAACCAGATGCTGTGTTCATGTGCAGCGCTCGAGCAATGCGCCTCAACCGTTTTGCCTCGCGACGAATGGTCGCCCTGACCGCTCGCATCGTTCTGCTGGCGCTCTCCACCGCAACGGCCTGCTGTGCGCAAGAAGAACGTAAAGCCATTCAGCACCCAGCGCCTGTTTACCCCGCGTTCGCCAGGCACCTTAATCTGTCGGGTACGGTGAAGATTAAGGTCGTCGTCAACCCGGACGGACAAGTGAAACACGTGGAAGTGGTGGGTGGCCACCCGCTGCTGGTGAATGCCGCAATCGATGCCGTAAAGCAGTGGAAGTTCGCTCCCGCCAAGACGGAAACGCCTATGGAGTTAGAATTCCATTTTCAGCCTTAGGCGAGGTTTGCGGCAAGCGATCCAAGCGGTGCCGATT
This sequence comes from uncultured Acidobacteriota bacterium, assembly GCA_963721915.1. Lineage (GTDB taxonomy): Bacteria > Acidobacteriota > Terriglobia > Acidiferrales > UBA7541 > Acidiferrum. The sequence goes on along the minus strand of CAVRLD010000019.1, from coordinate 12,572 downwards.
TTGACAAACACAAGTTGGGTCATCGGGGGGCTTGATGGCGTCGCAGCACGGGCGGGCATAAACGGACGGCACTTCTCGACAAAATACGGCGCCGCGGCATTTCCCGGCCGGCTGAAAAAAGTGGCTACCGTGTCAGCCACAGTGCGTATCGAATCGCCTGAAAGACCGTCCACTGATGGTGTGCTCGCAGAATACGATACCAGCCCAGGATGGATAGCCGTTTCCTAGTTGCATCCCTTTGGAACCGTCGCCCCGGTGATTTGTGGGTTTCATCGCTTTCGTGCACCTTCACCCGGAACGTCGTGCTGGTGACGGGCTGACGCCGCTCGCTCAGTCTTCGGCTTGGAAATGGCTCTCGAACGATCTTTGGCATTTTTCCCCCTCAACGTTTCATATATGTGGCAAAACCGATGCAGTCTGAATGCCATAGCTAAGCATGGGCGAGAGTTCCGGTAAGTTATCGAAAACAGCAAGCTTAAGCACAAGTGCCGGAACTCCGTGCGAAGGTTTATGTCCGAAGGGTCCAACAAGCTGAATGGTTGTCAGCACGTTGACGGAGCTTTTTTCGGGAAAAGGCGTTGGCAGAATTCCTTACAGCGAGTGCAGTTCATTTTCCAATTGACTGACAGCGTCCAACGGATTCGACAGATGACTATCGTCGCCTGAGTGTTAAATCCCTCCTGTTCAGGCTCGTATTCTCCTCGCTGCCAACAACTTACATGAATGCCAGGTTCTCCTCGCAAAACGGTACAACGCGTGCATCCTGTCAATGTGAAAGTTGAAATCAAAATCGGGACTTAGCCAAAGGACGATTCATCGTGAAGCCAATCACACAGGAAAACGATAGGCTCGGATTTGTCGGGATCGGCTACATGGGCCGGCCGATCGCGCGCAGGTTGCTCGAATCAGGCTTCAAACTGACCGCTTACGACCGGGACCTAAAGAAAGCGCAGGAGCTAACTCGATACGGCGCCACGGTGGTGCAGAGCGTTTCGGAACTTTCCTCCAGTTGCAACATCGTGATGTCGTGCCTACCGAATGATGAAGCTGTCCTCGACATTTATAAAGGATCTGGCGGCATTTTTGCCAACGCGCATCGCGGCTTGCTAGGCATCGACCTGAGTACGGTGTTCCCCGAGACCTCGCAGGAGCTCTCACGACTAGGCGCAGAGCGCGGCGTTGAGGTTCTCGACGTAACTATATCGGGTAGCACTCCTGCGGCGGAGAAGGGGTTGCTGACGCTGTTCGGAGGAGGAGACAAGGAGCGCTTCGACGCCGCGGAGTCAATCTTTCGCACGATCGCCCGAAGGCATTTCTATCTGGGGCCGAGCGGCTCCGGAGCGACGATGAAGCTTGTCGTGAACACCTTGTTGGGGATCGGAATGCAAGCGATTGCCGAGGCTATCGCACTCGGTGAGAAGGCTGGTCTCGATCGCAATCGTTTGCTGAACGTTCTCTCCGAAACCGCGGTGGTCGCGCCTGCGCACGTGGGCAAACTGGAGAGAGCAATGAAGGGCGACTATAGCCCGCAATTTCCGATTCGGCTAATGAACAAGGATTTCGGGCTGATTCTCAGTCTCGCGGCTGCCGTTGGCGCGCGAATGCCCGCGACCGGAGCCGCTTTTGAGGTGAATGCGAGGCAATCGGACGAAGGGGCCGAGCAAGATTTCTCAGCCGTGATTCTGCAAATGGAAAAACAAGATCATTTGGGTTCTGCCGACAAGGGGTAGACGTAAGTCAGCACCCTTTGTTGGTAAGAGTTGATATTTATCCCCTCTGAAAGCATTCGAGGCGAGGCAGCAAAATGATTCAACTAAAGGTGAACGGAGTTGCGCAGTCTTTTGGCGGCGAACCCGAAATGCCGCTGCTGTGGTACCTGCGCGACATTTTAGGGATGACCGGATCGAAATTTGGCTGCGGTATTGGGCTTTGCGGCGCATGTACGGTCCATGTAAACGGACAAGCCATGCGATCCTGCGTAACCACCATGCGCGATGCCGCCGGAAAAGAAGTCACTACGATCGAGGGGCTCGAGAAGAACGGACTCCATCCAGTCCAAAAGGCATGGATGCAAATCAACGTACCGCAATGCGGCTATTGCCAGGTTGGCCAGATGATGCAGGCCGCGGCCTTATTGAACACCAAAAAGCAGCCGACCGATCCCGAAATCGATGCGGCGATGTCCGGGAACATCTGCCGTTGCGGAACGTATCAGCGAATTCGCGCGGCGATCAAAGCGGCGGCGGGTGAAATGGCATGAGCACGGTTCAGAATGTAAGCAGGCGCCGATTTTTGACGGGAGGCGTTATTGCGGCGGGTGCACTTGTACTTGGCGTTCGCTTTTATTCCAAACTTTCCCCGGGCGACAGACTTCCACACGATACCAACGCCGACCGTGCCAAATTACATCCCAGTGTTTACCTGGGGATTGACCCAGATGGAACCGTGTGGATCGTGGCCTCTCGCTCCGAGATGGGTACGACAAGCCGCACCACGCTGCCCCTGGTTGTCGCCGATGAGTTGGACGCCGATTGGAAACGAGTGAAGATCGAGCAGGCGATTGGCGACAAGCGATACGGTGACCAGAATACGGATGGATCGCACTCGATCCGCTCCTACTACGACGCGATGCGCATCGCGGGCGCCAGCGCGCGATTCATGCTGATTCAAGCTGCGGCCAAACAATGGGGAGTTCCGGCAACGGAGTGCGAAACCGATTTACATGTGGTCATTCACCGCTCGACCGGTCGCAAAGCAACTTACGGTGAACTTGCGAGCTCCGCGGCAAAATTGCCGGTCCCCAGCACAACAGAGCTGAAGTTCAAACCGAAAACTGCCTGGCGCTATGTAGGCAAAGGGGAAGTGAGCTACGACCTCGAAGCGCTCGTAACCGGGAAAGCTACTTATGGCATGGATGCCCGCCTGGACGGCATGGTGTACGCGTCGATTGAGCGCCCGCCGGTTCTCGGCGGCAAAGTGAAATCGTACGACGACAAGGAAGTATTGAAGGTCGCAGGCGTTCATCAGACCGTTCCGATTGATCCATTTAAGCAGGCACCCGGGTTTCAGCCGCTCGGCGGCATCGCCGTAATCGCCGATAACACCTGGGCGGCGTTTCAAGGGCGCAAAAAGCTGAACATCTCCTGGGACAACGGAGCAAACGAAAGCTACAACTCTACCGACTACAAGAATGAACTGCGCGAGACCTCGCACAAGCCATGCAAAGTGGTACGCAGCGTTGGCGATGTTGAGGCTGCATTCGCGAAGGGCGGAAAGACTTTAGAGGCCGACTACTACGTACCGTTGCTGGCTCACGCTGCGATGGAGCCACTAGTGGCGCTTGCCGAGTTCAAGGACGGCAAAGTAACCGCGTGGGCGCCAACGCAGAATCCTCAAGCGGTGCAAGACATCATTTCGAAAGAGTTGGGGATTTCAGCGAACGACGTGATTTGTCACGTAACCCTGCTAGGGGGCGGATTTGGGCGCAAGTCCAAGCCCGATTACGTCGCAGAAGCGGCCGTCTTGTCGAAAAAAGTAGGCCGGCCCGTGAAGGTGGTGTGGACGCGCGAGGACGACATCAAGTTCGATTACTACAACGCGGTCGCGTCGATGTACATGAAGGCGACTTTGGGCGGGGACGGAAAGCCCACGGCGTGGCTGCAACGATCCGTGTTTCCGCCGATTCCTTCTATTTTTGATGTGAATGCGGTCTACGGCGATCCTGCGCATCTCCAGCAGGGCTGGACGGACATCCCTTACGATCTGCCAAATCTTCAAGTCGAGAATGGCCCCGCGAAAGCTCACGTCCGGATCGGCTGGTTACGCTCGGTAGCGAACATCTATCACGCATTCGCGATTCAGTCCTTCACGGATGAACTTGCTCATGCGGCCAATCGTGATCCAGTCGATTACCTGCTCGACTTGATCGGGAAGCCGCGCACAATCGACTTCAACGGAGTGAGTTATCCGAATTATGGAGCGTCTCTGGAAACGTATCCATGGGAAACGGGTCGTCTGCGCCATGTTACGGAAATGGTCGCGGAAAAATCCGGGTGGGGAAAGCGCAAGTACGGCAAGGGCACTGGTGTGGGGATTGCGGCGCACCGTAGTTTCTTGACCTACGTGGCCACGGTCGTGGAAGTCGAGGTCAACGATCAGGGCGAGGTGCGGATCCCTCGCGCGGATGTGGCGCTGGACGCGGGCTTGGTGGTAAATCCGGAAGCCACCCGAGCCCAATTCGAAGGGGCCGCGGTGTTCGGGACCAGCGTCGCGCGAAGCGGCGAGATTACAGCCACAAAAGGTGCAATCGACCAATCGAATTTTCAGGATTATCCGGTAGCTCGAATTAATGAGGTTCCTGCTCAGACGAACGTATACATCGTCGATAGCGATGCCCCTCCCGCAGGTGTCGGCGAGCCAGGAGTGCCCTCGTTTATAGCGGCGTTCTGCAATGCCATTTTCGCTGCAACCGGCAAGCGGGTAAGGGATCTGCCGATCACGAAGCTCGGCTTGAGTTAACGGTCTCTGCGCCTATGTTGGCGAAGCGTCCGGATCTGAAATGGAAACTGGCAAGAGGAATAGCCATGACCCAAAACAAGGCTCAGCACCATCTAATCTTTGGCTCAACAATTCTGCTAATGCTTTTTGTTGGCCTCGCGCTTTTTGTTGTCTCGATTGTGCGGGCGGACCCCGGTCCAGACAGCGCGACCAGTAGTGCGACGTTCCGCACGAAATGCGCAATGTGCCACGGTCAGGATGGAGCTGGTTCCGAGGTTGGAAAGAGCATGAACGTTCCGGACCTTCGCTCATCGGTAGTCCAGAAGCTGCCCGACGCGCAACTCGCTCAAATCATTTCCGACGGCAAAGGCGGAATGCCTCCCTTCAAGAGTTCGTTGAGCGAGGCGCAGATTCACGACTTGGTGAGCCACGTTCGCTCGCTGCGTCAAAGAAAGTAGTTCGGGATGTTGAACTGCTGGACCCGCGCTCACCAGCGTGGGATAACGTTCAAGAGGATTTTGGAGGTCAACCATGAATAAGAAGGATCTTTCAGCAAGTCTGGCGGGAAATATTTCGCTTGGCGGCGAACTTTCCGTGCATCGTCTCGGTTTCGGCGCAATGCGCCTCACCGGAGAGGGCATCTGGGGGCCACCAAAGGATCGCAAAGGAGCGTTAGCGGTTTTACGGCGCGCGGTGGAGCTCGATGTCAATTTCATCGATACCGCGGATTCCTACGGTCCGCACGTCAGCGAGGAACTGATTGCCGAAGCGTTATTTCCTTACCCAACCGGCCTCGTAATTGCCACCAAGGGCGGCTGGAACCGTCCCGGCCCGAATCAATGGACGCACGATGCCACTCCCGAGCACCTTCGCAAAGCAGTTGAGGGAAGCCTCAAGCGGCTGCGCGTGAATCGCATCGACGTCTATCAACTGCACATTCCGGACCCAGTCGTCCCGTTTGAGGCATCCATGGAGACCCTGGCGCAACTGCGAAACGAAGGCAAGATACGTTTGATTGCGTTGTCCAACGTCACGCAAGAACACATCGAGCGAGCGCGCAAAATCGTTCCTATTGTTTCTGTGCAGAATCGCTATAGCTTCGCCGACCGCGAATGGGACTACGTGGTGACCTATTGCGAGCGCAACGGAATTGGTTTCATTCCGTGGTTCCCGCTGGGAGCAGGCAGGGTCGCTGGGGACGTGCTTGAGCGAATCGCGCGTGCACACGAGGCGACGCCCATGCAGATAGCGCTCGCGTGGCTCCTGCGGCGCTCTCCCATCATGCTGCCGATCCCTGGAACTTCCTCGATCGAACATCTCGAGCAGAATGTTGCGGCGGCTTCCCTGCACTTAAGTGACGAAGAATACCAAAAGCTCTTTGCGGTTCCTGCGCTGGTCGCATCACGGTGAAGGGATTCGTCACTTCTTCGGCGAATCGGCCGATTGGTACGCAAAAACCCCATCCGGGCTCTATTTGATGTGAAGGCCGGCTCTTATCTCCGCCCTTCCCTGCCCTGTAAACGAGGAGACAGGTAGAAAGCTCTTCTCAATCCGACTGCCCATGTGCCATCCTTACGCCCCATGTCACGATTCCTTCGCGGCGCGGCCCGTTCACTAAGTTCATTCTTAGCGTTCGTCATTCATGTAATGGGCGATGGGCTTCGTTTCCTTCGTCTGGCCATCCGCTCGCACTCAGCCCGTAGCGCTGAAATCCTCTTCCTAGGGAAACAACTGGCCTGCTATGAAGAGCGGCAGGTACAGCCACACCGGCTGGAGGATTCCGACCGCGCCTCGCTCGTGTTCTGGTCTCGGCTGTGCGATTGGAAGGATGCCTTGGTGATCGTCAAGCCGGAAACGCTCATCGGTTGGCATCGCAAGGGTTTCAAGCCAAGGGCGACCTCATTCAAGTCTAGGACCGGCGATTCCTGAACCCGTGGAGATGCTCTTCCCTCTGCAACCTCGCAGCAGACACTTCTCAATCAGGGACCGCAAGATTGGGTCTCGAGCAGTTCTCAGCGGCCTCCATCACGAGTACCGCTGGGAAAGGAATATCGCATGAGAGACCGAATGCTGAGAAGACGGCGGCCTTTGATCGCCTCTCCGCTCGAATGGCAGCTGACCGCAGCACCTGTACCGCACCCAGTGATTCCCGTCCTGGCCGAGCGCGGCGGCACGCAACTCCAGGCGCCCCGCGCGACTCTCTTGGTTGATACGCGCGAGCAGCATCCCTTCAATTTCGCTCGTTTTCGAGGATGGTTCGCAGGCATCGAAAAGAGGGCCCTTCCGCTGGGCGACTACGCCATTGCAGGGTTGGAAGATGTCTGCACCGTGGAGCGGAAGGATCTCTCGGACTTGGTGCACTCCTGCACTGCCGACCGCGCTGCCTTTCTCAAGCGACTCCGGCTCATGGCTCGGTATCCACATCGGCTGTTGGTAATTACGAGCACGCTGAGTCAGATTAAGTCCCCGTATGACAACGCGAGCTTTGACCCGAACCGGACAACCCAGTTCTTGGTCGCTGTCCTTGCTGGGCTGCAGGTTCCGTTCGTTTGCAGTGAGACCCACGAGTTAGGGGAGGAACTCGTGGGTTCGTACCTCTATCAGATTCACCTCTACCATTGGTTGGAGTCCAACGATTACGGCCGCTTTTTGTCCGACAGTGATATATAGATGTTGAGGAGACATCATGTCTCCGCCGGATTTCGCCGCACCGACGGAATTTCTGCGTAGCACAACTCTCTGTCCTATAGGCTTGGCTTGTGCGCCGCTACTTACAATCGGCACTGAAATTATCGTGGGATACGGTCACCGCGCCGTTCGCGTTGATAGTAAAGTGCAGGGTTTCGTGCACAAGGAAGTTATTTCCTGGACCTTGGCCGATAATCCTGAAGTTGTTTACGAACGTCTCGTTGACTTGGCCATTCTGAAGAGAATTCTTGAAGCTCTCCTGCGTAACGCCAGTCGCTTGGTACTGGGCACCAGTGGTCTCGCCGGTAACGCTGATGCCTTGTGGCTGAAAATGGAAGAAGCCACTGACATTGTTGCCACTGATGGTGAACGTGATCAGGGTGTGCAGGGGGCCGGTAGGTCCCAGTCTCTCCAGCCCCGCCTGCTGCGCAAGGGATAAAAATACTCAGATTAATCTCCGTTGTATCGTTTTCTTGGATCGCCGCATTAGCTGGGACTATCATGCTCGCCAGCAAAGTGCAGATGCACCACACCACTTTGGGTACGGTGAATTTCATGGGTATCTCCTTAGGGTAAGCTGCTGGATTGGTTGTCCGAGGGCCGATTGCGGTGCCAACCTAGGTGATTTTCCGCTACCTGTCAATGACACTCACTGTGCAAAACTTGGACGACCCAAAAACGAACCTGAGCGGGCGACTCAAAACGAGGCGCGAAAGTTGGGGGCCTACTGATCGGTTGCGCTGGGTTGCCTAAAGCTTTTTGGCGGTCAAAAGTTTTTAGTGGCTGGCTGAATATAACCGACTGCCATAGGGTCTTCGAGTGGTATGCCCACCAGGCTCTGGTCTTCGACAAAAACTTCCTTCTAGGTCAGTCATACCTACAGAATCCACTTGCCCGTTTGGCGCGGCGGTCTCAATGGGTCGACGAGACACTAAGCTCGAAGTCTACTTGCTGCAGTCTCAAAGGCTAAAATCGCTCATGGCTTTGAATCAAACGGAACACTACCCTGGCTAGGTTTTGATTGAGTACGGCCCGACAGATCGCTTCTCTACAGGAAAGCGTTGTCCGATCAACAGCTTAAAGAGTTCTGCATCGACCGGTTGAGCTGGCAGCATTAATCGGGATTTGCCCGAGAAGACAGGTGACTTTGAGACCGGCTTACCAACTAGCGGATCCTGAGGCGCTTCGCAGAGTTCGCGTTGGTTCACAGGGATTTCAGAAACTCGATAATGGCTTCCTGGTCTGGGCGTTTCAGTTTTTCAAACTGCTGGGTGACGTGGGTGGCCTCGCCGCGGTGGCGTACGATGGCTTCGAGAAGTGTCAGCGAGGTGCCATCATGCATCAATCGTGGGCGCAGTCGGACTCCCCACAAAGGAGCGGTGCGGATTTTGTTTCGACTACTTTCAAAATCTTGCTTCGACAGGTACCCCGACATTTCTCGAAAGACTTGGTGACCATAGTGCTCGCGGGTGGCCTGCAGGATTCCGTCGCCTGTGCCCACGTCGTGCATCAGGAAATCGCCGTAGGGATAAAAGGTCATAGCGCCGAGGGCCGGTGGAATCGTGAAGGTGCCGCCGTCGATCTTGGTTCCCGAGGGAGCGGTGGTCATTGTCTCGACGTGGCACGATGCACAACCGACCTTCTCGAACAGAGCGACGCCTTTCTGCGCAACCGCGCTGCGGGCGAGCTGTGCATCGCGCGCGGGGGCTTTCGTGGCGCGAATGAAGCGGGCGAAGCGATCGATGTCGGAGAGGCCGTCGGGCCCGGGCTGGTCATTTGGCTCCGAAGCGCTGTTGCAAAGATTGGTGACCTCATTGGGTTGCAGGCGATTGGTGATGCCCATCTCGTTGAGGTACGCGTCTCCGGCGAACGATAGCAGGCTGGCGTGCTGGTCTTTCCAGCCGAACCGGCCTACGCCCATCTGTCCGGGCGCTTCCACGATGGGGACAAAGAGAACTTGACCACAGATTTTCTTGTGTGAGGATTTGCATTGCTGCTTGGCGAGATCGATCAGGGTTTGATCGGCAATGGCCTCGACGAAGCCATCGCCCAAAAGATTCAGAGAAAGGCGAAACGTTCGGATCGTCTCCGTCTCCGGAACTCGCTCTTGAATCTCGTTGTTAGGAAAAGCAGCATTGGGGCAAATCGCGCGATCGTTCACGAGAGAACGGCCCGTGATCACTTCGGCTCCGTGAGCGATCGGGATGTCAGGAGTGACAAATCGTCCGTCCGGTCCCTGATGGCCGACGCGCAATTCCGTGACCTGAGACGCCGCGCCGGAAACGGGACTCTCATGGCATTCCCGGCAGGACTGCGCGTTGAACAGGGGTCCGAGGCCATCGCTGACCTGCTCGACTTCATCAAATTTCATTTGGTCGGCCTGATGCGTCGCATCATCGACCATGCCGTTGGGTTTGTCGTCAAAGCCCGTGGGTGCGTTTGGAGACTGCGTGGCGACAGAAACGAGAGCAAAAGTTAGAGCAGCCGCTGCGACGAATAGCTTCATGGTCTGCCTCCTCGAGCGAAGCGGGAGCGGGCCTTAGGTGTGAATACCATCTTGTCTGTATAGAGCAAAGGCTAGAGAAAAAGAAGGCTGTCCAAAGCAGCAAGGCCTTGTCGCCAGGGAGAAAAGAACTGGTTTTATCGCTACTTAGGTCAAAAACCTACCCCGAGTTTGACGCAATTGCACCATCGCTATGAACTCGGATTTATTCCCCCTGCGCTCGATGGCAAACGTCACGAACTTAGAATTGGGCTGACGAAGGAAGCGAAAAGGATCAAAAAGGCGTCGGCTAAGGTTTCGCCAGAATACATTCCGGTTCGCGAGGAACCTGAGTGGGCGCACTGATGGCCCTTTTTTAACATCAAAATTCCGGTTCGTCGGATTCCGGATAGGGGTTCTTGAACCAATCCGCCATTCCTTGGGGCGTCGACTAACTACTGCGTGTTCATAAGGTTAGGCGGAAGTTGATACACATGCCGGAAAGGGGCGCGAGTCGAAGAGCCTAGCAAGACCGAACCGGGAGAGTTTCTCGTATTCAGCCAGCAAACCGGCCACAAAAGTTCAGTCGTTGCGGGCAAGCCAGCAGAAGATCCGTGAGGATATTCAGGTTGGGTATTTAGATGAGATGTAGTTTTGGAGGTGCTCGATAGTTACTTCCTGCTCTGAAACGACCCACTTCACCAGGTCACCGATTGAAACAACTCCGAGCACCTTATCGTTCTGCACAATCGGAAGATGACGTATGCGGTTTCTCGTCATGATATCCATACACTCGCCAATGGCATGGTCAGGGCTAACGAAAATCACGGGGCTAGTCATGATTTCCTTAACCAGCGTCGTCCTGGAAGCCCTTCCTTTGAGGATGACTTTTCGGGCGTAGTCGCGCTCGGAAATGATGCCCACGAGTTTGCCACCCGAAAGCACGAGCAAGGCTCCTACTGCTTTGTCGGCCATCCTTTCAATAGCCTCGTACACGGATTGATCTGGGGTGACAGACCAGACTTCGCTCCCTTTGCGTTTCAGAACTGAGCCAACCGTACCACTCATTTTAATTTCCATTTCGACCTCCCGAGGGACATAACGCTACTTTCCCTCTCAACAAGTTGTCTCCGTGCTGTTCGTCCTCGTTCATTTTCGGAGATATCGGTTTGAGACGATAGCCGATCCAGCAAGCCAGGCAACACCTCTTCTGTCAGATGGTCAATAAATTGTCCGTGAGTAATGAGTCGTTTCCTACACGGGGGCATCCGGGAACAACTTCGCCTTTTTGTAGAAGGTTAAGAAATTATGACGGCGAATCTCTGACTGCAAGACCGCGAGTTTGGATTTCTGCATGAATCCCTCCCGCGCTAATGGAAGGGGCTGGGAGCAATATGGTGCCAAGCATCTCCCTTAGGCTCAATGTTGTCAAGGTGTCCGTTGGAAACGCGAGTAGTAGAACCGAGTTCCGAGCGATCGCGCGGCGCGGAGTTCTGGCTTGGCGAAACTCCTTACTGGTAAAACGCATTAGGATAAAATCCCGCTCGAAAACGAGAAGGGAGGCTGCTGCGAGCAGTCCTTCGATGGATACTTCATTCACAGCGATTGGGTGAACGACGAGGGTTGCAAGATTCGGCGCAGGTCTTGGCGTTATTATCAGTCTCCAGGCGAACTGGAGGAATCAATGATTGCGCACCCGACCCCGTCCGTCTTTCATGCTGCACTCGATCGCGCACGGTGGCAAGACCGGGCGAGCAACGTCGGGCATCATCCGCGTGTCTGAATGGGGTTTTGGCAACCCCTAATATGTGCGTTACATGTCGGCGGCTTCCCGAGGTTCCCCTCACGTAGACAAGCAAGCACTTCAGCAGGTAAACGTCACGTCCTTCGTATCTTTAGACGGCGTTTGGGTAATCCGTAAGGTGATATATAGCTTGGGAGACGCACAGCAACAACGATGAATCAGCACGTGAGGCGAAGCATGTTTCAGGGACACATTATTTCCATTTACGTGGCAGCGAAGGCCGGACTGCGCACGGAATCTTTGGAGCACGTGGAAGCAATTGCCGGGCGAGGACTCGAAGGCGATCGCTATTTTGAGGGCACGGGGCATTGGTCTAACAATTCCGGCGTAAGCCGTGAAATCACCTTGATTGAAATCGAATCCATCGAAGCCTTAGTACGCGAAAAGAACGTCGAGATTACGCCAAGCGCGGCCCGACGAAACCTTGTGACGCGTGGTGTTCCGCTGAATCACCTAGTCGGTTGCGAGTTTCACGTGGGCATTGTGCGGTTGCGCGGGACACGATTGTGCGAGCCCTGCCAATATCTGGAAGGGTTGACGACAAAAGGAGTGTTGGCTGGGCTGATCCATCGAGGCGGCCTGCGCGCGGATATTGTTTCGGGCGGAACGATTCGGGTCGGGGACTTGGTTACACAGTCGAAGAATTCTGAACGCCGATGAAATCCGTGTCGAGGGAAAAGTTGAGCACCCTCGAAGTTCATCCCGATTGCTCGGAGTCTTGAGGTTCCCGACCCGCGAGACCCAACCTGCCGTGCACCTCGCGCTTGCCTCGTCCATGACCTTACTGTAGCCGCCTTATTCCAACCAAATTAAATATAAAGAAATTGCATCAGCGACCTGCTGATCTGCATCAAACGCTTGACTTGAGACGATAGGTTCATCCAGGACGCCTGGTTCGCGATCCTTGGTTTGTAGGGCGCTACCAGTGTCGGCGGAAGGGAAGAAGCACCGTGGCTACGGCACCAAAATTCCGCATTGACGTCGACATCCTCAATTTGCTCCTGCCAAAGAACGGCCAGAGCCTTCTTCCCTCGCTTCCCTGTAGCGAACGAACAGGAGTTTTTAGGACCTTCACAACTCTATAGCGCGACGAGCGAATGA
>CAVRLD010000018.1:0-462744 GCA_963721915.1 uncultured Acidobacteriota bacterium | reverse complement strand
ACTTACCGATGAAGGTGTCACTACGTTTTGCCGCTAGTGGAGTCTTGGCTCTCTGATCGTGGGATCCACCTGCTTTGGGCAGCACTACACGCAGACGAATCTTGTTTCCAACGCCTCAGGAGTCGCTCCCGTCACCGATCCTCAGTTGATTAATCCTTGGGGAATATCCCGCGGCTCTGGCAGCCCATGGTGGGTATCTGACAACGCGACGGGCTTCAGTACGTTGTACAACGGTGCGGGAGCCAAGCAATCCCTAATTGTCACCATTCCTCCGGCCGATCCAAACAACAAGAAGACGCCAACGGGTACACCAACCGGCACCATCTTCAACGGCAGTCAAACGGATTTCTTACTGGCCCCGGCCAAACCAGCGGTATTCCTTTTCTCCACGATTGATGGAACCATCGCCGGATGGAATCCAAGTGTGGCTGCGACGCTTGCGGTGACCGTGGTCAAAACGACCGATGGATCTAGCTACACCGGCCTGACAAGTGCCTTCGTCAATGGCAAGCCTTTCCTATACGCAGCGAACTTCAACAAAGGCCGTGTGGATGTTTATGACGGTGCATTCCACGTTGCGCAATTGTCCAAGGAGCCCGTCAACGAGGACTCCTCCGATCGCGATGTCCAATCCAGTGAAAATGCTTTCGTGGATGAGCGCCTGCCGCGCGACTACGCGCCTTTCAACGTGCAAGCCGTCGGCAACGACATTGTCGTCACGTATGCGCTCCACGAGGAAGGTGCGCGCCTTGAAACCGACGGTCCAGGCTTAGGCTTTGTGGATATTTACAGTTCCACAGGCCGCCTCTTGCGGCGCCTCGAACATGGCGATTGGCTGAACGCTCCGTGGGGCGTGGCTCTTGCACCGCTTGATTTCGGACGTTTCAGCCACGACCTGCTGATTGGGCAATTCGCGGGTGGTGGGGATACCCAGTCGAGCGGATTCATTGCCGCCTACGATTTGGCCACCGGCAAATTTGATGGACTGCTACAGGATGCCAGCGGGAAACCGCTGGCCATTAATGGCGTCTGGGCACTCAGCCCCGGCAATGTCAGCCCGAACAACAATGATGCCGCAGCCGCTCCCGCCACAGAGGTGTACTTCACTGCCGGGCCAAACCGTGGCTCCGGTGGATTGTTCGGTTATTTGACAGCGGTTTCCACGGAATTGACCGAAGGGAACGACCAGTAATCAGACATCTCTAACAATGTCGGCTCTGTCAAATCCTTTTTGAGCGCACTTCTCCGTTCACTCCGAAGAGTGGTCTTCCTTGTTCTTTGTTAACCTCTGCTTCGACGACCACGGCTCGCTCGTAATCTCTCGGTCGGCTTCAGTCCGACCCATACATCTCTTCGATCCTTACTTCGACCATGATTACTAATTCAAACTCCCTTTGCAGGGAGCGGGATGCCCAATCAAGTGGACGGCGCTCTACTTTACCCCATGTCCGATTTCGAGCTGTCCCGCGTACGAACCGAACTCTAACGACGGTGAATACCCACAACCATTCCGCCACATCCAGTACAACCGAATCGCCAGCCTGCGTCCCATCGCTACTTTGGCAATGCTTTTGTGCCGTCGCATCGCCAGGTGTATGTACCGACGCCGCCAGTCAGGATGAATCCGCGCCGCTGCTTGCGCCGCCTCCACCAACAAGAAGCGCAACAACGAATTGCCTTGCTTGCTGATGTGACCCAATCGCTGTTTGCCAGCACTGGAGTCCTCACTCGGAATCATCCCCACGTACGTGCCGATCTGCTTGCCGCGTTGAAACCGCGTTGGAGTTCCGATGATCAACACATAGGCGAGAGCCGTAAGCGGTCCCACGCCAGGATGCGTCATCAGTCGCTGCACCTCGGGTCGCTTTCTGGCTTCCTGCTCAACAGCCGCCGTCAGCTCTGCAATCGTCGGGTTCATGCGGTCCAGCAATTCCAACAACTCTTGCCGGCGCCGACTGGCCCAAGGAGCCAGCGTGAGTTTCTCTAACTGCGCTCGCCCCTGTTCGTTGAACAGCTTTTTCTTCCAGCGATAGCCTTCGTTCATCGCCAACGCTTGCAGTTGATTCATGATCCGCGTGCGCATCTGCACCAACCGATGCCGGTGCCACAGCAGTTGTCGCAGATCCCGATTCTCCGGACCCGGTACCCAGATTTGCGGAAAGTTATTTTCCCGCATCAGTCTGAGCAAGAGTTGGGCATCCTTGCGGTCGGTCTTCTGCTTCTTCACTCGTCTGGTTTTGATCTCTGCGGGATCGCCCATCCATACCTCGAACCCCAACTCCGCCAGCAGTCGCTCGAACCAGCGGGAATATCCGGTAGCCTCCATGCCTACCCGCACGCTGATTCCTCGCTGCCGCAGGTCTCGATAGAATTTCTCTGCTTGTCCATCACTGTGCTTCAGTTCCTGTTCACCACACTCACCAGTCTCTTCTACAAAAAATGCAATCGTCTGAAAGCTCGGGTGGTAATCTACGCCTATAATCATCATGTTCGGCTCCTTTCTCCCGAGCCTGTGGTCGTCAAGCAACCACAGTTTACTCGGGTCGAGGAGCCGACATTGTTATGCAATCAAGTTGCTTGTCAGCGTCCTTTATCCATGCACCGCCAGGAGAACAGACTGTAAAGCGCGATCTCCTCCGTCAACGGAGTTCGACTCTCACAGGTTTAGTCAAGGGTGTCGGAGGAGAGGCATGCACCGATGGGAGAAGATCGTTCTGTTCGTTGGCATCGTCATGGCGGTTGCGGGTTGTCCGAAGGGCAGAACGGATTTCAATCAGGGGCACAAAGCCCAAGACCTGCAAGATTACGACGCCGCATTTGAGTATTACCAGAAGGCCCTAAAATCCGATCCCGGGAATGCCGAGTATCAGATCAAATTCAATCAGGCTCGGTTTGATGCCGGTGAACTGCATATCAAGAACGGGTTGAAACTTCGCGAACGGGGCGACCTAGAAAATGCTGCCAGCGAGTTTCAGAAGGCGACGTCCGTCGATCCAGCAAGCGCTGTGGCCGAACAGGAATTGCGGAAAACTATCGCAATGATCGATGACGCGAGGCGTGCTGCGAGTGCGACTTCCGATCTTCCGGCCGTTAGCGGCGAGCGGGACCTTGCTCAGCTTCCGCCGGAGATCAAGCCGCTTTCTCGAGCCCCGGTCAGCCTAAAAATGAGTAACGACGCCAAGATCGTCTTCGACACGATCGGCAAGCTTGCCGGGCTCACAGTTATCTACGATCCGGACTTTCCGTCACGGCGAGTTCCCGTCGACCTGGACAACGTGACCCTGGAACAGGCTCTCGACGTCGTGTCCGTAGAGAGCAAAGCTTCCTGGACGCCCATGACCGAGAACATTATTCTCGTCTTTCCCGATCAGCCCGCAAAAGCGCCGTGATTATGAAGAACAGGTTATGCGTACGTTCTATCTTTCCAATACGGTGCAGCCGCAGGAGCTAACCGAAATTGTCACCGGGTTGCGCCAGCTTCTGGATCTGAAGCGCATTCAGCAATTGAACGCTCGGAATGCCATCGTGATCCGCGCAAGTCCGGGCCAGCTAGCCCTCGCAGACAAATTTATTCAGGATATGGACAAGGCCCAGCCGGAAGTCGTCGTACAAGTGTCGGTAGTTGAAGCGCGGGTGGATAAGATGCGCAATCTGGGAATTCTGCCTGGGCAGACCGCCTCGCTTACGATCGTTCCACCAGGAACTACTTCGATCAACAACAACAATACTTCGAATAATGGAGCGAATTCAGGAACGACCACGAGTTCAACCACCGGCGTTCTGACGCTTCAGAACCTCTCGCATCTGAACGGTACTGATACAAGCGTGACGCTTCCGAACTTTACTGCGAACGCCCTGCTTAACGATTCCACTACGCGTATCATCCAAAATCCGGAACTTCGGTAGATGGGCAGGCGGCAAAGTTGAACATCGGCGACCGCGTACCTGTGGCAACGGGAAGTTTCCAGGCCGGGGTCGGCGTGGGCTCGACGGCTGCGAGTGGATTTGTCAGTCCCCTGGTGAACACCCAATTCCAGTACATCGATGTTGGCACCAACGTGGAAATCACGCCGCGCGTGCATCCCAATTACGAAGTCAGCCTGAAGGTTTCGGTGGAAGTCTCTTCTGTAACCAACCAGCAAAACATTGGTGGGATTCAGCAGCCGATTATTAGCCAGCGCAAGGTAATTCATGAAATTCGCCTGAAGGAAGGTGAATCCAGCATTCTGGGCGGCTTAATCACGAAGTCAGACACGAAACAGCTAAATGGCTGGCCGGGTCTCGCGCATGTTCCGATCCTTCGGTACTTGTTCTCTGAGGATACTAGAAACTCCGAAGATGACGAGATCCTGATTATTCTGACGCCGCATATCGTGCGCATGCCGGAATGGACGAGATCTAATTTGAAGACGTTGTATGCCGGCTCCGAGACGAATGTTCAGGTCAGGCGCCAGAGCGAAATGCGAGCGCCACAGCAGATGCCACCGACGGTGGCGACTGCGCAAGTTCCATCGAACGCGGCACAATCGGGACAGGTTGGGCAACTTCGCTTTGAGCCGTCCAGTCTATCTTTGAAAGTGGGAGAAACCGCGACGGTCGGCGTGGTGGTGGATAACGTCGACGACCTATTTTCAATTCCGTTCCTGATGCAGTACAACCCGAAGGTGATCAGCGTCGAGGAAGTGCGGCATATTGGCTTTCTCCAGGCGGGTGATCAAGAAGTCGCTATCGTGCAGCGAGTGGATCAAGAACATGGTCAGGCGATCATTTCGGCAACGCGTCAGCCAAACACGGCGGGAGCGAGCGGCACGGGTACGATCGTGGGCATCGTTATCAAGGCGCTCGCGCCAGGCACCAGCGCCCTGTCGATTGTGCAGGTGAACGCCAGGAATTCGCGGCAACGGCAGATCCAACTAGCTACCGGCGAAGCCAGTGTGAAAATGGAACCGTAAGCTTCGCGCTGTTCGGCACATTCCTAACGCAATCCCTTCCACGTGCCAGAAAACTGGCACTGTACCATGCCCCTGGCAGTGGCAGCCTGGCAGTTCGATTGAACGAGTCGAGATTCTCTCCTCATCTCACGACAAATCAACAAGTTCGGCCGTTTCAGGAACACTTGGCGCTTTGGCGCCCGCGATGCTGTTTCCATGAGCGTGAGGCGTTTGCCATGACTCGAATACACACCGGGAACCAACCGCCAGATTTCCACTCACAGTCTGCCGGGAGACACACGGGTCCTCTCTTCGAGATCGAGGCCTAGATGCCGACTGAAATCAAAGCCATCTCTCCGCTGATGGACCGGTTGATGCGACTCATCGAGGGATCCCACTGCGTTTGCGGCGAGGAACCGTCCGTTGAGCTCGCACTTGCGGAGGCTCTGAACAATGCAGTCGTTCATGGCAACCGTTTGCAGCGCGAAAAGTTGGTTCAAGTTCTTTGCCGCTGTGAATTGGGAAAGGGGATTTTCCTGGTCGTCAAGGACCAAGGACAAGGATTCGACCCGCGCACGGTGCCCGATCCGACCGCTGCCGAGAACGTCAGCGCCGAACACGGGCGTGGCATCTGGTTGATGAAGACAGTGATGGACGAGGTCTCTTTTGAATGCGGTGGCACCGAAGTCCGCATGCGCAAGGCACCGAGACGCAAACCCGGAACTGAGTGCGAGGCGCCAACGAAATAGCTTCCTTCAGTTCGAGAAACAGAGCTGACAACGGGCCGCCCCTAGCCGGCGAGCGAGTCGATTCGCCAAACGAAAGAGATTGACGTGTTGAAGATCACGAGAACCGAAACGCCAGAAGAAGAGAAATGGATTCTGCAAGGCCGCTTAGTCGGGTTGTGGGTTAGCGAACTAAGAAGAATCTGGAAAAAAACCCACCGAACTGACGACAACCTGAAATGCATCGTCGATCTCAATGAAGTCACGACAATCGATAAGACGGGTGAGAGGCTCCTGCAAACGATGTCAAAGGAGGGCGCGCAATTCATCGCGACCGGTGTGTACATCAAGCATGTGCTTCAACAGAGATGTGCAAGATAAAGCTGTCAAGGAGCCGAACTATGCCAACGAAACTCATGGACGACATCGACAGAGAGGAAGCAGCGATTGGCATTATCGACAGTGTTCCCAGAACGGGAGACATGACCCTCGTTGCTGCCGCGAAGAACGGAAATAGAAAAGCCTTTGACATCCTGATCGAACGTCATCAGCAAAGGATTTTCTTCGTTGCGCGGCGCATGACCCGCAGGCGAGAAGATGCCGAGGACGTTGTGCAGCAAAGTTTTCAAAACGCTTTCGCTCATCTGCGCACATTTGAAGGAAGGTCTGCCTTTTCCACCTGGTTGACGCGTATCGCCATCACCGAAGCTCTCATGTTCTTGCGGCGAAGTCGCGGATCTCGCGAAGTGTCGATCGACGATTTAAACGGGAATGAAGAAACCACAACCGTTCTGGAGGTTCCTGACTCAAGTCCGGATCCCGAAGCTATCTATTCACAGCGAGAGTGGGTCGAAATGCTGTCCTTGGCTATGAATGAGTTGCCGGCTGGAATACGGAGGGCGATCCAGCTGCGCGGGCTCGACGAGCGATCATCGGAAGAGACCGCCCGAATCATGGGAATTTCCGTTAGCGCGTTGAAGGGCAGGATGTTTCACGGAAGAAGGAAATTGCGCGAGAGATTGCAGCACATTGTCGAACCAGCTTGGATGTCCGCAAAGAAAACTCCACGAACGATCGGTAACACAAGGCACGTCCCGCAAGACCCGGTTCCCTGCGACGCGTGTGATTGAAGTGGGGGCGAAAGGAGCCCGTATGGTGACGTTTCTGTTTGTCGCCGTATTGGCGATTCTGATTTTTTTGTGTTTCACCGGTCCGGACGGTGTCACTGGCCGCAGGCATCGTCACTGAGTGGAATCCGCGGCGGCAGAATTCCGACTGCTCCCTTCAGGACCCGTGCGCGCGGAAGCGTCTGGGCCTAAGTGCGCACGCTGATTATGAGCAATGCAACCACGAGAGGAAAGACTCACGTATGACATGGAAAGGCAAGGGAGATGAGAATTTGGAGGTTCACGGGAGCCCTCATGCAGAAAATACTTCTGCAAACCACACACTAAATCACGACGAGATCAGGCGCCGTGCCTACGAAATTTACCAGGAGCGCGGCGGCCTGCCAGGGCGTGAGCTTGACGATTGGCTCCAGGCGGAAAGCGAATTCGAAAGTGCGGCGCTCTTTATGCGAGCGGCGACAGGAGAAAAACACAGACCGTGACATTTAAAACTCGAACAAGCGACGTTCTAGCGGCGAGCGGAGCCAGTCGAACGACCCTCCAGCCGCCTTTCACACACAGGAGGATCACTCTGCCAACGGTCATCCTGCTGGTAGCCCTCGGCAGTTTTGCCTCAAGTTGCAATCGCGGCCGGGCAGCGGCAGCGACGCCGACGCCGGAGGTCGAAGTGGCCACGGTGGAACAACGCGATGTCCCCGTGTTCAGCGAATGGGTAGCGACGTTGGACGGCTATGTGAACGCTCAGATCCGGCCCCAGGTCTCAGGCTACATCATCAAGCAAAACTACGTAGAAGGTTCGGTCGTTGGCAAAGGCCAAGTGCTGTTCGAAATAGATCCGAGGCCTTTCTCGGCAGCCCTCGACCGCGCAAAGGGCGATCTTGCGCAGTCGCAAGCACAACTTGGCAAAAGCATGCTCGATGTAGACCGCGATACACCTCTTGCAGAAGCCAAGGCCATCGCCCAGAGCCAATTAGATAACGAGGTTCAGGCCAAGCTTGGCGCCCAGGCGGCCGTCGAATCCGCCAAGGCGGCAGTGGAGCAGGCGGGGCTCAACCTGGAGTGGACTAAGGTCACCTCGCTGGTCGATGGGATCGCCGGGATTGCACAGGTCCAGATCGGCAACCTGGTCGGACCCAACTCTGTCCTGACTTCCGTTTCGCAAGTCGAGCCCATCAAAGCGTATTTCCCGATCAGCGAAAGGGAATACGTTCTCGTACAAAAGGAGAGCGATGCCCCTTCCAGCAAGCACACTATCCGTTTTTTCGGAAACTCGCTCGAACTGATCCTGACCGACGGCGGTCTCTACCCGCAAAAAGGCAAAATCCTGCTGGCGGACCGCCAAGTGGATTCAACTACGGGCACGATTCGGATCGTAGCGGCCTTTCCCAATCCCGGCAACGTTCTCCGTCCCGGCCAGTACGGACGTGTGCGTGTCGAAACCGACATGAAAAGAGGCGCTCTGCTGCTGCCGCAGAGTGCCATTGCGCAGACGCAGGGCAGCTATCAGGTAGCGGTTGTCGGCAGCGATCACAGAGTGAGTATGCGCACCGTGAAGCCCGGCCCAACGGTGGGAACGATGTGGGTGATTGACGAGGGCCTCAAGCCGGGTGAGCAAGTCGTGGTCGAAGGACTGCAACAGCTCAAGCAAGGAACTCTCGTTACGCCCAAGCTCGTACCTCTTTCCGGGGAAGGAAACTGAGCTATGTCGAAGTTTTTCATCAACCGCCCGATCGTCGCGATGGTGATCTCCATCCTTATGGTGATTGTGGGTGCGGTCACCATCGCGAGCCTGCCTGTGGCGCAATTTCCTAACATCGTTCCGCCGGAAATTCAGCTGCAAGCTTCCTTTGTCGGGGCGGACGCGCAGACCCTGGAGCAATCCGTCGCCACGCCCATCGAACAGCAAATCAACGGCGTGGACAACATGGACTACATGTACTCGCTGAACGCTACCGGCAACTCACAAACCACCATGGTCGTGGACTTCGATCTGAAGACAGACCCGAACACCGATCTCATCCTCACACAATCGCGCGAGCAACTGGCTGTGGGTCAGCTTCCGCCTGACGTTAACAGCTACGGGGTCACCATCAGAAAGTCCGTGACCGCTCCTCTGATGCTGGTCGGAATATTTTCCCCGAAAGGCACTTTCGATACCAAGTTCCTTGGTAACTACGCTTATATCAACCTCAACGATCCTATCGCCCGTTTGTACGGTGTGGGCCAGACGCAGGTTTTCGGCGCGGGGCAGTATGCGATGAGGCTCTGGGTCCAGCCTGACAAACTGGCGAAGTTGGGCATCACGGTCACGGACATCGTCAGTGCAGTGCAGCAGCAGAACACGGTCAATCCCGCCGGTCAGGTGGGCGGTGAACCAGGTCTCGCGAGCCAGCAATTCACTTATTCTGTGCTCGCGCAGGGCCGCCTGACGTCCCCGGAACAATTCGAAAACGTGATCGTGCGTGAGGCGCCGGATGGAGGTACCGTTCGCGTCAAAGACGTTGCCCGCGTCGAGTTGGGCGCACAGGACTACAGCGTTGTCAGCCGCTTGAATGGCAAGCCCGCCATCGTCATTCCCGTCTACCAGTTGCCCGGTTCCAATGCCGTCCAAACGGCCGCAGGCGTCCGAAAGCTGATGGCCGAGATGAAGCAGCGCTTCCCTCAAGACATGGATTACGCCATATCGCTGGACCAGACGAGCGCCGTGACAGAAGGCATGAAGGAGATCATCGTTACGCTCTTGATCGCCATCGTACTAGTGATCCTGGTGGTCTACCTGTTCCTGCAAGACTGGCGCGCTACGCTGATCCCGATGCTGGCGGTGCCCGTCTCGCTGGTGGGCACGTTTATTCTCTTCCCGCTGTTCGGCTTCTCCATCAATACCCTTTCGATGTTCGGACTGGTGCTGGCCATCGGCTTGGTGGTAGATGACGCCATTGTTGTCGTCGAAGGTGTACAACGGCACATCGAAGACGGCCTTGCTCCCAAGGACGCGGCTCGAAGAGCCATGGAAGAGCTTTCCGGGCCAGTCATCGGTATCGCCCTGGTTCTCTCGGCAGTCTTCGTCCCAACGGTCTTTATCCCAGGCATCACGGGACGCCTCTACCAGCAATTTGCCTTGACCATCGCGATCTCAGTGGTCCTCTCGGCTTTTAACGCTCTGACACTGAGCCCGGCGCTTGCTGCGCTACTGCTCCGGCCAAAGAAGGAAAGCCGCGGGCCACTCGGAAAGTTTTTTGAATGGTTCAATCGCATTTTCGAACGCGCCTCCCAGGGCTATGTCCGAGTATCGGGCGGGCTAATTCGGAAGAGCGCGGTGGCGCTAGTGTTGCTTGTGGCCTGTAGCCTCGCAGGAGTTTTCTTTGGCAGCCGCGTGCCATCCAGCTTTCTTCCTGATGAAGACCAGGGCTACGTCTACATCAACATGGACCTTCCGAATGCGGCTTCGCTGGAGCGCACCAGCGCGGCGGCGAGACAGGTCGAGGAGATCCTCGCCAACACGCCAGGCGTGGAATACACCACGAGCGTCGTTGGCTTCAGCTTGCTCAGCTTTGTGCGGACCACTTACAACGGCTTCTTTTTCGTCACGCTGAAGCCCTGGAGCAGCCGCGAAACACAAGCGGAACAGTTTCAGGAAATCAAGCAGCGGTTGAATCGGCAGCTTAGCAAGCTTCCGCAAGGAACTGCTTTCAGCTTCTCGCCGCCAGCAATCCCTGGAGTCGGCACATCCGGCGGATTTCAGTTCGTGCTCGAAGACCGTGCCGGGCGAGATGTCTCGTTTCTCGCGGGCAACCTGGACAAGTTCCTGGCGGCCGCTCGCAAGCGGCCCGAAATTGGCTCGATATCCACCTCCTTTCTACCTAGCGTGCCGCAAGAATTTTTGGAGGTCGACCGGGAGAAAGTGCTGAAACAAGGTGTGGCCATCAGCGACGTTTACAGGACTATTCAGGCTTTCATGGGTGGGCTATTCATCAACTACTTTAACGATTTCGGCCGTACATGGCAGGTGTACGTGGAGGCCGAAGCGCCTTACCGGTCGAATATGGAGAACCTCGGGCAGTTCTACGTGCGCAACAACGGAGGCGGATCGGTTCCGCTTTCCGCACTGATGAGGTTTGAGTCGCGCGACGGTCCCGAATTCACGATGCGCTACAACGAGTATCGCTCAGCGCAGATCAACGGCAGCGCCGCACCAGGTTACAGCTCGAATCAGGCGACCGCGGCACTGGAAGAAGCCTTCAGGCAGACCATGCCTCGTGAAATGGGATACGACTACATGGGCATGTCCTATCAGGAGCAGCAGGCGCGGCAGGGCATCCCGGCTTCCGTCATCTTCGGCTTCTCGTTATTGTTCGTATTCCTGATCCTCGCGGCACTCTACGAAAGTTGGTCATTACCCTTCAGCGTGTTACTGAGCACGCCGGTCGCGGTATTCGGCGCCTTTGCGGTGTTGTGGCTGCGGCGCACCGTGCTTAGTGCTTTCTATCCGGCTTACATGGTGCAAATCGAAAACGATGTCTACTCGCAAATCGGGTTGGTGATGCTTATTGGTTTGGCCGCAAAGAACGCGATTCTTATCGTTGAATTCGCCAAGGAGGAGTACGAAAAGGGAAAACCTCTGGTGGATGCTGCGCTTGAAGGGGCAAAACTTCGTCTGCGTCCTATTCTGATGACCTCTTTGGCCTTCATTCTCGGCTGCGTGCCTCTTTGGACTGCGACCGGCGCCGGATCCGTGGCCCGTCAGATCATGGGTACCACCGTGATTGGTGGCATGGTGGCCGCCACCGGTATCGCCATCTTCATCATTCCGGCTCTGTTCGTTTTGGTCGAGCGTTTAGCGAAACGCCGAGGTGGCGCGCACAGTCCCGTTGTTCCGCAGCCCAGCCCATCGGAGGCAGACTGAAGTGAGGAGAGTTATCGCTGTTTCTCTGGTCCTGCTCCTAACCTCAGGCTGCGCTGTCGGGCCGAACTATAAGAGACCCCTCGTGGACGTTCCCGCTACGTACCGCGGCGCCACATCGCAAGCGCGAGAGCAATCTGCGGTGGAATCGCTCGGAGATCAAAAGTGGTGGGAGGTCTTTCAGGACAAGCAACTTCAAGCGCTGATCCACGCTGCTCTCCAGCAGAACTACGACGTTCGAATTGCGGCAGCGCGGATCCTGGAAGCCCAGGCGCAAGTCGGCATCACACGCGCCGATGGATTGCCGGCGATTACCGCCGGAGCTCAGTCCATCGATCAACGCGTTCCGCGCACAAAATTATTCCGTGAATACGAGACAAGCGCTCACCAGGTGGATCTCTCATTGGCTTGGGATCTCGATTTCTGGGGAAAGTATCGCCGCGCTAACGAATCCGCGCGAGCAAGCCTGCTAGCCACTCAGTGGGCGCGTGAAGCAGTCATCAGCACACTGGTGAGCGATGTTGCGTCAGCTTACTTCCAGCTTCGGGAACTCGACCTGCAGCTCGAAATCTCCCGTCGCACGCTGGCTTCGCGTCAAAACTCGCTACAACTGACGCAAGTGCTCGCAAAAGGCGGAGCTACGTCCATGCTCGACGTCCGGCAGGCGGAGCAGCTGGTATTCACTGCCGCCGAAACCATTCCCGACCTGGAGCGCCGCATTGAGCAGCAAGAAAACTTTATAAGCACACTTCTGGGAGTCAATCCCGGTCCCATCGCGCGTGGAGCGAAGTTGACCGATCAACCGCATTCGCCGGACATTCCCGCAGGGCTTCCCTCCAGCCTGTTGGAGCGGCGGCCCGACATTCGCCAGGCCGAAGCACAAATGATCGCGGCCAACGCTCAAATTGGAGTAGCGAAGGCAGCGTACTTCCCGCAAATCAGTTTGACCGCGAGCAGCGGATTTCAGAGTTCGGCGCTCACGAGCTTGTTCACCGGTCCGGCTGGGATGTGGAATTTCGGAGGATCTCTGGTACAGCCCATCTTCGCTGGGGGAAGAATTCGCTCCGGCGTGAGGCTTTCCGAAGCGCGGCAACAGGAAACGCTGCTCACCTATCAGCAGACCATTCAGCAGGCGTTCCGTGGAGTTTCGGACGCGCTGGTCGAATACCGCAAAGACAGAGAGTTCCGAGAGCAGCAGGAGCAACTCGCGTCTTCCGCCGAAGACGCGGCCCGGCTTTCGGAGACTCGCTATCGAGGTGGCGCCACAAGCTACCTGGAAGTGCTGACGAACGAAACAAATTATTTTGATGCCGAATTGGGACTAGCTCAGGCTCAGTTGAACGAGCTTTTAGGCCTGGTCAGCATTTACCGAAATCTCGGTGGGGGCTGGCAAGAACAATGAGCACCGTGAACCACACACTTACGGCGTGGGCCCATTCGCATAGCCGTACGAAAACTGGGTTCACTGCCCTGCACCAAAATGCAGCAAACCAAGTCAAAAGTATCACCAATCGCCCCGCTAAAAGCTGTTGCAAGTTATACTTAGAAACGGAGGAGTGGGTGAGCGGTTGAAACCGGCGGTCTTGAAATTCGCTAGGTAGTACTCCCGCCTGATACAAATCAACAACTTACGGTGCGCGGTGCTACATAGAAATGGGGTATTTTGGGCGACTTTGGCAGCCTTTTGTGCAACAGAATGTGCAACGCGCAGAATTTTGTGCAACAGGACTTCTCGCTCCTTCCCTTGTCGCGAATTGCTAATTCCTAATCCTGCCGCTTACGCGACATCAAACTCGATGCGCATATGCACGAGTTCGCCTGAGTTGCTGAGGTCACGATAGATTTCGGAAGCATAGGTCGATAACCTACTAACGAGATGTTTTCGCCATCGAACAAAACGACCATGAGCATGTCGAGGCTGCTGACGGTATTAGTGACCTTGGCGGTGCTTTTGGTCGTATCGACCGTACCGCAGTCGGGCCTTGTGGCGATCGCGGCGCAACAAGTCACCACAATCATGCCGCACGACCTCCAACCGGTTCCTAACCCGCAACTTCCAACTGTCGAACGTCTCGCGCAGCTTCATAAGGCCCTCGCATCGTCGGGCGATCCTCACGACGTCATTCTGGAGATCGGCCGAATTGGCGACGCCACGTCAGTTCCGTTCTTGATCGAGGCATTGGCGAAACGGGGGACGGTGCCACGCGAAGGACTGTACGCCGCCATTGACACTCGTTTTCACGTGCTGGACGCCCTCCAATCAATCACCAATCACGATGCCGGACGTAACGCCGAAGACTGGTGGCCGTGGTACGAAAAGAACAAAGGTAAGACGCAAGCGCAATGGATCAAAGATGGGTTCGTCGAACACGGGTTTCCCGCCTCCGACCCTCCGGACGACGCGTTCGTCACGGCGTTGATCCAGGCTTCGGATCCCAAATATCAGCTGCGGTACCTGCAAATAAACGCCCTGCGAATTCTGCGGACAGTCCCTTCGGAAACCGTCGTACGATTGGCGAAAGTACTGAGCGTTTCAAAAGAGAGTGCCGCCAGAAGGGCGACAGTGGCAGCTCTTGAAAGAGTTGACAGCACTGGTCGTCTCGACGTTCTTCGCGACCTCACGAAGGACAGCGACGTCGACGTTGCCGAGAACGCGCTCAGAACATTGAACGAGGCTCTTCGCTCGACTCTACCAGCAATCGCCGCGGAGACGGTCTGGGACATCCCACTGGCCAAGGCGGGAGTTCACGTTCTCGACGATCACACTGTAGTCCTCGGGATCGGATACGGAATTGTCGACAAGACTCGAGTCTCCGGCTTCGACCTCGTGTCTCACAAGATAATCTGGACATATCCGACGACAGATGCCGTGCGGTCAAATGCGGTTCGGATTGGAGACCGCTTGTACTTCGTCTCCGACGACCGTGTGGTTCATTGCATTTCAGTCAGAGGCAAGCCCGTGTGGGCGAAGCCGTTGACCTCGAATCCCACCCTGGGAACGACGGGGCCGTCGGTCGTTGCGGCGTTGGGCCGGCTGTTCGTGCCAGACGACAAGTCCGTGTACGTCGTAACCCCCGATGGTCAGATCCAGACGTATGCGATTGGCGAGGACGTATCTCGGAGTCTGGTGCAGGGGCGACGGCGGGTGTTTTCGGCCATTCACAACGGTCCACTTCTGGTGTTTGACGACCCGACCCAAGCACCAACTCGTGTGAGTACCGGGCTAAGAACTGCCGCACTATCCGCGTTCGGCGACGCGGTCTGCGTCGGGAGCTTTGGTCCGACGTACCAGCTCCAATGCCTGGAGCAAGAGACACTTCGCGAGCTGTGGCGCGCCGATCTGCCAAATGAGTTTGGCGCATATTACGGGCTTGAGCAGGACGGCGAGAACGTGTTCGTCCTGGCACAGGGCCGTGCACTGGCCTTCAACGTTGCGACGGGGAGCCGGCTATGGGCCACTGACGAGTTCACGAGCTTTGCATTTTTCAAGACCTTCGGTCGAGCGGCCGTTACGCGCAACGGCCATTTCGACCTTGAGTGGCGTGACGCGTCGTCGGGCGAAGTGATCGCAATATGGGGAAAACGAGACGGCGGCTTTGCCTCGAATGTTGTGATGGCCGGTGGGAATGTCCTCGTCGAGATCAGCGACAATAGCCATCGGGGTGATGGCCTGCGTCTGTTGAGGGTTCCAGCCGCGCTCAAGCAGCGACTCAGCAATGCCACAAAAGGAGCAATGCGCTGAGATTGACCTGATTATACGAGCGAGTTTTCAAAACGTTTAAGGATAGGGAACAAAAAGCGACTACTGCATTGATCCTATGTTTGTTCGTTGGTGTCGCGTGACTATTCGGGACCTCGATGGCACCCTCGCCCACTGCGGAAGTCACAGCGAGGTCACCCTGCAAGCGGGTCGGTTGCGATTTCGATTGCAGCTGCGACATCGTTGTCGAGCTCGTCCGCGCGTCTAAGGGCTGTGCTGATCCGAACGGTCTCCAGTTCACGTGCCGCGATCTGGGCGGCGGGTTCATTCCTGAGCCGTGCCGCAGTTAGTTCTCGTTCGTGACTTGCGAGCATTCTACTAAAGCTCGGGACTGCGCTCTTTTTTGGTTGTGCATGACTGCAGCCCAGGCACCTGTCTGGACCTCTTTTTCGAACGAAAGCCGAACAACTCCGCGAAACGAGTCCACCGCCCGCGATCCCAAACGCAGACCCGCTTTCTCGGCCGCTGATTCGATCACGCGACATTTGTTCGTTTGACATAAACTCATTCCCACAACCGCACGACCGGCTCGCTCTTCGCACGAAATCTTCAGCCGTACAGTCGGTGTCAGCCCGCCGCCGTTCCGATAGCCTTTTCTATCTTCACCAGCTCCTCATCCGTCACTTCAGAAAACAGATTGCGCTTATTCTGTGCCAGCCGACCTTTATTCTGCATGATCAAACGCACGAGCAACGATGCACGTTTGTCGGGCATATCCACAATTTCCTTGGTTTCATCGAGCGCCCGGTCGTGTCTTTGAATGAATCCGATCTCTTCACGCAGATCTTTCTCGATGGTTTCTGCCACGCATTCGTAGAGGTATTCGGCTTGCGCAGTTGCATCGAAATATTGATACAGATTCTTTGTCTCATTCAGGACCGTCATCCGCTGCGCCTCATCCATCCGGTATTCAATAAGAGGTCCGATTTTCCCAGAGAATGCCGTCAGCGCTTTGTCATACTTGGCAAGGTTGCGCAGCATGACGGCCGAAATCGGGAAGACGATGCCTTGAGGCGTGTAGCCCAGTTTCGCCAGACTGTGATGCATCAAGAAGCGATGGATGCGCCCGTTGCCATCTTCGAATGGATGCACGAAGACAAAACCGAATCCCGTGAGAACGGCCGTACATACCGCATCCACACGATCCTTTTCGACACGAGCCACCATGCGCCTCCATCCGTCCATGAGGGAACCCACGTCTCCCGGTTTCGGGCAGACGAAGTGAACCAATTCCACATAGTTAGGTCCCGTCTCCGAAACGTAGTTCTGTCCGATACGCCAATCCTTCTGCGCATAGCGAGCGTCCACGATCGCATTTTGCAGTTCCACAAACGCAGCCTTACTCGAAGTATCGAATTCCGGAGCGTGGGTCAGAGCTCGCACAAACCGTTCGGTCCGTTCTGAACTCGGTTTCTCCCCTTCGATTGCGAACGAGGATTTCGTTTCTTTCGTGAACAGATAGTGAACTGCTCTTCTTAGGACGATCGGGTCGCAATCCTCAACAATCTTCTTCGCTTCGGTCTCCAAGCCTCGCGCCATCGCAGCGTCGAGAGCTTCGGTGCGCCGTATGGTCGGGCAGTAGTCCCGATTCCCCAGGAGGTTATCGATCACTCGCTGCCGTCGGATTCGCGTCCCCGTCGTCGTTACATGCAATGCCGGGTCTAACAAGAGCACGTTATTCGTCGGAGGCACATCCGGCACATCAAGAATGTTCCCGGTCAAGAGTTCGTACAAATACCAAGCCCGACGCACATATTTCCCGATGTATTCCGACCGCACCCACTTCTCCACGTTTTCTCGCGGGATCTTCTGGAACGCCGCAGCGATCACCCCGACGTCCACCGGTTCGTAGCGCATTGCGAACCGAAGCTGTCCGAGCAGGTCCGTTGGTGCATAAGACAACGGATATTGTTCGAGAATCGAATCACCCGAGATTTTGGTTCGCCGGGCCCCCCGAACCGCCTCGGAGCAGACTGTCGGTGCGGGTACCCTTAATCCCAGGTCTTCGACAAGCCTCGATAAGCCAATTAGACAGGCTTCCTTGTTCATTTTAAATCCAAAACCACTAAAAATTATTCCGTATCACTAAGAAACGACGTATCTTGAGTAAATCGACTAAGCTGTTATACTACAAAATTCACTAAATATCATCCAAAAACACTAAAAACGACCTGCAGATCAACAATAACACTAAACTCCTTTGTTTGGCACCCCGAAAATCGTTTGTGGTCTACATTCAAATATGGGTGCCTTCCGGGCGGGCCTCTTAGCGACGATCAAGCCTGCTCTCCATTTGCGGCATTGCAATCTTCGCCCGTCGACGTCAAGACTTTGGCCTGCGTCGACAATCGCGGTGTCATGCACAATATATTGGCCGGTCACTACGCTTCGTGCGATATTGGTCGTTGTAGACGGCCACCTTGCGCGAGACCTGCTTACCGTTCCACGGTAGCGGACATGCCAAGCGCCGGTGGTCTGGTAGATGTATCCCTTTTGCATGTCGAATGTCTATCGGACCAAGGGTGAATGTGCAACGCTGGTTTCCACAAGTGTAATAGAATCACTGCGGAGGAGTGGCAGAGTGGTTGAATGCGGCGGTCTTGAAAACCGTTAGACCCGAAAGGGTCTCGGGGGTTCGAATCCCTCCTCCTCCGCCAGAAATTAATTGGTCCAGCCCCGACATATAGGTTACAGATCGTACCGGAGACATAGGTTACACTTTTGGGCCAAAAGGATTTTCCAGATCGATGCATCCGAGATCATTCGCACCCTCTGCCCATTCACCGATCTCTCCGGTGCTTAATCCATCTTATGACAAAATTACTTTGCGTTGCTCGTCAGTTTGCCGCAGCATTCAGGGCGTTCTGGCAACTCCGAGCTATTCCAGCCGCCACCGAGGGCCTGGACGAGCGTGACTGCGTCCACCATGCGGCGGCCGAGTATATTGACCGCTGTGACTTCGTCAGACAGCGCCGCACTCTGAGCAGTTGTCACTTCGAGATAACTAGTGACGCCACCCTTATAACGCGTAATGGCGAGTTCGAGATATTTCTGAGCCGCGGTGACTGCTTTGTCCTGGACTTGAGCTTCGTGCTCGAGAATCCGCAGTCCTGCGACGTTGTCCTCGACTTGTTGAAAGCCGGTCAACACGGTTTGGCGATAATTTGCGACCGTTTGATTGTAAGCGGCGATCGCTTGGTCTGATGCAGCTCGACGCCTCCCTACGTCGAAGAGGGTCAAGGCTGCCGACGGGCCAGCCGACCACAAAATGCTGGGGCCGGAGAGCAATGTTGTGATGGAGCCACTTTCGAAACCTCCGGCGGCCGCCAAATTGACAAGCGGATAATAGGCGGCCTTAGCGACGCCAATCTGCGCGTTGGCAGAGGCCATGAGCCGCTCAGCTGTTGCGATGTCCGGTCGCCGCTCGAGCAAGTCCGAGGGTAGCCCCACCGGAATGGGAGGAGGAGGCGCCGTCAGAGGAAGAGGAGGCAGACTGAAGGATGCGGGAGGCTTCCCGATCAAAACGGCTACTGCGTGCTCATACTGGGCACGGGCAACGCTCACGTCGATCGCCTGAGCCTTAGTTGTCTCAAGTTGCGTTTTGGCCTGTTGAACCTCCAGATCGGAAGCAAGCCCTCCCGCAAACCTGTTCTCAATCAAGTCCAATGCCTGTTGATACTGGGTAACGGTCGAGTTCAAGAGCTGCTCCTCCTCATCCAGTGTGCGGGCTTGGAAGTAGTCCAAAGCCAACTGCGCATGCATAGACAGGTTCACCGCTGCCAGGTCGGCTGCGCTGGCCTGCGCCTGCGCGCGATAAGATTCGACGGTCCGGCGTACGCGCCCCCAAACATCGACCTGGTAAGATAATTCGAAGGGAATCTGTAAGTCGGTAAAGGTAACGCCATTGAATTGTGCGCTGTGGGGTTGTCGATTTGCGGAATAGTGGTTGCGGGTTGCCGTGGGATCTACGCTCACGGTTGGAAATAAATCGGCCCGCTGATATCGCAGAAGTGCGCGAGCCTGGGTGTATTGTGCCTCCGCTGCCTTCAAGTTCTGGTTGGAGACGTTGACTTGTGCTTCGAGGGCGTTAAGTTCCGGGTCCTGAAAGATTTCCCACCAGTTGCCGCTGAGACTCTGATCGTTCGGCTGCGCAGTTTTCCAATCACCCACTTCTTTATAGGCGGGCGGAACTTCCGCCGCAGGCCGTTTATAATTTGGCCCAACCGTGCAACCAGCAAGAAAAACCACACTCAGCACGCAGATGCCGCCCGCGATGCTTTTGGGAATTCGCTCTTCCATTTGCGGGGCGCAGATAGAATTCACTTCTTCACTCCTGCGGCTGGCGTGGGCGGTGTTGCCTGCGGCGTTGCGATCTGCACTGTTTCTCCTGTCACGATGGAATCGGGTGGGCTCGAAATGACTGATTCGTTGCCCTGCAAACCCGAAACGATTTCGATCGAAGTACCGAAGTCGTGACCTGCCACTACTGGCACCAGCTTCGCTTTCCCGTTCTCGACAATGGCGACGTTCAGGCCTTCCTTCCGAAAGAGAAGAGTGTCGACCGGCACAACGTAGGTGGAGACCTGCCCCGGCACTTTGAAGTGGACTTCCGCATAAGCGCCCGAAAGCAATTGCCCCGACGGGTTATTCACGTCCACTTCAACCAGGAGCGTGCGCGTTGTGTAGTTAATGGCCTCGGCGGTGCGCACCAGTTTCCCTGTAAACGTACGTCCGGGAAACTCCGCCAATTGCAGCTCTGCTGTCAGGCCCGGCGTGGTTTGCTGCGAAAACTCTTCAGGTACATTGACATACACACGTAGCATGCCGGGCTGCGCGATGTGGAAGAGATCGGTTTTCGCATTGGCATTGCTGCCCGAGTTGATCAGGTCGCCGATATCGGTGTTTCGCGCGGTGATAACGCCGTCAAAGGGAGCGTAAACTTTTTCGAAAGAGACCAATGCGGTGTACTGCTGTACGGCCGCTTGGTCCGCCTCCACAATTGCCTTATTCGCGTTGTAAGTACCCACGGCATTATCGACGTCCTGCTGCGACACAGCATTGGTTTTCTTGAGTCCTTGATAGCGGTCTTTGGTGATGGAAGCTAGCTCGAGATTGGCTTGTGCGGTTAACAGATTGCTGCGTGCTTGCTGGAGCTGCTGGTCGACCTCAGGAGACGAGATTATGGCCAGAAGCTGGCCTTTTTTTACATGCGCCCCGATATCGAAGTACCAGTGTTCCAGATAGCCGTTCGTTCTCGCGAAAACCGGCGACGTGATGTACGGTTGAACGTTTCCGGGCAGCACAATTTCCTGCGACGGTGCGGCCCGCTTAGGCGTAACAACCGAAACGGTGGGTACCGCCAAATCCGCGGTTTCCGTGCGAAGACTGGCGCTTGTGTGGATGCGCTCAAGAATTCCGGAAATCAATACTCCGGCGAAAACTAGAAAAATTGCGGCCCCGATAAGCCAGCCTCGTCGCGAACGACGCTGTGTGGCGGGGCTACTCGGCGATTGCGCTTCTTGCGCGAAAGCCTTTCCTTCTGTTTGCGACTGCATTGTCATCACCCTCGAACTTCCTTTCGCAATCCCTATGGTTGAGTAGTGGCTTCCACCGGCCGATGGCGGAGTCCATGGAGAATGCTGAACACCGTCGGAACGAAGAGCAACGTGGACACCGTCGCGAAGAGCAATCCACCAATCACGGCACGGCCAAGGGGAGCATTCTGCTCGCCACCATCTCCAAGCCCGAGCGACATCGGCAGCATGCCGATAATCATGGCCAGCGCAGTCATTAACACGGGGCGGAAGCGAGTGAATCCAGCCTGAAGAGCCGCGGCGACAGGGTCTTTGCCCTCCCTCAATTGTTCCGTGGCGAATTGCACCACCAGGATGCTGTTGGAGGTGGCTACACCCATGCACATGATAGTGCCCGTGAGCGCCGGCACACTTAACGTCGTGTGAGTCACGAAGAGGAACCAGGCGATACCAGCAAGGGCTGCGGGAAGTGCAGTAATAATGATGAAAGGGTCCAGCCAAGACTGAAAGTTCACCACGATGAGCAAGTAGACCAGGACGATAGCGAGGGCCAGCCCCGATAAGAGACCGATATAGGATGAGCGCATAGTCTGAACTTGGCCGCGCAGGACAACTTGCGAGCCACGAGGCAGCTTCGACCGCCTTTGATCGATGATGCGTGTAATGTCCCCGGATACGCCGCCCAGATCGCGGCCCTGCACCGCGCCGAAGATGTCAATGGTTGGCATGATGTTGTAGTGGGAAACCACCGCCGCTCCCGTTCCGCGCTGGATGGAAGCGACGGTCGCGAGAAGCGTCGGCGCGACGCCAGGAGTGGGTCCCGTGATGGGCATGTTCGCGAGATCCTGGAGCGTGTCGACGCGATACTGCGGGGTCTGAGTCGAGATGTCGTAGCTGTTTCGATTCTTAGGGTCGAGCCAGTATGTTGGCGCGGTCTGGAAGCTGCCACCAAGCGAGATTAAAACGTTTTGCGCGACGGCCTGGCCGTTGTAGCCGATCTCTTGCGCTTTGGTGCGGTCCATCCAAAGATGGATGTAGGGTTCATCGAATGGCTGTTGGATGCGCGCATCGGCTATCCCCGATACGTATTTGACTTGCGCGAGCAAGGCGTTCGCGAAGGCTTGATTCCCCTGTAGATCGTTACCCACCACTTGAATGTCAATCGGCGCCGGCAAGCCAAAATTCAGGATTTGGGTGACCATGTCGGAAGGCAGGAAAGAAAAGGTGACGCTGGGAAATTCTTTTGCCAGGCTGATTCGGAGGTCGTGAACATACTTAGCTGTCTGATGGTTATTAACGCCGAACGTCACCAAAATATCTGCATCCGAGGTGCCCACGGTTCCGGTATTCAGGTACGACGTGTTGATGCCGCTATAAGGCAGTCCGATATTATCGATGATGTTGGAGATCTCGCCCGGCGGAAGCTGTCGCCGGATCGCTCGCTCGACAAGATCACACAGGCGGGCGGTCTCTTCTATTCGTAAACCCGTTGGAGCTCGCATGTGAAGATTGAACGAGCCGCTGTCGATAGTGGGAAAGAAGTCTCGCCCCAGCCAGGGAACGATCAAAACCAGGGAGGCTACGCAAGCGGAGAAGAATGCCACAAGGAAGGCACGGCGATGATGAAGGCAACGTTCCAGCAATCCGTGATAACGCTCGCGGAGACGCTCAAACGCTTCCTCAAAGCGAACCTGCATACGAACGAAGGGATTGCGGGATTTCGCGGTATTCGGGGTGTCATAGCGCAAGAGGTACTTGGCCATCATCGGAACAACGGTGCGTGAGAGCAGATAGGAGGCCAGCATGGCAAAGATCACGGCCTCACCGAGCGGAACGAACAGGTATCGCGCGACACCGGATAGCAGGAACATCGGAGTAAACACGATGCAGATCGAAATCGTGGCCACAAAGGCGGGCGTAGCGATCTGCGCGGCGCTGTCTATGACAACCTCATCCATGTCCCTGTCTGGTTCCAACTGACGGTTGCGATTGATGTTCTCGATCTCGACCGTCGCATCATCCACGAGAATTCCGACGGCCAGGGCGAGTCCACCTAACGTCATGATGTTGATCGTTTCACCAAGCGAACTGAAAACGATGATTGAGGTCAGAATGGCAAGAGGAATCGAAACAACAATGATGGTCGTGCTCCGCCAACTGCCGAGAAAGATGAGAATCATCAGGCCAGTAAGGCAGGCCGCAATAGACGCTTCTGTCACCACGCCCTTAATCGCGCCGTTCACGAAGATGGATTGGTCCGCCAAAGGTTTAATATCCAGCGCCGGCGGCACAGTCGTTTTGATAAACGGCAACAGTGCCTTAATCCCTGCAATGATGCTCAGGGTCGACGTATCGCCGGTCTTTTGGACGGTCAACAGGGAGGAGCGTTGCCCGTTCACGCGCACGATGTTCGTTTGCGGCGGAAAGCCGTCGCGCACCCAAGCGACATCACTGATATAGATGGTCGTGCTGCCAATCGTTTTTACAGGGATGTGGTTGAGTTGTTCGATGGTCTGGGGAGCCGCATTGGCGATGTCGACGTCATATTCCTTCGAACCGATTTTGGATGTTCCCGTGGGGAGAATTAGATTTTGCGCGGCGATGGCATTGACCACGTCCAAGGGGGAAAGACCCTTCGCCTGCAAGGCCTGAGTGTTTAGGTCCACCTGTACCTGGCGCTGCTTTCCCCCATACGGATAGGGGACGGCGGCGCCCTGCACCGTGACCAGCTGGGGGCGGATGGAATTGAGGCCATAATCGTTGAGTGCCTGCTCCGATATGCCCTGGCCGGAGAGCCCGAGTTCCAGGATCGGGACTGTCGAGGCGCTGTAGCTAATGATCAAAGGCGGCGTGGTACCAGCGGGCAACTGTCTGAGTTGCGTTTGGGAATTTGCGGTGATCTGGGCGATGGCCTTGTCGATACTCACTGTGGGCTGAAAAAACACTTTCACCACGGCGATACCATATAGCGACTGCGACTCTGTGTGCTCGATGTTATCGACGGTGGTGGTCAGGTTGCGCTCTGTGATGGTGACGATCCTGTCGGCTAAGTCCTGTGGTTCGAGGCTGTTATAGGTCCAGATAATGCTCACCACCGGGATGTTGATGTTCGGAAAGATGTCCGTGGGAGTCCGAACGATCGAGAGGCCCCCAAACAGGAAGATCAAGATAGCGAGTACCACAATTGTGTACGGCTGCTTTAGCGCGAGCCTGACAATCCACATCATGATCACATCCCCAATTCCGTCCGGTGCGACCGGACATCAACCAAACAAAAACCTATTGCCTGTGCTTTGGTGTCTTGGCATCCAGTGTCGAGATAAGCTGCTCAGCGGCTGGAGGCACAGCAACTGTTCCGGATAGAACAATCTGCCGCGCGGGAATTTTCTTGCCGTAGATACGCTGGTTGTCGCCATTGTCTGGACGGATTGTGGAGCCTTCGAGGGAGACTCCGGCGAACAAGCCGCGCGCCCTTGAGTAGCTCAAGATCTCGGAACGCAGCGTTGCGTCCGTATCGGCCGACGCATCGCGGCCGACTGGGCCCGCGGCCACGGAAGCGTCGCCTCCCAGTTTGACCTTGCTGGCGAGAATGCCCCTCGCGCCACTTTCATTCATGACAAGCAAGACAAAATCGGTAGCTTGTCCACCGATCTGAAATCCGAAGCTGCCGCCCTCAAGAGCCATCATTGTGGGAGCGCCCCACGGTCCCCGGAAGTCGTCACCTTTGCGGCACGACATAGCGCCGCGCCCGTAGCTTCCGCCGACAATAAACGCGGCCTTTAGGACAGATGGAAAGACAACGACGCAATCTGCCTTGTCGAGCAAGTCCTGCGGAATGTCGTCAGGAACATCGAGAATCTCCTTCAAGACCGATCCACAATTTCTCAGCCGGTCGTCATCTTTGGCTTGATCCGCGGCACTCACCACCTCGGCCAGTGGTGATAGGATCACCAGTAGCAGGCTCCCTAAACAAATCAGCAACTTTTGCATGTGATTTCCCTCCGGTCGATTTTCTTGATTCAGACCCACATAATGCAGCCCACATGCCAGAAGGGAGCATACGCGGGAGTCTCAGGAAGTGATTCAAAACAGACGAGTTTAAGCAGGTAGTAGAAAAATATGGCTCTCGGGCGACCTGCCAAAGGTCCAAGCAATTGAATGGTAGTCAGCATGCTGACAGGCGTGTTTTTCGGGATGGAGATCGACATCCCGAGGAAGGCTCTGGGCAGGAATCGTCGTCGGCACGCTGGTGGAACGAGCAGGACTTACAGTGTTTCTCGGAGTGATAGCCGTTATGAAGTTAAGGCCGGAGAACCGTTAAAATCGCATTTGACAACGAGAATGGTTACATCATCGCTGAAATCATCGCCGCAAAAATCGGCCGCGGCGTTATAGATATTGATCATGAGCTCCTCGGCGGACCGTGAAGAACCCCGTTGCACCGTCGCGGAAAGGCGCTCCATGCCGAATTCTTTGCCAAGCCGGTTCCCTGCCTCAGTGACGCCGTCCGTATAGAAAACCAGCACGTCGCCGGGACTCAGGTCTATCGAGCTCAATTCACAAATTTCTTCTGGAGATAATCCGATGGGTGGACAAGATGCATTCAGGCGAGTGAGCGTGCCCGTAGCTGCCCGAAACAAGAGCGCGGGATTGTGGCCACAATTGACATACTGGAGTTTCCGTTTGTGTACATCGATTTCCGCAACCAGCAAGGTCACGTACCGGTCGGCGTCTGAAACGGAGTGGATTCCCGCATTCAATCGTTCCACTTGTTCCAGCATGTTTCGCTCATGGTTTGCCTCAAGCCTCATGGCTGCCGCCGTCGCGGACATCAGTAGGGCGGCGGGAACACCTTTTCCGGCTACGTCAGCAATGATGATTTGTGTGGTGTTGGTGTCGATGGGGAAATAGTCGTAATAATCGCCGCTTACGCCCCGCGCCGGCTGCATCATCCCTGCTATTTCGAGGCCGGCAATAGTTGGCTTGTCCAGGGGAAGAAACAATCTCTGGACTTGCGCGGCCAACTCTACGTCCTTGAGAAGGTCATCGCGCTGCCGCTGAACGGTTTTGGCGAGTGCCTCCCTCTGTTCCATATACCGCCGGATGACATACACAACAAAGGCGAAGCACAACATCGCGGAGAGATTATGAAAGATGCGCATCCCCACGATGATAGTCCGCGGAGAGTAATAATCATGGAGCAAAACACAAACGGCGATAAGACTGTAGCTGACTGCCCTGCGAAGGAAAATCGCGCCGAGGCCAACGGGAAGAATGTAGAGGTAGACAAGCGAAACCGAAACCACGCGATGGTCTGCGTACCCGACCGCGCCAATCGCTCCCAAGACTAAACCAAGCGGCAGCCACGATGGTCCATTCGAGGCCACGTCCTTCCGTAGAAGAGACAGCGATGGAGCCTTTTCGCGAAGACCGTGCAGGCCCCCGAGCATGGATTCTCGGACCGTTGCATGCACTAGGTCATTCATTCGAAGAGGATCTTCGCCATCATACCTTTGTCTTCGTGATTGAGGAGGTGGCAGTGAAAGACGGACATGCCCCTGATGACGTGGTCGGTGAAGTCCATAATGACGTCGACGGAACCCTCGTATGGAACATTCACGGTGTCTAGCCACAGTGGATCGGCAATCGGTCGGTCGTTCTCGGCGTACGCCAGGAAATGCACTTGGTGGATGTGCATGGGATGCAGTTCTCCCGAGGCATTGACGATTCTCCAATGCTGGTAAGACCCGACCTTCGCGCGCACCATCGGAGCCGCATCGGGCGCGAATTTTTCGCCGTTGATGTAAAAGCCGTTCTTATCTTCCGTGAACGTTACCGTGAACCGGGGAGCCGTTTTCTGTTCTGCCGCGAGGTCCACGATATCGCGAGCTGGCTTGACTGAGGTCTCCGAAATCTTCGGTGCTGAGCCTGCCCCAGCCCGTGGTACGATGTCAGCCAACACCATCGCCGGATTCGGATCGCCGTCCGGTCCCGTATCCACGCAATGCGTGATCAGCCGCCGGCCCGCGCTGCCTGCAGGACCCGTAACAATCGCTTCGAGCCGGCCCGCTGGCGGCAACAGCACACGACCGGAGACTCGCGTTCGATGATCGGGATCGTGTCGCGCAATGGGCTCGCCGTCCATGGCGACGATCTCAAAACTTTGTCCCTCCAGCTCCAATTCCACGTAGCGATCCGCAGAAGCGTTCGCGATCCGCCAGAACTGCCGCTCTCCGGGCGCAATCTCAATCTCAGGCCGCACGGACCCGTTCACCGTCATGACCTCCTCCGGCGGCTCGTGCTCGCTGCCACAAACTTCCGAACTAAGGTCAACCCGCTGCTTCAAATCGGCAGCCTGAGGATCCTCCTTAATCGAACGCCCACGCACAACCAGCACGCGCTCCGGCAGCCCGGTGAGCGCAGGAAAATAAGACTCGATTCCTTCGATCACCAGCGCGCCGGACATGCCATCCAACACTTGTCGGTAGCTTTCGCCGTGAGGATGCGTGTGGTACCAATACAACCCAGGCGCATGGTTTTTTGGAATCTGCACGGTATAGTGCAGTGTTTTTCCCGGCATAGCCATCATCGTCAAAACGTCATCCTGTGGAGCGTCTGGAGAAACCGTCAAGCCGTGAAAATGCAGATTGGTCATGTCCATGCACGGCCCGGCCAGACAGCTCTCCGGTGGCTTGGCCGGAAGGTCGTTGATGTAGTCGACTTTCAGCCTATCTCCAGGCGCCAGGCGCAAAGTTGGAGCGTTTGGATGGCCGTTGAAGTAGAACGCGCTCTTTCCACTTGCCATGGCCGCATGCAGAGTGAGCGAGAGTGTGCCGTTTTTCGCGCGAATTTCCGGAGGATTCGAAAGCAAGCCCGCCGGCTTCCCCGTCAGTTCAAGCAAACAGAAAACTCCAAACGTAGCCATGGCCAAAGACACAACGGCTATTCGCAAAGCAGGTGCAACCCGTGACATTTGAAGGCTCCGAAGTTTTGCTCACTCCGCCTGATGCCAAGTAGAATCAGGGTCATAGGCGGTGATCGCTTGTGCAATCTTTGCAGTGTTGGGACCCAAGTCTTTCTCATAAATGGTTCCCGATTCATCGACGATGAAGGTCATAACACCCGACGATCGGTACTCGGCAGGATAAGCGATGAACGCGAATCCTCCGGTCATCACACCATTGACGATATAGCTCTTCGCTCCACCCAATGCATGAGGCCCTTGGCTGGTGAGGATCCGAAAAAAATAACCATTAAACGGGACTGGATCGCCAACCTGGCTCTTTGAACCTGTTCCGTACGCATACGCGATCAGAGCGCTGACCGGACTATCGAACTCGTCGTAAGCACCGTGCCAGTACAAGCCATTGTGCCGGCCCTCGTCGCTGACCAGCTTCTGCGCAAATTGCCTCGAGAAGCCAGCGGGAGCGCGCACAAAATATTCCTTTTGCGCCGCGACCAACTCTTGGCACGCATCCTCGGCAGCGAGTTCATTTCTGCCGATGCGCCGGAATAAAATCTCGTCTTCGCCTGCGTCGGTGTCGAAATACCATTTACCTTGCTTGTTCACCAGCGGAATCGGAAAGGGCCAGTTCTCGGCTCCGACAACCAGGCTTACAGCTCCGTCCGCCTCCTTCACCAACCGATGCATCGCCTGATATCGGACCACGAAGTCCACCCGGGCATCCGCATCTTGCATTGGATCGCCAGACGACAGGACTTCCTTTGCGTCTGGTCCGAGGATGCTCAAAGGCGCTTGCTCATCCTGTGACTGCATGGCTACAAAGAGAGCGTGGGCGGCATCTTCGGTTGAGGCGAAGGATTGTTGTCCGGCCTTCTGCGCGAATGCTGGCGCAAACGAGCCTCCGAGCGAGAGTGCGACTATAGCGGCCGTCGCAAATCGTGCAAACTCCTTGCATTCACCTTGAACGAAATTTGTAATTCTCTGCAGCATCATGTTTCTTCTCCATTTTCTTTCGATTTCTTGACTAAGTTCCACACGCGCATGTTTGCGATCACCTAGTGCCGCCCGCCACCGCCATGGGAACCACCTCCGTGGAAGCCGCCACCTCCAAAGCTCGACCGTCCGCGGGAGGAAAAGCCTCGGGCGTCTCCGCCATGATTAAAGCTACTGAACGCGCCGGAGTGCGCTCCCGATTGAGCGTGAAAGCTCGAACCACCGTGGAACGCGTTGTCGTGGCCGGGGTTTGCGCGGTCAAAGTTGCTACGGCCGAAACCACCATGGCCAACGCTGCCGTGATTGAAATCACCATGATGGAATCCATCGTGGCCGAAGTCTCGGCTGTGCGAGACGTAGGCGTGATGGTCGAAGAATGCTCGACGGTCATGCCAGTCGTATCCCCAGTGGCCCCATCCCCACCCAAACCCTCCGAAGTATCCGATTCCAAATCCAAGACCGAACGACAGTCCGACGCCGCCCCAAAAAATCCCAGGCACCGGATACCAGCCTGGGTAGGCGACGATCGGCGCGCCATACACCAGCCAAGGATCGTAGGCCGGCACATAGACGACGTCTTGACTAGCCGGTTCGATCACGATTGTGTTTCCTTGCGTCGTTACCTGTTCTTGCTCGTTGCTGTTGAGGTGACCCGCTTTCTGAGCCTGCTGACGCATTTCCTGGACGGCGTTGGTCACATCTTCCGGCTCGTCGGCATACGCCTCACCCAGCGATGAAGTCCAGGACAGATTTTTGTCCATGTTTTCAAGCACCGAAGGAAACTGGGCGAGCGCCTTTACGCTCGGGTCCCAGTCTTCTTTGTCGACTTCCTTGGCCAGCTCTTCACCCTTGAGGTTGGAATGTCTTTGCATCCAGCGTTCCGCCTCGACGATCTGAGTCGGATACGTCGCCGCCGCAAGAATCTGAGCAACCAGGGCGTCCGGGTACAAGGCAATCGGTGCCACAAGTTGCTGCAACTCTTGAGCCGATGGCTTTGGGGCAGTGGCGGGTGTCTCGGTGGATTGGCTCATCGCACCGTACGCTGCGGCCTGCGAGGTGAACTGCACGAGCAAGCAGCTCAGCAACACGGTGAAAACTTGTTTCATAAAATTCATGCTCATAACAATTCTCCAATACGAATCAATCTCCTCATTGCTCCAAAGGCTGCGTTCTGAGTCTCCGTTTCTGCGTGCGGCCATTTGGCCGCACGCAAAACCTTGTCGAATGATCGATGCAGAGGCACGGAGACTCGCATGCGTCGAGTGCGAGCCGTCTACTTATTCGAAGAGCCTGGAGGGAACTTCTTGAACATTTTCTCTACGCCCTTATCCAGGTTCTTAATGTTCTTGTCAGAGTTGTTGGAGAGTGTGTCGCTCTCGGA
Organism: uncultured Acidobacteriota bacterium; assembly: GCA_963721915.1. Classification (GTDB taxonomy): domain Bacteria; phylum Acidobacteriota; class Terriglobia; order Acidiferrales; family UBA7541; genus Acidiferrum. The sequence continues at coordinate 432,429 of CAVRLD010000018.1, read as the reverse complement.
GCCTCTCCAGATCAGTTGCTTAGTCTTGGTATCGAAGAGGTCGATAACCACGGTGCCGACCTTGTACGTATCGGTCGTGGTCGTTGCCTCACCAAAACCTCCGCCACCGAAACGTCGATAACCCCAGCCTCCCCCAAACCCGTCGTAGAAAGTATTCAAGGTCTGTTGATTTTTTGCGATCTCCATGGCCACGATGGAAACATCGCCGCCGGAATCCACCTGAGTCCAACCTTTCGTCGCCAAGGCGGCGTTGACAGCGCTCTTGATGCGACCCGCATCCAAAGTATCTTTCGTCTTAACTTGCTCCCACGAGTAGGTTTTGTATTGGGTGAAGTTTGCGCTGCGATCGAAGTCGGTCTTCACCTGCTGCGCTGAAGCCGTGCCTGCGAACACAATCATTCCAATCAAAAGAAAAGCCACATTTTTTATTTTCATATTTCCTCCTTTTTTCAGTTTCCGATAAAACGTAAACCGATGACGGAGCGGCTGATTTCACTCAGGCAGCCGCCGTCTGCGGTTTCAGCCAGCTACTTCCCCTGCTGCGTTCTGCGGTGTGCCGGGACGTGTTCCTGAGCTGCCACGCCTTCTTTACTGACCGCCTTTTCGTAGCGCGACTCGGTCACTTGGCTCCCGCTAGCGTTGCCTTCCTCATACAACTTCGCAAGGAAGTAGCGATTCCCGTATTTGTTAAATATCAATTCGTTCTTGGCCGGAGCGGAGTTTGCTTCCGACTCCCGCACGGGGAAGAGAGCGGAAGTAGAGCCGTCCGCGCTGCTGATCTCCATGATTGCCAGCTCGGAATCCTCCAGCATTTGGATGCGGTACTCGCCCGCTGGAAGTTTGGTGTTACCCGCATGGAATTGGAATGGAATATTGACTTCAAGGGTGTCAGTGATCTGCGCTTTTGCCTTGCTTGCACCGATCGTTAGTGCCAGAACCAACGCGATGAATAACGGCAGCAATTGAGGCCCTCTTGTCCCGACGTTCTTGATGACCATCTGATTTTTCTCCTTGTTTTTTTGTCGCCACCAAAGCTTCCTCGGGCGGCCGCCATTGGAAATTGCACCCCGGCTGCCAAAGGGTTTTGTACGTAAGTGCCTGAAAATAGAAGACGCGTAACCATTCAGTGCAACCTGGGATGCCAGCCCGCTAGACACGCTGTCCCAATGCCGACGGTCGGGGCGAAGTTAGAAGTTATTTGTTGATTGTGTATCAAACGACTTCGAGGATGTTTTGGTTGTCTCGTGGATCCAGGAAACGAATTTGCCTGTTAGCACGGGGGACGCCTATCGAGAGGCGCATCCAAGCGACTGACACCGAGCCTCGCTGCTCTCAATCTCAAGCGCCGACGTTGTTCTTGTTTTTCTGGGACTTCCAACGTTTTTATGAAACTCCAAGTTGGCACACCAAGTGCTCTCGCCCCTACTGCGGACTGTCATATGCGTTACAGGGAGTACTGGGATGAATGAACAGAGAGAAATCAACACTGGCACGGAACGAAATCATCGGACCAGCGAACAGCAGGAAAGCAAGCCTGGCACCGAGGGACTGTCCAGGCGTGCTTTTTTAGGGGTGGGTTCCGCTAGCCTGGCTTCGGCGGCATTGGCCTCCCTGGCTGTCAACGCTCAAGAGAGATCCGACATTGAAAAAGGAGAACACGATCATTCTGCAAGCAATCCGGGCCCGGAGAACAAGCCGCTCTTGGATGAAAACCCGAATTCAAACTTTCCTCCGCCGACGGATTCCGGAAACCTCGATCCTGTATGGTACTCCTTCGATCTGACGCACAAACGTGTTCAACAGGGTGGTTGGACGAACGAAGTAACACAAAAGGTGTTGCCATCTTCAAAGGACATCGCCGGCATCAGAATGCGCCTTACGGCGGGCAGCTTTCGAGAGCTGCATTGGCACACGTCGGATGAGTGGGCCTTCATGCTGTACGGCAATGCCCGCGTAACCGTTCTCAATCCCGATGGAACCATTTTTATCGGCGATGTGGGCAAGGGCGACCTTTGGTACTTTCCCGCAGGATTCCCTCACTCTATCCAAGGGTTAGGCCCGGATGGTTCTGAATTTATGCTGATATTCAATCAAGGCACGTTTTCTGAAGACAATACCTTCCTGCTTTCCGACTGGATGAGGCACACGCCGCCATCGGTGTTGTCCAAGAATTTCGGGTTGCCGGAGAGCGTTCTTAAGAACTTGCCAAACAAGAACCTATACATCTTTCCGGCGGACTTGCCCGCGACTTTGGCACGGGACAAGGCTGCGGTTGGTGGGCGTCGCGTCGAATCCCCCCACCAATACACCTTCAGGATGGAGGCTATGGCCCCCACGAAGCACACCAGCGGCGGCGAAGTTCGGATTGTCGAATCGCACGTCTTCTCGGCGGCAAAGAACATCTCTGGAGTGTTAATAAGAATTAAGCCAGGCGGCATCCGTGAACTGCACTGGCTTCCGAACGCCTCGGAATGGCAGTACTACCTTGCTGGTAAAGGGCGTATGACCGTGTTTACAAACGAGGGCGCGCACACCATGGACTTCAATGCTAATGACGTCGGATTTGTGCCCAGGGTCGCGGGGCATTATGTCGAGAACACGGGCGATACCGATCTGGTGGTTCTGGAAATGTTCGCCACCGGCGAATTTCACGTCCAGAGTCAGAACGGTATCCAATAAGCGAGGGCATCAGGAAATTTCCCTTAACAACTGGATCAGACATCTCCCCCCGGAGATGGTCACGTCGCATTTGAATCTGGATGCAGACGCCATAAGTAAAATTCCCTCGAAGCACTTGACGTTCTCCCTGGTTAGCCAGCGGAAGATCCATCCCGCATTCTGACCACTCCATAGTGCCGCACCACAAATAGTGCCGCACGTGAACGTCGTAACGACCCAGACATACAGCCGGACGATTAGAGTCGTACGCACTGCTCTATTACTCTATTGCGCGGGATTTGGATCTCTGTTGGCGCGTGAAATGCCAAGCTTTTGCATGCGGAAATAAAGCGTGGACCTTTTGATTCCTAAACGTGCTGCGGCCCCGTTGGGGCCGGCGACAACCCAGCGGGTCTGCTCGAGAATTTTGCGAATGTGCTCTCGCTCCGCGTCCTCCAGGGTAACAGCCCCAAGGGATTCCGCTCCTGCGCAACTCTGTAAGCTCCCGAGCGGCGGTTGCAGGACGTTACCGGAGGTGAGGATTACACTCCGCTCGATGAAATTCTGCAGCTCGCGAATGTTCCCCGGCCACGGGTGGGAGGTGAGCGCAGACATTGTTTCCGGAGCGATGTGTTCGATTTTCTTATCCATGCGGCGAGAATAGATCTCGACAAAGTGTTCCACCAGCGCGGGAATATCTTCTCGGCGCTCCCGCAGCGCTGGCAGCGGAATCGGGAATACATTTAGGCGGTAGTAGAGGTCGCTGCGAAATTCGTTCCGTTTCACCATGTCCGCCAAATTTCGGTTCGTCGCGGCTACCAGCCGAACGTCCACTTGATGCGTGCGGGTGCCGCCCAGGCGCTCAAACTCCTGCTCCTGCAGTACACGTAGCAGCTTGGGCTGCAATCCCGGAGGAATATCTGCAACCTCGTCCAGGAAGAGCGTCCCTTTGTCAGCCAATTCGAAGCGACCTACCCTTTGTGCGATAGCGCCGGTAAAAGCGCCCCTCTCATGCCCAAACAGCTCGCTTTCCAGCAGATCGAACGGAATAGCGGCGCAGTTCAACTTTACGAATGGGCGTCCGCACCGCGCGCTGAGATTGTGAATCGCCCGCGCGATCAGTTCTTTTCCGGTGCCCGTTTCTCCCTGAATGAGAGCGGTCGAATCCGTAGGCGCCACCTGCTCAACTTGTTCGAGCACCGCTTCCAGAGCGGAACTAGTCCCTATGATCTGCTCGAATCTGCGCGGGCTATTGTCCTGCTCGACGAAACCCAATGTTGCGGCAGCTCCCACGAAGAACCTCCTGGCGCTGGCGTGCGCGCTTCCTTACGCATCTCAACTCTGCAGAGCGCCTCGAACACTTCCCAGCAACGCTTCGTCGTCAAACGGTTTTGCCAGGAACTCTACTGCGCCTGCTCGCAACGCCTGCATCCGCAATTTTGCGTCGCCATGTGCCGTGATGAAGATGATCGGAATCCTGCAATTTTCGGCGTTCAGCTTCGCCTGCAGCTCAAGACCCGACATTCCCGGCATACGGATATCCGCGATTAGGCATGCCGTGTAGTGTTGTTTGCCCGACCTCAGGAATTCCTCGGCCGACGCAAATCCTTGTGCTGGCAAATTAACCGCTTCCAGCAAGTCCTGGACTGCGCTGCGTATCGAGTCATCATCATCGACAATCGCGACAAGTGTGGTGGTTTCTTTTGCGTCCATATTGAAAACCTAGCAGCACCGCAAAAGGCGCGCAATCACACGTTGGTATGATTAGCATCGAAAAGGGCCCCGGCTGAGGCAGCAGGTACAACGAGAGGCTTGAGACACCACTAGAGGGAGCGGCTTCACAACGAACCGCCAAACTGTCTTGCGCTACAGTGGCGGCATTAAGCTATTTCTTGCCAGGCGGAAGTTCCAACTTCGCCGCCATTCGAACCAATTCCGCCAGCGTTTCGGCTTTCATCTTCCTCATCGCCCGGCCACGTTGGATCTTCACGGTGACTTCGCTGGTCCCGAGCTCAGCTGCTATTTGCTTATTGAGCATCCCAGAAACCACCAGGCCCATGACCTCGCACTCACGTGGGGTCAGCGCCTTATACCGTTCTCGCAACTCGGCCAGGTTAGTCTGTTGTTGGCGCGTCACCCGGTCGCGACCCAAAGCCTGGTGGATCGCATCCAGCAAGTCGTGGTCCTGGAACGGCTTGGTCAGGAACTCCACGGCACCGGATTTCATGGCTTTCACCGTCATCGGAATGTCTCCGTAACCGGTGATAAATATGATAGGAATCTGGATGCCCGCGTCAGCCAACCGGCGCTGGAAGTCCAGACCGTTGACTCCGGGTAGTCTCACGTCCAGGACCAGGCAGCTTGGGCCGTCCGGCCGCTTGCTTTGTAGGAACTCTTCTGCTGTCCCGAACGACTTGGAATGCAATCCCACCGACTCCAGCAGGTCTTGGATGGACGCACGCACATGGGCATCGTCGTCAATGATGAATACCGTGGAATCGTCTGCCGGTTTCATTCATGTGCCCCTGATTTGGGGGCTAGGGTAATGTAGAAGGTCGCACCGCGCTCAGAGTTATTGGCAGCCCACAAGCGGCCGCCATGCGACTCAACGATGGAGCGGCAGATCCGAAGTCCCATGCCGGTACCGTGCGGTTTAGTGGTAAAGAACGCATCGAAGATCTGGTCCGCATGCTGTGGGGGTAGCCCCACGCCGGTATCGCTGATGGACACCAGAAGTTGCTCGTGATTCGCTCGCTGCGACTTGATGGCGAGCTCCCGCGTTCCGTCTGCAGCCTTCATGGCATCGATGCTGTTGGTCATGAGGTTCATCATGACCTGCTGCAATTGCACGCGATCCCCCATGACCTGCGGAAGATCCGCCGCCAATTCCGTCCGGACTGAAATCGAGTATCGCGTTGCCTCGCCGCGCAGCAGCACGATCATCTCTCCAATGACTTCGTTTACATCGACCAACTGCCATTGCGGAGTACCCTTCTGAAAGAGCAGCCGAATCCGGCTGATGATTTCCGCCGCACGCGTTCCGTCTTTCGCGATCCTCATGGCGGCCGCGCGCGCCTTGTCAACATTTGGGATGTCGCCCGCCAGCCAGTGGATGCAGCTATTGGCGCTGGTGACCGCAGCGGCGATTGGTTGATTCACTTCGTGCGCCAGCGAAGCCGTCAGCTCTCCCATGGTGGTCACTCGGTTCACACGCGAGAGATCCGCCTGCGCCTGGCGTAGCGCCTCTTCCGCTCGCTTGCGCTCGGTGATGTCCGTCGAACTACCCACGAATTCCATCAAATCCCCGGTTTCGTTTACAACAGGATGGCCGACGGTGTGAATGTATTTAACCGTGCTGCCCGGAAGTAGGATTCGGAATTCCAGTTCGTATTCTGCCTTTTCATCTATTGCTCGATCGATTGCCTCTTGCCACCTGGCCCGATCCTCCGGATGAATGCGCTGCAGTCGTTCTTCCCAGCCCGGGATACCCTGGGCTGGATCGTAGCCATAGATCCGATACCATTCCTCGGACAGGTGCAGGGCGTCTCTACTCGTCACCCGCCAACTCCAACTCCCCGTATGCGTGAGCCTCTGCGCTTCCGTCAGGTACGTCCCCTGGCGCCGCAGCTCCTGAGTCAGATGTTGCATTCTGGAAGTCAAATAAGTGATGATCGCTGCGGTCGCAAGGAACGTAACCAGCGCGGCGACGTCCAGCGGTCTGTCTATCCCCGCGCTTGAGGGTGGGGGAGCGAAAAAATAACGCAGGCACAAGGTGGCCGCAATTGCGATAACCGTCGACGAAACCAAGTCTCCTGTCAGCGAAACAACCGCGACGATCATCAGATAAATAAGCGCGACCGCGCCACGATGACTTTCAAACGGCGAACCCACCAGAGTGACCACCGCGAGCGCCACGCCTCCAGCCAGGATTCGCACGATGGATTGCCGGAACCTGTTGACGACGCCGCTCTTTGGCGCGAATGCCATGTCAATTATTCTGCCTATCTCTGTGTTCCTGAGTCTCTGAATTCATCTCCGAATCAGGAGATGGGGACAGACGACTAGAGCGAATTCGGACGCGCTCCTGGGACGATATGGGTGATATCTTTCAATACGCTTATTTTCTCGCAACCCTTCCTTCCGGCACCCTGTCCAATTTGAGTTGTGACCAATCCGTCCTGTTACAGCCGCTTCTTTGATTCAGCCTCCTTCGTGGGCAGGTGGCCGTCGCGCATCATCCAGCGCAATGGACAGAATGCCAACATTTCGACAGACTTCCACAAGCACCGCGCTCCCCCAAATGCCCGTGAATTAACCCATCCTCCATTCTGCCAGCCACTTCCGGCCGTTGTCGCCACGCGCAAGCGTCTGGCGCTCCTATTGCATCATTTAGGCTGTTCGAGCGAATACCGAGGAGGTTCGGGATCATGGGAACGTTTCGTGCAGGCGACATCGACAATGTTTCCGACGTCGACCTGGTGGCTGCCGCAAAGGTGGGGGATACGCAGGTATTCGAGGAATTGGTTTCTCGCCACGAGCAGAGAGTTCTCGCCGTGGCGCAACGCATAACGAAAAATCGCGAGGATGCTGAAGATGTCGCCCAGGAGAGCTTTCACAAGGCCTTCCTTCATCTCGACGCCTTCGAGGAAAAGTCGCAGTTTTCCACCTGGCTGACACGCATCGCCATGAATGAAGCCCTCATGGTACTGCGGAAACGGCGGGGAGTTCTCGAAGTCTTGCCAGAGGGCCCTGACGATGGCGGGAAGTCTGTTTCGGAGGTATTTGTGGACCGGAGTCCCACCCCGGAAGAATCCTGCTGGCGGCGCGAGCGCAGCGACCTTTTGAGCAAAGCGATCAACCGCTTGAGTCCAAAGATTCGAAGAACGATGTTGCTCCGCAATATCGAAGAACGTACCATCGAAGAAACGGCTGATATTCTAGGTACCTCAATTGGCGTCGTCAAATCACGCCTTTTTCACGGACGGCGGAGGCTACGTCGAACCCTGAATCCTGGACTGCTACGCGAATTCTGCGAAGCGGGGCGTGCGGAAGCGTAACGCTGCGGACCTAAGATGATCGGACCACTTTGTATGCGTTCGCCCGCGCACTGCGGAAGGCCGGCTGAATTCCGGAGGCCGAAGCCTTCCATGCAGATGTCGCTTAGGTTGTCCGCAGAAGACTCGTGTTATTCACCAGGAAGTCGTCAACCTCTTTTTGACTGGGCATTGATGGCTGCGCGCCGTGGCGGGTAACTGAAATCGCGGCTACCGCCGAAGCCCAAGTTGCGCTGGCCGCGGGAGTTTTTCCTTGCAGCAGGGCTACAGCAAAGGCGCCGTTAAATGCGTCGCCCGCGCCGGTGGTGTCAACCGCGCGAACCGAATACGCCGGCAGCAAGATCCGCGTTTCGTCAGCGAGCGCCAGGTAACAACCGCGGGGCCCCAACTTGATCAGAATGTTTCGACTTCCGCTGTGCATTAACTGCCGCGCGGCGTCTTCTAGCGAATTCACAGGCAATTCCCCAGTCGAGCGCCGCAACAACGAACACGTTTCGGTTTCATTGGGAGTCAGCCACTCGACGCCGCCGAGCAGTGACGTCGGTAACGGCCGTGCCGGCGCGGGATCGAGAATGAGGGGGATATTCTCCCGTCGTGCTACGGCGGCGAGGTGCTTGACCGTCTCGAGAGGGATCTCCAGTTGGGTAAGAATAATACCGGCGCTGCGAATCACATCGATGTGCTTGTCTAGATCGCCTGGGGATAAATATGCGTTCGCACCGCCTACCACGACAATCGCATTTTCGCCGTTGTCGGCAGTGGTGATCAGCGCAAGACCCGACGATCCCGGCACCACCCCGACGGCTTTGGTATCCACTCCTGAAGCTTCCAGGCTTGCACGGAGTTGGACGCCAAAGCTGTCGTTCCCCAGCATTCCAATCATGCTTACTGGCGCACCGAGGCAGGCCGCCGCGAACGCCTGATTGGCCCCTTTACCACCGGGAAAGGTGTTAAAAGTCTTTGCGGAGACGGTCTCACCCGCAAGGGGCATGCGCGGCGCTCCCGCCACCAAGTCCAAGTTGATGCTGCCTACGACGAGTAGCCTCTTCTGCATTTAGGTTCCTAGCCGTAAAACGTTCGTGAACTTTCTTATCTGCGCCAGCGAGAGAGCGCCGTCATCTTATTTCGGATTTGGGAATCGCCATCTGTGGAGGCCGCGGGCCGGCACTCCGTTCGTACTCCCGACGAGGTGCGAATCTTCGGCAACCAGACCGGTCTCGACGGCGACGGCCTCGCCCGCACCAGCCGTCTGGCCGCGCGCGTCGACAACCGCTAGCTCAGGAGCTGCTTCATGGCTGCGCTCGCGTTCGATTGCGTGCCGCGTGGCCACGTCGGACCGATTACAACGGCTTCGTTGTGGCCTTCAAACCAGACCAGGAATCTAGATTGCTCCGCGCCTGGCAACCTTTGCTGATTCAGCCAGTTGTAATACGCGCCGAAATCGGCATCCACCAGCGAGCCTACCGGATCGAATTCCAATGGCTTCGTACTGTCCGAGATCATTTCGTTCATCGGCTTCTGCCTCTGCCGCGGCGCGAAACGCACCAGCAATGTGAGCGGCTGCGCGCGCCGCAGGGCTTCGCGCGCGGTCCATTGCGCGAAGGTAGTGGCAAAAATCTGCGTGCCGGAACCCTCCGTCAACACTTTTAGTTGAAATCGCTGCATCACCGGATCGCCCGCTTTGCCCGGAGTTGAATTCAGGCCAAGGTCCTCGGGGCGCATGCGTGCCATCAGAGTTCGCAGTGCCTCGGGTCCCATGCCGGGGCGTTCGATTTCAACACGCATTTTTGCCGACAACGCAGCGCGCGCAGGTTCCAGCGCATGGTACGACACGCAGGTTAGCGCCGGATCGTATGCGGCTTCCTGACCGCCATCGATATACCAATGCGCGTACGGAGCGGGATGCGCTTTGGCTCTCGCCGCGACTGCGTCCAGCAGAAATCGCAAACCGTTTTCGGGCTGCACGTGATTGAAATACGCGCCGTGGGCGCGAAGTTTTCTGAACAGGGGCGCGTCGTATGCGGCCACGCCTTGACCGACAACCGTGATTCCCAGGCGTGGGAGCTGTGGTGGCTCGGGCGGCACGGCCGCTCGCAAGCGATCCGCATAGTTGACCGCGGCGGCGCGAAAGGCATCGAGTTGATGCGTACTCCAGAGGTATGCCGAGAACTGCTCGACGAACTGCGCCGGCGCGTTTACCCAATCCGAATGTTCTAGCTGAGATGAAATACGGATTTGCGCGAATCCCTGCAACCATTCCTTTAATTGTTCGGCCGAAAGAGAAGCGAGATTCGCGAGTTCCTTCTCGACGGTTTTTCGTTCCGCTGGAAATCTGAAGTCGTAATCGATGACTTCGCGCAACAAGCTGGGCAGAAAGCCCAATGGAAGACGCTGGAGCACACCGATGTAGTTCGTGGCCAGCTTGCGGGCTTCCGGCGGATAGCCGTTGAACTGTTCGGGCTTGAGATCGGCTGGCAGCATATCAATTACAACAATTCCGGTATGGGCTTGCCTTGCGCGAGCGCAGCCGAGAATCCGAGCATGGAACCAAGCGTTGGCACGAGGTCGGTCGATTCCGCCGGACGATCGTATACGACGCCTTGGCGAACACCCGCGCCCAGAGCCATCATCCAGGTAGTGCGAGACAGCGCGTCGCCGGTGCGATGATGCTGGAATCCGTTGCCGCCGGCATCTTCATCGGAGTCGCGGCCAAAATCCGGGAGGATGAAGAGCGTGGTGTTGCCCGCATATTCCGGCTCGGTCTGAATCGTCTTCCACAGTTCCGCGCAAAGACGGTCGGTGCGCCGGATGCCATCAATATAAAGCGAGTACGCTCCAGCGTGCGCGATGTCGATATCGTGCATCGTGATCCACAAAAGGCTGGGCGCGACCTGGCGCATCAACTGCCGCGCGATGTAAACCGAGAGTTCATCGGGACTGGACAAAGTGAGCGCATGCGCTTTGAAGTCATCCACCGAGAGCTTCAGCATCATCGCCAGTTGTTGCAATTCAAATTCATTGCCGGCTAGTTCTGGCGTATAGAACGGAGTCTCATAGTTGTCGCGCAGCAGGTGTTCGTAGTCTTTGCCGCCGCCCGAGGTGGCCGCGGTCAGCAAGTGTTTCGGCAAAATTACGCGAGCTCCCAACCCGGGACCGTACGCGCGGTGGCTGCTCTCGCCGATGCGGTTGAAGCCATTGCTGGGAGCGATCACCCAGGCGTCGGAGGCTGGCCGACGCAGGTCTTTGCGGAAATACTCGAAGACGGTCGGATGTTCCGGGGAAACCGCGGCAAAGTTGTTGAACGTTTCGTAGGTGCCGGTGGCGAGGCTTGCGGTAGCGACGTAGTGGCCGAGGATGCCGCGATTGACGACTTGCGTGAAAAAGGTGGACTGGGGAATCATCTCGCGCATCAAGTGCGGGATGTTCTCCTGGCCCTCGGGCGCAAAGGTTTCCTGATCGCGCGCGCCTCCACCAAAAGTGATGACGACTACTTTTCGCCTCCTCATGGCGGCGCCAGCCAGTGCGATTGGCGAGTGGAGCAGCGTGGTGCCGAGCACGACACCAGCTGCGGAGCGCAGGAAGTCGCGCCGGGTGAAAGCTAACTGCCTGGCGAGTTCCACGGGACTGGAAGTTCGATTGTTCATCGCAGCCCCAAGCGAAATCGGTATCGTTTGCCGGCGGAAGTAAGGGTGTAGGTCATTGGAAACAAGCTGCTTAGCGTAAGCTACGCCCGGATGGCGGCGAAGTCAAGGTTCGCACCAGCCTGCCTCCTGAAGGGAAGCACCGACAGCGCGGACCCCTCCCCCCGGTTTCCCATAAGTGTTCATTCTAATTAATTTGAAGCACTTTAGAATCAGCACTTCCACAAGTGCGGATTCTAAAGAAGATATGGGCGAGATCTTTTACAGAATGTTTGTTTGCAACAAAGGGACGAATTGCGGAGCGCAGGGACCACAAAGCAGGTGAGCATGGGTGGCAGGTACAGCCAGAAAGACCGAATTTCCAACCCTATTATATCATATCAGTACAGTATGTCAACGAATATCTAAGTGGCGGCGAATCAAATGGTTTGAGGCCTACATGGACGCAGTCCCTCTGCGAGCGGTACCGTCGCGTCTGCCGAAACTGGTGCCCCCAGCAAGACGCGTTGGCCAACGGAGCCAGCCCCGCCCCTACGAAGCCCCACCCTTTCTACACAAACCGTATAAAGGATGGGCCACCCGGAGGTTTCGGAACAGATAGAGGCCAGATGGCGAGACTAGCTCGCCGCTACAAGGCAACAGGGCTGCTTGCGGCTACATATTTTCTGACACTACGTACGGGGCGCGGTAGGTCCCGCGGAGTAACGTGTTGGCCTCGTTGTCGTTGATGACTTGTTCCGTTGAGGCGTCGAATTTCAGCGTACGGCCGAGACGATACGACGCATTGGCCAGGTGCACCAGCGTCGTCGAGATGTGGGCTTCCTCGATGGGGGAATGAATGTCCTGGGCACGACGGCTTCGAACGCACTCGATGAAGTTGGCGTAGTGGTCCCCGGAGGCTTTCCCGTGCGGCCCTGGTACAACTTCATCGGTTAGCCACGTTTTGTACGCGTCGTAACCATCAATGGCCAGGTACCCGTTCGATCCGTAGAAAATATTGCCGACCGTGTTGGTCTTGGCGTCTTTTGGACCTAGGGATTGTTGTTGGCTGCCGGATTTCTTGTCCGCAGGTTTTTTGCTGGCATCGGCGCTGCCGGTGAGACCCGCGGGAGGCACGGCGCTGGCGCCATAAGCACCGGTGCCGATTTCGGCCTCGTGATTGGTGATCCAGTGGCGAACTTCGATTTCCATCATTTTGCACTTGCCATTGGGACTCTCGAAAATGAAGGTCGCGCTCAAGGTGTTGGGCGTTTCCTGATCATCCTCAAACATGAAGTGGCCACCCATCGCCGACACCGATGTCGGGAAGCCCACCCCCAGACCCCAGCGCGCAATGTCGATTTCGTGGATAGCCTGGTTGCCGACTTCGCCGTTGCCGGTGTCCCAGATCCAGTGCCAGTTGTAATGAAATCGATTGCGCGTGAACGGCTTGAGCGGCGCCGGACCAGTCCAGAGATCATAGTGGACGCCGGCGGGAACGGGTTCTTCGGTGGCGTGACCGATTGACGGCCGCCACTTGTAGCAAAGCCCGCGCGCCATATAAACGTCGCCGATGGTGCCATCGCCAAGATGCTTGATCGCTTCGATCATTCCAGGGTTTGAGCGAGACTGGCTGCCGTGCTGGCAGATCCGGTTGTACTTTTTAACCGCGCGGACCAGTTGCCGGCCTTCGAACGTATTGTGTGAGCATGGCTTTTCCACGTAGACGTCTTTCCCGGCCTGGCACGCCCAGATGGCCATGAGCGAGTGCCAGTGATTCGGCGCGGCGATCGAGATGGCGTCGATGTCTTTGTCCTCCAGGAGCTTGCGCACATCGGTATAGGATTTGGGTTTGGGCAGATTCATTTTCTCGACGTCACCGACGCGCTCGCTCAGCACGTTTTCGTCGATGTCGCAGAGCGCGGCGATCTCCGTCCCCGGCACGCGCGGAAAACCTTTGATGTGATCGGTGCCGCGGCCCCGGACTCCACAGATGGCTACGCGCACGCGATCGTTTGCGCCCAGGATTTTGCCGCCCAGGGCTAGCGCGGCTGCGCTTGCGGTAATGGCTTTGCCGGTGGTTTTTAGGAATTCGCGACGCTCGATGGGCATGTTGCCGCCTTTGTTTTTTTGGGGTAGTTCTTACAAATCGCATTGTATATCCGAGAGTTCTGGCGTGCACGCTTTCGGCGAGAGTTTGTGGAGGTTGAAGATAAAGAAAGAGGGGAATTAACGCAGAAGGCACGGAGACACAGAGTTCGCGGAGGCGGAGTAGGAGCGTTCGCTTTGGATTGGGATTGCTTTGCCGCTGACTGATTGCCGGGGTTGACATAGGCGCAGGCAGGAGTGCCTGTGCTACTTGGGGGTTGCGGCGTTTTTGGCGGAGTAAACGAATTGCCGGACTTCCGCCCTTTGTCGATCGAGATCGGCGAGGTGCTGCGCGCGAAGTTGTTGATACACCTGCAGCTCCTGCTGGGCCTGATCCTTTTCACCGGTGCGGACGTAGGCTTGGCCGAGTCGATAATGAGCGTCGGCGAGATCGGAGCTGAGCTCGAGGGAGCGCTTGTAGTGAGGGATGGCCTCGGCATATTTGGATTGATCGGAATAGAGATTGCCCAGTTGCAACTGGGCATCGGCGAGCGTGGGGTCGAGTTCGGTTGATTTCGTAAGTAGAGACTCGATTTGGTGGAGGTCGAGCCCGGGATCCTGGGCGCGCTTTCCCTTCCACAGGCTCATCGCATAGTAGTAGAGTGCTCGCCCGTTGCGAGGCTGGAGCTCCGCGAATCGCCGGAATCGTTTGATGACTTCGTCGGCCTGTCCAGGCGAACTGTCGTACGCGCGGGATAAGAAGGGATAGATGCGAGCGTCGGATGGGCTCAGGTCGGCGGCGCGCAACAGGGAAACAACGGCATCGTCATACTTACCGAGCGAGTAAAGCGCCATGCCCAGGCCGACGGCTACGCGTGACGATTGCGGATAGCGCTCGGTAGCCTGGCGAAAAACTTCGATGGACGGCTCGAGCGTGCGATGAACCAGCAGTTCGCTGCCCCAATCGAAGAGATGGCTTTCGCTGGGGTCCATATGTGCGGCGGTTTCGAATTCGCTGGCGGCGGTGACGAAATTGCCGTCTTTTTCCTCGATCTCGGCCAGGAGGTTATGCAGTTCGGCGGTGTTCTTCCGCTCCAATAAATCGTGAACTACCTGCCGCGCTTCTTTCCAATGGCCGGTCAGAAGATAAGCAAGCGAGAGATCGTAGCCATTGTCGTACGAAGACGGATCGATGCGCTGCGCTTTCTCGAGGAAAGACGCGGCCTGGGCGATTTTTCCAGACCGTACGTAAGCTTCGCCGAGGTTGTGATTGGCGTCGAAATTTTCCGGTTCAAGCTCGACCGCCTTACGGAACTGCTCTTCGGCTGGGGCCGCTTTCCCCAGGCGGACCAGGTTGGCTGCTAAGTTCGTTCTCGCTGCCGCGGACTTTGGATTGAGCCGCACCGCTTTTTCAAGGTGCTCGCTGGCTTTGACGTCCTGAGACTCAGCGGAATAGACGAGCCCGAGCAACTCGTGCACTTCGAAACTCTCCGGCACGCTGGGCAGTAGCTTCTCCAATTGGACAGCGGCTTCCACGAAATGGCCTGCGTCGTACTGCGCCACGGCGGCCTGGAAATCGCGGTCGAGGCTCTTGTCTGGTCCGCTGCTTTGTGCGTCGGCACTTGGCGCAGCCAAGAGCATGCACGCGCAAATGGCCAGCATCTCTACGTGTCTCATGATCACTATCTTCGTATGATAGCACCGGAGATGCTGGGAGAAAGCAGGTGGCGCGAACGCGGTGGCGATTTGCGGGTCTCTTGTCGCGGTCCTGACGTTTGTTTGCGCGGGCCGATCTAAAGATCGGCCACTACACGGGCCTAAAATCAAAACCCGCGAAAGGCGCTTGTTCAGGGCGCCCTTCGCGGGTGGGGGGTGATGGAGCGTCAGTAATAGAACTTGAGAGCGAACTGGATCTGGCGCGGATCGTAGGGAGCATCGCGCGTCGAACCAATTTCGCCGAAGGTCGAGCTGTTGTAATTGCCCGAGTTAGATATTGCGACAACGCCGTTGCCGCCAAAGTTCGGGGCGTTGAAGTTCGGGTGGTTGGCGATGTTGAACATTTCCGCCCGGAACTGGAGGCGGAAACGTTCCTTGATCGGGAAATCCTTGAAGAAGGACAGGTCGAACCGCCGGAAGCCAGGTCCTTCCACCTTTGTGACTCCACCCAACGCAGCCGTCCCGGCGAGAGGCGTGCAACCGGCCGGTGTGTTCGGTTGTGGAGTCAAGGTGGCGTCAAGAGCGCACGGTTGAACGAACGCGGCTGGATTGCCGTAGAAGTTCAACTTTCCATTTGTATCCGTGTACGTCCCTAGCTTGAGAGGTTGACCCGTAAAAAGTGCTCCGCACGCCACACCCGCCGCCGTTTGCGTTGGGCAGCCTAACGCGATGGGCTGACCTCCCTGGAATGTAGAACTCCAGTTGACGCTCCAGCCGCCGACAACCTGATTCATGAACCCGCTGGCATCGGTCATGAAGCGTTTGCCACGGCCGAAGGGAAGTTCATAGCCGCCACTGAGGTGGAATACATGGCGAATGTCGAAGTTAGCCAGACCATAGTCGGACTGGATACCGAGAATGCCGGGCGCGCGGTAGCCATTGACGTTACCACTGGCACTATTTTGTGAACTGCCGCCATTGAGGAGGTCGTCGGCATCCGTGAGGGTCTTCGCAAAGGTGTAGGTGAACAGGAAGTTCAATCCGCTTGCGAATTGTTTCTCCAACTTGGTCTGAAGGCCGTGGTAGTTGCTGCTTCCTTCCGTCGCGGCATAGCTCGGGTTGCGCCCGAAGTCGGGGAAGGGGATAAAGTTTTGCGCGGTGGCGTTGGCTGGCAGGAGTGTGGTTAGGGCGTTGGAGGTGTTCGGAAACACTTCCAAGTGGCGCGCCAGCGAGTTGACGTAAGCGACCTGCACCGACATGGACGGTGTGAGTTGGTACTGCACGGTGAAGTTGCCGCTCATGGTGTACGGAGTGATGTACTTGAATTGGATGCCCAGCAAGCCCAAGCCATTGGCATTGACGAGCAGCGGATCGAGCGGGGTGCACGAGAAACCGGTCTCAAACGTGCCGGTATTGCCGGGGCCGGCCGTAGCGCAACCAGGGAACGTGACCGGCGTGTTAGGATTCGGCTCTGGGAAGCTGAACTGGAATTGGAACGGATAGTTTTCCCCAATGTTTGGGGAGTAGCCGCGGTTTTCGAAACCGTTGTAGAACATACCCCAGCCGGCGCGCACAACGAGTTTAGGCGTCATCTGATACGCAACACCCAAGCGCGGGGCGAAGTTGGTCGACTCGGAATCCCCCAAGCCTTGTCCATACTTATTGCTGACGAGCAGGTCGATGCCGTCTTTACCAAGGAGACTGAGGAAGCTGGGCGACAGATTGCCTGCGTTCGGCCCTTCCGGAATCAGATAGGTCGGATTTGTGAACGGACCGGTTCCTGCTGGGATAAAGTTTGCTTGATTGTGGTGATGCTCGTAGACCAAGCCGAAGAAGTCATAACGTAGACCGAGATTGACGGTCAGCTTGTTGGTGACTTTCCAATCATCATTGATGTAGCCGCCCCAGTAGTTCTTGCCGTTGTCGGTTTCCGCGATGTTCGATGCGCGGATCTGGGTGGCGCCACCCAGGAACGGAACGCCGCCTACTGTGGACGGAGTTGGAGTCAACAGGAATTGAACGCGACCGGTATTGCCTTGGTTTTTGTTCGGGATGTCGGTGTAATCGCCGTTGTAATCAAACTCACCGCGCGACCAGGGTGGTTGCAGCGTCGAGAACTTTACGTGCTGCCATTCGAAACCCATTTTGAAGGTGTGCTTGCCCAAGATTTTGGTAACGTCGTCGGTTAACTGGAAGGTAGAGGTAACTTCATCGGAGGGCAAAAAGGCGTTGCTGCCCAGCGTCTGCAGACCGCTGATGCCGAAGGCCGGAAGACCGCCGTTTTCCTGGAGTTGCGGGATGCCCTGAATGCCGAACTGCGCCGGGATATCCGATAGGTCGTTGGCAGACGGGGAAACGCGGGTTGTGTGCAGGTAATTTAGACCCGCGCGAACGACGTTGATGAGTGTTGGGGAGAACGTATGGGTATAGCTCAGAGCACTCTGCTGCGCGTTAGCAGTCTGGGTACCCTGCTGGAAACCGCCACCGTCTGCGACGCCACCGAAGATGCCCGGAATAAATTGCGGATCGTCAGCCAGGCTGAAGCGGTAGAAGAGCTGATTCTTTTCGTTGAAATTGAAGTCCATACGCGCATCAAAGGAATTGCGATGTTCGAAAAGGTGGGGCGAATTGGCAAAGTTAGCGAAAAGCGAGCCATTCGTTGGAGTCGGATAAAGGTTGAGGAGTTTGATGGCATTGGGATCGAGCCGGCCGGCGGGAATGAGGTTTAACCCGCAGGCAGCGATCGTGAAACTCGTCGTGCTGGGAGCGCACGTGCCGAAGGGATCGCGAACGAAACCCGTTGCGGTCGCGGGCAGGCCTGAGATTGGGTCTACCGCTCCTGCCGTTACGGCGCGAGTCGTCGCCGGATCGAGGACCGTACCAACCGGAATTAATCGTCCCAAACTATCGGTGCGAGCCGCAGACGAGGCTTGGCCCGTGATCAGATCCTGGAAGTTGGTGAAGCCGCTCGCGCGCTCGGCGTCCGTCGGGACCGAGCCGGTCAGAATCGTGCCCTGAACCCGGCGCAACCCTTCATAGTCACCAAAGAAGAAAACCTTGTTTCGGCCGTTAAACACTTTCGGGATAACCACAGGTCCGCCGGCCGTGAAGCCAAACTGGTTCTGGCGAAGCTCGCCTTTGGGGATGCCGCCCGCATTTTCGAAGAAGTCGGCAGCATCGAGCTTATCGTTGCGGAAAAATTCCCAAGCCGCGCCGTGGAAGCTGTTGGTGCCAGATTTGATCGAGGCGTTTAGAACGGCAGCGCCGGAGCGGCCGAACTCCGCGCTGAAGTTGGAAGTCTGCACCTTGAATTCCTGGACCGCGTCTAACGGCGGGAGCACAACGAAGTTCGTGCCGTTCAGGAAGTCGACCGTGTCGGAGTTGTTATCGATACCGTCGAGCAGGTAGTTGTTCTGAGCGGGCCGGTTGCCGTTGGCCGAGAACGCTCCGGAGGCCGCGTTGCCGCGTGTGTCCGCCTGCGGTGTATTTACGCCGGCGGCAAGCTGAGCGAGGAACGTGAAGTTGCGGCCGTTGAGCGGCAGATTGTTTACGTTGCGGGAGTCGACGACCTGACCGACGGAGGCGTCCTGAGTCTCAAGGACCGGTATTGTCGAGGCAACTTCGACGGTTTCCGTCACCGCGCCGGGTTTCAGCGCAAAGTTCGCCACAACTTCGGCGCCAACGTTGACGGTGATGTGCTTTTCGGTCGTGGTTGCAAATCCTTGGAAGTTTGCCGTGACGGTGTACTGGCCAATCGATACCGGCGTGAACTTATATTCTCCATCGTTACCGGTGGTCGTTGAGAGTGTGGCGCTCGTCCCCTCATTTGTGAGGGTGACCGTGGCGCCGCGAACCGGCGCGCCCGAGCTATCGGTTATCGTGCCGAGGATTGCGCCGGCATCTACCTGTGCGCGCAGCGGTAGGACGCAGAGAAACAGGACCACAGCGCAGGCTCCTATAACCAGCGCCGCTCGCCGGATCAGCATGGAAACGGCCGTTGCTCTCATCACTTGCCTCCTGGGCCGTTGGGCCCGCCATACGTCCTCGACCGTTAGAAAAGACCGCAGTATTCGTTTACCGGGATCCTGCCGCGCAAACGACCCAGCGGCAGAGCCACGCGCACGCACCTGTGCGCAGGCAGAAGCTGCCGCCTGTGACCGCTAAAGTCCGTCTGTGCTGCTAGCCGGAAATCCCCAAACGAACGGGTTGGATGTAAACCGCTTCACCTGGATGGACCCCCAAACAACTTAACCGCTTAACCTTGTGGAATCCAAATAGCACGCGCTCTTGCGCATTGTCAAGCATTTTTTTTTCTTCTATACTTCGCCTTGTTTGATTCTGCCCCGCCCCAAGGACGGTTGCCAGCTTCGTTTATGGCTCTAACCATTCGTGATGTTGCCAAGGCCGCAGGCGTTTCCACCGCCACCGTGTCCAACGTCTTGAATAAGACCGGAAAAGTCGGCCGCCGCACCCACCACATCGTTCTTTCCGCCGTAAAGCGCCTGGGATATTTTCCCAACGCTCATGCGCGCCATCTGGCCTCGCGCGACAGTCGCACTCTGGGGATTATCGTGTCCGACATCGTCAATCCATTCTTTCCGGAAGTGATCAAGGGCTTTGAAACGCGGGCGCGCCAACTCGGTTACGACGCCATCCTCAGCGACACCAATTACGATCCGCGCCGAACGCAGGAGGCCGCCGAGAGAATGATGGAGCACAACGTTCGCGGCGTGGCCATTATGACCTCGGAGATCAGTCTGCGGCTCATCCACGAACTCGCCCGGAGACGGATTGCGGTCACATTTCTCGATCTCGCGCCCGTGCGAGGTCACGTGAGTAAATTGCGGATTGATTATTTCTCGGGGATGAAACAAATCGTTGAGTACCTTTACAAGAGCGGCCATCGCCGGATCGCTTTCATCGCGGGAAGGCCAAAGCTGAAGTCCAACGTGGCGCGCTTGCAGGCCTACGAAAAATGCATGCTCGATTTGGGATTGAAACCCGGTCCGGTCATCCCGGGTGATTTGCGTTTTGAAGGCGGCCTGGCAGCCGGCCTGGCGATTGCGCAGCTTTCTCCGCGGCCAACCGCGGTGATGGCCGTCAACGACCTCACCGCCGTGGGGGTGATCAAGGGCCTGCTGAAGGGTGGTCTTCGCGTGCCCGAAGACATTTCGGTGACGGGATTCGACAACACGCGATTGGCGGAATACAGTAATCCTTCGCTCACCACTGTTGACGTTCACCGGGATATGCTCGGTCAAATGGCGGCCGATGCGCTTCACGAACTCTCCGCCTCGCCGAATCCTCAGGGCAGGGAATATCAAATTCCCGCGGAATTGATTTTGGGAGAGTCGTCAGGACCCGCCCCCGCTGAATAACGGAATTTCGCGCGTCAATATCACCGAATGATTGCTGCGGCTCGTTGTTGTCTTTTGTGCGGCCTCACTGCGAGTGCTAGCATGCAACATCGAGGCTGTGCTGTGCGGAAACCCACGGATGGCGAAACGAAAGAGCGGCAACCACGTTGTATCGCGCAGAAAGTTCCTCCAGGGCATGCGTTGGGCACCGGTGCTATTTTTGTCCGCGCCGATTCATGCATCGAATTTCCGCCCCCTAGTTTCGCTATTTTCGTTCGACGGGCGAAAATCCTCGTTTCCTTTTGCTGATTCGCGTCTAACCCCGCACTATCCCTCGAAATCTCCCCTGGACGATGTCCTTCGCCTCGTGGCTCCCGGATCGGATGAATTTGTTACCGAGAAATACGCGTCTGAAATTGCCCGGGTGCTCGGTGAATGGAGCCGAGCCTTGCGCGCAAGTGCGCCTGCTCTGGAGGTCGTGGGCAAATTTCTCGGTCCGTCCATTGAGAGCGGCGCCTTTAGTTCGACTGAAGAGAAGACAGTGCGTTCGGAGAACGGATTGGGAATTTCTCGACGCCAGTTCGGCGGGAACATAACGCTGGGCCGGGAACATTTCCTGGGTGAGGTGAAGACGTACTTCGACAAGTGGCCGCGGTTGGAAACAGCCGAATTTGAAATTATTCATCTGGACGAAATCGCCGGGAAACCGCCGAGACTTCGCGCCGACATTCGTTACGACTTCGTCGCAACGCCGGCGTCCGGCGCTGCATGCGAAGAGCGCATCGGCCTTTGGCGCACGGAATGGTCACGCGATGAATCGAACGCATGGCGAGCGGTGAAATGGCAGGCCGCCGAAGAAACGGTCAGCCGCGCCCGCGATCCAATCTTCATCGACGTTACTTCGCGCGTTGTGGGGCAAATCGAGTCGCACAAGAATCAGCTGGCTCACGGCGCCGATCATTGGCGCACTGTGCTGGATGGCGCGTGCGGTATCGATGTTTACGGGAACAACGGTTTGGCGGTAGGCGATTTCGACAACGACGGGCTCGACGATCTCTACATCTGCCAGCCAGCCGGCCTTCCCAATCGGCTCTATCGCAACCGCGGCGACGGAACGCTTAAAGATGTGACAGAACAAGCCGGCGTGGGAATTTTGGACGACACCGCATGCGCGCTGTTCGCGGATTTCCAGAATAGGGGCGTTCAGGATCTTCTGGTCGTTTGTGGAAGTGGCCCTTTGCTGTTTCTCAATCAGGGAAACGGTAAATTTGAGATCAAGCGCGATGCCTTCCAATTCGCTCGCCCCCCAGCGGGCACTTTCACCGGCGCAGCGATTGCCGATTACGACCGCGACGGGTTGCTGGATATTTATTTCTGCGTTTACAGCTACTACCTGGGCCTGGACCAGTATCACTATCCCGTGCCTTACTTCGACGCCCGCAACGGTCCGCCGAATTTCCTGTTTCACAATCAGGGCGACGCCACCTTTCAAGACCGCACGGAAGCCGCGGGATTGAATGTGGATAACGACCGTTACAGTTTTGCGTGCGCCTGGGGCGACTCGAACGGCGACGGCTCGCCCGATCTCTACGTGGCCAACGACTTTGGCCGCAGCAACCTTTACCGGAACCGTGGCGATGGAACTTTCGCGGCTGCCTCCACCGAAGCGGCCGTCGAAGATCCCGGCGCCGGCATGAGCGCGTGCTGGTTCGATTCCAACAATGATGGGAAGCAAGACATCTACGTAGCCAATATGTGGGCCGCAGCGGGTATGAGGGTTTCGGAACGAAAAAACTTTCAGGAGAAAGCACCGGAAGAAGTTCGTGCCCTCTATCGCCGCCACGCGCGAGGCAATTCCCTGTACCGGAATCAGGGAAATGGGTTTCAGAATGTCAGCGGCCTGGCGGGCGTCGACATGGGCCGCTGGGCTTGGTCGTCTGACTCATGGGACTTCGACCACGACGGCCACCCCGATCTATACATTGCCAACGGCTATATTTCGGGACCCGAACATCCAGACAGCGAACGTGCAGACCTGTCGAGTTTTTTCTGGCGCCAGGTTGTCGGCAAATCGCCGCAAGACGCGACATCCTCAGCAAACTACGAACGAGGTTGGAATGCGATCAACGAACTAATTCGCTCTGACGCGACCTGGAGCGGCTACGAGCGCAACGTTTTCTACGTCAACAACCACGATGGCACTTTTTCCGAATCCTCCGGCGCGGCGGGTTTAGATGTCCACGATGACAGCCGCTCGTTCGCCCTGGCGGATTTGGACAGTGACGGACGCCTGGAAGTAATCCTGAAGAACCGGAGCGGCCCCCAACTCCGCATCTTTCACAACGCGATGAAAGAGATCGGCGGCTCGCTAGCTTTCCGCCTGCGCGGAACAAAGAGCAATCGCGACGCTATCGGCGCAGCCGTGACCCTGGAAACCGGCACGCACCGCCAGACGAAGTATCTCCAAGCCGGCTCCGGATTTTTGTCGCAGCACACCAAGGAGCTCTTCTTTGGAGTGGGCGATTTCAAGGGAACTATGCGGGCCACCGTTCGCTGGCCAGCTGGGCAAACACAGGTTTTTGAGGATTTGCCCGTGAACCATCGAATTGAAATCGAAGAAGGCACGCGCGACTTCGACGCCAAACCTTTCGCCAAGTCTCCGTCGCCATACGCGCGCGCAAGCCAGTTCGAGAAGCCGGAAACGTTGCCTTCGTCGATCGAAACATGGCTAATCGATCCTCTGAACGCGCCAGAGTTTTCTTTACCAGACCTTGCCGGCAATACGCGCGAGCTTCGATCGTTTCGAGGCAACGCCGTGTTTCTCAATTTTTGGTCCATATCCGCGCCAGCTTCCCTCGACCAACTGGCCTCCCTCCAGAAATTCCAATCCACTCTCGCACCGACTGGCCTACCCGTGGTGGCCGTCAACATCGATGAGCCCCGCGCTGTTCAAGCCCAAGAAGTGCAATCAGCCGTAGCGAACCACGCCATTTCGTTCCCGGTCCTGCTCGCAACGCAAGACCTGGCCGGCATCTACAATATTATTTACCGCTACCTATTTGACCGGCGCAGAGATCTCGCCATTCCCTCGTCGTTCCTCATCGACGCCACTGGAATGATCGTCAAGCTGTACCAGGGCGTGGTACGTCCGGAACGCATTGCCGAAGATTTGAAATCGATGCCAAGCACCATCGCCGATCGCTTGCGAAAAGCGCTTCCGTTCGAGGGCACGCTTTACCACGGAGAATTCAAACGCAACGACTTCACCTATGGCGCGGCATTTTTCCAACGCGGCTATCTCGAGCAGGCCGCGGCATCCTTTCAAAATGTCATCGCCGCAAAACCCAACGAACCCGAGGCCTACTACAACCTTGGCACCCTGTACCTGCGAAGAAATGATTTCCCGGGCGCGCAAAGTAATCTCGAGCAAGCGGTGAAGCTGCGCCCAGACTATCCGGAAGCCTGGAACAATCTCGGAATGATCGCAGCCCAGCAAGGTCAGGCCGAAGAGGGCGTTCGCAATTTTCAAAAGTCTCTGCAATTGCGGCCGGACTATGCCGTCGCGCTCCTGAACCTAGGGAACCTGTACCGGCGTCAGGGAAATCTGAATGAGGCCGAGAAACTCCTGGGCCGCGCGCTGGAACTCGAACCCGAAAATCCCGAAGTCAGCTACAGCCTGGGTATGCTCTATGCCCGGCAGGAGCGGCTCGACCGCGCCTCGGAATCGCTCGAAAGAGCGGTGAGCCTGCGTCCCAGCTATCCCGACGCGCTCAACAATCTCGGAGTGCTTCTCGTTCGCGAACGAAAATATCCAGAAGCGAAAGAGAAGTTTGAGACCTGCATTCGTGTCGCTCCAAACTACGATCAGGCCTATCTCAATCTCGCTCGCCTGTACGTAGTCTTGAACGAAAAGGAAAAGGCAAAAGAGACTTTGCAGGCGCTGCTTCATCAGCAGCCCCAACACAAAATGGCTCAGCAAGCGCTGGAAATGCTAAATTGAATTTTCGATCCAGGAAAGCAGAGCGCATGAGGAGATTCGAAACAAAAATCGCGGCGCCCCTCTCCGGCGCGCCAAAACCTCGCGTGACGCACCAGTTGTTGATGCTCTGCGGATTCCCCATCCTGATGATCGCCGGGTTTAGCATGACGTCCATGACCGCTGCCGCGCAGTCCTCTCCACCCCGGCAAACCACGGCCCGACAATCCACGACGGCTCCTTCGCCTTTCGCCGAGGCCGAAACATTATTTCGCGAAGGCTCAGTGGACGAGGCGAAGCGAGAAATCGCGGAGCAACTGCGCCAAAATCCCAACAGCGTGGAAGGCTACAACTTGATGGGGATCATCTACACCAGCGAGAAGAACTACGCCCAGGCGCTGGATGCGTTCCAACAGGCCCTGACGGTCGATCCAAAATCCACCAGAACCCGCAACAACATCGGCAATGTTTACGTGGCCCAGCAAAACCTGGCACTTGCGGAGCAGGAATTCCGCAGGGTCTTACAGCTGGATCCAGCCAACAACGACGCACATCATAATCTCGGCCTGGTTCTGCTTGCGAAGGGAGCCCCGGCCCAGGCCATCCCTCATTTCCAGCGCGTTCGCCCATCCAATAACGCGACCCGCCTGAACCTGACGCGCGCCTATCTTCAATCCGGCCGGACTGCCGAAGGCCTGAAGACCGCCACCGAAGTCTCCTCGCAAAATAGAGATGACGTGCAGCTGCACTTCACGCTTGGCGTGTTGCTAGCCGCAGAAAAACAATACAAGGCCGCGCAACTCGAACTCGAAAAAGCGAACGCGCTGCAGCCCGACACGTTCGAAATCCTTTACAACCTCGGACAAATTCATCTTCGCACCGCCGCGTACGACAAAGCGGAACTCACTCTGAGTCGCGCCCTGAAGCTCCGGCCGGATTCGCCGGAAACGCTCTATTTGATGGCGCAGGTGTATTCCGAACAAAAGAAATCCGTGGACGCTCTAGATTTGCTCGTACGCGCCCATAAGCTCGCCCCGCAGAATGCCGACATAACTTTCCTTTTAGCGCGCGTGAGCATGACCCAGAACTATTTCGAAGACGCCATCCCGCTGCTCCAATCAGGTTTGCAGTTCGCTCCGCAGCGCGCAGACCTTCGTGCTGCGCTTGGAGAGAGCTATTTCATGTCGGGAAAAGCCGAGAAGGCTATCGAAGAGTTTAAAACGCTCATCAAAGTGGATCCGTCCGCCCGCTCCTACGCTTTTATGGGTCTCTCGTACCGCCATCTCGGACGGTTTGATGAGGCTCGCAAGTACTTCGAGGCCGGGCTGAAGCTCGATCCCCACAACGCGTCGTGCTTGTTCAACATGGGCTACATCGAAGAGCGGCAGGGAAATCATGCGCGCGCAGAGGAATTTCTTCAGCAAGCGCTTCGCTACAAGCCCGACCTTGCGGAAGCGCTTCTGGAGCTCGCCAATCTGCGCATCGAAAACAAGAAATTCGAGGACGCGGCAGAGCTTCTTCGCAGGTACGTCAAGCTCAGCAAAGATCCCGCGTCGGGATACTACAAGCTGGCAATGGTGGAGCGCAGTCTGCATCAAACCGAAGCCGCGCAGCGCGACCTAAACGTGTTTCAGACGCTCTCCAAGAACGCAGCGCCGGGCCCTTATCCGTATCAGCATCTGCTGGACTACGTGGATACGCGCTCGAACCTCTCCGAGCGTGAGCGGGCGGAGCTCGATCTCACACAGTTGCATGAAGAGATCACCAAACACCCGGACCAGCCGCAAAACCTCTACTTGCTGGCCGAAGCGTATCTCAAGCTCGGAAAGCTAAGTGAAGCGAGGCAGGCGATCGCGCAACTCGATCAGCTAAGCAGCGCCGACTTTCGCACGCAGACGGGGGTAGGCGTCCTCCTGGCGCGCTATCGTCTATATGACGACGCGATCCAGCATTTCCAAGCGGCATTGGCCGCGAATCCGGACTCCGACGACGTAAAATTTGATCTCGCCGACGCTTATTTCCGAAAAGGCCTTTACACCGAGGCGCTGGAAGTCGCCAGTCGCGTTTCGGACCAAGAACGCCAAGACGACGCCTTCCTGTCGTTGCTCGGAGATATTCACGCGCATCTTGGTGATTCGGCCAAAGCATCCGAGATTTTCCGCGATGCCATTCGCCGCAATCCCGACAACGACCAATACTATCTTTCTCTCGCGTTGGTGGAACTCCGCGGCAAAGACGTCGATGCCGCAGCCGCAACCTTACGACAAGGACTCGCGCGAATTCCCAGCTCCGGCAAAATTCTGTGGGGGTTAGGCGTCGTTTCCGTGCTGGAAGGCAAAACTCCACAAGCGGAGAAGAACCTGGAGCGCGCCGTGGATTTGCTGCCAGAGTGGCCAGGCAGTTACTCGACGTTGGGCATCTTCTATTATCAAACGGGAGAAATCGCCAAGGCGCGCGAGGTGTTGAATCGCTTCAAGGGCAGCAATGCGAGCAGCAGCCTGGACGTGAATCGCATCGAAGAAGCTCTCGCACGAGCACCGGAAAGGCCCTCCACGCTCGGCGAGCCGATGCCCATGAGCGCGCGCCAGCAATTCCTCCAGATGGCCCTTTCGCTTGCGGACCGCACGCTATGATGCGGCGGGCGGCAATAGTTACGCCGTCGAAACCTCGCACTGAATTCAACCGCAAAGCCGTAGCCTCTGCGATTCTGGCGCTTGGTATGGCCGCTTTGGCAGCATTTTACGGCAAGGTCTTCGCCGGACAATCTCCGAAAGCGCAAAATCCTCCGATAACAGTTCGCTACACCGATGTTCGCCAGGCTGCTGGTATCACCTTTCTTCAGGACTCCACGCAGACCGAAGAAAAGTATTACCTCGAAACGATGGGCACCGGCGTTGGCTGGCTCGACTACGATCAGGACGGCTTGATGGATCTTTATTTCGTCCAATCCGCCGCCACCGATATTTACAAGCCGCCGCGTCCACTGCGCTCCGCCCTCTATCACAACAATGGTGACGGAACCTTCACCGACGTCAGCCAAAAAGCTGGCGTGGGCGGCGAAGGGCACTACGGCCAGGGTGTTGCCGTCGGAGATTTCGACAATGACGGTTACCCCGATCTTTATGTAACTGGCTATGGCCGCGCCATCCTCTATCACAACAATGGCGACGGAACATTTACCGATGTCACCGCGAAAGCGGGCGTCGCCGATGAAGGCAACTGGTCCACCAGCGCCGGATGGTTCGACTACGACAAAGATGGCTGGCTCGATCTCCTCGTGACCAATTATATTGAATGGTCGCCGAAGAATAATTTGTGGTGCGGAGAGCGCCGCCCGGGCTACCGCTCGTATTGCAATCCGGGCAATTACAAAGGCCAAAAAACCATGCTCTACCACAACAATCATGACGGTACCTTCACCGACGTGAGCGATCCTTCCGGCGTCGGCAAGCCTGAATCGAAAGGCATGGGTGTTGTTCTCGCCGATTTCAACAACGACGGCTGGACCGACATCGCTATCGCCAATGACACCTGGCCGAATTTTCTTTTCCTCAACAAGCATGACGCCACGTTTCAGGATGTTTCTCTCGTATCCGGCATTGCAGCCAGCGAGGATGGCCGCTACGAAGCCGGCATGGGCATCGACGCGGCAGACGTCGACGGAGACGGCTGGCAGGATATCTACATCACGCACCTCGATTTCGAGTTGAACCGCCTCTACCACAACAATCAGAATGGATCGTTCGATGACTACACCTATCGCTCCGGCATCGGCAACAAAGCGATCTTGTTAAGCGGCGTCTCGATGAAGTTCATCGATTACGACAACGACGGCTGGCCGGATATTCTGCAACTGAACAGCGCAATGCTCGACAACGTGAGTCTCTATCACGGCGAAGTATCGTACAAAGAACCTCTGTTGATGTTCCGAAACCTGGGCAAGGGCATGTTCGACAAGGTTTCGGATTCGCTGGGGCCCGATTTCGTCCGGCCCATTCCCGGACGAGGCCTCGCCACCGCCGATTACGACAACGACGGCGACACCGACATCGCCATCAACAATCGCGGAGACTATCCCGAGCTTTTACGCAATGACGGCGGCAACGCCAACCATTGGCTGGAGATTTTGCTGATCGGCACAAAATCAAATCGCGACGGTATCGGCGCCTCCTTGAAACTCACCTCGCAAGGCGTCACGCACGTCGAACAGGCTAAGGGCGGCATGAGCTACATGTCGGCGAGCGATCCCCGAATCCTATTTGGTCTCGGCAAGCGCACGAAAATCGACTCGCTCGAGATTACTTGGCCCAGCGGGCAAATCGATCGTTTGACCAGCATGCCAATCGACCGGATCATTGCCGTTAGAGAAGGCTCCGGGATTGTGCCGCGTTCCTTCCCGAAAATTGCGGCCAAGGCGGCACGCGCTCAATGAATTACCCCCGGCGGCGCTTTCTTGGATCCTCATTGGTTCTTCTCGGCGGCAACCTTCTGGATGTTCTGGCGATTCCCCTTTGGCAATGGAAACACTCCGCCATCCTGCAAGCCGCGCCTGTCCCGTATCCCGCGGCCCCATCGCCCGTCCGATTCGTCGATGTCGCCCGCGAAGCCGGCCTCACTTCACCCAACGTGTGGGGCGGCGTCGATAAAAAGAAATACATCATCGAAGCCAAAGGCAGCGGCCTCGCCTTTTTCGATTACGACAACGACGGCTGGCTGGACATTTATCTAACCAACGGCACCCGCTTCGATACGCAGTGGGAACCCGGCAAAGAGCCAACGTCGCATCTCTATAAAAATAATCGCGACGGAACCTTTACCGACGTAACCGCAAAGTCCGGACTAGCGCGCACCGGCTGGCAAACCGGTGTTTGCGTGGGCGACTACGACAACGATGGATGGGACGATCTGTTCTGCTGCTTCTGGGGCCACAACATTTTGTTCCACAACAATGGCGACGGCACATTTACCGATGTCACCCGCAAAGCCGGCGTCTACGATGAGCAAATCCGCTGGGGCGCGGGTTGCACCTGGCTCGACTACGACCGCGATGGCCGCCTAGACCTTTTCATCTGCAACTACATCAAGCTCGATCCCGAAAAAACTCCGTCTAAGACGGAGCCGCCCGTCTGCCAGTGGAAAGGAATTCCCACCATGTGCGGGCCGCGCGGCCTTCCGGGTGACACCAACGTGCTCCTTCATAACAACGGCGATGGAACCTTCAGTGATGTCACCGAAAAAGCCGGCATCCTGAAGCCCGGACCGCGTTATTCCATTACCGCGGTGTCCTACGATTTCGACAACGACGGCTGGCCAGACATTTACGTCGCCGTCGATTCGCAGCCCAGCATCCTGTTCCGCAACAATCACGACGGCACCTTTACCGACCAGGCCGTCATCGCCGGCGTCGCCTACAGCGAGAATGGCCACGAGCAAGCCGGCATGGGCGTGGGCGTGGCCGACTACGACTGCGATGGCTGGTTTGACATCTTCAAAACAAATTTCGCCGACGACACCTGCAACCTCTATCACAACAACGGCGATGGAACCTTCAGCGACGCTACCTTTTCATCCGGGATTGGCATCAACAATCAATATGTCGCCTGGGGCTGCGGCTTCGTCGACTACGACAATGACGGCTGGGCCGACATCATTCAAGTCAATGGCCACGTCTACCCGGAAATTGAAGGCCACGACGCCGGACAAACCTTCAAGAATCCACGCCTGGTCTACAAAAACCTCGGCAATGGCCATTTCAAGGATGTATCCGCGGAAATGGGCCCGGGCATCACCGAGCGATTCTCCAGTCGTGGCGCCGCCTTCGGCGACTACGACAACGATGGCGACATCGACGCCGTAGTCTTGAATATGAACGACCTGCCGTCTCTTCTTCGCAATGACGGCGGCAACGCGCAGAACTGGATAAAGATCAAGCTGATCGGCACGAAGTGCAATCGCACCGCAATCGGCGCCCGTGTACGCGTCGTCACCGGCAAGCACGCCCAGATGGACGAAGTGCACAGCGGGTCAAGCGTAATGTCCCAGTGCGACTTGAGACTGCACTTTGGCTTAGGCGCCGCCCAAACCATCGATGTCCTGGAAGTAAAGTGGCCGACAACGCAGAAAGTCGAGCGTTTCACTCAAGTAAAAGCCAACCAGATCCTGACGATCCGCGAAGGCAGCGGCATCGTCGACACCTTCAAACTCAAAACCAAGTAGCACAGGTACTCTTGCCTGTGCCAACTGTCAACTCTCTCTCAAGAGTTTCCGTAGCAAGCTGTTTTTCAAATGTCCAGCGACGTTTGTCAGTGCGAAGTGCCCGAACCCGGGTGGTTCTTGAGAATAATTAGAAACTGCTTAAGCTCACTGCGCTGCCTTTCGACGGCAGCCGTCTCAGACTTCAGAGCCTGCTGATAAGCGTCGAATTCCTGGCGGGCCTTTGTTTCGTCGCCCGTCCTCTTGTACGCGAGGCTAAGCCGATAGTGAGCTTCACTCAACTGGGGGCTGACTTTGATAGCCTGCTGAAATGCCTGAATGGCTTGCACGAAATCATTTCGGGCGAAATACAAAGTCCCAAGTTGCACATAAGCTTCCCCGAAATTCGAATCGAGTCTCACGGCCTTTTCCAGCAGCGCGTCCACTTGCCGTGAACTCGCGGAACTCTCCGACCCTCTCTGCCGCTTCCACAGCGCGACGCCGTAATAATAATTCGCCCGCGCGTTAGCAGGTTGCACTTGCGCGAATCGCTTCAATCTTTCTTCGCCACACGGCAGCGGCACCGAGACCGTCTTTTCCATCTGGCCGAGGAACAGATAGGGCGCCGGATCATCCGGCCGCAAATCGGAAGCCGCGCACAATCGCAAGGCGGCGTCATCGTAAGAACCAACCCCGTACAAGGCAGCGCCCAGCCCCGCCAGCATTCGCGCCGAATCCGGATGAAGCGACGCTCCTTTCGTGAAAACTTCGACAGCAGGTTGCGCCGCCTTGTGCAGAAGCAGTTCCGCGCCCCAATCGAAATAATTCTGCTCGCTCGGATGCATCCGCGCAGCCCGCTCGTACTCTCGCACCGCTTCTAGAGGATCCCCCAATCGCTCGTCGAGATCGCCCAACAATTTACGGCCTTCCGCATCGTCCGAGGCCGCCAGGAGTTTGCGAACCTCTTCTCGGGCCTGCGTGAAATCACCCTTTGCCGTCAACTCCAGCGCCGGCTTGTACCTGCTATCTGGAATTTTCTCCATCCCGCCAGCTTTGAGCGTCAAGGTTTCCTTAGCAAGCGCTTCACTAGTGCGCGAAGTCGTGTCCGATCCATGCAAGCCAACATTGGACCAGTCAGTCACGCCCGCCACAGTGAAGGCTGGCTCATCCTTGAATTCCATGGCGGGCGTAGAGGAAGCTGAAGAACCCAAAACTAAATCGAAGTGCTTGTTTTTCCCAGCCGACAAAACAAAAGGCTTCGTGGAGCGAGGGCGCAGCCCAGACTTCTCAGCGCGCAGAGTATAGGTGCCGCCTCGACGCACCGCGATTGCGAAGGTCCCGTCTGCGTTCGCCTTCGTCTCAAAATTCCTCGCCGAACCCGCCTCTTCCAGAATCACCTGGGCGCCGGCAATGGCCTCGCCGGCCGGATTGCGCACCGTGCCACTGACTGTAAATGTATTTGGGGATTGCGCGCACAACTCGCTGTGAGACCAACCTGGCAGCATGAGCACCACGAGCAACACGCCCGCACAGAAGCCGCCGGCACCTCTCCGCAATCGCGATACCGATGTCGTTTTCATGCTTCCCCGCATTCTATTCCTTGCCTTGCCCCGGCCGCAAAGATGGGCGGCGGAAAAAATGCGGATGTTAGCCGCCATTATCCTCCCGTGAAGTTTCCGTCGCCACGCGCGAACGAACGATCTTGTCGCGTCGAATTAATTGTGGTGAAGTGTCTGCGAACAAATCCATGAAGGATAGAGCATGAAAACCTCGCCTCTAGCTGATATTGTCCTCAAACTGTGCCCGATTTTCGCTGTTTCGCTCCTCGTTGCCATCCCGGCGTCATCGCAGACGAGCAAGCCAGCTCTTTCTCGCCAGCAATCCACCGCCGAGCAGCGTACATCTCGTGCAATGGAAATCGCGCGCGCAAATCTGTTGGACCTCCACGCCTTTCTCGTAGACATGCCAAAAGGCGCCGATTTGCACAATCACCTCAGCGGCGCAATCTATGCCGAGTCCTGGATTCGTGCCGGCGCCGAAGATGGACTTTGCGTCAACCCCACGTCGCTCTCCTTCGTCAAGCCATCGCACGCCTCCGAAAATTCACCCGCGAAGTCCGCGTGTGAACCAGGGAACGTCCCCGCCGCTGAAGCCTACAATGATCAGCATCTCTACGACGCGCTAATCGACGCCTTCTCGATGCGCGGCTACGTGCCTTCAACAGGAATCACCGGCCACGATCATTTCTTCAGCACCT
Organism: uncultured Acidobacteriota bacterium; assembly: GCA_963721915.1. Lineage (GTDB taxonomy): Bacteria > Acidobacteriota > Terriglobia > Acidiferrales > UBA7541 > Acidiferrum. The sequence continues at coordinate 399,571 of CAVRLD010000018.1, read as the reverse complement.
TCGAAAAATTCAGCGGCACCGACCATCGCCACCTGGGCGAGTGGCTCGACGAAGTCGCTACACGCGCAGCCGCCCAAAACGAGCAATACCTGGAATTGATGCAAACCCCTGATTTCCGCCACACCGCCGCGCTCGCGCATGAAATCGGCTGGCACGATGACTTCAGCCAAATGCGCGAAGCTCTGCTCGCCCGCGGCTTGCGCGACGACATCGCCATCGCCAAATCCGATTTCGATCAAGCCGAATCTCTGCGTTCCACACGCGAGCGCTGCGGCAAGCAGGACGAAGCCCCCGCGTGCCGCGTGCAGATTCGCTTCATCTATCAGATTTTGCGCGGTTTTCCCAAAGAGCAGGTTTTCGCGCAGACGTTACTCGGCTTCGAAACCATCTCGGCGGACCCGCGCATCGTCGGCATCAATTTCGTAATGCCCGAAGACGGATACGCGTCGATGAGGGATTACGCCCTGCAAATGCGCATGCTCCAGTTTTTGCACGAAAAATATCCAAAGGTGCATATCACGCTCCATGCCGGCGAACTCGCTCCGGGCCTCGTCACGCAAGAAGGCTTGCGCTGCCACATTCGCCTCGCCGTAGAGCAAGCGCACGCCGAACGCATAGGCCACGGTGTAGACGTGATGTTCGAAGACCACCCTTACGATCTATTAAAGGAGATGGCGGCGAAACACATCATGGTGGAAATCGCGCTGACCAGCAACGACGTAATTCTTGGCGTCACCGCCAAAGACCACCCGTTCCCGATCTACCGCAAATATGGCGTGCCCGTGGCCCTCTCTACCGATGACGAAGGCGTTTCCCGCATCGATCTAACACGCGAATTTGTTCGCGCGACCGAGACCTACGCCCTGCGCTACGCCGACCTGAAACTCCTCGTGCGCATTGGAATCGAACACGCCTTCCTACCCGGCGCATCGCTCTGGGCCGACCCCGACATTTTCAAACGTCCCGCAGCAGGATGCGCGCAGGAGACATTCGCCAAAGACAAACCGTCATCCACCTGCGCCCAATTTCTCCGGGCCAGCGAGAAAGCCACCCAACAGTGGGAACTCGAACGCCGGTTCCGAGCATTCGAAGCCAGCCACTAAACTCGGGGATTATCCTCTATCCATGTAGGGGCGCGCTTCAGCGCGTTCCCTCCGGTCCAATTGCTGCGCGCCACCGTCTCTCCTCAATGAAGAGCGAATCCGAGCCTTGCCGCATACGCAAGCAATTTCGCATCATCCCCACGAGCCGCCGCAAGCTGCACACCCGCCCCACCTTCCCCGGGAAGGGTCACCACCGGGTTTCCGGCCAGGCTAAATGGAGTCGTAAAACGCAGGATCGCTTTACGCGAACTGATGTGATCGGCTCCCGCCAAAAGCCGTGCCACCGGCGCGCACGGCACAATCAAGAAATCGTGCTCGCTCAGAAGCACGTCCATTTTTTCGCGAAAAGCAGTATGCCGCACCCGGAATTGCTGCAATTCCGCAGCAGGGATGGAAGCGCCCCAGGCGAGCCGCTCCGCGATCGTGCGCTCGAAGGGCGAAAAAACACCACCCGTCGCCGCCATGTGAATCGCCGCAGCTTCGCTCGCCTGTATCAGAGCATAGATTTCGAGTGCTTCTTCCCAAAATGAGCTGTCGATGGGAACAAGTTCCGCTCCAAGACCGCGCAGACGTTCCTGCCATAGCGCAAAGCAATCGCTCACGACAGGTTCGCAATCATCCAGAAATTCGCGCGCCACTACGCCGATGCGGACTTTCGTTTCCACCGCGGCGGGGACGGCAAGATCGAATAGCGCCGCGCCGAGGAGCGGAGCATCACGCAAATCTCGGAAGAGCCAGCCGAGCGTGTCAAAGGAATCAGCCAAATGGACACCGCCGCGCCATAACCCCCGCTCGTGGGCGAGCCCGATCGAAGCGCGATAGCCAGCCAGGCCGCAAAGCGCCGCCGGCACGCGAATCGACCCGCCCGTATCCGTACCAATCGCGGCGACCGCTGAACCTTCTTGTACGCTGGCAGCTCCGCCGCTGGAGGAACCGCCGGTCAGGAGCGCGGCATAGCAGGGTTGCGTGCAATCGCCATAGTCGGGATTTTCGCCGGTGATACCGTAAGCCAACGGGTGCATGTGCGTTTTGCCGACAATGACCGCGCCCTGCGACTTGAGGCGCGCGGCTACGGCGGAGTCTTCGGTTGCAGGCGCGTTGCGTCGCGCGTAGAAGCGTGATCCGGCGGTGGTGACGAAGCCCGCCAAGTCGAAGCAATCTTTAAGGGATACGGGAAGCCCGTAGAGCGGAGGCTTGTTTGCGCTGGGAAATCGAGTTGGCAGCTCGTCAGCGTCGCGGAGCGCGCGTTCCACCTCGATTGCGAGATAAACATTGTGGCCGGAATTGCTGTTGGCACGAGCGAGGGCCTGTTCCACTACGGCGCGTGGTGCGATTGCGCCGGACTGGAGCGTAGCGCTCAATTGCTGCAACGAACTGATTTCGGCGGACATCGCGTGCAATTCTAACCGCATCCGGAGTACCGAGTGTGCCGCCAGTTCGAATTGACCGATTCAATTTTCAACTTGTCCGCCGCCATAGTTTTCGCCCAAACAAAAAATAAGGCGCCACTCTACCACGCCGGCGCAATTACCCTATCCACCTCGGACTTTTCCTTTGCGCCAATTCGGGCGTGCGCTAGCATGTGCCATGCAAAATCATTCCAGGCTGCCCCAAGCGGCCGTTGTAGCGGCCGCTTTCGGAAGCGGGCGCTTTTCGCAGCCGATCGTCGCCATCATTCTCCTGATCGCGAGTCTAAGTCTCTTCGTAGTCCGACAATCTCGCGCTCAATCGCTCGCCGCCAAGCTCCACACCAACCGCGCATCGCCGTTGGACTTGGAACTAGGCGGTGATCTGGCAAACCTGCCGTCAAATTCTACGCGTTACATCACCCGCGAAGATCTGCTTGCCCTGCCTCAAGTAAATTTCACCGTGGTGAATGACGCGAATTTCACCGGCCCGACGCAGGCGAGCGGAATCCTGCTCGAAGAACTGTTCCGCCGGTTCGCCGCGGCGCCTGACTCCGATGTAACACTAGCCATCTGCGTCGATAAGTATCTCGCGAGCTATCCGCGCGCCTATATCGCCGCGCATCATCCGGTTCTCGTTCTTAAGATTAACGGCCAACCGCCGAGTGCGTGGCCCAAAGACTCCGAAGGCCTCAACCTCGACATGGGGCCCTATCTGATCTCGCACGCCAACTTCACCCCCAGTTTCAAAATTCTCTCGCACTCCGATGAGCCACAAATTCCCTGGGGCGTCGTGCGCCTGGAATTCCGCGACGAAAAGGCCGTCTTTGCCGCGATCGCCCCTCGCGGACCGCAAGCTCAGGATCAACAAGTCCAAGCCGGCTATCGAATAGCACAACAAAAATGCTTCCACTGCCACAACATGGGCAGCGAAGGCGGACAAAAAGCCGGCCGCCCATGGCTGGTCCTCGTGGCGTGTGCGACAGGCTCACCCAGTTATTTCGCCGCCTACGTCCACAATCCCAAAGAAAACAATCCCAACGCGCAAATGCCCGGCCTCCCCGAGTACGACGACGCCACTCTCGGCGCCCTAATCGCCTATTTCCAGACCTTCAGCGCGCGAGAAAAACCATGACCCTCCGCGCCGCCAAAACAGCACTCATTTTCGCCGTAGCCCTTTTCTATTCTCTGATCGTCTTCAACAACATCACGGACTACAACTCCAACTACCAATTCATCCGCCACGTCCTGATGATGGATTCCACCTTCCCCAACAATAGCGGCATGTGGCGCGCGGTGAATTCCCCGGCGGTGCACTCAATTTTCTACATCACAATCATCGCGTGGGAATCGATCACGATGCTTCTCTGCTGGTGGGGAGGCGTTCGCCTGGCGCGCGCCGCGCGCACAACGGCCGCCGCATTCAATCAAGCCAAGCGCACAGCAATCATCGCCCTCACGATCAGCCTGCTGATGTGGCTAGTAGCTTTCCTAACGGTAGGCGCCGAGTGGTTCCTGATGTGGCAATCGAAAACGTCGAACGGCCAGGAAGCCGCCTTCCGCATGTTTACGGTAGTCGGAATCATCCTAATCTTCCTAGCCCTACCAGACACCGGCGAGCAACCTTAACTCAGTACTTAGGCTGCTGCACACAATTGCCAATAGTTAGTTAGGAATTTGTAGCGGGCGCTTTACGAAGCGGACGCATTTCTCTCAACTCACCGCGTGGTCCTGACGCCGCCCGCACCTACCAAACCTTCCGGCAAACCAAACGCACACAGCACGTCCTGCACAGGCACAATCAAATACTGCCGCCCATCAATTTGATAGGTCATTGGCGAAGCCACAACATTGCCCCCAGCATTCAAGTGCCACAAAATCTTCCCAGTCGCCGGATCAAGCGCCAAAATATTCCCCGAAGTATCCCCGCTGAACAGCAGATGCCCCGCCGTAGTCAGAATCCCAGCGACACCCTCTCCGTCACCGAGTTCATGGTTCCACACCACTCTACCCGTCTTGTAATCCAACGCCCGCAAGGTTGTGTTCGCCCAGAGGTTGCGATCGCGCCCTCCCCAACCTTCCGTCTTCCCCTCAGCAATCTTGTAAAAGATCGCAAAGATCCGCCGCGCCATCACATAAAACAAATTCGTCTGCGGATCGAAGCTCGGCGCCATCCAGTTGGTAGCTCCGTCCGAGCCTGGCTCCACCAGCGCACCGTCCGGACTAGGATTCGCCGAAGCCTTCGCGATCGGCCGCCCGCGAGAATCCACACCCGAAGCCCAGGTCTGGTCGATGAACGCCGACGTCACCAGGTGCTCGCCGTTGGTTCGATCCAGCAAAAAGAAAAATCCATTGCGGCTGGCCTGCGCCAAAAGCTTCCGCTGCTTGCCCTTAAACTCCGCGTCAAACAAGATCGGAGTTTGCACCGCGTCCCAGTCGTGCACATCGTGCGGCGAAGGCTGAAAGGACCACACAAGTTTTCCCGTATCCGGATTAAGCGAGACGATCGAACACGTATAAAGGTTATCTCCAGGCCGGCTATCCGCAACGAGCACCGGATTCGGATTCCCCGTTCCCCAATAAAGTAAATTCAGCGCCGGATCGTACGTCCCGGTCATCCACGTCATGCCACCGCCGTGCAGCAGCGCGTCGCCGTCCTTCGGCCAAGTTTCCGAACCGGGCTGCCCCGGGTCGGGCTCCGTGTACCAATGCCATTGCACCGCCCCCGTCTCCGGATCGACCGAAGTCAAAACTCCGCGAATGTCGGTGGAATCCCCTGACACGCCCACGATCACGTGATCGCGTATCACCAGTGGCGCCATCGTAGCGAAATAGCCGAGCTTCGCATCCGCGAGCTCGATGTCCCAGTGAACCGTGCCCTCCTTGGCATCCAGGCAAATCAAATGCGCGTCCGGCGTCGTGAAGTACAGCCAGTTCTTGTACATCGCCACGCCCCGATGCCCAATATGACCGCCTTCCGATTTCCGCTCGTAATGCCATATCAGCCGCCCGAACTTCGCATCAAGAGCCCAAACGTTGTCAGGCTCCGTGAAATACAAAATATCATTCACCACCAGCGGCGTAGATTTGATCGCCACACCGCGCGACCGATAGATCCAAGCCAACGTAAGCGACCCAACATTCCCCGCATTGATCTGATCCAGCGTGCTATACCGCCGCCCCGAATAATCCCCGTTGTAAGTCGGCCAAGTATCGGTCGGCGGCCGCAACAAAGCCGCAGGATCAAGGCCCTGCGCCGCAACCGGCGGCATCCAAAAACTCAAACCGAGAAACAAACTCGCCACCATCACGAAAGTAGTGCCCACGGAGCCAAGCCGCCACCCGCATTCACGCACTCCGCGTTTGAGCCATCCACCAAGCATTTCCATTCCTCTCCTAAGTAGCACAGACACTCTTGTCTGTGCGCGTCAACCTAACCGCTCCGTAACCAACGAGCTCTAGAGTCTGTGCGAGAACCCGGCTTTTCCGCAGGGCAAGAAAGCCAGACCCACACGGGCCTAGCCACCAATGCAGCTGCCAAGGCAAGAATCTGTCTTCAGGGCCTCCGACAAGGATGCCCGAAGAACCTCAAGCTACCGGTGCCCAGAAAAAGCCAGCGAGTGCGTCTTTCTTTAGTTCCCCACACAGACTCTTTAGCCCCTGAAGAAAGCTCTTGCTATTTCTTCCCCCCACCCTCATTTCAACCCCTGCAAATAAGCAAACAAATTATGTATATCCGCCTGCGTTAGCTTCTCCAACAATTCCCGATGCCCAGCCAATCGATCCTTCACCTCCACCTTCACCCGATCCCGCGAAAACGACCGGTACCACCCCGATCCATCCCGCAGCCCCACCTCAAAATCATCGATATGCACCAAAGGCCCCTCAATCTTCTCCCCGGAAGGCAAAGTAACGGTCACCGACCTGTGTTTGCCCTCCGGATAAAGCATGTGCGCCTCCAGATCGACCGCCGAGTATTTATTCGCTACCCCCGCCAGGTCCCCCGTTACCGAATGACAACCGCTGCACCCGCCAGCCCCATTGAAATAAGTTTTCCCAGCCTCGGCATTCCCAGTCAGAAGTCTCTCAACGGAATATCCCTCTGGAACTTCCGAAGACGCCATTCCCTCCGCAGCTCGCGCGTGCAAAAACGCCGCGATATCCGCCACTTGATCGTCACTCAAAGGCAACGCCGGCATCCCCTTGTCTGGGCGCCCCTGGTGCACCACTTCGCCAATCAAATTGCCCTTCACGTCATGCGCCACCAACGGCGACCTCATCAAGTCCGGCGCTCGTCCTCCGGTAGCATCCCTTCCATGGCAAAATGCGCACGACTCTCCAAACTGTTTTCGCCCTCTCTCGGCGGCCGGGTCGGCGGCAAGCGCAGCAGCCTTCGCCTGACGCGAAACGCGAGGGGGCTTCGGTTCCTGCGCCCGCAACCCCACACCAGGCATGCCCACAGCTGCAACGCCCCCCAGCACCACATACCCAATCGAAACCATAACCGATCGCGACATACCCTCACCTCAAGCCCAGTAACTCCTCGATCGATTCATCCAAACCACGGCGCCGCATTATAACGGCATCTCCCCGCAAACCACCCGGAATCCCCAACCTCCGTTCTTAATCTGCACGCAAAATCTGCATGCAAGTGTTGTCATCCGCAGCGAAGCGGTGTCATCCCGGACTCCTGTGAGGGATCTGCTTTTTCCAAATCTCGCCTTCGCGCCCCAAACTGCATGTCGCGTTGCCTACGTTAAGGTGCTGCTGTAGACTCCGTGAACGAGTGGCGGATACTCTCTCCATCATCGGTCGCACCATCGCCCATTACACCGTCCTCGAAAAGCTTGGCGGCGGAGGTATGGGCGTCGTCTACAAAGCCGAAGACACGCGTCTGGGCCGCCATGTAGCGTTGAAATTCCTGCCCGAAGATATCTCTCACGATCCTCAGGCCATCGAGCGATTCCGCCGCGAAGCGCGCACCGCATCCTCGCTGAATCATCCCAACATCTGCACCATCTACGACATCGGAGAATTCGAAGGCCGCCCGTTCATCGCCATGGAGCTGCTCGAAGGCCACACGCTCAAACATCGCATCGGGAAGAAGTCCGTCGCCATATCCGAACTCCTGGACATCGCGATTCAGATCTCCGACGGTCTCGAAGCTGCCCACACCAAGGGCGTCGTCCACCGCGACATCAAGCCCCCTAACATTTTCCTCGTCGAGCGAGGTCCCGCAAAAATACTTGATTTCGGCTTGGCAAAATTAACCGCGTACCGGCAACCAGCCACCAATGCTGTAAGCGAATCCTCCATTCCCACACAGATGCACATCCTGGACAACGATTTCGCCACTAGCCCCGGCACTTCCATGGGCACGGTCGCCTACATGTCGCCCGAACAAGCGCGCGGCGAAGACTTGGATGCACGCACGGATCTGTTTTCTCTCGGCGTCGTGCTGTATGAAATGGCCACAGCCGTCCTTCCCTTTTCAGGCCCGGTTCCTGCTCTCATCTTCGACAGCATCCTCCATGCCTCGCCGACTCCCGCGACGAAAGTGAACCCGCGCTTACCCTTGGCCTTTGATAATATTTTGGACAAGGCCCTGGAGAAGGACACCAACCTCCGTTACCAGACCGCTTCGGAACTTCGCGCCGACCTGAAGCGCTTGAGACGCGATATCGACTCCGGTCATTCGGGATCCGTTGCTGCGGTAACGAGTGTGCTTGAAAGAAACCGCGAAGTGCGGCCTCGCCGGCAATGGCGCACCTGGACAGCAGTGGCCGCGATCGCTCTCGCTGCCGCCGCGGTCCTTGGTTACCTTCTGACGCGCCCTGGGCCCCCGCCCCGCGTCTTGCGGACCGTCCAGCTAACCAGCACGAATCGCCCCAAAGCCGATGTCGTTACCGACGGCTCGCGTCTTTACTTCATCGAGAACCAGTCCATTCTTTCCGAAACCTCGGTGGCTGGTGGCGAAACCTTCCCCATAACAACATCTTTGGAAGACACCGGCTTTGCCAACGTTTTCGATATCTCACCCGATTTGTCTACGCTCCTCATGAACACCGCACGAGGCACCGCTCTTGATGGACCTCTGTGGGCCGTGCCGGTCCTGGGTGGCACGCCGCGTCGCCTCGGAAATCTGCAAGGCCATGGCGGTGCGTGGTCACCAGACCGCAAGAGCATTGCCTTCTGCAGAGGGCACGAGATATTCCTGGCCAACAGCGACGCCGGCGACCCACGCAAGCTTTTGACCACACCTGGAACCCCTAGCGACGTCCGCTGGTCGCCCGACGGCTCGATTTTGCGTTTCACGGTGAGCGATCCGCAAACCAATCTCCGTTCCATCTGGCAAGCTTCTTCGAACGGCGCCAATCTTCATCCCGTCCTACCGGGTTGGAACAGCACCCCCAACGAGTGCTGCGGCAACTGGACCCCCGACGGAAAATATTTCGTGTTCCAGGCATTCCGCGACGGAACCGCAAATCTGTGGGCCCTGCAGGAACGCGCTGGACTTTTTCTCTCATCAACTCCGCAGCCAACCCAGCTCACCACTGGCCCGATGAATGTCGGCGCTCCCGTACCCAGCCGCGACGGGAAGAAACTCTTTGCCCAGGGCTGGCAGCCCCGGGGCGAACTGGTGCGCTACGATTCAAAGACCTCGCAATTCGTGCCTTACCTCTCCGGCATCTCCGCCATGGGACTCGATTTCTCTCGCGATGGACAGTGGGTTGCCTACAATGACGCCACCGACGGCACCATGTGGCGAAGCAAGGTCGACGGCACTCAAAAGCTCCAGCTCGTGCCTCTGCCCATGCTCGCCTATCTGCCTCGATGGTCTCCGGACGGCAAGCAAATCGCCTTCTTTGGTCATCCACCCGGCGAACCCTGGCAAATCTACGCGATTCCTGCCCAAGGCGGCGCACCCGAATTGCTCTATCGCGCTGACACCAACCTCGCCGACCCCGTCTGGTCCCCGGACGGAAAATCCATGGCCTTCGGCGAAAACTCGCTGAACAATCAGGGTTCAGCGATCTACATCCTAGACTTGAAAACTCGCAGCGCCACAAAGCTACCCGGGTCCGATGGCTTGTATTCTCCCCGCTGGTCTCCCAACGGCCGTTACATAGCAGCCATCACGCTCGATTCTCTCAAGATCATGCTTTTCGATCTCACCACTCAGAAATGGGCCGAGTTGGCCAAAATTTTCGTAGCCTACCCGGTCTGGTCTCGCGACTCGCACTATCTGTACTTCGACGGCATCCTCGATAATCAGGAAGGATACTTCCGCGTGGCAGTCTCCAGTGGCAAGCCAGAACGCCTCTTCAGCCTGAAAGGCTTTCAAGCTGCCGGCGGCGCCTTCGGTAACTGGAGCGGCCTCGCCCCCGACGAATCCGCACTACTCGTCCGCGACGCCAGCATCCAGGAACTCTACGCCCTCGATTGGGAAACCCGCTAATTTCCATTTGACTTGACGGGGACGCTGGTCGACCGGAAGGGACCAACGGAAATGATGTTTACGCCTAAGTATCGTAAATAGTACAGATAGCCCAGAGATTTCCCGGTTGTGCTGTAGCGTACATTGTGGTTAGCTCTCCTCTGGAGAACAGGTCCGGCGCGGATCCCTTCCCATCCACTCCTGCCCGCTTCAACAGCGACCCTGAACTCGGTCGGTCAAACAGCACGAAACTAAGTGACTTGGCAGCTCTACAGCTTGTCTGCGGGCGAAATCCGTCTGCTCGACTGGCCTCCCGACTCGCCCGATAAGTCGCCCGTCACAAGCTTAAAGGATGTAATGAAAATCTTACTTTATAACCCGGACAACGGCGTCACACGCAACTTCATGCCCCATCTTTGGATGTTTTTACTGCAAGCGCTGACACCGCCCGGCCACGAAGTAGTGCTGATCGATGGGAACGCACGGCCGATGGACGAAGAGAGCATTGCGCGGTACGTACGTGAAGAAGGAATCGGACTTGTCGGGATTGGCGCGATGACCCGCATGATCGCCAAGGCGTACCGCATGGCGGACGCAGTGCGCACCACGGGAGCCAAGGTGGTGATGGGGGGCCCGCACGTAACGGAAATGGCCGACGAGGCGCTGGGGCGGGACGGCGGGCCCCGGCACGCCGACGCGGTCGCCCTCGGAGAAGCGGATCAAACGTGGCCGAAGATTGTGGAGGACGCGGCGCGAGGACAGCTCAAAGACGTGTACGCACCCGTGGATGATTTCGGGCAGGAGCGCAAGCCTTCGTTGCAGTCATATCCTGCGATCCCCTGGAATTCGATCAATCTGGACCAGTTCAATCTGGTTCCCGGCGTGTTCCAGCCGCTGCTGAAGAAAATCGGAACGGGGTGGGGAACGTTCAAAGTTATTCCCGTGGAGTCCGGCCGCGGATGCCCGTACGGGTGCGAGTTTTGCACTGTGACGGGATTTTTCGGTGACTCGATTCGCTTTCGTACGAACAAAAGCGTCGTTGACGAATTGCTGCTATTAAAAGCGCGAGCGAGGAGCGAGGGGGGACAGATTGCCGTCTTTTTCGTCGACGATAATTTTGCGATCAATCCGAAACGCACGAAGTCTTTGCTGCGAGACATTATCGCCGCCAATGCACAAGTGCATTGGGTGGCGCAGATCAGCGCCAATTTGTTGCGCGATGAGGAGCTTGTCGATCTGATTGCGGCCGCGGGAGGGAAATGGATCTTCATTGGAATGGAATCCATCGATCCTGCCAACCTTGCGAGTGTAAACAAAGGCTTTAACAAGCCCGGCGAGTATGCGGTGGTGCTCGACAGGCTGGCGCAGCGCAACGTGTTTGCGATTACGTCGTTTATTTTTGGCATGGACAACGACGCGCCCGGGGTGGCGGACAGAACGCTGCAAGCCATTCGTACTTGGCCGCCGGGGCTGCCGATCTTTGGATTACTGACACCGTTGCCGGCGACGCCGCTTTACAAGCGGCTGGAGGCGGCCGGACGGCTTACGCGCCCGAAGCACTGGCAGGAGTTCATCCCATTCGCTATGGCGCACACGCCGCTGAAGATGACGGTGGGGGAGGCTCACGACGAGGTCCGAATCGGGTGGGCCAAGTCGTATAGTCCTGAGGCGATCGGTAAGGCGGTGGACTCGGTGAGCCACAAAGCGGTGGGCTATCGAATTAACATTCTTATAGCGCGGCTTTGTTTCCGTGGAATTTATTTCCCGTCGATGGGGCGGTTCGCGTGGTTGAAAGCAATTGCTGAGAATCGGAAGACGATTTTGAAGCTGATTCGAGAAGGCATCGAAGCCTGGCGCGGTTCGGGAACCCTGGATAGCCCGCCGGTATCAGTGGCGAACCCGCACTGAGCGGGTGCAGTAAGAACGTCACCCTTACAAACTGACGGTTGGGCGCCCCTTGAGTATAGCGGCGCCGGCCGTTCGCGTTATCACCTAAACTTTAGAGCTCAGGATGTGCGTTTTGGCGCTCGCTTCGAGGTGTAGCAAGACGCGACGGTCGGGCGGGGCCTTTCGAAGCTCAGGGTAAACAAGCCCCGCCCCTACAAGTGGCTGGCCGCATCGAGCGGCCTGCGGTCAGCATCTTCCGATAGGCGCGGCAGATAGCGGGGATGGCAAGTTGCGGCTGCGTCTAGCCACTGCTAAAATTTGGAGGTTTGGCGGGACTCAGCCGTCCGCGTTGGGTAGCGCGGATGACACTTTCTCAGCCCTAACACACAGGCGGCCGGCGCTATCAGCCAACCAGTCGGGATTCAACTTAGAGGAGAGTGCACGTGCCTAAGTATGATGTAGCGATTATCGGGAGCGGTCCGGGCGGCTACGTGGCGGCCATTCGCGCGGGCGAGCTGGGGCTCAAAACCATCGTCGTGGAGAAAGATCCGTTTCTTGGCGGCACCTGCCTCCATGTCGGCTGCATACCCACCAAAGTTCTCCTGCATCACGCGGACGTTTACGACCATTTCAAGAACGGCGCCGAACTGGGATTTGAAGTTACCGGGTTGAAAATCAATTGGGCCAACATCATTGCGCGCAAAGAGAAAATCGTTAAAAAGCACGCCAAGGGCATCGAGTTCCTCTTCAAAAAGAATAAGGTCGAGTGGGTGCAGGGCTGGGGCCGCTACGAAGGGCCGGGAAAAGTTAGCGTCGAAAAAGACGGCAAGAAGACGCAGATCGAAGCGTCGAATATATTGATGGTGAGCGGATCGGAGGCACGATCCCTCCCCGGCATCGAACCCGACCACCAAACGATTTTGACGAACCGCTCGATTCTGGAGCTGCCGGCGATTCCCAAGACGCTGATCATTGTAGGCGCGGGAGCCGTGGGAGTGGAGTTTGCGTCCATCTACAATTCGTTTGGGACGCAGGTGACGATCCTGGAAGCGTTGCCCCGCGTTGTGCCCGTGGAAGACGAAGAGATTTCCGCCGAACTCGACAAAACCTTCCGCAAGAAAAACATTCAGATCTTCACGCAGAGCATGGTCGACTCCGTCAAAAAAGACGCAAAAGGCGTCACCGTGGCATTCAAGGACAAAGATGGCAAGCCGCAGACGCTGCAAGCCGAGAAACTCTTGCTGGCCGTTGGCCGCAAGCCGATGACCGACAACTGTGGAATCGAGAAATCAAAGGCCAAGATGGAACGCGGGTTCGTCCAAGTTGGTCCCTATATGGAGACGGACGAGCCGGCCTTGTACGCCATTGGAGATATCGTCGCGGGACTTCCGCTGCTGGCGCACGCGGCGATGATGGAAGGAATCGCGGCGGTGACGCACATCGCCGGGAAGCAGCCTCCGGCCATCGTGAAGACGCGCATTCCGAACGCCACATACTGCGAGCCGCAGATCGGTTCGATCGGGCTGACGGAAAAGCAAGCGAAGGAAGCCGGCTATGCAGTGAAAACCGGGAAGTTTCCTTTCGTCGGAAACAGCAAGGCGACGATTCTGGGCAACCACGGCGGCTTTATCAAGGTTGTCTCCGACGAAAAATATGGCGAAGTGCTGGGCATCCACATCATCGGTCCGCTGGCTACGGAGATTCTGTCGGAGGCCGCGGCGGTACTGCATCTGGAAGGAACGGTCGAGCACATGATGGAGATGATGCATGCGCATCCCACGGTTTGGGAAGGCATGGGGGATGCGTTCGCCAGCGTGAAGGGGTTGCAGATCAACGTTTGAGGAAGTTCGCGGTCTACAGTGGAAAGTCGAACGTAGAAGATTCGCTGGCTGAGCTTTGAGCTACATTGACGGTATCTCTCGATGAATTCATGTCTCATTGTCGACCTGGGCTTGATTGGCTTTGCGGACGCGTTCGCCCTGCAAAAGCGACTAGTTGCGGCGCGGAAGGCGGACGCGATCGACGATGTGCTGTTGCTGTGCGAGCATCCACACGTGATTACACTGGGTCGCAACGGGAGCCGCGAACACCTGCTGGCCTCGGAGCGGGTCTTGCAACAGAAAGGTGTGGAATTTCACGCCACGAATCGCGGCGGCGATATTACGTATCACGGGCCAGGGCAGGTCGTAGGGTACCCGGTGATCAATCTTGGTGTGATTCGGCGCGATGTGGTGTGGTACGTGCGCATGCTGGAAGAAGTCATGATTCGGAGTTGCTCCGATTTTGGGGTTGAGGCCGGACGCGAGCCCGGCAAGACCGGCGTCTGGGCAAACCAATGTAGGCGCCGGGCTTTAGCCCGGCGTCCGGATGCCCCGCCTCCGGATGCAGCACGGCCGGCCACGACGGAAAAGTCAGAAGATTTAACACAGAGGACACAGAGCTCACAAAGCGCAGAGGCGGAGAAGATTGGGGCGATTGGCGTGCACATCAGCCGCTGGGTTACTTCGCATGGCTTTGCTTTCAACGTCTCTACGGATTTGCGGTTCTTCGACTTGATCGTGCCTTGCGGGATTGCGGGGCGTGCCGCTACTTCGGTGGAAAAAGTATTGGAACGCCGCGTCGAGGTAAAGGAAGTCACGCCGAACCTCACGCTTCACTTTAGCGAGGTCTTTGGCCTGGAGATGAAGGCAACTTCGCGCGAGGAATTATTCGAGGTTTTGCAGCGATTCGAACAGCCATTGGCGATTCCAGCTTAGCGAGTCGCGCACAGGGAGTCAGGCGGAAATGCCTGGCTAACCGGAGAAGGCATGAAGAAAGAGCTTACACGGCAGCAGCACCTGGATCTGTACTACTACATGCGGCTGAACCGCGCCGTGGAAGACACCATGGTCAAGCTGTTCCGGCAGAACAAGATTGTCGGCGGCTTATATTCGAGCCTGGGCCAGGAAGCCATTTCGGTGGGCACCGCGTTTGCCCTGGAAAAAAAAGACTGGATGGCGCCGATGATTCGAAACATCGGCGCGTTGCTGGTAAAGGGCGTTCCGCCGCGCGACATCTTCACGCAACACATGGCCAAGTACACTTCGCCGACGCTGGGCAAGGATGGCACCAGCCATTTCGGTGATTTGGACAATCTGCACATCGTTTCGCCAATTTCAATGCTGGGCGATCTGATTCCGGTGATGACCGGCGTGGCCATGGCGGGCCGATACCTTGGCCAGAAGATCGTGGCCATGACCTGGATCGGCGACGGCGGCAGCTCCACCGGCGTTTTCCACGAAGGGCTGAATTTCGCAGCCACGCAGAAAGCGCCGTTTGTGCTGATCCTCGAAAATAACGGCTGGGCGTATTCCACGCCGGTGCGCCGGCAAGTGCCGCTGGAGAATCTGGCGGATCGCGCGAAGGCCTACGGCATCGCGAGCTATATCGTGGATGGCAACGACATCGCCGATGTCTACTCGACGACGAAAGAAGCGGTGGAGCGCGCTCGTGCCGGCGAAGGCCCCATCCTCATCGAAGCCAAGACGTTCCGGCGCATGGGTCACGCGCAGCACGATCCCGCGGAATATGTGCCGAAGGAAATGCGCGAATACTGGGAAAAGCGCGATCCGATCCTGCTGCATGAAAAATTCCTGACCGAGAAAAAGCTGCTCGACGCGAAAACCAAGAAAGAAATCGAAACCAAGATCGAGACGCTGCTGTCCAAGGATCGCGACTTCGCCGAGAATTCGCCGATGCCTCCTCCGGAACTCGCGGAGAAGGGCGTGTATTGTACTGGCGACGACTGCCATAAGATCCGCGCGAAGTGGGAACGCCCCGTTGCGGAAGTTACGCCGCCGAGGTCCAGCATCGACGCCAGCTGGGTGGTGGAAGGCTTCGGACGCGGCAAGAGTTCCGGCGGAGGCACGGCGCCGATTCATTTTGGAGACACGCCTGCTTCGGCAGAACAGAAAGCAAACGAAAACAAGATGGCTCCCGCGACTCCGGTTGAAACCGTGACCAAAAAAGTCGTCAAGCCCGCTAAGTCGTCCAAGCCCACTCGACCACAGAAGTCCGCAAAACCCACCGCGAAGCAGCCCGCGAGAAAGGCCCGGAGGTAATTTATGGCGGATGCTTCCAAGACTCCGGCGAACGGCAATGGCGGCGGGCCGGTAACATTTCTCGAAGCCATCAAGCAGGCCATGTTCGAAGAGATGCAGCGCGACCCGGCTGTCGTGGTGATCGGTGAGGATGTCGGCGTCTACGGCGGCGCGTTCAAGACCAGCGAGGGTCTGCTCGAGAAATTCGGCTGGGAGCGCGTGATCGATACGCCGATCAGCGAGAGCGCAATCATTGGAGCGGCTTGCGGCATGAGCTATCTGGGCTTGCGGCCGATCTGCGAGATGCAGTTCATTGACTTCATTGTCTGCGCGTTCAATCAGCTGACGAATTTCGTGGCCAAAGGTCACTATCTGTGGAATGCGCCTGCGCCCATCGTGGTGCGCGGTCCTTCCGGCGGTGGCGTCCACGGCGGCCCATTTCACTCCGCCAATCCGGAAATGTATTTCGTGCACACACCTGGACTGAAGGTGATCTATCCTTCAACGCCGTATGACGCGAAGGGTTTGCTTAAGGCCGCGGTGCGCGATAATAATCCAGTGCTCTTTTTTGAGCACAAATACCTCTACCGGCGGATCAAGGAAGAACTGCCGGCGGAAGACTACACCGTGCCCATCGGCAAAGCCGCGGTGCGGCGCGAAGGCAAGCATCTGACGATTCTTTCCTACGCAGCGATGATGCACAATTCGCTGGAAGCAGCCGAGGCACTAGCGAAAGAGGGCATCGAGATCGAAGTGATCGATCTGCGGACGTTGCTGCCGCTGGATGAAGAAACAATTTTGAAGTCGGTGAAGAAGACCAATCGCGTGCTGGTGGTTCACGAAGACACGAAGACCGGCGGCATCGCAGGAGAAATCGCGGCGATACTGTGCGAGAAGGCATTTGGCGATCTGGACGGGCCAGTGTTTCGCGTCACCGCACTGGATACGCCGGTGCCGTATTCGCCTCCTCTGGAACAGCATTTTCTGCCGAACACGGAGAAGATCGTGGCTGCTGCGAAGGAATTGGCACGGTATTGAGAATCAGAAGTCGAAAGAAAGAAGTCGGTTACAGATAGTTGCGAGATTTTTAGGAGACCCACATGGCCGTTGACATCGTAATGCCGCAGATGGGCGAGAGCATTTTTGAAGGGACGATCACCAAATGGCTGAAGAAGCCGGGCGATAAAGTCGAGCGTGACGAGCCGCTCTTTGAAATTTCGACTGACAAGGTTGACGCGGAGATTCCGTCGCCTTCCGCCGGCGTGCTGAAAGAAATCAAAGTCGGCGAAGGGAAGACGGTCCCGATTCAGACCGTGGTCGGCGTGATTGATGCCGCGGGTGACGGCGCTGGCGCGGCGAAGGCCGCGGCTCCCGCGCCTGCTCCGGCCAAAACTGCGGAACCTGCGAAAGCGGCTGCGCCTGCGGCAAAACCGGCAACTGCGCCACCACCGCCTGCGCCTGCGGCGAAGCCCGCAGCACCCGCTCCCGCACGGGCTGCATCCGCTGCGCCGGCCGCTCCAGCCAAAGACGGGCAGCGCATTCACAGCTCGCCGCTCGTGCGGCGCATGGCGAAGGAGCACGGTGTTGATCTCGCCGCGGTGCCTGGCACCGGCGCTGGCGGACGCGTCAGCAAGCAGGATATCGAGGCTTACATCGCGGCCGGTGGCAGCGAGGTGGAAACGGAAAAGGAAATGGAGCCGGCCGAAGCCGACGTATACACCCAGCCGGTCGCGACATCCGTACCACCGCCTCCCACGCCGCGTCCTGCCACTCCCGCTCAAGTGCCGCCGCCAAGTTCGGGTGGACAAGTGCACGTCGCGTTTGAATCGGCCGTGCCGCGCGAAAAAATGTACTTCGGCAATTACGAAGTGCAGCCAATGAGCGTGATGCGCCAGCGAATCGCCGAACACATGCTGGCCTCAAAGCACGTTTCGCCGCACGTGTACTCCGTCGATGAAATCGATATGACCAAAGTGGCCGTTCTGCGCGCGAAGGCCAAGGACGAATTCGAGAAACGGTATGAGACCAAGCTGACCTTCATGCCCTTTTTTGTGAAAGCCGCGGTCGCCGGGTTGCGCGCGTTCCCGACGATGAATGCTTCCTTGGACGGAACCAACGTGATTTTGCACAAGGAAATCAACATCGGTATGGCCGTTGCGCTGGATTGGGGCTTGATTGTTCCAGTGATCAAGAATGCTGACGAGAAAAACATTTTGGGCATTCAACGCAACCTGAACGACCTCGCCGAACGGGCACGAACGAAAAAGCTGAAGCCGGAAGAAGTCCAGGAAAGCACGTTCTCAATTACGAATCCTGGCGTCTATGGCGGCCTATTTGGACTGCCGGTAATCAGCCAGCCCAACGTCGGCATTCTGGGACTGGGCATGATCGAAAAGCGGCCGGTAGTGATCAACGATTCGATTGCGATTCGATCGATGTGCTACGTTTCACTGAGCTACGACCACCGCGTGGTGGACGGCGCGATCGCGCACAAGTTCATGCACAAGGTTAAAGAAGCGCTGGAAAATTGGACCGAGCCGGTTCTGTAACCCCGGATCCTTAAACGCCGGTTCTTGTGAGCTGGTCGCTTCACGTCTTTCGTGCGTCTAATGCGTCGCCTCGCCACAGTCAAAATCTGCTGCAAACTTCTCTGAGCACCTTTCACAGCCTCGGCTAGCGAACACGAGGGCGTCACCTCAGCGGAGGTGGGCGTCGAACCAGGCTAACGTTCTGGCAGTGCGGTCGCGATCGTCGGCTGGTTTTGCGAAGTGGTGGCCTTCGTGTTCGTAGACGACGAGGGTGGTTTCGACGCCTAGCGTCTTCAGGGCGTGCCAGAACTCGTAGGATTGCGGCGTGGGACATTCGCCGTCGCTATCGCCTACCAGGATCAGCGTGGGCGTTTTTACGTTTTTGATGTAGGTGATGGGTGAGCTTTTCGCGTAGACCTCGGGGTCGTCGTAGACCGATTTGCCGAAGAAGGGAATCATCCACTGGTCGATTTTGTTTTCGCCGTAGTAGCTGAGCCAGTCGGCGATGCCCGCGCCAGCCACAGCGGCCTTGAAGCGATTGGCTTGCGTCACTCCCCACATGGTCGTGTAGCCGCCGTAGCTCCAGCCGGTCAGGCCAAGACGTTCGGGATCGATGGGTGCGACTTTTAGCGCGGCGTCCACACCGGCCATGATGTCCTTGAAGTCGCCATTACCGAAGTCTTTCACATTGGCGCGGGTGAAGGCTTCGCCCTGGCCATAGCTGCCGCGCGGATTCGGCAGGAGTAGGAAGTAACCTGCTGCGGGCAGCGCCATCTCAAAATTGCCTGACGTTGGCCAACCCGACTGCACCGCCGCGCTGGGGCCGCCGTGGACTCCGACGACCATGGGATATTTTTTGGTGGGATCGAAATCACGTGGATAAATCAGCCAGCCCTGAATGTCGTATCCGCCATTCTTCCATTGAATGCTTTTTGCCTCTCCCCAGCCAGGCTGGAGGCCTTTGTTGCGCTCGGTGATTTGCTTCCACTGACCGATGCGGCCGGCCCACACCTCCGGAGCAGCGGTGAAGGAGTCGCGAATGACGGCGGAGGAAGTGCCGTCGGGCGTGACGGAAAGATTCGGATCCCACGGTCCGGCGGTAATGCTTTCGCTGCCGCGCCAGAGAGTTGCGACCTTGGAGTTCGCTGGATCGAGCAGGCTGACCGCGGAATCGGCTTCGACAAATTCAGCAAAGAGAATCTTGCCGTCCTTGGTCCAGGTCAGCCAGCTCGCGGAGGATTTTCTTTCTGGCGTAAGATTCACCGCTTTGCCGCCCGTGGCCGGGACGAGGTAGACGTCGCCACCGACCGCGGGCTCGTCGCTCATGAGGCCTTCAATCAAGGCGATGCTTTTGCCGTCGGGCGACCAAGCGGGATTGGCAATTTGCAGCGACGGCTTGTAGATGGATTTCATGAGACCGGTGGCGGCTTCGAGGGTGTAGAGCTCGGCGATGTACCAGTTGCTGTCGCCGTTGCCGGGTGCGGCGGTTACGGCGAGTTGCGTGTCGTCGGGTGACCAGCTGTATTCATAGATATAGGTGTCGGCCGGGGAGATCTGGCGGAGGCTGCCGGAGGCTACGTTGACGAGAGCGAGCCGCTGCTCGAAGAAGGCGTCCTTGATTTCGCCTGTTTCCGGTGTTTCGGCGACGAGCGGGCCGGAAGCCCGGGTTGCGTTCTGCGTGAAGAGGACAGCGAGAGTTTTTCCGTCGGGCGACCAGCCCGGAGCGTCGAGGAAGCCTTTGACTTGAGTCAGCTTCCGAGGTGCGCCACCCGTGGCGGCAACGACGTAGAGCTGAAGCTGGTCTTTCTTGATCGCGTCCGAAAGAAAAGCAATTTGGCGGCTGTCGGGCGACCAGGCGACATTGCCTTCGGCATGGACCGAGCCTCCGACGCCCGCTGTAATGCGAAGTGGCTGGCCGTCTGTTTTCAGATTTTTTACGTAGATCGCGGTGTTGCCGGTTGGGGCGCTGTCTTTACCGGTGACGATTTCGACCCAAGCCACCTTGGTGCCATCGGGAGAGATCGCGGCCTGTTGGAAATGATGCGCGGCGTTCAGCGTCTTCATGATGCCGTCGAGCGGAGTGACGGGCTTGGGCTTTTCTTCAGCTTTCAGTCGCTTCTCGACGTCTTTTTTCGTGCCGGTCGTTTCCCGCTGCGGCGATTCATCGGGCTTGGGTTGGTCTTGGGCGCAAAGCGGTTGAACGGCTAAGATCGCCAGCAGTGCGTTCAGAATTGTCGCGCGAAAGGCTGAAGTCATCTGTTGTCCTCGAACATGACGTGGCCGGGTAACAGTAATGCGCGAGCGCAGCAATCGCAAGCCGCGGAAGAGGATCGGATGGCGGCTCGATTAGGCGCGTGGCGGTGGACGTAGGGAGCGGGCTGGTTAACCAAACCGACCCCCCTCCCCCAATTTTTCGCAAGTGCGGATTCTAAAGGGCTTTAAGTCTAGCGTTTTTGGAAGTGCGGATTCTAAAGGGTTTATTGTTGGAGCGGCATTTGGCGGTCGGATGTCAGAGGAACCGGGGCGTGTGGCAAGCGTTCGAATTAATGCTTTTGATAACACGGAAGAGGATAGCATCTTGGTAACTCTTTGTCAAGGACCAATTCGGGACGAAAGCGTCAGGACGTGAACGCTGCGGTGAAGGTGGTCGATGTGGATGGATGTGGAGGAGTAAGAGGAAAGTCAACCGCAAGACCCAGGTTCAAAAACCGAACCTGGGGCACCCTACGCGTCAGTTTTGACAGTGAACGAGAGAAGCCACCTACCTGGGCCACCCACCACAGGCAAGAGTGCCTGTGCTACCCGGAGAATTGGTTGTGATGGCGGGTGGAGATGCGTAGAATCCGCGCAGCTTTGTGTGTCGGAGGGGAAGATGATCGATCGCCGGGGATTTCTTTCGTCGTTTGCGGGGGCGGCGGCAGCGACTGGTGCTTTGGGGATTGCGTCACCGTGGCACGGGCTGCTGGAGCAGGCACCGTCGCAACTACCGGATCGCGCGCTCTACGATTCGGATCAAGAAAAGTATTGGGCGGAGTTGCGGAAGCAGTTTCTGATTCCGGCCGACGAAGTGTATTTGAACAATGGAACGGTGGGATCGTCGCCGGCGCCGGTGTTGCGCGCGGTGTTCGATGGTTACAACGATACCGAGAAGATGGCGCAGAGCGATCCGGAAGATTATCCGATCTGGGGATATGGGCCGTGGAACGAATTTCGCGATCCGCTGGCGGCGTTCATCGGTTGCTCGCGCGATGAGGTCGCTTTGCTGCGGAATGCTACGGAGGCGAATAGTTACATCGCGAATGGGATAGACCTGAAGGCCGGCGACGAAGTGTTGATTACGGATCAGGAGCATCCTGGCGGCGAGCATCCGTGGGATGTGCGGGCGAAGCGCTACGGGGTTGTGTTAAAGAAAGTGGCGCTACCGAAGCCGGTGGCGCGGGCGTCGGAAGTATTGAACAAATTCTATGACGCGATCACGCCGCGGACGCGGGTGATTTTTTTCAGCCACATCACGACGGTGACCGGCGTCGTCTTACCTGCGAAGGAGCTCTGCACGCTGGCGCGATCAAAAGGAATTTTGTCAGCGGTCGACGGCGCGCACGTCCCGGGCATGATGAAGTTGAACGTGCGTGAAATTGGCTGCGACATGTATTCCGCGAGTCCGCACAAGTGGCTGCAGGCGCCGAAAGGCTCGGGCTTTCTGTATATGCGCGAGGAAGTGATGGATCGCGTATGGAACACGATTGCGACCGAGGGCTGGGACGATCCGAAACTGAAGGCCGAGAGATTTCAGCGGATCGGCAGTTCGAATGTGCCGGCGTTGTGGGGCCTGCGGGCGGCGATTGAGCTGGCGAATCAGATCGGGATGGACCGGATTGAAAAGCGGCACCGGCAGACGGCGGATTACATGCTGAAGGAGATGCTGAAGCGCAAGGCCGAGTCGTGGACGTCACCTGATCCGGCACTGCGGTGCGCGATTGTGACTGTGAACGTGCCGCCGATCGTGCGCATGGAACTGGAGAAGTGGATGTGGACTGCGAAGAAGATTCGGATTCGTGGCGGGGAGCCTTCGAAGTTGCGGCTTTCCACGCCGTATTATTTGTTGCGGGGGGATGTGGAGAGATTTTTGGCGGCGTTTGATGAATATAAGAAGGCGCATACGGGCTGATGGATTGTGGTGAGAAAAACCCCATCGTCAAAAAAACCGAGGGTGGGGCACCCGGGGAGAAGACCCACTCTTGCGAAAACCAAAACCGCAAGGGCGGGCCACCCGCCGAACTCCGCGATTGACGTGACTGGCTAGGAGAAACGGATGAAACGAATTCTGCGCCTTTGCTTGCTGGCCGGCTGCGGTGTTGCGTCGATCGTGGCAGCGCTACCGCCTCCACAGAAAACGTCGATGGAAGACGCCCGGGCAAATAAGTCGAAGGCCACGATTGAGGGCTTGGTTCGAGATATTGCATGTCCCATTCAGAACCTCGATGGGAACGCAACTCACTTGAGTATGAAGTGCGTGCTGGGATGCGTAAGGGCCGGTTCGCCGCTCGTTATTCTGACCAAGGATGGCGACCTGTATCTGCCTATCTCTGACAAAATGCCGGATTACGATCAGCGGAAGAAGCTGATGCCCTTCGTGGGCAAATATGTGCGGGCGACTGGAATCGTATTTGAGCGCAACGGGACGCGCGCGATCGTCATCACAGAAATTACGGAAATGAAGGAAGTGCATTTGACGTTAGAAGGGGAGTAACTCGCCGCCCCGCAGTTTTCTTGACCGCGTGCGCGAGGGTCGACTACACTTATTGATTCGGAATAGGCCGCTGACGCGGCTTGTCGACGTATGTCCATTTGTGCGGACAACGCGAGGCGTGCGGCCGTTGAAACTACGAATTCGCGCGCCGCGTAGTATGAGCAGGGAATAATCGCAGTAACCGGAATAGGAACCAGAGGGGGATTGCTTTGCCAAAGCGAACATATCAGCCGAATAAACGGCGGCGCGCGAAGACGCACGGATTTCGGGTACGCATGAAGACCGTCGGAGGCCGCAAAGTATTGGCGGCGCGCCGCAAGAAGGGACGCCATCGGCTCACGCCCGAGTAAGCCGGGGGCTCTGGAGTTTCCCCGCGAAGCGCGGATTGTGCGGCGGGGAGAATTTGATGCTGTGTATCGCACGGGCAAACGCCGCTCGAATTCCCACTTCACTGTTTTCTTTCGCGCGAACCAACTGCCGGAGAGCCGCTTCGGCTTCAGCATCAAGCAAGCGCTGGGCGGTGCGGTGGTACGCAATCGCATCCGGCGGCGTGTGCGAGAGATTGTGCGCTGTCATCGCCAGGAGATACCTGCAGGATGGGACATCGTCATTCACCCGAAGAAGTCGGTCGCGCGGGCGGAGTTTGCTGCGTTGACGGCGGAGTTGCTGCGGTTGGTGGGGAATCCGACTTAGAGATGGTGACAGCTCCGCGGGGATCGAGCTTGCCGATTGCGGCACAGTTTGCGACACCGCTACGGGGGGGCACAGACAAGAGTGTCTGTGCTACTCGAGGGCGCGGCGTTGGTGTTGCGGCGGCTCTGTTCGCGCTGCGATTTTATAAGGCTTACCTGTCCTTGCTGTTTGCTGGGAGTTGCCGGTTTCAGCCTACCTGTTCGCAATACTCTTATGAAGCCATTGAGCGATTTGGGCTTGCGCGTGGGGCTTGGCTTACCTTGAAACGGCTGGCGCGCTGTCAGCCGCTTTCGCGGCGGTTTGGCTACGATCCAGTGCCTGAAAATGGGCTTGGCACAGAAAATTTGGACCGATTGTCATCGGAAGCGCTGGCACGGGACGTTTGCCACTCTGCGGCCGCCAGTCGTGAGGTTCCTACGTGAGCGAGGCGGATAAGAAACCCAAGTTTGGTCACGAGATGCGGTTGCTGGCGGCGTCGCTGCTCTCGATGGCTGTGATTTTGCTGTGGACGCGGTTCTTTTCGCCCAAGCCTCCCATCGTCCCTCAAGCGAATCGGCCGGTTCAGACCGGTCCGGCGACGCCTGGCAGCCCGACGACATCTTCAACTTCTCCTACTAACACTCCTGCTGCCTTGCCGAAAGGAACAGCCACAGGGATGTCCGGAGCTGCGGCCGCGGCCGTAAAGGTGACGCCCAAGAACGACACGGACGAGCGGACGCTGGTGGTCGAAAATGACCTTTACCGCGTGGAACTTTCCAATCGCGGCGCGGTGGTGAAGAGCTGGCAGCTGAAAAAATATCTGGACGACTCGAAGCCGCCACGCGTGCTGGACGTTGTGCATGCGGAAGCGGCGCAGCAGACCGGCGGCTGGCCGTTTGCGTTGGTGATGGACGACGAGCAGCTCCAGGGCGCTGCAAATGGTGGCTTGTACCAAATTTCCTCGCCCGCCGCTACGTTGCACGCTCCCGCCGACGCGGAATTCTCGTGGAGCGACGGACACCTGGAGGTGACCAAGCGATTTCACTTCGATCACACGTACGTGGTGCGCGTGGAGACGACGGTGAAGATGAATGGCGCTCCGGCGAGGGCGGGAATTGGATGGCTCGGCGGGTTCGGTGACTTGACGGTTTCGAATCCGGCGCCGATCGATACGGTCTCCGTGTTTTACACCGAGAACGGCAAGCTTACCGACATCCCGGCCAAGAAGCTCGAGGGGACGGAGAAGTGGCCACCGGAAGTCTGGCAGGGCGGCAAGGATTGGGACGGCATCGAAGATCGTTACTTTGCGGCAGCGTTTCTGCCTCCGAACGGCGCGGCACCGGGCACGCTGGAGACGCGCTATTGGAGAGTCTCGCGAACGGTGCAAGCCGAAGGAAAAGACACGCAGGAACCGGTGCCGCAAGTGGCGACGGCCGCCGCTGCGCAACCGTCGTTGGCGCTCCGCGTTTACGTCGGCCCCAAGGACTACGACGAACTGAAGAAAATGAATCCGCCGCTGCACGCGCTGGTGAATTTTGGTTGGCTGGAATTCATCGCCGATCCACTGTTTCACGGGCTGAAGTGGCTGAACAAGTACATTACCAATTGGGGTTGGGATATCGTCGTTCTGACTCTGGTCATCAATCTACTGCTGTTTCCTTTGCGGATTTCTAGCTACAAGTCGACGCTGAAAATGCAGCGGGTGGCGCCGGAAATCAAGCAGATCCAGGACAAGTATAAGAAATATTCGATGCGCGATCCGCGCAAAGCGGAAATGAACAAGGAAGTGATGGCGGTGTACAGCCGCGAAGGCATCAATCCTGTCGGCGGCTGCTTCCAGATGTTTTTGCAGATGCCGATCTGGATCGGGCTGAACACTACGCTGCGTTATGCGATCGAGATGCGGCATGCGCGGTGGTTCGGGTGGATCACGGATTTGTCTGCCAAGGATCCTTATTATGTGCTGCCGATCGTCATGGGATTGTCGATGTACCTGGTGTCGAAGATGACGCCGATGACCTCGACGGACCCGCAGCAGCAAATGATGATGAAGATCATGCCGGTGACGATGGCGGGCATTTTCATGATCTCGCCGATTTCCAGCGGCCTGGCGGTGTATATTCTCACCAGCAGCCTTGTCGGGATCTTGCAGCAGTGGTGGCTGAATCGCACGCATCCGGTGACGGCTGTGGCTGTTAAACCCGCGAAGGGCAAGAAGTCGTAACAGTCGTTGAGTGTTGAGCCTGGCGTCAGTTTTGCAATTGTTAGATTCTCGCAAGGAACTCATGTCTCTAGAATTGATCAAGGACGGCCATCTCGACCGCGAGGCCGCGGCTGAGGCGCTGCGACAATTTTTGGAGACGACCGTGCGCAAGGCTGGATTTCAGCTGAAAGTGACCGTTCGGGCGATCGCGCCGGCAGGAGAACCTGGGGGCGACGCGGAAGTCATCGCGGACCTCGACGGGCGGGACAAGGAGTTGCTGCTCGAACATGGGGCGGAACTTCTGAAAGCGCTGGAGCACCTGGCGTTCCGCGCGCTGCGGCTCGAACCCGCGTTCCACGAGAAGATCCATCTCGATTGTGGCGGCTATCGCGCGTTGCGTTTCGAGGAGTTGCGCATGACTGCGCGGGTGGCTGCGGAACGCGTGCAGACTTCGAAGCAGCCTTTTCGGCTGAATCCCATGTCATCGCGCGAACGGCGCATCGTGCACCTGACGCTGAAAGAGATGCCGGGCATTCGCACCGAGAGCGTGGGAGTCGGCGAAGAACGCCAAGTGGTGATTCATCCCGCTGAGAGTCAGCCGCGCCGCTAGAGTTTGACTGTGATCGCGCTCGCCACGCGTTTACTTATCCCATCCCTGTGACAAAACCGTTCCAGTGGCACTGAAGAGCACGCGATACGTGAACGCAGAGGGCCGGTCGGGCCGAACGTGCGGGAAACGTAAATCGGAAATTTCCACGACCGCGCCGCCGCCCTCTTTGTGAAAGCGCATTACCGGGAAACGCGCGAACCAGAGGACCGTTTGCACCTCGGGCAGGCGCTTCGCAGCTTCGATGTAGGAGTTCGCGGGAGCGTCGGGATAAAAACGGTACTCGATCGGAAAAGCTTGCACGGTCGTGCCCGCGGGTAATCCGTTTTCGCCGGCTGGGTCGCCGAAATCAATGCGCAGCTCGTACACTCCGCGCGGCGCGCGAACGAGCCCATCCCAGTGCCAGAGCGACGGCGGCAAAGGCAGAGCGCCAATGGCTTGAACGTCGAGATGCTCGCTCGCGGCAAACTTTTGCACGCGGGCAAATGCGGCCTGGTGCGCAAAAAACGCCGCCGCCAAATAGCACAGGGCGAGGGCAACTCCCGCGAAATTCCACGACGCGCGCTTGACCTTCAGACCGAAACCTCGAAGTGACGGAAGCAGGAACACCGCGGCGAGAATCACAATCGCGAAAAGGATGGCCTCGACCGATAGTGGCGCGCCGACGGCACGCGCGATTCCGGCAACGACCAGTGTCCCCAGAAAGAACATGAACCAGCTTCCCAGGGCGCGATTCCGCAAGCCTTCCGGCTTCTGATATACCCACGGAAGAATTTGCGGCACGAGGAGAATCGCCGTGAACGTAAAGTCCACGATGAAGATTAAATCCCATGCAGGGCGCGACCATCGCAGCGGCGACCAGATCATGGTGCCGAAGGACGTCACCAGGTCCAGCAGAATGTGGCTCGCAATGCCAATGGCATAAATTCCCGCCAGCGCGGCGAATGATGGCGCCTCCCATTTTCGCCAGCGCACAAGCCAACGCGTCAGCGCCGCGAGCGCGAGAGCGAAAATCGGCAAGCAAATCAGGGAATGCGTGATGCTGCGATGCCAGGTGAGGATGAGCAAATCGTTGTGCGAAAACATTTCCCGAAACACGTCGGAGTCTGGAAAGATCGCGCCGAGCATCAGCGACCAGGTGATCACACGCGCGCGATTCATGGGGCGCAACGCGAACATTTCGTCGCCACGAAAAATAGCTTTGCCAATCAGCGCGCCGGCGATTCCGTGAGTGATCGTATCCATGCTGGGAGTGTATAAGAGCTATCGCCGCGGCGGAAATTTCTCAGTGCACGAAAATTAACGGCGAGCGTTTCGCGATGACGCGGCCTACGCGATGAGCGGAGACACCATGACGCAGCAGCGCCGCGAGTACGGACGCGGCGGCGTCCGGCGAAATCGCCGCCAGCAGACCACCCGACGTTTGCGGATCGAACAGCAAATCCTGATATTCGCGCGAAACGCCGGCGTCGAACACCGCGCACTCGCCGATGAAGGCGCGATTGTTTTTCAGGCCACCGGAAAGATGCCCATCGCGAGCGGCTTCGATCGCGCCTGGAAAATAGTCGAAAGCTGCGTGATCGATTTCTAGAGAGACTGGTTCGACGCCGCGCGCAGGATCGCCGAGCGCCATTTCGCGCGCGTGGCCGAGCAAACTAAATCCAGTCACGTCGGTAACGGCGTGAATCGTTTGCGACGCCGCCGATTGATTTTCGATTTCTTGCAGCGCTTCCGCCGCGGCGCGATTCAGCGTGGTCATCGCAGTGACAACCGCGGCAACGGATTCGTCAGTGGCGCGATCTTTTTTCAGCGCCGTGGTGATCACACCGGTGCCTAACGGCTTTGTGAAAATAAGCGTGTCGCCTGCGCGCGCGCCGACATTTCGCCACACGCGATTGGGATTCACAACTCCAGTGACTGCGTAACCAAAAAGCATGTCTTCGTTGCGAATCGAGTGCCCGCCGATCACGCTGCATTTCGCTTCGCCCATTTTCGACAAGCCGCCGCGAATGATTTCCTCCAGAATTTCCGGGTCACCATTCTCCGGAAATCCGACAATCGACAACGATGAGATCGGACGTCCGCCCATCGCGTACACGTCGCTCAGTGCGTTCGCTGCGGCGATCTGTCCGAACAAGTGCGGATCATCCACGATGGGCGTAAAAAAATCGACGGTCTGCACCAGCGCTAATTCGTCCGTCAATCGATAAATTCCCGCGTCATCGTTGGTGTCAAAACCTACCAGAACATTCGGGTCCGTTTGCCGCGGTAACTTGCGCAACACCGCGTCCAGCGTTGCCGGATTTAATTTTGCGGCGCATCCGGCGGCCTTCGCCATCGACGTCAATTTCACATTCACGTGGTTCATCGCAAGCGTCCACCTCACGTATCGCATTATAAAGATGCGCGCGCCTTTGCGCTCGTGACTTGTTACGTGTATCCGGCAATATCATCGAGCTCTCGAAGTTGCGCCTCACTTCGGAACGTGCTCTCATTCCGGATGCCTTGGGACATCTGGCTGATTTTCTTTGTGCTCGGCGCCGTTGTGCCGTGGCGCGGCCGCTATCGTTTGCGTGAGCTTCTGGCGAAGCCTTCTGTCAGTCCGGCAGAGCGTGTTTCGCTGTACGCATCAACCATCGCGTTTCAATGGGTCGCCGTCGCCGTCGTTGCTTGGCGTGCCTGGGCTCATGGCTTCAGCGCCGCTCAACTCGGCTTGTCCGCGCCGCGCGCCTGGACGCCAATTGCGGGGGCAATCGTCGGCAGCGGCATCGTTGCCACTCTGCAATGGTTTAATCTACGCCGGATGGGGCGTATGCCCGAAAAGGCGCGCGAACGGTTGCAAGCTCTAGCGGAAAGAATCCTGCCTCAGTCACCGAGGGAGCGGGTGCCGTTCTTCGCGCTGGCCGTGACCGCTGGCATCTGCGAGGAGTTCCTGTATCGAGGCTTCGCTATGGCCGCGCTCGCTGGCGCTGGGCTGCCTTCGTGGAGCGTGATCGTGATATCGTCCCTGCTGTTTGGAGCCGCTCACCTATATCAAGGGCGTGGTGGGCTGGTGGGGACGATACTCTTGGGGCTGATTTTCGGAGTAGCTCGAGTCGCGTTCGGCAGCCTAATTCCAGTGATGGCGTGGCATACGGCGGTCGATACTGTAGCCGGAGTCGCTGCACCACGCTATCTTATTCATAACACTGGTGTTACAGATGAGACCATAGATACCCAACCCTTAGAAAGGCGCTGATCCTCAACCCATGCCCCCTCCTGTTCCTGGGGTTCCCTCGTCCGATACAATTCATCGAGCTCTTGCGGAGTTCAAGCTTACGGTCGGCGAACAGCAAGTCGCGCAGATTCAACGATATATGACGATGTTGTTGAAATGGAACGAGGCCGTCAATCTAACGGCGATTCGAGACCCTCTCGAAATATTGTACCGGCACTTCTGCGAATCTATGTTTGCAGTTTCAGTCGCTTCTCTTGACACTGGTCGGCTGGCCGACGTGGGCTCCGGCGGCGGTTTCCCAGGCCTTCCTCTCAAGATAATCCGGCCGGATTTGGAGGTATTTCTTGTGGAATCGAATGTCAAGAAGGCTACTTTCCTGGCGGAAACAGTTCGCGATCTGGAACTAGAGGGGGCACGGGTCATTGTTAGCCGCTACGAGGACCTCGGCGAGGAGCTGACGCCGCTGGATTTCGTATGCTCTCGAGCAGTCGGAGAATTTCAGGCGTTTCTGAAATGGGCGGCATCCGCTCAGGTAGATGCGAAGCAAGCGCTACTTTGGATCGGAGGACGGGATTTGGACGAGGTAAGGGGCCACCCGGTGTGGGAATGGCGCGAACCGATTCAAATTCCCCAGTCGCTCAGGCGGTTTCTATTGGTTGGCACCAGAGAGAGCGCATCAAGCCTCTGAGGGCTCAAATAGTATCAAATTATTTTCGGATTTGCCCGACGAAGGTATTAACGCGCAATTGAGGCGGCAGGAATCGACCACGCGTCATGGGCTGTTCGGCGTGGTTGGTGGCGGCTTCCAGAATACGAAGACCGGAATGTTCCACTCTTTCGGCTGGCGAGTCATCTGCTACCGTTCCACGTGAAACACTCTATGCTCGAACGAAGGCGCTTGTTCCGCTTGTTCCACGTGAAACGGATGCGCGGTCCGCTGAAGTGAATTTGCGCTCCACCTTTGGTCACGCGATTTCTTAATAGACTTACGAAATTGAAACTGAGTAGACGTGATTCTTGCGTCCTTTGAATCCCGCTGCGCCTCTGCTTGACCGTGAGGAGGCAAAGACCCATGCTGCAGCGGTTCGCCGGGCTGAAGCCCAGCGTCTACATAGGAGGCGGGCATGCGGGAATGAGAAAAATCATCGGTGGCGCGTACGCTGACCTGGCGCGAAGCCGGACTGACGTTTCACGTGGAACACCCGGCAAGCCGCCGCCCCCTGTGGCATCTTCTCGCACACAAATTGGGCGGGTGCGTTCCACGTGGAACACACGTTGTTCCACCGCGGGCTTTTTGGGTCACCAAGAGAAAAGTCTCGCGTTTCACGTGAAACACCTTGCATATGCCCGAAGGCTTTGCTAAGTTTTCGCCCATCGAGGTGTTCTTGGCGCGAATCATCGCGGTGGCAAATCAAAAAGGCGGCGTAGGAAAGACCACAACGGCTGTGAACTTGGCCGCGTGCCTCGCAGCCGTCGAACAGCCGACACTTCTCGTCGATTGCGACTCTCAAGCCAATGCCACGGCCGCCATTGGGTTCCCAAAAGATCCATCCCGCCGCACGCTATACCACGCGCTGATTTTGGGCGAGCCTTTTGACAAGATCGTCCAAAAATCACAAGTTGAGGGCCTTGATGTGTTGCCCGCCGACAAAAACCTCGCGGGGGCAGCCGTTGAGCTCGTTACGGCCGAACAACGTGAATATAAGCTGCAAGGAATGCTCAATACTCTTACCGATCGTTATCGCTTCATTATTCTGGATTGCCCGCCAGCCTTGGACTTGCTCACATTGAACGCACTTGTATCCGCGAACTCTGTTCTTGTGCCCATCCAGTGCGAATATTTGGCCCTCGAGGGAGTCTCTGAGCTATTAGATACTCTCATGAGAATTCGCCGCACGCTAAACCCTCGCCTAGAGATCGAAGGCATCTTGCTGACGATGTACGATGAGAGAACAACGCTGTCGCGCCAGGTAGCAACCGACCTGCGCAGCTTTTTTGGTGCTCAGGTATTCCAAGCTTTGATTCCCCGAAACGTTAGGCTCGCCGAAGCACCGAGTTTCGGTAAGCCTATTATTTTCTATGATATCCACAGCAAAGGGGCCGAAGGCTACACACAACTTGCTCAGGAGGTACTAGTCAATGACGAGAAACGCGTTGGGAAGGGGGCTCGGAGCGCTCATTCGGGAGCCTGAACCACAGGTCCCCGCCACACCCGCGCCTGGAGCACCATCTTATCCAACTGGATTCAACGGCGCTGCCGTAGCACCCGCCCGGGATTCCGCCGCTACAGGTGGCCCGCTCCAAATTGATGCCGATCTGATCGATCCCAGTCCGTTTCAGCCGCGCACGCGATTTCGGGAGGAGGCTCTCGATGAGCTCGCCCGGTCGATCAAGGCTAGCGGCATTATCCAGCCCCTCGTCGTACGCGCGATCGGGAGCCGTTTCCAGCTGATTGCGGGCGAACGCCGATGGCGAGCGGCCCAGCGCGCCGGACTAACCAAAGTTTCGGCGATTGTTCGCAACGTGCCGGATGAACTCGCCTTGGAAATGACGCTGGTGGAGAACATCCAGCGAGAGGATCTGAACGCCATTGAGGCGGCCCGGGCCTTTGAGCGGCTTATGGACGAATTCCAACTGACGCAGGAAGCGGTCGCTGAGCGCACGGGTAAGGACCGCGCCACGGTTGCGAATGCTATTCGCTTACTGAAGCTGGAACCAACCATTCAGGACTGGATCGAGGAAGGAAAATTGACGGCTGGCCACGGCCGCGGCCTCCTGGCTGTGCAAGATTCCAAACTCCGCATGCGCTACGCCCAGCGCGCCGCGCGTGGAGGTTTGACGGTGCGACAGATCGAGCGCCTCGCGTCTCGCCGTTCACGAGGCACCGGCGCGCCTGCTGAAATCCATGTCGATGCGAACATTCGCGCAGCACTGGAAGAATTACAGCGATATCTGGGAACCAAGGCACTTCTGCGGCCGAGGACAAAGATGCGCCCAGGCCAGCTCATCCTGGAATACTACGACGATGCGCAGCTCATGGGTCTTTACGATCGGCTGATGAAGTAGCTCGCAAAAACAGACACTGTCACGCGCGAGATGCGTGCGATGTCCTTTGGTTCAGTGACCTCATTCGACAACTAGGATCTCACGTCGCGTTGACTTGTGCGTGCAGAGGGCTAGAGTAGAAGTGTCGAACGGGGGTTGTCATGGCTTGGAAGTGGCCCGGCGTTTCAAGAAATGGCACCAATGAAGAATGGACGGGTTTCATTGACCAAGGAGTGACGCTCGAAGGCACCCTCCAGCTCAAAGGAACTTTTCGCGTTGACGGCAACGTCAAGGGAAATATTATTTCCGAGCAGACCGTCATACTCGGAGAGGGCGCCAAAGTCGAAGGTCAAATCGAAGGCAATCGCGTGGTAATCGCCGGCCGATTTGACGGAGTGATATTTGCGAAGGGCCGAGTGGAGATTCAAGCGAGGGGCGTGGTAACCGGCGAAGTGCATTCGCCCTGCATGGTGATTGATCCCGGCGGAATTTTCGACGGGCGCTGCCACATGCTCGCGTCCTCCGATGCTTCCCACGGTGTAACCATTCCGATCCGCGCGGTAGGCTCCGCCTAGAAAAGCGCGCCGGTTGCAGCCAGCCGTTTCTTGAATCAACTCCAAAATCGCTGTGACCTAATCTGGCCACGCCGTGACTCTGCGGCTCTGTGCTCGACTCCCCAAACGGTTGACAGAGCCTTCTTCAGCGATTATCGTTTGCTGGAGAGCTAACGCATCGCGTCGGAACTCATGAAAATTCTAGTCATCGGCGGCGGTGGCCGCGAACACGCGCTGGTGTGGAAACTTCGCGAGAGTCCGCACGTCGATAAAATCTGGTGCGTGCCCGGCAACGTTGGAATCTCAGACGAAGCGGAATGCATCGCGACGGACCCGGGTGACGTCGCACAACTCGTCGATCTCGCGGATAAGCTCAAACCAGATCTGACCGTGGTCGGCCCGGAGCTTCCGCTCGTGAACGGCATCGGCGATGCTTTCACAGAGCGAAATTGGCCAATTATCGCTCCCTCCCGGCAGGCTGCTCAACTTGAAGGCAGCAAGATCTTCGCGAAGGAGTTTCTGCAGCGCCATAACATCGCCACCGCCAAAATGTATGGAGCTTATGAATCGGCTCAGGACGCTATATCCGCGCTGGACAATGTGGACTGGCCTGTGGTCATCAAGGCCGACGGCCTATGCGCCGGCAAGGGAGTTCTCCTGGCGCCGAATCATGCCACCGCGCGCGACTTCATCGAGCGCGTCATGCTGGGAAGTGAGTTCGGGCCAGGCGGCCACCGCATCCTGCTGGAAGAAACCCTGCAGGGAGATGAGCTCTCCTTCATTATACTTACGGACGGTGAGCGTTATGCCCCCCTCGTTCCCACGCGCGACCACAAACGGGCATTCGACGGCAACCAGGGCCCGAATACCGGGGGAATGGGGGCCTATTCAAGCGACGACTTGCTTTCGCCATCAACGCGCTATGCCATATTGCGCGATGTCGTCGAGCCGACAATCCAGGGGCTGGCTGCGGACGGCATTCGATATCAGGGTTTCCTTTATTTTGGCCTGATGCTTGGCCCTTCCCGACCCAAAGTGCTCGAGTTTAATTGCCGTCTGGGCGACCCCGAAGCACAGGCAATCGTCGCACGGATGGATTTCGACCTCGCGGACGTCCTCTCCGATGCCACCGCCAGCAGGCTTGACCCGTCAAAACTTAAGTGGAAGCCGGGCGCGAGCGTGTGCGTCGTACTGGCGTCCGGCGAGTATCCCGGTAAGTTTGAAACGGAGAAGACAATCTCCGGACTAACCGATGTAGCGCGACATACTGGTGTGAAGGCCCTACACGCCGGAACGAAAAGGGTTGGCAACTCCATAGTCACGAATGGAGGTCGAGTCTTGGGTATAACAGCGGCTGGTCCCTCACTCGACACCGCCCTGTCAGCTGTATATGGCGCAATCGCCGAAATTCACTTTGATGGCATGCACTACCGCAACGACATTGCCGCACGAGCCAATCGCGTAAATGCCGCGGGAGATTAACGACCATGGCCCGGGCCCGGGTGCTGCACTTATTTCGAGCGCCGAAGAAGCGCCTGCCAATGGGAGGAGCTGCCGGACGTCCCAGTCATCACTAATGCAGGCTTTCAGGGATAAGCACACGCCCGGCCAGGAGGAAAGCGGCAGGTATTGCTCGTCGACACCTCGGCCGTCGCGGGGATGGACGTGAAACGCTCGAAGCCATGAACTTGCAGCCCGGCATCATCCGAGAAAACATCACGACGGAAGGCCTGAACGTGAATGGGCTGAAGACTGGCGAACAGGTGCAAATCGGAGATGTGCGGCTGGAAGTGAGCGCGGTATACACGCCGTGCGATCAACTCGAAAAAGTGCGCCCGGGACTTCGGAAGGAAATCTGGGGCAGGCGAGGCATACTGTGCCGAGTTGTCTCAGGGGGAATCTTGCGTCGCGGCGATGCGATCGAAAGAGTTTCGTCGGCAGTTTCGCTTGTTGAAACTTCGGAACGCTTGGTTCCGGGCGCCGATTTACCTCTGTGGTTTTTTGCGCAGTGAAGGCGCATCGGGCGGCCGATCTTTGTCGTCTTTTTTCGTCTTGTCAACCGGCTCTTCCGGCGGCACGATCCAATCGACGCCGCGCTCCTCGTCCATTTTGCCGAGCATAAAATTCGCCTTGCCGGCGATCAGCGGCAAGAGCGCGCGCATGAAATCCTGAGCATCAATGGACACCGCCTTCTGCGCCTGTCCGCGATCAACCACCTCCAACACCTTGCCAAAACGCGGCTCACCGTTGCGAAGCTGCGCCACGCGCGGGTCGTTCCCCTGAATCATCTCCATCACCGTCGGCGCTTTGACATTCGACGGGTAGCGCGCTTCCACAATCGTTCGAGGCGCGTGCTTCTCTGGCGGATAAAGCTGGGTGAATCGCGGACGGAGTATCCGCGTCTGCCAATACTCTGCGCGAACACCAACTTGTTCCTGCTGGATTCGATATTCAACCGTCCAGACCTCCGGTCCGTAGTGATTGGGGGCGAAACCGATGATCACGATTTCGAACAGCGGCTCATCACTGCCAATGTCGATCTTGTGATGGAGTTGCGCTGTTAACGGCCGTAGTGTTTCCAGAAAGGCCACGCCAAGAGTCTCGAGATCGGGCTCCGCCCCGTTGGGATCCGGCGCGTTTCGAGGGTCGCGTCGCCCAATCCTCTGAAAGTCCCGGTCCAGTCGAATGGGTTTTGGGTCAGCAGGCAATCGCCATTCCGACGCTCCCAGCAGCACGCCAACGTGCGTACTGTCGAGGTCGGCGACGCGTGGAGGGACTGATCCAGCTTCGACCGGATTGTCGATGGCCGCAAAGACAATCACATTGTCCTTGGTCACGTGAACGATCACGCGGCCGCCGGCGAGATTGGCGACGATTTCTTTCTCGGTATCTTGTGATTGCGCGGCGGCGGAACAATTGCTGAGGAACGTGCCAACGAACGCGGTCACGAGCGCCAACGCCGGCAGCAACATCCCAGCAAGCCGTCGAAAACCGGAATTGACTCTACGGTTCATACACCCTCTATCGTAAGACTACACAACTGAGGCGAACGCAAAGAATTATTTCGCGGGCACCGAGGCAGCGGCAGACTTCGCCTGCGACAACAACTTATCCAGCACTGCCCGATCCAAATAGATGCCACCGCGCACGACCGCGTTCACTCTTTGCGTATTCGCTATGCTCTCGAGTGGGCTCCCATCGAGCAGCACCAAATCGGCGAGCTTTCCGACATCGACAGTCCCGAGATCTTGCACGCGCCCGAGGAACTGCGCTGCCCCGGCAGTCGCCGATCGCAGCGCCTCCGCGGGACGCAAACCCGCGCGCACCAGCTCCGCCAGCTCTCTGTGCAAGCTTTCTCCAGGAAAGACAAACGGATCAAGGGAGTCGGAACCCACCAGAAGGGGTATTCCAGCTTGATGCAATTCACCGGTTAGCCGCCAGTCATTCGCCGCTTGCCTTGCCAGCCAGGCGGCACGCTCTTTCATTGCCGCGTCCTGGAACGAGTCGCGCCACTGCTTCGCCAAGGACGGCGGCACGAACGCCAATTCCGGATCATCCACGCTCCAGTCTTCCGGGTGGGCGGTGATGTCGAGCGAAGCCAGGGTTGGCGTCACCCAAGTTCGACTTCGTTTCAAGGTCTGAAATAATTTGGCGGCCTTTTCCTTGTCATACGTCGCATCGGACTCGTGCGCGATCTGCTCCCAGGCCACGGAGTCGCCTTTCTCCTCGGCCGCAACCAACCGGCGGCGTAGATCGTCCGCCTTGGAAGAAAACGACAGCGAGAACGCGCTGTAAAGAAGGTGCTCGATGCTGCGCATCCCCGCGTCGGAAGCTTCCTGCGCGCTCACTTGAAACGGCAAGTGCCCGGCGAAAGGTATGTTTTGTTTTTTGGCTTCGTCGGCGATCGCAAAGAAGACTTCTTTCGACGGGACGGAAATGACCTTGATGAACTCAGCGCCGCGATGCTTTAGGTCGCGGACTGCAGCGCGTGCCTCGTCGGCGTTGGTGACGGGATATTGTTCGGCGGTCTTCTTCCCAGAACCCACAAGGAAAGGTCCGCAGGCCACAATGTGAGGCCCCATCAGAGTGCCGCTCTCGATTTCGCGCTTCCAGACGAGGAGTGCCTCCAGGTCGCCACCCATGTCGCGGACGCCGGTTATACCGTTGGCCAGCAGAAGCGGAAGCAGAACTTGCTTGCTCCATGCGGGATCAGCATTGAGTCCGGCGATATGGACATGCATGTCCCACAAGCCTGGGATGAGATATTTCCCGCGGGCGTCGATAACCCGCGCGTCCTTGGGCAGCTTGATGCGCGACGAGGGCCCGTTCGCGGTGATACGCCCGTCGAGAATAACAACCGACTGGTCAGGTCGTGCTGTATTCCCAATCGCATCAATCACGGTGACGTGCGTCAATGCAAGTGCTGTCGAGCTTGCCGCAGTACGCAGGCGTGCAGACCAAGCGAGAAAGAGAAGCAGCACCAACGCCAGCCGGGAAAGCTGCTTCAAGCTAGGCCCCAATCCAATGATCTTTTTCGCATTTGGCTCACAGTACCACAAGCGCGACGGGGCGCGCCTAGCGCAACTTTGACTTCTTCACAGACCTTCAGGACTTTCAGGGGGGCCAGCCATCCAGTAGAATAGAGGCCGGACCTGAGGATGGACGCTACATGGGCTTGCGCAAACCAAAGAGCATCAAGCACAACGGAGAGCAACTGACGGAAATTCTTGAAGCCCACGATCGCTTTTTTCGCGGACGAGACGGCGGGTTGCGCGCAGACTTAAGCGGGGCTGATTTGTCCAACGCAGACCTCAGCACC
Organism: uncultured Acidobacteriota bacterium; assembly: GCA_963721915.1. GTDB lineage: Bacteria > Acidobacteriota > Terriglobia > Acidiferrales > UBA7541 > Acidiferrum. Next base: position 361,263 of record CAVRLD010000018.1, on the reverse strand, counting down.
GCAAATCTCAGCGGTGCCATTTTGCGCAACGCGAATCTCGCGGGGAGCGATCTTCGCAAAGCAAAGCTCCCGGGCGCTGACCTATCCGGAGCCAACCTGCACAAGGCCGACCTGCGCAATGCCGACCTGACGGAAGCGATCCTGCCTGGCGCGGACTTGAGTGAAGCCCAGGCGAGTGGAATCGAATTCTTCCGTTGCGATCTTTCGAACGTTAACTTTCGAGGCGCGCAGCTTCGCAACGTGAACCTGCGCCTCGCCAACGTGAATGGCGCGAAATTCAGCGGCGCGGACTTGGGAGTGGCCATCCTGCGCGAGACGGATTTGAGCGGCGCGGATCTTTCCGGCGTGGACCTTTCAACAACGTTGCTGCCGAAGGACTACGCGCCTCCGACGCCGCCGCAGACGAAACAGAAATCGGCATAAGCATTCACACGGGATTCACAAATAGTGAATCCCAAGCACATATTGGCGATGACATTATAGGAATCGTCGGCAGTGCGTGATAGCCTCCTGCCGAAGAGCGGTCCCCTCCCGAAGAAACTCGTGGCGACGACCACTGCACAACTCGACGCGTCGGGCACTGGCGAGCGAGTGCTCGAGATCGTACGCGGCCTGCTTGCCGAATTAGGCAGCCAAGGCGCGTTGCCGATGCTCACATCCGCGTCGCTACTCGATCGCGACCTCGGACTTGGCAGCCTGGAACGGGTGGAGTTGCTCGCGCGCCTCGAAACCGAGTTCGGCGTGCGGTTGTCCGACAGCGTTGCGGCGGAAGCCAACACTCCCGAAGACCTCACGCGCGCGATTGTCAGCGCTCCCGGCGCAGCCAGTGTCGAGGACGAAGCACCATCTGCTCTAAGAGCCTCGGTGACTGCACAGCAGATGTCGCGCGAAACGTCCCGGGCCGGAGCGTTCTCGGCAGAGACCCTGCTCGACGTGCTGCGCTATCGCGCCAAGCACGATGCCGAACGCGCGCACCTGCTCATCACGGAAGAAGATGCGGCTGGCGAAGAGCGCAGCGTCACCCTGACCTTTGGCGAACTGTACGCCGCCGCACAGCGTTGCGCGCTCGAACTTGGGCGCCGCGGCGTGCCCGTCGGCGGCCGCGTATCGTTGATGCTGCCCACATCGCGAGCTTTTTTTGTTTCTTACGCGGGCATTCTTCTTGCGGGAGCGATTCCCGTTCCTATCTATCCGCCGTTTCGCGCGGACCGCATCGAAGAGTACGCAGCCCGCCAAGCCGCCATTCTCAACAACGCGGAAGTCTGCCTGCTGCTGACCTTTCGCCGCGCCGAAGCGGTCGCACACTTGCTTGAACCTCGCGTGCGTTCTCTCACCGCCGTCGTCGATGCGGAAAAACTCCTCGACGCCGCGGACAAAGCGCCGCCACCCGCCCCTGGCGCATTACCGGCACATTTGACCGGCAGCCGTGCTCGACGCTCGAGCGATATCGCTCTCTTGCAATATACGTCAGGCTCGACAGGCGATCCCAAGGGCGTCGTGCTCACGCACGCGAATTTGCTGGCGAACATGCGCGCCATCGGCACCGCTGTGCAAATGGGACCGGGAGATGTCGGCATCAGTTGGCTGCCGCTGTACCACGACATGGGACTCATCGGCGCGTGGCTGACGCTGCTGCATTTCGGCATGCCCCTCGCGGTGATGTCGCCGCTCGCGTTTCTCACGCGTCCTGAACGCTGGCTCTGGGCATTTCACAAACACCGCGGCACCATCGCCGCGGCACCCAATTTCGCTTACGAGCTGTGCGTGCGAAAAATTGCCGATAAAGACATTGAAGGACTCGACCTCAGCTCGTGGCGCGTCGCCATGAATGGCGCCGAGCCGGTCAACCCGGAAACGATGGAGCGTTTCACGGCGCGTTTCGCCCGCTACGGCTTTCGCAACGAATCCCATCTTCCGGTGTACGGCCTGGCGGAGTCCTCGCTCGCCGTAACCGTTCCGCCCCTAAATCGAGCGCCGCTGATCGATCGCGTCGAGCGTGAGACCTTTACCGTGAAGGGCTGCGCGGTGCCCTCCGCTTCAGCGGAACTCAGCGCGATCTCCTTCGTCTCCTCGGGCATGGCGTTGCCTGGGCATGAGATCCGAATCGTGGATCAAAATGGTAACGAGGTTGCCGATCGCACCGAAGGCTTCCTGTGGTTCCGTGGTCCTTCCGCAAGCAGCGGCTATTATCACAACGCTGCCGCTACCCAGAAACTGCTGCCTCTCGGTCCGCCTGCAAACGATGGCGAATTTGCCTGGGTCGATTCCGGCGATCGCGCTTACCGCGCCAACGGTGAAATCTATGTAACGGGCCGCGTCAAAGACATCATCATCAAAGGCGGGCGCAACCTGTATCCGCACGAGGTCGAAGAGTTGACCGCGCGCGTCGAAGGGATCCGCAAAGGCTGCATCGTCGCGTTCGGCATGAAGGACGAAGGTTCCGGCACGGAAAAACTGATCGTGGTAGCGGAAGTCCGCGAACGCGACGCGCGCAAGCGTGCCGCAATTTCCGCCGCGGTCACCGAACAAGTCTCGCACGGCCTGGGTCTTCCGCCCGATCGCGTGGAATTGCTTCCGCTCGGCAGTATCCCGAAGACGTCGAGCGGCAAATTGCGCCGCGAGGAAACCAAGCAGCTCTTCATCAAGGGCTCGCTGTCCGCAGGGCGAGCACCCGCATGGCTGCAGATCGTCCGCTTGAGCGCTTCGGGTGCCACGCGAAGCTTTGGCCGCGCGATCGGCTCGGCCGCACGTCGCGCGCTGGAGATACTGTACGGTCTCTACTTCGGCGTGATCTTCCTTCTCTGGATCATACCCACGTTCGCCGCCGTGGCGCTCATTCCCGATCATCGCGCCGCGGGACGTTTCACTTCGTCGGCGCTCAAGATATTGTTCCCGCTGGTCGGCTTGCGCGTGCGGGTCGTCGGCAAAGAATACATGGACACGCCTGGCGCCAAGATTTACGCCGCAAATCACACGAGTTACTTCGATGTCCTACCGCTGATGCTTGGCCTGGGTGTCTCGTATCGCTTCGTCGCGAAAAGAGAAGTTCTCTATATGCCGTTCATCGGAACCTTCCTGAAACAGATGGGGCATCTGTGGTTCGATCGCACCGACAAGAATTCCCGCCTTCGACAGGCGGAACAGATGGAAGACCTTCTTCACCACGGCGAGTCCGTCTTCGTCTTCCCTGAAGGCACATTCACCTCGGACGATGGCGTGCGCCCTTTCCAACTAGGTGCGTTTAAAGCCGCGGTGGCCGCCGGCGTGCCCATCATCCCGGTTTCCCTCGCGGGGACCCGCAGATTTCTGCGAGAGGGAACGTACATCCCGCGGCCCACGAGCGTCACCATCACCGTTTCCCCACCGATTTACCCAGCAACCGCGGCATCCGGCGGCAACGAATCCGCCAGCTGGCACGACCTGATCCGCCTCCGCGACAAAACGCGAGAGGCCATCGGACGCTATGCCGGCGAGCCCATCCTCTGATCCCAAATCCCTCCGCGCTGTCATCCCGAACCCGGTCGCCTGCCTTTGGCGAACGATGGTGAGAGATCTGCTTTTCTGTCGCGGCATATTCTTCCACACTGTCTTCGGTCCTGCGTTCGTCCAAGCGCTTCCTTGTGGTCCAAAATCAACGCTGCACGTTGTAAATCACGGTGATGTACGTATCAACCTGCACCTGCTGGTTGTTGAGCAGAGTCGGCGTATACCGCCACTGCCGCACGGCCTCTAACGCCGATTGATAGAACATCGGATCGCCTCCGACGACCTCAAGCGATTGGATCGTGCCGTCCGTCGCAATAATGGCGCGGAGTTCCACACGCCCGGAACGCTCGATCTGGCGCGCGAGCGTCGGATACACCGGCTCGATTCGATGGATCAGCATGGCCGGATCGATATGCGTCACATGTACGACGTGCGGAGTCTCCGGCGGCGTGCGCGGTGGCGACGGCCGCGCTACAACTCGCGACTCCGGTGCCGGAAGGGCGCCCGGAACCTCAATGCTGTCTACGATCGGCGCGTCGACCCTATCGTTCGGGTCCGCCGCCACATGCGTCACAATGGTTGGCGGAATCGCACGAGGTGCGCAAAACCTGCAGACATTCTGCGGCGGGTGCGAAGTAGCGGGCCTCACTTCGGTAGGTGGTCTCGCCGCAGGGCGCGAGTATGGTGGCAGAGGCGTGACGTTCGCGAGCGCAATCCGTGCAGGCTTACCAAACAACGGAACCAGCAAAATAACGGCGACAACAACGCTCTGTACCGCTACCGAAAAAACCAGCGCCCGCCGCCGCACCTGGCGTTGACGCGTTTGTTGCTCTGATCGCCTTCGACGAGGCATCCGTTCAAAACACCTAAATGGTCGTGAGAACGCTGGCCGGATTCGTGAGACATCGCACACCTCCACACAAGAATGCTGCGAAGCAAGGAAGAGTTTTGCGGCGCCAGCATCCTGTTTATTGCGTACAGGAAACCGGCGCCGCGCTCGCAGGGATGTGAGGGTTGCGCGCGTCCTCACTCCCTTGGACACCACGCCGCGGAACAAGTTCCTGCCTTGATCTCACGAATTTCGTAAGCTCATTCGACGATTGAGCGCGATAAAGCGAAAATCGGCCAGCTGTGTCGCTGGCGTCACAGATTCCAAACATTTCGTATTCAACAGAAAAGAAGATAGTTACCGAGTTGTATCAAACCGCAACCCTAGCGCATCACATGTCTTGTGGACGTGGATCTGAAGGAGGCGACCAAATGGACCGGCGCAATATTGAAACTGTAGGCGTGCGCCGCACCGGCTGGGCGGCTCTGGACCGCGATCCGCAGGAGGACAGGGTCGAATTCGTCTGTCCGCACTGCGGTACTCGGGGCCAGAAAAATGCCCGGCGCGAGCGGACGCAATATCATTTCACGGATGGATTTTTGCAGGATTTGCAAGGTGAAGTAACGCAGTGCCGTTCGTGCGGACAATCACTGCGGGTGGTACCGGTAGTGATGCTGCATGATCAGGACGAAACGCGGCGGTTTGAAGCCGTATTTTCCGAGGAGCTGCCTGTACCGGCGCACTAAAATCACAGACGTGATCTAAGCCGACTCGGTCGGCGGGAAAGACACAAAAAAAGGGGCGCTATGCGCCCCTTTCTGTATTTGGAATTGATGTCCCGAGCTAGCTCGTGTCGTGCCTTTTACCTCGGATGTCCGTGATCGTCATCCCAGTCATGGTCCTCGCGCCAGCGATGCCCGTCAGAGTCCCACCACTTATGGCTATGGCTCCAGCAATACTCGCGCGCTTCTCTTAGCTCGTGACGCGCGCTCTCGGCCTGTCGGCTGTCCCAGCCGTGGTGTTCGATGGCTTCATGCAGGCGATGATCCGCCCGTTCTGTTCGATGCTCGCATTCCGACTCGCCGGCACTGACACGCGGTGCGCCGGTAAACAGTAAAAATCCGGCCAGCGCCGCCAGGGTTGCCAACAGCTTCCCGTACTCCAGCAGTCCTAAATGCCGTTCATTATCCATCGGGCTCTCCTATCGACTGTGATAGCTAGGTTTTCCTTCGGCTAGGTTCGCCCCCACTATAGTTTTTGACGCCAAGCGGCACCATACGGAGACGCTAGGAAAAGCATAGGGAAAACACTGTAGTCTTGGGGATGGGAAGTACTAAGAGCTGTGTTTGCCGCGAGCTATGGGGAACTTGGTGGCGAAATTAGGGGCAAACCTAGAGGTCCGACTCGACCTCCATATGGTACTTTTCCAAACCGCTGCGAATACGGTCGAAAGCCTCGTCCACGGTGTCCGCGAACTGCAGCATCTTGAACTCGCTGTGGCTGATCATGCCCCACCGCACCATCGCCCGCAAATTCAAAACCTCATCCCAATACTTCCGGCCATAGATAATGATCAAATTATTTTTTGGCAGTTTGCCAGTCTGCAGCAGGGTCATCATTTCCCACAGCTCGTCCATGGTCCCAAATCCGCCTGGGAAGACCACCAGCGCCTTGGCAATCTGCGCGAACCACAATTTGCGCATGAAAAAGTAGTGGAAGTTTAGGCTCAGCTCGGGGCTGATATAGGGATTGGCGAACTGCTCGTGCGGCAGCTCGATCGAGAGCCCGATCGATTTGCCGCCGGCCTCCATGGCCCCGCGGTTGGCCGCCTCCATAATCCCAGGCCCTCCGCCAGAGCAGATCACAAACCGCCTGGGCCGCGTGCCCAGCGTCATGGCCCACTCCGTGATGCGTCGCGACAATTCCCGGGCCTGCTCGTAGTAGCGCGACATCTCCAGCGCGCTTCGCGCGTCGCGCAGCGTTTCCCGACGTTCCACTCGTTCCGCCTTCACTCGAGCCAACGCAGCCTTGTTCTTGAGTTTTCCTAGACGCGCCAGCGCGCTCTCCCGCGACTCGATTCGCGCCGACCCGAACATCACGATCGTATCTGCGATTCCCTCTTTCTTGAGCTGCACCAGCGGCTGCAGGTATTCCGCCAAAATGCGAATCGGTCGTGCTGCGGTGCTTTCCAGGAATTTCGGGTCTTTGTGGGGCGCCAACGGTGCATGCATCGGCTTCAGCTTCACTGGTCGTACTGCCATCTGGCGCTCTCCACAATATCAATCCTCCATTTTAGGAATTGCGGCGTCCCGCGGCAACGCCTGTCGCTCGAGTTGCGTCGAATTGGATACACTGGGTGCGGAGGGTTCGCCATGAACCACCAGGTCGCAGGATGGATTTTCTCCCTGACACTGTTCGGCGTATCGGCATCGGCGTTCCCCCTCGCCGCCCAGTCACCCTCAGGGCCGATGACACCGCAGCCCGGCAGCGCGATCCAGCAGGCCCCCGCGCAGGCAAAAATCGGCGTCAGCGTGGCGCTCGTAAGCACTCCCGTCACCGTCCGCGACTCCAAAGGCCAAATGGTCAACACCCTGGATGCTAAAGACTTTCGAATAACAGACAATGGCGTCCAGCAGCGCATCCTGCACTTCGACATGGGCGGCGATCCTTTGTCCGTGGTCGTGCTTGTGGAAACCAGCTCACGCATCGAAGCGGTCTTACCTCAGGTCGGCAAGGCGGGTATCGTCATCACGCAAACGGTCCTGGGCGCCAGTGGTGAAGGCGCCGTGATCGGCTTCAACGATTCCGTCGACAAGTTGCAGGATTTCACCGCGACCGAGGACAGCATCGAAAACGTATTCACACACTTGCAGGCAGGCACGTCGGGTTCGAAGCTCTATGACGCCATGGCGGTCGGCATCGAGATGCTCAGCGGCCGGCCGCAACCTACCGCCGACAAACCCGGCCGCCACCGCGTGATGCTCATTTTGTCGGAGGCCACAGACGTCGGCAGCGGTACGCAGTTCGGCGCGGTTTTGCGCCAGGCGCAACTCGCCAACGTCACGATCTACAGCGTCGGACTATCCACCACTCGCGCCGAGTTGCAGGCCGCGCCAAAAGACACCACGCCGCATCCCACACCGCCGGGCACCTTCGGTACGCCGCCCATGCCTGGCACCGTACAGACGCCCGAAACCGAGGCCGCCCGCTACGGCAGCGGCGACTTGACGCAAGCCATCATCTGGGCCGTGCAACACGTGAAAGACAAAATTAAAGGGAATCCACTGGAACTAGCGGCGACCGGAACCGGCGGCGAGCATCTGGCCACATTCAAAGACCGCTCCATCGAAAAGGCCATCGACGAAATCGGCGGCGAGCTCCACTCGCAATATTCCGTGACCTACACCCCGACCGGTACCAACGACGCCGGCTATCACGAAATCAAAGTTGCAATCGCCAAACCCGGATCGAACGGCTGGAAGGTTCGCGCCCGCCCCGGCTACTACGTAGGCCCAGAAAGTTAAGCCGCCAATCGGGACATGGCCGACGGATGTAGGGCGCGGCCGATTAATGTAGGGGCGCGCTTCAGCGCGTCCCTGCGAGCGCCTCGCGAGCCGGCCAAGCCATCGCACCATGTTGTAGGGACACAACATCACTGCACCCCAGCTCGGCAGGGACTCTCCGCAATCGCCCTTCACAGCACCTGCTTCCAGAAGGTCAAGTCGCGTGATGCCAGCAAAGCGTCCTTGCGCGCATCCCACCGAATAAAATGGGCTGTCTGCGTATGCAGCCTGTGATGTTCGCGGCTAGCCCAAACTTCATGCAACAGAAACGTCCCAGGCACATCGCTGCCCCGATGCAAATCGTAAGTGATGCATCCATCCTCCCGCCGCGTGGGGCCAACCAGCGCCCGCAACTCCGCCTCGAGCAATGGCTCCTGCCCCTCGCGTGATTTCAGCAGCACGATGAGCGTGACCGCATCTTTCGCCAGCTTGCCGTTTTTAGAGGATCGCCGCGTATGTGCGCTGGTCTTGCCAGTCCTGCGTTTACCCGCTGATTTCCGTGCCACGCGTTTCGCCATAATGGCGGGGATTGTACCCTACCCGCGCAAAAAAACCAGCGCCTCGCCGCCTGCGACTGGAAGGATATCGCAGTAGGGAAAATCGCCAAGGGAGTACTCCGGGTCGCCACCCCGTGAGACTGTCATCCCGAGCGGAGCGAGGGATCTGCTTCTACAGCTTGCGGGAAGTGCGTACTTGTCATCGCGAACCCGCGTCGTATGCGGGTGAGGGATCTGCTGTTCGCAAGAAAACTAGGGAAAAAGCAAATTCCTCACCCCGTCAAAAACCAAACGGAATGACATATTTTCGAGTTTTTCCGCAGCCTGTTTTAGCCGTGGAGCCGCAAGCATCGCACGCTTTTTCCGGATTCCGAGGTAGCACAGACACTCCTGTCTGTGTCCGCCCAAACAGGCCGGGCACTATCCCAAATAGAAACAAAAGGATGCAAGTCCCACGACGGGCCCTACTGGCCTGAAAGCCGACGCTACTTCCCCTCAACCTTCCTCCCGACATTCAAGCTATCAAAATTCAAAATCGTATTCAGCACCAGCGAATACGTCCCGCGCGTCTCGCCTCGATAAACCGGATTAATGGAAAACAAAACCACGTGCCCATTGCCCGAAGGCACGTCCACCATCGCAGGATGTTGCGCGATTTCATCGCCGCCCTCCACCAACCCCGAAATCAGCAGCTCCTTGCTATCCGCATAACGCAGAATCACCCGCGGCCGATTTTCTTGCGGAATCACTCGCGGATTGTTCATCTTTTGCTCGTCGGTCACTTCCGGGCTTTCCCAAAGTTCAGAGGTTGGCTCTTCGGGAGCTTCCACCCCCACTCGCCCCACCGCGAAGTCCGGGTCATCAATCGTGCCGCGTCCCGTTGGCCGCGCTTTCGACTGATTTCCGAGCTTCCGCCGGCGCCTCTCGCCTGCGATGCTGCTGAGCGAAAAAATTGGCCCGTTATCGCAATACACCGCTACTTTGTCGCTGTATCCGTAGGCGATGGGACTCGCGGAATCCACTAACCGAGTCCCAAGCACAGATCCGACGATATTCATTTTCTGCGAAGGCGTGACGCTAACGCCAGTGCCGAGCCCGATCGACAGCGCGAAGTTCGACGTGTCCGTCGCGGTCAGCAGCACGCCACCCTTCGCCACAAACGCCTGCAAGCGCGCGACTCCCTCCCAACCAAGGCCCGGGCGCATGTCGTCGGTCGAATCGTTCTTTCCCACCAGGTTCGGCGTTTCCGGCGTGTTTTTCCACGGCAACGGATTTCCCCAAGCCATCGGCAGTCCATTGATAATCGACGACGATGGCGCGTTGAATCCCACCGGCGGAAACAGGATCACATCGTACTTGGCGTTCAGGTCGTCGATCTTAGCCACAGCCTGCGTGCTGATGTAATCGTAAGGAATTTTCAGGTCGTCCAGCGCCAGCCGCCACCAGCCCTCCATCTGCGTGCTTAGCCACGTATGTACGTATGCCACGCGTGCCGCTCTCACTGGATGCGTCTTCACGCTAGGCGCTGTGCCCAACGCGATCGCTTGCAGTCCCACTTCACCGGCAGCCTTGTCCAGATCCGAGCGGCCGACTCCGCGCACAATGAGCGAGCCGCGATTGAATTTCGACCCGCCTGCCTCAAACGATTCCTCGGCCGCGTCCATCGACGCATCCTTCAATTTGTACCGCAGCGTCGCCAGCGCCGGTTCGGCCGTGTTATTGATCGCAAAAACAGAGCCGTCGCCCTTCACGCCACCCGGCGCGTGTACTTCCTTGACGCGTTCCATCGCCGCGCTCAACACTTTCGTGTCGGTCACCCGCGTCACTTGCACGCCGAACAATTCGCCAAACGTCCACCCAGTGTCGTCGTACGGCGTCTTCTGCGGATCGTCAGGACTCCAGTATTGATAGTCCAGCAGCGCGTCAGCGATGCGTGAATAGGGCTGGTCCATGCGCACGATGTAGCTTCCCGCCGGAAATTCTCGCGTGGTGGGTCCGGTCTCCGCGGCCTTCTCTTTGGCCTTATCTTTATCTTTGTCCTCCGCCTCGTCGCCCTTCGCAGCCTTTTTGACTTTCTTTGCCGGCAGCGTCACCGAGAACGACGAGGTAGCTCGCGAAATCTCCACCTCCTGCTTTTGCAAGACGTGCAACAGCTCCGCCTGCAATTCCGGGCGCGGATCATCCGCGGACAAAACGTAGGCCGCTGGCCCTTCGGAACTTGGCTTCTGCACCGATCGCTTGGCCTTCAAGTAAAAATTCTTCAGGAACATTCGCTTGTTTTCGTTGAAGTAGTGCAACGAGGTCAGAAGCCCGGTCTCTTCGTAGTTGTTGTTGTCGCGCTGCGACCACAAGGCCTTCGGCAGCGGCGGATTCTGCTTGTACCACGTGCGCGCATATTCTTCCGGCTCCAAAGTGCGCTCCTTCGTGTCCGCGCCGCCATTCCCGAAGGTCTCGTAAAGCCGGCTGATGCCGTTGTGCATCGCCGCGATGAACATCAAATACCCTGGCGACCAGGTATCGAAATCTCCGTGCGTGAACACGCCCGGCATTCCGAATTTCGTCAGGTCGGCCACGTTCCGCGCGCCGATCATCTGCCACTCATCCGCCAAAATAGGATCGATCCACGCGTTGTAAGGGCCGTCGCCCACCGTGTTGTCATACAAATACGGCACGGATTCGTGGAGATCGTGCAAAACCTGCGCCTTCCAACCCGTATATGTCTTCAGCACGTTTTCCGTCAGCTTCAGAGTCACGCCCATCGCATCGCGGTTATTGTCGTGCGCTACGTACTTTCCCCAATAAATCAGCGGCGGATAAAAATCTTTCGGATGCGACAGATGCCAGCGGTAGATGTCCACCATGCGGTCGCGCCCATCCACTTCCACCACCGGCGTAATCAGCGTGATCGTACCTTCGCGAATTTCACGCACGTACGGGCTCTCGTCCACTGCCAGCCGGTACGCCAATTCCATCAGCGCCGTCGGCGCTCCCGTCTCGGGAGAGTGAATCGTTCCGGTGATGTAATAAATCGGCGTAGCCTGCGCCACGATCTTGTCGGCCTCGGCGTCATTCAGTTGAATCATCCGCGGATCCGCGAGCTTCCCGAGCCGTGCCCGGTTTTCCTCGAGATGTTTCAGATTCTCTTCCGTAGACACCGCCACGGCGATCATCTCGCGCCCTTCTTCCGTGGTCCCGATCGAATACACCTTCACGCGTGGGCTGGCCTTCTCCAGCAGCCGCATATATTTGTAGACATCCTTCGAGTAAGGCAGAATTCCCGGCGCACCGGCCACATCGCCCAGCACCACTTCCGGGGTGGGCACACTCTTCGAGGCCGGCAAATAGTCCACCAACGGCGAAGTAAAATAGGGCGCGGTCGTATACCTCTTCATCTTCGCGGTATAAGCCTCATCCACAACCTGCTTCGGATCTCTCCCAGGCGCAGTCTCGCCATCGCCAGCCCAAGCAACTCCACCCATCGTGACAAGCATGATCATCACCATAAGCCCGCGAAGAAAGTCGCTAAGGCGCAGCCGGCTGTTCCTCGTAAGGGCGGGGTTTACTTGTCCTGAGCCTCGAAGGGCTCCGCCCGGCCTCAACCCCGGTCCACACTTATCCACCGCGCACATTGCCACCCGACACCTGTGAATCATCTGTTCTCCTAAATCTTTCCCAAAAATGTGAACGCGGAATTGTAGCAGACCAACGAGATAATCTTTCCCTAACGCAGAAGCCAGCCGCCGATCAAGCCGCTGATCGCGAAGCGCGCCAGCCAACCAAGCGAATGAGACACGCCGAGCAGCGGATGCATCCTGATCCACACAATGTTGCTGAAAATAATGGGCACCGCCGCCGCGACCCACACCAGCTCCGCCATATGCAATTCACTACGTACCGTGAGAGCGTCGGTCCACCGGGCCAGCCAAATGAAAGCCGCGCAGCTCACCACCCCCAGTAATGAGGAGGCGACAATTTTCCGCGTATCGCTCTGTTCAGGTTTCATCCGCCAGGTTTCCGGCGTTTCCAGATATTTTGCGTGAAACAATTTGCCCATGAAAATCCAGTCTGTAAACGACGTCGCCACTCCAGACGCTCCAACTGCCAGGGCGTACCGCACCATAAGTCACCTCGCGACGCGGATTCTAGCGCGATCCGCTATTCCACGGGCCCAAATGTGATGCACACCGGTGCCGGCACTTCTTCCACTTGCCCAGTCGGCGTCAACGCTCCCGTCGCCGCATCAATCCGAAACACCACAATGTTCCCAGAATCCTCGTTGGCGGCCAAAAGAAATGCGCCGGTGGGATCGATCGTAAAGTTCCGGGGAGTCATTCCTTTGGTCGAAAACATTCCAGCGGGAGTCAATGTCCCCTTGGCGGCATCGATCTTGTAGGCCGCAATGCTGTTCGCCGTCCCGCGGTTCGATGCATACACAAATTTCCCGGAGGGATGCACGGCGATCTCCGCCGCTTCCCGCACGCCCGCATAGTCCTTCGGCAACATCGGTAAAGTCTGCAGCGCCGACAGGTTTCCCTTTTGCGCCGAGTACGCAAACGCCGTGACCGTTGAGCTCATCTCACTCACCAAATACGCGAACTTCCCATTCGGATGAAACGCCAGATGCCGTGGCCCCGATCCCGGCTTCACCTCCGCAAATGGCGGACTGTTGGGCGTGAGCTTTCCCTGGACGTCATCGAATTTGTAGACCAGCACGTCATCAAGTCCCAGGTCGGCCACCAAGGCAAATCGATTGTCCGGCGACGTGCCAATCCAATGCGCGTGCGGCCCTTCCTGCCGCTCTTTGTCCACGCCCGAACCCGAGTGTTGCACGAATCCCTTTACCAGGCTCAGACTTCCGTCGTCCTGGATCGCAAACGTTGCCACGCTCCCGCCGTCATAGTTCGCCACGAGCACGAATCTTCCCGTCTTGTCGAGCGACACATGACAAGGCCCCGCCCCATGCGTCGACACCTGGTTCAGCAGCTTCAGCGCTCCACTCTTCGGGTCGATCGCGAACGCACTGACCGCGCCGCTCTTCGCCCCGTTGAAATCGCCGATCTCGTTCACCGCGTACAAATATTTTCCGTTAGAATGCACCGCCACGAACGACGGATCGGTAGACTCTGCCGCCAAGCCAATCGACGAAAGCTGCCCAGTCGTAGCGTTAAAGTTGTAGGCGTAAATACCCTTGCTGGTCTGTTTCGTCGTATAAGTCCCGACGTAGACCAGGTAGTACGGGTCCTTCTTTTGGGGCAAGGAACCTGGAGAGCAGACAAGCGTAGCCGCAACTAGAAGCGCAAGCCCAAAAAGTCGACGCGAAATTTTCATAGGGCGAGAATTGTAACACCACCCCACCGCAAGACCGTGCCCCACCGAAGTTGCAGCGGCGCGGCACCGCTGTGCCCAAAGCCGGCAATATCAATCGTTAGCCCCGCGCAGAAAAACCCATGCTATAATCCACGCAAGCAAAACCACGCAACGCAGTTTTCCTAATCACACCGTTCTATTTCAGAGGACAATTTCGTAGCGCAGCGCCGAGTCCTCGCCCTCGCTACCCCGAGCGTCGAAAGGCCGAGAGGGCGGGGTTTAAATCACAGTCCAATCACAATGAGAGCGGTACGCCAATTCCAAAGCACGAGGACGCGACTCAACGAAGCAGGAAAGGAGCGATTTCCGAATTCGACACAAACCGCTCGAAGCGAACTGCAAAGGTAGGCGGCAAATCAGCCCGAAAACAGCCCAAGGCTTGCAAAACGCATCTCGATTACAGTCAAGCAATTACAAACTGCCCTATCGCTAAGTCCTGTAGATTGATAGTCATACAAAGGTCCCGAGGGTATACGCTCAAAAGCGAAGCCAAAGCGAAACAAGTCCTGTCGACCACTCAAGAGCGGCCCGCTTACTTCTTCTCTTCTTCGCTTTCTTCCTGGAGCACCGCGGCGGCGGCCACGGAATCGTCATCATCCAGCCGCAGCAATCGCACCCCCTGCGTCGAACGCCCCGCCTCGCGAATCTCGTTCGCATGCACGCGAATCACTTTGCCGTTGTGCGTGATGATCATCACGTCGGACTCTTCGTTCACCTGCAGCGTGGACACGACGTAGCCGTTGCGGTCAGTGGTCTTCATGTTCACGACGCCCTTACCGCCGCGCGACGTGATCCGATACTCCGCAAGCGGCGTGCGTTTGCCGTAACCCTTTTCGGCGACTGTCAGCATCAACGTCGTCAGTGAATCCTTGATGTGCTCGTTCTCGAGCTCTTCAAGGTTTTGCGACGATTGCTTATGTTCTTTCTCGATGATGCTGAAGTCTGGCTGCACCGCGTCCATGCTGACCACGTAGTCGTCCTTGTCGAGGTCCATGCCATTCACGCCGCCGGCATTGCGCCCCATCGGGCGCACTTCGGTCTCACGGAACAGAATCGCCTGGCCCTCGTGGCTCGCCAGGAAGATCATTTGTTTGCCATCGGTGAGCTTTGCGCCGATCAACTCGTCCTTTCCGTCCAGGTTGATCGCGATGATGCCGGTCGAACGCGGATTCGAGAATTCCATCAGCGTGGATTTCTTCACGGTGCCACTCTTGGTGGCCATGAAGACGAATCGCCCTTCTTCTTCCAGGTTGCGGGAAGCGACCAGTGCGGTCAGCTTCTCGTCTTCCTGGAACTTCACCAGGCTCGAGATCGCTTTGCCCCGCGTCGCTGCCGCGGCTTCCGGCAATTCATACACCTTCAGCCAGTACACGCGGCCCTTCGACGTGAACAGCAAAATGTAGGCGTGCGCCGAAGCGATGAACATGTGCTCGACGAAGTCTTCTTCCTTCGTCCGCGCGCCAATGCGGCCTTTGCCTCCGCGCGACTGGTGGCGATACGTCTCCGCAGCAGTGCGCTTGATGTAGCCCGCGTGGCTGACGGTAATCAGCATTTCGGTGTCGGCAATCAGGTCCTCGAGCTTGATCTCATCAACCTTGTCCACGATTTGCGTGCGGCGATCGTCGCCGTACGCCTTCTGCACTTCCTTGAGTTCGGCGGTGATCACCTGCTTGAGTTTCTTCTCGCTCGAGAGAATTTCTTCCAATTCGGCGATCGTCTCGCGGATGGACTTCAATTCCTTCAGGATTTCGTCCACCGAAAGCTGCGTCAGGCGGTGCAGTTGCAATTCCAGAATCGCGTCCACCTGCACCGGAGTCAGGCCGATCACGCCACCGCGCGTCGCTACGGCTTCGCCTTCGAGCGGACCGACCTTGTACTTGCGCCCGTCTAGCTTGACGCCTGCGACCTTCCGGGGCTTGCCGTTTTCCGTGATGGTGACGTCTTGCTCTGTGAAATACGCGAGCAAGTTTTCCTTGGCTTGCGCGCGGCCAGCAGACCCGCGGATGATGCGAATCACGTCGTCCAGATGATCCAGCGCGATCTGGTAGCCCACCAAAATGTGCTCGCGCTCGCGAGCTTTGCGCAATTCGTACGCGGAACGCCGGCGCACCACTTCGACGCGATGATCGATGAACAGCTTGATCATCGGGATCAAGCCCAGCTCGCGCGGCTGCCCCGCGACGATCGACAGCAGGATCATCCCAAACGATTCCTGCATCTGCGTCTGCTTGAAGAGATTGTTCAGGATCAGTTGCGATTCCTCGCCGCGCTTGATTTCGATGACGATGCGCATGCCTTCGCGTGAAGACTCGTCACGCACGTCCGCAATGCCGTCGATCTTTTTGTTTTGTACCAAGTCGGCGATGCGCTCGATCAGCCGCGCCTTGTTCACCTGATAAGGAATTTCGGTGATGACGATGTTCTCGCGGTCCTTGCCGACTTCCTCGATCGCCGCCTTCGCCCGCATCACAAAGCTGCCACGGCCGGTTTTGTACGCCGCCTCGATCCCTTCACGTCCTGCGATATACGCTCCGGTGGGAAAATCCGGCCCCGGCACGAGCTTCATCACTTCCTTCAGCGTCGCGTCCGGTTTTTCGATCAGCAACATCGCAGCTTCGACGATTTCGCGCAAATTGTGCGGCGGAATATTCGTCGCCATGCCGACGGCGATGCCGCTCGCGCCATTCACCAGCAGGTTGGGGATGCGCGACGGCAGCACCACTGGCTCTTCGCGCGTCTGATCGAAGTTCGGAATGAAATCGACGGTTTCTTTCTCGAGATCGGCGAGAATGTCTTCCGATATTTTCGCCAGACGCGCTTCCGTATACCGCATCGCCGCCGGAGGATCGCCATCCACCGACCCGAAATTTCCCTGCCCGTCGATCAGCGGATAGCGCATGTTGAAATCCTGCGCCAGCCGCACCAGCGCCGGATAAATCACCGCCTCACCGTGCGGATGGTAGTTGCCGGAGGTATCGCCGCAAATCTTCGCGCACTTGCGATATCCACGATTCGACGCCAGGCCGAGATCGTTCATCGCCACGAGAATGCGCCGCTGCACCGGCTTCAATCCGTCGCGCACATCCGGCAAGGCTCGCGCGATGATCACGCTCATCGCATAGTCGAGATACGACTTGCGCATCTCCGCTTCAATATCAATCGGCAACAGTATCGATGTGTTTTTCTCGTCCGCCATTGTTCCTCAGCTTGCTAGTTTCGTTTGCTCGTCTGTTCCAGCGCGTATGCTTTCACCGTGTCGAAAGCATCCGCTGCGTTCATGAATCGTTTCGCAGCGAAATATTCTTCCGCTTGCCGCAAAAAATCGTCTCGTTCTGTTTCTGTTGCAAATTCAACTGCTACGCCACCCACGCTATCCGGTGCGGGCGTAGGCGTGGCGCGAAACTCGCTGCAGCTCAATCCACGCAGCCCCGGCAATGTCGTCCATCCGAGTTGATACATCATCGATGACGATCAAATATCCAGGTTTTGGACGTCGAGGGCATTGTCCTCGATGAATTTGCGGCGCGCTTCGACGTTTTCGCCCATCAGCGTGGTGAAAATATCCTCGGCGGCGACGGCATCTTCCAGCTTTACCTGCAGCAGCGTGCGCGTCTCCGCGTTCATAGTGGTTTCCCACAGTTGCTCGGCGTTCATTTCGCCCAAGCCTTTGAACCGGGTGATGGTGAAATCTTTCTTGGCATCTTCAACCACGTAGTTCAAAACATCCTGGGCTTTGTCTTTTGTGATCTTGGTGCCGTTGTTGGTGATGACGAACGGCGGCTTGTTGAATTCATCGATCAATTTGGCGAGGCCGCGCAGCCGCTTGTATTCCGCGGTGGAAGCGAGCGCCCAATTGATTTTCTGGCCGTGCGGTGGCCCGAACTGGATTTCGTACAAGCTGTGCTCTTCGTCGAACGCAATTTTACCTTCGAGCTTTAGCTTGGCCTTGTCCACTTCCTTCAAAAGCTTCTCGACGGCCTTCTTGTCCTCGAAGTCGGTCTTTTTCTCGAGGCCGCTTTCGACCAGCAATTCCACGAGTCGCGGATCGCGCAGACGGCGGGCAAGTTTCGCCGCGGCCGCCTCAAATTCCTGCACGTTCAGCAGGAACTTCGTCAGACTCGCGCCTTCCAGCGACGCACCTTCTTTGGGCTTCACCGCATGATCTTCGGTGGCGCGCTTCATCAGCTCGTGCGCAAAATCGTTTTCGTCGCGGATGTAGCGCTCGGTCTTGCCGCGCTTCACGCGATAGAGCGGCGGCTGCGCGATGTAGATGTGCCCTCGTTCGATCAGTTCCTTCATGTGTCGGAAGAAAAATGTGAGCAGGAGCGTCCGGATGTGGCTGCCGTCAACGTCGGCGTCGGTCATCAGAATCACTTTGTGATAGCGGAGTTTGCCGGCGTCGAAATCGTCTTTGCCGATGCCGGTGCCCAGCGCGGTGATGATGGCGCGAATTTCTTCGTGGCCGAGCATCTTGTCGTAGCGTGCTTTTTCGACGTTGAGAATTTTCCCCTTGAGGGGCAGGATCGCCTGGGACTTGCGGTCGCGGCCCATCTTGGCCGAGCCTCCGGCCGATTCGCCCTCAACGACGAACAGTTCGCACCGCGAAGGATCGCGCTCCTGACAATCCGCCAATTTTCCCGGCAGTCCGCTGGAGTCCATCGCCGACTTGCGCCGCGTCAACTCCCGCGCTTTACGAGCCGCTTCGCGCGCACGCGCTGCTTCGATACATTTGCCGATAATCCGTCGCGCGACGGTCGAATGCTTGTCAAACCATTCGCCCAGGCGCTCGTTGACAAGCTGCTCGACATCGCCCTTGATGTCACTGTTGAGCTTGCCCTTGGTCTGCCCTTCAAACTGGGGCTGCGGCAAACGCACGCTGACCACCGCAACGAGACCCTCGCGCACATCGTCACCCGTAATCGTGACTTCGTCTTTTTGTTCCTTCAGCATTCCCGCCGAAGACGCGAAGTTATTGATGGTGCGGGTAAGCGAAGAACGAAAGCCGGAAAGGTGCGTGCCGCCATCGACGGTGTTGATGGTGTTCGCGAACGCAAAAACATTTTCGCCGTAGCTGTCGTTGTACTGCAGCGCGATCTCGATCTCCACGTTGCCGCGCTTACCCTCGATGTAAATTGGGGAATCGTGCAGCGTAGATTTACCGCGATTCAAATGTTTTACGAATTCGGCGATGCCGCCGGTGAATCGGAATTCCGTGGTCTTTTCCGTGCGTTCGTCGGTCAGCGTGATTTTCAGGCCTTTGTTCAAAAAGGCCAGCTCGCGCAGCCGTTGCGCCAGGGTGTCAAAGCTATAGACGCTTTTGTCGAAAATGGAAGGGTCTGGATGAAAGGTGACTTTCGTCCCGGTCTTGCGGGTCTTGCCGGTTTGTTTCAATTTCGAGGTAGGCTTGCCTTTTTCGTAGGTCTGCTCCCACACGGCGCCATCACGCGAAATCTCTAGCTCCAGCCAGTCGGAGAGCGCGTTGACGACGGAAACACCGACACCGTGCAAACCTCCAGAAACTTTGTAGGTGTCGCTGTCGAATTTTCCGCCGGCGTGCAACACCGTGAGCACGACCTCGGCGGCGGGCCGTTTCTCGGTGGCGTGCATGTCCACGGGAATGCCTCGGCCGTTGTCCACCACGGTAACGGAATCATCGGCGTGCACGGTGACATTGATTTCATCCGCGTGGCCAGCCATGGCTTCGTCAACGGAGTTGTCCACCACTTCCCAAACCAAATGGTGCAATCCCATCTCGCCGGTCGAGCCGATGTACATCGCAGGCCGCAGGCGAACCGCTTCCAGACCGGCGAGCACTTTGATCGATTTCGCGTCGTACTTGTGGCCCGCCGCCGCTTTTACAGCGGTGTCATCTTTTTGTTGAATTTCTTCTCGATCGCCCATTCCATCTCCCGAACTGCGTTGCCACACGGCGCTTGCCGGCAAAAACTTGCAGCAAACGAACCGCGCGATGCGCGGAAGCGCTGCCGCTGAAAACGGATTCAAAACAGTGAAGCGAGGAAAGGCTGTTGCGGACTGATCCGTACGTCGCCTTACCCTTTGGCGCCGATCGCGTGCGACCGGAACTCGTAGGGCCCCTGCTCCATCCCGTCCCGCGCAGCGAGACGTGGCGAAGACTTGTAACCCCGGAAGTTACGTCCCGGAGTGCATATCCAAGCGCGCGGTTCCAGCCCCTGGCGCAGGGCTAATTGCAGAACAGCTTCGTTTGGCGGACGTGCCCCAATCGCTCAGGGCGGGCCGATTTGGAGGAAACAGATACCATCAACATTGTACCTGAAGCGCCCGCAAATCCAAAGCAAAAATGAGCACTCGGTGATAACTAAAACGCGTATTATCAGTTATTTAGAAGAGCTACAGGTAGCCAATGCTGGCGACGGATTCGGCCCGCGGGGAAATGACAAATAAACTGCTGGATGATGCGCTGATGGCTTTGTTATTCCAGTTTGGAACAGCAAAGCACGCGGGCTGCCTGGCATTTGCTAGTTGCTTAACGCGGCTTTTGACTGCTTCTGAATGGCGTGAAATCCGATCCCCGATTTTGGCTTTACGGCCGGATCAAGCATTTGCTTGATGGCGCTGAAAACGATCTCGAATTTCGCATCATAGCGCCGCTCCAGCTGTTCGATTTTCTTACGCAATTCGTCGTTGGTCGCTATCGCGCGGCGCATCTGCACGAACGCGCGCACGATGGCAATGTTGACTTGAATCGCGCGCGTGCTCCGCAGAACGCTGGAAAGCATAGCGATCCCTTGCTCGGTGAAGGCATAAGGAAGATGTCGACTCCCGCCTCGCCCGGCAGGTTTTGATATCCCAGATTGTGATAGCAAAGATCGCGCCTCTTGCGGCGTCAATCGAAACATAAAATCGTTGGGAAACCTGGATCGGTTTCGACTGACAGCTTGGTTTAAGTGGGCTGTGCCGATGCCGTAAAGAATCGCGAGATCTGCGCCGAGCATCACGCGAGTTTGGCGGATGAGCAGAATTTTATTTGAAACCGACGAGCTTGGGATATATCTTGGCGTCTAGCAATTCTCATCGCAGTAATTTTACTTATGTTAATATTTATGTTAACTAATCAGATTCTCATAGGCATGATGATGTACCGGTAGCGATAGCTTTCGTCGGCGAGCGGGCGCATCTGGCCGGCGGATTGTTCGTCCTTTAGTTCGATGCTGATCGGGCCATCCGCCGCGGCGCCCAGGAAATCGAGCATGTAGCTGGAGTTGAAGCCGATGGAGATGGGGTCGCCTTTATATTCCTTCTCGATGCTTTCTTTTGCTTCTCCGTATTCCGGGCTCGAAGCCGAAATTTCAATGCCTTCTTTGGAGACGGCAAGCTTGACAGCGTGAGAGCGCTGGTCAGCAAGCTGGGACACGCGCCGCACGGCATCGCAGAGTTCGGTGCGTTCCAGCGTGACCGTCTTGTTGTTGTCGCGCGGCAGAACCGCTTCATAGTTCGGGAATTGCCCGGTGAGAATGCGCGAGATCAGCAAGCGGTGGCCAATCTGGAAAAACAGATGGCTCTCATCCTTTGCGAATTCGATCTGGGCATCGGCGCCCGCCGCGGCGGCGAGTTTTTCCACTTCGTCCATGGCCTTTTTGGGGATCAGCACTTTCATCTCACCGTTCAAGCCAGCTAGTTTCTGATCGGTTTCCGCCAATGCCAGACGGTGGCCGTCGGTGGCGACCATTGCCAAGGTGTCCGGCTTCAAAATCAAAAGCCCGCCGTTCAGCGTGTAGCGTGATTCTTCCATGGAGATCGCGAACTTGGTCTTTCCGATCAGGCTTTCCATCACTGGCGCGGAAATTTTCACCATGGTGTGCGGCATCGCGGGTAACGCCGGAAAATTCTCCTTGGCCATGCCAACGAGCTTGTATTTCTTTTTGTCGCTGACGATCTCTACCCAATGATTTTCCAATAGCCTGAATTTGATTTCGCCTTCGGGCAGCAAGCGGACCAGCTCAAGGAGTTTTTTCGCGGGGATCGTGCCGGCGCCTTCCTTCTTCACTTTCGCTTCACAGGACGTCCGAATGCTGAGCTCTAGATCGGTCGCGGTGATGTTGAGCTGGCTGCCTTTGGCCTCGACCAGCAAATTCGACAAAATGGGAATGGTGGTTTTGCGTTCGACGACGCCCTGCGTGGTGCTGAGTTCGTTCAACAGCGCGGACTTGGATACGCTGAATTCCATCGCTTGATGATCCTCGCGTGCGGGTACAGGTGCGGTCATTTTTGTGCGACCTGAGGGACGATCAGTCGCTCTCCCTTACTGGATTCTACCGCTGCCGTACTGTACTAGCTTTTGCGCAAAGTATAAAGCCCCACAACGCCAATCGGCGCATTTATACTGTGAAAATACGGTGGCCCACTGGGTTGCAAACCTGGGCGCACGGTCGCTAAGAAGCAGGACTTATTCACAGACAAGAACCACAACTATCACAACAAAAGAATTCGATTTTTTAGGATCTATAAAGCTTGTTGTGATGATGACCGCTGTGGAAACGTGGAAAATCGTGAATGACCGCAGCCTGGGCCGCGAAAGAACGGTTTGGTCACAAGTGGCGGATTGTGGGAACAGAGGAAATCGTTTCGAGTTTGGTGACCGGGCGCTTTCGGACCGTAAATTCGTCACAATCGTCCACAAAAATTCCGCATGTTTCGCAAGTGTTCTCCACAGGAGACGATGGGCGTGTAGTTCAGAGTTGAATCCTAGTTTTCACTCGTTAGGTAAAAGTGACGCGTCATCTAACCGCGCGCTCTAGGAGAGGGCGGCTATAGCTTGGGCTTTCAACGGGGTGACTCGACAGAAAAGCTTTTTAAAACTAAATGATTATCGGAAAGGTTCGCGAGCTACTGCAGGGCGTCCATCAGGCGCGTGATGGTGCGGTTCAGGTCTTTATCTGACCGCCGCATCTCTTCGATCTTGTGGATCGAATGAAGCACCGTGGTGTGGTGCTTGCCGCCGAATTGGCGGCCGATTTCGGGCAGCGACGCTGTCGTGAGCTGCTTGACGATGTACATAGCCACTTGCCGCGGGAAGGCGATGGCGCGTGTGTTGCTGCGGACCTTCAGATCTTGTTCGCGCAGATTGAAATGCTCGCTCACGCGCTTTTGGATCAAGTCGATGGTGACACGCTTTTCTTGCGACGCGATAATGTTGCGCAGCACTTGCTGCGCCGTGGCCAGGGAAACGGTAGCCCCGGTGAGCGATGCGTACGCCATCAGGCGCGTCAGCGCGCCTTCGAGCTCGCGGACGTTGGACTTGATGGCGCGCGCGATGTATTCCGCCACGTCATCCGGCAGCATAAAGCGTTCATTGTCGGCTTTTTTCTGCAGAATCGCGATCTTGGTTTCCAGGTCAGGCGGCTGGATGTCGGCGATCAATCCCCACTCGAATCGCGAACGCAATCGTTCTTCGATCGAGTTGATATCTTTCGGCAGGCAGTCTGAGGAGATCACGATCTGCTTCTGCTGTTCGTAGAGCGCGTTGAAAGTGTGAAAGAACTCTTCCTGCGTGCGCTCTTTGCCGGCGATGAACTGGATATCGTCCACCAGGAGCACGTCGACGGTGTGAAAGCGGTCGCGGAAACTGATCATGCGATCGAAGCGCAGCGAGTTGATGACTTCAATGGTGAACTTTTCCGCGCTGACGTAGCTCAAACGCATCGCCGGGTTGCGCTTCTTGATGGTGTGCCCGATGGCGTGCATCAAGTGGGTCTTGCCCATGCCCACGCCACCGTAAAGGAAGAGCGGGTTGTAAGCTTTGGACGGCTGCTCGGCCACCGCACGCGAAGCGGCATGCGCAAACTCATTGGATTTGCCTACCACGAAGGAATCGAATGTATAGCGCAGATTCAGCTGGTGGTCGCTGCTCTCGAAATCGAGCTTCGACTGCTTGACCGGTACGACAGCGGGCGCCGCGGCGACGACCGGTTCTTCCTCGGTGCAGACGTATTGCACGCGGGTGTTCGGCACGCCGATCTCGTGGAAGACGGCTTTGACGATTTCGCCGTAGGTGCGAGTCAAAACTTGGCGGAAAACGGCGCTGGGAATCTGCACGAACAAAGTCTCACCCTCGGCGCGATTGAGCCGTGTGGGCTGAAACCAGGTGGTAAAAGTGTTGATGCTGACCCGGGACTTTACGCGTTCCAGGAATTTGTCCCAGGAGTTGACCGTTTCGCGGTCACGCCCGGTTTGAGTGGCTGTTGTCATCGCAAAGAGAATACTCGTCCCGCGCTATTTCCACAGATGTGAAAAAGCTGTGGAAAGCGGGCCTATCGACGCTTTCTGTAGACTGCGGGGTTCTGCCCTCGCTGGAAAGTGCTGTGTTGCCGTGCCCCTGATGTCTCGTGAGCGACCCCGGCCAAGTGGAACAGGCCACCAAATCAACGTCGCTATTAGACAGCGCGGGATTGTCTCTGATTGATGCGTACCAGGCAAGCGAAAAGTGTGCGAAGACGCATCGCGACCCAGAAAGGCGTTCACACATCGTGCACAGTTTTTCCACAAGCTGAAAATTGCTCGCACGAGTGTGCTCTTGTCTGATTTGAAAGGGAATCTCACAATTATTTTGCTGCGCGACCCTCCTGAATCGCTGCTGGGAAACAAAAGACCTGAGGAAAACCTGCGCTATGGTTTAATTTTTTTTTCGGGCCGATCGAATTCGTAGACCCCAATCGGATCTCCGCCAATGATCAAGCGGCCAGGTTCAATCGAAAGCGTGTTCGCTTCGAGGCGGGCGCCTTCCGGTGTGTAGATCTGATAGCTGGCGCGGCGGGTTCCGTCTTTGTCGAAACGGATCAGCGTGTTGCCGATTGCCATCCAGACTTCCCCGCTCGCCGGCTCAACTCCCACGCCGGTCATCACCCGCTTAAACGTTGGCGTCTTCTGGTGCTTCTCTTGCCGAACAATTTCGCGGCGAATGGCCTGCGCCGCAGACGCGGCCTCCAGCGCCAGATACTGGACGTCCGGGCCGGCACCATAACCGTTGCGGTCGTACTGCCGCACGGTCGGCTCCGGCATATACGCAAAACCATAGTAGAGGTGGCCCTGCGCGTCGCTCACTAGCTGCCCGATGTTCAGGAAGCGATTTAAATCCTGGCGCTCCGAGATCTGCTCGGGATCACCGAACTCCCGGACGTCCCGGCCGTTCCTGTCAAACACGACCACAAGATGCGGGTCGCGCAGCGTCGCGACGGCGACTTCACCTTCGCCTAACGAGGCGACGGACAGGGGTGCGGCCACAGGAATGGATCGTAGCAACGCGCCGTCGGGAGAGAAAACCTGGATTGCATTCAGGCCGCGATCCGCCACGTAGATGCGGCCGTTCGCATCCACGTCGAAATCCTCGCCAAAGGTGATACCCGACTGGCCCGATTTTGCATTCGCGGCTCCCGCGCCGGCGGCTTCCGCGATCGCCAACACCTGCTTGCCTTGTTTATCGAAAACGAGCAAGCCCGGCGAAGGCGACGCCAGCACGAAAGTTCGGCCGTCCGCGCCGCGTCTAACCGCTCGCAGCCCGGGGCCCACGCCGGGAAAAAGCCGCGTCTTCGCAGTGAGTTCCCCTTCGGTTTGGCCGAGTGCGCTGCCTCCGGTGAGGGACGCCAGTAGACACAAAAGCGCTGCAAATCTCGACATCCAGGCCTTGTTTTGTTGCATGAACCCTCAGATTACTTGGGACGCTGCAGGGTTGCTCCGCGTTGCAGCCAGCCTACCCGCGAGCGCCGCTTAGCGAGTCAGTTAGTCACTACGCAATCGCAATCGCTCGATCGCCTTCGCGCGCAAGCGTCCCGACGCATTGCGCGGTCCGCCGTCATCGGTCTCGATCAACACGCAGCTCATCTGCAGGTCGCCCGACGCGACGTCGAATCTCGCCGGCAGGCTATCCAGGAAACGTTTGATGATGGCCTGGCGGTCCATGCCGATCACGCCGCCGTGCGGTCCCGTCATGCCCACATCGGTGATGTACGCCGTGCCCTGGGGCAGCACCTGCTCGTCAGCGGTGGTCACATGCGTGTGCGTACCCACCACCGCGGTTACGCGCCCGTCGAGATACCACCCCAAAGCGATTTTCTCGCTGGTCGTTTCCGCGTGCATGTCCACGAGCACGAATGCGACATCGGGCGGAAGCTTTGCCAGTTCCGCGTCGGCCTTGCGAAACGGATCATCAATGGCCGTCAGAAACACGCGCCCCTGCAAATTCAGCACGGCATACTTCACGCCGTTTTTCGCCACACCAACAAACACGCCGCTTCCCGGACTTCCCTCCGGGAAATTGCCCGGACGCAGCAGCCGCGGCTGGTGCGGCATATACTCCAATACTTCCTTGCGATCCCAACTATGGTTCCCGCCGGTCAGCACCTCGATGCCGTTCTGCAGCAGGTCGTCGGCGATCTTCGGCGTGATCCCGAAACCCGACGCGGAGTTCTCCCCGTTGGCGATCACCAGATCGATCTGGCGCTGCGCCACGATGTCCGCCAAACGATCGCGGACGATCTGGCGCCCCGGCGAACCCACAATGTCTCCGATGAAAAGTATGCGCATAGAGTAGAACTCGCCGGTAATCGACGATCGTCAGGCAATACCTGCTCGGGCAGTCTGCCGGCCCCGCACGACAACATCGCGTGCGAACAGCCGCCTTAACTGACGACGGAAATCTGAACGCGGAAGAATGAACGGAGCGGACTGCTTGGCCGTGGGAAACTAGGCCGTGAACCTCTGAATTAGGTGGGCGCCACGAGCCAACCGTTAGGCTTTCCTGCCCCGTTCGCTTCCCGGGTCGATCCCCACCAACTTGAACGGGAAGCCAAAGGGACAGGCCGTGCACACAGGCTGTCTATCCGCAGCACCTCAGAGATTCGTCATTGGTTCAAACAGCTTTCGTCCCCTCACCTGCTTCGAAGTACCGCTCCGCCGGGTATTGTAGCTTGCCGCATGGAATGGCGTCCAACCGCCGCCAACCTGGTTGCTATGTTTGCGGCAAATCCTGCCATGTCCCGCCGTACGGCAGGGTACAATGCAGTCGCGCCTTGACAGCAAATCGCCTCCCGAAGCGAGCAATATACGAGAGCCATTTGGAAAAAATTGCGATGCTTGCGGCTGCAGGGGTTGCGGCCGAGCGCGTTCGTCCTGATCGGAACCTGGGCCGCACTCAGCGTGTGGGCCTGGCCGGCCGCCGCACAATCCGACCCGCCAGCCGAGCCCTCGGCAAACCCCGCACGACCAACCGTTGCGACTCCCGCCACGCTAACACCCGTCGGCTACCTGCAGTTCGAGACCGGCGTCCAGGGGGCCAGCCACTCACCGGAGTTTTCATCCCGCTTTGGCCTCAATGAAGTGATCAAGGTTAGTGTGGTTCCGCGGTTGCAATTGATCGTGGCGGACGAGCCGTGGGCGCACTCCCGCTCGGATGGGCAATCGGGAAACGGCCCGGGCGGCTTGTTGCTGGGCGGACAGGCAGTCCTGCGCAAGGGCGAGGGTGCAACGCCGACGTTCGCCGTCAGCTACCTTCACCAGTTTTATGGCGGTACCGCGCCCGATCTCGATTTCGGGAGCCCGAACAACTCCTTCCTGCTGCTGGCCAGTGCCGAGGTGAAAGGCTTTCACTACGACGCCAACGCCATCTTCAACGAAGTTACCGAGAGAACTGTGCGCCGATTGCAATTCGGTCAGACCCTTTCCATTTCCCACCCACTCAAAGGTCCGTTTAGTCTCACCGGAGAGATCTGGCATTTTTCGCAGCCGTTCTTAGGTCACGCCGTGGGAACCCTGTGGTCCATCGGCTATGCGCCTCGCAGGACGCTGGTTTTCGATGCCGGGTTCGACCGTGGACTGACCGGCACATCCACCCGTTGGGAAGTGTTTGCAGGCTTCACGTACCTGCTGCCGCACCGGTTGTTCTAGGAGCCGCTCCCGCGAGAGTTTCTAGTCACCCTCGCGGGATCTTCTATTTCGTCCTGCTATCAAAAGTGCTTCAGAAGTGGAAGCCCAGTTCAGCGGTATAGCTGCGTGGTGAAACGAAGTGCGTTCCGCTGAAGGTGGACAGGAAGTTGTACAGCGATTCCTGGTTGGTGAGGTTGATGACCGTGAAACGCGCGCTCCACCTGTAGCGGTCACCACGGAAGATGTTGTCCTCACCTACCGCCAAATCGAATAAGTGGCGCGGTTGGACACGCGGAGGATTCTTGTCGTCGTTTTCCGTACCATTCGCAGGA
Organism: uncultured Acidobacteriota bacterium; assembly: GCA_963721915.1. Classification (GTDB taxonomy): domain Bacteria; phylum Acidobacteriota; class Terriglobia; order Acidiferrales; family UBA7541; genus Acidiferrum. The sequence goes on along the minus strand of CAVRLD010000018.1, from coordinate 333,293 downwards.
ATCTTGACTCGTGTCGCTCCTGTTCCTGTCGGGCTAGCGCCGCAACTGCCGGGATCGTTCGACAGAGGAGACGTTAGCGAAGCGAAAATTCTCTGCCCGCCCGGACCAGCGCAAAACAAACCAATCGCGGCCTGTTGGTCGCCGTCAAACGTCAGCGCCGTCGCGAAATCGGGCACCGCGCCCGCGACGAGGCCGCTGTCATACCGCCAGTTGAAGCCCACCCACGGTCCGCGCTTCCACGGCTGATATTGCAGGTGCGTGGTCTGGTTGAATTTTTCGTCGTGATCGATGCGGAACACCGATCCGTTCTGCCCCACGGTTACGCCCAGGCCGCCGACTTGTGGCGGAAAATAGCGCGCCGCCACGCTGGACATGACCACCAGTGCCGTGAATCCATGAAAATTCGGCACGCTGGCGCGCAGCAGCCATCCTGGGATTTTTGAATTATGCCAATCGATCGGAAAAGTGATGGGCGTGTTGCCAAGGACACTGAAGTCGTACGCGTTGTGCGTGTACTTCCAGATGTACTCGCCGTCCACCACGAGGTACTTTCCAAACGCCTGTTGTAATCCTGCGTGGAATTCGTTTCGGAATCCCGCAGGCGAATTCGCGGGCACGCATGGAATTAGGGCGGCTATCACCGGAACGTTGCAACCGCTGGTCGAGATGATCAGATTTTCGTTGAAAGGAGTCTCCAGCGTGCGTGCGTAGGAGATACGCAGCACCGTGTTGGTTGGTTTGACGTTGTACGCGATTCCGAGCCGGGGCTCTGCCTCCCGGGCCGTCGAAAGTCCGTTGTACAAGTCGCCGCGGATGCCCAGATTGAACGACCAGTTTCCCTTGCTGATCGTGTCCTGGACATACATGGAAAGTTCCTTGACGTCGGTGCGCCCGTGAAATGCGGTCTGGGCTCCTCCGCGCGTCAGGTCGATCGGAAGCAGCGTTGCGCAGGGAGTGCCCGGCGCCGCCGTGTTTGTGGCCGGATTAAAGCAGAGGGCCCCGGAAGCATCTGTCGTCGAAGGCAGCAGATTGGGATCGATAATTCCGAAGTTGTCGTTTTCGGTCAGGAAGGTGTGCTCGTAGGTCACCCCTGCCTTCACGTTGTGGATGCCCTTCACGTAAGAGATATCAGAGCGAATCCCTGCGTTGGTGAGTTTGCGGTCTTGCGAGATGGTCTCCGAATTGATCGGGCCAAAGTCTGCGAAGGGATTGTTGCTCGGGTAGTAGTTGTATTGATCCCGCCGCACAAACGCGCCCAACGTGAAGACCGCGTTCGAACTGATCAATCTGGTCCAGGTTGGCGCGATATTGAACGTGCCGATTTTCGAGCGTTGGTCCGTGTTGCCGACGTTGACTCCGCTGGGGTCCAGGACGTTCAGGTTATCGAACGTATTGGGCGTCTGGAACCATGATCGGGTGTACTGGAAATTGCCGTGAAGCGTGTCGGACGGTGACAACTGGTAGTCAATGCGGTCAAAAATGTTTACCTCATTGCCTTCATCGTGGATCGCCGTGAATTCCGGCGGGTCGAGAAAGCGTCCGCTCTTCAAAGCATTCGCCGCGATAAAGTTCCCCCATTTCTGGTTGCCATAGGCGAGGTCGAAACCCACATTCGCGGTCCCGAAGCTCCCGTAAGAGGCGTTCACACTTCCAGTCGGCTTGGTCACGCCCAGACCCGACTTCGTGGTCACTTTGATCACCAGGCTGGTCTTGTCACCGAATTCCGCGGGGGGAGCCCCGGAAATGACTTCCAGCGACTGGATGGAATCGGCTGGAATCTGATTGGAAAACACCTTGCTGGTTTGATCCGTAATGGGCTGGCCATCGACCGAGAAGGAATTTTGAGCATGATCGCCCAGGCCGTGCATGTTGCCATTGGAGTCCGCGGCGACTCCGGGAGAGACCAGGGTAACCAGCGAGGTCACCGACGAAGAAGCGCTTTCCAGTGGAAGGCGATCGATGATGCCCTGGTCGACGTCGGTGTGAAAGGTGGATTCATTTTCCACCAAGTCGCCGCCGTTGGCCTCCACGGTAACGCTGGTATTCGCCGTCCCCAGTTTCAACGCGATTTGCAACGACGTGGGAACCGTGGAGCGCAGATCGACGTCCTGTGTATACGAAGAGAAACCCTGCGCCGTCACCACCATGTGATACGGATTGAAAGGCACGTTCGTGAATCGAAAATTGCCGTCCGTGCCGGTGACCATTTCACGGCGGAAGCCGCTGATCGGATTGGCAATTTCCACCTTTGCGCCGGCGACGGAAGAACCGGAAGGATCCTTCACCGCCCCTTCGATCGATCCCGAATTACCCAGCTGCGCAAAGACTGGTGCCGCCGAAAGCATCGACCCCAGCGCGAAAAGCAAGATTCCTTTCGCGGAACCTTGGTTCCAACGTAACTGCAAATAGCGTTGCAAATTCCTAAGCATGATCTCTCCTGTCCCATTGGACGATTTCGCGCTTGGCGAAGGTGTAAAAATGTGGTGTAGAGACCGCTGGAAAAATAGCGGCGGCGTCTGAATGCAGCTGGGCATTCAACGCGAACGTTTCAGAGAACGGATCTGGAGATTTTCTTACGCGGAAGGAGGCGCCCGAGAGGCACGATGAAGTGCGCAAGGACTCGCCGGCGTTGCATTCTCAGGAAGGCTGCTATTTCGCGCGATCTGCTGGGCTTCCGGAATCAAGTTTAGCCGGGCAACCGCGAGTATGGGCGCGTGCAGAACCTGGCAAACGTGGCAGGTCGTTCCAGGGCCATTGTGATGCGGGTGGAGAAACGCGAATCCCGTAGCCACATACAACAGCAGCGCGCAGCCCAATAGGGCCAGTGCTGGCCGCGTGAACCGTCGGTGGGAAGCGAGTTTCAAACGCATACAGACACCATACTCTAGCACCTTAGACGGGCTATCAGGTCCGCTGGTTGCTAACTAGATTCCGAATTTACAACGTCCAGTCTGTCGCACCATCGTTTGTAAGTGGCCTGTTGCTAATTAGATGCGCAAATATTGCGGTGATTCTTTGTCACTGCGGTGTCACGGCGGGCGCTGCCCCGGTGTTAGCGCCTTGCTTTCCAATGGACTCGCCATTGACCACCAATTCCACGCGCCTGTTCTTCTGGCGTCCCTCAGCCGTGTCGTTGGACGCCACGGGCCGCGTCTTCCCAAATCCTTGTGCCGTCACCGACGAGCCCGCCACGCCCTGCGCGATCAGAAAATCCCGCACGGAATCCGCCCGCCGCTCTGAAAGCTGTTGATTCATCTGGTCGCCTCCCACGCTGTCCGTATGCCCTTCGATCTGCAGGTTCAACCCCGGATGCGCCAGCACGATGCCCGAGATTTTGGCCAGCTTTTCCCGTGCCGGGGCCCGCAAAGTCGCGCTTCCAGTATCGAACAGCACATCCGACATGTTGACGATCAGCCCGCGCGCCGTGTCTTGGGTCTGCAATACCGCATTTAATTGCGCGAGCAACTGTGCGCGAATGGCGGCCTTGTCCTGCTCGGCTTGCGCGGCAGCTTGGCGTGCCTTCTCCGCCTCTGCTTCGGCCGCTTGCTGCTGCGCCCGCGCGGCGGCGCTCGCCGCCTCTGCTTGCTGTTGCTGCTGCGCCGCCTGTTGCGCTGCCTGATCGGCCTGCTGCTTCATGCGTTCCGCGTCGGCTTTCTCGGCTTCCGCTTGCGCGCGTGCCTGGTCCGCTTCCTGGCGGCGCAACGCTTCGGCTTCTGCGTTGGCACGCGCTTTAGCCTCGCGCTCGGCCGCCGCTTTGCGCTCCGCGTCCTGGGCAAGCTGCGCGTCCTCTTCGGCCTTCTTCTGTACCGCTAGCACGCGCGCTTCTTCGGCGGTCTCCACGGCATTACGCGCGGCCGTGGTCACCCTCTTCTTGTCTCTCCTCGAGGCGTAAGCGTCGTCCGCTTGCTTCAACTGTTCTTTAGCCCGAGCCATTGTGGATGCGGCGTAGGTATCGGCCAGCGCGTTGCGCGCGATGCGCACCGCATTACGCGCTTCGAACAACTCGGGTGGCGCTTTGCGGTCCACGCCGAAAATGGCGTTGTCGATTTTCGTGTTGGCCGACGCATAGCTTCCCCGGCTGATCAGCGCATACTTCGCGTCCACGCGTTCGCTCGACAGAGACTCCGGCACCGCGTTCTCCAGCACAACTTCGTCCCCCGGCTGCGTCACCGCGTAGTACGGTTCGGCCGTCACGATCATCCCGAAGGTCTGCATGTCCACAACCGCCTTGAGATTCGCCGACCGGTTCTTTACCACCAGCTCACCCAGGTTCACCGCGCGTCCCTGCGGCGAAACCGCCCACAAAACGTACGTTAGATATTCCAGTCCGAATCGCGTGGAATCCTCCAGGCCCATGAATCTGGCATCGATCTCAATGCGATTCGATTTCGTTTCCACCCTCGCCGTGCCCGACGCGGTAGCCATCAAGTCCGTTCCCACGAAACTAATCTCCACCGATTTCCCAGCGCGCCGGTAGCTGAGTGCTTTCAGGCTGCGAGAAACAGTAGGCGTCGCGCTGCCCGCCGATTGGGCGCGCCCGGCAGCTGCAGCCGTTCCATTCACAGGACTCACCGCGCAGCCGAAGTACACCAACCCTCCCAGGGCCAGCCCGCACAAACGAAGAAAAACTGTTCCGATTTTCACGTCACCCCTCCGCGTTATTTTCTTCTCGAGTCATGATCTGGAGATGTTCCACCGTAGGCTACCGCAATCCGTTCATGTCACCTGAGAGATTTCGGTCTAGTTTTACGTGAGAGATACTGTAGTGAACCTGAGCGCGGAGCACGATGTCCCGAAGCAGCACGATCGTAAGGCTGTTCGAATACTCAACCGGTAATTTTACCTTGACATTAACATGATATCCTGTTACCATCAGTCGTGAATCAAAACTTCCTCCCTCGTCGGGCGATCCGTGGCCAGCGCCGCGCTTGTCTGGCAACCCCTTTTGAATCCGCACATCCGCAAAATGCGCCCGTAACTCTTTTAGAATCCGCACTTACAAATTCCCTAGCAGGATGCTGAAAAAGCCAGGAATTTTGTAACGAGGCGGCGCGCGGTGCGTCTGATTAGGCATGCGAGGAAACGATCAGCAGCAGGGGCATGTGTTTAGCTACCTTTCACCGGAGCAGCGGGTACGCAAAGATCATCCGCTGCGGCCGATCCGCACGATGGTAGATAAGGTCCTCAAGGAACTCTCGCCAGAGTTCGACAAGATGTATTCCCAAGTGGGCCGTCCGTCGATTCCGCCGGAGCAGTTGCTGCGGGCTCTGTTGCTGCAGATGCTGTACTCGGTGCGCAGCGAGCGGCTGCTGGTGGAGGAGATCGACTACAACATATTGTTTCGCTGGTTCGTGGGGCTGAACTTGGACGATGAGGTGTGGGATGCCACGGTGTTCACCAAGAACCGCGACCGTTTGCTAGAGGCCGAAGTGGCCAAGGAGTTTCTGGCGCTGGTGGTGGAGCAAGCCCGCGGGCAGGGCTGGGCCTCGGACGAGCACTTCACGATAGATGGAAGTTTGCTGGAAGCCTGGGCCGGCGTGAAGAGTTTTCAGCCTAAGAACAAGAAGAGTTCGTCTCCGCCGGATGATCCCGGAAATCCCACGGTGGATTATCGCGGCGAGAAGCGCTCGAACGAAACGCATGAGTCGAAAAGCGATCCCGAAGCGCAGATGGCGCGCAAAGGTCCAGGCAAGGAGGCCCAGTTGAGCTACAGCGGGAATCTGCTGGTGGAGAATCGCAACGGGTTGATGGTGGACAGCCGGGTGTGGGAAGCCACGGGCACGGCGGAGCGCTATGCCGCTCTGGAAATGCTGCAGGAACTTCCGGGAAGCAAGCGGGTGACGGTAGCTGGAGACAAGGGCTTCGACACGGCGGATTTCGTGCGCGAGTGTCGGAACCTATGGGTGACGCCGCATGTGGCGCAAAACCTTGGGCGAAGAGGCGGCAGCGCTATCGATAGTCGCACGGCGCGGCACGCGGGCTATGCGATCAGTCAGAAGAAAAGGAAGCGCATCGAAGAATGTTTTGGTTGGTTGAAGACCATTGCGTTGCTGCGCAAAGTGCGGCATCGCGGGACGCTGAAGGTCGATTGGATCTTTACGTTCGCTTGCGCGGCCTACAACCTGGTGCGCATGCGAAACCTGATGCGCAGCGCAGTTCCAACGTAGTCAGTGCGGGCCGTAGTGTCTCTGAACGGAGCTGAAACACCTCTTTCGGGCGCTCGGTAGCACGACAAATCACGCCGCAAAGGCTCGAAAACTCCCGAGTGACTTAAACCAACCTAGAAATTGCTGGCTCCGCACGATTTTTCCGCAGCCTGCTAGACTTAAAGTCCTTTAGAATCCGCACTTACAAAATAAGGCGGGGGGAGGGGGTAAATTGTTAACTGGACCTCATGCCTTGCCGCTCGACCTCGCCCATTCCTGCACGGCAAGCAGCCCACACCCGCCTTGGCTATAATGGCTGGCTTTCTTACTCAGAGAGGACGCTCATGAACTATCGCCGTTTCGGTCGATCCGGATGGAAGGTCAGTGAAATTGGTTATGGAATGTGGGGCATCGCCGGGTGGACTGGCTCGGAGGACGCCCAGTCGATCGATTCCCTTCAGCGCGCCATCGATCTGGGCTGCAACTTCTTCGACACCGCGTGGGCCTATGGCGACGGTCATAGTGAACAGCTGCTCGGAAAGGTTCTGCGCGCCAACTCAGGAAAGACCCTCTATACGGCTACGAAGATCCCGCCGAAAAATCGCGCCTGGCCCAGCCGTCCGGACTTCACGCTCGATGATTGTTATCCACCCGACTATATCGAGGAATACGTCAACAAGAGTTTGGCCAACATCAGCGTCGGCACGCTCGACCTGATCCAGTTTCACACCTGGGAAGATGCCTGGCTTGAAGACAAGCGCCTGCGTCCCGTGCTCGAAAAACTGCTCACCAGCGGAAAGGTTCGTGCGCTGGGCATCAGCATCAATCGCTGGCAGCCCGCGAATGGCGTGAAAGCGGTACGCGCCGGGCTGTTCGACGCCGTGCAAGTCATCTACAACATCTTCGACCAGAATCCCGAGGATGAGTTGTTCCCAGCGTGCCGCGACAAAGATGTCGCCGTGATCGCCCGCGTTCCCTTTGACGAAGGAACGCTCACCGGTACACTCGCGCTCGACAGCAAATGGCCCGAAGGCGATTGGCGCAACACCTATTTCGTGCCCGAAAATCTGGAGAAAAGCGTGGAGCGAGCCGAAGCGCTGAAGCCGCTGCTGCGCGAGGGCCTGACCATGCCGGAAATGGCCCTGCGCTTCATCCTCAACAATAAAGACGTCAGCACCATCATCCCCGGCATGCGCAAAGGCACACACGTAGACGCCAACCTAGCCGCCAGCGACAAAGGCCCACTACCCGCCCAGCTCCAATCCGAACTCCGCAAACACCGCTGGGACCGCATGCCCACAAAATGGAGCCAGTAAGAGGAGGACTAAGGGAATTACGCGGTTTGCTTTAGGGCGCGTTCGACCAGCGTGAGGCAACGCTCGGCCTGTTCGCGCAACATCTCATTGTGTTCGCCGAGATCGCGCTGTGTGCTATGCAGTTCGTCGGCGATGGACAGCGCGGCCAGCACTGCAATCTTGTGCGTATCGACGGTTGACGTCGCGTCCGAAATAGCGCGCATCTTGTCGTCGACAAAGACCGCGAGTTTCTGTACGTAAGCAGGATCCAGCTCGCCGTGAATCGTGTAAGTTTGCCCGTAGATTTGTACTTTTACCGGTGAACTCATGCCAGCTCCCGTGCTGCTGCGTCGCATTGTAACTCTACATTGTAGCGCAGGGCGGAGTCTTCGGAGCCCTGTGGCTTTTTATTGGGACCCGATGCGGGAGAGCGCCGAACTAACTGGCGCGAAGCTGCGCGCCAATTTGTGTTTCCAGCGCGGCGATGATGCGCGCGGAAAACTCGGCGATCTGCGCGTCGGTCAACGTCGCCTCGCGGCTCTGAAACAGCACGCGCACCATCAGCGAATATTTCCCCGCAGGCACATTTTTGCCGCGAAACAGATCGCCGGCCTCGATGGAAGCAATTTCGCTGATGCCCAGTGAACGAATCGTCTGGGTCACGTCGGAAAAATGCGTGCCATCCGCCAGCAGCAGGGAGAAATCGCGCTCGATGGCCGGGAATCGCGGCAGCGGTTCATAGCGGCGCGAATCTTTCAGGTCGCGAATCGCCGCGTATACGGGCTCAAGCCGCAATTCTGCGAGAAACACATCTTGCCGCAGCTTCAGCCGGTCGGCGATGCGCCGGGCCAACTGGCCCGCATCGCCGAACTTCTCGCCAGCGAGCGTCACGCGGCCACTGCGCGCGACATGCGCCCAATCGCCAGAAACGTGATTGGTGTCCTGATGTTTTGTGTCCTGATTCGTCTGCTGGCTCGTCGCGCCCTCGCTCCACTCAAAACCGCCGGCCAATTCGCCGAGTGAATCGAGGTCGCCTTTCAGATCGGCGAAGGAATATGCGCGAGCGGCGTCGTACAAATCTTTTTCGCGAGCCTCGCCGGTCGCACCAATGGTGAGCACGCGCGTCTCGACGGATTCCGTGCCGTTCAGACGGTATTGACTGCCAATCTCGAACAAACGCAAGTTGCGCTGGCCGTGATTTAGATTCCATTCCAGCGCCGCGGCCATTGTTGCCAGCCCGGTTGACCGCAGCACGCCGGCTTCTTCCGACAATGGATTCGCAAGCCGCGCGGGTTGGACTCCGGGCGCGCGAAACAACAGGTCGCGCTCCTCGGCGACATGCGGAATCGTCAATATTTCGCGATACCCGAGACCAATCAGCCGCTCGCGCACTCGCGTTTCCGCTTCGTAGTGCGGCAGGCGCTCCGCGGCCTGACGCGACACCGGAACACGCGGGGGAAATTTGTCCAAGCCATAAATGCGGGCGACTTCTTCGATCAAATCGATTTCGCGCTCGACCTCCGCGCGCCATGACGGCTGCGTGCATTCCCACGCTGCGAGCAGCGATCCTTCCACGCCACGATTCTGGTCCACGCGCACGGGAGAAAATCCGAGGGCGCTCAAGCTCGACTCAATCTCTTTGTCCGGAACGTCAGCGCCCATCACCCGCAGAAGTTCCGCGCGTGTCAGCACAATCTTTTTTGGGGCACGCTTGCCGGGATAAACATCAACGACGCCAGCTAGCAATTCACCGCCGGCGAGCCGCAGGATCAACTCCGCGGCGCGCCGCGAGGCCAGCTCCGCCATTTCCGGGTCCGCGCCGCGACCAAACCGCGTGGACGCCTCCGTATGCAATTTCAAGGGTCGCGTGGCGCGCCGAATCGCGATGGGATCGAACCAGGCGCACTCGATCAAGACATTTTTCGTCGAATAAGAAATCTCCGCCTCGGCGCCGCCCAAGATGCCGCCGATGCCGACGGCCCGCGAGCCGTCGCCATCCGCAATCATGCAGATGCTCGGATCGAAAGTGCGCTCGATGCCATCCAGGGTGTACATTTTTTCGCCAGGCTTGGCTTTGCGCACCACAATGCGGTGGTCGCGGACCTTGTCGTAGTCAAACGCGTGCAGCGGGTGGCCCAACTCGAGCATCACATAGTTCGTCACATCCACGACGTTGTTGATGCTGGCGACCCCGCTGGCTTCCAGGCGCTCGCACAGCCATGGAGGCGATGGCTGAATCTTCACGGTGCGAATCACGCGTGCGGTGTAACGTCCGCAAAGTTCCGGCGCTTGAATCTCCACGCGCACCGCGTCGCTTGCTCTTGCCGATGCCTCCGGTGGCTTTGGCGACACAGCCTTCAGCGGCAACTTGTACACGGCGCTGATTTCTCGGGCGATTCCGTAGTGTCCGAGGCAGTCTGGCCGGTTCGATGAAACTTCCGCGTCGATCACGGCGCCGTGCGCGCCTTTTTCCACGCCGCCGATGTTTGTGCCAGAAAGAGCCAGCCGCGAAGCGAGCTCGTCCGGCGACGCGGTTACGAGGACGAAATCTTTCAGCCAGTTGTAGACGACCTTCATGCGCGCGTCCTAACCCGGAACAGGGAGCTTGTGTCTTTCGTCGCAATCATCGATCGGTTGAGATCCTTCGCTTTTCGCCCAGGATGGCATCGCCCTCGCTTGGTTCACTAGACTGGCTGCGAATAAATGCAACAAACAACCACAGCATTCTTCAGGGGCTAAAGCCCGTCCGTGTCGAACGGGTTACGCCGGGCTGAAGCCCCGGCCTCCTAAAGAAAAAACATTTTCTACAGCCGGTAAAGCCGTGACAAAGGCATCGAATCGTAGCTTCAAGCTCTTCTTCGGCTCAACGTTGACAAGCAACCGCGGTCGTCACGCCCCAGACGCGGGCAGGTGGCCGAAGTAAACGTGTGTTGAATATTCCATGCGGACTTGGCCGCTTTCCTGATTTGCGCGGAACAATTCTTCCAGAGCCGCCATCATTGGCGCGTAGTTGGGCTGACCTTCCAGCGGCGCGTAGGAACTGCTGCGTAGCCTCCCGGCGAGTCCATCCCAGTCGAGAGTCTGATGGTTCGGTACGCTGCGCTGCGAAACCGCGCCTCCCGCGAAAAATTCCTGCATCGTGCCGATCTCGGGATACGATTCGCGAACGCGCTTGTAGTCGGTGCCGTACTTCACGAGGAGGTTCTCGTAAGCATTGGCAAACGCCGAATCCCGTTGCCGGTCGTTCCACATCACGACGACCCAACCGCCTGGCTTGAGGATCCGCTGAAACTCACGGCGCGCTGCGTCACGCTCAAACCAGTGGAAAGCCTGCCCCGCGGTTACAAAATCGATGGTGCCATTTTCCAGCGTGGTGGCTTCGGCCGACGCGTCGATGCTGACGAACGAATCGTAGGACGCGAGGTATTCTTCACCGGTGGCACGCATCGCTTCGTTTGGCTCGATGCCGTAAACACGATTGCCGTTCTTCAGGAACAGCTCGCTGAGAAAGCCGGTGCCCGAACCAATGTCGGCGATCACATGGCCCGAGCGAAGATCACATTCGTTGCGCAAAACGGTGAGAGCCTCGGTGGGGTAGCTCGGGCGATAGCGAATGTAGTCGGCTGCGCGACTGGAGAAGCGCTGCTTGGAATCGGTAAAGGTCATTTCACGGTACCTCCATCTCTGTGTGCGCGCTCGGCCGAACTACTGAAAGCGCCCGCCACCCTTCGAAGCTCGGGGCAAGCGGTCGGCGGCCGCTACAACTGCCCCACCCCGGTGAGGTTGTGGTCCTTGTTTGCCTTTTCTCATGGGAATTGCCGCAAGAAGCGCACGTCGTTTTGAAAAAAGACCTGGATGTCGTCGATGCCGTACTTGAGCATGGCTAGCCGGTCGATGCCGATTCCGAATGCAAAACCGCTCACCCTCTTCGGATCGTATTTGACGAAGCCATAGACCGCGGGATCGACCATGCCCGCGCCAAAAAGCTCGATCCAGCCCGCGCCTTTGCACTTCGAGCAGGTGCCGCCGGCAGCCGAAACGCCGATGCCGCCGCAGAAAACGCAGGTCACATCGAATTCGACCGACGGTTCGGTGAACGGGAAATAGCTGGGGCGAAAGCGCGTCTTCACGCCCGGGCCGAAAAATTGTTTCACGAAATATTCGATCGTGCCTGTGAAATCGCAGAAGGTGATGTCTGTATCGACCGCGAGACCTTCCACCTGGTGGAATGCGAACGAATGCGTGGCATCGGGATTGTCGCGACGATAGACTTTGCCGGGCACGATCACGCGCACCGGCGGCTGGTGTTTTTCCATCGTGCGAATCTGCATTGGCGAAGTGTGCGTGCGCAGCAATAGGGGTGTGGGCGCCGGCTTTCCTTCGGGAGAACGGGGCAGGTCGATGTAAAACGTGTCCATGTCGTCGCGGACGGGATGGAATTCGGGAATATTCAGGGCCTCAAAATTGTAGTATGGCGTTTCGATTTCTGGGCCCTCGACGACGGAGAAGCCGATTGAGACGAAAATATCTTCGATTTGCTGGAAGACCTGGCGGATCAGGTGATGTGACCCGATAGGGCGTGTCACGCCGGGGAGGGACAAATCAACCCGTTCGCGGGCCAATGCAGCTTCGTCGGTGCCCGCTTCGATCGCTACGCGGCGCGCTTCGATTTTTGCTTCAACGTGCGCGCGCATCTTGTTGAGCTCTTGGCCGACGACGCGTTTCAGTTCCGGCGTTGCCGGCCTCAGCCAGTTGTCGGTGATTTGAGTCAACACGCCGGATTTGCGGCCGAGCCAGTTATCGCGAAATTGCTTCCAACTCGATTCGTCGTGCGCGGCAGTGATATCGGCATCGAAGCTAGCGCGAATCTCCGTGAATAGCGGGGCTAGCTTATCGGGCTGCGTGGCGCCTAGCGTGGCTAGCGTCTGGGTGTATTTGGGTTCGGGTGCAATCATTTGGGTTACTCGGTGATGTTCATCGAATGCGAGGTGTTGCGGCGGCGGCCGACGTTTGCCCGGAATTTAGTAGGCGGCGGGCGGTTGCGCCGAGGCTCGCGGGGCGCTCGCTGGGACGCGCTAAAGCGCGCCCCTACATTTCGCCCGCCCTTATGCACGTCCAGCGACGCTTGACCTACGCCGCGGTCTTCTTCTTTTTCTCTGGCGGCGGTGCTGCGGCTTTGGCCGTGGCCGCCAGGCTGGCAAATGCGGCAGCGTCCTTCACCGCGATGTCCGCTAGGACCTTGCGGTCCAGGTCGACGCCTGCGGCCTTCAATCCGTGAATTAGTTGGCCGTAGGTGATGCCGTTCAGACGGGCGGCTGCGCCGATGCGTTGAATCCAGAGGCGGCGATATTGGCGCTTCTTGACGCGGCGGTCGCGGAAGGCGTAGCGATCGGCGCGATTGGCGGCTTCTTGTGCTGACTGGTACAGCTTGCTTTTTGTAAGGAAAAAGCCTTTTGTGCGCTTGAGGTACTTCTTGCGCCGCGCACGGCGTTTTGTGCCGCGTTTTACGCGAGCCATGGGTTTCTCCTTTTTGTTTTGGGGAGACAGCCGGTGCGGGCGCGCGAGAGTACACGCGTTACGCAACGGGTTTGTCTCCTTGCTGCTTGTAGGGAAACGTCCGCTGTTAGCGGACAACGCCGGACTAAAGTCCGGCGCCTACATTGCCGCTTCGGATCGTTCGCTGTGAGGCGAGGCGATTGCTTGCGGCTGATCGGCCGGCAGGCACCCGTGTAGCACTGCCTGGCGCGATGTGCGGGGCTTGCGCCCCGCGGTGTTATATCTCAACTTCGTGGTGCTGAAGTTGAAAATCTTTCGGCCAATACCACCCACGAAATTCGCTGGTTGTGGGTTCGGATTGATACGCCGGGCTAAAGCCCGGCGCCTACATTCCGCCTAGGCGTAGGGCAGCATCTGGCGAACCGCGGGCACGTCTGCCTTGTTCACCTGGGTTAGCTTCTTCAGCTTGCGCATGCGGCCCGGAGCTTTCGTTCCCAGCAGGTGGCGCTTGCCGGAATGCATGCGGAGGATTTTGCCCGTAGCGGTGACCTTGAAGCGTTTCGCGGCTCCGCGGTGCGTCTTCAACTTCTTTTTTGGTTTCGAGGCGTTTCTTGGCATTGATAAAACCTTTCTAACTGTTGCGCGCGAGGCGCGCCGATTTGCGATGGCCGAGCCAAGCGAAATTATTTGATATCGCTTTGCTCGAAACAGCGCCCGCCTCCCTTCGAAGCTAAGGGCAAGCGGTCGGCGGGCGCTACAAAAACCTATTGCGCTTGCTGTGCCGGTTGCGCTACTGGCTTGGCTACTGCCACGCCTTTTTTGGGGGCGAGCAAGGCGACCAGGACATTGCCTTCCATGCGCGGCATTGTCTCGATCTGGCCGTGTTCCCCGATTTCCCCGAGCAGGCGGGTCATCTTGGCGCGGCCTACTTCCTGGTGCGCCATTTCGCGGCCGCGATGGAAAATCATCGCGCGCACTTTGTGGCCTTCCCCGAGGAACCGGATGATCTGGTTCTTGCGAACCTGATAATCGTGCTCCGCGGTTGCCGGACGAAATTTTACTTCTTTCAGTTGCGAGCCGCGACTGCTCTTGCGCTGCTCGTGCGCCTTTTTATTCTGCTGGTAAAGAAATTTGCCGTAATCGGTGATTTTGCAAACAGGCGGATCGGCCGTAGGCGAAATTTCCACCAAATCCAGTCCGCGTTCGCGCGCCATTTTAATGGCTTCGAACGGCTGCATGACGCCAAGCTGACCGCCTTCTTCATCGATGACCCGGATTTCACGCGCCCGGATGCGCTCGTTCACTCGAGTGCGATCGGCCTGCCGGAAGTTACGTTCTGCGATAATTCCCCCTAACCAATTTAAGGCGCCAAGCTACCCGCCTCGCCGGGCACGGGCCTGAATCAACAACAGGTGCGATCCTCAGAAATCGAAGTTCGCTTCCCATCCACACAGTCCAAAACCATCAAGGGATGGGCTTTAAAGTATAGCACGTACGCACAATGCTACGACAAGGGTTTGATGCGACGAACCAGTCGTAGGACTCCAAAACCAGAGACCGGGATGGGATCGTTCTACGATGATACTTCGAGCTGCCCTTTGGGGCCGGCGATGGTCGCGATGAGTAAGCTATTCTTCGCTTCCGCGAGGGGCAAATCCAATTTGAGCGCTTTCCATTGGGAAGAAACCGCACGAGCATCGGCGTCGGGAGCAAAAGCTTCAAAGCGAAGCAGTTCACAACCGTGCGGTGAATCGATGGAGGGGTGGATGGATCCGACACTCCACTCGATGAAGAAAGGAAGTAACTGCGTGGAATCGCCCTTCAGGCGCATCACTTTCCATGTCAGCACGCGACCGTCGGGACGCTTACGCGAACCGGGGATGGGGCCCTCGACGTCGAAGCCCTGTTGCTTCAGTTTAGAGGCAAAAGTGTCGAGGTTGGCTCGGTGCGCAGCCCAGCCGACAATTACAAGTTCTTTCGTCAGGCGTCGCAGGTCGCGCGCGTCGGCGCTGGCCGGTTGCTTCGGATCGGGCGCGATGATTTCGAGATAGCGATTTTCGCCAAGAGAGAGGAGCGCGTTGCGGGTGCCGGCTCCAGGATGAACGCCGCCGAATGCGGCGCGGACGCCAGTTGCTTCTTCGACGAACGCGATGCCGCTATCGAGATCACTGCATCCGAACAGGATGTGATCGAGCAAAGTGGGTACCTTAATTGCCGCCCAGGAGAAACGCGGGACGGCGAGGGCGGCTCCGACAACTCCCGCCCCAGCGAGAAAGAAGCGGCGAGTGATGGCTTGCGTCTTTAACGTGCTCGCTCAGCTCGTTGAGCGCGAGTCGATCTCTTGTTGGAGCGTGGCTAGGAATTCGGCTAGCGGCTTGGGGCCGAGGTCGCCTTTGGTGCGATGGCGGACCGAGACGGTGCCGGCTTCCGCTTCTTTCGCGCCGACTACTAGCATGTAGGGAATTTTCTGCATCTGGGCGTCGCGGATTTTCGCGGGGAGCTTTTCGTTGCGCTCGTCGAGATGGACTCGGGCGTTGTGGCGCTTCAGGGTTTCGGTGACGTGTTTGGCGTAGTCGATGACTTTTTCGCTGACCGGGCAGATTTCGACCTGCACGGGTGCGAGCCAGAGCGGGAATGCGCCGGCATAGTGTTCCACCAGGATGCCGAAGAAACGCTCGACGGAGCCTAGCAGCGCGCGATGGACCATCAGAGGTTGATGACGCGAACCGTCTTCGCCGACGTATTGCAGGCCGAAGCGGCCGGGCAGATTGAAGTCGAACTGGACGGTGGTGAGCTGCCAGGAGCGGCCGATGGCGTCGATGAGCTTGACGTCGATTTTGGGGCCGTAGAATGCGGCTTCGCCGGGGATGCGC
Organism: uncultured Acidobacteriota bacterium; assembly: GCA_963721915.1. Classification (GTDB taxonomy): domain Bacteria; phylum Acidobacteriota; class Terriglobia; order Acidiferrales; family UBA7541; genus Acidiferrum. The sequence goes on along the minus strand of CAVRLD010000018.1, from coordinate 317,483 downwards.
TTGAACGGAATTTTCATGCGCGTCATGGTGTCGGCGAGGGCGGCGGTGGCGCGGTGCCAGTCTTCCGGCTTGCCGGCGTAATTTTCGGGGTGTGCGGCGTCCCAGTCGGAGAGTTCGACCTCATATTGGTCGAATCCGAAATTTCTCATGACCGCGAACGCAAAATCGACGCAGGCCTCTACTTCGCGTTCGATTTGCGATGGCATGCAGAAAATGTGCGCGTCGTCTTGCGTGAAGCCGCGCACGCGCATGAGGCCGTGGAGAACGCCGCTGCGCTCGTAGCGATAGACGGTGCCGAGCTCGGCGTAACGCACCGGAAGATCGCGATAGCTGCGCAATTTTGATTTGTAAATCAGGATGTGGCCCGGGCAATTCATGGGCTTGAGCTGGTACTCGGCTTTTTCGACCTCCAGCGGGCCGAACATACTGTCTTTGTAAAAGCCGGTGTGGCCGCTGGTCTGCCAGAGCTCGCGGAGCATGATGTGCGGGGTGTAAACGATGTCGTAACCGCGCTTGAAAAGTTCCGTGCGAAGCCAGTCCTCGACGATGGTGCGGATCAGGCCGCCCTTGGCGTGCCAAAAGATCAGGCCTGGTCCGGCTTCCTCTTCGATGCTGAACAGATCGAGCTCGGCGCCCAGTTTGCGGTGATCGCGGCGCTTGGCTTCTTCCAGGCGGTGCAGATATTCGTCGAGTTCCTTTTGCGTGAAGAAACATGCGGCGTAAATGCGCTGCAGCTGCGGATTTCCTTCGTGGCCTTTCCAGTAGGCGCCGGCGACGCTCATCAATTTGAAGGCCTGGATGCGTTTCGTGGACGGAATGTGCGGGCCGCGGCAGAAGTCGATGAACTTTCCGGTGGTGTAGAAAGAGACCATCGGGTCTTCGGCTTTTTCTTCTACCAGCTCACACTTGAAGATTTGATCGGTTTTTTTGTAGAGCTCGATGGCTTCGGGCTTGGGCAAGAGTTTGCGCTCGTTCGGAAGATCCTGCGCGGCCAACTCGTGCATCTTTTTTTCGATCTTGGCGAGATCTTCGGGAGTGAAGGGTTCTTCGCGCAAGAATTCGTAGAAGAAGCCGGTTTCGATCGGGGGGCCGATGCCCAGCTTCACGTTGGGATACAACTCCGTGACTGCCGCTGCGAGGAGATGCGCGGCGGAATGGCGAAAAACGAATAGCGCATCGGGGTCTTTTTCGGTCAGGATTTGGAGCTTGACGTTGTGATCGAGCGGACGGCGGAGATCGATCAGTTCGCCGGCACCGTCGTTTGGCTCGGCGACTCGCGCCACCAGGGCGGCATCCGCGAGGCGCAGCGAAATTTTCCTGGCGATGTCCGCGGGCGTGGTGCCTTGCGGGACTTCCTGGACTTTGCCGTCAGGCAATGTGACTTGAATCGCATCCATGCTGTGGTTTCACCCGGAACGAGAAAGATCAAGCTTATCGGCGCGGCTGTACATGGTCAAGGCAGCCGGTCCCGTCGAGCACGGGATCGGTGCTAGATCAGGGTAACGCCCGGCAAATTACCGAAGTGCGCGTCTGAGGTGATGAACCGAGCGTTTCGCGTTTGCGCCGTGGCATAAAGAAGCGCGACCGCCATGGGCAACGAGTATCGGATGCTGATCGTTGCCGCGGCAAGTGCAATATCCACATCCACGGCGATAATCTGCCGACGCAACGCTTCCGAGACGAAAGCGTCGGCCAACATTTGGGATTGTCCGAGAAGAAGGATTTTCCGCACCTCGTACAGCACGATGGCCGGAACCAGAATTTGCAGCTCGCCTTCAAAATAGGGTGCGAACTGGTCTGCTTTTGTGTCTGCCGTGACGTACTCGAGCCAACCCGAAGAATCGATGACGACAGCTTCAGAAGCGCTCGGAGTGGTCACGATAATCGTCCTTCCATTTCATGCCTTTAGCTATGCCGCGCAAGTCTTTAATGGAGCGGGGACGGTTCACATGAATCGAGCCATCTACCGTATAGATATGCAACTCCTCTCCGGGCTTAAGCTTCAGCGCTTCACGGACTCTCTTGGGAATCACGATTTGAAATTTGGGCGAAACCTTGACGATTTCCATATGCGCTCTTTCATATGACGATTCTTCGATCGATCTGTCAACCGTAGTACGCCGATCTATCGATCATAAGATCATAACACAAAGCATTCAGTCGATACAGGACGCGTCAGATCGCAAATTCGGGAGGGGTTCTGATTCCGATTGCGGCGGGGAGGCTTCGGGGACTCTTACTTTTCCAGGAACTTTGAGGTTTCTTGGGCGGAGGGGCTTTGCGGATTGAGTTGGAGGGCGTGTTGGACGGCGTCGCGGGCGTTGGCTTTGTCGGATTGCTTTTCGTAGGCTTTGGCGAGCCAGACCCAGGTTTCGTCCTGGTTGGGATCGAGGCTTAGGGACTTACTGAAGCTGTCGATTGCTTTCGCGGTGTCTCCGCCGAAAGCTTTGGGGGCCATCAGGTATTGGCGGCCGGTGCTGGCCCAGACGTGGGGGTTCTTGTCGTCGAGGGCCATGGCTCGCTTATTTTCTTCGCCAACTTTGGGTCCGAAACGTGGTCCGGCAAACATGCCGCCGCCCAGCCCGATTTTGCGGCCGTACAGATCGGCCAGCAGGCTGTGAGCGTCGGCGGATTTGTCGTCGAGCTGAATCGCCCGCTGGTCGGCTTCGATGGCCTTGTCGAGGGCCGCGATGGCGGGTTTCTTATCCTTGCGCGATTCCGCGACATCGACCAGGTAGTTTTCGACCAGTGCGAGCTTATATTGACTCAACGCGTCTTTCGGATTTTGGCTGATGCGCTGTTCCAGTTGGGACTTGAGCGATTCGAGCTGAACGGGATCCCGTTTGCGGCGAGCGGATTCCAAAGCAGGTGCCAAGGGATCATCCGTTTGCGCCGCTGCTGCGAAGGCCGGGGATATCAGAACAAACGACAGAGCGCTGGCTAACAGGAAACGACGTGTTTTGTTGATGCTTGATGGCGGGAGCATGCGATGACCTCGTGAGTGGACGTCTTCGTATACGGATGCGAATCCAGGAAAATTGCGTTGCAATCGCGTTTCGGGGGCCGAATCACGATGCCAGCGATGGCGCGGCGTTGGAGTTGACACGGGCCTTTTGAGGATGCTTGCCGGATAGAATTTCAGGGGAATTGGTGGTCAGGGTACACTCTTGTTCTTGTTTTGGGTCGATTGTGGGTCGGATGGCGTTTGATGTTAGTCCTTTGTTGCGACCGGGCAGCGCCCTTCGGAGTGCAGGAACTTTTCGAGGACATGGATGAAAGCACGTTTGATGCTGGTTTTGTTTTCGCTCTGGCTGCCGATGACTGGCGGGGCGCAGGAAGCTAAGCCGCTTCCTGGGGCGGATGAACGGTACAAGGCTGACATTCTATTGGTGGTGGCGCACCCGGATGACGAGGGGGCGGCAACGGCATATCTTGCGCGGGCCATTGATGAGGGGAAGCGTGTCGCGGTGGTGTACGGAACGCGTGGAAGCAGTGGCGGGAATGAAGTCGGCACCGAGCAGGCGCTGGCTTTGGGGGCGATTCGCGAGATTGAGGCGCGCCGGGCGTTGGGCACGCTGGGAATTACGAATGTCTGGTTCCTAGGCGGGAAGGATACCGCGAGCCAGGACGTTTTGCAGTCGTTGGCAAATTGGGAGCATGGAGCGGCGCTCGAGCAGTTGGTTCGGTCGGTGCGCTTGACGCGGCCGGAAGTGGTGCTGACATTTTTGCCGGGGACATTCATTGGCGAAGACCACGGCGATCATCAGGCTTCTGGCGTGATGGCTACGGAGGCTTTCGATCTGGCGGGTGATCCTACGGCTTTTCCGAGCCAGGTGGCGGTACCGCTGCGGCGGTTGGAGCCTTATTTGGAAGGCTTGAGACCTTGGCAGCCGAAGAAAATCTATTATTTTCCTGACGCGGACCGCGAGGATATTTTTAAGGGCAAGGGCCCGGAATATTCCGTGAAGGAGATTTCTAAATCGTCGAAGAAGGCGTATTGGCGCGCCTCGCTCGATTCGTTCCGCTTGCATGAGACGCAGGCGAAGAGTTTTGTCGATCAGCTTGCCAAGATGGATGATGCGGCGATTGAAAAGATGATGGCGGCGGACGGCTGGACCGACGTTCAACGATTTGTGCTGGGAAAGTCGCTGGTGGGCGGGAGCATGACCGGGCCGGTGTTTGAGGGCGTGACTGCGGAGGCGATCCCATTTCGGCGGGAGGGGTTTTCGGTGGAGGGTGCGCGGTCGGAGTTATCGGTGATGCTGGCTGGACCCTGGGATTTCTATGCGGAGTTTCGACGTGCGCATGGGCTTGGTCTTCTGCCGCATCCCGAGCCGCCGGAGATTGCTTTGCAGGCGGGAACCTCGCTGGTGGTTCCGCTGTGGGTAAGCAATCCGACGGGCGCGAGCCGAGAGGTTACTTTGTCGGTGGATTTGCCTGCTGGATGGACGCTCTCGAACGGCACCGGGAAATTCGTTGTCGCGGCAAAGCAGACATCCCCCGCGCGAATCGAGATCAATTTGCCTGCGTTCACTGATCCGAAGAAGACCAAGGAAGATACGCGCGAGGTGACGGTGCGGGCGGAATCGAACGGGGCGAGCGCTGGGATCGTGAAATTGCGGGTGGAGTTGCGTAAGCGCGCTTTGCCGGAGTGATAAGAGAGAAAGGCGAAGATTTTAACGCGGAGGGCACAAAGGTCGGAGCGCCCTTCGAGGCTCAGGGTAAACAGAGGGCACGGAGAGTTTGTTTTTCGCGCACTTTTTTGGGTGCCGCAATCGATCTCGGGGTTCTTAGGATTTTTTTGGGCGGGCGACCTCCATGGCTTCCCACGCGGAGTCTGGGAGCGTGAGGAGATCGTTGAATTCGCCGGCGCCGCGCAGCCAGAGAGCGCCGTCGATCACTACGCACTCGCCGTTGATGTACTCGGCCATGTCGCTGATCAGGAAGGCCGCGAGATTGGTGAGTTCTTCGTGGCGGCCGAAACGCTTCATGGGGTGGGATTCTTTTGCGTGTTCTTCGAATTGTTTTGATGGCATGAGACGTGACCACGCGCCTTCGGTGGGAAATGGGCCGGGGGCGATGGCGTTCAAGCGAATTCGGTATTTCGACCACTCGACTGCTAGAGAAGTGGTCATGGCCAGGACGCCGGCTTTTGCACAAGCCGAGGGTACGACGAAGCCCGAACCGCAATTTGCGGAGGCGTACGTCGTTACGATGCTGAGTACGTTGCCTCCTTGCTTTTCCGCGATCCATTTTTTGGCGAAGGCCTGCGTGCAGTGGAACGTGCCGTTGAGCACGATACTGACCACGGCGTTGAAGGCGTTGGGGCTGAGGGTCTCGGTGCGAGCCATGAAGTTTCCGGCGGCGTTGTTGACGATCGTGTCGATGCGGCCGAACTGGTCGTAGGCTTTCTGGGCAGCGGCTTCGACTGCGGCGAAGTCGCGCACGTCGCAGGTTGTGGAAGCTGCTCCGCCACCGGCTTTCGCGATTTCGGCGCAAACGCTGCGCAGAGGTTCTTCGCGGCGGCCGATGATGAAGATCTTCGCACCGAGTTTGGCGAAGTGTAGCGCCATGGACCGGCCGAGGCCGGAGCCGCCGCCGCTGATGAAAATTGCGCGGCCTTTGAACATGCCGGGTTGAAACATAGTCACCGCCTTGCGAGGAGAATGCCGCGTTGCTTCCGGCTGCGCGGAGATTCTAGTTCATTCGGTTTTCTCGTGCTTTGAAATTTGGCGCGTTGCGTCGGCCTTCACGGACTTACAACCCAACTACATCCGACGACCTAGTGTCAGACTTTGGGTTCCGAACCGCCAAGCCCGGAACCACGAATGTCGGGTTGGTTGCCGATGTTTAAACTGCTGGGACGCGCTAAAGCGCGCCCCTACATTAAACGCCTTCAGCGGCTAAAGCTTTGTCGATTCTGCGTGAGTTGCGGGCACGGCTGAGCAGGCTGCGGAAAAAAGGCGCACTTGTCATCCCGAACCCACGTTGTTTGCGGTGAGGGATCTGTGTTCGCAAGAAAGCCAAGGAAAAGCCGATTCCTCACCCCGTTCAAAAACCGAACGGGGTTCGGAATGACATATTTTCGAATTTCTCCGCAGCCTGTGAAGCGCGCCCTGACGAAAATCGAACACTGTTATGGTGTGGAATTTCTCAGCTCTGCGGGAATGGGGCGGCCCATCGCTTTCGCATATTCAGCGGCGAACAGGGGACTGGAAGGGAATTCTTCGCTCAGCTGGAGCAGAAGTTTTTGCGCGAGGGCGTTTTGTTTTTCGCGCCGGGCGGACAGCGCGAGCAGAATCTTGGCGAAGGGTTCCAGGTAGCGGCCGTTTTCAGCGGTCTTGGCGAGTTGCTCCATGCCGAGTTTTTTGTCGCCATGAATGCCCATGAACCAGAGACCCATGCGATATCCAGGGTTAAGGGAGCCAATGATGTAATTCGCGGCGCCGAGAGCGACATAAGCGTCAGCGGTATCGGGCTGTAGTGCGAGCAACTGTTTTGCGTACTCGTTGGCTTCCTTCATGCGTTTCAGGCCGTCGAGCTGTTTTTTCAGGAGGATGGCGTTGGCGTCGGATTCCATTCCCGCGGCCAGGGTCAGACCGAAAAGAGCTTCCGGGTCTTTTGGGTTTTTCTTCATCAGCTGCCTTGAGAGAGCGCGGGTTTTGTCGAGCTCGGCGCGAAAATTTGCCATTCTCGCGGGATCCGGTTTGCCTTCGATTCCATTCAGGAAGCGTTTTTGGTCCAGAAAGAAATCGCTGCTCAGAACATTTTGCCGATAGAGCTCTTCAAACAAGTAGCTGGCGGCGATGGCGACCGGGCCAAAAGGGTCATCTGGATGGCTCGATTCCCAGTTCGCAAAAATGTCTCGCGCCTCAGAAAAGTGCTGCGCGTAGAGTCCGTGGAACCCTCTGGCCATCTCCGGGTCCGTGGTGAACGCAGGGCCGGGACTGGCACCCACGGCTTGCGCGAAACACGCCGCTGGAGCGAGCAGCAGCAGGAGTGCGATGAGGCAAATTCGTCGGCAGCCGAGGTGGTTCATTCGGTCGAGGTCCTTCGCTTCGCTCAGGATGACACCAGATGGCGGAAAGGAAACCTGGTCTCCAGGAAGATGACGCTTGATTACAAGCACGGTTACTCGTCGGCCTCGCGCGCTACACTTTGTTTCTATGCGCAATCAAAACAAGCCGGGCAGGAATCTAGGTTTGCCCGCCATCGCTGTGCGATAGTCCGGGTTTGCGAAGAGCACGCGCTCTTCTGTCGAGAGCCGCTGGGCCAAGACTGCCGCGTGAGCAACGGTGCCGACAATCGCCGTAATCCACGCGGTGTGAATTAGCGGAAGGGCGAGCATCTCCGCAAAAACGGCGGCATAGTTAGGATGCCGAACAAAGCGAAAAGGACCAGTCGTAATCACGCCCAGGCGAGTGGAATCCACAATTTGAACGTTCCAATGATCGCCCAGCGTGCGAATGACCCACCAGCGCACCGCATTGGCGGCGAGGAAGATCACGAACAGCACCGCGGCCAGTGCGGGGATGAACGGGCGCTTCAGAAAGAGCACTTCGACCGCGGCGCCGATCAAGACTGCGGTGTGCAGCAGCACCATCCAACGAAATCGGGGTTCATTGACCTTCGCGGCGCCGCGTGCGACCAGTTCCTGTTGATGGCGCCGCGAAATACGCAACTCTACAATGCGCAGAGCTGCCACGAGGATAAGCAGGATGAGAAATGCGATGACGCTCAGGTCCATTGCAGCAACAAAAATTCCGCGCTAAAACCTGGACCAAACGCGGCGGCCAATGCGTAGTCTCCCGGCTGAAGTGGCCGTTTTTCCAGCCACTCCTGCAGGATGAAAAGGATTGTGGCGCTGGATAGATTGCCGACGTTGCCGAGAATATCCCACGACGGCTGCGTCTGGCACTTCGTTAGTCCCAGCGCAATTTCGACGTTACCGAGAAGGCGCGCACCGCCAGGATGCAGGATCCAGCCCTTGATGTCTTCCTGGCTTCAGCCGTGGCGCTCCAGGAAACCGTGAACAAGGCCCTTGATTTTTGCGCCAATCATTTCAGGAACGTCTTTGGCCAGCAGGATGTGGAATCCGGAATCGCGCAGGTCGAAGCCCATGGCGCCGAGTGAATCCGGGAAAGTGTAGGTTTCCGAGACCAGGATCTCTGGGGCCGATCGCCGCCGTTCCCGCTGACGAGCACAGCCGCGGCGCCATCGCCAAACAGAATGGAAGAGATCAGGTTGGCCTGGGAAATATCCTTGCGCTGGAAAGTGAGCGACGGGAAGCTCGACCGCGATGATCAGCACGTTTCCGCCGGGATAGGCCTTCAGGAAATCGGCGGCGCGACCCAGCGCCATCGCGCCCGCGGCGCAGCCGAGTTCGGTGAAAGGGCATGCGGCGAACGTCGGAGCGGAAACCCATTAGATTGATCAGGTGCGCGTCGAGAGAGGGAATCATGAAGCCGGTGCAGGAGACGGTGATGATGAGATCCACTTCATCGGGGCGGAGCCCAGCGCGTTCGAGGCACTTTTCGGCGGCTTCGCGACCGAGTTTGATCGCGTGCTCGATGTACTCCTGATTGGTCTTGTCGCAGCGCGCGGGGCTCGACGGTGTAGTCGATGGGGAAGATGGCGTGGCGTTTGTGGACCTGGGCGTTGTCCACGATGCTCATCATGGCTTCGAGTCTGCGCTCGGGGATGTCGAAGACGCGACCCATGTAGTACTTCACGTCGTCGCGCGTGATGGTGTGTTCGGGTACCGCGGTCGCCGTTGCCGATAATCGTCGAGTGGGAAGAGTTGGTCTGGTGCGACGTCGCGAGCGTGGCTACGGGTCAGTGCTCAAAGGGGTCCCCTGTCTACTCGGACGCAGATCAAAGCCTTACCAACCATTTGCGGTAAGACCATGAAAAGGGCTGCGCAACTACCAGCCTGCCAGATTCCGGCCCTAGACTCTACATCATTTGAGGCACAGTGAGGTAGATTTGACACGGTCGGGCAGCGATCTGGACGGGATCAACAATCCGGCCGATCTCGCCTGTTTTTTCTATTATTCAAACGGGCGTTTCGTATCCGTAAAATTTCGGAGTTGAGTTTGGTGTATCCTCTCGCGATCATGAGCTCAAGGGAAGCGTTTAGCCGAAGGCCTTATCGCGTTGTTTTTGCGGCTGTTCTCGTTGCATTAGTGACGTGGGGCGCGGCCCGAGTCGCGCCGCAAGATCGAAAAGCTCCGCTCCTTGTGGTGATCTCAATCGATGGGCTGCGGCCTGACTACATTACCGAGGCGGACGCGCATGGAGCGAAGGTGCCGAATTTGCGGCGCTTTCTGAGGGAAGGCGCGTACGCGGTCGGCGTCGAGGGCGTCGTGCCGACGGTGACGTACCCCAGTCACACGACGCTTATGACAGGCGTCTGGCCGGTGAAGCACGGGATCTTCGCGAACACTACGTTTGATCCTTTGCAGAAAAATGTGCAGGGCTGGTATTGGTACGCGGAGGATATTCGCGTGCCAACTTTGTGGGATGCGGCGGCCAACGCGGGACGCACGGCGGCGAGCGTGCAGTGGCCGGTGACGGTGGGCGCGCACATCACGTGGAATATTCCCGAGTTCTGGCGAGCGAATACCGAGGATGACGCGAAGCTGCTTCGCGCGGTTTCGACGCCCGGATTGCTTGTTGAGGCGCAGGGTGAACTCGGTCCGTACAGCGGTGGCACCGACAATACTGTGGAGGCCGACAGGAATCGGGGGCGTTACGCGACGTGGATTCTGGAAAAGAAGCACCCCGGTTTGCTGACACTGCATGTGATTGCGCTGGACCACATCGAGCACGAAACCGCTCCGTTCAGCCCGGAAGCGGTCGCGGTGCTGGAGGGGCTAGATGCGGTAGTCGGCAGTGTGCGCGAGGCCGCGGAACGACTTGCGCCGGAGCGCGCTTATGTGGCTGTGGTTTCCGATCATGGTTTTGCGCGGACGGAGGCGCAGCTCGATCTGTTTCCTGCATTTCGGGAGGCGAAATTGTTTGCCGTCGATGACAAAGGCAAAATCAGAGATTGGAAAGCCATGCCCTGGGCCACCGGCGGGTCAGCCGCTATCGTATTGAAGGACCCGGGCGACGCCACGGTGAGAACCCAGGTTCACGACTTACTGGCACAACTCGCGAACGATCCGGCAAATGGCATCGACCGTGTTTTGGACGGCGCCGAAGTGCACCGGCGTGGCGGCTATTCCACCGCTTCATTTTTTGTGAGCTTGAAGCCAGGATGGCGAACGGGCAGCGCGCTCGATGGTCGGGTGCTGTCGAAGACAAAACTTGGCGGGACGCATGGCGAGTTGCCCGATGTTCCCGATCTGCGGGCTGCGTTTTTCCTGGTCGGGCCTGGCGTTCCTGCGGGAAAGTCGCTGGGCATCATCGATATGCGCGATATCGCGCCGACGCTGGCTCATGAGGCAGGATTGTCGCTGCCGTCGGCGGACGGAAAAAATTTGCTGCCGTAGGATCACCCGCTGCGCTTTGCTTGTGCGCCCAGCAACCCAAATGCCGTGGGTGTCAGCCGCTCTCGTGGCGGCGATAGCAAATCGACAATACCCATCCATGTGCGTGCGGTCGTCCCTTCGGATGCGCGTGATATCATCGAAGGGTGACGCATTCAGGCCAGAACCGCAGGCTTCCTAAGGCTGCCAACCGGGAGCAGAGCCCGCTGACAGTTCTGTATCGGAGGCGTCGCGCACGAGACCTCCCCTGGCTTTTCAGACTTCCGATCCATCTAATCGTCGTTACCGTTTTGCTTTTTCTTCATCCCGCCTTATCTCACTCGGAGCCCAAGCAGCAATCCGGCAACGTCATTCGCTTCGTGCGTAATCCGGATGCTGCCCCTGATTTCAAGCTAGGCGCTCTGGACGGGAAGCCGCTGACTCTTGCCGCCGCGCATGGCAAGGTTGTGCTCTTGAATTTTTGGGCGACCTGGTGCGGCCCATGCCGTGAGGAAATCCCCGATTTGATCACGCTGCAGGCGAAATATAAGGATAACCTGCAAATTATTGGAATCTCGGTGGATGACGACGATGCTGACGTCGTCAAGAAAGTCGTCGACCAAACCGGAATTAATTATCCGGTGGCGATAGCCTCGCCGGAAGTTCGCATGGAGTACGGCGGCATCACCGCACTCCCCACTTCGTTCGTGCTCGATACCGAAGGCCGCGTGGTGCAGAAGCACGAAGGATTACGCAATCCCTTGCTCTACGAAGTTGAAGTCCGCGCTCTTCTCGGCATGCCTGTCCCCGTGCGCGTGGAAACTTTCGAGGACACCGGCGAAATATTCTTGAAGCATGCCGATCGCGCCAGCCAACTTCCGGGAGTCGATTTCTCGAAATTGACGCTCGAGCAAAAACAATCCGCTCTTCATCGCTTCAATGCGGAAACCTGCACTTGCGGCTGCAAATTCACCCTGGCGCAATGCCGCATCTACGACCGGAACTGCGCGGTGAGCAAAGCCCGCACGGGAAAGATCGTGGCGGAAGAATCAGGCGGCGCGATGCACAAGGGCGTTCACGGCACCACACCGGCGCCGCCGGAAACTGCTTCGCCCACACAATCTCCACGCTAGGAAGGCTGATAGAATCTTCGCGGTCGCAGTACGCGAAGATCAACTTCATGCACACCGACACTGGCGGCGAGAGTCTAAGATCGCTGATCGTCAAAACGCTTTTCTTCGCCGGCCTCATCATTTCCGCCAGCGGCTATATTTCTCCACCCATTTCTCTGACCGCCGGAATTATTTTTGGCTTGAGTGTTGCTCATCCACTGCCGGCCGACAGCAGGGATCTGTCACGCTTCCTGCTGCAAGCGTCTGTCGTCGCGCTTGGCTTCGGGATGGATCTTCACGAAGTAATCAAGGCCGGGCGCAGCGGGTTTGTATACACGGCACTGGGAATTTCTTTCGCACTTATCCTCGGCCTGGCGCTCGGAAAACTGCTGCACGTTCGCGGCAATTCCTCATTTCTAATTACCACGGGCACGGCAATCTGTGGCGGCAGCGCCATCGCCGCGGTGGCGCCTATTATCCAGGCAGACGAACAGGAAGTCGCCGTCGCGCTTGGCACGGTATTCATCCTGAACTCGGTGGCCCTGCTGGTCTTTCCCCTGGTTGGCGCTGCACTGCGCCTGACCCAGCAGCAATTCGGACTGTGGGCCGCGCTCGCCATTCACGACACCAGCTCCGTCGTCGGCGCAGCTTCCAAATACGGTGCCGACGCATTGGTCGTGGGCACCACCGTAAAACTTGCCCGTGCTCTCTGGATTGTGCCGCTTGCGCTGATTACCGCCGCGGTTAAGCGCAGCAACTCCAAGGTCAAGCTTCCCTGGTTCATCCTGTTGTTTTGCCTGGCTGCGGTGATCAACACTTACGTTCCGCAGTCTGCCTATATTTCCAAAATATTCTTTACCCTGGGAAGGTATGGTTTGACCGCGACACTTTTCCTGATTGGCACAAGCATTTCGCGTGCTGCTTTAAAAGAAGTGGGCTGGCGTCCCCTGGCCCAAGGCATCGTTCTCTGGATTCTTGTCGCGCTTACGTCGCTGTACTTCATCCGCGCTGGCGTTATCTCTTTGTAGATGCTGCTTGCAGCCTCAGCCCATCGAGGCGTAGACTCGCGGCCAAATGCGCCGCGATGCATCGGGTATTGGCGGCGCAATCTAAATGGGAATAATGGAGGCTGCGCGTGAACCGCCGAATCATTGTTGCGTTTATTGGTCTAGCCATCGCTGCAATTTTCACCGTGCACGGAGCGTTCTCGCAAGCGCCGCCCTCGTCCTCAAGGCGCGCGATTAATTTGCCCGACGACAATCCGCAGCTTCCCTTTAGCGGCGCGATCCTGGCAGGAAACACGCTGTATATGTCCGGGCGCATCGGCCTCGATGCCAAGACCGGGAAAGCGCCGGCCGAGATCGACGAGGAAATCAAACTATTGCTCGATCACGTGAAGGCCACACTCGTTCAGGCCGGCATGAGCATGGACGATCTCGCCTACGTGCAGATTGCGTGCACCGATCTGTCGTTGTATGACAAGTTCAACGCGGCGTATCGCGGCTACTTCACGACGAAGGATTTGCCCGCCCGCGAGTTTATCGGCGCTGCCACGCTGCTTCGTGGCGGCCATTTTGAGCTTCAGGCCATTGCCGTGCGGCACTGAAGTGCAGAGACACGCGGTAAAATTAGCATCCGTCGTAGTAAGGCGAAAACCGTCGTTTCGGTGCTCGCCATGATGCGCCGGCTAGGTTTCTGTTGTTAGGGCGCGCATTCCCACCGGCTAAGATAACCTAACGCAATAGCGTCAGTCTGGTATAGACCATATATCGGCAGTACCAGCTTGGCCATATATAGCCATGTGCCCATATATGGCCAGAAATCAATGCGCCAAACGAACTCAATTACGGTCTAAGCTTATTATAATCAGTAGTTTCCATGTTAACGAGAATATGCATCCGATGGTGCCTCACATGCATCTACTCAGGTCCAACAGGGATCTCATGCTCAGGATTACAACTGAAAAAAAGCGGGGCAAGCTGGTGCTCACCGTCGAAGGGCGGCTGGCGGGGCCTTGGGTCAGCACCCTCGAACAATGCTGGCGCGACGCTCGGGCCAGTTCACCGACCGAAAAGGTAAGTGTGAACCTGTGTGGCGTCAGCTTCATCGATCCGGCCGGTAAGACCCTCCTTAAGGATATCCACCATCAGGGTGGGCAGCTCTCGGCGGAGGGATGCCTCAACCAAGCCATCATTCGGGAGATCAGCAAACAAGGAAGCCGAGCCAAATCCGAACCCAAATCTGAAGGTAGTGGGAAGGAAGAAAACGGGCCTAAGGGCTCGCCCATCATCTTTTACGCAATCTTATTCGGTTTGCTACTCGGTCCCAGTTTGGTGCGGGCTCAAGGCGCGCGGCAACAAAGCGTTCTGCCGGCAAATGCGCCGTCGGAGCCTGTGCGCTTGACGCTTGAGCAGGCCGTAAACCTCGCACTGAAGCAGAACACCACCGCTCGGATTGCGCAGATTACCGCCGCCGAGAGCACGCAAGATAAGAATGTGGCTCGCGCGGCGCTGCTGCCACAAGCAAACCTAAACGCGGGCGAACAATGGGAGCGGCTGAACCTGGCTGCGGAATTCGGCGGCGGCGCGCTTCCGTTCAACGGCCTTCCCGCCGGGACAACGGTTCCAGGGCATATCGGACCGTTCTCCCTGTTCTCCGCGGGCGTAGGATTCGACGGGCAGATTTTCGATCTAACGCTGTTCCGGCGCTATCAAGCGTCGCGGAATACCGAAAATGCCAGCAAGCTCGATAGCCAGTCAACGCGGGAACAGGTGATCCTACTGGTCGTCTCGCAGTACATCGGAACGCTGCGCGCGGCGGCCGATGTACAAGCTTCGCAATCGCGAGTCGAATTGGCGCAAGCGCTGTACGATCAGGCTGCCGACTTACAGAAGGAGGGCGTCGGCACCGGCATCGACACGCTCCGAGCAAATGTCGAGCTGCAAAACGAAAAGCAGCGGCTCATTGAAGCTCAGGCTCAGCGCGAGACTTCGGTGTTTGGCCTGAGTCGCATCTTGAATCTCGATCCGCGTCAGCCAGTCGAATTGGCAGACTCGCTCAGTTTCTTCGAGACTCCACAGCCGGATATCGAAACCAGCATCGAAGAGGGACTTTCTACTCGGCCGGAATGGAAGGCGCTTGAGCAGCGGGCCAAAGCCGCTGAGTATCAGAAAAAGGCTTCGAGCGAATCGCGCTTGCCCTCGGCGCACTACAGCGGGAATTACACCCAGCTAGGCGTGTCGCCCACGACGGTGATCCCCACATACACCTACTCGGGTTCCGTGTCGATGCCTTTGTTCACCGGTGGGCGTATCCGCGCGGAAATCGCGCACGCGAACCTGGAAATCCAGAGCATCGAGCAGCAGCAAGCCGACCTGCGAAACAGCATCGCGTTGGACGTGAAGACGTCGCTGATCAATTTAGGTTCGTCACGGAACGAAGTGCAGGTTGCGAATTTAGGGGTGCAGCTCTCGAAAGAAGAAGTGGATCAGGCGCGCGACCGTTTCAAGGCCGGCGTCGCCAACAATATCGAAGTGATTCAAGCGCAGGATTCACTTGCCCGCGCCAACGACAACCAGATTGCCGCTCTGTACCGCTTCAATCAGGCCCGCGCCGAGTTAGCTCGAGCCATCGGTCAGATGGAAAAGACTTACGCTAAGTGAGGGTGCGATGAGTGTGGAAATCGAGGTCGGCTTAGAAAACGCGGCAAGGGCGAAACCCGAGGTACAGGATATTTCGCTGGAAGAGCCGCCAAAAAAAGGGTTGGCAAATCCGAAGGTTCGGCGCCTGCTGATCGTCGGCGGTGTCGTGCTGGTCGTGGTGCTGGCTGGATTGTTTGTCTACTACCACAACCGCGAGAGCACGGACGACGCTCAAGTGGACGGGCATATCACGCCGATCGCGTCCAAGATCTACGGCCGCGTCGCACAAGTGATGGTGGACGATAACCAGCCGGTAAAAGCGGGCCAAGTGCTGGTCAAGATCGATCCGCGCGACTATCAGGCGAGCCTCGATCAGACTAAAGCCCAACTGGCGCTGGCGGAAAGCGATGCGCGATCCGCCGGCGTAGATGTTCCGCGTACGCGCGAAAACGTAGTCAGCGGAACCTCCAGCGCGGACGCGCAACTCGCCGGCGCGGAAGCCGATGTGGCAAGCGCGCAGGCCACGTACGAACAATCGCGCACCTCAGACCTGGCGTACGCTCAGGCCAACATTGACAAGAGCCGCGCCAACGCGATCCTGGCGCAAGCGGACCTGGCGCGGTACAAGCCGCTCTTGGACAAAGGTGAAATTTCCCAACAGCAGTACGACGCCGCGAAAGCCAACGCGGATGCCACCGCGAGCGCGTTGAAAGCCGACGAGGAGAAACTGGCGCAAGCCCGGCGCAGCGTGGAAATTGCGAAGGCCCAGCTGAACGCCGCCGCCGCGCGAGTGGATCGCGCCAAAGCGGGGGTCGCTTCCGCTCACGCGGACATCAAGCAGGTCAGCATGCGTACCTCGGACGCGCAAGGCAAACTTGCCAAGGTTCAGGAAGCGCAAGCGCAGTTGCAAGCCGCGGAGCTCAACTTGAGCTACACCGACATCGTGGCGCCGGTCGATGGTGTCGTAACGCACAAGCAAGTCGAGCCGGGACAAATCGTGCAGCAAGGTCAAGGACTCCTGGTGATCGTGCCACTGCAAAATGTGTGGGTCACCGCGAATTTTAAAGAGACCCAGCTGCGAAAAATGAGAGCCGGACAGAAAGCATACGTGCACGTAGACACCTACGGTAAAACATTTCCCGGCCACGTCGATTCCATCGCCGGAGCAACCGGCGCGGTACTGAGCCTGCTGCCGCCGGAAAATGCCACGGGCAATTACGTGAAAGTGGTCCAACGCATCCCGGTGAAGATCATCGTGGATCCCATTCCGCCGGATAAGGCTGTGCTACGGCCTGGAATGAACGTGGATGCAACCGTCGTCACTGAGTAATTAAACGAGTTCTTCGGTAACAACAGTGCGGGCGAGACGTCTAAACAATGCGTCATAGAATTCTAGCCAAGCT
Organism: uncultured Acidobacteriota bacterium; assembly: GCA_963721915.1. Lineage (GTDB taxonomy): Bacteria > Acidobacteriota > Terriglobia > Acidiferrales > UBA7541 > Acidiferrum. The sequence goes on along the minus strand of CAVRLD010000018.1, from coordinate 300,855 downwards.
GAGGACTCCGGACGGGCACATCAACCCGTGGGTGATCGCCATTACCGTCACGCTGGCGACATTCATGGAGGTGCTGGACACGTCGATCGCGAACGTCGCGCTTCCGCATATCTCCGGAAACTTGTCGGCGAGCGCGGACGAATCGACGTGGGTGCTGACTTCGTACCTGGTGTCGAACGCGATCGTGCTGCCGCTATCGGGCTGGATGTCCACGCTGATCGGTCGGAAGCGTTTCTACATGTCGTGCGTGGCGGTGTTCACCGTCAGTTCTTTTCTCTGCGGGCTCGCGCCCAGCCTTGGCGTTCTGGTTTTCTTCCGCATTTTGCAAGGTATCGGCGGCGGAGGCTTGCAGCCGAGCGAGCAGGCCATTCTGAACGACACCTTTTCGCTAGAAAAGCGCGGCATGGCGTTCGCCGTCTACGGACTCGCCGTGGTTGTGGCTCCCACGATCGGGCCATGGCTCGGGGGTTGGATCACCGACAATTTTTCGTGGCGCTGGATTTTTTATATTAACGTGCCGGTCGGAATCATTTCGCTGTTGCTGACTTCGGTGCTGGTAAGCGATCCACCGTACATGAAAAAAGCCAGCCTTAAGCGTGGCTTTCGCATCGACTACATCGGCATCGGCTTGATCAGCCTGGGTCTCGGCAGCATGCAGATCATTCTCGACAAGGGCGAACGCGAAGATTGGCTATCGTCCAATTTCATCGTCTGCTTTGTCGTTCTGATGCTGGTTGGGATCATCGCCGGAATTATCTGGGAGTTGCGCGAAAAAGATCCGGTCGTGGATCTGCGCATGTTGAAGAACCGCAATTTTGCGCTGGCCACGATCGCCATGTTTTTCCTGGGTTTCGTGCTGTATGCAAGCACCGTGCTGATCCCGCAATTGCTGCAGGAATTGCTGGGATACACGGCACAACTCGCGGGCATGGCGTTGTCTCCGGGCGGCGCGGTGATCATGTGCATGATGCCGGTCGTGGGCGTGCTCGTGTCGCGCGTGGATACCCGGATATTGACAACGTTCGGCTGCTTGGTGTCGGCCTCTGCGCTGTTTGTGATGGCCGGTTGGAATCTGGGGCTGGATTACCGGCACGCCGTGACCGCGCGCATGCTGCAAAGTTTTGGGCTGGCGTTCTTGTTCATTCCCATTAACGTGTCCGCTTTTGCTTACGTGCCGAGGGACAAGACGAACATGGGCACCGGCATCATTAACCTGGCGCGCAACATTGGAGCCAGCGTGGGCATTGCCACGGTCACCACCATGCTCCAGCGCCGCACCCAGGTGCATCAGTCGCAGTTGATGGAGCACGTCAACGGACTAAGCGTGGCGTATCACAACATGCTTACGGCAACGCAGTTGCGGCTGGTTTCCGCGGGTTCCGGACTGTCGCAAGCGGGCAGCCAGGCTCACGGAATGGTCTACAACATGGTGCAACGCCAGGCGGTGATGCTGGCCTTTATCGACAACTTCAAAATGCTGGGCGTGGTTTTCCTTGGGGTGATTCCGGCGATGTTGTTGTTGAAGAAGCCGAAATCGCCGGCCGGCAACGTGCCGGTGCACTGACGCGGTACTAAAGGGCAGAAATATTTGCGACACGCCGAACGTAAGAGTTTTAGGTGGAAATGGGGGATCAAATGGCTACACAAGCTGCAGTGGCGGTTGGAACGCAATTCTTCAATGAAGAGAAGCTGATTCGCGCGGGACAGAAGGGCGATTCACAAGCGGTGGAAACCTTGTTCCAGCGCTATCATCGCCCGTTGTTTCAGACGGCGCTGCGAGTCCTCGGCAATGCCGAAGACGCGGAAGATGCGCTGCAGGATGGACTACTTTCGGCGTACCGCAACCTGAAGCGCTTCGAGGGCCGCTCGCAGTTTTCCACTTGGCTTACGCGCATCGTCATCAACGCAGCGTTGATGCGCCGGCGCAGCGCCAAGTCGCGGCCCGCGGTTTCGCTGGACGAGCCGCCACGCGAGGATGAATTGCCGGTGGTGGAGCGATTCGCCGCCAAAGGACCAAATCCGGAGCAGGTCTTCGCGGGAACGGAGTTGCGGGAGATGATCAGCGCCAATCTCGACGAACTTTCTCCGCTGCTGCGAACGGCGTTCGTGTTGCGCGAGGTGGAAGGCTACTCGACCGGAGAAGCGGCCAAGAAGCTCGGTGTAACCGAAAACACGCTCAAAGCGCGTCTGTGGCGCGCACGTCACCAGCTCGCCGAGCGGCTTGGACGCAGGCTGCGGCGCTTCAGCGACGACGTCACCGGGAAAAATGGCGATGGCGCCGGGATGTTGGGCGAAGAGGCCTGCAGCTACTGCTGACGTTGGAACTTGGAAGTTAGAGGTTGGAAGAAGGGCCGGTCGAAAAATGATCCGGCCCTTTTTTCTTGTGCGCGAGGGTGGCTACTTTCTGGCTGCAGGTGTGTTTGCAGTGAAAGGCGCGATTTTCGCTGCTGCGTAAAGACCCAGAACGCGTAAATCGCTGGTTACTTTTCGGACTTCGCCAAGCGCGTCGTCGAGTCGGTCTGGCTCGTCTGCCTCAATCTCCAGCACAAACTGATACACCCAGGGCTGGCCGTGGATTGGCCGGCTCTCGATTTTGCGAAGGTTGATGTTGCGCCGCGCGAAAGGTTCGAGCGAAGCCAGCAATGCCCCCGGACGATGAGCAATGCGCATGGCGATCGACATTTTGCGCGCGTCGGACGAAATCACCGCGCGCGCGGCTTCGTCGGCACGCCGCAGCAGCACGAATCGCGTGAAGTTCTCGGCGTCATCCTGGATGTGCTCGGCCAGAATAACGCCGCGATAATGGTCGGCCGCGCGTCGGCCTGCAATGGCTGCGGATGTCCTGTCGCCGCGAGCGAGTGCTTCCCGCACGCTGCCAGCGGTATCTTCGGCGGGAACGCGCTTGTACTGGGGGTGCGTCGAGAAAAAACGTTCGCATTGCGCGAGCGCCATGGGATGTGATGAAACCGTGCGAATGTCATCGAGACTCGCACCGCGTTGCGCGATCAGGTGAAGCTCAATCGGTAGAATCGTTTCCGCGGTGATGGTCAAATCGTTTTCGAGGAGCAGGTCGTACACACGCACGACGGAGCCGGCGAGTGAGTTTTCTACTGGAACCAGGAGCGCATCCGCCGCACCCTCCGCGATAGCGCGAAACACGGCATCGAACGTGGGCCGCGGCACGGTCGTGATCTCCGTGCCAAGAAGCTGCACGGCGGCAGCTTCGCTGAACGCACCTGGCTCTCCTTGAAAGGCAACTCGCATCTTGCTCGGATCTACGTCCACACACGCCTCCATCCTTGCGTGTTCGCTGCATGTTTCGGACTGCAGCTGCGATACCGATCCCACGTTCTGCGTATTGACGGTTCCCGCGTATCAAGTATGATTCGCGCAGCGTCACGAAACAAATGTGAATTTGGCATAGCCCGCGGCAAAGGATCGACGATGAGTTACGCCCAGAGAAGCCTGGTTCCAGGAGAAACCCTGTTGTACGAGACCCGCCATCACTGGTCGGTGCTGCTCGGTCCGATGGTGATCAGCGTGGTGTCGGCTGCATTGGGTGCGGGCTGTTTGGTGGAAGTAGTTATGGCCAAAGAGGGCAAAGGCGCGCTGGCCGGCGCTTCTCCCGCCAGTTTTCACGCGGCCGAGCTCGGCGGGGTCTTGTTGATCGTGGCCGCAATCGCCATCTTTGCCTACGGCCTCGCGAAGCGCAACGCCACGGAAATGGCGGTAACGAACCGACGCGTGTTGATTAAGACCGGGATGGGAAGCCGCCGTACCCTGGACATGATGCTCTCTCGCGTGGAAAGTATTGGTGTCCACGAGACCTTCTGGGGACGCATGCTCGGTTATGGCTCCGTCGTCGTTCGCGGTACCGGAGGCACTCCCGAATCCTTCGTCATGATCGCAAACCCCCAGGAATTCCGTCGCAACGTTCAGGAGCAGATCGGCGCGCATCCGCCTGACTCCAAGTCATAAACTGAACACAATTCAGGAAAGCTCGTATGGTTGCAAACAGCTCGCTATGTTGAAATTAAAGCGAGATTAACCATGTCCATGAATCGCATCTGCCGGTTGCTGCTTTCGAGCGTGATTTTAGCGGCAGTGCCGGCGCTTGCCGTCAGCCACATCTTTTACAATTCCGCGATCGCGAGCGCGTTTTATCCCTATGTTTTTGCCAGCGTGATTTTCATTCACTTGCGGCTCAGGTTCAGTTGGATCGACGTCGGCGGAATCGTTGTGCTGGGTGTGCTTTTCGCACTTTTCGATGCGCTTGTTCTTCATCCCGGCACTGTGTACATAGTCGCGTGGGTTTCTTTCCTGGGCATGGGCAGCCTCGCGGTCATGGGCTGTCGTGCTGTGTGGCTGGAGGGAGAGCAGCGCCGGCTGATCCTCCTGGCGTTGATTCCAGGTGTTCTGATCCTTGCGTCGAATCATTTTGCGGGGTACTTGCATAAGTGGACGGAAAGCGCGCACCCGAAGACGCTCGATCTTTATCTCTATTCCTTCGACAGCAGCATGCATGTACCGATCGCGTTTCTTACCGGGCAGGTATACGACAAGTGGAAAGCCTTAGCTGATTTGAGTTTCGTCTTTTATGTCGGGTTGCCCTTTGCGCTCGCGGTGGTTTACGCAGGCCAAGCAAGACGATTGGGACAGAGGGCCATTCCCATCTTCGTTGCCTTTTTGATTGCGGGGCCGATCGGCGGAATCTTCTACAACCTATTTCCCGCCTTGGGCCCAATCCATCTGTTCGCGGAGCGATTTCCGTGGCAGCCGCTTACGACCGATCAGGCCCGGCGCTTGCTTCTCGAACCAGTCCCGCTCAGCGGCCTTCGCAATGCCATCCCATCGCTGCACATGGGATGGACCCTCATGGCGTGGTGGTATTCGCGCGGCCTGTCGATATGGGAACGTGGCCTCGCGTTCCTCTTCGTGGCGTTGACGGTTTTCGCCACGATGGGCACGGGCGAACACTACTTCATAGACCTTGTCGTCGCTTTCCCATTCATCCTTTTTCTCCAGGCTTTGTGTACTGTTTCTTTGCAATGGAGCGATTCGCGGCGCCTGGTGCCCTTAGTCTTTGGGCTGGTAACCCCTCTCGTTTGGCTGTGGGCGTTGCGGTTCCACCCCCAGGTCTTTTGGTATTCACCAGCGATTCCGTGGGCGTGTTGCGTGGGTACGATTGCCGCTACGGAATTGGCGCGAAGAGGCATGAAGGACGCGGCGGTCGAAATGAACGAACCGGGTCGAGTCGCACCGCTCACTCCCCCAACCGCGGTTGCAGAGCTTGTCCACTAAGGCTGCTCTCGCGTCCAGCTTGAAACGAAGCGGCAGGACAAGCTTTCGACCGTCGCGTATCCATGCATATATCCGCGCCAAGACGAGCTATAATGTTGCTCATGAGCGCACCCAAATCTGCTTCTCCCCGCCCCGCGCCAACCGAATATGCGGCCTTCTACGAAAAGTATATTGCGCTAGTGCCCGGAAATGACATTGTGGCGATTCTCGACGCGCAGCGGCTGCAAATGATCCAGCTGTTCGTGGCGCGCAGCGAGCGCGATGGCAACTTCCGCTACGCCGCCGACAAATGGACTGTCAAGGAAGTCCTGGGCCACGTTACCGACAGCGAGCGCATCTTTGCCTATCGTGCTCTACGCATCGCGCGCGCCGATCAAACGCCTCTCAGTGGGTTCGAGCAAGACGACTATGTTCGTGCGGGCGGCTTCGGCGAGCGCACGCTGACCGATCTGGTCGAGGAATTCGCGCTCGTGCGCAGCGCCACCTCAGCCCTTTTTCACTCGTTTGGCGACGATGCCTGGCTGCGCCGCGGAGTAGCCAACAAAAATGAAGTCACCGTCCGAGCTTTGGCCTTTATCATCGCCGGCCACGAACTGCACCACCGCGAAATCTTGAAAGAGCGCTATTTTCCCGCTATACCTCGAGCTTGAGGCCCATCACGCTCGCACGCGAACGCGATCTACGTAACATCTCTGATACGCCAGGTCTCTTCGACCCTCGATTCGGAAAGAAATTGGCTTCGGACTTTTTGCAGAGCCGAAAGCTCGCTTACCAGGTGGCACGCTCACCGCGGCCGTAACCTGCGGACGCATGTCGGCGAGGGCTCCTCTTCCTGAGAATTTCCTCGGTAGTTGAATCAACTCGTACGACATAGCCATGGCACTTGAGAGTAGAACTGCAGCCGCGAATAAGCCTAGCGACTGCGACGCGAGCGGGTTCGTAAACTGATCTTCGATCAAGTATGCGCCGAGTACGAGCAGGGCCACCACAAGCAAGAGCGCGAGCCCTCCGAACGTTTTCAATGCTCCGCCTCGCGCTACCAGATCCGCTCCTGGCACCATGTTGTGGAATGCATTTGTACTGGTTTCACGCATGATCTATCTCCCGTAATGCGGTGCGCACGCCCGCCGGCTCTTCGACGCGAAGAAAATCCAGGTAAGCGGAAACGGGCGAAGTGTATTTTTTCTCCATGATCTCGCCGCAGGCGCACCGCGGATGTAGCCCTTCCACCTTTCCGCCGATCTCCACCGCCACCTGGCATCCACACGCCGGATTATTACAGTGCCAGCGTTCCCTAGCCTTCATGAGTATGACCCCCTCCTGCTTGTTCGTCGTACCGTCAGATAGGCTCAGTCCGAGCCTCCTGTTAACGGAGCAGTTAAATACCTAGTAGTGAAGTAAAATGCAAGATATAAATTTACGAAATGTCGAACGGAGGGACCGGGCGGCTCCGGTCCGAGATGGGTACTATATAATTAACAGAAAGCCTAAGCTTAATCCGCGCGTAGCGCCTGCAACGGATCAACTTGCGCGGCTCGGCGCGCTGGGATGTAACAGGCGACGAATGCAGCCGCCACCAGCACCGCGGCAACCACGCCAAACGTTGTGGGATCAGTTGGCGTCACGCCAAAGAGCAGGCGTTTTACTGCGTGCGTAAGGGCGAAGGCTCCCAGCACGCCGGCCGCAACACCCACCAGAGCAAGCGCCATGCCTTGTTTCAGCACCATCCAGATAATTTCCCAGGCGCGTGCGCCGATGGCCATGCGCACACCGATTTCGTGCGTTCGCTGGCTCACCGAAAGCGCCATGACTCCGCCAATGCCAGCCGCCGCAATGGCCAGTGCCAGCAGCGCAAACAAGCCGAGCAGATTCGCGGTCAAACGCGGTGCTGCGATGGATTCAGCGCGGACCTGCTCGAGGGATTGAATGCGCCCCGCCGGTTGATTCGGGTCCACCTCATACAAGTGTTGGACCGCCGCGCGCGCAATGCTCATCGGATCGCCATGCGTTCGGGTAATCAGGCTGGGCGCCATCTGCGGATATTGTGCGTAGGGCAGGTAAATGAGATCGCTGGGTGCCTGATCGAGGGTGCGTTCGCGCACGTCGCCGGTCACCCCCACGATCTGTGTCCACTGCCCTCTATCATCGAACGAGATGCGGCGCCCGACAGGATTCTGATCGTGGAAATAGTGCCGTGCCAACGACTGATTTACGATCGCAACACGCAATTTCTCGGGGCGATCACGGCCATCAAAAGTTCTTCCGCTGAAAATGGGTATCCCCAGCGTCCGGAAGTAAGCCGGGCTGACGACGTTGAATTCCGCCGTCGGCTTCACATCCGAAGCTTCAGCTTGCTGCCCTTCAATCAGAAACTGATTGTTGAATGCGGGGGATTTGTCGAGCGGGAACTCCCCCGACACCGCCGCCGCAGTCACCTGTGGCATCGCCTGGATTTTTTCGAGCAGCGAGTCGGCGAAGCCGAGCATAAGCTGGTTCGACGCGTCCATGCCCTTGTCGGACATGTACCTGGAGAAGTCCAGGCTGATTTGCATCGTCAAAACATTTTCGGGCCGGAAGCCGGCGTCCACACGCTGCAAGTTGATGAGGCTGCGCAGGGTCAGGCCCGCGCCGATCAATAGAAGGAATGAGACCGCAACCTGCGCCACGATCAACGCGCTGCGCATCTTGCTGCGCGATGTGCCGAGCGTCGCTTGCGCTCCGCCTTCTTTTAAGGCCGTAATCAGATTTTCGCGCCGGGTGAGTGCGGGCATGGTGCCCGTAAAAATACTGACGAGGCCGGCGATCCCGAGCGTGAAAAGCAGCACCTGCCCATCGACATGCACTTCGTGAGCGCGTGGCGTGAACCGCGCGACATACGCGGTAAGCATTTGCAAACCGTTTGTCGCGAGAAACAAGCCAAGAACTCCGCCGCCCAGCGCGAGCAGAAAACTCTCCGTCAGCAATTGGCGGAACAATCGCACGCGGCCCGCTCCCATTGCGGTGCGCAAGCTCATTTCACGTTCGCGTCGCAACATGCGCGCCAGATTCAAGTTCGCCACGTTGGCGCAGGCGATGAGCAGCACGAAGCTCGCGGCCGCCAACAGGAACAGGATAGTGGGCTTGGCGTCGCGCGTGAGCTCCGTTTTTAGCGGGATCGCGTCCATCCTCGCAGTGGTGTCCTTCGCATAGTCGTTCGGATACTCGCGTTGCAACGTGGCCGCCACGGTCGAGAGGTCCGCTTCGGCCTGCGCGGCTTTTACACCCGGTTTCATCCGGCCGAACAAATGCAGCATGCGCCCCTGCCGATTCGCGATAAGTTTAGGATCGGACCGGAACGGGCACGCTACCGACGGCATGTAAACGTCGTTTTCCTGGGGATATTGTGGGAACGGCGGCAGTATACCGATCACAGTGTGTAGTTTGTCGTTCATGCGGAACGTCTTGCCGACCACCGTCAGGTCGCCACCGAAACTCCGCTGCCAATACTCATAGCTGAGCAAGAGCACCGCCGGCGCGCCAGGTTTTTCATCGTTCGGCTCAAACATCCGGCCGGCCAGGGCTTTCACGCCAAACAGGTCAAAGAAATTCCAGGAGACTACACCGGTCTCGACTCGCTCCGGCTCGCTGCGCCCCAGCAGGATGAATTGCATGTTGTGGTATTCGACGATGCCATCCATGCTGCGATTTTGCTTTCGGTAGTCAGTGAGTTCGGGCACAGAGGAAAGGCCGACGCCACCGCCGCGCGCTGTCCGCTGGTTCAACATCAGGAGACGCTCGCCATGTTCGTATGGCAGCGGCTTCAGCAGGACGCCGTTGACGACGCTGAAGATCGCGGTGTTCGCGCCAATGCCCAGGCCGAGGACGACAATCGCCGCGATCGTGAAGCCCGGATTCTTGCGCATCATGCGAACCGCGAACCCGGCATCCTGGCGAAGCATCGAGAGGTGTTCGCGCGGCGCCGTGGTGACGATTCCTTTCGCCGTTTCCCACCAGAGGCGCCAGATACCCATTTTGTCGCCGTGACGCTCCGCGTCTGCCCGCTGCTCGACGAAGACCTGCTCCATCTCCGAGCCATAGTCGCCGCGAAATTCTGCCGGTAGCAATCGCAGGAGCATTCGAAAACGGCGAGTGCTTGGTCCTGATGTGGTGTCGCGCATGATTGCCTCTCACGCCGGCGTGCGATGCGGGCGCTCTTACTTTCAGGCTTATGCCAGCTGCGCTTTCTTTAGCAGACGCCGCGAACGCGCCAGTGCAACAACTTTTTCCAGACGCTCTGCTTCCGCCGCCGCCACGTCCCGGCCTTTGGGGGTCAGGCGGTAGTAACGCCTGCGCTCGTCGTCGTGAATCGCGGCGGGACGCTCGCGCCGCTCGGCGATCAGCCCATCATTCAGCAAACGCTTGATGATTCCGTAGAGGGTGCCCGTACTCAGCTGAACATCTCCGCCGGTGCGCAGCGCGACTTCTTTGAGAATGGCGTAGCCGTGAAGGTCATCGCCGGCAAGCGCCAGCAAAACATGAAACATGGCGGGCGTCAGCGGTGCGGCTGGTTCAGAAATATTGGGCATACATTCTCTCCGGAGTGGCGCTTTTACTGTATCGCGAGACACTATATCGTCTAACGCCATAGTGTGTCAAGCCGCCATTATGAGCCAAGCCGATTGCAAGGATCGAGCCAGTTGGCTCGGAGACCCTGGCGCATCAGCGAGGCGATGTTCTTTTGTTTCGAAACAGGCATCTAAGACTGGGGTATCCCTATGAACGGCGTTAGTCGTCGAGAATTGCTCAAACTCCTCGCTGCCGCATCTTCTGCGGAAATCGCGGCCCTGGCGCTGCATGGCTGCGGAGGCAGTGGCTCCAGTGGTGGCCCTGTCGTTCCACCGACTCCGGCCGCGTGTTCAAAAATAACGGCCATTGAACACGTGGTGATTTTCATCCAGGAAAATCGTTCTTTCGACCACTACTTCGGAAGCTATCGCGGCGTGCGTGGATTTTCGGATCAATCGATGGCTTTCACGCAGCCAGATCCATCCAACACGACGAATGCACCGATCGGCAAGCTGCTGCCATTTCATCTGGACACCACCACGACAAACGCGGCGTGCACGCACGACATCACTCACGATTGGGTGCCGCAACACCAGAGTTGGAATAACGGAGCGATGGATGGATTTGTGACGTCGCGGCTGGCCATCAATCCCAACGATGCGGTTCTGAGTATGGGTTACTACAATCGTGCCGATCTCCCGTACTACTGCGCGCTCGCGGATGCCTTCACGATTTGCGACAACTATTTTTGTTCGGTCATTGGTCCCACCGATCCGAACCGGTTGTATAGCATGGCGGCGTCTCTCGATCCGAACGGGGTCGCGGGCGGCCCGGTGCTGCAGACGATCGTCACAAATCGCAGTAATTTCTACGGCAAATTGGCGTACACGACCATGCCCGAGCAGCTTCAGGCGCGCGGCATTACGTGGAAGGTTTATTCATCGCCGGACGAAACAATTCTCGGCGGAATTCTCTCGGACAACGTGCTCGGTTACTTCAAGAATTTCCAAGATCCGGCGTCGGTGCTGCACCAGAACGCTTTTGGTCCGCAGTTCCCGGTGGATTTTCTAGCCGATGTGGCTTCGGGAAACCTGCCGCAGGTCTCCTGGCTGATCGGATCGGTAGCGACCTCGGATCATCCGCCGGCGCCGTCCTTGTTCGGTGAGAATATTCTGTCGCTGATCGTGAGTGCGCTCACGTCGAATCCCGCACTGTGGGCCAAAACCGCATTCTTCGTTACGTTCGACGAAAATGGAGGCTTTTTCGATCACGTCCCGCCACCAACGGCGCCTGCGGGCACGCCGGGCGAGTTCGTCACCGCTGCCGCCATGCCCGATCCGACGGTAGCTGGCACGCCGCCGATTTCTGGTCCGATTGGCTTGGGTTTTCGCGTTCCGATGCTCATCATCTCGCCATTCAGTCGTGGTGGATTTGTGGCCACGGACCCGTTCGATCACACATCCATGCTGCGATTTCTCGAGACGCGGTTTGGTGCCGAGGTACCGAATCTAAGCGCTTGGCGACGCATTGCGGTGGGTGACCTGACCAGCGCCTTCAATTTCAAGGCGCCGAATCAATCAATCCCGAGCCTGCCTTCCACCCTGGTCGCACTCCCTCAGATCATCCAGGAGTGTGCGGCGAATCTGGCAGGGACGACGCCGTATGTTTTGCCGAGTCCCCAGGTCGCTCCGACGCAGGAGACCGGAACAGCAACAAAGCCAAGCGGTGTTTGCTAGCAATTTCGCGTCAGAGGCCTAGCGTGAATCCGAAGTTGTGAGGCCGCAGGTGCGCAGGATTTCGCGAAAGCTAGTTCGATTAGCGCGGAAATGCCGATTTCTCCCTCACGCCAAACTCCAATCGGTCGTTTCGACCGGAGGGACGGAGGTTTATGCCGTCCCGGAGTGGAGAAATCTCTCTTGCCTTCAGAACTGAGATTTAACGCGCGGTCTCATGACTAGCGCGAATTTCCTGCCAGCGGCGCGGGCGTTTGTTGGCCTGCAAAACCTTCTTGCGAAGGCGAATCGACTTCGGGGTAATTTCGACGAACTCATCGTCGGCGATAAATTCGATTGCCTGCTCCAGACTCAATTCGCGGTGCGGAATGAGGCGGATGGCTTCGTCGGCGCTGGACGAGCGCATGTTCGTCTGCTTCTTTTCCTTGGTAACGTTGACATCCATGTCCTGCTCGCGCGAATTTTCGCCGATGATCATGCCCTCGTAGACTTCGATCGCAGGCCCGATGAAGAGTTCGCCGCGTTCCTGGATGTTCCACAGTGCAAACGCCGTCGATGGTCCGGAGCGGTCCGCGACCAGCGCGCCCGTGGGACGCAACGCCATCTCGCCTGCGTAGTCCGTCCAGCCATCGAATATAGAATGGATGAGCGCGGTGCCGCGTGTGTCGGTCAGCAGTTGGCTGCGCAGGCCGATCAGTCCGCGCGAAGGAATTTTGAAATCCATGCGCACGCGACCGGAATTGTGATTGCTCATCTTCAGCATTTCACCGCGGCGTGTGCCCGTGGTTTCCAAGATGATACCGATGAAACTTTCCGGCACGTCGATGACCAGCCGCTCGAGCGGCTCGAGCTTTTTACCGTTTTCCGTGCGCACCACGATTTCGGGCTTGCCGACCATTAACTCGAAGCCTTCACGTCGCATGGTCTCAATCAAGATCGCGAGTTGCAGTTCGCCACGGCCCAAAACGCGGAACGATTCCGGCGTGTCGGTGTCTTCCACGCGAATGGAAACATTGGTGAGCAGCTCTTTCTGCAATCGGTCGCGGAGATCGCGCGAGGTCAGGTAGTTGCCTTCCTTGCCGGAGAGCGGACTGCTATTCACGGTGAAAATCATCGCCAGTGTGGGTTCGTCGATCAGCAATGGCTCGAGAGGCAAAGGATTCGTGAGGTCGACAATGCTCTCGCCGATCTGAATGCCTTCGACTCCGGCAATAGCCACGAGGTCGCCGGCAACGACCGTCTCGGCTTCGTCGCGATCAAGTCCGCGGAAAGTGTACAGCTTCGTGATGCGGGTGGAGACGAGCTTTCCATCCAATTTGACGATGCCCACGTCGGTGCCGCGGCGAATGGTTCCGTTGAACACACGGCCGATCGCGATGCGACCCAGGAATTCGCTGTAGTCCAGGTTCATCACCTGGATTTGCAGCACGCCTTCGGGGTCGCCGGGCGGAGCCGGGATAGACTCTACGATGGCCTCGAACAGCGGCAGCAAATCTTTCGAGTCGTCTCCCAGCTTGCGATACGCCACGCCATCGCGCGCGTTCGTGTACACCACCGGGAAATCGAGTTGGTCTTCCGTGGCGTCCAGATCGATGAATAAATCGTAGATTTCGTCGAGCACTTCCGCTGCCCGCGCATCGACACGGTCGATCTTGTTCAACACGATCACCGGAGGAAGCTTGGCGGCCAGTGCCTTCTGCAGCACGTAGCGCGTCTGCGGCAGCGGTCCCTCGCTGGCATCCACAAGCACCACGACGCCATCTACCATGCGCAAGGCGCGTTCCACTTCGCCACCGAAGTCGCTGTGGCCGGGCGTGTCTACGATATTAATTTTCGTGTCGTGAAAAAACAGCGCGGTGTTTTTCGCGAGAATAGTGATGCCCCGCTCGCGCTCCAGGTCATTGGAGTCCATAACGCGCTCGACGAGCGCTTCGTTCGCGCGAAAAATCCCGCTTTGACGCAGCATGGCGTCCACCAGCGTCGTCTTCCCGTGGTCCACGTGGGCAATAATGGCGATGTTGCGAATATTTTGGCTCATGTGTGGCGTTGCCGTTGAATTGGCCGCTCCGCCCTCGTAGGCAGATGTAGGCGGAGCAAAGACAAAAATAGCTGCTGGGACAACCAGCAGCCCGGACGAATCTCCTTATTCTCAGGTGCGGTCGAGCAACGTACAGTTTATCAGACACAGCGAATTGCGGCCAGTAAGGTTGTATGCTACTTTGCGCGAAATCGAACCGCCCGCTGCTCGTGAATGGAGAATCGTGATCGGACGCTTACGCCTGTTTGCCGCTCGCCTTTTTGTCAGTGCTGTCGCGTTAGCCCTTGTGGCCAACAGCAGCACTCTCGCCCAGTCCCAGCCCTCATCCTCCGCTGAGACGTCTTCCCCCGACTCCCACGCCGAGGTGAGATCGCTGAAGATTACGATTCTCTCCACCATGCTTGCCGACGAAGGCATCGGCGAATGGGGTTTCGCCGCCCTCGTGGAAGCAGATGGAAAGAGAATTCTCTTCGACACCGGCGCACGCCCGAATACCGTCCTGGAAAACGCAAAGGAATTGAAAATTGACCTCAGCGACGTGCAAGACGTCATTCTCAGTCATTTTCACGGCGACCACACGACCGGCTTGATGACGTTGCGCGGCGAATTCGCCAAGAAAAATCCCGCCGCGCTCTCTCGCGTGCATGTCGGAAATGGCATCTTCCTCGAACGGCGCGGCCGCCAGCGCAATCCGATGATCGAGACGAAGAAAGACTACGAAGCAACCGGCGGCAAATTCATCGTGCACGACAAACCGGAGGAAATCGTGTCCGGCGTGTGGCTAACCGGGCCGGTGCCACGAACCTATCCGGAGAAGAACTATCCCGCAGGTATCGAAGTCAAGGAAGGCGACGCCTGGGTCGAAGACAATCTACCCGAGGACCAATCCCTTGTGTTCAACACTTCCCGCGGCCTCGTTTTGCTCGCTGGTTGCGGCCACGCCGGCGTGATCAACACGCTGGAATACGCCAGAAAAATGATTCGTCCCGCGCCCATAGACGCTGCCATCGGCGGATTTCATCTCTACAATGCCAAAGACGAGCAGCTGAATTGGACCGCCGACAAACTGAAGAAATTCCAGATCGTGCAGATTCTCGGCGCGCACTGCACCGGGATTGAGAGCGTCTACCGTTTGCGGCAACGCCTCGGACTCAGCCGGCATGACTGTGTTGTCGGCACCGTCGGGGCAGTCTTCGATCTCAAAGATGGAATCCACACAGGTCCAATCGCACAATAAAGGTGGAAACAGTATGCGTTCGACGCGCTTCGCGCACCAAACGAGATACTCACTCGCCATCCTGATGCTGGCAATTACTCCGCTGTTCTGCGCCGCCCAGCAATCGCCGCCAGCGGACTATTCTCCTGTCTTCGATAAGACCGACGTGATGATCGCCACACGCGATGGAGTGAAACTCCACACGGAAATTTACGCGCCCAAAAACACGACGGGCCCTCTACCGATCATTCTGGAGCGCACCCCCTACGGCCTGTCAGACGACGACAAAGGCTACAGCCGCAAACTAGCACGCTTCGAGGAGATGATTCGCGAAGGCTACATCCTTGTCCTCCAGGATATTCGTGGCCGCTACGGTTCCGAAGGCACCTTCGTTATGCAGCGGCGGCTACGCGACCCGAAAAATCCAAAGGCCGTCGACGAAGGCACCGATACCTACGACACCATTGACTGGCTGGTGAAAAACGTGCCGCATAACAATGGCCGGGTCGGCATGCTCGGCGTTTCCTACGGCGGATGGCTGACGGTGATGGGCATGCTGGAACCGCATCCGGCGCTGAAAGCCGCTTCCGAACAAGCATCGCCGGCCGACATGTTTCTCGGCGACGACTTTCACCACAATGGCGCATTTCGTCTCAGCTACGGTTTTGAATATTCCACGATGATGGAAACTGGCAAGACCAATTTCTCTTTTCAGTTCGGCCGCTTCGACACGTACGATTGGTATCTGCGTCTTGGACCTCTTTCGAACGCCAACAAGAACTACATTCACGGCACCCTTCCCACCTGGAACGATTTTATCTCCCACCCCAATTACGACGACTTCTGGAAAGCCCAAACGATGGCGTACATCCTGACCAAGCCAAAAGTGCCGAACCTCAACGTGGCAGGCTGGTGGGATCAGGAAGACGCCTACGGCCCGATGAAAATTTATGAAATCATGGAGAAAAACGATCCCAATCACCTGAACTATCTCGTCGCCGGACCCTGGAATCATGGCGGCTGGGCGCGCGGCGCAGGCGATTCCCTGGGTGCAATTCCATTTGGCAGTGATACCAGCCTCTATTTCCGCCAGAAAATCGAAGCGCTGTGGTTCGCGTATTGGCTGAAAGACAAAGGAGCGTTGCCGTTGAAAGAGGCGCTGCTCTTCCAGACCGGCAGCGACACATGGACCTCTTTTGATTCCTGGCCGCCGCGCGAAGCCAAAACGCGCAACCTCTATTTCCACGAAGGCGGCAAGCTCTCCTTCGATCCGCCCAGTTCAACGAGCGATCAGGCTTTCGACGCCTACGTCAGCGATCCAGCGCGTCCTGTTCCCTATCGTCATCGTCCGATCGACATGACCTATCCGGAAGATCATCGCGGCGGTTGGTACACCTGGCTCGTCGAGGACCAGCGTTTCGTGGATCAACGCCCCGACGTCCTCACGTGGCAGACCGACCCTCTGAATGAAGACGTCGCGCTCACCGGTCAAGTGACCGCGAAACTCTTCGCCTCCACTACAGGCACCGATAGCGACTGGATCGTGAAGCTAATCGACGTCTATCCCGAAAAAGTTGCGTACGATTGGAAACTCTCGGGCTATGAACTCATGATCGCCGACGAAGTATTCCGCGGACGCTACCGCAACTCGTTCGAAAAACCCGAGCCGATCCAAGCCGGCGTCGTGACACCGTTCACGATCGATCTCCACACCGCCAATCACGTCTTCAAGAAGGGCCACCGCATCATGGTGCAGGTGCAGAGCACCTGGTTCCCGATAATCGATCGCAATCCCCAGAAATTTGTTCCCAATATTTTCGAAGCCAAGGAAGCCGATTTCCAGCCTGCAACCCAGCACATCTATCGCTCCCAGAAGTTTCCCTCGAGCGTCGCGATTTCCACGCTGCCGGCGGGACCCGCAAAGTGAACCCTGCGCGAAGCATTGTCATCTTTCTAACGGCAGTCCTGCTTTTCGCGTTGCCCTCAGGCTCCGCGCCACAAATTGTCCGCGACCACACCGCCATCTTCGACAAGACCGAAGTCATGATCCCAACGCGCGACGGCGTCCGGCTCCACACCGAAATCTACACCCCAAAAAACGCCACCGAGTCGCTGCCCATTCTTTTCGAACGCACGCCCTACGGCATCTCCAGCGTGAACGGCGGCTACAGCTCGATGTTGTCCCGCTACAACGAGATGATGACCGACGGCTACATCTTCGTCTTCCAGGATATTCGCGGGCGCTACGCCTCCGAAGGCAAGTTCGTCATGCTCCGGCCCATCCACGACCCTGCCGACAGCAAAGGCGTGGACGAAAGTACCGACGCCTACGACACCATCGACTGGCTCATCAACAACGTCCCCCACAACAACGGTCGCGTAGGTCTCGACGGCATTTCTTACGACGGTTTCCTCGTCACCATGGGCATGATCAATCCTCATCCCGCGCTAAAAGCCGTCTCCGAACAAGCCTGCATGGGCGACACTTTCCTCGGCGACGACTTCTTTCACAATGGCGCCTTTCGCCTCAGTTACGCATTCGAATACGCGGCCTTGCTTGAATCCTCAAAGGAAAATTTCAGCTTCTCCTTCGATCGCTTCGACCTCTATGACTGGTACCTACGCCTCGGGCCACTCTCGAACGCCAACGCAAAATATTTTCATGGCTCAATCCCCAGTTGGAACGATTTCATCGCGCACTCCAATTACGACGACTTCTGGAAACATCACGCCGTAGCCTACGGCCTGAAAGAACCCACTGTCCCCAATCTCAACGTCGCCGGATGGTGGGACCAGGAAGACTTCTACGGCCCGACCGCGTTGTACGAGCGCCTCGAAGAATCCGACAAGGACAATCGCAACTATCTCGTCGCGGGACCCTGGAATCACGGCGGCTGGGGACGCGGCAAGGGAGATACTCTCGGCGAGATTCCCTTCGGCAGCGACACGGGCGTTTATTTTCGCCAGCGCATTGAAGCGCCGTGGTTCGCATTCTGGCTAAAAGACAAAGGCAAGCTTCCGCTGAAGGAGGCGCTGCTATTCCAGACCGGGAGCGACTCCTGGACTTCGTTCGATTCCTGGCCGCCGCGCGAGGCGCAACCCCGCAATCTTTACTTCCGTGAAGGCGGCAAGCTTTCTTTCGACGCGCCGCAAGCCACCGCGGCCGAGACATACGATTCCTACATCAGCGACCCCGCCCATCCGGTTCCCTATCGCAATCGTCCTGTAGACATGACTTATCCCGAAGACCATCCCGGTAGTTGGTATACATGGCTCGTTCAAGACCAACGCTTCGTCGATCAGCGTCCCGACGTACTCACCTGGCAAACGGATGCTCTCACCGAAGACGTAACCGTGGCCGGCAAGATCACCGCAAAGCTTTTCGCCTCCACCACCGGCAGCGATTCCGACTGGATCGTTAAACTGATCGACGTCTACTCTGAAAAGGTTTCGACCGACTGGAGGCTCTCAGGCTACGAGCTGATGATCGCCGACGAAATCTTCCGCGGCCGCTTCCGCAACTCCTTCGAAAGACCCGAGCCAATCACGCCGAACGAAGTCACGCCCTTCACCATCGATCTCCACACCGCGAACCACGTCTTCAAAAAGGGCCACCGCATCATGGTGCAGGTGCAAAGCACCTGGTTTCCCCTCTACGATCGCAACCCCCAAAAATTTGTGCCCAATATTTTCGAAGCCAAGGACAGCGACTTCCAGAAGGCCACGCAGCGCATCTATCGCTCCAAGCGCTCCCTCTCCAGCGTCGAGATTTCCGTTCTTCCTACCTCGACGGCAACCCCGCCACACCCTTCCGAACGTAAGTAAAGTCATACTCCACATTCCACGTCTTGCCACCGTCCGTAGAGCCGCGACTGAACTGGCGCACTTTGTCGGGGCCCATCGGAATAAACTGCAAGTGCCGCTTCAGACTCGGCCCGGTACTCTGCGGAATTTCGTCGGTCCAGTAATCCAGCACTCCGTCCTTCAGCAATTCGCCGCAGAAAAAAATATTTCCGCCAGTGTTATCCACCCAATACTGCTCCCATCGCTTCAGCGCCTGGTCGTAAATGTTGTAGCTCTTTCCCGAATACGGGCTGTTCAAACTCTTCCAGTTTTCCAGTACGACGCAGTCCTCCAGGATCAATTCAATCTTGCTCGTACCCGCCGGGATGGCACCCTGCGTCGTGCTCACGTCCCACTCGCCCAGCCAGAAATCGAACTGCCGGTTTTCCTTCGTGTACGCGCACGGGCGCGCATTTTTCTTTGCCTGCTCCGCCAGCTTATCGAATCGCGCATCCCCGTGGAGTGACGCCAGGTTTGCGTCGCCGCTAAGCCCGTCCGGGTCCGCATAGCCCTGTTGCATCGCCTTGTTCAATGCATCGAACGCTCGGTCCGGCTGTTTCATTGCGGTGAATGTCACACCCTTGCCGTACTCCCCAAACTGGCCGGCTCCCATCTGTGAAGCCTTGTCGAACGCCGCTAGAGCTTCATCGTATTTCCCCAGCGATCTCAGCGACGCCCCCAGCCGCAACCACACCCGCGGCGGCGCGTCCTTGTCCTTCGATAATTCTTGATACAGCTTGGCCGCCCGAGCCCAGTCCTTCGCCTCGTATGCGGCATTGGCCTCCGCCGTGGGTGTATCGCTATAGGCCGCTCCCCGCTCCCCCGCGCGTACGCCGATCGATAAACTCGATGCCAGCACGATCAGCGCAAACAATATCCACAACTCATGAATTGTTTTCATTTGCCGTTCTCCGGACACACACCTGTCGCACTTGTTTTGCTTAGACGCAGTGCTCCCGAAAGGAGAGCGGACAAGCCGTGCCGCAGAGGTTCGCGCTCGGCCGGACGAGCAAAATGCCGGTCCCCGGGGATTCCATCATTCGGCATTTGTCTCAATTTTGTAAAATTCCGCGTGGAACTACCGAATGGCCGCGCCCGAACAAGCAATTTTGCATGACTTTTACACGGTTTCCCCTGTTTCTGAGCTATTTTTCATTCTTCAACGAAAAGGAACCTTCTTTCAGAACTTTCGTATCTTTTCCAAAACGCTTGCTCACTTCGTACGTCTATCTGACTAAGGGTGGGGTGTATGGCCACTGAACTAACTTCCATGATCGAACCTGACGCGGTCGCCGGAGGCAGCCGGCTGCAACTCCCTTCGCGCTACATTCGCTTTGGTCCCTTCCAGGTAGACCAGCAGCGCCAGGAAGTCACCAAGAACGGTACCCGTCTAAAGCTCCAAGGCAAGGTCTATCAGGTCTTAATCGCGCTGGTCGAAAAGCAGGGCGACGTGGTCACCCGGGAAGAACTCCGCGTGCGCTTGTGGCCGGCCGAATCGCAGGTCAACTACGACGCCAACGTCAACACCACCGTGAACAAGCTTCGCCAGGCCCTCGGCGATTCCTCCGACAAGCCTCTCTTTATCGAAACGGTCCCGCGCAAGGGGTACTGCCTGATCGTGCAGCCGGAGTTTGCCGACGCGCCACTGACCGCCACCCGTGCTCCACTGAATGGCTCCCATGGACAAGTGCGCGAGGCGGGCAAAGATTCGCATCCCACAAGGTCGGATCTATGGATCACCCTGGGCGTCATCGCCCTGATTATCGCGGGTATGCTGCTAGGTGCGAGTATCACCAGGCTTTGGATCGCTCATTTCGCGCAGCAATCCATCCTGCCGTGGCCGTAATCCTCCGCTAGTGCGCGGTGGCGCCTGCGCGAGTAAACGTCACGCCTGCTGTGCGTCCAGCATCTAGTTCGAATCCCGAAGCACCGCCCCTGTCATCTCGCTTGAATTCCACGGTGACGAATTCGCTGCCGATCGTGAATTGGTCGTCCCCGGCGGGGCGCAACTCGTTGGGTGAAAAATGATTCATCCGTGGCAATCCGGACCGGTCCAATATCGCCACAACTCTCAAATTTCCGTCGGCGATTCCCAGCCGGTAGGTCACCCCTAACTCTTCGCCCAAATAATCTCCCGCATACGCTTGCAGCTGTTCGGCCGTCAGCGGCGCTCCGTGGCTTTCCTTTTTCTTGTCCTCGTCCAATTCCTTCTTGACATCGCGCGGCTTCATCAGGCTTCCGAGATACACGTCGGCAACTTCATTAGCGCGCCTGGACGGCTTGGCGTTCGCGACGTTGCAAAGGCAGGCCACCGAAAAATGCTGATCCGGGAATCGCAACAATTCCGCGCGGTACCCGCCCCATGCTCCTCCGTGCCGCACCGTATGCAGTCCGCGGTACTCGGCCACGGTCAGGCCCTTTGCGTACTCCAGGACTCTGCCATTGTTCAGCTTTCCATGTTCCTGTAATTCCGCCAGGAATATTTTTCCGCCGACCGTGCCGGTATAGAAATTTTGATCCCACTTCAGCAGGTCTTCCACCGAGGTATGCACCGCCCCGTCGCCGGTTTGCTCGAAATAGGAGACGTTCAGCGTGTATCCTCCCTTTTTTTCATCGGCACTGTAGGCCATCGCGCGATCCGCAATCAGCGAGGTATGATCGTCGCGATACTGCGTATGCGTCATTCCCAGCGGAGTAAAAATATTCTCCGCTGCGAATTCCCGCAGTGTCTTCCCGCTAACGCGCTTCACGATCACCGAGAGCAGGAAAAATCCTGTGTTGCTGTACAACCACTCGCTTCCCGGCGCAAAATTCACCGCGCGCTGCCGCGCGATCAGCGCCAGCGCGTCATCATCCGTCGTGACGCTGTCGGTGTTGATCCCCGCCAGCTCCATCAAGGTCAGGTAATCGCGCAGTCCACTCGTGTGATTCAGCAAGTGCAAAATGGTGATCTTCTTTCCGTAGTCCGGTAATTCCGGCAAATATTTTCGTACGTCGTCGCTAACGGAAAGCTTCCCTTGCTTCTCCAGCAGCAGGATGCTCGCAGCCGTGAATTGTTTCGATGTCGATCCAATATCGAACACGGATTTTGGCGTAATGGCCACGTCATCTTCCACATTCGCCAAACCGTAGCCTTTTGCATAAATCATATGCCCCTCGCGATACACCCCCAGCGCGCACCCCGGCGAACCCGGCGCCGTCAAATCCTCAAACACCTCGTCAACCGCCGCCTCCATCTTCTGGCCATGAGGCCCCGCGTTCACGCCATCAAACGCGCCGAGAATCAGTAAACCCGCCGCTGCCGTAACACGCGCTCTGTGCCATGCCTTCATCAATTTTGCTCCTCGTTTATGCGAGCGCAGAGTTTATCCGCTCGCGCCGGGTCCTTCAATCCTCCTCCGTTGTAGTGGCCGGTCTTTAGACCGGTGAATCCCACTTTCACCCATTAACTCTTCCAATGTAGACTCTCCCTCCGCGATGCTAACCGCCATCACCCGAGCCGTCAGCCCAGCCATCATCGATTGCGAACTCACATTCGTCGCTCGCCAACCCATCGATCTGTCGAAAGCCCGTGCCCAGCATCGCGCCTACGAACAACTCCTCGATAAATTGGGCGCCCGTGTAATTTCTCTTCCCGCCGAGCCCGCTCTCCCCGATTCCATGTTCGTCGAAGATCCCGCCATCGTCCTCGACGAGCTAGCCGTGATTCTCCCGTTAGGCACAAAATCCCGCCAACCAGAAGCCGAATCTCTGGCAAAGGCCCTTTCCCCATTCCGAAAGCTCGCCTATATCACCGCACCGGGCATGATGGAAGGCGGCGATATCCTCCGCATCAATCGCACCCTCTACGTAGGCCTAACCACCCGCACCAACGCAGAAGGCATTCGCCAACTCGCGGTGATCCTCGCTCCCCACAACTACAAGATCGTCGAGGTACCCGTAACCGGCTGCCTGCACCTGAAATCCGCAGTCACGCACCTGGGCAAAAACTCCTTGCTGGCGAATCGCTCCTGGTTCGACACCGCTCCATTTGCAACCTGCGATTGGGTCGATGTGGCCGCGGCAGAACCCCACGCCGCCAACGCCCTAACTTTTGGCGAAACGGTGATTTTCCCCGCGTCCTTCCCGCAAACCCGCGCCAAAATCGAAGACGCCGGCTTCCACGTCACCCCAATCAACATCTCCGAACTCCAAAAAGCCGAATCCGGCCTAACCTGCTCCAGCCTCCTCTTCAAGTCCGAGCACCACCTGTAGCGCAGGGCGGAGTCCCCGGAGCCCTGCGGTCTTTTCAGTCCGGTGAAGCGACCGCCGACCGTAGCGGGCGCCCGTCCCCCGCAATCCGCAACCAGTAGCGCCGGCATCCTACCGGTTTTCTTCTCTCTCGCCTCCGTCCTCGCGCCCTAAAAACTGTCATTCCGACCGAAGCACGCCGATTTTCCAAACGATGTGCAACTAAGCGTAGCGTTTTCAATGTCTTAGAGTACAAAACTAGATCAATGTCGCAACTTCACACATCAATGTAAGGCTCGTCAAGCCCGGGAACTCCTCGAAAGGTTTAACGAATTTTCACTTTGCAGCTTCCCCCGCCCATGTTATCTTTTCCTCGGTATGATTTCGTCCATCGCCGCTAAGCGAATTACCTCCTCGATGCCGTCGCCGTCGATTACCTCGACTACGACTACGTCGACGATTACCGCTACCGGCGAGTGGAGAAACTAGCAAGCGAAACAAAGTTTCCAACCCACCGCCGAAGCGAACTGGCGGTGGGTTTCTTCTTTTAAGCCCCCTCCAGAGTCGCTCCAGCGGTAACCCAAAAGGGAGCGGCCATGAGTTCCGAAAATGTTCAGGCAGAAACACTCGCGGAGGGTGACTTACCCCCGCAATTAGGCAGTACCGTAGCGGTACCGAGACGTAGCGTGTCGATCCACGCGCTTCGTAATCGACACGTAATCGATCCCCTTCGCTGTCGCAAATCAATCGTCGCGTTCAAGTTTGGCGGCACCTCATTACTCGGCGCGGAGCGCATGTTGCACGCCGCCGCGCTGGTGAAGCCGGTCTCCCTCGGCTCGCACGTCGTCGTGATCGTCTCCGCGATGAAGGGCGTCACCGACCGCCTGCTCGCCCTCGCTCAACTTCTCGCCGATCGCAAAAATCACCGCGCGCGCGCCGAAGCCGAAGCCCTTTTACGTCTCCATCACGATGTTCTTGGCGAACTTTCGCTCGACGCCGAAGCGCACGATCGCGTCTCCTACGCTCTCGATTCTCTCGGCCGCGACCTGCTTCACGAAGTTCCGTCGCGCGAATACGTCGAAGCCACGCCAGAGTTTTTCGACCGGCTCGCGTCCTTCGGCGAACGCTTTAGCGCCCGCCTGTTTGCCGCCGCGCTAGAGCGCTCCGGCGTAGCCGCGGTTCCCGTCGCATCGTCTGAATTCGTGCTCACCTGCGACACCTTTCGCGACGCCAAGCCGCACCTGGAGCAAACCAGGCACCGTGGCCGGGATGTATTGGTCCCGCTGCTCGATGCGACCATCGTTCCGGTCGTCACCGGTTTCATCGGCGCAACGCCCGACGGCCGCATCACCACGCTCGGCCGCAACAGCTCCGACTTTTCCGGCGCCATCATCGCCCACGTCGTGGACGCTGACGAGCTCGTGATCTGGACCGACGTCGACGGTATCTACACCGCGAATCCGAACGAATCCGCGCAAGCACGGCTCCTCCACGATCTCAGCTACGACGAAGCCCACGCCCTGGCAGCTGGCGGCGCGAAAGTTTTGCACCCTCACGTCTTGCCATTGGCGGCGGAAAGCGAAATGACCGTCTGGGTGCGCAACACCTTCAAACCACAAGCCCGCGGCACACGTATCGGTCTAACCCGCAGATCCGGTTCTCTATCCCAGCAAGCCCGAAAAGAAGGTGCGGCATGAGCGAACATTCTTCAAACCACGACTCGAACAAGTCCGCGACCCATGCAAACGCGTTGCCCGCAAGCACGCCCAGAAGATGGCGCGCTGGCGTCCTCGGCGCCACCGGCCTGGTCGGCCAGCGCCTCGTGAAACTTCTCGCCGATCATCCCTGGTTTGACCTGACCGAAGTCGCCGCATCGGAGCGTTCTGCCGGCAAGTCCTACGCCGACGCCACCCGCTGGCATCTCGACGCGCCCATTCCCGAAGCCGCGCGCGATCTGATCGTCAAGGGGCTCGATCCGTCTCTCGATTGCGACTTCGTATTCTCCGCACTCGATTCGTCGGTTGCGGGCCCTGCGGAAGAAGACTTCGCACGCGCCGGTTACCCGGTGGTCAGCAATTCGCGCAACCACCGCATGGACTCCGACGTCCCTCTGCTGATTCCCGAAGTCAACGCCGCGCACCTCGAAGCAATTTCCGTGCAGCAAAAAAATCGCGGCTACGACACCGGCTTCATCGTCACCAATCCCAATTGCTCCACCGCCGGACTCGTCCTGGTGCTCAAGCCGCTCGCCGACGCTTTCGGCCTCGAGAAAATTTTCGTCGTCACCCTCCAAGCCGTTTCCGGCGCAGGCTATCCCGGCGTCGCCTCCATGGACATCCACGGCAACGTCGTTCCCTTCATTAGCGGCGAAGAAGAAAAAATGGAATCCGAGCCGCAGAAACTTCTCGGCAAATGGGACGGCAAGCGTTTCATCGACGCCGGCCTCGGTCTCAGCGCCCACTGCAATCGCGTGCCGGTCCTCGAAGGCCACCTCGAATGCGTCAGCCTGAGCCTGAAGAAAATTGCCTCAACCGATGAAGTCAGCGAAGCTCTCCGCACCTTCGAAGTCAGCCCGGAACTCGCGTCGCTACCGTCAGCTCTGCGTCATCCAGTCCAGGTGCTCGACGACGAGAACCGTCCGCAACCCCGCCGCGACGTAAACGCCGGCAATGGCATGGCCGCCGTCGTAGGCCGCATCCGCGAGTGCCCCCTGCTCGATATCAAACTGACGTTGCTCTCGCACAATCTGGTCCGTGGCGCCGCTGGCGCAGCCCTGCTCAACGCAGAACTCCTGGCCGTCCGCGGCTTCTTCAGGGCCCGCTCGCTTGCGGAAGGCGAATTGTTGGCGGAGCCGGTTTCTCAATAACGCATAAACGCCTCAGGAAAAGCCATCAGCCCGTTGAACGGATGGCCACCTGCCCATCGATGTCCAGTCGGTAATTACGCATCTCGAACGCTAGTACCATCCGCCTATCGACGGACTCGCAACGCCACTTCAAATTGGATGCGAATGTTCAGGGTGGTTGCCTAGGTTTTCCTCCTGTAGGGACCGGTGACGCTCGCCAACCCCTGAAGCGAATTCTCACGGAGGGTTAGCGATGCGACGTGTATCCGCAATTCTTGGGTTGTCCCTGGCTGTGACTCTGCCTGCGTTAGCCGAAGAGATTTCATTGAAGGACGGCACCAAGATCGTCGGGCACATGAGTGCGGTCACGCCCGACAAAGTCGAAGTCGAGACCAGCTACGGCAAGATGCAGCTGAAGCGAAGTGATATCGTCACGATCAGCTTTCCAGAGAACGGTGTCAGCCCCAACTCCAGTACGACCTCGGAATCGACGCCGGTACGAGCGGAGGCTCCGAAAATGGACGAGTCCATCCGGGGCGCTCGGTACCTCAACAAGACCGGCAAGTTCGCGCTCAGTCTTCCCCAGGAGTGGGTCATCAACCCGGACATCCGGCGGGCGCCCGAGACGCTCACCGTGCTGAGCTCCCGCGACAAAATGCGCTTCCTCCTGGTGATGCAGGAGGAATATCCAGGCTCCTTGGACAGCTATAAAGAGCTATCCATGCTCAATGCGCGGGGAAATCTTTCGAGCTTTGAAGAGACGGAAGAGTCCAAGGTCGCGATCGACGGAAAAAGCGCCCTCCTCGTTTTCTACCGGGGCACGCCCAAGAAGGGCGGTCTTCCACTGGCATTCGTCTCCGCGATCATGACGTCCGGAAACACCTATACGAAAATGACGGCGTGGTGCGTGGAGCCTCTGTTCCGTGACATGCAGCCCACCTTCGAGAAAATCCTGACATCCTATCGCAGCACGGGATCGATGACAGCGGCGGCTCCTTCTACCAGGCCGTGATTTGGCGGGAGGCTTGGATGTCGATGGAATGGCCCACAATCCGAAAATGGGGGGCTCCGCATCGCCCGTATGGGCGATCCGCAGCATCGTGCTAAACTAACGGCTCGTTAGGCTCGTAGCTCAGTTGGTTAGAGCGCCACCTTGACACGGTGGAGGTCTGGGGTTCGAGTCCCCACGAGCCTACCATTCCTCAACAAGGCCAGAATATCAGGGAAACCCCAGACGTTAGCTGGTGAGCAATCGACTTACTCAGTGAACTGGCGGGTGATGCTCTGACGATTTCTTGTGGGTCGGCCCTAGAACCAGTAAATAGAGCAACACGCTCGTCATAGCAATGGAAATAGTCGACAAAATCCCGAGTACGATGTTGGCCATACCGGTACTCCTCCGGGACTGGCTTCATTCTAGGCGCTATCCCACAGAATGCAATACGGGTCTCACCTGATATTCCTTAGGAAAAAGGTCCCAAGTGGCTAGAGGCCAGGATCCGTCCTAATCGGATTCCTGGAACGCTGGTGAACGGCCGCCCCAACCCCGTATACCAGCTATGTGCGACTCCGGCACACCCGTACTACCGGTCCATTTTCGTCACCCGCCCCAGATGTTAATTTCAACCTGGAACTGGGTTGGACCCACAAGCCGGCAACATGCCCGGCATCTCCAGTGCGAGGCGAATTTGCGGCTACGTACCAAATTCCTGCTGTCGCTCGTGTTGGTCACGTCCGGCCTGACTTGCGCCACCTTGCTCTTGGTGCGTCACAACGCCCAGGAGCGTGAGCAGCGCGAATTGCACGAGCGCGCGCTCAATGTACTCCTCACATTTCAGGTGGTGCACCACCAGCATCAAATCGCACTCGGCCGTAAGGCGGATTTGCTCGCATCGTTGGCATTCATGAGGAATGGTGACGCCACGACGATCCAGGACGTCAGCGAGAATCCCTGGCAGTCGGACGATTGTGATCTATTTGCCCTCGCCGATCGCGGTGGCAAAATCATCGCCTTGCACACCGCCAACTTTGAATTTCCCGTCGCTACGGCGGAAGGCTTGCTCCGCCGCTCGCTCAAAGAGAAAACGACTGCCGGGTGGTGGTACAGCGGCAAGCGTCTCTATCAGGTGGTCCTGCAGCCTTTTTACGAAGGCACGCCAGAAAAAAGCAAACTTCTGGGTACTGTGATCGTCGGTCGCGGTATTGACCCAAGGGCGAGTGACCTTAGACCCAATTCGTCCAGCCAGTTGGTCTTCCAATACGGTCCTGACATCGTGGCCAGCACCCTCGATTCCGCTCAAGAGCAGGGACTTGTGCGTCAGCTACAGGGCGCGCGCTCGGACGAACAGATTCAGATTAACGGGGAGCGGTTCGTCGCGGATTCCCTCGAGCTGACGCCCGGAGAATCCCCTGCCTTGCATTTAATCGCTTTGAAATCCTACAACGAGGCCCGCGCGTCCCTGCAGAAACTCAACCATCTCCTCGGCGGGCTATTTATGGTCGCGGTCCTGGCGGGCGGGTTAATGGTATTTGCCATTTCAGATAAATTTACGCAGCCACTCGCGAGTCTGGTCGAAGGTGTTCGCGCCCTCGAAGAGGGCGACTTCGAATACCCCTTGGCGGCCCACGGTGAGGACGAAGTCGCGCAGGTCACTCGTGCCTTTGATCGCATGCGTGGGACTTTGAAAAGAAATGATTGCCAGCGGCGGCAACTTGAAGAACAACTTCGCCAGGCCCAGAAGATGGAAGCGATGGGCCGATTGGCTGGTGGCGTAGCGCATGACTTCAACAACTTGCTGACGGTAATCAAGGGACACAGCAATTTGCTGGTTGATCGGCTGGAATCTACCGACCCTAGCCACCGCAGTGCTTGCCAGATAGATAAAGCTGCCGACCGCGCTGCATCGCTGACCGCACAATTGTTGGCCTTCTGCCGCATGCAGGTCCTACAGCCGAAAGTCCTGGATCTAAATTCACTCGTCGCCGACATGTCCAGTTTGCTCAAGCGCCTCGTCCGCGAAGACGTCATATTCACATTTAGGCCGGGCCTGCCACTGGGACACGTCAAGGCTGATCCCGGACAAATCGAGCAGGTGGTTATGAATCTCGCCGTAAATGCGGGTGACGCGATGCCGGAGGGCGGCAGACTGACGATCGAGACTCTAAATGTCACCGTGGACGATGCATTTGCGCAAACCCGGCCTCCTATGTCACCTGGTGAATATGTCCGATTGACGGTAGCTGACACCGGGCTAGGCATGGACGCCGAAACCAAAGCTCGCATCTTTGAGCCTTTCTTCACGACGAAAGAGCAAGGCAAGGGTACGGGCTTAGGCCTCGCTACCGTGTATGGCGTGGTGAAGCAAAGCGGTGGCTGCATCTGGGTCGAGTCGGAGCCCAGAAAGGGAGCTCAATTCGAAGTTTACCTGCCCATCGTTCATGAGCTTGAGGAAACTCCTTCCCCCACAGGCATCGCCGCTTCGCCCGCTCATCCATCTGAGACGGTGCTGATTGCCGAGGACCAGGACGAAGTCAGGGAACTCGCTGCCCTATTTATGCGGTCGGCTGGCTATACGGTATTAACTGCACGAGACGGCGTCGAGGCCCTCGCGACTTTGCAGCGTTCCGCACAGCCGATCGACCTCCTGGTCACGGACGTGGTCATGCCCAACATGCGAGGTCCGGAACTCGCGAAGCGTTTAAAGTCCCTGCAACCCGAGATCAAGGTCATTTACATGTCCGGATATCTTGAATACAACAAAGGCAATGGAGATTTCTTGGAAGGTGGTTACTTCCTTCAAAAGCCATTTACACGCGAAACTTTAGTCAGCAAGGTTCTTGAGGCTGTAGGGTCTGAGAGTCGCATCTCAGCCCCGCTCCTTTGAGCGGCTGCAGCCACCAAGCGTGAGAGCAGGTCAAAAGGCATGCGACGTTTGTCATAATTTGTGTCGCGCAAATAACGCAATCAATTGAATTCAGGAAGGCGAGGGATTCGAAATAAAGTTAAACCCCTCGCAACTTTCCCCGCTACAACCGCCTTCGTTCGCCACTTGTGCTAGTCAGTTCCCTGACCGGCCGCACCTCGATACTCCCCACCCGAGCGGGTGGTATCTGCGAGGCGACCTGGATAGCATCGTTTAGGTCGGCGGCGTCAATCAGATAGAACCCAGCCAAGTGCTCCTTCGTCTCGGTGAAAGGGCCGTCCCGGATGGACACCTTTCCGTCGCGCACTCGGACAGTGGCAGCGGTACGAACCGGCTGAAGAGCCTCCGAGGCCAGGCATCGGCCCTCCTTCCGCAGCGCTTGGTCGTAAGCCATACACTCGTCGTCGGTCATGGCCCCAATTTCCTTCTCTTCCCCGTAGACAAGGCATAGGTACTTCATGGGAGTCTCCTTCATCGCGGATCAACTTCCCGGTTCAATACTTCAATACCATAGTTGTGGCCAGAGTGAACTCCGGCGACACGGGCCACGGTCTTTTATGGTTCCTTGGCAGCTTCGGGACAGATCCGGCGGAACTCGCTGTCTAACACTTCCAGGACTCTTTTCCGAACGTAGGCGGGGCGACCGTCACTTCGTCTTGCCGGCCGCTTTTCGATTGACCATTGGCAGTGCGACGGCAGGATCGCAAGGCTTCACTTCAAGCGGGACGTAGACCTTCTTCATCATGGTTCCGCAGGAGCAACGCGGATTCATCCCTTCCTCTACCTCGCTCGATGCCAAAACCTCAATTTCACAGCCGCAGTAGCGCGATTCACATTGCCACCGTTGACCCTTCAGCAGTCTCACAAGATCCCCTTCGCGGGCCTGACAACGCATGCGATCGCCCACATTTTCCGCTTGGGAATTCAGCAAAGGCCAATGTTTCAGGAATTGGTTCGAATCGCGATCAGGGAAGTCTCGCGCTCGTGTATCTCAACGATTCCAGCAGCAAGCCCATTGCCGCCAGGTCGAACCAGCAGACCGTGTTCAGGGGTTCTCCCGGTTGCATCGCGCACCAGCCTTGTTTTAGCCTCTGCACCGGAAGGGTGTGGGAAGGGTGTGGATTCCTCTCTCAGTTAGCCGAAAAAAGGCAGCGCGTCCATGAACCGCAGGACCATTTTGATGGCCGCAAGCATTCCTTTGGACCCGTCATGCGCGTGAACATCGACGAGGCCCTCAAGCGCAAATGCCCTCGCACAGCCCTGGGTTGTGTCACCGCGCAGGTGAAAGCCGCATCCGCGCCTCCCGAGCTGCTGGCCGATATGCACGTGCTCGTCGACGAAATCTTGAAGCTGCCGAATCCACGCGGCGTTTTGGAATCACCCGGAATCACCGCGACGCGCGCCGCCTACAAAGCGCTGGGAAAGGATCCGGCAAGATATCGCGGCTCGGCGGAGGCCCTCCTGCGCCGCGTAGTCGCAGGGAAAGGATTGCCGCAAATCAACGCGGTAGTGGATGTAATCAATCTGGTTTCCGTCGAGAGCCGCTTGTCGATCGGTCTGTACGATCTCGCGCATATCCGCGGAGATATCGTATTTCGCCCCGGCCGCGCCGGTGAGACCTACAAAGGCATCGGCAAGTACGACCTGAATCTAGAAGGCTTGCCGGTCTTTTGCGACCAGCAAGGACCCCACGGCAGTCCCACCAGCGATTCAGAACGCACCATGGTCACCGCTCGCACCAGGCATGTCATCGCCGCAATCATTTCATTCGGCGGTAAAGACGGACTGGAGCGATGGACCGAACGCCTGACCGATCTTTTTCAACGTTGCGCCGCCGGGAATTCTCTCCAACAAGAAATCATCACCTGAGCCGGAACGCTAATGTAGTGGCCGGTCTTTAGACCGGCCACCCCAGCCTATGCAAGACCATCGAAAGCAAGCAACCAGGTCGCGCAGCAACCCAATGAAGCCCCGCGTCAAATTGGCATCCGAACATTCCGCCTCAGCCGACCTACCATCAATACTTCACGGTATGGATTTCGGCAGCCCGCGCGGCGTATCCTATTATTCTGCATCGAGGTCGTGAAAGCGTGACCACCAACCCCAAACCGAAAAATATCCCAGCTCCCCCAAACGAAAAAGCCCCCGCATCCGAAACGCTTCCTCCCATCGATACCGTAGACGAAGCCTCCGAGGAATCCTTCCCCGCCAGCGACCCTCCGGCCTGGGTTTCCGAGCCAACGCGACCATCCGATCCAAAGAAAAAGTAACCCCGACCGAACGCCGGACGGTCGAAGTCAAGGTTCAGTGAGTAGCACAGGCACTCCTGCCTGTGCTCCGACCGAACGCTGTTCTACTCCTCGCCGCCAGCACCAGCCCCGGTTGAGCCTCTGCCAACGCGGATGCTATCCTGCCTACTATGCCGGACCCGGTCATCACTTCGCCGGAAACGCCGCCCGTGACGCCCCCGGAACACTCGCGCCAGCAGCTCGAAGCCTTGCTGGAAGTCAGCGAGGCCATCGCCCAGCAACGCGACCTCCGAGCGCTCTTCCACGACCTCGCCGAACGCCTGCATTCGGTCATCGATTTCGATTTCCTCACCCTCACCTTGCATGATCCCGCCCGCAACGTCATGCGCCTGCACATCCTCGAGACCCGCGTGCCGCACGATAAACCCACCGGTTCAGAAACCGCCGTCGACGGCCATCCCTCCGGTTGGGTGTGGCAGTCGCAAGAATCTTTCGTCGTCAGCGATACCTCGGAAGAAGATCGCTACCCTGAATTCATGCAGCGCCTTCGCGAAGCAGGGGTGCGTTCCTTTGCTGTGGTTCCGCTCACCACCGCGCAGCGTCGCCTCGGCGCCATGGGTTTCGGCCGTCTGATGCCGCAACGCATCACCGAAATCGAGCTGCAATTTATGAAGCGCGTTGCCTGCCAGGTCGCCGTGGCCGTCGACAACGCCCTAAATCTCGAATCATCGCAAGCCTATCAAACCCAGCTCGCTCACGAACGCGACCGTCTGCGCGTTCTTCTCGACGTTAACAACGTCCTCGTCACCTCCCTAGAGCTCCCCGAATTATTCCGTGGCATCGTCTCCACCCTTCAGCGCGTCATTCATCACGATTACACCAGCCTCGCGCTCCTCGATCCGGGCACCGGCACGCTCAAAATCCACGCGCTCGATTTTCCAGGCCGCCAGGGCCTGCTTAAGCCCGAAATGACCATCCCCCGCGACGCCTCTCCCTCTGGCCGCGCCATCGCCGAAGGTCGAACTCTCATTTCCCGCGGCGCCGAGCTCGACCAGTACTCCAGCGAAGTCGTGCGCCTCCTTCGCGCCGAGGGTCTCCAGGTCATCTGCTGCATTCCGCTCTCCAACCGTGGCCGCACCTTCGGCACTCTCAATCTCGCGAGCCGCCGCCTGGATGTTTTCAGTCCTGAGGATATTGAGCTGGTCCAGCAAGTCGCCGCGCAAGTCGCCATCGCCGTCGAAAACGCCCTGGCCTTCAAAGAAATCGACGCACTGAAAGACAAGCTCGCCGAAGAAAAGCTCTACCTCGAAGAGGAGATTCGCAGCGCCTACAATTTCGAAGAGATCGTCGGCGACAGCCCGGCCATCCGCCGCGCGCTCGCGCAAGTCGAACTGGTCGCTCCCGCGGGAACCACGGTCCTGATCCTGGGCGAAACCGGCACCGGCAAAGAAGTAATCGCCCGCGCCGTCCACAATCTCAGCCCTCGCAAAGAACGCACCTTCGTCAAGATCAACTGTGCCGCCATCCCCTCCGGCTTGCTGGAAGCCGAACTCTTCGGCCACGAACGCGGCGCCTTCACCGGCGCCATCAACCAGAAAATCGGCCGCTTCGAGCTAGCCGACCGCGGCACCCTCTTCCTCGACGAGATCGGCGACATTCCGCTGGAGCTCCAGCCAAAACTCCTGCGCGTCCTTCAAGAGCAGGAATTTGAGCGCCTCGGCAGCAATCGCACCCAACGCGTCGATGTCCGCGTTGTCGCCGCCACCAATCGCGATCTGGCGCGCCTGGTCGCCGACAAGCAATTCCGCAGCGACCTGTATTATCGGCTCAACGTTTTCCCCATTCAGATTCCGCCGCTACGCGAGCGCCGCGAAGATGTCCCGCTGCTGGTCCGTTACTTCGTGCAGAATTTCAGCCGCCGCCTGAACAAAACCGTCGAATACGTTCCCGCCGACGCCATGGACGCTCTCGTGAACTACGCCTGGCCCGGCAACATCCGCGAGCTGGAAAATCTCATCGAGCGCGCCGTCCTCCTCTCGCCCGGCAAAGAGCTGCGCGTGCCCATCTCGGAGCTGAAGCCCGCGCTCTCCGCAAACGGCAACGTCTCCGCCGATCTTTCTTTGTTTTCTCCGTCGCCCTCTTCCATTCCCATCACCACCCTGGAAGAAGCCGAGCGCCAGCACATCCTCCGCGCCCTTCGCCAGACCGAGTGGCGCATCGCTGGCCCAAAAGGCGCCGCCAGTATCCTCGGCATGAAGCGCACCACCCTACAAGCCCGCATGCGCAAACTAAACATCCGCCGCCCCGTCTGACCCATGCGTTAGGAGGTCCGAGCTTTCTTGCCCTGAGGTCCGAAGGGAGCTCCGACGTAGGTACCGCATGAATTGGTTGCTACCCCTGAAGAAACTGATTGTCAACCGGGTGTAGCCAGCTGAGGTGAGACTATGTAGGCGCCGGGCTTCAGCCCGGCCTTGCCACTCGCACCGTCGCAACCCCGTAGCTAGCCGAGATTCAAACGGAGCCGCGCTGCTTCTTCACTCAGCCCGCGTTTCGCCTCAGCCGTTTCGCTCCCGCGCTGGTTGGGAACGCCGGTCTGCCCTAGCGGCACATTCTTCCGAAAAGACAATCTGAAAAATCGCACGCCGCATTCCGCGCAGCGAAACGGTCGCACGCAAAGTGCCGACAAAATCGTGCGTTCCACGATCGCGCGCCTCTTGGATCTCCGGATGTACCGGCTCGAACACGACGGACACTGAATTGCCACGATACGGCCCCCACCTCGCGCTACGCTGATAGAGACGCGACTAGTCCTATACCTTAGCAACGGTATCTTGCTGTTGGTAGCAGGGAAAAACCCGAAACTCACGAGGGAAAACCACTTAGTACTCGCTCAGGCTTCCTTTTTTGATCCTCACCGCACATCACGACCGGCAATCCAGCCTTTCATGAGCCTTATGTAGGCGCCGGGCTTTAGCCCGGCGCGCCACGATCAGCGCATCCTGTAACCACCTCTGAAGCCGATTGCCGCGGTTAATCACGCCTACGCAACTACAACGGAATTCTTCTCCTCGTTCGATCGGCACGTCAGACATTTTGTTCTTGCCGTCGTTCGCCGTTGCGGCTTTGGCTCCCACTCTCACACAGACTTGAGGTCCTAAGAGCATCCCTATCCGCAATCCCAAGCATTCGAATACTTCCTACTAAGTATTATTTGACAAATGGTTATAGACGTGCTACCGTTGCTCGTGATAACTCAAGCTGACCTGCCCGCGTCCTCCTGTAAAACTCTAAACAGCCTTTCGCTCCCAGGAACAGCCATACGTAACCCTTTTGATTTGACAGGTTTGCACACTCTTTAGGCAAACGGCTGGACGCGTAACTATAATGGAATCAGCAGAATGCGAACTCTTTGCAAAACAACGGAGGGTACAGTCGCTAGAGGCGAACCTCAGGCGAAAGTCGCGGCGATTCAAGGCATGGTCAATGCGGCCGACTCCCGGGAAAACCTCGAGGCGCGATCCGTCTTCACCCTGCTATCCTTACCCCTGCTATCCTTACCAAGGATGACCAGCGATAAACGCCCCATTCAGGCGGCTTGCAACCGTCACCGATCACCAGTTACTAATCGAGCAAGGAAATATGTTTGAGAATCTAACCGAAAAACTGCAACGCACCTTCAAGAACCTGCGCGGCCAAGGCAAGCTCACCGAAGAGCACCTCGACGCCGCTCTAGCCGAAATTCGCGAAGCCCTCCTCGAAGGCGACGTCAACGTCGCCGTTGCCGACGAATTGCTCGCCAACATTCGCCAGAAATCCATCGGCAGCGAAGTCATGCTGCAACTTTCGCCAGATCAGCAAGTTGTGAAAACGGTTCGCGACGAACTCACCACCATTCTCGGCAAGCACGCCAAGCCGCTGTTCGCTTCGCGCCCGCCTTCCGTCTGGATGATCGTCGGTCTCCAAGGCTCCGGCAAAACCACCACGACGGGAAAGCTTTCCAAGTGGCTCACGAACCATGGCCATCGCCCACTCGTCGTTTCCACCGACGTCTACCGCCCCGCCGCACGCGAGCAACTCGCCCAGGTCGCGAAAGCGGTAGGCTCGCCCATCTGGCCCGGCAAGGGCACCGACAAGCCCCTCGAAATCGTGCGCGGCGCCATCAAGGAAGCGAAACTGTCTGCCAGCGACGTGATCCTCGTGGACACTGCCGGCCGCCTGCACATCGACGATGAGCTAATGAACGAGCTGAGCACGCTCAAGAAAGAGCTGCAGCCCAGCGAGATTCTCTTCATCGCCGATTCGATGATCGGTCAGGACGCGGTTAAATCGGCCAGCGAATTTCACAAACGCCTGGGACTCACAGGCGTAGTGCTCACCAAACTCGATGGCGACGCCCGCGGCGGTGCCGCTCTCTCCATCGGCAAAGTCACCGGCGCCCCGGTAAAATTCGTCGGTCTCGGCGAAAAGTACGACGCCCTCGAAGGCTTTTACCCCGAGCGTATCGTCTCCCGCGTTCTCGGCATGGGCGACCTCATGTCCCTGATCGAGCGCGCCGAGCAGGCCGTCGACAAAAAAGCCGCGATCGAGCTGGAGCGCAAGCTTCGCAAAGAAGATTTCACCCTTGAGGATTTCCGCGATCAACTGAAACAAATTCGTAAGATGGGCCCGCTCGAACAACTCGTAGACATGCTTCCGAAGGTCGGCCCGCTAGCCAATCTTCCGAAAGATGCAAAAGTCGACGAAGGCCAACTAAAACAAGTCGAAGCCATCATCAACTCCATGACCAATCAAGAGCGCCGCGACCACAACGTAATCGACGGCAAGCGCCGCAAGCGCATCGCCAAGGGCAGCGGCACCACGGTGCAAGAAGTCAACCAGGTCCTGAAGCAATACCTGCAAATGCGCACCATGATGAAGCAATACGGCGCCATGGCCGCCCGCGCCAAAATGAAAGGCCTAGGCAAACTAGCCGGCCTAGGCTAAAACCGAGGCCGAACAATGTAGGCGCCTCTCTTTAGAGAGGCGCGATGTAAGAGGAAAGCAGCCGCGCTTTCTCTGAGGGAGGGACGCGCGGTTTAATAAGCCGCACCGAGGCAAATGTCATTCCGAGCGAGGCGAGGAATCTGCTTTCTGAGGAATCAGCGACGAATTTGCAAAGGAAGGCAGCCGAGCAGTCGCTAGTCGGTGCCAACGAACAGATCGGCCGCCTCAGCGGCAAGCTTCTCCGGGTCGAGGTCGGTGCGGTTGCAAAGCACAATGATGCTTAGCGCACCACGACCAGCGGGGTCGCCGGCGAAACGCTCAACGTAAGTATGAAATCCTATGGTGTCGCCGTAATGCCACGCGCGGACATGATTGCGATAAGGATCAAGGAACCAGCCAAAGCCGTACGACACCGGGCTTCCTGCCGGACGATCGGAATCTGCGGGCCACACGGGTCGCGCGCCGCCAGCGAGTTGCACCGGCGTCAGCGCGGCGCGCATTTCGGTTTCGCTGAGCAGCGTGTTTTGCGTCAACGCGAGATCCCACTTGGCGAGATCGCTTAGCGAGGAGTACACGCCGCCGTCGCCCAAAGTCGCCGAGGTGGAACTCTGGTCGGTTTGCTTCCACCCGTTCGCTTCCTTCGAGTGGCCAAAGGCGCGGTTGGCGATCTCGTTTTTGCTTTTTTCGTACGCGAGGGTTCGCTCCATTTTCAGCGGCGCGAAGATTCGCTCGCGCAGAAATGCGCCGAACGATTTTCCGGAAACTTTGCCGACGATGGATCCGAGCAGCACATAGCCAGAGTTGCTGTAAGCCCATTTCGTGCCCGGAGGAAAAATCGTTGAGTTTTGTTTCTCGAGCAATCCGAGTACTTCGGCGTCCAGGATTTGGTTTTCGGCGGTCCAATGATGTTGGCGACTGCGTTCTTCCTGCTCCATCAGCGTTTCGTAGTCTTGCAGTCCGGACGTGTGGTTCAGCAAATTGCGGATAGTGATCGTTTTTCCGTACCTCGGAAATTCAGGAAAGACCTCGGTGAGAGTTTCGTCGTAGCGCAGTTTTCCATCATGCACCAGCAGCATGATCGCCATCGCGGTAAATTGTTTCGTGCACGAAGCCAGCCGAAAGTTTGTCTGCGCATCGATGGGAGCCAGCGTTCGCAGATCGCGCACTCCGTAGCCACGTTCGAAAATCGCGCGGCGATCTTTGCGCACGAGCACGGCGACGCCAGGGGATCTTGTGTCGGCCGAGGGCGCGAAAATCGCCTCCAGTTTAGGTATCATCGGGTGCTCGGCGGGTCTCGCGTGAACAGCATGGAAACACAACGCCGCAAACAATCCTGCCCCAGCGCTGAGGTAGCCGATCCGCAAAACGCTTGTCCTCCGGCGTCGCAGCATATCATTCAGATGCCGCATTCCCATCCCTACCCTTCGCGTCCGAATACTCGCGTGTCATACGTTTGCACAGAGAAAAATTCGCCCGCCGCATTCTCATGCCGCTTTCCTATACCGCATTCATCTGTCTGCAACACAGTTACGCTATTTGTCTGCCTCCCGTCGCAAAACTGCCGTCCTGAGCCGCATCCCAACAAGGATGAGCGAAGGCGAGCACCGCAAAGTGAGAACTATGAAGCACTCCCCGCTCGATGACCCGCGCCACTATCTCAACCGGCATGTACAGTGGCTGGAGTTCAACCGGCGCGTGCTGGAGGAAGCGCGCGACATCGGCAATCCGCTCCTGGAGCGCGTCAAGTTCCTGGCGATCACAGCGAACAATCTGGATGAGTTCGTGGAAATTCGCGTTTCCAGCTTTCTGCAGCGCATCGAGCACGGCTCGCGCGAAATCAGTCCCGACGGCTTGACGGCAGAGCAGGAACTTGAGAAGGTTTCCGCGGCGATGCACGTTTTCGTTCGCGATCAATACAAGTGCTGGAACGATGAGTTGCTTCCCGCGCTGGCCAAGCAATCGATTCGCGTCTCCTCGACCGGCGAACTTGACGCGAAAGCGGCGAAATTCACGAAGACTTTCTACGAGCGCCGCGTGAATCCGATGCTGACGCCGGTCACCGTCGATCCGTCGCATCCGTTTCCGCACGTGCTGAACAAAGCGCTGTGCATCGCTCTGCTGTTGCGCAGGCGCCGCGGTGGCAACGGCAAGCCCTACTTCGGCGTGCTGACCGTGCCGCGCGCGCTGCCACGGGTGCTCCGCGTTCCCACTGAGAATGGCGGCGTCCACTATGCCTTTCTTCAAGACATCGTCTCCACGTATGCGTCGAAGCTCTATCGCGGTTACGAAATCCTGGCTTCCACGGCGTTCCGCATCACCCGCAATAGCAATCTTTATCTGGAGCAGGAGGAAAGCCGCA
Organism: uncultured Acidobacteriota bacterium; assembly: GCA_963721915.1. Lineage (GTDB taxonomy): Bacteria > Acidobacteriota > Terriglobia > Acidiferrales > UBA7541 > Acidiferrum. The sequence goes on along the minus strand of CAVRLD010000018.1, from coordinate 261,590 downwards.
GCCTGCTGGAAAACATAGACTCGCAGGTAGCGCAGCGGCGTAAAGGTGACGCGGTTCGGCTGGAAATCGAAGAAGGCGCGCACCCGGACATTGTGGAGCGGCTGGTCTCCACCTTTGAACTGGACGACTCGCTGGTTTTTCGCGTGCGTGGTCCCGTCAACCTGCAGCGGCTCTTTCATCTTTACGAGGAAACCAAACGGTCGGACCTGAAGTATCCGCCGTTCGTTCCGCGGCAGATTCGCGTCGGTCACGATGCCGATTCGATGTTTCACGTGCTGCGCCGTCAGGATGTACTGGTGCACCATCCGTACGAGTCTTATGACTCCGTCGTCAATTTCATTAGGACGGCCAGCCACGATCCGCGCGTTCTTTCCATGAAGCAAACGTTGTATCGCACGAACAGCGATTCGCCGATCGCCGAAGCCCTCCTGGAAGCGGCCGGCAAAAAAGAAGTGACCGTGGTCGTGGAGCTCAAAGCCAGCTTCGACGAAGCCACAAACATTCGCTGGGCGCGCAGCTTCGAGGATGCCGGTGTGCAAGTCTTCCACGGTTTGGCCGGCCTCAAGACGCACGCCAAGCTGGCGCTGGTGGTACGCAACGATCCCGACGGAAAGATTCGCCGCTACGCGCACCTCGGCACCGGAAACTACAATCCATCGACGGCACGCTACTACAGCGACTTCAGCCTGTTGACCAGCGACGAAGCGATTACCACCGCAGTACACAACGTTTTCAACTATCTCACCGCGTATGCCGAGCAGCCCAACTACAAGCCGCTGATGTTGGCGCCGCGCGATATGGCCAAGACCTTCATCTCGCTGATTGATCGCGAAGCCCGCCACGCGCGCCGTGGGCGACCTGCGCGCATGATCGTCAAGGTAAACGCGGTGGTCGATCCGCCGGTGATCCAGGCGCTGTACCGCGCCTCGCAGGCAGGCGTGGAGATTGACCTCATCGTGCGCGGGCAGTGCGCGCTGGTCCCCGGGGTGCGCGGATTGAGCAGCCGCATCCACGTGCGCAGCATCGTCGGACGTTTTCTGGAGCACAGCCGCATCTTTTATTTTGAAAATGGCGGCAAAGCCGAAGTGTATTTGGGCAGCGCCGACTGGATGCAGCGGAACCTCTACGAAAGGATCGAGGTGGTTTTTCCACTGAAGGATCCGCAACTTTGCGAACGCGTTTGCACCGAAGTCCTTTCAGCCTATCTAGCCGATACGCGCAAGGCTCGGATTCTGAGACCCGATGGCACGTATTCCCGGCCGCATGCGGTGCGCAACGGGCACGGCTTCTCCGTGCAGGAACATCTGATGCGTGTTGCGTCAGGCAACAATGATTCGCGCGTCCTCGCGGCGCGCACCCCGCAGGTCGTTTATACTGCTGCGGACGTTAAGCCCGGCCCTGTTGTTCACCCCCCGGACGAATCTGACGCACAGGACACCGTGAATGCAGCCGTATGAGCTGATTGTGATAGGTTCCGGCCCGGGCGGCCAGCGCGCCGCGATTCAGGCCGTCAAAGCCGGCCATCGCACGGCGCTGATCGAGAAGCAAGCATCCGTCGGCGGCGTGTGCATTAATACTGGCACGATTCCCAGCAAGACGATGCGCGAGGCGGTTCTGCACCTTTCCGGATTTTACGACCAGAGTTTTTACGGCGCGAACTATCACTCCAAAGACCACGTCACCATGGCGGACCTGAATTTCCGCGTGCAGCGCGTCATCGAAAACGAAGTGTCGGTGATTCAGGACCAACTGAAACGCAATGGCGTCGATTTGATTCACGGCGTGGGACGTTTCACCGACCCGCACCACGTCCGCGTCGAGACCAACAACGGCTTCAGCGATCTCGAGGGCGAATTCATCATCGTGGCGACCGGAACCAAGCCCGCCGTCAATCCCAAGGTGCCCATCAACGGTCGCAACATCATCAACAGCGATCAGATTCTGGCGATGCCTCAGGTCCCCCGAACGCTGATCGTGGTTGGGGGTGGAGTGATTGGTGTCGAGTACGCTTGCATGTTCGCGACCTTGGGCGTACGCGTAATCATCGTGGAAAAACGGCCGCGCCTGCTGGAATTCGCGGACACCGAGATGGTTGAAGCGCTCAGCTATCACATGCGGGACGCCCGATCTACCATGCGACTGAACGAAGAGGTGGAGAGCGTCGAGGAATTGCCCGACGGAAAAGTGGCGGCAAACCTGGTCAGCAAGAAGCGCATCGTCGCGGACGCGCTGTTGTACGCGGTGGGCCGCGGCGGCAACGTTGACGCTCTCAATTTGCCGGCGGCGGGACTGGCTGCCGACGATCGTGGGCGCATCAAAGTGGACGACGATTTCCGCACGACGCAGCCGCACATTTTCGCAGTCGGGGATGTTATCGGTTTCCCGAGCCTGGCGTCGGTGTCGATGGAGCAAGGACGCATCGCGGCCGCCCGCGCCTTCGGTTTGGATGTGCAGAGCGATCCGGCAGGGTATCCCTACGGCATCTACACGATTCCGCAAATCTCGTTTATCGGAAAGACCGAAGAGCAGCTTACCGATTCCGACGTCCCGTATGAAGTGGGCGTGGCCTACTATCGCGAGATCGCCCGCGGCCAGATCAGCGGCCACGTGGACGGCCGCCTGAAACTATTATTCCACCGCGAAACGCTCGAACTGTTAGGTGTACACATTTTCGGCGAAGACGCCGCCGAACTCCTGCACATCGGCCAAGCCGTACTGCTACTCAAAGGCAAAATCACCTATTTCAAAGACACCGTCTTCAACTACCCCACTCTCGCCGAATGCTACAAGACCGCAGCCTTCAACGGCCTCAACCGCCTCTAGTAAGCAGCGTATTTTCCGGAGTGTTGCAAGGTGTTTAGCGAACTCAGAATGAGCCAAGCCACTTCACCGGTAGATGTGCGGCCAGGGCGTTGGCGAGTTTTTCGTCAGCAGTAATGAGTTCCGTTTTAACTTGCACTGCGAGAGCAACGTAGAAACTGTCGTAGGCACTTCGCTGATAGCCGACAGCGATTTCTAAGGCCGCATCAACCAACGATGCGCAGGGAACCGCTTCAAGGTGCCGGCTCTTGAGTTCTTCGAGTGCGGATCGTGCGTTCGCTGTTGTGAGGCGCGCATAGCGAATTGATTTCCACAAGAAATTGCCAATTTCGGCCCAGAACAGATCGGGAACGACGAAGTTCACTTCGCCATTCGTATATCGGTCGAGCCATGACAAAGCCTCCGCATGCAGCGGTTCGCGTTCGGATGGCAAAAGCCATTTGATGGCGACACTAGCATCGACGACGAATAAATTCACCGACTGCGATCCTCACGCTGCATCTCTTCAGCCGAAGGAAAATATCCTGCTGGCGCCGGGAGAGAATGGATCTTCGCCAGCTTCTTCATGAAATCGCGGCGAGCCTTTAGTTCCTTTTCCGTCGGAACATTTTGCTTGAGCAGAGCCACCACCTCAGCGGCGATAGAACTGCGACGCTCGCGGGCGCGTTTGCGGAGCGCTTCGTAAAGATCGTCGGGAACGTTTTCGACGTATAGGGTAGCCATAGGATAGGCCCAGGATACTCCTAGACCATAGGAAACTGCAATAGAAAAATCGGGGTAGAGAAGGGCTTGCGGCTCCACAGGCTGGATGTCCTGTATAATTCCGCGCATGCCAAAAACTTTTCCGTGCCTTGCAATCCATAACTCTAATTTCGTGCACTTCTTTCAGACGCTAGCATTGATGACAGGTTGCTTGATCTTGGTGAACGGGACACCAGCGCAGACTTCCTCTGCGACTTCCAGTCTACCCAGCGAGACTCCGGCGCAGTTGCGGCCGGTTACCGATAGCTTCGAGTACGAGCGGCGGGACGTGATGATTGCGATGCGCGATGGCGTGAAGCTGCACACGGTGATCATCGTGCCGAAGGGAGCGAAGGGGGCGCCGATTTTGCTTACGCGGACACCTTATGATGCGACTGCGCTGACGAGTCACGCGCCCAGCGCACACCTGGGTCCGATCCTGCAGGGTTACGACAACGCTACCGAGGTGATTGTGGAAGGCGGGTACATTCGAGCGGTGCAGGATGTGCGGGGGAAGTACGGTTCGGAGGGCGATTATGTAATGAACCGGCCGCTGCACGGGCCGCTGAATCCAACGCCAGTGGATCACGCTACCGATACCTACGACACGATTGACTGGCTGGTGAAAAACGTTCCGAGGAGCAACGGCAAAGTTGGAATTCTGGGAATTTCCTACGATGGGTTCACGCCGCTGATGGCGCTGGTGAATCCGCATCCGGCGCTGAAGGTGGCGGTGCCGATGAATCCGATGGTCGACGGATGGATGGGCGACGACTGGTTTCACAATGGCGCGTTTCGGCAGCAGAACATGGCCTATATCTACGAGCAGGAAGGAACGCGCGACAACAAGATTAAATGGTGGTCGAGCAATTTCGATGATTACGACATGTTTATGGAAGCTGGTTCCGCGGGAGAGTTAGGGAAGCGGCGCGGAATGGAGCAGGTGGGCTTCTGGCGGAAATTGCTAGAGCATCCGAGCTACGATGCGTGGTGGCAGCAGCAGGCGATGGACAAGATTCTGGCGGCACAACCGCTGAAGGTGCCGGTGATGCTGGTGCACAGCTTGTGGGATCAGGAAGACATTTATGGGGCGATGGCGGTGTACAAGGCGATCAAACCGAAAGATACCGCGAACGATAAAGTTTTTTTGGTGATGGGGCCTTGGCATCACGGACAGGAAATTGACGACGGCAGCTCGCTGGGGGCGTTGAAGTTTGGCAGCGATACGGGGCTGTATTTCCGGACGCAAATATTGCGGCCGTTTCTGGATCAATATTTGAAGGATGGAGGGGCGAAGGCGGACGTGGCGCCGGTGACGGCGTTTGAAACGGGAACGAATACGTGGCGGCGGTTGTCGTCGTGGCCTAACGGTTGCGCGTCGGGCCCAGGCTGCGCGATTCAGGCTAGACCGTTGTATTTCGAGAGTGGACTGAAACTCAGCTTCGATACGCCGCAATCGGGCGGCTCCGCGTTTGATGAATATGTCTCCGATCCGGCAAAGCCAGTGCCTTTTCGCGCGCGGCCGATTCAGCCGGTGGGATACACGGACGGGATGACGTGGTCGCAGTGGCTGGTGGACGATCAGCGGGAGGAGTCTGGGCGCGGGGATGTGTTGGTGTACGAGTCGGAGAGATTGCGTGCGCCGGTCAAGATCAGCGGGCAGCCGATGGTGAATTTGGTGGCTTCCACGAGCGGGACTGACTCGGATTGGGTGGTGAAGGTGATCGACGTTTATCCGGACGAAGTGGCGGGGCAGCCTGGAATGGGTGGCTACCAGTTAATGGTTTCGGCGGATATTTTTCGGGGAAGGTATCGGGAGAGTTTGGAGATGCCGAAGGCGCTGGATGCGGGGAAGCCATTGCTGTATCGATTCGCTTTGCCGAATGCTAACCATGTGTTTTTGCCGGGGCACCGGATGATGGTGCAGATTCAATCGAGCTGGTTTCCTTTGTATGACCGGAATCCGCAGACCTTTGTGCCGAATATTTTTTGGGCTAAGCCGGGGGATTATCAGAAGGCGGTGCAGAGGATTTATCATGCGGCGGGGGAGGCTAGTTTTGTGGAGTTGCCGGTGGTGGCGGATTTGAAGTAGCACAGGCACTCCTGCCTGTGCCGGCTTCCAACCTGACGCTTGGCGTAAGCGAGGAAGTCCATCGCTCTAACCTGCGAGCGCGTCCCGCGATGTCTGGGATGCCGACTGCCTGTCTTAGGATCGTGGGCGGCGGGGCGGACGTGGACACAGACAAGAGTGTCTGTGCTACTTCAGAGGAGCAGGCGATTTGAGGCGGCGATCTGAATGCGCTGAGTATGTCGTTGCTGGGGAGTGGGTTGGCAGGTTACAATTGAGGGCTTGGAGGACTGATTTAGTGTTAATGATTCGTTTGTCTCGGATTGGCAAGAAGAAGAAGCCGTTTTATCGCGTTGTGGTGATTGAGAAGACTCGGCCGCGCAATGGCCGCGTTGTGGAATTGGTGGGGACGTACGATCCATTGAAGAAGCCCGCGCTGCTCTCGCTGGATGCCGAGCGCATCAAGCATTGGCTCGGAGTCGGCGCACAACCCAGCGACACCGTGCGCAGCTTTATCCGCCAGCAGAAGATCGCGTAGTCGCAGTGCGCTTGCCTGTAGACCCCGACGCCTGTCGGGGTCCGAAGTCTTTTGGTCTCCACGCATCCTTAACTCGGCTGGAAGCGTCTTTCTGTAGATGATCTCATTCTTCAAAAACCCGTCTGCTCTTCGCGCAAAAGGGCTCCTGCGTCAGGGTGCGCAATGAAGGAACTTGTCGAGTCGATTGCTCGCGCTCTTGTGGACCATCCTGACGATGTGCAGGTAAAGTCTATTGAGGGCTCGCAAGCGACGATCCTTGAGTTGCGCGTTCACAAGGATGATCTTGGCAAGGTGATTGGGCGGCAGGGCCGGACGGCGAAGGCTGTGCGCACGCTGTTGGGTGCGGCCGGCGTTAAGATACACAAACGTTTCACGCTGGAGATCCTGGAAGATTGAGCGGCGAAACGCACCGATGGGTCGCGCTCGCGCGTGTGCTTCGCCCGCGGGGGAACAAGGGCGAGGTCGCGGCGGAGCTGCTCACCGATTTTCCCGAACGAATCGCGGCAATGAAGGAAGTTTTCCTGAGCGACAGTGCCGGGAAGGCGGAGCCGCGACTTGCCGGATTGCGAGCGTTCTGGATGGACCGGAACCATCCTGGACAAGGAGTCTTCCACTTCGAGGGTTGCGCTTCGATTTCGGAGGCAGAGAAATTTCGCGGGATGGATGTGCTGATTCCGTTCGAACAGCGAGTGACCCTGCCTGCTGGGAAATATTTTGTGTCGGATTTGGTCGGTTGTTCGGTATTTGAGAATGCGGCGGAACGGCCGGCTGTCCGTTCATCGCCTTGTTCTTTGGCTTCGGTGCCTGCGCTGCTGGGTACCGTTCGTGATGTACAGAGGAGCGGGGAAGATGTTGCTGGAACGCCGCTGCTGGTGGTGGATACGGGCTGTGGCGAATTGTTGATTCCTCTTGCGGAAGATATTTGCACCCGTATTGATCCTGGTGCTCGACGAATTGATGTAATCCTACCTGATGGCCTACGCGATCTGAATGACGGAGCATGAGCCCTCGTACGTGGGTGATCTCCCTGTCGAGGAAAGGGCTGGCACAAAGCGCTTGCCCGGTGTGAACGCCCGATTCTGGTGGGAACATCTAGCCTTTGGGGCGTAACCGCGGCGTCGATGAACACGCGCCTTACGGCAGCCAAAGTGGCCATGACAGATCTGGGCCTGTTTGACTACACTGGCTGCGATGCGCTTTGATTTGGTCACTATTTTTCCGGAGTTTTTCGCGGGGCCGCTGGACTATGGCATCGTGCGGCGCGCGCGGGAGTCTCGGCTGATCGACGTGCACGTTCAGGATTTGCGGGTGTTCACAAAGGACCGGCACCGGACGGTGGACGACCGGCCGTTTGGCGGCGGGGCGGGGATGGTGCTGAAGCCGGAGCCTTTGTTTGAGGCGGTGGAGGCGTTGTTGGGGCATGGTGTGGGGGACGCGGCGGGGCGGGCCGAGCTGGATGCGAGAACGGCCGTGGTGCTCTTGTCTGCTGCAGGTAAATTGTTTAAGCAGGAGACGGCGCGGCGTTACGCGGAGTTGGAGCGGGTCATCTTTATATGTGGGCGGTATGAGGGTGTGGATGAGCGGGTGGCGGAGCATCTGGCTACTGAAGAGATTTCGATTGGGGATTTTATTTTGAGTGGCGGGGAATTGCCGGCGATGCTGGTTTTGGATGCGGTTACGCGGCTATTGCCTGGGGCGCTGGGGAATGAGGCGTCGGCGGTGAATGAGTCGTTTGGTGGGAGGGAACGTCAACACCAGGCCCCAGGTTCAGAAGGCGAACCTGGGGCACCCAGACCGGCGAAGACAAGCACGGATCGGGGCGGCCGGACGATGTTGGATTTTCCGCATTACACGCGGCCGGCGGAGTTTCGCGGATGGGGTGTGCCGGAGGTGTTGATTGGCGGGAATCATGCGGAAGTTGCGAAGTGGCGGCGGGCGGCGGCATTGGAGAAGACGTGGAGGAATCGTCCGGATTTGTTGGGTGAGTGACAGGGTCATTGTATCGAGATCGCGTGAGCTGCGCATGCGACCGCGGTCAGAGTCGAGTGGGAGGCCGACAGAAGATTGGGAATGGGCTGGCCGGGCTGAAGCCCGGCGCCTACATGTCGCGCAACATGTTGCGCGAACGCGGGCGGGCCGCGAATTTGCGCCGGGTGGAGTTGGGATGGGGACGGAGATTCGACGATTTGGTGTTGCGGATGTGGAGGCTTTGTGGCGTTTGCGGATGGTGGCGCTGGAGAGCGATCCGTGGTCGTTTGGGGAGTCTGTGGAGGAGTTGCGTGACATTGGCGTGGAGGAATATGGAAGGCGGATCGGGTCGGGGGGCGATGGGAACTTTGTGATTGGGGCTTTCGGGGATGAGGGCGTGGTGGGGATGTGCGGGTTTTACCGGGAGACGAATACTAAGCGTCGGCACAAGGGGCATTTGTGGGGAGTGTTTGTCGCGCCTTCGGCGCGGGGGAACGGATTGGGGCTGGCGCTGGCTGCGCGGGCGATTGAGACGGCTCGGACATTGCCGAATTTGAAGTCGATCCAGCTTACGGTGTCGATCACCCAGGGGGCAGCGCGGGGGCTTTATCGGAAGCTGGGTTTTCGAGTGTTTGGGGTGGAGCCGCGTGGGTTGGGGATTGGTGGTGAGTTTGTGGATGAGGAGCATATGATTTTGGATTTGGATGTTGGGTGAGGGGTAGGGTGGAAGGCAATCGCGAATACCGAGGAGAGGGAGCGCGGGCATCGTCGAAGAGATGAGAGATTCCTTTGCGTGGGCCGACCCATTCGCCCCGCCAGACCTGCGGGGTAAACAGGAAGCGAACGGGAATAAAAAGTCGGTCTGCTCCGTTTGGAATGGCGGTCGGTGAAATTGGATTCAGTGAGAGCCTGCCAATAGACGGAAAGCGAATGGGAGACAAACAGCGCACCTTGGGACGGGTACTGGAATTAGGGAGGCTTTGGTGCTGGCGTTTTGCTGAATGTTACGGGGACACAGGCAGGAGTGCCTGTGCTACCCGGGTTTAAGACGGGAGCCGAGGGAGTATGGGCGAGATTAGGAGCGTGAACGGCGATGGCTTGGCTAAGCCGATCGCGATTTATTACGAGCAGCCGAATTGGTTTGTGCCTTTGTTTGCGCAGATGGATGCGCGCGGGGTGCTTTGGGTGAAGGTGGACGCGCGGTATCACTCTTATGATGCGGCTTCGCCGGAGCGGGAGTATTCGCTGTTTTTTAATCGGATGAGTCCTTCGGCTTGGCAGCGGGGGGTGGGGCACGGGGTTTTTTATACTTTGAATTATTTGAAGCATTTGGAAGACAAGGGAATGCGGGTCGTGAATGGGTATAAGGCGTTCACTACGGAAACTTCGAAGGCTTTGCAGCTTTCTTTGATGGAACGGTTGGGATTGCCTTACCCGAAGGCTCGGGTGATCAATCATCCGTCGCAGGCGGTTGTAGCTGGGGAGGAGATTGGGTATCCGTTGATTTTGAAACCGAATATTGGGGGGAGCGGGGTTGGGATTAAGAAATTTAGTTCGCGTGAGGAGTTGCAGGCTGCGGTGGATGCGGGCGAGTTGTACTTTGGGATTGATAACGTGGCTTTGGTGCAGGAATGTTTTACGGCGCGAGATGGGATCATTACGCGGGTGGAAGTTTTGGGCGGGAAATATTTGTATGCGATTCAGATTCATATTACAGGGGAGACGTTCGATTTGTGTCCGGCGGATATTTGCAAGAGTGCTCGGGGCGAGGAGTTGACGCGGATCGCTTGCCCGGTGGACGCGCCTAAGACGGGGATGACTGTGGAGGCTTATGAGGCGCCTCCGCGGGTGATTGCGAATGTCGAGCGCTTGATGCATGAGGCGGGGATTGAAGTTGGCGGAGTGGAGTATGTGATCGACGAACCCACCGGGCGGTTGCTTTATTACGATATTAATGCGCTTTCGAATTTTGTGGCTGATCCGGAGCGGATTGTGGGGTTTAATCCTTATTCGAGATTAGCGGATTTTTTGATTACGGAGGCGGGGAAGAAGACTGAGGTGGTGGTTGGTACACGGCTTTAACAGGCAAAACGGATTTAACACAGAGGACACAGAGATAAGAGCACAGAGTGGACAGAGAAGAGTCGAGCGTCGCTGGGTATTCGGCGGAGACTTTGGAGAGCGCGTGAGATACGGATATTGGTTGCCGGTGTTTGGCGGGTGGTTGCGGAATGTGGCTGACGAAGGGATGGAGGCTTCGTGGGCTTACGTTAAGCGGCTGGCACAGCGAAGTGAGCAGATTGGGTTTGATGTGACCTTGATCGCGGAATTGAATTTGAATGACATCAAGGGGGTGGAGGCGGATTCGCTGGATGCCTGGTCTACCGCGGCTGCGTTGGCGGCGGTTACCGAGCGGATTGAGTTGATGGTGGCGGTGCGGCCTACGTTTCACTTGCCGGCACTTTTGGCTAAGCAGGCTGCGAATATTGACCAAATCAGCGGCGGGCGGTTGACATTGAACGTGGTGTCGTCGTGGTGGGCCGACGAGGCGCGGAAGTATGGCGTGTCATTTGAGCAGCACGACGATCGTTACGCGCGGACTAGCGAGTGGCTGGATGTACTGGACGGCGTGTGGTCGCGGGATCATTTTTCGTATGCGGGGAAATATTATCGGGTTGAGGACAATGTGCTGGAGCCGAAGCCCGTGTCGAAGCCGCGGCCTTGCTTGTATGCGGGTGGGGAGTCGGCGGCGGCTAAGGATTTGATTGCGGAGAAGTGCGATGCGTATTTGATGCATGGCGATCCGCCGGAACGCGTTGGGGAGAAAATTGCGGATTTGCGCGGGCGGCGTGCGCGGCATGCGGATTTGGCTCCGATGAGATTTGGCGTGGCGGGGTATGCGATTGTGCGCGAGACCGAGCGCGAGGCTCAGGAGGAAGTGCGGCGGATTACCGACGTGAAACAGTCGGCCGCGGGGTATGCGAATTATCAGCAGTGGTTGGCGGGGACGCAGCTGGAGCAGCAGGTTTCGCTGGAGGATTATTCGGTTTCGAATCGCGGGTTGCGGTCGGGATTGGTGGGGACAGCGGAGCAGGTGGCGGAGCGGGTTGCGGCGTTCGAGGCTGCGGGCGTGGATTTGGTGTTGTTGCAGTTCAGTCCGCAGTTGGAGGAGATGGAGAGATTTGCTGACGCGGTAATTGGGGGGCGGGCGTCGGCTCGGGCTTGCTGAGCTGAGCGGGGTGCGATGGGTTGCGATTGGATCGGATTTAACACAGAGGACACAGAGTAGGCGCAGAGGGCACGAAGAGGGCTGGGCTGGATTTCAGACGGCGACCGCACGACTGAGTGGAAATTTCTAGGTAAACCGCGGGGATTTGGCTATAATTAGCGTTTGTCTTGATGTGCTGGCCCCGCCTGAGTGGGTCTGCAGGGAATAGCGATATGAATCTGGTCATTGCGAAATTACATGAAGCGCAGCTGCGCAAAGATTTGCCGGAGTTCCGGCCTGGGGATACCGTGCGGGTGAACGTGCGGTTGAAGGAAGGCGAAGGCGAGAAGGAAAAAGAGCGGTTGCAGGCGTTTGAGGGCGTGGTGATTTCGAAGAAGGGCCGGGCTTCTGGCGCGACATTCACGGTGCGTCGCGTGAGCTTTGGCGTTGGGATTGAGCGCATTTTTCCGTTGCACTCGCCGACCATCAGCTCGATTCAGGTGGTGGGCAAGGGTAAAGTGCGGCGGGCGCGGTTGTATTATTTGCGCGATTTGAAGGGCAAGGCTGCGCGGATTAAGCGGGCTGCGCGCGAGGAAGCGGAGCCGGTGGCCGCTGCGGTTGCGGCGGGGTCGGAGGGTCAGGCGTAGGATTTATTTGCGGATTGAAACGCGCCTTACCCTTCAAAGTTCAGGGTAAACGGTCGGCACCGCTACAACGGTTGAGAGAAGGAGCCCCGCGAAAGCGGGGCTTTTTCCTTTTGGGGGGAGGTGGGTGCACAGAGGGGCCGCCTCGCTTCGCTCGCTGGGACGCGCTGAAGCGCGCCCCTACATTTTTCGGTGACGGATTTTTGTGGTGACTGGTTTTTGCGGCTGGGGTCACTTCAGGTGTTGGTCCATCCAGTCGGCCCAGCGTTTGTAGACGTCCATTTGGCGGACCGGGTCGCCGGGGGAATGTCCGCTTACAGGATAGGCGAAGAACTTCACCGGGACGTTATTGTCTTTCAGGGCGTGGAAGAGTTGATAGGACTGGGTGATCGTTACGCGAGCATCGCCGGTGTCGTGCAAGATCAGCGTGGGCGTTTTCATGTTGGCGGCGTAGGTGATGGGCGATTGGGCGCGATAGTCCTTCAGGTTGTCTCCCACGTAGGGCGAGCCCTTGAGGCTGTAGCGGGTGGTGACATTGCCGTCTGACAAATTGTACTCGTCGTAGAGATCGGTGACTGGGGCGCCGGCCATGGCGGCTTTCCAGATGGAATAGTGGCCGATCAGCCAGGAAGTCATGTAGCCGCCGTAGGACCAGCCGGAAACGCCGATGTTGTTTTCGTCGATGTTGCCGAGTTTTTTCAGGGCGTCGATGCCGGCGATGACGTCGCGGCCGGGGCCGTCGCCGGCGTCATTGAAGATAGCGCGCTGGTAGGCGTTGCCGAGGTTGTCGCTGCCGCGATAGTTGGGTGAGAAGACGATGTAACCGCGCGAGGCCAGAAGGTGCGGGAAAAAGGTGAAGCCGGTGATGGAGGCTGCGGTGGGGCCGCCGTGAATTACCAGCACTACCGGATACTTTTTCTCTTTGTCGAAATCAGGTGGATAGATGACAACGCCGTCTTCGTGGAATGAGTCCGGTCCCTCCCACTCGAGTTTTTCGGCTTTGCCTAGCTTTAGCGCGGCGATGTTTTGATTGAAATTGGTGAGGCGGCGCGGGGTGTCGTTGGCGGAGGCCATGTAGTAGAGCTCGGAGGGCTGCGTCGGGGTGGCGCCAGTGAAGGCGATCTCCCCTTTGCGGCCGACGTAGGCATCGATCCAAAACATCCAGGTGGGATTTACGTCGCCGAGGGCGAGTTTCTTTGGCGCGCCGTTCAGTGGCTGCAGCCACATCGAGGTTTGCGTGCCATCGTGTCCGCCGACTAGCAGAGAATTGCCGTCGGGCATCCAGATGACGCGAGACAGATTGTGGTCGATGGCTTTTGTGGCCGAGGCGCCGTCGCCGCCGGAGGTTTGGGTGACGAAGATTTCGTTTTCATTGTTGGGGTCGGCGTCGCGCGGGTACCAATAGGCGATGCGCGAACCGTCGGGGGAGAACAGGCCGTAGCTTTCGAACTTTTCGTGGGTGGTCACCTTGCGAATCGCGCCGGATTCAACGTCCAGAATTTGCAGCGTGGTCTGGTCGGCGTCGCCGAACTCAGGGTGCTCTTGGCGCGAGAACAGAAGGGCCTTTCCATCCGGGGACCAATTGATGGGAGAAGCGGGGGAACTGGGCGGTGCGCTCTTGGCCAGGCTCCAGGGGCCGGAAGTGAGGCGGCGGGGTTTGCCACCTTCGGCTGCGACGATCCAGAGATGCGAGGGAGTTTCTGGGCCTTTGGCGAGGTAATCGTTGTCGCCGACTTCGAAGGCGTCGTTGTGCTTCTCGATTTCTTTTTTGTTTTCTGGCTCGTCGGAGGTGACGTAGGCGATTTCCTGGCCGTTGGGGCGCCATGCGAATTGTTCGACGCCGTTGGGGGCGTCGGTGAGTTTTCTGGCTTCGCCGCCAGTCATGGGCAAGACGTAGAGTTGGAGCTTGGGATCTTTCGCTGTTGTGTCCACGGCTTCGAATGCGAGGCGGTCGCCTTCGGGAGACCAGCGGGGCGAGCCGACGCCTTTGCGGTCGTGGGTGAGCGCGCGGGGGACGCTGGTGGCGATGTCGATGAGGAGAAGTTCACGATCGCTGCGATCCTGGTCAAGATTGATATGGGAGACCACGAAGGCGATGGATTTTCCGTCGGGGGAAATTTGCGGGTCGTTGACGGAGGAGATTTTTGCGAAATCGTCGAGTTGAATGGTGCGAGGCGGAGGAGGTGTCTGCTGCGCCGGGGGCTGGGTTTGCGGCGGAGTCTGCGCGGAGAGTGCCGCGGCGCTTAGGGCTAGGGCGGCGAATAGGGGAAGGCAGGCGGAGCGAACTCGCGCGTGTGCGTTGTCTGGGATGCGCTGTTCAGAGGCATTGGACTGGTCGATCGGCATGATTTGCTGGCTCCTTCGTAATGACCCTTTTCATTGCAGCAATTATTGAAAATTTAGTGAGCGTATGCTGCCATGCCGCGAGAATGCGCGTCAACCGCGGGTGGTGTGCACGGAAGGCGCATGGTCGGCAACGGTCACGTTGAGGTCCTTCGCGCGTCCTTGTCGGATGCGCTCAGGATGACACGCCTCGCCGGAAGGACGCGCCCTTCCTCGGTCAGGGTAAACTGAAGCGCGCCCCTACATTTTTGATTTTTTGCCCCGCCATGGAATGAACGGCAATTTGCCTCTGGCCGGCCGGGGTACCTGTTGACAATCAACAGGAAGACGGTGTAGGCTCCTGTTGTTTGTCAAAAGGAGAGATGGATGACACCTCCGCGCGGTGAAGTGTTGCAAGGCACACTGGACCTGATCGTGTTGAAGACGCTGGATGTGATGGGACCGCTGCACGGCTACGGCATCGCGCAACGCATCCAGCAGGTCTCTGAGGATTTGCTGAAGCTCAATCAGGGCACGCTCTATCCCGCACTGCTTCGGCTGGAACAGCGCGGATGGATCAGTTCGAAGTGGGGCGTTTCGGATAACAATCGCAAGGCCAAGTATTACTCACTGACGCGCGCAGGCCGCAAGCAGCTTAGCAGCGAGGCCGAAAGCTGGGAGCGCATGGCGGCGGTGATTGCGCGCTTGCTGGGCGCGGAAGGGGTGTAGCGATGGACGGCCTGCGCGTACTCACCTCGCGCCTGCTCGGTTTGTTCCGAAAGCGGCGCCTCGACGAAAATCTTGACGCGGAACTCCGCGCCCACTTGCAACTGCTCGTTGACGAAAATATTCGGCGGGGCATGAACGCTGAAGAGGCGCGCTGCGCTGCGCGACGCGAATTTGGCGGCGTCGAGCAAACCAAGGAAGCGTATCGCGATCAGCGCGGCTTTCTGCTTGTCGACTCCGTGCTGCAAGACTCGCGCTTTGCGCTCAGGATGCTGACGAGGACTCCTGGGTTTACTTGTGTCGCGATCCTGACTTTGGGTCTAGGTATAGGGGCCACCACCGCGGTGTTTAGCGTTGTGGATCGCGTTCTGTTCCGGAGCCTGCCTTATCCCCACGGGGAACGTTTGGTTTCGTTTGGGCTAACGGCGCCCATCGAGAAAAACGAGTTCATGCTGGGAGCCAGCTATATTGACTTCCGGAAAGCTCCCGGACCGTTTGAAGAAGTAACCTCGATGATTCCGGGCGATTCCACGTGCGACCTCACCGAGCAAGCCGCGGTGCGCTTGAGTTGTGCTCGCGTGGAACAGAACTTTCTCACGACTCTGGGCGTGGAACCCATCCTCGGACGTAATCTGACGCCGGAGGAAGACCGTCCGAAGGGTCCGCGTGTTGCGATCATCTCGTATGCGCTATGGAAAAGCCGATATGGAGGAGACCCCGGCGTCCTGCGCAAAGAAATTTCGGTTGATGGCCAGATTACGCGAGTCGTTGGCGTTCTTCCGGCAAACTTTGAGATGCCTACGCTGGTCTCGACCGATCTTCTGCTTCCTGAAGCTCTGGATGAGGAGCAGCAACGGCGTTCCGCACCGGGCGACGTGCTGCGTACCTTCGGTCGCATGAAGAGCGCCGCGACAGTTCCCGAGGTCATTGCCGGGCTGCAGCCTTTCCTGGAGCAATCCTTGCAGGGCGCGCCTCCTGCTTTTTGCAATGAAATTCATCTCGCCGTCACCACTTTGCGCGACCGTCAGGTGCACGATGTACGGCTGGCTTCGTGGATTCTGCTGGGCTCCGTTTTCGCCGTGCTCCTGGTGGCCTGTACGAATGTTGCGAATTTGCTGCTCGCGCGCGCGACGGGACGCGAACAAGAGCTCGCGGTGCGCGCGGCGCTGGGCGCAAGCCGCGGACGACTCGTTCGGCAATCGCTAGTGGAGAGTTGCCTGCTCGGTTTGCTGGGCGGTCTGGCCGGGTGCTGGGTCGCGCATCTGCTGGTCCGTTTGTTCGTGTCCATTGCGCCCGAGGGGATTCCGCATTTGCAGGAAGCGAGCCTTGATCTCCGCGTGGTCGCCTTTACGGTGGTGGTCACGTTTGTTTCCGCGGCACTCTTTGGTTTGGCTCCGGCGCTTTCCGATCCAACCCCAGAACATCTGAGTGGGAAAGATGTTCGCGCGACAACACGACATTTCCTACGGCAGAGCTTGGCGGCGGCGCAAATTGCCGTTTCCCTGATTCTCCTAGCGTGTGCGAGTTTGCTGTTGCGCAGTTTGTGGAATTTGCAACGCGCTCCGACGGGTATGGAGACCGAAAGGGTGCTGACCGAGACAATTTCACTTGCCGCATACCGCTATCCTCAACAGCCACAGCAGATCGCCTTCTTCACGGAACTGCAGGCGCGCTTGAAAGCTTTGCCGGGTGTTATTGCGCTCGCTTTGAGCGACTCTCTTCCACCAGCTGGTCAAATGCGTTCGACAATCCTCGCGGCTGTCGAGCCGGAAGGTCGTCCAGCACTCGCCGAGGGCACCGGGGGCCCGGTTGACTGGCGCGCAGTGACGCCCGGCTATTTTTCGGCTTTGAGAATTCCGATCGTTCGTGGCCGTTCATTCCAGGAACAAGACATCGCCGCCGCGGAGAATCCGATCATCCTCAGCGATAGTTTGGCGCGCGAACTTTTTCCGAACGAAGACCCCATCGGCAAACAGCTTCGATTGTTTCGGATGCAAACGCCGCGGCGGACCGTCGTGGGCGTGGCAGCGGACGTTAGAAACAACGGCCTGGTGGCAAGTGCGGAGCCCGAGTTCTATCTTCCGTGGAAGAACGACCCAGTTGAGTCCCTGAGCACCGGCCAGGTAATGCTGCGGACGCGCATGAATCCAGCCGCTGTGGCCGCGTGGATGCGCGCCGAAACGAATGCCCTGGATCCCACTCTCCCGGTAAAGATCGAGATGATGAGCGAACGTGTCGGCAAACTGGCGCAGCGTCCACGCTTCGAGGCGATTTTGCTTTCGCTGTTCGCTGCCTTCGGTGTCTTGCTCGCCGCGATCGGCATCTATGGAGTGGTCGGATTTCTGGTGATGCAGAGGACGCGGGAAATCGGAGTGCGCATGGCACTCGGCGCAACTCCGCGGGGAATTCTAAACATGGTGCTTTCGAGCGTGGCACGTTGGACGATTGGCGGTGCGGTTCTTGGGATACTCGGCGCCTGGTTCTGTACGCGCCTGCTGGAGTCGCTGCTGTTCGAGGTAAAGACGCACGATCCGGTTCTGCTGTGCGCGTCCGTGCTTCTTTTGCTGGCCGCCGCACTTCTGGCCGCCTGGATTCCGGCGCGGCGTGCGATGCGTGTTGATCCGATGGTGGCGCTAAGGTACGAATGAGGCAATCGGCGTGCTAGAATCGCCGACGGTCGATCGAAATCCGATCACCTAAAACGAATGACACGCCTGTGCTCTTCCCGTTTCGAGCGTGCGGCGCGAAAATTGGGCTGGACGCGGATCGCGGGCCTCGATGAGGCTGGGCGGGGCGCGTTGTTTGGCCCGGTTGTCGCGGCCGCTGTGATTCTCAATCCTAAGCGGCGCATTGTCGGCTTGGATGATTCGAAGCAACTGGCGCCGGACCGGCGGGCGCAGCTTGCCGAGCGAATTCGCGAGCACGCGGTAGCATGGGCCGTCGCCGAGGTGGACGCGCAACGGATTGATGCCTGGAATATCTATCAGGCCAGCCGTCAAGCGATGGCGGCTGCCCTCCAGCAGCTGGCCATGCAACCGGATTATTTGCTGATCGACGCGCTGCAGCTCGATGTGATGATCGAACAAAAATCGCTGATCAAGGGCGACGCCCGCAGCATCTCGATTGCGGCGGCGTCCATCCTGGCAAAAACGCATCGGGACGCCCGGATGGAGGAGTGGGACGCCGTCTACCCTCAATACGGGCTGGCGCGGCACAAGGGATATGCCACCCCGGATCATCTGCAGGCTTTGCGGCGGCATGGGGCGTCACCTCTACACCGGTATTCGTTCGCGCCGGTGCGGGACGCGGGTTGTTGGTCGACGGGGGCTATCCAAATCGCGTTGCTTCCTGACCCGGTCTCGCCCTGAATCCAATTATAGGCAAACGCGACGTCTTTTGTGGACGCCGGCCTGAAGGCCGGCGCCTACAGGATTTAGCTATTCGGCGCGAGTTTCCTGATTACAACGGGGATAACTGGCTGCTCACATGCGACGCTGGGTTCGTTGACTTGGGTTTTCTCCGCCTGCTAGCGTAGTCAAGCACGACTTTTGCCGGCCTCTGCCGCTGGAGCGCGGAAACGCGTTCAGCAGCAGGCGGGGACGGTGTGTTGTCTGAGCTCGCGAATGGCCTATAACAAAAGCAAGTTTGTCGAAGCCGCACAAAAACTCCTCAACCAGGGCAAGGTCGCCCAGGCCATAGCCGAATACCAGCAGATTCTGAAACATGAGCCGCGCGATCAGGTCACATTGATGACCATCGGCGAGCTGTATATCCGCCAGGGCGAAACGTTTCAGGCCATCGACTACTTTGAGCGGTTGGCTCAACTGTTTGTTGGGGATGGTTTCCTGACCAAAGCGATCGCGGTGTACAAGCGCATTGCCAAGCTGGCTCCGGAAGAGATACGCCCGCTCGAGAAACTTGCGGACCTGTATGTCCAGCAGGGAGTGATGAGCGAGGCGCGGCCGCTGTTTGTGCAGCTGGCCGAAATTCATTTGAAGAATAACCGGCAGCTGGAAGCGGTGGCGCTGCTCAAGAAGCTGCTGATGGCGGAGCCGGACAATTTGCGCATCCAGGTTCGGCTGGCCGATCTGTATCAGGCGATGGGGCAGAACCGTGAGGCCATCGACGCTTACATATCCGCTAGCCAGAGAGCGCTGGCGCGCGGCGACCAGGCGGAATGCGAAAAGCTTGCGGACAAAGTACTGAAGCTGGAACCAAGCAACCTTGCCGCACTGATCGTCAAAGCGCGGGTCCACTCTTCGCAAGGTAATTTCACGCAGGCGGCGCAAGTACTGGAACAGGTTCCCGACCTGGAAAAGGGCGGCGAACAAGCGGAGCTTCTTCTCGATCTGTACCTCAAGAACGTGAAGTGGGACGAGGCTTCGAGTCTAGCTTTGCGCATCTTTGATGCGGACCCGAAGAATTTCGGGCCGGCGCAAAAGATTGTGGAAGGGCTGCTGGAGTCCGGCTATGGCGATCGCGCGATGGCGATTCTGGACCGCACACGCATTCCCATGATCGACGCCGGGGAGCACGAGGTCGTCGGGAAACTGCTGAACGAACTAGCGGAGCGGTTGCCGGGGAAAATAGAGCCGCTTGAATGGCTGGTGGAAACGTATGGGCGCACGAGCGATTCGTTTCGGTTGCCGGATGCGCTAGCGCATCTGGGTGACGCGCTAGTGGCGGCGAAACAGTACGATCGCGCGAAGCAAATCTTCGAGCAGCTCGTGGATCGTCAGCCGGAGAGCGACCCTGCGAAGCGCAAGCTCAACGATGTGCTACGCAAGATGGGTATCGCCGGTCCGGATACGACGCAACTGCTAATCGAAGAGCATGCGGCCGTGCAACTGGCCATGCCGCCGGCGCCGAAACTACGTCCTGATTTTGAACCTGCGGCTCCGGAGGTCACGGCCAAGCCGGTTGCTCCTTCGGTTCCGGTGGAAGCTGCGCTGGATGAAGATACACAGAGATTCATCGCGCAGTCGTTGACGGACGTCGATCTATTTGCCAGCTATGGACTGACGCAAAAAGCGATCGGCTTGCTGGAGGCAATACTTCGCCGAGCGCCGCGACATACGCCGACGCTTGAGAAGCTTCTGGACTTTGTGCTTGGCGCGGGCGATGACCGCCGCACTGCCGAACTGGCATCCAAACTTGAGCAGATTTACAGTGAACGAGGCGATCCGCGAGGTGCGGAGCGCTTTGGCGAACTGCGGCGGCGATTCCAACGAGCTGCGGGTCTTTCGGACGAAGAGTTGGCGGGACCAGCGGCGCAGGCAAGCGCAACCGCTGGGGTGGAGGGATCCGAAGAGTCCTTGCCGGAAATTACGCCCGAGGAAACGATAACTGAGTTTGCGATCGCGCAAGAGTCCGTGGAGATCGAGGGAGGTAACGCGGCGGCACCCACTACATCGGCAGCGGAAGAAGTGCACGAGGTCGATTTGTCCGACGAGTGGGCGTCGATGCTCGACGAGACGCAGCCAGCCGAGGAGGCTTCAAAGACGGCGCGCGAGCCACGCGAAGCGCCACCGGGAGTTTGGATTTCCGAGGAACCGGCGACGAAACCCGCAGTGGAAGGGGCTGCACACGCGGAGTTTGAAGTTCCCGTCGAGACACCGGCAGTCGAAGAAGAGTTGACGCCGCATGAACCCGCGATGGAAGTTCCTGAGAACATCCGGGCCGAGGAGCTTCCGGTCGCGCTTGAGGCATCAGCGTCGCAGCCAGCGGTGGAAGAGCCTGCCGTCCATGCGGCTGTACCGGAACCGCCTGCGGTGGAGCAGCCGCCCGCGGCCAAGATTGCGGAACCTGCGCCGAAGATCGAGGAGCCGGAGTTTGAGCTCGACCAGGACTACGAACTCGTTCTTGATCCCGAGCCCCTCGTTCCGGCTCACGACCAGAGACCGCCGGAAATTCCCATCGTGCCGCTTGAAACTCAGCCGGCCGGCCGCAATGTCGCGCCCGCAAACGGCTTCGCTTCCGACCAGTTCTTGTCGGATCTCGCGGCGGAAATCGATCAACTGGGTATTGGCGAACTGTCGCCCGGATATTCCGATGCCGGCCCACGCGCGGGAGCGATTGCGCCCGTTACGAACATGGCTAACGCGGAGGAGAAGCCAACTTCCTCTGCAAATGCCGGACCGCTCAAGGAAGTGTTCGACGAATTTCGCGCCGAACTCGGCGAGATGGGCGCCGACGACGAGGATCTGGAGACGCACTACAATCTCGGCATCGCCTTCCGCGAAATGGGATTGCTGGAAGAAGCCATCAGCGAATTCCAGAAAGTGGCCAAGGCCAGCGAGCGGGGCCGCCCATTCCCGTATTCGATGCAGTGCTACACGCTGCTCGGTTTGGCGTTCATGGATCGCGGCCAACCTTCGATCGCCGCGATGTGGTACGAACGGGCGCTGCGCCTTCCCGACATCGAACCGGAAAGCGAGCTCGCGTTGCGGTATGATTTGGGCCTGGCCCAGGAGTCGGCGGGCGAGTCGGACGCGGCACTCAGGAGTTTTTCCCAGGTCTACGCGGTCAACATTGACTATCGCGACGTGGGCGAGCGGATCGCCGCGCTGCAGAAACCAGCTCGTTAACGCCCCGCTTCTCGCTGAGTCCCGGGAGATTTCTCTAATCGATGAATCGGATCTTGAGCGCGGTGTTGGTGGTGGTCTGCTGCATGATGGGGGCGGTCCTGTTTTATCTGCCATGGACCGGGATCTGGGAGCAGAACTATTTCCTGAGTCATTTTCCCTCGCTTATGCGCATCTTGCTGCATCCTGCGTTTCGCGGTGCGGTCAGCGGGCTGGGTATTCTGGATATTTTCCTGGCTATCCGCATGATCGGATCCAGCGCGGGTCCGTCGGCCACTCCCCGTGTCCGTCCTCAGTAATTCGCCGGCCGTCCTAAAATTCCCAATTCTGTGCTATGTCACGGACCGCAGGAGCTTGTCTGCCGCTGCGCCCTCGGCAAATTCTGCTGCGCTGGTGGAAAAGACCGCGACGCTCGCGGCGGCTGGCGTGGACTGGATACAGATTCGCGAAAAAGACTTGCCGGCCGAGCAACTCGCTGCGCTTGTGCGCGAGGTACTGCGCTGCACGCGCGCACAGGCTGGTACAGATCCCCGCTCGACGCGCATTCTCGTCAACGATCGTGTGGATGTGGCACTGACCGAAGGCGCGGCAGGAGTGCACCTGGGAGAGAGCAGCTTGCCCGTGCACGAGGTGAAGCGCCTGATCCGACCAGGCGTTCCCAGTAGAGATTTTCTGTGCGGTGTCTCCTGCCATTCGTTGGAAGGCGCGAAGTCCGCAGCAGCTGGCGGAGCCGACTACATATTCTTTGGCCCAATCTTCGCAACAGCGTCGAAGGCCGCGTTCGGCGAGCCTCAAGGCGTCGCGCGTCTTGCCAAGATTTGTGGGTCGTTGGCGATTCCTGTGCTGGCCATCGGCGGCATCACCCTCGAGAATGCCGGCGCGTGCTTCAGGGCGGGTGCGGCCGGCATTGCGGCTATTCGGTTATTTCAGGAGGCGCCGGAACCCGCGGCTGTGATGGAGGCGTTACGACAGAGGGCGCACTGAGGACTGCGGCCGATTGAGTAGCGAGAGGATAGCAACTTCAACTCTATTTTCGCGGCCGGGCGAATCCGTTCGAGTATGCCGCGCGCGTTCAGCCTGATTCCAAAGTCGAGGAGAGATTTCTCCGCTCCGGGACGGTAAAAATCGCCGTTCCTCCGGTCGAAATGACAATTTTGGGCGACAATTTGGGTATCGCAGAGCTGTCGTTTGTGAGACGAAATCGCAATTCACTTCGAAACGACGATTTCATAATCAGAAATAATCAGGCGGTGCCGTTCATGAGGCGACGCAGCAGCCGGATCTGCCCAGCATGATACACGTCGTGGAAGGCGACGCCGTAGAGTTGTCGGACGAACTTAGTGCTGCGCGGCGTTGGCAAGAGTTTGGCGATGGCTGCGCGCATCGCGCGATGTTCGCGTTCGAGCAGTGCCTTGTCTGCGCGCCACGCCGCTTCGGTGCTCCTGCCTTTTTCTGGCCTGACAAAGAAATTGCTGCCTTTCAGCGCGAATGAGCCGCGCTTTCCGCCTTCAATCCGGCGGCGCACCGCATATTTCCAATACGCGGCGTGCAGCGTCTCCTCCCAAATGTTGTGTCGTCCAATGCCGGGGCGCCACGCAGCCTGCTCCGCGGTCACGCCACGTATTGCCTGCTTAAGGTTGGGCCCATGCCAGGTGCGCTTTTCGTAGGCCTCATCGAGCAAGGTCAAGACCAGTGGTGAAGGTTTCACGGAGGTTCTCCCGGCGAATTGGCTCGCAGGCAATGGAAAACGCCGCCAGCATCTCGCGTTCGGGAGAATGAGTCAACGCAGCCTTACCCGGATGCTGATATGCGCGAGGTTAGGTGGGGAGTTCGAGGTCCACGGGAACGGGGAGGCGTTGCAAACGACTTGCAATAGATATGCGACTGAAATAGTCTTATTTCTTGTTGCAAAGCAAGGAGATCTTGTGCGTTACCGCTTTTTATCGGCGTTTTTGTTCTTTTTTGTGCTTTTTCCCTTTCCCTCTTGGGCTCAGGAGAATCCTTACATCGTCGCCTACGATCACTACATGGAGGAGCCTGGCAGCCTCGAAGTCGAATACTTTTCTACCTTCGGAACGCAGCGCGACGGCAACGACTTCCACGCGTTTTGGATGGCATTCGAATATGGCGCGACAGCCTGGTGGACCACCGAGGTTTATCTCGACGGCCAGACTACTTCCCACGACAGCACTCTTTTTACCGGGTTTCGCTGGGAGAATCGCTTCCGCCCGCTCAAGCGTGAGCATTTCATCAACCCGGTCCTTTATGTCGAGTACGAACATATCAGCGGTGCCGACAAGATCCTGAAGGACATCGAAGGCCATGACGGCGACGCGGACAGCGCAGATTCCAATGCCGTGGCGCGCCGGGAACACAAGCATGAGCTGGAATTCAAGTTGCTGCTATCGAGCACCTACAAGGGCTGGAACTTCGTCGAGAACACGCTTGCGGCGAAAAATCTGGCTAACGAGCCTTGGGAATTCGGGTACGCCCTGGGCGCGAGCCGGCCGCTGAGGCTGAAGGCCACTCCCCAACACTGCAATTTCTGCGCAGAGAATTTCATCGTGGGCGCGGAACTTTACGGCGGACTCGGCGACCGACATAGTTTCGGGTTGAAAGACACTTCGCATTACCTGGCGCCGGTGGCGGCGTGGAATATGCCGTCGGGTTGGACTGTGCGCATCTCTCCGGGCTTTGGACTCAACGACAACAGTCACCGGTTGTTGCTCCGCTGGGGCCTGTCGCGAGAATTCTCCGGGTTCGGTGATCTGGTGGGCCATTTGTTCGGAGACCGCCGATGATGTCCCCCGGTAAGACGTGGATCTTGGTCTTGTGCACGTCGGCGGTGCTGCTGTTTGTTTCAGGCGTTTCAGTCAGCGACGGGCGACAAGAAAGTTCGGACTCGAATGAGGCTCGTGCAAAGGTGAACAAAGGAAAAGTTTCCGGGGAAAGCGAGTTGGACAAAGCGCCGCAAAAGGCACGTGCACAGCGGAACCCGCTGGAGAATGATCCGGACGCGGTTGCTGCGGGGAAGAAGCTCTTCGGGATGCACTGCGTGGAATGCCACGGTGAATCGGCCGAAGGCACACGCAGGGCTCCCAATCTGCGCGATCCGGAAGTACAAGACGCACCGCCCGGCGCGATCTTCTGGGTGCTGACGAACGGCATTGTGTGGCACGGCATGCCGGTCTGGTCGAAACTGCCTGAGCCGCAACGCTGGCAGCTTGTAACTTACATCAAGTCGCTCGGGACAAAACCGCAAACCCCTTCGAACCGCTGACAAGCAGAGGGGCTGACGGCGGCCCTTTCCTCTGCGACCCTTGGGCTATGGGATTGCGGTCTTGGCCGAATCATTCGATTTGGCTGCGTCGTTCAGGATCATGGCCAGGCGGATCCCAGCTTGCGCGACCCGGCGTTCGACGACCGGAGCGGATCGCTCTTGATATGCTTCGCCAGCCTTAATGTGCTGGCGGAGCAGGCGCTCGCCGATATTGTTGTCGTCGATGCAACTATGCACCGGGACGTTGGGCTCAACGGCCACTTTGGGAGTCAGCGCGCCGTAAACGGTCGATTCGGCGTACTCGTGGCTCTCCCAGACCCAGTCGTCCACGTGGATGCCGGACTTCTGCCATGCTTCGATCGACCCAGCGAAGGTCTCGAGCAGCATGTCGGCGTACTCGGCGGGGTCGGCGCCTTCCGAATCGCGTTCGAGGATTGCGGAATCCCAGACGGAGTGAAGATTCGGAGCAAAACCGTGGCCTCGCTCATGTGGCTCGCGGCGAAAATACTTCAGCGGCACACAGTTTCCGCCCTCGTCGGCGTTGGTTGTGGAGTGCAGTGGCTGATGCAAATCGCCCACGAAATGAATGATGTAGCGCAGGGCCTCTGCGCGCTTACCACCGTTTGCGTTTTTGTCCTTCAAGATCGCGACCTGTTCCGCGATTGCGCTGACCACGCAGCCTTCCTTGCCACAGAATCTCTCGAGTGGGCTTTTTGAGGCACCACGCGGAATGTCTATGTAATGCCAGGGGCCATTCTTGCGCTCGGTCCGCACATCGTCGGCCCAGGTGGAAGCGTCGCCCATCGGATCGCTAACCGCAGAGCCGCAGTAACGCTTGAGCTGGGGGTCGATCGGGTTGCCGGTCAGCAGGCTGAAAACGAACTCTTTGGCTTCTGGCGTGAGATATTTTTCCGCGATCAATGCGACGGTCTGATGGCCTTTGCAACCCCATGGGCGCGCAAGCGGCGCGGTCAACGATGCCCCTAGAACTATGGATGCGAACCCGCCAAACGTAACGGTAAAGCGGGCTATCCCGACCAGACTTACTCGAATTTTCATCCTGGAGCCTCGATGGATTCTCTGGAGAAATGCTGGCCGAAGGAAAGACGCGAGCTATGCGCCTTGAGTTTCAGATGTTTTTCAGGCGCTAAGCCAGCGCCCAATGGGCCGCCAGGATTCGGTGTGGTCGCAAATCACGCGCAGCGTTGCGGTAATCGGAATCGCGAGCAACAGCCCCATGCCACCCCAGACCCATCCCCAGAACAATAACGCGACCGTGATCGCTACCGCATTCAGTCGCACGCGGCGCCCCACCAGCGCGGGAGCGATGAAATTTGCGGCGACGACGTGAATCGTCGTGAGCACGCCGGCGATCAACAGGAACGAGCCAATGGTTTTGAACTTCGCCAGCGCGATGACGAATGCGGGAAACCAGGCCATGACCGCGCCGATGTAAGGCACCATGTTGAGCAGCCCAGACGCGATGCCCGTCAAAATGGGATAGTCGAGGTCCATCAGCCAGAAAAACAAGCTGCTGGCGGCAATGACCATACCCGTGACGATACTCATGCCCGCCAAATAGTCGCGTAGGACCTCGCGCAAATCCTCGAGGGTCTCTTTGACTTGCGTGCGCCTGGTTACCGGAAACAGTTGCAATGTTCCGTGCCACACTTCGCGCTTCCCTGCGAGCATGAAGAACACCAGGAACGGCACGAACGTTACCTCCAGGAAAATGGCATACAGCGAGCCCGCTCCCCTGAGGATCATCGTGTGCACCAGGCCAGGTTCCAGCGGCCGGATTTCTCCGGATTTACTTCCCGGTTCGTTGCTGGGTGCAACGCGCCCCTCGATACCGTTGATTTTACCCTCTACCGAGTCCGCGGCGCTGCGCAATACACTTCCGTACTTCGGCCAATTCTCGGCGAAATCTGCCATCCTGCTTCCAAGGCCATAGCCCACAGCGGCCAAGACCATGATCAGGATGAGGACCATCACCATGGCGCCGCCGGTGCGTGGCAGACCGGTGCGCTCGAGGAGTTCCACAGCGGGATCGAGAAAGTATGCCAGCAAGATGGAAAGCAAAAGCGTGATCACGACGCCTTGCGCGTAGTAACAGAAAAGCAGAATGATCGCGGCTGCGAGCACACGCAGACTAAAAGTGGACCCGCTGATGCGAACGATCGCGGGTGGTGGCGTTTCGGTTGCAGACACAAAATTCTCCGTGCCAAACACGGTAACACAGGTGAGCAAGAGCTTTGCCAAGTCAGGGAAATTGATTTCGTGGTCGCAATTTTTTCCTGCGCGCGGGGTGTGAATTGTGTCCAACCACCCACGTTTACTGGTCGAATGTATCGTGCTGACACACGCGAAACGCGCTTTTCGCCCTGTGCTAAGCTCGACTGAGCTCCACTAAAGGTCCCATAAATGGCGAAAGAACTCTTTGGCACCGACGGAATTCGCGGCGAACCCGGCAAGCCACCTCTTGACGACGCCACACTCTATGCCACCGGCCGCGCGCTGGGCGGTTATCTCACGGTCCAGCATCCCGCCGCTCGCGTGCTGATCGGGATGGACACGCGCGAGTCCGGTCCACACATCGCCGCTTTGCTGGCCGCCGGTTTGCGCGCCGGGGGAGCCGCGACGGAGTTTGCCGGCGTGATCACCACGCCCGGAGTCGCATGTCTGGTTCGCCAAAAAAGTTTCCAGGCTGGCGTGGTTATCTCCGCGTCGCACAATCCGTTTCACGACAATGGTGTGAAATTATTTTCCAGCGCCGGGATGAAATTTCCCGATTCCGTCGAAGAATTGCTGGAACGAGACATCGTCAAGTATCGCGTTGAGGCTGCTACGAAAGACGCCCCTTCGCTGGTTGCCGACGACACGCTAGACGCGGAATATCTAACTTTTCTTCGCGGTCGGGTGATTCCCGGGGCCAAGCTTTCCGGCTTCCGCATATTGCTGGATTGCGCGAATGGCGCCGCGTATAAGCTAGGCCCCGAATTGTTCCGCTCGCTGGGGGCCGAGGTCGTGGCCATGGGCGCATCGCCGGATGGCCGCAACATCAACGCCGGGTGCGGGTCGCTGCACCTGGATGGGCTGCAACGCCGTGTGCGCGAGGAAAAGGTGGCGCTGGGCGTGGCGTTCGACGGCGATGCCGACCGCGCGCTGTTTGTTTGCGAAACGGGACGAATCGTGAATGGCGATGGAGTGCTGCTCGCGGTTGCGCGCTTTCTGAAAGCACAGGGAAAGTTGAAAGGCGGGCGTATCGTGGCGACGTCGATGTCCAACCTGGGGCTCGAGCGCGTGCTCGCGGGTGAAGGAATCGAGTTGGCGCGCACCTCCGTCGGCGATCGCTACGTGCTGGAAGAGATGCTCCGCAGCGGTAACGTGCTGGGCGGTGAGCAATCCGGCCACGTCATTTTTCTGGACGATTCGCCCGCCGGCGATGGCCTGCTGACCGCGGTGAAAATCGCTTCGCTGGTTTCGATGCACGGGCGGTTGGAAGCGCTGGTCGCGGGATTGAAGGACTACCCGCAAATTATCGTTAACGTGAAAGTGCATTCCAAGCCGCCGATGGAGACGCTGCCGGACGTGGCGCGGGCGCTGGCCGAAGCGGAGTCGGCACTTGGGGACAATGGCCGTATCGTTCTTCGCTATTCCGGGACTGAACCTCTTGCGCGCGTGATGGTGGAGGCTGAGCACCAGGCTGACGTGCAGCGGTATAGCCAGTCGGTGGCTGAGGCTTTGCGGTCCTCCATCGGCGCTTAACGATATATTTTACTAGGCAAGTAGTCATAGTTTTCGGAATCGCGAAGGCCGCAGGGCTACGCGGACTTCGTCCTGCGCTACATACCTCGATGCGATGGATGAGATTGCAAGGACCGGCTGCTTTGTGGGCATCCCAAAAGCAAAACGCCGAGGTAAGGGCCACCTGTCTCCCAAAGAATGGATGTAACATCGGTTTGCCTGTGGGATTTTGTAGATGCAGGCAAGCAAAAATCTGAGTTCTCACCTGGGGTCCGCGGCTAAGTACCATGCTTTCATAGGCCTAGTCCGATCCGAAGATTCAGCCGGTCGCTGGCACACGATTTGCTCTAATCACTGCAACAAACAAGATTGGCTTCCCGGGGTGGCCGGAACCCAACCTCGACTGGGATTCTGGTTTTGGGGGGTCAGTTCGGAGAGAGGGGGCTTGCACCAGCCCCCTTTTTCATTTCCTCGGTGGTTGCCTGGTGTGTCTCGGTAGCAGATGTAGCTTCCCGCGGGTGAGTCTAAATTCTTACATAGACGCAGGGTGATCCCCTGCGTCTATTTTTTTGCCAAAATCGGCTCTCTTGGTTGTTATGGGCCGGACTGGCGCAAAAAAGTGAGCGGCCGGTGGGGGACCGGCCGCTCGGGCGTGGGAATGGAGGGTACGTGGTCCGAAATCAGTCCGGCTCTTCGTCACCCCGCCCAAGGCGAGGGGCAGGCCGTTCTACTGCGCTCGCGAGCAGCAGAACGATGCACAGGAGCAGACACCCGATAACCATCCGAATGGCTCCGAGGGCCGAACTTACTTCCGATCACTTTGTGATTTTGCCGAAAGTTGGTGTGGGGGTCGATAGGCCGGCGGTATCATTTCTTCCAGTACTTCTGATGCAAGCGAAGCATAGGATTTTCAGTACCGACGTACCTGCGGTGCGACGTGGTTGAGCAATCGTGATGACGCTTGCGTTGAGGTCCTTCCGCTATCTTTGTCGAATGGCTTCTGGATGATCCCTGATCGATTTGCTCTGCTCGGAGCAAGTACAGCGACGGCTGGCAACGCCGGACTGAAGCCCGGCGCCTGCATAAAAGCTGTGTTGGACGCTTCCGCAACGCTGGTGAGTCGCAATGCAATGAACGCGAGGCGGTGATTGATGGCGTTCTCGGCTGCCTCTAAGCTGGCGACGCGTAAGGTTTCGCAAGCGGTATTCGCGCGGCGAGCATCCGAAGTTCCGGCGGAAAAGGCCGCTGAACGAAGTGATGCTTTCGAAGCCGACTTCCAGGCAGATGTCGGTGACGCTTTGCTCCCCACGTTCCAGCATGCGCCTGGCGTAGTCCAGGCGCTTTCTCTGCAGATACTGGTTTGGCGTCTCGCCAAAGACCTCGCGAAACAGCCGGTGAAAATGATACGGAGAAAGACAGGCTTTCCCGGCGACTTCTCCTAAATGGACGTGAGCTCCGAAGAACGAATCCATATAGTCTTTCCCTCGAAGTAAACGACGGTACAGCTCCATGCGCGTCGCGAATTTCCTCGCCGGAATCAGCTCGGCATGTTTCCCGGCTTGGCGGTGAAGCTGGCACAACGAGCCAGCGACGGCCAGGAATTGATCTTCGAGCCAAGCATCGCTTGCAGTGTTGTCTTTGAGGCGAGCATAGATCCGCCGGATCAAAGGAGCGGCGGGAAAATCGTGGTTGTGCAAAGTCTCAAAGAACTGGACGGAGGCTTCGGAGTACGCCGCAGCAGGCCTCGCAATGCCAGCCGTGGGTTCCGCGTTGTCACTTGCTTCGGGAACGGGGTTGTCGAGCAGCCATCGGGAGCCAAACTCTGATACGCGGCAAACGTCTTCGGCAATGCCGTGACGGAAGAACAGGCAAAATGTCTCGACCGGCTCGTGCGAATCGATGGTCATCGAGTAGGTTTGCCCGGAGTTGAGAACGAGATAGCTGCTTTCGTCTACGAGCCGGTCGGCTTCGTTGGTGCTCCATTGGGCTGATCCGCGCACGACGCTTTTGATCGAAAGCGGTCCTGGGAAATCGGCAACGTGATGTTGCTTCCCTTTGCCCCACAAGATCGCATTTCGAGCGCCTAGCCACGCAACGGGTGGATTGATGGCGACTCGGGTTGGTGAGGGCTTCGCGTTGCCAGGCACTGTTAGACCTTTCTTAACTATCTGGTCGGCTGAGTGACTGCTGGGAGTGCAGTCTAGCACGTTCATCTTCACGATTCGGCGCTACGGGTTCGCGGACCAAGACGTGCAGGGAATCTGGTCTGCGCCAAGTGGCGCGGTTCAGCGATCCGGATGGGAATGTCCTTAGCCTGACTCACTCACCTAAGAAATCGGCGGCAAATTTGGTGAAAAGTCAGGTAAAGGTTTAGCGGCTTCCATTCGATAACTCTCTTGGCCGTCCACGCAGATGCGGCCCCCTTATGGGATTCGTGCGTCGAAGCGGTCGAGTTGCCAAGGAAATACGTATCCTGCTGATCGGCACGGATACTTCCGGGCGCGTTTTTGCGGAAGAGACGCAGACGGTGACGCTAAGGCGCCACGGAGCGGGAATCATCTCCAAGCACAAGCTGGCCGCCGATGGCATGCTCATAATGCGTTTTCTCGGCGGAAGCAGCGAGGTGTCCATCCGCCTGGTGGGCGAACTTGGCGAAGACCTGCGCGGGTATATCTACGGCGTGGCGTTTGTGGATCCCAATCTGGATTTCTGGGAATTGAAGTTGCCCCCACCACCGAGGTGGCGGGTGGACTTCGCAGCACCTCTGCAGTGCACCTCATGCAAAAGCCGTGAAGTGGTGGATCAAAGCGAGGTGGAGGCGGACGTCTACGCGCTGGCCGATTTTATTTTGAGGCTATGCTCGACATGCAGGGCGTCCACGCAATGGCGACATGCCGAGGATAATGTATCGGTGCCCGCCGAACCTGCGACGCTGAATCTCGAATCTACAAATGGGCCCTCCGCTGCTGTGTACCCACCCGCGTCGACTGGATCGGGCGCGACTGTGCCCGGCTCGGCTCAGCATCTACAGTTGGCCGGAAAACGAAGTCGCAGATCTTGACGCGCCGTTCGAGACTTTGCCCATGGCGGCGACGGCGGTGGCAGCGCGCAAGGCCAATCGCCG
Source organism: uncultured Acidobacteriota bacterium (assembly GCA_963721915.1). Lineage (GTDB taxonomy): Bacteria > Acidobacteriota > Terriglobia > Acidiferrales > UBA7541 > Acidiferrum. The sequence continues at coordinate 229,820 of CAVRLD010000018.1, read as the reverse complement.
CCGCGATGTGCGCAGTCTCGTCAGCTTTACCGCTTGCGTCGTGCAGGATGGCGTTGAGGAGATCGTTGAGTGCGGCAACGTATCGAAAGGTGGTTTCTCATTCCGGAGTCGCAAGGCGTATTTGGCGGGTTCCGACGTCGATGTGGCCCTGCCTTATTATCCGGGCACGACGCCCGCATTCGTCCGCGCCACCATCCGCCACGCATTGGTGCTGCCGAACAACAATTTTCATTACGGCGTCATGTACGCCGCTACCAACCGAATCCCTCGATCCTAATCCCCCCGAATGCGCGCCGGCGGGGGAACTACATTCCCATAGCTGAATACGCTATTCTTTCTTGACCATGCATGATCTCAACTACTTCAGGGAACATTTGGATCTTTTCGCGGAGATGGCCAGGAAGCGCGGGACCACTCTCGATCTCGATGCCTTTCGGGGATTGGACAAGGAGCGACGTGAGCTGATTACCGCGACCGAGCAGCTGAAGGCCCAGCGAAATAGGGCGAGCGAAGAGATCGCACGTCTGAAGAAAGAAAAGCTAAATGCGAATGCGCTGCTGGCCGAAATGAAGCGGGTTTCCGAGCGCATCAAACAGGGCGACGAACGGATCGCGCTGCTGGACGCCACGCAGCGGGAATTGCTGCTGACGATTCCCAATATTCCGCACTCCAGCGTACCGGTTGGCCATAGCGCCGCCGACAACGTGGAAGTACGGCGGTGGGGCACGCCTCCGAAATTTGATTTTGTAGCCAAACCTCATTGGGAAGTCGGCGAACGTGCGGGGATTCTTGACCTGGCGGTGGCCACGAAGATCACGGGCGCACGGTTCGCGGTCTACAAAAGCTGGGGGGCGCGGCTGGAGCGTGCGCTTGCTAACTTCTTTCTCGATGTCCACACGCGGGAACACGGCTACACGGAGATTCTGCCGCCATTTCTGGTGAACACGGCTTCGCTGATGAGCGCCGGGCAGCTTCCGAAGTTCGCAGCGGATCTTTTCAAGGTTCAGGACACCGATTTCTGGCTCACGCCCACGTCCGAGGTTGAACTCCACAATTTGCATCGCGACGAGACGCTCGCCGAAGATGAGTTGCCCATTCGGGTGACTGCCTGGACCTCTTGTTTTCGCTCGGAAGCTGGCGCCGCGGGTAAGGACACGCGGGGAATTCTTCGGCAGCACCAGTTTCAAAAAGTGGAGTTGTTTAAGTTCACGCATCCCGATAAGAGTTACGACGAACACGAAGACCTGGTGCGCAATGCCGAGACCATTTTGCAAAAACTGGGCTTGCATTACCGCGTGATGCTGCTTTGTTCCGGTGACATGGGCTTTGCCTCCGCGAAGACTTATGACATCGAGGTGTGGTTGCCGTCCGGCCGGGAATTTCGCGAAATTTCTTCGTGCTCGAACTGCGAAGCGTTCCAAGCGCGCCGCGCTGGGATTCGCTTTAAGCCAAAGGGTGGCGGGAAAAGCGATTTCGTCCACACGCTGAACGGCTCGGGGCTGGCGGTAGGCCGCACATGGATTGCAGTCGTCGAGAACTACCAGCAGGCGGATGGCTCCATTCTGATTCCAGAGGCGCTGCGTCCATATATGGGCATCGACCGCATCCCAGCCCCTTAGGCTCTTTTTGCTATGGCGAGGTCTATGGCGAGGTCCTCGGGCAATGTATATCATTGACAAAGCTAGGTTTAGCGTACCAATGCGGCGATTTTTCCGCGAAAGATAACACTCGATTCACCGCGCAACCTGTTGAATTTACGCCTTTTCGTTTGACTCACCCTTTTGCCCTTGCATACACTCGCCTCAACGCTTGTTGCGGGGTTTGAAGAATGATGGCCCGGTTTGCGGCGAGCGAGACAACTTTAGCGCGGTTGGGGTCACGGTCAACAAAGATTCGATGAGCTTTATTTCCCGCGTCATACGTTTTCTGTTTTGGCTTCTGGTGCTGTCTTGGAGTGTCGCATTGCTGCGACGTCTTGTGGCATGGATGCTACGCGGTGGCGCGCCTGAGGCACCGCCCAAAGCACCGACCGAAGGTGTAGATGTAGCTGGCAGCTCCGGAGCAGCGGGGATGGCGCGCCGGCTGGTTCGCGACCCTGTCTGTGGCGCCCACGTGGCCGAAGTCCTGTCCATTCCGCTGCGTGAGGGCGGAGAGTTGCTGCACTTTTGTTCCACCGCTTGTCGCGATCAGTATTTGCTTGCCAACGCGGGCAAGGATCCGAACACAAAAAAGATCGCGGCTTCGGGATAAGTCTCCCAAAAGAAATTTGCGATTGTTGTCGGGCCAAGTGAACGACGTAAGAGAAAAACACTCGAGTGAGTTCGAGTGACGCCGCGTACAGGAAAGGACCGAAAGCCAATGGCCACGGTCGCCAAGCCCAGCATTCCCCCGATGATTCCGCGCATAGCGCCGCGAGAGGATCTGAATCCATTTCGCATCGCGCAGATTCAGTTCGACATGGCGGCGGAATTTCTAAAGCTCGATCCCGGCCTGCGCCAAATTTTGCGGACTCCCAAGCGCGTGCTGGAAGTGTCGATTCCCACGAAGATGGATAACGGGCAGGTCAAGGTCCTCGCTGGGTTCCGGGTGCAACACAATGTCGCGCGCGGGCCCGGTAAGGGTGGACTCCGATTCCATCCCAACGTAACGCTGGATGAAGTCAAGGCACTGGCAACCTGGATGACGTGGAAGACGGCGATCGTCAGTCTGCCTCTGGGCGGGGCGATGGGTGGCATCATCTGCGACCCGAAGCGCATGTCCAAGGGTGAACTGGAGCGGATGACGCGGCGCTATGCTAGCGAGATTCTTCCACTCATTGGACCGGATCAGGACATTCCGGCGCCGGACGTGTACACCGACGCGCAGACGATGGCATGGATCATGGATACATACGCCATGACGGTGGGGCGCGCTTCGCACGGAGTGGTTACCGGCAAGCCACAATCGATCGGGGGCACGGTCGGAAGCGACGAAGCAGCCGCGCGCGGGCTGGTCGCGGTGGTGGAGGAAGCCTGCAAGCTGAAGAAGATTGCCATCCGCGGCGCGACCGTGGCGATCCAGGGTTTCGGCAATACCGGCGCGGCCACTGCGCGCATTTTTGCCGAAAAGAAGGCGAAAATCGTCGCCATCAGCGACACCCGCGGCGGTGTAACGAACTCTCGCGGGATTGATCCGATCAAGGCGATCCGCTACAAGGAGCGCGCGGCGACGGTCGTTGGCATGCCGGGGGCCTCGCGCATTTCGCACGACGAGTTGCTGACGATGAAATGCGACATCCTGGTGCCGGCGGCGCTTGAAAACGTGATCACGCTGCACAACGCCGAAGCCATCAAGGCGCGCATCGTGGCCGAGGCCGCGAATGGTCCCACAACTCCGCACGCCGACGAAATTCTGGCTCGCCGCGGCATCACCGTGCTGCCGGATATTCTCGCGAACGCAGGGGGCGTCACCGTCAGTTATTTTGAGTGGGTGCAGAACCAGCAAGGTCTCGTGTGGGAGGCCGAGGAAGTGAGCGCGCGCCTGCAAAAAACGATGGTGCGCTCGTTTCACGAAATGGTGGACACGATGCGCAAGCACCACGTTCCGCCGCGCGCGGGAGCGATGATTCTGGCGGTGGGTCGCGTTGCTGAAGCGCTACTCGTCCGAGGCCTCTTCCCGTAGGGCAACTTCTAGTTTGCGAGACGATTGTTCGGGGCGCTCAGTCAGCGCGACACCGTACTCACGAAATATTTTCTTGCGCTGAAGAAACAAACGCGCGTACATTCGCAAGTGCCGGTACATCCCGCTCGGGGCGTACCGGCACTTTTCGCTTCACGGCCATATCAACGGCTTTACGAGGTTCCCGCGAAGAACGAAAAGTCTGACGGCTTATCGAAATTTTCAAACTGTGGAGCAACAAGCACGAAATCATGAGCAATCACAATGGTCACACTAATCACGCTAACCCGACTCCTCCTATCCTACTGACCATCGCGGGATTTGATCCGAGTTGCGGCGCGGGAACCGCTGCCGACCTGAAGACCTTTGCGGCGCACGGCTGCTACGGAGTGGCGGCAATCACGTCTCTTACGGTGCAGAACACACAACGCGTGGAAGACGTGCAAAATACGCCGAGTGCCACGTTGCGGGCGCAACTCGAAGTCCTGGTGAATGACTCCGACATCGCCGGCGTGAAAATCGGAATGCTGGGCAACCGCGGAAACGCCGCGGTCGTCGCTGAATTCCTGGACGCTCATAAGTTCGCGCATGTCGTTCACGACCCGGTGATGAAATCGTCCAGCGGCACGGAACTGCTCGACGCGGCAGGCATCAAGTACGTCGCGACGGAACTCCTAAAGCGTTCGAGCGTAATCACGCCCAATATTCCCGAGGCCGAAATTCTGACGGGCATGACGATCAAAGACATCGCGGATATGGAAGCGGCCGCGCGCAAGATCGTGGAGATGGGCGCTTACGCCGTCATTGTGAAAGGCGGCCACATGGAGCGCGCCGTCGATGTGCTGTTTGATGGGAACGAGATTGTCGCGCTGGCGGGTGATCGCGTAAGAGAAGAGACCCTGCACGGAACGGGTTGCACGTTTGCCGCAGCGATTGCCGCTCAACTTGCCTCAGGGCGCCCACTGGTAGAGGCGGCCATGCTCGCGAAAGCCTACGTCACCAAAGCCATCGAGAAGAGCTACCCGACCGGCAAAGGCCGCTCGCCGCTGGATCATTTTTACCGTCACAAGATCGAGCCGCCCGCGCGCGGCATCCACGAAGTGCCGCAGCACGGCCTGCACCCCGCAGCCGAGGCGCATTGACTCGCCTCATCGGCACTAGAAGCTCCGGCCGCTGTTTCTTTGATCTTTTGACTCGCCGGAGGTGCGCTCTTGCGTTCTGAAGGTTGTGCCCTGCTCAGCTGACACAGACAGGAGTGTCTGTGCTACTTTTCGCGCGGTGCGGTTAGTGCTTCCAGACGACGCGTCCGGCCACGATAGTCGCCATCGGAGCGCCCTTGAACGCCCGGCGGTCGAACGGCGAGTTGCGCGATTTGCTGGGTGAGTCCTTTACGTCATAGGTCCAGGAATGATCTGTCGAAAAGATCGTCACGTCAGCGGGCTGGCCTGCGGCGAGCGTGCGCTCGATGCCTAAAACGCGAGCCGGCCCAGACGTAAACAGTTCCACCATGCGCATCAGCGAAATCTTCCCGGTGTGCACCAGTTGCTCCAGCGACAATGCCAGCGCCGTCTCAAATCCGAGAATGCCAAACGGCGCGCGGTCGAACTCCACATCTTTCAGGGCCGACTCATGCGGCGCGTGATCGGTCGCGATCGCGTCTACGGTTCCGTCGGCTAAGCCCGCGAGCAGAGCGTCGCGGTCTTCACGCGCGGCCAGCGGCGGATTCATCTTGTAGCGCGAATCGTACTGCACATCCTCGTCGATCAACGTGAAGTGGTGCGGCGTTACCTCGCAACTTACGCGGAGCCCGCGCGATTTCGCCCAGCGCACTTGCTCGAGCGAGCCTCGCGCGGAAAGGTGAGCGATGTGCAAGCGTGCCCCGGTCAATTCGGCAAGCTGCGCATCGCGCGCTACGCACACCGATTCGGCTGCCGCCGGCATCCCCGCGAGGCCCAGCCGCGTGGAGGTCACGCCTTCGCGCATCACCGCGCCCGCGGCCAGCGAAACATCTTCCGCGTGCTCGATCACCGGGATGTCCAGCGACCTGCAATAGTCCATCACCTGGCGCGTGAGTTTGGCCGTGGCGATGGGTTTTCCATCGTCGCTTACGGCCACGATCCCGGCGTCTCTCATCGCGGCGATTTCGGCGATGGCTTCGCCCTTGCTGCCCACTGACGCTGCGCCGATGGGCCACACGCGCACGCTCGCGGCAGCCTTCGCGCGGTCCATGATGAATCGGGTCACGCTGGCATTGTCGTTCACCGGCTTCGTGTTCGGCATACTGCACACCGCAGTGAAGCCGCCGCGGGCCGCCGAACGTGTGCCTGTTTCGATCGTCTCCGAATTTTCCTGCCCCGGCTCGCGAAGATGCACGTGGATATCGATGAAACCTGGCGCAACGACTAATCCTGCGGCGTCAAAAATTTCGGCGTTCTTCGCCCGCTCGGAAAGTGTTCCCGCCGCCGCAACCTCCGCGATGCGCTCGCCGTCCAGTAACACATCCAATGCCGCGTCCGTGCTTGTCGCTGGATTCAGGACGCGGCCATTCTTAATGAGAAGCATGCGAAGGGTCCTTTACTTCCTTTCGATCGGCCGCGTCTTTTTGATCGGTCGATCGCCGGTTCCGCGGTGTGGGCGCCTCTGCGGCTTGCTGTGCGTCATCTTCAGATCCTCCGGCGGCCAGAAGGAACAGCAGAGCCATGCGCACAGCGATGCCATTGGTTACTTGCTCCAGCACGCAGGATTGTGCGCTGTCCGCCACCTCTGGCGTAATCTCAATGCCGCGATTGAGCGGGCCCGGATGGAGCACGATCGCGTCGGCCTTGGCGTGGCGCATGCGTTCGGCGCTCAGTTGGTACAGCAAAATGTAATCGTTCAGCGAAAGAGCCGGCTCGTGCAGCCGCTCGTTTTGCACACGTAGCGCCAGTACCACGTCGGCATCCTCCAGCGCCTCTTCGATGCGGAACACGCGCCGCACCTGTGTTCCGCTTGCTGCAATCTGCTCCAGCTCGCGCGGGACCCACATTGCCGGCCCACACAGCGTGAATTTGCAACCGAATTTCCCCAGCAAGTGAATGTTCGATCGCGCCACGCGGCTGTGCTTGATGTCTCCCAGAATCGTCACGTTCAGATTCTCGATCGTTCCCTTACGGTCGCGAATCGTCAGGGCGTCTAGCAATCCCTGTGAGGGATGCTCATGCGTGCCGTCGCCCGCGTTGATCACCGGAATTTCCAGGTGCCGCGCCACGAATTCCGGCGCGCCTGAAGCCGCATGCCGCATGACCAGGCAATCGGGCTTCATCGCATCCAGCGTGTGCACGGTATCCAGCAGCGACTCGCCCTTCTTCAGGCTGGACGCTTCCGCTTGCAGATTCATGGTGTCCGCACCTAGCCGCGAAGCCGCCGTGCCAAAGCTGATGCGTGTGCGCGTAGAGGTTTCGAAGAATGCCAGCGCAATGGTCTTGCCGCGCAGCACGGCCAGCTTTTTCAAGGGATGCCGCTGAATTTCCTGGAAGGATTTGCTTTGATCGAGAAGAAATGTCAGTTCGTCCGCGTTGAGCGGTTCCAGCGCTAGTAGGTCACGGAAACGGTACATCACATTTTCACTCGTTGCCCGAACTCTTCACTCCTATGCCGCACATTATTCTACACGGTCGACCAGCACGACGCGCTCTTCATTGTCGATCTCGCGGAGCCGCACCTCGATGATTTCTGTTGGGCTGGTCTGCACCACGCGCCCGGTAAATTGCGCTTCGATGGGCATCTCGCGATGCCCGCGGTCGATCAGCACGCACAACGAAACGCGCTTTGGCCGCCCCAGGTCAAACAGTCCGTTCATCGCCGCGCGAATCGTCCGCCCGGTGTAGAGCACGTCGTCCACCAGCACCAAGTTCATGTTGTCCACGCCGAAAGAAATATCCGACGACTGCAGCACCGCGTGCGACGCCACCTTCGACAAATCGTCGCGATACAAGGTGATGTCCAGTGTTCCCACTGGCACGTCGACGCCGTCGATCCCACGCATGGCCTGCGCAATCCGCTGCGCCAACGGCACCCCGCGCCGCCGGATACCGATCAACGCCAGGTGCTTGGTCCCGCCGCTCTTTTCGACGATTTCGTGCGCGAGCCGCTGCAAAGTGCGGTCAATCTCTGACGCCGACATCAACTGTGCCTTCTCGACGATGCGCATATCGGGCGTAATCCTAGCACAAGCCGGCGCAACTCTCGGAGGGCCAAGCGCTGTGTGCCCTGTCAATTTCTGACAATTCGGCTTAGTCGGGCATAATGCCTTTCCGGGACCCAGAGAGAATAAACCTGACCGATTCGACCACAGCCCGCGCCTTCAAGTCACGATTGGAACAGGATGGGTTCGGCATCGTCCCGGTGTGTCTAAACGACTCCACTCTGAAACGCCTTTGCGAAGAGTTTGACGATGCTCGCTACCCTCAGAGAAACCTCTTGTCCATCCCGAGTGTTCGAGGTCTTGCAATTTTGAAGCCCGTCCGTGAAATCATCGAGACGGTCTTGGGGAGAACTTGTTTTGCGGTAGGGGGGATTTTTTTTCAATAAAACCCGAAGTTCAAACTGGAAGGTCGTTTGGCACCAAGACTTGACAATCGCGCTCCGCGAACGGAAGGACGTTGACGGATTTGGCCCGTGGACGACGAAAGCGGGAGTTCTGCACGTTCAACCTCCATCGGAAGTTCTGGCGGGTATTCTCGGTATTCGGCTGCATCTCGACGATAGTAAGCTTGATAACGGACCTTTACGCGTTATTCCGGGTTCGCATCGGCACGGCCGACTTTCCGCAGAGCAAATAAGTAGCTGGCAGAGAGAGACATCTGTAACTTGCACCGTTCCGAAAGGCGGAGCGCTGGTCATGCGTCCATTGCTGCTCCATGCGTCCATTGCTGCTCCATGCGTCGTCCGCCTGTGCCATTCCGAAATCTCGCCGCGTGATTCACCTAGAGTTCGCCGCATCAGAATTGCCACACGGCTTGCATTGGCATGAGAAGGTTTAGCCGTCCAATAACTCGGCCGTCTCTTCCGTAAATTCTGCCGAAAAACGTGCCGTGCTAAACTTCCCGGCGACAAATCAAACGAGGTAACCATGCCAGCCTGGCACATCGAGGAAAGCAGGAAGCGGCAAAACTGCCGTCCTACCTTCATTGTCATCGCAAAGTCGATTCTTACTGTGCTGCTCTGCGGAGGGGCAATTTTCTTTGCCTTCACGGCGTCCGCCCAGACAGCCAAAGGCCCCGCGCCCGTCAGCTCACCGCGGCGCCCGAAGCTCGTCGTGCTGCTTGTGGTCGACCAGATGCGCGGCGATTACGTCGACAAATTTCGTGGCCAATGGAGGGGCGGGCTGAAGCGTTTGGTCGATGAAGGGGCATGGTTTCGCGATGCGGCTTATCCTTACGCTGCCACCGAGACCTGCGTCGGGCACGCCACAATTTCCACCGGTGCTTTCCCTGCCACCCACGGAATGATTGCCAATGGGTGGTGGGACCGCCAATCGCAGAAAATGGTCACGTGCACCGCTGATCCCAACGCCAAAAATTCGGGTTACGCAGGCACGCCGGCAAAGGGCGGCGACACGGCGTGGCGCATGCTTGTCCCTTCCTTCGCGGAAGAGCTTAAATTTCAGACGGGCGGGGCTGCCCGGGTGGTCACGTTCTCGCTGAAGGCGCGCGCCGCGATCACGATGGCCGGTCACAAAGCGGACGCGGCTACTTGGTTCGACAACGGCGGATGGATGACCTCGAGCGCCTACGGGACCATGCCGTTTGTCGAGGATTACGCGAAGGCGCATCCGGTAAAAGCTGATTACGGAAAAACTTGGACCTTGTCTCTGCCGGAAAGCGGCTATTGGTATGACGAAAAGGCCACCGGCGCGGGTCCTCCGACGGGTTGGGGGCCAGCCTTCCCGCATTCCTTGCGAGGAAAGGGCGACGCGAGCGAGCCCGACGCCGAATTTTACGAACAATGGGCGAGCAGCCCCTACGCGGATACCTACCTGACGAGACTTGCGGAAGTTGCCGTCGATCAACTCGGCTTGGGTAAGAGCGGCGCCACGGATTTCCTCGGCGTGAGCTATTCGTCGGTGGACTATGTCGGCCACGAGTTTGGCCCGCGCTCGCGCGAAATCCAGGACATCCTGATCACGCTCGACAAGGATCTCGGCGAGCTATTCGCGCACCTCGACAAAAAAGTCGGACGCGGGAGTTATGTAGTCGCCCTCAGCGCCGATCATGGCGTCGTGCCTATTCCGGAAGACATGGCCAAAACAGGCGCTGATGCCGGCGTCCTCCACATTCCGGAATTGCAGGAAAAGATCGAGAAAGCCCTCGAACCATTCAACCTCCCTAAGCCGGCCATCGCGCGCATCGCCAACAGCGACATCTATTTTGCTCCAGGCGTCTATGACCGCCTGCGAGATGCTGGCGGCGCGATGCAAGCGATATCCGATGCCGCTTTGTCCCAACCGGGAGTAGCCGCGGTTCATTTTGCCGAAGAAATCCAAGGTCGTCCCGCGACGCAAAACCCGATCCGCGCCGCTTTCGCTGAAAACTATTTCGTGGGACGCAGCGGTGATTTCTTTATCGTCCCAAAGCCTTATTGGCTGATGGACGGCACTCCGGGCGGAAAAGCCCGCTCCTACGGCACGGGCCACGGTACGCCGTATAACTATGACCAGCACGTCCCGATTCTCCTGATGGGCTTCGGCATCCAGCCCGGTGACTACTATCGCGAAGTCACTCCGGCCGACATCGCGCCGACATTCGCCTCGCTCTGCGGGATCACGCTGGCCTCACGCGACGGCCGTATCCTCGCCGAGGCACTTTCCAAGTCCCCATCTGCATCGCACGAGCAGGCCAAGAGGGCAGCCAATGCCTCCTCCGCAAGTCAATAGCTGTAGCCAGGGCCGGTAAGGGAAACGGCGAAGCCACCCTTTCGCTTGGTGCCCATCTTTCCGCCAACTTTCACCTTCGCTCGGGCCATCGTCGCGTGATAGGCTTGCCCGCGCAGTGACCACCGCAGCCGCTGTCGACCTGAGCGTGCAAGTGGGCGCCCTGCGCCTGTGCAATCCCATCATTGCGGCCAGCGGTACCTTCGGTTACGGCCTCGAGTTCGCCCACCTCGTCGATCTCAACCTTCTCGGCGCCTTCGTCGTCAAAGGCCTCTCGCGTGAGCCGATGAAAGGCGCTCCCCCGCCCCGCATAGTGGAAACCCCTTCCGGAATGTTGAACGCGGTTGGCCTCCAGAACATTGGTGTGCGGGCCTTTGTAGCGGAAAAACTGCCCGTACTACGAAAATACGTCACGCCAATACTCGCCAATGTCTTCGGAAACACGTTAGAAGACTATGTGGAGGTCATTCGGATCTTGGAAGATGCCGAGGGGCTGGCAGGGTATGAGCTGAATATCTCCTGCCCTAATGTGAAGAGAGGCGGTACGCAGTTCGGGTGCGACCCTGGCATGGTCTCTGAGGTCGTGGGCGTCGCCCGTAAGGTGGCTAAGCGCCCACTGTGGGTGAAACTTTCACCGCTCGTTACAAACATTGGACTTACGGCACGCGCAGCGGTCGAAGCGGGGGCGGACGCCCTGACGGTGGCCAATACTTACCCCGCGATGGCAATCGATTTCCGCAGCGGGAAATCCCGTCTGGGGAACCCGACCGGTGGTCTATCGGGCCCCGCCATTAAACCCATCACCCTCAAGCTGGTATGGGACGTTAGGCAGGCTGTGGAAATCCCTGTAATTGGGCTCGGAGGCGTCGAGAAGGTGGACGACGTGCTTGACTATATCTCCGTCGGGGCATCCGCAGTCCAGGTTGGGACCGCAAGCTTTGCCGACCCCGCGGTGACCCAGCGCCTGGTTGAGGGGCTTGAGGAGGCTGTTTATAGAGCTAAAGCGTCTACTATCAAAGACATAGTAACGCATTTTCATGCAGAAATCAATTGACAAGGCGCGGTTTTCTTGCTACACTTTTTTGGATGTTCGTAGCATAAAGAACACACTATGAGACGACGACTCTTCTTTCTTTGGGCTGCAATCCGGTGGGTGCCGCTTATGTTCCTCATCGCCCCAGCGATGGAGGCCCCCCTAGTTGCTCACCTGAGCGATCCTCCCAAGCCGATCAAGCGCTGGGTAGGCAACGCCAGTTGGTACGGACCCGAGTTCAACGGGAAAAAAACTGCCGACGGGGAGCGCTTCGACTCTGAATCCCTCACCGCAGCTCACCCGAATCTACCTTTTGGGTCTTTAGTGCGCGTCGTGAATCCCCGAAATGGCAAGTTCGAAGTGGTACGAATTAATGACCGCGGTCCTTACCAGGAAGGGCGCGAAATTGATGTATCCTATCGCGTCGCCCGGAAGATTGGCTTGATTCACTCGGGCGTCAGCCAAGTGCGGCTGGAATTGATGCAGTTGCCTGAGCGGCGGTAGAGCCCTCGCGGCGGCGGGCATCGCGTTCCAGCACAATCGCCGGCAACGATAACTTTGACCTTCGACGCCCATCCGCGAAGCAGCCTGATCGTCGCACTTGATTTTGATTCGCTGAATTCAGCGGTCAAATTCGCCAAGCAGGTTGCCGACCTGGTTGGGATGTTCAAGATCGGCAGCCAGCTCTTCACCGCCGCGGGACCAGCCGCAGTACGCGAAGTGGCTGCGCTAGGCCCCGGCATTTTCCTCGACCTAAAATTCCACGACATCCCCAATACAGTGGCGGGCGCCGTTTTGTCCTGCGCGGCGATGACCGGCGTGCAACTGGTAAACGTGCATGCGCTAGGCGGAAGTGCGATGCTCCATGCAGCAGTCCAAGCCATCAGCGCAGGCCAGCCGATGGGTGCAGACCGTCCGCGGCTCCTCGCCGTAACAATTCTCACGAGCATGGATCAGAAAGCCATGCGCGAGGTAGGGATCGGTGGCCCGCCGCAAAACCGCGTAGTCAAACTCGCAAAACTGGCGAAAGGCGCCGGCGTGGACGGCGTCGTCGCGAGCGTCCAAGAAGCCCGCGCCATCCGAAAAGCGTGCGGGCGGGATTTTCTGATCGTTACTCCTGGAGTAAGACCGAAAGACACGGCAACGGCAACAAACACCGACGACCAGGCCCGCACCGCAACTCCCACTGAAGCCATCAAAGCAGGGGCCGATTTCATCGTAGTGGGCCGCCCCATCCTCGCGGCCCCAGACCCCCGCGCCGCCACTCAAGCCATAATCGAAGAAATCGCCGCCGCGAAATAGCGGCAAATCTTCGTGGCGGTTCGCAAGAAATTCATCGACCAGAGACATCTCGCTTGCGGTGAGTTCAGGCACAGGCAAGAGTGCCTGTGCTACCTTTTAGCGGCGACACTTTTCCGTCCGCTTAATCCTAATGGCCATTCCAGCCAAGAGCGTCATCGTCGGAACCGCAGGACACATTGATCATGGCAAATCTGCGCTCGTCGAGGCGCTGACGGGAACGCATCCGGACCGCTTGGAGGAGGAGAAGCGACGGGGAATCACGATCGATCTGGGATTTGCGTTTCTAGAGGAGGATGGCGTCCGATTCGGTTTTGTGGATGTGCCCGGGCATGAACGATTTGTCAGCAACATGCTGGCCGGGGCGGCTGGTTTGGATCTGGTGCTGCTGGTGATTGCGGCGGATGAATCGATTAAGCCGCAGACGCGGGAGCATTTTGATATTTGCCGGCTGCTGGGAGTGAAACGCGGGGTGGTGGCGCTCACGAAAAGCGATCTGGTCGATACGGACACCGCGGGACTGGTGCGGCTCGAAGTCGAAGAATACTTGCGCGGCACGTTCTTGCAGGATGCCCCGATTGTTTCCGTAAGCGCCAGAACGCGAGCGGGGTTGCCAGAGCTCAAGAGGGAATTGCATGGCGTGGCCCTCGACGTTCGCGGGAAAGACGCGGCGCACCACTTTCGTTTGCCAATCGATCGCGCGTTCCCAATCAAAGGATTCGGCTCCGTGGTTACCGGAACGCTGATTTCCGGCAGTGTCTGCGGAGGTGACGAAGTTGAACTCCTACCGGAATGCAAGCTGCTGCGCGTCCGCGGCGTGCAGTCCGGCGGAAAAGCAGTGGAGAGCGCGACTGCCGGGCAACGCACAGCTGTGAATCTTGCGGGAATTGAGCACACGGCCCTAAAGCGCGGCATGGTGTTGGCCGCGCCCGGAAAATTTCGAGGCACGCGCAGGATCGACACGCGGCTTGAGCTGCTGCCATCGGCACCAAAGTTGAAGCAGCGCGGCAAAGTTCATTTTCACGCTGGAACATCGGAAACGGTGGCTGATGTTTTTCTTTTCGGCCGAAACGAACTAGCGCTAGGGCAAAGTGCCTTCGCGCAATTGCGTTTGGAGGAGGAGGTGCTTGTTCTGCCCGGCGACCGCTTCATTGTCCGGCAATTCTCGCCGGTCACGACGATTGGCGGCGGCGAAGTGCTGGACGCGCTCGCACGGCGGCCACTGCAACGAGATATGGGGCGCGTCGCGTTTCTCGAAACGCTGGAAAGCGGCGACAAAATGGAGATTCTTTCGTCGATGGCGGAGCGGTCGCTGGGAGGCGTCGCGCTTCAAGAAATTGCGGCGCGCACTGGCTGGCTGGACCAGGAGATTCGCGATGTCGCGGGAAAACTGACCGCGTCCGGCCGCACGAAGAATGTAGCGGAGCCGCTGCTTCTGATCCCCGCAAAAGCGTTTGAAGAGACGAGGCAGAAGATCGCGGCGCGGGTGGAGCGATTTCACAAAGAGAATCCGCTGCTGCCCGGAATTTCGCGCGAAGATTTGCGAGCAAGCCTGGGACGCCGCGTGCGCGGCGAAACCTACCGCACGGCGCTTGAAGAATTGGTCGCGCAGAAAAAGCTTGAGTTGCAGGGCGAGCTCGTGAAGCGCGCGGGTGCGTCGATCACCTTGGAGCCAGAAGAAGCACGGGCGAAGGAACAGATCGAAACGGCTTTCGCGGTCGCGGGACTTACCGTTCCGGCCGTGAAAGAAGTTTTAAGTAAGCTGCCGGTGGAAGCGAAGCGCGCCGAGAAAATTCTGCAAATGCTGCTGCGCGATAAAAGTTTGGTGCGTATCACGCCGGAACTGATCTTTCATCGCGACGCGCTAGCTCATCTGAAGCAGCGCCTCTCCGCGTATAAGAAGACGAAGGGTGACCGGATCTCCGTGCCCGTTTTCAAGGAGCTGACGGGGATCACCCGCAAATACGCCATCCCTTTGCTGGAGTACCTGGACCGCGAACGAGTGACGCGCCGGGCGGGGGACGAGCGTGTTATCCTATAGGCTAGCCGCACGAGCAGCCATAGGCTTGCCGCGCGCGGCGTCCTGCGCTAGGGTTGAGTGATAATCAGGTATCCCAGCGGATGCGTGGAGGTTGTTCATGGGTGAATTTAGCGTTTTTCACTGGCTGATCGTTCTGGCCATCGTGCTGATTTTGTTCGGGGGACGCAAGATCCCCGAAGTGATGAAGGGTCTCGGCGAAGGCATTCGCAACTTCAAAGAAGGCATGTCCGGTGCGTCGCATACGCCACCGCCGCCTCCGCCCGCACAGGCCGCGCCTCCGGCGGACCGCCCAGCGGAAGAGAAGAAAGCCTAGAGGCAGGAAGACAGTTTCGAATTGATCGTTCGGAAAGAGGCGCTCCCTGCGGAGCGCCTTTTTGTTTGTGCTGACGGTTTTTGCTGATGCTCCTGTGCGGTTGAAGAGAGGCGGACCACTCCATGGCTTCTCTCATACCGACCCCCGGGGTCAATTCGGGAATAAGTTCGAAGATTCGCAGTTGAGAACAAAATCTTGTAAACTACTGATTCTAAACAGCCTGTAATTTTGTGACTTTCTCTAGGTAACCTAGCGGCCCTTTCTAGCGTCTATGTAAATAACACCACTTCGAGGACACACCCCGGGAAGCAGTTAAGGCCAAAACCTTAGCTGCTTCTCTTCTTTTTAGGGCCCGTTTTTGCCTACCCTCAAGATGCAAAATCCCCTAGCCAGGCAACGAGCGTTACCTCATTGATTGTAATAGCTTTACCTAGTAAACCCTCGCCGATTCTAATCCTCGGACCAGCCTAGCTCTGAGAGGGCGTGACAGAAGCGGGCTAGGGGCAGCCCAACCACGTTGTAGTAGCAACCTTCGATGCGAGGGATGTAGCGCCCAGCCCGGCACTGAATCGCGTACGCACCGGCTTTGTCGAAGGGCTCCTCGGTGGCGAGGTAGTGGGTGAGCTCTTCGGGAGACAGCGGAGCAAAGTGGACGAGCGTGGTTTCAACGAAACTACGTCGCTCGACGTCGGGCAGCCGGATCAGGGTGACGCCGGTTAAGACGGAATGCACGCGACCACCAAGTCTGGTGAGCATGTGGCTGGCATCGTCGGTGGTGCGGGGTTTGCCGAGGACTTCGCCGTCGATGAGAACCGCGGTGTCGGCGGCGATGACAATCGCAGGTCCTACGGCGCGCGCGGCCACGAGTTCGGCTTTGGCATCGGCGAGACGTTGCACGAGGTCCTGGGCGGATTCGCCGGGGATGGGAGTTTCGTCTACGGCGGAGGACATTACAGTGAAGGTAAAGCCAGCGTCGCGGAGGATTTGGGCGCGGCGAGGGGAGGCGGAAGCGAGGATGAGCTTGGTGGCGGCCACAGCGCGGGAAGAATACTACACACGTCGCACGGAAACAGCCTGTGCTAAGGTGCAGGAGCGATCCACTCAGCTGGTTCAAAAGATATCCCGATTTATAACAGTGACTTCTTGAAGCGGGTGTAATCCGTCACATTCCTGGGACCGAGTTGGCCTAGATGACTACCGATTCTTGGTATTCGCCGAAGGTGCGGCGTAGCGTGTCGGAAATTTCGCCTACTGTGGCTTGTGATTCTACGGCGGTGAGGATGGCGGGAACTAGATTCTCAGTGGTGGTGGCGCGGCGGGCCAGTTCGGTTAGGGCGGCTTGGACTTGCGTGGCGTTGCGTTTGGCGCGGAGGGATTGCAGGCGAGCGATTTGGGTGCGCTCGATTTGTGGATCGATGCGCAGCGTTGGTATGGTGCGGTCTTCTTCTGCTACGAATTCGTTTACGCCGACTACGATTTGTTCGCGGCGCTCTACGGATCGCTGGTATTCGTAGGCGGCTTTCTGGATTTCGCCTTGTACGTAGCCCGATTCGATAGCTCTGAGCATGCCGCCTGTCGCGTCGATTTTTTCGATGTACGCTAGCGCGCCCATTTCAATTTCATTGGTCAGGGATTCGATGGCGTAGGAGCCTGCCACTGGGTCGATGGTGTTGGCTACGCCGGTTTCGTGAGCGATGATTTGCTGCGTGCGAAGAGCGATGAGAGCGGCGTCTTCAGTGGGGAGAGCCAAGGCTTCATCCATCGAATTTGTGTGGAGGGATTGGCAGCCGCCCAGGACCGCGGCTAGAGCTTGAATGGCTACGCGGACGATGTTGTTTTCCGGCTGCTGGGCAGTTAGCGAGGAGCCGGCGGTTTGCGCATGGAATCGCAGCAGTAGCGAGCGCGGATCGCGAGCATGGAAGCGTTCCTGCATAATGCGGGCCCAGAGGCGGCGGGCGGCGCGGTACTTGGCGATTTCTTCAAGCAGATCGCTGTGAGCGTTGAAGAAAAACGAGAGTTGCGGCGCGAATTCGTCGACGGTGAGGCCGACGTCGATGGCGGCTTGGACGTAGGCGATGGCGTTGGCCAGGGTGAAGGCAACTTCCTGGACAGCGGTCGAGCCCGCTTCGCGGATGTGGTAGCCCGAGATGGAAATGGTGTTCCACTTGGGAAGTTCGCTGCGGCACCAGGCGAAGACGTCGGTCACAATGCGCATGGCCGGGCGAACCGGGTAAATGTACGTGCCGCGAGCGATGTATTCCTTGAGGATGTCGTTCTGAACGGTGCCGGAAAGCTTTACAAGGTTTGCGCCTTGCTTTTTTGCAACCGCTACGTAAAGGCAGAGCAGGATCGCGGCGGTGGAGTTGATGGTCATCGAAGTGGAGACTCTTTCCAACGGGATGCCCTCGAAAAGCGTTTCCATATCTTCGATGGAATCGATGGCTACGCCGACTTTGCCGACCTCGCCGAACGCAAGCGGATGATCGGAGTCCATGCCGATTTGCGTGGGAAGGTCGAAAGCGACGGAGAGGCCGCTTTGGCCTTTGCTGAGGAGATACCGATAACGCTGGTTGGATTCTGCGGCGGAGCCGAAGCCTGCGTACTGGCGCATCGTCCAGAGGCGCCCCCGATACATCGACGGGTAGATGCCTCGGGTGTAAGGGGATTCGCCTGGATAGCCTAAGGCATCTTCGGGATGCCAATTGGCCAGATTTTCTTCGGTGTACAAGCGCTCGATCGGAAGGCCTGAGAGCGTGGTGAATTGCGGCTTGCGTTCTTTTTCGCGTGCGCCGGGGGTCTTTGTTTCCGCCATGGTTATAGCTTTCGCGCTTTGCGAAATGAGGTTACTGCGAAAAAGATGAATAGGGCTGCGACGCTCAGGGGAATGGCCATGAGCCAGTGGGCCACGTCGCGGGTGGTCCAGGCGCGGAATGTGGCGTTCAGCCAGGCAAAGGCCAAAATGCCGAAGAGGGCTCCGGTTACTTCGTAAAAGAGCTGTTTGAGGGTACGCCAGAGGCGGCGAAAACCTTGCTGGGGCGGGGCTGGCACGCTTTGCACTGAAGAGGCCACGCCAACATCTTAGCGCAGAATCGACGACACGCTACTGTAGGGGCAACAGCACTGCTGCGCCCTAGCTTACCCGGGCTTCCGCTTCTGGCGTAACACGCAGCGGTGAGCTGGTGGCAGTGTCGCCGCCACGCCAGTACCTGAACCAAAGGCCTGTGAACACTTTGGAGACAACGGACTGATGGTCTCTTGTATCCAACTAAACGTGAGCCTAAAATGTGTGTGAGGTTAGGGGAGACCAACCTTGCAACTCGACGACAACCTGAAAAACCTGCTGCGTGAATTGGGTCACGCAATCAACGACACGGTCTCGGAGTCGGAGCGGATCACCGGTGCAATTGCCGGGGTGCGCGCGCACGGCTACGATATTGTGTTGAAGCTGGACGCGACCATCGGCTTGGCAAAGCGCGATGGCTCGGCCGGTGAAACGACGGCGCTGACCACCCAGGACAAGCGCTTTCTGGAATCGTTGCGCATTCAGGTGGATCAGGAATCGTTCGAGCAGGACCAGGACCGCAAGCCGGTGGCGCGGTTGGCGATGACGCCGCAGGATGTGCGCTTTTTGAAATCGCTGAGAATTGCAACGGACGATATGGAATGAAATTATTTCGGCAAGTCGCGGGAAAGAGCTTACCGGCGCTGGTACCGGTGTTGCTCCTGTCTGCATTTTGGTGTTCGCCTGCGGCAGCTCAAGATCCCGTATTGACGCCTATCCTCGTGGATACGGCGGTTCCAATCATCGTGAACGCGGTGAAGCCAAAGCCGACAGGGTTGGCGAAATTCGATGGATTTGTGATGAACGCGAACATCGCCCAGATTACGGTACGCGCGAGGGGCAACGATCTGACCATCCAGACATTCACACTTTCGCAAGAAGCTGCGACCAAGATGCGGCAAACGATCGACAAGGGCGGCTTTCAGTACGGCGATAAGGTGAGCGTACTCTACGATCCGGGTTCGTTGAAGGCTGTCAGGGTAAAAGGTAAGCCGTCGAAATCTTCGTAAGCGTTTTTGTAGTGTCACGGGAGCTTTTGTGCTCCGCCTGCCTGCGGTTGCCGGCCGTTTCTATCCTTCCAATCCAGCGGAACTCACAGCGGTCATCGCTCACTTCACAGAAATAGAGCCAAACACAGCGAAGGTTTCGGTGAAGGCTTGTTTGCTGCCGCACGCGGGCTATGTGTACTCCGGGTCCGTGACCGGAGCGGTGCTCTCGCGCATTGCGCTGCCGCGGAAAATATTGATCTTGGGCGTGAGGCACTTTCCGCGGGGCAAGCCGGCGGCGATTCTTTCGCATGGAGTTTGGCGGACCCCTCTTGGCGATGTGGCGATTGACGAATCGCTAGCGCAGGCGTTGCGCGCAGCGTGCCCATTGTTGCGTGAAGACGAGGTGGCGCACAGCAAGGAACATTCGCTGGAAGTGCAGCTCCCGTTCTTGCAGGTCCTGTCGCCGGGATTTACATTTGTGCCCGTGGCGCTCGGAACGGTGCGGTTCGAGGATTTGGTGGCCGTGGGCGAAGCGGTGGGTCGCGTCCTGCAAGAGGCGGCGGAAGAGATACTTTTGTTAACGACTTCGGACTTGAATCATTATGAGGATGATGCGGTGACTCGAATGAAAGATCGGAAAGCGATCGAGCGGTTGTTGGCCCTCGACGCACTAGGCCTCTATGACGTTTGCAGGAATGAGCAGATTTCGATGTGCGGGCTTGGGCCGGCTGTGGCGATGATCACCGCGCTACAGAGGCTTGGCGCGAAGCATGCGGAACTTGTGCGGTACGCGACTTCGGCGGATGTTTCGGGGGATACGACTGCAGTGGTGGGCTATGCGGGGATAATTTTCAGATAGTGCGAGAATTTGTTAACCGCGGCGATGGTCCGGGCAAACTGGGGCACAGGAATCCTGCGCCCCTACAATGGCTGCTCGACAGCAGGTACTTAGTGCGGGCGGCCGCCCGAGTTACTGCCGGAAGAACCTGCGGAGGAGGCACGTGGAGCGCCGCCCGTCGAAGCCGGTGCTGACGAGGAGCGCGACGATGACGATGGTTGGAACACGCTGCCGCCACTGGATGATCCGGTCCGGCCCATTCCCGTCGAGCGCGGCGAGGGCGGAGCCGCCATAGTCCGGGATGCAGGCATGGAATTCCGAGCCGGTCCTGGTGTAACGGACGCGCGCGCATTGGGAGGCGTGCCACCGGTGACGCGCATGCTGTTTGTCTGGGCCGCTGGCGCGCCGCCATTTGCCAGGCGCGGCGCGGAATTCGCAGCGGCTGCCTGACGCGAAGCGGCGTTTGTGTTCACGAACCGATGTTCGCGAGCATCGTAGGCGATGGACGAATTGCGGTCCATGGTAACGACGCGACTCCCAAGGTTACCTCCTACCAACGTTCGGGAAACGCGCTGAGGCGCTGCTGCCGCAACAGAAGTGGTGCTGAGCGTGTTCTTGGGAACGTTCTTGACCACTTTCCATTCCTGCGGGGCTGCGACCGGAGTCGCACGCGAGATCACGCCGGCGCTCACAGGAAAGATTCCCTTAGTAAGATTGATTGGTGTCTTGCCGCGGACGTCGAGCGGGTGCACCGGGACGATGCCGACCGGGCCACTCTTGGAACGCAGCCACGTGCCGGTAACCGGCGACCACCGTGGATAGCCGCCATACAGAAAGCCTAAACCAACTCCGCCGGGAGTCCACAGCCAGCCATAAATCGGATCGCAAATCCATCCGCCGTAATGATAGGGCAGCCAGCCCCACGGTTGATTGCCTATAAAGGACATGCCGATGGAAGGATCGGTGAACCAGAAACCGCTGTCGAAGGGTGACCATCCTGACCCGACGCCATAGGGGCGCCAGCAATTGCCGTAACCCGCGCACGGATACCATCCGCCGTAGGTGTACAAGCTGGCTAGGCCCGAGGTGTAGCCCGGTGAGTTCACGTATTGCTGAGCAGCATTGGTGGCGGTCTGGACGGAATCGATGCGACCGGAAACCCAGCGATCGAAGTCGCCATCGTCGGTAAGTTGGCCAATGCTGGAAGAGTTGGGATCACCTGCTCGCATAGAAAGGGATTGACCCTTGACGAGGTCGGTTGCCGCTTTCTTACCAAGCACGGAGATGTGACCCTTGATCACGTTGACCGCGCTGCCGTCGTCAAAATTGTCGACCCGGAATGTCGAGCGAGCGCTCGCTTCGACGCTGAAGTCGCCGCCGGTGACACTGAAATAATCGCCATTCGCGGGATTCACGTAGAACGAGGCGGTGCCCTGACGCAGGATCAGGCGGGTGGTCTTTGCGCCGTCTTCCAGCGAGAGATCGTAGAATTCCAGGACGGTATCGTTGCTCAGAAACGCCATCGAGCCATTTTCAAATTCGACTTCGGCGTGGCCCTTGTCTGTAGCAAGGACATAACCCTGGCGAATCGGCAGATTTAGCTCCGCGGCTTCCCAGGTGGCATTCTGGCTGGCCAGAGGATCGCCTTTGACGTCGCGCGCGAGGCGCACATCGCCCTGAACCATGCTCAAGCGGATGATGCGGGCGTGGCTGGAATCCGCGAAAGAAGGACTTGCTGAGGTCAAAAGCAGAGAGAACAAAGTCAGAGAAGCTGAGTAAAGCAGGTCCCGGAACGACATGGTCACCCCCCAATGGGGACGCTCATCGGTAAGACGGATTAGACACACGCCCCGTTACAAGCATCCAACCAATTCCATCATACTCCATACTCATCCTCGGGGTGGCCCGCGTCAAGTGGCGCGAGGTTGTGGGGTGGGCAGGATCGATGGAAGCGAGCGAAAACTTTAATGGCTCGTTTGCTTGACAGCCTGAAAGTGAAACGCTAGTTTCACAGTTGGGGAAAGTGTCGGCTGGTATCCACATGGAATCCGGGTCACTCTTCAGTGTGTTCGTGAGGAAGCATAATGTTTCACGAACTTTCTCGCTTTGTCCTTGTACTGAATACTAATTGCGACCGCGAAACGGTCACGTTATCCGAGGGGGGAATTATGCGAGGCATTCATAAATTACTACTGGCCGCGGTGTTTTTGTTCGGCGCTCTGCCGGGAGTCCGGACGTACGGACAGGGGGGCGCGACCGGCGCCATCAGCGGTTTGGTTCTGGACACCTCGGGCGCGGCGATTGAGGGCGCGGAAGTTCAGATCATCGACACCCGCACGGAAGCCCTGGCGCGGAGAGGGTCAACCAATGCGGACGGCGCGTTCACCATCCCTTTGCTGCCTCCCGGCACGTATTCGGTGGTAGTGAACAAGTCTGGGTTTGCGGAGGCCAAGAGCGAGGCGATCGAGGTTCACGTCACGGAAACCGTGCGCATGACGATTTCGCTGAAGCCGGGATCAGTGACCGAGAAGGTGGAGATTTCGGCGCAGGTCACCAGCGTCGAAAGCACGAACGCGACTACCGGCCAATCAATCGGTACCGAAACCGTCCGCGAGCTGCCCCTGGCAACGCAGAACTACCAGCAGCTATTGACGCTTTCCACCGGCGCGCAGAGCGACCTGAACGCCGCGGCGCAGCTGGGGCGCGGCTCGGTGAAGCTGTTCGTGAACGGGCAGCGCGAGGACAACAACAATTTTCTGATCGAAGGAATCAGCGCGACCGATTACAACGTTGCGCAGGCCACGTATGTACCCCTGCCGAACCCCGACGTGATCCAGGAATTCAAGGTGCAAACCTCGCTGTATGACGCGAGCCAGGGACGCAACGGCGGCGGCAACGTCAACGCGATTCTGAAGTCGGGCTCGCGCAGTTATCACGGAGACGTCTACGAGTTCTTTCGCAACGATGTATTAAATGCAAACGATTTCTTCCTCAATCGTAACGGCCAGGCTCGTCCTTCGGTGAAGCAAAACATTTTTGGCGGCAGCCTTGGCGGGCCCGTAATAAAGGAAAAGCTCGGGTACTTCTTCGTGAACTACCAGGGCACGCGCCAGCGCAGCGGACTTTCCCCCGGCACGTTCATCAGCACCACCATCCCTTCGCTTCCGGCGGTAGATCGTTCGCAGGCATCGATCTCGCAGGCTTTTTTCGGGAATGCCACCACGGCGATCGATCCAGTAGACCTCAAACTACTGAATTTTAAGAGCAACCAGTTCGGCGGAGCGACCAACGGATTCTTGATCCCTAGCAGCGACCCGGCGACGAACTCGTTCGCCATCAGCAGCCCGGGAAAATACACCGACGACCAATTCACCACCAACTGGGACCGTGAATTCCGCGCCGGCCAGGACAAGGTTTCGGCGCGATTTTTCTTCTCAAATTCGGAAAGTTTTCTGCCGTTCGGCGGCGGCGACCTGCCGGAATCCCTGGGGAGCACGCTGGCCAGCAGCGTCAGCTCTTCGTCCCTGAACTTCCCGTTCGACACACCGGTGCACGCGCGCTTCTTTAACGTCACCGAGACGCACCTGTTTTCTCCAACGCTGGTGAACGAATTTCGCTTTGGTTTCGTGCACATCAACGACGTGCTGAGCAATGTGCCGCCGGTCACCACCACGGATCTGGGCATCGACCGGCCGACCAACAGCGTCACCAACTCTATCTACAAATTCATTTTTTTGACGTCGGGATTCGAGATCGGCCCTGCGCCTTTCGGCAACCAATCGCAGAATCAGAACAACCTCAATTTTGTGGACACCGTAAGCTGGGTAAAAGGCCAGCACGTCTTCCGTTTTGGCGGTGAATTCACCCACGTCAAGCTGGACAAGAATTTCCCGCAGGTGTTCAACGGCGAACTATTCTTCACCAATACACCCGACGGCCACACCGACTTCCAGAATTTCCTGCTAGGCACTCCGCAGTTCAGTTTCGGTGGCGGCGGCCTTTCCAATCACGAATACCGCTCCAATAACTACGCGGTCTTCGCTCAGGACGACTGGAAGATCCGCCGCAATCTCACACTGAACCTCGGGCTGCGCACGGAAGTCTTTGGCGCATTTCACGACGATGCCTGCCACATCGGAAACCTCGATCCCGCCCTCGCGAATGCAGGAACGTTTCCATTTATCTATCCCTCTTGCGTGAACAAGCTGAACCTGCCGGGATTGACGGGCAATGCGAATGGCTCGACGTTCAACAACAATTATTCGACGACCCTCGGGCCGCGCGTGGGCCTCGCTTACGATCTATTCGGACATCACAACACCACCGTTCGCGCCGGATACGGCATTTACTATGTGCGCGAAGATGTCGGCACCGCGGACCAGTTGTCGTTTGAGACTCCGTTCTTGCCGGTGGCGTTCGGCGGCGGCGCGGCGGGATGCCTCGGCACCTACTTCTCAGCGACTCCGTTGCCAGGTTGCCCCAATCCCAACCCGAACGCGCTGCCGCAGGCAGGTACTCTGGATCCGGCTTTCGTTCCCTGCCTCAACGTCTTCCAGGGCTTTCCTGGTGGCGACACCACCCAAGCTGCAATCTATGGACAAGCCACCGGAGCTGGGTGCCCAGGTCCGCTCAATTCTCTGGGTATATTCGGATTAGCCGTGCCGCGTCACTTCGTCGTGCCCAGCACGCAGCAATGGAATCTCACCGTGCAGCGTGCGCTCGGAAAGCAATGGGTTCTGGAGGTCGGCTACGTCGGCACCAAGGGCACCCATCTTCGCGAGACCCGCGATAGCCTGCAATCGCAGAACGCGACACCCGAACATCCCGTGGTGCTGGGCGGAAATTCGATTACCGCGAATACTATCGCCAACGGCATTGCTCGTTCGCGCGCCCAGGGCATCAACGGCTACGGCGGATTTCAGCTCTTCGCCAACGATGCCTACTCGCATTACCATTCGCTCCAGACCACGCTGTCGCGGCGCTGGGGCGCGGGATATTTCCAGGTGGCCTACACGTTCTCCAGGTCCACCGACGCCACCTCCACCGGCAACACCGCATTCAATACCGCTTTCAACGACGAATCCACCCTGGACGGTTCGCGCGGACTTTCTGATTTTGACCGCACGCACCGGCTGGCCGTCAGCTACCGCTACGACCTGCCCTTCTTCCGATCGGCCGAAGGCTTGAAGAACAGGTTGCTTGCCGGTTGGGCTATCAGCGGCATCACTATCGTTCAATCCGGTTTGCCGTTCTCGGTATTGGATTCCGCAGCCGGCACCGGGTTCCTGTCGGGAGGCTCCACTCCTGGGGTGCTCACCGCGAGCCTCGCTCCAGGCAGCACCATTTCCAACGGGCTTAGCAGCGGAAGTATCGGCACGCGGATCGACGGCTACTTGAATCCCAATGCTTTCACTCCCGCGCCGCTCTTGTATCCGGCCCAGTGCGATCCAGCTCAGCCGGATCCGACCATCTTTCCGAACGCGAACTTCTGCACCACTAACTTCGGCAACCTCGGACGCAACACCTTCCGCGGGCCGGGCCAACAGAACTGGGACTTCTCGCTGATCAAAAATTTCAAGATCACCGAGCGCCAGAGCCTGCGCTTCACCACCGACTTTTTCAACATCTGGAACCACCCCAACTTCGGCAATCCCGCGGTGACCGACGTCGAGACCGCCGGCGTCACGAACAGTCCGTTCGGCAAAATAACCAGCGCCACCGGCACGCCACGCCTGATTCAGTTTTCGCTGCGGTACGCGTTTTAGCCGTAGGGGTTTTAACTCTATAATTGGCACGGCAGGGGCGCAGAAATGCGCCCTCCGTCTTGGTAGTACCGGCACTCTTGCCTGTGCCCCTTAAGCCAAGCGAAGGATGGTGCCGTGCGCCCGACGATTCTAAAGTTGTGGGTTTTTCGCCGTAGCCAGGCTGCAAGCCGATGCCCTCACCAAGCACGGACTCTTCACCGATCCCGCCAATCAATGAACGTCTACTCCAAAAGAGGCCCAATGCCCCAAAGAATTCCCCGTATCCCGCTACTCGAGCGTGAAGACGTCCCGCCCGACACCGCCGCCTTGTACGATGCCCTGTTGGCGCAACGCGGAGTGGTTCCCAACATGTTCAAGGTACTGGCGTATTCGCCGGGAATCGCGCAAGGCGTCGCTGGATTTCTGCGGGCCCTGCTGAGCGATGGCGCCTTGACGGGCTGGTACAAGGAGCTCGTCGCGGTACGCATTTCCATCCTGCTCGAATCCGAATATGCCATCACCGCGCACAAAGCCTCCGCCAGGAAAAAAGGCGCCTCAGAGGAACAGATTGCCTCCGTGGCTGCCTTCGAGCGCGGGCCGTACAGCGCAAAAGAGAAACTGGGATTCCGGTTTGCGGATCGCCTGCATTGCGGCCCGCGCGAAGTGGATGATCTTTTTTATGTCGAGCTGAAGCAATCGTTCGCGGATCCGGAGCTTGTCGAACTATTTCTCACCGCGGCGGCGTTTGAAATGTTCCCGCGCTTTATCGACGGGCTTCATATTCCGGTCACGCCGCTTCCCGCCGCAAAATGATAGGATTCCCTGGGCCAAACATGAGACCAATCGCAACCCGTGTTTCACAATTGAATGGCGAAGGCGCGCTGGCGGTTTTTTCCCGCGCGAAAGAACTCGAAAAGCAGGGCCGCTCGATCATCCACCTGGAACTGGGCGAGCCGGATTTTCATCCAGCGGCGCCGGTCGTGGATGCCGTTCGCGCTGCTGTGGCGGAAGGACGAGATCGCTACGTCTCGCCGCGCGGTATTCCCGCCCTACGCGAGGCGATTGCGGCCTATCTGAAACGCACTCGGCGCTTGGATGTGGTGGCGGAACAAGTACTGATCGCGCCGGGCTGCAAGATGGCCCTTGCTCTGGCGATGATGGCGCTGATCGAGCCGGGGGATGAAGTGCTTTACCCCGATCCGGGCTTCCCGATTTATCCGTCATTTACGCGCGGCCTCGGCGCCACCGCGATTCCGTTTTTCCTGGAAGAGAAGAACCAATTTCAGCCCGATATCGCCGAGATTGCAGCGAAAATCACACCACGCAACAAGGTGCTGATCTTCAACTCGCCCAACAATCCTACGGGCACGGTTTTCAGCGAAGAGACGTTAGCGCAACTCGCGCGTCTCGCGGTGAAGAATGACTTGTGGGTCATGGCGGACGAAATCTATGCGCGGATTCTCTTCAGCGGCGAATACAAGTCGATCTACGCATTGCCGGGTATGGCGGAGCGCACCATCATCATCGATGGATTCTCGAAATCATTTGCCATGACTGGGTGGCGGCTGGGCTACGCGGTCGCGCCGAAGGAACTAATCGACGCCATGGACCTGTTGGTGCTGAACACCTTCACCTGCACCGCGGAGTTTACGCAAGTCGCAGCAATCGACGCGTTGCAAGACTCCACGAATGCAGTGGACGCGATGGTCGCCGAATATCGCAAGCGCCGCGATCTCTTCGTCACCAAGCTAAACGCGATTCCAGGTTTTCGTTGCCAGACCCCCGAAGGCGCCTTTTACGCCTGGGTGAATATCGAAGACACCGGCCTCCCCGCCGAAGAAGTAGCAAGGATTCTTCTGGAAGAAGCAGGAGTCGCAGGAATAGCCGGCGCAGCGTTTGGTCCTGCAGGCAAGAATTACCTAAGATTTTCGCTGGTCAGCTCTCGCCGTCTGCTGGAAGAAGCTCTAGAACGAATCGAGCGGGTAGCTACCCGCTGGCGCGCCGCAGTCTCGCGGTAAAATCGCCCATACGCCATTGACTGGGCTGAACGACCGTCCGAATGGCATGCGAAAAATCGCCGAAGCTTTCCGCCCGGGACTATGTAGGCGCTGGGCTTCAGCCCGGCGTTCTGCAACCGATACGACGCGCGTTTCCGCCGGCACCCAGATGAGGCGGAGCGTCAGCTCCGACACCGCGTGGGCCTCGGCAGGGTTTTTGGTTCCTGAAGAAATGAAACCTTTGTCGCCTTGGCCTATCGGTCCGAGTTGCCCGGAACCCCCGTACCGGGGCACAATTCAGTTCGCACGCGAAAGAGAAAACGTAATCAGCGTTGAAGCGGCCAACAAAATAGTTCTTCCAGGTCCGGAGACGAAGAGAATGAAACATTTGATTCACCTTGCATTTTCGTTTTTTGCGGCGATGATCTTAGCCGCCACGGTCGCAGCCCAAGCCCGCCCTCGCGCATCCGAAGCCGACATCCAGAAAACCTACGACCGCCTGCTGAAGCAAATCGAAAAAATCCCCATTTACGACAATCACTCCCACGCGACATTCCCCGATGATTCCGATATGGACGCCATGACCGGCCCTCCCGGCGAAACCTCGGTTCTCCGCCTCCGCGAAGACAATCCCGAATTCGTGGCCGCGGCGAAGTCGCTGTTCGGCTACCCGTACAACGATTTCCAGCCGGAACACGCCAAGTGGCTCATCGACAAAAAGAAAGCCGCTGAAAAAGACGGCGGCACCGCCTATTGGGACGGCATCCTGGACAAGCTGAAAATCGAAACCTGTTTGGCGAACCGCGTCGCTCTCGCTCCGTACCTCGATCCCAAGCGCTTCCACTGGGTTTTCTTCGTCGATTCCTTCCTGTTTCCTTTCGACAATCACGATCAGACCGCCAAGAATGGCGATATGGGAGTTTACATTCCGCTGCAGGAGAAAGTTCTTCAGCGGTATATGAAGCAAGCAGGTGTGAGCGGCTTGCCGGCGGATTTGGCTGCCTACGAGTCCCTCGTGCGGCAGACGCTGACCGACAACCAGAAAAATGGCGGCGTGGCCATGAAGTTCGAAGCCGCCTATTTCCGCTCCCTCTACTTCCGTGATCCCACGCGCGAAAAAGCGGATGCCATCTACACCAAATACCATGGCGGAGGCGTTCCCTCCGAAGACGAGTACCGCACCTTTCAGGATTACGTGTTCCGCGTGGTGATCGATCAAGCAGGCAAGCTCAATCTCCCGGTGCATTTCCACAGTGCGGTGGGCATCGGAGATTACTTCAGTCTACGCAATGGCAACCCCCTAAACCTGGAAAATGTCTTGCGCGACCCGCGTTACGCCAAAGTGAATTTTGTCCTGATTCACGGCGGCTATCCGTACACCCTCGACATGATCTGGCTGACCGCCGCGAAAAACGTCTACACCGACTCTTCGCTGATGGGCTACTACGTCTATCCCTCGGAGTTGAAGAACATTCTGAAGCAGTGGATCTCGCTGTTTCCCGAGCGAATGATGTTCGGCTCCGACGCCTTTCCCTTCGGCGACGCGGTAGGCGCCGAGGAAACATTCTGGCTCGCCGCGCGATCCGCCCGCACCGGGATCGCCGCCGCGCTCGCCGAACTTGTCTCCGAAGGCGCCTTCAGCGAAGAAAAGGCGCTCGAGCTAGCGCACATGTATCTGCACGACAACGCGGCAAAGCTTTATGGGGGAACGAAATGAGCACGCCTGCAGCCTTCAAATACATTCCGTGGAATAAAGTCGAGCGCGAAAAACTCAATCCGTTGTTCGAACGAGAGATGATCGTGGGCGACCAGATCATGCTCGCCCGCGTGCTCATGAAGAAGGGCGCGCACGTACCGCTGCATCATCACCACAACGAACAAGTCACCTACATCCTCGAAGGCGCGCTGAAATTCGCCATCGACGGAAAAGAAATCGTCGTATACGCCGGCGAAGTCCTGTGCATCCCGCCTCACATGCCCCACGAAGCCTGGGCGCTCGAAGACACCATCGACCTCGACGTCTTCAACCCGCCTCGCGAGGACTGGCTGAACAAGACCGACGACTACCTGCGCCACGGACGCTAGCGCGAGAACAACCTTTCCCACGCGCGTGGGTTCCAACAGCAGAAATCGGCGACTGTCCCAATCACGATCCCGCCGCGAATGAGCGTGGACAAAACGGGCGTCGTTTGTTTACCGTAACAGGAAGGCCTTGTCCCGGCTCTGGGCGTCGATTCTCCAAGAGGGAAGAATGAAAAAGCTCCTTTCCGTGGCGATGTTTTTGTTTGCGGCCTCGGGTCCGGCTTGGGCGACAGACGAAGTCCCGGCGGCGGCGCAGGTGAACGAAAACGCGGCCGTGGACTTTTCCCGCACTTCCGCTGCAAGCTTCACGGCGGCATCGTCCCAGGATTCCATTTGGGCCTTTGCTGCTTCCTCGCGCCTGCCGGATTCGCTCGCATCCGCATCGATCGAGCGACTACCCGCGCCCGCCACGTTGGCCTCTCCAGCGTACCCGTCCGCCGCAGCAGCGCCAGCTTCGAAAAGCCCCGCTCCGAAAATCAAAGACACCGGACGCGAGAACCGCTGGCAAATAGGTTTGGGTGTTGCGCTCGTAAGGTTCCGCTCGTCGGTGTACTACGCAACGGCAGTTGGCCTGAATACGTCGGTATCCTATTTTTTGAAGGACTCACTGGCGATCGAAGGCGCAGTGACCTCGGCTTTTGCGCCAGCGGTCTTTCAAAGTTTCGAGAGGGTCAAATATGTAGGCTACGGCGCAGGCCCGAAGTATGTCCTCTGGCACGACCAGCTCCAACCTTGGGTCCACGCACTCGTTGGCGGAATGCATATTCTTCCTCAGACGGCGCTGAGTTCGCAGAACGGCTTTGAACTGCTCTTTGGCGGCGGTGCCGACTACCCCTTGAATCCAAAATGGGCGTTACGCCTGGAAGGCGACTACGTCAGAACGCATGTGTTCGGTCAATGGCAAAATAGCGGGCAAGCCGTGCTGGGAATCGTGTACAGCTTCTGAAATCGCTTTGCGGTAGACATAGTCAGCCGACTTCAGTCACGGCGTTCACAGCACACCTATAGCGCAGGGCGGAGTCCGCGGAGCCCTGCGGCATTTTGTCGATCGCCGAAATCCACGTTCAGCTCCCGAAGCTCCGTTTTCAGCGTTTTCCCGCAGCCTGTTTTACTCTGAAGAACTCTTCCTTTCGCGCCGCACAAGTCATAAGTTCTGCGCAAATTCCTGTTGATTTTGCAATAAAAAGTACTTGACATTCTAAAGTTGCACGCTATCCTTGCTCCACCCGCATTCCCACTCGTCGGAAACTTCACCCATGGTCCCTCCAAACCAGTCAACCACACCCTCCGGCAACCCGCCCTCGGCCTCTCTTCGAACCACCTTCGCCGACGGCGCCCGTTTCTGGGAGCGCCGTCGCGTTTTCTACAACCTGGCTCTCACCGCGGTCGTTGTCATCTGGATCATAGCGAGCTGGCCCCACTTCCGCCCCGCGTTTACGCTACCTTCGCTCGGCGCTCTGGTCGTCCTCGGGTTGCTAGCCAACGTTTGTTACTGCGCCGCGTACCTCGTCGACATTCCCCTGCAGCTGTCGCTCCTCGCTATCCGCTGGAAACCTCGACGCGCCGCGCTATGGTGGATCGGAATGCTCTTCGCCCTCCTCCTGGCAAACTATTGGATCGCCGACGAGATCTACCCGGACTTCCGTTGACTCCCCCGGAAAAGTGCCCCAGCTAGCCCCTGAAAATCGATGCCACAACATCAGAGCTCGGCTTCACACGCCGCGGAAGCAGTTTTTCTCTTTAGGAAGGCGGACTCAAAACATCCTAAAAAAATGAGGCATCGCTCATCCTGTTCGGTTCATCTACTTGTCTTGGAGGTTGTGAACCTGGTCGCATATCGAATCGGAGTGATTGGCGGTATCGTTGCAAGCCGACAGTCAGTCTCCAACTTCTAAGACAATCTATAGGAGAACTGCATATGAGCACGATCACGGTAAAAGACGGGACAGAGATTTATTACAAAGATTGGGGCAAAGGTCAGCCAATCGTTTTCTCGCACGGTTGGCCTTTGTCGGCCGACGATTGGGACACCCAAATGATGTTCTTCCTGAACCACGGCTACCGCGTGATCGCTCATGACCGGCGAGGACACGGACGCTCAAGCCAACCCAGCGACGGACATGACATGGATCACTACGCCGATGACCTGGCCGCACTCACCGAGCATCTCAATTTGAAGAATGCCATCCACGTTGGACACTCAACGGGCGGCGGCGAGGTCACCCGTTACATAGCCCGCCATGGCGAAAGTCGCGTCGCTAAGGCCGTCTTGATTAGCTCCGTGCCACCGCTGATGGTGAAGACGGCGGCCAATCCGGGCGGCTTGCCCAAGGAGGTGTTTGACGATTTTCAGAAGCAAACCGCCACCAACCGAGCGCAGTTCTACTACGATGTGGCGGCTGGACCGTTCTACGGTTACAACCGGCCTGGTGCGAAACCCTCAGAGAGGGTGATCTGGAATTGGTGGCGCCAGGGAATGATGGGAGCCGCAAAAGCTCACTATGATGGCATAGTAGCCTTCTCCCAGACCGACTTTACCGAAGACCTTAAGAAGTTCACTGTGCCAACGCTGGTGATGCACGGCGATGATGACCAGATCGTCCCTTACGCCGACTCCGGCCCTCTGAGCGCGAAGTTGGTGAAAGGTGCGATCTTGAAAACATACAAGGGCTTCCCGCACGGCATGCCAACCACAAACGCAGACCAAATCAATACTGACCTACTGGCATTCTTCAAGGGTGCTGCGACGGCCGCGTCGTCTTGATGCAGTGAAGTAACAATAAAAATCGAGCAGCATGGCGTGTCGCACGCGAACTGCCGGATCGGCAGAATGCGGAAACTCGCCTCAGTCCGAGGTTCTTGCCAAAGAAGAATGGATTTTTCGATTAAGGTGCGGGCTAGGAGTTTACGACGCTAACACCAACTCGCAACTGGAACCTTGTTTCCCAACGCTGCTCAAGGAGGACTTTATGTCGGATGTGGCAAAAAACATCGTGCTTGTTCACGGCGCGTTTGCGGACGGTTCAAGTTGGTCGAAAGTGATTCCGTTATTGCAAGAGAAGGGCTACCACGCAGTTGCAGTGCAGAATCCGACGACTTCACTCGCTGACGAAGTGGCATTCACGAAGCGAATCATTGCCCTGCAGGACGGCCCCGTACTCCTGGTAGGCCACTCCTGGGGGGCGCCGTGATCACTCAGGCTGGCGATGATCCCAAAGTTGTCGGCCTGGTTTACGCGGCAGCGTATGCTCCGGAGGTCGGGCAGTCCGCCAACGATGCCAGCAGTCCGTTCGGCTGGACAGAAGGACAGAAACAGACTCGCCTGGACAGCCAGAAGTTTGCCACTCTGACTTCCAAAGGGATGCTGGAGGACGTAACCGAAGGACTCAGCATGGAAGAGCGCAAACTGGCGCTTGCGGTACAGGGCCAAAGCTACGGTCCGATGTTCGACGACTTCTCTTGACCGGAGCTTACTTGCGTCTCGACAACGCGACGCGGGCGGTGGCGAAGGGCATCTCAGCCTCCAGCAGGACTGGTAAGCGAGCTTCGTTGCCGGCGAAGTATACGAAAAAGTGCGCGTCTTTCATTTCCGTGCCGTTGTCGAAGACCCGAATCTCAACCTTGTCCGCCACATAGGTTCCGGCGGGCACGGTTACATTTTGTGCCGAAGCGGCGAGAGTGGCACGTACGTCGTACAGCTTGCGCCCGTCGTAGACCGGCCCGTGAACCTCGTGCGTCTTGGCCCAATCCACGTGGCGGAGATACTGCATCATGCCCAAGGGATCGCGAGTGCCGGGAAGCACGTAAGCCTGGCTGGCATTGGACGTCGCGGGTTCCTTGCCGGTTGTGGTCATGCGTTGGACGGAATCGATTTTCTGGCCGCGCTCGCTGAGATGCATCTCGTATTGCAGGCTCGCCAGTGTTCCCGCGTCGCTGTAAGAATCAAACTGGTCGTCGAGTTCGAAGACCATGCGGAGGGGAGTCTGGGTATGCGCGAACGCCTGCAAATGCCAGGCGCTTTTCCCTACGAAGTTTCGCCGCTCGGCCACTTGCAGGCGGAGGCTCGCGACGTTGCTTACCTTCCCGACGTCTGCAGTGTAATCCAGAATCTCACCGGCCCGCAGCGGTTGACCAGGATCTGCTTCCGGGATAGCGGCCCTGTTCGGATCTGCCGCGGGGGTGGATCGTGGTGGAATGGCCTTCACGGGTTTCGTTGGCGCGCCGTCAGCTGGCGGTTCAGGGGGCCGCCCCTCGCGTGCGGACGCGAGCGCGGGTTGCGTGCGGACCGACCGCTCGTGTAGCCAGTAGTAGGCGCTGCCCGTAAGAAACGCCGCTGCCAGTATGCCGATTCCAGCTTTCGCCAGGCTCATAATCTTTATGCGACTCGCTTCCGAAACAAACCGTTACCTTCCACGCTCCCATCGTACAATGCAAATCGCGCCTGTCTGGCCGAGGCTAAAATGGCCGGACGCGCATCTTATCTGAGCGTATCAAAACGCCGATCCGGCGTCTTTTAAGGCCTGCGCCTATGTCCAGGGCAGCACCCTGCGTGCCTTGGAACGGCACGCTCCGCCGCGCTTGTATCGGCCGCTTTGGGAACCCAATTGCTAGGAGGATTTTTCGCATGCGTTACGTCGTGACAGGCGGCGCCGGTTTTATCGGCTCGAATACCGTAGATGAGCTGGTAAAGCGCAGCCACAGCGTGGTAGTCCTTGACGATCTTTCAGCCGGCAAGGAAGAAAATCTGGCCGAGGTCCGCAACAAGATCACCTTTATCAAGGGCAGCATTACGGACATCGAGGTGGTGCGCAAGGCCATGCACGAGGCCGAGTACGTTCTGCACCTGGCAGCGCGCACTTCCGTGCCACGTTCGGTCAAGGATCCCATCGAGTCGAACCGCATCAATATCGATGGCACCCTCAACGTGCTGGTGGCCGCGCGCGACGCGAAAGTGAAGCGCATCGTTTTCGCCGCGTCTTCCTCCGCCTATGGCGAAACGCCGACGCTCCCGAAAGTAGAAACGATGCATCCATCTCCGATTTCTCCCTATGGTGTGACCAAGTATGTCGGCGAACTCTACCTACAGACTTTCGGCCGCTGCTACGGGCTGGAGAATGTCTCTCTTCGCTACTTTAACGTGTTCGGGCCGCGTCAGGATCCTAGCTCCCCGTACTCTGGCGTGCTTGCGAAGTTCTGCAGTGCCGCGCTTGAACAAACGCAACCGGTAATCTTCGGCGACGGCGAACAGACTCGCGATTTCACCTACGTCGAGAATGCCGTTCAAGCCAACCTGCTGGCCTTTGAGGCCCCGAACGTTTCGGGCAAGGTTTTCAATGTGGGGGTCGGCGGTCGCGTGTCCTTAAATGAGGTCGTCGAGTTGCTCGGCAAGATTTCCGGCACCCGCATGGAAGCCAAGCACAATCCCCCGCGGGACGGCGACATTCGCGATTCCCAAGCGGACATCACGCAAGCCCGCAATCTCCTGGGCTATGACCCGCGAATCGATTTTGAGGAAGGACTGCGCCGTACCTTCGAATGGTATCGCAGCATCCAGCAAACCAAGCTTCAAGTGCAAACCCAAGTACTGGCCCCGGCTTCTGCCCCCTTAAAATAACCCACGATGCCAGGCGGATCCGCGACCTGCGCAGCGCTTACGGAGTTACGGTATTGCCGTAACTCAGCGGGTCGCCCGCTTTCGGTATGTCGAAGTTCCAGAACCATAACGGCTCCAGCTTTTTTTGTTCCGGCCAAACCTGGTTCAGCGTGTCGCCCTCGAACAGTTCGCCATTCTTCATCACCCAATGAACGGTGTTCGTGTTGTGAATGTCGTCGAGCGGATTCTTGTCCAGGATCACCAGGTCCGCCAGTTTCCCCGGTTCAATGGAGCCCAGGTCATCAGGCCGCCCGATGATCCTCGATCCGTTCACCGTCGCGCAGCGCAATACTTCCAGAGGCGTCATGCCGCCGCTCGCCAGCATCCACATCTCCCAGTGATAACCCAGGCCCTGCAATTGGCCGTGGCTGCCGACACCCACCAAACCGCCTGCACGCTGCAGCTTGGCCACCTGCGCGGCAAGCTTCGGGAACGCGTATTCATCCTTGCGGAACCATTCGGGGCGCCGCTTGGTCTTCTCGTCGATGATGCGGTGCGGCGTAAAGTGGTTGAGTTTCGCGTTGTCGTGAACCTCGCTGTACTCGTACCAGTAGTTCTCGCCGAACGGTCCTCCATAGTTCACGATCAGCGTCGGTGTCTCCGCGATTCCGGATTGCGCGAAAATCTGCAAGACGTCTTTATACAGCGGCGTGATGGGCAGCGTGTGTTCATTGCCGTGGAAGCCGTCGATGACGTGGGTCAGATCGAGTTTTAGGTCGAGGCCGCCTTCCGTCGTCGGCATCATGCCGAGCTCCTTCGACGCCTGCACCATGAACTGCCGCTGCTTGCGGTTGCCCACGATATAGCTCTTGATGTTGGGCGTGCCGTAATACTTTTTATATTTCATCAGCACCCCTTTCACTTCTTCCATTGACTGGAAATTATTGTCGGAGAAAACGCCCGGCCCCGTCGAGAACGCGCGCAAGCCGATGATGTCGCCGCTGTCCACCAAATCCTGGTAAGCGAACATGTCGTTGGTGCTGGTCTGCACGTCAAGGCCTGACGTCACGCCATAAGCAACATTGGCGAGGAAGGCCCAGTTTTGTGTGTCCAGAATGCCGCGCCGGATTTCGAACCAATGCGCGTGCGTATCGACGAAGCCCGGCACGACCGTCTTGCCGGCGAGGTCGAACACTTTCGCTCCGCTGGGGGCGCTTCCGCGCGCGCCAACGCGAGTGATGCGATTGTTTTCAACCACGATGTCGGCGTTCTTTAGGACGTCGTCGCCCTTCATGGTCACAACCGTCGCGCCGCGAAGCACGATGGTTCCCTTCGGAGTCTTACGCGGAACTTCCAGATCGATGGCGATCTCCGTGACGTTTTTATGCTGCTCCTTCAGTTTCTTTTCTTCCTTCTTTTCGTCTTTCTTTTCATCTTTCTTTTCGTCTTTGTTCTCTTTCTCCTCTTTCTTGGCCTCCGTCTTGGTGTCGGACTTGGCTTCCGCTGAATCCCCCTTCTCGGCGTCCTTCCCTTCTCCTTCCTTCTTTTCGTCCTTCGGAGGCTCAAAGGTGATCGCGCTCAAGGGCTCGCGAAAATAGCTCGATCCCACTGCCCAAGCGATGGTCTTGCCATCATCGGCCCATCCGAAGTAGTCGGCGCCAATGTCCGTGAGGCGCTTTGCCGCGACCGACGGCTTGGAGATGTCCACCGTCGGCGCTTCCCCGCCGACAACCGGCATCGCAACCACATAGAGCTGATTCATAGTGTGCGCCAGGACCCATTGCCCGTCCGGGCTGGGCTGCACGTCGTCAGCCGGAATCGGCTCCTCGAAAAAGTACAGGCCTTTACCCTTGATCACCAGGTGCGTGCGGCGATCGGTGCCGTCGTAGCGGAGAGAGATCAGCCCTTGCGGCGTGTATACATAGATGCGATCCTTCTCGTGTGTGAAGTGGGGGCCGCCGGCGCCCCGCGTCGGCAGAATCAAATTCGCGTCGCCGCCCTCGGCGGGAACCCAGACCAAGTCGGCGTTGGCAGTCTGGCCGCCGTCAAACTCGCTGTTTTCGCGATCGTAAGCATTTCCACGCAGGACAACGATCTTCGTGCCATCGGGCGACCACACCGGATTGCTGTACACCGCCAGCGATTTCGATAATTGTTGCGGCGTGCCGCCAGCCGCGGGAACCCTCCACAATTTTCCGCCTTCACTGGACCACGTCACGTAGGTAATCGACTTGCCGTCCGGCGACCACGCAGGTTGAAATTCGCGAGCATTGCCGGTGGTCAATCGCTGAGGCTTCCCGCTGGGAAGATCGAGCGTGTACAGGTGGGTCATCGCGGAAAACACCAGTCTCTTGCCGTCGGGCGATTCGACAGGGTCCTGAATCAGCCTGACCTTCACGGGCCCTTGCTCCACTTTTTGCGGGAAGTTCAGCTTTGGTCCGATGTCCTGCGACACCTTCGCTGAAAACGGAATGATGCTTTCCGCTCCGGTGGAGAGGTTCAGCCGTCGGATCTTCCCATCCTGGTTGTAAACGATTTCGTTTCCGCTCGGCAGGAACGCATAGCCGGGAAAGATATCCCTAGAAAAAAGAGATTCCTGATCGTCGCGCGTGACCGGGTACCGCACCCACCGATCGTCGCCGCTCTGCAAGTCACGCAGGCGCAGCTCGCTTTCGGTTTCGTAGCGCGTGACATACAGCACCTTCGCGCCGTCCGGCGATAGCATAGGACGAAAGGCGCTCTCCAGTTGCTCGATGAGCGGGTCCTCGTCTCCGGTCTTGCGGTCGCGCCGCACAATCGTCCACTGAGGGAATTGCGCGTTATAGGAGAACGGTCCTTTCCGCGTTGCATAGTAGAGGTATTTGCCATCAGGCGACGCCACCACGCCCATGGCGTTGTGCCGGTTTTTGCGTTCCGTCGTCGGCGTGGGCTTGGCTTTGGTGATTTGCACGCCGGTGCCGCCATCGACGTGGTACATCCAGATTTCGTAGGTAGTGATTCCGAAGCCGGCCTTGGACACGAAAATGTATTTCCCGTCGGGCGACCAGTTGGGTGACGCAAAATCGTTGTTCGAGTCTCTGGAAACCTGCTTTGCTTCGGTCCCGTCGGGATGCATGATCCAGATGTTTTCGCTGCCCTCCCGATCGGAGATGAATGTAATCCACTTGCCGTCGGGCGAAAAACGGGGCTGGCTGTCGAAAGCCATCCCACCGTCGATCAGCTTGGCTTCTCCGCCACCGATTGGCAGGGTGTAAATGTCACCGAGCAGTTCGAACACGATGGTCTTACCGTCGGGAGAGACGTCCAGAGAGAGCCAAGTGCCCTCGTCGGTGGT
The DNA here is from genome assembly GCA_963721915.1 of uncultured Acidobacteriota bacterium. GTDB lineage: Bacteria > Acidobacteriota > Terriglobia > Acidiferrales > UBA7541 > Acidiferrum. The sequence continues at coordinate 190,929 of CAVRLD010000018.1, read as the reverse complement.
GAATTCGATTTTGCGGTCCGGCTTGAGCGGCAGGCCCTTTTTTTCTTTCTTGTCGTCCTTCTTTTCGTCTTTCTTATCCTCGTTTTTCTTCTGCGCACCCGGATCATCGAGCTTCGCGAAGACGTCGGCCGGGCTCACGCCTGCAATCACGCCAAGAACCGTCGCTAGGACGATAGGCCACATGCTCGAACTAGAGCGTCTCACCTGCTTCAGGTTCATTCCTTCTCCTCCGCGCCAGAAATCGAAATTCACTTGGACTCCATCTGCGGGCCGCGAGGCAGCCCATCGTGTGCTGGCGCCGCGTTTCCTTGCGGCGCGGAATAATACTCCGGCTAAGGGAAACGCGCAGCAAGATGTTCGGAGAGCGCAGCTCCCGTTGCGGTCCTTCGCCAGGCAAGGCGAGAATTTCGCCCAAGCTGGACATCCCGCGAACCATGCTAGGCTATCCAACTGCCTTTACTGACCGAATGTTCAGCGCGAACCACAACTCCCAGGGCCGAAATTGCACTGCGCCGCACACCCCTTTTCTTCTGACGGCGCTCCTGCCGTTTCTGCTCTTATTTGCTATCTTTGTGGCCGGTCCGACGGCGGCCCAGCAGGTTCAGAAACGGTCCGCGAAGGGCGGTGTCGCAGAGCTTTCCTCCGCTGGCCCGCAAAAGCACCAAGGAAATCTCACCGTCGCCGACGGCGCCGTGGACATCCACTACGCCAACCAGCGCCTCCAGGCCGATCACGTTGAATATAATGATGAGACCAACGAAGCTATCGCTCGCGGCCACGTGGTGTTCGATTACGAGAACCAGCACCTTGAAGCTGACGAAGCGCACTACAACGTAAGCACCGGCCGCGGAACGTTCCAAAACGTTCGGGGTACCGTCAAAATCGAACGCCGCGCGAATCCCACCGTCCTGATTACTGACAATCCGCTCTATTTTGAGGCGCGCAACGTCGAAAAATTCAATAACGATCTGTTTTTTCTGAGCAGGGCCTGGATCACGGTTTGCGATCCCGAGCATCCCAAATGGCAGTTCTTTGCGCCTCACGCGCGCGTCCGCGTCGACAAAACCATGGCGCTGATCAACGCGAACTTCCGCTTGTTTCGCGTGCCACTGGTTTGGCTGCCTTACGCCACGGCGCCGGCTGGCCCGAAGGTCCGCGAGTCGGGATTCTTGATTCCGATCGTGGGTAATAGCACCAGCAAGGGATTTGTTTTCGGTGACGCATTTTACTGGGCTCCGACGCCCTGGATGGACACGACACTCGGCGCGGAGCTCTTAAGCAGGCGTGGATCAGCGGAGCGCGCCCATTTCCGCGCCAAGCCTTGGGAAAATACATCCATCCGGTACAGCTATTTCGGCGTGATCGACCGCGGAGTCCCCACGGTGGTCAATCCGGGGCTTCCGACGCAGATTACCGAACTGGTTTCGCAGGGTGGCCACGAGCAGCAGTTAGAAATTACCTCGCTGCTGAAAAACAATTGGCGATTCGTCGCCGACGCCAATGAACTTTCTTCGCTGACCTTCCGGCTGGCATTTGCTGACACCTTCGGAGACGCGATCAATTCGGAAGTGCGCAGCTCGATTTTCATGTCTCACAATTTCAAAGGTTTCAGTTTGAACGTGGCTGCGCTGAACGATAAAAGCTTTTTGACCGTCAATCCGGTGCAAACCAGTGTGTCGTTGCGCGCAGCTCCCGTAGGGAGCTTCAGCTCGGTAGACCAATCACCGTGGCAGAATCTGCCAATTTATTTTGGATTTGACTCCTTTGCCGGCGGCTCCCATCGTAGCGATGGCGTCATCAACACTCCCCCGGCGGTTGCACGCATGGAGTTCGCGCCCCGGGCCACTTTGCCGGTACACTTCGGCCCCTGGCTGGATGTCACCGCAACCGCGGCCTTCCGCACCAGCTACTACGGCGACTCCCTGGTGCCGGGTTCCATCGCCACCACGCCGCTGCTGAGCGGCCAAACGATCGCGCGCAACGACGGCGAATTCAATGTGGACTTCCGGCTACCGGCGCTGCAGCGATATTTCCAGCGTCCCAAATCGCGGAAAAAGCTTAAGCACAGCATCGAGCCAGGCTTCTCTTACCGCTACGTCACCGGCATTGACAACTTTTCCGAAATCATTCGCTTCGACGCCGACTCAACGCTTACCAACACCAACGAACTCGAATACGGGGTAACCCAGCGGTTGTGGATGAAAAATGGGGACGAGCAACCCCAGGAACTGATCACCTGGCGCCTGGTACAGAAACATTTTTTCGATCCCACATTTGGCGGTGCGCTGATTACCGGGCAGCGCAATGTGTTTCAAACGCTGGACGACATCACGCCGTTCGCGTTTGCCGACGCGCCACGCAACTGGTCGCCGATCATCAGCGATTTCAAGGTTACGCCGGGCGGGCCGCTGGATTTCGAGGAAATTCTGGAATACGACACCCAGCGCGGCAACAAAGGCCAGCTCGTCACGATCGGCACGCTGGCAAGGATCAAGCCCTACAAGGAGTTTTTCTTCACCATTGCGGATTTCCGGCTGGACGCGGACCCAATGGTGTTGCAACCCAGAACGAATCAGATTCGCACGCTGATCGGTTATGGCAGCGAAACCCGGAAAGGGTTCAACTTCACCAGCGGCATCAGCTACGATTTCACCAACAATGCGCTGCAGAATCAATTGATTCAGGTCAGTTACAACGGGAACTGCTGTGGGCTGGCCGTCGAATACCGGCGCATCGCGCTGGGTCAGGTGCGCACCGATAATCAATTCCGCGTGGCGTTCATCATTGCCAACATCGGAACCTTCGGGAATCTACGCCGGCAGGAAAAGATTTTCTAGGATTAGAGATCAGGCACGGCTCGGATAGTGCTTAGGGCTGGCATTGATGCCACGGTGACGTGCCGCGCGGAAGCCCGAGGTCTACATATGCAACATCGATTGAATTGGTTGAGTGTTGCTCCTTCGCATCAGCCATCCGCCGATGCAATATCCCAGCGTACCTGTGATCACTCCGCCGAAAATGTCTGCCACGTAGTGGTAGCGCCCGTAAATGGTAGACACGCACATGCATAGGACCAAGGGCAGCATCACCCAAAAAAGCCAGCGGCGATGGCGCCACGCGCCCCACAGCGCCGCAAACGATCCTGCGACGTGTTCAGAGGGAAAAGCCGCGCCGCGCACGCGACCATAGTGCTCGATGAAATTGATCAACGCGGTGAAGGGCCCCCCGCGCAACTCGCCGTGCCATGAACCCGCCATCGAAAACCACGGACTTTCGATAGGAAATAATATGGCGATCAGGTACCCGATCGCGTAGGCCGTGGCCGAATAAGTCATCACGGACCAGTAGCCGCGCCAGTCTCTCCTGTAGTAAAGAATGCCGCCCAACACCAGTAGGTACACGAAATAGGTTATATAAGTGAGCTGCATGAAGTCGTTGCGCACGGGCGTCGCGAACTGCTCCAGCCAGATCGAAGGGTGCACCCCCGTCAGCCAATAATCGAAGGCGATGAGTTTCGCATCCTGCCAGTGCGGCGAAACCAGATGAGCCAGGTGTGCGAGTTCTTCGAAGCAGAACAGGAAAAACAAGTGCGGATACCAGTGCCGCCAGAAATGCCAGAATTTCAAAGTATAGGTACTGAAATGGGATTCGGAACCAGCAAGGATGTCGGTCCCGCGGCACAAGAGGATTATGAGCGCCACCACGCACGCGCGCGTGGCCAGTAGGCGAACCGGGTGCGCAAGATTTTCGGCAAAGATCGAAATCAGGACGCTGGACACGGCCAGATAGCCCATCGCGATCGACTCAAAGGCGCCACACGCAGAGCCGATCGCAAGCCACTCGTAGCGCAGTGCTTGAAAAATCCTTAGGCGCGCCGGAATCGTCGGGGAGGCGCACCGCTCTCCGGCCACGGAATTCCTTTGCCACGACAGTGTGGCTTCATCGATCTGGTGCTCTGGTATGCGTGAACGATTCATCCCGAGGTCTCCGATTTCATGATTGGAATTGAGGTACAGCTGCTCCCGCGGGCTCCCGCATTTGTTATTGCGCTTGCGTGTTGCGAATCATTCTCTTTCCACAGGAGAATCGGCCAGTTTCGCAAACGGGCGATGCGCTCTAATTCGCGCGAAGGGTTTACCGCCACGGGTCTTCCGACCGCGCCGAGCATCCAGCGATCATGGGTTGCGTCGCCATACCCGTAGGAGCGTGCGAGATCGAAAGCACTGCTTGCGGCGATGCGTTGTATGGCGGAGGCTTTGGCTTTGCCGAAGATAGCTTCGCCGGTGATGCGACCGGTCCAGCGACCTTCGATTTCTTCTAGCGGCGTGGCGCAGACACCGACCGAGGTGGTGATGCCGCGAACGAGAAGACGCAGGGTTAGCGCGAGAGCGGCTTGTTTCGCGAGGGGTTCCAGGGTGCCCGTGACTAGAATAATGAAATGGTTCTGGGCTGCATGTCGAGCCACGCAATCGAGCGCGGCCGGGAAGAAGGCAGGGAGCTGGTTCCGTGTCGCGCTGACGGGGACGGTGCTCAGATAGGTCTTGTTGGCGTGAGTGATGGCGGTGATTCCGAACGGAGCAAGGTGAATGGCTTGGGCGAGCCATCGGAAGTAATTCTTAGCGGGAATCGCGTTCCGGCCGCGGAGCGTGCCGACGAAACGCCGCTCAAGTGAGGGCAGGGGCAGAAGTGTACCGTCCAAGTCGAAAAACGCCGCAACCCGGCCACCCGTTTGGTTGGCGTTCATACGGCATCTCCAGCCGAAGTTTTTGCGGTGTTCGCGGAGGCCAGACTTGCCATCCTGTGGCGCCAGCCCTCCACAAGAACCGGCAAGCCGCGCACGAGGCAGAAGGCCGCCGTCGCCCAAGTCAGCGCGAGAGCACCTACGCGAATCGCTGCGTGCGCATCCGGGGCAAGTTCGCCGAACAAAGCGGCCGGGCCGCGCGTCAGCGCCAGTTCGAGTCCGAGATAACAGAAACAGAGGCACTTCATGGCGGCATATAGGCCGCGACTCCAGCGCGAAGCTACCAGCGTCCGCCCCCACCACGTTCGCAGCATGACGTTCGCGCCCCACCCAGAATGGCCCGCTCGCATGGCGAGGCCACGCAGAAAATCGGTTGCGGCGCCACGGGCGAAGAAAAAGACCGGCAGCCACAGCGACACCATTCCGACCACCGCAAAATAGGTGAAGTAGACATTTTCGATCATGCGGTCGCCAAGAATATCGATCTGTGCGCCTTCGGGGGTGGCGAGATTCTGGCGTCGAGCGATATGCCCATCCAACGCGTCAAGGGCAATCGAAGACACGGTGAGGGCCACTGCAGTCAGGTTCAGCCACGGGTCGCGGCCGAACAGGCAGACCGCGGCGAAGCCGACAACAACGCGGAGAAAAGTCACTCGATTTGGCGTCCAATGCATACGTTTAGTCGCCGGGCCCATCAGGCGCCCCGCAGGAACTTTGCAATGCTCACGCCAAGCCATCGCGAGGTAAGCTCTTTATTATTATTGCGTTAAGGAGACGCTGCGACGTGCGGAAAGCCGCTCGCGCCATCGGAAACCTTCATCTGTCGCCCTTTCGCTTACGTAATGTCATTCATGCGGGAGCGCAAGCGTCTAACAAATTGGGCTTGCGGCAGGAATAAGCTAGGTGCGAATCAGGTTTCCTTCTTGACCACGCCGGGATTGAATGGCTTGAACCAAGCGGAACGTATGGATCGAAGCGGGCATTCGCGAATCGAGAGGCGACGTCATCCGTTTGACGCCTTAGCCTGGAACGAAAGCCGCCGCGAGTTATGGGACAATAGATAATTGTGCACCGTCAAACGCACTTGTACGCTTCGGCCCCTTTTCGCATGCAGACGACTGAGGACTGACCCAGCATGACCGACGTTTCTTTGGCAGCCGCTTTTCTCGCCGGACTCGTTTCTTTTCTTTCCCCGTGCGTTCTTCCATTGGTCCCGGGTTACATCTCAATGCTTTCGGGCATCGGCATGGAGCAACTGCGTCAGGGGCAGCAGCCTCGGGGCGGACTGTTTGCCTCGGCGCTGGCGTTCGTGATGGGTTTTTCAGTGGTGTTCATTTCCTTCGGGGCATCTGCTAGCGTGGTGGGGTCGTTTTTGCGAGAGCATCGGGGGACGCTCGCGCCCATCGCTGGCGCGCTGATTCTGCTGTTTGGTTTGCATCTGTTGGGGCTGCTGATCAAGCTCACGGTTCGTGTGGGGTTGATCCTAGGCGTGCTGCTTGCGATTCTCGGCGTAATTGCTTTGATACGGGGTGGCGCGCTGTTTGCCGGACTGGGCGCGGTTCATTTCTTTTCGCTTTCGATGATTGGATTTTTCGGCCCGGCGATGACGCGCTGGCTGAATCGCGACGTGCACCTCCGGAGCGGAGGTAAACAACCGGGTATCTGGAGCGGCTTTCTACTGGGTTTTGCATTTGCGTTCGGATGGACACCTTGCATCGGGCCGATTCTAGCTACAGTTTTGGCCTTGGCTGCCGCCAGCGACACCATCACGCGCGGAGTGCTGCTCCTCGCCGTGTACTCGGCGGGCCTGGCGGTTCCGTTTTTGCTGACCGCCCTTGGCATCGGGCAGTTCCTGAAATTTTACCAGCGCTTCCGAAAGCATCTCCACGCCGTCGAATTGTTTAGCGGCGCTCTGCTCCTCTTTGTTGGAGGGCTGGTTTTCGTCAACCGGCTGACCTGGCTCGCGGGTAAGTTGAGCTTTCTGAATGCGATAGTTCTTTGGCTTGAGCGGTCTTTGACCGGGGCGAAGTGACGGCGCCCTCGCCCAAGGACGACTGGATTGACCACGGCGTTTCTGAGAAAATCGAGTTTGAGGGACTGAAATGAAGAAGTCAGCTTTGGCCGTTATCGCGATATTAGTAGTAATTGTAATCGGGGCGCACTATGCGGATAAGGCTACCCGATTGCCCCACACCACCTCGTCCGTCTCGGCGGCAAAGATGGATGCCCCGGGCGGTGGCAAGCCCGCGCCCGACCTCACGTTGAAAGACCTGGACGGGAAGGACATCAGTCTCGCGCAATACAGGGGCAAGATCGTTCTGGTCAACTTCTGGGCGACATGGTGTGAGCCTTGCAAGGTGGAAATTCCGGAATTGATCGAGTTGCAGCAGAAGTACGGAGCGAAGGGATTTACCGTGCTCGGAGTCGCGATGGACGATGAAGGGCGCAAAGTCGTCGCGCCGTTCGTCGGGAAAGAGCGCTTTGACGTAAAGGGCGGACAATCCCAAATGAACTATCCGATCGTGATTGGCAATGACGCGGCGGCCGACAAGTTCGGCGGACTGATCGGCTATCCCACCAGCGTTCTGATCAGCCGCGACGGCAAGCAGATCAAGAGCATCACCGGCTTGATCAGCTACGACGACATTTCCAAGACCATCGAATCGCAACTCTGATACCCTCGAACCATGCTCGACGAAAAAGACTTCCAGCGAAAGGCTGATGCGGCCTTCGAAGAGTTGAAGCGGCGTCTGCTTGCGCTTGGTGACGCGCACGGCTTCGATGTCGAGGGCGAGAGCGGCAAACTTGAGGTCATTTTCGAGGAGCCGGAAGAAGCCAAATTTGTGATCTCACCCAACGCTCCGGTCCGCGAAATCTGGATTTCGGCGCTTTCCACGAGTTTCAAACTCGGCTGGTCGGATGCGCGTAGTTCGTTTGTTCTCGAAAAGACTGGCGAAGATTTGCGCGAGGTAATGGGCCGCGTGATTTCGCAGCAACTCGGTGAGCAGGTGACCGTTTGAGATTCTGCTTCGCGATTCTTGCGTGTTTCATTTGTGTGACTGGTGCAATCCCAGGTCTGGCACAGATACCCTCTGGCCGAGAGGTTGTGTCTCCCACCGCGTTCCCCTCGTTTGATCCCGTTGCTCGCGGTGGATCGTTTCAGATTGCAGTGGTCCTGAAAATCCGCGATGGATTTCATATCAACGCACGGGAAAAATCCGCGGACTACCTCATCGCAACCGATCTCCGCTCGGAGGCGCCTGCCGGGTTCAAGACCGGTGATGTGACCTATCCGAAGGGCGAGTTGCATACCTTTTCGTTCTCTAAGAAGCCTCTCAATGTTTACGAGGGCAAAGTCATTCTTCGCATGGAAGTTACCGCTCTCCCCGATGCCCCGCTGGGAGCGCAGCACATTCCTTTGAAGCTGCGCTACCAAGCGTGCAGCAGCGAGGTCTGCTTGCCTCCGGTAACGCTGGACGTTGAAGCCCCCGTGACGGTCGCGTCTGGGCCGACATCCGTCCGCGCGGCGCACCCCGAATTGTTCCAATCGCAGCGATAAAGCATCTAACTTGGACCGTTAGACTCGCCGTTCTAGGAGCACTTTGTGCACGCCGAATCCCGCCCGCGTCCCAAGTGGCCGTATGTTGTCGGTATTGTGGTCGGTCTGTTGGCCGGCCTGGTGCTGTTTGTCATTCTACGTACGCGCAATATCGACGACCGAACGCGCGAATGGGTCGTCCGTGAATTGCAACAGCGCTTCAATAGCGAGGTGGAATTGGAACAGCTGCATGTGAACCTTCTGCCCCAAATGGGTGTCGATGGCGAAGGGCTGTCCATCCGCTATCATAACCGCCGCGATCTCCCACCAATGTTTCACGTACAGAAATTCTCATTCAATCTGGGCTTTCTGGGAATCCTGCGCGCTCCACGGCATATCCCGGGAATCTACGTCGAGAATATGACCATCACCATTCCGCCGCGCGGTGAAAAGAAGGAGCCAAAGCCGCCATCTCCGAAAAAGAAGCCGATTCCGTCGGTTATCGTCGATGAAATCGTCTGCAATGATACGGACCTCGTGATCGTGCCGAAGAAAGACGGAAAAGAGCCGCTCGACTTCGACATTCACGACCTGGTGTTGAAGTCAGTGGGCGTGGACAAGCCGTTCGACTTTCACGGAAATCTGACGAACGCCAAGCCCCAGGGTGAAATCGCGACGGTAGGAACGTTCGGGCCCTGGGATGCCGACGAGCCCGGAGATACACCGGTCACCGGCTCGTACAAGTTTACCGACGCGGACCTCGGCCCATTTCCTGGAATCGCCGGCACGTTGTCGTCCACAGGCGATTATCGCGGACAATTGAACGAAATCGAAGTGGAAGGGAAAACCGATACACCGAACTTTTCGCTTGATCCGGTTGGGCGGCCGGTTCCACTGCACACGGATTTTTCAGCGACGGTAAATGGCACGGACGGCGACACGTACCTGCACCCAGTGCGCGCCACGCTGGGGAGCTCATTGATCATCGCGGAGGGCAGCGTTGTGCGTGTGCCAGAAAAACAAGGCCACATCATTACTCTCAACGTCAGCGCGCCCGACGCCCGCATACAAGACATGTTGAGCCTTGCCGTGAATTCTGATAAGCCTTTCATGACCGGTCCGGCAAAGATCAAGGCGAAATTGCTGCTGCCGCCCGGCAAGCAAAAGGTTTTGCAGAAGATGATTCTGGATGGCCAAGTTGGCGTGGAGGACGCGAAGTGGTCGAGCCCTGAGATTCGCGACAAGCTAGCTTCGCTGAGCCGCCACGCGGAAGGCCAGCCGGAGAACCAGGATGCGGGCAGTTCGGTGTCGGATCTACGCGGCGATTTCAGATTGGAGAAGGGTGTCATCCGGTTCCGCAAACTGAATTTTGCCGTGCCAGGAGCACAATTGAACCTGCAGGGCATTTACGACATTGGAGAGAGCAAACTTGATTTCAACGGGCATTTGAGATTGCGGGCGAAGCTATCGCAAACGGTAACAGGAAAGAAATCCTTTTTCCTGAAAGCGGTCGATCCTTTTTTCAGCAAGGAAGGCGCCGGCACACTCCTGCCCATCACGATCACCGGTACGCGCAATGAGCCCACGCTGGGCGTGAGCGTGTTTCACAAAACGATCAAGAAGCAGCTAGGAGTCGAGAGCAGCGACGGTAAGGATTCCAAGGACAGCAAAGGCCCGAAGCCGAATAGCAAGCGCTAAGCTAGTCGATTGCCTTTCTGGCAGCGCGCGTACCTTCCGGTCCCGGGAAACTAACTGGAAGTGGCAGCGCGTAACCGTCTCACCACGCGCTCTTGCCCAAGCACAACCATCGTATCGAACAGCGGCGGCGCTACTGACTGGCCCACGATGGCCACGCGGGTCGCATTGATCAACAGGCCAGCTTTGACGCCCGCGGTTTCTGCCAGCGCTCGAAGGGTGTGATCGCACGCATCATGATTCCACTCGGGCAGCGCCGCAAGAGCGTCTGCGAGCTTCGCGAGAAGTTCCGGCACTTTCGGATCCTTCCAAAATTTAGCTTTGCCAGCTTCTTCAATGGGAAACTCGTCGCTGAAGAACGCCCGGGACCACGTCGAAAAATCAGGCAGCAGCCGGACTCGAGGCCGCAACAAATCTACTGTCCTCGAGAACCACTCATGCCCGGACCCGGCCGCCCACTCTTCCTTCCACAACCCACTTCGCTTGAGCTCCGCCTCGACCTCCGGCAGCAGGTCCTCAATCGGTAGCTTCTGGAGATACTGCGTGTTGAACCATTCCAGTTTGGGCCGATCGAAAACGCCGTTGGTCCGGCTCACTCCGGCCAGCGAAAATTTCTCGATCAAGTCCTTGGTCCGTAAGAATTCCTCGTCGCCGCCCGGCGCCCATCCAAGAAGCGCCAGAAAATTTCGGAACGCCTCCGGAAGGAAGCCTTCGGTTCGGTACATATTGACGTCGGTCGCGCCATGCCGCTTCGACAGCCTTGATTTATCGCTCCCCAAGATGAGGGGTAGATGCGCGAAGACGGGTAGTTCGGCTCCCAGCGCGCGGTAAAGCAGCACCTGCTTGGGCGTGTTTGACAAGTGGTCCGCGCCGCGAATCACGCGCGTGATACGCATGTCGATGTCGTCAACGACGACGCACATCTGGTAGGTCGGGATGCCCCACTCTTCACCATCCTTGCCCGAGCGCAGCAGAACGAAATCCTCGATTTCCTCGTTATCAAATTCGCGCTCGCCAAAAACCTCATCGACAAAGACCGTCTTGCCCGCTGGTACCCGAAAGCGAATCGCGGGTTTAGCGCCCGGCACCGAGGCCTTGCCGTCTCGACAGGAGCACCGCGCCACGCGCCTCACCTTCTCCACGCCGGCGCTGCCGTCCGCGGCGTGATCGCCGCCCGCATACTTCTCCGCGGCGCAGTAACACAGGAAAGCGCTTCCGTTTGCCAGGCATTTTTTCGCCGCTTCGCGATAGAGGTCGAGCCGCTGCGATTGAAAAAACGGCCCTTCATCCCAATCCACGCCCAACCAGGCGAGGCCGTCGATGATCCCCTGCACCAACTCGGGCTTATTGCGCTCCGCGTCGGTATCTTCGACGCGCAGAATCATGGTCCCGCGCTGTTGGCGGACGAACAGCCAGTTGAACAGGGCGGTACGCGCCCCGCCGACGTGCAAATACCCCGTCGGCGAGGGCGCAAAGCGAACGCGCACACCGCTTGCTGCCTTATGTAGGGGTTCACTCATGGTTTGCTGCGCCTTTGGCGCAAATTCGAACACTTCAGTGTAGCGAAAGGCCTGTATTCCGTCCAACCGGCACAACGTGTTCGGCGTTCCCTGGGCACCACTTCTCATATAATTCAGTGGTACTATCCCTATCTGCTGTCTCTTTAGCCACCAGTACGCTGGTACGGTTGCTCAGTGGAATTTTGGTAGGCCATAATCTACGCAAGTACTTTGTTTTGTGTGTGGAAGTCTGATCGCCTGCGGCGTACAAATCCCGCTTGCGCCTCGGACAAGTACGGGTCAACAACATACGCATCATTAGCTTTGCTTCGATCGTGCAAAATCGCGACGTCGTTGACGCGATCGAGAGAATCGGTTCGACCTTGACTCACGAAAGCTTCATTGCGTTAGCCCTACTGGCAGCTACCTCTCTGGTGGCGGGCTTCTTCGCGTACATCTACACCCTCAAGCGCCAAACCTATTTGCTGCTGTGGACTGCTGGCTGGAGCCTGTTCGCTCTGCACTATCTCAGCCCGGCCGTTGCCTGGGGGACGTCTTACAGCGAGCTTTTAAAGTCGTTGGACCATTGGCTATACGCTGTCGCCGCGCTGTTCTTCTTTCTGGGCGCACAACTCTACGCTCAACACAAACCTTGGATCGCGACCTGCGCCACAGCGGCGGGCGTTCTGGGTCTGTTAGCCGCAGCGAACGCATTCCACTATCTAACCGCGGTGGCTGTTGTTGTCCCCTCCATCTTGCTGTTTGTTGCCATCTCTGTTGTTTTCTGGCTAGAGAGCCGCCGCCAGGAAACCCTCGCCGACCGGTTGCTGGCAGTCTCTTTTTTTGCGTGGGCTGTCCTTCGCCTTTCGGTCTTCTTGTTCTCTCTGGGAACAGCTGGCGCGGACAAAGTCGGCTTTCGGCCGCTCGCCGCGGTGCCTTCCGCCTTTGTCGCCATGCTCATGGTCATGGCTACCTATGAAGAAGAAAAGCGCCGCATCGAACGCAACATGCTCGCGCTGTCCAACCTGAATCTGGCCACATCGAGTTTCGTTGGCGGTGAGATACAGCGCATGCTTTCGCAGGCGCTCGACCGTGTTCTGGGTGTCGTGCGCCTGCCCGCTGGAGCATTGTTCCTGCATCACGGCGACCCAGAGGGTCCCACGTCGGTCGTTGCCGCGGGCCTGAACGACGATTTTTGTCGCGTTGCCCAGGAAGAGGGTCTCGACGATTACCTCGTCAGCCTGGTGGCGCGGCTTGGCGGCCTTCTTGGCTTCCGCGATCTCCGAGATTCTTCGCTCGCCGCGCTGGAAAAGGAAGAATGCATACGGCGTTTCCGGCAACTGGCGCTTGCCCAGGGACTTCGCAGCGTCGTGATCATTAGCCTGCAAGCCAAGGAGCAAGCCTTCGGCGTGCTATTGCTTGGCACGCCGGACAATCGGCGCTTCACTCCCGCCGAGCTACGCCTGCTGCTCGCTCTCGGGCATCAGATCGGCATGGCCGTCGAAAACAGCTACCTGATTCAGCAGACCTCCCGGCGCTCCGAAGAGTTACACGTGCTGAACGAAATTGGCCGGGCGCTTAGCTCCACACTGAACAAGGAAGATCTGCTGTGTAAGATTTGGGAAGAGCTTCGCCGCCTCTTCGATGTGGAAAATTTCTACATTGTTGGGCTCGACGCAGCGCACGATGAGATTGTTTTTGATCTGGAAATTATCGATGGGATGCGCATGCCGAAGCGCACGCGCCCTGCCGGCAATCATATGAATGAGTACGTGATTCGAACGCGCCAGCCCGTGTTGATCAGGGAGAACTATCTGGCCGAAGCTCGGAAACTCGGCGTGGAGCCAATTCGCGCGAAGGGATGTCTGTGCGTCGTACCGCTGGTCGCCTACGACCATGCCATTGGCGCCATGGGGGTTTTCTCCGATCAGGATCATGCCTTTGACGAAGGGCATCTCGAGCTAATGCGCGTGCTGGCCAGCGAAGCGAGCATCGCCATCGAGAATGCCCGCCTGTTTCAAGAAGAACGAACCAAGGCCCGTCACCTTGCGCTGCTCAATACCATTTCGCGAAACGCCATCGCCACTCTCCACCCCGACGAGATGCTCGCCAAGATTACTGAGCAGTTGGAGAGCGGTCTCAACCAAGATCACATCGGCATCGGCGAACTTGACTACTCCACGCGCGAGCTTGTTATCAAGGCGGAGTCGGGCAGCCGTCGCGGCGCGGTTGGTCTGCGTATTCCACTCGGCGCCGGACTTATTGGCCACGTCGCACGCAATGGGCAGATGGCCGCTTATAGCGCTGCTAAACCCGAAGATGCAGGTCTCAAGCCGCTCTTGCCCGATTCCCAAACCGCCATCGCCCTGCCGGTTTTTTACGCGGAGCAATTGCATGGCATTCTCTACGTGGAATCCTCGAAGCAGGTGGATTTCTCTGAAGAGGAAGTGCTGCTGCTGCGCACTCTGGCAGACTTGATCGCCGGCGCTTTGCACAACTCCATGGCGTTCCAGAAGGCCCAAGAACAGGCCATCACCGACGGCCTCACTGGCGTGAAGACGCACCGTTTCTTTATGGAAGCGCTTTCCGCCGAGTGGAAGCGTTCGACGCGCGCTGGCCGGGCTTTTGCGCTGGTGTTAATGGATCTGGATCGCTTTAAATTCGTCAATGATTTCTACGGCCACTTGGAGGGCGACCTGGTGCTTCAGCGCGTCGGACACATTCTCGAAACCAACTGCCGCCGCTCCGACGTGGTCGCGCGCTACGGCGGCGATGAATTCGTCATCCTTATGCCTGAAACCAACATGGAGCACGCCCGCCAACTTGCCACCAAGTTGCGTGGATGGGTCTCAGCCGATCCACTTTTGCGGGAGAAAAATATCAGCGCAAGTTTTGGCATTGCCTGCTACCCTCTCCACGGCTCCACGCCGCAGGAGTTGATCCAGGTCGCTGACGCTTCCATGTATCTCTCGAAGCATCAGGGCGGGAACGCGGTCTCCACTGCCGATCACTTTGATCCGAACGAAGCCAAGAAGTGGAAGCGCGACGTCCTGGAGGCGTATCTCGGCGTCACATTAAAACGGTTGTTCTCGACGGGACCGGAAGCTTTCGAAGAGATCTACTCGCGGCTCAAGCAGTTCACCGAGTCTCTTGCCTCAACCGAAGTCTCGACCGGTACTACCGAAGCCGCCGAGATTCCGCAGGCGCTGCCCCAAGCGGTTCTGGACACGGTCACATCATTGGCCTTCGCGATCGACGCAAAGGACCATTACACGCAGGGCCACTCGCAAAAAGTATCAGCGTACGCGGCGCTGATCGCCGAGGCCCTGAACATGAGCGACGTCGAAGTGGAAGAGGTTCGCTTGGGCGCAGTTTTACACGATATCGGCAAGGTCGCCATCCCCGAAAATATTTTGAACAAGAGCGGCCCGCTCAATCCCGACGAGTGGGACACCATGAAATCTCACGTCACCTTCGGCGCGAAGATTCTCGACCCGCTCACACCGCTTGCGCGCATCCGCGAGATGGTCCTCCACCATCACGAGTATTTCGACGGCTCCGGCTACCCCGACGCGTTGAGCGGTGAACAGATACCGCTGGGCGCACGCATTATCGCCGTGGCAGACGCGTTCGATACCATCACTAGCGACCGTACCTATAAGAAGGCCCGTGCCGCCACCGAGGCTCTCGCCGAACTCGAGCGCTGCTCCAATGCCCAATTCGATGGCAGGATTGTCGAGCTATTCGTTCGCACCATGCGCCAGCTTCCCAACCCCATAATCGAAGTCGCTTCGTTGACCCGCAATACCTAGTTCTGCTTTTCGGTACTTACGATAGCCGCCTGCTATCTTTCCGCCTTGCGATGCGTCCAAGGTTAGCAACGAGCCCTGTGTCCGAAATTCCGTTTTGCTGAACCTGGAGAGCCGCTTATGAAGACACTTTCTCGTCTGCTCCTCCTTCTTGTTCTCATCCTGATCGCCATCGCGCCTTTGTTCGCGGGATCGAACTCGGCGTCGGCATTTGGAAAAATCCAGTCGCTCGCGGGCGACTGGGAGGGAAAAGACGACAAAGGCAAACCCGTTAAAACGTCTTTTAAGTCGATCGTCCCAGGCACTGCTGTGATGGAGACTCTCGCGCCAACGGGTATGGAAGACATGGTCACGGTCTACAGTCTGGATGGAGATGGAATCGCCCTCGTGCACTTCTGCCCAACGAACAACCAACCGCGGATGCGCGTCGTACCCGCCACCGGAGATCCCAAGGAATTGGCTTTCGATTTCGTGAGCGCCGGTAATCTTCCCTCACCAGCCGCGGGCCACCAGCATCATCTGGTGATCCGCTTTGAAGATTCCGAACACATCACGGAAGCCTGGACGTGGCGCCAGGACAGCATGGACATGCCAATGGTTTTCCATCTGGCCCGCAAGAAAAGCTGAAGCCCTCATTCGCTTTCGACTCTTAGCTTGCCCGCACCGTACGTCTGATATAGCTTCTACCCGCTTATGAATCTCACACTGCACTCGCAATGCACAGCGGGCGTGGCATTGATCCGCTGCCAGGGCCGCATTGTTGTTGGCAAAGAGGTTGAGTTGCTGCAGCAAGAAGTGGAAAAGCATCGTCTGGAAACGCAAAAATACGTCCTGCAGCTGGCCGAGGTCAGCTACCTGGATAGTGGCGGCCTGGGCGCGCTGGTTCGACTGGTGGGCATGCTGCGCGCGCACCGTGGCGATTTGAAGCTCTGCGAGGTATCGCCTTTCGTTCAAAGCGTTCTCAAAGCCACCAACCTGCTCCCTGTCTTTTCTATCTATCCCACCGAACGAGAAGCGCTCGCATCTTTTGCCCAGGGTCCGTCGCCTCGTGAAGCGCATTCCTGGACCTCGAATTCCAAGGTTCTTTGCGTCGATCCATCCGGCGACTTGCTCGCCTTCATGAGCGCTATCCTCAAGCCTGCTGGCTTCGAGGTAAAAAGTACGCGTTACCTTGCCGATGCGGCCACGCTTCTCACGGCCATGAAGCCACGCGCGGTAATTTGTGGTCCGGGTGTGCAATCCGCTACGCCAGCGTTCGAGAAATTCCGTCGTTTGGATCCGCACATTCCGTTTCTGCAGCTGCCCCCGGACTTCCACGCCGCCGACGCCTCCGACGCGGGCTTTGACCTGATCAAGCAACTGCAATCCCTGCTGCAGGCCTGACTTGAACGCACGGCGCGAGGGCAGTTCCACTGGCGGTTTTGACTTTCCACTCTTGAAATCCGGATGCCCCTAAACCGCCACGGCCAATGAGCCTCTAGCTGTCCGAGCGGCAGTTCCCGGACGCCGGTCCTTCAGTCGATACAGCAGTTCGCGCAGACGCTTGCGGGCTTTATGCAATTGCGATTTCGAGTTGCCGACCGAGCAGTCGAGAATCTTGGCGATTTCGTTGTGCTCGTAGCCGTGGACGTCGTGCAGCAGAAACATCCTCTTATAGCCTTCCGGCAACTGCTCTACGGCGGTTTGCAGGTTTGCGCGGTCGAAGACGCCGATCATTCGAATGTCCGGATTGCCAATCTCCCAGCGCGGAACGCTGTCCTCGTCGTTGATTCGGGTTATTTCATCGAGCGACGAAACAACCGCCTTCTTTTTGCGAAAGCTCATCAATACTACGTTAGCCGTCAGCCGGTGCAGCCACGAGGAAAATGCCGATTCGCCGCGGAACGTGTGGATCTTGCGGAAAAGCTGCAGAAACGCTTCTTGCGCCAGGTCCTCTGCTTCCATCGGATCGCCGAGCATCCGTAGACAAAGCGAATAAACGCGCCGGGAGTGCATCCGGTAGATTTCCTCAAAGGCGGAGGCGTCGCCTTGCTGTGCCAGCCGTAGCGTTTCATTGAACTGGAGGTTGTCAGGTTTGCGCTGTCGCCCTTCCGTCATTGGTTTAGCTTCTAGCTTCGCGCCAGGATCCTTCCCGCGCGAAATCCGAGCGGCCAGACGCGCTGTGCGGCGCGCCACAATCGCATTCGAACGCGTGGCGGGCGCGTTGGCTCGAAGCGCGTAGGCTTCTCTGTTCATGGTGCGGTCGGACCTCTCTTCCCTGGCCAAACTTCGTTAGGCTGTGCAGCTCAACTTGTTTCTTTCGACATCTATCGTCGCTGCCGCGCGCCTTGGCCTTGTCATGGGAGGGTCATATGCATGTCATCTTTATGCGCGAGTTCCGAGTGTTCCCGTTGCGCTATGAGGAACATCCATCGCCGTATACTTGCCCCCAGCAGCTTCAGCAAGGCCCTGGCCGCCGAGACGTCGGAGCTTGCGTTGTAGCGCCAGGTATCCTCCCGGCAGCGAATCGTGCCTTCTTGCTATGCTGTTTGTTCAGCGGTAGGAGGCCAGCATGGTCACGGCACAGGTGCAATGGATCGGGGAACAGAAATTCGTGGCGACCGGCCCATCCGGGCATGCCATTACGATAGACGCTGACGGGAAATCCAACAAAGCGCCCGGCCCGATGGAGTTGCTGCTCCTGGCGTTGGGAGCCTGCACGGCGGTCGACGTTGTGCTCATTCTGGAAAAGAAGCGGCAAAAGCTCCAGGCGCTGAACGTGATCTGCTCTGCCGAGCGAGCGTCGGACCCGCCACGCGTCTGGACGAAATTTGAGCTGCTCTATCAGCTTCGTGGAAGGGTGGACGACGTCGCCGCAAAGCGCGCTATCGAACTAAGCGAGGAAAAGTATTGTTCAGTCTCCGCGATGCTCACGAAAACCGCTACACTCACCTGGGACTACGAAATACTCCCGCCGCAGGATTGAACGTTTATTGTCACGTCTCGGCGGCATCGCTTAGAATTCAGTGTTCGTGTGCAAGTGAGGGAGCACAAGGAGCGCCATGTCCCATCGCATCGCGGCCAAGATCACCGGCGTCGCGGGTTACGTGCCACCCAAGGTGCTGACCAATGCCGACCTGGAAAAAATGGTGGATACCAATGATGAGTGGATTCGCACGCGTACCGGCATCCGCGAGCGCCACATTGTTGAGAATGGCGTCGCCACGTCGGACATGGCTACCGAAGCCGCCAAACAACTGCTGGCGCAGACTGGCACCGACCCTGGCGACATCGACCTGATCATTCTGGCCAGCGTCACCCCTGACATGTTCTTTCCGGCGACTGCTTGTCTGGTCCAGGACCGGCTCGGCGCGAAGAGAGCGTGGGGATTCGACCTTTCCGCGGCCTGCTCGGGTTTTGCCTACGCCCTGACGGTAGGAGCGCAATTCGTGGGCGCCGGCACGCACAGGAAAGTGGTGGTGATCGGCAGCGATTCGATGAGCAAGATTCTGGATTACAAGGATCGCGCCACATGCGTGCTATTCGGCGATGGCGCCGGTGCGGTGCTGCTGGAGCCCGCGAAGGACGGCGAAGGAATTCTGGACTTCGAACACGACGTTGACGGCTCCGGCGGAAGTTACTTGTACATGCCCGGCGGCGGGTCGCTGAATCCTTCCACACGCGAAACCGTCGAGAGAAATATGCACGTGGTGCATCAGGACGGTTCACAGGTATTTAAGTACGCGGTGCGCCGCATGGCAGAGTTGGCCGCTTGCCTGCTGAAGCGCAATGGATTTACCAGCGAGGATCTGACGCTGGTTGTCCCTCACCAAGCCAATTTACGGATTATTCGCGCCATGCAAGAACGTCTCGGCGTGGACGATTCCAAAGTCATGGTCAATATCGACCGCTACGGCAACACAACCGCCGGCACACTACCCCTGGGGATGCGTGACGCTGTTGCCGAAGGCCGCCTGCGCAAGGGCGACCTGGTGTTGTTGGCCGCAGTTGGTGCTGGGTACACCACCGGCGGGGTTCTACTCCGCTGGGCTTATTAACGATCTAATCCGCGGCACTGCCCTTCCATCTCCAACGAGACGCGGCGACAAAGGCCTACCTTGAAGCTGGCTGCGGCGTTAAAAGTTGAAGATTCTCCGCCTTCCAGCGCATCGCCGCGTAAATTCGGTTCCGCCCGCTAGGGTGATCGAAGAAAACCCACTCCTCGATCGGGCCAGGACTCATTTTGCGATACTCACCAAGATGAATTGCGGCCTGGGCGGCGCCATCCGGCGACCGGCTGGCGTTGAGCCCGTACATGTCAGCCTCTTGCTCGGCGGTTCGCGTATGCGTGTTCATGATAGGTGTCAGTACGAACGACAGGATCGAGCCCAGCAGCACAACAAGTGGCAGAACGGCTGTGTCGCTGATGCCGCGAATCTGCCATTGCTCACCCCAGCGGGCCAATGTCCAGCTCAGTGACCAGCGCAGAAATCCAAAAGTAATCACAATAACGACTAGCAGAAACAGCATATCCTTGGCGATATGGTGCAGAACATAGTGGCCCATTTCGTGGCCCATTATGAATTGGATCTCTTCCGGCGACCCGCGCTTGAGCAGATTGTCATTCAGGGTTATCCGCGTGGTGCTCCCAAGTCCGCTTACGTTGGCGCTCATGCGGGTGGTCTGCCGGGACGCGTCGATCTCGTACACATCGTTGGCTGGGATTCCGTTGGCCCTGGCGAGGCTCAGAATCGGCCCCGTGATCCGCGGATCGTCGATGCGCGTAATTTTGTTGAAAATGGGAAAAATGTAGACGGGAGCAATCAGCACGGTAAACATCACGAACAAGATCGAAACGATTGAGCCCCAAATCCACCAGGTACGCGGCAGTCGCCTCACCACGCCGAAGAGCAGCATCGCGATCAACCCGCCAAGAACGAGGTTCACCAACAAAGCTTTCAACTGATCTCCCATCCACGGCCCGAATGTTTGCCTGGCCAACCCGTATTTGCGTTCGCGGAAGAAGCCTTCGTAGACACCGAGAGGGAAACCTAAGATCGAAGTGAGGATGAGGTACTCGATCCAGTAGATAAAAGTCTGCAATGGCTTAAATCGTGTGATTCTCTCGGCGAAATTCCGCATAGCCGCCGACCACCGCAATTGCAGGAGAAGAATGGAGATGACCACTCCAGTCAGGAAATCCCAGAGGATCAGCCAATAGCCGCCTTCGAAATAGGCGTCGGAGCGGCTGGTGACGTCGGCAGGAATCCGCGCGAGGTAAGCGTTGGTCGCAGCTTCGGCGCTGAAATGGGGGGACGGCTGTGCTTCGGGTGGCACCGTGAGCACGGAAGGCATCGCGGTTGCGGGCTTGGCCCCCGGACCCGAAGCGTCCTGTGCTTGGACAAACGCCGCCCCGCACACTAATGCAATAAGCAGCGGTGCAAGATACAGCAGTCGCAGCCGTAAATTCATGGCACCACCTCAGGGTGATGAGTGCAGGCGAGTATACGCGCGCGCGCCATTTGGGCTCATTCGTTTCAGAACCAGGCGGAGTAGCGGAATCAATGAGGCTAAACGGGCGCACCGCCTAAAGCCCAAGCGGCTCACGGCACCATATACGATCATCGCGAGTCGGAACTAAGTTGTACCGCCCCGTGCAGCTTGGCCCAGGAAACGAATCCTTCGGGCGCGTCCTTGACATTATAGATGTTGGCGTTCTTGACGCTGCCGAGATCGCGCCACCGGAGATTCGTGAGCTTCGTGTTGGTGAGGTCCGCATCGTTGAGACTGGCGCCAGTTAGGTCGGCGCCCGTAAGGTCGGTGTCCGTGAGGTCCGCATCTTCCATCTCGGCGCGCTGAAAACTGGCGCCTTGCAGATGGCTCTCGCGAAGATTGGCGGTGCGCAGGTTGGCATCCGAGAAATCGGCGAAATTGAAATTGCCATTGCGGAGGTCCGCGGCGCTGAAGTTCGATCGCAGAAGGCGCGCGCGTTCCAGGTGGATGCTTTGCAGGAATGCGCCCGAGACATCGACACCGACGAGCGGAACGCCATCGTGGTTGAGCTCCTGTAGCGCGTCGATGCGCCCACCACTGCCGCCTTTCCCTTGCGCAGTGTTAATCACCTGCCACGCCTGATAGTGCTTTTGCTTGAGGCGGTCGCCCGATTCGGAAAAGTAAAAGATGACCGCGATAAGCACGCTGAAGCCTTCGAGGTATTCAAGAACGTCGAGGAAGGTCCATCGGCTGAGGGCAAAAGCGACCCATTCGAGAATCCACTCGAAGGCCCAGAACGGCGTCGTCCAGGCATGTTTTATGCGCTGTTTGCGAACCGGCCAGGGATCGGGCCGCTCTCGATGAATTCTGACTTTCATACGAGAAGTTTACATTCGCCAACTCAAAGTTGAAAGCGAGCCGGAATGCAAAGGAGCGGCAGACGAGGCCGCGTGACCTAGCGAAGCTACTGAGGGGCAGCCCATTGCGGATTTGCACAAAGAACGACGTCGACCAGGTGAACAGTTGGGACTTCTGATCGCAAGAGGACAAGAGCTCGAGAGCTCTAAGGTTCAGGCGGCTGACGCGATAGGAATTCCTCGAACAACAGCTGTGACAATCTGGTGGGATTATGGCGAATGACGCCATGTTCCTCCAAAAGATTGTCGAGAACTACTCGATAGCCGAGTTTCTGTAAATCCCCAAGATTGACGGAAACCGGCTCGGCACCCTGGGCGCGGTAGCGCCTGGCAACGTCGGGCGAAATCGGCTGCCGATTGGCGACTACCCAGTCAATCACGCGCCTGAATGTGTGCTGGCGGATGGCACGGAGATGATCGGCAAGGGCGTACCCGGATGTTTCACCCGGCTGGGTCATCAGATTCGCGATGTACACGCGAGGCGCCCGAGATCTTGCGATGGCGTGAGCGATCTGCGGAATCAGGAGGTTCGGCAGGATGCTCGTATACAACGAGCCAGGCCCGAGAAGAATCAGATCGGCTTCGTCGATTGCTTCCAACGCTTTGGGTAGCGGCCGCGCCGAGCGCGGAGAGAGAGCGAGTCTTTTGATCGCGGTGCGGCTGGCGGTGATGCGTGTCTCGCCATGAACCCGGCGGCCATCGGCCAGGGTAGCCACGAGCGAAACGTTCGAAACCGTGGAGGGGAAAATTTGCCCGCGAATCGCGAGGATTTTGCTGCTGACGCGCACGGCCTCGGCGAAATCTCCAGTGACGTGCGTCAACGCGGCCAGAAACAGGTTGCCGAAGTTGTGGCCAACAAGGCCGCGTCCCGTGTGGAAGCGATATTGGAACAGCCGGCCTAGAAGCGCCTCGTCCTGCGAGAGTGCCACCATGCAGTTGCGAATATCCCCAGGTGGCAGGATGCGGTTTTCCCGGCGCAGCCGCCCGGAGCTGCCGCCGTCGTCCGTGACCGTAACAATGGCAGTAAGGCCCGAGATGGGGTGGTGTTTGTCGGCAACTTCGTCACGCCGCCGCACGACCAAGTCCTTCAGACCGCGAAGCAGCGTGGACAATCCCGTGCCGCCGCCGAGCGCAACGACATTCACTCCACGGGCGGGCAGCCTCGACTTGGAAGCGCTTTTTTTCATGTCATACCGGGTACGCAGCATTCTACAGAACAACCGGGCGCGGGTGTCACGAACAGTCCGCCGGTCTACCAGGCGATCGGCGATGGGCGGGAAACTTCAGGGGATCGCGACGGCCACAGCCCTAACCAGATACTCTTCATCTTTCTCGCCTGAAGCGAGTGAAATGGGAATTCGGCACCAACACCTTTAACCCTCAGCCAGCCGAGCCATCTTTCTCCGGATAAAGCATCTCGGTGAAACGCGGGTCTTCCTGCAGAAATGCGAAATCTTCGTCGTTGCGCGCGTGATAGCGGTTTTCCGGGCGCAGTTCGATCGCCACCTTCAGATTCTTCATCGCCGAGTCGGCTTCGCCCGTGAGGCAATCGAGCGCCGCAAGCGCGTAGTGGATATAGTCGGCCTTCGGTGCCGCCTTGCGTGCTCGATCCAGACTTTCGCGCGCATCATCCCAGCGGCCGATGTTCATCATGGCCACGCCACGCTGGTAGTGCTCGTCGGCAGTGCGTGGATTCTGCTCATGACTTGGCTTCATGCGCTGCTCGGCTATCTTTAAGTGCATGCGAGCGCGATCGGCAAGCTCTTTGCTCGGCCCCTCAAGAACCTTCTCAAGTTCCTGTTTGGCCCTGGCAAACTTCTGCTGGTGAAACAGTGAAAGAGCCTCATCGTATACCTTGAGCTGAGCTTGGACGCGCGGATCGACCATCTCGACGCCACCGCGCTGAGGAGGATGTTGTGGAGTTAAAGGTTTTCTTTTCAATGATTTAGTCTTGCTACGCGCGGCGCTCTTGGTGCGCCCGGAACTTGTCGAATTGGGCTTGTGCGCCTTTGCCATGCCGCGAAGATAACAGAGCAGATTACCCACGTCAACGCGTCTTGGAGTTAACTCTTTTGTAACACTACGCGTTATCTCGTTAGCGCAGGCTTCGAAAATTATTCTACCGCACAAGCTGCGACTCGCCGAAACTAGATGTGCGTAGCGAAGACGCGACATCCGACGAGTTGAAGGGGTGGCCTGCCTTTGGCGCGTGTGCTATAAATTTCTACACTAGTTCCGGAGCAAGGACCGGCCAAACGACAAGTGCCTTTCATCAATTTTCCCGCCCGCGAAATCAATTGCAAACTGGTGTACTACGGTCCAGGTCTGGGCGGAAAGACCGCCAATCTGCAATGGATCTATGACCACACCGGGCAAAACCAAAAGGGGAAAATGGTTTCCCTGGCGACCGAGACCGACCGTACCCTCTTTTTTGACTTTCTTCCCCTCGATTTAGGCACAGTGCGCGGCTTCAAGACCAGGTTCCATCTCTACACCGTTCCGGGCCAGGTGTTCTATGAGGCGAGCCGCAAGTTGATCCTGAAGGGTGCTGATGGCGTCGTCTTCGTCGCAGATTCCCAGGAAGAGCGCCTGGACGCCAATTTCGAAACGATGGAGAACCTCCAGGAACACCTGAAAGAGCACAACCTTAATTTCGACACCATTCCGTATGTGCTGCAGCTAAACAAGCGAGACTTGCCGAACGCTCTCCCGATCCCCGACCTCACCAAACAATTGCAGCGCAGGGGCGAACCCGTGCTGGAAGGCGTGGCCGTCACCGGGCAAGGCGTATTCGAAACCCTCAAGGAACTAGCGAAGCTCGTCCTGGCGGAACTAAAAAAGGGCGGCTAAGACTGCGATTTGATCCACGCTATTTTTGTCCTGTGGCGGAAGCGCGAAAAACAACCTCGATCGGCACGATTACGGGAACAGATGGACCGTTGGGGCCCGGAGCCGGCCGCAATTTCCAGTCACTCACGGTTTCGACGGCTTTCTCCGTCATGCCATAACCCAGAGACTTGACTACCTTAATCTGAGTCGGAATCCCTTTGGCGGAAATTGTAACTGCAAGTACGACCCTCGCCGATTGAACTCCTGCTTGCGTCGCCGCCTCGGTGTTGACCGGGACAGGGCATTGCAGACATTGGGGCACGCCGACTCCCATGACGCCGGCCCGCATCGGCTTCTCGGTGTCCGATTCCGCTCCGGCTGGGCTTAGCAGGTCGAGGATGCGTGAATGCGGCAAGCCTTTCGATAGTGTGGCGACCACCGAACCATCAGTTGACCGGCGGAGAGTAGTGCGCACGAGATATTGTTCGGGCGATATCTCAACCGAACCACTGACGATGGCGTCGACTCCCCAAGTGGACCCAATACGCTTTATATCTTCTTTGGAAGTTGGATCGACTGCCGACGCTTTGGAATCCTGCAACCGGCCGCGATCAAACCCCCGTCTATCCTGCTTCAGCAAATCGGCAGAAAGCTTGCTTGCCAAATACCACCCTAGATCCAGACGATATCCGTCTGCTCCCAGGAAATCGATGACAGCGACAGATTTCAATTTCGCTTTCTTGGTCTCTTTCGCCAATTGAGTGGCGAGTTCATCGAGGGCCTGGGCCTTGGCGACCGTCGTACCTGATAACCCGGTGCAGATGACAACGGCAAGAAAGATTCGCAAAGGAAAGACGTTTGGAGGGAAAGTCATCCGTTCAGGCGAAGCTGGCCAGCGCTGAAGAATCCGTCTCAAACGTGGGAATCGCTTCGACCAGGCGGGTCACCGTAAGCGCATCGCGTACCCGCCCATGCCCGCAAACCAGGTGCAGCGCTCCGCCTTCCCTTGCCAATTGAATCGAACTGCGCACCAGCGACGAAATCCCTGAGCTGTCGATCTGCGGCACGCCGTTAAGGTTCACGACCACCTTGCGTCCGCCACCCTGCACCACCGACTGCAGCACCTCGGTCAGTTGCTCGCTCGGATCACCGATGGTCAGGCGGCCGTGCACTTCCAGCGTATGCACGCCGTCCGCTTCTCGAACGGATATTTCCATGGGCAGACGTTCGGTCATTGGCAGGTCTCTCTCATGGAATGTTCACTCTAGCCTAGTCGAGAATTACGCTTCTCCGAGCAGTTGTAGCGGCCGCTTTCCGAAGCGGGCGCCTCGTTCCCTTAGGATACCCCGGCGCTCCCCACAAGTGAACACCGCCGGAAGGGAAACTCCCCGCGCCCTCAGGCGCACCCGCACCGCAAACGCCAGCACGGCATTATACGATGATAGTCATGCGAGACAAGTAGCGCGCTCCGAATACCCACTCCATCCGAGGCATCGATTGACATGACCTAGGATTGGACGGAAAGTAATACCTCAGGGTAGCTGCCGATACGGGGTCCCGGGCGTGCGTCGCAAAATTCCATTCTTTCCGCTGAAGCTAAAGACATCAGCCCTTCTCGCAGCTAGCGTTCTCTCGTTCGCACCATTCGGTGTTCTCCAGGCGCAAACAGGGATTGTCCCACCCGCAGTACTTCCAAAGACAACGGATGTGATCATTCAGGGCCAAATCAATGTTCGCGTACAGCAAGACACCGGCTCACCGTTTGTCAGCCCGCTCACCGTCACGCTGCGCTCGATCGATATGTCGGTCGATCTGAAGGGCAGCTTCAACCAAGTCGGGGAGACTGCGTTTAAAGGCATCCCGTCGGGCCAATACTTACTCGAGGTTAGTTCTCCGGGATATAGCACCGTGCGTGAGAACGTCTCGGTCAACCTCAGCGGGCAAGTCCAAAATGTCGTGGTGGCCATGATTCCGGAAGGCTCCATCGACCCATCTCGGAGTTCCTCTGCCGGCGTCGTGCCTCCCAAGGCGATTAAGGAAACCGAGAAGGGTCTCCACGCCATGCAGATTGGAAAGCTCGACGAAACTCAAACGCACTTGACACGCGCTCTAGCCATCGCGCCGAATTTCGCCGACGGCAATTATTTGATGGGGGTGCTCCTGCTGCGGCGGAACGAGTCCGGCAAAGCCCTGACCTATCTCCAGAAGGCCGTGGACATCGCGCCCAACCATGCGCCAGCACTACTGGCGCTGGGCCAAGCCGCATATCTTCAACGGGATTATTCGCACGCCACTCTGTCGCTCGAACAATCCCTCCGCGAACAACCGCGCTCCCCGCAGGCAGCGATCGCGCAACAGCTTATCGCACGCATGCGCGAGTCGACTCAGCCCAAAGCGGACGGGGTCGCGGGAGTAAGCAGCTCCGCCGCTGACCTTGCCGGTCACAAAAGCTCAGCCGACGCCGGCAACCCCACCGGGGCCGCGCTGCCAGCGCTTGCACCCGTCACCGAAACCAACTGGATACCGCCCGATATCGATCAAGAAAAGCTCGTTCTGGACCCCGGCGCTTCATGCCGCCTGGAAGACGTAATCCAGGCCACCGGCGATCGCGTCAAGGAGCTCGTCGAAAATGTCGACCGTTTCACCGCTACCGAAAAAGTCGAGCATTCCAGCCTGAGCCCTCTCGGCCTGGTAGTCTCCAAGGAGACCAGGAAGTTTGACTACATGGTGGAGATCCGCCCGTTCGGCGCTCACGATCTGGACGTGCAGGAATACCGCAACGGATCGGTTTCCGCGCAGCAATTCCCCGGGAATATCGGCACGATCGGCCTTCCCACGCTGGCGCTCGTTTTCCATCCGTATTACCAGGAGAAATATGAATTTTCCTGCGAGGGCCGCGGAACGTGGCGCGGCCAGCCCGCATGGATGGTCTATTTCCAGCAGCGCACCGACCGGAAAAGCGCAATGCTCATCTACCGCGTCAGCGGCAAGTCCTATGCCGTCGGGTTAAAGGGTCGCGCCTGGATTGACACCACCAGCTCTCAAATCCTCGCCATTGAAACGGATACGATGCGGCCGGTGCCGGAGATTCGCCTGATGCGCGACCACCAACTCATCGAATACGGGCCGGTCGCCTTTCGAAATGACACCATGCACCTCTGGCTGCCGAAAAGCGCGGATTGGTACTCCTCACTTTCTGGGCAGCGCTATCATCGGCGTCACACCTTCAGCCAATTCTTGCTCTTCTCCGTCGATGACCAGCAGAAGATCGGCAAGCCCAAGGAACCCGTCGAGCCAGCACCCACGCTGTAGATAATGCTTTCTCCCAAGCGCTCTCCATCAGAAAAATCAATTCGCTCGATGCAAATTTCAAAGCATGTCTTCCCAGCGTCCCGCGTATAATCTCGCTTCGATAAAGCATTTCGGTCCCCGAAAAGCGGCTTCTGTACCAGGGAAGCGGTCACTCTTTTTGTGACCCCGGAAGCCGTCAATTCATTCGAAGCGGAGCGGATACAAACTATGAGGCACGTGGTTTTGAAGTGCTGTTGTTTCTTCGCCATGCTCCTCATGCTCCCCACCGTTCCCCTTCTCGCCCGCCAGACGCCCTCCGCCCCGCGATCATCGACTTCGGCCGTCGTCGACTCCTCCAAAGCCCTGAACGACAAGCTCGCGCAACTCGATCAACGTGTCAGCGCCGCCCAATCCTCCGCCGATAACTCCTGGATGCTGGTCAGCGCCGCCCTCGTCCTCTTGATGACCGGTCCCGGCTTAGCGCTTTTCTATGGCGGCCTGGTGCGCCGTAAGAACATGCTCGCCATCATGATGCAAAGCTTCATGCTCATGGCCGTGATCTCGGTTTTGTGGGCCCTGGTGGGCTACAGCCTGGCCTTCGGTGGAAATGGGCCGGTGATCGGTGGTTTCGAGCACGCCTTCCTGCGCGGCGTTGGCGCCGACTCCAATCCAGACTATGCCGGCACCATCCCGCAATCCACCTTCATGATCTATCAGCTGATGTTCGCCATCATCACCCCGGCATTGATCACCGGCGCGACCGCCGAAAGGATGAAGTTCAGCGGCACGGTCGTCTTCCTGATCCTCTGGTTTCTGGTGGTTTACGCCCCGCTCGCTCACATGGTCTGGGGCAAAGGCGGCTTGCTGAACGCGGCGCTCGGCGGAAAGTTCCCTACGCTGGACTTTGCCGGCGGCACCGTTGTGCACATCAGTTCCGGCGTTTCCGCCCTGGTTTGTGCTCTATATCTGGGCAAACGAACGGGTTACCCCAAACAGCCCATGCCCCCACACAGTCTGGTGCTTAGCTTTGTCGGCGCGTGCCTGTTGTGGGTGGGATGGTTCGGCTTCAATGCCGGCAGCGCCTTGGCCGCCAGCAGCCTGGCGACCAGCGCCTTCGTTGCCACCCATTTCGCCACGGCCGCCGCCGCGATCAGCTGGAGCATAGCGGAGTGGCTGAGGAATGGACGCGCCAGCGCCCTCGGTGCGATCTCCGGCGCGGTCGCCGGATTGGTGGCCATCACACCTGCCGCCGGATTCGTGGCTCCAATGCCTGCCCTGGCGATCGGATTCATCGCCGGCCTGGTTTGCTACCTCATGGTCACCAAGGTGAAGTCAATATTCGGCTACGACGACGCCCTGGATGCTTTCGGCGTGCACGGCGCGGGCGGAACCATTGGCGCGCTGCTCACCGGGGTCTTTGCGCAACAAGTCGTTAATCCCATTTTCGGAGCTGGAAAGCCTGTGGGCGGTCTCGATGGCCACTGGAGCCAGGTCGGCAACCAAGTCGTTGGCGTCCTGATGGCATGGGGTTTTGCCCTGGTCGGCACGATCGTGCTGCTGAAAGTCACCGACATGATTACCGGCCTGCGCGTCACCCAGGACCAGGAGATTGAAGGTTTGGACATTACGCAACATGGTGAAGAGGCTTACAACCTGGAACTCTAAGTAGACTGGAATGGTCCGAAGGTTAAACGCTTTGGTTCGGACCACGCCGCGGACCAGTAAATCCACGGCATGATACGTTGGAACGCGGGAGCGCAAATTTTCATGATGAAACTTGAGGCCATCATTCAGCCCTCGCGGTTTGAGTCCGTCAAAGATGCGTTGCGCGAAGCAGGCATCGAAGGCATGACCGTCACCGAAGTCCGCGGGCACGGCCGCCAGAAGGGCCACACCGAGGTTTACCGGGGCCGCGAATACACGGTCGATCTCCTACCCAAGATCAAGCTGGAGATGGTGCTGCCCGATAAGCTTGTAAACACCGTTGTGGACACGATCCTGAAGACCGCCAAGACAGGGAAGATCGGCGACGGTAAAATATTTCTATCGAGGGTTGACGAAGCGATAAGGATCCGCAACGACGAACGCGGTGAAAACGCGCTCTAATGACGACCGCAGCCCGTCCCGGTCTCCATTCGGCGCTTCAGCCCGCTATGAACATGCAAGGCTCTCTTACCCCCCTGTCCGTTCTCGGCCCGCAAGCCGACGACGAACGACAACGAATCCAGCGACAGTTCGAGTCGGGTGTCAGTGCGCGGGAAACTGTTCTAGCCCTGTGCGCGCTCGCGGATAACGATATTCTGCAGGTCTTTAGCGAAGTTCTTCGCGTTCACAACGCTCCTTCCGAGGGGTTGTGTCTGGTTGCTTTGGGCGGATACGGGCGCCGGCTCCTTTTTCCTTATTCAGACCTGGACATCTTATTTCTTTTCGGCAGCGAAAGAGCCGAGCAAATTTTCCGGCCGCTAATTTCCGATTTCTCCCGCACCCTCTGGGACCTCGGTTTTCGGGTCAGCTCGGCGGGCCGGACCATCGAAGAATGTAAGCGCATTGAAGAAGACAACGTTGAGTTTCACCTGGCCCTGTTGGACCGGCGCTTCCTCGCCGGCGACGCCGAACTCTTCGACCGCCTGAATACCAAGGTTCTCCCCGGGTCCGAAAAGCAAGCCCGCGCATTCCTACTCGCGCAGCTCCACAACCTGACCAAAGAGCGCTTGGCGCGCTACGGCAACACCATCTTCCACCTCGAACCCAACGTAAAGGAAGCGCCCGGAGGGCTACGTGACTATCAAGCCGCCATCTGGTTGCGCCAGATCGCAGGCGAGAGGAAAGAACTACTGAACAGCAGCGCCGCTGAAGAGGAGCTGGCCTCGGGCGCGGTTGATTTTCTCAGCGCCATCCGCTGCTTCCTGCACTACAACAACGGCCGAAACGACAATACGCTGACGTACGAACTGCAGGCCGCGGCCGCAGAGCGATCCCTCGGAGTTGCCGACAAAATACCGCGAAACGCCGCCGAGTGGATGCGTCTCTATTTCCGCCACGCGCGCACCCTGAATCGGCTGTTGCTCCGCTATCTCGAACAAAAGGCAGCCGTTCCGCAGACGCTCCGCCAGCGATTGTTCAGCGCCGCCCGCGGGCCCAAAGTTGAGCCAAGCAACGGCAAACCGTTCGGCGTCCGCGATGGCCTGTTTGAAGTGCTGAATCAGCCGGCGCTATCGGACCGTTCCCAGCTCTTCTCTCTCTTCACCGAAGCCGCGCGTACCGGCGTGCCCCTCAGCCGCCAGGCCGAACGCTGCATCGCCTACATCATGCAGCATCCCGAGCTCCCCGTGCGCAACGCGGAAATCGGTTGGCCGCCCCTGCGCGATATTTTGGGTGCCGACTATCCCGGCGTCGCGCTTCGCCCCATGCAACGACTCGGCCTCCTCACCCAGATTTTGCCGGAATTCAGTCGCATCGATTCACTGGTGGTCCGCGATTTCTATCATCGTTACACCGTCGACGAACACTCTCTCCGCACCATTGAGCATTTGCAGGAATTGGCCGCTCCCCCGGACGAGCAAGGCGCTCACTTCGAGCCTTTGTGGAGAACCATCGAGCGCCGCGACCTGCTGATTTTTGCGCTGCTGTTGCACGATGTCGGCAAGGGCATGCAGGTGGAAAATCATGTCGCGGGCAGCCTCGAAGCTCTTGCCAGCGCCGGCAGCCGCCTGCAACTTTCCGAGGAAGAAATCGCCGAAGTCCACTTTTTGATCGAGCACCACCTAGACATGTCCGCGACCGTCCAGCGCCGCGACATTTTCGACCCCTCCACTATCTCCTCCTTCGCCGCCTCCGTCGTCAACCAGGAACGCCTTCAGCGCCTCTGCCTCCTGACCTACGCTGATATTCACGCCGTCAACCCAGAGGCGCTCACGCCCTGGAAGGCCGACATGTTGTGGCAGCTTTTTGTCGCCACCTCCAATTATTTCAGCCGCACGCTCGATCGCGATCGCCTGCACGCACATGACGAGATTTCGCTGCTGGAACAAGTGCGCGCACAAATTCCAGGTTCGACCACCGAGCAAATCGAGCACTTCCTCGAAGGATTTCCACGCCGCTATCTAGCGGTGCATTCCGCGCCCGAGATCGCCGCGCACCTGGCGATGTATCAGAAATTATCGACCCAGCCGGTGCAGACCGAACTTCATTCGACCGGCCGTGCTTTTTCGTTGACGCTGCTGACTGCCGATCGCCCCGCGCTGTTCGCCACCATCGCTGGCGTCCTCGCCGGATGGGGCATGAACATCATCAAGGCGGACGCTTTCGCGAACGCGGCCGGCATCGTGCTCGATACATTTCATTTTGCGGACTTGCACCGCACGCTGGAGCTGAACCCCACGGAGATTGAAAGGTTCCGCCGCAGCTTGGCCGACGTCGTCAACGGAAAGGCCCCACTGCAACCTCTTCTCCAGGGCCGTGACAAGGCTAGTCGGGAACGCCCGCCGAAGGTGGCGATCGAAACCAAATTCGCCGTCGACGATGCTACGTCAGAACACAGCACGCTCCTGGAGATTGTCGCGCAGGATCGTCCTGGTCTTCTGTACGACATCGGTTCTACCCTGGCTCGCTTGTGGTGCAATATTGAGGTCGCACTGATCGACACGGAAGGTCAAAAGGCCATCGACGTCTTTTACCTTACCGAACAAGGCAAGAAACTCAGCCCAGAAAGACAGGATGCCCTCCTCCGGGCTCTCCAGGAAAAACTGGCCTGAAAAGCGCCGCCCTTATTCCCCTTTGGCGTGCCCCTTTTCCTTGTGCTCCTTCATCACTGTTCGCGCAGCCACTTCCTTCGCCCGGCTTCCATAACGCCCTGATTTTTCCGCGGACTCCTTAATGTGCTCGTATTGCCGCTGCTCTTTTTTCGAAACTCCCCGCAAATGTTTACCTGCCGGCATAACGTTCTCCTCTTCCGCAGAGTCGGAATTCCAGAAACAAATGACCCGGCCCGAACATGGGTTTCACACAAGTTCGGGCACAGCCCAACTGTAGCCTCCCCGGTTTGTAGGAAAATCCGGTGAATCCTGTACCCTATAGACGTTCAGCCCGCACCTCAATCCTGAGCAAACCGCCTCAGGCTTTGGCCGTCACGCGCCAGCTGAATTCCTTGTTGGTTTTGTAGTTCCACAGGGTGACCAGGCCGATAGCGATCAGGTTTGCCAAGTAGCGGTTCATGTGAAACAAATTGAATTCGATGTTGATTATGATTACGTTAAAAATGATACCAAGCGAGCAAATAGCGTTGAATTTCAGAAAGCGCTTCACGCGCTGCCCCAAAGTATTCTGATGTTTGGCAAGATCGCCGAACGTCCAGGTGTCATTCCAGATGAAATTGTTTAGCAGCGCTGCTTCGGCGGCAAGAATCTTGCTTCGCGTCAATCCCCACCCGAGCATTTTGGGGTCGCTCAAGAAAAAAAGTAACGACATGTCGACGACTACGCCGCTGGCCCCTACGACGCAGAAGCGGAAAAAGCTGGAGATCTGCAGCAAGTAGAGCCGCAGGCGGAACAAATGCTGGAAATATTCCAGGTAGATGCGGTTGGTGAGCTTGCTCGAGCCTTCGACGCGCTCGCGGAAGGTGTAGGGAACCTCGCTGATCCAGCTGACTTTTCCGCGGCCCAACACCTCGACCAAAATTTTATAGCCAAGCGGACTCAGCTTGCGATCTTGGATGGATGAGCGGCGAATCATGAAAAAGCCGCTCATGGGATCGCTGATACGTCCGATCACTTCCGGCAGCAGCATGAAGCCGATCATCTGCGCGCCGCGCGAAATAATACGCCGCGCGAGGCTCCAATCGCTAACGCCGCCGCCTTCGACGTGGCGGCTGGCGATTCCTAAATCCGCCCCGCGAATCATTTCCTTGCACAAGTTGGCGACCACTTCCGGCGGATGCTGGAGGTCCGCGTCCATGACGGCAAGGATGCGTCCCTGGGCAATTTGCCAGCCGCGGATTACGGCGGTCGAAAGCCCCCGCTCGTCCTGTCTGCGAATCACCCGCAACTGCGGAAATTCATCCGTCAGGCCGAGAGCGATTTCCCAGGTGCGGTCTGGGCTGTCATCGTCAACAACAATGATTTCGTATTGAAGATTCGGAACGGAATCGAGAACGGGAACGAGTTGCGCGATCAGCGCGGCGATGTTTTTGCCTTCGTTGTAAGTCGGAAGGACCAGTGAAACGTCGATAGAGGAATCGGCGCTTGCCGCGGCGACCACGAGCGGACCATTGGGGCACGTTTGCAACGAAGCCATCACTAACATTTCTCTAACGACCCCAGCGTCAGTTCACTTGTACAAATCATTGCGATCTTCTCACTCTCAAGGTTGCGCTACCTTTGGCGTATATACGTAAGATTTTGCGGTGGCGAAGCTAAAAGCGTAACGCGCATCCAGATCGCGCAGAAATTCGCCGCCAAAGTGCGTGTCGGTATACCAGGTTTTTCCTTCCGCGCTCGCCGGATTTCGCTCGAGGACGATTGCCGCGAATCTTTGATGCTCCATCTTCGCCCAAAGATCGCCGGCCAGCTCCGGATGGTTCATGGCGAGGATGCGGAACATAAATGGGTCCAGGAGATAAGGCGTCTTGTTGGAATCGACGATGATGAGCGGATTCTCCGCCAGAACGGGACGGTCGTCCTCAGGGAGGCGCCTCAGCACTTCGGCGGTATCGGTACGAAATGACGGCCTGGTTAAGTCTCCATGGAGGCCTTGCGAAGTGGGAATGATGGCAACTACCAAACCCAAGGCAAGGAGCCCGGTGCCCAGCTCCGCGAGCGCCGGCGCTCGCGAGATCGCGACTGCAAGAAGAAGCACAGCGGCAATCTGCAAGTCGAACAAATGATTTATGCCAATGCCGGGAGAGCCGAAGATGACCGTGGTTACCAGCAGCACCAGCGCGAAGTACATAGGCAGAATATCGGTTTTATTTTCGCGGAAATAATACGCTCCAAAAATGGCGGCAGGGACCAGGAAGAGCAAGAACACCGGATCGACGTCCAGCGCTTTTGAGAGTAGAAGCCAAGGCGCCTGCAACATGTAGGAAAGAGAACCGCCTCCCCCGGCGCAAGCGCGAAATATACCGAATACGCGGCCGTCGCTCGCGATATACATGGATACCAGAACCAGAATGTAGCCGCACGCGGTGGCTGCGGCGAGTTGCGCTGCTTCCTTATAGCGGCGGGTGAGTATCCAGACGAGAGAGACCGCGGCGACGCCGAAGACGGTGGTGAGTTTTGTGGCGAATGCGAGCGTGAAAAGCAAAGCGGCAGGATAAAGACCTACACGCCGGGTTTTCGAGCCGACGCAGAGAACCACGCCCCATAGATTCAAGCCAGCGGCAAGGCTGTCGCCTTTCGCGCCTAGGAGGGCTTGCTGCGTGGTAGCGACGCCAAGGATCGCAGTGACCGTGGCAGCGGTTAGCAGCAGGCTGACATTCATGCGCCGCAATAACACTTTTACAGCGATGAGCGTGAGGACGACTCCCGCTGCAGAAAGTGCAATCCCCGCCGTTTCCAGAGACCCGAAAGGTTTCGACAGCAATCCGGTCAAAACGAAGTAGAGCGCAAAGTATCGCGTACCGCCGTAGCCGAGCGGGCTGAAGAGCGGGCGGTAGAAAACGCCGTGCATGAAGTCGTAGGCGCACGCCAGCCAGACGCCTTCGACGTGCGTCAGAAAATATTCATGCCGGAAATCAAGAACTAGGCGGACGAGGAGGATCGCCGGAATGGTGATGGAGGTCAGCAAGATCAGCCCGGAATAAAGCTTCAGTGTTGGGTTGGGGCTTGCGTCCGGCGACATCGTGGGCTTCCCGTTCTCCGTCCGTGAGTAAATGCGAACGCAGCGCGTCGCGTGTTTTGCCGAACTTCCGCATGGGTAAACCTATACGGCGCTTAAGGTAAGGCCAAGATAGCGGGTTTTTCAGGGCCGAACAAGAAATGCTAAACCGAAGCGTCCTTGAAGGGTAATCGGGTGTTTGCGGTATCCGGGTGTTTTGCCGGGTCACTCGGTGCCGAGGAAGGCGTAGCGCAGGAGGAACAGCGCGGAGAGGATCCAGATAAGAGGGCTGATGTCGCGGTACCTTCCAGTCCCCACCTTGATAAAAGTAAAGGACAGCATGCCGAGGCTGAGGCCAGTAGCGATGCTGAACGTCAATGGAGTGGCGATGAGCGTGAGGAAAGCCGGAAACGCTTCGCTGAAGTCATCCCAGTGGACGCGGGCCACCGCGCCGCACATCAGCGCGCCGACCAGGATCAGCGCGGGCGCCGTGGCATATCCGGGAATCGCCGCCACCAGCGGCGCGCAGAACATGGCGACCAGAAAAAATGCGGCGATCACCAGGTTGCCTAGGCCCGTGCAGGCACCCGCGGAAACTCCGGCGGCGCTCTCGATGTAGCTGGTAACCGTGGAAGTGCCCGTGAGAGCGCCAATCATGGTGCCGATGGCATCCGCGAGCAATGCGCGGCTGGCGCGTGGGAGTTTACCATCCCGCAGGAAGCCGCCTTGTTCGCAGACGCCGACCAGCGTGCCGACGTTGTCGAACAGATCGACGAAGAAAAAAACGAAGATAAGTTCGGCGAGCCCTATTTTGGCGGCGGCGCGAAGATCGAGTTGCAGGAGCGTGCCGCCAGGACGCGGCAGAGAAAAGAGATGGTCCGGCCAGTGCGCCAGGCCGAGGGGAATACCCGCAAGGGCAATGGTCACGATGCCGATAAGGATTGCGCCGCCGCTGCGTCGAGCCATAAGAATGGCGATGACAATCAACCCCGCGGCTGCGAGCAGGACTTGCGGGTCGGACGCTCTGCCCAGGCCCACGAAGGTGGCGGGATTGGCGACGATAATTTTCGCATTGCGAAGTCCGATGAACGCGATGAACAGGCCGATACCAGCGGCAGTCCCGTGCTTAAGGCAGTCGGGGATGCCATTGACGATTTGCTCGCGTACGTTAGTTAGCGTAAGGAGAAGGAAGAGGAGGCCGGAGAGAAAGACAACGCCGAGCGCGGTCTGCCATGGAATGCCGCGTCCGATGACGATGGAATAAGTGAAGTACGCGTTGAGGGACATGCCCGGAGCGAGGGCGATCGGGTAATTTGCCCAGACACCCATAATGAGCGTGGCAATCGCGGCAGAAACGCAGGTGGCGAAGAGAACGCCCTCGACAGGCATGCCTGCTTCGGCGAGGATTCGCGGATTGACGACGACCACATAGGCCATCGTCATGAACGTCGTCAGGCCGCCAAGAAGCTCCCGGCGGACGGTGGTGTGGTTTTCGTCGAGGTGAAACAGCCGCTGGAGCAAGCGGGATTTCCCCTTGGAAAATCGCGGCAACTATAGGTTTGGCGGTAGGCTGGTGTCAAACGCAATAATCAAGTGCGGCGGAGTCTTGAACAGGTCATTCCTTATCGCGCGACAGCACGGAGGACAGCACCAGCCAGCCGACGATCATTTGTAGCGGTGAGTTATCTCGCCATCGACACGAAATTCACTTCTCGGTGTTCCAAGCTGAGCGCAGAGCGACCCGGGGCGTTTCGTTGACACTCCAAGCCACAGTTCGCTAGATTAAAATCGTTGGATCGAAAGGTCGCGCCCCAACCTTCCCCGGTAGCTCAACGGTAGAGCATTTGGCTCCCAACCTTCCAACTAAACCATTGATTCTGCAACGTTTTTTTCACGTACAGCTGCGCCTCCATACAGAGCCCATTTCAGTCCTCGAGTGTCGGCAGCACCTTTAAAAGGTCGCTGGCTCGGGGCCTACTGACCATCGGGTCGTCTTTGCGGATTTTCCCGTCGCGGAAAACCAGCACACGCTTGGCGAACTGTGCGATGTCTTGTTCGTGGGTTACTAGAACAATTGTCAATCCCTGGTCATTCAAGTTCTGGAAAATCTCCATGATTTCGACCGACGTGCGGCTGTCGAGATTGCCCGTAGGCTCGTCGGCCAGCAGAATCGACGGACGGTTGACCAATGCCCGCGCGACCGCGACGCGTTGCTGCTGCCCGCCCGACATTTGCGACGGAAAGTGCTGCGCCCGGTCGGTCAAACCGACCATCGCCAGGGCTTCGGTTGCCCGTTTTCCGCGCTCGGCCTTGTCGATCTTGGTGTACAGCGTAGGCAGTTCAGTATTTTCAAGCGCCGTCGTTCGGGACAGCAGATTGAATCCCTGGAAAACAAACCCAATCTTCTGATTGCGGATCAGCGCCAGGGCTTTCTTGTCGTGCTGCGAAACGTCGATTCCTTCGAGCAGATAGCGACCGGAGTTTGGGCGGTCCAGGCACCCGAGCATGTTCATGAACGTGGACTTGCCGCTCCCGCTGGCCCCCATGATCGCGACGAACTCGCCACGCCGAACGTCAACGCTTACGCCCCGCAAAGCATGCACCCGTGTTTGGCCGAGGTCGTAGTACTTGTGGACGTCTTCGACAGCGATGACAACGCTTCCTGCCAAAGGGCTGGGCGCAGCTTCGATTTGGTTGAGTGCCGCCATAGGGTTCATGGAATCGCTTAGGAACTGCCGATCCTTAACGGCGGATTCCGCCCAGAGTCTGGCCTTTGGCCACCGCCGACCGAATGATGAGATCCTCCCCTTCCTTTAGTTCTCCTTTGAGCATGGCCGTGACTTCGGTAAAGGCATGGTCGGTGATGCCGAGAGAAACCTTGACCGGCTCCATCGTGTTATCCGGATGGATCTTCCATACGACCGCGGAATCGGCTTTCGGCGCGCGGGGTAGGGCTGTTGTTGCCGACCCCGATGGCGGTCCGGAATTTGCCATGGCGGCGACTTGACCGCCCTGCAGGTGCTCCCCGTTTTCGATTCCATAATGTTTGTAAATCGCGAGGATCTCCTCACTGGTCATCGGCGGCTTGTACCGCAGGGCGGTGTTCGGCACCTTCAGGACATTGTCAACGGTAGCTACAGGAATGGTCACGTACGCCGTCATGCCCGGAAACAGTTTCAACTCCGGGTTCGCGAATTCAATGATGGTGTCGTACGTCACTACACTCTGTACCGTTGTGGCGTTCATTCGCACTTGGCTGACCACGCCCTGAAAGGTGTCTTTCGGAAAGGCGTCCACCTTGAAGCTCACGAGCTTTCCCAATTTGATATTCCCCACGTCGGATTCGTCCGTCTTGGCGTAGACCCACATCTTTTTCAAGTCCTGCGCGATCGTAAAAATCGTGGGCGCCTGCAAAGAAGCCGCCACCGTTTGCCCGACATCCACATTGCGCGCCACAACGGTTCCGTCGATCGGCGAGCGAATCACCGTGTAGTCCAGGTTGGTTTGTGCGACCGCTACCGCGGCATCCTTCTGACTGACCTGCGCTTGTGCCTGTGTGACGTTCGCGGCGGCGCCGTTGACCGCGGCGTTCGCCGAGTCGTAGTTGGCTTTTGCCAGGTCCAGCTGTTGCTGGCTCAGGATTCCGCCTTTGGTCAGAGTCACAGCACGATCGTAGTCCGCTTTGGTCTGCACCAACGCCGCCTTGGCCTTTTCGAGATTGGCTTTCGCCGCAACGAGATTGGCCTTGGCGTTCTCCAAATCGGCGCTGGCTTGCAGCAACGCACCCTTGAATAAGGCGGGCTCAATCAGCGCCACCACGTCACCCTTATGCACCCGGGAATTGAAGTCGACATTGAGTTTCGCGATGGTTCCGGAGACCTGCGATCCCACTTGAACCGTGATAACTGCATTGATCGTCCCTGTGGCTTCCACCACGTCATTGATCGCGCCGCGCTCCACCTTCGCGGTGAAATGCTGCGCCGGCGTGGTCCGGTTCAGGCCCAAGGCTATGAACAGTCCCGCCATAACCACGGCGCACACCAAGATGAGCCACCGGCCTCTGATCTTCATTTCCCCTTCCTAGGAACAAACCCGTGATGCGTCATTCGTAGCGCAATGCTTCAATCGGATCCAGCCGGGACGCTTTTCGCGCCGGGTAATATCCAAAAAAGACTCCAACTGCGATCGAAAATACCGCCGCAACGACGACCGCCTGCAGCGACATTTCGATGGGCCAATGCAGCGTTTGTCCGACTAAATAGGAACCAAAGACCCCGAAGAGAACTCCGGCCGAGCCGCCGACCAGACTGAGCATGATGGACTCTCCGAGAAACTGAAGTTGGATGGCCCCCTCGGTTGCTCCCACCGCTACGCGCACCCCGATCTCCCGCGTGCGCTCGGTTACAGACACCAGCATCACGTTCATGATTCCGATGCCTCCAACGATCAGTGAAACAGATGCGATGGCGATCAACAGAATGGTGAGCGTCTTGCTCGCATCGAGCTGTGCCTGAATGATGTCCTCGGGATTGCGAATGTTGAAATCATCCTCTTCTTCGGGACGTAGATGATGGCGATCGCGCAGCACCGCTGTTGCTTCCTGCCCGGCGATTTTGACGGCATCCTGGGACACCGCTGAGCACAGAATATCGTCCAGCCAGGTGATCCCTTTGATCTTCTTCTGGGCCGTGGTGTAGGGAAGGATGATGGTATCGTCTTGGTCCTGCCCCGACAGTGACAATCCCTTGGGATGAAGCGTCGCCACCACTTTGCAAGGAAGACCATTGACGCGAATGACTTTCCCGACCGGATCTTCCACGCCAAACAGCTGCTCCCGAACCGTGCGGCCGATCACGCAGACGTCTGCGGCGCGGTCCGCGTCGTCTTGCGAGAAAATCGCGCCTTGATCCACGTACCAGCGTTTGATCTCGAAGTATTCCGGCGAGACGCCGCGATAGGAGGTGTGCCAATTCTGATTCCCGTACACGACCTGTACCGGATCATCCACGTTCGGCGAAACGCTCTTGATGAGCGAGATCTGATTCTTGATAGCAACCGCATCCGCCATAACTAGTGTTTTTGTATCGTGCGTGCCCGTACGCACGCCGTTCACCGCGCGGCCTCCTGCCTCAATCCAAACAAAATTATCGCCGAGACTGTTCAGTTGCTGCTCGACGCGAGCCTGCCCCGCCTTGCCGATGGCTACAACGCAAATCACCGCGGCGATGCCGATGGTGATGCCCAGGACCGTCAGGATGCTTCGCATTTTGTTTCTGAGTAGCGCGACTAGAGCGGACTGCAAAAGTCCTGCGTAATTCACACCTTCTCCTGGAACTCGATAAGTCTTAGTTCAGCGTTCCGCGCTCGAGCCAGTTTATCGTTACGAGTGTGTCGGTCGCGAATCTCTAAAACGGGAGGGCATGACCAAGTGCCGCCACAAACGCTCGAGAGTCAACGCCTATTTCCGATCTTTATTATCTGTTCTTTCAGATAAACCGGACATAAATCATGCTCTGGCAGGCGCGGGCCTCATCTCGCTTGCCGGTGCCTCATTTAGAACACAGCCGCGTGATTCGCCACTTGTTCTCTCCCAGAAGCCGAGAGGCATGCCGATGCGGGGCATCGTACGCCATATCTGGCTTCACGATCGTTCCTCGACAGGTGGAATGCTCACGAATGCCCGGTAGAGCAAAAGGTCGCAGAGAATTTTCAGCGTACCACGAGGAAGAAAGGCACATTGATCCGGGATGTCCGCGCAAACATGAAGCCAACGAACAAAGGGCTGATGGCGGCGCCCGTGGTCCGAGCGACGCCGGTGATCCCGGCCGCCGCAGACCTTTCGTCCTTGCTCACGACCGCCTTGGCGTAGGACTGCCGCTTGGGAACATCCATTTGGCTGATGCTGAATCGTGGGAGAAGCACCAGCACCGCCAGCGCAAGATTGGGCATCAGCGGCACAAGTATGAGCAGAATGTTGGAGGGAAGATGCGTGAGGACCATGGTGTTAACCAGGCCCCAGCGCGCCGCGAGACGAGCCGCCAGGAGTGCGGAAATCCCCGCAAAGAGATTTGCTTCACCCCATCTTGCGGAAGCTGAAGCTCGTCCAACCGGGCATAGGCATGCACGCGTTTCGGCGCGGCCGGATTTCTCATCTCGTTTATTCAGGGGTGAGCCGTCAGGTCATTCGAGACTGGTGTGGATATTCTTCTGACAGAATGATCGACCACTACACGAAGATGTTGCGCCAGCATCACGCCGAATTGGCGAAAGTGAAGCCGTTGCTGAATCGAAGTTGGACCCCAACTGGTAGAGAGGAGAGTGGCACGCTAGTGCATCGTGTTGTAAACTAAGGATCTAACTTGCCTGTTCCCCGGTAGCTCAATGGTAGAGCATTCGGCTGTTAACCGAAGGGTTGCTAGTTCGAATCTAGCCCGGGGAGCCAACTTCTCCTTCTTTCTCAACTATTTACAGACTGCGATTTTTTCCTCCTTATCTTTTTGAGGCGAACTGTCACGAAAATGTAACGCTGCTCGCTTTCCGTACAGCCGCTTGTTGGCTTTATTCACGGCATGGCGGACTTGCTCGGCCATTCCCAACTGATAGTGACGTTTGGTTTCCGGGCTGCTGTGGCGCATGGCGCGCTGCACAACCGCGTCCGGAGCAACTTCGCTCAGCCGCGTGCAAAAGACGTGACGCAAGGTGTAGATCGGGAATGCTGTCACGCCTGCTCGTCTGAGCGTAGCCTTCCAGGCAGTCTTTACGGTTGAAATAGGCTTATTTGGTACAACCGGGCTCGGAAAAACATATTCGTTTTTGGGCGGCGATTCCTTCTTCCATGCCTGCAGAACATCACAGGCATATTGCGAAAGAGGGATTGGCTCGGCAGAGCCAGGGGTCTTCACATTGTTGTCCAGGCGGATTACTTTGTGCTCGAAATCCACCTGCGACCAACGCAGGGAAAAACCCTCGCTATATGTTCTTCCCCCAGTTTGGGAGAGGAGAATGATCGCCACACGAAGATGGACCGGCGCTGCGTCCAAAATGCGCTTTTCTTCATCGAGTGTCAGCATCCTCCGAGTCGGTCTCTCGCGAAGTTCGTTGAAGTGTTTGACCTCGGCCGCCGGGTTCTCAGCGATGTACTTTCTCTTCATCGCAAAGTCCAGCATGCACTTCAAACATTCCAGCTCTCGATTGACCGTCGCTCCTTTCACGGTTTGTCCGAATCTGTTCTTCGCTGGCTGCTGTCGGCGTTCATCGCGGTAGGCTTCGACATGGCTTACCGTGATGTTTTCCAGCTTTCGGTCACCGAAGAACGTTTTCAGATTGCCCAAATACGAGCGATGGCCACGGATCGTGTTTTCGGTGAGTCCGGCGAAATGCGAGCGTTCAAATTCCTCGCACAACTTCCCGAACCGCATCCGCTCACCCGCCCAGGGAATCTTGAAGAGTCCCAGCGCGAGCTCGCCTTCTCTGTGCTTCCAGATCTTGTTGGCGATCTCCTTGCTGGTCGTCTTCGTCGATTCAAAGCACCGCTCT
This sequence comes from uncultured Acidobacteriota bacterium, assembly GCA_963721915.1. Lineage (GTDB taxonomy): Bacteria > Acidobacteriota > Terriglobia > Acidiferrales > UBA7541 > Acidiferrum. The sequence goes on along the minus strand of CAVRLD010000018.1, from coordinate 147,790 downwards.
TCATTTATGGTGTACGTCATCCACCAGAAGCGTGAACCACATCTCTGATAGAGTCCCATCGGCACTCCTCTCATTTACCGGAGCGGGGGTGCCGACGGAATTATACCGCTGCGATTGTCCGAATGGCGCGCCGGCCGCACACGGCGGGCTTTGAATTCATCGAGGCTCGACAATCGATATTGGAGCCTGCCGCAGAATTTGCGCGACTCTATCTCCTGATGTTCGGAGTAACGATACAGCGTGCTGCGTCCCACGCCGAGATATTCCGCAGCGGCCGAATGTTCGAGCCACGAATCAACGACTTCGAGCGCTGCTTTTCGCGACGGCAGCGGTAGGACCACGGGTTCTTGCGTTGAAAGGGCGGCAAGCAGCTTTTGCAGGGTTTCCAGTACGGGACCTTCCATCTTCGGAATTACAAACACATAGGCGTGGACTTGGGGTTCTCCTCCGTGCTGTTGCATCCTCGTTCCCGAGTGAGATAGTTGGCTGTGAGTTTCCATGGTTTTTCCTCGTAATAAGGTTCATTCACGGCTAATGGTGCTTGGTATTTCCTGAACGACTTCCGATATCCCCGCTGATGGCGTTGGCACGCGACTGATTTCGGTCCGTGCTTTCCGTACAGTCAATTCGGCGTAGTAGAACGGATCGGCCTTGTCGTCTGCGCGATAGTCGGCGATGCGCCGGACGATTTCCGCCGGATCGTCCCCGCGGGAAAGCGCTCGCTTGGCATATGCCCAGTCCGCTTCGGACTGACTTCTATGTCCGGCGGGCATTCGGTGCGGCGAGTTATGACCATCCGCAAGACGCCGCGGAGCTTCAGGCGACTCTTCGTGGTTCGTGAAGTCGCGAAGGTGATAGATCTGGTCCGTTTCCTGAATCCCACGAACGAGGAATCGTTCGTTGTATTTCCAGTTTAGGAATCCGGGTATGCGAAGTACGCGAGATATGTCGGTCGCGGCAGTGTCGCCACGAAACTGTGCCGCCAGCGAGCGAAGCAAGGATTCAGCCTGCGCCTGGTCGAGACCGTCCACACGCCAGGCGACCTGATGTTTTTCGGGAGACGTGTCGAGCACAAAATTTGGAATGGGCACATCGCCTGTCGTTCGAATGGCACGCAGCGACGCGGGACCATCCTCGTCAAGGTCGAGATAAACGTAACGAATCTCCAGGATGGATTGCTTGGTGCGCGAGCCACTATTGTGCCGGAGGGGATTCATTCCGAGAAATATGTCGGCTCCACTTTCGCTCCGTTCTTTGAGCCAGTCCTGAAAGGGAGAACTGGCAACAGCTTCCGCTGCAAGAATCCGCTGTATGGTTTGGCCGCGAGGGCGATTGCGGAGAAGCAGCGCGACTCGGTCCTCGGGACGGTGAAGGGCGAGGACATATTCCGAGGCGGAAAGGAGCCTTGGTGTGAATGTATTCGTTTGGGTCATGCCTGTTCTCGTGGAGCGGCATAAATCGAGCAGCTCGAAGCCTTGCTGGAAGTCAGCGAGGCCATCCGCAAGGTCGGACTTCTTGAACCTATCGTTGTGGCCCCAGCAGCGAAGGCCGGGAAGTACGAAATAATTACCGGCCAACGTCGTTTTCTTGCCCACCAAGAACTAAAAAAGAAGACCATTCTTGCCGCGATTCTCGACAAGAAGGTGGACGAGACAACGGCAAAGGTCTTGTCGGTTACCGAGAATCTCGTGCGGAGGGACTTAAACAACAAGGATTTGATCGACGCGTGCACTGCTCTGTTCAAGAAATACGGGAGCGTCAAAGCAGTTTGCCAGGAAACTGGCCTACCGCATTCGAAAGTAAGTGCGTACGTTAAGTACGACAGGTTACAACCAGAGATGAAAAAGCTAGTGGATCAAGGAGTGGACCTCAAGGCAGCACTCCGGGCACAAGACGCTGCGAGCGTCACCGGAAAATATGACGCTAAAGAAGCTCTCACACTTGCTAAAGAAATGTCGACGATGAGCGGCGCCCAGGGAGCCAATTTAGCTAAGAAAAGAGCGGAAGATCCAACGGTTCCTGTAGCGCAGGCAATTGAAGAGGCCAAGACAGGGGCAAAAATTACGCAGATCATTGTCACGCTCGGCGCGATCGAGCTTCAGTCGCTTAAGAATTTCGCGAAAGACGAAGGCTCAACACAAGATGACGCGGCGCGCGCGCTTATTACCGAGTCCCTTTCTTCCAAGGGCTATTTGCAGGAGTAGTGGTGCTAGGCCTAAGCCCCGAACAGACCAAGAGACTCTTGCTATCGGTGGGAAGCCACCGAGGGACGAGACCGTTCTCGCCCGTTGAAGTCGCCGAGACGCTGAAAATCTCCATTGATGCCGGGTCAAAACTGAGCGAGCTGGCCTCGGCATTACATCTGGACGGCACGAGCATGGTGACTCGGTTTCTTCGCCTATTGGATCTTAGTCCTCAGGTCCGGGATTGGGTTGATTGGGGTGAGTCCGGTTCAACGATTGGCTTTACTGCTGCGTCGGAATTGTCGCGTTTGAGTGACTCCGGGGAGCAAAATCAGTTGGGCCGTGCGGCGTTGGAGAATCAACTCAAGAGCTCTGAAGTGAGGGAGGTTGTGCAAATCCGCCGGCGTTCGAAAAGACCTCTAGCAGCCTGTGGTGAAAAGCGGCTTTTGTAACCTGAAGTAACTTGCCTGCCTCGGAGATCTCTGTAGAATGCGGAACAGATTTTCGGAGAACTGCCGATGGGAATGGGAACGCGGCGGCGAAGACAGCGACAACAGCAGATGTGGGTCGCACAGCAGGAAATCGCGAAGGGGCCAGCACATCCGTTTTACGCGCGAGTGAACGCATTGTTGGAAGAAAAGAAGTTTGATGAGTTTGCCGAGAAGGAGTGCGCGAAGTTTTACGCGGACGACATTGGCCGGCCATCTTTGGCGCCGGGAATCTATTTTCGTTTGTTATTGGTGGGCTATTTTGAAGGGATCGATTCCGAGCGAGGCATCGCTTGGCGGGCGGCGGATTCCTTGGGTCTGCGAAGATTTCTGGGAATGGGCATCGACGAGCAGACCCCGGATCATTCGACGATCTCGCGGACGCGGCGGCTGATCGATGTGGAGACGCACCACAAAGTGTTCTTCTGGATTTTGGAAGTGCTACGAGACCAGGGAATGGTGAAGGGCAAGACGGTGGGGATCGACGCGACGACGCTGGAGGCCAACGCAGCGATGCGTTCGATCGTGCGACGCGATACGGGCGAGAGTTACGAAGACTTTCTGAAAGGACTGGCCCAGGAATCAGGAATCGAGACGCCCACAAAAGAAGAGTTGGCCCGACTGGATCGGAAGCGCAAAAACAAAGCCAGCAACGAGGATTGGGTGAATCCGCATGACGAAGATGCGCGGATTACGAAGATGAAAGATGGGCGAACGCATCTGGCGCACAAAGCCGAGCACGCCGTGGATATGAAGACGGGTGCGGTGTTGGCGGTGACCGTACAGGAAGCGGATGCAGGAGATACCACCACGGGGGTAGAGACTCTAGCGCAAGCCGGTGAAAACGTGGCGGAGTTGATCGGGACAGAAAAGCCGAGCCAGAAACCTAAAGAGCATCTGAAGGGCATTGAAGAAATGGTTGCCGATAAGGGCTACCACAGTGGAGCGGTGGTAATGAATCTGCAGAGTGCGGAAGTGCGGACCTACGTCCCGGAGAAGAAGCAGCCCGGGCACAGACATTGGGGAGGCAAAGCCGAGGAGCAGCAAGCGGTCTATGCGAACCGCAGGCGAGTGCAGGGCGCCTATGGCCAGCGCCTGCTGCGGAGGAGAGGCGAGCTGCTCGAGCGGAATTTCGCGCACTGCTACGATAGGGGCGGAATGAGACGAACACATTTACGAGGGCACAAGAATATTCTCAAGCGACTGTTGATCCATGTTGGCGCGTTCAATCTAAGCCTGATCTTGCGCACCCTACTGGGATCCGGGACGCCTCGAGAGCTGGAAAATCGCAGGACCTCGCCTATTTTTGTGCTCATATTCTGGTTCCGAAACCTTTCAGCACCTGCGTGTCACAGAAAGTCTTCCTCTTCATCATTCAAATTCAGCTCGCGTCGAAATCGTCGCATCTCAGGTAAAAACTTCGCCACTCCGGAAGGCGCGATTCTGCCACGGGCTGCTAGGGGAGTGTATTGAAGAAGTCCGTGGGATGCGGCCACTTGTTGAGAAGCTTCACCTGTTCATCGGCGCGATCGTTTCCCCTCAATTGCGTATCTCTCTTCGGGGTCGAACTCAGAGTGAGCGGGATGAACTACTTCGATCGGCCATCGTCGAGGGATATCCAAGCATGCCAAAGTTCTCCAGCAGACTTGGCGTCGAAAGATTCACGATTTCAGGGGGTGACGACATATCGAGCATACTGCTAGGAACCACCGAAGACTTTGAAAGTGTCATTAACTCTGTTTTAGGCAGGAAGATAGCTGAATGAGTGGATATCCGATCGAAGTGTCTTCCTCTGGTGCCGTCTTACTAGGTACGGAGGTGTGCTGCGATGGGTTTCACTCAGCTTGCCGTGCTCGCGTTCAAACGCACATCCATCTCGACCATATGGATGATTTCGAATCGAGCAAGGGTTTCCAGCAGATTCTCTTAAGCGAAGCAACAAAACGGCTTCTGTTCGCTGACTTCAACGCTGATCTACCGTTCCGAAATAACATTCATGCCCTTGAGACCGCCGTGCCATACAACATAGCAGATTCTTCTGTAGAGATAGTTCCCAACAATCACATGCTAGGATCAGTTCAAGTGGCCGTGTGTCTACATTCGGGAATGAGAGTGGGGTATTCAGGCGATTTCCAGTGGCCCTTGGACAACGCGTTGCAGGTCGATGCTTTGGTGTTGGATAGCACGTATGGCGGCCCTGAATGTATTAGAGAGTACTCGCAAGCTGATGTTGAACGTCGTTTGATGGAGTTGATTGTTTCGCAATTGAAAAAGGGCCCCGTCCATGTTTTGGCGCATCGCGGCACGTTGCAAAGAGCGCTCCAGATTTTGTCTGGTGCCGTCGATTCTCCCTTGATCGGTACGCCTAGATTGTGCAAAGAGGTCCAGGTTTATAGGGAATTCGGATATGGAATCGGCACGATCTTAGCGTCCAATAACGGGGACGCAAAAGAGGCTATGCGTGGAAATAGATTTATCCGCTTCTATGGCTTCGGTGATGGTTCGCCCGTGGAAACCGTCGCTGGTACAACGGTGACCTTGAGCGCGTTCATGTCTCGTCGGGACGATCCGGTTTTGGAGTATACAGACCGTTCCTACAGGGTGGCACTCTCAAACCATGCTGATTTCAACGGTACTCTTGAATATGTACAGGCAACTGGGGCGAAGTTCGTCGTAACTGACAATACGCGAGGTGGCCATCCGCTAGAGTTAGCTCTCGCGATCAAAGCCAGACTTGGGATTGAGGCCAGACCTTCTAGTCATGAGTACAGCCGAGAGTGGGGCGTTTAGGACTCTAGGCCGCCGAAACCATCGCTCTCGTCTTAGCCAACAGAAAACTGAGCCACGGCTCCGGGTGAGCGACAGAACGGCTTTCCTGCGTCTTCCAAAATGCGATCTCTCGGAGCGCGGAGAAATTTGCCAGAAGTTCCCTGAAGGAATTCGTCGTATAGGAACTGAAAAATCTACCGTCTTCGGCAAGCCTCTCCCCTTCACCTTCCTTGATCGACATATAGAAAACACCGCCAGGTTTCAAGGCCTTGATGAAACGGCAAAGCACATCGTTCATCTCCCGTTTCGGGACGTGAAGCAGCGATGCACACGCCCAAATTCCATCAAACTCCTCGCGAAACTCTATTTCCTGAAAAGAGAGTACTTCGCAGCGTTGGCCCGTGAAGCCGGTTGCCAGTTGGGCCAGTTGGGACGATGCGTCGATGGCGGTGACGCAATAACCCTGTTCCAAAAACGCCTTGGTGTCCCGACCACTTCCGGCCCCCGCATCCAGAATGTGGGCCCCAGGGGCAAGTTCCTTTAGAAATGGCTCGTAAAGTTGACGCAAGTCCAGAGATACAGTGGAGTCGCTATACTGTCTCGCGTTTGTATCGTAAAAAGCGATCGTAGTGAGATCTGGAGCGGTCATAGTCGTTTTGCTACGATTGCTGCTCGGAATCTCTCCGAGGCAGTGCCTCGAGCATGCGCTTGCCGGCGGTTACATATTCGTCCAGAAACCGGCTAAGCTCACGGTATCCCTCCTCCACTTTGGCATTAAGGTCAAACGGGTAATAGCCAATTTTATGCCACCCAGGCTCATATGGCTCGCTCTCCTGGAGACGGTATGTCGTCGAGAGGATAGCGTAGTGGGCTAGGTACTGGCCGAGCAGGTCGATCAAATCTTCCGAGGCCAAGCCGGCGTGCTCCGAAATAATCTTCGTCATCCGTTCCCCAATCTCAAGAACACGCTCAATGAGGGCCACGGCCCTAGGGTTAGTCTTAATGGCGGGTAACTGATCCAGGAGGCGGAATCCTTGCCATTCTCCCTTTTTATCACGTACTTCGAAGCGGTAGTCCCTAGGTCCAGGGTTGGAGGCAAGCCGGTATCGAGTCGGCTCGTCGTAAGCCAATTGAGAGAACAACTTGTCGTATAGGCCTCTGCTTTGCTTGAGCAGCGCGAACATTGGCGCGTAGAATTGCTCCATCTGCTTCAGGCGGAATTCAAGAATAGTTCCGGTATGGCGGAAGATGGCTTCCTGCTTGGCGAGCTCTAGCGCCTGCTGTGCTGCCGCCACGTCACGTTTGGAAACTCGCTTGTCGGCCAGATATTGCCCGTACATTCCGACCAAAGCGGCCAGTAGCACTGCCCCTGCGGCGATGAAGGCGGTAGCGAGCGTTATGGCGTTCTTATCGTCTTGCGGTTTCTGAACGGCTTGGAGCTGTTGAATTTCTAGTTTTTGAATTCGATGGGTTAGTTCCCGAATATTCTCTTGGTCCAGCTCGGTTACAGGGCGGGGGGATTTCGGATAAGTCGAGGCGTCTGTTGGGCGTGCGACTGGAGTGGGGCTTGCGGTCGCTTTCTGCAGCGCGTAGGAAGACGCGCCAAATAGGGCCGCTGCCGTAACGGTAAACAGAAGTCCCAGGATTACAATCGGTACCGTCTTCATCGTTTGTAAACTATTTGATTGGCGGGCGCTTGGCAAGGGGCGCAAAGCGAGATGAGTCAACGCGAATCGGAAGTGCTACGGAAGATCGAGCGCTTGAGCACTTGGCGTAGGGGCAGTGAACGAGCTCCGCACAAGCCCCTTCTTCTATTGGTGGCCCTTGCCAGAGTTGTTCACGGAAAGGGGCGATTCGTTGCATTCAGTGAAATTGAAGAACTGCTCGGTCGGCTCTTGCTACAGTATGGCCCGCCCAGAAGATCAGTCCATCCGGAGTACCCTTTTTGGCGTCTCCAATCAGATGGAGTCTGGGAAATCAAAGACACGTCGGTCCTCAAAAGAAGGAAGGGTAACTCTGATCCGTTAAAGAGTGAACTGATCAGAAACAACGTGAAGGCGGGATTCCCCTCCGAGATCTTCAACGACCTTCAACGGGACACCGACTTTCGACACCGCGTAATTCGGATGCTCCTAGAAGCGCATTTTCCAGAGTCGCTACACGATGACATCTTGAATGACCTTGGCCTCGCCGTGCCTTGTGCCTGTCCTCGCAGGCGGAATGGCGCATTCTGCAACGACGTGCTGAAAGCGTATGGACACCGCTGTGCCGTCTGTGGATATGACGTGCGTGTTGGGCAGGCGGTCCTCGGCCTCGAAGCAGCTCACATAAAATGGTTTCAGGCTGGCGGTCCGGATGCAGTCCACAACGGCGTGGCTCTTTGCACCATTCACCACAAGGCGCTCGACTACGGTGCTATTGGCATTACTGAAGAGCACAAGGTGGTCCTCTCTTGCGAGCTGCACGGACACAGCGTGCAAGTCTGGTTTGAGCCCTACCATGGACGGAAACTCCTCCTTCCTCCCCGCATGGAATGGCTGCCTGACTCGAACTACATTAACTGGCACAGAAGTGAAGTCTTCAGGAGTCCAGCGCGAGATCTGTGAGCGATCATCGGAACGCATCAAACTGTTGATTTGACTCTGCAGTTTAGGACACAGACTGGTCACGTGAGTTGTCTACGCGATGACACGCTGGGCGCTTCACTTGGATTTGGGTTTTATGCGACCGATGAGCTCGCTGACCGAAAAGTCCAGACCATACAGCAGCTTCGTGACGCGATGCGATCTTAGGTCGGTAGTGAGGTCACCGGCCGTCGCAGTACTCCCGACTCCTAAAGTTGCCGGAGAGTATTGCTTGGCAATCACCGCACCGACGAAGACGCCCAGTCTCAATGGAAATTTTTTCTTCTCTAAACCTAGCAGCGGTGTAATCCATTCTCCCACCCCGACGAAGGGGCGGTACAAGGGCTGGCTCGCGACAGGAATGCCGACCTCCAGATGGGGGATGCGAAGTGCCCTGTTCTGCAGGTCGTAGCCCAAATCAAAGAACGCGTAGACATCGGTGTGCGTGGTAGTGCTGGCCACCACCTTCCCGCTGGGTGCAGTGAACTTGGTTTGCTTAACACCCGGCACGGCTACACCCAGGCTGACATCCCACCATTCGCGCTCATTGCTCTGCCACGTATGACTCATCGTGCAAGGCTTACTCTTGGAGTCCAATGCGCTGCAATCGATAGCTGTGGGCGTGGCACTGTCTGGTTTGTCTGGCGTGGGCTTTGGGGGAGTCTGGGGAGCGCCGCCGTTCGCGGCTTGCGGATTGGCGTCGTCGATAGGCGTGCGGAGGACCGCCTCCTGAAACATTTGTGGCATTACGAGCGATGAGGATGAGCGGTCAACTTTCTTGGGCGGGTCCGCGGGCTTTGGTTTCTCCTTGATGGAGAGAGAGGAGGTGAAAACCAGTTTAAACGGCAATCGTTCCGCCCCTGGCACGAGTGCAACGAGCACGAGCGCTTGCTGCGTTCCAGCCGTGTTCGGGGTCTTAGCGGTTGCTCCTACGAGTGCCTGCACGAGTTGAGCGAGATTTTGCAAATTCTGTGGAACGGTTCGGGTTGCGGTCGCCGTGTACGTCACATTCAGAAGAGCTTTCTCCTCGTCGACGACAGAGTCGAAAACATGAATTCCGAAAAGGAGCGCATCGTTATCCGCATCCAGCACAGGTTCACCGTCGGGCGTGAAATCTGCTTGGACCAGAACGGTTTTCTTTGTTCTGAAAACGTACCAGTCGTTAGATCGAAGACTGAACTTGTCATCGACTCGTGCCCAATGAACAATATGAATAATGTAGGCGCGGTGTTTTGCAAGTTGCGAGCATACCGTTTTCAGCTCTGGTCCCTGGAATTGTCCCGGCAGAGGTTGCTGAACCTGCAAGAGATGCCAACATGCCCACGACAGGAATTTCGTTTTGTTGGCTGGGGCTTGCTCCGAACTGTCCCACTCCTGCTGAGCATCAAGTTGGGGCCTGGAGGGAAGAGCGATATTGGAAATGTTGTTTTTGATGACGGTGACGTCGGAAACCGCCATCCACTCCGCTTTTTTGTTTGGACCATTGTTTGAAAACGAATAGACGCGAGCATCGGTAACCGGTTTGGCAGTCTTCTTCTTTGCATCATCCGGTCCACACGGGGTTATCGAGGGCCAGCTCAGGAAAACAGCAAACGAAACCAACTTCAGGACAATTGTGGCGCGCTTCAAGGGACACACTCCTTTGTCACGTGAACTGCTCAGGCAAGCCCGAGCGGTTCCGTCACTGGTCTCGCCTCGAGGATCGAACGAGGTGTTAGTGTTGCTTCACACATGCTGGTTTCACTTTCACGAGGTTCGCTAGATCGATGGAGCCGAATCCCAAGTGTGAGAAATCATTGTTCGCGCCCATCATGTTTGCGGGCATGTGGAGCGCCTTTGCACAGTCCGTGGAGGCTACCCAGGAAACGACGAGTCCAGAGGGCCCTAGCTGCTGATTCATGAGCGCGACCCCTGCGGCCCACAACGGAGCGGACATGCTTGTGCCCCCCGCTGTATACCAGCCATTTTTATCGGCTTGGTAGACGGAGATTCCGGTTTTTTCATCGCCGTCCGCCACGAAGTCCGGGACGGGCCTATTTTTTGCGGCCAGACTCGCTTTGAAATAAGGCGGAGCGACGAAGTGAGCGCTCAACCCAAATCCACTTCTCGGCCACCAAGACTCCACGCCATAAGAATTCGCTGTGCCCACTAACAGGCTTGTGCCGCCGACACCCATGGCGCTCAAGACATCTGCTGGGGCCGTTACCTCCTTCTTGTTGCTGTTTACACAAGTCGCCCCATTGTCTCCGGTCGCGTTGAAGGCACTGATACCACTTGCCGCGCCACCTGCGAAAACCGACTCCAGGCTGTCCAATTCCTTCGAGGCAAGCGCGCTTTCACATTCTGACCAACTATTGCTGATGACCGTCACATGGTCATTGACCATCGCGTTCACCAACTGATGAAAGGTTATGTAACCAGGAGCCTCGTAGACCGCATAAGTTGCGCCCGGCGCCATGCCCATGACAATTTCCAGGTCTAGTAGAACTTCGCCTTCCCCTTGCGGGTTCCGTATGTCCGTGCCTCCGGCTACGGGTAAGACCTTGACCCTGCCCATCGTGGCAGTGGGAAGGGTTTTCATGGCGTTAAACCACACGAGAAGATCGGACTGATTGAAATTGTCGTATTCCAGAAGACCAATGGTTTGACCCGCCCCGTCGCCGACGCCTGGAAAATCATAGGCTGTCGCGAGCGCAATTGGATTTGGATCTGGCGGATTTGCTTGTGCGGGGCTCTGGGCGATCCCCGGGTGTGGCAATGCGAGGCTAGAGAGGCCGACAATTGCCTGGATGTAGCGGGCCACAGACGCAGGAACCGAAGGGTCGTTCTTTGTGGCAAAGAACGTTCGCTCCCCCAGCCGATAGTCCTGGATGGTTACGGCGAAGGTTCGCTCGATTAATTCACGTCCCCCGCGGACGCTCACCGTCAGTCGATTCGGCGAGTCTTGAATCACATTCAGATCGGAGCGTTTAAGGTAGCTTCTGACTGCGTCATAGGCCTGCGCCGTAGGGCCGTAGGTTTCCGCCAATTGCCCCTGGCTGATGAACTGGGCAAAGCGTGGGGAAGATGGGTCGTTGACTTCGCGGACAAATGATTCGAAAGCTGGTTCGTTGGAACGGTTCAGCACAATCGTCACGACCAGTTGGTTCTCCAGGAGTTGTGGCGTACGTTCCAACGGCGCGCTGTCCGCAGGCAGGGAAATTGTGTGACCGCGAAGAACAACCGGTCTTTCGCTATCTCCTTCTTCTTGGACCGAGAGGGTTGAAGTCACAGCCAGCCGGTATGGTGAACGCTGGATTCTCGGAATGAATCCGACGATCACCAACGCTTCCTCAGAACCGATGCCATTGCTCACCTTCAAGTTTGCCCCCGCAACGGCTTGTGCATCTTGTGGAGTCTGCTGCGGATTCTGAGGAATCGTCCCTACGGCCGCCGCCGTATACACCAATTTGAGGAGCGTCTTTTCTTCTGCGTTCACGGAATCGAAAATCTGTATGCCGAACAGGAGTGCATCGGCATCCGCATCGAATGCGGGTTTGCCGCGACGGGTCAAGCCTTCCTGGACGAGAGAGCCGTTATCCGCTCTATACAGGAACCAATCGTTGGACTTGAGGCTAAATTTGTCGGCCTCGCGCGCCCAGTGCGCTACGTGCACAATGTAGGCCCGGTGTTTGTCTAGTCTCGAACAAACCGGCTCCAACATTGGTGTGGTGGATTTGTCTTGGGGGGACTGTTGCAACTGCAACAGATTCCAACATGCCCACGGGAGAAAGTGATTCGGATCCGTTTTGGCCTCTGGAGAAGTGTTCCACTCCAGGCGTGCGCTCAATCGAGGTCTTGAAGAAGGCATCGGATTGGAAACGTCGCCAACGTTGAGAATAGGGATGTTTTTGATCGACATCCATTCTGAGTCGCTGTTCAGGCCGTTGTTTGCGAAGAAATATGCTGGGGCGTCCGTGAGAGTCTTGGCGGTCCTATGTTGCGCGGGCTTGGCCTCGGCGAATTGTGCCGTGCACAGCCACGCAAACAAGAGCGGTACAAGAAACAGCCTTGGAGAGTTGTTAGCTTGAGTCACAAGTCCCTTTCGCTTCCAACTTGAAAGTCTGCGGCATCATTCCCAACCTCTGATGCTGTGCGGGGGGAGACTTGGGGAGTCAGAATCGCAGTTAATAGGATAAGAAGAGAGAGTGCGGTTCGCTTCATAACGTCACCTCGATTTGGATCCGACGCGTAGAGTTTCGGGAGAGTTATGGCTTCGTCTGCTTGCGAATCAATTGCGGCACCGGTGGAGTCCGGGTGTCGGCACCGAGATATGTCTCTTGACATTTTCTTTTATAGGACTTCTCTGGATCAAAAAACCAATCCGTAAAGAGAAAGCCGTGAGCTAGTGCTTCAGTAGCGTTGCAACCGATACGTGCGGCCAACTCAAAGGAGCAAAGTTCAAAAGTACTCTCTGCGAATACTGCAGTTGGAATCTTGTCTTACCGTGCTGATCCACGAACTCTTCGATCCAGAAGGTAGCATCCATCTCAGCCGCTTGAGCGTTCGGTCCGCCTGCTGTTCCCTGCAGGAATGCGATGTTCGAGGTCCCGCCACCAGAAGGAGGTGGATTGAGCAGGACGGTCGAGATTCGAAGCGTGACAACGGACTTGATCGTTTTTCCTGCTATTCCATTCGCGAGGACAACGTTCGGATTGTCGACCATCTGCTGTGTGACATGCGGGATGTCCGCGGCCTTTGTTCGAAAGTTCGAAGGAGTGGCTAGGGTCGAGTCGGCCGGGAACGGGACGAGGTTGGCTGGTTGCCCGATCACGAACGGGGTAATGCTGACCGCCGGAAAATTCGGTGCGCTGTTGCTCGTTGTCGCCGTTCCTTGGGCTACAAGCGAGGTCCCATGGGGTATGTTTGCAAGCCGGGCCACGGTTTGTGGATCGGCAGGGTTTGTGGTCGGTGGAACGATGACCCAGATTCCGGGCTCGATGTGGATACCCGCCGGCTTGCCGTTTTGCTTGACGTTGGCGTCGCTGATTTTCTGAAGATACGTCAAGCCATGCAGGAGGATGTCCGGCTGAAGTAGCCCTCGATTGGGAATATCTCCGGGTATCTCGAGAAATTGCAGAACCTCTTCGGTTTCATTCAACTCCAAGAAATGGTCCTGTGGGCCGTTTAGTGGTCTCCAGATCTGGTTGAATCCCGTGCCCTTCCAGGTTCCCCTTAGGCCGGCCAGGGCGCCTAAGGGGTCCACAGGCAGTCCCGCGACACGCGCTTCTGGAACCGGAAACGGCTTTAGATCAGAGACGTGGGTTATCCGGAAATCTTCCATGGTTAGACCGGTTGGGGGTTTTGAGGTTTCGTCGGTCATCGGTTTCCTCCTCACTTTTCTGTTGGGCGGCAGTTGGGGCGCACCCTCTGGGGGATTAGTTAGGGGAACGCAAACGCCTAGGCTTTCCCTTCGCGGAAAGCCGCTTTTCGATTGAAACCGCCCAAGGTGGGGGTCCCAATGCTTGGAGGGCCGCCGCTAATGGTCGGACAAACTGACCGCCGCCTTCGACGATTTTGTTGTGAGCGAAGCGAAAGCTGTAAGCGCGTCCGCCGACGCGGTGGCGGGCTTCGTAAACCGAGACGGTATAGCCGAGTTTTTTCAGTTCATAGGCGGTGCAGAGACCGGCGAGACCCGCACCAACGACGATGACGCTTCGGTTAGGTGAGTCGCGGAAGGAAGCGCGCTGAAGCGGCGTGAAGTGCTTGAGGAGAGCTTTTCGCTATGCATCGAGCGAGGAATGACCGGGGTAGCCGTGGGTCGGTGCGCGTGTACCCTTGTATTCGGAGATGGAACGGGCATGACGGTGTTGCGCGCGGAGGACGGTATATAGAGTGGACATGGGGGCTCCGAATGATTCTCGGGGTCAGCGTGTCATAATAGGGACCTTCTACTAACGACTTAGGGCGCGCAATACACGCCGCCGTCCGAACCCTCAGAGAACGTCAACGACAACCTCAAAAGCAATGGCGCATTTTATAGTATAACGAGTATGGTAATTAAGTCATCGGATATTTTACGGTTCTGCTGCTTGGAAGAATTCGTGTGAATTCTACAAAAGCCGTTGGTCACGTGCCTTCACTCGACAATCGGGCCTTTCTATGTAGCCACTAACTTCATTTTCAAGACGTCGGGCCGCATCTAATTCTGTTGTTTGGCGAGGAGCTGCGCATTGATGAACGTAACCACTGCAGTTGTCTCGTTGGACGTGCGCCGGGTCACAGTGGCCTGGAAGGACCCTTTGCTCGATGGCGCCCACCCGAAATTGCGGACGTCCCACTGGCCGTTGGGTAAGGCCGCGGGGTCGATGCCGGGGATATCACTGACTTTCAGAAGATCCATGGTTCGGCGAGTCTCAGTATGGCAACTTACGCAATCCGTGTTGAAAAAATGGCTTTTGACGGGATCGGCGATTACATCCAGAGTTTGCTGGATTTGGGCGGACGGAGGCGGTGGAGTTGCGAAGAGAGTAGAGGTCGAGACACCGTTGCGTTGAGCGACGGGAAGACTTGTGATAGATACTGCGGCGTTTTTGCACGTAATCGGATTGAGATCATTGGTGTGGGGCTCGGGAGCGACGCGCGGAGTTGCTCCGACTGGTCCGAGCATCTCGGCGAATTGCTGACCATCGAGTGTGGGACCGTGCACAGGAATGAATCCACCGTTCGGCAAGGTTGGTACGACGCCGGGAGGCACTCCTAGCATCGACACGAAGATCCACGGTGCAGGTGCCCCGGAAGGCAGCCCCGCGATCGCCATGGCAGCCAAACGTGAACCGGAGATATGTCTTTCCAGAAACGACTTTATCTCCTGGCTGAGATTGTTTGCAGTGGTTGGGTCTGCCAGTCCGGGATGAACACCCAAGGGAACGCCAGACGTAGTGACTTTGTTTGTGCCAAGCTGCCCGTTGCTCAATTTAGTGCGTATGGCGGCAAGGTCTTGAACAATGGCGTTGAATGCGTCGAGGTCGGGGAGCGGACGTGGAAGACAATCGGTTTGTGCCGGGTCGTTTGGCTTCGCAAGGGTGAAATTAAAGATGAGATGCCCTGCGATGTCGTGTACAAGCGGTGTGCCATCCGGGTTCCGCGTCACTGGCTGGACAATCAGACGAATCTGCGGTATTTGCCCGAATTGTGTACGAATATCGTTTGAGAGGCCGGGTGCGCCTGCGTCGATGCGGATGCCGGCGACGAACCACGCGTCTATCGTTTGAGCCTCGGGGGAAAGACCAATGCGAATCGGTGTGCCGGAGATCTGCGCCGCCGGGCTTGCAGCGATCGCGAGAAATTGCTGAAAGACGGCATCCGGCCAAACGGGATCCCGTTTTGTGGGGTCCTGGGCATTCTGTGTAGTGAGGTCGCGCACAGCGATGAGCTTGCCAAAATCCTCGGCGCGGGTCGGAGCTGGAAACAACACGGACACGTCATCGGCCGAGAGGGGCGCGATCGGGAGGGCCTGCCCTTGCACCGTTTTCCCTCCCCCACCGTCTGCAGGCTCGCGGCGGGACGAGCCGCCGCACGCGCCGCAAAGCACCAGAATTCCGATCAATACCACGCGCAAACTCCCGAACGAACCCAGCGGTAAACGATCCATGTGACTCTCCTCAGGCTTCAGGCCGAAACCGTGCCTTGAACCTGTTCGGTCCAGTGACTGTTCCGGGCTCGCCAAGTTGGTAACGAGCCTCAGTACAGGTAATAACGCCGAGGAGCGGACATTTCATTCAAGGACTTATTCTTTTTTCCCTTGGTTCGCAAAAGGTCTTTTCAAATGGAATTCGTTCTATCTATCGAGTGAACCTGAAATTCCGTGGGAGAAGTGAAAGCTTCTGGTATTCAATGTAGTCTTCCACTGCGGATCTTGATCCAGAAGGACTAGGGCTTCTACAACGCCAGCCATGAAAAGGGTGAAGTTCCGACTGTTGCCAATCCGAGCCCGGGTGTTGAAGTCTGTCTGCTTCCTTGAGGAAGAGCATAAGACCTTGTTTATGGTTTCTTTAGGATGGCCAACGGCCCTGTCCCATCCGATCTTATCTTTGTAACGACGTAATTCGGTGGGCGTTGAAGGTGTATCGAATATGCCTAGAAATATAGTTGTTTGCTGTGACGGAACCGGGAATCAGTATGGGTCCGCTAACTCAAATGTGGTGAAGCTCTATTGGACGCTGTCCGAGCAGGACAAGCAAACCGCCTACTACCATCCCGGCCTCGGAACGATGGGGTCCAGGAATGCCCTGAGTGTGGTCGGAAAGTGGTGGACACGGGTGCGGGGTCTGGCGTTTGGTTATGGTTTCTCTGACAACATCGCCGACGTTTATTCCTTTCTGATGGGAGAGTTCCAGCCGGGCGACAAAGTCTTTATTTTCGGTTTTAGTCGGGGCGCTTACACGGCTCGCGCACTTTGTGGATTGCTGCATATGTTTGGGCTCCTGACGCCGGGGAATGAGGCATTGATCCCGTACGCCGTCCGACTTTACAAGAGCAATGATCCCCGCAAGTTCGAGATTGCGGCCGGTTTCAAATCAACTTTCAGTGCCCCTTGCTCACCCTATTTTCTTGGATTGTGGGACACCGTGAGCTCGGTAGGATGGATCCTCGATCCCATCTACACGAAGGGCGGTCATTTGCCCTACACGGCGACGTTGCCTGACCAGTCCGTCCTCCGGCACGCCGTATCCATTGATGAGCGCCGTGCGTTTTTCCGTCAAAACCTCATTCATGAACCGCTCCCCGAGACCCAGAATTTAAAGCAAGCGTGGTTCAGTGGGGTTCATTCCGATGTCGGGGGGAGTTACGCGGAAGCGGAGAGCGGGTTATCCAAAATTGCGCTGCGCTGGATGTTGTGCGAGGCACAATCCGCCGGACTAATGCTAGATCCTCAGAAAGTCGTTGACGTGCTAGGCGGGAAGATTCCCTGTGTACCGCCAGACCCCAAAGGGCAGTTGCATAAATCCCTACAGGGGATCTGGTGGTTGGGCGAGGTGTGGCCGAAGCTCTTTTATCGGCCGGTGGCCATCGCTGGGCAAGCTAACCCTAAATGGAAACGCAGGATCGGGGTGAACCTGGGGCGCACCCGTTTGATTCCTGAAGGCGCTCACATTCATCAAAGCGTTTTCGATCGCATAAATAACGTGCCGAACTACAAGCCGACGAATCTGCCTAAGAAATTTGTAACGGAACCCGAAAACGTCTGTGAACTAGCGCCACGCCCAGTGCACGGGCAGCCGGTCGATCCTCCGCCAAAACCACCCATGCTCCGACGACCGAGCATCATCACCGCGCTCGTGTGCGGGGTTCTCCTTCTCCTTTGTGTGGCGGGAATTGGTCTTTTCACGCTCGCGCATATTCTGGAGGTTCCCAGGATCGAAAGGCCCAAGACTGTCGCCTGGCTGGCCCAGAATTGGACCGAGGACCAGCGCCGTCGGTTTTACCATCTGGCACAGGGCAGTGAACTTTTGCCCTACGCCTGGTTTTTAGCGCTCGAACAACCGCGATTTACGATCACAGGCGCTCCCCTGTTAAGAGAAAACTCTTATCTTGAGGGCTTCGGGTTTATACCCGATAGCGCCAATGCACAGAATCCGGATGCGCTGGCGGTTGGTTTCGCGCGCGACGATCGCTTCGTTGACCCCTACACGGGGCAAAAGAACGCAGTTCTCGGTTTCACATGCGCGGCCTGTCATACGGGAGAACTGTTCTACGGCGATCAGGCCATCCGGATCGACGCCGGCCCTTCGTTGGTCAATCTTCAGAAGTTCAGTGAAGCGCTCGCTTTTGCCGTGTTCTGGACTTACTATGATCCGGGCCGTTTCCACAGATTTGCGAGGCGGGTGCTTGGTCCAGTCCATACGCGCGCCGATGAAGTTCTCCTCGAGCGAGCTCTCAAGTATTATCTCGACACCACTTACGCTGAGGTCAAAGCTAATCTCAAATTGTTCCCGACAGACGAGGGTTACGGCCGTACCGATGCTCTCGCTCGAATCGGCAACTTTGTTTTTGGCACCGAACTCAACAACAGAAAAAACATGGAGGTCGGCGATGGCCCGGTAAATTTCCCGCCGATCTGGGATACATCCTGGTTCGACTGGGTGCAGTACAACGCTTCCATTCACCAGCCAATGGGAAGGAACGTAGGCGAAGCGATGGGCGTTCGTTCCCGAATCAATCTACTTGGGTTTCCCGGGGTGCAGTTTCAGAACACCATCCGCGTTGAGAATCTCCACGAAATCGAAAACTTGCTTGGCGGTGAGGCGCTCGGGAGCGGTGTGTGGTCGCCGAAGTGGCCGGAGAATATCCTGGGAAAGATTGACCAGGAGAAAGCCGCCAAGGGCGAAAGGCTCTACAACACATTGTGCTTGCACTGCCACCAGCCTCCGATGCTATCGAAGGAAGGTCGCAAACCCGAGCACTGGACGAGCGATGCGGACAGCGAAGGCCACCAATTTTTTAAAGTTACCAGGGTTCCGTTGGACGAGATCGGAACCGATCCCAAGGAAGCGAAAAACTTCGCTGCCCGGAAGGCGGATAGCGGCCCGCTGGGAATGGGAATTATCTCCGCGCGCGAAGGGCTGCTCAACATTTCACGAAAGATAATCGACCAAGCCTACGCGGATCTGAAACTCACGCCCGAACAGCAAAAGGAATGGAATGGCTTTCGCGACAATGAACTTCTGGCACCGCTCGTTTACAAGGCGCGGCCCCATAACGGCGTCTGGGCCACCCCACCTTACCTTCATAACGGTTCCGTTCCCAACCTGTTCGCGCTGCTCTCACCGGTTTCTGAACGCCCAACGGTCTTCTATCTGGGGAAAAAGCAGTATGACCCAGTCAAACTCGGCCTCAACACGGAACCCCTGCTAGGGGCCAAAGAGTTCCGCACGGACAAACCCGGCAATTCGAACGCCGGGCATGAATTCAACGACGGTCCAATAGGAAACGGCGTGATCGGCCGCAAGCTCTCGGAAGAAGAGCGCATGGAAATCATCGAGTACGTGAAGACGCTGTAAACCCGGCTCCGCATTCCGAAGGTCGCAAATTTCAATCGTAATTGTGTGAGCTGGACTCGTTGTCGTTTCGTCTTGTGCGTAAGGCAAATGTGCATTCCTCGCGGATCGTCCTACTTCTTGATTCCTCTCTGTTCCCCGAATCGAGGCTCATCTTCTTAAGATCGTTGAAGTGCAATCTGTCGCAGTGCGGCAGGGGAGAAGCGGCAAGGCCGCGAAACGAGAGGTAGTACAGCAGACCATGCGCTGACCCGGCACAGGAGGCCCATCGGAATTCCCCTTGGTTAGATACGGAGCGAGTCCTCCAAGACCGGGGCTTCCGGATGCAAGGCTCTCATTATTATGTTCTGGTGCCGACTAATGAAGGTGTCGCGCTCACGCAGAAGTTGATCAAGAAAGTGGCGGCGCATCGAATCGAGCGCAGACGGAGTCCACTTTTGCGGCTTGCCAGTCTCGGCGCACGCGATGAGGCCGTCGACAATCTCGAACAAGCTAGCATTGCTGGCAGCGGTGATAAACCGCAACTTGAATTGGTATTCGGGGAAGTCGGGAAGATATGGGAACAGATGTGAAATGATCGCGACCTCATTCCAGGCCCAGTTCAACTGAGGCGAGAGGGCGCGATATCCGTGGATCCATCCCCAGACATCGAGAGTCTGAGACAAAGAAGAATAGAGCGTCGTGACTCGCGGATCGAGGAAATCGTAGTCGGGATGGCAGATGTCGCCGCGAAGGCGCCCATTGCGCTCAAGTTCATCCTTGATGGGCGTACCTGTGCGTGCCAACCTAACCGGCTGCCAAACAGGGGCAATCTCTAGCTAGGGCGCACCCGAACTGTCGGCTTCCGAAGCCGCGAGGAACTGCGTCCAGTCACTCGCAATTCCCCTTTGAGCGTCTTCGAGTGTTATCTTGCCCTCGCGAACCTGCTTTGCCAGGTAGTTTTCGACACCGTCTTTTTGCTTGAAGTAACGCTCCGACAAGGTGACGCCGTCCGGCCCGCATTGAGGCCAGATATTGTCGAGTGTGTCGGCTCCGCCCAATTCCAGAGAGATCAGATGGTCGAGTTCGCACGTCTGATGGGCACCCGTGTTTTGGGGGGGATGCGGAATACCATAAAACTGGTAGGTCGAGGCTTTTTGGGACTCGGTTGTGGCCTGGCTGCGGACGCATATGGTGCGGAAGCTGGGATTCTGAAGCACTTCCGTGGTCACCGTTGGATTCACGGCACCGGGGGTGCAAGCGGGATCGGGGAGCGGAAAGCCGTTAGTCATCCGCACAGAGCAGGTCTTTCCAGGAGGCAAGGTTACCTGTGCGAGGCCGGTCGACGCCGTCGGGGTAATGTCGAACTGGGCGCAGAAGGCAGGGGCGCTCCCGGTCGCAGGAGAAGGCCGGCTGCGGGAAGCGGCCACATTCATGCCCAATCCAATGGCCAGAGGAAGCAGCGTGGCTGCGTGAGCGAGGGATCTTTTCGCCATAGTTATTTTCCTGGTTGGTCTCCGCCGGGAGTACCAGCCCCGGGTTTCGAGGGCATGTTTGCCTGTATGGCTTTGCTGACGGTATAGGAGCTAGCACTGATGCCGAGAAGCCCAAGCACCCCACCGGGAACTTCTGGCAGAGACGGGCCTGACGGCGCAGAAGTACGGTTCGCAGCCGGAGAACTCTCGAGAATCCTGGCGTTCGATACCACGATAAGGAAGAAGCTCAGGCCGATCACAAATGTAAAGATGAGGAGTTGAAAACGAGACATGCTGGCCCCACCGTCCTTTTCACTGATCAGCAGATCGAGGTTGATTTGTCCGGTGGCAATACGCCAGAGAACCGCAAGAGCGAACAGTCCGATGACGCCACAAATCATATATCCGAGCAGTAACTCGAGCGAGCTCATGATTCGATGATTCTCCTTTACCGTAAATTGATCGATCTTCCGAGCAAAGATGCGCTTAATTTCCCACCGAGATAGACAAAATGGCTGCCTCCAAAAATGGCCAGCCAACTCGCGTCGATCGGCGGAAAGTGACTGGGGTCTTTTTGGACGTTGAGTAGGTATTGAAAGGCCGTGCCCAAGGTGACGAGAAGAAGTTGCACGCGCTCGGGACTGAAATAAGTTGTGCCATCTCCTTTTTTTCCGTGCAGCAGTCCGCGCATGTTGATCCGGCCTGACAGCATGGAAGAAACGACGAGAAGGAAGAGGGCACCCAAGAAAAGGAAAACCTCTGCGCAGACGAGCTTCGTGAGAAGAGCCATGTGGTGTTCTCCCTGGAAGCCATTCTCGCGGGAAGAAGTCCTTTGCCCGGAGAGCCTTCCAGCTGAACTTGCTTACCTTGGTTGACCCAAACGCCTTGCACTTTGTCTAAATAGAACGCAAACGAGGTTCATTCTCCTTCGGCCGAATAGGGAGGTTTCTCTTATTTCTCAGGGGACGTCCAAAAACGCCACCCATCCGGCTGGGGTCCGAATAACCAACGGATTGGCGTTCTCTGCTACGTGGATGGACTGGCATAGGAATCGGGTTACTTTAGCGAGGAAAGTCCTGGTTGTAGCCACGCAAAGAAAAAGTCTGTCATCCCGGGAAACACCCTTGTCAACAATCCAAGTAAGGGAGGAGCTACGAAAACGAGAAGTTTCATCCAAAATTCGTACCCCAATTCTCCGGGGGTCGTATTCGTGACATGGCTCAAGGTGGCATCGCGATGCATGCCGGCATAGACGAACACGAGCGTCGCACTCGACATCGCGAAAAGAGCAATCATGACTGCGCTTAGAGCTTGGCGCGGGTCAAATGGGTAGCAGGAAATCGCAATGCAGCAAGAAACGGATAGAGCGACGATAGAGATAGCGATCGTACGTAAACGTCCGAGGATGTTCTGAACAAACCCTAGGTAGGTCAGACAAACAAATTCCTCCGCATTTCGTACATAGTCTTGCTTCGCCAGCGGAGCTACTAGTTTAGCGGTTCCCTCGGGGCCAGCTTCCAGTTTTTCGATAAGAACCAGCGACTCGTTCTCCACCCGCCATGAGGGCAATAGAAGATTCCGGAGTAAGCTGCCGCAGACATTTGCGACCCGCTTCTGAAATGTCCGAAAGACGGTCAGATCTCCAGCAAGCGCGTTCGTGTAGTTTTGAAGATACCATTTGGCAAACAGTTGCCCAGCCTCATGCATCTCCTTGAGAGACCGTAACAAAGCAGCTGCGCATTCTGGCGTAATTGAATCGTCGTCAGTGGATTTCAAACGCTTAAGGCTCGCGATGGTGTGGTTCATGGATTCCAATTGCCGTGAGATCAATTTGTAGCGGACCTCCAAAACGTTACCGCTCATTTTCCATACGCTTCCCCAGGAGAAGCCACGAAGTGCCTCCATGGTTCGCCGTAGTGTCATGCGATCCAAATATTCAAGAAGTAGTCGCACCTCACCCCAGGTCTGGTACATTCTCCAGCACATTGCGACCATTAGGCTGGCCGACAGCAGAAGCCACAGCAGAAACAGTCGGGTGTAGTACACGTGGCCCAAACTGCGAATGGGGATTCCATGGGCAAAACGAAAACCTACGGCTGCAAAAAGCAAAAAGCTGAGGATGCTGACGGGAGATTTTACGGCAAGGTGGATGGTGCTCTTTGGACCCTTGCCATTCCTCGCACGGATCTTGATTCTCCGGGCGAAGGCGAGGGGTCTTGCTGCGAATTCGATGTCGTCTGCCGCATCTTGAGTGAACATTCGAAGGATTTGCTTGTTATCGTCTTCGGCAGTCTTTTGATTTGCCGCAGGCACCTCAGAGTTTGCGTTCGGAGCGTCTTCTGGTTTCGCCGTTGAAACTATCGCAAATTCGAGCTGCTTAGGCCGCGGCAGTCGAGGCCGGTCTGGCCCAAATAAAGCTAAACCATGCAGGGAGTACCAGAAGACTATGTACAACCCGATGAACAATGAGAAGAATGGAACGATCGGAGACAGTCCGTTTCCGAGGTTCATCGAGCGCCAGTAGGTCAGTACGCGGTTCTCCGGTCGGAGCGCCGATTCGAGCGGAATTACGAAACCAGAGATAAACAGC
Source organism: uncultured Acidobacteriota bacterium (assembly GCA_963721915.1). Taxonomy (GTDB): domain Bacteria; phylum Acidobacteriota; class Terriglobia; order Acidiferrales; family UBA7541; genus Acidiferrum. The sequence goes on along the minus strand of CAVRLD010000018.1, from coordinate 124,643 downwards.
AGGATGGCGGCCAGGGGAACAATGGTTGTGAAAAGCGTACGAAATAATGGGCTAGTTACCCAGCTGCGAACGCGGCGATAGGCCAAGGCGGGTATGGTCTCGGTAGGGGCAGCCGTTGGCCCCTTCGCGAATCGTGCCGCGGAGTCCTTGCCTTCTCTCTTTGAGGCGTAGGCGGGGTTCAATTGTTTGACGCGGCGGTTGTGGAAGATACATGCACTCCACGAGAGAAGGCCGACCGCGACAGTACAAATACAGGCGAACCACGAATAGGGCATAACCACGTTCGCTGAGTGGAATACGCCACAGTTCCAACCTGCAATGATTCCAAGAACCGCCACCAAGGTACTTCCCAGCCAAACGAGAGTAGTTTGCTTTGGGTCCCCAGACGCTGCGAAGTAAGCGCGAAACGCTGGTTTCGCCATATAGGAACCCCGAGCGCAGCAGAAAAGATGAAACAAGGAGAACCCAAACAGTGCGAGCAGAGCTAACTTCATCACCAGCGGGAGCTGAAGTACTCCCTGTGATGGTACGTTTTTTCGATCGCAAGCACCTATTTGGTCTGACGCCGGTTCGGAGCCGAGTGTAACCAGGGGCCAGAAACGATTTACTCCGATCACGGAAAGCCAGACCGGTGGCCCGGGGTAGGAGCAGACCTTGTTCTCGCCCGTTCCGGTGCATGAACTGGGGGCGATCCATAGAGGAGGCGCATAGTCGCCAATCGGACGATCGGTGCAGCTTACTGGTGGGAGAAATATCTTGTCCTCAGGCTCCGATACATGGCACTTCTGCGGATGGTTTCGATCCTTGTAATCTGCATTGATCAACAATCGAAGGGCGTTGTAAAGAGCTTCCGAGCCGTCCGAGCTGAACACACGGTCGGCGGCTGAGAGCGGTGGGCGCTCAGTCCAGTGGCGGGCAAGAGAAGAGAGGGGATAGGTGCTGAGGGTCATAACCCCACTTAATCCAGTCGCACCGCGTTCGCGAATGAAGAGTAAATCGGAAGTCACGATCACCAGCCGCCCGTCGGGATAGAGGCGGTGCAGGAAGTCGGTCAGGAAGAGCTGGTCAAGCGGATTACTGCCTCGCAGAAGAACATAGCGTGTTCCACGTTCACGCAACGCGTTGACGATTTGCAGCAAGAATGCTTCTTGAGCGAGCGGAGTCTGGTTACCCCCATAGCTACGGATAGAGTCGTGCACAATGCCCGAAGGGTCGGCCAGATTCGTGGGTAAACTTCGGAGTGGAGCTTGAGTTTCCTCCGAAGAGGTATTGTCAAAAAGTGATCTCGACTGGTAAGCGCCTCGCAAAGCCGAAATGTCGCGAGGATAAAAGAGTTTGACCGGCTCGGATTGCTTTGCTTGGTCCGCTCCTTGCTCCGCCTGTTCCATTACGTCCTTTCCGTAGGCGGTTTCGTCTTCTGACAGAATCGCAACCTTGGCTCTCTTCGAAGCCTCCTTTCTGCCCGTCCTCCATGTAGTTCAGGAATCGGTCGACTAATTGATCGTCGTTATGGACGAAGCTGTGGAATAAAACTCGAGGCGGTGTTTGACCATAGAGTTTCTTCATCTGTTGCTGAAACCCGGTAGCTAACGAACTTCCGCTTACAGCTCCTGCATAAACCGGGAGTGGCCGGCCGTCGTTGACGGCCAAGTTGAGCTCTTTTGCAGTCTCTGGCTCTGAGAGAAGTTTGGCGAGGGACTCAAGGGACCCCGAAAAGCTGGGGCCTAGGATCATCACTCGATCGCGGCGCCCGAGGCCCTTTATGCTCAGCATCTCGATCCACTTGAGGGCATTCCGAAATTCCTGCCGGTGGATTCCATGCGTGGCGTCCTCACCCACCACGAATACGACCAAGCCCTGCAGATATCCCGGTTGAGACCTCGGAACCGGAGACGTGGTTGGCACCCCGGTGGCTGTTTGTTCCTTACTGTCGTCGTCGCTTGCCCTTCGAAACAGGAGCACCCCCGGTTGTTTTTCCCGATCCTCTGTCTCTTTCTGCCCCTGCTTTTGATCATCCAGACGTGCGTAGGCTTCTTCTTTCTCTTGCTCCCAAGGTAGCCAGGAACTATCGAAATCATAGCCTTCATCCTGTGCTGCCTCTTGAATTGCCGCCGTGGACTGGTCGAAAGAAATTGACAAATGGGTGTGGAGTGGGTCAGGAAGCGTGGCAATTACAAACCGAAGGCCCGCTCGGCTTCCGGAATTCAAAGGCGTCGCCGTACCTTTGTCACAAGGGGTTGGAAAGAGGGCACCTTCTGCGTCGAAGAAGTCTTCCAGGTGTTCCCGGAGGTCGTCGCACTCGCTGCTTTTATGTTGTGTTTGCCGGACAACGGTATTGCCGCGGCGTGAACCTTCCTCGGCTCCTGGCTTGGGGCCGGATTGAATGGAAATCCCTACCGCAGCCGCCAATGCGAGCAATGCGCCAACACCTATGGTTCCTTCGCGCTTCATGAGGGTGAATAACCGGAGAGATGCGTCATGGATGCCGCGGGAAGTCGAACAAAATCGTGCACTTCCTATCTATGTGAAACGCAATTTGGCGGCATTTCCCTTCGTGCATGTTCTTCAATAACCAAGACGAGCGGAGGCTCCCTGCCAGGGATCTCTGTTCTTTTGTCGTTCTATGACTTAACGGTTGGATTTTGGGGAGTCCTCTGGTGTAGCGAGCGTCCGATGAGAGGAAACATGAGATTCAACGGCCTTTCGCTAATCATCGGCACCCTACTGCTTATCCTCACCCCTCATTGCATGTCGCAATCCACGATGGTGCCGTGGGTCACCCGGTCCGTAGATAACTCGAGAAGTGGTTGGAACTCTCATGAGACCCAACTTAGGCAAGCGTCTGTTGAAACCAAGGGAATTGTGCGTTCTACGATTATTCCGGTCGTGGGTGATGCCCGGGGTATGGAAGCGCAACCCCTTGTTTTGCCGACCGTCGAGACGGCACGGGGAACTCGGGACGTGATGGTGCTGCCGTCGATGGCCGACGTCGTTCGTGGAGTGGACGCCCACGACGGGTCCTCGATTTGGGAGGTCACCTTGGGTATGCCGATCAAGGGATCGGAAAGCATCGACAGCCACAAAATCAATGAATTCTGGGGGTGTCTGTCGACAGGGGTCATCGATCCAGAGACCAAGCGTCTCTATCAGGTGTGCTGGGTTTCACCCGACAAGACCGGCAATCCACTGACGGCGCGTTACTTTATGTTCGTTCTGAAGGTGGCCGACGGGAGCGAGGTCATTCCTCCTGTGCTCATTGAAGGAAAGAGTGGGACCCAAGACTTTAACGCGGCGATGCGAAAACAGAGATCTTCACTGGTAATGACAATCGTTAAAGGGGTAAAAACCGTTTTCGGTTGTTCCGGAACGATCAACGAAACGCAGGCTGGTGTTGCTTCTGGCTACTGTTTTGCCTTCGACCTGGCCACGAACAAAGTTAGCGCGATGCTGGCTATGACGGCAGGCGAAGGTGCAGGAGTATGGATGGCAGGCCAGGGCGCAGCTGCGGATTCGGAAGGATTCCTCTATGTGTTGACCGGGAATGGAGACTTCGACGGTGTGAGTGAGTGGGGTGAGTCGTTTCTCAAGCTTAAGTACGCGCCACCTTCGGGAAGAACCGCTGGCAAACTCGAGGTCGTTGATCATTGGACTCCCTGGACGGATTTCGCCAGAACGGGTCAAAAGCAAAAGCCCGCGGTCAAACTAGCCGGTGTGAGCTCCCCTTCTGAAGCGATAAAGCCCGTTGGCGGAGGGATGAGCATTTCGATGCAGAATGCGAAACTCGAAACACACATCAACGAGAGAGGAAAGCCGGTTCTCCTTGTGTTTCCAGATATGGCGACGGGCCAATGGGCCGATGAAGATTGGGGATCGGCCGCACCGGCATGCATCTTCGCGATCGGCGTTTGCGTGGCGACCGGCAAGGATGGAATTGCCTATCCCATTAAAACGGGCAATCTTGGCGGAACCACTCTGGCCGACTTGACAAACCCGAAAGCAAACTGCGCGAAACTCGCGTCGCCTCCCGTGTGGCTGACCATGAGTCCCGGGCCTGTTGATCCCTGCCCGAAAGATCCGCGCAAGCTAAACTTCTTTCCGTGGGGAGACACGGCGCATTTGCATATGACACCGGTGCAGTTCTTTGACCCGGTGCTCAAGTCCTGGACGATTTTCGCCTGGGGCGAGAATTCGCAGTTGCATAAATGGGCGGTGAGCTCGACAGGAAAACTCACCTACATTGCACAAAGCCACGAGTTTGCAAGCGCCGATGTGCGGGGGAATCCACCCGGTGGAATGCCGGGAGGATTCTGTTCCGGCTCAAGCAGCGGAGAAGATCCAGATTCGGCGATCCTGGTGTGCACGATCCCATATGGTGACGCGAATGCTCACGTCGTAAACGGCCGGTTGCTCGTCTATGACCCCGTGCACCTCGCGCCGGACGGGTCGTTGAAAGTCTTGTGGGACTCGCAGAAGTTTGGGGTCACGTTTCTATTCAACAAGTTTGATCCCCCCGTGATTGATGGGGACCAAATCTATGTGCCCAATTACAACGGAGGAGTAGATGTTTATCGGCTGGTGGAATAGTCGGCCGAGGACCGCCTCGAAGCGCGGCAAAACAGTGATCTTTACGAGCAAAGCGCTTCCAGCAGTTTTATACCGTCGGGACTCCCCCAGCCGGCGCAAAAGTTCCAACCTTGGTGCGCCAGGTACCCCTTTCTGACAAAAGGGTCGTTGTGACCCCTGGTGACGCTGCGGAAGGAGCCCTGGATAGCTTGCTCTCGATAGAGCCGTGGATGGATGTGACCGACGGGTGGCAACCCACGATTTCGCAAACCCTCATTCATCCGAGCGATGAGCGCGCTCCAGAGAGGTGCGACGGCGCTTGTCCCACCGACAAAGTTGCGATAGATACCTCCCACATATATGTTGAAGGAATGGCCGGCGAGTCCGGAAACGTCCGGGAGTTGTCTGCCGTCGAAGGCCGGATCACGCCGGCTTGGTAAAGCAGGGGAGGGGACTTCCGTAAAACGTGGCTGCCAACTCGGTCGTGGGATTCGGTCGCTAATCCCGCCACCTGAAGCGCACCCGCTTCCTTCATTCCACACGATCTCGACGTCGTCGGGCGCAAAACGCGTGCCTCCGCAGGCAAGAACGAATGGGCTCGATGCGGGGAAGACAACGCGACAGTGGCTATCAACATCCATGGCGCAACCATCGTCTCCGGAAGCTGCGCAAACGGTAATCCCGAGACGGGAAGCAGCCTCAAACAGTTTGTTCAGGGTTTGAATTGTGTCTAATCGCCACCAGTCTTCGGTTACTCCCCAACTGATCGAGAGTATGGAAGGCCGATTTTCTCTGTCATGGATGGCCTGGGAAACAACATCAACCCATCCTTTTTCGTCGTTGGTAGAGAAATAGGTGACGATACGGGCGCCCGGTGCCAGTGCACCCGCGACCTGGATGTCGAGCGCGGTCTCCGTGTCGTGACGCGAGTTTTGATTTGCGGAGTCAGTCGACGTTGCGTTTCGAAATCGAAGGTCGGGGACGACGCCGGTTTCTTGTTCAAAGAATCGGATCAAATCCGAAGGACAGGGTCTGCCCCCAAACGCCAAGATGGCAATACATTCGCCCTTCCCTGTGAGGTGGGGCGGAAAGCGGTAGCGATCGGAAATGATGCTGGTTTGAGAAGGGCAGGAGAGCGATCGGCTGCCGAGTCCAATGTCCCGTCGGGTGATGGGAAGGACATTTGCTGGGAGGGACAGTGGTCGAGCGTGTCTCTTGCGTACCTGCATCATTCTTCGTCCGGCCGATCGAGTGTTGTTGGCGCTACAAGGAACGTCTCGTCGGCGCGAGTAGGATCGGCCCATGTCATCGGATGGTCAAAATAGCAGCGCGGCAATCGCTGCCGGTTTTTCCAAACGGTTGGGGTCCATGCGGTTTTGACTTGTCGTCGTAGCAGGCCCACCAATCGAGACCCGCCAAAGCGGCAATCCGGTCGAAGCACTCAAGTGCATCTTGGTGTTCCTGCTGCTCCGGTACGACCGAGGCATAACGAATGTCAGCGTCGGCGAAGGCATGACCCAAGGAAGGTGCATCGAAATCGGCGATCCATGCCGGGCCAGAGGAGCCGTCCACGTTGAGCATCAAGGTCTTTGAGAGATCGGCCTCATAAAAGAATCGCAGTCCCGTGGCCCTTCTGGTAAGAACGCCAGTCGGCTTCCTGGGTGGATTCGCGGCGTTATCGATGATTTCGACTTCGTTCGGGAGCATTGCCACGACCGTCTGAGGTAAAGGAGCGACGAGACAGAAATAGGCTGTATGAAAGGCGGGCTTCGCTCCCTGGGAAGCATCTAGGATGGTGTTGTCCGGATCATGAAAACGGACCTTGGGTAGAGGGGTTGGAGGTGCGAAGACCGGGCCAGTGAGCCGGTAGCATCGATCGTTGCCGTGGCGATGTCGCCCGGTGAGAGGGAGCTCGTTTTTGGACGTGAATATGCCTGCGGTATGCCCTGGGCATTTGGGTGCATAGATTTCTACATGGCTCGGCGTAAAGCGATACAAAAATGGTCCGTGAAACGACAGCTGTAGCGTACCCATCGAAGAGTCCTCCGTTTGGACTGATCTAGCTCTTGCCGAAAGCAGAAAAGCTGGCCCAATAGAAAGGATGGGCGAATTCCGGTTCCTGCCGAAGTTGGCGAGCGGCTTCCTGAAGTGCTCGCGAGACATCTTTACCGGACAGCAGCTGGGCGTAGAACGCTTCCATGATTGTGGCCGTGGCGCGGGAGTTCACCATCCACCGACTGGCAACAACCTCGGGAACCCCGGCGCCGACAAGGAGCCTTGCCAGACTATCGCGATCGTCAAATATACCCTCTGCTCCATTGGCGGTATTGCAAGCGGAAAGAACCGTCAGCTTCAGCCGAGAGAATTCCGAGGGCCTGAATTCTTGCCACATTCATCACCTGGGAGTCTCCGAGTAGCAAACCGACTCCGTCGGGTGAAGCCGAGGCGTGCCCGGAAAAATGAAAAATCTCCATGTCTTCCATCTGTTTTGTGATCTGCCGGTAACCGGCGTCCTCTTGGAGCAGTAACTTGCTATATCGAAATTGACGGGCAATTCCCTTTGCCTCTTCTTCGGCATCCTTTAGCGGCATTTTGCCCGTAGTCTCGGGGTCCCCAGCAATCAGAATGTGGCTTTCCTTGCCGAGGTTTCGCCAAGGTTGCGAGGAGGCAAGGTAGTCGAGCCCAGGCGAAAAAGAGATTGTGTAGCGGTCGCCCAGGTATACCCCACGCTTGTCTATGAGGGCCTCGAAGGGAATGAGCCACAATGCCTGGTCGGGTTCAACAATCAGGTGTCTATAGGGGCCGAGGATAGGCTCGAGGGGTTCGACAAGCCGCCGGTAAAGAGTACGGCCTTCGGCTCGCGACGACGGCCGAATCTGAATCCGGGCGAGAACAAAGGTCAGCAAAACGACGAGATAGCAGTTCGATTTCGTGGGACGAAATGGCGAGAGCGAAATTGCTGTACTCCTTGGTGGGTGTAGGTCCACACAAACGTACCCTGAGGCAGCACGGCATAGGAAACAACGAGGGTATCAGGTGGAACAGTGAAGGATAGGGAGGGCACGGGAGAAGAGGCCACGAGAGGAGGTTCACGGACCGGGTGATAGCCTGCGGCGGGAGCCCCGCGTAAGGACGCGCCTTTAAACCACTCCCATCGCGCGAACGCTTCCTGAGGAGGGTCCCCCGTTTTGAGTTGGACCATAGCGCGATACACCTGATCCGTCTTCCGACACCAAATGAGTCGTTCTCGCTCGTTGCTATTAGTCGATAAGGAATCCTCTGCCAGCAGCAGGGCTTGTCCAAGATCCCGTTCGGCAGCGTCTGTGCCCCTCGAGCGAAATAGGCCAGGCCGAGATTACGGATAAAAATCGAAGACGAGATCTTTGTCGGATAGACGATTCACTTGTGCACGAAGAGCTTCCAATCGATGAATTGCTTTGTCGGGTTCAGACCGGAGGAGGTCGAGTTTCGCGAGCCCGATCTCCGCTTCACATTCCAGATTGTTCTTTCTGGAGCCATCGGCAGACCGCAAAAACAAAGCATGCGCCTCAACTAGACTCCTCTCAGCGGACTCGAAATCTCCCGTCATCTCGAACGCAGTTGCAAGACGATGTTGGGCCATCGCACGCATTTCAAGGTCAGGGTCATTGGCAATGAAATGAAGCGCCTCTCGCAAAACCTCGGCATCGAGATACCATTCCCGGGTGTCCTCGGCGACGAGATCGACTCCGTTGTAAAGGCTATAGGCACGCATGGCCGTGTAGTCACCTTCCCAATAACGAGCGAGCCCATCGGTCGAGTATCTCCAGGCCGAAGAAGTGTCACCCATATACTCGTAAAGGAAAGCAAGGAATGTCACGGAGCGAAGCTCGAGAGCAGCGAAGTGATGAAGTCTTGCGTGTTCAACAGCGTCGGAAGCGAGTCTGCGGGCGAGTTCATCGTTGAGGTTCAGGCAGATCGCCGCTTCGAGCGAGAACTGCGTAAGAAGCCACGGATAGCGGGTCGCGACATACGGATCATTTCGTGCCTTTGTTTCGTTTAGACAGCTTGAGACTTGATGCGTAAGTTGATCGGCATAGCTCGACTCGAACTCGGCGAGCAGCTCTCCCGGTCGGTTTCCGTAATTGCGGAACAAAAGCTTTGCATCGACGGCGGCTGTGCGAGCATGGTCAAGATCGGCCGTCCGACTCGTCTTTATGGAGTCGATTAGCGCGGGAAGTCCGCGGCTCGATTGTGGATGGGTCCGCAGTGCTCCCAGAAAATCACGGAACCAATAATCGAGGTGCTTGGAAACGAGGTTCTCCGCAAGGCGATCGAGGGCTTGGCGTGCTGCGTCGGCATTGGAAGCTGGACCGTGCGAGAAAGCTTCCGGAATCCATTCGGTGAGTGCCAGCTCAAAATAGCGCTCGATCCTGGCGTCCAGCTCCTGATCGGCAGCCTCCGGATTGTCGCTGAGAAGCGCAACAAATTCTCTTGGACCAAGGAGCGGCCGTTCGCTCCGCTTTCTTTGCAGGTCGATCTTGTCCTCGAGGCTTTTCAGTCGCTCGCGAGCTTCGTTCGACCACGGAGAGCTGGGGTCCAACTCCAAGTAGCGTTGCCAGTCCTCGACGGCCTGGTCGTAGAGAAGAAGACGTTCCGAAGCGATGGCACGGTTGAATCGTGCGACCTGATTTCCAGGATCCTTTCGCGAGGACCTCGCCGAGCAGGTCGACCGCCCGGCCGTAGTCCTCCATTCGCTTTAGTTCCTCGTGCCCTCAGAAAATAGGCACTTGCGAGATCGATTCCGATCGTTCGATTTTCGGGAACGTAACGATGGGCACGCTCGAGCGAAGAAATTGCCGAAGAGTAGTCGTCGTTCATGAGATCGGCTTTTCCTTGCGCGTCAAGCCAGAAAGGGTCATCGGGTTTCGAAGCCAGTTCCTTGGCGATGACTACTTCGGCTTCAAGAAGAGCGGTGGGACGGCGAAGGCCAGTTGGAGCACTGCCGCGAAAAGCCTCTATGGGTGCATAGCGGCTTCCGTTCATGCGCAAGTCGTTCGTGCGATGCTCGGAATAGGCGAGCGAGAGCAATCGGTCTACCGTGCGAGTGGGGCGGAGGTAGATAAACCATGTGACGGCGAAAACTAGAAATGCCGCGCTTGCCATCGCCGCAGCGATCGCGAATCGCGGAAAGCGAATTTGGTAGTCATGGACTTTTGTTTCCATGCGACCAGGGGACGGCTCCTCCGCTCGCCTCTTGCATGCGCCTCGCCAGACGCTTCTGCCAGGCGGGGTTGGCACTTTCCAGGCGAAAGAGAAAACTCGTCTCTTCCTCGGTAAGGTCGTCCGCAAATTGCTCGGATACTTCCTTTAAAAGTGCAGAACACGGACCGCAGCGGATGGCGTGTTCGATTTGCTTTTGAGTTTCAATAGGTGAGTGTAGGCCAGCAGCTAGTTCCATCCACTGCTGATGGGTAGGACATTCCGGCCCGGGTTTCGATGTGTTCAGTTTTGGAAGTCGCTTGGACATATCGGAAGAGAAATCGTTCCTGGTCAAACCAATCCCGGCACTCTTTGCATAGAAGGAGATGGTCCTCAAGTTCCTTGCGCTCGGCCTCGGAGGGACGGAGCTGGGTTCCCTCGGATAGCTTCTCCGAAGCAAGGAGCGTGAGCTCGTAGAGATTCAGATGTTGATCGGGCAGTCTTCCCACCACTGCCTCACTTTCTTATAACGAACCCGCTCGGTGAACCCCTTTGCGTCCGAACTCGGATTCGTTGCCTTTAGGGCCATTTCCTTCTGCCGGTCGGGTGAATGCTTTACGCACGAGGCGGTTCATTCTCAAAATGGTGCTTTCTACCCCTTTGGTCGTGAGCTCGATGTTGGGCAGAGCGGCGATCGCTCGCGCGCTCATACCGCAGCGATAGTACAGCCAGAAAATGCGACGACTTCGCGCCAACTCCGAGGGCGCTACGCCATCGACGAGGCAGCGGTCGATCTCATCGAGAAGGATGGTTTGTTCGACCGTGGAGGAGGCCGATCCCGGAGAAGTATTCGGGAGCGCGGCTTCATTGCCCTCAGAATCTTGAAGAGTGGCGAAGAAGCTTCCGGCGCCTCGTTTTGCCGCTCGGGATGCCTTGAAGTGGTCGTGAACGACGTTTGCGGTGACGACTTTCAGGAAACCGAAGATGGCACCGGGGTATTGGGAGCGGAAGTTCTTGAGCAAGCGGCAATCGTCGGCGCAGAGTTTGAGGTAGGTTTCCTGAGTCAAATCGTCGACCAGACTGGGTAGGGGTTCTCCCCACTGCCGTGCGGTTCGGAGCGCGACGGTCGAGATCAGAGGATGAAAGCGCCGGATGAATTCCGCCCACACGAGTTCGTCCCTAGTCGCGACACACGCCGCGACCAACTTGTCCGGGGGTAGCGACCTGAGGTTCAGGGGGCGGGTCCCTCCTTGAGGGCTAGATTGTACAAGAAACTCGGGTTATTTCCCTATAAAGAGCATTAATGACTAGAACGGGATGCGGAACGTAGCAGAATCATTACATAGAAGACTGTCGGCCTGCGCACGTGGATTTTGGGCGAAGGAAACTTCTCCGGGAATTCGTTTCTATCCTTGAGACGTCAAATCCGTGTCGAAGTGTGTTTTAGCGAATCCTCGGCAGATTTTTCGACTGGAGGAGGATTATGTCGAAAGGACTCGACAATCTGAAGCATATCGTCGTGCTCATGATGGAGAACCGCTCGTTTGATCACATGCTGGGCTCACTCAAAGCCGTGGATCCTCGGATTGATGGAATCACCGATCAAATGTTCAATCTAGACGACACGGGCGCCCGATCAAACCGCAACTCCTTGCCGAGTTTCAGGGACAGCTCGATCCTGATCCCGACCATCACTTTCCGGCGGTCGACTACAAATCTTCAATGGAGACACGAGTGCTGTCTCGTCAGCCGACCATGAAGGGATTTGTGAAGAGCTACTACAATCAACGGCGCGACACGGCCCACTCGCAAAAGATCATGTACTGTTTCAAGCAAAGCGATTTGCCGGTGCTGACGACACTGGCACTCGAGTTTGCGGTCTTTAATCGCTGGTTTGCTTCCATTCCGGGCCCGACGATCTGCAATCGTGCGTTTGCGCACTATGGGACGTCGTTTGGCCGGGTGGATATGAATCCGTTCGACATCATTGAACCGTTCAAGAGCATCTACACCCGCGCTCATTAACGCGACGCCCAAACGGACCGCCAAGGTGTACTACTACGATACGACCAGTTCGACGATGGAGGTCGTGAACCTGCTGCAGAACCAGCCTGAACTTTTCGGCACGTACAAACAGTTTCTGCGAAACATCGTGAGAGGGTATCGGCCAGGTGGATGGATCCTTGTCTTTCCATCGTTCTCGTTCCGCGTACCATGCGTCCAAAGCCTCGACGAGGAAGTCGAGAACTCCAGCCGCGTAGGCACCCGCGGAAACAGCACCGGCCATATTGATTCCGATGCGAAACGGTCTGAACATGGTATGCCCCCTAATTCGATTAGGAATCGGACCGTTTGTAGGTCCAGCGGGTCGGGCAGGCGATCGGCCACGGAGCATCGCCGCGACCGCGGGCGTTCGGTCTGTGACCCCCTACAGCGAATCCATTCGAGAGCGTCTGACTCACTAAGCCTTAGCTTTTTTCGCCGAGGACTGTGAGGAAGCGGGTTGCTGCTTGGGCAATGCGGCTAGCAACTGCGTTCCATTGATCGAACCCAAACCGGTGCACGGATCCCATCCGGGACCGGCAGCGAACTCTCCGCCCAGATCATGGTAGATGTCATTGTTGCCAGATACGACGTCATGGAAAGGGCCTCCGGTGCTGGGTAGAGCGTAGAGGAGAGGATTGAGGAACCCGACCGGGCTTCCCTCGTTTCCCGTCAGACTTTGATTCATCCGCGCAATAAGTCCGGCATAAAGAGGGGCGACGGCGCTAGTTCCGCCGATCACTTGCTCGGTCCCTCCAATGAATACGCTGTAGCCTGTAGCGGGATCAGCGTCAGCTGAAACATCGGGAACGCCGCGACCTCCCGCACTGTTTGAGGAAGTGGGGACATTGACATTAGCCTGATAGGAGGGCTTCGGGAAGAAGTTACTGACTCCCCCTCCTGTGGCTCCACCTTGGGCTCCTTCGTTCCAGACTGTTTCTTGCGGTGCCCCGGGCTTTGAGGAGGAGGCTAGAGTGGTGCCGCCGCAAGCGAGAGCAAATGGGCTTGATGCGGGGAAATCGACGTGAGGCTTCTTGTCCCACACTTTCTTTACCATGTCGGCAGAACCGTCATCACCTGCAGCGATGCAGACGGTGATGCCTAGGGCCGTGGCTTCTTGCAGAATCTCTTGAAGGCCGTTTAGCATTTGCGGCGTTGCTGTTTCCTCGGCTTGTCCCCAACTGACCGAGATGATTCCTGGTTTTCGCACATTGTCATGAACGGCTGCCGAGAGCACTTGGACGAATCCATCATCCGTATTGGTTCCGAAGTACACGGCAATGTTCGCCCCAGGTGCAATGGCGCCGGCGACCTCGATATCCAGGGTAACTTCTCCGTCGGCGTTGGCATCTTGGCCTGGAACATTCGCACCTCCATCGACTCCAATCGCGGAAACGTTTGGCATGGGTATGCCCAAATTGTTAAAGAATGCTTGAAGATCAGAGGTTAGATAGCCCGCTCCGGTGGGCTGCCCCTGGTTGTCGACATCGTTGAGTTCAATGATGCCGATTGTCTGCCCGGAGCCATCGAGGTCAGTGGGAAACTCATAGATGCTTGCCAGCTGCACTGGAGAAAAGCTTGACACTTGAGCTTTCGCGGCTGGTCGGCTACGTTTGCCACCACTTTGGTTGCGCGCAGAGCCTGTTGCCGCAGCCTTGGTATTTCGCCAGACTCGATAGTGAGTCTCGACCACTGGACGGTCATCCAAGCCCAAAACGCGCACCACGACATCTTTCAGGTCCTCAGGGAGGGTGAGGGGTCCAGTTCGCCCACGATAGGAAATGTTACCAGCTCTGTATCTTTGGAGCTTAACCCCAAACGCGGTACTCATATCTGCGATCCGGCCCGAAAGTTTCACGGTACGACGTCCGGCGTCAGCCTCGACGACCGTGAGATTGTGGTCGTGGGCGAAGGTATCGATTTTGGCGAGGTCCTCGGGAGCCGCCCCCGCCAGATTGGCAAGATCTGCGCGTGTAAGATACTTGCGGTCCCCAAGACTCTCAGATGCGATTTTGTTCACAGTTGCCTCAAGGTCTGATCCGGGCTTACGCCGGACTTGAAGGGTGATCTCAATGCGTTGGGAAGGGTCTATTGCTCCGACGACTTTTGCGCCTGGGAGAGGGAGTCGTTCACTGCCGGAGATCGAAGCACGCTTTTTCATAGGAATTCACCTCAAGAAAAATCGGTACGGAGGGCACAATAGCTACGTGGATTCCGGTACGGTCCTACCGCGACTGGATCCGCAGCTTTAGGTAGTAGAACGAAGACAGGGGGCATTTCCCTTTGGGAAGATAAACGAGATTTTTCCAGCATTTTTCCACGACTACCGTGACAGTAGCGTGACAGCCGCCTCTTCGAGGTTCTAATGACAACAGGTACCCTTGCGGTTACAACTCGACATGCCAACAAAAGTTGAATATGGAAGAGAAGTTGGCTCTCGCGCTTCATCGCAACTTGCTGATTCTCCTCGGAAAACCCCCGCTCCGGTAAATTGTTAGCAAGTAACTCCATTGGCTGTTGACCGTCAGTGCGCAGAGTTGATCAAAAGTTGCCGCCGAATAACTCTCCGCGTCGCAAAGGGTTAAGAGATTTTCTGACCATTCGGTTGCGCGCCGAATGGCCCTAGCACCGATTGCTGCATTCCGGCGCTGCTCCGATTCGTGTGTCACAAGAATGTCACGCGTATCGTGGAGGTGTGCGCGTTGAGAGGAAGCGCCTGTCTGGTGAGTAGGTGAGCCGGGGGACTCTGCTCGTTGGTTCAAATCAAGCTCGCCGGAACGAGAATTTACGTGGAATGCAGCTTGCCGATCCTTCCTCGTAAGTTTGTCAAGTCTACAAATCGAGGGAGATTTTGAGAGCCGCGCCGATCGCAGTCACGGAGTGCGGAGCGAGATGCCCCAGTTGTTTGGTTAGGCGCGCGGTGTTAATGGTCCGAACCTGTTCGCCGAGCGCAACTGATTCTGCGGTAAGGCCACCTTCGCCGGCTTTCAGCACTTGTGCTTCCCGAAAATTCCGTGCAGCCCATGGCGGAAGTCCTTCCTCCAAACAAATGGACAGCCGTGCTTCAATCTGGTGAAACGAATCCGGCGGTGCGCCACCGTTTGGCGAGCACTGTTCGGACAAGTAATTTCAAACTTTCAAATGGCAAGGACGAGCAGCACGCAGCCAGAGTAGATTCTAGACTCTTTCAGGCAGCACGTCGTTCGTAGCGGTGGTGCAGTCAACCGACCTGCGACACCGCCACGACGGACCCCATTGCCGGGGGCTGAATCGCTCGTGGCTGCGGTGAATCCTTCCCCAACGAAAGATGTGTTCTCGAACGGTGATAGGAATCGAAATACGAATTCAGGATGCGTCGTAACGAGCTTTCATGGAAGACGATCACATGATCGAGGCACTCGCGGCGAACGGATCCAATCACCCGTTCGACATAGGCACGCTGCCAAGGCGCGCGCGGTGCAGACAGAACTTCGCAGATACCCATGTCTCGTAGGTGTTCTCGGAAGTCATTGCCAGAAATAGCGTCACGGTCGCGGAGCAGGAAGCGCGGGAGTTGATGAAAGGGAAATGCTTCTCGCAGTTGCTGTGCGGTCCACTCCGCGGTCGGATGAGCGGTCACATGGAAGTGCAGGATGCGACGTCGGTCATGGGCCAACACCAGAAACACGTAGAGTACTGGGAAGCGGATCGTAGGCACCGTGAAGAAGTCAATCGAAACCAGTTGCTTCGTGTGATTCTCCAGGAATGTGCGCTAGGTTTGAGACGGGGTTTGCGGGGGCGTACGATGTATTTGCTGACACTACTCTCCCCGATGTCGATGCCAAGCTTGAGAAGTTCGCCGTGGATGCGGGGTGCACCCCAAGTGGGGTTCTCCCGGCACATCTTGCGGATCAGATCTCGGACCTCGCGCGAAATGAGAGGTCGTCCCGGTTGGTCGTGTCGCACCTTCCAGGTCCAGAACAAGCGAAAGCCGGCATAATGCCAGGCAAGGACCGTTTCTGGCTTGACGATGGCCAGCGCCGAGCGCCAGTCATGCCAGAGGCGGGACAGGCAGATCCACAACAGGCGGTCGGCGGAGGTCAATTTCAGGCGTTTTGCCGCAGATCTCCGAAGCACAGCGATTGGGTGGCGCAGAGCCAGGTTCTCGAGCTCGAGGGCGGCACGCGATGGGAAGATCGAGCGCACAGACGCAAGGAGTGTCGTGAGAAAAATGGGCATGAGCAAGGATTATGAAGGATGTGTAACCCCCATCCGCTCAGATATTTCGCCATTTTCGAGAGGCACAGGGTCCAACATCATCTTCCAAATGCGAAAACGACTAATCACGCACGGAACGCGGGCGGAGACGGCGTCGTTGGAACTTTCCTTCATCGGTTTCTGCTCTGTTTCCGTCTCCGTTGGGTCACTTCCAGAACCTCCGTCGGGACATCCACCGACTCTGATGGTTCGGGAGCGCCCGCTTGTCGTCTCGAGTGGCGCTCAATCCACACGCAGAATCCCAAACAGACTGCCGTTATGGCGAGTACCGCAACCGTAGCTGGTTCCATTGTTTTTTCCTCCTGCTTTGATTCACCAAAAGCTGCCCTACTATTTACAAACTCTTCTGTCCGCCAGCGCGAGGGGACCTTCCTCGACCATTCGTCCTTTCACCTTGCTCCCTTCGTTCGTTATAGGGCTATCGCTCCATTCGGACAATTAGAAACTTCGTCTCTTTCAATTAGAGAATTTCGCAGTATGATGCCGTCATGGAATGGTTGAATTATCACCACCTGTTTTACTTCTGGACCGTTGTCCGCCTGGGCAGCATAACGAAGGCGTGCGAGGAGCTGCGGTTGGCGCCTCCGACCGTGAGCGCACAATTGCGGAGTCTCGAGGACCAGCTGGGCGAGAAGCTGCTGAAGCGTTCCGGACGAAACCTGGTGCCGACGGAAATCGGCCTTGCGGTGTACCGCCAAGCGGAAGAGATTTTTTCCATCGGCCGGGAAATCATGGACACGGTGAAACAACGGCCGACGCATCGGCCGGTGCGCCTGGTGGTTGGCCTGGATGACGTTGTACCAAAGGAGATTGCATACCGGCTCATTGAGCCAGCACTACGATTGGAGATGCCGGTGCGGCTGGTGTGTCACGAAGCGAACTTGGAACGCTTGGTTGCGGAACTGGCCTTGCACGAGATCGACGTGGTGTTATCCGATTCTCCGGTGACTCCGAGCCTGAACATGCGCGTCTACAGTCACTACCTGGGAGACTGCGGCGTCGTATGGATGGCGCCGCCACGCCTGGCGAAGCTTTACCGCAAGGGGTTTCCGAAATCGCTGAACGGCGCACCCGTTTTGCTTCCCACCGATGACACTGCCATACGCCGAAAATTGGACCAATGGTTCGCTGGGTTGGAGATCGAACCGAAAGTGATTGGAGAATTTGAAGACTTCGCGCTTCTCCGGGTTTTTGGGCAGGCAGGTGCCGGGATCGTTCCCGTTCCCACAACCCTTGAAAAGCAATTTCACAATCAGGACAAGGTCATCCGGCTGGGGATTGCACGGAACGTATTTGGCCGTTTCTACGCAATCTCTGCGGAACGAAAGCTGCGCCACCCCGGAGTTGTCGCGATTTGTGAAACCGCCCGGCGTGAAGTCTTTGCATGAGGTAGATTGACCTCACCGTACTCCCGTGCCGTCTCAAGAGGGCTTTGCTCGGAAGGCGATGCACCAGAAAACTCAGTCTTCTGGCGCGAAGCATTCTCATGTACTTGAACGGGCCGCCCTCTTAACGGCGATCCTGTGAACGCGTGTCTTCGACTCCAATCGCACTGGCCTTGGAAGCGAGGAATTTGCCGGCATGCTCCGTGCGACAGGTGGTTCCAGGAGTTCGGGCATTGCGCCCCGGTTTGTGTGAGCGCCAGAACCTGCGCTAGAAAATTCAGGGTGTGACCACAAAACGGACAAATCATGTTCGTGTACTCCTTTCTTGCAGCAAAGGTGCGGATGCGCACCTAGGTCGCAGAACCAGCCGCGGCCAGCACTTCGATCCCGCTCTCTCTTTGGATGGCGTCCTGCGCCTTCAACCATTCCTTCAACTGGTCGTGCTTCCCGAGAACGGATTGCAGTATCGAGCCCATCTTTTCGTGTTCCTGTGCGGCCCTGGTGAGAAGTTCGGTTGTCCCAATATCGCTGCGCAGGCTGGCATTACCTGCCAGAGAGCCCCGCAAGGAGCGAAGCAAGATCTCATGGTCGTCGTACAGATCTTCGGCCATCGCCAGCTCGCTCGGATGCACTTCCGGACGCTCTTGGAGGCGGGTGCATCGCAGGAACTCCGTCATCGTGCCGAAAGCGCTGCCACCCAGCGCGCGGACGCGTTCTCCAACCTCGTCGATCAACACATCCAGCTTGGCGTATTGGTTACCAAACAGTGTATGCAGATCGTGGAAATGGGGCCCGGTCACATTCCAGTGATAATTCTTGGTCTTGGTCGAGAGAAGGTACTCATCCGACAGCAAGTTGTTGAGAACCCGGGTGACCTCCCTCCGATTGCTATCTTTTAATCCGATGTTGATCATGTGTCTGTTTCTCCTTCATGGTGATACGACTGAAAATGAATCTTCTTCCGCCGGGTCGGCGGTGCTCGGCGGCGGATCGCTGTTCCTGTGCCCTCTCCATGGCTTCCGTAGTCACGTCGGTATTCTTCCTTTCCTGTGGTTCAAGCGGTCATACCGCCTGCAGCTGAAACTGTTCGACTTTCTCGTGCTTCATTCGCGAATCGCGGCGCATCGCTACGGAATCGCCCGGCTCGTCGCCAGCGGCCTCGGGCTGGTACAGCACCTGGATCACGTTGAGCCGGCGCCGTCCGCCCGGAGTCGGCCATTCGATCTCGTCGCCCTCGCGGTAGCCAAGCAGGGCAGTAGCTATGGGCGCGAGAATGGAGATCTTGCCTTTCGCTATGTCAGCGCCGGAGGGAAAGACGAGGGTGTAGGTGGACTCTCTGCCCGTGTCGAGGTCTCTGACCAGCACGTGGGAATGCATGGTGACGGTGTCGGCAGGGATATCTCTTGACCGCACGATTTCCGCACGGTCGAGTTCCTGCGCCAGCATCTCCAGGTGTTCCCGGTCCCGCGTTGGTAATTTCAAGCGAGAGGCAAGCAAAGCCATCAGCCTATCCATGTCGCCTTGTGTTACCTGAATCACTCTCTTGTTCATCTCTGTTCCTCGAATTTCCACCGGCATAACCTTGGGGTCCAGAGAGTGGGATCTCCGGACCCGTCCCGCCCGGCACTCGCCTTCGCATTTAGGATTGGCGCTGCCAGGAAATTCGCACCGTCCCGCGTTTCCGCTTGCGTTCGCGGTTTCGTCCAAGGGCCCGGGCGAACGAGCGGCCGATTCCTTCCGAAGCTCGACCGATGGCGGCGTAGAGATTCGCGTCCGCTGCCTGTTGAAGGAGCGTCATCCCGGAGGGCAGGAGTTCCGCTGAAATATGGCACGACTTGTCCGGTCCGCCACGGGGGCCATTGACGTCCGTGATGCGGACTCTTACGCGGCCGACTCGCCCGCCGAAGCGGGCTAGGGAAAAATGCAGCCGTCGCTCGATGTACGACCGCAAAGCCTCGGTCAGGTCCGTGCTCAAGATGCGAATGTCTGCGTCCATTTGGCTCCTCCGTTATCCCGCATCACCTTTGTACGACCGTTGAACACTTAGAGCTAGTAGAAAATATGGCACTTACAGTTAGAGAGAACCGAATTATTATGCGAAGCATGGAAGCGGCTAATGTTCGTCGCCGGTTCCGCTTTGGAAAGGTGTTGGCCGAGCGAGCTCACTTGCGCCCGCTTATGAAGCTTGACCCGGTCAGCCCTTGAATCGTTCCAATGCCGGTCTTCAGTTCTTTGCGTTTGCAGGACAAATCCTAACTATCTCCACCGAACAGCAGGCGTGCCGGGCTACCGCGTCGGATACACCGCCCATCAGAAAACGGTTTAGACCCTTTCGTCCGTGTGAGCCAAGTACGATCAAGTCGGCATGCCACTCTTCGGCGACGTCGAGGATCTTTGACTTCGGGTCGCCCATCTCAAGAGCAGTAGTCACCTTTAAACCTCCTGCACGGAGCAATTCCGTGGCCTTCGCGACGAGCGCCTCGGCATGCTGTTTCTGAAACTGCAAAGCGTTTTCGAGGGCCGGCTCATATCCTCCCAGTTCACGGGCGACCAAGAGTGGCGGCGATTCCACGACGTGCAAAATCCGCACCTCGGTACCGTGCGGTCGAGCTTGTTCGATCACCGTCTCGGCGGCGGCCTCCGAGAATTTGGAATCATCAATCGCCAGCAGAATTCTCATGATTCACCTCGTTCGGCAAGGCGGCATGCTTCCGAGTCGCAGCGTTCAGGACGAAACCTCACAAGCTCGACGGAGCACGGAGCAGCATGGATCACCGCGGTGGCCACACTACCAAACAAGAAACGCTTCACTGCTGTCCGTCCGTGCCAGCCAAGCACGATTAGGTCGGCATCCCATTCTTCGGCTACGCCTACAATGGATTCGAGAACTATGTCTTTCAGAACCGTACTTTCTGCTTCAAAACCTGCGGTCCGCAGAGCTTGTCCGGCCAGGTCGAGAGAGGCCTGTGCCTGACGAACTTCTTCCTCCGTGACATCCAGCGGAATCACTTTCAGGACCTTCACTTCCGTGTTCTCGGGCCGGCGTTGAGTGATGACGGCGTGCAAGGCCGCTTCCGAAAGTTTAGAGCCGTTGAATGCGAGCAGAATTTTCATGAGTGGCCGAGCCTAGCGTCCGGAAAACGCTGCTTGCGTCTTTGCGCGTGACGCACCGACGGCAATGACTTTGGGCATCGTGATTTCAAGCACTTCGCCCTTTAGAGTCGCTGTGGCCCAGGATGGATCGACATCCACGGGTAACTCTTCCATTTGGAAGATGCGCTCTGTTCGTTTCTCCACGTGCGTGGGCACATCTCCCACGCATGTCACTTCCAACTCTCGTTCACCGCTGATTGTCAAACGACGGGGCTCCACACTGACATTGAGTTGATCAGGCGTGAAGGAGCACGGTAACTCGGCGTGGAAGACGACAGCCTCGGCCGATTCTTTCAAATCGTGCCGGTAGGGACGCAAGAGTTCTAGTTCGGCCGTGATCCAATCATCGACGTCGTGACCATGGCTGCCACCGCGGGCCTCGAACAGTTCAAAGGCGCGACGAGCAATCATCAAGTCTAGTTCGGTTTTTCGCTTATGCAGAATGTCTCCGGTAAGCAACTGCACCGGTATGGCGGCTTCATGCTGCTGTGCAACTAGTTGTTCTCTCATGATCGATCTCCTTTGAGCTCCCTCCAGGAGGTGCAGACACCTCGGAAGGAGGCAGTTCAACTCCCTCGTGTGGCGATTCAGGTGTTCGGAAATCTCCTGGCGAGTTCGCGGCAGACTCGCGGTTACCGCAGAAACGGGCAATCCCAGAAAATCGGCAGTTTTGCCGACCGACCAATTCTCTACATCACAGAGAAAGAAAATAATCCGGCATATGGGCTTGAGAATGTTGGTGTTCGCGGTTGCTAGCCGCTTGAGTTCGGCTTGTGTGTCGTGTTCGTAAGGGTTGTCCGCACAGTACGGGAATTCGTTGCGCATCAGCTCCCTTTCGGTCTCCGCGCAATGATCGAGGGCGGCTTGGCGGGGGTATCTGCCGCGGAGCCTGAGTAACGCTTCGATGGCGCCGATACGACAGAGCCAAGCCGAGAAACGAGACTCGATTCGAATCGCCTGCAGATGCTCGCGCGCTTTGATGAAAGTGGCGCGTACCGCGTCTTCGGCGTCGCTTGGATTTCCCGTGATGTTTGCGGCAAGGCGATAAATTCTGTCCTGATTGCGGGCAACCAGTTCGTCAAAAGCCAGGGTGTAGCCCGCCTGTGCCGCCAATACCCAACGAGCCTCGAGATTCGGCCTGTCCGCCAGTAGGGGGCGAGGACGTGTCCCTTCTGAACTCGGAGCGGGATACCCGGGCAAGATGCCGTCCATCACTTCCTCCTTGATCTAGTTGGACGATGCGTTGCGTTTACCAGCCCGAGCACTCGGTCGACCCTCTGGCAGGCCCGGTACTCGAGCAGGCGATGCAACGTGGTGTTGCAGCAAAGAATGGAACGAGTCTCCAACCGACGCAGTCCAAAGGATTCCGCAGTAGAGGGCGTGGGCCAGGAGAACGTACAGTGCGGTCAGCGCGACCAACACCACATAGAGAATGGTGAAGAAGAAGAGTGCCGCAAGCAGCGCGCGTACAAAATAACTTTCGTACGCTGCGAGTGCGAGTAGGATCACCCAAATCCATTTTTGTTTCCGGCGGCCGTCGAGCAGGGCTATCCATTTTCGGGACACGTGCCGACTAGCGGAACAAAGTGATTCCCAGAAAACCAGCCGTTCAACATGCATAACCGCTATCTGATCTTGTAAGTTGGTTCTTGGCGAAGAATGAGGGTTCGATTGCATTGCAGCTTTATTCTTGAATGGCCCTCATTTTCCGGCAATAAGTCGTTCATACCCTCTTGGGAAACAACTGTACTGGGGAAGAAAAGGAGGAATGTTCGGGTCGCCGTAGGCCGCCGTTCTTGCCCGACGGAACTGCTATCACATCTCGGTCTGGCCCAACGGTTTCGCGTGAAGGTGTGTAAATACGTTGTCGGCCGACCATGTCATTCAGCCGAACGGGTTCTCTTTGGATGTGTGGCAATCGGTTCGGCTTCACTTTGCGCGGTTCGTGATGCTTCCCCTAACGGGTTGCATGAAGGTCCTTGCGCATACGGATTTCCGTGCCACGCTTCCGGAATTGAACCTCGTCCATGAGCAAATTGATCAGGTAGATCCCTCGACCGTGTTCGGAAAGAATGCTGCGACCAGCGAGTGGGCTCGGAATCTTCGATGGGTCGAATCCCTCCCCCTGGTCCTTCACGACAATGAGCATTCCGCGTTTTGCATCGCACGCGCAACAGACACGAACTTTCTTGCTTAGATCCTGGTCATTTCCATGAACGATGGCATTTGCCAGTGCTTCGCGGAGGGCCATCTCGACGGCAATTTCTTGTTCTGGCGAACAGCAACTAATCTTGAGCGAGTGCATCAGCTGGTCCACCAACGGGCAAATGGCTTCAATTGTGCTGGCGACAACTATGTCCACGCTAAAAGTGAGGTTTGAGCCCGTGAATTCAGACGGCCGTAGTTCGAACTCGTTCCGTTGTTTCGTTTCTCTCCATGCGGTTCTCCGACCGTCGGCAGGATACCCGAAGCAACAACGGCTTCCGTCTGCTAGGCGATCCTCGCGAACCTCACCGTCCAGCGGTTCGTACGCCCGTCGTCGTGATGATGTCGCCGAGTACCTTCCGCGCGTTTTGCCAATCCTTCAAGAACGATGCGAGACCCACATCCGTCAACGGGTGCTTGAAAAGCTGCTCGAAAACCTTGAACGGCATCGTGCCAATATGCACGCCCATTCGTGCCGCCTCGACAACATGCAGCGGGCCGCGCAAGCTGGCAGCCAATACTTGCGTGGGGAACTGATAGGCGCGGTAGATATCCATGATTTCGCTGAGCACATGAAGTCCTTCCTGCGCCGTGTCGTCCAATCGCCCGAGGAACGGGCTGACGAAATAGGCTCCTGCTTTGGCCACCAGAAGGGCTTGCGCGGCGGAAAAAACCAACGTTACATTGATCCGGATACCCTCGCCGTACAGCACGTGTAGTGCGCGCACCCCGGCTGCGGTCATCGGTACTTTCACCACAATGTTCGAGTGCCAGCTCGCCAGTTCACGCCCCTCGCGCACACTAGCTCTGACTACTCGGTGGTCATGCTTAGCGGCGTGGTGACGACAATTGGCGGACGCAGGAAGGTGACTGCGAGATTGACGGCGAACAGAAACACTGCGGTGAGTTCTATCAACGCAGAACCCGGCAAGCCGCTCCAAGCCCAAGCCGCGTAACCCTGGTAGGCCAGGATTTCCGATGTGACTCGAAGCGTGCAGCCGGTCGTCAACAGTATCAGCATCCACAGCATGAGCCTCGGGCTCCACAACAGGCGCATCCCGCAAAACGATGGGAGCACTCTCTGCCCCACGCAGAAGACCATCGCCGCGATGAATCCAACCGTAAGAGCGTGCCGGGATGCTCCCCAGATTCCGGTGGCCTCTCCGGCCAGCGACGCCCACACGGTGAGGACCGCGGCGACCAGGAGCCAACCGTAGGCAATCCGGATGAATATCGGGAAACTTGCGTGGACGTTTATGGTCTTCGCTGCCTTCGTCGCGGGCTCAAAGAAGCGAATCGCCGCAATCGCTGTTGCCGCTCCCGCGAGTAGAAGAATTCCGGCCGCAGTGAAACGCTCGAAGAACCCGGCCATGACACCCAATGTATTCAAGCCGAGCCCTGCCAGAAGTAGGGGACTCCGCAGAGGTCTGAGCCCCATGAATACTGGAAGCCAACGCGAACTGAAGCCCCAGACCATGGGAACCAGAAAGCCCCAGGTCGAAATAATCAAATAGCGCTGATCGAATTCGTGTGAGAAGGCCGGTGACCCTGCGTTGCGTGCCAGTTGAATCGATGCACCTAGATTGAGCATCAACGATGTCAGCAAGCCCATCGTCGCGGCGACTACTACGAAAATCCAGGGCTCCCATGGCTTCGGCGCTCCGCTCGCCGGCCGGTGACTTGCGACGGCTCTAAAGAAAATGAGAAAGGCAAGGAGTTCGAGTGCCGCCGAGAGAGGCAACAGGACGCGCCAGTGCCAGGGGTAAATATTGGCGAACCAGCGGGAGGTCACACCAACGACCCACAGGGCCAAACACAGCCAACCCTCCCGGAGTGCAAACGGCTTCAGCTTCCGCAGCTTCGGAATGGAGTAGAAGCCGATTCCCAGGATGAACGTACCGACCCACCCGAACAATTGCGCATGGCCATGGGCCTGAATCCAGGCCGGAGAAACGGAGTTGACCGCTTCGCGGCTGCTAATCTTGATGAGATTCCACACGCCGAGAAAGGTTCCCGGCAGCAGCATAAAGATCAAGCCGGTGACGATGTAGGTCATCAATAAGCGAGACAACGACTGCTCGCGCGCGATGGCCCGGTCCATGATCGATTTCGTTTTGTCGTCCAGCCACACCGGTCGTAAGCCGGGAACTGGTGCAAGATCCGACATCGCCTTCCCCCTGTACAGCCTGGTGTGAGAACCCAACAAGCGGAGCAATCTTCCGGTATGTCCCTTGGTCGACTGCTCGTGCCGAAACGGTGCGAGACCACGTGAAGAAAAATCAGTCCAGTGGTATCTGGGACCAAGATGTTTATCCGTGGCGCTGCGGCCTTTTCTTGCTTCGTGATTGTTCTGCCTTGCCCCGCGTCGCTCGGCTTATGAGCCTGAGCGCCTGACCTTTATGGATTGCGATGTGGTTCGTTTTGTCACTCCCGATGAAGTACTGGGGCTCGGCCTTCGACGCGTGGTGCACGTAACCCTTGAACCGTACATTTGAAACAACCTTTTTGAGAATGAAACCGCGAACTCTGCCGGCTTCCGAGTTCCATTCGACGTGGTCGCCGCGCCTGAAGTTCTTGGACACCGGGCCTTTCTCCTTATCTCGAAGCATGGCATGGTGAGGGTTCCTCCTCTCCATCCGAGCTTGGTGTTGCTACTGTCTGAGCTGAAAGTTGATCGTCACAATCATCTGCACGGCGATCGGTCGATCGTTCAAATACGTCGGTTCATACTTCCACTTCTTCAATGCATTGATTGCGGCTTGGTACAAGAGGGGTGGTCCGGAGACGACTTTCATCTCTATGACGTTTCCTTGTTCATCCAAAACTGCGTCGATCCGGACCTGGCCTTGAATGTGCGCTTCCCGCGCGAGAACCGGGTAATCGGGCTGCACTTGTACGATCGCTTTCGGCTGTCGCACATGTCCGCCAACATGCACCGGTCCGTTCGGTTTAACGGATGGAGGCTGGGGAACGGGCCTCGCCGCGGTATTCAGCACTCCTCCAATTACGCCACCGAGCACTCCGCCCAATTGCCCGCCGGGTACACCGCCGGGCACTCCGCCGACTACTCCGCCGAGACTATCCTGCTCCAGAGGTGCTTCCTTGATCTCTGCGATGTGCTTCGGGATCACCGTTGGTGCAAGGAGTTTCCCCGCATTCATGAGCATGTGGTGCACAACCGTCGGCTTGATAACTTCGCCGGTCGCAGGCGGAGGGGGAGGAGGAGGTGGTGGTGGTGCAACCAGCGTCGTCGACGCAAATTGTCTGATGTTGATAGAGTCGGTGTAATATAACCCTGCCAGGATGGGTCCGACTATGACCACCACATGCAGCAGCACGGCGATCACACCACTCAACGTTCGCGAGCCAGTCTTGATGTGGTTTTCTTCGAGAAGGACGGCCTTTGAAAACTCAAATGCCGGTTTGATTTTGCGGTGAACGTCGGGTTTTGGAGCGGGCCTTCCAAAAGAGGCGGTTTCCACGATATGCCCGGGAACACGATTCACTGACTCGCTGGGTTCATGACGGTCTGCTACGGATTGTTCTCTCATGGTCCACCTCCTTTGACTCTTCTGGCGCCGAGCAGCTTCTTCGTCGCGAACTGCATGACCGAAAAGACGGCTCCCATGGCGAACGGGCCGGCAGAGGATTGCCACGCTCTGATGGGTTCTTCATGACAGTTGTTATTTTGAACGGTAGACAACTGAAGACAATGGGTCGTTTATACCCTCAAGAGAGACCGCTGTAATGTCCTGAGATGATGAAGGATCTTGCTAGGTAAGTTCGGCCAACAATCATCTGTTGATTCTTTGCCGGCGGAACTACTGCGCTGGGTGATTGCGGCAAACATCGGAGGCTGATTCAGGTGGTGGTTTGAAAAGAGGCCGACCGCAGGAATCAAAACGATTAGAGAAGTTTGCGCTGCATGGCGTGCGTGACTGCCTCGAGGCGGTTGTGGGTGTGGAGTTTCTGATTGATGTGGTGCAAATGGTTGCGCAGGGTTTGCAAGGTTATTTTCAGCCTGCGCGCAATCTCCGCCGCGTTCTTGCCTGTCGAAAACATGCGCAAAATCTCTATCTCTTGTTCGGAAAGAGGAGTGATCGGCACTGGGTTCAACGCCACTTCTTGTATGTTGGACAGTTGACGCGAAACATCAATCATTTTGTGCAGAAGGACTTCGTTCTTCTTGCCTTCGGTGATGTCGTGTGCGAGATGCACGATGAGACGCCGATGATTCCGAGGGTTTTCATAAACTAGGATAGAGACACTCACCCACAGGCGTCGCCCGGAACGGATTTTCACTTGCAAATCAAAGTTGGGGATTTCCAGGTGCTTTTCAGCGCGATGACAGATGCTGCAATTCTCACCACACATCTCGTTGCCCAAAGGCCCCAGTCCTTGCAAGAGACTTCCGCAGGTCTTGTTGATAGCTTCCTTGGCCGTATAGCCGAACAATTTTTCTGCGGCCTTATTCCACGAACAGATCTCACCCTGATCGGTGACCGCGAAAGCGGCGTCAGACGTTCCCTCCAGCAGATTGAATAGCTCCATCTCCAACATCGTCGAGCTCCCATGACGGTTGTCTTCATTGGCGGTACAAACGGATTATTGAGCCAAGTGACCGTTCGGATCATTCTAGCACTGGCGTTATCAAACCAAGACGATATCGGATGCGGCGCTCAGTTCGCGATGGCTACGGACAAGAATTCCAGCGGCGGGTCCGGTTGGAAGGGTTTTTTCTATGACGACCTACCAGAGTCGACTCACGGGCCGTGAAGAAGTTGCCGAAGGCACAATGGCCTTCCATCTGGAAAAGCCCGCGGGCTTCCAGTTCAAGGCGGGGCAATATGTAGACGTATCGCTTATCAATCCACCCGAGACCGATTCGGACGGGATTGTTAGGAGTTTCTCCATTGCGAGCGCACCCTATGAGGATCGACTTCTTGTTGCAACACGAATGCGCAAGAGTGCCTTCAAACGGGTCCTGGCGATCCTTCCGCTCGGAACCGAGCTCAAGCTTGAGGGTCCGATGGGTTCTTTCACCCTCCACAAGAACCGCGTGAAGGCCGCGGTCTTCCTGGCCGGCGGAATTGGCATTACACCTTTTCTATCCATGTTGCGCCAGGCTGCCGAGGAAAAACTCCCTCAGCGGCTTTATCTCTTCTATTCCAACCGGCACCCCAAGGATGCCGCATTTCTCAAGGATTTGGAGATTCTCTCCAAAGTGAATGCGAATTTCGTTTTCATTCCTTCGATGAGCGAGATGGAGAAATCGAAACTTGACTGGCCGAACGAGCGCGGCTTTATCGACCGCGAAATGCTGTTGCGGCACATGGACGGCCTAAAGGAACCGATCTATTACGTCGCCGGCCCTCCCGCCATGGTTGCGGCAATGCGAGAAATGCTCACAAATGCAGGAGTCGAGGAAGACGATATCCGTACTGAGGAATTCGGTGGGTATTGATTGCGGCTGGTGGCGGAGAAGTTCGGCTGTATTGCCGCCACCATCGTGTAAGCAGGCTGTGGTCTTACCGAGAAGGTGATTCCAACCTCATTAAGATCGGAGAGCAAAAATGCCAGTCAAGATCGGGATCAATGGGTTCGGTCGAATCGGTCGGAACATTTTTCGAGCTTCGCTCGGAGACTCTTCCATTGAAATAGTGGCGGTGAACGACGTCACCGACCCTAAAACCCTGGCGCATCTTCTGAAATACGACTCGATTCTCGGAAACCTGCCGAACGCTGTGACGGCGGGTGTGGACTCGATTTATGTCGATGGTAAGTCGACCAAGGTTTTCAAGATGAGCGATCCAGCCGAGATTAACTGGTCATCGGTTGGAGCGCAGATCGTGATTGAAGCCACGGGGCATTTCACCAAGGGCGCGGGTGCGCGCACGCACCTGCGAGGCACCGTGAAAAAGGTCATCATTTCGGCGCCATCGACTGAACCTGACCTAACCGTTGTGCTGGGAGTCAACGACAAGGCATACAATCCAGTGAAGCACAATGTGATTTCGAACGCCTCGTGTACTACAAACTGTTTGGCTCCCGTCGCCAAGGTTCTGCAGGACAACTTCGGAATCGACAGCGGCATGATGACGACTGTCCACTCTTATACGAACGACCAGCGGCTGCTCGATCTGCCGCACAAGGACTTGCGGCGGGCCCGTGCCGCGGCGCTTTCCATCATTCCCACGTCTACAGGGGCAGCCAAGGCCCTGCATCTGGTGATTCCCGAGTTGGAGGGCAGGCTTTACGGCTACTCACTGCGGGTTCCAACGGCGGACGTCAGCATCGTGGACCTGACGGTGATGACGGAGAGACCGACGACGGCGGGAAGTGTCAACGCTGCTTTCCGCAAGGCAGCCGAAGGTCCGATGAAAGGCATCCTGGCGCTAAGTGAAGAGGAACTCGTCTCGATCGACTTCCGCGGGAATTCGAATTCCGCGATCGTAGATGTTTCATATACGCATGTAGTGAGAACGAACTGCGTCAAGGTCGTGGCATGGTACGACAATGAGTGGGGTTTTTCGTGTCGTTGCCGCGACTTGGTACACCTTCTGGCTAAGAATCTTTGACGCGCGGCGTTCTAAATAGATGTGCTTACTGGCGGGCCAATTGCTGTCGGGGTCCGAGAAAGGGACGTTCGGATCGCTTTTCTAAAGCGAGGACTGCACGACCCTATCTTCTAGTTTCAAAGAGAACCAAACGAATGAGTTCTTCAAAGCCCAAAATAGAAATAGAACGCGGCGGCATCGTACCCGATGCGGTTGTGTTGGAGTTGTATCAGAAGATGCTCACCGTGTTTTACGTCGAGGAAAGGTTAAAGATCTTCGATCGGCTTGGGAAAGTCAGCTTTCACGCTTCGGTACGCGGTCACGAAAAGCTCCAGATCGGGATGACCCTATTGTTGAAGCCGCGCCAAGACTGGTTTTTCACCTATTACCGGGAGAAGGGTATCGCTATCGGACTCGGAATGCCCTTGAAAGACATTTTTCTGGGGATGCTGAGCCGTGACGGTGATCCCAACTCTGTAGGCCGCAACATGCCCGAACACTGGTCTTCCCGCGAGTTGCGGCTTGTGGCGCAGACGGCGGCCACGGGAACACAATTTCTTCCTGCGGTCGGATTGGCGCGTGCCGTGAAGCGAGATGGCGGAGGTGAGATCGTGTACGTCTCGTCCGGTGAGGGTGCTACCAGCGAAGGAGAATTCTTCGAAGCGTTGAACTGGGCCACTCGAGAGCGCCTGCCAGTTCTATTCGTGATCCAAAACAATGGCTACGCCATCAGCGTTCCGCAAGCGGCACAAACAAGTTCCGAGATTCACCGCATTGCCCAAGGATTCGGGATGCCCACGTACGCGATCGATGGCACGTGGTTCGAACCCATGTACCAAATGTTACCGCTTGCTATCGAGAGGATGCGCCAGGGGGGTGGACCGGCTCTTGTCGAAGGGCAAGTCATCCGAATGGACTCGCACTCCTCCTCCGACGACCAGAAGAAGTATCGGAGTCAGGAAGAACTGAACGAAATGCTCGAGCGCGACCCGATCCATCAAACCGAACGCTATTTGCAACGCCATCGGATCCTTGCCGAGGAACAAATGCAACAAATTCGAGACCAAACGAAAACGGAAGTAGATCGAGCCGCGGATGAGGCCGATCAGGAACCAGTGCCACAACCCGACGGTATCCTTGCTCACATTTATGCTGAGAACAACGATGTTGCGTTCGGCCTGAATGCTCCGGCCATTTACGTCTCGGAGGAACCGATCAGCCTTATTGAAGCCATCAACCGGGGCTTGCGCGAGGAGATGGCGCTGAACCCTAAGATAGTCATGTGGGGCGAGGACATCGCCGATCCCAAAGGTGGCGTGTTTGGCGCGACGCGAGGGCTTAGCACAGCCTACCCCGATCGTGTGACCAATAGCCCGCTAGCTGAGGCCAGCATTGTGGGCGTTGCCGGAGGAATGGCAATCGCTGGATACAAACCGATCGTGGAGATCCAATTTGCCGACTATATGTGGCCCGCATTCATGCAAATCCGAAATGAAGTGCCAACGGTGAGGTGGCGCAGCCAAGGGGTGTGGACCTGCCCCGTGGTCATCCGTATACCGGTCGGCGGTCATATCAAAGGCGGGCCCTGGCATTCGGCCTGCGTCGAGGCTTTCTTGGCGCATATTCCTGGATGGCACGTCGTTTTTCCGAGCTCGGCTGAAGATGCGAAAGGGCTCATTAAAACCGCGGCGCGTTCGCCGGACCCGGTCATCTTTTTCGAGCATAAAGCTTTGTACCGACGCATGGAATCTAGGACTCGAGAACCGAACAACGATTATCTGATTCCGTTTGGATGTGGTCGGATTCGTCGCGAAGGCCGCGACGGGACGATTGTTACGTGGGGCGCGAGTGTGTACCAGGCATTAGAGATCGCAAGAAGGAAAGAGTCGGAAGGGTGCTTGCTTGAGGTACTGGACATTCGTTCCATTGTTCCCTTGGACGAGGAATTGATCTATGAAAGCGTCAGGAAAACGAATCGGGTAATTGTCCTCCATGAAGACAGTCTTACGCAGGGTTTCGGCGCCGAAGTTTCCGCCGGCATTGCTGAACATTGCTTCGAGCATCTCGATGCCCCGGTCCTGCGAGTGGCCGCAAAAGACAGCTTTGTGCCGTCGGCAACGACTCTGGAGGATGCCATCCTTCCGTCGTTGGCCGATTTGGGCGACGCCGTCGAGAAACTTCTCGCGTTCTAGAGCACTTGAGTCAGTTTGCTGACTTGGTGGCGACCTCCGGATTTTCTATCCTCTAGAAATCAATTCGTTCAAACCGTTGATTCCGTACTTTATTTTCTAATTGTCGTGATCTAACCGCGTCGCCTAAAAACGATGTTGTGACTAGTGGACGCGAGGCAGAGTTGAAGGAAAAGAAGTACGGAGGAAAACCATGAAAGAACCGACGCTGTGTTATCCGGGAGGTGAGGCGACGCATTCTTCAAACACGGCGCTTGCACATGGCAGGAATGAATGTCGAAAAGCCTTGATGCTCGCGATCGATCCTGGTGTCTCCCAATGTATCGATGAAGCACTCGACCGAAGCGGTTTTGAGCCAGTGTTGCTTTCCACAGTTGCCGAATTGCGATCCTGTATTCGAAAACCGAACATCTCGGTACTGGTTTGTGAAGAGGTCCTTCTTGACGGCAATTACAAGGAGGTTCTACGAGTTTCTCGTGGTGTGGGAGGCCACATTCCGGTGGTGGTCTTCTCGCGGTTCGCAGACTGGGATCAATATCTGGAAGCAATACGACTAGGTGCATTTGATTGTCTGCGCTATCCCTTCCGCACCGGAGACTGCGATGGGTCGTCAACCGAGCGTTGCAGGACCGAAGTTTGAGCAGTCCCGGTGAAAAAGAGCGATGGCCAAGCCCATGAGACTGAGACCGGCTGGTTGATCCGATTAGAAAGATTCAGATCTCAACAATCCGAGTTGCAGGATCGCGGGGCCCTTCTGATTGTGTAGATGAGGCCACCCGTATAGGTCTGGCCGAGTCGTGGCGAAGTTTTGCGTTAAGAGCACGCGTCGATAGGCTCAGGAGGAAGTGATGTTGCATTCGCGGGAAGTCTTGGTGGTGAGTGCGGATGAGGAAGTTCGTCAAAATCTTGCCGGAATTCTCCGGCAGTGAGGGTTCGAGCCCGTTTTGACCGCCAACGTGGCGGAGGGTCGCTCCGTTCTGCCTCGGCACCGAATTTGTATTGTTTTCTGCGAAGACCAAGTGGCCGATGGCAACTATCGCGATCTGGTAGAGGAAGTAGAGCGAAGCGCCAGAGAAATACCCGTCATCGTTGTTTCTCGCCTCGGTGAATGCAGTGAGTATCTAAAAACGATCCGCATGGGAGCATTTGACTACTTGGCTTGCCCGTCCCGTCACGGAATTGTCGATTGGCCCACGCAAAATGCATTTCAAGAGCTTGAACGGCGCCGCGAGGTAGAAGTCGTGCAAGTTTTTTAGTCTTTGAACGGGAAAGGAGAAATATTATGAGTGTCGTGGGAGTACAAGTTCTGCTTGTGGGCCCGACGGCGAGGGGCTCCTCGCAACTGCTGCAGTGGCTGGGCAGCCGCGAATATGAGTGTCACTTCGCGACCACCTGCAAAGAAGCTTGCGCTCTACTATCTCGCTCCGGCTACGATCTTGTACTCAGTGAGTACGACCTACCGGATCGGGCGGCCTATCCTCTCCTAGAGAAGCTCATCGGATCGACCTCGACTTTATTCCTTTCCACGATCGTGGAAAACGGCTTCCTGTGGGTTCCCGCGCTCCTACGTGGTAGGAGGTGGCCCGACTCACACATGCTGCGACCAGGCGAGTTGCGCGAAGCGTTGAGTGATGTCCTGAAAAAAGTGAGACGCGACAAAGTGGAGCGGGAAGAGATGGCCCACGCGGCACCTCTTGGTGACGAGTTGGAACTGGTGGCAGTTGGACCAGCGCCAGGCGATGCGCGCAATCGGACGAGTTTTAACGCGGCATCTTCCCAAGTTCGATCGTGGGTTGCAGCCCTCCTAGCAGGGCGATGACAAACGTTCCATTGGCAGCTACAAACGGACTATTGTCACCAGGACAGCTTGATCTCACGATGCTAGTCGAAATGAGGAAGAAGACAGCTCCAGCAGTTAGAGGTCTGTTAGCCACCGGCGACTGCAGACTAGGACAGCACCGTGCGCCGTTCATTGATCGAGACTGTAGGTGATTGAGCGGATGATCCACTCCGGCGTTCACCACTTTCAGCGGGTCCTGTTCATTCGAACAGATGTTTGAGGGAGTTTAGTGGTATGAGACGGATTCTTTGTTTTCTTTCAAGTGCGCTGGTCTTGTTCGTTTGCGCGCTTCCGACACAGCTGAGGGCGGAAGCCCCTGTACGTGCGGCGACTCAAACCAATCTTCCGCCTCTGCTCCGCGAAGTCGGAATCGACCAGAAACTGAACAACCAAATTCCGTTGGATCTAATGTTTCGGGATGAGGCCGGGAATGACGTGAGGCTCAGACAGTATTTCGGACAGAAGCCGGTGCTTCTGGTGCTCGCCTATTACGATTGTCCGATGCTTTGCACGATTGTGCTGAATGGTGTGCTGCACAGCGTTAAAGAACTGAAATACAACATCGGCCGAGAGTTTGAAATCGTGACCGTCAGCTTCGATCCCACCGAGAAACCTTCACTTGCTGCCGCAAAAAGGGCAATTTATGTCGGGCTCTACAATCGACCGAACGCAGGCGCAGGCTGGCATTTTCTCACCGGTGACGAACCGTCGATTCGTCAACTAACACAGGCCGTTGGCTTCCGGTACAACTACGATCCGCAAACCAAACAATACTTTCACGCCACGGGAATCATGGTGCTGACCCCGGGAGGCCGTCTCGCAAGATATTTCTACGGAATTCAATACCCAAGCGGGAATCTGCGTCTTGGATTGGTCGAGGCCTCAGAGGGAAGGATCGGCTCGCCGGTGGATCAGGTTCTCTTGTACTGCTCGCAGTACGACCCCGCAACCGGGAAATACAGCGTGATCGTTTCCCACGTGCTCAAAATCGCTGCCGCAGCAACCGTTCTCTCGCTGGCGGGCTTGATTTTTGCAATGTCCCGCGTTCGCAAGCGCGTGGCGGTCTGAACGGCAAGCGCAGGGTAACCTTTCCCGAAGAGTGAGGAGCAGTACAGAGAAATCATGCCGCTTGAGCCCTCCAGTAATTTCACCCAGGCTTCCAGTTGGGCAAACGACTGGGAAACGCTGTTTTATTTCGAAGTGGGGATTTTCATCTTTTTCAGTGTCTTGATTTTCAGCGTAATCCTGTATTTTGCGATCAAATACCATCGTCGCCCAGGGAATGAAGCGCCCCCACCAACCAAGGATCATCTTCCCCTTGAGGTCACCTGGACCTTAGTTCCCGCCGCCATCTGCGTTGTGATGTTCCTGTGGGGCGCCATGCTTTTCATTCGCAACGGGGTTCCACCGGCTGCAGCTACTGAAATCTTCGTGGTGGGAAAGCGATGGATGTGGAAGATCCAGTATCCGGATGGGAGGCGTGATTTTAACGAGCTCCACGTACCGGTGGGCGTTCCCATAAAACTCACGATGGCTTCCGAGGATGTGATCCATGATTTCGCGATTCCCGCCTTCCGGATCAAGAAGGATGTTGTGCCCGGCCACTACTCGACACTTTGGTTTACGGCGACGAAGACGGGAAGGTATCACCTGTATTGCGATCAGTACTGCGGGACCTCGCATTCGGCCATGGTCGGCTGGGTCACGGTCATGGAACCGGCACAATATGCGCAATGGCTGAGCGGAGGCGGTGGCGGAGGCGGAAAATCGTTGGCCGGGGCAGGAGCGGATCTGTACAAGCAGTACGCGTGCAGCACCTGCCACGACACAGGACGCGGGCCGTCATTCGTCGGTCTGTACGGTTCGACCGTCAAACTGAGCAGCGGCCAGAGCGTGAAGGCCGATGAATCATACATTCGCGAATCCATACTGAACCCGTCGGCGAAGATTGTTGCCGGCTATACACCCCTCATGCCGACGTTCCAGGGACAGTTGAGCGAAGAACAAATTCTGCAGCTCACCGCCTACATTAAGTCACTTGCAAAACCCGAAAGTAAAGGACGAAAGGCGGCGCAGCCATGAGCCAAGCGGTACAAGAAATCGGAGTTTTGCCGCGGGTCCATTATCTAAACGCCAGTTACGGATGGAAATCCTGGCTTTTCACCACGGATCACAAAAGGATCGCCTGGCTGTACCTTGCTGCAATTACCTTCTTTTTCTTCGTCGGCGGCGCGGCAGCAACCCTCATGCGCTTGAACCTGATCGAACCGCAGGGCTCTCTCATGGAACCGTCCACGTACAACAGGATGTTCACTCTGCATGGCCTGGTGATGATCTTCTTTTTTCTGGCGCCTTCGATACCGGCGGTGTTGGGGAACTTTCTTATTCCTTTGATGATTGGCGCGAAAGACGTCGCCTTTCCGAAATTGAATCTGCTCAGCTGGTACATCTTCATGGCCGGGGGGACGGTCTTCCTGTATTCCGTCCTCGCTGGCGGAGTGGACACTGGCTGGACGTTTTACACCCCGCTCAGCTCGACCTACGCAAACTCCAATGTCATGTCCGCGGCGATGGGAGTGTTCATCTCCGGATTTTCCTCGATTCTGACCGGCCTGAATTTCATCGTAACAATCCAGACGATGCGAGCGCCGGGTTTGACCTGGTTTCGTCTCCCGCTTTTCCTGTGGTCCCTGTACGCGACCAGCATCATCTTTATTCTCGCCATGCCGGTCATCGCGATCACCATGGTCTTGCTCATGCTCGAGCGCTTCCTGCATTTTGGGTTCTTTGACCCGGCGCTGGGTGGCGACCCCATTCTCTTCCAGCACTTGTTTTGGTTCTTCGGACATCCAGAGGTATACGTCCTGGTCTTGCCGGCGATGGGAGTGATCAGCGAACTCATCGCCACATTTTCGAGAAAACGCATCTTTGGGTACAGCTTTGTCGCCTTCTCGAGTGTCGCCATTGCGGTTCTTTCCTTTCTCGTCTGGGGGCACCACATGTTCGTCAGCGGCGAATCCCTTTACTCGGGTCTGGTTTTCTCACTCTTCAGTTTCGCCGTGGCGATTCCTTCCGCGGTCAAGGTATTCAACTGGACGGCTACTCTATATAAAGGATCGATTTCGTTTGAGGCCCCCATGCTTTATGGGCTGGGCTTCATCGGTCTTTTTACGATGGGAGGATTGACGGGCCTGTTTCTCGCCACCCTGGCCATCGATGTACACGTCCACGACACCTACTTCATCGTCGCTCATTTTCATTTCATCATGGTAGGCGGCGCGGTAATGGGATACCTCGGCGGCATCCATTATTGGTGGCCTAAGATGACGGGACGGATGTACTCGGACCGATGGGCCAGGATCGCAGCGGTGCTGGTATTTGTCGGGTTTATCCTTACCTTTGGACCACAATTCATTCTGGGTTATCTCGGGATGCCCAGACGGTACGCGGTCTACCCACCCGAGTTTCAAACATTGAATGTGCTGTCGTCGGCCGGAGCATCGATTCTGGCCGTCGGTTATGTTATTCCCCTCATCTATTTGATTTGGTCAGCCCGATATGGTCCGGTGGCTGGCCCCAATCCGTGGGGAGCCAAGGGACTCGAGTGGACGACTGCTTCGCCGCCCCCCACTGAGAATTTCGAGGTGACCCCAGTGGTCACGGAAGAAGCATACGCATTTGGCACAGGGACGGAGTGAACCTGCTTAGAGCACCGCCTGGCGAGAGACTTGATGTGGGAGGTCGCGAGGGGAGGCTAGCGATGTCCCCACTGCTGGAAACTGTAAGAGCCTTCGCCAAGACGCCTTTGACCCGTCAGTTCCTCTCACAAAATTTACGAACGGCTTCGGCGGTCGTTTGAGGCGACTCGCCCGTCCGCAGGCGCCAGCAGCGGCAGTTCGCAATGGATCGAATGACCGAGGAACGCGCGATAGAAGCTTCGGGGACCTGGTCGGGGAGCCGCTCGACGCTACTCTCAAAGAACGCCTGAGCGTCGGCGGCACTGTAGGGTACAAAATCGCAACCGGATTCGGAACTACGTTCAAGAAGGAATAGCCAATGCGGATGCGAGCGCAATATTGTAGAGTTTCGGCACAATTCCTCATGCTCCACTTCAAAAGCTAGCTCGCCGTTGAACCACATTCGAGGCGTTCGTCCGCTGAGTTCAGGAAGCTGCCCATGGCGTATCGATCGAGGTACCCACGGGCGGTTTGGATCGTCACGATTTCCGCACGGATCTCCTCCTTTCAGCAACTGTTACAGGCGTTTCTCTCGCAGGTATAAACGGACCATTGTGACAAGTCCCAAACGATTCCAACATGAGAATTGCTGTGGGAGATAAGGATCGTCTCTGTCTGTCCTGTCGGGAAGAGGAGGTAAACATGACGTGTGCCGAACAACTCGCTGGATTTGTGAACCTGGCATCTTTCGATGACATCTCAAACGCCGCTCGTCTACAGCTCAAGATTCGCGTCCTTGATGCGCTCGGCTGTGCCATCGGAGCGATGGGCGGTGACCCCGTCGTGCTGCTACGAGATCAGGTGGAAGAGTTCGACGGCGGGGGGAGCTGCACATTGATTGGAGGTGGGAGAGCCGCAGCCGACCGTGCTTCTTTTTACAACGGGGCGCTGGTCCGTTACCTGGACTTCAACGACAGCTACCTCGCGAAAGGAGAGACCTGCCATCCGAGCGACAATCTGGCTCCCGTGCTTGCCGCGGTCGAATACTCGAACGGTACCGGTCGTGAACTCATGACCGCTCTCGCGGTCTGCTACCAAGTGCAGTGCCGCCTCAGCGATGTGGCTCCGGTGCGGGCCGCAGGTTTCGACCACACGACGCAAGGGTCTTACGCGGTGGCAGCGGGAGTTTCGAAAGCGCTCGCGCTTAATGCTGTGAAGACCGCCAACGCCATCGCCATCTGCGGCTCCGCTTTCAATGCCTTGCGGGTCACCCGCACGGGCAAGCTCTCTCACTGGAAGGGGTTGGCGTACGCGAACACTGCGGCCGATTGCACGTTTGCCACGTTTCTGGCAATGCGAGGTGTTACGGGACCACTAGAAGTCTTTGAAGGCGAGAAAGGTTTCATGGACGCGATCGCCGGGTGCTTTCGGATCGATTGGTCTCAGGAGAATCTTGAACGCGTAACAGTCACAGTTCTCAAGAAATACAACGCGGAAGTTCACTCCCAAACGGCGATTGAGTGTGCCTTGCAATTGAGAAGACAGGAGAAATTCACTGCCGCGGAGATAGAGCAGATCGATTTTGAAACCTTCGATGTTGCTTACAACATTATTGGAGGAGGGGACGAGGGAGACAAGACCCTGGTGGCCACGAAGGAGGAAGCAGACCACAGCCTGCCGTACTTGATTAGCGTCGCGTTGCTAGACGGGCAGGTCATGCCCGAACAGTACACGACGGAAAGAATCAACCGCCGCGATGTCCAGGAATTGCTACATAAAGTGTCGATCCATCCGTCGGATGAGTTTTCCAGTCGCTTTCCGGACCAGATGCCGTGCCAACTGGCGATTACCCTCCGGGACGGTCGTGTACTGAGTAAGGAAATTCATGATTATCCAGGTTTTGTCACCAACCCCATGTCATGGGAAATGGCGTTCGAGAAGTTCGAGCGGCTCACCGGGCCGTTTACGACTGGCTCTTCGCAACGGTCGATTGCGGATGCCGTGAAGAACCTGGAATTGATTCCCGTGAGAGACCTCACGCGGCTTCTCCACAACGTCGAAGGACGCCATGGAGAGGGCGAGCCGAAGGCGGTGCACCGCGTGAAGGAGCTGTGATGGCCGGGCGCACTCAACAGGTGATCGACGAACGGGCGTTTGGTTTCCTCAGAACAAACGAGCGGGGTTCCAAACCGCGGAAACACGGGATAACCGAGATACGAGGTCCCTACTACTCAGTTGTCGGCAAACGGTACCTGGAAGACCTTTTCGAGACGATGGGGAGCTATGTGGACGCTCTGAAGTTCGCAGGTGGATCGTTCAGCTTGATGCCCCGACAGGTATTGAAAGAACTGATTTCTCTGTGCCACGAGCACCATGTGTTGGTGTCCACGGGTGGGTTTATCGAACATGTTCTCACGCAGGGACCCGACGCCGTAAACCGCTACATCACGGAGTGTAAAGAAGTCGGCTTCGACATCGTCGAAGTATCGAGCGGATTCATCACACTGCCAGCTGACGACTGGCTGCGCCTGGTGGAGAAAGTTCAAAAGGCCGGACTGAAAGCCAAACCGGAAGTAGGCATTCAATTTGGGGCCGGTGGCGCAACAAGACCGGAGGAGCTTGAGGCCGAAGGGACGCGTGATCCCGGGTGGCCAATCCTTCTGGCAAAACGGTTTATCGCCGCCGGGGCGTACATGGTCATGATCGAGTCGGAAGGAATCACGGAAAGCGTGAAAACCTGGCGAACGGACGTGCCCCCGAAGATCATCAACGCCTTGGGTCTGGATAAAGTGATGTTCGAAGCGGCCGATCCGGAAGTCTTTGCCTGGTACATCAAGAACTACGGTCCGGAAGTGAATCTATTCGTGGACCACAGTCAGGTCGTGCAGCTGGAATGCCTGCGCTCCGGAATATGGGGAACATCAAGTCTCTGGGGACGGGTCGTAACCTACAAGGACTAACGCGGAGACGGAAGGAAATTAGCGTGACAAACGGAAACGGAAAACAGGATTTTAGCGCCGTCGCGACATTGGAGGGTGGGCTCGAGGTGGTGCCAGAAGAAATCCAACCGGTTGTCCGCCGCGAGACGACGGCTCCCCACGGCGATCGATTGGCGGAGATCGTGAAACTGTTGCTGGTGGAATTGGGAGTGGACGTTGCCAATCAACACTTTCGCGAGACGCCAGAAAGAGTGGCCCGATTCTATCGGGAGTTTACGAGCGGGTTTTGTGTAAGACCCGAAAGGATCCTGAAAACATTTCGGTCCGAGGCTCGTGAGCTCGTGGTGGTTTCGGCTATCGATTTCTTTTCTCTCTGTCCCCATCATCTCCTGGTGTACGGAGGAAAGATTCATTTCGGCTACATACCCAACGGCCAAATCGTGGGTGTGTCAAAAATCCCTCGGCTGGTTCACGCCTTGGCTGCGCGACCGATAGTTCAGGAGGAATTGGTGTCGAGCATCGCCGATGCGTTCATGTCCGTAGTGAAGCCCTCCGGCTGCATTGTGAAGGCAATCGGCAAGCATGATTGCGTTGCCGTGCGCGGAGTGCGCTGTCCTGGGGTGTCGATGACGACCGTGACAAAGAGAGGAATTTTCGAGCAGGAGCGGCTCCATGCCGAGGAATTCGATCGGGCCATCACGCAGGGACAACGTTATGTCCGTTAGAAGTGTGCGGGAAGAAAAGGCGGGAACAATGAAGCCGAGAATCGACTATCGGAAAACCGCGCCGGATGGGATCTCCGCACTGTCCGGCCTGGAGAACTACGTGCGGCAGAGCGGTCTGGAACCTGGGCTTCTGGAATTGGTGAAACTGAGAGCCTCACAAATCAACGGATGTGCCTACTGTATCGATATGCACACGAAGGACGCGCGAGAAGGTGAGTCAGAGCAGCGCCTCTACGCGGTCGTCGCCTGGCGCGAAACGCCATTCTTTATCGAACGAGAACGCGCCGCACTGGCTTGGACGGAAGCGGTAACTCAGGTGAGCCAGGAGCACGTCCCCGAAGAAGTCTACGAGGGTGCTCATCAGCATTTCGGTGAGAAGGAACTAGTGGATCTGACGCTGGCTATCATCGCGATTAACGGCTGGAATCGGCTGGCGATCAGCTTCCGTTCTGTTCCGGGCACCTATCAGCAACCGGCACATCCAAGAGCCGTTATGACCGCGAGTCGTGAATCGGGATCAAAGCAAGGAAGAGACGTCACCAGGAGTCAGTAATGGCGGACCGGAGTGCCAATCATGCAGCAGCGTTTTCAACGCGCCAC
Organism: uncultured Acidobacteriota bacterium; assembly: GCA_963721915.1. Classification (GTDB taxonomy): domain Bacteria; phylum Acidobacteriota; class Terriglobia; order Acidiferrales; family UBA7541; genus Acidiferrum. The sequence continues at coordinate 83,329 of CAVRLD010000018.1, read as the reverse complement.
CGAAGAGGGAGGCCGCTGATTCTGACGGTGGGCCATTCCACGCGAGCGCGACAGGAATTCATCGATTTACTCCGAGCAAATGGCGTGAAACAGCTGATCGACGTGCGAACGATTCCGCGTTCCCGCCACAATCCGCAGTTCAACCGCGCGGTATTGTTGCGCGCCTTGCGGCGTACCGGCATCGGCTATCGCCATATGGTCGGCCTTGGCGGTCTGCGACATTCCCGGCGGGACTCGATCAACGCTGGCTGGCGGAACAAGAGCTTTCGCGGCTATGCAGACTACATGCAGACGTCGAATTTTCAAGTGGCTCTGGAGAAGCTGGTCGCGCATGCCAGGCAGAAGCGAGTTGCATTGATGTGTGCGGAAGCTGTGCCTTGGCGGTGCCATCGTTCGCTGATTGCCGACGCGCTCCTCATTCGGGGGTTTCCGGTCGAAGAGATCCAGAGCACGACGCGAACACGTCCTCATTTGTTAACTCCGTGGGCTCACGTCGAAGGAACACGGATCACCTATCCGCCCGGGCCTGCCACGACGAAAAGGTACGTGTTCGCCGAAGACTCGGAGAGGAGAACGAAGATGATCCAACTCAAGCGTGTTTACTACAAGGCAGCTCCGGAAGATGGCACGCGTTTTCTCGTCGAGCGGCTTTGGCCCCGTGGAATTAAGAAATCCGCGCTGGGCATTGACGCCTGGCTGAAAGAGCTTGGGCCAAGCACTTCTCTGCGGCAATGGTTCGGGCATGATCCGAAGAGATGGGACGAATTCCGCCGTCGATACTTTCAGGAGCTCGAGAAAAACATCGGGGCCTGCAAACCGATCGAGAGAGCCGCCGCACGGGGGAGGGTCACGCTTGTCTACAGTTCGCATGACGAGGAACACAACAACGCTGTGGCGTTAAAGGAATTCCTAGAAATCAAATGGAAAGGGAGCGGGACAGCAGAACGACTGCGCCACCGTAAAGCGGCGACGTGATGAGTAGTATTCCCGGGTCCTTCAATTTATCAGGCTTGGAGTGTCGCGCACACGAAGATGTGCAAGTACCCGAATTGTGATCAATGAATTTGCAGCGCCTTTGTAATTTGCAAGGAGCGAGACATGACAAACACAGCAGAGCGCCCGTCCCGTTCCGGCGCGGTTCGCACGCCGGGCCCGCTCGGAAACCCGGTGCTCACATTTGATCTGAACGGTGAGATAAGGCGGCTACGCGAAGAAAACTCCTGGCAGGGTGGGCGAGACTCCAAGACGCTTGTGAAGAATGAGGATTTCCGAATCGTCCTGACAGTACTGAAAGCGAATGCGCTTCTTCACGAGCACAAAGCGACCGGCAGAATCTCCGTACACGTGCTTTCGGGCCACATTCAGATGCACGTCCAGGACAAGGTCTTTGACTTGCCCGCGGGACATCTCCTGGCGCTCGATCGCGCGGTCCCTCATGACGTGAAGGCTCTGGAGGACAGCGCTTTTCTGTTGACCATCGCTTGGCCGGAAGAGGGGGAGAGGCATTTTACCGAGTATTAGGTCACAACTCTGGCATTTCATGAGGAGTGAGGTCGAAATCTTTGCCGTGAGGATGTACTTCATTTTAGTCGCGTTTCTGGCAGTGAGTAGGGTGATGGTGTCTTATGGCGTGGGCAGACGCGAAGTACGAAGGAATGCCGCCGAATGCGGTTGGTAACCGTTCGGATGATTCAAACACTCGGGGACCTTTCGTGGAACGTCGGCTGACGTTTGAGCTATCACCGATCGCTCCGTTCTGTTTGGGATTTACCGTCTGGGGATTGCGGCGCCGTCCCCAGAATCAAGTGGATCGCTGGGATGGCACCACCTATCAACGCGTGATTTCCATCCGTGGGCGACCTGCGGAAGTCCGTGTCAGCGAGCTAGGATCCCGCGAAGCTCCGCGTTTGGAAGTGAACGTGATCGGGGAGCGGGTTCATGGGGGAGCCGAGGCCGAGGTCAGGGCCTTGTTAACTCCCTTGCTTGGTCTGGAAGTGGACTTGAAGCCTTTTTATCGGATGGCGTCGCGCGAACCGAAACTTCGAGAACTGGCCGATAGATATCGAGGCCTGAAACCAGGTAGATTTCCGACTGTCTTCGAGACTTTGGCAAACGCGTTCGCGTGCCAGCAATTCACAATCGCCGCCGGGCTTCAGTTGTTAAATCAGCTCGTAAGAAGAGGAAGTGTTGGCGTCAACACGCAAGCAGGGATGGTGTTCGGGTTTCCGGAACCATCAGACCTATTGCGCGTTTCACCGCGCGCGTTCCGCAGTCTTGGGTTCAGCGGCCAGAAGACCAAGGCTTTCCGCGAGTTGAGCAGGAAACTTGTGGCCGAGCCTCTGGCCTTGGATACCCTGATCAATCGCAAGAATGAAGATGCGATCAATTTTCTGCTTGAATTGCGAGGTGTCGGGCGGTGGACAGCGGAGTACGTATTGTTACGAGGGTTAGGACGGCTCGATGTCTTTCCAGGGGATGACGTCGGTGCACGGAATCGTCTGGCCAAGTGGCTACATCGTTCCGAGCCGATGGACTACGCAAGTGTGCAACGAACCGTGGACCGTTGGCAGCCGTATGCGGGATTTATCTATTTTCATATGTTGATGGAATCGTTGACGGCGACCGGCAAACTCCGTGTTGGATAAACGTCTGCTTGAGCGTTTCGAGGGTCGGTGTCGGCCGGAGAAAACGACTTCCCTCCTCCAGTGACATGCGTAATGCCGGCCGGGACATGCGACCCATTGAGTACGGATGGCAAGCGGCGGAGTATGGTCTCGAACTCTAGAAAACCGCGCGGAATCTCGAGCGGAGAGGAGAGGGCCATGTCAATGATTCTGATTTTCACTGGTAAGTGGAACAGGTGGTACCGCGTCCTGCGACACGGCCATGGATTCGGACTGTTTAATTCCGTGCGCTATGGGCTATGGCTGGCGCGTGGCTGAGCGTGAGGCGCTTGCCATGACTCGAATACAAACCGCGAACGGACCGTCGGATTTGCGACCGCATTCGAATCCGATCTTTCCGAGTTGGCGAGACGAGAGGCAATCCGATGGTAAATACGAGACTCCTTGTCGTCCGTGATGATTCGGTCGCGTCGAGACGGGCGGTCAAGTACGTAGGCAAATTTGTGGGAAAGCGAAGGGCGTTTCGCATTTGTCTGGTTCATGTTCTACCGCCATTACCGCCGGAACTCCTGGAACACGGCGGCTCTGAGGACCCTGCGAAGGAGGCACAGCTGGAGGCTGAGCTAAAGGTTGGACAGCATCGCTGGATTTCGGCGGCCAAGAAAGCCTCCCAGAAAGGCCTGCACGAAGATCGTGCAGTCCTGCGGAAAGCGGGAATTTCAGCGAGAACGGTGAAAGCCTCGTTCTGTGAACCTGAAGAAGGCAGAGGCGCGGCTGACGCGATTCTCCGCATGGCCCGGGGACGACGTTGTCGTACGGTCGTTGTCGGCCGGCAGTCGGTTTCCTGGTTTCACGAGCTATTCAGCCACGATTTGTCAGAAGAACTCCTTCGCCGTGGCAAAGGGTTCTGTGTTTGGGCCGTTGAATGACCCACGGCCTGCTCCAAACAGCGAACGTTGGGAAACGTGGTCTTCGTTGGAAATTTAGAAGAGCCGAAGGAGAAAACAACATGTCAGAGTCAATGTATCCGCCAGTATCGCTGGATCTCGCTCGCAAGCGTCGGGACCTCGCACCCCTCATCCAGGATGCGTTCCACGCGTTCAGCCAGCTCGTGTTCGCCGACGGTGCGCTGCCAGCCAAGACAAAGCAACTGATCGCAGTCGCGGCTGCCCACATCACGCAGTGTCCCTATTGCATCCAGAGTCATACCAAAGCGGCGCTAAAGCGCGGAGCAACCCCAAAGGAAATCATGGAGGCGATCTGGGTCGCCGCCGAGATGCGAGCCGGTGGTTCTTACGCGCATTCGGCAATATCGCTCACCACCATCAACGAGGAGCAGCAACGGCACGAACCCTGAGGCAGTTGCGTGCGCCTCGTGGATTTATGTCTTGAATCAAACGCAGAGTTAGGAGCGACCGATGGCTTGCAGATGTAGGCCGACGTAGTGACGTCAATCACTGCGCCGTTGCGAGTGGCCGTTCAAAATCTGGATTTTGAGGTAGGTGGCCATGGAACTCAGCAAGGAAACCAAAGTGAAAGAGATTGCCCTGTCATCTCCAGGGGCAAGGCAAATTCTCGAAGATGCCGGGGTTGACTATTGTTGCGGCGGCGGCGAGTCTCTGCACGAGGCGTGCCTGCATGCGGAGGTACCCGCGGAAGAGATTCTGAAGAGGCTGCGCGAGAATAAGGCACAGGCGGGACCCGATGAAAGAGTGTGGATTTTCGTCACCACTCCGAGATCTGACCGGTCACATTCGTGAGCGGCATCACCGGTACGTTCGTGAGGCAATCCCGCGTCTCCGCGCACTATTGGCGAAGGTGCGAGGAAAACACGCAGTAAGGCACCGCGAGATCGAAGAGATCGAAAAGTTATTCGGAGATGTTGGCCGCGAGATGATCGCGCACATGCAGAAGGAGGAGCAAATCCTGTTCCCCTACATCGAGGCGCTGGAGCGTTCGGCCGATGGCAACGGCTCGGTGGAGCCTCCGTTTTTTCAGACCGTGAGGAATCCGGTTCACGCCATGATGAAAGAGCATGACGCCGTGGGCGATCTGATGAAGCAGATTCACAAAGCGAGTGACGGGTACAATATACCCGCAGACGGGTGCACGAGTTATCAGGCCTTGTACCAGGACTTGCGCCAGTTCGAGGCGGATCTTCATCAGCACCTGCATCTGGAAAACAACATCCTCTTCCCGCGAGCGGTGGAACTAGAGGCCACGGAAGTCGGACCGACATAAACGCTCTGAAGCCCAGTTCTTTTCTAGCCCCTTGTTCAAGATGACGCCGGTGGTGGAGATACCGACCCCGTGGCGTGAGGAGAACATGATGACTGAGCTGGCGCAACGCAAGTTGCTGATCTCGAAGGGCTGGATACAAGCGGTTGTGATTGTGATGTTGTGCGGCTTTTTGATTCTCGGGATGCTCGCCTATCGAACCTATACGGATGAGCCGCCCATTCCTTCGCAGGTCGTCGATCCGAACGGACAAGTCCTGTTCACGGGAGCGGATGTGCTTGCCGGCCAAGAAGTGTTTCTCCGTAACGGACTGATGGAATACGGCTCGATCTTCGGACACGGCGCCTATCTCGGTCCCGACTTCACGGCAGACTATCTCCATCGGGCCGCTCTCATCGTTACCGAGCACTATGCTGGCTCGTCTCCGGAAGCCGCCAAGCAGCAGACCATAGCGGACTTCAAGACCAATCGCTATGACAGCGTCACTGGCGTGCTCACGTATACGGCAGCGCAGGTGGAAGCGTTCGAGAAGCTCGATCTTTACTACGGCGAGTTCTTTGGAAACCCCACGACGAAATATGGATTGCGGCCCTCGGCGATCACTGAAGCTCCACAGGTCAAACAACTGACTGCCTTTTTTAGCTGGTCGGCTTGGACGGCTTCGACTTTGCGCCCGAATCTCACGTACTCCTATACGAACAATTGGCCTCCTGAGCCGCTGGTCGCAAATCACGTCACTGCAGATGCGGTTGTGTGGAGCGTACTCTCCTTGATTGCTCTGCTGGGCGGTATCGGGCTCTTGCTTGCTGCTTTTGGCCGTTGGAATTTCCTGGGTTGGCACGGTCGAGAGGACCAGCGCGTTTCGTTCCGTCCTCCTGACGAGGTGGCTCTGACGCCCGCGCAGCGATCGTGTGCTTGGTTTTTCTTAGTCATGGCACTCCTATTTACTTTACAAGCGCTTCTGGGAGGTGCCACACAGCACTATCGTGCTGAAATTGCGAACTTTTTCGGCTTCGACCTGGCGCGTATTCTGCCTTTTAACATCGCGCGCACGTGGCATCTTCAACTTGCGATTTTCTGGGTTTCCACGTCTTTTCTTGCCGCCGGTATTTTCCTCGCCCCGATGATTACGGGACGAGAGCCCCGGCGACAGAACTGGCTTTCCTATGCGCTCCTGGTCGCGTTGGCGATCGTCGTTTTCGGAAGTCTGGCCGGCGAATATGCCGGGATTCACGGCTGGATTCAGCGGGGTTGGTCCTGGTTCGGCAGCCAGGGTTTCGAGTATCTTGACCTGGGCCGCTTCTGGCAAATTCTGTTGACGGTTGGTCTGGTCTTCTGGGTGATCATTCTGCTTCGCGGTCTGCGAGGCCGGCTGGGCTCGGACCATGTGGGAAATATGCCGTGGCTGTTCTTTTTCTCCGCGCTTTCGATTCCTGCATTCTATGCCGTAGGTTTGCTTGCCCGGACGAACGCTCACTTTACGACGACGGATTTCTGGCGCTTTTGGGTGGTCCATCTATGGGTGGAGGACTTCCTGGAGCTGTTTACGACCATCATGGTCGCATACATCTTTGTGCTTCTTGGCGTCGTGCATGAACGAGTGGCCCTTAAGGTAGTTTATCTGGACATCCTGCTCTATTCCGCGGGTGGCGTCGTCGGGACGATGCATCACGTCTATTTCTCCGGTGAGCCCTCGATTCACATGGCACTGGGGGCATTCTTTTCCGCAGCAGAGGTGATTCCCCTGACGTTCCTGACCCTCGAAGCCTGGAGCTTTCTCCAGCTTGGAGCGCAACAGGGTTCGAACGCACGCACGCCGTTTCCTCATTTCTGGGCGGTGATGTTTCTGGCTGCCGTGGGTTTCTGGAACTTTCTTGGCGCAGGAATTTTCGGTTTCTTGGTTAACCTTCCCATCGTCTCTTACTACGAGATTGGCACGGCCCTGACGGCGAACCACGCACACGCGGCGATGATGGGAGTGTACGGGATGCTAGCCGTGGGGCTGGCTCTTTTTTGCTTGCGGTACATGATTCCGGAAAAGCGGTGGAGCAACCGAGCGGCCAAGATTAATTTCTGGTCGCTGAACATCGGGCTCGCCTGGATGGTGTTTGCCACGCTCTTCCCGCTGGGCGTCCTGCAGCTCTATCACTCGGTCAGTGTGGGGTATTTCGACGCGCGGTCGTTGAATTTCCTTTCGAATCGCACAAATGCGTTGCTCGAGTGGCTACGCCTTCCCGGGGATACACTTTTCATTCTTGGGGGGACCTTACCCGTCCTTTACCTTTGCTGGCTCGGTGTCCGCTACATGAAGCCTCAGACTAGCCTTGAAGCTCCGAGTGACGTGTTGTTCACTGAGATTGTGGAATCGAAAAGGTCTGAGGCATGATTGCTGGCGTCCACAATGAGGTGCTCCTCGCGGTCGCTTATGCGACCTTTTTGGTGGGAGTGGCATTCGCCCTTGAGTTCCTGGCGCGTCATTCTCACAAGCGCTCCGAGGTGTACCGAAACGCAGGTTTCGTTTACCGGCAGAAAATGGATCTCTGGGAATGTCCTGTGGGTCGGCAATTGCTGCGAATCGAAACGGATTACCAGCGGCGTATTGTTCACTATCGCGCTCCAGCGGAGGCGTGCAACGCATGCTCTCTCAAGAACAACTGCACGGATTCCAATGATGGACGGCGCCTGGAGACCAGTCTGGACTCTTGGCTGGAATCGGAACTCCGCCGTTTCCACCTGGGAATTTCTCTCGTGTTGTTGCTCCTGGCGACGGTCATGCTCCTGGCCGAGGGGTTCCGGCATGCGGAACCGCGAGAGCTGGGGCTTGTTGGCTGCCTGTTGGTTCCAGTTGGGATCGCGGAGATGAAGCTCTTTTCTTCGTTCCTGGCGCGGGAGGGCGACGGTTGGTCAAGGTAATCCAGTGAGGCCCACAATGAAGCCACTTTCTTTGCGTGTTCTGCGGTTATTCGGAGAACTGGGGAAGGATCGGCTGGACCTCCATGTGCTATTTGAGGCGGCGGGCAACGAACCGGCCGAACGGCAAGACGTGCTCGACGCCATTGATGAATTGACCGGCGCAGGTATGCTGGACGCGTGCGGTAGTGACTTTTACATGCTGACGGAAAGAGGTAAGGGGGCAATCGCTCAGTCTTGAGCAACGGACAATACCTTCCCGTACGCGAGACCCGTGTCCAAATACAGCAGCACGAGTCTCGGCAAGCCGACCAAGCCGGAGATGATGGGACAAACGATCTGCTCGTGAGCGACGTAATCCCATCCAGTCATAGACAACGCGCACGTCTTGTCCAGCTTTGGCGGTCAAAGCGTCAGAGAACTCGCGCCCCGCGCCGATGGCTTTGCAAGACCGCGGGATGATCGACGCTTGCCATCACAACTAAGTCTTACCAAACATCATCAGAGCAAAAATCAGTGGAAGATAAACGATAGAGGCGAAGAGCAGGCGACGAGCCGTCGCGTTCGTTCTGCAAAAGGCCAAACGGGCAGCGTAGTAGAAAAAGCCCGAACTCAGCACAAGAACCGCGACGAAGTAAACCAACCCGGCCCTTTGCAGCAGCGCAGGAACGAGGCTCACGGGGATGAGGGCGAGCGAAAATACGATCGTTTGCCACGCCATGAAGCGCCCCTGCCTCACACCAACAGGTAATGTCTGATACCCCGCGCGTGCATAGTCCTCGCGATACATCCATGCAATGGCCATGAAATGCGGAAACTGCCAGAGAAAGAGAATAGCGTAGAGAAGCCACGCGTCCGCACTCAGGCTTCCGTGGGCTCCAGCCCACCCGATCAAGGGCGGCACGGCGCCCGGAAATGCTCCGACCAGGGTGCATAACGGAGTCTTCCGCTTCAGCGGCGTGTACAGGAGCAAGTAGGTGCTCAACGTCAGTAAGGCCAGCACGCTCGCCAGGAGATTCACGAGAACAGCCAAGTAAAAACTGCCAGCCACCGAGAGCACCACGCCAAACCACAGCGCGCGAGAGGGATGAATCCTCCGGGCGGGCAGCGGACGCTCCGCCGTTCGCCGCATCTGGGCATCGAAACGCCTTTCGATATACTGATTCAGTGTTCCCGTGCCACTTGCCACGAGCATCGTGCCCACAAGGGTGTTGAAGAGCAGCAGAATCCGCCAGTGAGAAGCAGGTGAGGCCAGGTAGAATCCGGCGAAGGTTGTGATAAGAATCAGGAAGTTCACCTCGGGCTTGGTCAGCGTCCAATAATCGGCCAGCACAGCCGTCGAGCGCGAGAAACGACTTGCTGCCAAGTGAGCAGCCATCACATTCGTTTCAGCCAATCGAGTTGCGCGCGTCATGTTATGGCCTCGCTAAGCGTCGAGATTTTCTCCGCAGAAGTTTTGCTCGGTGTGCGACACGCCGGTAAATAGCCGCCATTCGAAATTATTCCCACCAGCCCTGTAGGATTCGCCGAGGGCTGCCTTCAGTTCCCGGGCGCAATGCGTGGCCTCGTTCTGTTATCGCGCATCGTTCCTCTACGGGCTTGAGTACTCCAATCAAGGAGTCGGGTCTCGCCTGCGCCGCCGAGGCTATCGTCCTGAGGACGCCACTTTCGATTTTCTACTGGACTTGTTGTCAGCGGCGACCCTGGGCATCACAATTTCAAGCGTGTCACCCTTGAGTTTCGCCGTGGATCGAGAAGGATCGACATCCACGGGCAACTCCTCCACTCCGAGGATCCGTTGTGCTCTCTTCTCCATGTGCGCTGGCGTGTTACCCCCGCAAATCACGTCCAGCTCTCTTCCACCGTTGACCATCAAGCGACGCGACTCAACACTGACGTTGAGTTGATCAGCTCTAAAAGAGCACAGCAATTCGGCCTTAAAGACGATCGCCTCGGTCGATTCCTTCAAATCGTGCCGATACGTACGCACGACTTCGACTTCGATCCAATCATCGATGTCGTGGCCATTGACACTGCCATGGCAATTGAACAGCTCATAGGCACGGCGAGCAATCACGTTTTGTATTTCGTTTTTCCGGCTAAGCAGAACGTCAGCGGCAACAAGCTTCACTGGTGCACTGGCTTCGCGTGGTCGTGGTGTTGATTGTTCGTTCATTTTCCGTCTCCTTTTGCTTTTCTTCCGCCGAGGCAGTGCAACTCGAAACAAGGTGACCTCCCAGCCTGCAGTACCGATTCAAGTACTGGCGCAATTCCAGGCGAGCTCTTAGGGAGCAAGATCGTCACCGCAGATGTAAGCGCGCGGCCGAAGCTCTGATCACCATCTAATGCTCGACCGTTTGGCAAGCTCAACACTTGGCTAGGCGACGCAAGGTGGTTGTGCAGAAACGGATAGAACGAGTGTCCGAGGGAGGCAACCCAAAGAATTCCAGAGTACATGGCATCGTAGATCAGAAGGTACAGGACGACTAGGGCTGCCACAATCGCATAGAGAATTGTGAAGAAGAAAAGCGCCGCAAGCAGCTCACGGACGAAATAACTTTGGAAGGATACGAAGGTCGCCACCATAACCAAAAGCCATTTCAGTTTCCGGCGATCCCTTAGTAAGACAAGGCCCCTTTTGCTCACATCCCGAACTGCTGAAAAGAGCATCTGCCAGACAGCGGACCGTTCGACGCTGGTGGCAGCGGGGTCGGGTGGTACCCTTTGTCTTGGTGATGAAATCGCTTGCATGACGGTTTCATTCTCGAACCCTGCTCAATTTGTGGCAATGGGTCGTTTATACTCTCTGCAGAAACAGCTGTAAGCGCCAAGGAACAGAGGAAATTCACGCGAAGACAGGTAACTGGGAAAGGAGCCGCCAACTCTGTGTCCGTGGAACGGGTGGTCCATATGGTGGCAGTGATATTTGCGGTTCGTTAGATAACGAGGTAGGAGGGATGATTCGCATTATCACAATCGAACGCGACTTCGGATGCGGTGGTTGGGCAATTCGATCGATGAACATGGGCCTTTCGAACGGGCAAGCATCCTCTGCAAGAGGTCGCAATTCAAAAGGACTAGAGAAGTTTACGCTGCATGGCATGGGTGACCGCTTCCAAGCGGTTATGGGTGTGGAGTTTCTGATTAATGTGGTGTAAATGGTTGCGCAGGGTTTGCAAGGTTATCTTCAGCTTACGCGCAATGACCCCCGAGTTGTTGCCAACGGAGAACGACCGCAGGATTTCTATCTCCTGTTCAGAAAGAGGGAGGATCGGTGATGGACTCGTTACAACGTCTGGTATGGCGACGAGTTGACGCGAAACGTTGATCATTGTGCGTATGAGTTCCTCGTTCTTTTTCCGCTCGGTGATGTCGTGGGCGAGGTGCACAATCAGACGCTGATGGTTCCGGGGATTTTCGAACACTAAGGTAGACACACTCACCCACAGGCGACGCCCGGATCGTGCCTTCGCTTCCAGATCAAAGTTGGGGATTTCAAGGTGCTTGGCGGCGCAATCCCTGATGCTGCAATTCTCGCCACAGACCTCGGTGCCCAAGGCTCCACGCCCCTGCAAAATCTTATGGCACGTGCTGCTGAGAGCTTCCGCCGCGCTGTATTCAAACAGTTTCTGTGCGGCTTTGTTCCAGGAACGAATCTCACCCATTTCGGTGACCGTAAAAGCGGCGTCCGACGTTCCCTCCAGTAGACTAAAGAGTTCAAGTTCCAGCATGATCGAACTCCTGCGATGGGTGTATCCATTCAGCATCGTTTCGACTGGCGGTAGCCGCATATGAGTTGACGACAGCGAACTTCTCGCGAGCAGCCCGCGAGCCGAGGATGCTTTCGATTCGAGCCGCGTCGTAAACGGCGCGAAGCGCAATGCCGGATGCCAGCAACAGACGATCGGTCCATATCCAGCCAGTTCTCCTGCGCTTCGGGCCCTGGCCAGCGCCGCTTGCGGATCCGAATTCGCCGTCACCCGATTTTCGAATATTCCACATGAGCTTTTACTCTCTGCGACCCGCGTAGTGAGGCATCGCTGTGTCGCGCCGCTAACAGCGCGAAGTCAATTGGTCGTCGATGAATTCGCGTCGACCATCATGCAGCCGGCAAAAGCCGACACTGGCGGATCGCGCGCGTACAATGAGCGGTTTCCGGTTTCAATGATTTGCGGAGTGCCGCTTTGCCGTGATGCAGTCTTGTTTTTGCGGCGCCCACGGAGAGCCCCATCATCTTTGCCGTTTCCTCGAGGGAATGTTCTTGTAGCTTGTGCAGCTCGATAGCCTGCCGAATGGTCGGGCGCAGCGCGCGGATCGCGCCTCGGAGAATTCCTTCTCGCTCGCGCTGTGCACAATGAGCTTCGGGATCCGGAGCGCGGTCCGGAACATCTGGAAACCCGGGATTCCCGTCATCATTGCCAGGATCCTCGATGGAAAGTCCGAGTGCGGAGCGCTTTTTCCGAAGAATCATCAGCGCCGAATTGATCGCAATGCGTGTTAGCCAGGTTGAGAAACTTGACCTGCCGTCAAAATCCTTGATGTGAAGGAAGGCCCTCAAAAACGAATCTTGCAGAGCGTCTTCCGCGTCTTCGCGGTTTCTGGTGATGCGGTATGTGGTCCGAAGAATTCTCTTCGTATGAGATTGCCAGAGTTCATCGAATGCCGCAGTTTGCCCGCGCTTTGCCGCCGCGACGACTGTGTTCTCGTTCAATCCGTTCGGGCTAAGCACTACTATGGCGCCCATGTCTCGTCTCTTTGCAACATTCATCTGGGGTGTCTATCTCTTGCCGTATTTTCCAGCGCTGCGTGAATTTCCTTTAGCAAGGTGTCGCTCCGTACGGGCTTGTTCAAGAAACCGGCTGCCCCGGCTTTCATCGCCAAATCGCGAAGGGATGCATCACCATGGGCGGTGATGAAAATGATTGGGACTTGGCTGTTGGCATCTCGCAGCCGTCTCTGCAACTCGATGCCGCTCATCCCTGGCAAACGCACGTCGAGGATCAAACACATCGTGTCTTGCCGCTTGGCGGAGTAGAGGTAGTCTTCCGCGGAAGCAAACGTATCTGTCAAAAAGCCTGCGGCCCTCATGACGCTCCCCAGCGCCTCGCGAAGGGGTTCATCATCATCAACAATGGCGATAATACCGGTCTTACGTTGAATGTCGTCCCCTTATATTCGTCCAATCTGCGGCTCGATAAAACTTCCGACAACACGGAGACTAACAATCTGGGAGCATCGAAAGCTATCCTGCTTTAGGAGGAGACGGGTACTTACTTTCGAAGGGTGGCTTTTAGCTTCTCAGCCATGCGGACCAGGTGGGCAAGGGACTCAGCGTGTGTTTTTTCCATGACGTGCGCGCGGTGGGTCTTGACGGTCAGTTCGCTGGTTCCCATTTCACCTGCGATCTGCTTGTTCAGAAGTCCGGCAACGACAAAGTCCAAGACTTCCTTTTCGCGGGGGGTGAGCGAATCGAACCGCGTGCGAATTTCGCTCACCTCCGCACGTTCTTTCCGGAGTACGCGGTCGCTGGCAATTGCTTTCTGAACCGCATCCAGCAAATCCTGACCACGAACTGGCTTGGTCAAGAACTCGTGCGCCCCTTCTTTCATGGCGCGCACAGACATGGGAATGTCGCCATGGCCTGTAATGAAAATGATCGGAATTTGGACGTTCGCATCGCTCAATTTGAGTTGAAGATCAAGGCCGCTCAAGCCCGGCATCCTCACGTCGAGGACAAGACAGGCTGGCGCATCCTGGCGCTTCGCAATCAGGAAGTCTTGTGCTGACGCAAAAGTCTCGACGCGAAGGCCCACGGACCTGATGAGGCTCTGCAGTCCTTCGCGAATCATGCGGTCATCATCGATAACGAATACAATCGGGTCCGGTTCCTTCATGCAACAGGCCCGTCAGCGCTCGGCAGCATGAACTGAAAGATGGAGCCTTGAGAAACAGTCGATTCAGCCCATAGTCTGCCGCCATGCGCTTCAATGATCGAACGGCTAATGGGCAATCCCATCCCTATGCCCTTAGATCGAGTTGTAAAGAATGGCTCGAAGAGCCGGGCCATGACCTCCGCACTCACTCCGATCCCGGAGTCCTGGACGGAGACATGAACCTGGCCGGCATCCTGAATTTGGGACCGGATTAGCAGCTTTCGCGGCCGGTCGGTAACGGCAGTCATGGCTTCGATTCCATTCATCATTAGATTCAAGACTACCTGCTGTAACTGAATTCTATCGCCGAAAACCACAGGCAGATCTGGCGTGAGTTCGATTGCGACGGAGACGTTATTCCTCATCCCTTGAAGGTTCACTAGCGCGACAGTGTCCTCGATGATTTCATTGATGTGAACTCGCTTTCTCTCCGGAGTCGTCTTGTTGATAAGCGAACGGATTTGGACGATGACCTCGGATGCGCGTGTCGCGCCGTGAACGGTGCGCTCGGCCGCCGCGCGCGCTTCGCCAAGATTTGGATTTTGATGAGAGAGCCAGGCCACACAGGCGTCCGCGTTGGATACGACTGCGGCGAGCGGTTGATTAACCTCATGGGCAATGGATGCCGTGAGCTCGCCTATTGTAGTTATTCGAGCCACACGAGCCAGTTCCGTCCGTGTTATTTCGAGCGACTCTTCGGTACGCCTCTGTTCCGCAATCTGGTTGCGAAGTGTCTCGTTTGCGTTCTTGAGTTCAGCGGTACGCTCTCCGACCTTTACTTCAAGTTCGTCGCGGGCGTGCCTAAGGGAATCTTCTGTTTGCCTTCGCCAGGAGCTCAACAGACTTGCCGCCACTTGACAACTAACGAAGGTGAGAAAAAACGGGACCTCGCTTGGCTTCAAAATCCACGTACGGACAGGCGGAATGAAGAAATATAGAACCGTGAGAGTGCTGAAGCCAACTGCGACCCAGCCGGGGCCCTTTCCGCCATACCATGTACTGGCAATCACCGCAACGGGAAAGAAGAACCAGAACGGGTCTCCGAACGGAACTTGCAGAAGGAGCGATAAGAATAAAGCCAGTGATACAACGGCGATTGCGAAACCGTAGCGCGGCAGTGCGCGCAACTTGGACGGTACGGGGTGAGTGTCGTGCATCTCGAGGCATGGGCACTGATCAGGGCCTTTCTTTTATACTACGAGCGTGGATCACTTAGCCACCGCTCTCGTGAGGATTGCGAAAGGCCGCCGTGATCTTCGCCATCGGTTCATTTTTGTTTTCTGGATTTCTTCTTCGCCTTAGCCCGAATGTGTCTCAATGCTTTCCCTTTGTGGATCGCCACATGATCGGTCTTGTCACTTTGGATGAGGTATTGAGGCTCCTCTCTCGAAGCGTGGTGCACATAGCCTTTGATCCGTGTATCAGAAACGACTTTCTTGATGATGACGCCGCGAACCCTCCCAGCTTCTGAATTCCATTCAACGTGGTCGCCGCGCCTGAATATTTTGGGCATCGCTTTTGTCTCGACAACAAGAAATCACATGTAACGATTTCCATTCGACTAGGTTGCAAGTGCTGGTGATGAAGAACTCACCGCACGATTAACTCAGCTTTCATATTCGGGTGCAAAGTACAGTCATAGAAGTAGGTTCCCCTTTTAGTGACTACATATTTCCAGGAACTGCCAACAGGAAGAATGCCGGAATCAAATTTCTTCGGTTTTGTCGACGTTGCGGTGTGAGGGACGATGTCGTCGTTCTTCCATTCAACCGTATCGCCAACCTTTACAGTCAGCACGGCGGGTTGAAACTTAAGTTCACGGATGACGACCGTGTGCGTTTGCGGGCCTTTAGGAACAGCGGCCAGCACGAATCCGCCCGCAGGTCCCTGCATGCCCAGCGAGCACGAAACCAGTAACAGGACGGTTGTCGCCACTAATGTTGAAGCTACCGATCGCATGCTCGAGTAGGGCGCATTCATTGCTATTTCTCCTTGGTTGTAACGCCGGCTCTTACTTGGGTTTTGTTGCATCATGTCCCGCGGAGGGGTCAACGGTGGCTTGGACGTTTCGTGCATGTTCAAGATGGCCGAGAAAGAGAGTCTGAGCGCCCTGGAGAGCGGCCTTGAGTTCCGCGTTCTGTGCGTTCGGAATTAGGGCACCGGCGATGGCATCCGTAACCTGCCTGTGATAGGCCACCTCGTTGTCGATGTAGAATTTGTCAAAGACCTTCCCGTGTAAGCTCTTCAGCTTTGTCGTAACTTCCACGGACTTCGCTTTGAGACTGTTGCTCGTGTCATTTTCGACTGGGGTTAGCTGAAGCTTGCCCGCCAGTTCAATGACGGACTTCTGGACGGCCCCGTGATCGGTGACCATCTGTTGCGCAAAGGCCAGAACTTCCTTGTTCTTCGACTCGGTCAACGCGAGTTTGCCGTAGTCGATGTCAATCTGATTTGCCGCCAGAACGATCGCGCCGATATTCGCGTCGCTCGGAGGCTGTTGTGCAACACACTCGGAAGCGAAACCAAGCGAACCGAGTAAAGCAACCGCGGACAGAACGAAAACGCTTGAACTCTTCATTTGTGTAACTCCTTTTATAATTTTCTGTGGTACCCCTGCATGGTCTGGGAACAACGGTGATCCTTATTCTTCATGGCGATCTTCATCCTGGAGGTGTTTCGCACTTGTCACAATGGTTCGTTCATACCGGGCAAAGAGACGCCTGTAACAGATGCCAAAAGGTATTCGAACAAGGACTCGATGCCGACTACGCGCATTCAACCGCTAGTCAGACGACCTTTGGAGACCCTCTCCACTAGAAAAGAGTCTCCAGCGGACAATTGGATACGTGTGCTCGATCTTTCTTGTCTCGGGGGAACCGGCCCTGCCGCCGGCTAAAGTACAGCGCTGGCTTCGAAACAGTTATTCATCATATATGACGGATAAGACGGTCTTGAACTGGATTGGCTCAATTCAATTGAGTGCTGCTTCTGCCTCTCGAATCGATGGAAAACAGTTTCATCGCTTATTTTCGCGGCGGAATACCGAACACTACATAGCAGGGTGAATGTTCGGCCACGTGTTTAGCCGTCGTGCCAAATACTATCTCGCCTAGCGTACGTCCGTGGTGATAGCCGAGGACGGCTAGATCGCTTTTCTTTTCCTTTAATTCATCAAGCAGCGCGTAGCTGGCGGAGTGTGCCCGTAAAACTAGCGTCCTTGCCTTCAAATGGCTGCGGCGGGCCACGCGCTCGCCGGCGCGCAAGATTTTCTGCGCCGCTGCTTCCAGATCCGGTACTTCGGCGTCGAGAGCCGTGTTATCGGGAAGTTCTATTACATGAACCAGAACGAGTGATGCTCCCCGCGAGCCCAGGCGGCTAGCCAACGTGGTTAGTTCCACAGCGTTTTCTAGGGTTTTCAAACCTACTAAGATCCGCTTGGGTTTCCTCATCTGTTGGGCCATACCTTCCTCCTCGTTTTGAGGTTGGATCATCCTGTCATGTAAAACTGGATCACGTCGATGTAACAGGCGTTTCTGTCGAAGGTATAAAGAGACCATTGTTAGGAAGGCAAGGAGGTTCCAGCATGAGAGTCGCAATGAAAGCGATGGTGTCGCTGTCATCTGTGCTGGCGGGCCGTAGGGAGAGAACATGCGTGCTGGGAAGAAGGTCCCGACTTGAAAGTGGAAAAGTCGTTACAAGTGACCGTTCCGGGAGCGCTCGAGGGGCATTCGAGCCTCAGAAGTCAATCTAGGCAGAAAGTCAAGGCTTTCGGGCGACCGGGCATCGAGCCCCGATGGACTCACGGCGACAAAGACGGCGTGGGGACAGCGTATGCAGCTGCGAGCCGAATTTGGTTCACCTTGTGGAATGGCATCATCACTGAAGTCTATTATCCGACAGTGGATCACCCGCAGATCCGAGACCTGCAGTGTCTCATTACGGATGGAAAGACCTTTTTCCATGAAGAAAAGCGCGACCTGAAATCCATCTGCGAGCGTCTTTCAGGTAATTCACTTGGCTACCGCTACACCAACACCGATTCCGAGAGCCGGTACTCCATCATTAAGGAAATCATCACGAATCCGCATCTTGCCTGCATTCTCCAGCACGTTCAACTCGTCGGTGATGAAGCGTTTGTCTCGAAGTTGCACCTCTACATGCTTTGTGCGCCCCATCTTCAAGTCGGCGGATGGAGTAACAACGGCTATGTGATCCAGGTAGCGGACCGGAAGATCCTGATGGCAGGGAAGGCAGGGGTATGGTTGGCACTCGGGGGCACACTCCAATTTTCTCGAGCTTCCTGTGGCTACGTTGGTCGGAGTGACGGCTGGACCGATCTCGCCGGTAACTTTCAAATGGACTGGGAGTTCGATCAGGCCTCTGACGGAAACATTGCCCTGATGGGAGAAGTTGACCTCGGTGGCAAGCGCGAGTTCACCATGGGACTGGCGTTCGGTGACACGGAGCACTGTGCGATAACAACCCTTTTTCAGGCGCTTGGCATTCCGTTCAAAGAACACTTGAAGCGATACACGGAACAATGGGACCGCACCTCCGCGCACCGGCTTCCTTTGGAAAAGTTTTCGAGTGACAACGGCAACCTATACCACAGCAGCTTCAGTTTGCTTCTGAGTCATGAGGACAAGTCTTATCCGGGTGCCTTGATTGCTTCTCTCTCGATTCCTTGGGGAGAAGCAAAGGGTGATGCGGACAACGGCGGATATCACCTTGTGTGGACCCGTGATCTGGTGGGCAGCGCCTCTGCCATACTCGCTGCCGGCGATCGCATCGCACCTTTGCGCTCGCTGATTTATTTGGTGGTATCACAGCAGGAAGACGGAGGCTTTGCACAGAATTTCTGGATTGATGGCGGGCCATACTGGCGAGGAATCCAACTTGACGAAGTGGCTCTTCCGATTCTTTTGGCCTGGCAGCTCCAAAGGGAGAACGCTCTTCAAGATTTTGACCCGTACCCGATGATCCTGAAGGCTGCCGCTTATTTAATTCGTCATGGACCTGTCACTGAGCAGGAACGCTGGGAAGAAGCCAGTGGCTACTCTCCTTCGACGCTCGCTTCCAACATCGCTGCTCTGATTGGGGCGGCATGGTTTGCGCGTGAGCGAGGGGATGAGGCCGTTGCAACAATGCTAGAGGAGTACGCTGATTTTCTGGAATGTCATATCGAAGCTTGGACCGTCACAACAGAGGGCGCGCTCGTCCCTGGGGTTCAGCGGCACTACATACGAATTCTGCCCGAGGATGTCGGCAACGCCAATCCCTTGGAAGACCCAAACTCGAAAGTTCTGCAGATCAAGAATCATCCGGAAGGGTCGCAAGATTCATTCCCAGCACGAGATATCGTTGATGCCGGCTTTCTTCATCTCGTGCGTTATGGGATAAGACGGCCCGATGATCCAGTGATCGTGGACTCTTTGAAGATCATCGATGCGGTATTGAAGGTGAACACTCCGGTCGGGCCGGTTTGGCGTCGTTACAATCACGATGGGTACGGTCAGCGAGAGGACGGCGGTCCGTACGTCGGGTGGGGCAAGGGTCGCGCGTGGCCTCTTCTGACGGGAGAACGGGGGCATTTCGAACTCTCTGCAGGACGAGACGTGAAGCCGTTCATACGAGGGATTGAAGGTTTCGCCTCGACGACAGGTTTATTGCCCGAGCAAGTATGGGACGAACTGGACCGAGCGGGCGTTTATATGTTCCTTGGTCGACCGACGGGCTCGGCCATGCCTCTGATGTGGGCTCACGCGGAGTACATCAAGCTACTAAGGTCCGTGTCTGATAATCGCGTTTTCGACATGATCCCTGAAGTTGCAGAGCGCTACCTGGGAGATCACAAGACTCGTCAATTGTTCGAGATCTGGAAGCCCAATCGACAGGCTCGCGCCGTCAAGCGAGGCTACACTCTTCGCATTCAGGTTCCAGTTCCCTTCCGCCTTCACTGGTCGGCCAACGAATGGCAGTCTGTGGAAGATAACCCCTCATTGACCCCAGTTCTCGGATTTCATTTTGTCGATATTCCAATCTCTGCTACGCAACAATCTCCGATTCGCTTTACTTTTTATTGGGCGGCCGAGGATCGCTGGGAAGGTCGAGATTACATGGTAGCAATTGAGTGAAACTCGAATTGGGGTTAAGGAAAATCGGGCGCGCCACTCCGTGGCCGTATAACGATCATCATTTTCTGCCGCGCATAACGAAACGCGTTCCTCGTTCGATTGTTACGATGCTCAGGTGCACAGCCTTCGTCGCAGCCTTAAGCGAGAGACATACTTGGAATTTCGGGAAACCTCGTGAAGTCGCGATTGCCACGGGCACGAATCCGATTGGCTGGAGTTCTGCGCATAAAGACAGTAATCGGTGTCGATCGAAGAGCTTGGCATCAGCATGAAACAGGTGGATTCCGAATCATGACCCAGCCTAGGATTGTCACATGGAGCGAGAAAAGTTCGTCAAACTCGTCGAAGAGGCTTTGGATGCGTTGCCTATCAGATTTCGCAAACGAATGCAGAACGTCTCCGTTCTAGTCGAGAACATGCCTCCAGAGCAGCGCTCACAAAGAGGCTCGCGGAACTCGGGGATCGCGGATGCCGGCGACTTGGACAATTTAGTGCTTGGCGTTTTCGAGGGAGTACCCGCAACTCAGAAAAGCGTGTTTGAGGTGCCTACCGGCCCCGACCGCATCGTGCTCTATCAGAAAAACATCGAGGCCGTCTGCTCCAATGAAGACGAAATCAGGCGGGAAATTCGTCTGACAGTAATCCACGAACTAGGTCATTATTTCGGGATGACCGAAGCTCAACTCGAAGGGATCTAATTCCTAATTTTGGGGTCCAAACTGGGGTCCAGCGCTCTACCGTTGAGCTACCGGGGATCCGCACAACACATTTGTTTTCATTTTAATACAGCAAGAAAAATCACGCCACCTCGACTATCGAGTCCAATCGAGTCCAACGTCGTGGGCGAATTGATCTTCAAGGACTTGGAGCTCGTAAGTGATTGCACAACCATTCGACTCTGAACCGAAGTTTCAGTGTCTCTTCAAGGATGTTGTTGACCATCATTCCGAATACATTGGCTTGTCGTGCCTCGATTTCATCCGGGGAAACCGTTCTGCTCGGCGGCGGTTTGGAAAACCGTCGACTAGAGTTTGGCGTGATGAACCCACTGCTCATTATCCGTGATGCGTGCCCGATTCATAAAGATCGAATGTACCGGCAATCGGCATGATGGCCTTGAGATGCGGCGGTCGTTCCACCGCTGCTTCCATCTGCGTCCCCGCGAAATAAGTAATTCCGAGCATTCCGACATTGCCCAAGGGGCGCGGTTCTGCCTATTTCTGCATCACCCAAGTTCACTGAATGGAGGGGCACTATTCCGAGTCCTCGTTCACTGGTTTGATCGAGGGCGCAGCCTTCCACAAGGGGTAGGGTAATCCGGCGAGTCGATTGATCACCAAAGCCTGAGCAACGAGCAGGAACACCGCCACTTCGATGATAACTAGTTCACCCGGCTTCGAAATAATACCGAGAGAAACGATCAGCGTAGTGGCACCCGCGGGAGGATGGCTGACATCGAGAAGCACCATGAATGCGCCTGTAGCCGAGAGTGAAAGAGCTGCCGCTAGGATTCTTGGCCAGAAGATACCTGGATGCACCCCGAACGGTAGCGCTCCGGCACCTGTTACAACGAACGCTGCATAACCGCAGATGAGCCCGATAGCGTGGCCGAAAATAGTATTTCGTGGACTTGACGATTGCGTGAGCGGCGAAAAGAACAGAAGATACGCGGTGGGGCCAAGCGACGGAAACACAAATGGGTTGTGGCTCAAGAGCGCCAACAGAGCAAGCACTCCGATGGTGATGAAGCCGTTCACAAACACGTAGAGTGAGCGAACAAGTCGCGGCGGAAAGTGATGCAGCAGCCAATCTAGCCGGACCCGTCGGAGCAAGGAGAGAATGTGATCAGCCTCTGCATGCCCCTGGCCGGACGAATCGAGCTTCCGCATCAGATGTTGGGCAGCAGGTCGAAATATTCGTCGTCTTCGTTTTTGCCGCCTTCTCCTTTGCCTAGCACCTTCTCCGACTCGATGAACTCGATACGCTCAATCCATTTGACCATCTTGTAGCCAAGCTGATTCTCGACTCGCAGCCGCAGGGGCGCTCCATATACCTGCGGAAGCCGTTGGCCGTTCATCTGCGAGGCCAGCAGACATTGCGGCTTCAGCAGATTCTCTAGGCTTTGCGTATCGTAGTAGGAACCGCCGTAGAGTGCTTCGCCAAAAGAAAAAAATGCCGCGACTTTGGCCTCTGGTTTTGGGCGCACTAATTCAATGAGCGTTTTCATGGGAATGCCGCCCCACTTCGCGATGCCGCTCCATCCCTGGATGCAATGATGCATGGTGATGTGTTCGACCTCGCCCAACTTCTCCAGATCGGCCAGAGAAAGCTCAAGCGGGTTTTCGACGAGCCCCCCTACCTTGAGCCGAAAATTCTCGAAGTCGGCTTGTGCCAGGCGCTTCCAGTCGTCGCGAATTGGCATTTTCCCATTGGGCCAGAAGTACGGTGAGATTTCCTCCTCGGAATACTTCTGCTGCGGAGTCAAGCGATTCAACGTAAGAAGCTGCATCGGATAGGTCACGGACTTGAGCGCACGCTGCAATC
Organism: uncultured Acidobacteriota bacterium; assembly: GCA_963721915.1. Taxonomy (GTDB): domain Bacteria; phylum Acidobacteriota; class Terriglobia; order Acidiferrales; family UBA7541; genus Acidiferrum. The sequence goes on along the minus strand of CAVRLD010000018.1, from coordinate 60,946 downwards.
CGCGCGGGTGGTTCCATGAGATGTAGTGCGCCACGATCCACGAAAGGACGACCACGCCTATGCCCACAAACCCCAGATACATGCCTATAGGGTTCTGATTATCTGTGCCCATCACAATGTGGTTCATATTCCGCACAAACCCGGTCATCACGATCAAAGTGACGTGTACGACGAGGAATGCAAGGAAGCTGAACATCGTCAGGAAATGGATCGATCTGGCCGATTGCCTGCCACCAAAGATCCGTGCGTACCAGGGAAAGCGATTCACCACGGCGGGCGACATGGCGATCCCCGTAAGAATCGCCAACGGGCCGAAGACAAAGACGACGGTGAAATAGGCAATCTGCTGCAATGCGTTGTAGCCATAAAACCCGTTCGGTTCTGCAGGCAGGTGAAACGTCGCGTAGTGAACCCATGTGTTCCATGCTTGCAAGAGGACAAGCGGCGAAGTTGGCACAATCCGCCGCCACTGCTCTGTATCGAAGAGCATAATGACGAACAAAATGCCAGTGATGATGAAGCCGTGAACGTCGATGAAGTGCCAAACCCGTGCAATACCAATTGTGTGCCGATAGCCCGGCGTACCAATTAGTGGCGAAATGTAACGGGCGTCGTCTTTCGCGGTCCAGATGCGGTCGTGTGGGACTTTTAGTGGTGTAAACCTGATCCATTCGCTCCCTGGCGTACAGCCATCATTGAAATACAGACGAGGATGATCCACCAGGATGGACAGACCGCTGCGAATCAGCATCATTACAAAAAGGAAATTAAAGAAGTGGCAGTAACGCACCCAGACCGGAAACCCATGCGGTCCTGCGAAGTTGTTGGGATATATCTGAGGAACCGCTGGAACATGAGGCAGTCCGGCCACGGCGACCTCGATCCAAGACGCCACAATTACAGAAAGGATCGCGATACCTATTCCGATTAGAATGGAAGGTCGAATCCAGAACCGAAATCGGCGATCTGGCGGATAGTGGACGGCTCTGTGTGCCGGATCGAACGAGATCATGCTGCCTCCGAACTATCCTATGCGGCTAATACAGTTGATCGGGCCGATTACTATATGCCAGCTTGCGAAAACTGCACGCTCGAGTCTTGCCGCGCGACGTACCCAGTCAGACTTTCTCCGTCTCGTCCGGCCACGCTATGGTGAGCAGAAAAGCGCTGTCTTCAAGGGCTTCGACATCATGAGCAATCGCCCGTTCGAGCGCCAATAAGTGAACTTCGGGTAGATCAAAAACTTTGCCTTCTACATGCATTCGGATGTGACCCGCGGTAGCCTGGACAGAAATATTACCGGCAGCCTTATGTTCGTGAAGACGCGCGCCGGATTTCAGGACCGTCAGTACCACTCGAAAATCCGGATGCTTCACCAATGTCTTTGAATTTCGTCCACCCTGCCACGCATTTTCGTGACGCAACGTTTGAATCTCAGCGTTTAAGTCAAACGAAAGAATTGGACTTTCCAGCGGCCCAGGTGAGCGCAGAGCAGCAGAACTGGCTGGTTGTTTCGGACTATCGTTCATGACTTTCTCCTCCCTCCCCCAATAACCTCTTGAACGCACCTAGTTTATCCGCACAACCGATGGTTGTTTCCGCACGTGACTCGGCTCGAGAATGAATGTTCCGAAAATATTTATCGCAAATGCCGTGATCCCGCCAATTCGAGCAACGCGGACACAGGCAATACAGACCAGCGTTGAAAGTGCTTCTTGTTTACTCGCGCAGCCAGAGCCTGCATCTCCTGCTCCGTTAGGCTCGCAAAGAGGGTGTTTTTCGCAGCACCATTTTTACGTTTTCGGTCATTGCCCGCTCCGTCCACTGCGGCTCTTACCATAACCGAAACTCCCGATCAAAAGATGATCGCTTTTCGCATCGGAGAAATGCTCAAGTCCGCCGCTTCTTGCCGTCATTTGATGCGCGAATCGTTTGCCTAACTAGGCATCGAATTGTACCGAATGTTCCGAAGCGACCGATTGAAAGACGAAAGGACTTCTCAGTGAGCGCTTCTGGTTGTTCGAGATCGCAGAGCCTTCGCTCATGGGAACGGGATAGAACGTCTGCCCTTTTGACAAAGAGGGCGAATCTTTTATGCATTGCTGCGTCGCTTACAGGTCTCTCTCGCGAACTCTCGCCCTTAGTTGTACCGAAGATATATCGAACTCGTCTGCCCCTCCGCCCGATTGCCGCGGTGGTGTTCAGAATACTCACTGCAGTCGGCGCTGGCATGGTGCGCGACGTTGTAGTCTCAAGAATTCCCACCCCTGCACGTCAAGCTCTGCGCAGCGTTATACTGTGGCTCAGTTTTCGCCTGAGGAGGCTAAGCAGCGGGGTTAATAGTTTTCCAATCGAAAGGTAGCCCGCGTAATCGCCCGCAAGGCCCGTGAACCAAAGAGAGGTGCCTCGACATGCCCAAGATACTTCCCGCAATCTTTTTTGGTCACGGCAATCCGATGAATGCCGTCCTCGACAATGGCTACACAAAAGCATGGAGCCGCATAGGGCAGACAACACCCAAGCCCAAAGCCATTCTGTCTATCTCCGCCCACTGGTTTGTTTCAGAAACTGGTGTAACCATCGCCACTTCGCCGAGAACAATTCACGATTTCGGCGGATTTCCGCGAGAATTGTTTCAGGTGCAATATCCTGCGCCTGGTGATCCCAAACTCGCCCGTCGAGTGCAGAAATTGCTCGAGCCGCTAGAGGTAAAGCTCGACAACTCTTGGGGGCTCGATCATGGGACATGGTCGGTGCTCCGGCACGTATATCCCGATGCTGACATTCCCGTCGTCCAACTTAGCATCGACGAAAGTAAACCAGCGTCATTCCATTTTGAGATAGGCAAAAAGCTCGCGCCCTTGCGCGAAGACGGCATACTCATCATCGGCAGTGGCAACCTTGTCCACAATCTCCATGCATATGCTTGGGGTCGGCACATGCCCGATCCTTACGATTGGGCTGTTCGTTTTGAACGGGATGCAAAGGAGATGATGGTAGCCGGGGAATATAAACCGCTTATTGAATACGAGAGTCTCGGACCAGAAGCTTTGCTGTCGATTCCGACGCCAGATCACTATTTGCCCTTGCTGTATGTCATCGCGACCAGGCAGCAAGGCGAAATCATCACTTTCCCAATAGAAGGTGTCGATGGCGGATCGATATCGATGCTAACGGTGCAGGTGGGTTGAGCTGTCTTTGGAGAATATCCTGAAGCACGTGGCCTCGGGAAACTTCTAAGCCCTGAGCATGATTGGTAAGGCGATTCGGATGAGAACAGCAACGGCCATTGCACCCACCACCTTGCTGACTAATCCAAAAAGAGGAATTGCTACGTGGCACGCCGCTGGCTAAGGAACGCGCCATCGCGCAGAGCCAGCTTCGGTTAAGGGTAGTATCGAGAATCTAGTAAGAAGGGGCTGCTTAAGTCGAGGCTTTGTGGAGGCCATAGGAGGCCATATGAAAGTTATACTCGCCATCGACGGGGCTTCGCCGGACGAAAAAGTCGTAAAGGCAGCGGCGGCTCGGTCCTGGCCTTCGGGTTCGTACTTTTGCGTGCTGAGTGTTTTGAATCCGTATCCGTTCGCCAGAACTCCGTTACTGTTGGAGCGGGCCAAAGCCCATCTCCGCCAGAATTTGGAAGACGCGGCTGGTCGTCTGCAGGGTATCGGAGGAAACGTAACGACCGAGATTGTTATGGGTAGTCCCCGGCGGGCTATCAATACGTTCGCGGGAGATTGGCAGGCTGATCTGGTCATGGTGGGCTCAAGCACGCTTCGACCCTGGGAGCGGCAGTTGATTGGAAGCACACCCCGTTCAGTCTTCCGGCGCGGACCGTGTTCTGTTGAGGTCGTACGCTCAGGGCGAGAAAACACGAACGCCGACCCTAAGCCACATATGAAGATTCTCGTTGCGACAGACGGCTCGGAATTCTCGACGGCTGCGCTGCGTTCGTTGTCCCAAGGTCCCTGGCCAAGTGGCAGCAAAGTAAAAATCATCAGCGTTCCTGAATTTCCGCCATTGGAGGAGTTTTCCTACCTTAATGTGGGGGAGGCCGAAGACTTGAGAGTAGCGTGCGAAGAGGAAGCCACAATCTGTGCTGCCAAGGGCGTCGAAATGTTGGCGGGTTCCGCATTAAGCGTCCACTCGGACATTCCCAAGGAGAGAGATCGGGTTTTTCAGGTGATTTTGAATGAAGCTGAAAAGTGGGAAGCGGACGTGATCGTGCTCGGTTCGCATGGACGCAGCGGATTCGACCCAGTGGATATTGGAAGCGTTTCAGAGGAGGTAGGGCTCCGCTCGAAATGCTCAGTCGCAGTCATCCGGCGCCCGCATGCCAACGCGGCCACGCAGGCGCATTCTTGATAGGATTGGCAAAATCGCCGTTGAGGATTACGCCGACGCTATGATCGACGAACTGGAACATCCGGCGCGTGTCCGCCAGCGCTTTACAGTTGGGTATTGAAAGCAAGGAACTATGAAGGAAGCGAAGCGAGCGGACAAAACAGCTCACATAACTCCAATCTGTTTTAGCAATCCCACCAAGTCATAGAAGAGTTTCTCTTCGACGATCTCGCCGTTCTTCCAGTGTGCGACGGTGCAGAACTCGATATGAAACTTCTTGTTGGTCGGCGCGATCAGCTTGCCGTCGGAACCCTTCATCGATCCGCGCATCGTACCTGTAAAATCCGCAACCGTGCACGTCCATTCGCCCTGAGCAATCTCCACTTTATAGGGATGATTGATCAGATGATTGTCGGGGAAGGTCTTGAAAAATTCGATGGACTCCGCCTTGTGCTTATCTCGCCCTCTTGTCGGCTCGGCCTGACCCGGCCAAAATACAGCAGTGTCCCTGGAATGCCGCTTTTCGAACGTCTCCCAGTCCTGTGCGTTCCACGAATCGTCGAGTGTCCGCATGAGTTCAAGATTGTTCTGTGCCATGTGATCCTCCCAAAATACGCGGCAGCACAGGTTCGCCTAAACACGTGCTGGCCTCAGCCCGGCGGGGCTCATTCTACACCTTGGTTGGGCTCTTACCTCAGGCCACCAAAACGTTGGATAGAACGCCTGCCTTCTAAGCACGACTCTCGATTCCAAACCTTCCATTTGCTCCTTTGGCCTTTCAATCTTTTCAACAACTTGGGGAGTCTGCTTTTTCGCCCGAAGCTAACCCCAACCGCACAAATGAGTAGGGTTTCGGCACAGTTGTAGCGCAAGATGCGACAAGGCAGAGCCTTCTTTCTGTCCGATCTCTTAGAGTCTGTCTTCCAGTCCGCATCGAACGGCAGGCGATGGCTCCCATCGGAGATTTCCAAAACGGTCCAATATCGTACAGATTTTTCAACGGCAGTGTGTGAGAAGAGAGTGCGTAACCACCCCCGAGGGATAGAGTGACGGTCATGCGAAGAGCCTCTGTCCGAGACGGTGGGCGAGCCGTCCGGGCTAGCTCGCTGGCAGGGCGAAGTATCGACAGCTCTGCGAAGAGCGCTGCTTCAACCAAGCATGTAGTAATTGTGGACGCTGGTTTCGCCGGTCTGAACTGCGCCAAGCTCGCGTCCGATTCCAGCTTGCGAATCACGCTGATCGACCAAAACAATTATCAGCAGTTCCAGCCGTTGCTCTACCAGGTTGCCACAGGCATTCTGTCGTCCGAAAATGCGGCCTTCAATCTCAGGGACATGTTCTTTCACCACGAGAACGTCGACGCAAAGATGTCTGAGGCCAGCGACAGCGGGGCGCCAGCCATGGAGAGCCTTTCTATCGGATGCGCTCGCGGTTTGGAGCGCTGAACCCTTTATGGAACTATTGATTTCGTACCGGAGACAATGGTCCCAAGAGACGCTGCTGGTCTTGATCGCCGCTGCCGCGTTCTTTTCATGTCCCGCAATGGCCCAGCAGACAACTAGCGGCCCGCGGTGGTTTAACCAAGACACAATGACCGGTGACTGGGGCGGCGAGCGCACCTCGCTGCGGGATGCGGGCATTGACCTGCGAGCGCACTTCACCACCGAAAGTGCGGGGAATCCTTCCGGCGGCAACTATCAGGCGGTGCGCTATACGCAGCAGATTGACTTCGGCGCCGATTTCGACCTCGATCGATTGATGAGCATTCACGGTGCAAAGATCCAGGTCACCCTAACGGATCGTGTCGGAAGCAGTCTATCGGCTGACGCGCTCGGAAACCAGTTTGCGGTACAGGAACTTTATGGTGCGGGCCAGAATTTCCGCATAGCGGAAATGAATTATCAGCAGGATTTTCTCAAGCACAAGGTGACAATCGAGCTGGGCTGGTCGCCGATAGGCGATAGCTTTGCGGGGCTTCCAGACTTCTGCAATTTTCAGAACGCGGTGATCTGCGGTCATGCGAGTGCCATGACGACCGATAGCGGCGCACACAACTTTCCCACGGCGGAATGGGGCGCTCGTATCAATGTGAGCCCGACACCGGATTTCTACGTAGCGGTCGGCCTCTACCAGGTGAATCCCAACGGTGACGCCGCTGACAACGGCTTCGATTTGAGCTTTCGCAGTACCGGTGCATTCGTACCCATCGAACTTGGTTGGTTGCCAGGCCAAGGCAGCGGCAAACTGCCCGGCGTATACAAGATCGGCGCCTACTGCAATTCATCGGAAACACCGGACCTGTTCAAGGATGTCAACGGACATCCCGCCGCGTTGACTGGCGAACCGTTCGAGCAGCACAACGGTCGCTGGGGTGGTTACATCATGGCCGATCAGATGGTCTTTCGCGAGGAATCCAGTTCCAATCGTGGCCTGACGCTAGGAGCGATGCTCACAGTGGGCGATCCGGACACCGCCAAGTACTCGTATTTCTGGGTGACTGGCGGCCATTACCAGGGCACCTTCCCGCGTCGCGACAACGATGTTGTCTCTTTCATGATCGCCTATGCACGCACCAACTCCAGGTTGACTCAATATCAGCAGGATCTCGACATTGTGGCGCCTGGCTCGGTCGGAATCCAGACCTACGAGAGCATCGCTGAAATCGACTATGGCCTGCAGCTTACGCGGTGGCTCAAGATTCGCCCCAACCTACAATACGTGATCAATCCTGGAGGCACGGGCAAAATTCCCAACGCGTTCGTCACCGGCCTGTATACGGAGGTGACGTTTTGATCAGAACTTCTCAATTTCGAGAGAGTAATGGCGAACCATCACGACAACAAAGTGCAATGGTTCTGGATTAGGGTGCGGAGAGTATTTCGTGTCACGATGGCATGAAGCGCCGGCTCCGAGGGCGACAAGCAGCGCGGGATCCATCAGCCTGCTCGTCCGTTCTGGCACAAACATCGGCATCAGTCAGCAATTCAATCTCCGCGATAGGCAAAAGTGGATAGTGTAGGAGCTCGCATGCCTCTTAACGACCGTATCCTCATAGGCGGGTTCCTGCACGTGCTCGATCTGGTCGGGACCTTCGTGTTCGCGGTCAGCGGGGCGGTATCTGGCGTGAAGCACAGAATAGATCTTTTTGGTGTGCTGGTATTGTCACTCGTCGCAGCAACTGCAGGGGGAATTATCCGCGATGTGCTCATCGGAGCAATCCCTCCCGCTTCAGTCAAAGACTGGCGATATATTACTCTCTCATTAGTTGCTGGTATCGTTACGTTTTTTTGGTATCCCCTCATTGCTAAAATGAAAAGTCCCGTGCAGCTCTTCGATGCCTTTGGGCTGGGGCTTTTTGCGGTCGTTGGGGCCGGCAAAGCGATGGCTTTTCATCTCGGACCAGGCGCGGCGGTGCTCATGGGTGTGCTAACCGCAATTGGCGGAGGCATGGCGCGCGATATTCTTGTCGCCGAAGTCCCTGTCGTCTTCACTGCTGAACTCTACGCGGTCGCCGCCCTGGCAGGTGCGGCAGTTGTTGCAATCGGCGACGCCGTTTTTCCCAGTTTGGCGGCGGTAGCACCGGCTATCGGCGGGATCGTCTGTGTCGCTCTGCGTCTGTTGGCGATTCGGAAGGGCTGGAAGCTTCCCATAGCGCAGCAGCCAGATTGAACCGTCACGACCGCGAAACCCAGGGCCCGTGATCGACCTTTCAGATAGAACCGCAAACCCCGGATTCATTGACAACCATGTTCACCTTACGGATGCGGCCAATCTGGCCGGCAAACGCTCGGCCAGCCACGCATGCGCCGCAACAACGAGCGCCTTCACACCCGTCTCCATAGTTGGATGGATCACTGGTGCAAAGCGCGGATTATGGTTGGTTGGAAGCGAACTGACCGTTCCCTCTTTTTTCGCCTTGGCGTACACCGCCGGATCGTCGCCACCAAAGAACCAGTACACTGCTGGGGCGTGCCATTCCGCTCCAAAGCATCCGAAGTCCTCGCTCGCCATGGTAGGCTTCGTCTGTTCTACAGAGCCATCAGAGAAGTTTTGACGAAACGCGCCAACGACCTTGTTTGTTGCGTCGACATCATTCGTTACCAAGGAATAACGATCCAGGGGAGTGATCTCAGGTGGTTTCGGCGCACCTGCCGCAGCTGCTTCGGCATTCACAATTCGTTCAATCGCTGCAAGCACGTGTTTGCGGACTCCCTCATCAAAGGTGCGCACGTTCAACTTAATCACCGCCTCGTCAGGAATGACGTTCTCTTTTGTCCCCGCCTGCAGAACCCCTATTGTCACCACGGCAGCATCCGTGGGCGCGACTTCCCGCGAGACGATCGTCTGCAGCCTCATCACGGTCGAGGCAGCCATGACGACGGGATCGATGCTGGCCTCGGGCATCGATCCATGTGCGCCACGGCCGAACATGCGAATTTGCAGGCTGTCGGCAGCTGAGGTGACAACCCCAGTACGCCAATCGAGATGCCCGGATGGCAAGCTCATGACATGCTGGCCAAGCACAACATCGGGTTTCGCGAATCGTTTGAAGAGGTTGTCGTCAATCATCGCTTGCGCGCCCTGTGCGGTCTCCTCCCCTGGTTGAAAAACTGCCATGAGCGTTCCGTGCCAGCTATCGCGGCTCTTGGCAAACAACGACGTAGCCCCAATCAAGCAGGCCACATGCATGTCGTGCCCGCAGGAGTGCGCCACGGGCGTGGTCTTGCCATCAGGGCCAGTCGCAGTAACGCTACTGGCATAGGGAAGACCGGTCGCTTCTCTGATGGGCAACGCATCCATGTCGGCGCGCAGCATCACGGTTGGGCCGTCTCCGTTGCGTAATATACCAACAACCCCCGTCTTGCCGACTCCTGTAGTCACCTCGAATCCGCTCTTCCTTAGATGGTCCGCCGCAATCCCTGCAGTGCGCGTTTCCTGCATCGACAATTCGGGGTGAGCGTGGATGTCCTTATATACAGCCTCCAACTCTGGAAGGGCACCGGTGAGATTTGCAAGGACTACTGTCACGTCTTTTTCGCTCATTGTAAAAGCTCCTTTCAGATCGAGACAAACAATGATGCCCCTCCAGATCGCGGACCTACTCGGGAGAGGGTGGAGATTCCAGCCCTAACTCTTCTGCTTGCCCTTGGGGATGGTGAGCATGATCGACATGATCGCCACTGCGGCCATAAACACATTGAACATGAGAGCGATGATGGCAGCTTGTCGAACGGCAAGGTTGTCCTGGCGTCCTTGGAAGGTAATCACGCCTTCCAACCAATGGGCACTGTCGGTGCTGGCGCTCAGAGCGGTAAAGATCGCTGCCGAAATGGCCACCCCGAATGCAGCACCCAGAGAAGATGCCATCTTATAGATGCCTGAGCCGGATCCCGCCTGCGTCGCCGGCAAACTGGAGAGCGCGGCATCAGTCGAGGGCGTCGCATAAATGGCGAGGCCGAGACCAAACAGCGTATAGCCGATGATCGCCAGGATTTTGTAATCCGACAGCATCAGGTTTGCCGGCGAGAGAAACAGAATAGAGAGGCCGGTAATGAGACAGCCCCAAATCATCGGTTTGCGCGCGCCAAAACGCTGCAACAGTTTCTCGCCGGCGCGGATGAAGGCAATGATCGCAATGGCGTAGCCAAGCGTCAGCATACCGGCCTGCTGCGCGGTCATATTGCCGCCCATCTGGACCAATTCGAGCGACACGATCATGGTGCCGGACACAGCATTGAGCAGAAAGTTAGAAATCGTGGCCCCGGTAAATGTCGGATTGTGGAACAGTGTGAAATCGACGAAGGCTGCAGGCGCGCGCGCCTCGATGCGAAAGAACAGAATCCCGAATATCACAGTGACGGCGATGAGAATGAGCGCATAGGAGCTGGTCCAGCCAAGTTTATTCCCCTGGGTCACGAAAATTTGTAAGGCCACCATTGCGATCATGAAGGAGATGACGCCTGCGAAGTCGAATTTGTACTCTTTCTGGCTCTCGGCTTTGCTTTCAGGCGTGCCGTGTATCAACATGAGACCAACGATCGCGACAACGACAGACGCAAAAAAGATGTAGCGCCATCCGAGGTTCTGCGCGACCAGTCCTCCGAATAGAGAGCACAAGCCAGAGCCGCCCCAGGAACCGATCGACCAGAGGCTGACGGCACGCTGGCGCGCGAGCTCCGGTCCAATAGGTTTTCACCAGCGCCAGGCTGGCAGGCATGATACATGCGCCTGAAAGCCCCTGCAGAGCTCGACCGGTCAACAGGAACGCAGATGCCATGGTGCCGCTCGGCGCAAAGCCGACGAGCAGAGAGCCGAGAATGCTGAGATAAAACCCGATCTTGACGATCTTGATCCGGCCCACACGGTCGGCGAACCCGCCCATCACCACGATGAATATCCCGGAGAACAGGGACGTGATTGACACCGCGGTATTCATCGCATTCGCATCGAGACCGAGATCTTTGCCCATGTCCGGAGCGATATTCAGCGTCGTCTGTGCGAACAGCCAGAAGGTGATGACGCCGAGGATGATACCGAAGAGCAATTTGTCGTTGCCCTGAAACCCAGCCGATTCGTTGGACTCCGAAGTCACATCGCCCTTGGTGATGCCGGAAGGCAGGTGCGACGGATCGGCTTTTCGCTGAACAGCTGTTGTTGGGTCACTCATACTCTCTCACCTCCGCCCCACTCGACGACCGGAGCGCTTGACCTGTACCAAGGAAACCAAGCCGAAACAGGAAAGGACATTTGACACGCTCCGATGGAGAAGTCTGCTCAAGGTTGAACACATGTGGAAAATTTCCGCAGGAAGGATAGGGCGGACCTCAGAAGTCGCTCCTCCCGATTCCCTTGGGCGACGAAGAGGTTCGTGGTTCCCCCGGTTCGGTGCGCCTGCAGGCTCCGTAGACCAACACCAGGGATTCATGACCAATCCCAGGAAAAAGCCTCATCGACTACGAGGGCGAGTACAACGTCGGTTTGCGATTCAACAGATCGTTTTTCGATAGGATCATCCGCGTCGCGACTCACTGTAAGAGTCACGTCGAGAAGGCAACCCCTGTTGTGGAATTTCCTCGGGTGTTCAACCTTGAGCAGACTTGTGAGCCGGGGCCTGTCAGAAGACTCTAGCGCGAGCGTCGCGCGTTGCCATTTGGCATTCAGATCAAGGTACAGTTCTGAGGGGTTGCAATCACCGTCAGACAGGAAAGGGCCGCGGCAGCATATCTTCCCCGCTCCGCGAAGGAGACTCTCGATGCTCGAAGATCTTCTTGCTCCGCTTGGCGGCCTCGGCGAGCTCATTCTCCGGCTGGCACTGGGGATTACGTTTTTTGCCCACGGCCTGGGCAAGGTGAAAAACGCGGCAGGCTTCGCCGGATTTCTCAGACAGATCCGCGTGCCAGTTCCGTTGCTCTCTGCCTGGCTCGTCGCTCTGCTCGAGACCGCCGGGGCGGCGCTCCTCATCCTTGGGATCGCGACGCGCGTGATGGCGCTCGGCTTGGCGGTCGATATGCTAGTTGCACTTGTGACTGTCCGGATCGCGAAAGCTCCCTTTGTTTCCGGTCAGGAAAGCGGATGGGATTTCGAGTTCATGCTCCTGGCGACGGCACTCGCCCTTATCTTCACCGGTGGCGGTCAGTTTGCTATCGACCGATACCTTGGGCTGTGAGCTACATGAGAGGCGGGAAAGTAAGGTAATGATGCGGCGTCGGAATCGAGAGTAGAGCTTCGGGTCCGAGAGTTTTCATAGTCGATAAGCGGTTTGTATTCACCGGCGATCATCATATCCTTCACGTCCGCTCCGAAGCGAACAGCCCAAGCGTAGCGATCGGGCAAATGGCGTCCCCATGCATAGGTGTGGAGATTGTGGACGAGGTTGCCGCTCCCGATGATGAGTATGCTTTCCTCGCGCAAGGAGGTGAGCTTTTTGTCCATTTTAGAATGAATTAAGCCGGTTTACCTTCGATACGTAGCTGGACGACAGGAATATCGGCATCGGAATATACATGCCGAAGCACGGACCACACCACGTTGACATGGGCCGATCTAGCCACGCGAAGTGTTCTTTGGACCAAGCAATCCCAGGAGGCCAGGGAGAATCGGATGTAACACCATAGCATTCGAGATAAACATTTATGAATTCTCTGGAGACGTCAGCCGGTCATCTTGAAAAAGGCACAATCCGATTGTAGGGTGTCGAGTAGCACGCTGAGATGCGAGAACAGCATCAGGAGAACAGCAGTTCGCGAAGTCTGAGGACTTTTTTGGGCGCGCACCGCCTTCTCTAATCGCTCTTGATATGAACTTATCCTTTCTGGAGGGTTGGACACCTCACCCGATCGAAATGCTTGAGCAAGTCTTCTTAGCGCGGCGCTTGCGTGTTCGTCGAATGCCTGCTGAGCTTCGAATACTGGAGTGACAACGGCTCGGGGTTGCATTGTGATCCTGTACTGAAGCAAAGCAATCTCTACGAAGAAGATCGATCTGAGCTTGGGCTGCAAATCAAGGAGGCGCCTTCGCTGCGCCAATTTTGTTTGCCGCAATGGACCTGTTTCAAAGAGAACCGCATCAGCCTGCGCGTTTACCTGAGCAAAGTTTTGACTGATTTGAGACCGCAGTGCGCGAAGCCCTGCTACGTCGGCAGGTCTTCCGTCCCGCCACGGCATTGCCTGTTCCGCCAGGAGGTCGAGGTTGTGAGCGAACATGTCCGTCATGATACGTACTGCCGATTTTGCACCTAACGTGTCGAATACAAGCCACATTGCCAAGAGTCCCAGGGCTATCCCCACAACTCGGTCGCGGCCTGCCGTTAGACTGGTCTGCGGTGAAAACTCCTGTAAGTGGACCAGATAAAAAGCTAACGCCATTTGAAGACCGAAGTACGAGAGTCGTGGGCTGCTGGTGGCAAACCATGCCGCGATGAATGTGACCAACACAAATAACGCAGCAAATCCGCCAATCGTGTCCAGCCCTGGAATGATGAAGACCTGGGCTACTATACCAAAGAGTATACCTCCCGCCACAGCCCCAGTGATCCGGAGGATCTGTTTTTGCCGTGAGGAACCCACGCTGCTCAGAGATGTCATTGCGCAGGTCACCATGCAGGTGCTGATCCCCCTCCATGCGATCGCATTCATCAAGACGTAACAGAGCGAGGCGGCAAGTGTTCCCCGAAGCACAAACCCCAGGTTTCCTGCGCCTCCCGACCCTTGCGTGGAGATGTTGGAATGGGTGGTCGGTTTCAGAGGAGTCTCCAGGTTTCCCTCGCCGTGCCACTCCGGGCCGAGCGTCAAGCCCAGCATGCCAATCACCTGCTCCAACTCAGTCAGAAGCGGTGAGTCACTGAAAGCGGATGGGTTCAGAGGAAGATGCGAAGGGACGCGGCGCCCTCTCAGTTCAGCCTCCAGGATGGTAACTGCCTCGCTTAAAGCGATCATGCGCGCCCTGTCCCTTGCAGTGAACTCGGTGTTGGCATCGATTATGGCCGCGCTTATATCGATCAGACGGCCTGTCAACGAGATGATTGCGCTTCGGCGAGCGTACTCCTGTTGATCGTCGCTCTGAGCAGCGAGCAGTTGGCGTAAACGCGATACCCCAAGAAGGGAAAGGTCGTGAATGGCTCGACTTGCAAGGGCTTGGTCCTGGTCTTCGGAGTAACTGTCCAGAAAATGCCTGAAGGCCCCCAATCTCTCTGTCAGACCGGAGACCAATTCGTTGCTATCTTTGAAGAATGAGGACAGATACTCCAGAATAATTACGACGACGAGTCCTACGAGAAGGCTCCCCGATATCCAGAGGGTCTGGTCGACAAGGTCTGAGGTAGGCGCCGATGTGTCCCAGATCGGAATGACGGTCACAATCGTCGATCCAAACGGTCCCGCGCTAGTCATCGGCAATTTCTTGACCGCCACAAAGCACACCGCGATGCTGACAAGCACCCAAAGAATATGCACTAGCGGATTGCCCAGGAAGAGCATCACTCCGAGGAGGCAGTACAACCCTGCAGCGAGGGACCAGAAAAGAAGGCCAACCGACGACTTCAAAGTTTCCTGAGGGGATTGTCTAGATACGAGCAGCGTGTTGAACGCCGCGTTGGCTCCGCCGGGAATCTGAAAGACCATGACCAATACCATCGTGATGGTCGCAGCCAAAACCATGCGCAGAACTACCGCCAATCGACCGGGGTAAGGCTTCAATTCTCCCGCCAGGAAATCTCCAAACCATGCCAAAGCTCCATGGTCCTGACTTGGCCCTGCCCTTTCTCGGCCAGGGTTGAGATCCTTGGTACGCGCTGGAACGGCGGGGTAGCCCATCAGCGTTCCCGTGCGGCGGTGGGGTGAACGACGGCTACAGCCGTTTCACCAACGCGTAAAAGATTCCTCGGAGGGGAAACCACTCGAATACGAACCGGATAACGTGCTGCGAGATGCACCCAGCTCAGGGAACGTTCTATATTAGGCAGACCCGGCGCTTGTACACCGAGAACGCTCGGGTCGGCGGTCACACCGTAATCGATACTCTCGACGACTCCTGGAATGCGTTGTTCTTGTTGCGTCATGACAAATACATCGGCTTTGTCGCCCGGCACGATGTGCCTCAATTGGGTTTCTCGGAAGTCCGCGACAACCCACCAGGTACGCGCGTCGATCAAGGTGAAGACTTGCGTTCCCGTGTGCGCATACTGCCCCTCGGAGATTGTCAGGTTCGTCACAAAAGCGTCGAATGGCGCGTACACTCGGCAATTATTAAGGTTGTACTGCGCAAGGCGTACGGCCGCTGCACGCGCTTGCCGCTGATTACTGAGCGGTGCCAACGTCTCTACAGCGCTTTCTGCCTGCTTCTGCTGTTGTACACTCTGGGTGATTGCCGCGCTGGATTGTTCCACCTGCGCTCGGTTCCCCGTGATCTGTGCCTGCATTTGCCCCATGTGGGCTTTTGCTTCCTCAACTGCCCGCGAGCGGGTTTCTAACAGGGTGCCCGCTCTATCGACATCGTCGGTCGTCACATAGTGCTGCGCGAGAAGTGGCTCTAGACGCTGCAGGTTGTGCAATGCGTAATTGCGGTCGGCCTCGGCCCTCTTCTCCTGTGCTTCGGCCTCGGCAAGGTTAGCCTGCGCGTGGGCGACTGCAGCAGTCTGCGAATCGCGAGCAGCCGCGCTCATCTCTATATTCGCTTGAGCAGCATTGGCCCCTCTCTTCTGTGACTCAATCCGCCGATTTAGATCTTCTATCTGTCCTTCCAGGGTAGCCCCTTCTGACTGTGCTCGCTCCAGGGCGTAGATATAAGGCCGATCATCGATTTCGAAGAGAAGTTCTCCCTTATGCACTTCCTGGTTATCGCGCACCGCCAGGTGAACGATCGGCCCTTCGACTTGAGGAGCAATGCCAATGTAATTCGCGAAAACTTCGGCATCGTCTGTTCGCGGATTCACGACAGCGCGATTCAAGGCAATGACAACCACGATCAGTGTGATCGCTATGGTCGAAATCAGTAGAATCCAGCCGAAACGCCGCGATTTCGTCTGTTGCTTTTCGCCTGTTTCACTCATTTCGCCTCCGCTATTCAAAGATGAGCAACCAGAACAGGCAGCTCAACAAAATCGTTAGACATAAGTAGAACAGCGGAGCTGCCGGCAATCTCGCTTCCCATGCAAGCTTGACCAGCAGGAAACGCAGTGCGACGGTAAGGGATATTCCGACAACAATACACGCGATCCACCCCGGGAAATATGACCCCAGAATGTTGAATGCCGGACTACGCCGACAACCCTGCAGAGCTAGACTCGACATCGTCATCGAGACGATGCAACAGGCTCCTCGCCTCACTTCTTTACGTCTTGTCCATCCTGTGTTCACGGGGTCGCCCTCAGTTGCGCTTGTTTCAATAGATCACCAGTTCTGTAGGACAGATTTGCGAGCTGGATGAGAACTTGTGTTTTCGCTGTGACGTCTTGACTCAGCGCTTCTGCCAAGTTGCGTTGCGCGGTTACAACGTCGACCACAGTTCTGAGTCCGAGATTGTAGGATTTTACAGAAGAGTCATAGGCACTCTGCGAAGCAGTAAGGAGCGCAATTGCCGCGTCCCTTTGCCGGAACGCGGTCCGAAGCTCTATGTAGGCTGTCCACACCTGTTGTTCCACATCGTCTTCCGTGCGCTTCGTATTGGCCTGGGCCTGACGGGCCTCATCGTGTGAACGGGCAAGCTCGGCCTCCCGTCGACCACCATCAAAGATATTCCACCGCAATACCAGCGAGGCCCTCCACGCCTCGCTAGGACCTTGGTAAACTCCGGCCAACTGGTCTTGCTGCCCATGGATGCGTTGTTCACCACCCAAGCCGCTGAAACTCAGTGTTGGAAAATACGCGGAGCGTGCACCGCGAATGTTTTGTGCTGCAGCGCGTTCTTCGGCGGCTCTTTGAAGAAGTTCAGGCCTCTGAGCGAGTGCACTCTCGATGGCAGCTTCCGGTGCTTCTTCGATTTTGAGCGGCACCTGGATATCTGACAGAGCCTGAACCTGGAGCCAATCGAGTGGGCGAGCTCCCAGCATTGTGAGAAGGTCACCGCGAGCGATGTCCACCTGTCCAATCGCTGCCTCTAACTGGAATTTTGCTTCTGCCGCCGCAGACTTGGCCTCTAACTCGTCCGTTATAGTCGCCAAACCCGCATTCATTCGCGCATCAATCGCCTTCTCCAGGGTATCTGCGTTTTGAAGATTTACCTGAGCAGCCGTCTGCTGGCCCAAGGCATTTAAGAGGCGGTAATAACGCCGGGAGGTCTCAAAGACAATTTCCAAATGTACAGAATTGAATGCGAAGTTAGCGGCTAAGAGCTGGTCGCGAGCCTCCGCGATACGGCTACCCCGAGCACCGAAATCGAGTATCGTGTAATTCACTGCCAAATAGGGGCCGAAATAATTCACGGTTTGGCGGACGAATGCATCTCCAAACAGAATCTTTTGCCTACTCGTGTCCGCCGCCGCGACGGCGGTTAGTGACGGTAGCAGTTCACTTTCCGCTATGCGAAGAGTCCTCCCTCGAATCTTTGCGGCTTCCCAGGCTGCGCGCGTGTCTGGGTTGTACTCCTCTGCCAAATCCACCAGCTCAGGAAGCGTATAGATGTGATTACCCTCTATAGGTGTTTTATCAACACTCTGTCGTGTGCGCGGAGTACCTGTGTTCGGGGACAACCATGGGCGCGACGGGGCGCTCGGAGGTTGTTGGCACCACGCCGCAGTGCCAACCAGTAATGATAATGCCGCTATTACCCGCACCCTTGCCTCGGTCTCGACGGCTGACGATGGCCGGAATCGGAGCTATATTGAAGTGGTTACACCCCCAAAGCATTCCTCGATCAGCCGGGTAGCCGCATCGAGCATGCCTTGGAACAGCCTGTGCGCCGCGTATAGAGCTGGTAAATGTCGCCAGTTCCCCCGATCCTGTGTCGTTGTTGCCGATCCAATGCGGAGTTGCATTCGGCGGCAGTCATAGTGTCTCCCGCTCAAGTGGTGAAGGGCCCGAGCGGCAGCTTCACGTTTAACCTTTCTGGGCCGCATCTCGATAGACGACGCCGTCTTTCATCACGAAGTCGACTTTTGCCGTGGCACCAATGTCCTTGAGCGGGTCGCCGGGCATCGCTACAATGTCGGCGAGTTTGCCAGGGGCGATCACTCCAAGATCAGTTCGCTGAAGCAACTCGGCAGCCACGCCGGTGGCGGCCTTCAAAGCGCGGACGGGAGTCAGCCCCGCTGCCACCATGGCTTGGAATTCGAGAATCCCATGGCTGAATGGAAACATCCCGCAATCAGTGCCGTAGGCAACCTTTACGTTGCTTCCTGCAAGCAGGCGTTGTGATGCAAGGATCTTTTCGTTGTCACGGCTGAACTTCCAAACCGCTTGGCAGGGCAGGGTTCCTTCATGCAATTGATGCAAATCCTCCTGCGTCATCTGCATGGTAGGCACCACATAAACTCCGGATCGCGCGGCCATCGTCAACCCTTCACTGTCGATCAGGTAAGCATGCTCGAGACTTCGGACGCCAAAACGAATCGCTTGTTTGCATCCTTCAGCAGCGCCCGTATGAACGGCGACGGGCATGCCGAGTTGGCGGGCGGTCGAGGTGAGAGCCTCCATCTCGTCGTCGAACCACGTTACCCGGGCGGGATCGTCTCCGGCGCTGAAGTAGCCGCCCGTGTTTGTTGTCTTAATCCAGTCACTGCCGAAAGTATGTTCGCGGCGAACCAACGCTTTGACAGACGCCGCGTCGTCAGCAATCGCTGAAACGGGCAACGTCCAGCGCGGGTTGTAAAAGCCGCGCAAGTCGCCGTGACCTGCACTCGCGCTGATGATGTGAGCCGCAACGATGATCCGCGGACCTTGCACAACTCCGGAGTTGATTGCATTCCGAAGGTCGACGGTGGGCCAATCCGGATCGGCGCAGCCCAAGTCTCGCAGCGTCGTGAAGCCATAGCTCATGTACTCGCGCGCGAGGCTCAGCCCCTTCAACGCTTTGGCCGCCGACGAATCGAGCGTCTGCCGGGCCAGATTGGCCGCATCCATCGTAAGGTGAACATGGCTGTCAATGAATCCGGGACTGACAGTTCTGTCTGAAAGGTCGATTACTTGGGCGTCCACAGGCCGCTCAACGGATTGCCCCAAGCTCGTGATGCGATTCTTTTCAACCAGGATCTCCATCTTTCCGCTCAGCGCATCGGAGACGCCGTCGAACACTCTTCCGCACACCAGAACAATGCCACTCATCGTATCCCCCTTTCACGAGAATAACTCGCTTCATCCGACCGTTGCGACACGCAAACGACCCCCCGCATACCACCACCGCGTGAATCCCGGAAAAATTGCGTTGCCCATCCCAAATACCGCTACATTCGCAAAGGAAGCGACAAGGTTGAGTTCCGTTGCGAAAACAACCGGGAACTCCGAGAGTCCGATCAATGGTGATGCGGCAAACCAAAGAGCGCTTCCAGGTTCGCATTCACCTGGAATCCAACTGCGAATACGTTGGGGATACTGCGGGGGAACATTGGCGTAACCCGTGAGTCGGGATTCACGATGTACTGAACGTTCGGGCGCAGCACGACGCCGGATGCTAACCGATAGCCGTAATTTGCTTCGAAGACCACCTCATGGGACGGCACCTGTCCCACTCCGCCACCCTTCGCCCTCATCCCACTGAGAAATGCAACTTCTTTCGTCGTAAACGCAATTGGAGACACGGCGAAGCCCAAAGTATCGCCCGGGCGGCTTCGAAACGTCCCCGTCTTAACCACGCCGCCCTTAGTCGTATACTTCAGCGCTTCCGAGTCGGCAAAGTTGTAGTAGATACTTCCGAACAACGCTACATTGCGCCGTTCGGTGCGGTCTGCACTCTGGATGACCTGAGCGCCTGTAGCGTAGAACGCAGTCTCACCATAATGACTCAGCGGAGTTCCGCCGTATTGAAAGAGAGGCAAGCCATTCGTGTTCAGTAGGACGTCCGGTCTGGGCCCATCCACATAGGAAACGCCCACGCGGTAGTAGTGGGGCTTATTCTGCTCGGCTAAGGTAGTGGCATGACCGGCTTCCGCAAGATAATTGATTGCCGTGACGCCGCGGGTGTTCCAGGTGAAGATGCTCGTGCTGGCTTGAATGGTATTCAGGTCTATCGCATACCCCCCGAATTCGACGTATGCATTCCGAGTGACGTTGAACTTAGCCCTCCCTCCCCACGAAGGCGCCGGTGAGACGGAGGAAAGGGTGCTTTGGTAGAAGCCATACATCGGACCACAAAACGCGTGGTTCATGAAGAGGCAAGCCAAATCGGACCCCATAAAATACGGTGTTGCTCCGAGGCGGCCAACGATCAGGTTCAGGTCGTCTTTCGCTCGTAGCGAAACATTCTGCTCGAGCGAGAAATTCAGCGCCTGCACGAGATTGAAAGGCGTGGCGTTTTCCTGGACATCGATTCCGGCCCCGATCGTATTTTCACTGAGTGGATTGCTACTCAAAGCAATCACGATCGCGTGAAGAGCGGCGCCCCGCCATCCGATGAGCCGCTCCAAGTCGATTCCCGTACCGAATGTCAAATACTGTGAGGCGCTGGCTCCCTGGTCGATTCCGCCTGAGGGGTTAGCCGCCAGTTCCTCGTTCAGAAAGACATGGAAGTAGATGCCCTTCTCTGCGGCGTGAGAAAAGAAATCGGGCAGCGATAGGATTGGCTTTTCGGGTTGAGGCTTCGCGTGGATCAAAAACGACGATTCGGCTGACGGGGGTGATTGTGATGACGGATTCGACGACGATTCGGTTGACGGAGATGATGGTGTCGACGGATTCGACGTCGTCTGCGGTTGCGACGAAGAGGAGGCGGCACAAAGGATGGTGGCCGCGATTGCCCATCTTACTGGCCGCCTGAAACAGAAGCGCGATAAGCTAGTAAGAAGTGTCACGGTAACTTCCTTCGCCAAACTGCCAAACCAGAGATGTCCCGACGGTCATCGCACTGCTTCGGATAAATCCTCTGCAGTTCATGCTCGCCTCCGTCACTCTGATTTTGAATGTCGAGCCATTTCACCACCGGTAGCTCGCCGCTATCCCTGAAGGTTTCGCATCACGCTCTGGCGGCTTCTAGATGTCGCGCTAGAGTCTTCTGACAGGCCCCGGCTCACAAGTCTGCTCAAGGTTGAACACCCGAGGAAATTCCACAACAGGGGTTGCCTTCTCGACGTGACTCTTACAGTGAGTCGCGACGCGGATGATCCTATCGAAAACGATCTGTTGAATCGCAAACCGCCATTGTAATTGCCCCCGTAGGCGATGAAGTTGTTTCTCATAGGATTGCTTATGAAGAAACTGGGCTTGGTCCGAGTGGCTCCAAGCTTCGCTGCCATCGTCCCGTGATTGTCGGGATGGTCTCCTCGGCCCTGTCGTCGGTCTCTTCTATTCGTGACTTGGCTGAGTCCTTGGTCCGCCCTATCCTTCCTGCGAGAATTTTGCACATGTGTTCAACCTTGAGCAGACTTCTCCACCGGAGCGTGTCAAATGAGATCAGCGAGAAGCCAGAGATCGAGAGTTTAGAAAGAGATAGGCGTCATGGTCCGGCGCGCAGGAGTTTCTGGCGGGTGCCGAGACGAGTTCTTGGAGATGGAAGCAGCACGCCTTCAGGAAGCATATGGAACGATTTTCGCGGCGCGCGTCACCGAGTGGCGGCCCTGCTGAACGTCTGAGATATGAATCTGTCGCCCTCGTGTCGTCGATTTTGCCGACGGTTCGCAACCAGAACCGGTCGGCTATGTCTGAAGGCGAAAGGAACAAGGCAATGACCGACTTAGAACTAAAGAAGAACGTCGAAACAGAATTGAGCTGGGAACCGAGTGTAAATGCAGCGGAGATTGGAGTCGGCGTTAAAGACGGCGTGGTAGCGCTGACTGGCCGGATCGAAAGTTACTGGGAAAGAAGTGTGGCCGAGCGCGCGGCCTTACGCGTGTCCGGAGTGAAGGGAGTAGCGAATGAGCTGGAAATCCGGCTGCCCTTTGCGAATGCACGCTCGGACGAAGATATTGCGCGCGCTGCCATCAACCGGCTGGACTGGTCTGTAACGGTGCCGAAGGATCGAGTCAAAGTGAAGGTATCTCAAGGCTGGCTCACCCTGGAAGGCACGTTGGATTGGCAATTCCAAAGAGAGGCTGCCGCGGACGCAGTGCGCAATCTGATGGGGGTCAAGGGACTAACGAATCAGATCGATGTGAAACCGCAAGTCAGCAAGGCCGAAGTGAAGAGCATGATCGAGGCGGCGCTGAAACGCAGCGCTGTAGTGGACGCCAGCCGGATCACGGTGCAAACAGAAGGCGACGGCGTGATTCTGCGGGGCACAGTGCGATCGTGGTCCGAGCGTGAAGAGGCTCAGCAGGCTGCCTGGCGCGCACCCGGCGTCCGGAGCGTTGACAACCGGATCACGATTGGTGCAGCCGCTGCGGCTGGGGTCTAAGGCCGCTCGGCGAGAGACTTTCCGAGAAATTCTTAAGGAGGAATTAAAGATGGCAAATCTCGTCAAACAGAGTTTCTTCGATGAACTATCCGACTTCAGAAGCAATCTTGATCACAGCTTCCATCATTTCCTGGCTAGGTTGGGATCTCGCGCACACGAGGGCGAGCACATGCTTGCGGAGGCGCCTCCTGTCGAAGCCTGGATCGATAAGGAGGACAAGAAATATCATCTCAGGGTTGCTTTGCCTGGTGTCGATCCCAAAGATGTGAGAGTCGAGTTGCAAGGCAGCAATCTGACGGTGAGTGGAGAGCATCAGTCAAGCGAGGAGAAGAAGGAGGGTAATTACCTGCACCAAGAGTTCTCCTATGGCCAGTTCCAACGGACCCTGCTACTGCCGGAAGGGACTGACACGTCAAAGCTGAGCGCAGAGTACAACGATGGTTTGCTGGAGATCTCCGCGCCTCTCAGCGAAGCTGCTCTACCGAAACAGATTGAAGTCAAGAGTGCTCCGAAAGCTAAAAAAGCAGGAGCTTAAAAAACAATTGGGCTGCCCGGGAAGCCTGGTCTTGGGTTTTCGGGCAGCAAAATGAATGGGGTGTGAATGTTCTGTGCGCTCGCCGGACGACGAGCGCACCTTGCCGATGTGTCCAGGGTCGTCGGCGGATTTCTGCTTCCTGACGAAGGCACTCGCCGCCGGTCGGTTGTACATGAGCTGGCCGGAGTCTAAGGCTGTTCAGGAACTCCGACGGAAAGGAGGGAACATGCAACGGACACGTCGTCGTGGAACGGTAGGCCCCAAAGGTGTGCTTACAGTCGCGAGCGTTTGCTCTGCTATCCTCCTCGCGGGAATCGCCTCCTTCTTTGCAAGCGGAAGCGCGCGCACAGAGATGAATCGCGAAGACAACAAGGTGCTCGTTGGTGCGGCCGGCTTCGGTGACTGGCACAATGACGCGCCGGGAATTCGACGGCTAATCACTGCACAGGATCTGCCGGAGATCGGCAAGGACGGGCCAGACTACGCCGAGATCGTTCCGCGGCCTGCGGGAGCCATGCCTCGAGTTCCCGATGGATTTTCGGTCGAGCTCGTTGCATCTGGCCTTGCACAAGCCCGCGTCATTCGCATGGCGCCAAACGGCGATCTTTTCGTCACGAATAGTTCCGCGAACGAGGTGCGCGCCTACCGCATCCCGCCCCACTCTTCCAGGCCCGCCGACAGCGAAGTCTTCGCCACCGGCCTTCATCAACCGTACGGAATCGCTTTCTACCCGCCCGGACCCAATCCCCAGTGGATGTATATCGGCTGCAGCAACAGTGTTGTTCGTTTCGCGTACAAAAACGGCGACCTCAAGGCCACCGCTAAGACCGAGCGCATCGTCGAACGCATTCCTTTCACTCATCACTGGACGCGCGACGTCCTTTTCACTTCCGACGGCAAACGTCTGCTTCTTACAGTCGCCTCCGGCTCTAACATCGCGCTCGATATGTTTCCCGTGCCTCGCGTCCCAGGCGAGCTCGACGGTTGGAACAATACTCATCCGCTTGGCTCCACGTGGGACACCGAGGAAGGCCGCGCCAACATTCTTTCCTTTGATCCCGATGGCTCGAACGAAAAAATCCTCGCGACGGGGATTCGAAATCCCTCCGGCATTACGTTGCAACCCGCCACAGGGCAGCTCTGGGCCGTCGTCAACGAGCGCGACGGCCTCGGAGACAACACTCCCTTCGATTACGCGACGCATGTGAAGGAAGGCGCCTTCTACGGCTGGCCGTGGTTTTACATAGGCGACCACGAAGATCCGCGCCACAAAGGCGAGCACACCGACCTGAAAGACCGCGTCACCGTCCCCGACGTTTTCTTCCAGGCCCACTCGGCCCCACTGCAGATCCTGTTTTACGAGGGCAACGATTTCCCGGCCGAATACAACGGCAGCGCCTTCGTCACGCTCCACGGTTCCTGGGACCGCTCCATCCGCACCGGCTACAAAGTAGTCCGCCTGTTCTTCGATCAAAACGGCAAGCCTACCGGGGAGTATGAGGATTTCATGACCGGCTTCGTCGTCTCCGACAAACAGGTCTGGGGCCGCCCGACAGGACTTGCCGTCGCAAAGGACGGCTCTCTCTTCGTCACTGAAGACGGCAACGGGACCATCTGGCGCATTTCTCACAAGAGTTCCGCTGCCGATTAGTTGCGCATCTCGAGATAGAAGCGTGGTCTCCCGCGCAGCGGTAACTGGTTGGAGTTCTTGTCCGCCTATGCTCCAGAGCTGAATCCGGTCGAGTATCTGTGGTTCAACCTCATTCGGGGTTTTTGCCGGTCGGGGGGCCGCGTCGTTCGAACCATCTTTTAAAGCGAATGGCCTAACGGAGGCAACGCATGAAGATTCTTCTCGCAATCGATGGCTCGACCTACAGTGAGGCGGCGGTCAGAGAGGTGATAAGTAGGCCGTGGCCTTTGCATACGGCGGTCCGAGTTATTTCGGTGGCTCACGCAATCCCGTTGATCATGGATCCACTCTTGGTCGTGGCGGCCGCCCACGTGGAGTCGCTCAAGGAAGAACAGAAGCGCGCGATCCGTGATGTCGGTAAAGCGGCCGACGACATCGCCAAGGGAGCACCTGCTTTGCAAGTATCAACGCAAGTTCTCGAAGGCTCGCCGAAGAAAATGATCGTCGAAGAAGCTGAGCATTGGCAGGCCGACCTTGTTGTAGTCGCGTCGCACGGGCATGGACCCACCGAACGATTCCTCTTGGGGTCGACGGCACACGAAGTAGCTGTTCACTCTCCGTGTTCTGTAGAAATCGTGCGCTCTCGACGTCGTGTGGGCGCGTAGCGCTATACGTTCCTTGTAGTCTCTCTAAAGTTTGGATTTTCTCTTTTTCGATTGCTTGTGCTTCGCGATAAACGTGGCCACTACACGCCATCGCTTGTCGCTACACGGCGCGCAGCCAGGGAAATCATCAGACGGGCGGCACCGCTCAACAGCATGCTGATTCCCAAGAGGGTGCCGAGCACCCACGCTGCACTAAAGGGCCACGTTCTCCAAATCAGGATCGCTAGAATTAGGGTGATGAGCCCGTCAAGTAGTAGCCAATCCGACCTCGGCAGCGCGCGGACTCGGAACCACATCATGAATTCGAGAATGCCCTCCGCAAACAGGTAAATCGCCAACCCGAGTGTCAGCGATAACATGCCGGCCACCGGATTCAGGAATAAATACGCGGCCACGAGAATGTAGGCGATCCCGATGAACAGTTCCCACAGAAGCGCTCCGGTACCGCGGGCGTGCCAAGCGAAGACCAAATGGGCCAATCCGGAAAAAACAAGCAGCCAGCCGAAAAACACAGTGGCCACGATGCCAGCTACGGGTGGCAGGATGATTCCGAGGATTCCTGCCAAGATCATCAGCACACTGAGCATGATCGACCAACTTATGGATTTTTTCAGCATAACGGGTACGTGCGTTGATGTAACACTCATGACTTTCCTCCAATCCTCAGGTGGAACCCCAATGATTTGTCTTGATTCTGATCACGCCAGACAACCACGCCCCCTCGACCTGTCCTGCACCGCAGGAACCGCCATCCATGCGAAGTGTTGAATATGGTTTCCAGGCCCCTTGCATACAAGATGTTTGTACCTCCGAGGCAGCGCCGCTCACTCGCTGCGTCTCAATAACTTTGCCAGCGATTCAGTCCAGAACCGCGCGTCCTCGGCCCGAACAATCGAAAACGTTCTTATTTCGACGGTAAGCGTTGGGCCTGCCTTGGGCAGTGCCACCTGAAGGATTCCGTCCTTGAGGACGGCGGTCGCCTTCTTTGGATCGATCTCAACCGGAAGGGGTAGAGCTCGGAAGATTCGATCGGCGCACGCATCGCAATAAATTACCTTGCGGGTTGTAATGCCGTCGCTCGCGCGCCTTCCAGTGATAGTCACGCGACGGGGTTCGACGCTCACCTCCAGATCTTCGCAACTGAACCCTGCGACTTCGGCGTTTAGGGACAACGCATCGTTCGACTCATCGAGATGAACGTGTGCGGTGTGGAACAACTCCTCTTCCGCGTGGCGCCAATCCTCGAGGTCGTTGCCGTGCTTCCGCCCGCGATTCTGGAAAATGTCATAAGCTCGGCTGGCGATCAATTCCATGAACGCGGCCATTCGATCCAGAGTCTCGGTGGTCTGTACCACCGCTGGTTCTGCAAATTGCGAAACGGGTTTCAGCAAGACTGCGGTTTGCATAGGCTATCCTTTCCTTTCCTCTCGCCTCGTAGCCCGGGAAGTCGCGACGGCTCCGGCAACGCGAGCGTTCTCTGCGCGACGGCTCCATCGACAAAGTGGAGGCGTGAACTCATCTCCCTCACATGCAGCCGACTTGCCAGTTGGCGGCGTGCGCGCAACGAGCGCGACTTCATCACGGTGGTGCTGACACCTTCGAGTTCCGCGGCCTCCTTGAGTGAAAAACCTTGAAGGTCGCGAAGATGCAAAGCCGACCGCAGGAGAGGTGAGAACCGCCGTATTGCTGCGAGCACCGCGTCGCGATTCTCGACTTGGCTACAGACTCGCTCCGGATCTGGGCCCTCGTCGATCACCCCATCGGGCGGAACCTTAAGATCCTCATCCAGGATTTCGTCAAGGGATACGTGCGGATGCGAGTGAAGCTTTCTTCGATTCATAAGCGCCGCGTTCAACACGATGCGCGTGAGCCACGTCGAAAACCGCGATCTCCCCTCGAAAGACCTTAGCTTCAGGTAAGCGGACAGCAATGCATCTTGCAGGGCGTCCTCGGCATCCTCCTTGTTGCGAAGCAATGAGAACGCGCTCCGATACAGCCTCGCCTGTTCCGGGGCGAAGAGTGTCGCCAGCGCGTCGGGGTTTCCTGCCAAGGCGCGCTGCACTGCTTCCCACTCTTCGCCCCCACACACCAATTTTGCTTCTGCGGTGCGAGCGCTGGCTTTAGCAGCGCCCCTGACTAAACCCTTCCTGGTTCGGTCACGGTCTCGTTGACGCTGACGTTTCAAATCCCATGCTGGCGGAAGCAACTGAACGATTCGTATCCCGCTCATGCCCGGCCCC
This sequence comes from uncultured Acidobacteriota bacterium, assembly GCA_963721915.1. GTDB lineage: Bacteria > Acidobacteriota > Terriglobia > Acidiferrales > UBA7541 > Acidiferrum. Next base: position 33,559 of record CAVRLD010000018.1, on the reverse strand, counting down.
CTGGAATGTTCCTGCAATGTATTTCTGGCAGGCTCGGGTTGAGAAGTCTGCTCAAAGTTGAACACTTGGGGAAAAGTCCTCAGGCAACTACCGCCGCGTTGGCAGGGCGTTGGAAGATTGGCTATCGCTCCTGCAGCACCTCGAGAGGCCGGATGTGGAGACTCAGGGCTTCTCAAGCCGGATATGGTTTCGCCCGATACGCTCGGGGATCACGTGGCCGGCAGGCATCCCTAGCTAAGCTAGCTAGCTCGTGGCGTCCGGGACAACGCCAGTACATTCGTACCATCGCCCTCGAATGCCCTGTAGGGCACCTTAGGGTTCATGAGAAGAACTGTCATCTGGGTCACCGAGCAACAGGCCAAAACGCTCGCCAAAATGTCCACGGAATCTCTGGTACCTGTCTCGGCGCTCGTGCGCCAAGCAGTAAAGGAATTCTTGCAGAAGAGACAGAAGCTACGCAAACGCAATGCCTGGTCTTGAGATGTTGTAGGACCGCGGAAAGAAGAGACTTAGGGAATACCTACCAAGGCGACCTTTCAGTGACCCTCATCGCCAGCTGATCTTTGAAAGCCGTAGAAACATCTCCGGCCAATAAACGAGAACATCGTGTGATTTCGAGCTTAGGAATTCGGTGCGCGTGCAGGTCATTCGATTTAACGGGTCGACAGAACAGGGCACTCACTTTGATAGCCTCGGGTCGATGGTCTTAGCATTGATGCTAGATCGTTTGTACAGTATTCCATTTGCTCTACCGCAGGAGAGAAACCTACGTCGAAGGAATACTCGAGTCTTGGCAAGACTCGGCATCTTCGTAGGCTGCGAGAATTTGAGCCTCCGATGGCAATCCCTTTTGTTCCAATTGTGGGGCTTTACTCCGGACTGTAATTGTGGGACACTCACGCTTAACTCGTACACTGTAGGGTACTGTAGTGTATGACGGGGGGAGCGACAATGTCCCCTGAGCTTACCCTGCGAAGATTCGGTTCCAACCACCAAAGGAACCTCCGGAAAAATCTTGCTTGTCTGTCCTTGCACCCGGAAGTCCCTGTTATGATTGGAGAATCATCCTTCCTCGCGGAGACAATGCCAGAGGCTCTCGCTTCGGCATGTCAACACGCTCATTGGGCTGTAGTATGCGGCAATCGGCCTCATCTGAATTTCCTGAGGAACTTGCTGTATCTCGAATTGTCGCGTTGAGGATCGAGAGTCTTTTAAACTATTTTCCTCGGGCGTGAATGGCGACCAGGTCCTGCGATTCCCGTGGGGAGGTCGCGATGACACCGAAAGCAACCGCGTCGTGTCGCTCTGGTTTTAACACTCTGATCGCAAGATTCGTCGACAAGAATGTCTTCCGTGGAACTCCAAGGACAGGTCGTAGAGCGCTCACCAAGCAACACAGCCACTCCCGCAAGAATTGCTTAAATTGTTCAATTTGAACCGTTTCCGAAGTCTGAGTTTGTTAATTATGCTTCCGAACAAAACAATCTATGGATGCGACCGTCGCAGGAGTTCGTCATGCTGGAGCCCGAGATCTTTAATCTGTTGGAGGGAACGTCGGACGCCGCTTTTACGGTTAGCGACCTGGGTGAGATTTGTTCCTGGAACAAGGCCGCGGAAAAGCTATTTGAATACAGCGCGGCGGAAGCTCTCAACAGCACGTGCCATAAGATTGTGCAGGGAGGGGGGCCTTGAGCACCGAACTCTGTGGCGAGAATTGCAGTTTAGAAGCTCAGGCCGTCTCCCATAGTCCGTGAAATCATAGGATTGCGTTGCGATACTCGATTTCTGATCTGGGTGGTTGTAGCTGGATCCTATATTATCAGAGAAGTAACTCCGCGAGGCATTCTAATTGAAAGGTGTCTCCCATGTCACCCACGCCTGAAGAAAAAACGACGCATCTCTTCTCCCGATCCCAGCGCGTGTTCCAACGTTTACGGCCTGCCGACGAGAAAAGTGGGCGAGAAATGACCGGCTCCAGGTCAGGAAGTCAGTGCGAGAAGATTCCGATCAAGGGCAGTGATTTGCTCGACAGATTTATTAAAGGAATAACTAATCTTCAATATAAAGCAAACGAGACAGTCTTCTCGCAAGGTGACCCTAGTGATGGCATCTTCTTTATCCAGAAAGGCAAGGTAAAGCTGACAGTCGTATCGGCACGAGGAAGGGAAGCAATCGTCGGCGTTTTAGGAGCCAACGAATTCGTCGGCGAACAATGCCTGGCGGGCCAAATGTTTCGTGAGATGACGGTTACGGCAGTTGTGGACTGTTCGCTTGCGAGGATCGAACGAGTGGAAATGCTACGCAGCCTCCGCGAGGATTCGGAGTTATCAATGACCTTCATTTCCTGTTTGTTGTCGCAGAACCTGCACCTTCTTGACGAGTTGGTGGACCATTTCTTCAATCACAGCGAAAAGCGTTTGGCTCGGCTTCTTTTGTCGCTAGCGCATGACGGAAAGGATCGCAAGACGGAGGGAGTCATTCCGAAAATCGATCAGGAGACGTTAGCAGAGATGGTTGGAACCACCCGGGGAAGGATCAGTTTTTTCATGAACAAGTTCAGGAAACAGGGTTTCATCAACTACGAGAACGATTACCACGGCTCATTGCGAGTCCAGAGTTCGCTTCTCAATGTTATTCTTCGGGACTGAATCCAAAGTCAGGGCCACACAGAGCAGCCTTTGCGAAGCAACAGCCGCCATGAAATTCGATCCAGGTGTTCAACCTTGAACAGACTTCCTGACCGAAGCCTATCAGATTCACGCAGGAGACAAGTGCAGCGGGCACACGGGGAAACTTTCTCCGTAACGAGGCAATCAGCAGCTGAACGTGCGCCGCTTTGACGAGGAGGTCGGTAACTAGAGGTTTGGTGCGATCAACGGGTTGTGAATAGCGGACTCTCTGAGAGCGTTCGATCTCGGCGCTGAATCCAGCTCTCACCGGCCAAAAGATTCCAGACATTCCTCTTGAGGAGGACTCCAATGAGTTTCCCGGCATTCCGAGCAACTGAGTCTCTGGCGAATTCAGTTCGTGGGTTCCCCGTGAGCCGCGGGATCATCGCCATGATGCTTTGCCCGACACTTTTTTGCGTTGTGGCGGCGGCTCAGGACTCCAAAAGAACAAATGTCGAGTGGCCGATGTACAACGGTAGTTATGCTGCGGACCGGTTCTCGCCGTTGCAGCAGATTACTGCGGCTAACGTTTCATCGCTTGTGCAGGTCGGACGCTACGAACTGCCGGAGATCACTTCTTTCCAGGCGGGTCCGTTGGTGATCGGCGACACCATGTTTGTAACCACCGCCACTTCCACGTACGCATTGGACGCGCGCAAAGGAACACTGCGATGGTCTCAGAAATATTCTCCCAAGACCCTGGCACTGAATACGCCTGTGCGCGGCGCGGCCTACCATGAGGGACGACTCTATCGAGGCACTCCGGACGCGCACGTTCTCGCTCTAGACGCCAAGACCGGTAAGGTGATCTGGGACGTATCGGCCGGGTCTGCTGATAAAGGCGAATACTTTACATCCGCGCCGGTCGTATGGCAGGGCCGACTGTTCATTGGTACTTCTGGAAGCGATGTGGGGGCAATCGGAAGAATGATGGCTTTGGATACGAAGGACGGAAAGCTCGTGTGGAACTTTGACGTCGTGCCATCATCGGGGCCGGGAGCGGATACGTGGCCTTCCGATCCGAAACGCAATCGAGCCGGCGGTGGAATCTATTCAGGCTATGCTCTCGATGTTGCCTCGGGGATGCTGTACATCCCGACGGGAAACCCGGGACCGGATTTTGTTCCGGATTACCGGCCGGGCGCGAATCTGTTCACATGTTCGGTAGTCAGGCTGGACGCAAAAACCGGAGCACTTCTGGGCTACCATCAGTTTACCCCTCATGATTTCCATGATTGGGATGTGGCGGCGAGTCCTATCCTGTTGACCTCGAGGGCAGGAAAGAAAATGGTCGTGGTTGGCAGCAAAGATGGATACCTCTACAGCCTCGACCCGGAACTCACCTCCGTTGCTTACAAGATTCCCGTAACGACTATCGAAAACGTGGATGCTCCGATAACGAAGCAAGGTACGCGTTTTTGTCCGGGCACAGCGGGCGGAGTGAACTGGTACGGCCCTGCATACGCCCCTTCGACAAATACGATTTTCGTGAACTCGGTGGACTGGTGCAGCACCATCAAGCTCGGTGACCCCGAGTCCTTAGAATTCGTGCCGGGTAAACCGTTTATCGGATCGTCGAATGCTTTTGGCGATGGGGACGCGAAGAAAATAGGTTGGCTTACGGCGGTCGACGCCGACAGCGGAAAAGTCTTGTGGAAGTATCAGAGTTCGCTGCCGCTAGTGGCGAGCATCACACCGACGGCGAGTGGTCTTGTGTTCACGGCCGACTTGGACGGAAATCTTCTCGTCTTCGACGCCCAATCGGGGAAAATCCAGTTCCGCAGCAAAATAGGCGGTCCGGTCGGGGGTGGTGTGGTCACATACATGGTGGAAGGAAAACAGTATGTAGCGATCGCGGCGGGAATGAAAAACTGGATCTTGCAGACCGAGTCGGGCCCCGCGTCGGTCGTCATTTACGCGCTGTCGTCGCCCAGTGGATCCGGTGATGGGAAATGAACCCATCGGTCAACTTGCGGTCTTTGGTCAACAGCTTGATCCGGAATCTGTTGGTATACGATGAGTTCGGCTCCATTCTCCGCAGACGCGCAACGCGCTCGGTTTTCGTTTGCGTCCTCGCAACGACATCGGTGCTCGGGGACGCAGGGTGTTCCAAAGCTCCCCGTACTGTACGGCCCGCCTCCCTCGCGCCCGCGAGTATGCCTCGCCTCGGGACGGTGGACGAACGCTTCGAGTCCTACAACATCGAAATGGTGGAAGTTATCGGCGGGCGGTTTTGGAAACCGTATTTAGTTTCCGCAGCAAGTAACAGCAAAGCGCAGCCGCCCGCGCAACAGAAGGACTTCACTCCTGCCGGCATAGATCCGAACCTCTATCAATACCGAGCGCCGATCGACCTTTCGAATCCGCGATTGGTGAAACTCGCGGCGGCACTAGGTCCCGCGTATGTCCGGGTAAGCGGGACATGGGCCAATTCTGCTTACTTTCAAGATTCGGACAACCCGGCTGCGGCGAACGCGCCATCGGGATTCAGCGGAGTCTTGACGCGCAAGGAATGGAAGGGGGTTGTTGATTTTTCTCATGCCGTGGGTTCGGAAATCGTCACATCCGTGGCCACGGGCGCAGGGGCGCGTGACGCTCACGGCGTATGGAGTTCCGAACAGGCGCGACGACTATTCGAGTACACGAAGTCTGTTGGAGGACGAATCGCGGCCACTGAATTTATGAATGAGCCGACGTACGCGGCGATGGGCGGCGCTCCCAAAGGCTACGATGCCGCGGCCTACGGGCGCGATATCCAAGTGTTTCGCGCATTCCTTCAGAAGACCGCGCCAGGCACGGTATTTCTCGGTCCTGGTTCTGTTGGTGAGGGCCCGTTCGCGATGCCGATGGGCAGCGGAGTACTGAGATCCGAAGACCTGCTCCGCGCGACCGGCACGGTCTTCGACGTGTTCTCGTACCATCTTTATGCTTCAGCTTCGCAGCGGTGCGCAAGCATGGGCGCGTCATCGCAAACAACGGCGGCGGCGGCGCTTTCGCAGGACTGGCTCTCCCGACCAGAGAAGATTGGTGCATTTTACGCGGAGCTTCGAGACAAGTTCGAGCCGGGCAAATCACTGTGGATCACGGAAACGGCTGATGCAGCTTGCGGAGGAAATCCGTGGGCTTCGAGTTTCTTGGACACGTTCCGATACCTCATTCAACATGCAAGCCTCGCCAGGGATGGCGTGAAAGTGATCATGCACAACACGCTGGCTTCGAGCGACTACGGATTACTGGACGAGAGCACATTTGCACCGCGACCGAACTATTGGGCGGCCGTGCTGTGGCGAAGATTGATGGGTACGACCGTGCTCGATCCAGGTCCTTCACCAGCGCCAAATGTTTATTTTTATGCGCACTGTTTACGGAACCAACCAGGCGGCGTCACGCTGCTGATTATCAATGCAGACCAGCAACGCGCTCTGGACATCACTTTGCCGTCCGACGCGGAGCGCTACACCTTGACGGCCAACCAGCTTCAGGACACATCGGTAAAACTCAATGGAAGCACGCTCCAACTAAACAGCAACGGCGACCTGCCGCAGGTCTCGGGTGAACCAACGCGCGCGGGCCACGTGAGCTTTGCGCCCGCCAGCATTACATTCCTGACGATATCCAATGCCAGCGACAGCAGTTGCCAATAGCTGGTTGTGTACTGAAGTCGCAGCTCAACGGAGGGGCGCGGTGCACGCGCCGAGTTCCTGGATGATCTTGCCAAAGGTCCCACCGCCAATTCGATTTAACCGTCTAAAGAAATGGCGGTAAAGGGAGTTTGCTATGAAAGTGGCGCTCATCGGCATCGGTGGACGAGTGGGATCGAGATTGGCGACGGAACTGCTGTCACGGGGGCATACCGTGACCGGGATCGGTCGCAGCCCGGTAAAGGTCGATCCTCGTCCCGGCGTGACTATGAAACAAGGAGATGCCACACAGCCCTCAATACTCGCGCCTCTCATCGTGGGCCACGACGCGATCTTGAGCGCCTCGCGATTTCAGACATCGGACGCAAACGCGTTGATCACTGCTGTAAAGAAGGCCGGCGTTAAACGTCTTCTCGTGGTGGGCGGAGCGGGAAGCCTGGAGGCCGCGCCAGGTAAGGTGCTTGTCGACACGCCAGACTTCCCCGAAGCCTACAAGGTGGAAGCTCGCGCGGGTGTCAAGTTTCTGGATACGCTACGCAATGAAAAGGATCTCGACTGGACATATCTCTCGCCTTCGGCGGACTTCTCGCCCGGCGAGCGCACGGGAAAGTTCCGCATCGGTGGAGACCGGCTCCTCTTCGATGCAAAAGGCAAGAGCTGGATTTCCATGGAGGATTTTGCCATCGCCATGGTGGATGAGTTGGAGCACCCGAAACATAGTCGGCAGCGGTTTACGGTTGGCTACTAACATCTAGGGAGGAACTGCAATGACCGATCAGCTAGAAGAGAACAAACGGAATGTCGTAGCCTTCTACGACTTGATTCAATCAGGGCAGACCTGCCGAAGCCGTAGAGAAGTATGTTGGTGACGTCTATGTTCAGCACAATTCTGGCGCGGCCGAGGGCAAGCAGGCCTTCATCGAGCACTTCATGAAAATGGCCGCTGAATATCCGGGGAAATGTGCGCAATTCAAACGCGTCGTCGCGGAGGACGATCTCAGCATTGGCCCAGTGATCGTGACTGGGCTGGAATCGAAATCTTCCGCGTCGACGAACGGGCCGGGATTGTTGAGCACTGGGACGAGTTGCAAATTGTTCCGGCAGTGTCCGTGAAGAGCGATCCGACGGCATAAGCGATTCATGCGGAGGTGAATACATGGAAAAGCTGACCGACGAAGCGTTGGACCTCTTGTTTCGCGAGGCCCGCACGCCAAGTGTGTGGCTCAACCGGGCGATTACTGACGATACTGTCCGCCAACTGTATAACCTTGCAAAATGGGGTCCAACCAGCGCGAATACGGGGCCCGCTCGCTTTATCTTTATTCGCTCGGAGAAAGGTAAGGAGAGACTTCGGCCAACACTGTCACCGGGCAATGTAGCAAAAACAATGAGTGCTCCTGTCACCGTCATCATTGCCTACGATCTAAAATTCTATGACAAGCTTCCAAAGCTCTTCCCAAACAATCCAGCCATGCGTGATGTCTTCGCGAACAATCCGCAACTCATTGAAGCGACGGCTAAGCGCAACTCGTCCCTTCAGGGCGCATATCTGATACTTGCGGCACGTGCGCTGGGACTCGAATGCGGGCCAATGTCTGGATTCGACAACGCAAAGGTTGACGAGGAATTCTTTGCCGCAGGACAGTGCGAAGAGTGCGAGCAGGAGTTCTTCCCCGAGGGTCACGTTAAATCAAATTTCTTGTGCAACATCGGTTACAGTGACCGTGCGCAACTGCCTCCGCGAAATCCGCGTCTGGAATTCACGGAAGCATGCACGCTGTTGTGACGGGATGGGTCGAGAGCGCTTTATTGGATCGAAGTCTTAAGTCAGCAGCACCGACGGTTCGCGAGTTTGGTGGCAGATGCCCCTGGCCGCGAAGTGAGTCGGCAGGGCATAAACGAGGTCATCATGACTGCTACTGCGGCGTCACCGAGTTCAGCAAACCCGAATGGGTCGAGTCAGCCTTTATCCTCCGAAGAGTTGTCCAAAATGCACGCATACTGGCGTGCGGGAAACTATGTATCAGCGGGGCAGATTTATTTGTGCGCCAATCCACTGTTGCGCGAGCCGCTCAAGATCGAACATATCAAGACACGATTGCTCGGGCACTGGGGCACGACGCCCGGGTTGAATTTCATCTACGTCCATCTAAATCGTCTAATCAGGATGCGCGATTTGAACGTCATCTACATTACAGGCCCCGGCCATGGCGGGCCGGCTCTGGTCGCGAATACCTATCTGGAAGGCAGCTACAGCGAATTTTATCCCAACATCCCGCAAAGCGAAGCAGGCCTGAAGAAACTGTTCAAGCAGTTTTCGTTTCCGGGCGGAATTCCGAGCCACGTGGCGCCGGAAACGCCTGGGTCCATTCACGAAGGAGGCGAACTAGGCTATTCGATTGCGCATGCCTACGGCGCGGCCTTCGACAACCCCGAGTTACTTGTCTGTTGCGTAGTCGGAGACGGTGAATCGGAGACGGGACCCCTGGCCGGAAGCTGGCATTCGAACAAGTTTCTGAATCCTGTGCGTGATGGCGCGGTGTTGCCGATCCTCCATCTGAACGGCTACAAAATCGCCAACCCCACTGTACCTGGCCGCATGACCGACGATGATCTGGTTAAGCTTTACACCGGGTATGGATACAAGCCCTTGTTTGTCGAAGGCAACGAGCCCGCAAAAGTCCATCAGCAGATGGCGCACACACTCGACGTAGTTGTGGATGAAATTCAGGCGATTCAAAAGAGAGCGCGCGAAAGAAAAACGACGGGGATGCCCGCGTGGCCGATGATCATCCTGCGCACGCCGAAGGGTTGGACCGGGCCCAAGGTTGTGGACGGCAAGCCCGTTGAAGGAACGTGGCGCGCGCATCAGGTGCCCGTCGCCGATTTTGCCGGCCATCCCGAGCATTTGAAAATTTTGGAAGACTGGCTTCGCAGCTACAAAGCCGAAGAACTTTTCGATCAGGGAGGGACTCTCCTTCAGGAGTTGAAAGATCTTGCCCCCCAGGGCAACCGCCGCATGGGAGCGAATCCGCACGCCAACGGCGGCCTTTTGTTGCGCGATCTGGTGATGCCGGATTTTCGTAGCTATGCCGTGGATGTGCCAAAGCCGGGAACCGCCGACGCGGAAGCGACGCGTGAACTGGGAAAATTTCTTCGCGACGTGATGAAAGCAAACGAAGGCACAAGCACCTTTCGCGTGTTCGGGCCCGACGAGACCGCGTCGAATCGGCTTGACGCAATTTATGAAGCTACACCGAAAGTGTTCATGGAGAAGCTACTCGATACGGACGAAAATCTTTCGCCGGAAGGGCGTGCGATGGAAGTTCTGAGCGAGCACATGTGCCAGGGATGGCTCGAGGGCTATCTACTGACGGGCCGGCACGGATTCTTTTCCTGCTACGAAGCTTTCGTTCATATTGTGGATTCGATGTTCAACCAGCACGCGAAGTGGCTGAAAGTGACCCGCAGCATTCGCTGGCGCAGACCGATTGCTTCGTTGAATTACTTGCTGACCTCCCACGTCTGGCGGCAGGACCATAATGGATTCACGCACCAGGATCCGGGTTTCATCGATGTGGTCGTAAATAAAAAAGCGGATGTCGTCCGAGTGTATCTTCCGCCCGACGCGAATACGCTGTTGTCGGTCGCGGACCATTGTTTACGCAGCCGCCATTACGTGAACGTCATCGTCGCCGGCAAGCAGCCCGCGCCCCAATACCTCACGATCGATGCCGCGGTCGAGCATTGCACCACCGGAATTGGAATCTGGGAGTGGGCATGCACTGATAAGGGCAGTGAGCCGGACGTTGTGATGGCCTGCGCGGGGGACGTCCCCACGCTAGAAACGCTTGCGGCCGTCGATTTGCTGCGCCAGCACTTTTCCGATATTAAAATCCGTGTGGTCAACGTCGTTGATCTCATGACTTTGCAAACACCGAGCGAGCATCCGCATGGAATCTCCGACCGCGATTTCGATTCCATGTTCACCACGGACAGGCCCGTAATTTTCGCCTACCACGGTTATCCAGCCCTGATTCACCGACTCACATACCGACGCAAGAACCACGGAAATCTTCACGTTCACGGCTATAAGGAAGAGGGAACAATTACGACGCCCTTCGATATGACCGTGCTAAACGAACTCGACCGCTTCCATCTTGCCGGCGATGCTGTGGACCGTGTTCCACGCCTGCAACAAATTAATGCGCACGTTCAACAGCACTTGCGCACCAAGCTTTTTCAGCACAAGCAGTACATATATGAGCACGGCGATGACTTACCCGAAATCCGCGATTGGAAATGGCCGTATTAGACTGTGAAAATTCTGGTTCTTAACTCGGGGTCCAGCAGCCAGAAGAGTAGTCTGTACGAAATCCGCGATCGCGTGCCCGAAATTCCCCCGAAACCTGATTGGGCGGGAAAGATCCAGTGGGACGGCGACCAGGCGGAATTGCAGGTCGTGACGGCACAAGGCAAAACGGTGAAGGACGCACTCGCGGTGGGGTCGCGTCGCGTGGCGACGGATCATTTGTTGAACTCCTTGTGCAGCGGTCAGGCGCGTGTCCTTGGTGATGTTTCGGAAATCGACATCGTGGGCCACCGGATTGTAAACGGCGGAAGCGAATACAGGGAGCCAACCTTCGTCACGGCGGGGGTGGAGACCGCCATCGCGCGCATGGCGGAATTTGCGCCGATTCATAACCGAGCCGAGTTAGAAGGCATTGAAATCATCGCGCGCAAACTTGGATCCGTGCCGCAAGTGGCCGTGTTTGACACCGGCTTTCACAGCCATCTGCCGGAAGCTGCCTTCGTCTATCCGGGACCATACGAGTGGCTTTCCGCAGGGATTCGTCGGTACGGATTTCATGGAATCAACCATCAATATTGTGCCGAGCGCGCTGCGCAGTTACTTGGCAAGGATTTGCAATCACTGAAACTCGTGACGTGCCATCTAGGAAACGGCTCTTCGCTGGCCGCCATTCGCGGCGGGCACAGCGTAGATACCACGATGGGATTCACCCCTCTAGAAGGCCTAATGATGGGAACGAGGTCGGGCTCGGTGGATCCGGGGATCTTGACTTACTTAATGCGGCAAGGCGCCTTCACCGGAGAACAGCTCGACGAATTGCTGAATACGAAGTCAGGCCTTCTGGGCATTTCAGGAATTTCGGGGGATATGCGACAAATTGTGTCAGCGATGAAGGCAGGAAATCAGCGGGCGACGCTCGCCTTTGAGATCTTTGTGCACCGCTTAAGGTCCTCGATAGGATCCATGGTGGCAATTTTGGGTGGAATCGATGCCATTGTCTTCACTGCCGGAATCGGCGAGAACTCGCCTGAGGTTCGGGCGGCCGGCTGCGCAGCCTTCGGATTTCTCGGCGTGAAACTTGACTCCGTAAAGAATGTACAGTCACTTCCAGACCAAGACATTTCCCAGTCTGATTCAATCGTTCGGGTATTGATCGTGCGGGCACAGGAAGATTGGGCAATTGCCCGAGCGTGTTGGAGACTGGCGTCGGAAAGGGGCGAACCCAAGCTAGCGACTGGTGGATCAGGCGCAGGGTTCAGCCGGGAAGGGAATGGAAAGGACACTAGGTCTCATCAAGGTCTCTTACGCGGTCTGTCATTCGTACTTTGATTGGATTCGTGCGATGAATAAGAAATTTATTCAGGGAGAATGAATCACTGCATTTCAAGACGGAGGTGCTGATGCCCATTGTTCGACAGTGCCGGGCGTGTGGACGCAACAACCGCATCCCCGCCGAGCATCTTGCCGACACGGGACGCTGTGGAGGTTGCAAAGCACCATTGAGTCCCCCTGGAAGGAGATCCGGATCCCTTCTACGAGGTCATTCAAAAGGCTCGCGTCCCCGTTTTGGCCGATTTTTGGGCGGCTTGGTGCGGACCGTGCCGGGTGGCAGCCCCAGAAGTGGCGCGGACAGCGGCGGACATGAGCGGACGGGCGATCGTCCTGAAGGTGGACACGGAGCGTTATCCTGAAGCAGGAAGCGGGACTCGTGGACCATCAGCAAATGGAGAATTGGCTGAACTCCGCTTCGGAAACATCTTGAGTTTGAATGCAGAATTACCGCGCCCATGGAGAAATCGAGTCTCACAAGGGGCGCGACGATGCTAACTAACGGACGTAGTTGCTGCAATTGTTGCTGTGGTCGAGGTGAAGTTCGCATGAGTATTTCAGCTCGCTGCGCTACGAGCGGCCGTTTGCATGGCTTAGCAATGAGAGTTAAAGCACGGTATTTGTCCCAGTCCTGATACCTTTCCCTGGCTGAAACTCGCCGCGCACTCCCTCGCGCAACATAAGAATTTCGGCTCCGAAGCGGCAGGCCTGTTCGCGAGCCGCCTCCGCAAGGTCCGCGCCGCTGATGCCTTTGGGAAAACCTAGATAGTTTTCAATTCTCGAGCCGGTTCCCGCTTGTCCTCCGACGATATATTTTTCAATCAAAACCGTTCGCAAACCCTCCGACGCTCCATACACCGCAGCGCTCAAACCGGCAGGCCCCGCGCCGTAAATTGCCAGATCGTATTCGCAGCGCGAAGGATTCCGATACCAGCCAAGCTTCTCGGCGATTTGCCGTATCGTGGGACAGTCAACTCCTGAGCCATCGGCGAAGACGCAAACGGGTAAACGTGGGTCCGCCATATTCTCAAGGCCGATGGCGCGCGCCTGGTCGTCACCTGTCACTTCCACCCATTCGAATGGCACATCGCCGCGCGTGAGCAAGTCACGAATGGCGTATGCCCGCGCGCCTGTCGTGGTTCCATACACTTTGAGCTTGACAGGATGATTGGCGTCCAAATCGTTTTTCACAGTTCACCTACGACAAGTCTGTCAGGTTGGATGGGGAACCTCGTCATTCTAGGCAGCCGAGTTTTGTCATATCGCTCAGCCTCCGACATGGTGGACCTTCCTCGGCCCTTTCGCCGTTTCGCCGGAGCCCCGCGGAAAAAACATCACGAGCGCCGGCTCCTCGGAGCGTGGACATAGTGCTTTACTTCGATCGGTTTCAACGCAAAACTCTGCACTCGCCGTTCGGCTTCATGGTCAGCCTTCGTGAAACGGTCGTGCTGCCGTTCATGCTCCGCCCAAGAGTCCACGACGAAAGTCTCCAGATAAACATCGGGCGTTTCCGTGTCGGCAAACACTCCCCATTCCGTCGCACCGTCCCGGCGGCGAATGCGCTCGTACCTGTAGATGTGATGCAAAAAGTCCTGTGTCTTGGCGGGGTCGATGACGTACTTGACTGTGACCAAGACTGGCCCGTCATCAGGATCCGGTTCTTGAAACATGGCCGGCCGCAGCCAATGGTTCCACGCGCTCAGGTCGACGGAAGTGCTCGGAAGACGCAGCACCGGCTGCAGCAGCAGACACGCCGCGGTACCTATTCCCGCAATCGCCAGCGTTCGATGAACGCTCGTGTGCGTGGCTACAATTCCCCAGAGCGTGCTGCCCACCGCGACGCTCCCTTGAAACACGAAAAGATAGAAAGCCAGAACTCGCGAGCGCACCCAGTCGGGAGCAAGCTTCTGTACGACGACATTGAATACCGACATGAATATCGTCCATGCCGTTCCCCCGAACAGCATGAGGGCGCACAGAAGCACCGGTCCTCTCAGAAACGACATGCTAAGCAGAACAGCGGAAAAGACCGCGGTTGCGATACCAAGGATGACCTCGACGGAGAACCTTGCCCGGGCCCGGGGAAGCAGAACGGCCCCCAGCACAGCTCCTGCTCCGAAGCACCCCAGCAGGAGGCCGTAGACAGCAGGGCTGTGGCTTAACTTCTTAGCTGCCGTCGGTAAGAGAGCCCAGAAAGAACTGGTAAAGAAAATCAAAATCGCCGACCGCATCAAGAGCGTGCGAATTCCCGGAGAGTACCGAACATAGCGGACGGCGGCGGCAATACCTCCGAGGAAGTTCTCGACCGGCACCTCACTCTTCAGCTTGGGGCGTTTCCATCTAGCAACGACAAAAATCACCCCCCAAAAAGAGAACGTATTCAGGGCGAACGTGACGCCAACTCCTAGGACGGACACGATCATGCCGGCGAGACCGGGACCCACCGCTCGCGCCAAGTTGAACTCAACTCCGTTCAGCACAAGAGCCGCAGGCAGCTCTTGCTTGTCGACGAGGTCGGGAAAGGTAGCGCGCCACGCCGGAGCTTCCACGGCATCTCCCGCCGAGAGAGCGAACGTAAGCAGGAGCAGAAGCCAGGGTGTCATTACACCTGCGAGTGTCGCGATCGCCAGCACTGCCGCGATTATGCACATCCACACTTCGGTCACGAGGATCAACTTGCGCCGGTCCACGATGTCTCCGATTGTTCCAGCAGGAAGAGCGAGCAAGAAAAACGGCAGGGCTGCGGCGGTCTGAATCAATGCGATATACAGCGGACTGTCGGTGAGCGACGTCATCAACCACGCCGCACCTACGCTCTGCATGAAAGCTCCGACGTCGGAGATCAAGTCGGCAATGAGCAGATTGCGAAAGCTTCTGTTGCCAAGGGGGCGCCATGGGCTGGCCAAAGAAGGAGGATAGGATCGATCGGTTAGCGACATCGCTCTGCGACTGTACATCATTGTTTCCGTCAACAGATATACGGCGAATATCTGGACCCTGGTCACGGCCGAGACCCACGCCAAGCAAGAAAGGAAGTAAGAAGGAGGAGGAAAGCAGCGCGTGGCGCTGCGCTCTCTGCAGCGATGAACTACGTGAACCACTTCATCAGAGAAAGGTTCCCGCCACCGGTGGTGACGATAACGAGATTCATGACAACGAGCATGACGTCGTAGCTCCAGCCATTCGTGCCTGATTTTCCCCAAAAGCCAGTTTGCCAAACGAAAATCTTCTTCTGAATCGCGCCGAGCATAATTAAAATCAAACCGATGGCGGCGGGTTGCGCGACGACGCCAAAGATAACTCCGAGACTTCCTGCGAATTCAGCAGCTCCCAGAAAAATCGTGAAGCCCTTGCTCATTCCAATGTCCTTGCTTCGTCCCTCGGGGTCTTTGAGATGCTTCCATCCACTAGTCATGAACACGATTCCGACCATGATGCGCAAGAGGAGTAGCGCGGCATCTGTGAGCCGAGCGAATTGCGGAAAAATCATCCGGTGATTGTATCTCAGCAATCTGTCGCGTGGGCGGCAGGCGAACGCGATTCACGACACTATGGTTCCGAATAGTGCTCCGATGCCTGCGGTCGCGGCCATCGCCAGGGCGCCCCAAAACGCAACGCGCCAGGCGCCAATCCATGCAGAGGCGCCTCCCGTGCGTGCACTGAGTGCGCCAAGCCCTCGAGACACAACAGCGATGCACGGGAAACCACGAGAACCAGCCTGGCCGGCGACGCCCACAGCATGGTTAAGATCGGCAAGACTGCTCTCACGGAGAACGTCGCTGCTGAGGTAAGAGCTGCCTGCAGAGGACGGAGGTGTCCTTTTGGCCAAGAGAGCGTATATTCCTGGGGTGATTGATCTTTGTAATGACACAGCTTTTTATCATGCTGATTGCTGAAATCGAGTCTTTAGAATCCAAGACCAAGCAGCTTAGCGACAGAAACTCAGAATTAGCGAGGGGGTCAGAAGGTCGATGTCAGACGATTTAGCGATCCATCCCAGCTCCCTAAGACCGAAATGAGCGAACAAGTTTCACCGCATGCACAGAATCGAGGAGTTACGCTGTCACCTTCAGTTGAAATCCGCATCGACAATCTTTACAAATCATTTGGCAGCCATCATGTGCTCGAGGGAATCAACTTGGAAGTACATCGCGGTGAGATGATCGCCATTGTAGGAGGATCAGGAAGCGGCAAGACGACGTTGTTGCGGCATATCATCGGACTCGATCAGCCCGACCGAGGACGTGTTCTCCTCGCAGACCACGAATCGGAGGGTTCGCTCCTCGTCGATCTAGCCACACTTGATGTCGTGGGCATGGCAAGACTTCAGCGGCACTGGGGGGTGGTGTTCCAGGGCAACGCGCTGCTGCTGGGTCGAACGGTGGGCTACAACATCGCTTTGCCGCTACGTGAGGTCCAAGGTCTTGACGAATCCGCGATTCACAGCAAGCAGTATGAAGTCCTTCGTGAAGTCGCCTTGGATCCCGACAAGGACCTGGATCTGACGATCGACCAGCTCTCGGGTGGCATGGCAAAGCGAGTCGCGATCGCTCGCGCGTTAGCACTAGACCCGATTCTGCTCCTCTACGATGAGCCGACCACAGGCCTTGATCCGCAGATCGCCGATCAGATCCGGGATTTGATAGGGTCGGTGCATCAACGGACAACCTCATCTGGCTTGGCTCGAACCACTCTCCTCATTACTCACGACAAAGACATGCTTTACCGCCTGGAACCACGCATCATCATGCTGGATGCGGGAGGCATTCTCTTCGATGGAACTTACGAGGCTTTCCGTGATTCGAATTCACCTGCCATTCAGCCGTACTTCGAACTGATGCCTAAACTCCAGCAGCGAGTCGAAGGCTCGGTTGACCCGGCCGCACAGCAATCAGCATCGTGACGGCGCAAATGCCCTCTCCTTGTGCTCTGGCGGGCGGCGCTATTAGCCCCTTACCGAGTTTTTGTTCACTGTTAAAACAGCTTTAACCGGGAGAGAATTACCTGCTTCACAGAATCAACCGCCGTCGGAAGGATCTTGTATGGAGCAAGTTCGGCTGGTTGTTTTGCCAAGCCGTTTTCCAAGCCTCGTCTCCAGGCAACCCGCAGCTCCGTATTGATGTGGACAATATTGATTCCTGCCGCGATCGCATTGCGTCAGTCGTTGTCATCGGTTCCCGAGCCGCCATGCAGTGTCAGCAGGATGCGCGCCGATTTTTTGATCTGAGCGATTCTTTCGATATCCAAGTGCTTCCTCGCTTCTCCCTGAACCTTTTGAGCATGCCTTGCCTGTTGCCCACGGCGGGAGCGAGGATGTCAACACCCGTGGACTCGACGAATTGTCTGGCTTCCTCAGGAGTCGTGAGACTCTTTGAAAGGTCCGGAGCCTCTGTGTGTATTTCGGACCCGGTTCCGATATCGCCGATCTCTCCCTCTAACCGAAATAGAAGGGTTTAGTGCTTTGAGCGCTTCGACGGCCTGCTTGGTTTGACGCACATTTTGTTCAAACGAGCGCGGAAAGGTCAAAGACAGCCGCATCAAATCCAGCCTTTGCAGCTTCCACCACTTTCACGAGGGAATGCGTATGGTCTGCATTAAGAAAAATGGGGAGATCGAATTCCTCGCGCAAACTTCGCACCAATACCGCGATCTGAGGGACTCCCATAAACTCGCGCTCGCCCTCGGATACACCAACCAAAACTGGAACCTTCAGCTCCTGTGCGGAGACAAAGACGGCCTTCAATAGAACCAGATCAGCAACATTGAAATGGCCTACTGCCACCCGCATTTGTTGCGCTTGTTCCAAAACATTCCGCAGCGCGTTCATAGAGTGCTTCTCCCTCGAATACTCTTGTGCGGCAGTGGCCCGTCGATTCTAGACGTGATACAACAGTCGTCCCGGCCCGCAGGAAATTCACTCATTGCCCAGCCGAAGAGTCTGAGTAGAATTTCTCGCCGCGATTGGTCTGTCGTGGCCATCTCGATCCAAGAACGTCGCTTACCCTTATCTGTCGAATCGAAAAAACTCTCGTTCTTAATCCGCGGCAAGAAACCTTTGGCCCCTGCCGAGTCTTATGCGCTTACCTGCTGCAGGGTTTGAAGATATTTCACAATGTCGCCTCTCGAAAGCATTCCGACGAGGTTGTTTCCCAGCATGACTGGCATTTGATTAATTCCGTCCCGACCCATCTTTTCCATTGCCGTCCACAATTCTGCGTTGGGATCGATAGTGCTTAGCTTCTCGACGGGTATCATGGCCTGGGCTGCAGTGGTCGTCGCCCATGAGGGCCGAGGAATCTCCTTCAAGTTGTGAAGTGTTAGCAATCCGACTACGCGGTCTCCTCGGTCCACGAGAAAGCAACGTCGACCGTGTGTAAGAACCTCCTGATCTACCAGCTTTTGGAGTGAAGTGTCTCCCGGTACGTGGATGCATGCATTTCCCATCACCTCTGATACTTTGTGGCCGACTAATAGACCTTGCACCATTTGCTGCTGGACTTGGGCCCCGGCAGCGCTTTCGAGGAACCAGCCGATGAAGGCCGTCCACAATCCATTGCCAACATTCCCTCTCAGTGCCTGCCATACGCCGACCACGATAAAAAGAAATCCAAAGAATCGGCCTGTACTGGCGGCGATGAGTGTAGCTTGCCGAAAGCTCTTCGAAACTCCCCAGACAATAGCCCGAAAAACTCGTCCGCCGTCTAACGGAAATCCTGGAATCAGGTTGAAGAGTCCCAGCATGCCGTTAATGAGCGCGAGATACTTGGCTACTGCCAGAGCCGGCGCGACGTTCACAAGCAACGGCTCCGAAAGATAAAAGAGCGCTGCCAGCGCAAAGCTAGTGAGCGGGCCGACCACAGCAATTAGGAATTCCGCGCTCGCGCTTGGGGGTTCACCTGCGATCTGGGACACGCCGCCAAAGATGAACAAGGTGATTCGGCTTACCGGTATTTGATAGCGGATAGCCACCCATGAATGGGCCAGCTCGTGCACAACGATGCTCGCAAAAAACAAAACTGCTGTGACAGCGCCCATCAGCCAGTATTCGGCACTCGTGCCACCCTTGAATTCAACCGGATAGTAATTGACGGCTAAGACCCACGTAATTAGGACGGCGATTAAGAACCAGGAGTAGTCCAAATCGATAGGTATTCCAAGGACGCGCCCAATCGGAATTGTGTGGCGAAACATAACTCACCTCCAGATTTGTGTCATCAGATGCTGGCGAGGAATTCCTTTTGGCATCGAAACGGGTTTCAACGGTCGCTTTTGACAGAATAGGCTTGTGAAGTCTGTTCAAGGTTGAACACCTGGCGAATTACCCGGGCGAGATAATGTCTCTGAAGCTTTCCTGTTTCGTTCTGGGGTTGCAGCTCTGATTTTCAGGTTAGATGGAGATCCGCCGATAGGCGTATAAAGGTGCATATGAAACGTACCAATGTCTGGATCAAGGATGACCACATGAGAAAGCTCAAGGTTCTTTCGGGAGAAACTGGAGTACCTGTCTCCGCGGTCATCCGCAAGGCCATTGCACTCTACCTTGAAAGCCAATCGGCGGGTCGCCCGACGAAGAAACGCAGCGTGCGTTCTCTCCAATGCGATTAACGTTCAGGTGTTCAACCTTGAACAGAGTTCTCCACCCAAGCCTGACAAGATTATATTCGGCTCCACCATGCGATTCTATCTGCCATAAGGGCTTGCGTTCATCTCATCCGCCTCCGTTGTGGCGGATGTGCGGAGCGGGAGCCTTTGGCGTAAGGCGAAAAGGTCAGTTCCGTAGCTTCGACACATCCTCACGAATTGGCTGGGAGATCTCAATGCTTGAAAAACTCTTTGCTCCATACATCGGCGTCGCTGAGCTCATTCTGCGATTAGCTGGTGCGTCCACCATTTCAACTCGCGCCATGGCGCAGATTCTTAGGAATTCGACGCCATGAAAGACTTCTTTGCTGGGGATTTGCACGACGCTACGGAGAGACTGGCTTACATATACTGGGAACGCCGCGGCCGTCCGACCGGCTCCCCCGAAATTGATTGGTTTCAGGCTGAAAAGGACCTAGCCAGGATCCGTGAACATTCGGAAAGAGACTTTTCCTTGGGCAGCCTTCGGTTGGGTCCAGACGAGGGGCCGTTTCTCTCAGGCTGAACGTGCAACCCAGTCGCACTGAATAGTGTTGGCTGCTTGCTTTCAGTACCCTACCGTAAAGCGCTGGCTGACCGAAAATTCCGTGCAGCCCATGGCGGAAGTCCTTCCTCCAAGCAAATGGACAGCCGTGCTTCAATCTGGTGAAACGAATCCGGCGGTGCGCCACCGTTTGGCGAGCACTGTTCGGACAAGTAATTTCAAACTTTCAAATGGCAAGGACGAGCAGCACGCAGCCAGAGTAGATTCTAGACTCTTTCAGGCAGCACGTCGTTCGTAGCGGTGGTGCAGTCAACCGACCTGCGACACCGCCACGACGGACCCCATTGCCGGGGGCTGAATCGCTCGTGGCTGCGGTGAATCCTTCCCCAACGAAAGATGTGTTCTCGAACGGTGATAGGAATCGAAATACGAATTCAGGATGCGTCGTAACGAGCTTTCATGGAAGACGATCACATGATCGAGGCACTCGCGGCGAACGGATCCAATCACCCGTTCGACATAGGCACGCTGCCAAGGCGCGCGCGGTGCAGACAGAACTTCGCAGATACCCATGTCTCGTAGGTGTTCTCGGAAGTCATTGCCAGAAATAGCGTCACGGTCGCGGAGCAGGAAGCGCGGGAGTTGATGAAAGGGAAATGCTTCTCGCAGTTGCTGTGCGGTCCACTCCGCGGTCGGATGAGCGGTCACATGGAAGTGCAGGATGCGACGTCGGTCATGGGCCAACACCAGAAACACGTAGAGTACTGGGAAGCGGATCGTAGGCACCGTGAAGAAGTCAATCGAAACCAGTTGCTTCGTGTGATTCTCCAGGAATGTGCGCCAGGTTTGAGACGGGGGTTTGCGGGGGCGCACGATGTATTTGCTGACACTACTCTCCCCGATGTTGATGCCAAGCTTGAGAAGTTCGCCGTGGATGCGGGGTGCACCCCAAGTGGGGTTCTCCCGGCACATCTTGCGGATCAGATCTCGGACCTCGCGCGAAATGAGAGGTCGTCCCGGTTGGCCGTGTCGCACCTTCCAGGTCCAGAACAAGCGAAAGCCGGCATGATGCCAGGCAAGGACCGTTTCTGGCTTGACGATGGCCAGCGCCGAGCGCCAGTCATGCCAGAGGCGGGACAGGCAGATCCACAACAGGCGGTCGGCGGAGGTCAATTTCAGGCGTTTTGCCGCAGATCTCCAAAGCACAGCGATTTGGTGGCGCAGAGCCAGGTTCTCGAGCTCGACGGCGGCACGCGATTGGAAGATCGAGCGCACAGACGCAAGGAGTGTCGTGAGAAAAATGGGCATGAGCGAGGATTATGAAGGATGTGTAACCCCCATCCGCTCAGATATTTCGCCATTTTCGAGAGGCACAATTGCGCAGGTTGGCGTTGGGTTAGTAATGAGTCGGCTTGTAAACAGCTATCTCTACGCTTGGCATCGATCCTGGACGGATTACGGCCGCTCGGAAGTAATACTCTATCCCGGTCGGCTGTCACGAAAATGTAACGGCAGTCGTGGAAAAAAGGTGAGAACTTGCGAACAAAAGGTGAATAAAAAGGAGACGTTGACGCTCACGTTTCATCGCAACTTGCTGATTCTTCTCGGAAAACTCCCGCTCCGGTAAATTATTAGTAAGTAATTCCAACGGCTGTTAACCGAAATGTTGGAGGTTCGAATCCTCCCCGGGGAGCCAAAACTCTTTGACCTCAATCAATTACAGAGAATGGGTAGAGCATTCGGCTCATGACCGAATGCTTGGAATGCGAAGCGTAAATCGATGGTGCGGAAGTTGCTGAAGGGAACGTTCTTCTTGAGAATGTGCCCAGAGTGAACAAGCCCCGTCATAAGAATGTAGTGCCACGTTTGGATTTCCGGGCTACGGGATCTTTGCTAGTGCCTGCAGAGTGAAGATTCTGGCTTCGGGACTTGATCGAGCATTCGGTTGAAAGCCGAACGCTCTTAACCTTACTCGGCTGAATCTGGGTCGTTTCATCTGGTGCTGTCACAACAATGTCACTCCGATGATGCCTAGTCTCCCGGCGCAATCGAGGTTGCTACAGCAGTCTAGGAAAGCGTCGTCTACGAACACGCTTTAAGCCAGTGACCGAAATTGTCGTGGCCGTTCTCAGGTTATTCAGAACTGGGGAAGAGCGACATCACCGCGCGTGTGTATTCCACGAAATGAGCGAAATCTCCCCAGGATACGTTCTTTGCTCCATGTGGCCCCCACAGGCCAAAACGATCAGCCACAGCGGATAGAAAGGAAGCTCCTAGCGCAAACCGTGCGAACAGACGGACAATCTCTGTCCCATTCCCGGTGAGTTGCGCGGTTTTTGAATTCATACAAGGCTCATTCCTTCGTCCCGATCGCTCAACAAACGGTTGACGGTCGCGCGAATTGTCGCTTCCGGGGAATCTTCGTAGAACAGTTCAATTCGATCGCCAGATTCAAGATTTAGCATTGCATCCCACTTTCGCTTCGTTCGTCCATTGCAAAGACTCGCGATGTTAAGCTGACCTTTATAAAAGAAATGCAACACGCAGAGTTTCCCAGTTGTCTGCGATTCTCCTTCACCAGGAACAAGCTGGAGAAATCGCGAAAACCCAGCTCCTCTGCGTGCGCATGTCTCTGCCACGATTGGAACGGAAACCATGGCAACCCTTGTCAAAGTTCCACGTAAGGAATATTGCTTTAGGCAAAATGATTTCATCGGGGAAATACATTGCTCGCGTCCGAAGCTAGTGAACGGGAGTGAGAATCGGTGCTCCTTCATTTTTGATGAAAAATACGACGAACTTCGCTGGTTTCGTCTTACTCGCGTTACGGCTTACGGTATGAACGTCTTCAGGTGATTCGTAAAATACCTGCCCGGGACCAAGCCGCTGAAGCATGCCTCCGCGAACCTGCATCTCAACTTCCCCTTCGAGAACATAGACAACCGCATGCGCATCATGCCGGTGGATCGTGTCGACGGCTCCTGGGGCGTAATTGACAGTAATGACTTCAATCTCTTTACCCGGTGCTTCCGGTAGCTGTTTCGTAAGGAGCGTATTCAATCGCTTCTGTCCTTTCGGTGATGTGCTGCGATAGGCGGCTTAAGTGATCTTGTGTGGCTGATACTCACCTGGCCGGCTCCAATCTCGTCTTCACGACATTTCTTCTTCCACGGTCAGGCTACATTAGTCGATCTTGGTTTTCAGGAGAGGGTAATATTGAACCCAAACCATGTCCGTTTTCGCAACGCTCGCGATATGGCAATAAGCGCACTGCGGACTTTCTTTGGCGGCGGACTCGTAAGGCTCGGCATGGTGGCCGAAAGTGAAGAATCCCCAATCGTTTGTTTTGGAATAACGCTTGCTGTCCTTCACCATCACGTCCAGACCGTTCAGCGTACTCGGGAAGTACCCCCGTCCCGAGGCTGAATCGAGAGATCCGTCTGGATGTGCCCCGACCTGCGCGAGGGCGAGTTCCTTAACCAGCACGGTTCCTTCCGGAAATTTGCCATTCTTTTGGTAGTAACGAAGGTTTTCCCTTTCGATGTAGACGCTGTGAAATTCAGGAAAGGGAGCACCCCCGTCATTAAGCCCGTTGGGCGTGATCGGTCCTCCGATGAAAACCCATGATCGGAAGCCTGACGGCAAAACCAGACTTCCGTCCTTCGTGAATACCGGCCCCTTGTCACCGGACTGTGGGCTCACCGCTGTCAACGCCATCAACAACACACTGATCGCCAATCTTACTAGGTAAGCCATCATCGGCTCGCTTTCTAACTCGGCTTCCCCGAGTCGAGTTACTTGGTCTTGTCTCCGTCTCGGAGAAGTGGATAGAACTGGACCCAAGTCATGTCTGTTTTGGCGACATAGGCTATATGACAGCCGGCGCACTCGGCCGTAGAAGCTTCCTTTGCAGATTCGGCATACGGAAGCGGGTGGTGCCCGAAGTTGAAGAAGCCCCAGCCATTGGTCGCGGCGAATCTCTTGCTGTCTTTCACAGTCACGTCCATGCCGTTGTATTCACCGTTGAAATATCCTCTGCCGGATGGTTCGGTGCGCGAACCATCGGGGAAGGTGGGATTCAAGACACGGGTTAGCTCCTTTACGATGACCGTTCCCTCGGGAAAGGCCCCGGTTTTGAGGTACGCGTCAAGGTTTTTCTGCTCGACGTATACGTGGTGATATTCGGGGAAGTTGGCTTTGCCATTGTTGAGCGCGTTGGGTGTCAACGGGGCACCGATGAAAACCCAACGCCGGTAGCCGACGGGTAGTTTCATTTTCCCGTCCGAATCGAACACCGCCGTTGTTTGTGACGAGTCAGCCGCGACCGGATTCGAATAGCGCGAGAGTGAACTCGCTGCGGCGACTCCCAGTCCTAATATCACCACCAACAAGATCTTTCGCATTCGGCCATCTCCTTTAAATTAGTTTTGACTCACCGCTTTTTTGCACCGGGTCACTTTGAGGCGAGAACTGGATAACCTTGGACGTAGATCCAATCCGTCGACCGCGCGGGAATGTGGCATCCCAGGCAATCCTTCTTGTAATCGGTTGCCACCTGCTTGTCGGGAGCATCGGACTTGAACAGCGCCCATCCCCATCCGTCTCCCCAGAGTGGATTGTCGGTGAAGCGGCCCTTTTCGTCCTTGATCATTACGAACCAGACTTTGGTCCCCGAGGCCCAATGCGCGTCACCTGTAGTCATTTGCGCGTGATCCGTGCCGAAGACCTCCTTGACCAAGACTGTTC
The DNA here is from genome assembly GCA_963721915.1 of uncultured Acidobacteriota bacterium. Taxonomy (GTDB): domain Bacteria; phylum Acidobacteriota; class Terriglobia; order Acidiferrales; family UBA7541; genus Acidiferrum. The sequence continues at coordinate 8,737 of CAVRLD010000018.1, read as the reverse complement.
CGTCCGGGAACTTCCCAGTTTTCCGGTACGCCTCCGCCGAACCGGGCGACGCGTACGTCATGTGCATCTGATTTCCCTTGGGGTCGAGAACCGTATAGGCGCCCAAGGACTGGTAGGTATCGCGAACGTCCGCTGGCTTGCTAATGTTTCCGCTTTTGTCGACCAGCGCAAATCCATTGGGGCCGCTCTTGCTTTGTGACCGGACTTCCGCATATCCAGCCAACGTGCAGAGCGAAAAAACGATCAGGGGTATGCCCAAACGCATAACGATTCCTCCAGGCGGCCGGTTTGAACTACGAGGCCAAAATTAGCGAATGCGACCATCGGTCTTGCTATGCCACCGCACTGTTAGCCGCACCGCGTCGATCCATAATCATTCATGCAAACGGCGGGCCAATGACAGGCCTATTGCTTCTATTGTGAATAGTGGGTTTGCCGAAAAAAGTCGGCTCAACACTGCCAAGCAGCGTCAAACGGCGGTCGTGTCACCATGTTGGCTCGTTGACACCGGAACGCTTCACAATCATGCCGCGTTAAATGTGGATTGAAACCAGCATGCTGCGCTTAAGTCCGCACTCGTTTTATCTGTACTCAGCATGATCCAGATGCGGTTCCTCAAATGGTGCTACACCACTCGATCCAGTCAGCGATCTCATCTCTACCAATTGGAATTTAACTCGAGGTTTCAGCGCGCCATCGGAACGTTTTCGCAAGTCAACTCCCGAGAAACAGGGAGTTCTTGAAGTCTCGCGAGTTTTTTGTTTTCTCGGTCATTTATTTCCAGTGCTTTGCCATGGCCGCATTCTTGCAGTTCTTTTTTGCGTACCTTGAGGAATGAAGCTCATGAACGACTGTGGGCGAGGAAATTCCTGCGTGGCCCTTCGGACATTGGGAATCGTCAACGAACTTGCCGAAGCCAGCGATTCAGTTCGATCACTGCGGAGGATTAACCGTGCAGCCCCCAGGGAGTCTCTCGAATCATTCGACCGCGCGCGACCGGCCGAAAGTTGCCAGGGCCGCAAGGGCTGGCGCGGAAGTTACGACCGGCGGAGCCGCGGAAGCGCAGCCCACAAGACAAACCGTGACGGGTTCACCGGAAAAGCGAACTGCACCGGCGACCAAGAGCGCCATCATGCTAACGCATAGGCGTGCGAAAACAAACGGCGTCAATCCGCACATCTCTCGACGCCCCGTTACGTGAAACCCAATCGCTTCTTTTGCCTTCACCTGGTCGCCAACGATCTCACTCGCATGCATTCTCACCGCATCCACATTTGCAGTCGCCATCGCGGCGGGCGACTTTCAAGGCGTGCAACTAACACCGCACAACTCGGAAGCTTCGATCATCTTCGGCAAGGGTGCAACATCGGCCAAGGCCGGCTCGACGCGTGACCATCTGTAAATGCCGTAGTTCAGAAACATTAGAAGGGAGATATCCAATGTTAAACAGCAAGACTCTACTGCTCGCTTGCGTGCTCGCCGCCCTCCTTGGAGTGGGCGCCACGCTTGGCGTGCAGAATGATGAGCGCGTAAGGAAGGTCTCTGCGGTCAAGCTTCCAAACGTGCCCGGACAAACTCTGACGGCGGAGGTGGTCGAGTACCCGCCGGGCCGAAAATCCAGTGTTCACCATCACGCCGGTAGCGTCTTTGCGTACATACTGACCGGCAGGATTCGTTCGCAAACTTCCGCAACAGGGCCGGCCAGAGTCTACAAAGCGGGTGAGACGTTCTTCGAGCCCCCAGGAAGTAATCATTTGGTCAGCGAGAATGCAAGCACCAGCGAACCCGCGAGCCTGTTGGCAATCTTCATCGCCGAAGACGGAGCAGTCCTGACGGAGCCCAGCAATGCCAAGTAGTCCTTGGCGGCATCTCGTCGTCGACGTTATCCCAGCCTCTCCCGTAGCCCGAATGGCCGTGATCAGGCTTGGCCGGGCATGATCGCGCGCGCCACGCAAACGTCTCCGTCCCTCTGAATATCATGATTGCAGAGGGCACTTCGCCGCTGCGCGTATTCGCAGAACACGGCGTCGCCCGCGTGAGCAACGGCCCCCGCTCGTACCTTCTGGCAATGAAGGCACTCCAGGCAGCGGCCCACGCCGCAAGCGCCTGACGCGAACGGACCGGCCGAACCGGGTCAGGTCGTGTGGCGAACGCGCGACACGTCGTACGAATGCAAGTTGAGTCTGCGAAGTAACTGAGCATTGATGGCTACGATGATGGTAGACGAGTTCATCGCCACAGCACCGACACTCATGGGGAGTTCAACTCCCCAACGGACGAAGAGACCTGCGGCGGCGGGGATGGCGATCAGGTTATAAGCGGTTGCCCAAACGAGATTTTGGACCATTTTTCTGTAAGTCGCGCGAGATAATTCAATGGCGCCGACCACGTCGCGTGGGTCACTGCGCACGAGCACAATTCCCGCGGACTCAACTGCCACATCGGTTCCCGACCCGATGGCGATTCCGACATCGGCTGTTGCCAGAGCCGGTGCATCGTTCACGCCATCGCCAACCATCGCGACCTTCTTTCCGCCCGCCTGAAAGCGCTTTAGCGCCGCAGCCTTGTCAGCGGGGAGAACCTCTGCTGCAACCTCATCGATTCCGATGCGCCGGGCGACCGAGTTGGCAAACCGCCTTCGAATCTCCAGTGATCATGGCAACCCGGATACCAAGCCGGTGAAGTTCGGTGACGGCTTCTTTCGATTCGGGCCGAATCTCATCTTCAACTGCGAAGGCACCGAGCAATCGCCCTTCTGCAACGGCATAGAGAACTGTCTTCCCATCGGATGCCCATGCGGCTGTCCGTTCTTCAACCTCTGGCAGCATCGTCACCTTGGCTTCAGTCAACAAGTGGGGTCCGCCGATTTCGACAGTCTTGCCTTCCACGAATGCCTTGGCTCCTCGACCGGGCAGCGCCTCGAAATTCGTGGCTGACAATCGGTTCACGTTTCGGCGTTTGGCTTCAGCGACGATTGCTTTGGCAAGTGGATGCTCGGAGTTGGATTCCACAGCGGCAGCATGGGCAATCAAATCCTCTTCGGTAATGCCCTGTGCAGCCACCGCGTCCGAAACCGCTGGAGAACCGCGTGTTAAGGTTCCGGTCTTATCGAAGATGACGATGTCCAGATTGCGCGCGCGTTCGAGCGCGAGTCGGTCCTTAACAAGGAGTCCGTTTTGAGCGCCGAGCGATGTTGAATCGCGATTACCAGCGGAATCGCCAGTCCCAGGGCGTGCGGGCAGGCAATGATGAGGACCGTTGCCGTTCGAATCAGGGCGTGTTCTTTGTCGCCTGAAAACCACCAGTAGGCGAAAGTAATCGCGCCGGAGACGACTGCCACGTAAAAAAGGATCGCGGCTGCACGGTCGGCAAGAGCCTGTGCGCGGGAGCTAGAAGTCTGGGCGGTGGCCACGAGCCGCATGATTCCGAAGAGAGCCGTCTGGTCCCCGACTGCGGTGATCCTGACGCGAAGACTTCCGCGACTGGCAACTGTTCCCGCGATGACCTTAGAGCCCGCTCCCTTCGGCACCGTTTTGGACTCGCCGGTGATCAGGGACTCGTCAACATCGGCGGTGCCTTCAACGACCGTGCCATCTGCTGGAACGCGCGCTCCGGGCCGAACAAGAACGATGTCGCCAACGCGTAGCTCAGAGACTGGAACAGATTCCGTGTCTGCACGCTTCACGCGTTCGGCGGTGTCCGGAAGAAGGGCGGCGAGCGCATTGAGAGCGCCGCGTGCCTGGGAGATGGCTCGCATTTCGAGCCAGTGACCGAGAAGCATGATTGTAATCAGTGATGTGAGTTCCCACCAAACGTCAATGTAGAGAATGCCGAATGTCGCAGCGAGAGAAGTGCCAAATGCAGCTATGATTCCCAAGCTGATGAGCGTCATCATGCCGGGCTTGTGATCGGCAAGTTCGCCCCTTGCCCCACGGATGAAAACGAGGCCTCCGTAAAGGAAGACGACTGTCCCAAGGATGGGTGGAATAAACTTTGAGCCGGGGAACGGGGGTGCCGTGTACCCGAGCCACTGTTGAACGTCGCTCGACCAAAATACAACGGGGATCGTGAGAGCAAGACTCAGCCAAAATTTGTCGCGAAACATCGCAACTGAGTGTCCGGCGTGACGGTCGTGGTTCGCATGTGGTCCGATCATCTGCTGGTGATCGTGCTGCGTCATGTGGTTCATTTTGATCTCAATCACGCAAATGACAGGCCTATTCCGCACCTGTCTTGAAAGTCGGGGTTCGGCCTTTCCCCGCAGCATCGTCCAGAGTGACCCTGCCGCGGACTACGGCAGCTCCTTGCGGATCAGTCGCACGGCCTCGGATGGCAGTTCCTTGAGCCGCAGTCGATGGAATAAAAACCAAGACGCTTCCGAGAAACAGAAAACACCTCATCGTGCCCTCGGGAAGATCCGTTAATGCGCAGTGTCCTTGGCTATCGGTTTGTGCCTTGCGAACGGCGCCGGTCGCGCTGTTCGTAGCCGTAACGGCAGCATTGGAAATGGCGGCATTGGATGGATCCCGGACTTGATTTCATAACAATGCTGGCTCCCCCGACCCGAGTAGACTGTGGTTGTTCAACGACCAAGGCTCGGGAGGAAGGAGCCAGACATGTTGATTATAGGCGTAGATTATCACCCGAGCTTTCAGACGATTGCGTTTTTAATGGAAGAGACCGGTGAGTGTGGTGAACAGGAACTGAACCACAGCGACGGTGAAGCAGAGAAGTTCTATCGCGACCTAAATCAGAGAGGTGTCAGCGTGCGTGTGGGATTGGAGGCCACCGGATATTCACGCTGGTTCGAGCGGTTACTGGCAGAGTTGGGTTTCGAGGTGTGGATTGGCGATGCCGCGGAGATCAAGAAAAAGCGAGTCCGCAAGCAGAAAACCGACCGCGAGGATGCCCGACTTTTGCTGAAGTTACTGCTTGAAAATCGCTTTCCTCGAATCTGGGTACCGAGTCCGGAAAATCGTGACGTGCGGCAACTGCTTTGGCACCGGCATCGACTGGTGCAGATGCGCACGCGGATTATGAATCAGCTGCAGGCGGTGGCCATGAATGAAGGCTATCGATGGAAGAAAAAACTGTTTAGCGAACAGGGGCGAGCACTGCTGGAGAAACTCTCCTTGGCTCCCTGGGCCAGTCGGCGCCGGAAAGAATTATTGGAGCTGCTGGATCAGTTGGATCCAAAAATCGCGGAGTTAACAGCAGCAGTCGAGCAAGAAGCCAATCAACGGCCCGAGGTGCTGCGGTTGATGACCCATCCTGGGGTGGGACCCGTCACCGGGCTAGCCTACGTTCAGGTCATTGGGACGCCGGATCGGTTTCCCTGTGGCAAGCAGATCGGTAGCTACATTGGACTCATCCCGTGCGAGGACTCCAGTGCCGGCAAGCAACGACTGGGACATCTCAGTAAGCAAGGCAATGCGTTGTTGCGCTACTTGCTGGGAGAAGCAGCGCAAGCAGCGGTACGGTGTAACCCGCACTGGCGGCGTCGCTATGTGCACCTGGCGATGCGTCGACACAAGAACATTGCCAAGGCAGCAATGGCCAGGAAACTCGCGGTTCGTTTGTACTGGATGTGGCGCAACGGTTGGGACTATTCGCAATTGGTTAGTTTCGGTTCGCACGCGGGAAAGCTCGCAACCGGACATGGCGTGAAGTAGAGCGTCGTCCACTTGATTGGGCATCCCGCTCCCTGAAAAGGGAGTTTGCAGTAGTAATCATGGTCGAAGTTATGATCGCAGAGATGTTTGGGTCGAACTGAATTTGCCCGACAGATTACCAACGAGCCGTGGTCGTCGATGACAGAGGGTCAAAGGAAACGAGGAAGACCACTCTCCAGAGTGAATGGGGAAGTGCGCTCAAAAAAGTTTGACAGAGCCAGCGTTGTTAGAGATGTCCGGTAATTTCGCCGGCGGTTTGTGCCTGCGCATGCACTGCCGGTGTTGCGACAACGAGAGACGACAGGATTAAAGCTAAAGCGACAAGCATTGAACTGAAGACCCCTACCTCGAACAATAAGCTGCGCATTCCATCACCACTTGAGGCACCTTCGTACGAGAAACCATGCGCGGCGTTCGGTCTCATCAATCCACACCTCGATCAGGCTCGCACTCGCTACATCGTTATAACGTTCACAGAGTCCGTGTATGAGACGCAAAACTCGTATCAGTTCTCGATTATCGATGAGCAGCTCAGACAGCATCTCCTCTGCGGACAAAGAATCAAGTTCATGGTCAGCGGCCCGACTCAATCAGTCGCCGGTTGCCATGCGCTGTTCTGGCTCGCCGTTGTGGTTCAGCCCAGCCACCTCCACTTGGCGCACCGGTCGCGAGATGCCAAGCTTCTTCATTTTGTAGAGTAGGGTGGTCCGCTTCAGTCCCAGCCGAGCCGCCGCACCCCGGAGCCCTCCCACCATCCAATTTGACGCATGGAGGGCCCGCAGGATCAGTACTCGCTGCGAATCCCGAAACGTAAGCTCCTGTGCGGAACCCAGTGCAACGAAGTTTGCGTTGGTCGGGTTCGCTTCTACTGGATTCGCGTCCAACGTGGCGAATGGATTCTCAAGCGCTCCTTTTTCCGAGAGGATTACGGCCCTTTCGATCAGGTTTTGAAGTTCTCGCACGTTCCCCGGCCAGGAGTAGGAGGTGAACGCATCCAGCGTTTCTTTCGGAATGCTGCTAATCCACTTACCCATGCGCTGGGAAAAGACTTCGACAAAATGCGCGAGCAGCAACGCAACGTCCTCGCGGCGTTCGCGCAGGGGTGGCAGCACGACGGGAAACACATTGAGCCGATAATACAGGTCACTGCGGAACTGATTTCGTGCGATCATTTCGCTTAGATTGCGATGTGTGGCGGCCACCAGACGAACGTTGATTCGATGTGTCTTGCCGCTTCCCAAACGTTCGAACTCTTTTTCCTGCAGAACGCGCAACAGCTTCGGTTGCAAGGCCAGCGGAATGTCGCCTATTTCATCGAGAAACAGAGTTCCCGTGTCAGCCATTTCGAAACGCCCAATCTTTTGCGCGAATGCTCCGGTGAAAGCGCCTTTCTCATATCCAAACAGTTCGCTTTCCAATAAGTCGAAGGGAATAGCCGCGCAATTCAGCTTGATTAACGGGCGAGCACTGCGTGCGCTGCTATTGTGAATGGCCCGAGCGATCAACTCCTTTCCCGTTCCTGTCTCTCCGAGAACCAGCACGGTGGAATCGGTCGGCGCGACTCGCTGCACTTCAGCGAGCACCAACTTCAGCGCCGCGCTATTGCCTATAATTTCATCAAATTTATCCTCCCCGCAAACCTCGTCGATCGGCGAGCCGTCGTTGACGTTCTCCATAACAACCTCCCAGCGAGCTTCCCTGAAACCACAAATGTGAGCATCATTCAGACGAAATGATTAATGCATTCACTTCTCTTGTCCAAAGTCACTTTGTCTCATTGCCGCCTTTCTCCTGACGTAGGACTGAACGAATCGTCTGGACTAACTCCTCGTCGGTAAAAGGCTTTCCCAAAAATGCAACAGCGCCAGCTTGTATTGCTCGCCGACGCGACTCTTTATCCTCGAAAGCGGTGATGAAAATGATTGGAATGCGGCAATCCATGGCAGCCGACTGGCTTTGCAGCTGCAGTCCATTCATCCCGTGCATTCGTGCGTCAACGGTAAGACATGCGGTGCTGTGCAAATGGGCAGAGTTAAGAAAGGTTTCCGCAGATTCAAACGCTGCCGCCCTATATCCAAAAGATTCGATGAGCAGGGTTATCGTCCCGCGAACGGACACATCGTCGTCAATGGTCGAGATCAGAATCCTTGTCACTCCGGCTTCGCCATTCGTGTCATGTAACGCATTACGAATAAGTTCGAGTAACTGCTCGTCGTTAAAAGGCTTCCCCAAAAATGCAACCGCGCCGGCTTGCATGGCCCGGCGACGCGCTTCGTTGTCGTCGAAAGCGGTGATGAAAATGATAGGAATGCGACTGCCGGCGTCAGCCAACTGACTTTGCAGCTGCAATCCATTCATGCCAGGCATATGTACATCAACGATCAGACACGAGGTCTCGTCCAGTCGCCCACTCCTAAGAAAGCTTTCAGCGGATTCAAACGTGGCCGATCGAAAGCCAAAAGATTCGACGAGTAGTGTCGTCGTCCTGCGAACCGATTCATCGTCGTCAATGACCGCGATTAGTTTCGTTGCCATTTTGAATCTCCAATGGGGCAAAGGCTACTCCGAGGTGGAAAAAGAATCTATTGGGCATTGGTCGATTTTGTGTCCCACAAAGGACAATGCGGGTAGTTCTTTCGTTTACTAGGGGCTTGGGGGAGCGGGAAGATCGCTTAAGACGTGGGCGGCTCTGAAGAGGGCTTCAGTTTTTCGACCATTTTAACGAGTTCGGCCACCGATTGCGCGCGCATCTTCTCCATTGCCCTGCTGCGATGAACCTTTACGGTATTCTCCGCCGTTCCGAGTTGATCCGCGATTTGCTTGTTCAACATGCCTGAGGCGACCATCGAAATCACTTCCTGCTCGCGAGGAGTCAGCGCGTTGAAGCGCTCTTTGAGTTCTGTTGCTTGTTTCTCCTTTTCACGTCTCGAACGATCGCTGTCCAGCGCGATGCGAACAGCATCCAGCAGATCCTGGTCGCGGAATGGTTTGGTGAGGAATTCAACGGCACCAGCTTTCATCGCTCGAACGCTCATTGGAATATCGCCGTGACCGGTAATGAAAAT
>CAVRLD010000017.1:0-172359 GCA_963721915.1 uncultured Acidobacteriota bacterium | reverse complement strand
CAGTTCTTTCCCGGTCGGCAAGACCAGCAGTATCGCCATGCTGGCCGCGCAACAAGCAGCCGCAATGTGCAGTAGCGCTGCGGATACCGGGTCGCAGCCTCGCGACGCAGGATGGTGACAAGACGACGCACCGCTCGTCGCAGGGCAGGCCCGACGACTGCAGCCGCCGTCGGTGGCGTTCCTAACCAAGGAGTCCCCGATGCCCGAGCGCATGCATGCCGTTGTTCAGCAGGCTTTCGGCGGTCCCGAGGTGCTGGAGGTTGCTGAGGTAGACCGGCCAGTGCCGCTGGCCACTGAGGTGCTGGTCCGCGTCAAGGCCGTGGGCGTGAACCCCGTGGAGCCGATTATCCGGTCTGGCCAGTTCCCGCTCGATCGGCCAGCCGCCGTTCATCCTCGGCTGGGACGTCTCTGGCGTGATCGAGCACCTGGAAGGCGTCACCCGGTTCGACCGAGGCGACGAAGTACACGGGATGCCGTTTTTCCCGCGCGCGGCCAGCGCCTACGCGCAATACGTGACGGCGCCGTCCCGCCAGCTCGCCCGCAAGCGGCCGGCCTGTCTCATGCCGAGGCCGCCGCACTGCCGCTAGACGCCTCACCGCCTGGCAGAGCCTGGTCGATTCCGGGCAGCTCCGCGTCCATCTCCAGACAACGCTGCCCCTGGCCGAGGCAGCCGGCGCCGACTTCCTCGAGTCCGGCCGCACCACCGGCAAGATCGCGCTCACTAGCCAATGAGATCGCCGGCTCGCGCCGGTGCTACTCGCACGCCTGCGCCAGGAAACCCATACTCGCGAACCCCGAAAATATTGAGGAGATACCCATGTCCACAACCGCACCGGCCCAGCTGTCTTACGACGTCTTCGTTTCGGACGGGCCCGCAAGTTCGCCGGCGACGAGCGCATGCCGGACGGAGCCCCGCTGGCGTGGTCACCGCTGTCGTCGACGCTGATCTCCGGGGCGCACGACGCCCTCCTGGTGGACCCGCCCTTCACCCGCACCCAGATCCAGGCCGTCGGCAACTGGGTCGAGCGGTCCGGCAGGCGGCTGGCTTACATCTATGCCACCCACGGGCACGGCGACCACTGGTTCGGCACCGGGGAGCTGGCCAGGCGCTTCCCCGGCATCACTGTCTACGCCACTGAGGGCACGATCGAGGTCATGCGCCAGCAGCGGCCCCAGCCGCGAGCAGCTGTTTGACCGGATCTTCCCAGGCAGTCCGGACACCCCGGTGCTCGCCGAGCCGATTCCGGCGCAGGGATTCCGGCTGGAGGGCGACTCGGTCGTGGCCGTCGAGACCGGGCACACCGACACCGACAAGACCTCGGTGCTGCACGTGCCATCCGTCGGTCTGGTCGTGGCCGGTGACATCGCCTACAACGGCGTCCACCAGTACATCCTCGAAGGCGGTGGCGGCGGCCTGCACGAATGGCTGCGGGCCCTGGACCGGGTGGCCGCCCTTCACCCGCGCGTCGTCGTCGCAGGTCACAAGGACAAGAACCGGCCCGACGACCCGGCCATCTTGGACGAAACCCGGCAGTATCTCCAGGACGCGATCCGGCTGCTCGACGACAAGCCGACCGCCGAAGTATAGACCAGATGACCGGGCTCTATCCCGACCGGCTTAACCCGGGCGTCGTCTGGCTCGGAGCACGGGGGCTGCGGCGGGTGACCCGCGGCGGCCGGTTGCGGTCCTGCTCGCGGGCGCAGTGCCTGCCTGCCGCTGAGCCGTAATCAGCATTCGCGTGCCGCTTGAGGTACCGCAATCCGCCTGGGCTGAGGCGGACGCCGTTCTCGGCCGAGGTTCGACCTTCACAGAAAGGACATCACCATGACCGGACCAATTTCCCGCAATCGCCTGCTCGGATCGCTGAAGGAGGCGGCCGGTCAGGCGGCGCACCGTAATACGGTGGTGACCCTGGCCACCGTGCTGGTAGCAGCACGCGCCGAGCGCGAGGGGAGCTGCTCTTTCAGGATCTGTCCGAACGGAACCCCGCCGATGCCACGGCGCAGGCTCTGCGCGGCTTCTTCCAGGTCCGCGCGGGCCATGACGTGGCCGCGGCGCTAACCAAGCTGGATAAGGCCGCGACCATGGACTTCGGCCTGCCACAGTACTTCCGCGGCCTGGCCCTGGCGGGAGACTGCTGCCCGGCGCAGGCCTGTCCGAGGCGGGCCTTACTGCCAGCGAGGATCCCGGACGGGCGGAGCAGGTGATCGCCGACCTGGAGTTCGTGCTTGCGGTCCGTGACCAGTTCCCGGTCTTGCTGCTCCGCGCCGCGTACCAGGGCCTGGCCCGTGCCTACATGGTGCTCGGGCGGCAGCAGCAGGCGGCCGAGGCGCTGCGACGGGCAGGCCTCGGCCCGGCCGCGACCGACCGGCGGCCGATGTTCACGAGCTTCTCGGTGACCGCGCGGGACGGATGTTCGGTTGTCTGCGCCGGGCGCGTCATTCCCCTCAGCCAGATCGCCTCCGCTCATACGACGACTCGCGCTGCCGCCAGCGGCGGCCCCAAGCCCACCATCGTGCTCGAGCACGGCGCCTGGGCCGACGGCGCCAGCTGGGCCGGCGAGATCCAGCGGCTGCAAGGACGGCTACACCGTCAAGGCGCCCCGAACCCGCTGCGCGGACTGACCTCCGACGCCGATACCTCGCGACGTCCTGCACGGATCCCGGGCCCATCGTCCTGGTCGGCCACTCCTACGGCGGGGACGTCATCACCGCCGCCGCCACCGGCGACACCAACGTCAAGGGCCTGGTCTACGTGGACGCCTACGCCCGACCAGGGCCAGACCCTGGCGCAGCTCCTGGCCGCCTATCCCGGATCGTGCGCCGAGCCATCGAACCTCACCGTGGTCCCGTTCCCCGGTGCTCTCGCAGGTACCGGGGACGCCTACATCACCCAGAGCGCGTTCCCGTCGTGCATGGCCAACGGGCTGCCGCCCGCGAAGCCCAGGTCCTGGCCGCCGACCAGGCGCCGCTGGCCACCATCGCCCTCACCGAGCCGTCTGGTGCCCCGGCCGCTTCGGGGCCACGGCCGGCACCCCGCTGGTCTTCATCCAGCACTTCATGGGCAATCTCGACAACTTCGACCCTGCCATCAGCGACGCGCTGGCAGCGGGGCGCGAGATCATCCTGTTCGACAACGCAGGCGTCGGCCGCAGCACCGGCACCGCTCCCGGCACCATCGCCGACATGGCAGCCGACGCTGCCAGCTTCATCGACGGTCTCGGCCTGACCAGCGTCGACATCCTCGGCCACTCCATGGGCGGCGAGATCGCCCAGCTGATCACCCTGGACCGCCCCGACCTGGTACGCAGGCTCGTCCTGGTGGGAACCGGCCCTCGCGGCGGTGACGCCATCGCCCGGCAGGCCCCCGAGGTCGCGCCACTGTTCACCCGCCGAGACGAGCTCGGCGAGGACATGTGGCTGCCCAACGCCGCGGGCGGGTGTGCTGGCCTCGCTGCGGCCCCGGGTGGCCGTACCGCGGCAGGCACGGCGAACCTTCGTGATGGCCCTGCCGTGCCTGGTCGCGGTATGGATGATCAGCGGGTTCTACCTGTCCCTGGGACCGTCGCTGGCCACGCAGTACTCCGCTCCCCGGACCTGCTGTGGGGCGGCCTGGTGATCTTCCTGCTCAACGGGACCGGGACCTCGGCCACGGTCGCGGCCCGCCGCGCCGACGGACCCACGGCCATGCTGGCCGGCTGCCTGGCCCTGCTGACCGGTACCGCGGTGACCCTGGCCGCGATCCAGGGCGCCTCAGGGGCCGCCTTCCTCGCCGGCACCGCGGTGGCCGGCGCGGGCTTCGGCACGGCGATGCTCGGCGTCTTCCGCGCCATCAGCGCCTTGGCCGCTCCCGGCCAACGGGCCGGGCTGATCGCCGCCTACTTCATCGCGTCCTACGCCGCGTTCAGCGTCCCCGTCGTGGCCGCCGGGATCGCCATCACCCATGTCGGCCTGCACCGCACCGCCTTAGCGTACTGCACCGTGATCGTCATCCTCGCCGCGGCGGCAGCGGCCAGCCTGATCTTCCGTCGCCGCTCTACCCCCCACGCTGACCGTTCGCCGCCGGTGGAGGACGCGCCGCTCGGCCTCCGTGGCCCACCCCACACCGCGCAGCCGACTCCGTGATCCAGCCTTCGGTCCTCCCAGGCTGGAGGTCAGCTGACGATGCGCAGGGCCAGCCGCGCGGGCCAGCCGCGCTGGACCGGGCGGGCGATCTGATGCAAGTCGATGTAGTCGGCGTCGACCTCGGCCAGCGACTCGGGGACACCCAGGCGCGTGAGCTGCGACACACACCAGGCTCAGCTGTGGCGTGGCTGGGCCAAGGCGGCCACAGCTCGACGCATGGCGTACTCCCTCGGAGGGACACTCCGCATGCGGGCGGCCGCGGTGATCGCCGGCCTGAACAGACCTGTCGATGCCGTAGGTAGTCGCGAAACTGTGCTCCCGCGCCCGCCTGGCCGATCTGTCCGGCCTCGGATGTAAGACCCACTGAGAGGTTGTCCTGGTCGTCGTGGAAGTTGGGCTGGCGGCGCCGCACCTGGATGTGGGACGGGGCAGTCCACGGCGTCGTGGGTGCTTGGGATGAGTTCGATGGCCGCTGTCCGTCTACGTTACGAAGGTCAACCTCTGGCGTCGCGAAGACCCAGCCTGTGGAGGCAATGATGCGTCGTGTGGTGCTGTCATTCTGGATCTCGCTAGATGGCTACAGCTGTGACGAAGGCACCGATCTCTACCGGGTCATGCAGGAGATGTCCGATGACGAGCAGTGGGATGAATACGCCGTCAGCCGGCTACGCAGGCCGGCACCCACATCATGGGCCGCGTTACCTACGAGGGCATGGCTGAATTCTGGCCCAAGCTTGATAATCCGGTCGCGGGGGCGATAAACGACATTCCCAAGGTTGTGTTCTCCAGAACATTGCGGTCCGCCGGCTGGCCCGAGTCTCGAATCGCCAGCGGTGACACGGCAGAGGAGATCGCCCGGCTCAAAGCGGAGCCAGGCGGTGAGATCGTCGCCCATGGCGGGGTCCAGTTCACGCGGTCGCTGATCCAGCTCGGCTTGGTGGACGAGTATCACTTGTGGGTGCTGCCCGCCGCTGTAGGTCAGGGCCAGCCACTGTTCACCGACCTTGACCACCTGCTGACCCTGCGCCTGCTTGCGTGCCGGGCGTTTTCATCCGGCCTTTTGGAGCTGGTCTACTCGCCCAGCTGAGTCCGCCGGCAGGCCGTCGGCGGGGACGGCGAAGGCCAGGAGCTGGGCAACCGCGGCATGGCCCAGGGGAAGTGCAGCGGTTTCGAACGTGACCAGCCCACTGAGAGCCGGAGACGCGCCACCGCTGGAATGGACCCGCGCTCGCGCAGATCGACCTGTTCGGTCAAGTCGGCATTGTCCAATCATGGCTGACCTACGGAGCCAGATCGGTGGTTCGCGCTCCGGTTTGATGTTGCGGTCGGTGACTAACGGCTGTGAGCTGCCGCCTGGCAGCCGTGACCGTCAGGCGGCAGAGTTCCGAGTCCTCGCGGGCTACCGTGCGGCTGTTCCTCTATCGGCTTCGCGGGATCCGGGAGCCTGACGGATATGAGGCGTTCCTATCGGGCCAGGCGCCTTGAGCGGATCCACCAGACGCAGAACCCGGCCAGGGCGAGCGAGAGGACTGCGAGGATCGCTGTCTCATCAGGCCTGGAAGGCCCAGAAGCGGCTGGCGGGCTGGTAGGTGATCCGCCGCCGCAGGTGCTGGGTGGCGAGGAACCCGTTGCACTGCTGCTGGGTGCCGGTGTTGCAGGCTGCGACACCGGGCGGCGCGAAGACCTTCCCCGACGGGGTGATGGTCTGGTTGGAGATGATCCACGCCCCGGGCATGCCGGTGACCGGCACGGCCAACTCGCCGTTGTGGCCTACTCTCGCGGTGCTGACGTTGAGGCTGACCGCGCTGGTCGAGGTGGCGGGCGGGATCAGGTGGGGCCTGACTACCATGGGCCAGCCCAGCTGGACGATGGCGACGCAGGCCAGGGCGATGGCCATGGCGGGCACGGTGCGCCGGATGAGCACGCCGACGGGAATTGGACCGAACTCGATATCTGGTTGTACATCCTGGCCGAGAATATCCCGATTGTTCCGCTCTACTACGCCAAAGAGCGCGAAACGGTGGTGCGAAACGGCTCGCTCGTGGTGATTCACGATCGAGATGAGCTTTTGCCGGGCGAGGAATTGAAACGAGTCAAATGCCGTATGCGTTCGCTGGGCTGCGTGCCCTGCACTGGAGCTATTCGTTCGGAAGCCGACACGCTGCCCAAGATTGTCGAGGAGATGATCTCTTTCCGGCGTTCGGAGCGTGAAAACCGCGCCATCGATCACGATGAAGAAGGTTCGATGGAGCTCAAGAAGCGCGAGGGGTATTTCTGATGCTGGCCACGCCCTTGCTCACCGATGAGTTCGGCTTGTTTCTCCAACAGGAACTGGAGAAGGACCTGCTGCGTTTTACCACGGCGGGAAGCGTGGATGATGGCAAGTCCACGCTGATCGGCAGGCTCCTGCATGACGCAAAGGGTGTGTACGAAGATCAACTCGCTTCCGTGAAAAAGAGTCGTATCAATCGATCCTCCGGGCCGATCGACTTCTCGCTCTTGACGGACGGTTTGCGTGCCGAGCGTGAACAAGGAATCACCATCGACGTTGCATACCGCTACTTCGCGACCGCGCGAAGAAAATTCATCATCGCCGACACGCCTGGTCACGAACAGTACACGCGCAACATGGCAACCGGCGCTTCGACAGCGAATCTCGCGGTGATTCTCGTTGACGCAACCAAAGGCCTGCTGCCACAGACGCGCCGACACTCCTATATTGCGTCGTTGCTGAGAATTCCGAACGTGCTTGCGGCTATCAACAAGATGGACCTAGTCGGATATCGCGAAGATGTTTTTCTACGGCTGCGAGCCGACTTCCTCGCGCTCGCGGGACAATTGAAGATTCCGGCGGTGCAATGCGTGCCCGTTAGCGCGCTCGATGGCGACAACATCGTTGCACGAAGCGGTGAGATGCCGTGGTACTCCGGGCCGACGTTGCTCGAGCACCTGGAAACGGTGCCTATCCAGCCTTCGTCGAGCATCGATGCGATTCGATTCCCGGTGCAGTACGTCATCCGGCCGGGCGCCACGTTTCGCGGCTTTGCTGGGCAAGTGGCCGGAGCTGCGATCCAGCGAGGTGATTCCCTGATGGCGCTGCCGTCCGGGCAAGTGACGCGAGTCCGGTCCATCGTCACCTACGACGGAAAACTCGACGCAGCGGTTCAGTCGCAATCCGTCACACTGGAACTCGATGATGAAATCGATGTCAGCCGCGGCGACATGCTGGTCTCTCCGGATGCTCCCCCTTCGGTGTCGCGGTCTTTCAGCGCCATGGTGGTGTGGCTGAACGAGAAGCCGCTCGAACTCAACTGGACGTACATTGTGAAACACACGACGCGGCAAGCGAAGGCGCAAGTCACGCGCATTCAAAGCCGCGTTGACGTAAACACGTTTAGCCAACAGCCTGCACGCGCTCTCGAGATGAATGGCATCGCGCTTGTGGAACTGGAGACGAGCAACCCGCTCTTTTTTGATTCCTACGACCAAAGTCGTGCGACCGGTAGTTTTATTCTGGTGGATCCTTTTTCGAATGTCACGGTCGCAGCCGGAATGATTCGCGAGGATCTGTCACGGCTGCGCGATACAGGATCCGCGCGTGAAATTGGATCGTTGGGAATCGGCCGGAAAGAAGTTACTTCGCGGGAAAGATTTGAGCGCCACGGTCACCGGCCTGCGATCTTTTTGCTGCCAAAACGTGATCTAGTCGCCGAGTCCGCCGAACGTGCCCTTTTCAACCAAGGCTTCGAGACGGTCGTTGTAGACGTTGATGCAATTCCGCCCTCGTCGGTCGTTGCGGTCCTGAGCGGGTTATGGTCGGCAGGACTCGTTGTGCTGTTTGACTCCGGAAAAATCCACGCCGATGCACGACGTACTCTCGAAGAGCTCGCGGGGGAATCGCTTTTTGATTTTGCGAATGTGGAGGAGGGCACAGAACTGACCGGCGAAATTGTTTCTTGCGCGGAGTTGCTGCGGATCGATCGCACGGCTCGACCTTCCGCAAAGGCCGACTAAAATGCCCGTGACGACAAGTCCCGAAACAATCGAAAGTCTCGGCGCGGAAAGCGTTATTGTCTCCGTCCTGGCGGAATCCGAAGCATCGAAGGTGTGCCTCACATGCAGCTTTCAAGCGGAAGACATGATCGTGCTGGATCTTTTGCGCAAGCGACTGCCGCAGGTTCCAGTCCTGTTCCTCGAGACCGGCTATCACTTTTCGGAAACCTATCAATTCCGCGACCGCATGACCGTGGAATGGGGATTAAACCTGCTCAACGCGCTGCCGAAGAAAACGGTTCAGCAACAGGAATCCGAACTGGGGATTCTCTATCGGGAGGATCCGGCCAAGTGCTGTCAGTTGCGCAAGGTCGAGCCTTTGATGGCGTCGCTCGAACCATTCGAGATTTGGTTTACGGGCTTGCGTCGCGAACAATCTCCGACACGAAAAAATCTCAAAAAGATCGAACACCACCGGTTGCCCAGTGGAAAGATCCTATTGAAAGTCAGCCCACTTGCCGATTGGACCTGGGCGCAGGTCTGGGAATACACCGGCAAACACAAACTAAGTTATCTCCCGCAGTACGACCAGGGCTACGCGAGCATCGGCTGCGAGCCTTGCACGGCAATTCCCGATGACCCGGCGAATCCGCGATCGGGCCGCTGGAGCGGGAAGAAACTCGAGTGCGGAATTCATACTTTCTCGGAGAAAGCCGAATGACGCACCTCATTCTAGGATTTCTCATCGCTCTCGCCGTGGGGCTCACCGGAATCGGCGGAGGAAGTTTCACGGTCCCGGCGCTCCTCCTGATTGTCGGCCTCCCGGCGGGAGAAGCCGTCGGAACCGCGTTCGTATTCGCAGGTGTCCTCCGGTTGATCGCCGCGCCCTTTTATCTCCTGCACCGTCATGTGCACTCACGTTATTTTCGTCTGATGATTACAGGCGCTGTGCCCGGCCTCGTGCTGGGAATCATTGCGTTGCGCTGGCTTGCGCATGTGGGGAGCAGCCCCGTCGTGATCATCGTTCTCGGTGTGATGCTGGCGATCACATCGGGCGTCAGTTTCATTCCGCGCGTGCAGAATCCGGGCTTCGTAGTCAAGAATTCGCATTGGTTGCCTTGGCTCGCCTTTCCGATTGGCATTGAGTCGGGGTTTTCTTCGGCGGGCGCGGGCGCGCTTGGCACAGTGCTCTTGCTCAACTACTCCGAAATGGCGCCGGCGCAAGTCGTGGGCACCGATATCGTGTTTGGACTGGTCCTCGCGACAATTGGCAGCGCCGTCCACTGGACGTTTGGCACTATCAGCGCGCCCGTGCTTTTGCAGCTGCTTGCGGGTGGTGTGCCTGGCGTTGTACTCGGCTGCTTGCTCGCTCGAAAGGTGCCGGCGCAAAAACTGAAAGTTGTCGTTGCGGCGGTGGCTCTTGCCGCTGGGTTGCAATTGGTGTGGTCGGGAGCACATGCCTTCGCCGCGGAGCATTCAGCGGCAGTGGCGAAGCTAAAGATCCAGGCGCCGGGAGTTTCGCGCCCGTGAGATTGCAGACGCACAACCGAAGTAGGTTGCGGATGACCCGGGACGCGCTGAAGCGCGCCCCTACATTTCCGAAGTTAGTCGTCGTCAGTATGTCTGCCGTGATCATCGCCGCCTGTTCTTGTTGTTGTTGATGCCTCCCTATTTGTTCCTAGCAGCGTAGTACCCCGAAGTCTCTCTGTTCTCGAAATCGTGAAGTTCATGCGCCCAACGGCGCACAAAACAAAAATGGGAGTGTAGAAATGAGTTCACTCGAAGTGGTTGTTTCCTATTCAAAGAAATTACTGCTCTACGCATCATTGATGATTCTTACCAGCGCTTTGTCGTGCACGGCGCTGCATGCGCAGGGCGACGCCTCTTTGTGGGGCTCAGTGAACGACACGACCGGCGCGAGCGTCGCGGGCGCCACTGTCACCATTCGAAATCTGGAAACCGGAACGCTGCGCGCTCTTGTAACCGACGAACTGGGACGTTTCAATGCGCCGGCCCTTGCCGTGGGCCACTACGAGGTCGTCGCGTCCAAGCCGGGATTTCAGGTGGATCGCCGCAACTCCATCAACTTGGCGGTCGGCCAACGAGAAGAGGTGAACCTCGCGCTGCAAGTCGGAGACGTACACCAGGTTGTCGAGGTTCCGGCCAATCCCGGGATTGTACAGATTACGACCGAAGACAATTCCGGCCTGGTCGGCGAACGACAGGTGAAAGATTTGCCGCTCAACGGCCGAAGCTATGATCAACTCCTCACGTTAAATCCGGGAGTCATCAATTACACGTCACAACGCGCGGGCGGAATCGGAACCTCGAATTCCGTCGTCGGCAACATGTTCGCGGTCTCCGGCCGGCGCCCGCAAGAGAACCTGTTCCTGTTAAACGGGGTCGAATTCACCAGCGCTTCCGAAATCAACAACACGCCAGGCGGCGTGAGCGGGCAATTACTGGGCGTCGACGCCGTCCGCGAATTTGCGGTGGTGAAGGACACTTACGGCGCGGAATATGGCAAGCGTCCCGGTGCGCAAGTCAACATCGTGACCGCCAACGGGACGAACCAATTTCATGGGTCGGCGTACGAGTTCCTGCGCAACAGCGCACTCGATGCGCGTAACTTTTTCGATCATGGCAATATACCGCATTTTGAACGCAACGTGTTTGGCGGCTCGGCCGGAGGCCCCATCGTAAAGGACAGGACCTTTATATTCGGAAACTATGAAGGTTATCGGCAGACGCTGGGTTTGAGTGATCTCACATTGGTGCCGGATAATACGTCGCGCGCCAACGCAGCGGCGAGTGTCCGTCCACTCCTTACGCTCTGGCCTGTTGCCAACGGGCCCGAACTGTTGACCTCAACCGGTGCGCCGAGCGGCATTGCCGAAGCGTTCAGCAATCCCATTCAGCACGTCCGGGAAGACTTCGGAACCGTGCGAATCGATCAAACGCTGTCAAGCAACGATTCTCTCGCCGCCGTCTATACCATTGATGACAGCGAAGCGCACTCGCCGACGAACAACCCGATCAGCTTCGTCAACGTGTTCCTGCGCGAGCAGGTCGTCAGCATCAATGAGACCCACGTGTTCTCACCGAGCATCGTGAACCGCGCCACTTTCGGATTTTCGCGCGGAGCGTTTTTCTTCGACAGTGGAACGACTGTCAATTTGCCGGGCTGGATCCACGAGGGCCAGCCGGTCGGCGCGGTGGTAGTCGGCGGGGGCACAACCTTGAATGGCGCGTCGCAGATCACGAATGGAGGCACGAACGCGGGGAGCAATTTGACTGCGGTGCGTAACCTGTTCACCGCGACCGATCAAGTCACGCTCTCGCACGGAGGGCATTTGCTGAGCTTCGGCGGGTGGCTGCAGCGTGTGCAGGCCAACGACGCACTTATACAGGATCAATACGGCCAGGCTTCCTTCACCAACTTGCAAAGCTTCCTGCAAGGGACCGTGAGCACGTACACGTTCGCGCCCAACTCCACGCCCCTTGGTTGGCGTTCGCTCGAAGGCGCTTTCTACGCGGAAGATGCGATTCGTGTAAAGCCGTCGCTCGAAGTGCGAATCGGTATTCGCGCCGAGTCCACGAATGGCTGGAACGAAGTGAATGGTCGCGCTTCCAATTACGCTTTTGATACGAACGGCACGATCCTCACGCAGCCGGTTGTCGGTGGCTCCGTATTCTCCGACAACCACGCGAAGTTTCTGCCGGCACCCCGAATTGGCATCGCATGGTCGCCATTCTCATCGAAAAAAACCGTGATACGCGGGGGATTCGGCGTGTACTACGCGCTTCTAGACAATCTGAGCTACCGCCTCGATCAGAACGCACCGTTCAATACGGTCGCCGCCGCAAAGGGCATCGCATTCTCGACCATCGCTCCGGGCGCGACCTACGCCAGCGCGAAGGTCATTCCCAGCGGCGTGCAGCCGGATTTGCGCACACCGGCGATCGAGTCCTGGTCGTTGAAGGTCGAGCAGCAGATTTCAACGAACACTTCGGTGAGCGTGGGTTACATCGGATCGCATGGATATCACGAATTGCTTTCCGTTGATGCCAACCTTCCCGCGCCGACGATCTGCTCTGCGTCGCCCTGCCCGGCGACTTATCCTTCTGGAACGCTCTACTATCCGGCTAACGCGCCGCTCGCGAACAGCACTGTGGCGAATACCACGCACTGGCTTTCCCAAGGTATCAGCTCGTACCATGGGCTCGAAGCGGATGTCAACCGGCGACTCGGTCACGGCCTGCAATTCCGCGGCGTCTATACATTTTCCAAAGCGCTGGACGACGGCGACAACGTGAACACCAGCGTCGCTACGAATTCTCCGGCGTTCGTCGCGAATCCGCTCGATCCAAAATCGGATTACGGACGCGCTTCGTTTGATATTCGGCACGCTGGAGTCATCAACGCCACCTACGATCTTCCGTTCGGGCGGGGAAACTTGAATAGCAGTGGTTGGGTCGAAAGGGTTCTGGGAAACTGGCAGGTCAGTGCGATCGAGACGCTGCAGTCTGGCTTACCGTTCACGCCGCAGTTGTCCTATAACCCGTCGAACGATGGCGATACACGCAATCCGGTACGCCCGTCGTTGAATTCGAATTTTACCGGGGCGGTAATCAATGGCGGGCCGAACCTCTATTTCAATCCCAGCGCTTTCATCCAGCCTCTTCCTGGGACCTACGGTTATGTTGGGCGCAATACGCTGCCGGGACCGGCGCTCGTGGAAACGGACATCTCTGCCGCCAAGAAGTTCTCGCTTTCAGAGCGACTGGGCCTCCAATTCCGCGCCGAAATTTTCAACCTGTTCAATCACACCAACTTCAACACGCCTAACCCCGTTGTCTATGCAGCCGCGACAGGCGGCCCATCGCCAACGGCCGGCGTCATTACTTCGACGGCCACCAGCTCCCGTCAGGTTCAATTTGGGCTGAAGCTATCATGGTGAGACGCGAATTGGAAACTGCGACTACCAGAACCTTGTTAGCAGGGACATGCCGCTCTTTGGGCCGAGAACGATGACACTTAGTCGCCGCTGTGAATAAGGGTCGTCGTTAGCTTGCCGATTAAGCTCTGGGTTTTTCCCGGCCCGTGGTTCGTAACATTCGGTGTGAATTTCCGGATGACAAATTCTTGAAGGAGGTTCGCGGCCGCGGTTGCGCCGATCCCGATGAGCGTGTCTTCCACGGTCAAGCGCACTGCATCGCGATCTTTCGCGGGATAGTAAAGGGTCGAAATACCGCCTGCGGCTAAGCTTCCGAGGATGCCCGAGTAATTTGCCTGCCAGCGTCCATTGTCTCCCTTGCAGATAACGGAATTCGCCACCGCATACAGCGCTCGCGATCGTTTGCTACCCGTTCCCTTATAGAAATAACGCGGATCCTGCTTCAGAAGCGATGGCAATATCGCGCTCCCGATGAGTGTCCCCGTGGCCAGGCCGGCGTAGGCCGCCGCATAGCGCTTGGCGTATCCTTCCGCACCCTGCCCGTATCCGCTGAAGTCGTCGCTGCCCTGCTCCACTCCCGCAATCACGCCATTCAATCCGAAGGTGACCGGATCGATCATCGTCTTCCAGGCAAGCTCGAACTTCTGCTTCGGTCTCAGGGGCGCAGCATTGGGGACGTAGCTGACATAGAAATTGGGAATGAAGCCAAGCGCGCGCTGCTTCTCTTGATCCTTGATCTCATCTTCCGCGACTTCGACCTGCGAAGGTACAACTCGCACCTCGGCAACAGCGGTAGCGATGGCCAGCACGATCTGGGGAACAACGTAGGTCTCGCCGGACCGCAGATTTCCGGAGAACGTTTGGTTTGCGAAGCCCGGCGAGGTAACGGTCAGCTCAAACGGCCCAGCCGAGACGCTGGCAAATGAGAATTGGCCGTCGTCGTTGGACAGTACGTCGACATCCACGGAGTGATCTTCACGCTTAAGGTTTACCTTGGCTCCAACGACCGCCATTCCTGTCCTATCAACGATCCTCCCGCTGATGACACCCGCTAATTGCTGATTGGCAGCTTGCCCGTCGGCTTGTACAGATACCCCCAGCGCTCCTGTCGGACCATTCTGTGCTCCCTGGGCGATGGAGAGCCGCTGAGATTGAGCCATGACCGGGGACTGGCACGGCAGCGCGCCTAGACCAACCCAGATCACCCAAGCTGCATATCGACGCATAGTCATCCCTAATCCCCTTCATTATGATGCTCTGCCATTGATTTGAGGATTCCCAATCGATTTAGTTGCGTCCCAATTGGTTAACCGGTATCCGGCGCCTTTTCAATTGGTTCAGCCTGGCAACGACCAAAGGGGGGCGCACATCTTAGAACTGTAAATCGACAAGGAAGGGCATGTTCACTGGCTGGACAACGGCAGCTTCGATGGTGGTGGCTTGCACGGAACCTACCGGAGGATAATTGGGAATTACCCTTTTGGGCCGGTCGAAGCCATGAAGCTAGTACAACCTGTGACCTATTCGTCCGCACCCCGTGCTGCCGGTACTAGTCCTTCGTCTTGCTGGGCTCGCGGTCTGATGCTGGCCGCTATCGCTTGCGCGTTCCTGGCCCCAACGCTACCGGCACTTGGTCAGGCGCCCCCGAGCAATGACGATAAATTGCGGCTTGGGGCAATCCATGGGACTCTCAGCACCACGCAAGAGAACACTTCGGCCGGACTAGCGGGGATCACTGTAAAACTGACCGTGGAGCCGCCCGATGGGAGTTCCCTGACCGCGGACACGGATGATTCCGGACGCTACGAATTCAGTAGCCTGAAACCCGGAAGCTATACGATTTCAGTTAACCAGCCGGGATTCAAGCCGGTCACAAAGTCCCTCAGCCTTAACGCCGGGCAACTGGTCCTCGTCGACATCCGGGTAGAGTTCCAAACCGTCAGCGAAAAGGTGGAGGTTAACGAGGAAGCTCAGGCCATTGCGACAGAGTCAGCGTCGACACCGGCCGAGACGGTGACTCAACGTGAATTGGTGGCGCTCCCGACGGCCCAGGCAAAGATTCGCGAAGTCCTTCCGGTGACACCCGGCGTGGTGAAGACGCAAGATGGGAAGCTGAGTCTTAGAGGTGCGGACGAAAACCAGAGCTTGATGCTCGTAAATTCGGCGAGAACCGGCGATCCGGTGAGCGGAACTTTCTCGATTCCGGTGCCTACCGACGCTGTTCAATCCTTCGCGGTCTACAAGACGCCTTATGACGCTGGACTTGGGAGCTTTTCTGGAGGGCTGACAACCGTTGAAACGAAGCCCCCTGAAGGCCAATGGAACTACCGGCTGAGAAACTTCATTCCCTCGGTTCTTGGAAAGAACGGATCTATGGTTGGTATCGCGGAGGCTACTCCCGGGTTCGACTTCGGCGGACCGCTGCTCAAGCATCGACTGTTCTTTTCGGAAGTTTTCCAGTACGAGATGAAAAAGAAGACGGTGCGCGGGTTGCCTTGGCCGAACGATATCACCAAGAGGCAGGGATTTAACTCGTTTACCACCCTGGAGGCAATTCTCTCAACGAGGCATATCCTGACCTTAACAGTGAATGCGTTCCCCGCCCGCCAGCAGCATGCAGACATCAACGCACTCGTTCCACAGTCCGCATCGAACGACTTGAATCAAAAGGGTATTGCCGTTGGCCTTTCCGACAAATACCAAGCCGATTCTGGGGCGATCTACAGTGTCATTGCGTCATACACACGGTTCGATAGCAATGCCCACGGCCAAGGACTCGCAGACATGCTGATTACGCCGGAAGGCTGGGACGGAAACTTTTTCAACCAGTGGTCCCGGAGAGGCAAAGAGTTTCAAGTGATACCGTCTTATCAATTTGCTCAGAAGCATTGGTTGGGACACCACGAGATTCACATTGGCGTAGACCTTGACCATCGAGCTTACGATGGCACCAGCACTTCAGATGCGGTGCAGCTGTTGCGCCAGGACGGTTCGTTAGCAGAAGCGATCAATTTTCAGGGAGCGCCGCTGCAAAACACTTCGGATACGGCGGTTGCGGAATTTTTTCAAGACCATTGGGTTCTGGACTCCCACTGGGCGCTCGATGGGGGAGCGCGTTTCTCAAGTGAAACCTCCGGATGGTCCGCGGCATTCGCTCCGCGCCTTGGCGTTGCTTTCTCTCCGGGTGATGAAGGGAGAACTGTGCTTCGTGCGGGTGCGGGCTTGTTCTACAGCGTGCTGCCCCTCTTGGCGGCCGATTTTGCGGACAATCCCACTCGCGTGGTCAGCCAGTTCGATCTGACCGGCCAGCCCGCCGGGCTTCCCATTAGCTACACGAATGCCTATGTCGGCGATATGAATCCATTGTCCGCGGGAGCCTTGCCGCACCAACCGGACACGACCCCTCGAAATTTCACGTGGAACGCCGAAGTGGATCGCGAGCTACGGAAGAACGTCTCGTTACGGGTCAGTTACATCGACAGCCATACGACCTATCTCTTCGTGATCAACCCATTTACGGCTGCGCCGGGTGCTGAATCTTTCCTGGGGCTTACGAACACAGGTTCTTCACACTATCGCGAACTGAGTGGCACCGTGCGCTTACACCTACGCGCGCACGATGAGGTGAATGCGTCGTACATCCGTAGCGAGACTCGCGGAGATTTGAACAACCTTTCTAGCGTGCTCATTCCTTTTGCCCAGCCGGTGATCCGACCTAACGTGTACGGAATCCTGCCTTACGACGTGCCCAACCGCGTTGTGACCTGGGCAATCTTCTCCTTGCCAAAGCAATTCAAGTTCAGTCCCCTTGCCGACATCCACAGCGGATATCCTTACTCGAACATCGATGTACAGCAAAACTATGTGGATACACCGAACGGGCAGCGATTTGCCACCTATTTTTCGCTAGACGTGAAGTTCTATCGCGAATTTCGCATTCCATTTTTAGGTTCCAGCAATGGCAAGACGCACCACGTGCGCCTTGGTTTCTACTCGCTGAACGTGACGAATCACGGCAATTTTAACGCCGTCTACAATAACGTTACCTCGCCAAACTTCGGACGCTTCGTTGGGTTCCTAGACCGGCGAGACGGCGCCATGATCGATTTTGTGGACTGAGCCCGTTCGCGGTGCATCACCCACATCGAAATTGTCAGCTGCCGAGAAGGAAAAATTCCGGAAATTCCTGTGCTATCCACTGCAAATGATCTTGTGAAACTTCAGTAGGTTGTGAGTCATGCAGATCAGGGCCCACTCGCCTCGTACTTTCTCCAGTCCGCGTAAGAGAAACTGTCGGAATCCGCGCGCCTGTTTGATCTGTCCGAATACCGGTTCAACGATGAATTTTCGTGTCGCATATACCGCCGCCCCAACCTGGGTGGCCAGCTTCCGTTCCATCCGCTCGACTCGGCTAGCTCCCTTCGGTAACGGCCCTGGTTTGCAAGGTTCGCGCCGTTCGTTGTGCTTCTGCTTTCCCGTCGCTACGAATCCTTCGATCTTTCTCTTATTCAGGTACTTCAGATTCTCATCCGAGCAATACCCATTGTCGGCCACAACTTCTTTCGGTTTTTGTCCCGACTGTTCTTCGATCCTCTCCAGCAACGGCACCAGCTGCTGTTTATCATTCGCGGCTTGCGTGACCTGCTGCCCTACAATCAACTGAAAGACCGGTTCGACGGCGATCTGCGTGTTGTAGCCCTGCACGAATCCATCCGCCCCTTTCAGAATGCGGGACTCCGGATCGGTAAAGCTGTATTGCGCTTTCTGCGCGGGCTGCGCTTTCTTGGCATCCTTTCCCTCGCTCCTTGCTTGCTCGCGCGCCCGCTCTTCCAGCGCGCGTTTGGCTTCCCGAATACGTGCGATCCGCGTTTCCCGTCGCTGCAACTCTTCCGGCAATTCGTCTCCCCGCCGATCCCGACCGTAACGCTGGTCCTCTTCTTTATCCGCTGCCTCTGCTTGGCTCAACAACTTTCGCACTTCCTCCCGCAGCCGCTTCTCCGTCTCGTCCATCCTTCCGTAGCTCATGGCCTTGTGCTTACTTGCGTTGGCCTTGACCTTACTCCCATCCAGAGCCACGCGCCCCAGCTTCATCGTTCCCGTCTCCAGCGTCAGCCGTAACATCTGCTGGAACATCTCTTCCAGCGCCTTTAGGTGCAGCTTCCGAAAATCCGAGATGGTCCGGAAATCTGGTTGATTACCGGCCGCCAACACGCGAAAGGCAACGTCTTCCACCAATCGCTTCTGGATCTTGCGCGACGAAAACACTCCCACGCAATACCCGTAGAGCAGGATCTTGGTCATCATCCGCGGATGATACGGCGGTTGCCCCCGATCATCCTCCTCATACACCGACTCGATCGCCGAAAGGTTCAACTGATCCACCACGTCGGACACGAAATAAACCAAGTGCTCATCTGGCAACCATTCGCGCAGGCTCAGAGGTAAAAGTAAATCTTGTTCGGGAAGGTAGGATCGGTAGGTTTTCGCCATGGTTCCGAATAATTCGCACACCCTTGCGCTCTTTTTCAAGTGAATTCAGCAGAACCAAAGATGAATTCTCGGACACGCTCCTAGATTGCTTTTACGTATTTGGTTTGCCCCGAGACAACCAGTTAAGACTCCCGCGCCTAGGATTTCCTTGGAGACCGAATTGTGATGAAAATGAGTCAGAGATCACGAGGAGGTGCGTATAAAGTAGAAGAGAGAACCAGCTTCGGGCCGCGAAGGGAGCCGGGGGCGACCGGTACGTTGAACATGAATGATCGATTGAGGGTACAAGTCCCTTACAGAGTGTGTTGGAGGCAACTGTGAGCCAAAGGCAACTGCATGACGGCTCAACCTCTGTGGAAAAGTCAGATCTCCCCATACTAGCGAAGACGGCCAGTTGACGGTGCCGTGGCGGTGGATCGCCTGCACCAAGGAATGCGTGCGCCTGCGTGTGGTCAAGAGAGCTACGCGGTTCGAGGCGCTGGAACCGCTGCGGCAAGCCGTGCGCGATACGAAATTCCGCGAGGGGGTCTCGCAGTTCCTCGTCGTTCAGTTTCCGCTGTTCGGCTCGCTCCGATGCTAGGCCTGACATCGAGACGCAGTTCTGCGCTGCAGTCGAATCAGAGTGAAATCTCAGCCCAAACGCTGCAAAGGTTGTATCGCGTGTTGAGTATATCGTTTGCTGGCAGAGCCGGGATTTCGTCGATCGTTTGCTTCTCCCTAATATTGCTTACTGGCCGAGACCCTTCAGGAAGACCGTCTGCGGGCTGTTGTTAGCGTTGTCATTGACCACGATCTTTGCCGTTTCCTTCGTGCCGACTGAAGCCGAGGGCGTAAATGTCACGTAGAGGGAGCAATTGCCACCGCCGGCCAAGCTCGTCACCGAGAGGCAGTTGTTCGGAGTGTTAGGTGCGCCATTTGGTGCCAGAGCAAAGTCGACGGCGTATGTGCCGGTCATCTGAATGCTGGTGATGGTGTACGGAACGCTGTCATTGTTCGTCAGGACCAAGGACGGCCTAGCAGTCGCCGTGTTACCGTGCATGACAGTACCGAAATCGTAGCTGCTGGGCGCTAGGCTCATCGGCGCGATAGTTGGAACGACACCAGCAGTCCCGACGTACAATCCGACGTAACCTGCGCCCATATCGCCGAAGAACAGGTTCGACTTGTAGGTTTCCGGGGTGCCGGCTGGATCAGAGTTATCCAACGGGTTGACCTGAACGGGGTGTAATTCCCGGTTGCGCCCGCCGCCGGTAACGTGCTGTACACCGCTGCGCCCCACTGCCAATTGAAGCTAAAATTGTTCCCCGTAGTACCCGTGTAGGTGGTAGAGAACGCAGCCTGCCATGTGACGTTCTGGATGCCGGTCGGGAATCCGCCCGACGGCACCTGGAACGCAACACCGTCGAAGAAGGTGTGGATACTCGCGACGTTGTTGACGCTCGATGTAGGAACAATGGTGGACCATCTGTTGTTCGGAGCATCCCAAGTCGTGCTTGCGGAACTGGCGGTCGAGGAAAAAGTGATTACAGCGTGCCTCCACCCAGGGCCACACCGGATGCGAGTGTGGTCGCACGCTGAAGTTTCCGCCTTCGCAACTATCTCAAGCCGTAGTTGAAATTGATGACCGTCCCGTCGTTCAAGGTGATCCGGAAGAAGTAAGTCTGGTTCGACGGGTAGCTCTTGTTGTTGATGTTGAAGATCCACTGCTGTCCGGTCGAATCCCAACGGAACGCCGTGTCGGGCGTGGTCGAGGCGACGTCTTCGTTAACGATGTTGGTCACGGTGCCGCCAACGATCTGGTAAATGGAGAAGCTCGAGACCACACCGGCTGTGCCGATGGATACGCCGTTGGCGTCGCAGACGCGGAACTTCGCCGGTGAGGTGCTCTTCCCATTAAAGACGCTGGTGCCATTCGCGTTGATCGGCTGCAGGATCTGGTGACCCGCATCGCCATCGCAAATCGTCCCGACACCTTGATATTGAACAAGGATGGTAACGGTCTTAGTCGCAGAGTTGTAATTCGGTGTGGCCGCTGCGGTGACCGTCAAAGAATTCGATCCCGGTGACAAGAGGGTGCCAGCTGCCGGATTATAAGTCAGAGCGCCGGGAGCCGTGCCGCCAGATACGCCGGTGACGGTCGCATTGAGTTGGGTATTGCTCAGCGCCGTACCGTAAATCATCGTGGCGGGTACGTTCCAAGTAATCGCCTGGTTAGCCTTCGTGATGGTTATGGATGTCGATCCGGTACTGCCTGTATGGTTCGCATCACCCGCATAACTGTAGCTGGCAGTGCACGGCGTATCCGGCACGTTCACTGGAGCCGCGATGCACGCTCCGCTGTAGACCGGCGGAGGAGTTAGGCTGAGCCCACCCGCACCGGTTACAAGCACGGTCGCCGGATGCGATAAGCCGTTGTATGTAAATATTCCGCCGCCCGAGACCGTCGTGGTGGTTGG
Organism: uncultured Acidobacteriota bacterium; assembly: GCA_963721915.1. Lineage (GTDB taxonomy): Bacteria > Acidobacteriota > Terriglobia > Acidiferrales > UBA7541 > Acidiferrum. The sequence goes on along the minus strand of CAVRLD010000017.1, from coordinate 151,337 downwards.
AGCTTGGGTAATGGTGACGGCCGCCGTGCCGGTCTGGTTGTTGTAGTTGGTGCCGCCGGTGAAGGTCCATGTGGCCGTGCCGCCCGGCACATTCGTGAAGCTGGCTCCGAAGTTAATGCCTGCGCTCAGGTCTACGCCGCCCACGCCTTTGGCCGTGCCTGTCAGGCTGTGCGGGAGCGCATCATAGGTGCCGCTATAGGGCGTGATGACAACCGTCGCGTCCGCCTTGCTGATCGTGATGGCGCCGGTGCCGGTCTGGTTGTTGTAGTTCGTACCGCCGGTGAACGTCCATGTGGCCGTGCCGCCCGGAACATCCGTGAAGCTGGCTCCAAAGTTGAGCTGCGCACTCAGGTCTACACCGCCCACGCCTTTGGCCGTGCCTGTGAGGCTGTGCGGGAGCGCATCATAGGTGCCGCTATAGGGCGTGATGACAACCGTCGCGTCCGCCTTGCTGATCGTGACGGCGGCCGTGCTGGTCTGGTTGTTGTAGTTGGTGCCGCCGGTGAACGTCCATGTGGCCGTGCCGCCTGGCACATTCGTGAAGCTGGCTCCAAAGTTGAGCTGCGCACTCAGGTCTACACCGCCCACGCCTTTGGCCGTGCCTGTCAGGCTGTGCGGGAGCGCATCATAGGTGCCGCTATAGGGCGTGATGACAACCGTCGCGTCCGCCTTGCTGATCGTGACGGCGGCCGTGCTGGTCTGGTTGTTGTAGTTGGTGCCGCCGGTGAACGTCCATGTGGCCGTGCCGCCCGGAACATCCGTGAAGCTGGCTCCAAAGTTGAGCTGCGCACTCAGGTCTACACCGCCCACGCCTTTGGCCGTGCCTGTCAGGCTGTGCGGGAGCGCATCATAGGTGCCGCTATAGGGCGTGATGACAACCGTCGCGTCCGCCTTGCTGATCGTGACGGCGGCCGTGCTGGTCTGGTTGTTGTAGTTGGTGCCGCCGGTGAACAACCATGTGGCCGTGCCGCCCGGAACATCCGTGAAGCTGGCTCCAAAGTTGAGCTGCGCACTCAGGTCTACACCGCCCACGCCTTTGGCCGTGCCTGTCAGGCTGTGCGGGAGCGCATCATAGGTGCCGCTATAGGGCGTGATGACAACCGTCGCGTCCGCCTTATTGATGACCAGTGCGGCTAGGGTACTGCTGTTCGCATCGGTGTAGTTCCCATTGCTGGACGCGAAGTGCGCTGAAGCCGAATAGCTGCCGGCGTTCTGGGGGGCGGAGGTTCCACCGGGCGTATAAGCAATCGTCACGATACCGTCGGTTCCGGTGAGCGCGGTATTGTTCACGCCGATTACGGTTGTGCCGGCCGGATGTGCGCTGCCGTCGTAAGTGATCGGGCTGGTGGCGAAACTCACCGTCACTATTGGCGTAGCTGGGATGATCTTGGCGGTGGTGGTGGCCGTGGTGTTGGTGCCCAGGGTGTAGTTGCCGGCCGTCGTGCCGGTCAGCGTGATGCCCGTGGCCGTCACGGTCTGCGCTGTTGGGCTGGCGTTGGCCGAGGCGAACGTCGCATTTCCGGCCGGTACGCTGCAGGCCACATCATCGGAACCCACTTTGTCGGCGATCGTGCAAGCGGTGATGGTGGCCGCATTCGTCCCGTCGTAGGTCTTGTCGCTGGCCGCGATGCTCGCGGTCACCGGCTTGGCGTTGATCTTGGCGGTGGTGGTGGCCGTGGTGTTGGTGCCCAGGGTGTAGTTGCCGGCCGTCGTGCCGGTCAGCGTGATGCCCGTGGCCGTCACGGTCTGCGCTGTTGGGCTGGCGTTGGCCGAGGCGAATGTCGCATTTCCGGCCGGTACGCTGCAGGCCACATCATCGGAACCCACTTTGCCGGCGATCGTGCAAGCGGTGATGGTGGCCGCATTCGTCCCGTCGTAGGTCTTGTCGCTGGCCGCGATGCTCGCGGTCACCGGCTTGGCGTTGATCTTGGCGGTGGTGGTGGCCGTGGTGTTGGTGCCCAGGGTGTAGTTGCCGGCCGTCGTGCCGGTCAGCGTGATGCCCGTGGCCGTCACGGTCTGCGCTGTTGGGCTGGCGTTGGCCGAGGCGAATGTCGCATTTCCGGCCGGTACGCTGCAGGCCACATCATCGGAACCCACTTTGCCGGCGATCGTGCAAGCGGTGATGGTGGCCGCGTTCGTCCCGTCGTAGGTCTTGTCGCTGGCCGCGATGCTCGCGGTCACCGGCTTGGCGTTGATCTTGGCGGTGGTGGTGGCCGTGGTGTTGGTGCCCAGGGTGTAGTTGCCGGCTGTCGTGCCAGTCAGCGTGATGCCCGTGGCCGTCACGGTCTGCGCTGTTGGGCTGGCGTTGGCCGAGGCGAATGTCGCATTTCCGGCCGGTACGCTGCAGGCCACATCATCGGAACCCACTTTGCCGGCGATCGTGCAAGCGGTGATGGTGGCCGCGTTCGTCCCGTCGTAGGTCTTGTCGCTGGCCGCGATGCTCGCGGTCACCGGCTTGGCGTTGATCTTGGCGGTGGTGGTGGCCGTGGTGTTGGTGCCCAGGGTGTAGTTGCCGGCCGTCGTGCCGGTCAGCGTGATGCCCGTGGCCGTCACGGTCTGCGCTGTTGGGCTGGCGTTGGCCGAGGCGAATGTCGCATTTCCGGCCGGTACGCTGCAGGCCACATCATCGGAACCCACTTTGCCGGCGATCGTGCAAGCGGTGATGGTGGCCGCATTCGTCCCGTCGTAGGTCTTGTCGCTGGCCGCGATGCTCGCGGTCACCGGCTTGGCGTTGATCTTGGCGGTGGTGGTGGCCGTGGTGTTGGTGCCCAGGGTGTAGTTGCCGGCCGTCGTGCCGGTCAGCGTGATGCCCGTGGCCGTCACGGTCTGCGCTGTTGGGCTGGCGTTGGCCGAGGCGAACGTCGCATTTCCGGCCGGTACGCTGCAGGCCACATCATCGGAACCCACTTTGCCGGCGATCGTGCAAGCGGTGATGGTGGCCGCGTTCGTCCCGTCGTAGGTCTTGTCGCTGGCCGCGATGCTCGCGGTCACCGGCTTGGCGTTGATCTTGGCGGTGGTGGTGGCCGTGGTGTTGGTGCCCAGGGTGTAGTTGCCGGCCGTCGTGCCGGTCAGCGTGATGCCCGTGGCCGTCACGGTCTGCGCTGTTGGGCTGGCGTTGGCCGAGGCGAATGTCGCATTTCCGGCCGGTACGCTGCAGGCCACATCATCGGAACCCACTTTGCCGGCGATCGTGCAAGCGGTGATGGTGGCCGCATTCGTCCCGTCGTAGGTCTTGTCGCTGGCCGCGATGCTCGCGGTCACCGGCTTGGCGTTGATCTTGGCGGTGGTGGTGGCCGTGGTGTTGGTGCCCAGGGTGTAGTTGCCGGCTGTCGTGCCGGTCAGCGTGATGCCCGTGGCCGTCACGGTCTGCGCTGTTGGGCTGGCGTTGGCCGAGGCGAATGTCGCATTTCCGGCCGGTACGCTGCAGGCCACATCATCGGAACCCACTTTGCCGGCGATCGTGCAAGCGGTGATGGTGGCCGCATTCGTCCCGTCGTAGGTCTTGTCGCTGGCCGCGATGCTCGCGGTCACCGGCTTGGCGTTGATCTTGGCGGTGGTGGTGGCCGTGGTGTTGGTGCCCAGGGTGTAGTTGCCGGCTGTCGTGCCGGTCAGCGTGATGCCCGTGGCCGTCACGGTCTGCGCTGTTGGGCTGGCGTTGGCCGAGGCGAACGTCGCATTTCCGGCCGGTACGCTGCAGGCCACATCATCGGAACCCACTTTGTCGGCGATCGTGCAAGCGGTGATGGTGGCCGCATTCGTCCCGTCGTAGGTCTTGTCGCTGGCCGCGATGCTCGCGGTCACCGGCTTGGCGTTGATCTTGGCGGTGGTGGTGGCCGTGGTGTTGGTGCCCAGGGTGTAGTTGCCGGCTGTCGTGCCGGTCAGCGTGATGCCCGTGGCCGTCACGGTCTGCGCTGTTGGGCTGGCGTTGGCCGAGGCGAACGTCGCATTTCCGGCCGGTACGCTGCAGGCCACATCATCGGAACCCACTTTGCCGGCGATCGTGCAAGCGGTGATGGTGGCCGCATTCGTCCCGTCGTAGGTCTTGTCGCTGGCCGCGATGCTCGCGGTCACCGGCTTGGCGTTGATCTTGGCGGTGGTGGTGGCCGTGGTGTTGGTGCCCAGGGTGTAGTTGCCGGCCGTCGTGCCGGTCAGCGTGATGCCCGTGGCCGTCACGGTCTGCGCTGTTGGGCTGGCGTTGGCCGAGGCGAATGTCGCATTTCCGGCCGGTACGCTGCAGGCCACATCATCGGAACCCACTTTGCCGGCGATCGTGCAAGCGGTGATGGTGGCCGCATTCGTCCCGTCGTAGGTCTTGTCGCTGGCCGCGATGCTCGCGGTCACCGGCTTGGCGTTGATCTTGGCGGTGGTGGTGGCCGTGGTGTTGGTGCCCAGGGTGTAGTTGCCGGCTGTCGTGCCGGTCAGCGTGATGCCCGTGGCCGTCACGGTCTGCGCTGTTGGGCTGGCGTTGGCCGAGGCGAATGTCGCATTTCCGGCCGGTACGCTGCAGGCCACATCATCGGAACCCACTTTGCCGGCGATCGTGCAAGCGGTGATGGTGGCCGCGTTCGTCCCGTCGTAGGTCTTGTCGCTGGCCGCGATGCTCGCGGTCACCGGCTTGGCGTTGACGGTCATCTGCACCGACGCCGAGGCGCTGTTGTACGTACCCGTGTCGGTGGGGTTAAAGGTCACTGATAGAGTCTGAGTTCCTGCACTCAGCAGTGTCCCTGTTACTGGCGAATACACAAAGTTGCCGGGCACTGAAGAAGTGTTGAAGGTTGCCGTCGCATTCAACTGCGTACCGCTAAGAGCAGTCCCGTAGACGATAGGAGCAGGATTATTCCATATAATCGCTGGAGTAACCTTGGTATACGTAAATCCATTCGTTAGGGTCGCGGTGGTGCTGCTTTTGTCTGTTACGGTGACATCTACAGTCCCGGCTGTGTGTGCTGGAGTGGTCGCAGTTAGATGCGTATTGTCAACCATCGCGACGTTTGTGGCATTGACGCCACCAAATTTCAGAGAGAATGGCGCTTGCCCCGCGGTAAACTGAGTGCCAGTGACAGTGACAGATGTTCCTCCGGTTGTTGGTCCAGAATTCGGAACAACGTTCGTGATCGAAAGAGCGTCAGTAAAACTTGTCTGAGCCTGCGAAGCGGAACCAGTGGCCGTCAAATAAAAGCGAACAAATAAGTCGTGGGAGTCGGGGGAGAACTGGGTGTTGACGATGTTGCCGTTCGAGTCGGCTACGGCGGTCAATGTTGGGTGAGTGTCGATTAAGGGGGACTCGAGGAAGGAGAGAGTGACGGTTTCGCCGGGCTTCCAGCCGGAGCCGGTGATGGTGACGATGGTGCCGGGCGCATAATCCGCCTGGTCGGTCTTGACCCAGGCGAAGCCATAGAGTTCGCTGCTGGCGAGGGCATTCGGTGGTGTCGACGCGTCTTCGCCGCCGGCGATTAGCAGCAAGCCGTCGTTGGTGCTGCTCGGGGTGCCGTTGCTCAGAGCACCGCCCGTTGCCTGACTGCGGGGTGTCGACATGGGGCTGGTGACGCTGATGGCGCCGGTCCAGGGCGTGAACAGTTCGGCGGAAGCCACAGCGGAACCACCGGAGGTGCCGCCTACGATAAGAACGTTGCCATTATGAGGAAGCAAGAAAGCTTGATGGCCCTGGCGAGCAGTCGTCAGCGCGCTGGAGACGGCAGCGAAGGTTCCCGCTGCAGGATCAAAAATTTCGGCGGAGGCAAGATCGGTCGGCGTGGTGGTGCCGTCCGCATTCGTAATAATGTTGTTGCCGCCGGCTACCAGGACGCGGCCGTCGAGCAGAATTGTAGCGGAGTGACCGGAGCGCGGTGTTGCGAGGCTCGGCCCAGGAGCGACGCTTCGCGCTACAGGATCAAGGATGTCGGTGGAAGCTACCGGGATCGTCCCGTTGGATCCGCCAATAATGATCACCCGGCCATCGGCAAGCACCGCCATAGCGTGTTGTTCGCGAGGGGAGGAAAGAGCTCCGGCGAAACTGAAACTGCCTGCGACCGGATCAAAGATTTCGATCGTTGAGCTGGCCACGCTGCCGTTCTGGCCGCCGGCGATCGCCACCCGTCCATCTTGCAGCAGCGCTGCCGTGGCACCGGAGCGCGCCTCAATCATACCGCCGGCAAGATTCGTCCAGGTGTTTGCGATGGGATCGTAGATTTCAGCTGCATTGGTTGCTCCTCCGCCGAGGACCGTTCCACCGGCAACCAAAACGCGCCCGTCTTGCAGGGTCACTGAGACATGCTTGCTGCGCGCGGCATTCATCGGCGCTGCGGGCGAAACGGAGCCGTCCATGTTGAACGAATCCGCGCTTGCCAGCGCACCGTTGCCCGCATCGCCACCGGTGATCAGGATGCGGCCGTCCAGCAGCAAAGCAGCGGACGCGCCTGCACTCGGCTGTGCTAGATTCGCCGTGGGTGCCCAAGTGCCGCTCGGGACCTGCAACACTGAACCCTTTAACACCAGCACAGCACACAGCAGTACGGCGACCCCCACAAGGGCGGCCTTAGCGGCTTTTCTCATGAATATCCTCGTTAGAAAGAGCTTTGTCTTCGACGACCACACCAATGTCCACCTCGTCGCGGGGGCTGGGTTCGCCGCCCGAGAGCGTCATCAGTTCAAAGAATCGGTCCCCCCAGAGGCATAAACGGGGGTGCTGTTGCGGAGACAGTTAAGCCATGAGGAAGCAACCTGGGCGCCAATGCCCGAGTTTTGAGGGAGGTTCTAGTGAGACTTGAAGGTTAGTACTAAAGGTACTAGAAGTGGGCCTAAGGTCTCGGCGAGAAATCATACAGGTAGCGAGGTAAAGTACTAGTACTTACCTTGCTCGCCGGCTTTTCGACAACGGTGCTCGCGACTATGCATCGGTACTGTCTCAATTTGAATCGCGCAGATAGCTAAGGAGGAGACGAAATTATGGGCGAAAACAAGAACTATTTTGCCAGCCGAAGCTGGATGGCGCTCCAAATGTGAATCAATTCGGGCGCTGACCCAATCGAGAGCTGTCATTCAATCAAGACGTTTACAGAGGCGTTGGCTCGTGCGGATCGTGAAACTTACGAAAAGAGCCTCATTTTGCGGCGATGGAGAAGTCCACAATAATTTGAGTTTCCACTTCGACCGGCTCACCGTTCTCATAGTGTGGCTGATAGCGCCATTTTCTGACTGCTTCTAAGACCGTGGAATTTAATACCGAGGGAGGACTGACCAGCCGGACGTTTTTCAGGGTTCCGTTCTTGCTGATGAGAGCCTTCAAAATGACCCTGCCTTGTACATTGTTCTGCAGGGCTAATGCAGGATACTCGGGCAATATCTGTTCCGCTGGAAGGTCCCCCGAGGATTGCTGCGACACATGGCCAAGCCCTGAGCCGCTTGCATTGGCTAGGGGACCCGACGCGGTCTCCCCCGGGGCGGAAGCCGTTAACCTGGGTTCGTTCTCGGAACTGTTCTTCGACTCTGAGGTGCCTGGTCTTTCAAATTGAACTTTGACGCTGGTGCGCGGCAGGAACCGGCGGCCGTTCTGTGCGTCTAGCACTTCGAATTGGGAAGTGGCCAGAGTCTTGTTGCTCTTTCCAGGCTCGGTGACAGCGCTACTAGTTGTTTGCTTACTTCCTCGAGATTTTGATTCGTCGTGGGGCCTACGGGTCACCTTGGATACGCTTGGGTTCGAGATGGGTGGCAGAGGTGCCGCTGGAGTCGATGAGGAAAACGCGCTTGCAACTATTGCTTTGACGCGCTCGAAGGCTGAGCCGATGTTCCAATCCCGCGAGACGTACAACCAAGTCCCAACGCCCAGCACCAATACTTCAACAAAAACTAACACCCCCGCCAAAATCCACTTGCGACGCCGTTGCCGGTCGAGAGCGGCTCGCTCTAGTGTGATTTCGTTTTCCAGTCTGAGCCTGCGAACTGCCTCAGACTGCGACAGTGCAGAGCGCAAATCCCGCACTAGATGGTCATCAGCGTCCTGAGCTAAAGCGCCGCGGGCTGGCGTTTGTGGCGCGACTGGCACTGAGTCAGTTGGGGCGAGGGTGGGACTCGCGGTATAGATAGGATCGGGCGGTTGTATGTTCGCGACTGGTTCGAACCAGCGTAAAGCTACAGGCTCGGTCGTCTCCCACTGCGGAACTGGGTGTTCCGCCGGCCCGGCTTCGATTGATAGGTCCTGAAATTCGGCGTTCTGGGAAAACAAACCGGAAGCGGATTTTGCGCAGAGCCACTCCTTGATCTGTTGATTCGATGCTTCAGATAAGTCCACAAATCTGAGCCCCACCCTATTCCCTGGCTCGTTCTTCCAAGTGATTTGGCCGGTTGCTTCGAAGTGTCGCCCAGTTTCGGGCATATCGAATTCCAGGAGAACCTGCTCGCCGGTGAGCTTAGAGCCGACGATGTCGACAGCCAAACCACCTTCACCGGCGTCATGAAGGACGCCGCCATTGCTCGAATTATCCAGCACGACATACACGGGCGGCGTGATCAGTTGCCGAGTGTGATGGCGGCGGTTGCGAATCATGAGTAGCTTTCCCCGTTAAATTGCTGTACTTGGCCGCACGAGAATTCTTCCTATTGCCGAGCTGACCGGACGGGTTCTCAATCGTTCGTACTACCTTTGCCGTTTTTATCCAAAACAAAAAGAGAAATGCGATGCCTAAAGCGTGACGTCCCGTAAGGGAGCCCCGGCGCGAATTCTGGGATCCTGCCGAGCGATCTATCAGCGTGCTTCAACTGTGCAACATATGTAGGACTTTAGCATGACAAGGGGATGCGAAGGATCGGTGTGACGCGTATCATCGCTCGCCCGTTCATAGTAAGCATTTGTCCTCAACATTTCACTCAACCTCCGTTACAACGAAGACCTGATTGCGCTTTTGCTCGGTAGTTGGTACGGTGGCGTACTTACGGTGCTTCCAGCTCTTTGGCTATCACCTAGAGCGAGGTCACAAATGTCCAAGCGTATGGGACCCGAAGCACTACGAATATTGATCGTCGATGACTCCGAAACTACGCGCCGCATCGTTGGCACAATATTGCGCTCGCGACATTGGACCATTTGCGGAGAAGCGGAGGATGGCCGAACAGGCGTCGAGAAATTTCAGAAATTAAAACCAGACGTAGTCCTGTTGGATTTGTCTATGCCTGACATGACTGGCATTGAGGCCGCACAGCAAATGTCTGCGGCAGACCCTAAAGCTTCCTTAATCTTGTTTACGATACTGGAGATTAAAGGAATTGGAGATGCAGCCCGAAAAGCAGGAATTCGTACGATAGTGCCTAAAAGTGAGGCTTGGAATCTCGTAGAAAATTGAGAACGCATCGCCAACGAGGCATAGCGATTGGATTACGCGCCTTGGACTCTTTCTTTTTCCCGAGTGCATCCACTCATCATTAAGACAATGTCGTGATCGTCTGCCACCACGAGGCGCAGTGATTCCAATTCCCTTCACCTCAGACGGAACATATGGTGTCAAGTGGACAGCGAAGACGATAGTCCATTTTGCAGCGATCTGCTCGATGGAATCCGTTGACGGTCATTCACCTCGCGTGGCGACCCGCCCAGCCACTTTGTAAAATCCCTCAGCTTGACCTCATGCTCGACACGCACGCGGCGACCGGCTTAACCTCAGGCCTAATTGCCTCAATCTTTCGCGCCTCCTACGCATCTAAAAACAGGAGGCCAATATGAAAGCTGTAGTCGGTGTCTTCAAATCGCGATCCGATGCAGAGCGCAGCGCCGCTGAACTCGTGCCATTGGAAATTCCCAGAACCAGAATCAACATTCTTACGCCCGAGGTCACCGAAAAAGAGATCGCAGCCATTCCCGCCGACACGGGAGAGCAGCCTGGCACGGGCATGGCCATGGGGGCGGTTGTGGGCGGAGCGATGGGCGTAGCTAGCGGCGCCGGACTCGCTCCGGCCATTGCCAGTCTCTTGGTACCTGGGGTAGGTCCTGTGTTGGGTATGGGAATCCTTGCTGGCACATTGTTGGGTGCGATTGGGGCGGTTGGGGGTTACAAACTAGGCGGAGAATTAGAAACTGAATCATCCGAAGGACTGCCGGAAGACGAGTTGTTCATTTACGAGGATGCATTGCGGAAGGGCCGCACCGTAGTTGTAGTTATGGCAGAAGACGACGATGCAAATGCAGTTCGCGGAGCGTTGGAGCTAGCTGGCGCCGAAAGCGTTGATCGAGCGCGAGAAATGTGGTGGCTCGGCCTTCGCGATGTAGAGAAGGAAAGATACACTGCAGAAGGTGCCGATTTTGAGCACGATGAGCCCGCTTTTCGCGGTGGATTTGAGGCTGCCTTGCAATTACGGAATCGCAACCGGTCTTACGAGGACTGCTATCAAGAACTAGCCGAACGTGACGCCCGAGTGGATGAAAGTGAAGCTTTCAGGCGTGGCTATGAACGAGGCCTGCAGTACCTGGAGGCGTTCAACAGGCATGCTGGAAAGAAGGCGAGCTAAAATTTCGCACTATCTGACCCCGCGATGAGCGGGTGAATCCGCCCATCCCGTCCGGACACTTCGTAAAATCCATCCGCTTGACCTCATGCTCGCTCCGCATCGGATGAGTTAGACGTTTTCCTTGTTCAGCTGAAAGTGTCCAAAGCCAAAAATTAAGGGCGCATCAGCCGTTAAGCTTTCGCGCCCTCTTTAAACTGAGCCGTAAAGTTTCTGACCTTCCCGCTTCGATCTGATTGCATGACCGCCGTTAAGCAGTCACGCACTCCAAACCGAGCCATGAAGGCTTCGAGCTTCGCAGTTCAATCTCGCATCGCAGCCGCCGTTAAGCTTGCTGTGCGCTGTAACTGAGCCGTAAAGTTCTTACGCTTCCCGGTTCAATCTGGCGTGAAGATAGTCGCGTCGTTAAACATCGTCAATCGAATTCGCATTCTACCTCTGTGACAATCTGTGGATGGCTGTGCAATTCGCGGGCGCTGGATTTAGCTAGCGCGTGCCTTCTAGAAGGATTGCTCACTTACCATCGGCAGTACATCTGGTGCCTTGTCTCCGCTTGAGATAGCCTCCAAGCGGAGGATTCATGGACATTCTGGCAGCAATCAAGCGCGAAGAAAGAGGACTCGAAAAGCAATTAGGCAAGCTGAATCACCACTTAAGTGATCTCGATCCCTTAGAGGGCGTGACGGACGAATATCTTGAACAACCAAATGAGATTGCGGCTGATGCGCTCGTGAAGTGGGGCTACGAAATTCGGGCGTAACGCGCTAAAGCCGCAGGAGCATAGCTGATACCATCCCTAATTTTAGGCCCATGGATGGCTTAGAGCGCCTCGCCGCTGCCTTGATACACCCGAGAAAAGTGATCGACGAAGCGCCACTGCTTTGACCAGCAAACAGGCGGCTGTGGCTACTTAAGCCGGTGCGAACCGTGGGAAATGAGCATTTATTAAGTCTCTATTTTACTCTACCAGTAATCGGCCACCTGCCCTTCCATTACCCTGTAGGACAGTCCCAGTACCGGTTTTACGGCGTATTGTCCGTTTACACCGGCAATTAAAGGAAACCGGCTCAGCTTTTGAAATCATATATAGAAACCAGAACCGATTACGAAAAAGTATTTCTGCATCCTGCACCATTGCGTTCAAGCGATGATCGCGAAGAAGATTTCATGACAATCGAGATGATCGCTGGAAAACTACACGAGACTATTGAGTGGGTGGAGTCCAAGTGCCGCCGTCGTAGCCCGAACCCTATTCCGTTTCATAATGTGGGCAACCACCGTCTGTTTTTGTGGTCCGAAGTTCACGCGTGGGTGATGAACTCACCAAAAGTAATTCACTCTCGTCATCGCCGCCGCACTAAGACGGAGGTCGCTGCTGTACAGGACGCCAAGAGGAAGGCGGCATAAAATGGGTGGTGGGTCCGCCAGGACTTGAACCTGGAACCAATCGATTATGAGCCGATTGCTCTAACCAGTTGAGCTACGGACCCGCCGCTCCATCATACCTTGACTTTGTACGTCTTCCGCACCGTTTCCGCCAGCTTCTTCAACCCTGCTTTAGTCTTTTCTGCGTTCGGGAAGACGTAGTAGCCCAGTGTCGTCGCGATGTTGGCGTGGCGCAGTATGCTTTGAATGTTGGTAGCCGACATCCCCATATCGCTCAACCGCGTGCCCAGCCCCCGACGATACGCGTGCCATCCCCGCCACTCGCCATTGATGTATTGCGGAATGTCTCGACGCGAGAGGTTGTCCATGTCGATGGGCTTTTTCTCTTTCTGTCCGTAGAACATCCAGTCGCCCTCCACCGCTGGAAATTGTTGTTCGCTTTGTACTTCGCTAGAATCTCTCGCAGGAACGGTGCGACCGGAACGCCAGCCTCTCTCGCTTCCGTCTTCGGTGCTCCGATATGCCCCCGCCATTTCTTTCTCGATACGAAGATTTCACCGTCCTTGTAGTCCTGCCACTTTAAAGCTCGACGTTATGATGGCAATCTACAGCGAAAGGTGCATCGCAATTGATGAGCTAAGAGGACGAAAAGACGCGTCTCAAAATCACGAAAGGCATGAGAATGCCGATGGCTGAAAGATTCGCAGGGAAAGTCGTGTTGATCGCGGGAGGTACCGGCGCGTTAGGTCGAGCAGTGAGCCTGGCATTCCTCGACGAACTTGCCCACGTGGTGGTGACCTACCAACGGGAGGAACAATTTGTTGCGCCAAAAAACGCGACCGGCGCGCATTCCTCATCCCTCGAAGGCTATCAGGTCGATGTCACCGACGAAGTCGCGGTGCGTAAGCTTACGGCAAAAATACTTGCGCAGCACACACATCTCGATATCTTGGTCGATGCTGTGGGCGGCTACGCAGGTGGCACCCCACTTTGGGAGGTTGATTCGGCAGTCTTCGACCGTATGCTGGCGCTCAATCTGCGCTCCGCGTTTGTGTTGTCGCGTGTTGTTGTGCCCGTAATGGTAAAACAAGGAACTGGCGCGATCCTGAATGTCGCCTCACGATCGGCGTTCGATCATGCTGCCGGAGCAGCGGCTTACGCCGCGTCGAAGTCGGCAGCCGTCGCGATGATGGATTCACTCGCGGCGGATCTTCGAGGAACGAATGTCCGCGCAAACTCCATACTTCCCAGCATCATCGATACGGAAGCAAATCGCAAAGCCATGCCGGGCTCGGACTACGCAAAATGGCTAAAACCAGAGGACATCGCGCGAGTCATCCTGTTCTTGTGCTCCGAAGATGCGAAACTCGTTCACGGTGCAGCTGTACCGGTGTATGGGAATGCGTGAAAAAGTCGGCCCGCATGTCCCAGACAACTACGCTAAAGATTCTGTGTAACGGCAGACACTCTCTAATTGAATTGGAGGTCAACATGTCAATCCGACCCATCAAGCGTTTCATAAAATCCAAGCCCACCCTCGAAGGAGCAGGCGTGCATCTGCGGCGAGCGTTCGGCTTCGGAAACACAAACGACTTCGATCCGTTCCTCCTGCTCGATGATTTCCGGAATGATGTTCCAGAGGATTATCTGGCGGGATTCCCGTGGCATCCGCACCGGGGAATCGAGACCATCACCTACGTGCTCGCCGGAACCGTTGAGCATGGCGACAGCATGGGCAATCATGGGGTCATATCTTCGGGTGACGTGCAGTGGATGACCGCCGGAAGCGGGATTATTCATCAGGAGATGCCAAAGGGCGACCCCAGTGGCCGCATGCACGGATTTCAGTTGTGGGCCAATCTTCCGTCAGCTCTCAAAATGACCGCCCCACGCTACCAGGAAGTGCAAGCGACGAATATTCCAGAGATCACCGATGACGACGGCACCCACGTTCGCGTCGTCTGCGGCAATTTCTGGGGAAAGACTGGTCCGGTAGACGGGATCGCCGCCGATCCGATCTATCTCGACGTCTCTGTTTCTCCTGGCCGCAGGAAGACTTTGCCGGTTGAGACGACGCGTCACGCCTTCGCCTATGTCTTTGCAGGCAGCGGAAAATTCTGCAATGCGTCCGGCCCGCTCGCTGTGCCGACCGAGGCGATTAAATGGGCGGACACGAATCCTCCCGTCGAAGCAGACAATCGTTCGCTGATACTGTTTGATAGCGGCGACGAAGTGACTGTGCAAGCAGGCGACGACGGAATCCGATTCCTGCTCGTCTCCGGGAAACCACTCGAGGAACCCGTTGCATGGTACGGTCCCATCGTGATGAACACACAGGAACAGCTACAGCAGGCGTTCGCCGAACTGCAAGAGGGCAAGTTCCTGAAGGCGAGTGGGCGTAAGTAGCGGCCAAAAGTGCGCGTTTCGGGCGACAACGAATGGGTACCTTGAAAATGAGTGTGCACTCCTTTGCGGCGATCGACGTGCACGTGCACCTCGAACCTGTCGAGGGCAATACCGTCGACGCCGCGGCAAAAAAATTTTTTGGAGACTCTGGCGCTCCGCGTGACCGTAAAGGCCTCGCCGACTACTATCGCTCACGAAAGATCGCATTTGTCATTTTCGCCGTGGACGAGCGGCTTACAGGGAAGCCACGCGTTTCGAACGAAGAAGTTGTCCAGTTCGCAAACGAGAATTCCGATATCGCCATTCCGTTTGCGAGTATTGATCCCAGGCGGGGCGCGGAAGGTATGGAAGAAGCGAAGCGATTGGTCTCCGCAGGAGTCGTCCGCGGACTGAAGTTACATCCGCCGGTTCAGCAATTCTTCCCGAATGATTCGCTCGCCTATCCTTTATACGAAGTATTTGCGGAGGCGCGTTTGCCGGTGATTTTCCACACCGGACACAGCGGTATCGGCACCGGACTGCCGGCAGGAGGAGGAGTTCGCCTCAAGTACGGAAATCCACTGCCGATCGACGACGTGGCTGTGGACTTTCCGACGATGCCCATTATCATGGCGCACCCATCATTCCCGTGGCAGGACGAAGCCATTTCCATTTGCCTCCACAAACCGAATGTCTTCATCGACCTCTCGGGCTGGTCGCCGAAATATTTCTCCCCCACGCTCATTCAATATGCGAATACGCTGCTCAAACACAAAGTGATGTTCGGCTCGGACTATCCGCTGATAACGCCAGACCGATGGCTATCCGATTTCGAGAAGATTGGCATTCGTGACGAGGTTCGCCCGCTGATTTTGAAAGAGAACGCGGTGCGGCTGCTGTGGAATCACGCCGGATCGAAGATTTGAAAATGTCGCGTTCGGGGGCGTTGAAATTTGCCGTGAGACGTGGTAATTCGCGAATCACCAACCGTGGCGGCATCCAAACTCACACTTGTCCACCTAAAATCCCGTGCAACAATGCGCAGTCGAGGTGACGCGCAACGAGATCGGCCAATACGTCGAGTGCCGCCTCCTTGGAAGGTGCGCTCTGCAGTGAAAGCGGGTCCCAACCACGCTCCGCACGCAACTGATTGAGGAAGTCGCGGCGAAATTGAGGCTCGTCAAACACGCCGTGGATGTACGTGCCCCACACCTGTCCGTCGCCCGAAATACATCCGTCATGGCGGTCGACCGCGCGACCTTGCTCCTCGGTGATGCGAAACAATAGTTGTGAGTCAGGCGCTTGCTCTGTTTGCCCCATATGAATTTCGTAGCCGTTTATTTTCGCCCCGGAACTCAGGCAGTGACCGCGTACTCGGACGGTCTGTTTGCGATTCTCGAACTTCGTCATCGTTTCGAGGAAGCCCAACCCGATGGCCACCGGCCTCGCAGCTTCAACCCCGTCGGGATCGAAAATGTGCTTTCCTAGCATTTGGAAGCCACCGCAGATACCCACGATCGGAACATTTTTGGCTCGAAGCTCGCGCACATAGGTTTCAAGCCCTGACGAACGCAGGAAATCCAGGTCGTCTATCGTGCTTTTAGTTCCCGGGAGGATTACTACGTCAGGTACGGGTCGCCGCGGGTAAGGAACGCAGGTGAGATACTGGAGATTGACGTCTGGTTCGCATGCCAGGCTTTCGAAATCGGTGGAATTGGAAATGCGCGGAAAACGAATCACGCAGACATTGAGTTTTTGCGAGGAGGAACCTCCGTTCGATTTCCATTCCTTCACTCCGTCCTCTTCATCGACTGGAAGATTCGGAACGAAAGGTACAACGCCCAATGTCTTCTTGCCGGTGCGCTGCTCCAGAAAGGCGATCCCGCTATCGAGCAAGGAAGCGTCGCCACGAAACTTGTTAATAAGGAAAGCTTTGACCAGATCGCGGTCGTCTGGTTGCAAAAGCTCAAGCGTGCCGACCAGCCAGGCGAACACTCCGCCAACGTGAATGTCTCCGACAAGGATTACGGGAGACCTCGCCATTTTAGCGACGCTCATATTTACGATATCGAAGTCGCGCAAATTGATTTCGGCGGGACTCCCCGCGCCTTCGATCACGATGATGTCGTAGTTCGCGGCGAGCTTTTCGAACGAGTCCCGGACAATTCCCGTTAGTTGTGATTGGTACTGGTGATATTCCCTGGCGTGCATGTGCGCCACCGGTTTTCCGAGGACGACCACCTGTGAGCCCATGTCGTTGGAGGGCTTCAACAAGATTGGGTTCATCTCGACCGTGGCATCGATTCCGCCCGCAGCGGCCTGAAAAGCCTGGGCGCGCCCGATTTCTCCTCCGTCTCGCGTGACGTAAGAATTGTTGGACATGTTTTGCGCTTTGAACGGCGCGACGCGATAACCCTGTTTGTAGAAATAACGGCACAGGGCGGCGGTGATGACGCTCTTCCCGACGTGGGAACCCGTCCCCTGCACCATGATTCTCAATGCGGGCATCTTAGTGAATCGATCTTCCTTTCCTGCACCGACGCTGTGGATCAATGCGGTGAAAGACCGCCTTCGCGGCCTCTCCACCGCAACGGTTAAAGAATGGCGGTCACTTCCACCATTCCTGATGTCCACCAATTGTGAATGTGACGCCGGTTCGAATGGTGAATGGTGCGGCCGGGAATCCGAAAGCCGCTTGATAGTGCTGGCTGAGCAGGTTTTCGATGCTGGTGTAAATCCTTGCGTACGAAGTCACCGCATAGCCCGCGCTCAGGTCCAACTTTTGGTAGCCGGGCGCGAGATTGCGATTCGGCAGAAGCAAAGTATTGCCGAAGAACGAGTCCAGGAGAAACGTGCTGTCGTCGCGGCGGCTTACGAGATACCCGCTGAACGCGGCGTTAAATCTCCTGCGGTTGTACATGAGGATCAGGCTCCCCGAGTGGGGAGCTCGATGGAATGGCCGCGCTCCTTCCAAAGGAGTAAAAGCACCGATAGGAATATTGGGGAATAACGGATTGATTGCCGCAACTCCGAACGCCTTGGTGACGACCGCATCGAGGTACGTGTATTCACTTTGGAACAGCAAGCCATGCCCAAGGTCAATCTTGCCTTCGAGCTCGGTTCCCAAAGCGCGCTCGGAGGTGGCGTTCACGTAAGCACCGCCTCCAATGGCCGTAGCCTCCGCTGCTCCAGCCGGCACGCCGATCGATTCCAGAGAGGAAGGATCCAAAAACGCGATCAGGTCATAGAACCTGTTGTAGAAGTATGTGAGTCCCACGATCGCGCGCCCATTCCAGAGTCTCTGTTCGACGCCAGCGTCGAAGGTCTTGCTTCTCTCGGGACCAACGGGTGACACATTAAATTGCGCGATCTGCTCCGGTGTGAGGATGTTGAATCAGAGCGGACGCCTGTTGCGAGGTGCTTGGTTCTTTGATGCCCTTGCCAAAATTAAACTTTAGCTTTGTGTCGCCAAGGAAGCCGTTCACGGACGGCCGGCGAACATAATAAGCGAGCGAAACGCGTGGTGAGGCCGCAAAGCCAAAAACAGCATTTCCCTCAAGCCCGACTCCAGCAGTCACGAACAACCGGTGGCCCACGCTTCCGTGGCCTTCCAGAAAAGAACTGTAGTTGTTGCGCGTGAGGCCTTCGCCATCTTCATGCTCATAACGGAAGCCAACACTTCCGGTCCAATCACGAAAAACTCGATAGTCAGACTGTGCGTAAACTGACCGGCGGGCTTCGTAGTCAGGAAAAGCTTGAGGGTAGGTCCCGCCAAAATCGAGAATGGCCTGACCCGTGACGCTAAAGCCGTTCGCCCCGCGGATAGTGACAAGATTCCCCAGGTAGTTGGGTACGCCCGATCCGAAGGGGTCGGAAGGTTCTCCCGTTGGGGAAGGATTGACGAAGAGTGAGCTGAACTGGGCGAACGCGAACTGCACGGAGTTGTGCCAACGTTCCGTCGTTTGTTGCTGGGCGGTGACCCCGACATAGGTGCTCTGATTTCTCAGTGTGGAATCATCGGAAATTCCAAAGAGGTCGATGCCGTTCGGCGTTCCCAGGTCGGTCGTCGTGTGACGCACGGTCGCACGAATTCCGGTTGTCGGCGCGATATCCCAGCCTAGATTGCCGCTGACCGTTGCGTTGTGGAAGAAGTCGTTCGGGTAGCTGCCTTGCGTGTCGAACCTGGAAAACTGCGAGAAGTAATCGAATTTGCGAACGGCGCCCCCTAGGGATACATCCTGGTTCAATGTTCCAAAGTTTCCGCCGTCGACCGAGTATTTCAGCTCCGGGATCGCAGTAGTGCCGCGTGTGCTCGTAACGTTGACGACCCCCGCCAGTGCATCGCTGCCATAAAGCACGCTGTTTGCGCCGCGCAGGACTTCCACGCTGCTGACACCACTGTTAGACAGTTGTGCGAAATCGTAGCCTCCTCCGATAGCGTTGGCTGGTATCCCATCGACGAGCACTTTGTTGAAGTTCGATTCTCCACCGCGGATGAATAAAGAAGTGGTGCCGCCGCGCTGGCTGGTCTGCACGACTTGCGCCCCGGGAACAAATCGCAGTTCCTCGAGGACGTCAAGTTTGGTCAGCGATTCGATCAGATCCGTGTCAATGAGCGTGACCGAAGCTCCTACCTGGGACTCCGGAATGGCCGTTCCCGTTGCCGACACAACAACCTGTTGCGGCAAGGGGCCGATGCTCAACGATATTGTTAGCTCTTCGCTTTTTCCGGTGCTTACAAAGATGGGCGCGACGTTCTCGGTCGCGAACCCCGCTGCTTCCACCCGCCCGCCGTAACGTCCGCTGGCGGGAACGCTCAAACTGAAGTCTCCTTCTGTGTCGGACGTGCCTTGAACTATTTCGCGGGATTCTTGCAAGAGCACGATTTTTGCATTGGGAACAGGATTACCGAGCGGGTCGACCACTTTTCCGTGCACATTGCCACTGGACTGCGTTCTAGCGGGGAATGCACACAACAAGGTCAGAAGCGCGCAGCACGAGAATAATCGGAATCGGTGCACCATCAAAATCAACATAAAGAGTCCTCCTTCGCCCTAGAAAGAGCGGACTGTGAGCTTGGCGGGACCGGTCTCCTGACTTGCGGCCTACTTCTGTGCGACTGCGCCTTCCCACCCGTTTCCGGGCAGTGGCTTTGTGCAGTCGTAAAACGGCCGCTTACAGTTGCAGGGCAGTGGCGGCTTTTCACCGCGCTTCCCGAGCATCTCGCCAGCGAACTTTTCCTTCGTCAACTACACGTCAAAAAACATCAGCTCCTTTCCGTGGCCAACCCACCGGGAGTAAACTGCCGGCGTCCCGTAAATCAATGCACATCGAATCGAGCAGAAAGAGCGGCGTGGCGTGTCTTGACTGTCTTCAACGGGACAGGCAAACAGATCCAACGGCTAATCCAACAAACGAGACGGAGGTTTCGGACTAATTCCGGAATCGTTATCGACCTTTCCTTCGAGGCCGATTCGAAACGACGAGAACTCAGCCGGTCTCCTGGCTCGCGCTTCTTCGGATGGAAGCTGCCTTCCCAGCGCCGTGCTGCGCCAGTGGCGTACTCGCTTCGCTCCTCCGCGCTTACAGTGGCGGGGCCGCTCCGGATTCGCACCGGATTCCCTTACTAAACTGAGTCGTACGATTTATACGGCAAGCGGTAGAAGCGAGTCAAGCTTTCCCGAATGCATCGCTGGGTGATATAACGAAACGCCGGCCTCACACACGGCACTTCGGACCGTGCTGGCTTTTCCTTTGTGCGCTCGCGGGCGCCTGAGAACGACAAGAACGGCGATGATTTGTTCGCGCGCCATTGGTTGTTTTTTACCGCAAGACCGAGGAACTGGATGTCTGTTGCTTTGAATCTCGAAGAGTTGTTCGTCACACCGCAGTATCGTCTGGTCCGCACCGGACGCTTCCTGATAACAGAGCTTTTGACGCCGCATCGCGTCCTCAGCACTTCCGAGCGGAATGGCGGCCAAACCGAAAATGCGCGTTATCTCGTCAATCACCAAAGCTGCGAGGGCGCCGACCACCGCGAACGCCATGCCCATATCACCGGGATGGGACTCGCGGTCTATCATGACGCAGCGTGCAGGGAGATCGGCCTCGACCCAGCCGAAGTAGCAATGATGGGTACCGCAGCAAACATGAACTATGCAGCGGTCGTGCATCGTCGCGATGACGCGATGCTCGTAACCGCCGTCGTGACCGCCGGTGTTCAAGGGAATGCCGCGTGTGCGGGCGATCCGGCGTCGTGGCGCGAGACCGAAAAAGGTTGGGAAAAGACCGTGCCAGTTGGCGGGACCATCAATTCACAGCTTCTTGTGAATCGTTCTCTGACCGAAGGCGCTCTGGCGCGCGCGGTTGTCACCATGACGGAAGCGAAGACCGCCGCGCTTCACGAATTGGCCGTCGCCAGTCTCTATTCAAAAGACCTTGCAACCGGAACCGGCACCGATCAATTCTGCGTCGCCGCACCACTGGATGCAGGGAAGCCACTGACGAGCACCAGCCCGCATTCGAAACTCGGAGAACTGATCGGATTGGCCGTGAAAGGCGCCACCCTCGAAGCCCTGCGCTGGCAGAACGGACTTGAGCCCAGCACCACGCGATCGCTTTTTCACGCACTGGGACGCTACGGGGCGAACGAGGCCAGTTTCATGGCGAGCTTGGCCCCGCTATTGACCGGCCGCGAGCTCGAGCTCCTAAAGAAAAATCTGAATTCAGTGATCTACGAGCCAAAAGTGGCCGCTGCAGCTTTCGCAATCTCCACCGTGCTCGACCGCATTCGCTTCGGCACGCTCCCCGCAAGTTCCGCTCGCGACATCCTCCGTCAGCAGGCGGCGACGCTGGCAGCGAATCTTTCCGCCAAACCCGATCGCTGGATGGATTTTTACGCGCAGCTCGCCGAAGCAGATCCCGACCAACCAATGCGAGCTGTCTTATCGGCGATCGCCCTAGGCTGGTCCGCCAAGTGGAGTTAAGTCTCCTTCGACCCAACGCCTTGCTGCTCGGCGGAGCGGTGGTGCTCGATCTATTGATCGGAGACCCCGTCTATCGCACGCATCCCATCCGATTGATGGGCAACACCCTTACCTGGTTTGAAAATTCTCTTCGAAAGCTGGGTGCCGATGGTTACGGCGGCGGAATCGCGCTTTTTGTTTTATTGAGCATTGTTTGGGTGGGTGGCAGCGGTGCGGTGTTGTTTGCTCTACGGAAATGGAGCAACCCCGCCGCATCTATCTTCCATCTCTTCCTCGCGTATTCCTGTCTCGCGCTCCACGATCTTTTGAAGCATTCTTGGGCCGTGGAGTCCGCCGCTCGGCGTGGCGATCTCGAGGGGGCGCGTAAAGCCATTTCACAACTTGTCGGACGCGATACGGATCGTATGGACATCGCCGCCTGCCGGCGCGCCGCGATCGAGAGCCTAAGCGAAAATCTTACCGATGGTTTTGTCACTCCGCTCGCGTGGTACGTCGCGCTCGGATTGCCAGGCATCGTGCTCTTTAAAGTCGTCAGTACCATGGACTCCATGGTCGGCTATAAAACGCCGCGCTATCTCAAGTTCGGCTGGTGCGGCGCCCGCTTGGACGATCTGATGAACTTTCTTCCCGCGCGTCTAACGTGGCTCCTGCTCTCTCTTCTAGCGTTTGTGCTTCCTGGATGCTCGGCACGGAAAGCATTCGTCGTTGGTTGGCGGCAACACGCAGTCCTCCCCGGTCCGAACTCCGGATGGAGCGAGGCTGCAACAGCAGGTGGAATCCAACGCCGTTTGATCGGCCCGATCTGGGCGAATGGCGCGCTTGTTACGAATGCATGGATAGGTGATTCTCCAGATCCGCCAGCAGGAGACGATTCCGACGTCCCACGCGCGCAGTTCCTGGTCGGCGCCACAGGCGTGTTGGCTGCAGCGCTCGCCGTGATCCTAGCCGCGATCCGCATTTGACGCACTCTCCGCGCTGTGTTAACTCTCTTATGTTCTCAGGTGCCCGTAAGGGCTGAATAGGGAAGCTGGTGTAATTCCAGCGCGGTCCCGCCACTGTAACGAGGAACTCCGTTTCGAAGAGCCACTCAGCAATTGCTGGGGAAGGCGAAACGGTTCGCAGCCCGTGCTGCACCTCCGAGCCAGGAAACCTGCCGAGAACGGTGTCCGACTTGCCTGCGGAGAACAGGAAGCATGCGAATCATCTTTCAACCGTCTCGCCGCTTCAGTTCCCAAGAGACTTCCGCACGTAGAGTCTGCCGCCAATCTACGGGAGGTAGACTCCATGAGTATTTCCACGAAACGCGGTGACGCCGGTCAGACTGGTCTCGCTGGCGGTATTCGCGTGTCAAAATCCTGCGCTCGCGTCGAGGCCTACGGCACCGTCGACGAATTGAATGCATCGCTGGGACTCGCGCGTTCCATCTGCGAAGACACCAATCTGAAAACCGCCACGGCAGCAATTCAGCGCGAGCTATTTCGCGTCGGCTCGGCGCTCGCTACACCTCCGGAAAGCCCGAAGCAGCAGGTTCCCGTGACCCGCGAAATGGTCGACGCCCTCACCGATCAAGTCCATCAGATCGAATCAATCGAAGGCGTGCTCTCCGACTGGTCTATCTCCGGCGAGCACACCGCGGCCGCAGCCTATGACGTGGCTAGGACGATTTGCCGCCGCGCCGAGCGCAACGTCGTCCGCCTTGTCGAAGCGGGCGAAGCTGTCGAGCCAAATGTCCTGGCGTATTTGAATCGATTGTCCGATCTCATCTGGTTGTTCGGACGCAAATTGGAGTTCGACGCGGGCGTAAATGGCTCTCTCCGCGCCGCGAATAATAAGCCCGGACCTCGCTGGTCGCGAGCGTGGTGATCGCTCTAGGAATTTTCATGCGTACACGCATTTACACCCTCGTTGCTCCCGCCCTTCTCATCGCCCTCGTGGCCTCCATCGCTGCGGGCGTGCAGCGGTACGCTTCCCCGGCTGGTGGCCTTCAACTCCCGGTTCCGAATACCGGCGATAAGCCGCTCGTAGTTCACACCGGCAGCTTGCGGTATCCGCGGGAAGCTGTGGACAGCGATCAATTCACCGTGCACATCGCGCGCCCTGTCCATCGCATCGTTTCGCAATCCTGGTCAATTGATGAGTGGGTTTACTCGATTGTACCGCCACAGGATGTCGTTGCTGTGAGCGAAAGCGCATACAAACAGCGCACCAGCAATGTGTACGCGAGCGTGCTGCTATTTCGTCCGGCCATCTCCAGCGATCCGGAACGCGTCATCGCTCTCGATCCAGACCTCATGATCGTTTCCAGCAACAGTCGCGCGGACTATACGAGTTTGGCTCGCGGGTCCGGCGTCCCGGTGTTCCGCATGCAGACCATGCTGCAAACACTCAATCAAATCGAAGACGCCGTGCGCTTGGTCGGGTATATCACGGGCAACGACGAAGCCGCTGCGAACGAGGTAGCGCGGTTTCACGCCGCCGTGCAAAAGGCGCGATCGCTTCGGCCTGACGGCGCGCCAAAGCCTCGCATTCTCGCCATCGGCAGCAACTATACGTACGGCAAGGCAACGCTGTTCGACAACATCGTCCAATTTCTCGACGGCGTCAACATTGCCTCTGAAAAGGGAATCGAGGGTTACGAACCCGTCGACTTCGAACAGATCGTTCGCTGGAACCCGCAATGGATCATCGTGGGCGCCGACGACGGAAAAGCGGAAGCCGTAAGGTCCCAGTTACTCGCCGACCCCGCGATTTCGATCACGCAGGCATCACGCGATAACCACATCGTGGTTCTCGACAATCGCATCTTCCTTGCCAAATCTCCTTACGCAGCGCTCCTCGTACAAGCCATCTCGGAGGCGCTTTACGCTCCGGCTGCAAACTCGGCGCAAGGAGCCCGGTGAGTCACTCAGCGCAAATGCCAGCGTCCCTGGCGACTTCGCCTGTCCTGCCGAGATCGCGCCTTCGCCTCGGCATCTTTTATGGATTTATCTTGCCCGTTCTTTTCCTCGCGCTTCTGGCCGGCGTCGGAATCGGCAGCACCTCCATATCTTGGCCGATCATTTTGCGGGTCGTCGAAATCAAGCTTCTTCCACACGCTTGGACCAGCGCGATTCCCATCTCCAAAGCGGATCAGGTGATCGTTTGGCTGATTCGCGTCCCTCGCGTGGTCGTGGCTTTTTTCGTCGGCGCCGCACTCGCATCAGCCGGCGTCATCATGCAAGCCCTTTTTCGCAATCCTCTAGCCGAACCCGGACTTGTCGGCGCAGGTGCGGGAGCCGTGCTCGGTGGCGTCATCTCCTTCGTCTTCGGCTGGAGCGCCACCTCCGTTCTTTCTCTGCCGCTGCTCGCCATGCTGGGAGCCCTGCTCGCCCTGGCTCTCGTCTACACCATGGCCACGCGTGGCGGCGTTACCCCTGTCAGCATCTTACTTCTGTCGGGCGTCGCCACGGCAGCTTTGCTCGGCGCCATCTCCAGCCTTCTACTTTCCGTCAGCATCGTGAATTGGCAGATCGCCCAGGACATCGTCTTCTGGATGATGGGCGGACTCGACGCTCGCACTTGGACACACGTGTGGTTGTGTGCGCCGTTCGTCATCCTGGGTCTAGCCGCGTCTTTACTGCAAACGCGTGATTTGGATCTACTGCAACTCGGCGAGGAAACCGCAGCCTCGCTCGGTGTCGATGTCGAGTCTTCGAAGCGCATGTTGACGCTCACCGCCGCGATTCTAACGGGCGCCGCGGTAGCCGTCGCCGGCCTGGTTGGTTTTGTGGGGCTCGTGGTACCGCACGCCGTCCGCCTCGTTCTCGGTCCGTCAAACCGCTCGCTGCTTCCCGCCAGCGCCATCACCGGCGGCGCCTTCCTCATACTTTGTGATTTGGTGGCCCGCACAATCCATCCCCCGACAGAAGTTCGCCTGGGCATCGTCACCGCTCTCCTAGGCGGTCCCGTATTTATTTTCTTGCTGCTTCGTCAGTATCGCGGAAGGGTGAAGGCATGAGCGCCCTTTCAGTACGACGGGCCATAGTGAGGCGCGGCGGGCGCCAAATCCTCGGCCCAGCTTCGATCGAAATAGGCACGGGCGAACTGATGGCGCTCATCGGGCCAAACGGCAGCGGTAAGAGCACCCTCTTGCGTCTCTTCGCCGGACTCTGGCGCCCGAATGAAGGAGAAGCCCTGTTGGATGGCCAGCCGATCGACACTCGGCCTCGCAAAGAGATCGCCCGCCGCATTTCCTTCGTCCCGCAAGACTCGCACATCGATTTCGCATTTACAGTTGAAGAGATTCTTGCGATGGGGCGCTATGCGCATCGTGGCCGGTTCGCACCGCAAACAGAAACGGACCGCGTGGCGATACGTTCCGCCGCGGCGCATTGCGACATTGCTCATCTGACGGACCGCCTGGTGAACACGCTCTCGGGCGGCGAGCGCCAGCGTGTGTTGATCGCTCGCAGTCTCGTGGCGGAGCCCGAATTTATCCTGTTGGACGAGCCAACCGCGAACCTCGATATTCAGCACGCCCTGGACATCCTGCACCTGTGCCAGGCGCTTGTCGCGCAGGGAAAGACCGTCGTGGTGGCGACCCACGACTTCAACCTGGTCACGCGATACGCTACCCGACTGGCCCTCCTCAACGCAGGCAGCTTAGTTGCCGAGGGACCCAGGGACGTCGTCCTTCATCCCGGAATGATCCAGGAAGTCTTTCATGTTGACGCCGAACTTGCTTCTACAAGAGCAGGCGAACCGGTGTATGTATTTCACCAACGCGCAGCAGGATAGGAATCGATACCTTCAGCTCGCCCGCCCGTACGCACCTGCCGCCGACGATTTCTTGTCGCAACAAGTTCCGGGCCGCTATGATATCTACGTAAATGGCTGCGCTCTTGGGAAGATCACGCGTCGGAAAATCACTGCGTCGCTCTGCGGTCATCGCTGCCGCCGTTTTCTTAGCCGCTGTTGGGATGGCGTGGAAGCACTCGGTTGGAGCCCAATCGACCAAGTCCCCCATCCATTTCTCATTCCGCTCGATCCCGTTTTCTCTCGATAGCTCCGAAAGCCCGCAAAGACATGCGCCGGAAACCATGGCCGGGGGCGTTGCTGTTTTCGACTACAACAACGACGGCAACCTCGACATTTTCTTTACCAACGGCGCGGACATCGTCACCTTGCAAAAAACGTCTCCCCAGTATTCGAACCGTCTCTTCCGGAACAACGGAGACGCCACATTCACCGACGTAACGGAACAGGCCGGCCTCGCCGGAACCGGTTACGACATTGGCGTAGCCGTCGGTGACTATGACAACGATGGCTACGAAGACATCTTTGTCGCCGGCGTACATCGCAACACGCTCTACCACAACAATGGAAACGGCACATTCACCGACGTAACCGAAAAGGCCGGACTCGCCCAACCCGACAAAGAGTATGGTCCGCTCTGGTCCGTCGGCGCCGCTTGGGTCGACGTGAACAACGACGGCCTCCTCGACCTCTTCGTCGTGAACTATATGAGCTGGGACGTCAACAAGGAGCCCGACTGCAAGTGGGAAGGCAAACCGGAATACTGTCACCCCAAACTTTACAAACCCCTCCCCAACCAGCTTTTCCTGAACAATGGCAACGGCACATTCACGGACATCTCCGCCAAGTCGGGAATCCGCGCACACCCCGGAAAGGGAATGGGTGTCGGGGTCGCGGACTACGATGACGATGGCCTGCCCGACATATTCGTCGCCAACGACAAGGTCTTCAATTTTCTCTTCCACAACAAAGGGAATTCCCGCTTTGACGAAGTCGCATTCGAGACCGGTGTCGCTCTACCCGAACAAGGCAACGTCATCTCCGGCATGGGCGTTGATTTTCGCGATCTCAACAACGACGGGCGTCCGGACATCGCCCTCGTCGGTTTGGACAACGAAACCTTCCCCATCTATCGTAATGACGGCAAGACTGGATTTACCGAAGTCACCGCGAAGAGCGGTATGGCCTTACTCAGCAGCCCGATGGCAGGCTACAGCGCCAACATCGCGGATTTCGACAATGACGGGTGGAAAGATATCTTCGTCAGCCGGGGACACGTGCAATCACCAATCATGGCCGGCCGGCAGAAGATCGACCAGCCCAATACAGTCTTTCGCAACCTCGATGGAACGAAATGGTCTGCCCTGACCGAAGAAGCCGGTTTCGCCGCGCAACCGCCGCGCCGTCACCGTGGCGCAGCCGTCGCCGACTTAAATCACGATGGAAAGCTCGATGTTGTGGTCACCGCTCTCAGCGCACCCGCAGAGATCTGGATGAATGACAGTCCAGATTCCAATCATTGGCTTGAGTTCGCCCTCCAAGGCACAAAAAGCAATCGCGACGGTATCGGCGCCCGCATCCGCGTGAGCGCGGGCGGTTTCATGCAATTCAATTACATGAGCACCGCCGCGGGTTATGCGTCGTCCAGCGCCGCTCCCCTTCATTTTGGCTTAGGTGCCGCGAAAGTCGCCGAAGAAGTTGAAATCCGCTGGCCATCCGGAACGATTCAAAAGCTCAAGGACGTCCAGAGCGACCAGGTCCTTCGAATCAAGGAACCCAAATAGCCGCTCTGTGATTTTACTGCTCGCTGCCCCAACCCCACGGTAGCTCGGCCTGACCGATAGGATTTATGGAGAGATTGTGACGGCTCGACCCGAATATTCCACCCTAAGTTACCATCCGCCGAGTAGATGATGCGTGCGATAGAGTCGGAGCAAATGGTCACCTGCAGAGTCCCTTTTTGCATCGCAAATACGACGCCATCAGGCTGCTGATTCACTCTGTTAACGGGATTAAACGGATTCCACTGTCCGAGCATTCTATCGAGAGAGAACGAAAGTAAGAGTAGGATCACTCCTACCGAAATGGCGGCTTGACGCCAACGCATTAGCGCAGTGCGCTTCGAAGTCGCTTCGTTGTTTTTTGCAATTGGCGCTTGAGCGCATCCACTTGCTTCGAAATATCTTCCAACTCCTTTTTCGCGAGCGATCCCGCTTTCGCGAACTTATGAGCCTGCCGATCGGCTTTGCCAACCGCCGTCCCGATTTTAACGGCAACTTGCGTCAACTTGCTTTTCTTGGCCATCGTTCTCCCTCAGTACCAACGACAGCCATCCCTATACACCTCCCCGCAGCCACCGTCAACGCCTCAAAACGAGATGAGGAAATTGCGTGAGCGCCCCTCAGACGGTTCTCTTTCTCGCCGCATCGCCCACGTCAAAACAAAAAATATCGCTGGGCCAGCGGCAAAATCTTAGCCACCTCGCACCCAATCAACTCACCATCCAAGCGCACCTCATACGTTTCCGGATCCACCTCGATCTTCGGTGTCGCATCGTTATGCACCATATCTTTCTTTCCGATACTCCGGCAATTCCGCACCGCAACCGCACGCTTCCGCAAACCAAGTTGTTGCGGCAATCCCGCTGACAACGCCGCCTGCGAAATAAATGTTAAGCTCGTTGCCGCCATCGCTCCCCCGAAACTTCCGAACATCGGCCGGTACAGCACCGGCTGAGGTGTCGGAATCGAAGCATTCGCATCCCCCATTACGCTCCAGGAAATAAATCCGCCCTTAACAATCATTTCCGGCTTCACCCCAAAAAACGCCGGCTTCCACAACACCAAATCCGCCAGCTTCCCCCGCTCAATCGACCCAATTTCCGTTGCCATTCCGTGAGTGATCGCGGGATTGATCGTGTACTTCGCGACATACCGTTTCGCGCGCGCATTATCGTTGCGGCCAGAATCTCCCGCGAGCGGCCCACGCTGCACCTTCATCTTGTGCGCCGTTTGCCAAGTTCGCATAACCACCTCGCCAACCCGGCCCATCGCTTGAGAATCGCTGGACAACATGCTCAACACACCCATGTCGTGCAAAATATCTTCCGCCGCAATCGTCTCCGGCCGTATACGGCTCTCCGCAAACGCGACATCTTCCGGCACCTGCGGATTCAAGTGATGGCACACCATCAGCATGTCCAGATGTTCCGCAATCGTGTTCACCGTGAAGGGCCGCGTAGGATTCGTGGAAGACGGCAGTATATTGGGGTGCGATGCGATCGCAATAATGTCCGGCGCGTGTCCTCCACCCGCTCCCTCCGTGTGATACGTATGAATCGCCCGTCCGGCAATCGCCGCGACTGTCGCCTCCAAAAATCCCGCCTCATTAATCGTGTCCGTGTGAATCGCCACCTGCACATCAAACTCATCCGCAACTTTCAAACACGCATCAATCGCCGCCGGCGTCGTGCCCCAGTCTTCATGCAGCTTCAAACCGCAAGCCCCAGCCTCAACCTGCTCGGCCAAGGGACCGCCAACAGCCGCGTTTCCTTTGCCCAGAAACCCGAAGTTCATCGGCCACGCTTCCGCCGCTTGCAACATCCGCGCCAGATTCCACGGTCCCGGCGTACACGTCGTGGCCGCCGTTCCCGTAGCCGGCCCGGTTCCTCCGCCAATCATCGTCGTGATCCCGTTCGAAAGCGCTTCATACATTTGCTGCGGCGAAATAAAATGGATGTGGCTGTCCACACCGCCCGGCGTCACAATCAGATTCTCCCCCGCAATCACTTCCGTCCCCGCGCCGACCACCAATTCCGCGTCAACGCCATCCATCGTGTCCGGATTCCCGGCTTTCCCGACTTTCACAATCCGCCCATTCTTGACCCCGATGTCACCCTTAACGATTCCCCAGTGATCCACGATCACCGCATTCGTGATCACCAGATCCAGTGCACCGTTCGTCTCTTCCCGCAAAGCCCCGCTGCTCTGTCCCATACCGTCGCGAATCACCTTCCCGCCACCAAACGTGATCTCGTCGCCGTAGTGCGTGAAGTCCTTCTCGACCTCAATCACCAATTCCGTATCCGCCAATCGAATCCGGTCGCCTGCAGTCGGGCCATACAGATCGGCGTACGTCCGTCGAGGAATCTGCAAACTCACTTCTTCTCTCCTCCGTCATCAAACAAAAACCCTGCCTGCTTCGCCCGCTCAATTGCCCGTTCCCAAGCGCCCGCGATATCCAGTGCTCCTTGCACCAATCCGTTGCACCCGTGAATCACCCTCGCCCCCCCAAATTCCGTAAGCTCCACTTCCTTTTCTTCCCCAGGCTCAAACCGAACCGCGGTCCCAGCCGCAATATTCAGCCGCATCCCATAAGCCACCCGGCGATCGAATCCCAGCACCCGATTCACCTCAAAGAAATGGTAGTGACTCCCCACCTGCACCGGCCGATCCCCAGTATTTCTCACCACCGCACGCGCCACACGTCGCCCAACGTTAGCCCGCACGGGCCCACCCGCCTCATGCAAGAAATATTCTCCCGGCTTCATCACATTTTTTCTCCGCACCCGTCGTCCGCAGAGCATCCGTCTTGTAACCGCACCGAATGACCTGGACCCCTTCACCGAATAGGATCGTGAATGGTCACCAACTTCGTACCATCCGGAAACGTAGCCTCCACCTGCACCTCATGAATCATCTCCGCCACTCCATCCATAACCTGATCCCGTGTCAAAATCTTCCCGCCGAAGCTCATGATCTCTGCCACACTCTTGCCGTCCCGCGCTGCCTCCATCACCTCGGCCGACAAAATCGCCACCGCCTCCACATAATTCAATTTCAACCCGCGCCCCTGCCGCCGCCGCGCCAAATCCGCCGCAACCACAATCATCAATTTCTCTTGTTCTCGCGGTGTCAAATGCAATTCAGAACTCTCCCATATAATTTTCCGTAGCAGCCGTAATGTAGCGCGCGGCTTGAAATGCAGGGGCGCGCTTAAGCGCGTCCTTCTTCGGTGTAGCCCGCGCCACCACTCATCGCGCCAGCCGTCCTCAATTCACCTTCCGCGGCACAACCGCCGCCCGCTCATACAAACGCCATTTTGCCGCCCGCCAAACTTCCTGAAGTCCCGACAAAACCCCTCGCCCCCGCTTTGCCGCGCACCTCACGACCAACCCGTGCGCCACCAGCGAACTGATTCCCCAAAGCGCATCGTCATGTTTATTCAACAAAGTCAAAACACCGCGCAATTCACTCTCAATCTCCAGCCACTCCGCCGCCCCAAGCCCCACGCGGCAAACATAGAACGTACTCCACGTTCGGTAAGGTCCCAATCGTCCCAGCGACGTCAACGGTCGTTTCTTCGGCTCGAGGCGCATCCGCTCCGCACCAACAAGCCGTCCTCCCGCAACCAAGTCTGTCGTGAACTCCACGCTTTCATATTCAAAAATCTCGTCCCGCGCCTCGCGACCCGGCGCCAGAATCTCCCACCAGAACAATCCCGCGCCATCCTCCAGACGAATCGACGTCCGCTGCGAAAATCGCGCACCCGCAAACGGAATCACCGCATCTGGCAAATATTCCAGCAATCCGTCTTCGCCAACCGTAATTTCATTCGACTGCGAACTGGCCAGAGCGTTCGCCCGCGCGCGGTAAATCCGCGTCGCCCCCGTCGTCGTAACTTGGACTCGCGCTCCCTCTCCGACATTCACGGCCAACTCCAGCTGGTCGCCGCCCAACAATCCGCCCGATACATTGTGCAAGTGCACCAAAGCGGCGCAGTTCTCCACCGCGAACGCCCGCACAACTTTGAGTGGAGGTTCCTGACGACTCCCCGCCAGCAAGGTCTGCCCTGTTCGCGGGTCGCGCTCAAAATCCAACCGCAGCGAAGCCGACAGCGGACTCCGGCCACCCGCTAAAGGCAGCACCGCCCGCCGCTCCTTCCACTCAACTGCCTCGACGCTGCCGTCGGTCCCCATCGCTCGCTCTCAGGACTCAACTGATGAACAACCGCGTCGCCAGCGCAGGATGTTCCATCGCACCCCAATCCAGCAGCGGCATGAAACCCGCAGCATCGTCCACAGTGCACTCACTGCTTCGCCTCGTCACCTCAACAATCGCCGGCTTCAAATCCCACAAAATCCGACTAGCCGCGTTTTGCCCCAGTGGCAGCAATCGCTGGCAAGCCGAAACCAAACTCGCCACGCTGCTATGCAAAAACGCAAGCACGACGCGGTCCTCAGCGAGGCCCAGCGCTCCGCCCGCCAATCCAAACGCCAAGCCGTAGTGAATTGACTCCTGCGCTTCCTTCGAAATGCGTAGCGCCTCTCTCATCACCGAAAAATCGCCAAGCCCGCTCACCGTCGCCAGAAAATTTCGTCCCAACGATCCACTCCCGGTTCGGCTCTCTCTCGCGGGCTTCATGGCGCTCAACCGCTCATTGAGCCCCATCCATTTCCGCGCAAACTTTTCGGGTGTCAGCCCGCGCGCCAGTCGCAACCCCTCCCGGCAAAACACCACCTCCACAAATCCCGCCTCCTCCAAAAAAGTTCGCAAGAATTCCGGCAGTTCCCCCACCCCCAGCAACCCCGCTGACACCAGCGATTCCAACCCGAACGAATGCGCCAAGCCGCCAATGGGCAGCGCGCTATCCGCCAAATGTAAAAGGCGCAACTCAGCCAGGGCAGAATCCATGCGCGCCCTCCTAACCCCGTAGTGGCCGATCTTTAGATCGGCACCTCATCATGCCCATGCTAGTCATGCGCATGCGTGTGTCCGCCCGATCCATGCGTGTGCGGCCTCCCCACATAAGGCGCGTGCGCGTCGATCAACTCCCTCCGTCCATTCTCCGGGATCCGCAATTTGTCCTCGAGCCAGCCAATCACGGCGTCCAATCCGACATCCTTCCGCAAATCCGTGAACAAAAACGTGCGTTCCCCACGCATCCTCTTCGAATCCCGCTCCATCACCTCCAGCGACGCCCCCACATAAGGCGCCAAATCGATCTTATTGATCACCAGCAAATCTGACCGTGTAATCCCCGGCCCGCCTTTCCGCGGGATCTTGTCACCCTCCGCCACGTCGATGACATAAATCCACACGTCCACCAACTCTGGACTGAACGCTGCCGACAAATTATCCCCGCCGCTCTCCACAAAAATCAGTTTCAGCCCCGGCAGCGCATTTTCCAACTCCGCGATCGCCTGCAAATTCATTGAGGCATCCTCGCGAATCGCCGCATGAGGACAACCTCCGGTCTCCACCCCGCGGACTCGCTCCGCTGGCAGCACTCCCTGCCGCAGCAGAAATTCCGCGTCTTCCTTGGTGTAGATATCGTTGGTCACCACCGCCAGGTTGTATTTCGGCCAAAGCCGCCGGCTCAACCGGTCCACCAGTGCCGTTTTTCCCGAACCCACCGGCCCGGCAATCCCCACGCGAAACGCTCGCATCGATTCCTGTCTTCGCATTTCCCATCCTCCTCGCGGTGCGCCGGGCCTAAGTGCAATCCACCCAACTTCTTCGCCGCAGTCTACCAGCTTGCCCAAAAAATAGCCCCCCCAACCACCCAGCCAGAGCCGTCACAATTCCGGTGCACAAAATCGAAATCTTGATTTCAGCCCCGCCCACTCGAATGGGAGTATCCATTTCCACTTGACGTTAATCTAACGAACGGCCTCCATACCATGTGGGTCTATACATCGGCCACTTTGATCCCAGCCGGAGGGCATACTGTGAATCCAACTGTGTCTTCGCTTCGATTTCGTCTGCGTCTGCCCCCAATAGCGGTTCTCCCGCTTTTCTTTTTTACATTCCTGGTCACGCTTCTTCCATATTCAGCTCGCGCTCAGAATTCGCCTCACGATCACGCAAGCATGTCCATGCCTATGGATGAGCCCCTGGACCCAGCCAAGCAAGCCGAACTGCTGAGTTGGAAGCGCGAGAGCGAGTTCAACCACCATTTCGCGGGCTTTTTCGTGGTTCTCGCGGGCCTTTTTATCTTGGTGGAAACCTGGTGGTCCGCTCGCGTCCCCGCCGTGCGGTATGTTTGGCCGGTGTGTTTCTTGCTCTCCGGCATTTTCCTTCTTGTATTCAGCGACACGGAGCTATGGCCATTCGGTCCCAAGCCTTGGCTGCAGGGTGTCGTCACCAATCCCGAGGTGATTCAGCATAAAACCTTCGCCGTGATGCTTCTCGCCCTTGGCCTGATCGAGCTTGCCAGAGTGCGCCATTTTCTAACCGCCCTTTGGGCCGCTTGGGTTTTTCCTGTCACAGCTATCGCCGGTTCCATTCTTCTGTTGTTTCACTCTCACAGTGCCGGAATGCACGGGCCCGACCACATGGTCACCATGGCCCGCATTCAAATACAGCATCTCAGTTATTCGCTCACAGGCATCGGTATCGGTGTTACCAAAGGTTTGGCGGAGGTCCGTACGAGGCGCCAGCCACTTTTTACTAAGTTATGCGCCGCGCTGATGGTCCTGCTGGGCATTCTTTTGATGGGCTACGTGGAATAGTCGTCGCCCTACGGCTAAAATCTACGGCTCGCGTGTCACGTTTCGTGCTTGAAACAACACCAGAAGCCTACTGCATTTGCTGGTATACCACCTTCGCCGTCGCTAGTCGCTTCAATACGCTTTCTTTTTCGACCGGTGAATTCCAGTCCGGGTAGCGTAAGGTCTTTTCGATGACGCGGTCCATCCACGCCACAAAAAATCTCGCATCCACCGCCGACCTTGGCTTTCGCCCCGCGATCGTCACGTAGATCGGGCTCGTCGTCGCATACACATAATTGTCCGGCACCGGGTACTCCGCCCTGTCGCTCGATGCCCGCACGAGACACCACCCGCTCTCCAGCAACGATACAGTCGAACTCGTTTCTAGGGACCCAGCCGACTGGACACTCGGATCGCGCAACGCCAAAGATTGCACTACCTTTCCGTTGCAAACCACCTCCCAATGGTCCAAAGGCACAATCGATTGCAGACTCGCGTGAAAGGGGACTGCCTTTTGCGGCCCATCCAACTTCAACTCTCCGCCAATCTCCTGCCCGCCCAGCGAGAAATCCAGCAACGGCCCATTAGTCGCAAACGTTTGCCCTTTCTTCAACGCATTCAGGAACGCCTCGATCTTCACCGGCCCCTCCGGCACCCTTGCGTACACGCGGTTCATTCCCACCGGCCCGCGCAACGACGCGAAGTTCGCCATCGCGTCGGTTCCCGCTCCAGCCGGAATCCGAAATCCCAGATTCAGCAATCGGTACCAAACCGCCGCCGTCGCCCGGTAATCGTTAAATCCCACCACCTCCAGATAGTCGACCTTCCCCAACGCCACGTCCGCCGCAAACTCTTCTGGCCTATCTTCCTGTCGCTGCGGAATATTTGCCGGATCCTCATCGAACGGATGCGCGTAACCCACCACCGCGCCTCGTGCGCGCGCCATGTCGCTCACGTCCGCATTCATTGGTGACAAACTCGCAGCTGCCGTTCCCGGATAGCCCGCATATCCCGGCAGCAAAAAATCGCGAATGTTCAGCAGATCTAGATGTCCCCACTGGGTCGTGTGGAATTCCTGTCCGTGCACCACCATCGCCCGCTCGTTCGAAGCGCCATCCACTTGCCTCCCCGCATACGCAATGTCTGGAATCCGCTGTTCCTTGTTGACGATCAAATTGTTCACGATCGCAAGATTCTCCGCTTCCGCCTGCAGCACCAGGTGTGCCGGCGTATTGCGGTACTCTCCGCCATAGTTCATGTGTACGTGCAGATCGCTGCTGACCCACCGGCGCCCATCGTGTTTCGGCCCCGTATCTGACGTCACGCGTGCCGAAGCCTTCAATCTCACGGTAAGATTCATTGTCTGCCCGGCCCGCACCTCCACCGTTCTGCGTTCGACCGCATACTCAAACCCCTTCATCACATCAATCGTGACTTTCCCGTCCGGCACATCGATTTCGTCCGATCCGGCCGTCGGAAAATAATGCGCCTCGAACGGCCGCTCCGCGCGATCGTAATCAGAATCTCCGCTGATCCACGAATTCTCCGGAGCATAAAAATGCCCAGCTTCGTCGGTGACCGAAACCCGCGCCGCCGTGACTGCGCCCTTCTCGTTCACAACCCGCAGTTGCACCCGCCGCCGCGGCCGCAAATATTTCCGCTCCGTTGCTATCAGCTTCCTCTGCAACCCTCCGGGCGTGCGCTGTAGCCACAACTCCGTATTCCCGCTACGGTTCGAAATAAACGCCAGCTGCGTCCCGTCCGGCGACCATCGCACACACGTGTCGTCCCAATCCCCATACGAAATCGGAAACGCATCGCCCCCATTCGCGGGCAAAAGCCAAAGCTGATGCCACTGCCGCCCCAGATAAGAGCTGTAAACGATCTTCTTTCCGTCGGGAGAAAAGTCTGGCCGCGGCTTCCACGTCGTCTCTTCGTAATGAATCTCGCGCGGCTCCGCCCCTGGCTGTGCTTTCATGCGCCAAAATCCGCCAGTTCCGTAAATGCGCCCCCGGTTCGACACAAACAAAATCTCCTCGCCGTCCCGCGACCACACCGGATTGATTTCCATGTCGTACGCCGCATAGTAATACCGCGGCAGCGAACTCTTCGTTTCCTCCGTCAGCCGCGTAATGTTCGCCAGAAAGCCGTCGCGCACGTCCGCAACAAAAATATGAAAGCGTCCGTGGTATACCGTTGAGACGTACACGATCCGCTTCCCATCCGGCGACCATCGCGGCTCCACATCCACCGCCTGGTCCTTCGTCAGCTGCCGCGTCTTTCCGCTCTCGACGTCAAGCAACCACAGCTCCATCGCGTCCTGGCGGTACGAAACGTAAGCAACACTCTTTCCATCCGGCGACCAGTCCGGCTGGTAGTCGTATCCCAGTCCATCGGTGATCTGCTGCGCCACGCCGGAATCAATCTCCTCCCGCCACAAAGAACCCGCCATCGAGTACACCACTTCACGCGAATCCGGCGACCAGGCCACGCTGCTAGGCCCGCTAGTCAACTGTGGCAGATACATTTCGCGGTAGTAATAAGAATGAGGAAGGTCAATCTGCGACAAAACAGGCCGCCGCTGCGCCAACACCGGCACGCCACAAAACAAAACCATCAACCAAACGGCAACCCACCTCTGTGTAGGGCCACCGCACTGCTGCGCCCCAGCTTGGCTCGATGTAAGACTCTCGGCAAAAGTAGCACAGGCACTCTTGCCTGTGCTCCGACGACCGTCCATCGGTGTAAGCGCAACGACCGAAATCGGATTACCCAAACCTAAGTGGGCTCTCTCATGTTGCAGGCATTTCTCTAAGCTAAACCCGCCTTCGACAAAGGCAACTCCCGAATCCGCTTCCCCGTAGCGCTGAAAATCGCATTACACAAAGCCGGCGCAAACGCCGGCAACCCCGGCTCCCCCACGCCCCCCGGAGGCGCATCGCTCTCCACAATATGTACATGCGTCTCGCGCGGCGCATTATTCATCCGCGCCATCTGATAATCGTCAAAGTTCGACTGATCGACCGCCCCATTCGTCGCCGTGATCTCGCCGAAAAACGCAATGCTCGCGCCCATCGTAGCCGCCCCTTCAAACTGATTGCGTACCATTTCCGGATTCACCACGGTACCCGCGTCCAACGCCTGATCCACCCGATCAACGTGCACTTTCCCCGCGTCATCCACGTGCATGGTCACCACAGTCGCCACATAGGTCAAAAAGCTCCGATGCATGGCAATCCCCATGCCCACGCCGTTCCCCAATTTCTTCTTACCCCAACCCGATTTCTCCGCCGCCAACTGCACCACCCGTCGGAACCGCGCCGTATCGATCGGGTACAGTTCGTAATCCCCGCCATAGTTCGTGTAATCCTTCGGCAACTCGCTCTTCGGCACGATGCGGTCCGGCCCCAGTAGCGCCAGCGTGTATTCGACCGGATCTTTTCCAGCTGTGACCGCAAGTTCGTCCGTAAACGACTGAATCGCAAACGCATGATAAATATTCGCGACCGACCGAAACCACCCGATCCGCACGTGCGCCTGCGCCGGCCCATTCTCCGATCGATGATTTGCAATCGCATAAGGCAGGTCGCTGAAGCCCAGCCCCAGCTCGCCCGGATCGGAATACACGGTCGTCGCATCAAACGTCGATCCGATCGGCGGAAACACCGTGCGCTGCAGCCACGCCGTCGGCTTTCCGTCCGTGCCCAGCGTCGCTTTCATGTACATCGCGGAAACCGAATGATACGAATCGAACTTGATGTCGTCTTCCCGGCTCCAAACCACTTTCACCGGCTTCCCGGTCTTCTTCGCAAGAACCGCCGCCTCCACCGCGAAATCCGGAAACGACTTTCTGCCGAACGCTCCTCCCAACAGCGTGACGTTCACCGTCACGTCCTCTTTCTTAGCTCCCACGGCCGCGGCAATCGCGTCCCGAGCCCCCACAGGACTCTGCGTCGGAGCCCACACTTCCACTTTGCCCTCACGGTAAACCGCCAGTGCCGCCGGCGGTTCCATCGAAGCGTGCGCCAGCAACGGCGCATAATATTCCGCTTCCACGACCTTCCCGCCTTTCGCGAACGCCGCGTCCACATCGCCGACTTCGCGCACCACTTTGCCCGGCTTCAGCGCCGTTTCCGTCAACTCTTTCCGGAACGTATCTGAGTTGTAGACGCCGTGCGCGCTGGTCTCCCATTCCACCTTCAGTTTTTTCTTTCCCTGCATCGCCGACCAAGTGCTGTCCGCCAGCACCGCGACCCCACCCAGCGCCTGATACATGACCGGCGCCTTAAAAGTGTCGATCGTTTCGGTCTGCTTCACACCCGCAACGCCCAGCGCCGCTTTGTTGTCGATCGATTTTGGCGAGCTTCCCAGCACCGGCGGGTGCATTACGCTCGCATACAACATTCCATCCATGCGCACGTCCTGCCCGTAAGTTGCTTTTCCGGTGCACAAATCCTTCAGGTCGTAACTCACCGCATCTTTCCCGATGTACCGCCATTCGCTGCGCGGCTTCAATTTCAAATCTTCTTTCTTCGGCACTTCGAGCTTCGACGCCGCTTCCGCCAGCTCGCCATACCCCAGTTTCTTTCCCGAAGCCTTGTGTACCACGCTGTGCAATTCCGTCGAGCACTCCGTCGCCGGCACTTTCCACTGCGCCGCCGCCGCGCGCACCATCATCAATCGCGCCGCCCCGCCTGCCTCGCGCAACGGAACGAAAAAGCTCACCACCGAATGAGATCCGTCCGTATCCTGATCTCCGTATTTCTCATCTCCAATTGCCTGCACCACCTTCACCCGCGCCCAATCCGCATCGAGCTCATCCGCGACGATCCGCGGCAACGCCGTGCGCACGCCATTTCCCATCTCCGACCGGTGCGCGATCACGTACACAGTCCCGTCCGTATCAATCGCCAGATAAACGCTAGGCTGCAGCACGGCCTTCTTCATCGAGCCCGCGGGATTGACCGAACCCACATCCGCGCCCGCCGCCAGCAAAGTCTCTGGCATCAGCCGAACGCCGATCATAAACGCGCTCGCGCCGGCCACACCCTTCAAAAATCCACGACGGCTCAGGTTTTCGATCGTGATCACGAGATTCCCCCTAGATACATGGCGCAGCCCACTCTTGCCTAACGCCATTGGTATCCAATCTACCACTACATCCTACCGCCAAATCCGCGCCTTGCAAGCCATGTCGCCCAAATTCTCCAACCCGTTGCACTGCGAGCCATATTGCGATTTTTCACAGACAAGGGCAAGCTGAATGCCGCAATCGCCCATGTCCTCCGACCATCCAGCCGCTTCCGCCGAATTCATGCGTCGAGCCATACACCTTGCGTTCGACAACATCCGCGTGGGCGGGGGCCCCTTCGGCGCGGTCATCGCAAAGAAGGCACGAATTATCGCCGAAGGCGCGAATCGTGTGACCGCCACAAACGACCCCACCGCCCACGCCGAAATCGTGACCATTCGCGAAGCTTGCAGAGCGCTCGGCAATTTTCAGCTTGCAGGCTGCGATCTTTACACCACCTGCGAGCCGTGTCCCATGTGCCTGGGCGCGATTTACTGGGCGCGGCCCGATCGCATTTTCTACGCCGGAACGGCAGCCGATGCCGCCTCTGCTGGATTCGACGATGCTTTTATCTACGAGGAGCTGAAACGCGCGCACGGCGCCCGCCGCATTCCCATGACCCAACTACTTCGCGACGAATCCCTTGCGATCTTCACCACATGGAAAAACCTGGAGAACAAAACGCAGTATTAAGCCACGAGCAGATTCCAGTACAACCAGCGGGGGCAAGATCAAATCCTCTCCGCTATCTTGTTATCGTTACTTCGTTATTTCATTACTTTGTTACTTCGCGACTTCGCCGTTCCCTCACTCCTGCGGCCACGACCCCAGCGCCCGCCGCAGATCGACGAGCTGCGCCAGGTGATACGAGTTGTGATCCGCCAGAACCAGCGCCTCACGCAGAATCGTTTGCCCATCGCCCTGCGGAATCGCCGCATGCAGATCGGTCCGTGGGTTCTCCACCAGCCGCACCATATCCCGCAAATCCCGTCGAAACTTGAACAAACTGTCGTTCCATTCCTCGCCCGCTTGCGGAGCAGGCGTTTTCGGCCAGTAGCCTTCCGGAAATTCCGGCGAAGCATGATTCGGATTCCGGCTGAACTCCAGGATGTCCCACTGCGCGATGCGCGCGTGCTCCAGCAGTTGCCATCCCGTGTGCGGCAGCCCAGGTGCGTAGGTCCCGCGTTTCCCTTCCGGGAAGCTCTCGACGGCATCCATGAAGTGGACATGCGCGCCGCCGCCCTTCAGCAGGTAAGCGAGTTCTTTCCGCAACGAAGCGTCACCATTCCCGCTCGCCCTGGAGCCTTTCTTGCTCGCGCGGCCCTTCGCCGGCTCCGCGGCTTTTTTCTTCTTGGATTTGGATTTTTTCAACGCTATTTCTCCGACACCAGCACCGTTTGCGGCATTTCCGCTATCGCGTGCTGCGTGGTTTTTCCGAACCCAGCGTTGCGGAAGATGCTGTCGAGTTCCGCGAACGTGTAGGCGTCTCCACTATCCGTGTTCGCCAGCATCACCAGACTGAACGCCGCGGGAAGCGGCGGCGAAATGCGGTCGTCGTTTGGCACGAATTCCAACGTGATCGCCTTCCCTCCGGGTTTCAGCGCCGCATGCACCCGCCGCATCATTTTCTCGCAGCCCGCCACATCGAAATGATGAAGGATGTTCGTCAGCAAAATATAGTCGTAGCCTTCCCCGTACTCCGTCTCGAAAGCGCTCCCGGGCCGCGTCTTGTAGCGGTCCGCTACGCCAAACTTTCTCGCGTTTTCCTGCGCCACGCCCAACACCGCCGGCCAATCCATCGCCACGATCTCAGCCGCGGGGTTTCGACGCGCAATGGTGATCCCGTACATTCCATGTCCCGCCGCGATATCCAGCACCTTGCACGGCTTGCCCTCCTCCGAGCCAATCAGCGCAGCGATAAACTCCGCCCCCAGTACCGCCAACCCGCCCATCGATCTCGCGAACTCCACCCAAAATTCGTCTTTCGGCTTGGTGTTGTCGCCCAAATCCGTCGCCGACCCGCCCTTACGCACCGCCTCCGCAAGCGCTCCAAAACTCTTTCGGTGCA
This sequence comes from uncultured Acidobacteriota bacterium, assembly GCA_963721915.1. GTDB lineage: Bacteria > Acidobacteriota > Terriglobia > Acidiferrales > UBA7541 > Acidiferrum. The sequence continues at coordinate 109,665 of CAVRLD010000017.1, read as the reverse complement.
TGTCCGATGCCAGAAAGTTCGCCATCGCCCCCATGTACGCGGGCGACCGTCGATCCAGAAAAACGGCCGCATCTGGCGTAAGCCCGTAACGCCCATTCTCTTTCGTCAGAAAACCAAAAATCGTCATGTAATCGCAAAGTGTCCGCACTCCGCGCTCGGAAGCCCCGGCAGCCTTCGCCAGCGGCCCGGCTTCGTTGGCGCCTTCGCCGATCTTGGTGAAAATGTCGAGCTGAATCGCAGCTTTCAACGCCTCCGTCTGCTGAAACGCAATCAGCGTGCTGAAAATTCGCTCAGGTGATGGCTTCGCTCCGTGAGTTGGTGTGGCCATTATCAGGATCCTCCGTAGTCGACGTTTCGTGGCTGACATTATACATGCGCAATGCAAGCGTATTTCGCGACAGTTGCCGCTGAGCAGACCGGCTGGCATACTTCTCATCCTTTAGGGGGTCGGAGCTTCAGCTCCGATATTCACAGCGAACTAAAATCGGGCTTTAGCCCCTGAGGAACCTCTCCTGATGAAACGCGAATACCACCGCTGGCATTCCCCTCGCCTGGGTTTCGAAATGGGCGTCGCCGTCTACGGCCACTGGGGCTCTCCGCTGATCGGTTTCCCCACCAGCGCCGGCGACGAGTGGGAGCTCGAAAACCAAAGCATGGTCGGTGCCCTGGCCGACTTCCTCGAAGCCGGCAAACTAAAACTCTTCAGCGTCAATTCCATCAACGGCGCCAGCTTCTACAATCGCCACGCCCACCCCTTCCACCGCAGCTACGTCCAATCCGTTTTCGACGCCTACCTCCGCGAAGAAGTCGTCCCCTTCATCTGGGACAACTGCAAATCCCCCGGCATTGGCATCTCCACCATGGGCATGTCCTTCGGCGCCTACCACGCCGCAAACTCCCTCTTCAAGCACCCCGACGTAATCAAACGCTGCTTCGCCATGTCCGGCGTCTACGATCTTAAAAATTTCATGGACGGCCTCTACGACGACAATTTCTACTTCAACAACCCAGTCGACTACCTCCAGAACCTCAGCGATCCCTGGGTCTACGGTCAACTGGCCACCTGCGACATTCATCTGGTAACCGGCACCGGCGAGTGGGAAAAGCCCGCCCCCACCTACCGCCTCTCCCAAATCCTCTCCAGCAAAGGCATCCGCCACTCCCTAGACGATTGGGGCCCCCAAGGCGGCCACGACTGGCCCTACTGGAAAGCCGAAATGCGCGAATACGTCGCCCGCCTGTTCTAGCCTCTCTGTGTCACTTCGCTCATATGCTCGTGGGCTTGACATCTGCCCTTGTAGCGGCCGCCGACCGTTTACCCTGAGCCTCGAAGGGTGGCGGGCGCCTTTTCCGGATTCCGAGGTAGCACAGACACTCTTGCCTGTGCCCCCATCCAATCGGCACAGTGTTGCCTAAGGACCACTCCTTCCAACCCGCTCTCACATCCCTACCCTGTCATCCCGAGCGACGCGAGGGATCTGCTGTTTCCTTGTCTCTGTACGGGTCGAGCTCCAGTCACCCTGAGCTTCGAAGGCGGGCGCCTTTCCGGATTCCAAGTAGCACAGACACTCCTGTCTGTGTCTGGGTAAAACGAATGGAAGCCTATCCTAAAAAAGGAACCCGAAACACTGAGGAAGCACCAACGTTACCGTCGGATCGTAATCAGCGCGGAATCCAATTCATACCCGTCATCGCGCACGGTCTGTTCGGCGGCCGACCGCAACTGTGCCTCGGTAGCCTCCTTCGAAAGCGCGCAATACCTGCGCATTACCTCGTCTCCCGACGAGATGCGAACAAGCCACTTGGACTTCGCTGGATCCCACGAAACTTCAGCACGATCAGCGCGCATGACTACCTCCATTCGCGCCCATTCTAGACCAAACCACCCGACTCCCGTGAAGCGGAAGATACCTTAGATAAGCCCGAGAAACGTCCGCCGCCCATCCGAACTCCCCTCGATCGCGTTTCCGCGGCCTCTTTCTTTCCTTACTTTCCTTACTTTCCTTACTTCATTACCTCATTACATCCCTTACTTCATTACCTCATTACATCGCTGCGTCAACTTTCCGTCGCCCGTTCGAACCCTTGTCTCCTCTAACCCCTTCCATCCACGTCGGTTATCTTTACTCTTGATAAATAGTAACAACTAAGGTAACATAGCCATCAAAGCTTGAGGCTCCCCGTGCCCCGTCACGCCTCACAGGTCCCCGCCGCTCCTCACCAAGCCTTAGTCAGGCCTCCCACTAACCCTCGCAGAATCAACACTTGTGAATCTGTATCAAAGCAAAACGACTTTAAGAACCTCTGGAATCAACACTTACACAAAACAGGGCGGAGGGGTGGGGTCATTCCCAAACTGGAACTCCAATCGCACAAGAAAGGCCGCGTTCAACGCGGATCGGCCAAGAAAAACTACGCGAGGCCGAGATGATCCAGCTGGTATTTGCCCTTCGAGATGATCTGGTCGGAATCAATCCACACATCGCAGTTGCGGGTCAGCACATCGACATGGGTTTTCGATTTCCAATCCGCGTGGGTTTGGCTGCCGTAAGGATCACCGAACGCAATATGCACGCCGGGGAATTTCTCGTCCTGGAGCAGGATGCCGATCATCTCGGACAAGCCCAGGTTAGTGCCAAAAGCCAATTCTCCGACGCGGTCGCTGTTCTCGTCGGTATGGCAATATTCCCAAAATTCCTGTTCAAGATCCTTGCGATCGCAATGAACCTCGACAAGCCGCGCATTCGCGATCTCCAAAGTGAGCGGCGTGGACTGCAGATCGCCATATTTGCCGTTGAAGTGATCGCCCGCGGTAGCATCACAAACGAAAGTGCCGTCGACGGTCGCAGGCGTTGTGAAAACCTCCCCGGCCGGAAGATTGGACCAATAGCGCGGACTGATCAATCCGCTCGTCTTGACCCAATCCAGCCCGCGATCGAAATGAGCATCGATGGTCGTGCCCGAATCGGTCCTGACCGTCAAAGTCTGCGCGCGCAGCATGCGGTCCCGGAGCTTATCGCTCAGCCGGTCCACCATGTTGTAGTCCGCGCGCATGCCCTGACGCATGATCTCGGGAGTGACGCCAACCATGTGCGCGTAGCGAATTTGTCGCCGTTCAACGATTTTCACGATGGCCATGCGCGCGCCAAGTTCCCCAGGCTGCGGCGTCATGCACATGACGCCAACATCCGCAGTTTCGAGAGCCTCAAGAACGGCACCAGGCGCCGTCTTCATCGGTCGCGGGCCAAAATCTTCGAGCAGCAAGCGCGTGGAGAGGGCATGACGGTCGGCAAGCGCCGCGCTGAGACTCGCGGCCACCGCGCGACTCGCTTCGTCGGCAATGAGCGCAACGTGCTCGCCGGGTTTCACAGCCAGACAGGTTTCCACGGCGTTCTTCGCGCCGGGCATGAGATCAGCAACCGCTGGTCCGAAATTCGCCATGGCAAATATTTTAACGTAATTGCCGATATTTTATATTGGCCCGTTAATACTAGAGCAAAAGTTTACCCTCGGGAGATATGTCGTGGCGCCGAATGTAGGGGCGCGCTTCAGCGCGTCCTTTCCTGCCTCGGCATTTACGCGCGCGGGGTGACGCGGAACGCTGGGACTTGGCCGCCGCCGGAGGTTACGTTGGCCAGGCCGGTGGCGCTTAGCCGCGTGAGGAAGCCGGAGAGTTTGCCACGGAAGAGGTACGGTGCGAAGTCAACGAGCATGTCTTTGAATTCCACGCTGCCTTGCTGCGTGATGTACGGGAAAACTTCGCGGCGGACGGGAATGCGCTCCTGGACAATCCAGCATCCGGCGTCGCCGCCGGCACCGGCGGCTGAGACGGCTTTTTCAATCGTGGCGTCCCATGCGTTTTCCGGGGTTTCCCATCCCAGGGTCACGCCCGTACCGCCGTATTCGTCGCTGGGTTTGAGCACCAGGTTTTCGCGCTGTTTGCGGATGAAGGTAAGGAGTGCGATAGGCTCGCCGTAATGCGAGGTGCTGACGTCCGCCACAACTCTGGTCCACGGAATGTGCTGGCGGATGAGTTCGCGTTCATCGTGGGAGAACAGCCCGGCATTCTGCTCGTCGGTGAGTACAGCGAAGAAAGCTTTCACATGCGGGATTTTGCAGCGAAAGGTGTTGGCGACACACAGCGCGTTGGCTTCGTAAGCTTTGACGAGCGCAGCGCATTCCTGCGAACGCGCGACGACATCGTTAATAAGCACGCGACGGTAAAGCAGATCGATCGTTTTGCCGTGCGCGGTCAGCGTCTTCCCGTTGAACTCGAGGTCGCGAGGGTCAGCGAGCACAACGGGCACGCCCATTTTCTCGAACCGCGATTTCAGAATCTCGAATTCGCTCCAGGTGGGAACTTCGCGCCAATCGACAATGGCCATTTGCGGGCGCTTGGAAGTCCCGCCCCAATCGATATAGCTGGCGATAAGCGCGTCCAGCAATTTCGCACTGAGTGGATAGCTGTGAATTTCGTATTGCCTGGAAAACTTCTCCATCACCGGAAGTTCGCGAAAAAAAACCGCGAGCGTTTCCGAGTAGCCGGCGCCGGCAGGAGCTTCACCGTTGTATTCGGCACATTTCAGGGAATCCGGCAGCAGGAACGCATCGAGACGCGAGGACGTGGAGGCGCGCCCATATCCGACGGACAGGCGCGCGAGGCGTTCTTCTTCCGGGCGCAGGTGAAATTGGGCGAAGAGATCGGCATCGGCCAGAGCCGCGGAGACGACGCGCTCTCCGAGATCGGCAATGGTTTCGGTAACAACGCGAACGCGCTGTTCATCTTCAAGCGACAGGAAAAATGGGCGGAGAAAAGGGCAGTGGACGCGGTCACCAAAGGTGAGCTTCGCGGCGCGGAGCTTTGCGAAAAAATCGGCGGGGAAATTCGGAAATCTGTCGAGCGCAAGCCGCAGCAAAGCATGCCAGTGCTCGGCTGGATTTGATGCCGTTGACATGGTCGCGGTCGCGGCAGTCATTTCTGCGTGACTCCGGCCGAACCCGGGGACGTGGACCCCGCGGACGATTGCGCTGCGGCTGCGGATTGCCCGGTCGCAGCCGGTTGGCCCGCCGCGGCGAAATGGCTCGCGGCGCCGGGCTTCGCGACGCCGGTTTTAGGTGCGCCGATGAACCCGCCGGCAGCGCACTTGCCGAGCATCTCTTCCCAGCGCGGCCAGGTGTTTGCGGCATTGCCGCTGAGCGCGCGGTCGATGGCCAGATGAGCCATTTGCTCAACAACGTGCTCGAAATAAAACTCCGTGATGCGATCACGCTCAAAATCCGGTGCGGGATTGAGGAAGTCGATGGCCCAGGGGACGTCCTCCTTGATGGCAAACTCGATGGTATTCATTTCGTAGCCCAGCGCTTGGTTGATGGTGCGGGCGTCTTGCACGATACGCTCGCCGAGATCTTTGGACAGGTAATTATGCTCGATCAGGTAGCGGCGCTCTTTCGGATCGTAACGCACGGGAAGGATGTCGGTTTTGCCGAACGTAAAGCAGCGCACGTAGCCGGTGAAATCGATGAACTCCTGCAAGGTCATGCAGTAAGGAGCGGTTTTGTCGTAGGCGGCAAGCAGTTCTTCGCGATCATTCACTTTGTAGACGTGTTTCCAGCCGCCGCCGGAAAACGGTTTGAGGATGGCGGGGCGCCCGACATAGTCGAGAAGAGCGTCCCAGTCGACGGGATATTTCAGGTTATGCAGGGATTCCGAGGTGATATCGACGTCCTTAGGGTAGCCTTTTTGGGGCAAGAGAACGGTTTTGGGAATGGCGATGCCGAGTTTGGCGGCGATGGAATAGTTGAAAAATTTATCGTCGGCGGTCCACCAGAAGGGATTGTTGATGACATAGGTGCCTTGCAGCACGGCGTGCTTGAGGTAGCCGCGATAATATTCGACCTCGTGCGAGATGCGATCAACGATCACGCTGTATTCCGCTGGTTCGTTCATACGCGTGCCGCCGAGCTTGACGAATTCCGCGGCGACGCCATCGGCCCTGCCGAGCTGATTGACTCTGGCGATGAACGCCGGCGGAAAGCTATATTCGCGCCCGCACAGAAGACCGACCTTTTTCATGGGTTGCATGGCTTGCTCCTCGATGGGAATTCGCTGATGGCGGCGCGCATCGTCCTCGATCAACCGTTTGATGTTTTCCGAAGACGAGCGAATGCGCGCCAGGGCCGCGGCCAGCCGGCTCATTAATTTATCGCATGCACCGACGAAGACCGCGGCTGAACGACACCACCACGGGTTTCTTCCACCAGGTGTTTGACGACGGCCCGCAGGTCGTTGGTCTCCTGATAGACGCGAAGCTGGCGTTCGGCGCTGGTACCCTCGTTCAAAATAGTGTGAACGTATTCGACGGCGCCGCGGCTTCCGAGGTCGTCGACCACATCATCCACAAACTCAAGCAGTTCGACGGCAAGCTCGCGCATCGGCACCTCCGCCTCCTTGCCGAAATCGATCAGCTTGCCCTCAATGCCATAGCGCGCCGCACGCCACTTATTTTCTTCGATGAGCGCGCGCCGGTACAACCGGAAGCTCATGTTTCTGGTGTACAGCCGGTGCAGCTTGACGACGATCGCCTGGGTGAGGGCAGCGATGGCCACGGCTTCCTCGACCTTGGTGGTGACATCACACATGCGGAATTCGAGAGTGCCGAACGTCGGGTGCGGGCGAACATCCCACCAGATCTTCTTTCCGGTATCGATGCAGTTGAGCTTTATCAGGAGATTGGTGAAATTTTCGTAGGCGCTCCAGGATTCGAACTGTTCCGGAACGCCGGTGCGAGGAAAGCGGCGGAAGACCGTGGTGCGAAAGGATTTCAGGCCGGTGTTGCGGCCCATCCAGAAAGGCGAACTGGTGGAGAGGGCCAAAAGGTGCGGCAGGAAATAGCGCACCATGTTCATCATATCGATGGTGGTCTGCTTGTCTGGCATGGCGACATGCACGTGCATGCCGAAGATCAGGAGCGAGCGGGCCAGCTGCTGCAGCTCTTCGACGATATTTTCGTAGCGTTCGCCGGGTGAGATGACCTGGTCGATCCAGCTCGAGAAAGGATGCGTACCCGCAGCGGCGACCTGCAAGCCAACACGTTCGGCAGCGGCAACGAGTTCTCCGCGGGTGCGGTGCATCTCGATGCGCAGCTCGCTGACGTTCTCGCAAATTTTGGAGCCGGTCTCGACGATGGACTGATGCATCTCGTGCTTCACTTGCTCGACGATGTCGGGCGAGGCCGCCGATACGAGCTGCATGACGTGAGACCGCAGCTCGCATGTAGCAGGGTCAATGATCTGAAATTCTTCTTCCACGCCAATCGTGAAGCGGTGAGCCATTGAGGTGGCCTTCCCGGGGTCGTCTTGGTACTTAGGGGACTGAGGAGCGGTATCATACGCCGCCCGGCGAGAAATTACATCCTGGGTGGTAGTGCGGACCGGGAGGGGTTACGAGCGGAGGGATTGAGGCCGCCGGGACGAACAGCCGGGCGATGGCTGGGGCTTCCTGGGGAGATCCGGGCAAGCTAGGGCACAGCCATGCTGTGCGGTGCCCCTACAAGTGCGCGGCAGGCGGCCGCCTGGATTGACGCCGGGCGGAGCCCTTCGATACTCACGGTAAGCAAGCCCCGGCTCTACCGAGTTTCGATGGTGGCTCGACCGCTCCTTAGCTGGAGGGATGGAGATCGCGGCGGATCAGGGTGGCGTCCAGGAAATAGCCGATGCCGATGGCGAGGGGGATGATTCCGAAGGCGGCGGCGACCCAAGTGTCGGGTTCTCGCTCGATTTGGGCGATGAGGCCGAACGTGAGGATGTAGCCCATGGCGGCGCTGACCAGCAGGATGCCCGAGCGGCGGGAACGCGCGGTTTCGGAAAGCTCGGCGACCATGGGAACGCTTGCTCCCCGGGCGATGGCGGCGAGGCGCTCTTCCGAACGCAGCTTGCGCACGCGATAGTAGGTGTACATGGCACCGAGGGGAATGCCCAAACTCATGATTACAGCAACCAGGCCGATTAATTGCCCGTCCATAATTTGCTCCTTCGACTTTCGCGCCGCAGAGGCGACTTAGTGTGGGGCACCGGTGACATAGGAAGGTACGTGGTGGGGGCGAAAAAGTTCCGTGGCTTGCGTGATGAGGACACAGGCCTTTCGACGCTCAGGGTAAACAAGATGCCTGGGCTACTGGACGTCGTGGACTTGCATCGTTTGGTCGATGGCCAGCGTGGGGTAGCGGATCGGGGAGCCTTCGGGTGGCGGGCGATTGCGGTGAAATCACCGCCGGAGCATTGGATTGTGTAGGAATAGCCGTCGCGTTCGGGGCGCCGCATGGCGAGGGAATTGGCGGAGATCAGCTCATCGAGGGAAGCGAAATGATCGTTCAGCGCTGTGAAACTTCGCTCTGCCTGGGCGATCTTGCAACAGGTCGCCGCGAACGCCAGTTAGACTAATTGCCTGCGTTGGAGCGGTGCCGGGGTCGGAAGTGGGCAACTTCTTCAGGGAATACTGGTAGATAGCGAAGGCAACTCCAACAGAGACCAACATCGCCGCCAACACACGCATGAGGGCATGGTGTTGCGGAGCTGGAGGTGACGCAACCTGGCCTTGAGCCGCTTGTGCGGAAGGAAACAACGCGGTGGTTTTCGGAACGCGCTGCAATCGCTGCTGATAGACTGGCTTTGCCGCCGAACCCCCTTTCGCGGCGAGACGGTCCATCTGGAAAGCCAATGAATACGATCGCGGCGCCCGTGGAAATCGGCGTCATCGAGAAGCTACGCCAGGAAGAACTGGAGGAAGCGCGCTCGATTCAAAGCGTGATGCTTCCGGCGGAGCCGCTGCGGGCCGGCGGGGTAAGCATTTCGCACGAATTTCACCCGGTCGCGGAAGTGGGCGGCGATTTTCTGGACTATTTCGAACTGACCGACGGTTGTATCGGTTTGTACCTTGGAGACGTGTCAGGTAAGGGCCTGCCCGCGGCTATGTATGCGGCTCTCGCGGTGGGAACGCTGCGCGGGGTTCACAAGACCGGTCAATCGCCTGCGCTGGTGCTATCCACTTTGAACCGCCGCCTGATGATTCGCGGCACCCCGCGCCGGCATGCGTCGGTGCAGTATGCCCTGTTTGATCCGCGCACTCAGGAAATGCAAATCGCCAGCGCGGGCATGCCCGGCCCTTTACATCTTTGGGCGCGAGGTTGCCGACTGCTGGAAATCCGGGGGATACCGCCGGGGCTGTTCGATCCGTCGGTCTCCTACGACATATCGAAGATCAGGATTGAGGAGGGGGATTCGGTGCTGTTTTTCACCGACGGATTGTCGGATGCGCTTGACACCAACGGTGAATCATTTGGCATCGAGCGCCTGCAAGAGGCTTGTGAAGCAAGCCGGCGGAGTTCGCCCACCGAACTCCTCGGCCATGTATTTTCCGAGGTGGAGCGATTCACATATGGGCAGCCGCAGCACGATGATATGGCAGCAGCCGTTTTTCGCTGTTGCGGGGAGTAAGGGGGCGACGTGAGGTTATGAGCACCTCAAACGAAACGTGTGGCCCGCTGATTATGTGGGCCTTCCCCACCGTGAAGCGAAAAAAGTTCTGTACCCAAAATATTTTCCTACGGAAACCATTGTCCGGTAACGCTGGTGCATTCGACAGGTCGATGCAACACCATCTGATGTAAGTCTGCTGTGTAAAGGTGGTGTTGGCATGAGGCCAGGACAACGATTTGGGCTTTCTGCGATCGAGAAGCGTGACGTTTGGAGCCGGTGGAAGGCGGGACAGTCGCTGCATGAGATTGGGCGCGCCTTTGACAAGCCACATAGCTGCATTCGCTCGGTGTTGTTGCCTCGCGGCGGCATTCCTCCCGCCGCTCGTCGCCGTTCGCGGCTGGCGCTCACGCTAGCAGAGCGAGAGGACATCTCACGAGGAATCGCTTCCGATTCGCCGCTTCGAGAGATGGCCCGACGACTGGATCGAGCGGCCTCCACAGTGAGCCGGGAGATTTCTCGCCATGGTGGTCGTCCTGCCTATCGAGCCCACGAGGCGAATGACCAAGCCTGGGACCTTGCGTCCCAAGCGGTGCCTTCTTGTCCTGCACCAGAGGTTGCGAGAGGTTGTTGCGAGTAAACTGATCCTGGACTGGTCGCCGGAACAGATTTCCGGATGGCTGAAGACTGAATATCCCGACGACGGGAGCCTGCGCGTGTCCCACGAGACCATTTACCGCAGCCTATTCATCCAAGCGCGTGGAGCGCTGAAAAAAAGAGCTGCTTGGGCACCTGCGATCCAAGCGGCGCATGCGCCGCTCGCAGTACTCTCGTATCTTCAGAGACACGCGCGGTCAAATCGTCGATGCCATCTCGATCAGGGAAAGGCCCGCGGAAGTTGAGGACCGCGCGGTCCCCGGTCATTGGGAGGGCGATCTTCTAAGCCGCTCACGGAACAGTCATATCGTGACTTTAGTAGAACGACATTCGCGTTTTACGACGCTCATCAAGGTGCCCAGCAAAGACACGGCGGTCGTGGTCGCTGCACTGACTAGGCATGCTCGTAAACTCCCAGCGGCGCTGCGCCGCTCGTTGACCTGGGACCGCGGACTGGAGATGGCCAAGCACAAGACCTTCACCATGGCCACGGATGTGATAAGTCTATTTCTGTGATCCACAAAGCCCTTGGCAGCGCGGCTCAAACGAAAACACGAATGGGCTATTACGACAATGCTTCCCTAGGAGAACTGACCTGTCTGGATACACGCAAGCGCATCTGGACAAAGTGGCGCTGCGATTAAACCAGCGTCCAAGAAAAACTCTAGGATTTCAAACTCCTGCGAGTAGACTTCAAGAAAGTGTTGCGTCGACCGGTTGAGCCGGCACGCGTTACCGGACATCAAGTGGCGTACTAAGACGAGCGTCGTTGCGGCAGCCGCCGTCTTCTCGTCGCGTTCTTGCCCGGTCGGCGTCGAAACAGGTCAGTGTGAGTACATCCAGGGGTGTCGCTCCCAGTTTCGAGAGAGCTCCGCCGCGTATTCTTGATCCTCCTGTTTTTCTTCCTGCTTCTTACGCCATTTCGCGATAGCCGTGTAAATCAGCAGCCCGACCACGATTTCGACTACTGTGATCATCTTGCCCTCCCGGCTGAGGACCCATTCTCCCCACCATGTAACTCTCGTGCCTACCTGTACGAACGGCCGGAGATGTCGTGGCGGTTACTCCCCACTAGCACTTCGGTGCGGTCTGCCACAGATCACACAACAGTGCCACTTGATTGCATAACGATAACAATGTCGGCTCCTTGGCCCGAGTAGACCTGTGGTTTGTCGACGACCATAGGCTCGGGAGAAAGGAGCCGAACGTGATGATTATAGGCGTAGATTACCACCCGAGCTTTCAGACGATTGCATTTTTCATGGAAGAGACCGGTGAGTGTGGTGAACAGGAACTGAACCACAGGCTCGAAAATCACGCTGGACTGGCCGTTCGAGAAGTCACTAGTTCGACCCGGTAGCCTAGACTTCGGAGTTGCCGGATCATCTTCGTTGTGCGGTTTTGTATCGACCTCTTGCTCACTGCGGGGCCGCGTTCGTCGTAACGGACTTCCTGGTGCAGAATCTTCCAGATCAACCGACAAAGCCGATGGGCAATCGCCCCGATAGTTTGATTGTGTCCGAGGCGCGGTACCAGACGGCGATAGACCATCTCGAAGATACTTCCTTTGGTTTTCACTGCCGCGTTGGCAGCCTGGTTGAGAATGCGTCGCATGGGGCGGTTGCCCTTGGGGGACCGGTGGCTGTAGTTCACTCCTGCACTCTCGTCGTCTCCGGGGCAGGCACCAACCCACGAGGAGAGTTGCTTCTCGGAAGGAAAGGTCGCTGCTGTGGCACCCACTTCGGCAATGATCTGTTGTGCCGAATCCACTCCCAGACCTGGCACCTCCGCTAACCGCTGTACCGCGTGCTGGTGCTGACAGAGCAGACTCGCCATCTCCTGGTCCAGTTTGCCGATCTGCTGCTCGAGGAATTGCAACTGCTCCAGCGCCATCTTCAGGAGCCGTCGGTACACGGGCTTAAGATCCGTGCATGCGCCAAGTGCGTCGCACAACTGTGCCGGTGTGGCACGTAAATGCTGATCGGTCAAAGCGGCCAGGGCCGTCGGGTTGGTTTCCCCGTCAGCCAGGGCCTTCAGCATGCGGCGTGCACTGACGCCTAAAAGATCCGAGACCAGACTGGACAACTTAATATGGGTCTCCTCCAACAGAGACTCCAATTGGTTCTGCAGCCGCACATGGTCGCGCGTCAACTGATACTTTCTGCGCGTCACCGTGCGCCATAGACGCTGTTCGGCATCGGGCACAAAACTGAAGGTCAGCTCCCGGGCCACCAGCCGTTTCACCAGCCGTTCGGCATCGGGAAAATCCTTCTTGCGCCCCCGCGGCCCGCGGTTCGACTGCGCCTGTGCCAGATGCAGGTTTCCGGCTGTCGGGCGTGCGCCTTCCCGCTTCTGGCGTAGCGGTTTCCAGTATCGTTCCAGCGCTTCCCAGACGGGTTTCCAATACTGCGCTGTCGATTCCATGACTACTTCCTCGACCTCTTGCTCGACCAGCCATGCGGCCAGCGATCTCAGTTGTTCGGGGTTGCTGCCAAAGGTTCGTCGCTCAAACTGGTACTGACCGTCGACTTCCACGTCCGACACAACTACGGCCAGCATCTTTTTATGAACATCGATTCCCGCTATTCGGTAAGACATAGGCTTCTCCTGGCGGGAGCGGAGAGCGTGCCGTAAGTTACATTAACCAGGGTTGCGGGCTATCGCCGCTCCCTCAGGGGAACGCAACGACGCCCAATTATTCGCTCAATCACGCACGCTCCGGATCAGACAGTCTAACAGCCTCGACTCCTCCACTGTGGTTTCGACCTCGCCGCTCCGAGCTGTTGCCATCTTAACTCTGATTAATTTTCATAAGTTTTCGCGGACCGAAGGCCCTAAAGGACAGTGATGGACAAGCAGAGAAATTCTATCGAAATCTGAAGCAGCGAGGAATCCGCGTGCGGGTAGGCATGGAGGCTACCGGATATTCACGCTGGTTCGAGCGGCTACTCGCGGAATTAGGTTTCGAGCTGTGGATCGGCGATCCCGCAGAGATCAAGGCCAAGCGAGTGAAAAAGCAGAAGTACGATCGCAATGATGCTCGACTGCTACGCCGGCTGATGCTGGAAAATAACTTCCCGCAAATCTGGGTACCGAGCCCGGAGAATCGAGATTTGCGGCAACTGTTGTGGCACCGGCATCGGTTGGTGCAGATGCGCACGCGGATCATGAATCAACTGCAGGCATTGGCCATGAACGAGGGCTATCGCTGGAAGAAAAAACTGTTCAGGGAACAGGGACGAGCACAGTTGGAGAAGCTCACGTTGGCTCCTTGGGCCAGTCGGCGCCGGCGAGAGTTGTTGGAGTTGCTGGACCGCATGAATCCGACGATTGAGGAGTTAACCGCAGCCGTCGAGCGGGAAGCTAGGAAGCGACCCGAGGTGTTGCGACTGATGACGCATCCTGGCGTGGGTCCGCTTACGGCACTCGCCTTCGTGCTGATGATTGGAACTTGGGAACGTTTTCCACGCGGCAAGCAGATTGGCACCTACGTGGGGATGATTCCGAGTGAGGACTCCAGTGCTGGCAAGCAACGGCTGGGGCACATCAGCAAACAGGGCAATTCCTTGTTGCGCTTCTTGCTGGTGGAGGCGGCCCAAGCAGCAGCGCGTATCCATCCTGGCTGGCGACGTCGGTACATGCACCTGGCGATGCGTCGACACAAGAGCATTGCCAAGGTAGCGATGGGGCGCAGGCTGGCGATCCGGTTGTATTGGATGTGGCGGAATGGCTGTGAGTATTCACCGTCGTTAGAGTTCGGTTCGTACGCGGGACAGCTCGGAACCGGACATGGTGTGAGGTAGGAACACCGTCCACTTGATTGGGCATCCCGCTCCCTGCAAAGGGAGTTTGAAGAAGTAATCATGGTCGAAGTTTTGATCGAAGAGATGTTTGGGTCGGGCCGAAGCCGATCGAAAGATTACGAACGAGCCGTGGTCGTCGATGCAGGAAAAAAAAGCGAAAGAGAACGAGAACGAAAGAGAAAAACTCTTTTAGGTGAAAAGAAAGAAGTGTGTTCAAAAAGAGTTTGACAGGGCCGACATTGTTAGAGATGTCCGGTTTGCGCGTTAGATCGGCATAGGGGCGGCGGTCACCCGCCGACCCCTGCCACACCACCGTGCGTACGGGTCCGTACACGGCGGTTCGATTGGTTACGCTAGCAACCCTCGAGCAACGACGGAAGACCGAGCGATTTGAAGTAGGCATTGGAAAGCCCCACAGAGAGGGCCTTGGCCTGTGCGAGGTAGCGAGGGCCACGGGAGCTACTAGCGGTGTTGCGCGCTAGTCGCGGGCGTACCCCCAATTCGAGAAGTGCGGCCCGACGACGACGTGGTGTTTTCCACTGCCGCCACAGAGCCACTCGAAGTCGCAGCCGGACCCAACGAGTAAGATTGACGAGTTCCTGGGGTGTTTCGCAGAAGCCGAAATAGCTGCGCCAACCCCGCATGTAGGGGGGCTAGTTCTGCCATCGTCATCTCGATGCTGACACCTTTCGCTCGTCGCGTGATTTCCCGGACCCGTCTCTTAAAACGGTCCCAGGCCTTCGGCGCGATGACGCGCTGGACCTCTGGCCCGTCCGTAAAGCTGAATCCAAGGAATTTTCGCTCCTGCGGTTTCGCCACCGCACTCTTGGACTCGTTCACTTTGAGTTTGAGCTGCTGCGTGATGAATTTCGTGATGCTCTTCATCACTCGTTGACCGGCTCGCTCGCTTCGCACGTAGATGTTGCAATCATCTGCGTAACGAACATAGCGATGTCCACGGCGCTCCAACTCCCGATCGAGTTCATCGAGTACGAGGTTACTCAACAAAGGCGAAAGTGGACCTCCTTGCGGAGTTCCTTCCACACTTGGACTGACTAACCCGTTCTCCATCACCCCGGCGTTCAGGAACGCCCGAATGAGTTTTAACAGCCGCTTGTCCTCGACACGTTTCGCGACCTGCCCCATCAATTTGTCGTGATTGACTCGATCGAAGAATCTCTCCAAGTCGAGATCGATCACCCAACCGTAACCTTCTGCAAGGTACAGCTGTGCTTGGGTTACGGCTTGATGCGCGGATCGTCCCGGTCGAAAACCGTAGCTGTGATCGGAAAACGTGGGGTTCCACCGCCGCTGCAGAACCTGCATCACCGCTTGTTGGAGAAATCGATCGAGCGTAGTTGGGATACCAAGCTTTCGCATCCCCCCTCCGTCCGTCTTCTCGATTTCCACGCGCCTTACCGGCTGCGGTTCATAGGTCCCGTTCAGCAGTTGTTCCCGGATGGTGAGCCAGTGCTGCTTCAGGTAGCCGCTGAGTTGGCCGACGGTCATCCCGTCGATCCCGGCGCTACCTTTATTAGCCTTCACCCGCCGTAATGCCTCCAACAGATTTTCTCGCTCACATACTTCCTCCATGAGTCGGATGGTGTTAGCTGGGCTTTCGGGTTCATGCATCGCCTGACGCGGTTCGGTCTCTTCCCTTCCGGCTTGGCGGGCTTCACCCTTCCATTCGGATGAGAAGTCCAATTTCTCTTGGATGTTCTGCCGCTTGTCGCGCCTGAGATCCATGTCCTACTCGCTCTCCTCTCGTTCGGGTCTTCAATCACCGTTCCCGGCTCGGCCTATCTGTTGGCTCCACCTTTCGGTATTGGAGTGCCTCACTAGCTTCGCCGACGTCGTGATCTACTACACCCTCTGCTGACTTCTGCCCTGCGGTCAGATTGCCTCTCGGCTCTCTCAGTCGCCGCAGCGACACAGGGCAGATCTCCCGGCGTAATTCCAGCCGCCTTCTGTGCACAGTCGCCGAATCTACGCTTCGCATCCTTGATGGAATATGGACTTCGCGGTACGTTGCCCGCTCGTCCGACGCTCACGCCTTATATTCGGTTCTTGTTCATCGACTCGCACATTTGCTTGACGCTTCCTTCAGACCTCGCCTCGCGGCGATAGCCCTTGCGTCATCGCTAACCCTTCACCTCCATCAGGTTGGGTAGAGGATTTGCACCTCCTAGCTGCTGAACATGCCCGGCATACAACGAAGCCGCTGGCGCGGCGGACGCTTCGCGTGCTATGCTCCGCGTGCTATGCCCCAGCGTAACGCACCGAATTGCAGTTCTCGCACATGCCCGTTTTCTAAGTACCGCAAAACCAACAGCTTACAGATGAGCGAAAAGATTGAATTCCCATAGCCATTAGATCGGGTCCCACTAGCCCGCATCCGCCGCAGCCGCCAGCGGCTTCCTTCAAACGGCTTAATCGAACGCGCGCGGAGCACCCTGCCTGCCTTCACGTATTAGCGAAAACGCGCATCCGATTAAGCACTAGCGTTTACCAGCCCTTGATGCAAACCCGGAAAGCATGCATTCGGCAGCGGTAGTCTAGTTGTTTCGCACTATTTACTGCGTGTGTTGAAAAGCGAAGATTCTTCCGGGAAATAGCAGCTACTTCCAGCTGGTTTTTCTTTGGTCCTCAACCGATTGTTACTTGGGTTGCGGATCGCCTTTGGAACTCCAGATGTCGCTTGAGGGAACAACCGATGTCCTTCAGCACGAGGGAGGTCAAATTGGCGCGAGTCTTCAAATTTGTCGATATTTTCGGATACGAATTGCATACGATAGACGACCCACAAGACAAGCTTCCAATTCCCTTAAGCAGTCAGGAAATTTCCATCGGGACCAGTAGGATGCAGGTCGAATCGGTTCTGAGCGACCGGTCACAAATACCAAGCGTCTTCTATGTTCGTGTGCGAACTACGGCTCTCGACAACTAGTGTTGTGTCCCGGAAATAGGTTCGATAAGTTCTACGCCTTAAGTTGTGCAACATCAATGCAATCGCATCTGCTGTGCCTGTCCGTTATTTACGGGACGGCACACTAGAAGGAGGCACGTAACCGTGCGCCGGAAAGATAGAATCTCCAAAGGTGTTCGGATGCTTCAGAAGCAAGGGTATCGGGTCGAACAGTACACTCTACACGGTAACAGTCACACCTGTGTTTCATTTCACCCCTTTGCTCTTGAAAGTCGCCGTATCCACGCGTCTATCGAGAGACCTAAGAAATACCACCAGAAAGTTCCGATGATGCCCCAGAGGCACCAAGCAATCCGGTCGTTCTTGTCATCGGTGAACATCACACTAAAAGCAAAAGCGGAAATCGGTAGGTCACCAAAAAACAGAATCAGAAAGGGCACCTGTGCTGGTCCGTTGAGAATCGGCTTGTCTGAGACCAGCATAAGGAGACTGGCGAGCGCGAACAAGAACGCGTGAGTGACCGGTGCTGTGATTCTTGCCCGAGGAATGCTGCGAAAAGCGAATCGCTTGGCCGGGTTTTCGGTGGATTCGGGGGTCCCTTTTGGCGGTCTGATGAAAAGCGAGGGTACGGAATCTTGCATGATTAAATTTTGCGCCGAATGAGGGCCCAATTCCATCGCCTGTGCGCTGAAAGTCCTGGTTTGTCGCGTTACCGGAAACTGACTCACCCGAATTACACCAATAGCGAGCCCACGATTCAAATCAGCACCGTCAAAATCTAGCCCGCGGGTTTCACTTTGATTTCAAGGCGCCGACACCGAAATACAGACTGAAGTCTGTGCTACTTACTACTGTTCCCAATTCCAATTTGCGAATTGGGCGCGTAGGGCGATTTTCTTGAATTTGCCTACGCTGGTGCGGGGGATTTCCGGGAGGAAGACGAAGGCATCGGGGAGCTGCCATTTGGCGAAGGATTGCGCCAGGAAGGCGCGCAGTTCTTCGGGTGTGGCGTTGGCACCGTCTTTCAGCACTACCGCCGCGACCGGGCGCTCCTGCCATTTCGGGTGAGGCACGCCGACGACGGCCGCCTCTTTTACCGCTGGATGCCCCATCAATGCATTTTCTAAATCGACCGAGCTGATCCACTCGCCGCCTGACTTCACGAGGTCTTTGGCGCGATCGACGATCTTGATGAAGCCTTCCTCGTCCATGTTCGCCACGTCGCCGGTTTTGAACCATCCATCGGCAGTCCACCGGTGGGATTGGTCGGGTGCATTGAAGTAGCTGCCGGCGATCCATGGTCCGCGCACTTCCAGCTCGCCAGGAGTTTGGCCATCGCGCGGAGCCTCGACCGTATTCCGACCCGACTCATCATTCGGGTCCGCCGGGCGCATTACCCGGAGTTCGACGAACGGGATTGCCCAGCCTTGCTTGCTACGCACTTCGTACTGCTGATCTGTAGTCCAACCGCGCATATGCGATTTGAGCGTGCCTACCGTGGCCAGCGGCGTGGTTTCGGTCATGCCCCATAGATGCATGATATGGAGGCCATGCTTGTCCAGCGCGCGCATCAGGCGAACCGGTGGCGCTGTTCCGCCGCAGACGATTCGAACCGGCGACGAAAATTTCCAGCGTCCAGGATTTTTCTCCAGGGCCGAAAGCACTCCGAGCCAGACCGTAGGCACGCCGCCGGCAATAGTCACGTGTTCCTGCTCGATGAGATCGAGGACGCTTTCGGGGTCCACGCAAGGTCCAGGCAGAATGAATTTCGCGCCGACCATCACGCATGTGTACGGCAAACCCCAGGCGTTGGCGTGAAACATCGGCGCCACTGGCAGCACCGTATCGTGGTGGCTGAGCGCGAACGCATCGGCCGTCGCGCACGCAAAGGAGTGCAACACCAGCGCGCGATGCGAGTACACCACGCCTTTGGAAAACCCCGTCGTGCCGGAGGTGAAACACATCGCCGCGCCGTCGTTTTCGTCGAGCTTCGGATAATGAAAGTCGTCATCGGCGTCCGCGAGCAGATCCTCATAGCTTAGGCATCCCGGCGGCACCTCCCCGCAGCAACCGTATCGCGCCACGATCACGCGCTCGAAATCGACACTCTGCCGGAAGGTTTCGTAGACCGGCAGCAGCACATCGTCGACGATCAGAAATCGCGATCCCGCGTGCTTGACGATGGCCGCAATCTCGTTCGCATGTAGTCGAAGATTCGCGGTGTGGAGAATCCCGCCGGCCGCAGGCACGCCGAAAAACGCCTCGACATGCCCGGAATGATTCCACATCATGGAGCTGACCCGATCCCCAGGTTGCATCCCGAGCTTGGTCAGCGCCGAGGCAAGCCGCCTCGCTCGCCGGTAAAATTCACCGTAGTTCGTGCGATGGAAAGAACGGTCCGGCCGCCGTGAAACAATTTCAACGCGAGCGAAAAGTTGTCCGGCGCGGTCGAGCAACGTGGGAAGCGTCAGCGGAAAATCCATCATCGTGCCGCGCATGGAAGCCTCACAGACAAGGCGGAGCCTAACGGACAAATGCCCCAACGGGTCGTTGGGCGCATGCTACCACTGATTCACCGGCGAAGGCGCTTGGTTGCGGCGGGTACCGTATGCCCGTCAGTACAGGCGAAAATCCAAGTCTTTCGGCCACGCGGTCGAAAGTCTTTCCGGTTGCAAAAGCAGTTAATTTTCGAGACCATGCCCTTGACCGCTGAAGCGCCTGTCTCGCGCCCGTGGTGGCTGGGCTACCCGGACTGCCCGTGTACGACGCTTGTCTGCTTCGGCGCGCTCCGCGACTCGACAACTGGGTTCCGGGCAGAAGGAGCAGGCAGGTGAAGAAGCTCTACATTGGGAATCTTCCGTTTTCCGCGACGGATGATCAGCTTCATGAATGGTTCTCGCAAATCGGTGTAACTCCCTCGGGTGTCAATCTGATCCGCGATCGTTTCACGGGACAGTCGCGCGGGTTCGCCTTCGTCGAGGTAAGCAGTGACGAAGACGCAGACCGGGCGATCAATTCCTTAAACGGTCAAAATTTCGGTGGTCGGAACTTGGTGGTGAACGAAGCGCGGCCTCAAGCCGAGCGCGCCGGAGGTGGTGGGGGTGGCCGGGGCGGGAGCGGCGGGGGTGGAGGCTACGGCGGTGGACGCGGAGGCCACGGTGGCGGTGGTGGCGGACGCGGAGGTCACGGTGGCGGTGGTGGTGGCGGGCGCGGCGGCGATCGTGGTGGAGATCGCGGCGACCGTGGCAACCGCTGGTAAGCTCAGCCTAACCAGGCAGGCCCGCTTGCTAGAGACCCGTTGGCTTAGATGGTTCAGCCTGCTACCGGGGCGCAGGCCCTTGATTCGAATGCGGCTTAACTCCCCGAAGGGCCGCTTAGCTCCCTCCTCAGATGTCCTACGCGGCGGTTGTGCGTCAAGATCCGCTTTGTTTCTCGCAGGTTAAACCAACGCCAACGGAATCTGAACCATCCTGCACCTTGCTGGCGCCTCGGCGTTCTGTTGACGAAATCGGCGCTCAATTTGAGGAAGTTGTGTGGGGTCGCATCTAAAGCACCGCGTTCTTGACCCTTCGAGGCTCAGGGTTGAACAGGGCGGCTAGGGGAACTCCCATTCGGGTTTTTCAATATCCACCGAAGTCCAGAGGCGAAGGATGTTTTTGCTACCAAGTATGTAAATATACGCGTAGTATACACGCGCATTCGGCCGTTTCGCGGGAACAAACTGATCGACAGGTCACCCTCCCGGTTCCAAGGCGAAGCAGTAGGTGCGGTAGCCGAAGTAAAGGTGCGCGAAACAATTAACCCGGTAACGGGTTTGAAACAGTAGGCGAGGAAATGTCTCGCCTAAACTGCGCAGGCGTATATCTTTAGCAGGCTCGTTGCGGCGAACGGGGCGAATGAAGGTGATTAGCGGCCTACAGGATTTTGCCGAGCGAAGTAGGGCGATTGGATGCCACCTTAAACATAGTCTTTGCATCCAAAACAGCATCAAAGAACGTATAAGACAGTGAAGCAGTTGGCAGCGTGAACGAAATGACGACTTGGCACAAACGTGATTGGCAACAATTTTACGAATTGGCGCGCCGCCCCTGGCAGCGCCATCGCCCTCCGCGACCGATCTATCCGACTGGTCTGAACCGGGTGTTACCGGCGCAGGGCTTTAGCTTGTCGGAGTTGGACGATGCCGGCGTGGATCTTGATCTGGCGGAGCGCCTCGGGCTTCCCGTGGATGCCGGGCGCATCGGCGCTTACGGCCCGAACGTAACAGTGCTGCGTGACTTCGTGCGCTCGTCGCGCCAACCGCTGTAGCCCGAGCTTTCCCACCGATTCGGAATCCCGTCTAAGCTTTCTGCCGCGCTGTTTTTTGTGTGGTCGCTACGGCTGATCTTGCTGCGCGTCGACGTGAATAGTCGTGATGTTCACGACCTTGGTCTCGCCCTCCCGAATGGTCACGTTTTCCCCTTGGCGCTTGTCGTCAAAGGCCGTTATGAAGGCAGGGTCCTCCCATGCACCCTGGTCCACTTGGTCCCAGCTGAAAAGCTCATATTGGCCCGGCACAATTCCACGGAATTCGAAAATCCCGTTCTGGTCGGTATTCGCGGATTTGTACAACCAATATTTGTTTCGATTCGCGGCATCCGGAACGAGTACCACCCAGACCGCCGACCCCGGCAGCCCGTCGGAGGTTGTCGCTATTCCTGTAATGTGACCCTCGCGCGAGCTCAACGTTACTTCGAGAGATGCATTTACTCCCGGGGCGAAGTTGACCTCGCGTGATGTGCTTTCAGACGTGCCGTATCGAACCGATTTTATGAAGCTATTCTCACCTAGGCCCCACACGGTAACGCGGGCCTGGCCGTCCGGGACATTGCTGATGACGAAAGTTCCGTCAGCTTTGGCCGTGGCAGACCCACCGGGCGTGGGTACATCCACGGATTGCAAAAAGATCCGGAGATCGAACTTGGTAGCCTCGGATTTTCCGTCCCAGACTAGCCGGCCGGAAACCTCTTGGCCGGTGGAGAGCGTGATGTTGAGTCCTTCCACGTCCGCCGGGCCCACCTCGAGGCTCTGTTTCGCTGCTTAAATTTTCCCTTCTACAAATAAATACGCCGTCGCCGAATACGATCCGGGTGGAACATTCTGAATTTCAAACGATCCGTCGGTTGGCGACGGATAACCCTCAGGGACTTGAAAATAATTACGCTGGGAATCCTTGAGCACCAATCTTACGGACGCGCCGCCCAGCGCCTTGCCGGTCCCGTTATAAACGTGACCCTTCACTTTTACACCTCGGGACGGCCGGAGAATCACGTCGATCGAAGTAAGCTCCTCGCCTGCCTTCAGGCTGATCGCTCCCGCTTTCTGCGGGTCGTCGGTATTCGGGTAGTACGTGGTGAGGTATCCGGGATTTAAGGAGTCGTCTCCCCGCATGACGCGCCGTCCGTTCACGAAGGATGAGCCGGGTTCGTACGTAGCGGCGATAAAATAGCGGCCGGGCGCCAGGTTGTAGACTCTGTACTCTCCCAAATCGTTCGTGCTGGTTTCTCCGGCAGAAGCCACCGAGAGTTCGCCGTTGTAATGAGTCAGCTGGAAGACGGTGATGTGGACCCAGGGCATTGGGTCGCCATCTTCGTCTTGCGCGTGCCCGCTGATCGCCGCAGCAGGAGTCAGCCGAAAGAGAAGGTCCGTCATTTTTTGCCCAGGCCTTAGCGAGAGGTATGCCGGCGGGTCGCTCGGTTTTCGCTGGCCGAACTCCTGCGGAACGTAGCCATTGCGCGTCACCATCAGCCGATAACGTCCAGGCGTTATCTTATCGAGCCGAAAATTACCGTCCTCTCCGGTGCGCGCTGCCACGGAAGTGCCATCCTGCTCCACACTGAACAGTTGCACGTTCGCTTTGCGGAGCGGCGTGCCTTCCCCAAGCCGCACGACCTGGCCGGCCACGGTGCAGAGTTCTTGATTCGTCTTATCAACAGTGGCTGCGGCCGTCGGTTTCTGCGCGGACGCCGTGCAAGCAAGTAGCAGACCCACAAGCGCGAACAAAGCCTTCATCACGTTCCTCGACCGGCGAGTATACGATACGAGACGTATTGAGTTGAGTAATAGGTTGCCTTTGTGCAGCTACCTGCCAGGGCCGCTATTTGTCATCGGGCTTTTGTTCTTCCGTCCCGACCGCTTTAATCGTTGTGAGGTTTACGGATTTTGCGTCGCCTTCCTGTACCGTCACCTTTTCCCCCTTTTCCTCAAAGGGTTTCAGGAAGTCGGCGTCTTCCCACGCTCCATCTTCCACTTGATTCCAACTGAACAGCTTGTAATCTCCGGGCGCAATTCCTCGCAAGTCAAAGTGCCCATATTGGTCAGTCGTCAGCGATTTGTACAATCGGTGATGAGATCGATGCGGCGCGCTCGGCACGAGAACGACCCACACACCTGCGGCCGGCAAACCGTCCGCGTCGGATGTAGTTCCCTGTAGTCGCGCACCGCGTGAACTGATCGTGATTTCCAGGTTGGCAGGAGCGCCTTTCGAAACCGTGAACCCGTCGTCCAGCCCGTCAGACGGTCCATATCGAATATCCTTGATGTAGCAATCCTTGGACTGGCCGTCGACTTCGACGTGATAGTTTCCATCCCCGATATCCTTCAACGTAAAGAAATTGTCTTGAGCGACGCGTGTTGCGGGGGAAAAAAAGATATGCAAATCGACGAGTCTCGGTGTCACCGAGAGCTCATCCCTCTCCAAACTCGCCTTACCTTCCCAGATAATCTGTCCGTTGATGTTGACTCCCGGCGCGATCGTGACGGAGACTCCTTCGACATCGGCATTGCCGACTTCGAGCGGCGTCACTGTCGAATAGACCTTCCCGTCATCGAACCAATACCGTATCAGCACATACGATCCGGGAATGACCTCGGGAATCTCGAAGGATCCGTCTTGCTTTTGCACATCGACTTCTTGACTGCCGAACTGCCATTCGTGACCTGTGGTCTTCGCGCTCAAAATAACGGTTGTTCCCACTCCGGGTTTGTGGGTGATCTGGTTATAAACTCGGCCTCGGATACGATGGACTGGCACCTGCCGCATGAGCATTTCGATGGACGGAATTTCTTCTCCTTGTTTAACGACAATCTTGCTGGCTTGCGCGGCGTCCGGTGTCCCGGGGTAGTACATTTTCGCGTAACCCTCGGTGCTTGCCTCGGTATCTTCGGCCTCATTCGTTCTGCCGCCAAAGCGGGTCCATTGCGGGTAAACGGCGCTAATAAAATAGCGCCCAGGAGGGAGTCCGTAGAGGCGGTACTCCCCCAAATCATTGGTTTCAACGGCGGCTGCCGTACGGAGATTTCGCTTTCCTTCGGAATAAACCTCTCGAAGCGCGCAGACGGTAATGCCCGGCAGCGGCTCGGCATCCTCGTCCATGATCCTGCCCGAAATTACCGCGGCGGGGACCAATCGAAAGACCAGGTCTTTTAGGACTTGCCCGGCGCGCAAGGTGAGAACCGCACCCGGGTCGTTGGGCTTTCGTTGCCCATACTCGGAAGCGACATAGCCCACCCGTCTCGCCCTCAGCTGGTATCTCCCCGGATCGAGGCCTTTGAATTCGAAGTGTCCATCCGCTCCCGTGACAACGGCAACGGTGTGTGTGCGGTCGTCCATGCTTTGCAGGCTCAGCTTGGCTTTGCGCAGGGGTTCGCCTCCCGCAAGCTTCACCACTATTCCCGCGATGCGGCACTGATCCTGTTTTGGCGTTGGCGCGGTTTTGGAGGTCTGCGCTAGTGCGGGACCTGCGAGCAGCAGCGCGATTAGGATGGGCACAGACCGAAATCGCATGGGGCACCTTACTGCGACGGATTATACGATACGAGACGTACCCAGTTGGGTTATAGGTTGCCTCGTGTCGGATAGTGGCAAGGACTGGCGCGCCCTGTTTGTGCGCTACGCGAGATGCGCGTAAAATAACATTTCGAGCAAAGCCTCATGGCCTCACCGTTCAACATTATCTCGAGCAGTTCGCCCGCCGCGCCGCTTCCCGTACCCGGAGCGCACCCTCGGCCGGACTGGTTGCGCGTTAAGTTTTTTGGCGGGGAGCGGTATCAGGATCTGAAGCGCATCATGCGCACGCTTGATCTGCATACCGTGTGCGAGAGCGCGCGGTGTCCGAACATGGGCGAGTGCTGGGAACATGGCACGGCTACGTTCATGATTCTGGGAGACATCTGCACGCGGGCCTGCGGGTTCTGCGCGGTGCCTTCGGGCAAGCCCGTAGGGCCGCCGGATGAGGAAGAGCCGTATCGGGTGGCGGAAGCGGTCGCGCGTATGCGGTTGCGGTATGCCGTGGTGACCTCGGTCAATCGCGACGACCAGAAGGATGGCGGTGCGCACATCTTCGCGCGAACCATCGAAGAGATCCGGTGGCGCGTGCCCGGCTGCAAGGTGGAAGTGTTGATTCCGGACTTCCGGGGTGACTGGAACGCGTTGAGCGTGGTGCTGGCCACCAAGCCCGACGTGCTCAACCACAATACCGAAACGGTGCCGCGTCTGTATCGCCAGGTGCGGAAGGGCGCCGTTTACGAACGCTCGTTGGAACTCCTGCGCCGAACCAAGCAAGCGCATCCGGAGATCCCGACGAAGACGGGCCTGATGCTGGGCCTGGGCGAAGAGAAAGACGAAGTGCTGGCAACGCTGCAGGATCTCGCAGCGCAGGGCACCGACATTCTCACGCTGGGACAATATCTGCAACCCACCCGCGACCACTTGCCGATCGTGCGCTACGTGCATCCCGATGAATTTGCGGAATTTAAGGTTCGCGGCGAGTCCATGGGCTTCAAGCACGTCGAGGCTGGCCCGCTGGTGCGCTCGTCGTATCACGCCTTCGAACAAACAGAGTCCGCGCGAGCGTAGTCCATTTAGTAGCACAGGCACTCCTGCCTGTGCCAACGTTAGCTCGACCTCGACTTGAGTTCAGCCCCTGAAGAAAGCTTTTCTGTCTTTCCGCGACCTACGTACTGCGGAAAATCAGCGCGCTGATTTGCATCCAGAAAAACAGCGTGAAGGCGATGGACAGGCCCGCATCGATCAGCGAAGCGATGGCGATCCAGTCGCGCGGTTTTTGGTCGCTCTTGCGCAAATGGAACACGGCAATCAATTGATGAAGCCCGGCCGCAATTAACAGCCAGATGTAAATCTGGATGGGATCCAGATGGTAGCTCCAGGCATGCTTTTGAATGAAATCGTTGCCGAACACAAGATCCCAAACTGCCCACATGAGGATGGGGAAAAAGGTAATGGCCATCCCCCCCGCCAGACGTACCTTTCGCGCTTGGAGGCTCAATGTATTGGGCGCAGCCTTTGCAGGTGACGCCAGAGACTCGGTCGAGATGGTCATAAATTTATTTGGGTGACACGCTGGCCCAGTCGGTGAACGGCACGGGCCGGCCGCTGCCAACGACTGTGGGATTTACATGGTCGACTCCCTTGAGACATGCAGACGCACAACAGAATCCCAGGGCTGGACCGAGGTTTCTGAATTTCATTTGCGACTCCATCCGACTCAATTTAGCCGACGGAAATGTAGGGAAAAGATCCTGTTTTGATACTGATCGTTGGTCCATTGCCCTGTCAACTCAGTTGAATACGAGGCGACGCGAATAGGTAAGCGTGCGAGGAATGCCCAAACCGCAAACGACGAACCTAAAAATAATCACCCCTGAGCCCGGTGGGCGCAGGGGTGTTTGATCTTTCGAAATTTAGTATGGAGTTTACGCGCGGGCGGCTGCGGCCGTCGCGGCGGCAGCTTTCTTGGCGGCTTTGGCTGCGGTGGAGGCCTTGCGGCGCCGCTTGGTCTTCGGTGGCGTAGCAGGGGCTTCGCCGATGAGCTCGGCCGTCATAATGCTGGTGACGAAGAGCTTGGGGCCGTGATCGTCGAAATCAACCGCGGTACGTTCCTGATCCGACGCAGTAACCACTCCGAGTCCATACACGTCATGCTTGATGGTCTGACCTTCTTGCATTGATTGCACAATGTCCTCCTGGACCGTTCACTCGACGCGAAAAATTTGAGTCGGTGTCCCGGGGTAGTTCGAAATAATGTTGCCGGGACACCCGAATCGACAGGCTAGAGTCCAGTAACGTTCTCTGCCTGAAGGCCTTTCGGGCCTTTCTTCACTTCAAATTCCACTGCCTGGCCTTCGTTCAAGGACTTGTAGCCGTCCATTTGGATCGCCGAGAAGTGGACGAAAACATCCTCACCGGTTTGCCGCTGTATGAAGCCATACCCCTTCGAAGCATTGAACCATTTCACTGTGCCTTGTTCCTTCACAGCTACCACACCTCAAGTTGGAATTGCTTTGCGTCTCCTGGTCGCGCTTCCTGGCTACCGCTGACGGCTAACGCCCCCACTGTCCCAAGATCGTGACGCCTTCGTGCCCGCCAAATGCCGCAAAACTTCCGACTTGCAGCGCCTTTTGAACCGAGCAAAAGGTAGTACAAGAGCAACAAACGCTAGGAGAATAGTACCACGGAAAGGGCTATTTGTCCACGTGTGAACGGAGGGTGTTTTTGAGGTTAACGAGGTGTAAGTTATTGCCAATAAATGGCTTACCGGAGTTTACGGCGGGCTTCCATAGCCCAATTGGGCCTAAACCGCTTTATTCCAGCGAGTCAGGTTGAAGGGTCGCTTCGCCTTCTCCTGTGGATTTCTTGGCCCAATACTTTCGCACCCAAGCTTCCCAACTTTTTCCGGCAGCGGGATCGCGTCCAGAGAAAGCGAGTGCCGCGATATCGGCATAGGCGATCTTGACGCGCTGGTGCGAATCCCTCGGAAGGACGCGAACGAACGACGAACTCAACGCCGGGCCAGCGATTCGGTCGAAAAGATAGCCTTCGACTTGCGTGCCATCTTTGCGCGTAATGGTGACGTCGCCGCGATAATCGAATGCTTGCTCCAGCGCGGAGCGAAGTTCCTCCTCGGTCGCTAGTTCGGGCACCCACCCCTCAACCGTCTGGCGAGCCGTTCCTGGCGCGACTTCCAGTTTGTCTGGATCGATGGCGTTCGAAGCGCCTTTACGTTCGGCGTGGCTTGGAGCGCTCACGCGCGTGTCTCTTCCATCTGGGCGTCCGTGCTGCTGATCTGCACCAGCGGATTGAAGGCATGCACCGGCTTGACCGGCTCATGCAAAAGCGCCAGCGCATCGGGATCTTCATATCTCGTGGAAAAAGTCGCTTTGGTGGCAGCCCACAGCCCGCGCAAGTCGCTGAAGGTGTGATCCATTGCGCTCGCTTCGTATCCGCTGTGCACCATGCAGTTGGCACACTTGGGATTACCGGATTCAGTGCCGTAATTTTGCCACTCGGTGGCATCCAGCAATTCCTGGAAAGTGTCGGCATAACCGTCCTGGAGCAGGTAGCAGGGTTTTTGCCAGCCAAAAACGTTATAGGTAGGCATGCCCCAAGGCGTGCACTTGTACTGCTGCTTGCCCATCAAGAACTCAAGAAACAGCGCGGATTGATTGAACTGCCAGCTTTTCTTGCGATTGGAAAGGATCGACCGAAAAAGCCGCCGCGTGCGCGCGCGTCCCAGGAAGTGCTTTTGATCCGGCGCTTTATCGTAGGAGTAGCCGGGTGACAGCATCATGCCCTCGACTCCCAGCTCCATCATTTCGTCGAAGTGCGCACGGACGCTATTCGGATCGGCGCCATCGAACAGGGTTGTGTTGGTCGTTACGCGGAAGCCACGCTTGACCGCTTCCCTGATCCCTTCAATGGCAAGATCGTATCCGCCCTCGCGGCAAACGGAAAAGTCGTGGTGTTCTCGTTGACCATCCACGTGCACCGAAAACGTCAAATACTTGCTGGGCTTAAAAAGGTGCAGTTTTTCTTTGAGAAGCAGCGCGTTGGTGCAGAGATAAATGTATTTCTTTCGCGCGACCAGACCATCGACGATCTTGTCGATTTGCGAATGCATTAGCGGCTCGCCGCCGGGGATGGAAACCATCGGCGTCCCGCACTCATCCACCGCCTTGAAGCATTCTTCCGGCGAAAGCTCGGTTTTCAGGATGTGCGCGGGGTATTGGATCTTGCCGCAACCCGCGCAAGCCAGATTGCAGCGGAAGAGCGGCTCCAGCATCAGCACGAACGGGTAGCGCTTGCGCCCCTTCAGCTTCTGCTTCAGGACGTAAGTGGCGACGGTCCAGCCTTGTGAGATCGGTACGGGCATATTGCTGTGTAAGTCCTTGATGGAATAGGGGACCGCTGCCGATCCTCCCCCAAACATTGTAACCGAGATCGCCGGATTCACCGACTGTCGTTTTCTAGATCGATACGCCTATACAGATGCGCGGGCTAAGCGGCAGGTGGCATGGACCGGTTGGTGTTCAGTCGCCGTTTTGGCCTAGTGAGATGGTGATGGGATGGCCGACGGAGAACAGGGCCGCAAATTCGACAGGAATGATGAGTTGCACGTCGTAGGGTCGGTAGAGTAACTCCGCAAGGTTGCGATCGAGCTGGATGGTGAGCAGGCAATGGTTTGGTTCGCCATTGGCAGGCGTGAGCGTGATGTTGGTACATTTCCCGATCAAATTGACTGTGACCATCTCTCCCCCGTTGGTGCCGAGCCAAAACAGGCTCGCACCTCGCTCTGGTAGGCACGGCCAAGGAAAACGCTACGGAACCGAGCGGATAGACTGGGTGGAGGAAGGAAGGAAGGTCTAAGGGCTGTAGCCAATTCGAGTATGGGCGCACAACGGGGCGAGTCAAGGCAATTCGGAAGCGGTGATGCTTCGCGTTTTTCACGGATCTGAGATCCTGTTGCGGATTAGGAACAAAATGCACGTCGGCGACTGATCAGTGGATGTAATCACTTCGTGTGACGGAAGGCGTTGCCGCATTTCGCCTACGAGGGTCAAATGAGCGAGCAAGACGGTCGTTTTGATTCTGTGGCAAAATGGTAAGGGTAAATTGCGATGGCTGACCGAACTACGTTAGAGGCGCGACCTCCCAAGGCTGCGAAAGCCCCCAAAAAGACTGCGGTAGGGAGCGAGGAGCGCGAGCGCATTTTTGACGCGTTCCGGCGCTGGGGCTATTTGGAAGCAGATCTCGATCCTCTCAAGCTATTTAAACCGCTGAAATATCCCGACTTGGAATTGGCTGGGCCTCTGGCCGACGAGGCGCGGAGCATTTATTGCGGCACGGTGGGTGCCGAGTTTATGCACCTGCGGGAGCCCGAGCGGCGGCAGTGGATTGCCGAGCAGCTGGAGCAGCCCGCGGCGGAAGTGGATCAAAACAAAATTCTCGAGCGGTTGGTGCGGGCGGACCTGTTCGAGCAAGTTTTGCAGGCGCGGTATTTGGGGACGAAGCGGTTCTCGCTGGAGGGCGTGACGTCGCTGATTCCCCTGTTGGATTCGATATTGGATACGGCGGGGGACGCGGGAGCGGTGGATTCGATTATTGCGATGAGCCATCGCGGTCGATTAAACGTGATGGTGCATGCGGCTTGCAAGCCGCCACATGAAGTGGTCTCGGGATTTGAGGATGTTGATCCGCGGAGCGTGTTGGGCGCCGGCGACGTGAAGTACCACGTCGGGGCTACGGGAACGTACGTCACTTCGGGCGGACAATCGATCAATATTCATATTGTTTCGAATCCGAGTCACCTGGAGGCAGTCGATCCCGTGGCGATGGGACGCGCGCGCGCGAAGCAGACGCGCCATGGCGCGGACGGGCCGATTGTGGATCGATCACAGGAATCGTTAAATAAGGTCTGGCCGATCGTGATGCACGGGGACGCGGCGTTCGCCGGCCAGGGCATTTGGGCGGAGACGCTGAATTTGGCGGATTTGAAGGGCTACACGGTTGGTGGCACCGTGCATATCGTCGTGAACAATTTGATTGGGTTCACTACCCCGCCGATGCAGGAGCATTCTTCGCGCTTTGCTTCGGATATTGCGAAACGACAGAGCGTGCCGGTGTTTCATGTGAACGCCGAGAATCCCGATGCCGTCGTGCGCATGGGACGTTTGGCGGCGGAATATCGCGCTAAGTTTGGCAGCGATGTGGTGGTGGACATTATCGGGTACCGGCGGCACGGGCATAGCGAAGTGGATGATCCGACGATTACGCAGCCGCTAACGTACGAGCGCATCAAGAATCATCCGCCGCTCTGGAAGATTTATGCGGAGCGCACGGGGATCGATGCCGGCGCGATCGCTGAGGCGGTGCGCAAGGAGTATGAGGAAGAGCAGACCAAAGCGAAGGCATTGAAGAAGATGCCGCAGCTGCGGACATTGCCGAACTACTGGGATCCGTACATTCACGGCAAGTACGACCCTAAGTATGAAGTGGACACCGGCCTTTCACGGGAAAAGCTGGCGGAGCTAACAAACGGCTTGGTGCGCGTGCCCGAGGGCTTTCATCTGCATCCGAAGCTGGCGAAATTGCTGGAGCAGCGCGCGGACATGGGGCACGGGAAACGGCCCATCGACTATGGGTTTGCCGAGGCGCTGGCGTTTGCGTCGCTGGTGCTGGAAGACACGCCAATTCGCTTGACCGGGCAGGACACGCAGCGCGGTACGTTCAACCAGCGGCACGCGGTTCTGATCGATACGGAGACCGAGCACAATTATCTGACGCTTTCGCATTTGTCGCGCAGACAGGCGTTTTGCGAGATTCACAATTCACCGCTGTCCGAGGCGGGTTGCGTCGGATTCGAATACGGTTTCAGCCGCGATTATCCGGAGGCGCTGGTTTTGTGGGAGGCGCAGTTCGGGGATTTCGTGAATGGCGCGCAGGTGATCATCGACCAGTTTTTGAGTGCCAGCGAAGACAAATGGAATTTGCCGACCGGGCTGGTGCTGCTGTTGCCGCACGGCTACGAGGGGCAAGGCCCGGAACATTCCAGCGCGCGCATCGAGCGGTTTCTGCAGCTAGCGGCGGAAGACAATCTGCAGATCTGCCAGCCTTCGAATGCGGCGCAGTATTTCCATATGCTGCGGCGGCAGGCGCGGCGGATGTGGCGGAAACCCTTGATCGTGTTTACGCCGAAGAGCATGCTGCGCCATCCGGATGCAAGCTCGGACATTGCGGATTTCGCGGCGCCACGATTTTTGCCAGTTGTTCCGGATCGGGAGATTCAGGACGCTAAGCGCATTTTGTTTGCCAGCGGAAAAGTTGGGCATGAGTTGCAGGCGGAGCGCAAGCGGCGGGGAGATACGAGTACAGCGATTTGTTTTCTGGATCAACTCTATCCTTTGCCTCGGCCGGAGATTTCGGCGGTCTTGGACGCGCACCCGAATGCACATGAAATTGTTTGGGTACAGGAAGAGCCTGGAAATATGGGGGCTCATTTCTACGTTACGCCGCGGTTGCAGCGCTTGGCGCAGGACAAGGGGCGTAAGGTGCGGGCGGTGAAGCGGTCGGCTAGCGCCAGCCCCGCTACGGGCTCGGCCAAGGCGCACGAGCTGGAACAGAAGACACTGCTGAATTTGGCGTTTACCACGACGGCGACCGAATAGACGTCGCGCTTCGAATCGAGCAACGGCATGCCCAATGCTGATGCACAGATCGACTCGCTCTTGCGTGAACTTCGAGAGACGCGCGGCCGCGCCGAAGCGATTTTCAACGGTCGAAAGGCCATGGAACTTTTGCGGCGACCCGAAGAGAAACGATGGTCGGCGGCAGAATGCATAGAGCACTTGAATATAACTAACCGGGCCTATCTGCCGCGGTTGTCGGAAGCGATTCGCACTCTTCGCGAGAAAAATCTTGTTAGCCACGGCAGCTTTCGTCTGGACTGGAATGCCCGCCTGCTAAAGTACTGGCTGGAGCCACCCTCACGCCTGCGCTTGCCCACGGGAGCGGCATTTCAACCCATCAGCCCTCAAGATCCCACGGCCGTGCTCAGCGTGTTCCAATCGATCGGCCAGCAGCTTGAAGAGGAACTTACCGCCGCACGAACGTTGGCGCTGGATGCCGAAAGAATTCGTTCGCCTTTTGCTGAGAGCATGAAGTACAACGTCTACTCCGCTTTTACCCTGATTGCGGCGCACAATCGCCGACATCTGTGGCAAGCGGGAAATGCCCTTTAACACTCCATTCATATAAGGGACATCGTTGCGTCATCGGTTGGCCCCACACTGAGCCATCAAACTTTGCTACGCAATGTCCCAGCGGACCAAACGCCATCCGATGCCTATCGCATTTCGCCGGTGTACGGTACACTGCGGACAAGCCGGCGGACGGAACGTGCTACCTGCATGAAACGTGTCCTGATCATTGAAGACGACAAAGATATCGTCGAGCTGGTGCGTTACAACCTTGCAAATGAAGGATTTCAAGTCAATGCGGCCTTCGACGGCAGCAGCGGCCTGAATTCGCTGAAGAAGTCGCCTCCCGATCTTTTACTTCTCGATCTGATGCTGCCGAAACTTTCCGGGCTGGAGATTTGCCGGGAAGTGCGGCGGGACGATTCGTTGAATCGTTTGCCTATCCTGATGCTTACGGCGCGCGGTGAAGAGGCCGACCGCGTTGTGGGGTTGGAGATGGGCGCCGACGATTATGTGACGAAGCCGTTTAGTCCTCGAGAGCTGCTGGCCCGCGTCAAAGCATTGCTTCGACGCGCGGAACCGCCCGCGGACTCGCCGCGGACCATCGAGATCGGGAAATTGGCGATTGACCCAGCGTCGTATCGCGTCAGCCACTCTGGGAAGCCTGTTCCGCTGAGCACGCTCGAATTCCGGCTGCTCTATTACCTTGCATCGCGCCCGAACCGCGTCTTCACGCGGGATCAGCTTCTGGATGCCGTTTGGGGCACGGATCGTTTCGTAACGCCGCGCAGCGTGGATGTGTACGTCCGCCGGTTGCGCGAGAAAATCGAAAGCGATCCGGAAAACCCCAATCATCTGAAGACGGTGCGCGGAGCAGGGTACTTGTTCGAAACTCGTGCGGCGTAACCTATTCTGGAAACTCGCTCTGACGTTCGTCGCGCTGCTGGTGGGGGCGCTCGTTGCCGTGGACTTTTTTGCGGAGCGCGCGCTGCGACGGGATACCGAGCGCGCGACTTTCGAACAGTTGGCTACCATTGCGCAGTTCGCGCAGGTTCGCCCTCCGGAGTTCCCTTCCCCCGCATCCTCACAACCTGAGGATCTCGATTCCCTAAAGCGCTGGGCCGCGGAAGTCGGATCGGGCGGCGCGCGTGTCACCGTGATTCGTGCCGACGGGCAAGTTCTGGCGGATTCACAATCCGATGCGCAAAGCATGGAGAATCATGCGGGCCGACCGGAAATTCAAGAAGCGTTGGCCAAAGGTGCGGGGCGCTCGGTGCGGCGGAGTGTCACGTTGAAGCGCGAGTTTCTGTATTATGCCGTGCGGCAAGACGTCGCGGGGGGCCCGCCGATCGTACTGCGGTTTGCGATTCCGTTGGAAACAGCGGACCAGGCGCTGGGATTGTTCCGGGAGAGTTTGTGGTTGGCGTCGTTGGTGATCTTGGTGGTGGCCGGGTCGGCGGCGCTGTTGGTATCGCGTGGGTTCTCGGATCGTGTGGAGAGGTTGCGGGAATTTTCGCGACGCGTTGCGGAAGGGGACTTTCGTCCACTGCCCGGCGATGGTTCCGGCGATGCTCTTGAAATGCTGGGGTCATCGCTGAATCAGACGGCAGCGCGGATGGACCGCTTCATTCGAACATTGACCGAGGAGCGCAACCTGTCGTCCGCCATTCTGGGAAGCATGGTGGAGGGTGTCGCGGTGGTGAATGGCTCAGAGCGGCTGGTGTTCGCGAATCAAGGATTTGCGGACATTCTGGAGCTGGATGTGCCGCCGCGCTCCGGGAGCGCGCTGGTCGAAATTGTGCGGCAGACGGAGCTGATAGAAGCGGTCCGGCATGTCCTCGAGGGCGAGCCCCGAGTCGAAGCGGAGATCGTGACCGGGACGCTGCGGCAGCATTTTTTTGCCGCGACCGTCGCTGCCGTGCGCGCGGGCGAGACCTCCGGAGCGGTGGTCGTGCTCCACGACATCACCGAGTTGCGAAAGCTGGAGCGCGTGCGGCGTGATTTTGTGGCCAACGTGTCGCACGAATTCAAGACCCCTCTGACGGCGATTCAGGGATTCTCGGAAACGCTGCTGGCCGGCGCGATTGACGATCCGCAGAACCGCGAGCGCTTTCTGGGAATTATACTGGAGCATTCGCGGCGGCTGGCGCGCCTTACCGACGACCTGCTGAAGCTTTCGCAGATGGATGCGGACCGGTTGGAGCTGGAGATCCGCAGGTTGAGCGTGGCGGACCTGATCGAGAGCTGCCTGGAAACCGCGCAGCATCGCGCCGCGGAGAAGGATATTCGGGTTTACGTCAGCCATTCGACGGATTTGCCGGATATTGTTGGCGACCGGCGCCGGCTCGCCGAGATTTTGCAAAATTTGCTCGACAATGCGACACAGTACACGCTTCCGGGAGGTCGCATCACGCTCACCGCGGAAGCCCGCGACGCGGATGTGGTGTTCACTGTGTCCGATACAGGCATCGGCATTCCCAAGGCGGACCAGTCGCGCATTTTCGAACGCTTTTACCGCGTCGATGCCGCGCGTTCCCGGGAAGCCGGCGGCACAGGCTTAGGTCTCGCTATCGCTAAACATCTGGTGGAAGTGCACGGAGGCCGGATCTGGGTGGAAAGCGAGATTGGCCAAGGATCGCAATTTAACTTTTCGGTGCCGGTGTTCGATCCGGAGCGCGCGGCGGTGCGCGTTGCTTCCGGCAGCGGCACCGGGCGCGCCACTGGTGGCCGTTCTCAGGCGCTGTAAAGGTCCGGACCTTCCGTCTTCAATTATTCATACCGCTTTGAATCTGCTGTAACGCACGGTGCGAGAGACTTGCGCTTACGAGTGGGGGTGTGCAGTTTGACGCCTCACTGCGAGGGGCAACCAACATGACCACCGGCTCGGGACTAACCGAAACAGTGCTCTACGACACGCTGATGAACTATCTGGTTTCGATGGCGCGCACCGTCGAGGGTGCGATGAACCGTGCGCTGGATTCCCTGGTAGGACTCGACAATGCGGGGACGACGTCGTTGCCAGGCGAGGTTTTTCTTCTAGAGCCGCGCATCAATGAAATGGAGATCGTGATCGACGAGCACGCGATCCGCTTGCTGCGTCGAGGATCATTTTCAGACGACGAGATGCGGCTGATCGTAGCGGCGCTGAAGATCACGAATGACCTGGAGCGCATTGGCGACATCGCGGTGAACGTCGCGGAACGTGTCATTTCGTTGCGCGAACTTCCTGTTGCGGAACTTCCCGAGGAACTTGCGCCGATGGCTTCAGCAGTGCGGGCCATGGTAAGCAAGAGTCTCGGCGCGCTGATTTTTCGCAATGTAGAGATGGCCACGCAGGTTTTGGAGAGCGACGACATTGTGGACCAATACCGCGACCGCATCTTCGAGCGGCTCCTCCAAAGCATGACCCAGGAGCCCGCTGCGGTGAGCCCGGGTTTGCAATTTATCCTGGCGACCCGGCATCTGGAACGCATCGCGGATCACGCAACGAATATCGCAGAGGACATCATTTTCTGGGTGCGCGGCCTCGACGTCCGCCATGGCCGCGGCCTGACGGTGCACGCCGAGCAGCCTGCGGATGTCGAATCACGTTCGTCCGAGGTTACCGAGAATTCATCCAGTCTTCATCCGAACGTGACGCCGGCGTGCGACACTCAGCGCGCTTGATCTTCACTTAAGGTCCTACCACGGGGACCGGTGCACCCCTGGCTCCGGTCCCTTCTCCCCCCCGCGAAGTAGCACAGGCACTCCTGCCTGTGCCCGCCGATCCCGATCTCGATCGATCCGCGAAGACAAGCCGTCGCCACAAGTGACTTCTACGAGCTAGCTTCTCGCCCCGATCGTTGCCGCGACTGACGCCGGCACAGGCAGGAGTGCCTATGCTACCTAGTGCATTCGCATTATTGCGTTTCGCCCCGCCTGAAATAAGAATTCAGCATCAATTTCTGGTTCATCGGCACACCCCGTGTCGAGTTCTTTCTTGAAGTGAGGCGGCGAAATTCGTTGGTGCATTTCTGTTTTGCGTGCATGTAGCGCAGCGCAGACGATCGGATTGGACCAGTAAATCCACGGCTCTAATTTCGTTTAGGGGCGCATAACTTATGAACGCGTGCTTCACCATGAAGAGATTCCTGACTGGTCTTCTCCTGACTTTGGGTTTTTGCTTTCCGGTACTGGCGCAGTCCGATCCGGCGCCGATCGAAATCGGCGGGGTCACGTTCTCAGGCAACATTCGCGAACGCTACGAAGCCTGGGATTTTTTCCAACCGGCAACCGGTGGCCAGAATCTTTACGGATATACCGGCACCCAAATCCGGTTTGGATTATCTCAGACGCGCGAGAATTACGACTGGAACATCGAGTTTGAGGCGCCGATATTGCTCGGCCTCCCCGACCGAGCGGTCCGGCCC
This sequence comes from uncultured Acidobacteriota bacterium, assembly GCA_963721915.1. Lineage (GTDB taxonomy): Bacteria > Acidobacteriota > Terriglobia > Acidiferrales > UBA7541 > Acidiferrum. The sequence goes on along the minus strand of CAVRLD010000017.1, from coordinate 72,367 downwards.
GCGCCGCAGGGGCAATTGGGGCTCGGAGGCTCCTACTACGCCGCGAACGACAACAGTCAGAACGCGGCGTTGATTTTTCCTAAGCAGGTATTCTTTCGATACAAGTGGGATCATTCCAGCCTGCGCGCCGGCCGGTTTGAATTTACCGACGGCAGCGAGGTCAAACCAAAGGATCCAACGCTGGCGTCGCTGAAAAACGATCGCATCGCCCAGCGGTTGCTCGGCACGTTCGGATTCTCCGACGTGATGCGCACCATGGACGGCTTGCACTATGTGTATTCCAACGGCCCGTGGAACCTGACGGCGGTCAGCGCAATTCCGGATCGAGGCGTGTTTCAGGTGGACGGATGGGGTTGGGTAAAGACGCCGATCACCTACGTGGCGGTCACGCGGCAGGCCGATTTCGGGTCGAGCCATGCCGAGTGGCGGCTGTTCGGCTTGTTTTATAACGACGATCGCGGAGTTCTGAAAACGGATAACCGTCCGGCCGGCGTGCGCGCTAAGGATCTCGGTGGCATCGACATCGGAACGTACGGCGGCCACTTCATCATGGCGACTGCTACGGCCGCCGGGACGTTCGATCTGCTCGGATGGGGCGCTCTGCAGAATGGTCGTTGGGGCGTGTTGACGCAGAAATCGGGTGCGGCATCAATCGAAGGTGGCTGGCAGCCTAAGTTCGGGGCGCGCGTTCGCCCATGGTTGCGCGCCGGATACGATTATTCCAGTGGAGACGGCAATCCCGCTGACGGCACACACGGAACGTTTTTCGCAGTTCTGCCGACCCCGCGCGTTTACGCGCGTTTTCCGTTCTTCAACTCGATGAATAATCGAGATCTCTTTGGAGAGGTCATTCTGCGGCCGAGCAAGAACCTGACCGTGCGCAGTGACGTTCATGGTCTCTGGCTGGCCAACAAAGCAGACCTCTGGTATTCAGGCGGCGGCGCCTATCAGCCTTGGACGTTCGGCTTTCAAGGCCGGCCGGCGAATGGCGCGACCAAACTGGCCAACTTGTATGACATAAGTGGCGACTACAAGTGGCGTCACGGAATATCTCTTGGGCTTTATTTCGGTTATGCGCAGGGCGGACAGGTAATCAAGAATATCTTCTCGGCCAATAGCAACGGCGCGCTCGGATTCACCGAGTTGAACTACCACTTCTAAGCCGCGGAGGGACGACGCTAAAGTGCGCCCTCGATTTCCACTGCTGCTGTCACGAGATCGCACGACATCACGGACACGACAAAAAAAGGGCAGCTCTGTGCAGAGCTGCCCTTTGTCCGTCCTAGCGACGGTGTCGGTTATGTATGTCGCAACTACGGAATGTAGTAGCGGAACGAAGTCCAAATCATGTTGTCGTTGCCCTTGGGAGAGATAGCCGGGGCGCCGGCTGCTACACCGCCTGTGCCGGACCAAGCGCTCTTATTGAGATAAGAGTATTGGATGCCGAATTGCACGCGGCCCTTCGAACCCTGGTAAAACTTATACCAAAAGCCGAGAGTGGGTTCCTGGATGCTGCGGATGTCGCCAGCGCAATTTGCGCCGTTCGACGGGTTGAACTGGTTGATAGGAACGCCTTCGGTGGCGCAGCCGCTGTTGTTGGCGGCAACGTTGCCGTATCCACCGATGCCGGTGGTTGAAATTGTGGTTTTTGTGGTGGCTGGAATCGCGGGGCTGGTGGCCGTCGCGGGAATCGCCGTGGTCTTGGTGATCGTAACTGCCTGGTAGCCGGAGTAGCCAGCGCGCCATGCATATTCCATGCCCCAATAGCCGTAGATGTCCAGCTTGGGTGTAGCGTGCCACTCGAGCCTTGCCAAGCCGTGAGCGGTACGGATGAGGGCGAGGGAGCCATTAGGACGAGCCGTGGCATCCGCGAGCTGCGCGCTGCCATATCGGCCAATGCCATCGCCGCCGACGGCTTTGACGCCAAAGTCCACCTTCTTATGTAAGAGGGGCCACAATGCGCTGGCGCCGACACCACCCCCGGTAGCGCTGCTGTTCCTGGCGCCGAAGCTGCTCACCACGGTCGGCGTTGCAGACAGGCAGGCGCCGGTGAGTACGGCAGTTCCCGGAACGGTATCACCTGTTGTGGTGCCGACTACACCGCAAGGATAGACGCGGTCGCGGAAGAAGCTGGCGATTCCGAATAGCTCGTAGTGCCCCCCCTTGTCGACAGTGGCCTTGAAGATCAAGTCCGGAGCCTTATTGACGGTGTAGCCGGTGGCGTCAAAAGCGTTATAGAGGCCTCCGCTAGCGCCAGGAGCGTTGATGAAAAAGTTCCCGGTCGTGGCGGTCGTGGCACCGGAAGTGACGATCACGGACGGGGCAACGGCGGAGTTGATGGTAGTCACGGTGGAGAAACCGCGGCCGCCGATAGTGGCTTGCGGGGCTTCAAGGGAGAAGCCCAAGGCGAAGTGGTCGCCGAAGTTCTTCACGAAGCGGGCGCCGTATTGACGGGCCCAAGTGAAGCCCACTACGTATTGCGGATCAACCACCATTGGCAAATCTTCCTGGCGATTGAGCATGCCTTTCTTGGTTTCGGTCGCCAAGGTCCACTGTTGACCGCCGGTGATGACAAAGCCATCGGCGAAGGCGGCTTGTCCCCACACTTGCCGTTGGCGAAAGACGTAGCTGTTGCTCTGGCGATTATTCGAAGCAGTGCCTACACCCAGGAAGTCTGCTTCATAGTAGCCGCTGGCAGTGACGGAGCCGAACTTGCTTTCCGCCAACAGGGAAAGGCGGCTTTGGCGGCCGGAGAAATTGGTCTCGGTAACGTGTGCTAGATCGGCGGCTTGGAAGGGAGTCCCGGTCAACGGCGTGTTGATATCGGCGCTCGCCGCGCGAGTTCGGGTGATGGTTGCCGCCTCGATGAATCCTCCAGGGGTGATGCTGATTCCTTTGTAGTGGATGGTCGCGGGACCTTCGTCGCTCTTGGCGGCTTGACCGTTGGCATTGCTCGTGTTGGCCGATACGGTTTCGACGCTCGACTTGAGCGCGTTGTTACTCACCGCGAGGTCGCTGACGTGTGACGTCAGGGTGGCTTCGGTGGCTTTCACCTCCGCCTTGGTGTTTACCGCTTCGGTCGCTTTGGTGGTGGCTTCCGACGCGCGAGCGTTGGCTGCAGCGGCTTCTTCGCGAGCGGCGTCGATCTGTCGGTCGCGCTTGCCCAGTTCTTCCTTCAGCATCTGAAGTTGTTCCTGCTGGGCCTGCATCGCTTGGCGGAGTTCTTCGAGTTCCGCGGCGAAATTCGCGTTTGTTTTCTCAGCCTTCTTCGCCGCTTTAGGCTTGGCCGGCTGTGCGGACTTCGCGGGTTGCGGATCGGCGTCCTTTGGTGAGTCGGCGAGCGCCATCCCGGAAGTCAGGAATAACGACAGTGTCAGTGCTGCAAGTTTTTTCATTGCCTCTCTCTTTTTTGCAAAATTCGACTTAAATGCCGGTGAGTATGCAAACCACCCCGCGGCAGAAGGTAAAGGGTGCGTCTTACGGTTACGTCAACCAAATGTGAATATCCTGTAACAAAGAGCTTAGGGCCGATGCATGTGGTTGATTAAGTTGAAGTTATTAAAGCGATGGAGCCTCAACAACAGTAAGGACGACATGGGAGCCGATGCGACCCGATTGCCCCGGGTTTAACGCCAAAGCGTTCCTGGATGAGTCTTAGCACTCTGGAGTCCCGAGAACCCTATAACTTTTTGCTTTTGGGAAGTGCCTACTTCGGCGCCGCAATCGTATAGGTGAGTACCAGTTGGGTCAAGCGATATTGGTCGGTGGCATCGGTGTCAGCGATGTCTGCCTCGGTCTTACCCAATTCCGCTTGGGTAAACTCGACTATGGAGCCTAGTCCCAAGTTGTACCGCTGTTGCGCCAGGTCGAGCGCGAGGTTGGCTTGCTCGCGCAGTTGCTGCGTCACCGAGAGTCGTTCGTAGGCTTGATTGGTCTGTTCCCAGGATGTCCGGACGTCGCGCGCCAAATTGTTGCGCAGGTCCGCCAGCCTCTGACGGGCGACCTCGGTTTGCAAATCAGCAGCCTTGGCGCGAGCGTTGTAAAGAAAGCCGTTGAACAGAGGAATGTTGACGTTGACACCGACGGCGCCGTACCAATTGGGAGTAATGGCGGGATCGCGGACAGGAGTGGTGCCGGCTACCCCTAAGGCGTTGATTGTCGGCCGCCAGAGGTCGTGCTCAGCGGCGCTGCTCTTCTGCGCCGATTCCACCTGAAACTGCAAAGAGCCCACTTCCGGCCGCTGACGAAGCGCTTCGAGAATGAGTGGTCCCGCGTCAGGAACCGGTGGAGTGATTGCTTCTGTCGGCTGGATCAATTCAAAGTCCTGCTGATCCGGATAACCGAGAATGGCGGAGAGCGCCGCGAGGGACGTTTGGTAGTTGTTCTGCGATTCGAGAACAAGCAACTTGGCGCGCGCCACGTCCACCTTGGCGAAGCTAAGATCCAGATCCGACTTCAGTTTGGCGTTGGTCAAAGCTTGAATTTTGTCGACGAAAGTCTGCCGGGCATGGAGGGTTTCCCGCGCGACTTTAACGAGTTCGCGGGTCTCCAGGGAATTGTAGAAGGCTTCGTCCACAGCCAGGGTGATGTCGGCAGCAGTAGCTTCGGCATTCTTGTCTTCCGCTTTCGCTTGAAATTCCGAACTCGAAAGCAAATTCGTGGTCCGGCCGAAATCGGTAATCAACTGGCTGACGGTTACGCCCGCGGCGGCGCGTGGGAAGACAATCGAATTATTCAGCGCACCTGCGGCAATGCGGCTGCCCGATTCGGAGTCCACCCCGGTCAGGCTGAGATAGGCTGTCGGCAGGAGCGCCGAACGCGTCTCGCGCACGTACTGTCGTGCTTCCAACGCTCGCAATTTCCCTATCGTGACTTGCGGATTGTTTTTTAATGCGATGGCTTCCGCTTGCTCGCGCGTAAGGTTCTGGCGCCTTGGCCAGAGTTACTCGAGTTGTCCGGGACCGCGGCAGCAGGGCCAGGCTCCGGCTTTTGGGCGCGAGCCTGCTGGGTCATAGCTGCTAGAGAGCACGCCACTCCAAGAAGCAGCAATCGAATTCGATAGCTCACGATGCCGCCTCCTCAACAACGGCTTCCTTCGGTCCATGAACAATGATGTAGACCGCCGGCACCAGAAACACCGTCGTTACAACGGAGACCGCCAGACCACCGATGATCGCGCGTGCCAGCGGGGCGTATTGTTCGCTGCCAGCCTCGATACCCAACGCCAGGGGGATGAGGCCGAGGAGCGTAGCGAGCGAAGTCATCAGAATCGGGCGGAGACGAACCTTGCAGGCCTCGACGACAGCCTCGATTAGCGTCATACCGCGCGCATGCAAGATGCCCGAAAATTCAACGATTAGAATACTGTTCGAAACGACGATGCCGGTCATCATGATCACACCCATGAGCGACATGATGTTTAGCGTGGAGTGCGTCAGCCAAAGAATCAGAAGCACTCCGACCAGCCCGGGCGGAATCGCGGTCAGAATAATGAACGGGTCGACAAACGAACGAAATTGCGCCATCAGGATCAGGTAAACCAGCGCGATGGACAGCAGCAAGCCGATTGCAAAGCGCTTGAAGGACTCCTGCATCCCAACTACGGCGCCCCTCACACTAACCCGGACATTCTTGCCGGTCTTCAACCCGTTCACGACCGCGTTGACTTCCTTACTCGCAGCGCTTAGGTCTTCGGTCGCAGGCATTACATAAACGTCGATCACGCGGCGAATCTGGTAGTGATCCACTTCCGTTGGCGTGTTGATCGGTTCAATATTCGCTACAGACTGCAAGGGTGTGTAAGCCGTGGAAGTGTTGGCGCGCAGCGGGATGTTCTTGAAGTCGGACATGCTCATCGAGCCGATTTGTTTGTTGGAGTATTGGACCGTAAGCATGTAGTTGTTTCCGCTAACGGGATCGATCCAATAGCTGGGGGCGATAACACCGTTGGAAGTCAGCGCCGTGATGACGTTGTCCACCACGTCCTTGGGCGTGAGTCCCAACTGGCTGGCCTGCTCTCGATCGATGTGCAGTTCCAAACCGGGATAGTCCAAGTCCTGGGGAATCAACAACCCACCGACGTGCCGGGAGTGCTTCAGCCGGAAGGCAATGTCTTGGGCGATGCCGTAAGCCTCCGCCATGTTGTTGTCGCTGATTTGAATATCGAAGGGGGCGGGCAAGCCTTGATTGACGACAGAGTCGACCAGGCCTCCCGACTGGAAATAGGTGCTTAACTGCGGCAAGTCCGTACTGAGGCGTTGCCGCAGGCGCTCCATGTATTCGTAACTTCCTACGCTGTGCCCCTCCTTTAAGCTGACTTGCACGAACGCCGTGTCCATGGCCGCGTTGCTGGTGTAAATGGCCGAAAGATCGGGCGTGATGCCGATGTTCGAAACGATCATGTCGAGATCATGGGGCATTACCACTCGACGTATCTCGTCCTCGACTTTGGCGATGTAGTTGTCGCTCACCTCAAGGCGCGTCCCCGGTGGCGCTTTAACGTTGATGACGAATTGACCGGGATCCGTTCGCGGGAAGTAGGCGGTGCCCACAAACGGAAACACTCCGAGCAAAAGCACCGCGATACCCGCAGCGATGAACACGACCGTGCGCTTCGGGCGCTCCAGGAGTTTCACCACCGCCTTGTCGTAGTACAGCAACAGCTTTAGGAACATGGCGTTGAACCGCTGGATGACGCGCGCGAACCAGGTGTGCTTGATGCTCTCGCCGTGGGCCTCATTGTGATCGATGTGGATGAAGTACGCGCAGTACAGAGGCACCACCGTCATGGCGAAGATATACGACGCAAAAATCGACAGGACCACGCCTAACGCCAGGTCGATAAACAGATAGCGGCTCACTCCGTAGAAGAAGGTCACCGGAAAAAAGACGATGGAGGTCGTGGACGTTGCCGCTAACACGGCAAGCGCCACTTCCATCCCACCTTTCTCGGCCGCCTCGCGCGGCCCCATCCCGCCTTCCATGAAACGGAAGATATTCTCCAGGACGACCACGGAGTCATCGATCAGTCTGGAAAAGGCTAGCGCCAACCCACCCAGTAGCATGGTGTTAATCGACCCGCCCATCGCGGACATAATCAGAAAACAAGTCAACGCCGACAGTGGGATGGACAGCAGCACCGCGAAGGTCGCTCGCGGACTGCCCAGAAACAACAGAATCATTACCGCGGTGAGCAGCAGCCCGATGCCTCCTTCCTTCAGCAGGTTCTTGATCGCAATCTTCACGAAGACGGATTGATCGAAGACGACTTCCGTCTTGAGGACGGAGGGAATGTCGGCGAGATGCTTCGTTGCCGCTTTGATTCCGTTGACGATGGCGATGGTGTTGCTGTTTCCGCCTTGTTTCAGCACCGGGATGTATACGGAGTGCTGGCCGTCAATGCGCACGATGTTCGTCTGGATGGCGCCGGCATCTTCGGCATGGCCCACATCCGCGACCATCACTGAACCTAGGCCCACAGTCTTGAGGGGGATGCGGTTAATCTCCTCCGCGTTCGGCACCTGGCTGTTGGCGTAAATGTTGTAGTCGCGATTCCCGATGCGCACGTCCCCTGCGGGGAGAATCAGGTTCGAATCGTTCACGGCTTGAACGACGTCCATGAGGCTCAACTGGTGGGCTTCCAGTTTTACGGGATCGACGAACACTTGAATCTGGCGATAGGTCCCGCCAAACGGCTGAGGCACCGAAGCGCCCTGGACGTTCGCAATCTGATTTCGAACTTGAAACTGCGCCAGGTCCTTGAGCTGCGTTTCGTTCAGCCCTGACCCTTTCAACGTAACCAGGCACACTGGCAAGCTGGATGCATCGAAGCTCAAAACGACTGGTGGCAGCGTTCCAGGCGGCAGACGGCGCAGGTCGGCCATGGCGAGATTGGCGATGTTACTCAGCGCGTCGTTGGGGTCGGTGCCGGGCTTGAAATAAATCTTGATCAAGCTCACACCGGTAAGCGAGCGCGATTCGATGTGATCGATATTGCTACCAAGAGTGAAAAAGCGTTCGAAGGTATTGGTGATGTCACCTTCAATCTGTTGCGGCGGCATGCCGGAATAAAAGGTGGCCACGACGACCACGGGGATATCGATTTGAGGGAAGAGATCGACGGGCATGCGAACGACGGTAGTGACGCCCACGACCGCGACTACCAGACAAAGCATGATGATGAAGTAGGGATACGCGAGAGCAAACTTGGGCATTAGCGGTCTCCCGCGGGGCTCGATGAGCGCGGTTCGGATTCTTTGGGCTGTATTTTTTGGCCTGGCCGAAACTCACTGGAATTTCCGACGATTACCACCTCGCCTTCGTGGAGCCCGGAAAGCACCTCGATGTACATGCTGTCTTCCTGTCCCAACTGGACATGGCGCTCTTCCACGACGTTCTGAGGACTAACCGCCAGCACGATGGACTGATCGCCGTTCCGCTGAACCGCCTCAAGCGGAACGGTTAACGCATTCTTTTTCTCATCATGCGAAAGATAGGCCTGGGCGTACATTCCCGGCATCAGCTTGTTTGCGTGGTTTTCGAAATCGATTTCGGTTTCCATCGTGCGAGTCTGTTGGTTCAACGAGTCCGCGAAGCGCGAAACTTTTCCGTCAAAGTCCTGGTTCAGGGCTTGCACGTGCACTCGCAGCGTCTCGCCGACGCGAATCTTCGCGGCTACGGACTCGGGAATCGGCAGCACCAGCCGCAATACGGAAGTCTGCGCGAGCCGCACTAACGGCATCGACTGAGTGCTGTTGGAAGTCCCGGAGGCGACCAGCGCTCCTGTATCCGCGTAGCGAACGGTAACTACGCCCGCAAACGGCGCCGTGATGCGCGTGTAATCCGAAAGCGCGGCGTATTGTCTCTGGTTAGCTTGCGCCACTTCGAGTTGCTGTTTGGCGCTGGAGAGTTCCGCCTGCGCGCTCGCCACCTGCGCGGCGCCTTCCAGATCTTTTGCCTGGGAATCATCCACTTCCTGCTGTGCAACCAGGCCCGCCCGGGAATCCGCGGCCTGTTTGAGACGCGCGTAAGCCGATTGCGCTGCGCTCTGCGAGGATTGCGCGCGCTGCAGGTCGCCTTCGGCGCGGCGAACTTGCTCCTGGGCCGCGCGCTCTGCCGCTTCCGCGCCAGAGAGTTGCGCCGCCAGCTCCGGCACCTCCAGCACCGCCAATATCTGGCCATCCTTCACGCGATCGCCGACGTCAACGTAGATCTTGCGAATGTAGCCTGAGACTTTGGCGTGCACATCGACGTCCTGAAACGGTTTGAAGGCCCCGGCAATCGTCAGCGTACTGCCCATGTCGCGACGCGCCACCCGCGCGACGGATGCCGGAGTGCCGGCAAACGCAGCTTTTTCGCGGTTCTCGGCGTCGGCTTCCGTCCCGCGGGCAGACCATCGCCAGACGAGCCAGACCGCCCCAACAAGGACGACAGCGATAACAATCCATTTTGTTTTCTTCATTTTGACGACCCTAGCATTCACGGTCCTGGGCAGAATGGGAGGCAAACTGCCTGGCATCCGCGCCTGCGGGATATCCAAAAGGCCCGAAAAACTAGACTCCCCGGCTTATTACCGGGACGCACCGATCAAAACATATGGGAATGGGAAGGCTTACTGGACAGGGGGAGGACGGAACCAGAGGCTCGTAGCAAAGTCCTGCGTCACGGCACGAACTGCATCGTCCGTGGGTATTGGTCGAATATCGTCCTTCTCCTGAAGAGGGACTTTTTCGATGGCCACCAGAACCTTGAGCGGCGGAACGCCTAGTTTGGTGTGTTGAACTGTGCCACAACCCAGTTCACTGGAAGCGATCGTCGAACGATAACTGACCGGGTGTCCTACAACCTCCGACGGGCCCGAGCCCATACAGATCGTAACGAACGGGTTGTAAAGGAAAAGCACGGCCAGCAGCAGGCATACGGCACTGCGCCAGGACAAGGTGCCCCGGTTGGCCTGAAGTCTCGCTATGGCAGACAGCGACGCCATAAACTAACGATATTGGAGAGCGTCTCCGCCGTCAAGGGATGCTCTCCGGCCTGGTACCAAAACGGTCAAGCTATTCGCGCGAATTCGTTTCGCCGCCCTTATCGGCTCCCCGAGCCGTCTCATCCGCAGTCGGGTAGGACAGTGGCGCGTAGCGGGCTTCGAATGATGCCGACGTTTCCACCGTCCCCCCTATCATTCCGTACGGCGGGTTTTCCCCAGCACGGCTGGAAGGCTGGCATATCAGACAGGGCCTTCCCATTGCATCCATCGCTTAAGCCTGCTCCCGGCATTCGTCGACGGACACTTGGTTTGCCTCTGCCCTTCGTGCACCGCGTAGTCTGACTCGGTAGTCCCGTTCTGTGTCGGGCTGACGACTCCTCAGTGCACCGCCTTGGAGTGGGGTTTCGACTCCGCCCCAGGGGCTCTCGCTCCGATCCGGGTTCTTCTGTCCCGGGCCATCAACGCTTGTCAGCCCCATCCGACCCACTCGTGGGCACATCGCGATTTCGCCGACGTTGCGACTTATACGCGATGCCTTCGCTGTGCGGGAGCGCCTAGGCGGCCTCAGAGTGGTTCCAAGCTTTCGCTGCATATTCCTTCCTGGCATGCCGCCCTCTATGTCCCCGGGAAGATCGGAGTCGTCTTTCTCCAGAAAATTTGATTCCGACATGGGCCTTCGCCAGGATCTGAGTGGCTCGGCTCTTCCGATTATCCTGCCATCCGTTTCAAGCAGGGCACGTATTTCAGGGCTTATTGGTTCACCATTGCTGCGGCCTGTCAGGTTGCTCGCCCCCCCTAGACGGATCTAACCGGGCATTACCCCAGCCACGAGGGCTTTTACATCCAGGCTTTCAGCGGGTCAGTCTCCTTTCTCACTGCTGGATATCACTACGACAGTCTCTGGACTTTTCTGTCGGTGGGACTTTCACCCACTGGAATAACAGCTAGCTTTGCTGCACCAAATCCGTCCATACTCTATCCGGATTAAGTCGGTTTGACATAACGATACGAACCATATTGAATTAACACGTCTGATCAGTCACGGCATGTCAGGCCGGGGTGGCCCGCACGCCTGCGGAATTTTTCCGGGAGATCCCAAATGAATACGAATCGCCTTCCAGTTTCTTCGCCGAAGTTTCCCCTGTCAAATCCTCATTGCGCAACCGCGATCAGCGGTATGCTGTGCCGGTTTGCGGTTGTGGCGCTATTTGCACTGGCGTGTCTGACGCCGGCCCGCGCCCAAGTGGCCGCCAGCATCACCGGTATCGTCACCGACGCTTCGGGCGCGCCGGTCGCCGCGGCATCCGTGAAGACCAAGAGTCTCGAGACTGGAGCCACCCGCGACTGTGCCACCGACGGCGTGGGCGGCTATATTGTTCTGTCGCTCCCGGTAGGTGAATACGAAATCACCGTTTCCAAAGCCGGATTTCAAGACACCGTTCGCACTGGCATCCAGTTGGTGGTAAACCAGGAAGCAAGCGTCGATCTCCGCTTGCAAGTGAGCGCCGTGAAAGCGGAAGTCACCGTACGCGGTGACGCTCCGATCGTAAACACCTCGACCCTCGACATCAGTGGCCTGGTGGGAGAGCACGCCATAAAGGAACTTCCCTTGAATGGGCGCAGCTACGACCTACTCCTCACCCTCAATCCGGGCATCGTCAATTTCACCTCGCAAAAGACCGGTGGCACAGGAATCTCCAATTCCTCGACGGCCAACAATTTCTCGGTCTCTGGCAATCGCCCGCAACAAAATCTATTCCTGCTCAACGGAGTGGAATACACCGGTGCCGCCGAGAACAACATGCAACCCGGCGGCGCGAGCGGAATGCTCCTTGGCGTTGATGCCGTCCGCGAATTCAACGTGCAGCGTGATTCGTATAGCTCCGAATTCGGTAAGCGCCCCGGCGGGCAGGTGGTTATCGTCACGCAGTCCGGCAGCAATCAGTGGCACGGCACCGCGTATGAATTTCTTCGCAACAACGCCCTCGACGCTCCCAATTTCTTCGACCAAGGTTCTGCTCCACCCTTTCAACGCAATCAGTTCGGGGCCTCCATCGGCGGGCCGCTGCATCACGACAAGACCTTCCTGTTCGCCAACTACGAAGGCTTCCGCCAAAATCTGCATCAGACCTCCGCGGCCTTCGTCCCCGACAATGCTTCGCGCGCCGCGGCCGTCCCCAGCGTTCAACCATTCCTGAATCTCTGGCCTATCGCCCCCGCGGGTGCTCCCGATTTCAGCGGAATCGCTGAAGTCTTTAGCAGCCCGCTGCAAACCATTCGCGAAGACTTCGGCACCATGCGCGTCGACCACACCTTTTCCCAGAAAGACTCTCTCTCGGCAATCTATACCGTCGACGACGGCGGCGACGTGACGGCGACGCCGCTTAATCCCTACAGCTCTGACATTCTCAATCTCCGCGAGCAGGTCGTGAGCCTCGAGGAAACGCACATCTTCTCTTCCACATTGCTAAACACCGCGCGCCTCGGCTTTTCCCGCGCGGGCTACTTTTTCACCGGCGAGCCAACGCCTGGCACTCCCGCGGCGAGCGTTCCCGGTTTTCTTTCCGGACTTCCCGTGGGCGCGGCTGTAGTCGGCGGAAGCGCAGCCTCGAATCCGCAAGCCTCCCTCGGCTTGGCCGGCAGCAATAACGGCAGCAATTTGCACATCGCGCGCAACATATACACCTACGAAGATCGCGTCACGCTCACGAACGGACGTCACCAGCTGAGTTTTGGCGCCTGGTTCCAGCAATTTCAATCGAACGAAATCATTGCCCTCAGCCAGTTCGGACAAGCGACTTTTTCCAGCCTCACGCAGTTCCTCAGCGGCACCGTCAACAGCTTCCTCTATGATCCGGCACCAACGCCGATGCACTGGCGCTCCTGGTTTGGCGCGGTCTACGCCGAGGACATGATTCGTGTCAGTTCCAAACTCACTCTGTCTCTCGGTTTTCGCAATGAATTCTCTACCGGCTGGAACGAAGCCCACGGCCGTGCCGCCAACTACTTCTTCACGAACGGTGTGATTTCCTCCACGCCGATGATCGGCAGCGAGCTGTTCACCCAAAACCGGGCAAAAGCTCTACCGCAGCCGCGCATCGGAGTGGCCTGGAGTCCCATCGATCACAAAACGGTGATACGCGCCGGTTTCGGAATGTACAACGACCTGCAGGACGCACTCGGCTACCGCGCCGATCAGAACGCGCCGTTCAATCCGGTATACACCCTCGCTTCGCTGCCCGTTTCGAAGTTTCCCGTCGACATCACCGCGCCCGTGCCCGCGGCTGCCAGGCTGGTGCCGGGCGGCGTTCAGCCCGACATGCAGACTCCTACACTGATCTCCTGGTCCCTGAGGGCGGAGCGCGAAATCTCTCCCAACACCTCTGTGACGGTCGGCTACGTTGGCTCGCATGGCTACCACGAACTGATCGGCATCGACGCCAACGAGCCCGCTCCGGTCATCTGCCCGGCATCTCCTTGCCCAGCCGTCTATCCCACCTGGGATCCCTCCAAGCCGACGACCGCCACGAATTCGCCCAACATCGGATTCCCCATCGGGTCGCCCTTTGCAGGGGCTCCCGTCCCCGCTGGAACCTATTACATTCCCGCGGGTGCGCCGAAAGGGAATCCGGCCATCGCCAACACCTGGACGTGGTTCTCCGAGGGCGTGAGTACCTACCATGCTTTGCAGGTGGACCTGCGGCGGCGCTTCAGCCACGGCCTCTTGCTGCGGGGCGTCTATACATTTTCCAAAGCACTCGACGATGGCGATTCGTTGAACCAGACCACCGCTGGCAATGCTCCGGGGCTAGCGTCCAATCCACTGAACCTGGCTTCGGACAAAGGTCTCGCGACCTTCAACGCCACGCATATTGGCGTGATTAACGCGCTGTACGCTTTGCCGTTCGGGCGCGGACAGCAATTCGCCAGTGATTTCGATGGCCTGCGCGGTGGCCTTGTCTCGGGCTGGTCGCTCTCAAGCGTCGTCACCATTCAATCGGGTTTCCCGTTCACGCCGCAATTGAGCTATAACCCTTCGAATACCGGCGACACCCGGAATCCCGTCAGGCCTTTTCTGAATCCGAATTTCTCGGGCCCGGTGGTTTTGGGTAACCCGAACCAGTGGTTCAATCCAAACGCGTTCATCGCTCCGCCCTCCACCAGCGGTTTTGCAGGCAATCTTGGCAGAGACACATATATCGGTCCGGGACTCGGCACCTGGGATTTCTCGTTGCTGAAAGATACGAAGATTCGCGAGCGATTGAGCCTGCAATTCCGCGCGGAAATCTTCAACCTGCTCGATCGCGCCAATTTCAATACGCCAAACTTGATTGTGTTCACGCCGCCTACCGCCGCAAACCCGTCAGGCTTGTCCGGCACGGCCGGTGCGATTACCAGCACGTCGACGACGTCGCGCCAGGTCCAGTTTGGCCTGAAGCTGCTCTGGTAAGGCGCAACGCCAAGTCGTCTTAACCCTGTAAACTCGTGGCTTAACCCCACGGGCCGCGCAACTGACGAAAATGGCCAACTCGTCACCGGCGGGTTGACTTTATTTTTCATTCGCCTACCAGCCTTCCTACCCGACGCGGATGTAACTGATAAAACGTCTCTTAGCCGCCAGACGCGAAGAAACCTGTGTCAACAGAAGCTGAATCGACTGTAACAATGCTGTAACACGGATAAGAGACACTCCAACATCGGCAAGTCGAGACAAGTAAAAGACGGAGAAAACGCATGAAGCGCATCACCGGATTGCTAGTAGCCCTGTTGCTGCTCGCAGGAACAGGAATTGTTTTGGCGGACAACCCGCTGTCAATCAACGGAGCAGGCGCGTCGTTCCCCTACCCGATGTATTCCAAGTGGTTCGACGAATATCATAAGAAAAATGGGAACATACAGATCAACTATCAGTCCATTGGATCCGGCGGCGGCATCAAGCAAGTCACGGAAGGCACCGTGGATTTCGGCGCCTCCGATGGTCCCATGAACGACGATCAACTGAAGGCCTTCCAGGATAAGCACGGTTTCGGCATTCTTCACTTCCCGACGGTTCTTGGCGCCGACGTGCCCACTTATAATATTCCCGGTGTTACTTCGGAATTGAATTTCACCCCCGATGCGATTGCCGGAATTTTCCTCGGCAAAATTACGAAGTGGAATGACCCTGCGATCGCCGGCGCTAACAAAGGCGTAAGCCTTCCTGCCAACGATATCGTCGTTGTGCACCGGTCCGACGGTAGCGGCACTTCCTACATCTGGACGGACTATCTCTCGAAAGTCAGCGACGACTGGAAGAACAAAGTGGGCAAAGGCACTTCGGTCAACTGGCCGGTGGGCCTAGGCGGCAAAGGCAACGAAGGTGTTGCAGGTTTGATCAAGCAGACTCCCAATTCATTCGGTTACATTGAATTGATCTACGCCATTCAGAACTCCATGCCGTACGGCAAAGTGAAGAATTCTTCGGGCACCATCGTCAAGGCCGATCTCGCCAGCGTTACCGCTGCCGCCGCCGGCGCCGCCAAGGACATGCCCCCGGACTTCCGCGTTTCCATCACCAATGCTCCGGGAAAGAATGCCTATCCCATTTCCAGCTTTACTTGGCTGCTCATTCCCGAGAAGTTCTCCGATGCCGGAAAGCGCGACGCGATCAAGGGCTTCGTGACCTGGATGCTCACCGACGGCCAGAGCCAGACAGAAGCTCTGTCTTATGCCAAACTTCCCAAGGAAGTAGTGGCGATGGAAAAGCAGGCTCTCGCTAAAGTCCAGTAAAGTGGCTACGACAACGACAACCGTGCCAGGCGCGGGCCCCTTCGTGGGCTCGCGCTCTTTTATTCGCCGCCTGCGCGAAGGCGATGAGATCGTGCGTTTGATCACGTTCCTTTTCGCGGCCTCGGTCGTCCTTGTCACACTTTTGCTCGTTTACGAACTTTGGATAGGTTCCGCTTTGCCGCGCCACAAGTTTGGATTCCATTTCTTCGTCACCAGTGTTTGGGATCCAATCTTCGATCAGTTCGGTGCGCTCCCGTTTATCTACGGCACCCTCGTTACCGCTGGCGTCTCTCTTTTTCTCGCCGTCCCGCTGGGCATTGGTGCCGCCATTTTCCTTGCCGAACTCGCGCCCGCCCGAGTCTCTGACACCCTGGAATTCTTTATTGATTTGCTGGCCGCCGTTCCCAGCGTCATCTATGGATTGCTGGGCGTTTTCATCGTCATCCCCCTGATGCGCGAATATATCCAGCCCGGGCTCAAAAAAACACTCGGGTTCCTCCCGCTGTTCCAAGGGCCCGCGTACGGGGTAGGTTTCCTGACCGCGGGCATCGTCCTCGCCATCATGGTGATTCCCTATATTATTTCTGTCTCCCGTGAAGTCTTACTTTCGGTGCCGCGAGATCAGCGTGAAGCCGCCTTGGCTCTGGGTGCCACTCGCTGGGAATCCACCTGGAAGGTCGTCGTACCGTTTGCGCGAAGCGGCATCATGGGCTCCATTTTTCTGGCGCTGGCTCGTGCTTTGGGCGAGACCATGGCGGTCACGATGGTCGTGGGCAACACGCCGACCATTAGCGCCTCTCTCTTCGCTCCCGGCTACTCCATCGCCGCCGTTATCGCCAACGAATTCACGGAAGCCACCGGTGATCTCTATCTTCAATCGCTAATCGAACTCGGCCTGGTGCTGTTTCTGCTCACCTTCATCCTCAATGGCCTTGCTCGTCTTCTGATCGTCGCCACCTCGCAGCGCGGCGGCGGAATGGGGCAAGCATGAGCCCCCGTTTACGCTGGCGCAAATTCGTAAGCGGTTTCATGCTGACCATGACCGGTGTCTGCGCCATCGTCGCCGTAGCCGTCCTGTTCTTCATCCTTGGCTACCTGGTCTATCATGGCGGTACTTCCATCAGCTGGAACTTTTTCACCAAGCTGCCGGCTCCGGTTGGCGAGGCTGGCGGCGGTATGGCCAATGCGATCGTTGGCAGCGCCAAGCTGCTTCTCCTGGCAGCGCTCATCGGTGTACCCATCGGATTCCTCGGCGCGATCTACCTCGCCGAGTTCAGCGGCGGCACCGTGGCTTTCGTGGTGCGTTACGCTGCCGACCTGCTCAACGGTGTACCTTCCATTGTCATCGGCATTTTCGCCTACAGCCTCGCGGTCCTCCCCTTCAAGCACTTCTCCACCATCGCTGGTGGACTTGCGCTCGGCGTGATGATGATTCCCATCACTCTGCGCAGCACCGAAGAGTTTTTACGGGCCGTTCCGCGCGCCCTACGGGAAGGCGCCATGGCCTTGGGCGCGAGCAAGTCAAAGACGATTGCCACCGTCATCGTCCCGGCCGCTTACCGTGGCATTCTCACCGCCATTCTGCTCGCCTTCGCGCGCGTCGCCGGCGAAACCGCTCCCCTGCTCTTCACCGCATTCGGCAGTCGCTTCTGGAGCCCAGGTTGGAACCAGCCCACCGCATCCCTCCCCGTCATGATCTTTACTTACGCCATCGCGCCGTACGAAGATTGGCATAGGCAGGCTTGGGCCGCCGGACTCGTACTCCTCGGCCTGATTCTTGTCATCAACATCCTTGCGCGGGCCATTCTTTCCCGTGGCATTGCGGTTCCGAGGTCCTAAACGATGCACGCTTCTGTGAGGCCGGCAGTGTCCGTAAACCTAACACCAACCACAACAGGGTCCACAAGCCGCGAAGCCACTGCGCCCCTGCCCATGCGCATGAGCGTCACCAAGCTAAACTTCTACTACGGCACCAAGCAGGCGCTCTTTGACATCAGCTTGGGCATCGCTACCAATAAAGTCACCGCCTTGATCGGTCCCTCCGGCTGCGGCAAGTCCACCTTACTTCGCACCCTCAACCGCATGCACGAAACCGTGCGCAGCTCTCGTCTCGAAGGCGAAATCCTCCTGGACGGCCAGAATATTCTTGCCCAGGATGTCACCCAGTTGCGCCGCCGCGTCGGCATGGTCTTCCAGCGCCCGAATCCGTTCCCAAAGTCGATCTTCGACAACGTCGCGTATGGCCTGCGCATCAACGGCACCAAGCTTCCGATGGCGGAAGCCGTCGAGAAAAGCCTGCGTCACGCCGCCCTCTGGGACGAGGTAAAGGATCAGCTGCATAAATCCGCGTACGATCTCTCCGGTGGTCAGCAGCAGCGCCTGTGCATCGCGCGCGCCCTGGCTGTCGAGCCCGAGGTTCTGCTGCTCGACGAACCGTGCTCCGCTCTCGACCCCATCAGCACCGCCAAAATTGAAGAGCTCCTCGTCTCGTTGAAGGATCTCTGCACCATCGCCATCGTCACGCACAACATGCAGCAAGCCGCCCGCGTCAGCGATTTCACCGCATTCCTCCTGACCGGCCAGCTAATCGAATTCAGCCCGACGCCGCACCTGTTCACAACGCCGGGCGACCCACGCACCGAAGCCTACATCACCGGCCGCTTCGGCTGAGTCTGGTGTAGGTCGGTGTAGGCGCCGGGCTTTAGCCCGGCGTTCCAAGCCCGAAAAGATCGCAGCTTCAGCACCCAGGGCGAGTTTGGATGTAGCAATACAGTGCAGCCAGGTAATCGCAAATGTAGGGGATGCGCTTTAGCGCGGCCCCGTTTTTTCGGTTCTTAGGAGGTCGGAAGCTTCAGTTTATCCTGAGACTCGAAGGGCTCCGGCACAAAATGCGCGCACTAAAGGGCTTCACCCTGAAGAAAGCTTTTAATTTTCCACCGAGGCCGAACATACTGAGGGGAACATGGAACGCCACTTCGAAAAAGATCTAAACGAGCTCAAAGAGCGCCTGCTCTGGATGGGCAGCCTCGCAGAGCGCGCCGTCCATCAAGGCGTCCACTCCGTCCTCGACTCCGACGAGCAACTCGCCAAGCGCGTCCTCGACGAAGAAGACGCCATCAACGAACTCCAAATTGAAATCGACGACCGCGTAGTTCAACTCCTCGCCCTGCACCAACTAATGGCCGTCGATCTACGCTTTGTCCTGGCTGTCTCCCGCATCAACAACGACCTCGAGCGCATCGGAGACCAGGCCGTCAACATAGCCCAAGCCTCCGTCCGAATCCTCCGCCACCCGCGCGTGAAGCCGTACGTAGATCTCCCGCGCATGAGCGAAGTAGCCGAAGAAATGGTCCGCGACGCCCTGAACGCCGTAGTCCGCCGCGACGTAGAGCTGGCCCAAAAAGTTTTAGCCATGGATGACCAGGTCGATCACTTCCGCGACCAAATCTTCCGCGAACTCCTGACCTACATGATGGGCGATTCCAGCGTAGTCTTCCCAGCCTTCGAACTAATCCTCGTAGCCAAGAATCTTGAGCGGATCGGCGACCACGCCACCAACATAGCCGAAGACGTAATCTACATTGTCCAAGGCCAAGACGTCCGCCACCCCACAGTAGACCGCCGCTAAGTAGCACAGGCACTCCTGCCTGTGCCAGCGTAAGCCGCAAAGCAACCTAGCCGCGAAGCGCCCGCGTAAAGCCCGGCATCCAACACCAAAAATCCTCGGCTTCAGCTCCGAGAGCACCGTCTAGCCGTCTCAAAGGGGAGGGGCGAGCCCCTCCCCTCACCGCGTCTTGGCCTAACCCTCTAACCATGCGATTTGATTCGCGCGCCCGAATCACTCATGGCGCAGCGCCACAATCGGATCCACCCGCATAGCCCGGCTAGCCGGCAAGTAAGCCGCAACAACTCCAACCACCATCAAAATCCCCGCAAAAAACAACGGCACCTCAAAGTTCATCGCCACCAACCCAAACACGTAATGAGAGACAGCCCGGCTGATCACCAGCGACAAAGGCAGCGCAATGGCCAATCCGATGCCCGTCAATTTCAAGGAATGCCATACCACTTGCCTCAAAATGTCCCCCGGACGCGCCCCCAGCGCCAACCGAATCCCAAACTCGCGCTTACGTTGAGCCACACTTTCCGCCAGCACGCCGTAAACCCCCACACCCGATAAAGCCAGCGCAACCCCGCCAAAAATTCCCATCAGCATTCCCATAACGCGCACGATCGCAATGGAGTCTTCAACCTCTTTTTCAAGCGTGCCAAGTTCGCTTACAACCGCCTCCGCATCAAGCCTCCGCGCGATTTCGCGAAGCGAACTTCCATAATTCTGGGGACTCGAGTTGCTCCGAAGCAAAACCTTCATGCCCCGATCGGGATTCTGCAAAAAGGGACGGTAAATGACCGCCCGTCCCGGCGGATTCCACCAATTCTGCCGGACATCTCCAGCAACCCCAATAACCGTGAGCCAAGGCCGGTCGGAATCGAATGTGCCAAATTTGACCCTGCGGCCCAGTGCGTTGCCGTCGGGCCAAAATCTTCTGGCCGTGCTTTCGCTTACGATCGCCACCGGCGGAGCAGCGGGCCCGTCCGCGTCCGTGAACGCCCGCCCAGACCGTATCGGAGTGTGCAGTACCTGAAAGTAGCTGCTGCTTGACACCACCAGGTCCGCCGACGGCGTGTCGCTCGCTTTCTGTGCGACGCTGCCTTCCACCGTAAACAACGTAGTGGAATTATCCACATTGCTCGCTGGATTGTTCGAGCTCAGCGCCACTCCAGTAGCGCCGGGTAGCGACGCGCCTTGCCGCAGCAACTCCTGGTAAAAGCCGACGATCTGCGCATCGCCACGGTACTTGTTTTTCGGCAAGGTAATCTCCGCTTTCAAAACCCTGGACGGCTCAAAACCCTGGTAAATATCCGCGAGGCGCGTAAAACCCTGAATCATCAGCCCCGCGCAAACCAGCAGCGTCAGCGCGAACATCACTTGCGCGACCACGAACCCACTACGCAACCGATTCGTAGCGCGCGTCATATTTCCCGGCCCGCCTTCCTTCAGCGTCTGATTGAGCTTCAGCTTTCCAGCGTGGAACACGCTCGCCAGTCCAAAAATAACGCCCGCGGCAATCGCCGTGAACACCGTAAAAGCCAGAACCGTCATATCCACGTGAATGGCGTTCCAGCCAGGCACCCACATGGTCCAATCCGGCGAAATGCTGGTTCGCAGAACGCGCACGCTCCAAAACGATGTCGCCACCGTCACCACCGCCGCTATCCCCGACAGCAGCAGCGACTCGCAAATCAGCAATTGCGCCAGCCGGCCGCGCGTTCCGCCCAGCGCCAGCCGCAAAGCCAATTCCTTCTGCCGCCTCACCATTCGCGCGAAGTGCACATTTACCAGGTTCGCGATCGCCAGCAGCATCACAAACAATGCGGCAGCCTGCAGCAGCAGAAATATCGGCAAAGTGAAACTGTAAAGTTCCTTTCGCAACAGCATCACCGACACTTCTCGCCCGGCATTCGTAAGCGGATATTCCTGCTCCAGCCGTCGCGACACGCTCTCCAGTGCGACCTTCGCTTGGGCTACCCCCACTCCCGGTTGCAGCCGCGCAAGTGCTTCCAGCGAGAACGCCGCGCGATCCGCTTTTTCGGCAGGCGTCAGGGCAAGCGGTGTCCAGAATTCCATGGGCACCGGATAATCGAAGCCCGCCGGCATGATCCCGATCACCGTGTACGGCTGTCCGTTGATTTGAATGTCGGATCCCAGCACCGAAAGCGATTCGCCCAGCCGCCGCTGCCAGAATCCGTGGCTCACGATCGCCACTTTCCCGGCGCCCTGCCGATCATCTTCCGCACTGAATCCCCGGCCGGCCGTGGGGCTCACGCCGAGCACGTCGAAAAAATCCGCAGACACTCCGCATCCGCGCACCGGCTCCGCCGCTCCAGCCGCCGTCAAACGAAAGTCGCGGCATTGGTAGGTGGCGATGGATCGAAATATCTGCTTGAGATCTCCAAATTGCACCGCGTCCGCCGCGGCCAGCCTTCGCGCATCGATGCCTTCATCCACCCCGCGATATTCCCACACCCGCACCAACCGATCGAGATCGCGGAACTCGTAAGGGTGCAGCAGCAGCGCGTTCACCATGCTGAAGATCGCGGTATTGGCGCCGATTCCAAGCGTCAGCGTCAGGATGGCCAGCACCGCAAAGCTCGGGCTCTTCCGCAACAATCGCAGGCCATACAGAAAATCCTGCCGCAGATTTTCCAGGAACCTCACTCCCCGAGCATCCCGGCAGTCTTCCTTGACTTGCTCAATGCCGCCAAAGCTTCCGCGCGCGAGCCGCAGCGCCTCCTCGCGAGAGCGGCCGAGCTTGATCTGTTTTTCCACTTCTCGGTCGAAATGAAATCGCAGTTCCTCATCCAACTGTTCTTCCGTCTCATTACGTCGGAGTAGCGCGCGCAACCGGTATCGCAGGTCGTCCAACATCGGAAACCCCTAGACAGCTTCCAGAATTTGTCCCACGGCAGCGGCTAATTTCCTCCACGACGTCGTCTCCACCTCGAGTTGTTTACGCCCCGCCGCCGTCAGCTCGTAGTATTTGGCTCGCCGATTGTTTTCCGACGTGCCCCAGCTTCCTCTAACCCACCCGCGGCGCTGCAGCCGGTGCAGCGCCGGATACAGCGAACCTTGCTGCACGCGCAAAACATCGCTGGAAATCTGCTGCAGACGTTCGGAAATAGCCCACCCATGCTGCGGCCCAAGCCCCAGCGTCTTCAAAATCAACAAGTCCAGTGTTCCCTGCGGCAATTCCATGCGCTCGGCCAATTTTCTAGCTCCCCTGTTACTTCGACAAGAAGATACTCCCTTCCTTGTCGAAGCGCAAGGGGAGAAGTTGGAGTCACCGTCAGAGTCTATGTCGCAATTTTAGGATTTCGTCAGGGCATGGCTTCACAGGCCGCGGAAAAAGGAGCACTTTGTCATCCCGAACCCGCGTTGTTTGCGGGTGAGGGATCTGCTGTTCGCAAGAACGCCCAAGAAAAAGCAGATCCCTCACCCCGTTCACCGCAGCCTGTTCAGCCATGCCCTAAGTGCTTGTCTTTCAGTCCGGCTTCAGCCGCTGGGGACCCGATTTTTCAAGTGGCCACGCAGATTCGTCAGCCTCCAGGCTTGCCATAGCAGAATATTATTGACTGTGTAACCAGCCTGCGCTATTCTATGTAAAGTTAATGTTTCGTCCGAGCGCCGAGAGGCGCTTTTCTATTTGCGGGCCAAAGTTTTGGCTAAGCTTGACTGACACGATCGCAAGCCCTTGCGGTCTCGAGCAAAAATCAAAAACGCAAATCCCACGAGGTTCGCTAAATTGCTCGGTTACAGATTCGTGTAAGACTAACGGTGGCGTCGGTAAAAGCCACGACTTCGAGGTCCATGTCCCATGACAAGCGACCGTGCGCACCCGTGTTTTCATATACTTAGAAACTGCCACAAACGTAAACTCTTCGGTTTGATAGTCTTACAAATGCCCGGGGGGTGGGGTGGGTAGTCCTCCGCAAATCTTTGACGGTACGCGGCGGGGCAACCTGGGCCTTAGGCGCGCTTGCGCGGCAGTAACAAAGCTAAGGCGGCAAGAACGCTCATAAGGCTAACTACACCGCCGACTGATCGGTCTCGCGTTCTCACGAATAGCGCGGTGACGCGGGATTCGCCCGCTGGCAACTCCAGAACCATCTGGCCCGAATCAGCCGCACTCTCCGGCAGAACCCGCGAGCCGTTCACCTCGACTCGCCAGGCAGGATAGTTCAGCAACCGCAACGCCAGCCGCGCCGGCTTCTGAGAAGTTACGCGCAATCTCTTTTCGTTCGCCGTCCATCGCTCCACCAAAATCGTAGCGCCTCCACCAGGATCCGAGGCCTCCGTCAGGATTCTCGCCTCCGCTGCCTTCGCCGGGAGATTGTAGTGATCGTCGCCCACCGGATCGTACTCATCCACTCCGTCGAATCCCGTGCCGGCCGCAATCCCCGCGCGTAGCGTGGCAATGTCATCGCTATCCCACCAGGTCGCATGCACAAAAAAAGTCGCCATGGCGGCAAGCACGGCTAAAACCGGGCCAACCCAAATCCACCGAAAGCGTCGCTTCACCACCGCCGTCGCAAGAAAATAACCGAACGGCACGCTCAGAATCGACATCCAGCGCCACGGAAACTGCACGAAGCGCAATTTCGGCAGCATTTCCCAGAAAATCAAACTGGGCCGCAACATCAGCAACGTTGCAGCTGACGCGAGCAGCAGCAATGCGCGCCACACCTTTTCCTCAGTGTCAGCCGCGCTCTGTTGCAAGTTCCAGCGGTGAGCCGCAAGGGCCGCGATCGCGGTAACCACAACCAGCGTGATCGCCGTCGTCGAGGCGATCCAGTTAAACAACGTGTGCTCCGGATCGTTAGTAGCCGTGTACAGAAAATTTTCTGCTGGAAGAAGTCCTGATGACAAAGCTTGTCCGATATTCACCCAGCCCTGCTCGTACGCCGCGGGCAGCAAATAAAATGCCGCCAAGCCAAGACCAAGCGCGATCCCGGCTGCCCCGCGCGCCAGCGTCCTCCGCGACTTCTCTGCGAGGGCGATCCACACGAACAACAGCGCGACACTGTAGCTCGCCATTACGCCGGCAGGCGCGTTCGAGAGCCAGACCGCCGCGAACATTGCGGAAAAAAACGCCACCGCGCGAGGTTTCGACCCGCTTCGATTCTCGAGAATGCCTCCAACTTGCAGTGCAGCCCAAAAAAGCAGAGGAAAGAACGCGGACGCCAGCAGTTCCGCATAATCGCTACGCATATAAATAATCAAGAGCGCATTCGGGTTCGCCGCGTAGCACACCGCGCCAAACAGCGCCGCCCGCTCCGGCAGCATCCGCCGCGCGAAGACAAACGCTGAGAGTCCAGCGAAAGTCTGCACCAGCACGATAAACGCCACCGGGACGTAGTTCCACGGAACAAAAAAACTCAGTGCTGGGCCGAGCAGCCACGAAAGTGGCGGATAAAAAATAAATCGCGGCTCGCCGAATCCATGATTGGCCCGCTCCGCCCAGCGCGGAAACACAATTCCTTCCTTCCACTGCCCGGCCACATCGAGCCACGAAGCCACATGAAACTCAAAGTCATGCCCCGAAGCGCTCCCAAACCAAATAAACGGCGCCACGATCGCCAACGCAACAACCAAAGAAAGACCGCCTGCAAGCAACCAACCGTAGGCCATCCTGTAGCGCAGGGCGGAGTCCGCGGAGCCCTGCGGCTTTTGCGCAGATGGCGGAGTCGTAGATGCAGCCGAGGCAGTAGAAGTCATGCAGCGTTCACAGAATTGTAATCCGCAAGGAATGTAAGACGCGCGTTCGATCCATGTGTGCGGTTCGCAAAACTTGAGCCATAATACACGCACTCATGAGCACTTCCGCTATCGCCGAAGCGCCGATTATTGAGGCGCGCAAACTCGAGAAATTTTACGGCCAGCCCGACGGCACCCGCATCCAGGTCATCGCACCGACGGATCTTGCCGTCTATCCCGGGCAGATCGTCGCGCTGCTGGGCCCCTCCGGCTGCGGCAAGTCTACCCTGCTTCGCATGTTAACTGGCCTCTCCCCGTCCTCCGCAGGCGGCGTGTTCTGGCATGGCCAGCCGGTTCGCGACGAATCGCCAAACGTCTCCATCGTGTTCCAAAGCTTCGCGCTCTTCCCATGGCTGACCGTGCTCGAAAATGTCGAAGCGCCACTCGAAGCCCGTGGCATGGTTCCGATCGAGCGCCACAAGCGCGCCCTGCGCATCATCGACGCCGTCGGACTGGACGGCTTCGAGAGTGCCTATCCTAAAGAGCTCTCCGGCGGCATGAAGCAGCGCGTCGGTGTAGCCCGCGCACTCATCGTCGAGCCCGAAGTCCTCTTCATGGACGAGCCCTTCTCCGCCCTCGACGTGCTCACCGCGGAAACGTTGCGTGGCGAGCTGCTTGAGCTTTGGATCGGGCGCAAAATTCCGACACGCGCCATCTTCATCGTCACACACAATATTGAAGAAGCGGTGATCCTCGCCGATCGCATCATCGTGCTGGGCCGCAATCCCGCCCACATCCATGCCGACTTCGCGGTGAATCTGGCCCATCCGCGCAGGCACAAAGACCCGCGATTTGTTGAGTTCGTCGATGCCATCTATCGCGTGCTCACCACACCCGACACGAAAGAAGATGTGATCCACACCGCCCCGGGCACCAGCACGCCCGTACAACATCAGGGCCTGATGTTGCCCCACACCCGTCCGGGAGGCATGGCCGGCCTGCTCGAAATCGTCGCCGACCATGGTGGCCGAGTTGACCTCCACCAACTCGCCGACGAATTGAGTCTGGAAGTGGACGCCCTGCTTCCCACGGTGGACACCGCCCTGCTCCTGGGCATGCTTCGCCTTGAAGAAGGCGACGCCATCATCACGCCCGAAGGCAAAGCCTTCGCGAAAGCCGACATTCAGACACGCAAAGCCATGTTCCGCAAAGCCGTGCTTGCCAACGTGCCGATCCTCCGCCAGATGGAGCAATCTCTGAAAGCAAAAGCCGATCGGACGCTGCCCGCCGAATTTTTCCACGACCTCATCGACGAGCACTTCAGCGAAGACGAATCGCAACGCCAGCTCGAGACCGCCATCCAGTGGGGGCGCTACGCCGAGCTTTTCGATTATGACGCCGCCACCGGCAAGTTGACGCTCACCGAGGCCTGACTCTCCCGTGCAGGCCACCGCTCCGCTCGCCACCACGCAGCATAAGACTCCGCTCCCGCCCACCGCGACGCGGCCTGCCGGTTCCCGGTGGGCCTGGGCGTTTCTGATCGACATCGCGGTTTTTCTTTTCGTTCTCGCGGCCATCTACGGTGTTTATGCGATTGGCCGATCGTGGCTTGGCCCGGTTGCTCCAACGTCGCACATTTCGCAAAGCCCGCGTGCGCTTCCGCTGTACGCGCTGTATTCCGTGGTTCGCATTGCCATTGCGTACGCGCTGAGCCTGGTATTCGCGCTGGGCTACGGTTATCTCGCCGCGAGTTCACGGCGCGCAGAGGTGGTGCTCGTTCCGCTGCTCGACATTTTGCAGTCCATCCCGGTGCTGAGCTTCTTGCCCGGCGTGATGCTGGCCATGGTCGCGATCTTTCCGCACAAGCAGATTGGCGTGGAGCTCGGCTCGATCCTCCTTATTTTCACCGGTCAGGTCTGGAACATCGCGTTCAGCTTTTATTCTTCGCTGAAGACGCAGCCCCGCGACTTACGGGAAGCCGCCATCATTTACCGCTTCGGCTACTGGCAGCGCTTCGTGGAACTGGATTTGCCATTTTCGACCATCGGTCTTGTTTGGAATTCGATGATGTCGGTGGCAGGCGGCTGGTTTTTCCTGATGGCCTGCGAAATGTTCGTCCTCGGCGATCGTGACTTCCGTCTGCCGGGACTTGGATCATTCTTGCAGACCGCCGCTGGACACGGC
The DNA here is from genome assembly GCA_963721915.1 of uncultured Acidobacteriota bacterium. Taxonomy (GTDB): domain Bacteria; phylum Acidobacteriota; class Terriglobia; order Acidiferrales; family UBA7541; genus Acidiferrum. The sequence goes on along the minus strand of CAVRLD010000017.1, from coordinate 45,113 downwards.
GACACCCGCGCCATTCTCTGGGGCCTCGCGGCGATGATTGGTGTCATCGTGCTCCTGGACCAACTGGTTTGGCGGCCGGTGATCGTCTGGGCGGACAAATTCAAGTTCGAGCAAGTGGAAAGCGCCAGCCTTACGCCAAACACGGTGCTACAGTTACTGGGCCGCGCCTCGTTCGTCATCCGCGGTTATCGCACTGCCGTGCGGCCCATCGTCGAAAGGCTGACGCTGAGGTTTGCGGCCGGCGCACGCCGAGCCGCCGCGAAGTTCTCGCTGCCCAAGCAGAACAATACGCGCCGCGCGCTACTGATTATTCTTGCCGCTGTAATTCTTGTCGGTATAGGGTTTGCCGCTTTTCACGCAGTGGGCGAGCTTTCCGACCTTCGTCGCGCGGACTATTTCGATCTGCTGAGCAGCGCAGGCCTAACTTTCTTGCGCGTCAATGCGGCTCTGCTCATCGGCGCGCTCTGGACCATCCCCGTGGGCGTTGCAATCGGCTTTAATCCGCGGCTTTCTCGCATCGCGCAGCCGCTCGCGCAGTTGGCCGCGTCGATCCCGGCTACCGCGCTGTTTCCGGTGATCCTGCTTTTTCTCATCCGTTTGCGTGGCGGACTGGAAATCGCCGCGATGACCCTCATGCTCCTCGGCACGCAGTGGTACATCCTGTTTAATGTGATTGCGGGCGCCATGGCCATTCCCACGGACCTGAAAGAGGCCGCGCGCGTTTTCCGCTTCGGCCGGTGGGACCGTTGGCGTTACCTGATCCTGCCGGGAATATTTCCCTACTTGATTACGGGCCTGGTCACCGCGTCCGGCGGGGCTTGGAATGCCAGCATCATCGCCGAATATTTTCATTTTCAGGGAAAGATCGTTTCCGCTCCCGGACTGGGAAGCACCATCAGCCGGGCCAGCGACGCCGGGCGTTTCGATGTCCTGCTAGCCGCGACGTTGATCATGGCCACCGTGGTCGTGCTGATCAATCGGCTGGTGTGGCGGCGTCTCTATCGGCTGGCGTCCTCGCGCTTCAAGCTTGAGACATAAGTCGCGGATCGAAGGCATCGCGGGCAATATTGCGAGAAAGCCAAAGGCGCTACGGGTCTAGCGCGAGACCGGAGTTCGATCGTTACGGTAGATCACGCCTTCCTTCATCACAAACAAGACGTGTTCGGTCTGGCGAATGTTCTCCACGGGGTTGCCGGGCACCGCGACAACGTCGGCGAGCTTGTTCGGCTCCAGCGTCCCGATTTTGTCCGCAAGCCCCAGAAGCTCCGCGTCCGATGATGTGCCCGCTTTCAACGCATCGATCGGTTTCATGCCCAGATCCACCATCTGATGAAATTCCTCGGCGTTACGTCCGTGAGGATAGACCGCCGCATCAGTGCCCAAGCCGATGTTTACGCCTTTCGCGAGCGCCTTCTGAAACGTTTTGCGAATGTTCGCGATGGCCATCTGCGCTTTGATGGAGACCGCGGGCGGAATATAAATGCCCTTGTCGAACCGCTCCTGCAGACCCTGAACGGCCATCAGCGTTGGGACGAGATAGGTTCCGTGTTGTTTCATCATGTCGAGGGCTTCGTCGTCGAGAAAAGTTCCGTGTTCAATCGAATTGACGCCCGCGCGGACACCGCGCTTTGCGGCCTCGGCGCCGTGGCAATGCGTGGCTACCTTCAAACGCAAAGCGTGAGCTTCGTCGACGATGGCGTTGAGTTCTTCCTGGGTGAGTTGCGGAGTATCAACATCGTCGGTAAGAGACAGCACGCCACCACTAGCGCAGGTCTTGATTACGTTGGCGCCGTATTTGTGCATGAGCCGTACGGCGTAACGCGCCTGGTCCGCGCCATTGATGACACCCTGCGCAGGTCCCGTCTCTTTTCCAAACAGGCCTTCACGGAATCCGGCGGAGCCGTCACAGTGTCCGCCCGTGGAGCCAATGGCATATACAGACACGAGCATTCGTGGACCGGGGACCTTACCGTCGCGGATAGCATTTCGCAAACCAACGTCCAGGTAATCGTGAGAGCCCACGTCGCGCACGGTTGTGAAGCCGGCCATCAGGGTAACGCGCACGTTCGATGTTGCGTCCAGGGCTTGCTCTGCTATGGGTTTTTGAAGCTGGTCGAGCTCACGCTGCTTCCAGTCGTCGGAATTCATCGAAGTTTCATGGGTATGCGCGTCGATGAAGCCGGGTAACAGCGTGGCGTCGCCGAGATCGATCACTTCGGCACCCGCAGGGACAGCGGCGTTCGCTCCGACAGCGCTAATTTTTCCATCGGTCACAACTACAACGCCCGGCGTAACCAGTGCGCTGCTCTTCCCATCGAAAAGGCGCGCCGCCTTCAACACGGTTACTTTGCCGGGAGCCTGCTGCGCGCGTCCCGCCGGAGAAACCAACATGGCGGCACAAAACACAAAAGCGGCGAGACATCTAGGTGTCATGAATTCTCCTTCAAGCGTCGCAAAACCGTGACAGACAATAGCCTGCCGTCAGAAAAAGTCAAGATTCGGTTCGGCGCGGGCCCGTTGGCGAACGCGACGGCTCACGTTTTCATCTCACACAACAAGTACGGTCTCGGTGGGCGCGACACTGGCCGCTCCGAATTCGTTCGGAGATTCGCGCATTCGCTGTTTCTTAGGAATTCAACCTTGTGGATATTGGTGGAAATCGCTGCGTAGTGCCGCGTCCAGTACTTTGGTGCTATTGAAGATCTATGTTGCGATCGCGAGACTGGTTTTGTATGGCCCGCTATTCCGCCTTTCTGGGGCGCAGGGTCGAGGTGCATTATCGCGCCGGCGACATCCTTTTACCTGCTTCCGGAACGTTTGTCGCCGACTCCGGCCGTTCGATCTTTCTCGAACAACATCTGGAGCAGCACGGCCAGATGAAGCAATTTCGCTGGGAAATTCCATATCAATACATCGTGCGTTTGGAAGAACGCAGCGACGATTCCGCCACTCACGATGCGGCCAAGCTCTATTCTCCGGCCGCACCGGGTACCGTGGAGTCGCGCCAGCCGCAAAAGGATGGAGTTGCCCGCGACGCTGGAAAGTCTGAGACAAGCCCCGTAGATCCGATCCTGCCGCTGCACAACCGGCCTAAACCTGCCTGAAATTCGCTCGCGCTTCTCGCTCACCGCGATTTCCTGAGCCGCCATCGGCTACAATCGTCATGCGAATCTGCAGAGGCGAAGACCCGCCCGCGCGGACTTGGCGTTGCGCTGAATCGAGGAGGCATCGGTGGAATCCCCTTCTAAAGCGAAAATCGGTTTGATTGGGCTAGGCCTGATGGGCCGCCCGATGGGAATGAATTTGTTGAAGGCCGGTCACACGTTGACGGTGTGGAATCGTACCGCCTCTCGCGCTGACGAACTTGTTGCCGCGGGCGCCGTCCTTGCTAAGACGCCGCGAGAAGCTGCCGCTGATGCTGATGTGCTGATAACGATGGTGAGCGATCCTCCGGCTCTCGAAGAAGTGCTCTGGGGAGCAACCTCCAAGAGCGCAACCGAAACACACGTTACCAAAGAAAATGCTGCGCTACCTGTCCTCAAATCGGGCAGCGTCTACATCGACTCCAGCACCGTTTCGCCGGACCTGGCGCGAAAAATCGCCGGCGCGTGCGCGGAAAAAGGAGTGCGATTTCTCGATGCTCCGGTCACCGGAGGCGATTGGGGCGCCAAGAAGGGCGAGCTGGTTTTCATGATTGGCGGGGACGAAGAAACCCTGAAGGCAGTCGAACCGATATTGGGGGTAATGGGCAAGCGTTGGTTTCTGCTCGGACCCAACGGCGCGGGTCAAACGATCAAGCTGGCGATGAACTCAATACTAGCCCTGCAAGTAGAGGCGCTCGCCGAGGCGCTGGCCTTAGTAGAAGCCGCCGGACTAAAAGGAGAGAAGCTCATCGAGGTCATGCAGTCAAGCATGGCGCGCTCGGGCGTCCTGGACGTCAAGGCCCCGAACCTCATCAAAGGAGAGTACGCCCCAAGTTTTCCTTTGCGCTTGATGTATAAGGACATGAGCCTAGCGCTCGACCTGGCCAGCAAGTTGGGCGTCACCCTGCCCGCAGCAACCGCCGCCCGCGAAACCTACGGCAAGGTCAAAGCCGCCGCCAAGGAGGACTTGGACTATTCGGCGGTGATGAAGTTTTGGCGCCCCTGAAAGGTCGCGTCTCTGCTGCTGGGCCTGCCACTGGTTGGGATGACAAGCACGGCGATCTTCTTCGCGAATTCGAGTGTTGATCAATGTAACATCCGCGGACTCACCAAGACACTCCGGCTGGCGCCCTATTCGCGGTCACCAATTCAGCCGGAGTGTCCACTTTGTGCACAAAGCTGAGCGATTCAGCCCCTGCGGTACGAAGTTTGTCGAAGGTCCGTAAGCTGGTCTGAAGTCTTATGCTTGCCGCGTCGCGTTGTTGATTCCGCGGGCGAAACGCCAGGTTCCGTCCAGGTCGCAACGCAAAATGCTCATGCCGTGGCCTACGAAATGAAGGGCGTCGCCCCCCGCGACGGGCGCCATCGTGATGTCATCTGTGCCCCAGGCGAAGGCCCAATTGCCCATGCATTGCGTTACCTCGAAGCGGAAGGATTGCACCAGGTTGTAGCGCGCGAACAGGTTGCGGTAGAGCTGTTCCACAGTTGTGCGGCCGCGCATTGGCGGGGCATTCGGGGCGAGAAAGATGCAGTCCTCGGTGACCAAGGAAGTTAACGCCGCCGCATCTTTGGCCTTTACTGCTACGATCCATTGATTCACGAGACCGTCGAAGATCGTTAGCACAAATCTTCCCTTTCACTCGCCTTAAAGGACTTTTCGCCAATAATCGGATGCCGCCAATGGACGGGGCGGCGCGTTGACGTGGCGGCTAGGCCTCTTCTTCGGCGTGAACCAGCTCGCCGTGGGCGGCCTTGTGCGCGGCGATCACCTTATCGGCAAGTTCGTTGGGGACGTAGTCGTAGTGCGAAAACTCCATAGAGTAGCTGGCGCGACCTTGCGTTTTGGAAATGAGGTCATTCGCATAAGTCAGCATCTCGGCAAGGGGCACTTGCGCCTTGATGATCACGTTATGGCCTCGGGATTCGCTTCCGGCGATGCGGCCGCGGCGACCGCTCAGGTCTCCCATCAAATCACCGGAGTATTGATCGGGAGCGTAGACCTCGACGTGCATCACCGGCTCCAGCAGTGCGGGCCTGGCTTGCTTCATGGCTTCCTTGAAGGCCAGCGAGCCGGCGATCTTGAAGGCGATGTCGGAGGAATCGACGTCGTGATATTTGCCGTCGTACAAAGTCGCGCGGAAATCCACGACCGGGAAGCCCGCCAGATAGCCGCGCGCCGCTGCATCGCGGATTCCGCGCTCCACGGAAGGAATCCAGTTGCGCGGGATTGCTCCACCAAACACGTCATCCACAAACTCGATGCCCTTACCGCGTTCGACTGGCTCCATCTTGATCCGGCAAACGCCGAATTGGCCGTGGCCGCCGGATTGCTTTTTGTGTTTGCCTTCGGCGTCGGCCTTGCCGCGAATCGTTTCGCGATAGGGAACCTTTGGCGGCTTGAGCGTGAGATCGACGTGATAGCGCTTGTGGAGCTTCGCCACCACGACTTCAATGTGTTGCTGCCCCGATCCCGCAAGCAGGAATTCTTTCGTTTGGGGATCGCGGGAGAAACGTAGCGCGGCATCCTCCTCGAGAATTTTGTGGATGGAAACGCCGATTTTGTCTTCATCGGCGCGCGTCTTCGGCTCGATCGCGAAGGTGATGGACGGCTCCGGCAGTTGCGCTGGGCTGTAAAAGATCGGCGCTGACTTGTCTCCTAATGTTTCGCCTGTGGTGGACTCTTTCAGCTTCGCAATAGCTCCGATATCGCCCGCGTGGAGTTCAGGGACTTCATTGAGCTGCTTGCCCTGTACCACCAGCGTGTGCTGCAGGCGCTCTGGTATCGAGCGGTTGTAGTTCAGCAGCGTCGCGTCGTTCTTCAACACGCCACTTTTCACCTTGAAATAGTTGATGCGGCCTGCAAAAGGATCGGCCAGGGTCTTGAAGACAAATAACGAGACGGGCTGGCTGTCGTCATATTTCCGCTCGATGCGCTCGCCCTTGCCGGTCGGCTCTTTGAAGCCCACCTGCGAATGCTCGTCGGGGTGCGGAAAAACGTCGGCGATGAAGGTAAGCAGGCTGGCGGTCCCAATATTGTGTAGCGACGAGACCATCAACACGGGGAAGATCTTCTCGGCCACGATCGCCTTGCGAACGCCGGGAATCAGATCCTGAATCGGGATCGTGCCTTCCCTGAAAAATTCTTCCATCAATTCATCATCGCCCTCGGCAATCATCTCCACGAGTTTTTCGTGCGCTTCTTTGGCTTCATCCGCGAGGGCCGCGGGAATTTCCTCGATCGACGGCTTTCCGTCACCATCGGGTTTGTACAGGTGGGCCTTCATGCTCACCAGATCGATCACCCCTCGAAAGCCGCGCTCGGTGCCGATCGGGAGTTGCAGAGCGACCACATTGCGGCCGAAGACCTGTTCCAGCGACTCCATCGAGCGCTCGAAGCTGGAAAGCTCGCGGTCCATCCAGGTCAGCACAAACGCGCGCGGGATGTCGTATTCGGTGCAGTAGTCCCAAACTTTCTCGGTGGTGACCTGCGCTCCCACATGCGCGTCAACGGTGATCAATGCCGCGTCCGCGCCGATCAGCGAGGCTTTCGCTTCGGTAATAAATGTGGAATAGCCGGGCAGGTCGATGAAATTAATCTTGACGTTTGCGCCGGAGCACAGCGTGCAAGGCCATTCCGCGTATGCTAATCCCGTCTGAATGGAAATTTTCCGTCCGATTTCTTCCTCGTCCCAGTCGGTTGTAGTGGTGCCTTCTGCAACTTTTCCTAACCGCGGCGTCATCCCCGCGGTGAAGAGCAACGACGACACCAGTTGCGTCTTTCCGGTGCCGCCGTGGCCGACAATGCCCACGTTTCGTATGTCCTTGGTGAGATAGCTTTTCATGTAGACCTCCATTTTCCGGTGATCCGGCGTCGAGGCCGGGATCGACTGGCGAGGTCCGCCCTGGGGGGCTGAAGGCGCGGGCCTGCGCCTATACAACTGCGATTCGGCTGAGGGAGGAGAACGTGGCCTCTACCTGGGTCCCCGCAAGCAGCGAGGGCGAAGGTCACACGAAACTTTTCCCTGGTACGCTCTCCAACGAGCGGATGCTAGCACACGGCCCTCAACGTCGCAATCGAGGATCGACATCGAGGATCGCGTCGTTGTCCGCGACCCTTCGAGGCTCAGGGTAAACAGTCGCGACCGCTACGACGGCGGGCATCCGGACTCGTCACGCAAATGGCTCCGGTTCTGGAAGCGTTGATGCGCAGAGAGATTTTCAGCGGAAAAAGATTGGTGTTGGTGTGCGCTGGCGGGTACGAATCCCGAATGGGTCCACATTCTTCTAGTACTACTGTACCGTTGACCGAACAGGTCGCAAATCCTATTCTGCCGTCGGATACAGCTAGCCTCACCTACAGTCGCAGGCGAAAGCCGGGCGAAACTGCGGAGCGGCTGGGTGTGTACCAATAAGAGACAGGCTCCATGCCTGGAGCTACTTGACATTGGTGTAACTTAATATAGAGTCGCCCCCTCGGGTTTTTCATCCTTTGGGAGGCTTCTCAAATGTCACGTAGACTCGTTGTACTGTTCCTGCCGATGCTCGCCCTGGCAGGAGCCATGGGCCTGAAGACGGCAGTTACCGCGCACGGCGACGGTTCGTTCATTATGGCGAACGGCGCAGCACCGGTTCCCATACTGTCGAGAAACGGGCCTGATCCGGCTCCAGCACCTTGGAGGAATGGACCAGACCCAGCACCAGCGCCCTGGAGAAACGGACCGGATCCGGCACCAGCACCTTGGAAATAAACCGGAACCGTTAGTCTAGGCTGTCGAACGTGACAGCGGACCAGGGCCCACTGACAAGGGTGAGATGCCTGGATCCGCAAGCTACGCGATCTTATTCCTAGGAACCCTCCTAGAAGCTCTCGTGGTGGTGTGCGCAGTCCGGCGCAAAGTTCTAAGGAAATATTTCGTCCTCAATTTGTACATGTTGCTCTGCGTGTTCGTGAGCTTAGGGAGATACCACATCCTGACTCACGACGGCGGGGTGAAGTCGATCACCTACCGCTATTTCTATTTTTACTCCGACGCGCTGCTGACGATCGTTCTTTATTTCGGGCTGATCAGCCTTTACATCTCGGTTTTCGAAGAACTAAAGGTCGAACGCTACCTGCGTATGGGTGCGATCGTCCTGCTGGCAGGAACCTCGTGGTTCACCTACGCGGTGGTGAGCCAATCCTCTCACCGCATGCTGACGTATTTCGCGTTTGAGCTTTCGCAGAACCTGTACTTCGTTGGTCTGATCTTGACGTACGTTCTATGGGCCGCGGTTCTGAAGATGCGTCATACGCAAGCGCTGCTGGTGCAACTGGTCCTTTCGCTGGGCATTTACTTCAGCGCTTACGCGGCGAGCTATTCGTTGTCGAATCTGCACCCGACCTTTTACTCCTACGTGGCATACATGGTGCCAATCATTGGCTGCCTGCTGCCACTGTCATGGGCGTATGCGTTCTGGCGCGTGCCCGAAGAAGCGCGGTTGTCGCCTCAGCGACTCGCGATGGCGGGTTCGCGATGATGGCCGCAATCATCCTGGTTTGCTCGGTGGCGTTCTTTCTGCAGTTCTTCGTGCCGTATTGCCGCTCGTTGATTGCAAGCTCGGCGGGGCACGTGCTCTCTCCGGAAGTCCAGGATGTGACAGGTATCAGCACGCGGGCCGCTGGCGATGACTTTGCCCGTGTCGTGCAACTATTGATGCTGTGTCCGGACCGCCCAGAAGATCGTGGCGAGATTCGCGCCATCGGGTTGTATTTCCAGATGCTTAGCCTGGTGCGGGCGGCCGGGGCCCGACTGGCCCCGCCGGTGTTGGCCTGGGCCGAACGCGAGCGCGGCCGGTGTACATATTTCGCAGCCGTGACGCTCGACCGGCGCGTGGCGTTTAGCCGCGACTTGCTTGCGCAACAGATCGAAGCATAACCCCAAAGCGCAGCCCCCTGGGTTTCGGAGACCGATCTGAAGATCGGCCACTCCATGGGACTCGCTGCCTGATTCGTAACAATGGCTTCAAATCATCGCTTGATTTTCTTTCTTGAGTGGTATCCTTCAAACGTTCCCTCCTCACCGGAGTGGAAGCGTCCGCAGCGCAAAAACCACCGGTGACAAAGACATGCTCGCAGTGTGGCTGCGTGCTGCCTTCAAGCGCACGAGCCTGCAACTTTTGTGATTCCAATTTTCGCGCGGAACCCTCTTCGTACGAAGACGATCGCGCGTCTCTCGCTCCAAAAAAGAGTGTCGTAAACGGCCGCCAGGACAACTGCGTCTCGACGAAGAGCGTATCGGCTGAAGAACAAGACGAGGCGTGGCGCGGGGAGCTCGGCCAACGGCTCGAGGCTTATCGGGCGCGGCGCGGTAGGCCGATGCCGACGCGTGAGACCGCACAGTCGCAACTTCCCTTCGGCGACCCTGCGGAGGAACGCCGCAGCATTGCTGTCGCCGAACCTGCACCGGCGGGCGATGAGGATTTCTCGTTTACGATTGCCATCGGACGATACACACCGCCTGACGACAAGCGCGACGGGAGGATGGTAATCGATGTTTCCGTGCCTCCGGGATCGGAGCCGGAAGAGGACGCGCAGATTGAGGAAGGGCGTTCCAAACACTACGGGCTTTATCCGGTGGCGTCCTTGGAGGACCGGCGCATTGCGGCGCTGATCGATTGTGCTTGCCTGCTGTTTGCGTACGGCGGATTCCTGGCCTTGTTCAGCTCGCTGGGCGGACAATTCACACTCAGCAAATTGACAGCAGCCGTTTACGTAGCGACTTTCGCGATCGTTTATCTGCAATATTTCGCGCTCTTCACGGTGTTCGGAGGCACGACGCCGGGGATGATGTTCCGGGGATTGCAGGTGGCGAGTTTTTCGGGTGCGCCGCCGTCGCCGAGGCAACTATTGATGCGGAGTATTGGCTACATACTCTCGGCCAGCGCGTGCTTTACAGGATTTTTGTGGGCTTGGTGGGATGAAGATGCTCTTACTTGGCATGACCGGATTTCACGGACCTATTTGAGTTCGCCGGCTACGCGGGCGCAAATGCATACGCCGAGCGTGGCGCGATAGACGAGCGGATTTTTCCCGATCGCAACAGAGCAAGACGTTGAGTTCCAGCGTCCACGGAGCGACCTAGGCGTTTGGGGCACAGCGGTGCGGTGCTGTGCCCCTCCATGTATTGCCTAGGCTTTGGTTGGGCGTCGGGCGGGATTTTGTTCGCGGGCAATGCGGATGATGGCTTCGAGACTTCGCTCGACGTCGGCTTCTGTGGTGGCCCAGGAAGAGACGCTGATGCGCATCGCGATGTTTCCCTGCCAGACTGTAGCTCCGCACCAGCAGGTGCCGTCTTCTTGGACGCGGCGGATGACCTCGCGCGTGGTTTCCGCAGTGCCGAAAGATACGAGAGCCTGATTGATGACAACGTCGTTCAGCACGTCGAAACCGGCATGACGTAATCCTTCCGCGAATTTTTGGGCGTGCGCGCAGGTTCGCTCGATCAGTGAGCACAGGCCGGACTTACCGAGGGATTTTAGCGCGGCCCAGAGTTCCACGCCGCGCGCTCTGCGCGAGGCTTCGGGCGTGTGGTTCATGGGTTCGCGGCCCGCTCCCGGTTCGAGATAAGCTGCGGAAGAGGTCATGGCCGCGCGCAATGCTTTTCCGTCGCGGACGATCACGATACCGCTGTCGTAGCTGACGTTGGGCCATTTGTGAGCGTCGGTGGCCCACGAATCGGCTTGTTCGAACCCGCGCGTTAGATGGCGATATTTTGGCGAGGCGTTCGCCCATAGGCCGAATGCGCCGTCTACGTGAACCCAGGCGCCTTGTTCTTTTGCGCGGGCGCAGATTTCTTCGGCGGGATCGAATGCGCCGGTATTTACGTTGCCTGCCTGGATGCAAACGATCGTGCGCTCGCTGACTGTCGGGAATTTGTCGGCACGCATTCGGCCTTGGCCATCGGCTTCGACTATCGTTACGCGCTTTTTTCCGAAACCTGCCAAATTCAGCGCCTTCAGGACTGAGGTGTGGACTTCTTCTCCGATTACGACTTCGATGGGCGGGGCGCCGAACATTCCATCGTCGACTACGTTCCAACCGGACTTTGCTAGCAGGGAATAACGCGCGGAGGCTAGAGCTGTAAAGTTGGCGGTGGTGGCGCAGGTTACCAGGCCGCCTTCGCAATCTGCTGGTAGGCCGAGGGCCTCGCACACCCAGCTTAGGACGACTTCTTCTAACTCGGCGGCTACGGGAGACATTACGCGCAACGCGACGTTCTGATCCCACGTATTTGCGAGCCAGCTTGCGGCCAAGGCTGCGGGTATGGTGCCGCCAATTACGAACCCGAAGTAGCGGTTGCCGGTGGTGGCTACCGTGGCTGGGGAGCCGATTTCGTCGAGCTTAGCGATTACTTCGGTGGGGTCGGTAGAGTGTTCGGGGAATCGCTCGTGGAATTGTGCCAGGGCTGCTAGCGATTCGTCGGAGGGTGCTACGCGGCGGTCTCTGATGGTTTCGAGGTAGCGGCGTGATTTTTCCGCTGCGACGGCTAGGGCGTCGTGGGTGATTTGGCTTGAGGTATGAAGCGACTTTGTCGGCATTTGCGTGTGTTACCTTTCGAAAGGCGCGCTACTTACAAAACGTCAAGAGCTTTCCTCAGGGGCTAAAAGCCCAATCAAGCCGGGGAGCTTGGTGTCGGAGCTCCCTTCGAAGCTCAGGGCAAGGAAGCTCCCGACCCCTAGTGAGAATCCCTTGAAACTCTTGGCACGAGTTTTTGGCGCGTCTCAATTTAACGGGTGGCTGGCGGAGTGAAAGAGCCGAATTGGAAGGGCTGGAGGCGCGAGTTAGAAACGTCAACAGCCTTCTTCAGGGCTTTTAAGCCCGGTGATGTGAGTGTCTTAGGTCGGAGCTGAAACTCCGACCTCCTAAAGAGAATAGCTCGGAAGCTGCGAACTGCTATTTCGACGTGCTCACTTCTTGACGGCGTGGTCGGAGGCGATTTTGCCGTCGCGGATGTGAATTATGCGGTGGGCGTGTTGCGCGATATCGTTTTCGTGGGTTACCAGGATGATGGTGTTTCCCTGGGAGTGGAGATTTGCAAACAGGGCCATGATTTCGTCGCCCGTTTTTGAGTCGAGATTGCCGGTGGGCTCGTCGGCTAGAACGATGGAGGGGGAATTCACGAGCGCCCGGGCGACGGCTACGCGCTGGCGCTGTCCGCCGGAGAGTTCATTGGGCTTGTGGTTCATGCGGTCGGCCAGATCGACTCTTTCGAGGGCTTTTCTGGCGCGCTCCAGACGCTCTTCGGACGGAGTACCGTTGTAGATGAGTGGTAGTTCGACGTTGTGCAACGCGGTGGCGCGGGGAAGGAGATTGAAGGTTTGGAAGACGAAGCCGATTTCCTTGTTGCGAATGTAGGCGAGCTCATCGTCGTCTAGATCGCTGACAAGGCGGCCAGCGAGCCAATATCTTCCCGAACTGGGGGAATCGAGACATCCGATCAGATTCATCAGCGTGGATTTCCCGGAGCCGGAAGGACCCATGATGGCAACATATTCGCCCTTGCGGATTTCGAGATCGACTCCGTTGAGAGCGCGCACTTGCTCCGCGCCCATTTCGTATACTTTGGCGAGGTCTTCGGTCTTGATGACGACGCCGGAGCTGACCAGATCCCCGCGGTACGAATCGGCGGACGTTGTCTCCAAGGGCATGCAGGGCTCCAATCGCTAGCTGAGGTTCTCGCGTTAATTCTGCTGATCTTCGGTCTTTTTCGGCGCGGTATTGTCGACCTTGACTCTGGATTCGGGTTTCAGGGTGCGGAGAGCTTTGTAGCTGCCGACGACGATTTCGTCGCCCGGCTTCAGGCCTTTGGTGATTTCGATGTCGGTGACGCCGGAGATACCGGTGTCCACGGGGCGGAAGACGGCTTTCTTCCCATTGACCACGAAAACGCCCTGGATTTCGTCTTTCTTGGGATCGCCCGGCGCGGGGGGAGGAGGCGCGGCGAGGGTTACGCCAGAATCGGACCTGCCTTTGGAATTCTTCGCAGCTTCCTCAAGATCTTTACGGGTGCGGACCGCAAGCGCCTGGATGGGGATGGCCAAAACATTCTTCTTTTCGGCGGTCCTGATTTTAGCGGTGGTAGAAAGGCCTGGGCGCAGATTTTCCGGCGGGCTCGCCAGGGTGACGACCACCTTGAAGTCTTTTGCTTCCTGACTGCTGGTGGTGGATTGCGTCGTGGCGAGCCCGGAGGTGCGCAAGACCGCTTGCGAGCCGATTTCGGTTACCGTGCCTTTGAATGTTTTTCCCGGGATGGCGTCAATGGTGACGTCGGCGTCCTGACCGATTTTCACGTTGACGATGTCGGTCTCGTCGACCTTCACTTCGGAAGTGACGATGGACATATCCGAGAGAGTCATCAGGAAGCTTCCATTGGAGTTCTGGATTCCGGGCACGACGTAGTCGCCGACGCGCTCGGGCAGATAGCTGACGATTCCATCGATGGGCGAGGTGTACGTGGTCTTGTGCAAGATGTCCTGAGTATGCACGAGGACGGCGCGGCCCTGGCTGACTTGAGAACGCATTTGATCGAGGCTGGCCTTCACCGAAAGGACATGAGCCCTTGCGGAATCGACGGCGGCGAACTGAGCGTCGTAAGCGGTTTTGCGTTGGTCGTAATCCTGCTTGGCTATCAGGCCGTCTTTGAAGAGACCCTGACCGCGCTCCCAGTCGAGCTTGGCTCTTTCCAGGTTGGCTTGCGCCTGAATGAGGTCGGATTGGGCGGACTTGTAGCTGGCTTCGGAAGCCAGCACCCCGGATTCGGCGGAGTTGATGGCGGCGGCCTGGGCTTGCACGTCGGCGTTGGCCTGAATGTTCTCCTGGGTCAGGAGGACTTGGCCTTTCTTGATGTGGTTGCCTTCCTTGACGACGATGGCTGTTATTCTGCCGAAGCCTTGGGCGGTTACATTCGTGTACGTGGTGGGCTTGATCTCTCCCGAGGCCGTGACTTGGGAGACCAGACTCTCTTGCGGGGCTACTTTAGCGGTTTGCACCGTGACTACACCCTTGTTGGCCTGATTGACGCTAAAGAGCACAATTCCGCCGAGCACCGCGACCGCGCCGATACCGATGCCGACCTTCTGCCACGTCTTCATGGTGTTTCCTCTTGGTTTGCCGCGGCGAAACCACCCGCGCGGGACTTCAAACGTGCCTGTCGTCCGATACCTTACATACGGTCCGAAGGGCGCAAATGTTTCGCCCGTAGGGTGTTGAAGCTGCAAGGCCTAGCGCCAAGCGCTGTCTAAACGGCTGGGCTGATTCTCGCTTCCACCGAACGGTTTGGTATCAGGAGGCGGACCTTGGTCCCACCTTTGCTGTCTATAGTTTAGGTACAAATTAGATCAAAAGGAAGGATTCCTCGTTGGGAAAAATGGATGCCAACCGGGTCCGCTGAGGTTTCGAGATCCTTATTAGCGCCGCGAGTCCGGCGGCACGAGGTTGTTCGCGCGATAGTAGACCACCAGCTGGCCGGAGCGGGCGGAGGAAAGCGGAAGGAGGCGGATGCGACGGGGCATGGAGTTAGTTTACCGGAAATTGGTGCGCGTGTTGTAAGCGGTCAGCGGTAGCGCGCGAGTAGCACAGGCACTCTTGCCTGTGCGCGATTGCTGCAGTGTTCGGCACCGTGCTCGATGGCAAGCGTCCAGGTGCAGGAATTGTGGACTAGCTTGTTCCCCCCCACGCATATTTCGTAATTTTGTCCAGCCCGGCGTCGCCCCTGCTGCTGAATCAGACTCGCTACGTCCGCGACCGCCTGCTGAATCAACTTCGCCGCGTCGGTTTTTGTTTTGTAAACGTCTCGCGACAGGTTGTGTTTGCTCTTGCCGAAGTCGGGAGTTGTGCTGCGGTACACCTTGGCATGCAGCTCAGCCGAGCCGCCCTGAGTAAGCATTCTTCGGCGCCCATACCAGCCGGAAAATTATTTGTTTTCGATTTCGTGGAGCGCTTGCGCGAAGGTTGTATCTGACGCTACCGGCTCAAAACCAGTTCTAGTCTCATCTTGATGCTTATTGATTGTTTTGAGTATTACGAACCGTCCGTCGATGTGAATTTTTTCCGCGCTCGTTTTCCAGACCCCCGGCGATAGATGAACCCGCGTAATGTCCGTGGTGCCGCCTTGGTCCACGTGGCCGATCAGACCGTACCCAAACTCTACCCGCGCTCGCAAGGAACCAGAAAGGCGTACGATTCGCTTGTCGTGAAGATCAACGAAGACGATCCCATCCAAGGCGTGAAGAACCCGCTGTTCATAGGTCTTAGGTTTGAAGCCAGGATTTGGATGAAACGCTATTTTTTCAGACTGTCCCTCCGGGCCCTGATCCTCAAAAACAAAAGCATCGGGAACCATGAGCAATAGCTCTTGCATCTTCTTGTCGTCTTCGTCCTGCTGTTTCTGGAGCGCGTCCCTGCGAGATGCATCGTTCAGCAACTCCTGGTGCCGGTCATTCTCTTCTTTCAACTGCGCTGAGCTAGGTGGATCGCCGTCGACTGCGAGCAGATGACGAACCGGGGCGTCCACGGTCTCGATTACCTGCTCGCGAAAAACGTGGTTGTTACTGTGGCGCTCTGCGACATAGGACCACAACGTTCTCCTTTCGCGCTGTTGCAGTTCGTTCCGGCAGGTATCTCCTATCAATTCCTTTGCCGTCTGAGAAGGCAAGGCCGGCGGCAATACCAGGCCAACTGAAAATATGAGGGCAATGAAACAGCGAGCGTGAGCCAACAAAGAGACCGTTCTCGATAGTTCCATGGTGATTAGCATCCAGTAATTTTGATTGGCGCTTGTGTTCCGTCGCTTGCGCCGGGCTAGCAGACGGTGGGTAGTGTTTCGCTCCACGTTCGACCGGCTACTTAGCAGGCTGCGGAAAAAGGCGTGTTTGTCTTCCCGAACCCGTGTCGTTTGCGGGTGAGGGATCTGCTGTTCGCATAGAAAGCCAAGGAAAAAGCAGATTCCTCACCCCGTTCAAAAAACGAACGGGGTTCGGAATGACATATTTTCGAGTTTTTCCGCAGCCTGTTAGAGGACAAAGCGCTCGCCCAGTGTTCCAACGCATTGCACAAATGGATTTTCTCTAAAGCGACAATTGGCTGCGGCTAGGAACGGCGAGTTAATTGTTAGGGTTTGTTTGCGGAACGTCTCGGGAACAGGTTTGTCACACCAGCCATTGCTTCGGTGGGAGCCGGGCTCAGACCCGTAACTTTGAGGAGGCTAGGCGGACTTATTGTTCCCCGGCCATGCATACAGATAGCCGATGCCACGGATACTGCGAATCCTGTCGCCGCCGTCGGGCTGTGGCCCAAGCTTGCGCCGAAGATTGGTGATGTGAAAATCGATGCTTCGATCGAAGGGCGAGAATTTCCGATCCAGGACCCGCTCCACGAGCTTATCTCGTGTGAGCACCTGGCCCGGAAATTCGAAGAACATATGCAGTAGCTCAAATTCCGCGGAGGTTAAATTCAAAGATTCGTCGGATTTCGAGACGACGCGCGCGCCCAAATCGAGCTCCAGGTCTCCGAACTTCATCTTTGGAGGCCTGAGTCCGTTCTTGTTGTCGGACTGCCAGCCGGTTCTGCGAAGAATGGCTGTAATTCTTGCTGCGAGTTCACGCGGGTTGAACGGCTTCGCCATGTAGTCGTCGGCGCCGAGCTCCAACCCGAGGATGCGGTCAAACTCTTCGCCCCTGGCGGTGAGCATGAGAACCGGAGTCCGCGCGTGCTGGCGAATGTCCTTGAGAACGGTAAATCCCTTTTTGTCCGGCAACATGACGTCCAGCACGATCAGCTCGAAGCTGCCTTCCATTCCCGCCTTTGTGCCGGCGTCACCGGTATGCGCAAAAGAAACGCGGAAATCCTCCGATTCGAGGTAGCGCTTTAGGACTTCGCAGAGCTCGCGGTCGTCATCGACTATGAGCAGGTGCGGCTTGACGCGCTGCACGGGCTTACTGGCAACTTCACTTGTATTGACAGTCAATGTACTCATTTGGTTTATATCGACTCCGAAAAATTGCGTCTGAACCGAAACGGGCTGCCAGGACAAAATCCCTGACGAAGAAATCGCTTGTCCCGACCGTGCAGGCAAATATTCCGGTCAACTATTCCGGTCAGACGGTAGGATGCAACTTAGAGCGGACCGGTCACCTGCAATTCGCTCCTCGGTACGAGGTTCCGCCGCTCTGTTTCAAAAGGCGCTTTTGGCTATTGCCTCGTGGGACGCGCGGAAGCGCGCTAGCAGGCCGCGGAAAAACTCGAAAACATGTCATTCCGAGCCCCGTTCGGTTTTTGAACGGGTGAGGAATCTGCTTTTTCCTTGGCTTTCTTGCGAACAGCAGATCTCTCACCCGCAAACGACACGGGTTCGGGATGACAAACGCGCCTTTTTCCGCAGCCTGCTAGAGGCTCCTCCAGGTGTTCAAGTAGATTGCTCGAGCATCCCGCAGCCAGCTAAGACAATCTTAAAGCTAGTGTTCGTGCTGCGGGACCCACCAGGCAGGAAGGATCTTCGGAATGCGAAGCTTCTTTGCCCACGGTCCCCATTGGGGCTCAAACTCAGTAGCTATGTTCCCGATGGCGATCTGCAGGAACTCACTGGCCATACGCTGCTCCGCGTGCGTTAGATCGTTATAGCTGTCTGGAAGGATGCCCATGCCCACGAAACCTCCGGCTGCAGCCGATGCGAAGTTACTTACCGCTAAAGTGTTTCTGCCGGAGTCTGTCTTGTCGAAGACGGTAAAAGCGAGCGCGTGAAGGGTTCGGCGGAACGCGTTGGTGCTGGTGGAGCGTTGGTAGCGAGGATCTTCGTGCAGGAGGAAACCGGTAAGAAACTGTGCAGTCTCCCTGGAGGTGCGATCGGCCACTTTGTACCCGTAGGTTCTGCCAAAGGCACCACCGCCGTCTTTCCATTCTCTTGGGTAGTGGCTTGGTGGATTGAGCATTTGGAAGCCTGCGCCAAATGCCGGCAGAATCAAGCCGGGTGGGCCAAACGTTTTATGGATATAGATTCGAAACTTGTCTTCCCCGGTCAAAGGATTTCTGGTGAGCGCTGGAGGCAACGCCAGTATTTGATTCGGTTGCGTACCCGAAGATGTCGCGGGGCTCTGAGCTGCTTCTTGTTCCCGCGCGGTCGGCAGTGGCGCATCGGGCAAAGAGTCGCGATTCAAGTCCTGCCGAACCGGTTGGGGTTCATCTCTGTCGGGCAAGGCGGAAGGAGAAACGTCTGCATGATCGGTCGACGCCGGTTTGGGTTTCGAATCCTGTGCGGCGACAGAATGCGGATGACGGCAAAGAACGGTGGTCGTGAACAAGATGGTGGCGGATAAACGCCCGAGACGGATACGCCGGTAAGTCATAACTCTCCACGCAGGAAAAGTGTTTCCGCATGCAGGATATGGGGTTGTTGCGGACGGTACCGTCAGGAAACGTAGAGCGTCTGTAAGGATTTGTTTGGACTCGGCTGGAAGGCTGGTCGGAGGAAAGTTTGTATTGTATACATCGAGGTGCGGGCCCTGATCAGAAGGAAGAACTTTTGCCTCTTAATCTTCAAGCAAAACTCCGCAAAGTGAGATCCCGTGTGCCCATGTACCGGCTCTTCCTGAAGATCTTTTTTTGGTACTGGCTGACGGCCTGGGGCATGATCGCTATCGTGCTTCTCGGCAGCCGCCTGACCGCCATGAAAAAGGTTTCCTCGGCTCCAAACATGTATGCGACGGTTGCGCCCATTATGGCGGCAGAGGCCGCTAAAGCATATGAGTCGGGCGGCCCTGAGGCGTTTGCTCGTTTTTCGCGCAGCAACGATCACAACAACCAACGACAACTCGTCTTGCTCGACGGATCCTATAAAGATGTGGAGTCGCGGCCGGTGTCAGAGGATGGCCTTCGAGCTGCCCATGCAGCAGAGGAGGGCCAACTCCTCGTACTGCGAGGCCGGATCGCAGCCTACAAGTTTGTCTCTTCCTCAGGGCATCCCTACATCCTGATGCTCTTTTTGAAATCCAATTTGCGCCAGATCGGGGAAATATTGTGGGGAGGGGGCTTCGTTTTTAGCATTTCCTTGGTGCTTTTGGTCACCTTACTTTGCCTTGGGCTTGCGTACCATATTGCCTCCCCTATCCGCAGTATCCAGTCGACGGCCAGAAGGGTCGCGCAGGGCGATCTCAAAGCGCGAGTGCCGACTTCGGTTTCCCGGCGCTTTGACGAGCTGGCCGCTCTCGCAAAAGACTTCGACTCGATGGTGAGTCGACTCGACTCACTGATTGAAACGCAAAAGAAGCTTCTGAACTCGGTATCGCATGAACTGCGCTCTCCTCTCGCTCGGATTAATATCTCCTTGGCTCTTTTGAGAAATCGTTCCTCCGCGGATTCTGACGATCTGTTTCAGCGTCTGGATCGTGATGTTGTCAGAATCGATCTGCTCATGGGACAGCTTTTGACGCTCTCACGTCTGGAATCAGGGTTTTCCTCTGGGGAGAGAGAAAACTTGAACTTCGCTCAGCTGCTCGAGGAAGTGGCGGCTGATGCAAACTTCGAAGCGCAAGCGCTGGGCAAATCCGTCACTCTTCAGACAAACGATTCGATTTTTCTCCGGAATGCCGATCCTCACGCCCTCAGAAGCGCTTGCGAAAACATTATTCGCAACGCAGTGCGCTTCACACCGCCGGGAAGCGATGTGCAAATCGTTTTGCACGTCGATCGAAGCGCCCGAGAATCGCTGGCAGTTCTCTCTGTACGGGATCATGGCCCTGGAGTTCCGGAAGATTCCCTCCAGGCGATATTTCAGCCCTTCTATCGAGTAAACGGGGACGGGGAAACAATGGGAGGGAATGGTCTAGGGCTGGCCATTGCGTCTGAAGCGATTCGTTTGCACCGCGGAACGATACGTGCCGCGAACCTTCGACCCAACGGCTTGGAAATTATTATCCAGTTGCCTTTCGCATACGACGCGCGCTCTCCCGTCAGCGAGCCTTCAAAGCCCGCGCATAGCACCGCTGTCTAAGACCCACCGTACCGCAAATTCACCCCGGTGATCGCACTTTCAGGAAAGTAATCTCGCCCGTTCAGCCCGTGGGTTCCGCTCAATTCCTTACAAAGCTTCCACATTTCCTCGCCGCACTGCTCACTCGGTCCAAGTAGCCTCTGGCTAAGTTCCTCGATGCTGGGCGGTCGCTTGTCGTAAGGGCGTCCGAAATTTGAAACGAGACGAGGACACTATGAAACGCAGCGTTGTGTGGATGTTACTTTCCTATTCAATCTTGGGCGTCACCGCCACTCCAGTGCCCGCGCAAGAGATGGTACCCGAACGGCAAACTTTAATTGTGCAGCCAGGCAATGATTTCCGTGCCGCGCTTGAAAAAGGAGTGCGTCTCAAATCCGTCGGGCAACCCATTACCGCGAAACTTCTTGAGCCGGTCTACGCGGGAGAAGCTCTCGCGGTTCCCGCAGGCTCGACGATCAAGGGACATGTCTCTGCAATTAGTACGGCTCCTATGAAGAAGCGGACCAGCAGGCTCCTCAACGGCGATTTTACGCCGCCTAAAACGGCACATGTGACGTTCGATCAACTCGTGCTTTCCGATGGAACGACGGTGCCGATTCACAGTGATTCCGCCGTGGGCATTGGCCGTGTGGCGAATTCGAAATATCTTCCCAAGTCAGAGCGCCCTGGAATCGGCCAAAAATTCAAGGGCGCTATGGCTCCCCTACGAGAACCGAATAAGCTGCAGCGATTGGGCGAGGCCGTCGTAACCAGCTTGCCCTACCATCCGGAATACATCGATCAGGGAACCGTTTTTGACACGGCCCTGCTGAAACCGGTGACGCTGCTCGCACCGGTTCAGCTTGATACGGCGTCTCAGCAAGCGAGCGACTATCTGCACCTTCACCTCTTGACCGCAGTCAGCTCAGGTGCTTCCACGGCGGGCTCGCAAATCGAGGCCGTTGTTTCGCAACCGTACTACGAGGCGGATCATCAGCTGCTCTATCCCGCCGGGACCAGAGTCACCGGGACTGTCCAGAAAGCCACCTCCGCAGGGTGGATGAAGAAAAATGGCAGCGTCGTGTTTGCATTCCGTTCCGTGGAGATGCCGGACGGCACAATGAGAGACATTCACTCCACGGTCGGAGGCATTCAAGCCGAGCGTTCGGAAGGTTTGGACGTCGGTAAGGAAGGCGAAATTAAGGCTACTACTTCGACGTTCGCACGAGTTCTGGCCCCCGTTTCGCTCATTGGCCCATCGAGAGCCGTTGCGGACAGTACCCTGCAGAAGACAGCGTGGTCGCGGTCCGGCGAAGGCCGGAAGGGCTTCGGCTTGCTCGGCGCCGGCGCAGCGCAGGCCTCCGCAAGCACGGCAATTGGGTTCGGATACTTTGGCGCCGCAAAGAGGCTTTGCGATGCATTCATCACGAAAGGTTCCAACGTCGAACTTCCGGTAAATACTCCGATTGCCCTGCGACTGGATTCCGATGATCCCTCGGTAGCGCTGGCAACGCGATAGCCGCCGGGAGTGTTCGTGCTGGCTCGTACTCGGTGGATCGAGGAGTGCGAGCCAGCGCCTGAACTCATCGGTTCCGAATGTGTTGTAACTAGACTCGTAAAAACTTCCACAATGTTCGCGATTCGGGTACCCAATGAATTGGCTTCGACATCAAACGGTTTCATAGTAGCGCCATAAGGAGGCACAAATCATGAATTCCAAGCAAGTGGTTCTCATCACCGGTTCCAGCACTGGCTTCGGCAGACTATTCGTCGATACCCTGGCTCGCAAAGGGCACACCGTTTTCGCAACGATGCGTGATCCTGGAGGCCGCAACGCCAAGAATGCCTCCGAAATCCGTTCGCTTGCGGAAAAGGATTCATTACCAATATGCGTCCTTGAGCTGGATGTGACCGATGAAGCCTCGGTCGAGCGGGCTGTGGACGCCGCCGTCGCCAAAGCGGGGCGGATCGACGTCGCCATTAACAACGCCGGTTATGCCCTCTCGGGGCTGGCGGAAGCTGTCACCACCGAACAAGCGCGGCATCTAATGGACACGAACTTTCTTGGCCCGGTTCGCGTAAATCGCGCCGTGCTTCCGCACATGCGGCGGCAACGCAGCGGCGTGCTCATGCACATCAGCAGCGGCGCGGGCCGCATCACCGCTCCCTCCATGGGCTTCTATTGCGCCAGCAAATTTGCACTCGAGGCGCTGGCCGAGTCGTACAGCTACGAACTTGCCCCGCAAGGAATTGAATCCGTGATTGTCGAACCCGGCCCTTATGAGACTCCTGTTTTCGGCAATACGGTGACGGCAGCCGACGAAGCCCGCACCGATACGTATGGCGCAGTCAAGCAGATCCCCGCGAAGCTCAGCGCGGCACTTTCTTCCGGGGCGGGCAATGCCCAGGATGTCGCGGACGCCGTTCTGCGGATTATCGAGACGCCAGCGGGAGAGAAGCAACTGCGGTACCTGGTTAGCCCCGAAAGCTTCGGCGTCGACCAGATCAACGCCCTCTCAAAGCAAGTGCAAGCCAACCTGCTAGAAGCATTCGGCGTCGCTGCTGACATCAAATTCCTCAAAAGTAAAGCGGTCGCCTCGGTTCGCCATTCTGGTTAACAATTCACCCCCCGCCCGTTTTTTGGAAGTGCGGATTCTAGAGGACTTTAAGTTCAACGATTTTGGAAGTGCGGATTCTGAAAGAGTTACGGGCGCATTTCGCGGAACTGCGGATTCTAAAGAACTTACGATTTCGCGCTTCGACTCACCCTCGTTTCTCGAATACTCCACCCCCGGATACTCCAGCCCCGGATACTCCAGCCCCGGGGCATTTGTGAGACGGTCAAACGGTAGGAGTTGCGGGCGGAGGTATTTGGGGGAGTTTAGAAGTAAGTGGTTTCGGGAACTGGCAGTGGGGCGGAACTCGAAACTCATGCGGAATGCCATCACGAAAGTTATTTAATGTTAATTAATAACTTAATGTATACTGTTCGAACGATCTTAAGACACAGTAGCAGGCTGCGGAACAGCGGATCCCTCACCCGCAAACGACGCGGGTTCGGGATGACAAACGCGACATTGGCTCGTACGCGCTTCTGGCGGATGCCCACGCATGCTTCTGTAGACGAGCGGTAGTTGCGCTACGGCAAGAACTTGTAACCAGCGCCGTGTACGGTGCGAAAGTGCTCGGGGCGCGAAGGATCGCGTTCGAGTTTTTGGCGCAACTTCAGAATGTGATTGTCCACCGTTCGTGTACAGGGATAGTTCTCGTATCCCCAGACCTCGTTGAGCAGTTCGTCTCGAGAAATCACGCGCCTGGCGTTCTGAATCAAGTATTTCAGGGTCTTGAACTCCATGGCCGTGAGCATCACAGGCTGGCCCTTGCGGATCGCTTCCATTGCCGAAAAACTGATGGTTACGTCACCAAACGCGAACCTACTTTCCACGTTCGTGCTTTTGAACCGCTCCATGGCTTGTCCGAAGACCCCGAGTAGCTTTGTTGCGTCGGAGCTTTCGCTCGAAGCCTTGGCCACCGCAATTTTGCGCGGCGCACCTTGGGTTTTCGCTGACGATTTGGGAATGAGGACGATAACCGGAAGAAAACGAGACAGCCGCTGGATCTCGTTCAAGTCCACGCTTGGGATCCGAGACAGTGACTCATCGAAGAAGAGCTCCACGTCTGGCTCCGTGGTGGCCCGCGCGAATTGAGCAACCGGAGTCTTCATAACGGCCGCCGTCTAACTTGCTGCTCGGTTTGGAGTGTAGGATTCAGCAGGAGCATTCGACGCAGCTTGGCCCTCGCGTGAAACATACGAGTCTTTACCGCCGCAGTCGAGATTCCCAGAATTTGCGCGGTTTCTGAAACCGAGTATTCGTGCAACTTGTGAAACTCCACGACCTTTCGCGTCCGCGGCAACACCCCACTAATGGCCGTGCTCACTACCTCTTTCCGTTCGTTCAAGCGGTAAGCTTCTTCCGGATTGGGAGCGCGGTCTGGAACGTCATGGTCCCGTCCGCGCTCCGCGGCCGGCTGGGATTCGTCCATCGGAACTTCTCTTATTCCTCGCCCTTTACGAAGCTTCATTAGCGCCGAGTTGATTGCGATACGCGTCAGCCAGGTTGCAAACTGCGACCTCCCGTCAAAATCCCGTAAATGAAGGAAAGCATTCAGCAATGAATCTTGCACCGCGTCTTCCGCGTCTTCGCGATTTCGCGTGATCCGATGGGTCACGCGGAAAACCTGTTTCGCATGGCGCTTGCAGAGTTGGCCGAAGGCAGCTCTGTGGCCACACTTGGCGGCAGCTACCAGGTTCTCTTCGCTCCACTCGTCAAGGTTGCCAGTCGCGCCGGCATCGTTCTCTACGAAAGTGAATGCACTCACCATTAGCATCGACATCGCCTGCTCCTCTACCGGCCACCAACTCCGCCTTGTAACGAGTGGCCTTTCTTCCATGACCGAACCCTGAGTATTCAGGAGGCCCTGCGTCCGACCACTGCTTCACTTGCGTTTCTTGAGGTACCCTTCCCAGCAGCCTCCCGCGCGAATTCGATAGTGGAAGAATTGGTAGGTTTCCCGTCCTTGGTGCTTGAAGCGGACAAAGCCTTCGTGCGCGAGAATGGGCTTGTGGCATCGATCGCAGTCGAAAGTTGTTGCGTGCTTCATAAATCACGTCCACTCATCTGTCTTCTTGTTGCTCGTCGGGTTGCTTGAGTTGCCGTTCGCGGCGAAGAGTTTCCTCGAAGCTCCGCCCCAGAAATCCGAGCAGTTCTTCCGTCGACCGGAACTTCAACCGCTTGCCGGTGTCCACCTCTTCCACCGACCCTTCGAACCGGCCTCGTGTGGGGTCCGTTTGGGGTTCGAGGCGTACTACGAAAGCTCCACGCATGTCGGGCAGAGTAGGCTCATTCGGAAATCAAGGTGTGCGGTTTCCATACGTTTTTTGTCCATTTTTTGTTCCGCGAGGTCTGACACGAGTTGATCAGGCCTGGGGGTGGTCGAGCAGCGAGGCTGCTAGCCGAAGGATTCGAGTTGAGGGCTATGTCCTTGATCGACAAGCCGTTAGCTCGGGACAGCCAATCGAGAAACTCGGGGGGGTATTTAATGCCCTAGCTGATCCTGATTTTTGTGTCTACGTTGGCCGGGACAGCATCTGAGGTACGAGATGAGGTTTCAATCCTTCCGGCTCGATACCGCAAACCACTGCCTGTGGCATGGTGAAGATCGGGCTGACCTCACCCCTAAGGCGTTTGATGTGCTTCGTTACCTCGTGGAGCACGCCGGGCGACTGGTGACGCCGGACGAGCTTCTGGAAGCGCTCTGGCCGGAGACCTATGTCAATCCGGAAGGCGTACGAAGATATATCCAGGAAATACGCAAAGTACTGAAAGATCGGGCCGACAAGCCGGCATTCATTGAAACGCTTCCCAAACGTGGATACCAATTTGTGGCTGCCGTCGTCGAGGAGAACAATTCTGATCCGCTTCGCTTACCTGTCGATGTGCCGAAAAAGATTGTCGGTCGCGAACCAACGCTGGCCGAGTTGCACCGCTATCTTAGTAAAGCCATGCGGGCACAACGGCAGATCGTTTTTATCACTGGGGAGGCGGGCATCGGAAAAACCACGCTGGTCGACGAATTCCAGCGGCGGGCTGCCGCCAACGTACTTTCAATTCGTATTGCCCGCGGACAATGCGTGGAAGGGTATGGAGGCATGGAACCGCATTACCCGATGCTGGATGCGTTGGGTGGGTTGTGCCGCGGTTCAGCAGGAGAGGCTCTTGTCCAGACACTGGCCGAGCAAGCGCCTACCTGGCTCGTGCAGTTTCCCGCACTGGTGAAACAAGAATACCGGCAGATGCTGCAGCGAGAGATCCTTGGCTCGACACGGGAGCGCATGGTGCGGGAGATCAGTGAGGTGTTGGAGACGATCACCTCGGAAAATCCACTGGTGCTCATTTTCGAAGACCTCCATTGGTCGGATCATTCCACGGTGGATCTCCTCTCGGCCCTCGCGCGTCGGCGGACGCCCGCCAAATTAATGGTCATCGGGACCTATCGCCCAGTAGATGTGATCGTGTCGGAACATCCACTGAATGCTCTCAAGCAGGACCTGCTGATTCACCAACTATGTCGCGAGATCCCTTTGGAGCCATTGGGCGAGTGCGAAGTGGCGGAGTATCTCGCGGCTCAGTCATTGGGAGCCAGCCTGCCGGAGGGCTTAGCCAGCCTGCTCTACCAGCAATCCGAGGGCAACCCACTGTTCATGGTGGCGGCGCTAGACGACATGAGTGAGCGGGGCCTGCTCTCACGCAATAACGAGGGCTGGCAACTCGGGATCGCTCCGAAGAGAAGCGATCTGGAAGTGCCGAAAAGCCTCCAACAGATGATCGAAGTCCAGATTGAACGGCTTAGCGCGGAGGAGCAGCGGCTTCTGGAGGTAGCAAGCCTGGAGTGTCCCGGAAGCTCGCGATTCGCGGTCGTCTTGAGAGCTGCGTTAATCGATCTGGAGCCGGAAGCGTTTGAAGAAATGTGTGAAGGTCTTTCGCGGCGGCATCACATTGTGAGGTTGGCAGCCCCAGAGGAGCTCCCCGATGGGAGGGTCACCCCCTGCTACGAATTTGTCCACGCGCTCTACCGCGAGGTGTGCTATCGGCGAATAGCTCCCGGACGCAGGGCGCAGATGCACAGGCGATTAGGAGAATGGATTGAGGCTCACTTAGGACAAGTGAACGAAGGGGCGGCCTGGCTGGCGGCTCACTTCGAACGGGGCGGAGATTGGCTGCGCGCTATCAAGTACCTGCGGCTGGCGGCGGATA
This sequence comes from uncultured Acidobacteriota bacterium, assembly GCA_963721915.1. Lineage (GTDB taxonomy): Bacteria > Acidobacteriota > Terriglobia > Acidiferrales > UBA7541 > Acidiferrum. The sequence goes on along the minus strand of CAVRLD010000017.1, from coordinate 18,155 downwards.
CCGCGGGCCGGCGGTTTGAACCCAGGCAAACCGTAGAGATTCTCGAGCACGCTCTCGAGTTGGCAAAGAAACTTCCCGAGGCCGAAAGAACGGTGAGCGAAATCGAGATTCTGGAGAAGCTAGCTCCCACGTACATTGCGCTTCTCGATGACATTCACGCCATCGAAAGCTATGAAGCGCTCGCTGCACGTGCGGCTCACGAAGGCCTGATCGACGTGGAGGTACGCGCGCTCGTCGACAAGGCGTGGCCATTATCGTGGACCAGTTCTGAGCGTTCTCTGGAAGCCCTGGAACGCGCGCTTCAGCGCAGCGTCCACCAGGAGGATCCGAACCTGCGGGCAAGGACCCGTGCGCGTTGTTTTGCCCAGCGCCTGTGGCAACGGTGGAATCCTCAAGATGTGGAAGAGTTCCACAATGCATTCGCCGAGGTTCGAAAGGCCGATAACCGCGAAGCACTCGTACCTTTTCTGGCCGACTGTGGCTTCATCAGCTGGATTTCGTCCGAATATCGGGAAGCGCAACGCAGTTTGCTCGAGAGCCGCGCGATCCAGCTTGAGAGCACAGCGCAGAGCCCCTATTCAAATGCTATGTATCTAAGAGGTCAATTCGTCCTGGGCTTGAACCTTCTCTTTCTGGGGGAGTGGGGTGCGGCGCTGCGAGAAAACAAAGAGCTAAGTGCCAGGTTGGATAAGCATGGGCACTATTACTGGGGGCGCGTAATGCACCTCCACCGGGCCTACGTACATCTGCACGCCATGGACTTTGCAGGCGTGTTGGCGATTTGCGACTCAGTGCTCCCCTTGGTCAGAGATCCTGACCTTCGCCCGGCGCCTGACCATCCAAGTCCAATTCCATCTGTGTTCCGGAACCGTCTAGTTCTGACGGGCTGGGCGGAGACCGCTTTGGGAAATTATGAAAGTGCACTTGAGCACTTGTTGGCAGCGCGAGCAGATATGGATCGTTCGTCGATCATCTTTAGCTGGTTCTGGCGCATGCGTCTCGAATGTGCTCTCAGCGAACTTTGGCTGGCAAAAGGCGATCTAAACCAAGCGCGGTCGCAGGCAGAAAACTTCCTGGAGATCACGTTGGCGACCGCGGAACACACATGGCAGGCGCTGGCTTGGGAGGTGAACGCCCGCGTGGCTATTGCGGAACTTGACCGGGCTCGAGCACAGGACTGTATCGCCAAAGGGTTATCTGCGATGGAAGGCTTTGAGGTTCCGCTCGCGGCTTGGCGGATTCACGCGACGGCCTTCGAACTCTGCCAGAACTCAGGCGATCGAGATTCGACCGAACGCCATCTGGCACTCAGCTGCGACACAATTATCAAGCTGGCGAATTCCCTGCCCGCGGAAGAGCCACTTCGCCAGACATTTCTCTCGGCGCGGATGATTCGCGACATCCTCGGCGACAGAGCAACTCCGCGTTCACGCGCCAAAGAGGCTTGAGGGCGGACGGGTTCTGGCCGCTGCGCGACAACCTGCCGCATCTACGTCCGAACAAAGATTCGAGGTTTCCTCGAACCAAACCTGAAAAGGACGACGATTCCGAACTTTCAGATTCACGTGTCCTTGTGAAGCCTCCAAAAATCGGTCTTGGCTTTTGCCCCGCTGTCTTTTTGTGGGGCCAAACGCTGACGCGCCTCATTTACGAAACCTATGAAACGATGTGCGAGCTCTCTAACTCGGTCAGATTCGCGCCGCTCGATGGCTTCCGTCGGTATCAATTCGGTACCGACGCCGATGGCTGCTGCCCCTGCCAAAATGAAGCTGGCGGCGGTCTGTTGAGTCACTCCTCCTGCCGCTATTAATGGAATCTGCGGTAAAGCCGTCTTTAACGCTTTGATGTATTTGCCGCCTCCAACCTGGGCGCAGGGAAACACTTTGACGAAGTCCGCACCAGCACGCCACGCCGTGATGACCTCCGTTGGCGTCAATGCACCCGGGAGGACCGCGATATCTTCCTTGGCAGCAAATTCGACGACTCCTGCGTCGAATCCGGTCGCCGTCAGGAAACTTGCCCCGGCGTCCAGACAGCGCCGCGCCGTTTCGGTATCCAGCACGGTGCCCGCGCCAACGATCATCTTTTGATGATGATGGACGAGGTGTGAAATCAGCTTCACGGCTTCCGGGACGGTCATCGTAATTTCCACAATGGGTATGCCACCTTCCGCAACTGAATCGGCGGCGAAGTGCGCTTCCTCGGCAGAAGAAACACGAATAGCAGGGATAATGCCTATTTTCGAAATAAGCTCGCACACTTCGGCTTTTTTCATAGTCAGAGTCCCTCAATTCGCGTGAAGACAACGCTGTAGGTTGACAGTCATGTCATCGAATCCTATACGGCTACTTCAGAATCCGGTGCCGGAAGCTGATCACCGTCGCGCGCAAACCAAGCGTAGAGCGATGGTAAGAGAAAAATACCTATCATGAGGTTGGAGATAAGCCCGCCGACGATCACGATTGCAAAAGGGCGCTGCGAATCGGAACCGATTCCGTGTGAGAGTGCGGCGGGGAGCAGACCCAAAGTAGCGACCAGCATGGTCATCATAATGGGACGAAGCCGGAGGACAGCCCCTTCTATCGCAGACTGGTCAATGGTGTAGCCCCGGGCCCGAAGTTGGTTGATGTATTCCACCATGATGATGCCGGTTTGTACCGATACTCCAAAAAGCGCAAGGAAGCCAACGCCTGACGAGACGCTCAGGTTCGTGTGCGTAACGAGCAGAGCCAGCAGGCCTCCGAGCGGAGCCATCGCCACATTTGTCAAAATAAGCAGCGCCCATTTGACGGACGTAAACATTGCATACAGGATGACGAAGATCGCTGCGATCGTGACGGGGAGCACAATCATTAGCCGCCGCTGTGAACGTTTCTCGCTCTCATACTCGCCCGCCCAGTCGATCGTGTAGCCCGCGGGCAGTTTGACGGCAGCGTTGACCTTTTGAATCGCTTCTTCTACGGTGCTGCCCAAGTCTCTTCCGCGCACGCTAAATTTAATCGCGACGTATCGCGAGTTGGCCTCGCGGTAAATTTCTGAACCACCATCCGAGACGTTGCTCTTCGTTAATTGCGCCAGCGAGACGCGCTCGCCGGTGGGCGAGAGAAGGCGAATCTTCTCAATTGCTTCTCTCGTGTCCCGATATTCTGGCAAATAACGCAGCGTTAGGTCATAGCGTTGCTCTCCGATCAGCACCTGACTGAGCGCGCTACCTCCCACCGCCGTTTGAATCGCATCTTGAACGTCTGAGACATTGATTCCAAAACGCGCCGCTTGATCGCGATCCACTTCAAAATTGAGGTTCGGCTGGCCAAGGACGCGAAACAGTCCAAGATCCTCAACACCCCGAATACCTCGCATCACGCCGACAATCTCGTCTCCCTTCGATTCGAGTGTCTTGAGATCATCTCCGTACATCTTTACGGCGAGCGCTCCTTTAACGCCGCTCACCGCCTCTTCCAAGTTGTCTGATATTGGCTGAGAGAACCCCCAAAAGACCCCCGGTATTTTCTCTAGCTCACGGCTCATCGCCGCAATCAGTAAGTCTTTATCTTGATGGAAAATCCGACGCCATTGTTCCTTGGGCAGGAGGTCAACAAAAAATTCCGTATCGAAGAAGCCCGTGGTGTCTGTCCCGTCGTCGGGGCGCCCGATCTGGTTGACCACTCGGGGGACCTCGGGGAAGGAGCACAACACTTGGCGCGCTCGCTGGGCGACACGCGCACTCTCCGTGGGCCCGGTGCTGGGCGCCAAAGTACCACGAACCCAAATGGCTCCTTCATCCAGATGAGGCAGAAATTCCGAACCGATGACTCCTCCAAAACCCAAAAACATCGCAAGCGCAAACAGAATGGCTGCTGCTCCTACGGTGAGTGTGCGGTTGCGGATCGTCCAGGTCACGGCCTTCCTGTAACGAGCTGTAAGATAGCCCATCATAGGGTTTTTCCATTCCTTTACTCCGGACTGGAAGAAAAGGCTCGCCAGCGCAGGCGCAACCAGCATGGAAAAGACCAACGCACCCAGCAAAGCGAATGCCACCGTCCATGCCATCGGCTTGAACAACTTTCCTTCGACACGTTGCAAAGTGAAGATCGGCATATATGCCGTAATGATGATGGCGATGGCGTAAAAGACAGGCCGCTGAACTTCATGCGCTGCTTCCCGAATTCGGTCCATCGGCGTGCGGTACTCCCTTTCGGGACGATTCAGATGACGTACGATGTTTTCAATCATCACCACAGCACCATCCACGACCATGCCAAAATCCAGCGCACCCAAAGAAAGCAAGTTGGCGGAAATGTGCTTCAGATCGAGACAAATGGAAGCAAACAGTAAGGCGAACGGTATCGTGAATGAAACGATCAGTGCGCCACGGACATTTCCGAGAAAGATAAGGAGAATGATCACCACCAGAATCATTCCCTCGGCGAGATTGTGCAGCACCGTGTGCGTCGTGTAATGTACCAGGTCGTTGCGGTCCAGGTAAGGAACGATCTTCACTCCCGGAGGCAGTATGTGATCGTTGAGCTTTTGCACGACGGCGTGTATGCCCTCCATCGTTGCCGCAGCGTCTGCGCCTTTCCGCATGAACACGATCCCCTCGACGACATCGTTATCGTCAACCACTACGCCGTCGGCGCGATGAATGGCTCTTCCGATTTGGCCCAAACGGATCTTCGATCCTTGCGTGACTACCGCGACATCCTTTATGCGTATCGCAGTGCCCCTCTGCGTTTTGAGTACGGTCCTTTCAATATCTTGGACATTCCTGACCAACCCCACCGCGCGGACGTTGATCTGCTGCGCTCCCTGTTCGATAAAGCTGCCGCCCGCATTCGCATTGGCGTTGCTTAGTTGCTGCTCAATCTGAGCAAGGCCCAAGCCGTACGACACCAACTTATCGGGGTCCACCCGGACTTGATATTCGCGCGTCAGGCCTCCAAAGGAAGAATCATCAACGACATCCGGCGCAGACTTGATGTATTTATTGATCGTCCAATCCTGGAGTGACTTGAGCTCCATGAGGTCGTAATTGGGATTCGTGCTTTTCAGGGTGTACCAATAGATTGAGCCAATCGGACTGAAATCAGGTCCGATCTGTGCCGACACATTCGGGGGCAGGGTTACGGCCGAAAGCCGTTCCAGAGCTTTCTGGCGATCCCAGTCGTTGTCGGAGTCGTCATCGAAAATGAGATTGACAACCGATAGGCCAGCTAGCGATGCAGATCGTACATGCAGAAGATGCGGAATTCCGTTCATCTGGATTTCGACTGGTATAGTGATTTGTTGCTCGACCTCCTCCGCAGCACGGCCAGGCCACTGCGTAATCACCTGAACCCAAGTGTTCGCCACATCCGGGTAGGCTTCGACCGGCAATCTTTTGAAGGCAATGATGCCCCAGACGAATAGCACTACAGCCACACTGAGAATGATGAATCGATTGTTGAGAGCGAAATCGACGAACGACCGGATCATTACTGTTCCACCGTATTCTGGAATTCGAGAGCGTTCGCTACGACTTGCTGGCCCGGCGTGATCCCGGACCGGATCGTCTGCATATCTCCAGGGAGCATGTCGCCGGCTTTCACTTCTACACGGCGAAAATTGTTACCGCCTGCGGGCATGTAAACCCAGTCGCGGTCGTGCAAGTGCAGGACTGCGGTCGCAGGGACGGCCGCGTACGTCTCCTTCTTTTGGCCGTGGAACGTGGCGGTGGCGAACATGCCAACGCGCATCAGGCCGGGATTCGCGACTTCGATGCGCACTTTTGCCGCGCGGATCGCCGGATCAAGAACGGGGCCAATGTTGCCGATGCGCCCGCTAAACACTCTGTCCGGATAGGCATTCAGACGAACCTCAGCCTTGTCCCCGAGGCGCACGGCCGGTAGGTCATTTTCGTAAACGTCGCAGAGGACCCAAACTGTCGAAAGATCGGAGATCGTGAAAGGATTCGGCGAACTCAAACCCGCGACGCCAGCAGCATTGGTTACCTGCTGGTCGGTGATCACTCCAGATATCGGAGCTCGGATGTCGACCACACCGGATGGCTGATCCAGGTTGTTATTGCCAAGTACACGGAGCTTTTCGGCGCTGGTCTTCACGTCAATCGTGGCTTTAGCCTCGGTATCCTGCGCGACCTGCATATCGTTAAGCGAGATCACACCCTTGTCATAAAGGAGCCGCGCTCGCTCTAGCTGCGTGCGAGCGAGCTGCTCATCCGCCACCGCTTTTTGGTAATCGGAAAATGCGCCCGCAATGTCCGCGCTTTGCACCCGTAGCAGCACTTGTCCCTTCTTCACGGTGTCGCCCAGGCGCGCTTTGACCTCGATTACGCGGCCCGTGGCCAACGAAATGACAGGCACGCTTTTGGAAATATCCGGATTGACTGTCGCAGTAGCCCTTAGTTGCGAGGTAGTGATGTGCTCGATGACCGTCGCCAATACGAACTGATAAGGGCGGCCGACTTGAAAGACATTCGGATCCCCCAGGTCTTCAACTTTGAGCGGTGGGGGTCCTCCGGCATTCGGATCATCGTGCGCGCCGCAGCCCGCGAGAAAAAAGGCCGCCGTTAACGCAAGTCCTGCCGCTTCGATACCCATCCTGCTCATTGGATAACCTCACGGCCCACCGCCAGATTTAATTGACTGGCCGCCATCAGATAGGAACCGACCAGATTCAGATAGTTGACCTGCACGCTCCGATACTCAGCCTGCGCATTTAGATAATCCAAAAGCGACGCGGCACCGTGCTGATACGAAAACTCGATTGCATCCCGGACGCGCGTTGCCTGGCTCAGATAGCGATCTTTGTAGGGCTGCAGAAGCGCGACTGTACTGGTCACTGTAGCGTGCGCCGAATCCACATCGCTCAGAACCTGAGTCCGCGCTGCCTCGGTGATTCTTTCATTTCGATCTATGTCGAGCCGGGTGCGCAGCTTTTCGCCCTGGTTGCGATCGAAGGCTCGTAGGGGGATGCTCACACTGACTCCGATGTACTGATCGATGGGGGATTGCGGCCTACGTCGAATCCTAGCGTGGGATCGGTCGATCCGTTGGCTACGGCGAGTTGGTGGTCCGTTTTTGCCTTGATGATGGATTGCAGCGCGGCCCGTAAATCCGGCCGGCTATCGAGAGCCGCCTGGCGAACTTCGTCACGAGCGGGAATTTGATTCGAAAAATCGAAAGGCCCGCTTAGGTCAAACTGCTCTGCGGGTGTTCGATCGTTCAGAAGCGCAAGCAACTGAACCTTTGCTGTGAGTAGATTTATTTCAGCCGTCTGCAAGTCGGTTTCATACTGGACGCGTTGCAATTCGAGGCGTTCCAAATCGATTTGGGCAATGCCCCCTGCTTTATAACGTTCACGGTTCAAGTCCAGAACATGGTCGTAGTATTTGAGGTTCTCTTTGGCCAGATCAAGTACCGCTTTTGCCTGAAGCGTCTGGACGAGCGCGCCACGCAACTCAAACAGAGGCGTCCTTTCCAAATCCGCCTGACCGGATATCGTGATATCGGTGGCCTCTTTTGCGCTTTCGAGCCGCAACTCCCGCTTGTGCCGCCGCTCATGGAGATAGTTCAGGGTTGCGGACGTTAGCAGGAAGGAAAAGGGTCCGTGCGCTGGCCCTCCGGGAAACGGATCGATCTGATCGGTCAGCACCGTCAAGGCCGGATTCGGGCGCAAGTACGCGCTGATCTCGTTAGCTCTGGACTCATCGATTCCGATTTGGCCAGCCCGCAAGGTAGGATTATTTGCCTCAAAGCGCTGGCGTATTTCGCCCCAGGTCAGCGGCTTCTGAGCGGAGGTGACTCCGACCAAAATCGTACTCAGCACAACTCCGAAGCACAGACGTCGAGCGAATCTCCCCATGAACCCTCCTCACCTTGACTGGCTGACACCCAACAAACTAGCCCCAAACATACGGGTGGCCGAAAACTACGCAATTCAGCGGAAAATGACTGCTCTTACGTTTAACACTTCTTAGCCACACGCCCAGTCCGTGTGTAAGATGCAGAGCATTTGGGAGCAAAAGGAACTAGTATTTGACTAGGGACATTACAGCGGTGTTACAACTCCCTTCGGTAGAGTCTCTTCAGTCCTGTGGCGACCCATTCTCGTTCTGCTACCCAGAGGTCGCAATTCCTGAATCGTACTCTCCATCCTCCATTTTTTAGAGGCGTATTCCGCTCAGGTCTGATACCATACCCCGCTAGGGTAGGTCAATAAAAAATGTCCCATATAACTCGCGAGAAGTTGGACCTCGTTAATCGAACAAAAAAGGTGATCGGTCAGCTCGAATCCGTACTTCGCGGTCTCAATGAAGATTCGCCGTGTGCCGATGTACTTCAGCGCCTGTCCGCGGCACGGGGTTCAATCAATAGCCTCATGGCCGAGCTTATGGAAGACCACATTCGCAATCACATGCCACGCAGGAACAAGAGTTCGGAAGAGGCTGCCGAGGATCTCATCGAGATCGTTCGGGCATATTTGAAATGAAATTGGTGGCTAATTTTTAGACGTGGATGCCGTCGACGCAAGCCGAGGTTCTGAGCGGACCGTCGGCAATTCGGAACTAATCACAGATTGAGACACACAGATCGGTAGGTACCGCATAAGTGGGCTAGCAGTTACGATTCCCCCGCAACACCGATCATGAGGGCGCATCTGGTTCCAGACCAATGTATCGTGTGATCCAGGCAGAAATCATCTAGGTTTCGGCCTTCGACATCTCCGCTATACGACTTTGCAGCCAACTGGTTTGCCCGCGGCGGCTTCGCAATGGCGCCGAGTCGGCATTTGAGCCAGACTGAACAGATCACGCAGTGGCGAATCGTTTGACCCGCAGTATCGGGAAAGTACAAAACTGCATTCCGGCACGCGAGCGGGAAAGAGGTTAGGGAGTAGGAACGCTGGCAGTTGGTTGGGGTTGGTTTTCGAGTTGAGTCAGTTCTTCGCGCAGGCGCGCCGCTTCGGCGCGATACTTTGCCGCCTCGGCATGGTACTTGACGGCAGGGACGCTGCCGGCCGCGTTGAAAAGCTTGGTGATGGCGTCGTTTTTGCCTTTGCCGGTATGTTCGAGTTGGTTGGCAAGATCGTCTTGGTCTTGTGCGTCGCCTTCCAATCCGGCAATGCGGCGCTGAAGATCGTCGATTTTCGCCCAACGCTGAGCCCGCGCGATGGCCGCATCGGTTACAGAAGTATTGGCAGCTTCCCACAGCCCCGAGCCGCGGTCCTCCAGCACCTCTTCGAAAGCGTGGAGATTATCGCCGCCGCGCCGATTCCCCAGATCGGCAGACATGCGGTACCAAGTCACGGCTCTGGCGTCGTCGGGCTTTACACCTTGGCCGAACTGATACATCCAACCAAGCTGATTTTCCGCGTTGCTGTTGCCGTGCGCCGCAGCTTCGACGAACCAAGACATGGCCTTGGCATAATCGGTTTGCACGCCGAGGCCATTTTGAAACATATAGCCGATGTTTTCCTCGGCGTCGTTGCTGCCATGTTCCGCGGCTTTGTAAAACCAGGCAAGAGCCTCGGCGTAATTCTTCGGCTGGCCCCATCCTTCTTCAGCGAGGAAGCCTAACTGGTTTTCGGCGTCGGAGTTGCCGTGTCCCGCCGAGCGGAGATACCAAGCATGCGCTTGAGCATAATCCTGCTTCACTCCATAGCCGCATTGGTAAAAGTAGCCGACTTGCTTTTCCGCCTGCGGTAGATTTTGGTCCGCCGCTTTGCGGTACCAATCAAAGGCCTGTTTGTAATCACGCTTGACGCCAACCCCATCCTCGAACATGCCGCCCACATTATATTGCCCCAGCGCATAGCCCTGCTTCGCTGCGGAACGATAGTAGGCTACCGCTCGCTTGTAATCCCGCGGCACGCCAAACTTATGTTGGTACATGTAGCCCAGTTGATTTTGAGCCGGAGCAAAGCCCTGGTTCGCGGACTTCGTAAACCAGAGGAGTGCTTGACCGTAGTCTTGAGGAACGCCGACGCCGGTAAAATAATGGTTCCCGAGAGCGAACTGCGCCTGCGCATCTCCCGCAGCGGCGGGCTCGCGAACAGAATAAAAGTCGTTGTCCGGCGGCGGTGCTGTCGCCTGAGTGGACGTCTGGACCGGTGCCTGCGCTCGCGCCGCGGAAAGCAGTGCGAACACGAAGAGACCAGCCACCGTGGCCCTCGTTAGAATGCTCATGGACGCGTCTCCCCGTTGAGAAACTCCAGAGACAAGAACCAGGAAGGATAGGAAAGGAATGGCAGCTCGCTACCCGATTGGACTCGCTCCGCTGCCGCTTTCCGCCACGCACCGCAGTCAAATGCCAACGCCAACAGCCTGGCAGGCGGAAGCGCGTATAGCTATGGGAAACTAGTGCTAAAGGGACAGAATGTGCTCAATATTGTATGTGCGGGCTGGCAGCGATTAATGTCAGGATCCTACTATCGCCATTGTGGGAAGCGAGAGAAGGGTTTCTGAGCGAGTGGGCAACAGGGAAGTAATCGAACGAGATTGCCCGAATAGTGATGGGAAATCTTAGTGTTGATCAGAAGCGCGAATGAGCAAGCTGCAGACACGAGCGCGGCGGGCGCACTTTCGAGGATGTTGCGGTCGGGCGGGCTGTCAATTCGGATGTTTGCGGGCTACGCGGAGCTCATTTGGGGCAGAATAGTTTCTGCTCTCACTGTTTCTGAACATTACTTAGACAAATCTCACCGAGTGGCCCAACCTCTATCACAGCCGACCCTCGGCTGTGAGCACATCACTGCCATCACTCCAAACGGCGAAGCACTGTACTCTCATTCATAGCTATGGCACGAGTCAGAAGTCCTGAGAAACGCAGCGCAATCCTCCGGGCGGCGGTGCACGAGATTGCCCAGGCCGGGCTCGCCGCGCCTACGGCGAAGATCGCCAGACGCGCGGGCGTTGCTGCGGGCACACTCTTCACCTACTTCGCGAACAAGGAAGAACTGCTGAACGAGCTTTATATCGAGCTGAAAGGCGAGGTCTCCATAAGGATAAATGCCAACTTCCCGCACAGCGGGAGTCTGGAGCGCCGCGCGCGGCACATATGGTCAAGCGTTCTCGCTTGGACCATCGAATTTCCAGAGAAACGTAAGGTTTCGGCACAATTGAACGTATCCGACCTGATCACGCGCGAAACACGTATGAGAACAGCCGCCCAAAACGACACAATCGGAAGAACGCTAAGTGAATTGGAAACCGGTGGCGTGCTGCGGGGTCTGCCGGCGGGTTTCGCGACGGCCACTATGGCAGCGATGCAAGAAGCAACGATGGAATTCATCGCGAAACAGCCGAAGCAGCGCGAAGAGCTCATTGAGCGGGGTTTTCAGGTCTTCTGGCGTGCGTTGCGATGAAATCCTCGTCCACCCAATAAATGAGTAACCAGTCAGTCAGGTTCGGCATCCTATGCTGCGGAGGATGTTTCAATGGCGAAGGTCTGGTTGATTCTGAGGAACATGTGGTAGAGCGAATGAAAGGAACACGTTTATGAAATACAGATTACTTGGCAAGAGCGGACTTCGGGTTTCCGAAGCGTCACTGGGCACCATGACTTTCGGTGAGGAGTTCGGATGGGGATCACCGAAGGCGGAAGCGCAGAAAGTCTATCAGACCTACCGCGAGGCAGGTGGAAACTTTATTGACACGGCGAATTTCTACACCAACGGCACTAGTGAGACATTCCTTGGAGAGTTCATGCAGGGCCATCGCGAGAGCGTCGTTCTAGCCACGAAGTACTCCAACGCCGCGCCACGCAATGATCCGAATGCGGCGGGCAATCATCGCAAGAACATGATGCAAGCAGTGGAAGCCAGTTTGAAACGACTGCAAACCGACTACATCGACCTGTACTGGGTGCACATCTGGGACGGGATCACACCTGTGGAAGAAGTCATGCGCGGTCTGGACGACTTGGTTCGCCAGGGCAAGGTTCTTTACGTCGGCATCTCGGACGCTCCCGCCTGGTGGGTCGCCCAGGCAAATACTCTGGCGGAGCTTCGAGGCTGGACACAGTTCATCGGGTTGCAGATCGAGTACAGCCTCGTGGAGCGCACGGTCGAGCGCGAACTGATTCCCATGTCGAAAGCTTTGAACTTGGGGGTTCTGGCCTGGTCTCCCTTGGCGAAAGGCGTTTTGTCCGGGAAGTATCACGGCGAGGGTAAGGCCAACGGAGGGCGGATGAGCAATGAAGGAATGAAGGAATTCCTTCCCGAGGAACAACGCGCGGTACCGATCATCTCGGCGGTGAAGTCGGTCTCCGAACAGACCGGTCGCAGCATGGCGCAAGTCGCACTCGCGTGGCTGCGGCATCAAACGGTGCCAGTAATCCCGATCATTGGAGCGCGGAAGGTATCTCAACTCCAGGACAATCTCGCCAGTTTGGATCTGGAACTCTCCGCCGAACAATTGAAGTCCCTCGATGGAGCAAGCCGAATCGAACCCGGATTCCCTGAGAGTATTTACGAGAGAGAAATGGTTCGTGCAATTAGGTATGGCGGCACGTGGGATCGCCTAGTGCTCTAAGTGCGGCACTTCAGGCGGAATAGTGATGCAGGTGCCGGTGCGGCTGATCCTCGGTGTAGATGCGGAAAAGCGGGTGCAACGAGCGGAAACTGCGCGTGCGAGCGAGGCCGAGAAATGGCGACACTTCACTGTTTCAACGGTGTTTGAAGATGGGCGCTTCGACAGCCTATTGTGTATGGCAAGTAGCGGAATTAGGGACTAGAAGATTTCTGCCAAATTACAACCGCAACGATCGCCGGGTGGAGACAGTGTGGGCGGGATTGTTCTAGGTAGTTTCTAACCTACGCTGGAGTCGAGCATCCAAGCTTCAAGGGGTAGTCTCTGAGAGGTTTGCCCGATGCGAACGGAAGAAGCTACCGAAGGGTCTCGGCTTTCAGCCGCTGCACGGTTCGAATCGCTCGTCGCGGTATCGAAGGCGATCGGAACGCATCGAGATCCGCACGAACTATTTGGCACGCTCGTGAAGGAGTTGCACCGAGTCGTACGGTTTGATTATATCAGCGTGCACGTTCGCGACGAGAAATCGAACACGTTTCACCGCCATTCCATCGACGCGGAGACTGAAGCAGCTATCCCTCCAGACCCCGAACTGGCCATGGAGGAATCCGATGCCTGGTGGGTCTATCAGAACCAAAAATTTTTGGTCACTTCGCTGGAAGCCCGGGATGCTCGGTGTTCCAAATTTCAAGAGGTTTTGAAGAAGTATGGAGTCCGCTGTGTGTGCACTTTCCCCTTAACCACAGCCCACAGCAAGGTCGGCACGCTCACCTTTGCCAGTAAGGTTCCGGATATCTATACCGCCGAAGAAGTTTGCTTTCTTTCGGTGGTGGCGGAGCAGATCGCTCTCGCATTCGACAATGCGTTGCATTTTGATGCAGCGCAAGCCTCACAGCAACAGTTGCGAAGGAAGAGCGAGCGGGTTGGACTTCTCCTGGAATTGACCAATCACGTGGTTTCCAATCTCGAGTTCCGGGATGTTCTCCGGGCGGTAGTGGCGAGCACGCGCCGGGTTATGGGCTGCGAGGGCGCCGGCATTGCTCTTCCCAATGCCGACAACACAGGCTTGCGGATCTATGCTCTGGATTTTCCCTTTGGCGACGAATCCGTCCAAGAGGAGAGCCTTGTACGTATTGATGAAGATGTCTCGGGAGCGGTCTTTCGCACCGGCAAACTCTGGTGCGGCAGCGTCCAGGAGGCGAGGCGGCTGGGACTGAAGGACACCGCGCAAGCCGAGGTTGGAACGGTCTGCGTCCTTCCTCTTGTTAGCCGAGGTCGAGTGCTGGGCACATTCGGTGTCGTCAAATATCAGGACTCTGCGTTCAGTGGCGACGATATCAAGTTTCTTTCCCAGATCGGAAATCAGGTTGCCATTGCCGTGGAGAATGCATGTGCCTTTGGGCAGATTCGAGAGCTGAAAGACCAGCTCTCCAAAGAGAAGCTGTACTTGGAAGATGAAATCCGCACGGAAATGAATTTCGCTCAGATCATCGGGAGTAGCGCTTCTCTGCGCAGAGTCCTGAAGCGCGTGGAAACCGTCGCACCGACTGATTCGACTGTGTTGATTTACGGAGAGACAGGGACAGGAAAAGAGCTGGTTGCCAGAGCCATTCACGATTTGAGCCCGCGGCGCTCGAAGCCTTTCGTCAAGCTCAACTGCGCGGCCATCCCCACGGGCTTGCTGGAAAGCGAGCTGTTTGGACACGAGAAAGGCGCATTCACAGGAGCGATCGCGCAACGCATTGGCCGCTTCGAAGTGGCCAATGGCGGAACCATTTTTCTGGACGAAGTAGGGGAGATTCCTCTCGAACTGCAGACCAAACTCCTCCGAGTCCTGCAAGAGCGGGAGTTCGAGCGGTTGGGAAGCTCGCGCACGCTTCGGACCGATGCGCGTTTGATTGCCGCGACGAACCGCGACTTAGAAGCAATGGTGAGCGAGCAGAAGTTCCGATCCGATCTCTTTTTTCGGTTGAATGTTTTTCCCGTACACGTTCCGCCCTTGCGGGACCGCCAGAGCGACATTCCGCTCCTGGTGCGGCACTTCACGCAGCAGTTTTCCCGTCGAATGAACAGAGCGATTGAGACAATTCCATCTGCCGCAATGGATGCCTTGGGCCGCTATCATTGGCCGGGGAACATACGGGAACTTCAGAATGTGATCGAACGCGCTGTAATTATCTCGACGGGTCCTTCTCTAAGAATGGATGTTAGCGATCTTAAATCTCCCAATTCCGGCCTTCCGGTGGAAAGACCTGCATCTCCGAAACCGACAAATGGCGCTCTTAGCGAGATTTTGGAAGAAACGGAACGTCAACAGATTCTTAAAGCTCTGAAACAGAGCAATTGGGTTGTAGCCGGTCCCCACGGCGCAGCGGCACATCTTGGCATGAAGCGGTCCACCCTTCAGCTGAGAATGCATAAACTCAGGATCTCGCGCGAGTCTGCGTAGTCGCGGCACAAATCTTCGGACACTCTTCGAAAAGTTTCCTCCCGACGTGTTTTCTGTAGGCCAGGAAACTGGCAGGCCTGCCATCTCGCTGGCACTGGCACGATGGCAGCCTGATTCTACCGAGCGGTCTTTCGGCTAGGCATCCCATTGCAAATCAATAAGTTCCCTAACTTCGCGTGCCTCCGCACTTTGGCAGGCGTACTGCCTATCCCTGGTCCGGATGATCAGGACGACCACAGCCGCTCCGACGATAACGATGAGCAAGACTGATAACGTTGGAGCCATCGCTTACATCAACGATATTTATGTGATTTTCGGACGCGATAGATCCCACTTAAAAATTCCGTTCTAAATACAGTCGGAGTAGGAATCATGTTTGCACACAACCCCCTCCACGGATCCGGACAAGCGGGATTCCCGCATCCGGCTCTTGCCTTAGGTGACGACGCCCATGCGGCGCAGGGGATAGGGATGACAGATGGTAGGCGGAGGCAGCCAGCGAGTGATGAGGCGCCGCATGCGATCCCAAAGGACGCGGCCTTTGTGGCTGCGCCGCGACAGCGCGCGATGCCAAAGCCGCCCCACTTGGAACCGAAAGAGCCACAGCGCCGGTTGGTTCATGGGCACCCCGTAATATCGGATGTGTCCACGCACCACCGCTTGCAACCACTTGCCTACTTCGGGGATGGGTTCGTGCATCCGTCGCTGAAGCTCGGCTTTCACCTCATTCAGCTTCGCTTGCATCCTTTTGCGTATCGTCTGCCGCAACACCGTGAACCGTCCATTACTCCTCTTCTTCACACCGATATGCGTAAAGCCGAGAAAGTTGAACGTCTCCGGTTTTCCTTCTCCACGCCTCTGCCGTTGGTCGATCGCATACGGACCAAACTCCAGCAGTCGCGTTTTCTCAGGATGCAATTCCAGGTTGAACTTCCTCATTCGTTCCGTAAGTTCTTCCCGGAACTGATCGGCATCCATTTTGCAGTTAAAGCCCACCACGATGTCATCCGCGAAGCGCACCACGATCACATCGCCGTGTGCCCGCTTTTGACGCCATGCTTGGACCCACAAGTCGAATACGTAGTGAAGATAGACGTTCGCCAAAAGCGGCGAAGCACTTCCGCCCTGGGGCGTCCCTCCCTCCGTCCGTATTCGTTTCCCATCCTCCAGCACGCCGGCCCTCAGCCATTTCTGGATGAGCCGCACAACGCGCCGGTCTGCGATCCGGTGCTCGACGAACTTCACCAGCCATTCGTGAGAAATTCCATCGAAAAAGCCTTGGATATCCAGATCCAGCACCCAGTTCACTTTTCTCGTCAGCAGTCCCGTGTACAGCGCATCCAGCGCTTGATGCTGGCTGCGCCCGGGTCGGAACCCGTACGAAAAACCGAGAAAGTCCGTTTCGTAGATAGCGTTCAACACCTCGACCGCCGCGCGCTGGACGATTTTGTCTTCCAGCGCTGTGACTCCGAGCGGTCTTTGCCGCCCGTCGGCCTTCGGGATATACACTCTACGCACCGGCTTCGCTCGATACGCTCCTCGCTTCAGCCTTTCCGAAAGGTCCTGGAGATTCCTCTCCAGTTCCTCACCGTAGTGCCGCCACGTCTCCCCGTCCACGCCCGGCGCAGCTTCCTTCTTCAAGCTGAAGTAGGCCATGCGCAGCGTTTCCAGGTTGTAGATGTGGTGCAGAAGCGCCGTGAACCGCAACTTCTTATCCTTTCCTGCTGCTTGACGGTCGGGATAGATTTCGGGCGCGCATACTTTAGGGTCCGGTGGTTTCTCCCCTGGCTTTCGCCATGGACCTCAGTCCGGCTCCCTTGGCTACGATTCCCGAAGCCCCCCTACGATCCCGGACAGCCGGTTTTCCCGGGTCCGGTTCAGACCTTGGCTTTCCTGCGTAGGTCTTCCCGATGTCAGAGAGACTTAAGTGCTGGCACACATACCTCTCTACCTTCACCGGTTTACCATCGCACTCGTCCTCGTAACGAACAGTGGCATTCCCTGGCGCAGTGGCCAGCTGCCCTCCGTCCGTGGGACCGCCAAGTGCCCAGAGCTCCTTTGCCCGGCAGGTGCATTACCTCCACCGGGGCGATGTCGTGCATCGCCTCGAAAGGCGTTACCCTTTCTTCATTGCTCCTACGAGCTCACGCGTCAGCCCAACTCTCTTCCGCCTACTTCAGCCTTGGCCTCGTTTGGCGGATCTTTGCAGGTTATTGCCAGTTCTTGCTGAGAGTGGGGCCTTCCCGACGTTATCTCTGCGAGACTTTGCTTGGATGTCTGGACCTCTGCCACGGTGGGATACGGAGTGCTCTTGCTCGTTACTTCCTCCATATCGTCGGCCTTCCCCAACGGGTAATGGGTCGGCTTCCCACAAAGTTCCACCCGATGACTTCTTGGTGGGCGCTGTTTTCGAGGCTGCAGTCATTCCTTAATGTTCAAACCTCCAAGCTTGCTTGCCATCCAGGTCATCCCTACCACAACGGTATTCCCGTTGGGCAGCCATGGCGTTTACATCCGGGCAGAACATGTGTTGTTACCTCCACATGCACCGGATATGCTATCCGTCCGAAACGAGCAATTGACGGAAGGGGACTTTCACCCCATACGTCTCACAGCCTTGTCGGCTACTCCTACCCGCTCCAGCGCACTCGGCGCGTCAGTCCGGCTCGGTGTCCGGGACGCGTTTTGCTGGGGCAGGTTCCCTTTGGCCAGCCCCCTTCCCTCCATCCCCTCCGCAGCCGGTTGCCCAGCTTTGTTTGGGGACTTCTCCGGTACTACAGGGCTGTCCGACTTCCCAGGTCCGTTCGTCATCGGCGTACGTCCTTAGACTTCCCGACACGTCCCAGGGCAACTGCGGCCTTGGGCAAACCTGGGATCTCCCGGTTCCCGAGCGAGGTGTCTGCGTACGTGCACGGGGTCTCTGACCGCGCGGGACTCTGCAACACCTCGCGATATCGGCGTTCCAGATGGGGCCTTCCGCTTCTCCTTACAGCGTCGGCGTCCCGGAGGAAGGAACTTACGCGGCTGAATACCCGGCCCGCACGTTCCCCTGTCAACGCTTCGACGCCGCTCTTGCGAGCGGCTCCGCATGACTCGGGGCCGATGTGGGTCGCTAGTTCACAGTCGTATGACTTTTGCATTCACTACACCTCGCCGGTTTAACCGGCGCACAAGGAG
>CAVRLD010000016.1:0-202736 GCA_963721915.1 uncultured Acidobacteriota bacterium | reverse complement strand
CCCGTCATCAGGCAGAGCACCAGTACAGCACTGCGTGTCAGCAACGGATTTCGTCGAGGCATAAGGCCCATCTCGTCTACCCAAACACCAATGATATTGTGGAACGTTATGGACGGACTTGCGTTGTTCACCTGATGTGCGTGTGCTATATACAAACTCTGTGTCTCGGTGTCACCTGAGGAACTCCTGATTGATGAAAGGACGCAGAGCTGGCGTTTTCTTTTTGCTCCCTGTCGCGCTGATCGTTTTTATGGCCCACACCTCCGCCAAAATTCCTGACGCCGCGCAACACACAGCCGCCAAAGATGCGGGCGCCACGCGGCTATCCCCCGAAGCCCACAAGTGGGTCGAATCAACGCTGCAAAAAATGAGCGTCGACGAAAAGATCGGCCAGCTTCTCTTCACCACCTATCACGGCAGCCTGACGCCGACCGACGCGGCAGCTTACGCTCAGATCATGCACGACGTAAGCGACCTGCACTGCGGCGGCTTCATCAACATTACCCAAGGATCGCCGCTCGGCATCGTAAAGAGCCAGGCCTATCCCACCGCCGTGCTCACCAACCAATTGCAAGCAAAGTCGAAATTACCGCTGCTGGTCGGCGCCGATTTCGAACGCGGCGCCGCCATGCGCCTCGATGAAGGCACCTCTTTCCCCACCGCGATGGCGCTCGCTGCTGCAGGAAATCCAGCCGACGCCTACACCATGGGAAAAGTAACCGCGCTCGAGGCCCGCGCGGTCGGCATTCAGTGGATTTACGCTCCGGACGCCGACGTGAACAACAATCCGGGCAACCCGATCATCAACACGCGATCGTTTGGAGAAGACCCCGAGCGCGTTGCCGAATTCGTAACCGCATTCGTTCGCGGCGTCGAAGAGAACGGCGGCCTCGCCACCGCCAAGCACTTCCCCGGCCACGGCGATACCGCCAGCGATTCCCACATCGACTTGCCCGTAATCCACGCGGATCGCGACCGCTTGGACCACCTCGAACTCGTCCCCTTTCGCGCGGCTATTTCCGCGGGTGTCGGCAGCGTCATGACCGGACATTTGTCCATCGCGTCGCTCGAGCCTGATCCCAATACACCCGCCACGCTTTCATCCCATATTTTGACCGACTTGCTGCGACACGATCTTCACTTTCAGGGTTTAGTCGTCACCGACGCATTGGACATGGGCGGAATCACCGTGCGCTACGCTCCGGGCGAAGCAGCCGTGCGCGCCGTCTTGGCTGGCGCAGATGCGCTACTAATGCCACCAGTGCCCGACGCCGCGTTCGAAGGGCTGCAAGCCGCCGTCCGCTCCGGGCGTATTTCGATCGAGCGCCTGGACGCCTCCGTCCGTCGAATTCTCGAAGCCAAAGCCAGGCTCGGCCTAGACAAGAATCGCCTGGTCGATATAAACGCGATCAACCAGAAATTGGGCAGCGTCGCCTGGCAGGCCCAAGCACAAGAAATTTCCGATCGCGGTATTACGCTGCTCCGCGATGCGCCGCGCCTCTTGCCGCTGGACGGCACCAAGCCCACCCGCGCACTGCTCCTGGCGTTTTACGCCGACCCCGAACCCTACCCCGGCGAAGACTTGGAGCGCGAACTGAAATCGCGCTTTGACACCGTGACCACCTTGCGCGCCGACACCCGCTTCATAAATGCCGACACGCTGAAGCTGCCCCCGCCCGACACCTATGACGTAGCCCTACTCGCCCTCTTCGTCCGCGTCAGCGACCGCAAAGGCAACGTCGATGTTCCAGCTGAACAAGCAGCGCTCGCCGAACGCCTCTACACGAGCGGCAAGCCCGTGATCACCCTTGGATTTGGAAGCCCTTATCTGATCGAACGTTTCCCGCAGGCGCAGACCTGGCTAGCCGCATTCGGCATCAGCGAGGTCGCCCAAATTTCCATTGCCCGCGCTCTGTTCGGGCAAATTCCCGCGCACGGCCGCCTGCCCGTCACCGTCCCCGGCGTCGACCTAAATGCCGGTTTCGGCATGGAACTCCCCGCGAATCCTATGACCGTTCAGCCGATGGACGTCCGCGGTGAAGCACTGCTGCAGCCGGCCTGCTCCGTGCTGGAGGCAGCGGTCGCCGACAAAGCTTTCCCCGGCGCGACTCTCGCGGTTGGCTATAAGGGCAAAGTCGCGATTCACGCCTTCGGCAATCTGAGCTACGACGCCAACGCTCCAGCCGTCGACGTGCGAACGATGTATGACATCGCTTCCCTGACAAAAGTCGTGGTTACGACGACGCTCGTTGCAAAACTGGCCGAAGGCGACTTCCCTGTGCCACTCGATCTCGACGCCAAAGTCGAGCGCTACCTGCCGGAATGGGTCGCGGTTCCGGCCGGCCAGGACCTCGATTGGCGCCACAAAGTTACCGTTCGCCATCTCCTGACGCACACATCCGGTCTCCCGCCATTCAAGGAATACTGGCGCACCTCCAAGAGCAAGCAGGAAACGCTGACTCGAATCTTCGCCGAGCCTCTCGACTACGAACCCGGCACAAAAGAGGGTTACTCCGATCTCGGCATCATCCTGACGGCGGAGATCATCGAACGCCTGACCGGACGCCCGCTCGACGATCTTGCGAAGACCTACATTTTTTCGCCGCTCGGCATGAAAGCCACAACCTACCGCCCCGCAAAAAATTTATGGCCGTGGATCGCGCCGACAGAATTCGACCGCAACCTGCGCAATCGCCTGGTACAGGGCGAAGTCCACGACGAAAACGCCTTCACCATGGGCGGCGTGTCCGGCCACGCGGGCGTATTTAGCACTGCCCCGGATCTTGCGGCATTTTGCCAGATGCTGCTGAACGGCGGCGTTTACGCTCATCGCCGCATTCTGAAGCGCGCCACGATCGCCCAATTCACCTCTCCCCAGCCGCTTTCGAACGGCACTCGCACTCTAGGCTGGGCCGTCCCGACCGAAGGCTCTTCCAGTGGCCACTACTTCTCCACTCACAGCTTCGGGCACACCGGCTTCACCGGCACATCGATTTGGATCGACCCAGACCGCCAACTCTTCGTCGTCTTGCTAACCAATCGCGTCCATCCCACCCGCGAGAACCAGAAAATCGCGCAGGTTCGCCCCGCGCTCCATGATGCCGTGATGCAGGCCCTGGGCTTCGCCACCACCCCGGTTCCTACCCGTTAACGTTCTCGCACCACGGCTGTGCTCTTTACGCTCCGCCCCCATTTTGGATTCTTCGCGGCAGATATAATATCAGGATGCCCAGTCTCCCCCAGGAACGCCGGCGTACGGAGCACCGCAACCCAGCGTCCCGCCGCCTCGATCGCCTGCCAACGAAGGCAATCCTGCGGCTGATGAACCGCGAGGACCGTAAAGTTGCCGTTTCCGTCGGGCGCGAAATTCCGTCCATCGCCCGCGCGGTCGACGCTATCGTGAACAGCATTCGAAAAGGTGGCCGGCTGATCTATGTCGGCGCGGGAAGCAGCGGCCGGCTGGCAGTGCTGGATGCCGCGGAGTGCCCCCCGACCTTTGGGGTTTCACCGAATACTGTGCAGGCATTGATCGCTGGCGGACGAAAAGCGGTGGCCGGCGCAGTCGAGGGCGCGGAGGATTCCGCCCGCAACGCGGTTCGCGACTTGCGAGCGAAAAGGCTCGCGCGCAACGACATAGTCGTAGGAATTGCCGCCAGTGGCACAACACCCTACGTATTGAGCGCGTTGGCATTCGCCCGCAAGCGTGGCGCAATCACTGTAGCTGTGACGTCGAACCGCAAGGCCCCGATCGCGCGCGACGCTCAAATCGTGATCGCAGTAGACGTAGGCCCCGAAATCGTTACCGGATCCACGCGCCTGAAGGCCGGAACCTCCCAAAAACTGGTCTTAAACATGCTCTCTACCGCCGCGATGGTGCGTCTCGGGCACGTCTACGACAATTTGATGATCGACATCGCCCAGACCAATGAGAAGCTTCGGCAGCGCGCCCTTCGCATCTTGACCGAAGCCAGCGGCGCGGACGCGTCAACGGCGAAACACGCATTGCGTCAATCCGGACACGATTTGCGCGAGGCCCTGGTGATGCTCAAAAACGGCGTCGATGCAAAAGCCGCCCGCGCACGCTTAGCAGTAGCAAAAGGAAATCTTCGACAAGCTTTGGGGGAGTGATAGCGCATGGACAAGTTCCTGATCAAAGGTGGGAAATCGCTACGCGGCACGGTAGCCATCAGCGGCGCGAAGAATTCCGCGTTGCCGTGTATGACCGCGTGTCTCCTGACGCCAGAAAAGGTCACGCTGCACAACATCCCCAAGGTCCGCGACCTCATCACCATGAGCAAGCTCCTCGCGTTCATGTCCGCCAAGGTCTCCGTGACCGAAATTCCCTCAAGCGACTACATGATTGAAGCGGTAACGCTGAACGACGCCGTAGCTCCCTATGAACTGGTGAAAACCATGCGGGCCTCGATCTTGACCCTGGGGCCCGCAATCGCTCGCGCAGGTGTAGCGCATGTTTCCCTGCCGGGAGGTTGCGCGATCGGCGCTCGCCCCGTAGACCTCCATCTCACCGCGCTCGAAAAAATGGGCGCTGAAATCACCATGTCGCACGGATACATTCAGGCCAAGGTCCCCAACCAAGGCCGCCTGAAGGGCGCGCACATCGTCTTCGAGAAGATCACCGTCACCGGAACCGAGAATATCCTGATGGCGGCTGTCCTGGCCGATGGCGAAACCATACTCGAAAATTCCGCCCGCGAACCGGAAGTGACCGACCTCGTCGCAATGCTGCGCAAAATGGGCGCCCAGATCGACGGCGACGAAACTTCAACCCTGCGCATTCGCGGCGTCGAAAAACTCCACGGCACCGAGCATTCCGTAATCCCCGATCGCATCGAAGCGGGAACCTTCCTCGTCGCCGGCGCCATCACCGGCGGTGACCTGACCATCACGAATTGCGCACCGGAACATCTGGGCGCCATCATCGACAAAATGCAGCAGGCCGGAGTGCGCATCGACGCGATCGACAAAACCACGCTGCGCGTTCGGTCCACCGGCAAGCTCGTCGGCGCCGATATGACCACCGAGGAATATCCCGGCTTCGCCACCGACATGCAGGCCCAGTACATGGCGCTGGCCACCCAGGCCGAAGGCGCCTCCGTCATCACCGAAACAATCTTCGAGAACCGCTACCTCCACGCCAGCGAAATGGTGCGCATGGGCGCCAATATTTCGGTCGACGGCCGGCGCGCGGTCGTGCGCGGCCCAGCGCCTCTCTCAGGCACCACCGTCCAGGCATCGGATTTGCGCGCCAGCGCCGGCCTGGTGCTCGCGGGACTTGTCGCGAGCGGCGAGACCATCATCGACCGCGTCTATCACATCGACCGAGGCTATGAGCGCATCGTCGAAAAATTGAGCGCCGTGGGCGCCGATATCGAGCGCCTTCACGAAAAAGACGCGTAAGCCCTCCTGTTCCCCGCACCGCACTCGCAACCGCATTGCACTTGCAGCCGAACGGCACTCCCCTCATCACTTCCTGGACCAGCTCCACTTTCAGGCGCCCGCCTCAGCCGGGCCACCTCCCGACGCGCTGTCATCCCGAGCGAAGCGAGGGATCTGCTTTTGACGCCCGCGCCTAAGCCATCTCGCCGCCGCAGTACGCTAGTACCAGCAATTCACCAAAGATTTTGCTACAATGCGACGCCTCGGAAGATTTTGCGGCAAACGCGGATTTCCGCGCCGTAGTGGAGGCAACCGAAATGGCCAACACCAATTTGCTGGCACGCCTGGATGCGGCGATTGCCGAGAAGAATCTGCTCAATCATCCCTTCTATCAGGACTGGCAAGCGGGCAAGCTGAGCCGCGAAGCCCTGCAACTCTACGCCACCCAGTATTACCGCCACGTCGAGGCCTTCCCCAAGCACCTGCGCGTGCTCGCCGCGCGCACCGAAGGCCCGCTCCGCGACACGGTCATGGAAAATCTCGAAGAAGAAGAAAATCCAGCCGGCCCGCACCCCAAGCTCTGGCGCGATTTTGCCTCCGCGCTCGGCGTGGCCGAAGAAGACATCTCCTGCTGCCCGGCCTTACCCGGCACGCAGGGCGTAGTGTCCACCTTTCGAGAGATTTGCGGTGACCGTCCAGTGGCCGAAGCGGTAGCGGCGTTGTATGCGTACGAAGGCCAGGTGCCGGAAATCGCGTCAACCAAGATCGACGGTCTGAAAAAGTTTTACGGGATTATCCAGCCGGAAGCCCTCGCCTACTTCACCATCCATGAAGAAGCCGACAAAGCGCATCGCGCCGCATGGCGAGCCTGGCTCGAAGAGCACGCCGACGGAAACGAAGAAGAAATCGTTGCAACCGCCAAGGATGCACTGAACGCTCTCTGGGGAGCGCTCGATGCCGTCCACTGCAAAAAACGCGCTCCCGTTCATTGAGGATCAGACGCTTGTAAAAGCGCACATAGAACGAAAAGGCCCGGCAAAAAAATTGCCGGGCCTTTTTCTTCTTGTTCCGCCAACCAACTATTGCTCGGTAGTCGTGGTCCCACCGCCCCCGCCAGCCGCTTCCTTCTTCGCCTGCTTTTCGCGAGCTTCCTTGATCAGCGCTTTGCGTGACAACCGAACCTTGTTCCCCTCGATCGAAAGCACCTTCACCAGCACCTGATCGCCAAGCTTCAACTCGTCGCGAACGTCGCGGATGCGATGCTCGGAGATTTCGCTGATGTGCAGCAAACCGTCGGTCCCCGGGAAAAGTTCCACGAACGCGCCAAACTCCGCGAGCCGCACGACTTTGCCGAGATAAGTCTTGCCGATCTCGGCCGAAGCAGTGACATCGCGCACCATCTGCAAAGCCTGGTCCCCGCCCGCTCCGCTAGTCGAGAAGATATGCACCGTGCCGTCTTCCAGCACGTCGATCTTCACGCCCGTCACCTCAATAATCGACTTGATCTTCTTGCCGCCAGGTCCAATCAAATCACGGATCTTGTCCTGCGGAATCTTCAACTTATAAAGCCGCGGAGCGAATGTCGAGATCTCCTCATGATGTGAACTCAGCGTCTTGTCCATTGTATCCAGGATTTCGAGCCGCGCCTTCTTCGCCTGCGCGAGGGCTTCGCGCATCATCGGGATCGTGACGTTCAACACCTTGATGTCCATCTGCAACGCGGTGATACCCGCGCGCGTCCCGGCCACCTTGAAGTCCATATCGCCGTAGTGATCTTCCGCTCCAGCGATATCGGTCAGGATCGAGTATTTACTGTTGTCGCCAACCACCAGTCCCATCGCGATTCCCGCGCAAGGCGACTTGATCGGCACGCCAGCATCCATCAATGCCAACGAACCGCCGCAAACGGTAGCCATCGACGAGGATCCGTTCGATTCCAAAATGTCCGACACCAGCCTCATCGCATAAGGAAAATCCGCTTCCGCCGGAAGCAGGTTCACCAGCGCACGTTCGGCAAGCGCCCCATGCCCGATTTCACGTCGGCCCGGTCCGCGCAGGAATTTCACTTCGCCTACGCTGAACGGCGGAAAATTGTAGTGCAGCAAAAACCGCTTGAACTGGTCTTGCTCAAACAGCAGATCGAGCCGCTGCATATCTTCCTTGGTTCCCAGCGTCAACGTCGCCAGAGCCTGCGTTTCGCCGCGGGTAAACAAGGCCGACCCATGCACTCGCGGGAGCAAACCAACTTCGCACGTAATCTTGCGAATCTTGTCGAACTCCCGCCCATCCGGCCGCCGGCGCACATTCAAAATTTCGTCGCGGAAAATATTCTCCCGCAGCTTTTCAAACGCCCGCTTCGCCAGCGTGCGCTTCTCTTCATCCTCCTCGGGAATCGCATTCACGATCTCCGCTTTGAGCTCATCCACCAGGTGATAGCTTTCCTTCTTCGGATGCTTCTCCGTGTTCAGCGCATCCTTTAGCCTAGCCCCGTACTTCTTCTCGATTTCCGCGTACAGCGCCTGGTCAAACGGAAGCGGCGCCACCACCACCTTCTTCGGCTTCAACTGCGCGTGCAACTCTCGAATAGCCGCTACGATCTTCTTGATCTCTTTGTGGCCAAACTCCAGCGCATCGACAACCGCTTCTTCCGAAACCTCCAGCGCCCCCGATTCCACCATCACGATGCCCTCTTCCGAGCCCGCGATGACAATGTTGAGCAAGCTGGTCTTCTGTTCCGACACCGTCGGGTTCACCACCAGTTGCCCGTTCAGCAATCCCACCCGCACCGCCGCGATCGGCGTCTCAAACGGCAAATCCGAGCAGAAAGCCGCAGCCGAAGCCGAAGTAACCGCGATCACATCGGGATCATTCGCGCTATCCGCCGACAGCACCATGCTCACGATCTGCGTCTCGTTGCGCCACGATTCCGGAAATAGCGGCCGCATCGGGCGATCGATCAACCGCGATGTCAGAACTTCCTTCTCCGAAGGCCGCCCTTCGCGCTTGAAAAATCCACCAGGAATTTTCCCCGCCGAATAAGTATTTTCGCGATAGTCAACGGTCAGCGGCAAAAAGTCCCGGTCGTTCGCGGTAGTAGCCATGCAGGCCGTCGTCAACACCACCGTGTCGCCATAACGGGCCGTAATGGCTCCGTTTGCTTGTTTAGCGATCTTGCCGGTCTCCAGAATTAAGGGCCGGCCCCCGACTTCAACAGTCACCGAGTGCGGCGCTGGGATGCTCGTATTTTCAGACATGGATGATTTCCTTTGGCTCCGCGTTCGCGCAGAGCCTTCCTTTGAGGACTTCGTCCCCGCTTCAACTGGAAGAGCAATGAGGGAGTATTCTGCGAGGCTGAAAAAACACGCCGGCTACACCACAACAACTCCGTCCAAATTACGGACGGACGCGCAACGATTCCACGGGCAGCCACACCGCTGCCGTTAGACAAATCTCTAATTGGTTCTTCGCGGAAGCGCCGTAGCTTCGCTCCAAAGAGCGGCTACTTGCGCAGACTAAGGCGTTCAACAATCTCGCGGTACCGATCCGGGTCGCGGCGGTTAAGATAGTCCAGCAGGCGGCGGCGCTTGTTGACCATCATGATCAATCCGCGCCTCGATGCGTGGTCCTTTACGTGCGACTTGAGATGCGACGTCAGGTAGCTGATCCGTTCACTCAAAAGCGCAATCTGCACCTCGGGTGAACCTGTATCTTTAATATGGGCCCGGAACTGTTCGATCAACACTGATTTGGCTTCGCTCAAGTGCCCCTCTCCGTCGTCCCCTGAATTTTCCTCTTCTCTTCGACTAATTAACCCTAACACAATCCTTACAGCACTGCAAAGAAATCGCAATGTTTAAAACGATTCTCCTTCACCGGTAGCACAGGCACTCCTGCCTGTGCCCACTACCACCGCGCCAAGGATAAGCCTGGAGCGCGATCCACCGATAAGACAGACACTCCCATTTACGCTGAGCTCGAAGCGTCTGTGCCAACCACTACCGAGGCAAGCACTAGCCCGCAGCGCGATCCAAACGAGTCGTTGAAATCCCCACGTATCGCTTGGAACTCGCCTCTAGCCATGGCAGTATCACTGGCGCGACCCCTCACCCACCAGCCGAAAAATCCTGAGGGAGAAAGATGACCATGCGAAACATCGTTTCATTTTGTACCGGCCTTTTCTTGTGCTTCGCCCTATGCGCGGCGTGCAGCGCGCAACAAGACAAGAGCAAGCGCCCCAGCCCCCCGGCAAAAGCAGAGTGCAAACTCCCCGGCGGAAAAACCGTCACGATCGATTATTCCAGCCCGCGCGCCAACGGCCGCAAAATCTACGGAGAGCTGGTTCCCTACGGTAAAGTCTGGCGCGCAGGAGCGAACGAGGCCACAACGTTTGTAACCGACGCCGATCTCAAAATCGGTGGAACATCCGTCCCCGCCGGAAGCTACACCATCTTCACGGTACCCAACGCCGACAAATGGCAACTCGTGATCAGCAAGAAAACCGGCGAATGGGGCACCGCCTACCCCGGCCCGAGCGAAGATCTCGCCCGCATCGACATGAAAGTCTCCAAGCTACCCTCGCCAGTCGAAAACTTCACCATCGCCTTCTATCAAAGCGCCAACGGCTGCACACTGCACATCGACTGGGAGACCACCCGCGCCTCCGCAGACATCGCCAAAAAATAACAACCTCTCGCGCACCCCCCCCGAACGGACCGGCAAACCCGCTCGAAGCCCCGGCAGCCAATAAGGCGGGCGCGTACGCGTAAATGTAGGGGCGCGCTTTAGCGCGTCCCAGCGAGCGCCCCGAGAGCTCTCCCCCAGCCCACAATCCGAACAATTGACAACCACCAGCCCCGCTACTAGCGTGCCGCCCCTGAGCACTCATCCCCAACCATCAGTTGTAACGGTGCCAATCAAATTCGATACGAGGATTCACAGGAGGCCACATGAGGAAACAACGTTATGAAGCCGAATCGCTCAGCCCGGTAATTATCGCCATACAGAAAAGAGAAAACAAACTCAAGGCCATTCGCTCCTCGGTCACCAAGGGACGACCGGAAGCACTTGGACCTAAGACTCCGAGCCCTCAAGCAAAGCCGCCAAATTCTTTCCAACGCCTGCAAGACCGCCCCAAAAATGAATGCCTTCTTCGCCAGTGCGCCCCGAGACGTCGCGCCGGAAGATTGAACACCCAAAGTCGAAGTCCTGCCCGTCCAACAGCCGGACACACCTCAAAGATTCAGCCTGGAAATTTCACTCCCGCTCAACAGGTGCGCATCCTTCTCGTTCTCCGGCCGCAACCCGGCTCCCGCCACATAGATGACCGACTCCGCAATCCCATCAACGCCCAGCGCCTTCTCAATCTTCGAATCCGCAAACGCCATAGTGCAAAAGGGCGCCGCCCCCAGCCACGTAGCCGTCAAACAAAACGTTTGGCACAAATGTCCCGCCTCGATCAACACCGCGCGGTAAGCTCGTGCGTAATCATATTTCCACCGCGTGCGCGCGAACACCGCCGTCATGAAAACCACGAACGCCGCGCCTCCATACCAGAACTGATTCGCCAGGTAGTCCGTGATCTGCCGCGAACTACCTCCCCGCCGCAATAATTCCAGTCGATGATCCGCCGCGCTGTAGTGATAGATCCCGGAATGCAAACAGCTGACGTTGCGCGCCAGCACGTACGCTTCGATCGGGTGGAGCGCTCCTCCTGACGGCGAGGTCTTCACCGCCATCGATCCGATTTTCGGAATCTCCACCCATTGCCGTACCCCCCACGTCAACCCGAGCAGCGTGCCAAGAATAGGCAATCCCACCGGTCGCTTCGAAAAACGCCGCCACGTGCGCCTCTCCAGCAATACCCGTGAAAACTCGGCGTCGTCGATTGTAGTCGCCAGCCGAATCTGAGGCGATTTGGCATACCGTTTGATCGCTCGCGGCATTGGCGTCGACTTTGCCAACCGCACCAGTCGTCGAAAGTCTTTTGCCCCATCCGGTTCGAACTGCAAATCCTTGGTAGTCAAGTGAAAGAAGCTCGCCGCAGGATTCCACTCGCTCCAGGCCCGAAGCGCCGTCTCGCCCCTCGGCGGTTTCTGCCCTTGGAGTTGTAGCAACGAGTGCCGCGCGAGCGTCCGCACCGCTTTGTCCAAAGCCGCGCAGCCATATTCGGGCAAGGCGCGACAAAGGGATCGCACCGATCGTCCGCGATCGAAAAAATGCAATATGGTGGTAGTTAACGGGTTCGCCGTCACCCGTTCTTGTGTGAGGAAATTCTCAAAAACAAGCTGGTTTTCGCGCCAGTAAGAAATGACAAACGGTGCACGCATGTAGCGAACCGCACCCGCTCCATTACGCGCCTTAGGCCGCCCACGTTGGCGCGATTGCGACCGGCCGCTCACATCGCCGACGCGCGCAACTCTCTATTCCTCGTCCGGCTTCGGCACGAATATGTGCGTCATTGTACTTTTGCAGGAGCGAATCACTAGCGCTCGGATCTTTACTAGATCATTAAGGTCCGAGTTGACTTTCTTGCGATCATCCTTCGAAACGCGCGACCTCAAAGACTTGAGTTCTTTTTCAGCCTTATCAATCTCGGTTTTGATCGGCTTTAGCGATACTTCTAGTTTTTTCTTTGCCATGCATGCCTCCATCTATTGAAGAGCGAAATGAAACGGGGAAAAGACAATGACATGTGCGCGTCTTCGAATCCGAAGGGCGTTCAACCAAGCGCGCCGAGTGTAACGAAGGAGTTAAGACACGTCAAGGTTTTTGCCCTTGCTCCTCATGTCCCCCCGCGCGTACTCCGTTGCCGCGCGCTCGCTCCTCCCGCCACCGGATGGCGCACTGTTGGCGGAACACCCATTCGCGCCAGCAAATCCTCGAATCGCGGGTCGCCTCGCAGGAATACAAACTGCGGGTGCACCGCCAAATTCACGATCCGCGCGTTTTGCTCCGCGAAAGCTTTCTCCAGCCAACCGAGCGTTTCCGTCTTTCTCCGCATTCCCGCGTACAGCATCGCCCACGTGTATGGCGAAATATAGGTCCCGCTCGGCGCGTGTAGAAACTCCTGCAGTATTTCCTGCGCCTGCTCGTCCTTCCCGGCCCGCGCGTAGGCGCCGCCCAGATCCGCCTTGTGCGACATATCACCCGGCGCAAGCGACACCGTATTGCGGAATTCTTCGATCGCCTGGGCGTACATTTTTTTTTCGATATAGGCCTGCCCCAGATAACCATGCGCCACCACGAACCCCGGATCCATTCGTAACGTGTTTTTCTCTTCCTCAATCGCCCGGTCTGCGTCCCCCGCAAGGTAATAGCACCATCCCACATTCGCATTGATGATCAACGATCGAGGGTCGATCTCCCGCGCCAGCTTGATCTCCGTGATGGATTCTTGTTTGCGCCCCGTCGCCGCCAAGGTCAGCGCATACCAATGCATCGCCGTCGCATAACCTGGATTCAGCGCGATGGCCCGCTGGAATTCGCTCTCTACTCCTTCCCATTCCAGATGATAAAACCGTATTGCCGCCAGTGACGCATGCGCCTCCGCAAGACGATCGTCTAATTGCAGCGCTTTCTGCGCCGCTTCTTTCGCATCCGGGATCACTTCCGCGGACGGCCGAATCTGATAGGTGCTGGTATTCAGCAAGCCATCGGCCAGTCCTGCGTACGCCGCCGCGTACGTAGGATCTTGCGCTACGGCTTCCCGGAAATAGCCGACCGCAGCCTTAATTCCCTCGCGCGTCCGCTTCTCCGATTCAAACCGCCCTTTCAGGTAAGCCTCGTACGCTTGCGGCACCACCGTCCTTCGGCTAGCGAGTTGCGACGCCTCCGGCTCCGACAGCTCCACCTGGATTCCCCGCGCGATGGCCGTCGCCACATCGCTCTGCAGCCCCAGCACATCGGTGAAATCCCGCTCGTAACTCCCCGCCCACAAACTCTGCTCGATTGACGTCTGAATCAACTTCGCCGAAATGCGCACTCGCGCGTTGTCCCGCACCACCGACCCTTCCACCACCGCATCCACGTTCAGGTCTCGCGCAATATCCTCAAGCGACTTTTGCGTTCGCTTGTATTGCATCACCGACGTTCGCGAGATCACCCGCAGCTTTCGAATGTGCGACAATTCCGTGATCAGCGCGTCCGTCATTCCGTCCGAAAAATAATCCTGCGAAGCGTCGCCCGACAGGTTCTCCAGCGGCAACACGGCAAGCGATTGAATCGCCCCCGGCATCGCGCTCACTCCGCGGTGCGCCCTGCTCGCCTTCCACGGAAAACCCCCAATCACCAACACCACGATCGCGAAAACACCGGCTCCGTACCACAACCGTCGCCTCGCCCTCGCCGCCCGCTGCTCCACTTCATGCAGCGCCAGCGCCGCCACTGGAATCTGCTGCGAACGCGAAGCCGTTGCAGCTGCTTCCAGCGCCGCACGCACTTCCCCTCCCGACCGGTATCTCTGCGTCGGGTCCTTATCCAAACATTTGTCGATCACCGACTGTAAAACGGGAGGCAGCATCGGAGAAAACGCGGGAGGCGCCTCGCGCAAAATCGACGCGCTCATTTCGTACGCCGTCCCGCCGCGAAACGGCCGCCGCCCCGCCGCCATCTCGTACAGCACCACGCCCAGCGCCCAGACATCGCTGCGTGCATCCGCCTCTTCCCCACGCAGCAGCTCCGGCGCCATGTACGGCAGCGTGCCTGTAATCGAGTGCTGCTCGTCCCAGCTCTGATCGAATTTCGTCGTCTCCTCGCTGACTTTCTCCTCCATCCTCCGGGACAATCCAAAGTCCAATAGCTTCAATCGCCCTGAAGGTGTCACCCACACATTTCCCGACTTCAGGTCGCGATGCACGATTCCCCGCTCGTGCGCGTGCGCCAGTGCATCCGCCAGCTGCAACCCATTGCGCACCACCACCTCGGCCGACATCCCGCCGGAAACGATGTCCTGGCTCAGCGAATGGCCTTCCACAAACTCCATCGCCAGGTAAGGACGCCCCTCGTCTTCGCCAACTTCGTAAATGGTGCAAATATTCGGATGGTTCAGCGCCGAGATCGTGCGCGCTTCCTGCAGCACTCTCTCTCGCACGGAAGGGTCATCTTCGAGCGCCTGCAGCGCCAGAAATTTCAGCGCCACGTCGCGATGCAGCATCAGGTCATGCGCGCGATACACCACGCCCATGCCACCTTCGCCTAATTTTTCAGTAATGGAATAGTGAGAGATCGACCGGCCAATCATGGCACGAGACCGCGGTCAGAGTTGACCACACCCGCAGCCTACAGGCAAGAGTCACAAAGCCGAATTTCGATTACATGCCATCAACAATTCCGGGTAGCACAGACACTCTTGTCTGTGTCCCCCTTTGAACCCGGCAGACTGAACCCGGCAGACTACCCCCGTGGCACAGCCATTCCCGGCCGTCTCAAGCAATCTCGCCAAAAAGTTAGAAATTCCCATGAAAATCGACCACCAAAGCACTTCGGAGTGCGGCGGCTAGCCGCCGCCTTTCAAGCCTTACCCATCTAACCAACCACCGCGCCGCGGCAAGTTCCTCCGCCTCAGCTCTGCTTATTCCGCACCAGCGACAAAAATTCGTCGCGCGTCTGCTTGTTGTTGCGGAACTCCCCCAGCATCGCGCTGGTGACCGCCTGACCGTGCTGCTTCTCCACCCCGCGCATCTGCATGCACAAATGCCGGGCTTCGATGATCACACCCACACCCTGCGGTGCAATCTTCTCTTCAATCGCCTTCGCGATCTGACTGGTCATCCGCTCCTGGATCTGCAGTCGCCGCGCAAACATATTCACCAGCCGAGCCACCTTACTCAGTCCCAGGACCTTGTTCGTAGGGAGATAGGCCACATGCGCCTTCCCAAAAAACGGCAGCAGATGATGCTCGCACAAACTGAAAAACTCGATGTCCTTCACCAGCACCATTTCGTCATAGCAAACGCTGAAGGTAGCCCCATTCAAAAGGTGATCGACGTTCTGGTGATACCCGCTGGTCAGAAATTTGAGGGCCTTCTCATAGCGTTCCGGCGTCTTCCGCAAGCCCTCGCGCTCCGGATCCTCGCCGATCAACCGGATAATCTCGCGCACATGACACGCGATCGTCTTCGCATCGCGCGGTTTTCCTTCGTCGAGCAGGATTTCTTCCGTCGGCTTGGTCATGTCCTGTTCCCCTCTAAGCGCACTCCAGCTTCTGCGGAATCACAAGTCGCATCACTCCCCTGCGTACTCGAAACTATTGTTCGACGTCTCTTCCACCCGCACCCGCTCCAATTTAGCTTGCGGAAAAGCCCGCACCCGGCGAAAAATCTCCCGGCACAAATTTTCCGTAGTCGGCACCTCGCTGCGAAACGCAGGCACCTCGTCATTCAACGAGCGATGATCGAAAGCATCCAAAACTTCCCGCTCCACGAACCCATCCAAATCCGCCAAACTCGCAATCATCCCGGTCGCCGGATCCACATCCCCTGAAACGCAAATCTCCACGAGATAGTTGTGCCCATGACCCAGCGGGTTGTTGCACTTCCCATACAACCGTACATTCTCCTCGTCACTAAGCGCCGGGCTATGCAATCGATGTGAAGCCGCGAACCGGTACCGCCGCCCCAACTCAATCTTGACCTCGCCCCGCGCCGTCATAACCGCTTCCTCTTCATCATTACTTCATTACATCCTTACGTCATTACTTCGCTCTTTATAACAATCCGCAAACAGATCCGCCGACTCATACAATCTCACCCGGTGCAACCGCCCCTGCGCAATCTTCGGCTCCAGCAAATTCCAAATCACCCGCGCGACATTCTCACAGGTAGGTATCAACCCCGCCAATTCAGGCACCTCATAATTCAGATGCCGATGATCCATCCGCTGCATCACTTCCCGCTCCAAAGTCTTCTTCAATTCGCTCAAATCCAAAACCATCCCGGTAACCGGATCAGGCTCACCCGCCACCGTCACCTCAAGCGTGTAGTTGTGCCCATGTCCATGCGGATTATTGCATTTCCCAAACACGCGCCGATTCTCCTCCGGCGAAAGCTCCGGATTGTTGTACCGGTGCGAAGCAGAAAACTCGATTTTGCGCGTCAATAAAACCATAATCTCCGTCTACCGAACTCCCCCAGGCACGCCCACCGAAATCTCCCGCCCCTTCCACGCGACCTTCCCCCGAACATGCGCCCGATACGACGCCCACAGCACACCCGCATACAACACCACTGCCGGCACATAGTAGAGGATGAGCGGCCCCGAAAATTGGTTACTCCGCAGTTCCAACCCATAACCAGCCTGCCGCACCAGCAACAAGACCACTCCAGCCATCAACGCAAACGGCATCCATATCCCCAGCGCAATCAGTAAAAATGGTATCCACGGCACCGCCGAAAACAATTCGCGATAAACCGCGCCCCGACTTCCTCCCACCAGCAAATACAAATTCTTCTTCCAACCTTCCCACATGCCTCCAAACGATCGATACATCCGCGCCCGAGCCACGCCCTTACCCGACCCAAACCAGATCCGGTACCCAGCGGCCTTCACGTTCCGAGCCAGCGCCACGTCTTCCAGCACTTCACCCGCCACGGCCCCGTGCCCGCCGATCGCGTCATAAACATCCCGCCGCACCATGAAAAACTGTCCATTCGCCGCAGCCACCCGCGAAGCCGGATCATTCACTTCCTTGAACGGAAATCGCCTCCCCAACCGGCAATACACAAATGGGATAAGCGATTTCTCGTACCAGCTCTCCGTCACCTGCTCCGGCGAAAACGACACCAGCACCGCCCCACTCTCCCCCGCAATCTCCAGCGCCCGCGCAGCCGCGTTCGGCAAAAACTCCGCATCCGCATCGGTAAATAGCAGCCAACCGTTCGCAGCTTCCGACGCTCCCTTCCAGGCCGCGTTGTTTTTCCCCAACCATCCCGCAGGCAGCGCCCCGGTTTCCTGCAGCCGCAGCTGCGGTATCTCCTCGGTTAATCCCCGCACCACGCCTGCGGTCCCATCCTCCGACTGATCGTCCACCACCAATATCTCCGCAATCCCAGGCTGCCCAGCCAGCGATCGCACACAAGCCGCGATCACCTGCTCCTCGTTTCGAGCCGGTACAATTGCTGTGACCCGCTCCCGGCGCATATCCCGCACGAGCGGCTCCGCCACGGATTCAGTCACGGGTTGTTGGGTAGGCATAGTGGACGGCGACAGGGGACCGTTTTCGATCCAATGGGGATAGGTTAGTATAACACTCGATGACAATCGGCCGAAAACTACTGAATTGGGCCGCTCTGGCCATCGCCGCAGCGATCATCTTGATCTTCGCCCTGCCCAGCTACCGCCAGGGCGAAGCCTCGATCGCCGGCAAAACCGCCGAAAACTTCCCCCTCACCCTCGACGGCAAACCCGCCCACCTGTCCGACCTGCGCGGCAAAGTCGTCGTCCTGAATTTCTGGGGCTCCTGGTGCCAACCCTGCGTCGAAGAAGCTCCCGCCCTGGATCGTCTCCAGAAGCACATCGCCTCGCGTAACGCCCTGGTTCTGGGCGTTGCCGCCGACGAAGACGACGCCCCCTACCGAAAGTTCCTCCAGGACCAACACATCAGCTTCCCCACCTACCGCGACCCCGCCACCAAAGACAACCGCTCAGCCATCGCCGAGTCGTACGGCACCACGATGGTCCCGGAAACCTACATCATCGACCGCCACGGCAAAATCGCCCGCAAAATCATCGGCTTCCAGCAATGGGACTCCCCCGAAATGCTGGCCTACTTCGACGCCCTCCTCGGCCAATCCTGACCGATCCGCTCCTCGAGTAGCACAGGCACTCCTGCCTGTGTCCCCGCAGCCCTGCAGCAAGAAAAGCGCTCGTGAGCATCATGCTTACGCGCCACCAAGCCGAAGTTAACAATTTGCACCCTCCCCCCGCCATTTCCTGTAAGTGCGGATTCTGAAGAACTTTAAGGCTAACGATTTTGGAAGTGCGGATTCTAAACGAGTTACGCGTCGATTTTGCGGAAGTGCGGATTCTAAAGAACTTAGTGGACAGCGAGTCGTGGCCAGTGCGTAGCCAGCCTCCGGCGGTTGGGGGATCAGACGCGAGAGAAACCCTTCGCGGCTTAGGGTATAGCGACGATTTGATTCGGCATACACGGGAGAGCATAGGACGTGAGGATCAATTAACTAAGTAATATGCAGGGAACGGCAAGAATTGGTGGGCGAATGGCGGATGGTAAGCATTGAAGGACAAGGGTGCGTACTTGCGAATTCCCCTGACTGATGGGTGAGGCTTACTCTAAACCCGCACCCTTGAAAATCTAAGGGTGCGGCACTCGATAACCCCAAGCCCCACGTTCGAAAAAACCGAACGTGGGGCATCCTCCTCGTTGCCCCAGTTTGTGGGTACAGAAAAGTTCGTTCCTCGATTTCGGGTGTCGAGGATAAGGAATCCGTCGTCTGGGCCACCCGCCGACCCGAATTGATCTTTACAATTTCTCAGTACTCGCGATTTTTCATGCCGTTCCACAAAAGGTCCAATCTTTGTCCGCTCCGAACATGGTCTGGCGATTCCAGGTTATTTATGGACGCAATTCGGTTCGCAATATCTCCAAATCGACTCGGAACCCGTCCTCCGTGGAACTTTTTGAAAATCACCCAAAGATTTTCACCGGTCCCCACGCGATACACAATGTTCGTGTTCAGAAGGAAGCTATCCGTCAAAATGAACACTCCGAGGCGTTCGACGAGCCGCCTAACCAAACTATCGTCAACGTCCCCGTTGCCCAGAATTTCTTTGACCTCAGCGTTCTCTTTATCTTTCAGAGTAGCGCGAACAAAATCGTAGCCTCTGATCGCTGACCCTTCAGTGCAAGCGAAGGGCACGTTAGTGATAAACCAGAAATAGTCATCGCGGTGACGACTATGATCAGTTGCGGTAACATATGCTTTTGCCAGAAAATTCTTAAATTCTCCGAGAAGATTCCCAGCCTTGCTGTAACCCTTACACTCTCCGAACACTTCTGCAGGGTCCATATACTTATAGTAGACGCCATTGAAATCAAACGAGTAACTTTTGCCGGAGCGGCCGTTGAAGGAAGTCTTCGCGGGAGCCTCGTGGACGTGGAACTTATTCTGGAAAGCCTCAATGTTTGCCTCGAGCGCTCCGATGAAGACGTACTGATAGGCTCGCCCAACCGCTTGATTTACCTCGCCAGGGACCGCCACATTTCACCTCCGCAGCCGTAAACTTGTTGGTAGAGTCTGACCACATCTCGCCTAGTAGCGCCGTTTCGTTCTAGATTGACCTTAATCGGAGTACGAGCGAGGAGGTTTGCGATTCGCGCAGTCGACAACCGGTTTGGCATCGCAATTCGTTCTGCAAGGAAGAAGCTCTGACAGACGGAGAGTGAATCCCGAGTTCCGCCGAAATAGCCAGCCGCAGCGCTATCTAGGCCCTGGTACGACCTGCCCCAATAGACCGTTTCCACATATTCTCGGAGAATCGCTGATTTGCTCATTCCCGACGCAAGATACAGTGAATAGGCAGCTTGCTTCACTTTGTATACCGCCGAACGACTAAAAGG
Source organism: uncultured Acidobacteriota bacterium (assembly GCA_963721915.1). Lineage (GTDB taxonomy): Bacteria > Acidobacteriota > Terriglobia > Acidiferrales > UBA7541 > Acidiferrum. The sequence continues at coordinate 182,764 of CAVRLD010000016.1, read as the reverse complement.
GCCCGACCGCCCGATTCGAATGGTGTAAATTTGCTGGGTGATTGTACTCGCACCTTGAATCAGGCCGCCCCGAAGGTTAAAAGCTGCGGCTCTTGCGATCGCAATAGGATCAATCCCAAAGTGAGCAGGAAACCGCTTATCCTCAATCCAAAAGAGCATTTCAACGAAATGCTTTGGAGTTTCAATCGCGTCCGAATATAGTCGGGCCGTTTGGGCAACAACTGGCCCGCAAGCCCAATCGGAAAAAGCTGATAGTAGTGCTACACAATTTACGGTGCCGGACTTATATCCTTTTTGCAGTAATTTCAAACAACGTTTTTTGACCTCCACTAACACGAATCAGATTACTCGCCCTTCGAATCAATTCGCCGAGGGCGCCAGACTTGACAATGAGCATCGAACCACAACTTAGGGTGAAGTTGGCTCTCCTTCTTAGCACAGTGGGAATCGCGATTGCGCTAGCTATTGCTTGGTGGCAAGCACGCAAAGCTCGTCGCGCTCAGAAGGCGATAAAAGAAGCCTTGCAGGCTACCGTGGCTATTCCCAGCGAAACTGAAATGAAGTTTGTTCAATATGTGGATGTGAATCATGATGGCCAGCAAGAAATCCTCGTTCAGTATCCGGTGGGAGCTCACGGTTCAGCTTTAAAGGTTTTTGGTTGGCGAGACAGCGAATTTGCCGAACTCGCTCGAATAAGCGTTGACACACCGGGCGGATTCGAGATAGCCGACTTTGACGGCGACGGAAGAATTGAGATTCGCACGCAAGAGACTGACTGGGATAAAGGTGTCCCATACGTTGTCGCTCCCCGGATTCTAGTAACAATGCGTTGGGACGGTACCCGATTCTCAGAAATCTCACGCACGCCAATTCCGAACCTGTAGTCGGGTGCGAGAACTCGAATAGATGCTTGAATTCATTAATTTCCAATCCTAAGGTATACTCCGCGCACCAAAACCAAGGTCCGGCAGGGCCTTTCTCGGTGGCCTCCATCACCTCACGCGCCTTAGCGCCCGCTGCGTTTCAGCTTGCGGACCGCACACGACGCCAGACGACTCTTCGTCTGCTTCCGTTCCTTTTTCTCTTGTACGTGACGAATTATCTTGACCGCACCAGCCTCGCCTACGCCGCCATCGGCATGTCTCGGGATCTGGGATTCAGCGATCGCGTAATTGGATTGGGAGTAGGCGTCTTCTTCATCGGCTACGTGGCGTTGCAAATTCCCGGCGCCTTGCTGGTGGAACGCTGGAGCGCGCGCGGAACGATCTCCATCACCATGATCGCGTGGGGCTTGATGACCGCGCTCACCGCGCTGGTACACACACCGGCGCAGCTCTACGCGGCACGCTTTGTGCTAGGCGCGGCGGAAGCGGGCTTTTTCCCCGGTGTGATTGTGTACCTGAGCCATTGGTTCCTGCAGGCGGATCGCGCAAAAGCCACGAGCAACTTCATGTCCGCGATTCCGCTCTCTTTCGTGATTGGCTCGCCGCTCGCCGGCGCAATTCTCGGCCAGAGCTGGTTCTCCCTAGCGGGCTGGCGATGGCTGTTTATTCTGGAGGGCCTGCCCGCCATCGCACTCGGCGTCGTCGCCTACTTCTACCTGACAAACCTGCCCGCCGAAGCAAAATGGTTGCGTGGTGAACAGCGAGACTGGCTGGAGTCGCGTCTCTGCGACGAGCGGAACACCCTCACCGAGACCCCGCCGGTGATGCAGGCCCTGCGCTCCCCCACCGTCCTGATCCTCACCGCGTCCTACGTTTTCAGTAATTTTACGTTTTACAGTTTGCTGTTTTGGCTCCCAACGATGATGAAGCGCCTGACGGGATTTTCCGATGCGCGAGTTGGTATGCTCGGCGCGTTGCCCTATGTTGCGTTGTTCCTCGCGATGTTGAGCCTCGGCTGGCATTCCGATAAAAAACTCGAGAGACGCTGGCACGTAGCCGCGCCGGTTCTCCTCGCGGCAGCAGGATTCTTCGGCTTGGTCCTGCACCCGCATTCCTTCTCGCTCTTGCTTCTCTTGTTTACGATTGCCACTGTGGGTAATTCCTATCTGCCCGTGCTCTGGGCCATGCCCACCGAATATTTGTGCAAGTCGTCAGCAGCGGCCGCAGTGGGGATGATCAATGCCATCGGCAGTATCCCGGGATTTGTTGGACCCTACCTGTTCGGCTACCTGAGCACGAAATCAGGATCGTTTTCGCCAGGCCTCACCGTTCTCCTATTCACCGCACTCGCCGGAGGCTTGGTGATCCTCTTCGCTCCAAAGCGCAGGGTGCAGCACCCTTAGATTTTCAAGGGTGCGGGTTTAGAGTTCGGAGACTATCCCGCCGCGGTGCTCGCGCCAAAATCGATACCGGCAACCCTCAAATCAACATCGCGTTTATGTCCTGATTCTCGAGCACGCGCTTGGGGGCGCCGCGTTTTGCGATCCTGATCATGGCGCGGCCCCAATCTTCCGTCGTGGTCACATACTTTCCGAAGAGCGCCTTCCACAGCGGATACGTCGGCGCTATCACCGTATCGAGCGCCTGATACCATCCCGTCTTGGAGCGGATGCCGTGCATCGGTTGGATGTATCCAGGGCGCAGCATGTACGCTGCTGTAAACGGTAACCTCAGCAAATCGTTCTCGGTCTTGCTCTTCACGCGCGCCCACATAGTTCGCCCGCGCTCGGAACTGTCCGTGCCCGCTCCGGACACATAGAGAAATGTCATCGGCGGATTTTGCTGCGCCAGAGTTTGCGCCACCGACATCGTCAGGTCATACGTCACACGCCGGTACTCCGCCTCCTTCATCCCCATCGCCGAAACACCCAGACAGAAAAAGCAAGCGTCGTAACCCGCCAGGCTCGCGGCAATATCCGACAAATCGAACAAATCGCGCACCAATTCCCGCAACTTCGCGTGTTGCTGACCCGTGGCTCTCCGACCAATCGCTAGAACTTCAGCGATCTCGGGATCAAGTAAGCATTCCCGCAAGGCTCCTTGCCCAACCATCCCTGAAGCACCAAATAGAATCACTTTCACTTAGGGGCAACCCATCGCGAACTTCACCTTCTCAGCCAGTTCACAAATGCGCCGATTGCTGACAACGCGCAGGGGAATGCGAGGGTCGAAGAGGGCCGATTTTGCTACCACCGTGATGTCTTCCGCGCGGGCGATGGAATCCGCAGAAAGGCCGGTCTCGCCAGCACTCAAGAACAAGTGAGCCGGATAATCGGCTTTGTGAACGCTGGTGGAGAGCGGAACGACGAGGACGTCGTGGGCGCGCGGGTGACGATTCCGACCATCCAGCGAGACGATGATGACCGGCCTGGGCCCTTTCCCTGGCGGGTCCTGCGGCAGAGCCACAAAGGCGATTTGCCCGCGAAGGGGAGATGTCTTCACCTAGACTTCCTCCCGCGAGGAGTCGGGAAATTGGGAGAGTGCAAAACGCGCCCAGGCGATCCCTTCTTCCTCTTCGGCCACGGACCGTTCGTCGTAGTATTTCTGCGTGGCACGCTCGTTTGCCAGGCGCTGCTGCTCTTCACGGACGGCCGTCAGCACATTTTCCAGGACCGCGGAGATCGACACGCGTCGATTGGGGTCGCGTCGATTGGCGAGTTGTTCGAGAAGTGCGATAGATTCCGGAGAAAGAGTAAAAGTCCTACGTTGCTTGAGATGCTTGCCGCGATCGCGAGGCAGCGTTTTACGGGACGGCATAATTACCTCATACCTTTGATCATATCATTCCTGATGTTCCCTCGTCACAGTAGGTGTTGTCGGCTGGCTGCTTAGTGCGGTCGGAAGACTTGCCGCTACGACTTGCCGCGAACCCCGGCGAGACTACAGTCTAGCTTTGCGGAGGCGAAGGGCGTTGGCGATTACAGAGACCGAGCTGAGGCTCATGGCGGCGCTGGCTAGCATGGGGCTCAGGAGCCAGCCGAAGAACGGGTAGAGGACGCCGGCGGCGATGGGAATGCCCAGAGTGTTGTAGAGGAAGGCGAAGGCCAGGTTTTGTTTGATGTTGGTGATGGTGGCGCGGCTTAGATGGAGGGCTCGGAGGATGCCGCGGAGATCTCCTTTCAGCAGCGTGATGCCGGCGTTCTCGATGGCGACGTCGGTGCCGGTGCCCATGGCGATGCCTACGTCCGCGGCAGCTAGGGCCGGGGCGTCGTTGATGCCGTCGCCGGCCATGGCCACGACGTGGCCTTGCTGGCGCAGGCGGGCGACGATTTCGGCTTTCTGCTGCGGCTGGACCTCGGCTTCGACTTGATCGATGGCAAGGTCGCGCGCGATGCGCTCTGCGACTTCGCGACGATCGCCTGTTGCGACAACAATGTCGATGCCTTCGCCGCGCAGTTCGCGGATGGTAGCTGCTGCGGACGCTTTGATGGGATCGGCGAGGGCGAACGCGCCAGCGAGCTTTTGGTTTACGGCCACGAAGACGAGGGTGGCCGCTGTCGAGGCTTTCAGAGAGGGATCGTCTTCTGCGATGGAAGTGTCGACGCCACGCTGTCTTAAGAAGGTGAGAGTGCCAATCCGGACCGCGTCGTTCTGGATCCGGCCTTCCGCGCCACCGCCGGCGGTGGCGCGAAAATCGACTACGGGCGCCAGCGAAATACGTCGTTCTTCGGCGGCGCGAACGATGGCGCGGGCCAGCGGGTGCTCGCTGGCGCTCTCGACACTTGCTGCCAGCCGAATGAGGTCCTCGTCGGACTGCGTGGCCCCGCTGGTGTGGCTGGCTGGATCGAACACGATCACGCGATCGACCTTGGGCTTGCCTTCGGTGAGAGTTCCGGTTTTGTCGATGACGAGCGTATCGACCTTGGCTAGAGTCTCGAGCGCTTCCGCATTACGGACGAGGACGCCCGCGTGCGCACCGCGGCCGACCGCAACCATTATGGACATCGGCGTGGCGAGGCCCAGCGCGCATGGGCAAGCGATGATCAGCACGGAGATCGCGGCGACGAGCGCGTGCGCGAAACGCGGCCGCGGGCCGAGAAATGCCCAGACCAGGAATGCGAGCGCAGCGGTGGCGACGACTGCGGGCACGAAGTAGGAAGCGACTCGATCGGCCAGGCGCTGCATTGGCGCGCGGCTGCGTTGGGCTTCGCTGACGAGCTTCACGATCTGGGCGAGCATGGTTTCGTTGCCAACACGCTCGGCTACCATGACGAAGCTGCGGCTGGTGTTGAGCGTGCCTCCGGTGACCTTGTCGCCTTTCGATTTCTCGGCGGGCATCGATTCGCCGGTCAGCATCGATTCGTCGATCGCGCTGGCGCCTTCGACGATTGCGCCATCGACGGGCACGCGCTCACCGGGCCTTACGCGCAACCTGTCGCCGGGTTTGATTTGATCCAGCGGCACGTCTTGTTCGTGACCGTCCGCAGCGATCCAGTGCGCTTGTTGTGGAGCGAGATTCAGCAGCGCGCGAATGGCGCCGGAGGTTTGCCGGCGTGCGCGCAGCTCCAGCACCTGGCCCAGCAAAACGAGCGTGGTGATCACGGCGGCGGCTTCAAAGTAAACCGGCGCGCCGCCATCCATCGCGTGGAATGACGCTGGAAATATTTGCGGGAAGATCGTGGCCACGACGCTCTCGAGATATGCGGCGCCGGTGCCGAGGCCGATCAGCGTGAACATATTGGGGCTGCGGTGAACCAGCGAATCCCAAAAGCGTTGGAAGAACGGCCAGCCGCCCCACAAGACGACCGGGGTCGCGAGAACGAATTCAATCCAGTTGCGAAGGGTTGGAGCGAGATGCAGACCGAGGTATTCGCCGAACATGGAGAGAACGAGGAGCGGTAGCGAAAGCGCGGCGCTGATCCAGAATCGCTTGCACATGGAGTCGTATTCGGGATCGGCTTCGACGGCGGCGAGCGGATCCATCGGCTCGAGCGCCATGCCGCAGATGGGGCAGGAGCCCGGGCCCATGCGCACGATTTGAGGATGCATCGGGCAGGTGTAGCGCACACCGTGCGGCGCTGCCGACGGCGCGAAATTCGTTGACGCAGTGTGCCTGTGCGCAGCGGAGGGCACGGCTGCGGGTTTCGCTGCTGCGCCTGATTCCACGACTGCGTGAGCGGGAGGTTTCGACGCATCAGCCGTGGCTGGGCGAGAGGCAGGGAGCTTCGGCGAATCGACCATGGCAGCGGCGTATTTTTCGGGGGATTGCGCGAATCGTTGCGCACATCCCTTCGAGCAAAAATAATAGCTTTGGCCGGCGTGGTCGATCTGCGCGGCGGCCTTTTGGGGGTCGACGGTCATTCCGCAGATGGGGTCTTTGGCCAATCGGGATTCGTTTCCTGAATCTTGGGAATTGGTGTCGTGCTTTGGCATCGGTTAGCTCATTTCATCCGCTTACTTTGGCTGAGAAACGGCCGCAGGGCTCCGCGGACTTCGCCCTGTGTTACAGGTCGTCGCCACCGGTCGTCTCCAATTAACGTAAGTGGGCGTAGATCATTTCCAGCAGTTCGTCATACATAGCTTCGGCTTCTTGCTTTTTGTTGCTGCGCAGGGCTTTGGCGGCGCAATGGTGCAGGTGGTTGCGCATCAGATTTCGGGCTACGCCGCGGAGGGCTTCCTGGACGCTGGCGACTTGCGTGATGATGTCGGCGCAGTAGCGATCGTCTTCGACCATTTTCTGGAGGCCGCGAATTTGGCCTTCGATGCGGCGAAGGCGGTTGCGATTGGCGTCCTTGAGTTGGGGATCGACGCCGATTGCCTTCCGGGATTCGCCGTGGATTGCGCAGGCACAGTTGGCGGCTGGTGATTTGACGGCGGCTTTTCGCGGAAGAGTTTTCGTTGCGGGCATTTCATATACCCCCTAGGGCTATTTATACCCCTAGCCCCTATGCTTTGTCAAACGAAGGCTTGACGCGAGGCTCAGCGCAATCGTGCCAGGAGCCTGGAGCGAGGATTTTGTGCCAACAGCTTAGATGGAGGCGATACCCGAGGAGGGATCGGCGGAAATGAAAAACGGCGCGAGGAGGTCTCGCGCCGCGGTTGCAGCAATGGTTATGGAGAGGCTGAATGGAAGCCGGTTGCGGGCTTAGATGGTTTTGCCAGCGGTGGCCGGAGAAGTGTCCTTCTTGGCAAACGCGCTGTGGCTGGAATCCTTGTCGCCGGTCTTGTCGATTTCGATCGAGCCTTTGAAGTAGGCGCCGTCTTCAATCATGATGCGCGACGTGGTGAGGTCGCCGTTGACGGAACCATCTTTCTTGATCTCGATCCGGTCTTTGGCGCGAAGGTTGCCCTTCACAGTGCCGTAGACCACCACTTCACGGGCAATGATATCGGCGGTTACTTTCGCCGTGGCTCCGACCGTCAGCTTGCGCTCGTCGAGCTGGATCAGTCCTTCGACTGAGCCGTCGATCAGCAGGTCTTCGCTGCCGGAGATCTCGCCTTTCACGTGCAGGCTGGATCCGAGCCGCGCGCTGGAGCGGTCCGAAGTGGCACTCAATGGACGCATGGAATCTGTACTCATCGCGGGTTTTTCCTCCCAAGACGCCGGAGCAGGCTTCGGCGGCTGATTGATTATTGGATTCACGGGCTCCGGCTGCGCAGCTTGCGGCGTATCCGGCTTCTTATTTCCCCACATCGAAAACTCTCCCTAGACAGTGGCACCCCAACGCCGAACTGCAGGCTGGGGCACAGCAAACTCTAGTCCTTGGTGTGGTAGCGGGCAAATGGAGCGTGGAGAAATCGTTCCAGAAGGTTACTGGACCTTGGTACAGGGTTTCGCTTTTTGTTTGAGAAGAGGCGACGTAATGACGTGACGTAATGAAGTAAAGAAGTAATGAAGTAACGAAAAAGCTCGGCCTGGTGGAATGTGCGCCGAGCGGTTGAGTTCTGACGAGGGTTACGCCGGGCGGAGCCCTTCGGGGCTCAAAGGATAAACGAAGCCCGCGTTACAAAGGTGCTCGCTCGCCTTTCTCATTACTTCTTTATTTCGTTGCTTCATTACTTCGCGTGACTTTCATGCGGTGGGTTTGTCGGGGACTGGTTGGGTGGCTAGGAAATCGTTTTGAAAGCGGGTGGCGTAGGAGTTGAGGAGTTGTTGGATGCGGTCGTGACTGGGGGATTTCAGGACGAAGCCTGCGTGGTGGTATTTGTTTACGCGGTAGGTGATTTCTGGGTCGGTGTAGGCGCGGGTGTCGGGATGCTCCTGGCGGGCCAGGCAGAGGATTACGCCGGCATGATCGGCGCGGGTTGTGGGCGGAGTATAGGGTTGCTTGCCTGCTCCCAGTTCCAGGCGGGCCCATTCGCGCCAGAGATTTACGCCGCTGGCGGCATCTACTACGTCGGCTATGTAGGCGCCGCCTACGCGGGCGGCGATTTCGAGGAAATAGAATTTGCCGTCGGCGTTTGAGCGGAGGAATTCGGCGTGGGTTACGCCGCGGACTGAGCCCAGCCCTTCGATCACCTGGCGATTGGCTTCGAGTACTTGTTTGGTGTCGGCCGCTTCCCTTGGGAGCGTGCTGGTGGTGAAGACGCCGCCCTGGTGGGAGACGTCTAGCGGTGGGGAGCCGTAGGCGTGGGGTTCGGCGAAGACGATTTCGCGTTCGGAGACTACGCTGTCTACGTGGTAGACCGTGCCGGGAATGAATTGCTCGAGGAGATAGAAGGATTGCTGGTCGCCTAACTGATCGAGCCAGGGCCAGAGCTCGTCGGACGAGTGGATCTTCTTCATGCCGATGCCGGAGGCTTGCGAACGGGGCTTTAGCAGCCATGGACCGGGGACACGCTCCATGAAGCCGCGGAGGTGGTCGTAGTTGAGGACGTGGGCGAATTCGGGGACTGCGATGCCGGCTTCATGGGCGCGGGTGCGCATGGCTAGTTTGTCGCGGAAGTAACGGACTGTCGTCAGGCCCATGCCGGGGATGCGCAGGTGCTCGCGGAGGGCGGAGACATTTTCCATGTCGAATTCGTCGAGGGCGACGATGCGGTCGATGGGTTGGCTACGGGCCATATAGCTGACCGTGTAGATCAGATGTTGCAGAGGGAGTTCCTCGGGCATGAAGAACATTTCGTCGATGACGTCGCGAGGCCAGTCACCGTTGCGGAATTTTTCGACGGTTAGCAGCAGGACTCGCCAGCCCATGGATTTGCAGGTGCGGAGGAATTCCTGGCCCTTTTCGTAGGAGCTTACGCAGAGGATGGTTTGAGGACGGGATTGCGGCATGTGAGGTCACAAGATGCCGCAGGCACAGAACTAGGTCAAGGGAAAGCATTTGGCGTGGTTGGTCAGTTCCCCGCAATCCGAGCAAATGGGGCGTGCATGCCCGACTAAAACTTGCGCTTAGCGAGGATAGGCTAGAATGTGCAAATGCAAAGCAAGAACGTGGCCGCATGTTGGGAGCTAGGCCAAGAACACTTCAAGTCGCGACGCTTCAGAGAGGCGGTCGAGCAGTTCCAAGAATACATATGGCTCAATCCAAGCGACCCGGCCGGCCACCACAGCCTCGGCATGACGTTCTGTGAACTCGGAGAATTCCGACAAGCGATCGATCCTTTTCTCAGAGCACTGAGGCTGGGCCCGGAATTTGCCGAAGTTTATCGAACGCTCGGTGAGGTTTATAGCGAACTCAAACAACATGACGACGCCGTAGGCGCATTTCAGAATGCTGTGCGGCTGGAACCTGATAACGCGGAAAACTATTGCGGACTTGCCACTTCGTATTTACAGCTGCATAGACCAGCCGAAGCGATGCATTCTGCTAGGAAAGCCTTGCGCTTGAAACCAGATTCTGCGGAAGCTCACTTACAACTCGGATGCGCCCTTCACTTCGATCCAAAAACCTTCCCTGAAGCTGCTGTCGCGTACCAGGAGTCGCTTAAATTGCAGCCGAACCAGTTTCTGGCTCTCGCAAATTTGGGCGACGTGAATCTGCAAATCGGACGAGTCGAAGAAGCCAAAGATTGCTTCGTACAAGCGGCGAGTATCAATCCCAACGATCCAAAGCTTCATCACCTGCTTGGGCGAGCCTACCTTCAGCTTGGCATGCGCGATGATGCGCTACGCGAATGCGAGATTTTGAAACATCTCGATGCCGCTTTCGCAAGCGCGCTCGCGAATTCGTTGAATATCGAGAACTAACAGTCCTGAAGAACCCGCTATCCGAGGGTGGACTCACATGGCCTGGCACGCGCCGTAGGTGAGGCTAGCGGCCAATAGCGGCGGGATAGAGGAATTGAAGGACGCGGCCTATGCGTTGGGACCAGGCGGCTTCGTTGTGTTCGCCGCCTTCGACGCGCTCGTAGTGAAGGTCTTGGCCTTCGCGCCAGCCTTTCTTTAGGAGGACGTCGCGGAATTGTTCGACGTCGGGGACGATGCGCGGGCCTTCTTTCGTGCCGATGTCCAGCCAGATCGAGGGCCGCGGCTGGACCGGCGCCGCGGCTGCGAAGCGCAGGATCATTCGCTGATTCCACCAGACCGATGGGGAGACCGCGGCAATCTTGCCGAACGTTTGCGGGTATTTCAGGCCGAAGTATAAGGATACGAGCGCGCCTAGCGAGGAACCGCCAATGCCGGTGACGGACCGGTCGTCCAGCGCGCGGTACTCTCGGTGGATGAATGGCATAACTTCCTGCAACAGGAATTTGGCGTAACGGTCGGCGCGGCCTCCGCCGAGCTTTGGGGTTTTGGTGGGGGTGTATTCGTGGATGCGGGATTTGCCGGTGTTGTAGATGCCGACGATGATGAGCGGTGTGATGGTGCCTGCTTGGATGAGATGGTCGGCTGCGCCGTGCACGTTCCAGTCTTGCCCTCCAAAGGCGGTGGCTCGATCGAAAAGATTCTGGCCGTCGTGGAGATAGAGGACTGGGAAACGGCGCTGCGGTTGTTCGTCGTAGCCTGGCGGGAGATAGACGATCAGGTCGCGCTGGTTGCGGAGGAAGCGCGAACGGAACTGGTTGTGTTTGCGGAGCTGGCCCGAACTCACGAGAGAAAGCTCACGGAACGATGGTTACCAGCAAATCTTTGGCCTCGACGTGGGCGCCGTGGGTGACCAGGATTTTGGCGATGCGACCGGAGATGGTGGCGTAAATGTTGGACTGCATTTTCATGGCTTCGAGGGTGAGAAGCTTTGCGCCACGCTCGACGGTTTGATTGGCCTGGACGGCAACGCCGGAGACTACGCCGGCCGTGGGGGCGCCTACCTGGCCGGGGTCGGCTGGATCGGCTTTGGGATGGGTTCGCTCGACGACGCGAAGGGCGCGGTCGCGAACGTTGACCTCGCGTGGCTGGCCGTTTAGTTCGAAAAATAACGTGCGGGTGCCGTCGGGGTGGGGGTCGCTGATGGTCAGGAACTTCAGGATCAGCGTCTTGCCGGGCTCGATGTCTACCGTGATTTCCTCGCCGGATTTCAGGCCGTAGAAAAACGGCGGAGTGGGGAGGACACTGACGTCGGAATACGTTTGGCGAAATTTGTCGTACTTGAGAAAAACTTCGGGATAGAGAAGATAGCTGAGCAGAGCATCGCGCTGGATCTCGTGGCCGACTTTTTTCTCGAGCGCGGCTTGCTCGTCCTCGAAATTGGCGGGCGGCATACTGGCGCTGGATCGGCCTTTGAGTGGCTCGGCGCCGCGCAAGATAATTTTTTGCAATTTCTTCGGCCATCCGCCCGGAGGAACTCCGAGCACACCCGTAAACATTTCGACCACGGAATTGGGCAGCGAGAGATCGTGTTTTTCGTCGAGCTTCAGCAGGTCCTGCGGGCGCATATCTTTCGCCATCAGGAACAGCGTCATGTCGCCTACGACTTTGCTGGACGGTGTGACTTTCACGATGTCGCCGAAGAGCTGGTTCACTTCGGCATACGTGGTTTCCACTTCGCGCCAGCGATGGCCGAGACCCATGGCGGCGGCTTGTTCGCGCAGGTTGGTGAATTGGCCGCCGGGGATTTCGTGTTGATAGAGGCGTGCCGAGCCGGCTTTCGGGCCGGAATCGAAGGGCAAGTAGTAGGTGCGCACTACTTCCCAATAGTCGGAGCATTCATTGAGCGCGGCGACATCGAGCTGGGTGTCGCGCGGCGTGTGGCGGAGGGCCTCGACGACGGAGTTGAGATTGGGCTGGCTGGTGCCGCCGCTCATCGCGGCCATGGCGGCATCGGCGACGTCCACTCCGGCGTCGGAGGCTTTCAGCACCGAGGCGGCGTTGATGCCGCTGGTGTCGTGGGTGTGGAAGTGGATAGGGATTTCGATTTCGTCGCGCAGGGCTTTGACGAGCGCGTGGGCAGCGTAGGGTTTGCAGAGGCCGGCCATATCTTTGATGGCCAGGAAATGCGCGCCCATTTTTTCGAGTTGCTTAGCCATCGCGACGTAATACCGCAGTGAATACTTGGGGCGCGTCGCGTCGAGCATGTCGCCGGTGAAGCAGATGGCGGGTTCGCAGATCGCGCCGGTTTCGAGAGCGGCGTCGATGGAGACGCGCATGTTGTCGATGGAATTGAGAGAGTCGAAGATGCGGAAGATGTCGATGCCTTGGGCGTAAGACTCGCGCACAAATTCCTTGATTACGTTATCCGGATATGAGGCGTAGCCTACTGCGTTCGCGCCGCGGAGGAGCATCTGGAAACAGATGTTGGGGACGCGCTCGCGGAGTTCGCGCAGGCGTTGCCAGGGATCTTCGTGCAGGAAACGGAGGGAGGTATCGAACGTGGCGCCGCCCCACATTTCTAGGCTGAAGAGATTGGGGAGACGCTGGGCGACGGCGCTTGCGGTGGCGAGAATGTCGAAGGTGCGGACGCGAGTGGCCATCAGGGATTGGTGCGCGTCACGGAAGGTGGTGTCGGTGATCAGGAGGCGTTTTTCTTTGCGGGCCCACGCGGCGAATTTTTCGGGTCCCAGTTTTTGGAGTAGCTGACGTGTGCCGGGCGGCGGTTCGATGCCGGGCGTGTTGGGGAGGGCGGCCGGTTCCAGCACGTCGGGGACTTTTTTGCCTTTGACTTCGGGATTGCCGTTGAGGATTACGTCGCCGAGGTAGGAGAGGAGTTTGGTGGCGCGGTCGCCGCGGCTGGGAAAACGGAAAAGCTCCGGGGAATCGTCGAGGAACGACGTGGTGATTTCGCCGGCGCGAAATTTCGGATGATTGACGACATTTTCGACGAAGGGAATATTGGTGGTGACGCCACGGATGCGAAATTCGCGCAGCGCGCGGTCCATGCGGCTGCAGGCTTCGGGCAAGTCTTTGCCCCAGGCGGTCACCTTAACGAGGAGCGAATCGTAGTAGGCGGCGAGGACGGCGCCGGCGTAGGCGGTGCCGCCGTCGAGGCGGATGCCGAATCCGGCGGGGGAACGGTAGGTGGAAATTTTTCCGTAGTCGGGGGCGAAATTTTTCTCGGGATCTTCGGTGGTTACACGGCATTGCAGGGCTGCGCCGTAGAGCGGAACGTTTTGCTGTCGTGGCAACGACATCGGAGGGTCGTGTAAGGAGTGGCCTTGCGCGACGAGAATCTGCGATTGCACCAGGTCGATGCCGGTGACCATTTCGGTTACGGTGTGTTCGACCTGGATGCGCGGGTTGACTTCGATGAAGTACCACTTCTGGGCATCGACGTCGTAGAGGAATTCGACGGTGCCGGCGTTGCGGTAGTTGGCTTTGCGTGCGAGGCGGACGGCGGCGTCGCATAACTCGTTGCGAATGCTGGAGGGGAGATTCGCGGCGGGAGCGACTTCGACGACTTTCTGATGGCGGCGCTGCACGGAACAGTCGCGCTCGTAGAGATGCAGCAGGTTGCCATGGTGGTCGGCGAGAATTTGCACTTCGAGATGGCGGGCGCGCGGTAAATACTTTTCGAGGAATACGCTCGCATCACCAAACGCGGACCGCGCTTCGCCTTGCGCTTCTTCGAGCAAGGCCGCGAGTTGTGAAGGGTCGCGAACAACGCGCATGCCGCGGCCGCCGCCGCCCATCGCAGCTTTCACGATGATTGGATAGCCGATCTCTTGCGCGATCTTTTGCGCTTCGCTGGCTGACTTAACGGGATCTTCCGTGCCCGGCAACACCGGAACGCCTGCTGACGCCGCCAGCTTTCTCGCGGCAGTCTTGTCGCCAAGCAATTCCAGCAGGGCGGGCGTGGGACCTACAAACGTGATTCCAGCCTGCTCGCAAGCGCGTGCGAACGCGGGGTTCTCGGAGAGGAAACCGTAACCCGGGTGGATCGCGTCTACGCCTCGTTCTTTGGCGAGGGCGACGATTCCGGCAATATCCAGATAAGCCTCGACGGGACCTTTGCCTGCGCCAACTTGATAGGCTTCGTCGGCTTTGAAGCGGTGCAGGCCGAGGCGATCCTCCTGGGAATAAATGCCTACGGTGCGCAGGCCGAGTTCGGTGGCGGCGCGAAAGATGCGAATGGCGATCTCGCTGCGATTGGCTGCGAGCAATTTCTGAATCGATTTGGTTTTCTTCATCCCGGAAGCGATCAAAGTGCGACGCGAAACCCAACATTGTTTCACGAACACAGCGTGGCGCAGCAGCAGTTTATTCGATTCGGCGGAAAAACGAAATTCATGGAGAGGTTGGAAGAAACGATTGCGCGACTCGCGCGTGAGTCACTCGGAGGGAGGCAAGATCTCGGCAGTGACTGGAGCCTGCGGGGTATTCTTCAACTGCTGCAGGGCTACTTGAACTTTGGTCCAATCCTTGGGTTTGCGCTTGGTGGCATTCGGCGCGTTGGGATCGGAATAAAATTGCAAAAGCTCGGCACGGAGGTCGGGCGTGACTCCGGCGAAATTTTGCTTGGCGAGTTCCTCGAGCAACTTGGCGTGGACGTCGTCGTTCATGAAATAGGCTCCGGGCGGGGTCACGGTACCAGTGTCGAAGTTGTCGTTGGGGACATCCGGCGTACCCGAGCGCGTCTGCGTCAATAAGAGCTTGTAGCGATCCAGGGCGGCATTGAAACTGGCTTCGAATTTGCGCTCTGTGTCCGGCGTTGGGGTGCGCAACTTGAGAACTTTCAGGGGGCCGAACTTCGGAAGAAGTCTTACCAGGAAAGCCATAAATCGTTCGAAGAAGGTTGGCTTTTGATATTCCTTGCCCCAATTCTTTTCGTAGCTGGCGCGGGAAAGATTGTACAGAAACTTGCGTTTCGTCAGGCTGGGCTGATCCTTCAGGATGTCGTCTTTCTTTAGGGTCCAGGCAATTCGAGTGGCCTTGGGGATCTGCGTGCTGACCGCTCGCCGGTACGAACCGATCACTTTCGCTTCATCCGTCACGACTGATTTCAGCTCGAGCCCATACGTTTCGCGAAAAGCCTGCTCCAGCAGGGGCGTCGCGACCTCGAATCCGATGAAATCGTGATAGCTGTCGGGAGCATACCGTTGCCTGGCGACCTCCAGCACGTCGAATCCGAATTCCGTTTTAACGTGGGCGAGCGGGTTCTGTTCGTAGGTCACGACGTCGCCATATTTTTTCTTCAACTCGGGATAGAGGATCGGCACGGAGGGATTCGTGGCGATTTTGTGGCCGTCGTTGTCGGCGGCATAGTGAGACAGCGCGCCGAGCGCGAAGGCATAGCCATTCAAATCCTGAGAATCGCGCAGCAGCGCCAGGATAAAATCGCCGCTTCGGCAATAGTGCGTCAGATCGCTGAAGAAGTGGCTTCCGTGGGGGTAGTAGCCGAGATCCTGAATAATCGCGCCGCCATAAGTGTAAGCGTGAGCGTTTTTCAGCTCCTCCGGAGTGGCCTGCGGAAAACGCTGCAACAAAAGCGGCTTGATGCTGATATCCCAGGCGGCGTCGATGATGGCCTCGTGAGCCATGATGGAATACCCGCGGGCCGGGCTGGGGCACAAGACGCCGAAGATCAGGCAGATACAGAGGGTGCAGGTAATAATCTGCGACAGTTTCTCTTTAACGCTCGACATTCCGTGCGGCTCCGATGCTCGGTACGGGTCCAATACCAACTTGCATTTTATCAGGCCTACATCACGACGCCGAAAGGGCAAGCGGGGTTGCGGCGCAATGAGTACACAGGCGATGAGTAGACATTCACGAACCGACGATTGGATGGCGGAAAAGATCGGAAAGACTGCGAGCCAATTCGGGTCTCGCAGCTTTTGCTCGGGTTCTACAGGGGATTTGCGGACGCTAACGACAGACCGGGCGCAAGTTAATATTTTCGAAGAACGCCGATGACGCGGCCCTGAATCTTCACTTCATTCGCTGGGACAATGATCGGCGCCATTTCGGAATTGGCCGGCTGCAGGCGAATCTTTCCAGGTCCTTCGCGGTAGAAGCGTTTCAGCGTGGCTTCATCGCCGCTGACGAGCGCGACTACGATGTCGCCGGGATTCGCTACCTGGGTTTGCTCGCAGACGACGAAATCGCCGTCCATGATGTGGTCTTCAATCATGGAACTGCCCTTCACTTTCAGCGCGAAGGAATTTCCGCCGTGGGTGAAGTCACCCAGGGAAAGTGTCTCGCGCTCTTCGACGGCTTCCAGCGGGCGACCTGCGGCGATGCGGCCAACCAACGGCAATTCCTGCACGCGCCGATCGATCACTTGTTCCTTGGGAGATTTCGGCAATTGCAAGATTTCGATAGAGCGGCTCTGGTTATAGCCGCGGCGAATAAAGCCCTTTTTCTCGAGCGTGGTGATGTGCTTGTGCACCGTCGCCAACGAAGTCAGCTTTAAACCTTTGCCAATTTCTTCGAAGCTGGGCGCGTAACCGTGCTTGGTCTCGAACGATACGAGGTAATCGAGCACTTCTTTCTGTCGCTTGGTCAGGGCCATCGGGGGACCTCGCTTTTCAGTTTGTGGCTGCGTCTGCGCTTGCAGCGTCGATGCCATCAACTTAGGCGAAAAGAAAGCGAACGTCAAGGAAAAGTTAAGTGCTTGTGCTGTGATTCCACTTGTCTCGTGAGCGGGTGTGTTGGCTCTACCGATACTTCCCTCGCGACTGGGGTCGGCTGGGACAACGTCACCGGCCTCGGTACTCCGAATGGAGAGCCATTCGTCACTGCCCTCGCGCCGTAACGGCGGCGGCGTAAATGCATCACCGCCGTCGTTCGTCGTCATTTCATCGGGGCGATTTTCATCGTGTCTGAACTTCGCGCTTGCAGAAAGCTCGGGCCGAAGGAGGTCGCCTCGACGGACGGCAGGGATTTCCTTGCCTTAACAGCGCAACAAGGGGAACACAGGCCGCTCACGATCGTGATTAATTGAACAGCGAATCGAGAAAGTTGCGGAACGGCATTGCGCGAGAGTTGGAAGAATACTTCCGCGGGCCGCTGGAGAAAGCGAATGTTTGAGGGTTCGCAAAACGTCCGAGGGCGTCGAATTAGTATTTGTCAAATGCCGGATTGTATTTGGGGCGCGGCTTGGTGTGGATATAAGAAGATACGTCGAAGGCCTGCTGCGGCGTCAGCGACCCCAGACTCGCCGGCGGCATATTCCTGACCACAAAAGCGGCCATGTTTTCTATCCCGAACATGCCGGCCCCGTCGTTAAATGATTGCGGACCCCAGAGCGGAGGGAAGGTCGAGCCGACGCCGTTCCCCTCAGAACCGTGACACGCGGCGCACTGGGCCGCGAATATCGCTTCTCCTCTCTGCGGATTACCGTTCAGGGTTGGAAGTTCCACGAGGCCACGGCCGGAAGGCTCTGCGCCGCCATCATTCTGCCCGGATAGAGATTCGATGTAGGCGACCAGCGCCGTCATTTCCTTTCCGTTTTCCGGAAGCGGACGCCCATTTTCACTAAGGATAAAACATTCGTCGATGCGATCTTGCAGAGAAATCATTCGTTTGGCGCGCTGACTGAACTCTGGAAACAGCGGTGCGATTCCGGTCATGGGAGCGGCATACGGAGTGGTGCCGTCGTTTAGGTGGCAACTGTTGCAAGCCAGGCGAGCTCCGACGTAGAGGCTTGCCTCGTTCGGCGTGTCGTGGAAAATGCGCTTCCCGAGCGCAGCCAAATCTTGAGCAGCTCGCCTGGTTGAAGGTGGTAACGAAGCGGAATGCGGTAACTCGCCATTAGCGGTCGCCGTGTCCCGCTGTGCACAAACTAAGGAGGCAGCTCCGGTCATCACCAGAGTCAAAACTGCCAATCCCGCAACAGCGGGTGAGCGGCGAAACGTCCTGAATGCAGCCAAAGTAGCTCTCTCAATCCCTCGCCCTACCAGCCTCGTGGGGTGAACCAAACCCGCACGCTTTGCGGCCGGCATTGCCGGATCCCTCGCCATTACTTCTTATGAGCGTTGATGCTAAAGAAGGTCAAAATGTTTTGCTAGATTTGTGGGAGTGTTGAAATTTAAGGGATGTCGGCCAACAGGTCGCCCTAGTCATCAACTCAGGAATGTGGCCATTTCTGACGGCTTGGCGATTACATCCGAGTAATTGGGAAACCGGAACTAGACCGTCACCATGGCCGGCGTACGTAAATTACGTCCGGTTGGCCGACCACTCGGCCAGAACCCCGTTTTTTCATTTCCCTCATTTCCAACGTTTAGTTTCTTGTCGGAATCGGTCTACAACGGGTTGGGATAAGCAGAGGCGCGCTGCAAAAGTGGGACGCGACCTGGGCAATGTTGCGGTGCCCTGATGCCCATTTCACACCGCCGACGGCGCTCCGAATACCATGTTTCTGGTATTTGCGGCCCGGTGAAATGAGTTTACGCTCGCTGCCGCTTTTGGGAAGTTAAAAGGTGAATTACAGCCATAACCACGGGAGGAAATTAACTATGCAGATACTCAAGTGTGCTCCACGTCGAGTACCCCTTTTTGCTGGGTTTGTTAAGTGCATGGCGATGTTTGCTCTTCTGGCGGCATCCGTGTCGATGCCGCTATCCGCCAGGGTCGTCGCTTCATTCACATTCCATCCCGTCGGCGGCGCCGAAACGGCAGCTCAGCCTGCGTCGTCCGGTCAAACCGACTTCGGCCCGAACGTCTTCATTTTCACTCCCGATATGCCGCAGAGCGAGATTCAGGCGAAGGTTGACTCGGTGGCAACCCAACAGGCGTCCAACCAATTCGGAACCCAGCGCTATGCGTTGCTGTTCGCGCCCGGCACGTACGGATCCAAAACCGCACCACTCACTTTTCAGGTCGGCTACTACACCAGCGTGGCTGGCCTCGGCGTCTCTCCGGGCGATGTCGTCATCAACGGGGCCATTAACGTGTCCAACCAGTGCTTTGGCGCGAACAACTGCATCGCCCTCGATAACTTTTGGCGCTCGCTGTCGAACCTGACGATTAATTTCGTGGCCAACTCGGCGCTCGGCTGCGGAGGCGTAGCCGAATTCTGGGCGGTGTCACAGGCCGCGCCAATGCGTCGTGTGCATGTCAATGGGTTAACAGCTCTTTTCGACTTCTGTTCCGGTCCAGGATTCTCCAGCGGAGGGTTTATCGCGGATTCCGAGTTCGATGGCAGTACCGTCATCAACGGGTCGCAACAGCAATTTCTGGTCAGGAACAGCAAGCTCGATGGATGGACCAATGGCGTCTGGAACCAGGTGTTCTCGGGAGTTGTGGGAGCGCCGGCGCAGTGTTTTCCCTGCGGGAATCCGTACACCACGCTTCCGACCAGCCCGGCGACTCGGGAAGCGCCCTACCTGTACATCGACTCGAGCGGACACTACAACGTCTTTGCGCCTGCCGTGCACTTCAACTCCTCGGGCACCACGTGGGCGAGTGGCCCCACGTCCGGGACGTCCATCCCCATCGAGAATTTCTTCATCGCTAATCCGACGGATAGCGCGGCGTCCATCACCGCCGCATTGGCATCGGGCAAAAATCTCATCCTTACACCGGGCGTTTATCAGCTCAATCAGACCATTGAGGTCACGCATCCTGACACGGTGGTACTCGGGCTTGGTTTTGCGACTGTGGTTCCGCAAAAAGGAAACATAGCCATGGCGAGCGTCGCCGGGTCTCAGGGAGTGATGATCTCGGGCATTCTCTTCGATGCTGGCCCAACGACATCTCCCGCGCTCCTGCAAATCGGAACTGGCAATGCGGGCAGCGGCAATGAGGCCTCTGATCCGGCGGTTCTTTCCGATGTGTTCTTCCGCATCGGCGGCGCGGCCGCCGGCAGCGCGACGAACAGCTTGGTGGTCAACAGCAACAACGTGATCCTGGATGATATCTGGGCATGGCGTGCCGACCACGGCACCGGCGTGGGCTGGACGGTCAACACCGGCGACACCGGTGTCATCGTCAACGGTGACAACGTTACCGCGTATGGCCTTTTCGTCGAGCACTATCAGAAGTTCGAGGTCATCTGGAACGGCAACGGCGGCACAGACATTTTCTTCCAGAACGAGATGCCCTACGACCCACCCAACCAAGCGGCGTGGATGGAGGCTCCCGGCGTAGACGGGTGGGCGGCCTTCAAGGTCGCCGATTCTGTAACCAGTTTCACCGGATACGGTATGGGCAGCTACAGCTTCTTCGACAAAGGCGTGAACATCTTCGCCGCGCACGCGTTTGAGGTTCCCACCACGCTGCCGGCGTCAAGCCTCCATGATCTACTCACGATCTTCCTGTCCACGGCGGGGCAAGGTGGCATTCTCAACGTGGTCAACGACACAGGCGGGTCGTCGACCATCGCCAACCCGGATACGCCCGTCACAGTGGTGAGCTACCCGTGATTGACGATTGGTCGAGCGTCTGATCACGAGCCATCAAGCCCCGTCCCCGTGGGCGGGGCTTGATGAGCCCGCGCAGCAGTTGGTTTGTATCAGTGTCTTACGAAGCCGGCGACGACGCGAAGCCACGTATAGGACGTCTGTCTGTCGGGATTGCCTTGGATGGATCTTCATTTTTTCCACCGAGGCCACTGCAACCTATTAACCCTCCCGCACGTCTTTCCCAATAGAACACAATTGCTGCGCGGCGGACTCTCTCCCCGCCGCGCGCGGGCGGGTGTTATATTCCTTTTACGGTCGGCTCCCGGCGGTGGGCTCCAGTGCCAGTTCGCTTACCGCACTGCCTAAACCCGTGACGATTGGGCCGCGCCCAGCCCTGCCGCTAAGGTGACGACACCCTCGAAATGCAAGAGATAATCATTCTGATCGCACTCGCGAGCGCGGTTGGTTTTTCCGTGATGCTCTACAAGTCTCGACCAGGGCGTCGGGGTTTACTGGGCTTCAGCGTGATCGCTCTTTGCACCGTCGCTGCGTATGAAATTTACATGCATTTCATTTGGGAAAAGAGCGTTCATGCGCCTATCCGGATTGATATTCTCTTCTTCGAACTGCCTCTATTGGTGGTCGGAGTTATGACGGGCATCGCCGGAATCTATCGCGCAGGCAAGTGACCCGATACTCAGCCTCCGGGTCGAACTTGCACTTCGAGCCCCAGAGAGCGGCAGAGTTGTTGAGCAGCATTGAAGTTTTGTTCGACGGCACGCGGGTCGAGGACGTCATCGCTTGGACTGATCGTAATCGATGGACCACGCGGCCAGGCTTGTACTGGGAGCGCCTGAAGATACTTGGCGAGTCCGTTGGCCGGTACACGCTCATGTTCGGGCTTAGAGCCAGTAAACGTCGTCACGAAGTAGCCGCTCTCGATTGCCAATACATTGGGATTGAAGCAGGCATCGGGCAGGCGGCAGAATCTCGAGACATTGGCTGCCAGTATTCGGTCGTGGAGATTGAGCTGCTGTCCGCCCTTCCCGCAACTAAGGGATAGAACGCAGAGCACCGTAGTGGCAGATAGTGAAATCCAACGCGGGCGCGGCATCGCTCGTGAATTCTAACTCAAAGCTTTTGTATAGTATGCAGGTGGCGGTGAAGGTCATGCTTGCGTCATCCGCGATGGAAACGCCGGAACCCAAGCGACCTCTGGTCATCACGACCAAGCAGCCCAAAATACAGTGCGACCCGGGAGCAAATTCGCGTCGTTCGCAATACAGCACAATTGCCGTGCGGCGGACTCCTCTCCCCCGCCGCGCGCGGGCCGGTATGGTATTCTTTTCAGGTCGGCTCCCGGCGGTCGGCCTTGGGCATCTGCTCTACTTGCCGCAACCGTCTAAGTCCATGACGATTGAGCCGTGCTCCTTTGGGGGAACAAAGCAGTTCATCCAGATAGGTCAGGAGTCCATGTCGACCGTAAGTGATACACCGTTATCCCGCATCAAGCCTGAAAAGATCGACCAAGCCGTAATCCGTTTCGCCGGAGACTCTGGCGACGGCATGCAGATCACTGGCAGCCAGTTCACCAACACGGTCGCGCTCTACGGCAACGACATCGCCACCTTCCCAGACTTCCCCGCCGAAATTCGCGCCCCCGCGGGCACGCTCCCCGGTGTAAGCGGCTACCAACTCCATTTCGCCTCAAACGATGTCTTCACTCCTGGCGATTCGGTCGATGTCCTGATCGCCATGAATCCCGCCGCGTTGAAAGTAAACATCGCTGACCTGAAAGCCAACGGAATCCTGATCGTCAATTCCGATAGTTTCAAGGAGAACGATCTGCGCAAGGCGCAGATGACCGCCAACCCGCTGGAAGATCACTCGCTCGACAAGTACCGGCTGTTCTCCGTCGAACTTGAGCGCTTGACGCGGGCGGCCCTGGAGCATCTCGGCCTGGATGCCAAGTCCATGGACCGCTGCAAGAATTTCTTCGCGCTGGGGATGTGCTACTGGCTCTACAACCGGACCATGACTTCGACGGTCCGCTGGATCGAGGAAAAATTCAAGAGCAAGCCCCTGCTCGTGGAAGCCAACAAGCTGGCCATGAAGGCGGGCTATTCCTACTGCGAAGCGACCGAAGCATTCCAGATCAGCTATGAAATTCCGCCGGCAAAGCTTGCTCCCGGCATCTACCGCAATCTGAGCGGCAATCAGGCCCTCGCATTGGGCTTCGTCACCGCTTCCCAGAAGTCCGGACTGCGGCTGTTCCAGGGCAGCTACCCGATTACTCCGGCGTCGGACATCCTGCACGAGCTTTCGCAATACAAGGATTTCGGAGTAACCACCTTCCAAGCGGAAGACGAAATTGCCGCGGTTACCTCGGCAATTGGAGCGGCCTATGGTGGAGCGCTGGCGATCACAACCACATCCGGCCCGGGCATGGCGCTGAAAACTGAGGCGATCGGCTTGGCGGTGGCTGTTGAGATTCCGCTGATCATCTGCGACATCCAGCGCGGCGGCCCGTCAACAGGCCTGCCCACGAAAACGGAACAGGCCGACCTGTTGCAGGCGCTCTACGGGCGCAACTCGGAAGCGCCTATTCCGATCGTGGCCCCGGCGACGCCCAGCGATTGTTTCTGGGCAGCTCTGGAAGCCTGCCGAATCGCTGTGAAGTACATGGTGCCCGTGATCATTCTGTCCGACGGCTACCTCGCGAACGGCGCGGAGCCATGGAAGATTCCCAACATCGACGACATCCCGGAATTTAAGGTTGAGTTCGCGACCGAACCCAATTCCCCGAACGGCTATTTGCCGTACAAACGCAACCCAGACACGCTGGCCCGGCCCTGGGCCATTCCAGGCACGCCTGGGCTCGAGCACCGGATTGGCGGCTTGGAGAAGCAAGACGTCACCGGGAACATCAACTACGAACCGTTGAACCACGAGCACATGGTACGCATCCGTGCCGCGAAAGTTGCCGCCATTGTGCAAGACATTCCGGACATCGTCCCAGCAGGAGACGATGATGGCGACCTGCTGATCGTAGCGTGGGGATCGACGCATGGCGCGATTACCGCCGCCGTGAACGCGCAACGCGCGGCGGGGCGCAAGGTCGGCCACGTGCACCTGCGCCACCTGAATCCGCTGCCCGCAAACCTGGGCGATGTCATCAAGCGCTACAAGCAGGTGCTGGTCCCCGAACTGAATATGGGGCAGCTCTTGTGGGTGTTGCGCGCGAAGTATCTCGTGGATGCCATCGGCTTGAACAAGATTCAGGGCCGGCCGTTCAAACAGGCCGAGCTGGAACAAAAAATCGAAGAATTGCTGGGAGTTTAGTCCAATGTCCACAGCCACGCTGCCGCCAATCACGCCGCTTACGAAGAAAGACTTTCAGACCGACCAGGAAGTCCGCTGGTGCCCTGGCTGCGGAGACTACGCGATTCTCTCGGCGGTGCAGTCGGTGTTTCCCGATCTGGGAATCAAGCGCGAGAATTTTGTGGTCATCTCCGGTATCGGCTGCTCCAGCCGCTTTCCGTACTACATGAACACGTTCGGGTTCCACACGATTCATGGCCGTGCGCCCGCGGTGGCTACCGGCCTGAAGGCGGTGCGACCCGATTTGGAAGTTTGGATTGCGACCGGAGACGGCGATGCCCTGTCCATTGGCGGCAATCACACCATCCACATGCTGCGCCGCAACGTCGGGCTGAAGGTGCTGCTGTTCAACAATCGAATTTACGGGCTGACCAAGGGCCAATATTCGCCGACGTCGGAATTCAACAAGAAGACCAAATCAACGCCGTTCGGCTCGCTGGATCGCCCGTTCAATCCGGTATCGCTGGCGATTGGCGCCGAAGCTACGTTCGTGGCGCGCTCCGTGGACGTCTTCCAGGGACACTTGAAGGAAACGCTCAAGCATGCCGCGGTGCACAAAGGCTCTGCGTTCGTCGAGATTCTGCAGAACTGCAACATCTTCAACGATGGCGCGTGGTTCTCTCTGACCGAGCGTGAAGCCCGCAGCGAGCACGTGATTCAGCTGGAGCACGGCAAGCCGCTCGTCTTCGGGAAGAACCGCGACAAAGGCATCCGCCGCAAGGCCGACGGTGACATTGAAGTCGTGCAAATCGGCGATGCCATCACCGAATCGGACTTGGTCGTGCACGACGCGCACCATCCCCGACCGTCCTACGCCTTTTTGCTCTCGCACATGGAGCATCGGCCCGGATTCCCGACCCCCATCGGCGTCTTCCGGGCGTGGGACGACCTGCCCCGCTACGAAGACGTGATGAACCAGCAGATTAAGGATGTGATTGCCAAGCGCGGCCCTGGCGACCTGAGTAAACTGCTACACGCCGGCGATACCTGGGAAGTCCGCTAGGAGCGTGTCCGAGAATTCATCTTTGGTTCTGCTGAATTCACTTGAAAAAGAGCGCAAGGGTGTGCGAATTATTCGGAACCATGGCGAAAACCTACCGATCCTACCTTCCCGAACAAGATTTACTTTTACCTCCGAGCCTGCGCGAATGGTTGCCAGATGAGCACTTGGTTTATTTCGTGTCCGACGTGGTGGATCAGTTGAACCTTTCGGCGATCGAGTCGGTGTATGAGGAGGATGATCGGGGGCAACCGCCGTATCATCCGCGGATGATGACCAAGATCCTGCTCTACGGGTATTGCGTGGGAGTGTTTTCGTCGCGCAAGATCCAGAAGCGATTGGTGGAAGACGTTGCCTTTCGCGTGTTGGCGGCCGGTAATCAACCAGATTTCCGGACCATCTCGGATTTTCGGAAGCTGCACCTAAAGGCGCTGGAAGAGATGTTCCAGCAGATGTTACGGCTGACGCTGGAGACGGGAACGATGAAGCTGGGGCGCGTGGCTCTGGATGGGAGTAAGGTCAAGGCCAACGCAAGTAAGCACAAGGCCATGAGCTACGGAAGGATGGACGAGACGGAGAAGCGGCTGCGGGAGGAAGTGCGAAAGTTGCTGAGCCAAGCAGAGGCAGCGGATAAAGAAGAGGACCAGCGTTACGGTCGGGATCGGCGGGGAGACGAATTGCCGGAAGAGTTGCAGCGACGGGAAACGCGGATCGCACGTATTCGGGAAGCCAAACGCGCGCTGGAAGAGCGGGCGCGCGAGCAAGCAAGGAGCGAGGGAAAGGATGCCAAGAAAGCGCAGCCCGCGCAGAAAGCGCAATACAGCTTTACCGATCCGGAGTCCCGCATTCTGAAAGGGGCGGATGGATTCGTGCAGGGCTACAACACGCAGATCGCCGTCGAACCGGTCTTTCAGTTGATTGTAGGGCAGCAGGTCACGCAAGCCGCGAATGATAAACAGCAGCTGGTGCCGTTGCTGGAGAGGATCGAAGAACAGTCGGGACAAAAACCGAAAGAAGTTGTGGCCGACAATGGGTATTGCTCGGATGAGAATCTGAAGTACCTGAATAAGAGAAAGATCGAAGGATTCGTAGCGACGGGAAAGCAGAAGCACAACGAACGGCGCGAACCTTGCAAACCAGGGCCGTTACCGAAGGGAGCTAGCCGAGTCGAGCGGATGGAACGGAAGCTGGCCACCCAGGTTGGGGCGGCGGTATATGCGACACGAAAATTCATCGTTGAACCGGTATTCGGACAGATCAAACAGGCGCGCGGATTCCGACAGTTTCTCTTACGCGGACTGGAGAAAGTACGAGGCGAGTGGGCCCTGATCTGCATGACTCACAAACTACTGAAGTTTCACAAGATCATTTGCAGTGGATAGCACAGGAATTTCCGGGATAAGGCCGCGAAGCTGTTCCCGGACAAAAGTTATTCACGGGACCAGCTCCAACTCCTTATAAGGTTTCTGCTGACCACCCGAATCAAAAACCCCATAACCCGAGGCCATTAAAACTTAAATCTCGGACACACTCCTAGCTACAACGTCCAGCATTTCCAGCTCTCACCAACTATCAGGATCGACTATTCCGGCTAAATAGTGAGCGTCGCTCCTCCTCATCTTTATCCGGCCCGCCCTTCTCGCCTGACCGTTCTTTGGCTTATTGGTTAGCGGCGCTAGCTAACTGCCGCCAGGTTACCAGCTTGATGTCTTGCTCTTGAAGCAGCCCGCGGAATTCCTGGCTGGTAAAGAAATCGAAGTCCCGCTGGCGCCATGAGGCACCCCAGGTGTCGCGCTCCCTGGTGGCGGCTTTCATTTCGTCGTCAGCGAATGCGACGTGAATGACGAACTCTGTGACGCCAGGTTGAATATCTCGCAGGGCGGTCTTGTAGAAATCATTCCACTTTTCCGGGGACACGGAAGGGGAAATGGTAACGGTGTGATCGAGCACGATGTCGTTGGAAGAGAGGCTCGGCGCAAGATAGGAGTTTTCCGCGAACCAATCGTGGGTGACAAAAAAGGGCAGATTGTACGCGTGAGCGACGCGTAGGAACACCTCGAAGAGCTCCTTGCCGGTGCCAATGAGACGGTATTGATGAGAGTCAAGATGGGTAGGGTGAATCCCCATCGCGTAGGCGCGGTCAATTTGCGCGCGAAGCTCGATCTCCGCATCTTTGGGATCGATGTGCGTTTGAGGCGACCAATCGTGACGGAAGTAGCCGTTTTCGTCGACCAGGCTGGGAATTTTGTCTTTTGGCGCCACCGGCCCCCAACGATAGTAAACGCGTTCACTGGTCAGCGTGAGGTGCAGCCCGAAATCGATATCGGGGTGAGACTTCGCGTAGTCGGCAATCTCCGGAAACCACGGGCAGGGCACCATGATGCTGGCGGAGTTGACGAGGCCCGTGTCGAGAGCCTTGACGGTGGCGGCATTCACGGAATGGGTCATTCCGACGTCGTCGGCGTGAACGATCAGCAGCTTGGCATCACGGGGAAAACCAAGTTTCTGCGAGAGAGACTTGCCAGCGTCCTGAGTCTGAGCATCGAGGAGCGCACCGGCAAGAGAGAACAGGAGCAAAAGGGAGATGCGCTTTCGATTCATTGGAATCAGTCCTTCGTCCCGGCGTTCCGCTAAAACGCCCTCTTATAACACGACTGCGGATAATTTCGCCCATAGTCGGATAGGAACCGAGCCTTCCGGAGCATCTGATTCATTCGCCAGCGTTTACGGAAAGGATTCCTGCTCCGACGCGCGACTTGTGGCACGCCGAATCATCTGATTCGAGGGCATCTGCGCTACAATAAGAGAGGGACAAATATGCGCTTACGTACTATTCTTACGCTGGCCACTTTGCTCCCAGCGGTTCTTGTTTTTGCCGTCGCCGGCCGGCCGGCAGCTCGCGCTCTCCAGCTAGCGAGCCGTCTTTACCATTCGGCGACGCAGAGTGGATCGGTCTCCGGCAAAATTTCCGCCGTTGGAGGCGACTCCTTCTCGGTTGATGTGCAAAAACGTCAGGAGCCGGTAACACTCAAGTTCCTGATTGACGACACCACCAAAATCGACGGGCAACTGAAGGTGGGAGCGACGGCCACAGTCGACTATCGCACCGAAGAATTGAACAACATCGCGGTCCACGTGGTGGTGCACCCGGCAGCTTATTCGCAGTAAAACCAGAAACCGCGAAAACACGCGCGCAAAGGAGCTAGATTTTCCGTCCTTGTTTCCGGTGTTGCATTTTCTCAGGCTTGACCAAGCGTAGGCCCTCGGGAAGGGTAAGTAAGGGTAAGTATTGATGCGCACGACTCTGAAAATTGTTCTGCCGTTGATCATCAGCGTTGTCGTGGTGTCGCTGCTGTTCGCGGTGTACCAGGTGCGGACGGACAAGCGCATGCTGCGGAACGAGGTGTCGCGCCGCGCGGAGATTCTGGCCGAAAGTCTTCAGGAAAACATCGAGCCTCTGTTCGATCGCGCTTTGCCGGACAAGAGCCTGCAGCGCATCGTGGATCGGTTTGGTCAGCGTGAACACCTCAAAGGCATCGCCGTATACAACGCCTCGGGGAACGCGCTGGCACTTACACCCGGATTGTCTCCGACTTTTCAGTCACGGCCCGCGACCGCGACTCATGCGGCTTTGCGCGATGCGGGTTTGGGCGAGTTCGTGCGCATCAACGACGTCGCCACACATATCTACGCTGTGCCGCTCCATCGCAACGGGCAAACCGTCGGCACCCTGGTCCTGGTGCACGACACCTCGTACATTGATACGCAGGTTTCTCACACGCTTCGCGATTCGCTGGTGAACGCGCTGGTGCAGACGCTGTTTATCACCGGCCTCGCGTTAATCCTGGTGCGCTGGACGCTGACCGGACCGCTGACGCGCACCGCCAAATGGCTTCGCGGACTGCGCACGGGCCAGTCGGGCAATGCGACCAATCCGCCTGCGCTTCCGGAAGGCGAACTGTTCGACCAGATTCACCGCGAGGTCACGCATCTGGCGCGCGACCTGAACGCCGCACGCGCTACGGCGGAAGAAGAAGCGCGGCTACGGGAGTCCAACGTTTCGCTGTGGACCGCGGAACGTCTCCGCGTCAGCCTGAGTGTGAAGCTGCAGAACAAGCCGCTTTTCGTGGTGTCCAATCGCGAGCCGTACATGCACCAATATGCCAACGGGAACAATGGAGCGATTCAGGTGATCGTTCCGGCGAGTGGGTTGGTCACGGCGCTGGAGCCAGTGCTGCTCGCGTCCAACGGTACCTGGGTGGCCAACGGATCAGGAAACGCGGATCGTGATGTCGTGGACGCGCGCGATCGGCTGCGCGTGCCTCCCGATCATCCGGCCTATACGCTGCGCCGCGTTTGGCTTAATGCCGAAGAGGAAAAAGGCTACTACGAAGGCTTTGCAAACGAGGGTCTCTGGCCGCTGTGCCACATCGCGCATACTCGCCCGATTTTCCGGCCTGAAGACTGGTTGTGCTATCAAGAGGTGAACCGCCGCTTCGCCGACGCGCTGCTCGAAGAAATGGAAGGCGTCGAATCGCCAATCGTGCTTGCGCAGGATTATCACTTCGCGCTACTCCCGCGGATGATCAAGGAGGCTCGCCCGGATGCGCGGGTCGCCATCTTCTGGCACATTCCATGGCCCAATCCGGAAGTCTTCGGCATTTGCCCGTGGGCGCGCGATTTGATCGACGGGCTGTTGGGTGCGGATTTGATCGGCTTCCACATCCAGTCGCATTGCAATAATTTTCTCTCGTGCGTGGATCGTTCCGTCGAGGCGCTCACCGCATGGGATCGCTTCGAGGTCAATCGCCAGGGTCATTTGACGCGGGTGCGGCCTTATCCCATCAGCGTGTCGTTCCAGGAAAATGGCCACACCGAAGAGTTCAACAGGAGCGTAGGCGAACAGGTTTCCGCCATTTGCAACGAACTGAACATTCACGCGAGCCTGCTTGGCGTCGGCGTCGATCGCGTGGATTACACCAAGGGAATTCTCGAACGCTTTCGAGGCATCGAACGCTTCCTGGAGTTGCACCCTGCTTACCAGCGCCGCTTCACGTTTATCCAGATCGCGGCGCCGAGCCGCACCGCCATCGATCGCTACCAGAAGCTTCTCGAAGAGGTCACTGCCGAAGCCGCTCGTATCAACGCTCGCTTTCAGGCTGGCCGGTGGACGCCGATCGTGCTACTGAAAAAGCATCACTCGCATGAAGAGATCGCGCGCTTCTACAAGGCCGCCTCGGTGTGCCTGGTGACCGCGCTTCACGACGGCATGAACCTGGTGGCCAAGGAGTTCGTCTCCGCACGCGACGACGACCGCGGCGTCCTGGTTCTGAGCACCTTCGCGGGCGCCGCGCTTGAACTCCACGATGCGCTCCTTGTGAACCCTTACGACGTTCAGCAGGTTGCCGGCGCCATACTTCGCGCGCTGGAAATGACCAGCGAAGAGCAAAGCACCCGCATGCAGCACATGCGTGCCAACGTTCGCGAGAACAACATCTATCGCTGGGCCGCGAATTTGCTCTCCGATCTCACCGATATCCGCATCGACACTCCGGAGCGCGTCGAAGTGCAATGAAGCCGCCGGGTCGCAAAATCCCTAATCTCTTAAAAAATTGGGATGGTATCGCGAAGGGAATTCGGAGGCATAGGCGCGTCACCGTTTTCCTCGATTTCGACGGCACGCTGGTGGACATCGCACCGCGGCCCGAGATGGTGCGCCTCAAGCCCGCGGCTCGAAAAATTCTGCGACGCCTTGCGCGGCACCCTCTCGCCACACTCGTGGTGATCAGCGGCCGCCGCCGCCCGGAACTGCTCGAGCATATTGGAATAAGCGGCATCCACTATTTCGGTCTTTATGGATGGGAGAGTAGCGCCAAGTGTTCGCTTCCTGCCAGCGTTCGCACGGCGCTCCGTCGAGTGCGCGCGCACCTGCAACCTCTCCTCGACGCTTACCCAGACGTGTGGATCGAGAACAAACGCAGCAGCTTGTCCGTCCATCTTCTGGATGTTCGTGCCGCGCTGCAGCCTTGCGTTCGACGCGAGCTTCGGGCACGTCTTCTGCCCTTTCGCAGAACCCTGCACGCCGTGGGGAATATTCGCGACGTTGAAATCCTGCCGCGCTCGATTCCTGGTAAGGGCATGGCCGTTCGCCGCTTCCTCGCGCAGCCTGGTCACCGCAGGTCGTTCCCACTTTATTTCGGTGACGATTTTTCTGACGAGTCTGGTTTCGCTGCGGTTCGCCACGGCGGTTCGGTTATGGTGGGCCGGCCGCGCGCCACGGGTGCGCGATATTCGCTGCGCAGTCCCGCGGAAGTGGCTGCCGCGCTATCTAAATTAGAAGAAACTCTCTCCGAAGACTAGAGCGCGCACTCTGTAGGCGCCGGGCTTCCGCCCGGCGTATCCACGCCGGTGGCGACAGTCTCTCACCACTCAAGAACTATGAGCTGAGCCACAACCGTGGAGGTTTCAACTGCGGAAATTTTGAACCGGAGTGATGGCACAGCTCAGTAAAGGAACCCAAAAGTCGACTACAAACTATGCCGAGCGAGCCAGCGTCGGGAAAAATGTCCCGCCGCCGAGCACGCTGCGAACCGCGTCAACCAGATCGTGGCCCGCGCGCGATTTTGCCACATATCCCTGAGCACCGGCGCTGATCACTTCCCGCACCGTCTGAGCCGACTCATGCACGGAAAAGAAAAGAATCTTCGCGAGCGGATTCTCGCGGCGAATCTGCTGCGCCGCCGCAATTCCCGTCAAGCCGGGCATATTAATGTCCATAATGATCAGGTCGGGACGCAATTCGCGCGACTTCGCCACCACTTCTTTGCCTTCGAACGCTTCGCCGCAAATCGCCCATTCGTCATGGCTTTCCAGCAAGCCACGCATGCCACGCCGCATGACTTCATGATCGTCCGCGATCAAGATGCGTCTCCGTTGATCGCTTCTCGTGTTCGCGTGCGAGTCGAGTCTTGGTTGCCTGTTCCCGGCGTCCGCGGAGAATTCCATCATCTCCGCAATTTCGACCTCCGGCTTCTTGATAGGGACGGTGGCAACAACACGCGTGCCGTTCCTTCCGAACTCCACTTCCAATTGGCCGCCCAACTGCCGCAATCGCTCCCGCATTCCCGGAATGCCAACTCCCAGCGAAGCGATGCCATCGATCGGAACCGGAACGGCACCGTTCTCGATTCCCCTGCCGTGGTCCACGACCTCCAGTTGAATCTGCCCGCCTTCGACGAAAATTTTGATCTCGGCATCCGGGCTTCCGGAATAACGATGGACGTTGGTCAGACTCTCTTGCAACACGCGAAACAGCGCAGTCTCCACATCTGTTGATAGTCTGCTCAGGCCCGTGGCAATGTCGACCGTAAGATATATCCCGCTGCGCTTCTGGAAACCTTCCGCGTACCAGCGCACGGCCGATCCCAGACCCGACTCGTCCAAAAGTGGCGGGTGCAAGAGATAGGACAGCGTGCGAATTTCTTCGCCGATCTTACGCACGACCTCGCGGCTCTCTTCTAGCGTCTCCTTAACTTCGGCGCCCTCGGACTGCACCAGCCGGCCGAGCCGGTCGAGAGACATGGAGAGTATGGCTATTTTTTGTCCGGTGACGTCGTGGAGGTCCCGCGCAATGCGGCGGCGCTCTTCGTCCTGCAATTGCAAGAGGCGCGCGGACAGCTGACGAAGCGACGTTTCGGTTACTCGCAGTGCCTCGTTGGTCTCCACAAGCTCCGTTAATTCGGTGGCCACCGCGCATATCGCTTCCACGCCGAGCTGACGGTTCGTGCTCAGCGTGAGGCGAATCGTGCGTGCTTTGCCATTTATCGTCCTCAGGCGAATTTCTCCGCGCGCACTGCCGTTTTTCGCATTGTGGAAGAGCGTCCTCAAATCCTCTAAATCGTCACCGGAGACGAAACTTTCAATAGGGGAGCCGATGAATTTCTCCAGAGGCACGCCGAAAATGGCCGCAAAGCTTCTGTTGGAGTACAAAACGGTGCCATCATCGGACAGCGTGGCGGCGCCTTCGTCGATCGTCTCCACCAGGATGCGGTACGGATGTTCCGCACCTTGCAGCGTGAAGACCTGGTCGCCAATCGGGCCGCTGACGACTACCGCATCCACCTCACCCATGCGAATCGCGCGAAGTGTTTCTTCCAGCTCGGCGACGCGCGCCAATACTTGCTCGAGATCACTCGCTTTCTTTGGCCGGCTTTTCTTCTTCCTCATGGCCTGCTCCTACGCGGTCTTTAAATCAAGTCCGAGGACTACCCGTTTCTGATCCGAAAAATCACCGACCAGGCGCCGCAATGGCAGCGGCATGGTCTTGATCAAAGTTGGCGCCGCAATGATCTGGCCCTCCGAAGCCAGAGCGGGTTGCTGATAGATATCGATAATTTCCAGATCAAACTGACCCTTTAGATATTTCTCGCAAAGCCGCCGCAGATTCTCAATCGATCTAAGGGACCTTGGGGTCTGGCCGGTGACATACAACCTCAAGAGATAGCGAAGCGTGTCGCGCTTCGCAATCTTTGGCTTCGCCTTGCGCCGCCGTACCTTCATTTGGAACTTCCATTCTCGACCAGATTCAGCCCGACCAGCACGCGTTCCACGTCGGACAAATCGCCGATGATCTTCCGGATGGGAACCGGAAGATTCCGCACCAACGTTGGAATCGCCAAAATCTGGTCGCCCTGCGCGAGCTGCGGAGTCTTCACCAAATCGATGACGTGCAATTTGTACCTGCCTTCCAGGTGCTGGTGGCAGATTTTTTTGAGATTTGCCAACGCTGCAAGCGACTTAGGAGTTTGTCCAGCTACATACAACCGCAACTCGAACATCTGAGCATCACGGCCCTTTTCATTCTTCTTCACCGACGCCGCCACTTTCTTTGTTGCGCCCAAGCTACGCCCCCTGGTCGTTGCGAGGTAACTTGCTGCCTCGAAGACTAGCCATCTTTGCGATATCCCGTGCCACAGCCAGCTCTCTTTCTTCTTCGCGCTTCGTGGTTTGCGCCACGCGATCTTCTTCCTCGGCGAATTCGGCGCGCAGCGCGGCGATCCTCGCTTCTAGAGCTTTGCGCTTCGCCTCTAGAGCTTTGCTCTCTTCATTGGCCTCGTGCAACCGCACCGACTGCTCGGCCTTTTCTTGGGCTTCCTGGCTCAACCGGGCGGATCCGGTCAACACCGTTCCGGCACCCACATAAACCGGGAGCAGCCTTATGCCATTCCTGGTCATCACAAATTCGCGAACTTGATTTGAGTTGGCCATTCCGCGCGACTTCAGGACGTAGAGGCAACGGTTCCGCTCACCATTCAGCTCCACGTCGCGCACCAGCAGCCAGGTATCGATCAGGGACGAAATTTGCACCTCGGTGCGCTCCAAAGCTTGGCCGCCCTGGGTCAGCGCCGTGAAAAATGCGGTTATCTGCCTGGTTTTCAGAAAATCCATCAGGCGCATCAACATCGCATGGATTTCGTGACGGTTGCCAACCATCAGATTCGTCACCGGATCGACGATTACGACGGCTGGATCGTAGCGTTCCACGAGCTTGTGGATGCGTAGCAAGTGCATTTCCAGCCCGCTCTGGGTGGGCCGCCACGCCTCCAGACGCAAAAGCCCTTTCTGGACGTAGGGCTCAAGGCTTATGCCGACCGACCGCATGTTTCGAATTGTCTGCTGCGGCGATTCTTCAAATGCTATATGGAGACAGCGCTTGCCCTCCTTGCAGGTCTGCTCCGCCAGGTGCGCCGCGAGACTTGATTTCCCGGAGCCCGCGGTGCCCGAAACCAATATGGACGATCCGCGGTAGTAGCCTTTTCCCTCCAGCATGTCGTCCAATTCTTTCACTCCGGAAGAGACGCGCTGGCTGGAGACCCGATGATTTAGCCCCAGCGAAGTGCTGGGTAGCACCGAAAAACCTTGCTCGTCAATTAAAAATGGATATTCGTCAGCGCCGTGCGATGATCCGCGATACTTGATCACGCGCATCCGCCGCGTCGAGACCTGCTCGGTCACCCGGTGATCGAGAAAGATCACGCAATCGGAGACATACTCCTCCAGACCGAAGCGGGTCAGCGTGCCCTCGCCGCGTTCCGCCGTCACAATCGTAGTCAATCCACGATCCTTCAACCACCGGAACAATCGCCGGATTTCCGCGCGGAGAAGTCCCTGGTTCGAGAATCCTGAGAAAACCGCTTCCAGCGTGTCCAGGACCACGCGTTTCGCGCCGATCGAATCTACCGCGTACTGCAGCCGGATGAACAAGCCTTCCAGGTCGTAGGTTCCGGTTTCCTCGATTTCGGCGGGCTCGATGCGCACGTAATCCATCATCAATTTTTTGCGCGCCGACAAATCATTCAGATCGAATCCCAGCGACGCTACGTTTTTGGTCATTTCGGCGGCGGTCTCTTCGAAAGTCATCAACACGCCGGGTTCGCCGAACTGGGTCGCCCCGCGAACCAGGAATTCCACCGCGAACATCGTTTTCCCGCAGCCCGGCCCGCCACAGATGATCGTCGGCCGGCCCTTTGGCACACCGCCCTTGGTGATCTCGTCGAATCCCGCGATGCCGGTGCGAGCTTTCTCTAACTGCGGAAATACGCGCGAACCCCCACTGCGTCGTGTTTTCGATGTCGCCAAAGAACTAAACCTCCGAATTGGAGTGCTCGAATCGGTCCCGCCTACCTACGGGGGCACGTAGGGAAAAACAAAACGTTTATTATCCACGACAGTTTCCGCGGCCGACGGCACCAGCGCAAAAAAGACGTTTTCTTCCATCGGATTACGCGAAGTGACCTACAGGAAACACCGGATGGACGCGCGCTAACCTCGTGTAAAACCCGGCCCATATTTACTCATGTTCCGTCCTCGGGTATCGCCGACAGCAACCGAGCGCTTTTACGAAGACATCAAACGACCGTAATCAGAAGACTCCCACCGGGCCCCAGACTGTGTGCGGCGAACTCTCTCACAGAATTACTTCATGTCAAGGAGAATACGGTCCATGAAACGCTTTGCACTATTCCTTTTTTTGGCGGGTTGCTTCGTACCGCTGGCCGCCGCTCAGGACGGAGAGCACGTACAAGTGGGTGTCTTTGCTGACTATCTGCGGCTGTCGCAGACAGACAGCAACTTCGGGGGTGTCGGCGCCCGAGTCGGTTTCCAGCTCTTTAAGGAAGTAAAGCTCGAAGGCGAAATGAGCTACGACTTTGGCCAGACGTTCACCGAAGGCTTCACCGACACTGGCACGGGTACCGTGACATTTTCGCGCACGAACCTGCGTGTTCTGCACGGCGAATTCGGGCCCAAGGTGAATATCGGGCATCACGCCATTCAACCGTTTGTCACCCTGAAGGGTGGCTTCGTCAATTTCCGCTTCGACGGTGCCCCCGCTACATTGGGCACTTTCTTCAGCAGCGTCGATGATCTGCGCAGGAATGACGTGAACGGAGTTCTCTATCCTGGTGGAGGCTTGCAGGCACATCTAGGACCTATTGGTCTGCGCCTCGACGTGGGCGACGAAATCTACTTCAACCACTGCGCGCACAACAATCTGCGCATCGCTTTCGGTCCGGTTTTTCGCTTCTAATCCCGCTGCGGCCAGTTTTCGTTTGATTAGGCAGCGGCTCTTTGCCGCAATGCAACCTCGCGCGGGGAGCCCTCTCCTCGCGCGAGCCAATTCGTTTCAATATGTTCGCGCCGCCCTGTACGTTTCAGAACTATTCCCATCTTTATTGTGGTTCCGTGATGTGGTTCCGTGCCCGCCACGAGATTGCACGGTCGGTTCTAAGGGCATCTACAAGATTTGCTGCATGGATTACGCAATTGATCTTTGGCAATCTCCCAGCGGCGGCGGGAATAAATCTCGCGCAAAGTGAGGGAAAAGAGGAAGACGCGACTCTCTTCCGACCTTCCTCTTTTCCTTCGTCAAAACGATCCGCTAACTCTTCCGCTAGGAATTCGAAAAGCCCCGGGTATTCTCACGAGCGCGACATCCAAGCTGACAGCCTCAATAGGTAATCGACCATCCCACCATGGTCATCGTTAAGACCGCAAGCAAGGCCCCGACGCTAACCACGCTCAGCGTCTTCCCGTGTCCCAAGAGGTAGTCGCGTGATTCTGCGTCGCTACACAAGAGCACCACTACCACCAGCACGACCGACCAAGCTAACGCCGCGGGTACTCCTGGATATCTGCCTATCATCGTCAGAAACTGTCCCGGCGGCTGACCGGCCGGTACCCACCACGGCAGCATAGGCGCCACGCCTGCCGCCAGCGAAAAGGTCAACAGCTTGCGCGTGAACCATCCCCTGACCCTCGGCCGCGCCTCTTTCCAAACCAATAAGTCCCATGCGAGCAGTGCGATCGCTACCGGCACCCAGCCATACATCGCAAATTTGTAATCGAACCAGAGCCAGGCGCGGAAAATGGCAGGCGCGTGGGTACCCGCAGCCAATCGGGGTAAGAAGATCAGCGCCACCAGGGCGTTGCATGCCACGGCGACCATTAAAGTCACCAGGCTCATTAATTGAAACCAGTGCCGCGTCGCGGAAACCTTGCAGCGCGTGCACACCGATTGTCTCGGCAGGAAGTTGAGTCCGCAGCGTTCGCAGAACACGCTTGCTCTCCAGGGCTACGGGAAAATCGAGACCCGTGCTCAGTTGCAAGAGTACTCGCCACGTGCCTCAAAAAACTACTGGTCTGACGTTCAGCAAAAGGTTCAGGTGCTCGCGAGTTAGGTCTCGCGCAGAGTAAGTTACGCCGGTAAGTTTGCGGGTGATGCGAACTGGACGTAGGGCACATATTCGTGGCCGCGTTTGAAGCGATTTCCCTGCTAAGTAAAATTTTCCTCGTCGCCCAAGTACTAAAACCACCGGGACGCGCCAGCTCGAAATCGGGCTCACTCCGTCGGATCGATCGGCATCCTCGTTTCACCGGGGCCATAAATCCTGCAATCCGCGTAAATGTATGAGATTATTATGCTTGCGTAACGCCGCAACTCGTTAGGCCAGCCTGGGTTGCTAATGGGTATTCCGGATTGCGCAGTGTCGAGGCCTGCGTGATTCTTTCCTGCGTGGCCCAAGGCGTGCATCACGACGAGATGCTAGAACGCAACCAAGTCCGGCTCCCAGTCCCAACACGAACGCATCCGCTTGTTCTCTATTAGCGGTGCGAATTGCCATTGAGGGAGACGAAATGTCAACGTCCACCGACCATATTGCCGCCATGAATCCTACCGTAGAGCGGCGCTTTTATCCGCGCGTCACGCCGTCGGCGCCCATCTACGTGGCGTTTGGCCCAAACAACCTGGGCGCACTTTTGAACGTCAGCGAGAACGGTTTACTGGTAGCGACGCCAAGCGGGCTGGAGCTCAATTCCGTTTATCGCGTATTTCTAACCTTAAACGGGGCCCCAAGCGCCATAACCGTCAGCGTTCGGACCATCTGGACCGACAAATCTCAAAGTACTTCGGGCATTCAGTTGTTGGATCT
The DNA here is from genome assembly GCA_963721915.1 of uncultured Acidobacteriota bacterium. Classification (GTDB taxonomy): domain Bacteria; phylum Acidobacteriota; class Terriglobia; order Acidiferrales; family UBA7541; genus Acidiferrum. The sequence goes on along the minus strand of CAVRLD010000016.1, from coordinate 144,344 downwards.
TTCCGAGGAGCACCGGGAACAAATACGCGAGTGGGTGGCAGCGCAAACCTACCGCAACGAGCATTTAGACGATTGGGCCACGCCGAAAGAGCAGGAGCCCGCACAGGACACTAGTGCGCGGGAAACGAACGAGCCACCACCCCCACCACCTCCAAGAGTGGCTGGATCACGCGAGGCTGAATCTCAAAACAAACCTGCGTTCCCTCCGATGCCGTTGCCCATTCATGGCGAGTTCACCTATGAGCCGCCCCCTAATATGCAGAAGGAAGTAACTCCGGTTCGCCGCCGCAAGACCGCGGTTCGCTCGAATTCGCGCTCGTCCGCTTTGAGCACTATCCTGTGGACGATAATTGTAGCCACGGCCTGTTTGGGTGTGGCGTGGTCGTTCCGAAATAATGCATCGTTCCGCGATAGAGTGTCAAATATCTCAAATCTATTTCTACACCGGCACGTACAAGTCGCAAGTGAAGGCGCCCCGCAAGCTGATCAAAGTCCGTCTTCCGTTGTATCCGATGGGCCCACGGCACCAGCCGAGCAAGTTCCTTCGCCTTCTGGTATGCGCCAAGGCCCTAACGTCGGTAACGCCTCAAACACTACGCCTCCGACCGCAGCGCCAAAGACTCTTCCGCCACCTGTTGCGACGGGCAAACAACTTGAACCCGCGGCGCGCGTCACCAAGCAAAGTTCGGACACGGTACCGAAGCGCACCACCGAACCTCAGTCATCACCGGCCCGACGTTCATTTGAAGCGTATTCCAAAGCAGTCGATTCCGCTCCTCTTCCCCCGCCGAAAAACGCTGTTCCGGTGCCAGCCCAGGCTGCGGAAGATTTGCCAGCTCCGGCAATCACCGCCGCTGACACATCCTCTCCGGCTCCCGCTCCGCCGGCGCCCGCCGCAGCCAACATCGCTGCCCCATCCACAACAGGCCAACCTTCTACAAATGCACCGCCACCTAACAATTCGGTTGCGAACCCTCATTCTGGAGATATGTCCCGCAGATCCGCTATCGCGGGGTCGATCTCTAATCCAGCACGCCCGGGCAATTTCTCCGCAAGTAGGCCATCGAACACCGCGCCGATTCCTGCGGATCCGCCGACGGCCGCGGCCTCGCCAACTCCTCGAGCCGATTCGTACGCCGCTCCCAAGCCCAATCCAAACAACTCTGCGGTGATACAGATGGACGTGCCGGAAGCCCGCGTAATCGAAATAAAGCCTCCCAGAAGTCTCACCGGAAGCTTTACATCATCCTTGGTAAGTCTACCCGGCGAGCGCGTAATTCGATCTGCCTCGGTCACCATGCGCATTCAGCGTTCGGTTCGAGTTCCGCGTGAGCGTATCCCGGGCGAACGATGGCTGAGGCGGGGTCACGAAAAAGTCGCCGTCGGCGAGCTCTCCTCGCGCGTGGATCCCCAAGTCCCGCAGACTGCCAGTTCCAACGGCTCCATTGCGATCGAAGCCTCCATCGATAAGGACGGCTACGTTACTGAGGTAAAGCCGCTTTACGGATCGTTGGCCCTTCTTCCGAACGTCGCCAGAGCTATCCAGGAATGGCGTTACCAACCCACCTATCTCAACGACAAGCCCGTCGAAACCCAAGCCAAGATCGAAGTGGACTTCCACCCAGCCGCCGCACGCTCCCGGTAAGCCATAGCCCGTACAAGTCATAGTTTCGACCAGACCTGCGCGGGCGATGCCTCAGTAAACGTATACAGACGCTGGGCATCCTCTTGGCGGCAAGGAAAAGGCAAAGATCGCGGCCTCGGCCCGGATCGCCCTCCATCGGGCCACAACCCCATAATTTCATACAGCTACGCGCCGTCTCGCAACGCATCCGCATCTCCTACATCCAATTGATATTGGTCCCGGGAACCAGCCGTATACTCAATATATGGATGACCAGTCCAAACTCTCAGCGTTTCCACTGATCGGCGACGCCGACCCCGTCCCCTCGGGTGTGCTCGGCTCTGCAGGTGTGCTCGGCTCTTATCCCGAACATGCCAGCACTCTCTCCCTGCTTTACGAAGTCAGCCGCGAGATCACTTCGATCCTGGATCGCGAAGAGCTGCTGCGCCGCGTCGCGCATCGCGTCAAGAAGCTCGTGAACTACCATCTCTTCAGCGTGATGCTATGGAATGAGAACACGCAGCTTCTCGAGAGCGTCTTCGGCATGCGCTACGGTGATGCCATCCCTACGCGATTGCGCTTGCCACTCCACCAGGGCATTACCGGAATCTCGGCCGGCGAGCGCCGCACCATGCTCGTCGCCGACACTCTCAACGATCCGCGCTACATCCAATGTGAAACCGGCCTGGTCGTGCGCTCTGAACTGGTCGTGCCGCTGCTTCTGCAGGACCGCCTCATAGGTGTCCTCGATCTGGAGAGCACCGACCCCAACGCCTTCACTGCGGAGCACGAGCGCATGCTCGCCACTCTAGGTTCGTACATCGCCATCGCCCTCGAGAACGCACGCCTATACGAAGAAGCGCGCAAGACCGAGCGCCGCCTGCAAACCGATCTCTCCACCGCCCGCGAGATTCAGCGCGGCCTGTTGCCCACGGGCGCCCGCGAAGTCCCTGGCCTGGAGCTCGCCGCCGCCTACGCTCCGGCGCGGGAACTCGGCGGAGACTTCTACGATTTTCTTCCGTACGGCAAAGGCCGCCTCGCCATGGTCCTGGGCGACGTGTCCGGCAAAGGCACCGCCGCGGCGCTGTTCGCTTCGCTTGCCATCGGTATCGTTCGCGAGCACATCGTCGAGCATCCTTGCCCTCCCGCGGAGATGCTGACCATGCTCAACACGCGCTTGCATGCCGTGCATTTCGACAGTCGCTTCATCGCCACGCTTTTCTCCGTCTACGATGCCAGCACCCGCCGCCTCACCATTTCCAATGGAGGCGGACCGTATCCTCTTCTCGTGCGTGACGGCGCCGTCCAGTCCGTTCGGATCGCCGGCATTCCTCTGGGCTTGTTTCCCGACACCCAATACGACGAAATCACCCTCGAGCTCATCCCCGGCGACACCGTTCTCTTTGCATCCGACGGCATTCTCGAATCCTTCAATGCCGATCTGGAGGAATTCGGCGCCGACCGGCTCATCGACGTTCTCGCGCGTGTTACCCCAGAGCAGTCCGCGGAATCCATCGCCGCCCATATTCTCGCCGCCACCGACGACTACAGCGGCGCAGGCGTCCTCCCATCCGACGACCGCACTCTTCTGGTCCTGCGCGTAACCGATCACGATTCCTCGGACTTCTCTAAGCTCCCGATCATCTATTGAGGTCCCGGGCGTTCGAGAGAGCAAGCGAACGCGACGCAAACCGCCGCGATAACCAACGCAGGCACACACACCGCGGTCAAATCCTTGTAGGGCGCAGGATTCCTGCGCCCCAAACGCCCAGGCGTCAAACATCAAGTCGATAGGATTGAAATTGCGATCCTAATGAGAACCAGCGGAAGCAGGCGCAGCGTCAGCCGCGGGGCCAGACGGAGACATAACACCCGTCTCCGCAACCGCGCGACCCTCCAAAAACGGCAACCACTGCTGCCGCACCAAGGCAAACTCGGGCCAAGCCTTCTTCGTGATGGGATCGGAGGGCGGCAAACCCAACTTCTCAAAATTCTTGTACTGCCCGCGTTGCAGAATGCGGAAGTCGAGGTGCGGCCCAGTGGAGAGCCCCGTGCTTCCAACCAGCCCAATCGTCTTGCCGATTTCTACGCGCTCGCCTTGATGCACGAACATGCGCGACAAATGCAGATACATCGTCTCGTAACCATCGGAGTGCGCGATCTGGATCATGTTCCCTTCGCCGCCCTTGCGCCCGGCGAACTCCACGCGACCGCTTCCGATGGTCTGCACCGGGGTGCCCACCGGCGCGCGGAAATCCGTACCCATGTGCGGGCGGAAGATTTTCAGGAGCGGGTGATATCGCGACTTGCTGAAGTGCGATGTCACCGTGGCGGAAAATTTCAGCGGAGAGTGCAGGAACACTTTCTGCAGCGCTTTTCCGTCAGCCGAATAGTAGCCGGGATGCCCGGCTTCGTCGTGGAACAGTAACGCCTGATATTTCTTGCCGCTATTGTCGTATTCAGCGGCGAGAATTTTCCCGTAGCCCGCCGTCTGTCCGTTCGCGTATTTCTTTTTCTCGAGCACCACGCGGAAGGTGTCACCCTTGCGCGGATCGTTGTAGAAATCCAGGTCGTAGCCAAAGATCTGCGCTAGCCGCATCGCCAACTCCGGCGATTCCCCGGTTCGCGCCACGGCGTTGAACAGCGAGTCGTTGATCTGTCCGGCCACCGCAGTCACTTCCGTCTTGGACGGGATCGCTTTCACCTCGGCCAAGAAGTCATCCTGGTCGCCGGGAGTGATTTTCAGCATGCGGTCCGCATCGATGCGGTAATCGATCTCGCGAAGCTGCCCGTCGGCAGATCGATTCACGCTAATGGAATTCCCCGCGCGCACTTGCCGCAGATTAAAGACTCGTTGGGCCGCCGCCGTTGCGTTCGCCGCGTCATCCGCATTCAATCCAGCGTGCTGAAGCGCCGCCGCGAAATTCTCGCTGCGTCCGACTTTCGACTCGGTCGCGGGCGGGTCGAGCGGTTGCTCTTGCTGCCGTTCGTGTACAGCCTCCGCGCGCAGCAACTCCTCTTCGTGCTGCACCGCAGCGTCCACAGAGCGCTTGTGAACAATCGCCGCGGCGATCGCCCCAATTGCGATCAATGCCAATCCAAGTACAAGAATGATGACCAGACGTCGATTCACTTATCCCTCGAAACGCTAAAGCCGAAAACATGCACACCCGAACCGCAAGTTATATAGACGCAAAAACACGGAAGAACGTTCGCACCGGCGGTCAAATTCTACATCAGTCTGTGCGCGTGAACACCCTGGTTCGTTAAGTGCTCTGACTGAATCGCTTACTGCAATTTAGCGTTCATGTAGGCGCCGGGCTTTAGCCCGGCGAGCCAGCCGATCTCGTCGCCATTCGCAGCAGACGATCTGCCATTGGTTGATTGGCATAGTCTATCTATGGTATGCCATAGACAGCCTATGGCAGTAATTCAGTCCAGGCCGGGAGATACGCATGAATCGGGACGAGCTTTTGCCGGGCACCTTGTATTTGCTAATTCTGCGGACCTTGGCGCGGGGCGGCGAGATGCATGGGTACGAGATCGCCGGCTCGATTCAGCGGATCTCAAAGGACGTGCTGCAAGTTGAGGAGGGGTCGTTGTACCCAGCGCTGCAGCGGATGTTGGTCAAGGGCTGGGTAAAGGCGGAGTGGGGCGTGACGGCCGAGAAGCGGCGCGCGCGGTATTACACGTTGACTGCGGCTGGACGGAAGCAGTTGGAGGTGGAGACGGCGCAGTTTGAGCGGGTGATGCAGGCGATGGTGCGCGTGATTCAAACGGCGCGACCGCGTGATGACGTCAAAAGCTCAACAGAAAAAGCTAGGAACAAGATTTAACACACAGGGCACTGAGACCGGAGCACAGAGGTCACGGAGAAGAAAAACGAGTAGCGCAGGGCGGAGTCCTCGGAGCCCTGCGGCTTTCGCTTCTTAGCGAATCCGCCAGCGCCCTCTGCGTCTCAGCATTATCTTTTAGCGGAGTTGGAGAGCGGCAATGAGCTGGCTTGGGGAGAGTTGGCGGCGGGTGGCGATGCTCCTGCGGCGAAGGAGGTTTGCGCGGGAGCTCGATGACGAGATGCGCTTGCATCGCGAGCTACGGGAGCGCGAGTTGGTCGCAGCCGGCATGGGGGTCGATGAGGCACGGTATGCAGCCGCACGAGCGTTCGGGAATGCGACCGCGCTGAGTGAACGTGGGCGCGAGGCATGGGGTTGGCGATGGCTTGAGGATTCTTTGCAGGATTTGCGGTTTGGGGCCCGGATGCTCGCGAAGAATCCGGGCTTCACGATCGTCGCGGTCGTGACGCTGGCGCTTGGAATCGGCGCGAACACAGCGATTTTTACATTGGTGCACGCGATAACGTTGCGGTCGTTGCCAGTGACCAATCCAGGCCAACTATACCGGCTCGGGGACAACAACAATTGCTGCGTGTGGGGTGGCTTTCAACGCGATTTCGGAATCTTCTCGTATCCGCTTTATCGACACCTTCGCGACGAGTCACCTGAATTTGACCAGATTGCGGCGTTCGAGGCCAACCCGGTGAAATTCGGAGCACGGCGCAGCGGCGCTGCGATGTCTGCCGAATCCTTGGTTGGGGAATTTGTGTCCGGCAACTACTTCTCCACTTTCGGCGTGCCTGCGTTCGCCGGCCGGCCTCTCGTTCCCACCGACGACATCCCGGGAACCGCGCCGGTAATTGTGATCAGTTACCGCGTTTGGAAAGAACACTATGGACTCGATCCTTCCATCATCGGCGGTCAGTTGATCATCAATGGCATTCCGTTCGCGGTGGCCGGGATCGCCCCTCCGGGATTTTACGGAGACACGCTTCGCGGCGATCCACCGGATTTGTTTCTTCCGCTCGCACAAGAACCCACCCTCCGGGAACAAGGTTCGCTGCTCGGTCACGGAGAACTGCATTGGCTATACATCATCGGGCGTCTTAAACCGGACGCTGATCCGAGTCGGGTGCAAGCGAAACTCGTCGTGCAACTTCATCAGTGGCTCACCGATCATGCGGGGAGTTCGGTCTCTGACGAGAGGCGTGCGGATATCGCGAGGGTCACTCTCGGATTGGTTCGCGCGGGAGCAGGTGTCACCAGCCTGTGCGACCGATCACTAAAGGCGCTCGAACTGCTTGGCACGGTTGCCGCCATGGTGCTGATCATCGCATGCGCCAATATCGCAAATTTGTTGCTGGCGCGCGGCGCGACAAACCGGCAACAGACTTCGGTGCGTCTCGCGATCGGTGCTTCGCGGGCGCGGGTGATGCGCCAGGCGCTTACGGAAAGCCTGCTGCTGTCCTTGCTTGGCGGGATCGCCGGCGTGTGTGTTGCGTTCATGGGTACGCAGAGCATCTTGTCGCTGGCTTTTCGCGGGTCTCGATTCGTACCGATCAGCGCAAGCCCCTCCCTTCCGGTGCTGGGATTTGCCTTTCTCGCTTCGGTGGTCACCGCGATCATCTTTGGCATCGCGCCTGCCTGGAACGCTTCTCGGCTCGATCCGGCAGAGGCGTTGCGCGGGGCGAATCGTTCGACGCGCGACCGTTCGAGCTTGCCACAGAAATCTCTGGTGGTCTTGCAGGCCAGTGTTTCGGTTGTTCTTCTTGTGGGGGCTGGCTTGCTGATCCGAAGTCTCGCCAAGCTGGAAGGACAACAGTTTGGATTCGAGGTGCGGGGCCGATTGATCGTCTCGGTCAATCCGTCCCTTGCCGGATACACACCGGAACGCTTGCCACGTTTATATCGTGAAATACAGGATCGACTCGCAACGCTGCCCGGCGTCCTAAGTGTTGCTTACTCCATGGACAGTCCTATGTACGGGGACCGATGGGTGAACGAGGTCTACTTCGAGGATGGGCGTACGCGAGCGAAGGGCGCGGACAAGGAAGACTATGCGGTATGGAACCGCGTCGGTCCTCGCTACTTTGAAACGATTGGCACGCCACTACTGGAGGGACGCCCTATCGAGGACCAGGACGCCCCCACGGGGCGCCGGGTCGCCGTGGTGAATGAAGCCTTTGCGCGCAGATATCTTGAGAACCAGGATCCGGTGGGCAAGCACATCGGTGCGGAGGGCAATCAATATCGCGCAGTGTACGAAATCGTTGGCGTTGTGCGAGATGCGAAATACGGCTTCGCTCGGGAGCCAACGGAGCCGATGGTCTTCTTACCCTTTTTCCAGAAGGTGGACCACCAGGAACCGGAGCTCATCTCCGCCGAGACCAGTACAAACTATATCGAATGCATTGAGATGCGAGTCGCCGGTCGACCTGAAACTCTCGAGCCAACATTGCGTCTGGCGATGTCGAGCATCGATCCAAATCTGCCCATCACGGAAATCACAACGCTCGGAGAACAGGTGAGCCGAAATTTCAACCAGGAGCGGCTGATCGCTCAGTTGACGGGTTTGTTCGGGCTGCTGGCGCTGGTGCTCGCTTGTGTAGGGTTGTACGGAGTGACGGCATACGGTGTGGCGCAGCGGAAACGCGAGATCGGTCTGCGCATGGCACTAGGAGCGGAACGCAATCATGTCGTGAAGATGGTTGTGAACGGAGCCATGGCGCAAATTGGATTGGGCCTGCTGGCCGGAATCCCGATTGCACTCGGCGGAGCACACGCGCTGGCGCACGAGCTCTTCGGCGTGAAGAGCTATGACCCGGTGGTCGTGGTTGCTGCAGCGGCCACGCTGGGAATTTCCGGTCTCGCCGCTGGATTGGTACCGGCATTGCGGGCGGCATCGATTGATCCGATGGAGGCGCTTAGAGTGGACTGAGAGCTAGGTAGATAGACTAAGAGAGTCTGGGGGCAGCGACAAAAAGAATAGCGGGAGCGCTGCCGCTCCCGCTTCAGATTGCTTGATCTGGATTAGTTGCCGGAGTTGACGACCGTCACCGGCTTCACGGTTTCGTTCGGCGCAACGGCCGTGGCGAAATAATTCTGTTCGCGGAGCCGGCGGTAGATGCGCCCGGCGACCTGCGCGGCGGTCGGACCAATCACCTGGCGCGAGCTGCCGCGGAGCAGCACGGCCAGCGCGATTTTCGGATGCGCTTCATCAGCGTAAGTGACGAACCAGCCCACTTTCGATGTTGGGTCGTTGCAGGTACCAGTCTTGCCGAGCGGGGTTTCGTCGCCGCCGACGTCAAAGCTGCGCTTCGCGGTGCCGTAAAGAACAGCGGCCAGCATGCCTTCGCGAATCTCCGGAAGCACCGAAGCAATGTTCAAATCGCGCTTCACACGCGGAGCAAAAGCCTGAATTTCGTCAGGAGTACGCGGGTATTGCAGGTAGTAAAGCGTGCCACCATTGGCGAACGCGGCCGCTAGAGAGACCAACTGCAGCGGCGTGATCTGAATTCCTTCACCGAAGCTGGACATGCGAGCCACGCCACCGTGCGCCGGAGGCGCCATCGGAAATGCGCCCGGATGCTCTTCCGGCAGGTTGTAACCGGCGAGTTCGCCCAGGCCCAGCAGGCGCGCGTACTTGGAAACCGTTTCAAAACCCATTCGCACGCCTAGCTGTTCGAAAAATTCGTTGTTCGAATGTGCGAGCGCTTCGGTGAGGTTCATATACTTGCGGCCATGCACGCGCAGCATGGTGTCGCGGGTAATCACATTTTCTTCCAGCGCGGCGAGCGCAACGGTCGGCTTGATCGTCGAGCAAGGAATGTAGCCGTCGCCGAAAGCAATCTTTTGATTCACGATGGTGAGAATACGGCCGGTGTTGGGATCGACGGCCACGACAGCGCCGTTATAACGCCCGAGGCCTCCCACAGCGGCTTCGCGCACGATGGGATCATCGAACGTCCCGATGTCTGCGAGCGTGGAGTTCGCGAACGTCGGTACGCCGCGGAATCTCACCGTCCTGCGCGCGGGAGCCTTACCTGCTGCTGGAGCCGCCGGCATCGGCGCTGCCACGGATGCGACGAGGATTGCTGCCAGAATTGCTTTTCCAAATTGCTTCAACGTCGGCACCTCAGAGCTGATTACCCGATCGCCGATCATTTCAGGAGGCGTTGTTTTACCCTAAGAAAAATCTTAGGTCAACCTCTTAAAATGTCGCTTCCCTCTTGGATGCTTCCCCCGAGGATCAGGCGCTACTGCCACTCTACATTGCATCCAGCGGGCCAATAACTAAACCTCTGATTCCACGGAAGTTAGGAACAACTCCACATAAATAACTGTACCTAAGCGCAACACTGGAAACTCTTAGGTGAACCGAATTGTAGGGGTAACGCCAAACGTAGGCAATAGCCTAGCAGGTCTGGTACGAAAATATGTGCTTTGTTTTGAACGGCTGCCCGAAAGAACAGCACATTTTGGTTAACTGGACGGCAGACCGCCCGGATTTGTGCACCAAAAAGCACCAAGTTTCGATTAGGTGACGATTTGAAGAGCGCTGTGCCAAGCCGAAACGTACAAAGCGTCCCAAGAATCGGCCAGCATATACAAAACCTTAGGCCGCCGCGTTCGTCTGCCGTGGCAGTATCCAACCCGCAAACACGAGCGTTTCGAATGATTACCACTATATAAAATATTTGACATTGTATCATAACGATGCTATCATAGGTCGTGAATTCTCGAACTCAACCCTCCGGTCCGCCCAAGCAGAGCCCGCTCCATTCAGACCTAACTCCTCTAGAATCCGCACTTGCGAAATCCGCGCCCGTAACTCCATTGCAATCCGCACTTCCCCATTCACGAGACTTAAAGTCCCCTAGAATCCGCACTTACGAAAATAGCCAGGGGGAGGGGCAAAAATGTTAACCACATCTTCCCCGCGTCGCCTCCCTCGTCAGTCTCCCTGGAACGAAATTCCAGCCTCCCTTCTCCCGTATTACTATCGTACCGACTCCAAAATGCCCACCAACCAGACCCCAGGCCAACCAGCCGGTCAGACGCTCGACCCGCCTCACGATCAACCCTTGATCCGGGCCCAGAACGTCTCGCGCCAGTACCGCCTGGGCGAAGCTGTCATCACCGCCGTCAACAACCTCTCCCTCGAAATCCGCTCTGGGGAATTTGTCGCCCTACTCGGCAGCTCCGGCTCGGGAAAGTCCACGTTACTGAATCTGCTGGCTGGCCTCGACCGCCCCACCTCCGGCGCCATTCACGTCCGCGGCCGCAACCTCGCCGTCATCGATTCCGTCGAGCTCGCCCGCTACCGTCGCGACACTGTCGGGATGGTCTTCCAATCGTTCAACCTGCTCCCACGCATGACTTTGGAAGAAAACGTAGAGCTCCCCCTGCGGCTGGCTGAAGTCGACCGCCATGAGCGCGAAGCCCGCGTCGTCGCGGCCCTGGACCACGTCCGCCTCGGCGCGCGCCGCCGCCACCGCCCCAGCGAACTCTCCGGCGGCGAGCAACAACGCGGCGCACTGGCCCGCGCCCTGGTCAATCGTCCCGCAATTCTCTTCGCCGACGAACCCACTGGCAACCTCGACAGCGTAAACGGCGAGCAAATCCTCCTACTCCTCCGCGAAATTCAATCCACGCTCGGCATGACCATCATCATGGTCACCCACGAACGCCCGCTAGCCGAGCGCTTCGCCAACCGCATCGCCGTCCTCTCCGACGGCCGCCTGGTAAGCGACACCTCCCAAGCTCAAACACAAACGCCTGACGCCCCCGGTCATGTCGGTTATGTAGGCGCCGGGCTTCAGCCCGGCCAGCCCTCCGGTCCCAAATCATGAAGACTCGCGACCTGACCGAACTCGCCTTGCGCAACCTGCGCGAAGCCATCCTGCGCAACTCTCTGACGACGCTAGGTGTAGCCGTAGGGGTCGCTTCCCTGGTAGCGATGCTCTCGCTAGGCGTAGGCCTGCAAACCTTAGCCTCCCAACGCCTGAACAAATCCGGCCTGTTCGATGCCGTCTTCGTCACGTCCAAGCGCGGCATGCGCGGCATGAACGGCGATGGCCCGCGTCCCGCCGCCACAAAGAGTGCCAAGCCAGAAGACACCAAAACTCTCGACGAACCAGCGCGTCAACTATTCGAGAAATTGCCCAACGTGACCGAAGTCTATCCCCAAGTCCGCTTCCTCACCGAAGTGCGTTTCAACGCCGCCAGCTATTCCACCAACGTTTTGGGCTTGCCGGACTCCGCGCGCGCGAGCGGCACGTTTGACGGCATTACCGGCAAAGCGTTTTCGTCGCCGACCGCCGAGGAAGCCATCCTGCAGGCCGATTTCGCCAAGGAGCTTTCGCCACAGCCCGCGACGCTGGTCGGAAAAGAAATAACCTTACGCTATGCGCAGCGGCACCAGACCTCTTCCGCGGAACTAGCGAACGAAAAAGACATCGACAAGCAGATGGACGACATGATGTCGGGAGGCATCTCCATCGTCTCGCGCGATAAAAAACTGCGCATCGCCGGAATCATCGACTCCGATCCCTCCGCTGGAATCGGCGGCTTTGGCGGTGGTCGCGTCTTCATTCCCCTACGCGTCGCGGAGGATCTACACGCCGCACAGCCCAACGATGTACAGGAATTCGTGCGCGCCGGAGGCTCGGGAAAGCCTACCTACATGGCACTAACGGTCCGCGTAAAGTCCCCGAAAGACGTGCTCAAAGTGGAAGAAGCCATCAAGAAAATGGGTTTTAACACGTTTTCGCTGCTGGATGCCACCCGCAGCCTCCGGCTGGTCTTCACCGTTTTTGATTTGTTTCTAGGCTTATTCGGCAGCCTCGCACTCACAGTCGCCTCGCTCGGCATCGTCAATACGCTGGTGATGGCGATCCTGGAGCGCCGCCGTGAAATCGGCGTGCTGAAAGCGCTCGGCGCCACAGACCGCGATGTCCGCAGCCTGTTCTTTGCGGAAGCTGGCGCAATGGGCTTACTCGGTGGAATCTCCGGCGTAGCGTTGGGCTGGCTCATCGGCGCAGCCCTCACCTGGGGCACGACCATCTACCTGCGTCGTCAGGATCTGCCTGGCGTGAAAATTTCCTATGTGCCGTGGTGGCTAGCCGCGGGGGCCATCGCTTTTGCCGTAATCGTCAGCCTGCTAGCAGGCCTATATCCCGCAGGCCGCGCGGCTCGGCTAAATCCCGTCGAGGCCCTGCGCTATGAGTAGTCCCAAATCGCAGCCAGCATTTCCCAACGTACGACATTTACCGTCATTTCGAGTGGAGCAGGCCGACGCCTCTTCTTCCACTCCGCTCCTGCGGAGTGTCGGCCTGCGCAGGGAGAAATCTCTCTTCGATGCATCCGCCCGGCGCAACCGTGCTCAGAGCACCCGCACAGACTCAAGTTCCATTGCGGCATTCATCGTCGAACGGCAAGCCCACGTAATTCTCGGCCAACGCGGTGGCTTGCGCACGCGAGCTCGTAACGTAATCAAGCTCCGCCAAATGAAGATGATGCTGAAAACTATCCTCATTCGGAAAGCGATGCAGCATCGAAGTCATCCACCACGAAAACCGCTGCACCTTCCAAACCCGCCGCAGACACGTATCGGAATAACCATCCAACCCTTCGTTCTTCCCGTTCTTGTAAAAATCGACCAGCGCGCGCGTCAACACGCGAACATCAGCGACCGCAAGATTCAATCCCTTCGCACCCGTCGGCGGAACGATGTGCGCGGCGTCGCCGAGCAGAAACAGTTTGCCGTGCCGCATGGGCTCGGCGACAAAACTGCGCATCGGCGTAATGCCCTTTTGCAGCAAGGGGCCGTCGGCAAGTGTCCAGCCATCGCGAGTCGCCATCCGTGTGCGCAATTCGGTCCAGATGCGGTCGTCGGACCACTGCGCGATATCTTCGTCCGGATTGCATTGGAGGTACAACCGCGAAATCTCCGGCGAACGCATGCTGAGAAGAGAAAAACCTCGGTCGTGATAGGTGTAAATCAGTTCTTCCGAGGCCGGGGCAACTTTGGCGAGAATGCCGAGCCATGCGAACGGATACACGCGCTCGTGAATGCGCAAGACATTCGCAGGCATGGCGGATCTGGAAATCCCGTGAAAGCCGTCGCACCCCGCGATGAAATCGCATTCGAGCGTTTCGGTCTCGCCGCCATGCTGGAAACGAATCTTCGGCTTGTTGTCCAGATCAAGAACGCTTACGGCTTCTGCCTCGAAATGGATTTTCGCGCCCGCGGCAATGCGCGCGGCAACCAGATCCTTGATGACTTCGTGTTGCGCGTAAACAGTGATGGACTTCCCACCGGTCAGATCCTTGAAGTCGATGCGATGGCTAGAGCCGCCGAAGCGCAACTCGATGCCGTAGTGAATCAAACCCTCGCGCTGCAGCCGGGCGCCGACACCGGACTGCACCATCAGGTCCGCGGTGCCTTTCTCGAGCACACCGGCACGCACGCGCTGCTCGATGTACTCCTGCGAGCGGCTTTCGATAACGACGGATTCCACGCCCTGCAAATGGAGCAGGTGCGAAAGCATCAGCCCCGCGGGGCCCGCCCCGATAATTCCGACTTGGGTTCGCATCATCTACCCGTAAACGGAAAACGTACACGCACACGGGAAACGAATCGTACATGCAACGATAATCGGACACGTTTCTGTTGTGAATCTTTGACGATGTTACTATAGGCGATCAAAACAGGGCGAATGAGGTACGGTTGAGGAAAGCGCACAGACAAGAGTGTCTGTGCTACGTAAAGGACCATGGAAACAGCGTATATCTGTGACGGTATTCGCACGCCGATTGGACGTTATGGCGGCGCGCTGGCGAGCGTTCGCACCGACGATCTCGCCGCCATTCCTATCGCTGCACTGATGGAGCGGAATCGTAGCGTGGACTGGAACGCGCTGGACGACGTGATCTACGGCTGCGCGAATCAAGCCGGCGAAGATAACCGAAATGTGGGACGCATGGCGCTCTTGCTCGCTGGACTGCCCAAGGAAGTGCCGGGCTCAACAGTGAACCGCTTGTGCGGTTCGAGCATGGATGCGGTGGCGACGGCGGCGCGAGCGATCAAGAGCGGTGAAGCGGACCTGGTGATTGCGGGCGGCGTGGAAAGCATGTCGCGCGCGCCGTTTGTCATCGGAAAGGCAGATGCGGCGTTTTCGCGGTCGCTGAAATTGGAAGACACTACGCTGGGCTGGCGTTTTGTGAACCCTTTGCTGAAGGCGAAATACGGAACGGATTCGATGCCGGAAACCGGAGAGATCGTCGCCGAGGAATATCACGTTTCGCGGGAGGACCAGGACGCTTTTGCGCTGCGTAGCCAGCAACGTGCGGGCGACGCGATGCGCAGTGGACGGCTGGCCGAGGAAATTGTGGGAGTGCGGGTTCCGCAGAAAAAGGGTGATCCGATTTGCGTTCATGAGGACGAGCATCCGCGGCCGGATACTACGCTGGAAGCGCTGGCGAATTTGAAAGGCGTGGTGAAGCCAGGCGGAACGGTTACGGCGGGGAACGCTTCCGGTATCAATGATGGAGCGTGCGCTTTGTTGCTGGCTTCGGAAGCGGGCGTGCGGAAATATGGGCTGACTCCACGGGCGCGAGTGTTGAGCGGCGCGGCGGCAGGGGTCGCTCCTCGCGTGATGGGAATGGGACCTGTGCCCGCGTCTCGGAAAGTTCTGGCGAAGAGAGGACTTTCGATCGGGCAGATGAATGTAATCGAGTTGAATGAGGCGTTTGCGTCGCAGGCATTGGCGGTGTTGCAAGAGCTGGGTGTGGCGGATGATGCGGCGCATGTAAACCCGAACGGCGGCGCGATCGCTTTGGGGCATCCGTTGGGGGCAAGCGGGGCGCGATTGGTTACGACGGCGATGTACCAGCTGCAGCGGACGAAGGGCCAGTATGCGTTGTGCACGATGTGCATTGGAGTGGGCCAGGGGATCGCGGTGATTTTGGAGCGCGTGTAGGACCTGATTCGGGCGGTTTTTTTAAATCGCAAAAGCGACCGCCTCAGAAGGCGGCCGCTACAAGTTCCAGGTCATTGACGATCGGCGTTGCACGTCGTAGTGTTTGGCGCCTGCGTTTTGTTTAAACCCCGCCGTCTCGGAGACGGCAGCTACAGCCTATGGAACTATTCGATTCCTTGTTCCGTTCGGAAGAAGTTGAGAAGGCTTTGTCGGATCGAGCTTGCTTGCAGGGCATGCTCGATTTCGAGGCTGGCTTGGCGCGGGCGGAAGCGCGAGCTGGCGTAATTCCCTCCTCTGCCGCGGTGGCCATCGCGGCGAAATGTAAAGCGGAATTCTTTGACGTTACGGAGTTGGCTCGGGGAGCGAGGCTCGCCGGCAATATTGCGATTCCGCTGGTCAAGGCGCTCACCGGTTTAGTCGCACAGACCGATAAGGACGCAGCGCGCTATGTGCACTGGGGCGCGACGAGCCAGGACGCGATCGATACTGGCTGCGTCTTGCAGTTACGGAAGGTTCTAAAAATTATCGCGGGCGACCTGGATCGCTTGGCGGTGGCACTTGCTGCGCTTGCAATAAAACATCGTTCGACGATTGTTGTGGGGCGGACGTGGATGCAGCAGGCGTTGCCGACCACGTTTGGGGTAAAAGTGGCGGGGTGGCTCGACGCCATCGATCGCCATCGTGGACGATTACGCGAGACGCAGCGCCGTGCGGTGGTGCTGCAATTTGGCGGGGCTGTTGGTACGCTGGCGGCACTTGGGGAGCGCGGGGCTGAGGTTGCCAAACATTTAGCTGAGGAGCTTGAGCTTGGGTTGCCGGAGATTCCGTGGCACAGTCACCGCGACCGGATGGCCGAGGTTGCAACTACCTTGGGGCTGTGCGTCGGCACACTCGGAAAGATCGCGAAGGATATTTCGCTGCACTCGCAGACGGAAGTTGCGGAGGTTTTTGAGCCGGTGGAAAAAGGCCGCGGGGGATCTTCGACGATGCCTCACAAGCGAAACCCGGTGGCGTCGGCTGTCGTATTGTCGGCGGCGGTGCGGGTGCCTGGGCTGGTGAGCACCATGCTGACGGCGATGGCACAGGAACAGGAGCGCGGACTTGGCGGGTGGCATGCGGAATGGGAGACCTTGCCGGAAATTGTTTCCTTGAGTGCGGGGGCGCTTCACCAGGTGGCGGACCTCATCCCGAAACTTGAAGTCGATACGGAACGGATGCGGGAGAATCTCGAGGCTACGCGCGGTTTGATTTTTGCGGAAGCGGTGACGATGGCTTTGGCGGAGAAGATGGGGAAGGCTGCGGCGCACGAGATCGTCGAATCTGCTTGCGAGAGAGCCCGGATAGAGAAGCGGCATCTCCGAGACATAATTCTCGGTGACCAGCAAGCTACAGCGCATCTTTCGGCGACGCAGATCGCTGGACTTTTCGATCCGCAGAAATATTTGGGGATGGCGGAGACGCTTGTTGACCGCGTGGCTGCGGCGAGTAAGGATGACTCAATTTAGCGGGCGAGGAGTTTTATGCCTTTTGCGGACTTGAAGGATGTGCGGATGCACTATGAAGTCTCGGGGCCGGAAGGGGCGCCGGTGCTGGTGTTCTCGAACTCGCTGGGGACGAATTTGTCGATGTGGGATGGGCAGGCGCCGGAGTTTGCGAAAAAGTATCGCGTGGTGCGGTATGACAAGCGTGGGCACGGGCAGTCTTCGGCGCCAGCTGGGCCCTACACCGTCGAACAGTTGGGGCGTGATGCCATTGCTTTGCTCGATTTTCTGAAGATCGACAGAGTTCATTTTTGCGGGTTGTCGATTGGGGGACAGACGGGAATGTGGTTGGGAGTGAATACGCCGGAGCGGCTGAATAAGCTGGCACTCTGCAACACAGCGGCGAAGATCGGGACACTCGAAACGTGGAATGCGCGTATTGAAAAGGTGCAGCGGGGCGGAACCAAGTCGGTGGCGGATGGGGTGCTGGAACGGTGGTTCACGTTTGAATTTCGCGCATCGCAGCCCGCTGAAGTGACGCGCATGCGAGAAATGATCGAGCGCACGGATACCGGTGGATACGCGGCGTGCTGTGCAGCCGTGCGAGACTTCGATTATCGTGACCGCGTGAATGCGATTCGCGCTCCGACATTGGTGATTTCGGGGACACACGATCCGGCGGCTACGCCGCAGGATGGTCGCTATTTATCGGAGCACATTCCCGGTTCGCGATACGTGGAGTTGAATGCTTCGCATATATCGAATATTGAGGCTGGGGAGCGGTTCACGGCGGAGTTGGGGCAGCTCTTGGGAGCGTGAGTTAACCCAGGGGAAAGAAGAATACAAGACGGAGATCGCGCGGTAGCAATCGAGGAGAGATTCCTCCACTTCGCAGGCCGACGCGTTCACAGGAAGTGAACGCGGAAGAAGAAGTCGGCCTGCTTCGGTCGGAATGTTTTGAGTTGGGGTCGAATCTTGATGGCGTGAGTAACTGGCGTGAGTGGCGCGGGTGGCGCGGCTTCGCGGTCGGTCCGGGCAAGCTGGAGCACACCCTTCGAGGCTCAGGGTAAAGCAATGCTGTGCCCCTACAAGTGAGTGGCGAATTTTTTCGTGATTGCGCGGCGGAGGAAATCGAAATGGACGAGAAGAAGCGCTACGAGCAGGGGATGAAGGTGCGGCGCGAGGTTTTGGGGGACGCGCATGTGGATCGGTCGCTGCAAAATCGCGATGCGTTTAATGAGGAGTTTCAGGATTTGATCACGCGGTATGCGTGGGGCGAGATTTGGAGCCGACCGGGGTTGCCGCGGCAGACTCGGAGCATGATCAACTTGGCGATAATGGTGGCCTTGAATCGGGGTGAGGAGTTTCGGATGCATGTGCGGGCGGCTTTGAGCAACGGAGTTACGCGAGAGGAGATTAAGGAAGTTTTGTTGCAGACGGCGATTTACTGCGGCGTGCCCGCGGCGAATTCGGCGTTTCATGCGGCGGAGGAGGTTTTGGGGAAGTAGGCCGGCGGATTCCGGCAGCAGTGTTTGGTGCGGGCAGCGCCGGGCGGAACCCTTCGAGGCTCAGGATAAACAAGCCCCGCCCCTACAGGCCTTGCGCGGGTTACTTGCCGATGGTGGAGGTTGCGGCTGGCGCGGCTGGGGCGGGTTCTTTGACTAGGATGGGCCAGCGGGGGAAGGCGAAGTTGCCGGCGTTGTCGTCGACTACGTTGACTTGGCAGGTGTAGAAGCCGGGCTTTAGAGATTGCAGCGGCAGATCGATCTGGAAGATTACGGCTTTGCGGTCGGGTGCGGTTACTTCGGTGGCGACGACTTCTTTCGATTCGTAGACCTTTGCGTTTCCTTGCAAAAATTCAATGCTGGTGAGAACGCGGACCGCGTCGCGCGGGGCTTTTTGCTGCGGCGGATTTGTCGATCCGCCGGCAGACTCATCGCTGGCCGGGGGAGACGCGGATTTCTTGGCGCGCGCCGCGTCATACACTTCGTATTGAAGATATAAATGCTGATCCTGGGTGAAGACGTGGGTGATGTTGGGGACTAGCTCGGTTTGATTTTGCACGAGTGGGTGCAGGCCTTTTTGTTTGGCCGTTGCCGGGACTCGCTGGCTGGCTAGCACGACCGAACTCATGCGCAGCGGGGCTTTGCGAAGGTCGGGGATTTGCACGTCGGTCTCGAAGGTGCCCATGCGGCCGGTGCGATTTTCGCGGACCACAAATTTCAGATGATAGCTACCCGGGGCTAGCAGGAAGCCGGTGTTGTATTGGACGTTTTTGCGGCGGACTTGCTGGGCGCTGTCGACTGCCAGCTTAACCGTGTCGCGTTGATGGCCTACCGGCAATTTTCCGTTGGCGAGAACCTCGCCGATGATGTCGATGGTGGCGTTGTCTTTGTCTTTGGCTTGCACGAAGGGAATTTGCGAGCCGGGGATCACTAGCGAGACGCCCAGGTAATAGTGCGAATCGTCCCGGCGGAAATAGTGAGCGCCTGCGTAGACGGCTACGTCGGTTTGCGGTAGCTGCGCTTCCAGTTCGTCGGTCAACTGCTGTTCGCGGTCGGAATTGTTCAAGTGCTGGAAGTCGCGGCCCGCGTAGTAGCCCGAGCGGTATTCCAGCTTCACATCCTTCGCCTCCGGGCGATTGAGCTGGACCTTTAGGTGGCGGAAATGGCCGTCCTTTAACGGATTGTTGCTGGTGAAGCCTAGAACGTAATAGGCGGAGGTGTCTTTCTGGACCTGCGAGAAGACGCCGCTGAAATCGTTGGAATCGAAGAAGGCTTTGCCGCCGGTGTCTTCGGCGAGCGTGGAGAGCGTGTCCTGGGAATTGGCGTTGCCGTTGAGGTCGTTGAAGATGGCGTTGCCGTTGTAGGCGGACTGACCATGGAGGCTGGCGTTTTGCGCTTCTCCGCCTGGGGGAAACGCTTGCAGGCCGCGGACGTCGAGGGGATAGATGGAGACGTTGGCTCTGACGGCGGCTGCGGTGGTGGCGCGCAGGGCGGATTGATTGTCCACGCCGGACTGCGTGATTCCGTTGCTGAAATAGATGATGGATTTCTTCTGATTGATTTTGCCGAGGGCTTGCATGATGGCTTGGAGAGCGAGAAGTTTGCGGTCGGCGGTGAAAGTGTTGTAGTCGGTGTCGTCGGGAGTGAACGAGCCGCCGGTTTCGGCGGCGCCCTCCGCGGAACCTTCAGCGCCAGCGTCGAAGCCCTGGCCCTGGCTGGAGGTGTAGGCGGAAAGGATCGATAAAACTTTGGATTTGTCGGCGGTGAAGTCCAGATCGACGCGCATGTTGGTGGAGAGGGAGACTAGCGCGATCATGTCGGCGGGCTTCATTTTTTCTTTTATGAATTTCTTGGCGGAGTCTACGCCGCGTTCGATTTGTTCGGGGTCCATACCGGAGAAATCGAAGAACAGGAGAATGAGGCGGCGGTCGCGCGCGTCGAGAGCTGGGGCGCTGGAGGAATGCAGGAGGCTGCCGGTGGCGGCGGTTCCGGTTACGGTTTCTTCGCCGGGACCGGCGGTGGGGGGCTCGTCGACATTTTCGAAGTCGAATGTGGAGATTTCCTGGCGCTTGCCGTCTTCGGTGACGGTGAAATCTTCCTTTTTCAGGCCGCGGATGAGATTGCCTTTTTTGTCGCGTGCGACGACGTTGATCAGGACTAACTCGGAGGTTACGCGGACGCGGTATTGCGGCTGCGCCGGAGCGGACGGTTGCTGCGGTGGCGGCGCGCTTTGGGAGCGCGCGGCGGGAGCCGTGTTGGTCAGAAGAAAGCACGCAGCAAGTGATGCGATGATTTTGCGCGCGAGGAACATCGGGAGCTCCTGCTTTACGGCCCTGTCTGGTTCTTACGCTGAGATCCTTCGCCATCCTTATTGGATGGGCTCAGGATGACAGTTGTTGCGCTTGGAAGCATTCCACAAAAGCAGTCACAAAAGCGATGCACTAAAGCACCCGAAAAAAGCATTCGACAGCGTTCCCGGTCATACGATTAACGTTCACCCTAAAAGCGGAATCGCGCGATCAGCGTTATGCGGCGCGTTGCGCCTGCTGCTGTTACCTGGCCGAACTGGAGTGAATTCACGATCGTGTTGATCGACGTGTAGTCGATAAAGTTGAAGACGTTGGCGGCTTGGAAGCGGAACTCGAGGGCGCGCGATTCCTTGATGGTGATCGTTTTGCTAAGGGTCATATCGACGAGTACTTCGCCGGGACCTTGAATGATGTTGCGGCCGGCGTCGCCGAAGGTCGTGCCGTTGGGGTTCACGCAGGTATTCGTGGTCCCTGAGGTGGAAGACGGCGAACAAAACGCTGCGGTATTGAACCATTCGGACACACTGGGATTGCTGAGTGTGATCGGCTGGCCGGTGATATCGGCGCGAAGGGAGCCGCTGACGCCGCGATTGATGTCCAAGCTGTTTCCCAGAACGCGCGGCGTGTACCACAGGCCAGACGCGATCGTGAAGTCGCCGCTGAGTTGCCAGTTGCCCAGAATGTGAGACCATGCGCCCTTTTGCGCGAAACGGCGATTTTCGCCGAAGGGCAAATCGGCGATCCAGTTGCCGGTGAATTTGTGGGTCTGATTAAAGCTGGAGAGGCCGCGATCGGCGGCGATGTCGAATGGATCCTGCGCGACCACAACTCCACCGCCGCCAATGGACGAAGCATCGTCGATGGATTTTGAATAGGTATAGTTCGCGCTAAAACCGATGCCGTGGGCCATGCGCTTACGGACACGAACCGAGCCAGCATGGAAAACCGAATTGCCCGCCGACGATTCGTAAATGAACGGTTGAATGCCGGCGATTTCGATGGCGCGTTCGATGTCCAGGCGCGTGCCCTTTGAGCCGTTGTAGTCCACGTTGAGGACGAAACCGTGTGGGAGGGTGCGCTGGATGTCAACGTTCCAGACTTGCACGTAGCCCAGGCGATAGTTGGGATCGACGGCGAAATTGTTGGTGATCGCACCCGGCGCGATCGCGGGAAACCCGTTTTGCAAGGTGAGTGGAGCCGCGGGATTGTTGACGTTGGTGGCGGTGATGGCGAAAGGCGGCTGGAAGGCGAAATTCTGAATGATGTTGGCGTACTGCGCGAGATTGTAATTGATGCCATAGCCCGCGCGGATCACGGTTTGCTTCAGTGGACGCCAAGCGATCCCGATGCGTGGTGCGTAATCGTTGCGGTCTGGACGAATGAGCGAAGCCGGAAAGCCACCGTTGAATGTGCTGGTCGCGCCCGGGAGAACCGGGGTGGCGGCAGTGAATCCAGGGGCAACGTCGAGATTGGCGATTTGGTTGTGGGCTTCGGTGTACGGACCGTTGTATTCGTAGCGGAAGCCGAGATTTAGAGACAGCTTCGGCAGGATTCGCCAGTCGTCCTGGGCGAAAAGGTCGAAAGAGTTGGAGCGAAAATCATAGGAATTGGTGCCGGATTGCAGCGAGGTTTGTTGCGGCACGCCGAGAAGGAAATCGGCGAAGTCGTAGCCGGTGTCGTTGACGGGCTGCGCGCTGCCGGGAGTAAAAGCCGAGGTTTCAAATCCGGTGAAGACGAAGGAGCCTTCGGCGTTCTTTGCGGAGCGAAAACTTTGCAGGATGCGGCGGTAGTCTCCGCCGAAGCGCCAATTGTGCTTGCCGCGATACCAGGAGAGGGTGTCGGAGATGGTGTAGGTCTGGTCGAGTTCGCGGCGCGGCGTAGGATCGGTTAGGCCGCCGAAGGTGGTGAAGCTGATGCCGGGAAGGCCAAAGTCGAACGGATTGGTGGAGACGCCTTCGATGCCCGCGAGACCCGCGACGTCGGTCGAATTCGAGTAAAGATTCGAGGTTGCTACGTGATTGTGATTGTAGTTAAAGCGCAGGGTGTTGGTGCGGCGGCCGTTGCCGTAGGTCCAGCCGGCGGTCGCGTTGAGGCCCTGGGTGTTGGTGCTGCCGGCGAGTGACGGGAATGGATTGACGATGTTGGTTGCGTTGCGCGACCAGTTCATTCCGAAATTGATGTTGTTTTGGGCGCGTCGTCCGCCGCCGCGGCCGCCGCCACCGCCGCCGGGAGCACCCCCACCGAACGGGCCGAACGTGGGCGTACTGGTGAAATTGTGAATCAGGCGCAGGCTGACTGCGTCGGAGTCGCTGTTGTCGTTCGTCACGTAGTGAAAATTTTGCGTCGTGGTATTCAGGTTTGGTAGAGGAAAGTATTGGAGCAGAGCTGTTGCCGAGGGGCTGATCATCGCGGGATTGATGACGTTGGCTTGGCCGTTGAAGGTGATCGGCAGGTGCGTTGTTGGATCGAAAATCTGAACGGGCGAGCCGTCTTTGTAGGTAGCGGCAGAAAAATCGCCGGAGCGTTCGGCGAGCGTGGGGACCGTGGAGTAAGAATCGTAGGGAGTGCTGCCGCGCGAGCCGTTCCAGCCGCCGAAGAAAAACCACTTGTTGCCGCCGTTGAAAATTTTGGGGATGTTCAGCGGGCCGCCGACGTTTGCGCCGAAGCGCGCGAAGTTGTAGCTGGCCTTGGGCGCCTGGATGCCCTGAAGGGAATACGGCCGGGCGTCGAACGACGCGTCGTTGTCTGACATATAGAGAAAACCGTGGGGCTGGTTGATGTTCAAACCGCGAGGCAAACGGATGGCTATTGGACCGCCTCCACCAAAACCGCCGGAGCCGCCTCCGCCCCCTGCGCCGCTGCCACCCTGCCCACCGCCTGGGCCGCCGGGGATGAGCCCTTCACGCTGGGCGCGCTCGCGAAATTCCTGGATGCGATCCTGCAAATCGTCTTCGCTTCCTGTGCCGAAATCTTGCGTGCGGCCTTGGGCGCCGGTGATGCTGACGGCCTCGGTGGGGCTGTCGGCACCCGCGCCATTCATGGGCAGAGTTGTGATGTCACCTGGGCTTGCGCCGCCGCCTTGACTGCTGCCGGGCGCGCCGAGTGTTCCGCCGGCGAGCGAGGACAGGGCGCTGTCAATCGATAGACTCTGGAAGCCACGGCCAGCGGCGATCGCCGCGATGGCGCTCGCTGCCGGTGACTGCTCTTGCTGGCGTGAGGCGAGAATGAGCTCGGCGTCGAATTTGGCCGAAGGAGTTTCGGGCTTGAGGATGACTTCCTGGGTCTGCGGAGCAAAAGCCATGAACTCGACGCGAACGACGTAGCGTCCGCGCGGAAGGCCAGTGAAGGTGTAGGTGCCGTTCGACGCTGTGGCCACGGCGAATTTCTTTCCAGTGAGGGTGTTGGCGACGGTGACCGTGACGCCTGGCAGGGGGGTCTTGCCGGAACGCGCGGTGCCGGTAATCTCAAACGAAGCGGGTTGGGGCGTCGCGGAAACCGTTGGGGCTTGCGCGGGCGTGCTGGCTGCTGGTGGTGGCGCTAACGGGGCAGGCGCAGCAGCAGGATCTTGCGCGCGCGCGAAACCGGTCAGCGAGAATATGAGCAGGAATAGAGGGATGTGGAGAATCAATTTCAACGCTGCGGCTCCGGGGGCTTGGGGGCCGACGCAGGTGAGCCAGGATCAGTGGGAGTCGCCGATGCGGTAGGCGCGCCTGCACCGCCTTGTTGCCGCCGCTGGCGTCCGCCTTCGCCGCGGGCTTCCGCGCCCATCTCTTGGAGGCGCTTCCACTGGTCCGGTCCGATGACCACGACGGTCTTCGGCACAAAGATATTGTTCTCCACGCCGCCGCGCGCGAGAAGATGATCGCCCACCTGAATGTCCGCCATGGTGATGGAGTCGCGGCCCTTGCGTAGAGAGGTGTCCTCGTTCAATTCCAGCTCTTGCGTGACGTTGTCCGAGCGCAGTACGGAAAGCTTGGGCGCTTCGATCGACTTGATTTCGCCGGCAACGTAATCCTTGCCTAGTGTACCGGCTTGCGCGAAGCGGCCACCAGGTCCGCCGGGGCCGCCTCGTCCATTCGGGCCATTGGGCCCGTTTATGGAACGCGCGGCCACTGCTTGGGCGGTCCACGTGTGATCAGGATTTTCTTCGCCGCGAACGATGATGATGTCACCCACTTTAAAGTCAGTACGTTTGGCGGGCTGGCGATCTTTCCGGAATTCGGTTTGTCCGTTGATTTTTACGGTAACGGTATCCCCATTGGTATCGGCCACATCCAGCGAACCTTGGTGGACAGCGGTGATTTTGCCGAGCAACGGCATGCGCTGGCCGTCGGTGGCTTGCCCCGGCCGCTGTGGTTCGTTCTGCAATCGCGCCGGCGCGGACGAAGCGAATGTCCCGGTAGGTTCCAATCGGGCGCCCACCAATCCCAAAATGAAACCGCCGACCAAGACCATTAACGGCCGTACAACGTCTGACTTCATAGGTATCCCTCGATTGCGACCTTGGCGCAGGATGTACTGGAAGGTATGGACGCTGTTTTCGCGGGCGGGGTTTCTTCGCGTGCCGGCGCACTGGTGATGTCTTGCCGGAACATCTGCAAACTTGGCTGCGTATCTTTCTCTCACTCTTTCACTTCCCTGGAAAGGAGGTCAAAGTTCCTTCGGCATGCGATTTGGGGCCTGTTCGCTCGTGGGACAATTATTCCCATTTTCGGTCAATGGTGCTACTTTCAAGCAGGTTCCCTCGGCCATAAGGTATTGATCAGTAGCCATTTACACGAACGGCCCGCGGGGCACCCTGCGTGCGATTTTATAGAATGCGATAACTCTTATGGACATTCAAAGACCATCTAACGCTCGATCCAAAAAGATCAAAAGAATCCTCTATGTCACCGTCGCGGTCGTCGCGATTGCTGGCGTGACACTGGGACTTTCGCGGCTGAAGCCCGCTGCGCCGTCAGTTGACCGTGGCACCGTCTGGACCGATGTGGTGAAGCGTGGGCCGATGCTGCGCGAAGTCCGTGGGCTGGGAACGTTGGTGCCTATAGACATCCACTGGATACCAGCGCAAACCGCAGCCCGCGTGGAGAAAATCGTCATCCGGCCCGGCCATCTGGTCGAACCGAACACCGTGATTTTGGAAATGACGGATCCGGCGGTGCAGCAGACCTTGCTGGACGCGGAGTACCAGTTGAAGGCCGCCGAATCCGATCTGGCCAATCTCAGGGTGCAAGTCAACAGCGAATTGATGAACCAGAAAGCGGTGGAAGCCGGAGTGCGCGGCGACTACGAACAAGCCAAGCTACAGCATGAAGTTGATTTCAAGCTGCACCAGGAAGGCATTGGTGCAGATGTGACCGAGAAGCTCTCCAAGGTAAGGGAAGAGCAGCTGAAAATTCGCATCGGGCTGGAAGAAGAACGCACTAGGATCGCGTCGGACTCCGCAGCTGCGCGCCTGCAGGCGCAGCAGTCGCACATCGATCAGTATAGGGCTATGTACGAATTGCGGCAGAGTCAGGCAAACGCACTGCATGTGCGAGCCGGCATCACTGGTGTGTTGCAGTTGTTGCCGGTGGACGTGGGACAGAGCGTCGCCATCGGAACGAACCTGGCGCGCGTGGCCGACCCGAAACACCTCAAGGCGGAGATTAAAATCGCCGAAACGCAGGCGAAAGATATCATCATCGGCCAGAACGCCACGGTGGACACGCGCAACGGAATCGTCAAGGGTCACGTGATCCGCGTCGATCCGTCGGTAGTCAACGGTACCGTTACCGTTGATGTGGGCATCGACGATACGCTTCCCCTGGGCGCGCGTCCCGATCTGAGCGTTGACGGCACTATCGAACTCGAAAACCTGAAAGACGTGCTCTACGTTGGCCGGCCGGTACACGGACAGTCGGATAGCACGATCAGCCTTTTCAAAGTGCAGAGCGACGATTCCGACGCCAACCGCGTCAACGTGAAGCTGGGTCGCAGCTCGGTCAATACCGTGGAGATCCTGCAAGGCTTGCAGATCGGCGACAAAGTGATCCTCTCGGACATGTCGCAATGGGACAACGTGGACCGCATACGGCTGAAATAGCGCGGGGCCGGGGCGGAGCCGGCAGGATGCCCTTCGAAGATCAGGGCAGGCCGGCGCTACCATGAGTTTCGCCGAACATTTTTCGTCATTTTGGCGTATCTGCTTCAAGACAGATGAGCGGGTTGTAACGTCTTTAGATCGTGGTGGAGCTCTAGATGAACAGTTTGTGGCAGGACATCCGCTACGGCCTGCGCACGCTGGCGAAGAACCCCGGCTTCACAGTGATTGCGCTGCTGACTCTGGCGCTAGGCATCGGCGCGAATACCGCGATCTTCTCAGTGGTGAATGCGGTCCTGCTGCGCCCCCTGCCGTTCGCGCACTCCGATCGCATCGTTGCAATCGGGGAAAGCCTGCCCGGCTTCAGCAGCACGATGCCGATGAATGCCCCGGATTACCGCGCATTTTCCGAGCGACAGCGAAGCTTCGAGACCCTGGCGATTTACGGCGACAAGCATTTCGACCTCAGCGGCGAAGGACGGCCTGAGCGCGTCGAAGGTGCACGAATCTCTTCCAGTTTGTTTCCGCTGCTTGGCGTGGCGCCCGTGATGGGCCGCTCTTTCACCAACGAGGAAGAAGCCGCCGGGCACAACCTCGTCATTGTGAGCGACGGGCTGTGGAAACGGCATTTCGGCTCTGACCTGAACATCGTAGGCCGCACGGTGGCGCTCGATCGCATACCGTATACGGTCGTCGGTGTGATGCCCGCAGGGTTCCAGTTCCCGCTTAAAGGTCAGCAATGGAATAGCGAACCGGCGGACCTTTGGGTTCCGATGGCGTTCACCCCCGCTGAAATTGAGGGCTGGGGCAACATGTACAACCACAGTGTGCTGGCGCGGCTGAAGCCAGGAGTGACGCTTGCTCAGGCTCAGGCCGACGCGAAAGCCACGATGGCCCAGGTCGAAAAATTCTACCCCGCTAAGTTTGTGGCCTATCTGAACGGCCGACATATCAACGCGTTGCTGACGCCGCTGAACACCGCGATCACCCGTGATGTCCGCGCCCCGCTTCTGGTTCTACTCGTCGCCGTCGGGGTGGTGTTATTGATCGCGTGCGCGAACGTCGCTAACTTGCTGCTGGCGCGGGCGGCTCGCCGGCAACGCGAAGTGGCGGTGCGCGTGGCGCTTGGCGCCGGACGCTGGCGTTTGATACGCCAGCTTCTGTCGGAGAGTTTGTTGCTGGGCGTTGGATCGGGCGTGGCGGCGCTGGCGGTGGGATATTGGGGCATCGCCGCGCTGAAGGACTTGGCTCCCGCGGGCCTCCCGCGAATCAACGAAGTCTCGGTGGATGGGCGCGTGCTTATTTTCGCGATGGCGCTGTCGGTTGCCACGTCCGTGCTGTTCGGCATCATTCCCGCCCTGCAGGCTGCCCATGTCGATCCGCAGCAATCGCTGAAAGAGGGTAGGCGCGGCGCGGGACCTGCGCACGGTCATCGCCGCCTGCAGAGCGCGCTGATCGTTTCCCAGATGGCGCTCGCGATCATGCTCTTGATCGGCGCGGGACTTCTGGTGCGCAGCTTCGCAAGGCTTATCGATCAGGATCCAGGCTTCCGGCAGGACCGCGTTCTGACAATGACCGTGTCCCTTCCCCTGAATGCGTATCCCCAAGGTTCGCAGGTTCGCGGCTTTTTCGAGGAATTGCTGAGCCGCGCCTCTTCCCTGCCCGTGGCGAGTAACGTGGGGCTATCCACCGATCTTCCACTCGATGCCCAAGAGCGTGACGCGCCAGAAATCGAAGGCCGCGATCCAGGAACGTTTCCCGGTCTGGCGCAGAGCTGGATCATGGGAGATTACTTCGGAGCAATGGGCATCACGCTAAAGCGTGGCCGGATGTTTACCGCGGATGAGCGGGTTGGCAAGCCGGACGTCGTCATCGTCAGCGAAGCGGCCGCGCGGCTGTACTGGCCGAATCAGGATCCCATCGGAAAGCGGCTGAGATTTATGGGTCCACGGTGGCGCACCGTGATCGGCGTCGCCAGCGACGTCAAGGAGGCGTCGATGCAGGCCGATGCCGCGCCGCACACCTACACGCCCTATTTGCAAGAGCCCGACGACGTGGTGACATCGACCACGCTCGACGAATTCCGCGTCCTGCACCTCGCGGTCCGCACGCCGTCGGATCCCTCGGCAATTTCGTCTGCTCTGCGCGAAACGATCGCTTCGCTCGATCCGCAAATCGCAGTGGGCGACGTCAAGACCATGGAAACGACCGTGCGCGAATCGCTTGCGCCGCAGCGATTCAATTTATTTTTGCTCGGGCTGTTCGCGGTACTCGCTGTTTTTCTGGCCGCAGTGGGTGTCTACGGCGTGCTGTCGTATGCGGTTACACAGCGCACGCGGGAGATCGGCATCAAGATCGCGCTGGGAGCGCGGCGCGCGAACCTGCTCGGCGACATCCTGCGCGAGGGAATGTCACTCACGCTCGCTGGGGCGCTGATTGGGCTGAGTGGCGCATTTTTGCTAACGCGGCTGATGGCTAGCCTGCTCTACGGCGTTACGGCTCACGATCCGCTGACATTCGCTGTCGTCGTGGTGCTGCTGGCGTGCGTTTCTCTCGCCGCCTGCTATATTCCGGCTCGACGCGCAACGCGCATCGACCCACTGGTGGCTTTGCGCCATGAATAGTTGCGGTCTCATTATGGGGCGAGTTCGATGATGCAAACGATCTGGCAGGACATTCGCTACGGCCTGCGCATGCTGGCGAAGAACCCCGGCTTCACCGCGATTGCGGTGATCACGCTGGCGTTGGGCATCGGAGCAAATACCGCGATCTTTTCGCTGATGAACCAGGTGCTGTTGCGGCATCTGCCTGTGCAAAATCCCGGCGAACTGGTGGTGCTTCACAATCCGGGACTAAAGACCGGGCACGTGTCGAGTGACGGCGACGATAGCGAATCGTTTTCCTACCCGATGTACAAGGGGCTGCGCGATGGCGCGGCCGGCGTTTGCAGCATTCTGGCGCGATCGTCGTTTTCGGCGAGCCTTGCCAGTTTGGGAAAAACCGAGCGCGGCCGCGCCGAATTGGTGACTGGCCACTACTTCGAGGTGTTGGGAGTGCCGCCGGCGATCGGTCGCGTCTTCGGCGCGGATGACGATCGCGTTCCCGGCGGGCATCCGCTGGCTGTGCTCAGCCACAACTACTGGACCCGGCACTTCGGCGGTGATCCCAACGTCCTGAACAAGACGCTGCTGGTCAATAACACCGAATTGACTATCGTCGGCGTGTCACGCGCCGGCTTCACGGGAGTCCAGGTTGGGCAGACGCCCGATGTGTTTGTGCCGATGGCGATGGCGCCGCAGATGACGTTCGATCCTGAAGCGCTGAGCGGGTGGAACAATTATTGGATGAAGGTGCTGGCGCGGCGTAAACCGGGAATTTCCGATGCGCAGGCGGCAGCGGCCCTCAATGCCGCCTATCACCCGCTGCTGCAGGAACAACTGACGAAAATCACCAACTTCAACGAGCAAAAGCGTCAGGCTTTTTTGGCCAAGAGCCTGGTGCTGGAACCCGGGGCGCGCGGACGCAACGTGACGCAGCGGGACTCGGGTCCGCAGTTGTTGGTGCTGTTCGCGATGGTCGCGCTGGTGCTGCTGATTGCGTGTACTAACGTGGCTAACTTGCTGTTGGCGCGGGGCGCGGCGCGGCAACGAGAGTTCGCCATTCGCGGGGCCATGGGCGCCACCCGGGGCCGCCTAATGCGCCAACTGTTAGTTGAGAGTTTGATGTGCGCGTTTGCCGGGGGTCTGCTCGGCATTGTAATGGGATCCTGGCTGATCAGCGTACTCACGCCGATTGTGGTAACGAATGCCGGAATCGAAGGGCTGAGGCCGAGTCTTGACCTGACGGTCCTGGCGTTTGCAATCGGCGCGACGCTGCTGTCTGGAGTTTTCTTCGGCATGATTCCGGCGTGGCGCGTCACTCGTTCGTCCGTTACCGACGTGATCAAAGATCAAGGTTCCACTTCGTCAGCTAGCGTCTCGCACGTGCGCTTTCGCAAAGTGCTGGTCGCCGGACAAGTGGCGTTCACTATGCTGCTGCTCGCCGGGGCGGCCCTATTCACGCGCACGCTGTGGAACTTGCGCAATTTCGATATCGGCATCCGCACCGAACACGTCATCAACTTTTCAATCGCGCCGGCGTTGAACGCCTATGACCAACGTCGCACCATCGCGCTGGTGGATCAATTGCGCGGCCGCATCGCGGCGCTTCCGGGCGTTCGCTCGGTGACCACGTCGGAAATTGCGACACTCACCGGAGACGACGAAGGCCGGAACATCACCGCCGAGGGCGGCGTGCAGATTCCCGAGGAACTGGAGGACGTCAATATCGTTGCGGCTGGCCCAGCGTATTTCTCGACGTTTCGCGTGCCGTTGCTTGCCGGGCGCGAGTTTACCGACGCCGACAACGCTACCAGCCCGAAAGTATCGGTGGTGAGCGAATCGATGGCCAAGCGCTTCTTTCCCGGGCGCAATCCCATCGGCATGAAATATTGTTTCGGCGGCGGCAACAAAGTAAAACCCGACATTACCATCGTCGGCGTGGTGCGCGACCTCAATCAGGACCATGTCAAGGTAGTTACAACTTTTCCTTACGTGTACATTCCGTATGCGCAGAAGGACAAGCTTTCCGGAATGACGTTTTACGTTAATACCGAACGCGATCCGCTGCTGCTGGCTTCCACGTTGCAGAACGAGGTGCGCCAGGCAGACGCCAACCTGCCGGTGTACGACTTGAAGACCATGGATCGCGTGGTCGAAGAAGATTTGTTCTCCGCGCGACTGGTTGCCGTGCTTTCCGGGAGTTTCGCTGGCATGGCCGCGCTGCTCGCGGCGCTGGGCATTTACGGAGTGCTGGCCTACCTGGTGGTGCAACGCACCCGCGAGATCGGGATTCGGATGGCGCTGGGTGCGGAGTCGGGCGATGTGCGCAAGCTGATCGTGAAGGAAGTGGGCTCAATGGTCGTCGCCGGCGTGCTGGTGGGATTGCCGCTGGCGTACGTGCTGGCGCGGCTGAGCCAATCACTGCTGTTTGGCGTGAGTGCGGCAAACCCGGCGACCTACGTACTTGGCCTAGTGCTGATCGCGGCAGTTGCAGGAGTGGCATGCTACGTGCCGACACGGCGCGCCACGCGAGTCGATCCGCTGGTCGCACTGCGCTACGAGTGAGGCCTGGCCAGTCTTTAGACCGGCCATGAATCAGGCGGAGTTTGAAAGGTTTCTGAGCCTGGGGTTTCGGGTGACCGGTCTAAAGACCGGCCACTACAGAGTTTGTTTTTGGATTTGAAGAGAAAACACTGATTCAAGGAGAGCTCATGCTCGAACCAAATGCACCGACGTTGATCAAGATGGAAGGCGTGAAGAAAGTGTTTCTTACCGATGAGGTGGAAACGCACGCGCTCGAGGAAATTCATCTCGAGATCAAGAAGGGGACGTACATCTCGATAGCGGGGCCTTCGGGCTGCGGCAAATCGACGCTGTTGTCCATTCTCGGATTGCTGGACTCGCCGAGTGAGGGAATTTACGAGTTGAACGGGCAGCCGGTGGCGAATCTTTCGATCAGCGAGCGTACGCGAATTCGCAATCGTGAGATTGGCTTCATCTTCCAGGCGTTTAACTTGATCGGTGACTTGACGGTGTATGAAAACGTCGAGCTGCCGCTCACTTATCGTGGGACCAGCTCGAGCGAACGGAAACAGAAAGTTCAGAATGCGCTGGAACGCGTGGGCATGGCACATCGCTTACGGCACTACCCTTCGCAACTGTCGGGCGGTCAACAACAGCGTGTCGCGGTGGCGCGGGCGCTGGTGGGCGATCCACTGATCCTGATGGCCGACGAGCCCACTGGAAACCTGGACTCCAAGAACGGCGAAGCGGTGATGGAGTTGCTGCGCGATCTGCACCGCAACGGCGCGACGATCTGCATGGTGACGCACGACCAGCGATATGCGAACTTCGCGGAGCGCACGATTCATTTGTTTGACGGGCGTATCGTGGAAGAGACGCAGGAAGCGCGCGTCGCGGCGAATTAGGCGTCCGTACGAGAAGGTTCCTGAACCCGTATGTCGTTTGCGGGTGAGGGATCAGCTGTTTGCAACAAAGCCAAGGAAAAAGCAGATTCCTCACCCCGTTCAAAAACCGAACGGGCTTCGGAATGACATATTTTCGAGTTTTGCCGAAGCCTCTAAAGCTCGCGACCGCTGAGGGGTGGTGAGAGGCTCCCGCTGGGAAGTGTCGGGACGCTGCGGCAAGTTGGCGCGTGATGAGGACCCATGCAATCGATCTGGCAGGATGTCCGGTTCGGCTTTCGCATGCTGCTGAAGCACCGGGTGGCTTCGCTGGTGTGCGTTGTGGCACTGGCGCTGGGAATCGGGGCAAACGCCGCGATTTTCAGCATGGCGGAGGCGTTTCTGCTCCACCCGGTGCCGTTTGAGAATGGGAACCGGATGGTCGCACTGATCGATTCGCACGCCGTGTCCGGCGGAGCAGGGTTCGGTTCGCAAGACTACGTAGCGATCGCGCCTGCGACCTATTTCGACTGGAAGAAAGAAGCGCGCTCTTTCGACCAGATCACCGCTTATGGGTGGGACGAAGTTAACCTGACCGGCGATCGCGAGCCGCAGAAGGTTCAAGCGTTCCACGTGCCCGCAAACTTTTTCGAGACGATTGGCGTGCATCCCTTGATGGGACGTGCCTTTCTGCCGGAGGAGGAAGAGGCCGGTAAGGACCGGGAGATCATTCTGGGTCACGCGCTGTGGGAGCAGCGCTATGCTTCCGACTCCGACATCCTCGGCAAGAACGTAAAGGTAGACGGCAAGAGTTTCACGGTTGTCGGCGTAATGGCCAAGGGCTTTGATTATCCGATGCCGGGGGAAGCCTGGATTCCGATGTCGTTCGACGCCAAAGAGCGCTTGCGGCGTGACAATCGGTGGCTTTTCGTGCTGGGGCGGCTTGCACCGGGCGTTTCGTTTGCCGAAGGCAAGGCGGAGATGGAGGCGATTGCGCAACGCCAGACGGAGGCCTATCCGGATACGAATCGAGGCTTCGTCCTCCGACCGATGGAACTGCGTCAGTTCGTCACCGGAGATCTGACGCGGCAATACACGCTGCTGCTGATGGGCGCGGTGGCTTTTGTATTGCTAATTGCGTGCGCGAATGTGGCGAACGTGCAATTCGCCCGGGTGACCGGCCGCATCGGAGAATTTGCGGTGCGCACGGCGATGGGCGGAAGCCGCTGGCGACTGGTGCGACAACTGTTGGTCGAGAGTATTCTGCTGTCGCTGGCTGGCGCGGTGCTGGGTCTGTTCCTGGCGCAGTGGGACATCGACATGATTCTGGCGCATATGCCGCCGGACGTCGCCAAATACGTGGCCGGTTGGAAAACGATTCGCCTGGATTCCGGCACGTTCCTTTTCGCATTGCTGGTTTCCGTGGGAAGCGGCGTTCTGTCCGGAATTGCTCCTTCCTTGCTGAGCTCGCGGACGAATGTGACCGACACGCTGAAGGAAGGAGGGCGAGGGTCGACGATAGGCCGTGGCCGGCATCATTTGCGCGCCGCGCTAGTGATTGGCGAGGTTTCGCTGGCGTTGGTGCTGCTGGTTGGCGCAGGGTTACTTGTGCGGAGTTTTCAGGGATTGCTGAACGTCAACGAAAGCTACGCGCCGGAAACGCTTTTGACGATGAACATGACCCTGCCGGAGACGCAGTACGGCAAGGTGGCCGAACGGCTGAACTTTCACGAGCAGGTGCAACAGCGCCTCGCGGCCCTGCCCGGGGTAAAGACCGCGGCGTTGGTGACGCACGTTCCGTACGCGGACGGAGGCGGGATTGGGACGCAGGATTTCTCAGTCGAGGGGCGGCCGCTGACGCAACGAGGAGAATCGCGCGAAACGATCGTGGAAACCACGTCGCCGAGCTATTTCGCCGAAATGAATATTGGGTTGCGTGACGGCCGCGTGCTGACCGATGCGGACGGAGCGAATACGGCAGGTGTTGCGGTTGTGAGTGCGAGCCTGGTGCGACGCTATTTTGACGGCGAAAATCCGCTGGGCAAGCACATCAAGGTTGGCAAAGCGGATTCTGACGGGCCGTGGCTGACCGTGGTGGGCGTAGTAAATGACCTTCATTACAGCTGGATCAGTAAGGAGGACGTTCCCACGCTTTACCGCTCGTACCGGCAGAGCCCACCGACATATACGACGCTGGTGCTGCGCACAAATGGCGATCCGATGAAATTGGTTGCGTCGGCGCGGGCAGAGATTGCGGCCGTGGACCCGAACCTGCCGATGTACAACATCAAGCCGATGGACAAGGTGATCACCGAGTCGATTGTGGGGATCGCGTACGTAGCGGTAATGATGGCGGTTCTGGGCGTGATCGCGCTGGTGCTGGCATCGGTTGGGGTGTTTGGCGTGATGTCGTACTCGGTGAGCGAGCGGACCCATGAGATTGGAATTCGCATGTCGCAGGGAGCGCAGACGAAGGACATTCTGTCGCTGGTGCTGCGTGGCGGCATGTCCATGACTTTGCTGGGGTTGGCAATTGGGTTGCCCATCGCGTTTCTGCTGGCGCGAACGATGTCTGCGTTGCTGTTTAACGTTCAGTCGGCCGATCCCGTCGCGTTTGTCGTGCTGCCGCTGATGCTGTTGGTGGTGGCAGCGGTGGCGTGCTACGTGCCGGCGCGGCGGGCGGCGCAGATGGACCCGCTGAAGGCTCTGCGCCACGAGTGATCTACAAGTTCTTGATTGCGCTTCGATTTAAAATTGATCGGACGAGAACGGTGCATTGCCGATGGTTGGCGCTCGTTTGGGTCATTGGTGGTTAGACTTAGATTGGGACACAGACAAGAGTGTCTGTGCTACTCAGGAAGAGCGCCCGTCGGCGGGTGGCACAGTTTTACTTGAGGGTATGTTACCAGAAGGATAGCTTTATGTCAAATGGATTTTAAGGCTTCGACCGGTAGTTCGGCTTTGGGGAATCTGACATGATTGTGCAGCGTTGGTCGTCGGGGCACAAGCCCTTCGAGGATCAGGGTATGCGCGCGCAGGAAACTAAGGAGAAATTGTGGAACCTTTGATTCAGTTGAAGAACTTGGAGAAGTCGATTGAGGCCGGGCCGAATAAATTTTTCCTGCTGCGGCGGGTGACACTGGACATTTTCTCCGGCGAGTTTGTCACGATCATGGGACCATCGGGAGCGGGAAAGTCGACGTTGCTAAGCATTATCGGGATGCTGGATAGCTCGTGGTCGGGGGAGTACTACTTTCTCGAACAGGCGGTGCACCGGTTGAATGTGAAGAGGCGGAATGAATTGCACAAGGCGAACATAGGATTTGTTTTTCAGAGCTATCACCTGATCGACAACTTGACGGTGTTTGAAAATCTGGAGATTCCGCTGTCTTACAAGAATGTGCCGCATAAAGAGCGCGTTAGTTTGGTTTGCGATGCGCTGGACAAGTTCAACATCGTCGGGAAGAAGGATCTGTTTCCGAATCAGCTTTCTGGCGGACAGCAGCAATTGGTGGGCGTGGCGCGGGCGGTGATTCAGAATCCGAAATTGATATTGGCGGATGAGCCTACCGGGAATCTGCACTCGGAACAAGGCGAGGAGATTATGCAATTGTTCAAGCGGCTGAATGAAGCGGGGACCACGATCATTCAGGTTACGCATTCGGAGAGGAATGCGACTTACGGGAATCGATTGATTCAGCTGAAGGATGGTTGGGTGGTGAGTGAGAACGGGGTGGCGGCGGCTCGGAGTTGATGGAGAGGAAAGTCAACAGTCAACAGTCGCCAGTTGAAAGAAAGAGCGAGGAAAAAGAAAGAGTTCACCACAGAGAGCACAGAGGACGCAGAGGCACACAGAGAGTTGGGCTACATTCCGGCGCTGCGAGCGACGCAGGTGGATCCGATGGTGGTGCGACGGTATGAATGAAAAAAATAATGTAATGAGCAATCGACGAGAATTTATGTGGTCGTTCTGCAGTTGTGGGCTTGTCGCGCGTGGACGCCTTTGCGACCCAGAAAAGCAGATCCTTCGCTCCGCTCGGGATGACAATTGGTTGCTGCGATTAGGAGACAATCGTCGCTCGATTGGGGGCTTGGAGAACCGCGTTGTTAGGATACAAAGTCGAAATGATCGCCTCGAATTGAATGAAGACTGCTAACACTCACCCGCATCGCGTTCTGATTGCTGACGATCAAGCTGACATCCGGGACGCGCTGCGTCTTTTATTGAAGCGTGAAGGTTACGAAACGCAGGGGGCTTCGTCGCCCGGCGAGGCGCTTGCTGCGGTGGAGGCGCGCGAGTTTGACGCGGTGTTGATGGATTTGAATTACGCTCGGGACACAACTTCGGGGCAGGAAGGGTTGGATTTACTGCCGCGGATTCAAATGGTGGATGGGACCTTGCCTGTCATTGTGATGACGGCTTGGAGCAGCGTGGAAGTGGCCGTCGAGGCGATGCGGCGCGGGGCGCGCGATTTTATCCCGAAGCCCTGGGACAATCACCGGTTGCTCACGGTGCTGCGCACGCAGATCGATTTGCGGCAGGCCTTGCGACAAGCGTCGCGGCTGGAGGCGGAGAATCGGTTGCTGCGGGCGGAGTCGCGGCCGACGATGATTGCGGAGTCGGCGGCAATGCGCCCGGTGCTGGATTTGATCGGGCGTATCGGACCATCGGATGCGAACGTCTTGATCACCGGCGAGCATGGGACTGGAAAGGAAGTGGTGGCGCAGACATTACATGCCTTGTCGCCGCGGGCGAGTACGCCGATGGTGACTGTGAATGCGGGTGGATTGTCCGAGGGCGTGTTCGAAAGCGAGTTGTTCGGGCATGTGAAGGGTGCGTTCACGGACGCGCGGGTGGATCGCGTGGGGCGGTTCGAACTGGCGGACAACGGGACTTTATTTCTGGATGAGATTGCAAACGTGCCGCTTAAGCTGCAAGCGAAATTGTTGCGGGTGTTGGAGACGGGCGAACTCGAGCGGGTAGGATCTTCCAGTACGCGGCGGGTGGATGTTCGGGTGATTGCGGCCACCAACGTGGATGTGAATGTGGAGGCTGCGGCGGGGCGGTTCCGGCAGGACTTGTTGTTCCGGTTGAACACCATCGAAATCCATTTGCCGCCGTTGCGGGAACGGCGTGAGGATATCGAGCTGCTGGCGCATCATTTTCTGCGCGGGTACGCACAAAGGTATCGCAAGACGATCTCGGGATTCGATACAGTTGCGACGCAGTTGATGCACGAACATCCATGGCCGGGGAATGTGCGGGAGTTGGATCACTCGATCGAGCGCGGAGTGTTGCTTGCGACCGGATCGCAGGTGAAGGCGGCTGATCTCGGGCTGCGTGCGGCGGCCGCCGGGAGCACGGCGCGGTTGGAAGAGATGAGTCTGGATGATGTAGAGCACCACTTGATTCAGCGGACCTTGGCTCGCTACGACGGAAACGTCAGCCAGGCGGCGAAGGCATTGGGATTGAGCCGCAGCGCAATGTACCGGCGGCTGCAAAAACACGGCTTGGAATGACGCGTCTCACTTACGAACGCCGCATTCAGCTTTTGGCTGTGGCGGCGGGTCTGCCTGGTTCGGCGATCGCGCTTATTCTGCTGTGGACCGGCGACTACAGTTCAAGAACTGCGTGGACGCTGGGTCTGCTGATCGTTAGTTTGTGGCTGGGTTTCGCACTTTCCCTCCGGCAGCGCGTGGTGTTTTCCTTGCAAACCCTTTCGAACCTGCTCGCGGCACTGCGGGAGGAGGACTTTTCCGTTCGCGGGAGAGATGCGCGACGGGACGATGCGATGGGCGAAGTGATGATCGAGGTGAACGCGCTCAGCGAAACCCTTCGCGAGCAGCGGCTGGGGGCCCTGGAAGCCACCGCGCTGCTGCGCACCGTAATGGAAGAGATCGATGTGGCGATTTTCACGTTTGACAACGAAACCAAGCTGCGGCTGGTGAATCGCGCAGGCGAGCGGTTGCTCGCGCGACCGCTGGAGCGGCTGCTGGGGTTCACCGCGGGCGAGCTTGGACTTGGCGCGAGTCTGGAAGGAGAGCACGCGCGGACGATGGAGTTGAGTTTTCCCGGGGGATCGGGGCGCTGGGGAATGCGGCGCGGATCGTTTCGCCAGGCGGGTTTGCCGCATCACCTGGTGGTGCTGAGCGACTTGAGCCGGGCACTGCGGGACGAAGAGCGGCAGGCGTGGCAACGCCTGATCCGCGTTATGGGCCACGAGCTGAATAATTCGCTGGCGCCGATCCAATCGGTGGCGCAGAGCCTGGAAAGCGGGTTGCAGACGATCACGAGTACACCAGAGGCGCAGACTGGGCCCGCGGCCGCTCTGCTGGATGACATGCGGCAAGGTTTCAGCATTATTCGCTCGCGTACCGAGGCCTTGGGGCGGTTCATGGCGGCGTATTCGCGACTTGCGCGGCTGCCATCACCGAAGTTGGCCCCGGTGGACGTGCGCGCGTGGATTTCGCGGGTCGCAAAGTTGGAAACGCGAGTGAAGCTAAAGATGGAGGAAGGTCCGGATATCGTCATATCGGGTGACGCCGATCAATTGGAGCAGTTGCTGATCAATCTGGTACACAACGCCGCGGATGCGGTTCAGGAAAATGGCGGAGGGGCAAGCGTCGGCTGGTCGAGACAGGATTCTTACTTGAATGTATGGGTGGCGGACGAGGGTCCGGGAATCTCGAATACGGCAAACTTGTTTGTGCCGTTTTTCACGACGAAACAGGGGGGAACCGGGATTGGACTTGTCCTGAGCCGGCAGATTGCCGAGGCGCATGGCGGCACCCTAACCCTGGAGAACCGTCGAGATGCAAAGGGATGCGAGGCTCGGTTGAGGTTGCCTTTGTGAAGGAACTGAACTCAAAGTCTACGGTGAATGATTCGATCTTTTCGAGCTTACGCTGACCGGCTACCTAAGCTTCTTGAGATCAAAAGGGACCTCGACCGTTTTTGCGTCTGGTGTGGTCACTTGAACCACTATCTCGTCTGAGGCCACCGTCTTGGCATCATATTCCAACCACACTGTTTGGCCGTCGAGTGTAGATGACGACGCCTTGGTAGCGGACGAATATACTGGTTTGTTATGGATCGAACGCGGCTCGAGTACTTTTCCGTGTTGTTTTACGGTGAACTGAAAGCTTTGCCAGAAATTCTCGGGACGAAGTTTGGCGGTTTGCTCCTTAGAAGCTGGCGGTGCTTGTGGATTTCGTTCAGCCTCTGGGTACGCGCCGGGCAACATCAGTCGAATGCGTACTATGACCAAGTCTCCGCGCTGCCGATATTGTTGCGCTGCCTGCTGCTCGGAGTAACCGCTCAAATGTCGCCTGGATTCATCCACAACCTGTGCAAAAGGTGTAAGCACCTCGATTTCAGCAACGTGGGGGACTTGTTGCGGGACCTCAGTGATCTGCTTCGAGCAAGGGGAGAGAAACTCGGCTGTTGCCTGATCGTTGCGTTGACCCAGAGTCCAAGCCTCGTGCAAAGCGGTTGGACTCAAAGGTAGCTCGTATGCGTGCAGGCTCGACAACGAAAGGAACAGGCCGATGACCGCCAGCAGTCCGCTAAGGCGCAACGGCGGCCGATTACGCGGAAGGGCAGGCTTTTTCATTGTTTCGGTTAGATGCCGGAAGCGACCAGAACGGATTTTCTAAGGGTATTTGTGTAGGAAGACCCATCAGATGTCCCAAGTCAGTACTAGGTGGACGGTTGATAAATAGCTCGGCTTGGGCAGGCCGGACAAAGTCCTTACAACTGTGAGCGATGCACGGGTTTTGGAGTATGCAAAAGTTGCTGCCCGGGCGAAAAAAAAACATAAACCTGCCCTAAAGGACAGGCTGTAATCCTTTAACAATTGGACACTTAGCCGTGCCTCTCGTTGGCCATTCGCGTGCGTTATTGGGGTAGTCATGGAAACTCGGGTAACAGACGGCCTGGACGAGCCAGTACCGCAAGCAAACCTCGTAGGCTCACCGCAGGGAATCGCCACACCGAAGTGGCGGGAACGCTTCGCTGCTCTCAAAAATATGCCACCCGTTCTTCGGATGGTCTGGGAAGCAGCGCCTGGAGTCATCGCGGCCGGATTAGCTGCACGAGTCTTAGTCGCGCTCATACCTCTGGCCGCTTTGGCCGTCACCCGCGTCATTGTAAACGACATCGTTGATTTCCGCGCGCATGGGGGCTCCCTTCCGCACAATTTTTGGTGGCTGGTAGCCCTGGAATTCACACTCGCCGGAGTTTTGGCGGGAATCCTGATCCGCATGGTGAATTTCTTCGAGATCGTGCTGGCGGACCGCTACAGCAAGCACATCAGCACCAAAATCATGGAGCATGCTTCACGGCTGGATCTGACCTCGTTCGAGGATCCGCTGTTCTACGACAAGATGGAGCGGGCCCGCGTGCAGGGCACAGACCGAATCGTGATGATTCAGTCGACCGGTATGTTGATCCAGCAGCTAGTCACCACGATGAGCCTTGCGGGCGGCATCATTTTCCTGTCCCCGTGGATTCTAGCCGTGCTGGTCGCTTGCGTGATTCCTGCGTTTCTTGGCGAGACGCATTTCGCGTTCATGGGCTATTCGCTGAACTTCAAGCAGACCCCCGCAAAGCGCGAGATGGATTACCTCCGAATCGTCGGGGGGAGCAAGGAAAGCGCCAAGGAGTTGAAGCTTTTCGGATTGGCGCCTTTTCTGGTAGGCCGCTACACGAAGCTTTCGAACGCACTGCACGCGGAAAACGTCGGTTTGGCCAAGCGGCGGCTGTGGGTCGGAGCGGCTTTCACGCTGCTGGGCGCACTCGGATACTACGGAAGCTACGCTTTCGTAATCTTCAAGACCGTGACCGGAACCCTGGACATTGGCACGTTTACGTTTATGACTGGCGCGATCGCGCTGGCCAGCTCAAATATCCAGGCAGTATTTACGACCTTTTCGACCATCGCGGATCAGGCGATGTTCATCACTGACCTGCTGGACTTTTTCGGTCTAAAGCCGCGCGTCTTTTCCAAGCCGAATGCGCTGCCGGCTCCCCGGCCGATTCGGACCGGATTCGAGTTTCAGGATGTTTCGTTTGCGTATCCCGGCCAGACGCGTCTGGTGCTGAGCAATGCCAGCTTCCGTCTGGAACCTGGCGAGCGGATCGCGCTGGTTGGAGAGAACGGTCAGGGCAAGACGACCATCGTAAAGCTCCTGACGCGTCTGTACGATCCGACGGGCGGCCGGATTCTACTCGACGGCGTCGATCTGCGCGAATACCAACTGGAAGACCTGTGGAAAGAGATCGGGGTCATCTTCCAGGACTTCATGCGCTACGACATGACCGCGGCCGAAAACATCGGCATCGGTCGAATTGAGGACCAAGACAACGTGTTTCGTGTGCGGTCGGCGGCTCAAAAGAGCCTGGCCGAGCAGGTTATCCGCAAGCTCCCAAAAGGTTACGACCAGATTCTTGGCCGGCGGTTTGAGGGCGGCGTCGATCTCTCGGGCGGCGAGTGGCAGAAGATCGCGCTGGCGCGGGCCTATCTGCGCGACGCGCAAGTGCTGATTTTGGACGAGCCAACGGCGGCGCTGGACGCCCGGTCCGAGCACGAGGTTTTCGAGCGGTTCGCTGAACTCACCAAGGGCAAGATGGCTTTGCTGATTTCGCACCGCTTCTCCACCGTGAAAATGGCAGACCGAATTTTGGTCCTGGAAAACGGACGAATCGCGGAGCAAGGACCGCACGAACAGCTTTTGCTGAACCGGGGACGTTACGCGGAGATGTTTGAGCTGCAAGCAGCAAGTTATCGCTAAACGAGGAAGACCAGATGGCTACGCAACAGCATCCAGCTTTTGATCCGAGTCGACCGCTGCCGTCGAACGAAGCGCTGAGAAATGCCGGGTGGAAGAAGGACTATTGTGGGTCGGCGCAACAGCGCAAAGCGAACGTCCACTACGGCCAGATTTGGCTCGGAGCTATCCTCGAGGCGCAGTCCTGGAAGGTTCGCGACGAGAACAAGCGTATCCCGGTGTTCGAGGCAAAGTGGGAGAGCATAAGAGAATCGATTGACGCAAAGATGCAAGTGTTGCGGAATTTCACGTCGGCCGGGAATGAACTTACCGGGGAGGCGGAAGTCCTCCTGGGAAACTCCAACGTCCTTCGTCAAGCCTTGCAGCAGACCAAGCCGGTGGTTCGCAAGACCGCAGACATGCCGCAGGTTCAGGTGGACGAGCAGACTGTCCTGCCGCGGGCCTATGCCGCCGTCGCGAGCTACCTGGAAGCGGTCAGCTACGAATTCGACGAACAGACATTCGCACAGTACTTCACGGCAATTCAGGAAACCGTGGAGTTCCAGATGCGCGAACTGTGGCAACTGCAACCCTTTGCGAAGTTAG
Organism: uncultured Acidobacteriota bacterium; assembly: GCA_963721915.1. Taxonomy (GTDB): domain Bacteria; phylum Acidobacteriota; class Terriglobia; order Acidiferrales; family UBA7541; genus Acidiferrum. The sequence continues at coordinate 101,149 of CAVRLD010000016.1, read as the reverse complement.
TGCTGCTGGAGTCGGTGGCCGCTTTGGCGCACCGACTGGACACCGCCACAGATTTACACTCCAAGAATGTGACCGCCCAGAACGACGAGGTTGAGGCTGCGGCAGCCAAAGAACCGCACGGCCCGAGCTTGGCTACGTTGATTTCCAGCATGCGTCGCATTGACGGAGCGGACTGGAATGAGGTCTTCGAGCGCGTAAACGCCGTCGAGCAGATTCTGCGACGGGATCCTTGTGATGCCTACGCGCAGATGGATTTCGAGAGCCGCGACAATTACCGCAAAACGATCGCGCAACTGGCGAAGCGCTCGGAAGCAAGCGAACAGGAAGTGGCGCGCAAGACGGTGGAGTTGGCTCGGCCGATCCATGGTTCTCCGAATGTGCGCGTCAGGGAACGTCAGTCGCATGTGGGCTATTACCTGGTGGAGGATGGCCGCAAAGTGCTGGAACAGGCGATCGGGTACCGCCCGATGCTGTCAGAACGGACGCAGCGCCTTATTAAACGGTGGCCGGATTTCTCGTACATTTTCGGAATCGAGCTCATAACTCTGGCGCTGATGGCGATCATTGTTCTGGGAGGTAAGAGCAAACCAGGCTGGCTGATCGTGGCGCTGTTCCTTTTGCCTGCGGCGGAATGCGCGGTTGCGCTGGTGAACCAACTGGCTACAACACTGTTTCAGCCGAAAGCGCTGCCCAAACTGGATTTTGCCAAGGGCGTGCCCGCTGAATTCACGACGATGGTGGTGGTTCCAACGTTGCTGACCAGCGAAGAACAGATGGGCCGCGCGGTACGCGATCTAGAGATCAGGTTCCTGGCCAACCGGGATGCAAACATCCACTTCGCCCTCTTAACGGATCCGCCAGACGCGGCACAGCAGTTCGATGACAAGGACAAACTGGCCGGCCTGTGCGCTCAGCTAATCGAGGCGATGAATGCGAAATATTCTGTCGAAGGTAAGGGATCGTTCTTCCTGTTCCACCGGCATCGCGCTTACAACCCGTCGGAAGGTATCTGGATGGCCTGGGAGCGGAAGCGCGGGAAATTGCTGGACTTCAACAAGCTGCTTTTGGGCACGAGCGACAATTTCCCAGTCAAAGCAGGGAATCTTGCGTTGCTGCCATCCGTCAAGTATGTGATCACGCTGGATTCGGACACGCAACTGCCGCGCGACGCCGCGCACCGATTGGCGGGAGCAATCGCTCACCCCTTGAATCGTGCGGTGATTGACCCAACAACGAATACGGTGATCGAGGGTTACGGGATTCTTCAGCCGCGGGTGGACATCAGCATTCAATCGGCCAATCGATCACGCCTGGCGTCGATCTTTTCGGCGGATGCGGGATTCGATATCTACGCGAGAGCCGCGTCCGATGTCTATCAGGATTTGTTCGGCGAAGGCAGCTTTACGGGCAAAGGAATCTATGAGGTGGAGACGTTCCAGCAGGTCCTCGAGCATAGATTCCCGTGCAACGTCGTCCTGAGCCACGACATGATCGAGGGCGCGTACGCGCGCGCCGGCCTGGTATCAGACATTGAAGTCGTAGACGACTATCCATCGCATATGAGCGCATTCAGCCGGCGCAAGCATCGTTGGGTGCGAGGCGACTGGCAGATTATTTTCTGGCTGCTGCCGCGCGTGCCGGACTTTTTTGGCAAGTCTGTGCCGAATCCGTTGTCGGTCATATCGCGCTGGAAGATACTGGACAACCTGCGCCGAAGCCTCACGGAGATCGCAACCTTCGCCATGTTCCTGAGTGGGTGGCTGCTCTTCCCTCAAAAGGCACTGTACTGGACGCTGGCGACGCTGGCGGTGATTGCGCTGCCGACCTACTGGCAATTCGCGATGACCATCTTGCGCGCAGGCGGAGCGCTCTTCACCGGAATCTTCTGGAAGAATTTGGCGGCAGATTTTGGAATCTCACAAGCAAACCTGTTCATGCGCATCGCTTCTCTCTGCCACCAGAGCTTGATCACTCTCGATGCGATCGTGCGGTCCGTTGTGCGCATGACTGTGACTCACGAAAGACTTCTGGAATGGGAGACGGCTGCGGAAGCGGAGAGCAGCTACGGGAAAAAGAGTCCGGTCGAGACCTACTTGCAGGTTGTGCCCTGGCTGACTTTCCTCATTGGCCTGTTTGTTGCTATCGAGCGAAAAGAAGCCTTCATGGTGGCATTGCCTCTGTTAGTTCTATGGGGATTGTCCAAGCCGATCGAACAGTGGTTCGACCTGCCCGCCAAGACAGAAGACACCAAAATCAACGCCGAAAATAAAGCGTTGCTTCGCCTGTCCGCGTTGCGCACCTGGCGCCTGTTCCGGGAATTCAGCACCGCGGAAGAGAACTGGCTGGTTCCGGATACGATCCAAAAACCTGACTCGCTGGTGATTCACCGAATTTCGACCACGAATCTGGGATTACTCCTGAACTCGCGCCTGGCTGCGGTAGATCTCGGCTTTCTCACCATGCCGGAATTCGTGACGGACACCGAGAGAACCCTGGATTCCGTCGATCGCATGCCCAAGCACGATGGGCAAATGTATAACTGGTACGATAATCTGACACTGGAGGCTTGTAAGCCGCGATTCGTTTCGGCGGTGGACAACGGTAACTTGGTCTGCGCCTTGTGGACCGTGAAACAGGGCTGCCTGGGCGCCATCACTGACCCGATCTTCCGTCCGGAGATTTTGCAGGGCGTTCGAGATCATCTTGACACCATCGAGGAATTGTTCAGCACCGAAGGTCAGGACGACTCGCTCTTGGCCGCTGTGCGAGAAATGAAACAGCGAATCGGCTCCCTGGGCGCTTCACCTGCGACCTGGCTGGAAGGTCTCACCGGGTGCGAGCGTGTAATCGTGGCGCTGGCGAAGAAGCTGTCTTCCGACGCGATCGAGAGCGAAGCAAGATGGTGGGTTTACGAGTTGCGCTTGCGCATCTCGCATCTCGAGAGCCTGGTGTATGACTTTGCGCCATGGCTGCAACCCCAATTCGCGAAGTGCTGCGCGGACCCAGCTATCCTTCAATCGTTCCGCCTGAGAAATTGACGCTGGAGGCGCTGCCGAAGATCTGTCACGCGCTCGATCAAAAGATTTGGCGGGTGCTTGAAGAGGGTGGCTCCAACATCGAGTCGCGCTCTGCCCTGCAACTGCTGCGTTTCGCGGTTATGAGGACCGCCAGCATTGTAAAAAGCATGACCGCGCGCCTCGAACGCTTAGCCGAGCGGACGAACGCGCTGGCAAAAAGCATGGATTTCAAATTCTTCCTTGATCCGAAGAAGAAGCTTCTGTTCACAGGCTATAACGCGGAAGAAGGGAAATTCACTCCGAGCCACTACGACCTGTTGGCATCCGAAGTCCGGGCCGGCGTTTTCGCCGCCATCGCCAAGGGCGAAATTCCTCAGGAAAGTTGGATGGCGCTGGAGCGGCGTTTGACCAACTATGAGGACGAACACGTGTTGCTGTCTTGGACAGGGACGATGTTCGAGTACCTGATGCCGCTGTTGTGGATGAAACCCTATCCAAACACGATCCTGGACCAGACGGCGCAGGGGGCAGTGCGCAGTCAGATGAAATATGCCGCGCTCAAATCGATCCCCTGGGGCATTTCCGAAGCTTCCTGCTCCAAGGTCAACGACGCAGGACACTATCACTACGAGGCGTTCGGGGTTCCGGGATTGGCGGTCAGCCGCGACCTGTCGCGCGATCTCGTCGTTTCTCCTTACTCGACGTTCCTTAGCTTGCTCGTTGATTCGAAGAGCGCCATCGAAAATATTCGCCGGATGAAAGATCTTGGATGGATCGGCTCGTATGGATTCTACGAGTCGGCGGACTTTACGGCTTCGCGGCTGAACGCGGGTCAGGAATTTGAAATTGAACGCTGCTGGCTGGCCCATCACCAGGGCATGAGCTTGATGTCTGTGGCCAATATCCTGTGCGATGGATCTTCCCAGCGCAGGTTCCTTGCCGAACCCATGGTGGCGGCCACTGAGCGGCTTCTGCACGAGAAGGCGCCACGAACTTCGCAGTTTGAGGCTTCCGCAGCAGAAGAGGCCGCTTTGGAGGGTACGGACGCGACCGAGACGGCAAAAGCGGGGCACGAAAACTGGGGTGTCGCTCCGAAATTCAACACGGCGGCGTGAAGCCGCGAGTGCGTTGCCGCAATTTCCCTACACAATCCACTGTATTGCTCCAAACCGAGCATGCACCTTAACTAGTAGTTGTAGAACGCGGTTGCCCTGACTAGTTGAATTGGGCCTTGGTGGCCTCGTCCGCTGACCGAGGAGCGAGACTCCCGGTCATGCTACTTCAAGACTAAGGTGCGTTATGGCAACATCAAAACCAGCTCCTAGCGGTGAAGTCACCCCAAAAACACCAAGGATTATCGGCGAAACCGAAAAGGAATCGTTCATCCATTCGCTGCGGCGGCGTATTTCCGAGCGAGCGTACCGTCTATTCGAGTCTTTGGGGCGCGAACACGGAAACGAAGACGCGCATTGGCTTCAGGCCGAAAACGAGGTGTTGCAGCACGGTCTCGAGATCCGCGAGTCCGGCAGTTGGCTGTCCATCAATGCGCAACTCCCCGACGTCTCTGCTGACGATATTCAGGTTTGCGTAGAACCGAATCGCGTCATTCTTCGAGTGGAAACGACTGAGAACATTGAGGTTTCCGACCCTCAGGAGCGAGAGATCACGCAACGCGAACTGTTCATTGCGCAAGAGTTGACCGAGGTTGATCCAAGCACGGCCAGCGCCGCGTTCAAAGATCAGAAGCTAACCCTCATGGTCAAGAAGCGTTTCCCGGAATCTGCCCCTCCCTCGCCGAGAGAATAATCGGGTCACCGCTGACACCGGCATGCTTTGATCGCGCATAATAGTCATCCGCGGATGATTGACTATCAGCCTATTCGCCCGTCGGCGCTGGGTGCCACTCGGCGCTCCAGTGGAGGCTGGCGATTCGCCGTTTGGGCGCCAAATCGCGAAAAAGTCGAGCTTCATCTGCAGTCGGAGGGCTCTCAATATATTTCCATGGAGCGCGATGAGCTTGGCTACTTCCACGCCTCCGTGGCGGAAGCAAGCGCAGGCTCGACCTACTTCTATCGGCTCGATGGGGCTTTAGAACGGCCCGACCCGGCATCGCGCTTTCAACCGGAGGGCGTCCATGGCGCTTCTCAACTGGTTGATTTTGCCGACTTTTCCTGGAGTGACGCAAATTGGAGGGGTCCCTCGATGGAGGGCACCGTCTTTTATGAGCTCCATGTCGGAACGTTCACCGCAGAGGGCACTTTTGCGGCATTGACTCCTCATCTGGATCGATTGGCTGATCTGGGTGTCACCACCATCGAACTGATGCCTATCGCTCAATTCCCCGGTGGACGCAACTGGGGCTATGACGGCGTTTACCCATTCGCTCCACAAAACACCTACGGATCGCCGCGGGATTTGCAGAAACTTGTAAATGAGGTCCACGCACGGGGTCTCGCCGTTGCGCTCGATGTTGTCTATAACCATGTAGGTCCAGAGGGCAATTATCTTTCCGAGTACGGCCCCTACTTCACGGATCACTATCGGACTCCGTGGGGGGCCGCGTTAAATTTTGATGGGCCCCAGAGCGATGAAGTGCGCATTTTCTTCATCCAAAGCGCGCTCTACTGGCTCGAACACTTTCATATTGACGCCCTGCGCCTCGATGCCATTCACGGCATCTTTGATGCGAGCGCCTTTCCGTTTTTGGCCGAGTTTTCGAAGGCCGTGTCAGCACTATCGATCAAGCTCAATCGCAAGATTCACTTGATCGCGGAGAGCGATCTGAATGATGCGCGCACGGTCACGCCCACCGAGCGATTCGGAATCGGAATGGATGCGCAATGGAGCGACGATTTCCACCATTCGGTGCACACCCTGCTGACTCGGGAGAACTTCGGCTACTACGCTGATTTTGGGGACATCCACCATTTGGCCGTAACCCTTCAAAATGGCTGGTACTATTCCGGGCGATACTCTTGTTATCGCCAACGTAAATTCGGCAATGCTGCGGCGCGCGCCGAAAAATGGAGATTTGTGGTCTGCAATCAGAACCACGATCAGGTTGGCAATCGAGCCAAGGGTGAGCGACTCAGTCGCCTGGTCGGTTTCGAAAGTCTGAAGCTGGCGGCGGGTATTACAATCCTGTCTTCTTTCGTTCCGCTTCTATTTATGGGCGAAGAATACGGCGAAACTGCCCCGTTTCTGTATTTCACAAGTCATGGCGATCCGGAACTTGCCGAGGCTGTTCGGCGCGGACGCGAGGCCGAGTTCGCGCGCTTTCGATGGCATGCAGATGTTCCCGACCCGCAGTCCGAGTCTACATTTGCCGCTTCCAAACTAGACCATTCGCTCCCAGGCGAGGAACCTCATCGTACGCTGCAGCGCTTTTACAAAATTTTGCTGGAGTTTAGGCGCGCCCTGCGGTTGACTGAGGCCCGTCAGATTAGGGTCACGGAGTACCCGGACGAGCGGGCGGTGTTGACCTTGCAATCGGCAGGCTCGACCCTTATCGCCGCGCTATTCCATTTTGGCGATAGTCCGGCCACACTTACCATCGAACTTCCCCTGGGCGCCTGGGAAACGAGAATTAATTCCGCTGATCCCGGGTGGCTGGGTCAAGGGTCGTCACTAGCGAAAATGATCGTGAGCGGGCCTGCTACACTGAACATGCAAGACCGATCTTTTATCGTGCTGGAATGTTCGAGTCCGTTAACGGAATGATTGATGCCCGCCCTGCCCACAGGCCTTGTTTCGGCCACCTACCGATTGCAATTCAATAAAGACTTCACCTTTCAAGACGCAGCCAAGATCATTGACTATCTGGCTCAACTCGGCATTTCGCACCTGTACGCCTCACCCATTTTGAGCGCAAGGCACGGAAGCACCCATGGCTACGACGCGATTGATCCCACGCGCCTCAATCCCGAGTTGGGCACCGAGGCGGACTTCGCTGCGTTACAAGATAAGCTCCGTGAGTACGGCTTGGGATTGATTCTGGACATCGTGCCGAATCACGTGTCGGCCAGCAGCGAGAATTCCTGGTGGATGGACGTGCTCGAGAATGGTCCGGAGTCCGCGTATGCCTCCTATTTCGACATTGATTGGCATCCCCCCTCGCGGATGCTCGAAGGCAAGGTCCTTCTTCCAGTTCTCGGCCGTCCCTTTGGAGAAGCCCTCGAGCATCAAGAGCTTAAGCTCGTCCTGATCGAGGGAAAATTCTTCGTTCAGTATTTCGAATCCCTATTTCCTCTCGCACCCTCGACCTACCATCTGATCCTGAAACGTCGCCTAAACGAGCTCAGAGCACTTTTGGGTGAAGACTCACCCGTTTATCAGGAATATTCCGGAATCGTAGCGTCTGCCGCGGCTATTTCCGACGCCACGATTCAGGGCCGAGATGCCGCGGGAGAAAAACGCCTGCAATTTGAGGCTCTTCGCCAGAGACTGCGGCAGTTGCTGGGTAACGAGAGTCAGGTCAACGAATTCATCCAACAAAATCTCAAGGGCCTCGAGGGAAATCTCAAGGAACCCTCGAGTTTCACTTCGCTTGAGAGCCTTTTGGCACAGCAACACTATGCTCTGGCCTACTGGCAAAACGTCAACGAGGAAATCAACTACCGCAGGTTTTTCGCGATCAACGACCTGGTGGGTTTGCGCATGCAAGATCCGCTGGTCTTCGACGCAACGCACGCTCTGGTGCTGCGCATGATCGAGCAAAAGTCGGTGAACGGATTGCGAATCGATCACATCGATGGTCTTCGCGATCCTCTCGGCTATCTCCTCCAGTTGAGCGAGCGCGTTGGTTCCGATACCCGCTCCGTTACCACTGCGTCTATCCCTATTTTTGTCGAGAAAATCCTTGCGCGCGATGAGCAACTGCCAACCAGTTGGCCGGTGGCCGGAACCACAGGATATGAATTCGCAAACGCGCTCAACTGTTTATTCGTTGATCCCAAAGGCGCGAAGGCGATTGAGCAAGTCTATTCGAGGTTTCTCGGCCGAAACTTGATCTACGAAGACGTGTTGTATCAGAAGAAAAGACTGGTAATGGCGACGCTCCTCGGCGTCGAAGTTCGTGCCTTGGAACACCAACTGCAAGTGCTGGCGCGGGACGACCGGTACGCTCGGGAAATACCTCGCTCCGAATTGGATCAGGCCCTGGTTGAAACCACGGCATATCTTTCCGTGTACCGGACATATATTCGAAATCTCGAGGTGTCGGCCCAGGACGCGCAGCGCATCGAACAAGCGCTGAGAAATGCGCAAGCTCGAACTCCACAACTAGCTTCGCGAAGCTTCGACTTTCTGCGCGACGTTTTGTTACTTCGAAACCGGCCCCATCTTCTGCCCGGGCAGCGCGAGGTAAGGCTCGCGTTTACAATGCGATGGCAGCAATTCACTGGGCCAATCATGGCGAAAGCCTTCGAAGATACTTTTCTGTATGTCTACAATCCCTTAATTTCCCTGAACGAGGTGGGCGGCGATCCCCGGCCCTCAACCGCAATCTCAGCGAACTTTGCGAAATTCGTCATAAATCGCCTCCGCGATTTTCCCAACGCCATGAACGCCACCACGACGCACGATACGAAACGCGGCGAGGACGTTCGCGCGCGCATCAGCGTTCTGTCTGAGATGCCGGACGAGTGGCAACAGCACCTGGATCGCTGGTCGAAACTCAATGCCCGCCACAGAAAGTCGATCGACGGCCAGCCTGTGCCCGATCGCAATGAAGAGATTTTCCTGTACCAGACGCTAGTGGGAGCATGGCCGCTCGAGCCGACGGACTTCAGTTCTCTATCGGAACGGATGCAAGCGTATGTAGTCAAGGCGACCCGCGAGGCGATGGTCCACACTCGCTGGACTCAGCCAAACTTGCGACACGAACGCGCTCTTCAGGGGTTCGTTCGTTCGATCATAAAATCCGGGAGCAAGAATGAATTTCTGCGCGATTTCACCAACTTTCAGGAGCGCATCAGCTACTACGGCATGATCAACGGCCTCAGTCAAACGCTTCTGAAGATTGCGTCGGCTGGAATTCCTGATCTTTATCAAGGGTCTGAACTGTGGGACCTTCGTCTGGTTGATCCTGACAATCGGCAGCGGGTTGATTTCGACAAACGCAACGCCATGCTGGCGAACCTCTCTTTGGCCGACCTCGCGAAAACTGACGGGTCGACACTTACTTCACTCAGAGACCCGACGCTCAATTGGAAAGATGGGCGCATTAAACTCTACCTGATCTGCAAAGCGCTACAGTTCCGTGCGCAAAATGCAATACTGTTTTCCGAGGGACAATTTTTGCCCCTGGAATGCCGCGGAAAACACCACGAACATGTCTTGGCGTTTGCCCGGCCATACAAGAAGGACTGGGTTCTCTTTGTTGTGCCGCGCTGGCTCGCGCGGGCACGCTATCCAGTGAATTTGGATGGATCGGACCGCTTCTGGGGAAACACCACCGTCGGCATTCAAGAAGCAGCGCCGGCCTCCTGGAGAAACATCTTAACGGGCGAGACCTTTAAAACGCATGGGCCTGCGACAAAGCAGAGTCTTGATGTGGGCTCGCTGCTGAGGAATTTCCCGGTCGCTTTGCTGAGTGGTACCTCATCTTCGAAACGTGCAGGAAAGGCTCAGTGACCTGGAGCCTTAAAGTAAACGGCTACTTCGACAAAAGCCTTGAAATCCCTTGCAGTGGAATCCCCACCCAGGTCGGCCGGTTGTTCAGCTCGTAGCCTAGTTCGTAAATGGCTTTCTCCAGCAAATGAAGTTCCAGCAATATTCGCGTGTCTTCCCGGCTCTGCGGCAAAAAAGACGCTGCGCCTGCCGTCAAAAAATACTTTCTTAGGAATCGCTCCGCGACCCAGGCATTCCACGACTCCGCCCAAGCACTTGCCTTTGCGGCGTCTATCGCTTGTATCTTGTTCTCGCCCAATAGCGGTGCAAATGCCGCATAGTGGAACGACCGAAGCATTCCGGCAACGTCTTGTAGCGGCGAGCGCTTGATACGCCGCTCTGCGATCGGCCGCGCCGGCTCACCCTCGAAATCGATGATCACGAAATCGGACCCGGCGCGGAGTACCTGGCCGAGATGATAGTCGCCGTGAATTCGCGTCCGCATTGCATGAATCGGCCGGCTCAGGGCTGCGCGAAATCGACTGCCGATCGCTTGCTCTTGCGCGGCCAATTCAACCGACTTGCTCCGCTGATCCTCCGGGAGCGTCGGAATCTTGTCCCTCAGTACGACGAAGACTCGGCCCATCAAATTGACGATCGATTGTTCCAAGTCTCGCTGAAATTCCATCGTAAATGCCTCTGGAACGAAAGCGGGATCCCTAGGCTCGGAGGCCAAAGCCAAGTGCATTTCGGCTGTTCTCTGCCCAAGTAGTGCCGCCGCATCCAGATACGGATTCAGCGCGGCACGCGCGAATGACGGCACTTCCTCGCCGCTGCCTCGAGGCCCGGCATCGTCCGCGTGTTTCGCGACTTCGTCGTAAAATTGGGAAAGAGAACGCAATGTGTAGCTCCACGCGTCCCCTTCGTTAGGCACAAATTGCTGCAGAATGCCCTGCACCATGAGCTTTCCATCCTGCGTGCGGTACTCCAGCGACCCAGCCAGCGGCGGCACGCCGGCAAAGGCCGTTTGCTCCGTAAGGAATTTACCGATCTCCAGATCGGGATTGATGCCTTCCTGCATCCGCCGAAAAAACTTCAGGATCAAATGGTTCCCATAGATGACGGACGTATTGCTCTGCTCCGCTCCGACAGACTTGGGCTTCAGTCTCCCCGCAGACGTTGGATAAAGGCGCGAGTAGGCCGCCGTCTGCAGCGCCCGCAGTTCGCCCATCTCCCCTTGCAGGATTGCTTTTCGCTGCATTAATTCGAGAAGCTCACTGAGAAACTCTTCATTCTTCAATGCGTCGGTCAGGAAGACAGGAGCGACGCCTGCACCGGTCTGTAACTTCATTAAGGAGGGTTCCCCCTCGGCGGGCATCGTGTCATCCGCGACGCGAAGAACCGGCATAGCGTACGATTCGTCGGTGTTATCCGCATATTTCACGGTGACCATCAGCAGAAGTGCTGCTTGAGTTGGCGTGGGAATCGAAATAATGTCAGCGAGTTCAGCCGAGCTGACTCTGCGGGCTTTTCCGCCAAACCATCTCTGTTTCATGAGAAACGCAGGGAGTTGCGCAGGGAGCGAGCTTCGCAGTTGCGAATACATCTCCTTGCCAACACCGACATCAGCCATGACTTACTCTTTCCGGCGCGCTGCCTCTCCATCTGCGGGCGCCTCAAATCCGTTTCACAAAGGCTGCAACTCGTCCGTCTTGTCTTCCTTCTTTTCGCCCAGGGATCTCTCAAGAAACGCTCGAGCAAGACCCTGCCCTCCGAGACCAAAAGCGATCGCCAGTCCCAACATGAAGGCTCCAAAGACGATCGAAAATGCCGCAATTACCGTCTGCCTAGCGACGCCAAGTTCATCCAACGCCATCGCAATGGCGAGAATCCAGATCCCGAATTGAATCGACCAACTCAGCATCTTTGGCGACGCGTATCCTGCGTTAACTGCCGCGAGCAATGCCGCACGCGACAGAAAGTTGGCGATCACAAGTCCCAGGAACAAGATGAGCATTGCCACAACAATTTCCGGAAGCAGTCGCAGCAGCCGCGAGATTTGTTCCTGAAGACCCGCAATGTTCAGGATGCTGATTCCGATTAGAATGAATCCGAGTAAGGTGATCCAGAAAACCGACCGGCTCAGAACCTCGGTCATGGAAGGGAGCGCCGCCATTCTCAGCACTCGCGAGGCGCCCGCTTCTTCCGAGAGCCGGTCTAGCTTTGTCAGCCGCAACACCGCGCGCAGAACATACTTCAATGCGTATGCCACCAGAAGTCCTGAGAGAATGATCGCCAGCATAACGACCAGGCGCGGCAAAAACTCGGCAATCATATGGAAGAGATTTAAGTAAGCCTGTTGCAACCCCTGAACGATCGCATCTTTCATCGTTTCACCTCGGCTTTCGCCTTCCATCGTTCGATCAGATATGGTTTTTGGCGTTCGAATTCAAGACACAGGGCCTCCGAACCGGCTTCGATTTCCTCTGGGGTGGACCTCCGGCGCTCCTGCAGAAAGGAATAAAGGTGCCCGCGATAAAGTGGAACGAGCGCCTGCAGTATGTGGTCGCGAGCGATCACCGTTCGATGATACGAAGCCGCAAATTCGTACAACATGCGTACCCACAACTCAGAGCCAAAGTGGAACTTCTCCGCTTCAAGCGCCGCTATCTCTTTTATTTGCGCGTAAGTATCCGCCGTAAGAATCGAGGGCAAAACTGTATTCAAGCCTTTCACGCCGCTTCGAAACAACTCGAACATTTTTTCTTGCCCGGAAGGCGCATCCTCAGTAGTCAATTCGTGGTCTGATCCAAATGTCGGCACCGCCTCGGTGCCTGTGCGGTCCATCCAATGCTCCTGAAATGTTTCGAAACACCAGAATAAATTCCCGACCGTTTGCCGAATCGCCTCCACGATATCCGGACCCGACCCTGGAGGCGGAGGCGCTTTAGGTCCCAGGAAAGACTGGCAGCATTTCATCCCTGAACAGATCGCGCTGACGGCCATCCAGGCTTCCGGCCGCGTACGAACCGCTTCGTCACCCCACATATCCTGACTCAGGCACTGTGTCGCGAGGCGCCCCGAAAATCCCCACTCGTCGGCATACATTTCGCGAATGCGAAGTCCGAAGACCGCGCGACTCATGGGATACAGAAGATTGCGAGCCAACAAGCCTTGAAATCGGCTGCGTGAATAGAGCGGGGCAACAAAAGCAAAGTCTTGCCGGTACGCGGGGCGAAGCAAATTCGCGATCCACGACGGATCCAGATTGGTCGTTGCGGGAGAAACAATCGCGCACGACCGCGCACGCAGCAGATCCGCCGCGGCTAGTACCGTTCGCAGCGCCATTCCTTGCGACGGCGACCTCCCGTATTGGGTGGTCACCCGGTGGACAGTCCGCAAGGAAGTGATTCCCCGGTGAGCCCCAGCCTTCCGCCCGTTCATATTGAGAATTGCTTCGGAAGTGTGATCGATAGAGCCGCCGTCCACATTGAGAATCACGACTCGATCACGGACGAAATTTTGTTGGTAACTATCTTCTATGGCTTGCACGGCTTGCACCACCGTGCTCGCGTTGTTGTACGTCGGTATGGCAACGAGCAGATCGACTTCGCCCACACTCATCAGCTGGCGAAGAAAATCGTCTCCGAGAAGGATGTCGTCCGCCAAGTGAAATCCGCTCCTAATTAGTTCTTGTCTGCCAAACGCAGCAGGTTCAGGAATCTTTGCTCACTGAAGAAAAAAGTTCAAATCCGGCGAAGCCGGAACCAGAAAAACTGATAAGGCGCCAGCGTCAACAAATAAGGCAAATCGCCGATTCTCGGAAACAGGTTTCTGCCAAACATCTCGATTGGAATGTGGCCTTTATAGCGCTGGAGGTTCAGTTCGACCGCTTGCGCCGAGCTCGACAAGTTGTTCACGACCAAAACCTTTTCTTCCCCCAACTGCCGTACGTAAGACAGAACCCTATGATTGGATGGGCTCAGGAACTCAATGGATCCACGGCTGAACGCGCGGAACGAGTTTCGCGTCTGGATCACTGACTTTGTCCACGACAACAGCGAGTGCTCCGACCGGCGCTGCGAATCCACGTTGATCGCCTGGAATCCGTAAACTGGATTTGAGATCAGCGGTGAATACAGCCGTTCCGGATCGGCCGAAGAAAAACCCGCGTTCCACCCTCCGTTCCATTGCATTGGCGTTCGCACGCCATTCCGGTCACCCAGGTAGACGTTGTCTCCCATACCGATTTCGTCACCGTAGTAGATGATAGGCGTTCCTGGCATCGAAAGCAGCAAGCCATTCAACAACTCGATCCGGCGCCGGTCGTTTTCCATCATGGGAGCCAGCCGGCGCCGAATCCCAAGGTTAATGCGCATCGCCTTGTCGTTCGCGAACGAGTCGTACATGTAATCGCGTTCGATGTCGGTGACCATCTCCAGCGTCAACTCATCGTGGTTCCGTAGAAAAATGCACCATTGGCAATTCTCAGGAATTTGTGGAGTCTGCTCCAGAATCTCGATGATCGGCTTTCGATCTTCCAGCTTGACGGCCATAAACATCCTGGGCATCAACGGAAAGTGAAAAGCCATGTGAAACTCGTCCGCTTCGCCGAAATAAGCTCGCACGTCCGCCGGCCATTGATTCGCCTCCGCCAGCAGCATCTTCCCCGGGTACGCCTGGTCCAGCCGCATGCGTAGGTCCTTGATCACCGCGTGGGTCTCGGGCAGGTTCTCGCAAGACGTACCTTCGCGTTCCACAAGATACGGCACCGCATCGAGCCGAAAACCATCCACGCCGATCTCGCACCAAAACTTCATCACCTCCCACATCGCTTCGCGCACCGCGGGGTTGTCGAAATTCAAATCCGGTTGGTGGCCGAAGAAGCGGTGCCAGTAGTACGACTTAGAGATCGGATCCCAGGCCCAATTGGACATCTCCGTATCTAGAAAGATGATTCGCACGCCCTGATAGCGATTGTCCGTGTCGCTCCAGACGTACCAATCTCGCTTTGGGTTGTCGCGCGAGCTTCGTGCTTCCTGAAACCACGGATGCTGATCGGAAGTGTGGTTCAACACTAACTCGGTGATGACACGGATCCGCCGGCTGTGCGCCGCGGCCAGAAAGGTTTTGAAGTCCTCGATCGTGCCGTAGGTCGGATTGACGGAAGTGTAGTCCGAAATATCGTACCCGTCGTCACGTAAAGGTGACGGATAAAAAGGCAGCAGCCAGATGGCATTGATGCCTAACTCCTGCAGATAATCGAGCTTATTTGTCAGGCCGCGGAAATCGCCAATGCCATTGCCATCACTGTCACAAAACGTCCGTACGTGAAGCTGGTATATAATCGCGTCTTTGTACCAGAGTTTATCGTCCTGCGGCGCCAAGGTGGGACTCTCCTGTCGGTACGCTCACGTCCCGCGCGACGGGCTGCAACTCCGCGGTTCGCGAACCTATCCGATCGAATGTACTCGAAAAATGTGCGCCGGCAATACAGTCGGATTCAGCTCCACGAAATTTCGCGACCCATGCCAAACGTAGCGTGCATCCGTCAACAGATCATGTACCTGGTAGGATTCTTCAGTGCCGAGGTGAAGCGCATCCACATCCACGGTCACCCACCCGGCTTGTCGATTGTGAGGATCCAGATTGACTACCGCGAAAATCATGTCCGCGGGATCGTCGCAGACCTTGCTGTATGCAATCATTTGCGTGTTGTCGATCGGGTGAAATTTCAGCCCGGTATTGTGTTGCAGTGCAGGACTCCCGCGCCGGATGCGATTCACGTGCGTGATCAAGTCCCGCAAACTGTTTGGATTGTTGATATTCCACACACGAATCTGATACTTCTCCGAATCGAGATACTCCTCGCTCCCTTCGCGCACCGCTCGGCCTTCGCACAATTCGAACGCCGGCCCATAGATCCCGTAACTCGCCCCCAAGGTCGCCGCCAAAATGAGCCGTACCATAAACCCAGGGCGCCCGCTTTTCTGGAGGTATTCATTCAAGATGTCCGGCGTATTGGGCCACAAGTTCGGCCGGAAATATTCCAGAACCCCGCCCTCTTCGAGCTCGGTGAAGTATTCCGTGATCTCCCAACTTGTATTCTTCCATGCGAAATAGGTATACGACTGCGTGAACCCCAGTTTCGCCAGTTGATACATTACCTTCGGCCGCGTGAACGCCTCCGAAAGAAAAATCACTTCCGGATGCTCCCGCTTGATCTCGCCGATCATCCACTCCCAGAAAGCAAACGGTTTCGTGTGTGGATTGTCCACGCGAAATACGTGAATCCCCTGATCGATCCAATGCAGCACGACACTCTTCAGTTCTTCCCACAATGCCGGCGCAGCCCCACTGCCAAAATCGAACGGATAAATATCCTGATACTTCTTCGGTGGATTCTCCGCATACTGTACGGTTCCGTCTGGCCGCTCGCGAAACCACTCCCGGTGCTCCTTGACGTACGGATGATCCGGTGCACACTGGAACGCAATATCCAGTGCAATGTCGATGCTGAAATCCTGAGCCCTCCCGACAAGCTCCTTCAAATCCTCCAAACTCCCGAGTTGCGGATGAATCGCCTTGTGCCCACCCTCTTTCGCACCAATGGCCCATGGACTCCCGGTGTCTTCCGGCGACGGCGTAGTCGAATTATTCTTCCCCTTTCGCTCCGCGCGTCCAATCGGATGAATCGGCGGTAAATACAGAACGTCAAACCCCATCCCCGCGATATAAGGAAGCCGATCGACGCAATCGCGAAAGGTCCCGTGCCGCTTCGGGTCGGTTGTGCATGACCGAGGAAACATCTCATACCACGCGCTGAATCGCGCTTTTTCCAGATCAACTACGACTGCCAGCTCCTTCTCATACCGGGTATCCGCCGCCCGGTCCCGGTTGCCATTCACCAGCAACGCCAACTCCGAATTCAGAGCAATCCCCAGTGCCGCCTCCCGATCCTCCTTTGCACTCGCTTTCAATCTCGCGGCAGCTTCCGTTAGCTTCTTCGCATCTCTCCCGCTGGCGCGACCCGCCGCAGCGCGCGCAATCTCCGCGCCAATCAATACATCCACTGCAATCTCTTGCCCCGCGTCCGCCCGCTTCCGTAAATCCGCGTTCCAGGTTCGGAATGCATCCACCCATGCAACAATCGTGTAGGCGTAGCGCCCGAGTGTTTTGACTCGAAAACTCGCTTCCCACCGGTCGTTGTTAACCACTCGCATGGGCACTTCTGCCCATGTTTCGTCGCCGACCGCCCGATACAGCAGCATCGCTCCCAACAGGTCGTGCCCGTCCGCGTAAATATCTGCGCGCACCCGTACTTCTTCGCCCACCGTCCGTTTGATCGGAAACCTGCCGCCATCCACTTCCGGCTCAACATGTTCAATCACAACGCGGTGCAATGCGCGGACCGATTGCCCAATCACAGTTGTCGCGACGGTCACGGTTCCCCCTCACGGGAAACAAGCTACTCGAAAGAGCACCGGCAAAACCCGCGGCTGGAACACAGGATTTTTGCCTCTTCGATTATATATAGGATGGACGCGCAGGAAACGCCTACAGAGAAATTGTTACCGCTACGAGCGGCGTTCCTGTATCCGAAAAGACTGGCGATAGAACCAGCACACCCGCCCGCAGGACTATTCCTTCGCCCATCGCTGCAGCAGCGGTTTGAAGCCTTCCTTCTCGAGCTGCTCTTTCACCTTCGCAGTAGAGTCCGCGTCACTGTAAGGGCCGACAGCCACTCGATAAAGTCTGTCGCTGCCATGCCGGAACACGACCGCCGGAAATTTCTTCTTCCGCAATTCCTGCGCCATGGCGGCCGCATTGTCTTCCAGCTTCATCGCTCCTACCTGCAGGACGACTCCAGAATCCATCGAAGTCGCCGCAGGTGCCGCCACGTTCGCTGGGGCCGCCGTCCGTTTCGGCGTCCGCACTGGCGCGGGCACGAGACTGGGTACTGGCACTGCAGTCAGTGGCAGCGAACCCGCCGACGCCAGCTCCGGCTTGGAAGTAGCTTCCGCCACCTTCGCAGCCGCCGTCACTTCTCGGTTCTGACGGCTTGCCCCAGTGCTTCCCATCTGGTAGCCAAGAAAAACCAAAGCCCACGACAGCACCACGACCGCCACAAAGAGTTCAACCGAATACCGTGCTTTGCCGGTTCGCTCTCGCCCGAAAGGTACCGATGACTCCGATTTCGCGGCTTCAAGTCGATCTTCGCTCACTGGTTGCGTCATGAAAAAAGACCTGATCGAATCCGCTGTCGCTTTGTCCCCCGTGTCCCGCGGAATCGGATCTACCTGGGCATAGGTAGACCGCGTGACAACCATCGGTTCTATCGTTTCCGGATGCGGCGCCAACCTCAGGTTTGTCCCAGTCGATATCCATTCGCTCAACTGCTGCTGCGACGCCTCATCCAAATCGACAAAATGCACGCCTGTCAAGTGTCCCGAGTCCCGCGTCCACGCAATTTTCGCTTTCGCTTGAATACGTCCGACGCCCTTCGGCAAATCGAACGCCAAGTCCACCACTTCGTCCAGGTTCCGTGGGACTAGACTGGCCACAGCCAAGCCGCCTTCGCACAAATCCAGCAGCAGCCCGTTCTTCGAATCATCTAGGGCAATAAAAAGAGGCGCGTTGGGAACCAGTCGCTGGTGTTGTCTGCGTTCCTCGACCATCTTCCTTCTTCCAAAAGCTGATTTCCAGAATCCGATAGTAGGCTGCGTGTCATGCCCTCAGCCCTTTTTCGATCCCGGAATTGCCTAAAAGGGCAACGCCTAGGACTGGAACTACCTCCGGCTCTGATCCGAATCGCCACCCAGTCAGCGGATACCAATCGGATCGGCAATCTCCCACCAATGCGAGACAACCTCATGTGTACTAAGTATATATTAATATATAACGAAGTGATAATATAAAGCCCCTGGTCACCGGCACTCCGGGGTCAACCTGCACCTTTCGGGAGGGAGGCGTAGGATGGCTGGTGCCAAATCCTCGGAGTGCCACTGCAAGCCTTTTCTTTAGGAGGCCGGGCTTCAGCCCCGGCGCAACTCGTCAAAAACGAGCGGGCTTTGGCCTCTGAAGAAAGCTTCTCTAGCTTCGTTTGTGTTTTCTGCAACCTGTTCAGTCGGGCCGTGACTGACACCGCTGGACCCGCTATTCCCCATAAGGAACCCAAACATTCTTCACCTGCACCGCATGCTGCAAGAACCACCGTCCTTCACCCTGCTCCCCGTTGAACCAATCAATCGCGCGCCCTTCGTTTGTAAACACCTGCTTCAAGTTCCCAATCGACAAGGCCTTCGCCGTCGCGCAACTCGTCTCATCACCAAAGTACCAGATGGCGTCCAGATCCGAATGTTCGGCTAAAACCTTCATCAAACCCGCGGATTCCCCAGTCACAACATTCACGGCGCCGCCGGGCAGGTCACTCGTTTCGAAAATCTGAATCAAATCGCCGATGATCAGCGGGTATCGCTCCGACGGAATCGCCACGACCGTATTCCCCACCGCAAGCGCAGGCAGCACCAACGACAAGAACCCAAGCAGCGGCGCCTCTACCGGGCAAACAATCCCCACCGTACCGACAGGCTCATGCATCGCCAGCGCCACGTTCCGAAATGGTGGATTGTGCACCGCACCATCGAACTTATCAGCCCAAGCCGCATACGAGAACACGCGCTCGATCGAGTAGCGTACCTCGTCCGCCGCCTGTTCCTGACCCACCACCGCCGCAAGGCGCCTCCCAATCTCTGCGCTTCGTTGCGAGAGGTTCTCCGCGATGTAATACAACACCTGCGCCCGGTTGTGCGCCGTAGTCTTTCCCCAGGCTTCCGCCTTGCGCGCCGCTTCGACCGCGTTCCGAATATCCTTGCGATTGCCCAGTGGAGACTCGCCTAGCAAGCGTCCGTCTGCTCCCCGCACTTCCACGCTATAGCCGGAATCCGGCCGCGCCTGCTTTCCCCCAATGTACAATTTCACCGTGCGATCTATAGCAGGCCCCACCGCTTCATCCTCATATTCCTCTATGGGTAGATCGATCGCGACCGGCGCGCTCTTCAGCACGGGAGCCTGCGCAAACCAACTCGGATCGAGATATTCCAGCATTCCTTCCCTGCCGCCCTCGCGCCCATATCCGCTTTCGCGATACCCTCCGAATCCGCACGCCGCGTCGAAAAGATTCGTGCTGTTTACCCAAACCACGCCGGCCTTCAGTTGCGACGCCACATGCAGCGCCACATTGATGCTCTCGCTCCAAACGCTGGCAGCCAGCCCGTAAACCGTGTTGTTCGCCAATTCCACCGCTTCTCGCGGCGTACGAAACGTCATCGCAGCCAGCACCGGCCCGAATATTTCCTGTTGCGCCACAACCGACGTAGGATGCACGTTGCTCAACAGCGTCGGCAGAAAGTAAAGCCCTCGCGACGGCAGCGCAAGTCCCGGCGGCTGCCAGCAAGTAGCCCCCTCCGCTACGCCCTGATCCACCAATCGCTGAATACGCTCCAACTGGACGCGCGCAACAATTGCTCCCACATCGATGGCCTTGTCGAGCGGCGGCCCCAGGCGCAACGTGCTCATGCGCAGTCGCACTTTCTCCAGCAACGGCTCCGCGATACTCTCCTGCATCAACAATCGCGAACCAGCGCAACAAACCTGGCCTTGGTTCAGCCAGATCCCGTCCACCAATCCCTCAACGGCGCTGTCGAGGTCGGCATCCTCAAAAATAATGAATGGCGACTTGCCTCCAAGTTCCAGCGAAAGCCGCTTATGGCTTGCAGCGGTCGCTTTGCGAATCGCGCGTCCTACTTCCGTCGAACCCGTGAACGCGATCTTGTTGACATCCGGATGCAGCACCAGCGCTTCGCCGGTCGTTCCGTCGCCTGTAACGATATTCACCACGCCGGCAGGCAGCCCCACCTCCTGGCAAATCTCCGCAAACGCCAACGCCGTAAGCGGCGTGAATTCCGCAGGCTTCAGCACCACGGTATTCCCCGCCGCCAAGGCCGGCGCAATTTTCCACGCCAGCATCAACAACGGAAAGTTCCATGGAATGATCTGCCCCACCACGCCGCAAGCCGTATAACCCGGAAACTCCTGCGCCAAAAGCTGTGCCCAGCCCGCGTGATAGTAAAAATGCCGCGCCACCAGCGGGATATCGATATCGCGGCTCTCCCGAATCGGCTTCCCGTTGTCCATCGTCTCCAGCACCGCAAGCCGCCGCGAATGCTTCTGCACCAACCGCGCCAACGCATACAAATACCGCGCCCGCGCGTGTCCAGACAGCCCCTGCCAACCCGCCAACGCCCCACGAGCCGCCTTCACCGCTGCATCAACGTCCGCAGTAGAGCCCTGCGCCACGCTAGCTAGCGTCTCGCCGGTTGAAGGATCAGCAGTATCGAAATATTTCCCGTCGGCAGGCGCACGCCAGCCGCCGTCAATAAAGTGTCCCAAGCGGCGCCCATGCCGCTCCAGCCACACCACCGCCTCCCGCGGATCCTCCGGCGCCGGCCCATACTCCATGGACATAAATTTTTCGACAATACTCATCAGCCTAACCCATACCTCGCGGAAGCATTCCGGCAGATCGCATTAAGCCTAGCATGCGGTCATAACTCGTCAAACAGGCTTAATCGTACAATCCACGGTCACAGTCTGGGAAGTCGGAAACCGTTATAGTCTAAACTGTACTTTATCGATTGTAACTTCGGGCGAACGGCGTCGCTTCTGTCGAGAGTTGTAGATCATTCTCGTGGTCAATCGCTAGACGGGATTCTTCGACACGAAAACAAAATTGGGGCCGCAATCATATGGCAAAGAACAAGAAGATTGAACTGTTGCTTGTCGAAGGTGCTTTACAAAAACATTTTGGCAAATATCCGCTGCACGACTTAGTAAGCGCTAGTCGTACGTTTCCAATTACCGCGCGGGTTGATTTGCAGTCTGCTCTCGAAAAACTGCTTCCGGAAGGATCGAATGCAAAGCAGTTTGGCGTCCACAGACAATATGACCATGCGACCCTGACGTTTGCCAATCTTATGGGGAATGTCCATGACCCTGCAGTCATCGCCCCAATGCAGTTTGAAGAGATCGACATGGGAGAAGCATTGCCTGCGCGTTGCCTACGCCAAGCCCTCTGGCTGTCCCGGATGGACGACACGCCATTTGCCCTGCTATTGAGCCCTGAGGGCCGTTTCGGCCAGACCGGTGGAGTACATCTCGAGATTGCGGTTCCCGCCGGTGAGATTGGATTGGACGTATCGAGTCAACTCCTTAAAAAAATTGAGGTCCTGGTCAAATCGACAGCCTCCTATCGGGGAAAGGTCATCTCGTTGGAGGCAACCGACAGATACACGGGGCACTCTGGCGTTCTGCGAGTCCACAAACTTCGCAGCGTCCGCCGCGAAGACGTGATCCTGCCCGAGAAGACACTTGGGCTCTTGGATCGCAATATACGTGGATTCATCGACAAGCGAGAACAACTGTCAAAACTCGGCCTGTCCATCAAGAAAGGTTTGTTGTTCTATGGCCCTCCGGGCACGGGAAAGACCCATACGATTCACTACTTGGCCAGTCAGCTCCCCGATTACACCACATTGCTCGTAACCGCGGAGCAAGTCGGCCTCTTGGATCATTACTTTCAGCTCGCGCGCTATCTCCAGCCAGCAATGATCGTGATCGAAGACGTCGACTTGATTGCTCGCAAACGAGAAGAGATGTACGGCCCATGCGACGAGAGCCTCCTGAACAAACTCCTCAACGAAATGGATGGTTTGCGCGAAGACGCGGCGGTTCTGTTCGTGCTAACGACAAATCGTCCCGAGCATCTGGAGGCGGCACTGGTATCGCGTCCCGGCCGCATTGACCAGGCGATCGAATTCCCTCTGCCGGACGACCACGGGCGCCGACAGCTCATCCGCCTTTACGCTTGCGGCCTGAGACTTTCCGATGAGGTCGTGGAAATCGCAGTCAAGAAAACAAAGAATGCGAGTGCCGCGTTTATTAAAGAGCTCATGCGCCGCTCGGCTCAGTTTAGCCTCCAGAACGGCGGCAGCGGTGTGCTTGAGCGTCAGGCAATCGACGATTCACTTGAAGAGATGTTATTCACGGGTGGCTCGCTAAACGCCAAATTGCTCGGAGCCTCCGAAGTAGAGCGGCAGGTCAATCCGTAATATCTCTGCGGAGAACACAAGCCCGAAAAGGTTCGTCCTCCGCGCTCTCTGCGCCCTCTGTGGTTAATTCTGTCTTTTTCTGTTTCTTTTTTCTGTTTCTGTTTCTTTTTCTGCCTTTTCTTCTGCCTCTTCGTTACTTCCTTACCTCATTACTTCCCTCAAGCCATCGGATGCCGATATTCCGCCGAATACCGACCAGTAGCATGAAAGTCCAGCTGTCGTTCAATGTCCCCCAACATGCTGCTAGCCCCAAATCGAAACATCTCCGCATTCAACCAGGAATCCCCAAGCTCCTCTTTCATCAACGCCAGCCACTCCAGCGACTGCTTCGCCGTGCGAATCCCCCCGGCAGGCTTGAACCCCACAGCCATCCCAGTCTCCAAAGCGTATTCCCGAATCGCCCGAGTCATAATCAATCCCACAGGCAAAGTAGCGTTAGTAGTTTCCTTCCCCGTAGAAGTCTTAATAAAGTCCGCTCCAGCCATCATCGCCACCACGCTGGCCCGCGCCACGTTCCGCAAAGTCAGTAAATCCCCAGTCCCCAGAATCACCTTCATATGCGCAGGCCCGCAAGCCGCCCGAAACGTAGCAATCTCGTCAAACAAGGCCGACCACCGCCCCCCAAACACGTGCCCGCGCGTAATCACCACGTCAATCTCGTGCGCCCCCGCCTCCACCGACCGACGAATCTCCGCCACGCGCTCATCCAACGGAGACAACCCAGCCGGAAACCCGGTCGACACCGCCGCCACCCTAATCCCGCTACCCTCCAAAGCCCGCAGCGCCGTTTCCACAAACGAGTGGTAAACGCAAACCGCGGCAACGCGAATATTCAGCGATTCGATACCCAACAATTTCACAATGTCCAGCTGAATCGGCTGCCGCGCCTTAGCGCACAACCGTCGCACCCTCTCATCAGTATCGTCGGCAGCCAAGGTCGTAAAGTCCATGCACGAAATCGCGCGCAGCAACCACGCAATCTGCCACTCCTTCTTCAACGTGCGCCGCGTCACGAGCGTCTGGGCCCGCCGCTCCACCGCGCTAGTGTTGACCCGCACCTCCTCAACCCAATCCAAATTGAGTGGTATCCCTCGGTTCGCCTGCAATTCCAATCCCTGAATCGTGGCGACTGCAGCGCCATCCACTGGCTGATGGCCTTGCGAAGAGCGCAGCTCCGCCCCATCCCCAATCCCATACCGCCGAGTAATCTTAGAAGTCATAACAATTCCTTTTGCCTCAACAAAGCCGATTGTACGTGAGTTCCAAGACCCCGTGAAGCACCCTGTAGCCGCGGTCTTTACCCTGTTTACCCTAAGCCGCGAAGGGCCGAGACCGCGGAGCTTAGACGCAATGAAATCCAGACGCTAGCATAGACTCATGTAATGGCGGGTCTTTAGACCCGTCACTCGATCATCTCAGAGCGAAACCCACGTGCTACAATGCGCCCGTCAAGTCAGCCAGTAAAAATGCGTCTTTACGCGCAAACACTCATACCGGTCGCACTGATGATCTCGCTAACGGTGCTCGCCGGATCAAACGTGCACCATTCCCGCCTGTCCATCGCGCCCGATTCGACTCCGGCACCCGCACTCCCCGCCGACACTCCTCTCGCCCCCACGCCACCCATGGGCTGGAACAGTTGGGATTCCTACGGCACCACCATCACCGAGCCCGACTTCAAAGCCAACGCACAATGGTTCGCCGAGCACCTGAAATCCTTCGGCTGGCAATACGTCGTCGTAGACATGGAGTGGTTCGTAACCAACCCCACTCCCGAAGGAAACAACAAGAACTCGCAGTTCAGCTCGGACGATCACGGCCGGTACACCCCGGCAATCTACCGATTCCCTTCTTCGAAAGACAACGCCGGATTCAAGCCCATCGCCGACTACGTGCACTCCATCGGTCTCAAATTCGGGATTCACATTCTCCGCGGCATTCCCAAGCAAGCCGTCGAGAAGAATCTTCCCATCGACGGATCGCAAGATCACGCAGCCGACGCCGCCGACACGAGCGACACATGCCCCTGGAATCCCGACAACTACGGCCTCAACACCGCCAAGGCCGCAGCGCAAGCATATTACGATTCCATCGCCCGTCTGTACGCCAGCTGGCACGTGGACTTCATAAAAGTGGACTGCATCAGCAGCAGGCCGTACAAAGGCGACGAGATTCGAATGTTGAGCGCAGCGTTGCGCAAAACCGGGCGGCCAATCGTGCTGAGCCTTTCTCCGGGAGCCGCTCCGCTTGAAAAGCTCGACGAGATGCGCAAGTACGCAAACCTATGGCGCATCTCCGATGACGTCTGGGACCTGTGGCACAGCACGGTAGACTACCCGCAAGGTCTTGGCGATCAGTTCCCCCGAATCGCAAAGTGGGCCGGCCAAGCCCAACCCGGCGGCTGGCCCGACGCCGACATGCTGCCAGTTGGATACCTTGGCCCAGCTCCAGGCTGGGGCAAAGCCCGTGACACACGTCTGACCCACGACGAACAGCGCACTCTCGTCACTCTCTGGAGCATCTTTCGATCTCCGCTGATGATCGGCGCCAACCTGGGCAGGATCGATGTATGGACGACATCGCTACTCACCAATCCGGAAGTCATCGCCGTAGACCAGCACTCCAGGGAAAATCGCCCGGTGATTTCGACTGTTTCGACGGTAGTGTGGACGGCCCGCCCTGATTCCGGTGACAACCGCTACGTAGCAATATTCAACTTGGAAGATCGCGAGCAGAACGTGACTTACGCCTGGAAGGACTTGGAGCTGCCCAAAACGAAATACAAAGTGCGCGATTTATGGGAACGCAAGGGCTTGGAGACCGTCAGTTCTCTTTCCGTGACGCTGGCCCCCCATGGCTGCGTGCTATACCGTCTCTCGCAATAACCCGCCGACGACGAGTTGAGGAAACGAAGCGAGCCGACGAAAGAAAAAGTCCTCTTTCATCCCCGCTAAACCACACAGAATGAACACTTGCATAACTACGGCAAAATAAACGATTTGAACTCGATTAGAATCCGCAGTTACGAGAAACCAACGCGGAGGGGCTGTTATCGTTAACCAATTCCGTCATTTTGCCCAACTGGTTTGCCTCGTAATCAACTGAATCAAAATGCGATAGATGGTCTCCGTTACAACGAAGAGCGTTTGAGTTCGCCCATCAGGTAATCGCACGACCGCACGCACAGCGCCATGATCGTAAGCGTAGGATTCTGACAAGGATTCGATGTAAATCCAGAAGCATCCATGACGAAAAGGTTTTTGACGTCGTGGGATTGCTGGAATTGGTTGAGGACGGATTTTTTCGGGTCAGCACCCATGCGCGCAATACCTGCTTCATGGAGCGCCCAGCGCGGCGCGGAAGGATGCGCGTAGGTGCGAATATTTTTCGCGCCGGCAGCTTCGAGCATTTCTCCTGCCGAGTCGCCCATGTCTTGAATCATGGCGCGCTCGTTTTCTCCGTCGGACATGTGAATTTTCAAGACCGGGATGCCGTAGACGTCTTTCACTTGCGGATCGATCTCAACAAAATTGTCCCAGCGCGGCAGGACTTCGCCGAAGCCGGTAACATTCAGCGATGCGCGCGGTTCCAGAAGTGCTTGCTTGTAGGCGGCGCCGAATCCGGGTGCGTGCCAGTTGAAGTCGACGTTGGATTCCCCTTCGTAGCCAAAGCCACGGATGAATTTTTTGTATGGCGGCTCGCCTTTCAAGTTACGGAAGCGCGCGACATAGATGCCGACAGGCTTTACGGGAGCGCCAAGCGTGTGTTTCTTTCCTAGCGTTGGGAAATCGCCGGAGCCGCCGCCACTGCGAACATGGGCGGTGAGGTAGTGGCCGAGCACGCCGCTGGAATTGGCCAGGCCGTTGGGGTATTCACGGGTGGCGGAATTCAGAAGCACGCGGACGGATTCCTGGGATTGGGCGCAGAGAATCACGACACGGGCGGAGAGTTCGTGCGATTGGCGCGTGTTGCGATCGATATAGAGCAGGCCGCGAGCCCGGTTGGTGGCCGGGTCCATGAGAACTTTGTGGACCATGGCGTTGGAGATAAGCGTGCAATGGCCAGTCTTGAGTGCGTCGGGTACGGTGGTGAAGGCCGCGTTGAAATACGAGTGGGTGATGCAACCGCGTTCGCAAGGGCCGCAGAAATGGCACGGTCCGCGGCCGTTGATGGGTCGGGTGAGGTTGGCGGAGCGAGCGAGCGTAACGGTGCGATTGAGCTTTTGCTTTACGCGGTCGCGGAAGGTGGATTCCTGGCACGTCAGCGGCATGGGTGACTGGAATTGGCCATCGGGTAGATGCGCAAGGCCTTCGGCCATGCCAGTGACGCCGACGTACTTTTCGACCAGATCGTAGTAGGGCGCGAGGTCGCTGTAGCTGAGCGGCCAGTTTTCACCGAAGCCGTCTTGCGAAGCGGCTTTGAAATCGGCGTCGCTGAAGCGGAGGCTGACGCGGCCCCAGACGTTGGTGCGGCCGCCCGTCATGCGGAGCCGGCCCATCCAGTGGAAGGGTTTGTCGGACGGAGTTGTGTAGGGCTCGTCGAAATCGTTGATGAACCAGTCTTGGGTGTACTCGTTGCAGACGTCGAATTTGGACTGGATTGGGCGCGTCTTGCGCATGATTTCCGGCGCCATGTTGCGATATTTCAGCTCGAAGGCGGGCTTGTGCTCGGAAAAATTGTTGTCGGATTGGGGGCGGCCGGCTTCGACCATAGCGACTTTGAGGCCAGCTTCCGAGAGGCGCTTGGCAGCCCAGCCGCCTGAGGCTCCGGAGCCGACTACGAGCACGTCGAAGGTGGAATTAGGTTCAGCAGCCATAGTTATCCTGGACTTTTTACCGCCAACATTGAAACAGGGATGCTAGCAACTGAATCGAGCAAGGTCAAAGACAGAAAGAACTTTTGAGCGCAAGACTCGATTGTGAGTGGACGGGTCGAGTGGTACCATTCGCGGCGGTGTGATGGAGCGGAAAAACCGCAGGGCTCCGCGGACTGCGCACTGCGCTACACGATGGCGCCCCAGCGTTACGAGATTGTGTGGATTCTGGCGAACGAGAGAAATGGAAAGACTGAGCCGGCGCGAGATCGTGCAGAAGTTGCTGAGCGGAGTAGCCGTTGGAGCAGGGCTGCCACTTGTGGCGTCGTCGCACCCGATTTACCGTTTGTTGAAGGATGGCGAAGCGTTTGACCGCTTGGAGGAAATGCGCGGAGCGGCGGATTGGAAGCCTTTATTTCTGAAGCCAGAGCAGGACAGGACGCTTGTGGCGCTTTCGGAAGTCATGATCCCGGGCTCGACAAGCACGAAGGTGAATCAGTTCATCGACTTGCTGCTCAGCGTGGACACTGCGGAACATCAACGGGATTTTGTCGGCTCCCTTGCGGCTGTTGAAGATGAGGCTAAGAAACGGTTCGGGCGTGGGTTCGCGGCGCTAACGCAAGCCGAGCGGGAAGCGCTGCTCGCCGATTTCTCGAAGATGGGCGCGCACGACGAAGAGTTTCAGAATTTGAAGGTTTGGATCGCCGGGGCGTACTATTCGTCGGAGCAAGGCATGCGGGAGTTGGGTTGGAGTGGGAATTATGCGTTCGAGAGCTATCCGGGGTGCGAGCATGAGAAGCACTGAAGGATGATGTGGAGGATTTGTTGTGGGTTGCGTAAGGCTTGATGGCTTGCCGGGCTAAAGCCCAGCGCCTACATAGGGCATTGGGCAGCGTGGGTCTTCGCAATTTTTAAAATTCGCAGAGGAGATTAGGAGAACAAATGATTCATGATGCTGCTGGCCGGCGGGATTTTTTGCGGACTGTTGCGATGGGTGGCGCGGGGCTGGCGTTGTCTAACCGGCTATCCGCGGCGAGCAAGAAATCTGTTTTGTTGTTCACCAAGTCGTCCGGGTTCGAGCATGCCGTGGTGAAGACTACGCCGGGAAATCCTAGCGTGGTGGAGAAGTGTGTGCGCGGGCTGGGCTCCAAGTATGGATTTGACGTGAATGCGACGAAAGATGGGCGGGTTTTTGATTCGCCGGAATTTCACTCGTATGCAGCGGTGTTTTTCTTCACGACGGGGGATCTGACCACGGAGGGCACGGACAAACAGCCAGCCATGACGGCCGCGGGTAAGCAGACATTGCTCGACGCGGTGCATGGTGGGCTCGGGTTTGTGGGATCGCATGCGGCCAGCGATACGTTTCACACGCCGCCGGACACCCAAGATCTGGCGAACCGGTATATCGCGCATGGGGAGCAGAGCGATCCGTATCTGCGGATGATTGGCGGAGAGTTCATCATTCACGGGCGGGAGCCGAGGCTACAGGCTGCGAACGTGATCGTGAATGATCCGAAATTCCCGGGGTTGGAAGGTGTGACTTCGCCGGTGAGTTTTACCGACGAGTGGTATTCACTGAAGGATTTCACGCCAGACATGCACGTGATTTTAACGCTGGACACCAACGGAATGAAGGGTGAGCCTTACCAGCGGCCCCCGTACCCGATGACGTGGGTGCGAATGCAGGGTAAGGGGCGCGTGTTCTTTACGGCGATCGGCGATCGGCCGGAAAATTGGGAGATCCCGTTTTTTGTGAATCTGCTTGGCGGCGGAATTCGCTGGTCGATTGGCGACGTGAATGCGAAAGTGGACGGCAACATCACGCAGGCCGCCCCAGGGTATGCAGTGATTCCGCCAAAGTTTCCTGCGGCAAAATAGTGAAACGCCGAAAAGCGGGCCGAAACGCAACTTCCCGGCGGTCGGGGTTTATCGAGAGGCCGCGGTGGTTGCTATTTCTGGTTCAGCATTGACACGATTCGAGCTTGGGCGCTTGTGCGATTGGGCGCCTTCCGCGACGCCTTGAGACTTGGACGCCTCAGCGACGCGATCCGCGAAGTAACCGTTGGCAATATCGTTCCCGTAGCGGTCGTATATCATTCGCCAGTTCTTGCGCGATTGCGGGCCCATTTTTTCCGGGTTGAACAGGCGCATGCCGCCCATGCCAACGTCGCGGACAAATGCCGTGGAGTACAGACCTACCTGAAATCCAGCTTTCCAGACGCGAAGGCAAAGATCGACATCATCGCATTGAAACGGCGCGAAAGCAGTGTCGATACCGCCGAGTTGCCGGATGGTGTGTCTGCGGACGAGGATAGGCGCGCGGTTAACGATGTCGACGAATGTAAACGGAAGATCGACGCGCTGGCCTTTGTGTTGGTTTACGGCGCTATAGGCGATGTGATTCGCGGATTCCTCGGATTCCGGCAAAGGATCTCTCAGGCGCAACTCCAGACCATCACGGCCACCCAGGACGGCGAGCTTGGGATTGCGGTCGAAGAGGTCGAGAGCTTCGGTGACCCAGGCACCATCGGGCGGCGGGATGTCGTCGTCCTGGAGAAACGCGACGATTTCACCGCGAGCGAAGTCCAAGGCTCGCGAATAGCTTCTGATTTCGAATATATCGTTGGAACGAATGATGAAATGATTTTTCCCGGTGAGCAGACGCGGGAGGATTTCAAGGGCGCCGTCGCGGGAGCCGTCGTCGACAACGATGATCTCGTCGATCGCGGGGACGAGCAGACCCGCGACAATGGCCTCGATATTCTGGCGCTTGTTGAAGAGCTGAACGATGACGGAGACGCGGGGCTTTTCGTTATAGGGAGCCTGAATGGATGCGTCGGGCCGCTCCAAAATCTTCCTGCCATGGCGTTGCAGGTGATAGATCCTGCGCCACCGATTCACAGCTTTCATTACGAGATGTAGCATGCGGCTTCCTTTCGTTGCGTTGGTTCCGGGTGCGGGATCACGAGGCTGCGGACAGACCACGCGCAGTCACAGTGCCGTAATCTTTCGGGTGCAGATATTTCGAGCTAGTCGACGAATATGTTTGGTGCGCCACGAGCCCCAGCACAAGTGCACGCCGACTGTCTTGTCGGATATTTCGTAGGAAAAATTAGCCGCGGTCAGCATGGGGTGGAAGATTTCACGGGCTGGTAGCGAGACATCTGCATACCTGTCGCGATTCCGAACGAAGAATGTGGTGAGGCCTTCTGGTCCCGTTGTCTTTTCGATCTTATCTTCCGTCAGATTTCCCAGAGAGCCGCTAGAGAACAGGCCGTC
This sequence comes from uncultured Acidobacteriota bacterium, assembly GCA_963721915.1. GTDB lineage: Bacteria > Acidobacteriota > Terriglobia > Acidiferrales > UBA7541 > Acidiferrum. The sequence continues at coordinate 70,259 of CAVRLD010000016.1, read as the reverse complement.
GAGAAAATCTTGCCAAAAAGGATGGCGCGGCGCGGAACCCATGACGGCATTGCCTAATCGCAAGGATGAAATATCGTCAATGGAGCCACGTGATATGGGCAGAACGCAGTTTTTAGCGAGAATATCGTCGCCAATCGGCGCCAATATCTTGTAGTCGGTATCGAAATAAAATCCGCCGTGAATATAGAGATACATGCATCTCGCAAGGTCGGCTCGTACGACGCCGCGTTCAATTTGTCGATAGCGCTCGACAAATTGGGGAAAATATTGAGCAACCAGCCGATCATTGTCCGAGTCATCCCAAAACGCGTAGTCCCAGCCTTTTAGAATGGACTTCATTCGTGAGGACATGCGGCGCTCTTCCCACGACAAGTTCCTGGTGGGGGCGGTCTGATGGATGAGTTTGGGAATCATGCGATGTTGTAGGCTCTGCGAAGCAAGGAGGGATTTCTCCGCTCCAGGACGGCAAAAGCCGCCGTCCTTCCGGTCGAAATGACCATTGCCGGTTTTGGATCAGCCCTTTGATTATCTCTGCACTTGGAAGCTGGCCTTCCTGCGTCGTACCGGGAACAAATCCTGTTTCGCGAAGTGCAAAGCAGTTCGCCGAATCCGGCGGCGAGTGTCAGATCGTTATGGAAGTTGGTCGTTCTTTTGCAGCATCTGGGCGAGCAGAAGCGAACCGTCCTTTGTTAGATGGCCGTAGTCGAACTGGAGAGGAACACCTTGGCCTGCATACTCGAGGCACGATCTGTTCTGGCACAGGCTTTTGAAAAACGAGACATAACGCACGCGCCATTTCGCTTGAGCGATCTGAGACATTTCCTGGTCGAGGCGGGCACATTCGGCGACGCGGTGGTTATAGGGAATGTTGGGATCATTGTCGCGGATGGAAGTTGCCAGCAGACGGGGCAAAGACGAATCGTACTGAACCATGGGCCCGAAGAGCGTTACTGTCAGCCCATGCTGGCTGGCCCACGCTAGTGTGTCCGCCAGCCTAGGAAGGTCGCCCTGTTCCCAGCGCGCGGCGATCAATAGCGAATCGACGTGATGAGTTGTCAAAAATTCGTTGAAGACGAAATCCATTAGCTGCGTGCACTGAGGGGAAGCCTCACGAACGTGTTGGAGAGTTGGTTTGCAGCCGGCAGCGGTGGCCTGCATTACGTTAATTCCGTCAAGCGTTTTCGCGACGCCGTACCACAGAGCGGCGGCGTGGCTGTCGCCGATCAAGAGGTAGTTTTTCCTGGCGGGGTCTTCGCGGAGGCATGTCGCCGGATCAAATTTATGCCCTCTTGCGGAAGGAATGATGAAGCAGGTTCCTTCGCGATATTCTTCTTTCGTGCCGTAATCCAGATACGAGGCGACTCGAACGGCTTCGGACGGAAAGCGCCCAGGAAGGCCGTGAGAGGCTAGCATCCAGACCGCGAATCCCGCTACGGCGATGGAACTTGCGAACGCGGTATTGAACAGCGGTGCTCCGGAGAGTTTGAGAGGACCGTTGCGAAACGGCAGTTCGACAAATCTCCATGACAAGGTAGCGATAATCAACGACACCGCGAAGGCGACGAGTCCGCCGACGCGATCGGACACGCCGCTGACGAGCACAGTGCTGAGCTTTTGAAAAACGATGATGGGCCAGTGCCAGAGGTACAGGGAGTAAGAAATCAAGCCGACGAAAACGACAGGCTTCATCGAAAGTGCGCGGCCCACAAGTGAGGCTCCGGTTTCGCCGCCGGCGATGATCAGGGCGGCGCCCAGGCAGGGAGCGAGGGCGGCAAATCCCGGGAATGAAGTGGAAGACGAGAAGGTAATCGCGGCGAACAAGATCAGGGCAGCGCCCACGAGCGTCGAACTATTCCTGCGCAGCGGTCCCGCGATCTCGGGGAAGACCTTGAGGGACAAGATCGTGCCCAAGAGGAGTTCCCACGCTCTGGTTGGGGCAAGATAGAACGCAGAATCTGGGTACTTATACGCGCCGACGACGCTCGCTGCAAACGAAAGCACCGCGATCGTCATGATGGAAGTTCGTAAGCGAGCGGGGGGCAAACGACGAACGAGCAGCAAGAATAATGGGAAAAAGACATAAAACTGCTCTTCGACGGCGAGCGACCAGGTGTGCAGCAGCGGCTTAAGAGCGGCGGGCGCGTCAAAATAGCCAGACTGACTCCAGAAGTAGAAGTTGGACTGAGAGAATATCGCCGCCACCAGCGATTTTGCGAAGTCTTCGAGTTCCACAGGCAGCAGATAGCGATACGCGACTATCGAGGTCGCAAAAAGCATGACGATCATGGCCGGGACGATGCGACGGATACGCCGCTCATAGAAAGAAAAGAGTGAGAAGCGCGAGGCGGCGATCTCGGAGAGGATCACGGAGCTAATCAAGTATCCCGAGATGACAAAGAAGACGTCTACGCCCACGAAACCACCGCGAAACTTGAAAATTCCGATGTGGCATGCCACAACCAGGAGAACGGCAACCGCGCGCAGGCCGTCAATGTCGGCACGATACGCCAAAGGAGGTGTCTTGGTTGGACTGGCTGACATTTCTATTCTTATCTTTATATGGGCAATCCCGGCGATGTCGCGGGTAAACGGCGGAAAGGTTTATGCGCGTGGTGTTCAAGGTCGCGAATCAGCTGGTCGACAACTTGCGACATGGTCTTGAGCCGCGATAGGTCGGGTTTTGAGAGTTGACCGGTTACCGCTTGTTCAAGTTTTCTGGCAAACTCCTCTGGATTTTCCGGGTCGAAAATATTATCCGAGGCGAGAAGCTCTTCAGCGCAGCCTGCATGTTTGGAGCATAAAACGGGAAGCCCGGAGAGCATGGCTTCGTTGACGACGAGGCCCCAGGGATCTTCGAGTGTGGGAAAAACCAGGACGTCGCCGCTGCGATATACCGAGGGCATGCGGTCGGGCGGGAGAGAGCGCTCAAAATGGACATTGCTCAATCCTAAATCCTTGACGCGCTGTTCGAGGATTGGCTCATCGCGTCCGCTTCCCACAAGGAGCAAAGAGAATTGCTGCCCCTTCGCATGCACGGCTGCGGCCGCGTTTAGCAGCAATTCCACGCCTTTGCGAGCGATGAATTGGCCTACGTAGAGGAGGACAGGCCTGGGGTGAAGCTGCAGTTGGGACTCGGCTGCTTGGGTAAAGCGCTGCTCGTCTACCGCGTTTTGAATCTGAAGGACGCGCTCGCGGGAAATTCCAAGGCTCAACAGATATTCAGTGGAAGACTGGCCGTAACTTATCCATCGATTTGCCCAGCGTGAAACCAATTTCCGCAGACACTTCCTCGCGAAACCTATTTTGCGTTCGGTGTGGGAGGTGCCTCCCCACCAGACCCAGACTGGCTTGCTAAACATGGTGCCGTAGGCGAGTGCAATCAGTGTTCGCAAACCCATCTCATTGCTGATCAATGCGTCCGGCCGAAACTTTAGCAGGTGCCAGATATAGCCCGGAGTGATGTGCATGTACTGCTTGTCGAAGACCTGGCCTTTGTGTTTGCGCGCGATGGGAATTTGCCAGCCCCATGCCTGCACGATTCGCGCGTTGGGCAGCGTGCGGTCGAGATCGCGCCAGGAATCGCGATTGCTTTCGGTGCCGCCGTGAAGCACGAGGAGATCGAAACGCGCCGAGAGACCGGAGTAAACCGGAATCCTGGAGGGCGCGATCATATTGACGAGCACCGCTACTTTGAGGCGAGAGGCAGTCATTGCGATCGAGTGATTGCGGGATGAGCGCGCTGGATGAGGGCTGGACCGAACCGAGCAATACGGATTTGGGACCGAAGGGTTATTGCAAGACTTTGTCTTCGTGCAGATTATCGTCGCGAACTACGCCAGCCTCGCTCCGCTCGCGGGCGAGATATTGATCGTGAATCCAGGCGTAGGTCTTCTCCAGGCCGGCTCGGAGAGTGGTGTCGGGTTCCCAATGCAGACAGCGCTGGATCAGGGTGTTATCGCTATTCCGTCCGTTCACGCCTTTCGGAGCATTCAGGTCGTACTTGCGCGCCAGCTTGATTCCGGCGATGTCTTCGACGATGTCTACCAGCTGATTGATGGTGACCGCCTCACTGGATCCAAGGTTGATGGGTTCCATGATGCCGGAGCGGAAGATCAGGTCGATACCCTTGATGCAGTCGTCGATGAACATGAAGCTGCGGGTTTGCTCGCCGCTGCCCCAGATTTCGATTTCGTGCTTTCCTGCGAGTTTCGCTTCCACTATTTTTCGACAGATGGCTGCGGGCGCTTTTTCCCGACCGCCGTACCAGGTGCCCCAGGGGCCGTAGACGTTGTGAAAGCGGGCGACGCGAGTTTCCAGGCCGAAGTCCTCGCGGAAATGGCGGCACATTCGCTCGGAAAATAACTTTTCCCAACCGTAGCCGTCTTCGGCGAGGGCGGGGTAGGCATCTTCTTCCTTGAGTGACGGAGCTTCGAAGGTCTTCTGTTTGTCGCCGTTGTAGACGCAGGCGGAGGAGGAATAGAAAAATCGTTGTACGCCGTGTTTGACCGCGGCCTGAAGCATGTGCGTGTTGATTAGTACCGAGAGCATGCACAAGGCTTTGTTGTGCTCGATGAAACCCATGCCGCCCATGTTCGCAGCGAGGTTGTAGACTTCGTTGGCGCCGCGGGTGACGGTGTCGCAATTTTCCTTGAGGTTGAGGTCGAGGGAGAGATTTTCGACGTCGTCAAATCGCTGATACCAGTCAGGGAAGGGCTTGACGTCTACCGCGCGAATTGCAGTGTGGCCTTGCTTGCGCAATGCGGCGACGAGGCTGCCGCCGATGAAGCCACCTGCACCGGTAACGACGATGGTCTTGTTCTTACCGAAACTCATTGCTCCCCCTTTGTGAGTGCGGTCCTGCGAACTGGTAGGGATAGACTCCCACCAAACTTTAGCATGAAAGAAAACCCAACTCTCTGCCGGTCTCGGAGACGTAGTAGCGCCGATAGCCGACGCTGCTTAGAGTGGCCAAGGCCTTTTTTGTGTCGGAGAGGCGATACCCATACATCCCGTGGTGGAACTCGATCATCAGCTGATGCGGGAGGATGCCTTGAATGCGCAACGAATCGATCACCGCGTATTCGGCGCCTTCCACATCCAGTTTGAGCACGTCGATTCGGGAATGATGGAGGCGCTGCATGATGGTGCGCAGATCGGCTACCTGTGCGACGACGGAATTCGTCGTGGAGGCTGCGCGGTCCGAGACCGTATAGGACACATGCGACTCCGTCTTTGGGGAATGAAACGTCATTTCACCAACGGACGCACCAATGCCGAGCTCGAAGAAGTGAAATTGAGGTGGGGTGTGCTGTTGCCGGATCCACTGCACTGCCTTAGGAGTTGGATCAAATGCGAATATTCGGCACTGAAACAAGTTTATGGCCTCAAGATCGAAGGAAATGTCTTGGCCAACGCCGAAGGAGTAAATCACGGAATGCTGTGACATTTCGCCGGGGACCAGTGGCCAGCGACCATATGCAGAGCCCAGAACTGTGTAGTCAACTTCCACTTCCTTGAGCAGGAATAGGTCGGCACCCGCTACAACTTTGGCGAAGCGGCGGATGCGGTGAGAGATTTCGATCATTGCAAGTGTCTCCACGACTTTTTGGATCCTACTGCCCGCCAGCGCGGTGGGTTGAGGAACGGAGCAAAACGGGCATTGGCCCGATGTCCAGGGACGTTCCGGAAATTGGGCTGGCTTCACCCAGCAGGGGCGTGACCGTCTGGACGCTCCATTGATTCGGGATAGCGAAGGTTCGCGAACCTTCTGGATTCCAAACGATCCACTGTAGCTGGCCGTTGCGGTTGAGCTGGCAGCTCCAGGTGTGATCGGCGGCTTGCTGGCATTCATCCATGCGCGCGCCAACCAGCCATGTTTGAATGATTCCGAACGCTTTCCCTGCGGGCTTGAGAGCCTGGCTATCTCGGTCGATCATTTGCAATGGGGGGCCGTTGTCCCACGCGTACCAGTAAAATCGCTGAACGCCCGCCGACCAGGCGAGGATGTACGATCGCGCGAGGTACGCAGCCGTAAGCTCTTCGGTGTCGAATCGCGACGGCTGCAGCCATCCTGTTTCCGTATCCCAAAGGGGCTTCGCCGCTTGTTTATTATCGTCCATGACCTGATGGACCTGCTGGATGAGGGGCAGCATCGCTTCGGGAGGCTGAGTATTGACATAAAAATGGTAGCCGATCACGTCAACGTACTGCCCTCCTCCTTTGCTGAGAAACTCAGCGAGCCACTTCGGCCCGGTGGAGGTGGTCGCGGCGGGAGAGACGATCATCGCTTGCGGATCGATGCTGCGAATAATCTGGGAAGCTTCGCGGGTGAGGGTCAGCATTTCGTCGGTGGTGCCGGTCCAGAACGGACGATAGTTGGGTTCGTTCCAGATTTCGTAAATGTGGACGCGTCCCTTGCAGTGGGTGACGACGGTCCGGATATAGGTGCGCCAGTCTTCCAGGTCCGCGGGACCTGCTGCCCATCCGGGTTGGTAGGCGGATTTCTCATCTGGGCGCGACGAAGCCCAGCGCGGAGTGAGACCTAGCGGGTACAGGATCTCGGCGTGGTGTTCTTCAGCCATGGACAAATATCTGTCGAGATACGAAAAATCCCATTGGCCGCGCCTCGGCTCCATGTCAGGCCATGCTGCATGGGAGTCCCAGAAGCGCCACGTGCCTACGGGCACTGAGGGCCAAAGCGTTGCGCCTGGACGGTGGATATGCATGCCGAAGTAGTTTGCGGGGATCGGCCGCGTCGATGGAACTAGGCGGGTCTGGTCGCCGAGCGCGTAGAGCAGGCTGCCTAGGGCCAGGAATACTACGAGGGCCGCGTTGAATTGCTTCGTCATATTATGGATGTTAGATATTTTGGTGATTGCGCTCAAGCGGTGCAGGCTTAGTGGGCTGCTTTGTGATTGCTGGCTGAAGTTGGAATTGGTGGTTGCCGGGTTGGGCGTCCACTTCGGCAACGTAGGCTTATGGGTTGCGCCGGGCTAAAGCCCGGCGCCTACATACTCCTCCAGCGTTCCGGCGGATCTATATTCTTGGTATTTGTGGCCGGCCAGGCCAGAAAGTTGGCCTGCGCCATAGCAGATGGTTCGAAACGCCCAGACGACCGCGGTTTTGCCTTGGAATACGGAGACGCCTAGGAGTGCTAAGCCTTTTGCCATCCATGCAAGTGCTTTGGCTGCGCGCACTAGGCGGGTTGCGAACCTGCTATCCAGCGATAGTTCGCACAGGGACCAGGAATTGCCCAGGCGGTATCCGCGCTGTAGAAGCCAGGCGAAATTGGCGCGCGATTTCGATATGGCTTCGTGGACACGCGCGTCTTGTGCCCAGACGATTCTGTAACCTGCGCGATTCACGCGCATGAAAAAGTGGGTGTCGTCGGCGCCGGTCAGCTCGAAGTCTTCATTGAAGGAAGCAACGCTATCAAAGACTTCGCGACGGATCAGGACATTGTTCGTAGAGCATTTATCCATCGAGTGACCGGTTGTAAAAGTAACTCTGTCGAAGAACCTGCCGGCGCGGACCCAATTAGGCACGTCGGAAGCAAAATCCGTGAGGACTGGCCCGGCGACGACATCAGCCTCGAATTGTGATTGAGTGGCCAACAACTCATCCAGCCATAACGGGTCGGGGACCTCGTCGTCATCCAGGAATGCGATGAATTGGACGTTGCCGGCCTCGGACACGGCGGTGTTGCGCACTCTGGCGATACCGCGCCGCGGCTCAACAACATACTTTTTTGGCCAGGGGAGCAGAATCGCGGCGCAAACTTGCTCCGCGGTTCTGGAACTGTCGTTGTCCACGACGATGACGGAGATTTCCGGAACTCGAACCTTGCGAAATGCAAGCTCCGAAACACCGATCAGCAACTTACGCAGAAGCTCAGCCCGCCTGAACGTGGCGATGCAAATGGCTACGCGCAAGGGAGTGTATCTTGGTTGCTCAGGCATATTCAGCCGCGGGAATGCGGGATGTCTCCTGTTCTTCAGCTGTATTCGACAACGCAGCGGCAAGCTTGGCATCCGAACTTATCACGGCGGAAATACAGAGCGACCACTCCAGACAGTTCTGCAGCAAGATCGTGCATTCGGCCAGATTGTGAACCAGGAAAAAGGTAAAAAAAGCGATGGGCCACATATCCTGGATGGACTCGTTCGCATGAGCGCGACTCAGAACACGTTTGAGTCCCGCCCCGATCACGACCAGGAACAGCAGCAATCCAACAAGCCCCAGGCTAAGCAAAATTTCCAGATATCCATTGTGAGAATAGATAGGTTTCCATCCAAGTTGCGTTTGAACGGAGAGAGATTCCTGAGAGGCGCCCATCCAGAAGCCTGACAAGCCGAACCCCAGCAACGGATGCGTAGCAATCACGTTAAGCGTAAAAGCCCACAGTTCCGTACGGCCGGTCAGATCGGACGATCGTCCGAGTAGGTCCGTAACTGAGCTCTCGATTCCCATTGCGACGCCCACACTCAGGAGAAGGATGGCGAGCAACATGGGCAGAGGCACCTTGCAACGGGAATAGAGAAATTTAAAGGAGTACACAACGGCAAAGGTCGCGGCGAAGGCGACCACGGAGGTCATGGAATTCGAAGTTACCAGCAGCACAAAATAAACGAAGAGAGAGAGCCCCTTGAGGAGCTTTGCTCTGCGATTTGTTTCCGGCAAGAACCACTCCATCAAGAAGCCGAGCGCCATGCTCGCACCCAGGTGATTCTTGTGGTTGAATATGCCGCGAACGCTGTCGCCCTCGGCCCCCGCTGCGATTGCAAGGCCAGGAGCAACGATCAGCAGAGCCAAGCTCATGGCGGCGGCAGCTCGGGTAGCCCACCGGAACAGTTTCAATTGTTCGGCAAACGTGAGTCGAATCGCCACCACGATGCCGAACAAAGTCGTACCGGCAACAGCGACCGCGCGGCGCGTAACGAGGTCCGGCATTTCCGCCCAGAACGGCGACAGGCACGCGACGACCAATAACGCGACGATGGCCGGGTTGCGGCGAGCCACCCAGGCGGTCCACCGAGAGTGGGCTGCGGCAATAATGACGACTGTCAGATAACACGCGGCCAAGAATGCTTGCGCGCGAGGATCTCCATCCAGCGTGTCGCCACCACTCGATAGGATGCGCATAAGCGCACCGGTCAGGGTGAGTGCAACGACTCCTAAAGCAAAATTCTCGAATGATCTTCGGGAGTAAATGTTAGCCCTCTACAGATCGATGAATTCAGTCGGCATCCGCATTCGCCGCCGCAGGCACCAACATATTCCGGCGTTGACGCGAAAGTAAGGCGACGGCTCCAGCGACCCCGCATAGAAGCAGCGTGTCCGATGCGATGCTGGCCCAAGCTGCTCCGCGCCAGGAATACGCGGGGATCAGCCAAAGATTAATGAGAATGTTGAATGCGCCAACTCCAGCCTGGATGCATGTGCGTAGAGCCTGATAGCCGGCACCGGTAAGTGTGTCTGCAAGGAAGTAATGCATCGCCTTTAGAACTGGAAGCACCGCCAGCCAGCGCAAAGCCTCGACAGTTCGTGTGTAGTCCGGACCGAGAACATAAGGCACCCACCCAGCGCACAGAAGGATTCCAGCGCAAACGATTGCCGAATAGCCAACCGCGCGCAAAATCAGAGGCTTGGCATATTGCAGGCTGGATGAGATGCCGTTCGCGCCGGCACGAAAGAAATTGGGATATGCGGAATAGAGCAGCGCGGACACCGGGACGAAGCTTACGTCAATCAGGCGATAGGCAGCGCCGTAAATTCCCGTGGCGTCCAGAGTTCCAAGGCGCGCGAGCATGGTTTTGTCGATATCGTTGTACATCGTTTGAGCGCTTTGCGCGGTGGAAAACCAGAATCCTTCGCGCATTTCCTCCGGCGAACGTTGCCAGTTCAGCCGCGGCCATCCTAACTTTTTGGCGGCGATCAGGGACGACACGCAAGCGACGAATGCGGTGCTGCAGAAGTAGGAATAGCCCCACTCTAAGGCGGTCGGATGCGGAACCATAGCTATCAGGATGACTGCGCCTGCCAGGCGGCTGGAGATCATCAGCACACCCAGGCCAGCGGTCCAGTCCAGGCGTTCGAAAGCCTGAAAGGCTTGACTCGCGATCGTCACAACATTCAGCGCGAGAATATCGGACGCCGCTACCAACAAAACCAGCAGAAGCGAAATCTCCAGCGGGAGCACGAACCGCGAAATCAGCAATACAGCCAAGATCAACAAGCAGCCGAATGCGCCGGTGGTGACAAGTGCCCTTCCCCAGTATGTTGGGAAAAGGTTTTTGTCGCGCGAAACATTCTTGATGAGAAGATTGCTGCCGCCCACTGACGCAAAAGGCCACACGATCCCCACCAGCGCGACAACACCCACGAACGCGCCGTAGTTGCTGACCCCCAGAGAGCGTGCAATCTCGATGAAGTACGCCGCCTGGATGATCAAACCCAGTCCGCGGCCGAGAACCATCCAAGCGGTGTTGCGGGCGAGAACGCTTTTGGGAATAGCAGAAGACATGGCTACCGAGAACCGGCCTTTCGCAGCGATGAGTCGCTCGGAACTGCTTTGGACTGCCTATCCATAGAGAAGTTCCGATGTGGGAGCTCGGCCATCGGTCGGGAAACGGAAAAGGCGCAGGGCTTGCACGGCCACCAGACACAAGTACGCCGGATTCAAGAACAGATAGCGACGCCACAAGCGGCGCGGCTCGACTGCCAGGCGGAAAAACCATTCCAGACCAGCGTCCTGCATCCACTTAGGGGCTTGGGCCAGCTGGCCCGCCAGAAACGGAAAGGCGGCGCCCACCGCTAAAATAGGCATGGGCAGAATTTCTCGGAATTCATATGCGAACGTTTCCTGGCGCGGGCAACCGAGACCGACGAAGACAATTCCCGCTCCAGATGCCTGAATGCGCTCAGCGACTTCCTCTTTCTCTTTCGGCGTCAGCCGCCGGAAACGCGATGGCTCCATTCCGGCGATGATGATTCCTGGGAATTTCTTCTCGAGTGCATGGCGCAGTGGCGTGAGTGTTTCGGGGTTGGTGCCATAGAAGTACAGCGGAATTCCCTTTTCAACCGCCCCCGCGCATATCTTCATCGTGAGATTTGGGCCATACACGCGATCCGGCAAGCCGGCGTGGTGCAGTAGGTTGAGCACCCATCGAACGGGCTGTCCGTCCGGCAGCAGCAGATCGAAATGGTTCAAGCGGAACTGGTGTTCGCGATTGAGCGCACCCGTCATTAATCCATGTACGGCGAGAGCGGTGACCGTCAGGCATTGCTTTTGCTTCGCTGCGGTGAAGATGGCGTCGCAGGCCGACTCGTAGTCGGTTGCGTCGATCAGGATACCAAGGACATTCCGCTTGCCAGCGTTGAGCACTCTTCCCTCCATCGTTCCTTGTTCTGTTCGAAAATTTCCTTCAGGATTCGCGGCACGTCGTATCGCAGCTTCCAGTTGGGATAGTGTTTCTGGAAACGCGAACAATCGCTGATCCACCAGATGTGATCGCCACGGCGGTTTTCGTCCACATATTGCGATTGAAACGGCCTCGAGGTAATGCTTTCGCAGAGGTCCATAGCCTCCCGCATGGAACAGTTGCTGTGCCTGCCGCCACCCATGTTGTAAACTTCGCCGCAACGGGGATTTTTGAAGAATTCGTGGAACGCGCGGATGAGATCGGAGCTGTGGATGTTGTCCCGGACTTGCTTGCTTTTGTACCCGAAGATTTTGTAAGGCGCACTGGTTGCCGCGCACTTCATCAGGTACGCGAGGAAACCATGCAGCTGCGTTCCGGAGTGGTTTGGTCCCGTCAAGCAGCCGCCACGGAAACACGCCGTATGCAGGCCGAAGTAGCGTCCATATTCCTGAACGAGAACGTCTGCTGCTACTTTCGATGCCCCAAACAGACTATGCATCGTGCCGTCGATCGACATTGTTTCCGGAATTCCGCGCACGGCGTATGAATGGCTCGGGTCGACTTCCCATCGAGTCTTGAGTTCAAGAAGAGGCAGAGAGTTGGGCGTGTCGCCGTAAACCTTGTTGGTGGACATGAAGATGAATACCGCTTGCGGGGCGAAGCGCCGCGTAGCTTCCAGCAACACGGAAGTACCATTGGCGTTCACAGTGAAGTCTGTCGTGGGATCATTCGCGGCCCAATCGTGGGAGGGTTGAGCGGCGGCGTGGATGATGAGGGCAATTTCATTGCCGTAGCGCGCGAACACTTTTGAAATGCCGTCTCCGTCTCGAATGTCCAGGTCGTGATGACAATAGGTTGGTATAGACCGGCAGAGATTGTCGCGAACCCACTTTGTGGAGGCCTCCTGGCCAAAGAATTTGGCGCGCATTCCGTTATCGATTCCAATGATCTGCATTCCAAGCGCGGCGAAGTAGGACACCGCCTCGGAGCCGACCAGGCCTGCTGAACCGGTGATGATTGCAACGCTCATCTATGTACATCCTCCTAAGGGCACTTGGAGTGCCGACGTCTTTGCGTTTGTGTCTTTCGCTTGAAGTTCGGGTCGTGTAGATCAAACGTGTGCGGTGCTTTTTTCCGGACCTGAAACGGTCGAGACCATGGGGAAAACTCGAGAGGCTGATTGCACGCGAGAACGCATCGTTAGTTCGTAGATTTGCATCAACTGGCGGTAATTCCTTTCTGGGGTGTAGTGATTTTCGTATTCTTGGCGCGCTGCCCTTCCCATGGCACATACCTGCGAACGGTTGGCCCAGGCCCATTCGACCTTGCCGGCCAGATCGTCAGCGTTCCCGGGGGAAAAGTGGAGGCCGGTGTGCTGATCTTCCACAATTTCTTCCAGCGTGCCCAACCTCGAACAAATCACCGGGGTGCCGCAAGCAAATGCCTCCGCGACGATCATAGGAAAGCCTTCGTACCAAAGACTTGGGATGACCAGGAACGCGGCCCGCTTCATCTCGGCCCGAGTTTCTTCGCCGGTAAGCCAGCCGCGAAATTTGACCGAAGAGAGTCCGCGCGCCGCGGCTTCGGATTCCAGCGATTGCCGCAACGGCCCATCGCCTACGATTACCAGTGGAATGGAATGCTTCAATTTTTCCCAACCCGCCAGAAGAGTGGCTGCTCCCTTTTCTGGGGAAAGCCTGCCGACAAACAGAGCGTAGTGGCCCGGGGCTTCTCGCTCGCCGGGGTCGTCTTGCACGAAATTGGGCTTGACGTGCAACTTCGCAGCGGGCAAGCCGCTGTCGATGAACTTCCGCCGAGCGAACTCGCTAAGTGCCACGTAACCATCCACCGAGTCAGTCCAAGTTCCTCGGCCGCGATGGACTTGCAACATCAACGCCACTCCTGCCGTCATCAGGCGCGAATCGCGGTAACAACCGTGCCACACGCTGCGCCATAGCCCATGGTCCACGCATTCTTCGCAAACATGACCGTCGCGACTTAGAGTCCATGCGGGACACAACAAACGAAAGTTGTGAAGCGTTTGTAAAACAGGAACGCCCATTTCCTGGCATGTCTCGTAAACCGATGGCGATACCATCATGAAAGTATTGTGCACGTGGACCAGGTCAGGCTGCTCTTTGCGCAGCAGTTCTTGTATCTCCCGCCGGCTCTTGTCAGAGTAAATCATTTGCTTTGGCATGATCAGGCGCTGGACCGTCGACATACTGTCGATTTCGTGGTTGCTGCGGCGGTAAGCGACCACAGTGTGTCCGTGTTGCTCGAGCAAACGGCACTCCCCGGCGAAGGCGGCGTCTTCTCCGCCGGGCTGCTGGTAACTGTTATGCACTACGACGACTTTCATTTGATGGGTTTCGCGATGCGATGGACGTTAGGCCGGGTCTATCGCGCGCCCACTGCCGCTTGGCTGATGGCGAAGCTTTCATGAAGCACGCCTTCGCGATCCGCTCCATGCACCACGGACGACATCTCCTGCGGAACACCCACGCTGCGACCTATGCTGTGGTAAATGAGTCCGGCGTCCGTCATTTGCTGCGGCTCGTAGAGATTTCGCCCGTCGATGACGATCGGATATTTGAGGAGTGCACGGATTCTCGTTAGCTCGAGATTCGCGAACTCCGGCCACTCGGTCAAAATAAGGAGGGCGTCGGAATTGGCGGCAGCATCGTAGGGATCGGCCGAGAACACTACACCGTTGCCTGGTAGCACCCCCGTCGCTTTTTCCGTAGCTGCCGGGTCATATACGCGAACAGTAGCGCCTTCTCGCAAAAGCGCTTCGATGATTTCGATTGCCGGCGACTCGCGAATGTCGTCCGTATCGCCCTTGAATGCCAGGCCCAGAACGGCTAACCGCTTGCCGCGCAGAGTCCAAAGGGCGCTTCTCACCTTTCTGACGAAACGCCGGCGCTGTTCTGAATTGATCCGCATGACTTCGGTGAGAAGACCGAAATCATAACCGCACTGTTCGGCCACTGCCTGGAAGGCTTGCACATCTTTTGGAAAGCACGAGCCTCCGTAGCCGATACCAGCATTCAGGAACTTGGGACCTATCCGGGAATCCGAGCCGATCCCGCCGCACACTTGCGTGATGTCCGCGCCGACGGACTCCGAAATATTCGCTACTGCGTTGATGAAGGAGATCTTCATCGCCAGGAAGGCATTCGAAGCGTGCTTGATCAACTCTGCGCTCTTCGCGTTGGTAACAATGATTCGCGCTCTGGTCAGTCCGCTCCCGGAAGGGGGCACAACTCGAGTTCCTTCATAGTAAGAGCCGTTTGTTAGAGGCTGATAGATCCCCTGCATAACGGCTGCGCTCGCTTCGTCGTCTACTCCCACGACGATGCGGTCCGGATACAGGAAATCCGTAACCGCCGTGCCTTCACGCAAGAACTCAGGATTCGAAACTACTGAGAACATGCCGGCGGTTGCACCATTCAATAGCAGCGTTTTCCGCAGGCCTTCGCAAGTCCGCACCGGCACCGTACTCTTTTCGATGATGGTCTTATGCTCGCTGATCGCAGCTCCGATCTCGCTGGCGACCGCCTCGACAAAGGAAAGATCCGCTTCGCCGGTTTGCGATTGCGGGGTGCCTACGCAAATGAACACTGCCTCCGACGCATTGACCGCGTCCCGGACCGACGTGGAAAAGTGCAGGCGCACGTTGCGATGGCGTTGCAGCAGCTCGGGAAGGTGACGCTCATGGATAGGTGTTTCTCCCCTTTGCAAGGCGTCGATCTTCGCTGCGTCGTTGTCCACGGAGATTACATCGTGTCCGATTTCCGAGAAGCAAGCCGCTGAAACCAAGCCTACGTACCCTGAACCGATGACCGCTATTCGCATGTGGCCCCCTTTTGAAATAGTGCTGGAAATCTTTCGTACACAGGCTCAGTCAACTAGACTGAGGAAAAATTACGCCGCGCCGGAACCCTTCAGCACTGCAGGTATCGTTCGCGCCAGAATCTTGACATCGAGCCACAAAGACCACTCGTCCATGTACTGGATGTCCAATTTCATCCAGTCGTCGAACCCAATGGAACTTCGTCCATTGATCTGCCAGAGGCATGTCAACCCCGGCTGGATGCTGAAGCGCCGGCGCTGCCAGTCTTCGCTGAATCCCTCGTAGTCCCGCACCGGCAGCGGACGCGGACCTACCATGCTCATGTCACCTTTCAGCACATTGAATAGCTGCGGCAGCTCATCGATGCTGGTGCGGCGGAGGATTTTTCCGAGGGGTGTTATGCGCGGATCATTCTTGATCTTGAAGACTGGACCGCTGGCCTCGTTGTATTGTTCGAGCTCAGCCATGCGTTCCTCAGCGTCGGCAACCATCGTTCGAAATTTGTAGATTTGGAATCGGCGCTTATTCAGCCCCAGGCGCTCCTGGCGGAAGAGCACCGGCCCGTTGGAAGTCAAACGAATCAGGAGTGCGACCGCGGCCAGCAGCGGCGTGAGCAAGAAGATCAGCGCGACAGACATCACGATGTCCAGAACGCGCTTGGTCATCAACGGCCACCCATCCAGTGCGCCGGCGTATGTGGATATGTAGTGGTCGCCGTCTACTTCTTCGGCGCGAGCGCGTGCCGTCTTCAATGTAAAGATGTCGGTCGCGAAGCGCATGATAGTCCCATGTTCCTCACACAGAGCGGCGACACGCGCGCAATCCTCGTAGTACGACCTCAGTGGCAGGTAAAAGGCCACTTCATCCACAACATTACGGCGGAGAAACTCAGCCAGGTCTGCCTGGCGGCAGGCGAACGGAAGGCCCGTCTCTTTGAACTTGTCGAAATTGGCCCATTCATCGTCCACAAACCCCAATAACCGGTATCCACGGTCGGGCGTTTCTTCCAGCTTCCTGGCAAATTCGATGGCACGCGCGTTCGTGCCGAGGATCAATACATGGCGAAGATTGCGGCCGCGGCGCCGGATCCCAGCCAGCACGTAACGGATAGCGAGCCGTAATGAAAACAGAAGAGCAAAAGCGATAAGCCCGAAAAGGATGAGGAAACGCGAAGTCGCCATCCGAATCGAAAATACGGATGCAAGAGAGCCTACGGATAGGGTGCATAGGGTTGTCGCCTTCAAGATATCGAAGAGTTCCGCGAATCTTGGCGAGAGTCGCCTTGATTTGTACACGCCCGCCGCGCAAAGGATCACATGCCACATGAATATCCCGACCCCAAAGATCGCGCAGTTCGAGAGCTTGACCCGGAGCGATAGAAACCTCTCCAGAGAAACGCCCTTCTCGGCGTGAACGACCAGGGCGGTTGCCAGGCCGAAGGCCGCGATCAACAACACTAGGTCCAGCAACTTGAGCGCATTCAAGAGAAGGCGACGCTTCTTTTCGTACACTTGGCCTCTTGTTTTGCTGCTGCGTAGGATACCGACTCGTGCTGGGACGTACTGGAGAAGAACACTGACTGCGCCATCTGGGCAGTTGGCGCGCTGACACTGTTGTTGGTGATTTCTTGAAGACTGCGCGGCGTAACCCTTGTCTAGATCCGCTCGATCGCAAAGCCAGTAATTCGAATCGCTAATGATTTCTGAATGAGATCCACCGAAATTACCAAGCTGTTGTCGCCGTTCACAGAAGTCACGATGCCTTCAACGCCCTCCAGGCTTCCTCCACGAACGCGCACGCGCTGGCCGACGTTGATAAACGTACTCGAGCAGAAAGGCACGCCTTTGCTGACGATGGCACGCACGCTGTCAATCTGATTGTCTGGGATCGGATCGCCCATCCCCCGCATCCCGACAAATTTTCTGACGCCGACTGTTCGAAGTACCGCGACTCGAGCGCTCTGATCTTGAGTGATCCGTACAAAAACGTATCCTGGAAAGAGCGGCGTATTGACCGAAACGCGGCGGTCACTCCATTGGTGCTTTTCGGATACCAGCGGAAGAAATGAGTTGATACTCTTCTGGCTAAGTTCCGCGGCGATTTTCTTTTCATGCCGCGGCAGGGTTTGAATCGCATACCAGGACGAATCGCTGAGCGTGACTTCCGGCCTTACCACCGCCGTTTCGTCAATCGTGTTCTGTAGAAAAGACACAGCTCCGCTCCTGTGGGTCACATTGACCCTTTTTTCTGGGAACTCAGTTGCCGTTGCGGCGCCCTTCCTCTATCGCAGAAGGTCCGTCGTCACCACACCGC
Source organism: uncultured Acidobacteriota bacterium (assembly GCA_963721915.1). Lineage (GTDB taxonomy): Bacteria > Acidobacteriota > Terriglobia > Acidiferrales > UBA7541 > Acidiferrum. The sequence continues at coordinate 52,670 of CAVRLD010000016.1, read as the reverse complement.
AATCGCAGACAGCTCGGCGTCAAAACAGTTAGTGCGAATTTACAGCTTCTTGTACAGGACACTCGGAATCGGGAATGTGCGCTTGTTGAGCACCGCACCCAAAATCCTGATCTGCGCGGCACGTAGACTCTCTGCAGCCATCAGTGCTACTTCCCGCCGCGTTGCATTTGCTTCCAAAACCAGAACAAAGCCGTCCGTGACTTGTCCCAGGGTAATTGCATCCGCATAGCGGCTCAGCGGAGGCGCGTCGACCAATACGTAGTCGAATTCTTTGCGTAGCTCCGCGAACCGGCTTTTCAGATTGTCTGAGGTCAGGAGGCCGGGCGCATCGGGTCCAATAGATCCGCACGAAAGCAGCGAAATATTGCGAACTCCCAACGGCTTCACAAAAGACCGAATGGGCCCGGCCTGGCGTAGTGCATCGGTAAGCCCGTAGTGATTCGCTGTATTGAATAACTGAGGCAATGAAGGCGATCGAAGATTGGCGTCAACCAGGCAAATCGAACCGCCGGTATTACTGGCCAGAGTCTCGGCTGTCTGAGCGCAGAGCTGGCTGCATCCGTTGCCATGGTCGATCCCCGCAAACACTACCGCTCGGGGAGGATCCGGCGTCTGCAGCAGGAAAGTCCGCTGCACAAGGCGGAGAGATTCTTCGCGAGCGAACTGTCCAAACTCAAGGACCTTGGCGATGCGTTTGGTCTTGACTTCCTGCTCGGCCACGAAGGGCTCTTCCGCCTGGATGGGAGGAAATTCGCGAACCCGGCCTGCCTGCTGCATTAACTCAAAATTTCGACTCATGGTCTGTCCACCTGTTTCTGGGCAACCACCCGAAGTGGGTGCCGGGCCTGCTTATCCGACGTGTCAGCGATCGGCTCTGTCATGCCTAGCGATGCAGACCGAGGCACTGGGTTGAATGTCGCGGCGTCCGCGGCTCGCAGCTCGCGTTTGTTCAGCGCGAACGGCGACCCAAAAATCAAAACGAGGAGCAACCCGGCAGCCGCAAACTTTGAGAGAACGCCTCGCAATCCCGTGTTCGCTCTTTTCGTTGGCGAGGTTTGCGCCAACATCTGCTTCAGTTCTTTGGCATGGTTGGGACTGGCGTCATTTCTGAGCGAATCCAGATCGAGATCGGCTAAGACCTCCAGCACAACATTGTGATCGATCGTCGATAGCCTCATCGCGCATGCCAGGGTCATTGCGTTAAAACAGATATTGTTGATGTTGCGCGGAATACCTTGACTGCGTTCCGCAATTAGCCGCCGTGCTCCGACTGTAAACAAAGACGGGCCTTGAAATCCTGCGGCCGAAAGCCGGTGATTGATGTAGTTCCGCGTCTCCTCGAAATTGAAGGGCTCGATCCGAATGATCATCGAGATCCTTTGTCGAAGCTGCAACATGGAAGGCTTCGCCAGGATCTTGGCGAGTTGTGGCTGCCCGACCAGAACGATCTGCATCAATTTCGTCCAAGGGGTTTCGAAGTTTGACAGCAAGCGAATCGATTCAAGGGTCCGCTCGGCGAGGTTTTGCGCTTCATCAATCACCAGAATGAAACGCCTTCCCGCTCGCGCCTCGGCTGCCAGGACTCCGTTCATCATCTCGTGCATCGCAGGCAGGTCTTTTCCGGTTGCGTCAATACCTAGATCGAGAAGGATGTGACGAAGGAATTCGCGCGAGTCGCAATCGGTTTGAAAGACGAACGCGGTTCGCGCTTTGTCGCGCATCCTCTCCAGGTATTCGTAGATCAGGGAGGTCTTGCCCATGCCCGGCTGGGCGATCACCGCTAAAAATCCACGGTTACTTTCGGTGCCCACCAGGAGCGACGCCAGCGCTTCTCGATGCTGCTCCCCGAAATACAGGAATCGCGTGTCGGGCGTGTCCCCAAAAGGCGCCTTCGCAAGTTTGTAATAGTCCAGTATCATCGCGCTCAAGCCGCCTTCCTCGGAACGGATGCCAACACGGGAATGTTCAGGGCTTCGAAGACGTCCTTCGGAGTCCGGAACGATGGATCGAGGTAGTCCGCCACAAAAGCGGACATGACGCACGCAAACAGCGAAACAAAGAAGCCCACGAAAATCACCAGAAAAGGTCCGTAGGCCGGCAGTACTGGCACAACCGGAGGTACAGCGATCGCCACATCCGCGATTCTCTTTTCATCCAACGCGTCCGATGTGCGCTCCTGCTCGCGCTTGCTCGCGTACAGGAGATAATTGCCTTCATCCACTTTTGCTTCCCGCAGGAGCGCCGCTTGCTTTACCGCTTTTGCGTCAAAATTTACCATCTGCAGGTTCATCCGCTCGATGCTTTGCGAGATGGCGGTCGCCGTTGCACGCAGCGAAGCCAGATCGGTCTGCGTCTTGGCCATATCTTCGCGAAGATATTCGTGCGTCGGGTCACGGTCGGTGGTTTGCACCAGGTATTTGGTTTCTTGAGCCTTGGCGATCGCCGCCTCCGTCGCCGCAATCTCCTGATCCGCTTCTTGTACAAGAGGATAGGAAGGATCGTATTTCGCCACCAGCTGCGTCCTCTTGAGCTGCGCGGTTAACAGGTTGTTCTGTAATTCCTGAAGCAAACCATTCGCGGGGCTTGAGATCTGCTGCGTCGATGTACGCGACGGCGTCTCTTCCAGTTGTCTGGCAATCTCTTTCAGTCGTTGTTCGTCTGCGGAAATCGCTTGCCGGGTTTGGTTGAGGCTGGCCGCCGAATTCACTACCTGCTGCGCCATATTCGTGCGCAAAATGTCTGGCGCCGAAACGCCTTCGTTGTGGCTGAAATTCGCCAATTGCAGTTCGACATCTTCCAGGTCGCGATGATACTTCTCGGCTTGTCCCGCGAAGAAATCTGAAGAACCGGCCGGACGCCGAAGCAGCAAGTGTTTCGCAAGGTACAACTTGCTCAGGTTTTGCAGCACGCATGCCGGCGCTTCGGGTTCACCGCTTCGGCCATATTTAATATTGATGACATTCGAAGTCTTCTCAGCTTCTACCTTCACGCCACCAGCGACCGCCATGGCCGCCTTTTCCACGTTCATCGACTTCTTGCGTTCCGCATCCGGCGAAAGAAATATGTCCGAGGGAGACCACTGGACGTCCGACACTAGATTGCAGGTAACGACAATGGTGCGGTACATATCCTGACCACGCAGCAGCGCTATTTCCGAACTGATCTGGTCGGTCGAGATCGTCTTACTGCTCGGCACCGAGGTGTTCTGAGCGGAGGTAATCGCTGGATCGGATCGCGTAGGCTCAACCACCACTTGCATCTTCGCCACGTAGTAGTGCGACGCCCAACGCCACGCAAGCAAGATTGTGAACGCGAACAAAGCGCAAAACGTCCCAATGACCAGCCGGCGGTGGCGAAACAAGGGAGACAAGATGTCTCGCATTGTCGGCACAGGTAATGCGTCGTCGAAGTTCCTTTTGGAGTTCGGTGCACTCATCTCGTTCTCTCCCTGATATTCCGTTCGATCTTTCCTGCGTGTTCGAGTTATCCGAGTTAGTAGTACGACGCTGGCGAGGTGCTGACACTCGTCCCAACGCCGTAAGGGATGTACTTACGAACCTTGGTGATGGTCTTTTCCGGAACGAAGATCATGTCCCCAGGGTGCAACTCGGCATCCTCGGTCACGTTCTTCCCATGAAGAATATCGTTCAGCTTCAACTGCTTGGCTTCCTGCCAACCGGTAGCCATCCGCCGATACAGGAAAACTTGCGTCTTTGCCGTCGCCGCAAATCCCCCCGCGACCGCGACCGCTTCGGTGACCGTCATGTCGTAGCGCAAATCGTACTGCCCCGGCTTCCCCACCTGTCCCAGGACCACGAAATACGGCTTTTGGAAATCGATCAGGTCAATATCGACGATGGGCTCGTGCAAAGTCTTCGAGTAAGCTTTCTTCACGGCTTCAACCGCTTCCGGTACCGAAAGATTCTGCACGTAGAGCGAGCCCGCTCCCTGCAACGTTATGTACCCATCCGGCTGCACCATCACTTTGGGCTGATTGAATTCCGGAGTAATCGGAAACGAAATCGACAGGATGTCGCTCCGGTTGATCCGATACCGGGGATTTCTCTGGTATGGAACCGGATGACCCGAGGCTTCCGCGGAGGCCGCGTTACTCGCTTGCCCTGTGGATAACGTTAGCCGAGGCGTTTGCCCTTGCTGCGCCATGGCCGACCCGGCCAGAATGAAAATCGAGACACTTGTTCGCGCCGCGAACGATCTGATACTTCTCACGTTTCCCCCGACCCATCCCCAAATTCCGAAGCAGCAGCCTGCCTACGCCCAACCGCGAACTTGCTGAGAAATCAATTGAAACCCGTCCCCCGCCAACGAAAATCCCAGCCGCGCTGAGTCCATCGCCCTGTCATCAACTCGCGAAACCCTCATACGTGCCTTGATTCGAGACTTCGGTTCCCGGAAGCCAAGCAGATACACTTCGACATGCACTACCGCACCCACCGGCGGAGCCGTCACCGACAGTACATAAGCACCCCTCGCGCTGATGTCGCGAGTCACTCCGTCACCTTGAAGGTGGTTATTCCCGGAGCCTTGCCAACGGAAGACCAGCGGCACCCTCAGCAAGTACCGCACTGCCTTTCTACGCTCAACCGAAGCGCACGCCGTTCCGGGTTGATAAACCGACAATTCCGCGGGTGATGCTTCGTGCTTCATGCGCTGAAAACTAACGGCATACGCATATCCTCGCAAGTGGCGAAAAAACCCCTGGGACCCCAGGGCGCAATCTCCTCACAGGCGAAAACTCCTGCCCTGTTCGACGCGAAAAAAAATACCCTCCAGTTCGGAAAGAAAATACCCTGCCTTGGGGCATAATCTCCCCATGTCGACCTGTTCGGAGGGCCAGTGTCGAATTTCGAACAACCTGTACTCGCTTTGGCAACTGCAAGGGCTGCTTGTAACCTTGGAACCTCTCACATCTCCTCTCATTACAACGAATTGAGGAGAGTACAGTTAGCGTCCGGCTTGATTTCGGCAACTGTTGTCGCTGCAACGTGGCATTTTGGGCAGATCTCAATGGCACTTCAGACGGAACTCTGGAGTACGTTGTAGAATCAGAGTCTCAATCTCCTCGAACCCAAACCGAAATATTCATCGCAGACATCGATAGTTTTATCTTCCAATTCCCGAACTTTGGCATAGAATTACTAGTACCCCCACCCCTCCCCCAAAATTCTTTGGAGGCGTCCTTTGACCAGTTTGAACAGTACGCGGATCGACGTGTTGATCGCCGACCGGGATCACATGGCAGGCCAGCTCATGGCCAGCGCACTTAGGCGCTGCCGCAACCAGTTCGACGTGGTGGTCGTGGCCACCAATTCCGACGAAGCGATTGGAAGCTTGGAAACCCACAAACCTCACGTTGCACTGGTGAGCCCTGAACTAGAGGATGGATCCCAGACCGGCTTCAAAGTTCTCCAGACTCTTCGCGCCGCTCATCCGGCAACTGCCGGAATCATGATGCTGCACTCCGTTGTACGAGATTCCGTGATTGCATCGTTTCGCGCTGGAGCCCGCGGGATTTTTTGCCGAGCCGACTCATTCAAGGCATTGTCAAAGTGCATCCGCACCGTGCACGAAGGCAAAATCTGGGCCAGCGCTCAGGAGCTAGACTATATTCTCGATGCTCTAACTCGCTTGAAGCCGGTGGAGATCAGCGCTGAAGGCGGAATGGCGCTACTCACGCCCAGCGAGCAGCATGTCGTTTCTCTGGTTGGCGAAGGAATGAAGAATCGAGAAATAGCCCAACACTTGGGACTCGCCGAACACACGGTCAGTAACTATTTGTATCGAATTTTTGACAAGCTGGGCGTGTCAAGCCGGCTGGAGCTGCTTCTCTACGCGATAAGCCACCAAAATAATCCAACGTTTAAGTCTGGCACCCGGGCATCCGGATCGTGATCCACAAGTACTGGAAGTTTCGATGCATGGGTGCCTTCCCCTCGGAAGGAATGAGTGGCGTGGGTTCCGGCGTTTTCCATGAACAAAAACATGGCACGAATGCGCCGGGGCCCCGTCAGAGGCGCGAGATCCAGTAACCTCCATGGCGCATGGCTACAGGCGCGATAGATTAAAGATCAGATAAGGTGGAAATCTCGCCGGAGTACGGAAGTACTATTGTTGCGATTTTCCGCTTGTGGTCTGCTCCGACACACTCCCAGCCGAAATCTCCGAGTAGGAGAGTACGGATGATGCATAACCCTTAGCCAATGCTGGTATCAGGGCAACTGCGAAGCGCCGAAAATTCTAACCGGCCGAGCGAATAGCGGCCGATATTGTCACTACCTTTCTGAATTTCCCCTGTCTTGACCCACGGCCCTCCAGTGCTTTGGTCCGCTCTGCATCATCGCAGGAAGGCACTACCGTGGAATCCCTCTTCGACATTCTTCGAAAGATAGGGGATCTGAACTTCCTATGGATTGAAGCCGTAGGTGACCTACGAACGGCTAAGGCTCGGATCGTGGAATTACAGGAGCTTACGCCTGGCGAATACGTCGTATTTGATCAGCGCACGCAACGCATAGTTGCCGAGGTGAAGTCCCGCGCGACTAGCGCGTGAGTGGCTCGAACGCTTGTCCGACGATCTGCCAGTCGATCGAGCGGGAGGTTTATTCGAATGCAAGCGATATTGTCGACTCCCAAGACATTGCAACAGTTGGTGGGGAGCTATCAATGAACGGGCTGGAACGTCGCCTCACACCAAGGACAGAATGGCTCGCGGATATCCATTTCGAACCGAATAATGGCGGCATCGTGTTGAATCTCTCTGAAGGAGGGCTATGTTTTCACGCCATCGATCCACTTCAGATCGACGGCACGATCCGTTTCTCGGTGTCGTTGCACAATCAGCGAATTCAGGCCTCTGGCCAACTAGCCTGGATAGACAAGGCGAAAAGGACGGGAGGCTTGCGATTCATTGGCCTGCCTGCAGAGGCTCGCCAACAAGTCCGTGATTGGACAAGCCAATCGGCAACGCCTCTCTCCCCTGACGATACCTCTGCCCTCGCCGTCCCGCCGTTGCGCGCATTTCCGGCCGCCACTATCATCTCGCCAGAGAAGAAGGCTGCCCCGCTTACCGTTGTTTCACCAGGGCGAAAACCACTGGCTCCGTGGAGCCGGTTCTCTGCTGGTGTTGGCGTCGGCGTCCTCGTTTCGGCTCTCGTAGCGGGCGCATTCTCGTTTCGCACCTATCGCCGGCAGTTTGGTGCGTCGATCATCCAGTTTGGCGAGCGAGTAGCAGCAAGGCCCCAAGAGGAGACGCAAACCGTAGTGCCAACTGTGTTGCCGGCGCCCTCTGCGCCATCGACTCCGGTTGCGCCGACTTCGTTTCCACAACAGACCGAATCGCTCCTCCTGCAGCCCTCCGCAAACACACCAGCTCCGCAACTCGCGCCAGGACTGCAGAAGGCAAAGCCCGAGCCCGTGGCGCCAACCACTTCCAGGCTCATCGCTGACGGCGGCTCCAGACCCAAGCTGCCCGACACCTCTAGCGCTGCTCCCCTTTCATCGACACCTCCGTCGCTACCTATCCCAACCATTACAGTTGCGTCCAACTCCTACATCGTTCCAAGTAAACTCGGCCCGGCTCCGCCGCTGGCACCAGCGGGGGAACCTGAAGTCCACTCCGTCGCTTCCGGAAGAGAAGACATCGCATCTCCCTCGCAAATGTATTTCGAAGTGGGTAAATTCAAGGAGCAGCCTCCGGCGAGCGAGGTTACCGACAAACTGGCAAACCTTGGCTTTCAAGCATCGATCACGCAGAAAGGCCGCTTCTGGGGGAATTCTTATTACGTACTCGTGGGTCCCTACGACAATGACCGAGACGCGAAAGCGGCACACAAGAGCCTCGCTTCTCGCGGCTTCAAGCCCCGAGCTTTCGAGAGGGGCTCTCGGGCCTTTCGGTTTAGTTATGCTCTGACGCTTAACGGCGCGCGCATGCCGGTTGGAGAGTGCTCAATCCGATGGGAATCTTACAGCAGGCTCGTCATCGTACAATTCGTGCAAAACAATGACGTCATTGCCACCGTCGAGGGGAGGTGGGCGAAGCGCGATGTAATGTACGAGCAAAGCGCATACGGTTTCACCAGGAGCGGTGATGGTCCGCGAAAGCTGGTTGAGCTTCGATTCGCGGGAATGAGGCAGGCTCTCGTATTTTGACAAATCATCCTAAGAGAGAACCGAAGCGGAAAGAAATCCGAGCATGACAACGCGTTTTGGCTTTGCACCGGCACAACCTCCGAAACGCTATTCCCTTCAGAGATGAACTAAGGAGTGGTGCGCCGCGTAGGAATCGAACCTACAACCTATGGATTGGATGTCAGACAATAAATCTATTTGGTTTCAAGCGGTTTCCCAATTTTCAGCAGTGCAGTAATCAGCAGATCTAGGCGCAGTTGTTACGTCAGATGTTAGTGCTTCGCACCGAAGGGCTGGCGTGTCGGCGGGTTCGCGCCACACCCCATCCTGGGGAAGAAATCGATCCTAGAACCACGCCTATAGCGCCCAGAGGTGCTTTAGGCGCATACCCACTATCTCGCACACCTTTCACGCTAACCAACGCACATCCAGCCGTCAAGAAAAGGACGCAGGCATGCTGTGCAATCGCCAACGCCATGGGAACGAACATTAATGCCATAGTTTGAAAAGTCCTGTCCTTGTGCCCACGGCACCCCTCTGGGAAAGCTAAAGCGAAATTCCCGGAATCAAGACGTCGTAGCCTTCCCAGGAAGAAGGCCGTAGAAAATTCACTAATTGGCCGGCGAATTTGAATACAGGGTTTTGCCGCCGCTCTCGGCCACGAGAAATAATTTCTGCTTTTCCACGGAGTCGTGCAAATGAGTTATGCGTTCCCCATCGGAAAGAACGAAATAGCGTTCGCTGGATTTCCAGAGAGATTGGAATTGCGGGTCGTCGATAAAAACGGACGGACTGCCGGGGGCATAGGAGCCGTATTCCAGATTGTTGCCGCGGCCATTCCAGAGCAAGGCGGTACGCCCGGTGTAGAAAAACACCGAGGAAAATGCGTAGTATTCGCCGTTGATGATCAGCTTCCCCTTCGGTGCGCGCAGGAGCGCCTCGGCCAAGCGCCGCGAGGAAAGGTAAGGGTCGAAGACAACGAGCGCCAGGTCCCCTTCCATCGCTTTGCGGGCAGTGGGGCTTCTCCTGGTCTCCAGACGGTCATGGATCCCTGAACGCCGACGACATAGGCTAAACGCAATTCGCTGAGTTCTTCCCGAAACTTACTATCATTGCCATACCCGGCATCGGCCAACACCGGCGCCAGGGGAACTTCCTCTTCTACCGCTTTGCGAATTTGCTGGAGTGCGATGGTTGACTTGGTAGCAAACGAAAGCTCTTCCGGAATGCCCGTCTCCTTGCGCCGTTTACGATCCTTAGCCCAAATCTCGGGTAGGTACAGACGCCACGCGATCGGGAGACTGGCCTGTTCGGTGGCCACCGATAAACTCACGGCCACCCGACAATTTTCTTGCTTGCCCACCGGTCCGCAGTATTGACGTACCACCCCAACCGAATGAGTTCCTTTCTTTACGAACCCGGTATCATCCACAATCCAGGCCACCACGGATCCGTTTCTTTTCATCACCGGCAACACAAAGTGGCGCACTCTCTCGAGCAAGGCTTCGTCACTCCAGGGGGCATTCGCTACGAAATGATGCAGCGACGGGTGCATGCGCTGCACATCCTCAGCCAGCAATTTCTGTGTTGGTTTGAGTTATTCGGGGGTTTTTCGAGCGTCTGAGTCGTGATTTTCGTGCTACCGAGCGCCCGAAAGAGGCGTTTCAGCGCCGTTCAAAGACACTACGGCCCGGACTGACTACGTCGGAACGGCGCTGCGCATCAGGTTCCGCATGCGCACCAGGTTGTAGGCCGCGCAGGCCAACGTAAAGATCCAATCAACTTTCAAGGTTCCGCGATGCCGCACTTTGCGCATCAACGCAACAGTTTTCAGCCAACCAAAACATTCTTCGATGCGCTTCCTCTTCTTCTGGCTGAGGGCATAGCCTTCCTGCCGGGTCGTGCGGCTATCAATGGCGCTGCTGCCTCTGCGCTTAAGGTTTTGCGCCACGTGCGGCGTCACCCACAGGTTCCGGCACTCGCGCACGAAATCCGCCGTGTCGAAGCCCTTGTCGCCGCCCACCGTCACCTGCCCGCTTCCCGGAAGTTCTTGCAGCATTTCCAGCGCCGCGTAGCGCTCGGCCGTGCCCGTGGCTTCCCACACTCGGCTGTCCACAATCAAGCCGTTGCGATTCTCCACCAGCAGATTCCCGCTGTAGCTCAGCTTGGCCTCCTTGCCCGCGCCTTTGCGCTTCGGGATCGCTTTTCGACTCGTGCGTTTCGTTCGAGCGCTTCTCGCCGCGATAATTCACCGTGGGATTTCCGGGATCCTCTGGCGGAAACGAACCCTTCTTGTTCTTGGGCTGAAAACTCTTCGCGCTGGCCCAAGCTTCCAGCAAACTTCCGTCGACCGTGAAATGCTCGTCCGAGGCCCATCCCTGCCCGCGGGCTTGCTCCACCACCAGCGCCAGAAAGTCCTTGGCCACTTCGGCCTCCAGCAAACGGTCGCGGTTCTTGGTGAACACCGTGGCATCCCACACGGCATCGTCCAAATTCAGCCCCACGAACCAGCGGAACAAAATGTTGTAGTCGATCTCTTCCATCAGCATCCGCTCGCTGCGCACCGAGTACAGCATCTGCAACAGCAGCGCGCGCAGTAACTGCTCCGGCGGAATCGACGGACGACCCATTTTGGAATACATCTTGTTGAACTCAGGCGAGAGTTCCTTGAGTACCTTGTCTACCATCGTGCGGATCGGCCGCAGCGGATGATCTTTGCGTACTCGCTGCTCCGGCGAAATGTAGCTGAACATGCCACCTTGCTGTGGATCGTTTCCTCTCATGCGCAATTGGACGCACTCCACCTCGTATCGTTACACTTTCGCCCAATTTTTTCAGCAGCCTGCTTGTACTACTGTGTTATAAAATAGGATACATTTCCTGCAAAAATGAGTAGCGATGGCACCCGTTCTCCCTACACTCTGTGGGCATGAGCGCCACTTGTTCGGCGCCAGGCGCACAACAGCAACGCTTCGCGGCCTATCTCGATAGCCTGGCGCAAGCCGCAGAGCACGCCGATCGCGTGGAACCGCTGAAATCGTATTGTAAGGGTCTGCTTCTGCCCGGGGAACGCAAGAGCGTCGAACCCATGGCGGCACGGCTGGCTCCGGACCATGTGCGGCAGACGCATCAATCTCTCCATCATTTGGTAGCGGATGCTCCGTGGAGTGACGAAGCTTTGCTCGAGCAGGTGCGCCACTCCGTCTTACCCGCCATGAAGCGCAACGGACCGGTGATCGCTTGGATTGTGGACGATACCGGCTTCCCCAAGAAAGGAACGCACTCCGTCGGGGTGACGCACCAGTACTGCGGACAGTTAGGGAAGCAGGAAAATTGTCGTGTGGCGGTAAGCCTGTCGATGGCCACCGAGCACGCCAGCCTGCCCATCGCGTACCGTTTGTATTTACCGGAAATCTGGGCCCAGGATCAGAAGCGTCGCAAGAAAGCTGGTGTTCCGGAACAGATCTCGTTTGCAACCAAGCCGGTGATTGCCCTCGGACAGATTCGCCAAGCGCTGGCAGATGGAGTTACCGCGGCGCCGGTGTTGGCCGATGCCGCGTATGGCGATGAAACTAAGTTTCGGGAACAGCTCAGCGAATTGGGCCTACCGTATGTTGTTGGCGTGCGCGGGCACACAACGGTTTGGCGACCTGGAGAAACTCCACTCCCGGCAAAACCAGGAAGCGGGCTGGGGCGCCCACCGAAGTTGTTGCGCCGGGATAGAAAACATCAACCGGTTTCTGTCCAACAAGTGGCTCTTTCCTTGCCAGCCAAGGATTGGAGAGCGGTCTACTGGCGTCAGGGAACGAAGCAGAAATTGCGCTCCCGTTTTGCGGCCCTGCGAGTGCGACCTGCTCATCGGGATTATGGGCGAAGCGAACCTCGTGACCAAGAATGGTTGTTGATCGAATGGCCGGAGCGGGAGAGCCAACCGACCAAGTATTGGCTTTCTACTCTCCCGGCCCGTATCACCATGAGAGAGTTGGTGAAACGAGCAAAACACCGTTGGATTATCGAACGCGACTACCAAGAGCTGAAGCAAGAGTTGGGACTGGGACATTACGAAGGTCGGGGCTGGCGAGGTTTTCACCATCACGCCACGTTATGCATCGCCGCTTACGGCTTCCTCGTCGCGGAAAGAAGTCGTTTTTCCCCCTCCACAAGCGCCGGTCGACTGGACTTACGCGCCACGAAACTTCCGCCTGAGTTCCACCCGCGCGGCTCGCCGCGTGCGTGTTGAACGTCACCATCCTCATTCCATCGCGACCCTACGAATTCAGATTGCCCGACATCTTATCGAGCAACTCCCCTCCTGCCCGTTTTGTTACCAAAGGCGCTTGTAATGTTTGTAACACAGTAGTACTAGGCTCCGACTGTCCGCCGCGCTCGATTTCTACCCTGTGGGAATAAAGGAGCAGCTGAGGTGTTATGCCTACAGCCCGAGACATCGGACGACCGGCGGTCACCATCGTCTGTTTGAAGGCTATAACCTCGTTCTTATGATGTTTACCTGTACGAGTGAGACGATCCTTCCTCTTACTGGGTGGTGAGGCTTTTTAGGATGATGTGGAGAAGTGAAAGGAAATGAGCACTGTTCTCGCCAGGAAGAACGCACATTTCGACGCGCTTCTGCGTGGGCCATCCTCGCGCGGCGTGTCGAGCCAAGGACTAAACTGGAAAGGCTTTCTGATTGAGAGGCACAGTGTAGAGCCAGATGAGCGGCCAGAATCGATCTCGGAGGGGTACATTCTTGGGTTATGGTGCAACACCGTGACTGGCGAGCACCCTAACGGGCGGGGCGGCCACGTTCCCTACACGAAGCATCCGGGCACGATTACCTTTGCCCCTCCGGGTATCGTTCCGGCTGTACGTCAACGAAACCGCTTCGAGATTATCTTGTGCGCGCTGGAGCCAGCGTTTGTGAGTTGCGTGGAAGATGAACTGAACCAACCGCCGACCACGAGGCTTCCATATCGGACGGGCTTCCATGACGCTACGCTTCGCCACTTGATGAGACTTCTCGAAGTGGAGGCAAGCCAAGGCGGACCGTCGGGACGGCTCTATGCCGATCATCTTGCGCATGCACTAGTAATGCGATTTCTCTTACTCGGAAGGACGCAGAGGGACAACGCCTGCGCTGCGACATCGCCCCTGCCGCGTCACCTTCTACAGCGTGTCCTGGAGCGCATGCATGACCTTGTCGCTAACCCGGATCTGCAAACACTGGCAGCCGAGAGCGGATACAGCCGGAGCCATTTTCTGAGAATGTTCGAGGCTGCGACGGGGCTCACGCCACACCGTTATTTGCTACAGCTCCGGTTAGAGCGCGCACAACAGCTGATGAGAGAAGGGTCCACCTCGCTCATCGATATCGCCGCTCTTTGCGGATTTTCGAGCCACGCGCATATGTCCAGAGTATTTCGTCAACTGTTGGGAGTGCCTCCAAGCCAGTACCGCCGCAATCCGTAGCACTTTTCTCCAAAGCTGCGACGTTCATGCAAGCTTCCCGTCCCGACTTGGGATAAAAGTACCAGCCGAGGCTACGCGGAAAATGAACGCAGCACTATCCTTCTATATGGACGGACTATATGGCTACGCCATGGTCCTCACTCGCAACGCGACCGTGGCAGCGGATCTGGTACAGGAAACGTACGTTCGCGCTATGGAGCCGATGGGACGGCTGCGCGAAGACAGTGACACAAAGGCGCGGCTGTATAGCATTCTGCGGAGCATTCGGCTCAACCGAGTGCGGCAGCAGCGGACCAGGCCCGGGTTACTCGAACTTGACGCGGACGAGAATACCGCGGACCTCGTCATAGAGACCGCCAAACACCCTCACGCGCTTTGTGTGAGCAAAGTGGAAGTCGAGCAAGTGCGCGAAGCGATGATGCAGCTACCTCTGGAGTTCCGCGAGATTATAGTCCTGCGGGAGTATGGGGAGCTTTCCTATCAGCAGATCGCCACCTTGTTGGACTGTTCGCCCGGGACGATCATGTCACGCATGGCAACAGCGCGCTCCAAACTCCGAACTTTACTTCCTACTACCGGCCGTTCATCGCCTAGCCCACCAGTCCGCGGCGGCTATCGCTATTAGGACGGGGAGAGAACGATGGCGATACTTCGGTATGACGTTCTAAAAAGGGATTGTGGAGGATTACGCTGGATTGAGGGCCGTAGACGATCTAGAATCTGCGAGGCTGCGCATCCAGGAGCTAGGTTCCGCATCCTACGGCGAGTATTTGGTTTTTGATCAGAACACCGGTCAAATCGTGGATAAGTTCGCCATGGCCCCCGACACGAGATCGGAATAGGGAGCGATGAGCTAGTTGCTGGTCGCCGAGAGATGTGTTGCATTTCGCGGAGCCTTGAAAGTAGTTCACGCTCAGATCAGGGAAGAGTCGCCGACATGCGCACCAGGTTGTAGGCCGCGCAGGCGAACGTGAAACGGCTTCACCAGAAAGGTCACGGCACCGTGTTCGAGCGCCTTAGCCCGCAATCGGTCATCATGCGTACTAATCATGATGATCGGAATGGAGTATCCCGTCTCGTTCAGTTGGCGTTGCAAGTGCAAGCCGTTCGATCCCGGAAGGTGAAAACCAACGATGGCACAGTCCGGGGGATCGAATTCCTTGAAGAATGCCTCAGCGGGAACTACACAAAGCGCATCGATAACCGGCCGATTTAAGAAGATCGCCTACGGAACGTTGGACTGCGACATCGTCGTCATCGATGACGCCAATTTTGGAAAACACTGTGCTCCGCACCCATGGGTCTTTGGGGCCTTACGTCGAAGATTCAGGCAAACAAATCCTAACGAGGGAATCTCTTTCCCATACGGCACCACTGCCTGTCCGTGACAACAATGCAATGCAGCACGAAGAGCTGCAATGAAGTCGTTGACATTCGTGGGGAGACACCGCTATGCGCTCCTCACTGAGGGAGTAGGAAGCGTTCCGATGGACACACTAACTCGACGTGAATTATTGATCGCCGGTACAGCAATAGCGTCGGTCGGCGCGCAAACAGTGTCCTGAGCTACAAATCACGGGCAAGGGAGGGGGCATGATTCTGTCAACTCTCCAGCCCCGGATCACTCAAACCAGCGACATCCACATTATCTCTGACGCTTCCCACGAGCAGAGAGGCCCGAAAACTAGCCGCAACATACGCCGACTGCATTCCAAACAAGAAGCATTTTCGTTCTATGGACACTACGATCGTCAAGCTTCAACTCGTTCAGTTCCCGCGGTTCTCTGTGGGTTGCATCCGGGCATGACATTTCCGCCTGAAAGGAACCTCTTCCTCAGCGAGGCTCTCAATGAACTGTCCGATGGCCTCTATGGTTATGCGATGGTTCTCAGCCGCGACCGCACAGAGGCAGAGGATCTTGTGCAGGAAACATGTGTTCGGGCCATCCAGGCGACAGAAAGTCTACGGCCCGGCAGCAATGTGAAGAGTTGGCTGTTCACGATCCTACGAAACATCTGGCTCAATCGGTTGCGACGGCGGCAGACCGCTCCCAAGATGGTCGAGCTTGATGGGGACGAGGGCACCGCGCAAACCGCCATCGAACCATCCAAAGATCCTCATGCTCTTTACGTCAGCAAAGTGGAGCGCCGGCTGGTACGAGAAGCGATCCTGCAACTTTCCGACGAGTTTCGCGAGATCATCGTTCTGCGGGAGTTTGCTGAGTTGTCCTATCAGGAGATCGCCACCTTGTTGGACTGCCCGCCTGGGACCGTCATGTCACGCCTGGCAAGAGCGCGCTCCAAACTCCGAACCTTGCTTCCTACTAGTGACTGGAGACGTAGTTGAGGGGTAGCCGTTATGTTTTCCAGATACTCGCGCTAAGCCTAGTAGGGGCTGGCTTCGAGTGCCTGAACAGTTCCTCTTGTCGTTCGGGGAATAATGTGACCGGCGATGTGTATTATCTTCGTGCGCGAAATCTGGTTTTCTCGGCGGCACACTGGAGTTCGGTAACGGTGCTTCCGTATTTGGGTCCAGAGGTCATCGCCGTTAAGAGACGAGTAGTTGTGAAAGGATGACAAAAGAAATTCGGGATGCAGAAAACCAAAATGGGACCCCCCAACCATATTGCGGATCGACAATTCACTTTGAGGACTCAAGGGAGTGTGAAACGTAAATCACGACGGGACTACCAACTGTGATGAAGAGAGTAGGTCGTGAATCGAGAAGAACTGAACTGGTTATTGCAAGCGATCAAGGACGCCGAGACGGCGGAGCGTTCGTGATGGCTCAGTACGAGCGCGGGAGAATTTCCTTTCGGATGATGGCTGATGTAGCTCGAGAACGGGGATCGATAAACCGCAACACGAATCAATTCATGACGACCCATCATTCGAACGAATGCCCAACGATGGAATTACCAGTTGCTATTGCTTGAGAGGAGCAGCCGTATGTCCACGCAATCTTTGCAGAATTACAACAGGAAACGAACGGGCGGGTCGCCCAGACAACGCATGATCGCGAGAGAGGAATGTGCGTTTCTTGTCGCTGCAAAACGTGGCGATTCGGCTGCCTTCGAGATGCTGTGCAAACAGTCCGCAAACACAATCTTCCACGTAGCACGGCGAATGATGCGGAACAACGAGGATGCCGAAGATGTCGTGCAGGACTCGTTTCAACAGGCCTTTATTCATCTCCAGAGCTTCAACGGGGATTCCCGGTTTTCGACGTGGCTGTCCCGCATTGCCATCAATGCTGCCCTGATGAAACTGCGCAAAAAGTCCCACCTGTGGGATGTGTCGCTGGATGAATCGGCGGAAAGCGAACCGTCCTCTTCCCGGCTTGACGTTGAAGACCAGGGCCTGAATTCCGAACAACTTTGTGCACAAAAGGAACGGCAACGGATTCTGTCCGAGGCCATGAATCATTTAACACCAGGAATGCGAAAAGCAATCGAGCTGCGTGAACTTGGCGAGCGATCGACGGAAGAGACCGCTCGAATCCTGGGGATCTCCATTAGCGCGGTAAAGGCTCGAGTGTTTCATGGACGAAAGAAATTGCGCGAGAGATTGACGTACTATGTCGGATCAGCTTGGACGTACGGAAGACACAATTCACGAACGATCGGTAACACCGAACATCTCTCGCAAGATCAGGTTGCCTGCAATGCGTGTGGTTAAAGCGGAGACAAAGGGAGGCTGTCCCTCGCCAAAATCCAAAATACGTTTGAAATGAATAGCATGCGGGCGGGCCTGTAACATTGTTACGGGACGAGATTTATGGCCTTTTAGAGTTTCGGCGAATGAGTGTGTCCAGGAAAGGCAGACATGTTCAGTAGGAGGTAGACCTACAGGGGCAAAAGCCAGAAGCCCCTTAGCTTGGGTCGCATCAGCGGAGGATAACAAAGCCGATGAAGCCGACCGACAAAGCCATCTTAAGGATGGTGAGCAAGTCACCGGGCCGTAACGAAAGTAAACCCACAGGTGGCCTCGAAACAAAACTAGGATCCGGAGGCCGAGCCATCTCTTTCGGGGCGAAGGCAGCATGGCATGGCGCGGGCTGACCGAAGCGACATGACACTCCGGCGGGGTGGTAGGGACAGCACGGTGACAAGGGCATGTTAAGCAACTGGAGAAGCCCTCCTCGTCCCGTCATGAAAGTGGCGGAAGCAAGGAAGCCGTATAACTGGCGAACCCAGGAAAACGGTGGAAGGCGAGAGGGTGGCGGAGGGGTCCGCAGTAGCTGCGAAGCGGCGTAATGGCCGTGGAGCCAAGGGGCCCTGCTGTTTGCAACGACTCCAACAAAAAGGAAGGCAAGGGTGATATGACAAAGACACCCATCAGTTTGCAGGACCTGAGGAGGAGTCTATACATCAAGGCGAAGGCTGAACCAGCCTGGCGCTTCTGGGGACTGTACGTCCACGTCTGCAAAATGGAGACGCTTCACGAAGCCTATCGGATGGCCAAGAAGAACGACGGGGCACCGGGGATAGACGGGGTCACGTTCGAGGCCATCGAAGAAGGGGGAGAGGAGAGTTTTCTTCAGCAGATACGGGACGAACTGGTCTCAAACACGTATCGGCCCATGCGCGCACGGAAGAAGGAGATTCCGAAGGACGGGGGCACTAAGATCCGCGTCCTCTCGATTCCCTCGATCCGCGATCGTGTGGTCCAGGGAGCACTCAAGCTCATCCTGGAACCGATCTTCGAAGCTGATTTCCAACCGGGATCGTATGGATACCGACCGAAACGGACAGCGCATGAAGCGGTATACCGAGTGGCTAAAGCGATTGATCAGAGAAAAACGCGAGTCATCGATCTTGACCTACGAGCATACTTCGATAATGTGCGGCATTGCCTGCTGTTAGAGAAGGTGGCTCGACGTGTTCAAGATGAGGATGTAATGCGGTTGCTCAAGATGATCCTGAAGGCGACCGGGAAGAAGGGAGTTCCCCAAGGAGGAGTGATTTCGCCGGTGCTCAGTAACCTCTATCTCAATGAGGTAGATCGGATGCTGGAGAAGGCGATTCAGGCCACCCGACGGGAGCCATATACCCATGTTCAATACGCACGCTTTGCGGATGACATGGTGATATTGATCGACTCCCATCCGCAACATGCCTGGCTGGCAAGAGCGGTGGAACAACGACTGCGAGAGGAATTGGTCAAACTCAAAGTGGAGATAAACGAAGAGAAGAGCAAAATCGTCGATTTGGCAAACGGAGGAAGTTTCACTTTCCTGGGCTTTGAATATCGCCGCACTCTGGGCCGTAACCGGAAGTGGCGACCGTACTACGCGCCGAAAGTGAAAAAACGGACGGCGTTGTTGGCAAAGCTGAAGGAGATCTTCCGACAAAATATCAGCCAACCGGTGGAGTGGGTGGTTGAGCAGATCAACCCGATCCTTCGCGGTTGGGTGAACTACTTTGCTGTGGGCGATTCGAGTGAATGCTTTTCGTTTGTTAGAGACTGGGTAGAGAAGAAGATTAGGGGACATCAGATGCGTGCCCGGGAACGATCAGGATTCGGGTGGAAACGGTGGAGTAGGAAGTGGCTCTATGGGCAGCTGGGACTGTACAACGATTACCGGCTTCGCCGACCATGGTCACTGCCGAACGTCCAGCCAGTCGAGTCGGTCACATAACCCTTGGTGGGAAGCAAACAGGTAAGCCCATTGCTGGAAATCGGCACGATGGGTTTGAAGTGGCGGGGGCTGGAACCCAGCTCACGGTTCGGCTAATGAGGCACTCCCAGAGGAAACGGGGAGCAACAGCTAGGCGGAACCTACGGAGTATGGCGCTTGCCCTCGACCCAACCACGCGCTTTTTACAGCCGAAACGCGCCATGCGAGATGCAAAAAGCCTGTTTCGACAGGCTCGGTCGGCGCATCAATTTATTGGGCGCGAGAATCTCCTAGAGGATTTGATCCGGCTCACAAGCGGGGCGGACCCGAGGTGGTCGTCACCCTATTGTGCGATGGCGCTCATCGGATTAGTAACGGTTGGTTTACTCGGTTGCGGGTTTATGCTCTACGTCCTGTTTCAATGGATGCAGGAAACGGTCCGCAAGGACTAAGAAAGGCTCAACGCACCCACGTCTACCCGCTGAAACTAGGAGGCAGGGTCTTCACGGGTTTCGCTACTAGCCACCCATCTATGGTGCCGCCATTCGATATTTTCAAAAGACAGCCTGGCGGTAGTGTGCGTTGGCTAGAAGTGGTCGCAGACCTGGAAGCCGCCAAGCTCCGGGTCAAAGGACTGGTGGAATGTGTTCCCGGCGAATATTTTATTTTCAGTCTAGCATCAGGACGTAGGTTCGACGTTAGACGAGATGACGTAGGTGTAAGCACCGCGATGTAATGCGCGTTATTGCCCACATCGATCCCCCGCGACGTGTGGGCGGACCACCTCCAGACCCGGGTTCTCCGATTGCAACCGCCGCGCAAGTTCCTTCCTCGCCTTTTCGTTTCGCCACAGCTTTAGTCGGTATCGACCATGCAGCATTCAAGGCGACGATCAGTGTGAAAACACCGATTTGTTTCACCCGGAGTTTCCCTTTGGACTTCAAAAACAACGCCAGCCAAGAGCTCGGACCGCCCTTTTTGTAAAACGTGGGCTGAACCGTGTGGCCTCCGCCGAAGTGAGTACCTTGCAGTCTGCTACCGCGGGCTCTGGTTCGCGCCAGCGCAGGCTAAAGCGAAGGCTGTCTTCGCGTACGCCGCATACCGTGGGCTTCTGCAATTGGCGTGCGAGGCATCGTCCGCGCTACCGACCGACTGGCCGTCCTACGCAGCACTCGTACGCGAAGCCCTCGGCCCGGCACCCGCGCCCACTGCCGATCATCCCCCATCCGCAACCTGCACCGATCATGGGGACGTTCCACATGCTCGTTTACGGCCAGTAGCCCCATCGCTGGTTAGTACGAGAGTCTGGTTCAAGTCTTGATAAACGCTAGCGCTTTACCGGATGCGCGTTTTCGCTGAGGAGTGAACGGAGGCGGGGAGTTCTGCGCGCGTCCGGTAAAGCCGTTTGGACGTGGCCGTCCGTGGTTGCGGTGGACGCGGGCGCTATGCAAATTCAATCGTGGGAAGGAGCGGCGTTAAGCCGTGCCGAGACTGTGCTGCAGGGCACGACACATGACGCCGTGCGCGCGAAAATTGGCTGGGGCGAAAAAGTATCGCAAAGACGGTGGTCGAAGAAGACGGAAGAAGGGATCGATTTGACGGCGAGGCACAGAGATGCAGAGCGCCTGGAAGGACGCAGAGTTTTCGACTTGGAGAGAGTAGTCTCATGCCGCCGCGCTGATCTGTGGTGGAGAACGAAGTTGGATTTCAGCAGCGGTGAGTCGCTCGATGACCTTCATCGGTCCACCGCACTTAGGGCAGCGCCAAGAATCGGGGAGGTCTTCGGTGCCGGAAGCGTGTTGTTCGGTTTGCGATTGTCGTTCCGATCCCAAAAACTGAAAGCAAAGGGGTAGGAGTGTGGCGCGTTTGCGGTTGGCCAAAAAACCGAAGTTACGGATGCGCACGAAGCCTTTTGGAAGAATGTGCAGTAAGAAGCGGCACAAGAATTCATCGAGCGATAGGGGCAACAACTTCTGTTCGTTGTGGTGAGCCGAATCGCGCCAGCGAAAAGTGACTTGGCCATCGGTGAGGGAGACTAGGCGATGGTTGGAGATGGCCACACGGTGAGTGTAGCGGCCCAGATAGTGCAGCACATATTCGGGGCCACCGAAGGGACGTTTCAAGTACACCACCCAGTCTTGTCGAAACAGCGTCCGCAGCCAGGTGGCAAAGATCTTGGGCTGAGCGAGGAGTTTCAGATCTCCCTCGAAGCGAAGCTGACCGTTCTGAAAAGCCTGTTTGAGCGCATCGACGAACTCTGCCGCGAAAGATTTCACGCAGCACTTCCTTGGGAAGAAAGTAGTTGTCTGGTGAGCGAACCCAGCGGGTGTGATCGGGCGAGAGGCCGCCGGCAGGAACGACACAATGGACATGCGGATGAATGTTGAGCTTCTGACTCCAGGTGTGCAACACGCTGAAGAAGCCAATCTCCGCGCCGAGGTGCTTCGGATCACGAGCCACTTCGAGGAGTGTTTCCGCACTGGTGCGGAACAGGAGACCGTAGAGGACTTTCTTATTCTGCAGCACCAGTGGGGCCAACCGATGGGGCAGTGTGAAGACCACGTGCAGATAGCGGGTCGGGAGAAGCTCTCGTCGACGCGCAGCGATCCAGCGGTCCCGAGCAGCGATCTGACACTTCGGGCAGTGGCGATTGCGGCAGCTGTTATACGAGATGGTGGCACGATACCCGCAACGGGTGCACTCATCGAGATGACCGCCGAGTGCGGCAGTACGGCACCGCCGAATGGCCAGCAACACTTTGATGTGCTTCCAACGGAGCCAGTGGCGATTTCGTTCGATGAAAGCATCTCCCGCGGCGCAGATCAGATCGGCCACCTCCAGCGGTGGCCGGACCATCTACTCGTCCTGCGGCGAAGGGCCTTCGAGCGGCAGTGAATCCAATGGACTCGAGGCCGCATGCAGGTGACGTTGGGAGAGATGCAGATAGCGGGCCGTCTCTTTCAGATCGTTATGGCCCAACAGGATCTGAATGGTGCGCAGGTCAGCACCATCCTCGAGTAGATGCGTCGCGAAACAGTGACGCAGCGTGTGAGGATGAACGTCTTTCTGGAGGCCCGCTCGTTGGGCGGCTTCCTGGCAAGCGTTCCAGACCACCTTGGTGGTGATCGGTGTATCACCGGTATGCCAGCGGTTGCCTGGAAATAGCCAGACGCTTGGCTTGCGCGGTAATCCGCGCCAGTGCTCACGCAGCGCCTCGAGCAGTTTTGGGCTGAGCATCACATCCCGGTCTTTGCGTCCCTTGCCGCCCTGGACGTGAATCACCATGCGTTTGCTATCGATGTCGCTGACTTTCAGGTGGGTCAATTCAGCGCGTCGTACTCCGGTGGCATAGAGCGTCATCAGCAGGGTGCGATGGAAGGAAGTGCCCGCGGCCTGGATCAATCGTGCGACTTCTTCTTGGCTGAGGATCGCTGGAAGGCGATGGCCCTTTTTCGGATAGGGACTCTCGGCAATGCTCCAACCTTTTTTGAGCGTCTTGCAGTAAAAGAACCTTAAGGCTGCCAAACGGACCGCGACGCTACCCGCCGACAACTTGCGCTTCTCGAATAGCTCCGCTTGGTATTCACGAATGTGTCGAGGGCCTAAGCGATCGGGGGAACAGTTGAATCGTCGAGCAAAATCTTCGACTGTGCGGATGTAGCAGCGTGTGGTATTTTCAGAATAATTACGACGCTGGAGCTCTTCCAGCATCATTTTTCGCAAGTGGGTCATAGGGAAACCTCCTGTGACCCACACTTACATCACAAACCATAGAGCAACCAACGCTCTACTACCTCACGCGAAGCGTCCGCCGCCGGGCGGCTACGTCCAAACGCCGTTACTGGAGAAGTCGGGAACTACCTAACGCCATCGATTTCCCGGTCGCAACACCTTTCTCGCCTACCCATCCAGAAAACTCGCCATATACCTCGCCAACGACGCCCAGGGGTATGCCAATAGAGTACTGAAGTGGCCCGATTTCCGATTTCGGAGGATTCTTACGGGTTCCTCGGAGTTTCGTCCTTGAATCAACGATGTTTACGTCCGCTCCTTCCAAGTGAATCGCTCTGCCGTCATTCCTCCAAAATCACGTGTGGACATATATATGCCTGTCTGATACCATATATGCTTATGAAAAGGACGGCGCTATTCCTGAAGGAACAGCAACTGGGAAAGCTCCAAACGCTGTCCCGGAAAACTGGCGCTCCTATCGCAGAATTAGTTCGCCGTGCCATTGACGCTTATCTGCTCTCAAGGAGGAACGAACTGAAGTGACGAAAAGAATCGCCATTTACGCACGCGTAAACACCGCCGACCAGCATCCGGAAACGCAGTTGTTCGACCTCCGGCAGATGGCGAAGCAACGCGGATACGAGGTCGTGCATGAGTACACCGATATTATTTCGGGCGCGAAATCGAGGCGTCCCGGTCTCGACCAACTACTGGCCGATGCCCGGAGGCACCGCTTTGACATTGTCTTGGTGGCCGCGTTCGACCGAGTAGCCCGGAGTGTGCGCCATTTCCTGGAAGTCCTCGATGAGCTGAACCGCCTGGGCATAGAATTCGTCAGCTTTCGAGAGAACATCGACACGGGCGGGCCATTGGGTCGTGCGATGGTCGTGATCGTCGGAGCGATTGCCGAGCTGGAACGCAGCCTGATCGTCGAAAGAGTCAAGGCGGGAATGCGAAGGGCGAAATTGGAAGGACGGCAAATCGGCCGGAAGCCGCTGGACATCGACCGAGAACAGGTAGTCCGTGACCGTTTTTCCGGCATGTCGCTGAGTCAAGTGGCGAAGAAGCATCGAATTTCGAGGGCGAGCGTTTGCCGTCTAATGAAAGAATGTGGTCCTAGTCCGAAAGGGGTCGTCCAGCAGGTCGCTCAAGTTGTTGATTTCAGTGGTCCGAAAATCGCTGCGTGAGGTAGTCCGGGAGGTACAGGTTGTTGACCCCGGTCATCAGATTTGAAGGCCTTGGGTTCGATCCCCACCGCCCCTACCAAATCCTTTCAAAAGGCGGGTTTTTTCATAGCGCTGGTCCCCAAAATGAGGCTTGTCCCCAATTGAGGCCGACAAGTTGGATGATTGCGGTGGGAGAATGCCGTTCATGGCCTCCTTTTTACGCGCGATCTCGTTCCAGGTCTAGCTAAATTTGCGGGTGACCGACTGGGTCGTAACAGTAGTTTCCTTGTGGCGGGAAGGTCGTACAGATTGCACCGGCCAGGAACCAGTGTGTACAAAGTTAAGCCCGCAACAACCCGGAGAGTAGAGACCAAGGCCAAGCAAGCACCGAAACCCATACCAGCCGGAGCACCCTAAGAGACTCCCCTTCAATCCTGAATCTGGCACACAGTTCAATGACCAGGGTTGGCACCCTGGAAACGCCAGCAAGCGGCAAAAACAACGCAATTAGAGACCGCCAGAGCCACGATCCCGCCGCCCATCGACCCAACACGAGTGCTTTTAAGAACAGGATCCATACAGTTTGGATCCACAGTAAGACGTGAAGAAATACTATTCAAAATTCGAGGTAGTGATTTTGGCTATAGTCGATTGATCAGCAACGCGCTCAGAGTTTACCTCGTATGCAGCGTAGAATTGAGCCTTGAGAACTAATG
This sequence comes from uncultured Acidobacteriota bacterium, assembly GCA_963721915.1. Taxonomy (GTDB): domain Bacteria; phylum Acidobacteriota; class Terriglobia; order Acidiferrales; family UBA7541; genus Acidiferrum. The sequence continues at coordinate 27,820 of CAVRLD010000016.1, read as the reverse complement.
ATCCATCGGGATGGAGCATGGAGATAAAGGAATGGACGACTTGTTTGCAATCAACGCGGCCAAGACCGAATTTCGAGAGTGCTTCAACCTTGGGGATGTGTCTCGTGTCCTGGCTATTGCTGACCCCGACCTGGTCAGTTTCTCCGATGGACAGCCAAGCGAGTTTGGGGCGAGCGGATTGGAGGCTTTGAAGGGTCGGCTGACCGATCTATTCGAACGCTTTACAGCAAAGCTGTCTGTAATCGTGATCGAGATTCGTCTTCAAGGTGACATCGCCTATGATTACGGGTGGCATGACCTAACGCTGACGCCTAAGGGCGGCGGCGAAGCGATTCGTTGCAGAAATCGCTATGTGGATATCTGGCGGAGAAACCAAGAGGGGAACTGGAAACTGTGGATGTACATGGATAACCAGGACATCGCCGATCCGTTTCGGCCGGAACAAATTCCATCGGCCGGGGCGCAAGTTCACGGAAGTTTCTGAAGCTTTTTATATAGCCGCTTGCTAAACCCGTCGGGCATTTGAAACACCCTTCCGTCGCCGACCAGTTCTACCACGTTTCGAGTGCCGTCAAGTACCGCGGTGCAGTGTGCGCAAGCCTTGAAATGAGCTTTCATTCTCTCGCGCATCTCGGCGGAAATCTCATCGTCGAGGTAATCGGAGATTTGCCGCCATACTTCGACGCAACTGATTTCAATGGTTGCCATTTCGCCTTCTTTTTTTCACCATGCTCTGGCTTTCCGATAAGGTTGTCCTTGAATCCAGGAACCGTCGATTCCCGGGGCGAGACTGTCTCTCAACAGCAACCTCGCTCGATGAAGCCGAGTCTTCACGTTGGGTTCCGAGATTCCGAGAATGGTCGATGTCTCCTTGATGCTCAAATGCTGGACTTCCCTGAGAACTAGCACCTCACGGTAACTTGGGCTGAGGGAATTGATTGCGTTCTGCACTGCTTGCCGAATCTCCTTTTGTTCGAGGAGTTCGGAAGGTATAGGCCGCCAGTCGGCATAGTCCTTCGGCCAAAAATCTCCTTCTTCGTTTTGCTGTTGATCGTCAATCGACTCGTACAGGTGCGGATGGGCTTTCTTCAACTTCATCCTGGCCTCGTTGTATGTGATTTGTACCAGCCAGGTGCTGAACTTTGCTTCCGCGCGGAAGGTAGAAAGGTGGGTGAAAGCCTTTAGAACGGCCTCCTGCGCAACCTCCTCAGCATCCGCCGGATTTTTCACAACTGAAATCGCGGTGGCGTAAATCATGCGCTCATACGGGCGTACCAACTCGTAGAAAGCCTCAGGCTCTCCCGCGCAGACGCTCTTTATGAGCTCAGCCTCATTAGTCCGCAATTGGGACTGTGTCGTGCTCATCGTCGCCAACAGATCAGTATCTGACGTTGCCCCACGAGGAATCCAGACTACCCGAAGTCACTCCACGCCAAGAAGTCTGATTCCCAGGTGGTCAAAAAGTTTCAGGAAGGGACCCGCCGACCAAGCTCGCGTTCATCGGAGGCACTCCTGCCGAATCTGGTGCAGATCTCCTTTGTTCTCCTTAACATAGAAGTCTTTTTTTCTGGTAGCGCGACCTACGCGTTTCCGTTTTTCCCCTCACCGACCTCACGGCGCGGTTGCCGGAGGCACCAACTCGAAAGACGAAGTAAGTTGGATCGTCTTGTGCAACGTCCGGTACAAGGGGCAGCGCATGGCGTAAATGCCGTGCGTGCGTTCGATTGTTTCCCTTCCGGCCTCCGGGGCCATCAACCGCATCCCCACGTGAATGCGGCGAATAACGAGCACACCCTCCTCGGTCTCCACCTCTCCGGTTACGTCGGCCGTTAATTTTCCGTTGCTAGCATCGATTTGGCGCGCCTCCAGCGCACCTCCGAAAGTGCCCATCATTCAACCAGCGGTTGCCGAAATGACGTAGTCAATGGTTGAGGAGTGCGACTCCTTCAAGTTTGCCGGGTCAACTTTGTAATGCCCGGCGATGGCTCCATGGACACTGTAGATCACCGGCTGGGACTCGCCCGGCAAATGTGCGATGCGAAGGGGTCCCTGCCGGCGTTCGATACGCGACCTCGAGGTATAAACGACATTACTCATGGACTTCTCCTTTCAGAACTGCACAATCGAATCTCCTGCAAGTCGAAAAGCTATTTATGCTGAATAGCCTTCGGAGATCGTTTGAGGTCAAGAGGTAGAACCTGCAATTGCCATTTTACAGGCACGGACGTGGGCGGATAGCAAACCGTCTGGTCGCAGGCCTGATACGTCAAATCACCGTTGATGGAAATAGTCCTCTCCTTCGAAAAGACCGATCGGATCGCATCGGAAGCCTTAGACGGCGTTACCGTGAGATCCTGGCTGATCCGAAACTTTCCCTCGAAAACCGGGACGTGCTCCTGGATGGCCTCCAGGTACAGTACTTTCGAGTTCGGGTAAACGACAGGTTGGAGTTCGATTCCTGGAAGCCCCTGCAAGGTGAGCTGAATCGGCTTATAGCCTTGCACTTCGGGAGAATAGACGTGTACATCCGGAGGGAGCTCGATTTCGGCAATCAGACTGACCCTGCCACCTGGTATGACACTGCGATCGGATTGTGCAAGGGTAAGCTGGAGATGAGGTGCCTTGATGTCTTGAGTCACCTCCGCGCTCAGCTCAGGGAAGAGTTTTGAAATGACATTATTCGCGGTTAGTCGGTCCGTGTACTTCGGTGTGAAATACTTTTCGCGAATAACCCCGCTTGCGTCGACATAGAAGAATCCGGGGTAGGCCATCCCTTTGGTCATTCCTTTCGCTGCTGTGTTCAGCACGTTGAAGGTGCGAATGACTTCGGAGTCAGGGTCAGCCAATAGGGGAAACTCGATTTTGTGCCGCTGGGCAAAGTCCTTCAGGATAGCGGGACTGTCGTAGCTGATGGCGGCCAGCTTTAACCCTCGCGCCTCAAATCTTTGTTTTGCGTTTTGCAGCTGCACGAGCTGCGCTTTGCAGAAGGGTCACCAATCGGCCGAACGGAAAAAAAGAAGGACAGTGCCCTTCGACCCTTTAAGGGTCTCGTTGGATTGTTCATGGCCGAATTGATCGGACAGAGCGAACGCCGGAGCCAGTTGACCGATCTGCAAACCGACGGACGGAGGAGCCGCCTGATTGGTGGGTGGGTTTTCTTGCCCACCGGAAAGGCCAAAGAGTCCTACAAAGAAAAGAATCGCAACCGCAAATTTCATTTTGGCTCCAGATTCGGTTTCGTTGCTTGTCGGTGCGCGCCGGCACAGCGACGCCAAGCACAAGAGATCTAAGGACCCTGATTCCAAAGTCGAGTGAACCCCGCTCCCCACACTCTTCCCGCATCCGCCTCCTGGACGATTACCGCGGCCCTGAGATTCCGTGCATTTTTGGCGCCGAGATCAAGTTTTACGTCTCGGGCAAACCCTGCGGATTTATCAACTGCTGCGATTCGGACGAGGCTTCGCAGAACCGCAACATGCATCAGCGTTCTTCCAGCGTTCTCTCCGCGGCTCACATGCGATTCGTCGCGATCATCTGCTATCGCCAGGAAAATGCCCGCTGATTCCGCTGTGCTGGATGACGGTAACGGGCCGGTTTCGATATGAAGGACCCGCTTCTTTTCATCGCTCAGACTAGAAGCGACGCTCACCGGCGTTTTCATCACCTTCGTGGCGTTGGCGATCGTCTCCCTCGCCCTTCGTTCATCGCTGCCCACGAATTCAAAGTGTCCGTCAACGATCATCTGCGGCGTATAGATGGTCCCGAGACCGAACTGCGCCGCGTAGGCACTTTGCCGTTCGCCGTACTCGTGGGATGAGTAGGGATCCTTCCATCCGATGTCGTTCCAGTAGTCCACGTGTTCACTCAACACGATCAGGTCCGCGCCGCTAAGCTGCTGAGAGCGGTCGAGTCTTTCTAACAGAGCATCGGCGGGAGGGCAGCTGGAGCACCCTTCGGATGTAAACAGTTCGACCAGCACGGGGCTGCGCGGAGTGTCACCGCGACTCGGCCCCGCGGGTAGGCTCGCAGCGTGAATGTATCGGAACGAAAAGATCGTCGTCAGGACGGAAATTGCGACCAGGCCGGCGATCGATAGTCTGAAACGCATCGAGTTTCCCCTACGCGCTGACTGTTTTGGTGAATGTGATGGTCTCTTCTTCGGCTACCAAGAAAATCGGAGCCCCACCCGAAGAAATCTTCACGGCGTGAGCGAGCGCCTCTTTACAGCCTTCCGAAGCCGCGCACGCTTCCAAAGCTTGCATCGACGGAAAATAAACCTCGGCAACGCGGTAGAAAGGAGGGGTACCTTGCGGAGAGCCGAGTATTTTTGTTGCGACAATCTTGGTCTTGCCGCCCAGTTTCGCGACGGCTAGCGGTACATGTTCGTCCTGATAAATGTTCTCGAAAACATCAACGTCTTTTGGGCTTGGGTAGATGACGACGAGCTTCACGTCTGCCATTCGATGCTCCTAGCAAAACAAGATTTGTAATAACCCCCACGATGTTACGGCACCCGACCCCTCGTCGGGGGCGTAGCCGTTCCCTCGTCGACCTCCAAGAGTGGCAATCCAATCCGATTCCCCGGCAACCCAAAGGTTTCACATTGGTTTCAAAATCATCGACATCCCTCATCTCAAAGCTGGTAGCTCATCCCATCGCGTCTGCGGCTCTTCTTTTCGCCGAATTCCGGAAACTTTGCTGCCAGAAGCCGATCTGACTGTTTTTATAAGGAGAATTATTTATGAGAGTTTTACCGGTAGGAACCAGACGCATTCGATGGTCCGGATTGCTTTTGCTGGCTGCAATCACCGCAGGGCCCGCTCGCGCCCAGAACCAAGAGCGAGCCCAAAATCAGGAGCTTACCTTTTCACTCGGCGGAATTCCCGGCCAAACACGCAGTTTTCAAGGCTCGGCTGGCAGGGCGCAAATCTCCGCGGATCGCAGTTTTGGAATTAACTACGGCTATCGTTTCCTGGGAGCAAAGATCGCCGCTCTCTATGGCGAAATTGAATTTGTAGCCATTCCTAATCGAGCCCTGACGGCGGCAACTGCTGCCGTGCCGCAGAATTATGCGTCGCTCTACCTTACTCCAGGACTGCGGCTGAAATTCCTTCCCGCTTCGCGGCTTTCTCCATGGGTTGCCATTGGTGGTGGATATGCTCTTTATCAGCAGTCCGCGCAGCTCTCGAATGGCCAAAACACGACCAACAAATTTCTGAATCGCGGTGTCTTCGAGTACGGCGGTGGCTTGGATTACCGGCTGTTTCGCTTCGTTAGTCTGCGGGGCGAGGTACGTGATTTTTTCTCCGGCAATCCAAACCTGAACGTCGCCCTCAGTACGAGCACCCAGCACAACGTTGTGGCGAGCGGCGGCGTCATTCTGTATTTCTAAATTCTGTTACCTCACAGATTCCGGATGAGGCCCCTTGCTCCATCCTAGCCCTTCGCATTTCCCCAATTCGGCCGATGCCGGCATCTGGCAAGCATGCTGAAACTCTTTGAAATGTCGGGAATCCGATTGTGAGCCCGATTCGTGAAACGAACCGAGCCAAATGGGGACAACCACCATCAGAGAAGGGATCTACGTTTCCGCAAAAGGAAGGCGACTCGAGAATCGTAGTACGGACTTCTCTGGGTTCCGAGATATTGCTTTAGCTTCCAGCGGCTTTGCGCTGCGAAAGCCGACTTCAGAAGCTACTGTAGAGAAAGGTCGAGCCTCTGCCGGCCATGAGAGTTCGGCTCAAGCCGCGGAAGCGGCTTTGATCGACCAGATCCACTCTGGACACAAAGAGCTGTTTATGGATCTCATCCGCCCCCATCAAAGGACGGTATACGCAACGGTGTTCGCCTTGCTCGCGAATAAGGAGGACGCTGAGGACGTCGCGCAGGATGCATCGCTCAAGGCGCTAGCCCGCTTGAATCAGTTTCGCAGAGAGTCGAGCTTCGGTACCTGGCTGATTCAGATAGCGATCAATGAGGCGCGAATGAGAAATCGAAAACAGTGGCGCATACCGATGCTATCACTGACGGATGACAAAGATGATGCAAAACCGTACGTTCCAAAGGATTTCGAAGACTGGCGTGAGATTCCCTCGATAGCGCTAGAGCGCGTGGAAGTACGCGAGGCCTTGGTCAAAGCTCTAGGTTCGTTGGCGCAGCATTACCGGGAGGCATTCGTGCTGCGCGATATACAGGAGCTGAGCATCTCGGAAACATCCGCTATTTTGGGAATATCGACCGGAGCCGTGAAAACCCGGCTTCGGCGTGCTCGTTTGATGCTGAGAGACATCTTGGCTCAAAGACTCGGACACGATGGCCGGCTGGAATGGGCTTCGAGAGAAGTGAGGAAACCATGGGAATAAGCTGCCAAGAAGTTTGGAGGGATATTTCAGATTATATTGACGACGAACTCGAACCTCTTCAACAAGCCGCGCTGAATCAGCATTTTGCTGAATGCCATCATTGCACTGCGCTCCTCGATGGAATGCGCAACGTGATTGTACTTTACCGCGATGAGCGTCTGCTGGCTCCGCCAGATGGTTTTCATGAGCGTCTATATCAGAGACTTGGAGAAAGTAGGAATCCTTCGCGCCGGTCCTTCTTGGCTTGGACGCTGACCGCTGCGGCGGCGGTACCCCTGGGACTCGCATTGTTTTCTGCGAGCAGGTTGATAGTACCAGCGCACGATCCCAAGAGACCCGCCAGCAGACCCGATGCGCGCCAACTTCCCGAGACCGTCGCAATATCCTTGGACCAGGATGACAAGGTCTATCACATAGCGGGCTGCTCGTATCTGCATGGCAAACCAAAATTTATCCGTGCAGAGGAAGCCATTCGGGAGGGATACACGCCCTGCGTGTATTGCATCGGAAAGCCGCAGCCGAAGAAGAATAGTTAGCTCCAGCCCACGGTAAGTCGGCCGCCAAGCTCATGCGACGAACAACTTTGCGTGATCTTGGATTTCATTTCAAACCGTTGTGCTTGGCCTCTGACTGCGGCACACAGCTGCACTACGACCCGACCTTTCTCCCTGTGAATAAATGAATTTCGTTCGCGGAAACTTTCCGATTACTCGTGACTCTCATTGGGGGTTAAACGGCAGACCGATCCTTCAAAGCACCGCGTAACGGGCGGCGGGCCAGAGACTCGCGCTGGAACGCCTCCGAACTGGGGACCGGTTTGCTATGGGTGAACGAATCGAAAGGGGAATTGAATGATCGAACCAACAAAGAGAGAAGAAAGCGCTCCAGTGGGTAGTTCTCGTAAAAAGGCCATCCGCCTAATCCGGTCGGGCACCGCGGTTCTCTTATTCGCGGCTTCATTTACGGCACTCTATGGCCAAGCTCCCGACACATTCAGGACTGCGGACAGCAAATCCCAGCTGTCTCCGCAGGAACAGAGCGTGCGGCGTGACCAAGCCTACGTGCGCGCGCTTCTGGAAAAGGGGAGCTCAGACGCGAAGGTCGAAGTTTCTCTAAAACTAACGAGCCGATTCACCAGCTTCAACTCGGCGGGTGACTTCCATGCGTATGCAGTTGGGCTCATCTCTAAAGAACGGAAAACTCTCCAGCCGGCAAAACAAGCTCAGCGGTCAAGCGGTGCCACCCAGACAGCGTCTGCCCCTGCTATTTCTGTCAGTGCTTCCGCGCCCGGTGGGAATGTGACCGGACCGTCGAATCCCGTGGGGATCAACAGTGTGAAAGCTTCTCAAGAAAGCAGCCGGGACAACGCTCAAGACACGACCCCAACGAACACTGACAGTAATCAGGTCGGAGTTTCCAATCCTTCTCCGGCAGTCTTTGGAGGCGGGATACTTCTCCCCAGTGTCTCTGCTCCTTCGAATGGAGGCGGTTCCGTTCAGGCTACTTCCGCGGGAGCCAGTTCGAACTCTCCCGTCGTCAGCGCAGCTTCTGGAGGTTCCTCCCAGACTGAATCATCCAGTTCAGGCACGTTCAACTCTGCCCAAGGCCCTGGACCTGGGCCGATCGGTCCGGGACCTGGCTGCAACTTGTTCCCGGCGCCGCCCTCCGTGGGTGCTTCAGTTCCTCTAACCTACTTTGGGCCCTCGCCTTCGGAGACCAATCCGAGTTTGGTCGGGCCGGTTCAACTGCTGAAGTCCGGAACCGTTGATGCCGCGCACGGAACCATTATCTTGCCGCTTTATTTGGGCCACATGAAGGGCAGTAAGAAAAACGTCTGGTACATCCTAACGGATGTGGACGATCCGAACGTGGCTGCCGAATTAGGCTTGAACTTTTCAGCAAAACTCACCTTTGCATCGAGGGCAGCTAGGACCGCTAACCTGGACGCCGATGGCAACCTCGTGTTCGACAAGGGCACGGTGGATTTCTCGCCGGTCCGGAACATCGTCCCCGGGCCTGCGGGAGCCGAGTTTCCGCCGATATCTGCTCAACCCGGAGCGGTGGGTGACGCGGACTACAGTCCGTTGGTGCAGGTTCTGAATGCCGCCGGAGTGATTTACAACGCGCCCATCGTGGCCTTCGGTGTGGACGCCAGCCAAATCAATTTCCCCAATGGAAATGTGGACTATAGCAAGGTCCACGACGAAGTCGTGGCAATTGATCCGGTCAACCAGACCGTGACGATAAACCTGATCAATGGGTTTAGCTTCGGGCGGCCCGTTTGGTATCTCTCGATGGACACAAGTATTCCGTTGGGTGCGGCCATCGAACACAACACCTTCGCCCCTTTGATGCAACAGCTTCATTTGGGCGGTGATGACAGCTTCTCCAGCCCCATCGAGCGAATCTTCATCGGCACGAACGGCCCCGAGTCGGGAGGGTGCAACAATCCTCTGCGGCAAGGCTTGTCGGCGGATTTGGCTGATGGTGCTCGCCCGAACAATGTCCTCGGCGGAATTCCAACGATCGCGCTGGATTACAGCCCGGCTTGGGACGCCCAGTTGTTTGAATGGACCAAGGATGCAATCGACAACGGCTTCCGCGGTCAAGTGCGCGAAGAATTTCAGATTCTTACCTTCGTGCAAGACGGCCTGATCACCGGCCCGGGAGGCAAACCATTCGGGAGCTCCGGGTTCTCTATCAATTGTCCGATCGCACAGCGGCTCGACTGACCCGCCGATCCCATCGAAATTCCAACTCGCTTCCGGTTCCGACACCGTGTCGGAACCGGAAGTTTTAGTCAGCATGCGAAGCCGGCACGCACGATTCAGCGCGGGGGGCCCTGCATATTCGTTATCCAAGCCAGGCAAGAAAGCGAGGTCAGAAAATAATGGATACGGCAAACCCATTCCCACCCACAGAGGAGACTCTCATTCTCTGGACTAATACCCTATCGAATGCCCGGGCCGCCTCAAAATCAAGCGGTGAGTAGGTCGAGGCCGGTCGGCGGAGATTCGCGATTCACGGCGCAAAGAATATCCGGAGGGTGTTTCGGCTTCATGTCAATCGATGGGAGGAGTTTGAAATGATGGACTGCCCATGGAGAAAAGGGGGCATATGAAGGCGATCGAATTAAGCGAGTATTGTGGCATTGATTGCCTGAAAGTTGTTGAGGTTGAAAAGCCAAGACCCGGAGCGAACGAAATCTTGCTGGAGGTCAGGGCGGCAGGCATCAACTTTGCGGAAATGGAGCTGACGAAGGGAAAATACAAGGTACCTAAGAACCCGCCGTTCATTATGGGTTTCGAAGCTTCCGGAGTTGTGGCCGAGGTTGGCTCGCAAGTCAAAAATCCTCAGGTCGGTGACAAGATTACCGCCATTGTTTCCAGCGGCGGCTACGCTGAATACGCAACGGCAGATGCAAATTTGGCCATCCCGATCCCAGCAGCGCTCTCCTTTGCCGAAGCGACCACAATTCCTATTCAAGGGATTTCGGCCTACACGCTGCTGAAATTCGCGGCCACGCCCAAACCAAATGAGAGTGTGCCGATACAGGCAGCGGCAGGTGGCGTAGGCCTATATCTTGTGCAGCTGGCGAAGAGCATGGGCGTGGGAAAAATCATTGGCCTCGCAAGTACAAAGCAAAAAATCGACCTTATCACATCTTTAGGCGCGGATGTCGCGATTGACTACAGCCATAGAAATTGGACCGATAGAGTCCGAGAGGCCACGAATGGAAATGGCGTGGACGTGGTGCTTGAGGCGGCATCCGGTGAGGTGGGAGAGGAATGCTTGAAGCTGATTGCACCGTTTGGACGCATGGTCGTTTTTGGAGCGAGAAATATTCACGACACGTTTCCTCCCGAAAAGATGCAGCAGTTAATCTATCGGAATCAAACAGTCATTGGCTTCAATTTCCCCAGTTTGCGGCCGGAGCAAATCGCGGCGAGTGTTCCTGATCTTCTCAAGCTAGTCTCTCAACGGAAAATCCGGCTGTTCGCCAATAACTCATACCCCCTTGCGGATGTGAAGGCGGCTTTTCGAGCACTGGCGAGCCGAGAAACCATCGGCAAGATTGTATTGACCCCGTAGCGATACACGGGAGAGGTCCGAGCAGTAAGGGCTGGCTCTGCGTTCGTTGGCTCACCAGTTTTGCCATTGACAGAATTGCGAAACCTTTGTGCCGTTCCCGACTCTCATTCAATGCGAGCATCAATTTTGCTGTGAGTTGAGGAAATCAAGAAAAGGCAAGTCTCATGAAAGTTGCAATCGAATTTCGGCGCGTAGGCAGCGCATTTAGGCACGAAACCGTTGCGCTGACGCGCCACTCACAACGGAAGGCGCAACGTTTGTTGAGCAAGAGAAGGCTGGAGTCTGGACCCGAGAGCCGCTCGGGAGATTTGAAGCAGCGCAAACCAGATAGCTCATCGTTTAGTGAAGCCATCCGGCTAGCTCAGCAGGGCGACGCAGCTGCCTTTGAATTTATCTATAAGCACTACTGCGGACGCGTGTATGCGCTTTGCCTGCGCATGCTTCACGACCCGGTTGAGGCAGAGGATCTGGTTCAGGAAGTGTTCATACAGCTATTTCGCAAGATTCACACGTATCGTGGCGACTCCGCGTTTTCGACCTGGCTCCATCGTTTGACGGCGAACCTTGTTCTGATGCGCCTGCGCAAAAAGAAACGCGTATCAATATCGCTAGATGAAATCGCCGGAAGCGAGGAAGAAGACGCCAGGTCCCGCAAAGAAATCGGAGCGTCCGATCCGCGGCTGAGCGGTTTGATCGACCGGCTCAACCTACAATCGGCTATCGATCAGCTGCCAGCCGGCTACAGGGAAGTATTTATCCTCTGCGATGTTCAGGGCTACGAGCATAGCGAGATTGCCAGGCTTCTTGGCCATTCGATCGGGAATTCGAAGTCTCAGTTACACAAGGCCCGTAAGCGCTTGCGCGAACTGCTTCAGAGGATGCCGGGCTTCCGCGCGCGACGGAATCGCGAGACAGCGGGCTGCTCGCTCGAGTTTGCCGCTGGTTACTAGCCCTCAGGGAAATCTGCGCGAAACAAGAAACAGGACGCAACATGAGAAATAGCATAGCCACGACTTGCACTTTGGCCGCTCAGCTCGTCTTTTTCCTGCTCTTTGGTGCTGCGATTTTCGACTCGCAGAGGTCTGCCGCCTCCGCCCAATCCCTCGTCCCCGCCGACGTGAAGCACGACACACCGGGCCAGCCCATTACGCGGGATCAAGTCGTCCATATCGACGTAAATTTGGCACTCGTCAATGTCACCGTCACCGACCCTTACAACCGAATCGTCACAGGTCTCGAGCCCGACAACTTCCGCGTCTTCGAAGACAACATCGAGCAGGAGGTCGTGAATTTCTCCTCCGAAGATGTTCCCATCTCAATCGGTGTGATCTTGGATCTCAGCGGTAGCATGGCCAACAAACTCGGCAAGGCCAAGGAAGCGGCCTTCCAGTTTTTCAAAACCGCGAATCCAGAAGATGAGTTCTTTCTCGTCGGTTTCAACGAGCGCGCCCAACTCCTCAGTCCGTTCAGCACCAATGTCGAAGACTTGCAGAGCCGCATGCTCTCAGCCTCTGCGAGGGGCAAGACCGCCTTACTCGATGCCATTTATCTGGGACTCAGTCAGATGGGAGGCGCACATTCCGGCAAACGAGCCCTGCTGATCATTTCCGACGGTGGCGACAACAGTAGCCGCTACAGCGAGAAAGATATCAAGCGACTGGTGCGAGAGGCCGATACCCAGCTCTATTCTGTTGGCATCTTTGACCCGTTCGAGTTTCGCAGCCGGACGCCAGAGGAACTCAACGGACCGACGCTGCTCAACGAAATGACGGAATTGACTGGTGGGCGGACGTTCTCGGTCGAGAATCTAAACGACCTGCCGGACATTGCCGCAAAGATCGGCGCGGGGCTACGAAACCAATATATCTTGGGCTACCACCCGAGTAACAAGGCCCACGACGCCCGCTGGCGCAATATCAAGATCAAGCTACGCGCCCCAAAGGGACTTCCGCCTCTCAGCGTCTACGCAAAGACGGGCTACTACGCCCCCAGCCTATAGGTTTGACGAACATTTGGTCAGTGTTCGTTCTCCCCCGGCATGCCGGCCCAGTTTTGAAATCCAGTCCACAGTAAGAATCTCGGAAACCTTCGGCGATTCGAGACTCTCATTCAATGGAACAGAACACCTTTGTTTGGCATTCGAGGGCACCCCGAAATCGCAACAGAAGCTAGTTTGGTCAGCCCAGGCAGCGAGATTCGCGATCCACGAGGCGCAAAGAGACTCGGACGGTGTTCCGCATCTCATTCTAAATTGACGGGAGAGTTTGAAAATGACGAAAACGACAAAAGCCATGCTCGCAGGGGCCGCGTTCGCGGGATTGTTCGCCGGAACCGGAGCTGCGGTTAAGGCCTCGACTCTGCTTCCTTCGCCGAAGGCTTCCTTCAATGCGCAGGACCCGGATCAGAAGAGCGACAAGCAGGACAAAGAAAAGCATGCTTGCAAGGGCCAAAACTCGTGCAAGGGCAAGGGCGGCTGCAAAGCCAGTGACAATGGTTGTAACGGTAAGAATTCTTGCAAGGGCAAGGGTGGTTGCGCGACCGATGGCTCGAAGAAGCCCGAGTAATATTTCCAAACCTGTGTCGCCTTGTATGGAGGGCTGGGTGCTAGTTCCTAGCCCTCTTTTTCCCAGACCAAGTAAAGGGGTAAGGCCGCCAGAAAAGGGTAGGAATTCGAGATGAATAAATTAATTTCCAAAGTCAGACCGTTGCACGACCAGTTCTTCGCTTTAATCTCTTACCTGCAGTCCCCATTTCTCCTATTCGTGCGGCTCTACTGGGGATGGCAACTTGCTCAGAGCGGCTGGGGCAAGGTCCATCATCTGTCCAACGTGACGGAGTTTTTCGCCAGCCTCGGCTTGCCGATGCCCATGCAGATGGCAGTCTTCATTGCTTGCGTCGAGTTCTTTGGCGGCATCTTCCTGGCTTTGGGCCTGTTTTCTAGAATCACAGCCATGGTCCTCACCGTTAATATGACGATGGCCTACGTAATCGGGGACCGGGAGGCGCTGCTTTCTATCTTCTCCGATCCGGACAAGTTCATTGCCGCTGCTCCCTTTGCATTTCTAATCGCTTCTCTGATCGTGCTGATTTTTGGCGCGGGCAGGATTTCGATGGACGCCGCGCTGGCATTTTTCTATAGTTCCACAAGGGTGAAGCAAACGAAATCAGTCACCGCCTGACGCGCGTCTACTGGGCGCATCCTGACGGGCTCAAGCTTTTTCTGCACCCGGTGCGGACGGTCAGAACAGATTCAGCTCAATCAAGTGGGCTGCGAAGCAAGAAAAATTCCGGCCGGCGCGGAAGTGTTTTTTCTTGACTTCCCTTTTTATAGAACTTACCAGGCAAGTTGAATTACTTCCGCCGATCACTCGGAGGAGAGGGCAATGATTGGATCTACTTTTGTGGCGCGTCTCGCCGGAATATAAGCCGCAACCAGAGCGGCAAATAGCAGCAGCCCTGCCGTAAAAGATAAGGTAAGGGTGTCGTCCCATGACACGGCGAATAGCAGGTTGGAGGCCGCGCCAGAGAACGCCAAGGCACCTACGGTCCCAACAAGTAGCCCCACTCCGATAACCCTGGTCGCCTGGCTGAGAACCATGCGCATCACGTCTGTGCGAGAAGCCCCCAGCGCCATACGGATTCCGATTTCGTGAATGCGCTCCGATACCGAGTACGAGATCAGCCCATATGTGCCAATTGCTGCAAGAAAAAAGGCGATGGCCGAGAAAGCACTCAGCAACCATGTCTGAAAACGCCTGCGGTTTCCGAGTCGTTCGAGTAGTGACTCGACTGTGGAGACTTCGAATTTCGGAATCTGTGGGCTCACGCTGAGAACCGCCGTCCGCAAGTCGTTTGCAAGTGGAAGTCGATCTTGCGAACCGCGTACAAGAATATCCATCGACTTGGCTTCTGGTGCCTGATCCTGTGGCAAGAAAAACTGCGATAGGGAGCGACTTTCCGGGCCGTTGGGAAGAATGTCGCCGACAACACCAACTACGGTTCGCCAGGCCGAAGGACTCTCGCCGGGTACTCCATAGCGAAATCGCTTACCAGTCGTGTCTTCATCTGGCCAAAACCTTCTCGCCATGGCTTGGTTCACAATTGCGACGGGTTGGGAAGCGGCGTCATCCTCTGCTGCGAAGTAGCGGCCCCGCAGCAGCGGTACACCTGAGGTTTCAAGGTACGCATTGCTCACGACATGAGAACTGCAGGTAGCAGCTTCATTGTCGTTCGAAGAGTGCGAGCCTTCCAGTTCAATCACGTCATCCGGAATATAGTCGCTGAACTGCGCATCAATTGCCCCAACACCGTGGACGCCCGGTGTCGCACTTATGCGCCCGAGCACGTCATCATAAAATTGTGCAGGCTGTCGTCCTGAAGGAGCGTCAAGATGAAAAAGAAGCAATCCACGAGGTTGGTAGCCAAGATCCACGTTTTCCACGCGTATGAGGCTGCGGATCATCAGCCCTGTTCCAGTGACCAGGACCATTGCAAGAGCGATCTGCGACGACATGAAGAGGCTCCCCATCCGTCGGCGCGCCAGGCTGCCTGCCACGGTACGTCCACCCGCCTTCAACGCTGGTTGAGGGTTGCGGCGAGCATTGATCCAGGACGGGCCAAGGCCGAAGACAAGGGCAGTCAACAGAGACACGAGCAGGCAGAAGATCAGGATCGCCGGATCAAAATGTACGTCGGCGAAGCCTCTGATTTCTGTGGGGCCGAAGGCTCGGACCATGGGAATGGCAGCCGCGGCCGGTGCCATGCCCGGCACAGCGGAGAATAGCGACAAGAGCAGGCACTCCGACATTTGCAACCGGATCAATCGTGCGCGGCTAGCGCCCAAAGCAAACACGGATGGCACTATCCCGCTCGCGTGAGCCCTGACGGGCGAGCAAAAGACTGCCTACATTCGCACACGCAATGAGCAGGAGAAAGAAAACTGCGCCGAAGAGCATCCAAAGGGCAGTGCGCGTGCCCGGTCGGATGAGCTCCGCCGGCAATGGGACAACGGCGACCGATTTGCCTGCTTCGAACAGCGGATATTCGCGATTGAGACGGGCGCTGATCGAATCCATTTCCTGCTGCGCTTGCTGCAAACTGACTCCCGGCTCAAGCCGCGCGATCGCATTGAATGCATCGGCCTGTCGGGCGGTCAGGAACGCGGGCCAGTTCGAGATGAAGGAGAGAGGAATCCAGACGCTGGTTTCTGAAGATGGAAAGTCAAAGCTGGGCGGCATAACACCGATGACGACGGCGGGTTTGTGATCGATTTCAACCGCTGCGCTAATAACGTTGCGTTCGCCGCCGAAACGCGTCTGCCAGAACGCAAAGCTGATCACGGCAACCGGGATACGGCGCTGTTCTTCATCTGGAGTCCAGTCTCTGCCGAGCGTGGGCGCGGCACCGAGCACGGAAAAGAATTCCGAAGAAACCCGGCTCACCTTGATGCGTTCAACCGGCACCTCGCTAGTAAGTTCCGCCGAATCCACACGAAGCATGGCGGCAATCTTGCTGAAGCTGCGGGACTGCCGTGTCCAGTCCTGTATGTCCGGATAGGAAGTCCAATTCCGTTGAATATCCTTGCTGGGGACTGCGGACCAAAGCATTACGACGCGATTTGGATTGCGATAAGGCAGCGGACACAGAAGAACCGCCTCGATAACACTGAACACGGTGGTAATCGCCCCAATGCTTAGCCCCATCGTAGCCACACCGGCTACGGTAAATCCGGGACTGCGCAGCAGGCCTCGGGTCACCTGCTTTACCTGCTTTACCTGCTTTACCTGCTTTACCTGCTTTACCTGCTTTACCTGCTTTACCTGCTTCGCTAGATCGCTAATCCACTGGAAACCCATCTCTACTCCGGTCGGCCTAGGTCACGATGTCCATAATCCCACCGATTCTGGCTAGATACAGAATCGCCAAGGCACTCACCGAGGCGTTTCGAGGAATTGCCACTCGCAATTTTCAGGTCTCTTAACTGGCTCTCGATAGCTCCTGAAGCGATTCCATCCCGTAGTCACGCGAAGGAGGGCGTAGCCATGAAAAAACAAGGCGACAAGAACCAATTTTTGTCGATGCGTACGCCGGAGTGTACATCACCTTCGCAGTACGTCAATAAACAGCATTACCGGTTAGTACCATTTTTAACGGGGCTTGGCTGGGTGCCTGCTACATGGCGTCAGAATCTTCTACTTTACAACGATGGCTTCAAGCCGAACTGGCCCGCGGAAATTTGTGGATGTCCACCTCTGCTCGCTGCAGCCTGGAGACGTGACCGGTTTCGCCTTGAGGGATGAGCATGTTCTAAAGGAGTGGTTCGACGGCAAACTTAAATTTGCCGTTCCCGTTCCGGAAATCCCACCAAAAAGGTTACCTTAAGGGAGAAGATACCTCGCCGCTCTTCGCCGAATTCCCATCGATAACCTTGTGCCGCATGAATTGGGGCCATCTCGGACAGCTCAGCGAGCGAGTAAGCGCGCAAACACGATACGAGGCCATCGAAACTTAGAATCAACGGTGCAAGCGGAATTACATATGTCCAGAAGACGCGGGACCAACAGAATGGCCGCATTAAAGGAACAGCCAATAATGCGCCAAACGCAAAAAGCAAGCACCCAACGAGCGCCACGATGCTGCGCCTCGGCACCTCGAAGATGGCTATGCCCCCTCGCTGCTCGACAGCCTGTCGAACCAACGCTCTCGCTTGTTCCGGCGGAAAGTGATGAAACGCCGAGAATAGGGTTCGAAAACCACGCAAGTCGCCAGGAATCCTAGTTGCCTCAACCGGCGACAAATGATATCGCAAATGCTGTCTCGTCCTTTTCTGGATGGTTCGCGATGTGGCCTCGTTCGGGTACTTATCGGTCAGCCACACGTTGACAGGCGTTTTCTGAGCTGCCAATCGCTCCTGCATCCAAAGCCATGGTCCGCCCGCACCCGAGCACAAATCCACGACTTGACTGGCTCTTGAGCGCTTCAAGGCGGCCCGAAGCCTAGGTTCAACAGACGCATAAACTCTGGTTAAGTTGAGAATCCATTGCAGGATGTCGGTCACCGCATCGCGCAATGAATGCGGCAACCAGGGTTGCTCGTGAATTTCGAACAAGTGTAGCCGACGCAAAAGCCCTCCTGGCACATTACGCATATCTAGACTGTCCTTCGCGTCGGAAAATTCCAGATCGCCACCCAGGAGTCCTATGTTTTCATAGGCGTGACGGACCGAGAGGGGGTTTGCCACGACAACCCGAGCCCACAGCCCCGCCGGGCAGGAGCGGAACCTGTTCGCAGTTCACTCGGGACATCACTCTTGTCGTGATAGACGTAGGGCGTTCGCTAGTTTTTACTCTTGCCGGCAAGCCAAGTCCTGGTAAACGTTAGAGCTTGACCGGATGCGCGTTCTCGGCGAGGAGTGAACGGAGGCGCGAAGTTCTGCGCGCGTGTGGAGTCGAGGTGTGGCGCGGTGGTTTAGGTGGAACCTATCGGTTGCCGGCTCTTTCGTTTGCCGGTGCCTCACTAGTTCCACCTTGCTTCCGTTTCCACACCCCGCTCATCGAACCGGACGTGCGGATTTGCCGCATCCGGCTCTCGGAGAAGACTCACGCAATCGCCATAGCCATTGCCTGTGACGCTGTCTGCAACTTCTGAAAACAACTTGGGAGTTGTCAGGCTCATCGCCAATCTCCCTTTCGTCGTCGCTTCTTGCGTCCGCCTTCAACTAAGGCCCCTTCCCTCCACCGGAATTACCCAGGCTTCATCGGTACTACGAGCCTCTCCGCCATCCCAAACGGCCCGGCCTTTCTCTCACGAGCTGCCAGTTGATCCACACCGCGATCACCGCTGGGACTTCCCGTGTTGCGCATGGTCCACTTTGCCTACATGCCGTCGCCAATACCCCGGCAGGTCAGATGGAAGTTTGTTCGCTCATACATTCCATCCACTTCGGCCTTCCCCGAAACCGGGGCGGGTCGGCTCCTGCATCACTATTTTCGGGGCCTGCTCAGCGTTCACTTACGTTACGGCCTGCATGCTCGCCAAGTCGCCTAGCGACTCTCTGCACCAGAGGCTTCAGCAATCTCGTTGCCTCCACTCACGCGCAACATAAATCCCAATTTGGCCTTTTCAGTGAGCTTTCTGACTAGCCCGAGGGAGCATCCGCTATACGCAGGACCGCGGAAGCAAGGACAGTTAGCTCAAGGAGGGGAAGAAAGTAGATATGTCAGTAAATAAGTGCACACACGTCAGCTATTTTGCGCACTCCGAAGGTCGATATCATGGTGTTATACCCCCATAAGAATAGCGAGAGAGAGGCAAGCGACCCAGGATCGACTGAATGCCTATGTGTGCTGTTATTACTTGACATTCGTTGAGAGTTGTATTATGGGATCTTTCATGACCACACCAGCCAAAAGAAAGGCCCTACTGGCTTCCGGGACCTTGAACCCGCATCCAGAAGCAGTGCGCTCGGAGCTGTTCCAAATGGATTTCTTCGACCCCTACGATCTCGCGCAGGTTAAATACGAGATGTTGCGCGCCCATTCGGTCGATGATGACCCCGTTGCTGAAGTGTGCCGCCGATTCGGCCTCAGCCGAGAAAGCTTTTATCAAATTCAACGGGCTTTTCTTGAGCTGGGGTTCGGTTCTTTCCTACCGCGAAAGAGAGGCCGCAAGGGCCCGGTCAAGCTCAAGGGCGAAGTACTGGAGTTCGCCTTCGCAAAGCAAAAAGAGAATCCCGATCTCGATCCGGGTCGATTGGCCGCTTTGATCCAGGAGCGTTATAGCATTCCGATCCATAGGACGACCGTGCTGCGGGGAATGAAAAAAAAAACGGCGCTCCCCGAGAAAAGGCTCGGCGATTAACATTCGTGGCGAGCAACGACCCAGTGCAGGAGATCTATGAAAATGTGCGTAGTGAAGCACTCGAGAACACAGAACCTCCTTCCCGGGGCTTGGAGCGAGTTCTCCGGTATGGAGTGGCCAGCCTGCTTCCCGGCGTGCAACAGGATTTTCCTTTCGTCCTTTACGCTCAGAGTGTTTCTCGCCCGGCCTGGAACGGGAAGCGAGATTTTCACCGGGAGAACCTCCGTCAGGTTTATGAATTCCTTACCCAGGAGGTGATGAAACATGCGAGCTGCCATCTATGCCCGGGTTTCCAGTGAGAGGCAAGAGAAAGAGCATACGATCGGTTCGCAGTTGGAGGTCTTGCGGAACTATGCAGCCCAAAACGGGATGGAGATCATCGAGGAGTTTACGGATGAAGGGTACAGCGGGGCACGTCTGGATCGCCCGGCCCTGGATCGGATGCGCGACCTGGCAGAGCGCCGGGGATTCGAAGTGCTGTTGACTCACTGTACGGATCGACTGGCGCGGAAGTTTGTCCTGCAGGCCTTAATTCTGGAAGAGTTGGAACGATTCGGAGTGAAGGCCATCTTCCTGGAGGGTGGGGCCGCAGACGATCCGCTTTCGAAACTCATGCACCAGATCACCGGAGCTGTGGCCGAGTTTGAGCGGGCGAAGATCGCCGAAAGGAATCGGCGTGGCAAGCTCTACCGGGCCCGGTGCGGCGAGATTGTTGCTGGGCAAGTTCCTTTCGGTTATGTGCGCATCCCGCGCCGTGACGGCGTGGCATCGCACGTGGAGATCCGAGACGACGAAGCGGCCGTGGTGCGCAGAATCTTCGATACGTATGTGAAGCAAGGCCTGACCGTCCGCCAGATCGCCAAGCAACTCACGCTGGAAGAAACTCCTACGCCGGGCGGTGGCCGGGAATGGAATTGGGCCAAGGTGGATCGAATTCTTCATGATGAGGCCTATATCGGCACGTTGTACTACAACCGCTTTAACTGTGCGATGGCAGAAGGAACATATGGTCAGAAGCGGCCTTACGTGAAACGCACTCTTCGACCACGGGAGGAATGGATTCCGATTTCGGTACCCTCTATCATCGACTTAGAGACCTTTCACCAGGCAGGAATGAGAGGCAAAGACAATCAGAAATTCTCTCCACGGAATTTGCAGGAGCCTGCTTATCTTCTGCGGAAGCTTGTCCACTGCGGACATTGCGGGTGCAGTTGCTTCGCAAGGACTTTGAATCCAACTGCCGCGAGCCCCTACCATTATTATGTTTGCCACCGAGTGCAAAGGCGCTTCCTTAAAGAGGAGCGCTGTTCACAGCGACGCATCCGTTCGGATGCGTTGGACGAACTGGTTTGGGAGGAAGTGAGCACCAGGCTGCAAGAACCCGAGTTGGTGCTGGAAGCGTACAGAGAGGGCAGGACTCATCGTGTGGATCGAGATGAGTCTGGGTCGAACGAACAAGCGCAGAAGCTGGCGACTCAGATCAAGTTGGCGAACACGGAGATGACGCGGCTTCTGGATGCTTACCAGGTCGGTGCGATTGAACTGTCGGACTTGCAGAAGCGCCGACGGCTGGTTGAATCAAAGCTCGATACCCTCAATCGAGAGAAGGAACTTCTGGAGAAGATCGCTGCGGAGCAAAGGCACGAAGGCGATGCTCGAGGTGAGCTGCAAGAGTTTGCCGCCCTGGTGTCGAGTCATCTAGAACTCACTTCGTTCGAGGATAAACAGAAGCTCCTGCGCATGGTATTGGACAAGGTCGTAGTCAAGGACTGGCGTGTCGACGTGCACTACAATATCCCACTTTCTCGACCCTCTGCTCCGACGAAACAAAGAGTGTCAACCAATTTGGATTTGTGTTGCGCACGTACATTGCTGCTCTGATTGCTACCGGGTGGAGCGAACCAGTTCCCGGGCGGGTTACTCCCGCTGTGGACCACCACCTTTCACGGCGCACCCGGTAAAGCCGTTAACGCGCTTACCGGAGAAGTCCCGGCCAAAACCAGTTGATTTCATAACAATGCTGGCTCCCCCGACCCGATTAGACTGTGGTTGTTCAACGACCAAGGCTCGGGAGGAAGGAGCCAGCATTGTTATGAAATCGACTGAGCCGAACAGCTTCTTTTTCGACAGAGCGCCCACAGATCACAGGTCCGACCACTCTCGACCCGAAGCAGATCCGAGCTAATATGAAACAGATGGATTCGGCCTGCCGTCCGGACGAGGAACGTAAGATGGAGCGAGAAAAGTTTGTCAAACTGGTGGAGGAGGCGCTGGGCGCACTGCCTACGAAATTTCGCAAGCGAATTCACAACGTAGCAGTTTTAATCGAAAACGTGCCTCCCAGGCAGCTGTCACGCAGAGGCTCGCGAAATGCAGGGATCATAGATTCGGACGATGCTGAGAATTTGGTGCTCGGTGTCTTCGAAGGTGTACCAACAACTAAGAAAAGCGTGTTTGACCTATCTGCGGGTCCCGACCGCATCGTGCTCTATCAGAAGAACATTGAGGCCGTCTGCTCGAACGAAGACGAAATCCGAAGGGAAATCCGCCAGACGGTACTCCACGAACTAGGCCACTATTTCGGGATGACCGAAGCTCAATTAGAAGATGTCTGAGCCGTGCACCTGGTTAATCACTGTATGGGAAGCGTATGGTTCCGAAGCAGGGAGTCCGGTATCGGCGTTAGGACGTAGCCGCCCGGCGGCGGACGCTTCGCGTGAGGTGAACGGAGCGGTGGTTGCCTAAAGGCTAAGATAAGTTTGGGTCACAGGAGGTCCCCGTGACCCATCTTCGTAAACTGATGCTGGAAGAACTCCAGCGCCTTAACTACTCTGACGAAACTATACGCAGTTATATCCACTCCGTCGAGGATTTCGCTCGACACTTCAACTGCTCCCCGGATCGCTTAGGCCCGCGACACATTCGTGAATATCAAGCCGAGCTATTTCGAAAACGGACGTTGTCAGCGGGTAGCGTCGCGGTCCGTCTGGCAGCCTTAAGGTTCTTTTACTGTAAGACGCTCAAGAGAGCTTGGAGCATCGCCGACACTCCCTATCCGAAAAAGGACCATCGCCTGCCAGCGATCCTCAGCCAGGAAGAAGTCGCGCGATTGATCCAGACGGCCGGCACTTTCTTCCATCGCACTTTGCTGATGACCCTCTACGCCACCGGCGCACGCTGTGCCGAGCTGACACATTTAAAGTTCAGCGATGTCGACAGCAAGCGTATGGTGATTCACATCCAAGGCGGCAAGGGCCGCAAAGACCGCGACGTAATGCTCAGTCCTAAATTGCTTGAAGAACTTCGTGCGCACTGGCACCGCTTACGCCGAAAACCAAGAGTCTGGCTATTTCCGGGCAACCACGACCATTGCGCCGATCACCCGATCGATACGAAAACCGTTTGGCATACGTGCCAGCAAGCCGCCAAGCGAGCTGGTATCCAGAAAGGTGTTCATCCTCACACGCTTCGGCACTGTTTTGCGACCCATCTACTCGAGGATGGTGCTGACCTGCGCACCATTCAAATCCTGTTAGGTCATAACGATCTGAAAGAGACGGCCCGCTACCTGCATCTCTCCCAACGTCACTTGCATGCGACCGCGAGTCCATTGGATTCACTGCCGCTCGAAGGCCCTTCGCCGCAGGAAGAGTAGATGGCCCGGCCACCACTCGAGGTGGCCGATCTGATCCGCGCCGCGGGAGATGTCTTCATCGAACGAAATCGCCACTGGCTCCGTTGGAAGCACATCAAAGTGTTGCTGGCCATTCGCCGGTGTCGTACTGCCGCACTCGGCGGTCATCTCGATGAGTGCACCCGTTGCGGGTATCGTGCCACCATCTCGTATAACAGCTGCCGCAATCGCCACTGCCCCAAGTGTCAGATCGCTGCGCGGGAACGCTGGATCGCTGCGCGTCGACGAGAACTTCTCCCGACCCGCTATCTGCATGTGGTCTTCACACTGCCCCATCGGTTGGCTCCGCTGGTGCTGCAGAATAAGAAGGTCCTCTACGGTCTCCTGTTCCGTAGCAGTGCGGAAACCCTTCTCGAAGTGGCTCGCGATCCGAGGCATCTTGGTGCAGAGATTGGTTTCTTCAGCGTGTTACACACGTGGAGTCAGAAGCTCAATATTCACCCGCATGTACATTGTGTCGTTCCTGCCGGCGGCCTTTCACTCGATCACACCCGCTGGGTTCGTTCACGAGACAACTACTTTCTTCCCAAAGGCGTGCTGCGTGAAGTCTTTCGCGGCAAGTTCGTCCATGCGCTCAAAGAGGCTTTTCACAATGGCCAGCTCCGCTTCGAGGGAGATCTGAAACTCCTCGCTCAACCCAAGACCTTCGCTGCCTGGCTGCGGCCACTCTACCGACAAGACTGGGTGGTCTACTTGAAACGTCCCTTCGGTGGCCCCGAATATGTGCTGCACTATCTGGGCCGCTACACTCACCGTG
Organism: uncultured Acidobacteriota bacterium; assembly: GCA_963721915.1. Taxonomy (GTDB): domain Bacteria; phylum Acidobacteriota; class Terriglobia; order Acidiferrales; family UBA7541; genus Acidiferrum. The sequence continues at coordinate 4,056 of CAVRLD010000016.1, read as the reverse complement.
TGGCCATCTCCAACCATCGCCTGGTCTCTTTCACTGATGGCCAAGTCACTTTTCGCTGGCGTGATTCTGCTCACCACAACGAACAGAAGTTGCTGCCCCTATCGCTCGATGAATTCTTGTGCCGCTTCTTACTGCACATTCTTCCGAAAGGCTTCGTGCGCATTCGTAACTTCGGCTTTTTAGCCAACCGCAAACGCGCCACGCTCCTACCACTTTGCTTTCAGTTGTTGGGTTCGGAACAACAGCCGCAAGCCGAACAACAACACGCCTCTTCCACCGAAGATTGTCCCGATCTTTGGCGCTGCCCTAAATGTGGTGGACCGATGAAGGTCATCGAAAGGCTTACCGCTGCCGAAATCCAACTTCGTTCTCCACCACGGATCAGCGTTGCGGCATGAGACTACTCTCTCCAACTCGAAAACTCTGTGTCCTTCCGGGCGCTGCGCATCTCTGCGGCTCGCCGTCAAAGCGATCCATTCTTCCAGCTTCTTCCACCACAGTCTTCGCGATACTTTTTCGCCGTAGCCAATCTCCGCGCGCACGGTGTCATATGTCGTGCCCTGCAGCACAGTCTCGGCACGGCTTAACGCCGCTCCTTCCCGCGATTGAATTTGCATAGAGCCCGCGTCCACCGCAACCACGGGCGGCCACGTCCAAACGGCTTTACCGGACGCGCGCAGACCACCCCGCCTCCGTTTACTCCTCACCGAGAACGCGCATCCGGTAAAGCACTAGCGTTAATCAGGGCTTGAGGGCTCCTTGTGGTTCGCCAAAACTCCAGCCGACCGTGAAATCAATAACATAGCTGCTGTCATCTCACCACAGTTTTGTTATAAATCCTGACCATGGTGCGCTTCGTCAGGCGCTGCTTCGGCATGCTGGTCCACCTCTTTCGCGGGCGGCAAAGTCTCCTTCTCGAGTTTGTTCAACTGGTTTTAGGGGCCTGAACTAACCTTTGGAAATTGGGGTCGGAACGAAGAGGTTGGAAATTGGGGTAGTCGCGGAGTTTGGGCTGGGGAAAACCAGCGGCGCGACACTTAGTCAAGAAATGAAGGGCGTCGTCGCGATTGTCGAACTGGATGTGGACGAGAGCAGCGGAGAATAGGACGGATGGATCGTCTGGACTGAGACGCAAAGCGCGGTTGAGTGAGTCGAAGGAATTATCCTTTCGACCAAGCATAGCCTGGCAAACGGCCAAGATTCCCAGTTTCACGGAATCCTTGGAGTTCTGTTCCAATTGTTGCGAAGCGAATTCGGCGCAGTTCTGGTAAGCGGCCGAAGCGTCTTTGCGACGCCCCGGAGCCCACTAGTAACCATCGCCGAGATTCAACCAGAGCACAGGGTCGCGGGGAGAAAACTCCGTGGCTTTCTGGAATGCGCTGATGGCGTCGTCGTAGCGCTGCAGGAAGAAGTAGGCGCTACCGAGATTGGAGTAGGCATCGTCTGAGGTCTGAATCTCAATGGAGCGCTGTGCCGCGTGCAGGGCGTCATCGTACAGGCCTTCGTCCATGAGAGAAGCGGCAAGATTCGAATAGCCGCGGATCGAATCTGGTGCGAGAGCGACGACTTGGCGGAACATCTCGGAAGCATCGTGAACGCGAGCCTGATTGTAGTAGAAGGCGCCGAGCCAGTTGTAGGTGGCCCAGTAGTGGGGACGAAGAGCGATGGCTTGCTTATAGGTGGATTCGGCTTGCTGCAGCTTGCCCATGCGTTCGTAGGCATTCGCGAGACCCTTGTAAGCGGCGTCGTTGGTGGGCTCGTGCTGGAGGACAAGAGAAAATTCACGTGCAGCCTCGGCATAGTTGCCGATTGCTACGGCCAGATCACCTAGACAGGTATGCGCAGCGGGGAGTTGCGAATCGAGCTGGTTTGCCGTGCGACAGGAATCGCGGGCCCGCTGAAGCGTTGAAGCGAGTTGGGTAAAACTGTATTTCTGCAAGAAGGCTTCGCCGAGACCCGCGTGAGCAAGAGCGTAGTTCTTGTCCAACCCCAGTGCGCGCTGAAACACCTGAATCGCGTTATCCACGTTTTCCCGGCGATCGTAATTTTGGAGGTAGCCGACGCCCTGGAGGTAGTAGTCGTATGCGCCGGCGACTTGGGTGCGATGAGGTTCTTGTTCGGCGCGCTCCGCGAGTCGAGTGTCCATGCCAAGCATTTCAAAGGCAGCGCTGACGACAGCGTCTTTGACGTGGAAGGCGTCGTCATCGGCGACAGTGAGGCTGTTTGCGCGGAGTTGGCGACGGGTGTGCGCTTCGACGAGGATGAAGTTGATGCGCATTTGCCTGCCGGAAGTGTGTAAGCTGCCCTCCAAAACAAGATTGACGCCGAATTCCTTGCGGGCGGCGTCGACGCTGTCGACGTGATTCCGAAGGACCTCCGGAGCAGGAACCACTTGTAGGAGCGGGTCGCGAGTAAGTTGAGTCAGTTTGGCGGTAAGTGTTTCCGTGAGCCCTGCGCCGAAAGCGACTTTTACGGGATCGCCGTCAGAAACGGTAAACGGGAGAACGGCCAACTGCTTATCACGAGGAAGAAAACCAGAGATGGAGGCGCTGTTGGAGGAGTCAGGTAGGAAATGCCACAAGCCAAGACCTATAAGAAGAAGCAACAGGAGTGAGGCAACGAGTGCCAGGCGGTTTCTTTTCGCAGAGAGCGCAGGGCGACGCACTGTGTATGGCGGCGACGCGGTAGGCGATTGGGTGCTGAGTTGGAGATGGCGGAGGTCGATGGCCAATTCCTTCGCCGATTGGTAGCGGTTTTCAGGGTCGCGTTCGAGACATTTGGTGATGATGCGAGCGAGTTCGGGTGAAAGACGAGGATTGATGACGTCAGCGGGCGGCGGGCAACTTCGCAGTACTTCGTTAACCAGTTCGGAGCGATCCGATGCGTGACAGGGAGGCAGGCCGGTGGCCATTTCATAAAGGACCGTGCCCGCGGCGTGAATATCAGTGCGGGAATCAATTTCGCCACCGAGGACTTGCTCCGGGGCCATGTATGGCAGCGTGCCGGCCATCACAGTGGCTTCGCTCAGGGTTTCAGTTGCTGGGCCGGCTTTGGCTGAGAGACGAAGCTTTGCGAGACCGAAGTCGAGGATTTTGCAGCGTCCATCCGAGGTGATGCGCAGATTTGCAGGTTTGAGATCGCGATGAATGACGCCGCGATCATGCGCGGCCGTGAGGCCGTCGGCCATTTGGGTGCCAAGGGCAATGACGTCTTTCTGCGGAATGGAGCCCTCGAGAGGCTTGGCGCTAAGTGTGACACCTTCGATCAACTCCATGACGAGGAAGTCCAGGCTATCGTCCGTGTCGAAGTCGTGGACCGTCGCAATGTTAGTGTGATTCAGCTTGGAAAGAGCAAGAGCTTCGTTGCGAAATTTCCTGCGGGCGGACTCGTTGGCAAGCGTACCTGGAAGGAGAACCTTCAGCGCAACTTCGCGGTCAAGGTGTTCGTCATAGGCGCGGTACACCACTCCCATACCACCGCTGCCTATTTGACCTTCGATTCGGTAGTGGCTGAGAACTCGGCCGATGAGCGGATCTGAGGTAGATCCGACGGAGGTCACGGGAAGCCCTCCTCCTCCCTTTCTGCGGGAATCCTAGGTCTGAACCGTGGTGAAGTCAACGAAGAACCATTTCGCCATGGCAGCTGGTAAGATAGGACTCCGCTCCCGCGTATTTACTTTCGCCCAAAACAATTTCTACAAGATTTATGAGGCGGCAGCGGCCGGGTGGTCGCGACCGAGTGTATCTTCCCAGTGGGATTGATAGGATCCGGCCTTTGTACTTGCGCGTAGTTGTGGCTACATGAACAGCGCCAGATCTAGAAAGTGGCTCATAGCACCCATTTCGGCGATTAGCGTTAACCAGGGATTGGGTCGAATTTGCTGTTGCTAACGACACTTATCAAGAGTTGGCAGTCAACAGATCATTTGCCGAGGAGAGGCTGTCGTACGGGGAATGCTTGCCGTCTCGTTTCGGACCTTTTGATTGCTGACGAGTAGTGGTGCCGCCCCTCGCACCTCCCCGGTCGAATGTGAGAACAACTTGAGAACAAAACCTC
>CAVRLD010000015.1:0-264776 GCA_963721915.1 uncultured Acidobacteriota bacterium | reverse complement strand
TCGGAGTAGGAATCATGTTTGCACACAACCCCCTCCACGGATCCGGACAAGCGGGATTCCCGCATCCGGCTCTTGCCTTAGGTGACGACGCCCATGCGGCGCAGGGGATAGGGATGACAGATGGTAGGCGGAGGCAGCCAGCGAGTGATGAGGCGCCGCATGCGATCCCAAAGGACGCGGCCTTTGTGGCTGCGCCGCGACAGCGCGCGATGCCAAAGCCGCCCCACTTGGAACCGAAAGAGCCACAGCGCCGGTTGGTTCATGGGCACCCCGTAATATCGGATGTGTCCACGCACCACCGCTTGCAACCACTTGCCTACTTCAGGGATGGGTTCGTGCATCCGTCGCTGAAGCTCGGCTTTCACCTCATTCAGCTTCGCTTGCATCCTTTTGCGTATCGTCTGCCGCAACACCGTGAACCGTCCATTACTCCTCTTCTTCACACCGATATGCGTAAAGCCGAGAAAGTTGAACGTCTCCGGTTTTCCTTCTCCACGCCTCTGCCGTTGGTCGATCGCATACGGACCAAACTCCAGCAGTCGCGTTTTCTCGGGATGCAATTCCAGGTTGAACTTCCTCATTCGTTCCGTAAGTTCTTCCCGGAACTGATCGGCATCCATTTTGCAGTTAAAGCCCACCACGATGTCATCTGCGAAGCGCACCACGATCACATCGCCGTGTGCCCGCTTTTGACGCCATGCTTGGACCCACAAGTCGAATACGTAGTGAAGATAGACGTTCGCCAAAAGCGGCGAAGCACTTCCGCCCTGGGGCGTCCCTCCCTCCGTCCGTATTCGTTTCCCATCCTCCAGCACGCCGGCCCTCAGCCATTTCTGGATGAGCCGCACAACGCGCCGGTCTGCGATCCGGTGCTCGACGAACTTCACCAGCCATTCGTGAGAAATTCCATCGAAAAAGCCTTTGATATCCAGATCCAGCACCCAGTTCACTTTTCTCGTCAGCAGTCCCGTGTACAGCGCATCCAGCGCTTGATGCTGGCTGCGCCCGGGTCGGAACCCGTACGAAAAACCGAGAAAGTCCGTTTCGTAGATAGCGTTCAACACCTCGACCGCCGCGCGCTGGACGATTTTGTCTTCCAGCGCTGTGACTCCGAGCGGTCTTTGCCGCCCGTCGGCCTTCGGGATATACACTCTACGCACCGGCTTCGCTCGATACGCTCCTCGCTTCAGCCTTTCCGAAAGGTCCTGGAGATTCCTCTCCAGTTCCTCACCGTAGTGCCGCCACGTCTCCCCGTCCACGCCCGGCGCAGCTTCCTTCTTCAAGCTGAAGTAGGCCATGCGCAGCGTTTCCAGGTTGTAGATGTGGTGCAGAAGCGCCGTGAACCGCAACTTCTTATCCTTTCCTGCTGCTTGACGGTCGGGATAGATTTCGGGCGCGCATACTTTAGGGTCCGGTGGTTTCTCCCCTGGCTTTCGCCATGGACCTCAGTCCGGCTCCCTTGGCTACGATTCCCGAAGCCCCCCTACGATCCCGGACAGCCGGTTTTCCCGGGTCCGGTTCAGACCTTGGCTTTCCTGCGTAGGTCTTCCCGATGTCAGAGAGACTTAAGTGCTGGCACACATACCTCTCTACCTTCACCGGTTTACCATCGCACTCGTCCTCGTAACGAACAGTGGCATTCCCTGGCGCAGTGGCCAGCTGCCCTCCGTCCGTGGGACCGCCAAGTGCCCAGAGCTCCTTTGCCCGGCAGGTGCATTACCTCCACCGGGGCGATGTCGTGCATCGCCTCGAAAGGCGTTACCCTTTCTTCATTGCTCCTACGAGCTCACGCGTCAGCCCAACTCTCTTCCGCCTACTTCAGCCTTGGCCTCGTTTGGCGGATCTTTGCAGGTTATTGCCAGTTCTTGCTGAGAGTGGGGCCTTCCCGACGTTATCTCTGCGAGACTTTGCTTGGATGTCTGGACCTCTGCCACGGTGGGATACGGAGTGCTCTTGCTCGTTACTTCCTCCATATCGTCGGCCTTCCCCAACGGGTAATGGGTCGGCTTCCCACAAAGTTCCACCCGATGACTTCTTGGTGGGCGCTGTTTTCGAGGCTGCAGTCATTCCTTAATGTTCAAACCTCCAAGCTTGCTTGCCATCCAGGTCATCCCTACCACAACGGTATTCCCGTTGGGCAGCCATGGCGTTTACATCCGGGCAGAACATGTGTTGTTACCTCCACATGCACCGGATATGCTATCCGTCCGAAACGAGCAATTGACGGAAGGGGACTTTCACCCCATACGTCTCACAGCCTTGTCGGCTACTCCTACCCGCTCCAGCGCACTCGGCGCGTCAGTCCGGCTCGGTGTCCGGGACGCGTTTTGCTGGGGCAGGTTCCCTTTGGCCAGCCCCCTTCCCTCCATCCCCTCCGCAGCCGGTTGCCCAGCTTTGTTTGGGGACTTCTCCGGTACTACAGGGCTGTCCGACTTCCCAGGTCCGTTCGTCATCGGCGTACGTCCTTAGACTTCCCGACACGTCCCAGGGCAACTGCGGCCTTGGGCAAACCTGGGATCTCTCGGTTCCCGAGCGAGGTGTCTGCGTACGTGCACGGGGTCTCTGACCGCGCGGGACTCTGCAACACCTCGCGATATCGGCGTTCCAGATGGGGCCTTCCGCTTCTCCTTACAGCGTCGGCGTCCCGGAGGAAGGAACTTACGCGGCTGAATACCCGGCCCGCACGTTCCCCTGTCAACGCTTCGACGCCGCTCTTGCGAGCGGCTCCGCATGACTCGGGGCCGATGTGGGTCGCTAGTTCACAGTCGTATGACTTTTGCATTCACTACACCTCGCCGGTTTAACCGGCGCACAAGGAGCATTCCGATGTCCAGAGACACGACCACAGCTCTCCCTCAACCGGTTTTCAGCGAAAGCAATGTCACACCCGATCCCGCAAGATTCCAGACCAAGCACCCGTCCGATTCCGCTCTCTATCAACAAATAGGCAATCTGCTTCAGAAGGATATCGTTGGATTCGATAAGTCACGCGGAGCGCCAAGTGACGTGTATAGCTTTGAAGCCGCTTTGGGTCCGCACGGGTCGGAAATCGTTCAAGGAATCAAGCGCGCTGGCAAGATCATTTTCCATGCTGCCGGAGATACCGGCGCATCAAATGAGGGGAAGTACGGCCATGAACTCTCGGTCGCCGATCAAATGACGGCGGACTGCCACATTGCTAACGATGCGAATCGGCCAGCCTTCTTTTTTCATCTGGGAGATGTCGTCTACGATTTCGGCGAATCCGCCTACTACTACGATCAGTTTTACGACCCCTATCGCAATTATCCAGCGCCGATCTTCGCTATTGCTGGGAATCACGATTCCTTCGTAGTTCCAAATACCCCGTCGGGATCGGAGCCCTTGCGCATATTTTCGCGAAACTTTTGCGCCGAGCAACCGGCAATCACCCAGGAAGCCAAATCGCTCCACCGCACCTCCATGACTCAGCCGGGCCTATATTTCACCCTCGATGCCCCGTTTGTCCGAATCATCGGCCTCTTTAGCAATGCTCTTGAGGATCCCGGACTCATTTCCAGTCAAAAGACCGTTGGGAAAAAGTGGCCGGGCGTGCCGGACTACCAGTTGGAATTTCTCACGGCGCAACTGCAACGCATCAAGAAAGAAAAGTACGCCGGCGCAGTCTTGCTGGCGACGCACCACCCGGCTTACAGCTATTCGCCTGCGCCAAAAATGGGCGGAGCCGGAGGAAATCACAGTAGCAGCACCGATATGCTTCGCGACATCGACACGATCTGCAAGGCGGAAGGCGTTTACCCACATGCGTTTCTCTCCGGCCATGCCCACAACTACCAGCGGTTTGCGAGAACGATCTCATTCGGCGGTAAGAACTTCGAGGTGCCCTTCATTGTATGCGGTGACGGAGGGCACAACGTGAATACCCTGGTACGAAGCAAAAAGGGCGTACCGGCTCAAGACCCGCCCTTCGGCCGGGACGTGAAGTACCTGGACGTTAAGCCTGCAGTGGCCGCCCAAGGGCTCATCCTCAAGCACTACGACGACACCAACTACGGATACTTACGCATTACTGTGGATCAAAAAAACCTGCGCATCGGCTTTCAGCAAGTGGGCGTAAGTTCCATCATGCAGTCTCGCGCGGACCTGGTGACCATAGATTTGGCCAGCCATAGAGTGGTCGGCAACTAAGCGCGCATGAATCCTTTAGCAGGCCGCGGAATAACTCGAAAATATGTGAATCCGAACCCCGTTCGGTTTTTGAACGGGGGTGAGGAATCTGCTTTTTCCTTGGCTTTCTTGCGAACACCAGATCCCTCACTCGCCAACGACACGGGTTCGGGATGACCAACGCGCCTTTTTCTGCAGCCTGTTAGATTAGGGCTTGGAACTAAAGTCTGGCTTGCCGGCGTTGATGTCGATCGGCACCGAAACGTGCTCGTGAGCGATCAGCCATTTGCCGTTGATCTTCCGGTAGCCGTCGGTAACACGCGCGGTCAGGCTGAACTTCGACCCGTCTTTAGCTGTCAGGATACCCGGCTGGATGCTATGGGAATAAGCCACCTTGTCGCCTGTTACGATACTGAGGTCTTGAACTTCAAACTTATCCACGGGGCCTGGAAAGGCTGCGAAAAAATCTTCCCAATCCTTCTTATAAGCGTCGAAGCCAACGTACTGGCGCGGAACTGACAAATCGAAAACAAACAACTCGCTACCCGGCACGTAATTCTTCATGATGGCGGCCGCGTCCTTGGCCCGGAGAGCCGCGGCGAAGCGTTCCTCCAGCGCTCGAATTTCCTGCTCATCCTTGTTTCCCCCGCTCGTTTGTGGCGCCGCAGCATAGAGACCCGTGACCAACAAGCAGCCTGCGACCGACAAGATCCAATTTCTCATGGTGTTCCTCCTCGGATGATTTTTGGCGGAAGTCGGAGTGGGCCGATTTCTGGGCACGCATCATAACACCAGTGGAGGGAACGGCGACAAGCAGTATCCACTTCTCCTGAGGGCGCACCAATAATAAGAGTGCTGCAACATCATGCGGTAAGTCGAGGACGGCCCCCGGCGCGCGGCGGCCCCACTCGCAGGGGTGGCCCATCCTTGTGGTTTTTGCAAGGGTGGGATCTTTCTTTCTTCCCGCCCTTCTTCTTGTTCTGGTGGCCGGGTACTCCATCCTTCTTGACGCGTTGCCACAGCAAGCGTGAGAAAATGATCATTCGAATGCATGCTCGACGTTTCCCCCCAACGATTCGAATGAATTACCGTAACGTAAATAGTACTTGCCTCGTACTCAAATCCGTGCTATCCTTCTACATGCAGCTCGGTTTCCGCTCTCAAGCTGTTCGCAACCGCTACCCGCTTGAACCCTATTCGACCCTGCTTCATTCCTCAACTTCCCCCTGTAAATTGTTAACCGCCAAATCCCGCGGAATCAACACTTGCAAAACTCTATCAAAACAAATAATTTCAACTCCTTCGCAATCATCACATACGAAAAACAGGGGGCGGGGGGCTGTTATTGTTAACTACCATGCCCGCCAAAGCTCATTGATCGAGACGCCGCCAAATTCGATGTCGATCACACTACGAGCTTACGAGCAGCACGATTTCGGCGCTCTGCATCGCCTCGATCAATCCTGCTTTCCGCCCGGCATCGCGTATTCGCGCATGACATTGCACTATTTTCTCTCACTGCCGACGGCCGCTTGCGTCGTTGCCCTCGACGGCAAGAAAATCGTCGGGTTCATCCTGACCGAACAGAATCCGCCGCTCGGCCACACCATCACCCTGGATGTTGCCGCGGATCACCGCCGGCATGGGGTCGGTTCAGCGCTGTTGGCCGAAAACGAGAAAACGCTGGCGCTTCACGGCGTTCGTCACATCCTCATCGAAACGGCAATCGATAACCAAGCCGCGGTTGCCTTCTGGCAGCGCCACGGCTATCGTATCGAAGCCGTTCTGAAACGCTATTATCTCGGCCGCCTTGACGCCTACGAGATGCGCAAAATACTGCCTTCGTCGGTGACGAAGGATCACGTCGAAAACGCGGGAGACACTCATTGAACGACTATCTGTTGTCTGTTCTGCTTGGCATAGTCGAAGGCCTAACGGAGTTTCTGCCCGTCAGTTCCACAGCGCACCTCCGAATTTCCGAAGCACTCCTGCACGTTGACCTCGGCAGCGGCTATTGGAAGATGTACACCATCGTGATTCAGTTGGGCGCCATTCTGGTTCTGCCGATCTACTTCCGCGAGCGCATCGCAAAGTTTCTTGAGACCTTCCCGCAGGGCGAACGCGGCGACCGCACGGCATTAACCCATCCCTTGGGCCTTACCGCCGTAGCGTTCGTAGTCACCGCAATTCCGGCATTCCTGATGACCAAACTGATCGGCAAACACCTCGAAAGCCTTTACATCATGGGCGCTTCGTTGTTCATCGGCGGCATCGTGATGTGGTTTATCGATGCGAGCAAGGCCAAGGCCGAAGCGGCCGGACCGTCGGCGCCGAATTCTTCCATTCGCACCTGGCGCGTGGAAGACATGAGTTTGGCGCAAGCCATTTGGATCGGTGCCTGCCAGATTCTTTCGGCCGTATTTCCCGGCACCTCCCGCTCCATGTCGACCATTGCCGCTGGGCAGCTTGCCGGAATGTCGCGAGGAGCAGCCCTGGAGTTCTCGTTCTTTTTGTCGATCCCCACCATGGTGGTGGCCACCTGCTATGACTTGCTGAAGTCCTTGCGAGGGAAAGGCGAAAACGCGATCGGCGTCTCACATATCGACTCGCATGGCTGGGTCGTCCTCGCAATTGGCTTTGTCGTGTCGTTTATCGTGGCCTATGGAGCGGTGGCCTGGTTCCTGGCGTGGGTCAAGAAGCACGGCTTTGCGCCCTTCGCCGTCTATCGGATCATCGTAGGACTCGTGGTGCTGGCGTGGGCCGCCCACCTGATTGGGTAAAGAATTTCGTGGCCCAATGTAGTGATCGACGACGCCCTAAGTAGCACAGACACTCCTGTCTGTGCTACGAACGACAGGGCCGCCATCGTTGTGGGCTCTTCGCCAGCCGTAGAAACAGAAGTCGCGAAAGGATTGGTTTGCTTGGGGATGTTTGCTATATTCAATCTGCCTTTGTTTCTCAGGTGGGCCCGCGCTAGCGCCAACGTGCCCGCCACCACTCAGCCTTCCCCAAATGCTGAGGAGATCTTGTGCGCGTCCTGACCCCAACGGAAAATAAACGGCTCAATGAGCTGATCGGCTTTTTGTGTATCACCATTGCCATCCTGTTAGCGCTGGCGCTTCTAACCTATCAACCCGAAGACGTGGCCTTTAACGTCAGTGCTCCCCCAGCCGATGGCCCGCTCGCGCGCAACTGGATTGGCCCGGTCGGCGCTTACGCTGCGGATCTCCTGTTTCAAGTGTTCGGTTTCGCGGCGTTTCTGCTTCCCGTAGCGATGGGAATTCTTGGCTGGCGTTGGCTTCGCAGCCGGAGCATTGATTCCCAGACGGCGACCTTGGTGGGTTATGGGCTGCTCCTGCTGTCATTGCCCTCGCTGCTGTCTTTGTGGCACGTTCCCGAGATTCGCGGCGCGCTACCTCCTGGTGGGCTGCTGGGCAGCGTGATCTCCAACGAATTGCGAACCGGGTTTAATTTGTGGGGTGCGAACCTGGTGGTGATCGCCATTCTGATCACCGCGCTGTTTATGACCACGCGATTTTCGTTCTCCGGCGCGCACGCCTGGGCAAACAGCTCGAAGGGACCGCTTGGCGCGGTCGAAAGACTCGGCATTTTGCAGAAGGTGCAGGCTCGCTGGCATGCTTGGCGTGACGATCGCGAAGACGAGCGCATGCGGCGCCGCTTGCACGAGACGCGCACGTCCGGCCGCAAGCCCGTGAACCAAGCCACCGGCAAGGCCGTCGCGGAACCTCCGGAAGAGGTCGAGCAAGATCGCACCATTCATATTCCCGACGAAACCGACATCTTCGGCCGTGCTCGCGACAAGAAAGAGCGCGACAAGTTGGACAAGGAAGAAGATGAAATCCGCGAACGCGAGTCCGCCAAAGCTCCCATATTCGTCGTGAATTCGGAGAAGGCCGAAAAACCGCTGAAGAAGGCCTCCGATGCCAAGATCGCGAAAGGAGCGACCAATTACCGGCTGCCTTCCGTCTCCCTGATGCGCGAAGGCGAACGCAGCCAGAAGATCGACGAAGACGAGTTGAAGATGCGCGCCCGCGCTATCGAAGAAAAGTGCATGGAGTTCGATGTGCAAGGGCGGGTTACACAGATCAATCCCGGGCCTGTCGTCACCACCTTTGAGTTCAAGCCGGAAGCCGGCATTAAATACAGCCGGATCATCGCCCTGACCGAAGATTTGTGTCTGGCATTGCAGGCCGAATCGATCCTGATCGAGCGCATTCCCGGCAAATCGACAATCGGAATCGAAGTCCCGAACATCAACCGGCAGACCATTGCCCTGCGCGAGATTATTGAATCAACGGAATTCCTCAATTCGCCTAGCAAACTTACGCTCGCGATGGGGCGCGACCTGCACGGCCGCATTCGAGTCACTGATTTGGCCGCGATGCCGCACTTGCTGATCGCAGGTTCAACCGGCACCGGTAAGAGCGTCTTCATCAACTCCCTGATGATGTCGATTTTGTATAAGGCTAGTCCGGATGACGTGAAAATGGTGCTGGTCGATCCCAAGCGCCTTGAACTGAATCTTTACGAGAACATTCCTCACCTGATCGCACCAGTGGTTACCGACCCGAAGATCGCCTCCAACGTTCTGCGCAACGCCACGCGCGAGATGGAAAATCGGCTGAAACTGCTGGCGCAGAAAGGAGTGCGCAACATCGAGCAGTACAACCGCACCTTTCAGAAGACGCAATCGCTGTCGCTCTTCGAGAATGTTGAAGAGACCGAACACAAGCCACTTCCCTACCTCGTGATCGTGATCGACGAGTTGGCCGACCTGATGATGGTGGACACCAACAACGTCGAGGAGTCAATTACGCGGTTGGCGCAGATGGCTCGCGCCGTTGGCATCCACCTTATTCTGGCGACGCAACGCCCCTCGGTGGACGTCATCACCGGACTGATCAAAGCGAACTTCCCTGCCCGCATCTCGTTCCGCGTAGCCAGCAAAGTCGATTCGCGCACGATCCTGGACTCAAACGGTTCGGAATCTCTGCTGGGCAAGGGAGACATGCTGTATCTGCCTGCAGGATCGTCGCGCCTCCATCGCATTCATGGACCACTGGTTACCGAAGACGAGATCGTAGCCGTGTGCGATTTCTGGCGCGCGCAGGCCCAGGCTAAATACAACGAGCAACTCCTGGAAGCACCGAAAGATGAAAATGGCAAGCCGTCGTCAGGCGCAGATGGCGATGCCGACGGCTCTGGCAGCGAGGCCGACGACGAGTTGTTTCAGGAGGCCGTGCGGGTCGTGTGTGAAGCGGGCCGCGCGTCTACTTCCACCCTGCAGCGACGCTTGCGCATCGGCTATGGCCGCGCTGCGCATCTTATCGACCTGATGGAGAAGGATGGGATCGTCGGCCCGCCAGACGGCACGCGTCCTCGCGAGTTGCTGAAAGGCCGCGATTGGATACGGGAGTTCGACGAGTCGCAACACGGCTGAGGATTCAATACGATTCACCGTTCAGAGTTGAGCGAATGGGTTGGATTGTTCTACATGGATCCGGTGCTCATTACGCGGGCACAGGTAAGAGTGCCTGTGCTACTTCGGAAACAGCTCCAGATTGCTGTCACCGGGATACATGATTTCGAGTCCATGTACCTTCGCAAATGCTGTCAACTCATGCTCTCGGCATGACGTGGCGCTTAGGATGTCTTCGACGCGTACACCGCGCGCCAGCAATGCGTCTCCGATCAGCGAGCGATGACAGCGCCAAGGAACCGCTTCCGCGCACATGATGGCCGTGCGTTTGGCGCGCGCCAGCTTCAGGAGGCGTTCGATGCCTTGCTGGAATTCGGCGGTGGCCATGTAGTCGGCGTATCCGCGAAAGGAATCGTTGCGCCAGCCGGTATTGAGGGAATCCTTCTTCGGGTGCCGGAGACCTCCGAGGGCTTTCAGGTGCGCGTAGTGAATTTTACGGGCGCTTAGCTCCGAGGCGAGCGATTCGGAGTTAAAGTGCGGCATTCGACGCGATTTTGGTATAGTGCGGACATCGACGAGTCGCGCGATGTCGTGCGCCATCAGCATAGCCACAAATTCTTCCAGCGGATGTGTGGAATGCCCGATCGTAAAGATGGTAAGGCTCGACTTTTTGTGCGCCGCCGGTTCTTTGTCGAGTTCGTGCAGAGTTTTCTTATTGGCCGTGTTCTTCGCCGCTGCTTTTGCCATGGAGTCGAGGCTCGCGTCCGCTGGAAGGACTCTCGGCTTTCATTTGACACCCAGTGGGTGCGCCCCTAAAATTAACAGACTCAACCGTGCCGGGGTAGCTCACTGGTAGAGCGCCGCCCTGAAAAGGCGGGCGTAGCCAGTTCGATTCTGGCCCCCGGCACCATCCGAACGTCCGCCAAGCAAGTTCCAATCTTCCGGTGTGAGCGTGATTGCAGTGCAGTGCTTGGAGAGTTCTGCCTTCGCCCGTGGCACGTCCGCAAAAAGCAGTCCGCGAATGTCCTGCAAGCGCTTCTGAACGAATGCCTCTACCTCCTGCAGCTTTGCGTCGAATCCCCGACCATCAGCGGCGAGCAGGTCTTCACTGATTTTGTCGAGTTCCCGCTCGCGTTTTGCCAACTCGCTTAACAAGACCGCGGAACTGGGCTATTGAAATCGGGCTTATATTGCAGAGCCCTGAACGCTGCTTGTTCTTCGGCTCCGAATGGGTGAGCCCGTTCTTTTCCGCGTATTTTGCAATCCATGTCGAATAACAATCCCGCTCGCTTTTGTTCTTGCCCGCCAAGCGCTTCTCAAGTTTGGACGACTTTCGCCTGGGAATGTTCGAGTCTATAGAACTGCATTTCGGCAATCAGTTTCTCGACAGCCTTCGTAAATAGGAATGTGCCGTCGAATTCCTGCCGTATGGCGTAAGCCTCTGCGCCACTTGCGGGGCAGGCACGAGGATCGACACTGATCCGCGAGAGGAGATGCGGTGGAGGATTCGCGTCTTGCTGCGATCGATTCTACAAGCGTAAACTGCGGCGGGATTCAGGAGAAGGGCCATGCCAGGGACGAAGCAAGTTCGAGATTCAGTCTTGCAAGCGATTGGGAATACTCCGGTGGTACGGCTGCGGAAGGTCGTAGCGCAGTCTATGGGCGAGGTTTTGGTGAAGCTCGAGTACTACAATCCCACCGGCTCTTACAAAGATCGCATGGCGTTGGCAATGATCGAAGGGGCTGAAGCGCGCGGAGAGCTGAGGCCGGGCATGCGCGTGGTCGAGTGGACTGGAGGAAGCACTGGGTCGTCGCTGGCGATGGTTTGCGCGATCAAGGGATACCGTTTCACGCCCATTTCCTCGGATGGATTTTCGGATGAAAAGCTCCGGACGATGCGTCTTTTCGGCGGGGACCTGGAGATTTTCCCGGCCGAGGGCGGCAAACTTGTGCCGGAGCTCTATCAGAGGATGAAACGACGTGCGGAAGAATTGGCACAGCAGCCGGGCACGTTCTACACAAACCAATTCAACAGTGCGGATGCGCTTCGCGCTTACATGGGAATCGGCAAGGAACTAGTCGAACAAGCGGGCACCAGTCTAACTGCGTTTTGTGGCGGAGTGGGCACGGCCGCGATGATCATGGGCGTGTCGCGCGCGCTTAAGGAAGCTGGATGCAAGGCGCGTATCGTGGCGCTTGAGCCGGCATCTTCGCCGGTGCTCACTACCGGAAAAGGAGGTCCACACCGCGTCGAGGGGATCGCCGCAGGCTTCCGGCCGCCGCACTTGAAAGAGGGCGAGTACGATGAAGTGCGAACGGTGGAAGAAGGAGCCGCGCGCGAGATGGCGCGAACCACAATGGCCCCGCATCGGGGGGCAACCGATCAACTACGAAA
This sequence comes from uncultured Acidobacteriota bacterium, assembly GCA_963721915.1. Lineage (GTDB taxonomy): Bacteria > Acidobacteriota > Terriglobia > Acidiferrales > UBA7541 > Acidiferrum. The sequence goes on along the minus strand of CAVRLD010000015.1, from coordinate 252,795 downwards.
TCTATGGGGACGCCTAGCGAAGGAGGAAGGAATATTCGCGGGGACCTCCACCGGCCTGAACATCACCGCCGCCCTGCAACTGGCCCAGGAACTGGGGCGAGGCAGTACCGTCGCAACGGTCGCAGTCGACACTGGCTTTAAGTATCTCGCGGGGGACCTTTATCGAGAATAGTGAACACCGAGCGGAGAGGGTATAAGGAACAAGAAAGCGATGCCTTGTGCTAACGCCTAAGAGCCGGATTGCCATACATGACCCTAGTAACTGACTTCTCCGGTAAGCGCTGCGTTTACCAGGACTTGGCGAGCAAAGAACTCCAGCTTATAGTTCGCGCATGGATTCAGTTGAGCAGCCACCGGCGACTGGGTTTCGAGTTAGCATGACAGCCATCGGCATTTTTCTGTTCTTTGGAACTGTAATGGCATTTCTTGCAGGGACTACTTTGGTATGGCGCGGCACGTTTCTTGACCGTATTTGGGCTCTGAATCCTCGCGCCTACGATGAGCTTGCGCCATTGGGCAAGCCCGTAGGTCTTTTGTTTCTGTCGCTTGCAGTGTCGCTTGCAGTGTCGCTTGCATTGGCTGCAACGGGTTGGTTTAAGCGGCGGCGGTGGGGATGGCAGTTGGCCGTGGCCATCATCGGAACTCAAGTTCTGGGAGATTTCGTTAACATTTTCCTTGGCCGCACTATTCAGGGCCTAGTCGGTGTCACCATAGCTGGAGCTCTTCTTTTCTACATCACTCGGCCACACGCGCGCGCCGCTTTTTCGACCAAACCGAAAAAATTGTCCACGCGAACAACCCGTGAGAACATCTCTGAACTATGAAGGTCCTTGCATTTATAGTTGCAGCAACCGTGTTTGAGGCTGTCGGCGACGCGGTGATGAGAGTTGCCCTTCACTACCACATGATGCCGGGGCGCATTTTGCTGTTCGCATCCGCAACCGTTCTACTCGCGATGTATGGCGCGTCCCTCAATCTCGCGCCCATAGAATTTGCTAGCGCAACAGGGATTTATCTCGCGTCATTGTTCATCGCATTTCAAGTCGTCAACTATCTGTTTTTTCGACACACGCCGGGGCCGGGCGTCTTGCTCGGAGGAGCATTCATACTCACTGGTGCAGCGATTGTCTACTACTGGAAATAGAATAACGCCGCACGCCTTCTTCAGTCGATTCGTAAAAGGAGCCCTTCCCGTGGAACCTCCCATTCCCCCACTACTTTTTGCGCTGTTTCTTTTCATCGGCATGCTGTTTCTACTGGAGGTCGGCCGCCGTTTTGGTGTCCGGCGCCGTCCGAAAGAGTCGGAAGGTGAGCGAGGCGGTCTTGGCACGGTCGAGGGCGCGGTTTTTGCCCTGTTTGGCCTGATGGTAGCGTTCACCTTCTCCGGAGCGGCATCGCGGTTTAACGAGAAACGGATGTTGGTCGCCGAGGAAGCCAATGCCATCGAGACCGCCTATCTGCGGCTGCACTTACTGTCCCATCAGGCACAGCCTGCACTTCAGGAATTGTTTCGCCGCTATGTGGACTCGCGGCTGGAGACGTACCGCAGGCTTCCAGATATGGTGGCAGCCGAAATGGAGATGGCCAGATCCAAGAAGATTCAGGAAGAGGTCTGGACCGAGGCGGTAGCAGCTACTCGACTCCCCGATTCTCCTCCTACTGCTGGTCTGTTGCTGCTTCCCGCGCTAAACAACATGATTGACATCTCTACCACGCGTACAATGGCGCTGCAAATTCACCCTCCGAGGATCGTTTACGCTCTTCTGTTCGGCTTGGGTCTCATTTGTGCCCTGCTAGCTGGTTTTCGGATGTCGAGCGGCCAACACCGGAGTTGGCTCCACATCCTCGGTTTCACAGTCCTCACGGTAATCATCGTGTATGTCATGCTTGACGTCGAGTACCCACGCGCAGGCTTGATCCGCCTCGAGTCGGCCGATCAACTGCTGGTCAATCTCCGCGAGCATATGAAGTGACTGTGAATGATAGGACAGAGCTAGCCTTCGGTGATAGCTCCCGGTCAAGTCGGGTTATCGGACATATGGAAATCCCTCTTCAATTGCGTGGCAGTGTCCGTCACAGCTACACTTGTGCGGCCCAATATGAGAAACCGACTTCTTTTTTCCCTTACCCCCATACTGTTTTTTCTGATCGTCACGTCATCCATCGACGCCAAACAACCTAGATCGCTCTTCTATCTGACGCGCGAACCTACATCAGTACGATCATTCCTAGTCCATGCCGGAAAGATCGATATTCTGGTTCCCGCTTGGTACGTGGTTGACGCCAACGGTCTGGTCTCCGGCGGACCCAACCCGCTTGTCCTTGAAACCGCACGCGAGCATCACGTTTCCGTTATGCCCCTTGTCGTCAACAGCGGTTTCGTGCAGGAAGAGTTCCACAAGCTGCTCCAAAATCCCGAAGCCTACCGCCACATGATTTCCGAACTCCTCCGGGCTTGCAAAGAAAATGGCTACAGCGGCTTTCAGTTCGACTTCGAGAACGTCAAGTGGACCGACCGTGATGCACTCACGACGCTGGTCGGCGAGACCGCCTCCGCTTTCCACCGGGAAGGTCTGCAACTCACCATAGCTACTGTGCCCAACGCGCCGGGAGCACCTGGTGAAAGCGGCTTTTCCGCGTGGATTTACGAGAATTGGCGCGGCGCGTACGATCTGAAGGCCCTGGCACAGGCCGTCGATCTCATCTGCCTAATGACTTACGACCAGCATACACGCTGGACCGCTCCCGGCCCCGTGGCTGGATGGGCCTGGACCATCGGCAATCTGAATTATGCGCTGAAAGTCGTACCTCCCGAGAAGCTTTCGCTGGGAATTCCGCTCTATGGCTATCATTGGTTTGCCGGCACGCCGGTAAAAATCGGAGATAAGCCCGGCGATAAACCCAACCCTTCTGCCGAATATATCTCCACCAGCGATGCACTCGATCTTGCCAAGGCCTATAACGGCCATATCGAATGGGACCCCACGGACCGTTCCGCGTGGTTCTATATCTACAGGGATGACTTGCGTGAATGGGTCTTCTACACTGATGTCCGCACGTTTCGCGAACGCTATGCGTTGGTTAAGGATCGCGATCTCCAGGGGTTTTGCTCCTGGGTTCTCGGCACGGAAGACCTTGGCATTTGGGATTTGCTGCCCTCGCATAACTGAGTTTCCGTATGCATTTCTAGCCGCGATTCGGCGATCCAGGCTCACACCCGTTACGCATCGTTAAGTTCAAAGTTCTGTCCAGAAAACCCCTTGGAAAGCCGTATGCGATGCCGATCCAGGTTGTCATTGGACGGTAAGTCGGGTTACCGGACATCTCTCCGAGTAGAGGAGAACCCGGCGTGCGGTAGATCTTCCTTGGCCGTATCCGCCGTTTCCAGCTTCGTGCCCGTTTAGGTCGATCATGGCAGCACCGACGCTCTCCCCCCGCAGTCGGGTGGGACAGTGGCGCGTAGCGGGCTTCGAATGATGCCGACGTTTCCACCATCCCCCCTATCATTCCGTACGGCGGGTTTTCCCCAGTACGGCTGGAAGGCTGGCATATCAGACAGGGCCTTCCCATTGCATCCATCGCTTAAGCCTGCTCCCGGCATTCGTCGACGGACACTTGGTTTGCCTCTGCCCTTCGTGCACCGCGTAGTCTGACTCGGTAGTCCCGTTCTGTGTCGGGCCGACGACTCCTCAGTGCACCGCCTTGGAGTGGGGTTTCGACTCCGCCCCAGGGGCTCTCGCTCCGATCCGGGTTCTTCTGTCCCGGGCCATCAACGCTTGTCAGCCCCATCCGACCCACTCGTGGGCACATCGCGATTTCGCCGACGTTGCGACTTATACGCGATGCCTTCGCTGTGCGGGAGCGCCTAGGCGGCCTCAGAGTGGTTCCAAGCTTTCGCTGCATATTCCTTCCCTGGCATGCCGCCCTCTATGTCCCCGGGAAGATCGGAGTCGTCTTTCTCCAGAAAATTTGATTCCGACATGGGCCTTCGCCAGGATCTGAGTGGCTCGGCTCTTCCGATTATCCTGCCATCCGTTTCAAGCAGGGCACGTATTTCAGGGCTTATTGGTTCACCATTGCTGCGGCCTGTCAGGTTGCTCGCCCCCCTAGAGTCGGGTAGGACAGTGGCGCGTAGCGGGCTTCGAATGATGCCGACGTTTCCACCGTCCCCCCTATCATTCCGTACGGCGGGTTTTCCCCAGTACGGCTGGAAGGCTGGCATGTCAGACAGGGTCTGCCCAGTGCATCGTCGGCTTAAGCCTGCTCCCGACATTCGCCGATGGATGTCTGGTTTACCTCCGTCCTTCGCACACCGCGTGGTCAGAGTCGGTTGTCCCGCACTGTGTCGGGCCGATGACTCTTTAGTGTGCCGCCATGGAGTGGGGTTGTACTCCGCCCCAGGGGCCCTCGCTCCGGCCCGGGTTATTCTGTCCCGAGCCATCAACGCTTATTGGCCCCATCCGACCCACTCGCAGGCACATCGCGATTTCGCCGTTTCTGCGACTTATACGCGATGCCTTCGCTGTGCGGGAGCGCCTAGCAGGATGCTGAAAAAGCCAGGAATTTTGTAACGAGGCGGCGCGCGGTGCGTCTGATTAGGCATGCGAGGAAACGATCAGCAGCAGGGGCATGTGTTTAGCTACCTTTCACCGGAGCAGCGGGTACGCCAAGATCATCCGCTGCGGCCGATCCGCACGATGGTAGATAAGGTCCTCAAGGAACTCTCGCCAGAGTTCGACAAGATGTATTCCCAAGTGGGCCGTCCGTCGATTCCGCCGGAGCAGTTGCTGCGGGCTCTGTTGCTGCAGATGCTGTACTCGGTACGCAGCGAGCGGCTGCTGGTGGAGGAGATCGACTACAACATATTGTTTCGCTGGTTCGTGGGGCTGAACTTGGACGATGAGGTGTGGGATGCCACGGTGTTCACCAAGAACCGCGACCGTTTGCTAGAGGCCGAAGTGGCCAAGGAGTTTCTGTCGCTGGTGGTGGAGCAAGCCCGCGGGCAGGGCTGGGCCTCGGACGAGCACTTCACGGTAGATGGAAGTTTGCTGGAAGCCTGGGCCGGCGTGAAGAGTTTTCAGCCTAAGAACAAGAAGAGTTCGTCTCCGCCGGATGATCCCGGAAATCCCACGGTGGATTATCGCGGCGAGAAGCGCTCGAACGAAACGCATGAGTCGAAAAGCGATCCCGAAGCGCAGATGGCGCGCAAAGGTCCAGGCAAGGAGGCCCAGTTGAGCTACAGCGGGAATCTGCTGGTGGAGAATCGCAACGGGTTGATGGTGGACAGCCGGGTGTGGGAAGCCACGGGCACGGCGGAGCGCTATGCCGCTCTGGAAATGCTGCAGGAACTTCCGGGAAGCAAGCGGGTGACGGTAGCTGGAGACAAGGGCTTCGACACGGCGGATTTCGTGCGCGAGTGTCGGAACCTATGGGTGACGCCGCATGTGGCGCAAAACCTTGGGCGCAGAGGCGGCAGCGCTATCGATAGTCGCACGGCGCGGCACGCGGGCTATGCGATCAGTCAGAAGAAAAGGAAGCGCATCGAAGAATGTTTTGGTTGGTTGAAGACCATTGCGTTGCTGCGCAAAGTGCGGCATCGCGGGACGCTGAAGGTCGATTGGATCTTTACGTTCGCTTGCGCGGCCTACAACCTGGTGCGCATGCGAAACCTGATGCGCAGCGCAGTTCCAACGTAGTCAGTGCGGGCCGTAGTGTCTCTGAACGGAGCTGAAACACCTCTTTCGGGCGCTCGGTAGCACGACAAATCACGCCGCAAAGGCTCGAAAACTCCCGAGTGACTTAAACCAACCTAGAAATTGCTGGCTCCGCACGATTTTTCCGCAGCCTGCTAGGCGACCCGCGAGTGGTTCCGAGCTTTCGCTGCACATTCCTTCCCGACATGCCGTCCCCTATGTCCCCGGGGAGATCGAAATCGTACTCATCCAGTTTCTCGATTCCGACATTGGCCTTCACCGAGATCTGAGCGGCTCGGCTCTCCCGTGTATCCTGCCATCCGTTTCTAGCAGGGCCCGTATTTCGGGGCTTACTGGTTCGCATTCGCTACGGCCTGTCCGGTCGCTCGCCCCTCTGACGGATCGACCAGGATTTCTCCCAGCCACAGGGGCTTTTACATCCAGGCTTTCCACGAGTCGGTCACCCTTCTCGCTGCTGGATATAACTACGACAGTCACTGGATCTTCTCTGTCGGTGGGACTTTCACCCACTGGAATAGCAGCTATCCTCGCTGCACCGGATCTAACCGGGCATTACCCCAGCCACGAGGGCTTTTACATCCAGGCTTTCAGCGGGTCAGTCTCCTTTCTCGCTGCTGGATATCACTACGACAGTCTCTGGACTTTTCTGTCGGTGGGACTTTCACCCACTGGAATAACAGCTAGCTTTGCTGCACCAGACCCCACCGTGCAGATTTCCACGCAGCGGGTTCCTCAGGTGCTACTCCCCGCACAGCTCCAAGATCGTGTGATCCAAGGAAGCAACAAGGGGTGGTGACGGAGGAATTCGGTATATTTCTCCCACGTCATTGCCTTCTCGCGAGTTCGGCGACTGAGCCACTTCCGCCAGATTTTGCAGACCGCCCTATAGAACTGCCAGAGGCTCCTGGAGTTCGTCGGACGTCCGTAATACTGGTAGTGGCCTCGGAGCTTGGCGTTGAGGGTCTTCAGCTGCTTGTCCACTGGCTCATGGCGGTGCTCCCGGCACCATTGGCTACCGCCGTCAGGCCCCGTCGGAGACGCTTCTTCATCGTCTTCGTGTTCACCATGAACTTCCCTCTCCGGCTGCGTGCGCCGATGTGCGTGAAGCCGAGGAAATCGAACGTGGCTCGTTTCTTCCCCTGCCGCTTCGCATGTTCCTCCGCGTATCGCCCAAAGTCCACCAGCCGTGTCTTCTCCGGGTGGAGCGTCAGACCGTATTTTGCAAACCGCTTCGGTAAGACCTCCATCACCCTCTCGGCATCCTCCCGATACTGGAAGCACAGCACGGCATCATCGGCGAAGCGTATCTCGTGTGCTGCCCCCTTCAGGCGGGGCTTCACTTCGTTCTTGAACCATTCGTCAAGCACGTAGTGCAGGTAAATATTGGCGAGAAGCGGACTGATCGTCTGCCCTTGCCCTGTCCCTGTTTCGCTCACGAGTAATCGGCCCTCGTCGATGACTCCGATTTGAATCCACTTCCGTATCAACTGGAGAACGCTGCCATCGCTGATTCGCTTTTCGATCATCTCCATGAGCTGCTCTCTCACGATCGAATCGAAGTACGCGGTGATATCTAATTCCAGGATCCAGCTGGTGGGTCTTGTGCAGATGACTCGTCCCACCTCGTCCAGCGCCTGGTGCGGCCCTCGTCCGGGTCGAAACCCGTACGAGCATTCGAGGAAATCCTGCTCATAGATGGCGTTTAGCACTTCGCCCGTCGCCTTCTGCACGATCTTGTCCTCCAAAGACGGTATGGAGATAGGTCGCTCCTTGCCGTTTTCCTTGGGGATATAGATCCTGCGCAGCGGTTGGGCTCGGTACTTGCCCTCTTTGAGTCGCTCATGAAGCTGTTGGATGTTCCTCGCGGCATCCTTTTCATACTTTTGGTATGTGACGCCGTCCACTCCTGCGCTGGCTTTCTTTCTGAGTCCTCGGAAAGCCGCATACAACGCCTCGGGCGTGATCCGATGAGCGATCGAAAAGAATTGTCGCTTCGGATCCTCCCTGGCTAGTTCGGATATTCTGTCGATTTGTGGCCGGGTAGGGCGGTGGCGCGGACCGGGCTTCGTATGATGCCGACGTTTCCACCGCTCCCCCTAAAATTCCGTAAGGCGGATTTTCTCCGTTACGGCTTCAAGGCTGGTCTTTCAGGCGACGCCTGCCCGGATGCCCTCCCCGGTTTGCGTTCGTCCTTCGTGTGCCCTCCTCGCAGCATCGGGCTCTCCGTTCTAAGTCGGAGCGATCTGCGCGATGACATACCACCATGCAAGCGGCATTACCGCTCTACCCCAGGGGCCCTCGCTCCGGTCCGGGTTATTCTGTCCCGGTCCATCCTCACTTAATCGGCCCCATCCGCCCCACTCGCAGGCACACCGCGACTTCGCCACCGCGTGGCTTATACGCAGTGCCCTCGCTGTGTGTCGTGACTGCGACACCTAGGCGACCCACGAGTGGTTCCGTGCTTTCATTGGCTATTCTCTATCGACATGTCGTCCTCTACGACCCCGGGAAGTTCATTGGTTGCATAGACCCAGTTCCTTCGCCAATGACGTCGGCCTTCGACCATGTCCAAGGGTCTCGGCACTTCCAACACTCCCACCCTCCGATTCCAGTGGGGACACAATTTCGAGGCTTACCAACGGTTTACTTTCGTTACGACCTGTCGATTTGCTCGCCCCCCTTGTCGGAGCTGACCAGGCTTTCACCCAGCCAACGGGGACTTTTACTTCCTGGCTTTCGACGGCTTGGTCGCCCGCGCCGCCGCCGGATATAACTACAGGGGAAACTGGGCAAGCTCCCCTGGCGGGACTTTCACCCGCTAGAACGCCAACTAGCATCGCTGCAATGGACATAGTGTGTCGAGGTCTGAGCCTCGGCTATGTTTCCTTTCGCCAGATACGTGCACCTGTTTCCCCCTTCCCTCCAGTGGGTTCCGTGGCCGCTCCTTTCGAAGCCCTGCGGTTCCCCACCTTCGTCGGTACTACGGGGTCGTAAGACTGCTCCTCCATCCGTGGACAGGCGCCTACGGTCTCCCTTGGCGCCCGCGTTACCGCTCTTGCGAGCGAAGATGGTGAGCTCTCCTGGGTTCATGGGGAATCCTTTTGGAAGCATGCCCCGAGCTAGGGACTCCGGCGACCCCGGCGCGACCTCGCAATAGCGGTCGGCCGGATGCTGCCTTCCGCCTTGTTAACAGCGTCGGCATCGCAACAAGCCGAGTTTTCGGAGGTGAATCTTCACGGCCTACTTCCTTGCTGTGTACGCTTCGCACCCACCAGTCGCCCGGTGAATGGCAACACTCGCTATCGGCCTGCGTGCTCGCTTTGGCCGTGCGGGACTTACACCCGCTGGATTCCATTAAGGGGTTTCACCGTCTCATCTTCGGTTCCTCCTCTTCCACGCTTTTCCCAGCGCGATAACAATGCTGGCTCTGAAGGTCTCAACCAAGTAAACCTAGGCATGCCGCTCGCGTACAATGAGTGTATGAGGATTTTGTTGTTCAGTGGCAAAGGCGGCGTAGGGAAAACGAGCCTTGCGGCGGCAACCGGCATGAGACTTGCCGACCTGGGCTACCGCACCATGGTCATGAGCATTGATGCCGCTCACAGCCTGGCAGATTCGTTCGATCTAGATGTGGAGCTATTTCAGGTCCAGACCTCGGATCCGTTTCCGATCCAGGACCACCTATCCATTTTCGAACTGAACATTCAGAAAGAGGTCAAGCGCCACTGGCAGCAGATTTCCTCCTATGTCATTTCGGTATTGCGTACGACGGGAATCAGCGACGTCGAAGCGGAAGAATTGGCCATTCTGCCGGGCATGGAAGAGCTCAGCGCCATGATGTACATCAACCAATATCGCCGCGAGAACCGCTACGACGTCATCGTACTGGACGCAGCGCCCACGGCTGAATCCATGCGTTTCATTAGCATGCCCACGACGCTGGACTGGTACATGAAGCATATATTTCCGTTTCAGCGTACCTTGCTTAAAGCCGTGCGTCCGATTGCCAATCGTGTCGCCCCGTTTGAACTGCCTACCGACAGTTATTTCGCGAATATCCGTGATCTCTTCGAGAAACTAGAAGGCGTTGACGAAATCATGGAGGATCCGCACACCACCTCCGTACGGCTGGTCACCAATCCAGAGAAGATGGTCCTTCGCGAGACGCAGCGTGCGTTTGTATATTTTTCGCTACATGGATTAACGGTGGACACGGTCATTGTCAACCGCGTCCTGCCGCCTGAGATTCGGGATGCATGGTTCAACGAGTGGCACAGCTCCCAGAACAATGTATCGCGCGAGATTGAGGAGTATTTTGCGCCCGTGGCGGTGAGGCGTGTGCCCCTGTTCGCGCACGAGGTGTTGGGCAAACAGCGGCTGCAGGATCTCGCTAAAGTGCTGTATCCTGAGGGAGAAGACCCGTCCGCCGTGACTCAGACCGAGAAACCTTACGTGTTCGGGAAACGGGACGGCAAGTACGAGGTTCGGCTCCGTTTACCGTTCGCGACCAAGGGCGATATCGGGCTGTTCAAGAAGGGCGACGAACTGGTCGTGGAGGTCGGCACGCTGCGACGCCATGTCGGCCTGCCCCGCTCGATGGCCACGCTGGTACCCGCCCGAGCGCGGCTCGAAAATCGGATTCTCACTGTCGAAATGAAGGAGGCACAATGAGCGAACAAGAAGCAACTCAGCAGAATGCGACCCAACCTGTTATTCAGGAGCGCTGCCCGTGCCGCGAACTTGTCAACCAATTGCGGGAAGCCTTCGATGTGTCTCCCAAGGTGCGGGAACACTTCACAAATTCCCGGATCGAGTTCCTGAAGGGGATTCGCGCCGTCATCGACAGCCGCATCGAGCACCTGTCCAACACCGGTCAGCGCGGCACCAAGATCGCCGTCGAGTAGTCCGAGCGATAATCTCTAGATGGTCTGCTCGCACCGGGCCGAAGCACTACCTCCAAATCGAGCGCTACGCCTATAAAAACCCCGATCCTAATTGGACCCGCGTTCGTCCGCGGTCATATCTTGTGAAGCCGCGACCCGCCAGCGAGGTCAAGGGAAGGCGCTCGCCAGACGATCGCGTCCTGCACAGGCAGGTGCGGACAAGTGCTGACGTGCTTCGGGGCAAAGGCTAAGAGGTTCAGAGGAGGTGGTTCGCCAAGAGCCTCGATTCGTGCAGGAGCTGTCTGTTCAGTGGGGCAGGCTTGGCCGGCTTTCGTTTGAAACAACTGGATCGTCGCCCAGTGCGGATTCTCTGGGTGTATGATACGCACCGTGGCCTTGCCAGGACAGGAATCCGAGTCGTTGAATAGTCAGTTCCTCGTCGACTCTATGCGCGCGATGATTCACACCGATGGGCCTGACGGCTACCTCGATTACTTCAACAAACGTTGGCTCGAATACCTGGGCGTCATTATGTATGACGTCTCCCAGTGGAAGTGTAGGGCTTTCGTTCATCGCGAGGTTGGGGAAAACCGGTGGAAGCTCCATTGCAAGATGCCACTCTGCGACCGGCGCGGCAACAACTTCCACGTCAAAGATTTAGTAAATAGAATTCGGGCTAACGATCGCACGCACGCGGTTACTAATTGCGATCTGGCGCGAGCCCCTAAATTTGATTCGCTTTGGCCGCGATCGGTAGAAACGCGCAGTGTGCCTAGACCCTGAGTTTCTGTGGTTATCGACCTTAGTGAATGTTCTGCCGGAAGTTCATCAAAGATGAGCTTGAGTTTACGTCGCTGCCCTGCGCTCGAACTGTCCTTGGCCGTTCTGCTTTTAGTCCCAGTTTGCGACTTAGCCTGGGCAAGAGCGGGCGATAGTGCTGACACCTCCTCGCTCGATTCTCCGGTGGACACTGAAACCATTAGGCTTCCCGTCATCGAGGGTAAGGATATCCGCTTTGCACGGATATCCAGTTCCCAAGGCCTCTCTCAAGCTAGGGTTTCGGATATCGTTCAGGACGACCAGGGGTTTATTTGGTTCGGAACATGGAACGGCCTGAATCGCTATGACGGTTACAATTTCAAAGTCTTCAAACATGAGCCGGAACGCCAGGAAAGCCTCAGTGGGGTTTTCGTCTATTCGTTGTTTAAGGACCGCGACGGCACGATTTGGGTCGGAACAGACCAGCTTCTCGACCGCTTTGACCCGCTTACGGAAAAATTCAGTCACTATCATTTCGATGACCCGGATTCAAGTGGCTTAACGACGACTGTCAACCAGATCAGTCAGGACTCGTCAGGCATGTTATGGCTGTCCACTCGGAAGGGACTATTCCGACTGGATCCGGTCACGGGTAAGACCAAGCACTTTTACCACGACCCGGGAGACCCTACCAGCCTCGGGGATAACGATATCAAGTCCACCGGTGAGGACGGAGCAGGCCGGTTTTGGGTCGGCACCAGCCAGACGCTCGACGAATTTGATAGGAACACTGGAAAAGTGAAGAGGCACGTCCTTACAGGGGAGTCGGGTATCGGGCTCTGGTTCCACGAAGACCGTTTCGGCGTGTTTTGGATCGTCTACGGTCCAGACGGCTCCATCGCCACGTTCGATCCCAAGACCAACAAACTGACTCGCTACGGATTCGACTCACGAGGCCCCGAGAGCAACTTGAAGAACCCGGCGTACGCCCTGCTGGAGGACCACGAAGGCACCATGTGGTTTGGAACGGCGGTCGGTGGATTGCTCAAGTTCGACCGCGAGCATCGGCGTTTCATCAGCTACCACAACCTCCCTGGTGATAGCGACAGTCTGGTTGACAACCGAGTCATAGCCCTATTCGAGGACCGCGAAAAGAACATTTGGGTCGGTATGCACGACGTGGAGCCACAGTTCTTTGGTACCAAGCCACCGCCATTTACAAAATTGACGAACCCCTCCGGCGGTCGCAACACCATAAATCCGGGTCTCGTTGGGGCCCTCTATGAGGATCGGCAAGGCGTTTTGTGGGTCGGCGTCAATCGTTCGCTGGTGCGAATTGATCGCAAGACCGGCTTGTCCTCCAGCTTCCAGCCAGTCGCCGGGTCTGAAGTGCTTTCGATCATCGAAGACGGACCAGACGTGCTTTGGATAGCAGGCTCGAATCCGCTGTTGCGTTACAACCGGAGAACGGGAGAACTTCGACGCTACATCCACGACCGCTCCGATCCCTCAACCTTGTGTAGTGGTGTCGTACAGCGGTTGCTTATCGATCATCGGGGCACCTTGTGGGCTGCAACGTGGGATGGTCTCTGTCGTTTCCACCCGCTCACACAGCGGTTCACAACCTACAAGCCAGACCCGAAAACCCGAGGCCTGAACTATTACGCGATCGCAGAAGACCCACAAGGAAACTTGTGGCTTGGCGGCAATTTAGGGCTGCACCGATTCGATCCAAATACTGACCAGTTCACAGTCTACAGCCACGAGTCCGACGACCCGCACAGTCTCAGCGACAACCGCGTAGTCGCCATCTATTTCGATCGCGCAGGAAGAATGTGGGTTGGCACTCAAAACGGACTGGACAAATTCGATCCCAGAACAAGCACATTTGTGGTTTACAACGAGCGCGATGGTATGGGGGGGAATGTTGTTAGCTGCATTCTGGAAGACCAGCGCGGTCTGCTTTGGATGAGCACGAATAAAGGGGTATCGAGCTTTGACCCGCGAACCCAGAGATTCAGCAACTACACTGTGGCAGACGGTCTTCCCGGCCCAGATCTTACCGGGTGGGGCGCCTGCTCCAAGAGTGCCGCGGGTGAGATGTTTTTTGGAGGCTTCAGCGGAGTGACCGCATTCTTTCCCGACCAGGTAGTGGCCGACGCGGTCGTTGCGAACGCGTTTGTCCCGCCGATTGTCTTGACCGATATCCGATTATTCGGAAGGCCGGTCACCCTCAGCCTCGGCTCGCCGCTGAAGAAAGCCGTCAACTACACCGATACGATCACACTCTCTCACTCGCAAAACATTTTCTCCATCGGGTTTTCCGCATTGAGCTATTTCAATGCTGCGACTAACCGCTACCGCTACATGTTGGAAGGATTGGACCAAAGGTGGAATGAGGTGGGAAGCGACCAGCGGCTTGCGAGCTACACGACGCTGCCGACAGGTACTTACATGTTTCATGTGCAGGGTGCGAGCCGCCGAGGTCCATGGAGCGAACCCGGCGCGCAACTGCGCATCCAGATCCTGCCGCCTTGGTGGGCCACCCGGTGGTTCAGAGTCATCTGCGGGATTGCGGCTGTTTGTATGGTCTGGGCGCTTTATCAACTTCGCGTTCAGCAACTGGTGCGGGAATACAACATGCGATTGGATGAGCGGGTCAACGAGCGGACACGCATCGCGCGGGAGCTTCACGATTCGTTGTTGCAAGGTTTTCAGGGATTGATGTTTCGCTTGCAGGCAGTCCGGGATCTGCTTCCCCTGCGGTCGAGCGAAGCCATCGAGGCGCTCGACGTTGCGCTGGAACGCGGGGACAAAGCGATCGCCGAAGGCCGAGATACGGTCTCAGACTTACGCCAATCCATCGTCGGCGAGAGCGACATTGCACAGGCATTGACCGCACTCAGCGAGGAGTTGGCCACACAGGGCGGTAACGGCGCTGTCCCGTGCGTGCGTGTCCTCGTGGAAGGGAAACAACGAGGAGCTCAATCCCATGCTACGCGATGAAATCTATCGAATTTCGCGCGAGGCATTGCGAAACGGATTCCGCCATGCGAAGGCACAAAAGATCGAAGCGGAAATTACGTACGGGGATTCTGAGTTTCTGCTGCACGTGCGAGACGACGGGAAAGGTATTGATCCTCATGTTGCCAATCAGGGCGCTCGCGCCGGACACTGGGGGGTGCCCGGTATGCGCGAACGCGCCAAGAGCTTTGGCGGGAAGCTGGAAGTCTGGAGTGAAGTACGGAGCCGGGACGGAAATTAAGTTGACTGTTCCTGCGGCCATTGCTTACGGTAAATCCGAAGCGCGTCGCAGATTCTGGTTCTGGCGAAAGAAGATTGAGGGAACCGATGAACAGCGGTCCAAAGACGGGCACCAGTCCTGACTGTAATTCGAGTTCTCGCGGCGGACGACCACGCTCTGATTCGCGAAGGAGTCGCCGCGCTCATCGCCAATCAGAAGGATATGAGTTTGGTTGGCGAAGCGTCGAATGGCCGCGAGGCCATCGAACAGTTCCGGTCGCACCGGCCGGACGTCACTTTGATGGACTTGCAAATGCCAGAAATGAATGGGATCGATGCCCTGATTGCGATTCGGAGCGAATTCCCAGAGGCGCGGATCATTGTGCTGACGACCTACGCGGGCGACGTGCTGTGCAAGCGGGCGATGAAAGCCGGCGCGCAAGCTTATATCTTGAAAGGCAACGTGCGGAAGGATCTTTTGGACACGATTCGGGCTGTTCGAGCGGGCAAGAAATTCATTCACGCGGAGGTCGCCGCCGAACTCGCCAGCCATGCTGCTGATGACTCTTTGAGTGAAAGAGAGATTGAGGTTCTTTCCCTGATTGCGGCGGGAAATTCGAACAAGCTGGTCGCTGATCAGCTAGCGATCTCGGAGGATACGGTCAAGGGCCACGTCAAGAGCATCCTTTCCAAGCTTGGCGTCAATGACCGAACCCACGCGGTGACCGCAGCTTTGAAGCGTGGGATCATCGAATTATAAATCCCTTATAAACCACCCAAAAGAGTCTAAAGCGTCCCCCACATTTGGGGATTCGCAGGGTCCGCTATCCCATTACATTCGCCTCGTACGAGTATGAAATTAGGGTGAAGTAAGGGGAAAACTTGCAACGATTGTTTACGATGTTTCCTGGCGGTTGGCCCGGCGCTGGACTCCTCGTCCTGCGCCTAGCGGCAGCCATCCCGTTATTACTTGAAGGCTGGTCCGGATTTTGGGGAGCGCCCCATGACGGGCTTTACGCAAGATTCATCGCCGATCGGCGTCGGAAGTTTGCTGCTGGCAGGATTGTGGACGCCCGTTGCAGGAGCTTTGCAATCAATCATCGGGGTGTGGATTGTCTTCTCTCATGGAGGGCGCGCGGACCTGAATCTCTTGCTTGCGGTTCTCGGACTAAGCCTAGCGATGCTTGGGCCGGGCGCATGGTCTATCGACGCCATGCTGTTTGGGAGGAAGCGAATTGATGTTCGTAGCCGGTAGAGGGGCCTCGTTCGGTGCATACGTGCACTGCCGCGCCCAAACCTCGACTTTGGGTTTGCTTTCAGAGCAGACTGGCTATATCGCCCGAGTTAAAACCCTGGGGTCTGACATGCTCACAAGGAGCCACCCTCGGGAACGAGTCGACACGATCTCTGGACGGGTCAGAAACGCTCGACCAAAGCAGCAGATTGTTATTTATGCGCACAGCAGGCCATGGTGGGTGCAGCCATGGCCGCCTTACCTCGGATCGTGACGGAGATTGATGGTGTCGCGCCCGCACATAGTCACACGTACCGCAACATTCTCAGTGCTGTTGGTGTACTTTGTGCTGACCGGATGCCACTCTTCACCGAGAAATTCAGCTCCAACGGTCGCTTTCAGCAAGGTCCCCGCCGCATATCAGGAGAGTCCCTACAAGATAGACATAACCGAACGTGACTACAAGACGGACATGACCGAAGGTCGTGCCACAGGGGCTCGACCCGGGCAGCAAATCTTGTTGTACGCAAAGACAGATGGCCGATGGGGCCTGTGTCAGCAATCAGGTCAGCCGTTTGCGAAAATCGAAGCTGACGGCCGGTGGAAAGCTTCAGTCCACTTAGGAATACAATATGCCGCTCTGTTGGTTGATCCAACCTACAATCCACCTGAACAAACGGAATCGTTACCGATCGTCGGCAATGGCGTGGAGGCTCTGGCAGTTGTTAACGGGGAAGGCGCAGCGCCGGTACTCCCGTCGCCCAAGATACTGAACTTTAGTGGTTACGAGTGGACGACGAGCACCGGTCCGATTTTTCGCGCTGGGTCAAGAAACTTTTTCGATCCCGCGAACGTTTGGACGGACGAAAGAGGTGCACTGCATCTTCGCACTTCGGGTAGCCCGGGAAAGTGGGCTGGGGCGGAGCTAAAGCTCATGCACAGCCTGGGATACGGAACATACAGGTTCCAGGTGCGCGATGTCTCTCATCTCGAACCTTCTGCCCTTTTGACACTAATCACCTGGGACGGCGTTGGCACAGAGAGCACCCGGCGCGAGTTGGACGTAGAAGTCGGTCGTTGGGGAGACCCTGATAATACCAACGTGAATTATGTCGTCCAGCCTTACTACGTTCCAGCTAACATTGTTGCCTTTCGGGCGCCGCCTGGTCTCTGCACACATTCGTTTCGGTGGGAACCGGGGAAAGTAACGTTTTCGACGTTAGCAGGATCGGACGATACAGGCGGCGGCCGTGTCATTAACCGGCATGTGTTTACCTCCGGTGTGCCTTCCCCCGGGGGCCAATCGGTGCGTATCGCCTTGTATGTATTTCATCAAGGCAAAATCCCCCTAAAAAAAGAAAATGAGGTCATAATCGACAAATTCGAGTACCTTCCGTGATTTGCTGGTCGAAGCAAACTCAATGGCCCCTTATTGGAATCGTGCTAGTGGGCCTTGTCGCCGATGCACGTGCACTCGATCCCAATCGTTTGCCATCGCAGTACGTCCGCGAACAATGGACCACCGAAACCAGGTTTCCCGGCGGCGCTGTCAACGGAATCGCGCAGACCGCAGATGGATACCTCTGGATTGGAACCGACAGAGGTCTGATACGTTTTGACGGCTTTAATTTCACGCCTGTCTCTCTTACTTCCATCGCCAGCGCTTCGAACGTTTCGATATTGCAACTGCTTACGGACGCGGGCGGAAAACTGTGGATCCGTGTACAGGGCGCCTATGTCGTACGCCAAAAAGATGGCAAGTTTGAGAGCGTCGGGTACGGTTTACCCGCAATCACCGCCCTGTCAAAAGATACCAACGGGGGAGTACTGGTTTCGGACGTCGAGCACGGCACATTCCGTTTCATGGGAGACGACGTTCAGAAACTGGCGCCCAATGTCGTGCCTGGATTACCGCCAGTAATCTCTACGGCCCAAACAGCCGACGGCAAGATTTGGATGGGCACACTCGGCGCTGGCCTCTTTTTTCTTGCGGGCGGGCGAGCTACTCAAGTCAACGCAGGATTGCCCGACCGAAAGATCGATAGTCTGCTGGCGATCGGTACTGACGAGTTGTGGGTCGGCACAGACACGGGCTTGTATCGCGGGAACGGCAACGGCTTTCATCGGCTCGAATTGCCTTCATCTTTCGGTAACGTCCCGGTTTTGAGCCTCCTGGCCGATCGTGACTCGAATATCTGGGCGGGTACGACGCGCGGGCTACTGCGCATTAATGCGGGAGGCATTTCGTTCTCAGAAGAAAATGTGCTTCGCGGAGACGGAGGGATTAATGCGCTATTTGAGGACCGCGAAGGGAATCTCTGGATCGGAGGTGCGCGCGGGCTAGGCCGCATTCGGGACAGTGGGTTCGTAACTTATTCATCTGTTAGCGATCGTCGTTTCGAACACAATGGCCCTGTATATGTCGACCCGGAGGGCCGCACCTGGGTGGCTCCCGCTCAAGGTGGGCTGTATGTTCTCCAGAATGGACTAGTTCAACCGGTTACATCGATACCACCAAATGAAGTTGTCTATTCCATTAGTGGGCGGGCAGATGTGGTGTGGGTCGGACGTCAACGCGGGGGACTGACCCGTCTACGATTTCGCAACGGTGCGATAGCGAGCCAGAGTTATACAAAGGCAAACGGACTGGCCCAAAACAGTGCCTATGCTGTTCATGAGAGCCATGATGGCTCTGTGTGGGCCGGCACGCTAAACGGCGGCGTCAGCAAATTCAAAGATGGGCACTTCACCAATTACGTGACGACCGACGGCCTTGCTTCGAATACCGTCTCGTCCATCCTCGAAACCCGCGATGGTGCAATATGGATTGCCACACCTAGCGGGCTGAGTTCTTTTTCAAACGGCCAATGGAGAACCTATACAACGGTAGAGGGTTTGCCTTCGCCAGAGGTGAACTGCCTTTTCGAGGATTCATCCGGAACTCTCTGGAGTGGAACGTCTGCTGGTCTTGCCTTTTTTGCCTCTAACCGTTTTCAAGTTCCTCATGAATCGCCCGACGTTTTGCGCGAACAAATAGTCGGAATGGCGGAGGACAAGAGCGGAAAGTTTTGGATCGCGACCTCACATCATGTTTTGCGCGTTCCGCGCGACAAACTGGTAAGCGGTGTTGTGAAGGCAGTCGATGCTCGCGAGTATGACCAGGCCGACGGTCTAGAGAGCACTGACGGAGTGAAGCGGAGCCAATCGGTGGTCTCGGATTCAGCTGGCAGGATCTGGTTTTCACTCAGGAGCGGGTTGTCGGTTGTTGATCCATCCCACATCACGGACTATTCAGTTCCCGCGCTGCCTCACATCGAGGCGATCATCGCCGATAACAACCCCGTAAACCTCACTGGCTCCATTCGAATTCCTCCATCTCCCAGGCGAATCACGTTTGAGTACACGGGGCTGAGCCTCGCGGTGCCCGGGCGTATTCGCTTTCGATATTTTCTCGAAGGCTTCGACCGCTCCTGGAGTGAGCCGGTTGCAACCCGGGAAGCCGTGTACACTAATCTTGGCGCTCATTCATATCGTTTTCGCCTGGTAGCCTGTAACAGCGAAGGGCTGTGGAGTGAGTCCGAGGCTGCGGTCGGGTTCGAAGTTGAACCGACCATCTGGCAAACTTGGTGGTTTCGGACTAGCTCCGCCGCCTTGATTCTTCTTTTGGTGTGGTGCGTGTACCTCTATCGCTTGCGCCAGCTCGCCAAGGAATTCAATATTCGCCTAGAAGAGCGCGTCGGTGAGCGCACGCGTGTCGCGCGGGAATTGCATGACACGCTGCTGCAAAGTTTTCACGGACTGTTGCTGCGGTTTCAAACGGTTTCCAACCTACTGCCGGCGGGCGAGCCCAAGCAAAAACTAGATGATGCTATCGATCAGTCGGCACAAGCGATAACCGAGGGGCGGGATGCCGTGCAGGGGTTACGTTCATCTACGACCGTGACCAACGATCTCGCGAGTGCAATAACCGCTCTCGGAACAGAACTTGTGCGCAGTGAATTGAATCCAAATGCTGCCGAGTTTCATGTGGAGGTAGAAGGCACGCCGCGAGACCTCCATCCTATATTGCGAGACGAAGTCTACCGGATTGCTGGGGAAGCGTTGCGCAATGCATTGCACCACGCACAGGCGCAGCGGATCGAAGTGGAAATCCGGTATGACGAGCGGCAGCTTCGGTTGCGGGTACGGGATGATGGGAAGGGCATTGACCCGAAGCTTCTGAATGAAGACGGACGCGCCGGACACTATGGTTTGCGGGGCATGCGCGAACGCGCCAAGCTTATGGGCGGCAATCTGGCGGTGTGGAGTGAACTCGATTCGGGTACAGAGGTGGAGCTGAGGATTCCTGCGTCGCGAGCTTACGAGATACCGCCCGCTCGACGGCGTTGGTGGCTGGCTGAGAAGTTCTCTGGGAAAGACACGGAGATGAAGTCATGAGTGCAGAGCCCGGTCCGATTCGGATTCTGGCGGTGGACGACCATCCGGTCCTCCGGCAAGGGGTGGCTGCGCTGGTGGGTGGGCAGGCGGACATGAGTCTAGTCGCCGAAGCGTCGAATGGGCGCGAAGCGATCCAGCAATTCCGTGCGCACCATCCGGATGTCACGCTGATGGATTTGCAGATGCCGGAAATGAATGGACTCGATGCGATGATCGCGATTCGCGGCGAATTTCCCGACGCGCGAATCATTGTGCTGACTACCTATGCGGGCGACGTACAGGTGCTGCGGGCGTTCAAAGCCGGCGCGCGGGGTTACCTACTAAAAAATAGCTTGCACAAGGAGCTGCTGGAGACGATCCGGAGCGTCCATGCCGGGAGAAAAGCACTTTCCACGGAGGCTTCCATGCAGCTTGCCGAGCATGCCACCGATGACGCGCTGACCCCTGCGGAAATCCGTGTACTGCGGCTGATTGCGGAAGGGAATGCCAATAAAGAGATTGCGGCGCAGCTTTCAGTCAGCGAGGAAACAGTCAAGGGCCAAGTCCGGAACATCCTCTCCAAATTGGGCGCCAACGACCGTACCCACGCCGCCATGATCGGTCTGAAGCGCGGAATCATCGAGATTTAGATAACTCGAAAGAGTGGCTTGAGCGGACCCTTTTAGGGTTTTAGGCCGCAATGGGAACTTTGTAACCTAACCTCAATTGAGACGCCTTTATTCGACATTCGCCCACGGTTTGCCCGGTGCCGGCCTTCTTTTGATGAGGCTGGTGGCGGGTATTGCATTGATTGTAGAAGGAGTTATGTCGCTCCGGGGCGGGACTGCGATCGGAGTGGCCATACTTCACGTGCTCGGAGCCGGAGCGGGGATACTGCTGCTCGCAGGTCTATGGATACCCATTGTGGGGACAGTGGTGACGGTCCTTGAGCTGTGGAGCGTAGTCTCACAAGCTGGAGATCCGTGGATTCATATCCTGTTAGGAACCCTGGGCGCCGCCCTGGCATTGCTCGGACCTGGCGGTTGGTCGGTCGATGCTTACCTTTTTGGATGGAAGCGCATCGACCCTCCAGACCGAAAGAGTTAGATCTCCTACCTCTTTAGTGTTAGTCCTCACGCACTTCAAAAGGGTATTCCTCCCGGTCCTATATGGGGTTGTCGGCACGCGGAAGTGCCTCCAGAATACGCGCAGTGAAACAAAGAGGTCTAAGGGTGCAACGTTCTAGATAAGGGGCAAGCTATGGCTAGCGTCGCGGTAATCATGGCGGATCCAAAGCAGTCTGAAGAGAAACTCAAACACGAGAGCGTCGCCCTGCCCGAAGAAATCGATAAGGGATCGATGTGCGACGAGATCGTCGGGAGTTCTGGCGCCCTGCAAAAAGTACTCTCTCTTGTGTCTAAGGTTGCTCCCACAGACGCCACCGTGCTGATCACCGGGGAGACCGGAACGGGCAAGGAACTTATTGCGCGTGCGATCCATCGGCGGTCGCGGCGCTCCTCACGCGCTTTTGTAAGCGTAAACTGCGCAGCTATCCCGCGCGGCTTGATTGCCTCTGAACTGTTTGGCCATGAGAAGGGCTCTTTTACCGGAGCGTTGCAGCGGCGCCTGGGGCGTTTCGAATTGGCAGAAGGAGGCACGATCTTCCTCGATGAAGTCGGTGAGCTTCCCGTCGAGACTCAGATCGCACTCCTGCGTGTTTTGCAGGAACACGAATTTGAGCGTGTCGGCGGAACTCGGTCCATCCAAACGAATGTCCGCGTGATAGCTGCTACCAACCGTAATTTGCAGGCGGCCATCGCTGCGGGAACCTTTCGTAGTGACTTGTTTTACCGGCTCAACGTTTTCCCGATTGATATGCCTCCTCTGCGGGAACGACGAGAAGACATTCCTGTGCTGGTCGAATACTTCGTCGATCATTGCGCGAGGAAAGTCAGAAAGAACATACAGGGGATAACCAAGGAGAGCCTCGACTTGCTTCGCTCCTACCCCTGGCCAGGGAACATTCGCGAATTGCAGAACGTGATTGAGCGATCTGTCATCATGTGCGAAACAGAGAATTTCTCGGTCGACAAGACCTGGCTTGCTCAGCAACCGCTTGCGACCGAACCGAAAATCCAGCAGGACCTCTCCGAAAAACTCGCCGCTCAGGAAAAAGAGATGATTGAGGCTGCCTTGCGAGAAAGCGCAGGGCGGGTCTTCGGACCTTCCGGCGCGGCCACCAAACTGGGCATAGCCCGATCTACCCTGGAGTCCAAGATTCGATCACTGAAGATCAGTAAGAACAGTTTCAAAGACTTCGCTGAAACGATACCTCGCCGATCTTGTTTGGAATCGGTTCAATAGCCCCTGATGCGAATGCGCCGCTAGAAAATTGCGGGAGCTCCGGCGACCGCGGCGCTGGATGCAGAAATGTTAGGTCTTTTCGTTGCATGACGTGATGTGCAACAAGCATGGTGACGGCCACCGCGATCTACTCTCGCGAACAATTAGGAATCTCTAGAACGCTGTTGGGTGGGGCGATTCCGTCGGCTTGCCATCCGTGCTGCGAGCTTCACCTGCTATCTGCCGACGCGCTTCGCTCTTATTGCTGCCTTTGCTGCCTCCCTGAAGTCACAAGTCTTGTAGAGTGAATGAGAAAGCTGGTAGGGGTGGGGGGATCGAAAACCCAACACCCATGAAACAGTCGCCTGGATCGGATCGCCTGTCCAAAACCCGAGGAAAATAAAGCTAAGTGCAGAGGAATGAGACAATTCCCTCACGCGAAAGCGGTTAAATCGAATTCATATGTTTTTTGGCAAGCGCCACCCATCGTAATGCCCGGCATCATCGGCGGTATCCAGGCCGCTGGTCTCGCGAGCTGGGGATATCCCGAGCCGCTAGAAGGCCCGGTGATTCCGGTCTCGAACCTGTATCAATCCTCACGCTTTGATACACCTAGACTCAGCGGCCGAGCGTGCTGTCAAGACAGGCACTTACGGGCGACCCAACAAGAGCCCTTGAATACGACCCTGTTATGTGAAAAGTGATTTCAAACCGACCGGAACAGCTCTGCCAAAGAGACTTTCAGGGTTTCGGCAAGCTTCTCTAAGTTGACCAGCGCAACGTTGCGTTCACCTCGCTCGATTCCACCGACATAGGTTCGATCGAGTCCGCACAGATCTGCTTCCCGGCTTAGGACTACATCAGGGATTTCCGCCAGAGCAGCAAATGCAGATGAGCATCCCAGTGGACCTTTTGTACGCAGTTGCAAAAAAGATCGTTCGAGGATGCGAGTATTGGCTCGCCGACGGACGGATCATCGACCCACCCTACGAGATCGAGGCACTCGTCGTACAAGACGTGCCCGAGGATATCCAAGGAGCACTTGGCCCGTTCGGCCCCGTTTCCCTCGGCCCGGGATTCCGCGTAAGGCGTGCGGGAGCGGGTAGATGACCCAGGTGTGGCGATGTACGAGATTGTGATTTGGGAGGGCGCGCCGCCTTTTTCTCACGCTTGACGATGCGGCGTCGTTACTTGCCGGCGGATCTCCGGCGGACCTCTTTTTGTTCGGCGATGATCTGCCCATGCCGGCGTTTGACTTCCCGCAGGAATTGCGGGACGTCCTCGAGCGGAATGCTTCCGGTCAACGTGGTGGCCGGCCTCTCGCGCACGAATCGGCGCACCTCGATCATCAGCTCTGGCTGCATGACTTTCAGCCGACGGAAAAAGAGTTTGGCTCCGCTCGGGAGCTTTTTGATGTTTTTGCTCATGGGAAGGCCTTGGCCGGATTCTAGCCTAAGAGGGGTCGATTTGCGCTTGGCAAGTTGTACGATCCAGAATCGGAGGGCGAAGACCAGGTTGACGAAAAAACCGGGTCGTGCTCAGAATGAGCGGACGCCAGATGGATCCATTGGGACTATCGCAGCGGCGATGCACCCCAACGCCCGTGCTGTTTTGCGCGGCGCATCTCAGGCGTACAGGTTCACGCGTGCCGGCTGATCGCGTTATCGACGATGAGGCCTTCTGCCGGGCTTGCTTCCACGACGAGCCGATCAGTCCAGCCGAAAAATTACGGCGTCAAAGCCAATCGCAGCGAAAAAATCTTCAGAACTCCTCCCATTTGTCGGCGAACCCGCGGCTGCCTCGAGATTCGAACGCCTTGCGCACCAATCCGCCGGCTGTGGAAACCCCCGGCCTCGACGCAGACCAAACAGAATCGCCTGGCGTGCTCAATGAGGGCATCCCCGAGTCGCATCG
The DNA here is from genome assembly GCA_963721915.1 of uncultured Acidobacteriota bacterium. Classification (GTDB taxonomy): domain Bacteria; phylum Acidobacteriota; class Terriglobia; order Acidiferrales; family UBA7541; genus Acidiferrum. Next base: position 228,289 of record CAVRLD010000015.1, on the reverse strand, counting down.
ACTGACGGCTCTGGAAATGAAGCTGCTCAATGCGTTGCAGGAAGTTCTGCTCAACGAAGCCAGGATCTGGCGGAGATTCATGGATACAAAATCCCTGTAACCGGACAGAAGAAGAAAGCTGCTACGCCCGACGTGAGGGCCGACCGCGGCGCAGTTGGCAAATCCCCCGACAACCCACTCCGATCGTGCACCAGGGCGGGCGCTGCCTCAGGAATCTACTGCCAAGGCGCAATCACAAGCGTAGGGAGGCGATGATGACTCAGATTATGCGTCGACATATCATCTCGATCGTTGGTCTCATGATTAGTTCCTGTGCTCCGGCACAGGAGACAACGAGTCAAACGTCGTCGGACCAGGCGGCCGCCTATCAAAAAAAGGCTCACGAAGAGCAACTGCTTAATGACTGGGCTGATCTGGCGAGGTATCGCGCAGCCGATGAAGCGATGCCGGCTCCTTCTGAATCTGAGACGCGGGTAGTGTTTATGGGCGACTCCATTACCGAGAATTGGGGAATGATGGGAAATCCGCTGCTTCCGAGTCTCGGAAAGTTCTTTCCCGGCAAGCCCTATGTGAATCGCGGAATCACCGCACAGACCTCACCGCAGATGTTGGTCCGGTTTCGACAGGACGTCATTGGTCTCAAACCCAAAGTCGTCGTCATTCTTGCGGGCGCAAACGACATTGCAGAAAATACAGGAAAGATGCGCCTAGTTGACACCGAGAATAATCTGCAGTCCATGAGTGATCTGGCGCGGGCAAATGGTATCAAGGTTGTTCTCTGTTCGGTGCTGCCAGCGAAGGACTTCTGGTGGCATAAGGGTTTAGACCCGTCCCCGAAGATAAAGGCGCTCAATGATTGGATTCGGACATATGCCGAAGGACGGAACTTTCCCTACGCGGACTACTACTCGGCATTGGTCGATAACGAGGGAGGACTCAGGGCAAATCTCACTTTGGACGGTGTACATCCGAACGGCAAAGGCTATGCGGTCATGGCCCCTATCGCACAGAACGGCATCGACGCGGCTTTGAAAACAGAATAAGTTAGCTGCGATCCCCTCGGCGGCTCCTTCGCGAGGGCCGTCGACTAGTCAGGTCGAATAATGGCGATGAAAGCCAGAATCGCCATGGCGATGAACAAAGGAGGAAAAATCATCTCGTACCAGTGTCGCCAGACAGGATGGGTAAGAGACATCGCACACACAAAGAGTATCACTAGAAAAAAGACGGCCTGCTTACGCTTCCAGAAGAACATCTCTAGCCCTTTTGACTCGAACCTGAAAGAGATCCCGGGTACGTCTGCGACGGAGCAGTCTCAGCCGACGGCGAGCCGTGAGCCGCAACTCACACAGAACGATGAACCCGGCACGGAATACTTGCCGCAGTCCGAACACAACTTCGCAGGCGCCGATGTTTTCGGAGGTTCCGGATCCTTCAAAGCCCAACTATAGATTTGCGAACGCGCGGACGTCGGGCGGTGAGACTGCAGAACGAATCCCAGCGCTGCGGCTGTGCCGGTCTGCCACACCACGAACAGCGACAAGTAACAAGTTTTTTCGTCGTATAGGGCATTCTGAAATGTTTCATCGGGAGGCGTGAGGCCGAGATCGTGGAGAACAGACCAAAAGTATATGCCGAAATACGGCCCGAGATTCCAACCAACGATGCCCAGGATGCCGCACAGCACAGAAGAAAGGAGCACCTTGAAGGCAGCCGTTTGGCTCGGCTCGCGCGCGTTCTCGATTGTTGGCCACTCCCAACTCGGATAGACCAGCAGAAATACACCGCCGAGGACGAGAAAGCCCCCCGCAAAACCCCCAACGAACATTGAAACCGGGAATTCGAATGGTGGCCGGTCTGAGCCATGAAACGCCAGTCCGAGGCCAGCTGCGATCCAGAACGCGACGACGTATGCGACGCTCGGCAGCGCCACGAGTGAAATTCCTTTGCAAAATCCACCCAATCCACGCAAGAGTCCGCGCGCGGCGAGCGAGACCGCCAATGTTATTCCCAACGGCACGCCGAAGATGAACTGCGCGTTGGGGAAATGCCTGAGAAATGGCCCGCCAACGGGATATACGAGGCCCGCGCTAATAAGGCCCGCGATTAGCCCAGCGACCGAGAGAAGCGCCACAAGTTTCGCGCCCTCGTCCCGTTCGATGGTCGGGATTGGTCTGCCTAGTAAGCCGAGCTGTCCTGACATAACGCGTACCCGACTGCATGAATGCCTGACCGAGAGAATACTTTATGCTGAGCTCTCAGCCAAGTTCACGGACGGGGTAAGGGGGGGCGATCTCTCGCGATTGAGGCCTTTGCGGACCGTTGCGCGGTCGCGCGCGTGTGGCCGTGAAATTGATAGGGGGTAGTTGAAGCTAAAACTTGATCCACGCAACGCTCGCAAGCATCCCGAGAAAAACCGTGGAAGCGGCGCCGAGACTCGACAAAAGTCAGTGAGACGGAAGCTGACGCGCGGTAGAATCGCAACGTGAATGCCGCGGAGGGTGATCGGGGTTGAGCTTACTGGATCTCTTTGAGGTTCAAATTGTATCTGCGTGATATCCCCTATCCACTGAGAATCGGTGCTTTAATTTTCTTTTTAGTTCTCCTGGTCAACCCGTGGCGGCGCTGGATAAATCTACTCCTCGAGGGACAGCCTGAACCTCCCAAGCGACCGCCAGTACGATGGCCGCTCAGGCCGAGCAATTTGTTGATCCTACTTGGTGTTGGGTTCTACACCTATTGGGGCGTGTATGAACCGTGCCCCGCCCCTTGCTTTCCGTTCTTTTGTGGCGTGATCGTTACAGTGCTGGCATTCGTAGTTCGCCGTTGGGAAGACGCATCGGTTAGAGAGTAGAACTAGCAGTGGGAACTGCGATTCGACCGCCGAGACGAGCCGGGCAAGCGGCCGACGCCCTCCGGCAAGATGTGGGGATGCACGCCGAGCATTTCTCGAACGAAACGGATGTCCATCCATACCTCACTCGTCGTTCTCGATCGCGTGTAGCGGCGATTCTATTACCGGATCGGACCCGCAGCTAAACCACCACCCTCCTTTCCAACATCTACTTAACCGTCTGAAGCCGGCGCCGCACTGCGGCCGTCTGGTCGAAGCTTTCGATCTATTCGAGAACTCTCTGCCGCTCGCCGCGTGCGGCGCGCGTTACGGCCTCAATGAGGCGGGCGTTGTGAAGTGCGTGTTCAAAGCCGGGTGTGCTGTAGGTGCCCGCTTGCAGATCGCGGACAAGATGAGCATAGACCTCTCCCACGTTGATCGCCGCACCCATGAATCCACCGGAGACCGCGGCCTCGTCGAGTGTCGCGAATGCGACGTTTGACGTGAGCTTGAGCTCCCCACACTGAAAGCCGTAGGGGTGACTGATGGCTCCTGATGTTGTCCGCTATATGAAAATCCGTGCCATGTAGCACGACCTGTAGCGCAGGGCGGAGTCCCCGGAGCCCTGCGGCCTTAGCCCCGCAAACACCCAATCGGCGGCACCATCCGCACACGACTGAGCGGCCAAACTCCGAGCCCACCTGAGACTGCTGAGGCGACTAAGACAGGTGTTGCGGCGAGGCGCTGAGCGGGCTGACGCGCCCCGCAACCCGAGGCGAGAGCAGCGTAACAGTGATAGAAACCGCCGGGACAAGGCAGACGAACACCCCACACACCCACATTAGCGCCCCAGCAATGATTTGATCCTGAAGTGAAGTAATGCCGAAAATCGAAGGACTCTCCCTGTAACCCGCATAAAGGGTACGGTCGCAAAAAGCCAGAAATGCGCCGAGCCCGCTACCTGGTAGCATTCCCAAAAAAAGATACAGAGGAATCGACCACCGCGGCCAGCGCGCTTCGGACGGGAACGGCTGCACGACCGGCCACCAGAATAGAATCGACGTCGACAAAAAGCAGGCGTGTTCGACCTCGTGCCAAAAGTCGGAGCGTAAGGCTAAGTCGAACGCCCACGGCACGTGCCATGCCACGAGGGCGACGCTCGCGAGAATCCAACAAACGACCGGGTGGCTCAGAAACCTCCCGAGGTTCTGCACTGGCCGCCAACGCAGCGCTGGCCCCAACGTCGTGCGTACAAACCATTGCGGAAGCCCGTGAAGCAGCGGCAGCGACGGCGCGCCCAGAAGCACCAGCGGCGGAATCACCAGCATCAGCAGAATATGCTGGATCATGTGCACCGTGAGCGAAGCTTCATCAAATGCCGAAAGCGGCGATCCAATAGCAATCCAAAGAGAGAACATTCCCGCCAGAAAAGCCGCCAACCGCTTTACGGGAAACAGACCCGAAGAAGTCCTGCGAAGTAAAATCCAGCCGCGCACGTAAAAGAGCGCGGTAAGCAGAATGGCCACGTTGATGGTCAGCGGCGGCGACCATTCCTTGTAAATCGATAGCGCTTCAGATGACATGTCGCATCACGGTTTCGGAGTAGCAATTGGGTTCGGTGTTTCCTCAGACGCCGCTCTACGGGCCGCGTCGCTCGCGGTTCGTTGTCCGGCAGGATGCAGCGTCTTGAGAAATGCCACCAGCGCGGTCGTTTCCGCCGGGCTGAGATTCTTGCCATACGCGGGCATATTGCCGCCACCCTGGATCACCTGGCGGATCAATTGGTCCTCCGTGAGAACCACCGCCACCGTGTCGAGCGCCGGTCCGCGCTTGCCGCCATCCTTTCCGAGCGCGTGGCAGTTATGGCACTGCTTGACTTGAAATACAGCCGCACCCTGCCGCTCCAGCGCGGTGCGCCCATGCAGGAATTGATCGGGGATTGGCTCGCCGCTCCATGCGTCCATCACCGGACTCCACGGCGCTCGCCCGGCAAGATCGCTAAACGTACCGAGAACCACGGCGAGCAGCAGGATGATAAGAACCGCCATCGGACGCCGGCGCCAGCTTTTTTCACCTTCGCCGAATAGAAACGGCAGCAGCAGGAGCCAGAGTAGGGCGATCGCCGGACCGATGAGAAGCGCAGGTGTCTCCATTTGCGGTGGCAGAAGCGAGAGCAAAGCGTAGAGCCACAGGAAAAAATAATCAGGCCGCGGCACGGTCTGGATGATAGTAGGGTCAGGGCGCCCAGAGGGCCCGAAAGGTCCGAAATAGGCGGCGCACGCCGCCAGCGCGAGCAAAATGCAACCTGCGAAGAAAATGTCCTTCCAGACAGCGCCAGGCACGAACGGGATGCCGTCTTTTTTCGTGAGTTCGTGGTATTCCTTCACGTAAGTGGCTTTGCGAACGATGCGGCCAGGCATCGGCCACTCGTTGATCCCGAGCTTCAGAACCATCAGAAGATGCAGCCCGACGAAAGCGATCAGCAAACCAGGGATTACAAACACATGCAGGGCAAAGAAGCGCGAAAGCGTCGCTCCAGCAATGATGGGCCCGCCGAGCAGTAATTCGACCATCCACGGACCAGCGACTGGAATCCGGCTGCAGATTGAAGCTCCGATCCCGATTCCCCAGAAGGCATCCTGATCGAAACGCAGAACCTGCCCCGAGAAAGCCATGCCCAGGGTCATCAGCAGCAGAAAAATCCCAACGATCCAGGTAAACTCGCGCGGAAACTTATACGCGCCAAAGAGAAACACCTGCACCATGTGAATAAGAACGATGGCGACCATGAAATTTGAACCCCAACCATGCAGCGCCCGGACAAACCAACCGAATGGGATGGAGTGATTGAGCAACTGCAAACTGTTCCAGGCTTCCGCCGCCGAAGGAACGTACACAAGCGCAAGCAATATCCCAGTAACGATCTGCGCCACGAAAACAACGAGAGCCGCGCTGCCAAAGACATAGAACCAACTGGCCGTTTCACGTGGAACCGGATGCTCCGTGACTTCACGAAGGCTCGCGGCCAGTTGCAATCGCGCATCGAGCCACTCTCCAATCGTTCGAATCAAGCGCATGGCAGTTTCCCGGAGATGTTGACCAAGGCTGTAGTAGGATTTCCAGGCGTTGGCAGTCCACCCGCTTTGATGTGGAGCTTTCCCTCCGCAATGCGGTAGGGATATTCGAACAGACCGCGTTCCGGGGGACCTGACGCGCGCGACCCATCCTGATAATACACGCCCCCATGACATGGGCACATGAACAGCCCGGACTGCGGAAACCATCGCACCGGGCACCCGAGGTGTGCGCAATTGATCGCGAAAACCTGAAAGGTGCGCTCGTCGATACGCCGCACCCAACAAACGCTCTCCGCGGTTTTGCCATCCCACGGTTGGGCATCCACATTTCGGAACGTCGCGAGTCGCGTTTCTCCCGCTGGATATTGATCGAGCGAGCCCAGCGGCAGCCAGTTTTCGTTGCTGACTCTGCGGTTGCGCACCGCTGGGGATAGCAGGTAACGCACGATGGGAACCGCGAGAATCGCGGCAATAACGCCATTGAAAAAAATTCCCAGCTTCACCAGCATGCCGCGCCGGGAAATATTGTCAGGCAGAGTCATGGAAGTTCTCCCGCGGCCTTCGCCGCGTTGGGGTAACGCCCGCCTGCAAACTGAGGGCGTTGCGATGCGAGCCAGGCGACAACGTCGGAAATTTCCTGCGATGACATCGGCTTGCCCGGAAGGTCGTTGCGCCAATCGGGAGCGCCCAGATCCGGGCGTCCCACGATAACGAGCGTCCGAAGTTCCTGGTCCGGGAGGAGCGCGAGAAAAGATCCATCTACGATTGAGCCGCCTTTCGGTCCACCTTTGCCACCGGCTCCGTGACACGACGCGCAGAAAGTGGCATATGTGGCAGCGCCGCGGGTAGCGTCCCCTGGCGCCGCACCAGCATAGGGTGGCACCGCGGCCCCGGAAAGCACATCGGGCTTTGCGTAACGCTCGCGAAGTCCGCCAACAATAATTTCCACCTGCTTGTCTGTAAGCATTCCGCCGGCGCTCTGGGCGAACGCGGGCATGGATGTTCCCGTGATGCCGTTCGTCACCACTTTGCGAACAACGCCGTCGTCCGCGATGGCCAGATACACAGGATCGCCCAGCGAAAGCGCAGCGCCACCCTTGCCGCCCGTCCCATGGCAACCGGAACAGTTACTTTCGTAGAGAACTTTAAAATCCGAGACATTGTCAGGGTCAATGGGAATAGATCCCAGAGCAGGGTGCCCCGGCAAGCCGCCGCAACCCGCGCACAGCACGAGCGTCGCAGCCAGCAGCGCGCGGATTCTTCGGCGATCACTCATGCTCGTCTTGCTTCTCGGGTATCACGCCAGGCGTTTCAATTCCTGCACGAACCGCAAACGGCAGGAACTGCTTCACCGGAATGCGATGCTGCCGCGCGACAACAAGTCCCGCCACGATCCCAAACGCGAATTGCGAGGCAATAAACCACCACCAATCGATGTGCTGCTTCAGCAACGGGTTGATAAGTTCGAGCACGCTACGCAGCAGGCCGGACCACAGAACCGGAGCCACAACTCCACCGAGAAAGATGGGATGGCGAGGAATCATCGGCAGCATGGCGCCGTAGAGCAGCCCGACAAGCGCCGATGTAAACACATGGATGAAACACGCCACCAGGAAGGTATTCCCATGAAACGCCTTCAAAGTTTCGGGGCTGACGTTCATGGATTGCCAATAAACCGTCGCAGACAGAAGGTTGATGGGATACCAGATGCTTCCCTGCTTTAACAAACCGTAGAGACACGCGAGCACGGCCATGGCGACACTCCCCGCGAGGCCGCCCTTGATGCCCGCGGAAACGGGATAGGTTTCAAGCGGAAGGAGCGCGCGAGTAAGTTCGGGGGCGAGCTGCAGCCGCGCTACTTCGCGGCGAGCAGTGGGGACCGTCGCAGGTTCCTTAGCGACCGAAACGAGCACATGTTTTTCGTGCGGGAAGACGTCAAGAAACCACCCGACACAACCGGCAATCGCCAAAATCGCTCCGAGAATAAACACCGACACACTGGTGATCAGGCCCGCAAAAAGTAGCGCGACTCCAACCGCAAGCGTGATGGGCCACGCAGTGGGCGCGGGCAGAGCCAGCGTCACCGGCGCTTCGCTGTGTGAACCGGAACTAGATGCCGACATGCTCTTCTGCCCTTCTTAGCGGCCGACGACGTACACGACCGTAAAGACGACGATCCAAACCACATCCACAAAGTGCCAATACATCGCGAAAACACCGACATGTTTCGTGTATTCCTGCTGGAGCCAGCCAAGCAAAGCGAATACCAGAATAGTGAGGAGCCCAATCAGACCCACGCTGACGTGAAACGCGTGGAGCCCAACGAGTGAATAGTAGGTCGTGCCAAACAGGTTGGTGCTGATAGTCAATCCCTTATCGTAAATAAGGCGGTGCCACTCGCGCCCCGTTTCAAAGAGAAAAGTGCCTCCAAGAGCGAGTGTGAGGAACCACCAGAACCGAAACGCGCCAAGCTTTGTTTTTCGCAGTGCTCCAACAGCAGTGTGAATCGTAAAACTGCTGGAGAGCAGGCAAATCGAAGCAAATATCGGGAGTTCGAGAACCTCTCTTGGCGTCGGCCCCGCGACGCTTTTCCCGATATAGAAAATGTAAGCGACCACGAAAATCGTGAAAATGGCGGACTCGGCCGCAATCAGGCACAGCATCCCCACTTGACCCTTATAGGGCAGCGACCATTGCGGTCCAGTCGAAATCCCCGGAATCGTTACGACGCTCAAGTGCGCTTCTCCTGGCTGCTCATCGCTCGTTACTCGTATTTCCAGTCCGGATCTTCCGGGTGCTTGATGTCCCACAGTGGTCGCCGGCTGCGAACCACCGGAATCCACGCAAAATTGTAATCGGGCGGCGGTGATGAAGTGGACCACTCCAAAGTCCACGCATCCCACGGATCATTCCCGGCCAGCTTCCCCTTCAACGCGGAATACACAAGGTTGCCCACGAAAATAAGTATCGCGAGGCCCTGAAAGAACACGCCGATCGTGACAATCAAATTCCAAATCTCCCAGCCCCGCCCCGGTTCGTACGTGTAGATGCGCCGAGGCATCCCGAGTAGGCCCGGGATGTGCATGAAGTCGAAGGTCAGATGGAAGCCAATCGCGAAAAGCCAGAAGTGCAGTTTGCCGAGCGTCTCGTTGTAAATGCGGCCGCTCATTTTTGGAAACCAGTAGTAAAACGCCGCAAAAACCGCGAACAGAATCGCGCCAACAATCACGTAATGAAAATGGGCCACCACGAAATAAGAAGCGCTCAGTTGCCAATTGAACGGGGCCGTCCCCAGCATGATGCCCGTAAGCCCGGCCACCAGAAACTGGAAAAGGAAAGCCGTGCAGAAAAGCATCGGCGTCTTGAACTGGAGCTTGCCACCCCACATGGTCCCCAGCCAATTGAAGATCTTGATCCCGGTAGGCACGGCAATAGCCATGGTGGTGAGAACGAAAAAAGTATTTCCGTACGAACTCATACCCACCGTGAACATGTGATGCGCCCAAACGCTCATGCTGACGAACGCGATAGCCACCGTCGCAGCCACCATGATCGGATAACCAAAAATGGGTTTACGCGAAAAGACGGGAACAATTTCCGATACGAAGGCAAACGCCGGAATAACCAGGATGTAGACCTCCGGGTGCCCGAAGATCCAGAAGAAGTGCATCCACAGCACAGCCGAACCACCAGCCTGGGTATCAAAAAAGTGCGCGCCAAGGAATCGATCGAGAGACAGCATGATCTGCGCCGCCGTCAACGGCGAAATCGCGAGGAGCACCATGCCTCCGGTAACGAGGTTCAGCCAAGCAAACAGCGGCATCTTGCCCAAGGTCATTCCAGGACAGCGCATGCACAAAATCGTGGCCACAAAGTTGACGCCGGTGCCAATGCTGCCGAAGCCGGAAACCAAAATGCTAAGCGTCCAGAAATCCGTACTATGGCCCAACGAAAATGCTCTGGAGGTCAGCGGAGCATAAGCGAACCAGCCAACATCCGGCGCGGTGCCTGCTCCATAGAGCCCATATCCGCCGACGAAACTAAAATACAGTAGCAACCCGCCGAAAGCTGTCAGCCAGAAACTGAAAGCATTCAGGCGTGGAAACGCCATATCCCTCGCACCGATCATCAAGGGGATCAGGTAATTGCCGAAGCCAAAAAGCACCGGCATGACGACGAAAAAGATCATCGTCGTGCCATGCATGGTAAACATCTGATTGAACGTTTGCGGTGATACGAAATGGTTGTGCGGAACAATGAGCTGGATGCGCATGATCGTGGCTTCCATGCCGCCGATCACGAGAAACACTATGGCGTAGACGATATAAAGAATGCCGAGCCGCTTGTGATCGACGGTCGTAACCCAGGAATGCAGAACCTCGCCGAGCGGCAGCGAAAGCTCCCTCGCGCCAGTGAGCGCAATCGATTCGGACGCCATCGCTCTAGAACCTCGCTCTCATCGCAGCGACTCGAGATACGCCGTGACCGCTTCCAGATCGGGGTCAGGCAAATTCATCGCCGGCATCAGCGATCCCGGCTTGATCGCATCGGGGTTATGGATCCAGAGTTTCAGATTGTCGTGCGTGTTCGGCGCCGCACCCGCCGCGATGGTGTCGCGGCTCATCATATGCGTCAGGTCCGGCCCGAAGCGCCCGTTAGCTACAGTCCCGGAAACGGTGTGGCAATTGACGCACGCGGTTTTTTCGAAGATTTGCCGCCCCGCGGCGGCCCCACCAGCGTCAGAGGAAACCGCCAACCCTTTCTCCGCCTGAACCCACTTGGCGAATTGCTCGGCAGAATCCACATACACACGCAACAGCATTTTGGCGTGTTGCGTGCCACAATATTGCGCGCATTGGCCAAGGTACATGCCCACTTCGTGAGGATCCATCCACATGGAATTGGTGCGATTCGGTATGAGATCAGTCTTGCCCGCAAGTTGCGGAACCCAAAAGCTGTGGTCGGTATCGACCGAGAGCAGTTTCACGAAGGTAGGAGTCGGCTTTGCGGGATCGCTGACGGGAATGTGCAATTCGTTGGCGGTGACCACGCCAAGCGCCGGATAGCGGAATTCCCACCAGTATTGATGTCCGATGGCGATAACCCGAACCGTTCCCGGAGGCGGCACCGCGTTCTCAACCGATTGGATCACCCGGGCAGTCGCAAAAAACAACACCAGAACAATCAGCACGGGTATCACGGTCCAGGCCAGCTCCATCTGGTTGCTCCCATAGACCTGGGCTGGTTCGCGTTCGTCATCGGCGTTGCGGCGCCGGAATTTCCACACGACGTAAACAAGCAGCGAAAATACCACCACAAAAATAAGCGCGGTAACGATGAGCACGAAATGAGAAAGCCGCATGATGTCGTCGGCAGGGGTAGAAGCAGGTTTGAAAATACTAGGTACCGGGGATTGAGTTTGCAGTGCGCCAAAGCAACGAAACGCGAAAAGGAAAAGTCCGGCTGCGGCAGAAGCGCCCCGGATGAACCGCGCTCCACCGGAAACGCTGATGAGTTTCTCGAACCTTCGATGACTCATGGCCGGTCCTGATGACTCCGTGCCTGGCTAAAAGGATGCAGGGATTTCGCGCTTAGAGGGCCGTAAGGCTAGCACACGGTCGCGCCGCAATCATCGCCGCCCCAAAAAGCCCAGCGGAAGCGCGCACACCACTGCCTTAGCTCTCCCTCAACTTTTGCGAACGCCGGCGTTCATTACATAGATGAGAGTACGGCCGTCCACGGCTAACTTTTATTTGCGTCAGGGCAGGAAAAATTATTCTACCGCGGGTGGTTCAAAGCGGCGCGTCGGCACCAGTCCCAGTATTACCTCGAATAGCCCAATCCTCAGTTGCGGTCGCTCGGCTCAGAATTGCCCGCGTTGCATTGCCTCGCAGATCGTTATTCAGGATCGAGATCCTTGTGATTCCCGTGGTCTGCCCATAGAGCGCAACGCCCACCCCGTATCCTTGCGTCCGTCGCACGTCATCCCCTTTGCGACGACGATTGGGCGATCCGAAGCTTCGGCCGCTCGTGCGACGATAAAGGCCACTCGCCGCGGTTGTGGCGATAAGTTGCTGTCCGTATTCACCACCGGCCCAGAAAAGAAAAACCAACAGCAACATGTCAGAAACACGCGACGCCATGCCCAACGAGAATATCCTCCTCTTCACTCATCATAGTTCCCTTCACGTCAACCGATTTGTCAGTAGGCAAACGCCACCGATACGGAAGACCGGTACTACGATCCGGCGCTGGTACTGGCTGCCCTCTGCTGCTTATCCACGTCTGTGCCTGCGGAACCTGTGATCAGCCTCGCCCCGCGGCTGAACGTGAGATATTCGAATCCCCATTGTATGAACACCAGCACGCGATTTTGGAATTCGACGATGTACATCAAATGGATGAACAACCAAATCAGCCATGCGGGCAGGCCGGAAACATGAAAACCAAAAATATTCGCCACCGCCGAAGCTCGACCGATCACCGCCATGTCACCCTTGTCGAAGTATTCGAACGGTTTGATATCAGTTTCGCCCTCCAAGCGCTTTCCGATTGTCTTGGCAGCGTAGGCCCCGCCCTGAATAGCCACCTGGGCAACACCCGGCAACGGCTCGCCGTCCTTTCCCGTCACGTTGGCCAGATCGCCGGTAACATAAATATTCGGATATTTCGGAACGGTCAGGTCCGGATTCACCTTGATACGTCCGCTGCGGTCCGTTTCCGCGTGCGTCCGCTCGGCGAGCCTGTTGCCGAACGAAGTCATCGTCACGCCGCCCGCCCAGAGAACCGTCTTAGCCACAAATCTACCGACCGCATCCCCCTTCTTGTAGGTGACCCCATTCGCGTCAATATCCGTCACCATAATCCCTTTGCGAACTTCGACGCCGAGTTTTTTCACCAGTTCTTCGGCCTTCGCCGACAGCTCCGGGGGATAGGACGCCAGGACCCGATCCCCTCCCTCCACCATAATGATTCGAGCCTCCGTCGGATTGATCCGCCGGAAGTCATGTTTCAGCGTTTCGTTAGCGATCTCCGCCAACGCTCCAGCGAGTTCCAATCCGGTTGCCCCGGCCCCCACGATCACGAACGTCAGCCACTCGCGCGCCTCGGCTTCGGTCGTAGCGCGCTCGGCCCATTCAAATGCATATAGAATTTTGTGCCGAATTGCGGTAGCTTCTTCTACGGTCTTCAGGCTCGGGGCCCAGTCCCGCCAACCCTCGTTTCCGTAATACGAGGTCTTCGAGCCTGTTGCTACGATCAGCGAATCGTATTCCAAGGCCGCGCCATCCCGCAGAATGACGCGTTTAGCGTCCGGATCGATGTCCACCGCCTCGCCCAGAAGCACCTGCGCATTCTTTTGCCGGCTCAGAACCCCGCGCAAGGGCGCGGCAATTTCTCCAGGCGACAGCGAACCGGTCGCAACTTGATACATGAGCGGCTGGAACAAATGAAAATTACGACGATCAAGCAGCGTGACTTCCACGGGCGCACGCTTAAGTTTCTGCGCCGCATTCAACCCGGCGAATCCGCCACCCAAGATCAAAACGCGATGCTGCGGCGGCATGCGAAGCCCTCCTTTCGACGTAACCCGTCCCCAAGGAGTATCATCTCATTGATTGAGACGGGCGCTGATTCGATGAGCCGCAAACGTAAGTTGATACTGCCTTTTCGCGGTCTGGCGCTACTCTTATTGTTTTTATTTCCGGTCCTATACGCAGGCGCTGATGGTCCCGCGCCAGCGTCTGACGCTTCTTCTCGCACATCAGCCACTTCGGAGCCCGCCCCGGTCCATTCGCCATCTTCTCCGGTAGTCGTTTTGGGATTCCTCGGAGGATTCGTGCGGCACGACGACGCTGTCCACAGCACCGTGCAGGTTGCGCGAAGTCTGCAAAAGGACTACCCCGCCTCCGTTCACATTGAAACCTTCGAAAATCATCGCATGAGCGACGCTCACGGTCGGCTTCTAAATCTTCTGGGTGCGGGAGACACAGGCATCGTAACGGACGAACAAAAGCGCTCCGCACGCATCATTCTGTACGGTCACAGCTGGGGAGCCAGCACCGTGGTTGCCCTCGCACAGAAGCTTAAGGCCGAAGGAATTCCCGTACTTCTCACCATCCAGGTCGACAGCGTCGCGAAGTCTGGCCAGAATGACGCCCTCATCCCGGACAACGTCCACTACGCCGCGAACTTCTACCAAGATAAAGGCCTTATTCGCGGGCAACAAAAAATCCTTGCCGCGGATGCCTCCCGCACCCGCATCCTCGGCAACTTCCGCATGGATTACACCGCGAACCCCGTCTCTTGCCCACAATATCCCTGGTTCAGTCGCGTCTTCATGCGAACCCACATTGAAATCGAGTGTGACCAGCACGTTTGGCACCGCGTCGAAGGCCTCATCCGCGAGCAACTACCAACCTCCGTCGCCCGCTCCACCAACTCACAATGAGCGTCTCCGACGCGAACGAGAGAATCGCCGCCGAGCGCGACTTGCTCCGGCTGCTCTGCTCCGTGTTGGTCAAGCCCGTCACGCGGGTCGAGTTGTGCCGCCTGGTCGAGCCATCGAAATTCGTCGAGCCGCTTCAGCGCGTCCTTTTTGAAGAAATCCGCGCCCTAGGCCCGGTTGACGCCAAGCAGCTCCTTCAATTGCTTCCCGCCCGCGTAACCAACCGCGGCTTCCCAGACTTCGATCTCGACGACCTGCTCACCCCCAAGCTCGTCAGCGAGTCCGATATTGAGAGATTGTTCCAAAGCGCCTTGCGTCTGATTGATGTGGACGACGATTCCAGTACCGAATCCCCCGAAACCGTTCACTAGATGCAATTCCCCGTCCGAGCCCTGACTTTTGTCGAAGCGCTCCTCTTCTCGGCCGTGGTCGCATTGTTCATCTGGCGCTGGCAAGCCGCGCACCCCCTGACTTGGATTATTCTCCCCATCTGGCTGACTGCCAGCTTCCTGCTGCACCACGACACACCCAAAACTCTGGGTTGGCGCGCGGACAACCTCTGGCCGGCCACCCGCCAGGGCCTGCTCCTCTTTGGAATCTATATCGCAGCGGTTTGCGTAGCGGGGCTCGCGTTAGGGGCGTTGCATCGCTTGCCGGAACACTTGATCTATCCTCGCCGCTTCCTGGGCTATTTTGCTTTCTGCCTTCTGCAGCAAGTCGCGGTCAATTCCTACCTGATGAATCGGCTACTTTTCGCCTGGGGATGCCCGGATAAAATTCGCCACGGACAAGAGCCATCTGTAGATAGCCCATCACTTGCAGGACCCGTCGTACCAGCATTGCTTTCCAGCATAATCTTCGCCGCGCTCCACTGGCCTAATCCCGTTCTCATACCAGTCACTCTAATCGGCGGATTCGGCATGTGCATCCTATTCGCCCGCCAGCGCAATATTCTCCCGCTCACCCTCGGCCAAGCCATCCTTGGTGGCCTGGTCTGGTGGGCCTTCCCCATAGCCTGGCACCACTCCATGCGCGTGGGCCCAGGCTACTATTCCTTCGCCCAAAGACTTGTAACCTGGTAAGCCCCTCGCAAAACCTGAAACTAGAAAAACTGTCATCCTGAGAGCATCCGACAAGGATGCTCGAAGGACCTCAGCGCTGACCTAGCCGACCAAGTCCGCGGACCGCGCCTACAAATTGAGGTGCATGTACCGGTGCGAAGTCCTACCGGCGTCCCGCATCGACGCTCCCGCGTCACGCGAATTGTTGTTCCACACGCCCGCGATAGCAAACCCGCACCGCCGGCACGCACCGTCCTTCACCCGGTTCTCCAAAACATCGTGCCAGGACCGCTTCACCAACACTTCGCCGCACTTCGGGCAACTGGTGTTCCCCCCGTCGCTATAAATATTCCCTTCATATACATAGTGCAGGCCCACTTCCCGCGCAATGCGCCGCGCCTCATGAAGCGTCTCCGGCGGCGTGCGAGGCTTGTCCCTCAGCTTGAAATCCGGATGAAACGCGGTGAAGTGCAGCGGCACATCCGGGCCCAGTTTCTCCAGAACCCATTCGGCCAGCCCCCGCGTCTCCGCGGGATCATCGTTCAAGCCGGGAATCATCAAATTGGTGATCTCGAACCACACACTGGTTTCGTTCTTCAACCATCGCAAGGTTTCCAGCACCGGCCCCAGATGCGTCAGCGTGATTTTCCCGTAAAACTTCTCTGTGAACGCCTTTAGATCAATGTTCGCCGCATCGATCTGGTCATAGATATCGTGGAAAGCTTCGCGGGTGATGTATCCGTTCGACACCATCACCGTCCTCAACCCGTGCGTCTTCGCCGCCTTGCAAATATCGATGACGTACTCGCCCCAGATGGTCGGCTCGTTGTAGGTAAACGCGATCGAATTGCATCCATACTTCAGCGCCAGTAGCGGAACGTCCTCCGGCGGCACAGGCTGGGAGCTAACCTGGTCGTGCCGCGACTTCGAAATGTCCCAGTTCTGACAGAAAAAACACCCCATGTTACAGCCCGCGGTGCCCATGCTGAACACACGTGTCCCCGGCAGGAAATGATTCAACGGCTTCTTTTCGACCGGATCGATTTGCAGCGCGGCCGGCGCCCCGTAGCCCAGGCTATAGAGCTTGCCGCCCTGGTTGACGCGTATAAAGCAAAACCCGGCTTGGCCAGGATTGATGTGGCAGTGCCTTGGGCAAAGGTAGCAGTGCGCGCGCCCATTCCCTTCTGCTTCCCACCAGCGCGCCTCGTGCAGCGTTTCCGTCTTCTGGAGGATATTGAGGTCGTTCACGGACCCTCTCTTCTCCCGACCCCGCCAGTATACTCCCGCCAACCTGCCGAGAATCAGAAAGGATCGGGCAAATGTAGGGGCGCGCTTTAGCGCGTTCCTTCCGGTCAAACCTCAACCCGCCGCACCCTGCCCAAAAAACAAAAACTTTTCAATTGACGACTGTTAACCAAACAACTATACTAACGAATAGGTATCTCAGCGCCCTCCGGATTTCGGCAATAGTCGCTTAAATTATTTGTTTTCAACAGAGCAAGAACCGCCCTAACCTCAAGGCGTTTAGAATCAAGTCATTGCGCCAAATCAACGACTCATCTCCTTTAGTTTCAATTCATTGCGCAAAAGAGGGGGAGGGGTTCCAGTCCCAATTCAGGAATGCCCAGAACTGAGGCTAGCGACGGCGACGCTGCTCTCGCCGCCGCCCATCCGCCCAATCCAGAAACCGCTCCATCTGATCCCGATACTTCCAGGTCAAACGAAAGAATTTCCCCGCCGTCATCGCTGCCGCCTCCGGCCCAAGGAAGGTCTCAAATCGCCAGCGCAGGTACGGGCTATTCCAGGGATTGAGCCGGTAGCCCTTCGCGGCAATCCAGTAGTACCGCAACATCTTGAGCATGTGCTGTGGGAAGTCCGTTCGTTTCGAGTTGCGGAACTATCTTAAACCTACCCAGCGCTTAAACCCAGTGAGCGTAACCCGATAGCGTTTAGTTCATGGGCGCTGACAAGTGTTCGTGAACCAGCAGCCAGTTCGCCCCGCGCTTTTCCCATATTCCGGTGTAGCGGATTTCCGCTTCGGTACTCTTGCCGTCCTTGGTCTTTTCCGAAAAATGCATCGACACCGTCGTCCAGGCCACCGTGCCGCGCCGGCTAACCTTCAAGTCCTTGCCGGCGGTAAGACTTCCAGTCGCCATGTTGGCGAAAATTTCCCTTTTGGACGCCGTCGTGATATTCCTTCCATCCATGATACGAGAATGGAGCAATGTCGTAGAAAATCAGACCTTCCTCCTTGGCATAAAACTTTGCCGGAGCGTGGGCGTCCAACGTACTCCAAGCCGCGCAGTACGCATCGATCAGCGATTGAAACGTTGCTTGGTCCGTAGCCTTCTGCTGCGCACGCGCGCCAACGAAGGTCAGCAGCGCACCTGCAAAAGCCATCGCCACGTACAATAGCCAGCGCCACCGCTCTCCACGTACACTCCCACCCGCTGCCACTCGCGAATTCATCTCAGAAATCCTCCGTCGCTGCAAATCGTACCGGCAACCGTACGCCTGCGATGCCGCATACCCTATGTGCAATCCAGATTTTTTGCAACTCCAAGTGGTGCGCCCCAAAAGCCACGGCACGGTCCAAAGCCCTCGGCGCAATTCGCTCAACGCGTCGAGCATCTCGCCCTCACTCTGCAACCGCAGAGAGCGCAGCGCACGCATCGCGATGCCGTCGGCCGACGAAGGCCACTTCGCTTGCGGCGTTCGCCGTCCCAGGCTCGCCATTCGCCGGTAAGTGGCGCGCTTTCCCCGAATTGCGCGTGTGCTCCTCTTCACGCTCCCCTACTCTGGCCCCGTAACGCAGGACTGCAGGGATGGGAGGTCGCAAATGGTGGAACACAAGAATTCGGGCCGAAATCGAAGGGCGCAGGCGGGGGTCGCGCTCCTGACCATCGGCTTTCTGTTGATGTTCGCAAACATTGGGGTGTTTGCCGCCGGTCTCCCGCACTTTCTGGCGAGCTTGGGAATCGAAGCAATCGGTGCGCCCGCTGCCGCGGCCCTGGCCCTTCTCAAGTTCTTCCGAACACTCGCCTTTCATCCTGCCGCGCTATTGCCGTTCGCTTGTGGGATATTGGTATTATTCTTCGCTCTCGCAGGGATTCTGTCCGGGCTTATGCTGCTTCGCAGGCGCACCGTGGAGAACGCGTGATGACCGACTTCGACAAAGACTCCCTGAAGGATTCGATCCACCGCGATATCCATGACGAGATCCACGACCGGATTCGTGGCAGGATTCGTGGCCAGCTTCGCGGCCGGATCAGGCGCAATTGGGACAGATCCGGTGGCGCGTTTCACGGCATTATCTGGGGTGGAGTCGTCTGCGCAGTCGGCATCATTCTGCTGCTGGACCACCTGGGGTGGATTTCTGCCGGGGACCTGTGGCGATTCTGGCCCATGATTGTGGTCGTGGCCGGCGTGGTCAATGTGATGCAGCCGGGAAAGCTCTTCTGGGGTGCGCTCTTGATCGTGGTCGGTGCGCTTTTCCAGCTGGATTCGCTCCACATCATTCGTTTTCGCTGGGCCGAACTCTGGCCGCTGGCGGTCATCGCCGCGGGACTGATGATGATCTGGGGATCGATCGAATCCCGGCGGCGCCGGATAAGCTCTCCCGAAGGGAAAAGCACGATGAACGCGACGTCGGTCTTCGGTGGAGTCGAGCGGCGGATCACGGCGCAAGATTTCCGCTTTGGCAGCGTCAGCGCGGTCTTTGGCGGAATCGAGCTCGACTTCCACGGCGCCGAGATCGATGGCGAGGAAGCGGTCATGGAGGTCAACGTCATCTTTGGCGGCGTCGAAATCCGCGTTCCCGATCACTGGCATGTCGAAGCGCGCAACCAGACGCTGTTCGGCGGTTATTCGGATGTGACGCGAGGCGCTGCCAACAATTCCGGAGCTGGGCCAACTTCCGGCAAGAAAACCCTGGTCATCACCGGTCAAGTGCTGTTTGGCGGCATTGAGGTCAAGAACTAAAACTCAGCCATGCACCCGCTTCTGACTCGCCGGTCGTACTTGGCCGCGTATCTCGCGGTGTGGATTCCGCTTGGTGGCCTGCTCGTTTTTCTCATCAAGGTCTCCGGGGGAATCGCAACACTGGAAGCGGCGGCGATCGTCATGCCGATGGCGGTGTTGTTCGCCGCGGCGTGTCTCTCCGCTTGGTACACGTGTCGAGCGACGCCGCTGAGGTCGTCAGGCATTCCCCGCGTTTTCGTCACGCACCTTCTCGCCGCGTTCGTTCTGAGCTTCGTATGGGTTCAGATTGGGCGATTGTACGCGCGCGCGCTTTCCAGTGCGGCGTCGTTCCAAGGGTTGGATGTCCGCTACGACGCGCACGCCGCGATCCTGGTGGTCGGCGGCGTGCTCCTGTATCTGGTGAACGTCGGATTTTTCTATGTGCTGATCGCGCTCGAAGCCTCGCGCGCAGCCGAGGCGCGCGTTTTGGAGACGAACGTCCTGGCCCGCGACGCGGAATTGAAAGCCCTGAAGGCGCAACTGAACCCTCACTTCCTGTTCAACAGCCTGAATTCGATCAGCGCACTTACCAGCAGTGATCCGGCGAAGGCCCGCGAAATGTGCATCCTGCTGGCGGAGTTCCTGCGGATGACTTTAGGGCTCGGCGAAAAATCGAGTATTCCTCTTTCGGAAGAGCTTTCGCTGCTGCATCGATTTCTGGCGATCGAAAAAGTGCGTTTCGGTTCTCGCCTGCAAATGACCGAAGAAGTCGCGGAGGACTGCAAGACCATGCTGATTCCGCCGCTGCTCTTGCAGCCGCTCATTGAGAACGCGGTCACGCATGGAATCGCGAATCTGCCGGATGGCGGATTGGTGCGGTTGGCGGTGCATTGTCACAACGGAAGGCTCTCGATTCTCGTGGAGAACACGTTTGACGCCGAGGCCACTCACAGTCATCGCCATGGGATGGGCCTTGCGAATGTGCGTCAACGCCTGGAAGCACGCTATCAGAAGCTTGCGAGCATGCGGGTTGCGCCGAACGCCACACAATTCCAGGTGAACTTATCCCTACCCGCGGAACCTCAAAAGGTGCAGCCGTGAGCTCGGAGCCCGAGAAAAAAATCGGCGCGCTCATCGTCGACGACGAGGAACTCGCGCGCCAGGTATTGCGCGAGCTGCTGCAGACCCACCCGGAGATCGAGATTCTAGCCGAGTGCGCCAACGGATTCGAGGCCGTCAAAGCCGTCGCGGAACACAAGCCCGCTTTGATGTTCCTCGACGTGCAAATGCCCAAGCTCAGCGGTTTCGATGTTTTGGAGCTGATTGAAGAAAATGTCGCGGTGATTTTCGCGACGGCTTACGACCAATACGCAATGAAGGCTTTCGAGGTTCACGCGGTGGACTACCTTTTGAAACCTATTGGGCGCGAACGCTTCGAGGGTGCGTTGGAGCGCGCAAAAAAGCGGATCGGAGAAAAAATACCGCCCGTTCAGGAACTGGCCGCCGCCGCCCGGCCTCCGCGGCAATATCTTGAGCGCCTGGTCGTGCGCGATGGCACACGCGTCACGCTCATCCCCGCCGCCAAACTGGATTACGTGGAAGCGCAAGACGACTACGTGGCGCTCGCCACGCAGGGCGCCAAGCATCTCAAGCGGCAGACCATCGCTAGTGTGGAAGCGGGCCTCGACCCCGCCCGTTTTGTTCGCATTCACCGCTCATACATCGTGAACTTTGAGCGTGTGGTTCGGATCGAACCGTATGGCAAGGACAGCCGCCTCGCCATTCTCGCGGATGGCACGCGCCTGCCGGTGAGCCGCACGGGCTACGCACGTCTGCAATCGTTGTTGGAAGACCGCCGCTAACGCAGCAGCGCGTTATTTCAGGGGCTTTGCTGGGATTAGGTATTCCCTACGAATGGTCAGGCGGAGCGAGTGCGCCCGCGGACCGGCTACGATTCTAGACGACGAACCCAGATCCGGCTTGTGGCGGGCTTTCCCAAGTGCATGGTGCGGCCTGACGCGCGTAGCGTCATCGTCTCGTCATACTCGCGTTTCTTCACTTCCACTCGCGTCTCCGGCCGCAGTTGGAGATTCTCCAGAAATTCCAGAAACCGCGCATCTTTCTCGTACACGCAAAGAATTTCGCCCTGCTCATTGGCGCGCAGGTCGGACAAAAGCACCGCACCCTGGCGGCGCAAGGTAGCGACTCCACCTCGCATCGGGACCCCGTGCGGGCAACTCTTTTTGTCGGCGAATCGTTTCAGCAAGAGGCCTTCGACCTCGGGGGAAATCGCATGTTCCATGCGCTCCGCTTCGTCGTGGGCTTTGGCCCAGGAGAGGCCGATCACATCGGTCAGCAGCATCTCTGCAAGCTGATGCCGCAAGGCTAGGCGCTCAGCTACTTGCCTGCCTTTCTTGGTGAGGTCGATGCGGCCCGAACGCTCCACGCGCACGTGCCCATCTCGGGTCATGCGTTTCAAGGCTGCGGTCACCGCCGGAGGAGTAACGTTCAGTTCTTCGGCCAAACGCGCGCTGATAGGCGTCTGGTCTTCCTCAAGCATCTCCCAGATCGCCTTCAGATAATCTTCCTGCGAAACGCTAGTCTTTTCTCTTCGCAAATCTTCCCCCGGCTAACTCGCTGCCGTCAGCATCGTCGAGCAGCGGCGGCCTCGGCCGTGGCGCTGACATGGTGTCAGCGTATCCGGGTTCGGCAACGCTCGCAACCCTTGGATCGTGCTGCTGGGGTCCCCTTTAGCGGGATTCGTAGCAACCGCCGCCGTCTTTTCACAATAAGCGCTTTTACTACTTTAGAATCTATGTTATTTTCTTATTCCCCGAAGCGCTCTGCGCTCCCCGAAGACTACTTTTGTAAGGGGGGCACGCAATGTCGTTCACCGCAATACTCGTTTCCATCGTGATTGCATTTGGCCTGATTCTTGGCGCCGTTATTCTGGTATTTGTCGGGGTCGCGGCGATGGCGCGCGAAGCCCGCGACCAGCGGCACTAGCGAGCGACGTCCGCTGTTTTCCGGGATGCGCCGAGTCCCACCAGATCGAGAAAGTAGCGGTGCACGGTGGTATCGCTGGTCAACTCCGGATGAAACGCGGAGGCCAGGATGTGGCCTTTCTGGACCAACGCCGGCTTCCCGGCATACTCCGCCAGCACTTCGACGTTCGGGCCGACCCGCTCAATCACCGGTCCGCGAATGAAAACCATTTCGAGAGGTTCCTTGCGCAACGTTGAAAGCCCGCTCACGACTTCACTGTGGACCTGGCGGCCGTAGCCATTCCGCAGTACGGTCATGTCCAGCAATTTTAAAGAATCCTGCTGCGGGTTTTTCACCTGCGAAGCCATCAGAATCGCTCCGGCGCACGTTCCGAATATGGCCTTGTCGTCTGCCGCAAATTTATGAATCGCCGAATCCAGGCCCTCTTCGCGAAGGAATTGCAGTTGGGTAGTGCTCTCACCGCCGGGCAGAATCAAACCGTCGCAACCTGCGAGGTCTGCGGGCGTGCGCACTTCTACGCTTTCGACGCCCAAACCTGCAAGCATCTCTGCGTGCGCCTGAAAATCGCCCTGTACTGCCAAGATCCCAATCTTCACTGATTCAACTCCTGAGTGACGCGGCGTGACTGGCGTGCCCAAGGATCCGAGGATTACGGTACGCCATTAGAGACCAACTCAATTGGAACGTAGTTCTTTAGTTTGTATTGGCGTATGGCTGGACCGATCTAAAGATCGGCCACTACCAACCTCGCGTCGACAGCATGTCCTTCTGGTCCATCTGCCGAATGTCTAGGCCGGGCATGGCCTCGCCTAACTCTTCGCTGGCCTCGAGGACCGCCTTGGCGTCCTCAAAGTGCGTCGTAGCTTTCACGACTGCTTTGGCGCGCTTCTCGGGATCGCTGGACTTGAAAATTCCCGACCCGACAAACACTGCCTCGGCTCCGAGCCTTCTCACCAACGCCGCGTCCGCCGGCGTGGCGATGCCGCCCGCCGAAAAATTCGGCACTGGCAATCTGCCGGTCTTCGCTACCTGACGGATCAAGTCCAGCGGGGCGCCAAGCTCTTTTGCCTCGCGCATCAGTTCATCGTCGCGCATCGTCGTCAGGCGCTTCATCTGGCTGACGATCGTGCGCATGTGGCGCACCGCCTCGACCACATTGCCCGAGCCAGCTTCGCCCTTGGTGCGAATCATGGCTGCACCTTCCGCGACGCGGCGCAGCGCCTCGCCGAGGTTGCGCGCTCCGCAAACAAACGGGACGCGATAGTCGTGCTTCCAAATGTGGTTTTCCTCGTCCGCTGGGGTCAAGACTTCGCTCTCGTCGATGAAATCGACTTCCAGCGCTTGGAGCACTTCCGCCTCCGCGAAGTGCCCGATGCGCACCTTGGCCATCACTGGAATCGTCACCGTTGCCATGATCTCGCGGATCACCTTGATGTTGGCCATGCGCGCCACGCCGCCCTCTTTGCGAATATCCGAGGGCACGCGCTCCAGCGCCATCACCGCGCAGGCGCCGGCATTTTCCGCGATCTTGGCCTGCTCCGCGTTGGTCACATCCATGATGACCCCGCCCTTGAGCATTTCCGCCAGCCCAACTTTCACGCGCCACGCATTCTCGCCCGTATTTGCGTTGGTGTTCCCGCTGCCGTTTACTTTCTTGGCGCTGCCATTTGTTTTTTTCGCGTCCATCTCGATTCTCCTCTTTCGCACTCTAATCTTGCCATCTTGAATTCGCTGTTATGCAGCGTCGTTCTTCAGCCGCTTGGGCTCGATAATTACAAAGCGCCCGCGTCCTCGAGCCAAAACTTGCCCTTCACCACTTCGGATCTCGCCAACGTGAAACAGGTTTCTTCCCTTCCTTAGATGCTCCTCCTCATGAGCTTCGACGATAATTTCTTTTTCCACGTTCACGGGCTTCAGATATTCGATGGTCATCTCCGCGGTCACGGCTCTGGCCTCGCTGAACCTGCAAACCTTGCCCATGGCTTCGTCCAGCAGGACCGCGATAATCCCGCCGTGAGCCATCCCGGCGCCACCGCGGTATCGTTGACCCAAGACAAACCGGCCCACAATTTTCCGCCGCGCGTTGTCTTGCTCGAACACCAACTTCATTCCAAAATCATTGGCGCCGCCGCATCCAAAACAAACGTTTCCGGGATTCAGCTCCAGTCTAAGTATCTCCATTGTCTCGCTCAAAAGTCGGCCTCGTCCGCCTATCGGTTGCATCCGGTCTTGCTCAAACTAAAGCCACACGGCTGCGCTCGGCCCGCCGCACTCCGCGCTGCCGCTTGCGCATCTCGACCTTCAGCAAATCGGCCAGTGTAGCCACCCCGCGAGCGATCTGCTTTTCGTCCAAGCTCGCAAAGCCTAGCCTCAAAGTATTGGGTAGCGGCCCTTGCACGTAGAAGTAGCGGCCCGGCGCGAAGAGCACTCCGCGCTCTTTCACATGAATCAGCAACTCGCTGGCGTCAAAGCCCGGCGGCAGCTCCAGCCACAAGCACATTCCACCTTCGGGCCGCGTCCAACGGGTATCTTCGGGCATGTGCTTGCGCAGCGCCTCATCCAGCGCGATCAGCCGCGAGGCATAAACTTTGCGCATCTTCGCGACGTGCTTGGTAAACAGCCCGCGCCGCAGGAACTCTGCCAGCACCGACTGCGCCAGTTGGTCGGTGTGCAAGTCCGTGGTCTGCTTTACGATCCGCAATCGCTCAATGGCAGCCCCGGGAGCCACGATCCATCCGACGCGTAATCCAGGGAAGGCGACCTTCGCGAAACTGTCGATATGAATCACCAGATTTGAGCGATCCAACTGCTTCAGGGAAGGTATGCGCTCATCGCGGGCGTGCAACCGAGCGTAGATGTGGTCCTCGACGATTGGCACTTGATGGCGAGCGGCCAGCTCCAAAACTTTGCGTCGGGAGGCCAGCGGCATCGACGTGCCCGTAGGATTTTGGAAGTCCGGCGTGAGCACAATCAACTTCACACGGTTCGCCGCTAATGTAGCTTCCAGCGCTTCCACATCAATGCCCAATTGCGTTCCGGGTTCCGCATGGGTTCGCATGGGCACGCCAAGGCACCTGGCGCGGGCCCCATTGAAGATCGCGACGGCGCCCGGATAGGTCGGATTCTCCAGGATTATGGAATCGCCAGGACGCACGAATGCCTTGCTGATCAAGTCGAGCGATTGCTGGCAGCCATCGGTGATCAGCAGGTTCTCGTCCTTGACCGTCAATCCTTCCCGGCGGAGCAATTCGATTAGCGCTTCTTTCAATGGCGGATAGCCATCGGAGGGCCCCAGGTTCAGAACATCGTGGGCCTCGCGCTTCAACACCGCGCTGACGCAGGTCAGCAGCTCCTCGACCGGGAAGAACTCTTGCGCGGGCCGAGCCATCACGAACGACAGTGCGTCCTCGGGCGCGCTGGCCGTCAGGCGGCTCAACACTTCGTCGCCACGCTCGTCGGCAAACAAAAGCTCCCACCGAATACCATTCGAGCCATTCAACACCGGCGGCGCCGGCGGGGTGATCTTCAGCCCGTTGCCATTCCCGCGGATGAACGTGCCTCTGCCGACGTGTCCCTGAATCAAACCTTCCGACTCCAACTCGGCGTAGGCGTTGGCAACGGTGGTGCGGTGCACGCCCAGCATGGTGGCCAGTTCGCGACTAGCGGGGATGCGGTCGCCGGGGCGTAGATCGCCTGCATGCACCAAGGCACGCAGTTGATCGCGCAATTGAACATATAGAGGAACGTGACTCTCCGGCTGGAGGTGTACTGGGAGCATTGTCTCTCACCCTGAGCCAATTTTACACGAGATTGGACTGGTGCAAGAGCCAATTTGTCTCTGAGTGAAAAGATTAAGGCCGATGAGGGCCCGTGGCCTGCATTTTTCCGCGTGGTCGGGATGGGTTGAGGTCCTTCCGGGCATCCTTATGGGATGCCCGAAGGATGACAAATTGTGTTGCGGCGGGGTTGTGTTCGATTTGCGCTGTGTTGAGTTCGGTTGTTGTCGATTCCGGTCTAGTTAACAAAATGATGGATTATGTAAACTGTTTGTGGACCATCACCGCTACGGTGCTTCCCTACTCGTCGGGGCGAAATCCGAACTTGCCGGTGATCTGCCCTGCCGCCAGGTCGCGCAGGCACAACTTTGTCCAATCCTCCTGATCGCACTGATACAAGAGCTTCAGTGGCAGATCGGCTTGCTGTATTTCGTAGCCCCCTCCCTGCATATCGTTCGCATCGTCCGGCGTGTCGGACGCGATCCAGCTGCCACCCTTCGCCACGCGCACGCGAAACTGGTTTGAGGATGGCTCGTAGTTCGAGTAAACAAAGCAGCGAGTTACGCATGCCCTGTCCGCGAGATGCGCGATGAAGGTAATGCGTGATTCGGGGTCCGCAAAGATGTTTGGGACGATTCGCGTTCCGGGCGGTAGGTTCGAAAGCAGCGCCTCTGCGTTCGTTTCCGTGCGACTTAGCTTCCCGGTGTCCTGGTAGAGAAAAACGAAAAAAATTACGGAGATCGATGCGAATCCTATCAAATGCCACTTTCGCGGGCGCATGCATCCCAGAACGCACAGGCCTACGATCGCCAAAATTGCGGTTAAGCGGGCGACCAGCAAGCCGACCCAGGCCGAGTGTATCGACAACCGGATATTTTCCGGCGCGAAGGAGGCCGCGCAAAACAAAGCCAAATAGAGTTCGAGCGGAAGTTCCAGCCGTTTCCAATGAGCTGCGTCCTTGAGTCGTGCCGCGGCGTCCCACACGAAGCAAGTGATTCCGAAGATCAGCGCGGCCCATCCCAGGAATTCATAGCGCGTTCCGTACACTACCAATTGATCTACACCGATGGCCCGAAAGGGCTCACCGCGATAAAAGTCGCCAATGACCGTGGTCGATCGATGAACGAACAACCGTACTGCGCCAAAAGCTACGACGACCGTTAGCGGCACCACCAGTTTCAAGGCACCGGGTAAGGCAGGGCGAATCAAGCGGTAGGCAATTACCGCCGACACCCAGATCAGGCCCATCGGATGGGCCGCCGTAACCAGAGCTAGAATCGACAGCGCAAAAATCCAATTTCGCGCCCCATCCCGCCACACCAGCGCCAGGCACAAAGAGCCGAGGCCGATGGACAAGTAGTAGTTCATGAAACCCATGTTGAAGGAATAGCCGTAAGCGAGCATGGCGATGCAAGGAGTCAGCGTCCAGGGAGCTTGGTCTGTGACAGCGCTCACGAACCCGAATACGCCCCAGAAAAAAATCAGCACGCAGCCCGACACTGCGATCTTCTCGGCAGCGGGAAAGCTGAACCAATTCGCTAGGTGCTGGAGCGTTACATCGAACAAGATGTTGTTCCACTGCGGTGTGACATACAGCCCTGGCGCCTGCCCCGTGGCAATGAGCTGGACCAGCCAGGCGTTGTACACATGGCTGCCGAGGTCGCCGGCTTCAATGTGGCAGTGCCACAGACAGGGCACGATCAGAAGCGCCGATACGGTCAGCACTCGCAACCAATAACGACGCAAGAACCTCAGGGCGTCCACGACCGCGTTGCCCTGGTCTACGATCTCGTCTACCATCTCAGATCGCGTTCCACAGTTCCCTCTCTGGCCCTGAGCACAACGCGCCATTCTACTCGCTTGTGGGTCAATCCTACGGGTCCGCGCGCAAACAAGGCGAGGTCCCTGACCCTTATCTAGCCCTCCGTCCAGTAGGCTCGCGGGCCTGCGTAATCGAAAATGGGAGTCAACGAACTACGATTGAGGGGTGTGCCTGCCATGCGTCTGACGCCAAAATCGCTCGTTCTTCTTGGCGTCGCCTTCTTGAGCGGGTGCAGCGCCACTACATCGTGTCGCCGCAAATCGGCGCGGTTGGCGGATCCAGCATCTCGGTGACGCCGCCGACCACCGCCACGTACACTCTTTACGCTACCAACGCCTTCGGCCAAACCACCTCAACCGTCACCGTCACCGTTCACTGAGTAGCACAGGCACTCCTGCCTGTGCTCGGGCGACCACAGTTCGCCCACCCGGCACCGCCGCAATCGGATTGAGCACTCCTCCTCCAACACTACCGCCTCAAGCGAAACTCCTCGTGCAACTTCGCGTTGGAATCTCCGCCTGCCCAAATATCGAACTCTTCGGGCTCCACAACCCAGCGCTTCTCCGCCGGGCTCCAAAACTCGAGTTCGGCCTTACCTAGGGTGAAATGCACCGAGCGTTTCGCGCCCGCTTCCAGGCTCACGCGTTCGAAGCCCTTCAACTGCCGCACCGGCCGTGACGCGCTCCCCGCGCGCTGGTGGATGTAAAGCTGCACTACCGCGTCGCCGGCGCGGCTTCCGGTGTTGGTCACGTCCACGCTTACGTCGATTTTGCCGTCGACACGCGCTTCCTTTTGATTGAGGCGCAAATTATCGTAGGAAAAATTCGTATAGCTCAGTCCGTAGCCAAATGGATACAGCGGCGTGCTGGCCAAGTCCCAGTAGCGCGACTTGAAATCGGGCGCCGACTCCGGCGCCTGCGTGAGATTGTGATTGTAATAGAGTGGGAGCTGCCCGGAATTTCTCGGCCAACTCACCGGGAGATGGCCCGCAGGATTCGCGTCGCCGAACAACACGTCCGCCAGTCCATTACCGCCCTCCACGCCGGGATACCAGGCTTCGAGGATCGCCGGTACATGCTCGCCGGCCCAGGAGATATCCAGCGGCCGGCCATTCACGAGCACCAAGACGACGGGCTTGCCGATTGCTACCACGGCTTCCAGGAGTTCCTCTTGCCCGCCGGACAGCCGCAACGAAGACCGGGACGCTGCTTCGCCACTCATAATATCGAGTTCTCCCAGCACCAGCACAGCTGCATCACTGCGCTTCGCCAAGGCGACCGCGTCATCGATCGCCTGGCGCGCGTCCTTGGGACTTTGCTCCGGTTGTTGCTTCATCCCCGATGCTAGCGGAATGTCTTCGAACATTGAGGGAAATACCCGGCGCAGATTTGGTCCGTGCGCGTACTCCACGCGCGTTGCGCTGCCCACCTTGTCCTGTATGCCTTTTAGAATGGTGACCACCGGGCCGGGCTTCACCAGCGCGCCCCACATGTCCACCAGATTGGCTTGGTCGTCGGCGAGTGGGCCAATCACAGCGATGGATTTCAGGGATTTTCCGGTCGCATCCAGCGGCAATAGGTTGTTCTCATTCCGCAGCAGCACGACCGAGCGTTGCACCGCGCGTCGCGCTAGTCGCCGCGACTCCGGCGCGTTCAGCACCTGTTCGGAGCGCGCTTCGTCGAAGTACGGGTGCTCGAACAATCCCAGTCGGAGCTTGGCTTCCAGGATGGGGCGCACCGCATCATCGATCTGTTGCGCCGTGAAGCGGCCTGCCTTCACTTCGGGCGCGAGATACTTCAGATACGTTCCGCTGGCCATGTCCATATTCGTGCCGGCGAAGAAGGCCTTGTAGGCGGCATCCTGGGAATCGCGGGCGTAACCGTGAACGATGAGGCTGTGCACCGCCAGTGCGTCGCTGACGACGAAGCCAGGGTAATTCCAGGTTGCGCGCAGGACATCGCGCAGCAGAAAGCGGTTTCCGGTCGCAGGAACGTCGTTCAAATCCATGTACGCGCTCATGCAGCTGCCGACCCCGGCATCGAGCGCGGCTTTAAACGGCGGCAGGTAAACGTTCCACATTAATTCTTCGGGAATGTAAGAGGAGTCGTAGTCGCGGCCCCCATCGGCCGCGCCGTATCCAGCAAAATGCTTGGCGCACGCCAGCACGTGATCGGCGCTGCCCCACTCGCGGCCCTGAAATCCCAACACCTGCGCGCGCGCCATGGCGGCCCCGAGGTACGGGTCTTCCCCCGCGCCTTCCACCATGCGGCCCCAACGCGCATCGCGGGCGATGTCGACCATCGGCCCGAACGTCCAGTTGATTCCAGCGGCCCGCGACTCTCGAGCTGCGACACTTTGCGCTTCTTCCACCATCTTCGGATCCCACGACGCGGCTCCAGCAATGGGAGAAGGAAAGATCGTGCGATAACCGTGAATTACGTCGAGCCCGAACAAAATGGGAACATGCAATCGCGATTTTTCCACCGCGATATGCTGCAGCCGGTTGATCTCCTTCGGGTCGGAGACCCAAAGCACCGAGCCCGCGCCTATGCGCGCGATGATCTGATCGATCGTTTCGTTGGTGTTTTCTTTGAATTCGGGGACCGAAAAGCCTGGCAACTGGCTCAATTGCGCGACCTTTTCTTCCAGCGTCATTTGCTTCAGCAGATCATTGGCACGGGCGCGCACCTGCGCCTCCCGTGACACGCCGTCCGTTCCAGCGTAGCTGGTTTGCTGCGCCGAGGCGGCTCGCGCAGCCCCGAGCAGCGCCAGCGCGATTACAATCCGAATTTTCCTTGGTGACATTCGCATTGAAGTACAAGGTGAGTTTTGAACCGGAGCTTTTGCGCGAACCATGCCGAGTCTCCTTGGCGGTCACAAACCGCCACGACTGTACGCCGATTGGGATAGCGCGCAACCTCCTGACGACACTAAAGAACCATGCGATAAGCGAACTCGCGCTGCTATGCGCCCCGATTCAGCGGACGTTTGATTTATAGGATGGTATTCCTCGGCGGAACTACTTTGATAGCTGATTCTCGCCCAGGCGCTTCAGGCGGTCGCGCAAGCGCCGCTGTAACACCGTCGGGGTATTGGGATTGAAGGCCACCAAATACCACAGCGGCTGGCTGCGATCGCGGCTCAGCCAGGTCAGCGTGGCCGCGTCGGCATTTGGATGACGCGCCACATTCTCACGGATGGCTCCGTAAGGATGCTTCGCGAGTTTGTGCAATGTCTTCGAGTTGGCGCGGGGGTGCTCGCTGATCAGACGCAGCAAATAGAAGTCCGTCTGGGGAGCTTGTTTCACTAACTTCTCCAGCATTTCCGGCTTGGCGTCCGCGCTCAGCACCAGCCCGATCTTTTCGTCCCATGCGGTGTTGATCTGGTTGAGTTCCCGCGTACGCGCGTGAATCAACTCTTCCAGAATTCGGCGTTCCTGCTGCATACGCGCGATCGGCAATTCCGTGCCTTCCAGCGAATCCAGTACGCGCAGCAGGTGCTGGCGTTCTCCAAAGACAATCTGGGAAGTGCGCGTGGTCTCGCCTTTTTCTTTCTCTTTGTGTTGCACCAGGTCGGAACGTCGCATGTTTTGGTTTGCTCCGGCTCAGTCCCTTCCCAAGTCTATCCAGGGACCACGCCTGTATTTACGCTGCTCGTCTGTCACTGAAGCGAACGATAGGACGACTTCGAGTGGCCACTGCGAATTATGTTATGCGTAGCGTATGCGGTAAAGTTACCTGCGATTCGTATGTGCCCGATGTGCCACCGTCATCAGGCTCCCTTGTGTTTCGCCTTCGCGCGACGCGGAAGAGGACGCGCTAAGGCGCACCCCTACATTGGCCTGTGGCGAAGGGCCCAACGGCCGTGGCGTTGCGATTGAAGCTGCTGCGCCGGCCGCTTTCTAAAGGGTGCGCTTTCTCAATTCGCTACCAAATTGCCGATGAAGGACCCTAGTCATGCCGCCGCCAAACTCCGTATTCGACGAACATAAAGATGAACTCGAACACTACGAGCAAATGTTGGGGCGCGAGCGCGGCCGCCTGGCGGTCTCGCTCGATCGGCTAACGAACGCCCTCGTGCTCGTAGGTCAGCATGGCGTGTACTGTACCAGCCAGCGCAACCCAATGGTTCCCGCCATGGACCTGCGCATGGTGGTTCAAGAACTGGTACACGCGAAAGAGCTAACGCAGGCAGTGATGGAAGAACTGCGGCGCGCGAAAGATAAGGAATCGCCCTCTTCCTAGCTTCCTAACACAGGAATTCCATCGCGCAGCGATGGGGAACCTAGCACTCATTCACTGACTCATTTGTCGATGAGAAATGGATTGGACTGGCGTTCTTCTCCGACGGTGGTTCGTAGGCCGTGACCCGGATGCACGACTGTTTCGTCTGGGAGTTGCAGCACCTTGCTGCGCAGCGAATCCATGATTTTCTCCATGGAGCCGCCCCAGAGATCGGTGCGTCCGATGCTGCCCGCAAACAGTGTGTCGCCCGCGTAGAGTTGCGGAGGCACTGCGGAATTGACTTTGGTGGTCTCCGTTGGAACGTAGAGCGAGATGCTGCCGGGGCTGTGTCCCGGTGTGTGCATTACCTGCGCGGCGAGCGACCCCCATTGCAAAAGATCGCCGTCGGTCAAGAGTTGGTCGATCTCTCCGGTTTCCGGCGTCGGCACGCCAAGAAACGCCGCCTGAACATCCATGCCCTGATACAGCGGGACATCGTCGCGGTGCATCATCACCGGAGCGCCGGTGTACTGGCGGAGCTTGTACAAACCGCCGACATGATCGATGTGCGCGTGGGTGCTGACGATCGCCTTGACGGTCAGCTTGTGGCGGCCCAAGAGTTCGAGGATGCGGCTGATTTCGTCGCCGGGATCGATGACCAGGGCTTCGCGGGTGGCCAGATCTCCGATGATCGAGCAATTGCATTGCAGCATTCCCACAGGAATGGTGATCTGCAGGAATCGGTCGTTACCTGCATCGGGGGCGGGCTTCGGATCGGTCGCCATGACCGGCAGTATAGCATCGGCGAGTAGCGGCTCCGCGAGACTGGGGCTCTCGAGACAAGGCAGTGCGCTTCGGCAAGCTGACCATGGATGATGCCGACGTCACCCTTTACGATGTGGATCCCACCGACGCCGGACTAAAGTCCGGCGCCTACACTCGCTTTGCGGGTTGCCAGGGAACGAACGGGAGCTGTATCGGTTCTGGTAAACTGGATGCTTGCAGCGGAGTTCACGCGAAATGGAAGCTAGCGAAACGCAGCAAATTCTCGAAACCCCGCTCGGCGGCGTGCATCGAAATGCCGGCGCGAAGATGGGCGTGTGGTTCGGCTGCGCCTTACCCGACGACTTTGGAGATTGGCAGCGTGAATATTTCCTGGCGAAACAGAGCGTGGCGCTCATCGACAAGAACCACCGCGCCTACATTTCGTTCACCGGCCCGGATAGGACCCGCTATCTCAACGCAATTCTGACCAACAACATCAAAGACCTTCAGCCATCACAGGGGAATATCTCGTTGTTGCTGAATCCGCAGGGCCGCATTCTTGCGGAAATCGAAACGCGGGCTGAGCCCGACAGACTTTTCTGCGTTTCCTACGGAATGATTCGCGAGCGGCTGATGGAAACGCTCGAAAAATTCATCATCATGGATGATGTCGTGCTTAGTGACGATACCGAGCGCTATGGCACCGTGTCTCTGGAAGGGCCGGTCGCAGCGAAAGTAGTGCGCGAGGTGGCCGGGATCGAGCTGGATTCGCTTGGTGAAACCGCTAGCTTGGAAGTCAAGATCGACTCGATTCCCTGCACCGTTACCCGAAAAACATTTGGTGGATTTGCGGGTGCCGATATACTGACAGTTCGCGAAAATCTTGGGTCGATCTGGAAAATCCTGCTCGAGAAAGCGAAGTCGGCCGGCGGCGGAGCCATTGGGTATACGGCGCTGAGCGCGCTGCGACTTGAACAAGGAGTTCCATGGTTCGGATACGACTTCGGCGAAAAGCAGATTCCCCACGAAGCGCGTCTAGAGGCTAGCCATATTAGCTATACCAAGGGGTGTTACACGGGCCAGGAGATTGTCGAGCGCGTGCGTTCGCGCGGGCAAGTGAATCGACGTCGGGTCGAGCTCATTTTTCCCGGCGCGCGGGTTCCGTCGGCCGGCGAAGTGTTGACCGCGGAGGGTAAGGAAGTCGGATTCGTCACTCGCGCTTCGGCTTTGCCTTCGCGGCCTTTTGCGATCGGCATGGGGTACCTGCGAAAAGAGAACAATGCGACTGGCAGCCAGGTCGAGTGGGCCGGGGGTAGCGCGAAGGTCGTGAAATTCCCCGAAGATCTGCGTGCTGACGGAAGCGCCGGTTGATCAGTCTCTTGTGCCGTCGCAAATCCGACGCAGTTTCTTCGAAGGCTAAAGCCCCTTAAAGTTGCCAGTTAACGTCGGAGCTAAGCCCCGACCTCCTAAAAGAACCAACCCTTAGCGTTACTGCTGGTCGACTAACTTCCAGGTGGGGTCTGGATCGTACTCGGTCATGGCCGCAGCGATCTTGGCGGTGTTGGCGCCTAGATTTTTTTGATAGACGCGGCCTTGCTGGTTGATGATGAAGGTCATCACGCCGGTGTTACCCCATTTCTCGGGATAGGCCACCAGCGCATAGCCGGCGATCATGTTGCCGTTGATGATGTAGCTGTACTTGCCGCCCGGCGCGTGGGGGCCTTGCCGCGTGAGGATTTTTACGTAGTAGCCGTAATACGGAGCGCGGTCATCGGTCGCGGGTTCTTTTTCGGCCCCGCCCTTGCCCGCGGCATCGGGAGTTCCCGCTTTGGGGCTATAGCCTTCGGTGCGAGCGGCGGCGATCATGCGGCCGAGAGGGCTGGGCTTTTCGTCGTCCGCGGTCTCCCAGAACAAGCCGTCGTGTTTTCCTGTGGAGCTGATGAGGTGCTGCGCGTATTCGGCAACGCTATCGTGGTCCCAGTCGCTCTCGGTGAAGTATTCCCATTGCGCGACCGCGTAGGCACGACATGTTTGGATGGCGGACAGCTCATTTTCGCCAATCCGCCGGTTTAGGACCTCGTTGAGTCCGGCAGCGGTGTCGAACTCCCATTTGCTGTCCTTCAACACGATCGGAATCGGAGTGGGCCAATTGTCTTTTCCAACGATCACGGTGTATTTCGCTTCACTATCTTTCTTCAGCTTCGCCGATTCCTCGACGGCCTCCGCAAAATCGTTCACGTCCTTGTCGTCCTCGACCTGATCGCCGGAAAGCAGCTTGTCGTAGTCGGAACCGAAGATCTTTGCCAGCTCGGTACGGTCTTTGGCCTTGGCGGCTGAAACGAGCGCTTGCAAAGCGTCCTCCGGCGACGCGAATTGTGAAGGCGGCGAGGCTTGACCGTTGGCGCTCAAGGGGACAGCGAAACCCGCCGTCAAAGCAACCATCAGAACGATGACCCACAGTTGATAGTTCCACCGGAGGCTCTTCATTAGCGAATCGACCTCCACATGCGAAATCATTTTCCCTGGCGAGTTCATGGCCTTTTCCTTTCACCGCCGTGCGGCGCAGCCTGGTTGGGGGCGCGCTGCGCGGGAGCAGGCCGTGCGGCAGGGGCTGACCGTGCCTCGGGCGCCGAGCGCGCGACCGGGGCTGGCCGGCTGGCTTGCTCGCGGCTGACTTGGCCGCGCTGGCTCGATACGCGGGAGTCGAAATTGCCCTCGGAGCGGCCAAAGGTATGGGGCGCCTGATTCTGCTGGACGGCCTGCGGACGTCCCTGGTAGGTGGCACGATTTTGCTGCTGGACTTGCGGATTGCCCCGATTCTGAAAATCAGGGCGGTTCTGGGGCTGCGTGTTGCCGCGATTCTGAGTGTCGGGCCGACTCTGCGGCTGCCCATTGCCGCGGTTCTGGATGTCGGGCCGGTTCTGGGGTTGCGCCTGAGGGTTGGTGCGACCTCGAAGGTCCGGCCGAGCCTGCTCTCCACCCTGGCGCTGCTGCCCTTGAGGGCGATCGTTGCGCTGGGAATTGTTATCGCGGCCGCGGAAATCGTTATAGCGCGAATTATTGTGGTCGATATTGCGATTCAGCATTTTGTTGTTGACGTTGTCGTTGCCGCGATTGTTTTGGGGGTTGCGGCGGTCATTTCCGCGAAAGTCGTTCCCGCGATTCCTCCGGTTATTGTTCGCTTCCACGTTGTTGTAGTTAACGTTCCTGTGGACGTAATTGTAGCGGTTGATATTCTCAACGTTCACTCGGCGGTTGATGACCGTACGATTCACATAAACGTTGTTGTAGCGGTTGTTGATATAGATGTTGTTGACCTGCAACACGTTTCGCGACCTCTCCATCCATCGGCCGTTCCATCCGTCGTGGTGCCGCCATCCTGTATAGAAGACGCCGCCGTACCCGCCGCCGTAGCCCCAGCGGAAATCCAGATTCAGCCACGCCCCGATCGGGTAGCCGACACCGAATGCGATCGCCGGACCGTAGTAAGGCCGCCGGTAATAACAAATCGCCGGATCGTAAACCGGGACGTAAATGTACTGAGGCTGGACCGGATCAATAGCGATGTAGTCGTCATTAATCAAGACTTCCTGCTGAGGGGTGGTTTGCAGGTTCCCGACACTGCGCGCCAAGTGGCGAAGTCGCTGGACCGACAACGATACATCGGTGGACTGATTGACGTAGGCCTGCCCAAGCGAAGTGGTCCAGTCGATCTTGTCGGCCATCATTTCAATGACGCTTGGGTAGTGCGCGACCGCTTTCACGCTGACATCCCAATTCTGATAATCGACGCCGGATGGCCCTCTGCCGCGAACCCAGCGCGCAGCCTCTTCGACTTGGTCAGGGAAGGTGGCGGCAACGAGCAGCTGAGCGAGCAAGGGATCGGGATAAAGAGCGACGGGAGAGAGCAGATTGTCGAGTTGCTCCGGAGAAAACGACTCGTAGGGGGCGTATTGGCCCTGATCTGGATATTGATTTTGTTCTTGGTACTGGCCTTGGTCCGGATACTGCTGATCTTGCCCCTGATCCGGTTGATTTTGATCCTGCTCCGGTAGAGATGCCGTTGGCGACGGAGCTCGGGAAGCTGCCTTGAGCCCGGACGCACCGATTAAAAGTGCGATGAGCGGGACGAGCGCGATTCTACGCATGCGCGATATTCTCCTTCCCCGCGGACCGCTCGGAGGGCGGCCTGAGGGCCAACTGCGGGATCAATGACGTTCGTATACCTAATTAAACACCGTGGCGGCTGTGGAGTTGTGGCAACACAAGAAGGGCGGTGTCTCTAGTCTAACTGCTCAAGTTGGACTTGAACTGAATGTTTTGATTGTTCACGTACGAGCGGAAGGAAAATTCTCAGCGAAAATATTGTGCCGCCGTGAACTGGGCAATTCGCCGATGTGGCCGCGCCGCAATTTGGCATGAGCTCGCAACCAATGACGTTGAATGTGGAACGCCATTTGGCGCACCCCGGAGCAAGAAAGCATGTCGCGAAGAAAACGGCGGAATGTCTACTGCCGGATATTCGCAGCGAAGCGAGGACAGGCCGGAATGTAAGGCTCCAAGAGGCAAGGCATCATCATGAGCTCCAGCTTGCCAGCGAGTTGCAATCCGAATTACTGCCGGCGGTACACCCTCCAGAGGCTCGGATCGATCTCGGAGCAAGAAGTGTCGCGGCGCGGATGGTTGGTGGAGATTTTTATGATTTTTCCGATACCTGGGCAAAGCCATCGGAGATGTCAGTGGCAAGGGAGCAGCGGCGGCTATCTATGCAGGCTTGGTGACGGGTCTCCTACGCTCTCTCGCACAGCTGGAGCTTGGCCCGGCAGAGATGCTTTCCAGGTTGAACAAGGCCCTTCTGAAGCGCCCTGTTCGCGGGCGATATGTATCGCTGATCTATCCCATCTGGGACGAGCGAGAACGCACTTTCCGCATTGCGAATGCAGGCCTGCCGTATCCCGTTTGCGTCCGTGGCAGGCAAGCCCTCCCGATAAAAGCAGCGGGGCTGCCGCTCGGCATGTTTGAAGAAGCGGAATATGAAGAGCACACGCTGACCTGCGGTCCGGGAGATCTCGTCGTGTTCTATACCGACGGCGTGACCGAGGCTATTAACACCGAGTATGAGGACTTCGGCGCCGAGCGGCTGGAAGAGGTAATCAGCGCGCACGCCGGGGACACCGCCGATCGCGTCGTGAGCGCCATCTTTTTCGCTGTGGCTTCTCACGCCAAGGGGTTGGAAGCGTATGACGATCAGAGCGTGATTGCGGTGCGCACGTGATCGCACATTCGCGTTTACATCCACTTTATGATGAACAAGCTGCAGGCGACGCGGTACTTCGGTACGGTTGGCGGGATTGGGCTTGGCGTGGCAGAGTGTCTGGATGCTGGACGAGGGCGTTTGGGCTGAAGTCAAGGTGGGCGGCGAGCACTTGCGATTGTTTTCGGAGCGCAACGCGCAGGGTGTGCAGACGTCGGTTTACAACGTCATTGCGAAGCAGTGGATTGCTCCCTCCGAGGATGTCGATGACATTGAAGAGGGGAAGGCGAGAGCTGCGGCATACGCCGAGGCTTATCTCAAGCGCGTAGCCAACCTCCAGCTGCCTTCATTGGTTTGGCGGGAGGCCCGATCGGTATAGCTTAGGCGCTGGCTGGCTGGCTGGCTTGAGGTCAGCCGAAACACGGACCCATCCTATTCAGTCAGGCGCCAACAGCAGTGCCTGCGCCGCGCTCACTGTCTAGCATACGCATTTGGTTTTCGTCGTAGCGCGTGCCCACGATGTCGGCGTGGGGCACCGCTTGGTCGATCCGGGCAAGATCGTCTGCGGTAAGTTGTATGGTGAGCGCGCCGAGGGCTTCAGTCAATTGTGTGCGTTTGCGGGAACCGATGAGGGGAACGATCTGACCGCTGCGAGCGAGGACCCAGGCGATGGCGAGCTGCGACGGGATGGCGCCTTTTTCCTGGGCGATGGCGTTGAAAGCACTCAGTATGCCCTTGTTGCGATCGAAATTCGTGCCGGCAAATCGCGGCAGATGGGCGCGAAAGTCGCCAGCGCCGGTCGGCCGCGAGCCGCTGAGAAGTAAGCGAGACAATACGCCGTAGGCGGTGACGCCGATGCCGGGCGATTGAAGAGCCGCCAGGATGTGCTGTTCGATGCCGCGACTGATGATCGAACATTCGATTTGCAGGTCGCAGATGGGATGGACGGCATTTGCGCGCGTCACTGTTTCAGCCGAGGCCTCCGAGAGAGCGGCGTAGCGAATGTAGCCGGCCTTGATCAGATCGGAGATAGCTCCGATGGTGTCTTCAATGGGCACGGCTGGATCCACACGAGCCGGACGGTAGATGTCGATGTAGTCGGTGCCCAGGCGGCGCAGGCTGTAGGCGAGGAAATTCTTGACTGCCTGTGGCCGGGCATCGACACCAAGAAATGCGCCGTCGGGCGACCTCATCGCGCCGAACTTCACGGAAACAAGCACCTGCTTGCGGCGTCCGTTGAGGGCGCGACCCAACAGGAGTTCGTTGTGGCCCATACCGTAGAAGTCGCCAGTGTCGAAGAGCGTGATCCCCTGGTCGATCGCGGCGCGAATTGTGGCGATGCTTTCAGCGTCATCCGACGGGCCGTACATTCCTGACATGCCCATGCAGCCCAGGCCCAGGGCGGAGACTTGTGGTCCGGTCGATCCGAGTTTACGCGTGAGCATTCTCTGTCAGCCCTCAACTCAAATAGATGCGGTGGGGAGAGGCAGGTTATTCGCCGGGACCCGCGTGCGGACCGGTCGCGGATTCTCGCAATACAAGGCACCCGGCTAGAACGTCGTGAATTGCTTGCCTGCGTTGGGTGAATGGAATCGAGAGGCAGTCGACCAGGAAATAGTAGAAACCTACAATCGGAATGTGCAGCAATAGGCGCCCGCTGGCGAAGCGGAGGGTGGTGCGTGCGAAGGTCGCCTGATTTCCATGAGGATCAGTGACGTAGAGGCCCAGTGCGCGTTTGCCCAGCGTGGCACGCCATCGGGAGCTTTCGAGGACTGCGAAATAGAGCCAGCTTATGAGAATGAAGAAGGCGAGGGTGAAGTAGATGAAGGTGCTGCCAAAGGCTCTGAGAATTTCGGCCGGTGGCTGGCCCGGGCGGAGATCCAGAAAGGCGGTGGAGATTTTCATGGCTACGGACAGAAAGGAAATGAAGACCGATAGTGGGACCGCGAGAATTAGGAGGTCGATGATGGCGGCGAAGAGGCGCAACGGGAAGCCGGCGTAAGGCGGGGGCGGGGACAGTGGGAGCGAAATGGATTGGCTCATTGGAAGAAATCCAAGGGCGAGTATAGAACGAGGATGGCGAGATTAACTCGCCACTACAAATTCGGACGTAAGTCCGAATGTGCTGGCGCAAAATAGACGACATAGGCCCTTCTAGACTCAGGGTAACCCCTCGTTCCTCCGGGCAAGCAGGAGTGCCTGTGCCGCGAAGAAAATGCTTCAGTGCTTGGCGCTGTAGACGCGGACGTAGTCGATGAGCATGGTTTGGGGAAACCTGGTTGTGGAGTCGGGAGGGCCGGGCCAGTCGCCGCCGACTGCGACATTCAGGACCAGAAAGAACGGATGGTCGAAGACCCAGGAACCCGCAGTCGCCGGAGTGGAAGCGACCGCACTGGCGGTGAAGGTGGCGTAGAGAGAGTCGTCCACGTAAAAGCGCACGACGTCCGGCTCCCACTCGACGGCGTAAAGGTGAAAGGCGGCCGCGAAGTCTTTCCCTGCTGACAAACGGGCTGTGGAGGTGAGGTCGGTGGCCGCACCTGATGTCATCGGCCCGTGCAGAGACCCGTGAACCAAACCAGGCTCCTTGCCGACATTTTCCATGATGTCGATTTCACCGCACTTGGGCCAGCCGACGGACGAAATATTGTCGCCCAGCATCCAGAATGCGGGCCACATTCCCTGCCCTGAAGGAATTTTAATGCGCGCCTCGAAGCGGCCATAGGCTTGAGAGAAAAGTCCCTGGGTCTTAAGACGCGCGGAGGTGTACTCGCGAGCGATTTGGTCGGAACCTTCGTAATTTTCCTTGCGCGCGGTGATGACTAGATTTCCATTCTCGATACGCGCGTTTTCAGAGCGGTTGGTGTAGGACTCGAGCTCTTGATTGCCCCAGCCACCGCCGCCCAGGTCATAAGTCCATTTCCTGGGGTCGGGCAGCGATCCATCGCGGCCGTCGAATTCATCGTGCCAGATGAGGTCGTAATTCTTGTTTGGATTAACGGCAGGCTGGTGGTGCGCGCTGAACAGGAGTAGCGGTAAAATGAAAAATGCCAGCAAAAATCTAGGCAATGTTTAGAGCTCGTTTGAAGGAGCCTTTTTCGTTGTCGATTTTCTTTTGGAGTTGGAGGATCGCGTACAGGACAGCTTCGGGGCGCGGCGGGCAGCCCGGAACGTAGACGTCGATCGGGATGACTTGATTGCAGCCCTGGACGATGGCGTAGTTGTTGAAGACGCCGCCGGACGTAGCGCAAGCTCCCATCGAGATGACCCATTTCGGTTCAGGCATTTGATCGTAGAGCTGGCGGATTACTGGAGCCATTTTTTGCGAAAGGCGGCCGGCGACAATCATCAAGTCGGCTTGGCGCGGCGACGGGCGGAACACTTCGGCGCCGAAACGCGCGACGTCAAAACGCGCAGCGGCCATCGACATCATCTCAATCGCGCAGCAGGCCAGGCCGAAACCCAGGGGCCAGATGGAGCTTCGGCGGGCCCAGTTCACCGCCTTGTCGAGCGTCGTGAAAATGATGCCTTCGTCTTCAAGCAGCTTCCCGAAATCGTCGGGCTTGGAGAGAGTGACATGCTTGCCGAGAGATGTGCTCATGTGGCCTCGTCAAGCCTATTTTCGCACATTGAGTAAGCGGAGACAATCACACCATCTGCCTTCCCCGCCCAGAAACACCGCTTGTAAGGGCACCGCGCACCTCTGTGCCCCATGTCCGCAACCAGTTCAACGCTAACTCTTTTTCTCTGTTCCGGTCCTATACGGTCAGCACCACTTTCCCGAATTGCGCGCCGGACTCCAGATAGCTGTGAGCCGCAGCGGCTTCGGCCAGGGGAAACACGCGATCGACGACGGGTTTCAGCCGGCCGGCAGCAACCAATTTCATAACCGTCCGCAGATCATTCTTCGTGCCCATGTAAGAGCCCAGGAGCGAGAGTTGCCGGGTGAACAGAAAGCGCAGATCGACTTTGGCGTCGTAGCCGGTAGTGGCGCCACAGGTGATGAGACGGCCCGACGGGGCGAGGCTGGCCAGGCTGTCGTCCCAAGTCGCGGTGCCGACGTGTTCGAAGACTACGTCGACACCCCGCTTGTTGGTGATGCGGCGGACTTCTTCCCGGATTTTCTGGGATTTGTGATTGATGACCTCATCAGCGCCGAGTTCGCGGGCTTTGGCGAGCTTTTCATCGGTGCCCGCAGTCGCAATCACGCGCGTGCCGAAAAACTTCGCGATTTGGATGGCGGCGCTGCCAACACCACTGCCTGCGCCAAGGATAAGTACGTCTTCGCCGGGTTGGAGTTCTGCACGGACGACGAGCATGTGCCACGCGGTCTGGAAGACCAGCGGGACGGACGCCGCTTGTTCGTAGGAGAGATTTTCGGGGTACGGCAGGCAGTTCACTTCGGGAGCGCGAACGAATTCGGCGCAGCCGCCATCGATCATGTACCCGAGGTTGGTGAACCCTTGGCAACGATTGTCGAGGCCAGCGAGACACGCGGCACACTTGCCGCAAGCGACGCCGGGAGTAAGAACGACTTTTTGGCCGACGCGCACGGTGGTCACGTCGGCTCCGATTTGTGCCACTTCACCGGCGACGTCGCTGCCGGGAATGTGTGGGAGCGGAATCCGAACGATGGGAATGCCTTGACGCACCCAGAGGTCGAGATGGTTCAAGGCGCAAGCCCGGACTCGCACTAGGACTTCATTGGGGCGGATGATCGGATCGGGTGCGTCGGTATATTTCAGAACTTCAGGGCCGCCGTGCTGCTGGAATTGGATCGCCTTCACTTTCGGCCGCCTGGCGGCCTGGTGCCCAGAAGACCGGTCAGAACCGTGCCGGCTAGAAGCGCGCCCCAGAGCCACGGAAGGCTCACGTAGAACTTGCCGAACGCGGGACTTAGAAAAACGGTGCCGCCGTTGTGATCTCGCACGGGATAGGAATGAACGGCATCCGGCACCCACGTAGAGAAATGA
This sequence comes from uncultured Acidobacteriota bacterium, assembly GCA_963721915.1. Taxonomy (GTDB): domain Bacteria; phylum Acidobacteriota; class Terriglobia; order Acidiferrales; family UBA7541; genus Acidiferrum. Next base: position 185,096 of record CAVRLD010000015.1, on the reverse strand, counting down.
TGGATGCGCCAGGTGAGAATAGGCCAGACGCAGACGATAATCAGAAAGAGAAGCAGGACGGAGAAAAATAGTATCTCTCCCGCGGAGACTACGTCCGCGGACCTGGACGACGAGGGCGAGGACTGCATGCGTGCAAGTCTAGCGAGAGTGAAACAGCGTGTCCAGATGTGGAGAGATTTGACGGGCTATACCGTGGGGGGTACCTTAACATTGGACAGGTGAACGGCAATCGTTGACGGCGATCCGCAAGCGCCGGTAAAGGGCAGCGCCACGGTACCCGTTGTGCAAGCGGAAAGGGTTATGGACCTGTTTGAAGAGATTGTGAAGATGCGGCGTGCGGGTCAGCGCGGGGCGCTGGCTACGATCGTGCACACGAATGGATCGATTCCCAGCTATGAAAGTTCACGGATGCTGGTGCGCGAGGATGGGTCGCTGGCCGGAACGATCGGCGGCGGATGCGTCGAGGCCGAGGTGTGGGCCGCGGCCAAGGAAGTGATGCAGAAGGAATCGCCGCGTAAGATGGTCTTTAACTTGAACAATGAAGCTACTTACGACAATGGATTGATTTGCGGCGGAACCGTGGAGATTTTTGTGGAGCCGATTTTGCCGCAGCCGATGCTGTATTTGTTTGGCGGCGGGCACGTGTCGATGGCCCTGGCTAAGGCGGCGGCCTCGGCGGGATTCGGAATCGGAGTGGTGGACGACCGCGAGGCCTTTGCGAATTTGCAGCGCTTTCCGATGGCGCAGGAAGTGTTTACCAGTTACGAGGAAGCATTCGCTAAGATTCAGCCGAACGCATCGAGCTATCTGGTGATTGTGACGCGCGGGCATAAGGAAGATATGCGCGTGCTGGCGTGGGCGGTGCGAACTGCGGCGCGCTATGTTGGGATGATCGGGAGCAAGCGGAAAGTTTTATCGGTCTACAAGGCGCTGGAGCAGGAAGGTTATCGGGCTGAAGAGATGGAGCGGGTCTACGCGCCGATGGGGCTGGATATTGGCGCGCTGTCGCCGGAAGAAATTGCCATCAGCATTGTGGCTGAATTGATCGCCGTGCGGCGGAATGCGGAGACGTCGGCGCACAAGAAAGTGCGGCTGGAGTCGCGTCCGGTCGCGGGCCCGCGTTGACCTGATTTATGTTGGCGGCGCTAATTCTTTCAGGCGGCGCATCGCAGCGCATGGGCTCGCCGAAGGCGCTGCTTCCCTACCAAGGTCGTCCATTCCTTGAACACTTGTTGGAGGTCACCTCGCATCCGAAAATTGGAATCCGGCGCGTCGTGCTGGGCGCGCACGCGAAAATGATCGCGGACGCCGTGCGATTAGCGGCAAATGAGGTAGTCATCAACGAAGACTGGGAACAAGGGCAATTGAGCTCGATTCACGCGGGGATACGGAGTCTACCTGCGGGGACCGATGGCATGATTTTGTGCTTGGTTGACCACCCGTTGATCAGCGCGCGCCTGGTCGACGAGTTGATCGGGCGTTTCTACCGGGAGCGCCATGCTACAGGGCCGGCAATTGTTTTGCCGGTTTATCAGGGGAAGCGTGGGCACCCCGTAATTTTTTCCGCCCGCGTTTACGAGGAATTGCTGGCGGCGCCGGTGGCTCAGGGGGCACGAGCGGTGGTTTGGGCGCGTGCGGGGGAAGTCGCGGAGGTAGCCACGCCGGAAGAAGGGTGTGTGCTGAATTTAAATGATCCCGAGACGATGCGGCACGTATTGGGACGGCCTGGTTAGCGATTCGATTCGAGTTCAAAATAAACTTAGCCCGTTTCCGTCGTTGACATCCTTCGCTTGTGTTTGCCTTGATGGCTCAAGGATCACAGTTCTTGCCGGATTTTTGCGGGATCCATGCGTAATCACTGCTGGATTAATCTGGATTGGTTCTCATTGCGTCGAAAGTTTTTGCTGAATGGCGCGGAGGGCATCGGCGGCAAGTTGGGCACCGTGAAATGTTGCGGCCGGGAGGCCGCCCAGTGCCTCGGAGATGGTATCCGGTGTTAGGGCGCGGGTTTCGGCTACTGTGCGATTTCGAAGTTGTTCGGTCAGGAACGAGGCGCAGGCGATTGCGGTTGTGCAACCGCGGCAGAGAAAACGGGCTTCGGCGATTCGGTTGCCTTCGAGGCGGACGCCTAGTTTCAGGATGTCACCACAGACGGGATTGGTGACTTCAACGCTGGCGTGGGCTTCAGGGAGTTCTCCTGCGTTACGGGGATTGCGGAAATGGTCCAGGACGGCGTCGGTGAACATTTGCTGAAGTATCGCAATCGGGGAGCGAGACTGCAACGTTGTGCGGCGGCGTTGAAGTCCGGGCAAGCTGGGGCACAGCGGTGCTGTGCTGTGCCCCTACAAAGAGCGAGCTAAGGGACGAGGCTTGCGGCTTGCTTCTGCAGGGCAACACGTAATCTAGGGTCCCTGCGGAGCTTGTTCACTTTTTCGGAGGAAGAAACTTTTTTTCGATTGAGGCTACTACTACGTAGTTGGGGTCGACCATCTCTGTGAGATGGAGCTTGCCTACTTTGGACAGAAGTTCGTAGGCGTCCAGTTCGGATAGGCCGTAATCGGCGTGGATCCAAGCGACTAGCTCGGTGAAAGCGATGCGGAGCGCGTCGTCAACCGGGCGATAGATTCCGGCGGCCATGATTTCCTTGTCGTTCTCGAAGCGCGGCCAACCGGTTCTCTTCCCTTTCACGATATCGACTTGCAGGCGCGTTCGCATGGGAACTTCGATGGCGGTGCCGGCAATTTCGCCGTCGCCCATCGCGGCGTGGCCATCGCCGAAATACAAAAGAGCGCCGGGGACATTCACTGGCAGATAGAGCGTGTTGCCCGCCCTGGCTTCGGGAGCGTCCATATTTCCGCCGAACTCCGCCGGCACCACGGAGCTGCGAACTTCTCCACCAGCCGGAGCTACGCCTATGCAGCCAAGGAATGGGTGCAGGGGGATTTTTACTCTGTAGTTGGAGTCGAGAGCCTGGAAGGTGGCCGTGTTGCCGGCGTGGTCGATGGGATAGAACCAGATTTTTTCGGGGAGCGGGGGATGCAGCATGGGGGTGTAATTGGTTTCGTTGAGCGCGCCGAAGCCGGGGGCGAACGCGCCGAGGCCCTGGTCGCCGTCGACCTGGAGATCGAGAATGCGCACGATCAGCGTGTCGCCGGGCTCGGCGCCGTCGATGAAGAACGGGCCGGTGAGCGGATTGTCGCCTTTGACGAGAGCGAGAGTGTCGCCGGGCTTCTTGATGGCGTTGCCGAAGCAGTCGAGCGAGTTCGCTTCGAGAATGTTGCCGGTGTGGAGGTGCGCAACGGGCGGAGCGGTGCCGTAGACGTACTTCACGTTGTCAATCGTGGCGTGGTAGCGGACGACGTCGCCTTTCGATTGCGCGGAGCCGCTTGTTGCGGGATTCTGCGCGGCCAGGGGCACAGCGGCAAGCAACAACACGAAAAGTCCGGGAACACGCATGCCATCACCCTCCTCAGTTCCTTTGAACGCGTTACTGTAACAGGGTAGCGGCGATCGTCAAAATTTCTGCGTCTGCTACTCTAGTCACTCCATCATGACTCGGGCAAAAACCAACTCCCGTTTGCGGATCGTGTCGCTGGCACCGAGCGCGACCTCGATTTTGTGCGCAATTGGAGCGAAGTCTTCGCTCGTGGGTGTCACGAAGTGGTGCGCGGACGTTGCGCCGATCGCGGGGTTGCCGCAATTGGGGGATTGCTGGCGCATGGAGGCCGTCGAAGAGATCTTGGCGTTGCGGCCTACTCTGGTGATTGGGTCGGTGCCTTACAAGAAGGAGGCCGTGGCGAAGCTGCTGGAGCAGCCGTTGAATTTTCTGGCGATGAATCCGCGGACGCTTGCGGACGTGGAAGCGGATATTCGTTTGCTCGCGAGCATCGTGGGGCACGTGTCGGAAGGCGAGAGAACTATTCGCGCGATGCGGGCTGGGTTCGCCGGCATCCGTAAAAAGGCAAGAGCGAAGAGTGGGCGCGTGCGGGTGTATTGCGAGGCTTGGCCGAATCCGCGGATCAGCTCGCCTCCCTGGGCGGCGGAGCTGGTGGAGATCGCGGGTGGAGAGATGGCGGTGCCTGCGGGTGAGCGAGTCAGCGACGCGCAGGTGGCGGATGCAAAGCCGGAGGTGATCGTGTTGGCTTGGGCCGCGACTGGTGCTAAAGCGGAGCCCCGCAAGGCGTACGGGGTGGCAGCTTGGCGGGAAGTGCCCGCGATACTTGAGCGGCGGGTGCACGTGATTTCCGACGAGTTGCTGAATACTCCCGGACCTCCGTTGGTTCAGGGTGCGGGAGAATTGTGGAAGGTTTTGCGGCTGCGCGGGAAAAACAATGAAAGAAGGAATTAACACAGAGGGCACGGAGGTCGGAGCACAGAGGTCACAGAGCTGATGCGACAGAAAGATAACGGTGCGACGCAGAGGGCGCGGAGGTTCGCGGACAGATGATGGTGGTCGTGGCGGCGGTGATCGAGCGGGAGGACCGGCGATTGTTGATCGGGCAGCGGCGGAGGCACGACACTTCGGCACTGAAGTGGGAGTTTCCTGGCGGCAAAGTCGAGGAGGGAGAGACGCCGGAAGTCGCACTTGCTCGCGAATTGCGTGAGGAACTTGGCGTGACTTTGGGAAAGCGAGTTGAGATTGCACGGGTTACGCACACGTATGCCGAGACCGCCGAGCCGCTCGAGATCCGCTTCTACGTCGCGGAGATCGATGGGGAAAATTTGGTGGCCAGGGCTTTCGAGCGAATTGCTTGGGTTTTGCCCAAGGAACTGGCGGAGTACGATTTTCTGACGGCTAATTTGCGGTTGGTGGCGAATTTGGCGACCGGAAGAATCAAGCCCAGAGAAATCCTGGATAGCGCCGGGAATGGCTAGCCGCCCGTGGAGCCCGTGCCGAATTACATGGGACGAAGTACGTGTTGGCACGGAACCGGGTACGCGGGATCAGGGCCCGGCTGAGACAATTCCTCGGGTCGCTGTCGCGAGGCGATAGACGGTGAGCGGTGTATCGGCGCTCGCAGGGACGCGCTGAAGCGCGCCCTACATTGCGGCCCTACTTTACGCGCCTACGTCGCGTCCCTACTTCGGCTTCGCTGCTTCCCTTCTCCGCACATTGCGTATTGGTTCCCACCAGACCGCTGGTCGATTCATGGTAAAAACGGAGCACATGGAATCCCTTCTACTGGTTGAAGACAAGAGTGAATTGCGCGCGATGCTGCGCAAGGCGCTGGAACGCGCGGGCTATACCGTGGACGAAGCGCCAGACGGCGCGGCGGCTATCCAGAAAATTCGGATGCGCCGGTATTTGCTGGTGCTGACGGATCTCAAGCTCCCGGGGGCATCCGGGTTGGAGGTGCTGCGAGCTTCCAAGAGCGCTGACGCGACGATTCCGGTAATTCTGCTGACGGCGTTTGGGTCCGTGGAAGAAGCGGTCACGGCGATGAAGGAAGGCGCATTCGACTTTTTGCAGAAGCCCGTGGACCTCGACCATTTGAAGCTCCTGGTGCAGCGGGCGGCGCAGCAGCAGGAGATGCTGCGCGAAAACATTCTGCTGCGCGAGGAGTACGCGGCGCGGTATGGATTTCCCCGGATCGTCGGAGAGCATAGCTCCATTCGCGAGGTCAGCCAGCAAATTCAGCGGGTGGCGGCGACGGATTCGACGGCGTTGCTGCTCGGAGAAAGCGGAACAGGCAAGGAACTTTTCGCGCGCGCGATCCATCATTTGTCGCCGCGCCGGGAGCTGCCGTTTGTGGCGCTGAATTGCGCGGCGATCCCGGAAGGACTCGTCGAGAACGAATTGTTTGGGCACGAGAAGGGAGCGTTCACGGGCGCTGGAGCGCGCAAGGTCGGCAAGATGGACCTGGCGCACCGCGGAACGCTGTTTCTGGATGAAATCGGCGAATTGCCGCTGGCGATTCAGGCAAAGCTTCTGCGCGTGTTGGAGGAACGGCGCTTTGAGCGCGTTGGCGGAACGCAGTCGATCGATGTGGATGTGCGCATCGTGGTGGCCACGAATCGTGATTTACGGAAATTGATTGACGAAAAACTGTTTCGCGAGGATTTGTACTTCCGAATCTCGACGGTGCCCATGACCATTCCGCCGCTGCGCGAGCGCGGCGAGGATGTGCTGATGCTGGCGCAGCACTTCTTGGAGAAATTTAGCCGCGAATTTGCGAAGCCCGGTCTGGAGCTCTCAGAGGGCGCGAAGGAAAGGCTGCTGAGTTACCGGTGGCCGGGTAATGTCCGCGAGTTGCAGAACACGCTGGAGCGCGCCGTGATTTTGGCGGACGGTATGAGCATCCATGGGGATGAGTTGCAGTTACCCTCCGCCCGGCCGGACGCTGCAAGCTTGCCGGCCGGGATGCTTCCAGAGAGCTTCAGTTGGGACGGGTCGCTCGAGGAGATCAGTGGGCGAGCGGTAGCGCACGTCGAACGCGTGGTGCTCGAGGACGCGCTGCGGGAATCGAAGTGGAACAAGACGCGGGCCGCGGAGAAGCTCGGTGTGTCACCGAAGACGTTGTTGGCCAAGCTACGCGCTGTTGGACTCGAAGAGTAATTTCCACGACTTCGCCATGACGAACAGGCCTCCTAGATAGCTTTTATTGCTGTGTGCAGCGCCACTGTCCCTAGCGTCCAGACCCGATACTCAACCGCTCGATAGCCGGCACTGGTCATCAACGAAGCGAGTTCGCCGGGCCGCAGAAATCGAGACACCGATCTTGGCAGGTACGTGTACGCGGAAGCGTCGCCGGACACCAGCGCACCGATCCGCGGAAGGATCTGGCGGAAATACCAGCGGTACAGATTCCTCAGCAGGCCAGCGGGTGGCTCCGTGAATTCGAGAATTGCCAGGGTTCCGCCAGGTTTCAAGACCCGCCGCATTTCCGTTAAGCCAGCTTCATAGTTCGCCAGATTGCGAAATCCAAACGCTGTCGTGACCGCATCGAACGAGCCATCCGCGAATGGCAATTTCAAAGCATCCGCTTCGATAAACTTGATGGGCCGCAGTTGCGCCAACGTTTTGCTGTGTAGCGATGCACTTTTCTCCCGGGCGCGAAGTAGCATGGGATGTGCAAAATCCGCGCCGATCATCCGGGTCTTATATCGGACCGCGAGCGTAATCGCCAGATCGCCCGTCCCGCAACAAAGGTCGAGCACGCTGGTTTCGGAATGGCCGAGAACCGCGTTAAGCCGCTTTGCCACGCGCGCTCGCCACAGGCGGTCGAGCTGTAGCGAGAGCAGATGATTCAGCAGATCGTAGCGCGGCGCGATCTGCGTGAACATCTCGCGGACCTGGCGGGAAGCGTCAGCTTCCGATCTTGCGCCTTCGGGAAGCGTTCCTTTCGCAGGCGCGGTAGCTTCAGGCATCGGCTTCCGACCGATTCGGTATCGACTTTCCTGGAAATTGAGGTGCGAATTGTAGAACGCGCTTTACCGCGTCGAGCGGGACGTCTTCGTACGAGCCGGCCTTGCCCAACCGCGGAGACAGTACGAATCGCAATTTGCCGTGGAGCGTTTTCTTGTCGGAGCGCATGGCGTTGATCAGCGACTTCGCCGGGACGCGCGGCCACGGTGGCAGCGGACCTACGTGCCGGATTAGCGCGACTATGCGCGAGACGTAGTCAGCCTTGCAAATTCCCATTTCGTGGCCAAGCAGTGCGGCGGCCATCATTCCCCAGGCGACCGCTTCGCCGTGTTGGTAACGGCGATATTTCGTCGTGCTTTCGAGCGCATGGGCAAAGGTATGGCCAAAATTCAGGATTTCTCTCAGGCCGGACTCGCGCTCATCCCTGGTAACGATCCGCGCTTTGATGGCAGCGTTGCGCGGAATCAGATATTTCAACGCCGCCTGATCACGGCGCAGAACTGCGGCCATATTTTGCTCGAGGTACGCGAACATTTCGGCGTCGGCGATGATGCTGTGCTTGATGACCTCGGCGAGGCCACCGCGGAATTCCCGGTCGGGAAGCGTGCGGAGGACGGCGGGATCGGTGAGAATCAGTTTAGGCGGGTGGAACGCACCAACCAGGTTTTTCCCTTCCGGCAGATTGACTCCGGTCTTACCGCCAATGGAGCTGTCAACCTGTGATACCAGTGTGGTCGGCACGTGTACTAGCGCCACTCCGCGAAGATACGAAGCCGCAACAAATCCAACCACATCGCCGATTACTCCGCCGCCCACCGCTACGATTAGGGATTTTCTGTCGGCGCCCGAGCGAATCAGCTTGCGCGAAAGTGATTCCACCGTGCGCAAATTCTTGAGCGTTTCCGCGTCGTTTACGAGGTGCACCGCGCTGGAATTTCGGTCACGGGAGTTCCGGACACCCAGATCACGATGTACGATCGTTCCGATTGCGCGCCAAACTTTGGGCGACGACACGATATGTATACCGGAAAACCTCCCCAGGGCCGCGATTTCCTTCGCGGTGCGACGGAGAATGCCGGTGCCGCACACGATCGTGTACTTGCCCGCTGAGGAATTCACAGAAATGAGTTTTGGTTTCATTTAAGCGGTATAAGAAATGTAGCACAGTGTTTGAGCTTGCCGAGTGATGGCTCGCAGGTTCTTTGTCGCGGAAGCTGTGATCTTCCTTGCTTTGACCGTTCCACGTGTGGATGCGGACGAAGGGAGCTTGCCGCACTGGTTTTCTTTGACCGGTGCAACCGTTGGGCGCCTTAGTTGGACACAGGCAAGAGTGCCTGTGCTACCTGATGAGAATTCCCTTCGTGCTACCATACTCACGCAATTGGTCGATCGCTTCCAATGACGCATCCCCCTAAGTCTCATCGCGCGGACTACGTTGTTGTGGGCTCTGGAGTTGCGGGCTTGCGCGCGGCCATTGAGCTGAGCGAGGCAGGCAGCGTGTTGGTGCTTGCCAAATCCGATTTGAGCGATTCCGCCACGTCGTGGGCGCAGGGTGGAATCGCCGTGGCGCTTAGTGACGAAGACGAGATCAGCCTGCACGAGCAAGACACCATCAAAGCAGGAGATGGCCTCTGCCGCACCGAAGCGGTGACCCTGCTGGTGGAAGAGGGCCCTAAGTACATCACCCAATTGATCGAGTGGGGTACGGAATTCGACCGCGCCGGCACCAAGCTGGCGTTTACGCGGGAAGCCGCGCATAGCAGATCGCGCATCCTGCACGCACATGGCGACTCGACCGGGCGCGAAATCAGCCGGGCGTTGCTGGCGCGCGCGCACACGATCCCGCATCTTCATCTCCGCGCGCATGCGTTTACGACCTCGCTGATCGTGGAGTCCGGGAGCGTGGTGGGCGTTCGTTTCATCGACGAACTCGACGGTTCGCAGCATGAAGTGCGCGCTGGCGCTGTGCTGCTGGCGACGGGCGGCCTGGGCCGGATTTATCGCGAAACCACCAATCCCGATGTGGCCACGGGCGACGGCATGGCCATCGCGTACGACGCCGGAGCGGTGCTTTCGGACATGGAATTCGTGCAGTTTCATCCCACCGCGTTGGCCGTGAAAGGCGCTCCGCGCTTTCTCTTGTCGGAAGCGCTGCGCGGCGAAGGCGGCATCCTGCGGAATGTAAACCTCGAGCGGTTCATGAAGCGGTACAACGAGGCGCAAGAGCTTGCACCGCGCGACATTGTGGCGCGCGCCATCGTTAGCGAGATGCACCGCACCGGTGCAGGACACGTCTACTTGGACATGACGAAAAAGACCGAAGAGTTCTTGAAGAAGCGCTTCCCGCGGATCTACGAAACGTGCGCAAGCTATGGCCTGGACCTGGCGACCGATATGGCCCCGGTCTGCCCCGCTGCGCACTACATGATGGGTGGCGTGAAAACAGACCTCTGTGGCCGCACGTCATTACCCGGGCTGTATGCGGCGGGCGAGACTGCGGATACCGGCGTGCACGGCGCCAATCGCTTAGCGAGCAATTCCCTTCTCGAAGGCTTGGTGTTTGGCGCGCGCAGCGGTCAGGCCATGATGAAAGATGCGCCGGTAACCAAGCGCCAAGCGGTCGGGCTGCCGGGAAGTCCGGCGCCTAAACCGGGAAATTCTGCAGGCGCAGCGAACTCCGCGGCAAAGGCAGCCGTCAACGCCAAGCCTTCTCCCACGGCATTCAACAAGATTCGCGACGTGATGTGGCGCCAGGTGGGAATTATGCGCGATGGAAAAGAATTGGCCGGAGCGTTCACGCAGCTCCAGGCAATTGAGCTGCCTAAATCGGAGAAACCTGGGCGTACCGAATATGAAGTTCGCAACCTGCATTCGCTAGCCGTGTTAATGGCGCGCTCCGCGCTGGCCCGTGAAGAAAGCCGCGGAAGCCACTATCGCGCCGATTTCCCTTATCGGGACGATGAGAAATTCGACAAGCACTCGATCGTGCAAAAGGGCAAAGACGTCGGCTTTGAAGCTTAATGGTGCGCTGGCAGTCGGCGGCCATTTCATTTTTTGAGGTTCTCCCTTACCCCACCCCCGGGGCATTTGTAAGACTATCAATCCAGGGCATTTACAATAAAGGCATTTATAAGTTTATCATTCTGTGGGATTAAGGCATCACGGGTGCCGGACCGACGCACACCAGTGCGTTCGTGGGCAGTATTCGCGGGTCACGGCAACCCGGCCCAAGCTAACGATGGGGCCGCAAAGATCTTATCTATTTTGACGGAGTTAGCTTAGTTGAGGATCGAGAAAGCGCGTCAGGCCGATGACTAGCAGGCGCAGTGTTACTTGCAAGGATGGTACCATAATATTAGCTTTCGATCAAGTAATATTGTTGGATTTAGCGGCTTTGCTCGACCCACGGAAATTTGTCCACTTGGACGGGTCTAAAGACCCGCGACTACTTTGATTGGAGTTGCTTGACGCTTTCCATGAAGACGTGGCCGGTGACGGCCAGGCTCTTCGAACTGATTTTGTCGATGGTATCTTGGGGGGTGTGCCAGTACGGGATTTCGAGATCGATCACATCGACCGACGGCACGCCACGCTTCAGGAAAGAAAGATGGTCATCTTCGATCGCAACGGCCTCATTCACGAAAATCGCCGAGTAACCCAGCCTGGCGGCTGTGGCCCATACCATTTCCGTTAGGGGTTTCGTGGAGTTCAGCTCGCGCTTGAAGCGCAGGAGGCGGCTGCCAACGATGTCGGCGAGCAAAAACGCCTTAATCTTGGGGAGGTCGCCGCCCATCGCGAACTTTGCGGCCATCTCGCGGCTGCCGTAGCGGCTATCGGTGTCGCTCCATTGCTGGACAGCTTCCTCGCCATCGAAAAACGCGATCCAGACGGCATAGTGCCCAGTTTGCGCGCAGAGCAACCGGGCCAGTTCAAGCATGACGGCCGTGGAAGAGCCTCCGTCGTCAGCGCCTACAAAATTGTCCAGTTTTTTGGTGTCGAAGTGAGTGCCGAGCAGAATGACCCCCGGCTTGTCGCCGGGAATCTTCACCAGGATATTTTTCATGGGAATGGTGCCGGCCGGCGTCTGCGCGTTGAAGGCGTCGGTTTCCACCGCACAAGCGGCGGCGGACAGTTGCGTCAGAATGTAGTCCTGCGTTTCCGCATTGGCGTGGGAGCCGGAAGGCCGAGGACCGAAGCCAACCTGCTTGACGACGTGCTCAAACGCGAGCTTCCCGTCAAAGCCGTCGGTTTTTTCGGGAGGTGGTGTGTCCGCGTCGGGCAGTTGCGGCTGTGCCGTTGCGGAGGCAGCGACGAGAGGCGTACTGCTCGACATGCTGGGCCCTGGGTTGGACTTGCAGCCAGCACACGCCACGATCAGCAGCGCTGCACAGAGTAGCTCCGGCAGCCGCCTCACCACGCTATTTTTCATTTAGGCTTTCCCCGCCGCCTCGGCAGCCAGTTCCCGTTTCTTCTTTCGCACCGCTACAGCGGATACCGCTATCCCGATGAAATAGAGTCCTATCATCGGAGCCATGAAGATGAGCATGGTCGTGGCGTCGGGTGTAGGCGTAATGATGGCCGCCACAATGGCGATCACCAGAATCGCATAGCGAATATTTGTCCAAAGGAATTGCGGCGTCACGATTCCGAAGATCGACAGGAAAAAGATCAGCACGGGCAATTCGAACACCAGGCCGAAGCCCAGCAGTACCATCAGCGTCAGATCAAAATACTCATTGACCGTGATCATGGGCTCGATCCCCGGGAGGCTAACCACCGTAAATTTCACCAGGAACTTCAGCATGTACGGCAGGGTCACGAAATAACCGAAAGCGATCCCGGCCAGGAAAAGAAATACAGTCGAAAACAGGAATCCGCTGATGGCGCCGCGCTCATGCTTATACAAGGCAGGGGCTACGAATAGCCAAATCTGGTAGAGCACCACCGGCGAGGCCAGCACCACGCCGATGTAGATACCCAACGTGATCATCAGATTGAAGCCGCCCGCGGGGTGCGTGTAAATCAAGTGTTGGGGAAGATTCGATGCCTTCAGCGCGGCATTCATTGGCAGCGTGACAAATCGGATCACATACTTTGCTATATACACACCGACGAACGCGCCGATTCCGATGGCAATCAGCGAATTAATGAGCCGCTTGCGCAGCTCAACCAAGTGTTCGAAGAAGGTCATTTGACCTCCTTCTTCAGGTTCCGGGGTCGTGGTGGCGAGAACTTCAGGCGGGCTGCTTGTAGTCATGAGGGGCGTCTAAGGCGTCGGAAGAAGGAGAGTCGTGGGGTTTCGCTTCGGCGACGGGCAGGGCGCCTTGTACGTTCCCGTTGGTTGATCCCGCCGACTCCTCGGTGCGGGCCACAGATTCTGGCACCGGCGTGATCACGGGAGCTTCGGTGGCCCCTTTGTCCAATTCTCCGGATGCTAACGCCGCGGGTTCCGGCTGCGTCTCAGCACCAGAGGGCGTGGCGAGGGTCGCGGGTTGAGGTTGTGTGGTTCCGGTCGTTGCCAGCAATTCCCGTTTTTTGCGTTCGACCTCGGCGGCCTGACGTTCGAGGTCACGCATCTCGTTCTCGAAGGCCGACTTGAAATCGGTAGAGGCTTTGCGAAACTCGGCCATGAGCTTGCCCAGACCACGGGCCAATTCCGGGAGCTTTTGTGGGCCAAATACGACCAGCACAATTACGAACACCACAATCATGTGAGGGATGCTCAGCATGGCTCCAGGTGACCCAATGGCGGCCTGTTGGCATCATAGAGAAGCGCGTTCCGAAGTGTCAAACACCAGTTTCGCGTGTGATATAATCATCCTTTACAGCTCTACGTGAGGTCAGAATGAAAGCTGAACGCCGCGGACTCTTTCTAGTCGTAGCCGTATTGCTTGTATCTGCTGTATTGGGCGGCATTTACGGCCCTAACGTCCGGGCGACCACGGCGTCGGCCGATGACTACCAGACCGCGGTTCGTGACTTCACGAAGGTATTGGACGTGGTGCAGGCGAATTACGCGCAGCCCGTGGACGTGGATAAGGCGGTCTATCAGGGCGCGATCCCGGGGATGCTGCGCATGCTCGATCCCCACTCGAATTTCTTTGACGCGCGCCAGTTTGCGCTTTTGCGCGAAGACCAGCGCGGGAAGTATTACGGCGTCGGGATGGTCGTTGCTCCTCGCGAGAACCATACGGTGGTGATGGCGCCCTACGTTGGAGCGCCGGCCTACAACGCGGGGGTACGGCCCGGAGACGTAATCGTCAAGGTCGACGAGAAGTCCACTGAGGGCCTGACGACGAGCGATGTTGCCGATATGCTGAAAGGCGCAAAAGGCACGATCGTCAAGATTACCGTCACACGCGAGGGTTACACCGATCCGCTGGTGTTTACGGTCACTCGCGACGAAATTCCTCGCCACTCCGTGGACATCGCGTTCATGTTCAAGCCGGGCGTCGGATACATCCGACTTTCCGGATTTAACGAAACCACCGACCGCGAGATTGCCGATGCGCTTAAGAAACTCAACGCCTCTTCGCTCGATGGGTTGATCCTGGATATGCGCGGGAATCCCGGCGGACTGCTGAACGAGGCGGTCGCGGTGAGCGACATGTTTCTTGACCGCAATCAGCTCATCGTGTCGCATCACGGGCGAGCTTCGGCGGAACGCAAGTACATGACTGTGCGCGGAAATCAGGGAGTCACCGTGCCTCTGGTGATTCTCGTGAACGGTAACTCAGCTTCGGCTACCGAAATTGTTTCGGGGGCGGTGCAAGACCACGATCGCGGAATCATCGTGGGCGAGACTACCTTCGGCAAAGGTTTGGTCCAGACGGTTACTCCGCTGAGCGAAAATACGGGCCTGGCGCTTACCACGGCCCGCTACTACACGCCCAGCGGCCGGCTGATTCAGCGCGATTACAAATCCATTTCCCTTTACGAGTATCACTACGAGCGCAAAGTGCCAGAGCATCCCACGGAGGTGAAGCTCACCGACAGCGGCCGGCAGGTAACCGGCGGCGGCGGTATCACGCCGGATGTCACGGTAGCCGCTCCAAAACTCACCAAGTTCGAGGAAACGCTGATCCGCGCCGATGTGTTCTTTCCCTACGAGGCTGGGGTTGGCGGCTTCACTCGATACTATCTCGGCACTCGTCCTAACGTGACGAAGGAATTCACCGCGGATGACACGGTGATGAAGGATTTCCGTGAATATCTGGCCAAGAAAAATGTCCACTACACGGAGCCGGAAATTTCGGAAAATCTCGACTGGATCAAGAGAAAAATTAAGCAGGAAGTCTTCATGTCGGCCTATGGCCAGCAGGAAGGCTTTAAGGTCGAACTGGAAGCCGATCCCCAAGTACAGAAGGCGGTCGATTCGATTCCGCAGGCCCGGGCTTTGTATCAAAACGCGCGAAAGGTTGTCGCGCAGCGCATGGGCGGCACCCCAGACCAACCGTAGCTTTTAACTTGCCCTCCATTCGATGCGGGGCGACGATAACCAGCAAGAAGCAATATTCAGCTACAGTTCTCCGGAGAAGCGTATTCCAGCGGAGAGATCCGGTGCCCACCCTTTTCGCGGACTCGCGAGAAGTGTAGGGCACCGGCGCGTATGGAACCGCTTTGCCGGAAAAAATCCAGGCACGATGGTCAGCGTCTCGCTTGCGTTTTTCCTTCTCTCGGACGCCTAGCAGCCTGCGGAAAAAGCCGTGTTTGTCATCCCAAACCCGCGTCGCTTGCGGGTGAGGGATCTGCTGTCCGCAAAAAAAGGCAAGGGAAAAGCAGATTCCTCACCCCGTCAAAAACCAAACGGGGTTCGGAATGACATATTTTCACTTTTTCCGCACCCTGCTAGATCACTTCACCTCGACTTTCACGCGCATCCAGGGATGAATGCAGCACTGAAAACGATGTTCACCTTTCAAGAGATCCGTAACGTTGACATCGCTACCTTGAAGGATTCGAGTCTTGGCGACTGCGACGTTCGAAAAGCCGCCGGCGCATTCGGGGACAGTGTCCTCTCCTGGCGCATTGAGCCCTGGTATGAAGCCGCCGAACTTTGCGACCTCGGTGAAGGTGTGAGGCTCGCCGCCTGGTCGACTACGCTAAGAGTGGTTCCTTCCTTGATTTGGAGTGTTTCAGGTTCGAAGTCCCAGCCTGGGTCCGGATGTCCGGCGGCTGCCCTTGCAAACAAGTCGGCCAATGTCGTGAATGCTCCAAGCGTGACGTTCTTGCAGAAGTCAGGCCCAATGGCGACATTGAAGGTGGCCGGATCGCATTCGTCCAAAGCCACAATCTATGCAAGCCGTGGTGATTGTGCGTGCGCTGGATTTTCTTGCGCCCGCGCGTGCGTCGCGCCAGCGAACATCAAAACACCGAGCAGCCATTTCTTGCGATTGATCATTCTGTACTCTCTCCTTTTCTATTTGTGAGCCTCAAAAGCCAAGAACGGTAAATGCGTGGCATCTAACATCGCCTTCAGCTAAACATTGCGAAGACCCAACCTCGGGACAGCGGTATGCCTCCTTTCGCGGCCGTCCAAGTGCTATGCCTCATCTGCGGCAGTTGTGGCGCCAATCATCTTGGAGATTTCCGTGACCTTGGTGGCGGGAAAGCCGCTTAGTTCCGCGTGCCGGTGGATGAGCGCTTCATCCTTGGCTAAATACACACAGAACGTCTTGTTGGCAGCGACAAAGGATTCCAACCACTGAATGTCCGGTCCAAGCTGGCGCAGGACCTGGTTGGACTTGGCCGCCGCTTCCCGCAATTGTTCCCTTTCCAGAGTCCCGATTCCGGAGATCTCTCGTTCAATCACATATTTCTTCATTACGTCCTCCCTAGGATTTCCTCGAATGGGTTGCATTTGGTGGTTTTACGGTAAACGTAGAAAGAGGTTGAAACAAGATGGCAGATTAGCCATTCTACATAGGTGATTAGGCCACGATCGATTCAGCACCCGAAAGGGTCACCAATGATAGAAGTCACAGTTTTATTTCTCGACGGAACTTTCTCCTCCACAGCCGTAGGTCCGATGGAGGTCTTCCGCCACGCCGGCACGCTGTGGAACTTTCTCACGGGAAAGCGGGAGGTGCCTCGCTTTCGAGTGACCACGGCGTCGGTGGATGGACGCGCCGTGCGCTGTGATGGGGCAATCCATATCCGTCCTGACGCGGCACTCGCAGCTATCCGCAAGACAGAACTCATCTTCATCCCGACCACTGGACTAAGCCTGGACGACGTGGTCGAGCGCAATGCGCCGGTTGTGCCCTGGCTGCGACGCTGGCACAAGCGGGGAGCTGCCATCGCCAGTGTATGTTCAGGCGTAGGGTTGGTTGCAGCGACGGGCATGCTGGACGGCAAACGGGCCACTACACACTGGGGCCTGGCCGATCGGTTCCGCGAGAAATATCCCAGAGTGCGGTGGATGCCGGAGTTGATGGTGACGGAAGACCGCGGCTTCTACTGCGGAGGTGGCGTGCACGCGGCGCTGGATCTCAGCCTGTATCTGGTAGAGAAATTCTGCGGTCATGACATTGCCATGCAAAGCGCCAAGGCGCTGCTCATCGAGACGCCGCGCGCCTGGCAGGCGGGGTTCGCCATCGTTCCGTTAAAAACCGAACATTCCGATGACACCATCTCCGGCGCGCAGGAGTGGCTGCACCAGAATTTTCATCGGACGTTCCCACTTGAGGCTCCGGCGAGGCGCGTGGGCATGAGCCTGCGCAATTTCGTTCGCCGCTTTAAGCAAGCCACCGGAGACAGCCCGTTGATTTACTTGCAAAAGCTAAGGGTCGCTGCCGCCAAGCGCCTCCTGGAGAGCGACCATCGCACCATGCAGGTGATCAGTGACGCCGTCGGTTATCAAGATGTGGCCTTTTTCCGGGCGCTCTTCCAACGACACACGGGAGTTTCCCCAAGCGGATACCGACGGAGGTTCGGATTGTCGGTGCACGATGTTTGAGTTTTGAAACAATGTGCTAGGCCTGTGAGATGCCCGACGATCTGGGGCAGGCCCTATTCCAGGCGATATCAGTAACTCTCGGGTTGTCGGCAGACCGGGCGTTGGGTGGGTCACATTTCAGTTAAAGCAATGAGCGGGTGGAATCCGATCATGGTCCCGGGTGGAATCCGATCATGGTCCCGTGTGGGCCCATTTGATGCCACTTAATCTGTTAATGTAGAATCGTTTAGCAAGTTGATACGGTGGGCGAGTAGCTCAGCTGGGAGAGCGCATCGTTCGCAACGATGAGGCCGGGGGTTCGAATCCCCTCTCGTCCACCAAAACTCTAAGCAAAACGCGATTTGTAGAAAGATCGACGTTCGCTAGATGCTCTGTAACTTAAGCCTAGCTTAAGCTCGACAGGATCTTTCGACCCTGGTTGCGCGCGGCTGAATGGCATGTTCAAGAACAATGCGGCCCAGGTTCCACACATTATAAAAGGGCGCCCCTTTGAAGTAGGTTTTGAGTGCAGTCTCATTCCCTACAGGGAAAGGAACACCCTCATGACTAGCACTAAATATATCGGCATGGATGTGCACAAGGAAAGTATTTCGATTCAGGTGATGAACTCCGTCGGCAAGGTGGTGATGGAATGCGTGATCGAAACAAAGGCGAGCACGATTCTGCAGTTCATCGACGGGTTGCGAGGAGATTTGCGCATCACGTTTGAAGAAGGAACCTGGGCGGCCTGGTTGTACGACCTGCTGAAGCCGCACGTGACGGAAGTCGTGGTGTGTAATCCGCGAAAGGCTGCCCTGCTAAAAGATGGCAGCAAAGGTGATCGTATCGATGCCCACAAGCTAGCGGAACTGTTGTACATGAACAAGATCAAGTCGGTCTATCACGGAGAGCATGGGTTGCGAACGATGAAGGAGCTGGCGCGCAGCTATCTGACCATCACCAAAGATCTCACTCGGGTCATGAATCGGCTCAAGGCGTTGTATCGCAGCTGGGCCATTCCCTGTGGCGGCAAAGAAGTATACGCACAACGTTATCGCGCGGAATGGCTCGGCAAGATCAGCGAAGCCGGCGTCCGGCGGCGCGCCGAACACTACTACCAACAGCTCGATGTTTTGCGGCTCCTGCGCCAGGAAGTGCGGCGGGACTTGTTGGTGGAAGCCAAGAAGCACAAGCCGTGGAAACTGCTGCGGCAGATTCCGGGGATTGGTCCCATCCGGGCGGCACTGTTGGTTGCGCTGATGCAGACGCCGCACCGTTTCCGCACCAAGCGACAACTGTGGACCTACTGCGGGCTAGGATTAGAAACGCATGACAGCGCACAGTACCACGCGGTGGAAGGACAACTACAGCGTTCCAGGAAACCCGCGACGGTTCGTGGTCTAAATAAGAACCACAACCACGACCTCAAAGATATTTTCAAGGGGGCAGCAACGAGAGTTAGCAGCAGCCGCGGGCCGCTGCACGATTTCTACGAGGCTTTGCTGGCTAAGGGGAGGAAGCCCACCATGGCGCGCCTGACCTTGGCGAGGAAGATTGCCGCGATCACGTTGATGGTCTGGAAGAAGGAGGTACGTTTCGACGCCAACTATTTGAAACAACAAGCAGCTTGAGCGTCTCTGACAGAGAGTCCGTTCCATCCTGGGGATCATCCTTAGCGGTGGCCGTCGGGTTCTTGAGACGCTTGGTTCGAGGACGAGTATCCACCGGAGAAGTGAGGCCACCGTGTCGTTAGAACACGAGAGTCTCCGATTCCACCCTATGCCCCCTTGGATAACCAAAGAAAGTCATAGGCCACGAGTCTCCGATAGGACCATGAGTTACCGCTTATCTAGGCGGATAACCGTTACGCTTGTTTAGTTTCAGGAACGCAGGCGCCGTCACGACAGTAAAATGGAACCACAGGCAGGAAGAAGAGTCTTACCGTTTCGTGTGACGAAACGAAGCAACGACTTCCTGAGGAAGAACCCTCGCCGATCGCGCGTGCACGTTCAAACGATTGGACTGAATGCCGAGACAAAAAAAGTGTCGGCACCGAGCTAACGGGGAGATATGTCTCTTGACATTCCCTTTTATAGGACTTCTCCGGTAACCGCGGCGGTTTCAATGGGTCGACGCAACACTAAGCTCGAAGTCTACTTGCTGCAGTCTCAAAGGCTAAAATCACTCATGGCTTTGAATCAACGGAACACTACCCTGGCTAGGTTCTGATTGAGTACGGCCTGACAGCTCGCTTCTCTGCAGGGAAGCGTTGTCCGATCAACAGCTTAGAGAGTGTTGCATCGACCGGTTGAGCTGGCAGCGTTAATCAGTCCATTTGGCCTGATGATCACGGTTGACAGGGCAGCGCGCTTGCCGGAGACGACGGAGATTCGCTCCGCGCTGCCGGCGAGCAAATCCATCCAATCGCAGATCGCCGCTGTGTCGTCCGTGCGCTCACTCCTTCGCCCTCACTGCTTTGCGGAACTCGCCGCCGTAGGGTGCGGCTCGCCGAAATAGGGAAAATCCGGGCGCATCAGCCGCATATCGGGCGCCACCCCATCGCCGAGGGCCGTGTTCGTGACCAGCGTGAGAATCACGTCCATCACGTCGTCGCAGAGGCCGCGGCCGTTGAAGGCGGCAAAGCTGAATGAGGCGGGCGTGTCCAGTTCATACGGCAGGACCGATGGGCAGAGGCGCGCGAGGAGTTGCGTAGCGTAGGCGGATGGGTCGGCCGCTGAGTGGGCGAGCGCGGTGACTTTTTCCACGAAGTCGCGGATCGGTTTGGAGAACAGCGCCACTTCGTCCGCCGGGACCGCGCGGTTGTAGTTTTCCGATGCGTCGTGCAGCGAAGGATCGGAGAGCAGGATGTGGGTGATCATCGGCAGGCCCCAACGCGATACCTGCACCTCCGGCGCGTGCCCGTAGAGCGATGCGGTGGCCCAGGCGTGCACCACACCTCGGCCGATCAGGCTGCTGGGGACCTCGAGGACGATGGCGGTGACATTGTTGCCGCCGAAGAAGTTCTGGCGATTCTGGAACGCCTCCGGGGCAAACCGGTTTTCGGACCACAGAGCTTTTCTGAAGGCACCGAAACCGGCGCCATCGGTGGCGAACAGATCGGGCGCGAGGCCTGCGTACGCCAGGCAGCCCTGATCCGCTTTCACGACGCGTCCCGTATTCCCGGAAATGATGAGTTCGCCCGCGGCACCCTTCAGAGCGTCCGCTCCGGTGGCGCGCCGGACCGCGAAGGTCTGAACGTGCCGGTGCTCGCCGCCATCGGCGTGGGCGGGCGCGCCGAACTGGACCTTGAAGGCGACGTCTTCGCGAAGATCGCGATCCGTGTCGAAGCGAAAGGCGTAGAGACCTTCGTCGCGGAAGGTGTCTGGCGCGCCGACGCCGGCGTTCGGATTCACGGTCAAAGCCATGACCGTTGTGCCCGGGCGGCCGCGAAACAAGTAGAAGTCGCAGATGTTGATGCGGGGGTCTTCTTTTGCGGTAGGCGTATCGAAATGATGCGACATGGCGAATCTTCTCCTAAAGGGTTAGACGCGAGGCCAAAAGGTCGATCGCTCGTATGCGGGGCCGATGGGGCGATCATCCTTGACATCCTCAACCTCATCGGAAGATTTTTCAAGTTTGGAATGGAAACGAAGCAATTCCCAAGTCCTGATAAGTCTTACCGGTAAAGTTGGTTCTGGCACTTGATCAGCCCAACGCATATGCGCTGGTCTCCAAATTTGGAGTCAAACGACAGGTTCGATGCCGAGTCGATCATTTACAGCTTGTCGGAGCCTCTGCTTGCAGCCCAGGTACTTCTCTGTGGTCTGCACCGATATATGACCGAGCAGGAATTGGATCTGTTCCAATTCGCCTCCCGAATCGTGACAGAATCGAGCGCACGACCTCCTGAGATCGTGTGGCGCGAGCTTGGAAATTCCTAGCCTCAGCGCGTACTCCTTGACGACGTGCCAGACTACTTTTTCAGTAATCTCCGTTCCCCAAACAGTCCCTCTGCGACAAACGCACCGGAAGATTTTGCCGTGGACGAGTTGCGCTATCGCCAGCCAGTCATCAATGGTGTGCTTTACCCAATCTGGCATTGGGACCGTACGGATGTGCCCGCCTTTTCCCACCAGGTCAACGATTGCCCAATGATCTTCGCGGCGCTGGATGTGGTCAAACGTTAAATCAATGAGTTCTCTCCGACGGAGCGCACACCCCAGGAGGGTCGCTAGAATCGCGCGATCCCTCTTTCCCTTTAGCGTGTTCCTGTTGGGAAGTTGCCACAGCGAGCGAGCCTCATCCACTGTCAGCCAATTTCCCAGCCTGATGCCCAACTTTTTCGCTCCCTTTACACGACGAATGCCGGTGGCCAGATCCGGACTGAGAAGGCCCGTATCGGCTGCCTCATAGGCGAGTCGTCTGACGCCGGCGAGCCTCACATTGATGGTCCCAGGTGCAAGCAACTTGTCTTCGAGATGAATCCGGTAGCGGGTGACCACTGTTTTGTTGAACGAAAGCCGAGGTTCCGAGCAATACCAAGAGACGAAATTGTCGATGGAGCGGCGATAGCTTCGTTGCGATTCCGGTGAACGTAAGCTCACGAGCACCGCTGATTTGGCATGCTCTAGGTCAGGGAGACCCAGCTTGGTCTTGTGTCGATTTGGTTTTTTCGTTCTAATTTTTCTTCGCATGGATGCCACCTCCTGCCGAGGAAAGTGCAAATGGCATGATTTGCAGTCCCACGCAATCCCTGGACACTGCTTGGGCAAGCGAGTATGAAGTCTTTAAGGGAAACGCTGGCGCTAGCTGCTCATGTTCCGTGAGGTGCTGCATGGACTTCGATGGGGAAAAATTGCAACAGGTAGTTCTTGCATTGTTCCAGATGAATCTGTCTGACGACTCCGGAAGACGCGCTTGGAAAAGTCTTCCTTGGAGCGTAATGGATTCATTGCATCAAAAGGGTTACATCTCCGATCCAGCAACGAAGAACAAGTCCGTGTGGTTATCCGAAGAGGGGGCTAAGCTGTCAAAGGAACTCTTCGAGAAGCTCTTTGCTCCAGAATAGGTTTGTCCGGACGCCCTATGAGGTTGCGGCTGATCGCTCAGGTCCAGTACGAACTCCCCAGAAACTTCTTGATTGGTAGGTTCACACATGAGCTGGGGTGACCTGCAGGCCGAGTAGGGCGGCCTTTTTTCTGACGAACTCGATTTGTTGTTGGCGGTTTCTTTGCTCGTAGTATTGCGCCCCTTTGTCGATGTAGTGCTGACCATACTTCAGCATGCGGTAGACCAGTCGGGCGAGGCGGTGCGCCATGGCGGTGATGGCTTTAGGAGCACCGAGCTTGCTGCGCAAGCGTCGGTACTGGGCGCCGAGGTACGTTTGACTTTTCAGTAGGGTCGAGGCTCCCAGACGGAGTGCAGTGGCCGCGCGGTTGGCCGCCGCAATGATGTTCGTAAAGAAGCCGTGGGAATTTTACACCTTGCGCTTTCTCCTTGGCATGGCTGAAGCAGGATTCGCTCCGGGCGTCGTCTATTATTTCACGCTCTGGTTCCCGCAGTCCGAACAGGTGCGAGCGTTCAGCCGTTATTACATTGCCTTTCCGATCAGTAGCGTGGTGGCAGGTTTGGTTTCTGGCCCGTTGTTGAATCTACAGGGCCGCGTCGGACTTGCCGGCTGGCAGTGGCTTTTCCTCGTGGAAGCACTGCCAGCGATTGCTCTCGGCGTTGTAGTGTTTTTCGCGTTGCCCGACGGCCCTGCCACTGCACACTGGCTGTCGCCTGAAGAACGCGCTTGGGTTATCACCCGTCTACAGGAGGAGAGCGAAGCCAAGACAGGAACGTCCCACGAAACGGTGAAACGTGCGCTGCGCGACGTGCGGATTTGGATGGCCGGACTTTTTCTGATTCCTACATTTGCCGCCGCCTACTCCTACGGCTTTACAGCGCCCTTGATGATCAAGGACATGACAGGCTACAGCAACAACAGAGTGGGGTTGATTATCGCCTGTATCTCCCTGTGCGTAGCCTTTGCAATCTTGCTCAGCGGCAAATTGGCATCATCGGGTGGGTCACCATTCGTCTATATCGGATGCGCGACCGTCTTGATCATCTTGGGATGCATAGGGGTGGGCTTGCTCCGGTCGGCTTTGCTGGCCGTTTGCTGTATGATGCTGATTAGCGCGGGTCACAACGCGAACATTGGCCCGATGTTCGCCATCACAGGGTCGTTCTTGAAAAAGCAAGGTGCTGCGGGCGGCATCGCACTAGTGAATACCGTCGGAATCACTGGCGGCTTCTTTGGCCCGTACTATATGGGCTTGGCGAAAGACTTCACAGGTTCGTATCAACGGGGATTTCTGGGCCTAGCTTTGGCGTGTTCTTTCTCGCTGTTCCTGCTTACAAGACTAGCATGCAGAGTCGGAACGACTTCTTTGTGGCTGACGCAGCCAAATGCCGACTGTAACCAATCCACTCCTTGAGCAGCGCCTATTAGAGGATTCAACGCCTGCTCGAGGGTCTGACACAGAGGTTCCAGATTCCACAGGAATCTGCTCGGAGAAGGAATCCATCCCGTCCAGCCCAGCAGCCTGGAACCCCCAGTTCCTCTGCTGCCGTATTTTGGAAACAGAGCTAGTCCCTAGTCTTTGGCGGTCACTGATAAGTTCTATAAAGGTAGAAGTCAAGAAAAAACACAACTCCGTCGGCCGGAAATTTTCTTGCTTCGCAGCCCACTTGATTGAGCTGGATCTGTTCTGACCGTCCGCACCAGGTGCTCGGTTGCCGGCTACTTTGGCCCAGCGGTTTGGTTTTTCTCTACCAGCGGTTTTCATCGCCTGTTCGCAACGAAGCCTGTCTGTTCCGAAACCAACAAAGCAGAACGGCGGTCAAATTTGGCGACCATAGTTCTATCCGGGACTCGTGGCCCATGGCTTTTTCTGGTTATCCGAGAGGGCATATAGTCTATCGAGAGACTCGCGGTGCTCGAAGCACACTCTCCGCCTAACGCGCTTATGGATACTCACCCTCGAACCAGAGCGTCGGAAGAACCGCCTGACGACGGCGTTCTTGCGCGGATCACAGACCAGCACTTGCGTGACGGTTTGAGCAGATCGTGCAACCAAGCGGCGCAGGTTCCTTCTTCCAAGGTCACATGCACACTGCCGCACAGGCCGCGAATAAACTGGAGAATCGTTTCGGCTTTCGTTTCCAGGATAGCTTCCATCACTAACTTGCCGGTGGAATCCACAACGGCCACCGAGATCGTTGCTTGGTGAACATCCAGCCCAATATACTTGTCATCACTGCTGTCCGAATTAGCTGAGAACTCGGTTCGGACTTATCCAGAATAAGGGCAAAAGTCGTCGCCCGCGCCCCGGACGGGGGCAGGTTGGCGGTTTCGAAGGGTTGCTCGGGTCTGATGCTGTCTAAATTCTCCTCTCTGGAAGTCTCGTAACCACGCGGTTTTTTTTCGAGGCGGATGATCGCTGCTGTCCAATGATTGGCCCACTTAGACCCACTGCAGCGCCAACTGTTTTGGCGAGGTGGCTGGCAGCGGCGGCGGTTGAAAGGGATCATCGATCCAAGTCCACAGATCACGGTAAACGAATAGCTGCTGGCGTAGGAGGGCCACCAGATTCGAAAGGGACCAACCGAACGTCGACCTTAGTTGCAGATATTTCACCAGCAGCATGGCGATCAGCGCCGTCCAAAGCTGCGTCTTCAAGGCATTGGCCGAAGTCCCTACAAACGTTTTCACCCGCAGCGACGGTTTCAAGGCCCGAAAAAACAACTCTATTTGCCAGCGCTCCTTGTACACCGAGGCGATGGTAGCCGCCGCCAGTTCCAAGTGATTGGTCAGAAATACCAGCACGCGATCGCGCTCCTCATCGTAAAACTCGATCCGCCGGAAGTAGGCATCCCTGCCCACCTGAGCCAGCTTGTAGAAAAAGACCACTTCATCCCGTAGCACGCCGCGCCGCTGTGGAACTTCACGCTTCTCCACCACTCCGTAGTCGGCGTTTTCCTTTAACCGGGTAACAAAATAGACCGCTTGCTTGGTTAAGTTCGTAAACCACTCGTAGTCCGTGTAACCGCGGTCAAACACCAAAATGGCCCCCGGCGCAAACCGCAACTGCCGCGCTACGCGTACTTCATGCTTTTTGCCTTCCGTGATCACCGCGAAGGACGGCAGATAGCCATCGTGGTCCAGCAACAGGTGTAACTTCACCGCACCTTTGGTCAGGCGAAACTTGGCCCCATCAAACATCGTGGCGCACAGATCGATCACGGTGGCGTCCAAGCTCATCAGCGGGTTCTTGAAACGGAATTTCCTCTTCTTCCTGGTCCCTGATTGGCTGGCCGCCAAGATCTGGCACTTCGCCAGCAGTTGCTCAAACACCGTGCGCTGCAACTGCCA
Organism: uncultured Acidobacteriota bacterium; assembly: GCA_963721915.1. Classification (GTDB taxonomy): domain Bacteria; phylum Acidobacteriota; class Terriglobia; order Acidiferrales; family UBA7541; genus Acidiferrum. The sequence goes on along the minus strand of CAVRLD010000015.1, from coordinate 159,374 downwards.
AGGCCGATGTTCGTTGGCATAAGCCAAGGTGGAGCGAGCCGGAGCGCTGGGCAGACCCAGATGCCGAAGTTTTCCTTCGCTGGCGGCCAAGCCCCCACAGATTTCACGCAAGGACTTGGCGTGCCCCAGCTGACAAAAGAGCATAGCGATGAACTGACCCCAACTACTGAAACCCCGGGCATGCCGCTCAGCGCCGTGCTCGCGCACGGCAGATTCGAACTCCAGGCGAGGGATTAACTGCAAAATTTGTGAGAAAATACTGCTGACTCGAGTCAAAGGCTGAGCCTCCTTAGCATTGTGATTGGTTCGTCCAGAACCCAACCTCAAGCTAGCAGATGCTCGGCCTCTTTTCTTTCACAAATCGAAATCCTAATTTGGACAAGCGTGACTTGTCATCATTCATGAGGGGGCTCCTTGTTGTAGGCGTTGATGCGAACGATCAAAACCTACTCTAAACGGGCGCCCTTTTATAATGCGCTTACCAGGACTTGGGCGATTAGTTCTAGTTGCCGACCATACGCCCACAATCGTCGAGTGCCTAGAAATGGGGCTTACTCCGGAGTGGTGACGGCTTAGTTCTGCTAGGTTTTTAACGAAAGTTTTTAACCAGCATGATAGCGGATTCTCTGAAGTCGTTTTGAACATACAAAATGGATCTGCCATCGGCAGATAGGGCTAGTCCCAAACCGGATGGCTTCTCCAGAGTCCAGATGGGAATAATCTTGTGAGTGGCGAATTCGAAGAATTGTATCGCGGGGGCTTGCGTATCGACCCTTCCGATGAAGTAAATTCCATTCTGGCCAAGCGCCCAGTTCGACCAATCTAATCCCGAAAGTTGATCCAAAACGCGGATTTCTTCCCCGCCATGCAATGGCATCCTCCATACACCTGGCACATCAAACTTCGAGTAATAAAGAAAGCGCCCGTCCGCAGATTCGGCTGCAAATACGCCACCGTTTCTGGTCACCCCGATGGGAGCTCCTCCCTTAAAGGGTACCTTCCACAATTGAAACCGTCCGCCTCCCTGGTCGGAGCAGAAGTAAATCCACTGTCCATCTCGTGACCAATTAGGCCCGCCGTTGTCGGCACCGGGCAACGTGGCCACCAGTCGCGGCACGCCGCCAGGCACCTCGACAACATATATTTCACTGTGTTCTTTGGGGCGAGACTCAAAGGCAATATAGTGACCGTCCGGCGACCAACGCGCGGCGCCAGCCGTACCGCGTAATGAAGTCAACTGCCCACAATTGGACCCGCCGCTGTCGCAAGCCCAGATCTCGAAATATCCTAAGCGATCGGATTGGAACGCAATCCTTTTCGCGTCCGGAGAAAAGTGTGGCCGTATATTCCCCCCCTTCCCCGATATGACCTGCGCAGGTGGGCCTTGACGATGTTTTTCGTCTTTTAGATCAACCCGCCAAATATCGTTCTTGAAGTCCTCATTTTGATATACGAGCTGATTACCTTTTCGAGAAATGGATGGCCAGCTCCCGGTACCGACACCTGCAACCGGCCTTGGTGTTCCTCCGAAAGCGGATATGCGCCATAGACTGGCGAGACCTCCACGCATGGAAGAGAACACGATATCGCGACCATCCGGAGTCCAAGTGATTCCTAATATGAAGCAATTATCAAAGGTTAGCCGTTTGGGTGCGCCACCCTCGGCCGGCACAACATAGAGGTCTTCCACAACACCCGAAACAATCCCTCGGACGAAAGCCACCCTCGAGCCATCGGGCGAGAAAGCAGGGCCAAAATCGAGGTCCTGACCTGACGGGGACGTAAGCCGTTGTGTGGTGGAATCGGCAAGCGAAAGCAACGCAATCCAAGTGTGGGTTTTGTCCGTATGACTCTCCGAAAAGGCCAGAACCTTACCATCGGGTGACCAATCGATGGGCCGAGGAAAATATCCGACGGGCCCTGAGTATAACCGGTGCTCAGTACCGCCAAAAGCTGGAACTACATAAATAGCAACCCCCTCGTCTGAGGGGCGGGAAAAAGCGACCTGTCGGCCATCTGGTGACCACCTTGGGCAGCAGTCGTGAGAATTGCTAGTCAGGCGCAGCGACTTCTCGCCCCCGACCACCGTTGTGTAAATTCCGGAATTCTCCGTTTCCCTGAGGGCAAAGACAACCTGGTTGCCGTCGGGCGAAAAGGCTGGCAACATCTCAAAACCGGGCAGGCCGACCAAGGGCACTACCTCAATTGAGGGCAGCGGCACTTCTGCACGGTTTCGCGAAAACCACCAGATCCCAATCCCGGAGAACAGGGTTAACAAAGTGGCCCCGACTGCTATCCACTGTGCTTTTGCCGTGAGCCCCTCCAACCGCTCTTTCTTCGGCACCTCCATCTCACTGCTTCCATTCGGGGCGATAACGGTAATTGGACCGACGAAGCGGTAGCCTTTGCCTACAACCGTCTGCAGGTAGCGAGGCCGCTCCGGGTCGTCCCTGATAGCCAGCCGGATCTTGCGAACCGCCGTATTGATCCCTTGCTCGGTATCCAGGAAGACGTCTTTGCCCCAGATTCTCACAATGATCTCTTCCCGGCTGACGAGCTGACCTTTGTGTTCTACAAGAAAGATCAGCAGCTCCATGGGAATCTTCTCAAGCCTCAACACAGCGTCCCCACGGCGAAGCTCATAGCGCTTGAGGTCGAGATCCAATTGGTCGAATCTGGTTAGTTTCTCGGGCAATCCGGCTACCTCAAAAATTGGGCCATTCTACTCCACTTCGGCTTACGGAGTGTCTATTTCCAACCATTTCAGCAAGTTGGGGCTCTATCCCAAGTTGATGAAACGTCAAGCCGCTCTCCATTGCTTTTGCCTGGTCAGCCCGTTAAACAGGCATGGAATTTCAGGTTGGGGAATCTCCCGCTTCCCGGAAAAGGAACAAACAACATGAAAAGACTTACCAGCTTTCTGATTCTAGCAGCCCTCCTGCTTCCGAATTGTGGCCTGGCGAATTCGACAGACGCTACGGTCATCCACATTCGAGAGGACCACGTTGCACTTGAGTTTGTGGGCCAGTTCAACAACACACCCACTACATCACAGCAGTTTGGTTACCTATCGAACATCGAGGGGCTCAACCCCATCTTCTCGAGCAGCACGCCCCAAAATGAAACGACGGCATTGTTTACGTTCGTGACCAACGCGACGACCGATCGCGTGATCTCCAATGGTTCCTTGAGAATCGTCAACCGTACGGGGACAACCACGATCTATCTCAACAGTGCGTCCTCGGATTTCAGCAACCCTGCCTCGTTCAGCCAAGGCACACCAATTCAGGTGTCGACCTATCGGCAGCAGGTGATTGTGAATACGTCGACCAACGCATTCGTGACGGTGCACATGAATACGATTACTGAAACCGAGCCGTTCACGCTGAACGGCCAACTCTATCAACTTGGGCGAGAGGGAAGATCATTTCGGACCACGTATTCCGGTCAGACGAACGCCCCGGGATTGGTGCCTAGCGGCTGGTTCTCGGGCTACGCCGTTGGCGCGAACTAGAGCGGTTTTCCAAGACTCCAAGGACTTCTTCAGGCTGGCTCGCGTCCTTCACTCCCAAGTCAACGATCGTTCCGGGAAATTGAAATTGACGCGGCGCGCATTCAGGGCTGTGATGCCGACGACTCCGACGATTCCTGGAAGCATGTCTGTGGAAGGGGCTTTCGTGAGCAACACGGAAACGTCTCCGCGGGTCCGACCGATGACGACGCCGTGCAGAGTTGTTTGTTTGGCATGCAGGCGTCCACCCATGGTGACGTTCAAGGCGGTGTCTGTGACGGCGAGATCCGGTACGCTCATCCGTAAACGCTCCTCAAACACGAGAATCCCCGGGAACCCGGTATCGACGATGAGTCGGACCGGGTGGCCCTGAACCAGGATTTCGAGAAACAGGAATTTCGAGAGCGGATTGCTCGGCGGTGCCGCAGTTGCCTGGGCGAGCGAATGAAAGATTATTTTTCTGGCGTCGTAATCGACCGTGAAGTTAGTCAAGCGCAACAAATCCAGTCCGATGATGGCATCGGCGTTCCGCGCGAACTCGGAATATTTAGCTAAATGGCCCACGAGCATGACGATATTGGTGGCGCGATTGGGCCCGAACCGAACCTCCGGGAAGGTGGCCTGCTCCCAGCTAAGTTTCCTGTCAAAGTTGAAAGATTCCGTTGAAAGGTGTTTGAGTTTGAGTCGGTCGGCGATTTTGCTGTCGACCATGCTGATCGACGCGCCGGTGTCCAGGATGAATTTGAGGTGGGCTTGCGTTCCGATTTGCCCTTCTACCGAGATCAGGTAACCGTCGGAAAGGCGGAAGGGCAATTCCACCAAAGGGGCTGCCGGTGAAACCTTATCGGAATTCGTCTGAGTGCTTTCGGTGTCGTAAGCATGGGGCTGGGCAGGGGATCCCGTTTGAACGGAGATTGCTGCAGCAGCCTGTGAAGAGACCAACAAGACCTGCGCTGCGATCTGGAGGGAAATTCCGAGTTTCACGAGGCACCTCCTTCGGTGCAGCCCGGAAACTCGGCGATGCCGCCATCTAGCTCAATCCCAGCGAGAGCCTATCGGTGAACTATGGCTATCACAGTGTATGGCGCTCAAAGATAAGGACTTGCTTTGCTGTTTTGCATTGGGCGCCATCGCTGCGGAAGCCATTTGTGATAGGCTCCCGGGAAAGGCCTCCGCTATGTCGGTAAATCAACTGACTCACACGGTTCTTTCCTTCGGTCCATTTGAGGCGGACCTGCAAACTCAGGAGCTGAAAAGGCAAGGCGTGCGGTTGCGCCTGCCCGGGCAGTCTTTTCAAATCCTGGCGATGCTGGTGCAGAGACCCGGGCAACTCATCTCCAGAGAGGAGCTGCACCAGGCGCTGTGGCCCTCGGACACATTTGTCGATTTTGAAAAAGGGATAAACGCGGCGATCAACCGGCTACGGGAAGCGCTGGGAGATTCCGCAGAAAATCCGCAATACGTGGAGACGTTGCCGCGCCGAGGTTACCGGTTCATCTCGGACGTGACAGGCGGTGCACCGCCTGTTGAAACAAAAGTCGAAGAGGTTCCGCGCGCGAGTGTAAGAACCAAGCGGACGCACCGGGCTGTCGTGCTGGTGAGCTTGGGAGCGGTGATCGTCGCTGGAGGGTTAGTCGCCCTGTGGAAGGGGGTGTTCCAGACATCGAGCGCGCCGAGAGTTCTGCGTTTCACGCAACTGACCAGCGATGGTCAAGCAAAAGCTGGCTCGCTGGCAACGGATGGCGGCCGAGTCTACTTCAACGAGGTATTGCCCGGTCCGCGTAACATTGTCGCTGAGGTATCCATTCACGGCGGGGAGGCAGTGCCCATGGCACTTCAACTCAGACAGCCAATGGTACTCGACGTATCGGAAGACGGAACGGAGCTTTTGATAGCGAATGAAGAAGGAAATGGCTTCTCGCTTTGGGTCCAGCCGGTGGCGGGGGGATCTCCGCGGCGAGTGGGGACGGCGCTAGCCCACGATGCACGATTCGGGCCAGGCGCGGCGAGCGTGATCTACGGGAGCCAAAATGACGTGTATTCGACGAACCGCGATGGGAGTTCCTCGCGAAAACTTCTGACCGCCGGCCATGTTGCCTTTGCGTTCCAATATTCGCCAGACGCGCGAGTCTTCCGATTCACCATCTTTGATCTCCAAACCGATGATATGTCAATCATGGAGTCCACCGCGGATGGATCGAAATTCCAAAAAAAGTCCCTAGGATGTTGCGGCAGATGGACCTCCGATGGACGTTATTTTGTTTTTCAAAACAGGCATAACGGCAAACTCGATTTTTGGGCCTTGCCGGAAGAGAAGCGCTTCCGGTGGATGAAGGCTGAGAATAAACCGACCCAGTTGACTGCGGGCCCACTGGATTTTCAATACCCTATGCCGAGCAAAGACAATAGGCACATCTTTGCCATCGGCACTGTGAATCGAGCGGAAGTGGTACGCTACGACCAGCACAGCCGCCAGTTCTTGCCGTACCTTTCCGGGATCTCGGCGGAGGGTCTGGCCTTCTCCCGGGACAGCCAGTGGGTTGCATACACTTCGTTTCCTGATGGGACACTTTGGCGAAGCAAAGTCGATGGATCACAGAGGCGGCAGTTAACCTTCCCACCGTTGCGAGTTTTTTCGCCGCAGTGGTCGCCGGATGGACAACAAATCGCCTTCGGTGCAGATCTTCCCTCGGTGCCTCGGAATGTTTACGTCATCTCGAGCGAAGGAGGCACGCCAAAGCGAGTGCTTGCCAGTGAACAAAGCCAAATGGATGCAAACTGGTCGCCCGACGGAAACCTGCTGGTTTTTGGGACGCTATTTGTCCCGAACGCTCCTATTTATACTCTGGACCTCCGATCACAGAGCGTCTCTGCGGTGGCGGGTTCCAATGGACTGTGTGGCCCGCAATGGTCGCCGGACGGAAAATTCATCGCCGCAATGACGAGCCAAGGTCCTGGAAAACTGATGCTGTTTGATGTGTCTGCACAAAAATGGTCGGAGGTATTTGGCTCTCAGGTGGGCTTCCCGACGTGGTCGCGCGACGGGAAGGACATATATTTTCAATATTTGCGGAAACAACGTGATCGCGGTGCCTATGAGTCGATTGCCCGTCTTCGGCTGAGTGATCGTAAAATCGAAGATATCGTTGACGTAAAGGATGTGGGACGCGTGACTACCGGAACATTCGTGGGTTGGTTTGGACTTGGCCCAGACGACTCTCCTTTGTTCGCGAAGGATATCAGTACTCAGGAAATCTATGCTCTTGAGATGGCATGGCCATAGTGTTTCTTAAACTTCCAAGACCGCATTGCGGTGTTGGGGGTAATTCCCGCATATATAAGTAGTGGATGATTGCCATGAAGCGAATTGGCGATTTCTCGTTACTGGTGGCACTCAGGTGTGGGGGTGTTCGCGTCACATGCGCGCTAACCCCTCCGCAGCCAGCTCAACTACAACGAACAGGCAGAGATTGCGATTATTGGTGAGGCGAATGATGAATCGGCCATCATCCATCCGTGAAGCCGTCCACAGTCCACTTCTAAGTGCTCTCCGTCACGTCGCTGACTGTTCTTGGGTAAACGCTAGGTAGCAATCCGCTTATCTAGGATTGTTACCGGCACCCAGCATTTTGTCTCTGTCAATAGTAGAGCTTCAGCGCAAACTGGATGTTGCGGGGTCCCTGGGAGGAAATTATCTTGCCAAGAAAGGATCCCAAGAACGTCACAGGCGCAGAATAGATAGGCGTGTTGGTGAAATTGATGAACTCGGCTCGAAACTCAATCCGTTGTTCTCGGTGGATTGGGAATTCCTTCCGGAAACTTAGGTCGGCGGTGCGCAGACCCGGTCCTCGCACGGTGCCATTGCCGCAAGTTCCAAACGTCCCCGGCGATGGTGCGTCATAGGGAGTTGGATCAAACCACTGAAGTCCGCCATCCGGAGCGACATGGCTGGAACCGAAGACCCGGGAGAGGCCGTTGCAATTGGCCCGCGCTCCACGTGAGCCGGTTCCGGACGCATCACCGCCAAATATTGTGAGCGGGAAACCACCACGCAATTGCAGAAATCCGCTCACCTGCCAGTTGCCCGCCACATCATTAACGGCACGGTTCCAGTGGTTGCCGAACTTTTTGCCACGCCCGACAGGAAGTTCATAAACGGCATAACTGCTGACCACGTGGGTTGCGTCGTAGTAACAGGGCCCCCACTCAGCTCGCCTGTCATAAAGGTTTTGCCAGTAGGCACTTTGCGATGCCGCTTGACCCCCAGTGCCAAAATACCCAATCGAGTCGCTCATGCATTTGGAATAAGTGTAAGCCACATTGGCCTGCAAGCCCTGGCTGAACCGCTTCTGCAAATTGGCCTGCAGGGCGTCGTAGCGCATGTTCCCGCTTGATTCGGTTCCGGAGACTTGCGCGATGTTCTGTAAGGCAGGATTGCCCGAGAGGTAAGGACTGGGTGCGGTGATCGGTGTGCCGCTGCTGGAATCTACGCCGAGTAATCGACTTTGGGAGTAAGGCATCGGCATCATAAGATGAGTTCCATGCTGCCCGACGTAGCCCACCGTGAAGAGCAGGGTGCTCCAGAACTGGCGCTGGATCGTAAAGTTCCATTGCTGGGCAATGGCCGGCCGGATGTTCGGATCCCATAGGCGAATCGTCGCATTCTGATACGGGTCCACGGGAGAGGCGAGAATTGTAAACCCTTGGTCCAGGGTGGAATCCGGGAAAGTCAGATTGTCATAGATGCTTGTCAGGACGCCGGCAAACGGTGGATTCAAGGGAAGTCGCAGATTGGTCCCGGTCCCTTCCAGGTAAGAAGAAATTGTGAAGGCCCCGCGGAAGACCATTTTATTTCCTAGCGCATGCGGTGCGTAGGCAAATCCAAAGCGGGGTTGGAAGTTCCCGAGCCCCCAGTTGTAGGAGTTGTAGAGGGCACGATTGTTGCTGTACAAGCTGGTCTGACGCGGCAATTCGACCTCGCCGCTCAACGGGGCAAAATTCACCTGACGGTCGCGGACTTCGACCCAAGGAGTATATGTTTGATACCGAAGCCCGAGGTTCAAGGTAAGGGAGTCGGTAACTCGCCAGTCATCCTGAAGGTACGCGCCAAAAACATTGGACCGCTGTCCCCATGTCCCCCCATTGCTTCCGCGTCCTAGCGACTCAGGAAGCCCCAGAAAGAAGTCGGCATCAGGCGACCCCGAGCCTCCGCCAGCAATCGCAAGGGCGTCGGGGCCCGCCGTCCATCTGCCGTCGAAAATGATGGCTCCCGCCACGCCCCTGTCACCTGCGAGAAAGGTGTTAATTCGTTGTCGCCAATACTGGAAACCGGTATGCAGAATATGCCTGCCCTGCGTAATGATCATTCCATCTTCCAGCTGGATCACCGTATCCGCAAAGAGGTAGGACCTGGGCGTATCCGGGCTTCCAATGCCCCATCCAGGAGTCCAAAAGCCCATGAGCCCAGGGCCGCGATCGTTGCCGTTCTGTATACCGAGTTGTTCGGCAAAGTCGCCCACACCGTCTTTGTGGTCTCCACCGAACGTCCAGACGTAATTGACGCCCACCCTGACCTCGTTCACAAAGCTTGGGTTCACCGCCAGTGTCCAGTTGACAACGCCGTTGCGGGTGCGGGCTGACTTTAAGTTGTCGAAGAACAGCGGAAATGAGTTGCTCGTTGGAATATCCTGGCGGCTCCAGGAGAAGCGCCCCGACAGGCGGTCTCTCCCGGTCAAGTTTGCATCCAGCTTGATGTCGAACTGGTCGCCGTCAATCGAACTCCGGGTCACATTGAAGTAGTTATTCAGTAGCTGATCGTTACTCGGCAATGGATAAAGAGGTGAAGCGAACAGATTCCGGGCCACTGGATTGACCCGATCTTTTGGGATCTGGTTATTCCGAAACGGAGCCCGTACCATCTGTCCCGGAGAGGCAGGATCCGGGATATAGTGCGCAGGATCAGGGTCGTACAGCTGGATACCTTGTTCGGCCAGCAATTGCGAAAAATCTCCGCGCCGTTCGGCTTTCGTAAGGACAGTCATCGCGCTGGTCGAGGCCGGGAAGGCAAAACGCTGCCCCTGGTAGTCCGCAAAGAAAAACAGCTTGTCCTTCTTGACGGGTCCACCAACTGTGCCGCCGAACATGTTCCAGCGCATCTTGTCTTTGGGGCAGCGGGCCGGTGCACAGCTCCAGTTGCTCTCCCAGCGGTTGGCGTTCAGCACGTCATTGCGGAAGAATTCAAAGAGACTGCCTTGCAACCGATTGGTCCCCGATTTGATCGTGGCGCTGATGATCCCTCCCTGAAAGTTCCCAAATTCAGCCGGAGCGTTGTTGGTGATCATGTTGAATTCTTGAATGGCATCGACGCTCGGGATGTATCCGACCAGGTTGTCGGACACTTGGTTGTTGTCCAGGCCGTCCAGCAGGAAGTTGTTCGCCTGCTCCCGGTTTCCGTTCACATAGGGCCTGCCCGAACTAACCGATCCGGCGCCGGTTCCATTGGTGAACGCCGAAGGATCAGGATGAACAGTGCCGGGCACCAGCAGAGTCAACTGGATATAGTCCCGAGTGGCCAGCGGTAAGGCTTCGTTGATTTTCGATTCAATGACCGCCCCTAATTGCATGGCATCTGTGTCGAGCAGCAAAACCGTCCCCTGCACTTCAACGGTTTGACTCATCACGCCCAGCTGCATCTGAAAATCTATCCGGACTGTCTGGTTGAGCGCCAGCTCGAAGGGAGGATGGACCGCTGTTTGAAATCCCGCCATTTCTACCCGGACTTCATAACTACCGACTGGGACACGCGGCAGGCTGTAAAATCCCTCCAGATTGGATTCGGTTGTCCAGACCGTGCCGCGCGCAATGTCTTTGGCCTCAATCTTGGCCCCCACGATAGGGGCATCGAAGGGGGCCGTAACCTTCCCCGTGATGGCGGCCGTCACCTGCTGACCCCAGGCAGGTTTTGGAAAAATCACATAAATGGCAATGAAGAACAGAGCCAGCAACGGGTGGGTTAAACGCAGCTCGTCTTCTCTCTTAAATCTTTGGTTCATATGGATTCTCCATCTGCTGCCTAAAACCCATATTGGCCGATTCGCTCAGGAAGGGGATTCCCAGAGGTAGCGTTCGTTCAAATGTTTGTTCATGTCGGGTCCTCTCCGACCCGGGACACTTGGGGATTGTACGATAACGCGCAAACCAGTTCCTATAGCAGCGACACTATGCCAATTCGTGGCTGGCGGCTGAACTATTTTTGTGTGCGGTGGCGTACGTTACTCTGGAACTTTTGGAGGTTGCTCGATACCGATTCTCGTCCATATTCTGGACGCCCACGAAAGTTGGTCTTATTCCGCCCGCAACCGGCAAATAATCGCGTAGCTGACCGAATTTATTTCGCTGTCCAGGTTGGCATGTGGCCCAGAATCTTGGCGATTCCACTGCCGATGGATTGGCGGCCCAAGTTTGACTTACGTCACCGGAATCAGACCGGTAGCTCGCGGAGGTGTTGGGCTGACGTGATCTCAACGCCTCTTCCGAACAAGAGCCCAATCATCTCGATGATGGTTGGGTTTTTGTGTGTTTGGCCAACACGCGAGGCTGAATTTCCAAATCGGATAGGCCCCTAGTTCCGAGGTTGGGAGCGATTCCCTTTCAGGGTTTCGAGCCCACCCCGGTTCAATCCAAAACTAGGAGTCTACAAATGTTGTTACTCACACCAACGATGTTAGGCAGTTTGTTGGCCGGAGTCGCTCTCTGGCTGATGTTCTGGTACGGGGTGAATCACGTCGATTCGATTCCGTATATCTGAACCAGTATCTCAGCCGGAAAAGGATATTCAGACTAAGGAGTAATACACGAAAGTATGCCATCCGAAAGCGTACTCCGTCGAAGCTGACTGACCCAAAGAGGGCTGTGCGTGATTTTTGGTCTTCTGTAGTGTCGGAGTTAACTGATGGCTCTAACCCATCAGCGTGTCCCAACTTGAGACTTGGAGGATAACAGCGATGCTGAGATTGCATACCAATATCGTTTCACAGGACGAAAAGGTCCGCCTGCAATTACGCAACAAGCTTGCAAGCCGCGAGCGAGAGGTGAAAAAGCTTCTCGTGAAGGGTGCGCAACAGATGGCGGCGCTCCGTTCAACAATATTCCAAATCGGTAAAGAATTAGCCTTCATACGAAAGGTGGTGGTCGATGGGGGCTATCCCGGTGGATTCGACAGGTATTTGCGAGATGCCCATGAATATATACGCATTCCGCGCTCTTCGGTCATGCGCTACATAGCGAACTTTCAAGAAGTTGACCGATTGGAGTTACCTGCGCCCTTCCTCGCGGCTGCCGATTCAGCACATATCGATTTGGCGGCGACCAGAAGTCTGAGAATCCTAGCAATACAAAAGATCTCGGACATCAAGAAAATGGCCGCCGATAAGTTCGTCGAGTTGTTCATCCGACGACAAAAGACGTCATCTGAAAAACATTCATCGACACCAGTTGACGATCTCAAGAGTTGGGCTGAAAAAGCCGCCGGAGAGGCGCTTGAGGTTGTATCCACCTACCAGAAAAAAAAAGGCGTGACTCCGGATAAAGCTGCCCAGGTTGCCGCTGCTGCCGGGGAGGCGCTCTTGACCCGAGCAAAGGACATCAAGAAGGAATAACAACACAACGGGGAGACAACCCTTGAAGCTGTCGCCCTTTTCAACCACACAACACAAATTACAGAGGAGGTAACAATGGACGATGCGGTAAAAGTTGGGAAACAATTTCTGTCTCCCGTTGATGAGGGGGAGCATGGCGTCTCCTTCCGGCTCGTCGACGATCTAGTCGACGCGAAGACGTATCGAACGCTCTCTGCTGCTGACCACGTCCGCAAAGCTGCGGAGCAGGCCCACCTTCATGACGTTCGCGTGATCGAAGTGGAACCTGGGAAGAAGGGGAAGAAGAAAACAGCCTGAACAATAAAGGCCCGGCCAGTTTCGCGCAGGCCGGACCTTTTTCTTTCGCATAGGCAAAAACATAGTAGTGACTACTCGAAGCTGCGTATTCTATGCCCCCGCAATGCTCCAATGTGATGCCAGGTCGACGCGAAGTGGTTCAAACCACGGACAGGGGGACTGGCGCGTGCAAGGGAACGGAGCAGCAACTCCTGCTGCCCTTCGCCACTTGGAATCCAGAAGTTGGACCGACGCATTTACTTGGGAAGCGCGAGCCCTTGTTAGCTGATGCGTCGACCGAATTGCAAACCAAAGAAGACTGCGTGCCTATGTCCGTTTCCATGCACAAACACGCTGGTCCGATGTGGAGGGAAACAATCCTCGGAATGTTCAACGTGTGTCCATGCGGCAAACGCACAGCCGACGCGGATCGCACCTTCGCCTCCTTGCAAATTGGCGGGCAACAACGGTAACGTTGGGGCTGCGACGCCGGTTCGACGAACAAGGAGCCAATCCATGTTACGTCGAATCATTCCTGATGTGGAAACGGGCAAGCCCAAGCCTCGCCAGCGCGGGTACGTCTATCAGAAAGGAAAGAAGAAGGGCGATCCGTGGAACCCTAAAGAACGTGCGTACGGTCGATATCGAATTGACGTTCCAGGGGAACACAGACAGAAAGAGGTCCGAGTAGCTCTCGGATACTGCCGCGATGAAATGGACGCCATGCTTAGACTGCAAGAGGAGATGGAGAAGGCGGGAGTGCTGGACTTGGACAAAGTTCGGGAACGACTCTCGCCTGTCGTCACTTTCCGCACGCAAGCGGCATGGTGGTTGGAGGCGATAACATCGGGTGAGGTCGTGCATTCAAAAAAACGCACTCAGATTATCACCAACACGATTGACTCCTACTCGACAGCGGTCGCGTATCTGAACGAACAGATCGGAGACGTGCCGCTGGCTTCCATCGACAACCCGGAAGCTAAAGCCTTAATCACTACCATGAAGTCGGCGGTGAAAGACGGCAGGCGGCGATTCTCCGATTCCACAATGAGCTACTACTTCCGTATCATGCGCCAGATCATCGCTTCTCAAATAGATGAGAAGTTCCGGCCTGTCCATCGGCGGGAGTGGAACCTTGCGGCTATCGGTCTACCCCGCGTCAACCCGAAGAACCAGCGCCGTCCTACCATGACTCCAAAGGAAATGACTACGCTGCTCAGCAAGGCAGAGGGACAGTACTTGATGATTTATTTCATCAATCTTGCTACGGGGATGCGGATTTCTGAAGCGGTAGCAAGCGAAATAGAAAAGCACATCGAACCGGACTGCTCGATTATTTACGTTCGCCAGCAACGGGAAAAGGACATGAACGCTCTCAAACCTGATCTGAAAACTGAGGCGGGATTGCGTGACATAGACCTTCATCCTGACGCTGCGCGAATCTTGCGTGACTTCATCGGGAGCCGGAAGAGTGGCTTTCTATTCCAGACCGCTAACGGAACGATGCTCGATCCAGGCAATATCGATAGGGACAGCCTGAATCCTATCCTCGAAGAAATGGGACGGAATGAAGCTGGAACGCGGTTCAACGTGTTCCGGCGATTCCGAGAGGCTGTGCTGCAACGGAGTGAGGCGCGGCAAATCCTGATCGATTACTGGATGGGACACTCGAATCCAAGCATGGGAGATCGTTACGGCAAGCAGCTTGTGGAAGATGTCGAGTACCGTCAAGAACAGGTCAAGAAAGTTGGCCTGGGTTTTGACCTACCGCCGTCCTTATTTGGGCTACGTGGGCTACAAAACGTGGGTCACGACCGCAACAAGGAAGCCGCTTAAGTGCTACAATGAACAGAGGGTTAGGTCATTTGGGCGTGTAGCTCAGCTGGGAGAGCACCTGCTTTGCAAGCAGGGGGTCGCCGGTTCGATCCCGGTCACGTCCACCAATCCTTTCAATGACTTAGCAGTTGCACGCATCAGTTCACCCGCTGTAGTGTAGTGGGTTTTGTAGTGACCGCGTGACCTTGTTGGGCCGTGGCGGCGCTGATGATTCCCTCGGCGCGGAACTTTTCAAACTTCTCGATCGCTATCCGCTTCTGCTCGGCCGCTGGGTGAACATACCGCATTGTCATCAGAATACTCGCATGCCCCAGCAATGCGCTGACCGTCGGCAAATCTGCGCCCGAGGCAACCGCTCTTGTCGCGAAAGTGTGGCGCGCATCGTAAAGTCGGAAATGCCCTTTGATCTTGGCTCGAATGACGGCCGATCGGTGCGCCTTTTTAACGCTGCCGATCGGCTTCTGCAAATTGTGCGGCGACGGGAATACAAACGGCGTTCCCAGTTCCGTCGCTTGTTTCATGTGAGCCCTGAACAGAGCGAGCAGATCATCGGTCAACGGGATAATCCGGCGCGCGGCTTTTGTTTTGCCGAACGGGTTGAAAATCGTTTTCTGTTGGAGGTCGATATTCTCAACCCGGATGCGAAAGACCTCCTCTGGTCGCATGCCGGTATCGAGGATGATTTCAGCTATGTCGCGCAGTGGTTGGCTCGTTTTAGACAAGTAGCTAGCCTGCTCCTCGAAGGTTATGACCCGCATGGAGTCGAGTGGTTCGCGGAACATTGCGACTCCCACGACCGGATTCTTTACAACGTAGCTGCTGCGCTGTGCCTGGTGATATAGAAGCTTAAGCGTTGTGAGAGCTCGGTTCACGGTCGCGCCGGTAACGGACCGATCTTTCGACCACTGAAGCCGCTCTTGCTTTCGCGCTGATTTGAAGTCCTCCACCATCTCTAATGTGACTTCGTCAAGATACTTGCCCCTGAAAAAGCGCATCAAAGTTTGGCAATTTAAATCGTGCAGTTCGTGCGTCTTCGGTTTGTGCTGCAGCTGCGACCATTTGAGAAATTGTTCAACGTACTCCTCGAACTTAGGGGTGAGTTTGGACTTTGTGAACCCTGCGCGCCGATCAAGCAGATCCGCCTTTCGCTTTGCCTCAACTCGCAAAGCCGCAGTCTTGTTGGTGAATCCGGATGACTCCTGAATGTGTCGCCCTTGAAACTCGAAGTTGTACCACCAGATTCTCCCGCGTCGATAGACTGGCATCTCTAGGTCCTCCTTGTAGCATTAGGGTCTACTTCGACGCGCACTATATGCCCTGCAACCCATTGGTCAAGGTCGATTTGCCGATACCGCACGCAATTGCGGCTGACCTTCACGTACGGAACGCCCCGCTTCTGGCTGCGCCACTGGGCAAGGGTTTCGACCGACAGCCCGGTTATCTCGGCAACCTCAATTGCGGTGAGCAACTTCGGAAGAGTAATCAGACGCGCAGCATTGTCATCACCCGAGCCTGGTCTTTCGCGTTGGATGGAACGTCCCATTAATTGCCGAACACTTTCGCCGCTTCGGCGTATCTCATTTTTCTTCCGCCGCACGCCAGTTCAGCATCCCCGAGAGTTGTAGCTGAAACTGCTCACGAATACGCAAGAACACTGGGGTGTTAAAGAAACTCCTGCGCCAATTTCCCTGATACGCACGCTGCAATTGGAGGCTCAATTCAGCTCGGGTCCCGTGGTTTGACGCGATCATAGAAAGCATTGGCATTTACGCGTATGAACTGGCCTCTGATTTTCACATTCGACCGTTTGGGGCCGCGAGTACTCGCGACGAGCATTGACTTACCTGACTTCGAAAGGCGCGGCGTCCCGAGTTTCAGGCGAATCACCAGATATCCATCTTCGGCTGTGACCTTCATTCGGGGTCTCCTTTCACGATATGTTTCCGTGGTGTGCTCTTGATACACCGCAGATCAAAAAGCGTATGTTGGTTGGCTGATGACTGGGGGCAGATCCGGTGAGCGTGTCCAGCCGAAGCAAAAGGACATAACGGGAGATACGAACGCTACAGGCAAAAATTCTGATGGTGAGGATTCGCATTGGGGAAATTAATCGGCAAACGGTTCCGGGAAAAAGGCGTAGAAGTTTGGCAGCATCAAGAACGGTGAGGTGGCAATCGTGCCAATCGTTTTGGGGATGTACGGTCATTTGTAACTCGTGGCTTTTCGAGGCAAGTCGAAGTCGATCTCGAAGTCGCGGCCGGGGCGGGCTGTTTTCACAACGTATCGGACCGCACTACCGAATCGGGAATAGTAGGAAATTGAGGCGTCGCCAGCCAGCTCTTGCCAGCGATAAACCCAGTAATGTCTGGTGCCGGAGCGCAAGCCACCAACGAGCACGTGAAAGTGAAGGTGGTCTCCGAAGGCACCACGCTCGGTGACCCGAAACCAGCGAAATTTTGTGGTTCCGTCGTCGTTCTTTATTTCGCCAATCCACTGCTGAAAAATCTGATTTGCTCTCTGAGTAGAAATATCAGGTCGACGAAACGTTAAGGTTCCGAAAAAATTCCATTTAAAGCAGGACAACCACTCGACGTATCCCGAAATCAATTCATCTCGCTTCAACTTTGTGTTCCTTTCTAACTGTTTGTCTAGACTAGTGGCTTCAACGTACGCGCAGAATTATGCGAGGAACTTCAGCAGAACCGAAGGTGAATCACTTGCGAAAAATCAGACGTCAATTGATGCGAGGATTTGCGGAAATTGCGACGGAATTACTGTTTCTGTTCCTTCCGGAAGCGACTTATGTAGGACTGGTTTGTTTCGATGTTTTGTGCCTTCCCGGCTAGCAGAAAGGCCTTTCCCTTCAGCGGGCCATGCCTTTTCAGTAATTGTTTAGCCTTCCTTAGCTTCTGGAGATCCTTTGGGCGGCCCGCTTTCCCTCGACCAAAGTTCTTACGAAACATTGCCGTAACCGTCGTGCTCAGTTTGCGCCATAGCTCAACCGAGACTTTCTCGCCCACCAAGCAGACGAGATAGGGCTGCTCTGCATTGTGGAGGATGAAGGTTATTCCCTCCGGGAAATACGCGACGTACTCAAGAGCGCTCAAGCAAGAAGATCCGTCTTTATCGTCAATGCGCACAAATTTTGCTTGTCTGCGGCTAATCGCTCTATCCAACGCCTGCGGAACCTTTACCTTCTCAGATTCAAATGAGCTGTCGATCGGCGCGTCATCGTAAGCGGGATTGCATGGCACGAGCTGCCCCTTCACAATCCTTACGTGAAATTTCGCTCCACTTGGAAGAAGCTCGACCATGTTGAAGTGTGGGGGGCGTTTCCGCAATACGAAAATCACACGAAACCGATTTGCATATCGGGCATACTGGCGTAATGTCTTTCGCAGGTCAGTATCTCGCGTGTTCCGAAGGAACGCGTTCAACCTCTTCAACTTGGGCGCTACAGGCCAGGAAAATTCGCGAAAAAAATCGGTTACGAGTTCGAGGTCCTGCGTATAAGCCTTTTCGAGTTTGCGCTTGAGAGTATCGGTTTTCTGTACAAACAGCGGGTCCTCGGAAAGCTCCCGATGCCGCAGCCTGCGTGCCTTGTCGAGTGCAATCACCCGTGGATTATGCTGCAACCGTGTTCGCCAATCATGGGCCATTAGCGCTTAGAAGGAGTGATTTTCCCCGTAATCTTTCGCTAAGTCCAGAACGATTCAGGAATCTATCATCACGGCGTCCGGCCACCGTTTTCGGTAGCTTTCTTACTTTAGGGCGGCGTCCGCAGCGAAGGGAACCAGCTGGCGGCAGTGAGCTTTCTCCGGCGCACCACGTCAGCCTGGTATCGCTGGACATTGGCGCGAACAACATCGATACCTGCATCAGCCTGAGCGGGATCAGCACGCCCCGCTGACCCGGATTGGGGCAATCATTGTGCAGCGCCGATCCCGCCCTAGACCCACTTGGAAACCCGCGCTCAGTAAGGTGGCAATCCACTAATCCAATTAGTAGTAAATGACAGCGCAAAACTTCTCTGTGAAAGTCGCTTTTTCCTCGTTTCCGTGGGCTCTAACTCATGCAAATTCAGGGCACAAACCGCTCCTAGGCAAACCAGTAGGTAAACTATTCAACACAGAAAAGTTTCATGCTTTTTGTACCGGGGAATAGATGACGCCACCATATTTCGAGCCCGCCTGAACGCCAAGCGTCTCGGCTCATTCGGGTTGATGATATGCCGTGGCCGTTCACCCTTTGACCTAAGAAGCAGGGACGACTGCGCTGCAGTGTGTGCAGATGAGAACTTTCTTCTTCATTATGAGTAGCCAGCCCAGCAGTCCCCCAACGAAAGCAGCTAACGCAAAAAATACCAGAATGCCGCTAACCATCGCCGAACTGTCCGATTCAATAAACTTGCTAACTCTAAAGATGGACATAACGCAGACGATTATGAAGAGAACGGAAGGGACTAGAATAATGTATCCGATTGCGACAACAGGTGAACTCATTCGGTACTTCTTTTCTAAACGCAATGAACCAACGCCGCATGTCTTACATCGAACGCCGAGTTGATTCTCGGGCGCCACATACGGAACAGTTTCAGCTGGACTCGTCGTTGGTGCTCCACATCCACTACAGAATTTCACCCCTGGGGCCAGGGGTTGACCGCATGCTGAGCAATATGTGGCCACTTTCCACCTCGTCGAGCACCGTCTCTCTTCGGCGATTTGATTACCAGGCAACCTTCAAAAAAACAGTACATCCATTTGAACAGCGAATTCTCGGGTCCTGAATGCATTATGCCCTGAACCGCAATATATACGGTGCACTAGTTGTCAGTCTATGGTTTGCCTATAGACGCATCCGCATAGCGCCCACGTCCTCTGCGGTAGGTCGCAGCTTGTCTTGAAGCGATGTTGAGAATTCTTTGGTTCCGTCAACTTGATTTGGCCCCTTTTGATCTTCTCTTTTGGCCCCACCTTCTGGTGAATCCTCTCTCTGCCCCCAGCCGGAGCGAAGCCCTGCGGCGCCCGTAGGGCGACGCGTTTAGGGCGTAGCGTAGGCTGGGGGCAGAGAGAGACTTTTATTTACCGCCACCCTTTTTCTTCAACGTCCTCCGAAACCGGTACGACTCGTTCCCGGTCTCGATGATGTGCGCCTGATCGGTCAACCGGTCCAACATGGCCTTGCACAACCTGGCGTTCGGGAACATCGTGGTCCACTCCGAAAACGGCAGATTCGTGGTGACGATCACTGCCGCCCTCTCGGCTCGACCAGCGATGATCTGGAACAACAGCTCGGCAGCTGCTTCCGGCATCGCCACATACGCCATCTCGTCGATCACGATCAGCTCATAGCGCATCCATCGATTGGTCACACGATTTAGTTCGCTCTTGTTCTTGGCCTCCGTCAGTTCGTTCACCAGCTGCGCTGCCGTCGTAAACCGTACCCGTTTCCTCTGACGACATGCGGCTATCGCTAGTCCCGTGGCCATGTGAGTCTTACCTGTTCCGGTCTCCCCAAGAAAAATAACCGGCTCGCTTCGACTCAAGTAACCACCTTCTGCCAGGTTCCGGATCTGGGCCGCGGGAAGATGTGGCGCATCGGAGAACGCAAAGTCCTCAAGTGTTTTCACCTTGGGGAAATGGGCATCGGTTATCCGCCGTGCTACCCCATGCTGATAGCGATCTTCCACTTCCGCTCCGAGCAGCGCTTCCAGATAACTCAAATGCCCCTGCTTCTGCTTGACCGCTTCTTCGGCCATTGACAGAAACTGGCCACCCACCGTCGCGAGCCTCAGGTCTTTGGCATACTGCCGAATCGTCGCCTGTTGCACGGGAACCGTCGCGACACTCATTGAATCACCTCGCTAACGGAATGGTTCCCCAGCAACTGGTCGTAGTTCGTGGTGGTCGGTTGTGGTCGGTCATACATTCGTAAAGCACCCACCTCGACCGTCTCACACGGTTCGCGTTTCCTGTTTCGTTCCGCATCCAGGAGCAGGCGCACGGCTTCCACATCGAAACAACTCATATCCAGAGCCTTTTCGATCACCGCTTGCAGGCGCGGGTATCCGTGCTGCCGACCCAGCAAGAGCACCTCGATCATGGCCCGTGTCCCTGGTTGCTGACCTCTTCGTTGCTTCAGCATCTCCCAGAAGCGATCGAAACTGGCCGGCCAACGTCCTTGTGCTCGCCACTGCTCGAGCGGTGTCGAACCAGCGAACGCTCCGGGCTTCTTCGTCAGTGCCTCCAGGTAGTGCTCCAGGTTGAGTACTTTTTGCTGGCGGTTGAAGCACCGTTCGTGTCGCGCCACACACTCTCCCTGGTGCCAAATCTCCACGTAGGACGAATGCACCTTAGCCTGCACTTCGACGCCAACGGGCAGAGGAACGGAGTAAAAGTTAGTCAGCACCTTCACGCAGCCGCTGGCGTTCACATGTGGAAAGTGAATCGCCGCCAGATCAAAACCTTCTTCCGCCAGTGCCTGCAGGTGTTCTCGCTCCAGATTCATTCCTGCACCCACTGTCTGTGCCCGCTCGCCGATCAAACGCTGCTCATCGTGCCTGGATGCTTCCAGCAAGAAGAGGTTTAGAGCTTCCCAACTGCCTACCTGCGGCACCGGCACCATGTGGTTCCGGCGAAAGTACCCGCCTTCTCCTTCCACTCCACCCTTCTCATGACCTTCCGCCGGGGTGCAGAACTCTGACTGAAAACCCCAATGCGATCGGAAGGCCATGAATCGCGTGGTCTCCTCTCGCTGATGCCCTCGCAAAATCTTCTTCACTGCACTCTTAAGGTTGTCGTACCTCAAGACAGCAAATACTCCACCGAAATAGAGAAACGCTCGTTCATGTGCTTCCAGAAACGCTTGTTGGCTGGCGTGCGGGAAGGTGCAATGGAAGGCTCCTCCACTGGCCATGCTGCGCATGCAGAATACGTAGGCCAGCTCCCGCTCTCCGCAGATATCTGCGTAAGCTTCATACCAGTCCACCTGCGCTTCTCCACCCCAAACGTAGGACTGCGGAATGAACGTCTCGCGGTGTAGCAACGCTAACGCGATCTTCCGTTCGCGAACGTGGCGTCGTATCGTGGACTCGGCTACTTGCACTTCCGGCATCTCCGCTCGGATCCGGCACCAGATCCGATGTGCGGTATGCCGCTGCTTTCGGGGAGCCTGCTTGTCCGCTTCCAGAACGGCATCGATGAAGGCCATCGCCGGTTCCAGCTTCGGTCTCTCTCGTACCGGTGTCTTGCGCTCTAGCGGAACAGCACTGAGCACCGCCTCACGCACCATGCGCCGATGAATCCCCAACTTCTTGGCGATCCCTCGAATCGTTCCACCACCATGCTCATACTCACGTCGGATCTGTTCGAATAGCTCCACCTTGGCTCTCCTGTCCACCCGGCCTCCCTTGGGGCGACTGAGCCCGAAGCGGAGTACACGGTATATGGTTCTCAGTAAGGTGGGGCCAAATCAAAGTATCGAATGGGGCCAAATCAGAGTATCGAAATCATTCTTCCCACCACTTATCGTGTGCGCATTTCCGAAACAACTCCAATGCCTTTTTGCTACTTTTGCCTTTGATGGGGGCTCGACATTCGAACCGTCAGAGCGCTAGGCGTCTCGGTCATTCCCGAAGCCCCTCTGCCTTGACCGCATGACCGCAGCGAGCCAGTACCGCCGCACTTGCAAGGGCATTCTTTCGCGACTGAATTGCGGACCGCCATAACCAGTTGGCCTAGGTCGTTCAGACTATTGGTCGAAATGCCATGACAGGCCAAATACTTATCAATCAGCTCCAGGATGCCTTTCATTGTTTGCCGTTTGAGCTTAAAAAATAATGCAGCGCGGCGCCCTTGCTGTCTAGCAGACAGACCTTCGACAACTGGTGTGCTATCAAACGCCTCATCTATCTTGTCGTCGTACTTCACCCATTTCGCAATCAAATCTAGAACAATGGTCGCCATCCCTCTCCCGGCTTCAAGAGCATCGAGCCTTTCCGCTGCCAGATGCCGCATCTTGTCAACTGATTCGTTGTCGTAGAAGTAGGCTTTGGCGCGCAGCTGCTGCCAGTCACCGAGATATGGGATTTTCTGCGGTACTGGTCCGCGAGTTCTTTGATGCAGACCTCCGAGCGTGTGAGGCTTCGGACCGATAGCACGGTAGATGAGGCTCAAATGCAGAACACTCTTAGCCTTGGCTTTGGCGAATTGGTAGGAGCTGACGTACGTCATCCGCCCGTCTTTCCTGCGCGACGTGATGAATTCCTTCCACCACTCGTCCCAAGGGCAATCCCGAAAAAAGTCTAATGCCTTTCTTCTTCCTTTGCCTTTGAACGATTCACGAGCTCTGAGGAAAGGACGGTCAGCGGGGTGCTTCGTTTGCTTGGCCATTGCTGGGAGGGCTCCCTGTCATGGTTCGAGTTTGCTCGCCTGCTCCTCAGCTCAGCCCTAATCCTCATCACGGCATGGCCACCTTCCGCGTGGAGCCGCTGGAGTGAGCGCGGCAGGCAGATCGGGATGCACCACTTTTTCGGGAGCGAATCTGCCGCTCCTATTATTTTAGAATGGAATGTACCTATTTGCAAACCTATCGCGATAGGGTTTATAATCCAGACCACATGGCAGTCAGGTTCAAGTGCAAGATTCACGGCGTTCCGCTAGTTTGCTTCTGCCCAGCATGTCACGGAGCCGTTCGCTCAGCGCGAAAAGCTCGGACTTCGAAGCGAAATGGCAAACTCGGAGGGCGTCCGACCGTAAAGCGATAGAAAAGCGGGACGCGCCGGTGATTAGAACACCGAACGCGCCCCTAACCCAATTGCAACATGGAGGTGCAACGTGGCTTCAGGAATTGTACGGCAACCCACCAGGGCAGCAATCTACGCGAGAGTCAGCACGACTAATCACGGCCAAGATGTTTCCATGCAAACGCGCGACCTTGAGCAATTCACGCAGGCGCGCGGCTGGCGCCTGGTCGATTCCTACATCGACCTTGGAATCAGTGGCAGCAAAGACAAGCGCCCGCAGCTCGACCGCCTCATGGCCGATGCTCATAAGCGCCGCTTCGATATCGTGATCGTGTGGCGCTTTGACCGCTTCGCCCGTTCCGTTTCTCATCTACTCCGGGCTTTGGAGACGTTCAACGCACTCGGCATCGCGTTCGTGAGCCTGAGCGAGCAAATGGACACCACAACGCCCACCGGCAAAATGATATTCACCGTTCTAGGGGCCGTGGCCGAGTTGGAGCGCAGCTTGATCGTGGAACGTGTCCGGGCCGGCCTGCGGAACGCACGCGCCAAGGGCAAGACGCTGGGCAGGCCGCGTGTCGCCGTGGATGCTGCTCAAGTCGCCCGGCTACGTGCCTCCGGCCTGTCGTGGCCGAAAATCGCAAGCGAGTTGGGCGTGAGTGTCGGCACCGTCTACGCTATTCGACCAAATCGCTTGAGCGCAGTGCTAGTACCTAAGTTACCGGTAATGCTAATCGGGAGTTGACAAAGCAATGCGATGGCTTCGGAATCGTTCGCTTATTTTGCGACCCGCAGATTCGTGAAGTGCGCCACGGAACCTACGCTGATGAACAAGGCGATCGCACCTTTCGTGTCTCCATGCAGAAGAGGGTTGACGATGAGAATGGGCTCCGTACCATCGTTCACAAACAGGCGCGCTTTTTCACCCTTCACTTCAATCTTTATCTTCGTCCACTCACCCGGCACCAGGTCAACATAACTTTCGTATTTTCCCGGAAATTCTTTGCGCAGCCGGTTCCATGGAAACTCTGGGCTTGAGATGTATTGAGCCGAATGATTGCGCTGCAACTGGTCGTCGGATCGTCCGTTCAAGGGACGAAGATAGAAAGCCTCGAATGGTGGCCCTTCGTGTGCAACTCGAAAGGCGATACCGACAAATCCGCGTGCGGTCTCGGATGCACCGGCAATCCTGTCACCGGCCACATCAACTTCGATGGACCCGTCCTGAAACTGGGTGCCGGTGACGACCACGAGTCTCGCATCGTCTAAGGTGCCATCCGGGGCGGTATCTGCGACGCGGATCGCCTTGCGGCCCTTGTACGTTACTGATTCGACCTTTGAATTTACGGGCTTCAATCGTTCGGTGGAATCAAGCGGAATGGTCATCGGCGTCGTTTGCCCTCTGCCTGGAGGAACGCAAAGCGAAACGACCAATGCGAAAACAAGATTCAAAACGATAGATAGACATGCTGACTTGAACATGCCCAAATATTACAACAGCCTTGGTCAGTGCCTGATAAACGCGGTGGTCTCGATGGGTCGACGCAACACTCAGCTCGAACCCACCTTGTATTGAAAACAAAAGCTAAAATCGCTCGCTAGATTAGATCAGCCGGAACGCTACCCTGGCTAGGTTTTGACCGGGTACAGCCAAACAGATCGGTGCCCCAGGGGAAGTAGTGTCGGATCAACTGGGTCGAAAATCAGTGCGCTTGTGCTTGGCTGGGTTGAGGATTGGGTGGTTCGATCCGATAGCCGAGACTTCGGAGTTGCCGGATCATTCTGGCAGTGCGCCTTTGCTTCGATTGTTTGGTGACGGCGGGGCCTCGTTCTTCGTAACCGACTCCCTGGTGCAGGATTAGCCAGATCAGGCGACACTGTCGATGGGCAATGGCCCCGATGGCTTGATTATGTCCCAGGCGCGTGACCGAGCGGCGATAGACAATGTCGAAGATGCTTCCTTTCGTCCTCGTTGCGGCGTTGGCCGTTTGGTTGAGAATGCGCCGCATGTGGCGGTTGCCCTTTGGAGATCGGTGGCTGTAGTTGACGCCTGCGCTCTCTTCGTCGCCGGGGCTGGCGCCCATCCACGAGGAGAGCTGCTTGGCCGAAGGAAAGGTTGCTGCCGTGGGACCGACTTCGGCAATGATTTGCTGCGCGGAATCGACACCCAGACCCGGCACTTCCGCTAACCGCTGGACGGCATCCTGGTGCGAATGGAGCAGAGTGGCAAGCTCTTGGTCCAGTTGACCAATCTGCTGCTCGAGGAATTGCAACTGCTCCAGTGCCATCTTCAGGAGCCGTCGGTACACGGGCTTGAGGTCCGTGCACGCGCCGAGCGCATCACACAATTGTTCCGGCGTAGCGCGTAATTTCTGATCGGCCAAAGCGGCAAGAGCTGCCGGATTGGTTTCTCCTTCAGCCAGCGCCCTCAACATGCGCCGGGCACTGGCGCCCAGCAGATCGGAGACCAGGCTGGACAACTTAATATGGGCCTCTTCCAGAAGGGACTCCAATTGGTTGTGCAACCGCACCCGGTCGCGTCTCAACTGGTACTTCTTGCGCGTTACCGTTCGCCATAGACGCTGCTCGGCATCAGGCACAAAACTCAAAGTCAATTCCCGGGCCACCAGGCGCTTCACCAGGCGTTCGGCATCGGGAAAATCCCTCTTGCGTCCCCGTCGTCCGCGATTGGATAGTGCCTGCGCCAAATGCAACGTTCCAGACTTCCGCCTCGCGCCTTCTCGCTTCTCGCATAGCGGCTTCCAATACCTTTCCAGCGCCTCCCACACTGGCTTCCAATATTGGGCCGTCGATTCCATGACTACTTCTTCGGCCTCTTGCTCGAGCAGCCATGCGGCCAGCGAGCGCAGTTGGTCGGGGCTGCTGCCAAACATCCGCCGCTCAAACTGGTACTCGCCTTCGATTTCGACGTTGGACACGACTACAGCTAGCACCTTTTTATGAACATCGATTCCCGTTATTCTGTAGGACATCAGCTTCCTCCTGGCCGGGAGCGGAGAGCGTGCTGCGGTTACCTTAAGCAGGGTCGCGGGCTATCGCCGCTCCCCCAGGGGAAGACAACGACGCCCAATTATTCGCTCAATCACGCACGCTCCGGATCAGACAGATTAACGGCCTCGACTTCTCCATTGAGATCTCGACCTCGCCGCTCCAGGCCCTTGCGATCCTACCTCCAAGTGATTTTCATGAGGTTTCGCGGGCCGTAGGCCCTAAAGGACAGATTAGATGGTCTTGCATCGACCGGTTGAGCTGGCACGACTAACCAGGCAAGTGGAATTGCTACCGAGTTGCCCGTGACTCGCCAACTGGGGCTGCGTCTCAACTCTGTGGGGTAAAGTCCGCCGATTCGTATAAAGGTGGTCGACAATAACAGAGGATTGTTTCGGTTAGACTACTGTCCGGGTTGGGGGTCGACGATGCATCCAGAGACTCTATTTAATGCATCCGGCAAACTGGCAATGGCTGGATGGGCTTTGCTCGTGTTCGCTCCGCGGTGGCGATGGTCGCAACGCATTGCGTCGGTGATCATTCCTCTCGTACTCGCGATTGTCTATCTCGTCCTGATTGTGGTTTACTTCGCAAAATCCCCCGGCGGCTTTGGCACACTCGGACAGGTCACGCAGCTTTTTCAGAATTCCTGGCTCTTGCTCGCCGGATGGATACACTACTTGGCTTTCGACTTATTTCTGGGCGCGTGGCAGGCACGGCAGGCTCAGCGCCTTGGGATTTCCCACTTTCTAGTTGTTCCCTGTTTGCTTCTCACATTTCTATTTGGCCCCATCGGTCTCCTTGTGTTTTGGGCCATTCGTTCTGTGGTAACGAAACAATTGTTCCTTGATATGCATCGAGAGTATCGTCAGGCTTCTGTCCATTAGCGTACGGGGTCGAAAAAAAATGACCACACCCGCTACACCTGCGAGTCCTCGTGTCAACAGACTAGGTCAGTTCCTCCGTGAGCTCTATCGCCGCAGTAGAGTCCTTGCCATAACCGGCTGGATTCACCTTGCATTGCTGGCTGGCGTGCTCGTGATTTTCCCTTTCGACTCGCGGCTCGTGATGGGTATTAATGTCTGGATTAAGCCCATCAAGTTTGCGATGTCCATCGCGATCTACGTTTGGACAGTCGCATGGCTGCTGGAATACCTGCGCCTGCCGAGTTGGGCAAAGAGAACTATCAGTTGGGGAATTGCGATTTCCATGCTGACCGAAATCGCCTGCATTACGACACAAGCAGCCCGGGGAACGACTTCGCACTACAACGTGAACACCCCATTTGACGCTGCAATCTTCTCCATCATGGGCAGTATGATCGCGCTCAACAGTGTTTTAGCTCTCATACTGCTGATCTGTTTCTTGACAGGAAGATACGACGTATCGAGTCCCTACCTTTGGGGTATTCGGTCAGGGCTGGTTATTTTTTCTTGCGGCTTCTGGCATTGGAGGCATGATGATCGCCCACGGATCGCATTCGGTGGGCGTCAAGGATGGAGGTCCAGGACTTCCCATCGTGAATTGGAGTACAAAAGGCGGAGACTTGCGAGCGGCGCATTTTCTAGGTCTGCACGCCCTGCAGGTATTGCCAATAATTGCTTTCCGAATCAGCAGGCAGAGAAGTTGGACGATCAGTCAGAAAACCGCTTATGTCCTTGCTCTTTCTGGCGCGTATGCCCTGCTCATTGCACTTCTGTATTTCCAAGCGATTCATGGCTCGCCTCTACTGAGGATGTGATGTCTTACGTTTTTCAGGGCAACCGCGCCTGAGGGCGCACTTTGGCGTTAGGCGGCAAACCCAGGTGACGGTTCCGGGGGGATGGTCGGCAACCTTTAGTGCGACCTGGAAAGCTGCTGAAAATGATTGTCTGGAGAGGAGGAACTCGATCAGACC
The DNA here is from genome assembly GCA_963721915.1 of uncultured Acidobacteriota bacterium. Lineage (GTDB taxonomy): Bacteria > Acidobacteriota > Terriglobia > Acidiferrales > UBA7541 > Acidiferrum. Next base: position 131,445 of record CAVRLD010000015.1, on the reverse strand, counting down.
GTGCGTCCCATCGCACGCAGCCTACAAGGCAGAGCGGGGAGGTAACGAACTGTTCTGGAGCCCTTGGACAATGTATCCACGCTCGCAAGAGCGGCACCGAAACCGTGAGGCCACGGTGTATCTGCCAGCACGAGGTGGAGCGGGCCTAGGCTTGGTCGTACGATCAGAATATACAAATGCTCGCAAGCGTCGTCAGCCGAAGAGAGCCTAAAATGCTGCGCGGCTCTTCTTGCAGTGAGCACAGAGGCTTAAGGGTTCTCTGTCATGGGTAATCAACACTGCCGGCGTAGAGAGCAGATCTAACCGATTGCGTCATTTCAGCGGAACAGGGTAAGCCCGTAGCGCTCCTCGCAAGGGGAAAGTCCATCGCAAGATGGCACCGATGGCGATGCGGGTAACGGAAATGGGAGCAAGCGAAGGCTGCCCTGTAATCGGGCAGATAGAGGTTGCGTCGCCTCGTGGGGACAAGATCACCTCGCCGGAAACGGAGCTGACTTCCTGTTGGTGCTCAACTCGAGACCGCTTGAGGAACCGATGCATGAAGCAAAGCAAATGACGACGGGGCAACCTGTTGGTGCAGCTTCACACACGGCGGGCGGAATTTCCTCCACCGTGCGAATCGGCAGCAAGTCAGTATCGAGTAGGTCTGCTTCGTTTTGCATCAGGCCGCGTCCTCGTTTTTCATGGGGGCGTTTTTGGGTGCTCGAGCCGGATGAATGGGAAACCTTCAAGTCCGGTTCTTAGAGGGCTGGGCGCCAGCGATGGCGCCCGGCTACTCGACGTGCGACCTGTAAAGCTGCTGAAAATGATTGTCTGGAGAGGAGGAACTCGATCAGACCGTGCGTCCCATCGCACGTAGCCTACAAGGCAGAGCGGCGAGGCAACGAACTGTTCTGGAGCCCTTGGAAAAATGTATCCACGCTCGCAAGAGCGGCACCGAAACCGCGAGGCAACGGTGTATCTGCCAGCATTAGGTGGAGACGGGCCTAGGCTTGATCGTACGGTCAGAATATACAAATGCTCGCAAGCGTCGTCAGCCGAAGAGAGCCTAAAATGCTGCGCGGCTCTTCTTGCAGTGAGCACAGAGGCTTAAGGGTTCTCTGTCATGGGTAATCAACACTGCCGGCGTAGAGAGCAGACCTAACCGATCGCGTCATTTCAGCGGAACAGGGTAAGCCCGTAGCGCTCCTCGCAAGGGGAAAGTCCATCGCAAGATGGCACCGATGGCGATGCGGGTAACGGAAATGGGAGCAAGCGAAGGCTGCCCTGTAATCGGGCAGATAGAGGTTGCGTCGCCTCGTGGGGACAAGATCACCTCGCCGGAAACGGAGCTGACTTCCTGTTGGTGCTCAGCTCGAGAACTCTTGAGGAACCGATGCATGAAGCAAAGCAAATGACGATGGCGTAAGCCATTGGTGCAGCTTCACACACGACGGTGATTCCACCGCCGTGCGAATCGGCAGCAAGTCAGTATCGAGTAGGTCTGCTTCGTTTTGCATCAGGCCGCGTCCTCGTTGTTCATGGGGGCGTTTTTGGGTGCTCGAGCCGGATGAATGGGAAACCTTCAAGTCCGGTTCTTAGAGGGCTGGGCGCCAGCGATGGCGCCCGGCTACTCGACCCTTGGGATTACGTCAGGGTTGCTCGTCATCCGCCCACAATCAAGGAGTCTTTCCGCGGTGGCCGGATGCAAATGCCTTGACGCGACGCAGCATTAGTATCACAATGTGATTCTAATCATGCTTGGTGAATTCGAATATTTGTTGATCACCGCGGCCGCAGGGCTTGGAGACGAAGCTTACGGCGCGGCGATTCGCGAAGAGATTGCGGCAACCACGGGGCGCAAATGCTCCGTTGGCGCGCTCTATACAACCATCGATCGTCTCGAAACAAAAGGTCTGCTGAAAACGTGGATGGGCGATGCCACGGCGCAACGGGGTGGCCGCGCCAAGCGCATGGTTCGCGTGACGCCTAAGGGCGTGTTGGCCGCGAAGGATTTCTACGATGCAGTGACGCGCGTGAGCCGCGGCGCGTCCTGGGTGGCGAACCGGACGGGGAGCGCCTCATGACGAGCACTGGCTGGTCGTTTGTCGAGGCTGCTGCCCGACTGCTGGCACGCGACGAGCGCGAGGCCGTGCTGGGCGATTTGGTGGAAGCGGACGAAAGCGCCTGGCAAGGATTGTGCGGTGTACTCGGCGTTGTTTTCCGGCGGGAAGCCGTCGTTTGGAAAAGCTGGCGGCCATGGCTGGCAGGATTTGGAGTCGCCCTTCCCAGCAGCTTTCTCCTTATGGGGTTCTCGCTGTCTGTGAGTTGGAGTTATCTGACCCTGCGATGCCCAGAGCTTCTCCAGAGGTCGTCCCTGACACTGGGCTCCGGGTCACTGGTGTTGCTGTGCCAGGCGCTCCTTCTGATCGGCTGGTCTTGGACGGGCGGTTTTGTCGTCGGATCGTTGTCGCGGCGGACTCTTTGGACTAGCACGTTACTTTGCTGTTCGCCGTGTTTGTTTTGTTTGTCGAGATTCCGCGTGGAGTCCCTATCGAGATTTTGCCTGTTTCTCTTTTTGCTGCCCGCGATCTGGGGCGTTCATCAGGGTTTGCAAATTTCCAGGATGAAGCTCAGCTGGGCCATCGCACTGGCAATAACCATCACCGGATTAATGTTTCCGGACTGGAGCGGCGGAGCTCATCACTGGTGGGCACCGCCACGGTGGACTCTGAATTGGGCGTTGTGTTGGCCGGCGTGGTATCTGGTCGTGACGGCGTGGAGAGCGAGATCAAAGGCTGGATCGGGAGACGGTGACGGCCTGTGGAGCGGGCAGCGGGAACAACTAACAGGAATGTCGTAGAGGTAAAACATAAAAGCCCGCTTGATGAACGGATGAGATCTTCGTCCAAGGATGGGAAACATGGCTGAACTCACCTTATCTGTAAATGGCGCGAAGCAAATCGTGTCCGCAACACCGGAAACGCCTCTAATCTTCGTACTTCGCAATGAACTGAAATTGAGTGGTCCACGGCTAGGATGCGGGATGGCACAGTGCGGGTCGTGTTCCGTGCTGCTCGATGGAGAAGAAATCCGCACATGCATCACACCGGTTTCCTACGCCGTAGGCAAGCAACTGACGACCATCGAAGGACTGCCAGCGGTTTGGGCCGCGGAGAAAAAGTTGAGCGCTGCGGACGCGGCGAAAACGCTGCATCCCGTACAGCAGGCGTGGATTGACGAACAAGTGCCGCAGTGCGGCTACTGCCAAAGCGGAATGATGATTGCCGCCGTGGAACTGCTGGCCAAGAATCCGAATCCGACCGTGGCGCAAATCAAAGATGCATTCACGAACAAGCCGCCGTCACCGCATTTGTGCCGCTGCGGCACTTACGCAGCGATCATCGACGCCGTGCAACGCGCCGCCAAGGCCATGAAGGCCTAAGGGGACTGCCATGACGGTGAAAACAGAAACGTCCAGCGATTCCCCTCTTGCAACGACGCTCACGCGGCGCGGCTTCGTCAAAATCGGGGGCGCTTTATTTGTTTCATTCGCCCTTCCAGCGGGATTTCGCGCGCAGACTGCCGAAAGCCAGGCTTCGCTCCAGACAAACCAGCTCGACCCGACGTTGCTGGGGTCGTGGCTTGAGATCCGAAGCGACAACACGATTCTGATGCGCACGGGCCGGACCGAGACGGGTACCGGGATGAGCGGATATTACACCCAGGTGATTGCCGAGGAATTGAGCGTCCGGCCGGAAACGATCTCGCTCATGATGGGCGACACGGACAACACACCGGACGGCGGATACTCTGCTGGTTTCCTGAGCGGAATGGCCAACGTTCGCAAGGTCGCCGCGTACGCCTATCAAGCGCTGCTACGGCTGGCGGCAACGCAACTCGGTGTTCGCGCCGAAAATCTCAGCGTCGTTGATGGCGTCGTCTCTGGCGGCAGAAAAAGCATCACCTACGGACAACTTGTCGAAGGCCAGCATCTTGACTTGAAAATTCCAGTTACCGGCGAGTTTGCGAAGGCCGCCCCAGGCAAGTGGGTCGGCGTAGATGGGCTGGGCGGTCTCACGGTGACCGGCGACCCGCCGATGAAGACCCTAAATCAGTGCAAGGTGATGGGTACGTCTTTTCCCGTGCCTGGCATTCCCGACAAAGTGACGGGAAAAACGCAATGGAGCTGCGACGTCACGTTGCCCAGGATGCTTCATGCTCGCATGATTCGTCCCGCAACGCTTGGTTCAACTCTGATTTCCGTCGGCGCAGTCGACAAGAAACAGTTTCCAACCGCGAAGATTGTGAAGAAGGGCAATCTCGTCGCCGTCGTTTCTCCCAACGAATGGGAAGCCATTAGCGCGGCGCGTGCCGTTGTTGCTGGAACGAAGTGGACTGCCTGGGCCGGGCTACCGGGTAGCGAGAACGTCACGAAAACGCTTCGCACGTACAAATGGAACGCACCCCCGCAGAGCCGCGGAAAAGCGGCGGACGTCACCGCCGCGATGGCGAAAGCTGCGAAAAAAATCTCTGCATCCTACGAACAGCCGTACGTAAGGCACGCGCCGATCGGGCCGTTCGTTGCTGTCGCCGACGTTCGCAGCGATGGTAGTGTGACCGTGTGGACGCATTCGGCGCAGTCGCAGGGCTTGCGCGCGCGGATCGCATACATGCTGGGAACAACACCGGAGCATGTTGTAGTCCGCTGGCTGGATCACTCCGGTCAATACGGACGCACGACGTTCGGCGGCGATGGCGCAGAAAGCGATGCAGTAATTCTCTCGCAATTGACCGGCAAACCTGTGCGCGTCCAATGGACCTTGCAAGAGGACATGATGTGGTCGAGTGTCTCTCCAGCCTGGGTATCCGATATCCAAGCGGGTCTTGACGCCAATGGCCGTGTGACCGCGTTACACAGCTCGTTTTACTCGCCGCACATGATGGATCCGCGCCCTATCGGCGCTCTGCTTGCTGGAATGCCATGCAGCGCGTCACAGCCGGGTGGATGGGTCGCTACGGAGTGGTTGTACGACAAAATTCAGAATCGTCTCGAAGATGCGTATGGAATGCCCAACCTCGGAGCCGACGCAACATCCAGTGGGCTGCGCGGCAACATCATGCGCACACCTGGGCAGCGCCAGCAGAATTTTGCGCTGGAAGGATTGATCAATGAAGCGGCAGCTGCAGCAAATACGGATCCCATTCAATTCCGCCTGGATCACACAACCGACGAGCGGTTGATCAACATTCTCAAAGCCACGGCCAAAGCCGCAGGCTGGGAACCTCGATCTTCGCCCCACTCGCAGGCGCGAAAAACGGGAAGTACTCCCGTGAATGGTCGCGGCGTGTGCGTCATGCTTCGTGAAAACGCGTATTGGGTAGGCATTGCTGAAATTACAGTCGTTCCGGATACAGGTGTCGTACGAGTATCAAGGTTCACCATTGGGGGCGAACCAGGAAAAATTATTAACCCACGCCAATTCGACCTTTGCATGAAAAGCGGCGTCGTCATGGGCCTCAGCGAAGCGTTGAAAGAAGAAGTCACCTTCGATAAATCAAAAGTGACCAGCACGAATTGGGATCGCTACAAAATTCTCACCATGGAAGAAATGCCCGAAATTAAAATTGTCCCTCTCTCGCGAGACGACAAAGGATTCGGCGGCGGCTCGGAAGGCGCCAATGCCGTCTGTCCTCCTGCAGTTACGGCGGCGTTCTTCGACGCAACTGGGGTCCAAGCTCGCAGGATTCCGCTGACGCCCGCGTATGTCACGACGCTGCTCAAAGGCTAGTCTAGAGCAGCGTATTGGCAACCAAACGCGTGAGAGTTCAGCAAATCGCATCACAGATAGTCGACCGGCCTCAATTTCCAGCACCCTAACTCCCGGATGGTCGGCAACCCTTAGTGCGACCTGTAAAGCTGCTGAAAATGATTGTCTGGAGAGGAGGAACTCGATCAGACCGTGCGTCCCATCGCACGTAGCGTACAAGGCAGAGCGGCGAGGCAACGAACTGTTCTGGAGCCCTTGGACAATGTATCCACGCTCGCAAGAGCGGCACCGAAACCGTGAGGCCACGGTGTATCTGCCAGCACGAGGTGGAGCGGGCCTAGGCTTGGTCGTACGATCAGAATATACAAATGCTCGCAAGCGTCGTCAGCCGAAGAGAGCCTAAAATGCTGCGCGGCTCTTCTTGCAGTGAGCACAGGGGCTTAAGGGTTCTCTGTCATGGGTAATCAACACTGCCGGCGTAGAGAGCAGATCTAACCGATTGCGTCATTTCAGCGGAACAGGGTAAGCCCGTAGCGCTCCTCGCAAGGGGAAAGTCCATCGCAAGATGGCACCGATGGCGATGCGGGTAACGGAAATGGGAGCAAGCGAAGGCTGCCCTGTAATCGGGCAGATAGAGGTTGCGTCGCCTCGTGGGGACAAGATCACCTCGCCGGAAACGGAGCTGACTTCCTGTTGGTGCTCAACTCGAGACCGCTTGAGGAACCGGTGCATGAAGCAACGCAAATGACGATGGCGTAAGCCATTGGTGCAGCTTCACACACGACGGTGATTCCACCGCCGTGCGAATCGGCAGCAAGTCAGTATCGAGTAGGTCTGATTCGTTTTGCACCAGGCCGCGTCCTCGTTTTTCATGGGGGCGTTTTTGGGTGCTCGAGCCGGATGAATGGGAAACCTTCAAGTCCGGTTCTTAGAGGGCTGGGCGCCAGCAATGGCGCCCGGCTACTCGACCTTTACAAGATTAGGGAAGAGTTGCTCGTGACTCGGGACTTGGCTCCCCGGACTGTACGATTTGCGAACCGTCAGATTCCATTTTCGCTGGGCAAAGTGCGCCAGGGCAAAACGAAACAGATAGGACAGTAGAACGCTCTGTTTTTGCGATGTGCCCTAGTGGCGGAATGGCGGATAAAGGGGACTTGTCCGTCCGGGCATCTCGTAGCAGAGCGCACCGGAACGCGGCGACCCCCTTCAGCCTAGTCCTCGTCCTCACAAATTACTTGGCAGAAACGAACCCCTCTCCAGCAAGGACCTTCCTGATTGCTACGGGAAGGTCGGTAACCATCCTCATTTTCGACACATATGCGTGGCCGCCCGCCGCCAGGCAAGAGCTCACTTGAGTGGCGTCCATCGACGCACTGACGAAGACTATCTTCGCGTTGTTTCCATCTCCCTTGAGCCGCTTGACAACATCTGTACCGTCCAGCCCCTGCATCAGGACATCGATAACGAGAACGTCCGGGTTGAGCTTGTTTGCTGCCTCGAGGGCTGCTAGGCCGGTTTCAACGCTAGCGACCACATCAAAATCGCCATGCAGAATCTTGACAATCGTCTCGCGCATGGCTAGATGGTCTTCGGCTAGTACCAATTTTGGCATCGCGTCGTTAGAGCAGAAAAGGCGATCGTGGCGGTGCGCAGTTTGGGCACTCGTGGTGTCACCAAACTCCAGGCCACTACTAACGAATCGCTCGCCCCGGAGAACTGCATCGACAGCGGCCAGGAGATCACCGTGGGCTCGTGACTTCTGAACATAGCCCTGCCCGCCTACGCGGAGGGCCTCTCGGACCACTTCCGAGGACGATTCCTGGCTGACGAACAGAATTCTCGCGCGAGGAACCAGCGACCCTATCCGCGTCGCTACCTCGAATCCATGTAATTTCGGCAACCCGATATCCAGCAGAATCAGATCCGGCTCAAGTGTCAAAGCCTTCTGGACGGCTTCCAAGCCATCCGAAGCCTGAGTTAGGTCAAATTCAGCAGCCCTTTGCTGCAGCGCCGCACAGACGAATCGGCGGAATGGATCATGGTCCTCGACTACCAACACCTTGACAGGTCCCGCTATTCGTTCCCATTCCCTTTGACACGAAGCTATTCTGTCGGTGCGGACTTTCGCTCCGTACCCCAATCCCACACGAGCTCGGACTGTAGTCCCCTGTTGCGGCTTCGAGTCAATAGACAGCTCTCCGTCGACTAGTCTTAGTCGTTCCCGCATGCTGGTGAGGCCCAGCCCGTGACCATTGATTGCCACTTCGGGTTTAAAGCCAATCCCTGAATCCTGCACCGTGAGTTCAAGGTTCTTTGCTGCACCATTGAGTGAGACTCGAAAATGTCTTGAGCCGCTATGCTTGATCGCGTTCTGCAGAGCCTCCTGCAAAACGCGGAATAACGACAGGGAGACCTCATTTGGTAGTTCTCTCGGGACGTTCTCAGAACGGAAATCGATATCAACACTCTGGCGATTTGAAGCCTCCTTGCAAAAACTAGCTGCCGCCGCCGCAAGCCCCAGCAGATCCAGCTTCGACGAGTACAGTCGGTGCGACATGCCCTGAATGTCTTTTCCAATATCCGTAACGTCTTCGACCGCTTCCACTATCTGCCGCATTGATTCAACCGCCCCGGCCGGAAGGTTCTCCTTCAAACTCTCCAGGCTTATGGCTAGAAGCGCGATCCGCTGATTGATGTCGTCGTGGAGCTCTCGCGCAATCCGTGTGCGCTCTTCCTCTTGCGCGTCAATCAACTTCTGACTCACCGTGGAAAGGACCTCTTCGGCCAGCTTGCGCTCGGTGATGTCGATCGCCGAGCCGATGTAACCGGCAAAGGAACCGTGTGTGTCGAACCTTGGTACGCCTGAAGCCAGCATCCAACGATATTCCCCATCGTGCCGTCGGACCCGATGTTCCGACTGGACTGGCTCGCGCTGACCCGATGCCTTTTCGATTCTCTCCAAACTCCGCGTGAGGTCCTCGGGGTGGATCTGTTCTGTCCAACCTTTTCCCAACTGCGACTCTAAGGACTGTCCCGTAAAATCGAGCCAACCCTGATTCACGTAGGTCCAATTGCCGTCGACGTCCGTCATCCATATTGTCACTGGCGCTGTGTTTGCAACGGACCGAAAGCGCTCCTCTCTCTCTCGCACAAGAGCTTGGGAGGCGAGCAGCGCCTCGTGCGCGCGCTTGCGTTTCAAGGCGTTCCAAAACACGTCGCCAATGACCCGAAGCTGCTTCACCAGATCCTCGGTCCAAAACACCTCGCGGCTTTCAGTAAGAAATACAATTACTCCATTGATCTGGCCGCCCACTTTTAACGGAATCGACGCAGCAGACACGACGCCTCTCTGGAGCAAATAGGCCTTCTCGGCCGATGCTTCTTCCGGCAGATCATCTAACCGGGTGGTGAGACACGCCTCGCCACGCAGGACTTGAGCTTCCCACCAGGGCACGGCGCACATATTCAGAGGTGGAGCGCTTTTCGCTCCGGGGCCATTCCAAGCGTAGGTGGGGAACAACTTAGTTCGACCTTGCGAAAACTCGAAGAGCGTCACCCGGTCCATTTCGAGGAATGTGCCGACGCGGGCTAGACCATGCTCAATATTCGCGTCTACCTCTTCTTCGGGAAGGCCAATAAATGTCCGCGAGAGATCAGAGAGCAGACCTTCAAACTCCAGGCGCCAAAGGAGAGATTTCTCAGATCGTTTCCGCTTGGTTCGTTGAACCGAGAGCGCAATAATCAAGATAGATTGCGCTAGGAGCAAGAAAAGACCTACCAAAACATACTGCCCATACAGTTCCCAGAAGCTGCGCTGTCGATTGAGGAGGATGCTGCCGGGCGGAAGATTGCTTTCTTTCAACCCCCAACGCTTGAGGGCTCGCCAATCGAAGATGTATTGAGTCACACCATTCACTACCGGGATGTCTTGAGGCTTTTCACCAGTGAGCACCCGTAGCGACATATTCCCGGTGATTTTGCCTTGCTCGAGGCGGGTGAACAACTCTCCTCCTACCTCGCCGTGGCCAAGGAATGAGTCTGTTAAGACGAAGACCGGCGCGCTCGCGGCGGCGGTGACCGCCGCGGCTGATTCGGATCCTGTGAACGGGGTTCCTGCCGCATCCTTTGTGATACCGCCGAAGAGGATGATCGCATCGCTCGGCACATCCCTGAGTCGTGTCAATAAGGCAGGCATGGTCAGGTTTGTGAGATAAGAAATATCCAGCCGGTCAGCATGACTGCGCAGCCCCTGCTGGATCATCGCCTCGGTTTGCCTGTCCAGAGTCGAGGTTCCGCCTACTATGATGACGTGCTTCGTTTTGGGCTTGAGGCGCAAGGCGACTTCCAAGGTCGCGGCGGGCTCTACGACGTTTGTCACTCCGGTAATGCCAGGATCCAACGTAAGAGTGTCCGGCAGGGGCCCATAAGGAAGGCAGAAAATCACGGGGACGCCAGCAAACGCACGTTCGTGGGTTTTCAGTATGAATTGCAGTGGAGATGGGCCAACCGCGATGATCACGTCCGGTTTGCGATTCTGATACTTGCGAAGAAAGAAGTTGCGGAACTCCCGCTGAGTTTCAGGACCAGGAAACAATACTGTTTCCATATACTCGCGATAGAACTCAAGTCGATATGGCGCGTCTTGTAACCCAGCACGAATTCCCTGATCAATCGTGTTGATCGCGGGATACCAGGTTCCGGTCTCATAGAGAATCAAGACTCGTCGGGTTGGTCTCGTCTGGGCTTCCATACCTCCTGAAAGCACCAAGGCGGCACATACGAGCGTGGTGATTCGCGCCGGCCACCGTCTCCGTTGTGCCGTGATGCCTAGCATGGAGCGCCACAAGACTCAATTGAACTCATAGGGCCGCGTCATTCGTCCAAGGCATCTTAGACCTCAGCACTTGGGTCTTTAATCCCTAGCCGCCAGACCTTGTGCATCAAACACAGTATCTCGTTCCACCTGTCAAAACTGACAGGTGTCGGCTTGCAACACACCTGTCAAAACTGACAGGTGTCGGCTTGCAACACACCTGTTAAGACCGCCAGCCTGTTCAAGACCAGGGGGTATCAAATGGACTCCGCAAGGCTTTGTTTCGAACGTCGAAAGAAGTTGATGCTGTCTCTCGCCCTTGCCATCAGCATTGTCCTGTCCGCCCGCGCGAACGCCCAGACGGCCTCAACGGGCGCGGTATTCGGTGTCGCGTTGGATCCCTCTGGTTCTGTGGTTCCGGGCGTGCTCATTCGCCTCACTACGATAGATGCCAACAGCATCGGGGCCTCGGTCTCCGATAGCAACGGCTGGTTCGGATTCTATTCAGTCGCGCCTGATATATATCAATTACAGGCAAGCAAAGAGGGCTTCGATCCGCTAACGATCTCGGGCATCGATGTACATGTAACCGAGACCCTTCGAGTCGAACTTCATCTTGCACTTCCAAAGGTCGTTACCCGCAGTGAGGTATACGCTGACGCGCTAATGATCAACCTCGACAGCTCGGCACTCGGTCGAGTGGTGAATGAACAAGCAGCGAGGGGCCTGCCATTAGTGACAAGGAACTTCGTACAGATCGCCGGCCTCTCTCCTGGAGTGAGCGCAGGCGTGACCAACGCGGGAGAGCTTGGTAACGGAGACAACGCTCTCTCCCAAATCGGTAAGTCTAGCGATGGAATCTACGTCCACGGATCGCGCTCTTATGACAACAATTGGCAATTAGAGGGGATCAGCGTAAGTGACGTGCAAGGCTCCGGAACGAGCAGCGGTGGCATTCCCACACCGAATCCAGACGCTATCCAAGAATTCAAAATGCAAACTGGCCTTTACGATGCCTCGTTTGGTCGAGGTGCCGGGGGTAATGTCAGTGTGGTCACAAAAGCGGGCGGTAACGAGTACCACGGAGTTCTGTTCGAGTATTTCCGCAACGATGCCCTGAACGCAAATGATTTCTTCCGGAATCTCACCCACCAGCGGCGGCCCGTGCTCAAGCAGAATCAGTTCGGATTTACATTCGGGGGGCCTGTCAGAAGAGACAAAATGTCCTTCTTTACTTCCTATCAGGGCACACGCCAGACCAACGGTCTTGCCTCCGGTCAAGCACGCATCGCTTGTGCCGCTGCTCTCAGCGAGCCTCCCCTGACTAATGACCGATCACCTGCAGCTCTTGGACAACTGTTCGGTGGATTAAGGGGCGCCTTGGGGGGTGTTGCCGTTAAGGCTGACGGCTCTAATATCAACCCGGTTGCTCTCATTCTCTTGAATCGCAAACTGCCCGACGGCAGCTTTCTGATTCCGACTCCTCAAACGATCGATCCCTTACGCCCATTTGCAAGCCGGGGCTTCTCCGCCTTCAGCGAACCGTGCCAATTCAACGAAGAACAAGGCTTGTTCAACCTCGACTACACCGTTACGCCGGTAAGCCGAATCGCAGTTCGTTTCTTTGTTGCACACGACGATCAACGAGTGACGTTTCCCGGGAATGGTATGAACCCCTCAGGAAATACTCGCGGGTTTGTTAGTCCCGGCAATGCTGATTTCGTCGTCCTCTCCCTCGCCCACAGCCACGTATCCACCAGCGGGCGTATAAATGAAGCCAGGTTCGGATTTGTCAGCACTAGCAGTGGGACAAGTGCTACGGCTCCCTTTGCCTGGTCAGACGTCGGTGTGGCCGAGGGACTGATGAACAACAATAATCAGCTTCCAAGTCTTAGTATTCTCGGCTCCCTCAGTATGGCTTGTGGCTTTCCCCGAACCTATACGCAGCGGAGTTTCGTTCTCAGTGATGTCTTCAGTTTGGTCGCGGGTGCCCACACCGTGCAATTCGGAAGCTCAGTGACACGGCTGCAGGACGACATTGCTTTCGCTGGACTGGGCTCATATGTGCAGTTCCTTAGCTGGCCCGATTTCTTGCTCGGTTTCGATGGAAGTGGCAACGGCACCGGAACCTTCAGCAATGTATCCACTTCAATCGACGGGTTCGGCTTGTTTGACCGTCATTTTCGAGCCTGGGAGATTTCGGGGTTTGTGCAAGACAACTATCACATCAACAGAACGCTGACTCTGAACCTTGGATTGCGTTATGAACGACCCGGAGTTCTTGGCGACAACCTTGGCAGAAGCTCCAGCTTCGATGTGAGTAAGGCAGATCCAAATCCTCCCGTGGACGGCACCCTAAGCGGGTATGTGGTGGCCTCGAACTTTGCTGGAGTATTGCCGCCTGGTGTAGTGCGGGCAGACAACACCGCGGGGATCTATGGCCGGAGGCAAAACACGTTTGCTCCCAGGGTCGGCTTTGCGTGGCAGATCCTGCCCCAGCAGACGCGGCTGGCACTGCGCGGAGGATACGGCATGTATTTCTCGCGGCCAACGGGCCAGGCATTCACACAATCTCTGGCAGCAGCTCCATTCGCTTTGGCACGCGTGAGCTCGGGGTCGGGGAATGTGGACGCAACATTCCAAGCCCCATTTGCTCAGCCATTTCCGACTCCCGCTTCCTTTCCCTTGTTCACATCGTACACGCCAACTACCAACACGGCAGTCACTGCTCTTACGTCAGACTTTCGGCCAGCCAGCGTCCAACAGTTCTCGTTGAATCTCCAGGCAGAGTTAGTGCGAGGCTGGCTGTTTGAAGCAGGATACGTGGGTTCTCGGGGGACGCATTTGCAACGTCTGCGTGCGCTGAACCAAGCACTGGCCGCATCACCAGACCACCCGATCAGAGGAGTGACCTCGAACACCTTGGCGAATATTCCGTTGCGAGTACGCATCCGTGGAATAAGGCCGGATTCGATCCGTCAGATGGAAGCGGGTGGCATCTCCTGGTTCCACGCCTTAGAGGCGAGCCTAACGAAACGGCTGAGCTACGGATTTCAATTTCTCATCTCTTATACATTCTCCAAGACCCTTGACACCGACGGCGCGGAGATCAACGGCATCTCAGCCGCAAACACGCTGACCTATGGGGACCAAAACTCTCCGTCACAACGCTGGGGACGTGCCAGTTTCGACCGGAATCATCGATTCGTTTTCAGCACCACGTGGACGCTCCCGAGTCCCACCCATCGATTGCAACGAGGGATCCTTGGGGGCTGGTCCATCGCGGCAATTGCCACCATTCAATCCGGCGTCGCTCTCACAATCACGAATACAAATTCCACCAACGTTTTCGGAATCACTCAAGATCGGGCACAACTAAGCGGCGTATGCTCGAAGACTCAGTTGGTTAATGGCGGCGCAGTCCAGTCGAAACTGAACCGCTATTTCAACCCGTCTTGTTTTGTGACTCCGCCCGTCATCGGCGCCGACGGCAGAGGGACGGCATTTGGTGACAGTGCGACAGGTATCGTGAATGGCCCCGGACAAGCCAACCTAGATATCGCATTTTCAAAAACCATAAGAATGAACCGCCTTGTCGAGTCCAGCAACATCCAATTTAGAGCCGAGTTCTTCAACGCGCTAAACCATCCACAGTTTGCGAACCCTGACACAAATTTCGCGTCACCTACGTTTGGCGTGATCAACAGTACCGCTGTGAATGCGCGCGTAGGACAACTGGCCGTCAAGTTTGCCTTTTAGTTGGGCGAATCGCGCGCCCGTTTTCCGCCCCGCAACGAATGAATGGGCAACCAACCTCTCAGCCTTGCAGGTGCGCGGCGTGCTTGAACCGTGCTCGCGCCTCCAGTGCGCGTAAGATACACGTGTTGTCATTAACGTGGGATTACTAATGCGGCCAGCTCCCGATAAGTTCACGCCGGACGGAAAGCGGTTGGCGTTTTGGGGGCGGGATTCGAAAACCTCATACGATTTGTGGACCGTGCCGATTGAGAGCGATAGCGCGGGATTGCGTGCCGGAAAGCCGGAGGTTTTCCTGCAAACCCCGGCGGACGAGCGGCACCTTTCCTTTTCACCCGACGGGCGGTGGCTAGCCTGCTCTTCCAATGAGTCGGGGACCTACCAAGTTTACGTTCGAGCCTTCCCGGACAAGGACGGCAAATGGCAAATCTCGAACAGTGGCGGCGCGTACCCGATGTGGTCGCGCAACGGACGCGAGCTGTTTTTCGACACTTTGGACAACCACATCATGGTAGCAACGTATACGGTAAAGGGCGATTCCTTCGTGGCCGACAAAACCGCGAGCGTGGTCCGAAAAGCAGATCGGTGGCAGTGTCAACAACAATAAGAACGTCGATCTCGCGCCCGACGGCAAACGCTTCGCCCTGTTAATGCCCGTCGAGACAGCGGAAGGGCAAACGCGCAGAGCCAAGAGATATTCCTCGAAAACCTCTTAGATGAAGTCCGACGCAAGGTCCCGGTCGGCAAGTAACTGCAATCGCGTTTAACCCTGCAAATCTTCAATAAGAGTGCCATTTTGAGGTGGTTTGGGCGTATAGCTTCTGGTTGGTCGGCAACCCTTAGTGCGACCTGTAAAGCTGCTGAAAATGATTGTCTGGAGAGGAGGAACTCGATCAGACCGTGCGTCCCATCGCACGTAGCGTACAAGGCAGAGCGGCGAGGCAACGAACTGTTCTGGAGCCCTTGGACAATGTATCCACGCTCGCAAGAGCGGCACCGAAACCGTGAGGCCACGGTGTATCTGCCAGCACGAGGTGGAGCGGGCCTAGGCTTGATCGTAGGGTCAGAATATACAAATGCTCGCAAGCGTCGTCAGCCGAAGAGAGCCTAAAATGCTGCGCGGCTCTTCTTGCAGTGAGCACAGGGGCTTAAGGGTTCTCTGTCATGGGTAAACAACACTGCCGGCGTAGAGAGCAGACCTAACCGATCGCGTCATTTCAGCGGAACAGGGTAAGCCCGTATCGTTCCTCGTTAAAGGGAAAGTCCATCGCAAGATGGAACTGTGGCGATGCGGGTAACGGAAATGGGAGCAAGCGAAGGCCCTGTAATCGGGCAGATAGAGGTTGCGTCGCCTCGTGGGGACAAGATCACCTCGCCGGAAACGGAGCTGACTTCCCGTTGGTGCTCAAGCTCGAGACCGCTTGAGGAACCGATGTATGAAGCAAAGCAAATGACGACGGGGCACGGAAGGTTTGCCCGTAATGAGGCACCTTGAGATCTGGAGGCACCCGAAGAAGGATTCTCGGGGTTATAATCACGGCCAATTATGGCCCTTGCTCCAGGCACACATCTAGGCCCATACGAAATCCTCGACCCGCTGGGCGCCGGCGGCATGGGCGAAGTCTACCGCGCTCGCGACACACGCCTCGACCGCACGGTCGCAATCAAGATTCTTCCCGCGCAGTTCTCTTCCGATCCTGTTCGCAAGCAGCGCTTCGAACGCGAAGCGAAGACAATTTCCAGTCTGAATCATCCGCACATTTGCGTTTTGCATGATGTGGGCAGTCAGGATGGAATCGCTTACCTGGTGATGGAGTGCGTCGAAGGGGAATCGCTGGCAACGCGCCTCGAAAATGGACCGCTGCCGCTCGAACAAGTTTTGAAATTCGGCATGCAGATCGCTGACGCGCTGGACAAAGCGCATCGCAGCGGCGTGGTGCATCGCGACTTGAAGCCGGGGAACATCATGCTGACTTCGACGGGCGCGAAGCTTCTGGATTTTGGTCTGGCCAAACCGGTTGCGGCGTTGTCCAACGTGGCCACGTTAACTGCGGCGGCGACGCAGTCGTCACCTATGACCGAACAAGGCTCGATCATCGGGACCTTTCAGTACATGTCGCCCGAGCAGATCGAAGGAAAAGTTCTGGACGGGCGAAGCGACATTTTTTCCCTGGGCGCAGTGCTATACGAAATGGTGACTGGCCAGCGCGCATTTCAAGGTAAGAGTCAACTCAGCGTCGCGTCGGCGATTCTCGAAAAAGACCCCGCACCTATCAGCACGGTCAAGCCTTTGACTCCACTCTCGCTGGATCACGCCATCCGCCGCTGCTTTGCGAAAGACCCAGAGGAGCGTTGGCAAACCGCTCGCGACCTGGCTCTTGAAATAAAATGGCTTGCCGAATCCAGTTCACACCCGTCGCTACCATCGACCGCTCCAGCTCGTACCCTCCGCACGCGGTGGGGAGGAGCTGTAGTGTGGGGTGCCGTGTCGTTACTCCTTGTGGCCGTCAGCGGGCTCGTTGTATGGAATCTGAAGCGCTCCCCATCACCTCTCCGCGTCAGCCGTTTTACGATCACGTTGCCTCCAGGCACACAATTGGCAGGTCTGGACGGCGGCCCAGCTGTGGCCCTCTCCCCCGATGGCACGTACGTCGCGTACGTTGCGCGCAAGGGCGGCGCGCAGTTACTTTATTTGCGTCCGATGGACAGCCTTGACGCACGGCCCATCGCTGGAACTGAAGACGCGGTGTGCCCTTTCTTCTCGCCCGATGGCCAGTGGCTAGGATTTTTCGCTGGCAACAAACTAAAGAAAGTGTCGGTAAACGGAGGACCCACACAAACCCTCGGCGACGTTCCGATGGGTCGCGGGGCCAGTTGGAGCGAGCAAGGAATGATCGCCTTGGCGCCCACGAACAACTCATCTCTCCGACAAATGCCGGACGCCGGAGGACCTTCGCAACCCGTGACGCGTTTCAATAAAGGAGAGGTCGGCCACCGCTGGCCGGAGTTCATGCCCGGCGGCAAGGCATTGCTCTTCGCTGCCGCAGCAACTAACTTCAATTGGAACCACGCCCAAGTCGTCGTTCAGTCGCTCGCCACTGGCGAGCGACGAAATCTGCTCCCAGAGGCCACGAATCCCCGCTACGCGGCCTCCGGACATGTGATCTATTCGCAAGGGGGAGCTTTAGTGGCTACACCATTCGATCCCCAACGGCTCGCGGTGACGGGCGCTGGCGTCCCCGTAGTCGATGGTGTCCTACAATCCACGAACACCGGAGCCGCCCAGTACAGCATTTCCGCTACGGGATCACTGGTTTACATTCCCGGAAATGTCGTGTCTGCCCAATCTACGCTTGTTTGGGTCACTCGAAACGGAATTGAGCAGCCGGTGTCGGCCCCGGCGCGTGCTTACATATTCCCGCGGGTTTCTCCGGACGGCGGGCGGGTAGCAGTGGCGATCCGAGAGCAGGAGTCCCAAGTCTGGCTATATGACGTCAGCAGAGGGACGTTGACCCGCTTGACTTTCGAGGGAAGTTTGAGCCTCAGCGCTACTTGGGCACCCGACGGCAAGCGGATAGCAATCCAATCCAATAGAGAAGGCCCGCTGAACATCTTCTGGGCGCCAACAGATGGGAGTGGCGGAATGGACCGATTGACCACTAGCGACTCCCTCCAATTTCCAATGTCTTGGTCCCGCGACGGTCAATTGCTTGCCTTTGGCGAAATCGATCCCAACAGCGGTTATGACATTTGGGTGTTACGGTTGAGCGATCACAAAGCCCAGCCTTTCCTGCGGACCCCATTCAATGAAAGCGTGCCGCAATTTTCTCCGGATGGCCATAGGCTGGCTTATGTATCGGATGAATCGGGCCGCTGGGAAGTCTACGTGCAGCCGTATCCAGGCCCCGGCGGCAAGTGGCAAATCTCAACTGAGGGTGGAATGGAGCCAACGTGGAATCCTAACGGAGGCGAGCTGTTTTACCGCATCGGCGACAAGATGATGGCTGTAGACATCACTACAGAGCCGAATTTCAAAGCTGGCAAGCCAAAAGTACTGTTTGAGAGACACTACGAGCCAACTCCCGCAACGGGACCCAACTACGATGTTTCGCCCGACGGCCAGCGGTTCTTGATGCTCAAGCCCAGCGAGCAAGAGACGGCGGCACCGACGCAGATAAACGTCGTGCTTAACTGGTCTGAGGAATTAAAGCGCCGCGTGCCTACAGAGAAGAAGTGAAGTAGGTCGTTCAACAGACCATTCTCGATCCAACCTGATGCCCTACTGCAGGTAGAAATGACCGTACTCGGCATTTCGATTCGAGCCACCGCGTGATGGTCGCTAGGGTAAACCGCAAGAAGGCCCCTCTGCAAATAGCAGTTGTGAAATGCCCCGCTACTTCCACACGTTGCCAGTGGATACGGTGATTCTGGATGGGTTGTCGGCCAACCGGAACTAATGACGCGAATCGGGACTGCTGAGATTACTTCCGGGTTGCCCGTGATACTTCCGCAGTGGGCACCGGCAAACAGAGAAAGGCAAGGAGCGCTGACAGAGAGCCGCACGACTATTGCGGGAGACCCGTTTTATAGAGAATGGCTTTGTGGCGCGGGTCAGGGCTGTAGCGGTCGTATACTGGAGCGCCTTTACATCGATAACTGCTTGCCTTTAACAGTGGAATTATTTCGTCAGCTTGCCTTTTTCATTCTGAGCTGCAAGCCCATATCGTATTGCCGCTTCAAGCGTATCGATGTTTATATCCTTTAGAGCTTTAAACCGAATGCAATATCCGGTCACGCTCGCCTTGCCTAGTTTTTTTCCACACGTTTTGGCTAAGTACTTCTTATCTTTGAGACCAAGAACATAGACAGAGATTCCGGTTTTGTTTCCGCTCACACCAATTTGAAAAAACTCTCTACTTTTTCCATTGGCATATTTTATTGTATGAAATCCATATCCAATCGTAGGGTTGGAAACAGTATGATTCTTGCTGTCTTTACCATCGAAGAACCATAATTTGCATTCTGGCGACACCTGAAGTGTGAGCCGATGCAACTCTCGCATGTCACTGCGTTTTGGCTCCGGTTGGCTGGTAACATACTTCTTGATTTGTTCTTGTACGTTCATATGTTCTGCTCCCCAGTTGCGCGCACGAGATTATACGACGTTTAATCCTTCTCCCCCTTGCAAGGGCGGGCGGCCCTGAGCGTTGAGGTCACTCGACCGCGAGGGCGCCCCCGCAAGCCGTTGTTGCGTGGGGGCTTTTCAGAATTCCCAAAGGCTTGAAATGTGTGGAGCGCCGAGAAGCGGGCAGAGGGGCTGGAGTACATGCACCCCAAGCCGAGTTCATATTCCGGACGTATTGTCGGCAATCCTTACCTAATCGCGTTACGTCAGAGTTGCCCGTCATCCAATCAGAATTACGCCCCGCGTCCGCCGGAACCCTTGGCGGCTCTTGAACTGCATTGCATATTCAACTTGAAAACTAGGGCAAGGATACGGGTGCCCAGGCCGGCGTTCCATCTTCCCATTGATTGTCTGTCAACGGCCGCTGGCCGGAGCCATCCGCGTTCATCACAAAAAGCTCGGCATAGGGCTGAGGAATATCGTCGTAGAGCGGTGCCTCATCTTTGAATCCAAAACGAGCGCTGCTGAAGAGAATATGCTTTCCATCGGGAGACCATATCTCATGTGCATCATTTCCCGGAGTGGTGGTCAGTCTCTTCAAGCCGGTCCCGTCGGGCCGGATCGTGTAAATGTCATAGTCATCTTCACTAAAGCGGGTGAAAGCGATGAGGTCGCCCCTTGGTGACCAGGCGGGAAAATTGTCAAATCCGGTAGTCAGTTGTGTCGAGGATCCATCGGCCAGATTGATGATCCGAAGACCGTACTCCGACCCGCTCCAGAAGCGATACACGATTCGCTTACCATCCGGCGACCAGCTCGGAAACCCGCTGTTTCCCTCAGTCTTGGTGAGCTCATGGAGTTCCGAGCCATCCGGGCGCACCAGCATGACGCGAGCTGGCCTGCCGCGAGGAGGAAGATACAATCCTCGCCCAAAGGCGATCCAGTCATCGTTAGGTGACCATTGTGGCGCAAGCGCGAAAGTGCTCTCCTCCCCACGAAAAATGAGCTTGGCGTTCGTCCCATCCGCATCCATTACGGACACCGAAGGCATCGCCACGAAGCCCGTACCAAGATCAGTCACAGCAAGCTTCTTTCCGTCGTGTGAATACGCTGGAAATGGGGCTGAGTCGGCTAGATCAAATTCCGGGTCGATGCTAAACAATCGCCGGTTTTGGGGCCATACAGAGGACCACTTCTGATATACGACCCATTTGCCGTCACGTGACCAAGACGCGTTGCGCATCTTTCCGCTGGCACCCTGATCCGCAGTCGTAAATGCTAAACCCATCCGCGAGCCTGCCTTCATGACATATCCGATGCTGTTTTCGCTGAGGAACTCCGGTGAAACTTTCAGCCCCGGACCTGACGTGTGCTCCTGACGAGCCCCGGTCGCGACATCGACCGAGACGATCTGTGAATCAACTGGTATTCCGAATCCCGGTCGCATGGCGTAATACGTATCTTTGATTTCCATCTCATAAAAAACGACTCTCTTACCATCCGGAGACCACTTCGGCGAGCCTGCAAATTTCCCCGCGGCCGTCAGCCTCCGCACGTACGTACCGTCAGCGCGCATTACATAAATGCTGACAGCATGTACCTGTGCAAATCGTTCAGCGTCAAGCCGTCGCACGGGCGTGTTGCGGTCCGATGAGAACGCGATCCACCTCCCGTCTGGGGACCAGGACGGCCGGAAACTGCCGGGCGCGTGCGTAAGGTTTCGCGCCTTTTTGGTCTGCAAGTCGAGCACCCAAATGTCAGCGGATCCCGTACCGCGTGAGGACACGAACGCAAGCTGCTTTCCATCCGGTGAAAGGGCTGCTTGATCGTCATATGCCGGATCATCGGTTAGCCGCTCGAGGCCTGACCCATCTGGGTGCACCCGATAGATGTCAGCCGAGCCGCCGCGCTCAGATGTGAATATGATCCACTTGCCGTCAGCGGAGAACGAAGCGTTGTAGTCAAAGCCGGAGTTTGCCAGAAGCGGGCGCCCGTCGGAGCCGTCCGCTTTAGCGATGAACAGCATCGAGTCAGAGGGCCCGATACGGTGAAGAAGAATCCGTTCTTTCGCGCATAGAACGGGCGTGGTTGCAGACACCAGCAAAGTCGCCAGCAGAGCTCTCTTCAGCACGACTAGCTCCCGCCAACAATGGGACTGAGTCTAGCACATGATGTGATTGGCACGTCATCTCGACGACATTTTCGATGTGTTCGACGTCAATGAAGGGCTTTGTGAGAGGCAAACGACTGTTGTGGGCTCAACCAAAACATCAAGCCGGATAGCCCAGCGAATAGCTAAGCGAAGGTACGCGCGGGGCGCTGGAGGGCGAATCGTCGCCAAATCTTCCGTGGCGTCATTTTAGGCTCCACCGTCCCCATCCGTCTCAACTTCCGGTTAGCTCGTTTGATCGGCATAGGGGCGACGGTTGCCCGCCGACCCCTGCCACACCACCGTGCGTACGGGTCCGTACACGGCGGTTCGAGATGGTTACGCTAGCACTCCTCGTATAAGGACGGAAGTCCGAGCGATTTGAAGTAAGCATTGGAAAGCCCGACAGAGAGGGCCTTGGCCTGCGCGAGGTAGCGAGGGCCGCGGGAGCTGCTAGCGGTGTTGCGCGCTAGTCGCGGGCGCACCCCCAATTCGAGAAGTGCGGCCCGACGACGACGTGGTGTTTTCCACTGCCGCCACAGAGCCACTCGAAGTCGCAGCCGGACCCAACGAGTAAGATTGACGAGTTCCTGGGGTGTTTCGCAGAAGCCGAAATAGCTGCGCCAACCCCGCATGTAGGGGGCTAGTTCTGCCATCGTCATCTCGATGCTGACACCTTTCGCTCGTCGCGTGATTTCCCGGACCCGTCTCTTAAAACGGTCCAAGGCCTTCGGCGCGATGACGCGCTGGACCTCTGGCCCGTCCGTAAAGCTGAATCCAAGGAATTTTCGCTCCTGCGGTTTCGCCACCGCACTCTTGGACTCGTTCACTTTGAGTTTGAGCTGCTGCGTGATGAATTTCGTGATGCTCTTCATCACTCGTTGACCGGCTCGCTCGCTTAGCACGTAGATGTTGCAATCATCTGCGTAACGAACATAGCGATGTCCACAGCGCTCCAACTCCCGATCGAGTTCATCGAGTACGAGGTTACTCAACAAAGGCGAAAGTGGACCTCCTTGCGGAGTTCCTTCCACACTTGGACTGACTAACCCGTTCTCCATCACCCCGGCGTTCAGGAACGCCCGAATGAGTTTTAACAGCCGCTTGTCCTCGACACGTTTCGCGACCTGCCCCATCAATTTGTCGTGATTGACTCGATCGAAGAATTTCTCCAAGTCGAGATCGATCACCCAACCGTAACCTTCTGCAAGGTACAGCTGTGCTTGGGTTACGGCTTGATGCGCGGATCGTCCCGGTCGAAAACCGTAGCTGTGATCGGAAAACGTGGGGTTCCACCGCCGCTGCAGAACCTGCATCACCGCTTGTTGGAGAAATCGATCGAGCGTAGTTGGGATACCAAGCTTTCGCATCCCCCCTCCGTCCGTCTTCTCGATTTCCACGCGCCTTACCGGCTGCGGTTCATAGGTCCCGTTCAGCAGTTGTTCCCGGATGGTGAGCCAGTGCTGCTTCAGGTAGCCGCTGAGTTGGCCGACGGTCATCCCGTCGATCCCGGCGCTACCTTTATTAGCCTTCACCCGCCGTAATGCCTCCAACAGATTTTCTCGCTCACATACTTCCTCCATGAGTCGGATGGTGTTAGCTGGGCTTTCGGGTTCATGCATCGCCTGACGCGATTCGGTCTCTTCCCTTCCGGCTTGGCGGGCTTCACCCTTCCATTCGGATGAGAAGTCCAATTTCTCTTGGATGTTCTGCCGCTTGTCGCGCCTGAGATCCATGTCCTACTCGCCTCTCCTCTCGTTCGGGTCTTCAATCACCGTTCCCGGCTCGGCCTATCTGTTGGCTCCACCTTTCGGTATTGGAGTGCCTCACTAGCTTCGCCGACGTCGTGATCTACTACACCCTCTGCTGACTTCTGCCCTGCGGTCAGATTGCCTCTCGGCTTTCTCAGTCGCCGCAGCGACACAGGACAGATCTCCCGGGGTAATTTCAGCCGCCTTCTGTGCACGGTCGCCGAATCTACGCTTCGCATCCTTGATGGATTATGGACTTCGCAGTACGTTGCCCGCTCGTCCGACGCTCACGCCTTATATTCGGTTCTTGTTCATCGACTCGCACATTTGCTTGACGCTTCCTTCAGACCCCGCCTCGCGGCGATAGCCCTTGCGTCATTGCTAACCCTTCACCTCCATCAGGTTGGGTAGAGGATTTGCACCTCCTAGCTGCTGAACATGCCCGGCATACAACGAAGCCGCTGGCGCGGCGGACGCTTCGCGTGCTATGCTCCGCGTGCTATGCCCCAGCGTAACGCACCGAATTGCAGTTCTCGCACATGCCCGTTTTCTAAGTACCGCAAAACCAACAGCTTACAGATGAGCGAAAAGATTGAATTCCCATAGCCATTAGATCGGGTCCCACTAGCCCGCATCCGCCGCAGCCGCCAGCGGCTTCCTTCAAACGGCTTAATCGAACGCGCGCGGAGCACCCTGCCTGCCTTCACGTATTAGCGAAAACGCGCATCCGATTAAGCACTAGCGTTAATAGGAACTGACAATTTTGTGGCGCAGTGAGCAGAAACAAAAAAAAGACCGGAGCCGTCAGATTGCCCACCCGGCCTAACCGCGTCGCTATCTTTATCGACCGCCGTGATTCGCTTTTTTGGCGGCCTTCCGCTGTGCCTTCGCGTACTTCTTCATTGCTTTCCGTTGTTTCTTGGCTGCCTTCTTTTGCAGTTTTTGCTGTTTCTTGGCTGCGATCTGGGACTGGCGGGCATATTCTTTGACGCCGCTGCTTTGAGCTTTCACGGGCATCGAGGATACAAAACTCAGCACTGCCAGCAGTGTGAAGGCAGCGATTTGTTTCACCGGCTTTTCCTTTGAGTTCACAAACGTAACCAGTTTACACGTATCTCGGCCATGACATTGTGAAACGCAACGCCGGGAGGACTGGCGCACCAACCCAGCCACGTCAACTTGTCGTTTTGGGTGGAAGGGATTTCTAGACCGCCATACCACGATTCGCGCTGATGTTGGTTTCTGAAAAGCTCGCCAGAGGATCCTACTCCTGCTGCAATGTGAAGTCTTCGAGCATTAAAGTTCTTAGGAGGTCGCCAATGCAGCAAATGCATAGGTTTTGCCGAACTCTTTTTCCGCCCAGTCTGCCCGCCTCGACACTTGATGTCCGGTAAGCGCGGTCCATTCAATAGGTCGACGCAACACCATCTAGTAAGTCTTCTGTTTAGGGATGGTGTTTATGGGCGAAGGGAAACGAGCTAGACTTTCTCTCACCCAGAGATCCGAGATTTGGCGCCGTTGGAACGCTGGGCAGTCGTTGCATGAGATCGGGCGCGCCTTCGGCAAGCCGCATAACTCCATTCGCTGTTTGTTGTTGCCTCGCGAAGGGATCCCACCAGCACCCGTCATCGTTCAAGGCTAGCGCTCACACTGGCTGAGCGAGAGGACATTTCGCGAGGGATCGCTTGCAGTTCGTCGCGCTGCTTTATAGGCGGAAGTCTCCATCCGGCAACGCCGGTTCAATTCGAGGCATTTTCGTTGTGAACTGAGAAAGCGGACCTCCTGCGCGGGCGGAACAGCGCGGAGCAGGTCCGCACGTCAATTACCTGGCAGCATAGTTCACACCCGTCTCTATTGTGGACAGGGATTGCCGCTGAGTACCTGCCTGAAATTATCGTATTTAAAACTTGGTCCCCCGACTGCTGGATACGCCAAAGACAATAGCGGACCATATTCTGTGGTCGACGTACCGCCAAATGCGTCGGTCGTTCCTGGAATATTGGCACCCCCAAGTTGCCATATGCAGCTCCCTTTCGACGCCTGGGTCGTTGTATATATCGGGTAAAAGTTAGCTCCGACTGGTGGATCTACGCATCCAGAACCGGGATTTGGGTCTGCGGGATTCGAGATGAGGCGCTGGCACGGAGGATTCGTATCGAATTCGGTCCGTGGCAGGTTGGTCTCGAAGGCGACCCGGTTAAAGTTTAGTGTGTCACCCTGGTTGTCTTTGAACAGCGGACTGGTAAATTGCACGGCCTCCGCATGCAGCGAACGATCCAACTTCGCGTTTGTCGACGTTCCCGGCCACACTAACTGGTACGATACACCGTCAAAGTCGCCGTCGTTGATTGGTTGACCGAAACATCCGCCGATTAGGATGCTCGAGGAGGCAGCGGCGTCAAAGCAGTAATCGTCGTCCTCGGCACCACTGAGTGTGGTATCCAGATCGTGCACCCCGTCCTGGGTGCAGTTTCCACCCTCAGAGCTAACCGCGTTGCAATACTCAAAGTGTCCGACCTCATCGGAGAAAGCAATGTTGTATGAATGAGCTGCCCATGGCACACGCGTGTGCTCGCTGGAGGTGGCGTACATCGGGTGGAAGTTGGTGGGAATGTTGTGCGTTTTGGGTTTGCAGTTGTTTCCCTTCGGGTCGAACAAAACTTCACCGAAGCCGTTGGCGGCGCTCGCTGTCATAGAACCAGTCTGGCCAGTCGTGAGGTCGTTGATCACAACCTGAAAGCCGTTCGACGTGTCTCGCAGCGTTACGACCAACTTGTCGCCTGAATTCATGAACAGGTCTGTCTGTGGATTTGGTGTGAACGTGCTGAGCGTAGCGAGTAAGGGACTTGCCGGTGCGTGGGCCACGCCAGTTGTGGTGATGAACGCGAAATTCACATATTCTTGGCCAGCCGTGTTAAGGCATGCAGGATTGTTCATTACTCCAGTATTAAGATTCGCCGAATCGCTATCAATGTTCAGCGCAGCGCACCAGTGGGTGGCATCACAGCTGTCACCAGCCGGCCACAGTACCCATCCAGGCGGGTAGAACTGCATCTCCATAAACGCGGACCCAGGGTGTTTTCCGATGTAGTCTGTCGCTGTTGGATTCGAGTTGTCGAATATGTTGCTATCGCTGTCTGGTGTGCAGGGTATGTTTGGTCCAACAGAAGATCCTCCTGGGTTTGGCGCCGATTGGTCATCGCACATTGCCATACCGAGCCAGAACGCAGGGTGGAGCTGGAAATTGAAGGTTCCACCGGTTCCGTCTTGCAGCGGTAGGGTCGGAGGATCGGTGGGCAGCACCAAGATGTAAACATTCGAATTGCCCGAACCAGAAACGTTCGAGTAGAAGAGCAGCGAAGGCTCGTCGTGACCCGTGTACTTGCCCTCGTAGCCTATAGAGTCAAGCACCTCCGTACAGAGCATCCCATTCTCGTCACAGGATAAGAACTTGGGCAGGACCTTGTTCTGCGCTGAGGCCGTGTACCCCAGCAGCAAAAACGCGAACACCAGCGGAACCAGTCTACGCATGGTCGCCTCCTTTTCGTATTTTGGAACTGAAATGTCGGGCCGTCAGATTTTGTTAGGGAACCGCTGCCCGGCTCCCTCTCGGCCAAGGCTGAAATCTGGTCGGTCCAGGGCTGGAATCTGGCGAAGCAGACGCAACGGAGGTCGGGCGGTATCTGTCTAATTCAACGGGCGCCAAGCTGTCAAGATGAATCTGTTCTCGTACACCTGCCACGAGGTAAGCAACATCTCTGTGATCGTTTGGACCACCGATGGATCGCTCCCAAAAGTCAGGCGGGTCCACCAATTGTACGTGCCCTTGGTCGTGCCACTGCTGAACACGACGACCCTATGACCGCCAGTTGGGTCAGACTGCGGCACCAGCAAGGAAAGTCATGGGAAGGCGATTCGTTTCTCAGTGCTGGTAAACGCGGTGGTCTCAATGGGTCGACGCAACACTCAGCTCGAACCCACCTTGTACGCCCAATGTCAGGTTATGCAACTCTCCAGGGGCCGACTCCCCGGTCGCTACCCGACCTGCATGAGCAACCCGATTCGAGTTGCGGTCAGTGCGCCGTCGACCGCCCCGGTGTCCCATCGGACCATTCATTGGCCAAAACTATGAAAATGGTCACACGTTGTTCAGGGTTATTGGCCGCTATAATCGGCGAGCCAGGCAGATTGGCTCCCCAGCTTTTCTCGGCATCACCCGCAACTAGAAACATCACGTGTGGATGCCAACTCTTGGCGCCGTCGTTCAGATACTGTTGCTTCGACATCATGTAGCACATCGCTCCAGGCGCAAGCGGGGGCAGTTCTTTCTTCTCGAGTGCCGACACGGTTGCCGCGCCGATCTCCGCCTTCGATTTTCCTGCGAGTGCCAGCCTGGTCTTCATAAGAAAGATAGGGAGAAAAGTGCTTGCGGCTGCCGGATTGTAGCAAGTGGGAGCGCGCATTTTGGGATTCCAGAAGTTCGACGCATCGCTCGGGTTCGCCCATGATCGCTCGACAATGCAGAGAAAACCATTCGCGCCTTTCACCGCGGTCGCATAGCCATCGCGCCGCAGCACCATCACTTCGGCTGCATCCGAAATCGATGCTGGAGCAGCACTGCGAGCCAGCGCGATCTCGGCATTCTCGTCCGGAATCAAATACTGATCGAGAAGCGCCATTGCCGGATAGGGAGCCGCCTTTTCCACCTGTGCTCGTAAACAGATCGGACAGGATAAAAAGACCAGAACAATCAATGCTAAAGCGGCGATCCTGATATTGATCTTCCGCATCTGATGCTCCGTTAGAAGCAATTGTGCGAACCTACATTTTTCGGACATTCAGCGTGCAACCGATCACACCAGTTTGGATACGTCAGTGCAACTGGGAACTATTTCTTGGCTGCTTGAGCTGCCATTTGAGCGCGGAAGTTTTTTTCCTTCTGAATTTCCAGAAGCCGGCGATCAGTTCCTTGCTTTCGGCGAAGGGTCCGTCAACCACGGTGGGGCGGCTCTTGCCGGAAAAGTGGACGCGGGCACCTTTGGACGAGGGGTGAAGACCGTCGTAGCCTATCAAGACCCCGGCTTCCAAGAGCTCGTCGTTGAATTTGTTCATGTCGACTATGCCCTTAGGATCAGGGAGTGCGCCTTCTTTGTCGGAGTCTTTCGACGCTTTGACGATGACCATGAATCGCATTGTGTCTATCCTTTCGGGTTTGACTTGGACCGAAGTTCAAGTTCCTAGCTTAATTGCTGCTCTACCCATACGTCGAACAAGGAGATGTAGAATCGACACGCAGAACTGAGAAAATTTTCGGTGGCTCCTGGTAACGCACTAACCGGACAACTAGATTCCACGGCCTTTTGCGGAGAGTGCTGCGAGGGAAGCCTTACGGACACGGCTTATTTCATTGCGACACCCAGGAAGATCTATCTTTTCATCGGCTTACCCTAAACGAAGAACCGGTCAAGCCGCTTGCCAAGGTCTAATCCCCCAGGCATTTGTCCGGTAATGCGACTCTCCAGGAGTTGTCTTCGCTGGGCAGAATTTCTTTGGACTGAGAATGGCGCATTATCGGCAGCCGAACACTTCCGATTCTTGCTGTAAGATTTAGATTGAATCCAGCCTCAACGAAGGACATAGCTTGGTGGAGGTCACTTTGAATTACACAGCATTCAGGGCTTCGAGCGAACAGACGTGCACGCCAAATCTCATATGGCGAACCATTCTTGTAAGCGCAACTCTTGGCGCATTATTGTTCCTGGCGTCGTGCGCGAATAAAACTGCTTCCGGGCAACATGCAACCATTCTGATGCGCGATGGCACGACGCTAACGGGCATAGTCACAGCGACCTCGCCAGCGGAAATCACCCTGACGGGCGACGATAACGCGAAGCATACGGTCCCGATGACGCAGGTGAAATCCATAGAGTATGACGAAGCGCCGGCGGCTCAAAGTTCGGCTACACAAACTTCCGATGCCAACAGCGGGGCACCAGCCACGCCCACGCGGCGCTCTGCGGCATCCAGAGCGGACGACACTGCGCACGAACATCACTATCATCCGACGCAGGCCGAGATTCATACCAAGACCTACGTACTGCCTGTGGGCACCAAAGTTCCCGTGCGGACGGAAGAGATGGTCGATTCAGCCACAGCGGCCGAAGGGCAGACCTATGCGGCTGAAATCGCCGACGATGTTTTCGACGCCAACGGCGACGTGGTCGTTCCCCGTGGTGCAAACGCTCAGATCGTCATTCGATCGGCTACGAAGGGAACCCGCTTTCATGGCACCTCCGACCTTGTGCTGGATCTGCAATCGATTTCGGTTGGGGGCAAGCAATACCTAGTTAGCACAACCGATTTGCAACAGAAGGGAAAGCAAGGGTTTGGTGCGAACAAGAGGACCGCGGAATTTACGGGCGGCGGTGCTGCGCTCGGCGCCATTATCGGCGCGATTGCAGGCGGCGGGAAAGGCGCGGCGATCGGAGCCGGAGCCGGCGCAGGGGCGGGCGCGGTGACCCAGGTCGCGACCAAGGGCGGCGCGATTCGAGTCCCGGCGGAGACGGTGCTAACCTTCCAGCTCGATAAGTCCGTTCAAATCGTTGAGGCAAAGTAATCGCCCTGCGACGCTGAGGTTGGAATACAGGGCACTTCAACATGACGACGGCAAATAAGAAGTCGATTGGTTCTTTCCGGCTTGCCAGTCAACCGTTCAACGAGGCTGGCGTAGGGGCCAATCGGTGCCAGCCTCACGGTAACCCGACGCAATATAAAGGGCGCCCCTTTTTGGAGTAGGTTTTGAGTGTTCGCATCAACGCCTACAGAAGAGCTCACTTGCTCTGAGCAGTGTCCATCCTCAAAAATCGCGCGGCGTTGTTGTACAGGATGTCGCGTTTCTGTTGGGGCGTCAGGTAATCGGCGTTCTGATGATGCTGATCGAATAGGCCATCAGCTTGGGCCAGATCAGTTGGTCGGTTCCGAACATCACGCGGTCCTCGAATCCGGCATCCACGAGTCGCTGGATATAACGATTGACTTCCTTGATGGGATACCAGATGAGTCCCGCAACGTCGACGTAGACGTAGACGTGCGAGTTCGCCTGCAGCAGGGTGAGTATATTGTCGATCATGGGATAGCCGGCGTGCATCACTTGCACGCGCAGTTTCGGGTGGCGTCGCCAGGAGTTCCTCGAACAGAAGCGGGTTGCCCATCGAGCCACGGAATTTTGGTCAAAACTGGAATATTCCGTAATAGCCCCTCAATGAGTTCGTCACGAGTTGTTGCCCCCTGAAAACTCGCCAAGATGTCGTTGCGGTCCAGTTTCTCTGCCTCGAACGCAATCTTAAGGTCAGAACCGTTTGGCAATCCGTTGATGGCGTTTTCAAGCTCCCGGAGCTGCGCTGTAGAAAGTCGAAGCAGGTTCCGGGCAACAATCCCCGTCACGGAGTTCTCGATCCCGTAAGCAAACAGTACGGAAGCTAGGCTGCCATCGACGGACAAATGTCTTGCCGCAGCCATGGCCGCGACCGCGTCATCGATTGCTCCCGGTATATCGCCGTCCCGAAAACGTAAGCGCGAGCGGATTTCGGCAACAGCTACTAACTCTTTTATTGCTCCTCGATGTGCGGTATTAGTGAGTGGGCCGTCCTCGGAACTCATTACCCAGTCGCATCGGTTGCTCGCAGCTCCGTGGTGGAATTCAACAAGGGCCTCATCCGCAGCCGCGACCAATTTCTCGTCCTCAACATCCAATGGCGATTCCACTGATTTCTGCAAGTTTGGTACGGCATCAGCAGGCAATGGGTATGATTGCCTTAACGAAGCGTCCGCCCGGAGGTATTTCACGGCCGCATTTTCTGCACTTTGATGATTTCCGGCGGAAGGCGTTTGAGCGCCAAGCCAGAACGACGGAAGCAACACGCAGAGCACAAGCAGCGCTATTGTCGGCTTCATACTCCACAGTTTACCTTGCGAAATCGGCGAGGAAGTTGCGTCACAGCGTTTCGTGTCAATGAATTAAGTGCTTGTGGATCGAAACGATAGCTCTTAGTCCAGGAATGCAATGTCGCAGAAAACCAACGCAGCTCGCCTATTGGATCGAATGGGAATCCGCTACGAACTGCGCGAATACGAAGTCGATCCGGCGGATCTTGCCGCAGAAGCAGTTGCCGCTAAGATTGGCGTGCCACCGGGGCAGGTTTTCAAAACACTGGTCGCTCAGGGCGACCGTCACGGCGTCTGCATGGCAGTCATTCCAGGTGACACCGAATTGGACCTTAAGGCGCTCGCTGCTGCTTCTGGCGACCGTAAGGTTCATCTCGTTCCCGTGAAAGAGTTGCAGAGGCTTACCGGATACATCCGCGGCGGAGTAACCGCTCTCGCCGCCAAGAAGGCATTTCCGGTCTATGCTGATAAGGGCATTGAGCGATTCGAGGCGATTTCCATTTCAGCGGGCATACGGGGATTGCAGATTCTTCTCGCACCTGCGGACTATGTGAGAGCTGGGAAGGCAACGCTGGCGGCGATAGCGGTGACCAAGGGCTAGGCATTGGCGTTTCCTCCTAAAAAGGACGCGACCAGGCGCGTCTTCCGTCGAAGCGATCCACTCTGTTCTCCGGGATGCAAGGGACTGGCTCTTTAGCTTTGAAATGTCCTTGCGATTATCGTGTGGGAGAATCTGGGGCCTTGAGTCCAATCAGTACGCCGTAGACGCTTAGAGCATCGAAACACGCAAATCACATTGGCGCAACGTAACTGTAATCCGGTGCATTCCACACTGCCCGCATGCCTACGACGGCGGTTTTGGTTCAGGACTGCGACGGTCCGATCACATCCAGCCCCCTGTTTCATGTTTCGCTCGCGCAAACGATGACCAACCTGACGGAATGCCAGCGCTTGCGATACCTGGTGTTCAATCGTGAAATGGGCGAGGGTCTGGCGGACTCCAACCGTAGCGGCCTGGACCGCGACCGGTTTGACTGGGTCTGCGATCACCTGATGGTTCGCGACATCACGTCGGGCAGGCTGGTCGGCACGTACCGGATGCAAACCGGCTACCGCGCCAAAGGCAATCTCGGCTATTACAGCGAGCAGCTCTTCGACTTCAGCCCTTTCGAGCCCCTACGCGGAGAGATCCTGGAATTGGGCCGTGCGTGCGTACACCGCGACTATCGCAACACAACCGCGCTCTCCATGTTGTGGAGAGGCATCGTGTCCTACGCCCTGCTGTGTAACGCACGGTATCTGGTCGGGTGCAGCTCGATTACTTCACAGGATGAGCGCGAGGGGATGGCACTCTATCGCACGCTAAAGGAGAAACATCTCGTCGACCCTTTGCTGCGCACCGAACCTAAGCTTGGCTTTCGCTGCCAGGAATCTGACACGCTCACGGAGCCGCCGCGGCCGCCACGCCTCTTTCGCGCCTATCTCGACAACTCCGCGCGCTTATGCGGACCTCCCGCCATCGACCGGGAGTTCAAAACGATCGACTTCCTCACGCTGATGGACTTGCAACACTTGCCTGGTCGCGTCCGCTCGCGATTCTTCTAGCCGGTTGGCATGTTTGACAGTAATTCCCTGCCGAGCGCCACCGCTTTTTCTCCATTGCCAGGGTCACTGAGGCGCCCGCGCGCGAAATCGCGTGTCCCGCCACCTTTGCCACCGAACTGCTGAAGAATGTCCTTCAACAGCGCGTTCATGTCACTTCCAGCATCGGGATGCTGCGCGAAAATCAAATGACCGCAAGGAAATCTTGCCAGCAAAACGATGGTTCTCTCCGACTTGGCAAGCTCCGTCGCGAAATGGCCCAGATACTCCGGCGCTGCAGATGGAGGAAGATTAGGTCCGTCCTTTTTTGACGCGTCCTCCCGAAATACATGGGCGATGATACGCCGACCGTCTGGGCCGGGGGGCATTGCCTGCAATGTCAGCGTAGCTTCGGCTTCCGCGAGTTGCTGCAATATCCCGCGAAGATCCTTGAAATACGCGTCGCGTTCAGAAATTACGCGGCCCACCCCGTCGGCCACTTCATCGTAGGCGCAGCCAAGCTGGGCGGCAGCGCGCCTCAGCTGCAGAAAATCCTTTCGCGCGATTCGCTCCGCGCGGCCTCCGCAAGCAAATTCGACGCGCCAATCCTGGCGGATTTTCGTGCAGCTTCGCACCAGCATCATCCCGATCTGCGCGGTACGCTTCACGTGAGTACCGCCGCACGGTTGCAGATCGGCGCCATCGATTTCGATTGCGCGAAGGATCCCCTCACGCTGGACTCGCCTGCGTACTCCCAGTTCCGACAGTTCCTCGGCGGTGCCGTAACGCACGTTGACTAGCCGATCTTCGAAGATCACCTGATTTGCCGC
The DNA here is from genome assembly GCA_963721915.1 of uncultured Acidobacteriota bacterium. GTDB lineage: Bacteria > Acidobacteriota > Terriglobia > Acidiferrales > UBA7541 > Acidiferrum. The sequence continues at coordinate 97,746 of CAVRLD010000015.1, read as the reverse complement.
GCGCTCGGCGCCTTCCAGAATCTGATCCGAGGGCTCCTCGCCGCGGAGATCGATCGTGCTGATTTCGCTGCCCAGATGGAACGAAATCGTCGGCCTTCCGAAGCGTTCCTGGAACATGGCCGAAAGCAGGTGCTGCCCGGTGTGCTGTTGCATGTGATCGAAGCGCCGCGCCCAATCGACACAGCCGTGCACCTCGCCCAAAGCAACCTCGCGGTCAACGATGTGCTCAATTTCGTCTCCGGCGTCGCGCACATCAAGAACGTTGGCGTCACCAAGCTTGCCGAGGTCATGGGGTTGACCGCCGGACGTTGGGTAAAGCGCGGTTGCGTCGAGCACGATCTCCCACGCCTCGCGGGATTCATGAACAACAGGCTCGCAGCTCAACACGCGCGCGTCGAAATCACGCGCGAATGAATCATCGTAGTAGAGTCTTCGTGTCGTCATATTCTTCAGCTTTGCAGAGCGCGCTGCCACGCCTCGGCATACTTGTAGCCAGTGCCGGTATTGAAGAGCACGACCGTCTCTTCCGGTTTGATCCAACCCGAATCAGCGAGTTTTCGCGCGGCGCTGACCGTCGCCGCTCCCTCCGGTGCGGCGAAGATTCCTTCTTGCGATGCCAGCTGTTTGCCTGCCTGCAGCATCTCGTCGTCGGTGACGGTAAGTGTAATTCCCTGCGTCTGCTTCAGCATGCGGAGGATGAGCAGGTCGCCAAGCGGCCCAGGAACGCGCAAGCCAGACGCCATCGTCGCAGCATTGGGGAAAAAATCCGCCTTGTCGCGATGGGCCTCCCAGGCTTTCACGATCGGCGCGCATCCTTCCGCTTGCACGGCCACCATGCGGGGACGTTCTGCGCCGATCCAACCCATTTCCTGCATTTCATCGAAGGCCTTGCACATGCCGATCAATCCCACGCCGCCTCCGGTTGGATACAAAATCACGTCGGGCAGTTTGCCGCCAGACTGTTCCCAGAGTTCGTATCCCATCGTCTTCTTGCCTTCGACGCGGTAGGGCTCCTTCAAAGTGGATACGTCGTACCAGCCTTCATGATCCTTACGCTCTGCAACATACTTGCCGCAATCCGAAATCAGCCCGTCGAGCTTGATGACCTTGGCGCCGAACGCCTGGCATTCCATTACATTGGCTACGGGCGTATCCGAAGGCATCACGATTACAGCTGCAAGGCCCGCCGCCGCGGCATATGCGGCCAACGAGCCCCCGGCGTTGCCTGCTGTCGGCGCCGCCAGCGTCCTGGCGCCAAGCTGCTTTGCGCGCGTCACCGCGGCGCTCATGCCCCGCGCTTTGAACGAACCTGTCGGATTCAACCCCTCGTCCTTCACATACAGGTGCTGAAGACCCATCGACGAGCCCAGGCGCGACGCAGCAAGCAGGGGCGTCATGCCCTCGCCGAGCGTAACGGGCTCGCCTTCCGGCAGAACTTCGGCGTAACGCCACAGCGTCCGCGGGCGGTTGGACAAATTCTTGAGGTTCAGGGTCTCGGCGGCTCGCTTCAAATCGTAGTGCGCGAACAACGGCTTGCCACAAATGCACACATGCTGTTCGACGCTCGCATCAAATTTCTTGCCGCAGTTCGTGCACTCTAATTCCAGGATGTTGGTAGCGGTGATCATCCGTTCAGCAGTTTAACACACACTTTTTTGGCCATTCTTTTGGCAACGCGAACAAGCTCAAATCGCGAAATAGGCAGTCTTTCAGGCTACAATGGAGGCTATGGCTGTGCGCCTCATCGCTCTCGATATCGACGGAACGCTGCTCGACAGCCGATGGAAGTTGCCGGAAGCGAACCGTGGGGCCATCGCCGAGGCGACCCGCCGCGGCATCGAGGTCGCCCTGGTCACCGGGCGGCGCTACGACTTCGCCATGCCTATCGCGCGCGAGGTCGATTCACCCCTCACGATGATCGTCAGCAATGGCGCGCTGGTTCGCACTCTGGACGGCGAGACGCATGTTCGCCACCTACTCCCTGTCGACACCGCAGCGCGGATCCTGCAGGTCACCAAGCCTTGGCGCGACGGTGCCGGTGTGGTGTTCGACCGCCCACGGGAAAATCAGGTCATGCTCGAATTCCTGGAAACCGATGATCCCATCCGCCAGGCTTATTACGCTCGCAACAAGGAGTTTCTGGGCTGCGCGCGGCCTTTGGAAAGCTGCCTGACGGAAGATCCTCTCCAAGTAATGCTGTCCGGCAAGGTCCAACCTATGCGCGAGGCGGAAGCATCTCTTCGAGCGGTGCCCTTCGCGGCAGAGTTCGGCCTCGCGGTTACCGTCTATGAAAGCCGCGATTTTGCAATGATCGACGTCATCCATCCGGATTGCTCGAAAGGCTCCGCGCTGGCGGAATGGGCGGCTCTGCGCGGATATGCTCGAGAGGAAGTCATGGCCATCGGCGACAACCACAACGATCTGGAAATGTTGTCCTTCGCGGGAATTCCGGTGGTCATGGGCAACGGCGTGCCCGAGTTGAAAAATTTCGGCTGGCATGAAACGGTCAGCAACGATGAGAACGGTGTGGCTCTGGCAATCGAGCAGTTCGCTTTACGCGAGGCCACTCGATGCGCGTGAAATGTCTTGCACTGTTGCTGCCGCTGCTTCTCGCAGCAGTTCCTCAGGCGCGCGCGGAATATTTTGTGCTGCAGAGCGGCCAGCGGCTGCACGTCACGGGCTATCAGCTTCTCGGCGACAAGTACCGCCTGCAGATGAATGGCGGCTTTGTTGAACTTGCCGCCAATAATGTGACGGCCATCGAACCAGAAGATGTCTTCACCTCGGCACCCGTCGAAGCGGCAAAGGCGCCTTTTCGTGACTTGATTGAGGGTGCGGCCGCCCGTTATAGCGTCGACGCCGATCTCATTACCAGCGTGATCGCGGCGGAGTCCAACTTCGATCCCAAAGCCATTTCCCGGCGCAATGCGCGCGGCCTCATGCAGCTCCTCCCGCAGACCGCGGCGCGCTTGGGTGTGCAACACATCTTCGATCCACGGGAAAATATCGACGCAGGAACGCACTACTTGCGCGACTTACTGCTGCTCTACAAGAATGATCTTGCCCTGACCTTGGCGGCGTACAATGCCGGACCGCAGCGCGTCCGGCAGTACGGGCGGGTTCCACCGTTCGCCGAAACGCAATCCTACGTACGGCGCGTCGGCAGCGCATACGCCAAGCGCAAGTCGGGTCTGCCAGACAACAAGCCCTCCACGACGACTACCTCGCCCACGGCGCCGACCGCGAATACTGCCCCGTCCGGTTTGTAATCCCAGTTTGGAATCAAGGATTTGTGATGATGTTGAAGCTGCGTTCCTGAGCTTATGCTCAGTGCGTGTTGCGAAAATTTTACTGTGGCGGAGGGTTGTTAGGCGTAAGCGGCGGCAATCCCTGTATAGGAGAGTTTGGGCTGTTGGGGTTGTTCGGGTTGTTTGTGGGCTGCGATCCCGCTGGATTCTGGACTGGCTGCCCAAAGCCTTGCCCGAATCCTTGGCCCGGCGGCACGGGCGTGCCCACTTGCGTTCCAGTCGCGCCCCCAATGCCCATGACGTCCTTGGAAGGATCCCAGATGAATTCGAACAAGTGATAATTTTCGGCCTTTTCGTAGACGGTCACCGACTTACGATCGATCTTGCTGCCGATGCCGATGATATTGCCGCCGACGATCGATGAACTGTCGCCGGATGACAATGAGAAAGGCGTCGACGTCGTGCCGCTGCTGCCTGGGCCGAACGCGCTGCTCTGCGTTGTGCCCGCCGTCGTACTCGATGGCGTGCTTCCGAATGCACTGGCGCCTGATGTCGTGCCCGCGCCTTGCGGTCCAAATGCACTTTGCGATGTGCCCGTGCCCTGCGCGGACGCCTGTGTAGTCCCTTGGCTACCAAGAGCCGCAGCTGGAGTGCCCGGCTGACCGGCACCCTGCAACTGCAACGTCTGTGGAGGCTTCAAGCTGCCGATCAACTGACCCGCAGGCCCCACGTAGATCAAGCGCCAAGAACCATCTTCTTTGTTCATCGGATCTTTGTACGCCTGCCGCAGGTAACGCAGGGAGCCTGTTTTGGGCTTGGTCAGGTCGTCCAGTGAGGTAGGAAACCTGCCATTTTTGCGGTAGTACAGCTTGATGGCGCGGACGTACTGCTTCCCTCGCCAGATCATCTCTTCTTCCTTTTCGCGTTTGCGCTCGGTTCTGACCGAGGGAGCGGCAACCATCGTGGCGAGAAGCAGCAGCGTCGTCAGGAACACCACCAGCATCAGCGCGTAGCCTTCTTCCCCGCGCTTTCCAGCCAGTTTGTACGAGCACTTCCTCATGAGGCGGGCGCCACGACGGGCTCTTCGCTCAGCACCGCCGAACCTCGGCGGCCACTGGCAATCTCTTCAAAATCGAGATTGGCGTTTCCGATTTTCACGACGCGATATTTTCCGAGCAGCGTATCGCCCTCGGCCACGATAAAGATCTGATCGCCGTCGCTCAGGAACGCGCGCTTCGCCGTTCCGTTAGGCACAGTGCCATAGCCAAAAAACTTCACGTTTCCAGGGAGAGACGGCGGTGGTGGAGGTGGCTGCGGCACCGGACCCTGCGGAGTATGACGTTCCTCTTTTTGAGCGACTACCGGTGGCGGCGCCATCTCGCTGAATAGGTCTCGCCCGGCACCCTTGTATTCCGTGTTTCGGCTGGCTTGCTGCTTCTCGCGCTGTAACGCGGGGTTCTCTACGGGCAAAGGCTTGTAGGTCAGCTCGCCATATTGCGCGGCGGCGGTTGCCACCGAATCGCTTCTCCTCTCGATATACCACACGAAAGCGGCGACAGCGATCAGTCCGGCCAGGATAATTCCTTTAGTCTTATCGTCCATCACGTGGTCCGGAAATATGTTTTGATGTGCATGGAGACGCGCACTTCGCCTCGTTTGGCCTGTTGTCCTTCATCGGCCTTGGCCTGCAGCGCTTCTACGGCGTAGACGTTGTTCGAACGCTGCAAACCGTTCAGGAAGCGGACGACACCGGAGTAGCTGCCCCTGACGACAGCCTCGACCTCTACCTGTTCCAGATTACGGCCCTTAATTTCGTTCTGCAGGAAACTGCGACTTTCCAACTGCAAGCCCGCCTTGCTCGCGAGCGTGCTTAGTTCAGCACTCACCGACGAATAGCCGGAGCTTGCCGGATACAACGATTGCTCGAACTGGTCGCAGTCTTTCTGGATTGCAGGTATCCTTTGCCGGATGTCCTGCGCGCGGGTGATGTCCGCCCGGAGCAGATCGCGATTCCGCGTAATGACGGCAAGATCCTGTTGGGGACGGCGATTCCAGCCGTATACCGCCAGCGCGATGTCCGCGGCGGCCAGCGCCACCACGCCGATCAGGATTACGCGTCGCTCCAATGTGAAGTCGTGTCGCATTAAGTCCTCGAATACACTACGGTCAGCTCAGCATCGATTCGTGGTCCGGGTTCGGCCATCTTCTCATTGACAAGTTGTACCTGCGAGAACGAGCGCGATTGCTCGAGCGCGTGCATGAATTTCAGCTTTGCTTCATCGCTCATGGCGCTGATCACCAGCTTCACTGCCACGCGGCCTTTTTCATGCTTCGGCTGAATGCTTACTACCCGGACGCCCGCCGGCAGGATTTTCTCCAGGTCCATGAACATCCGCGTCCAGTTCAAACTTTGCTCGTCAATCAGCGTGTTCAGAAACGCGGAGCGCTCGTGAAGCCTGGCATTCTCGGGCCGTTCAAAGAACTGCTCCAGATCCCTTCGCTGCTGTTCCAGCGAAACCATTTCCAGGCGGATTGCCCCCGCTTTCTCACGAAGCGCCGCGTCCGCTCTTCGGATGGAATAGACGTGCCATCCAAGTCCCAGGAAAAACAGACCCGCGATAGCACCGAGGACGCCGGAGGTCGCAAGGAATCTGCGGTGCGTCTGGAGTGGCTTGGTCGATAAATTGAGCCGGGCCTTCATTTCTTCTACGCCTTGTTCCCTTCCTAAATGCGGATTCGACCTAACTGCGATGCAGCATCCAGCCGACCAGTCCGTCGGCTTCGTGGTCCGCCAGCGCATGCGCTTCTTCAGGAACGCGTCCTTCGGAAACCGCGGTATGCAGCAACGAGCGGACTTCGCACTTGAATTCGTCCTCGAGCGGCCCCACAAAGTCCGGAAGACGATGACCCAATCCCGCCACGCGCACCGATTGAATGCCTTCGCGCCAGGTATCTTGATAATACGCCGCCACTGGGAAAATCTCTTCCAGAAGCATCTGCGGGGTAAGCTCCACGTTTTGCGCGGGAAGCTCCGTGCAGCGATATCCGCAGAGGACACCTTCTCGCACGATTGCGGTCGTCAGCGCCAAGCCTGAAACGCGAGCCAGCAACGTTGGCTGGCGGTCGTCCAGCAGCGTAATCGCGGCGAGCGACGAACTCATGACCACGCCCGGGTACAAGCCCGCGCCTTCCGCCAAGGCCTCATATTCGCGGATGATGCGGAGGCGCGCCAACGCGGTCACCACGTCCACGCCATCCTCGCGCGGCGCCTGGCGCATGTAGGAAATCACCGTCTCGTCAGCCTCGAAGGGCACGCTCTTCTTGAGTTTCCAGCGGAGCATAGGCTCCGCTTCCTGCGGCGATCTGGGAAACTGTTCGAAATGCTGCACGAAGACACGGATGACAGGATCGGGCACCAGCAAGGCCACGTCTTCGTCCTTGGCGCGCAAACGCGACATCAGACCCGCGATTGCTCCGCGCACGGCTCCGGGATCGACAATGTTGCTCTCCACAGCGGACGGCATCAGCGCGCCGTTTGGAAGTGCCTCAATCGCGTAACTGTCCAACCCACCGGTTCTGGTCCAACGCGCGGCGGCGACACGATCCTGGGAGATCTCGAGCGCCAGCGGCGGGTGCGGCATGGCCTCCAGCCAGCGCGCCACCTTGCGTGCGAATTCACTTTGGTAAATTCCCGCCCGGAATGTCGCGCTACTGCTCAACGAAGGTCACCTTGTTGATTTCCTTAACGCTCGTGATGCCCTCGCGGATTTTCGCTAGGCCGCTTTCTCGAAGCGTGACCATGCCCTCTTCACGGGCGATGCGCTTGATTTCCGAAGTCGGCCGCCGATCGACGATCATTTCGCGAATGCGGTCGGTCAAGTCGAGCAGTTCACAGATCGCAGTCCGGCCATGGTACCCGGTTCCCGAGCATTCCAGGCATCCGACGCCCTCCACCAGTTGCGCACCGATCCATGCAGCTGGCTCGAGCCCGGCTTCCTGGAGTTCCGCGGTCGAGTACTTTTTGGGCCGTTTGCAATTGGAACAGACCACGCGGACCAATCGCTGCGCCATAATGCAGTTCAGCGCGGAGACGAAATTGTACGGTTCGACGCCCATATTGATGAAGCGTCCGATGACGTCGGTGACGTTGTTCGCGTGCACGGTGGTAAAGACCAGGTGCCCTGTAAGTGCGGATTGAATCGCGATCTGCGCGGTTTCCTGGTCGCGGATTTCGCCGACCATGATCTTGTCGGGGTCGTGACGCAGAATCGACCGCAATCCGCGGGCGAAGGTCAGTCCTTTTTTCTCATTCACGGGAATTTGCGTGATGCCACGAAGTTGGTATTCGACGGGGTCTTCGATGGTGATGATCTTGTCTTCGTCGCTTTTGATCTCGTTGATGGCGGCATACAGCGTGGTCGTCTTGCCCGAGCCGGTCGGGCCCGTGACCAGCACCATGCCGTACGGTTCGCGGATATACCGCCGAAACTTGCGCATCTCCTCGCCCGAAAAACCCACAACGTCCAGGCTGAGGCTCTGAAATTTCTCGGATAGCGTCTCTTTGTCCAGGACGCGGAGCACGGCGTCCTCTCCGTGACTTGCCGGCATAATCGAGACGCGCAAATCGATGAAGCGGCCTTTGTACTTCACGCGGAAGCGGCCGTCCTGCGGCACGCGGCGTTCCGCGATATCCAGGTCGCTGAGCACCTTGATGCGCGAAATCACCGTGGAATGCCATTCCTTGGCGATCGGTTGCATGGCGTGCTGCAAAACGCCGTCGATGCGGTACTTGACGGCTACTTCGGCATCGCGCGCTTCGATGTGGATGTCACTCGCTCGTCGCTCCAGCGCGGTAAAGATGATCGTTTCCACCAGGCGAACGACCGGGCTGACGGCCGTATCTCGCGTCAGCCGGTCGCCCGAAATCGTCTCGTCGCTCTCTTCTTCGTCTTTCCCAACCTGAAGGGTAAACGCTTCCGTCGCTTGCTCCAGAACACGCTGCGACTGCTCCGTACGCTTCAGGAGGTCACTGATCTGCCGGGGCGTGGCCACCTTGATCGCCAACTTCTTGCCCAACAGCAGCGGAAGCTCATCGCTCAGCAACACCTGGCTCGGGTCCGCCACAGCGATCGACAGCAGATTGTGCTGCAGCTCCAGCGGCACAAAGTTATACCGGAACATCAGGTCCGCAGGAATTGTGCGAAACAGCTCGGGGTCAATTCGCTGCTCCCGCAGGTCGACAAACCCGCAACGGTATCTCTCCGCCAGCTTGCGCGATTGCTCGCGCTCACCTTGCTCGTCGGTCGGTAATGCCAGCCCGGTCATTACGTTCGAGTGTTGATCCGTTTGCGCCATGGGTCCCTTACTTGCCCATCCCCGTCGTTGATAGCGAAAAAATCGGCAGGTAGAGCGAAATCAGAATGAAAGCCACTAGTATGCCCATGAAAATCAGCATCACGGGCTCGATCAGCGAAACCATCGCGCCAAGCTTCAAGTTCACTTCGTCTTCGTAAAACTCGGCCACGCTGGTGAGCATGGGCGCCAGCGCGCCGCTCGATTCTCCAACCTCGATCATGTCCAGCGCCATGACCGGCATCACCCGGGTCGCAGCCAGAGCGCTGTGCAGCGACTCTCCTTCGCGAACCATCTGCGTCGCCTGCGACACCGTGCCTCGCACTAGCTTACTGCCGATCGCGTCCGAAGCGGTCTGCAGCCCTGCGACCAATGGTGTGCCGCCCGTCAGCAGCGTCGCCAGCGTCCGCGAGAACTGCGCCACCTGAAACTTCAATAACGTGTCGCCGACGATTGGCACACGGAACTTCAAGCGGTCAAAGGCCACGCCACCGTTCTCGGTCCGCGACCAGAAGTATATCGCCATAATGAGCAGCAGTATGGCAACAATGGCCCCGAGAAAGACGTAACGATAATCAACCGTCAATGCAATCAGCAGCTGCGTGGGTCCAGGCAAATCCACATGCAGGTCGCGGTACAGCAACGCGAATTTCGGGATCACCGCGGTCACCAGATAGCTTACGATCACTGCCGCGACGATGATCAGGAGAGCCGGATACATGAGCGTCGCCAGAATCTTCTTTCGGACGCCCGTGCTCACCTTCTGGTACGCAATATAGTAGTCCAACACACCGGAAAGGTTGCCGCTCTTTTCCCCAGCCAGAATCGCGGTCGAATAGACTTTCGAAAAGACTCCCGCCTCGGCCACCGATTCCGACAATGACTTGCCTTCGCGCACGCGATCGCGAATTTGAGATATAACCGGTCGAAGTTTGGGCGATGAGGCGCGGTCGGCGAGCAGGTCAAGCGCCCGGAGAATGGGCAGGCCCGCCTTGATCAAGGTATTGAATTGCTGATTAAGAATTAAAAAGTCGGTGCCGCCTATGGTTCGCCCGCTTTGCCGCCGCATCCCCGAGAGGGCGCCGGCTCGCGACTTGACCGAATACACATACAGACCACGGTCCACCAGTTTCTGGCGCGCTTCCGCCAGTGTTCCAGCAGCCTCGACGTGCGAAAAAACTCGCCCGTTAGCATCCGCGACGCGGCAAACAAACTCCCCCATGGGGCCCCAGTTTACCTCAAGTAAGTGATATGCAGTGAAGCCGTGAAGGGTTGGCCGTAGCTTGAACGTAACATTCGTATTGCGGCACTCTGTCGCGCTTTATGGCATTACTTTACACCAGCGTCTCCGGCGGGTAATTCTCCGTTCACAATGGTGACGCCCAGAGGCACATCGAATCGAAACAGAGAGTCCGGCACGGGCGGATTCATGCGCCAATTCTCAAACCGGAATTCCACCTGGACTCCACCGCTCTGGCGCACCAGCAAACGCGCCAGGTCCCCGGTGCCGGGGTCGATTTCGAAGAAGACGGTGTCGCCTTGTCCACCACTCGGGGCGCCGGGAGCGTCGTCACGCACGTCGCGCCGATCTGCGCCGTCGGCTGGCGCGCCGCGAACCTGGCAGCGGAGCACTACGTCCCCTTCACGGGTGGGCTTTTCGGTGTTGGCCAGCTCGACGTGCTCGCAAACTCGTGACACCTTCATCTCTCCTGCCAGCAACGCCAGGGGCGTGCGCCAGTCGGAGCTCTGTTTGGCCGGAACGCGCGTCACGGTGTGATCGCTTGGAACGTAGAACCAGGCCGTCTTGCCATCCACCAGGAAAAGATCTTTCTCGGGGGCTTCGTATTCCCAACGCATCTTCCCGGGGCGTCGGAAATATGCGGTTCCCGCTTCCGTTCGGACAACCTGCTCGTTTTCGGTGTAGCGCTCCAGGAAGGTGGCTTGCAGGGTCTTCGCTGTTCTGTACCTTGTCTCGAATATCTGGACTACGCGCTTGGCGCCTGAATCTGCCAGTTTTGCCGGCAACGCGATGCCAGCGCAGAAAAGGTTCACGGATGCCAACACGACCAGGCTACAGAACGGATGAGCAGCTTTCGAAGAGTGCATTGATGGCATCGAGTGGGGGCAACTCACATCATTATGGCATCTTGGCATAGCCATTGCATCGCGTGCCATCGCGCACCCTATACTCGGCGCGACAAACCGCTCTGTCTTGCTTTGCAGTTGCTAGAAGTTGCTAAGTGAGGGCGAGACCAGGCTTACGGAATAGGGGCGGCAAGAACATGCTGTTGAATAAGAGCAGCCCGTTAAAGTCGGGGTTTGCTTTCAACGAGCTGGCATTCGGCTACAGCGGTGGGCTCGCAACGCTAGCAGCAGCACCGGTAGCGTTGTATCGAATCAGTCCCGTCTCATCGCAGAAGAAATTCCGTTGGCCGGTCGCTCCGACGATTATCGGAGTTCCGTTCATCGTGTAATTCGTGTTCGTCCCAGACACGGCGACGGGCGTATACGTAAAGCCATATCCCGCCTTCACTGGCGCAGCACTACCCAGAACTGGATCCACAATATTCGCGCCCCCTGCGCACGCTCCCCCACCAGGGCCGAGGTCGGCGAGCGTTGCGGGAAATCCAATCAGCGGACACAATGTGGAATAGGTGACATTCGCACTTGTATAGGTCCTCATCGAACTCACGGCCGAGGCTTCATTCGCGGACATTCTCGCTTTAATCAAATTGGGGATCGCAATCGCCGCGATGATCAGAATAATGGCCACAACGATCAACAACTCGATCAGAGAGAAACCATTCTGTATCCGCAGGACCGGGATGGATTGAGCTTCACTTTTTCGCACCGTTTTCATTGGTCTCCCTCCTTTCTTTAAAGAAAAGGGGAAGTCGACTAGACTTCCCCTCAACAGAACAACCTTTGCAGTAAATTGCTGACTACAGCGCCGGGTCGGTAACCGCCATGCCGGCACCGGAGAGGTTATAGCGGATTACGCCGGTCTGATCCGAAAAGAACCCGCGCTGGCCAGTCGTGCCGACAGTTGCTGGAGTAGCGACGGTCGTGTACGTATCGTTCAAGTTGTCGCCACCCACAGCTGGCGCATACCCGAACGTGTAACCACTCTTAGCACCGCCCCCCAGGATCGGGTCAATGATGCCCTTGCCGCCTGCGCAAACGGCTCCCGTGTTCAATTCCACCAATGTCGCGGAGAACCCGACTGCCGGGCAAGACGCTGCATAGTTCACTTCACCCGTGTTGACCGTGCGAACCGAACCCACCGCTGATGCTTCGTTGGCGGCCATCTTCGACTTGATGAGGTTCGGGATTGCGATAGCTGCGATGATCAGAATGATCGCCACGACGATCAGAAGCTCGATAAGAGAGAAACCCTTTTGCTGCTTCTTCATGAACATCTCCTTGAGAAGTTGTTTAAGTGCCAGAGCACGGCATACAGTAGGGCACGGCGGAGGCCAATCGACCAAACCGTTGGTACTAGTCGGCGTTATTATCTATCCGCATGAAAATAAGCTATTTAGTACCAACGCGCCCTCGAGCAACTCTCTGAAGACTACCGTGGACCTTTCGACCGACCAAAAGTGACCTTTTTTGTCACTGCGACAGCGACGAAAACCGGCAAATCATCCATTAACTGACTGGATTCGCAGCCGAAGACTTGCGGCTTCCGTTGACGATTCCATTTTGGCTCGACCCGGCCTTCGTCGCGCCATTACGGGCTAGCTCTCCACTAACGCCCCAGCCGACGACGCGAAGGGTGGATTGGGTCCTCCCTCAACAGCTTCATCTCGCGCCATCGCTTCCGCAAATTTTCGCTGTTGGAGCACGCTGGCGACGATTGTCGCACCGACCAGGATCAAGGCACAACTGCCGCGATTCGGCCTCAGAGGTTGTGCTTCTTGGCATAGTGCCGGAATGAGCGGTAACTGATCTTCAGCAGATCGGCCGCCTGGGTGCGCACCCCATTGGCTCTTTCCAGCGCACTTTGCAGATAATGGCGCTCGGCCTCCGCGATCTCTTTCTCGAAATCCACGCCCTCGGCTGGGAAGGCAGAGCCGCCGTTCGACCCTGAAAGCGCCGGAGTGCCGGAGTAGCCCGCGACTCGATCCGGCAGCACCCGGAGGGTAATTTCCCGAGTCGTTTCCAGGGCCACCGCCCGCTCCATCGTATTCTCTAACTCGCGCACGTTACCCGGCCAGTCGTATGACTCCAGCCGGCTCATGGCTTCCGGGGAAATGCTCTCCACGGATTTCTCCATCACCTTGCGGAACGTCTCCAGAAAGTGCCGGGCCAGCAAAGGGATATCCTCGCGGCGCTCCCGCAAAGGCGGCAATTGGATAGGTATGACGCTCAACCGGTAGTACAAGTCCTCGCGAAACCTTCCCTCCGCGATCTCTTTTTCGAAATTCTTGTTCGTCGCCGCAATGATGCGCACGTCCACATCGCTCTCTTCCGTGCTCCCGATCGGCCGCACCTTTCCTTCCTGCAGCACGCGGTACAGCTTCACCTGCATCGTCAGGCTCATGTTGCCGATCTCATCCATGAACAGCGTCCCGCCGTGCGCCGCCTGAAACAATCCCTGGCGGTTTTCATTCGCCCCGGTGAATGATCCTTTCATATATCCGAACAATTCCGATTCCAGCAGCGTCTCCGGAAACGCCCCACAGTTGATGGTGATGAAGGGCGCCTGCGCGCGCTGGCTGTTTTCGTGAATCGCGCGCGCCACGAGCTCTTTTCCCGTCCCACTCTCCCCGGTGATCAGTATCCGGCTCGTTTGCGGCGCAATCGTCTGAATCAGCTCAAAGATCGCGCGCATGTTCGGGCTCTGCCCGATGATGTTGTCCAGGCCCGTCAGCCTTCGCAATTCCCGCCGAAGGTACCCAGCCTCCTTCTTCCACTTCAGGCTTTCCGATACCTCGCGAACAGCCCGGCGGAGCTGATCGACCAGCTCGTGGTCCTTGATCACATACCGGTCGGCCCCCGCGTTGATTGCGGCAATCGCCGTTTCAACTGTCGGAACTCCGGTAATGAGCAGGAAAAAACACTCAGGGGCGATTTCCTTGGTCAGCTGCAGCAGGTCGACGCCGCTTTCACCGGGCATGCGTACGTCCGAGATGACAATGTCGAAGATTTGCGATTCAAGCTTGCGTTTGGCCGCCTCGACGTTGTGGGCTACCTCGATACGGTAACCCTCCTTGCGAAATGTAATCTCCAGCAGCTCGCAGATGGAGCGCTCATCGTCCACCACCAGGATGTGCGGCATTTCCCTGTTGTGATACTTCACCGCTGTCTTTGTCGCCTGCATATTCCCTCAAGCCACGCGCGGCAGTTCTACGATGAATTCCGCCCCGCGGTCTTTTTGCGATATCACACTGATCCGTCCGCTATGGGCCTGCACGATCTGATAGACAATGGAGAGACCTAACCCCGTGCCTCCAGGAAACCCTGACTGCAACGGCTCAAATATTTTCGATCGCTGCTTCGCGTCCAGCCCGACACCCGTATCTCGAAAGGCAATCCGCAGCCAAAACGGCCGCTCTTCCAGCCCTACGGTAAGCGTGCCGCCTTCCGGCATGGCTCGTAGGGCGTTATCGCACAAATTCCAGAACACCTGCTTGATCTTGCTCGAATCCACGCGCGCGCGCATAACCTGCCCGTTAAATGAGCGCGCGATTTGATATTTCGCCCCAATTTCCGGCTTCCTCTCCATCAGCGTCAGGGTTTCGTCCAGCAGGGCGGCCACATCCGCTTCCTCGAACTCATACGTCTTCTCACGAGAATAGTTGAGGAAATCGGTGATGATGTGGTTGAGGCGCTCCGATTCGCGGCTGACGATGTTCACCAGGTGCACCTGATCCTCTTCCAGCGGCACCAGCCTCGCCAGCTCCTTCACCGCCCCAGCCATGGCCGTCAGCGGTTGGCGGATTTCATGCGCGATCGCGGCTGAAAGGCGTCCCAGCGCCGCCATGCGCTCCTTGGTGGCCACCTCCTGCTCCAACCTCCGGAAATCTGTCAGATCCTGAAAATTGAATACGAATCCACTGCGCTGATTGTCGCGGGAACGTAGCGGCGAAATGCTGATTCCCAGATAGCGCTGCTGCCCTTCCGAGGTGCGAAATTCGACTTCCCGCCGCAGCGACAGTTTGTCATTCATCTCCGGCATGCCCGGATGCCAGAAAGAGTCGCTGAACTCGGAAAGTTTTCGCCCTCGTATGTCCGCAAACCGGTAACCCAGGATGTCCTCGCCGGTGCGATTCAGCAGCACGATGTGCCCGGCCATGTCGGTGGTGATCAGCCCGCCGCGCATGGAGTGGATGATGTCTTCGGTAAAATCCTGCAGGTCCAGCAGCTCTTCACGTTTCTTTTCGAGCTCCAACCCTTTCCGCCGCAGCGATTGCGCCAACAGACTGGCCAGATAGGCGATCGCGAAGAAACCAAATGTATTGTTCAAAAACCAGAAGCGCAGCCCTTCCGGGGTGTACACACTAATGTAAGTGCGTGGAATGTTCCCGGCATGAGCCAGCGCCGTCAGCGTCACCAGAACCGCCGCACACACCGCCGCGGTCGCGAATGCCAGTCCCCGTGAAAACAAAATGCTCGCTACAATGATGACCAGAAGATAGAGCGAAATGAAGTAACTGTCCTGCAGCCCCGTCGCATACACCAGCGCCGACACCATCGCCACGTCGCTGATTACCTGGACCGCGCCATGCCATTTGGCATTCGGAAGCCAGCGCAACAAGATGATGTGAATGGTCCCTAAGGTGATCCACAAGACGATCAAGGGAAGGAAGTAGTGCCGTCCCGCCGTAGGTCCGGCCACCTGCTTCTCCCAGACCACACCCACGGCCAGAATCAACGCGATCAGCAGCAGGCGGACACGCGTCAGCCAATCCAGCCATTCCCTCATGGTCAGGTTCTGGTCCATCGTTCGACCACGCCCTGCCCTGGCTTGATTTTCAGGCATCTTACTCGCTCGCCGGAAACATACTGGGGCAGGAAGCCCCCTCCCTGCCCCAGCAACAGATTAACACTCCCCAGATATGGCCGCGGATATGGCTTCGATCACTTCCCGCTCAGTTTGCCGATCAGCGAGAACAACGGCATGTACATCGAAATGACCACGCCTCCAACGACCACGCCGAGGAACACGATCATGACCGGCTCGAGGGCCGTCAACAGATCCTTCACCGCCGCGTCCACTTCGTCTTCGTAGAAGTCGGCGATTTTCTGCAACATGGCATCCATCGCGCCGGTTTGTTCGCCCACGCTGATCATCTGCGTAACCATACCCGGAAATACTTCCGAATCCTTCAACGGCTCGGTCAGGCTCTTGCCTTCTTCCAGCGACCTTCTCACCTTCTGCAGCGCCCGCTCGACGACCGCATTCCCTGCGGTCTTCGCCGTGATGTCAAGTCCCTCCAGGATGGGCACGCCGCTGGCAATCAAAGTGCCCAGGGTGCGCGTAAAACGAGCCACGGCGATCTTTCTCATCAGAATGCCCAGCACCGGAAGTTTCAGGACGATAGAATCGATTACGAAGCGCCCTTTCTCGGTCCCGTACCATACTTTGATGCCGATTACGCTGCCCACAATCGCCATTACGATAAGCAAGCCAAAGACGCTGCCGATAAAGTTGCTCAAACCAATCACGATCTTCGTGGGCAATGGCAAGTCCACGCCAAGACCAGCGAACAACGTCGCGAAAATTGGCACAACCTTCCACAAAAGTAGCGTGACTACGCTACCCGCGATGGTCATAACACCGATCGGATAGATCGACGCCGACTGCACCGCGCGCTTCAACTTCACGTTCTTTTCAATGTACGTCGATAACCGCTGCAAAATGGTGTCGAGAATACCGCCCGTTTCGCCCGCCTCCACCATGTTCACGTACAGCGAGTCGAATACTTTCGGGTGTTGCCGCATCGCCGCCGACAGCGTGGCGCCGCCTTCCACCGACGCGCGGGTCGCAGCCAGCACCTTCTGGAACAACTTGTTCTCTTGCTGGCCCGCGAGGATTTCCAGACACTGCACCAGGGGCAAGCCCGCGTCGATCATGACCGAAAACTGCCTTGTGAAGATGGACAGTTCCTTGGCCTTAACACTGCCGCCGAACTGCGGCATGTTAAACTCTTTGCCCTTCTCGGACATCTTTTTGGTCGTGATCTGCTGCCGGCGCAACTGATTCTGCGCCTCGGATTTGCTCGCCGCGCTCATCTCGCCGCTGACGTTAGATCCGGCCTTGTTCGTGCCCTTGTAGGTGTATACCGGCATTTCCTTTTCCTCCTCGCTGACGCGTGCCTGATGACCCGAATGATCCCGAAACTTTGCTGCTGATACTCATAAACTCTTTGGCGCAAGTGCCTAGCGCTTGCCCACCGGTGTCTTACCCGTCGGACCCGATACCCCGCGATTGATCATGTCCTGCAACTCCTCGGGGTTCGAAGAACGCGCCAGAGCCACCTCCAACGTAATCTGCTTCGCCAGATACGTATTGGCTAAACTCTGGTTGAACGTCTGCATTCCCGTTTGTCCCGTACCCGTTTGCATCGCCGAATAAATCTGATGGATCTTGTCTTCGCGAATCAGGTTGCGGATCGCCGGCGTCGGCACCAGCACCTCCATCACCATCGCGCGCCCGCGGCCATCCGAGCGCGGCAGCAGCGCCTGGCACAGGATGCCTTCGATCACCATGGAGAGCTGCGCTCGTACTTGCGGCTGCTGGTGGGCTGGAAACACGTCGATAATACGGTTGATTGTCGATGCCGCCGAGTTCGTGTGCAGCGTCGCGAACGTCAAGTGGCCGGTCTCCGCGATGCGCAGTGCCGACTCGATCGTCTCGAGGTCGCGCATTTCGCCGATCAGCACTACGTCGGGATCTTCGCGCAACGCCGCGCGCAGCGAGTTCGAAAACGAATGCGTGTCCGCGTGCACTTCGCGCTGGTTCACCAGGCACTTCTTGTGGTTGTGCAGGAACTCGATCGGGTCTTCGATCGTGATCATATGCTCGTCACGTTCGCTGTTGATCTTGTCCAGCATCGCCGCCAACGTTGTCGATTTCCCCGAACCTGTCGGCCCCGTAACCAACACGAGTCCACGCGGCTTGTCGCACATCCCCTTCACCACTGCCGGCAGGCCAAGCGCGTCAAATCCCTTGATTTCCCACGGAATCGTTCGGAAGACAGCTCCTACCGCTCCGCGCTGATTGAACACGTTGCCGCGGAATCGAGCTAAATTCTTCAACCCAAATGAAAAGTCCAGCTCCAGATTTTCTTCAAACCGGTGTTTCTGCGCGTCGGTCAGAACGCTATACGCCAGCGACTTCGTATCCGCGGCCGTTAACGGCGGCATATCCAGCGGACGCAGCTTTCCGTGTACGCGCACGCGCGGTGCGCTGTTGGTCGTGATATGCAGGTCGCTGCCGCCCATCTCGATCATCTTCTTCAGCAATTCACTCAACGTCATTCCAGCCATTGCTCACCGCTCCTTAGAGAACCGTCTCGCGCAATACTTCTTCCATCGTCGTCTGACCGAGCGCGGCCTTAATCAATCCGCTACGCCGTAGCGTGATCATTCCCTGCTCGATCGCCTTTTTCTTCAACTCCAGCGCCGACGCGCCCACCAGAATCAATTCCCGGAGTTCGTCGTTAACTTCCATCACTTCATACAAACCCGTGCGTCCCTTGTATCCGCCCTTGTTGCAAGTCGAACAGCCTTTGCCGTGATAGATCTTCGTTGTTTTCACTTCCTCCGGCGTATACCCCGCATCGATCAGCGCTTGCTCCGGCACTTCAAGTTCCGTCTTACAGTTAACGCAGATGCGCCGCACCAACCGCTGCGCGCAAATCAAATTCACCGATGTTGCCACCAGGAACGGCTCAATGCCCATGTTCATCAACCGGCTGATTGTCGAAGGTGCGTCGTTCGTATGCAGCGTGGACAACACCATGTGCCCGGTCAGCGCCGCTTTGACAGCGATTTCCGCCGTTTCAAAGTCGCGAATCTCTCCGACCAGGATGATGTTCGGGTCTTGCCGCAAAAACGCGCGCAGAGCGGCCGCGAAGTTCAACCCGATCTGCTCCTTCATCTGCACCTGGTTGATCCCCGCCAGCTGAAACTCGACGGGATCTTCCGCGGTCATGATGTTGGTATCCACCTGGTTCAACCGCGCCACCGATGAATACAAGGTGTTCGTTTTGCCCGAACCGGTTGGCCCGGTCACCAGCACCATGCCGTACGGCTTCAAGATGTTCCGCTCGAATTTCTTCAGCGATTCCGCCTCGAACCCCAACTTCGTCATGTCCAGTCGCAGGTTCTCTTTGTCCAGCAACCGAAGCACGATCTTTTCGCCGTAAAGTGTCGGCACCGTCGATACGCGGAAGTCCAATTCCTTTTTTTTCCCGTCGGCTTTGTACTTGATCATGATGCGGCCGTCTTGCGGCAGCCGCTTTTCCGCGATGTCCAGCTTCGCCATGATCTTTAACCGGCTGGTGATCGCATCCTTCAACCGCAAAGGCGGGCTCATCACCGTTTGCAACACGCCGTCAATGCGGAACCTTACGCGTAATTCCAGCTCGTACGGCTCGATGTGAATATCGCTCGCTCCCCGCTTCACCGAGTCCGTCAAAATCAGGTTCACCAGCTTGATGATTGGCGCTTCTTCCGCCGCCCGCTCCAGCGTTGCGGTATCGAGTTCCGCTTCTTCCGACGTGAGCTCGAGCTCCTGGTCGTCCATCGCCAGGTCTTTCATCATCTTGCTGATCTCTTCGTGGTTCGATTCCGCGCCGCCGTAAAACCGGGTGATCGCCTCTCCGATCGCCGATTCCGACGCCACCACCGGCTCCACGTTGAACCCGGTCATGAACTTGATATCGTCCATGGCGAAGACGTTGGTCGGGTCCGTCATCGCAATCGTCAACACCTGTCCCACCCTCGATAGTGGAATCACCTGGTACCGCGTCGCCGTATCCTGAGGAATCAGCTTGATTACCGTGGGATCGATCTCGTAGTACTTCAAATTGATGGACGGAACGCCGTATTGCCGCGAGAGTACACCGGTGATATCGTCGTCGGTGATATAGCCCATCTTCGTCAAGCAGGATCCCAGCTTGCCGCCGTTCGAGCGCTGAAACTCCAGCGCCTTCTGCAGTTGGTCCTGCGTGATCAAGCTTTCTTTGATTAAAATTTCACCGAGCCGGACAGACATCCGCGCACTCCAGGAACACTCGAACCCAACGCCAACGTTAGCAAAAGCCGTCACCCAGCGTAGCCCGAACTTGACACATCGTTGTGAAATCGCTAATACCTGCACTCAGGTACAGGTTTTTTCGAACGACGCAAATTCTCCGAACTGTAGCCGCGTATGGCCTTATGTAGGCGCCGCGCGTTAGCCCGGCCCTGCCACTCCCAAGCATTCCTCGCAACCTCCAATCACGTTCCCCAATCCCCACCAGTCCCTCCCAGCCCGTCAGCCCATGCGTAACGCAATAACCCAACCTCTGCGCCATTTCTTGACTTGCCAGCAACCCCTAGCTATCGTGCAAATAAGATGCCCGCACTCCCGCAAACCTCACAGGTCGAAACCCATACGCGACCTCAGGTGAAAAGCATCCCCGAGACAACCTCGCCGCCCTTCCCAGCACAACCTCACCTCCGCCCCTACTACGACACCCTCTTCGCCGCTCACGGCCCCCAACACTGGTGGCCCGGCCGCACTCCCTTTGAAATCATTGTCGGCGCCATCCTGGTCCAAAACACTTCCTGGACCAACGTCGCGCCCGCCATTGAAAATCTACGCCGCGCAAAACTCCTGACTCCACGAGCGATCGGAAACGTTCCCACGCGTCGCCTCATGCGACTCATCCGATCCTCCGGCTATTTCCGCCAAAAGTCGAAAAAACTCAAAAACTTCGTCTACTTCCTGCGCAGCGAATATCAGGGCTCACTCGCCAAAATGTTTCTCGCCGCGACGCCAACGCTGCGACACCAGCTTCTCGCCGTACACGGTATCGGTCCGGAAACCGCCGACTCCATTCTTCTCTACGCCGCGAAACATCCGGTCTTCGTCGTCGATGCCTACACCCGCCGGCTGCTCGAACGCCACGGACTCGCCGACTCCGGGCTCGATTACGAACACGTTCAGAAACTCTTCGAGCAAAGCCTCGCTGCCGACTTCGCGCTGTATAATGAATTCCACGCTCTGATCGATCATACCGGCAAACACTTCTGCCGCCCGCGCAACCCGCGCTGCGGCGAATGCCCGTTGAAGTCTCTGCTGCCCACGCAGCCGGAGCAAGGCGTGACCCTCTCGATAGGGTCGACGTCTTGACCTTTGACCGAACCGCTGTCGCAGTTATCACCAGAAAGGACCTCAGCCGCCACATGAGTTCGCTCCAACCAAAACACCGCTGGAGCCTCGCCATTGGCGGAATCCTCCTCTCTCTTCTACTCGCGGCCGTTTTTACTTTCGGCTCCCTGGACATGCCGTTTGAGCCGGGCGGCTGGCGTGCCAAGCTAGCGCTGTTTGCCGTTTCGAGTTTCATCACCGCCGCGGCTCTCGTATTCGGCTTGATCCTCCTGCGCTCCGTGGTTCGCCTCTGGGCTGAACGCAGCAAAGATCAACTTGGCGCGCGCTTCAAAACCAAGATGGTCGTCGGCGCCATGGCGCTTTCTCTTCTTCCTGTGGTTTTCATGTTCTTTGTCAGCTACTCGCTGCTCAACCGCACCCTCGGCCGCTGGTTCCCCCGCCCCCTCGAAATCGCCTCCGAACTGACCCAGGCGCTCATGAACGATTTCGGTCGCACTACACTGCCCCGCCTCCGCAATCTGGCCCGGCAAGCGCAAATGAATGCCGCGGAACCCACAGACGAACTCCTGAAGCGCGCCTTCGCATCCGGACTCGATGCCCTCTGGATTCTCGACAATAATGGAAATCTCATTCGTGGCGGCGTCGTGTGTGACGATCAGCCGGAAGATCGCAGTGAGCAACTTTGCGAACGTGTCGGTGTCTACGGCACACCTGCTCGCACTCTTGCCTCCGGAATTGAGATATGGGAGGCGCAGGGAAAAAGCTACCTCGTGGCCCGCGTCCCCACCGTCGACAAAGGTCACACGGTCGGCTACGTCGCGGCGGGCTACCTCACCAGTCCGAATTTTCTCACTCGCATTACCGAAATCCAGGCGCGCCGCGACGAATACGACAAAGAGAAGCAGAACCTGCGTACACTTAAGAAACAAATGCTCCTGATTCTTGGGTTCTTTACCATGCTCCTCCTTTTCTCTCTCATGTGGATTGCCCTGTTCCTCGCCAAGCAAGTCACCGTCCCGATTCAAGCCCTGGCCGAAGGCACCCGCGAAGTCTCCTCCGGCAATTTCGAGTATCAAGTTCCCGAACAATCCCAGGACGAACTCGGCGTCCTTATTCGCTCCTTCAACGCCATGACCACCCAGCTGCGCGATTCCCGCGCCCAGATCGATCAGTTCACCCGCAATCTCCAGCAGGCCGTTCAGGAGCTGGAGCGTCGCCGCCAACTCATGGAAACCATTTTGGAGAACATTCCCACCGGCGTGATTTCTCTGGACGCGCACGGCGCCATCCTCCGCGAAAACGCTGCGGTAACCCGCATGTTCGGCGGTACTCCTCAGGATATGCAATCGCTCGAAGACTTGATCGGCGCCGAAGCGGCCCGCACTGTGCAACTTCTGATGCGCCGCAGCTTGCGCATGGGCGTCGTGTCTCGCGAAATTGAATCTGTCGTGGCGGGCCGCGTCCTGCACTTTGCCGTGACCGTCAGCTCCCTCGGCCCACGCCGCGCCAATACCGGCTTTGTGCTCGTTCTCGACGACCTTACCGAAGTCCTCCGCGCGCAAAAATCCGCTGCTTGGCAGGAAGTCGCGCGCCGCATCGCTCACGAGATCAAAAATCCGCTAACGCCGATTCAGTTATCCTCACAGCGTCTCTCGCGCTTCCTCGATCGACGCGATGCCGCCGAAATCGCAGCACCTCGCGATGCGGAGCTCACCCGCCTGGTTCAGGAATGCTCTCGCCTGATTGAGCGCGAAGTCTCCACACTCGCAGCTCTCGTAAATGAATTCTCTCAATTTGTGCGCTTTCCCACCGCGAAGCTTACGCCCACCAGTGCTAACACCGTGGTCCACGAAGCCGTCGAAGTTTTCTCCGGCCGCCTCGATGGCATCAGCCTCAAGACCTCGCTCGCCGACAATCTCCCGCCCGTTCGCGCCGATGGTGGCCTCCTTCGCAGCGTGGTCGTCAATCTGATCGACAACGCCGCCGAGGCCCTCGAAACCGCCACCCTCCGCGAAATCACTGTCTCTACCTGCGCCCACGGCGACGCCGAAACAGTCGAAATCTGCGTACAGGACACCGGCCACGGCATTTCGCCCGAAGATAAAGATCGCCTCTTCTTGCCTCATTTTTCGACCAAGAACCGTGGAACCGGCCTGGGCCTCGCCATCGCCGCGCGTATCGTCGCCGAACACGGCGGCACGATTCATGTCGAAGACAATTTTCCGGTTGGTTCACGCTTTCTGGTCGAGTTGCCTGCCGCGGACCTCACGCCGGCCACCGTCGCCGAACGCAATGGGGTTGAAGCCACTTGATGACCATTCGTCCGCACTTGCTCGTCGTCGATGATGAAGCCGGTATTCGCGAATCCCTTTCCTCGATTCTTGCCGACGAGGGATACGATGTCGAATCCGCGGCCTCTGCCGAAGAAGCTCTAGAGCGCGCCGCCGCCGGCGATATCGAGGTTGTGCTCCTCGACGTCTGGCTCCCCGGCATCGATGGCCTCGAAGCACTGAGCCGCCTGCAAGCCTCGCCCCGCCCGCCCGCCGTCATCATGATCTCCGGCCACGGCACCATCGAAACCGCCGTACGCGCCACCAAGCTAGGCGCCTTCGATTTCATCGAGAAACCGCTTTCACTCGAAAAAATCATCGTCTTGGTTCGCAACGCCATCCAACAGCGCCGCCTCCAGGAAGAAAACCAGCTGCTTCGCAGCGAGCTAGGTCACCGCTATCAAGTCATCGGCGAAAGCGTCCCCATGAAGGCGCTCCGCCAACAGATCGCCGTTACTGCCCCCACCAACGGCCGCGTTCTCATCTTCGGCGAAAGCGGCACCGGCAAAGAACTTGTAGCCCGCTCGCTGCATGCCGCCAGCCTCCGCAACAAAGGCCTCTTCGTCGAAGTAAATTGCGCCGCGATTCCCGAAGACCTGATCGAATCCGAGTTGTTCGGCCACATAAAAGGCAGCTTCCCCGGCGCCGCAGAAGACAAAATCGGCAAGTTCAAAAAAGCCGACGGCGGGACACTCTTCCTCGATGAAGTCGGCGATATGAGCCTGCGCACGCAATCCAAGGTGTTGCGCGTCCTCGAAGAACAACGCTTCGAGCCCGTCGGCTCAAACCAAACGGTGACTGTCGACGTTCGAGTCCTAGCCGCCACCAACAAGAACCTCGAGCAGGAAATTTCCCGCGGCGCGTTCCGCCAGGACCTTTTCTACCGTTTGAACGTTATTCCGTTCCTGGTCCCGCCGCTCCGCGAGCGTAAGGAAGATATTCCCATCCTGGCGCGTTATTTTCTGAATGAGTTCAGCTCCGCTTATGGAAAGAGAACCCGCGAGCTAAGCGACACCGCCATGGAGATTCTGCTGCGCTACCCATTCCCCGGCAATGTCCGTGAGCTGCGTAATCTGGTCGAGCGCCTGGTCATCGTCTGTCCCCAGGCCCGCATCGAGCCGCACCATCTTCCGCCCGAGCTCTTCCGCGGCGTAGCCGAAAGTCCGCAACACCCCTACAACACGCTGCACGAAGCCCGCAGTGCCTACGAGCGCGAATTTATCTTGAGAAAATTGCAGGAAAACCGCTGGAACATGACGCAAACCGCCACTGCTCTGGGCCTGGAACGCAGCCACCTCTACCGCAAAATGAAAAGTCTAGGCATAGCCGCCCCCGATTAAAACGTACCTGCTCTGGCTATTCCTCCGGCTTGTGGGTTTCGGCCTCGCCTTCCGGCTCATACTCGAGGTTCTCGACCTGGGCCGTGTCGACTGGCAGCTCCGTCGTGGCCGCCGGATCCATCCCGTCCCACTGTCCCTCGCTCAAACCTTCCAACTGAAAATGCCAATCCAGCTCCCGCACCTTTTGCGGACTCTCCCGCCAATCCGGCACCACTTTCACAAACGTCTGCAAATATACTTTCATGCCAAACAATTCTTCCAATTCTTTGCGCGCTTGGGTCCCGATCTTCTTCAGCATTTCGCCTTTGTGCCCGATCAGGATTTTCTTCTGCGACGAGCGCTCCACGTTCAGCGTCGCTTCGATCCGTAACAACTTCAGTTTCTCCTCAAACTTGTCGACAAACACCGCAAGCGCATACGGCACCTCGTGGTACATCACCTGAATCGCCTTCTCGCGAATGATTTCCGCCGCCAGAAATCGTTCCGGCTGGTCGGTCACCTGGTCTTCCGGAAAGTACGGCTCACTCTCCGGCAAATGCCTCAAAATCTCTCCCTGCAGTTCCTCGACTCCAGTGCCCTTCATCGCCGATATCGGCACAATCGCCGAAAACTCAAACGCCTTCTGGAACGCGTCAATCAAGGGCAGCAACTTCTGCTTCGGCACGCGATCTACTTTGTTCAGTGCCAGAATCGTTTTTCCACGGAATCTTTTTGCTTTTTCGAGTAGTAGCGAATCTGCGTATGGCAACGCTCGGCTCGCATCCACCATCAGCAACAACACATCGATCCCTTCCAGCGCCGCAGCAATTTCATGCATCATCTGCCGGCCCAGCGCCGAGTCCGCGTCGTGCAACCCCGGCGTGTCGATGAACACAATCTGCCCCTTCGGCGAGGTCACAATGCCCTGGATGCGGTTGCGCGTCGTTTGCGGTTTCGCCGTGACAATGGCCACCTTCTGCCCCACAACGCGATTCAGCAACGTGGACTTCCCCGCGTTCGGCCGCCCAACAATAGCCACAAACCCCGCGCGAAATCCACGGCGCTCAGGCGAAGTCTCGGTCTCTTTTTCGGTCAAGCTCAACCTCAATTCGTTTTTTATTTCGCAGGCGCCAGCGCTGCCGCAGCGGGCTTTCGGACTCTGAGCCGCAACACTTTACGCTGGTTCGCTTCGAGCACCTCAAATCGGTGCCCTTCCAACTCTATGGTGTCGCCGGGCGCTGGCACCTTGCCCAGCACGTGGCTCAACAAGCCAGCAATGGTCGTGACCGCCTCATCGGATTTATCGCCAAATTTCACGCCGAGCAATTCTTCGACGTGGTCGATGGCAATGCTGCCTCGCAGGACCAGGCTTCCGTCGCCCTCACGCATGACATCCGGCGCGGGTTTCTTCTCATCGCGGCCACTTTCGCCAACGATCTCCTCGACGAGATCTTCCACCGTCGCCAGTCCTGCCACCAAACCGTGTTCGTCGATGACGATCGCCATCGGCTGATCCTTCTGCCGCATTTCCCGCAGCAACTCCGAACCCGCCTTGGTCTCCGGCATGAACAGCGCTGGCCGCACCAGCTCGCGAACCTTGCGCTTGGGTAAATCCTGGTCGGCGATGTGCAGCAAGTCCTGCGCGTAGACCACGCCAAAAATATCGTCCAATGATTTTTCATACACTGGCATGCGCGCGAAACGCATCTCAATGAACTTTGCGTGCAGCTCTTCAAGCGTTGCGTCGGCGGCCATCGCGACAATGTCCGGGCGCGGCGTCATCACTTCGCGCACCCGCTTGTCGCTGAACTCCACGACCTGCTCGATCAGGTCAGCCTGCTCCGGCTCGATGATGCCCTCCTCTTCCGCTTGCTCCACCAAAGCCTCGATCCCTTCCTCCGTGCGCTGCTCTTCCGTTCTCTCAAACTCCTGCTCCGAGATGCGCGCTAGGGATTCCGCAGCTTCGAGAAAAACTCGCGCAGGCCACGCGATCCACATCGTTACGCGAATCAGCGGCAATAGCGGGAGCAGCCAGCGCCCCGTAGTGCGATAGAGCAGCATGTCCGGGATGAAGTGCATCAGGATGACGACTTCAAGCGTTAGAAAAACGCAAAACTCGACGAACGATTCCCACGTGCCTGGGACGAAATAGACGACCCCGCGTGTAGTTTCCAGCACCAGAAAGGCGAGCCAGAAGTGCCCGAGGATGCGGAACGTGCGTCCGCCACTGCGGCGATTAATTTTCACTTTGGGCTCAATCTCGGCTTCGAAGATGTCCAGGTGTGCGTGCACCCGCCCGGTAGTCATGCGGCCTAGTTCGCGATAAATCAGTGTGAGGTAGGACAGGACAGGCAGACCCAAGGCAAGTAGCAATGTACCCGCGACATACGCCCAGAAATATACTTTCACGACAGGCCCAACCCGCGCCGAAGGCGTTGTTCGACCCGACTCATCTGACCGCGGTCAGTCTCGTGGTCATAGCCCAGCAAGTGCAAAACGCCGTGGAGAATCAGGATTTGCAGTTCACTCGGGAGCGTGCGGTCAAATTTCCTGGCATTGCGGCGCGCGGTCGCCGGAGAGATCGCGATGTCTCCGAGGTACCGCGAGTCATCATTTGCGCCAGACCCCTCGACCCCGAAGGGAGTTACAGCAGCTCCCCGGACGGCGAGCTCGCCTCGGGAAGCCGCCGCAACACTTGCATGACCGTTTCGGTTCGGTAGAGATAGCGGCACAGGCTTACGCCGAGTGACTGCGGGAAAAGAGAGAACGTCGGTGGGGCCCTTCTTTTTGCGGAACGACTCGTTCATGCGAGCGATCTCCGCGTCGCTCACCAGGCAAACCGTAAACTCGGCGCTCCCCAGCCCTAATTGCTCGCGCACGCGGCGCAGAAATAACTCGAGTGGTGGCCTCGCGACGCGCACAGTCCGCTGCCGATTCAGAATCATCCTCAGTTAATTTCTTTGATCTGCGCTTTCCCGGGCTCCGCCGCGCGCACTTCGGGCTTGCCATTTATGGCACCGCCGGCCTTGCTGCCACGCTGCGGCTGGGTACCATCATACTCCTCATAGGCTCGGATGATCTGCTGCACCAGGTTGTGCCGCACCACGTCTTTTTCGGTGAAGTGGGAGATGCCGATGCCATCGATCTTGCCGCAAACTTCAAGTGCTTCGATCAGGCCGGACTTCTTCCCCGCCGGCAAGTCGATCTGCGTGATGTCCCCGGTGATGACCGCCTTCGAGTTGAATCCCAGGCGCGTGAGAAACATCTTCATCTGTTCGCTGGTGGTGTTTTGCGCCTCATCCAGAATGACGAACGAGTCATTGAGCGTGCGCCCGCGCATGAAGGCCAGCGGCGCAACCTCGATAATTCCCTTCTCCAGGAAGCGGTCCAGCTTGTCGGGCTCCAGCATGTCGTACAACGCGTCATAGAGTGGGCGCATGTACGGATCGATTTTCTGCTGTAGCGTGCCGGGAAGAAAACCAAGACGCTCGCCCGCTTCCACCGCGGGACGCGCAAGAATAATGCGGTTCACCTGCTTGGTGAGCAACGCGCTCACCGCCATCGCAACCGCGATGTATGTTTTTCCCGTGCCGCCAGGCCCGACGCCGAACATCATGTCGTGCTTCTCAATCTCTTCCATGTAGCGCCGCTGGCTAGCGTTCTTCGGTGTGACCACCTTCTTGCCGAACGAACGCTGGCGCCCGTGCTCAAACATCCCCCGCGGAGACTCATGCGGCTCATCGGTAGCCACATGGATCAGCGACTTCACCTCAGCGCTGGTCAGTTTCCGCCCGTGTCGCGTGACGTGGTTGTACTCCTCGACGATCTTTACGGCGTGATCGACGTTGTCCTGATCCCCTTCAATGCTCAATCGGCTGTCGTTCAAATGCGTGCGCACATGCAGCGCGTCTTCGAGCAGGCGCACGTTTTCATCCAGCGTGCCGAAAAAGGGTTCAATTTGTCCGGTAATGTGAACGGTACGTCGCATTCAGATGGACAGGCGTCCTGCGGTAGGAACGGTCTGGCGAATGGCTGGTTCCTCGGTCGTGCAACTTCTAACACCCTAGCGCACGAGTGCCCCACGGTCAAGTTACACCTGTGTAAAAGGAATCTGCGTTACAGGAATCGCACGCAGTCACTCTGACTTATTTGCGCGCCTTCAGCGCCGTCTGAATGGCCTGCTCAGCCAGAGGCGCCATGATCGCGTACCCCTTGGCGTTAGGGTGTAACCCGTCTTCACTAAGCTCCGCTTTCAGCATTCCATGTTCGTCCACACTGGCCGCGAAATAGTCCAGATAAACGTCCCTATGATCGGCGCTGTACTTCTTGATCCAGGAGTTCAGCTCGAGGATCTTTTCCGGCTGCCGCCTGATCCGCATATCCACGGGATTGCCATTGCGGTCGTGACCATAATTACTGACCGGAAGCACCGACGCGAGCACCACGCGAATCTTGTTGGCGTGTGCAAGCTCGGACATCGACGAGAGATTGTCTTCAATCTGAGCGAGCGTCATCGGCCCGGTATTCCCCGCCAGATCGTTGGTGCCCGCAAGAATCACCACGATTCTGGGCCGTAGCGCGATTACGTCGGGACGGAAGCGGATCAGCATCTGCGGCGTAGTCTGTCCGCTGATGCCCCGATCAATATAAGGCTTGCCCGGGAAAAATCCGCCAAACTGTGGTTGCACCCACATGTCGGTGATGGAATCACCCATAAACACGACACGCTTCTCGTCCTTGGCGGGAGGCTGCACATTGGCGTTGGCATCGTGATAGCGCGCAATATTTGGCCAATCGAGAAGCGTCTTTTCCGCGGTCGCGAGCTTTGCGGCGACTCCAGGGAGTTCTTCGCAATCTGCTACCGGTTTTTCGGCGGCAGGCTGTGTTGGCGCTTGGGCATCGGCGGCCCGCGCGTGAAATAGTGTGGCCGCGACGCACAGCAAGAATAGGGCGCGAATTGTTTTCATTGTTTAGCTCCGGCTCCGCAGCGTACCTGAAAACAGTCCCAATGCGATAGGTGTTGTCCCCTCTAGCGTGTCGACGCGGACCGCCCCAAGGCTCGGTCATGTAGGCGCCGGGCTTTAGCCCGGCGCGTCCAAATCGCCAGCAAGACCGCCACTCAGATTCGCAACGCCAGCGACAAATCTTCTGTAGAATGCGTCCTGCAAGCACGACTTTCCTGGGGTGATCCGAGATGCACTTTCGCCAGTGCCTTCTATTTTATCTTTTCGCGGCAATCACGACTCCAACAGTCTGCGATGCTCAAATCCCCAGCGGCGTGCAACCGGCGGATTACCAGCGCATGCGCGCGGTAGTGCAAACGGAATTTTCCCCAGACGCAAAATTTGTCGCCTACACAATCCTGCGCTACGACCGTCCGGGTCGCCCCTGGCCACAACTCTGGGTAATGGATCTGGCGACCTCCAAATCAAGGCGCGTCGGCAGTGAAAACGACGTGGCCGGCAGCCCCGTCTGGTCACCAGACGGACGCTGGATCGCGTACGACGGCGCCGCCGAGGGCAAGCAGGGGCTGGCGATCGTCCATCCCGACGGTTCGAGCGCAACATTTCTCTCGGAAGCCCACGGCACAAACGCGCCCTTGCCCGAAACTGGCGCAGAGGTGGCCTGGTCCCCCGATAGCAAACAGATCGCTTTTATTTCAGCCACCCCAGGGCCGGAAACCACGGACGCGACCGGCGATCCGATCGTCATAACACGCTATCTCTACAAACCCGATGCGGGCGAAGGCCTTACACGATTCAACGACAATCGCCGCCTGCACATTTTCATTGTGGATGTTGCGACCAAAAATGTCCGCCAGGTCACCAACGGGAACAACTACGAGCATTCCATCGATTGGTCTCCTCGCGGCGATGAAATCGTCTTTGCCTCCGACCGATCTCCCGAAACCGATCAGTTTTTCAACTACGACCTGTTCGTTCTAAAGCTGAGTGACGGCTCGATTCGCCGCCTGACCGCCACGGAAAACGCCGAATACGATCCGAAATGGTCGCCAGACGGCAAAATGATCGCCTTCCGCGCGACGAAACGCGGGCTGACCGATCGCGAGACCACCATGGAAGACACCCACGTCTGGGTCCTGAACGCGGACGGTTCCAACCGTCACGAACTCGTGACCATTGACAACCGGCAAGGCGCGCCTGTATGGGCCCCGGACGGCAAGTCGGTTTATTTCACGCTCCAGGAGCGCGGAAGCGTGCATTTGTACCGGCAACCGCTCGACGCCGGCAAACCAGAACGTGTCCTGAATGGGCGTGGCAGCGTAAATGAATTCTCCGTCGCCAAATCGGGAGCCATTGCCTACTCCTTCACCAGCCCTCGCGACATGGCGGAATTGTACGTTCGCAACGGCGCGACGTCGACGCAACTCACGGACTTGAACCCCGACACCCTCAGCGGAAAACAGATCGCGGAGATCGAACCGTTCACCTTCGTCAGTAACGATAACAAGTACGAAGTCGAAGCATTCCTCGTAAGACCGCTGGGCATGGCCCCGGACTCGAAGCATCCTCTCATCGTCAACATCCACGGAGGCCCGCACGGACAGAACGGGCCTGCCTTCAATTTCCGAGACCAGGCCTTCGCAGCGCGTGGCTGGGCCACACTACACGTCAACTATCGCGGTTCCACGGGCTACGGTCAGGCGTTCGCCGATGCCGTGTTCGGCGATCAAGACGGAAACGAAGCGCAGGACGTACTCTACGGCGTGAGCGCAGCGCTGCGCCGCTACTTGTGGCTCGATCGCGAACGCATGGGCATCGAGGGCGTCAGCTACGGCGGGCAACTCACCATGTGGCTGATCACCCAGACGCGCATGTTTCGCGCCGCCATCCCCATCGCAGGAATCGCCAACCTGATCAGCTACAACTACATGACCTACTACAATCAGTATGAACAAATCGAATTCGGCCAGCTGCCCCACCAGGACGACTTCATGAATATCCTGTGGGAGCGCTCGGCCCTGAAGCACATCGCCGCGGTGGCCACGCCGACCATGCTGATGCACGGCGAAAATGATAACGATGTGCCGATCGCCGAAGCTGAGCAATATTTCGTCGCGCTGAAAGATGTCGGCGTCGAAACCGTCTTCGTCCGTTACCCTCGCGAGGGCCACGGCATCCGCGAGGCCGGACACGTGGTCGACAGCCTCAACCGTTCCATCGCGTGGTACGAGAAACATTTTCCTAAAACGCAGCCGGAGAATCCTTCTCCCGCCGTACCGTAGGATACCCGACTGAGGCCCATGCGGATCGCCATCGACACCGGCGGAACATTCACCGATTGCGTCTTCGTGCGCGACGGAAAGCTACAAATCCTAAAGGTTCCTTCGCAACCGTCCATGCCAGAGGAAGCGATCTCCGCGGCCGTGCGTCAAGCCCGCAAGCAGTTCCCCCCGGCACGTATTTTCACTGATGACGTCGGGCTCGACCTGATTTGCGGAACGACCGTCGGCACCAATGCACTTCTCGAACGCCGTGGCGGCCGCGTCGCTTTGATAACCACGGCGGGATTCGAGGACGTCCTTGAAATTGGACGCCAGGCTCGACCAAAGCTATACGACTTCTTCGTCGATAAACCGGAACCCCTCGTTCCATCCCGTGACTGCATCGGCGCAAACGAACGGCTCGCCTGGGACGGCACCGTCGTCGAAGCCTTGTCCAAACGAGAAGTGGACCGCGTCTTACGACTCGTCCGTCGATCGGCACCAGAAGCCGTTGCCGTTTGCTTCCTTTTCTCGTTCCGAAATCCAAATCATGAGAAAAAGATCGCCGAGCGCCTTCGCCGTGCCGGCTACCTGGTCTCCGTGTCGCACGAAATTCTTCCCGAATTCCGCGAGTACGAGCGCACCTCCACGACGGTGATCAACGCCTACCTGGCGCGCACGATGAGCGGCTACTTACGCGGGATCCACAATCGCGCCCGCACCGCGTGGTATAGCGGCCCGCGCCCCAAAACCGCGTCAGCTCCGCTGCGGGTTCATGTGATGCAGTCCAACGGCGGAATCATCTCCGCGGAAAAGGCCGCACAGGCGCCGGTGACGACCATCTTGTCAGGTCCGGCGGGAGGCGTGACCGGTGCAGCCTACGCAGCGCAACTCGCCGGACTCTTTAAAGTGATTACCTTCGACATGGGCGGCACCTCGACCGATGTCGCGTTATTGTCAAGCGAGTTGCGCACCACCAGCGAATCGATCGCGGCGGGTTTCCCAGTCGCCGTGCCCATGCTAGAAATTCATACCGTAGGCGCGGGAGGCGGATCGATCGCGCGCTTCGATCGTGGCGGCGCGCTGCGCGTCGGACCTCAGAGCGCGGGCGCCGCACCCGGCCCGATCTGCTACGGGCGCGGTGAAGAACCCACGGTTACCGATGCCCACGCCGCGCTGGGACACTTCGGCGAAAGCGGACTGCTAGGCGGGAGCTTTGCGTTGAACGTCGCACGCGCCCGCCACATGATGGAGAAAGCCCGCGGCGCCTTTCGCAGCGTCGAGGAGTTCGCCGAGGGCATCCTCGCGGTAGCGAACGCGGTAATGGAGAAAGCCATCCGCGTCATTTCCGTAGAACGGGGCCACGACCCGCGCGACTACACACTGGTAGCCTTCGGCGGCGCAGGCGGCCTTCACGCCTGCTCCCTCGTTTCCGCGCTGGAGATGCGCGGCGTGCTGCTGCCGTTATTCCCCGGCGCACTGTCGGCCCTCGGAATCCTGCGCGCGGATGTGGTTCGCGAGTTTTCACGCACCGTGCTCTTAGCGATTCGCAATGCGAATCATCCTTCAGCCGAACTAAGCCAATTATTCCGCTCACTCGAGACCGATGGAAATCGAACGCTACGCCAAGAAGGATTCCCACCCTCGAAAATTCGGATCGAAAGGCGTCTGGATATGCGCTACACCGGGCAAGCGTACGAATTGAGCGTTCCAGCGCGAGGAGATTTCGTGAACGCCTTCCATCGCGCGCACGAACAGCGTTACGGATATCACGACGCCAAACGTCCCGTCGAAATCGTAAACGTGCGCGTCCGTGCCACCGGAATCACCGACAAGCCCCGCATCGCGAAAATGGCAAAAGCAGCGAAGCCCGCGAAAATGCCGGCCGCCACAACGCTCGACTGCGTTCTCGACGGAAGACGACAAACCGCCGCCTTGATCGATCGCGAACAATTGTGCAACGGCGATTCCTTCGCCGGCCCCGCCGTCATTTCCGAATACAGCGCGACAACGCTCGTTCCGGCAGGCTGGCAAGCCCGAGTCGATGCTTATGGCCAGATCCTGCTGTTCAAATCCGAAAAATCGAGGCCCCATGCGCGCAAGAACTAGTCGAATTTCTCTCCCTCGGCCAACGCGCAAGCCGAAAGTCGACCCAACCCGTCTCGAAATTTTCAAAAACATCTTTCATTCCGTAGCTGAAGAAATGGGAGCCGCGCTGCGCCGCTCGGCATTCTCCCCAAACATAAAAGAGCGCCGCGACTATTCCTGCGCAGTCTACGATGCCAACGGGAAAGTCCTCGCGATGGGCGATCACATGCCCGTACATCTTGGCTCCATGCCCGCGTCTGTGGCGGCGGCACGAGCGGCCTTCCCGTTGCATGCTGGCGATATCGGCCTGCTGAACGATCCCTTCGCCGGCGGCACCCATTTACCAGATCTGACGATGGTCATGCCGATTTTCTTGTCCCGCAACCGCCATCCGTCCTTCTACGTCGCCAATCGCGCGCACCACGCCGACGTCGGCGGAGCACTCGCCGGATCAATGGGGCCAGCCCGCGAAATTTTCCAAGAAGGCCTGCGCATTCCACCGGTAAAGATTTTCCGCCGCGGCGAAATCAATCACGACGTCATGGCACTCCTGCTCGCCAACGTGCGCACGCCGGAAGAGCGCGAAGGTGACTTGGCCGCCCAGATCGCCGCCTGCCGCACCGGTGAACGCAGACTTCTCGACATCGTTCGAAAGTATGGTGACCGCGAAGTCAGCGCCTACGGCCAACATCTCCTCAACTATTCCGCCTCCATGATGCGCGCCGCCCTACGTGAATTACGCGCAGGCATCTACACTGCCGAAGACTTCCTGGACGACGACGGCGTCAGCAACGAGCCGCTGCGAATTCAAGCACGCATAAGCATCGCGAAAGCCACCGCCGAGGTCGATTTCACCGGCTCCTCCCCCCAATGCGCCGGAAACGTGAATGCCGTGGAAGCGATTGCCATATCGGCGGTCTATTACGTTTTCCGATGTCTTCTCGCCGAAGACGTACCCGCAACCTCGGGATTGTTAACGCCGATTCAGATAATCGCCCCAGCCGGAACGATTGTGAATGCGCGGCCCCCAGCCGCGGTAGCAGGCGGCAACGTCGAGACCTCCCAACGCATGGTGGACACGCTGCTGCGAGCCCTCGCCAAAACGGCCCCGCTGCGCATTCCCGCCGCAAGCCAAGGCACCATGAACAATGTCACCCTCGGCGGCAAAGATCCCCGCCACTCCGACACCGCTTTTGCCTACTACGAAACGATCGCAGGAGGCATGGGCGCCCGCCCCAACAAAGACGGCGCGTCCGCCATTCACACCCACATGACCAACTCCTCGAACACGCCCATCGAAGTCTTCGAACAGGTCTACCCCGTGCGCCTCCGCAAGTACGCTATCCGCCGCGGGTCCGGTGGCCAAGGCCAATATCGTGGCGGCGACGGCATCGTCCGCGAGATCGAACTGCTGGCGGATACTCAAGTCGGCTTGCTTTGCGACCGCCGGAACCGCGGCCCCTACGGTCTGGCCGGCGGCCAAGCCGGAAAGCCAGGCAAAAACACAATCGAGCTCCGCGGCAAAAAACGCGAACTACCCGGCAAGTGCTCCCTGTTCGCCGAAGCCGGAGCCATTTTGGGAATCGAAACGCCAGGAGGCGGCGGCTGGGGCAAGCCTAAGAAACGCAAGAAGTAACGCAACGCCACTCAATCACTACCCGTACCCTGTTCATCGTCGGTACTTCGTGGCTCTCTTCGGGTTATGTAGAGGTGCGCTCTAGCGCACCCGTTGGGTCTGGCTGGTTGCACACTTTCCACACCAACAATAAAAAAGGCGGGCAACGAATCGTTGCCCGCCAAACAAACCCCTACCAAATAATGCTATTCGAATTTCTCAGTCATGATCGGGAAAGTCAGCTTAGCCTTCGCCAGCGACTTCACCACAACCGCCTCGGCGCTCTCCGCCGTGGTATTCCGCGCGGTAGCCATTTCGCTGACCAGCAAATACTTGGCTCGCTCCAACATTTTCTTTTCGCGGAAGGAAAGCGGCTTACTGCGGCTAAGAGAAACCAAACTTTTCAGGACCACGGCAACTTCCAGGAGAGACCCGGTGCGCATGCGTTCCGAGTTTTCCTTGAAGCGGTGCTTCCAATCGTGATGCGAATTCAGCTTGCCAGTCTCGAGGAAGCCCAGGACTTTGGTCGCATCATTCGATCGAATTACGGAACGCAGCCCAACAATGTCTGCGTTGGATTGCGGAACCATCACGCGCAACCCGCTGGAAACAATGCGGATCATAAAATAGCGTTCGGTTCTGCCGTTCAACACGCCGTAGCTGATTTGCTCTACGAGTCCAACGCCGTGATTCGGATAGACGACCTTGTCGCCAATTTTGTATTCCATAAGTTGCGGTTGCCCCCCTAGGCATGCATACAGGAACCAGTGTACGAAAGGTGTGTTCCAAGAGTCAAGATATATCCATTGGAATCAGGGGCTTAGGGAAAGCGATGCGCCAATTTGGCATGCAAATTGCTCTCATGCGGGAATCTTATATGGCCACCCGGTCGCTTCGCCCCTTTGTTCCTACGTGCCCCGGTCAAAGCGCCCCGCCTGGCTCGCGGCCATTCTTCGCAACTATAATTGCCTGAGTCGCTTACGCCGACTTCCAATCCGCTGCGGTACAATCCACGCATGTCTCCCATGCTCTTACTGGCGCTGGATACCTGCGACGCAAGAGGCAGCGTCGCAGTGTTACGCGATGACAATGTTCTCGGCGTCGTTTCCCACGACACTTCCGAAGACTACTCGGTGTGGTTGCTCCCGGCCATCGGTAGAGCCTTGAGCGGTTCAGGCGTTGCGTTTGCCGACGTGGACGCCTACGTTGCCGCCGCGGGCCCAGGCTCATTCACAGGAGTTCGCGTCGGCCTAGCGACAGTCAAAGCCTGGGCCGAGGTGACGCGGAAGCCCATCGTCAGCGTCTCCCGTTTGGAAGCGTTGGCAACCCTCGCGATGGGATCCCAATCCTATGTAGCGGCTTTCGCCAACGCGCAGCGGCGTCAAGTCTATCGAGCGCTGTACCGTCGTAGCAACGCGACGCTCGATCGAGTGGGCGAGGAATCCGTAATCGCACCAGACAAATTCCTCGCCTGGGCAGTCGAGAAAGCGGCTGGCCAAAGCATTCAGTGGATTTCCACCGATCCCCAGATGCTCCTGGAAACGGAAGCCTGGCCAGCACGTCAGAGTGTGGGTGAAACTGTGCACGCCGCTTCGCCCGTACTCGCGCCTGCCATCGGGCGCCTAGGGTATCGCCTGGCGCAGGAGAAACGCTTCACCGATCCTCTGACTCTGGATGCAAACTACGTGCGGCGCTCCGACGCAGAAGTATTCTGGAAAGACGCCCGGGATTCCGTTGCAAAATAAACCCATGCATGTTCCTAGGAGACGATTCGTGATCAGACGAAATCTGGGGTTCGCCCCGATTGCAGCGGTTTCGATAGCGGTTTTGCTAGCGGTAGCTTACGTTGCTGCCGCAGCCCACGCCGCATCCGCTTCGGCAAGTCAAGCCGCGGCGCAACCTGCAGGCACGCCCACAAATCCAGCCGACAAGAGCTGGATCGCCCGCAGCAATGAATTCGCAAATCTATTGATCGACGTGGAGAAGAAGCACTCGCCAGAATCCGCGTCGTCCGAAGGCCTGAGCCAATACGACGAAAAGATTTCCGTCCCGACCCACGAAGACGACGTCGCCGAAACCTCCGAAACCCGCGCAGTCCTCGCCAAATTCCAGGAACAGTTGCCCAAGGAACAAAACAAATACGTCCGGCAAGACCTGGAAATCATGATTCACAGCACCCAGCTCCGTCTGAAACAACACGATTTTGCTGAGGCCCACCAGATTCCTTATATCAATGCGAGTGGCGCCCTCTACCAGGGCCTGCGTGTATTGCTCGACGACCAGGTGGCCCCCGAACGTCGCCCCGCAGCGGTTGTGCGCTTGCGAAAGTACGCCGGACTTGAACCCGGCTACAAACCTTTTGCCGATCAGTTACGAAAGCTCACCGAATTACAGTTGGCCAAGCCCGACATGATTTATCCGGCGAAGGCCCGGGTGGAAACCGCCCTCTCGCGCAACCCCTTGTACGTCGATGGAATCGCCGACCTCTTCAAACAATACAAATTGCAGGGTTGGGAAGAGCCCTACGCGAAACTTAAAGAGCAACTCACGGCCTACGATCAATGGATTAAGAGTGAGATCCTGCCAAAAGCGCGTGCGGATTTTCGCGAGCCTCCCGAATTGTATGCGTTGGGACTCGAGGGCTATGGGATCGACATCCCACCCGCCGATCTCGCGGTCATGGCCCACAAGGCCTTCGCGGAGTATCAGGCGGAGATGCAAACGATCGCCGCACAGATCGCCAAACAACACGGTTGGCCAAGCGGCGATTATCGCGACGTCATCAAAAAGCTGAAAGAAAACCAGCTTGTCGGCGACTCCATCCTTCCCTTTTATAAAGATCGATTAAAAGAGATCGAAGCCATCATCGTGACGCAAAAACTCGTTAGCCTGCCCGACCGCCCCGCACGCATCCGCATCGGCACCCCAGCGGAAAGCGCCCAGCAGCCCGCGCCGCACATGGTTCCTCCTCCTCTCCTGAACAATACCGGGCAACAAGGCGAATTTGTATTGCCGCTGAACATGCCCGCCGCGACAGGCAGCGCCAAAGCCGAGAAAGTCGACGATTACACGTTCGATGCCGCTTCGTGGACGCTGATCGCGCACGAAGCGCGTCCCGGTCACGAACTGCAATTCGACTCCATGGTTGAGCACGGTATATCCCTGGCGAGGTCGCGCTACGCCTTCAACAGCACCAACGTCGAAGGCTGGGGACTCTACGCCGAATACATCACCAAGCCCTACATGCCGCTCGAGGGCCAACTGATCTCGCTGCAATTCCGCCTATTGCGCGCCGAACGCGCGTATCTCGATCCGGAGTTGCAGGCCGGCAAGATTCAACCCGCCGACGCCATGAAAGCTCTCACCCAGGACGGCGTCTTTTCACAGCCCTTCGCAAACCAGGAGGTCGAGCGCTATACCTTCCGCTCGCCGGGGCAAGCCAACTCCTACTTCTACGGGTACACGAATCTTTTACAGCTAAGAAAAGACACAGAAGCCGCCCTAGGCGCAAAGTTTGACCAACAGAAATTTCACGATTTCATTCTCGCACAAGGATTATTACCGCCAGACCTGATGCGAAAAGCCGTCATGGAAGATTTCATCCCCGCAGCAAAATAGGCGGCGGAAAAAGCCTTCTCTTAGGAGGCCGGGGCTTCAGCCCCGGCGATACTCGCTCAACGACGGATGGGCTTTAGCCGCTGAAGATGGCATTTTGCATTTTACCGCAGCCTACGACGAGGCCTCGCAGGCCACGAGAACCGGTGAGCGGGCGCACCGGGTGGAGAATGGATCCGCCGATGAAACGTGATCCCGCTTCGACACTGGGCCGCTACCGAGGCATGGTGCGAAAGTTCGAAGTACGAGACGCGCCGGCCGTCGAGGCGATTCTCGCTAAGTCTCCCGAGGCGGCCGCTTGGACGCTCAATTCGCTCGAACGTTTGCGGCTGCGCGGAGAGGTCGCCTGGGTGATCGATGCGGGTGGCTCGGTTTGCGGTTTCCTGGTGATCCGTACCGTTGCCCAGGAAGCCGAGATTCTAAATCTCTCGGTTGATCCCGTAAGACGACGCACAGGAAACGCAACTGCACTCCTGCTGGAGGCTCTCGAGGAATGCCGCGAACTACGCGTCAAGAAGATGTTTCTGGAAGTCCGCGAATCCAACGTCCCTGCAATCTCCTTCTACGAAAAGCACGGTTTCGTCAAAAACGGCCGCCGCCCGGCCTACTATCAAAACCCCTCAGAAGCGGCGGTACTAATGATGAGAGAACTCCCAGGCTAGGACTGCTTACATCAAGTTTTTTGAGGTTCCCTCTTGACGCCGTCATGCCACGGAGTTACCGTGCGCTCATGGAGTAGTTATCTAACATTCATGAAGTCGTGAGGAGGAACGCATGGCCACCATGGCGCGGGCACCTCGGGACATACTCCTCGATACAGACGCCGAGTATCAGCGTCTGGCCGAGCAGCATGCCAAGTACGAAGCCGATCTCCAAAAACTCACCTCGGACCCCTACCTCAATTCGGAACACCTCCTGGAAGAAATCAAGCTAAAGAAAATGAAGCTCTACTGCAAAGATGAGATGGAGCGGATCGCCGCCCGCGTCCAGCGGGCGCGTAGCGAATCTACATAGTTGCCTGATTTAAACCACGCCGGGCTGGCGCGCCTTAGTGTCTTCGGCCTAATCGCCTGAGGTTTGCTCGCCCATTCAAGCACGCTGCGGGTAGCCTCGTTCGATGCGAATGAAATGTAGGGGCGCGCTTTAGCGCGTCCCCAGCGAGCTAGTCCATTCGCCGCCGGCCAGGGTGCCCCGGAGAATAAACTCGTCACCTCCATCACGAGTGTCGATCGGACGAGAAGGTTTCCTACTCTTCGCCAATCACCATAACGCGGAGGGTGCCCCAGGTTCGGGTTTTTGAACCTGGGTCTTGCGATTGGGTGGTGGGTCAGTTTCCGGTTTACCCGGAGTTATCGCTGTCAGGGAGACTACAACCCAATTTCTTTCATCCTTGGATGTGACATCCCAAGATGGTGTGCCAGTTCGTGTAGCACCGTTTTTCGGATTTGTTGCTCAACCCGTTCTTTATCGTCACCACAAAGCCGCTCTATTGCGGGCTGGTAGATTACGATGACATGTCTCGAACTTTCTGAACGGAGCCCCTGTGTCCGAGAGACTCCAGAGTAAGTCCCAAGTA
Source organism: uncultured Acidobacteriota bacterium (assembly GCA_963721915.1). Lineage (GTDB taxonomy): Bacteria > Acidobacteriota > Terriglobia > Acidiferrales > UBA7541 > Acidiferrum. Next base: position 57,047 of record CAVRLD010000015.1, on the reverse strand, counting down.
CCAAATGATCTTCCCTTATTCCCATCCTCTTTTTGTCAGCATCGGTCGGCCACTCTGTACTGACGATTACCGCCACGTTTTTCCACTCCTTGTCGAATTCCTCAGGAACCTCGTCCAGGGCTTCCGATACCATTTCCTGAAACTCTTGCTCCGAATATCTCAGTGTCGTAGCTGTGGGATTGTTTTGTTGGCCACCGCGGAGCCAGTCCAAGGCACTGGACTCCGACTCAGGTTGGGCGTTTTCCTCAAGCCATTTCTTTGCACGCTTGTTCCACCACCAAAAAAGCCCAAACAGCAGAGCCAGCACCACCACGACTATGACTAACCTGTTGTCGTCGGAAATCCAAGAGAACATGTCGGCTCTTTCCGACGCTCCAGGCTGCTTTGGAGATGGCGCTTGCTTGAAGAAGTTGACAAAGGTCTCAGGGAAGCGCGGTTAGTGGAAGCAACTCAGGCTAGCATGTCTCATCCTTTCTGGAAACTGTTCCAACATTCAGTTGAGACTCCGCGGTCAACTCCTGGCAATCCGCGCTATCGGAAACTGACCCACCACCTGGGATTGCCGTCGCCCCGCCGCGACCTGGAAGCCTATGGTATTGTCTAACTGGCATGGTCAAAGAAGGATATTACTTCGGGCTGCCGCCGCTGGCTCTAGGCGCAGCGGCCTTCCTGGCCCACTGGATCATTGCGGCAATTCTGCTGGTATGCCTGGCGGCCTTTGTTTTCTATTTCTTCCGCGACCCTGAGCGCGTGATTCCAGCCGACCCTGGGGCGATCGTTTCCCCGGCCGATGGGCGCGTGGTTGTCGTCACCGATGAAGACCACGCCGGCGTTTCCGGCAAGCGCATCAGCATCTTCCTAGCGATCTGGAACGTCCATGTGAACCGCTCGCCGGCCGCGGGTACCATCACTAAAATGGACTATCGCCCCGGCAAGTTTCTCGCCGCGATGATGGCACGAGCCTCCACGGAAAATGAGCAAAACGTTATTTCTCTTTCGACAGCTTCCGGCGAAATGGTCTTCAAACAGATTGCCGGGCTCATCGCGCGCCGGGTAGTCTGTTGGAAGAAAACCGGCGACGTCGTGCAGCGCGGCGAACGGATCGGGTTGGTTCGCTTCGGATCGCGGGTGGACCTGTGGGTGCCGCGAGAGGCGGAAATCCTGGTGGCTGTAGGCGATAACGTCAAGGGTGGATCAAGCGTGCTCGCTCGCTGGCCAGTGGTAAAAGCCTCGGGGCTGGACCGCCCAGTCGCCGCACGAACACCCGTCGATAATTTGACGGCGGCTGGGAAACGGACATAAACAAAACATACGATGTCTGACTCCGAACATCATCAGGCTCCAGCAGCGCCACCTGAGCCCTCTATCCGCGGCCGCCGCATCCGCAACCCCAAGCTGCGGCGCGGCATTTTCTTGTTGCCCAGCTTGTTCACCACCGGCAATTTGCTGTGCGGATACTACGCCTGCGTGGCGACGCTCACAGGTAACGTGCTTCAGACGGAGCCGTTCGATCACGCATCCAAGGCCATCGGCCTCGCCATTCTGTTCGATTCATTGGACGGGCGCGTGGCGCGCCTGACCGGCACCAACACCGAGTTCGGCGTTCAGTTTGATTCCCTGGCGGACGTGGTGAGCTTCGGGATCGCTCCGGGCCTGCTCGCGTACTCCTGGGGCGTGCGCCATCTTCCGGGCTTGGATAGCACGCAAGGTGCGCAGCAGATCGCCCAATTTGGCTGGTGGTTCTGCCTGGCTTTCGTGGTGTGCTGCGCGTGGCGCCTGGCGCGTTTCAATGTGCAGGGGATGGCCCCCGGAGGGTCAAAATATTTCGTCGGGATGCCGACGCCCGCTGCGGCAGGGATGATCGCGGCCACGGTGCACGCCTTCAAGTCCCCGATTCAGGATTGGCGCTGGTCCATTGCCTGGATTTTCCTGGCACTGGGTCTCGCGGCCCTGATGACCAGCACCATCCGTTTCTACAGCTTCAAAGACTTACCTTGGACTCGCAAACAGCCGTCGCTAGGCATCGTCTTTATCGCATTGCTGGGTGCGGCGATCTGGCGCTGGTCCGAGATTGTTCTTCTGCTGATTGCCGCGACCTACACCGCCGCGGGCGTGACCTTGCATGTCATAAGGCTGTTGCGGCACCGCATGGTTTCGCGAACCGCGTGACCCATGCCTTCTGACCGGGATTCCAATCGCATTGTAATCGCTGGTGCATCTTCGCTGCTCGGCGCGGAAGTGAAGTCGCTGCTCGAAGAGAGCCGTTTCGCGGCGTCCGACTTTCGCTTGCTCGACGAAGAACTGGCGGCCGGCCTGCTGACCGAAGCGGGTGGTGAGCCCGCGGTGATCCGGCCAGTGGAAGAAGACAGCTTCGATCGCGCGCGCTTCGTGTTCTTCACCGGCTCCATTGAATTCACCCGAGCGAACCTGCCATTGGCTCAGCGCAGCGGCGCCGTCATTATCGATCTCTCGGGCTACTCCGTATTGCTTCCCGACTCTACGCCATGGTTTCGACCATCAGGCTTAGTAGCGCCGGCATCCTTACCGGCTCCAAGCGAAAAGGCTCGATTAGTAACAATTCCGTCCGCGTCTGCCGAAGCGCTCATTCGGCTCACCCTCGGCCTGCAAGGCCTCGGGCTGCGTCAATTGAACGCGACTGTCCTTCAGTCAGTTTCCGCTTGGGGAAAACCCGGCATCGAGGAACTAGAGACGCAGAGCAGCCAATTGCTATCCATCCAGACACCGGGGAAACAGCTTTTCGATGCACAGGTCGCCTTTAACACGCTGGATCGCTTTGGGCCCACGAGTCGCTTCGATTTGCGCGCGGCCCTGGCGAATCTTCGCTCCGAGGTGCAAGTCTGCCTACGTGGAACTCCGGTCGTGCCGGCAATTCAGCTGATCCACATCCCAGCATTTTACGGCGTAACCCTTTCCGCCTGCGCCGACCTCGACATCTCGATCGACGCCGCCCGCATCCAAAACGCTTGCAAGGAGGCGGGTTTTTCCGTGCTGCAAGCGCCGGACAGTCCTAACAATTTGAGTGTCGCGGAAGAATCGGCCGTTCAGTTAGCGCAACCGGAACGCGATCCGGCGAAGCCGGGCACTTGGTGGTTTTGGGGAGCAGCGGATAATATTCGCTTGCCGGCCTGGAATGCCGTGAAGCTCGCGGAAAGGCTCGCCGCATGAAGAAACTTGGATTTGCACTCGTGGCGCTCTCGCTCCCGCTTTCCGGATGCGGCTACCACGTTGCCGGACGCAGCGATGCCCTGCCCCCGGGCATTCACGTGATTGCGGTCCCCGCGCTGGAAAATGCGACTACGAGCTATCGCATCGAGCAGAGGCTCACCTCGGCGACCGTGCACGAATTCCTGGCTAGGACTCCGTACAAGGTGGTGTCGAATCCGTCCGACGGAGATGCGGTGCTGCACGGAAAAGTGGTCGGCCTGGAAGTGGTGCCGCTGCTTTTCGATACCGCAAGCGGGCGGGCAACCACCATGCTGGTTACGGTGAAGTGCGAAGTGACGTTGACGCAGACATCCACGCAAAAGGTGCTGTATCACAACGACAATTTTATGTTTCGCAATGAATATGAACTCTCGACGAACGTGACCAGCTTTTTTGAAGAGCAGGACCCGGCGCTCGACCGGGTCGCGAGAGATTTTGCCCAGCGACTGGTGGCGGCGGTAACCGAGAATTATTAACGGAGAGTTGTCCCGATGGCCCGGATTTCTTCACAAGAACTGCTGGAACGGTTGAAAAAGGGCAAGGTCATTCCAGCCCTGCTTCTTTTGGGCGATGAACCTTATTTGCGCGATGCTTGCCGGAAGGTGCTGGTCGAGACGTTCATCCTGGAAGCGGCGCGCACCTGGGGCGTGTCGCGGTATTCGGCGGATCGCGGAGAAACCCAGAGCGCTTTGGAGCAGGCGCAGAGTTTGCCTATGCTTTCGAGGCAGCAGGTGATTTTCCTGGAAGATGTCGAGAAGATTGAGAAACTCGGTGAAAAGAATCGCGATGCGGCCGTTGACCAGCTTGACGCCTACCTTGCGAATCCGGCGCCATTTACGGTGCTGGTGCTGGAGGCCACCGCTCTGGACCAGCGGATGAAGCTGGCGAAGCTTTTGGTCGACAAGACGCTGGTCGTGGAAGTGGGCTTGGGCGAAAACGTGGAACAGCGGCTGGGCACGGCGGTCACGCTGGCGACATCGATGGCGCGCGAAGAGAAAGTGGAGTTTGAGAAAGCCGCGGCCGAGGACCTGGCGGAGTTTGTCGCGGCAGACCTGATGCGCTTGCAGACGGAGATCAAGAAACTGGCGACGTATGTGGGCGATCGCAGAATCATCCGGCGGCAGGACGTGGTCGCGCTGGTGATTTCGGAAAAGGCGACGACCGTTTGGGAATTGGCGGGACTGTTGGCGTCACGACAACAGAAGAAGTCGCTGGAATTTCTGGAGCGACTCCTGCGTGACGGTGAACAACCGCTGGAAATGCTCGGCGCGTTGACCTGGATGTATCGCAAGCTCATCGAGGCCAGCGAAGTGAAGGGCGTCTCGAATGGTTGGCAGGCTGCGCGGGCCCTGGGAATGAGGCCGGAGCAAGCGGAAATGGCGCTGCAAAATGCGCGCAAGATCGGCAAGCCGCGACTGCTCAACGGATTAGCAGCGCTCAAGCTTGCGGACAGTCGACTTAAGGGCGGGGTCAGGGGCGCGGACGAAGTCCGAGCGGCGCTGGAGTTCTTACTCGTCGAGTTAGCGGGAACAGGTGCAGCCCGGGCTGGGGCATAGGCGGCGCGTCAGGAGCGCGGTTCCTAGTCGCAATCGCCAGATTGCGTGTTGGGTGCACGCCGGGCCAAACGAAGCTGATCTAGTTAACCGTAATACCTACCCCCCCCGCGTTTTTGTAAGTGTTCATTCTGAGGGCGTTAAAGGGTGAATATTCCGTTGACACAATAAGAGAGGTGTCTCAAAATGAAACGCCGTGACAGGACACAAGGTACAGTACCTCCGACGCGGAAACTAGTACAAAGTACCCTTTACTTTGTCCTTGTGCATCACATATAGTGCGTCACGTATCCGTTACGCTCGTAGGCGAGCACGTATTCCAAGGCCTCCTAGGACTAAACCCCTTGGAGGTCTTTATCTTTTATGGCTGCCATATCAATCAAAAAAGTCGTGATCATGACCTCGTTCTTAGCAGGAACTTGCTCTATCCACTGAGCTACGGGCGCATCGGCAGAATCAAGCATATCACACCTTGACTTGAAGCGTGACATAAGTACATAATCCATTTTGTCATGGAGGCACACATGGCTGAATGCAGATTGCGCGTCAAAATCGGTCCTTACGAGTTAGAGGCAGAAGGGCCGCAAGCATTTGTAGAGAAACATTACGGTTCGTTCTCTGAACGAATACCGCAGAACACACAGTTGACCACCTTACCCGCAGCTCCATTGAGCACACCGAGCGAAACAGTTTCGGAGTCTCAGTTCGCTCCAATCTTTCACCAAGATGCGAAGGGTATTTCTTTGACGGTTAAGCCTTCAGGGGATGCCGCCGAGCTAGACGCGGTACTCGTACTTTTGCTCGGTCACAAGGAGCTACGCGGTATTGATCTAGTTTCCGCCGACGAATTGCTCTATGGATTGAGGCAATCGGGGTACTTAGTGGAGAGGGCGGATAGAATCGTTGCTCGCGGGGAATCTCAAGGATTAGTGCATGGAAGCGGGGTCCGAAGAGGTACTCGCTATAGAATCACGAATTTAGGGATCGCAAGGGCCAAAGCTGTGGCTCAAGAATTATTGAATCAGGTTCCGTAAAATCCAAACGCCGGGGAGGCACCCCCGGCGTTTGTGAACCGATCTTTCGCTTTGGACGGCAGAAAGGACAGACGCAATGCGCCTGTGGTTCGTTCCTATTTTAGCGCGACCCCCACCACTTAACAACCGGGGATTTTCCCGGCTGTTCAGCGGCGGGTCCGTGGCAGAGCCTGGTTTATTGCGCCGGATTTATAATCCGCGTGAACGTGTTACCGCACGTTCCGAGGGTCCAAATCCCTCCGGACCCGCCACTATGTTAGCATCGACCAATGAAGAAGAAAATTATCGTTGAAAAAGAGAAGTTTGACGCGGCACTGGCCAGCCTTCTCAAGGCCAAGCCAGTGCCCATGAAGAGGATAAAGACTACAGGGAAACGTCCGAAGGGGCCGTTTTTTCAATCAGGGTCTTGAATCGCAGAGCCTTGCCACGCACCAATCCCTTAACCGTCGAATTAAACAGGTTGGCTTGATCCTCCCGGCGGTTGAAGCGGTAGGAAAACTCGTTACAGTAACGGCCTAGATGCTTTATCGAAACCTTGTGGAACGTGCCGTAGATGCCGCGCTTGAGCAGGGAAAAGGCATTCTCAATCGTATTCGTGTGAACGTCGCCCCATGCATAGCTGCGATTGTGGTCAATGACGCGATGCTTGCCGACCCATTTACGCTCCGTGATTATGCCGTACGTTGCGTGTCCGTCTGTTTGGAGTGTGGCATCCGGGGAGATGTGAGCCTCTAGGACGGGCTCAATTATCTCGCGCTTGGCGTCCGTGATGGGAATCAGGCGAAGCCTACCGCCGCGTTCGATCATGCCGAGAACGATGTCGCGCTTCTCTTTCTTCACGTACGGCTTGCCCTTGCGCGGTTTCTTGGGAGTCAGAAACGTTTCATCGGCTTCGACTACGCCGGTCAGGAAATCGCCGCCGTCCTGCATGGCTTCGCGGATTCGGTGACAGAGATACCAGACTGTTTTATAGCTCGTTTCCATTCCAAGGTGCCGCGCGATCTGCTTTGCGCTCACACCCTTTTTGCCTTCAACGATTAGGCCGATGGCCATGAACCACTTGTGAAGCGGTAGGTGCGAAGCATCGAATATCGTTCCAGCCTTCGCGGTGAACTGGTAGCCATTGCACTCAGGACGCAGGCAACGGAACAAACGGCGAGCAGGGATGAATCGGCCATTCTTACGGCGGCTGGCCTCAATACGCATCTCTTGCACGTTCATCTCGCCACACTTGATGCAGCACACGCCGTTAGGCCAGCGGATCGCGATCAGGTGATCAATGCACTCATCTTCGGTCTTGAATTTGGCGACGACGTTTATTAGGTTCATAGCCAGCCTCACTAGAGACAGGCTACCAGAACGGCTTTATTGTGTCAAGGGAATAATCACCGTTAAAGTCGTTTGTTTTGACAGACTTTTGTGAGTGCGGATTCTAAATGGCTTATATTTGCGGAATGGCGGCTGCGGAAAATAAGTGGCCCGAACGCCGTTATCGATGCCGTAATATTACCATAAGCGACATAGAATTGTCCAGCGAAATCTGGGTTCGCTGGACTTTCCCGAAACGGGAGGTGCAAAAGAACGGGACGGGCCTTAGCCCGTTCCGTTTGTTTCGGAAAGCGAGATTGCGCTGCCTAATTTAGGCTTTAGCGGCTTTTACGCCGTTAAAAGCTAAGGTCAGGCGCGATTTATAGCGGTTGCCGGTGTTCTCGTGGAGCACGCCCTTAGTGATGGCCCGGTCAATGGCGGACATCGTGGGGTGCAGCAGGTTGCCGGCGGCAGTGGCGTCACCCGCGGTGATGGCGGTGCGCAGGCGGCGCATCAGGGTGCGGACCCGTGTGCGGTTGGCGCGATTCACATCGGCACGTTGACGAGATTGCTCGGCGCGCTTTAAAACCGACTTCTTCCGCTTCTTAACTTTGGTAGCCTGTCCCTGCGCCATCTATTGCTCCTTTTATGCATCACTCAAACTAATAACGTTAAACGACGCGACGGGCTTTGTCAAACGTGAGATGGAGATGGAATAGCCCTGTCACCTCGTATCCCTCTGGCGAGGTTGAAGTGTTTGAGTGAGAAGAGGTGGTTGGAGATGGGGGAGTGGTGCGAAACTTTTCTGAAGAAACAACTTTGGCCGACCTTGAGCTGCCCCCTCGGGTCTAGAGCGTGCGGCCACCGTCGACGACCAGCACCTGTCCGGTCACAAAGTTGGCGGCGGCGAGATAGGATACGGCGGTGACGATATCGTCTGGCCTGCCGCTGCGCTGTAGTGGCGCGAGCTTCACGAAGTCGGCTTCCAACTCAGGAGGATCGCCCGGCATGGTGATGGTACCGGGAGCGATCGCATTCACGCGGATTTCCGGGGCGAGTTCCTTCGCAAGGCAGCGCGTCAGCATGATGATTCCCGCTTTGGAGATGGAGTGGGGGATAAAGCCGGTCCAGCCGAGAATTCCGCCGATGTCCGCGAAATTGATGATGGCTCCATGCGTTTTTTTGAGGAGCGGGGCTGCAGCCTGGCAGCAGAAGAAGACCGCTTTCAGATTTGTATCCAGCGATGCGTCCCAGACTTTCTCGGTCGTGGAGACGAATTGGGTTTGCAGGAAGTTGGCGGCGCTGTTGACCAGGAGGTCCAGCCGGCCGAAATTGGCTTCCACTTTTTGGAAGAGCTTCGGAAGCTCGGAAGCTTTGGCGAGGTCGGCTTGCAGCGCGATGCTGCGACGGCCAAGTTTTTCGATCTGGGCGACAGCCTCGCGCGCTTCCGCTTCCGAGGACCGGTAGTGAATGACCACGTCGGCGCCCTGCTCCGCCAGGCCGACCGCGACGGCGCGGCCGAGGCGTCTGCCTGACCCGGTGACCAGCGCGACGTGGTTTGAGAGCGAGGCGGTCATGGAATTAAAACCCTAACATAAGTTTTTGAGTAGTACCTGCAGCTTGACGTTTCAAGTCCCGATCGTTCGTGGCGGCTTCCCGAGCGCCGCGTGGCGAACAGGCGCAGACCGTGTTTGACGCGCGTTCGGCCGTAGCTATTCCCCTTTTCCAACATTCGACGGAACGTTGGGCGACTATCCGTTGAAATTGACCGTTGCGGAACACAATTGCTCGATGAGATTGGCAATGTGCTTTGTTCCTGATCAGGCTGCGCCGAGAGGCCCTGCCCAAGAAGCTGCTAGAATCACCCCGGAGGAGCGCACATCCAATGAAACTCGATTTGTTGGCGATTGCCGCGCATCCGGACGACGTGGAGTTGACCTGCGGCGGAACGCTTATCAAAATGGCCGAGCGCGGCTACAAGACAGGCATCCTCGACCTCACCGCGGGTGAAATGGGCACGCGCGGAACCCCCGAAACGCGCGCCAAGGAATCGGCGTTGGCGGCCGAATTCTTGGGGGTCAGCTGGCGCAAGGTACTGGGCGTACCTGACTCCGATGTGCAGGCCAGCCGCCCCCACAAGTTGAGCCTTGCAGCGGTTATCCGCGAGGTGCGCCCACGCACCGTTATTCTTCCCTACTGGGATGCACGTCATCCGGACCACTACCATGCCTCGACGTTGGGTTATGAAGGATGCTTTCTGGCTGGATTGAAGCACGCACCCATTCCCGGCGAGGCTTATCGCCCGTTCAAGATTCTGTATTCCACGGCTTTTGTGGCGGACTTGCGTCCGACCTTTGTCGTGGACATCACCGAGCAATACGAGAAGCGGAAGAAAGCTATTCTTGCTTATGAGACGCAATTTCTGGCCAAGAAAAGTATTGACGCGAACGACGTTTACCTGGCGATCGACGAATTGGAGGACCAAATGAACCAGCTGGCTCGCCACTTCGGGCAGATGATCGCCGTGAAGTACGGAGAGCCGTTTTTGGTGAAGGAACTGCTGAAGGTGGATGACGTCGTAGCGATGGACGTCCGCTCTATCTAGTTGTAAATGCGGGTGTTATTTTGATTACCCACGAGGTCAGAGGTATCAGATGCGTTCCTCTTCCTGTGCCGGGGAAAATCCCGGTATAGTCGGACCAGTTGGGGTGCGTCCGGCGCGCACGCGAATCAAGGCCTCGCCTTCCGAACCGGACTTCCGCAAAACGACGATGGTCGTGAGCGCCTCGCTGTAGACACGGGTCACCAAATAGGTGTCTCCGGTGCCATCCTTCTTCCAAAGCTGTCCAATCTGAATTTTCGAGACGGGCATGGGTGTAAACGTTGACTGTAGAGGGGCTAAGCTGGAGTGTCAACTCCTAACGACCGTGCGCTGCGGCCGTTCACAGCAGCGGCTCACCACGTATTGGCGGGCCTCGGAACTTTTTGTTAAATCAGAGGGAACTTGCAAGCAGCAGGAAACCCCGATGCTCGACCTTACATCGTAATGAGGGAGAAGTTAGTGCGGCCCGCTGTGAGTTTGGGGTGTATACTACCGGCAGGCGGAGGTGGTAACGATGCAATCGATTCTCCGACAAGCAAGCAGGATTACAATTTTAGGTGCGCTGGCCGTGAGCACAGCCTTGGCGCAAAGCCCGCCTCCAACATCGGACCCCGCCAAAGTAGCGCCACCTTCGGAACAGCAACAGAAGTCGCAGCAGCAGCCGGTCCAGCAACAGGACAGCGTAAGCCCCAAAAATTCCAAAGAAGACGTGGATGCCATCGGCAATCGCAGCGTCGGCAAAGGCATCAACTTTTATTCGATCGAGAAAGAGATTGCTCTAGGCAAGGGACTCGCGCAGGAAGTGGAGCGCTCGTCGAAGCTCATCGATGACCCCGTCGTCACGGAATATGTGAACCGGGTGGGCCAGAACCTGGTGCGCAATTCCGATGCGCGCGTGCCTTTCACCATTAAGGTGATCGACTCTGACGAGGTGAACGCCTTCGCATTGCCCGGCGGATTTTTCTATGTGAATAGCGGCCTTATTTTGCGCGCGCAGGAAGAGTCGGAACTGGCGGGCGTGATGGCCCATGAAATTTCGCACGTGACCGCGCGCCACGGCACGAAGAATGCTACCAAGGGCGAGATGATGCAGCTCGCTACGATTCCTTTGATGCTGCTGGGGCCGGCCGGATGGGCTGGCTACGGCCTTTATGAAGGCTTGAACATCGCGATTCCATTGACCTACCTGAAGTTCAGCCGCGACTCGGAGCGTGAGGCGGACTTCCTCGGCCTCCAGTATATGTACAAGGCCGGCTACGACCCTAACTCGTTCGTGACCTTCTTCGAGCGTATTCAGGCGGATGAAAAGCGCCGGCCGGGCACGATCCCGAAGGTCTTTTCGACGCACCCGCCGACTCCCGACCGCATTGAGGCCGCGCAGAAGGAGATTGCACGCATTCTCCCGAACAAGCCGGAGTACATCGTCACCACTTCCGAATTCGACAGCGTAAAGGCGCGGCTGCGCAACATCATGTTCGCCCGCAAGGTGCAGGACAACGCGCCAGGAAAGCCCAGCTTGCGCACACGCACCGAGCAACAGCAAAAAGGCACGCAGGGTCAGGATCCGAATGCTAATCCAGATGACGACCGTCCTACTCTGAAGCGGCGCCCTGATTCCCAATAACGCAAGACGAAAGAATGTGAGAATAAAAAGGGCGGCCTCTTTGGGGCCGCCCTTTGGTTTGCTGCTACCTATTTTGGTCGCAATCCTGCCGGTTGAACGCTCCGGAAACCTGAGGTGTTAGCGCGAGGACGTGTGAGAGCGCCGATCATCAGGGGCTGCCGCGATGCCCAGGCGGCGGAGTTCGTCGGCGTAATACTTGCGATACATCACGTCCCACTCCTCGCTGCCCTCGAGGATCTCTTTCTTTTGCGAGGTAATCTTCTTGCGGACCTCGGCGTCGGCCTTTTCCTCGTCACGCAGCGTAGCGGTCAAAATCTGGACGACCTGTTGGCGGATGGTATCGCGGTCTTCGACAAATTCTACCTCATCGCTGGAAACCAGCACATCAGTGATCTGGTGTGAGAGGCGGATGATTTTTTCACGGCTGAGTCGCATTTGGGTAGTGTGCCTTTGGCGTGACGCAGTGTTGAATTACCGCAAGATTAGCTTGCGGTCGCGAGCGAGTTGCCCTTTCACTTTTTTGTACATCTCCTGGTAGGAAACGCCGGTGCGGCGCATTTCGTCCTGGTGTTGCGTCAGGATCTCGCGCACTTCATCGTTCAAGCGATCTTCCACGGTCAGCTCTTCCATCATGCGCTGGCGAACGCGCGGGATGACCGCCTCAGGGGCCTTGGTTTCAATCTGATTCCCTTCCACCAACCGCTTGACCACTTCCGCCGCCATGTGACCCACGTAGTCCCGAGCGATGAGCATTCCGACCGTGTCCCTTTCCGCAAATCCAAGGCAGTCAGTTTACTGGCAGCGTAGTCAGAGCGCAAGGCAGCCGGCCTCAGGCGCGGAACGGGTGAGGCGAGATCGCGCTACGCTGGCGCGATCGGAATGCATCGATTGAGATGGCCGTAAAAAGGACGGACGGGCGGCCTTTCTTCAAAAGAGTAACCTCGCGGCTTTCAGCTATTCCATTTTAAAGCTGGTGCGTTGACGCTCTCTGTGGCTTCCTGTACGATGAATTGCTTAGGGCGCTTAGCTCAGCGGTTAGAGCGTTCGGTTTACACCCGAAAGGTCGTCCGTTCAAATCGGACAGTGCCCACCATCCGTGCGCAACAGCGTAATACCTCAGCGGGACGTAGTTCAGTTGGTTAAAACGCTGCCCTGGAGTCCCACACTGTCACGGCCGAGCCGCCGAGTCATCTCGCGTTCATCGATTTCTGCTAACCCTGCTTCAAACCCTGGTGAGCACTTGGAGCACGAACACTGAGGGAAGATAGATAATAGATGCCAAAAGCAGCCTGCGGGCGGCCGCGTTCGATCGGACAACGGTGAGTCTCCCGGCGAAATAGAGGAAACCCAGGCTGAGCAACAACGTTCCACCCGTGACCGCCGGACTGGCGTGCCTCAAGAGGAGAGACGCAACTGTGACTGAGAGTAACGCCAGGCTTGGCAGCACGCTTTGCCATCCCATGAACGTGGCTTTTTCTGTTCCTTGCGGAAGAACCACATATCCTGCCCGCGCGTAGTCCTCGCGGTACATCCAGGCAATCGCCATGAAATGCGGGAATTGCCAGAGAAAAAGAATCGCATAAAAAATCCACGCCGGTGAGTTGAGCTTCCCTGCCGCAGCGACGTATCCGATCAAAACAGGCATGGCGCCGGGAAATGCGCCTACCAGCGTGCACATCGGCGTTCGACGTTTGAGCGGAGTGTAGAGAAACAAGTAGCAAACGAGTGTCAGCACAGCAAGGAGGCTCGCAGCCGGTCGCACAGCGAGAGCCAGGTAAGTACATCCCACAAGGGACAACAGAATTCCGAAAACCAGAGCATGGATGGGTTCGATGCGACCAGCAGCGATCGGCCGGCGAGATGTCCGCCTCATTTGCGCGTCGAACTCTCGCTCGATCACTTGATTCAGTGTACCTGCACCGCTCGCAACCAAGAGCGTCCCGAGGAGCGTGTGTACAAGGAGCCCCCATGGAAAGCGCGCGAGTGGTTCAGCACAGCCGACGAAAAAAGCGGCCGCCGTTGCCAGGCCAATCAAGAAATTAATTTCCGGCTTCGTTAAGGCCCAGTAGTTGGACAGGAGGTTGGACCGCACAGAGTGGCCGGGCTGCACCACAGGCAGTTCACAAGCCACAAGAAAGGGTTCACCGGACATCGTCAGACGACCTCCACGCTTTGTGAACCGGTGCGTGGAGCGAGCGTGGCGTGCAAGTCCAATTGCATCAACTCACTTTCAGCAGTACTCCGCTCCGACAACAGCCGTGTGGTAAGAATCGCTGCGGCTAACAGGTACACGAACGTGACGCAAGTCCACATCAGTGCGCCTGCGCATTGCTGGTCTTCGAGAGCGGAAATCACAGAGTGGTTCGGCGTTGAGAGGTAAACCGAGTAAACAACACGGTCGCAGAAGGCAAGAAATGCGGAGAGAATGTCACACGGCACGGTAGCGAGAAAAAGGTAGACGAGCATCGACCAACGCGGCCATCTCGGAACACTCGGCCACGGCTGCACAACGGGCCACCAGAAGAGAAATCCGGATCCGAGAAAACAGGCGTGCTCGACAGCATGCCACGCTCCCGATTGCAATCCCAGCGTGAATGCCGCCGGAACATGCCATCCCAGCAGTGCTGCGGCGGCGGCAAGCCAGCAAAACGCAGGCTGCGAAAGTACACGTCCAATTCCTTGCATCGCAGGCGACCGAAACAATGGACCGAGAATGGATTGCAGGAATTTCCGGGGCAGACCGTGCAACAACGGCATCACGGGTGCCCCTACCAAGATCAAAGGAGGAGCGACGGTCATGAGCAGCAAATGCTGAACCATGTGGACGGTCAGCAATTCCTCGTCGAAGGCTGCGAGAGGTGAGCCCACTGCCAGCCAGCTCAAGAACAGTCCGAAAAAGAAACTGCCAGCTCGCCAGGAAGGAATGGCATTCACACAAGCCGAATGAAGATGAAGCCATCCACGCAGATATAGAAACCCCGCCAGAACCACTGCGAAAGTCAGCCCAACCGAACACGACCAGGATTCGAATGCGACTTGAACGGAGGCTGGCATGGGTAGCGTTATTGCGCGGAAGCGCTTTTCTCTTGGGCCTCGTCGAGCGCTGCGTCGCGCGCGGGAGTTTGCCCTGCTGGATGCAACGTTCCGAGGAATGCGACGAGTGCGGTCGTCTCCGCAGGACTCAAATTCTTCCCATATGCCGGCATGTTGCCGCCTCCCTGGATCACCTGGCGGATGAGCTGGTCCTGCGTCAGTCGCACCGCAACGCTGTCCAGAGCCGGGCCTCGCTGTCCGCCGAGTTCACCGAGCGAATGGCAGTTGCGGCATTGCTTGACCTGAAACACGAGCGCCCCTTGCCGCTGAAGTGCAGTGGTGCCATGCAGAAGTCGTTCAGGCACCGGATCGCCGCTCCAGGCGTTCATGTGCGGGCTCCACGGCGTATAGCCAGCGAGATGGGTGAGTGTTCCCAGGATTATGGCGATCAGCAGAACCGTCAAAACAGCGATTGGCCGGCGGCGCCAACTCTTTTCCCCTTCTCCAGAAAGAAATGGCAGCAAAACAAGAAACGCGATAACGACTACGGGGCCAATGAGGAGAGCTGGCGTCTCCATGGAAGGCGGCAAGTATGACAGCAAACCGTACAGCCACAAAAAGAAGTAGTCTGGTTTCGGCACCGTCTGGATGATCGTCGGGTCCGGGCGGCCGGTAGGACCGAACGGACCGAAGTACAGAGCGCATGCGGCCACTGCCGAGAGGATGAAAGCGGCAAAGAACAGATCTTTCCATACCGCATACGGAACAAAGGGCGCGCCATCTTTTCTTGTGAGTTGATGATATTCGTTCTCGTACGTTGCGCGCTTGACCAGACGTCCTGGCATCGGCCATTCGTTAATTCCGAGCTTCAGCACCATCAAAAGATGAAGACAAACGAAACCGATCAGCATTCCTGGAATTACGAAGACATGCAGCGCGAAAAATCGCGACAGCGTCGCTCCGGCGATAATCGGTCCACCGAGCATCAATTTCACGATTATTGGGCCTGCAATGGGCACGCGACTGGCGATAGAAGCTCCGATACCCAGGCCCCAGTAAGCGTCTTGATCAAAACGCAGCACTTGGCCGCTGAAAGCCATGCCTAGCGTCATCAGCAAAAGAAAGACGCCTACGATCCAGGTGAGCTCTCGCGGAAATTTGTACGCTCCGAAGAGGAAGACCTGCACCATGTGGATAAGGACGATCGCCACCATGAAATTCGAGCCCCACCCGTGCATGGCGCGGATGAACCAGCCCAAAGCTACATCATGGTTCAGTGCTTGCAGACTGCTCCAAGCCTCGCTCGCCGAAGGAACATAAATCAGGGCCAGCAAGATTCCAGTAACGAGTTGAAGAAGGAAGACGGTTAGCGCAGCGCTGCCGAACACATAGAACCAGCTCGCTGTGTTGCGCGGCACGGGATGCTCCGCCGCGTCACGAATGGGAGCGGCCAGTTGCAAGCGCTGGTCAAACCATTGCCCGATTTGTCCGATCACGCCCATGTCTTTGTCTTTCTGAGCAAAGGATTCGTTTCGCTGCAGGCGGACAACTTGCTCTCGATGGAAACCAACTCGTTCCGTGCACCGCACCGTGGTTTGTTCCCGAAAAGAGAGGCGGTTGGGGACCCCGGAGTCGGCAATTCGCCAGCTTGAATCGTAACCATACCGTCCTGCACCTTGAACGGATACTCGAACAGCCCGCGTTCCGGCGGACCCGAAGCGCGCGAACCGTCGCGATAGTACGCTCCGCCGTGGCAGGGGCACATGAACAAGCCCGATTGCGGAAACCAGCGCACGGGGCAGCCCAGGTGCGCGCAATTGATGGCAAAAACCTGGAACTGCTCTCCTTCGACGCGCCGCACCCAGCACGCGGTTTCCACGGTCTTGCCGTCGGTCGGGGTCACGTAGGGATTGGTGAACGTGGCCAGCCGCGTCTCGCCTTCGGGAAAATCTTTGATTGGTCCCAGTGGGACCCAAGAGAGATACGCGTTTGCTCGGCCGCGCGTGATCGAGGACAGAACAAAGCCCACGATGGGCACGGCAAGGGCGGTCGCGACTAATCCGTTGAACAGAATTCCCATCTTCATGAAGAGGCCGCGACGGGATAGTGTATTTTGATCTGCCATCACCAAGCTCCTAATGTTGTGCGTAGTTCGAAACCGAATATGGTTGTCCCGGATTTTGATAGCGTCGCGAGGCGAGCCACGCAACTACGTCGGTGACTTCCTGATCCGACATCGGTTTGCTGGGGACGTTTCCGCGCCAGTCTGGCGCACCCAAATCAGGACGACCGGTGATGACGATGGTGCGCAATCCCTGATCGCTGACCAGTGCGAGAAACGAATCATCTGTAATGCTGCTGCCCTTTGGTCCCCCGTGGCCGCCCGGGCCATGGCAGGATTCGCAGTAAGTCTTGTAAGCGACCTCGCCTTGCGGGACATTGCCCGTGGATTTCGGCCTGTAGGAAGGTGGATGGGCTGCCTCGAGAGTTCCGCTTCGGCTCCAACGCGATCGGATCTGGCTCACGATCACATCAATCTGTTTGTCCGTGAGCATTCCTCCGGTGCTTTCAGCGAAGGCCGGCATGGAGGTTCCAGGCACACCGTTGGCGATGACTATGCGTATTGCCGCATCGTCCGCGATGGCCAGATAAACCGGGTCGGCGAGCGCGATGGCCGCTCCTCCCCGCCCTTCCGCGCCGTGGCAACCCGCGCAGTTTTCGGCGTACAAAGCGCTAAATTCCAAGACCTCATTCGGCGCTAGGGTCTCGGAACCTGCTCGGGGCTGGCCGTGCGGCGAAGCGCAACTCGAGAGGAACACCGCGCCGAGCGCCGCGAATGCACAAAGATGTCGAAAAGGGTTCAAGGTTATTTCTCCCCGCTTCCTCGCGGTGGCATGATCCCCGGAGCTTCAATTCCCGCGCGCAAAGCAAAGGGCAGGTTCTCCCTCGTCCGCACGCGTGACTGACTCATAACGACAAGTCCCGCGACAATGCCGAAGGCAAACTGCGAGGCCATGAACCAGACCCAGTCGATGTGACTCCCGAGCACGGGATTGAGAATGCCCATAATGGAGTACAGCAGTCCGGACCACAGAACCGGAGCGATCAGGCCACCTAGTAAAATAGGATGGCGTGCAAACATGGGAAGCATCGAACCGTACAACAATCCCACAAGTATGGAAGTGACGAGATGTAAGAGCGCGGCAATAAAAAACAGGCCTGGGTGGAAAGAATTCAATTGCGAAATCGGAGGCACCTCGGACGGCGCATACACAACAGCGGCAAGAAGATTGATGGGATACCAGATGCTTCCAGTCTTCAACAGGCCGTAGAGGCAGGCGAGTACAGCCATTGGCACGCTTCCCGCCAGCCCGCCTTTCACTCCGGCCGATATGGGATAAGTTTCTACCGGGAGCCACGCACGTACTTGGTCTGGCGCGATCGGAATTCGTTCGACGATGCGCCGCACTGTCCTGAAATAAATTTCCTCCGGGACGATCGCCACAATCTCTTCATGCTCGTGGGGGAAAACTTCCCGGAACCAACCCACACAACCGGCGAGCGCCAGCACAGCGCCAAGGATACTCACGGAAGCGCTCGTCAACAGTCCCGCGAACACCAGCGTAAATCCAAGAGCGAGAACGAGAGGCCACGCTGTGGATGCCGGCACCTCGATCTCTCTTGGTGCGCGAGAGCTTTGCTCGATGTGTTCCGTAGGTAGCTGCGTAGCCATCGGTTCTCCTCAGCGACCCAAAACGTAAACCACGGTAAAAACAACAACCCACACCGCATCCACAAAATGCCAGTACATAGAAAGCACGTCGATGCGAGCGGACTGCTCGCGCCCTACTCGCCCCGCCAAACCGAAGAGAAGCACAATAGTGAGCATCAGCAGACCTACCGTGACGTGCGTCGCGTGCAGACCGACAAGCGAATAGTAGGTCGTTCCAAAAAGATTCGTGGAGATAGTCAGACCACGCTCGTAAATAAACCGGTGCCATTCCCGTGCTGTGCCATACATAAAAAGAGCGCCCAGCACGATGGTGAGAAACCACAGAGCCAGGAACGCGCCGCGCTTGCCTCGCTCGAGAAGTTTTGACGCGAGGTGAATCGTAAGGCTGCTGGATAATAAGCAGACAGTGAAGAAAATCGGGGTCTCGAGCACCTCGCGGGGAGTCGGCCCCGTGAGGTTCTTCCCAATGTAATAGAGATACGCGACGACGAAGATTGTGAAGATCGCCGATTCGGCAATAATCAGGCACGCCATGCCGACTTTGCCTCTGTACGGAAGCTTCCAAGTCGCCGGTGTTTCGGGAAACGGAGTTGTGATTGTGCTCATCGCTCGATTCCTTCATTCATACCGGCTATCCGGGTCTTCCGGATGCTTCAAATCCCACAAAGGCCGGCGGCTGGCGACCGTCGGCGTCACGGCAAAGTTGTACGCTGGTGGCGGCGAACTCACCGACCATTCGAGAGTCCACGCGTCCCAGGGATCGTTCCCGGCCTTCGCCCCTTTGAAGTAGGAAATAATGAGGTTGGCTACAAAGATCAGCGTGGCAATGCCTTGAATGAATGCGCCGATGCTGACGAGCAGATTCAAAGTATCCCAACCGCGTCCGGGCTCGTAGGTGTAGATTCGGCGCGCCATGCCGAGCAAACCTGGAATGTGCATGAGATCAAAACATAGGTGAAACCCGATGAAGAAGAGCCAGAAATGGAGTTTGCCGAGGCGTTCGCTCAGCATTCTTCCGATGATTTTTGGGTACCAGTAATAGAACGCCGCGAAGATTCCAAACAGAAATGATCCCGAGAGGGTATAGTGAAAGTGCGCCACGACAAAATACGAACCAGTAAGCTGCCAGTTGAAAGCCGCGCTGCCCAACATAATGCCGGTGAGACCGGCGATTAAAAAATTAAACAAGAATCCAATGCAGAAGAGCATTGGCGTCTTAAGGATGATCCGCCCTCCCCACATGGTGCCAAGCCAGTTGAAGATCTTAATGCCAGTCGGAACAGCGATAGCCATCGTCGTCAGCACAAAAAAGGTGTTGCCGTAAGAGCTCATTCCAATAGAAAACATGTGATGGGCCCAAACACTCATGCTGATGAACCCAATGGCTATGGTGGCTCCGACCATGACCGGATACCCGAACATAGGTTTCCGCGAAAATACCGGAATGACTTCCGACAAAACCGCAAAAGCGGGGATAATCAGGATGTACACTTCCGGATGTCCGAAAATCCAGAAGAAGTGCATCCACAGCGTTGCGGACCCTCCGGCTTGGGTGTCAAAGAAGTGTCCGCCGAGATAGCGATCAACGCAGAGCATTATCTGTGCCGCCGAGAGCGGTGTGATGGCGATGAGGACCATGCCGGACACGACAAGGTTCAGCCACGCGAGCAAAGGCATGCGGCTCAGCTTCATGCCCGGACAACGCATGCAGAGAATCGTCGCTATTATGTTGACTGCCGTGCCGATACTGCCGAAGCCGGCCACCAGCAGCGAGATCGTCCAGTAATCTGAGCTGTGCCCCGGCGAGAACGCACGCGACGTCAACGGAGCGTAGGCCCACCAGCCCACATCGGGTGCATTTCCGGCGCCATACAGCCCGCTTCCGCCAAGGAAACTGAAGTAAAGAAGAAATCCCCCTAACGCCGTCAGCCAAAAACTGAAGGCATTCAGGCGTGGAAAGGCCATGTCCCGAGCCCCGATCATCAACGGCACGAGGTAGTTTGCCAACCCGAACAGCACGGGTATGCCTACGAAGAAGACCATGGTCGTGCCATGCATCGTGAATATACGGTTGAAGACTTGCGGCGAAACAAAGCTGTTGTGTGGATACATCAGCTGGATGCGTATGATCATGGCTTCCGAGCCGGCGACGGCGAGAAACAGCAGGGCATAAAGGATGTACAGAATGCCCAGGCGCTTGTGATCGACCGTAGTCACCCACCCGTGCAGCGTCTCGACACATGGCCGGCTGCCTACATCTGTTCCCTGATGAATGGCCATTGCATCCGATGACATAGCCCGTCCCTCAAACCTTTCTCTCTAGCGGAGCGTCTCTAGATAGCGCACGAGTGCGTCCAGATCGGCGTCGCTCAATTTCATAGCAGGCATGAGCGAGCCCGGCTTAATCGCGTCCGGGTTCTGGATCCAGAGGCGCAAATTTTCGTGCGTATTCAGGGCCGCACCAGCCGCGATTGTGTCCCGGCTCATCAAGTGCGTCAGATCCGGACCGAAGCGCCCCGTCCCATTCGTACCGCCAACTGCGTGACAATTTATGCACGCAGTTGTTTCAAAAACACGCCGTCCCGCACTCGCTTTGTCATCGTGATTTGCAGGCTGTTTTTGTGCCTGGACCCACGCAGCGAACTCTTCGGGGCTATCGACCGACACTCGGAGCAGCATCTTTCCGTGCTGCGTTCCGCAGTATTGGGCACACTGGCCGACGTAGACGCCAGTCTGGTGCGGGTCGATCCACGTGTGATTTACGCGATTCGGGATCAAGTCTGTCTTCCCCGCAAGTTGAGGAACCCAAAAGCTGTGATCCGTGTCAGCGGAAAGCAACTTTAAAAAGGTGGGCGTTGGGTGAGCTGGATCGCTCACCGGAACGTGCAGTTCGTTAGCCGTGACGATGCCCAAAGCCGGATAGCGGTACTCCCACCAGAACTGGTGGCCAATGGCGGTGACCTCCACGGCCGTCGCGGGTTTCCGGGCATCCTCGATCGCATGAATGACGCGTGCCGTCGCAAGAAACAGGACAAACACAATCAAGACGGGAATGATGGTCCAAGCCAGCTCAATTTGCGTGCTCCCGTACACCTGGGCAGGCTCGCGTCCAGCTGTCAGCGGCTTGTCACGGAACTTGACGACGGCGTAGATCAATAAGGTGACGACGACGAGGAAGATCAGACCGGTGATAGCTAGGACGAAATAGGAATGATCACGGATGGACTCCGCTGGTGTCGAGCGGGGATCAAAGATATTCGGGACCGAGTTATCGCTTCGCGGACTCGCATTGCACAACCCCGCTGCAAAGAGGATTCCGGCCAGGAGAACAAGTATTCCCGTGGCCCGACCGACAACCACTCCCCAATCCGTCTTGTGCGTCGTCCTGTGCATTTTCCTCGGTCCTGCCGTGCCGTGCGAGGCTGCGCTTTCGCGCAAATCGTTCCGGACTCCTGACCGCGATGTTTCACGATGAACTGCGAACGCCGCTTTCCAGTCACGTGTGTCCAAACCCATTGCAGGAAAACGCTGATTCGCAGACTGCGCTAGAAACTCGAGGTGAACGGCCGCCCACGCGAGCCACGCCGCATTGGAGCGCCACGCGGCCGCTTCAGGTAGGTGCACCCCGTGTTCCAATCCATTCGTTTCTGAGCGCGACCATTTATCTTGTTCCATTGGAGCCGTTTCCGGCGGAGACCCCGGCTAGGCAGTGAAGGGGGCAAACGAGCCTGCGGTCATCGGATTGACGGTCTCGTCAAAGCCTTGGCTGACCGAAAAGTGATCCGCTCGCCGGGCGTTGAGGTTTGCGGCTCACGTGGCAGGCGATCGCTGCTCGCCCGCGACTGACAAGTTTCATTTAAGGTTTCCACCTCAACGTGCTCACAGAATGAACGCGGCACAAGTTCAGGCGCAATCGCCACGCTAGTTGTCAACAACTCGCCCAAAAAGTCGAAGCCTCGTCATCCCTCCGAGTCACGCACCGGCGGTCCATCCGCGAGCGCACTCTGAGCATTCATCAACCGATTGATAAGAAACAAGATGCAACGTAGTCCGAGCTATCGACCCATTGGAATTGTGCATGCTTCATGGAACTCGATGCGGGGATGGATCGAGTGCGGTACCTACAGGCATCGGCGAGCTGTGACGCTCCGGTCTTGCGTGTCTCAGACACATGCTGCCGAACGCAGTCTCGAACCACGCTGGGAGAGAGTTTGACACGTCGAGCGCAGATCCCCCGGAGGCCGGAAGAAATCCGCATTCGACATCGGAACGGAAGAGGACACTCCACGACTAGAAAAATCGTCTTCCTGCTGATTTTCCTGCCATTTGCCATCTGCTTGTTCGCGATAGCGTCGTGGGGGAAACAGCTTAACACCACCACCGCTAAGGTCGAAGGAACAGTGTTTATTCAAGACTCTGCAGGGAACCAATCCTTTGTGGCTGGCGCGTCAGTGAAATTGAGCGGACCAGCCACTTTCGAAACTGAATCGGACGAGAACGGCAAGTATGTTATTGCGGCCGTGCCCCTTGGGACCTACACGGTCGAAGCTGTTTCGCCCGGTTTGAAGGCTGTACAGGCAGTGCAGGTCGAAGCGAAGGAGGCCCGCGTTCCTCTCGAATTGAAACCCGTTGAACTCACCAGCTCTGTGGTCGTAACACCCGATCAGGCGGAAACCAAAGACCCTGCTCCCTCGGAGACAATTTCCGATAAGACTTTACGCGACGCGCCCAATGTGAACGAGCGGTTTGAAAGCTCACTTCCTCTCATTCCTGGAGTTGTTCGCGGGCCGGATGGACACGTCAATCTCAAAGGTACTCGCAATACGCAGAGCGGCGCGCTGGTGAACAGCGCGAACGTTACCGATCCCGTGACTGGCGGTCCGGCAATCAATCTTCCGATTGATGTCGTGGCGTCGGTGGAAGTCATTTCGAATCCCTATGATCCCCAATACGGCAAGTTCACAGGAGCCGTTTCCACCGTCTCTACAAAGACCAGCGATTACGAGAAGTTTCACTTTTCATTCCAGAATTTCGTGCCCCGATTGCGGGATCGCGACGGCACCATCGCTGGCATTGGTGCCGCCACACCACGCATGACGTTCACCGGGCCGATCGTGAAGGATCGCATCGCCGTTACACAGTCCTTTGAATACCGCTTTGTGCGTACGCCGGTGAACAGCCTTCCACCTCTGGCACGTGATACGAAACTCGAGAGTTTCGATTCCTACACGCAGTTCGACTTCATCCTCACTCCGAAGCAGACAGCGAGTGTTTCGTTTGCGCTCTATCCGCAGAAGCTCGACTTCCTCGGCCTTAACACCTTTACGCCTCAGCCGTCGACGCCGGATTTTCATCAGCGCGGCTATCAAATCTACGTTCAGCATCATTTTGTCATCGGCCAGAGAGGCCTGCTGAATTCGCAGTTCAGCTACAAGCGCTTTAACGCCGACGTCACCGCGCAGAGCGACGATCCGTATCGTCTGCTGCTCGAAACTACCGAAGGCGGTTTCTTCAATCGGCAGGCGCGTCGCACCTCCCGTACCAGCTGGCAGGAAAACTATCAGTTTGCGCCCCGGCACTTCGCCGGTTCGCACCAATTCATGGTGGGCCTGAGCTACGAGCACTCCGACTACGAAGGCCGCCAGACGTTCCTTCCGGTAGAGATTGACGGTGTGTCGAACGAACCTGTGGAGCGGATCTCCTTCACTTCGCCAACGTCATTTCGTATTAGTCAAAACGAGACGGCTTGGTTCGCCGGCGATCAATGGGCGATCAATCCACGTTTGACCCTGAGCTTCGGCCTGCGCTTCGACAACGACACGATCACAAGTTCGACCCACGCTGCGCCTCGCGCCGGATTTCTCCTGTCACTGACCGGGGATGGAAAAACACTGCTGAAGGGCGGCGTCGGCCGGTTCTATGACCGCGTCCCGCTCATGGCTCCCACGTTCAGCGACCTGCCGGATCGCACTGTCACTGTGCTCGACCAGAACGGCATGGCGCTTAGTTCTGTGTCCTATCAGAACAAAATAATCGGCGAGCTCCGAAGCCCGCGCAGCACGTCGTGGAATCTGGAACTCGATCGCCAGATTCTTGCCGGCTTATTGCTGCGAATCGCCTACGAACAACGCAACACTACCAACGACTTTGTAGTTTCGCCGGTCTCCACCGGGACGACAGGAGCACTCGAACTCTCAAACGGTGGCAGTGAATCCTACCATGAGTTCCAGGTGACGGCCCGCTACCAGCTAGCTCACCATGTGCTGAACGCTTCGTATGTCCGCTCCCGTGCCTTTGGGGACCTTAACGATCTCAATCAATTCTTTGGGAATCTCGCGCAACCGATTATCCAGCCGGATGCTCGTGGTCGGCTGCCGTTTGATGCGCCCAACCGTTTCCTGTTCTGGGGCACATTCGCCGGCCCCTTAAAGCTAACACTCGTTCCCGTTTACGACTTGCACACCGGATTTCCCTACTCCGTCGAAAACGAGCTCCGCGAATACGTTGGACCGCGAAACGTCGATCGCTTCCCGAGATTCTCTTCGTTTGATCTGCAGGTTACACGACCGATAACACTGCACTTTGGGGCGAAGCGCATACACGCGCGCGCCGGAGGCGGGGTCTTCAATCTTTTCAACCACTTCGATCCACGGGACGTACAGAACAACCTGACCAGCGCCAGGTTCGGGGGGTTCTTCAACTCATCTTGGCGTGAATACCGCGGAAAATTTGTTTTGGAGTTTTAACGATGAGAAATCGCCTCTTGCTTGCTGCTTTGTTTCTGCTTCCGGCGTCTGCCGCTGCGGCGGACGAATCCCCATCTCTCCCGACGGCTGAGGAAATCGTCGCACGGATGGGTTCTCGGGACCTGCAGCGCCAGGTCTCCATTGAGGGATACGCCGGAATGCGGCGGTACGTCCTCGATAATCAGCATCTCCACAAACGCGCGGAAATGCTCGTGCAGGTGCAAGGCGACCCGGACGGCACAAAACATTTCGAGGTCGTGTCGGAAGAAGGCTGGAAAGCAGCGGACAAGCACGTTTTGCGAAAGATGCTGGAATCGGAATCGGAAACGTCGCATCCCGAAGCTCGCGCCAAAACTAGAATCAATCCCGAAAACTACGACTTCAAAATTGCTGGAACGGAAGTAATTGACGGCCGCACAGCCTATGTTTTAGAAGTCAGCCCCAAACGCAAAGAGAAATACCTATTTCGCGGCCGCATCTGGGTGGACGCGGAGGATTACGCGCTGGCCCGCGCAGAGGGCCAGCCTGCAAAGAACCCTTCGTTCTGGACGAAGAGCACGCATTTCGTGCAGATCTACCAGAAAAGCGGTCCTACTCTGGTTTCCCCGCTCGACGCAAAGCGTCACCGAAGCCCATATTTTTGGCACGACGGACGTGAACATCGAGTATTTCGATTACGCGCCCAAGACGGTGCACGCCCCCGACAACTCCGTGATGTCCGCAAAGGAAATGCTGAAGCCATGAATCACACAAAGACCTTCCTTTGGTCCGCAGAGCTTCTTTGCGAAAAACACCGATTCACTAAGGTGGGCCAGCCATGACGACCGTTAATGAATGCCTGATTCTCGCTGCGGGCAACGGGAGCCGAATTGCATCTGTGTCCGGCGGCGTTCCCAAACCTCTTGTGCGCCTGCACGGCATACCACTTCTCGAGCACGTCATGACCTCGTGTCAGGAAGCCGGAATTACCAGATTCGTGATTGTTGTCGGGTATCGCGCCGACTTGATCCGCCGCTGGTTTGCCGAGCGGCCGCTTGACGGCATTTCTGTCACCTTGATAGAAAATCCGGAATACGACAAAGCCAACGGGGTCTCCGCCCTGGCGGCCAAAGATGAACTTCACAATCCATTCTTACTTCTCATGTCAGACCACATTTTCGAGCCGAAAACAGCCAAGGGCCTAGCGCAGCAACCACTGGCAGATGACGAGGTGATTCTGGCTGTCGACCACAACGTGGATCGTGTTTTTGACCTCGACGACGCAACGAAGGTCAAATGCGAAGCGGATCATATCGTCGATATCGGCAAAGATCTTGCCCGTTATGACGCCCTCGACACAGGGATGTTTTTGTGCAGCCCGGCACTCTTCCACAGGCTCGAATCAGCAAAAAGAGACGGGAATTGTTCGTTGTCCGATGGCATGCGCCAACTTGCGCGTGAGCAGAAACTGAGAGCCTTTGATATCGGCGACGCACACTGGCAGGACGTCGACAGCCCTGAAGCATTGGCTCACGCCGAAAGCATCTTTGATGTGGACTTCCCTGAAAACCCGTTCGCGGAGAGTTTGGTCGATGCTTAAAATCCCATCAAAGGCGCAACTTCCGCTCCGGCTCTTCGCGATCGCTATGAGCGCAGGCTTCTTTGTTTACCTGGTCTGGCGAGCTGGTCCCAGCAATCTATGGGAAAGCCTTTCTGAACTCAGTTGGGGGATCATTTTAGTACTTGCCCTCGCCGGAGTTTCGCACCTCGCGAGGACATGGGGTTGGCGGCTTACTCTGGGTGACGACCAGCATAAAATCTCATTCTCGCGCTTGGTGGGGCTTCGACTTGGGGCAGAAGCCGCCGGACAACTCGGTATCCTGGGACAAACCCTTGGAGATTCGGTGCGAGTCTCGCAGATGAGTGCAGAAATACCCTTGGCCACTGGTCTCGCATCCGTGACGCTCGATCGCGGCCTCTATGTCGTCACGGGCATTGCGACCACCATCGCAGGAATTCTGGCCGCTCTGCCCCTCGTGGCGCTTTCCCATGCTCTGCGTCTGTACGCGAGTCTGTTCGCTTTTACTCTAATCGCCTTTCTAGTTTTCACGTTGCTAGCCGTACGCAAACGTTGACCTTTGCTTTCATGGAGTGCCCGCGTCATCGGTCGCGTTCCCTCCCTCAAAAATTGGATGGAAAACAGATATGTGCTGGTGCAGTCCGTTGAGCATTCGCTTTTCGATTTCCATCACAAGACCCCCGGAGCATTCTGGGCCAGTTTTTCTCTAAATCTGGCCTCTCAGTGCATGGCTGTATCGGAGGTGTGTTTAATCCTCTGGCTGATGGGCGTGAAAATGGGTTTCTTCAGCGCCCTGGTCATCGAAGCATTGACCAAGCTCGTGAACGTCCTGGGCAATTTCAACCCAGGGAACATTGGAACCTACGAGGCTGGAACCATGCTGATCGGCAAGATGTTTGGACTGAGCAGTGCGACCGGATTGGCTTTGGGATTGTCAAGGCGGTTGCGGTCACTTTTCTGGGCCGCGGTTGGCGCCATTTGTTTTGTCTTGCTGACACGGTCAGGAAAGCACCGCAGATCCAAAATCCTTGGGAGCACTACCGCAGCGGTCGCGACATCTCCAGGAGCGCAAGCGAATTCTTCGAGCAACCGTTCACCGAAAGACGAAATCGTTTTCGCAATATTCCTCGCCGATGGAGAACCCGGGAACCGCCAATTCAGCTCTTCACTCTATCGAGTCGGCACCCTGCCCATCCTTCTCCGAACGATACTCGCGGCGCAAAAGGCCGGGGCTACGTGCCTCATGGTCGTGGCCGATCCCATCACCAGGCGAAAAGTGCAGCGCGCTTTGTTCTTTACCGGACGACTTCCCGAATCTGTCGAGTGGATCGAAGCAGCCGCTGGCATTTCTCTTTCTCAGCGACTACTGCTTATTGCCAATAAGGCGCCCGGCGAACGATTGGTTTTGATAGACGGAAACAAAACCTACCATCCATCTTTACTCCGGAAGGCTGCCGAGTGGAACGATGGGAGGTCGGCGTTGGCGCTGGTAAGTGGCGACCAACTTGCCGGCATTTTTGCTCTACCTATCGAGATGCTCCGCGATTTCGCAGAGCGTTGTCCAACGCAAACGGGAACGCTAAACGAACTGCGGACGTCACTCACCGAGATGCACTCGGTCGTTTCTATGACGGTCGCGGAGGAACAGTGGCAGCGCGTCAATACTCCACAGGACTGCCAGGCTGCCGAACGAAAACTGGATCGCTGGCTGGTCAAACCTACCGACGGCCTCTACGCGCGGTTGAATCGCCGGATCTCCATTCCGATCAGCCGGCAGCTCATCAAGCTTCCGATCACGGCAAACATGGTCAGTATTTTCACGCTCGGCAGTCGGCATTGCTTCTGCCGCATTCTTCGCCTACGGCGGTTACTGGAGCACATTGCTCGGCGCGCTTTTATGCCTCTTCGCCAGCATTCTGGATGGGTGCGATGGAGAGGTCGCTCGTTTGAAACTACTGGAATCCGATTTCGGCTGCTGGCTGGAGACAATCTGCGACTACGCGTTCTACCTGTTTCTTCTTGTGGGCATGACCATAGGACGGTGGCGAAGCTCGGGAACAAGAACGTACCTGGTATATGGCGGCCTGCTCTTTTTTGGAGCCTTAGCAAGCTTCCTCGCCACCGGATGGGAGCGGCGCCGCCTTGCCGCTGGGCGTCCAGAGCAGCTACTGAAAATCTGGCAGGGCCACGCGGAGAGCCGGCCATCGAATCCTTTCTTGTATTTCGGCCGACATACGGAGTTCATCGTCCGGCGCTGTTTTTTCCCTTATGCCCTGCTCGTCTTTGCGCTCTTTAATCTCATGAGCGTGGCGTTCGTTTTGAGCGTGATTGGAGCAAATCTGGTTTGGCCTATCGCGCTGTACTCCTCTCTCGCTTTTGCCAGGCCCGAGCGCCAGGTGGTGAAAAATCGCGCAGATTTCTCTCAGAATGCAGAACCATCGCGCGAATACGCCGCAGGTTTGCTTTGATCCTCTCGTGATGAGGCCATCTGTTTCGCGGTTGGAGACCATCCAGGTGTGTACACTGAAAAGGTGTGGCAGGCGGTAATTTCGATGCAGGAGATCGAAACAGGCAATTTTTCACCTCCTCGGTTGGTCCTCATTCCACCGGATTCCATTCGTGTTGTGAATTGGAATATCAATCGGGGGCTGCGACTGCAGAAGGTCATCGAGTTCCTGGCTAGCGCGAAGGCCGACGTTGTTCTCTTGCAGGAGTCCGATCTGAATGCGCGGCGGACGCATCACCTTAATATTGCGAAAGAAATCGCGCAGAAGCTGCAGATGAACTATGTGTTCGGGCGTGAGTTCCAGGAATTAACACAGGGTTCACGCGCATCGCCTGCCTATCACGGCCAAGCGACGCTCTCGCGCTGGCCGTTATCGAATTCCCGGATCTTACGATTTCAGAAGCAATCGAACTTCTGGCGCCCGCGCTGGTTCCTGCCTGAGATCGAACCGTTTCAGGAAAGAATCGGAGGACGCCTGGCGCTGGTGTGCGAAACGACACATCGCGGGGAAAAGGGTAGTCACCTATAACCTGCACCTGGAGAGCAAGGGCGATGACGCGTTGCGCTGCTCCCAGATTGAGGAGACCCTGGAGGATGCCCGGCGATACGACACAAGCACGCCGATCGTGCTCGCCGGCGACTTCAATCTCGATGTGTCCGGCGGGGCCTGCCTCCACCGCGATCGGTCAGCGCGCAGTTTCAGAACGCATTTGCGAATCAGCACGTGCCCAACAACCCCGCACTCATTTTTGGAGCCAGGGCGAACCATCGACTGGATTTTTGCGCGAGGACCGATTCGCGCAGTCGAACCCCGGGCCCATTGCTCGATATCGGCTTCCGACCACTATCCTCTCTCCGTCACGTTGGCTTTTGCTTAGTTCCATACGTAGATCAAAAGTGTGAAAAGACCTCACGGCACCTATTCTTCGGTGGTTTCTAGTTCAAGCGTTGACGATCGATGCGAAGCTAACCGGGTCGAGGCTGGCCCCGCCTACCAGGAATCCGTCGATCTCAGGCTGCGCCCTAAGCCCCTTCGCATTTTCCGGTTTGACGCTGCCGCCGTATAGGATGCGGACGTTAGCCGCCGCCTCTGCTCCGAATCTACCGTTCGCCAGAGCACGGATGAAGCGGTGAGCATTGGCGGCGTCCTCAGGCGTGGCGGTGTTGCCAGTCCCGATCGCCCAGATGGGTTCGTAAGCGATTACGATTCTTGCGAACTGTCCATCCTCAAGCGCCCCAAGGGAGCACCGAAACTGTTCAGTCAGCACGGCTTCGGCGTTCTTCTTTTCGCGCTCTCCAACGCAGACGATCGGGATAAGTCCCGCGTCGAGCGCTGCTACGGTTTTCTTGAGCACGCTCTGGTTGGTTTCGCCAAAATACTCACGGCGTTCGCTGTGACCGACAATCACATGCGAACAACCCGACGCTCTGATCCCCTCCCCAGAGACCTCACCCGTAAAGGCACCCTCCTTCGCCCAATGCAGAGTCTGCGCGCCAATCTGTATGCTCGTTCCGCGAGTAGCAGCGACCGCAGTTGCCAGGTCGAGGAACAATGGGCAGATTACGATCTCGCAATGTTCGGACTCCTCAACCAACGGCCGAAATGTCTCGAAGAAAGACATAGTTCCAGCGCGGTCCTTGTACATCTTCCAGTTCCCGCCGATTAGAGGTGTCCGCACAATCGAAATGCCTGCCACTAGGCTCGACTTCAAACACTCACCTGCCGCATACGTGGGCTGGGTTCTTCACGTCACAATTGCTTTTGCATCGATTCGAGTTCACCGCGACAGGTGTTGCTGAATTGTCGCAGTGGATCTTCGCCGTTCACCGCACGAAACTCTATTTGCTCGGCAGTGAGATTCGGTTGCGGATAAGTGGTCATAATGGTTTTTATGACCTCCTCAGCCTTGGCCAGAACGCTCGACGACGAGCTAAGTCGAATGCGACTCAGGAGCGCGTAAGCCGGTATCAATTTCTGGGGATCGCTCGTATTGTGCTCCAGCGCGTCGACCAGCAGCCGCGCGCTCTCCGTAATGAAATCGGAGTACAGCGCCTCGCGGCGAACAATCTGCTTTGCCAGCAGGTCGCGCAGGTCCTGGTGCCTCGTCGTGATCCAGGTGCCCACCGCGGAACCGAAGGCACCGACGATCGACCCAGAAATAGCCGCTAAGCCGGCGATCAACCCGGAGTTCATGGATGGAATTTCAACCTGTTACTACGCCTGTGGTGCGAATCAGGCCGTCACCTCGAGCCGTGCATCGACAGAAATCTCCGCCCTAAAAAGTCTTGATACCGGGCAACCCGTCTGGGCGGCGTTGACGGCAGCATCGAATTTTGCTTGGCTAGCGCCAGGAACCTGAGCTAACAAGTCGAGATGGCTTTTCGTGATCGCGAAATGCTCGCCGACCTTTTGGAAAGTTATCGTTGCGGTCGCTTCCAGCCTTTCAGGCCTCAAGCCTATCTTGCCCAGTTGCGAGGAAACCGCCATGGCAAAGCAACCGGCATGTGCGGCGGCCAGCAGTTCTTCAGGGTTGGTGCCAACGCCGTTTTCAAATCGCGTGCCGAACGAATACTGTGCCTCGTGTAGAGAAGTGCTTTCCGTCGATAACGACCCCCTTCCGCTCTTCACATCCCCTCGCCAAACAGCCGTAGCTTTGCGTTCCATCTCGCGCCCCTTTCAGTCCGACCAGGCTTTTGACGGCATTTGAATTGCCACGATCTGTGTCGGTCGCGCGCGCCCACACGCTGAACCAATGAGACTTAGGGGAGTGGAATGGCGGAGAAACGGGACCGCTCAACTTCTGATACGGCACAGACTCAACGAACTG
Source organism: uncultured Acidobacteriota bacterium (assembly GCA_963721915.1). GTDB lineage: Bacteria > Acidobacteriota > Terriglobia > Acidiferrales > UBA7541 > Acidiferrum. The sequence continues at coordinate 25,297 of CAVRLD010000015.1, read as the reverse complement.
GTCAAACCTTTGACGCTTTTCAAGTTAGTGATCGGCGGTTGTCAGCCGCGCACTTCGAAGACGGCTACGACGCATTTCCATCCGCTTGCGAGAAATCGATGGTGTCGGTGAGCCGTTGCATTGTTCGCTTTCGGACACAATGTCGTCGGGGACGAAACTATGGCTGTTAGGGCATTAGATGGGACTGGTCAGCAATATCCCTGGCTTGAGGCGCAGTTGCAAGCCACTCTCAACATGATCCCAGCACATACTTGGTATGCTCTCCCCTCCGGGGCTCTGACCTTCTTGAACGAACGATGTGCGGACTACCTTGGCCTTCCCAAAAATCACCCTCTCCGGTTCGGTATTGACACTGGCGCTAGCTGGGATTCCCATATCCCCCTCCTGCATCCGGACGATCATGAAGAGACGCGTAGGATATGGTCGACCTGTCTAAGCACTGGCTGCGCCGGTGAGGCAAGCTTTCGAGTTCGTAACGCTGAAGGTGGGTACCGCTGGTTCCTCAGTCGCGCCGAACCTCTCCGGGCGAGCGATGGAACTCTGTTGTATTGGATCGGGGTTGACCTCGAGATTGAAGAACGCAAACAAGCTGAACTCTACCTCGCAGAGGGAGAGCGGCTTGCGCACATGGGTAGCTGGGTTTTGGACCCTGCGGGTTTTTTCCCTTACTGGTCGCACGAACTTTTCCACATTTATGGTCTTGATCCGGCGAAAGAAGGGCCCAGCCTTGAGGAATACCTGGCAATCATCCATTCGCACGATCGCGAGTTCATGCGCTCGCTGATCAACCGAATGTTTGCAGAAGCCTCGGGATGTGATGTCACCAAGCGGATTGTTCGACCAGACGGCGAAGTTCGGTGCATACGTTGCGTTGCTCTTCCTATTGTCGAGAACGGGGTCTTGAAAAGAATTGTCGGCACCGCAATGGATGTGACTGAGCACGAGCAATTGGCCCAGGAGTTGCAGCGCCGGCAGGCGTATCTGGCCGAGGCGCAGAGGCTCAGTCATACCGGCAGCTTCGGCTGGAAGGTATCCACCGGGGAGATCTTCTGGTCCGACGAGACTTTCCGAATCCTTCAATGCAATCCCAGGACGAACCCGACGATGGAATTTGTCCTCTCACGAGTTCATCCGGATGACCGCGGCTTGGTGCAACAGCAAATCGATCGAGCGTCGCGTGACGGCAAGGGTTTTGATTTTGAGCATCGCTTGCAAGCGCCCGACGGTTCCATTAAGCATGTCCGTGTGACCGCTCACCCTTCGCGGGATAGCTTGGGCAACCTCGAGTTCGTGGGAGCGGTTACCGATGTCAGCCAGCAGCGCCAGGCAGAAGCGGTGATTCGGGAGCGAGAGAGGGAGGTCCGACAGATCGTGGATCTCACGCCCCAACTTGTTTCGGTATACGGCCCAGGCCGCGAACGTCTTTACGCCAGTCGCATGATGCTCGATTACCTCGGCATTGGCCTTGATGAGTGGTGCCAGAGGAGCCCTGCCACTCACATTCACCCTGATGACTCGGAACGTGTAAAGACTTGTTGGCTTCGTGCTTCGGGAAGCGGCTCTGCTTACGACGTGGAGTTGCGGGTGCGCAAACACGATGGAAGCTATCGTTGGTTTCTGGCTCGCTACAATCCGGTGCGCGACGACAAGGGACAGATCATGCGCTGGTATATTGCGGGTACCGATATCGAAGACCGCAAGCGGGCTGAGGAGAAACTGCAACAAGAAAACGTCGCTCTGAAGCGAGCCGAAGAAAAGATCCGGGAACAGGAAGCAGAGCTTCGACAGATGCTGGATCTCACGCCGCAGCACGTTCACGTGCTAACGGCCGATGCCCGTCTCGTCTATACGAACGAGATTGCGCTCAAGTACCACAGCTCAGGACTACACGACTGGCAGCTTCGCCCATTGCTCGATTGGCGTATCGACGAGTTGCCAATAACGCTCCTCCACCCTGACGATCGAGAGCGCGTGATGTGCGAGCTCAAGAGCACGCTATCAAGCGGCTCCCCCCACGAGACCGAAGCTCGTTTGCTGAGAAACGACGGCAAGTATCTTTGGTTCCTTTTCCGCTACAACCCGCTGCGAGATGAACAAGGCCGCGTTGTGCGATGGTATGTGGCGGGCACCGATATCGAGGATCGCAAGCAGGCGGAAGAACGACTCGAGCACGAAAATGTTGTCCTGCGTGAAGAAATCGACAAGGCGTCCATGTTCGAGGAGATCGTCGGAACTTCTCTGCCTCTACAAGCGGTACTTTCTCGTGTGTCGAAGGTCGCTCGTACTGATTCCACCGTTTTGATCACCGGCGAAACGGGGACAGGTAAAGAACTCGTTGCCCGTGCGATTCACCGACGGTCCAAGCGGTCGCCACGGGCTTTTGTGAGCGTAAACTGCGCCGCCATCCCGCGCGACTTGATCGCTTCCGAATTATTCGGCCACGAGAAAGGCGCCTTCACAGGCGCAGCGCAACGGCGTTTGGGCCGCTTTGAACTGGCTGGTGGAGGCACGATTTTCCTCGACGAGGTAGGGGAACTTCCGGCCGAAACTCAGATTGCGTTGTTGCGCGTCTTGCAGGAACACGAATTTGAGCGTGTCGGCGGAATTCGCTCGATCCAAACGGATATTCGCGTAATTGCGGCCACTAACCGTGATTTGCAGGCTGCCGTTGCCGCGGGTAGCTTCCGCAGCGATCTGTTCTACCGGCTTAATGTCTTCCCAATCGAAATTCCTCCTCTGCGCGATCGCAGGGAAGATATTCCTATGCTGGTTGAGTACTGCATTGATCGCTTCGCTAGAAGAGCAGGCAAGAGCATACGGGGGCTAAACAAAAAGACACTGGACCTTCTGCAGTCGTACGCCTGGCCAGGTAACATTCGCGAACTGCAGAATGTTATTGAGCGATCCGTTATCGTATGTGAATCGGAGAATTTTTCGGTGGATGAAAGCTGGCTTTCGCGCCAGCCTCTTGCCCCTGAGCCGAAAAGCCCTCTTGACCTCTCTCAGAAGCTCGCCACTCAGGAGAGAGAGATGATTGAGGCGGCCTTACGCGAAAGCAAAGGACGCGTCTTCGGACCTTCAGGCGCGGCCGCCAAGCTCGGCATGCCACGATCCACCCTGGAGTCGAAGATCAGGTCACTGAAGATCCAGAAGAATCGCTTCAAAACTTAGCCTCGAAATCGTGACCGCGCCGTTGCGGAGGAACTCAGCTTGTTGGCCTGGTAGCGCCCTGTTACAATACCCGCGAAAACTCATGGGGATTGTGAACACTCCCGTAAAGCCCCAGCAGGGCGATCCGCTGCGTGCTCAGAAATAAGCCCAAAGCCATAAATACGCTGGGTGCTGGAGGGCCAAGTGGCTTCTGCGGTCATGAATCGTCTCAGCCCCGATACTGAGCGCTATCCTCCTGTCCAGCCTGTCGAGGCTGCGGTTACCAGCACACCCGTAAGTTCAGCTGCCGCAGAAATATCCGATTCATGGCGCCGGTGTATAGCCGATCATCGCGTCGACCCGAGGACCCGGGCGACGCCAAACGTCATAACACAAAAGAATTAAAGGTTGCCAGGGAACCGCTTGCCGACATTGTCGTACACGCTCGGGAAGAAATCGATCGCCTCTATGCGATCGTCCGGCAGCAAGGGTATGTGGTTCTTTTGTGCAACAACGATGGAGTCGCGATTCACCATCGCGGCGATGAAGCAAGGGCCGATGAGTTCAAACATTGGGGCATCTGGCTTGGCGGCGTTTGGTCGGAGCAGATCGAAGGCACAAACGGAATCGGGACTTGCATCGCCGAACAACGGCCGGTTCTCGTTCATTGCGGCCAACACTATCGCGCCCGGCACACCAAACTCAGTTGTGCGGGTGCGCCAATCTTTGACGCCGCTGGCAAACTGGCAGGGGTGCTGGATGTTTCAGCAGTCATTTCCGATGGGTCGGATCGAACCCAGCAGTTGGCCTTGGCGGCAGCCATAGCCTCCGCGCGCGCCGTCGAGGAACGACTGTTTCGCGAGTTCTTCCGGCATGCCTGGATCATCGCCGCTTTGCCATCCGACAATAGCGGGTGCGAATTGCTTCTCGCGGTTGACGAGGATCAGCGCATTGTTGGGGCGGATCGAGTCGCCCGTTTAGTATTTTCTCTAAATGACACGCGCCTGGCCGGCGGAGTGCACCTATCCACGGTCTTCGATTACAGTCTTTCGCTTTTCCGCCGCGGTAGTGGACAGGACATTGCGGTTCACCTGAGTCGCGCTGGCGGCAATGGCGGGTGGAACGCATTGATTACCCCTCCCCTCATCAGGTCGAACGTGTCGCGTAGCTCGCCAGAGGCAATCGTCCACTCACACCCGAGGATGAGTATGCTGGGAAGTTTGCAAATTCAGGAAGCTCCGCGTCCCAGCCGCGGGGGCCTTTCACCCGCGCTCAAACACCGCATATGCGAATACCTTGAATCGCATCTCGCCGAAAGGATAAGCCTCGGGGCTCTCGCTTCCATGGCAGAGCTTTCCGCGCACCATTTCGCACGCGTTTCGACAATCCGTTGGAATGCCGCCTCACGGATATTTGCTGCAGCGCCGCCTCGAACATGTCGAGCACTTGCTTCGTGACACGCAACTACCATTGTCCCAAATCGCGCTGGCCGTCGGGTTTTCCGACCAGAGCCACCTCGGTCGGCACTTCCGCCGACTGACGGGCATTTCCCCAAGTCTTGCCCGCTGGCAGGAACGACAAGCACGTCCACATGTGCGGGGATCCTGAGACATCCCTCAAATTGCTCGAGGATTGAGGCGTACGTGCGGCCTGGTATTGAATCCTCGTCTCCGTAACCATTTTCTTCCGCAGAGCGCTACTCTCTACCGATCACAAGCAGGAATCCATCTACAGCTAGAAACGGGAGTGTCGAAGAATTGAGCAAGAACGTCCCGATCGGGACCGATTCGTTCAAGACGGCGTTGCATCCTCCAGGTCAGTATTCGCGCATGATTTCAAAAGATACGGACGCCAAAGATGCCGGATTCGCAGAAGAGAGGCATCAACCGCGCCTATTCTCGAAGCCCTCCAAGAGCATTCTGTACAGAACCTCGCCAATTGGCGAGGTCTCGTCAATTCTGTATCGACCAACTTATGCATTTTCAGCAGCTTACCATTGGAGCCGGGATTGCCTTGTAATGGTGAGTATCTGGTTTCAAGAGAGGGTAGATGCTGAAGATCAAGAGAGCGGCGAACGGAGAAGTGGTCTTCACTCTGAGTGGTCGCATGGACGCCGAAAATGTGGCCGAGATGCAAACACTATTTGGATCAGAACCGAAGGGTCGCCGCATTGTCCTGGACTTAAAAGACCTAACCCTGGTGGATCGCGACGCTGTCAGGTTTCTCGAGGGCTGCGAGACCGACAGCATCAAGCTCAAAAATTGCCCAGCATACATTCGCGAGTGGATCACGAGAGAACGAAGCGGTTCGGGAGATTGAAATTGAAGTATCGTGTCCAAGTTGATTCTGGATCACGGCACTGAAGGAGATGTTATGGCGACAGCGACGCAATGGGGCCACACGAAGAAGCTGGACACGGGAAAGCGGAGTTCCGTGTCGAGCCATTTCGAGGATGCGCTGAGGCACAAGATTGTCGGGCAGGAAGAGGCCGTACAGGCGCTTGCCGACCTCTATCAGGTGTTCTCTGCGGGCCTGCACTGTCCCGCGCGCCCAATCGGAAACCTTTTGTTTCTAGGGCCGACGGGCTCAGGCAAAACGCGCATTGTAGAAGCCGCTGCCGAGATTCTGTTCGGAGATAGCCGTGCACTGCTCAAAGTCGATTGCGCGGAATTTCAGCACTCGCATGAGATCGCCAAACTGATTGGCTCACCTCCGGGCTATCTGGGCCACCGCGAAACGCACCCATTGATTACCCAGGAAGCGCTAGCCAAGAGCCATACCGAACAGCTGAAGCTAAGTTTCCTGCTGTTTGACGAGATCGAAAAAGCCAGCGACTCGCTCTGGCAGCTATTGCTGGGAATACTGGATAAGGCAACCTTGACGTTGGGGGACAACCGCCGGGTCGACCTTTCGCAAACAATTATTTTCATGACATCGAATCTTGGCGGCTCTGAGATCACTGAGTTGCTGACCGGTGGGATGGGATTCGTCCAACCCATCGACAAGCCGGTGCACCGACTGGATGAAAAAGTGGAACGCGCCGCGATAGAAGCGGCCCGACGCAAGTTCTCCCCGGAGTTCATCAACCGTCTCGATAAGCTGGTCGTCTTTCACCCCTTGAAGCGCGATGAACTGGATGAAGTACTGGAAATCGAACTCGGGCACGTGCAGAAGCGCGTGTTGGATTCGACGACGCGACCCTTCTTGTTCCGAGTAACGACTGAAGGACGGCAGTTCCTGCTCGAAGAGGGGACCGATCAGCGGTACGGAGCGCGCCACCTGAAACGTGCCATCGAACGCTATCTCGTCTGCCCACTTTCCAGGCTGCTGGCCACGGCACAGGTGCGCTCGGGTGATGTGCTTCTCGTGGATCGTCATCCGGGGGATAAAGGGTTGGCATTCCTGAAGGATACGCAAAAGCGCTCTATGTACGTGCCGTTTGCAGCTCCCAATTCGAGTTGCCTTACCGCCGCAGAAGTCTGAGGTCAAGGGAATGTCGAGTCCTCGGTGCCGAGACCTTATGAACAAGAATTCGCAGCACGAGTTTCGATTTACGAGCCAGGACGGCTTACAAATCGCACGCACCCGCTGGCAGAGCCGGGGCCCGGCGCGCGCTGTAGTGCAATTCATGAACGAGCCCCTTTGTTTCCCAACTCATCAGCCCAAATCGACGGAATTTTTCTTGGCGGCTTCTGCACGGCTGGCCGACCCGGATGCGCTTTACAAAATACGGTCGGGTTTGCCAATGTATCTCTTTTCCGGCAGCGAAGATCCAATTGGCCACCAATTGCAAGGCATTCGCACGCTGATTGAGCGCTGTCGCCAAGCTGGAATCCGTAATATCTCCCGCGATTTTTACGAAGGAGGGCGGCACGAAATGTTCAATGAACTGAACCGTGGCCGGGTTCGAACCAACATTCCGGTTTGGCTCTCATCCGTTTTGCACGATCAATCTCGTAATCGGGAGGCTCTATGGCCGCGATAACACCTGCACCGTCGACTACCGTAACGGCGTCGGCTCCGTCACACACGACTGCACCCGAGCCCCCACCGGCGCCCGCCGCCAAGCCGAAGTGGCTCAGCTATCTCACGCCCATAGTGGTGCTCCTCCTCGCTGCCGCTTTGATCATCACCCTCACCCGAAATTGGAATGCCTGGGAGGGCGGGCGAATCGACCAGGTCACTGACGACGCCTACGTACGAGGCGACCTCACTCCCCTCAGCACCAAGGTTCCCGGTATCGTTAGCGCAGTGCACGTCTCCGACTATCAGCAGGTGCACAAAGGGGACCTGATCGTCGAACTGGAAGACAAAGATTACCAGGCGCAGGTTGACCAGGCGAATGCGGCCATCGCGGCAGCAAGGGCCGCGATAAACAACAATCTTCGCCAACGCGAATTGCAAGATGCCAAGATTGCAAAAGCGCTTGAGGGAATTGATCTGGCCAAAGCCCAAATTGCCGCAGCTCAGGCCGGCAAGGAAGCTATACAAGCTGGCCTTACCCGTGCCCGCTCGGAACGCAAACGCCAGGAAGCCCTCTATGAGAGTCATTCAGCTACTCAGCAAAAGGTCGAGGCGGTCGTCGCTGACGAGGAGAGCCTCACGGCTCAGATGGCAAGCCGTGAGGCCGACCTCGCGCAGGCCAGAACCGGTCTGCGCAGCAGTGAACTCTCAGCCGAAGCAGAGCGCATTGGAAAAACCGTTTTGCTATCCCAGGAAATGCAACTTCAAGCAGACCTGCGCGCCAAGCAAGCGAGTCTCGCTGCTGCCCTCGTGGCCCTCGGCTATACCAAGATCTCCTCGCCGGGGGAGGGCACCGTTGGCGAGCGCCAAGTTCGCCCTGGCCAGTTGGTTTCTCCTGGCACGCCAGTAATTCCGTTCGTCAGCAATACCAAATGGGTACAGGCGAACTATCGAGAGACGCAGCTCACCAACGTGAAAGTGGGCGATCCCGCGGAGATTCGCGTCGACAAATACCCCGGGCAGGTCATTCATGGCAGAGTGCTCCAAATCGCCCCCGCCAGCGGATCGCAGTTTGCACTGTTGCCGCCCGACAACGCTACCGGCAACTTCACCAAAGTCGTGCAGCGCATTACTGTAAAGATCGGGCTGGAGGATGCCAACATGGCCGCCAAACTTCAACCCGGTCTTTCTGTAACTGCCACAGTCCGCACCAGGCGATAAAGGACCATCATGGCTTCTGCAGCGATTACAACGCGTCCACCTAGCTCTGCGGAGATTGCGCGTGCCACGGCCGCCGCGATCCCGTCGGAAATCTCCACCCGGCCGCTGGTGGGGATACTCGGCGTGCTCATCGGAGCCGGCCTCGTCACGCTTACCGGTCGCATGCTTAGCTTGGGGCTGGCGGACCTGAAAGGTCATCTCGGCATCAGTTACGATGCCGGTGCCTGGCTCGACAGCGCCTACAACGCTTCGATCATGTTTATCGGCCCATTTAGTGTCTACCTCGGAGGTTTACTCGGACCACGCCGCGTCCTTCTGTTTGCAGCAGGCACTTTTGCCGCAACCTGCGCTTTCTTGCCCTTCATACACAGCTTTAGCCTTCTGGTTGCCGCCTTGATTGTCGCCGGGCTGACCTCAGGCACCTTTTATCCGCTCACCCTGACCTTTGCCCTTCGTATCGCCCCCGTGCGATTTCTACCCTTTGTACTCGCATTCTATGCAACGTCCATCGATGGTGCAGTCAATGTCGCGCCATCACTTTATGGGTGGTATCGCGACCAACTTTCTTGGCACTGGATGTTCTGGGGCTCCGCTCTCATCGCGCCGGTGATGATCATCTGTATCTATTTCGGGATACCGCCGGCTCCTGCTCGAAAGAAGGGTGGTTCTGCGCCTAGCTTTGTCGGGTTCCTGTACCTGAGTGCCGGATTGGCTCTGATGCTTGCCGCCCTCCAGCAAGGCCAGAGGCTCGACTGGTGGCGCTCCGGCGTATTCAACGCGTTGCTCTGGTCCGGCGCGTTCTTCACACTATGCGCGCTTGTACGACGACTACTCGGTCCCAACGCCCTTGTCGCGCTCCCTTATCTTTGGCGATGGAATACTGTCCTGCTTGGAAGTCTGCTCTTCTGGTTTCGGTTTACTCTCACCTTAACCATCATCCTGATTCCGCAGTCGCTGGCTATCCATGGTTTCGAGGCCGATCAGATCGGGCCGGCAATCATCTGGAGCACTATTCCGCTCCTGCCGGTCGCGTTGATGGGGGGTCTTCTACTGCGTAGCGGGGTGGATCCTCGGCTGGTCTTCGCTGCTGGGCTGACGTGCACAGCCCTCGCGGCTGTTTTCTGCGCCCAATACTCCAGTGCGTGGGCCGCAGAAAACTATTATCGCACCGAGCTGCTGACAGGCGTCGGCCAATCGTTTGCTCTCATAGGGCTGGTCGGAGGAATTGTCCTGCAGGGCGTTTTCACTGGGGGGTTGTCGAAACCTCAGTGGATCCTGACATTCTCTGCGTTCTTTCATACCGTTAGATTGTTTGGAGGAACTGCGGGAGCCATATACATGGGCCATTTTCTCGCCGATCGCGAGAAGCTGCACTCGAATCTCTTGGGTCTGCACGTAAGCAGCGGCAACTGGATTACAGATGCAAATATTCATGCGCTGACCGCGGGACTCTTTGGGAAGTCCTCCGGGCTCCCATCGGCTGCGGCGCGTGCGGCCGATCTCATCGCCGCCCGGCTGCGCCTTCAGGCGTATTCGTTGAGCCTCATTGACGGCTTTCTGTTGATCGCCTGGAGTTGCGCCATCGCCCTTGTTCTCGTCGGACTGCTCCGCAAGTCACCCTTGAGCTACAAAGGTCTTGCTGACGTTCAGCAACAATTACCTCGGGAGGCAAAATCATGATCGCGCGCCAGACTTATCGCCTTGGATCAAGGCTCGGTAGGCATGCGTTGACTCGCCAGCGCATCTTCCGATTCACTGCAACCACCGGAGCGCTTTTCCTCTGTGCCATCTCATCTCTAGCAAACGAAGCGCGTCATCTCACCCTCACGGAAGCGGTTCACCTTGCACTCCAGCAGAACCGCACCCTCAAGATCGCTCGCTTCAAGGTCCAGGAAAACGACTACCGCAAAGAAGCCGCCCGTTCTGATTACTTGCCGGCCATAACCAACCAATCAAACATACTGCACATCACCGAACTGCAGAACCTCTCCATCCCGGCTGGAGCTTTTGGTGCCGCGGCAGGTGTGCCCATTCCCAATAGCGGCACGCTACTCCCTCAAGGCAAGAAGACTCTCTTTTCGAGTGGCACCATGATCGCCCAGCCCTTGACCCAACTGCTGCGTATCCGCCAAGAAAATCGTGTTGCCGCTGCGGAAGCCGCCACTTCCCGCGACGATCTGAAGAACGCCGAAAATGAAGTCGCTCTGCAAGTTCATTCCCTCTATTACGCCATTCTTGTCGTGCAGCTCCAGAAGAAGGCCGCGGAGCAGCAAACCTCCTTCGCTACCGAAAATCTGCGTGACAACGAGAATGACGTTCGCAAAGGTAGCGCCTTGCAGGTCGCGGCCATCCAGAGCCGCGCGGAACTCCTTCAGGGCCAGCAATCCGTCCTCACCGCCGAACTCCAGATCGACGATTACTCCACCGAAATGAATGATCTTCTCGGCCTTCCCCTCGACACAAAATTAGAGCTCGACCCGGAAGTCGAAGCCAATTTCGAGACCTTGCCAAAATCCGAATACGTGAAAGAGGCCTGGGAAGAAAATCCCGAAATCCGCGCCGCCGAGGAAACGGTCGAGAAAGCACGCGCCGGCGTGGCAGCCGCAAAGACCGCATACATTCCCGACATCACCGCCTACGCGCGCCACAGCTACCAAGACGGCGTGCCCTTCTTGGTTCGCAACTTTGGCGATTTCGGCATTCACCTGAACTACACACTCTGGGATTTCGGCAAGCGTCGCGCTACCGTCCGCGAGCATTCCTCGCAGCTTGCCGAAGCGGAGCAACATCTCGAGCACCTCAAAGAAGAAGTCGCCGTCGCCGTCGACCGCAGTTACAACAAGCTCGAACGCACCAAAAACATGGTCAACGTCGCAGCCCAGGTCGCCCAACTACGCCAGGAAAGCGAGCGCCTCGCCACAAATCAAGCCACTCAAGGTGTGGTGCTGATTTCCGATGTAAGGCATGCCACCGCCGCGAACTATCAGGCAAAAGCCGAACTGTTGCAGGCCAATCTTGGATACTTGCTGGCCTGGGCAGAGCTCCAACGCACCGTCGGACGAGCTCCGGGACTGGGAACGCCATAAAACCTCACGTCGAAATTTGTGACGCTGGGTGTAGGAGCAAAAGATGATCGCAACTGCAGGTACGCAGATTAACGAAAACAGGGGAAACGCAACTATGAGCACGATTCTATATCGTCCTGATGAATCCATTGTGCGCAGGCGGGAGCGCGCCGAAGCTTCGTTCTTGGAGACGATCGTGGGACGCCGCGGCGGCCTCCGCTCCATCCTCACGGAAGTCGAGGCCGTGGCGCCAACGAACACCACTGTCTTGATCACCGGCGAAACCGGGACTGGCAAAGAAGTTATCGCCCGCGCGATTCACGAGCTCAGCCCGCGCCACAGCCGGAATCTCGTCAAAGTGAACTGTGCGGCGATGCCTGCCGGTCTTCTCGAAAGTGAGCTCTTCGGCCATGAACGCGGAGCCTTTACCGGAGCGGTCAATTCGCATGTCGGCCGGTTCGCGCTGGCGGACCGAGGCACATTGTTTCTTGATGAAATCGGAGACATGCCACTGGAGCTTCAGCCCAAGCTGCTCCGCGTGCTCCAGGAGCGCGAGTTCGAGGCCGTAGGCAGCACTCGTACCACGCGCGTCGATGTTCGTGTCGTTGCGGCCACCAATCGAGATCTGCGGCAGATGGTCCGTGACGGTGAATTCCGAGAGGATTTGTACTATCGCCTGAATATTTTCCCGGTCTCTCTGCTGCCGCTCCGCGAGAGAAAAGCGGATATTCCGGAATTTGTGCGCTACTTCATCGAACAGTTCGCCACCTCCATGGACAAAATGATCGACACCATCCCCGAAGAAACCATGCGCGCCATCGTTCGTCATTCGTGGCCTGGGAACATCCGGGAGTTACAGAACTACGTTGCCCGTGCCGTAATTCTTTCCAATGACGGAGTCTTCGAACCGGCACCACTCGAGAAATACGAGCCGGCACCGATGGAGATTGCAAATCCCACGCTCGAAGATAAAGTCCGGGGGGAGATCCTCGCTGCCTGCCAGCGCGCGAATTGGAAGCTCGGTGGTCCGCGAGGGGCGGCCGCCAGACTCGGTTTAAAGCGCACCACACTCTTTTACAAAATGAAGCGCATGGGCATCGCGCCGCCCGAGGACCATTGGCAAGACTGAATTCTAGGAACCCGCGTGGGGCCGACAGTCTGCGCCGGGAAAGCAATTTCGCCGCTCATTTCGGATACGGTTCACACGTTCCCGATATACGCGCAATTCTCGGCTCCGTATCCTGAACCTGAGTGTCGAAATGCCCCGTGCGGCATCACAGTAATTGGAGGAGCCCCATGAGAACTCCAAAGTTTTCAGTTGTATCTACGCAAGCGATAGGAGCAAGTAAGTGAACCCAGTAAGAGTAGTCGTTGTCGGTGGAGGCTTCGGCGCCGTTCAGTTCGCAAAGACTCTTCGCAGCAAGCTCCGCGCGTCCGAGTGCGACATTCTTCTCTTCAGTCGCGAAAACCACATGGTATTTCATCCGCTCCTCGCGGACGTGGCTGGAGCTTCGATCAATGCGGATGCAGCCGCCGCCCCTTTACGTCAAATGCTCCCCGGTGTCGAGTGCCGCACTGAGCGTGTGCAAAGGATAGATCTTTCGTCCTCAGAAATTGAGTTCGACGATGGCAACGGTGCATTGACGCGCTTGCACTACGACCATGTTGTCGTCGCCTGTGGCGCGGAAAGCAATCTCGGCATCATCCCCGGAATGACCGACCACGCCTTCGCCTTCAAAGTCATGCGCGACGCCGTCGAGCTTCGCCAGCAGATCGTCCGCCAAATGGAATCCGCCGAAGCCGCCACGGATCCCAATCTCCGCCGATGGCATCTCAGCTTCATCATCGTGGGTGCCGGCTTCAGCGGCGTGGAAGTCGCCGGCGAAATCAATGAACTTGTCCGAAGCAGCACCCGCTTTTATCAAAATTTCCGCAAGGAAGATGTGGTTGTCAGCCTGGTTCATTCCCAGGACCAGATCCTGCCCGAAGTAGCACCCAAGCTCCGCGAATTCGCCCGAAAAAAGATGGAAAAAGCCGGAATCACCATGCTGCTGAATACGCGCGCGGTTGCCGCAACGCATGAGGGTGTCGAACTCAACGATGGACACATGCTGACTGGCGCCACAGTCGTCTGCACCATCGGCACTGCGATCTCTCCCATTGTGCAAGCTCTCGAGGTTCCAAAAGAGCGCGGGCGCATTCGCACCACTCCCGAAATGCGCATCGAAGGACAAACCAATGCTTGGGCGATCGGCGATTGCGCGTACATCATCAACGCCTTCGACAACAAACCCTCAGCACCCACAGGTCAGTTTGCGGAGCGCCAGGGCCGCCAAGCTGCGCTCAATGTCGTTCGGATTTTGAAAGCCGAGCCTACGCAACCCTTCCGCTTCAAAGCGCTTGGTCAGCTCTGCTCCATCGGCGGCTATCAGGCTGTCGCGGAAATGCTCGGGGTGCACATTTCCGGCTTCGTCGCGTGGTTTCTCTGGCGCGGCGTTTACCTCTTCAAACTTCCCACGTGGTCTCGCCGGATCAAGGTCGGCCTTGACTGGTCGTGGGACGTCCTCTTCCCCCGCGATCTCAGCTTCCTGAACACGGACACAACCAAACAAGCCACTCACGCGTATTACCGGCCCGGCGATTTCATTCACCGCCAAGGCGAACCTGCGCGTGTCTTCAGCATCATTGAAGAGGGCCAGGTAGAGGTTCTGCAAAAAGATTCACAAACTTCGGACGCAAAACTTGTCGCCGTCTTGGGCAAAGGTGACTTCTTCGACGAAGGCGCACTCTTAGGAAACCGCCCCCACGAAACGAGCATCCGCGCTCGTTCCGCTGTCCGTCTCCGCCAAATCGGCAGCGCCCTCTTCTCAGAACTTGCGGGTTCCTTCCCGGCGCTTCGCGACCTGCTCGCAAAAGCCGTCACTCACCGCTCGGGCGATTTTTGGCGTCGTTTACCGATCGGCAAGTCCATCCTGAAAGGGGAATCGCTCGCGTCCCTCGTCGATCCGCTTCCCGCGGAGCTCCTCAGTAAAGAAACCAGGTACGCTGACGCGATCAAGGCTCTCAATGAAAGTGCCACCGGTCATCTTTTGGTCCTTGACGAAAAGCAGCGCCTGTGGGCGACTCTGGATCGTAGCGATCTGTATCAAATTATCGCCCGCATCGTGCTCACTCCCGCAGATGGGCGCGAGGACGTCAGCAAGCGTAAGCTAGCTGACCTTCTGTCCGCGAATCCGATCTATGTGGCTCTCGAGGATTCCCTTTTCGTCGCATCCGCAACCATGCTCGATCACGGCATCTCCTGGTTGCCCGTCGTCAAAAGCAAAGACGATCCTCGTCCCGTGGGCCGCCTCCGAGGCGATAGGATCACCCGCCACCTGATCGAAAAAATGGCACAAGTGGAGCCGCCTAAAGTCCAGGCAGCCAGCTGATCCGCTAGCGGCCGAATCAACATTCCCATGATCGAACTCGCTCCCTCCATTCTCTCTGCTGACTTCGCACGGCTCGGCGAAGATGCGCAAGCCGCCGTCGAGGGCGGTGCCACCGTTCTCCACGTCGACATCATGGACGGCCATTTCGTTCCTAATCTTACGATCGGCCCGCCCGTGGTCGCCTCTCTTCGCAAGATCACCCGGGTCCCCCTGGATTGTCACCTGATGATCGAACAACCCGACGAATTCATCCCCGCATTCGCTGAAGCCGGCGTCAATTGGATTTCTGTGCATCAAGAAGCTTGTGTCCATCTCGATCGCACGCTCCGTCTAATCGCCTCCCATGGATGCAAACCCGGCGTAGTAATAAACCCCGCCACCCGAGTCCACACCCTCGATGAGGTTCTTCCTCTAGTTCACCACGTCCTAGTAATGAGCGTGAATCCCGGTTTTGGCGGTCAATCCTTCATCCACGCGTCCCTCAGAAAAATGGAGATGCTAGCCAAGATCCGCGAATCTCGCGGCCTGAATTTTCGCATCGAAGTGGACGGCGGCGTTCACCACGACACAGTAGCGGACATAGTGCGTGCCGGTGCCGAGATCCTAGTTGCAGGCAGCGCCATCTTCGAGCGCGGCGATCCTCGGGAAAACGCCAGGCGCCTTTTGCAATCTGCCATCGCCTCCTGCCGATCGCTCAGCCAGCCCGCAAGATCAATCTAATCAGCAGGTCCATTGCCCCCCGCGCCAAACAACCGAAAACACAAGTGTCCCCATTTCTTCGTCGTTTTTTGCCGCTTTTTTCCGGACAACGCGTTAACCGAACAGCTATAGTGGTACTTAGGTAAGATGCGTCTTGCAGTTTTGCGGCGGCTTGCCCTTCGAGCGCGCCGCTTTTTTTCTACCGTCGGCCCACATTCAACGAGTCTGCACAATTCTGGTGCAGTTCTAAGTCCGTTTAGAATCAACACTTGCTAAAGTGTTTCCTCCGGTTTCACTTCTGTTGTTTCGTTTCGCAGTCTTCTTCACGTTTCCTACATCACTAATCTTCATCATTCTTCTTGCCTGATTGGGCCAGACACACTAACGCCCTTCGAGTTTCATCACGCTGGGCCCGGGCACACCTCAACGACCACGGCCCAGCCGCGTGGTACGCTGCAACCTGCAAACGCGATGCGAACGCAACGCTGCGTTTGGATTCCGGTGGACACCGCACCGGTTAGTTTTCGCTTGGGAATTTGTTCTTCAGGTTCGGGGTCGAACCCGGGGAGCAACTTCGACGAGCTAAAACTTTCAGACCAAGGCCGATTGTCACTCTTGCGGTTCTGGAATACCACAGGTTTTTGGTACAAGTGATTGGTACAGGAACGCTCTGTACTTTTGGTCTTTCGCCCTGTACTTCTCGCCTATTTACACAACTCCCACACTTATATATCCTGCTTACGCACCGGAAGCGTCCACCATTAATCAGCCTCGAATCCATCAAGGAAATATGTCTGGTCTTTGCGAAGGCTGACGCTGTCGTTTAATCTGGATGGATTCGAACCGGGTGCGGTTTCTACAACGATCCGTGGGAGCCACGTCGTTGGAATGCCCTGAACATATCCTGCCGCCCCTCCGCTTGCGTGTACTTCGGATTTTTGATCTTCAGCCAGCCGTGCCCCGCATGAATGCCCATGCGCCGCTCCGTCAATGGACGCTCCAGCGTTTTAACAAATTTGACGGTGTCGCGAATGTCGCGGTCCATTTCCACGATCACTTCGATGTCGGTGTACTCGATCCCGTCAACGTCGATAAAATCCGGCACGCGAAAAACGACGGACGACTGCATTTCATTCTTCATCGCGCCACCAGTCCTTTCTTCCGGATGCTCACGAGAACGTCATCGATGTAACGCGGCTCCAAAATAACCGTGGGCCAATACGGTTGGTAACCATTATCCGCGCCGATATTTTTATTTACCCACGCGCAGCCAGACCTGGTCAGCGGTACCAGCAAAATGATTGCGCCATGAAATTCGATGCGGAAATCCCATTTGGTTTTCTTTTTCTGAGTTGGCGAGCTACCGGAAGCTGCGAACGAATCGTACGAAGACATCGATCCTCCAAGGAGAAAGATGCCCGCGAAAGTTAAGTTTGGGAGACGCTCAGGTGGGTTTTGCCCCTGTGGCCGTATCCTCTTTCGAGGGAGCACCGTGGCCTTGTCTGTGGCTCGGTTGCTGGACGGCGAAAATCGCCGTCGCTCTTGATACGCCTGCACGATAACCTAGTTCGGCTTTATAACGAATGGTACTGAAGTGCTGATCGATGCTGGCAGGATGCGTCTTGCGAATCCCGATTGGCGACGGAATTTCGTCGTAGCGGAATGCTGTCAGGTGGTCAACTGAATTAGCCTATCCCGAAAGTGGAAGGTGCAGGCGAAGGACTGGGTGAGGATGCAGATAGACCGAGCAGGAAACGATGCGAAGTCAGCTTGACCGATCACGCCAGACGTGGAGTGAGGTGTTAAGAGAACTGCGCCCGAGATAGGGCGACCCTACACGAGTCGCCCGTTCTCCCGGATGTTGGGTTTGAGGGAGAGTAGCCTAGTTGCTTCCGTTGGCGCTTGAAACAGACCCAGTGTTTAATGGGGTCGAGGCTAGCAACGTCGCTGCACGCGGCACTTGGATGTTGTACACATTTTTGCCTGTCTCGATTTTGCTGAGGAAATGCTGGTCTCCAACGTGTTCGAAGCTGAGTTGAACTTTGTCGCCGCGTTCGCTTTCAACCTCCGTTGGAAGAACTATTACACCCGCACGGTTGTCAAGATTGCTGAGAATTAGACCATTGAATCGATCCCCTGTAGCTGAAACCCGATTGCCTCTGTATGTGCCAGCCGGAAGTGTTCTGCCTCCGACCACAAACGCGAAGGGCACAGTTACAACGATTTGGTCTAGCACTTGAGCCTTGACGGTACCGCCTAATACGGCGAAACCGAGCACGGCCATTAAGATGCGCAAAAACTGCCTTTTCATATTTCTCCTTTTTACTCTGCTTTTTCGGAGGTAACTGACGCGATAGAGCTTTCTTTCAAGCCCGAGTGGTGCGTTCCAACAATTACCCTCACACTGTCTGACACGCTGACGGTCGAAAAGTTACACGACAGCTTGTAATCGTTTTGTCGCGTACAAAACGCTTCGTGAAAATAAAAAAGGCGGCCCGTGTCCCAGAGCAGCCCTTTGCGTTTCAATGCTTTCCTTGTCCCCTCAGAGAGGCTGCTTCTGCTCCCGGGGCCGTTCAATACCGTGAATCCTGGATGCCCGTCCGGTTAGATGTTTGGTCGGAGCCCACGGCTGTTCCTAGAGGGAGTCAAGCTTTTATCCAGCGCCTATCCGTCTCACGGTAAAGATCAAATTAAGTACCTATCCCGCCATCTTCTTTGCCTGCGCTCTCACTTCGCCCACCGCCTCCTCGTCGCCTTCACAATCGCCGCCCTTCTCGCCGCAGACCGTACGCGCTTCTTGACGCCACTAAACGGAGACTGTCGGAAAGCTTTTCTCGCCGCAAAAGCAAAAGGAAATCTAACGGAAAGATCCGCGACGGCATCTAATAATACGAAGGTTACTTCGATGGTTGAAAATATTATCAGCGGGTTATACCTGGTCGGCGATGTCGCCCTGCTTGGTTTGCTCGTTTACAACAGCCACAAACCGCACAATAAGATCAAGCGAGGATGGAGCGACATCTACGAAAGCGAGCCAATCAAGGGCTTGCGACAACAACTTCACGGCTTACAAGGACCTCAAGGGAAGAGGTAGGGACCTGTCGGCTGACAGATGTGTCTTAAGAGACGGCCTTCTTCGCTTGCTTCCTGACCTTCGCCCACCGCTTCTTCGCCGCCTTCGCAATCGCCGCTCTGCCAGCAGCCGACAAAACGCGTTTCTTCGCGCCTACGACTTGGCGCTCAGTGGAATGTCCCAGGGCTTTTGCAGCCGCTCGCACACCG
Source organism: uncultured Acidobacteriota bacterium (assembly GCA_963721915.1). Lineage (GTDB taxonomy): Bacteria > Acidobacteriota > Terriglobia > Acidiferrales > UBA7541 > Acidiferrum. Next base: position 6,486 of record CAVRLD010000015.1, on the reverse strand, counting down.
CTTAATTGGGAATTCAGCTTGCTTAGTTGCTTTTCGAGTTTTCTTTCTTCGCGCTTGATCGCTGCAAGAATGTTCATGAATCCTCCGGGTGAAATCTATAACAATCGGGTCGCTGCACTATACGTACTACATGAAGGTAAGTCCCCTCGGTCGCCCGCGAGCTAGGCACCCCGGTAACAGCAGGACACTGTATCTTTAGATTTGGTCGGTCCCTATGGGATTAGGCATGGCGTGAAGTTTACGCGACATCCACTGACAGGCGCGGTGCTCGTGCGCACAAAAACGACACGCTAGGCGTCTTTCATCTTAAGACCACCTTCTCGTGCTGCCGCAGTCTGCCCAGACTGATGAACCTGACCTTCCATCGATCCTTCGTCACGATGGTCTCGCCCGTGAACGGAATCCTCCTGAGAATCCCGGTGCAGATGCAAAAGCGATGTATGCAATGCGCTCGCGGCTTTGACACAACAATATTTTCGTAAGATCAGCGCGTTCAGGGTAGCCGCTGAGGCGGAGAACTGGCTCACGTTGCAGAGACAGTCGTGTAAATGACGGCGGCATCAACGTCTTCTTTGGGACGAAAGGTGAAGCGGACTAAACATTCGGACTCTGCCATTTTGGGTGCTCGTTACCCGCACGCATGGAATTGGCCTCCGAACTGAGCGGAACGCGAACGTGCACGGTGGTTCCGCCCATCGGCTTCGATTGAATCTCAATCGTTCCGTTCACTAGTCGAACTCGCTCCTGCATGCTCGTGAGACCAAGACCTCGATCTTGCATTGCCATTTCCCAGTCGAACCCTCTTCCTAAATCGCTGACGACGAGATGAATCTCACCGGAGTCCTCCCGCAGTTGTACCTCAATCCGTCTCACCCCGCTGTGCTTGGCTGCATTGTGCAGAGCCTCCTGTAAGACTCGAAAAAGGCAAAGCCCGATTTCCGGTGCGACAGTGGTTTCCACTTCGGTGCTCTTAAACTCGATCTGCATTCCCTGCCGCTCACCGAATTCTTTGCAGCAGCTTCTCATGCCCCCAATGGCACCGAGATATTCCAGCTTTGAGGAGTGCAACTCGTGGGACAAAGCTTGTACGTCGTTCGAGATTTCTGTCACGTGCTTTCTGAGTTCTTGCACACGGCTCCGAACATCGGAAGGACTGTCTTCGAGTTGTTCGAGTTCGATTGCCAACATTGCGAGACGTTGGTTTACGTCGTCGTGAAGCTCTCTGCCGATCCGGTTACGTTCCTGTTCTTGTGCCTCAACCAACTTGCGGCTCACGTCTGCGAGCACAGTTTCCGCCAGTTTGCGCACGGTGATGTCCGCAATCATGCCCACAATCCGCAGCATCCTGCCATGTTCGTCGAAGTACGCGCGACTCGTCCTCTCGACCCAAATCACGATGCCGTCGGAACGTCATGCGATGGCTAATTCGAAGATGCGGCTCCTCGGGACTCAACTGGGCAATCGCAGCAGTCAGTCTTGCTCGGTCTTCGGGGGGCACCATCGTTAATATCTCCTGACCAGTACTGTGTGCCCCCGCATCTACCCCAAGAATCCGCGTGACCCCTTCCGAGCGCACGATCTTATCGGTGGCAGCATCCCACTCATAGGCGAACATCTTTCCAGCCTGAGCCGCCGAACGAAAGCGTTCTTCGCTCTCGTGAAGTGCTTCTTCCGCCAGCTTGCGCTCCGTGATATCTATGTTGACGCCGATCATCTTTGAAGGCTCGCCAGACGCATCCATGAAAACTTGCCAGCGCCCTGCGATCCAATGAACGCTCCCGTCACGCCAGACCACCCGCCATTCACCCTTAGTTGGTTGTCCGCTTTTCATCGCGGCGTCAACCAACGTGATGACCCCTGCGCGGTCATCGAGGTGAACGAGATTCTCGAATGCAGTCTGTGTCCCGCCAAAACCGCCCGGCGGCAAACCGTACATTGCCTCCAGTTCCGGCATCCAAGTATTCACTCCAGTCCGAATATTCCAGTCAAAAGTTCCTATGCGAGCCGCTTGCTGGGCTAATCGCAGCCGCTCCTCGCTGGCGCGTAGTGCCTCTTCTGCCAGCTTTCGCTCTGTGATGTCACGGGCTATTCCAGAAATGCCCACAGTTCTGCCACTTGAATCCTTGATTGGCGAAATAGTTACGGATACGTTGATTCTTTTCCCCGTTTTGGTAACACGAACCGTTTCAAAATGCTCGATGCGATCCCCCGATTTCAACGTTTCAAGAATCTTGTTCTCCTCATCCGGTAGCTCAGGCGGGACAAGCATGCTAATCGGCTTACCTACGGCTTCAGCCTCCGTGTATCCGTAAATCTTCTGCGCACCTGTGTTCCAACTTACGATAATTCCATCCAAAGTCCCCGAAGCAATCGCATCGTCAGAAGATTCGATAACTGCGGCATGCCTAAACCGCGCTTCCTCTGCCTTCTTTTTGTCTGTGATGTCCTCCACCATCGCAAGTACGAGCGGAGATGCACTACTCTTCAATAAAGAGATGCTTAAGCTCCCCCAGACCAAGGAACCGTCTCGCCGAAAATAGCGCTTTTCCAGTTGGTAATGATCTATTGAACCCGCGCGCAATTGCTGAAAAAGCGCCCAATCCTTCTGTGCGTCTTCAGGCGGAGAAAAATCGACACAGCGCTTGTGGCACAGTTCCTCTTCGCTGAAACCTAGGAATGCACAAAAGGCAGGATTTACGAAGAGAGGCTGCCCCTCTAGGTTTTCCACGGCAATCCCAATGGGACTCGCGTTGAAAATGTCACGGAAGAGCTGAGTGTCGGGCGTCCGGTTTTGTGATGTCGCACCCATGGGACAAAGTGTATAGCACCGTTACTATCTAACGGCAACACTGAGCACTGACTAGCCGCGGTTCAACGCTCAGAATCGTGATCTTCACTGACGCGCTAGTCAAAAAGTATACTGGGCTGACCATCTTGATTCGAAGCTTTGGCACAATAGGATCACTCGCTTGCGACTGCTGCGGCGACTAGGGCCACCACGAAGGGGCGCGTCAGTTGAGAAGCCAGTCAGTCGGTCCGAGTCTTTGGACACCGTATCGCTGCACGTGATGCACAGCGGGCAGGCGGTAAGAACCTTGTCTTGTTCGTTGATCTGCCCTACCTAAGGTGCTTTCCAGCGTTTTGGCTGTCACCTGATTTCGGAGGTGACCATGCCGAAATCCCCCCAGACCGTCAGCCGCTTAGGCTTCCTGTAGAAAGTTTTTGGCGATATGGATTATAGGTCTGTGAACTGGAGTGCGCCATTGGAAGGGGGATTTTATGTGTTTGTCGTGCGGGTCTAACAATCAAGCCGATTTTGATAGCGAGATGATGATACATTTCACCGGACGCAAGCATTTGGACAATCCCGGCGTCTGGGCATTCTCAAAGTTGTTGATTTGTTTGGAGTGCGGCTTTTCGTCGTTTGCCGCTCCCCTTGCGGAACTTCAACAAGCGGGATTGCGCAGCGTCAGTGCGTCGAATTGGGGCCAAACCGTTGCCCCAGAATAACCGCGTCCACAGCAGCGAGTAGCTGGCTTCCGGCATTGGCTTTCACAACGTAGCCCCATGCACCTGTGCTGAGAGCTTCTTCCACAACGTCGGCGGAAGATTCCTGGCTCACGAAAATTATCCTGGACTCAGGGACACGTTCGTGAATCTGTCGCGCCGCTTCGATGCCATTCATCGTCGGCAGCCCGATGTCCAGCAGAATCAAATCCGGTTTCAATTCCACCGCTTTCTGAACCGCTTCGAGTCCGTCAGACACTTCTGCAATGACCTGCAAGTTGGGCCTTTTCGCAAGGGCAGAGCGGACGAATTGCCGACAGGGTCGGAAATCATCTGCGATGAGTACACAGACTGCCGCGGGACTCAAGTTGAGACGATGGCCTTGAGGTACTTCAGGTCTTAGATTCAATTCACCCATTCGCAGCTCACGTACCGTGCCCGCTGTTTCGGGCTGGACGGGGCACCGATGACGACTATTCGGAAATGTTAGTCCTATGGGGATAAATTTCAAGGTTTTTCAGAGTCAGTACGCTGGCGTACGAGGAAAACATAACGTAAGGCTCGTCGTCTGCGTTGGACTTTTCCGGTAACCGCGTTTGGACCTATTTCTAGTTTGTGCCACAAAATTGTTTGAAACTCGCCCAGGGTGTGCCGCGATCCACGCGTCGAGGAACAACAGGAGCGCGATCTGTCGGCTGCGACCGATCAACGGCTGTTAAAACTGGAGATGTCGGTTATGATCGCTTCGCAAATTCCGGCGAAGCTGGTTTCAACGGTGCCGCCAAGCGAACGCCCGGACAAGGGAGACCTCATGACGCGGATTCTGCTGCTAGGACTCGATCCCGAGACTGTGGATTTTTCTGACCCTGCATTGCCGCCAGGTATGACCGTTGAGAAGGTTCGCTCTGGCATCGCGGTTGCGCTGAAGCAGTTTACTGATCGCGGATGGGAGTCCAACGTTGGTTTCATCCGCCCGGACGAGACCCCCGGACCGACGGTGGAGCGTCTGTTAGGTTCGACTTACTACGATTGTGTGGTCATCGGAGGAGGCGTGCGCCTGCCGCCCCGCAACCTTGCATTATTCGAAGTCGTCATCAACGCTATTCGTAGAGCTGCCCCAGGAGCAGCGATTGCTTTCAATACACGGCCCGACGATAGCGCCGATGCTGCCGCCCGATGGGTGGCCGCTCCAGTTTAGTACCTTTCCGGTTACGGCGTTATCTCTAACGATGCCGGCCTATTTCAATCAGGCACGTGAATTGGTTCCGAGTACGGCAGGAGTAAGCGAGTAACGGCCCCAGCGACAGATCGTCTGCCTGCACTCACGCATTCTCACTTAAGGCTGAACGAGGGGAATCGAACTTGCCACTTGCAGATCGATCATCATCTGAACGCGCCGCTCGATTTGAAAGAACATTGCTGTGCCTTTCGCCGACAGTGTCCTCCGAAAGATGGGAATGTATTTCAATCGGAGTTGAGCCACTGACGCATCCACCTCGATCCACCGCTTCGATAGGCTATCAGCCTGTTCCTCCGTTATGTTTGTGTTTTGCAGATACTCTTTGACGAGCGCGTACTTCGCGTCGTTGATCTTGACCAGCTCCGATACATATTGCTCGTAAGTTGGCCAAAACTTCTCGGATTCGCTGTCGGTCAACTGCAAATTTGCAGCCACAATTTTCTTTCGAGCGGACCTCAGGTCCGACCTTAGCATAGCGATTTCTTGATCGATGGATGATCCGTTGTCGCGGCTGGCGACGGGCTGAGCGGTCTCGGCAGTGTCGTTCTGTGCGAACGACACCTCAACGGCGAACAGAAAGCCGCCGAGTACTAGAGCGGCTACCAAACTCTTGTTGATCATATGAGGGACTCCACTATGGCGAATCGAAGGCTGACCGCGAATCAAGTTCTCCGCCTCTACGGTACTCATTGGCGCTTATCGCGTTGATATCCGAACAAGGACACTCAATTCTTGCTGAACCATTTGTGGGCGGCGAAGATCGTGCCAGACAACGACAGTGTCGGCGAGCCCATCGTTCGGTTGCATCTGTCAGATTTGACAGTTCGGTCTCACGAAGACTGCTTCCGAGCGAAAGCGGCCCTTGAAGCGACGCCACGAAACCCTCTTGATCTTGGAGCCATCCGTTCGAACTCATCGGTCGAGTGGATGAGTCTGTAACAACGAACAGTTTCCGGGAATCGCAGACCGAAGCATGGTCTGTGTCCGGACTAAGAGATCAGGAAGGGATGAAAATGAAAGCGAATCTCCTGTTAGCAATTGTTTGGCTCATCGTGGCGGCACCGACGGCGTGGGCCCAAAGAGGCATCGAAGTCACGCCCTTCATCGGCGGACAAATCAACGGGGGGCTCGATCTCTCGACTCCCCTCTACAATCGTATTGAGGTGCACAACGGGCTGAACTTCGGGGTTAGCGCGGGCTATTTGATCGGTAATTACGGCAGCGTCGAATTCAAGTGGAACCACAACAAGGCCGACACCGTGGCCCAGTCCGTAGGCGGAGGCGCCGACCGCAAGGTGTTCAGCCTCAACACGAACCAATATCTAGGAGACTTTCTGTTGCACTTCAAGGATCGCGAAAGCCGGCTACGGCCATTCGCCCTCTTGGGCCTCGGCGTCACCAATCTTGCCCCCGACCGAAGTAACGTAAACAGCATTACACGCTTTGCGTGGGTATTCGGCGGCGGCGCAAAATATAATCTCAGCAAGCATCTTGGAGTGCGTCTTCAGGCAAAGTGGTCGCCTACTTATATCGCTTCAACTACCGAAGGCTTTTGGTGTGACCCATTCTGGGCTGGGTGTTGGGCCGTAGGAAAAAGCAATTTTCTGCAAGAATTTGACGCTACTGCCGGGTTAACTTTCCGGTTTTAGATGCCTCACACTCTCAACAAATCAATCAGAGCCGAGAGCCACGATTCTCAAGAACAACAACCCAACTCCCGATAAGTCGTGTTAACCGGG
>CAVRLD010000014.1:0-445025 GCA_963721915.1 uncultured Acidobacteriota bacterium | reverse complement strand
CGAAAGAGGAAATACTCGAATGCTTTCCGTCTTGTCGATGCGCGAATTGAAAAGATTCCAGAGCTCCGGGCGCTGGTTCTTGGGATCCCATTGGCCATGCGAATCACGAAACGAGTAGATTCTCTCTTTCGCGCGCGACTTTTCTTCGTCGCGCCGCGCACCGCCAAATGCCGCGTTGAATCCGCCCTGCGCCAGTGCATCCAGAAGGCTCTTGGTTTTCAGCAAACCGCAGCACTTCTGTGTGCCCAGCACGAATGGATTTGCGCCGCGTTCGAGCGCCTCTTCGTTTCTGTGAACGATCAGCGTCGCCCCAATTTCCTTCGTATAGGAATCGCGAAATTCGATCATTTCGGGAAACTTGTAGCTCGTATCGATGTGTAACAACGGGAATGGAATCTTTCCCGGGAAGAACGCTTTCTGGGCCAGGCGCAACATAACCGATGAATCTTTGCCGATCGAATACAGCATCACCGGGTGCGAAAACTCCGCCACCGCTTCCCGCAGGATGTAAATGCTCTCCGCCTCCAGGGCGCGGAGATGACTCAGCTTTTCTCGCGCCTGCGGCAGCGCTCGTTCATGCGCATTTCCGCGACCTGTGGCTGTTTCCAATAGCTCTGCTGTCGTTTGGCCCATTTCCATCCTTTGCCCTGAAAAACATCCCACAAAAACAAAAAACCCACCTGCCAGCATTTCTGGCGGTGGGCTCAACTACGGCTCGACTAGAGTGAGATTTCTAGACTAAGAGCCTCCCGGCGCCAGCACACACCTCCGCACGACACGTACAACACGCAAAGGTGAAAATCTGGTGCAGATGGAAGCTCATCGACATTCAACAACTCTACCCCGGAATCGATGAAGGCGCAAGAGCTTCTTGAGCCTTGATTACCGGCCGGAATTCACAGATGGATGGAGGGAGTTGCAACGATTAATCGTGGTGTCCACTTCCCCGTCTGAGCTGAGCCCACCCACCAGGCCAGATGATCCTAGAGCCCGGCGGGGTTGATGGCCAGGAGTCGCGGTTCGGTCATCTCTTCGATGGCATAGCGCAAGCCTTCGCGGCCCAAGCCGGAATCCTTGACGCCACCGTAAGGCATGTGGTCGATCCGGAACGAAGGCACCTCGCCGATCATCAGGCCACCGACTTCGAGCGTCTCAAACGCCCGCGTAATCCGTACAAAATCGCGGGTGAACAGCCCGGCCTGCAAACCGAAATCGGAACGATTGGCGGAATCCAGCGCATCGCCGTAATCAGTGAACTTTTCGACCGTTACCACGGGCCCAAATATTTCCATGCAGTTTACGCGCATGGCGGGCTTTGTGTTTGTCAGAACAGCCGGCGACACCGTCGAGCCCGTTCGCTGCCCTCCGCAGAGAAGCTGTGCTCCTCCATGGACCGCCTCTTCAATCCACTCAACGTTCCTCCGCGCGGCCGCTTCATTAATCAGCGGACCAATGTCAGTGTTTTCGTCCAGCACGTCGCCGACTTTCAATTTTTGGACTCGCGGAATAAGCGCGGCAACGAATTTGTCGTAAGCACTATCTTCAACAAGGATGCGCTGAACCGAAATGCAAGTTTGCCCCGCATATGTAAACCCACCAACCGCACAGCGCTCGGCTGCAAGTTCCAGATTCGCGTCCCCGCAAACGATCACTGCCGCGTTGCCGCCTAATTCCAGTACCACACGTTTTTTACCCGCCTGCGCCTTTAGTTGCCAGCCGACGGCGGTGCTGCCTGTAAAACTCAGCAGCTTGATGCGATCGTCTCGGACGATCAGCCTGGCATCTTCGTTGGACAGCGGCAACACGTTTAATCCGCCCGCCGGCCACCCCGCGTCTTCGATAGTTTGCGCAAGCCGCAAAGCGGTGAACGGAGTTTGTGGCGCCGGCTTCAGAACGATCGAGCAGCCGGCCGCGATTGCCGGAGCAAGCTTATGCGCCACCAGATTGATTGGAAAGTTGAAAGGAGTGATCGCTGCAATTGGACCTAGCGGAAACCGCCGCACAATGCCCCAGCGGCCCGCGGTCGAGGCTTGCCAATCAAGCGGCAGGTATTCGCCGCCAACGCGCACGGCTTCTTCAGCGGCAACATTAAAAGTAAAAACGGCGCGATCGACCTCGACACGCGCGGCCTTAAGCGGCTTGCCTGCTTCCAGCGCCATGATGCGGGCGAGTTCGTCGCGACGCCTTTCGATTCCCGACGCGATCGAGCGTAATATCCGCTGCCTCTCGTAGCCCCCGAGCTTGCGAGTGACTTCAAATGCGCGAACAGCCGCCGCGATGGCAGATTCTACATGCTTGGCGGAGGCGCGATAGGTAGTACCGACTCGTTGGCCGGTTCCCGGCGAACGAATCTCGATCGGCTCGCCATCCGTCTGCCATTTGCCGTCAATTAAAAACCCCACGTCGAGCGTTGGTGTGTTTTTGGGCGTTGTGTTTGTGAAGGTAGTACTCATAAAGAGTCCCTGGACCAGTTTGCGCCCAATGACGGCAAAACTTCAATTTTCTGAGAGAGAACTTTGGCACTCCCGCAGCGATGCATTCGGGGTCCGGCTGCTCCCTGACGCTCGAACATCACGCGTGGGACATGGCGGGCTGCTTCTGTTCGGTCACCGAAGCCAACGCCGATTCGATTACATTAAGACCCTCGTCGAGTTGTTCGTCGGTGACCACCAGAGGCACGAGAATGCGCATAACGTTGTTAAACGTGCCTGCCGTAATGGTGATCAGTCCGTGCTTGTAGCAATACTCCGCGATCTGCTTCGTCTCCTTCTCGGCAGGCTCGCGCGTTTGCGCATTGCGAACCAGCTCAATCGCACACATCCCGCCGAGGCCCCGAACGTCTCCGACCAGCGGCCACCTCTTCTGCCACTTCCGTGCGCGATCTTCAAAGTGCTTGCCAATCGCGGTGGAACGCGCCAGCAATCCCTCTTTCTCAATGGTCTCAATCGCCGCAAGTGCAGCCGCGCACGACGCCGGATGTCCGCAATAGGTTCCGCCCAAGCCGCCAACTTCCGGCGCATCCATTATCTCCGCGCGGCCCGTCACCGCCGCGATGGGCATGCCGCCGCCCAGCGATTTCGCCATGGCAATCATGTCCGGCTCGATTCCGAAATGCTCGGAGGCGAACCATTTGCCGGTGCGCGCGAAACCAGACTGCACTTCATCAGCGATGAACAGGATGCCGTGCTTGCGGCAAATCGCATGCAAAGCCTTGAAATAATCGCGAGGCGGTACAACAAAACCACCTTCACCGAGAACCGGCTCGGCGATTACCGCTGCGACGGATTCAGCCGCGACATGGCGCTTGAACGCATTTTCAAGATGATGCGCGAATGTCTCCGCCGTGGCGCCACTTTCGCTGCGGTAAGAATACGCGTACGGGATGCGATACACATCGCTCGCAAAGGGCTCGAAACCCGCCTTGTAAGGGTGCGCCTTGCTGGTCAGCGACATGGCCATCATCGTGCGTCCGTGAAACGCGTCCTCGAAGCAGATAACTCCGGGACGCTTGGTGTACGCGCGCGCGATCTTGACGGCGTTCTCGACGGCCTCAGCGCCGGTATTCAGGAGAATTGTTTTCTTCGCGAAATTCCCCGGCGCCAGCGCGTTCAGTTTTTCCGCGAGCGCGATGTAACTCTCATACGGAGTGACCGCGAAACAAAGATGCAAGTGCTTTTCCAATTGCTCCTGAATCGCGGACATCACCCGAGGCGCTCGGTGCCCGACGTTCAGGCAGCCGATGCCTCCCGCAAAATCGAGATAGCGGTTGCCGTCTACATCCTCAATCGTCGCGCCTTCCGCGCGCGCGGCGAAAACGGGCGTGGTGTTGTACGGCGCCCGAGGCACCGCTGCTTCGCGGCGAACCATCAAGTCCCGCGAGCGCGGCCCCGGAATTTCCGTACGAATTTGAATTGTTGCCATTTTCAGTACCATCCGATTGGAGTTTCGTCGAGATTCACAAAAACCTGTTTCGTTTCGAGATATTCCTCAAGACCCCAGGGGCCCAGTTCGCGGCCGAACCCGGATTGCTTGTAGCCGCCCCAGGGTGCTTCGACATACGTCGGCTGCATATGGTTGACCCACACGATTCCGGCCCGCAGAGACTTGACGACACGAAACGCCTTATAGATATCCCGGGTCCACACCGCCGCGGCGAGGCCGTAAGGCGTGTCGTTGGCGATGCGAATCGCATCTGCTTCCCCATCGAACGGGATTACCGACGCGACCGGACCAAAAATTTCCTCGCGAGCGATGCGCGCGCTGTTTTCCACGTCGTAGAAAATCGTTGGCTCGAGATAGTAGCCTTTGCCGAATTGTTTAGACCGCCCGCCGCCGATGGCGACTTTGGCTTCCTTCTTTCCGATTTCCAGGTAGGAGCTGACGCGGTCGTATTGCTCCTTGCTGACCAGCGGACCCATTTTCGTTTCCCGTGCGAGCGGCGGCCCGAGTGTGATGCGCTTGGCCTTCTCAGTCATAGACTCGACAAACTTCGAGTAAATCCTTTTCTCCACCAGAATGCGACTGCCCGCGGAACAAACTTCACCTTGATTGATGAACACACCGAACAGGGCTCCATCGACCGCAGCTTCCCAGTCGGCCTCAGCAAAGAAAATATTGGGAGACTTTCCGCCGAGTTCGAGTGTAACGCGCTTGAGCGTGTCAGCCGCACTCTTCACGATAATTTTGCCGACCGCTGCACTGCCGGTGAAGGCTACTTTATCGACGCCGGGGTGAGCGACGAGCGCGGCGCCGGCGGTTTCGCCGAGGCCATTGACAATGTTCACGACGCCAGGGGGCAGGCCGGCTTCTTCAAACCAGTTGGCGAATTCCAAAGCCGTGAGCGGAGTCTGCTCGGCGGGTTTGAGGATGCAAGTGCAGCCTGCTGCAATCGCGGGAGCTAGCTTCCACGCCGCCATCAGCAGCGGATAATTCCACGGAATAATTTGCGCGGCGACACCAACTGGTTCACGCAATGTGAAGCTCAGGGCATTCGCCGGAACGGGATTGACGTGGCCCATGATCTTCGTCGCGAGGCCGCCGTAGTACTCGAAGCAGGTTGCGACGTCCGCAATGTCGTATTCCGCTTCGACAATCGGCTTCCCAGTGTTGCGGCATTCGATGTCCGCAAGTTGCGCAGTGTTCTGCCGGATCTTTTCGGCGAGCTTGAAGAGAACGCGGCCGCGATCCTGCGCGGTGGTCTGCCGCCAAGGTCCGTTGTCGAAAGCCTCGCGCGCGGCTTTGACGGCAGCATCTACGTCGGCGGCGCTCGCTGCGGCAACATGCGCGATCACTTCTTCGGTCGACGGATCGTATACAGGAAACGTCTCACCCGATGCGGCGGCGACCCACTGGCCGTTCACGTAATTCTTGAAAGTCTTTACATCCGTTTTTACACCGCCCGACATGTCTTCCTCCACTCCCCTAGTTGCATGTTTCCTAACACGGGCACGGCGTGCCGTGCCCTACGCGACCATCTTCACGCTGCTGGAGCGACGGCTTCCAGTTTGCGCGCTGCCTTTCGACGGCCGTACACGAAAAAGAAAAATGCGGCGAGCCCGATGAACAGCAGCGTACCGCCGAACATCCACACTTCGTACGACATGATCGAAGTGATTTGTTGCGCCGGAAAAAACGCTAGCGCGATTCCAAGGATCGTCGTGACCAACCCGCTGGCTCCCGCAAAGAAGAGTGTCGGCCTCCCATAGCGGCCTTTGCCGAACGAGTCGTCCGCGGCAATCTTCAACAGTGCTCCGAACATGTAGAGAAACGGCACAAGTTGCAGGACAACGGCCAACGAAAGTAACTTTTGAAAAGTTTCCTGCACGCCTGCGCCAGTGAAATTCACGATCACCAGAATCATCGACACGACCGCATGCACGATCAGCGCCGCGTACGGCGTCGCATATCTTGGATGGACTTTGCCAAGCCACGATGGCATGTAGGAATCAAGGCCCGCCACGAATGGGATGCGCGCTGAACCCGCTAACCAGGCCGACCCAATCCCTGCGATGGAAACGCTCAGCAGAAATGCGAAGGGAGCAACGATCCACGCTGCATTGATTCTGGCAGCCATATGGCCGACCGCCTGAACGATGCCCTGCAACACGCTGATGTCTTGCTTGCCGACGGCGATGAGCAGGGTTAATGTCGCGCCGATATACAGCAGGCCGGACAGTACACCACCCCACGCGACAGCACCTGGCAAAATGCGCCCGGGATTCTCAATTTCGTCGCCCATGACCGAAGCAAGCTCCAGGCCAACGAGCCCAAAGCAGATTACGCCGAACGAATTCATCACAAAGCGCGGATTTGCAGGAATCTGAAAATCCGCGCTGGTGACCGTCGTTCCGAACCGCAAACAAACGATGATTCCCAAACCGATAAGCACCGCGGCGGCGATCCCGGTACCGATCGCGCCGAAGTTGTTGATCCATTTCCCTACGCCGAGTCCCAAGATGTTGAGAACCACGAGAACCACAAGAAGAATCAAAGAAGCGCTCAAGGCAAATGTTTTGTTGTCGGCCAGCGATTGGTGCCCAGGACCAAGCGCGAACACGAACACGCCCACGAAGTACAGCATGATCGTCGGCACGTACATCATATTATTCGTCCAATAGCACCATCCGGAAAGGAAACCGTGGAAATCGCCAAAAACTTCCTTGGCCCAGAGGTAAACTCCGCCTTCGCCTGGATAACGGTGCGCCAATTCAATCACGGCAATGCCTTGCGGCCAGAAAAAAAGGATTAAAGAAACGATCCACAACCAGATGGTTACGCCACCGTTGGCGGCGATGGACGGCACGACGTTCAGATTAAAGACGGCTACGACGAAAAGGAGAACGAGGTCCCACCGGCCCAAAACGCGGCGGAGACGGGGTGCTTCTTGTGCGCCTGCCGCGGTGGGCGAAGTCATGACCTCGTTCGACAACGTTTTCTCCTGCGACCCGCTTCATACTCCTCGGCGCGTCTCGAAAAGCGGCAGGGCTACGCGGAGTCCGCCCTGCGCCACAGAGGTGCATCGGGCGATTCGCTTAGTGGCCGGCGCTGCCAACCATTGCCGCTCCGCGTTCTTGTTGCGCTTTCGCTAATGCCGGAGCGATTTCTTCAAACACGGCGAGGTGCTTGTCGATGTCGGCTTCCGTGTGCTGAACGGAAATGGTCCATTGCTCGTCCCACCAGTAGGGTTGGGCGAGAACACCCCGGTTGACCATGGCGAACCAATAGTGGCGCCAGAGATCGACGTCGATAGTGGTCCAGTCGCGATAGTTCTGGATCTCCTTGGGATAAAGCATCAGCGCGCCGTTTACGCCGGCGCTCGCTATGTATGCTTGCAAGCCAACTTTCGCGATGATCCTGCGATAGCCCTCGGTGAGCTGCTTGCTGAGCTTGTCAGTGTGCGCGTAGTTTTCGCGCGTCAGTACTTCGCGAAACGTCGCGAGGCCCGCAGCCATCGCTACGCGATTCGTGTTGTAGGTGCCGCCGTGGAAGACTTTGTGTTGCGCGATCAGGTCCATCACGGCGCGGCTCGATCCGAACGCGGCCAGTGACAAACCACCGCCAATGGATTTGGCCAGGCAGATCATGTCGGGTTTCACGCCGAAGTATTCGCTGGCGCCACCCCAGCCAAGTTTTGCCCCGGTTTTTACTTCGTCGAAGATCAGCAGTGCGCCGTTCTTCGTGCAGATGTCTCGTAACCCTTGCAAGAAACCAGGTTGCGGCATGCACAGGCCGACATTCATCAGTATCGGCTCGAGGATGATTGCGGCGATTTGGCCCGGATTTTCCCGGAATCGCCGCTCGACGCTGCCGAGATTGTTGAAACTGGCGACGACGACGTTGGCCACGGCGGATTTAGGGATGCCACCGCCACCCGGCACCGAGTTGGGCGCGTCGGCATCGCCATAGTCCTCGGCTTTGGGCTTAACGCTGACGAGCGCCGTATCGTGCAGGCCGTGGTAGGAGCCTTCAAACTTCAGGATTTTGTCGCGACCCGTTGCCGCGCGCGCGATGCGGCAGGCGTGCATAGTCGCTTCGGTGCCACTCGATCCGAAACGCACCATTTCCACCGGGTAGCGCTTGCAGATTTCTTCGGCAAGTTCCCATTCCTGGTCATGGGGCATGCCGAAGGTGGTGCCTTCGTGCAACTTTTGTTCGACTGCCTTTACCACCGCGGGATGGCCATGCCCGGCCATCAACGCGCCGAAACAAAGATTGTGGTCGATATATTCGTTGCCATCGACATCGTGAATCCGGCTGCCCTTCCCGTCTTTCACGAAAATGGGATAGGGCTCGTAGTGGCGATAGTTGCTGGCGACTCCCAACGGAATGCGCTGCAACGCCCGCTTGTGCGCTTCCGCTGACTTTGGCGTCCTCTTCTCGTATGTGGCGATTTCTTTTTGTAGAGCGTCGTACATGTAAGCCTTCCGTGCTTGCAGGTCTGTTCCCTGCGGTCAGTATTCTTTCTCGAACTGTATTTTCGTACGAAGGCGCGGCCCACAGAGGCCGCGCCTTCTTGAATTGTCTCTTAAATACAGTGGTTCACGCTAGAAGCGAAACTTCAGCGCGAATTGCGTCAGGCGCGGGTCGCGGATGTGCAACACTTGGCCGAACGTTCCGCCCTGATTAGATATGTTGCCATCGACAGTATAGAACTGGGCATGGTTCCAAAGATTGAAGATGTCAGCACGGAATTCCAGGCTCAGCCTTTCACCAAGCGGCGTCTGCTTCGAGAAGCTCACATCCCAGTTGTTAATACCTGGGCCGCAGCAAATGGATCGTGGTGCATTGCCGATTGTGCCCGGGGCAACCGTCGCATTCGTGAACGTATTAGGATCAAAGGAATACCCGGAAACTGGACTGCAATTCGGTGCCGTAGGATCCACAGCCTGTGCCAATGGACCTGTGAACGCCGCACACACCGTGTTTCGCGGGTTCACCTTTTTGAAGGGCCCCACGAAGTTCGGCTGGCCTGGAGCTTCAAAGTCGAATGTGCTGTCCAGTTCCTCAACGTCATCCTGGGAGGTGATGCGAACAGGGAAGCCACTTTGGAAAGTCAGGATCCCCGACATCTCCCAGCCGTTCAGCAGCTTCCCACGGAAGCCGTCAAGCTTGGGAACGGGCAGGTCCCAAACATAGTTGAAGGCAAACCGATGCCGCGCATCGTAGTTCGACAGCCCATAAGTCGCATTAAAGTTGAGCGGATTCAGAGCACTCTCAAAGCTCGATGCGTTGTCCAGAGACTTGCTGAATGTATAGGACGCTTGGAACTGCAGGCCGTGAGAGAAACGCTTCTCAAACAACGCTTGGAACGAGTTGTAGTTCGAGTGAGCGATGGTGTCCTCGCTGAAGATCCCTGAGAACGGGGGCACGCCCGTGACGGGGCACTGAAGTCCCGTCAGGGGATCACACAGCGGAGAAGAATATTTGCGCAGGCCGACAAGCGTAATGCCACTTGCACCAACCACAGAACCCGCAGCTAACGTGCTCGGCCCAGTCGGACCGTACGGAAGGAACAGCCCTCCCGCGGGTACAACCGTGCCGGGAGTTATGAAATAAGGACTGTCTTCGCCGAAGGACCCGCAGGTCGTCGGAGAGCCTCCATTCGCTGTTAGCACGCTCGCCGGATTGGCTGCTGCAATTGTCGCGATGGCATTGCAAGTTTGCGGCGCTCCCGGACTGACCTCATACGTCGCAAGCAAACGGTGGCCCTGCGAGCCAACATAAGCGAGCTGCAGCAGAGTGCTTCCCGGTAATTCCCGCTTAATGGTCAAGTTGTATTGGTCTGAATATTGACTCCGCATATTCGCTGGAAACTGACCGAAATAGACGCTGCCTGCGAAGTTCGACCAATCGAGCGGCTTCCCGCGCGGCGGATTCAGAATCCCATTGAATGGATTGGAGAATGTGGCGCCTGTCTGGTCCACGTACGGGGTCTGAAGGAACGAGGATCCGATGAAATTGCTGCCTCCGAAGGGTGGTTCAGCGCTGAATTGTTCGAGTACCAGTTGCTCGATGGGATTGTAAAAGATTCCATACCCCATGCTGATACTGGTTTTCCCGGGTCCTCCGGTCAACTTGTCCAGCAAGCCGCCATGTTTCCCCGGACTCCAGTTGAGTCCGAGCCTTGGGGCAAAGGATTTGTAGTAGGTATTGGTCAGGCCTTTGGGCACGCCCTTGTCGCCGGGAAAGACCAATCCGACTGGGGTGACGCCAGCGGCATCGCACCCTGCCTCGCCAGGTCCATACGTTGCAAAAAGTGGATTGCTCGGGTCGAGACTGCATGGATAGATGGTCGAGCGTTGTCCTGGCCGGAACGTTTGCACTTTCTGACCGATATCGGCCTGCGGTGTGTTCATCTCCCACCGAAGACCGTAGTTCAGCGTCAGATTTGGCTTAATCTTCCAACTGTCCTGTGCGAAGAGATAAAGGGACGTGGTCCGCACCAGCTCATGCTGTGCCGAGCCCTGAATGTAGCTGTTCATGAGTCCCAAGAAATAATCGGGATATGCGCTATCGGAGCCCACGTCGTTTGCCACTGGGCTGGAGGTCGACGAATTGAAAACGAGCTGACCGTTGATGTCAAAGTACAGCAACTGATCGAACTTTTGATAGCGCACGTCGCCACCAAACTTCAGGCTGTGGGTGCCGATGATTTTGCTGAAGTTGTCGCTGAACTGGAATGTGTTGCCAACCTGAGGTAGTTGACCGCCGAAATTGTTTCCGATAGCGAAGCCGCCGTTCACTTGAACGAACGGAACACCTTCTACCTTCGCGCCTAACCCCGAATGAATACCGAAGTCAGGGTTAGCCGGGCATGAGGGTGGGGTGCCTGTGGGTGGCGCACCGGAGGACACACAGTTGCCGCTACCATCAAGCAGTGGGACATCCGTCTGACCCGTGAAACAAAAGGCTTGCGCTGCCCCTGTGCCGCAGGAGTCCTGAATGGCATTCGTTTTTGTTGGAGTATCAAACTTCATTTGCCCTTCGCGGAAGTAAGTAAAACGCAACTCGTTCACCGACGTCGCACCGATCGTCCAGGTATGGCTCGCGTTGATTTGCTGCGTGCGTGTTGCATACACGCCCGGGAAGTTCCCCAAAGGAGCTCCTTCCGCCTGAAACTTCGCGAACGGGTCGAGGAAATTGTCGTCGTCAAAATAATAGTAGACGGATAGCTTCTGATCGCTGTTGATGGCGTGGTCAACTCTGACCTGGAATTGATCGCCGCGATCTCTCTTTTTCGGAACCGTCACGACCTGACTTGCGCTTCCTCCCGCTCCGGGCACATATTGCAGGAGGTTTACTGCGACTGGATCGAAGCATCCCGTCGGAATCTGATTGCCGGCGAAAACATCGCTATACGCAACCGGTGCGCCGCCGGCGACGACGCTGTCCACCAATCCCTGCGCAGCGGGTGACAGCTTCTGACTGGCAGCAAGGGAAGCGGGAGCGGCACTGCCACAGCGCTGCTGCAGAATACTGGCAACAGTCGGTGTGGTGAGCAATCCAGTGAATGTGGTTCCACCCGAAAAGTCTCCGCCAAGTTCGCCGGCCGTGGGTACGACAACAGGTTGCGAAACAACGCCCTGTACAATCCGCCGGCCTTCATAGGAGCCGAAAAAGAAAGTCTTGTCCTTCTTGATTGGTCCACCGAACGTTCCGCCGAATTGGTTCTGTTTGAAAGCTGGCTTGGGAGAGGGTGAGAATGCGAACGGGTGTGCGTTCAGAACGTCATTGCGAAAGAATTCGTATATGCTGCCGTGGAAGTTGTTGGTTCCAGATTTCGTAACCACATTCACTACGGCGCCGGAGTTTCGGCCGTATTCCGCGTCGAACGAATTGGTGATGACACGAAACTCCTCGATGCTATCCGGCGAAGGCTCGACGGCCGGCAGGTTAGCGAACAGGTCGTTTCCGTCGCCGCCGTTCACCGAGTAGTTGTTGGAGCGCCCGCGCCCGCCGTTCACGGTCACGACACCGGCTTTATCCGACCCGTAGAAAAGATCGTTGCCGAGCTGCGACTGGACGCCCGGCTGCAACTGGAGCAGTTGATATACGTCGCGCTGGTTCAGGGGCAGCTGCGTGGAAGCGCGCTCGTTCACGACCGCACCCAACTGCGTCGAGGTAGTGTCGACGACCGGCGGGGCGCCGGTGACTTCGACCGTCTCGGCTGTTGTGCCGATCTGCAGCGCGATGTCCAGGCTAAGGACTTCATTTAGGTTGACGGCAACGCCTTTGCGCACGTACTTCTTGAAGCCTTGCTGCGTAACGTCAATCTCATACGAGCCGACCGGCACTTCGATGAAAAGATATTCACCGTTGCCGCCCGAGTCGGTGTCTCGTGTCACGTTGGTGGCTTCGTTGATCAGCGTTACCTTGGCCCCAGCCACGGCACCACCACTTGGATCGATCACCGTGCCGCGAATCCGCCCGCCGGTGCTCTGCGCGCCCGAAAATGGCGCGGCGACCAGCATCGCGAATACTGGAATCGCAATGAAAGGAAACGAAAGACTGCGGAATGACAGCGTGCGCCCGCTACAAACGTCTGCCCTCATGAACTCACCCCTTATTACGAAAGACTAATTTTGCATTCCCGCTTCTTCGAGGTTGCCGTGCCCCTGAAACCTTACTATAATCCCGCAAACTTAGGAGAAAGTCGGTATCAGTGTCAAGCGGAAAGAATTTATCCAACAAATCTCGGACGCAACTCAATGGAAGCATGCTGCGCATTAGTGAGGCTGCGCGGCGCGTCGGGATCTCCTCGTCCGCTTTACGCGCGTGGGAAGTTCTTGGACTGGTTACCCCGCGCCGCACGGAAAGCCGCTACCGGCTTTATACCGAGGCGGACGTGCGGCTCTTGCAGCGGGCCATGTTCCTTCGCCGAGCGCGAGGCCTGAATCCCGCCGCTATCGCTCACGTGTTGAAGCGGCAGGGGATCGTTTCGGCGCCGGCGGAAAGCGCGGCGGCGCTGCCGGGACAGCGTTTCCGGCGTTTGCGAACGCGGCGCGGTCTTTCCCTGGCGCAGGTGGCCCGCGCTACCGGGGTATCGATCGGTTTTCTCAGCGCGCTGGAGCGCGGCCAGATGCGCTCATCGGTGGCCACCTTGCAGCGGATCGCGCGCTACTACCGCACCAACATTCTCTCGTTTTTTGAAGCTGCGCGCGAAAATCCGCGCCTGGTACGCCCGGCGGAACGAAAAATTCTCGAAACCACCGCCGGTGTGCGAATGGAATTGCTCGCCTGGGGAAATACCGCCATGGAACCTCATCTCTTTCGCGTGAAACCCAATGGCGGTAGCGGAGAGTCCTACGCCCACGAAGGCGAGGAATTTCTTCATGTTTTGCGCGGCGAATTCGAGATCTGGCTCAGCGACAAAGAGCACTATCGTTTGAGAACGGGCGATAGCCTGTATTTCGAGAGCTCCACGCCGCATCGCTGGAGGAATCCGGGGCGGAAAGAGACGTGGCTGCTGTGGATCAACACGCCGCCGACCTTTTAGAACCAGAACTCATGGGGTAGAACAGCTTGTCTGACAATTTCTCTCTTGGGGTATTCATGAAGATTCGCCTGGCATTTCCCCTCCTGCTTGGGGCTGGCATTCTGGTCTTCGCCGGAGCGCTATCAGCAGAAAGATCATCTCAGGCGCCGGCGGACACCATCATCGTGCACGGCAAGGTTTACACGATGAACGCCAAGCAGCCGTGGGCACAGGCCGTGGCGATTCATGACGGCAAGATCCTCGCCGTTGGAAGCGACGCCGAGATCCAGAAGCTGGGTCCCACCGGAACGCAGACCATCGACGCAGGCGGGCGGCTCGTTCTTCCCGGTTTTGTCGATTGCCACATTCATTTCCTGGATGGATCGCTCAGTTTGGGACGTGCGAACCTGGAGGGCGCGAAGGATCCCGCGGGCATCCAACAGAAATTGCGCGAATACGCCGCGCAACATCCGGGAACCGACTGGATTCGCGGGCGCGGCTGGGATTACGCGATGTTTGGCGCCGAAGCGTTGCCGCACAAGAAATATTTAGACTCACTTTTTCCAGACCGTCCCGTGTTCCTGGAAGGCTACGACGGGCACACCTATTGGGCGAATTCGAAAGCGCTGGCTATGGCTAGGATTTCGAAGGCCACTCCCGATCCTCCGAATGGCACGATCGTCCACGACGCTCAAACGGGCGAGCCCACGGGAGCGTTGAAAGAGTCTGCTGCGGACCTGGTCGCCAAGATCCTCCCGAAAACGACTCGCGCCGAGAAGTTGGACGCCCTCCGCGCCGGTATGAAATGGGCGAACGAACATGGGCTGACGCGGGTACACAGCGCGGGGCAAGATTTCGAAGATCTCGCGCTGTTCGACGAACTGCGCCGCCAGGGAGAGCAAACGCTGCGGTTCTACATCGCCTATTTTTTGAATCCGCCGGAACTGCGCGCCAAGGATATCGAGGCGATCGAGGCTGCGCGCAAAAAATATCACGACGAGTGGATCGACACGGACGCGGTGAAGATGATGATCGATGGGGTCATCGAGTCGCATACTGCCGCGATGCTCGAGCCGTACAGCGACGATCTCTCGACCAAGGGCAAATTGTTCTGGGATCCACAGAAATATGACGCCGCGGTCGTGGAGTTGGACAAGCGCGGGCTGCAACTTTTCACACATGCAATTGGGGATTATGGCGTGCGGACGGCGTTGGACGCCTACGAGAACGCGGAACGCGTGAACCACACACAGGATCGCCGCCCACGGATCGAACATATTGAGACCATCACTTCGCAGGACATTCCACGATTCGGGCACCTCGGGGTGATTGCCAGCATGCAGCCACTCCATTCTTATCCGAATGCCGACACGCTGAATGTGTGGACAAGAAACATTGGTCCGGACCGAGCCGGGCGCGCATGGGTGTGGATTAGCATTGCCAAGGATGGAGGACATTTGGCATTTGGAAGTGACTGGCCGGTGGTGACGCTGAATCCATGGGAAGGCGTGCAGACGGCGGTGACCCGACAAACCACGGAAGGCCAACCGGAAGCCGGCTTCGTGCCGGAACAGCGGGTCTCCGTCGCCGAAGCAATTGCCGGCTACACGCTGGGAGCTGCGTATGCGGGGAGGCGGGAGAAAAGTGAGGGCTCAATTGAGGCGGGTAAGCGCGCCGATTTGATTATCCTTTCGCAGAATGTGCTGGATGTCGATGTACATCGGATTGCTGAAACGAAGGTCGTGACGACGATGGTCGGCGGGCGCGTGGTGTATCGAGGCGACGCGAAATAGGTGTAGGGGAAACAACGATGCAACGATGGTTAGGATTCGCGGTGGCGCTTGTACTAGGGCTTTCGAGCGCCGGCTGCGGGCCGAAACAAGACACGCTGAGCTTGCTGGTGTGGGAAGGTTACGCCGATCCGTCGTTCCTGCACGCTTTTGAAGACGCGCATCATTGCAAGGTCGTCGCGTCGTACATGGGATCGAGCGATGAGCTCGTAGCCAAGCTGCGCGGGGGCAGCGCGGCGAATTACGATGTGATTTCCCCGTCGAGCGACGTGGCTACATCGATTGTTCACGCAGGGCTTGCGGCGCCGCTCGACTTGTCGAAGATTCCTTCCTATCCGCAACTTTCGCCAAAGTTGCGTGATTCTCCCTTGGTCAAAGCCAACGGCCAAACTTACGGCGTGCCGTTTGTTTGGGGACCAAACCCGCTGCTGTACGACACCACGGCCTTCGCCGCGCCGCCGGATTCCTGGAGTGTCGTTTGGGATCCGAAATACAAAGGGAAAATTTCGCTCTGGGATGAGCTTTCCAGCGTGTACATGGCCGCGCAGGTGCTCGGCTACGATAGGCCGGACCCGAACCAGCTTTACAACTTGAGCGACGCTCAACTGGAAGCGGTAAAGAAAAAACTGATCGACCTCAAGCCCAACATTCGAAAGTATTGGTCGACCGGCGGCGAGTTGACCAACCTGTTTCAAAATCATGAGGTCATCGCCGCCATGGGCTGGCCGCTGATGACCAACCAGCTCCGCAAGTTCAATTTCCCGATCGGCGAAACCATTCCGAAAGAAAACACTACCGGATGGATCGATCACTTGATGATCACCGCCGCAAGCACCCACAAGGATCTCGCACAGGCGTTTCTGGAATATATGGTTGAGCCGCAAACACAAAAGCTGGTAACGGACGTCACTCATTACACACCCGCTAATCCCGGCACCGCCCAACTTCTCACCGCCGATGAAAAGAAAACTCTTCATTTGGACAACCCCGACGAGTACATGAAACGAATTTATTTCTGGCAGGATGTCCCGCGCCGCACGAAATATACGGAGATTTGGAATGAGGTGAAGAACGCGCAGTGACCTCTCCTGCCGCCATTTCGCCGCGAGAACCCGCGCTCGGCGGCAAGACCCTGCTCGAAGTGCGCGAAATCTCGAAGCGCTTTGGCGCCACCGAAGTCTTGAAGAGCCTGACACTCGACATCGCCGCCGGTGAATTCCTCACGCTGCTTGGCGAAAGCGGCTCGGGCAAAACTACGCTGCTGCGTCTGATCGCCGGCTTCGAGCAGCCCTCCTCCGGCCAAATTTGGATGGACGGCGCGCGATTGGACATCGTGCCCGCGCACCAACGCCGAGTCAACACCGTGTTCCAGCAATATGCGTTGTTCCCCCATCTGAGCGTGCGCGACAACGTCGCCTACGGTCTGCGCGTAAAGAACGCGCCGCAAGATGAAATCGGCGGTCGCGTAGAGGAAGCGCTTCAAATGGTGAAAATGAAAGCATTCGCCGACGCTCGCCCTGCAAGACTAAGCGGCGGCCAACAGCAACGCGTAGCGTTGGCGCGCGCACTCGTGAATCGCCCGCAATTGCTGCTACTTGATGAGCCGCTCTCCGCGCTAGACGCGAATCTGCGGAAGCTGATGCAAAGTGAGTTGAAGGCGCTGCAGCGCGAAGTCGGCATCACCTTCCTGTTCGTCACCCACGACCAGGACGAAGCCATGGCTCTTTCCGATCGCATCGCGCTACTCCGCAACGGCGCCTTGGAACAAGTCGCCGCTCCACGCGAAATCTACGCCCGCCCGGCGACCGCCTACGCAGCACAATTTATCGGCCAAACCAATCTGCTCTGCGGAACGATCAGCAACGGCTCCGTGAATTGCGGCGCGCTTTCTTGGCGAATTTCCGCAGCCGACGGCGCGGTTCTCTACTCGCTGCGTCCAGAAGCCATCCAGTTGGCTGCCGACAGTTCCAGCGTCGCGGGCACAGTGTGTTTTCGTGGGTCCATTCATCAGCAAATCTACGCAGGTGCGACTGAATTGCTCGAAATTGATTGCGGTGGCGGCCAAGTATTGCGCGCCAGGATTCCCGCGCGAGGACCAGTCTCCGGCGAACACGAATTTGCATTCGCATCCGAAGATGCGATTCGCGTGGCCGAATAAAGCGGGCCGGCAAATGATCTCGAAGGAGCCAGGATGATTCTCGACGTTAAGCGTGATTGCAGCATCTCAAGCATCGGGATTTACCGTCACTGACAACGCGCCAATCGCAACCGTCATGCACTCGCGTGCCTACAAGTCGATCGTTTCTCTTCCCCCGCTACTGTGGGTAGGCCTCTTTCTGCTTCTACCCTACGCGCTCATGTTCGCCCACAGCTTCTGGCTGCTGCGCGACGGCTTCCTCGTCCACCAGTGGAATCTTCAGAACTATCACAAGCTATTCGCCAATCCCCTTTACGTCGAAGTCCTGCTCCGCACGATGCGCATCGCGGGCTCGGTAACATTACTTTCGCTGATCCTGGGCTACCCTCTCGCCTACTACCTCTCTTTCCACGCGGGCGCTCGCAAAGAACTTCTCTATCAACTGGTCATCGTGCCGCTCTGGGTCAGCTATTTGGTCCGCGGCTATGCCTGGAAAACAATTCTCGGCAGCGACGGCGTGCTCAACGGTTTTCTGCAATATCTGCATCTGACGCACGCTCCCATCAGCTTTCTTCTCTACAGCCCGTTCGCTGTCGTTCTGATGCTCACACACATCTACACTCCATTCGTCTTTCTGCCGATCTACGCCGCACTTGAGCACATCCCGCGCCCGCTCGTCGAAGCCTCCCAAGATCTCGGCGCCAGCCAGCGCGCCACCTTTCTGCGCGTGATTCTTCCTCTCTCGATGCCGGGCTTGCTCGCCGGCGCGACGTTTGCGTTCGTCTTGTCTCTCGGCGATTTCCTCGCGCCCTTACTCGTCGGCGGCCCTTCAGGCACGATGATCGCGAACATCGTGCAAAGCCTTTTCGGCGCGGCCTACGACTGGCCATTGGGCGCCGCCGTTTCCGTATGCATTCTCCTGATCACCGTGACGCTACTTTTCCTGACCGAGCGGCTTGAGAAACGCTGGTCCTTCAAATGACCTCCGCGAATCCCACCCGCCGCGCCCCGCTCCTCACCGCCTACGCCGCACTCGTGTTTGCATTCATCTATCTCCCGATCGTTGTGCTCATCGCCTATTCCTTCAATCGCGAAGGTGTCGGCGGCTTCCCCCCGCGTCATTTCACACTCGATTGGTATCGGCAACTCTTCACCGACCGCGCCATCTGGGATGCCGTGCTGAACAGCCTGATCGTAGCCGCAGCCAGCGTCCTCCTCGCGCTGACGCTTGGCTTACTCGCCGCACTGGCCCTCGACCGCGCCAACTTCCCTGGCAAAGCGCTCTTCCGCCGCCTCGTACTCCTCCCGCTGATCCTCCCCGGTATCATCACAGGACTCTCGCTCCTGATGTTCGCCGTGTTCATCGGCCTGCCGCTGAGCCTCCTCACCGTCTTTCTCGGTCACGGCACCGCGCTCATCTCCGTCGCCACCACGGAACTCTTCGCCGGCCTGCAAAAAATGGACCGCACCCAGGAAGAAGCCTCGCTCGATCTCGGCGCCACTCCATGGCAAACGTTCTGGCGTATCACGCTGCCCAATCTCAAGCTCTCGCTCATCGCCGCTGGCCTGCTGATCTTCACCCTATCCATGGACGAAATCGCAGTAACCTTTTTCCTCATCGGCCGCGACAACACTCTTCCTCTCGAAATTTGGGGACGCCTGCGCCGCGGCATCACCCCCGAAATCAACGCCATCTCCACACTGATCTTCGCCGTTTCGGTAGCGCTGATCGTCATCTGGTACCGCGTGCGCACCCGCGGCCTGGGCGCCCAGCCACAAGATCTTCTCGAACGACCCTAGGAGTTCCATGACCAATTCACGCCGCGATTTCATCAAGTTCGTCGTAGTTGGCTCGGTCGCCTCAGGCTGCCCTATCGACTCCACCCTTATCGCAGCATCGCAACCGCCAGCGCCACTCGCCACTGCCCCTCTCGTGCACGGAGAACACTTCGAAATCTGCCACCAGGTCCGCGACGGCCATGCATTTGATCGTCCCGACGGCACGCGCAAAGCCGACATCGTCATCATCGGCGGAGGCATCGCAGGCCTCTCCGCTGCGTATTTCCTGCGCGGCAAGGATTTCCTGCTCCTCGAAAAAGAAGACCACTTCGGCGGCAACGCCTATCAGGAAGAATACGATGGGCAAGCGTTCGCCACCGGTTCCGCATACGCCGACAAAGGTGATGACGGCGATCAACTGGCCGCTGAGATTGGCTTAAAGCTTCTTCCCGTCGACAATCCCGATCCAACCATCGTGAACGGAGCCTTCGTCGCGGATACCTGGAAGCAAGGGCTCGACGAGCTTCCTTATTCCAAGGAAGTGCGCGCCAGTTTCCGCAAATTCCGCGACGACATGATGAAGATCAATCGGCGCGAGCGTATGCTCGAACTCGACTCCGAGCCGCTCACAAAATACACCGCCGCGTACGCTCCAGAAGTCCAGAAATGGTGGGACGGATACGGGCTGTCAAATTGGGGCGCGACAAGCGAGGACACCTCGGCGTTTACAGGTATTTCGGCGGCCCAGGATCTGGCCAGCGGAGCAGACGCCCACCGCGTGATTTTACCGGGCGGCCTCGGGTGCATCACGCACAAACTGGTGCAAGTCCTGCAATCACAATGTAAGGACCGCATGCTCGGCGACGCCACAGTCGTAGCGGTCGTGCAGGACAAAGATGCCGTATGTATCACCTACTTCCACGAAGGGAAGCTCACCACGGTCGCCGCCAAAGCAGTCCTGATGTGCACTCCGAAACACATCACCTCTCGCTTGGTGTTGAACCTGCCCACCGATCAGAAAATCGCCATGCGCCGCACCCGTTTCGCTCCTTACCCGGTCGTCAACGTAATCTTCGACAAGCCGGTTTACAATCGCGGCTACGATACCTGGTGCCCCGGCAACTCCTTCACCGACTTCATCGTCGCCGATTGGACCGTCCGCAATCAGCCCGGCTACAAACAAAAAAACAACATCCTTTCGTTCTACACACCTCTCCGGGAAAACCAGCGAGCGACGCTCCTCGACGAAACCGAATGCAAAACTCTAGCCGCCCGCGTCCTCGCGGATTTTCAAGAACTCATGCCTGCGTTCAACGTCGATCCCATTGAGGTTCGCATCTATCGCCGCGGCCACCCGATGTTCATGGCCACACCCGGCCAATACACAAAGAATCGCATCGCCGCAGCCCATCCGATGGACCGCATTTTCTTTGGGAACGCCGACTCCGGCGGCCCTGAATCGCTCACCAGCGAAGCGGTACGTCTCTCCCACGTCGGTACCGAGTGGTTGGACCTCGTCCTCGCCGGCAAACCCGGCGCAAAGGAATTGGTCGAGAAGGCTCTCGCTCCCGCCGCCGATTAACCATGCCTGAATCCCTTCCGGCCTATGTAGGCGCTCGGCTTTAGCCCGGCGCCCCATCCACTTCTCAATCAACGGGTACTAGGACGAGCCATTTATCGTTTGGCTCCCAACCAAAACCGTGAATCCCCTTCGTCCAGCTCTCCTATCCGGTGTTCAGTCATAATGGACGCCCAATTTTCGTAACTCTCGACCCGATTACTATTCCGGAGGCGTAATGCCCGGTGGGCTGGACGATTTTAAGAAATTTCGCGCCGACTTGAACGAGGAGATCCTCGGCTGTGGCCACCAGGGGATAAAGCGGTTCTTCGCCTTGGATCATCAGACCTACCAGCCGGGTCCGCTGGGTACCAAGACGAAAGAGCTATTGGGCCTAGTGGCCTCAGCGGTGCTACGCTGCGATGACTGCATTACCTATCATCTCGTTCGGTGTGGTGAAGAAGGCTGGAATCGCGACGAAGTCATTGACGCGCTGAACGTGGCCCTGATCGTCGGCGGCTCGATCACCATTCCGCACGTCCGCCGCGCTTTCGCCCGCATGCGTGAAATTGACAGCCTAGCGCCGTAAACTTATTGAAACTTTTGACACTAGTACAGAATCTATGACCATAGAAAGATCGACCCCATGAACAGCACGGCCACCTCGGCGGACTCACAAACAGAAAACACCGTCGCGCGGCTGCAGAAATTTGCCGTCGCCGCGCTCTTTGCTTTCGTTCTACTCGTACCCAAGATTCTGAATCTGCGCCGCGACGAGCGCTCCTGGACCGCTTTCCGGGTTTTGCTGGGTATCGCTGGAGCTGCCCTGGTCATCCTGCCCCTGGCCTTCTGGAACAGCTGGCTGGCGGCCATTGCTGGCCTCGCGCTGTTTCTCACCGGGGCCCTGCTCCCGCCGGCAACGGCCACCAACTCCGTGGACGACAAAGCCCGCGAACTAGGCGCGCTCGTGGTCGTCAATGGAGGGAAATATCAATATAACCAGGGGTCCAGTGAACCCGCCCCGGCTCAGCTTTTTGTAGGTCCGGACTATATCTGGGTGTTGGGTTCGCGGCTGCAGACGCTCCTCAACATTCCGGTATCCGAAGTTTCGTCGGTCCACGCCGAAGCAATCGATGACCGGTGGATTCTCCGCGTTCGCTGCTCCGATCATATCGAGGAATTCTCTTTCAGCGGAATTTTCGGCGAGCATTTCGCGCGCGTGGCCGAAAACACCATCCGAAGCGTAATGCACTCCACTCTCCCGATTTTGCCCCGCGCCCGCGCCGCAGGCGCATAGCCGGCATTTTCGCAACTTTCATCGATTAAAAATGGATGCCCGGGCGGACTGTGTCACAATACAGACATGGCCAGAGGCTGGGAAAGCAAAGACGTCGAAGCGCAAGTCGAATCCATCGAGACCAAGAAAGCCCCGTCAGACCACGGTCACAAAAGCCCCGAGCAGCACCTTCGAGAACAAAGCATCAACGACCTGCAAATGTCCCGCACCCGCATCACCAACGATCTGGCTTCCGCAACCAATCCCAACCATCGAAAATCCCTCGAAGCCGCGCTAGCGCACCTCGATAAGAAAATCGCCGACCTGAGCTAGCCTCGCATTGTGCTGTGATGTGGATCTTCCTCCTCCGTGATCTCTGTGCTCTCCGTGAACTCTGTGTTAAATTCCTTCTTTCTTTCTTCTCTTTCGACCCTCAACTGTCGACTGTCAACTCTCTAACGAACGAAATCTCCCGCCAACCCCCAAAAATCATTCACGTAATAATGCGAAAGCACGTTTCCAAACAGGTAGCAAATCCCCTGGCAAGGCGGAATGTCTCCGTATTTCTTCTTCCCCGCCGCAAAAATCTTGCGCAACGACCCGTCATGCAAAAGGTTACCCGCGATTTTCCGCAAAGGTTCGCACGGATAGAATACATCCCCATTTGGATAAACCCGCGGAAACATAGTCGGAAAGCATTCAAACTCTCGAAATCTCAAAAGCGTTTCAATCGTTCGCGGCGTTCCATTGATCGCCTGCTTATTCTCGCGTCGCCGCGCAATGATCGTGTCCACCAGCGCCTGGTACCGCGGATTTTTCAGCAGCGCCAGATTCGGCATCTTCTCCATCTGCGCCGATTGCGCCGCGAACACAAATCCCTGCTCGCCGCACCAGTCCAGAAGCCGTTCCACTTCCGCGATATTCCACTCCTCGATCACCGTGCTGATCGTGATGCGCCGCGGACTTCCCAGCCGTTCCTTCGCAAATTCCAGGTTTTCGATCACCTTCGGCAAGGCAGCGGGTTTCGACAGGGGGTTCGTCGGATCGGATCGCAGCGCGTCCAGGCTGACCACCAGTCCGGTCACGGCGTTCAGAATTCTTGGCTTGCGATCCAGTAAGGTTCCATTGGTGATCAGCAGCAGCGACCTGAACTTGTTCTGGAAGCGCCCCGCCTCAACCAACTCTTCGATATCCGGCCGCAGCGTCGGCTCGCCGCCCGTAATCACGATCGAGTCGCTTTCCTTCCGGATCCGCCCGAGCAAGCGCAGCGTCTCCGCGGTAGGCAATTCGTCGCTGAAGACGTCCGGTTCCTTCTGCGTGCAATAGCTGCAAGCCAGGTTGCACTTATGCGTCACATAAAACGTCACGGCATACGGCGCCACTACTTTGGTGTGCAACACATGCCGCCGCCACGCATTCCGGAAATAAAGCTGAAAATTCTTCGCAACGAAAGGCGCCTGCCTGACAAGCCCTCGCATAAGCTCCCGCCGCGAAGGCGCCCGCTTATCCAGCGCACCCACCGGCACAAAATTCGCCTGCTTCTGCACGGTTTCCACCCAACTCAGACTACACGCCGCGCGTCTCACCCGCCATCCCAGTATGTCTGGTAAACGCCCGCATCAAGTTCCGAGCAGTTGTAGCGGCGAGTTTAGCTCGCCATCTTCGATTCATCCGCACCACGAACGAGCGCAAATAGCACAGCCCCAAACAGTCTAGTCCGTAAAAACGACTCCCACCGCGCTCACGCCCTTCTCCGAACCCGCATCAATGCGCACCACGTAGCCCCGCAAACGCATCGCCGCCTGCAACCCATTTGGCCCCGGAGTCTCCATGACCACTTGAAGCTCCGACTGCAGCCGCGGGCTGTGTCGCAGCGAAATCAGCGCCCCCTGCAAAGACAAATCGCTCACCAGCGTCTCTTCATCGAACGGCCGTCCGCCCTCGGTCACGCCCGACACCCGCGCCCGAAACTGCGCCTCACGCCGCAGCGCCGTCCGCGTCCCGGGCATATGCGCATCCACACGTCCACCCGGCGCACCCAGTGTAATGACCATCCCCTCGCTGGCCGCAAATACCGAGTCAAACTCCTCGCGCCCATGCCGCAAAATCGCGTCCACCATTCGATCGGTCGAATCCGGATCGTGATGGAACAATACCAGCGTCTTCGCATTCACTTCGCGCGCCACCTTCACGCCCTCTTTCCACGATGAATGTCCCCACCCGCGCTTCGGCCCCGCGAGTTGCTCCGGCGTATATTGCGCGTCATTGATAAAAATATCTGCACCCTGCGCCAATTCCCGCAAACCCTTGTCCAGCTCCCGATTCCCAGGCTCGTTGTCGGTGGCATACACAACCGTGCCCGCCGGCGTTTCGATCCGAAACCCCAGGCATCCTTGCGGATGATTCAGCGCCCGCGTCGTAACCTTATTCTCCCCAATGAAAAATGAATCGCCCCCGGCCACTTCCTGAAACCTGCGCTTCGCATTCATCGCCGACATATCCACCGGAAAATACGGCAGCGCCATTTGCGTCTCAAAAACCTGCTTCAAACTGTCGCGTCCCAGGAATTTCGATCGGAAACTGTAGAAGTGAAATTCATTCTTTTCCGCATACAGCGGAGCAAAAAATGGAATGCCCTGAATGTGGTCCCAGTGATAGTGGGTGACAAAAATATGCGTCTCTGGCACGCGGTCGCCATTCGCCGCGCCGAGACGGTTGCCAAGCATCCGCAGCCCGGTGCCGCAATCCAGAATGATCTGCGTTCCGTCCGGCGCAATCAACTCCAGGCAAGGTGTGTTTCCGCCATACCGCCACGTCGCCGGGTCCACCGTTGGCGTTGCCCCACGCACACCCCAGAAACTCAATTTGGCGACGGGAACACTCATGGTTCAGTTTTCAACATTGCGCGCAGTCAACTCCCGCACGTGTGCCTCGGGCAAGGATGGGCCTTGATCGATGTTGGCAGTCGCCCGCAGCACCGTCAATGAAATCGCAATGCCAGCGTGTCAAGATGTCCACTAAGCAAGTAAGCTGACGTCGCCTGGACGACGCCGGGCGGGTAGAATAAAGATAACGTCGATGCATACTCATCCTCACAATCACGCCAGTGACTGCGCGCCAGGTCAAAGCACAACCCCAACTGCCCGGCAACACGCTCACAGCCACAGTCATGGTCACAGCCATAACCACAACGGTCACGCGCACCCAACCCTGCGCCCGTCGGTCCTCGGCTGGGCCATGGTCGCCACACTGGCTCTGGTCGCGGCGGAGATCGTCGGCGGCCTGCTCGGCCACTCCGTCGCCCTGCTCAACGACGCCGTCCACAATCTTTCCGACGTTCCCGCTCTAGGCATTTCCTGGCTCGCGATGCGCTGGGCCGAGCGTCCTGCCGATTCCGAGAAAACCTACGGCTACCATCGTGCCGGCACTCTCGCCGCCTTCACCAACGCTCTTGTGCTGGTCTTCCTTGCTTTATGGCTCGGCTACGAATCCATCGAGCGATTTCGCTCCCCGGTAGACGTCGTCGAGAGCTGGATGATCTGGACCTCAATCGCCGCGCTAGCCGTCAACGGCGGCATCACCCTCGCGCTAGTGCGTGGCCGCGGTGATCTCAACTTGCGTAGCATCCTCGTCCACAATTTCGGCGACGCGCTCTCCAACATCGCCATCATCATCGGCGCAATCGTCATCGGAGCCACCGGCCTTCGCTGGATCGACCCACTCCTCGGTCTTGCCATCGGCATCCTCGTCCTCTGGTCCAGCATCGCCATCCTTCGCGAATCCGCCCACGTCCTCCTCGAAGGCAGTCCCCGCGACTGCACCGTGGAAGACGTAGCCCGCGCCATGCTCACCATCGAGGGCGTCTACGAAGTTCACGACGTGCATATCTGGTCCCTCGGCGGAGACCACAACGCGCTCAGTCTGCACGCCCGCATCCCCGACATGCACCTCGACGAATGCGAGCGCATCCTCATCGCCATCCAGGAAAAAGCCGCCAAGGATTTCAACATCGGCCACTCAACGGTTCAATTCGAAAGAGCGGGCCTACCCGCACAGTCCGGCTACGTAATGCCCGAACCAGCCAAATGATCAAATATACAGGCGTATGTAGGCGCCGGGCTTTAGCCCGGCGTATCCGGAAATCCCAGCATGTCGTCCGGTATCAGTTCAGGCAGGAACTCGAAAACTCAATCCACGCTGTTCATTAAACTGCTGCGTCGCAGTCATATCCAAAGCGTCTTGTGTAACGGTTTTCCGCACGCCGTCGCGCGTAACGTACCGCAACGTCCCGTTATCCCAAGAATACGCCACCGCGAACAGCAAACCGCCATCGCGTCGCACGAAAACATATTCCGACGTATCGACCGGAGGCTCAGGCGCAGGATTTGTCCTGGGGACGTACGTTCGTTGCGAATCCCGCGCGCTATCAACTCCAATCGCATTTGCCTGTGTACTATCTTCGGGCGCAGCTTGCTGAGCCTCTTCCACCGCCTGAGGATTCTCGACAACAATCTCCGGTGACATCAGGAATCCGCCACCGAACCCAAAGGGCACATCCCCTCCAAAGCCTCCACGCCCCCGCCCATGACGAGGATTCACCGCCGCCAAATGCGGAAAATCAAAACCCAGCCCCGGAACATTATTTTGCGTGGAAAACACAGGAATGTTGTTAAGCCCGGAAGATACGTTAACGTTTCGATTAGGCGTTCCACCAGCTCGCATTCGATGAACGACGGTCGTCGCAGGGCGCGTCGCCGACGGAACTCGCGCTACCACGCGCGGCGCTGCGCTAGAAACTCCATGCGGAGCCACAGCCATAACCGGCCCCGCCATCCCCACTCCCCCGCGATGTTGCGCTCTGGCAACGGGAAGAATCATCACAAACGAAATAATCAACCCAAAACTCGAAATCATCCAGATTCGGCGCATACCGCACCTTCCCCGGAACGCAAGAGGGAACCCAAGGTCCGTTGTTACAACCCATTCATCCTACACACATAAGGATGCGCCCATGCACCCATAGGTTTCAAGCACACTCCAAGCCCCACCGCGATCACGTCGACGATAATCGACGTCATGCCTCCAGCGTCCTTCGGCACAATGTAGGGGTGCGCTTCAGCGCGTCTCAGCGAGCGCCGTGCGAGCCGGCCCCAAAATGGAGCATCGTTTCTGCCGCAGCCCAATACCCCAGTCGTACCCTCGCCCCCAACCCGCTTTTCCCTTACTAGGGGATGTGCTATAACCGTCGGGCCGTGGAACGCGCCGTGAAAGCAGGGGTTCCTCCCGTTTACTCTGAGAATCGAAGGGTCCAACGGGAGGCAGGTGAACTTCTCTCTGCACCAACTGCGCCCGTCCAGGAGAAACCCGGCTCGGTCGCAGCAAGCCCGGGTGACTTCACGAGTGCACCGCACGAAGACGTTTCCCGGTATTGTCCGGTTTGCTCGCAGCGGCTCGAATCGCGGCGCTGCAAGTTGATTTGCCTGGTCTGCGGATATTACATGTCCTGCGCGGACTATTACTGATAAGCTGTGCGGTCCCAGTCTGGTTGCCTCTGGAACCGCTGCCAATAACTTGAGCCGTAACGTGAGCCATAACTTGAGGAGGATACGAACGTGGCACTGAAGATGACGAACCGCGAAGTGGATGGCGTGTCCGTGGTGGCGCTGGACGGCCGCATTGTTCTGGGAGAAGAGAGCAACGCCCTGCGCGAAAAAGTAAAAGGCCTGCTCGCCGAAGGTAAAAAGAAAATCGTCCTCAACATGGACAACATCACCTTTATCGACAGCGCGGGTCTCGGCACGCTGGTAGCCGCGCATCACAGCGCGAAGGGTCAAGGCGCGTCGCTCCGCCTCTGCCATCTCGGCAGCAAATTCCAGGAAGTCCTGCAAATCACCAAGCTACTCACCGTCTTCGACGTCTACGACACCGAAGCCGCCGCCGTCTCCAGCTTCTCCAAAGGCGCCGGAGCGTAAGCGCCAGCGCCAGAGAATTTGTCGGCAGCGCGGTGTTCTAGCTCGTAGTCACCAAGGGCACGCTCACTCGTGTCCTTATTTTATTGCCATTGTCCTTTATCAGCATTGTCCTTTAGCCATTAAGCAGCTTTCAAAATCCGAAACACAATCCGCGCAATTTGTGCCTCTTCGTCGCTCGTCACGACGCGAACCTGCACCGCACTGTCCTCCGCGTTGATCGTACCTGCATTTCGTCCGTTAGCTTCGCGATCGAGCCGCAAGCCAAAGCACCCCATGCCCCCGCAGATTTTCTCTCGCACTGCCGAATCGTGCTCACCAATCCCGCCCGTGAACGCGAGCAGATCGAGGCCGCCAAGAATCGCCGCATAGCCGGCAATCGCCTTTTTCGCCGACCGCGCAAACATCTCAACCGCCAGCCTCGCTTGCGGATTCTCACGCGCCGCTTCTTGTACGGTGCGCATATCGGAAGAGACGCCCGAAATTCCCAGTAAGCCGCCGCGTTTGTCGACCAATTTCTCCAGCCCCTCGAGGTCGGCTCCGTTCGTCTTCAGAAGATACAGCATCACGCCCGGATCGAGATCGCCAGGCCGCGTTCCCATGACGATACCTCCCGTAGGCGTGAGCCCCATCGTAGTGTCGACAGAGAGGCCGTTGGCGATCGCCGTCACACTCGCTCCGTTCCCAAGATGCGCCACGATAACCCGCGACGGCCGATCTGGCCCCAACGCATGCAGAATCGATTCGCACGACAATCCGTGAAAGCCATATTTGCGAACCCCCGCGTCCCAGAAGCTTTTCGGCAGCGGCAAGCGCGCCGCCGTCTCCGGAAGAGTCTGGTGAAACGCGGTGTCAAAACAAGCAAATTGCGCCACATCCGGATAGAGGTACTGTGTCTCTCGAATGAGTTTCACCGCCGCTGGCACGTGCAACGGTGCATAGCTCGAAGCTAGCTCCAACGTTCGCAAAACCTCAGGCGTAATTTCTTGATGAGCGGTCAATGACGGGCCGCCATGCACCACACGGTGCCCGATTCCTGCGAACTTCGGCATAGGAATCGTTGACAATTTTTTTGCCACCGAATGCGCTGCATCCTCCTGCCCGGGAAACACCTGCGTCTCCTCCAGCAATTTCTTCCCGTCGACCGCCCGCAGCCAAATTTTCCCCTGGCCAGTTCCAATACCCTCTGCGGCGCCTCGGTAAAGCGCCTGCACGTCGCCGTCAGCCTCGGCAAACACGCCGAACTTCAACGAAGACGATCCACTATTCAACACAAACACCGCTTGGCCACTCATCCGATGTCCCCATAAAATCGATATGAAGGCTTCGTTTTTTCATTACTTCTTTACTTCATTACTTCTTTACTTCGATTCCCTCGCCGTCCCTCTCATCTCGCCGTCCACCTCCAATTCGCCACTTCCGGCATGTCCTCGCCATACTCCGAAACATAAAGCTTGTGCCTCTGCATCATCTCCGTAAATCTCTGCGTCGCTCGGTCCGCGATGCTCTTCAACCGCGGCACCCGCCGCACCACATCCAGCGCCAGCTGAAACCGGTCCATGCGATTCAGCACCACCATGTCGAACGGCGTGGTCGTCGTCCCTTCCTCCACATAACCCCGCACGTGAATGTTGTCGTGATTCCGCCGCC
This sequence comes from uncultured Acidobacteriota bacterium, assembly GCA_963721915.1. Taxonomy (GTDB): domain Bacteria; phylum Acidobacteriota; class Terriglobia; order Acidiferrales; family UBA7541; genus Acidiferrum. Next base: position 415,392 of record CAVRLD010000014.1, on the reverse strand, counting down.
GGTACGTCAGCCGGTGAATCAACGTCGGATACCCATGGAACGCGAACACCACCGGCTTATCCTTGGTAAATAACGCGTCGAAATCCTCATCCGCCAAACCATGCGGATGCTCGGTCAGCGGCTGCAGCGCCATCAAGTCCACCACATTCACCACGCGGATGCGCAGATCGGGTAGTTCCTCCCGCAACAAAGACACCGCCGCTAGAATCTCCAAGGTAGGCACATCCCCCGCGCACGCCATCACCACCTCGGGCGAGTCCGCCTCGTGCCCCGCCCAATCCCACGCTCCCATCCCAACCGTGCAATGCGTCACCGCCGCATCCATGTCCAGCCAGTTCGGCGCCGGCTGTTTTCCCGCCACGATCAAATTCACGTAGTGCCGGCTGCGCAAGCAGTGATCCGCCACCGACAGCAAACAATTCGTATCCGGCGGCAAATAAATCCGCACCAGTTCGGCCTTTTTGTTTGCAATGTGGTCGATGAACCCCGGATCCTGGTGCGAAAATCCGTTGTGATCCTGCCGCCACACATGCGACGTCAGCAAATAGTTCAGCGACGCAATCGGCTTTCGCCATGGAATCGTCCGCGTGGTCTTCAGCCATTTCGCGTGCTGGTTGAACATCGAGTCGACAATGTGAATGAACGCTTCGTAGCACGAAAAAAATCCGTGCCGCCCGGTGAGCAGATAGCCTTCCAGCCACCCCTGGCACATGTGCTCGCTTAAAATCTCCATCACCCGCCCGTCAATCGCCAAATGCTCGTCCACCGGCAATGTCGCGGCCTCCCACGTCTTCCCGGTAACATCCAGCACCGCGTCCAGCCGGTTCGACGCCGTCTCATCCGGCCCGAACACCCGAAAATTCTTCGACTCCAGATTGCACTTCATCACTTCACGTAAATACTTACCCAATACTCGCGTCGCTTCCGTGTCCGGCGAACCCGGCTCCTTCACCTCCACCGCAAAACTCCGAAACGTCGGCAGCCGCAAAGGCTCCAGCAGCAACCCGCCGTTCGCGTGCGGATTCATTCCCATGCGTCGCCGCCCCTTCGGCGGAAGGTCCGCAAGTTCCTCCACCAGCTTGCCCTCCGCGTCGAACAACTCTTCCGGCTTATAGCTGCGCATCCACTGCTCGAGAATCTTCAAGTGCTCCGGCTTCTCGTGAATCTCTGTAACCGGCACCTGATGCGCTCTCCAGGTCCCTTCCACCGGTTTGCCGTCCACCGTCTTCGGTCCCGTCCAACCCTTCGGCGTCTTCAAAATCAGCATCGGCCACCGCGGCCGCTCGGTGTCCCCACGTTCCCGCGCAGCCGTCTGAATCGCGGCAATCTCATCCAGCATTTTGTCGAGCACCGCCGCCATCTGCGGGTGCATCACGTCAGGGTCGTCGCCCTCCAAAAAGTGCGGCGTATGCCCATATCCCCGAAACAACGATTCCAGTTCATCCTGCGAAATCCGCGCCAGCACGGTCGGGTTCGCGATCTTGTACCCATTCAAATGCAAGATCGGCAAAACCGCCCCATCCTTCGCCGCATTCAAAAACTTGTTCGCATGCCAACTGGTAGCGCAAGGCCCGGTCTCCGCCTCCCCATCCCCCACGATGCAAGCCACCACCAAATCCGGATTGTCGTAAGCCGCTCCATACGCGTGCAGCAACGAATACCCCAGCTCCCCGCCCTCGTGAATCGACCCCGGCGTCTCCGGCGCCACATGACTCGGAATCCCATAAGGCCAGGAAAATTGCCGGAACAACCGCTTGATCCCGTCCACGTTCCGTTCCACATGCGGATAAATTTCCGTATACGACCCCTCCAGATACGTATGCGCCACAATCCCCGGCCCGCCATGCCCCGGCCCAATGATGTACATCATGTTCAAATCGCGCTCGCGGATCACCCGGTTCAAGTGCGTATAAATAAAATTCAACCCCGAAGTAGTCCCCCAATGCCCCAGCAACCGAGGTTTGATATCGTCCACGGTAAGTGGCCGCGCCAGCAGCGGATTGTCCTTCAAATAAATTTGCCCCACCGTAAGGTAATTCGCCGCCCGCCAATAAGCATGCATCCGCCGAACCTGTTCTCCAGTTAGCGCCGCCATATTCGCCCCTCCAACCCGCCGTAATACTCTGACTGCAGCATCGTTCTGTTGCGCGTCCATCCTAAGCCGCAACTGCTGCGCCCAGTATGCCCTTACGATGCGCTCTGCCGCATCACAACTTGATGAACTCGCCTGACGGTGGTCGGCGCGCACGGGTTTCGAAGCTCTTTAGGGGTCGGAGCTTCAGCTCCGACATAACGCCATAGCCTCAATGGGCTTCAGCCCCTGAGGAAACACTCTTGGCTTTTCCGCACTGACCCAACCGTGCCGCGACTGCGCCGCTGGCCGTCTCTGTGCCGATCGTCGGTCTTTCAGCACGGGTCTTTTCTAGCTTTTTTCACTTTTCGCCGCTTCGTCTGGACCACGTCCCGGCTCTTATACGGCTCGATATCTTTCGTTTCGCAATTCGGGCACATATCATTGCAGCAGCAACTCCACACCTCAGCCCACTCTTCCCCGTCGAACGGACACCGATAATAGTTGATGAATTGTGCTTCAGACATTTCCTCTCCTCCAATCGAAACGTGTTCGCGACACCACCGCTAGACGCTGCACTTTCCTCTCCACAGCCCGTGTGATCTAATCCCGCGGTGGATTTGCATCTTCCCATTGAGGGATTGGCCGGCTACAAGAGCGCCTCGCAGCGCGCCCGAATCGGTACGGAGGCATGGGGCGCAACCAATTTCTTCTGCCCATCCTGCAACTCCCCGCGATTGGAGCCAACCCCAAGGAACAACGCCGCCGTCGACTATCATTGTCCATCGTACGAGTCTCCCTTTCAGTTGAAAAGCCAATCCAAACCCTTCGGTCGCAAAATTGTTGACGCTGCATACTCCGAAATGAAACGAGCGATCCTCGCCGACCGCACACCCAACCTTTTCGACTTGCACTACGACCTTCCGCAGTGGACAGTCCGCACCGTGATTCTCATCCCGCATTTCGCATTTGCCCTCTCCGCAATCGAATGCCGCAAGCCCCTAGCGTCGACAGCTCGCCGCGCCGGCTGGGTTGGCTGCAACATCCTTCTCGAAAAAATCCCGCCGGATGCGCGCATCGTCCTGGTTGACGCCGGCAAGTTTCGCTCTCCATCAGAGGTTCGTAGAGCTTACCGGCGTTTGCGTCCACTCGAAAAACTTGCGGTTGAAAAACGGGGATGGACCCTCGATGTGCTGAATGTAGTCCGCAGCGTCGGAACAAATGAATTTTCTTTAGCGGATGTCTACGCGCACAGTGATGCGTTAGCCAGACTTCATCCGAAAAACGCTCACGTCCGCGACAAAATCCGCCAACAGCTCCAGGTACTTCGCGACCTCGGTCTTATCGAGTTTTTAGGCGGCGGTAGCTACCGCATGCGCTGACGAGGCCGGTTGGATCGCCGCAGAGCGCCGCAGACATCACTTCGAATTAGTCGCGCGTTCATCCTGACATTGAGCAAGACTTCTGTCGGTAGCGCGCGGCTCGCCAAGAGTAGAGTCAAGGCCTGGCGGCACCAATCGTGCGAATAAGTACCATGAAGTTATGTATTTACATTATTAACAACTCGTGGTACTATAGGTCGTGAGTTTTGGCTCTCAGCCCCGGCGAACCGACCCGGATAGCCTCGCGCGGTCTTCCATTAACTCCTTTAGAATCAGCACTTGCGATGTATTCCAAACCAAGGACTTTAACCCCTTCAGAATCCGCACTTACAAAGCCCGAATTCGTCCATTGATAACAAGCGATTTCAAGTTGAGCAGAATCAACACTTACAGGAAAATTACTCGTAAGTCTTTTGTATTCCACACTTACGAAAAAAGGGAGGGGAGGGGGCCCGATCAGCCTTTAACCGCAGCGGGAGCCGGAGTTCTGCCGTGACTTTCAACTTTAAACTGTCGACGATCGACTTCCCCGCGTCAGCAATCCACCCGGTACATAGCGATCCCGCTCAACAGCTTCGGATAAAAATCGGTCGACTTCTGCGGCATCACCTCGCCCGAGGTAGCAATATGTACCACCTGCTCCACATCGCACGGGTTCATCAGAAACGCCACCTGCGCCGCCCCACGATCGACCGCATCCAGCGCCGCCTCAGCTTCGCGCTCGTAGGTCAGGTTCTTCTCAGCAGTCACGGCTTGCGGGGTGATGCCCAGCGCCGGCTCCAGGATTCCTTCGTGCAGCAACACCACGTCCAGTTCCCGCTGCAGCGGCGAAACACCCGGCAGCAGCAGCGACAGGTTCGCGCCCGGCCGGAGCGTCAACACGTAGAACGCACGCTTGCCCGATTCCGCCGTGGGATAGACCCCGATCGCCCGCAGGTCTCGCGCTTCCACCAACCGGCGCAGGAACCGTTCCCGTGCCTCGGACTTCCCAGCCTCATCCTGGAACGGAAAGGCCTCCGCGGCGAACCACGGTTCCAGGTACCGCCGCATGCTCGGCCAGGAAAAGTCCGGCACGTTCGCCACCACGCGGTGCGTCGGCAAAATCGTCAGGCCCTCGCTGCGTGTGTTCACGAAGGTCATCATCGCGAACTCGTACGGGGCCAGCTCGCCTGGGACAAAGTCGATGGATGCGCAGTCGGAGGAAGCACCCTCCCGCGAGGCGTCCTCCCGCGAGGCCGACGAACGGCTTCCCGCCGACGTGGTTGCACCACTGCTTTGTCCCGCAGCCGCGCTCCGCTCATTCCGCTTCTCGTTACGATACGTCAGCGCGGTCTCGTAGCGGTGATGCCCGTCAGCGATCACGAGCATTTGGTCCGCCATCGCTTCCCGGATGGCCGCGACGCGCTCCGGTTGCCACACCACCCAGAGCCGGTGCACCACGCCATACTCATCGCGCAATTCCGTTGCCGGCGAAGCCGCCGCTTCCGCTTCCTCCAGAATCGCATCCACGCGCCGCTGCTCGTCGCTGTACAACATAAACAGCTGCCCGGTATGCGTGCGCGTGTGCCGCAGCAGTTCCAGCCGGTCCGCTTTCGGCCCCGAAAGTGTATGTTCGTGCCGGAACACCACACCGGCGGAATAGTCCTCCAGTTTCCCCGCGCCGATGAACCCCCGTCGCGTCCGCCGCTCCTCGGTTCCCGGCACGGTGTACTCCTGCGTATAGCCGTAGAACGACGAAGCCGTATCCCGCAACACGATGTGGTCGCGAATCCAGCTCTCGAGCGCTTCCTCCGCGCGCGTGTAAACGTTGTGCTGGGGCGCGTCCTCGGGCAACACCCGGCCCTTTTCGATGGCGATCAAATTGTGCGGGTCCGCCGCGTAATACTTCTCGTGCATCGCGGGCGAAATTTTGTCATAGGGTTGCGTCAGCACTCGGTCGTAGGAAACTCGCGACGCGTTGTAGCGATAGGCGTGAAAGGGGTGAACCTGGGCCATAAAATCTCCGCTATGGGATTGAGCCGCATTTGAATCGTCCTAGTTTACGCGAACTCGCCGCATTTCCGAACCGCGACCAGAACAAGGATTGGGATTGCGTTCCTAATATGGCTTGGCGATGAAGGTGTGATGAACGAACCGTAATTCACACATCAGTAAAGATTCTCTGCACGATGCCGGTCCGATGACGACACGTCTAGCTATACGGCCTGGTCCGGAAGAGGGTGACCTCCACCCTTGCGCGTAGAGCTTCTTTACTTCCCACGTCCAACTTCTAACGTCTGCCTTACTGCAGCATGGGCCGTAGCTTGGCCACCCACACCGCAAATCCTTCGCGGGGCACGGGTTCGATACCCGCCTTGCGAAGGGCCTCCCGCACGAAGCGGTGGCGATCACTATCGCCGAGCGGAACGTCGGTCACCGCCGTAAACTCCCAGGGGAATTGGGCCCCCGCTTCGATGCGCTCTGCCGTGTAAGCCAGCATCTTGGCTTCCGCTGGCGCGCGTGTGACCGACAGCGTGTGCACGAAGCCTCGCGTGCCGTTCCGCCGGTAACCGTAGTCGATGCGCATGGGATCGCCGGGGAAGGTAAACTGCGAGGCGCGCACGGATTTTTCCAGCCGGCTCCAAAGTTTGGCTTGCCGGAAGACCTCGGAGCAGTGACTCCGCAGACTGGCGCGGCTGCCCAGCAAACCGGCGCGCCCTCGGCCTTGGGGGACGGCCACTCGATCGGTGTACAGCCTCGCCAGTTCCAAATCCAGGTCCTCCGCCTGGGTGGCCTTGGGATCAGCCAACCGCAACGCGTGGCTAAGCGTTCGGTCCAGATTTTCCAATACCCGGAACCAGTCGCGTGGTTCGTCGCCATTCTCGCCATAATAGCTGGGATGGTCGTTTCCGGCCGTAGCGGTCCCGCGATCTCCCGGAGTCCCCACTTCGAACCGGCTTTCGAGATTATCGCGCAGGGCCCATAACAGCGATTCGTCGGCGTGCGGGTGCAAGCGCCGCACGCGGTGGTATTCCTCTTCGTCTTCGATCAATCGCAGCCGTCGTTCCCCGGTTTTGGGATCGAAAAGAAGCACACCGATATTGATCCACTCATCCCGCAAAGGGCTCGGAGCGTAGCGCACAATCCGGTGTACGAACATGCGCTCCGGCCCATTCCCGGAGGCACCTCCGGGATCCCCGCCGGGCGGTTCGGCCTTCCTTGATTGGTCTTCAGACATACGTGACGATTTCGCTCCCGGCCCTGCTATCGTTCAAGCTCGAACTGGCCGCTCCCGCTTCAGCTCCCCCCGAATGTCGACCGCAATGCCATTCGGCACGAGTGCCCTGCGCGGTTACCGCCAATTCGGAAATGGCTGCCGGTTGCTGTTCTTCGCTGCCAACAGCAAGTCCGGTACACGCGATCGCCGCTCGTACAGCTTGCCCAGCAATCGTCGCAGCGCGTCTTGATCGTCTCCATACCATTCCGGCGGGACCTCGTTGAGGTATTCATCGAGGACGCGCTCGCTGATATTATTCTGGATGCGCGAGATCCAGGGGCCGAACGATTCCATGCCGGTGATGCCCTCGTAAACGCGGTTGCGCGTGTACAAGCCGCGCAGCGGTGCGTCGGGATAGCTCCATTCACCGGCGTTGAAGCAGAAACCCTGGTCGATCATCACCGTCTTGTAGCGGCCATCGTAAGGGTCCGGTGTCCCCGCGTGTTTCGCGACGGACCCGGGATCATCCGCCGGCCGGAAAAACAGAGTCTGCCGCCCGTTGGTATTGCAAGTCCACTTGTCGAACACCAGCATGCCCGCAAAATCGTGAAGGTTCAGTACCTCGCGCAACTGTTCATCGGGCAGAAAGTCATGCAGCGTAAGCAACCGGGGGTTCCCTGGATAACAGGAACCGAATTGCAGGCCTGCCCGGCAAGGGATTCGCGAGCGCGGCAATTCCACCGTCAAAGCCGGCGTCAGCCGGATTAGTTCCTCGCTAACCTCGACGACTGCTACGGGCGGAGTCGGAAGGCCAATCCTCACCGCCAGCCTGGTACCAAGCAACTCGTTCACCAACACGCGGCAGTGCTGTGGGTTATTTTGGAACTTTACGACGTAATACAGCTCGTGTTCGTTGCCATCCGAACAACGCATCAAGTGAGACTGCGCGCCGCCGCGCATCCGCCGTATCTGCTCCATCGCGCGTAACATGCGGGGTTATGCTAGCGGTACTTATCCTTTCAGGCAAGTCCTCTTCGCAGGCGCGGCGACTGCAGGATTTCCTGTTCTGCAATTCGTCTAGTACACATTCGGCACCGTCGTCTCAAAGCGTCCGTACCACTCTGAACTCGGTCCAGTCGTAACATGGAAAGGCGACGGAATACGTAACCGGATCCGGCGGAAAGAAAAAGCCCCTGATTCGCCAGGGGCTTTTTCAACGCACGGGATCATGGCCTGCAAGAACCAAAGGGCCGAGCGAGGACTAACGCTTCTTTTTCTTCGCGAGCTTTTTGGCGGCCTTCTTTGGTTTCGCCTTGGGCTTCTTGGCGGCCTTCTTGGCCTTTTTCGCCGGAGCTTTCTTGGCGGGTTTCGGCGGAGGCGCCTTCTTCGCGGCGGGTTTGGCCGCGGCTTTAGGGGCCGCCCTGGGAGCCGGTTTCGCGGCTGGCGCGGAGCCTTCTTCCGGCTCCTCCTCCGCGATGATCAGCTCTTCCTCTTCGACTTCCACGACGTCCGCCTCTCCCGGCAACTCGTCGTCTTCTTCCAGCCCTGACAGCTCGTTGTCTTCTTCGAAGTTGTCCTTCTCGAGATCCATTCCATCCTCCCCAGGGGGAATCCCGCCCGAGGCATCGGATCCGGCAAAGCCGGATCGCACGTGTCGAGTCGGAATCGCTGCAACGGCTGGAGTTTCTTCTAAACGGCGCTCCAAAGCCTTGCGCCGTTGTTATCGTACTCGCTGGACGTTGTCAAGCATTCTGCACAGGCAAGCCGAAAGTTCGCGACCGAGTCGCGTCGTGGTTCACGCGAAGAGCCAGGCAACAGCTGCAAATCGATCTTCCGGAACCCGTAGGGTATCATTGTAAGTAACAGTAAAAGAGAGGTTTAATTCTGATTCGAAGGGGTTTGTGCTGGCCGAAGGAAAGGCCTCGTTCTTAATCGGCGGTTTAGTTCTTATTTGGAGAACTCGTGGCCGTCTGCGCCACGCTGGTTCCCGCGCGCGCCTTCTTCTTCGGAGCCGTACGCGCACGTGCGGGTCTGGCCTCCGGGGCGCCACCCAAAGTGTAGATCCGCAACACCATGCCGCGGCCCACGCGGTTGGTCTTCAGCCGGTTCCACTTCTTCACATCGTCGGCTTCCACGCTGAAGCGGTCCGCGATGCCCAACAACGTGTCGCCCTTGCGCACGCGGTAGCTCACCAGCCGCCTTTTCGCTTCCGATTGCGCTTGGGCCGCCGGAATGATCAGTTTTTCGCCAGGATCGAGCGCCGCCCGGTGCTCCAGATTGTTCGCATCCGCAATCGCCACCGGCGTCACGTGATATTTTTTTCCGATCGAGGTCAGCGTCTCGCCGGCTTCCACGCGATGCCGCCGCCAACTCACCCATTTGTCCGCAGGGATGTCCGCAATCTCCGCAGAAAACCGCTGCGCCGTCCCCGCGGGCAGGTGCAATTCGAATGACGGATCGTCCGGAGTGGCCAGCCGCAGCAGGGGCGGGTTCAGCGCCCGCAATGTTTCCACATCCACGTCGATCGTCTCCGCCACCAGACGCAGATCGATGGCCCGTCCGGGTTTTACAACATCCGTTGCCACGGGCGCTTCCGGCACAACCTGGATTCCGTAGTGCGCGGCGTCTTTGGCAATCAACGTCAAAGCCAAAATGATCGGCACATAATTTTTAGTTTCTTTCGGCAGCACGTTGCGCTTGTACAACTCCCAAAAATCCGCATAACCGGTGCGCTCGATGCCCTTCTGCACGTTGCCCGGGCCGCAGTTGTAGGCCGCGATGGCCAGATACCAGTCGCCGAACAGCCCATACAGATCGCGCAGATGCTGCGCCGCCGCCCGCGTGGCTTTTTCCGGATCCTGACGCTCGTCGATCCACCAGGTATGCCGCAACCCGTACTGCTGCCCGCGATAGGCCACGAACTGCCACATCCCTCGAGCCCCCGCGCGAGACAGCGCCAGCGGCTGAAACGCGCTTTCCGCCTGGGCGAGATAGATCAGGTCCTGCGGGACACCTTCTTCGCGTAAGACGCGTGCGATCATTTCGTGATAACGGCCCCGCCGCTGCAATCCGGTCTCGACAATCGCGCGGCCCCGCGGCGTCTGGAAGAAATTCAAAAACGACAGCACTTCGTCGTTGACCGTCAACGGAAGATCGTGCGAAATATTCTTGGCCGCCTGCTCGGCGCGGTCCTTCAACCGGGGATCGACCGGAAAGGTCATCTCCGCCACTTCATCGATCGGTGCCGGCACCGCCGGAGCTTCCTGAAATCCATCGCCAGCCCGGAAGGCCTGCAATTCGTAGGTGTAAACGGTATCGACCACGCGGTGAAACAGTTCGCTCAATTTCGGGTCGGCGTAAACGTTGTAGCCGCTCTCCAACATCAGGTCCATGGCTTCATCGAAATCTTTCCGCGCCGCCTCCAGGTGCCCCGCTTTGTAGTTCTGCTGGCCCGAAGCAAATTTCGCCTCGACCTTGGCGATCAAATTATTTTGACTGGTGGAAATTTGCGGCTTCAGCAGAAGCAGCGGATGCGATTTCGCGGTCAACGGCAACCGCGGAAGTTCCATGGGTCCCGGCGCACCAGCGGCATGAGCAGTGTCCGGCGCAGGCCGCGTCGCGGGAACATGCGCCTGCACCGGCCTTTTGGCCGCATCCTCACACCCGGCACCAGCACCTGCTATGCCCGCCAACACCGCCGCGTACGCCGCGTGCAGCTTCCAGTTCATCTCTTCATGGTAGGTAGGCACCGCGGCCCGGTCAACGGTTTCCCGACACTGGGGGTTGACGTACTGAGTACACACCGTACTGCTGCGAGGAAGCCTCTCGCCAGGCAAAACTTTTGAGGTAGTGGTCAGTTTCCGGTTACCGCAATCAGGAGTTGGCCTCCCAGCTTGCCCTAGAATACAATTAGCGGAGTTCGTACCTTTATGGGGACAATAGCTGTAACTCTGATGGGCTGTGGGATAGGGGCGTTATTGTCGCTGTTCGCGATCAAACCGGCGTTGGCCCACGCTGCCGCCTGGAAAAAAGCTCTATTTCTCTTGAACTTAGACTTTCGGAGAAGACCCCAATGGTTCGCTGCTCATTGACGATTTTAGTTCTGCTCTTTCTGGGTGTGCTAACTTCAGCCCAATGCCTCACTACCCTCGCAGCTAATCCTCCGTTCGCTCCTCCCGCGCCATATCCATCCGTTGCACCCAAATCGACGTTTTGGTTTGGCAGCGATGATCTTTGGACGGCACTGCAGTTTAATGGCAAGTGGTCCGCGTACCATAAGGAAGAGGATGGCTGGGTATATCAAGACAAGCTTGTTTTCTGGCATCGCGGCTTTGACTGGCGTAAGGAAACCGAACCCAAACTTATTGTGACGGGCAAACGGCTGGATGGCGAAGCGCCTTCGATCGCGGTGGCGCATGCGAATGCCGTTTTCATTCCGAGCCGTGAAGCCGCAGGCATAATGACCCTCGTCTCTATTCCAAAGACCGGATGTTGGGAAATTACGGCGCACTATAAAGGGCACGACTTGAGTTTCATCGTTTCTGTTGACCCTGAGAAACACCAGTAATCCCCGATAAGTCGGGCGGTCTGTCGGGCCGTACTCAATCAGAACCTAGCCAGGGTTGTGTTCTGTTTGATTTTAACCTTTGAGACTGCAGCAAGTAGACTTCAAGCTTAGTGTTGCGTCGGCCCATTGAGACCGCCGCGTTTATCAGGCTGTAGCACCCTCCAGCGTTTTTACCCTTGTCAACGCAATGAGTTCAGTAGGTTACTGTTAGCGTCAGAATTCAGACGGAAGGACCCGCTGTAGCGCTAAGGAAGGTGATCATGAGTTCCCTGGCCGTCGGTCTAATCGCATTCGCCTTTATTTTCGGAGGCGCTCTGTTGGGCATGTTTCTCCGGGGAGCTATGCCGCAAAATCATCTGAGTGACGATTCGAAAGACTCAGTGAAGTTGGGGATGGGATTGGTGGCGACAATGTGTGCGCTCGTTCTCGGTTTGCTGATCGCCTCCGCAAAAACCTACTACGACACGCAGAACGCCGAACTAACAGAGATGTCTGCCAAGATCGTTTTGCTCGACCGGATGCTTGCTCACTACGGACCAGAGACCAACGAGTCCCGTGCTCTTCTGCGTAGCGTCGTCGAGCGCTCAATCGATCGACTGTGGCAACGTGGGGGACCGCCGGGATCCCATTTGGACCCAGCCGCGGTCAGCTCAGAAAACCTGTCAGAAAAGATGCTAGGGCTTTCGCCGAAGGACGACAGACAGCGCGCTATCAAGTCTCAGGCGATGAGCCTCCAAGTATCTATGGGACAAACCCGCTGGTTAATGTTCGAACAGGCATCCACACAGGTTCCTAAACCATTGGTGGTCACGTTAGTTTTTTGGCTGACGTTCATTTTCATCGGTTGGGGCGTCTTCGCTCCCCGCAACGCTACCGTAGTGGCTACCTGGTTCGTTAGTGCCCTGTCCGTCTCGAGCGCGATCTTCTTGATCCTGGAGATGTACACGCCTTACGCGGGCCTGATTCTCGTTTCCAGCGACCCGCTCCGCGCCGCTCTTGCTCATCTCGGCCAATGAGGCAATCTTGTAAACGGGTATACACCACGTGCCTGCTCACTTTCGAACTGTGGTTTGGTTCTCGTGTTGAACCTCTTTGATAGTGTCCCCTGCAGCCCCCATTAGAAATGTCCCCTACACTGCGACCTCCAGAGGAGGTCCGGTTGAAGAGGACAGCGATGAGTACGAGGGAACTTCGACGAGCCGAGGTTCTGGGGCGAGTGAAGAGCCAGACGCTGAGGCTGGTGGACGCAGCGAAGATGCTGGAGTTGAGCTATCGACAGACGAAGAGATTGTGGAAGCGTTATCGCGGAGAAGGAGCCCAGGGGCTGCAACACCGCAGCGCGGGAAGAAGTTCGAACCGAGCGAAGCCTGAGAAATTCCGACGGAAGGTGTTGCAGCTGATCCGGGAGAAGTATTCCGGAACGGAACAGGAGCGGTTTGGGCCTACGCTGGCAGCGGAGCATTTGGCGGACGAGGATGGGCTGGAAGTGGGCGAGGAGACGTTGCGACGCTGGATGTTGGCGGAAGGGTTATGGAGCCGCATGCGGAGACGGAAAGCCCACCGGAAGCGGAGGGAGCGGAGGCAGCACTTTGGCGACTTGGTGCAGCTGGATGGCAGTTTCCATGCGTGGTTTGAGGAGCGGGGACCACGCGGATGTCTGATGAATATGGTGGATGACGCCACGGGGACCACGTGTTCGCGATTGGGAGAGCAGGAAACAATCTGGGCAGCGGTAGGAGTGCTGCGATCTTGGATCGAGAAGTACGGGGTTCCCCGGGCGTTGTACACCGATTGGAAGAATGTCTATAAGCGTGAACCGACGGAGAAAGAGCGACTGCGAGGAAAGGCGCCTACAACGCAATTTGGGGGTATGTGCGAGCGGTTGGAAATTCGCATTATCGCTGCCAGTTCTCCGCAAGCGAAAGGACGGGTGGAGCGCAACAACGGGGTGCATCAAGATCGCTTGGTGAAGAAACTGCGCCGTCAGGGGATAGCGAACTACGAAGCGGCGAATGAATATATGGAAGGGGAATATCTTGCGGAACACAATCGGCGTTTTGCGCGAGAAGCAGCTCGACCAGAGAACTATCACGTTCGGGCACCGAGCGCCGCGAAGCTGAGAGAGGTCTTGCGATTAGAGACGCAGCGATGGATCAGCAACGATTGGGTGGTGCAGTACCGGGGGCATTTTCTGCAACTCAAGCCGCAGAATAAGCGCTATGGGCCGACACAAGCCAAGGCCTTGGTCTATGAGGGAGAAGATGGGGGGGTAGAAGTGCACTATCGCGGAGAACGCATGGAATACGAAGATCTGGTAGCGCGACCCCGAGCGGCGCAGGCCGCGCCACGCGAGCCGGCTAAGCACGTAAGGAGTAAACCTGCGCAGGAACATCCCTGGCGGCAAGGCTATGAGCAGAGAATGAGGTTGCAACGGTTGAATCGATCGCAGGAGTCAGCACTCGTTGGGGTGTCCGCCTCCGCTACGCCCTAAACGCGCCGCACAAACCGCGGCGCAGGGCTTCGCTCGGCGGACACCCCAACGACAACAGGCAAATCAAAAGAAAAAGGGACATTTCTAATGAGGTAAGGAAGGGGACATTTCTAAAGAGTTTTGACACTGTGGTTTGGTTCTCGTTGACGCTGCGGGCTTAATGCTCGTATAATTGGGGGCTTGCTTTAGAGCTTGGAGGGTCGATGTACGCCGTCATCAAGACCGGGGGGAAACAGTATCGCGTCGCGCCCGGCGACACTATTCGGATCGAACGCGTCCAGGGGGACGTGGGCGAGAAAGTGACGTTTGGCTCGGTTTTGGCCGTGCAGAACGACGAGAAGAAGATTCTTTCGGGCGATGATGCATCCAAGGCTACCGTCACCGGGAAGATTGTCAGCCACGGGCGAAATAGGAAGATTACCGTTTTGAAGTTCAAGAAGACGAATCAGTACAAGATCTCGCGGGGGCACCGGCAGAATTATACGGCGGTGCAGGTTAGCGATATTAAGCTGTAGCGTCAGGGAATTTGGAATTGTGAGGGTTTAATTTCAAGAGTTTGGGATGGTTTGGCCGGGCTAAAGCCCGGCGCCTACATAAGATTCAGAAAACAAAAGATTCAGAAAAGGATAGCGTCATGGCACATAAGAAGGGCGGCGGCTCCTCTACCAACGGCCGCGATTCACACGGACAGCGGCTGGGCGTCAAGCGGTTTGGCGGGCAGCACGTCAACGCGGGCACGATTCTGGTGCGGCAGCGCGGGACGAAGCATCAGGCGGGCGTGAATGTCGGGCAGGGCAAGGATGACACGTTGTTTGCGCTGGTTACCGGGATTGTGAAATTTGAGGATAAGGGCCGGCACGGGCGGTTCATCAGCGTGCACCCGGCTGAGCAGGCAGCGCCGGCTGCTGCCGCCGTAAACTAAGCGCGTATTCCACTGAGGCGGTTCGGCTTGTGCCGGACCGCCTTTGTGTTTTCAGGGGCGGTTCGGTCCACGGGAAACAGGTTTCGCGGGCAGCACCGAAGGGACGCGCCTTCTTTCATCAGGGTAAACTAAAGCGCGACCCTACATCGGGCCCCCGCACATCGTACGTTGGCGCGCAACCACCGCTTGGGTCTGCATGAATGAGGCGCATCTATGGTCCTGGTGCATCTAAGTTTTGGAGTGTTTTTCTATGTTTGTTGATGAAGCTAAGATTTTGGTGAAGGCTGGCGACGGCGGGAACGGGTGCGTTGCGTTTCGGCGGGAGAAGTTTGTGCCTCGGGGCGGCCCTTCGGGCGGCGACGGTGGGAACGGCGGAAGCATTTATCTGGAAGCGAATCCCAACGACAATACGCTGTTGCGGTACCGCTACAATCGGGAATTCAAGGCGGACCGCGGGCGACACGGCGAAGGGTCGAACTGCACCGGGCATTCCGGCGGCGACATGATTCTGAAGGTTCCCGTGGGCACGCTGGCATTCGATGAGCAAACCGGGGAGACCATCGCGGATCTGGCGACGCCCGGGCAGCGCGTATTGATCGCGCATGGGGGACGCGGTGGGCGCGGCAATCAACATTTTGCGAAGCCTTGGCACCAGGCTCCGCGGGAACGTGAAGAGGGTCACGCGGGCGAAGAACGCCGCTTGCGCCTTGAGTTGAAGCTGCTTGCCGATGTGGGGCTGGTGGGATTTCCGAATGCGGGCAAGTCGACGTTGATCTCCGTGATTTCGGCGGCGCGCCCCAAGATTGCGAACTATCCATTCACTACGCTGGAGCCAAACCTTGGTGTTGTGAACGCGGATGGCGGTACCGGGAAAGAAGGCCGCGAATTGGGCCGGACGTTTGTCGTCGCGGACCTGCCGGGATTGATCGAGGGGGCGCATGAAGGGGCGGGACTGGGCATTCGCTTTTTGCGGCACGTCGAACGGACGCGATTGCTGGTGCATCTGATCGACACCAGCGATACTTCGGATGCGGATCCAATTCATTCGTTCGAGATTATTTCCGGCGAATTGCGCGCATTCAGCGAGACCCTAACGGAAAAACCGGTGATCGTGGTGGCGACTAAGCTGGACGCCACGACCGACCGCACGCGCCTGGATGCACTTCGGGACTTTTGCCGCGAGCAGAAACTGGAATTTCACGCTATTTCGGCTGCGACTGGCGAAGGCGTCCGTGAACTGGTGCGTTCGATCGCCGACGCGCTCGACAAGATCCCGAAGCCGGCCGCGGAAACCGTTTTGGATCTCGCGCACAGCTCGCACGAGAACGCCGGTGCGCATATGAGTCACGACAGTGGCGCTACCGCTAAGGTCAGCAGTACCTCCGTTGACGACACATCGCCTGCCGCGTCCAAGAATCTATGAGAAAATGCAGTAAGCGTCCTTGGGAGGGGTATTGACGACCGCGCAAGCGCAGCGCACTGCCGCAAAACATCATCCTCGCCGCATTGCGCTGTTTGGCGGATCTTTCGACCCGATTCATAACGGCCACCTGGCAGTCGCACGCGCCGCCGACCGACGTTTTAATTTCGATCAGATTCATTTCATTCCGGCCAGCCGTCCTCCGCATAAATTGAAAGCGCACCTGGCTCCGTTTCCGCATCGATTTGCGATGGTAGCGCTGGCCTGCGCGGAGCATCCGCATTTCGTGCCGTCGGTGGCGGAAGCGGGGGACGATTTCAGCGGGGCACAGCTGCATTATTCGGTGGACACGGTGCGCTATTTTCGGCACGCGTACCGGGGGCATGGCGATCGCATCTACTTCATCATTGGCGCGGATGCGTTTCTGGATATTCCGATGTGGAAGGAATATGAAGCTTTACTGTGTTTGTGCGATTTCATCGTCGCGACGCGACCTGGAATCCGTATTGAGGCGCTGCGCCTGGTGATTCCGCCGGACTTGATGGCGAGCGGCGGCGTGCGGAAGGATATCGAAGCGGTGCATGAGTCGAGCATTGTGGCGCACCTGCATCGCACTTCAGTCTATCTGCTCGACAATGTTTCGAGCGAAGTTTCGGCGACAGATATACGCCACCGTTGTCAGCGCAGCCAGGACATTCATGGACTTGTCTCGGCGCGCGTCGAGGAATACATTCTCAAACAGGACCTATACCGTTGAACATAAGCACGCTGCCAGAAACCGTACGCCTCGCGATCGAGGCTGCACAGAATAAAAAAGCTTCGGGAATTACCGTGATCGATCTTCGAGAGGTCGGCGCGTTTACATCGTACTTCGTGATCTGCACGGGTTTCAGCACACCGCAGGTGCAGGCGATCTGCTCGGAGATCGAAGAACAGCTTCACAAGCATGCGAAACGCTCTCCGGAGCACCGGGAAGGACGGGGCTCGGCGGAATGGGCGCTGCTGGATTTCGGTGGATTCGTGGTGCATGTGTTTGGCGAACAGGCGAGAAGATATTACGACCTGGAACGCTTGTGGCGTTCGGCGCCAAAACTGGAAATTCCGGACGCGCCTGACGGCCCATCGGGCAAGGCCATTCCGATCAATGCCAACGTGGGCGGGGCTCCACCTCACGGAGAAGCAGTTTCAAAATGACCGCGGAGCGGCTGCCGTGGATCTCCGCGGATCCGGCGTCGTTACGCCTCTATGAATTGGCGCAGAAAGTTGCCGCAGCGCCGACTACACTTCTGATTACGGGCGAAAGTGGGACCGGCAAGGATTATCTTGCGCGCGCCATCCATGAAATGGGCCCGCGGCGCGATGCTCCCTACCTGAAGATCGATTGCGCCAGCCTTCCACCGCAACTCGTCGAAAGCGAATTGTTCGGGCACGAGAAGGGCGCTTTTACCGGGGCTGTCGAACGGAAGCTTGGACGGTTTGAGCTTGGCGGGGCGGGCACGATCGTGCTGGATGAAGTCGCTGCGCTCTCGCCGACGGCGCAGAGCAAGATGCTGCGCGTGCTGCAGGACCGGGCGTTCGAGCGGCTGGGCGGCACAGAAACGCTGCGGATTGAAGCGCGGTTGATCGCGCTCACGAATGTGGATCTTTCGGCGGCGGTTGCGGCGGGCACGTTTCGCGAGGATCTGTTTTTTCGGCTGAATGTGCTGACGCTGAACGTTCCGCCGCTGCGCGAAAGACGCGGCGACGTGCAGGCGCTGGCGGATCACCTCTTGTTGCTGCTGCGAGCGTTGCTCGCGCGGCCGGCGGCAGAATTGAGCGAGGCTTCGCGAAGGTTGCTTGCGGCGTACGATTGGCCTGGAAACGTTCGCGAGTTGCGCAATGCGCTGGAGCGCGCGGTGGTTTTCTCGCGGGCCGCGATACTCGAGCCGAAAGACTTCCCCGACAGTGTTCGCGCGGCCGTTCCCGGCCTGGCAGGAGCTACGGCAAACCTGCGTTCCCTGGAAGAGATCGAGAAAGAGGCGATTGCGGCGACGCTGGAGGCCACGCATTACAAGATTGGGCGCGCGTCGGAGATTCTGGGGATCAGCCGCAAGACGCTGCTGGAAAAGCGGAAGAAATACGAGCTGAAGTGAAAATTCAATTGCTCATGCTCGGCAAGACCCGGCGTCCTGAGATGCGCGCCGTGCTTGACGATTATGTGAAACGCATCGGGCGTCACGTGCCGATCGAGATTACGGAAGCGCGCGATGCGGCGGCGGTTGTGAAGAAAATGGATGCTGACCGCGCCGCGACCGTGGTTTTCCTTGATGCCGCGGGCAAGACCTACAGTTCGGAAGCTTTTGCCAAATGGCTAGCGGAACAGCGGGACCGTGGCGCGCGCGAGCTGATCTTTCTTTGCGGCGATGCGGATGGTTTTCCCGACGAGCTTCGCGAGCGCGCGCGGCAGAAACTATCGCTCAGCGCGATGACATTTTCGCATGAGTTGGCGCGTGTCATGCTTGCCGAGCAGATTTATCGCGCGTTCGCGATACTTTCCGGAAGTCCTTATCCAAAATGACGCGATTGCGGAAGCCCTCGGCTGACCATACCGAGGACTTCTTCCGGCGGAGCGATATCAATCGGAACCGCTAGCTGGGCCCCGGAAGGCCTAGCACACTGCGTATGCAGTCCAATAACTCAAAGGCCGCGCCGGGCTTCGCGATGACCCTGTCCACACCCGTTGCCGCTGCGAAGGCCTCAGTCGCGGATTCCGTGCCCAACGTGAAGAGAATGATTCTGACCTGGGGCATCGACTTTTTTATGATCTTAGCGGTCTCTCCACCGTTCATACCAGGCATGGAGAAGTCCAGGAGTATCAGGTCAGGACCGAGTTCCTTGGTCTTCTCAATCGCCTCTGCGCCGTTCGCTGCTTCTCCGCAAACCGTGAACTGCTCGGTTTCTACGAGAGACCGAAATACAAACCGGATAGAGGGCTCATCATCAACGATAAGGACTCTTTTTTTGGACATTCTGGTGCCGAGGAGCGTTTGCGGGGGAGGTGATATTAGTACGCGAGGGATGTCGGAGGCAATACTGAAATCGTGGCAGGGATCAACTCCCGACAAGTCGCATCAACAAAACTGGCCTATTAGTCGTTAATCGGGAGATTAGGCTTCGCGCTAAAAATGTTGTACAACCTTAGGCACTATGGCCCTTCGCATCGTTTCCGATGAAGGCAAACCCTCGGCGGCAATCGAAGTTGCGCTGGACGCGCCGCTGCCGGACTACGATCTGGAGCAGATTGATCAGCCGACGCCGCGAGACGTGGACGCGGTGCTGGTTTCGCAGGGATTTCGCGACCTGGTCGACGACGCGCGGGGTATCTTGATGGATCTGCTGGCTCACGAGCCTCCGACGGTGGATACTTCGCATGGCCGGGCGCTGGATCTGTCGCACACGAACGAGCATTCGCTGCAACTGGAGCAACTTACCGGCGCGATTTGCCCTGGGGACGATGAAGTGTATCGCCCGGGACTATGGATTGTTTTGCGCGACACGCACGCAGACCCAAGAGCGAGCCTGCCTCAGGCGACGAAGGAACGCATCGCCTCGATTGCCCGCGAATTCGTCAAGCGCTTGCAACTAGGATAGACGGTCGCAGCAACTATCAAGGGCTCTCGCACGAATAACTTTCGCTTTCAAAAATTCGACTAGACGAATTTGGCTGCATCGATTTCGCTGGGGCGGACTGCTCATGCCGGAAGACAAAGGATTGCTGATCGTTTACACCGGACCGGGCAAAGGGAAGACGACCTGTGCGCTGGGCACGGGCTTCCGCGCGGTCGGCCAGGGATTGCGCGTGCTGATGGTGCAATTCATCAAGGGGTCCTGGCACTATGGCGAGCTCGATTCCGCCAAAATGTTGGGCGACGACAAATTTGAAATTCGGCCGATGGGGCGAGGGTTCGTCAAGGTGGGCGGCGCTGAGACTGACCCGGAAGATATAAAGATGGCGCACGATTGCTGGGTGGCCGGGCGCGACGCTATCAACAGCGGGACGTACGACCTTGTCATCCTGGATGAAATCAACTACGTGATCAGCTACAAGATGCTCGATCCCGATGAGATCGTCGAGGCGTTGAAGGGGCGCCCCGAGCGCGTCCATGTGATCTGTACCGGGCGAAACGCGCATCCCAAGCTGGTGGAGATTGCCGACCTGGTGACCGAGATGCGCGAGGTCAAACACCCTTACACCAAAGGCATTCTGGCCCAGCGTGGTATAGACTATTGAGGTAGGGCTGCGGCCGCCTTGGTGAAAGCGCGGCCCTTTTTCTGGGGCAAATGCGGGTTAGTGCCTTTCGCTCGATCGGGGGCTGGTGCTTTGATTCGCTGGGTGCACATTCTTGATTTTCGCGATGCGGGCGGCGCTGGCACAGACAGGGGTGTCTGTGCTACTTAAAGGTTCACGCCTGTAGCTGACAACCTTTAACTATGGCTTGGTTTAAGCGCGACAAAAAATCCATTGAGCAGTCGACTCCGCCCGAAGAGCGCAGGGTGCGCACGGAAGGGTTGTGGGTGAAGTGCGAATCCTGCCGGACAATCGTGTTCCGAAAGGATCTGGAAGCGAACTTCCTGGTCTGCCCCAAATGCGGGTTTCATTTCAAAATGAACGCCAAGCAGCGATTGGAGATGCTGCTCGATGGCCGCTGGACCGAACACGACGCGCGCATGACCTCCACGGACCCGCTGAAATTTGTGGACACCAAGCCCTACGCCACTCGACTGAAGGAAGCGCGCAAGAAGCTGGGGATGAATGACGCCATCATCACGGCGGAAGGGCGGTTGGCTGGGCGGCCTGTGGTGTGCTGCGCGATGGAGTTCAATTTTATTGGCGGGTCGATGGGCGCGGTGGTCGGCGAGAAGGTCACGCGCGGGATCGAGCTCGCGCTGGAGACCCGGCAGCCGCTGATCGTGGTGTCGTGTTCCGGCGGGGCACGGATGATGGAGGGCACGATCAGCCTGATGCAGCTGGCGAAGGTTTCCGCAGCGCTGGCCAGGCTCGACGACGCCAGAGTGCCGTACATCTCGGTGCTGACCGATCCAACTACGGGCGGGGTGACGGCGAGCTTCGCGATGCTCGGCGACCTGAACATCGGCGAGCCCGGAGCGTTGATCGGTTTTGCGGGACCGCGCGTGATCGAGCAGACCATCCGCCAGACACTTCCGGACGGCTTTCAGCGGTCCGAATTTCTCCTCGAGCACGGATTCCTTGACGCGGTTGTTCCCCGCAAAGAGCTGAAGAGCTTCATTGCGTCCTCGCTGGAACTCCTGTTGGGCTGAAATGAACTACGACACAGCTGTTCGGTACCTGCTATCTCTCGGCAGAGAACTGGCTGCGCCGACGCAGGCAGCCGCGGCGAAGTTTGACCTGGAGAATATTTCGGTGCTGGCGGAACGGCTTGTGCGTCCCGACCGCGCCTACCCGTCGGCACACATCGCCGGGACGAATGGCAAGGGTTCGACGGCGGCGTTCCTGGAGTCGATCCTTCGTCATGCTGGCTTTCGGACCGGGCTGAATACTTCGCCGCATCTCGAGAGGATTAATGAGCGCATCCGCATAAGCGGCGAAGAGATCAGCGACCAAGACTTCGCTGGCGTTCTAACGCGCATCCAGTCGATCACCGAGGAATTGCTGGCCGCGGGCAAGCTCCGCGCGCACCCGACTTATTTCGAGTGCGTCACCGCGATGGCTTTTCAATATTTTGCGGAGCAAAGAGTCGAGTTTGGCGTTTTTGAGGTGGGCCTCGGAGGCCGCCTGGACGCCACGAACATTCTAACGCCCGTCGTTTCGATCATTACTCGCATCGACTTCGATCATGAGAATTTTCTCGGGCATTCGTTGCGCGAAATCGCGGGTGAGAAGGCAGGAATTCTCAAGCTCTCCGTGCCTGTTGTCCTGGCAGAGCAGCGACCGGAAGCTCGGGAGGTGGTGCTTGCCCGCGCCAGGGAACTCCGCAGCCCAGTGATCGAAACTTCTACTGCGTATGAAATCGATCGCGAATCGATGCAGGATGGTTGCGTCCGAGCTCGCATTGCAGAGGTTTCGTCCGGCTGGGAGATCGATCTTGCGCCACGGCTGCCGGGGCGCTTCCAATTGCAAAACGCGATGAACGCCGTCGCCGCGTCGCAGCTGCTCCGTCAGCGCGGCTTCCGGATTACCGACAACAACATCGCCGAAGGCATCGCTGGAACAGTCTGGCCGGGGCGTATCGAGAAGCTGCAGTCGCATCCGGACGTTTATCTCGACGGGGCCCACAATCCTTCCGCCGCTCGCGAACTGGCCACGTTCTTGGAGGAGAATTTCGCCGGGCGCAAAATCTACCTTCTTTACGGCGCGCTGCGCGATAAGGCCGTGGACGAAGTGGCCGGCTTGCTCTTTCCTTTCGCGGCCGAAGTGATTTTTACCGAACCGCGCACATCGCGAGCGATTTCCGCGGCGCAGCTGGCCGAAATGGCGGCGCACCACGCGCCGCAGAGCGTCGTGATTGCCGATGCGGAACAAGCGCTGGACTATGCGCTGGCGAAAGCCGCGTCTGGCGACGCGGTGTTCATCACCGGCTCGCTCTATCTGGTGGGGCAACTTCGCCACTATTGGAAGCAGCGGACGCAGGTCGCGGCGGGCTGAAAAAGGCCGTAGAATGTGCGATCGGCAAGTCTGACGGGAATGGAGCGGTCTTCAACCCATCGCATGGCCAAGAAACGCGAGAACCCGATCAACGATGGTCGTTCCGGAGGAGCGGCCGGAGTGACTGCTCCAGCGCGCGGCTCCGAGCAGCTTTCGCACAGTTTGCAGCCACTTGTCGGCGTCATTATGGGCTCCTCGTCGGACTGGGAGACCATGGAACATGTCGCCAAAACCCTGGCGGAGCTGGGTGTTCCACATGAAACGCGCGTGGTTTCCGCTCACCGGACGCCTGATTTGCTGTTCGAGTACGCGTCTTTGGCCGAAAAGCGCGGCATTGAGGTCATTGTTGCCGGCGCGGGTGGAGCGGCGCATCTGCCGGGGATGACGGCGTCAAAGACGGTCCTGCCGGTGCTCGGCGTACCGGTCGAATCGAAGACGCTCAAAGGCCTCGACTCATTGCTCTCCATTGCGCAAATGCCCGGCGGCATTCCGGTCGGGACGCTGGCGATCGGCAAGGCCGGGGCCATCAACGCCGCCCTCTTGGCGGCGGCGATTCTTGGCGCGAAGCACCCGGACATTCGAGAGGCGCTGCGAAAATTTCGCGCGGAGCAAACCGAGCGAGTTCTCGCCAACCCTGATCCAGCCGCGGCGCAAGGTGCGTCGTTTCGTCTGACCGAGTCTCCCGCGAAAAGGAAGCCCGCGTGACCATCGGGATCCTGGGCGGCGGACAACTTGGTTACATGCTCGCGCTCGCGGGCTATCCGCTGGGACTACATTTTCGATTTTTCGACCCTTCGCCGGAAGCGCCGGTCGGGCGCATCGCTTCGCGTGTTACCGCGGAATTCTCCGACGAGGCCGCGCTCGAAAAATTCGCCAGTGGACTTGAGCTGGTCACCTATGAATTTGAAAACGTGCCTGTCAACGCAGTTCGTTTTCTTGCCGAGCGTGTGCCGGTATTTCCACCTCCTGCCGCGCTGGAGGCGGCGCAGGACCGGCTGCGTGAGAAGCAGCTTTTCCTGGACCTGGGAATTCCTACAACCGACTTTGCTCCCCTCACCGATCGTGACGCGTTGGACGCCGCGGTGAAGAAAGTCGGTCTGCCGGCCATGCTCAAGACATGCCGGATGGGGTACGACGGAAAGGGCCAGTGGCTGCTTCGCACCGCGGAAGACGTAGCTCGCGCTAAGAATGAGCTGCCAGGATCGATTGAGCTCCTCCGGGCATCCTCGTCGGATGCCTTCAGGACGACAAACAGTGCCAAGGTCGCTTCCAGTTCCAGAAGTGCAGAACGCTCTAGCGCAGGTGGGGACTCCACGAATGACGCGCCGTTCATCCTCGAACGCTTCGTGAAGTTCTCGCGGGAACTTAGCGTGCTCGCTGTCCGGGGGCGCACCGGCGAAACCGCGGTTTATCCTTTGGTCGAGAACCACCATCGCGGCGGAATCCTGCGCCTCTCGCTGGCGCCCGCGCCTCTGCTCGATCCTGCCATCCAGCGCGCCGCCGAAGACGCCGCCAACAGCGTTTTCGAGGAGCTACAATACGTGGGCGTCCTCGCCATCGAATTCTTCGAGCGAGATGGGCGTCTGCTCGCCAACGAGATGGCCCCGCGTGTCCACAATTCGGGTCACTGGACCATCGAAGGCGCGCTGACCAGCCAATTCGAGAATCATCTGCGCGCCGTCGTGGGCTTGCCGCTGGGTTCGATTCATGCGATCGGGTCTTCGGCCATGTTGAATCTAATCGGCGAGCTTCCCGACCCCGCCGAGGTTCTGGCCATCCGCGACGCGCATCTACACCTCTACGGCAAGTCGCCTCGTGCCGGGCGCAAGCTCGGCCATGTCACCCTGCGCGCCGCGTCGGCGGAACAACTGGCGTCGCGCCTGGCCGAATTGCCTGGATTCTTCCACCGCCCGGAATTCTGCCTGGACGCGGTCCTCGCTCGCCCATTAACCTCTCGTGCCTAAAAAGTAGCACAGGCACTCCTGCCTGTGCTCCGACCGCCACCCTCCCTGATCCCTAGCGAATCGTTGGCGGACCGACACGACGAATCACCGCCGGACCAAACGAATTGTTGCCTGACCGACGCGCCAATCCTGCCCACATGCACACCAATTTCCCTAGGGGGATACGATGTGACAGGGCTATTCCAATCCCCCGCCGTAGTTGCCGCCCACACGCCCGAATGCTAGGATGCGGGGTTCCCATGACTCCTACCCTGCCATCAGGAAGAGGCTCCGCACCCATCCGCGTCGGAATCCCCTGGAGGACGACCAAGGAGCAGCAGCAGGGCGAGCGCAAGAAGCTGGACTACTATTTCGCAGCGATCAAGAAAGCCGGCGCGGAACCCATCGATATCCGGCTAAACCAGCCTCCGGCCCAGCTCCAGGCACAACTGAGTGAA
This sequence comes from uncultured Acidobacteriota bacterium, assembly GCA_963721915.1. GTDB lineage: Bacteria > Acidobacteriota > Terriglobia > Acidiferrales > UBA7541 > Acidiferrum. Next base: position 390,278 of record CAVRLD010000014.1, on the reverse strand, counting down.
TTGGACGGTTTCGTCTTGCCTGGCAGCCCTGCCGACGTCGATCCGTCGCGCTATGGCGCCACTAAACACCATAAAACAAATGAGTTAGATGAAAATCGCGACCGAACCGACTTTGCCATCCTGGATCACGCCTTTGCGACCGCAAAGCCTGTTTTGGCCATCTGCTTCGGTTGCCAGGTTCTTAACGTCTATCTCAAAGGAACTCTCATCCAGGACCTTCGCGCCGAGCGGCCGGATTCTATCGCTCACGGAAACACCGATCTGCCTCCTGGGGCGACCAAGGGCGATATCGAACATCCGGTGGACTTCAAGGGGGGCTCCCTGCTGGCTGGATGGAATGGAACCACTGAGGGGAAGATCAACAGCAGCCACCACCAGGCGATTGAGAAACCTGGCGCAAACCTGCAGATAACCGCCAAGGCTGCCGACGGCATCATCGAGGGTGTCGAGTGGACGGGCGGGCCGAATTGGGTTGTGGGCGTCCAGTGGCATCCTGAGCGCATGCCGAATGACGCTTTGTCGCAACGGCTTTTCACGGAGTTCGTAACCGCGTCCGCTCGTAGCGCGCGGGGCTCGGTCGTGCAAAAGGCTTAACGTTTTTGCTGCTTTTCGATCTTCAAGTTTTCGCGGTTCAATCTTTCTGGGGGCATCATGATTTCATTGGCGGGGAAGGCGGCAGTCATCACTGGAGGCTCGCGCGGCATCGGAGCGGCAGCCGTCAAATTGTTTGCGCAAGCCGGCGCGGACGTCATTTTCACGTACAACAAGGCGAAAGACGCGGCTCAACTGGTGGAGCAGGAAGCAGGGAAGCACGGCACGCGCGTCGAGGGATTCAAGGCCGACGTCGGCCGCCACGCCGACAATAAAAAGCTTGTGGATCACGCCATCACACGCCTTGGCCGCCTCGACATCGTCGTCGCCAATGCAGGCGTCTGGAACCTGGACGACCAGCCCATCGAGAAGATGACCGAAAAGCAGTGGGACGACATGATTCGCATCAACTTGAAAAGCGTGTACTCGCTGATCCATTTTTCGGTGCCGCACATGATCAAGCAGAAGTCCGGGAGGATCATTCCGATCACTTCGACGGCTGGGCAGCGCGGCGAAGCGTTTCACACGCACTATGGCGCATCGAAGGGCGGGATCATCAGCCTGGTGAAGGGACTTGCGGCGGAACTCGCGCGCCACAACATCTTGGTGAATTCGGTCGCTCCGGGATGGGTAGCCACGGACATGTCTAACCCAGTGCTGCAATCGAAGAAGGGCCAGAAAATGGCGGCCCAGGCGATTCCACTCGGCCGGCCTGCAACGGCAGAGGAGATCGCTGGGCCCATCCTGTTTCTGGCCTCCGATTTGGCCAACTTCCTTACTGGGGAAATCATCAATGTAAACGGAGGATCGGTCTTGTGTGGTTGAGATTTGCGGAGAGGGCGACTGCCTTTGCGATTGCGATCGCTCTGGCCGTATTGCTTTGCGCCAGCTCTATGTCGGCACAAAATCCCGACACGCTGACGCCGGACGCCAGCGCTGCAAAGGCCAAGCAAATCCTGCAGCAGCTGATCGACGCGTTTGGCGGGCCCACGTACATGGACATTCGCGACTCCGATTGCGAAGGGCGCCTTGCGCGTTTCGGGCACAACGGCGAACTCAGCGGCTACACCAATTTCAAGGACTACTGGCGCTATCCGGACGCCAATCGCACTGAATTCTCGAAAAAAGGCGTGATCATCAATCTTTATGTGGGCGACCAGGGATGGACGCTGGACAAGGGCGGCGTCTCGGATTTGAGTCCGGCGTCGGTTGCCGATTTTCAGGAACAAGCGAAAAAAGACATTAACAATTTACTGCGGCTTCGTATGAAAGATCCCGGCATGACCATCCGCTACGGCGGTACCGACATCGTTGATCTCAAGACCGTGGACTGGGTGGACATTACGGACCCGGAGCAACGGAACTTCCGGCTCGCGGTCGATCGTTCCTCGCACCTACTGGCTCGCGCGGTTGTCAGCACGCCCGATGAAAGCATGAATAGCCGCAACGTGGAAACCAACATCTTCACCAACTTTCAATTGATGGACGGTGTGCGCACGGCGATGCAGATCACCACCGATCGCAACGGCCGCCGTTCGAGCCAAGTATTCTTTTCCATCTGCAAATACAACTCTGGTTTGCCTGCCGATCTGTTCACGAAGGCGTCGCTGGGAAAGCGTTTCTCGGAAGTGGGCAGCAAGAAATACAAAGACGAGAAGAAAAAAGAAAAAGAAGAGAACTGACGAGTCAGGGCTCCTGGGCCCCATTCTGTAGCTCGGCTGGGCTTGGTGTTGCTCCCATCGCACAAGCCCTTGTGTGGGCCCCGTCGAAGTTGTAACGTTTTCACACCAGCGTTTACCGCAATGGGAAAGATACGCTGTCCTACGTCTCATCTACTTTCGAGTTGTCCGGCGAGCGGCGCCCGAGGTCTTAGCGTCCTGGAGTTGGTGGTGTCCCTCGCCATCACCCTGGTTATAGCCGGGATGGCCATCAGTCCGATCACAAGAACGCTGAAAACCTACCAGTTGAACAGTGCCGCTAACCAACTGGCCGGCATCATCAAATTCACTCGCTTCGAGGCCATCCGGAGGAACACGGCCATCCAGTGCGTGAATTCCCAGTCCGCAGCGTACGCGGAAGCGAACATCTGGGCCGACAACGATGGTGACGGCGTGGAGGGGGCGACGGAAAAACAGATCCTGCTGAATCCCAATGCGACCCTGGTTTCGGCTGGCGTCGTGCCCAATACGTCGGCGTTAGCCGCGGCGGCAAGCATTCCGACGCTCACGCCAATCTCGCCTGGCAGCGACGCCATTAAATTTGACCAACGCGGCGCCGTCGTGGCCTCCCCGCCGGCGGTGTATGTTTTTTACGTGGGTAACACTTCACCTTCCGGTGGATTCCGCGCCGTGATCGTGCTGCCCTCGGGTTCCGTGCAGGTCTGGACCTATGCGGGAGGCACCGGCAACGTGTGGCAGCAGATCAGTTAGCTGGCCCGAGCCAGAAAGAGAAGCATGCGTCGGCAAAACAAATCGAAGGGCTCCGGGCAAAGCGGCTTTACGCTGATGGAGGTCCTGGTCGCGACGGTGATTCTGCTGGTAGGGATGGTCGCAGTAGCGCAGCTCGTGCCGATTTCGCTGACCATCAACAGCGGTAACCGTACTGGATCGACGGCGCTGGTGATCGAGCAACGCATGCTGGAACAGATGCTGGACCAGCCTCTTACCGTCGCTACGTGCGCGGCGCCTGCGTGCCCTGACGCGCAAGCTACGACCTGGAACCTGGGAAATTCCGGCACGCCGAGGACGATCATCGGCAGTCCCGTGACGCAGGTCAACAATAGCCCCGCGATTGATTTCTCCGCGGGGCAAGTGCCTGGCTACGCGGTAACGGTTGGCGACCCGGAAGACCCGTATGGCGCAAACTACGATGTGCGCTGGGCCGTCGTGACCTACGTGAATGGCGCGCACGTTACCGGCAGGCGCTTCCTGATTAGCGCGCGGCAAATTGGCGGCCAGGGATATTTTCTGCCTCTCACGCTGGATGCGACGGTGGAAAAATGAACCGGGCTCACTTTCGCGTTGAACAAGCCGGCTTCTCGCTTCTGGAACTCCTCGTGGCTTCGGCGATGTTCCTAGTCGTCGCGGGAACCGCCTTCGCGTTGGTGGGAGCGGCGCAGCGGCGCTATCAAACCGACTCGCAGATCCTGTCCAGTTTTCAGGAAGCGCGCCTGGGACTCGACCAAATCGTTCGCGACGTGAATGATTCCGGCTACCCGCCGCCGAATCACTTCTCGGTTTTGCCGGCGGCAAATTTCTATGCGGCGACGCCCTTTGCCGCCAGCCCAAATTCGGCGTGCGTCATCGGGATAACCTGCGCGAGTCCACAAGACTTCGATTTGATCGTCGAGACCAGCATCGATCCGGCGAACAACGCCAGCGTGCAGTGGGTGCGCTATCAATTGCCCGCAGGGACTACGACGCTGATGCGCGGCGTTGCCGACAAGGCAGCCATGGATCCCGTGGCTGCGACCGCGGGCGCAATGGTTCCCTACATTCAAAATGTCATGAACAACGCCAGCGGTGGCCAGATCAATGCGATTCGAGCGGCGTATCCGACGATGTTCCCGGGCGGAACTCCGGTTCCTCTGTTCGCCTACACCTGCGAAACGGGCGGCGGTACTCCCCTCAGTTGCCCGACGGCGGGAGCATTCAACACTCCGTCGAATATTCTGGATGTCGAAATCACCCTCATTGTTCAGGCGACGGCGACCGACACGCAAACAGGACTGCCACGTCTGGTGGAACTGCACGGGCGCGGCCATCGCCTCAATCCAAATCAATAGAGCTACAAGAGCATGAACGTCACACTCCATCGACGACGCAAGCATTCGGAAGCGGGAGTCGCGCTGCTCATTGCCATCTCTGCGCTGCTTTTGATCAGCGTCGTGGCTATCGCTTTGATCGTCGCTGCCGGAATGGAGACTTCGCTCTCTGGAAATTACCGCTCTTCGACGGGCTCCTACTACGCGGCCAGGGCGGGACTCGAAGAAGGGCGTGGCAGGCTGCTGCCAAGAAATCCCGATTACTTCAACGCAACTTCGCCAGCATTCATTCCCCCGACGCTCACGTTGCATCAGGTGCGCTACGTCACTAATCCCAGCGGCGCGGAAAATGTCCTGGCGAGCTATCCGGATGTGGAATACGACACGGAATTTGGAAGCGGCGCGCTCGGCGGGGCTACGGTAATGACGATCGCCTCGATTTCACCCGTTGCGGGTGTCAGCGGAGCGCTTTATAAATGGGTCCGCATCAATCCCATAACCGAAGCTTCCATCAATCTCGATGTGAACGGCGATCACGTCAAGGACCCCACCACGCTGCTCTTTTTTGACGGCCAGCACCTCAATCTGAACTCCGCGGGCCACCAAGCGCTGGAAGTCACCTCTCTGGCGGTGCTGCCGAATGGGACGCGGAAAATCCTGCAGTACGTCGTCGCGCCCACCATTCTCAGCATGAATTTTCCCGCGGCGGTGACCGCGGTTGGCGCTTACGATGGCGTAGCCAACTTCGGCAATCAAAGTGCCGGCTTCGGCATCAGCGGCACGGACTTTTGCAATCTCGCGACCGAGCAGTATGCCGTCGCGGGGACAAATTCCAGTTCGATCACAAATCTTTCCGCGAAACTAACGCCCGCGGGAAATTATCCCGGCACCGGAGGAAGTGCTGGGCCGCCCGCGACCGCTTCCGTCGGCAGTAACGCAACCGCCATGCAGAACTTTCCCGATCCGCTGCATCCTGGCCAATCGCTCGACCTCACAACCATCGCAGGACTCGATCAATTGGTCAGCGAAATCCAGTCTGCCGCCGACTACACCGTGCCCGATTGCAGCAACACGAGTAACCTGGGCTCGGCCTCGAGCCCTACCGTGGTGATGGTCACGGGGAACTGCAGCCTCAGCGGCAACCCTTCTCCTCCGGGCTCAGGAATTCTCCTGGTGCAGGGCGATGTCCAGTATGTCGATCACCCGTACGATGGTCTGATTCTCGCGATCGGAACGGGAGTGTTCCAACAGCAGGCCTCGCGGCTCACACACTTTTACGGCTCGCTCGTTCTGGCGCAAACCGTCGATCCCGCGACGCATGCTCCTCTCGCCGCTCCCGGCTCGCCGACGCTCAACTGGCTTTCCGGCACCGGCAATCCCAATCTTCAATACGACAGTTGCCTCGTCGCGAATGCCCAGCCGACGATTACCTATAAGCCGCTCTCCTTCCGCGAAATTTCTCAATAGTGATATAAAAAAGCCATGCGCAAGTGGGACCTCTTGAGAGGCGCGACCGTCCTCTCCGTGCTGCTATCCGTGCCGGTCCTCCCCGTTTGTAGAGGCTCAGCATGTTGCACCCCGAGTGCCCGGGCACCAAAAGTCTTGCCCCTCGCCGTAGTGTCGATTACGTCCGCCATACAAGAACCGGCGCCGCCCAATTCATCGCCACAGACTGGCGGACCCACCACGCACAAGGTCAAGGTCTGGACTAACGAAGAACTGATCGCAACGCGGACTCCCGCCGATCTCTACACCTTTCAGAAAGAAGCCGAAGCGGCAGCCCTCGAAATGGAAGGATTCAATAATCTCGCCAGCTGTTTCGCCTTCGGCCAGCCGGAAGGGAACGCCGACGAAACGCAAAAAGAAATCGATGCCACTCTTCAATCGATTCGCGACAGTGAAGACGCCGTCGTCCAGTCCAGAAGAGCGCTGAGCAAGGGTCCCGACAATCTCAAGCTTCGCAATCAGATGGAACTTGCCCAGCGCATGTCCGAACTAAACCAAGCCCGCGAGCGCCTATGGAAGCTCCAGGAACATTTGCGGGAACTGGAGAAGGCGCCCTCGGAAACCGTAACGCCCACCCAGTAGCTGCCACCGTTTAGGACGCTCATTCAGATACCCCTCGACGTTCTCGGGCAAGAAGCCGCGGCTCTTCTGAGAATGCTCGACGCTCCCTGCAGCACCGACACGCACGGGTCCTTTTGGCGGGACCTCGCGCGGCTGTATAATGGTGGGATGCAAACAGGCCAAGGAAGCGCACAGATGCACGGTACTACGGTGCTGTGCGTGCGCAAAGACAACAAAGTGGTGCTGATCGCCGATGGGCAGGTGACCATGGGTGACCACGTGATGAAGCACAGCGCGCGAAAAACGCGCCGGCTCTACAACGACAAGGTTATCGTGGGTTTCGCGGGCTCCACCGCCGACGCCATTTCGCTCTTCGAGCGTTTCGAGGGCAAGCTTCAGGAACATTCCGGCAACCTGCAAAAAGCCGCTGTTGAGCTAGCGAAGGAGTGGCGCAAGGATCGCGCGCTTCGCCATCTGGAAGCGCTGCTGATCGTTGCTGACAGCAAAGGCACGTTCCTGCTCTCCGGCAATGGCGACGTGATCGAGCCGGACGATGGGCTTTGCGCGATCGGTTCCGGCGGCACCTATGCGCTGTCGGCCGCGCGCGCCCTCCTCAAGCACTCCAAGCTGGGCCCAAAAGACCTTGCGATGGAAGCGATGCGCATCGCAAGCGAGATTTGCATCTATACTAATGCTAACTTCACAGTCGAGGAGTTGTAGCGCGGGTGGTTGTCCGCCGGGTTCCTGCATCCTATCAGGGGAGCGAAACCGGCGGTGGAGAGTAACGGGGCCAGCGCCGAGATAGACCGAGATAGAAGGACCGAATGACCAGCAAGACTGATAAAGAGATTGTTTACATGCCCGGCGGGAACGGAGCCGCGCCTGCCGCGGAGGCGGATCTGCTTCCCGCGCTGGATGACATGACTCCGCGGGAAATCGTCGCGGAGCTCGACAAGTACATCGTCGGCCAGAATGCAGCGAAGCGCGCCGTCGCGGTAGCCTTGCGCAATCGCGTGCGCCGCCAGAAGCTTCCGCCAGAGATCGCCGAAGACGTGCTTCCCAAGAATATTCTGATGATCGGCCCGACCGGCGTCGGCAAGACCGAAATCGCTCGCCGGCTGGCGCGGCTCGCGGGCTGCCCGTTCGTCAAAGTGGAAGCGTCGAAGTACACCGAAGTGGGCTACGTCGGGCGCGACGTTGAATCCATGGTGCGCGATCTGGTGGAAACTTCCATCGACATGGTGCGCGAAGAAAAACTCGACGAAGTCGCTGATCGCGCCGAACAAACGGCCGAAGAGCGGGTACTCGACCTGCTGCTGCCTCCCTCTGGGCCGCCTCCGCCCAACACCACGGAAGCCGATGCCGCGCAGCAGCGCGAGCAAACGCAACGCACGCGCGAAAAACTGCGCGCGCAGCTCCGCGAAGGCAAGCTCGACCAGCGCATGGTGGACATCGAAGTCCGCGAGCGTTCCATGCCGTCTTTCGAAATCATCTCCAACCAGGGCGTCGAGGAGATGGACGTCAATCTCAAGGACATGCTTTCCGGCATGTTCGGGCAGCAGAAAAAGAAGCGCAAGATGAGCGTCGCAGACGCCTTCGAGTACCTGATCCAGGAAGAAGAGAACAAACTCCTGGACATGGACCAAGTCACGCGTGTTGCGGTGGAGCGCGCCGAGCAGATGGGGATCATTTTCATCGATGAGATCGACAAGGTTGCGGGTCGCGAGTCCGGCCATGGCCCCGACGTTTCGCGCGAAGGCGTGCAGCGAGACATTTTGCCGATCATCGAAGGCACTACGGTCAACACGCGCTACGGCATGATTCGCACCGACCACATCCTTTTCATTGCGGCGGGCGCTTTCCATGTCACCAAGCCTTCGGATTTGATCCCGGAACTGCAGGGCCGCCTGCCGATTCGCGTCGAATTGCAATCGCTCAAGGAAGAGGACTTCGTCCGCATTCTCACCGAACCGAAGAACGCGCTGATCAAGCAATACATCGCGTTGCTCGAAACGGAAGGGCTGAAGCTGAACATTACCGAAGACGCGGTTGAGACCATCGCGAAGTTTGCCACCAGCGTCAACGAGCAAACCGAAAACATCGGCGCTCGACGCCTTCACACCATCCTCGAAAAGGTGCTTGAAGAGCTTTCTTTCGAGGCCTCCGACCTGAAAAAGAAAAATGTGAAAGTGGACGCGGCGTACGTGAACAAGCAGCTGGCCGAAATCGTCAAGAACCAGGATTTGAGCCGCTACATTCTGTAAACACAAAACTCGCTCAAACTCGAACCTCGAAAATGGATAAGCGAAACTCGCGGAACGCCTTCTCGCGAATGCCAATCGACTGCTCGCGCGCCAGTTTCCGTTCATCTCCATCCGGCGAACCAAAACCTCACGCACAGCGTCTCCGCGACCTCTGTGCTCCAACCTTTGTGCCCTCTGTGTTAAATCTTTTTCCTCTTGCTCCTACCGTGCTCCAGCAATCAACACAAGCTCTCCGCAGCGCGACAAGTTTCTACTCTTGCGTTTCGCTTTTCGACTACCGGCTAGCGATTTTCGCTCTTTTGCTCATCCTCGGAGGATGCGGCGCCCCGGGCGATCCGGTTCCACCATCGCCGCTGGTCCCCACCGCGATTATCGACCTCGCCGCCCGCCAAGCAGGCGACGGCGTGCAGCTCACCTTCTCCATGCCGAGCAAAACGATCCGAGGGGAGCACCTCGCCGAACCGCCCGCGATCGAGGTCCTGCGCGGTACGCCAAAGCCCGACGGTTCGCCGGACGCCAACTCTTTTCGCGTCGTCGACAACATACCGGGCGCAATCGCCGGGAAATATGAAGTTGACGATCACATCCAGTTCATCAGTCCAGTCGGTCCTGACGCGACTCACGCGCATCCGGGGGGAACTGTCGTTTACCGGGTGCGTACTCGCGCCTCAATAAAGCGGGCGTCGCCCGATTCAAACTCCGTCATGATTCGACTGTTCCCGGTGCCCGAACGCATCGCGTCCCTCCAATCCGAAGTCACGGAGACAGCGATCGATTTGCATTGGCCCGCCGTCACGAGAACCTCCGGCGGTGATCCCATTGTAGTCGCCGAATACCATGTTTACCGCGGCGAGCTTGATCCTCATGCGCACGATCCCGCAACCAAAGACGTTTTGCACGAAAAATGGATCGTGCCGCTGGCCTTGCTCGCTACCACGAACGGTCCGGATTATCGCGATACGCAATTCGAGTTTGGCAAGACGTACCTCTACGTCGTTCGCGCCGTGGCCACCTCTGAAGGCAGCCCTCTCGAGTCCAGCGATTCCGATCCGCTCATCCTCAACCCCGCCGACACCTTCCCCCCCGCTACTCCCCAGGGCCTTGTGGCCGCCGTGCTCGGCAGTCCGGACGGTGCATCAGCAGAGGTCGACCTCTCGTGGTCGATCAACGCCGAACCGGATCTGGCCGGCTATCGCGTCTATCGCAGCGAGCAGGAAAGCGACAAAGGCAAGCTCGTCACTCCAGACTTGTTGCCCTCGCCTGCGTATCGTGATACTTCTGTAGCGCTCGGCCATTCCTATTGGTATCGCGTAACCGCCGTCGACCGCTCCGGCAACGAGAGCGCCCCCAGCCCGCCGTTGGCTGCCGACGTCGCGCAACATTCCCCGTAGCCCCGGGTTTAAGCATTGGCTGAGACTGGGAAGCCTCACCGTGAAGTGGGCCACTATGCGGGCTAATGATCGGTCTCCGAGCAATGAACTGTCTCTCGTTTTACACGATTCGGGAGTGCGCACGGGTGCATGCTCCGGCATAGGCCTGGCCATCACGTTCACCGCCTGGCTCTACATTGCCAATCGAGTCCCGGCTTTAGATCGCGTGGCCCTCGAGCGCAACGTTGTCGCAGCTGCGGCTCTCGCCTTTTTCTTTCTCATACCGGTCGTCCGCTTCATGTGGCAGCCCGGCCGGCTGCTGGTTTCCAGTCTGATCGCCTGGAGCATACTTACCTTCACGTACCGCGGCTTGTGCATCCATTTCACCGCCCTTTCGGGACGTTATAGCGCGGTTCGTATTTTTACCCTGGGCGCCATCGTGTGTATGATATTGGCGACGCTCTCCTGGATCGGGACGTGCATCTGGAGAGTTCGTGAATCCTACATGTCGAACCATCGGGTCTCCCACTCCAACCATCACCTATGAAATTTTGCCGGTTTGTTCCGCTGGATACTTCCGTCGCGCGCCCTGCTACTCCACTCTATGGTTTGCTTGAGGATGGGCAGGTGTGCGAATTATCGGGCGCTCCCTGGGGAAAATGGTCGCGCACGAACCACACTTGGCCGCTTTCCGAGGTGCGCCTCGCCGCGCCCGTCGCGCCGGGGAAAATTGTTTGCGTCGGCCGAAACTATGCCGCTCACGCCGCGGAGCTGGGTAATGACGTCCCGAAAGAGCCGATGATCTTCCTTAAGCCGTCGTCGGCGATCGTCGGCCCCAGCGATCCGATCGTGCTGCCCATCTACTCGCAACGAGTTGAACACGAGGCGGAGCTCGCCGTCGTAGTCGGGCGGCGCTGCTCGCACCTTCGCGATTCCGACGATGCCCTGGAAAATGTTCTCGGCTACACGTGCGCCAACGACGTAACTGCGCGCGATCTCCAAAAAACCGATGTCCAGTTCACCCGCGCCAAAGGCTTCGACACCTTTTGTCCCGTGGGTCCGCACATCGAAACCGATCTTGATCCCACGAATGTGCTCGTGGAAGCGCGCGTGAATGGCGCGCTTCGTCAATCCGGCAGCACTTCGCTGATGTCTTATCCATGCGAATTTCTCGTTCGCTGGATTTCGCGGATGATGACCCTGTATCCCGGCGACGTTATCTGCACAGGCACTCCTTCCGGGGTGGGCCCGCTTATCGCCAACGATTTGGTTGAGGTTTCGGTCGCCGGAATCGGAGTGTTGCGTAATCCGGTGCATGCCCCGCAAGCGTAACGCGCGTCTCACACAAGGTTTCGGTAGAATACCCTTTCGTGAGGGAGACTGTGGTCTGACCGAGTCCCCCGGTGTGAACGTAGACAAGGCCGCCGTAGCGAATGCGGCCCGCTTGATGCTCCAATTCGTCGAAATCAGGGAGTACGTTCTTTGAAGACCTTGCTTGTTGATTGGAAAGTCGCGCTCGCCATGGGCGCCGCGGCGGTTGCGGCCATCGCGATGGTGGCCTATGCCTTCTTTCGTCCCGAGGAACCCCCGGAGGACATCGAGCGCAAGCGGCGCCTCCAGTTGAACCAGATCGGACGGATCGCCGAGGGCCAGGTTGTCGAACTGGTGGAGCATCCCCCCGAGGAACCTGTGGCCAAGCGGATGTTTGGTCCGCGCGCCCGGCCGATCCTCGACACACGTCCTCGCCATCTGGTTTCGTACAGTTACGCGATTTCCGGCGTAACCTATCACACCGCTCAGGACATTACCGGCCTGGAGGGGCAGATTCGTTTCGAGCGCCTAGTTACCGGTCAGCCTGCAAGCATCAAGTACGATCCCGCGAACCCCAGCGATTCCATCATCGTTGCCGACGACTGGTCAGGCTTGCGCTGACGCTCGCCACGCTGGCTGCGGTTATCTCGCCATTCTGATTTCGCCCTTCCTGCGTTATCCTGCTCTCGGCATCGTTGGTGCTCTTAGCCACTGTCGGGTGCCTCAAGTTTGCTCTGATGAAGAAAATTCTAGCTTCCATCTTCACTACCGTGCTCATCATCGCGATGACTCTCGGCGCCATGTTCACCCTGGTGACTACGACGGTTTATGTCACGTCCATTGAATCCCCCGCGCAGCGCGCCGTCGCTATCGGCGCCGAGATCGTTCTCGGGGTGATTCTACTTCTCGGCACCACGTGGCTCGCCACGCATCTTGCCGTTCGGATCTTCCATCAAGAGGAAGCGTCTGCCCCGGGAGAACCACTTGCCTGAAAATAAATCCGCAACGCCCGCGGGCGCAAAGCATCAGGACCGCATGGAAGACCTCCTGCGCCTCAGCGCGGAAGCCGAAGCGGGTGGCGGCCCGGAACGCCGCGAGCGCGAACACAAAGCTGGCAAACTGACCGCGCGCGAGCGAATCGATCTTCTTCTCGACGAGGGCACATTCGAGGAGCTCGACAAATTTGTGCGGCACCGCTGCGTCGATTTTGGCATGCAGGAGCAGCGGCCCGCGGGCGACGGTTTCGTCACGGGTTTCGGCCGGATCGATGGGCGTCTCGTCTATGTTTTCGCGCAGGACTTCACCGTCTTTGGCGGTTCGCTGTCTGAATCGAACGCCCTGAAAATTTGCAAGATCATGGATCTCGCCATGCGTGCGGGGGCGCCCGTGATTGGCTTGAACGATTCCGGAGGCGCGCGCATTCAGGAAGGGGTCGCTTCGCTGGCAGGATACGCAGACATTTTTCTGCGTAACACACTGGCCAGCGGCGTGATACCCCAGATCAGCGCTATCATGGGCCCTTGCGCGGGTGGCGCCGTCTATTCGCCCGCGATCACCGATTTCATTTTCATGACCCGGGATACTTCGTACATGTTCGTCACCGGGCCCGATGTCATCAAGACGGTCACCCACGAGGAAGTCACCAAGCAGGAGCTCGGCGGCGCCATGACTCACAATGCCACCAGCGGCGTGGCTCATTTCGTATCGAGCGATGACGCCGACTGCCTGGCGATGATTCGCGAGCTGATGAGTTTTCTGCCTGCCAACAATCTGGAAGATCCGCCGCGCCGCCCGGCTTCGGATCCCGCCGATCGCCGCGACGAATCGCTGAATACGCTGGTTCCGGAAGATGCCCAGAAACCTTACGACATCAAGGATGCGATTCATTCAGTCGTCGACGATGGCTACTTCTTCGAAGTCCATGAGCATTTCGCGAAGAACCTGGTTGTGGGTTTCGCGCGGCTGGACGGACGTCCGGTCGGCATCGTCGCCAATCAACCCGCCTTCCTGGCCGGCGTGCTGGATATCAATGCGAGTGTCAAAGGCGCGCGCTTTGTGCGTTTCTGCGATGCCTTCAACATCCCGCTGATCACGTTCGAAGACGTCCCCGGGTTTCTTCCCGGCACCCAGCAGGAATTCGGCGGGATCATCAAGCATGGTGCCAAGCTGCTCTTCGCCTTCGCGGAAGCAACCGTTCCGAAAATTACAGTGATCACGCGCAAGGCGTATGGCGGCGCGTACTGCGTCATGGCCTCCAAGCACATCCGCACCGATGCCAATTTTGCTTGGCCATGCGCAGAAATCGCGGTCATGGGGCCAGAGAGCGCCGTCAACATCGTTTACAAACGCGAATTGGAACGTGCTCCGGAGTCCGAGCGCGAATCCTTGCGCCAGGAGAAAATTGCGGAATTCCGCGACCGCTTCGCCAATCCATTTGTCGCCGCCGAACGCGGATACATCGACGCTGTCATCGAGCCAGCCGAGACGCGTTCCAAAGTGATCACCGCGCTTCGCGCTCTTGAAAACAAGAAAGACACCAACCCAAAAAAGAAGCACGGCAACATCCCACTGTAGCGACCAGCTGTTTAAACCTGAGCTAGCGCAGAAAATGTGGCGCGCTCGCCGGATTCCTGCGCTAATCGTTGTGAGGTTGGCTTATGGGACGCCAGCCCCGGTGTTTCGCTTGACCGCCGCTCGCCACCAGCCTAGATTGAAGTTCCCCCCGCAGTGCGTACCAATGCCCCTGCTACATCATTCCCGTTTGAAAAAGAGGCTCGCGTGGCCACGGCTGGAAGAGAATATTCTCTGGATCACCATTTACTGGAATGCATGAAGTACAGCGGGATTGATCCCGCAAACCTCGCTGATCTGGTTGCGATTGCCGTCAGCCTGAAAAATAAGTACGGCATCATGCCATTTGCTGCCGTCGCGCAGGGGCTTCCGGTACCCAACGCGCTAGCCCTCAGCTACATGATGGAGGGGATAACGGTCAGTAAGATCGCCAACATCGTTCTGGATATTCCCAGGCTGAGCGCGCTACTGATCATGCCGCGCGGCATCCCCAGAACCGCTCAATTCGAAGTAGCGATAACGCTTGGTGGATAACTTCGTTTGGAATTACCGCAGCAAATACTGCCGTAAAAATTCCACGGTGGCGTAAAACTGGAAGTCCTGATTCGGCTTCTTGCGGTAACCGTGGCCTTCGTCCTTCGCGATCAGCAGCCACACCGGCGTCCCCTGTTTCTTCAACGCATCCGCGATCTGCTGCGATTCGCTGACCGGCACGCGAGGATCGTTCTTTCCCGCGATCACGAACATCGGCTTCCTGATTTTCTCGATATTGTTCATCGGCGCGATTTTTTCGAGATACTCGCGCATTTTCGGATCGCGTTCGTCGCCATACTCGACGCGCCGCAAATTGCGCCGGTAAGCCTCTGTGTGTTCCAGGAAGGTCACCAGGTTGGACATCCCGACGATATCGACCGAGCAGCGAATCCGGTCGCTGTAAAAGGTCGAGACCGCGAGCGTCATGTGCCCGCCATAGCTTCCGCCCGTGACCGCAATGCGCTCCGCATCCAGGTCCGGCCGCGCCGCGATCCAATCGAACAGCGCGTTGATATCCTTGTAGGTGTCGTCGCGCTTGAACCCGTTGTCCAGTAGCGTGAAAGTCTTTCCGTATCCGGTCGATCCGCGCACGTTCGGTACGATCAGCGCGATACCCATCTCATTGAGGTAATAGTTCGCCCGGCCAAGAAACGTAGGCTGCGACTGTCCTTCGGGTCCGCCGTGAATCACCACCAGTACGGGCCGCTTGCCGGTAAATTTCGCGCGGGGCTTGTACAAGAATCCCGAAATCATCTTCCCGTCGAAACTCTTCCAACGCACGAGTTCCGCTTCCGGAAACGTGTCGGTTTTCACCGCGGTTTCGCTCGTTGTCCAGCGTTCCACTTTTCCAGTTGTGACGTCCAGCGAGTAGCAATCGCCTGGACTACGGGCGTTGTTCATTGAGAATCCGAGTTCGTGCCCGTTCCTGTGCCACCGCAGCGCGCCGATCACTCCCGCGGGCAACCTCGTTAGCGGCACCTCCTTCTTCGTTGCAAAGTCCATGACGTGCAGAACGCTCACGCCTTCTTCATTCTTCACATAAGCCAGCATCTTGCCGTCACGCGAAAGATCAAACAGGTCTACATCCCACTTAGCGTCGGGACCTGTAATCATGTACTTGGCTTCCTTGCCGGGCAGATACAGATAGGCCAAGTTCATATACTCAGAGCCTCCATCCGTCGTTAAGTAGATGCCCTTTCCGTCCTTGGCAAACCGCGCGTCACCGATGGCGACTTTGCCCGGACCTGATATCCCGCCGGCCTCGAGCTTGTTTTTTTCGCCAGTCGCGGCGTCGACAAGCCAAAGGTATGCCTCATTGATCGAGAGTTCTTCCTTCAACAAGATCTTTTTGTCGTCAGGAGACCAGTCCTGCGGCTGCCAGCCGCCTCCTTGCAGCTGCGTGAGCAAACGATCGCTCTTCGGATCCGCCGGATTCATCACCCACAAATCGGTGTCCTTCCCCGTGCGCCGCGTGGACATATACGCGATCTGATCGCCGCGCGATGACCAGGGTCCCCGCAAGTTCCGCGACTTGCCATCGGTCAGCAGTGTCACGTCTCCGGTCGTTACGTCGTAGCGGTACAACTGAAACCATTCGCCACCGCCGATATCCTTGGAAAACACAATGTAGTCGCCGCCATTGGGGTGAAACGTTCCGTTAGCGACAGCGTCAGCAAAAAAGGTGAGTTGCTGCCGCTCGCCTCCTGGCATTTTCACGAGGTGAAGCTGCGGCGTATCACCAAAGCGCGTAGCGATGAGCATCTCCCGCCGCGATGGGTGCCAATCGGCAAGCGTGGCCCCGCGATACGACGAATATCGGCCGGCGGTATCCGCCAGCGAGCCCGGAATCGCCGGCACGCCATCCACCACCAGGTTTTCCCCAGGCGCAATCGCCGGCTCCTGCGCGTACGTCAGCCTGCTCGAAACAGCGAACAACGCCAGAACTACAACCAGCTTCCATCTGTTGGTCATGCTTTTCCCCGTTCTCACCTGGTGTCCCCGCATCCTACCTGCTCGGCCATTCACGAATTTGCCGCACCTTCTTACACCCGAAACGATTGGACACGCAACCTGCCTCCCTCGCCAGCCTTGCCGCGCCTGCATGCTAAAATTTCTCCGCAACGCAAAGACGGCATGTTCAAGAAAATCCTGATCGCCAACCGCGGCGAAATCGCCGTCCGCATCCTTCGAGCCTGCCGGGAACTCGGCATCCGCTCCGCCGCTGTCTTCAGCGAGGTCGACCGCAAATCCCTCCACGTCCGTCTCGCCGACGAAGCCTATCCCATTGGTCCCGCTCCCGCCCGCGAAAGCTATCTCAATATTGACAGAATCATCGCCGTGGCCCGCCGCGCCGGATGCGACGCCATTCACCCCGGTTACGGGTTCCTGGCCGAAAACGCCGCCCTTCCCCGCGCCTGTACCGACGCCGGTATCACCTTCATCGGCCCGTCCGCCGAAGCCATGGAAGCCCTCGGCTCAAAGACCGCGGGCCGCCAGCTAGCCCGCCGCTCCGAGGTCCCTACGGTTCCCGGTACCAACGATCCCATCGAGAAGCCCGGCGAAGCACACGCCCTCGCGGAATCCATGGGCTTTCCCGTTTTGCTGAAAGCAGTAGCAGGCGGTGGCGGAAAGGGCATGCGCCTGGTCCTGAGCGGCGCCGAGTTCGCTTCCGCCTATCGCGACGCCTCGTCCGAAGCCATGAACGCCTTCGGCGACCCGCGCCTCTATCTTGAAAAATATCTCGAGAAACCACGCCACATCGAAATTCAGATTCTCGCCGACTCCCACGGGCGCGTCGTTTCGCTGGGCGAGCGCGAATGCTCCGTGCAGCGCCGCCATCAAAAGGTAATCGAGGAAGCGCCATCGCCGGTCGTTACTCCAGACCTGCGCAAAAAAATGGGCGATGCCGCGGTGCGCCTGGCGCGCGCCGGCCAATATACCAATGCCGGCACCGTGGAATTTCTCGTCGACGCGCATCTAAATTTCTATTTTCTCGAGGTCAACACCCGTCTCCAGGTGGAACATCCGGTCACCGAGCAAGTCACCGGTCTCGATCTCGTCAAGCTCCAGATCGCCATCGCGGCCGGACATCGTCTGCCCTTCGCATGGGAAACCATCACGCCCCGCGGCCACGCCATGGAAGTGCGCCTATACGCCGAAGATCCCGACAACAATTTCTTCCCATCACCAGGAAAAATTCTCTCCCGCCACGCTCCCGGCGGACCCGGCATCCGCCTGGACGACGGCGTCTACGAAGGTTGGACCGTTCCCAACGATTACGACCCCCTTCTCGCCAAGCTCATCGCTTGGGGCAACAGCCGCGAAGAAACTATCGCTCGTCTCCGCCGCGCCCTCGAAGAATCCACCATCACCGGCATCAAGACCAACATAGCCCTCTTCCGTCGCCTGCTCACCGAACCGGATTTCCTGCGCAACGAGATCCACACCAAATGGCTCGACGAACTTCTAGCTAGAAAGCATCCACCCGCCGCCGCGGACGAAAACTCCAGCGCAGATGCCGCCTCCATCGCCGCCGCCGTCTACCAGGCAAGCCAAGCCGGCAAACAATCGTCCACATCATCGTCCCAGGCCGACACGGGCAAACCATCTCGCTGGAAACTGGAAGGCCGCCGCAATCAACTGGATCAGACGCCGTGAAATTCGACGTCCAGATCTCCGGCAAAACTCGCACCGTCGAACTCCAGCGCGATTCCGACCGCTTGAAGATCTCGCTGGATGGCGCGCCCCTCGACGCCGACGCCGTTGAAATTTCGCCAAACGTTTTTTCGGTCCTGCTGAACGGTGAGTCCTACGAAGTGCGCCTAGCCGCCGCAAACGATGGCAAACTCACGCTGCAGACCCGCCATCACGAATTCATCGCAGAGGTAGTGGACCCGCGGGCCTGGCGCGGCCGCCGTCACGGCGCGGTAGAAGCCGAAGGCCGCCAGCAAATCGTCGCGCCAATGCCTGGGAAAGTAGTGCGCCTCCTAGTCAAGGCAGGAGACAAAGTGGAAGCAGGCCAAGGCCTGTTAGTCGTGGAAGCAATGAAAATGCAAAACGAGGTGCGCTCGCCGAAAACCGGCACGGTAGAGCGCCTCGTAGCCAAAGAAGGCCAACCAGTGAACGCCGGCGAAATCCTAGCCTGGATCGACTAACAGATAAAGTAGCACAGGCATTCAGCCTGTGCTCCGAGTCAGCGCATACCCTCACACCCCGCCTAAACCCTCGAAACGATGAATCTGCTTTTTCCTCGGTTTTTTCGCGAATAACAGATCCATTCACCCGCAAACGACGCGAGTTCAGGGGCCCTCCGTTCTCAGAGACAGACTCCCAAGCCCCTGGAGGAAATGCTTTCCCAGCCGTTCCATCACTCCACCACAACCCGTAAAAACTTCTTCTTGCCCGCCCGCAACAAAAACTCACCGGGCCTGCTCAAATCGATCTCTTTCCGCACATCGTCAATACGCACACCATCAATTTCCACCCCGCCCTGCTCGATCAACCGAATCGCCTCACTCTTAGATGGCACAAGTTGTAGCTCAACCAGCAGCGCAACAAGCTTCTTCGCCTGACCCAAAGGAACCTTGCTCGTTGGCGCTTCTTCCGGCGCCTGCCGGTCGCGGAAAACCCGTTGAAAATTGTCAGCCGCCTTCCGCGCAGCATCGTCGCCCTGGAATCCGGCGATAACCTCCTGCGCCAACCGCATCTTCGCATCCATCGGATGCAGCTCCCCGCCAGCAACCTCTTTCTTCAACGCTTCAATTTCACCGGGCGTGCGATCCGTCACCAACTCCCAGTAGGACCACATCAAGTCGTCCGGTATCGACATCATCTTCCCAAAGATTTCATTCGGCGCTTCAGTGATCCCCACGTAGTTGCCAAGGCTCTTGGACATTTTCCTCTGTCCATCGAGTCCCACCAGAATCGGCATGGTCATGCAAACTTGCGACTCCTGCCCGTACTCCCGCTGAATTTCGCGCCCCATCAACAAATTGAATTTTTGCTCGGTGGCACCAAGCTCAACGTCGGCCTCCAAAACCACGGAGTCGTAAGCCACAATCAGCGGGTAGAGCAACTCGTGCATCGAGATCGGCTGCTGCTCGGTCAAGCGCTTGTGAAAATCCTCGCGTTCCAGCATACGCGCCACGCGATATTTCGCGCATAGCCGTACGATGTCGTAGCTGGTCAGCGTGTCGAGCCATTCGCTGTTGTAGCGAACTTCGGTCTTGTCACGATCGAGGATTTTGAAAACTTGATCG
This sequence comes from uncultured Acidobacteriota bacterium, assembly GCA_963721915.1. GTDB lineage: Bacteria > Acidobacteriota > Terriglobia > Acidiferrales > UBA7541 > Acidiferrum. The sequence goes on along the minus strand of CAVRLD010000014.1, from coordinate 370,549 downwards.
AGATATGTTTGCGCGTTCGTCGCCACCTGTTCGCGCGACAGCGGCGGCCGCGTTTCAGACTGACCGGTCGGATCGCCGACCATCGCCGTGAAATCCCCGATCAGGAAAACCGCCGTATGTCCCAAATCCTGAAAGTGTTTCAGCTTGCGGATCACTACCGTGTGACCCAGGTGGATATCGGGCGCGGTCGGGTCCACGCCGAGCTTAGCGCGGAGGGGCATGCCCGTTTTCAGCGACTTGGCGAGTTTCGCCTTGAGCTCTTCCTCGCGAATAATTTCCGCCGTGCCCTTTTTCAGGTAAGCCAGCTGCTCGTCCACCGATTTGAATTTGGGTTCGCTCATGGTCTCCGAAGCGCGCTCAATCGCTCTCTACGTAAGTACAACGCGGCGTCCCGTAATCGTATATTTTCCGTCGAGCACGATCTTTACCGCTTCGGAATAGATGCGGTGTTCTTCCGCCAAAATACGCTCGGACAACGTCGCCTCGGTGTCTTCGTCGTGGACCGGAATCACGGCTTGCAGAACGATCGGCCCGGCATCCAGATTCTCATCTACGAAATGTACCGTGCACCCCACGAATTTCACGCCGTACTCCAGAGCCTGGCGCTGCGACTCCAGTCCCGGAAAAGAGGGCAGCAGTGACGGATGAATGTTCAGGATGCGATTCGGAAACGAGGCAACGAAGTACGGCGACAGCAGCCGCATATATCCAGCCAGGCAGATCAAATCCACATTGTGCTCGTTCAAAACCGCCACAACCTGCCGGTCATACGCCTCGCGCTCCAACCCCTTCGAGGGAATGACCTGCGTGGCAATCCCGCGCTCCTTGGCCTTGTCGATCCCCGGAGCGCCTTCACGATTGCTGACGACGATTGCGATTTCCGCGTTAGGAATCCGCCCCGCCGCCACGCTTTCCGCCAACGCCACAAAGTTCGACCCGCGACCGCTCAACAGCACGCCTATGCGCTTTTTCATAAACTCAAAACGTTAGCATATCTGTTCGAAAGCCCGAAACGCGGCACTCGCACATTCCGCCAGCTTTTTCCCCTTCCCCACAGCCGCTCTCCCGTTCACCCCATTCCAATGGGTTGTGCGCAACCTGGTGAAACACAAGGCCTTCTACATAACTAAATCTTATCTATTGTCAAGCTGGTATATCCTGTGTTATTCTTCTTCGTGTTACTTGCTTCCGCCATCGAAGCTTCCCTGGCCGCGCTCACTCCGTCCGGCACTCGCTCGATGCCCCGCTCGTGCCGCCCTCTCCCTTTCCTGGTCGCCCAACACGACGCTTCCTCAATCCCATCAGCCTCATCTAAATCCCATCCCCAGTTTGCCCTGCAAACTCTTGTCCGCAACGGCGATCCCCCAACCCATGTATTTCCAAGGGTTTGCGCACTCTTCGCATCACAACGGGGATATTTTCCTCCGTTCCACTCCATGTTTCATTTTGTTACATCGAACCGACCTTCTCTGCTCGCTCAAGCGCACCCACGGCGGAAGGCGTATCGTATATTGGTCCGCGACCAAAACTGGCGCCCTGGGAGAGCTCGATGGTCACGATGAATAACGATAGCTCCACGCGTTTGACCGACCTGCCCGAATGCTGGCCGTCCCTGCCGCTCGAATCGTGGGAGGATACCCGTGCGACCTTGCATATGTGGACGCAGATCGTCGGTAAGATCCGGTTGGCGCTCACGCCTTTGGTGAATCACTGGTGGAATGTGCCGCTCTACCTCAGCGCGCGCGGGCTGACTACGTCTTCCATGTCGTACGAAAAAATAGTGTTCGAGCTGGAATTTGATTTTGTCGATCATCAACTCGTGCTCAAGAAAAACGACGGTACGGTAAAGAAGCTCCCGCTGATCCCGCGCAGCGTAGCCGATTTCTATCAAGAGTTCATGAACATGCTCCGCTCGGAAAACATCAACGTAAAGATCTGGAAGATCCCGGCCGAAATCCCGAATCCGATTCCCTTCGATCAGGACCAGGTTCACAAGTCGTACGATCCGAAAGCGGTCCGCAAATTCTGGCGCATCCTTGCTTCAACAGATGCGGTGCTACTTGATTTCCGTTCGCGCTTCATCGGCAAGAGCAGCCCGGTGCACTTTTTCTGGGGCAGCTTCGATCTGGCGGTTACGCGGTTTTCGGGACGGCGCGCACCGGAGCGTCCTGGCGCTGACCGCATCACCAAGGAAGCGTACTCGCACGAGGTGAGCAGCGTCGGGTTCTGGCCCGGCAGCGGTGACGTGAAAGAACCCGCGTTCTATTCCTACGCCAGCCCGGAACCCGAAGGTTTCAAGGACTATCGCGCGCGTCCGGATGCTGGCTCATATCGCAAGGACCTCGGTGAATTCCTGCTGTCCTACGAAGCAGTGCGCCTCGCCACATCTCCGACCAATGCCCTCTTCGATTTTTGCCAATCTACATACGAGGCCGCAGCAATTCTGGGCAAGTGGGATCGCTCCGCCCTGGAGAGAAACCCCGAATCCGCCGCCACGGCAGCATGGCTGCGCTAGAATAGCGCGTTCTTTTTAACGATGAATTTCCCCGGGGGCTCAATCACATGAGAAGTCGCCGAACTGCAGCGCACATTGTTGCCGTGTCCCTGTTCCTTTCCAGCACGCTCTTGTTACTTAGCGCGGCGTGCGTGCCAACTGTTGCGCAAACGATCGCGGGCCACGATCCGGCAGAGCCGCAACAAAAAACCGCGAAGCCGAAGATTATTCCGCGGCCTGCGGGCGCCGTGGGCCGCGCGGCAATCGACGAAAAGTCGATGCGCACGTTGATTGACGAGCTGGTCGCTTGCGGCACGCGTCTGTCGATCGCCTCGTGGACCGACGCGAGTCGCGGCCCCGGCTGCGGGCGTGACCACATCGTGGCGCGATTGAATGAAATCGCGAAGGCGTCGGGCGGAAAATTACAGGTCGTCGTCGACAAGTTTGAAGGGACTTCCGTGCGAACGTCGAACAAGCCGGCGCCGATGGAAAATGTCTATGCGTTTCTGCCGGGGACGGACGAGAAACTCTCCAAAACGGTTTTCCTCGTATCGGGGCACTTCGATTCGCGGCCCTCGGATGACCAGGATACGAAGGCTGACGCGCCCGGCGCGGACGACGATGCATCGGGCGTGGCCGTGAGCGTGGAGTCGGCTCGATTGTTAAGCAAAGCGGCGGCGAATGGAAAGGGCGGCTATCGCGCGACATTGTTGTTTGCAGCAGTTTCTGGCGAGGAGCAAGGGCTACTCGGAAGCACGCACCTGGTGGATTGGTTGAAGGAGAAAGGCTACACCGTTGGCGGGATGCTGGATGATGACATCGTCGGCGACGATCCCGCGCCGGGAGCGCCGCATCGTGTGCGCGTATTTTCCGGAAATGGGGAGATCGACGATTGCGATTCGCCCTCGCGGGAATTGGCGCGCGCGGTGGAGGAAATCAATGGCCGCGCCGCGATTCGCATGGTCTTTCGCGTGGATCGTTACGGAAGAGGCGGCGATCACTATCCCTTTTACAAGGCGGGCCTGCCTGCGGTGCGATTTACAGAGCCGCTGGAAGATTACAATCATCAGCACCAGACGCCGCGGACCGAAGGCGGTGTGCAGTATGGCGACTTCGCGAAATATCTGAACGCTGCATTCTTGGGAAACGTTGCGCGGGACAACGCGGAAGCGCTGCGGCAGTTGGCACTGGCTCCGGCACCTCCGGCCAACGCGCGCCTGACCGGGGCGGTCACTCCGGATGCCAAAGTTTCCTGGTCAGCAGAGGAAGATTCCGAACGCGCGGGATTCGAGATTCTGTGGCGTGAGACCACCGAGGCGCGATGGAGCATCTACACGTTTGCAGAATCCGCAGGCGAAACGGCGTTGAAGGGCGTTTCCACCGACAATCATTTCTTCGCTGTGCGTTCCGTCGGCAAAAACGGCGCGCGTTCCATCGCAGTACCAACCGAAATGGAGCACCGTCCAATTCCTGGCACGACGAAGAAATAAAGCACGAGAGCGAGATAACAAACGACTACGAAGAGAAGCAGCTCCTTGGCGCTCTTCTTCGTTACTTCTTTACTTCATTACTTCTCTACTTCTTGTCAGCGATCTTGGCGCCCCAGGAATCGGGGCTTAAGTCTTTGGCGTGCTGCGAGAAGAGCCAATGGTGCCCGTCGAGATCGAAGACTCCGTACTGCAGTTCTCCGTAGACGGTTTGGTTCAGCTGCTCGGCAATGCGGGCACCGCTTGATTTCACCTTGCGGTAGTGCGCGTCCACATCGTTCACAAGATGGTCAGGCTCTGTGTTCCGTAGCCGAGTTGAGCCGGGCTGGAAGAGCTTGGTTTCGCGGTCTTGAGCATGATCCACGCATCGCCGAGATGCATCTGCGCGCCGCTGACCGACCCGTTGGGCTGGCCGTAGCGGTAGTGCTCGACGAAACCGAAGGTCTTGCTCAGCCAATCGATTGCCGCGACAACGTCCTGATAGAAGACGTGCGGAAGCACCGTATCCGCGGGAACTGACCTGTTCTTCAGCATCCGTTCATTCTACAACGACTGCTGTCAGTGCTGCGCCGCGGCGACGGGTTGGGCGAAGGTGATGAAGTGGCCTGCGGGATCCTGGTAGCCGACTTCGCGCATGCCGTAGAACGCGGTGCGCTCGGGTTGCACGATTTTGGAATTCTTCAGGGCAGCCAGGATCGCGTCCAGGTTGTCGACTTCGATGTAGAGAAACGTCGGGCCTTTTCTCGCGGCTTCGGCGATTACGGGCATGTCTTCGCCGAGGCTCGCGTAGCTCTGGTACATCACTTCGGTGCTTCCTTTTTGTAGCGCGATGAAGCCCAGCTTGTCGCCGTGAGGGACTTCGATCGTTTTGGTAAAGCCTAGAGCGTCCACCCAGAACGGAAGGATGGGTTCGATTTCCTTAACGAAGAGGACTGGGGTGATTCGTTTTACGTTCATGGTTTTGCTTTCCTCCTTTGGATTGGCAGCCAGTGCAAAGAACAGGATCAACAGGGAACAGGCGCGAATCATGAATTTGCTCCTTGCATTCGGCAGTAGTCTTGTTTAGACTAGTTGAGTTTAGCGAATCCACAAATCACCGTCAAGGAGGTTTCTATGCCAAGCGAGACACGGCAGCTTCAGGATTTGATCTCAGTGGGCCCTGCGATGCTGCGGGATTTCGAGTTACTGGGCGTGCGCAGCGTGGCGGAGTTGGCGCGGCAGAATCCGGAACGTCTCTATCGCGAGTTGGGCCGGCGAGCCAAGCAGCATCAGGATATTTGTGTTCTGGACACATTTCGCGCCGCGGTTGCTCAAGCGCGTGACCCGCGGCTTCCGGCGGAAAAATGCCAATGGTGGTGGTGGACCAGGGTGCGAAAGGGAAAGAATGCCGAGTGAAGGGCAATCGCGGACTGCGCAATGGAAAACGAGCGGAGTTGACCACGCCCGATCTGGTGATCTTGAGCTTGCTGGCGGAGCGGGGAATGCATGGCTATCAGGTGAATCTGGAACTGGAGCGGCGAGATGTGCGGGACTGGGCGGGAATTTCGCGGCCTCAGGTTTACTACTCGCTGGAGAAGCTGGCTGCGACGGGACTGATTCGAACGGGGGAGAGCGATGAACCGGCGGCCGGACCGGAGCGGCGCGTGTTCGAGACGACCGCGAAGGGAAGAAACGCATTAAGCGACGCCTTGGAGCGGGACGGGTGGACCACTCAGCGGGATCGGCCGGTATTTCTGACGTGGGTGGCGCTGTCCTGGCAGGCTAAGAGCGGCGCATTTCAGAAGCAGATTGCGCGGCGAAGGAAATTCCTGAAGAGCGAACTGGCGCGAGAAGAAGAGACCCTGGAATCGATTCTGAAGGAAGTGGGGCATCCCTACCACGAGGCATTTTGGATGGTGAGTTTGATGATCGAGCAGTTGAAGACCGAGTTGCAGTGGCTGCGAAAGGTAACACGCGAGCTACCTCATCGTGCCAGCGCGAAGAATCCAGAGTATGCAACTGCGCAGTGACGAAAGACTGGGCTAGCGCGCGGGAATCATCGTCGGCTCTTGGGGTGCAGTCCAGATAGCGTCGCCATCGCCATTGTAAAACTGCAGCGCGGGACCTATCGGAGTATTTTTGTTAACCGCCGGGCTGTTCATATCCTTCTTCATCTTGACACGGGGATTGAGGGTCAGTCTTGCACGGATTTGGCCGTCTTCGTCTTTCACGACGAAGTCTTGTGCTTCGACCGTGCGGGCGTGGATTACGGCGGAGTCGATGTGATCCGCGGGCCTGGCCGCGATCAGGATCAGCGACGCGCTGGATAATGCGAGGACGATGCTGGCCAGCTTCCAGCGGCGAGCTTGGGTTTCCAGTTTGTCGAGACGGGCCGAAAGGGCTTGAAGATCGGTATTTGCCGATGGCATGAGTTACCTCCTGTGATTGGAGTCGGGAGGGGATTCCTGTTGACATTGGACGCGAGGGATTTGCGACGGTAAGCGCTTGGCCGCTTCACAGCATACGGGTAGCCGGCGGGTCGGGGGACACAGGCAGGAGTGCCTGTGCTACTTACAGGTGCAGGGAGCCGGTGTAGGTTACGCGGGCTTTGCCGGAGTCGCCGCGCTCGATGCGGCCGATGCGGAAGAATTTTTCGCGGCGGCGCTTGAGGTCGGCTTCGACGGACTGCACGCGGCCTTGCGGGACGACCAGGATCATGCCGACGCCGAGGTTGAAGGATTGCAGGAGCTCGTCGGTGTCGATTTTGCCGATCTTGGCCAGGTATTTGAAGATAGGCGGGATGGGCCAGCCGCCGAGATCGACCTGGGCCTGGACGCCGGAAGGCAGAACGCGCGGCAAGTTGCCTGGTATACCGCCTCCCGTAATGTGCGCCAACGCGGAGACCCATCCACGCGCCAGAATGTTCTTGAGCGCCGGGGCGTAGCACAGATGCGGTTTGAGAAGCTCGGCACCGATTTTGTTGCCGACTTCGGCGACATACGTGTCGGGCTTTAGTTTTGCGACGTCGAAAACGAGCTTGCGTGCGAGCGAATAGCCATTGGTGTGAAGTCCGGCGGAAGGCAGAGCGATGAGGGCGTCTCCCGGCTTCACGGCTTTACCGGTGAGCAGCTTTTTGCGTTCGACCGCGCCGACGATAAAACCGGCGAGGTCATATTCGCCGACCGGATAAAAGCCGGGCATCTCGGCGGTTTCGCCGCCGATCAGGGCGCAGCCCGCTTTGCGGCAGGCGCGGCTCATGCCTTCGACGAGTTGCTCGACGACGTTGGGATCGAGCTTGCCCATGGCAAGATAGTCCAGGAAAAAAAGCGGCTCAGCGCTCTGCACCAGGATGTCGTTGATGCAGTGATTTACGAGATCGCCGCCAACCGTGGAATGAACTCCGGTGGCCATGGCGACTTTGAGTTTCGTGCCGACTCCATCGGCGCTGGAAACGAGAACAGGCTCTTTCCATTTCTTTTTGTCGAGGGCAAACAGCCCGCCGAATCCGCCGATACCGCCGAGAACACCGGGAGTGAAGGTTCGGCTCGCGTGGTGGCGGATACGCTGTTTGGCGGCGTCGGCAACGGCGATGTCCACTCCTGCGTCGGCGTATTTCATGGATGAGGTATCAAATGTCCGTTTCTGGTCCAGGCGCACGTACTGCCGGCCGTTCTCTCTTTGGGGGACAATAAGTTGCCGCAAGGCGGGGCAACCGCGGCGATTACTTCAGCTTCAGTAACTGATTGTAGACTAAAACATGTGAAACAATCGCCTCCAGCGCACCACGCCGGGGTGGAGGACGGCACTGGCGTAGGCGAGAAAACGTTCGCGAGTCTGACCGGGCTCCCAGGCATCGGACGGCACATCGAGCGACATGTAAATCATCACCGGGGTGCCGATGATGTCGTTGCGCGGGACGCAGCCCCAGAAGCGGCTATCGTACGAGTTGGTGCGGTTGTCGCCCATCGCAAAATAGCAATTGTCCGGAACCTTATACGGAAATTTGACGTCCGAGCGGCCCTGCGGAGCGCTTCCGGCAGGAGCAGGCTCGGTGGGTCCAACGGCGTAGCTCTCGGTGAGTCGCTGGCCGTTTATGTAGACCGCCCCGCCCCGCAGGTCGACGGTGTCGCCGGGTAAGCCGATGGCGCGCTTAATCAGGTCCGTGGTTTCTGGCGCAAACGGGGGCTTGAAGATAATCACTTGCCGGCGGTGCGGATTGCGCCACAACGGCAGATGCCAATTGGTGAAAGGCACGCCAGCGTCGTAGCCAATGCGGCTCATGATCAGGTGATCGCCGACCAGCAAAGTATTTTCCATGGAGCCGGAAGGAATGACGCGGGCCTGCCCGATCGTGCCATTTATGAGCATGAATGCAAGAACGACCCAGAACCACGCAATTATTTCGCGTCCAATGCGCTCGTGCACCAGGAGCTTTGATTCGCTTTTGTTCTCTCTTGTAGGGTCAGCCTTCAAATCCCACCGCCAAAGCGTTCTGGTGCGCCGTAGTCCACTGCCATTTCTTGCGTCACCGCTATCTTATGGAAAACTAAAACGTGTGAAACAATCGCCGCCACCGCACGACGCCGGGATGCAGGATGGCGTTGGCATACGCCAGAAAGCGCTCGCGAATCTGACCGGGCTCCCAGGCATCCTGCGGCACGTCGAGCGACATGTAAATCATCACCGGCGTGCCGATGATGTCCTTGCGCGGGACGCAGCCCCAGAAACGGCTATCGTACGAGTTGGTGCGGTTGTCGCCCATCGCAAAGTAACAATTGTCGGGAACCTTATACGGAAATTTGATATCGGTGTAGCCAGGAGGCGCGCTGCCGGGAGGCGCCGGATCGCTAGGCCCAATCGTGTAATTCTCGTTGAGTTTCTGGCCATTGACATAGACCGACCCGCCGCGCAGATCGATGGTGTCCCCCGGCAAGCCGATGGTGCGCTTCACATAGTCCGGGGTATCCGGCGCGAAGGGCGGCTTGAAGATGATCACTTGCTGGCGGTGCGGGCTTCGCCACAGCGGCACATGCCAATTGGTGAAGGGCACGCCGGCGTCGTAGCCGATACGGCTCATGATCAGGTGATCGCCGATCAGCAAAGTGTTTTCCATGGAGCCGGACGGGATTACGCGAGCCTGGCCAATCGTGCCATTGATGAGCATGAACGCCAGAGCGACCCAGAACCACGCGATAATTTCGCGCTCTACGCGCTGACCGACAGGCAGACGCTCTTCGTCTTTATCTTTTTCGTTTTTCGTAGCGTCAGCTTTCACGTTCCACCGTCACAGGGCGCTCGGCCGCTGGGTCTTCGATTCGACTGCCGTTCGTGGCATCACGGAATACGTCGTTGGAGTTGCCTTTGCCCACTTCGAGTTGCACGAGGTCCGTGGGGTACACCCCAGTGTAGCAAGAGGTGCAGTAGTTGCCTTTGGTGTCGTTTACCGCTTGTTTCAAACTGGCAAGGGAGACGTAGCCGAGGGAATCGGCGCCGAGAAATTTGCGGATTTCTTCGGGCGAATTTGAGGACGCGATCAGCTCTTCGCGCGTGGGCGTATCCACGCCGTAGTAGCACGGCGAGATCGTGGGCGGGCAGCTGATGCGCACGTGCACTTCTTTGGCGCCGGCTTCCTGGACCATGCGCACGATTTTGCGGCTGGTGGTGCCGCGGACGATGGAGTCGTCGACGAGGACGACGCGCTTGCCTTCGATCAGGCCGCGAATGGGATTGAGCTTGAGCTTGACGCCGAAATTGCGGATGGCTTGCGAAGGCTCGATGAATGTGCGGCCGATGTAGTGATTGCGGATCAGGCCCATGCGGAAGGGAATTCCAGATTCGAGCGAGTAGCCGACGGCGGCGGGCACCCCGGAGTCGGGCACCGGGACTACGATGTCGGCTTCCACCGGATGTTCCTGCGCGAGCAAACGGCCTAGCGCTTCGCGGCTTTCGTTGACCGAGCGGCCAAAGATGATGCTGTCGGGCCGCGAAAAATATACATGCTCGAAAATGCATTGCTGCAGCGGCTTTTCTGGCGCGAATCGGATGGACTCAATACCCGAGCGCGAGATGCGCACCATTTCGCCTGGCTCCACTTCGCGAACGTATTGGGCGTTGAGCAGATCGAACGCGCAGGTTTCGGACGCGACAAGCCAGGCGTCACCAAGCCTGCCAAGATTCAGCGGGCGGAATCCGCGCGGGTCGCGCACGGCGTACATTTCGTCGGTGGTGAGAACGAGCAGCGAGTAGGCGCCTTCGACTTGATTGAGCGCGTCCCCGATCGCACCGGAGAGATTGCGGGCTTGCGAACGAGCGAGCAGGTGCACGATTACTTCGGTGTCGCTATTGGTCTGGAATATGGAGCCGCGATGCTCGAGCTTGCGGCGCCACTCAGCGGCGTTGGTCAGATTCCCATTGTGGCCGAGCGCTACTTTGCCCTTGTTGCAATCGATCAATATCGGTTGCGCGTTGAGCAGCGCCTTGTCACCAGCGGTGGAGTAGCGCGTGTGACCGATCGCCGAGTTCCCCGGGAGCGTGTTCAGCACGCTCGGCGTGAAAATTTCTTCCACTTCACCCATGGCGCGATGAAGATGCAGGTCGGCGCCATCGCTGGAGACGATTCCGGCGGATTCTTGTCCGCGATGCTGCAGCGCGTAAAGGCCGAGATACGCCAGCTTCGAGGCTTCTTCGTGTCCGAAGACGCCGAAGACACCACACTCGTCGTGGAAATGATCGTCAGCGAAAGCGAGTTTTTGCGTCATAGATGCGGTCGCGTTACAAACCCTTCCGCGAACTCGAAAAGAGTATTCCCTGTTGCTACAAGCGGTTAACGCAGATTCAGAGCGCGTTCCAGAGAATGGGCCCAGACGTCGCGCAGAGTATCGAGCGGGCTGTCAATCGCTGCGCTCCCCTTGTATTGGATGCGAAATCCCTTGTCACGGGTGACCTGGCCGATTTGTTGCGCGGTCACACCATATTGTCTCGCACTATCGAGAACGCGGGCAAGTAGAGAGGACTTCACCGAGACGACCGCGCGGGCGCCGCGCTCGTTGAAGAGCGCGTGCTCTGCGGGAGGTTCGGATCCTTCCAGACTGACGCTTGCGCTGAGCCCGGGAGCCGCAAAGCAGCACTCCGCCAATGTGACCGCTATGCCCCCGTCGCTAATGTCGTGCGCGGATTGCACCAGGCCTTCGGTGGCCAGCGCGAGAAGCATTTGTTGGAGGCGCTTCTCGGCGGCGAGGTCGATTTGGGGAGGTTCGCCGGCCACGATCTGCGCGATCGTCTTGGAATACTCGGACGAAGAAAATTCTTGCGCCAGATTGGCCGGTGAAAGCGTCGAGGCGGAGGATCCGGCGCCGTCCAAGAGCACAATCAGGTCCCCCTTTTCGCGAAAACCTAGTTTCAGGGCTCGCGAGGCATCGTCGATGATGCCAAGAATTCCGATCACTGGCGTCGGATAGATCGATTTTCCGAGCGTTTCATTGTAGAAGCTGACGTTGCCGCCGGTAATGGGCGTTCCGAGTTCCTCGCACGCTACCTTCAACCCGTCGATCGCTTCGCTGAATTGCCACATCACTTCCGGTTTCTCCGGGCTGCCGAAATTCAAGCAATTCGTTGCGGCGATTGGGCGTGCGCCGCTGGCGGCCACGTTGCGCGCGGCTTCCGCGACTGCGTGCATCGCGCCCAAGCGAGGATTTAGGTGGCACCAGCGGCCGTTGCCGTCGGTTGAAAGCGCCAGAGCGCGCTTTACCTCTCCTGTTTGCGGATCCTTGATGCGAATGACCGCAGCATCGCTGGCGCCTGGTCCCGCGAGCGTGTTGGTGCGCACCATGGTGTCGTATTGCTCGGTGATCCAGCGCTTCGAGGCGATCGCCGGCGACGACAGCAGCTTCTTGAAATTTTCGGTGAAGTTCGTCGTGCCAGCCTTGAAAACAAACCAGTCCGATGGCGTTTCCCGGCGCAGGGGTGGCTGCGAAATCGGGCGTTGGTAGATGGGTCCTTCTTCGGCAAGCGGGTGCGCTGGAATTTCGGCCGCAACCTGACCGTGATGCAACACTTTCGCGATGCCGCCCTCGGTGACCGTGCCGACCACGACGGCATCGAGGCCCCACTTCTTGAAAACGTCGAGGACTTCGCGCTCGCGGCCTTTTTCAGCGACCAACAGCATGCGCTCCTGCGATTCGCTGAGCATGATTTCGTACGGCGTCATGCCGGACTCGCGCTGGGGAACCTTCGCGAGATCAATCTCGATGCCGGTTCCACCACGCGACGCCATCTCCATCGTCGAGCACGTCAGGCCGGCAGCGCCCATATCCTGAATCGCGACCACCGCGCCCGTTTGCATCGCCTCGATGCACGCTTCCAGCAGCAATTTTTCCATGAAGGGGTCGCCGACTTGCACGTTGGGGCGTTTTTGCTGCGATTCTTCGGTGAATTCAGCGGAGGCGAGCAACGATGCGCCATGAATTCCGTCGCGACCGGTTTTGGCGCCCGACGTAGATTACGGGATTGCCGATGCCCTTCGCCTTGGCGAGGAAGATTTCTTCTTTGCGCGCGATGCCCACTGCCAGAGCGTTCACCAGTGGATTTTGCGAATAGCAAGGCTCGAAGCCAACTTCGCCGCCGACCGTGGGAACCCCGAAGCAGTTGCCGTAATTCGCGACGCCACGAATGACGCCGTCAAGAATGCGGCGGTTCTTCGCGGCTTCTTCCTCGCTGGTAGTCTTGCTCGCGACGATTTCGCCGAAACGCAGCGAGTCGAGCACCGCAATCGGCCGCGCCCCCATGGTGAAGATGTCGCGCAGGATGCCGCCAACGCCGGTGGTCGCACCCTGGAACGGCTCGACATAACTGGGATGATTGTGTGATTCGATCTTGAACGCGGCGACTAGGCCGTCGCCGATGTCCACCACTCCGGCATTCTCGCCCGGGCCTTGCACGACAAGCTTTCCGCGCGTCGGCAGGCGCTTCAGATGGACCTTGCTGGATTTGTAGGAGCAGTGCTCGCTCCACATCACGCTAAAAATCCCAAGCTCGGTGATGTTGGGGTCGCGGCCTAAAATCTTTCTGACGCGAGCGTATTCCTCAGCCGTCAGGCCGTGTTCCGCGCCGATTTCCGGCGTGACTTTAATTTCCGTGGGTGCGGTAGCCATTACGCGTTACAGTCCCGTAGCACAGACACGCTTGTCTGTGCTGCCTGTCCGATCGGCAACACATGCAAACCAGGCGTACACCGCTCTGGTCCTTGATCCTGCTTCAATCGGAAATCGAAGAAAAGCGGAGAGGCGCCAGAAATCACGCCGTGGCCTTTGCGGCGCCAACCAGAGCTTCGATCATGGACTGGAAAATTACGAGGCCATCAGCAGAGTCTAACGCGGACTCAACGGCGCGCTCCGGGTGCGGCATCAGGCCGGCCACATTACGTTCGCGATTGCAAATACCGGCAATGTTATGCAGCGAACCGTTGGGATTTCCGCTCGCGTCATCCGAACCATCCGGCGTCGTGTAGCGGAAAAGAATTTGCTGATTTCTCTCCAGCTCATCGAGCGTCGCTTCACTTGCGTTGTAATTGCCGTCGTTGTGCGCGATCGGAATCCGTAGGACTTGGCCCTTTTGGGCGGCGTTGGTGAACGGCGTGTCGGTCTGTTCGACGCGGATATGCACGTGGCGGCAAATGTAGCGCAAGCCGGAGTTGCGCATCATTGCGCCGGGCAGCAGTCCGGCTTCCAGCAAAATCTGAAAGCCATTGCAGATGCCTAGAACGACGCCGCCGCTATTGGCAAATTTTTCGACCGACTTCATCACCGGAGAAAAGCGCGCGATGGCTCCGGTGCGCAGATAGTCCCCGTAAGCGAATCCGCCGGGGAGGATGATGGCATCGCTATTCCCAAGATCTTCGGATTGGTGCCAGATGAACTCGACCGGTTTGTGCAGGACATTCCCGATAGCGTAAAACGCGTCGTGATCGCAATTCGATCCGGGGAAGACAACGACTCCAAATCTCATACGGTGATTGCTCCGTCAGACATCTGGGGAACTTCTATTTTAGCATACCGCGTCCGCAACCTGAGATCACCAGCCCTTCGGAAAAGGCCGCCGGGCTCCGCGGACTCCGCCCTGCGCTACAGAAGGGGGCGAGACTCGACGTGCAGGTTAGATCGACCGTCCCGATAGCCCGGAGGGGGGCGGCGCTGGCGCGTCGGTGGATTTGTTTGCCGGCACCATGCCATCCAAGCCGAGCACGTTCACAAGGCTAGCATTCGCCGGCACAATATATTTCGTGTTGTGCGCCAGCGTGTGATTCAACACTTCGAGTCTTCGCATGGTTTCGGCGCGTTCCTTGAAATAGGTTTCCGCGGCATTCGAAACCAGCTTGATGGCTTCGGCTTCGGCGTTCGCCCGCGTGATGCGCGCCTGCGCGTCGCCTTCCGCCCGCAGAATCTCCGACTGCTTGGTGCCTTCGGCCTGCAAAATCTGGCTTTGCTTGATGCCTTCCGCTTCCAGCACGGCGGCACGCTTCTCGCGCTCCGCTTTCATCTGGCGCGACATCGCATCGGTGATATCCCGTGGCGGCTCGATCTTCTGTACTTCCACGCGCGTGACCTTCACGCCCCAGCCATTGGTGGCCTCGTCGAGCACCTGGCGCAGATTGGTGTTGATCATGTCGCGCGCCACCAGCGTTTCGTCCAGCGTGCGGTCACCGATCAAATTGCGCAGGTTGGTTTGCGCCAGCGTGGTGCAGGCGTAGCCAAAATCCTGGACCTCGTATTGCGATTTCACTGGATCGATCACTTTGTAGTAGACGACCGCGTCAACTTCGACCGTGACGTTGTCCTTGGTGATTAATTTTTGGGGCGGAACAGTGATGACCTGCTCGCGCATGTCCACGCGGACGATGTCGTCGATGAAAGGAACGATAAAGGTCAGCCCTGAAGGCGCCATGCCATGATATTTGCCCAATCGCGTAATCAGACCCTTCTCGTACTGGCGAACTGTGCGCGCGCCTCGCGCGAGCGCCACCAGGCCAAACAGCGCGAAAATAAAGAGAAATGCGACAAACAATAAACCGGTGTCCATAGCCTCACCTCACCCTGAGCGTTACGCCCTCGACCGACTCTACTTTCACTTCCGCGCCGAGATCGCGCGCCGCTTCGCCGGCACCCGCAAGTTCGGCGCGCCAGACCTCGTCACCCACCTTGACCATGCCGGGTTCGTGTAGCGCGACGCGCTTGGTCACCACTCCGGTCTTTCCGACGATCGCATCGATATTGCTGGGATGATTTTTTACCGTGAGCCTGGATTTTAACCAACTGCGGAAAATGGCCAGATACACCAGCGCCAGGCCGCCCGCGGCGAACAATCCAACCTTTTCCGACGCCACGAAAAGCCCAATCCCGCCGCCAATCGCGAGCGACCCGCCGACCAGCGCGAGATCGAACCCGGTCATGGCGCCCAGGGCCAGTTCCACGATCACGCACACGACGCCGCCAATGACCAGTAGCCAGTTCACCCACGTGCCCACAGAGAGACTCCTCACCGTACCGGTATTACGCGGACGTTAGCATCGCGGTCAGTTCCCTACAATGGTCAAGCCAATGCGGTGATACGTAACAGGAAGGGTCACGGCCTACAAAAAAACAGGGGTGACAAGCGAAAAGCAGCCTCAGGGCAGCGCGTTCGGCGAGAAAAACCCAATCGGTAAATCACGAGAGGTCCGCAATCCTGCCGGCGCATCCAGAATTACGGGAATCGAGTTCACCACAACGGACGCCGTGGCGATATCCCCGTGCGAACCGCCAGGAATCACCATGCTGATGTCCGGTTGCCCTTTCAACTCGACCGTGTCCGCTGGATTCTTGGCGCCCACGTACATCTGCAATTCAAGGTATACGAGTTCTTTTCCGCCGCCGGTGCCCCGCGCGATCTGGTGCACTCCCGCGGCTTGCCCCGTTTCCACCGTCAAGAACTCTGTCTGCACACGGTCACTCGCCACCACGGGCTCAATCGTCTCGGTGATTTCATCCACCGGCAGATTCAGGCCGTCCGCCACCATAGCCACGGATTCGGGAAGTCCTACGTGCTTGATAACACCCTCAGCAACTTTCGCGCGGAATTCCTCCACCGTCATGCCCGCGCCAATTTTCTTCTGCAATGGCAATCTTCGTTTCGACGCGTCCACGATGCGGACGGCCTTGGCGTGCTCGATCCGCTGCGACACCGCCGCCAGCGTTACCACCAACTTGTCCATAACGAAGCCTGGGTTCACGCCGGTTCCGACCAGCGCAACGCCCCAATCCTTTGCGGCCGCATCAAGTTTCGCCGCCAGCTCCGAATGCGTTCGGTATGGATACGCAAGCTCCTCGCACGTCGAAACGATGCAGGACTCCGCTTCCAGGCAAGCCAGCAACTGGTCCATCACCTTCGCCAACGAAGAGGACGTCGAGTGGATCACGACGTCCGCCGCCTGGTCGAGAACTTCCTTCGCGTCTGCCGAAATTTTCACTCCCCAGGGAGCATCCGGCGCGCCGACAACCTCTCCCAAGTCCCGGCCCACCTTCGCCGGATCGGTATCGATCGCCCCGCAAATCTCGATGGCCTGCTTTTCCCGCATCAATCGCGCGATCGAGGCGCCGATAGGGCCGATGCCGTACTGGATGGCGCGAATTTTCTTTTTCACGAAAGTCTCCGTCAGGTTTCGCCGTGCAGCCATACACTGCGCATTTCTCGGGGTAAGCGAATCTCTAACGATAAAGGAATTCCCCAAGTCAGGCAACGCAAAACGCGCCGCCACCACGCGATTTCCTGGAATTGGCCCGACCCGATGCGACGAATCCCGCCTCGCGCAGTACCTTGCTGAAAAACGACATGTTTCAGGCGAGGGCCGGAGAATCGCGAGGATCGCGGGAGTCAGAGCATATTAGAATGTTGGTTTCATGACGGCCCCACCACTTTATCCGGTCCGCGCTCTTATTTTCGATCTGGACGGAACGCTGATCGACTCGAAACGCGATCTGATCCATTCCGTCAACGCCATGCTCGGCGAAATGGGCCGCGAGAAACTTAACGAAGAGACGATATCCGGCTACATCGGGCACGGCGCCCCGGTGCTCGTTTCGCGGGCGCTGGGCGCCAATGCCAAAGAGGAAGAGTTGCGGCGCGGGCTGGAGTTTTTCCTCGCTTATTACGAGGAGCACAAACTGGATACCACCTGCGCGTATTCAGGGGTCTCGGACGCGCTCGTGGAACTTAGCCGCAAGCAAGTGCCAATGGCGGTGCTCACCAACAAGCCGGTGAAAATCAGCGTGAGCATTCTCGAAGCGCTTGGCCTAGCACGCTATTTTCGCGTTATCTACGGCGGGAACAGCTTTGAAACGAAGAAGCCAGACCCCTTCGGTGCGATGAAAATTCTCAAGGAGTTCGGAGCGGCGCCGCGGGAGGCGATGGTGGTGGGCGATTCCGAGGTGGATGTGCGAACCGCGCGCAACGCGGGCGTGATCGCGGTGGCGGTGAACTATGGCTTTGGGGTGCACGATCGGGTGCAGCACCCGGCGGATATTTATCTCGAGAAGCTAACCGATCTCGTGCCGCTCGTCGGCTGACGTTTGCGCCACGTCGATGGCCGCCAGACACCGACGATGAATGTCTCATGGTAAGACACAACTTGCCTTCCGACGCGGCACTTGGCAGACTCTGCGCGTGATCATCGGCCTCTTCCCTGAGCTGGAACCCGCCGGAGGAATCCAGCGGGCAGGCCGTCATCTTGCGGCGGTGATGACGGAATTCGCCGCAAGCCGCGGCATGGAATGCCGGCTACTCAGCCTGAACGACACGCCGGAATTGCACCGCATGAGCGTCGCGGGACGCGAATTCGTTTTCACCGGAAGCGAGCGAGCGAAGGGGCGCTTCACGGCAACGGCAATGCGCTCCGCGAGGCGGCACGCGAAACTCGTCGTAGCCGCGCATCCGTACCTGGCGCCGGTCGTGCAAGCGATGCGCATTGCTGCCCCGCGTATGAAGTCGATCGTAGTAGCTCACGGCATTGAGGTGTGGGAGCCGCTGTCCACACTGCGACGCCGCGCACTGCGGGGCGCCAATCTGATCCTCACGCCGACGAAGGATACGGCCGACCATATCGCGACCCAGCAACAGATTCCGCGCGAGCGCGTGCGCGTCTTGCCTTGGGCGCTCGACCCTGATTTCGAAGCGCTCGCGGCGGCAACGTCTCAGTCCGCGCTGCCCGCGAATTTTCCTTCGGGGCGCGTCATTCTGACGGTGGGCCGATGGCAGGCAAACGAGCGCTACAAAGGAATGGACACGCTGGTCGCCGCACTGCCGCGACTCCTGCACGAGTGGACCGATCTGCAGCTTGTGGCCGTTGGCGAAGGCGACGACCAGGCGTGGCTCGAGCAACTGGCGGAAGGGTGCGGAGTGCGGGGCCACGTGCATTTTTTCAGCGGGCTCAGTCATTCCGAGCTCGCGGCGTGTTATTCGGCTTGTGAAATTTTCGCTTTACCGAGCCGCGGGGAGGGCTTCGGGCTGGTGTATCTCGAAGCGATGGCGCGAGGCAAGCCGGTGATCGGCGGCGCGCACGGCGGCGCACCGGAAGTCATCGACGACGGCAGGACCGGCTATTTGGTGCAACATGGCGATGCCCCGCAACTGGCAACATCGATCGAAACGCTGCTGGCGAATCCGGAAATGGCGCGCGAGATGGGCGCGCGCGGGCGCGAGCGGGTCAATCGCGACTTCAAATTCAGCGTGTTCGCGAAGTCGCTGAAAAAAATCTTCCGCGAGCTATGCGAATCCTGAACGTCACGCAGACTTATGCTCCCTTCCTTGAATTCGGCGGTCCCCCGGTAAAAGTTCGCGCGCTATCGGAAGCGCTGGCCCGCCGAGGTCACGAAGTGACGGTGCTAACTGCAGATTGGAGACTCGAATCGCGTTTTCCAGGTGGCGTCGAACCAGCAGGCACCACGCGGTCGCCCTTCGGCTGGCGCCAGGAACAAAATGGTGTGCAGGCGATCTATTTGCCTTCGTGGTTTCACTATCGCACGCTGAGTTGGAATCCCGCGGTAAAACGATTTGCGCGTGCGCGGCTTAAGAATTTTGATGTCGTGCACATTTTTGGACTTTACGATTTTCTGGGGCCGGCGGTCGCCGATGAATGCCGGCACCGCAAACTTCCCTACGTGGTCGAGCCAATCGGAATGTTCCTGCCGATCGTTAGGAGTTTTTGGCTTAAGCGACTCTATCATTCGATTCTCGGCAGAAAGATGTTTCGAGGGGCGCGCTTCCTGGTCGCAACCTCTCAACAGGAAGCGGGAGAACTAGCATCTGCCGGCATTCCACACGAAAAGATATTTCTGCGCCGCAACGGGGTTGCAGTCCCGGAAGCGCTTCCCGAGCGCGGCAAATTCCGCGTAAACCATGGTATTTCGCAGGATACGAAGCTGGTTTTGTTTCTCGGCCGCTTATCCGCGAAGAAGAGTCCCGACCTGCTTCTGGAAGCTTTCGCGATGTTGCCCGCATCGGGGGCAAACACCCGTGCGCGGCTGGTTTTCGCCGGCCCGGACGAAAGCGGCATGAAGGGGCGACTTTCGCAAATGGCCGAGCGGCTAGGGCTGGCATCACGAGTTCTGTTTTGCGGGCCGTTATTTGACGTCGCCAAGTGGGAAGCCTATCGAGATGCCGACGTTTTTGTCCTTCCTTCACAAAACGAAAATTTTGGGAATACCGCAGCGGAAGCGGCCGCGGCGGGCACTCCAGTTGTGGTTACCGAAGGGTGTGGCATCGCGCCGATACTTGCAGGAGTTGCAGGCCTAGTGGTGCCACATAAGGCGGAAGCGATCGCGCGTGCGATCGAGCGGCTATTGACGGAGCCAGACCTTCGCGCAAAATTCGCTGCGGGATGCAGGGAAGCCACGTCGTGGCTCGGCTGGGAAGAACCCGCGCAAGAAATGGAAGCGTTATATCGCCAGCTTGTCGGCTCTGAGAGGCGCGTGTCATAATCGCGTCCCCGAGGCTGTCTCGTGCTCTGCAAAAAACATTTGGTCTTCATGCCGCAAGGGTACACCGCGTTCCTCACCGCAACGGAGATCCAGTAAGCGCGTGTGTGGTATCTGCGGGACCGCCTTCGCCAACCACACCTCCGACGCCGAAACACAAGTCCGCGCAATGGCGGCGGCGCTCCAGCATCGGGGCCCCGACGAAGACGGATTTCTCGTCAACGATCCTCGCGCCCCTGGGCTTGCGCTGGGAATGGGGCGGCTCAGCATCATCGATCTCCCGGGCGGACACCAGCCGGCCTGGAATGAAGCCAAAGACGTCGCGGTCATCTTCAACGGTGAAATCTACAACTATCGCGAGCTGCGCGAGCGACTGACGTCGCTTGGGCACCGGTTCGCGACACAATCCGACACAGAAATTCTGGTTCACGGCTGGGAGGAATGGGGCGAGGACTGCCTAAGCGAATTGCGCGGGATGTTTGCGTTTGCGCTGCTCGATCTTCGCAAACGCTACGCTACGTCTCCGCTATTGTTTCTGGCGCGCGATCCGTTGGGCATCAAGCCGCTGTATTACACACAAACGCCCGACGGCTTTGTATTCGCGTCGGAAGTGCGCGCCTTGCTTGCGGGAGGAACCGCCGAGAAGCGCATTTCACAGGACGCCCTCACTTCTTACCTGCTGTTCGGAAGCGTGTCGGAGCCGGTAACGTTGCTGGAAGGCGTGTTCTCGCTGCCGCCAGGCCACCGGATGTTGCTGTACGTGCCGGAACGCCGGCGCACGCCGCGCGCGCGGCCCTGGTGGGATCCGGCGCGAAGTCCATCGGTGCGGGATACGCGAAAGCCACGCGATTTCTCCACGGCCGCGCAACGATTGCGTCCCTTGCTGGAGGACGCCGTGCGCGCGCACCTGATCGCGGACGTGCCGGTGGGACTTTTTCTTTCGAGCGGTCTGGATTCCAGCGCGATCGCCACACTCGCGGGACGCGCGCAACCAAATATATTGAGCTTCACATTATCGTTTCCTGGTACGCAGTACGATGAAGCTCCGCTCGCCCGCCTGGTGGCCGAACGCTGCGGCACGCGGCACCGTGAGATCCCGCTGGACGGCGGCGCGGTGCTGTCGCGGCTTGACGAGGCTTTGGCCGCGCTCGATCAGCCGACCATGGACGGTGTCAACACTTATTTTGTTTCGTGGGCCGCGCGCGAAGTTGGATTGAAGGTCGCGCTGTCAGGTCTCGGCGGCGACGAATTGTTCGCGGGTTACCGGACTTTCACCGAGACCCCAAAACTCGAACGACTTGTGCGCCTCGCGTGGTTCGCGCCTGCGCCGTTGCGACGCGCGGTGGCGCCGATCTTGCGCGGTCTGTTCGCGCAGCGGAGGAGTTCCGATGCCGCGCGCAAGGCTGTGGATGCGTGGCTGCTGCCAGATGCTCTTCCGCACCCCTATTTCTTTGCGCGCGCGCTGTTCCCCGTTTCTGATTTACCTCGGCTGACTGAACCTCGCTTTCGTCAGAGCACCGTGAGCGTGGATGGCGTAACGCTGGAGCCCACATGGCTGGGCTGGCTGGAGCGGGCTGCGGACATCGCGCGGACATTGGAGCCGGTCGGCGGGGTATCGTGGCTTGAGATGCACTCGTACATGACCAGCACGCTTTTGCGGGATACCGACTCCGTGAGCATGGCACAGTCGCTGGAAGTACGTGTGCCACTGCTGGATACGCCGCTGGTGGAATTTGTGGGATCGCTGCCCGATGCAGCACGACAGCGGCCCGGAACGCAGAAAGCGCTGCTTGTGGAGGCGCTGTCGGATATTTTGCCGGCGGAAATTCTCGGGCAGCGGAAACGCACGTTCACGCTGCCGTGGGATGAATGGTTGCGAGGCCCGTTGCGCGCGCGGTTGGAACGCAGCTTTGCGGATCCGGCGCCGGCCTTTGCTGCGCACATGCATGCGGACGGCGTGCGCAGCGTGTGGAGCGCGTTTCTTGCCGAGAAGACTTCGTGGTCGCGGCCTTGGTCGCTCTACGTCTTGAATGAATGGTGTCGGCGGCATTTGTAGAACTCGGAGAAGGTCAGAGAAGAGCAAATGGCGGAGGCCCAAATAGCGGCGCTTCGCGCGTGCGCATCATGATGCGGTACACTCGATTTACCGAATGAATATCCTAGGAATCAACGCATATCATGGTAACGCATCCGCAGCGATCGTCTGCGATGGGCGGCTTATTGCCGCTGTTGAAGAAGAGCGTTTCAACCGCGTCAAGTACGCGGCCGGATTCCCCGCGCAGGCGATTCAGTATTGCTTGAAGGCGGCGGGGCTGAAGCTGCACGAAATCGATCATGTTGCCGTACCGCGGAATCCGTACGCACGGATGGCCACGAAATTGTTCTTCGCGTTGCGCATGCCCTCGTTTGCGAGAGAGCGGGTCAAGGTGCTGGTGAAATTTACCGGGATTCCCGAAGCACTCGCGGCTACCTTTGACAGTGATCCGGCGAAGCTGAGGGCGAAGTTCCATCGCGTCGAGCATCACCAGGCTCACCTGGCCAGTGCTTTCTTCGTTTCTCCTTTCGAACGCGCTGCATTGCTTTCGGCGGATGGCTTGGGCGACTTCGCGAGCACGATGTGGGGCACGGGAGACGGCAACCGCATGAAAATCGCGGATGCCATCGCGTTTCCGCACTCGCTCGGACTCTATTACAGCGGCGTCACGCAGTATCTTGGTTTCCCGAAATTTGGCGACGAATACAAAGTGATGGGGCTAGCCGCCTACGGCGAGCCGGAATATCTGGACATCTTTCGTGACATGGTGCGTTTTAATGCGAACGGCACGGGTAACGGATTTCGTTTGGGCCTCGAATACTTCACCCACCATCGCACAGGACCGGAAATGAGCTGGGCTGATGCAGGAAAGACGCCGGTCATGGGAAAGCTATTTTCGGAAGTAATGCCGCAACGGTTGGGTCCTGCCCGGGCTCCGGGGGAACTCCTCGAGCCGCGGCACAGAAATCTTGCTTCATCGTTGCAAGCGCGGCTGGAAGAGGTCTATCTGGGCATGCTGAGGAAGCTGGCCGAGCGCGCCGGATTAAAAACAGTGTGTCTCGCGGGTGGCGTGGCGTTCAATTGCGTGGCAAACGGTAAAATTTTCGACAGCACTCCATTCGAACAAGTTTTCGTGCAGCCCGCCGCGGGCGACGGCGGCCTCGCGATCGGAGCGGCTTTTTACGTGTGGCATCAGAAGCTTGGAAAGCCCCGCTCGTTTGTGATGGAGCATTCGTACTGGGGGCCGGAGTTTTCGCATGAGGATCTTCACTCGGCGATTGAGCGGAGTGGCGTGACGCAGAATGAATACACCATTGAGGAACTTCACGACGAAGTATTGAATAAGCGCGCCACCGCGATCGTCATGAACGGCAAAATTCTGGGCTGGTTCCAGGGTCGCGCCGAATGGGGGCCGCGAGCGCTCGGCAATCGGAGTATTGTGGCCGATCCCCGGCGTCCCGACATGAAAGAAATTTTGAACCGGCGGATCAAACATCGAGAAATCTTTCGACCGTTCGCCCCGTCGATTCTGGCGGACGCCACCGGCGCATGGTTTGAAAAATCGCATCCTTCTCCTTTCATGACCATGGCGTATGCGGTTCGACCCAACAAGCGCGAACAGATTCCCGCGCCGACGCACGTAGACGGAACCGGTCGATTGCAAACGGTCACGCGCGACGTTAACCCGCGCTACTGGCGGCTCATCAAGGCCTTCGAACAAGCTACCGGCGTGCCCATGGTGCTCAATACCTCCTTCAACGACAATGAGCCGATCGTCTGCCGGCCGGAAGAAGCGCTGGACTGCTTTCTGCGAACGCAGATGGACGCGCTGGTGCTGGGCGATTTTCTGATCACGAGGAAATGAGCAGCTGAATTGCGCGGCGCGATCCGATGAAAGTCCTGGTGCTGAACATGTATTACCCACCGGATACGTCGGCAACGGCGAAGATGGCGGCCGCGTTTGTCGAACCTCTAGGTGCGAGACACGATGTGACCCTAATTTGCGGACGCCCCTCGTACGATCCGACCGAGCGGCGCGCGTGGCGGCTGTGGCAATCGGAACACTTGGGCGGCGTCACCGTCGTTCGCGTAGGTTCCACCGACTATCCGCGGACGCAAATGACGCGGCGCCTTCTGAACTATTTGAGCTATGTAGCGCTGAGTGTTCCGCGAGCGCTTTTCGCCCGATGCGATGTTGTGCTGGCTATGACCGATCCTCCGTTCGAAGGAATCGTAGGCACCTTCGTGGCGATGCTGAAGAACAAACCCTTCGTGTACAACATTCGCGACCTGTATCCAGATATGGCGCTCGGTGGATCGATCGTCGCCCCAGGATTGCTGGCCCGCGTTTGGGAAACGCTACAAAGGTGGGCGCTGCGCCGCGCCGCGCGCGTCATCGTACTTGGCGAGGACATGCGCGATCGGATCGTTGGCAAAGGCGTGGACGCGAAGCGCGTGGCGATCGTCCGCGATGGCGTGGAGTTCGCTGCGGCATCTTCGGTTGTACCCGCGCTCGACACTGAAGTAATGAGTACGATTCGCGGAGGGTTCCGCTTTGTGCTGGTGCATGCGGGTAATTTGGGATTTTACGGCGCCTGGGACACGTTACTAGCCGCGGCCCGTGAACTTGAAAGTGACGGCATCGGACTTGTCTTCGTAGGTGACGGAGCCCAGCGCGCTCGTCTGGAAACAGCGGCCGTCGGCTCGACGAACGTGCGCTTCCTTCCTTTTTTTCCGTCTAGCAAGATCGCGTCGGTGCTCGCCGCGGCAGACGCGCATGTGATCACCATCAAGCGAGGCCTGGAAGGTGTCGTCGTGCCCAGCAAGTTGTACGGAATCCTCGCAGCCGGAAAGCCGGTCGTAGCCGTAGCCCCGAAGCAAACAGATGCAGTCGTTTTGGGAGCACGCGATGGCTTCGGCGTTGCCGCCGATCCGGACAATACCGCGGAGTTAGTGGCGATTGTCCGCGCGTTGTTGGCCGACCCGGCGCGCCTCGCGGCAATGGGAGCCGCCGCGCGAGTTGCGGCAGCCCAGTACGCCCGGGCGAATGAATGCGTCAAATTTGTACAAGTCCTTGAGCAAGCGCATTGTCCGCTACATCTTTAGCGGCTTGGTAGACGGCAGGGATCTCGCTGTCTGCCGAGCAAATTCCCGCGAGCAACTTTTCCCCGCCGCAACGTGTCTAACCCGCAGCCACATTTTACCGTAACGCTGGCGGTTTCCATTTTTCTGGCGGCGGGACATCGAACAAGGTATCTTGTTGAGGTTGCGTGGGGTAATGTATATTTACTTTAGAGTTATCAAATGAACTTGGAACCTGGACCCCAATCCGGCGCACTCTGTGAGAAACCGGCTTTCCGCAGCCCTGCCCTGAGCCGGGATGATCACAATCCAATCGAGGTTTCATGCCCGCAGGCGTGCTGGCCTTTGTCATTGCTCTTTTAGCATCCCTGATGCTCACCGTGCCGGTCCGCGCCCTCGCCTTGCGCGTCGGCATGGTCGACCTTCCCGGGCCCCGCAAGGTTCATCTCCAACCCATTCCGCTACTGGGCGGTCTCGCGATGTATGGCGGCGTAATGCTCGCGATTCTGTTTGCGTTCGACGGCGCGGCTCGCGCACAGAGCGCCGGCATCGTCACAGGAGCAACGCTAGTCGCCGCAGTCGGTTTTTTGGATGATCGCGGATGGCTGCATCATCAGGTCAAGCTCTTCCTCGCCATGCCACTTGCGGCGGGCGTCTTGCTAGCCAGCGGTGTCCACGCACAAGTGTTTGAACTTTTCCTGCAGGGTCACATAGGCTATTTGCTGGACGCGGCACTCACGGTGTTCTGGGTCGTGGGCATTACCGCATCGTTCAGCATTCTGGACCACATGGATGGCTTGTGTGCCGGGGTCGCGGCGATGGCTTCCATTTTCTTCGCGATGCTCGCCTATCTAAACGGCCAGACGCTGGTCACGACTCTGGCGGCGGCGGTGCTCGGCGGCGCCACTGGTTTCCTGCGATGGAATTTCAAGCCCGCGAAAATCTTTATGGGTGACGGCGGCGCGATGTTTCTGGGTTTCCTGATGGCCACGCTAGGGCTTAAGTTGCGCCTCGACCACGCAAACCATCTTTCGGGATGGCTCGCGCCCCTATTGATTTTGGGCGTAACCATTTTCGACACCACGCTGGTATCTATTTCGCGATCGCGTCGCGGCTTGCTGCCGTTCACCACGCCTGGCAAGGACCACACCGCCCATCGTTTAGCCAATTTAGGATGGGGACACCGCGGCGCGGTGCTCGCACTCTATTCTCTCGGTGCACTTAGCGGCGGCGCAGCCATTCTTGTGGCTTATTTGCCATCGCGCTGTGCCGCGATTGCGGCCGCGGTCGCCGCAGTTCTGGTGCTGCTCGGCGTGACATTACTCGAGCGCGCCCCTTACGAACGGCAGATTCGCAAATCGGATGCACGACTCTAGCAGAGGCCACATCCTCGAGATAACTTGGCTTTCAATTATCTCGTCTTTAGAATGTTGCCTGCCTTTTTGGATTCGTTATACTTTGACAGCTAAAGTCCCAAGCATTGACGAATCAACCCGAACGGGAAGCTCGTCGAATAATCCTTTGGAAATCTTACCTGGCGGTCATGAGAGTCATTTGCTTTCGCGAGCCAGGGCCAACGGAGAACGTGCCACACACGCAAGAAGAATCCCGGACTGACCGGGACAAAGACGAAATCGTGGTTGTCGGCGGATCGGCCGCCGGCCTTTACACCGCAGCGGCTCTCGCGCGTGGCGGGCGCCGTGTTCGTGTCCTCGAATCGAAGCCCGGTTTTCAGCCCGACCCGCGCACGCTCATCGTCACCGACCACTTCCGCAATCAACTCGGCGCCTCCGGAAATGCAAGCATTCTGAACGAAATTCGGCGCTTCGAACTCTTCACCGATGGACGTTCCGCCCAGATCGCGCTGTCCAAGCCCGACCTGATCATCGAGCGCGCCAAGTTGATTCCGGCGCTGGCGAAGGAAGCGCAGCAAGCCGGCGCACAAGTCTCTTTCCAATCGCGTTTTCTCGCCCTGTCGCCAAATTCGCGCGGCTTGCACCTCGAAGTCGAATCTTCAGGGCGCCGCGAAGAGCTGCGCGCCGCGAGCGTTATCGGAGCCGACGGCGCTGCCAGCCGCGTGGCCCGCATGGCAGGTTGGCCGCCCATTGAAACCGTGCCTCTTGTGCAAGCCATTGTGCGCTTGCCCAAGGATTGTCCGCCGGACACTACCCGCGTCTGGTTCGTGCCCGACGACACGCCATATTTTTATTGGCTGATTCCTGAGTCGCCAGAGCGCGCCGCGTTGG
Source organism: uncultured Acidobacteriota bacterium (assembly GCA_963721915.1). Taxonomy (GTDB): domain Bacteria; phylum Acidobacteriota; class Terriglobia; order Acidiferrales; family UBA7541; genus Acidiferrum. The sequence continues at coordinate 343,226 of CAVRLD010000014.1, read as the reverse complement.
GCGTCATCGGCGAAGGAAACGACACCGCCAAACGCCTCGCGCGTTTTCTCGAGAAGAAACATATGGAGCCGCTGGAATGGCAGGGCGCCCAGATTCCGGTCTATCGCCGCTGGGTCCCAGTGAAGCGCCGCGTCGGCAATGGCGAGGTCTATCTGGTCGGGGACGCGGCCGCGCAGGTAAAGGTCACGACCGTCGGCGGTATCGTGACCGGTTTTCGCGGCGCGCTTGGCGTCGCACAATCCATTTTGCGCGACGGTCGAAGCCGCGAATTGCAAATGCTTCGCCGTGAGCTGGATACGCACTGGCTGATCCGCCGCACCATGCACCATTTCCAGCAGAAGGATTATTCGCATCTCGTCGATCTGCTGAACTTATCCACGCGCAATACCCTCAGCGAGATCACTCGCGATGAATCGGCTCGCCTGCTGTGGAACGTTCTTCGTCGCCAGCCCCGCCTGGCCCTGCTCGGCCTCCGCGGCTTGCTTCTGGGGCGAAACGCCGCACCTCCCTCCGCTTCCTCCTAAGCATTCAGTCCCCGCTTTCCCGCCGCGGCTAATTCCGTCACAATAGTCATTCCGGAGTCCACCCAGACTTCCGGCACCGTCCCCAGGTGGATTTTCAGGAGAGCGCCTTGAATCTCGCGGTAATTGGCTGTGGTTACGTGGGCCTGGTAACCGGTGCTTGCCTCGCCGAGGCTGGCCACAATGTCATCTGCACCGACGTCGACGCCGAGCGCATCGCGCAACTCCAGGCGGGTAAGGTGCCCATCTACGAGCATCACCTCGACGCCGTTCTCGAATCCGTTCGCAAGTCCGGCAAGATTTCGTACACCGCCGACGCCGGCGAAGCGATCCGCGCCGGCGATGCAATTTTCATCTGCGTAGGCACGCCGCCCAAGGAAAACGGCGACGCCGATCTTTCGGCCATCGATAACGTCGCCCGCCAGATCGCCAGCGAAGCACGTTCCCCGAAACTCGTCATCGAAAAGAGCACCGTTCCCGCCCGCACCGGCCTCGAATTGCGCCGCGCTCTAAACGCCTACTCGCGCAATAGCGGCATGACCTTCCGGGTCGTCTCTAATCCTGAGTTCCTTCGCGAAGGCACCGCCGTCGAGGATTTCCTTCATCCCGACCGCATCGTCGTCGGCGTCGAGGACGAATCCTCAGCCGCCGAAATGCGCGAAATTTACCGCCCCATTCTCGACCGCGATTTTCGCTGCCCGCTACACAAGGGCTCGTGCCCAGTGAGCTCTCCAGCCGTCCTCCTGGTCACCACCATCAACAGCGCCGAGCTCATCAAGCACGCTTCCAACTCATTCCTTGCCCTGAAGATCAGCTACGCCAACGTCATCGCCGACCTCTGCGAAAAAATCGGCGCCGACGTTGAAGAAGTGACCCACGCCATGGGACTCGATCCCCGCATCGGTGGCCAATTCCTTCGCGCCGGCTTGGGCTTCGGCGGCTTCTGCTTCCCGAAAGATCTCCAGGCCTTCGTGCACCTCGCCGGAACCGTCGGCGTAGACTTCGAAATCCTCAAAGCCGCCGAGCGCGTCAACAAGCAGCGCATCGACCGCTTCCTTGAAAAAGTCCACCAGGCTTTGTGGGTCGTGAAGGGAAAGCGCGTAGCCATCCTCGGCCTGGCCTTCAAAGCCAATACCGACGATGTTCGCTTCTCGCCCGCTCTGGAAGTCGCGAGGCGCATACTCGCCGACGGCGCTGACGTACACGCCACCGACCCTGAAGCCATCTCTCGAGCTGCAGCCATCCTGCCGCAAGTCACCTACCACGACGATCCTTACGAGACCTTGCGCGATGCCGAGGCCGCTTTGCTTTGCACCGAGTGGGATGAGTACCGTCAGCTCGATTGGGACCGAGCCGGTCGCACAATGGCCCGCCGTCTAGTAATAGACGGGCGCAACCTCTGCTCCCCAGCCCGCATGCGCGACCTCGATTTCGAATATTTCTCGTTCGGCCGAGAGTTGGTTCGGAGCAACCGCCTCGAAGTCGGCCGCCTGTAGCGGCCGCCGACCGCTTGCCCTGAGCTTCGAAGGGTGGCAGGCGTACCTAGCGGCCACATCCGGCAGTCTCCGGGACCTCTGTGCTCCCCTCTGCGTTAAGCCTTTTCCCGTTTTCTTCGCTTTTTTTCCGCTTTTTCCAGCCTTTTCCCACTTTTTTCCGACCCCTACTCCACTCCCACGCGCGGGTTGATCGCGAACTGCTCCTTGAAGTAATCCATCGTCACCTGCAATCCCTCTCTCAATCCCACCTTCGGCTCCCACCCCAGCAGTCTCTTCGCTTTCGAAATGTCCGGGCAGCGCTGCTTCGGGTCGTCCTGCGGCAAAGGCTCGAAAATGATGGGCGCCGCATTTTCAAAGTGCTCCCGAATCCTCTCCGCAAACTGCAGGATCGTGATTTCCTGGGGATTTCCGATGTTGGTAGGCAGGTGCTCGTCGGAAAGCATCAAGCGGTAAATCCCTTCGATCAGATCGGATACATAACAAAAACTCCGCGTCTGCTTGCCGTCCCCGTAAACCGTAATGGGCTTGCCGGTGAGAGCCTGGTGCACAAAATTCGGAAGCGCGCGGCCGTCGTGCAGTCGCATTCGCGGTCCATACGTATTGAAAATGCGCACGATATGCGTGTCCACATCATAGTAGCGGTGATAGGCCATGGTCATGGCCTCGGCGAAACGCTTGGCCTCATCGTAAACGGCACGCGGCCCGATCGGATTGACCCGCCCCCAATACTCCTCGGGCTGCGGTGAAATTTCCGGATCGCCATAGCACTCGCTCGTGGAGGCTAAAAAAAACTTTGCCTTCTTTGCCAGAGCCAGCCCAAGCGCGTTATGCGTTCCCATCGAACCCACTTTCATCGTTTCGATGGGAAATTTTAGATAGTCGAACGGGCTCGCGGGTGAAGCGAAGTGCAAAACGTAATCGACCGGCCCCACAACGTCGATATGTTCGGTGACGTCAGCGCGCTCCACACGGAAGCGCGGATTTTTCCTCAAGTGGCTGACATTCGACTCTCCGCTCGTTATCAGGTTGTCGAGCGCCAGTACCTCCCACCCCTCCTCGATTAGCCGGTCGCAAAGATGCGATCCAAGAAATCCTGTCCCGCCCGTGATCACCGCGCGCATGCATCCCCCTGGAGTTTTAGTGTTTCCGTTATTAAGTTTATCCCGCGCTGGAGCAGGTTTCGCGCCCTAATTCGGTCGAAGTTTCCGCATCGGAAGTATGCAAGAAAATTGAAGTTCGTGATTTTACCGGCGCTGAAAAAACCACCGCTTCCGCTGCCCTCGCTTTACCTCAGGCGCTACCTGCGGCACATAAGGCAACTCGCGTCCTTCAAACGCCGCCATCGGATTGTCGAAAAATAGCGCCCGCGCCTTCACGTCGCCAAATTGTTCCCGCACTGCCTCGTAAGCGGGCTGCAACCGCAAAGGCCGGCCCCGCGTGTTGTGCGCATCGCTGGCCACGAAATGCACCAGCCCCATCCCGATCCAACGCAACGCATCCGCCTGCGCTTTCGGTCCGAAAGTCCCGGTCAGCGACCCGGCCGTCACCTGCCCATAGCAACCAAGGCGCACCCAGGAAGACAGCAGGCCTGTCTGCGCCTGAATGATGCCGTTGCGCTCCGGGTGCGTGATGATCGGGTGAAGCCCCATCAACTGCATGTCATGCAGCGTATGACTGGTCGTCGGAGGGACCGAGTACTCGCTGAATTCCACCAGCAAATAGTTCCGCTGATTGATGCAGAATCGCGCGGCGTCCCGGCGCAGCATCTCCAGATTCTCCAGGTTGAGATGGAAATCGCACCCGGTCGCCAGCACCAGCCGATCCCCGATAAGCCTCTGCAGCTGGCCATGCAACTCCCGCACGCGTTCATAATTGAATTTGAACTCCGCGCTGGAATGTGGTGTTGCAACTACGTGGGTTACGCCGTCGGAAATCGCCGATTGCGCCATCGCCAGGGATTCTTTGACATCGCTCGCCCCATCATCCAACCCGGGCAAAATGTGGCAATGCACGTCAACCATATGCTCTTATTTTAACCCAAGTGCCGAACAGCTGTCCGCAGATCGCGTCACCTCAAAGTAATGCAGCGTATGTCCAGAGCATTCAAATCAACAACTTACCGGCCCTGCGCATCTCTTCCGACGTGCCTACAGTTTTCCACTGACTCCCGACATGGAAACTTTTGCTCCCGCTTCCTTGCGACTGCTGTCAACCCTGCTATATTAAATCAGTTCGTGTGATCTACCGGCCTGTCGGCCTGCTAAACCCCCAAAATATTCTAGGAGCTCGACGCAACTCATGCCAATCGATCGAAAACCCGAGTTTTTCAAAGGTACGCAACTCAAAGTCGCCATCATTGGCTGCGGATACGTCGGCCTCCCCTTGGGGCTGCGCTTTGCCGAAGCGGGCCACAAAGTCACCGGATTTGATACCGACCCCAAGAAAGTTTCGATGCTCAATGCGGGCAAGTCGTACATCGAGCACATCCCCCAAACGAAAATTCAGCAGTTCGTCAACAGCAAGCACTTCGGCGCCACCACTGATTTCGCAAAGTTGAAGGAAGTCGACGCCATCATCATCTGCGTCCCAACGCCCCTCGATGAACGCCGCGAACCCGACTTGAGCTACGTGGAAAACACCGCTATCGCCATCTACCCGCACTTGCAAAAGGGCCAACTCGTGGTCCTGGAATCGACCACATACCCCGGCACCACCGAGGAACTCGTCCTGCCCATCTTGGAAAAGAGCGGTCTCAAGTGCCCGATTGTGTCAGGCCCCGATGCCGAAAATACCCTGGGGGACTTCTTCCTGGCGTTTTCTCCCGAACGCGAAGATCCAGGTAACAAGCAGTTCGGCCTCGCGCAAATTCCCAAAGTGGTTGGCGGCGTGAATCCGGCCAGCGGCCGCGCCGCTTGCGCGATCTACACTCCCATCGTTTCCAGAGTCGTTCCGGTCAGCTCGACACGCGCCGCGGAAATGGCCAAGCTCCTGGAGAACATCTTCCGCTGCGTAAACATCGCCCTCGTCAATGAGCTGAAGATGCTCAGCCTGCGCATGGGCGTGGACATCTGGGAAGTCATCGACGCGGCCGCCACTAAGCCCTTCGGTTTTATGCCGTTCTATCCCGGCCCCGGACTGGGCGGCCACTGCATTCCGGTCGACCCCTATTACCTATCATGGAAAGCCCGCGAATTCGATTTCGCCACGCGCTTCATCGAGCTCGCCGGCGAAGTCAACACCGCGATGCCATATCACGTCGTGGATGCCGTAGCCACCGCCCTTAACGACCGCAAGAAGAGCATCAAGGGCTCAAAAATCCTGATCCTGGGCGTCGCCTACAAGAAGGACGTCGACGATTTGCGCGAGTCCCCCACGCTCAAAATCATGCAACTGCTTCAGCAGCGTGGCGCGGAGCTCGATTACAACGATCCCTATTTCCCGCAGCTCCACAAAATGCGCCACTACAACTACGAAAACATGAAGTCGGTGCCCCTGAGCCCGCAGTCCCTCGCCAGTTACGACGGCGTAATCATCTCCACCGACCATTCCAGCTACGATTACGGCGCCATCGTCGATGCCGCGAGACTCGTGGTCGACACTCGCAACGCCACCCGCCGAGTCACTCGGCACCGCGAAAAAATCGTCCTCTGCTAAATCCGGCCACCGGGCTCGCACCGTGTAGGGGCGGGGCTTGTCTATCCTGAGCCTCGAAGGGCTCCGCCCGGCCATTGCGTCTTGCCTCGGTGCTTTGATCGCGCCCGCCTACGACTGTGATACTGTCGCTGAGCCAAGACCCATGTCCTCCAAACAAATTCGCCGCCAACTTCAAGTAGCGGCCGCCGGCCGTGGCGGGCGCATTTCACGAACGCAGAAGGCCGTGTAAACGATGGCTTCCGCATCCGAAGAAATTCGCCGTCAACTCCAAGAAAGCGCGCGCGTAAAGCAATCTTTTTCCGACGAGCTGATCGGCCGCATTGCTCAATTCGCCGAGAAATCCGCCGCGGCCCTGGGCGCGGGCGGAAAAATCGTCTTCTTCGGAAACGGTGGCAGCGCCGCGGACGCCCTGCATCTGGCCGCCGAACTCGTAGTCAGGCTCCGCACCGAGCGCCCCGGCCTGGCCGCCCTGGCGCTGACGACAAACCCTTCAGTCCTGACCGCCGCCGGTAACGATTACGGCTTCGAGCGCATCTTCTCCCGTCAAATCGAATCTCTCGTCGCGACAAACGATGTGCTCGTCGCGCTTTCCACCAGCGGCCAAAGCCCAAACATCCTGCGCGGCGCTGAAGCCGGCCGGGCCCGCGGCGCTTACGTAGTAGCCTTCACTGGCGAAACCGGCGGAGCGCTAGCCTCCAAAGTCAATCTCCTCCTAAACGTCCCGTCCACCGACCCGCAGCGCATCCAGGAAGCCCACATCACCATCGGCCACATCGGCTGCTCCCTGATCGAACAACTCGTGAAGCCCGGGTCGTGACGCCAAGGCTTAGCCTGCGCTACGTGTTCCTGCAAACTAAGATCAGCGAGTTAAGACCAGCTACATAATTTCTCTCGTTGCTCCTACCAGAATCGTTCCATCGAACGCATACGCTCCCAGGTTTATGTTGTCGTTGGAGGACATGACCATGCCGAGATATGGGAGGGCAGCAAGTAAGAACGTCCGCAGCGCCATGCGCCGCAGAAAGCGCGGCACATTGAAATCGGGAAGAGGCGGCAAAGGCGGAACCGTCAAAAGCAGGAAGCAAGCAATCGCCATCGGCCTCTCGGAAGCGCGCAAGAAAGGCGCTAAAGTTCCACGAAAAAAATCCAGCTGAGCCAGCAGCATAAAAGGTCGATCCCCAAGGAGGCCGGGGGGCTTCAGTCAGAGTCTGTGTGAGAACTGAGAGTCAAAGCCCTCAGGCTAAAGCCTTGCTGGCTCAGCGTCGGTTACGGCACGGCGGAACAATCTGCGCAAAGAGGCGCACTTGTCATCCCGAACCCGCGTTGTTTGCGGGTGAGGGATCTGCTTTTCGCAAAAAAATTGAGGAGAAATTAGATTCCTCACTCCGTTCAAAAAACCGAACGATGTTCGGAATGACATATTTCGAGTGTTTCAACAGCCTGTGCGTCGCACCCCTTTTCACAAAACTCCTTCCATGATGCCGTCATTCACGCGTTAAACTGTCGCGATGAAATTGACAAGCCTCGCAGCTGTAGCTGTGCTGGCCGCATGCATCCCCGTCACTCACTACGTTGCTCCCGCGAACCCGCCACAAGCTCCGACGAATCCCCCGCAATCTCAACCGAGCGCTCCGCCCAGCGCGAAGCAAGATTGGCCAGCCAACGGCGGCGCTCCCGGCAACGCGCACTATTCGCCGCTCGCGCAAATCAATCGCGCCAATGTCACTCAGCTCGAAGTTGCCTGGTCTTTCGACACGCAAGAACCCGGCGGGTTGCAAACCAGCCCGATCATCGTCGATGGCACCCTTTACGGAATTACGCCGACCCAAAAAGTTTTCGCACTCAATGCCGCGACCGGCGCGCTTCTTTGGAAATTTGATTCCGGAATTACCGGCACACAGCCCGACCGTGGTCTCGCGTTCTGGTCCGACGATACTGACAAGCGCATTCTCGTCGGCGTCATGCACTTCGTTTACGCGCTCAATGCCGCGACCGGCAAACCGATCCCATCGTTCGGCAAGGACGGCCGCATCGATCTCCGCGAACATCTCAGCCGCGACGACCCCGCCCCCTTCGTCTCGCTCACCAGCCCCGCCGTCGTCTACAAAGATCTCTTCATCGTCGGCGGGCGCAATGCCGAAACTCTTCCAGCGTCTCCCGGCGATATTCGCGCCTTCGACGCGCGCACGGGCAAACTCCGTTGGACGTTTCACACCATTCCGCAACCCGGCGAATTTGGATACGAAACGTGGCCCAAGGACGCCTGGAAATACACCGGAGCGGCCAACAATTGGGCCGGAATGGCTGTCGATGCCGAGCGCGGTATCGTCTACGTACCCACAGGCTCTGCGGCGTTCGATTTTTACGGCGCGAATCGCGTCGGTGACGATCTCTTCGCCAACTGCCTGATCGCACTCGACGCCGAAACGGGCAAGCGGCTCTGGCATTTTCAGGGCGTCCACCACGATATCTGGGATCGCGACTTCCCCTCGGCTCCGGTTCTGCTGACTGTCCAGCGCGACGCCAAAAAAATTGACGCCGTGACGCAAACCACCAAGCAAGGTTTCGTCTATCTTTTCGACCGCACTACCGGCGTCCCGCTTTTTCCTGTCAATTCCCGGAAATATCCGGCGAGCACGATTCCCGGCGAAGTCGCGGCCTCCGAGCAGCCTCTTCCCGCCAAGCCTGCGCCCTACGCTCGTCAGCTGCTCACCGCGGAGATGCTCACCAACCGCACTCCCGAAGTCCACCAATGGGCCGTCGAGCAATTCAAAAAAGTCCGCAGTGAAGGACAATTCGTGCCCTTCAGCGTTGGCTTCGACACCATCATTTTTCCCGGCTTCGATGGCGGCGCCGAATGGGGCGGGCCCGCGGTGGATCCGGAAACCGGCATCCTGTACGTCAATTCCAACGAAATGGCTTGGGTCGCGGCTCTCGCGAAAAACACCGGCGAGAATTCTCCGAAAGCCACCTATCTCAGCCAATGCGCCATCTGCCACGGCGAAAAATTGCAGGGTTCGCCTCCGGCGTTTCCGTCGCTCGTCAATGTCGCAGGCCACCTCTCGCCGGGTCAGATCGCTGCGACCATCAAGAGTGGCAAAGGCCGCATGAACGGCTTCCCGAATCTGTCCGCCGATCAACTGCAAGGGCTCGTCGATTTTCTGACCGGTGCCGAGAGCAAAGAAGTAGCCAGCTCGCTACCGCCGCCTCCCGGCATGGATTACCGCTTCACGGGCTATCGCCGATTCCTCGATCCCGACGGCTACCCGGCCATCGCGCCTCCTTGGGGCACTCTGAATGCCATTGACCTCAACACCGGCGAGTACACCTGGAAGATCAATCTCGGTGAATATCCCGAGCTGGCGGCTAAAGGCATGACCAACACCGGCAGCGAAAATTACGGCGGGCCCATCGTCACAGCGGGCGGACTGCTCTTCATCGGCGCGACCAACTACGACAAAAAGTTCCGCGCCTTCGACAAGTCCACCGGCAAGCTCCTCTGGGAGACCAAGTTGCCTTTCGCGGGCAACGCCACCCCCGCCACCTACCCGGTGAACGGCCGGCAATACGTCGTCATCGCGGCGGGTGGTGGTAAAGACCCTCGATCCCCCGCCGGCGGCGTGTACGTGGCTTTCGCCCTCCCAAAATAGTGGGCGCCCAGCTTGAATACGGCAGGTGGAGCTTTGCGTCATAAAAATTCCTTGACAACTACGTAACTGTATGGTAATCTTCCTAGGAAGATCGACGTCGGCCCGTGCCGCGACCTCTCTCCCATGCCTGCCCCGTCCGGCAGCCTCCCAAGGCTTATCGTTACCACCAGACCCCTTCGCTCTTTTTGGTCTTATCCCGCAAAACGCCTCTCCGCACGCCCTTCGCTTGCCACTCTTACAGACTTTGCTTCTTGTAAGTCCTTTCCTGCCGCTCTTGCGAAAAAACCCGGGAGTGGCAGTGCCGGCACCCTTTTCGCGGCCCTCGAGTCGCCACGCATTGTTTTCATGCAGTTACAAATGCCTCATTCAGCAAACCCTTTCGATCGATACTCTTACAGACGCCCCGGCGGTATGGGGTGCCAAAGGCGAAATCAGGGCGAAGACGCAAAGGGCGCACGTTTGAGGTGGCACGCAAAGCCGCAGGGCTCCGCGGACTCCCGCCATGCGCTACAGGTCCTGCGAAGAACGGGGCTCCCTCCCGCTATTTACGGAGGGTGGCTTCGATTAGGCCGTGGGGTTCGTCCGTGGGGAGGAAGACTTCGGCGGGGTTGTCCATTCCAAGGGGGTCGAGGTCTACCAGGTTGAAGTGTTTGTTGGGTAGCGAGAGGTGGATTTCGCGGACGTTTTCGAAATTGTTTAGGACGGCTTCGCCCATGGCGTACAGCGTGTGCTGGAGGGAGAGGCTTTTGTGCTCGGCGAAGGTCTCCAGCAGCATTTGGCGGACGCCGTGCCAGACTGGTCCGAACTCTACCTCTTCGCCGGGGTAGAGCCAGTCGGCGCGGATGGATGTGGCCAGGATTCGATTGCGGTCTTCTTTCAGCGTAGTGAACGGATCGCGTAGAAAATCCTCGAATACCGAGTTCGTTGTTTTCATTACGACCAGGTCGTCGATGCCTGCGCGGATGGTGGTGCCCTCGCGCGTCCCGGTCAGTTGCGCGGTGCGCTTCTCTCCGCCGGCGCGAATGAAGGCTGTGGCATGGGGCTTTCCGCCGTGGGGTATGCGCGCCCACAAATTCTCTGCGATCTCGATTTGCACGCGGGATACTTGCGGGTTGTACGTGAGGAAATGTTCCAGCAGGTGCAGGCCAAATTCTTCGGGCGTTTCGATGGAATGCTGGCGCGCCAGGGCGTAGACCGTGTTCTTCATGGTGTCGGTGGGCAGGATCTTGCGGTTGTCACCTTTCGTGTGGGCGGTCTCGAAGTCGCCTTCGAAGCGGATGGCGACCGTCAGCTCGCGGATGTCGTTGCGGCCTTCCTGGCGTTTGACGCGCAGCAGGCGCACGCGGGATTTTCCGTAGCTGTTTTCGCCGAGATGAATGGCCATGCATCAGCTCCCGCGGTACGTGGAATACCCGAATGGGCTCAGCAGCAGCGGAATGTGGTAGTTCTGGTCGCAATCGAGGACGCTGAAGACCACGCTGACCTGCGGATATAACGTCGACGTCTTGCGATCCGAAAAATAGGCGTGGGTGTCAAAGGTTAGGCGGTAGGTGCCCTCCACCAACGCTACCGCGCCGAGCAGATCGCGGAGGCGGCCATCCTTGTCGGTCTCGCCGCGGCCGAGTTGTTTCCAGCCGGTGCCCACCTCCTCGACTTCGAGGACCACGGGGACGCCCGCGGCGGGCTTTCCTAGGGACAGGTCGAGAATATGCGTGGTGATTTGGCTGGTGTGCTTCTCGCTCGTGGATGTGTCGCTCATGATGTGAATAATTTCTCCAGGCGCAGGCGTGTGATCTTGCGCTGTTCTTCCGCCGCGATGCGCAGCTCCTGTTCGGGATTGTTGGGCAGACGCCACCGCAAATTGCTCAGGATTTCGTCGCTGGTTTTTCCGGTGGCGCAGATGAGAAATACATGGCCGAATTTTGCGCGATATTCTTCGTTCGCTTTGGCTAGTTCCGATAGCGTGGCGGCGCTGGCTTTCTGCGCTACGGATTGCTCGCTTTTGGACCAGCGGCGCGCTGTTGCCGACTGCACTTTTTTTCCGCGCTTGGCTCCGATCGCGGGGTGGCGGCGGAATGCTTCGAGCCAATCGTCCCGGGTGAGTGCGGCCCAAACCTGGTCGGCGGTGTCCAGCGCGGAGGCGGCATCCGGGAAGGGCACGCGACTCAGCATGTGCTCGACCCAGGCTTGTGAGCCACAGCAATCGAGGAGCATCGCGCGGACCTCGGACGGCGAGGCGCGATTGAGTTGCTCGACTCCTTGCGCGCGGTTTGTGGGGGTTGCAGCGGCCGAGCCGCGGCCGAACAGACGCAGGCGGCTGACACCGCCGTCCGGATAAATATTGAAGCGCACATGGGTGACCGCGCCGACATCATTTACGTTGCTGAGGACGTGGCGGAAGTTGGCCTTGAGCTTGGTTTCCGGCAACACGTTTTTCCAGTGGTGCTGTTTCGCAAGGAAATCTTCGCCGGGTTTAAGCGCGACGTGACACGCTTCGATTGAACAGCGGTCAGGATAGTTGCCCTTGAAGTGGGCGGTGTCCACTTCGATGCGTTGGATGGTGCCGGGGACGCCTAGTTTCAGAATGGCCCAGTCGTGGCCCGGTCCTCGGCGCCGCTTGCTCTCCCAGCCGTCGCCCATGTTTTTCGCGCGGTAGGGCATCAGGAGACTTCGCGGAGAGCCGTAAAACTGATCGCTGGAGGTGACTACACCGCCGCCGTTTTCTACTGCTACGAGATCGATTTCTGAGCGGGAAGTTTTCCTGGCGTCGGGGACGGCCTCGCCGTGGACGCGCAGGCGGGCTACGCCGCCATCGGGATAAATCTTGAGTCGCAGGTGGGTGAAGCGCGTGTCGTTCGCGACCGCGAAGAAATTCTGCGAATCGCCTTTCAACGGCGTTTGTGGCAAGACTTCCGTCCATGGCGTCGCGGAATCTTTGAGGCGCTTGCTTTCGTAGGTGTAGGGTGCGCTGCCGAGATCGCAGGCTTCGAGCGAAAAGTGTTCCGGATAGTTGCCGGTGAAGAAACTGGTATCGACCACGACGCCGCGAATCAGGCCTTGCAATCCTAGTCTGACGATGCACCAGTCGTAGCCGGGGGTGCGGCGGCGGCGCGTTTCCCAGCCGTCCATCCATTTTCCGCGTGAGGTGTATTTCCCTTCGATGAAGACGGGCTTCGACTCTTTCAGCAGGTTTTCCTTGGGGGCGAAGAAGTCATCGTTGGCGGCGAGCACTCTGCCGCCGAGTCGCGGCGCCGCGAGATCGGCGAGTTGCGTGAAGTTCGGCTTGGACTCAGTCATTGCTGGCCCCGGCGGAGGACGCGGCCGGTGGGAAGGGCGGCAAAGTGCCCGCGCTCAAAAACTTTTTGTCCGCGCACAAAGGTGGCCGCAACTACACCGGCGAGCTCGCGTCCCGCGTAGGGAGTGAGCTTGTGCCGGTGATCGAGGCGTTCGGGTTCGACGCGAAACTTTGCGTCGGGATTGAAGAGTACGAGATCCGCGTCGCAGCCCACCGCAATGGCTCCTTTTCGCTTTTGCAGGCCCGCCAAGCGGGCGGGGCCTTCGCACATCCATCTCATAATATGCGTGAGAGCATAGCCGCGCGAACGTGCTTCCGTCCACACGACCGGGAGGCTGACTTGCAGCGAAGCGATACCGCCCCACGCACGCAGGAAGTCGCCTGCTTCGCGCAGCTTCATTTCGTGAAGGCATGGGGAGTGATCGGAGGCGATCAGATCGATTGTTCCGTCGCCAAGAGCAGCCCAGAGTTTTTCGCGATTTTCGCACTCGCGGATCGGCGGCGCGCATTTGAACTCGGTGGCGCCGTCGGCGATTTCTTCGGAGGTGAAGGTCAGATAGTGCGGGCAGGTCTCCACGGTGACATTTGTTGAAGCGGATTTTGCGGCGGACAACGTGCCGACGGAATTTGAGGATGCAAGGTGCACGATGTGGACGTGGGCGTGAGATTCGCGACTGAGGCGCAGGAGTAACGAAATGGCCTGGTCTTCGGATTCGCGGGGCCGGGAATCCAGCCACGACGCATATTTTTGCGGCGGAGTTCCGGGCTCGAGGTGTTGCAGCGCGGCCTCGATCGGGCCCGGCAATTCGGCGTGCGCGAGCAACGGAGCGCCGAGGTCAGCAAGTTTTGGGAGAGCCGCGCGCAAATCCGATTCGGCGACGTGCTCAAATTCCGGGACACCGCTGGGGACGAGGAAACATTTGAAGCCGAAGACGCCCGCGTCCCACAAAGGGCGCAATTCTGCCGCATTGCCAGGCACGACGCCGCCCCAGAAACCTACGTCGACCCACAGCTTCCCTGTGGTTGCTGCGAGTTTTTCGCGATAGGCGGCTACGGTGGTTGTGGCCGGGATGCTGTTCAGCGGCATCTCGATCAGCGTCGTCACACCTCCGGCCGCGGCTGCACGCGTTGCGGTGGAAAAACCTTCCCATTCGGTGCGGCCTGGCTCGTTGATGTGGACGTGGGTGTCCACGATGCCCGGCATTACAGCGGAATCTCCAGCTTCGTACACAGGCCAGCCGTTGGGAATGTCATCGAAGGCTGAGACTTTCGTGATGATTCCTTCTCGGATGTGAATCGAGGCGGGGCGTTCGCCTTCGGGGGTGAGTACGCGGCGGCTGCGAACGACGAGATCGGCGCGGTCCGGGGAGCTGGAGGAATTGTTGGGGAGGGTGGGCATCGCGCGTGGGCTAGGCAGATAACATTTCGCAAAATTCGGCGAGGAGGTTTTGGGCGACGCGGCGGCGGTAGCGTGCGGTGGAGCGCATGTCGTCGATGGGAGCGATTTCGCTGGCTAGGGAATCTTGCGCCGCGCGCAGGCTCGCCGGCGTCAGCTTCTCACCGCGGAGTACGTTTTCGGTTTCGGTGGCGCGGAAAACCGTGGGGGCGACGCTGCCGAGAGCGATGCGGACATCCGCGAGGCGCGTGGCGTCGATGCGCGCCGGCCGCTGCGAGACACACTTTCGAGATCGCTTGCGCGCGGCGCGTTCCCACTTTGCGGTAGTAGTGACGCCATGATTGTGTGGCGTGTGGCAGACGGATGCGACGAATGAGTTCATTGGCGCGCAAACCGGTTTGTTTGTAGCCGGTCCAAAAGCCGTGATAGGGCACCCAGCGTGAGCCGTTGGCCGAGACGAGTTCCAGTTCGGCGTTGTAAACGAGGAGGGCGGGCGGCGAATCGGCGGCGGGTGAGGCGTTGGCGATGTTTCCGCCGAGCGTGCCGCGATTTTGCGTTGCGACGCTTCCGGTTTCGGCTGCGGCGCGGCAGAGTAACGGAAATTCGCGGGACAGAACTTCGCTGCGGTGCATATCGGTGTAGGTCGTGAGCGCGCCGAGGGTAACATGGTCGGGAGTCACTTCGATTCCGCGCAGCTCCGGCAATTTCCAAATGCTCAGAAAGCGGCGATACGGAAGTTTTCCGGCTTCGAGGAGCACCATCAGATCGGTGCCTCCTGCAAAGGGCTTCCAGGCTCCTGGTTCCTGCGCGAGGCGTGCGAGTGCTGCTGAAAGATCGCGCGGGGTTTCCATTTCATACCCGGGAACATAGGACCTCAACGGCGCGGCTCCGCCTGGGGTGTCGGCGTGGTGCTGGCGCGAAACACGGCGACTACGGACTCGAAGATTTTTGTGTACCCGGTGCAGCGGCAGAGATTTCCGGCCAGGCCCTCGCGGATTTGCGCGTCGGAGGGTTGCGGATTGCGGTCTAGAAGATTTACAGCGGCGAGAATCATGCCGGGAGTGCAAATGCCGCATTGTGCGCCGCCGTGTGTGAGGAAGGCTTGCTGGACGGCGTGTAATTGAAGCGCGTCGTTCGGTGAAACGCCGTCAGCGACTCCTTCGATGGTGCGAATCTTCGTGCCGTCGGCCTGCAATGCGGGAACCAGGCAACTGTTCACCAAGGCGCCGTCGAGTTCGATCGCGCAGGCGCCGCATTCGCCTTCGCCGCAGCCTTCTTTCGTGCCGGTGAGGCCGGGCTGCTCGCGCAAGACGTCGAGCAGGCGGGCCATGGGGAACGCTTCGAGGGTCATAGCGCGGCCGTTGATTTCACATTGGACGCGAATTTTGCGGGCGGGACTAGATGTACGAGCGTCGGGCTCGCGGGAGTCAGGCATGCACGCCCTCCAGCATTTCGAGGAGGACTTCCGGCGTGACCGGAACGCGCGTGATGTTTGCGCTTGTGGCGTTTGCGATGGCGTTGGCAATCGCGGGCGCGGTGCCGTCGAGCGGGAGTTCGCCAATGCCCTTTGCGCCGGCGGGGCCGCGCGCGTAGGGAATTTCCTCGAAGAAAACGCGGATCGGCGGAACGTCCATGGAAGTGGGCATGATGTAGTTGGTCATCTGGCCGTTGATCATGCGGCCTTCCTGCCAGACGACATTTTCATAGAGTGCGAAGCCGATACCCTGCGCGACGCCGCCTTCGATTTGTCCGGCGGCGAGAACCGGATTGATGACCTTGCCGACTTCCTGCACAGCGACGAAGTCTTCGACGCGAACTTCGGCGGTGCGCGTGTCGACGGAAACTTCGGCGACGTAGACCGCCCACGCGTAAGCGCCATAGGCGTCGCCTGTGTAAGTAGCGTCGTCCCAGTGAAGATCTTGCGGATGTTCGTATTTCATCAGGGATTGCAGTTTTCCGAATTTGGAGATGTATTGTTGGCAGGCGTTCGCAAAATCGCTGGCGCTGTACTTGGGTTGCAGGAAGCCTGCGTCGAAGAGTGATTTCTGGACGGCGCGAGCTGCGGATCTCGACGAGTTTGCCGACGATCATGGTGGTACGCGAGGCTACGGTGGGGCCGCTGTTGGGAACCATGGCGGTATCCGGCTGCATGATTTCGATCCGATCGCAGTCTGAGCGCGAGGGCTTCCGCGGCGATTTGCGCGAAGACGGTGTTGGTGCCCTGGCCCATCTCGGTGCTGCCGGCGAGGACGCGCACGCGTGCCGTCGGGGTGAGGTCGAGCGCGGCTTCTGAGGCGAGATACTCTTCGCCGGAGCCGGTGAAGCCTGCGCCGTGAAGGAAAGCGGCGAAACCGATGCCGCGCTTGATGGCGCTGCTTGGATTTTCTTGCTGGAAGCGTTGGCGTTTGGCGTGATAGCCACTTAGTTCCAGAGCGCGGTCCATGAGGCGATCCATCTTGACTGTTTCGCGAATCACTTGA
This sequence comes from uncultured Acidobacteriota bacterium, assembly GCA_963721915.1. Lineage (GTDB taxonomy): Bacteria > Acidobacteriota > Terriglobia > Acidiferrales > UBA7541 > Acidiferrum. Next base: position 326,734 of record CAVRLD010000014.1, on the reverse strand, counting down.
TGGACGGCTAGCGTCTGGCCTTCGTGGATGAAATTGCGGCGGCGCAATTCTTCAGGGGCGAGGCCGACGGCCGCGGCGACGCGATCGAGATGGCGTTCGAGCGCGAAGACGCTTTGCGGAGCGCCGAATCCGCGGAAGGCGCCGTGCGGCGGCGCATTGGTGGCGACGACGCGACTGCGAATGCGCACGTTGGGGCAGTCGTACGGGCCCGCGGCGTGAATGGTGCCGCGCGAGAGAACGACCGGCGAAAGCGTTTCGTAGGCGCCGCCGTCGATGGTGAAGTCGATCTCCATGGCGAGGAGTTTGCCGTCGCGGGTGACCGCGGTTTCGATGGCGCGTGCGCGAGGGGTGGCGTTTGGTGGTGGCGGCCATGTCTTCGGCGCGGTCGTAGATCATTTTTACGGGCTTGCCGGATTTCCAGGCGAGCAGCGCGGCGTGGCCGGCTATCATGGAGGGATATTCTTCCTTGCCGCCGAAGCCGCCGCCGGTTTCGGTCTGTACTACGCGGATGCGGTCCTTTGGCAAGTCGAAGAGACGGACTAGGGCTTTGTGGACGTAGTAGGGGCATTGCAGGGAGCCCCAGACGGTGACGCCTTCCGCTGGAATTGGCGCGCGCGATCATGCCTTGCGGCTCGATGTAGAGTTGTTCTTGCGCGCCAGTTTCGTATTCGCCTTCGACGATGAAATCCGCGCTGCCCAAGCGGAGTCGACGTCGCCTTTTTCGACCTGGAAGGATTTGAAGATGTTGTCTTCGCCCCAGATGACTTGTTTGCGCGCGAGCGAATCTTCGATGGTGAAGATTGCGGGCAGCGGCTCGATGTCGATTTGCACTGCGCGGCGGGCTTCCTCGAGGAGATATTTGTCAGGATGGGCGAGGAGCACGACGGCTTCTTCCGGGTGATTGACGAATTCGTCGGCGAGGCACGGTTGGTCTTCGATCAGCAGGGCGATGCAGTTTTTACCGGGGATGTCTTTTGCGGTGACGATGGTGAATTCGCTCCAGGGGATGGCGGGGTCGAACTGGATGGCGCGGATGCGGCCGCGTGGCGTAGTGGAGCGAACCGTTGTGCCGTAGAGCATGCCGGGGAAGGAGAGGTCGTCGACGTAGCGGGCGCGGCCGGTAACTTTTTCGCGGCCTTCCTTGCGGAGGACGGAGGTTCCGATGATGCGTGCGTCGGGCACGGATGTCCTTCAGAAATGGATTGCCGCGCGACCTGGGCGGTACAAGAAGAGTTTAGCGCAGGCGGGGGGAATGGGCGAGGTGGATGGATTCAGCCGGCATGGGCTCGTTTGGCGGACCGCGGCAACCGTGGTTTGTTGAAGCGGACACAGGCAGGAGTGCCTGTGCTACTTAGAGGCGGTCGGGGGTTAGGATGGCGGTCATTTGCAGGACGCGGGCGTAGTAGTCGTGATGCTTGAGTTGGGCGCCGGCTTGCTCGTCGACGATGAAGGTTACGTCGGGGTGGAGCTGAAGGGCGGAGGCGGTGACGCTTGCGGTGACCGGGCCTTCGATGGCCTTGGGCGATGGCGGCGGCCTTTGAGGGGCCGCTGGCCAGCAGAAGGATGCGCTTGGCTTCGAGGATGGTTCCTATGCCCATGGTGATGGCGCATTCGGGGACCTTTTCGTTTTGTTCGAAGAATTTGCGGTTGTCGTCGATGGTTTCCTTGCTGAGAACTTTGAGGCGCGTGCGAGAGCCGAGGCTGGAGGTGGGTTCGTTGAAACCGATGTGGCCGTTGCGGCCGATTCCGAGGATTTGCAGGTCGATGCCGCCGGCGTCGTGGATAGATTGTTCGTACGAGCAGCAGTAGCGGTCGTAGTTGGCGGTGATGGAGCCGTCCGGAACATGAATGTTGGCCGCGGGAATATTTACGTGAGCGAAGAAATTTTGCTGCATGAAGTGATGGAAACTTTGTGAGTGGGTGGGCGAGAGGCCCAGGTACTCGTCTAAATTGAAAGTGACGACCTGGGAAAAATCGAGAGATTCCTCGCGATGCAAACGCACCAGCTCTTTGTACATTTCCAGCGTTGTGCTGCCAGTGGCGAGGCCGAGGCGCAACGCGGGGTTCCTGCGGACGGCGTTGGCGATGATTCTGGCGGCTTCACGGCCGAGTTCTTGTTTGCCTGGTTTTAGGGCGAGAAGCATGGTTTAAGATTTCGCGCTTCTAGTTTAAACCGATTTAAACATATAATTCCAGCGCCTTGGTGGTTCGACGAGGCTGCCAACGGCTTATTGTCCCGTTGATGGCGAGTTCGGCGACCGGGATCGGTTGAGGTCCTTCGCTTCGTTCAGGATGACAGTTTCTCTCCTATCGCTACCCATCGCGGGACTAAAGTCCCGCGGCTACATAGGGATTGCTCGTCAGGCCACCCCGACCTTCGCGTAGGCATCGCTTTAGACGAAGAATTTGTCACCGCGAAATACAGTATTGGGTCTACACTTCCGGGTCAACCTTGTTTTTGGGTGGAAACCTAAAGATGGCTCTCAACACAACCGATTGGATTGTGATCGCCGCATACCTATTGCTGAATTTGTTGATCAGCTTGTATTACCGGCGGCGTTCCTCGGGAAGCACCGAGGAGTTCTTTGTGTCCGGACGTAATGTTTCCTGGTGGCTGGCAGGCACGTCGATGGTGGCCACGACGTTTGCCGCGGACACGCCGCTGTTTGTGACCGGAGTGGTGGCAAAAAACGGGATTTCAGGGAACTGGATCTGGTGGTCGCAATGTTTGTCCGGGATGATGACGGTTTTCTTTTTCGCGCGGTATTGGCGGCGCGCGGGAATTCTTACCGACGTCGAGTTTGTGGAGCTGCGATACGAGGGTAAGCCCGCTGCGTTCTTGCGCGGATTTCGGGCGATCTATCTGGGCGGATTGATGAATTGCCTGATCCTCGGCTGGGTCATCAAGGCGATGATCAGCATTACGACGGTCTTGCTGGGTGATGCCATCGCGCAGGGGCGAGTGTTGGAGATTGGTGTCGGCGGGCATACTTTTTTTCACTACACATTTGGAGAGCCCGCACACACGGGATTGCTCATTTGCGTGCTGTTGCTGGTGCCGTTCACAGGGATTTATACATTTATCGGCGGGCTTTGGGGCGTGCTGGTGACCGACCTGTTCCAGTTTATTTTGAAGATGTCGATGATCATCGTGCTGGCGTGGGTGGCGGTTTCGAAGATCGGCGGGATGACGCTGCTGAAATTGCAACTCTCGCATGTGGACGAGGCGGTGCGGCAGACAGGGCAATCAACGGGAGATGTGACGGCATTTTTCCCGTCGTTCAAGATGGGTTGGACGACCGACGCGCTCTGGACGCTGCCGGTGATTACATTCGTGCTTTATCTGGGAGTGCAATGGTGGGCCAGTTGGTATCCGGGAGCGGAACCGGGCGGCGGCGGATACGTGGCGCAGCGGATGTTCAGCGCGAAGGACGAGAAGAATTCGCTGGGCGCGACGCTGTGGTTCAACATCGCGCACTACGCCATGAGTTCGTGGCCCTGGATCGTCACTGGTCTGGTGGCCGTGGCGGTGTATTCGCCCCATGGGAGGGCTGCATCCGAACGCGCAATTTGCGGCCGAACCCGAAAAGGGTACGTGATGGTGCTGCGCGATTTCCTGCCGCCCGCGCTACGCGGACTGATGGTCGCGGCATTTCTGGCGGCATTCATGTCCACCGTGGGCACGCAACTGAACTGGGGGACGTCGTACTTCATCAACGACTTTTACCGGCGGTTTGTGGTGAAGCAAGGGCAGCGAGAAAGCACTACGTCACGCCAGCAAAATTGTTTATCGTGCTGCTGGTGATTGCGAGTGGGTATACCGCGGCGCACATCACTTCGATTCAGTCCGCATGGCAACTGCTTGCTCGGGATGGGTGCGGGCACCGGCTCGCGTATTGATGCTGCGCTGGTACTGGTGGCGAATAAACGCGTGGAGTGAAATCTCAGCGATGATTGCGGCGTTCGTCGTGTCGATGTCACTGCAGCGCATCCAGTTTTCCGGAAACATCTCCGTGGTCTTTGCCAAGTCGGCGCTGATCACGACAGCGGCGACCACTTTGGTGTGGTTGGTGACGACTTTGCTGACGCGGCCGGAATCCGACGAACGATTACTGCGATTTTACCGCCGCGTTCACCCTACGATTCACGGATGGAAACGCATCGCGGCGCTGGCTCCAGAAATCGAGCCAGTTCGCGATCTGGGGCGAACGCGTTCGATTGGGTGATGGGCTGCACATTGGTGTACTGCTGCATGTTCGGGATCGGTGAACTGGTATTGCAGGCATGGCTGTCTGGCTTCGTACTGCTCGTCGTCGCGGCGCCGCTGGGTATTTCATTTACTGGAGTTTGTCGCGGCGCGGATGGGAGACGCTGTCTGGAGGTGCCGACGAAACAGTATCGGCACCCAAGGCCGAGATTGGTCTTCAAGAGGGCGACTAGACCTCAACGGGCGAACGATTCATTTCGGTCTCTCTGGCGTCGGGCCTGATCAACGTTGACAGAGGTTCGACCCAAATAAAAGAAGGGCGGAAATTCTCTCCGCCCTTCGCGTTATCGAATCGGGTTGTAAACGGCTCAGGTCCTAGTCTTTGCGATGCGGCGAAGCCTTCTGCAACCGGGAGAGCAATTTATGCGCGGACTCCGGAGCATGCAGCCGGGACTCGGTGATGATGTCTTCGGCCGTGATGGTTTTGCCATATATGCGTTTGTTGGCGTCGTTGTCCGGACGGACTGTCGACCCTTCCAAGGAAATGCCGGCGAATACGCCGCGGGCGCGCGAATAGCTCAACATTTCGGCACGCAAACTAGCGTCGGTTTCTGCCGAAGCGTTGCGGCCTTTCGGACCAGCTGCGACCGATGCGTCGGCGCCGAGTTTGACCTTGCTGTGAAGCACGCTGTCCGCGACGCGGTTGTTCATGACGAGGATGACGAAGTCCGTCGCCTGGCCACCAATCTGCAGGCCAAAGCTGCCACCTTCGAGAGCCATCATCGTGGGGGCTCCCCATGGACCGGTGTAATCCTTATGTGTGCGGCAGGTCATCACACCTCGGCCATAGCTACCGCCGACGATAAAAGCCGCTTTTAGGACGGAAGGAAACACGATCACGCAGCGCGCTTTATCAAGCAAGTCTTGCGGGATATCGTCGGGGATGTCGAGAATTTCCTGCAAAACGGTTCCCGCGTTCTCAATGCGGTCGTTGTCTTTCGTGTCGTCATCTTTCGCCTTTGCCGAGGACGCTGGCGCGAAGACCAGGCCCGCAAGTGCGAACAAGCCTACCGTCAGCATTGCCAAACACTTTTTGTTTAATGCCCTCATCCAATATCTCCTTTTTCTGTCTTTGTTGGGCCTGAATTCACAAGATTCACCGCCGTCTAGCTCTTGCGGTCTGCCGCTAGAATGACAACGCCGCCGATCAAGGCCAACGCACCGAGGATCGGAGGTAGCGACACGGTGTGGTGCTCTTGCCTGGTCGCCTGGATTGGGCCGACGTCCAATACTTTCTTCCGTGTTGTATACGAGAAGCCTTGATAGATCAGGGCCAGCACTCCAAGCACGACCAAGATAACTCCGAGCGGCTTCATTAGAACTCCTCCTCACGCTATGCGGGCAGAAAAATGCACCGCTCCGCGAAACACGCTTCGCTTTCGACGCCCGCCGCTGTCCCTACGTCCGGCGCAACAGATGCCCGACCAGCGTAATCAGGAAAAGAATCAAGAAAAGATAGAAGATGATCTTCGCGATTCCAGCGGCGGCTACGGCGATGCCGGTAAATCCCAGAAGTGCCGCTACGAGCGCTACGATGAAAAAAATTAATGCCCAACGCAACATCGATCCTCCTCGCTGAGTCTATAGGCAGTGGTTATTCACGAAGGGGCCCGAATGACGCTTCAAGCCTGTTCTAAGACCTTGGGTCACGATTCTTAACAGTTGTACAGAAGCTGACTTAGAAGCTCCATACCGAGGAGACCTGACTCATCTGAGAAGCATCGTGTAGCGCTGAAAGGTGGCGTTTGAACGTGAAAGGTGCCTTTTTTGTCTGCGGCGACTCACTTGGCGGTTACCGGTTACATCGGGTGAACACGTTAAATTGTATGCGGGACAATGTAAAAATTTCGAACCTCGAATACAGCCCGGTGGCACGTACTAGGACTGCACCCCTCCGTAAGTCATCTGCTTGCCACGATTCAAGGTTAGCTTGGGGAAAAGTCCTGATGGCTCACCAAGTGCACCCAACGGCGCAATGAAAAATATGTGCAACCAGTGTGGGCTGGAGCCAGTCATACGGTAAACAGTGTACTTTATTTAGTACGTGCGGCGAGTGGCGGAGTTTAGGAATAAGGCAGGCTCGCAACCGCGGAAGCTGTCGCGAATCAGGTCGGAAAAACTGAGGAGGCAAACATGGAACCCGTACGATTGTTAGTCGCGGATGACCACGAAATTGTGCGCAAAGGGCTGCGGTCACTGCTGGAAGCGCAACCGGGATGGCAGGTTACGGCTGAGGCCAGCGATGGGCGCGAAGCTGTGGAAAAAGCGCGGGAAATGAAGCCGGACGTCACCGTGCTGGACATCAGCATGCCTTCGCTGAACGGACTGGAGGCAGCTCGGCAGATGATCAAGAACGATGCGCGGGCAAAGATCCTGATATTGACGATGCACGAATCGGATCCGTTGATCCGCGAAGTGCTCGATGCGGGGGCGCGGGGTTACGTACTGAAATCGGACGCGAGCCGGGACTTGGTTACCGCGGTGAATGCAGTGCGCAGCAACAAGACATTTTTCACCGCGAAAGTGGCGCAGATCGTGCTCGACGGATATTTGGACAAAAAGCCGAAGAAGGCGGACGAGAGAAAAGACGAACCGTGCAGCAGGTTGACTCCGCGGCAGCGCGAGATCGTACAGTTGCTTGCCGAGGGTAAGAGCAGCAAGGAAGTGGCTGTGGCGCTGGGGCTGAGCGTCAAGACGGCGGAAACCCACCGCGCCAATATCATGCGGCGACTGGATTGCCACTCGGTGAGCGAACTGGTTCGCTATGCCGTGCGAAACAACATTATTGAGGCTTAGCCTCGGCGTTCCACGAAACGCTATATTTGCTAGCCAACCTATGAGCGTCGATCTTTCGCTCTTACGATTGCGACCTTGCGCATAAGTGCAGGTACACCTCGCTCGCAGTGCGACCTAAGTGATCTGCTGTATTCCTTGGACATTCCCGCAGTGGTTTCCTGAGCCTGTGGGAAGAACCCAAGAACCGAGGAGGTTCCATGAATTGGGATCAAATTGAGGGAAAATGGAAACAAGCCGGTGGCAAGATCAAGGAAAAGTGGGGAAAGTTGACAGATGACGACCTGCAGGTGATTGCCGGAAAGCGAGAGCAGCTCGTCGGCAAAATCCAGGAACGCTACGGAATCGCGAAGGACGAAGCTGCTCGTCAGGTGGACGAGTTCTCGCGCACTTACGGAACCGATGAGACCACGACCCGGGAAAAAACACGTACTGTAGGCGGACACTAGAAGTCGATTACGCGCGCAGAGCCGAGTGCCTGCGTCAAGCAACAATTTGCCGGAGCAAGTTCAGCGAAACTTGCTCCGTTTTTTTTTAGGCTTTGCGTTTCGTAAGACTTCAGTTGCCTCCCATTTTGAACGGCCGATCATAGCCCGTCATTTCCAGATAACCGTTGCCCGTAATGGGCACGTGTTGTTTCTGCCCGGCGAACGTAACCGCACCTTCCCAATAGCTTGGCGAAATTTGCGTGTGGCTGGTCAGCTCCTGTGAAGATAGCTGCGTGTGCGCTTCCAATTCGATTCCCAATCGTGGGACTGCTATTTTCCACCGAATCGGGTATGCGGCTTTCGTGACCTTGCTCGTCCAGGTTTCCCCTGAAGGCTGTAGCGTGAAGTCGCTGGAGCGCAAATGCGTGTTCGCTCCTTGCTCGTTGACGAATGAGCCGGCGGAATACGGGTCCGTCGAGCCATCGCTGCGGCGGATGCGAAAGAGCATGAGTTCAGTTTTGTCGTTTAGCTGAATGCTGAACCAGTCCCAACCGACTTGATTGCCCTCCAGTTGATGCGTGAAGAATTCGTGGTCCATCCAGGCGAGACCGGTTACATCGAAGTTCTTGCCTGCGACGCGGATGCGACCCTTCGCCGAGAGCCTCGTGAGCGAAATGTAGTACGAAGCGCGCCCCGGCCCTTCCGCTTTTTGGCTCACGCCTCTTTCTCCGTTGATTAAGGGAGGTTTCTCCGACCGGAGACTGAACTGCAACTCAAAGCGAGCGTCAACGGCCTGCATCTTCTGTTCGGCGCCTTGCCATTGCACCTGCCAGTTGCCATTCCAGATGCGGCCGTCGGTCGCGCTGATTCCTGCAAGGCCGGGTCCCGCGCGGCTGGTTCGTTCAGCGTGGTAAAACGCTTGGCCGTCGAGGTCGCTCAAAGCGAGATGAGCAAGATAGAGATCGCGCACGTCCCAGGGTTTCGTTTTGGTTGCATCGCGATTCACGCCTTGACGAAAAAATGTCAGCTCAAATCCAAAGCGATGCCCGTCTTCGGACTTTACGTTGCCGGTGTAGTACCACCATTCCGTTTGGAAATCCTGATGATCGAAGTGATCGCGCGGAAACTCGTAGCGATAGCCGGGCAGCGCGACGCGGTACTGCTCGGCCGATATTTGCGGCCCGGGCTGTAGCACGAGCAGAGCGGCGGCGAGGCGCGTCAGGCTATTCCTCATGCACAACCTCAATCGGGTTCAAGCGCACGGCAATATTCGCGGGATATAGACCCGCAAGCACCGTGGCAGCGTAGATGACGGTCAACGCACTGAGAAGTATGGCGACTGGTAAGTGGAAGCGGATGGTCCATCCAAAGGATTGCTTGTTGATGACGAAGACGAGAATGAGCGATAAGGCCAAGCCCTGCGCGACACCGGCGAACATCGCGAGTAATCCGAGGAGTCCAGCCTCGACCATAATCAGTTTGCGGACCTGTCCGGAAGCTGCACCCAGAAAACGAAGCAGGCCCAGTTCGCGGCGCCGGTCGATGACCAGCGCCAGCAATGCGCCCGCGACACCCATCACCCCGACGATTACCGCTACCGCCTCAAGAGCGTAGGTGATGGCGAAGGTGCGATCGAAAATGCGCAGAGCCTCGCGCCGCAAATCTCGATTCGAAAAGATCAGCACCCGATGGCCGGCGGCCGCTTGTTCGATTTCGGCGCGCACGGTTTCCAGCCGCGTATCCGCGTCGACGTAGATTGCCAGGTTGGATGGCGCTGGATCGGGTAGGTAGCGAAGTGCGGTGTTACGATCCATCAGGATCGTGCCGCGCTCACTGGAATAATCGTAGTAGATATCCGCGATGCGAAACACGGGCTTTGCAGCGCCAAGCGGAAGCGTAATAGTGTCGCCCCTCTTCGCGTGATGTTTATTGGCAAAGGGCTCGCTCACGATGACAGCATTGGCGGCGCGCAGCTCGGCGAGAACATCGGAGGTGGAACGTCCGGAGAGAAAGTCGGCGGTGTGATAGGAGCGCAGGAGGCGCAGCTCAACCGAGCCGAGCCCCGCAGGCATGCCCTCGTAGCTGATTTCGTATTCCCGCACGCGATCGATGGCTGCGACGCCAGGCAACCCCGCAATTTTGTCGGCCAGTTCCGTTGACATCGTGGGATGACGATCGGCGGCGGGATCACCTGCGGGACGCAGGTAGAGATCGGCGGGCAATTGGTCGCCCATCCAGAGAAGCACGGTCTGGCGAAAGCTTCCGACCATGATGCCGACCGCGGTCATCATGGCAATCGCGGTAGCGAGCGCGCCCACCAGGACCGATGTCCGCCGGAGCGACGCGCACAGGCTCCGCGAGGCGAGCGCTGCCTCCACGCCAAATATTTTCCCGAGCAACCCTGAAGAAAGGCCCATGGTTACATCCACTAAAGCGGGGATCGCCAAGGCCGACGCCACGATCAGCAGTAGCGTGGCGAGATACCCTAACAGCGGCTTGCCGGATATGGCCGGAGCGCATGAAGCAGCGGCCGCGCCCAGTCCGAGCAGCATGGCGCACAACAAGTCGCGCGTCTTGTGAACACGCGCGGTGTATTCCCGCCGACCGCGCGCCATCGCTTCGACCGGCGGCACGAGCGACGCCTCGCGCGCGGGCGAATACGCGGATGCAACCGAGACTCCAACTCCAATGATTAACGAGGTCAGCACTGCGCCGGCATTCAGCTCGATTGATCCCGGCTTGCTGCTGACGTACAAAGCCTCGACCGTCGCCGACATGAGCCTCACCGCACCACTCGCCAGCAAGCGACCCAGCGGCAGGCCCAGCAGCGCGCCGATCAGGCCGAAAATCGCAGCCTCGCCAAGAAACGCGGCGAGAACCGCGCCTCGGCTGGCGCCAAGCGCGCGAACAATTCCAATCTCCGCGCGCCTGCGCACGACCGACACCGAAATCGTGTTGTAAATCAGAAACGCGCCGACCACCAGTGCAATGTAACTCAGCAGCCGCAAGTTCCAGCGAAACGCAGCCAACATCCGGCGGTTTTCGATCGTGCCGGTGCCCACGGGGCGCACCTCGAGCCCCGCCGGCACCGCGTCCTGCAAACGCTGCTGCCACTGTTCCAATGACGCCGTCTGCGGAACTCTTGCAAGGATGCGATCCACATGCTCGAAGCGATGTAACGCCTGCTGCGCGGCCGCGAGATCCATCACGATGGCCGCTGCATTTCCGTTCGCATCTGGATACACGCCACGAACGGTATATTCGCGAGCCTGGTCGTTGATCAGCAACGTGACTCGTTCGCCCGCTTTCCGGCCCATGCTCTGCCCGACCCAGATGCTGTCGTACTCACCGAGATATTTGAGCGCATCTTCCGGACTCTCCAGGCGAAAACTCGACGCGGTGTCCTCGTTGCCCTCACCCTCCGCGATCAAATCGAGCCCGAGCAGCGGAAAACTATGCTTGGTGTCCACATCGATCGCGTAGTCCTCGATGCGCGCGGAAATCCGAACTGGATAGGGAAGCGCGGAAAGAGTGCCAACCACCCGTTCGGAGACGCCGCCGGATGCGATAATTTCCAGATCATTGTCACCGGCGAGAGTCTCCATCGAGGAGCGAAACGATCCCGCCGCAGCCGTGCCCGCGAGATCGATTGCCAGCACGACGCCCACGCCCAGAGCGATGGCGAGAACCGTCAGCGCGGTGCGCACCGGCTCCGACAGAAGGGGCCGGACCATCAAGCGGTAAAAAAGGAGAAGGCGTGCCATATCAGCGCCGGAGCATTTCCTTGATTCTTCCGTCTTGCAGCCGCACCACAACATCGGCGAGCGCTGCGGCTTCCGCGCTGTGGGTCGCCATTATCGTGGCGGTGTTTTGCTCGCGAGTCAGGCGGCGGAGTAATTCCAGGATGACGTTACCGGTAGAGGTGTCGAGATTTCCGGTCGGCTCATCAGCCAGCAAAAGACTGGGGCCGTGGACCAGCGCGCGAGCGATTCCTACCCGCTGCATCTGTCCGCCCGAAAGCTGATGAGGATAGCGGTCGCCGAGACCGTCCAGCTCGACCCAGGCGAGCCGTTCGCGCGCGGCCGCCCGCGCATCGGGTTTGCCGGCGAGGAGCAATGGCAACTCCACATTCTCGAAAACAGTCAGCGTGTTCAGCAGTTGGAACGACTGAAAAATGAAGCCGACCTTCGCACGTCGAAGCTGCGTCAAGTCGGCATCCTTTAGGGAAGAAGTCGGCTGGCCGTCGAGGAGCACCTGGCCGGAAGTTGGAAAGTCCATTGCGCCTGCCAGATTCAGCAGCGTCGATTTGCCGCACCCGCTTCTTCCCACCACTGCCACGAATTCGCCACGAGTCACTTCGAGCGAAAGCCCATCCAGCGCGCGCACAAGCTGGCCGTCCGATGAGTAGTCCTTGGTGACGTTCTGGAGGGAAAGAATGGGCATTTAGCGGGAGTTTACGATTTGTAAGGACGAGACTCTTTCCGTTGCGGGGTCGCCGCCGCGCGAGAACTATTCTACGCTATCGCAAACGCCCATTGAGCCTTCTTTGCCGCTGGTATAGACTTCGCCGCGCACGATTACCGCACCAATTTGTCGCAACTTACCGGGCCGCGAACGGATTCCGCGTCAAACAGGGCGTCGCGGTTGCGTGATGCGCTGGGGCATAACGGCGCGCACGTCGCCGCATTATGGGCCGCTGCACTAGTCGGTAGAAGTCAGGGGAGACTCGGATGCTGTTTGCATCGGGGATCACGGTGACGCATCGGACGCTCGCGCCGGTCGATCTCGTCATCATCGCAATTTACTTTGTCATGGTGTTTGGCATCGGCTTCTATTTCTCCCGCAAAGAGCGCACTTCCGAGGATTACTTCCTCGCCGGACGTAACATCGGCTGGTTCGCCATCGGCGCTTCGTTATTTGTCTCCAATATTTCTACCGAGCACTTCATCGGTCTCGCGGGTTCGGGTGCGACCTCCGGCTTGGCCGCGGGAAATTTCGAGTGGGAAGCGTCCGTCATTCTACTGCTGCTCGGCTGGGTGTTCGTGCCGTTTTATCTGCGATCCAACGTCTTCACCATGCCGGAATTTCTGGAGCGGCGTTTCAACCGCAATTGCGCCATGTACCTGGCGTCGATCTCCATCATCGCCTACATTTTCACGAAAATCTCGGTGCACTTGTATGCTGCCGCAATCGTGCTGGAGCGCGTCGTCGGCTGGAATCAGTGGACCGCCGCGATCATCCTGGTCATTGCCACGGGCATTTACACGATCGCAGGCGGCCTCGCGGCGGTTATCTATACCGATCTCGTTCAAACTTTGATTTTGCTGGCCGGTGCGATTGCTCTCACCTTTATCGGTTTAGACAAAGTGGGCGGTTTTGCCCATTTGCGCGAATCCGTGCCGGCCAGCTACTTCCACATGGTGAAACCGATCTCCGACCCCGACTTCCCGTGGACCGGAATTTTCTTCGGCGCTCCGATTCTCGGCATCTGGTATTGGTGCACCGACCAGGTCATCGTCCAGCGCGTCCTCTCCGCGAAGGACGAGGGCCACGCCAAGGCCGGCACAATTTTTGCCGGCTACCTGAAGATTCTTCCCGTATTTCTTCTCGTGATTCCGGGAGTGATTGCTTTCGCGTTGTATCCTCAGTTGTTTACCATCGTGAATGGCTCGGTCACTAACGGCGATATCGCTTTCCCCACCGCGGTGGTCAATCTTCTTCCCACCGGCTTCGTCGGATTGATGATCGCCGCGCTGCTTGCCGCGCTTATGGGTGCGATGAGCTCGGTTTTCAATTCGGCCTCGACCATGGTCACGCTCGATTTCTACAAGAAGCTCCGGCCCGCGGCCAGCGAAAAACAGTTGGTGACCTTCGGACGCATCGCCACCGGCGGCATGGTGTTACTCGGTTTATTATGGGTTCCCTTCATTCACGTGCTTAGCGCGCAGCTGTGGGTGTACCTGCAGAGCGTACAGGCCTACATCAGCCCGCCGATCGCGGTCTGCTTTATCTTTGGTATCTTGTGGCCGCGGCTGAATGGCCAAGGTGCGATCTCCTCGTTGTTGGTCGGTTTCGTTCTCGGCGCGGTGCGTTTTGTGCTCGAGGTGTTGGATAAGACCGCGCACTACCAATCGCCCGCAATCCGCCGGCTGATCGACATGAATTTTCTCCACTACTCCATCGTAATGTTCGTTGTGTGCGCGCTGGCGCTGATCGGCGTGAGCATGCTCTTCCCAGCTCCAGAGCGCAAGAAAATCGCCGGGCTCACGTTTGCGACGGTGGACGAAAAGCTCGATACGGTTGACGTCAAGACCGCACACCTCGCGCGGGAAACGCCCACGGAACATCGCGTGAACCTGGTATTCACCTATCTTCTACTGGCGACCGTGCTCGGTCTATGGATTTACTTCCGCTGAAGCTAAAGGAGAAGCAGCGGCTACGAATCATGGCGACCTCTATCCGAAGTCTCAAGTCCAACGTTTCGCAAGCCGAAGCTCTGCGCAAATTCGCGTCCATCGGACTCGGCGCCCTTTACCGGCGGCTTCGCATCGGTCCACTGCGCCGCATCGCCGGAGTCTACGTCCCGTTCTTCCTCTACCGCGTCCGCTATCAACTCGGCCGCGCGCCCCATACACGATTCTTTGCCATAGATGGCGTCGACGGCTCGCTCGATCTCTTCGAATTTCCAAATGTTCCCGGAAACGCGCAGCTCGTCGAGCTGGAGACGCGGAATGTCTTGCGCTCGACTCTCTCCGAGCAACACGCGCAAGCATTGTTGGCCGACAAGGTCGAACGAGTCATCTTTCAACAGGGCTTTTTCAAGCTGCGCGACTACAAGCTCCAGTGCACGCGCGAGCCGATTGACCTGCATCTTCCATTTTGGTTGGCTATTTATGGCGACGATACTGCTCGGTGCCGCGTAATGGACGCCGTTCGCCGCCGCATCGAGGGGGCCAAGGCCTCCGCTTTCTTTGAGGAGTGGTTGGCTGCATAGACCGTAACGTCGCGCGAGTCGCAAATCCCAGGGCAGTCGAAAGACAGATGGAAAATGGCGCATCTTGGTAAGGCATTCAGCGTAATCCTCGCACGCACGGCAACTCTCGCTCTGCTGGCAACCGCAGTTTATTGTGTGCCGGTATTTGCGGAAGGCTGGCAGCATGTCGGCGCAGTCCAACACGTCGATAAACTTCAGGACGGAGTCGAACTCAGCGCAGGCCGCGCCAAGGTGCGCATCACGGCGTTTCGCGACGGAGTGATCCGCGTGCGCGTGGCCCCTCAGGGTATCTTCCCGAAAGATAGCTCGTGGGCAGTCGTCGAACCTCCGGAAATCGTTCCGGTAAAAATGGAGGACAGCAAGGACGACGTCCGCCTTTCAGCCGGCAGCGTAAACGTCATCATTCATAAATCCCCTCTGCTCATTTCTTTCGCCGACACGCAGGGCCACGTGATTCTCGCCGACGAGCAAACGTTGCCGATGGCCTGGAACGCACAGCGCATCCGCGTCTGGAAAAAAATGCCATCCGACGAAAATTACTACGGCCTCGGCGACAAGGCCGGCCCGATGAATCATCGCGACCACACCTTCATCAATTGGAATACAGACGCCTTCGGCTGGGGCGAATCCACCGACCCGCTCTACAAGACCATTCCGTTCTTCGTCGGCCTACGCAAGGGCACCGCGTACGGGCTCTTTTTCGACAACACCTATCGCAGCAGTTTCGATTTCGGCAAGGAGTCGCCCGACTATTTTTCGTTCGGCGCCGAAGGTGGCGAGTTGAACTACTATTTCGTCGCTGGCCCCGAGCCAAAGCAAGTCATCGCAGCGTATAGCGCGCTCGTAGGCCGAACGCCGCTGCCCCCGCTATGGAGCCTCGGCTACCAGCAGTGCCGCTACAGCTACTACCCCGAAGCGCGCGTCCGCGAAGTCGTGCGCACATTTCGCGAGAAGAAAATCCCCGCCGACGTCATCTACCTCGACATCGACTACCAGCAAGGCTACGCGCCATTCACGATCAATCGTGAATACTTCCCGCACTTCGAGCAAATGATCGCCGACCTTCGCGCGCAAGGCTTTCACACGATCTTGATCACCGACCTGCACATCAAAAAGGATCCCGGACCACGGCTACGAGCCGTACGATTCCGGAATCAAGCAAGACGTCTTCGTCAAGAACCCCGACGGCTCCGTCTACGTCGGCGTGGTCTGGCCTGGCGCCAGCGTCTTCCCCGATTTCACTCTTTCCCGCGTGCGCGACTGGTGGGGCAGCCTCTACAAAGATTTCGTCGACATGGGCGTCGCCGGTTTCTGGAACGACATGAACGAGCCCTCCGTCTTCGAACGCCCCGACAAGACCATGCCGCTCGACACTGTGCACCGTCTCGACGACGGCACGACGACCGACCACCGCGCGATCCACAACGTCTTCGGCATGGAAAACGCCCGCGCCACCTATGAGGGCGTGCGCAAACTGCAAGGCGACGAGCGCCCGTTCGTGCTAACACGCGCCGCCTATTCCGGCACGCAGCGCTACGCCGCCACGTGGACCGGCGACAACAGCGCCACCTGGAACCACATTTCCATGAGCACGCCGATGCTTCTCAATCTCGGCCTCTCCGGCTACGCGCTCGTCGGCGACGACATCGGTGGCTTCGCGAGCTCCCCGCCGCCCGACCTGCTCACGCGCTGGTACGAACTCGGTGTCTTCAATCCCATCTATCGCGACCACGCCGCAAAGGGCACCGCTGACCACGAGCCCTGGGCAAGCGGGCCCGAGCACGAAGCCATCCGCCGCCGCTACATCGAGCTGCGCTACCAGCTCCTCCCCTACATCTATACCGGCATCGAGAAAATGACTCGCACAGGCATCCCGTTCATGCGGCCAATTTTTCTCGACTACCCGCAGGAGGAAAGTTTCTACAATGACAGTCGCGATTTTCTCTTTGGCAGCGATTTATTCGTGGCGCCGGTTGTAACCGAAACCTTGGACGCCGGAAGAAATTCAGCTTCCGCCAGGCGATTGGTACGACTATTGGACCGCGCAGAAGCACGCGAGCACGGAAAAAATTGCGTTACACCCCGCTCTCGACGAGCTCCCGTTTTACGTGCGAGCCGGCGCCATCATCCCCATGCAGCCTATCGTGCAAAACACGGAAGAAAAGCCCACTGGTCCGCTGGAAATAAAAGTTTACGCCGGTGCCGATTGTCACGGCTCGCTCTACGAAGATGACGGCCACACTTTCGCCTACCAACGTGGCGAATTCCGCCGCACAAACTATAGCTGTGAGGTGTCGCCAGGCTCCGTCACGGTAAGCGCCACAACGGAGAAAACGACCTTCCAACCGTGGTGGCACGCCGCACGCATAACGGTCTTTGGCGTCTCGGCGGAACCCAAAGAACTCCGCGTTGGCCAGCAAGCCACTCGCGACTGGCAGTACGACGCCAAGTCGCACTCCGTAACCACCACGGTTCCTGACGCCAGAGAAAACTGGACCATCCAGGCGGCGTTCTGAAGATGTAGGCGCCGGGCTTTAGCCCGGCGAGCCATTCGCTACTCTCAATTCACCACAAAAATCGACATCGACTTAGCCGGCACACTAATCCGCATCTCTCCGCCCGCAATCTCCGCCCGCCCGTCGCCAAACAATGTTTTCGCCAACTGCGACCCCTCCGCCGGGGTATCACTCAGCAAAACGCGAAACTCCCGCCCCTTCCCCGCATTATTGAATGCCACCACAACGCGTTCATCCTCCGATTCCCGCAAAAAAATGTAAGCCGAATCATCCGACGCAAGATGCCACAACCGTCCGCCAGCCAGCGCCGGATGTTCGCGCCGCAAACGCAGCAACGTCTGCACGTAAGCAAAGAGGCCCTGCTGCTCCTGCTGTCCGGCCCGCTTCCGTAAACGCATTCCGCGAGTCCTCCGCTCCACCCGCCCGGGAAATCGTGCCGATTTTCCGGATCCGCCCCGCCGGTCATCCCAATTTCGTCGCCATAATAAAGTTCCGGAATCCCGCGCAACGAAAGCGTCAATCCGAACGCTAATCTCAATTCCGACGGCGAACTCCCGCCCTCGCTCGCAAATCGCGGCACATCATGATTCCCAAAAAATGTAACAAGCTCATCGGGTCGCACATACAAGGAATCGTGCCGCAAAATATCCGCCAACCGCCCGACCGGCGCCCCGTGCAGCAAAACATCGCGCAACGCAAAATACATCGGGTAATCGAACACGGTCGTAACGCCCGAATCGATACCGTCATACCGTTTCTGTCCACCGGCAAAAAACGATGTCACGCTGGGATCCGGATGAAACACTTCGCCAACCGTCGTCAAGCCGCGGATAGATTCTGCGCAGCCCCGCATTCCATCGCGACCAGAAAAGCTCGAGGCGCATAAGGAAACGTATCAACGCGATACCCATCCAGTCCTGAAGACTCCGCCCACCAGATCGCATTCTCAAGCAGGTACTGCGCCACCATCGGATTCTCCGTATTCATATCCGGCAAGATCCCGAAGAACCATCCATCCGTCAGGTCGCGCCACAACTGCGGCAGCGCATGCGGATCCACAAGCACCTCGAACGGATCGTGCCCGGCCGATTGCTCCTTTGTCTCCCCGTAGAACGATCCGTAAGGCGGCACGGAAGCGTTTGCGTGATGTTGCGGCGTTCCATGAAACCAATCCGGCAGCGGCGGATTCGCCACCCATGGGTGCCGCGGCCCCACGTGGTTCGGCACAATATCGAACAAAATTTTCATGTGCTGCTGGTGAGCCGATGAAACGCAGATCCTGATAGTCCCGCAACGTCCCGAGATGTGGGTCGATCGCGTACAAATCCACGGCGCCGTAGCCGTGATAATCCTCCGCAGCCCCATTCTTCACCACCGGCGTAAGCCAAAGCGTCGTCACGCCCAAATCCTTCAAGTACGGCAAATGTTCCCGCACCCCGCGCAGATCGCCTCCGTGATGCGCGCGCGGCTTTGACCGGTCGTGCGATCCCGGCGCATCAGCCGGTTCGTCGTTGGTCGGATCACCATTCGCAAACCGGTCTGGCATGATCAGATAAATCGCGTCGCCTGGAGCAAGCCCCCGAAATCGGTGAATCGTCTCGGTCCGCGCGGCGATCGGCAATTCGAACGATGTAACTCCCTCCGCACTCGTAATCCGGCAAACCGCGGTGCCCGATTTCGTTTCCGCGCCAAATTTCAGCCACACAAATAAATATTTCCCACCCGCGCTGGCCTGCGTCCGCTCCACCAGCAAGCTCGCCAGATTGCACTCGACTTTCGTGGCCTCCAGCCCGCGCCCCGAAATCAGCAACATCACCTCTGGAGTCAGTCCGACCCACCAATTCGGCGGCTCGACTGTAGTTACAACAGGAGAATTATCCGCCCTGGGAGCAGCCTGCGATGCATCGGCGCCGCAAATCGCCGAGCAGCAGAAACTGGCCAAGCACAGGAAGGAGAAGAGTGCGCCGCGGGCAAGCTGGCGCCAGTCACCCGTCACGAGTCACCCGTCACTTCACCACCAGTCGCTTCCCGGAAAACCAACCTCCCAAACGCCTCCGGCACATGAAAATTCGGTTGCGGCGTCCGCGTAGGCTGCCAAGCCGAATAAAACCGAGGTTCCGCGGCCCCCTCCACCCGAAAAAAATTCACCCGCCAGGTCGCGCCGGCGTCAAACCGACCAGTCAAGCTCTTCATCGGCAAATCCAGCACCGCGTGCCATCGCCGCGCCGCTTCATTAATCTTCACCCGCCGCCGCAACCCGCTCCGCAAATCCCGCTTTTCCCCCGGCGCAATATCGAGGTCGATCCAAAATCCATTCGGCGCTACTTCGAATTCCTTATATCCAGCGTGCGCAGGATCGCTCTGCAAAAACACCTCGCAAACATCGCGCTCCCATAAATGGTCCCGCCACCCCCGCGCATCCGCGTCCGGAAACACGGTAATGCTCCGGTACCGCGCCCAGAACCCCAAATACAAATTCTCCGGAGTCCACAGCACGCGCACCTCGGTCTCGCGCTCGGCGTCCGCATGCAACCCCTGCCAATCCGCGCTGAAACGCAACGGGGGTGCCGCCTCCCAGGCAGTCTCTACCGGAAATCCCTCCGCATTCGTCGCGCCAACCAAGCGCACCGCGGTAACCGTATCACCTGTCATCGCCACCCTCGATCCACGTCATCGACTCCCTTACCCACGGCCTCCGACTCGGTACCCATCACACCTTGCCCACACCGACCCGCGAACTCCAGTAGCACAGGCACTCTTGCCTGTGCTCCCTGCAGCCAAGCACCGCGGATTTAACGGGAACACCAAGCCGTGCCGGGCAGCAAAGCATTCTCGGCGGCACGGCTGCTGGAATCTTGCCACGATTCCCCGCAAACTGTTTGCGCACGAACCCATCTCTCCGGCACCATCAGCCCCGGAACCCTGTGCTAGCATCGATTTCGGCCAAAACAAACGCCTCTAAAACTGCGAATTCAGCCCCATTTCCCGGAGGCCCAACCAATGATTGAGCCCGTCAACGCCACCGACTTCACCACGCAGTCCGCCCACCGCCATCCCGACCAATTCGAATCCGTAAAGTTCCGCATCGATAAGGGCGTCGCCCGCATGACTCTCAACCGCCCCGAGCACAATCTCCTGAACGAATCCATGCTCCGCGAAATCTCCGACGGCATCATCTTCGCGGGCAACGCCGCAGAAGCCAAGCTCGTCGTCCTCGACTCCGCCTGCAAAGCTTTCTCTGGTGGCATCGATATCGGTGAATACACCTCGCAGCGCGTCTTCCAGATGCTCGACGCATTTTACGCGGTCTTCTCCAGCATGCTCGACGTCGGCAAGCCGGTTATCTGCGTCGTGAATGGCCCGGCCATCGGCGGCGGCGCCGAACTCGCCGCGTTCGGCGACCTCGTCATCGCCACCCCGAAAGCGCGCTTCGCGCAACCCGAAATTACCATCGGCGTTTTCCCGCCGCTAGCCTCGACGATTTTGCCGTACGTGGTCGGCCCCAAAACTGCCCTCGAGATCATCTTGACCGGTGAGCCGGTGACCGCCGAGCGAGCCCTCGACCTCGGCTTGGTAAACCGCCTCGTCCCTGAAGCCCAGCTGGAAAAAACCGTCGAGGAACTAGTCTCGCGTATTTCCGCGCTCTCCGCTCCCGTGCTCAGCATGGCCAAAAAAGCCGTCCTCGGCGGCATGGGTCTCTCTCTGCGCGATGGCCTAAAGCAGTCCATGGATATTTTCCTCAACCAACTTTATCGCCTCGAAGATTCCCAGGAAGGCCTGCGCGCCCTGGTCGAAAAGCGCAAGCCCCAGTGGAAAAATCGCTGATGCGACTCGCCACCGCTGCAGCGGTTAGTCCCCGGCAACGCAACCAACCTGGCATTGCCGAAGTTTCCGCAAACGTTTCCGGCCATGATGGTCATCACAAGCGAGCTGTGCTAACGTCGGCAAAATCTGGAGGAAGACATCGTGCCAAATCCCCGCAGGATGCTGATGGTTCTGTCCGCCATATTCCTTTTAGCCCTTGGCGGTGCACTCGTGCAGGCGCAAGACGCCAACAAATTACAAATAGGATTTTCCATAGAAGCGATGAAAGGCGAGCGTTGGCAGACCGACCGGGATTCCTTTGAGGCGCGGGCTAAGCAGTTGGGAGCAGAGGTGATCTTCGGCGACGCCAACGGAGACGACGATCTTCAGTTTCAGCAAGTGAAGGGCATGATCAAGAAAGGCATTAAAGTCCTCGTTTTACTGCCCCACGATACCGCCAAGGCCGGCCGGATGGTGGAAGCCGCAAAGGCGGCGAAAGTAAAGGTCATCAGTTACGATCGCCTGGTCCTGAATAGCGATGTCGATCTCTACGTGAGTTTTGACCGGATTGAGATTGGCAGGATGCAAGCCGAATATCTGGTGAAACGTGCCCCCAAAGGGAATTATGTTCTGATCGCGGGTTCCCCGAACGACGAAGGCGCGAAAATTCTGCATGACGTACAGATAAAGATCCTGCAGCCATATATCAATCGCGGCGACGTAAAGGTGATCGCGGATGGGTATACCAAAGAATGGCTGTCTTCCGAGGCCTACCTTTTTATGCTCAACGCGATTGACTCCTCCAAAGGCAACATCGCTGCGGTGGTCGCCTCCAATGACGCGATGGCCGGAGGCGCGATTCAGGCCCTCCGCGAGCACAATCTAGCAGGCAAAGTCCTGGTTTCCGGACAAGATGCGGATCTGTCGGCTGTCATATGCATTGCCCAGGGCACGCAAACGATGACTGTATACAAGCCGGTCACCAACGAAGCGGTAAGAGCCGCGGAGGAAGCGGTTCGCTTGGCGAAGGGCGAAAAGCCACACGCGGATGGGGCGATCAGCAATGGCAAAATAAAGGTGCCTGCCATAATGCTGAAACCCGTGATCGTGACGAAGGACAATATCAAAGGAACGATCGTCAAAGATGGATTCCAAACCTTAAGCAGCATTAACCAGGCATTGCCTAAGGATCAACAGATCAATTAGTGCTTTCCTCCATCATCTCTACAACAACGGTACTTCCTGCTTTCCCATATCGCCTACTGTTGGAGTACTTTCGTTGACACTTCGGCGACGCGAACCATACACTCGTATTTGATTTGCAACGGAAACAAAGAGCGCGGCAAAAATTTCATGCACCGGCATCATTTCGCACCTTTAACTCTTAACAGCCAGCCTTTCGTCAGGGGAGATTCGTGCCGCGAAGTTACTTCGCCAAAAATTTAGGCATCGCCGCGTGTACCATGGCGGCAATCTTCCTTTTCGCCGCGCTCTCTTACGCTCAAGCTCCCGTTCAGACTCCCGCCCCAGTCCCTTCCGCCAGTCCGGCGCTACGCGAAGTCACCGACGAAGCCGGCCGCACCATCCGCATCCCCCAAAATCCGCACCGTATCGTTTCTCTCGCTCCAGGATTGACCGAAACGATCTACGCGCTCGGGTTGCAGGATCTCCTGGTCGGCGACACCGATTACTGCGATTTTCCTCCCGACGCACAGCGCAAACCCAAGGTCGGTGGCGCCATCAACCCCAGCCTCGAAGCCATCGCCGACCTGCATCCTGATCTCGTGCTCGTAACGAAAAGTTTGAATCGCCTCGATACCGTCAACTCCCTCGCCAATCTCGGCATTCCTTCCTACGCCATCGACCCGCAATCGGTCGCCGCCATTATTTCCTCCACCCAACGTCTCGCAGAAATCATGGGTGCACCGGAGGCCGGCGAAGCCCTTGCCAAAGATCTCGAGCGCCACCTCGCGGGCATTCAACGGCGCGTTGCTCCTTTTCCCCGGCGTAGCGCCCTCTTTATCGTGTGGACCCAGCCGCTCATCTCCGTCGGCAAGCAAACCTTCATCGCCGACGCCCTTCAGTACGCTGGCGCCGCCTCCATAGTGGACTCCGTCGAAAATTGGCCGAAAGTAAGTCTCGAAGAGGTCGCGCGGCTTCAGCCGGAATTCCTGGTTTTTCCCGACACGCATACGGAGACCACGCCGTTGAACATCGAAGCCCTCTCCGATCTGCCGGGCTGGCGCATTCTGAATGCCGTCCGCAACCACCGCTATGCCAAAACCAGCGATGCGGTCGACCGTCCCGCGCCTCGTATCGTTTCCGCAATCGAAGACCTTGCGAGACAATTTCATCCAGAAGCTTTTGCCAATCAGCCTGACACCAGCCACGATGAGAACGATCGCAAGGACAGAAAGCAAAATGATCGAGACAATGTGACCCCGCCAAATCCCGTCCCTCCGCCGGCCGCCCGCTCCCAGATCGCCGCCCGCCCAGACCAATGTCATCCCGAATCCCCGCGCCTTCTACGGGGTGAGGGATCTGCTTTTCCTTCGCCCCAGCCTCACAACGTCCTTTCGTCACTCGTCGCCTCGCGGTGCCCATACCTTCTTGAGGAATGCCCATGCGCCCGCTGACTTTCCAGGGCGTCTTGCTGCGTTGCGGCGCCCTCGCCGTAATTTTGTTTGTTGTCGTGGTCATCGCTCTGAAGCTCGGCGCGGTGCCCGTTTCTCTCTACGGCCTCGGCCTTGATCTTCTTCACGTGTTGCTCGGCAAGACCAGCGAGCTATCCAGCAATTACGACATGATCGTGATCGACATTCGCCTGCCTCGCATTCTCCTGGCTATCATTGTGGGAGCGTCGCTCGCTGTTGCTGGCACCGCATTTCAGGCCCTGCTTCGCAATCCCCTGGCGGATCCATATGTTCTCGGCGTTTCCAGCGGGTCATCGCTGGGAGCCATCCTCGCTCTGATTGTGGAGCCTCATCTCGCGCTGCCCTTGGCCTTCGCCGCGCTCGTGACCCCGGTTGGCGCATTTCTCGGAGCCGTCGCCACCATCGCGGCGGTCTATTTCCTCGGCCGCCGCGAGGGCCAGATCGACAGCAGCATGCTTTTACTCTCCGGCATCATCTCCGCCTCATTTCTTTCCGCGATCATCATGTTTCTGATCACCACGCTCTCGGGCCGCGGCGATCTGCGGGGCATGTCGTTCTGGTTGATGGGCGATCTTTCCGGTGCGCTCCAGCCCACTTTGCGCTGGGTGCTGGGCATTGGCTTCCTCGTAGCAACCAGCGTCATCTACACGACTGCCTCCGATCTGAATCTTCTCCTCGCCGGTGAAAAGGAAGCCATGCATCTGGGAGTCGATGTTCGCCGCGTGCGCCTCGTGGTCTACATCGCGGCTTCGCTGCTGACCGGCCTGGCTGTTTCCGTCAGCGGCGCCATCGGCTATGTGGGGCTGCTGGTGCCGCACGTAATGCGTTTGATCTTCGGCTCCGACCACCGCATCCTGATTCCGACGTCCGCGCTCGGCGGCGCCATCGCCGTCGTCATCGCGGACACTCTGGCGCGCACCGTTGTCGCCCCTTCCGAGCTTCCTGTCGGCGCCATGACCGCTCTGGCCGGCGCGCCGCTGTTCATCTATTTGCTGCGGCGCAAATTCGCGTAAGCTCATCGCGCACCATGCCTGCATCGTCTACCTCCACCGACCATTCCCGCGCCAGCGACATTCGCCTTAGCGTGGAACAGGTCAGCTACGCCTATTCCGCGAATCCCTCGCAGGCCCCGCTCTTCACCCTCGAAGCCAGCAGCTTTCAAGCCCGTCCTGGCGAGATCGTCGCGATCCTCGGTCCCAACGCCAGCGGCAAATCGACATTGCTTAAGCTAATCGCCGGCGCCCAGCAACCCCTCTCCGGCCGCGTTCTGCTGGACGGATTCGTCACAAATTCGCTCACCCCACGCATCCGCGCCCAGCGCATTGCGATGGTTCAGCAGGAGAGTCCTCTGCTCTTTCCCTCCCGCGCCTGGGAATTTGTTCTCCAGGGCCGCCATCCCTACAGCCGCTACCTTCGCTTTGAATCCAGGGAAGACGTCGCCATCGCCCGCAACGCCCTGGCTCAGGTCGGCGCGGAACACCTGAGTGATCGCTGGATGGACCAGATCTCCGGAGGCGAAAAACAGCGCGTGATTCTCGCTCGCGCTCTGTCCCAGCAACCGCTGCTCCTGCTTCTGGATGAACCCACGCTCCACCTCGATATCGGCTCGCAAGTGGGCTTGCTGGACACGCTGCGCCGCCTGGCCGCCGAAAATCGCTATACCGTAGTGGTCGTCACTCACGAGCTTAATCTGGCCGCGCAGTACGCTGACCAGATCGTCTTGCTGCACCGCGGCAAGAGCCTCCGTGTCGGCCCTCCCGCCGCCGTGTACCAGCGCGAACTCCTGGAGCAAGTCTTCCAGACCCCTCTGTCCGTGGAGTCCAGTCCCTCCGGCCGCCCCCGCGTGACCATTCTTCCCGCCACATAAGTGCGCCCAATCTCTGGTTAACCGTAATGGCCCCCTCCCCCCGGTTTCTCGTAAGTGTTCATTCCAACGACTTTCAAGTACCTTGTTTTGATAGGCTTCTGTAAGTGCGGATTCTAAGGCACTTATGACGACCGTAAGTGGGCGAGGGCTGCTGCCTCCCGGACAGGATTCGATATACATGGCGAAGAAATACCACGTTGAGTATCATTTGGTTAAGTAATATACATTGAATAGCTGGAATTAGGGTGTGGACGGAGATTTTCAGGGGTTGAAGCCCATCAAAGCAAGCACTTTGCGTCGGAGCTAAAAGCTCCGACCTCCTAAAGAAAAGACTTTCCCGCAGACTGAGAAGCCGTGCCCTGACGAAAACCGGAGTTATCACGCAGACTCTTCAGCCCTGAAGGCTCCGAAGGCTCTTTCTGCGCCGGCTCGTATGGCGCTGGCAGCGGATGTCTGATGCTATAATTTCACTCCCGATGGCAAAAGCGGCTCCAGACTTGGCCAGCGTCTCCCCCGAACTGCTCGCGAAATACGAGCCAGTCATCGGGCTGGAAGTCCACGTCCAACTGCTGACCAAGACGAAAATTTTCTGCGGCTGCTCCACGCGCTTCGGCGATCCGCCCAATGCTAACACCTGCCCGGTCTGCCTCGGCCTGCCGGGAACGCTGCCGGTGTTGAACAAGCGCGTCATTGAGATGGCCTCTCGCGCCTCGCTCGCGCTAAATTGCACCGTGCACGAGCATTCGCGCTTTGCTCGCAAAAATTATTTTTATCCCGACCTTCCTAAGGGGTACCAGATCTCGCAATACGAGTTGCCGCTGGCGACCGGCGGCTGGGTGGAAGTGGAGCTCGACGGCGGGAAGAAACGCATCGGCATCACCCGGCTGCACGTCGAAGAGGACGCCGCAAAGAATCTGCACGAGGGCTTTTCGCAGTCCGCGACCAAGGCATACATCGACTACAACCGCTGCGGCTCGCCCCTTGCCGAAATCGTTTCCGAGCCGGACATGCGCACGCCGGAAGAAGCCTATGCGTATCTGACGACCCTGCGCCGAATCCTGCTCTACACCGGCGTAAGCGATTGCAACATGGAAGAGGGCTCGCTCCGCTGCGACGCCAATGTTAGTGTGCGGTTGCGCGGCACGGAACAATTCGGCACGAAGGTCGAAGTGAAAAATCTCAACTCCTTCCGCTTTCTTCAAAAAGCGCTGGAGTACGAAATCGAGCGGCACATCGGCGTCCTCGAAAGCGGCGGCCGCATCCCGCAGGAAACGCGCCTGTGGAACCAGGCCGAAGGCCACACCGTATCGATGCGCTCGAAGGAAAAAGCGCACGACTACCGCTATTTCCCCGAGCCCGATCTGCTTCGGGTCCACGTGAGCGCCGCGTGGCGCGAAGAAATTCGCCGCACGCTCCCCGAGTTGCCCGAAGCGAAGCGAGCGAGATTTGTGAGCGCCCATGGCATTACGCCCTACGACGCCGAAGTACTGACTTCCACGCAAGCGAGAGCCGATTATTTTGAAGCGGTGATCATTGCCGGCGCATCCGGAAAAAACGCCGCCAACTGGATGCAAACCGAACTGCTGCGGCGCGTGAACGATTCGGGCAAGGAAATCGAGGTAAGCCCGCTTTCGCCCACCGCCCTAGCCGAACTCTTGAAGCTCGTCGAATCTGGTCAGATCACGGCCGCCATCGGCAAAAAAGTTTTCGCCACGATGTTTGAAACCGGCCGCACAGCCGCCGAAATCGTCGCTACCGAAGGCCTAGCCCAAATGAGCGACACTTCCGCCATCGAACAAGCCGCGCGCGAGGTGATCGAGAAGAATCCGGACAACGTGGCCAAGTTCCGTGGCGGCAACGAAGGCGTCTTCAAATTTTTCGTGGGTCAGCTGATGCGCGCCACTCGCGGGCAAGCCAATCCGCGAGCGGTTAACGACATTTTGCGCAGACTGCTGGCGGATACTCATTGATTATAGAATCGCCTCGGTTTCTCCCGAACGGCAAAAGCGCCCGCCACCCTTCGAGGATCGGGGTAAACGGTCGGCGGCCGCTACAATATTCCAGAACATATTCGCGCGCCCGGCCTCTCGCTGGTTGAGGATGATGGTGGATCAAAATTCGAGGTAACTGTCCATGCTAAAAGTAGGCGACAAGGCACCGAACTTTCGCTTGAAGACCGATGAAGGCACAACGCTGTCGCTCGCGGATTTTGGCGGCCGGCGCGTTGTGCTGTTCTTCTTTCCGAAGGCTAACACTCCCGGTTGAACGACCGAAGCGTCCGAGTTTCGTGACGCAAAGAAGGACTTCGATAAAATCGGCGTGCTGATCCTGGGCGCGAGCGCCGACCCGGAGAAAGATCTCGCCAAATTCCGGGCCAAGCAAAAACTCAATTTTCCTCTGCTCAGCGACCCCGACCACAAAATGATCGAATCCTATGGCGCGTGGCGCATGAAGAAATTCATGGGCCGCTCGTTCGAAGGCATCGTCCGCAGCACATTCCTGATCGGCGCCGACGGCAAAATCGAACAAGTCTGGGACAACGTTAAAATTAAGAATCACGCCGCGGAAGTTTTGGCTGCTGCGGCGCAATAGCCGGGGGCGACAAGCTATGTAGTCGCCGGGCTTTAGCCCGGTGTCCCATTTCGCCAAGGCGGTCTCCATTGCCCCTGGGCCGCGGCAGCCTTCATCCAATCGATCGTTTGCGAGCCGGAGAGAAAATACTCCCATGCGTTGACGCACAGATTCTTTCGCACCGGGTTCATCCAAATGTACGCGGCCACGTTCTCAATCGCGTCGGATCGTCTGAGGATGTAATCGTGGAATCGCTTCTGCCAAAGAATGTTACCGTGCCGCCGGCGATACTCAAATCCTGTCTGCTGCTTGAAGGCATCGGTGAATCGGATCAAATCGCTATCGTCGGCTGTGCCCTCAGCCAAGAAATGGACATGGTCCGGCATGACGCAGAAGGCATGAAGGGAGAAGTTGTGTCGCGCCGCACAGCATTGAAGGTTGTCTGAGATCCGATGGGCCTCTGTTTGATCTAGGAAAGCGGGGACTCTCTGATATGTGCAGACGGTGATGAAATAGGCCCGGTGGCCGCGATAGTTCTGGGCCGAAGGGCGAATTGTATATCGGTAGATAGGACACTGTCGATATATACTATACTAGTGATATATATAGTAAGTAATACAGGAACGACTGGCCGGGTTAAAGCCCGGCGCCTACAGGTGCACTGCCAGATCGTCGGTGGCGGCGGGTGCGGGTTCGATGTAGAGGTTGTCGATCAGGCGCGTTTTGCCTATGAAGACGGCCAGGACTGCGTAGCAGGGGCGGGCTACGCGCACTACTGGCTCGAAGCTGTCGGCGTCTACGATTTCTGCGTAATCGACTGCGGCCTGCGGCTCCGCTTGCAGGACTTTGCGCAGCGTGGTTTGCAGCTGGAGAGTGCCGCGGACGCCTGCTGCTAATTCGTCGCGCGCGGCTGTTAATGCGCGATGCAAAACCGTTGCGGCTGCTCGTTCGTCGGGTTTGAGGTAGGCGTTGCGCGAGGAGAGCGCGAGGCCATCGGATTCGCGGATGATGGGGCAGACAACGATCTCGGTATTCAGATTCAGATCGCGTGCCATCTGCGAAATGATCCTGACCTGCTGCGCGTCTTTGCGGCCAAAGTACGCAAAGTCCGGCTGCACGATCTCGAACAGTTTTAGCACCACTGTGGCTACGCCACGAAAGTGCCCCGGGCGCGAGCGGCCTTCGAGGCGGTCGCTCAGGCCTTCGACGTTCACATAGGTGCGAAAACCATACGGATAGACGTCAGCTGGTTCAGGGGCAAAAATGGCGTCGACGCCAGCGGCAGCAAGTTTTTCCGTATCGGCGTCAAATGTTCGCGGATATTTCGCAAGATCTTCGTTCGGCCCGAATTGCTTGGGATTCACAAAAATAGAGGTGACAACGTGCGAGCATTCCAGCTTTGCGCGCTTCACCAATGCCAGATGCCCTTCGTGCAGGGCACCCATCGTGGGGATGAGACCGACGATGCGGTTTTCGGCGCGCGCTAGCCGCGAATACTCTTTCATCCAGGCAATGGTTCGAATTGTTTCCACGGAGGGGGTGTCAGCGCTCCGCTCAGGCGCCCGCCGCCACAGCGCGCTCGCGATAAAAATGCATCAGGTCCGTGAGTATCGGCTGTGCGCCGTGCTGCCGCAACATGGTGGTGACCTGGCCGCGATGGTAGGTGCCGTGATTCACGACGTGCTGCAGCGATTGCCACAAGGGATTCTTGTACACGCCGAACTTCATGGTCTTGTATTCGATCACGCGATCCAGATCCTCCTGCTTCAAGCCGCGGACATATTTCAGTAGTTGCGATCCGATGGGCGCCCAGTGTTCGCGCAGACTCTCCAGATCGGCAAACTGCGAGTTGTCGGGCATGGCCGATGGCGAAGTGCCTAGAAACCTCTGTAACCAGACCCACTCGGCGCCGGAAATGTGCGCCAGCGTGTTGCGCACGGAAGAAAAGCTCGATCCCAGGGGTTTCGTGAACTGTTCCGGCGTGAGTGCCGCGACCGCGTCGATCGCGCGATGATTCGCCCAGGCGTTGAACTCGTAGAGCAAGCCGATTTCGTCAGGTGTCATGGTTCACCTTCTTTTGCGTGGGATTCCCAGCCGCATTTTTCGACGGCTCAGCAGTCGATGTGAATCAGCTTTCGCTGCTTCAACATTTCGCCGGCGTGGTAAGACTCGGCATCCGACGGGAAGGTGCCATTCCGCACGTCTTCGCAATACGCGCGGACGGCGCCGGAAATGATTTCACCGACGTTGGCGTATTGCCGCGCAAATTTCGGCGCGGGATGGAAAGTCAGGCCCAACAAATCGTTCACTACCAGGATTTGCCCATCGCACTCGGGCCCGGCTCCGATGCCGATCGTGGGAATGTTCAACTCGCGGGTGATCTGCGCCGCTAGCTCTCGTGGCACCGCCTCCAGCACCACGGCGAACGCGCCTGCCGCTTCCACCGCGTGCGCATCGCGCAGCAACTGCTCCGCAGCGTCCGGAGTTTTACCTTGTACGCGGTAACCGCCGAGAGCGTTCACGGACTGCGGCGTCAGCCCCACGTGGCCCATCACCGGAATTTCCGCTTCGGTCAGACGCGCGATCAATTCCAGCCGCCGCTCGCCGCCTTCGACCTTTACGGCTTCGGCGCCGGCTTCCTTCACGAAGCGCACCGCGTTGCGCAGCGATTCCGCGGTGTCGGTGTGATAGCTGCCGTAAGGCATGTCGGCCACAACCAGCGCCCGCCGCGTGCCGCGGCGCACCGCGCGCGTGTGATGAATCATCTCGTCCAGCGTGACCGGAAGCGTGCTCTCGTATCCAAGCACAACCATCCCGAGGGAATCGCCGACGAGAATGACGTCAACGCCGGCCTCATCCACCAAACGCGCGGTGGGATAATCGTAGGCCGTCAAACAAATGATCTTTTGTGAAGGGGAACCCGCGGTGGACTTGCGCTGCAAGAGAGCGGGCACAGTAATCTTGCCGTCGCCCGCGTTGGGAACAACACTCATGGTGGCCTCCGGTGCCATTCCCTTGACCAGTTGCTGGCGGTCGCGAAGCGACCGATGGGATATGGCCCTGTACCTGACCTAGTTTCTTATTATAGCAAATCGCGAGGCAGCCGGCCAGAACCGCAGCCAGGCAAGCCGTGAATGTGCTAAGAGCTCGGTGTGGTGTTAAGCCGCAATGCGGTCGGGTGTTTCGGCTGGTAGAGGCCTATCTCGCCCCTTCCGGGAAGCCGGAGTTTCGTAATCAAACCCCACCGTTCCTCTTCCACTTTGGACAACCGTACACTTTTCTTTGCGAGCGCCGCTATTTCCGCTTTCAGATCGCATATGAGCGCCAGAAATCATGATGTCCTCCCGAATCGATCGATCCTGACGCGTATCTTAACAAGCGTCCGATGCTAGCTCATTATTTGAAATTACCAGACGGTGGGCAATTGGCGGATTGTTTTGTTAGAGTGCGAGGCGCCGGGCTAAAGCCCCAGCGCCTACATGGAAAGGACGAGCCGGCGCGAGGTGCCTTCGATGCGAAAAATCTGCTATGGCGTCGCGATGAGTCTGGACGGATATATCGCAGGGCCGAACGGCGAAGACGACTGGATCGTTAAGGATTCCGAGATCGATTTTGGCGCGATGTTCGCGAAGTACGAAGCGCTGGTGATGGGGAGGAAGACGTTCGAACGCCTGGTGAGAGCGGGATACGCATCGATGCCCGGAATGAAGATGGTGGTTTTCTCCAAGACGTTGCGTCCGGCCGACTATCCGGGCGTCACGATCGTTGCGGAAAAGATGGAAGACGTGGTGCGCGATCTTCGCGATGCGCCCGGCAAAGACATCTGGTTGTTCGGTGGCGGCTCGCTGTTCCGCGTCTTCCTGGAAAAGGGATTGGTGGACACGGTCGAAGTGGGCCTGATTCCTGTGCTTCTTGGCGGAGGAATTCCCTTGCTACCCGCGCCGGCCAAACGTGAGAGCCTGAAATTGCTGGACCTCCGCGTATACAAAAAGAGCGGCATCGTGATGTTGACCTACGCATTGAAATAGGTATCCGGTCGAGTTTGTGCCGCCTTCTACGAAAAGCAAAGACGAGTGGTCAGGTTTGACGCGGAGCTTGGGCGCGGCCTTTCCATTGCGCGCCTTGGTTGAGCCAGTATCGAATGGCGGAAAGCCACGTCGCGTACGCGTAGAACAGAGCGGCGAGGGGAAGTAGCGGCGCCCGGAGTGGTGACAGGCGGTAGAAGCGGACTGTCGGCAGAAATGTCAGCGACATCAACAGCCACGCCGCGAGAGACAAGATTCGCGTGATGGGATTGTGTGCGAAGAGGACCGCGATGGGCGCGATGTACGTGAGGAACAGTCCGGCGAGTGTGCCAACTAGCAACAGAGGCGAATAGCGGAGTTGCGTGAATGCGGTGCGGGCGATCACGTCGCGGATTCCGGCGAGGGTGGTGTAGGCGCGGAGGCTCACGCTGGTTCGCGTCAGGCCCATCCAGATTAAGCCGCCCCTGTGCTTAACGGCGCGTGCCAGCGCGCAATCGTCGATGACCTCGCTGCGGATTGTGGCCAGGCCGCCGATCCGCTCGAGAGCTTCGCGGCGCAGAAGGACGCAGCCTCCCGCGGCCCCTGCGGTGCTGGCTCGTGCATCGGCGATCCATCGGGGCGGGTAGAGTTTGAGGAAGAAATAGAGGAAAGGTGGGATGAGGGCGCGCTCGGGTAGAGTTTTGGCTTGCAGCAGGACCATCAGGGATGTCAGGTCGAGTTTGTTTTGCTCGGCGCGGGAAACGAGGCGGCGCAGAGTGCCGGGAGCGTGGAGGACATCGGCATCGGTGAACCAGAAATAGGTGGAGTTCGTATCGTGCGCATTCGTCGTCGGCGCTTCATCAACCGGAGAAAAGCAGATCCCTCGCTGCGCTTGGGATGACAATTTGGGATGTGACGCAGTCTGACGCACACCTTCGTCGAGGGCCCAGAGCTTGCCGGTCCAGCCTGGGGGTAGTGGCGAAGCATTGTGAATGCTGAAGGGTGATTCCGAGCGGTTTTGTGCCGCGACTTGCTGTGCGATCTGCGCGGTGCCGTCTTCGCTGTGATCATCTACAACCACCACGGAAAATTCACCTGGATAATTCTGCTTGAGCAGCGCGGCAACCGTTTGTCCAATGGTCGCGGCTTCGTTGCGGGCTGGGACGATGGCGACCACGCGGGGCCAGTTTGGAGGTGGCGGATGTTGGGCTTGATCGTCGTCGAATGGGCGCAGACGCCAGAAGAAGCCGCGGGCTAGCGTCAGATAGAGCCAGATGGACAGACAGATCGAGGAGAGGGCTATGGCTGTTGCGGGCACGGGGTTTATTTTGCATGAAGACGGGACCGCGGGCTGGCGGAATTCGGTTGGAATGGATTGGGCTGGAATCAATTGTGTTCCAAGTCCCAAACGCAGATTTGGGTTGTCTGTCGCTGATTCGTGCTGTTCGCTGGGTTAGACGTCGTCCGAGCACAGGCAGGAGTGCCTGTGCTACGTGGGAAGGTAGCGGCGATTTATCGTGCTTCTGCGGAAAGCCGATGCACTGGGCGGAACAGGGCGAATCGCAGGGCGCGAGCAGGACGGCCAGAACCTAGGTCTGGCCCTCAAAGTAAGCTTTCGATGTAGTTGATCGAAAACTTCGAAACAGAACGAGCCGAGCGCTAGTCACATTTGGCTCGATTCGTTTTTCTAGAGCGTGGCCTCAATCTGCAACTCGTCTATCATCTTTTCCAATTCTTCATTCGCTTTGTCGCGCCGCGCCTCCGTATCCTCAATTTTTTTGCGCAGCCCTTCGAGCTGGGTTTCCTGTTCGTCGAGTTGCCGTGTATAACGCTGCAGCAAGGCTTTTTCTTCGGCACTGCCTCGTAACGCTTTCATATTCTCGCGCAGACGGCCCTGATCATCGACAATGCGGTCGATGTCTTTCTGGCGGTTCTCCATTTCTTCCTCGAGTTTCGCCACGACCGCCTTCTGCGCGGTAATTTTTTGCAGCGCCTGCGCGATTTCTGGCGTGATCGTTCCTTGCTTCAGGAATAACGCAATCTGATCCCCGTCGAGGTTGGAGAGCTGATAGGTAGTATCCAGCGTGCGGACTTCCTCGACGGGTAGCGATGCCGTCGCTTTCGCCGGCGCTTCGATGCGGAAGCGGTACGTCGCCGGCGCGCGTTCATCCGGCTCTTTCGCGCCCTTCGCCAGTTTCCATTCAGGCCGTGAGGGGTGCTCGACTACAAGTGTTCGCGAGATGTCATCCTGGTTGCGCACAGTGTATAAGGTGCGCTCGTGCAGCTCGCTGGTCTGCGTCATCACGCCGTGCAGAATCTTGGCCCGCCGCACGTGCTGGGGCTGGCCGTTTGTCTGAGCCTCCACCAGCAGTCCCAAATCCGTTGCATAGGACACGATGCGCCGCGCGCCGGGCTTGATCGGATCGGTCAACCCTTCGCCCGCGAACACTTCGTTCTCGAGCACGCTGAAGCTCCCGCCGTCCAGCGTCAGCGGGCTGGTATTTTTTAGCCACAAACCACGCAAGGGTCGGCCGGAACCGGAGGTGCCGGTCCACAACGAAACTTTCTCTGCCTCGATTTCGGTTTGTGCGATCGGTACCAGCGCCGACTGGTTCTTCTTCAACGTCACCTTGTCTTTGAGCTTGTACTCGAACAGATCGCCTAGCCCTTGTCCGTTGGCAGCGGCGTTCGCCGCCTCCAGCGAGGCATCCACGACGCCGCGTGGCGGAGGTGCCAGTGGCATCACGTTGCGGCCGTTAAGCCCAGTGCTGAACGTTCCCCCGCTGATTCCTCCACCCACGCCGCCTGCCACTCCGACCCGCGGGCGGCGCGCCACCGGCATTTTGCCGCGATTGCTGTTTGCCAAGACTTCCGCGCTAGATGTCTGAAGCGTTGAACTGTCCGCCGTAACCTCCACCGTTTGCGTCGCAGCCCCCACCTGCAGCTGCGAATTCAAGCGATTCTCGCCGGTCCCGACATTCACGTTCGTTGTCACACTCTTCTGAAAGCCCAGTCGTTCCACTTCCACGCGATAGCTCTGCGCTATGGAGAGTTCCGAGAACGAATACTGCCCATTGCTGTCGCTCGTGGTTTGCGCAATCGTTCCATTATTTTCATTGAGGAGCCGCACGATCGCTCCACCAACGAACCCGCCTAAAGCGTCCGTCACCGTGCCGTTCAGAGTTCCGTTCCCGCCCGCCAGCGTCCCCGCATGAGTTTGCGGCGAGAGTTCTACGCTTTCCGGCAAAGGCACCACTGGCCGGCGACCATAGTAAGGCTCGGAAAGCTGTTGAATGAAGGAGTGCGGCGCGCCTGCCACCAGCGAGAGTTCTACATCGTTCCAATCTTCGCCTACCGTGTTGTCCACGATGGCCCAGCCTTGCAACAGCGGCTTTTTCTCCGGCTTCGAGGGCAGCACGATGCGGTAGGTGGTCTTCCAGATGGGGACTTCACTGATGTAGCTGACGTAGAGATTGCGTTCACCGGTGCCTGCGGTTGACACCGTCATGCGTCGCACGTCTTGTTCCCGGGCGGACGCGATCAGACCGAGATATTTCCCGACTTCCACCTGCAAATCGTGATCGATGATACGCACGCTCGTTGTAGGATTCAGATCCACGCTGCGGACTTCGCCGCCATCGCTGATCAAAGAGATCTCGTCGGTTTCTACCGTCCAGTTCGCGGCATTGCGCGTCTTTCGCTCCACGCTGAGGAGCTTTCCCATCAGCGCCGGACCCGTGGCGCCGCGCACCTCCAGACGAGCGCCGCGCAGGGCTCCCAGAAATTCCGATACGCTGGGCTTTTCTCCCAGCGCCAGACGCAATGTCGCCAGACGTCGCGCGAGCGGCGCTTCGGAGTTGTAGTCCACGCCGGTGATGCGCCCGCCCGAGAGATCCAGCACCGTGAGGGACTTCAGGACATCGTTCAGCTGAGCGCTGGTGAAGTCGATGTGCACGTCCTGACTGCCGCGCACGCGGCCCAGATGCTCGAAGTATCCCACGCCGTTTTTGTAGAGCACGACGCGGCGCACGGGGAGTCTTCCTGCTGTTGCGGATTCCGAGGTGTCGCTATGCGGCTCCGCCGCCGCGGCTGCACTTTGCGAACGTGCTGGAACTTTACTCTGATCTTGTCCGTGGCTGAAACCAGGAACGAGCAGACACACACCTAGCAGCAATATGACCCGCTTCATAACCCACCCCCAAACGAGTTGCAACCTTGCCAATCAAGATGCAAGTTATCACGCGCGCGTTGTCCTTGCCGCCGCGCGGGAATCGGCGGTGCGCTTTTGTTAGCTACTCCTTAGACACCAACCCTCGATCGGAGTGCCTCAAATGGAAAAGGGACACGCGGCTCTTGTCGCGCGTCCCTTTTGTGTTTCGTTCCCAGAAGAGAGAGGCGTACTCAGACTCTACCCTTTGTGTTTGAAGTACTCGACCTGCTTGAGGCGTTTCTCAGCGGCCGCTTTCGATTTATAGGGGCCGCCGAGATTCTTCTTGCCATCTTCGGAGAGTACTTTGTAACCTCCACTGACTTTTTTGATCATGGATTACCTCCAAGGCGAACTAGGTCGTCAAAAATCAGGCTTATCTTTCAGCCTGAAAGTATTCTTGTTCTGACCGTGCTGGAATTCAAATACGGCGTTTTACCGACGCAGCTTGACGAGTTACCGCAGCGAGCCTGAATGGTGAAAGTCTCAGCCTCCGAGCCGAACTTGTTCCATTGGTCGATAGCAGGACTCGGGATTGACATGGTCGTGGCACTAGAAGGCGCCCACCACCCTTCGAAACTCAGGGCAAGCGGTCGGCGGCCGCTACAGTTTGACGAAGCACCACTCTTCACTCCACGGCAGGCGCGACATTTGGCGCGATGGGCCTCGCGGTTCGACTATGAACGCGTCGGAGAAATTTGCGCCGATGCCGTGCTCGGGGTCGTAGAGGCCCGGCTCGACGGAGAACGACATGCCGGGCTCCAGCATGGTGTAATCTCCCAGCGCCAAGTATGGCGGTTGATGGCCTTCCCAGCCTTGGCCGTGGCCGGGGCGGTGATAAATATATGGGGCTACGCCCTGCTGTACCTGGTGCCTGTGGATTTTGTAGGCCACCGTTGAGCCAGTGACGCCGGCTATCGACTCTTCTTTCTGGATCAGGCAGGAATCGCGGCTCACCGTCCAGAGTTTCTTCATCTGGTCGGTGATCGGATGAATGAACATGGCGCGGTAGAGTTCCCCGCCGCAGCCCGCGATGTTCACGCCGCCCTCGATCTGGATGGCTTGGCCTCGCGTGATCTTGTTGTGAAGGAATTGGTTGGGGTGTGGATACGCGGTGGATTTGCCCACGCGGCAGTCCACTTCGATTTCGATGCCCACCGCGGTGTGCGGCGCGCCATCACGCTTGATGTCGGCCATGACCAGATCGGTGCCGTATTTGGTGGCGGCAGCGCCGATATCGTAGTCGGTCAGGTCGGTGCCGTGCTGCAGGAGCAGATCGCGCGCAAAGGCGTGCATCTGGTTGAAGTAGTTGTAGGCACGGCGAGTCAGCGCCAATTCTTCCGGCGTCTTGAGAACGCGCATTTTCATGCATACATCGTCAGCGGAACCCATCTCTCGGCCGAGAATGCTCACGACTTTGCGCTGCGAGGAGGGGCGGAGTTCCGTGTCAGCGACGAGTTTCTTGTCGCCGTAGCCTCGCTTCTTCACGCCCTTCAGGACCCATTCGAACAGATCGACTTGCGGACCCATCTGGACTTTTCCTTCGTTGGGAAAAGCGCCTTCGGCGTGCGGCCAGTCGAAATACATTTCGCCGTCGGAGTACCACCAGGTTTTCACCAAGTCGCGGTCTAAAGCAGCGTTGAACCAAACGGGGTCGCCGGTCTTCGGCAGGAAAACTTGGACAAGGCGTTCCGTGGTCGTATGCCAGAGACCGGTGAAATAGATGATGTTCCAGCGGTCGGTGAGCAGGATGCCGTCGCTGCCGTCCTGGGCGAGTACGTCCTGCAGCTTCCTGGCGCGTTGTTTGTGCCACTCGAGAGTCAGCCGATCGAATGTGGCCGGCTTTAGGTCGTCTTCGGCGAGAAACAGGCGCGCCGATTTTTCGCCGCCAACACCTGCACGGTCATTGGCTGGAAGCGCGGCGCCACCAACCGTCGACACCGTCACGGCGGCGCCTGTCGCCGTTAGAAATTCTCTTCTGCTGACCATTCGTTCCTCCCCGAGTTTGGGACCGCCGGAATTGCCGCGTGCATCCTACTCCAAACATCGAGAATTGAATATGCTCGTGAGATCGACTAGAGTTTTTGCTCCCATGAGGGTCAAGCGGCGCAAGAACCCAAGGCTGTCCGGCCAAATATTAGAGCACTACGGCGAGGATGCCGTAGAACGCGATCGCCTGGAAAAATATGCGCGCTTGGAATTCTTCCGGACAAAAGAAATTATCTCGCGGCATCTTCCGAAAAGGCCGGCGGTCATTCTGGACATTGGTGGAGGGCCTGGCCGCTATGCGCTCTGGCTGGCAAAACTTGGCCACTCGGTGCACCTGGTCGATCCAGTTCCTCTGCACGTGGAGCAGGCGCGAGCAGCTTTCGATAAGGGAAGCGGCAAACCGTTGGCAGATGCCAGTGTTGGCGATGCGCGAGATTTGAAGTTCGCGGACCGATCGGCAAGCGCGGTCTTGCTGCTAGGCCCGTTGTACCACCTTGTGAAGCGGAGCGATCGCATCGCGGCCTTGTCGGAGGCTTACCGCACGCTGAAGCCCGGCGGCTTGCTGTTTGCGGCCATCATTTCGCGATTTGCGTCAGCGTTCAACGGATTGTTTCGCGGCTTCGCCCGGGATCCGAAATTTTTCCGCATTCTGCAGCAGGACTTGAAGAACGGACAGCACCGCAATCCGACGAACAACCCGCAATATTTCACCACTGCGTTTTTCCATCATCCCGATGAATTGCGAAGCGAGGTCGGGGACGCAGGATTTGCGCCGCCGGAACTCTACGGCCTCGAAGGACCCGGCTGGCTGCTGCCCGACTTCGACAAAGAATGGAATGACTCTAAATCGCGCAGCAAGTTACTCACCGTCATTCGAGCGATGGAGCGCGAGCCCACATTAATAGGGCAAAGCGCGCATATCCTGGCTGTGGCGGGAAAGCGCTAAAACGCGCCCGCTCGGCCTAGGTCGAGCGGGCGAGGCGGCGGTCCACTAGATAGCCCGCGAGGGCGAAGATTGAGAAGTAGAGGACGGCGTTGACGCCGATGGCGACGCGGAGGAACCCGCCGAAGGTGGAACCGAGCGATTCGTGTTTTGCGGGAGTGATCATCTCCGCAACTTTCAGGCCAGGCGAAAAAATCGACAACAACGGAGTGGGGAGCGACGGCTCGTCTTGCACGGCGAACGCCAACGCCAGAAAGCCGACGATCGATCCGAGGATCGCTGGTAGGATCAGACGCACTAGCAAGCGTCTCAGCATCGAGCTAAATTCTAGCAAATCAATTCGCGGGTAATTTTTTAGCGTTGCGTATCGCTGTCTACTTCGCAACCTCTCCGTGCACGGCGTTGCTGTCCTTCGTCGGTCGCTTTCCGTTGCCATCGGGATGGTCACCGAGATAGTAGGGCGCAGCGAGAGTGAAGATGCGCTCGTTTCCCCGAACCAGCAGCATCCATTCGAGCAAGCGGCCGCGCTGGTTGTGGAGAAAGTACTCGTACCAGCGGCCTTCCACCAGTTCGGGAATCACCACCACGATGCGGCGATCGGGATACTTCATCGAGAGATCGAGAATATATTGAACCAGCGGAACGATCACGAAGCGATAGGGCGAAGGAAGCATCTCCAGCTTTGGCGGCGAATCACCCGACGCGCGGAATGGCGCTACCACGTAGCGTTCCCAGTCTACGCGAAGCAGCTCGGAGTGCTCTTCAGGGTCCACATGGACAGCGATGATTTCGGTGCTGAGCCGGGAAGCGAGCTCGATCCCTTGCTTGGTGATCGCGCTCCAACGGTCTATTGGAATGACGACTACCGGCGCGGAGGAATGGCACGCGGGAACGACCGGCTCGGTGCTGCGGGTCTTTAGCGCCACCGCGTGATAATGGCACCGAACGGAAACAAAGAAGTAAATCAATAGGGGAATGAACAGCATGGTGATCCAGGCGCCTTCCACGAACTTGGCCACCAGGACCACCACGACGGTAATACCGGTTACAAAACCGCCGAGGCCGTTGACTATGGCGCTCTTCAACCAGTGCGGGCCGCGGTTCTTCCTCCAATGCACGACCATGCCGAATTGAGAAAGCGTGAAGGCGAGGAATGCGCCGACGGCGTAAAGCGGAATCAACCTGTCGGTAACTCCGCCAAATAGGATGAGCAGCGTGCCCGTGAGCACGGCGAGGACCAAAATGCCGTAGGTGTAAACGAGGCGACGCCCGCGATAGGCGAAAATGTGAGGCAGATAATTGTTCTGCGAGATGGTGCGGCAGAGGCGCGGGAAGTCCGCGAACGCGGTGTTGGCGGAAAGTGAAAGCACCAGGAGAATTGAAGCGATCGTCAAATAGTAAAAAGTGCCTCGGCCAAAGACAGCGGCAATCAACATGGATAGCAGGCTCTGGTAGCCCGTCTGACCGGGAATGGTGGCGGTGATGCCGTAAGCCTTCGCCAGGTAAGAGATTCCGGCGAGGAGCAGGGCGAGAACAACGATAACCACAGTCAACGCGCGCTGGGCATTCTTCACGGCGGGTTCGCGAAAGGCTCTAACACCGTTGCTGACGGCTTCCACGCCGGTGAGGGCCGTGCAACCGCTGGCGAAGGCCTTCAGGAGCAGCCAATAGGTCACCGCCTCCGTGATGGGCGGTGGGGGCGGCAACGTTGTCACGGGGACGGGATGGCCGGAAGCGAGGACCACGTGAAATAATCCGCCGGCAATGGTGATGAACAGAGTGCCGACAAAAAGATACGTCGGAAACATGAACGCGAGGCCGGCTTCACGGAGTCCACGGAGGTTGAGTAAGGTGATGATGATGAGAATGCCGAGGCACAAGGCCACCATATGGGGTTGCAGCCGCGGAACGGCAGAGACCAAGGCTCCGACCCCCGCCGAGATGCCCACGGCGGCGGTAAGGATGTAGTCCGTAAGCAGCGCCGCAGCCGCGAGCAGCCCTGGAAAGGGACCGAGGTTGAACCGCGCCACCGTGTACGAGCCGCCGCCAGTCGGATAGGCTTCGATTGTCTGGCGGTACGAAAAGTAGACGATGGCCAGCAGAACGATAATCGCCGTGCTAATCGGGAGGACGTACCGCAATGCCAACGCGCCCAGCGGGATAAGCACGCTGAGCGCGGCCTCGGGACCATAGGCGGCAGAGCTGAGCGCGTCCAAGCCAAAAATGGGGACACCGCGGCCGGGACCGATCTGCTCGGCGCGCTCGTCCGAGGTGGCCAGTGGTTTCCCGACGAGCAGATCAAGGATGTTCATAAAGAAAGGGATGCATGCGGAGCTGTGTTGGAGAGATCATTTGTAACGAGTAAGGCCGCAAAGTCAATCGCGATGCCGTTGCTGATGGGTTCTGCTCGCGATGGATGCTCTCAAGATTTGTAGCACACACAAATGATATCTTGGCTCGTGCAAATAATCTGCGCTTTACAGCTTTATAATTTCGGCGTTACCAGGCTTGGCTTCACCTCTTGTAAGGATGCCGGATGATGCGGAAATTGCTCCGGGCCCGTACTCGCATGGTCTGGGCGGCGATCATCACGGTGCTGCTCTTGAGTGCGCGCATCGATGAAGCATGGCCCGATCCGGGTGCAAAGCCGCGGCCGGTTGTGATCCTGATCTCGATTGACGGTCTCAAGCCTGAATACGTGTTGGATGCCGGGGCTCACGGGCTGAAAATTCCGAACCTTCGCCGATTTCTTCGGGAAGGCGCTTACTCGACCGGCGTGCACGGCGTCGTTCCCACGGTCACGTATCCGAGTCACACGACGTTGCTCACGGGCGTCGCGCCGGCCAGGCACGGCATTTATGCCAACACGACGTTCGATCCTCTTCGAAAAAATTACGGCGGCTGGTATTGGTATGCCGAAGACATCAAGGTGCCAACTCTATGGGACGCCGCTGCCGGAGCGGGCCTGGTCACCGCCAACGTCCACTGGCCCGTCAGCGTGGCTGCGCCGCACATCGCGTGGAACCTGCCGCAATACTGGCGCGCCGGGACGCCTGACGATCGCAAGCTGCTGCGCGTGTTGGCGACTCCCGGCCTGTTGGAGTTGCTCGAAAAGGACCTCGGTTCTTACCCGGATGGTATCGACGAATCGGTCTCGGGCGACGAAATCCGGGCGAAATTCGCGGCGCGCCTACTCGAGTTGAAGCGTCCGGCGTTCGCGACCATCTACCTGACAGGGCTAGACACCGAGCAACACGCCTCGGGCCCTTTCTCCGCTCAAAGTATCGCCACGCTCGAGCGTATCGACGCATCGCTTGGTCAAATCCTTAAGTCGATCAAGCGCTCGTACGGCAAGAGCGTCGTCGTCTGCGTCGTCTCCGACCACGGATTTGTTCAAACGGACAAGGCTTTCAACCTTGCGGTGGCCTTCCGCAGCGCGGGCCTCATTGATTTCGACGAAAAGGACCAGATCAAATCCTGGAAAGCCGCGATCTGGGGAGCAGGCGGCAGCGAAGCGATCGTGTTGCAAGACAAGAACGATACC
This sequence comes from uncultured Acidobacteriota bacterium, assembly GCA_963721915.1. Classification (GTDB taxonomy): domain Bacteria; phylum Acidobacteriota; class Terriglobia; order Acidiferrales; family UBA7541; genus Acidiferrum. Next base: position 284,153 of record CAVRLD010000014.1, on the reverse strand, counting down.
GCCACGAAGACCCAGGTCGTGACGCTACTCGCCACGCTGGCCGGTGATCCCGCCAACGGGATCGATCGCATCATTGGTGAAGAGGAACTCCACGCGCGCGGAGGCTTTCCAGGCGCGACCTTCCTCGTCGCGCTACGCCCCGGCTTCGTCACCGGCGAAGCTGTTTCCGGTGATCTCATTACCGTCAGTAAGTATAAGGGTATGCACGGCTACTGGCCCGACGTTCCCGACATGAACTCGTCGTTCTTTATCGTGGGACCTGACATTCCAGCGGGCCATTCGCTCGGTGCGATCGACATGCGTTCGATCGCGCCAACTCTCGCTGGAATCCTGGGAGTGTCCCTACCCGCTGCAGAAGCCAAGCCAGTGCTGCCGTGATGGCTCTGGCAGGAGCAGTAAAGCTTCCGGGGCCGCACGGACTTCGCCCTGCACTAGAGGAATTGATCTGGCGCCATTTCTGCCTCTACGATGAATTGGAATTGCATCGCGCTTGTGAGAGGGCGTACGGGTAACCCATGAAAACGAAATCAGTTGTACTGCGCTTTCACTCGCGCGGCACGCGGCTTGCCGGTCTCGTCGTTGCCTTTTTGCTCTTCTGCATTATTCCCCAATCTTTGTCGGCACAAACCATCACGCAGATTCTCGCGAAAGTGTACGTGGCGCGCGGCGGGCTCACGAAGATACGTGCGGTCAAGTCGGAACGTGTTTCTGGGACGATTTCGTTTGGGTCCGAAGCGTCCGGCCCTTTCGCCGTGGAGTTGAAGCGCCCGCTGAAGATGCACATGACGCTGTCGGTCCAAAACCAGACCATGGTCCGCGTGTTCGATGGCACGCAAGGGTGGGCCAACAATCCGTTCGCCGGCAAAATGAATCCGGAACCGATGACCGATGAAGACTTGAAGAATATTTCCGAGGAGGCTGACTTCGACGGGCCGCTCGTGGACTACGCGAAAAAGGGCAACAAACCTGCGTTGGTGGGAAAAGATAAAGTGGAGGACAAGGCCGTGTGGCGGGTAAAGCTGACAACCAAGAACGGTGACGTCCGCTACTATCTTTTCGATGCCGGCACATTTCTGCTTCTCAAGTGGGAAGGCAAACGCCAAGCCGAGGGCAAGGAGTTCCCGGTGGAGTCGTACTTTCGGGATTATCGCGATGTGGAAGGACTAAAGTTCTCGTTTCAGATCGATTCCGGGAGTTCCGCCACCGACCTTACGCAGAAACTCGTCATCGACAAGATCGAGCTGAACCCGGAAATCCCCGACTCCGAATTCACCAAGCCGGCTGCCCCGCCAGACGCCACCACGCCAGCGCCGCCATCGACTCCCTGACCGTCGCGCCGGCGATTACGATCAAAATCGCATGTCAGCGCAGGATAAATCGGAACAACCGGGACTCGACTCAGGACTGTGCGCGAATTGTCTCCACTCCCGCCGAATTGCATCCGCACGGGGATCCGTCTTCGTTCTCTGCCAGCTTTCCGCGACTGATCCTCGCTTTCCGAAGTATCCCCGGCTGCCCGTACTTTCCTGCTCCGGGTACTCGCCACTTCCCGCGACGGCAAGTCAGCTTAATAAATAACATTAGTACGTAACTCTATGTTAATATAAGAGATCTCTAATTCGTGAATGGAGGTAATCCAATGGCATCCCACTCAGCGTCCTGGCTCGCCGCAGCTATCTTCGTCGCCGCCTGCCCGCTGTCTGCCCACGCAGACAAGCTGCACATCACCAGCACGCCTCCAGGAGCTGTTGTCGAGATTAACGGCGTGGCTGTGGGAACTACACCACTCGAGAAGGATTTTCCCGGTGGATACTTCCATAAAACCAAGACCGCCTTGGGTTCGCGGCTGGAACATCCGCTGGTCGCACGCATCACTCTCGCGGGCTATGCCACGAAGGAGATATTGCTCAGCGAGGGCCCGGCGAACTGGATCGGGCTGAACGGCCGCAATCATGGCGAGTATTTCCTACTCAAGACCAACCAATTTCACGTAAAGCTCGATCTGATTTCGCAGGAATTTAACGGAAGCATTTCGGCCAGAGTCGGGCGAAATACTCCCGTGGACTTCGTCCCTATACTCTCCCTCGAAGAATTGGTTGCGCTCACGAAGCCGGCCGTTGTGTATCTGAAGGGGTTACAAAAAACTGGGACCGGATTTCTTGTCAGCGATACTGGCGTGATCCTAACGAATGCGCACCTCGCACGCAGCGAGGAGTCGTTGCTGGCTCTCTCGCCTGGCGGAGTCCAGCTTGAGGCAAAAGTGGAGTTCATTGACGCCGATCTCGATATCGCGCTGGTGAAAGTGCAAGGTGCTGGATTTCCACACTTGACGCTTGCCGACTCATTTACGGTGCAGCAGGGCGAAACGGTTTTCGCAATTGGCACTCCCGGCGAGGGGATGTTGTTCAGCGTGACGAAGGGCATCGTCAGCGCGGTGGGCAAGTTTGCCGGTGCCGGTCCAGGGACATGGATTCAGACCGACGCGCCGATCAATTCCGGCAATAGCGGCGGGCCGCTGATAAATTCGCGCGGCGAGGTGATCGGCATCAACACTCTTAAGATCGTGAAAAAAGATACTTCGGGGATAGGATTTGCTCTCAGCTCCTCCAATCTAATCGACGTGCTGCACCGCTTCTATCCAGAAGAGACGGTGGTCGCCGAAAGACTCTCGGCTCCCGCTCCACCTCCCATCGTCCCGATCGCGCCGGCACCGAAACCCGAAGTTGGAATTGTGGACATTTCGGAACCTTTTGGAGCGGAAATCTTGGTCGATAAGGTTTATGCGGGCAATGTGCCTTCCACTTTCAGTTTGGCTGCGGGACGGCATAGCTTTCATGTTCGAGGCGCCGGTCAAGATTGGATACGAGACATCATCCTCCTGAAAGACAGTCGAATTTCGCTGCACCGCCCAGACATACTTGGTCCTCCACATTGACTGGAGATATGGACGACGCGATCCTTGACGACGCGATCCTCGATTTTGCACCTCTTTGATAGTGTCCCCTTCAGCCCCCATTAGAAATGTCCCCTACACTGCGACCTCCTGAGGAGGTCCGGTTGAAAAGGACGGCGATGAGTACAAGGGAACTTCGACGAGCCGAGGCTCTGGGGCGAGTGAAGGGGCAGACGCTGAGGTTGGTAGACGCAGCGAAGATGTTGGAGCTGAGCTATCGGCAGGCGAAGAGGCTGTGGCAGCGATATCGCGCCGAAGGAGCCAAGGGACTGCAGCACCGCAGCGCAGGAACTGTCCTGGGTCGCGGTGACCTCGATTCGCATGGCTTTCGGCTTGCCAATTTCCACGTGGTCCTTCTTTGCGCTCATGGTCTCGCCTTTCCCTTGGTGGTATTTCAGCTGATTCCCATTGGTTCCGATTGGTTCTCCGTAAACCCAAATCGCCTTCCGCCCACATCATGTCGCGTGAATCACAAGTTTCCGCTTTTCGGCAATAGGCTGAAACGGCCGATTCCCGCATTCGAATGATAAGCATATAAATAGCTATTGACATGATTACTATTCAATGCTATCATGAATCGTGCTGAATGCCCCGCACCCTCGCCGACCCATTCGTCAGTGCCCTCCCCGCAATCCGCTAAGCACCTTAGAATCCGCAAATCAAAGAAATACGCTCGCAACTCCTGCAGAATCCGCACTTCCAAATTCACGACACTTAAAGTTCTTTAGAATCCGCAGTTACAGGAAAAGGCCGGGGGAGGGGGGCAAAATGTTAACTAGCCAAGAGCACGCCTCGGTTCAGCAAGACTCCGCCAGACGAGACTCTGCGCTCGTTCGGCCCGCCTTCGATCTTCAACTGTCGACTGTCGACCTCGGTCTTGGTCGCCCGCTTTCGCAAGGTGCCGTGACTGGCTCGCGCAGGCTAGGTGCGGTACGAAGCGTTGATGCGGACGTATTCCGCGGTGAAGTCGCAGGTCCAGTAGCGCGCCACGGCCCGGCCTGCGTGCAGGTCCATGATGATATGGACGTGCGGGGCGAGCAGCCGATTGCTGGCAGCCCGCTCGTTAAAATCGAGTGGTTTGCCGCGGCTAAGCACATGGATGCCGGCCATGGTGATGTCCACGCGTCCGGGATCGAACTTTATCCCGGAGCGACCGGCTGCGGCGAAGACGCGGCCCCAATTCGGGTCGCCACCCGCGAAGGCCGTCTTCACCAGTGGCGAAGTGGCAATCGTTTCGGCGATGCGCCGCGCCGACGCTTCGGTCTTGGCTCCGCGCACCTCGATTTCGATTACGCGCTGGGCGCCTTCGCCGTCGGCCACGATCTGCAACGCCAGCGAGTGGCAAACATCTTCGAGTGCCTTGCTGAAGCTGCGATGCGCGGTGCTTCCAGTTCTGATCGAAGGAGCGCCGGCTTCTCCGTTGGCCAGCACGAGCAGCGTGTCATTCGTGGATGTATCGCCGTCGATGCTGATCGAGTTGAACGTTCGCCCGGTCACGTCGCGCAGAGTTATTTGCAGCAGTGACGGCGCAATGGCCGCATCCGTCGCGACAAACGCCAGCGTGGTCGCCATGTTCGGGTGGATCATACCCGCGCCCTTCGCGCAGCCGACCAGGTGAATGCGCTTGCCGGCCATCTTGAAGGAAGCCGCCGCGGTCTTCGGCACCGTGTCAGTGGTACAAATGGCCAGCGACAATTCCGCGAACGAGCGCGCCGATGGTCGCTGCTGACGCGCCAACAGCGGCAAGCGGCGAAGAATCTTGTCCACCGCAAGCGGCACGCCGATTACGCCGGTCGAGCACACAAACAATTCCTCTGGCCGGCAAGTCACGTGCTTGGCCGCTTCGGCAACGGTGCGTTCCGCGGCAGCATACCCTTCCGCGCCGGTCGCGCAATTCGCGTTGCCCGCGTTTACGACGACCCCGCGCATGTGTCCCTTCGACGCGCGCAGATTCGCCCTGGACACCAGCACCGGCGGCGCCACCACCAGATTTTGCGTGAAGACGGCGGCGGCGGACGCCGGCACTTCGCTTGAAAAAATGGCGAGGTCCAGCGCACCAGTCTTCTTCAGGCCGCACGCGGTCGCGGCGAATCGAAATCCACGCGGGAGCGCCGCTTCGGAGAGCGCGTGCTTCATGTCGGCTGCTTTGTGTTCTTTGCGACTGACGGCAGGTTTGCGTTCATGTTGGGAGGCGATAATCTTCCGAATCTGAGAAGCGAGTTCTGTCTTGCCCGGACCCGATGCAGGCGCTCTGCGCTTGCCGTTAGTACCGTTTTTTGAGGTGTTAGCTTCGGCCCCCCGGAAGAGACCCCCGATCCTCCGCGAGGTTCGCGAATGTTTGCTGCTTGAGATTGACAATTTGGGTGCTCATGGCTTTTCTCCTGTTTTGGGATTGAGTTTGGTGTTCAGCTTCGTATTCAGATCGGTGGTCAAATTAGTGACGCGTTTCTGCAACTCGGCGATTGCGGAACGAACTTGCTCCGGCGCCGTTCCTCCCGGGACCGCCTTGGTCGCGATGGAAGTCTCGACCGAGGGCGCCGCGAGAAAGTCTTGCTCGAAGAGCGGAGAAATTTTCTTCAGGTCTTCGAGCGAAAGTTGTGTCCAGGGTTTGCCCCGGCGTTCGGCTTCACGCAGGACTTCGCCGATCAGGTCGTGCGCTTGACGAAAGGGCAGTCCCTTGTGAACCAGATAGTCAGCGGCGTCGGTGGCGAACAATATGGGATTGGACGCGGCAGCGCGCAAACGGTCAGCATGGAACTTGGTGGCGGTGACCGCGCCGGTCGCGATCGCCAGCATGGCGGCAACCTGGTCGTGCGCGGCGAACAGCCCTTCCTTGTCTTCCTGCAAATCGCGCTGGTAGCCGGTCGGCAAGCCTTTCAGCGTCGTTAACAAGCCCAGCAGCGCGCCACTGACGCGCCCGGTCTTGCCGCGAATCAGTTCCCAAGCGTCGGGATTTTTCTTCTGCGGCATCAGACTGCTGCCCGTGGAGTATTCGTCGGGAAGAATGACGTAGCCAAATTCCTGCGACGCGAAAATCACGAAGTCTTCCGCGAGCCTGGAAAGATGCGTAGCGATGCCGGTAAGCGCAAAAAGATAATCGAGCGCGAAATCGCGGTCGCTGACGGCATCGAGACTGTTCGCGGTAATGCGCGAGAAGCCCAGGTCTCGCGCGATGGCGTTGCGGTCGACGCCGAAGCTGTTGCCCGCGAGCGCGCCCGAGCCCATCGGGCAGGCATCAGCGCTGTCTGCCGAATGCTCCAGGCGGGTCACGTCACGCGAAAAGGCTTCCGCATGCGCCAGCAGAAAATGCGAAAGCAAGATTGGCTGGGCGTGTTGCATGTGGGTCATGCCCGCCATGGGCACGCCGAGATTCGTTTTCGCCTGCTCCAGTATCGCGATAAGAAATTCGCCGAGTTGGCGTTGCAGGCTTGCAGCGGCGTCGATGATGAACAGCCGGAAATCGGTGGCCACAAGTTCGTTGCGGCTGCGCCCGGTGTGCAGTTTCCAGCCCAGTGCGCCCAGGTCGTGCACCAGCGCGCTTTCTACAAAATGGTGGACGTCTTCGGCGGTGGAACCTTCCAGGAACGTTGGGTCGGCGTTCAGCTCATCGGAAATGCTTTGCAGCGCGTTAAGCGTGTCGCGCACCTCCACCTCGGTCAGGATGCCGACCGTCTGCAGCGCCTTCGCCCACGCTCGATCGACGGCAAACTCGTAGGGCAGCAGGCGCCGGTCGAACGAGAAGGAACGCTGGAACGCGTCGAACTGTTTGTCAGGCTCGCGCTCAAAGCGGCCACCCCACAGGCGGTCGTCTTTGCGGGCGACGATGGGTTGATCGGTCATGGGCATTGGCTGGTCAGTTGTATCTGTTGTGTTTGTTGCCAAGCTGGGGCGCATCCTTCGAAGCTCAGGGTAAAACAGTGCTGCGCCCCTACAACGGCTTCCCTAGTTCTTCCCGGTTTCCGCCTTTGCTTTCGGCCGCACCGTTACCGGCAGCGCGAAAAGATTGATAAAGCCCTCAGCGTCCTTCGGGTTGTATCGGCCCATCGTAAAGCTGGCCAGATCGGCGCGATAGAGTGAAAAGGGCGATTTGCGGCTGGTGACGTTGAGCGTGCCCTTCCAGAGTTTGAGGCCGACAGCGCCGGTAACAAACTGCTGCGCGACCTTGAAGAAACCGTCCAGCGATTCGCGCAGCGTCGAGAACCAGACGCCGTTGTAAACCAGTTCGGCGTAGCGATCCGACAGTGCTTGCTGGAAGTGCGAGGTTTCACGATCGACGGTGAGGCGCTCCAGTTCCTGGTGCGCCTTGACGAGCAACGTGCCGCCGGGAGTTTCGTACGCCCCACGCGACTTCATGCCGACCAGGCGATTTTCGACGAGGTCGGTGCGCCCAATGCCATTTCTTGCGGCGATGTCGTTCAGCTTGTTAAGCAAATCGACGGGGCCGAGTTTTGCCCCGTTCACCGAGACCGGCGTGCCCGACTCAAAACCGATTTCGACTTCTTCCGCCTTGTCCGGCGCCTTTTCGGGCGAGACGACCCACTGCCACATGGCCTCGCTGGGCGCGTTGGCGGGATCCTCAAGTTCCGCGCCTTCGTGGCTGAGGTGCCAGATGTTGCGATCGCGGCTGTAGATATTTTTTTTGCTCTGCTCGATCGGCACGTTGTGTTTTTCGGCGTAAGCGATGGCGTCCTCGCGCGAATCGATGTCCCACTCGCGCCACGGCGCGATGATCTGTACGTTGGGCGCGATCGCTTTGTAAGCGAGTTCGAAGCGCACCTGATCGTTGCCCTTCCCGGTGCAGCCGTGGGCCAGGCCGTCGGCCCCAAGTTTCAGCGCAATTTCGGCTTGCCGCTTGGCGATGACCGGCCGGGCCATCGACGTACCAAGCAGGTAGGTGTGCTCGTAGACTGCGCCTGCGCGTAACGTTGGCCAGATATAGTCGCGTACAAATTCTTCGCGCAGGTCTTCGATCGTTGCGCTGGACGCGCCGGTAGCGAGCGCTTTTTTATGCGCAGCTTGCAGGTCTTCCTGCTGGCCGACGTCGCCGATCATCGCAATCACTTCGCAGCCATAGGTTTCCTTCAGCCACGGAATGATGATGGAGGTGTCCAAGCCTCCGGAATAGGCTAGAACTACTTTTTTTGGTTTCGTTTGTTGCTTGTTCACAATGCCTCTCTGTTTTTTTTCGAGTACGAATTGTATGGGTATCCCATGTGTTTTTCACATTGATTGTGCGGGCTCGCAGACATGAAGCGTGTTGCACATGTGCGTCCTGGCCACGCGGAATCTAAACCGCGCCTCTCCAAAGAGAGGCGCCTACATAAGGCGCCGCCACGTGCGGTTTGCGATTCGATTGCGGTCGGGCGCAGACTCGCGGCGTTCGTTGGCTGACGGCGCTCAACCGAAGAGCGCTTGCAGGATGGCCTTTTGCGCGTACATCCGATTTTCGGATTGATCGAGGACCACTGATTGCTTGCCGTCGAGGATTTCCGCCGTAACTTCCGATCCGCGGTGGGCCGGAAGACAGTGCAGGAACGCGGCATCGGGCGCAGCAAGCGCCATCAGCTCCCGATTCACCTGGTAAGGGGCGAACACGGCGTTCCGCACTTTCTCCTCGGCTTCAAATCCCATGCTGGTCCATGCGTCGGTATAGACGCCCTGCGCGCCAATGACGGCTTCGCGCGGGTCCGCGAACAGTTCTATTTTTGCGCGCGTCTCCCGAGCTACGCGCTTGGCTTCCGCGAGAACTTCCGGCGCCGGCTCGTAGTTCGGCGGCGTGGCGATACGCAGATTCACGCCCAGGCGCGCGGCCAGAAAAATCAACGAATGGCAGACGTTGTTGCCGTCTCCCACGTACGCCAGCTTGAAGCCGCGGAGCGACCCAAACTTTTCTTCCAGCGTGAAGAAATCGGCGAGTGCCTGGCACGGATGAAAGCGATCAGACAACCCGTTGATAACCGGGATCTTGGCGTGCGCCGCCATTTGCTCAAGAACGCGCTGCTCGTAGACGCGCGCGACGATGCCGTGCACCCAGCGCTCCAAATTCCGCGCGACATCCGCGATGGATTCGCGCTCGCCGAGACGCGCTTGCGTGTGGTCGAGGAAGGTCACCGCGCCGCCCATGCTTTGAATGCCGACCTCGAAGGTGACGCGGGTGCGCAGCGAGGGCTTCTCGAAGATCAGCGCCAGAAATTTACCGCGTAGTGTTGAAGCATAACGCGCTGGATGCGACTTGACGTCCGCGGTAAGCTGCAGGAGTTCGCGCGTTTGCGCGGGGCTCCATTCCGCTCCAGTGAGCAGATCATTGACCAACAAAATTGGTGCAGTGAGTGTTGCTGTAGGCATTTTTTCCTTTTTACCTTGCCGCGGAACGTGCCAGACGCGGCGTGTTTTCAGATTTCTTCGCGGCGGCGGAAGATTCCGCCGTAGAAGTTATTGATGCGAGAACCAGTTCAAACGTTTTGAGAAATTCGCGAACTTGCGCGCGGGTGACGATGAAAGGCGGCAGCAGGCGAAGGGTGAAATCGTGGGTGCAATTGATCAGCAAGCCTTGTTTCAAGGCTTCGGCTACCAACGGCGCCCCTTCGACGGACAGCTCAACGCCGATCATAAGCCCTTCACCGCGGATTTCGCGGATGAAGTCGAATTTCCTGGCGAGTGCGGTGAGGCCTTCGCGAAGTTCGGCGCCGCGCACTCGCACATTTTCCAGCAACTTGGAGTCTTCGACGATGTTCAGAAATTCCAGCGCCGTGGCGCAGACCAGTGGGCCTCCGCCGAAGGTCGATCCGTGCAAACCGGGCGTGATTCGCTCCGCCACTAAAGAGGAAGCCAGGATTGCGCCGAGGGGCAGGCCCGCGGCAAGGGGTTTGGCGATTACAACGATGTCCGGCTTCGAGGCGAATCTCTGGTAGCCGAAATACCGGCCAGTGCGGCCTAGCCCGCACTGAATTTCATCCGCGATGAGCAGAGCGTCGTGTTGCGTGGCGAGTTCCCGAGCGCGATTCCAAAACGCTTCGCTGACCGGATGGATGCCGCCTTCACCTTGAATCGGTTCGAGCAGGACGGCGCAAACTGTGTTGTCAAACTTGGATTCAAGATCGTCCACGTCATTGAAGCGGACAAAATCGACGCCCGGCAGCAAAGGAGCGAAGGGGAGGCGATATTTCTCCGTGGAAGTAACGCTGACCGCGCCAAACGTTCGGCCGTGAAAGGAGTTATCCATCGCAAGGATGCGGTGCTTTTGAGCAGCACCAGACGGGAAGTCGGCAGGATTGCGTCCGTAGAGACGCCCGAGCTTCAACGCGCCTTCGATAGCTTCCGAACCGCTGTTGGAGAAAAAAACGCGATCCATCCCGGACCACTGCGAAAGTTTCAGCGCGAGCGGGCCTTGAAAGGCGTTGTGGTACAGATTCGAGAAGTGAATGGCGCGAGCGGCCTCGCGACGGATCACTTTGACGATGCGCGGATGTGCATGGCCCAGTGCGTTGACCGCGATGCCGCCGAGGAAATCGAGATATTTCTTGCCGGCGGCGTCATACACGTAGCAGCCGCGGCCGTGCGTCAGCACGAACGGCCCGCGTTTGTAGGTCGGCAGCAGGAACTTGTCCGCAGTGCTCGCACGAGCGTCCATTTTCGACGCGCGGGCGTGCGTGGCCGGCTTGCGCGTCGCGCGCACGATTGTTTTCACTTTGGAGGCGGAGCGCATCATGCCACCGACACCGTCGTGCGGGCAGACGAGAGCGGCTCGCGCAGAATGCGAGTGCCTGGAACGGTGTCAGCACTATCGTCAGACGCGTTTTCCGAAGCGCGCGAGGCGAGAAGAAGGCCTTCGGGCGAGCCACCGCCAACGATGCGCACTTCGCGAACGCCGCCTTCCAGCGCGCGCTTTGCCGCCTCCAGCTTCAACACCATGCCACCGGAAACGACGCGCGATTGCACCAAGCGCTCGATCTCTTCGCAGGCAATCGCCGCGAGAACTTTTTCGCCGTCAAGCACGCCGGCGACATCGGTCAAATAGATCAACTGCTCGGCCGCGAGGTATTCGGCGCAGGCTGCGGCCATGTGGTCCGCATTGATGTTGTACAGCTCATTGTCGGAACCCAGGCCAAGACAGGGTGCGACGGGGAGCAAGCCTTCGCGCCAAAGCGACTCGAGAACAGCAACGTTTACACTCGTGAGGTAGCCCACGAAACCCAGGTCGCCTTCCTCGGCGTTGTGGTACATCGGTTCGGCCTGGAAAGATTTCGCGTCCGCAGCCGAAATGCCGATGGCCGGCTGGCCTTCCGCGGAAATCGCGGCAGCCAGGCGCTTGTTCAACAGGCCCGCGAAGACCATGACAGCCACATCGCGCGTTTCGCGATCGGTCACGCGAAGACCGCCTACAAATTTGCTTTCAATATCCAGGCGTTTGAGCGTCGCGGTGAACAGGCGCCCGCCGCCGTGGACGACAAGGATCTCGTGACCTTGTTTCGCGAGCGACGCAATCTGACGGGAAAGCGATATCACGATGGCTTCGTCTTCCAGCAAGGCCCCGGCGAGTTTGATTACGGTTCTCATTGCAGTGCTGTGTGCTCCTCGATGCCTAGCATGTGATTGAAATTCTGAACCGCTTGTCCCGCCGCGCCCTTGCCGAGATTGTCCAGACAAGAAACGATGATCAATTTGCGCCCCGAGTTGTCCAGCGCGAAGCCGATATCGCAAAAATTTGTGTGCGCGACGTGTTGCAGCTCAGGGAGCTTACCCGCGGGCCAGATGCGCACCATTTTCCGTTCCGCATAGAACTTGCGGTACAGCGCTTCTATATCAACCGGAGATTGCGGTTGGTTGAGCGTGACGTAAGTGGTTGAAAGAATTCCGCGCGCCAGCGGCAGCAGGTGCGTGGAGAAAACCAGCCGATTCTCGGGCAAGCCGGTGTGATCGAGGATTTCCGGGGTGTGCCGGTGAGAGAAAAGATTGTAAGCCTTGAAATTTTCGTCAACTTCGACGAACTGCAGGTCGCGCCGGGGTTCTTTGCCTGCGCCGCTGGCGCCGGACTTGCAGTCGCAGATCACGCTGCTACCTTCGGCGATCCAGTTGACTTCGGATAGCGGGCGCAGTGCGAGGACCACGCTGGTGGCGTAGCAACCGGGATTGGCGATGAGGCGCGCCTTCGCAATTTCGGAAGCGTAGAACTCCGGGAGACCGTAGATCGCTTCGCCGAGCCATTTGGCGTGCGGCGCGGGTAGCTTGTACCAGGATTTGAACGTTTCGGCGTTGCGGAATCGGAAGGCGCCGCTGAGATCGATCACCCGAATCCCAGCTTCTACGAGAGCGGGAGCAATTTCCGCGGACGCTTCATGAGGCGTGGCCAAAAACGCGCTGCCCGCGCCACTCTGCTTGATGGCGTCAATGGACAGCTGGCGCAGTGGAGCTTCGCCCAGGCCGCGAAGTTGGGGAAATATTTCCGCGAGGCATTTCGCGCCATTGGTGTCGCGCATATAGAAGACCGGGCTCTTGACCTCCGGGTGTCGGAGCAACAAGCGCGCCAGCTCAAAGCCGGTGTAACCGGTGACACCTACGACCGCGATTTGTCGAGGATTGCTCATTTCTTATCTTATGAGCGATTCAATTTGCTTTTGCAGCGACTCGCGCGACTTTCGGTCCGACGTAATGATCAGGACCGTGTCGTCTCCCGCGATGGTTCCCGCGATTTCAATGAATTTAGCGGCATCCACGGCCGCAGCGAGAGGTTGCGCGGCGCCGGGAGGCGTCTTCAGCACCAGCATGTTTTCCGCGGGACGTATGTCGGAAAGAAATTCGCCGAGAGCCCGGGTCAACGACGGCAATCCCGACGTATCTTCCGGAAGCGCCGCCTCAGGTTTGTAGCCCTCGTGGGTCTTGACCAGGCGAAGCTCCTGCAAATCGCGAGAGAGCGTGGCCTGCGTGACGCGCAGCTTCTGGGCGGCCAGGCGGCGGCGCAGCTCTTCCTGGTTCGTGATCCTCACATCGGTAACCAGGCGAAGGATCTGGCCGTGGCGAAATGTTTTCCCCGTATTCATCGCGTATGCAAGTATGCACTCACCTGTATTTTTATACATTGCTTCGGAAACACTGTCAATGGAAATGTCCACTGCGGGGCCGCTAATGCAGGTTTCGCACCAGGTGTCCACAGGTACACTAGATTTTGTGAGCTAACTGTTGTTACCTATCAAAGAGGCCCAACGCGCCCCAATGGGAACACGTTGCCAAACTGCGGGATGCAAAAACGACGCTCCGGCGGCGCTCGCCGAGCATGGAGTCTGCGTTTTACATTTCACTTTGTCCCTGGAAGCAGGTTGCTCGGCCATGCGCCGCGAGACCGCTCTGGGCAATACACCGCACGAGCGCCAGCGCGAAATCATGCGATTTATCACCGAAAATGGCGAAACTCTCGCCCGCGTCGCCACTAGCGGCCTGCCGCTGACCGACGATTTGAAGGCCCGCATCCTCAGCACATTCCTGACCCTGATGAATTTGCGCGAAAACATCGATCGCGCCTCGATGCGGTCGTCCTATGGCCGGCTCCCGGTTCCTCGCTGAATTCCCCCCCAGTTCGTCACCCCGTAGCCGCGGTCTCTTACCCTGAGCTTCGAAAGGGGAAAGATCGCAGGGTCTAGAGTCAACCTAACCGAGGTTCCCCAGGAAGCGCAGCAGCTAACTTCAAGGAGCCGACGTGCCTGGGGGACGATCAAGCACCGATGTACCGGGCGTATAGCGAGCGCGCCACAGCCGGATCTCTCGTCCCCTTGAAGATAGCCCGCCCATCAGCAAAAACGGTCATTTCGTAAGGGGCAATTCGGAAGCGCAGCAGAAAATCATTCTGCCGCACATCATCCACGGTGGGCGCGAGCCTGGTTTTCAATGTAGCGAGGTCCAGAGCTCGCCCACGCTCATGGATCTGGACCGAATCACGCCCGCACATGGTGATATGAGGTTGCGCATCGCCATCAAGATAAGCAAAGTTGCGATGCACGCAGACGGGGCACTCCGGATTGCGCCCAACGCGCACGGATTGGAAATGACCGCTCCACACATCGCAAGAGACCAGGCGTCCGTGCAGATCGCCCTCGCGGCCGGCAAGCATCTTGATGGCCTCGGTGGCCTCGAGCGAAGCGATCACGTTCACAATGGAGCCCAGAACCCCAATCGTGTCGCAGGTTTCCTCCAGACCCTGGCCGCGGCGATCAGTGGGGAGCAAACACGCGAGGCATGGCGTCAGACCCGGGCGAATCGTCATGGTCAGCCCGTAGCTGGCCACCGCCGCGGCGTAGATCCAGGGCTGGCCAGCTCGAACGGCGAAATCATTGACCAGGAACCGCGTCTCGAAATTATCGGTGCCATCCAGAATCACGTCGAAACCCGCGAGCAACTCCTCGGCGTTGCCGGGGTTCACATCCGCTACGATGCCTTCCACCGCCAGGCTTGAATTGATGGCTCTTAGCTTGCGCTCGGCAGCAACGGCCTTGGGCAGTGCATCGCGGGCGTCGGCTTCATCGAAAAGGGTTTGCCGCTGCAAGTTCGAGGGCTCGACGAAATCGCGATCGATGATGCGGATCCGCCCCACCCCCGCACGCACGAGCAAATTCACCGTCGCGGCCCCGATCGCGCCGCATCCCACCACGACGGCGCTGGCACCGAGCAGCCGCCTTTGGCCCTCTTCGCCGATGCCGGCAAACAGGATTTGCCGCGAATACTTTTCGTGCAGGAGATCACTCACCGATGGTGTCGCCTCAACGAGTTCAAATCGCGCCTCACACTTCATCATAGCTCCAAAGCCAGCTCGAAAAGCGGCGCCAAACTTCGCGGAGCAGGGAACGCCCGTGTGCTACCCTTCGTCTGAGCGAAAGGAAGCATGAAAGCGAGCAGGGCCAATGAGTTGCGGAGCATCGTCGCGCTCGTACTCCTCTTCGGAGGTGCGCACGCCCGCGCGCAATCGCCGCCCTCCGCGTCCCTTGCCCCCGCTCAGGTAACCGTGCCGCTGGCTCAAAATCCGCCGAGCAGTGCCGCCAACGTCGCCGCAGTCCGCATTGTGACCCAGGACGGTAAAGTTCTATCCAACGCGCCCACGGATCTCGCGGTGCAGCCCGGCAAGCCCCTCGACCACAATCAAGTCGCCGAAAGCATAAGGAAGCTCTACCGCACCGGTGCTCACTCCGATGTCAAAGTCACCGTAACGACCGTAGAAGGTGGCGTGCGCGTCGATTTCGTCGTGACCGAGCAGGTCTTTTTTAATCAAGTGAGGATTGAAGGTTTGATTCCGCCACCGTCAGAAGCTTCGGCGGCGGCGGCGATGCAGCTCACACTCGGGCAGCCTTACCGTCAAGACGCCGTGGATGAGGGACTCGCGCGATTGATCGACACGCTGCATGAAGAAGGCCTGTACGCAGCGGAGGTCAAAGTAGAACCGGTGCCACATCCCGACATCCACGCGATGGACATCATCGTTCACGTGAAATCCGGGCCGCGAGCGCGCGTGAAGGAAGTGCAACTCAAAAACGGCACCGAATACCGGGATGCGGAGCTGTTGTCACGACTGAAGATCAAGCCCGGCCGCGAATTGACCTCGGCGCGCATCTCGCGCGGAACCGAGCGGATCCGAAAGTTCCTAGTAAAAAAGGGGCATTTGAATGCTCGCGCATCGGTGCGGCGCGGCCAGTACGACCGTGCGAAGAACTTGATCCCGCTGGAACTGGAAGTGACCGAAGGACCGCGTGTCGAGATCGCCGTCACGGGAGTGAAGATCTCCAGCGGCCAGCTTAAAAAACTCGTTCCCGTATACCAGGAAGGCTCCGTCGATGTGGACCTTCTGGAAGAAGGCAAACGCAACATTCGTGAGCGCCTCGAGCGCCAGGGGTATTTCGACGCCGAAGTGGAATATGCGACGGCTACCAAAGAGGCGAAGCAAAGCGGCGGCCGGAAGGGCACGGAAGAGGTCATTACCTACACGGTGGAGCGCGGAGACCGTCACAAGCTCGTTGGTATCGAATTCGCCGGAAACCACTACTTCAGCACCGAGTTGTTGCGCAGCCGCCTGCAAATTTATGGCGCGGGCTTCGCTACCCGCGGACGTTTCAGCCGCCGTTTGGTGGAGGGCGATCGTGACTCGCTGCTAAGTCTCTATTTGTCCAACGGTTTTCTCGACGCGAGGGTAGAAGCGCAGACCCTCGACAACTACAAAGGCAGCGAAGGGACGCTCCTGATTCGCTTCGTTATCCAGGAAGGAAAGCAAACACGAGTCGCGTCGCTGTCGATTGAAGGCAACCACGCATTCAAAGAAGAAGAACTGCTGCCAGTGGTCGCCTCGACCCCTGGGCAGCCCTATTCCGACTACAACGTCGCGACCGACCGCGACAACATTCTGGCGCTCTACTACAACGACGGTTTTCCCAATGCGCGATTTACCGCGACCGCCACGCCGGCGCCGCTAGGAGCAACCGCTGCGAGTGATAGCGCGAACGGAAACACTCCAGCAAAAGAAGGTGTGGGGAAATCCGCTAGCGCCAAGAGTGGAAGCGCCGAGGTTCAGCCCGGCGCATTGATGAGCCTGACCTATCACATCGAGGAAGGTTCCCAGACCCGCGTGAAGAGAATTTTGGTGACCGGCTACAACCACACGCGTCCTGGAGTCATCCGGCGCGAGATTCGCGTCCAGCCAAGCGCCCCGCTCCGCGAAGGCGAGGTCGTCGATTCGCAACGCCGCCTGTACAACCTTGGCGTTTTCAACCGGGTGACCATCGAGCCGCAAAATCCGAATGGCACCGACACCAACAAAGACGTCATGGTGCTGGTAGAAGAAGCCAAGCGCTACACCATTGCCTACGGCGGAGGCTTCGAAGTCCAGCGCCTGGCAAGCACCACCAATCCCACAGGCAGCGAAGTGCAAGCCGCTGTGAGGGGCATTCTGGAAATCAGCAAGCTCAACGTTACCGGGCGGGGTGACTCCCTGTCGCTGAAACTTCGTGGCAGTACCATCCAAGATCGCGCCTTGCTTACCTATTCGGATCCGAATACCTTCGCGAACCAGCACTACACGTTCCAGGCCAACATCTACACCGAGAAATCGCAGGACATCAATACCTTCACCGAGGCGCGTTACGAAGGGTCGGTGCAGTTGATCGACAAAGTGACGCGTTTAACAACTCTGCAATACCATTATGCCTTTCGACGAGTTGTCGTTTCGAACCTGAATAACACGGTGGCGCCTGAAGAGATCCCCCTGTTTGAGCAGCCCACGCTGGTATCGGAATTTGGCGTGACCTGGGCGAGAGACGCGCGGGACAATCCCGCGGATGCCACCAAGGGCAACTTCAATAGTGCGGATTTTGGAATTGCGGACACAGGAATTGGCTCAAGCGCGAGCTTCCTGCGATTCTTGTTTCAGAACTCGACGTATCACCCGATCGGGCGAAGGTTCAGTTTCGCCCGCTCGGTGCGATTTGGAATCCTGGAGCCCTATCGCGACACCGTGTCGCTGACCTTTCCCCCTCAGACGACAGCCGTGCAGCTGATTCCACTCCCCGAACGCTTCTTTGCCGGCGGCGGCACGTCCCTGCGCGGCTTTGCCCTGAACCAGGCTGGACCTCGCGACTCTGCCGGATTCCCGGTCGGTGGTCAGGCCCTCCTGACATTCAACCAGGAGTTTCGTTTTCCGATGCGCCTGCCCTATATCGGAACGGCCCTTAGCGGGGCGTTGTTTTACGATGGTGGCAACGTCTACAGCCGTTTGGGGCGGATCACATTCCGCTCCTCACCACCAAAGCCAATCTTCAATCCGGCGAATCCAACGATGTGTCAGTTTAACTGCACAAATGAACTGAACTATTTCGCACACACCGTGGGCATTGGCTTCCGCTACTCGACCCCAGTTGGCCCGATTCGGATCGATCTCGGCTTTCCCATCAATCGTCCCAGTTTCGTCGCTCCAATATGTCCGAGCGGGGATGCCAGCTGTCTGAACGGCCAGAACGGGTTTCACAGTACCAGGCTGCCCGGCTTTCAGATCTTTTTTAATCTGGGGTCAACTTTCTGATGCGGCGCGCTTGTATTGCTTTCGGTTTAATGATTGGCCTGACGCTTTGCGCGCCCGCGCAGCTACCGGCGCAAGAGGTGATCGACCGCATAACGGCCCGCATCGAAAACGACATTATTCTACTAAGCGACGTGCGCGCGCTCGCACGTTACCAGCAACTCGTCGATGGCAAATCGGAAAGCGACGCCCAGATTCTCGATCGTTTGATCGATCAGTGGATCGTCCGCAACGAAGCGGAAACAGCTCGATTCCCGCATCCGTCAGAAGACGACGTCACGCGCGGCGTTGAGCGGGTGCAGAAGTCCTTCACCTCGCCCGAGGAATTCGAAGCGCGCAAGAAGCAAATCGGCCTGACCGACTCCGACATCCGGAATATGGTGTCGTCGCAACTCTATCTCAGCAATTATCTCGATTCGCGATTCCGGCCGTCTGCCAGAATCGAACCGAAGGAAGTCGAGGACTTTTACGAGAAGGCCGTCATCCCGCGCGCGCAGGCTCGTGGACAAGAGCCACCTTCGCTCGACACGGCGCGCGACTATATCCACGAAGCGCTGGTGCAGCGCAGCATCAACGAACAGGCAGAACGCTGGTTGAATGAAAGCCGCGGCCGCGTACATGTGGCAAAACTATTGGAGCAGAGCCCGCAATGAAGCGTGAAGGACGCCATCCGGTCTGGAGTTGGGTCATCCACACGCCGTGGGTGCTGGCCGTGATCGCGATTCTGTCGGTGATCGCGTTCTTCGGCAGCGGCGCCGGCAATCCTCTGATACGCCGCGTCGTCGTCCGGCGCCTGCAGGCGATCACCAGAGGACGGGTCGAAGTGCGCACCGTCGCGATTCAATGGCTTTCGCTCGGAGTAACCCTAAACGGCCTGGTGATTCATGGAAGCGAACCCGCCGGCACCGAGGCTTTGTTCACGGTGGAAGAGTTGCGCGCCGGGTTGCGCATCGATTCGTTTTGGGGACGCAAGGTTTCACTGAACGATCTGTTCCTGAAACAGCCGCACGTGCATGTGCGCATGGAAAAAGACGGATCTTCGAACGTGCCGGCCCTGAATCTTGCCTCCACTCCAAACCAATCTTTCGAAGCCTCGATCTTCGCGATGCATGTGCGTAGCCTGCGCATTGAAGATGGCTGGGTGCTATACAACAACGTTCGCCAGCCGCTGGACCTGGAAGGCGGCGATTTGCAGTTTGCCGTGGATCTTGGCGGAACGTCCGATCGTCCGGTATATGCGGGAAGCTTCGACTGGAGAGCCTTTCAGTTCACTGCGAAACGTTTCTTTCCGATACCCGCGAGTCTGTCCACGAAATTCACGCTGTCGCGCGACGGCTTCACCATTGAGCAGGGCGTTCTGAACGCTAAACGATCGCACCTCGATGCGCACGCGGAAATGAAAGACTTCACCGACCCCAAGTGGACGTTCCGCTACCGCGGCTGGGTAAATCTGTTGGACTTGCGCGAAGCCTTGCGTTCGCCGGAGACTCCTACCGGCCGCGCCGATGTTCGCGGCGAAGCCACCTACGCTGCCGGACAATTCACCAGTACGGGAAATTATTCGGGTCAGGATATTACGCTGACCTACCTCCCGATCTTTCACGCCTCGGGCGTTTCCAGCCGCGGCAGCTTTCGCATCGACAACAAAGGCCTGGTCGTTCCCGATTTTCTCGCCGAAGCGTTCGGCGGCACCGTGAAAGGCCGGGTCACACTGCGCTTCGACGGGCTTCTTTTTCGCGCAGACACCCACATCGACGGCATGCGCCTCGCGCGAGTCTTTCCGTCCATCGAAGAACGCGGTTTTCCGGTCGACGAGTTGCATTGGGATTCCGTGCTCAGCGCGGATAGCGTTGAAACGTGGAAGGGCGGCTTCGAGCACTTCGACATTTCCGCGAAAATACAATGGTCGTCGCCGCAAGACATCGCCCCACAGCACATTCCCGTCGATGGCCAATGGCAAATTCGCTACCAGTACGATCCGCATACTCTTACCATTAACTACGGCGAATTCGAAACGCCTTCATCGCGCGCCACGCTCTCTGGAGTTTACTCCCCGCGAAATACGGCTCTCGATTTGAAGTTTGAGACCGGCGCGCTCGAGAGCTATCGCGATTTTATCAACGCCATTCAAGGCGCGAAGCCCAACTCGCCGGACGCCATCAAAGTCATCGCCGGCAGCGCAACATGGGATGGCAAGATCGCCGGCCCCACCTCCAGCATCACCTTCACCGGGCACGTTCGCGGCGAACGCGCGCGCTATGAAAACGTCACCTTCGATCTGATCGAAGGTGACCTTGTTTACTCCCCGGACCAGCTGACACTCGCCCGCGGCCACGTCCGCCGTGGAGGCGTCGATACCCAGATCGACGGCACGCTGGCCCTCACCGACTGGAGTTTTCTGCCCGACAACAAATGGTCTGCCGACGCCAGCTTCGGCGCCACTTCCGTCGAAGCGCTTCAGCAGCTGGTGGGCATGTCCTACTCGGTGCGCGGAAACCTCAGCGGACAATTTCACGGACACGGCACGCGCGGCGAGCCGCTCATCACCGGCCTCTTTGATCTTGCCGACGGCGATGTTTACGACGTCCTGTTCCATCGTCTTCGCGGTCGGCTTACGCTCACCCGAGACCAAGTCCGCATCGCCGACGCGGAGCTGCGCCTGTTTGCGCCTGGAAAAGAAACAGGCCGCGGGGCTGGCATCGTAACCGGAACAGCCGAATACAGATTCGCCGATCGCAACGTCTCCCTCGACCTCGTGGGCGCATCCCTCCCGTTAGCGAACTTCGCAAAATTGCAGTCGGCGCGTTTCCCCGTCGACGGCCAGGTCTCTTTCCGTGTAAAGGCCAACGGTCCGGCTACCTCTCCCGAAGCAGATGGCACCTTCCGCGTCGTGGATCTCAGAGTAGGGCAAGAAGTCATCGGGAGTTTCGACGGGGAATTGAATTCCGACGGCCGCGTTGCAAGGCTGAAACTCGGCTCCTCGATGAGCACCGGCGAACTTTCCGGCGGCATCACCCTCGGCCTTCAAGACCCTTTCCCGCTCGACGGGAAGGTAACCATCCGGAACATCGACCTGGATCCATTTTTAATGAGCGCACTGCACCTCGGCAAATTCGGAGGGCATGGCAGCGCCGAAGGTGAGATCGGTGTCAAAGGAAATCTCAAGCATCCAGAGAGCCTCGTCGTGGACGCCAACTTTTCCCATTTGGTGTTCACGTACGCAAACGTGCAGCTCGAAAACTCGGGCCCCATTCGCTTCCGTTCCTCGCGCGACAATCTGGAAATCGAATCGGCGTCTTTCCGCGGCACCGACACCAACATTCAAGTCCAGGGCAGCGTGCAGTTCTCGGGGCGCCGCGCTCTCAGCTTGCAGCTGAATGGCGCGCTCGATTTGCGGCTGGTCTCCACGATGGCGCAAGGTCTTACCACCACCGGCTCCGCGCAGATCAATGCTGTCTTTGAAGGTACCCTCGACAACCCGCGCATTACCGGTAACATTCACATCGCCAACGCCTCCGCACGTGTTGCGGATTTCCCCACGGGACTTAGCGCCATCAAGGGCGATCTGATCTTCGATGCCACGCGACTGTATTTCGACAATTTGACGGCACAAGCCGGCGGCGGCACGCTGCGCCTGTCCGGCAGCGTCAATTACACCGAGCGCCCCGTGCGCTATGACATTACCGCCCGCAGCGATAGCACTCGTATCCGCTATCCCGAAGGCATGAGCTGGTTGACGGCTGGCAGCTTACGACTGACCGGCAGCACCGAGGGAGGCGTGCTCTCCGGCCGTGTCACCGTCGAGCGCGTCACCCTCGCTCAAGGCCTGGAAGTGGCCGGCTCCCTGGTCTCCACCAAGGAAATCTCCGGCCCATCAACGAGCTCCACGTTCTTGCGCAATCTTCAATTCGACATTCAGGCGGTCTCCACTCCCGATGCGCGCATGCAATGGCCCGGCGCGGAGCTCGAAGCCGAAGCCGACCTGCGCGTGCGCGGCACCTGGGAGCACCCCATCATCCTTGGCCACATTCACGTATTGTCGGGCGATCTGTTCTTCCGCGGAAATCGGTATCGCGTTGCGCGCGGCGACATCAATTTCACGAACCCCTTCCGCCTGGACCCGGTGGTCAACGTCGAAGCTAGCACCACCATCCAGCAATATGAGATCACCCTGAACTTCACCGGGCCTGCGAGCAAGCTGACCCTGGCCTATCGGTCCGATCCCCCGCTGCCGGGCAACGACATCGTAACGTTGCTGGCGCTGGGGCAAACAAGTGCGGAGGGCACCTCGCGCAGTGCGGGTAACTCGCAAAGCAGTACCTCCGGAGCATCCGCGCTGCTCTCCGAAGCCGTCTCCAGCCAGGTCGGCGGCCGTCTGGAAAAATTGTTTGGCATTACAAATTTTCGCGTGGATCCCGCGCTCACGACCGTGGGATCGACCGGGTCGGCACAAAACGCGGCGGCGCGCGTGACCGTACAGCAGCAGGTCACGCGCAACATAACCATCACCTATATTTCGAATGTTGGTTCAACACAAGAGCAGGTCATCCAGGTCGAGTACAATCTCAATCGCAATATTTCGATTGTGGCCTTGCGCGATTACAACGGCACGTTCGGCATCGACATCAAGATCAAAAAACGCTTCCCTTAGACAGCTATCGCGACACCTCGCGCGGACCGTCACCTTTTGGAGGGCGGCGAGCCGCCGCGTTGCGGTTCAAGCCGCATCTTCACGTCGCACGAGGCTACAAATCTGAATCGAAAGCAAACAATTCCTAACTTCCACGCGTTCTCTTTTGAAATACACTCGGATCCGAGGTCAACGCTAGGTATAGCTGTTATCGTTGAGCTCGCATATCAGTTGAAAAGGATCGCGTCATGAAGAAGCTTCCGCTCCGCTCGGTTGTATTTTCAACTTTTCTAATTGTTGCGTGCTCTGCCATCTTGCATGACGGCCTGAGAGGCCAGTCTATGGCAGGACCGGCGAGTGATATGGATCCGCACATGGCCATGACCAAACTGCGCCCGCCGCAGCCTGGCGACCAAGCTCGCGCAGACACCATCCTGGCTGCTGCGAAGAGAGCGGCACAGCGGTATCGTGACTACCGCAAGGCTGAAGCCGACGGCTACACGATCTTTATGCCGGACCAGAACCAGGACGTCTACCACTTCATCCGGGAGTCCTCAAATTTAGGCGACAGGGCGCGCTTTGACCCTGACCAGCCGCCCGCCCTGCTGTACACGAAAATTGAGGAACCGAACCCCGGATACAAGCTTGTCGGTGTCATGTACATGGCACGTTATGGTACGACGGACGAGGAGTTGAACGCGCGCATCCCGCTCTCGGTCGCGCAATGGCATGTGCACCTGAATATGTGCGTTCCACCCCAGCCCGAAGAACGCAACTGGCTCATGGGTGATCCAACCTTCGGACTGAGCGGCTCGATCACCACCGCGGAGGCTTGCACAGCGGCGGGTGGCAACTTCAAGCCACATCTTTCCGGCTGGATGGTACACGTCTACCCGTTTGAAACCGATGCAGCGAAGGTTTGGGGCGCTGGCATAAACGACCACGGGATGGAGCACACCTCGATGCCCGGCATGAAGATGTAGAGCGCTAGTCTCTTGGTGTTCATGTCCCGTACGCGCTGCCTTCATCCCGGCGAGTGCTGGGCAATCCGGAAGCAATGCCGCTGGATTGGTCCCGAGGAACGCGCATCTCGTCAGTGCTTGATTTCCTGACGAGATGCCGACTTCCCATTACTATTCGGAGGAATCTCGTTTCGATTCGTAGTACGCGAGGGCGCGTCCCGCTAAAGCAATCCGAGATGGTCGGGATACTTGGCTTGCAACGAGCTCACCAGAACCTCAAACTCCGGTAGCTCGCGTAAATTTTTTAGGTGAGGGTCCTTGAGGAAAAAAGGCCAGCACGCGAAGCCACTCGTGACACTCCGCTCCAACCACTCAAACCCAGCTTGACGCCGCTCCAACAATGCCAGTATGCAGGCGATTTGATAGTAGCTGTGGTGCGCATGCCCAAAGGATTTTGGGTTCGCACAAGCCGTCGTCAGGCAGTCGAGCGCCTTTCCGGCTAGTCCGATCGACGCGTAATAGACGCCTTCCAAACTGACGATCAGCGGTTCTTCCGGCAATAGCTGGATCGCTTCGTCCAACAGGGTTCTTGCTTCTTTCAAATCTCCTGTCAGTCAAGGCCAACTGAACAGCAAAGTAGACTGGATACTTGTTCTCTGGATTCTCAGCGCGCCAAGCTTCGATCTCCTCGCGCGCCAAGTCGTATTCTTGGTTCCAAACGTACACTTGTACGATGCTGTGACTAACAGCTTTTCTGGGATGAAATGGCCGTGCCCGCTCGTACATTTCACGGGCGTGCTCGAGCAGCCCGATGTGAGCCAGGATCGTGCCCAGACGGTTGTAGGCTTGGGGCTGATTGTTCTGCAGAGCCAAGGCTCGCTTGAGTTCATCAATCGCTTCCAGGTGCTGGAAGTTCCTGGACGGTCCCCAAAAGAGAAACGCGCGGGCGACGTGCCCCTCGGGCAAATCCGGATCCAGATCCAGCGCGCGGCAACAATGAAACTCGGCCTTCTCCCACCACGCGCTCGATGGATCAAGTTCAAAGTGACGAGTCGCGCAGACCACGGAAAGTGCGGCATGCGCCAGGGAAAATGCTGGATCTCGAGCAACCGCATTGCTCAGGTGCCGAGCAGCTTCGTCCAGCATCGCTGGATTGCCAGAGGAGCTGAGCTTGTAACCCCGCATGAACTCCGCATAAGCCATAGGGTCCTTGCTGTAGCGCGGGGAGCGTTGAACCATCGCTGGACCCAGCGGCCGGTTCAGTGCCATGGCGATTTGCTTGGCGATCTCGTCCTCGAGGTCGGATAGGCGGTTGAGGTCCAGATCGCGTTTCCTTGTGAAGCAGACACTTTGCAGATGCGTGTCGAACATTTCCAGCGAGAGGCGCCAAAGTCCCTTGGACATTTGAATGCCACCGTGAACGACAAAACGCACGCCAAGTCGCGAAGCGGCGTCCACAGGCATCGCCCCGGCCGGCACACTAAGCACTGCGGAAGTTGGAAGGACGTCCACGCCCGGCAAATTCCCTAGGCGCACGACCAGTGCATCGGCAAATCCCAGGCACACGCCATAGTCATCCGTGGCCCTGCCGAGAAGCATCAGGGGCAAGACGGCCAGAGAAGTGCGCTCGCTCCACCCGCGCGTCTTCTCCGGGACGGCCGCGCGTACAACACCCGATCCAAAATCGGATTGTGGATAACGCGCGTCCAGCACTCGCACTGGTCCGACAAATCTGTAACCTTTGCCTACCACGGTTTCGAGAAAACGAGGCTTAGCGGAGTCGTCACCCAGAGCGGAGCGGATTTTTCGCACAATGTTGTTGATGTTGGGCTCGGTATCGATGAACAGATCCGAGCCCCACAATTTGCTTACGATCTCCTGGCGCGAAACCAATTGTTCTCGGCGGCTCACCAGAAAAATCAGCAGTTCCATCGGCTTCTTTTCGAGTTTGACTCGCTGACCCTGGCGGCGAAGCTCATAACGCCCCAGGTCCAGTTCGATCTCGCCCGTCGCCGATCTTGTGCGTCGCATAAGGCTCTCGAAGGGCATTATCCCGTAAGAATCAGTAATTTGCGACGATATAGAAAAGATAGGCAATCTGTATCAGCTCTTCATTGGAATAGTCCTCCGCTCAAGACATGATTCCCGCAGTTCGATACCGAACGACGGAGGTTCGACAATGAAACGATACTTGTTCCTAACTCTTGCAGTGGCTGGAATATTCTCTTGGGCGGGGCTGGCATTCACCAGCGCCGCGCACGATAACTCGCACGAAAAAAACGCATTCACCCCGGATACCATTTCCTGGGGGGCGGCACCGCCCGTTGTGCGTCCTGGTGCGCAGTTTGCCGTGCTCGAAGGCGACCCAACCGCCTCTACCGGCGACTTCACGATTCGCTTGAAGATGCCTGATGGGTTCCGCATCGCGCCCCATTGGCACCCGAACAGGGAAAACGTCACGATCATTTCCGGGACGTTCAAAGTCGGCATGGGCGATGAGTTTGACCCCAGCAAGATGAAAGCGTTCATCGCCGGGAGCTTTGCCTTCCTCGATCCCAACATGCACCACTACGCCATGGCCAGCGGAGAAACCATTGTCCAGGTCCACGGACAATCTCCGCTTCAGTTCAACTACGTCAATCCTGACGACGACCCCAGCAAGAGTAAGTAGTCGGTACTCGCGCATCTCAGGTGAGCACGCTAAACAGCTCGGGAAGCAGCAGCGATTCGCTTCCTGAGCCTAACCCAAGCGAGCGGCATCGTGAGAAGCCCGCAATAAAGCATCACTGAACGAAGAGTCAAAGAAATCGCATTCACAAAGGAGAATTAGAATGGCACTCGATATGGACAAACTGAATGTGTTCGTAGGGCAATTCGTTGGGGATCTAGGCGCGGCGGTCCACTCTGGCATGGTGGTGATTGGCGAAAAGCTGGGGTTGTACAAGGCTCTCGCCGAAGGCCCGCTGAATTCAGCCGAACTGGCCGCTAAAACCAGAACAGATGAACGTTATGTGCGCGAATGGCTGAGCTCACAAGCTGCCGGCGGCTACGTCACCTATAACGAGCAGACTCGCAAGTTCAGTCTGAGCGAAGAGCAGGCATTTACGCTGGCGAACGAAGATAGTCCCGCTTATCTTCCCGGCGCCTTCCAATTGGCCCTCGGCTCTCTGGCCGCTGTTCCCAGGATTACCGAGGCCTTCCGATCCGGCGCAGGCATGGGTTGGAATGAGCATGATGAAGATGTGTTTCATGGCTGCGAGAAATTCTTCCGGCCAAGCTATGCAGCAAACCTTGTCAGTTCTTGGATTCCTTCCCTGCACGGCGTCCAGGCTAAGCTCGAGGCCGGCGCGCGCGTCGCCGATGTTGGGTGCGGCAAGGGTGCGTCCACCGTGCTGATGGCCAAAGCCTTCCCAAAATCGCAATTCTTTGGCTTTGACTATCACGACAAATCCATCGAGGGCGCCCGCGCAACCGCCGCTAAAGAAGGTCTCGAGGTTCGCCTCAACTTTGGTGTCGCGAAGGCCAAAGCATTTCCAGGCAAGGACTACGACTTGGTCACCGTGTTCGATTGTTTGCACGACATGGGTGATCCGGTCGGCGCCGCAACCCATGTGCGCAATTCACTTAGCAAGGATGGCACATGGATGATCGTCGAACCGTTTGCCCACGATGAACTAAAAGACAATCTGAATCCGGTCGGCCGCGTGTACTACTCTTTTTCAACTTTGTTGTGTACTCCCTGTTCGCGTTCACAGGAAGTTGCGCTGTGCTTGGGTGCGCAGTCAGGCGAAAAACGCATTCGCGAGGTAGTCACCGCGGCCGGCTTCAGCCGTTTCCGCAGAGCCGCGGAAACACCGTTTAACATCGTCTACGAAGCTCGTCCATGAGCTGTTCGTCTTACAGCAGGCAACCGCAGAGTTGAAACCGTGCTGGCTTGCCGGCACGGTTTCAACATGTAATAGGAGCCAGGAGAAGAGCTGATTGGCGGTACTCTCGACGACAGGCCCGAGTCGGGCAACCCTGAAATAATCCCAAGGTAAGGGTTGCCGACAAACCACTCGGAACTTGATCGGTCAACACTACCGCGCCACTGATGTACGTGCGATTGGGACGGCCAATGCGCTGTTCGCCGCAGTTAAGGAGCAGGTCGGCAGTAAGCAAGCTTCTCAATGGAAGGGCGTCGTGGCGCCTGTTCTAAATGTCCGGAATTACTATTAGCTTTCCACGGGAGTGCCCTTCTGCCGCATACCGGAAAGCCTCAGGCAGCTCACTCAACTTGTAGTGTTTGTCGATGACCGGCGTTACTCTCCCGGTCGCCATGAACTCGCCCAAGATGGTCAGATCCTCTTGGTTCACTTTCGCAATGAAAAAGACCATCTTCTGGCTCACGAACCGTGATAATACAAGCGCTCCAAGCAAACGAGCCAAAAGGCGGATCACCGTGCTGTCATCCGGTGCGCCAACCATGACCAGTATCCCCTTGGGAGTCAAGACGCGCCTGCACGCTGATAGCGAGTGGTTCCCAACGCAGTCGAGCACAAGGTCGTAACGTTGCCCACTCCTAGTGAAATCCTCTTTGGTGTAATCAACGACGCAATCCGCGCCGATGGATCGGACCATGTCTACGTTCGTCGTACTGCATACGCCCGTGACATTCGTGGCGAACGACTTTGCCATCTGCACTGCGAACGTACCCACGCCTCCCGCCGCACCGTTGATTAAGACTTTCTGCCCCTGCTGAATTCGTCCCTTATCGCGAAGGCCCTGCAGTGCAGTTAGCGCCGCTACCGGCGCGGACGCCGCTTGGTCAAACGTCACGTTAGCCGGCTTACGGACCAACACCGATTTCATCCCCGGCACCGACTGTGAAGTCGCATACTCGGCGAACGCTCCACGGCAAATGCCGAACACCTCGTCACCCGGCTTGAATTGCGATACGTTCCTGCCAACCGCTTCAACCTGGCCGGCCACATCAACACCGGGTCGTTTGATTTTCGATTTGCCGAGCCCGAGCAGTAATCGAAGGATGAACGGCCCGCCTTTCATTAACTTCCAGTCAAGTGGATTGACGGAAGCCGCGAGGACCCTTATCAGAACCTCATTGTCCGCAGGGGTTGGCTTGTCAATGTCTTCAAATCTAAGAATATCGGGGGAACCAAAGTTTTGATAAACGATGGCTTTCATGGGTTTCCCTTCAGGATTGTGCTGAATCCATTCTTGCCGACAGCGGACACGCGTCAATGCCAAGGGCGCTCAGAACTATACTGCAAGGTTGCAGGCGCGATTTCCCATTTTTCTAGGGGAAGGCGCTCGCTGAGGTTCATTCGTCGATGTCTTGCGGACTTCTGATCCTATTGGCGGGGGCCGTTGGGTGGCTGAGTAGTAATTCGCCTGGATCACAAGACAAACCGAAATGAATCGGATTACTTCTCGTTTGCCGACAATTCGGCAGTTGTCCGTGGGCCAGAAGCCTGACCCCGGTAAACAACTCCCGCTTGGGCGAGCAGCCAGCGCAATGAGGTGACCCTTCTTGCTGTGGCGCACCAAGAGGAATGCCGTTTCGAGGAAGTTAGCGCGCGTGAGCCCGCCACGGCACCATTCGGCTGAGCATCCCGTCTCGCACAATCAGCGTGTGAAACAGAATGGCTCCAAAATGGGCGACGAATGCGAGGAATAGGAGATAGGCGAGAAACGTGTGCGTCCTCCGCAAGACCGCGTACAGCATCACGCTGTGCGGAAGGATGGGAAAAAGATGCACTGACCCGAACAGGACAATCGGATATCGCGCGGCGGACAACATCCCCCACCCGATCAGCGGCAGCACAAACAGCAGCGTATACAACAACACTTCGGATGCGTGTGCGACGAAGCGCTCCTGGGACGACATGCTGGCGGGAAACGGAGGCAGAGTACTGAACTGGCGATTCACGAAACGAATCACGACCACAATCAGAATGGCGATCCCCAACGGGCGGTGAATGGAAACCAGGCGATGGTAGTCGCCGAGCGATGCGACCATCGCAACGCCAATTCCCAGCATGGTCAGGACCATCGCGGCCATCAGCCAGTGCAGGAACCGCATGGACCCAGTGAATTGCTGCCGGTCGGTCGTCGTCCTGGCGCTCACTTTCGCACCTCTGAAGGCGTGATTTCGCTCGGCTCTTTCGTTTCGCCCGCTCGCCTCGTAAACGATTGCGAGTAAATCCCCGACCGCGCGCTCAGCAAGGGATCGTTGGACGGCGCCATGCCGGCCGGCAAAACCAGCGGATCGAAATTGATGTCGCGCGCAGGACTGGTTTCCTCGCTTTCCACAGAATCGAGCGTCAGGGTTCCCACGTCCACCTGCTCCCGCCCTTCCGGCCACTGGATAGTCGCGTTGTCGGTCGGATCACCGGGCTGTGCGACCGTCATGACCAAGTGCCATTGCAACGGGTGCTGCTGGATGCTCGCGATCAGCCCATCGAAGAGGAAATTCTTGTCCTGGCTTGCCCTGGTCCCGGCCTCATACGGCTGCACGGACGCGAGCGTCCAGCGCACGTAGGTGGACGCGCCGTCCGCGTTGACGAATTGGAACGCATTGAGACTGTAGTAGGCGGTGTTGTCGAAACCGGACGACGGCGCGTGGCTCTTGATGATTGCGAGCGCCCGCGCGGTTTCCGGGTGGCTCGCGAGGAACGCCGCCGCTTTCGCCGGATCGGGTTGATGCGTGTTGGGGTCGCGTTGCGATGCCACCAGGTTGTCGTAAAAGGCCTGCGGATCCTTGAACGGGAACACCGGCAGATCGATCATTGCGGTCCGCCACTGTTCGCCGTCGGGCAGAGAAAACTGAAGCCCCAAGCCGCGGACGGTGCTCAACTCGTCGGTGGTGTGGGGATCGCCGCCGCCCAGGGAAAAGCGGCCGATCACTGGCACCCGGCCGCTCTGGAAAACGACAGCCTTCGAGAGGCGCGCCCCCTGCCCGTTGCTTTCGAAAAATCCTCGAACGCATACGCCTTTCGCGTGATTGCGACGGAAACCCGAGTGGATGCCGTCCACCCGCTCAAACTCATCGACGAACCGCGCAGGCGTCAGTTTCTGCGGGCTGAACCACCCGCCCAGATAGAGAAACGCTCCCACAACACCTAGAAGCAGAACGCCAATACCCGCCAATCGGGCGAACATGTCTCCTGCGGCCAGGGGCGCTGGACGCTTTTCCATCGATGCGGTTTCGCCCAGCAACTCTCCGCGGCCGTTTGTGGTTTTTGCGTCCTGGTTGGCCCCTAACGGTGCCACTGCGCCCTCCCTTCCCTTTGGTCCGGAAATAGCACTTTGATGCAAAAGCAAGCAGAGGGGGCGCTTTTTTTTTGTGTGCCGCGCCGCAATCGGCCGCCGCCATGCCCTGCGGTCGTTACTTGCACGAACGGATGGATCAAGAGCCGTCTGTGTTGATTCTGTCCCTTCGCGTTTTGATCTACACAACCCATTGAACAGCACCGAGCGGATGACGGGCAAACCTTCCGTTACGCATTTTAGGTAAGAGTTGCCGACAAACCGCTAGCTATCACATCGCAGCTCGAATCGCGATGGCAGGTTTAGACATTTGCACTAGATGTGCATCTACGTGAGGTTTGTTCTATTCAGGGCCTGATATGTCTGGTCCTAGGTATTGATATCTGAAGTACACTTCTGTCTAGACAGCTTCAAGGGCCCCACTCTAAGCGACGTTAAGACTCTGTTTCGTTAGGAAGGGAATCCTATGCTCGCCCGTAGGCATGTGCTCCTCGCAATCCATCTTGTTGTCGCATCGACATCTGCAGCCGCGGGCCAGACGATTCCGGCGGCGTCTGCCAATGACAATCGCACTCCAGTCGGTACTCTGGCCAATGACGTCCTGAGCCTTCATCTCGAAGTGCGACCAGCGATCTGGTATCCCGAAGAAGACGGCAAGGCACATTTGATCGTCAGCGCATTCGCCGAGGAAGGGCGTGCGCCCCAGATTCCCGGGCCGATGATTCGAGTTCCTGCGGGGACCGAAATTGCCGCCAAGATCCACAACCTGCTGGATCATACGATTTACCTCCACGGACTGGGCCCACGAACGGCGCCAGCCTGGGCCCCTCCGTCTCCGTACAGTCCCACGAACCCGGTATTAGTCGACGATCCGCCGAACGCGGTTGAAATTGCCGCCGGTGCCGTGTCCGAATATCGCTTCCAATCCGGTCCTCCGGGTACCTACTACTACTGGGCGTCCAACGATCGCCACTCGTTGCCGATACGCACTGGTTCCGACTCGATGCTGTCCGCCGCGTTCATCGTCGATGCTCCCGGCACACACCCGGACGACCGCGTGTTTGTGATGAATACCTGGCTGCCGGTCGGCGGCTCGCCTTTCAATACTCTACCCACCATCAACGGCAAATCTTGGCCTTACACAGAGCATCTCGAAATGCGCGTGGGCGATCGCGCGAATTGGCGCTGGATCAACACTAGCGACGCAGACCACGCCATGCACATGCACGGCTTTTATTTTCAAGTGAACGGAATCGGCGATCAGGACCGCTTCGCGGCCTTTACGCCGACGGAGCGCCTGATGGTTGTGACGCAGGAGGTGCTGGCCGGTGGCACGTTCGATATGACCTGGGTTCCCGAGCGTCCCGGCCACTGGATGATGCATTGCCATTTCAGTATTCACATGATGATAGGGGACATGCTCCCTGGCTACCCGGTCTCTTCTGCCTATACTCCCGAAAACGCGGGCATGGGCGGTATCGTTCTCGGTGTCAATATTCTGCCGGCGGCCAAGTCTGCATCCTCCGCCGTCGCCTCCTCCGCTCAGGTTCACCGGGTTCGCTTGCTAGTGCGCGAACGGCCAGGCACAGCACAAACCTTTGCTGGTTACAGCTACGATCTGGGCGAGCCCGGCCACGAAACGCCGGTGAACGAGCTCCCGCCGGTTGGCAACCCATTAGTCTTAACGCGCGGCGAACCGTCAGAAATTGAAGTCATCAATCAGCTAAAGGAGCCCACTACCGTCCACTGGCACGGCATCGAACTCGAGAGTCTTTACGATGGCGTTCCGGGTTGGAGCGGTAATTCCGCGCAAACCAGTCCGCCCATTTCACCGGGCAGCACATTTCTCGCTCGCATGACTCCTCCGCGCGCTGGAACCTTCATCTACCATTCGCATTGGCACGAGCGCAAACAATTGGGCGCCGGGCTCACCGGACCGATTGTCGTGTTGCCGCCCGGCGAGAAATTCGATCCCGCCACCGACAAGATCTTCCTCTTTTCACGCGACGGCACCGATGGCACCGAGCCGCTTTTGCTCAATGGCATTCCGCAACCCCCGCCGATTCCCTTGACCGTGGGAACGCGCTACCGGTTTCGCTTTATCAACATCACTCCCGTCGATTCCGACCTTACGTATTCCATTATCGATTCCAGTGGCGCTCCGGTGCAGTGGCGCGCCATCGCTAAAGACGGCTGGGATCTTCCCGCTGAACAAACATCGCCAAAGAATGCTCGCGAAGACTATATCTCCGTCGGCGAAACCCGCGACTACAGTTTTGTTCCCGACAAGGCCGGCGAGCTGTATTTGCGCGCCGTAGCGTTCCAACGCACGTGGGTGACAGCCACTCTTATTGTCAGTCGCCCGCAATCGTTAGGTCTGCCCGGCACGCGACCCTAACGGTCCAAGAGGCTCGCGCAATCGAAGCGCTCGGTTCAATTCAATCGCGGCCTGCGCCCAAGCAGTTTTGCTCGTCGCCTGAGCTATAATCCACGCCAATCATGGATTTGGCTGCCAGAACCAGGCTCGGACCCTATGAAATTCTCTCCGCAATCGGCGCGGGCGGCATGGGAGAGGTTTATCGGGCGCGTGATACCCGTCTCGACCGTTGTGTAGCGATCAAAATCCTTCCCGCCCATTTCTCCAGCAATCCAGAACTCAAAGGCCGATTCGAACGTGAGGCTCGCACGCTCTCTTCCGTAGCTCACCCGCATATCTGCCATTTGTACGATGTCGGCTCGCAATCGGGTGTGGAGTTCCTGGTCATGGAGTTGTTGGAGGGAGAAACGCTGGCCGAGCGGCTGAAAAAAGGGCCATTGCCGCTACACGAGGTGTTGCAAATCGGAATCGAAATCGCTGACGCGCTGACGAAAGCGCATCGCGTCGGTCTTGTGCATCGCGATCTGAAACCCTCGAACATCATGCTGACGAAGAATGGTGCCAAGCTCATGGACTTTGGACTGGCCAAACCGGCAGCCCTTGACCCGCTGACCGGATCGAGTGGCACTCCGCTCATGGGAGGATCGACAACGATTCTGGAGAGTCCGCGATCGCCGGTCACGACCGTTGGCGCTGTCGTTGGCACGATTCAATACATCTCGCCCGAGCAGATCGATGGGAAAGAAGCCGACGCGCGAAGTGACATATTTGCGTTTGGAGCGGTGTTGTATGAAATGGCTACGGGACAGCGTGCGTTCGACGGCAAGTCGCGCGTTGCCATCGCGTCCGCCATCCTCGAAAAAGAACCAACACCGATAACGTCCATTCAAGCCGGCGTGCCCCCCTCGCTGGCTCAGCTAATTTGCACATGCTTGGCCAAGGACCCCGATGAACGTTTTCAAACCGCTCACGACGTCAAGCTGCAACTCCGTTGGCTGCTTCAATCCGGTGCGACAGAATCCGCCCCTCGGGGAGCACAGCCTCGAACCCGCCTGTGGCGCCTCGCAGTCGGCTTGCTCGCTGTTGTCGTGTTTGCGCTCCTCCTTCAGCTCGCGAAGCTCTCCGGACGGCCCGCAGGCAGCGCGCCCGGAGTTACGCGGTTCAGCCTCGCCCTGCCCGCGAAACAAGAGCTGGCCGTTGATCTGACTTTGGCAATTGCGCTCTCGCCCGATGGCAAACGCCTGGCTTACGTCGCCTCGGATAGTGGCGTGTCACACTTGTACGTCCACCGCCTCGATCAGTTTGACTCCATTGCCGTTCCCGACTCAGAAGGAGCTACCTTCCCCTTTTTCTCGCCCAGCAGCGATTGGGTCGCTTACTTCAGTGAAGGAAAGCTCAAGAAGGCTCCGGTGGATGGCGGGCTTCCCGTCGTCGTCTGCGAGGTGCCTACATTTTTCGGCGGCACCTGGACGCCGCAGGACCTCATGGTTCTCGATGTCCCGCAATACGGCTTGGCTAGCGTCCCCGCAACCGGCGGAGTCTTGCAGAAAGTCGCCGTTGCCGCCAAGGAGCCCATCTACGCCCAAGGTATAACTTGGCTTGCCGGTGGCGATTGGGTCGCTTTCACCGACTATCTCGCGGCACGCCGAAGCATCAGGGCCGTCAATTTGCGTTCCGGTGAGCTTCGAGAGCTCCTCAGTAACGCACAAGGCGCCTCCTACGCCGCTGGCAACCTCGTTTATTACCAGGGTGGCGGTCTCTGGGCTGTGCCTTTTGATCCTGACAAGCTCGCTACCCTGGGAACCCCCACCCAACTCGAGTCTGGCGTCAACGAAGAGAACTACGTCGCTCAGGCCACCGCATCCAGGACCGGCGTGCTGGCCTACGCGCCTGGGCCGGCTGGAAACTTCTTCCGAAACCTCTATTTGGTCAATCGCAAGGGGCTCGAGCAAAAGCTCGACGTTCCTCCTCAGGACTACGTCGATCCTGCAATGTCGCCGGATGGAAAACGCATCGCCATGGCGATTCGCACCGCCACCACTGGGCAGCAAATTGTCGTCTTGAATCGGGATCGTGGTTTGGTCACCACCCTCGTTCCCAATTGGTCCAGCACCGCTCCGGTGTGGACCTCCGACGGCAAGTACGTCGTGTTCAACGCCAGAGATTCCTCTCAGCAAACCGGCATTTATCGCGTGGCTGCAGACGGCCGATCCGAACCTCAATTGCTAAAGCCGGCCACTCCGACCAGCCACGTCACCTCGATCGTGGGCGAAACCGCCGCCGTCGTTCAAAACGATCCGGTGACGAACACCGACCTCTGGTTTCTTAGCCTTCGCAACCCTTATGAGATGCGTCCCTTCAAACACACTCCGACCGCCGAGCGCCAAGGCTCTCTCTCTCCGGACGGCCACTGGCTCGCGTATGCCTCGAACGACTCTGGCCGTTCGGAAATTTACGTTGAGCCCGTGCCTGGGCCAGGAGGACGTCGGCAGGTCTCCAGTGACGGCGGCGAGCAGCCGCGGTGGGTGCGCAATGGCCGAGAGATTGTTTATCGCAACGGCACCAAGATGATGAGCGTTCTCGTGCAACTGCCTGTTTTCCAGGCCGGCAAACCGCTGGAGTTATTCGATCGCAAGTTTGACCGCGGCGGTGCTGTGGCCGGGTACGACGTCTCGCCAGACGGCCAAACCTTTGTGATGACCCGCTCTGAACGCGACAATCCCAAGGAGATCAGGGTAGTCATCGGTTGGCCGCCCGCGAAGTAAACGCGAGAAGAACTTGCCCGCTCTCCGGAAACCCCATCAGCCAAAGCTTTCCTTCTGCTGTTCGCCAACTTCTTGTAAGATGCGCGCAACCAAGTAATACAAAAAGGAGCTGCCGATGAAAAGGAGCTGCCGATGAAAAGGATCTGCTTGCTGACCGTGGTCGTTTGTGCTGCCATCGGGCTGCTACAGCCGGCGCGTGCGCAAGAGTCGGCGAAAAAGGCCGCACCAACCTCTCCGCCGGGCCCATCGGGGGCTCTGCTCAAACAGTGGAATGAAATCGGACGCAAACTGATTGCCATGGCCGAAGATTTTCCCGAGGACAAGTACGATCTCAAAGCAGCTCCGACTGCGCGCACCTTCGCTGAGCGATTGATCCACGCCGCCGCTGCAAACTATTACTTCACCAACCTCGCCATCGGTCAAAAAGCTCCGGGCGAGGAAGATCCTCCGCGCGCTCAATTCAAAAATAAGGTGGCGGTGGTCGCGTACGTCAAGAAATCCTTCGCAGATGGCGCGGCCGCGATTAAGGGAAAGGGCGACGAAGGCATACTTGAATCGGTTGTCGATCCGTTCGCTCAGGACAATCCCAGCCAGGCTGGGAAAGAACAGATTCGCCTCATTGATCTGGCCTATAGCCTGAACGAGCATTCGGGCGAAGTCTATGGGCAGCTCTCCGTCTACTACCGCGTGGCGGGTCTGATTCCGCCAGAGTCACGCCCGAAGAAATAGGCGTCCCAGGACTTTCCCCCGGCACGATTCAGGGACTTGGCGGCATAACCGCTCCAGGTGCAACCAATCGACGGCACAAAACATGCTCTTAGTCGGCGATTGTTCCCGTTCTAACGCGCAATGCGGAAGTTACGGTTCGTTCCGTCGGATTAGTACCGAGAAACTGCTGTCGTCGTTTATTCCCCGAGTTTTCGGCTACACGGAAGCAATCGCCAACCTATGACCTTTGACCTCGCACGCTGGCTACGCTGCGAGTCGGATCAGTTCCAATCCAAAAAGCAGCACTAACATTCGGATGGTTGCAGGCCATGGGTTCCGACCTCGTGAGGTGAGTGCTGTTGAGATGGGTAGCGCTCAAACGGATCCACGACCGAAGTTACAGCACCGCATCTGTCAAGCTCGTGGTGATGTCTATCGAGTCCGTAATTGCACCGCCAACCCTATCTATTTGTCCCGGGCTGTTTTCCTTCTTCGCTAGCACTGGGAACGAAGTCCGGGTAATCCGGCTTCAACTCCTCCATCGCGTCCTGCGCTGCCTTTTGCCCGAGCTTAAATCCCGCCGCCTGCGATTCTCGCGCCACTTCCGGCAGCACCTTAAGCATCCGCTGGCCAAACGGCGACTGGTAATACGCCAGGAGTTCCCTTAAATCTTCACTCGACAGGTGCTTGTCGTAGATGGGGATCACTGTCTCGGTAAGCGCGCGAGGATCGAAATGCTTTTCGAAGCGTTGCGCGAAGGCGTCCGCAAACTGCTTGGCACGTGGATTGTCGGGTTGAGACTCGGTCACGCTGGCACGAAACTGCGCGATCCCGGCATCCATGAGTTGCTTGCCAAGATCCTTCGTCCCGGTCACATCCATCAACTGGCGAATGTCCGCCTCCTTCGCGGGATCGACCTTCGCCGAAGCATCGGCCGACCGCTGCGAAGCGTGCGCCTCAGGCTTGCTGGCCTGCTCCTCCGAAGAAGCCTGCTTTTCGGAAGAGAATTGCTTTTTTGAAGAAAATTGTCCGTCCGCGCTGACCTGAATCGACGGCGCTTGCGCGACCACGACCAGTGCTCCCGCCGCAAGCGCGCATGCTGCGATAAGTCTCCGCATTACTCCCTCCAGGATGGCTGGCCCGTCCACATCTCAACCCAAAATAGCAGAGCGGGAGAAGCCGTTTGACCGGCCTCACCCGCCTGCAAAACATTCCGCGATGAGTGTTACAAACGGTCAGGGTTGAGACGCGCTCGCCATGCTTTCGGGTTGCGTCCGGGCTGGAGTCTGCGTCGACCGCTTCACCGGCTGGACTTGCGCCACCGGCCGCGCCTTCACCTGAGGCGCCTGCGCGGGTATGCCGGCGTTCATGCCGGCGTACTCGGTCGGCAAGTCCTGTAGAACATCCTTTGCCAAGCGTGTGCTGACCGCGTGGTTCGCGGCTTGTATCTCCGACGTGATTTTCGGCATTTCCACGGCATACTTCCGTCCAAGTGGTGAACCGTAAAACTCCATCAGGCCCTTGAGCTCGTCATCCGTGAAATGCTTGTCGTAGATGCCGACCAGCTGGCCCGTTACTTCCTCTGGATTGAATCTCTTCTGATAGTCGGCAACGAACGCGTCCACGAAGTGTTGTCCCCGGTCGCTCGCCGGCATTGTCGCGACCAGATTTTCCCGTATTTCCGTCGCATTCTGTGCCGCCGCCTCGCGAACCATGGCCCGCGCTCCCACCATGTCCATCAAGGAGCGAATATCGGCTTCCTTTGCGGGATCGAGGTGCGAGATCCCCGCCTTATTCGTTGCCCCGTCCGCCGAGGTCTGCGACGCACCCTGAATTGCGATCAAAAACGCCGCGACGTAGATCGCCGCTAGCACCAAAAAGGCCTTCATGACTTTTCCATCCTCCGGTGCGGTATCTTCATTACTCCGCCACGCCATCAAGTCTAAAAAACGCGACTTTCCAGCGCAGTGGTACGCAGGGCCAGTTTTCGGGCTTTATTGAAAGTACTCGATGACACTGTACGCAGGTGCAGGCAGTCCATACCCTCACTTCGATCATCGAAGTACGTGTCGTAGAACCTGGCAACCGAGCGCCTGGCCATCTGTCGTGAAGCGGTATGGGTGTGTTACTTTGTCGGAAGTCTTTCCAGGTGCCATCTCTAAATGGACGAACTGCTCAAATTGCGCGGCGAGTTCCCGATTCTGGACCGCTCCACCTATCTGATCAGCAATTCGCTCGGCGCCATGCCGCGCAGGGTCTACGACACGCTGCACGATTACGCAGATTCGTGGGCCGAGCGTGGAGTGCGCGCCTGGGAAGAAGGCTGGTGGGACATGGCCGTCAGCGTGGGCGACAAGATTGCTCCCCTGATCGGCGCGGCTCCTGGTGAAATCTCCCTCCACCAGAATGTCACTCTGACGCAAGCGACCATCTCGTCCTGCTTCGATTTTCGCGGCCCGCGCAATAAAGTGGTGATGACCGACCTCGAATTTCCTTCGATCCAATACTTTTATCACGGGCAGCAGCGCCACGGAGCGCGAGTGGACTTGGTTCCAAGCTCCGGAAGGGTGCGTTTCGACCTCGACAAATTTCTGGCCGCCATCGACGAAACCACTCTTCTCGTCCCCATCTCGCTCGTTCTCTTTCGCAGCTCCTACATCGTCGATGCCCGTGCCATCGTCGAACGCGCTCACCGCGCCGGCGCACACGTCGTCCTCGATGTGTTCCAGGCCACCGGCGCGATTCCCGTAGACGTTCGCGCTGTCGGCGCGGATTTTGCCGTTGGCGGCGTGCTGAAATGGCTCTGTGGCGGCCCGGGTGTCGCCTATCTCTACGTGCGCGACGATCTGCGCGCCAAGCTCAATCCCGCGCTTACCGGTTGGATCGCCCATCGCCGCCCCTTCGCATTCGAGACCGGCAGCATCGACGCCCGCGAAGATTCCTTCCGCTATCTCAACGGCACGCCCCACATTCCCGCGCTTTACGCCTGCCAGCCTGGCCTGGACATCATCAACAAAGCCGGCATCGCCGCCATCCGCGCAAAATCCGTCGTCATGACCACGCGGCTGCTAGAAGGCGCGCAATCGCGAGGCTGGCGTGTCAACACGCCCGATAACTCCGCGGAGCGCGGCGGCACCGTTTCCATCGATTGTCCTCACGCCTACGAAGTCTGCCGCGAACTGCTCGCGCGCGACATATTGGTGGACTACCGCCCAAACGCAGGCGTGCGCATCTCGCCGCACTTCTACAATCGCGAAGAGGAATGCGACTTAGCCCTGGATCAAATCGACGAAATTCTGCGCACTCGTGCATGGGAGAGACACGCCGTGGCATCCACCACGCCGGCATAAATCGATGAGCTACCTCAAAGATTTTCGCCTGAAACCCTGGAAGGACGCTTGCGATTCCAGCGGCGATCTGGCGCCGTCGGAATATGAAGCTGCCCGCCGCTCCATGATCGAAACAC
Source organism: uncultured Acidobacteriota bacterium (assembly GCA_963721915.1). GTDB lineage: Bacteria > Acidobacteriota > Terriglobia > Acidiferrales > UBA7541 > Acidiferrum. The sequence goes on along the minus strand of CAVRLD010000014.1, from coordinate 243,980 downwards.
AGATTCACCGCAGGGGCGTCAACGACGCAGCCGTTCTCGCGGCCATGAGCGCGGTGCCGCGCCACGAATTCGTGCCCGCCGAATTTCGTCGGCGCGCCTACGAAGACGCCCCGTTGCCTATTGGCGATGGCCAGACGATTTCCCAGCCATACATCGTGGCGGCCATGACGGCGGCGCTAAGCCTCAAAGGTACGGAACGCGTTCTCGAGATTGGCGCGGGCTGCGGCTATCAGGCCGCAGTCCTCGCGTCGCTCGCCAGGGAGGTCATCACCATCGAGTATCGAGGAGAGCTGGCGACCGCGGCCGCGGAGCGTCTCGCGCGGCTGGGATACGCAAACGTCCACGTTCATTGTGGCGATGGCACCCTGGGCCTGCCGGAGCTGGCGCCATTCCACGCGATTCTGGTGGCCGCAGGCGCCCCTGCACCGCCGGTTCCGCTGGTCGCGCAACTCGCCGACAGCGGCAGAATGATCGTGCCGGTCGGCGGCATCGAAAACCAGGAGTTGCACCTCCTCGAGCGCACCCGTGATACGTTTCGGACCATCGTGCTCGAACCTTGCCGCTTTGTCCCTTTGATTGGTGCGCACGGTTGGAAGGAATCCTCCTTCCGATGAGCCCTGGGGCCCCCGAACTTTCCATCATCATTCCGGCTTACAACGAAGAACTTCGGCTTCCTGCCACGCTTTCGAGTATTGCCGCCTACATGCGTTCGTCGAAGCGCAACATCGAAGTAATCGTTGTGGACGATGGGTCGCGCGACAAAACCGTTGCCGTTGCCGAACAGTTCCGCAACGAGATTCCCTCGCTTCGCGTCGTTTCTAACGGCGAAAACCGCGGCAAAGGGCACAGCGTCCGCCACGGCATGCAGGAGGCGCGCGGTGAGATCGTTTTGTTCACCGACGCGGATCTTTCCGCTCCCATCGAAGAAGTCGAAAAGTTGCTTCCCGCGATGAAAACGAACGACGTCGCTATCGGGTCGCGCGCGATGGATCGCAGCCAGATCACCGTTCACGAATCGCCGTTCCGCGAGTTCGCAGGAATCGTCTTCAACAAGATCGTTCGCCTGATCCTCTGGTTGCCGTTTGTGGACACGCAGTGCGGCTTCAAGGCCTTCCGTCGCGAGCCTTGCAAAATCATTTTCGAGCAACAGACCATCGAGCGTTTCGGCTTCGATCCCGAGTTGTTGTACCTGGCGCGCCACCACGGATTGCGGTCCGTTGAAATCTCCGTTCGCTGGGGCCACTCGCCGGCCACCAAAGTCAGCATGATGCGCGACAGCATGATGATGTTCGTGGACGTCTTCGTCATCCGCTGGAATTCGATAACCGGCAAATACCCCCGCCGCCACAAGTAACGGGGGCGTTCGCGATCGAGGGCCTGTTGTTAGTTAACAAAATGCACCCTCCCCCGCCTTTTTTGTAAGTGCGGATTCTAGGGGAGTTACGGGCGTATTTTTCGGAACTGCGGATTCTAAGAGGTTAGGGCCGAAAGGGCTTCCGACGGACGAACTCCCGAGGACGTGAGGAGCGCCGAAGTCGTTCGAATTAACATTAGCGATAACACCAGGAATGATTACATACTGGTAACTGCTTGTCAAGGACGAAATTGGCGAGATTTTGCGAAATATTGTTCGGACGCTCCGCCTTTTACAGCTTACGGAAAATGCGAAGAGCATTTCCTCAGGGGCTGAAGCTCCGACCCCCTAAAGAATCGATCGAAAGTCCGATCTAAGGACTGCTTAGGAGCCAAGGGCGGTTCGCACACAGGCACTGAAGCCCATTGATAGCGCGGACTTTATGTCGGAGCTGAAGCTCCGAACCCTGGCTTTACGTCGGAGACTCCCTTCGTACCTCTGGGCAAAAAGCTCCGACCCCAAAGAAAAGGACGCTCCTCCAGCAGAGTAAGCTTTTTGCGCGGGTTGTTTAGCCGGCTATGGCGTCTGGAAGGGCGCCGCGGGTTCGCTCGCGGTGGTTGAATTCGTGGACCGCGGCTTGGAGGTCGTCCACCGTGAAATCGGGCCAGCGCTTGGGAAGGAAGACGAATTCGGCGAAGGCGCATTCCCAGAGGAGGAAGTCGGAGAGGCGCTGTTCGCCGCCGGTTCGGATCAGGAGATCGACCTCAGTGGATCCGCCGCGAAGGACTTCGGAGAGGACTGTGCTGAAGGATTCCTGGGAGAGTTCGGTCACTTTGTAGAAGCGGCAGGCGGCGTTGTAGATGGCGTTGCGGGCGGAGTAGTCCACGGCTAAGCGCAGGTGCAGGCGGGTTCCGTGGGCGGTGGCGGCTTCGGAGTCGAGGATGGCTTGGCGGAGCGTGGCGGGGATGCGGTCGCGGCGACCAATGATGCTGAGACGGATGCCTTGGTCGATGCAGTGGGAGGTTTCGGTCAGGAGGTACTCGTGGAGGATGCGTAGGATTCCGGTGACTTCCGCGGGCGGGCGTTGCCAGTTGGCGGAGGACAATGCAAAGAGGGTGAGCGTGTGAATGCCGAGGCTTGGGGCGGCCTCAATTACGGCACGCGCGGCTTGGGCGCCGGCGCGATGACCGGCGGAGCGTGGCAGGCCGCGGGTTGTCGCCCAGCGGCCGTTGCCGTCGGAGATGATGGCGACGTGGATTGGGCGGATGGGCGGGTTGCTGGATGGGAGGCTGGGTTGCGGGACAGGGATTTGTTGCTGGGTCAGGATGGGTGATACGAGCATTGGGTTTTTCTCCGGGTTTACGCTGAGATCCTTCGGCTCCCCTGTCGGGTAGCCTCAGGATGACAGGTGTTTCGTAAGGCCTAAAACAAGTTCCAAAGTACTCTGCACCGCAAAGTAGTACGACAAAAAAATTTGGTGGCTAGCCTTCGCGCGTTGCGCGGATTAGGGCTTCCATGTGATTCAAGTAGCGCTCCAGGGCTTTGCGGCCTGACGACGTTAGACGGAACTCGGTTTTCGGCAGGCGGCCATCGAACGATTTCGTGCAGACGACGTAGTCGGCTTCTTCCAGTTTGCGCGCGTGCACGCTCAGGTTGCCGTCGGTGGTCTTGAGCATGGCTTTCAGTTCGTTGAAGGTGAGGGAACGATTGACGGCCAGGGCGCTGACGATGCCGAGGCGGACACGCTCATGGATCAAGCGGTCGAGATCGGCGGGAACGGTTTCTTTCGACGGGATCGGAGTGGCCGGCGGCGCGGCTTCACGATCTCGCGCGCGCTGGAAACGCTCGTCCCGGGCTGTGGATGACTTTGCCATAGAGTTCCTTTTGTGCGCCGGCACTTCGGCCGACCGATGATTCTCCTTGATGCTATCTCCCGTGACGCCCTACATTCGGCCCCGGTGCCTCAGCTGAAAAGCCGCCCTTCGAAACTCAGGCTAAACAGGGCTCCGCGGACTCCGCCCTGCGCTACATTTCTCAAATCAACCGCCGTGGTGCCTTGCGATCCACAGGCCGAAACCTACTTGCAGGAAACCGAAACCGGCGGCCATGAAGGCGTCGCCCCAGGGCGGCCGGGCAATTAGCGCGATGGTGCCCAGGGCCATCAGGCAGAGGCCCATCACCGGAACTACCCGGACGGAGAATGCGCCGCCTGTAACGATAGCGGTGCCGTAGAGCAGAAGCCAAACGGCGGGAAGCAGGGTGAATGCGCCGGCGTGGAATAGCGCGAAGGTCAGGAGGCCGCCAACGATGATGGGCGGGGCGAAGCTGAGCAGGAAGCGGCGGCCTGGGCCGGAAAATAACGCGGCGTTGGCGCGATGAGCTTTTGTGGCGGCGGTTGCGCCGGCGATGGCCATCGCTACGAAGGCTTCGGCTAGCCAGACGGCGAGCCAGGAGCGGGGCGATGTTTGGCGCGAGGCGGCTACCGCTGCGGCGATGGCGGTGATGCCCATGGCTACTCCGCCCCAGCCTGGGACGGCCGTAAATTCTGCGGCGCATTCCATGGTTTCGCGGATGTAGCGAAGGTGGTCTGCAGCACGAGCGTCAATGGGAATGGGCTCGTTGCGAGGGGAGCGGAGTGGGCTTACGGAGGCCATGGAAGGGGATGGTAAAGGTGGGGAGATTGCTTGTCAAGTACTTTGTTATGCAAAGTGCGCGAAGAGCACGGCATGCACCACAGAGTTCACGGAGAGCACGGAGTCGGAAGAAGACGAGGAGGACTCCCCCGCCAAGCCCCTTCCTTACAAGCGAAGTTGGGGCTTAAAGCCGCAGGGCTCCGCGGACTCCGCCCTGCGCTACAGCGTGCGGGCCGGCTCGCTAGGCGCTCGCTTGGGACGCGCTAAAGCACGCCCCTACGTTCAGCTGGCGCACCAATGCGCTCCGGGGCCCTGACATTTCTGGGGGTGCTGTCGTCTATACACTGGGAGCATGGCATGGGAACGATGGGACTTGCACTGCCCTGGGAGCATAGAATCCCTGCCAAGATCAGGTGCGGGACACAGGCTGAAGCCTGTGCTACTGGCGACCGGGAGAGGCGAGTGGAACCTTTCCGTGATCCCGCTTCCCCCGCTGGCACGGTTGGCCCTGTTGGCACTGATCCGGCGGCGGAAGCGGCGAGGGTTGAAGACTCCGCACTGGCCGCCGCTTGCCAGTCGGGAGACTTGCGCGCTTACGAGCGTCTGTACGCGCTGCAAGGCGCGCGTATGAAGAACCTTGCGCGGAATCTGCTCGGTAATCCGCTCGACGCGGAAGATGCGGTACAGGATACGTTTCTGAAAGTGCAGCGCAGCATCGGCAGCTTTCGCGGCCAGTCGAGTTTCGTCACCTGGACCTTTCGCATCCTGGTCAACACGTGCCACGATGCTCGCCGCAAACGCGTGCGCAAGAAGGAAGTTGCCAGCGAAGACGATACCGGCGAGTCGGTGCTACCTGAACTGCGTGCGCCAAGTTCTCATCCGGCGCTGCGGCTTGCGCTTGAACGGGCGCTGGCTGAACTGACGCGGCACCAGCGCGACGTTTTTTTGTTGTACGAGGTTGAAGGCTTCCACCATTCGGAAATCGCCGCGATGCTGGAAATTTCGGAGACGGCTTCGAAGAACACGCTTTTCCAGGCGAAGAAAAATCTTCGCGGAATGTTGGAAGCTCCTCGCGGCGGCGACGCTGCGGGAGCTCGATGAGATGCTCGGTGAGAGGAATGTCCGGCGGGATGAATGTACGGTGAGATGCATTTGCAGTGAGCTAGTAGACGGTGAGACTCGATGAACGTGACTTGCAACGATCGCGACAGTATTTTTGAAGACGGCACACCTGCGCAGTGGGCCGCTCTGGAAGCACACGCGGCCACTTGCGCAGTTTGCGCCGAAGAATTGCGCGCGTGGAAATCGCTGAGCGTGGTTGCCTCGCAACTGCGCGACTATGCGCCGAGCCCCTCGCTGTGGCCCCGCATCGAAAACGCGCTGGCCGCAGGCGCCGCGAAGCAACATCGTTCCTCGTCGTGGTGGGATCGTTCGTCCGTCTGGCTGGGATTCAACCTTTCCTGGCAGTTCGCAGCGGCTGCGGGTTTCGCTTTGCTGCTGCTGATCTCCGGCGGCTGGCTCTATCGCAATCAACCAAAACGGCCATCCACAACGGCGAGTCAAAACCCGCTCTTGAGAAATAAAGCGCTGGGCGAAGTGGAGCGCGCCGAAGCCGCTTACGTGCACGCGATCGATAAACTCGCGGTGGACGCAAAGCCGCAGCTCAACAATCCTGAAACGCCGTTGTTGGCGAATTATCGCGAGAAACTCCAGGTACTCGACTCCGCAATCGAGGACTTGCGCGCGCAGACGGGTCAGAATCCATCGAACGCCCATCTGCGGTATCAACTGCTGGCCATGTATCATGAGAAGCAGCGCACGCTCGAAGAGATTTTGGAGGCCAAGCGATGACCGGACTTGGGCCCAGCATGCAGCGAGCGCATTGGCGCCGCTCTCTGAGAGCCTTCGCGGGTGTGGCGGTTCTGTCGGCGCTTGCGGTGAGGCAGGTGGCGGCCGCGGGCCCTGGCGAGGATCAGGTCTCGCGTGATTTTCAGAAAACGCTGCCGCTCACCCCCGGCCAATCGTTCCAGATCGAAAACAAGTTTGGCGAAGTCCGCATACACGGCGAATCCGGGCGCGAAGTCAAAATCTCCGCCACCATCCGCGTGCAGGCTGGCTCGCACGAGGAAGCCGAGGCTTACGCGCAGAAGGTCCAAATCGATGTGCAGCAAAGTGGCGACGGCGTGCGCGTCCGCACGATCTACCCTGCTGAGGAAAAGAAATGGTTTCGCGGCCGGAACACGTCCTTTTCCGTGAACTATGACGTCGCCATACCTTCCGACGCTCCTCTGTTCATCCGGAACAGCTTCGGCACCGTCACAACCAACGGGGTGCGTGGTAAATCCGATATCGAGAATAGTCATGGATCACTTGCGGTCCGCGACGTCGGCCCCGCCCGGCTGAGCAACTCTTTTGGCAGCATCGAGTTGACCGGAGCATCGGGCGACGCTTTCATCAACGACAACAACGGATCGGTGCAAGCCTCGGACATCATGGGCGCGCTGGATTTACGCAATCGATTCGGGAGCATCACCGTCCGCCAGGTACAGGGCGCGGCCACGATCACGGGCGGCAATGGCACGGTCACACTCAATGACGCGGGCTCCGCGACCATCACCACATCGTTCGGCAGTGCGGACGTTCGGAACATTCGCGGAGACCTGATTCTTCACGACAACAACGGCAACGTGGACATTTCCACGGTTGGAGGCGCCGCCACAATTTCGAACAGCTTCGGCAACGTGAATTTTTCGGACATCAAGGGCCGTATGGAATGCACCACCAACAATGGACGAGTGAAGGGCACTTCGGTGGGCGGCAGCTCTCTTACGATTCGCAATTCTTTCGGAAACATCGAGCTGGAAAATGTGGCGGGGACGATTGACGCGGAGACCTCCAACGGAAAAGTCAGCGTCCACGACGCGCGGGGCAATGTCACCCTCAGAACATCTTTCGGCGCCATCGAAGCCTCCACCATCCCCAAAGGGATTCGCGCGATCACGGGCAACGGCGCCATTTCTATTTCCGATATTGGCGCGGACGCTTACGCCAAGACCAGCTTTGGAAGCATCTCCGCCGAGCGCATCAATGGAAATCTGGTCGCGGAAGACTCCAACGGTTCGGTGACGGCGAGGAATGTTAAGGGAGACGTGACTGTCACGACGTCGTTCTCCGGCGTCACGCTTGAATCGATCGGCGGGCGGATCACGGTCGATAATCAGAACGGCGCTATCTTCGTGACCGCGTCGCGTCCGAGCAGCGGTTGCCGGGATATTTCGCTGAAAACATCGTTTTCCTCCATCCGCGTGGGAATTCCGGAAGGCGTTGGCTACAACCTCAGCGCCCACACTTCTTCCGGACGTATCACTTCAGACTTTCCGGTGACCGCGACCGGCAGCATTGGCGGCGATTCGCTGGCTGGCACGATCGGCTCGGGGGGCTGCCGCCTGCAACTAACCGACTCCAATGGAAGCATTGAGATCGTGAAGGGCTCGTGAGCGGATCGCGCGGATCATGATGTGCATTTAACCTGCAGCTTCGCGGCGTGCCCGCTCCATCGCGAACGCTTTTCGCAAAATTCGCGTGGCCGTTTGCGTCAAGCCATACGCACCGAGTTCGTCTTCCCGCGCAAAGGCCACATCCGTCACATCGCTCCCGGCAACTGCTTCGCCGCTAATTCGCTCGCACAAATAGTCCGCGATCACGAAGTGATATTTTGGCCCGGTTCTCACCGGAGGCGAACCGCCCGCTGCATCGTCACCCTTATAAACCCGATCAAAGACCTCAATCAGATCGAGCACCCGCACTTCCAGCCCGGTTTCCTCGAGGAGTTCCCGCGCGACGCCGCGCTCCAGGGACTCGCCCAGTTCCAGTGTGCCTCCCGGAATCGACCATTCGCCGCGCAGGGGCTCGCTGCCTCGACGGATCAATAAGACGCGGCCGCCATCAATGACCACGCCTCCTACACCCACCACCGGGCGTTCCGGATATTCCCGCGACAAATGTCCCTCACCGTACCGATGGGCCGAACGTTTGCCATACAGCAGCCCTCGCGTCCCATAGGAGTTGACTTCTCACGCTGCGGTATATAATACGCTCGACGCTGGTGCATGCGCTCCTGGGCGCGGTACCTCATTGCCAAACTTTACGGAGGATCGATCCGTGATTCGCTGCCCCGAGTGTTCCGCCGAAATCGACGTCGACGAAGACGAAGTAGAGGAGGGCGAAATTTTGAGCTGCCCCGAGTGCGAATCCGAACTGGAAGTGTCGCAGATACATCCCGTGCATTTGAATGTCATCTCGGACGATGGGGACGACGATGATGACGAAGAAGAAGAGGAAGAAGAGGCCGAAGACGGCGACAAGGCCGATCTCATCGAGGAAGAGGAAGAAGAGGAGGAAGAGGACGAAGAGTAGCCAGCGCGCAACTTGCGTGCATACATCTTCCGTTCGCTATCCGTCATCTAACTCATGGAAGCCCCGCGCAGGAATTGGACGAGTGGGAGTGCTCAGTAAGAGCGCTCAATGGGAATAACTCGCAAGGTATCCAAGATCTCATCGATGCGCGGATTGCGATGGCATACGGTCATGGGCGCGATGATTTGCATTATTTCACTCGCGACGCCTTCCGCACGCGCTCAGGAACCCGCGCCGCCGGTCGCTCCTCCGCCTCCTCCCAACCAACAACAGCCGCCAGCTGAACATGCGGACACTTCGGCCAGTTCCAGCAGCAAACACTCGCGCGCGACGCACGCCAACGACTTCCTGATTATCGGAACTGTCTTTACCGACAGGGCTTTGGCTTTTCCGGGCGTGCGATTGCGCGTCCGCCGGTCCACGGAAAAAAAGTTTCGCTGGGAAACCTATACCAATTCGCGCGGTGAATTTGCGATTCGGGTTCCCCAGGGCGCGGAATATGAGATGGTAATATTGGCTAAGGGCTTCATTGACCAAAGCAAGACGATCAGCGCGAAGAGCGGCATAAGCGAAAATAACGTCGTCTTTACGATGCAGCCCGCTGCGGGGGTGAAAAAATGAATTCGCGGCTGCGCCTGTTCCTTGTGGGGCTTGTTCTGATCCTGGTCGCTTCGATGGCGGTTGGCCAGCAGGATCCGAAGCACGAAGCACAGCTGCGCACCGTGCACGGTGTCGTCACCGACAAGTCGGAAACACCCATGGTTTCCGCGGTAGTCTTCTTGAAAAACACGCGCAGCAATGCGGTTCGCAGCTATATCAGCGATGACGGTGGGAACTATCGCTTCAGTGGGCTCGATCCGAATGCCGACTACGAGATTCACGCTGAAAAAGACGGTGCGAAATCACCGACCCGCACGGTTTCGAGTTTTGACAGTAAGAAAGAGCTTGTACTGAATCTGAAGATCGACAAAAAAAAGAGCTGAAACTTCATCGCGCTGGAGGCGCGAGCACCTTTACCGCGCCAGGCACCACTTCAATTTCCACTGGCGCGGGACCTAGAATTTCGCCGTCGCCATGAAAAAAACATGGCCGGTCGGTCCGCAGAAGCACTTTTCGTGCTTGCTTCTGTTTCAAATGTGCAGGCGGCAGATTTCCGCCAATCAAGAGCCGAGGAAGAAGCCCGAGCACTTCCCGTGTGCCCAGGCTTTTCACAAACGACAAATTCAGCCAGCCATCATCGACCCGAGCGCCAGGTGCTACACGCAAACCGGCGCCATAGCTCGGAGCGTTCAATACGCCGGCCAGCAGAACACTCTCTTGCATCGTTATCACTGCTACTTCGGCAACTGCGGCTGCTTCGTCGCTCCCGGGAAATTCCGCTTGTACATTCAGCTGTGTAAATTCCAGCCAGGCTCGCACCGCCGACACAACGTAACGCAGGCGACCCGGCAGCCGCCGGTAAATCCCCGCGGCGTAAACGCACGCATCCACGTCGAGCCCCACGCCGCCACCGCCCACATACAGACGCTCACAGCCGTCACTGGTGCGAGCCCGCAAAAGATCCACTTCCCGAGGTTGCCCATTTAGCGTCGCGTGTGCAGCAGCGACCGGATCCTTGGGCAATCCCAGTGCTGCCGCGAAATCGTTGCCTCCGCCGGCAGGCAACACGCCTAATACCACGCCGCTGCCGTACGCCGCATTCACCAGCCCTTGCAACGTTCCGTCGCCGCCCATCGCGAGTAAAAGTGGGCATCCATCGGCGATCGCCGCACGTGCTCGGGACTCCAGATCGGTTGCGCTCGCTGTAAGCACAAACTCCGCCGGGATTGTCTCTGCTTCGAATGCCCGCCGCACTTTAAGCAAATGCCTTCCGGCACGGCCCGCTCCGGCAAGCGGGTTCACAAACACGAGGGCCGGTGATCCATCCAGGATATTTTGCAGATTGCTCACTGGCTGGTCATGCTGACGAACACGGTCACGCGTGTCAACCCGCAGTTCGCGCCTCGCGCCATCGCCTGCGATATTCGCGCCCGTGTCGGCAATCCTTCCGATGGCATACAGCGACACCGCAATCTCTTGTACGGTGAATACCTTATCTACGCTTGGCATCGCTCGACATCTCACTTCTGTTCATCGCTTAGATCGTCTCCGCTTTTCCCGCTCAGTGGACCGATTGGACCGATGTTCATACCGGGGGCTCGAGGTGAAGGCCATGTCGTCCAAACCGCTACGTAGAGTTGCGTCCGCATTTGCTTTTTTTCTTCTCATGTTTTTCCTTCTCGCTGTTTGCACTTCTGCTCAATATCGTGCCGGCATCCAAGGGAGCGTGCTCGACCCGCAGGGCGACGCCATAAGCGGCGCGACCGTAACGCTTGTCAACAAAGAAACGAACCGCTCGCAAACCGTCACTTCGGACGCCTCGGGCGTCTATAACTTCCTGAGCCTCCCGCCCGGCCACTACTCGCTTTCCGCACAGGCCACTGGATTCAAGCAAAAGAATCTGTCCGATGTCTCCGTAGCCGCGGAACAAACTCAATCCGTCAACATCACTCTCGAAATTGGCGACGTATCCCAGTCCGTAACCGTGAGCGGAGACGTGACACCTCCGATCGACACGGAAACCGGGCAGATCAGCGGCACCCTTAGCAGCAGGGACATCCAGAACCTTCCTTCTCTCGGCCGCGATCCATTTCAGCTTTTGCGCCTCGCTCCTGGCGTCTTCGGGGATGCCGCACACACAAGCAGCGGCAACAGTCAGAACAGTCCCGGCAGCGCCGGGCCCGGCGGGACCAGCGCCAACAGCAGTATTTTCCAGACCGAAAATCAGGTGCAGATCAACGCTAACGGTCAGCGCAACACCGCCAATAGCTACCAGATCGATGGCGTCGAGGTGAACAGCCTCGCATGGGGTGGCGCTGCCGTCATAACTCCGAACGAAGAGTCCGTCAAAGAAGTCCGCGTCTCTTCCAACTATTACAGCGCTGAAAACGGCCGCAACTCCGCCGCGCAGGTCGAGGTGGTTTCGCAGAATGGCACCAACGAATATCACGGCAGCGCTTTCATCAAGATCGACCGGCCAGGTCTCAACGCCTTTCAACGGTACAACGGCCCGGGCGGACCAAGCGCCGACCAGCGCGTCACCAATCGTTTCAACCAGATCGGCGGCAGCATAGGCGGTCCCATCGTCAAGAATCACCTGTTCGTATTTTTCTCCTACGAAACGCTGCGCAACTCCACTGTGAACACCAACAATACCTGGGCGGAAGCGCCGCAATTCCTTACTCAGGCGCCGACGGGCAGCATTGCGAACGCACTGCTCACCTTCCCTGGGGAAGGCACCGCCATCAGCAGAATTATTCCGATGACTTGCGCGCAAGCAGGTCTTTCCGCTGCGGGCTCATGCCAGGAAGTTGGAGCGGGCGGCGCGTCTGGATTGGATATATCGGCTCTCCACTGACTACGGGACGTGGAACACACGACCCGACATTCGGCACCGCGGGAACGCCTTTCGGGATCGGCAGCGGTCTCGATGGGATTCCTGATATCGCCTTCGTGCAGACCGCGAACCCGACCGACAGCGTCGGCCACGCAATACAACGGCCGCGTCGACTTTCAAGCCACAAAAAATGACTTGATCGCCTTCAGCATGTATTACGTGCCCAACGATGCCACCTTTTTCAACGGAAATGCCCGCACGGCGAATCTCTGGCACTCCGACCGTCTTAACGAAGCGGGAGCCTTATTGTGGGATCACACGTTCACGCCCACCCTGATCAACGAAGCGCGCTTCAACGTCACTCGATGGTTCTTTAACGAGCTCTCCACAAACTCGCAAGAACCTTTTGGTTTACCGACAGATAATATAAACACTCTAGGTAATATTGGAGGTTCTACCATACAGTTCGGCGCGCCCGGCCCGGGCGTCTTTTATCAGACCACGTACAACATCCGCGATACGCTGACAAAGGTGCTTAACAAGCACACTCTGAAAACGGGCGTGGACATCTACAAGGAACAGGACATCGATGTTCAGGCCGGAGCGGCCAGGCCTACTTATACCTTCAACAACATCTGGGATTTCGCCAACGACGCTCCTCAACAAGAAAACGGCAACTTCAATCCAATTACCGGCCGGCCTACCGATGCGAGGAAATATATTCGTTCGAATATTTACGCCTTATTTCTGCAGGACGACTTCAAGGTGAAGCCCAATTTCACCGTGAACCTCGGGCTGCGGTGGGAGTATTTTGGTCCCGTTCACGAAAAGTTCGGGAATATCAGCAATCCCGTCCTTGGCGCCCTGCCCGACCCTCTGACTGGCCTCCGTCTTAAGGTGGGCGGCGATCTCTACAATTCGAGCTACCACAATTTCGGCCCACAGATCGGCTTCGCCTGGAGTCCTGGAAAACTACCCTTGCTTAACCAGGACTTGCACAATCGCCTGGTCATCCGCGGCGGATTCGGCATCGGTTACAACCGGATGGAGGAAGCCGTCACCCTGAACGGGCGGTCGAATCCGCCGTTTGTTAGCAACCTGAGTGCGTTTGGTTCGAACATTGTTTACGCCGTTCCCGGTGACCCACACCAGTTCACGGATTGGCCGGTGAACCCCAACGCAATCCAGAGCTTCGATCCGAACACGAATCTCCCGATCGGCGGCGCGCCGATCACTTTGGAAGGCGTGCAGAACAATCTTCCGACTCCGATCACCTACCGCTACTCGCTGCTCACTCAATATGATCTCGGTCACAATTGGATCGCTACGGTCGGCTATCAGGGGAATCTGAGCCGGCACTACACTCGGCAGGAGTTTCCGAACTTGCTGTTCTCTCCACTCAATCCTGCCGTTCAGCAGTACAACCTCTTTACCAACGACGTCAACGGCAGCTACAACGCGCTGTTGACCCAAGTCCAGCATCGTTTCTCAAATTTCGTTTTCGATCGATGCGCAGTACACTTTCTCTCGCGCAGAAGACAATGCCTCCAGCGACTTCGCGATAGGAACTTTCCCGTTTAGTCCGCGGGCGGAGTGGGCTCCGTCGGACTTTGATGTGGCTCACAATCTCAAGGTCTTCGGGGTTTGGACCCCGCGTATCTTTCACGGTGAGCGCGCCTGGCTCGACAAGATCGTCGGCGGCTGGACCGTCACCGGCATTCTGAACGCGCACACCGGCTTCCCGTGGACCCCCGTCTACAATGTCCAGGTCGTTGACGCCAGCGGCGCAAGCACGTGCGGGCTTGTCTATCCCAACAGCCAGTACTGCACCATCCGTCCCGCCGCCTATCTCGGCGGGGCCCTTGGCGACTACAGTAATACCGGCTTCAAGCGGGCCGGCGGCAATTTCCCGAATGGTCCGACTGCCTACTTCACGCCGCCAACCGTGGTCGGCGGAGTTCCCACAGCGCCTGGCGTAGCCCGCAATTCGTTCTGGGGCCCGCGCTATTCTTCCGTCGATTTGACGCTAGGCAAAGCCTTCGGCTTACCGCACTTGCCTGTGCTCGGCGAAAACGCCAAGCTCGACATTCGCGCCAATTTCTACAACATCTTCAATCAAACTAATTTCGTGCCCTTCTTCAATGGCAACAATCAGTTGGGCAATACGCAAGCTATCGGGACCTTGAACGTAAACGAAATCACCGGCACGCAAACCGTTACGTCACCTAATGGCACCTTCGGGCAAGGCCTGAACGCGTTAGCTGGCCGGGTGATCGAACTGCAAGCGCGGTTTAGCTTCTGACCCAACGCGCACCCCGACTCCCGCCCCCGAATTGAGCGGCACTGTTTGCTGCGCTGTTCAGGGGCGGGTTTATTTGTGCGCATGCGCCCGCTTCCCTTCGAGGCTCAGGTGAACGAAAAGGGTCCGCGACAACCCCTTACGACGAGATTCGCCTCTGCCTCTACAACTCGGCAGCCCTCTGCTATAAACTCTCTGCGGAGACAACGACCAAATGCCGACAACGATGCGCCGCGTAGCGCTTCCTCTTTTGCTTTTTTCTGCTTTCCTTTTCCCGTCTCATGCAATCGCCGCGCCACAAACGATGGCCGAGGCCGTAGAAATCGACCCTAATGCCGCGTCGCACCCGCTGCCGCACTTCTGGGAGAAAATGTTTGGCTCCGGCCGCGCCATTCTCTCGCTGCGCGACGACTATCGCCACGACTTGCGCGAAACCAAACGCATCACCGATTTCGAATACATCCGCTTCCACGCCATCTTCCACGACGAGGTCGGGCTCTACGACGAAGACGCGAACGGCAAGCCCATTTACAACTTTTCGTACGTCGATCAGATTTACGACGGCGTGCTTGCAAATAAAGTCCGGCCGCTGGTTGAGCTTAGCTTCATGCCTAAGAAACTCACCTCCGACCCCAATGCTCTCCACGCTTTCTGGTACAAGCAGAATGTCGCTCCGCCAAAGGATTGGGACAAGTGGGGCCAGTTGATTGAGGCTTTCACGCGCCACCTGGTGGAGCGCTACGGCATCGAAGAGGTCTCGCAGTGGTATTTCGAAGTCTGGAATGAACCCAACCTCGACTTCTGGGTCGGTAATCCGAAGGATGAAACTTACTATCAGCTTTACGATCAAGCCGCGCTGGCCGTAAAGCGCGTCAGCCCGCGCCTTCGCGTCGGCGGACCGTCGACCGCACAAGCCGCCTGGGCCGATCGCTTCCTCGCTCATTGCAAAGACAAAAGTGTGCCGGTTGATTTCGTTTCCAGCCACGTCTACGGCAACGATAAAGCTGAAGACGTATTCGGCACGCACGAGCAAATCTCACGCAACAAAATGGTCTGCCGCTCCGTGAAGAAGGTTCATGAGCAGATCGCCGCTTCCGCCTATCCGAAAATGCCGCTGATCTGGACGGAGTACAACGCCGCGTATGACAACGAGACTCAAGTCACGGACAGCGCCTACATGGGACCATTCCTGGCCAACACGATTCGCGAATGCGACGGCCTCGCCGATATTATGAGCTACTGGACGCTCTCCGACGTTTTCGAGGAGCAAGGCGTGGTGAAGACGCCGTTTTATGGCGGCTTCGGGCTGCTGGCGGAGCGCGACATTCCCAAGCCGGCGTTCAACGATTTCGCGCTACTCCATCGACTTGGCGACACTCGGCTGAATGTTTCGTCGGATTCGTTGCTGGTCACGCGGCGTAAAGATGGATCGCTGGCAATCGCGGCGTGGAATCTGTTCCTGCCGGAGGAGGCCGGCCCTGCCAAGAGTGTCACACTGCGATTTAGAGGCATGGCTACCGGCACGGCGAAAGTAACTATCGTGGACAAGGAACACGGGTCTCCGCTGCCTGAGTTCGAGAAACAGGGACGGCCAGCATCGCCCACCGTTGCCCAGATCGAAGCTTTGCGGAAAGCGGCCGCGCTCCCGGCACCGAAATCCTACGCGCTCAAGGGTGGGTCGCTTACGGTGGAGCTTCAGCCTCATGCGCTGGCTTTGATTGAAATTGAAAAGTAGAGGTCTTGCCTCGCGCGGGCTTCCGATTTTCTATTTTGTTACGTAGATTGGATAGCCCGGGGGAATTGGCGAGATAGCCGCGGTGGGCGTCTCCGGCGCGGTCGCGTAGAATCCGGCGCGGGTCATGCCATTTTTTGCGATGTCGTTTTTCATGAAATGTTCCCACACGAAACCGGTGCGGGCGTTCTCGGCCATCAGCATCATGATACCTGTATCGATTCCGAGGACGTCCTGGCTATACCAGTTCGTCAGCGGATTGAAGGCATCGACAAATCCATAGCGGCGCCACGTGCGCTCCTGATACTTGGTGTAAATGGTTCGCAGCACGCGGAGTGTCGCTTCGGGCAGAAAAGGCAGCGAACCTGCCGCCGCGCAAGGCACAACGCTTCCATCGATGTGGCCCATTGCGGGTGGGCCGCCCCAGACCGCGTAGCCACGCGCTGAATCGGACGCCGTTATGCCCCACAAATCTTCGGTATAGTCAGGAAATTCGCGGGCCAGCTCCAGGCACCACAATTCGTGAACTTTGGTAGCAATCACGGAATTGACGAAATAGTCCGCAAACTTGTCGCGCTTCCCGCGGAAATCGAACCACGCATGCGAGTACTGGTGCACGAACAACGGCGCGTGCGCACCGATGTAGCGGATGCCATTGAACTCAAAGTAAGTTCGCGTCCAGGCCTCCCAGTTGGTCTTCGTCATGACGTTGGCGGGAGACCCGATGCCCAGCAGATAGACCATCATCAGTTCGCTGTAGGCATCCCAGCGCGCCTTGATGAAGCCGTGCTCGGGGGTCCAGCCCATCGACAGCGTTTTTTCTCCATGGAGCAGCCAGTTCCAATCGACGCGGTTGTAGAGGGTCATCGCTAGGTCGTGAATCTCGGCGTCGTCGAAATACGTCCGGCAGGTCAGCACTCCACAGATGAAAAGACAGGTATCGATCGAAGATACTTCGGATTGGAACACGCGTTCGCCATTCTGGAAATTCAGGAAATGGCAAAAGAATCCGTGGGCCTGCGGGACGCGGGTGGCCACGAAGCGAAGTGTGTTGCGCACGCGTTCGCGAATCTTTCGCTTGTCTTCCCAGCCGCGATGGTCCGCGATGCACAAGCCGGTCAATCCGAATCCAGTGGCGGCAATGCTCGCGACGTTGCGAGAGTCGGTTCCATTGGCTTGACTGCGGTCTTTCACCAAGCCGGTGTAAGGATTTGCTTCGTCCCAGAAGAACTGAAAGCATGCGCGCTCGATCTGTTCCAGAAACCGGTCTTCCTCGAGCGTGAAACGGTATTTCGTGGGATCGCTGCTGAACAGCGAGGAGATGCCACTGATCGGTGGCGGCGTACTTTGCTGGGGAAGTGCGGGCGCCGGATTTGGCCAGGCGCTTCCCGCCAGAGCGGCTGACATCGGTAAAACGCCTAGAGGAATTCCTAGCGCAAGACGCGAGGTCTGCAGAAGCCAGTCACGACGTGAACGCTTCCCACCGTTCACCACGTACCCCGCCGGGCAGAGCTAAAGGGCCCGATGGAGGGACAGGACCGGGTTCTCCAATTCATACGCGCTCAGTTTACCGGAGAGCTCAAACCTCCGGAAATATCCATTTCCGAAGGAACTCTAAAGCAGCACTCTCGTTATTCAAAACCGTTGATTCTGTGTGTGGCATGAATTGAGGAGACACGGCAAGGCGCGACTGCATTTTAGGTTTGAGACTTGCCAGGCGAGTGACAGCCCACTCTCGCTGAGCATTGTCCGAGGATCTGAAATTTCAATGGTGCCGGCGGAGGGAATCGAACCCACGGCCTAGGGATTATGAGACCCTCGCTCTACCACTGAGCTACGCCGGCCTTAATGCAACATTTCATGCTACGAAGTCTTGGTTGAAGCGTCAAGAGAAGCGCTTCATCGGTGTCAAGCCTCTTTAGAAATGTCCCCTTCCTTGCCTCATTAGAAATGACCCTTTTTCTTTTGATTTGCTGTTGTCCTTGGGGTGTTCGCCGGAGTGGAGCCCTGCGCCGCGGTTTGTGCGGCGCGCTTTGGGCGTAGCGGAGGCGGACACCCCAAGGAGTGATGACCCGTGCGATCGATTCCGTCGCTGCAGCTTCATTCTCTGCTCGTAGCCTTGCCGCCAGGGATGATCCTGCGCAGGCTTACTCCCTACCTGCTTGGCTAACTCGCGACGCGCCTCTCCTGCCGCGGCTTGCACTACGGGTGGTCGAACGGCCAGATCTTCGTAGTCCATGCGTTTTCCGCGGTAGCGCACTTCCACCGCTCCATCCTCCCACTCACAGATCAAGGCCTTGGCTTGCGTCGGTCCATAACGCTTGTTCTGCGGCTTGAGTTGCAAAAAATGCCCCCGGTACTGCACCACCCAATCGTTGCAGCAGTGATGCCCGTGCGGGGATGCCAGAAACGCGGTATGGTGCGAGACGTCACCGACCGGTTGATTAGGCTACCCGCCTCCCTTTAGGAACAGGGAGTTCGAATAATTCATCATGGGTGCGCCGGGATAAACCGGCGTGGAGGTGTGGATGAAAGAGCCATACGGTGAAGGCCTAGCGAGCCACACCGGCTCCGAGTCATGCGCCCACAGTCGCAAGGCTGGAAGCGAAGCGTTGACAGGAGCACATGCAGGCGGGGTATTGAGCCGCGATATGTTAAAAAAATCAGAGTGCCGACGTCGTCCATGATGGCGGAAGGCAATATCGGGGGATGCGTAATCGCAAGCGTCCTTTGTACTCTGCGAGGTCAGAGACCCCCGCATGTATGGAAACTCCACGCGCGAGATCCGGGAGGCTCTGTCAACGCCCGACAGGAAGTGATGAGCGGGCCGGTTGGAGAAGGTGATGAACCACAAGTCCAACATGAACGTTGATGGAGAGTCGCACGGTCGTGTAGTACCTGCGAGGTGCCCGAACAAAGACGGAAAGCCGTCGGCGGAGGGTGCGGAGGGAAGACGACCGACCAAGGAGAACACGGAGCAGACGACCGCGTCCCAAACTCAGAGCTGGGGCAACGCGTTGAGCGGGCTGGGCCGTGTGCGGGAAGCAGCAGGAAAGGACAAGCGGTTACGGTTCATCGCGCTCTTACACCATGTCACCGTTCTCCTACTTCTGGACAGTTTCTACGCCCTAAAGCGGGAAGCGGCTCCAGGTGTGGACGGAATGACATGGAAGAATTACGAGACGGACCTGGACAAGCGGCTGGAGGACTTACACAGCCGCGTGCACCTGGGTGCGTATCGAGCGCAACCTTCCAAGAGAGCCTACCTACCCAAAGCGGATGGACGACAGCGGCCCTTGGGCATTGCTGCCCTGGAGGACAAAATCGTTCAACACGCCGTGGGAACGGTCCTCAATCAGATTTATGAAGAGGACTTCTTGGGGTTCTCCTACGGCTTCCGACCGGGACGCAGCCAACATGATGCGCTGGATGCGTTATGGATGGGGATCATGAGGAAGAAAGTGAACTGGGTGCTGGATGCCGACATTCGTGATTTCTTTGGGACCATTTCGCACGAATGGATGGTCAAATTTCTCAAGCACCGGATCGCTGATCGACGGATTCTTCGCCTGATCCAAAAGTGGCTGAGGGCCGGAGTATCCGAGGATGGGGAATGGTCGAAGACGGAAGTAGGGACTCCGCAGGGTTCGGTGATTTCGCCGCTGCTCGCGAACGTTTACTTACATTACGTTTTCGATCTTTGGGTCCAGCACTGGCGGAAGCATCGAGCCGCAGGGGAAGTGATAGTGGTCCGTTATGCTGACGATAGTGTTCTGGGATTCCAGCACCGTGCCGATGCGGAGTGTTTTCTTCGGGAATGGAAGGAACGTCTGCAGAAGTTCGGGCTGGAACTGCATCCGGACAAAACGCGCCTGATCGAGTTCGGGCGTTTTGCTGCATTAAGTCGGAAGAAGCATGGGGAAGGCAAGCCGGAGACGTTCAACTTTCTGGGCTTCACCCACATCTGTGGGCAAGCCAGGAAGAACGGCAAGTTCCTCGTGTTGCGCAAAAGTATCCGAAAGCGACTCCTTGCCAAGTTGAAACAGGTAAAGGACGAGCTTAGGAAGCGCATGCATCACCCGCTGGCGGAAGTCGGGAAATGGTTGAGGAGCGTGATACAGGGCTACTTCAACTATCATGCCGTTCCCGGAAACTTCGTCAGTCTCCAGCGCTTTCGGCGTGAAGTGAGCAAACGCTGGCTGCGAGTGCTGCAACGTCGCAGTCAGAAAAGTCGGATGTCGTGGAAGCACCTGACTGGCTTCGCTGAACAGTGGCTTCCCCGGCCCAAAATCCTTCATCCGTATCCCTACCTGCGCTTCGACGCCAAGTATCTGCGGTAAGAACCGCATGCAGGAAACCTGCCCGTGCGGATCTGGTGCAGCGAGGATAGCTGCTATTCCAGTGGGTGAAAGTCCCACCGACAGAAAAGTCCAGTGACTGTCGTAGTTATATCCAGCAGCGAGAAGGGTGACCGACTCGTGGAAAGCCTGGATGTAAAAGCCCCTGTGGCTGGGAGAAATCCTGGTCGATCCGTCAGAGGGGCGAGCGACCGGACAGGCCGTAGCGAATGCGAACCAGTAAGCCCCGAAATACGGGCCCTGCTAGAAACGGATGGCAGGATACACGGGAGAGCCGAGCCGCTCAGATCTCGGTGAAGGCCAATGTCGGAATCGAGAAACTGGATGAGTACGATTTCGATCTCCCCGGGGACATAGGGGACGGCATGTCGGGAAGGAATGTGCAGCGAAAGCTCGGAACCACTCGCGGGTCGCCTAGGCGCTCCCGCACAGCGAAGGCATCGCGTATAAGTCGCAGAGACGGCGAAATCGCGATGTGCCTGCGAGTGGGTCAGATGGGGCCAATAAGCGTTGATGGCTCGGGACAGAATAACCCGGGCCGGAGCGAGGGCCCCTGGGGCGGAGTACAACCCCACTCCATGGCGGCACACTAAAGAGTCATCGGCCCGACACAGTGCGGGACAACCGACTCTGACCACGCGGTGTGCGAAGGACGGAGGTAAACCAGACATCCATCGGCGAATGTCGGGAGCAGGCTTAAGCCGACGATGCACTGGGCAGACCCTGTCTGACATGCCAGCCTTCCAGCCGTACTGGGGAAAACCCGCCGTACGGAATGATAGGGGGGACGGTGGAAACGTCGGCATCATTCGAAGCCCGCTACGCGCCACTGTCCTACCCGACTGCGGGGGGCGCTAGGCAACTGGCGTCACTACCGCGACTCGATGGCTGATCGAAGAGATGTTTGGTGGGCAACACTGAGTTTATGAACGTAAACGGGCTCGGGCAAGTTAGGGTGACACAGATGAACGGAAGCAGCAGAAAAAGATGCAGTTCGTGCGTCGACGACGAAGTGTGCGCGAATCCAGTGCGAAGCAAAAGAAAGAACTCAAAAAAAACTCTTGACACGGTCGGCGTCGTTAGAGAAACGGCGTTAATCAGGGTTAGCAGGAGTTTGGCATCGCGCTCTCGTCGACCTTACTCCATCGGCGGTACACTCGCGTAATGCGACCCCTTCGGTATTCCATCAACGTCACATTGGACGGGTGCTGCGATCATCGTGCAATACCCCCGGACGAAGACTTGCATCGTCACGCGATCGGGAACTTTGACCAGGCCGATGCCCTCCTCTTTGGCCGCGTGATTTACGAAATGATGGAGGCAGCGTGGCGACCGCCGGCGCGGACGGGAACGAGGCCTGATTGGATGGAACCCTTCGCCCGGACGATCAACGCAGCAAAGAAGTACGTCGTGTCGAGCACCCTGGACCGGGTCGATTGGAACGCGGAGCTCGTGCGCGGGGATCTCGGGACGGCCGTTCAGCAGCTTAAGCGGGAGCCGGGTAAGGGACTGCTCGTGGCAGGCGTAAAGCTCCCGCTGGCGTTGGCGGAGCTGGAATTGATCGATGAGTACGAGTTCGTGGTGCACCCCAGGCTAGCGGGCCACGGGCCGACGTTGTTCGCGGGGCTATCGAAGCGTATCGACTTGAGGCTCGTGAGCCGGCTGGAGTTCGGCTCGGGGGCGGTGGCGATGCGGTATGAGCCGCGAAGGTAGCCATTGGGCTGGTTAGCCCGAGACAGTTGCATCATGGTAGCCCAACTCGGGCCAGGCCTTTCAAAGTCTCGACCAACCTGACCAATAGCAAGCAGTCACTAACAAGAGGTCGCGACCTTTTCCGCTAAGTCCTTCCATGAGAAGGCCGGTTGATGTCAAGGCATCCTTCGCTTTCTTCTTTCCGTGAGTCTGTTCCTATTCAGCCAAGCCGCCTCTGTCGCCATCCTTCCATCCGCACTCTTTGGTGAGCGATATTCGCTCGGTGCTAGGTGGGTGTTCTCGTTTCAGTAGGTGCTGCTACCTGATAATCGTCCTCTCTTCCCACCGTTTCTGTGGGAGTCGGGCGCCAGGACCTAGTCGCAGTCACCTGGACTCGGCGGTTGAGCTCGGCTGTTCGGATCGCAACTCTCTAGGCCACGGCGCGCATCGTTTTTTGGCTATTGCGCAGTGGTTCGTACACCTCTCCGCTTACCCACAACCGATGCAGCAGTACCGCCAGCTTTCGAGCCACGGCAACTACCGCTCGCTTCTTGGCATTTTTCCCTCCTCGCTCCGCAAGCTTCCGTCCCCATCTCCGCAGATCACTGTCTTCTCCAAAAGGCCCCAGAATGTAATGCGCTCCCTGCACCATCATCGTTCTCAAATACCGGTCTCCTGCTTTGCTGATACCTTTCTGCGGTTTGCTCTCTCCAGAGTCTCTTCGGCCAGGTTTTAACCCGAGAAAACAACCGACCTCGCGACTCTTCAGGAACCGATACGGATCCTCGATCGTCAGGACATAGGTCAGCGCGATCTGCGTTCCTACACCCTTCACCTGCTGGAGCAAGGACACTTCCGGGTACATTTCCTTGGCGATTTTCTCCATCCGTTCGTCGTACTCCTTGATGCGCTCGTTCAGCGATTCGATTTCCCTAAGCAGCGGCTCCAGAACATCCCGCAACTCTGCGCTCAATTCAGCGGCCAGCTCCCGGCTGACTTGCTGTGTGCCACACTTGGGCAGCCGTTCGCCATAAGACTTCACCAACCCGCGTGCTGCGTTCACCAAGGCCGTTCGAGCACTCACCAGTTCAGCTCGCGCTCGGATCACCGTCAGATGGATTTGCGCTTGCACACTGCGATGCCGCACCGGCCCCAATAGCTCGGGATCGATTCGCGCCAGTCGTGCCAGGGTCCGCGCATCGTGTCGATCATCTTTTCGATTGCTCTTGGTGATCAATTGCACTTTTTGTGCGTGCGCCACGATCACTTCGTGTCCCAGCTCCGTTAACAGCCGGCTTACCCACGGCGAATGTGTTCCTGTCTCCAGTGCGATGCGACTTTGCGGTATCCTCGAAAATGTCTGCTTCATCGCTTCCGGTGTCGTCGGCACTTTCTGTTCCAGAATGATTTTGCCTGCTTCATCCAAAACACAGTAGAACGACCAGCGATCTCCTAGATCCACGCCGATCGTTAGCTTTTGCTCCTTCAAAATTTCGTTCCCAAATACCTGCACAGTGCTAATCTTCTTCATAGCCGGTCTCCTTTACCTTGTGCTTCGAGCACGTCGATCATTGGGAGCGTATCGCATCCCGCTGGAGACCGGCCTTCTCATCCCATCTGTCCTTTTAGGGCCTGCGGCCCGCGAAATCTTATGAAAATCACACGATGGTAAGATCGCCACGGCCTGGAGCGGCGAGGTCGAGTTTATCAGTGGAGATTTCGAGGCCGTCCATCTGTCTGATCCGGAGCGTGCGTGTTTGAGCGAATAATTGGGCGTCGTTGTCTTCCCCTGGGGAGCGGCGATAGCCCGCGACTCTGGTTAAAGTACTCGCAGCACGCTCTCCGCTCCCGGCCAGGAGGAGTCTATGTCGTACAGGATAGCGGGAATCGATGTCCACAAGAAGATGCTGGCTGTAGTTGTGTCCGACGTTGAAATCGAAAGCGAATACCAATTTGAGCGGAGGATGTTTAGCAGCAACCCTGAACAACTGCGATCGTTGGCTGCGTGGCTCGTCGAGCAAGAGGCCGAAGAAATAGTCATGGAGTCGACGGCGCAATATTGGAAACCCGTGTGGGAAACACTGGAAAGGTATTGGAAGCCGCTCTGCGAGAAGCGGGAAGGAGCCAGGCGGAGGTCCGGCACGTTGCATCTGGCGCAGGCGCTATCCAATCGCGGACGACGCGGACGAAAGAGGGATTTCGTCGATGCCGAACGCCTGGTGAAGCGATTGGTGGCCCGAGAACTGACGCTGAGCTTTGTGCCCGATGCCGAGCAGCGTCTCTGGCGAACGGTAACGCGCAAGAAGTACCAGTTGAGGCGCGACCTGGTGCGGATACACAACCAATTGGAGGCCCTTCTGGAAGAGGCGCATATTAAGTTGTCCAGCCTGGTCTCCGATCTGCTTGGCGTCAGTGCCCGGCGCATGTTGAAGGCGCTGGCTGACGGAGAAACTAATCCCGCAGCGCTGGCCGTTTTGGCCCATGAGAGATTGCGGGCTACGCCGGAACAATTGTGTGATGCGCTCGGCGCGTGCACGGAGCTCAAGCCCGTGTACCGACGGCTCCTGAAAATGACCCTGGAGCACTTGCAAATCCTCGAGCAGCAGATCGGTCAACTGGACCAAGAGCTAGCCACTTTGCTCCATCCGCACCAGGATGCGGTCGAGCGGCTAGCGGAGGTTCCGGGTTTCGCAGTGGACTCCGCGCAGCAGATCATTGCCGAAGTCGGCCCTGCCGCAGCGACGTTTCCCTCCGAGAAATGCCTCTCTTCGTGGGTCGGTGTCTGCCCCGGCGAAGAAGAGAGCGCCGGCGTGAACTACAGTCACCGCTCTCCGAAGGGCAACCGTCACATGCGGCGTTTGCTCAATCAGACTGCTAAC
Source organism: uncultured Acidobacteriota bacterium (assembly GCA_963721915.1). Taxonomy (GTDB): domain Bacteria; phylum Acidobacteriota; class Terriglobia; order Acidiferrales; family UBA7541; genus Acidiferrum. The sequence goes on along the minus strand of CAVRLD010000014.1, from coordinate 219,181 downwards.
GCCGCCGTAAAAGTCAAAGGAAGCATCTTCGAGATCATCTATCGCCGTTGCGTCCCGCGCCTCGGACATAATCAAGCCATCGGAGTCATTGCGCATCGACAGTGTCGTCTGATCTGGCTGATCCTGCATCAGGGAACCCGTTACGAAGAACGGGGCCCAGCAGTCAGCAAACGATCCAGATATCAGCGCACGTGGAGAATGATTCGGCAACTCAGAAATCTGGGCTATCGGATCGAACTACCGAATCCTCAAACCAGCCAAGCACAGGCGTAGTTATTTTCGACTCTGATAAGCCGGGTGGTCCGAATGGGTCGATGCAACACCATCTGATATAAGTCCGCTGTCTAAAGGTGGTGTTGTATGAGGCCAGGGAAACGGTTTGGGCTTTCTGCGATCGAGAAGAGTGACATCTGGTGCCGATGGAAGGCGGGACAGTCGCTGTATGAGATTGGGCGCGCCTTTGACAAGCCACATACCTCGATTCGCTGTTTGTTGTTGCCTCGCGGAGGGATTCCCCCAGCAGCGCGGCGGCGCTCTGGTCTAGCCCTCACACGGTCTGAGCGAGAGGACATCTCTCGAGGGATCGCTTCCGGTTCATCGATTCGCGAGATAGCTAGACACCTGGATCGAGCCGCCTCGACGGTGAGCCGGGAGGTCACACGCCATGGTGGCCGTCCTGCCTAGCGAGCCCACGAGGCGAATGACCAAGCCTGGGAGTCGCCTTGCGTCCCAAGCGGTGCCTTCTTGTCCTGCACCAGAGGTTGCGAGAGGTTGTTGCGAGTAAACTGATCCTGGACTGGTCGCCGGAACAGATTTCCGGATGGCTGAAGACTGAATATCCCGACGACGGGAGCCTGCGCGTGTCCCACGAGACCATTTACCGCAGCCTATTCATCCAAGCGCGTGGAGCGCTGAAAAAAAGAGCTGCTTGGGCACCTGCGATCCAAGCGGCGCATGCGCCGCTCGCAGCACTCTCGTATCTTCAGAGACACGCGCGGTCAAATCGTCGATGCCATCTCGATCAGGGAAAGGCCCGCGGAAGTTGAGGACCGCGCGGTCCCCGGTCATTGGGAGGGCGATCTTCTAAGCCGCTCACGGAACAGTCATATCGTGACTTTAGTAGAACGACATTCGCGTTTTACGACGCTCATCAAGGTGCCCAGCAAAGACACGGCGGTCGTGGTCGCTGCACTGACTAGGCATGCTCGTAAACTCCCAGCGGCGCTGCGCCGCTCGTTGACCTGGGACCGCGGACTGGAGATGGCCAAGCACAAGACCTTCACCATGGCCACGGATGTGAAAGTCTATTTCTGTGATCCACAAAGCCCTTGGCAGCGCGGCTCAAACGAAAACACGAATGGGCTATTACGACAATGCTTCCCTAGGAGAACTGACCTGTCTGGATACACGCAAGCGCATCTGGACAAAGTGGCGCTGCGATTAAACCAGCGTCCAAGAAAAACTCTAGGATTTCAAACTCCTGCGAGTAGACTTCAAGAATAGTGTTGCGTCGACCGGTTGAGCTGGCACGGGTTACCGGACATCTCTAACAACGCTGGCTCTGTCAAACTTTTTTGAGCGCACTTCCCCATTCACTCTGGAGAGTGGTCTTCCTCGTTTCCTTTGACCCTCTGTCATCGACGACCACGGCTCGTTGGTAATCTGTCGGGCAAATTCAGTTCGACCCAAACATCTCTGCGATCATAACTTCGACCATGATTACTACTGCAAACTCCCTTTTCAGGGAGCGGGATGCCCAATCAAGTGGACGACGCTCTACTTCACGCCATGTCCGGTTGCGAGCTTTCCCGCGTGCGAACCGAAACTAACCAATTGCGAATAGTCCCAACCGTTGCGCCACATCCAGTACAAACGAACCGCGAGTTTCCTGGCCATTGCTGCCTTGGCAATGTTCTTGTGTCGACGCATCGCCAGGTGCACATAGCGACGCCGCCAGTGCGGGTTACACCGTACCGCTGCTTGCGCTGCTTCTCCCAGCAAGTAGCGCAACAACGCATTGCCTTGCTTACTGAGATGTCCCAGTCGTTGCTTGCCGGCACTGGAGTCCTCGCACGGGATGAGTCCAATGTAGCTACCGATCTGCTTGCCACAGGGAAACCGATCCGGCGTCCCAATGACCTGAACGTAGGCTAGCCCGGTGACGGGTCCCACCCCAGGATGGGTCATCAACCGCAGCACCTCGGGCCGTTGATTGGCTTCTTGCTCGACTGCTGCTGTTAACTCCGCGATTTTTGGATCCAACTGATCCAGCAGCTCCAATAATTCTTTCCGGCGCCGACTGGCCCAGGGAGCCAAGGAGAGTTTCTCCAGCAGTGCTCGCCCCTGTTCGCTAAACAGTTTTTTCTTCCATCGATAGCCTTCATTCATGGCCACCGCCTGCAGCTGATTCATAATCCGCGTGCGCATCTGCACCAGTCGATGCTGGTGCCAAAGCAGTTGCCGCACGTCACGATTTTCCGGACTCGGTACCCAGATTCGAGGAAAGCGATTTTCAAGCAGTAACTTCAGCAAAAGTCGGGCATCCTCGCGGTCGGTTTTCTGCTTGCGGACTCGCTTTTTCTTGATCTCCGCGGCATCGCCAATCCACACCTCGAAACCCAACTCTGCCAGTAACCGCTCGAACCAGCGTGAATATCCGGTGGCCTCCAATCCCACACGCACGCTGACTCCTCTCTGATTTAGGTCGCGATAGAACTTCTCTGCTTCACCGTCGCTGTGGTTCAGTTCCTGTTCACCACACTCACCGGTCTCTTCCATTAAAAACGCAATCGTCTGAAAGCTCGGGTGATAATCTACGCCTATAATCAACATGTCTGGCTCCTTCCTCCCGAGCCTTGGTCGTTGAACAACCACAGTCTACTCGGGTCGGGGGAGCCAGCATTGTTATGAAATCAAGTGCCGGAGTTGGCCTGTTCCACTTGGATCGTTAGCGCGTTAATGGAACAGCCCAAGACCTATTAGTTCGGTCCGAAGCGCAGGGGCGTCTGTAAATAGGATGCCATGCATACCCAAGGCCATCGCTGCCTCCACGTTGGGTCCGCGGTCATCGATATAAACGGTCAAGGCAGGGTCGATTGCAAAAGTCTCCAGGAAAAGCTTGAAAATGCGTGGATCAGGTTTCAGCAGTTTCACTTCGCCAGAAAGCATAACTCCCCTGAACCACTTCAAGAACTCGAACCGCTTTAGAGCGGCCGGGAAGGTCTCAACAGACCAGTTGCTCAGCGCATATAAAGGAACTCTGAGAGAATTTAGCTTCGTGAGAATGTCAACAGTGCCAGAGATCGGCCCGGCTAGCATCTCGTCATACTGTCGGACCCAGGCATCGATCAACTGTGCCTTATGCGGATGAACTAGCTTCAGTGACGCGCAGGCATCGGCAAACGGGCGACCGGCGTCCTGTTGTTCGTTCCAGGATTGCGTACACACCGTGGCGAGAAACTCCTCCATCGCTTCGGTCTCGCCATCAAAGAGCTTGCGATACAAATACCGTGGGTTCCAATCAATTAGAACGCCGCCGAGATCGAACACGGCGATGGAGCATTCGGCCATGAGGAGCGAAATTCTAACTGAGAGAACGACTCGGGTCGAGGTGACAGCATCTGATTAGCTAACCGTGCGGAGTGCAACGACCCAGGCCGCCAGCCGTAAATGGCTGTTTTGATCGCGCCTACCCACTCGGGCAGGCATGCGTCCCGGGGACTAATCCGCCTAGGTGCGACCGAGCAGCAGATCGATTGCGAGGCACTTTATGAGCCAAATCCAGAGGAGAGCGGGACTAAAAATTCTGGAAGTGCTCGCGGCTTGGAAATCCATCCTTACCGGCAGCGCTCCCATGATGTCGATCGAAGTTACGCGTGAATGCCCCCTCAGTTGCCCAGGTTGCTATGCATATGGCGAAATGCATCTAGGCGGCTCGGTCAATCTGCGAAACCTAAGCGATTATCGGGGCGACGACTTGGTGGACGGCATCGTTCGTCTCGTTCAGCAGCACCGCCCCCTGCATGTTTCTCTTGTGGGCGGTGAGCCGTTGGTTCGCCATCGTGAATTGAGTCGCGTACTCCCGATATTAAGCAGAATGAACGTCCACACCATGGTGGTCACAAGCGCTGTTATCCCGATCCCCGTCGAGTGGATGAGTATTCCAAAAGTGCGAGTAACCATTTCGGTAGATGGTCTCCCTGAACATCATGACGTGCGGCGTAAGCCAGCGACCTACGACCGCATACTGAAGAACATTGCCGGATGTCACGTGAACATGCATGGGACAATCACCCGGCCCATGCTTGAGCGTTCGGATTATATTGAAGAATACATTGCTTTCTGGAACGCACGACCAGAGATAGTTCGCATTTGGATCAGTCTCTACACTCCTCAGAAGGACGAAGACACCCCTGAAATGTTGACTCCGACCGATCGTGACAAGATGGCCGCCGCGTTGCCCGCATTTCGCGCCCGATATCCAAAGCTGCTGGCCAACCAGGGCATTTCTAACGCTATCCGTGTGCCTCCTGCGAGCCCGGACAAATGCACATTTGCCGCAATGTCGACAAACTATTCCGCTGACCTAGCTACTCGGGTCGAGCCCTGCATCTTCGGGGGGAATCCCGACTGCACCAAATGTGGATGCGCAATCAGCAGTGGTCTCCACTGGCTCAAGGACATCAAATTGGGGAGTTTCATAAGGCTTGAAGAAATAGCTAAGGCTTCGATCGTGGTTGGGTCGTTTGTCGGGGGGATGCGAAGAGGCTATCGCCCGCACGATCGCTGGAAGTCTCAAAAAGCTCGCCTGGTAAATATCGAGCAGCTTGATTCGCGACAGGGCAACACCAAGGTCTTCGCGAACGACGACGAAAGGTAGTGACGGCCAAACTCGACTAGCTCCTGTGTAGTCGCGTAGCCGTACCTGTGATTTTTTGGCCCGATTTCCACACATTATAAAAGGGCGCCCCTTTGAAGTAGGTTTTGAGTGCAGTCTCATTCCCTACAGGGAAAGGAACACCCTCATGACTAGCACTAAATATATCGGCATGGATGTGCACAAGGAAAGTATTTCGATTCAGGTGATGAACTCCGTCGGCAAGGTGGTGATGGAATGCGTGATCGAAACAAAGGCGAGCACGATTCTGCAGTTCATCGACGGGTTGCGAGGAGATTTGCGCATCACGTTTGAAGAAGGAACCTGGGCGCCCTGGTTGTACGACCTGCTGAAGCCGCACGTGACGGAAGTCGTGGTGTGTAATCCGCGAAAGGCTGCCCTGCTAAAAGATGGCAGCAAAGGTGATCGTATCGATGCCCACAAGCTAGCGGAACTGTTGTACATGAACAAGATCAAGTCGGTCTATCACGGAGAGCATGGGTTGCGAACGATGAAGGAGCTGGCGCGCAGCTATCTGACCATCACCAAAGATCTCACTCGGGTCATGAATCGGCTCAAGGCGTTGTATCGCAGCTGGGCCATTCCCTGTGGCGGCAAAGAAGTATACGCACAACGTTATCGCGCGGAATGGCTCGGCAAGATCAGCGAAGCCGGCGTCCGGCGGCGCGCCGAACACTACTACCAACAGCTCGATGTTTTGCGGCTCCTGCGCCAGGAAGTGCGGCGGGACTTGTTGGTGGAAGCCAAGAAGCACAAGCCGTGGAAACTGCTGCGGCAGATTCCGGGGATTGGTCCCATCCGGGCGGCACTGTTGGTTGCGCTGATGCAGACGCCGCACCGTTTCCGCACCAAGCGACAACTGTGGACCTACTGCGGGCTAGGATTAGAAACGCATGACAGCGCACAGTACCACGCGGTGGAAGGACAACTGCAGCGTTCCAGGAAACCCGCGACGGTTCGCGGTCTAAATAAGAACCACAACCACGACCTCAAAGATATTTTCAAGGGGGCAGCAACGAGAGTTAGCAGCAGCCGCGGGCCGCTGCACGATTTCTACGAGGCTTTGCTGGCTAAGGGGAGGAAGCCCACCATGGCGCGCCTGACCTTGGCGAGGAAGATTGCCGCGATCACGTTGATGGTCTGGAAGAAGGAGGTACGTTTCGACGCCAACTATTTGAAACAACAAGCAGCTTGAGCGTCTCTGACAGAGAGTCCGTTCCATCCTGGGGATCATCCTTAGCGGTGGCCCGTCGGGTTCTTGAGACGCTTGGTTCGAGGGCGAGTATCCACCGGAGAAGTCAGGCCACCGTGTCGTTAGAACACGAGAGTCTCCGATTCCACCCTATGCCCCCTTGGATAACCAAAGAAAGTCATAGCAGCCTGTGGTGAAAATCGATTGGTAACCTGAAGTAACTTCCGTGCTGCGGAAATCTCTGTAGAATGCGGAACAGATTTTGGGGAGAACTGCTGATGGGCATGGGAACGCGACGGCAAAGACAGCGACAAGAGCAGATGTGGATCGCACAGCAGGAACTAGCGAAGGGGCCGGCACATCCTTTTTACAAGCGGGTGAATGAATTGCTGGAAGAGAGGAAGTTTGACGAGTTTGCCGAGAAGGAGTGCGCGAAGTTTTACGCGGAAAACATTGGACGACCCTCTTTGGCGCCAGGGATCTATTTTCGTTTGTTGTTGGTGGGCTATTTTGAGGGCCTCGATTCCGAGCGGGGAATCGCCTGGCGGGTGGCGGACTCGTTGGGCTTACGGAGATTTCTGGGAATCGGCATAGACGAGCCCACACCGGATCATTCGACCATTTCACGGACACGGCGGCTGATCGATGTGGAGACGCACCACAAAGTGTTCTTCTGGATTTTGGAAGTGCTGCGAGAGCAGGGGCTGGTGAAGGGCAAGACGGTGGGGATCGACGCGACCACGCTGGAGGCCAACGCGGCGATGCGTTCGATCGTGCGGCGCGATACGGGTGAGAGTTACGAGGAATTTTTGCAGGGCTTGGCCAAGGAATCAGGAATCGAGACGCCCACCCGGGAAGACCTAGCGCGAGTGGATCGCACGCGGAAGAACAAGGCCAGCAACGAAGATTGGGTGAATCCGCATGATGGAGATGCGCGCATCGCCAAGATGAAAGATGGGCGAACGCATCTCGCACACAAAGCCGAGCATGCCGTGGATCTAAAGACCGGTGCGGTGTTGGCGGTGACGCTGCAGGAAGCCGATTCGGGGGATACCACCACGGTGGTCGAGACTCTAGCGCAGGCCGGTGAGAACGTCGCGGAGTTGATTGGGACAGAAGAACCGAGCCAGAAACCACAAGTGCATCTGCAGGGCATCGAAGAAGTGGTGGCCGACAAGGGCTACCACAGTGGAGCGGTGGTAGCGAATCTGCAGGGTGCGGAAGTGCGGGCTTACATTTCGGAGAAGAAGCAGCCCGGGCAACGGCATTGGGAAGGCAAAGCCAACGAACAGCAAGCGGTCTATGCCAATCGGCGGCGAGTGAAGGGAGCCTATGGCCAGGGCCTGCTGCGGAAGAGAGGCGAGTTGATCGAGCGGAACTTCGCGCACTGCTACGATACGGGCGGAATGAGACGAACGCATCTACGAGGACACCGAAACATTCTCAAGCGACTGCTGATTCACGTTGGGGCATTCAATCTCAGTCTAATTTTTCGCTCGCTCTTGGGCTCGGGTACCCCACGGGAGCTGAGAAATCGTCAGTCCTCGTTTCTTTGTGTGCTGCTTTTTCTGTTCCGTCGCCCTTCCGTGGCCTCGAGTCCCAGAAAACCTTGTGTTTCATCACCACCATTCGATCGGCGGAAAAATCATCGCTATCTCAGATACAGACTTCGCCACTCAGAAAAATGCGATTCCGCCACGGGCTGATAGGCCACGAGTCTCCGATAGGACCATGAGTTACCGCTTATCTAGGCGGATAACCGTTACGCTTGTTTAGTTTCAGGAACGCAGGCGCCGTCACGACAGTAAAATGGAACCACAGGCAGGAAGAAGAGTCTTACCGTTTCGTGTGACGAAACGAAGCAACGACTTCCTGAGGAAGAACCCTCGCCGATCGCGCGTGCACGTTCAAACGATTGGACTGAATGCCGAGACAAAAAAAGTGTCGGCACCGAGCTAACGGGGAGATATGTCTCTTGACATTCCCTTTCATAGGACTTCTCCGGTAAGCGCGGCGATCTCAATGGGTCGACGCAACACCTGCTCGAAGCCACGCGCAGGGCTTTCAGCAGCTAAGGATCGTTCGCGAGCGCTGATTCAAGCGGAACACCATTCTGGCTAGTGTGATTGATTACAGCCGGACATTTCGGTTCTCTACAGGGAAGCGTTGCCCGATCAACAGCTTGAAGAGTGTTGCGTCGACCGGTTGAGTTGGCAGCCGTTACCGGTAAGTTAGGAGCGTTTCCGATCCTCGCGTCCGGTTTGCCGAGTTGCCGGGAAGGTGGGTACTCTTCTCCCGCCTTACCCATCCCGCCCGTCCCATCGTTCTGCGCTATTTCTTTCTCGCTTCCTTCCGCCTCTTATTCATCCCCACCATCATCCCCGACGGCGGGTCCTTCCTGTTCAACCTTGCCGCCTTCGCAATTAACTTCTTCACTCCAGGCCTTTTCACGTCGGCCATACTCCGCAGCCTTACATTTCGCACGAACCTCGCCTTGCCCTCCAGCAGTTTCTCGGGATCGGGAAGAGCCGCTCCGCGGAGAAATGCAAGCGTCACATGTTCTTTCCCCAATACGAAGCAACACAACGGCCCATCTGAATCAAACGACGGCACCTTCCATGGGCTCACATATTCTTCGCAGCCCGCCGCCGTTTTCTTCACCAACCCGCGCACTGCCCTCGCGACACCCGCCAGCTTTCCCGCCTTCTTCATGTACGCATCGATCCACACCCGCAATGAACAGGCTGCGGTAGATGGTTTCGTGGGACACGCGCAGGCTCTCGTCATCGGGATACTAGGTCTTCAGCCATCCGGAAATCTGCTCGGGCGACCAGTCCAGGATCAGTTTACTCGCAACGATGTTCCGCAACTTGCGGTGGAAGGCCAGCAGACACCTCTTCGGTCGCAAGGCCGAGTCCCAGGCATGGTCATCCGCATCATGGGCGCGATAGGCCGGACGGCCACCATGGCGAGAAATCTCCCGGCTCACTGTGGAGGCCGCTCGATCCAGTCGTCGGGCCATCTCACGAAGCGGCGAATCGGAAGCGATTCCTCGTGAGATGTCCTCTCGCTCAAATCACCGCGAGCAATCCGAATACAAGTAACGTGCTGCCCAATCCAAGCGCCACTTTCAAACAAACAGCAGCGAGCAAGGCACCGTCCGTGTTGCGTATTGGCCAGTAGCCTCCGAACATTAGGCTTAGCCCAAGAATTGCAATGATTGTACCGCCGAGCGAAAGTGGGCCGCGGTCCGATCGAAATGCCACGGCAATGCTGAATAGGGCAGCGCGGCGCCCACAAGCACCAATGCGAAGGAGGCTCCACCACGAAGAAACTTCATCACCTGAGGATAGTATTCGCGAACCGCAGGCTCATTCACGTGGGCTGGGAAGCAAGAAAAGCTCCGGTCGATGCAGTTGTGTTTTTTCTTGACTTCCCCTTTTATAGAACCTATCAGGAACTGGACTTGCGGGTGTGCGATCACCACGGATTTGCAGAATAAGGCCCTCAATGAAGTATTCGATCCAGTTACGCAGCGTACCCTTGCCAATTTCCAACCCGTGCCAGAACTGCGGCATCGGGGTGGGGAATTTAAACGCAACAAGCCTGCCCGCAGGCTGCGTCGCAACGGATACGACGACGCACTCTTGCGTCTGATCGTTTGCTTGGTTCGTTACCATTATTCGCTGGCCGGGTTGGACACTACTTGCCATCAAGATCAATCCGCCAGTTCCATTGATGGAGATTGTAAAGGTCTCCTCGTAAAACGGATCGCCACCTAGCAGAGAGCCGTAGATGAACAAAGGGAGATGGGCATCAATCCGGCTCGTCGCGCGGCGATCCGTCTGCTCGGCAGTGGATGTTTCAGTCATTTGGTTGTCCTTGCGCTGGAGCGCAATAGCTCGACTCAATTTACGCCAGCGTCCAAAGTAGGTCTACTGGTCGAGGGAACAGTTCGGAAAAATTGGACGGCATGCCTTGAGCCGCGAGGACTTCGGCCAAAGGCACCCGAAAAGCGACTGGTACTCCTGGGCGTGGGACACCCGGGCAGGCGAGAGTACAAGTCGCATCTGGCTGTTCGACCAGTTGAAGTTCCGCGGACGCTGAGAGACTATTTCAGCGGTTCTCCAGAATTCGAGGGATGACTTGCAACGGCCTTTATCCAATGTGGATGGGGGAGTAGGGAGGTCCAGTGTCATCTAATCAGGTCGCAAACGCATCAAAACGGCGCAGCTCGCGCATTTCCAAAGCCATAATGCTGGCAGTGCAGAGCGTAGATGCCTCCCGTGCACCCTATCGGGAGGAAGTTACGACAGGCTCGCTTAGTTGTCACGGTTGCACCTACAAGATGAGACATGAGCCTCGTCCTGGTGACATCGTGGTCCTGGATACGGGACTAGGCTCGACAGGCCACTCTGGATTCCCCAGTCGGGCACGGGTGAAATCGATACAGAGGCTAAACACTTCCAACGATCCAACGTACAACGTCGGCGTGGAGCTCGAAATCGCCGGCAATATCTGGGGGATTTCGTCGCCGCCAGCAGATTGGTTTCCCCGGCAATCGGGCAATCTAGTAGAGTCCGCGAGTCATGGACGAGAATTGCGGGTCATAGCGCGGACCGAACCGCAACGGGCTCTGGCCCGGACCGAAGCTGCTACACCGGTTCCCGTCTTGAAGAAAAATGAGGCGGCCGCTGTACTGTCACCTTGGTTTGCCAACCTGATGAACGGCTTAAGCAATCAGGTTCAAATAGCGGTCTCTGAAATTGCAGCAGTGACGTTAGCCAATGAAAAGAAGCGTCTGTTGGACGAATTTCGTTGTCAGATTCAGAACGAGGCGACCGGAACGATTGAGCACGTGATCGCGACCTCGAAAGATGAATTGGCCCGGCGAGGGCTGAAAGTACTGAACGAGGGGGCGCAGGCCATAGTCAAAAACAGCCAAGGGAGCTTAGCTGAGGCTGTCGAGCGACACATTGAAAATGCCCAGCATAACCTCGACACTATGGCGACTGGCACGGTTGAGCGGGTGCAACGCAACCTCGAAGCCTCACGCACCAAAGCAACGGAGCGCTTCGTATTGCGGCTGCGAGAGCAGGTTGCGCCTGTGATGGAAGAAGCGAGAGCGGACTTTCAGAAACTGGTGGCATCTCAGACCGTTTTCAAGGAAGAATCGCTGGCAATTTACAGGCGAGTCACGGACCAACTGGAAAGTGACGCGAACGCACGATTGCTTCAGACTCACGACCAGTTGGAGAAGAACTCCACTTCCGTTGTGAACGAGTGTAACGAAAAGATGCTTGAGCTTTCGCAAGCGTTCGAGAAGATTGCGCGAGATAGCGCACAGAACATGATCGCGTCGGCTACGGACGAAGGCAATAAGAACCTGGAAGAAAGAGCTGCCGAGATTTCCAGCCATTTCACGGATCAGCTGGAAGGCCATGTTCGCAGTTATCTCGAATTCATTGGGGAATCGATTAAAGAGTTTCCAAAGAAACCTCCGGCCGCTTAAGTCCGTTTATACTGCCGGGAGCCTCGCCCTAGCGTCGTTGGCTGATGCAAGGCGGGCGAATACCCGCGGAATTGAATTTTCCGGCGGCAGCAGGCTTCTCAACAAGGCCCGCAGATCCTGTAGCTCCTTCGAAGGCAGCCAGATCGACGGAAAGCGGTCTTCCATCAGCAGCTTCAGAATCAAATCCGCATCTCGCCGATCATGTTTCTGCTTCCTTGGCTCGGCGGCTCGAATCTGCGCCGGATGACCGACCCGGCATTCGATGCCCAGCTCTTCCATGAGATTCACAAACCACTGCATCGATCCCGTAGCTTCGATCCCCACACGCACCGGGCGTGGAAGAGTGGAATAAAACTCCCGCACGTTGTTGCCTTCGTGCGTTAGAGTCCTCTTCATTATTTCTCCCGTTGCGGTGTCCGGCATCGCCACCGTTTGCTGGCGAGCGTGCAAATCACATCCTATAATTCTCATCTCGGCCTCCTTCGGTCCGAGCCCTGTTAGGGTGAACACCGAACAGTTCACTCGGGCCGTCGTGAGGCCGGCGTCGTTATGGCATCAACCGGACATCTCTAACAACGCTGGCTCTGTCAAACTTTTTTGAGCGCACTTCTCCATTCACTCTGGAGAGTGGTCTTCCTCGTTTCCTTTGACCCTCTGTCATCGACGACCACGGCTCGTTGGTAATCTGTCGGGCAAATTCAGTTCGACCCAAACATCTCTGCGATCATAACTTCGACCATGATTACTACTGCAAACTCCCTTTTCAGGGAGCGGGATGCCCAATCAAGTGGACGACGCTCTACTTCACGCCATGTCCGGTTGCGAGCTTTCCCGCGTGCGAACCGAAACTAACCAATTGCGAATAGTCCCAACCGTTGCGCCACATCCAGTACAAACGAACCGCGAGTTTCCTGGCCATTGCTGCCTTGGCAATGTTCTTGTGTCGACGCATCGCCAGGTGCACATAGCGACGCCGCCAGTGCGGGTTACACCGTACCGCTGCTTGCGCTGCTTCTCCCAGCAAGTAGCGCAACAACGCATTGCCTTGCTTACTGAGATGTCCCAGTCGTTGCTTGCCGGCACTGGAGTCCTCGCACGGGATGAGTCCAATGTAGCTACCGATCTGCTTGCCACAGGGAAACCGATCCGGCGTCCCAATGACCTGAACGTAGGCTAGCCCGGTGACGGGTCCCACCCCAGGATGGGTCATCAACCGCAGCACCTCGGGCCGTTGATTGGCTTCTTGCTCGACTGCTGCTGTTAACTCCGCGATTTTTGGATCCAACTGATCCAGCAGCTCCAATAATTCTTTCCGGCGCCGACTGGCCCAGGGAGCCAAGGAGAGTTTCTCCAGCAGTGCTCGCCCCTGTTCGCTAAACAGTTTTTTCTTCCATCGATAGCCTTCATTCATGGCCACCGCCTGCAGCTGATTCATAATCCGCGTGCGCATCTGCACCAGTCGATGCTGGTGCCAAAGCAGTTGCCGCACGTCACGATTTTCCGGACTCGGTACCCAGATTCGAGGAAAGCGATTTTCAAGCAGTAACTTCAGCAAAAGTCGGGCATCCTCGCGGTCGGTTTTCTGCTTGCGGACTCGCTTTTTCTTGATCTCCGCGGCATCGCCAATCCACACCTCGAAACCCAACTCTGCCAGTAACCGCTCGAACCAGCGTGAATATCCGGTGGCCTCCAATCCCACACGCACGCTGACTCCTCTCTGATTTAGGTCGCGATAGAACTTCTCTGCTTCACCGTCGCTGTGGTTCAGTTCCTGTTCACCACACTCACCGGTCTCTTCCATTAAAAACGCAATCGTCTGAAAGCTCGGGTGATAATCTACGCCTATAATCAACATGTCTGGCTCCTTCCTCCCGAGCCTTGGTCGTTGAACAACCACAGTCTACTCGGGTCGGGGGAGCCAGCATTGTTATGAAATCACGTGAAATTTTGGCGTTTGTCTTATGAGCCCGATCTTCGTTCAGCGGCGGGAAGTGCCTTCACCGTGCGCTCAGGGCTTCGATGCAACGGTATGGCGGCGCTACGCGTCGAACTAGTGTTACGTTTGAGGCGATGGTGACTCCTGCACAGTTTGTGCGCCTCCAAGGCGCTGTCGTACACTGAATGATTCACAGACCCGTCTAAGCGTGAGTGAGGATTCCTTTGAATAAATTGATTCGGACTAGATTGGTTTCGCTGCCTTTGACGTTGACTTTGCTGGCGCTGTTGGCGCCCATGGGCGCTCGCATGGTGCAGGCCGCACCACCGCCGGATACGCCGGCCAAGCGCTCGCCGGTGCTCGCGGCGATGCAAACGGAACTGGAGCGCTCGGTGAAAGTTTTAGGTGCGCTGGACCCCCCGGCGTACTACATCGGTTACACGATTACGGACACACAGCGCGCGGAGGTTTCGGGGTCCAACGGGGCTCTGCTGTCGAGCCGCGAGAATCGCAATCGGTGGCTGGAAGTTGCGGTGCGCACGGGCAGCTACGACCTGGACAACACCCACAAGGTGGGAACACGGCAGGAACAGCGGGGCGGTCCGGGTGAGCCGGCGCCGATCGACAACGACACCGAAGTGCTGCGGCGCGCGATCTGGCTGGAGACGGACAAGCAATACAAGTCCGCCGCGGAAGCTTTGATCAAGATCAAGACCGGCAAGGAAGTGAAAGTCGAGACCGCGGAAGGCGCGGCGCCGGACTTCACCCACGAACAGCCCCACACGTATATCGGCCCGGAAAATTCTTTCAAACTGGAGCGCAAGCCCTGGGAAGAGAAAGTGCGCGCGTACACCAAGGAGTTCCGCGATTCGCCGGCGGTGATCAATTCGATCGTCACGTTCACGGCGCAGGCGCAGAACGCTTACCAGATCACCAGCGAGGGCACGCAACTGCAGTACGGCCAGATTCGCTACCGGCTGGAATTGTTTATTCAAGGGAAAGCGCCGGACGGCATGGACCTGGAACGTTACTACAACTTCGACTGGGTGAATCCCGCGGATGCGCCGGACGATAAGGCGGTGTATGCCGCGAGCGCAACGATGCGCAAGGAGTTGGAAGGGCTGGTCGCGGCTCCGCTCAACGAGCCATCCGTGGGACCTGCGCTATTGACCGGTCGTGCGGCTGCGGTTTTCTTTCACGAAGTATTTGGGCATCGCGCGGAAGGCCACCGGCAGAAGGATGTGGCCGAAGGACAGACGTTCGCGAAAAAAGTGGACGAGCAGATCTTGCCGGACTTTCTGAGCATCGTGGACGACACCACGATGAAGAAGCTGGGCTCGACCGATTTGTTGGGCTACTACGAATATGATGATGAGGGCGTGAAAGCGCATAGCGTGACGTTGGTGGATCACGGGGTGCTGAAGGATTTCGAAATGTCGAGGTCACCGCTGGTCGGTTTCCCACATTCGAACGGGCACGGACGGCGGCAGCTTGGAGCGTCGCCTGTCTCCCGGCAAGGGAATCTGATCGTGGAAAGCAACAAGACAGTGACGAACGCGGAATTGCGCGCGAAGTTGATCGAGCTGATCAAGCAGCAGCACAAGCAGTTCGGCTTGCTGATCGACGATATCGCCGGCGGATTTACGTTCACGGGCCGCGGACAGCCGCAGGCGTTTCAGGTTTTGCCGCTGGTGGTTTACAAGGTTTTTGCCGATGGGCGGCCGGATCAATTGGTTCGCGGCGTGGACATCGTGGGCACTCCATTGGCGTCGTTGACGAAGATCGTGGCGACGGGCGACACGCCGGAAGTGTTCAACGGCTATTGCGGCGCGGAATCGGGCTCCGTGCCCGTTTCGGCGGCGGCTCCCGCGATTTTGACCACCGAGCTTGAGGTGCAGAAGAAGGAAAGCTCCACGGACCGGCCTCCGATTTTGCCGGCTCCGGCGCATGATGTGTTGAAGGCTGGAGGTGCCCAGTGAAGCGCCCGGGAACGATAACGGCCTTCGCGGTCCTCGCAGCCATGAGTTGGTTCGCGCCGACGCGTGCGGAAGCGGCGGCCGCGCAGGCGCCACAAGACAACGATCAGACGTTGCGGGCGATGCGCGACGAAATGGCACGCTCGAAAACGCGCCTCGAATTGAAGATTCCCGGCACGAATCAGCCGGTGCGCCCGTACTACGTGGAATACCGGCTACTCGATCTCGATGTGAGAGAAGTAGTGGCGGAGTTTGGCACGCTGCTGTCGAGCGCGCGTACGCGCAACAGGTTCATGGACGTGGAAGCGCGCGTGGGCACTTACAAACAGGACAGCTCCAATTTTATCGGAGACGAAGGTTTCCGCGGATTCATTGGGTCGACCGGCTCGGTGGGCATCGATCGCGACTACGACTCGCTGAGGCAAGATCTCTGGATTGCCACGGACCAGGCGTTTAAGGAAGCGGTGGAGACCTACTCGCGCAAGCAGGCGTATCTCAGCAGCCTGGCGCGGCAGTCGGAGATCGACGATTTTTCGAAAGCGGAGCCGGTGCACGTGATCGATCCGCTGGTTACTCCGGACTGGACGAACCGGAATTGGGATCAGGAAGCGCGCGAATCGTCGGCAACGCTGCGCGCGTTCCCGGAAATCTACGAATCGCGCGTTACCTATTATCTGGTGTATGCCACCGAATACCTGATGACCAGTGAAGGCACGGAGATCCGCACGAACCGAACGTTCGCCGCGGTGGAAGCGGGCATGAATACGCTGGCTCAAGATGGCATGCCGCTGAATCATCTTTTTTCGGCATATGCTCCGAAGCCCGCGGATTTGCCCAACGTGGATGCGGTACGTAAGGGGCTGAATGTGGCGGGCAGCGAGTTGATGGCGCTGCGTGCGTCACGGCCTGCGGAAGATTACACAGGTCCTGTGTTGTTTGAGGCGCGTGCCGCCGCGCCGCTGTTGGCGCAGATTCTGGGCCCCGCGATGAACGGCTCGCGGCCGCCGATCTCGTTCCAGCCAATCGTGGAACAGATGCTGGGCAACCTGGGAGGCAAGAGCGACTGGACGGGCAGGATCGGGGCGCGCGTGTTGCCGGCCAGCGTCAGCATTGTTGACGATCCCACAACCAAGGATTTTCACGGTGCGCCGCTGATCGGTTCTTATTCGGTGGATGATGAAGGAGTGCGCGCGCAGAAAGTGACCGTTGTGGAAAATGGCTCCCTCAAAAAATTACTGATGTCGCGCCGGCCGGGGAACGATTCCGATCAATCGAATGGTCACGGGCGCTCGGGATTTTTGACCGATGCCAAGCCGACCATGAGCAACCTCTTCTTCACGGCGACGGACGCGGTTTCACCGGCGGAGCTGAAGAAGAAATTTCTGGATGAATGCCGCACGGAGAAACTGGCGTATTGCGTGATCGTGCGAGAGTTGGACAATCCGTCGCTGAGCTTGCTGCACCAGGAAGATTTCTCGGAATTGCTTGCCAGCTATGGCGGCGGAGCGGGAAACGGAGACCGGTTGCCGTT
Organism: uncultured Acidobacteriota bacterium; assembly: GCA_963721915.1. Lineage (GTDB taxonomy): Bacteria > Acidobacteriota > Terriglobia > Acidiferrales > UBA7541 > Acidiferrum. The sequence goes on along the minus strand of CAVRLD010000014.1, from coordinate 202,137 downwards.
GCTGGTCTACAAGGTTTATCCCGAGGATGGGCGCGAAGAAGTGATGCGCGGGGCGCGCATTATCGGCGTAAACAGCAGGTCGCTCAGGAATCTCGCGGGGATCGGCAACGATAACTTCGTGTACAACTACATGCAGAGCCAGATCGCGGGTTTTTCCGGCACCGCGCTGGGAGCGTTCGGTTCGGCGCAAGGTGGACTGCCGGCCTCGGTCGTTGCTCCGTCATTGCTGTTTGAGGAGCTTGAGGTGCGAGGCGCTCGCGGTGAGCCCAAGCGGTTGCCGCTATTGCCGGCTCCGGCGCTGAGTGCCGCGAAGTAGGCACAGCGAGAGGCTGGCCGCTCGCGGAACATCCGATCGTCGCTGCAAACCGTAATATCAAAATGGCGACCTGCAAAGCTCTAGCTTGAGCGGAGTTAAGGTCGCGAGTCGGTTCATCCAGCGAAGTGCTCGCATGAATGATTTAACGCGCCGCGGTCTTATCTTTGGGGCAGCAACTGCCGGTGCTTATGGGCTGCTCATCGGAGTGCAACGCGCTCTGATTGCCGCGTTCGCGGATGATGAGCCATCGCAATCAACGGCCGTCGCGGGCCCGGTCAGCATCATAAAATTTGCGGACGACGGCACACGCCTCGCTGCCGCCACCCTACCCAAAATTACCAAGACGAAAGAGCAGTGGAAGAAGCAGCTAAGTCCGCTGCAATATGATGTGACGCGCCGCGCCGGGACCGAGTGGGCGTTCAGCGGCGCGCTCGACAAGGAGCACGCTCCCGGCTTGTATCGCTGCATCGACTGCGACAACGCTCTTTTCGATTCCGCAACGAAATTCGATTCCGGAACAGGCTGGCCGAGTTTCTGGAAGCCCATCGCCGCGGAAAATGTCTACGAAAGGAAAGATGTTTCGTTCGGCACCATCCGGCGCGAAGTGAAATGCACACTCTGCGACGCGCACCTTGGCCACGTCTTCCCCGATGGTCCGGCACCCACTGGCCTGCGCTATTGCATGAACTCCGCCGCGTTACGATTCCTGCCCAAGAAGGCCTGACCTCCGAAATAGCTCAAAGTTGAGATTTAACGCTCGCGGGAGATGAGACCAAAAGCGCCTAGAACCGCCGCGCACCGCAGCTTTCGCGAGCTGCGGCCCCGTCCTATTTCGTTGCTTCGTCCCAGTCCAGTTCGCCGCGGCGCAATAGCAGCGTGCGGTCTTCTTCCAGGATCCAGCGCTGCTTCACGAGGTCGTCGATTGCGTGCGCGTAACGAGTGACGTAGTCTTCGCGGCTGGCGTAGCGTTCCCCGATGGACTTGCGAGGATCGTGCCACTTCTGGCGTTCGGCGGCGGTCTTGGGGAATGGCAGGTACGAAGCCTCGAACGCGACGCGCTGATCGGGCGCGCCGATCGAAGGATCGCGCAAGTTCCAACCGGTGTAGGTAGCGAGCGGCACGGTGATCTCCGGCAGATTCACGCCATCGCGCTCGTTGCCGTCGGCATCGACCTGCGGGACAAGCACCGGAAATGGTGTCCCGACTTTGGGTGGCTGCATCGTTAGAATCCCGTTGCGCCAGTCCGATCCAAAATCCAGGCGGTCGCCTTGATTCGCGTCGTGTGGCTTGTCCACGCCCGGGATGGCTGGGAAAGCGTAATCGCGCAACGGCACGAGGGTGCCGTCCGCAATTGTCGGATAGCTGCTTTCGGGCGGCGAAACATTGCCGCGCACCCACGCGTCCATGTTGGCGATCATCGCGCGCCAGAAATATTTGATCGGCAACGGCGATTGCGGTTCTTGCCCGAACAAGTCGCCTTGTCCCTTGGCGGGAGGGAAGGGCCCCGGGAAATGCTGAAGTCCGGTGAAATGATAGATCCGGACTTTTGACGAAATCGACGCGTCATGCTCGCCATCGGCGGTGATGTGAATCAGCGCTGCCGCGCGTCCCCAATACTCGTATGAGGTGTTCGAGAAAAAAATCCTGGGCACCACGTTGTCCGCGACGGCAAGGTCGAGCAACCCGCCTTTCTCTCCGGTGACCGCGTCGGTTTCAGGTTGATCGGTAAAAGGAAAAATGTCCGTGGGGAAGTGGACCGATGACGTCGGCTGGGAATCGCGCGAAGGCTGCGCGAAGCGATAGTTGAAACCGCCGCGCCCGGCGCCCGCGACGTGAGCGAGCACGCCGTCGAGAGCCATTTTTCCGTCTTCGTCGGCATTGAAGCCTTGGTAGAGAAAATCGCGCAGGAAGCGCCCATTTTGCGAAATGCCCTCGCCGTAAACGCGATCTGCGGGCGTGATAGCGTCTGGCACGTGCTTTGCATAGGAGGCAAAGTCGCGCACGGCGGCGAATCCTCCGCCAGCAACCTCAGGGTCCGCGACCACGTAGACGTATTCGTAGAGCTTGCCGGGCTGAAATCCAGCGTTCAAATGAATGTGCCGGTCGCTGGGCACAAGTTTGCCGTTCACGGTGTGCGCAAATTGCCATTCCGAGCGCGGAATCACAGTGCGCTTTGCGTCACGCGAGTCTCGCACGGTCAGTACGTTGCGCGGATCGCTCGGCGCGACGGCGGGATATTCGCTTCCGCCGATGTTGCCGAGGATCAGATGACCCAGCGGAATCTCCTGCATCGCTTTCGAGGGCATCAGGTCGCCCCGTAGCAGGCCAGTGATCGTGATGCCGCCGTTCTTTGCGATGGGCGCAAAAAAACGCAGCGCGTCGGGGCCGGCAGCGTCCCATTGCCATCCGAGGCTCACGAAGGTGAAGCCGCTACGCAGCAGCCACGCGTCTCCCACGTCGTTCGCGACGTCCCAATCGCCGCCGTCAACAAGGGCAACAATGCGCGAGCGGCCCCGGTTCGGAACCTCCAGAAGCATCGAGCCGTTGCCCTTACCGGGGTCTTTCGGGCGGATCGCTATGAAGTCCGAAGAAAATTCGACCTCGCCGTTTTTTAAGTTCACCGCATTCGGCAGATCGACGATGCGCGCGTTGTGCGGATTCGCGACCGCGAGGGAATAATAGACGCGGCCGGTGATACGCTCATACGCTCCGACATCGCCGAAAGCTGCGCCACCAAGGACGTCGGCCCGCGACTTGATTTCCACGCGAGTGACTCGCGCCTGGAGCGGCGCGAGAGCCAGCGCCGCAAGCACCAGCGATAAGCCTCGCAGGCTGCGAATAAAGGCGCGTTTGTCATCCCGAACCCGTGTCGTTTGCGGGTGAGGGATCTGCTGTTCGCAAGAAAGCCAAGGAAAAAGCAGATTCCTCACCCCGTTCAAAAACCGAACGCGGTTCGGAATGACATATTTTCGAGTTTTTCCGCAGCCTGCTGGATGTCTGAGAAGATGCATGGGCGGGAAATATAGCATGTCGGTCGACGACAGCAAGTAGTGTGGAGCTTCGGCGCCAGGCCCGGCGCTCCAGCCGCCCATCAGTCGATTGTTGCGCGAATGAGTTGTAAGATCGTCCCCGGCAGTCAGGTCTTTACGAGAGAAGAGGAAGCCTCTGCACACGAACTACAACACCAAGCAGCACACCAGCCAGGTATCCCGGCAATCGTGATCGCAGCGGAGCTTGCTGGCGAGGTTAAGGAAAAAAAGCGGGCGGCGCTATTGAGCGTTGGCTCCGCCGTCATATTGGTGTCGCTGAAAGCATTCCTTGTGCTGCGAACCGGCAGCCTGGGCGTGCTCTCGGAAGCACTGCACTCCGGGCTCGATTTGGTGGCCGCGGTAATTACCTTTCTGTCCGTGCGGGTTTCCGACGAGCCCGCGGACGAACGGCATCCTTACGGGCACGGCAAGTTCGAGAATTTCTCGGCTTTCGTGGAGACCGGACTGCTGGTGCTCACCGCCTTCTACATCATCTATGAAGCGTTCGAGCGCTTGTTTTTTCGCAGCGTGCACATTGCCCCCAGCATCACCGCGATTGTGGTGCTCCTGGTGGCGCTGGCGATCGATATGACCCGCGCGCGGGCGCTTTCGATCGTCGTGAAGAAATATCACAGCGAAGCGCTGGAAGCGGATGCTCTGCATTTCTCCACCGACGTCTGGAGTACGATGGTGGTGATTGTCGGGATCGGGCTGGTGTGGGCGGGCGAAACCTGGAACGTGCCGTGGCTCGTCTATGCCGACGCGCTGGCGGGCTTGGGGGTCGCCGGCGTTATTTTATGGTTAGGGTCGAGGCTCGGCAAACGCACCGTGGACGCGCTGTTGGATGTCGCGCCGGAAGGATTGCAGAAGGAAATCGCTCGCGCGGTCGCGCGCATGGAGGGTGTCTTGGATGTGGACCGCGTGCGGGTTCGCCGCGCCGGCAACCGCCACTTCGTTGACGCGACGGTCAGCGTGGCCCGCACCGCAAGCCTCGAGCAGGTTCACGCGCTGAGCGACGCCATCGAGAGACGCATCGGCGAAATCGTGCCGTCGGACGTCATGGTGCACGCGGAGCCGCGCGCTCCGCAGGGCGAACATCTGTTCGAAGCGATCCGCGCGGTGGCCCAGCGCATGGGCCTGGCGATCCACGATCTCAGTGCGCTGCAACAGCAAAACCAGCTCTTCGTGGAACTCCACCTCGAGGTGGACGAGAACCTCAGCTTAAGGGATGCGCATCGCCAAGCTTCAGAACTCGAGGACGGCATACGCGAACTGCGCGACGGCCCCATCGACGTTAACATCCACATCGAGCCCCTAGGGCGCCACATCGCGACGCCCGACTCCGGCGGCGGAGAGATGAAGCAACTCTCTCGCGCGATTGAGGAATTCCTGAATGGCCTGCCCGCCGAATACGATGAGTTGGTGAACTGCCACGACGTCCACGTACGCCAAGTGGAGCACCGCATACTGGCATCCTGCCATTGCACCATGAAGGGCAACCTGCCAATCACGCAGATCCACGACGTCACCGCCGCCCTCGAAGATCGCGTCAAAGAGCGCTTCCCGCAAGTGCATCGCGTGACCATTCACCCCGAGCCGTTCGAAGGGTAGCAGAGGCAACTCTCTCGCGCGCGCCAAACTCGTTCATAGTTACGAGGCGATGGTAGGTTCGAACAGAGGCACCCGCATCGATCTGCGCTTGAAGGGAGCTCTAAACCCCGCGGTCTCAGAGACCGCGGCTACAGGTGGGCGTATAGGCTTGTAGCTGGAATACGGTCAACTGTCGCGAGTAGGTTGATCGGGCCGCGCGAATACCTGGGCGGCGAGTGCGACAATCGCGGGAAGGCACACCAGAACATAGCGGGGTTCCGGCGTTTCCAGCGTGGTCAGAAACGCGGTACGCAGCACAATAAAAACGACCAGCAACCCAACAGCGGGCCGTACCGCACTGCTTCGCCGCCAGAGACGCAGCGCGCCCCAGATTGCCAGCGCGATGTAGGCGATGTTGAGCAGAAACAATCCCACGGTCACCGACTGATCGACTTTGTCGTCCTGCCAGGATTGCCTCAGCGGAAAGACCGTGCCGGACACGGGAATGAGTTCAATGCGAGGCGTGAACCACATGGTCATCGCTCGCGCGAGAGGCAGCCAAAGGTAAGTACGCAGAGGATGGCGAGCCGTGCGTTGCCGCGCGAGTTCGCCAAAAGCGCGGTCCTCCTCGGGTGTCAAGGTTAGATCTTTGTTGTAAGGCTCCAGGATCCCCGCGACACGATCGCGCTCTTCCGGCGTATCGAACGCGCGCGCCGGCATATCCTCAACGCGAATCAATTCATCATTTAGCTTCCACGGCACTAGATACACGTCGCGAAAGCGATACAACCAGGTCTTTTCCCAACTCATGAAGCCGTAGGGAATCAGTTCGCCCGGCAGATTCGAGTTCTTCGGCGCAAGGAACTGAACCTCATGCAGCGTGACCGCATTACGCACCGCCCACGGCACGAGAGGTATCGCGCAGACCAGTCCCATGCCGACCACCGTCAAAACCCAGCGCTTCGCTTCATGCTGCGAAACCAGCACGATCCCCAGAACTATCCATCCAGCCACCAGAAGCATCGGCGCCTCCGGGCGAAACAGCGTCCCAACACCCACCAGAAACGTCGCCAACGCCGCCAGATACGCGAAATTATTCAGGAATCGCCACTTTTTCTTGACGAACAGCCACCCGTTGTTCCGTGGGCGCCCGGCCAGCAGACAAAGCGGGAGCAACGCAGCCGCCGTGAAAAACGTCGCAAAAGCCTCGGTGAGCGGCACGGCGGCATAGTTTGCGGTGAACGGACACAGAGCCGCCAGCCACAGCGCCGCGCTGAAAACACGCCCCACCGGTCCGCGTTCGTTCACCATGAGGGATAACGTCGCTGCCAAAGTGGCGATCAGCACGCACGTGAGCAGATCCACGAAGGCTTGCGTGACCATCACGTCAAAGCGCGCATCCGCTCCAGTCCGTCCAGTTATGGCATAAATAACCGCCAAAATTGCGGGATATCCGGGCATTCGCAAGTCCACCGGCGTGATCTGCCCGAACACCTCCATGGCGTAGACGTGGTGCTTCAACCAGTTCGTGGCCATCTGCTCGTACAGGACGGTGTCGCCGGAATTCGCGGGGAACTTGAAGACGAAAAACAACCGGAGGCACAGACCACCGGCAAGCGCAACAAGGGGGTGCGAGAAAATTCGCTTCATGAACAAAACGCATCTTACAATAGAGCAGAGGCAAGAGCAGAGGCATTGAGGTAGACGGACCCGAGCCCTGCCCGAACGTTTAGACCCGGCCCCGCTCGACAGGTAGAAAGGCTTCATGAAGGAACGCGGTCCAATTTTCTATGACGCCGAACGCGTCCGTTGGCGACGCACGCGCCGAGTCATGGAAATCAGCGGCGCTTTGCTGACCCTGCTGCTGGCCTATTTTTTCGTCAACATCGCGGCCAGCGTGGAGCTGCCGGCGGGCTTGCTGCCGGACACGCGTCCGATTTATCGCGCGCTAAAACTCAAAACGACTCCGAAGATCGCACCTGGCCGCGAAGGCCGTCGCCGCCGCGTTGCGAACCTCGGTAAAGTTCCGGCGAGCTACGATCCACTGCGTGCCGGTTTTTTCGTCAGCTGGGATTCTAACAGTCTGGCGTCGCTCAAACGTCACTACAAGGACCTCGACCTCCTGATTCCCGAACAGCTGCATGCGGTGACCTCGGATGGAGCTCTTACCATCGTCGACTACGAGCGCTACCAGACCGTGAAAGCCAGCCCGGCGGAAGCGGTCTCGCTGTTGAAAGACGACAAGCTGCATCGCTGGATGAAATCGGTGAATGTCGAGCTGCCCACGATGGGCTTGCTCAACAATTACGACGGCCAGGTCTGGCGCATCAGCGAAATGGCGCAACTCCTGGCGAATCCCGAGGCCCGCCACAACCTCGTTCGCAATGTCGTTGAGTATGCCGTCGAGGCCCACCAGGTCGGCATCGTGGTCGATTTCGAGTCCATCCCGGATGAGACCCAGTTGCACTTCCGTGAATTCACGGCCGAGCTCGCGCCCGCCCTCCACGCCGTGGGCCTCAAGCTGATGATTGAGCTGCCGGCCCGGGACGATGCTTACGACTACAAATTTTTCGGCAAGGAATGCGACGCCATCGTCCTTCTAAACTTTGACCAGCACTGGGTCTCCTCGCCACCGGGTCCCATCAGCGCCCAGGATTGGTTCGTCCAAAATTTGCGGCAGATTCTGACTCTTGTGCCCGCGCAGAAGGTCATCGTTGGGATCGCGAACTTCGCGTATGACTGGCCCCAGAAGGCTCCCGACAAGGTCAAGGATGCGAAGCCCGACACTCACCAGCCCGCCGGGAAATGGTCCACGGCCACCGAGTTCAGCGTGCAAGAGGCGCTGCTGCATGCCTTCGAGTCCGAAACAAGCATCGACTTGGACGACACCTCTTTGAATCCGCACTATTCCTATGTGGATGAACATAATCTCGTCCATCAGGTGTGGATGCTCGACGCTATCACCGCTTACAACCAGTTGCGAGCCAGCGAGCGCATGGGCGTGCAGGGCACCATGATGTTTCGCCTCGGACATTCCGACACTTCCATGTGGAGCATCTGGGACGCCACGCGCCCGGATGACGCGGCCCGCCAGAAACTCGCCGACATCGCGCCTGGCCCCGATTTGATCCTCGAAGGCAATGGCGACGTGTGGCGCTTTGTGGATACTCCCAAACGCGGCAAGCGTTCCTTCACCTACGACGCCGCGACCGATCTTTTTACCGATGAAAACTACGATGCCTACCCGCTCTCTTACGATATCGATGAGATCGGTGCGGCCAAGAAAAAGATTGCCATCACCTTTGACGATGGCCCGGATCCCCGCTGGACGCCGCAAATTCTGAATGTCCTGAAAGAGAAGAATGTGCCTGCAGCATTTTTCGTGATTGGCGTGGCGGCCAGCGACCATCCCGATATTCTGAAGCGGGAATACGCGGAAGGTCACGAGATCGGCAATCACACCTACACGCATCCCAGCTTTGACGAAATCACAAAAACGCAAATCCGCTGGGAATTGAATCTGACGCAACGCCTGATCGAAAGCACGATTGGCGTGAAGTCCATCCTGTTTCGCCCGCCATACGGCATCGATCATCAGCCGGAATATGCCGAAGAAGTCGCGCAGCTTCCCATCGCTCAAGACATGGGCTACTTGATCGTGGGTCAAAAAATTGACTCGCACGACTGGCAGCAGAACGCCGGCGGCCAGATTCCGGAACAAGAGATCATCAATAACGTGATGCGGCAGGCCGACGAAGGCAATATCGTGCTGTTTCACGACGGTGGCGGCACACGCAATCACACCGTGCTCGCGTTGCCAAGAATCATCGACGCGTTACGAGCGCAAGGCTACGAATTCGTATCGGTCTCGGACCTGATCGGCAAGACCCGCGCCGAAGTGATGACGCCACTCTCCACCGGGGAACGTTTGCAGGCCCGCGCGGATGGCTTCATCTTTGGAATCTACCGCTGGCTGCGCGCCGGCATCGCCACCATCTTTATCGTGGGTATCGTCCTGGTCAGCGGGCGTGCGCTGATCATCGGCATTCTCGCGTTGATCGAAAAATTGCGGCCCGACCATGCGGTCATGCCCGATCCGCCGCCCAGCGTCAGCGTGCTGATCCCCGCGCACAACGAAGAAAGCGTCATCGTGCAGACTGTGATCTCTGTGCTCGCTTCTGACTTTCGCGATTTGCGCATCATCGTCGTAAACGACGGATCGGTCGACCGCACCGGCGAACTTCTCGACACGCATTTTGCCCGGGATTCTCGCGTCCTCATCATTCACCAGGTGAATCGCGGCAAGTCCGCCGCGCTGAGCCACGCCATGAGCAAGGCAGACACCGACATCGTGGTCACCATTGACGCCGATACGGAAATTGAGCCCGACGCCATCAGCAAACTGGTGCGCCATTTTGCCGATCCGAAAATTGGCGCGATGGCGGGCAACGTCAAAGTCGGCAACCGCTCGCGCTGGCTCACGCGTTGGCAGGCGCTCGAATACATCACCAGCCAGAATATGGAAAAGCGCGCCTTCGACCTACTCAATTGCATCACTGTCGTCCCTGGCGCACTAGGTGCGTGGCGCAAGGAAGCGATCGAGGCCGCCGGCGGCATCACCGCGGACACCGTGGCGGAGGATGCCGACCTGACCATCGCCATTCGGCGTCTCGGCTGGCGTATCGGCTACGACGAAGAAGCCATCGCCTGGACCGAAGCGCCCGAAACGGCCGGGCAACTCATTCGCCAGCGATTCCGTTGGACGTTCGGCACGCTGCAGGCCTTCTGGAAACATAGCGATACTCTGTTCCGTCCGAAGTATGGAACCCTCGGCTGGATTGCGCTGCCGAACATTTTCGTTTTCCAACTGGCGCTGCCGCTGATTTCTCCGGTCATCGACCTGATGTTCTTCGGCTCCTTATTATTGTGGGCGCTCGGTCAAAAGGTCGCGCACCTTCCACAGATATGGACAACTGCCGATGTCGAGCGCTCCGTGCTCTTTTTTCTCGGCTTCCTGATCATCGATATCCTCACTTGCGTGGTTGCCTTTGCCCTCGAACGCAAGGAAGACTGGACGCTTCTCATCCCGGTACTGCTCCAGCGCTTCTACTACCGCCAATTGATGTACGTTGTGCTGTTCCGCTCGGTCAAGGAAGCGGTCAGCGGCCGTCCCGTCGGCTGGCGCGGGGTCGAGACGGAAGCTCCTCGAACCGTTGTCACCGCCTAGGTTTCTCCTTTGCTCACTCTCCAATCCGTGCCGCGTCTGAAATGTTTGGAGGAGTGCCGAAGTCCAGGTAACACAGACACTCCTGTCTGTGTCCCCGTAAGCCGAAGCAGGGCTTGAGCACAAGAGGCACGGCGCGCAAAGCACCACCATCGGACTAGCGTCAAGGCATTTCGCCGGGAAGCGCCAATCGTAACGTGACGCACCAGAAGTAACGATATATCGGCGATTTTCATCACGGGCGCGATCTGTTGTACGATATCGCTCTCTGCAAGGAGGGCCCCATGGCCACCACTTTTACCCTGAACGGGAAACCTCAAACCGTCGACGTCAGCCCCGACATGCCTTTGCTCTGGGTGCTGCGCGACACCCTCAACATGACCGGCACCAAATTCGGCTGCGGCATGGCGCTTTGTGGAGCTTGCACCGTGCACATCAACGGTGAAGCCACGCGCTCCTGCATCACTCCCATTTCCAGCGTGGCCGGGAAAAAGGTCACCACCATCGAAGGTCTTTCCGCCGACGGGACGCATCCTGTCCAGGTCGCCTGGATGGCCGAAGACGTTCCGCAGTGCGGCTACTGCCAGTCGGGACAAATCATGTCCGCAGTCGCGCTGCTCGCGAAAAAATCCAGCCCCACCGACGCCGACATCGACGACGCCATGAGCGGCAACATCTGCCGCTGCGGCACCTATCAACGCATCCGCAAGGCCATCCATCGCGCCGCCACGATGCAAGCCGGCAAAGCGACCACCGCCGCCTGATCCATCCGTCCCAGCCATAACACGCACTGGTAGCGCCGGCTTTCAGCCGGGCTCCGTAGAACGCGAGGTAAACCCAATGGCAACAACAACGGTCGTGAATCGTCGTGACTTTCTGAAAGGGAGCGCGTCTGCGGGCGCCGCTCTCGTCATCGGATTTCATCTCTCGCCTGCCGCGTTCGCTGCTTCCGCGGAAGATCAGGAAAAGAAGCCTGCGAATCCCTTCACCGCCTGGGTGCGCATCACGCCTGACAATCAGGTAACGCTGATCCTCGGCAAATCCGAAATGGGCCAAGGGGTCATGACCGCGCTGCCCATGATTCTTGCCGAGGAGTTGTACCTCGATTGGAAGCAGGTCCGCATCGAGCAAGCTCCGACAAATCCCGCAATTTACGAGCTTGGCACCGGCGGCAGCGGCAGTGTTGCCGGGTCGTGGACGCCGCTTCGCCAAGCCGGCGCCGCGGCACGCGAAATGCTGATCACCGCAGCGGCGCAGCATTGGAATGTAAATCGCGATACCTGCAAACCGAAAGATGGCGGCGTACTGCACGGCGCGCGCAAGCAATTCCTCACGTACGGTGAACTTGCTGATGCGGCGGCAAAACTTCCCGTGCCGGACTTCAACACCGTGCCGCTGAAAAATTCCAACGACTTCACCATCGTCGGCCACGACCAGAAGCGCTTCGAGGCTCGCGCTAAATCGACGGGCATCGCTAAATTTGGCATTGACTCGCGCCCTGACGGCCTCGTTTACGCGGTCATCGCACGCTGCCCGGTCTTCGGCGGGAAGCCGGCCAAGGTCGACGCGACCAAGGCCAAGGCTGTGCCCGGAGTTCGCGACGTAATTTCGATTGATGCCGTTGCGCAGGGCGCTTTTACCACCGGTGGCGTTGTGGTGATCGCCGACAATTCCTGGGCGGCGATGCAAGGCCGCAAGGCGCTGAATATTACTTGGGACGAAGGGCCTCACGCTTCCGAGTCTTCGGAATCGCTGCGGAAGCAATTCGTTGAAAACGCGTCCAAGCCTGGCAAAGTTGTTCGCAATGAGGGTGACGCCGATGCCGCGCTCAGCGCCGCCAGTGGCGCGAAAAAAGTCGATATCGTGTACGAAATTCCCTTCGCCGCGCACGCTTGCATGGAGCCGATGAATTGCACCGTGCGGATCGGACCCGATGGCGCGGAGGCGTGGGTTCCCACACAAGCTCCGCAGTGGGCGCAGGACATTATCGCGGATGTTTCCAAGCTGCCGAAGGAATCGGTTGTGGTGCACACCACGTTGATGGGCGGCGGTTTTGGCCGGCGCTATCAAGCGGACTTCGTCATGGAAGCCGCGCAGGTGGCCAAGGCCATCGGCAACAAGCCGGTGATGGTTCTGTGGACGCGCGAAGACGACATGCAGCACGACTTTTACCGGCCGGCTTCGTACCATCACATGCAAGGCGCCGTCGACGCGCAGGGCAATCTCGCCGCGTGGAAACATTTTCAGACTTCTACATCGATTGCCGCGGTGTGGGACAAGGATGGCGCGGAAAAACCAGAGGCGAGCGAATTCGCTACCGCCGCGTTCATTCCGTATCAGACGAAGAACTATCGCATCGAGTACACGCTGGCGAAATCGGGCGTGCCGCGCGCGTGGTGGCGTTCCGTCGAGCATTCCAGCAGCGGCTTTGTAGTGGAAAGTTTCATCGATGAACTCGCCGCGGCCGCGGGCGCCGATCCTCTGGAATTTCGATTGCGCGCGATTGGCGACGATCGCAAAGTTCCAGACTTCACCAATCCCAAGGAAGGCAAACCGCTCGACACGGCGCGACAGAAAGGGGTTTTGAAACTTGCCGCCGAAAAAGCGGGATGGGGCAAGCCGCTGCCCGTGGGCGTCTATCGCGGCATCGCGGGATATTTTTCGTTCGAGTCCTACACCGCCGGCGTGGCCGAAGTGAGCGTCAAGGATGGCCAAGTCAAAGTGCACCGCATCGTCTACGCCGTCGATTGCGGCCGGCCGGTCAATCCCAACGGCATCGCGGCCCAGGTGGAAGGCGCCGCGATTTACGGCGTGTCGGCGTTCATGAAGGACGCGATCACCATCGACCGCGGCCGCGTGGAGCAATCCAACTTCAACAACTACCAGATGCCGCGTATTGCCGAAACACCGAAGATCGAAGTCCACATCGTCAACAGCACCGAGGAACCCACTGGTATCGGCGAGCCTGGCCTGCCGGTGATCGCACCGGCCGTCTGCAACGCCATCTTCGCGGGCACCGGGAAGCGGGTCCGCCGCCTGCCGATCCGGGCTGAAGACTTGGCCTGACGGTTTTCGCAATCGCAATTCCTCATGAAGACCCACCGTCCTTAGCGGCGAAGTCCACGCGAAAACTGCCACCGCAGCGGGCATTGCGGGTACGAATATTGGTGCGATCTGAACCTGTTGCCAGCATTGCTTTCCTCAAATAGTGTTGTTCCAGCGAATAATCGTCATCGAGGGAGCGCTGGGCTAAAGCCCGGCGCCTACATTCTGGGATGGACGAGCTGGCGGTGCCGTAGATTTTCGCTGAGCCTTTAGCATACTGAGACGGTTATGTACGGTGTAGGCAACTAAAGGGCCACGTCTTCGAAATTTGTGGGCGAGTGTACATAACTATCCCGATTGACAGCAATATTGTGAAGTGTTATCCCGGACGGGAAACCGCAAGTGCGCGGCTTCAGGAGAGGAATTTTTAGATTTATCTGGCAACTCCAATTCATTTTCCTACGCTTTGCTTATGCGCCTGGGATCAATTCAGTGTTCCAGTGGCGCTCGGAAACATAGTAAGACGCCTCTCGACGTGTTTTGATCTGTCCGCATTGGCTGCGGCGAGTCCCCTCCGCTGAGCCAATCCAGTGCGACAGAGATCGGGATCTGTATAGGTAACTGTCCTCGTTGCCTACCAGGTTAGTTTGAGATTTTCGGGTGGATCGCGACATTGCTCACGGGTTCACGGGCCAATCGAATCCTCCGGTCCCAGATGATTCTGGAATAGGTCCTCGTTTGTAGTCCAACCAGTGCAGTCAGACCAATGCTGTCCAACCGATTGTGCCGACTCCCCTAGCAGCCTGTGGTGAAAAGCGGCTTTTGTAACCTGAAGTAACTTGCCTGCCTCGGAGATCTCTGTAGAATGCGGAACAGATTTTCGGAGAACTGCCGATGGGAATGGGAACGCGGCGGCGAAGACAGCGACAACAGCAGATGTGGGTCGCACAGCAGGAAATCGCGAAGGGGCCAGCACATCCGTTTTACGCGCGAGTGAACGCATTGTTGGAAGAAAAGAAGTTTGATGAGTTTGCCGAGAAGGAGTGCGCGAAGTTTTACGCGGACGACATTGGCCGGCCATCTTTGGCGCCGGGAATCTATTTTCGTTTGTTATTGGTGGGCTATTTTGAAGGGATCGATTCCGAGCGAGGCATCGCTTGGCGGGCGGCGGATTCCTTGGGTCTGCGAAGATTTCTGGGAATGGGCATCGACGAGCAGACCCCGGATCATTCGACGATCTCGCGGACGCGGCGGCTGATCGATGTGGAGACGCACCACAAAGTGTTCTTCTGGATTTTGGAAGTGCTACGAGACCAGGGAATGGTGAAGGGCAAGACGGTGGGGATCGACGCGACGACGCTGGAGGCCAACGCAGCGATGCGTTCGATCGTGCGACGCGATACGGGCGAGAGTTACGAAGACTTTCTGAAAGGACTGGCCCAGGAATCAGGAATCGAGACGCCCACAAAAGAAGAGTTGGCCCGACTGGATCGGAAGCGCAAAAACAAAGCCAGCAACGAGGATTGGGTGAATCCGCATGACGAAGATGCGCGGATTACGAAGATGAAAGATGGGCGAACGCATCTGGCGCACAAAGCCGAGCACGCCGTGGATATGAAGACGGGTGCGGTGTTGGCGGTGACCGTACAGGAAGCGGATGCAGGAGATACCACCACGGGGGTAGAGACTCTAGCGCAAGCCGGTGAAAACGTGGCGGAGTTGATCGGGACAGAAAAGCCGAGCCAGAAACCTAAAGAGCATCTGAAGGGCATTGAAGAAATGGTTGCCGATAAGGGCTACCACAGTGGAGCGGTGGTAATGAATCTGCAGAGTGCGGAAGTGCGGACCTACGTCCCGGAGAAGAAGCAGCCCGGGCACAGACATTGGGGAGGCAAAGCCGAGGAGCAGCAAGCGGTCTATGCGAACCGCAGGCGAGTGCAGGGCGCCTATGGCCAGCGCCTGCTGCGGAGGAGAGGCGAGCTGCTCGAGCGGAATTTCGCGCACTGCTACGATAGGGGCGGAATGAGACGAACACATTTACGAGGGCACAAGAATATTCTCAAGCGACTGTTGATCCATGTTGGCGCGTTCAATCTAAGCCTGATCTTGCGCACCCTACTGGGATCCGGGACGCCTCGAGAGCTGGAAAATCGCAGGACCTCGCCTATTTTTGTGCTCATATTCTGGTTCCGAAACCTTTCAGCACCTGCGTGTCACAGAAAGTCTTCCTCTTCATCATTCAAATTCAGCTCGCGTCGAAATCGTCGCATCTCAGGTAAAAACTTCGCCACTCCGGAAGGCGCGATTCTGCCACGGGCTGCTAGCCGAGCCGAGCAATTCTTAACGCAGTGAGTGACGCGTCTAAATTTTCAGTACTGTGCCTATCCTGCGCGTCATCTTTTGCATCAGCCCTTCATAACCAGGTTTGAACATTCGTCACGAAAGGGGTAGGCCAATGGAACGAGGTCCTCCGCAGTCAGTGCAAGCAAAAAACGCTGACTGCCTTTCTTACCGAGTGTAGTGCTTCTTAATTTCAATGGGCGACGCGCCGAAGTGTGTCCTTGTGTCGTCGTGTGCCTATCCTGCGCGCCATCCATTCGTAGTCACGCCGAACCACAGATCACGAAAAGGGGGTTACTTCATGAGAGAAAGACGAATGATAGGACTGGTGATACTCTGCGCCGGGGTCGCGGCCATTTTGCTGATGTGCACTCGGCTGACATCGGCACAAAATCAAGCCGCACCAAAAAGCCAATGGGCTGGTCACGAACAGCAACCGACGGCTTACAACCCGTACCCGCCGGGGATTCTCCCGTCCGATTTGGATTCCGAGATAGCCCGGGTCATACGTGAAGTTGATTTCATCGAAAACGAAGCGCTCGGTACAACTACGCGCCTTGACGCCTCCGACCCTGACAAATCAACCGCCAGTATTGGCCCACACCGGACAAAGATTAAACGTCTTACTGGGCAAGGTCATGAATTTCGACAAAAATATATCGCCCTTCAAGAATCGGGCCTGTGGATTCTGCCACATGCCGTACGCCGGCTTCAGCGGATCGATCCCGTCCGTCAATCTGACGATGGTCGCGTATCCCGGATCCTTTCAGTTTCGGGCCGGCAAGCGGACCGCGCAGAGATACACCTATTCACCCAGTTTCCCTGTACTCAACTTCAACGAAACCCAGCAAGCGTTTTTTGGCGGAAACTTCTGGGATTCGCGAGCGACCGGCTACTAGCTGGGGAGTCCCGACGCAAGAACAGGCGCAGGGCCCTCCAGTCGATACGCAAGAACACGCGTTGCCGGACACGGCTTGCATCGCGTTCCGGCTTCAGACCGCCGTGTATAAGCCTTTCTTTATCGAGGTATGGGGCGATGCCATAGATGCAATCAAGTTCCCGCACAACACCGAGGAAATCTGCGAAACCCCAGGAGGGGCTAGCGATGTTCGGCACGAACACCATGCCGATTAAGCTGTCTTCTGCGGACCGCTCCATCGCAAACGACGTCTACGACTCACTGGGCACAATCGCTTGATCAATACGAAGCTTCACCGGATGTCAGCGCCTTTTCGTCGAAATTCGACGCCTTCCTGCATGACCCAACCACAACTCCGTTGTCCGCAGACGAAATGGCCGGTTACAACCTGTTCCGTGGCAAAGCGAACTGCAACTCCTGCCATCTGGATGGCAGGTCCACTGCGCCAACGCCTGCACCACCGAGGCACAGCGCCGAACGGCGAAGACACTGGCGCAGCCGCAGACACGACGCCGGTGTTCACCTGCTTTGGCTCGGCTAATCTCGGACTGCCGCTGAATCCGAGGGATGCTATCTATTATCAGAACACGCCGGATTTCTTCGGCTTCACCGCAAATCCCTTTGGCTTCGGCTTCAGAGATCTGGGACTAGGAACGTTCCTACGAAGCGGTCCCGGTTCTTGGGCAAGCCCGAATGATCGATTGGACACAATTTGCGCCAACTTCGGACGGCCAAATGCAGACGTCTTCGGCGCGCAACGTGGCTATGATGCCGCCTCAGTGTCCTACCACCGAGGCTCCCGGGCCGTACTTCCAGAAGGAGTTCTTCCACAACGGCTACATCAAGAGCCTGAAGCAACTCGTGCACTTCTACAACACGCGCGATGTTTATCCGTTCAACGTCACTTCCGGGCACTGCCCCGCAGGGACAACCGAAAAAGTAGACTGCTGGCCGATGGCCGAGGTCAAGAACAACGAGGACATGACGGTCGGTAAGCTTGGCTTGACGCGATACGGAGGAGAACCAAATCGTTGCCTTCCTCCAAACGCTCACGGACGGCTTCACAACACCGTATCCCGACATCAACACGTTTACAGGCATGTGCATGACGTGCAACCCCGCCACAGATCCAAATTGTTCACCGTCGAGGCAAGGAAACGGCTTCCTTATCCCGACACCGCCTCTGCCGCCGTGTGCATCGGCGATATGCGGTGTGGCGCCTCTCCCCGCCCCTAACCCGATTCCGTAGCGCAGAAGCTTAACGGCGAATGCCGAAAACCAATGAACCTTCTTCTCCGGCTCGTCCGCCCCGCAAAACCTGCGATGGGAGCGGACGAGCCGGAACGAGATCTAATGAAAGTAGATTCTTGCTTAGATTTCTACCGGACATCTTCATCGCTTAATTCTTTTTTGAGGTGCGCACATGAATCGACCGATTCCGACCCTGGCAATCACGGTTTTGACCGGCGGCTTGCTCCTCTCAAATCCAATCTCGGCTCAGTTCGTTCCTTCCGCCAAGAAGGCCGAGCATGTCCGCATCCTAAAGGGACCGGAGCTCGAATCAGCCACAGAGAATCTGACCATTATCCGGTGGACCTCCGACAACCCTGGCGGCTCGCCGGAGCACTTTGGAGTTGTGCACTACGGCACGGATCCCAAGAACCTGAGCCAAACCGCGAAATCGCACATCCGGCTGAACCCGACCCATTCCTATACGGATTTCCGCGTTCGCATCGAAGGCCTCCAGCCGAAGACCACCTACTACTACACGGTGGACTCGATGGGGCCCGACGGCAAGAGCGACGGAGTGACCAGCGCGGTAAACACCTTCACGACCCAGTAATGGAGCGTAGACGTGTCCGCTCCGCGCGCGATTTGTCTTCTTTCCTCCACAGTCAATTGAGCTGGCGTCTGATTTTAGGGGGCTACCCGCAGGCCATTTCAGGCTGAGCCAACATAGACGAGCGTCGATGTGTTTTGCACAGAAAGGCACAACCGGGTCGTAAAATAATTTTGATGGGGGCTTGACGGATTCCGGGAATCGTGTATACTTGCAAACGGCTCGGAGGTAGATTGAGCCATGCAGGGGCGTCACAGTCGGGTCGAAGAGTCTTCCCAGCGTAAGACCAAGCGAAGGCCGGAAGTAGACCCTATAGTGAGGTTCTTTACGAGCACTGGCTAGAAAATTGTCGAGCTTCGCGCAAAGTCACCAACGTGGTGGCTTAGCCCGGCGCTCGACGCCGGGTTTTTTATTGTTTGAACGGTGGTTGAAGGTGACGCAAGTTGCCGGAGCAATCTGGAAGACAATGCTCAGCGGAATGCTGAGGCCCTGACGGGATCAGGGTAAACGCTCTTTGACAACAGAAAGGCTGGCAAGTCCACGCCGACAATTTCGTCCGGATTACGGTCCGCCGAAATGTCATGGTGTGGACTATTACAAGTTTGCTCGAGTTGAGCAAAACTGTGGAAAACATTAAAAAGGCAGCTCAAACAATTGCTGAGGAATGTGGAAACGAAAGCCTAAGTCCGGTGGCGATGGGACCTATCCAGGTTCAGCAAAGCCGATCCGAGGTGTATGGAGCCGCAGACAGTCAAGACGTCGGAGTTGGACCGGTGGCGGTGGGGGCGACCCTGCTGCTGCAACGGGTGGCGAGCTAAACTCGCCGCTACAAAAGCGAGGAGTCGGAACGCAAGTTCTGGGAATCGTGGCCGGAAAGCGAAGACGGATTGGGTGAGTTTTATGATTAAGCTACTAAGAGCGTACGGTGAATGCCTTGGCGCCAGAAGGCGATGAAGGACGTGGCAAGCTGCGATAAGCCTCGGGGAGCCGCAAGCAGGCTTTGATCCGAGGATCTCCGAATGGGGAAACCCGGCGAGATGAACTCTCGCTACAGCCCGCTGAATACATAGGCGGGTATGAGCTAACCCAGGGAAGTGAACCATCTCAGTACCTGGAGGAAAATAAATCACAGAGATTCCGAAAGTAGCGGCGAGCGAAATCGGAACAGCCCAAACCCAAGTGCTTGCACTTTGGGGGTTGTAGGACCGCATAAGTAGAGTTACCAATTGACGGTTAAGTGAATCCGCTGGAAAGCGGAGCCATAGAATGTGAGAGCCCCGTAACCGAAAACCGATCGAACTCGAAGCGGCATCCTGAGTACCACCGGACACGTGTAATCCGGTGGGAATCTGGGGAGACCACTCTCCAAGGCTAAATACTCTCTGGCGACCGATAGTGAACCAGTACCGTGAGGGAAAGGCGAAAAGAACCCCTGCGAGGGGAGTGAAATAGAACCTGAAACCGTATGCTTACAAGCAGTCGGAGGGCCATGCACGGACTTCGGTCCGTGAAAGCCTGACGGCGTGCCTCTTGCTTAATGAGCCGGCTAGTTATTCTAACGTGCAAGGTTAAGCGCAAGCGAGCCGTAGCGAAAGCGAGTCCGAATAGGGCGACAAGTACGTTGGAATAGACGCGAAGCGGGATGATCTACCCTTGGCCAGGTTGAAGGTCGCTTAACCGCGACTGGAGGACCGAACAGGTGTGAGTTGAAAATCGCTCTGATGAGCTGAGGGTAGGGGTGAAAGGCTAATCAAATTCCGTGATAGCTCGTTCTCCCCGAAATGTCTTTAGGGACAGCCTCGCGTGAATTGCCACGGTGGTAGAGCACTGAATGGACTAGAGGCCAACTCAGGCTATCAAATCCAATCAAACTACGAATGCCGTGGACAAATGCGCGGGAGTGAGACTACGGGGGATAAGCTCCGTGGTCAAAAGGGAAACAGCCCAGATCGCCAGCTAAGGTCCCTAACTATGTGCTAAGTGGGAAAGGAAGTGTATTCGCTCGGACAGCCAGGAGGTTGGCTTAGAAGCAGCCATCCTTTAAAGAAAGCGTAACAGCTCACTGGTCAAGCGGATATGCACCAACAATCCAACGGGGCTCAAGCACATGACCGAAGCTGCGAAATGGTCATTTCTTCGGAGATGATCTTTGGTAGGGGAGCATTGCGTGGAGTCAGAAGGTAGACCGAGAGGACTACTGAACACTACACAAGAGACCCTGCCGGCATAAGTAGCGATAAACGCGATGAGAACTCGTGTCGCCGAAAGTCTAAGGTTTCCTGAGGAAGGTTAATCCGCTCAGGGTTAGGCGGGTCCTAAGGTGAGGCCGAAAGGCGTAACTGATGGACAACCGGTTAATATTCCGGTCCCGCCTGGTGACGTTTGACGATGGGGTGACACAGAAGGATAGGGAAGCCACCGGATGGAAGTGGTGGTTGACCAGTGAAAGCCGGATCCCAGCAGGAAAATCCATGGGGTCATTCAACGGTGAGACTGGGCACGTGGCCGTATGGCCGACAAGTTTCCGATTTCACGCTGTCAGGAAAAACCTCTAAGGAGTCAACCAGGTGCCCGTACCTCAAACCGACACAGGTAGACGAGGTGAATATCCACAGGCGCTCGAGAGAACGCTCGCTCAGGAACTAGGCACATTAGTCCCGTAACTTCGGGAGAAGGGGCACCGCTGTAGGGTTTATAGCCCGAAGCGGTCGCAGCGAATCGCGATCTGCAACTGTTTAACAAAAACACAGCTCTCTGCAAAGTCGAATACGACGTATAGGGGGTGACACCTGCCCGGTGCCGGAAGGTTAAAGCAAGGGCTCAGCCCGCAAGGGCGAAGGCTTGAACTGAAGCCCCGGTGAACGGCGGCCGTAACTATAACGGTCCTAAGGTTAACAATCGCGCAGCCTTAGTAAAACTGAACCATATGCGGGAAACTCCTCGCACAGCTGTCCGGTACTCGTCGCACTCACGTGCGGCAGTCAAAATCCGGCGGACAAGGGGACAATCCGCAGGGAAGGCTCCACATTACACTTGGAGAACCCTCAGAGACTTAACGTTCAGTCGCATCCTGAGAAGCTACAAGCTCAATGGGTGGTGGGTTTCGTTGACGGCGAAGGTTGTTTCTAC
Source organism: uncultured Acidobacteriota bacterium (assembly GCA_963721915.1). GTDB lineage: Bacteria > Acidobacteriota > Terriglobia > Acidiferrales > UBA7541 > Acidiferrum. Next base: position 180,705 of record CAVRLD010000014.1, on the reverse strand, counting down.
GTCGGCATCAATCCGCATCCAGAAATGTCCTGCCAGTTTCAAGTGCTCCCCGAATTCACGGTCGTTCAGCATCGACGTGATATCCAACTGCTCCACTCGCTGAAGAGATATTTCGGCTGTGGGGTGGTGAGGCAAAATCACGGCGATCGAATGGCCTATCGGGTCCGGGGGCTGAATCACCTTACCGAAAGGATTGTTCCCTTCTTTGAAAAGCATCCGCTTAAATCCAAGAAGAGGGTCGACTTCGCGAGGTTCCGAAAGATTCTGTACCTGATGAACCAGGGAAAACATTTGAATCGACAAGGCATTGAAGAAATACGAGCTATAGCTTCAGTAATGAACACAGGCAGCGAAAGAGAAAGTCCGGCTTCTCTGGAAACAGAGTAGGAGAAACCGAGCGAAATTCCTTGTCGGGTAAGTTCCGACCTGCACGAATGGTGGAATGATAGATCGACTGTCTTGGCGAGCGGCTCGGCGAATTTGTGGTTCCGGTGAAGACGCCGGATGCCCGCATCTAGACGGAAAGACCCCGTGCACCTTAACTGCACTCTGGCCATGAATAACGGATTGATCTGCGTAGAATAGGTAGGAGCCTGTGAAACCTTGGTTTCGGCTGAGGTGGAGGCAACAGTGAAATACTACCCTGACCAATCTGTCGTTCTAACCTACCACCCGAGACGGGTGGGGAGACACGGCCAGACGGGTAGTTTGACTGGGGCGGTCGCCTCCTAAATTGTAACGGAGGCGCTCAAAGATCGGCTCAAGCGGATTGGAAACCCGCTGTGGAGTGCAAGAGCATAAGCCGGTTTGACTGTGAGACTTACAAGTCGAGCAGGAACGAAAGTTGGATCTAGTGATCCGGTGGTCCCGCGTGGAAGGGCCATCGCTCAACGGATAAAAGGTACGCCGGGGATAACAGGCTGATCTAAGCCAAGAGTTCACATCGACGCTTAGGTTTGGCACCTCGATGTCGGCTCATCGCATCCTGGGGCTGTAGAAGGTCCCAAGGGTTAGGCTGTTCGCCTATTAAAGCGGTACGTGAGCTGGGTTCAGAACGTCGCGAGACAGTTCGGTCCCTATCTGGTGTGGGCGCAGGAGAATTGAAGGGAGTTGTCCCTAGTACGAGAGGACCGGGATGAACAGACCTCTTGTGTACGAGCTGTCCCGCCAGGGGCACCGCTCGGTAGCGAAGTCTGGAAGAGATAAATGCTGAATGCATCTAAGCATGAAGCTCGCCCTAAGATAAGTTCTCCCAAGGTTTAAGACCTAAGAAGGGCAGTCGAAGACTACGACTTTGATAGGCTGGAGGTAGAAGCGCAGTAATGCGTGAAGCTGACCAGTACTAATCGCCCGTTCGGCTTAATCATAAAACTTTCCCAAACCGTCTTTGGGGAAGAGCAAAGAAGCAACACAAATGCCTTTGTTTTCAAAGTTGTTTGGCACAGTGCGTTCGACATATCGGTCGAACTTGTAAGCCAGCCTTGCTCGAAGTTCGATGTTGCAGGTTTGAAGTAAAACCTGCCTCCGCGTCGCGCTTCTGCGAATTCTGTTGTCGCGCTCGCGCGCGATGAGTCGACCCATTCACCTAGATAAGATTGAATGGACCGCCCAAAAACGCGCGGGCTTACAAGTTTCCGGTGATCAAACCGCGAGGGTCACACCCGTTCCCATCCCGAACACGGAAGTTAAGCCTCGCAGGGCCGATGATACTGCATGGGTAACTGTGTGGGAACGTAGGTCGTCGCCGGGATTGAATTAGAAAAGGCCGCCTTGAGAAATCAAGGCGGCCTTTTTGTCTTTGAGGGCGCCGTCGTCCAGCAGTTCGAGGTGGCCGCGGGGAGAGCCACTTCTCCTGTTTGCACGACTACCAGGCATGAGGCAGTTCACTAGGCCCCTTAAAACAAGGGAGCCGACATGAGTTCCACCAAGAACCCAGGTAGATTTGCGGGCCTGCTATACATCCTCATGTCCATACCTGGCTTCTTCGCCATGGTGTCTGGAGGCCACAGCCTTATCGTCGGCGGTTGCCAGTGCCGGGTAAGTGGCGCGTTTCCGGAGACTGACCGCCCAACAACCGACCGGGGCTGGACGGGAAGGATCGAAGGCGGACTAGTGGCGGACGGCGTCTTGTACGAAACGATATAATTTGGACAAGTAGAAACCGGCCACGACAACATAGACGATCACTACGATTATGTTATCCAGGATATCGTTCGCTTTGTGGAACACTTTGGACCTGGACCGAGAACGCATGCTTCAACGATACCCACACTACGGATTGATGCTACTGGCCAAAGGGAGCATTTTGGGGCAATAACCACGATTGAGTAACCTGAACTTGCTATGCGAACCGCTTTAGCGGTCAACTTCCGGTAAGGGCGTTCTATAAAGGGGATGTCAAGGAAAAAAACTTCGCCAGCGACTGCTAGTGCGGCGGGCAATTCCTTGTCTATGTGGCTTTTTTAAGGCTGTCTTTTAGAAGGCCGAGCCGCACCAGGCTTTCGGCGGTGGCGACGAGGGCCTCCTCATTCGAGTGCGGCGCCCAGCCCAGCACGCGCTTGGCTTTTTCGTTGGTGCCATTCTTTACTTTGCCGAGTTCGGGTACGATCAACTTCACCGCCGGATCACGTAGAGCGGCGAGTCGCACCAGCCAATTGGGCAACTCCCGGGTTGGCACTCTTTTGGCCGAGGCGCCCATACGATTCTTCAGCACCTTGGCAATGCCTTGCATGGACAGGAAATCGCCAGCAACCGCAAGGAAGCGCTCGCCCTTGGCAAGGGGATGAGTCATGGCGCGGATGTGCAAGTCGACGACGTCGCGCACATCGACGACGCCGAAATAGAGTTGCGGGCAGCCGGGCAAAGCGCCGTCCATCAGCCGCTGCACAATGAGAATCGAGGTCGAATAGTCCGGCCCCAGGACCGGGCCGAACACGCCTACCGGATTGATGACGGAAAGCTCCAGGCCGCCGCCCTCCTTGGCGACGAAATCCCAAGCCGCGCGTTCCGCCAAAGTCTTCGATTTCGCATACGGGGCCACGTCGCCACCACTGAGGTCCGTCCAATTCGTTTCGTTGAAAGGCGCTTTCTGTTGCTTGTGGCCGTAACCGATCGCGGCAAACGACGAGGTCAACACCACGCGCTTGACGCGGGCGTCGCGCGAGGCGCGCAAAACGCGGAGGGTCCCTTCGCGGGCGGGAGCGATCAGCTCGTCCTCGTTCTTGGGTACGCTCGAAGGAAGTGGCGACGCAACGTGCAGCACGTACTCGCAGCCGGCGACAGCGCGCGACCAGCCCGCATCGCTTTCGAGATCGGCGGCGAAGAACGACAAGCGATCGCCCGGCTCGGCGCCACCTTCTTTCAGCATTGCGCGTACGTTATTCTCGCGCTGCAAGCTGCGAATCGTGGTGCGTACCTGATGGCCAGCCGCCAGGAGTTGCAGGATGCAATGGCTGCCGATGAAGCCCGATCCGCCGGTAACCAGAATTGTGCTCATCGCCTTTTAAATAGATAGGTTGAACCTGTATTTGGTTACGTGCAGGCGGAGGCAGAGTGCGGCACGAGTCTGACGCATGTTGCGATTTGAAGAGCCAATCTACGCCCAGACGGCGCTGGCACTCATCGCAGGTGGCGCCGGTTTTCCGCCGAAAGCAAGATCGATCTTGGTCACTGCCCGGTGCGCGGAGAGCGCGGCGCCTTCCTGCCATCCCACTAGATGGGTTACGTGGTCGCCGGCCATGTAGATTGGCCCATCGGGTTCGGTCAGGCGGGCGTAGCCTGGCAGGGCTTCCTTCTGTCCGAAATGGCTAATCCACGACCCGAGGTTGTAGGGAATGTGGCCCCAGGAAATGTAAACGGGATTGGTGAGTTCTTTCGAGCAGCCGGGATGCAGGTGCTCAATGGCCTGGCGCGAGGCGGCGAGCTTGCCGGCGAAATCCAATTTGCCGAACTCCGTGTCGTTTTCCACGCCGTAGCCGGCGATGAGAACTCCTTTTTCCGAAAAAAGTTTCGCGCTGGGATACCAAACTACGTTGACGGTGTGCTTCGCGAATGAGATGCCGCCATAGATCGAGTAGTCTTGTTCCCAGAAGCGGCGCGACTCCCAGGCAATTTTGTATGCGGAATCGTACCTGGCGCCTTCAATGGCATTCTTGAAATCGGGAGAGAAATCGGCATCGATGTTTTTCAGGATAGAGAGAGGCATCGCGCAGATGCAACAGTCTGCCTCGATGCTTCCGGATGCGCTGGTCTTGCAATCGCGGTAACCGATGCGCACGCCTTTAGGTGTTTTGCGAATCTGCTCTACCGCGGTTTCAAACCGGATGACGCCGTCGAGACGCTTTTCGAAGGCCGCGGCAATTTGGTCCATCCCGCCGACCGGTTGGAACATCGTGGCTTGCATGTCGTACATCTCTTCGAACATCACGGCTTCCCAGAGACTCGCATCGAGCAGCGCGTGCATGTCGAGCGGATCGCGCGGCACTCCCATCTGGCCGGCGGCTCCTGGATGCGTTTTGTAACCTGACCGCGCTGAGCCTTTATAAAAATTATCGGGTGAGAGATCGCCGTACTTGCGCAGAAATTCGAGCATCCGCTCTTTGTCTTCTTTCGTGAGCTCCTCATCGAGCGCTTGTTTGTTTATGGACTTGGCCAGCAGCTCCGCGACGTGCCCGCGCGTGTCATTCATCACCTGGCGCTGCTCCACCGGCTTGCCGCCGTTGAGGGAGGCGCACTGCAGCAGGGAACTACGCGAACTGTTGACTTCGACCTCCAGCGGCACGCCAAATTCGCGGCAATAGCCGAGGATAGTCTGATGCTGCGAGGGCAAGCGCGCCGGGCCGGCATTGAAGTAATGGCCTTCGGCAAACTTGCAGGTCTCCGCTGTGCCATCGGTCATTTCAACGCGCGTGCCATTGCGGATGGTCCAGTTGCGGCCGCCGGCGCGATTGCGCGCTTCCAAAATTGTGCAGGTGTACCCGGCCTTCTTCAATTCCCAAGCCGCCACCATTCCGGCGATTCCGGCGCCAAGAATGACTACACTCTTTCCTTTACCGGAATTTTCGGGGAGCGCAACAGAGCTGGCCTTTGCGGCGGGAATGGCGAGCAGTCCGAGCGACTGCATCATAACGTACGCGGCACCAAATCCGCCGGCGTGACCCACTTGCGTGAGAAACATTCGTCGGGAAGTCATGCGGAAACTCCAGGAATTCGCGATTTTCACGTGAGAGGTGGGAGACAAGATACTGCTTTCACCGGCTGCGCGATACGAAAAAATTACGTATCGCGCACCGGCGAAAGGTCGGGGGTTAAAAAATAATCTTCAACGCGAGTTGCATGTTGAATGCTTCGCCCGGTCCAATGCCCGGAGCGCCGTTGAAGTCGCCGATGGTGTCGGAAGCGATGCCGAGTCCGCTGCCGTTGCTGCCGCTGGGCGGCGCTAGGTTGACGCGGTTGAAGAGGTTATACATTTCGATGCGGAACTGAGTGCCGATCCGCTCGGTGATCTTGGTGTTCTTAATGACCGAGAAGTCAGTCGAGGCGTAACCCGGTCCGTAGTAGCCGTTGCGCGGGCTGGTCCCAAATGTTCCGGGAGCAGGGTCCGCGAAAGCGGACTGATTGAGCCAAGTCACACCAGTCTTGCTGAACTTATGGGAGACACCGGCGAACGGATCGCCGATCTGGTTCGCGCGCTGTTCGCCTTCACCGGTCCCGGTAGTGTCGTTCGATGAGAATACGGTGAAGGGCTGCCCGGTATGGAGCGACACCAGGCTGCTGAGCGCCCAACCGTTGAGCAACGGCTTGAACCGGCTGGCGTTCGGCAGATCGTAGTTCAGAACGGCGACAAAGTTGTGCCGCGTGTCGTAGTCCATGTTTCCGTAATCGCCCTTGAGGTTGAAGCTGTCCTGCGGAAGCGTGCCGCGATACTGGGTCATGTCATCAAGACCATGAGCCCAGGTATAGGTGAACTGGCTAGTGAAGCGATGCCACTCGCGCACCTTCAAGACAGTTTGCAGAGAGTTGTAGTTCGAGTTGCCGTTGGTTTCGATCTGGTTGATGACGCCGAAGTCCGGGAATTGCGCGAAAAATGGCCGAGCTGCCTGCTGTGCCGCAGCGGACGCATATACTCCCGGGGGCGGCTGGTTGATGTCCGCAGTAGTCAGCAAGCGATGCGCGGCGCTGCCCACATAGCCCACCTGCAACAGAAGAGACTTGCCGAGCGTCTTCTCCACTTGCAGGTTGTAGTTGTAGTTGTACGGCGTGCGGAAATTTTGGCTGACCGAGAAGATGTTGAACACCTGCCCGCAACCGTTGCCCGTGACGCAAGCGGTAGTCGACGGGATGAAGACCGGCACACCGGACGCCAGCGTGAAGGCGTTGTTGGGAATGGTTTGCACCGGAGAAGGTCCGGCAGGATTGCCCTCCAGACCGTTGGGAGCCCCGTTTGCCGGGCGGTTGTCGAGGAATGGATTCAGGTTTGGCGTATCGAAGTAGATTCCGAAACCGCCGCGAACCACGAAATCACCTCTCTGGCCAACCTTGTAGGCGAAGCCGACGCGCGGCGAGAAATTTCGGAAGTCCTTGGGATAGACGCTGCTGATGCCGGCTCCCTGGAACACTAGGCCGCCCTTGGCAGGATCAAAAACGGACAGGTCCTTTTTGTTGTCCCCCAACGGGCCTTCATAGTCCCAGCGCAGGCCGTAGTTGACAGTCAGTTTCTGGTTGATCTGCCAGGCGTCTTGCGCGAACAGCGCAAACGTCTTGACGAAGACCAATCGAGTTGGATCACCGACAGCGATGCTCGAACGACTCACATCGCCGGCGAGGAAATCAGCGAGCGCGAGGACATTGCTTGAGGCCGAGGTGTCGCCCGCCCACGGGCCTTGCGAGCCATCGAAAACAAAATTGCCTAGAGCGTGGCGGTGGTAGAACTCTTCCAGTTGGGCTCTGCGGAATTCACCGCCGAACCGGAACTGATGCTTGCCCACGGTGTAGGAGGCGACGTCGGTCAGATGTCCGGTGATGTCCTCGCGACCTTCCGGGGGCGTCAAGCCGACACCATCGAAGCCGGTAATCTGAATGTTCGGCGAACCGGCCAGGTTGAACCCGTTGTAAAGGTTCAGGCCGTAACTGCTCAGGTTAAAGTTGGTGTTGAGGTCGCTAAAGATTTGCCGGAAATAGTTCACGCCTGCGAGCAGTTGGTTGGATACCTTGGAGGACAGCGTGGAATTCCATGCTGCCGCGTAGTTCGACACGTGGATGGGAGCAACTTCGTAGTAGTACTTCAACTCGGAAGCGGCTTGGGCAAGCGCAGACCCTCCGACGGGCGCGACTTGATTCCCCTGGCCGATGAAATAGTGAAAGGAAATGTTGTTCTTGTCGTTGAGCTTGTAGTCCAATTTCGCCAGGCCGTTGTAACTGTAGCCAAATTCCGGGTCGGGACTCGAATAGTTATTTGGCGCGGCAGCTCCGGTCAACGCATAGCTGGGCCACAGATGGGCGAGCAGGTTGGCGCTGACGGTGTTTTCCGCAACGCCGAATTTGGACATTTCCGCCAGCGCTTGAGTCTGATACGCCGCGGAAGGCTCAGTGGCTAGTCCCGGCAAGCCGATCGTGAATCTTTGCTTCTCGAAGGTGGCGAAATAGAACAACCGATCCTTGATGAAGGGTCCGCCCACTGAAAATCCATAGTTGTAATTGCGATTTTCTTTCTTGGAATCGACGAACGGCGACGCGGCGGCGAACGCTTCATTGCGGACGTAATAATAAGCCGATCCGTGGATGCTATTGCCGCCCGATCTCAGCGCCAAATCGACGGTGCCGCCTGGATTGCGGCCCGACTCCGGAGCCGCTTCGGTTTGCACCGAGAACTGATCGACGGCATCGATCGGGAGCACGATTCCCGCGATTCCCGAGACGCCGCCTTGATTTACGGCCGGCACGTTGTGCCACAAATCATTGTTATCCACGCCATCGATCTGCCAATTGACCTGATTGGCGCGTGTGCCGTTCAGCGAGCCGAATCCTCCGGCCGAATAGCCTCCGAATCCTGGGGTGACGCTGATGAGTTGCGTGAAATCGCGCCCGTTGAGCGGCAGTGTTTGCAGGTCGCTGCCAGTCAACACCGTGGTTTGCGTTTCCGAAGTGGTGTCCAAAACGAGCGCCGCGGCCGATACTTCCACGGTGGTCGCTTGCTGCGATATTTTCAGTGATACCGGGAGCGTATAGATGGCGCCCTGCGCCACCAAAATGTGGTCCACGGACAGGACCGGGAAGCCCGGCGCGCTCACTACGACCGTATACTCACCAACCGGAAGATCCTGAAAGGCAAACTGGCCGTCGCTCGTCGAGAGTGTGGCATGGTCGATGCCCGTGGCTTTGTTGGTCGCTTTCACTTCCGCGTTGGGTACGACTCCACCGGAAGGGTCGGTCACCGTGCCGTTGATAGCTCCGCGAAACGTCTGCGCTATAGCAGGCAGCCCGACGGAAAGTACAAACAGCATTGCTAAAATAAGTCTTCGCATCAGTATTCCTCACAGTCGAAATTTGAAAACGGAGCGCCCGAAAACCGCCCCTGGGCGGCATTCCTGAATGCAAATGACGATGCAGCGTTGCCTCAACGGCAACTCACGGTCGAAATGAATGGAACCGAGGCTCTGGAAAACGAGCAGCCACACCCGATGGCCCTGTTTCAACAGTCCTCGTCTGGGAGGAGTGCAATGCGATTTTACCGGCAACCCTGCCGAAGTTGAGGAATGCTGCGCTGAATGGGGATTCAAGTCAAAGTCAAACTATGCGTTTCAACAATTGGGAAATTCAATCTGCTGCCAGCGCTGCGGGAGGAATGCACATCAATCTTGGCGCGGAGTTGTCGATGGCCCGGCAGCGCTAGAAGTTTGGCTGGGAGTCGGGAGACGTTTCTGTCTCTGCCTTCACTGTGGGAGCGGCAATCTTCTGATTCTCCTCTACGGAAAACAACAAGTAGTTGCTGAAATGATGGTGCCGGTGAATCCTGCGGCCGCCCAAGTCGAAAAATAATTCCGCGCTTTGCGGCAGCCAAAGCTCTTCATTACCCTTGCGAAACTTCACCGGCGCGTAATCGATGGAGACGTGCTCGGCCTTCAGCCGGATCTGCGGGATGGGCGTCACGATGTCGGTCTCCAGGCTGACAACCTGGTAGCTGTCGGTTGCGATCCATGCCCGGCCTCGCAGCGCGACCGGGAATACTTGCTTTGCCACGTTGTATTCGCGCAGGCGGGACGGTTTATCGGGTCTTTGCCGGAAATGGATCTGCCATGCTGGCGTGCCGTGCCATCGACTCAGCCCTTCACAGGTTACTTCGTATTCGTCGCGATAGGCCGGATGAAAAATCATGACCAGGGAGCCGAGTCCAAGCGAGGCGAGCCGTTCGGGAAAAACATCCAAGCCCATGGTGCCGTTTCGATATTCCTCGACGCGGTACCAGCCGGGCTTAACTTCCTGGAGCGACTCGACGTAAGTGAAGTTTCGCGTTTCGCGCTTGGTGGTCAGCCCATATCGATCGACGACTTCATGCTCTAGCGCCTCGGTCGCACTGATGCGATTGACCCCATCGACAAAGCCGCGGACGCGCTTGGCTACTTCGTCCTGAATCTGGCTCAGCGGGCAAGCAGCGCTGGATTCCACGATGGGCATGCTTTCATCGACGTCAGGTGGCATCCATTTCGCCGGAGGCAAGAGTTCGTTCCGAATGTACGAGGTGGTCGGAGGGGCCGGCTTAGCGACTTCCGCGGTCGCAGCACCCGAACTCGGTGCGAGTGCGGCGGGTGAAGCAACTGGCTGTTTCAAAGTCTCGAGTAGCTTCGAAGCTTCCTGGCTGTCGACACCGGATGGCTGCTGGGACAACAGCGCTATCAACGCCTTTTGCGCGAGTTGCGGCTGATTCTGCCGCAACAGCGCCTTGGCGAGCACCAACTGTGCGGGGCTGGCTCGGTCTTTACCTAATTCGATCGCGCGCTCCGCGTGCTTCTGCGCTTGGCCGGCTTCGTCGCGCAGCAGGTAGGCCTCTGCTAGCTGTTGCTCGTTGCGCCACGACGAAGGCGAAGCTTCGACGGCGCGCGTCAGATAGTCGATGGCCTTCGGGAAATCTCCATTCTGCACGGACAACTGGCCGAGAGCCGCCAGCGAGAATCCGTGGCGCGGTGAGAGCTGAATCGCTTTTTCCCAGTAGCCTTGGGCACGGGTCCAATCCTTCTTCTGGGCGTAATACATCCCCCATAGATAATTCACGTCCGGGTTTGAGGGAGCGCTGCGAGATAGCTTGTCCAAATGTTTTCTAGCTTCGTCGAGTTTGTCTGCACGCAACGTTTCCAGCGCCTTGTTCAATTCTTTCTGCGCGTTGGGAGCCAGAATCGGGGGCCCTGCTGGGGCAGAGTTGGCCTTGGCGCCAGCTAGCGGTGTCAGGGTCGCGTATATAAACTGTTGGTCGCCATCGCTTGAAATTTCAACGGACTGCCTGAACACCTCGTACCCGGGTGCCATTACTTCGATCGAGTAACTCGCTTTGGGTAGATTTTCGAATGCGGCTCGGCCGCCAACCGTTGTAGCCGTACCCACAGGCGCGCCGGAGAAGTTGTACAAATTTACAGACGCACCTTCAGCAATGGGCGATCGATCTGGCAGTTCCACGCGCACAACGATACCACCAGCTTGGATGCTCGTCTTCCCCTGGCATCGCGCAACGGGAGCGTTGAGGAGGCAAAGCACCGCGAGAATCACAGCAAGCCCAACCGGAAAATGCCGGGTTACGCGAAGATATCCCTTTTCGAAACGTGGCACACTCACTCGAGTCCTCTCCCACATAAAATGGCAAACCGAAGATATTCTGACGCTTTCTAAATACTTACCCCGATTCTACGCTCCCGGCGCAGCCGGCGGAAGCACCTTAGCGTGCACAGGCAGGCCAGTGACCGATCGAAAAAGTACTATTGACCCGGTACATTAGTCGCAGTACCTTTGGGTTTCCCTACCCCGGCCCGGTAATTCCTTCTCGCGCGAGGTCCAGTATGGCAATCAGCACCCACACGAACTCAGGCTTACCAGCTCTGCAGGAACGTTGGGCCCGACTACGCAGTCACAAACGCATCTTTTCCAAAGTGAAACTACTCGTCGAGTGGGACGAGAACTCTGCCCATCAGTCCGCCAATGCGGTTACTGTCGACGTCAGCCATTCTGGTTGCATGGCCGTCGTGGGGGCGCCCATTCCGCTTCATCGGCGCGTCCGCCTAGTGCACCCGGAAACCGGCCAGAAGGCCGAGGCCGAGGTTGTCTGGCGCGACCACGAGGCTTGGGACGTTGGCCTGGAGCTGGTGAAACCGGACCCTTCGTTTTGGGGACTCAAGTTTTAGGTAGAACTCGCTAGCGTTTTATTCTCGCTGGCATTTTAATTGACGTAATTGGCTCCGAGTCGTCGCGTTCTGGCGGTGATCGGCTTACTTGGCTACCACTGCATCTCCCCGGATCTTGAACCGACAGCACCCCTTCCATCGTGGACGTGTGCTCGCCTCGCTTGCTTTTTCACGCTTGCATTTCCTCTCCGGCATTCACACGCAACGATTCTACGATTCCGCGAAGCCTTCCATTCCGCGTTACGATAGCCGCACTTAAGGAGATCACCTAAGGAGATCAAATGAGCAGCGAACCGGCCGCGCGAACCGTTTTGATCACCGGAGCAACCGACGGCCTGGGCAGAGCCGCCGCACTGCTCCTAGCGGGACGCGGCTACCACGTCTTCGCTGCGGGACGCTCGCGGGAAAAGCGCGCCGAACTCGAGGCTGCCGCGCGCGATAAGAAATTGCCTCTTGAAGCTATCGAGCTCGATGTTTGCGACGACAAATCCGTGCAGACCGCTGTGGGCCACGTCCTCGCCAAGGCCGGTGCGATCGACGTGCTCATCAACAACGCGGGCGTGGGCTATATGGGCTCGCTGGAAGACCTCCAAATCGAGGACTGGCGCCGTCAGTTCGAAACGAATGTGTTCGGCGTCGTGCGCGTCACGCAGGCTGTTTTGCCCTCCATGCGCGAACGAAAGCGCGGGCACATCCTGATGATGAGTTCCGTGGCGGGCCTGGTGACGGTCCCGGCCCAGGGCGCCTATAGCGCGAGCAAGCACGCCCTGGAAGGGCTGACCAATGCATTGCGCCTAGAGATGTTTCCCTTCGGCATCGGCGTAATTCTGATCGAGCCGGGCTATATCGCGACCGGCATGCAACACGCGGCGGCAGAACTGACCAGCGCCTACATGGAGAAATTCCGAACGGGTCCCTACGCCACTCTCTACGCGCAGTTCTGGGCCAGCAGCAAGAATGCGCGCGCGAAATCGAAAACCACGCCGGAAGATTGCGCCCGTGTAATCCTGCACGCGATGGAGACGCCGCGGCCCAAAGCCCGCTATGGGGTCACGCCACTCGCAACGATCGTGAAATGGGGAAAGCGGCTCTTATCGGATGGTGCGGTGGACGCGCTCATCCGCCGTCGGCTCGGAATCAAGCGCGAGAGGCATTGAGTCTTCCGCGACGGGTCGACGCACGGTTACGGACCCGACAGCTATTCAATTGGAAGCCTGGAATGACAAGCTATTCTCTCGCAATTCCTCCCAGCGCTTGCGCCAAGCTTCGTGCTTCGGGCTTTCCGCGTAATCGGCGGCCGCCTCAGGACTGGTGAATTCGATCGCATACACGCCATCGAAATCGCGAATCTGATTGCGCTGCGTCTTCAGCCAGATGTTCTTGATGCCGGGGATTTTTCCGGCCATGGCCTTGATCCCGTTCAGCGCCTGGTCCTTGTCGTCCTGCGACGCCGTATTTTTCCACTTGTAGACCACCATGTGAATCACCGTCTTCGGCTGGCCGAATCTGTTTTGTGCTTCCACGCGGCGGGCTTGCCATGTCCCGGCGCCCACTCCCGCCAAAAACAGGCCTACACCCAGAGCAGCCTTGAACAGCCGGTGGTTCGCGAACGAAGTCATGATTTCCTCCCCGTGGTTACGCGCAACACAGTGTAAGTAAGACATCGCACGTGAAGCAACGCGACGTTACAATTTGACGCGCGCGCGACTGGAACGTTACGCTCGAACCGCCGATTTCTTGGCCTACATGAATCCTTCCGACACAGAATTTCGTCAGTCTGAAAGCTCGGCGGCGAATCCGCCGAAGCTTCCGGTGATCTGGATCGGCTACGCGCTCGGTGTGGCCACGATCGTCGCCGAATTTGCGGCGGTTAGCCTGAATCCGGAACTCGCGAAACAGGGTGGCATTCCGCCGCTCTACCTGTTTCTGGTGAGCTTCATTGGCGGAGTCTACTGGTTCGTGTGCATCCACCGCTATCACGTGATCTTGGCGCACGTGCCTGGATGGACTCATCCCATCTCTCCCGCGCGAGCCGTCGGCTTCCACTTCATCCCGTTCTACAATTTGTATTGGGTCTTCAAATGGCCGGCGGAGATCGCGAAGTTCGTGAATGCACGGCTGCGCTCGCCGGTCATGAAACCTGTCCCGGTCGGCGTCGCGATTCTGGGCGCGCTCGTCCTCCGGGTGCTGGATCCCGGTTTCGGCTTGATATTGCTGTTTTTCCCGCTGTCCTATGTGTCGGAGCGTCTCCGACGCGCATTCGCCGTGCAGGCGCCGGCGGAGTAAATATGACCGCCTCGGACTGTTAATTCTAGAATCTTCCGAACGCAAAACGGCCCGGCGAACTCAAGCTCGCCGGGCCGCCGCAGTTGGATTTTGGTCGTTGTTGATCCCGTCGGGAACTCAGGGCTTCGCTGGAGGTTCGGTCGGCGCCGCGCTTGCTGCTTCCGGCGCTTTCTGGTCCGAACTGCTGGCGTTGGTCGGTTTCGAGCTCTCATTCGTATTAAACCGCGTGAGGTACGGCATGAACGGGGTCACCTCGAACGGCATCTTCTCGCGCTCTGCCACCGCGCCGACGGGCTTGCTCTTCAGCAGGTCCAGGCGGTCAACCCACGGGTCGAGCTTCACGCGGCCGCCGATCGGCAGCGCCGCGATCATCTGTGGATTCTGCTTTTGATCCGGCGGAGCAGCGGACTTCGCGCCCGGCACGACCGGAACCCGATTCCCCAGGTGCGGGCTGATCAGGTTCGGAATCTCCTTCTGCCGCGCTTCCAGCGAAGCCATAAACAGCGCCGCGTTGCCCAACTGATTCTTGTACGGCGACTTGTTCAGCAGTTCGGTCGCTTTGTTGCTCGCCGCGGTTTCTTCCTCGGGCGTGCGCGCGAATCCGAAATGCCGGAACGAATCTTTGTCGTCGATCAGGAGTTGATCGAAAAACGCAAAGTTGGAGTCCATTCGGTGTCCCAGCACCACATGCCCCAGTTCATGAGCAATCACGGTCGCCAGGCTGGCCTCGTCCGGCAGGACGTCGATCAAGCCGCGGCTCAGCACAATCGTATGCCCCAATGTGAACGACTCCAGGGTCGTGGTCATCATCACCCGGCACTGCACTTCGGGTTCGATGTTCAAATTGTTGGTCACTTCCAGGTTGTTGACCACCGTCTCCAGAACCTTGTCTACTTCGCCCTTCGGCGACATCAACCCCATCCGTTGCAAACGGTCGGTAACGTTGTCTTCCGCCTCGCGGTCCCAGGAACGCTGCGCCTGAATCGGCGTAAGATCGTTTGCCGTTTTCGTATCGTCCTGTACCGGCGTTTCCACCAGGATTTTGCTCAACTCCTGTTCCTGCGCGGCGTGGCCGATGTTGTAACCCCACAGGCGGGTCTGCGCCCGGAAGTCCAGCTTCTTGGTCATCGCATAGTGCAGTTCTTTTTCTTCGCTATACACGAAGGAGGGCATCCACATTCCCGGCTGCACGTTGGTGCGCCAGCTGTCGAAATGGAAGTAGTAGCTGGTGTGCCCGCCGCCACCGTATCCGCCGTTGAATCGGACGATGTTGTAGCCCTGGTCCTCTACCCAGATGCGCCCGAGAAATCTGCCCTTACCGGACTTCGGCAGGGGGGTAACGTCGAACACCAGGCAACGAACTTCGCCCAGAAACTCGCGCTTTACGTAGTCAAACTTGTAGTGCTGCTTGTCGAATCCGTTCGTGTCGATGAAGATCATCTGCAAAAATCCATCGGGCAGATACTGCATCGCAAACGAAAAGAAATTGCCGATCCCCGTGAAAATCTTCTTGCCCTTGCTGTCCGTGTCCGACAAAGACGCCAGGTTCACGCCTTTGGCAAATTCCGCCTTGCCCAGAAAATACTTGTCCCCGGCAGGCACATATCCCAGTTCCTTGTCCGGTTTGAGATTTTGAATGTAGGTCTCGACCAGTGGCGAATACTTGCGGATATCGTTGTTGACCTTGTTCTCGCTGGCCACCACGCGATCGACGACTTGTTCCATGGTGCGCGCCTGCTCGGTGGCCTGGGGGACCGCTGCGGCGCCCATGTTCCCCATCCCGCTCGAGACCAGCGCCAGAATTCCTGTGACTACGTACTTACGCATCGTTCCTCTCCCCTCAGTAGGCCAGCCGGAATTCGATTCGCACGCGGGCCGGAAAATCCACTGCCTCACCATCTCGCTTTGCCGGTTTAAACTGGATTTGTTGCGCCGCTCGGGCCGCTGACTCGTCCAGACCATGGCCCAATCCGCTCACAACGCGACTCACTTGAACTTTTCCGTTCGCCTGAAACACAACATCAACCACGACGTCGCCTTCCAGCTTCAAGGCGCGCCCTTCCGCCGTATACTCAGGCCGGGGCTTCGACAGAATATCCACCTGCGAGGTTGCTGAATCCGCGGATGCTTTCTTCTTCGGCGCTTCCGCTACCACGGTTTGATCGCCGAATCCGCTCTTTTGCACTACGCCTTGCTTGCCACCCCCTTGCGGAGGATTAGCAATGCCGTTGCCAAAGCCTGTGCTGGCAACCACTCCTTTTACGCCCTTGTCGCCGCCCGTGCCGTTGCCGTATCCAGGTCCCCCAGGGAGCGCCGGAGATCCCAACCGGTTCACGTTCGTCGTTTTATTGGTATCGCCCTTCCCGGGCAATCCATTCGGATCGCCAAATCCGCCGGTCTGCACCTTGTTCAGCGGCAATTTGACGGTGGGCTGCGCGGCACTGCCACTATCTATGTTGTTTACCTTCACTTCTTCGCGCGGCCGCTTCGGCTGATTCGTGTTGTCGATGAATTTCGCTTCCAGCACTGGCTTGGGCGGAACGATGTCCGGTGCCTTCGCATCCTCCTTCTGCACCTTCGGCGGGAGCACCTTCTGCGGCACGAAAATGTGCGGCTGTTTCGGGTTGAGCTTGGGTTCCTCGATCACCGGCTTTGGCGTTGGCGCAACTTTCGCTTTCGGCGGCGGGGGAGGCGGCGCCACTGGCACTTCGGTAACCGGCATCGACAGCGGCACAACTTGCAAGTTCAACGCCGTCTTCAATCTTTCGGGAAAGAAAATCGGCAGCGCTACAAAGAAAGCCACGATGATAATTTGCACGATGGCGCTGACCCCCAGCCGCTGCCAGCGCGATTCGCCCTCAGGCAGCATTGCCAGCCGCGCGGGCACTTGCTTGGTCCCAATCGAGCGCTTCCAGGCGTCACGATTCTGGGTTTGGCCCCGGTTTGCATCAAATCCGACGCCCAAGCGCGTTGTGCTCGCCGGCGCTTCCGTGATCAGGGTGTTCATCCGCGTCCGCCTAGTAGAGTTTCCATCCCGGTTGCCAACATTCTATCCATAGTTGCACTTTCCATGCCGGGCCTTCCCTTTCGGGTTTTCCCTTCATTGTTCGCCGGGCAGGACAGAGCTTCGGCTAGGGCAAAGCCAGAGTACCGATGTGGCTGGGGCCGCCCTAATAGGACTTAGGTACTAGCGTCGCGAAGTCGCTAATGCCGCTGGCGAACTAACCTTTACTGCTGCAAACCCGGAATGGCGTCGTTGCGGGTTGGGGGGGCGCAACGCTGTTCTAGGATACCGCATATGACAGTCGAGGAACGCGAACTTCTTTCTTCGCCCTCCCCCGTCATCCGGGGTATGTTTTAGGATGCAGGAGGCCGATAATAGGGTGTCGCAGCAATGAGTGCAGATTTGGGAAGCCCCGATCCAGCAATGGACCATCCGGAGATTGACGGCATCGGCTCCGGCCCGACCCCCGGCCCTCGCAAACTCTCCCGTCTTCTCGCGAATTATCGGCCGTTGATCGACCGCCTCTACTCCGAAGCCAGCGAATTTTCATGGGCCCTGACTCGTGCACGTTTC
Source organism: uncultured Acidobacteriota bacterium (assembly GCA_963721915.1). GTDB lineage: Bacteria > Acidobacteriota > Terriglobia > Acidiferrales > UBA7541 > Acidiferrum. The sequence continues at coordinate 163,458 of CAVRLD010000014.1, read as the reverse complement.
GAAGCTGCCCTGGAACGCAGCGCCGCGAAACGCTTCGCAGCCGACACCGTGGCTCCCGATAAGCTCGAGGAGTATTTGGGCGCTTTGCATCTGCGAGACTTGTGCCTCGCGGCCGCTTGCGCCGACGGGCACGCCGACGCCTGGGACTATTTCGTCGTCACCTATCGCTCCTACCTACGCTCCGCGGCGGTCGCTATCTTGCGTTGCCCCGCAGGTTCGCCCGCCGCGCACGATCTTGCGGACTCTCTTTTTGCCGATCTCTACGGACTCACGAAAGAAAAAGGCGTCGAACGTTCCCTGTTTCGCTATTTTCACGGCCGCAGCTCGTTGAAGACCTGGCTGCGCGCCGTCCTCGCCCAGCGCCACATCGACGCCATCCGCTCCGCGCGCCGCTTCACCGAGCTGGACGACGACACTGCCGGTCGCGGCAATCCGAAAATTTCGCGACGGCCGCTACCTTCCAGCCACATACAATCTCCACGCGATCCACACCGCGAGCGTTACGTCGCCTTGTTCACTCGCACGCTGCAAACCGCGCTAGGTCTGCTCGACCCGCGCGACAAGGAACGTCTGCGACTCTATTACGCCGATGAGCTAACCCTCGCCGAAATTGGCCGCCTCCTTGGAGAACACGAGTCCAGCGTCTCGCGCAATCTGGAGCGCGTCCGCCGTGAGCTGCGCTCCGAGGTCGAATCCGCATTGCGCGATGGCCGCTTCGCCGCGAATGGCACGCAAGCTGAGCCCGGCCTTAGCGACGAGGAAATTTCGCTCTGCTTCGAGTACGCTTCCGAAGACGCACCCATCGACCTCGATAAGCTCTTGCCCACTCGCGGTCCCAGCGGGGAAAGGCTCGGACCATGAAAGCACGCTGCAAGAAGAACCCGAATTTCCGTTCTACCATCGGAGACCGCCATGGCGCTTGACGATCGCGAACGCAATTTCGAAGATGCTCTCGCGCGCAATCTTCAGGCCAATCTATTGGCCAATGCCTCCGCCGGCACGCCCGCGCCCACCGCAGCGCCCCAGGTTAACTGCCCGGACGCCGAGATCCTCGCTGCCTATCACGAGCGCCTGCTCGATACGGAAGAAATGATCTTGCGCAAGGAGCACATCGCCTCCTGCCTTCCCTGCCAGGAAGTCCTGGCTCAACTGGAAGCCACCGAGGGAATTCCTTTCGCGCTCGACGGCGAAGCAGTCACGCCCACGCGCGTGGTTGCCGTGCCGCACACGCAGCTCTTACACGCTGCGCGCGAGTCCGCAAGCCCAGCCGCCCAGGCAACGGCCGCCCGACCTAGTTTCCCCGTGGAAACGCTTCGCCGCTTCGCCACCTGGCGCTGGCTCGTCCCCGCTGGCGCGCTAGCCGCGGGCCTGCTGATCTGGTTCGCCATTAAGGGCACCGCTCCTCAAACAGGATTCCAGCTCGCGAAAAATCAAGCGCAACCCGCGCCGCGGAGTGCTCCCGTATCACCACCGCCGTCGCAAAATTCTATAAAGGACAAATCCGCTGAGAGCGGCTTGCAGGCTCCGACCGCGGCAAAAACCGATACGCTCGCAAGATCAGCCGCCACCAGCCTTGACGAAAAGGGAGCGCGTGAACAAAAAGCGCCGCCGCCCTCCAGTGCGCTTAAAACGCCCCGCGACGATGGCCAGCTTGGTGGTCTCGTAATCTCGCCGAAGCAGGCGCAGACTCAATCGCGCGTCCTGGCCCGATCTCCATCCGAACATAACGAGCTTGCCCGCGAAGCCGCACCGTTACCCGCTTCTCCCGCGCCGGCAACCTCAGACTCCATCGCCAATGCAGGAACCACCACCCGCTCCGTTCCACAGGATTTCAAGAAAGAGTCAGCCGCCGGCGGCATCGCTGGCGCGCTCGCAACCGAGGAAGCCCGGGCAACCCGTGGCGGCGTGCTGCCTTTGCGCAAAGCCGCTGATTTACCGTCATCTCGAAATCCCCGACTCGTTTCGTCTCCCGAGGGAGAAGTAATGTGGCGCCTTCTGCCTTCCGGAATAGTTCAGCGCTCCGCCGATGCAGGAGCCACTTGGACCGTTCAGAAAACAGGGGTAGTCGTCGACTTGCTCGCCGGCTCCGCTCCCTCGAACAGGATCTGCTGGGTCGTCGGACGCGGCGGCACCGTCCTGCTCACCACCGACGGTGGCGATCACTGGTTGAAAATTTCCGCGCCAAGCACCGACGACATCACCACGGTCTTCGGCGTAGACGCGCAGCAAGCCACCATCACCACCGCCAAAAACAATTCCTTCAAAACCACAAATGGCGGAACTTCCTGGACAGCGGTACCAAATCCCTGAGCCTTCACTTGTAGGGGCGGGGCTTGTTTATCCTGAGCTTCGAAGGGCCCCGCCCGGCCGGTGCGTCTTGCCACAGTGTTTCAACGACGGCACCCTTTACCCGTTCGAATCTGCCGCACAGCGTTGCTCTTTCCCTGAATCTGCCATTCAGAAAATGCGATGATTCCCCTGCAAGAAATCTTGCACACCCCGTTCTATAAGGGAACGCGAAACTCGAAACGAGGAAAACAATGAAGAATCCCCAACCCAAATTCGCTTTTCGATCCGTCCCATTAGCCCTCGCGATGATCGCAGCCCTCTCCATCACCGGCGTCGCCGCTTATTCCGCAACACACCGTCACCGCGTCCAAGCCCAGGAAAAGGAATCCTCCCGCCCCGCCGCTTCCGACCAAGCCACGACCCTCAACGATCAAACCGATCTCAACGTCACGGTCTACAACTCCAACATCGCCTTGATCCGCGACGTCCGCCAACTCACCGTGCCCTCCGGCCTTGTTCGCCTGAAATTCGAAGACATTGCGGCCACCGTAAATCCTGCCACCGTCCATTTCCGCTCTCTCACGGAACCCGACAAACTCAACGTCATCGAGCAAAACTACGAATACGATCTCCTTGAACCCGCAAAACTCCTGCACAAATACGTCGGCAAGGAAGTCACGCTGGTGCGCTCCTATTTGGACAACGGCACCACCAAGCACGAAGAAGTAAAGGCCACGCTCCTCGCCGACAACAACGGACCCGTGTGGAAAATTGGCAACGACATCGTCACCGGGATGTACGGCGAAGGCTATCGCTTCCCCGAAGTTCCCGCGAACCTCTACGACCGCCCTACGCTGCTCATGTCCCTCGATAATTCTGGCGCGCGAAAGCACCAGATCGAAGCCTCTTACCTGGCCAGCAATCTCGCGTGGAACGCAGACTACGTCTTAACGGTCGCTCGCGAAGACAAGGCTGCTGACTTGGACGGCTGGGTTACCCTCTCGAACAATAGCGGCACCGCCTTTCACAACGCCCGCCTCCAACTCGTCGCCGGCGACCTCAATCGCCTGCCGCTAGGCAATATGCAGGCCAGGGACGAAGCACGAGTGACGAAATCGATGGCCGCCGCTGCCCCGCAGTTTCAGCAGGAAAATTTCTCGGAATACCACCTATACACACTCGGCCGCCGCACGTCTGTCGAAGACAAGGAAACCAAGCAGATCAGCCTGTTGCAGGGAAGCGGCGTGCCCGTAGAAAAGCTATTCGTGGTGAATGGCCAGAGCTTTTACTACCACAATTACCAGAATCCGGGCTCGCCTCTGAAGGATCCGGTCATGGTCTATTACAAATTCAAGAATGAAGAGAAGGCTGGCTTAGGTATGCCTCTCCCGGCCGGCAATGTCCGCGTCTACCAGAAGGATTCCAAAGGCGGGGTGCTTTTTATCGGCGAAGACCGTATCGATCACACGCCAAAAGACGAAACCATCACCGTGCACATCGGCAACGCCTTTGACATTATCGCCGAGCACAAACAAACCGACTTCAAGAAAATCGCCAGCAACGTTTATGAAATGGAATTTGAAATCACCCTGCGCAACCATAAAGATGCGCCAATCACCGTCCAAGTCAATGAACCCATCGGCGGCTCCTGGGAAATGCTCTCCTCCAGTTACAAATTCACAAAGACCGCCGCCTTCGCCGCCCAATTCCAGATCCCGGTGGACAAGAATGGCACCTCCGTCCTCAAATACCGAGTCCGAGTAACCTACTAACAGGTAGCACCGGCACTCCTGCCTGTGCGTCGATCCAAGCGGAACGAGCCGGAAGGCGAAACGGGTCCGGCCACTGCGCCGCGGGTTTCGCCTTGAATTCGCTTTTGAGGTACCCCCCCCGGGGCATTTGTAAGACTATCAAAGGAAAGGAGTTGACCGATGAGGCGTTCGGAAGTTATTGAAAGTACGAGCCATAAGGGCCCTGACCGCGACATGACTTGCGCGCTGGGCTGCCGATTCCTTAACTTATTAATTTGGAAGAATGGATGAATGCTTTGCTTGCGCGGGAATAGAAAAGCACCGGGATACTCCCGGCGCTTTGGCCTGATTTTTACTGAAGACAGTTTACCTTACTAGTAGATATTGTCAAGGTAAAAAAACAAAGGCTCACCGGAGCGGCAGTGGCCGGGTGCCAAATCGGGAAAGCGCTCACTCTAGCTCGAGCGCCGCGTCCGCCTCGATTTCCACCAGCATCTCGGGCGAAATCAGCTTGCTAACCTCCACCATGCTCGTCGCGGGCCGAATCGCCGCGAAAAACTCCCCATGCGCTCGCCCAATTTTCTCCCAGTCCGCGATATTCGTGACAAATATCCGCGTTCGCACTACATCCTTCAATCCTGCACCGGCCTTCATCAGTGCCGCCTCGATGTTCCGAATCGTCTGCACCGTTTGCGCGTACACATCGCCGAGGCCAATAATCGTTCCATCTGGCCCGGTTGCCGTCGTTCCAGAAACTGCAACCATATTTCCGATCCGCACAGCCCGCGAATATCCCACGATCGGTTCCCATGGCGTGCCGCTCGAAATGTTTTGACGTGACACACGCATCTCCTTTGCCGCCGCGTTCACCGCGCGAGTGCATGTTAGACTGTAGGAATTATGGCATAGCCATAGTGGGCTACTGTGGCGCGGCTGCACCGGGGGAACAAAGCGCCCGCCACGGTCGGCGGCCGCTACACCGCACCGTGTTGCGCGGAGAATGTTGCGCGCGAATTATGCGATGCTCGGAAACTCTAGATGAAATGTAACAACATCCTCGATGCTATCGGACGGACGCCGCTGGTGCGCCTTAACCGCATCAATCACGGATTGAAGTCTCAGATTTACGTCAAAGCCGACTACATCAATCCCGGCGGCTCGGTGAAAGACCGCATTGGCGTCACCATGATTGATGAGGCCGAGAAAAAAGGCCTGCTGAAACCTGGCGGCACGATCATCGAAGGCACGTCCGGGAATACCGGCATGGGGCTGGCGCTGGTCGCCGCCGTCCGCGGCTACAAGATGGTTTTCACGATCACCGATAAACAGTCCAAGGAAAAAGTTGATCTCCTGAAGGCGCTGGGCGCGGAAGTCATCGTATGCCCGACGGCGGTCGAGCCCGAAGACCCCCGCAGCTATTATTCCGTGGCGCAAAAGCTGGCGCGCGAAATACCCAATTCCTACTACCCGAACCAGTACGACAATCCGATGAATCCTGAGGCACACTACCTCACGACTGGTCCGGAAATCTGGGATGATTCCGAAGGTAAAATCACGCACTTCATTTGCGGCATTGGAACCGGCGGCACCATCAGCGGCGTCGGCAAATATCTCAAGGAAAAAAATCCGAAGATCCAGATTATCGGCGTCGATCCCATCGGCTCGCTCTACTACGACTTCGTGAAGCGCGGCGAAAAGGTGAAGGCGAAGACCTACGTGGTCGAAGGCATCGGCGAAGATTTCTTCCCAACGACCATGAATCTCAAAATTCTCGACGACGTGCTGCAAGTGAACGACGACGAGTGTTTTATCGTCGCGCGCCGTCTGGTGAAAATGGAAGGCCTGTTCACCGGTGGCTCCGGCGGTGGCTGCATTTCCGCGACCTTGCGCCTGGCAAAAGATTTGGGTCCGGACGCGTTCATCGTCGCGTTCCTTCCCGATACGGGCATGCGCTATCTCAGCAAGGTCTACAACGATGAGTGGATGCGCGAACGCGGCTACGTCGATGCGGCCGTAAAAATCACCGCGGGCGAAGTTGTCAGCGCGAAACATCACTCCGGAAAAGTCCGGGAGCTGGTCATCGCGCGCCCGTATCAAACTGTCTTTCACGCGCTGAAGACCATGCAGGAACAGGACATCTCGCAGATCCCAGTGTTCGAGGAAAATCTGCCGATCGGCACCATCTACGAAGATCAAATCCTGAATCTGGCGCTGCAGGGCAAAGACCTGCGCAAGCTGGTCGTGCGCGAAGTGATGAGCAAGCCGCTTCCGCAAGTGCCCAGGAGCGCGCCAGTCGAGCGCGTGACCCACATTTTGAGCCACGAGAATCCAGCCGTCTTCGTCGAAATGGGCAACTCGCGTTTCGAGATTCTCACCAAGTACGACCTCATGAGCACTGTGGCCAGCCTCATGGAACAAAAGCGCTGAGCACCGATTCCCGCTCGCGTATTTCAAAGACAGGAAACGATCGATTTGAAGATCCTCGATTTCAATGAGCGTTTAAAAAACTCGATTCTCATCGCCGACGGCGCGATGGGATCGTTCCTGCACGATTTCGCCGGCGCACACCGGTGTTTCGATGAGATGAATTCCATCGAGCCCGAAGCTGTCTTCCGCGTGCATCAGGCGTACATCGAAGCCGGCGCTCACATCATTGAAACAAATACCTTTGGCGCGAACCGCTTCAAGCTGGAACCGCTTGGTCTCGCCGACGAAGTGCAGCGCCTCAACAGCCGCGGCGTCAAGATCGCCCGCGAGGCGCGCGAATCCGCTTCGCGCGAGGTGTTGATCGCCGGTTCGATGGGCCCGCTGGGCATAGGCGTGCAAGCGCGCCACCCGGAACCCGAGGAAATCCAGGCTATCTTTCACGAGCAAGCGCTCGCGCTGGAAGAACGCGGGGTCGATCTCTTCATTCTGGAAACCTTCACGTATATCGAGGAGCTGCTTCTCGCCATCGACGCGATTCGTTCGTTCTCAGGTATTCCGATCATCGCGCAACTCACGTATTCCGAAGAAGGAACGGCCTTCGGCGATTTGCGACCCGCGGACGCGGCTGCGCAACTGAAAAATAAAAACGTCCAGGTCATCGGCGCGAATTGCACGCTCGGTCCGCAGGCGCTGCTGCCGATTCTTGGGGTGCTTGCCAGTGTGGACGATGTGCGCGTCAGCGGTATGCCCAACGCGGGTATCCCCAAGCGCGAAGGCGACCGCATCGTGTATCCGAAATCGTCGCCGGAATATTTCGCGCTATTCGCGCGCGAGGCCGCCGCACTTGGCGTGCGTATTCTCGGCGGCTGCTGCGGCACTACGCCCGCGCACATCCGCGCGATGGCCGACGCCGTCAAGTCACTCCATCCCGTGAAGCAAGAGGCGGGATCGCATCCTGTGGCAGCGGTTGCGAAACCTGCCGCCGTGATCGAGCGCGAGCCCGAAAGCAAATTCTGGAAAAAGTTGCAGACGAAAGAATTCACGGTGTGCGTGGAGATCGACCCGCCGAAGGGCCTTTCACTCGATCGCATCTTCGAGCAGGTGGACAGAATCATGGCCTCGGGCAAGGTCGATGCCATCGACATCAACAGCGGCGCGATGGCCCGCGTCGGCATGGACGCTCTAATGACTGCCGGGGCCCTGGAAGCGCGGGGCATCGAAACGGTGCCGCATCTCACCACTCGCGACTACAACATTATCGGCTTGCAAGCTATGCTGCTTGGCGCGTGGACCGTCGGTGGCGTGCGCAATGTTCTCGCCATCACCGGCGATCCGCCGTCGGTCGGCGATTACCCGGAAGCCAGCGGCGTCTACGAAGTAGATTCCGTCGGGCTGGTAAAAATCCTTCACCGTCTCAATCAAGGCACCGACTGGGCCGGGAAAACTTTAGGCGGCGCGACAAATTTCGCCATCGGAGTCGCGGTGAATCCCGTCGCCGACGATCTCGACGCGGAAATCGAACGCTTCCACGCCAAAATCGAAGCCGGCGCGCACTACGCCATGACCCAGCCAATCTTCGATCCCGAACACTGGTATGCCTTCGTGAAGAAACTGGGCGGCAAGCCCACGATTCCGGTGCTGATCGGCATCTGGCCACTGAACAGCTACAAGCAAGCCCTGCGCCTCAACAACGAGGTCCCCGGCATCGTCATACCGGAGCCAGTGCTGAAATCGATGGAAGCCGCGGGCGCCGCGGCCCGCGAGCGTGGCTTCGAGGTCGCCCGCGAAATGTTGGCGTGGTCCCGCACCGAAGTAGCCGGCGCATACCTGATCCCGCCATTCAAACGCTACGAAGAGATTCTCGACATCCTTTGATGAGTTGAGGGAGAGCCACTCTTTCGCCAATTAAAGATATTGGCGAGATGGTGCGCCGTGCCCTGTTACAGGCTGGCTGTGCCCCAACAGCTTATTTTGCGTCGCTGGCATTCTCCCATCTCGCCTGGTCAGAGTATCGGCGCAGAGCTTGACACGAATTTTGCACGGATTTTGCAAACAGTTGTTTGGATTCAGGTTTCATGTGAGCATGCCATCCGCTAACCTCTTGCGGTCCGCGCAAGCGTATTGGGACGTTTCCGCCGAAACCTACGAACAAGACTTCGCCGGCACCCTGATCGGCCAGTTACGCCGCCAGGCGGTGTGGTCCGAGCTGGATCGTGTTTTTCGCCTCGATCAACGGCTCCTCGAATTGAATTGCGGAACCGGAATCGACGCCCTGCACCTTGCGGAACGTGGAATTCGCGTCGTCGCCTGCGACATCTCTCCGCGCATGATCGAACTCGGCCGCGAACGCCTTTCCGCAGCGCGCCTGGGAAATCTTGTCGAGTTTCGCGTTCTGGCCACGGAAAATATCGCTTCGCTTTCGGATGCTTACGCGTTTGATGGAGTCTTCTCGAATTTCTCCGGCTTGAACTGCGTCGAGGACCTCTCCCTGGTCGCGCGAAATCTGGCGCGGCTGTTGAAACCAGGCGCGCCGGCTGTCTTTTGCATGATGGGCCGATTCGTCCCCTGGGAAATGGCGTGGTTCCTTGCACACGGCGACGTGCGCCGAGCCTTTCTGCGGTGGCGCGTCAGCTGGTGCGGTCTCGATGCACAAAAAGTTTCGGTGCGATGCCCGTCGCTTTCCGAAGTGACGCGTCTGCTCGCTCCCGAATTCAGACGCAAACGCTGGAAGAGCGTCGGCATTACGGTGCCTCCTTCCTACATGGAACGTTGGGCGCGCAGCTTTGAGAGAACAACGAAAGCGTTAGCGCGAAGCGATCGCTTGCTCGGCCGTGTTCCGATTCTGCGGAACATTGGCGATTGCCTTGTGATGGAGTTTGAGCGCCGACGCGAGGGAAAAACCGATCATGCGTCCCAAAAGTCGGCTTCGTGAAGCGTTGAAGCGGCTCATTTTCGGCCCGCAAAACTTTGCCCAGCAGTGTCCTCTGGGCATGCGCGATCCCCAATCGGAGATCATCGTCCGGTTGTGCGGGCTGGGCGGCCCTCTCGACGTCACGCACCGGCACATGATGGCGTGCGGGTTCCCTTTTACGATCGGAATCGCACTCCATGAAGAGCTTGCGGCGAAGAGCCACGAAAGCAAGTCGCTGTCGCTAAGTTTTCACGAAAGGGATGGTCACCGGCGATTGCTCGGCAAGATCGGATTGCGAGCTGCGGCCCAATTTCCCGCCGGCAGCGAGAAGCTGTGCCTGTTCCAGCCGCGGAGCTACAGCAATTATTGTTTGCCAAAACCGTGGCTATGGGCGCGCTATTTGTACTACGCGCGTTCCCGTTCGAGCCCGCAAACGGCCGAGATGCCTTTGACTTTGCGCGAACTACATTCGATGTCGGTCTTCTATATTTGTCCGCGGCCGGTAGTGCTGGCCACCGTTGCCGAAGGAAATGCCGGCAATGTCTTCCCGATGAACCTGATGGGTGCTATTGATGAAGATTACTTTTCGTTTGCGCTCAACGCCACACGACCAGTCACGTCTGTCGTGGAATCCATTGGCCGCATAGCGCTCAGCAGCATACCGCTGGAACAAGCGTCGTTGACCATGGCTCTGGGCAAGAATCACAGAGCCAGATACGTTCCCTGGGGCGAACTACGGTTTGAAACGATGAAGTCGACTTTGTTCGGTGCGCCGGTTCCCACGTTTGCGCTGCGTGTGCGGGAAATGCAGATCGAATCGGTTCGCGAAGTCGGGAGTCACAAATTGTTTGTTGCCAGGGTGGTTAGCGACGAACGCTACGGGGATGGCGCGGAGTTTTTCGTTGTACATGGAATTTATCAAGCTTACCGGGAAAGATCGGGGCGTTTTTTGGACTCGCTCCAGAGTACTCCAGGCCTTGTTGCGCGATAGGTTTGCAAGCTGGCAAAGACAAGAGTGTCTGTGCTACCCGGACTTTCGCAGGAAATTGCAGGCGCGCAGCCTGGCGCGATTACCTTCTGCCGTACCCTGATCCTCTCCTCACAAGCGTTCGCGCAACTTTCGCCGGATTGCGAAGCGAATCAGCGTATCGGAACCATCAGGCTTGCTCTTTTTCGGGAACCACGGAACGAACGAGCTGGTGGTGCGCTGATAGGCGCGGTACTCGTTGCCGCGGCTCCGCAACGCCTGCGCTTCGGTCGCGGGAATTCCCGTGGCGCCAAGTAGAAAATAAAGAATCAGCACAGGCGAAATCAGCCCGATCCAGCCCCATGGCGACGCGAGCGCGAAAACGGCATAGGCCACCCAGATCAACCACTCAAAAAAGTAGTTCGGATGGCGCGAGTACTTCCACAATCCGTCGCGGCAAGTCTTGCCCTGGTTTTCGGGTTTTTTCTTGAACGCGTTGAGCTGATGATCGGCGATAGCCTCTGCGATCATGCTCACGAGCCACAGTCCGGCGGCATATTTTTCGAGAGATCCAAGAGGCGCCCTGGTGTCGAGACATGCAAGCAAAAAAGGAAGCGAAAGCACCACATCAAGCAGCGCTTGAAACTCGAAGAAAAAAAGAAACCGCAGCGCGAGGTTGTTCTTCCATTCCTTTCGGAGCTGGATGTATCGCCCTTCCTCCGGATGACCGACAACGCGCGCAAACAGAAGGTAAACGGCAAGGCGCAGGCCCCAGAATCCGGCCATCGACGCGATCGCCCATCTGCGAGCCGAGTATCCTGGCCCGGCGGCCGCGTAGTAAACCGCTAGAATCCCCAGGCCCGCGGCCCATCCTACGTCGACGATAGCGGCGTTACGGATAAGCAGGTGGATCAACCACAGCACGAACATCATGCCCGCGGCGATGGCCGCGCCGGTCAATGCCAAATGTATTGCTTGTCCCAGCATCATGCAGCCTCGGGAACACTGATTTTCCGGCGCGCGACACGTCGCAGCGCCGGCAGGAGAATCATGTAAAGCATACTCGCGCAGAGCGGGGCGACCAGGCACCACTCGACCATTGCGTGCCACGGGGTGGTCCACAGCGAGTGGATGGGGTCTCCCATATTGGCGTGAATCATCGCATAAAACTGCGGAACGAGGGCCAAGCGCTCCAAAGGCTGACCTGCAAGCCGGTGCGGATGGTCGTCACCAGTATGAACAAGTATGAACACGAAGCTCGATCCGAGGAGAATTTCAGCAAGAGTTTCACGGTGTCGCCCTCGTTTCGCCTTGTGGCAAGCCACCGTTTGGATGAGCGCGGAGGAGCGTTCGTCGCATGCTGGATTGAGGCGGATCGTGCGCGTTTTCAAGGCTTTGCAGACTGTGGATTACGGCAACCTCGGCTTCCAGGTCATAAGAACCGCCGCTAGTGAATTTGGCAGCCCAGTGACGATGGCGCCTGCCGGAACTCATGCGCGTTTCACGATTCGCCGGATACAACCGATAGAACTGGACATCCTACGAGGCACGCGACCACTTCGGCGACGCGCGACTGACTGCGCGAGCGGCAGGCGGCAGATGCGGAACGCAACGGCCTGACTCTGTCGCATGGTCCGATTTTTCTACTGGCCCACCTGTGTTATTGGAGATGAATGCTCGGTCCGTATCGTCCTATTACTGCTACGACCATGTGGGAACCTCGAACAGATCATGGCGGAAATGCATTGCACCTTCGGCGAGTGGCACACAATTACTGGTCGATGCATCTAAGGTACGTAAATCCGTTTCAGCGAATCGTTGCACCACTCCCAAAGTGATGCATGTTTCGCCGTTTATGGACATGAAGCTGCAAGTACGATTGGATCGCCGGATGAATCGGTGGCTGCGAGATTGCGCCAAGAGGATGTTTTTTCGTTCGCTAGAAAATTTGACCGGCGGTTTCCTGGAGATTGTTTGCCCCGAGGAAACTTACGCCTTCGGCGAGCCTGACGCGGAGCTGCGCGCAATGGCGGTCATCCACGACGAGCGATTTTTTATGCGCGCGCTGACCGGCGCGGACATCGGCATGGGCGAATCGTATATGGATGGCGATTGGACCTCGCCGGACCTTGTGGCGCTGGTTCGCGTGGCCGTGCGTAATCTGCGGCTGCTGGACACGCAGCACAAAGTTTTCTCTGGCATCCGCAACCTGGCTTCGCGCCTGCATCATCGATTGCGCGCCAACACTATTACCGGCAGCCGCCGCAACATTCGCGCCCACTACGATTTGGGAAACGACTTCTACCGGTTATTCCTCGATGCAGAGATGCTGTATTCCTGCGCCTACTTCCGCCGCAGACAGGACTCGCTCGAAGTCGCCCAGTTGGAAAAACTTGAGCAAGCCTGCCGCAAGCTGCGTATTGGGCCGGGCGACCGCGTGCTGGAGATCGGATGTGGCTGGGGATCGTTCGCGATTCACGCAGCCCGGAACTATGGCGCGCACGTCACCGGCGTAACCATCAGCCCGGCGCAATACGAGTATGCGACCGAGCGCCTCAAGCACACCGACTTGGGACGCGGTTCCGTGAACATCGTGATGAGGGACTACCGCCGCCTCCAGGGTCAGTACGACAAGATCGTCAGCATCGAGATGTTTGAAGCCGTGGGCTTCGAGCACTACGACGAATTTTTCGGCGTGTGCAACCGTCTGCTGACGCCGGACGGCTCCATGTTCCTGCAGACGATTACCCTGCGAGAGCAGGAGATTGCCAAGTATCGCAAGCGTGTGGACTGGATTCAGACCTATATTTTTCCGGGAAGCGAGCTGGCGTCGGTGGTCGAAATCGGCCGGTCGTTGATGCGCACGGGACAGATGATTTTGACGAATACGGAAAGCATCAGCACGCACTACGCGAAGACCCTGGCATTGTGGCGCGAGCGCTTCTTCCGCCGGCTCGCGGACGTGCGCCAGCTGGGATTCGACGAGCGCTTCCAGCGCATGTGGGATTTCTACCTCGGCTGGTGCGAAGGCGCGTTCCGCGAGCACTATATCGGCGCGGCGCAACTGGTCTTTTCCAAGCAGGCGGTGCGAGACGGTGTTCTCGGTGAACACGCAGTGCCGAGTGCGTCTCCGTTATCGGCATAGAATCCTCCCAGTCCTACTTTGCGGGTTCCGCCGCGCTGGTGTGATCGTGAATGATGCGCCAGCCCTCCGGAAAACGCTCCCAGACCAGCGAGAACACGCCGCCAACGTCTCCCTTGGCAAATGCCAGTGGCCCAGAACGAGAGCCGCATCGGCGCCCAGAAAACGGAACTCCAGCGCGGATGCCAGTTGACCCATAGCCTCCCGATCGGCGTAGTTTTTCCTATAGCGGGCCCGGACGGCATCCCAGCCGCGGGCAATCCCGCTGGTTCCGGCGAAGGTGAGCTCCGGCGAATGCCAATACCCTTCGAGAAATGCGTCCACATCTCCTCTATTCCAATTAACTTGCTGATTCTTCAGGACTTCCAGGATAGCGGCCTGATCCCGGTCACGCTTCTCCGCTTCCGCGGACGTGCGCGAAAGCAGTGAAAATGAGGCCGCTGCCATACCTAAAGTTAACAAAATAAGTCGGATAGTAAGCTTCCTCATACTCTGAAGTCTCCCGAATTTGACGTGGCGCGAAGCATAGAGCTAACCCCGGCATCGCACAAGGCCAAGCCGTGAGGTGTCCGAGTCGGCCAAGAGAGGGGATTGTCTTCAAGGACTTCCGAAGATTCCTCGCAGGTTCTATTCGCCTGGTACTCAGGAACTATTGGTGCGGCAGGGATGCACGGTCAAAATGTCCGAGTAGAAAAGAGGCGCAATGTTCGCCGCTATGCTATTCGCGATCTCCATCGTGGCGCTGGCTCAATTCGCTCTGTATTACTGGCGAGCGGTGTTGGCGGCTGTCGCAGGCCAACCGGTCTCCGAAGGCGTGCTGGCGGCTGCCAGTATCGAGAACCGCCTGGTGGCTGGAGGCGATTTCCAGACCCTTGCGGGGCTGCATGACTTGACGCCGGTGTTGGCACCGCGCCAACGTGGGCTCGGCTTGGTTCGCCTCTATTACCGTGGCGTGGATGGCTTGGCCGCTCTGGCCGGCCAGCGCATGCCGGCGGTGGCAGCGTGGTGCGAACAGGAACTTACGATCTGCGCGCGCTATGCCGCGGTACAGATTGAATATCGACTGCGCTCGAACCTGGAGTTGGCCGCTTCCATGCGGTCTTGCTAGCTAGTTCGGTCTGGCTGACTTTTCCCTCTCTCCTTCTCTCTTGTGTTCGTGACGGAATGCCTCTTTCATTCAATTTCCCTCGATTTTTCGCACTTGCTCGAATCTGAAGTTTTGCGCGCTCCCGCCACTTCCTGCTAACGTTCGATACGTTCTTACACCGCGGTTTTTCTGGAGAGACCATGGCGACATATCCCCTGATCGAATACTATGAGGCGAGCCCCGAGGTGCGCGTGATTTACGACGACATCATGGCCACCCGGAAGACCGACTGGATCAATAATTTCTGGAAGGCCATTGCACACGATCCCGCAACGCTGAAGCGCACCTGGGAAGACATCAAGCAGATCATGGCGCCCGGCGCGCTGGACCCACTTACGAAGGAATTGCTGTACGTTGCGGTCAGCGTCACCAACAACTGCCAGTACTGCATCGCATCCCATACCGCCTCGGCCCGAAATAAAGGCATGACCGACGCGATGTTTCACGAATTGCAGGCGGTGATTGGCATGGCTAACGAAACCAACAAGCTCGTCACCGGCTACCAGGTCGAGATCGACGAGCAATTCAAGGCGCCGCTGCCCCGTTAGCCGAGCGAACCCTGTCGCCCCAATTCAGCCACCGCTGTCGTCCCCGGCCCTCGGGGCCTGCCATATTTCACTTCCACTTAGCCCAACCTGCGCCCCAGGGCCCACGTTACAAGGACCGAACACCTGTACGGGAGGCCAGTATATTTTCGTGGCCGTACGCTCGTACGATGGCTGCGTAACCCGGCGAACCTAGCGATCGTTAGGTCCGCAAGCCCCGAGTCCGCTTGGGCCAACAAAAACTCTTGCTAGGCAAGCGAGTACCCCAAAATGGCACCAACCGCGAAAGATGTTGACGTGACGAATCCTAATTCGACAACGCCTGGTGCGCGTCCCGCGTCCGTTGGAGCGCAGGAAGACAATGCCGGAAAGCCGCAACCGGTTCCGCTGGAAGTGCCGGTGACGGTGAACGGCGCGCGGACGGTGGAAGGCAGCGACAAACGCGAGCCTTTTTCGGAAACAACGCAAACCGTGCTGGTACTCGGACATGGAGCGGTGATTAGGCTTGCATCGTCCGTGGCCGCGGGACAATTGCTGTTTCTGACCAACGACAAAACGAAAAAAGAAGTGGTGTGCCAGGTAGTGAAGTCGAAGAACTACCGGAACGTCAGCGGCTACGTCGAACTGGAATTCACGGAATCGGTCCCGGGCTTTTGGGGCATGCGGTTTCCAGGCGAGCGCGTTCCAGCACAACCCACCCCAGCCGCGCCGGCTGCAATCGCGAAACCCACCCCGCCCACTGCGCCGGCTCCCAAGATCTCGGCGCCAGCCGCAAGTAGCATTCCTCAGCACGTGGAAACGAAGCCGGCACCGGTGCCACCGGCACCTGCGCCGGCCGCACCTTTCACAACCAGCGCGTTGAATTCCGAAGGAAGGCCGGCCCTGAATTTGCCTCGCGCGGCAGAACCCAAGCACGTCACAACGCTGCCGAATCCAACGCAGCACTCGACTAGCGCGCCAATCTCAGCCGCCCCCCACTCGGTTTTGCCGAAGGCGCCGGGTCTCACGGATGGACTCGGCAGCGGCTTGACCTCGAGCGCACGGCTTTCTGAGAGCAGGCCTCCGGCGTCTATTACGCCCAAAGGTTCGCAGACTCCGGTGGTCACGCAACCTTCGTCCGACATGCTCCGGCGTGAGTCCGAACGGTTGCAAGAGCAGCTCGCGTCGATGTTGTTTGCCGCGGAAGTGCCTGCGACGCCCGTGCAGGCAGCGCCAGTGCCGCCGCCAGCGAACAAACCGCCCGTTGCGGAATTTCCTTCCAAAGTAATAGAAATCGCCAAGCCGCAAACTCCGGCCGCCAAAGTAGTTCCGCCGACCAAGAGCGCGCCCGTCCACCTGCATTCGTCGCTCGACGACGAAGAGGTCAAGATCCCGTCGTGGCTCGAACCGCTGGCGCGCAATGCTGCCACGCAAGCCCAGAACGAATTGTCAGCAAAAGAAGAATCAGCCAACGCTCACCAGGTCATCGAGTTTGAGGTGCAGGATGTTTCCGCGCCTCCCGTAGCGCAGATAGAGGAAGTTCCCGAGACTTCGGAACCGACCCTAGGCAGTCATTTGGAAGAGGAATCTCCTGATCAGCCTCAGGGCACCTCCTGGAGTAAGAACAAGGGAGTATTAATGGGCGCGATCGCCGCGGGCATCCTGGTGCTGGCCGCCGGCGGCACGTGGTACGCACGCCAGTCCTCCGCTCCCGCGACTCCCGTGCAGCAGGCGCCTGCTGCGGCTCTGGCAGCAGCCTCGGCAGCGGCGCCTGTCGCGGTGACACCGAGCGCGACGCAACCTTCGGCGCGAGGACGCAATTCAGCCGAACCTCCAGTGCCGAATCGATCGAACATCAACTCGGCGCCCGTGGCGCAATCGCAGAATCCTCCTTCCCAGGTGAATTCACAGTCGATCACTCCCGCGTCGGATGTCACCAAGATTCCCGCGGACAAAAATATCGCGGCTGAGCTGTCGGCCTACAAAAAGCTTGCCGAACCGCCGCAACCTGCGGTGAAGAAGCCGACTCTCGGCGAGGTCCACCTGGCAGCGCCGAAGTCTAATCGCAATGCAATCGCTCCGGAGGCGGGCGAGGCAGAAGCTGCGCTTTCGCTAAATCCCGGACAAGTGATGCCAGCGGGCGATGGACTCGGCGGAGGGCTCTCCGTTGGAAATTCGAAACAGCCGGTCGCGCCGGCCGCCCCGGTCGCCATCGGTGGCGACGCGAATCCAGCACGGTTGCTATCGTCGATTCCGCCGACATACCCCAGCCTTGCGAAAACACAACGCATCGAAGGCGCTGTCCGCATCGATGCCTTGATTGACCCGACGGGCAGGGTTTCCTCGATGAAAGTGGTTTCCGGGCCAGTGCTGTTACATCAAGCGGCCATGGACGCGCTGCGCCAGTGGAAATATCAGCCCGCGACGCTGAATGGCAAGCCGGTGCCCATGCACTTGACGGTCACCGTACAATTTCGCTTGCGGTAGGCTCTTCATCGAGGGATCCGAACGCGGCTTAGTTCGAAGGAACCGGGCTTCTTTTCCGCGCAAGGAGTTCGGCGCTGCGCTGCGCTACTTCATTCACCAAAATTCCCATTTTGGGATGCGAGGGCTCGAAGTCGGCGGCGATCCCATGCGCGCGTAGTTCCTCCGAGGTCACCGGGCCTATCGAGCCTACCAGAATTCGCGAGAATGCCTGGCGCACGGGCTCCTGCAGATTCATCTCTCCTGCAATCTTCAGCAAGTGGACGACCTGCACCGAAGTTGTGAACAGGGCTACATCGACCTCGCCGCCGGCAAGTGCGGCAGCCGCCTGTCGCAGCGGTGCGGTATCCTCCGGCAGCCCCCATTCGTAAACAGGAACTGGCGTGACGCTCGCGCCGCGGTCGGCAAGTCCCGCGAGGAGCTCGGGATTCGAAGCGCCATACTCCTGAACCGCGACACGCCTGCCACTGAGCGGCAGAGCGTCGCGGTTTGCATCCAGGGCCGCGAGCAACTCCCGCCAGGTATTGGGTTCCGGAACCGCGAGCGTCACCGGCAGGCCCATTTCCTTCAACGCTGCCACGGGCTTGGGTCCCCGTGCGACGATTGGTACGTGTTGCAGCGCCGCCACGAATTCCTCGCGTGAGCAAACGGTTTCCGCAACGCGCGCGAGCGCGCGTGTACCGACGCCGGTCAACAAAATGACCATGTCAAAGCCGCCCGCAAGCAAGCCGCGAGTGAATGTCTGCGCTTCCGTGTTCGATTCCAAAGGGATTTCGCGCATCGACGGGGCGACCATCACGAGACCCCCATACGTGGAAATCAGCTTGGCCATTTCCGCGGCGCGCCGACTCTCCAGAGACAACACGCGCAGGCCGGCGAATCCGTCAGTTTTCGTGCGAGGCTCCATCGCCGATATCATCACACGTTTTTGAACGTGCGGCCATCAACACGGAAATTCGGTAGTGGGTCTGTTTCCGGTTACGGCGTTAGGACGTAGCCGCCCGGCGGCGGACGCTTCGCGTGAGGTGAACGGAGCGGTGGTTGCCTAAAGGCTAAGATAAGTTTGGGTCACAGGAGGTCCCCGTGACCCATCTTCGTAAACTGATGCTGGAAGAACTCCAGCGCCTTAACTACTCTGACGAAACTATACGCAGTTATATCCACTCCGTCGAGGATTTCGCTCGATACTTCAACTGCTCCCCGGATCGCTTAGGCCCGCGACACATTCGTGAATATCAAGCCGAGCTATTTCGAAAACGGACGTTGTCAGCGGGTAGCGTCGCGGTCCGTCTGGCAGCCTTAAGGTTCTTTTACTGTAAGACGCTCAAGAGAGCTTGGAGCATCGCCGACACTCCCTATCCGAAAAAGGACCATCGCCTGCCAGCGATCCTCAGCCAGGAAGAAGTCGCGCGATTGATCCAGACGGCCGGCACTTTCTTCCATCGCACTTTGCTGATGACCCTCTACGCCACCGGCGCACGCTGTGCCGAGCTGACACATTTAAAGTTCAGCGATGTCGACAGCAAGCGTATGGTGATTCACATCCAAGGCGGCAAGGGCCGCAAAGACCGCGACGTAATGCTCAGTCCTAAATTGCTTGAAGAACTTCGTGCGCACTGGCACCGCTTACGCCGAAAACCAAGAGTCTGGCTATTTCCGGGCAACCACGACCATTGCGCCGACCACCCGATCGATACGAAAACCGTTTGGCATACGTGCCAGCAAGCCGCCAAGCGAGCTGGTATCCAGAAAGGTGTTCATCCTCACACGCTTCGGCACTGTTTTGCGACCCATCTACTCGAGGATGGTGCTGACCTGCGCACCATTCAAATCCTGTTAGGTCATAACGATCTGAAAGAGACGGCCCGCTACCTGCATCTCTCCCAACGTCACTTGCATGCGACCGCGAGTCCATTGGATTCACTGCCGCTCGAAGGCCCTTCGCCGCAGGAAGAGTAGATGGCCCGGCCACCACTCGAGGTGGCCGATCTGATCCGCGCCGCGGGAGATGTCTTCATCGAACGAAATCGCCACTGGCTCCGTTGGAAGCACATCAAAGTGTTGCTGGCCATTCGCCGGTGTCGTACTGCCGCACTCGGCGGTCATCTCGATGAGTGCACCCGTTGCGGGTATCGTGCCACCATCTCGTATAACAGCTGCCGCAATCGCCACTGCCCCAAGTGTCAGATCGCTGCGCGGGAACGCTGGATCGCTGCGCGTCGACGAGAACTTCTCCCGACCCGCTATCTGCATGTGGTCTTCACACTGCCCCATCGGTTGGCTCCGCTGGTGCTGCAGAATAAGAAGGTCCTCTACGGTCTCCTGTTCCGTAGCAGTGCGGAAACCCTTCTCGAAGTGGCTCGCGATCCGAGGCATCTTGGTGCAGAGATTGGTTTCTTCAGCGTGTTACACACGTGGAGTCAGAAGCTCAATATTCACCCGCATGTACATTGTGTCGTTCCTGCCGGCGGCCTTTCACTCGATCACACCCGCTGGGTTCGTTCACGAGACAACTACTTTCTTCCCAAAGGCGTGCTGCGTGAAGTCTTTCGCGGCAAGTTCGTCCATGCGCTCAAAGAGGCTTTTCACAATGGCCAGCTCCGCTTCGAGGGAGATCTGAAACTCCTCGCTCAACCCAAGACCTTCGCTGCCTGGCTGCGGCCACTCTACCGACAAGACTGGGTGGTCTACTTGAAACGTCCCTTCGGTGGCCCCGAATATGTGCTGCACTATCTGGGCCGCTACACTCACCGTGTGGCCATCTCCAACCATCGCCTGGTCTCTTTCACTGATGGCCAAGTCACTTTTCGCTGGCGTGATTCTGCTCACCACAACGAACAGAAGTTGCTGCCCCTATCGCTCGATGAATTCTTGTGCCGCTTCTTACTGCACATTCTTCCGAAAGGCTTCGTGCGCATTCGTAACTTCGGCTTTTTAGCCAACCGCAAACGCGCCACGCTCCTACCACTTTGCTTTCAGTTGTTGGGTTCGGAACAACAGCCGCAAGCCGAACAACAACACGCCTCTTCCACCGAAGATTGTCCCGATCTTTGGCGCTGCCCTAAATGTGGTGGACCGATGAAGGTCATCGAAAGGCTTACCGCTGCCGAAATCCAACTTCGTTCTCCACCACGGATCAGCGTTGCGGCATGAGACTACTCTCTCCAACTCGAAAACTCTGTGTCCTTCCGGGCGCTGCGCATCTCTGCGGCTCGCCGTCAAAGCGATCCATTCTTCCAGCTTCTTCCACCACAGTCTTCGCGATACTTTTTCGCCGTAGCCAATCTCCGCGCGCACGGTGTCATATGTCGTGCCCTGCAGCACAGTCTCGGCACGGCTTAACGCCGCTCCTTCCCGCGATTGAATTTGCATAGAGCCCGCGTCCACCGCAACCACGGGCGGCCACGTCCAAACGGCTTTACCGGACGCGCGCAGACCACCCCACCTCCGTTTACTCCTCACCGAGAACGCGCATCCGGTAAAGCACTAGCGTTTACCAGGCAGTACAGATTGCCCGTTGACGTCTAACGTGCGAAAAATGAAAAACACCAAGCAGCGACGAGCAGAAAAACAAAGCTAAACGCCATCAAAACGTGGACCTGTAATAAGAGAGCGCCGTTCGGGTATAAGCTCTTGTAGCTACGCCATAGGTCCTGTTGTTTCGATAGGCGCTGCCAGCCCACGGGCTCAAACTGTTCTTCTTTCGGTAGCTTTTCGTTTACTCGATCAGCCATCTCGAAAATTCTAAGGCTGGTGAGTAAGCCGCAAATCGCCATGGCGACCGAGAAAACCATTCCGAGCATGATGCGGAGTGACACGATATCGCAATCTTACCGCATCGAAATCGATCATCGCTTATTTCCGCAGCAATCCGTCGCTGAGGAATAACTCCCGATGAGCCCCGACTGCGTCTTCGACGCGTCGCTAGTGCCAGAAACTTGTCTAGAGTTTCCCTGTTTGCCAATGTGATCCCGGGATTCGATTCGGCAAGCTAAGGCCGATATACGACATGGCGCTTCGTGCCCGACGATTAGCATGGCTCCGGTACTGGCGATCACTAGTTTGGTGGCAAGGACCTTGTTGTAGCGGCCCTTTGACCCCGTTGGGGAGTTTTCTAAACCGTTCGTCACCGGGCCGAACCGAATCCCTATTTCCATCAAGGAGTACAGGGATGAGGACGGACAACAAGCTGTGGCGGAACCGAAAAGCGAAGAAGGAGCTAGCGCGGCGGCTGCAATCGGAGAACCCCGGTCTGGAGGTAGTCCATCCACACGCCGCGGGAATCGATGTGGGCAATAGTGCGCATTACGCGGCCGTGAGACCGGATCGTGATTCACAACCGGTCCGCCGATTCGAGTGCTTCACCGCGGATCTGTATCGCTTAGCCGACTGGTTGCAGAACTGTGGTGTGAAGACCGTGGCTTTGCAGTCGACGGGCGTGTATTGGATTCCCCTGTACGACATTTTGGAAGAACGCGGCTTCGAGGTTTATCTGGTCAACGCCCGGCACACGAAGAACCTGCCCGGACGCAAAAGCGATGTGCAGGAAAGCCAGTGGCTGCTGAAGCTACACACCTACGGGTTGTTGAACAACTCGTTCCAACCACCTACTAAGATCCGGATGCTGCGTACCTACTGGCGGCAGCGGTTACAACACGTCACGGGAGCGGCGACCTGCGTGCAGCGCATGCAGAAAGCGCTGACCCAGATGAACATACAGCTGGCGAATGTGATCAGCGATCTGAGCGGAGTGACTGGACAGCTGATCGTGCGGGCCATCCTCGCCGGGGAACGCAACCCGTGGAAGCTCGCAGAACTCAGTCACCCGCGGATTCAAGCCAGCCGCGCAGAGATTGCTAAAAGCCTGGAGGGCAACTGGCGCCAAGAACTGATCTTTGTGCTGCAACAGGAAATGGAGATGTATGACACCTACCAGCGCCGAATCGCGGAATGCGACCAGGAATTGCAGAAACACCTGGGTACTTTTGCCGATACCGTCTCGCCACCGGGTAAAGAAGAACTACCCCCGAAAAAGAAGAAGAAACAAAACAAGAATAATCCGCACTTCCATCTTGCCGAGGAACTGCAGCGTATCACTGGAGTGGATCTGAAGCGCATCGATGGCGTGGATGTGTTCGTCGCCCAAACGATGATAAGCGAGGTCGGACTGGACATGAGCCGATGGAAAACTGAGGCGCACTTTGCTTCCTGGCTGGGACTCTGCCCAGACAATCGCATCAGTGGGGACAAAGTGCTCGCTCGAGGAACTCGCCATGTACTCAACCGCGCGGCCACTGCACTCCGTCTGGGAGCCTCGACCCTACTGAAAAGTCAAACGTACCTCGGCGCCCAGTACCGACGCTTGCGCAGCAAGCTCGGTGCTCCCAAAGCCATCACCGCCATGGCGCACCGCCTCGCCCGACTGGTCTACCGCATGCTGAAGTATGGTCAGCACTACATCGACAAAGGGGCGCAATACTACGAGCAAAGAAACCGCCAACAACAAATCGAGTTCGTCAGAAAAAAGGCCGCCCTACTCGGCCTGCAGGTCACCCCAGCTCATGTGTGAACCTACCAATCAAGAAGTTTCTGGGGAGTCGGGTCATCGGAAACTGACCCAGTACCGGAAATTCGACGGCGCAGGCGTGGGAACATTGCATTCTCGAACAGCTCACATGGGGTTGAGGCTGGCCGCGGAAGCCGGCGCGAATGGAGTTTTCTGGACGGTTTGTGCTGCCGCGGTCTGCTGCGCGAGGTTGACATTCTGTGCCGACACTGACGGGTAGGTGGCGTACAGAGCTCCGCCCGTGAAAAGCGCTCCGGCAACAATGTTGCCGATCGTGACCGGCAGCAGATTCCAAAGTAGAAATTGGCTCACGGAGATGGGAGCGCCAAAGATCATGCCGGATGGAATGAGGAACATGTTCACGACGGAGTGCTCGAACCCGAGGGCGAAGAAGGTCATGATCGGCAGCCACATCGCGACGATTTTCCCCACGGTGGAACGTGAGGCCAGCGCCATGACGGCGCCAATCGTCACCATCCAGTTGCAGAGGACGCCTTTTACGACGGCGGTGGCCCATCCGCTGGGGCCAAGCGCGAGGTAAGCCAAGGTTTTCTTTTGTGCCGCCTGCTTCAGCAGGTCAGCTATAGGTCCGCCGTTGCCGGTATGAAAACCGGTGATTGCCAGATAGAACAGGGTGGCATACAGGAGGCTGCCGATCAGGTTGCCGGCATAGACCCAAGCCCAATTGCGGAGGAGAGCGGGAAACCGCACGGTCCCGGCCATCAATCCCGCGGGCAGCAACGCGAAATTCCCAGTCACCAACTCGAAACCGAGCAGCACGAGAATTACAAATCCGACGGGGAACAGGATAGCTCCCACAATGGGCGGGAGACCCTGTGAGGAAACCATGAAAACCAGGGAGGTGGCGTAGCCGAGAAAAGCACCCGCGAGGATTCCCCGAATCAACATGTCTTTGATGGAGAGACTCGCTTTTTTGCCCGCCAACTCTACCGCTTCGTGGATCAATTCCTTGGGGCTCACGTAGTCCGTCATTGATTTCATCCTCCACTTACATTCGATTTACCGAAACTCTTGGCGTGAATTGTGCGCCTAATCTCCAGTGGCTTCCGAAGCTTTCCCGGAAAACGGCCGCACCGGGGTCCAGCGCGCAACCGCGGGCAGTGCGTTGCTGGGAACCCAATCACCAGCCGGTTCACTGGAGAAGCGATGCGATTGAATCAGGCCGGCGACGACGTCGGGCAGCGACTCATCGCACGGAACGCAATCCATGATTTCGCGGCCTAGCACCGCGTGCGCGCCGGAGCGGCCGCCGGCATAAATCGCCACCGCATCCACAATCTTTCCATCGATTTTTGTCTTGAAGCCGCGAAACCCGATGTCCGCCGCTTCATGATTCCCGCAGCCCGCGGGGCAGCCAGACCAATGAATGGTCAGGGGATTTCCTTGCGAGCCGAGCTTTTCTTTGAGCGCCTGCGAGAGCGCGACGGCTCGTCCCTTTGTTTCGATCAGCGCCAGGTTGCAGTAGTCGGTTCCGACACACGCAACCAGGCCACGGACGAACGGCGACGGGCGCGGCGAGAACTGCTTGAGCAAAGGTTCTTGGAGTAGATCATCCACTCGGCTGTTGGGCACGTTCGGGATGATGGCGTTCTGCCCAATCGTGAAACGAATCTCGCCGTTGCCATACTCGTCCGCAAGACGCGCAATCTCTTCGATTTGTTCGGGATCGATTCTGCCTGTCGGAATGCACATTCCGACGGCCACGAGACCTGGCTGGCGTTGCGAGATGACTCCCAGATGATCGGAATGCTCCGAGCCCCGCATGTCCTTGCCGCGAAATTCCAGTTCGTGTCCCAAGCGCGCGACGAGTTCGGTGCGCAGCTTGCGAACGCCCCACTCGGCAAGCAGGAAGGCGAATCGGCACTTCGAGCGCGCTTCGCGTGGGCCATGGTCGCGATAAATCTTTACCAATTCGGTGACCACCGCCACGGCCTCAAAGGGTTCAACGAAGACGTTCAGGGCGGAGGCGATGGTGAACCCTCCTGAGCCCATCTTCCCTCCCGCCAGCACGTTGAATCCGAATCGTCCTCCCTTTCTGGCCGGCACCAGCGCTACATCCTGCGATTCATTGTGCGTACAGTTGTCCAGGCAGCCGGTGACAGTGATGTTGAACTTCCGCGGCAAGTTCGTGAATTCCGGATTGCCGTCTTTGCCGACGAAAATCCTGTCGAGTTCCTGCACGACGTGGGAAGCGTCGAAGGCCTCATTCGGGGTCAGGCCCGCCAGAGCGCAGCCATTGATATTGCGGACGTTGTCGATGCCCGTTTGCAGTGAGCGAAGGTCCACGCCGCGCAGCTTTCCCCAGATTTCGGGGACGCTGTCGAGCGTGAACCCGCGAAGCTCGATTTGCTGGCGCGTCGTGATGTCCAGCACGTTGTTTCCCAAACGGCGAGAGAGGCTTCCGATAACGCGGACTTGTGCGCTGGAGGCGAACCCGTTGGGCATGCGCACCCGCATCATGAATTTGCCCGGCGTCGGCCTCCGGAAGAAAACACCCACCCACTTCAGCAACTCCTTTTCAGCGGGTGTGAGCGCGGCGGCGCCTCGCTCGATAATTTGCGGCAAGTCTTCGAGAACTCGCAGGCCGTTCCCGTCCTTCGACGCTTTGTAGCCTTCAATAGCGTTGGCACTCGGGCTGACACGGATTTCCTGGGGATCTTTGCGTTCGAGTACTGTCGAATTACCCGACGATGTTGGCTCCAAGGTCCCCTCCTTCGGCGCAGCAAGCCGCGAAACGCGCGATACGGGCGTGTTTGCGCTTGCACAAGTAGCGCGCGTGCATTTCGGGCTCGTCTTGGAGCGATCTGACCAGCCGCCGGGAGCAGTCTCGCTCAGCCTTGGCTGTACATCGGAAAGGTGCCGGCTCTCCTTTTCAACCTGGAAAGAGAGACCCGTAAGCGAAGCAGCGGGCAGGACGCCCACTACTTCTTGAGGACGAGCGTATGGTTTCATTCCAGCATCGCATACGCCAATTCAAAATTCCGCTCAGTCCTATCGACGCTTTGCGGAGGTTGTTGTTTGGCTGTCGACCCTCACGCTGCACCCCTCCAACTTTCGAACTTCCAACCTCGAATCGCCGCCGTTATACTGGAGACCCGGCTAAGTGCTGGTCTCGCGGGTGGGTAGCCCGTTCATCGGACCGTTCTTTAGCCCATTAAAATCCTGCCTGCTCGTGAATTGCAGGCCGAACTGCGAACGACGGTTGACCCCGTCAGAGGAGATGTCTGCATGCCGCAACAAGCTCCAGCACCGGAAGAAATGAATGTCTACCAGAACGCCGAGGCGCGTTTTGAAGTGGCAGCGCAGAAACTGGGGCTTGAACAGGGCGTGTACCGCTACCTGAAATATCCCAGCAAGGAAGTGACGCTGTACATTCCCATCGGTATGGACAATGGCCAGTTGGAGGTCTTCACTGGATACCGCGTGCTGCATTCGACGGTGCGCGGGCCGGGTAAAGGCGGGATTCGATTTGCGCCGGACGTCTCGCTGGACGAAGTGCGCGCTCTGGCGACCTGGATGACCTGGAAATGCGCGGTCGTAAACATTCCATTTGGAGGAGCGAAGGGCGGGGTGATCTGCGACCCTCGCAAGATGACCCGCGGGGAGCTGGAGCGGTTGACGCGGCGCTACACGGCGGAATTGGCGAATTGGATCGGCCCGGAGCGCGATATTCCCGCACCGGATGTGGGCACCAACGAGCAGACCATGGCCTGGGTGATGGATACCTACGCCATGCACGTCGGGCAAGCGACCACGGCGGTTGTCACAGGCAAGCCGATCGAGTTGGGAGGGTCGGCTGGGCGCCGTGAGGCCACCGGCCGCGGCGTAATGATCTGCTGCGACAAAGCGACTGCAAAGCTCGGAATCAAACGGGAAGGCTGCCGCGTGGTGGTGCAGGGTTTCGGCAATGTGGGTTCCCTGGGGGCTTTGCTGATGCAGAAGGTGGGCTACAAGATTGTGGGTCTCGCGGACATCGGCGGTGGGCTGTACAACGAAAAAGGGTTCGACGTCGCGAAGGTCATCGACTGGGTGTACACGCAGAAGAAACCTTTGCAGGAATTCCCGGGTGGCGGCACCAAGATGAGCGCGCGCGACGTGCTCTTTCAGCCGTGCGAGATCGCCATTCCTGCCGCCATCGAAAATCAAATCACCGAGAAGAACGCCGACCAGGTGCAGGCGAGGATTCTATGCGAGGGTGCGAACGGCCCCACCACCTGGCAGGCCGACGCCATCATCGATCGTAAAGGCATTTTCACCGTTCCCGATATTCTCGGTAATGCCGGTGGCGTCACCGTCAGCTATTTTGAGTGGGTGCAGGACCGCCAGGGCTTTTTCTGGCGCGAGAGCGAAGTCAACGAGCGGCTGCTGGATGTGATGGAAAACGCCTTCGATCAAGTGGTACGCTACGCGGAATTGCACAAGGTCAATAACCGCATCGCGGCTTACATGCTGGCCATTGACCGTGTAGCGAGCGCGCTAAAATTACGTGGAATTTACGCCTAGCCGGCGCTATTGTGGGCGCCAGTGCAGGCACCGGTGTAGGCGCCGGGCTTAAGCCCGGCGACGACTATCGCCATGGACCTATAGAAGTTGCAGGACGCGTCCCCGCCGCGCGAACCGCAATAAGCGCTTGTTTCCCCGAACGGTTCCGATGATAATTCGGCGCCAGCGAGGAGCTGTTTATGTCGACGCCATTCCTCTTACCCGGTTCCGCCAAGAGCGAGCAGCAGCACCGTGTGGATCTTTGCCTCGCAGGGCGGTGGATGTATGAGCGCGAGTACATCGTGGCATGCGAAGGCAATCTCTCGGTGCGTCTCGATGAAGAGCGGATACTCACGACGCCCACGTGCATGAATAAGGGGATGCTCTCGCCGGATGACTTGGTGATCATCGATATGGAAGGGCGGCACGTCGCAGGGGATCGCAAAGCATCGTCCGAGCTGGCCATGCACCTGTTGTTTTATCGAATGCGGCCGGACGTTCGCGCGATTTGTCACGCGCATCCGCCGACCGCGACCGGCTTTGCCGTGGCGGGCCGGGCGCTCGACCAGGCGCTGCTGCCGGAGGTGATCGTTGGTCTGGGGCAGATTCCGCTGGTGAAGTATGGAACCCCGGGTACTCCCGAGCTGAGCGCCGCGATCGAGCCTTCCGTTCCTCATTATGATGCTTTGCTCCTGGCGAATCACGGGGCGGTAACCTGCGGGCCGGATCTGATCACCGCGTTCTTTCGCATGGAGACGATCGAGCACTTCGCGAAAATTACATTGGCGGCGGAATTGGCGGGGACTCCGACACTGCTCTCGAGCCGGGAAGTCGCGAAGCTGATGGCCGCGAGGACGCGATACTTCGTGGTGCCGCCGCCGGGTGGTGGCGCGGACCTGCCGCTGACGTGCGACGGTGGCGACACGGCGGGCGACCGCGTGCGGCTTACACGCAGCGAGTTGGACGCGCTGATCGATGAAGCGGTGCGCAAGGACCGCTCTCGCCGCTAACCTTGCTTTGCAACGCGCCCATCGTTGCTTAAACGGAGAAAACAACCATGGAACAGAGAATTGATCTCGCGAAGCACGCCCAAGAGGCGCAAAAGTCACTGTATGCGCTGGAGAAGTACATCGCCACCTGCGGGCTTGACCACAAGCTGATCCATCTGCTGAAACTGCGCGCGTCGCAGATCAATGGATGCGCGTATTGCATCGACTTGCACTCGAAGGATGCGCGAGCTCTCGGCGAGAGCGAGCAGCGGCTGTACGAACTAAATGCCTGGCGCGAGACTCCTTTTTACTCCGATCGCGAACGGGCGGCGCTGGAGTGGACGGAATCGCTGACGCTGGTTTCGCAAACTCACGTGCCCGACGAAGTCTACGAAGCGGTAAAGAAGCAGTTCAGCGAAAAGGAAATCGTGGACCTGTCGATCTTGGTTTCGCTGATCAATATGTGGAATCGCCTGGCTATCTCCGCACGCTCCGTTCCAGGCACCTACAAACCAAAGCAAGCAGCCGCCTCCTGACCTGTTTTCGCATCCGAAAGCTTGTAGGGGCACAGATCTGCTGCGGGCCGCAAACGCCCAGATTGAAGTTTCCGCCTGCGAGTTCTGGGTTCCGCAGGAGCACCTATCCCGGGAAAAAATAGCAAGATTGAAGAAGCACTCGGACCTCCGGCGGGTACAATTCCACGCGCGGGCCAATTGAGACACCGATGCCGCGGGAGAGTCCTCCATGGACGATGCTAAGGAGTTTTTTGCAGCAATTCGCAGCGGCGACACGGCGAAGGTAAAAACCATGCTCGAGGCGAAGCCGTCACTTGCGAGCGCAAAAAACGAGCAAGAACAATCTCCAGTGCTCGCAGCGGTTTACAGCGGCCGCAGCGAGATTCGCGATACTCTCATCGCGCTCGGAGCGCATCTCGAATTTTACGAGGCCGTCGCCGCCGGCCAGCTCGAATCTGTCGAACACTTCGTCGACAAAGCCCCCGACCTCGCCCGAAGTTTCTCGCCCGACGGCTTCCCGGTCATCGCGCTCGCCGCCGCGTTCGGCCACTTTCCCATCGTCCGCTATCTTTTCGAGAAAGGCGGAGATGTCAGCGCCGTGGCCACCAACGGCACCGGCTACAACGCGCTAACCGGCGCGGTCACCGGCGGGCACCAGGAGATCGCGATTTGGCTCCTTGAAAATGGCGCCGACGCAAATTACCGCTACGGACCCGGCTATTCTCCACTCCTCGCGGCGGCAGCCAACGGACATCTCGAAATCGTGAAAGATCTCCTGGTCCACGGGGCCGACATCCACGCGAA
Source organism: uncultured Acidobacteriota bacterium (assembly GCA_963721915.1). Taxonomy (GTDB): domain Bacteria; phylum Acidobacteriota; class Terriglobia; order Acidiferrales; family UBA7541; genus Acidiferrum. The sequence continues at coordinate 133,439 of CAVRLD010000014.1, read as the reverse complement.
ATCCAACGACGGCAAAACCGCGCTGACCATTGCCGAAGAACGGAAGCATCCGGAAGTCGCCACGTTCCTTCGCGGCCGTGGCGCGACGTAAGCCTTATAGCGAGCAAAATATTGACCGCGCTCCACTCAGATCGCCACGCACCATTGCGTGAGTACGCTGGACTTAGCGCAGAATGGCGTTGGCGATCTTCAGCCAGTACGGCAATTCGTGTGTAACCGTGTACATCACGACGGTTTGGCCCAGGATGAAAGCGGGAAGCGCGTACAGGTAGACCCGATGGATGCGTTTGTTGACGATCAGGTCCCGCGCTACGCCGAGAAGAATCAGCAAGTCCACGCCGGCATAGAACACGACAGGTGGCAGGAGATGCGGCGGGAAACGGCCAAAGGCGGCAGCGGTAAGCGCGCAGGATGCGATCAAAAGCAGCCGGCGATGAAACTCTGGCTTTTTTTCGCCAATAGATTCCCAGCGCAAAGGTGATACTGAAGGCGGTGATGTCAAACAACGGCACCATGAGAAATGGCGCAGCTTCAGACTGGTGCAGCTGGATTATGTTGAACCGGGTCATGGTGACGGCGGTGGAGGCACCTAGCACCGGAATCGCAACTCCCAGTGCGGCGCCAAACCACCCGATCCGCCGATGCAACCCCACGTTGCGCGTTCGAATCAGCGCCGCCTGCAGGATGTAAAACACCACCCATCCCGAGAACACAGCCGCATGAACGTAAAGCAGAAAAGGGCGAGGCAGGGCGGGGTGGATGAGGTTTTTGTCGACCGTGTGGCTGAAGCCGTACACTACGGTAACGGCGATCAGCAGCGACATGAAGAGGTAAAAATATTTATCCAACACGCCTCCGCGGCTGGTAGTTATGGAGCGTCCGCCGAGCGAGTGCGATTTGATATCGAGTGGTGGCGCAGTGATAGCAGGCATTTGTGGCGCAATGCTACTACATTCGAAATGAGGATGGTGATGATTACTCCCCAATCGCAATAGCACCTGTCGGCCCGCGTTGACGGGGTATTACGCGCTGAGGAGAAATTGCTACACCCTAGGGTTTGGGGCTCGCTGGCACTTGTCCTAAGGGCTGCCGGCATGTGGAATCGAATCGTTGGAGGCAAGCCACAATGGCGAATCCCGTCATTTTAGGTCACGGTCTCCACTACCTGCGTTGACTGGTTGGCTTGCTCGCTGATCTCGCTCCAATACAGTGAAATCGAGAAAGCAAACCACCACGCTACCGTGAGTATCGGAGAAATGATGGCAGCGTTCAGTTTCGCCACGCCGCGGACGTATCCGTCGAACATGCCGAGAGCGAGTTCGGTCAACAACGTCGCGGTGACGCAAAGGGATAGTGTTCTAAGCCAGTCCGCCCGCCGAAGTGATTTCAACCAAAATAGGCGCACCAACAGCCAATATCCCGAGGCACCGATTGCCGAGCCGGTGAGGAAAATCGAGTAGCCGCCCAAGTGTTTTTCACGCAAAATGTCGTCTAAGGGCGCCCACACGATTGACCCCCACAACCCAAAATAGGTGTCGCAGCGCTCAAGATGGTAACTAGCATGATGAAACACAACGCATAGATCGGAAATGAGATGATCGGATGGGTTGCTCTGTGATCTCCCAGCGAAACAACGATACACGCTGCATGGAGAGCACCCATCAGCGCGTAATGAAAAAAATCAAAGTTGGAGATCCAATAAGGTAGATGGAGGTCCTTCGCCAACCAAAATATGACCGCCGCTACGGTCAAAATGGCGAAGTGAAGACCGTATCGGAGCACTTTCATAGCAGGCACATTGTAGCAGGACCATATTCCTGGACGTGCGTTCAGCCTTGCCCAAGTTCTGATTAAGCGCAAACCTGACAAGTGGAAATCGGGGATACCGGGCATTGCGACCTATCGGGCAAGTTTCTTTTCAAGATAGGCAATCTCACGCCGCAACTGCGTGACTCTTGCGCGAACCCAAATCATTGGGTCTCGCGACTGTGCCTGTTTCATCAGAGGGGCCAACAAGTCCCATATTTCGTCGTGTCCGGCGAGACGAGCTGTTGCAAACGGGGCATCGCCTTCGCTTAGTGCAAACAGATTTGCGCCCCTGTCAATCAAGAGCCTAACCCTTTCAACGTTGCCTCGCATGCAGGCAACGTGCAAACGGGTATAACCAAGATCACCTGCTTTATTTATGTCAATGCCAGCGTCGAGGAGAGCTTTGGCCGCAGAAAGATCATCCCATCTGACGACACAGTGAAGTCCGTTATCGCCATCACTGTTACATGCGTTCACATCAGAAAAGTCGATTCCGGCAAAGTCGCAGGTTTCCCGCAGCCTTGCAAATATGTGTTTAATTTGATCATCCATAGATCAATATTATGGGACATTTGTGATTCGCAGCCATTCAAGTTTTCTCAAGTCCTGGTAACGCGTTTACCGGCCAAGTCCGCAACAATAAGGATCCCGAGGTTCACGATTCGCGAAGGACGAACTCACGGCTGCAGTGAAGCGATATAAGCAGTGAGGTCAACGATGTCTTGGTCTGTAAGATTGGCGACAACCGGTTTCATAGCAGCGGCATTACGGCCATCGCGAGTGCCGCTCTTGAAGTCGTAAAGTTGCCGCGCTGTAGCAGTAGCAGAACGCCCCGCCAACGGCGGGAACAGGTCTCCCTTTCCCTTCAAGCCGTCTCCGTGACAAAAAGCACAAGGAAGAGTCTTGCCAGCATCACCCGTCTTCGCCAGCAACTCGCCCCTCTTTACGCTTCCGCTCGGCACGTATGCGATAAACCCAGAGGTGGCATCGCGCAACAACGTCCGCTTCACGTCGTCAGGCACCTCGATGATACGGAGCCCGATTGGCTCTGTAGCTCCGCTGGAATCCACCAGCTGTACGTTATGCGGGCCAGGATGTGTGACAGGAACAGTATCGGTCTCAACCACGCGCGCGCTTCTGACCGCCGGCACGGAGTGAAAGTACTCAGCTGCAAGCTTGGCGTCGGCGTCGTCCAGCGCTTTCGCAACAGGGATCATGTCGTTAACGGTTGCGCGCGGCACGGAACCATGCCGCTTATCGTCCTTCATGTCGGCGAGCTGCTGAAGAAAGTAGGCGACCGGCAGCCCCTGAAGATCGGCCGTATCGGGCTTTCCTCGTCCGTCTATGAGGTGACATTGCCCACATGCGGTGTAGGCGCCTTGCTTACCCGAAATTACCGCAGCAGGAGGCGCAGGGTGCAGCTCCGGAAACCAATCGACCGTGCTGGTGCTCCTATTAATCTGTGTGTCCGTGTAGCTCTTCGTGCTCCCGGGAATACGGAACAGCTGGCCATCGTCCGGTTTCGGCGACTCGTGCACACCCTTCGGGTAAGGCCAATCGGGATAGTCAGTCCCTGCGAGGTTTGCTGGCGGGTCGTTGGTCGCCTTCGTTGCTGTCTGGTGCGTATGAGCCAGAACGTTTACGGTGAGAAGGACGCAGCTTGCCGACATGGCGAACAAAGAAAACAACGATCTCTGATTCATGCCAAAATTCTCACGGATATGCGCCCGGAATGTCTATCCATTGCAAGGAGCAAATGCGTGCCCGAGATTTCGTCAGTCGCGGTCACAGGTGTTCGAGGATAGTACGAGAAGCGCGAGTGGGGGGGCAAGCCTATGGACCCGACCACATTCGTTGTCGATGAAATCGGACGATCGCGCTCACGCCTCTGCAGCTAGGTCTGGGCCTTATTCTGCCGTATGACGAACTACCGGAAGTAATCCACATGCCTGAGTAACGCTTACCGGACATCTCTAACAATGTCGGCCCTGTCAAACTCTTTTTGAACACACTTCTTTCTTTTCACCTAAAAGAGTTTTTCTCTTTCGTTCTCGTTCTCTTTCGCTTTTTTCTTCCTGCATCGACGACCACGGCTCGTTCGTAATCTTTCGATCGGCTTCAGCCCGATCGTCGGATTCATGCGGTCCAGCAACTCCAACAACTCTCGCCGGCGCGGACTGGCCCAAGGAGCCAACGTGAGCTTCTCCAACTGTGCTCGTCCCTGTTCCCTGAACAGTTTTTTCTTCCAGCGATAGCCCTCGTTCATGGCCAATGCCTGCAGTTGATTCATGATCCGCGTGCGCATCTGCACCAACCGATGCCGGTGCCACAACAGTTGCCGCAAATCTCGATTCTCCGGGCTCGGTACCCAGATTTGCGGGAAGTTATTTTCCAGCATCAGCCTGCGTAAAAGTCGAGCATCCTCGCGGTCAAACTTCTGCTTTTTCACTCGCTTGGCCTTGATCTCTGCGGGATCGCCGATCCACAGCTCGAAACCTAATTCCGCGAGTAGCCGCTCGAACCAGCGTGAATATCCGGTAGCCTCCATGCCTACCCGCACGCGGATTCCTCGCTGCTTCAGATTTCGATAGAATTTCTCTGCTTGTCCATCACTGGTTCAGTTCCTGTTCACCACACTCACCGGTCTCTTCCATGAAAAATGCAATCGTCTGAAAGCTCGGGTGGTAATCTACGCCTATAATCATCACGTTCGGCTCCTTTCTCCCGAGCCTATGGTCGTCGACAAACCACAGGTCTGCTCGGGCCAAGGAGCCGACATTGTTATGGTTATGCAATCAAGTGCCAGCGAGCCCCAAACCCTAGGGTGTAGCAATTTCCCCTCAGCGCGTAATACCCCCCGGCCAGCGTTGACAGGCGAAGATAAGGCGGCAATACTGGCGGGCGATGATTGGCCAGCTTCGCGGACGCCTCACCGATAAGCGACCGAACCAGGTGCTCGTGGATGTGGGCGGCGTGGGATACATCGTGCAGGTGCCGCTCTCGACGTTTGCCGCGCTGGGGGAACTCCACACCGAAGTCACCCTGTTGATCCATACGCATGTGCGCGAAGATGCGCTGTCGTTGTACGGCTTTCTGTCATCGCGCGAAAAACATTTCTTTGAGATGCTGCTCTCGGCTTCGGGCGTGGGACCTTCACTGGCGCTCAAGATCTTGTCGGGAATGAGCGTCGAAGAATTGGTGCCGGCGATTCGCGGCAGCGACCTGGGGCGGCTGACGAAGATTCCCGGCGTCGGACGGAAGACCGCGGAGCGCATTGTTGTGGAGCTGAAGGACAAGCTCGATGCGGTGACCGTCGAGGTCGAGCGGCCAGCGGCGTCGTCGCCGGCGGGCGTTGACGCGGATGTGGTTTCGGCGCTGGTAAATCTTGGGTACGAAGCTCGCGCAGCCGAGAGCGCCGTGTCCGATGCAAGGCGTGAGAATGGCGCCGGCAATTTCGAGAAGTTGCTGCGCGCATCGCTACAATCGTTAAGCGCCCCAAAGGGCCGAGCAGCACGAACGTAGATGCACAGAGACGATGCCTTTCTAAACGATGTCCTTTCTAGATGTCTCCGTGCTCTCTGTGCGCCGACCTCTGTGATCTTTGTGTTAAGCATTTGACTCTTCCGCAGGTGGCATGAAATGGCTGAAGGAACCGCAAAGCGAATCATGGCCCCGCGACAACCAGACCGTATCGTCTCAGGCGTCCCTTTCGACGAAGATGCACGCATCGAAGCTAGCGTCCGCCCAAAACGCCTGGACGAATACATCGGGCAGAAACGCGTCAAAGAGAATATTTCGATTGCGATCCAGGCGGCGCGTAGCCGCGGCGGGGCGCTGGATCACGTGCTCCTTTACGGGCCGCCAGGATTGGGCAAGACCACGCTAGCGCAAATCATCGCCAACGAACTAGCTGTCCCCATCAAGACCAGCTCCGGCCCGATGCTGGAACGCAAAGGGGATCTAACCGCAATCCTAACCTCACTGGAACCAAAAGAAGTTTTCTTCCTCGATGAGATCCATCGCTTGCAACCCGCAATCGAAGAAGTCCTGTACCCGGCCATGGAAGATTTTCTAGTGGACCTGATCATCGGCCAAGGCCCCGGAGCTCGCATTCATCCTTTGCCCCTGGGCCATTTCACGCTGATCGGCGCGACGACGCGCGCGGGATTGATTACGGCGCCGCTGCGATCGCGCTTCGGCATTGTCCACCGCTTGGATTTTTACGAGCCGGAAGACTTGCTGATCATCCTTAACCGCTCGGCGAAAATATTGAACATTGAGATGGACGAAGGCGGCGCCGAAGAAATCGCCCGCCGTTGCCGTGGCACACCGCGCGTAGCCAATCGCCTATTGCGCCGCTCTCGCGACTTCGCCGAAGTCCGCGCAGCAGGCCGCATCACACGAGCGGTCGCACAGGAAGCGCTCGCCATGCTCGGCATCGACGAAAACGGACTCGACGAAGTCGATCGCAATTTGATGTTGGCGTTGCTGGATAAATATGGCGGCGGGCCGGTCGGCGTAGGCACGCTCGCCGCGGCGCTCAGCGAAGAAGAAGATGCGATTGAAGAGATGTACGAGCCATACCTCATGCAAATCGGCATGATCGACCGCACGCCGCGCGGCCGCATGGCTACCCCGCGAGCGTACGAATATTTCGGCCGCGAACTCCCCCGACGCCAGCCACGATTGTTCTGAACGCGTAAAAAATTGGTGAGCGAACCGTAATCGCGACTCGTGATTGGCGACCGATGGAGGACTAAGTTGTCGGTCGCGCGCGTTGGCCGTGAAAGAACTTCGTAACTCACTTTTGCCCTCCGCAACACGTTCGACACTCCAACAGTAAGCGACTTCGCTTTTCCGTCCCTGGAACGGGCTGTGCTTGCTCAGGCTGCGTTGCATTGTGTCGGCGGAATGTCGAGCGATTGCGAGGCGGCGACATTTGGGCAGGAGTGCCCTTCCACGGGCATTTATGCCAACCCTGCGGCAGATGGTAAAGAATATGTCAACAGGTACTGTACCATATACATTGGGACGACCGCGACGCATCGAAAATAGTGAGCGGACAAATATTCGAGTGCCGCAATTTGAAGACTACGTGTCGAGGAGGAAGTTGTGAGAGTCAGAAAGATCGCAATCGTTGCATCGCTCGTGCTGGCGGGACTGACGGCAGGAACGGTGCGTGCAAGTGAACAAGATCAAGCTATCAAGGTGAATTTCAGCCAGGCGGTACAAATCCCGGGGCACGTCCTGCCGGCGGGCACTTATTATTTCGTGATTATGAATACGAACGATCGACAGATGGTGCAGATTACGGACGAGGACCGCAGTCGGACAATCGCAATCGTGCACACGATCAGTCGCCAACGTTGGCAAGGGGGCGGCACGGAATTTACCTTGGCCGAAGGACAAGGTGTTGAACCCGCAGCGATAGTCGCGTGGTTCTACCCAGGCCGCACGACTGGACACGAGTTCGTCTACCCGGCGCAGGAGGAGAAACAATTAGCGATGGCAAAGAAGGACACGCAAATTTCCGGCGATTAAGTCTTCTCTTTGCCGGACAAAGAAAAAGGTGGCTGGCAGTTCACAGCCACCTTTTCTTTCGGCCGCAAGTGCGAGCTCGGTCAGATCCGGCGGATGGCGTGCCACACAACCAAGACAATGACCGCGCCGACCACCGCGACCAGCAAGCTATAAAGATTCAGACCGGTTACGCCCGTGTGGCCGAACTGATTGAAAAGCCAGCCACCTACTACCGCGCCGACGATACCGAGGACGATATCCAGCAACAATCCTTCGCCGGTTTTGTTTACGATCTTACTGCCGATAAATCCCGCCAAGAGGCCGAGAACTATCCAAGCCAAAATCGTCATCAGAAACCTCCTTGTGCCAATGCGTCGACCAATTGCCGGTTTTGATTCGATTGGGTCCGTTGGGCGAGTACTACGCCGAAACGCCCCGTGGATACCCGCACCCTGATGCCTGTATTCTTCCCCGGAGCGTTATATACACGTCGTTGGGCTTAAACAAGGTTTTCCAGGTGAACGATGGCCGCTGAAGTCGTGTACCTCTCACTGGGCTCCAACATGGGCGCGCGCGAGGACAATCTGCATGCGGCAATTGCGGCGCTCCTTGGCGCGGGAGTCGCGGTGCGCCGAGTATCTTCGTTTTATGAGACTGAGCCGGTCGATTATTTGCAGCAGGCGTGGTTTTTGAATTGCGCGGTTGAGGCTGACGCGGAATTGCCGGCGTTGGCGTTGTTGCGGGCGCTGCGCGGCATCGAATCAAAAATGGGAAGCAAAAAGTTGATCGCGAAGGGACCCCGCTTGATCGACATCGACATCCTTTTGTATGGGCAGCAAAAGATCGACACGCCGGAGCTGCAAGTGCCGCATCCGAGAATGACGCAGCGGAGGTTTGTCCTGGTGCCCCTAGCGGAAATCGCACCGGGGCTGCGGCATCCGGCTTGGCGTGGAACGGTGGAGCAGCTTTTAGCGGAAACGCCCGACACGAGCAAAGTTCAACGGATCGAGCCGACGGAGAAGAAGGAAAATGCTTAACACAGAGTTCACGGAGTTCGGAGCACCCTTCGAGGCTCAGGGTAAACAGAGCACGCGGAGAAGATCTTAGTTTTGCATAGAGTCAAGCTCGACCAGGCGCCGGCGTAGGTAGTTTTGTTCGATGGGATTGCGCGCGAGATGCAATGCGCGGGTATACGCTTCGGTCGCTTCTGGCTTGCGGCCGAGGCGGCGCAGGAGATCGGCGCGAGCGGCGTGGAGCAGATAGTAGTCGGACAGCTCGCCAGAAGATTCGAGAGCGTCGATCCATGCGAGACCTCGCTCCGGGCCCTCGCTCATCGCCACCGCAACCGCTTGATTCAGTGCAACCACCGGTGAAGGGGACATCTCCACCAGTCCCGCATAAAGAGCGGCGATCTCGGTCCAATCGGTCTGGTCGAAAGTATCCGCATGGGCGTGAAGCGCGGCGATGGCGGCCTGGAGTTGATATGGACCCACGTGTTGCAAGCGAAGGGCGGTTTCGATGAGATGGAATCCTTGCTCCATCTCCGCACGATCCCAGAGCGAGCGATCTTGTTCTTCCAGCGTGACCAGCTCACCCGCGGAGTTGATTCGGGCGTTGCGCCGGCAGTCGTGAAGGAGCATGAGCGCGAGCAGTCCGAGGGTTTCAGTGTCCCTGGGAATCAGGCTGCAGAGTGTGCGGCCTAGGCGAATCGCCTCCGCGCAGAGTTCCTTGCGGATCAGCGTGTCGCCAGCGGTCGCGGCGTAGCCCTCATTGAAAATCAGGTAAATGACCGCTTGCACCGCTTTCAGGCGCTCTGGCAATGCGTGAAGCGGGGGCACTTCGTAGGGAATTCTCGCTTGGGCGATTTTGTTTTTGGCGCGCACGAGCCTCTGCGCCAGCGTGGGCTCCGGCACGAGAAAAGCGCGAGCGATTTCGGGCGTGGTCAACCCGCCGAGAGTGCGCAGCGTCAGCGCCACTTGCGCTTCGGTATTGATGGCCGGGTGGCAGCAAGTGAAAATCAAGCGCAAGCGATCGTCGGGATAGTTCATCGAGGACGCATCCTGAAAGTCGTCGAGCGAGTCGTCCGGCTCATACGAAGTTGGAGTCTCATAGCGCAGAGGATCTTGTTTTTCACGGCGAGTTTGTTCGCGTCTCAACGAATCAATTAATTTTCGGTGCGCTGCCGTAGTGATCCAGGCGGCTGGACTGTCCGGGACGCCCGTCTGCGGCCAGCGCGTCAGGGCGGCGGCGAATGCTTCCTGCAGAGCTTCTTCCGCCAGGTCAAATGAGCCGGAGATGCGAATCAATGTGGCGGTAATGCGGCCCGATTGTTCGCGGAAGACCGCTTCCGCCGCGATTTTGGCGTCTATCATGACCAACCGATTATGCGGGGGCTGCGGCTGTAAAGTAAGCCGTGGCGAGGCAAGCGGCGATGAGCAATTCGGTGATGGCCGGGGCGATGAAGAGATACCTCCAAACCACGACGGACATGGCGACAAAATTGAAAAAGAATAAGAGGACAATAGGTCTGGTCCACGCGGCGTTGGTCTTGCACATGGTAGCGAGCTGCCAAAAGAGCAGGCTTTGGATCATAAGAGTGATGGTGACACCAAGGCCATAGCCGAAGAAAAAGTCCCAATAGCTGCGCATCGAGCCCATCACATTGAAGGTATGCGCTTTCATGGTTTCGACCACGGCTAGCTCTTCGGAACCGTGTTTGGGCGAGCTGAGCACGCCACCGATCGTGTGCAGAATGCAGTGGATCATGGTCAAAACCGAAGCGATACGAAGAAAGAGCGTGGGCTTCACCGAATTGTCTCCTGCTTGCGGGCGTTCAGCCGAAAGTTCAGCACGGGGCTCGGCGCAGAGGTCTAGCGGAACACGCGTAGACGCGTGTCAATCGTGGGACGCATTCGCGGTCGCTGGGTGCGCCTTGAGGATGGATTCGGGCACTCCTGGCAACTCCCCCAGCTGGCGGATTTCGATGGAGCCTTTTGTACCGCCGCAGGTGGTCGGAATTCTGGCGGCCCAGGCGATAGCCTCGTTCAAATCGGAGCAGTCCAGCACATAATAGCCGGCGAGTTGCTCCTTGGTTTCGGCGAAGGGCCCGTCGATCGTCAGCACTTTACCGTTTTCCACGCGGACGGTGGTAGCCGTGTCGGTTCGCCCGAGGGAATTCACGGCCACGAGCATGCCGCGCATTCGAGTTTCGTCGATCACCGAGTAATGGCCTTCCCGAATCTGTTGCGCTTCCTCGGGTGGCATGGCTCCGAGGTCGCCTTCCCGGGTGTAGATCAGCATCATGTAACGCATAGTTTGCTCCTGGTGAGGTCCGTTGCCGTTGCTTGCCGTACACCACTAAGACGTGCCAGACGCGAAAAATCGACAGGCTCAGACCATTATTGTGCGGGCGCCCGGCTCAAAGAGACGCCAAGTCTGCCATAGCTCGATGAAACTGAAAATGGCCACTTTGGGCGAATCGCGCGAGTTGACAGCGGAGAGAAGCAAACGATAACGCGGAGGCACCCAGGACGCATAGTTTCGCGGAGAAACGCAGGTGCCGCAGAGGCGCATCGTCTGCGCTCCTGCGGCGGCGGATTGAGCGCTTGTCGCCTAAGGGAGAGTCGGCCGCTACGAGGTGCGTTGTAGCAGGAGGCGGTGGAGTGTCATCGGTTTGGGCTGAAACGCTTCGAGTTCGATGAGCGCCAAGCGCCCCTCGGAAGTTTCACGCCAGCGGTAGACGCCGGCCTCGGTCTCCTGAGTTTCGCGGCCCTTCAGCCGACGCAGGAAGCCGCGAGCGTCGTCGGCGGAAGCGGTTTCGCGAAAGGTCGGACGGGCAACAGCTTCGACGGCATAGCTGCGCAGCAGTTTTGGCCAGTAGTGATCGAATAGGTCGCCGGACGCGAAGATGTCGCTCCAGGCGACTTCCCCGCCGTAGGCAACGACTACGCCCACGACGCGCTCACCTTTCAACCCGGATGTGGGTTTGGCGAAACGCTTCTGCAACTCAGCGGTGAACTCTTCCACGGAAGCGCCTACGCGGCTGCCTTCGTAAATCTTGGCGTAGGACTGTGTTGGCGCCGCGGACGTGATCGTGTCCGCGATCTCGCTGGAGCTGACGCGGGGTGGCGCACTAGGCCGAGGCGTGCTGCCTACAGGCATGCTCCCTGCTGAGCCGGCTCGGACCGCATTCCACACTTCGTTTTGATCTTGCTTCAGTGCGGCCTGTTCGCGGACGCTGGGGTGAACGATCATTTTGGATGCGGCGAATTGCGATCCCGACGACCAGCGGCCGTGCTCGACGCAGAAGACATCGAGCGGCAGAGGCTCGGCGCCGGGCGCGACGATGCGGTCCTTGGCGATGATGCGGTCTTGCTTGCCACCGCTGACAAGTTCGCCAGCCAGCAGAAGAAGCGGGCGCTTGCTGCGATTGACCAGGACGAGTTGGTTGACTGCCGGGGCGCTGCGGTAGTCCGGCACAGGGCTTCGCCGGAGGTCGCGCGTTCGAGCCAGGCCTGCGGCGCCTTGCTCGCTGACGATGACTTCCCCGCTGGACAGCCCTTCGTCGAGCGTTAGGAACGCGCTCGTGTCTTGCTGAGAAGAAGCGACGACGGGGAAAAGGGAGATGTTTTCATACGTCACAGGATCAAGCAGCCGCCAGCCACCCTCACTGGGCGGCGGCGGAACGTTGGAGGAAGTACCCGGGACCGAGCCGACAAACGCGAGGCCACCGAGGGTAGTGATTCCAAGCAGGCCGCGGATGATGGTGTTGAGCAACGAGCGTTCCATGAACAGCCTCCCGTGTGAGCGGATGACAAACTCACTTGGGTTAGAACGCGGGCAGGGCAACTTCTTGCAAGCAGAGGCCGAAGTAATGAAGTAACGATAGAACGGCGGAACGCGGGACAACCGTGGATGCGGGAACGGCGGGAAAAAACTTAACGCAGAGGACACGAAGGTCGGACACAGAGGGCGCAGAGGAAATCGAGCCTTCGATAGATCGCGGGCGGGTTCGGGCAGTTTCGTTACTTCATTGCTTCCTTACTTCATTACTTCGCTTTTTACCGTGTGCCCGGGTCGCCCAGGTTAGTCCGGGGCCGGTTGCGTCTGGCCTTGGAGGCTTCACTTTCCTGACGTTCGTATTCGGCGAGCTCTTCGTCGGTGTAAGAAAACGAATCGCGGGAGGCGAACATCGCGTTGGAGCGGCCCGACTGGATTTTCTTCTTCCGCGCTTGGTCGAACTCGTGGCGCACTTGACGCAGCGGAGCCTCGATCGCTTTGATTTCGACCAGCAAATCGCTCACTTTTTCCAGGAAATCATGCAAGTGGAAGGGTCGGACGACGTAAGGAAGCCGGGCGAATTCAAGGGGTCCCACGTACTGGCCTCCGGTCATTTCGGGCACGAGATAGAGCACCCGGAGGCGCGCACCTTCCTCCGGAGGAACGCTGGAAAGTTCGCGTAATGTGAAGAATAGCGGGCTATCGAGTCCGGTCATGGCCACATTCGCGATCACCAGGGACCATTCGCCGCTTCTTAATTCAGCGAGAAGAAGCTTCATATCGGGCACGATGCGGACGCGCCAGCCCTCAGAGTCGAGGACTTGGCGCAAAGCGCCCTGGCTGGATGCGTCGTCATCAAGGACGAGAATTCCTACGTGGCGCGGCGCAGGCGTGGGAGTGCTAGCCATAGAGGAAGTATAGCGCAGCGAGGTCGCATAGTCCTGTAAATACCAGTACCTTGAGTCGTATTGGCTAACGGCCTGCCGTACAGGGCGACAACTTCGACAACTTGATGGGCAGGTTGACTAAACTAGCTGAATCGTAGCCCGCGGCTATTTCCCGACAACGAAATCGCTTCCATCCACATAACGCTTGGCATTGCTTCCGTCCCAGAGGATCCGATACGTGGACAACGATGCCGAGGAAACTCGACGAGTATAGAAAATCTGAACACCATCGCGCGACCACTCCGCGTGCCGTGCCCACTGGTCGACTGGGCTCAACACCACCCGACGCTTCGAACGCAGCTCGTACAGGAAAAATCCCGCGGCAAGGCTCATCGAGTCGGTCGGCGCCCCGGCCGGAGCCTTAACGTAAGGTGCCGACACCATCAGCAGGTCCGGGTTGATGGGATTCACGCGAAAGGTGTCCGAGCCGGCGACATCGAAGGTTTGGCCATAAATGTCCTTTAGCGCGACGGTTTGCATCGGCCTGCCATCATCCGAAATCCAGTAAGCGTTTTGCATGTCGCTGGCGAGCAGCGTGTGTGCGTCGGTCCAGCCATGCAAGCTGGTGAGGCTGTTGACGTAAAGGGGAGCAGCTCGTTCGGGCGACCCTGCCGCGAACGTCCACAATTGCCACTTCTGGTCCTGATAATTCAGGTATGCCACCCGGCTGTCGTCGGGCGACCAGAACGCCTGGCGCACTCCGCCCCGAACCAGGTCTTGCGATCGTCCGGACGTGTAATCGTACAGAACGATCGTCCGTTCGGGTCCATTCCTCGAATCCGGCCGCGTATAGAGCAGGCGCTTGCCGTCGTGCGAGAGCGCCAATTCCGTGCCCTCCGAGCCCGCGATCTTTCGGGTCTTGGCGACATCGACCACGACCTTGGCGGCCGGGCTGACGTAGGCCACTGCTGTTGGCGATTGAAATTTGATGATGTCGGCAGGAAGCACCAGCGGAGGTTTCTTGTCTGCGTCGTCCTGATCGTCAGGCTGGTTGTTGATTCGAGGAAACAGTTCGGCCGCGATGCGCGCGCAGCCATTGAAAGCGCCGATCTGCCCATGCTGAGCGACGGCGCGGAAGGTGTACTTTGCTCCGGTCGCGTCGGTTGAACAAGACTCACGGTTGAGATGAACCGAAACATCGGCGCCGGTCGCGGAGTCTTTTCCACGGTAGATCCAGGCGTCGTTGGTGCCGTCGCGCGTGACGTCGATAGGGTCGACCATGACTGGCGGATAGCCCGGACGATCGAGGCGCTCCGGACCTTTCTGCCCAATGCGGATACTCCAAGCCGGATCATTGCCAACAGCGGGACCAAAGGCCAGCAAGAGGATCGGGTAATGCGTCGACTGTGGCGCAGCAGGCGCAGCAGGAGCCGCTGGTGGTTTTTTCGTCTGGGTTGTTGCCGGGGGTGCTTGCGGCAGCGAGACCGGAACGACGGCCACCGACCCCACTAAGGCGATAAACGCAGTGAAATGAACTCGCAGCGACATTCGCAAGATGCTTTCCTCCGGGCTCGGAGAGCAAGGCTAATCGTAGACCGGCAATTGTCGCACGTCCCGGTCCGGGTCCGGGGAATTTTGGAAAGCGTGCCGTTTTTTCCAGACCCGCTTTCTCAGATTCTCAGGCTGAAGCGAGCACTAAGTCATCGAGTGGCGCCGATGCTCGCGCAGTTGAACAACGCGCCGCTGCCTCACCGAATGTTTCGGACCTCAAAATCCGCGCGGCAACCGCGGTCCACCCAGATGCTGTGACGGTCGTAGCCCCATGTTCGACCGAAGACACATTCCGCCTCACTGCGCTGCCGTACCAGCCGTACGCCCCCCCGAGTTTCGACCCGGCAATCGCGATGTCCCATGTCATCGGAAGAGCAAGTCACGATCTGCACGCCACCGCCATTGTCTCGGTCCCTGTAGCCGTCTCGGTCTCTGTCTCGGTCATAATCTCTGTCTCTATCCCTGTCGCGATATCGGCCATCTCCGTCTCCGCGGCGCCCGCCAACTTGGAAATCGGCGCGGCACCCACGATCCACCCATATGCCCTCTGGGTTATACCCCCACGACTTGCCGTAGTCGCATGCGGAACCGCTGCGCTTGACAGCGAGCTGCACTCCCCCTCGCGTGTCGGCCGGACACTCGTTGCGTCGGCCGTTATCGGAGGCACAGTACACGCTGTAGCTGTTGTCCGCGCCGCCCGAGTCGGAGTTACCAACCTGGAAGTCGGCGCGGCAGCCGCGATCCACCCAAATGCCCCGGTCATTGCGGTAGCCCCACGTTTGGTTAAGAACGCAAGGCGCGTCGCTGCGTTGCTTGACAAGCTGAACGCCTCCGCTGACATCTGCGGCGCAAAATTTCCTCTTCATGTCATCCGAAGAGCAGGAGATGATTGCCCCTTGCTGCGGAGGAACAGCACTCGGTGAAGAGTGCGCTGCGTAACCAAGTGTCAGAGAAAGCGCGAGAAGGCAAAAAAGGCCCAACACGTTTGGAATTTTCATCAGAAGTCTCCCTGGCGGCGCTTGGACTTGACGTGCCAACGAAAGGACGCGCCGAATAACCGAATGCCATAATTGTAGGCGCCAATGCCGGGCGGCCCGGAGCGAAATAAAAGCGAAAAATACCTATTGACTAGACGAATAAAAAGCGAAATACTGGCCTGGCCGTGAGGTGGGCCATGCCATCAGATCTCTCCACTCCGTCGCCGGCTCTTCGGAACAGGCGACGCCACGTTTCACAACCCGCTCTTTTCCCCACTTGCCATGATGCGCAAAGCCCAAAACAAGCGGCCGGCCCTGATCTTGCCCCGATCGCGGCAGGTCCCGGTGTTTCTGGTTCGAGTTTCTCCGGCACGGTGGATTGCCCCCCGCTGTGCTCGGGAACGCCTCTGGCTCCGCCGGAGACGGTGGCCGCAGGCGGCGCCCAACGCCGCCTCGATGGCCAGACTCGCGAATCGGAATCACCGCTGGTCGGCATAGCCCGCCTCGCAGCCTCTTCTCCTTCCGCGGAAACCTCGCGGAAATCCGAACAGCGCCCGGAGTATTTCCTGCTGCCCGTGCGGTCGATCCTAAATAAATGCGATTCCAATCGCGTGCCATTTGAATGGACCATCAACCCCTACCGGGGATGCGAGTTCGCTTGCAAATACTGTTACGCTCGTTACACGCACGAATACATGGAGTTGGACGGCGGCGATTTCGAGAAGAAAATTTTTGTGAAGCAGAATGCGGCCGCGCTGCTGGCGCAGGATGTCGCGCGAAAGTATTCCTACCAGCGTCCGGGAGCGGAGGATGGACGGCCGGAGCATATTGCGATCGGCACAGCGACCGACCCGTACCAGCCGGCCGAGCGAGAATACGGCGTGACACGCGCGTGCCTGGAGGAGTTGGCGAAGCGCGAGGGACTCAGCGTTTCCGTGATCACCAAGTCGAACCAGATTGTGCGGGACATCGATGTGCTGAAACGGATCGCGGCGCGTTCAGAATTGTCGTTGAACATTACGGTGACCACGTTGCGGTCACGGCTGGCGCGATTGTTGGAGCCGCGCGCTCCTCGACCGGATTTGCGACTGGACGCGGTGCGGCAGCTGCACGAGGCTGGTCTTCGTGTGGGTGTTTCTGCTTCTCCCCTGATTCCGGGGATTACCGATCGCGAGGGCGAGTTGGAAGCCGTGGCTGCCGCCGCTAAGGAGGCGGGAGCGCAGTGGTTCTTTTCCGGGGTCCTGTTCCTTATGCCCTCGTCCGCGAAGCAGTTCTTGCCCTTCGTCCGCGAGAAATTTCCGAAGCTGGCGAAGCAGTACGAGCAATGGTATGGGAAAAACGGCTACGCGCCTGAGGAGTATCGCCGGAAAATTGCCGAGCGGGTTGCTCGGATCCGGCTGGAACACGGCTTTCACACGCGCCCGTTTGAAGAACTGCAGAGGAAGGTCCAGAGCCCGCAATTGTCGTTGGGGCTGAACACGGCGGCATAGGCTGCGAGAGGGTGGTGAATCGGCGAATAGTGAAATATAACGTGGGCGACAGAGCGGAGAAACAGAAGGAATAAACGGAGAGAGCACAGAGACAGGAGCACAGAGTTCACGGAAGCGCCTGGAGCATGCCTTCGGTATATGCGGTGGATAGAGGACGAAAGTGTTCCCACGGATTTAGGGGACGATGATGCGGGATTCCTCGCGCTTCAATTCCTGGACTTCCGGAAATTGGCTGCGCAGGAATTCGATGTAGCGGCGAGAACGTGGACGGCCGTTCGTCCGCAACAGTCCCATCCGGTAAAGAAAAACCAAAAGATAGAAGAAATCGGAATCCTTTAGTGCGGCGCCACCCTGCTGCGCCTGTTTCTGCTTTACTTCGGCCACAAATGCGGTGAGAGCGCCGTAGAGTTCGCGTCGCAGTTGGCCGGCCGGTTGTGTCTCGTAATAGATGCCGGTCATGAGCGTCCTACTCGTTTCTGCGAGAGCCTGAATGGCGGCCAGAACGTCGCTATCGGTCGCCTCCCGATGCGTGACGCAAAACTTCGCAATCGTAAAGGCGAGCACCGCCATCAGTTGCTGGTGCGTATGAATGATGTCGGAAGGCAGAGTCACATCGAGTAACGGCGTGTCGGGTGGAAGCTGCCGCTGGTGCTCATCCTCGTAGCGGTGCGCCGAGATCAGATACGAGCAATCGACCGGGCAATCGATGGTGACTTCGCGCTCCCGTCCGCAGCAAACCGCGCAGATCTTCTCGCCTTTGGCGGGGCAAAATCGCTCGGCTTTGCGCTTTTCACAGATAGGGCAGGACACGGCAAGAAGAATACGCCGTGCTCGTGCAAAAAACAAAAACGCAGAGCGGCCAAATTTATCGCGAAGCCGCTGCAGCCGGAGTTTTTACGTGTTCCGGACGCAGCCCCATGCCGATCAATCGCGCGGGAATTCTGCGCAACATCGGGTAATCGTTGAGCAGCCGAACGGCTAAGGGTAGCTTGGCGAAGGTCACATCACCTTTCAGCATGGGTTCTACAACTCGTTTGTGCGCCTGGACTTGAAGGGCCTGCATCCAGCGCGTTGGCCTCATGCGCCGCTTCTGGAGGGCGGCAAGATGCTTGGTGGTAATACCCTCGCGGGAGAGCGGTGCGGCGAGGATGTTAGCGGCGGCGACCGCGTCCTGAATCGCCAAGTTGATGCCAATTCCTCCGACGGGCGACATCGCGTGCGCGGAATCGCCAATACAAAGCAGGCCGGGGCGCAACCAAGTCAGGAGACGATCCACTCGAACCGATAGGAGGCTGATGTCTTTCCAATCGCGCAACGTGTCGGTGCGGTCGCTAAGAAATGGAGCGACGTCGGCAATGTCATCACGAAACGCGGGCAAGCCTCGTTGCTGAATTTGAGGGAACGCGTCTTTCAAGATTACGTACGCACATTGCCAGTAATCGCCGCGATTGATGGTGACGAGCATCTTGCCTTTCTTTAAATGGCCCAGCGCGTAGTAGGAATCATCGGGCTTTTTCGGCAGGCGCATCCAGAGCACATCGATGGGCGCTCCGAGATCCTCGATCTGTAATCCGGCCTTCTCTCGAATGACGGAATGACGGCCGTCGGCACCGATGGTCAGGTGAGCGCGCGCCTCAAACGCTCCCTCGGGGGTCTTGCCTTTTACTCCGACGATGCGTCCGCTTTCTTCCAGGAGGTCCATCACCTCGTATTGCATCTTCATCTGGAAGCCGGGAAACTTGCGCCCTTCCTCGGTGAGGTAATTCAGAAAGTCCCACTGAGGCATAAGTGCGACGAACTTGCAATGCGTGGGCAGATGAGAGAGATCGGCGATCTCGGCGGCAATACCGCCGAAACGAATGGCCAAGTGGCGATATTCCTGGTGGCCGCGCTGAAGAAACCCTTCCAGAAGGCCCAGTTCGTACATGACTTCCAGTGTGGATGGATGGACGGTGTCGCCGCGAAAATCTCGAAGAAAGTCCGCATGCTTTTCGAGGACCACGACGTCAATCCCCGCTCTCGCCAAAAGATAGCCTGCCATTACACCGGCAGGACCTCCGCCGGCGATGCAGCATCGCGCGGTCACGCGCTCAACAGGCTGGGTGGTTTGCTCCATCTTGAAGTCCTAACTTCATGCTTAAGCCGAGATGACTTTGTTCTGGAAGCGTCTTGCAGCCACGATCAAAAGGACGGTGCCGATGACGAAAAGTGCCAAGCCGTCGGTCCACAGATGACGAATCCCCGCGCCGCGCAGAATCACCCCGCGGGTAATATTGATGAAATACGTGGCGGGAATGAGGTAGCTGATAGGGCGAAAAATGGCGGGCATCGTTTCGCGTGGGAAAATGTAGCCCGAGAAGAAGACGCTGGGCAAAATGGGCAAAAATGCGAGCTGCATCGCTTCCGCTTGCGATGCAGCCTTGCTCGAAATCAGGATACCCAGTGACAGTGCCGCGAAGAGATACGGCAGCGAAAGAAAGCCCAGCAAAATAATGCTCCCGTGGATAGGCACGCGAAATACGAAACGCATGCACGTCAAAATCAGGCACAGCTCGAAGAAGCCGACGCCCAGATAGGGAAGTAGTTTGCCGAGCAGAAGGCCGAAGGGACGCACGGGCGTGACGAACAGCTGCTCGAGCGTGCCGCGCTCTTTCTCTCGGACAATCGAAAAAGCCGTCAAGAAGGTAGTGACGTTGAGCAGCATAATTGCTGTCAAACCCGGGAGAAAGAAATTCGCCGACCGCGAGTCCGGGTTGAACAGCATTTTGGGGCGCATCTCGACCGCCATGGTCTCGCGATCCGGGAGAACGCGCCGCAGCGATTCGTCGAGACCGATGGCACCGCTTACATTGATCGCCTGGCCCGCAACCGACGAATCCGAGCCGTCAATCAACACCAAGACCTGCGCACCCATCTGGTGCAGCAGGCGGTCAGAATAGTCGACGGGTACTTTGATACCTACGCGCGCCTTGCCCGCGACGATCAGGTCGTTCATGTCCCGATCGTTTTGAACGTACTGAATAATGTAGAACGTGTCGGAATTTTTTAGCCGGTCGATCAGTTCGCGGCTCTCGCGGCGGCCGTCGGCATTGTAAACCACGGTCGGAATTCGCCGGATGTTGGTATCGATTCCGAAGCCCAGCAGGAACATCTGCAACAGCGGCATCGTCAGAGAGAAAAACAGAGTCCCGGCATCGCGCCGCACGTGCAAGGTTTCCTTATAGAAAACCGCGCCGAACCCGCGAAAGATGTCACGCACGCTGCCCCTCCAGCAATGCTTGATGTTTGTAAGTGAGCTCCACGAAAACGTCTTCGAGGCTTGGCGCCAGCGGCCGAATCTCCGCCACGGCGATGCCTTCCTTCAGAAGTTGCTCGCGCAAATCGTGCAAATCGAAGTGGTCATCGATGAGCGCATGGATCGACTGTCCGAAGATTGTGGCGGTGCGAATCCCGGGAATCTGCCGGGCGAACCGCAGCGCGCGCGTCACCTCGGGAGTGGTGATTTCCACTCGCAGCGTCCCCGGCGGCTGCACGTCGGGAAGTTCGCGCAGCGAATTGGGCGTGCCGTCGGCAATCAGCTTGCCGTAATAAATGTAGGCGACGTGACTGCAGCGCTCCGCCTCGTCCATGTAGTGCGTGGTGACAAAAAAAGTGATCCCGTGTCCAGAAAGCTCAAACAGCAAATCCCACAGCTGTCTGCGCGCCACCGGGTCGATCCCGGCGGTGGGCTCATCCAGAAACAGCAGTTTTGGTTCGTGCAGCATCGCGCAACCCAAGGCCAGCCGCTGTTTCCATCCACCGGAAAGTTTCGCTGCCAAGCGGTCCAGGTAGGGACCGAGACCATTCAACTCGACAATTTCCGAAATCCGGCGCTTCAATCGGTCGGCCGGCAGGCTGTAAATGCGTCCGTAAAACGTTAAGTTTTCCTCGACCGTAAGATCGTCGTACAAGCTGAATTTCTGCGACATGTAGCCAATTCGCTCGCGCACTTCTTCCGCATGCGTGCGAACGTCGAGTCCTTCCACCTGCGCGGAGCCTCCGCTCAACGGTAGGAGCCCCGTCAGCATCTTGATAACGGTGGTTTTCCCGCTGCCGTTGGGGCCGAGAAAGCCGAAGATCTCGCCCTTCTTAACCTGGAAGCTCACATCGTTCACGGCAGTAAAGTCACCGAACTTTCTTACAAGATGTTCGGCCAAGATGGCCACATCGGTTCCGGCTTGTGAAAGGGAAGCCATCGCTCAATTCGCCTGCTTCAGTTTCACGTCGGCGGCCATTCCGGCGCGAACCCGGTTCGAGGGATCGTCGATGCGCACCTTCACGCCGAAGACCTGATGGACGCGCTCTTCCCGCGTCTGCACGTTGCGCGGTAGAAACTCGGCCTGCTGATTGATCTGCTCGACGGTGCCTTCAAAAACCGTCTTCGGGAACGAATCGACGCGCACTTCCGCTTTTTGCCCCAGCTGCACGTGACCAATTTCCGTTTCGGGAATATAGATGCGCACGTAAATTTGATCGCGCTCCAGCAATGTCGCCACCGGCGTGTTCGGCGGAATCAGGTCTCCCGGACGCACGTCGAGTACTTCCACGGTAGCCGCTGAGGGCGCGACCACTTCGCGCTCGCGGTATCTCGCTTCGTCATAAGAAAAAGAGGCTTTCGCCAGATCGATGTCCTCACGCCGATTGCCGCGTGCGAACTTTTCATAAGTAGCTTGCGTCTGGTGATATTTCGCTTCCGCCGACGCAATCTCCTCGGGCCGGTAACCGTGTTTCAATTCATCCAGCTTATGCTGCGCATTTTGCCGCTGCGCCAGCGCGATTCTCCACGCGGCTTCCGCGGTATCGCGCTGCTGCTTGGACACCAGGTCCTTTTGCGCCAGCGCGTCATAACGCTGGAAGTCCAGCCGTGCGCGCACTTCATCGGCCTTCGTGCGATCGAGATCGGCTTGCGCCGCCGCGATATCTTCCCGGCGATAGCCATTCTTGCGTTGCTCATACTCCGCCTTGGCTTGCTCAACCGCCGCGCGTGCTTCGGCAATCTCCTCGGGTCGGTAGCCGCGACGCGCCTTTTCCTCCACCGCGCGAGATTGTTCGAGCGCCGCCCGCAACTCCTTGTCGTCGAACGTGATCAATATCTGGCCGGCCTGCACGGTGTCGCCTTCGCGCACCAGAACCTTCTCAATGCGGCCCCCAACCTTCGATCCGACGCGAATATCGCGCGCTTCAACCGTACCGGAGCCCTGCAGCGAAGTATCGCGGCGGAGCCAGCCCGACGAGAACGCCACGCCCGCAACGATGGCGGCGACAACCACCGCGATGATCAAAACCCGCTTGCGATTCATGACGCGCTTCTCCTCACCAACACTACGATTGCACCGGCGCCGGGGTTGCTTCCTTGCGCGGGGCCATGCCCATCCACAAAATCTCCATTGCTCGCTCGATGCGCTCGGCCAGCGACGTGTCGCCGTGAAGCGACCACATCAGCAGCGTCCCAAAGATGGTCTGTCGAAACACTTGCGCCAGTTCCAGCGCGGGCACATCCCGTCGAAACTCTCCTCGCTCCTGCCCGATTTGTACCAATTTTGTGAGTAAGCCTTCTGCTCGCGCGCTGCGCTCCTGCATTACGCTCCTGACTGATGAACTGGAGAGGTTCGCCTGCAAAATGGCTCGCACAACATCGGGCGACTTCGCGGGCTCTTCAGTCATGCGCAGCGTCATTGAGCGAAAGAAGGAGCGCATAGGCTCGGGCCTGTCGCGCATCTGATCGACGGTGGATTGGAGTTTGCTCAACTGCATGTCGCTAAAGCCGATCAGGATGTGCTCTTTGCTCGGGAAGTAATTGAAGAAAGTGCCCTTGCCAACATCGGCGGCATTCGTGATGTCTTCCACGGTGGTTTCCGCGAAGCCCTTTTCAGCGAATAGTCGAAGAGCCGCCCGGAACAACCGCTCCCGAGTTTCCGCACTGCGGCGCTGACGGCGATCAGGACTTTCCTCTCCGCCATTCTTGCTGCGCTTTTTGGCCGATTGCTTCTTAGCAGGTATTGTGGAAGCTGTTCGCGACATGACCCTCGCTCATAAATGACTTTAGGTCATATATGGTTGAAAGTCAACTTCAGTTTAGCAGCTCACTCATGAAAAAAGCCCCGGCAAAACGCCGGGGCCTTCCGTCCCTCACTTGCAATTATCCTGTCTCTACTGGTTCGAGCCCGGCTCGGAGAGATTCTTCGGTGACTTTTTATTCAGGTAGGAAACCAGCTTTTGCGCTGGGGGAGGCACTACAACTGCACCTTTGAGGACGATCGACTCCGCCTCCAGCTTTTTCCCGTAGACCCTCTCGTTGGCGTCGTTATCCGGACGCACCGTGGAGCCTTCTAAAGAGATGCCGGCGAAAAGGCCGCGTGATCGCGAGTAGCTTAATACTTCCGCACGCAGCGTAACATCTGTCGACGCTGATGCGGTTCTGCCCTTGGGGCCGGCCGCAACGGAGGCATCTGCTCCCAGCTTCACCTTGCTGTTCAGAATCGAATGCGCCCCGCGCCCGTTCATCACCAGCAAAACGAAGTCGGTAGCCTGCCCGCCAATCTGGAATCCGATGCTGCCGCCCTCAAGCGCCATCATTGTCGGCGCGCTCCACGGACCCGTGAAGTGCTCGCCCGTCCGGCAGGTCATCGCGCCGCGGCCGTAGCTTCCGCCGATCACAAACGCGGCCTTCAATACCGAAGGGTAAACAATGACGCACTCTGCCTTGTCCAGCAGATCCTGCGGAATATCGTCCGGAATATCCAGAATTTCCTTCAGCACCGTGCCGCAATTCTCCAGACGGTCCGCTTCCTTCTTATCTTCTGCGGCGGACAATGGCAAGCCAGCTAACGCCAGCGCCAGTACATAAACCGTTATTCGTTTCATCGTTCGCTCACCTCGTTGATTTTGCGGTGCAGTTCTGAGTCGCTAGATCTCGGGGCGCCGCCGGATTTTTCCGACCTGGACTCCTTTGCCTTGCGCATCCCAGAATTCGGACGGCAGCTCTGGAGGAAATGTTCCGTGGCCTTTCGACTATACTTTCTCCCAGCGCAATATGCCAGAGAGGATAATGGTGAAACGCAGAACGGGCGGACGATGGATGGCGCTGATTCTCGCGGTTGTGAGCTTCGCGGCCACGAACGCAACGCCATCCGCGCGAGCGCAGTCCCAATCGAGATCACAAAGCCGCGGCGAGGCGGCGAAGCGTAAAGGAACACCTGCGCGGGCCGTCAACGCCCCCACCAACCGATTTTCCGCTCGCGTCGATGTTGCGCTGGCCGCGTCTCCCACAAGTAAGGGTGAGTGGGGACTGCTGATCGTCGATGCTGCGACCGGCGATACCCTCTATACGCTGAACGCCGATAAATATTTTGTTCCCGCGTCGAACATGA
This sequence comes from uncultured Acidobacteriota bacterium, assembly GCA_963721915.1. Taxonomy (GTDB): domain Bacteria; phylum Acidobacteriota; class Terriglobia; order Acidiferrales; family UBA7541; genus Acidiferrum. Next base: position 109,017 of record CAVRLD010000014.1, on the reverse strand, counting down.
AATTGCTCACCACTGCTTTCGCGCTGGCAAAGCTCGGGCAAGACTACCGGTTTCACACGACTCTCGAGACGCGCGGAACAATCTCTCCGGATGGAAAGCTTGCCGGCGATCTGTTTCTCGTGGGCCGCGGCGATCCCAATCTCTCAAACCGCAAATTCCCGTATAACCTGAAAGAGGAATTCGACGGTCCGCCCGAAAAAGTCCTGATCGAACTCGCCGATGCCGTCGTTGCGAAAGGCGTGAAGGAAATCACCGGCGACATCATTGGCGACGACAGTTATTTCCCGCGTGAGCCGTATCCCGACGGCTGGGAAATCGGCGACATGGTTTGGGAATACGGCGCCGCAATCTCTTCCATCGTAATCGCTGACAACACCGTCACCCTTACGCTGACGCCGGGCCAACTGGCGGGCGAACCCGTGCAGGCCGCCATTGCGCCGGCCACTCCTGACTTCTACGTGGAAAACAATGTGGTCACTTCCGCCGCTGAAGTAAAATCCGATCTCACTCTCAAACGCGAGCCAGGATCGCAGCTCGTCACCGTGCGCGGCACGCTGCCTGCGAAAAGCGCGCCCCGCAAGCTGATTCTGGCCGTGCATGAGCCCGCTCAGCACGCTGCCACGCTTCTCGCCCGCCTGTTGGCCGACCGCGGCGTAAAAATCACCGGAACCCCGCATGCTCTTCACGTACAGGAAACGCTGGTGGATCCGCTCTCGGATCCGCCGCGCGCCGTCCTCGCCGAGCATGTATCGATTCCCCTCGCCGACTCGGTTAAGCTGATCAATAAGATCAGCCAGAACCTGCACACCGAAATGCTTCTGCGCACCGCCGCGCGGCAATCCGGCGTTTGGGCCACGCCGGACGATCTGGCGAAATCCCCCGCCGACTTTTACGCCGCTGCCGGAATTGAGCCCGGCGATGTGATTCAAACCGACGGCTCGGGCTTGTCGCGCCACGATCTGGTCACGCCGCGCGCCATCGTTGCGCTGCTCAAGTACGCGCAAACGCAACCTTGGTTTCAGACCTACTATGCGTCGCTGCCTGTCGCTGGCGTCGACGGCACACTCGAAGACCGCATGAGAACCACGATTGCCGCTGGCCGCATCCACGCGAAGACCGGCTCGGTCGAGCACGTACGCACGCGGTCGGGCTTTGCCGAAACTCCTGGCGGCAGGCTGCTGATCTTCTCCTTCTTGAGCAACAATCAAGGAGGCAAGAATCACGAAGCCACCGACGCGCTCGACGCGCTGTGCGTGGCCATGCTCGAGGAATTCGACATCAAGCCGGCAAAACATGCCCGCTCCTCCGCATCGCACTGAGGCCAAAGATGCCCAGCGAAAAAATCATCACCGTGTTCGGCAGTTCCCGCCCGCTCGAAGGCGAGCCCGACTATAAAGATGCACGCGCTCTCGGCCGCGCGTTAGCAGAGCGCGGATTCGCTATCTGCACCGGCGGCTACGGTGGAGTGATGGCCGGCGTTTCTCGAGGCGCGAAGGAAGCGGGAGGAAAAACCTACGGCGTGACCGCCGATTTCTTCTCCGTCAAAGCAAATGCGTGGGTCGACGTCGAAGTCCGCGTCGCTACCTGGCAGGATCGCCTCTTCGAACTCATTCGCCTCGCCGACGGATTCGTCGCGTGCAAAGGTGGGACCGGTACGCTGGTAGAGCTGGCCGTTGTCTGGGAGATGCTCAACAAGTCGGTCCTGTCCGCGAAACCATTCGCCTCGCTTGGTGATTTCTGGCAGCCCATCATCGAGCGCGTGCGCGAAGTGGAGCTCGCCCATCGCGCGCCGTGGGGTGAAGCGAATGGCCGTCTCATTCATTCCGCCGCGTCCCCACAGGAAGTGGGGCAGTATCTGGCGGGGAAACTAAAATAGAAAAATGTCCCGCACCGCGCAAGACGTTCTCGAATTTGACAAGCTGCGCGAACTCCTGCGGCTCAGGACGACCTGTGTGCTGGGGCGCCGCTCCGTCGATGCGCTTGAACCCAGCACCGACCGCGAATCGCTCGACGGGACATTCGCGCAAATCCGCGAAGCGCGCGAATGGCTGCGCTCCTCACGCGAAATGGGATTTGGCGGGCTCGCCGATCCGCAGAGTTGGCTGGAGCGACTGCAAGGCATTGGCGCCGTCCTCGAACCACGTGAGTTGATCGACGCGGCCACGCTGCTGGAAACGTCCGCGTGGCTAAAGCCGCAGTTTCGCGAAGAAGGCGCAAAGTTTCCATTGCTCGCCGAACGCGCCGCATCGCTTGGAGATTTTCGAGATGTGCTGGCTGCGATTCGCCGCTGCATTCTGCCGAACGGAGACATCAGCGACGACGCCTCCCCCGCGCTGCGCCGCATCCGCGCAAGCATCTCGGATACGCGCGCCTCCATCCAGAAAACGCTCAAGCAAATCCTGCGCGCGCGAAACGCCGAGGCCGGCGAAGACTACGTCACCCTCCGCAATGACCGCTTCGTCATTCCGGTGCGCGCCGAGCATCGCCGCGCCGTTCCCGGCGTGATGCACGGCGCCAGCGCCACCGGCCAGACCGTCTTTCTCGAGCCCTTCGAAACTGTCGAGACCAACAACCAGCTTGTGCAGCTTGCCGAAGACGAAGCCGCTGAGATCGTGCGTATTCTCAGCCAATTGACGGAACGCTTGCGGCTCCCGCGCGAGTCGCTGGTCGCCGCCGCCGACACCATCGCCGCGTTCGACAGTGTATTCGCGCGTGCCCGCTTCTCTCAAGACTTCGACGCCGCCATGCCCGAATTCACGGAAGCGGGTGAGCTGCGTCTCGAAGCCGCGCGCCATCCTGTGCTTGAAGACAAACTGCGCCGCGAGAATCGCGCCATCGTGCCGATGACACTTGCGCTCGGCGGTCAGGAACGCCTCCTGGTCATCAGCGGCCCGAACACGGGCGGCAAGACCGTCGCACTCAAGACCACCGGAATCGCGGCGCTCTCCGCGCAGTCGGGAATTCCGGTAGCCGCTCAACGCGCGGTCTTGCCCCTTTTCGATCGCGTGCTGGTCGATATTGGCGACGAGCAATCCATCGCCGCGGATCTTTCTACGTTCTCTTCACATATGCTGAATCTGAAAGCGATGCTCGCAGCCGCGACGCCGGATTCGCTGGTGCTGGTCGATGAAATGGGTACCGGCACCGCGCCGGAGGAAGGCGCCGCCCTGGCCGTCGCGCTGCTCGACGCATTTCACGCGAAAAATTGCATCGTGCTCGCGACCACCCACCACGATCGACTCAAGGCCTATGCCTCCACGACGCCCGGCGTCGTAAACGCCGCCGTCGAATTCGACGAAATCAATCTTCGTCCCACCTATCGGCTCATGGTCGGTGTGCCGGGCGGCTCCAGCGGTATTGCGATCGCACAGCGCCTCGGTCTGCCGGGTACCGTCATTGACCGCGCGCGCTCGTTGTTAGGACCGGAATCGCGCGAGGCTGCCGACCTGATCGCCTATCTCCATCGCAGTCGTGACGAAATCGACCGAATGCAGCAACAAATGGCCGCGGAACGCCATGCGCTCGAAGAGGAGCGCAAGAAATTACGTGCCGACTGGGTAGAGCGTCAGCAACGCCGGATCAAGGACCTCGAAGAAAAATTCGCCGAGATGCAGAAACGCTTCGACGAAAATGTAGCCAGCGTGGTCGAAGCCGTGAAAGATCGCGAGTTGCGGGCCCAGTTGGAAAAGTCCTCCCGTCGAAAAATGCAAGACGCGCGCGGCGAGGCCCGTGAAGAATTGAACGCCGCCGTCGTGCAGACTCTTGCGGAATCGCAAGCCGACTTGGGCATATCCGGCGAGTCCACCGCCCCGCCGAGCGCCGACCGTCTCCAGCCAGGCGCAAAAATCCGTGTCCGAGGCTTTACGAAGCCAGTCATCTTGCGGCGAGTGGAAGGCTCCACCGCCGAAATTGAAGCGGGCCCCCTCCGCATGAAGGTTGCCGTCGATCAAATCACGGGCATTGAAAGTTCACCGTCCGATGCAAAACCTGGCCTGCCATCGTCGCAAAGGCAAAATGTCACGGTGACCTCGCGCCCCGGAGAAGTCATCGCCACCGATGAAATCAACGTAATCGGTTCCACCGTAGAAGAAGCTACAGATCGCGTGGACAGATTTCTCGACCAAGCCGCCCTGGCGAACCTCGAGCGTGTCCGCATAATTCACGGCCACGGTACCGGCGCGCTGCGCAAAGGCCTCGCACGATTCCTCTCCACTCATCCGCTCGTCGGTGTCGCCAAGACCGAGACGGAAGATCGCGGCGGCAAGGCCATAACCATAGTAGAATTAAGGAGATAGAATAAATTGACGTTCCCTGATTGCCAGTGTATCATCTACTAGAATCTACTAAAGGCGACTAAAAGCTACTGGGAGCGCGTCAGTGCCTAAAATGATTACCCTCGAGCAGCGTGCCGCCGGTTCCTACCACTGGGACGATCGCGATGAGGCACGCATTGAGCGAAACCTTTTCGCACTTGGCGGCAGCACCTGGGAAGGTTTGCGATTCTGTAAAAATCGTAACGGTCGGCACAATCGTGTTCATCTCGTGATTGGCGAGCAGGAATTCGTCGACTTATTTCGAGACGCCGTGGAAAAGGGTGTGTTTCACCAGCCAACCCTCGAACGCTTGCGCGCCATTTTATCGACCGATTCGGATCCCCTGCTGGAAGTCATCGGCATCGCTGGAGACGGTCATCTTACCGAAGCGATCGACGACGATCTGTACGGTCAAGAACCGCGTTGAAGTTGTTCGTCGACACTTGGGGTTGGTTGGCGCTGGCGGATCGCGGCGACTCGCAACACCAGTCGGCCGCAAAATTCTACGCCCAGAGAAGTCGTCGCACCGGCCGGATCTTTACGTCCAACTTCGTGCTCGATGAGTTTTTTACATTATTGTTTGCGCGGCGCCCTTTTGCGGAGGCCTACGCTATCGCCACTGCGCTCCTGGCGTCTCAGTTCGTGACCATTGAGATCGTGACGCGCGATAGGTTCGATGCCGCGTTCGAGCTTCGCCTCAAATTTTCCGACAAACCAAAGATTTCGTTCACGGATCTGACCAGCATGGTCATCATGAAAGAATTTGGAATCGTTGATGTGATGACCGCGGACAGCCAATTCCTACAAGTCGGTTTGGGCTTCCACACCTTCCCAGAGTAAATTAGTCCGACTCTAGAGACCGGTGCATGTATTCCAGCGAGCGTAAATGGCAGAAGCGGGATCATTCGCGGATCGCGTCAAACAGCAGGCGGACATCGTCCGCGTGGTCGGCGAATATGTGCGTCTAAAGAAGAGTGGCCAGAATTTCACGGGGTTGTGCCCGTTCCATGCGGAAAAGTCTCCCTCGTTCGCCGTGCATCCCACCAAGCAGATTTACCACTGCTTCGGCTGTGGCGTTGGAGGCGACGTTTTCAAATTCGTCATGGAAATGGAGAAGTGCCCATTTCCGGAATCGATTCGCATCGTCGCGGAGAAATGCGGCATTGCCGTTCCACAACCAAGAGAACGTTCACCGGAAGAACGCAAAGAAAATCAGCAACGCACCGCCTTGGTGGAAATGCATCGCGTTGCCCAGACGTTTTTCACCAATCAACTGGAGGGGACGGCGGAGGGGAAGGTCGCGCGCGCCTATCTGGAAGACCGCGGCCTAGATAAGGCCGCGATCGATCAATTTGGAATCGGCTACGCCCCGAGCGGCGGCGACGCCCTGTTGCGCTCGCTGAAGCAGAAATATCCCGAAAAACTTCTTGTGGAATCAGGCCTGGTCTCGCGGGATCAAAGCGGCCGCATGTTCGATCGTTTCCGCCGCCGCATCACTTTCCCCATCTCCAACGAGTCCGGAAAGATTGTCGCCTTCGGCTGCCGCGCCCTCGGCGACGACATGCCGAAATATCTCAACTCTCCCGAAACGCCCATCTATTCCAAGAGCAACGTTCTCTACCATCTTGACCGCGCTAAGGAAGCTCTCCGCCGCTCCGACTTCGCTGTCCTCGTAGAAGGCTACATGGACGCCATCGCGGTCGCGCGCGCCGGAATCAGCAATGTGGTGGCGAGCTGCGGCACCAGCCTCGCCGAGCCGCAAATCAAGCTCCTCGCCCGTTTCACACGCCGCGTGATCGTCAACTACGACCCCGATACCGCCGGCCAGACCGCCACCGAGCGCTCCATCTCTCTGCTCCTCGAGCAGGATTTCGAGGTTCGTGTCCTCGCCCTCCCCGGCAAAGCCGACCCCGACAAATTCATCCGCGAGCAGGGAGCCGAGGCGTACATCAAGGTCCTCAGAGAAGCGCCGCCCTACGTCGACTACCTAATCGCCCGCGCCCGCCGCATGGACCTGACCACCGGTGAAGGCAAACGCAACGCCGTGAATTTCCTGTTGCCCTACGTTCAAAAGATTCCAAACCGCCTTCTCCGCTCCGAATGGGCCACCCGAATCTCCCAGCAACTTCGGCTCGATGAGCCCGTTCTTCGCGCAGCCCTCAGCAAAGCAGCCGCCGAACGCCGCAGCGAAGTGAAGATTCAGCCCGAGCTCATCGGCCGCGCCGCCAAACCCGTCGAGCGCCGACTGATCCGCATGCTCGTCGAAGGCGAGGGCTTCCGCCACGAGTTGGCTCAGCGAATCCAGCAAGACCAGCTCCATCTCGGTCTCGAAACGGAAAAAGTCCTCGCAGCTCTGGTCGCTGCCAACCTTTCCGGCCAGCCGGTGCAAGCCAGTGAAGTCGCCGCAACCCTCGAAGAACGCGACCGCCGCATGCTCTACGAAATCCTCTTTGAAGAATCCAGCGATTTAACGTGGGAGGAAGCCGAAAGCTGCGTTGAAGCCTTGCACCACCGCCGCACAGAAAGGGAACTGGCCGACGTCCAGCGCAGCATCGAAGTCAGCCCCGCTGGCCCGGACCTTCGCGCCCTTTTGGAACGTAAGCAAGAACTCATGAAGCGTCTCGCCGCTGCCCGCTAAATGGCACGGCCTTCACGCCACTTAAATCTTCCACAGCTTTCCACCAATTAAATCATGTTGAACCTCTTTGATAGTGTCCCCTGCAGCCCCCATTAGAAATGTCCCCTACACTGCGACCTCCAGAGGAGGTCCGGTTGAAGAGGACAGCGATGAGTACGAGGGAACTTCGACGAGCCGAGGTTCTGGGGCGAGTGAAGAGCCAGACGCTGAGGCTGGTGGACGCAGCGAAGATGCTGGAGTTGAGCTATCGACAGACGAAGAGATTGTGGAAGCGTTATCGCGGAGAAGGAGCCCAGGGGCTGCAACACCGCAGCGCGGGAAGAAGTTCGAACCGAGCGAAGCCTGAGAAATTCCGACGGAAGGTGTTGCAGCTGATCCGGGAGAAGTATTCCGGAACGGAACAGGAGCGGTTTGGGCCTACGCTGGCAGCGGAGCATTTGGCGGACGAGGATGGGCTGGAAGTGGGCGAGGAGACGTTGCGACGCTGGATGTTGGCGGAAGGGTTATGGAGCCGCATGCGGAGACGGAAAGCCCACCGGAAGCGGAGGGAGCGGAGGCAGCACTTTGGCGACTTGGTGCAGCTGGATGGCAGTTTCCATGCGTGGTTTGAGGAGCGGGGACCACGCGGATGTCTGATGAATATGGTGGATGACGCCACGGGGACCACGTGTTCGCGATTGGGAGAGCAGGAAACAATCTGGGCAGCGGTAGGAGTGCTGCGATCTTGGATCGAGAAGTACGGGGTTCCCCGGGCGTTGTACACCGATTGGAAGAATGTCTATAAGCGTGAACCGACGGAGAAAGAGCGACTGCGAGGAAAGGCGCCTACAACGCAATTTGGGGGTATGTGCGAGCGGTTGGAAATTCGCATTATCGCTGCCAGTTCTCCGCAAGCGAAAGGACGGGTGGAGCGCAACAACGGGGTGCATCAAGATCGCTTGGTGAAGAAACTGCGCCGTCAGGGGATAGCGAACTACGAAGCGGCGAATGAATATATGGAAGGGGAATATCTTGCGGAACACAATCGGCGTTTTGCGCGAGAAGCAGCTCGACCAGAGAACTATCACGTTCGGGCACCGAGCGCCGCGAAGCTGAGAGAGGTCTTGCGATTAGAGACGCAGCGATGGATCAGCAACGATTGGGTGGTGCAGTACCGGGGGCATTTTCTGCAACTCAAGCCGCAGAATAAGCGCTATGGGCCGACACAAGCCAAGGCCTTGGTCTATGAGGGAGAAGATGGGGCGGTAGAAGTGCACTATCGCGGAGAACGCATGGAATACGAAGATCTGGTAGCGCGACCCCGAGCGGCGCAGGCCGCGCCACGCGAGCCGGCTAAGCACGTAAGGAGTAAACCTGCGCAGGAACATCCCTGGCGGCAAGGCTATGAGCAGAGAATGAGGTTGCAACGGTTGAATCGATCGCAGGAGTCAGCACTCGTTGGGGTGTCCGCCTCCGCTACGCCCTAAACGCGCCGCACAAACCGCGGCGCAGGGCTTCGCTCGGCGGACACCCCAACGACAACAGGCAAATCAAAAGAAAAAGGGACATTTCTAATGAGGTAAGGAAGGGGACATTTCTAAAGAGTTTTGACATCCACCAATTAAATCATTGACGCGTACGGACTTATGCGTGTAGCGTATTAGGGTTTACCGGGTAACGATTCCGCCTCTAAACGCATCTAAACTCTGTAGTTGGCGGCAAGGATCGGACCAAGGAAACGCGATACGCGGGCGAAGCACGGGGCGAGCGGCAGCAGGCAGCGCAGGGCAGAGGGTTTCTCTCTACGTTCAGAGTGACCGCACAGCGGCCAAAAAAACATGCGATTTTGTGGGGAAATCCCCCCTCAGTTTGCGCCTGCGCATCAGCCTGTTCGTGTCTCGGCAAAAGCCTAAGCGCCGTCCGTGAATCGCGTGCGTCTGCACGGAATCTACCGGGCTTGCCGCCTGATTGCGGGAGGAATTTGTGGCAGTAGTCGGCCTTGAAGAAAAATATGATGCGGTACGCCAGCTCATCGCCATTGGCAAAGAGCGCGGCTACCTGCTGTATGACGAAGTAAACGATTCCCTTCCGGCGGAAGTGCATTCCTCGGAAGAGATCGACGATCTTCTCACCACCTTTGAACGCAACGGCATCGAGATTTACGAGGATCAAGCCTCGGCCAAAGCCGCGCGTGCGGTCGAGGTGTCGACCGTGCCCGGCGAACGCGAAGCCGGCGGCAAGGAAGACGCGCACGAAGGCGACGGCGACCTGGATCTGACTCCGGGCTCGCTCGAAAAAACCAACGACCCCGTTCGCATGTACTTGCGCGAGATGGGCACCGTTCCATTGTTAACGCGCGAAGGTGAAGTCACCATCGCCAAGCGCATCGAGCGCGGACAACTCGTGGTGATGAAGTCGGTCACGCGCTCTCCGATCGTCATCAAGGAATTAATCGCGGTCGGCGACGACCTGCGCAAGGGCGGACGCTCGATCAAGGAAATCGTTCAGTTCGACGACGAAGAACTCACTGAAGAGAAAATCGCGAACAAGACCAAGCAAACGCTCAAGCACATCGAGAAAATCGCCAAGCTGTATGACAACGGTCTGAAGCAGGCGATCAAGCTCGAGAAAACGCCGAAAGCCAAGAAGCGCTCGTGGATTCACGCCAAGTGGGAGGTCGCGCGCACCCGTGTGGAAATTTCGCTCGCGGTCCGCGACATCGATTTCAATCCGCTCGAGAAAAAGCGCCTGATCGACAAAATGCGCGGCACCGTCGAGCGCCTGCAATCGCTCGAGCGCGAAGCTGGCCGGCTGGAACGCCGGGTCGATGCCGCCAAGGGCGACGTCGCCGCCGAAGCGCGCAAGGAACTCCGCACACGCCGCGTCGAGCTCAAAGACATCGAGGACGCCAGTGAAGTTGGCCTCACCGAGCTCAAGCGCACGCTCACCATCATTCATCGCGGTGAAGCCGAAGCCGAACAGGCTAAGAAAGAACTTATTGAAGCCAACCTCCGCTTGGTCGTTTCCATTGCAAAGAAATACACAAACCGTGGCCTGCAATTCCTCGACCTGATTCAGGAAGGCAACATCGGCCTGATGAAAGCCGTCGACAAATTTGAGTGGCGCCGCGGCTATAAATTTTCCACGTATGCGACCTGGTGGATCCGCCAGGCCATTACCCGCGCGATCGCCGATCAAGCTCGCACCATCCGCATTCCGGTGCACATGATTGAAACGATCAACAAGCTCGTGCGCACCAGCCGCCAGTTGGTGCAGGAACTCGGGCGCGAACCGACCAGTGAAGAAATCGCCAAGCGCATGGACATCCCGGTGTCCAAGGTGCGCAAGATTCTGAAGATCGCGCAGGAACCTATCTCCCTCGAAACGCCGATCGGTGAAGAAGAAGATTCGCACCTCGGCGACTTCATCGAAGACAAGGCGGTCGTCTCGCCGTCCGACGCAGTCATCAACCTCAACCTGAAGGAACAGACCTCTTCAGTACTGAAAACGTTGACGCCGCGCGAAGAAAAAGTCATCAAGATGCGTTTCGGCCTGGATGATGGCAGTGAGCACACGCTCGAAGAAGTCGGCCAATCGTTCGCGGTCACCCGCGAGCGCATCCGCCAGATCGAAGCGAAAGCGTTGCGCAAGCTGCGCCACCCGTCGCGCTCGCGCAAACTCCGCGCCTTCCTAGAAGGCCCCTCGCGCGATTATCTCTAGAAATACCAGTAGCACAGGCACTCCTGCCTGTGCCCGTGTTCACACCGGCAAAACGAAAACCAGAACGCCTCAGATCACCTCTGAGGCGTTTTTCATTTTCCGGACCTGGAGAAGCGCAAGATCAATCGAACAGTCCAAATTCCGACGAAGGCCAGAAATGCAATCATCGCGCTAACAAACGCAGCGTTATTCAGCTGACGCGGATGGGTCTGGTTCGCGTCATAGACCAATTGGTTCACCACAAGCAGAAACCCCAGAACCCCGCAGCCAAACCATGCAAATTGCGCCTTGAAAAACGCGAGCGTCCCCTCCCGTCGTTCCGGCGCGAGCCAGTATTCCTTGTTCGGCACGTTCACCAGCGAAATCGGCAGCGCTCCGATCAACCTCGGAATGCCGAACGCCAGCAACAAACACACTCCCAGCAGCGCAACTTCCAGAATGAAAAATTGCGATTGGGTTTGCCATCCATTCGGCGCGCCGCTACCTCCGAAATGCGTTGCCAACACGGGCGGCATCGTCGCCGCAAACCTCCGCGCCTGAAGAAATCCGGCAAACGCGAGAAGAACGAAGACCGCGCTCGGCAGACGGCTATTTGGCGTCATGGTTTCGGGTCCTCCCTGCTGGTTAGCTACTGCTTGAAGATTCAAATGCTAGCCTGATGCTTGTGCGTCTTCTTTCGACAATCGATGATGTCTTACTCGGTTCTGCATATTAGAATGACAGGGATTCCCTGGGAAGATATGAAATCAAAACGCGCAATTGCCGGTGCTCTGATCGTGCTGTTGCTTGTGGCTGCCGGATATGGAATTTTCCGCACCAAGCCTCCGGCATTTCAAACTGAGGGCGGACCTTTAAACGCAGCATCGCTGGCCGCATCTACTTTGCAAGGTCAGACCCTGGTGAATCAGTCGGCGTTGACTACTGCGCAGCGGCTGGCTCAGACACCCACCACTCTCGCAGAACAGCCGTTCGCGCAGGAAGCGCTGAGGCTTGCCGACAAAGAAATGGATATGGCCTTCGCCACCGCCGTGCGCGAGGCCGCCGAACATCCCCCGGTACTGAGTCCCGAAGCCAAGCAGATTGAGACGAAGTTGCAGAAGGCCGAAAACGCAGTGGATGCCGACAAAGCGCAAGTCGCGCAACTCACCGCCGCGGAAGACAAAGCCACCGGTAGCAGGAAGGATGCGCTGGACGATCAACTCGATCTGGCCAAAGCACAGTTAGAGCTGGATCAGGACGAAGTTGACGACGCGAAGCAGGACTTAATCGGCGCGGGTGGCGATCCGCAAGGCCGCATTCAGACCATGGTGGAGGAGCACGAGGCAGCTTCCCAAAGCTCCGACAGCACGAAAGTACTCGTGAGCGCGCCGGCGGAAACCCGAGGCTTGGTCCGTCACTTCCTGCAGTGGTGGGCTTTTCATCAGAAACAACTGCAACTCTGGCACGCAAAACAGGAGGCCGAATCGGCTTCCGCGACTCTTTTCGCGAAGCACAAGTCCTTGGAACAGAAGATCGATGTCTCGAAACAAAAATCAGCGCCGACCCCAGCGCCGGCCAGTTCGACCGGCACTCAAGAGAAACCCGCGACCCGCAGCAGGGAGGAATCCGAGACGCTCGTGAACTCGACGAAGGTGCGGTCGGCGCAGACGAAAGCGCTATCCACCCTTGACAAGCGAGTCGAAAACGAGAAGAAACTTGCGGAAGTTTATGGAAAATGGATCGGCGTTGTTGCGGCAGAGCAGCGCACCGTGCTCAATTCCGCTTTAGGCAACATTTCCATCATCCTGATCATTGCCTTGATTGGATTGTTTTTCGATGGATGGATCGAAAAGCTGTTGGGTAGGACCTCCCTGGACCGCCGGCAAGTGGAAACGTTGCGCGCGGTGACGCGCGTATCCTTGCAGGTCGCGGGAGTGGTGCTGATTCTCCTGGTGATCATCGGTCCGCCGCCAAATTTGGGCACGTTTCTGGGTCTGGCTGGCGCGGGCCTGACGGTCGCGCTAAAAGATTTCATCGTTGGTTTCATTGGCTGGTTCGTGCTGATGGGAAGAAATGGAATCCGCCTGGGCGACTGGGTCGAAATCAACGGCGTCACCGGCGAAGTGGTGGAGCTCGGCATGTTCCACACCGTGCTGCTCGAGACCGGCAACTGGACCGACTCCGGCCACCCCACCGGCCGCCGCGTCACCTTCACCAACAGCTTTGCCATCGAAGGCCACTACTTCAATTTCTCCACCTCCGGCCAGTGGCTCTGGGACGAACTGCAAGTGGTGTTGCCTGCCGGCCAGGATCCCTACCCACTCGTAGACGCCATCCAGAAAAAAGTCATCGAAGCCACTGCGGAAAGCGGTAAAAAAGCGGAGCAAGAGTGGCGCGGCACCGCGCGCGCGGGGGACATGAGGAACCTCTCCGCCGCGCCTGCGATCAACGTCAAGCCTGTGATTGGCGGCGTCGAAATCGCCGTGCGCTATATCACCAACGCACACGACCGTTACGATATTCGCGCCAGACTGAATCACATCCTGGTAGACCTGCTCGGCGGAAAAGCGCCCGCATCGGAAGTGCGCGTTACTCCGACGCCCGGCCCCGAGATCCCGCTCAAAGCCTGACTCACACCAGGAAATTGAACCTCAACGACAACTTCATCGAAATATTTTGTTTTCCTAATGCCGATGTCTACCGCGAGATGTTCGGTTGAACCCGATTCCGCGTGCGTCCCGTAGCGTGAGCTCATTCGTGAGGCGGTCAGGAGAGATAGCGCGCAGCTGCCAAGCGTCGAGCGAGGTAACTTCCTTGTAGTCGGAATCAGCACCCGCGAGAGACAACGGTCCGTCCGGCGTCCGATATATTCGTGACGTAATCGCATATTTCTGGTCGCATAAAAGCTCCGCGACGGAGCCGTCAAGAAAAAGATGGAATTCGCGCACGGATTTCGTGCTTTGCGGAAGCTCGATCGATTTGCCGTTCACTGTAAGCCTATCGCGTGAGCCCTGGATGATTTCCAGCGTGACACTGAACCATTCGCCACTGCGATCCCCGACTGAGAATCGCGCTGGGCGCCCCGTTACCGACTCCCACGCAAACTCCCCAGCAAGATTGTTGATTTCGATGTGACCTGCAGGCCGACCCACCTCGGGCGGCGGCAGAACGATATTTTTCTCGCGCAACGATTGCACTGCCGGCGCGAACCGCATTTCCAACGTCCCGTCACTTCCGATCGACAAGACTCGCGGCAGCGACATACATCCCGCCCAACCAGCCGCTCGTAGTTCATCATCCGATCGTTTCTCCGTGATCCAGCCCCACAAGATTCGGTTGCCGTGCGCATCGAGCTGCGTTTTCTGCGCGTAATACGCGCCGTAGTCCAGAATGCCGCGCTTCTGTGAATGAAAAACAAGGTCCCTCGGATCAAGCTCACCGGTTTCCCAATACACGCCGCCCGCCGTCGAATACAGCAGCACATGTTTCTTACCGAGCGCAAAGAAATCCGGGCACTCCCACATTTCGCCGGAATCGACTGGATTAATCGACTCCTTTCCAGTCCAGTTGCCTGACGCGAGTAGATGCAGATATTCCCACTGGCGCAAATCCTTCGATCGATATAGGCGAACGTTGCCGCCTTCGTGGCGGACTCCAGAGGCGACACCTAGATACCAAATTCCGGCATCGCGCCAAAGAAAGGGATCGCGGAAGCCCATCAGTCGTGGATCTTGCGGCGGCTCGATGACCGGTGTTCTCCACTTATGCCAGCTGAGCAGCTGTGAATCCGACGCCGTCGCGAGATACTGCACCTCACGAAAATTCTGGACGCCGTCGCGCAGCGTGGCATGTTCGGGCGCCACCGTTTTAACGCCCGTATAAAGGATCGTCGCGGTGCCGTGATCATCGACGGCGCTGCCCGTGAAGCAGCCATCCGCATCGTCCCATCCTGGCGTGGGCGCGAGCGCGATCGGCAAGTGACGCCAGTGAATCATGTCGTCGCTCACCGCATGGGCCCAATGCATGTCACCCCACACGGCCGCGTTCGGGTTGTACTGGAAAAACATGTGGTAGTGGTCCTTCCAGTAGATCGGACCGTTGGGGTCGTTCATCCAGTTTTTAGCAGGCAGCAGATGAAACTGAGGACGCAGTGGATCCGCGGCGAGCCTCGCTCGCAACGCGTCATCAGTTGGGAGGTCTAACGCATGCAATAGCGAAACGCTCGGTTGGGCCGATGCGAGAAGCGCCGCGGATGCCGATGCTTTCAGGAAACGTCGGCGCGAATAGCTCGTTATTCGTCGCGACGCAAAATCACGCCATGGGCTTCCGCTCATTTTCCTGCGGACCAGCGCTCGATCTTTTCTTTCAGAAACGTCAGCGGCACCGAGCCGTCTTCAAGCACGCGGTCATGAAACGCTTTGATGTCGAACCGCGATCCCATCGTTTTTTCCGCGGCGTCGCGCGCCTTGCGAATTTCGATCATGCCCAGCATGTACGACGCCGCTTGCCCAGGGTAAATAATGTAGCGATCGATTTCCGACGCCGCGTCGCGTTCGCCTTCCGCCGTGTGCGCCAGCATGTAGTCGATGGCTTGCTTCCGCGTCCAGCCCATCGTGTGGATCCCGGAATCGACCACCAGCCGCACGGCGCGTAGCTGTTGATCGGAAAGCATGCCAAGACGCTCGACGTCCGAAGAAAACAGTTTCAGTTCGTCCGCAAGTCGCTCCGAATACAATGCCCATCCCTCCCCGTACCCGCTGTTACCAAGGTAGCGCCCGATGGGATGAATCTCCTTACGCTCCAGGGCGATGGCTCCCTGCAAATGATGCCCCGGAATCGTTTCATGAAACGCGGTGGACTCATCTTCGACGCGGCTGTGTTTTTCCGGTTGGTACGCGTTGATCAGGAATACTCCGGGACGGCTGCCATCTTCGGCGGGCGAATTGTATTCGTTCGGGCCATTTTTCTCGCGAAACGCCGGATACGGCTGAATCACTACGTCGGCTTTCGGCCACAAGCCAAACACCGGGCGCGCTCCTAGTTTCGCCCGCGCCAACGCCGCTTGCGAATACGCGATTAATTCCTCGCGGCTCTTGAACGAGTATTTCTTGTCGGTACGCAGTTTCTCGAGCAGCGCCGGCACGTCGCTGGTCTGGAACGAATGCTCGGCGATAGCTTTCATTTCCGCGCTAATCTGTTCGATCATCTTCAGCCCGGTCGCGTGGACCTGGGCGGCAAGAATTGGCAGCGAGCTATGAAAGCGCACCGAAGCGTCGTAACACGCCGCGCCGTTGGGAATATCGGATACTGCAATGGATTCACGCGCGGCCGGCAGATATTCGTGTTGCAGAAAATCTCGATATTTCTTGAACGCCGGATTGATCTGGTCCTTCACCAGCGCGTCGAATTGCTTTACGAATTCCGGGGTTTTGTCGCGACGGGACGGTGAATCGAACGGGGAGGCGGAAATCGGCTCCGCCAGCAGCGTATTCATCTGATCGATGGTGATGCGCACGTTGCCTTTGGGCGCGGTGTAGCCCAGCTTGATGCCCTCTCGCAAATTTCCGATTTCGGTATCAACAAATTTCGGCAGCGCGCTCCACCGCGCCAGCGCGTCTTTGCGTGCATCATCTGTGCCGACAGGTTGAATCGTCACCAGGTAGCCGTACTGCACCTGCCAGGCGTTCACGAACTGGCTGACGGTCCACAATTCATTGCGGCACGCGCGCAACGCGATCGGTCCTTCGAGCGCCTCGCGAACCAGCGCATAGGTCGCGCGCAGCGGCGGCGCGCTGATCGTTGCCGGATCGATCTGTTTTGCTTCCGCGAGCCACGCGTCTTCGCGTTCCTCCCACGCTTTCCACGCTTCCAGTGAATTGTCCGTAAGCTTATCTTGTCGATGGCCCGGTATGCCGTACAGTGTGATTTGTTCCGGCAAGCGCTCGAACAAAGCGGCGAGGTAGGTGTCGGCAAGCGCGCGGACATGCGCGTCGGTAGGAGGTGGCGTAGCCAATTTGTCGGGGGAATGTCCGCAACCGAAGAATGCGAGGCAGGCAAGTGGCACGATCAGTCGTTTGAGCATGCGGGATTATACTCACGGCTATTCGCGAAAAGCAGCGGCTTCTTTGGCAAAAAAGAAAGAGAGATTCACTACAGAACGCGCATAAGAATCTCTTCTCCGTGACCTCTGTGTTCCGATCTCTGCGAACTCTGTGTTGGTTCCTGCTTTTTCTTTCTCGCGCTTCAGGAAGACTCTGTCAGTAGTTGACGCACGCGCGTGGCGAAAATCCCCGCGCCGGCATACATCAGGCCAAGCAGACTGAAGCCTGCGAACAGGCTGATGCGCTGCGCGACCCAGCCCAGCGCGAAACTCATGATCAGTTGCAGCACAGTGGTGACGATGGCCATGGCGGATTGCGTGCGTCCCATGAAGTGCTTGGGCACGATGGCCATGATGGAGGATTGCGCGACGATGCCGGAAACGGCGCGGCAGAAACCAAAAACCGCCTGGATGGTCACCGCGCCGACGACGAAGGAAACGAACGGCACGAGCAAGTGTCCCGCGCAGAGCGTGCCGATGCAGCCTACGTAAAAGGTCATGCGCAGTGCGTCGGGAAGCTGGCTGGCCAGCAGGCCGCCGGTGATGGCGCCGATGGCCCAGCCGAGTTCCAGAAAGCCGAGCCCGCGCGCGCCCGCGTGCAGTACGTCGTTGGCAAGCGCGACCAGGATCACATTGGCGCTGACGACTCCGGCCATCATGGTGGCGTGGGTGATGCCCAGCGCGAGCACCTGTGGCTGTTTTTTCAAATACGCAAAGCCTTCTTTCAAATCAGCATAAACCGCGAGAGACAAACCCGCCTCGGCGACTTCTGGATTCTCGCCGGATTCGAGTGCGAGCGCGGTAGCTTCCGTGGCGGAGGAATATTCGCGCGAATAGTGTTGATGTTGGCGCGGCGAAACGTAACCGCGGCGCATCTGGTACAAGCAAAACGCCGACACAAAATACGTCGCGCCGTCGATCGCCAGGATTCCCGCGATGCCGGCCCAGTCGTAGATGAAGCCTACGAACGCGCCGGCCATCAACATGCCGCTTTGCACGCCGATCAGGACGGCGGCATTCGCGCCCGTAAACTGATTCGGTGGAATCACTTCCTGCACGAGCGCGTTCACCGTTGCCCAGTACATTGCAGAGCCTGTGCCAGTGATTAACGTCATGACATAGAGGTGCCAGAGACCGAGGTGGCCGTGCCACGCGATGTAGGCGATCGCGAGAACGGCGATGCCGCGGCAGAGATCGAGCAGAACGCCGAGGTAGCGGCGGTCGATGCGGTCGATGAGCACGCCGCCGACGAAGGGAACGAACAGGCCGGGCAGCGTGACTACGATCACCTGCATGCTGACCGCGATGGTCGAATGCGTGGCGGACAGGATGTACCAACTGACCGCGGTGAAATTCAGCCCGCTGCCGAACAGGGAGACGAACATCGCCACGGAGAAGAATCGGAAGCCGCGCTGCGCCCAGATGACGCGCCAGTCGACGCGAGTGGTAGTTGTGGCGGTGGCCATGGAACCAGCCATTTTACTATTGGCGGAGTCGTGGGGAAGGGGAGCAATTCAGTTTTGTTTCGCAGTGGTGAGAAGCTCGCTGGTTTTTTTTAATTTTTTAGATGATTCGGATAGGGATTGCCTGGGTTGACGCTGCACAGGCAGGAGTGCCTGCGCTACTTACACCAGGATGCAGCGGGCGGCGTGATCTTGGGTCGCGGGGCGCAAGTCGGGGACGGCGCGCACGCAATTCTCAACGCGTACTGGGCATCGCGGCTCAAAGGCGCAGCCTGGAGGCAACGCGGTTAGCTGCGGCACCGTTCCCGGAATTGGTGTGAGTTTGCCGCGCTCGAGCGTTGGTGAAGCTGCCAGCAATCCCTTTGTATACGGGTGACGCGGCGACCGCAGGACCTGCAGAGCGGGGCCTTCCTCGATGATGCGTCCTGCGTACATTACCGCGACGCGGTCGGCGACTTGGGCGACAACGCCTAGGTCGTGCGTGATGAAGAGCAGCCCGAGTCGCAGTTCGCGGCGCAAGCGGTCCAGCAGGTCCAGGATTTGTTTTTGCACGGTGACGTCGAGCGCGGTGGTTGGCTCATCGGCGATCAGCAGGCGCGGCCCGCCCGCTAGCGCCATCGCGATCATCGCGCGCTGCCGTAAGCCGCCAGAAAGCTGGTGCGGAAACTGTTCCGCCCGAGTCTCCGGCTCGGGCACCGCCGCGCGCTGCAGCGCTTCCAACATCCGCCGACGTACCTCGGTCGAATCGAGTTTTGCGTGGTGCGTGCGAATCGCTTCGGCAATCTGAGCTCCTACGCGCATGACGGGATTCAGCGCCGTCATCGGCTCCTGGAAGACCATGGCGATCTCGCGGCCGCGCACATCGCGCCAGGCATGCTCCGTCAAGTCCGTCAGATTTGTGGTCGAAGAGTTTGTCGAGGCAAGGCTGCTCCCGCCGCGATCTCGAAGAGGTCCTCCCTCAGCGGGGGCCCCGCGATTTATTCTGGCCTCGCCAGACAATCTCGCTTCGCCGCTGACCCGCGCGCCAACTGGAAGCAAGCCCATCAATGCCAGCGCCATCATCGTCTTGCCGCTGCCGGATTCGCCCACAAGTCCCAGCGATTCGCCAGTGGCAATGCGCAGCAACACCTCGTTTACCGGCCGCACCCACCCAGCCGGTGTCGGCAATTCCACCTTCAATCCGCGTACCTGAAGCAAATCGGACATGGTCATCTAAGATTAGAGCGGAATTGCGAAATCGCGGAACACGAAAACAGCGGCGCGTGTCTATGCGAACCTGCAACTAGCGGCGACCGAGTCCCGACCTCCACTAACGTCGATCGAGCGGCAGCACGAATTTCAGGGCGGTGTGCGTTGAGGAAAAGCCGACGACCTTAACGTCTTTCAGGCCTGCTTTGCGGCCCGCGGAGATTACATCGTTTTCCGTGATCTCTTTTTTCCCTTTGGGGTAGACGACCCAGAGACCGGTGGCGCCTTTGATCGCTTTGGCGGTTTTGTTGATTCCGGAAGCTAGAGATTTCGTGGAGTCGGCGCTGAGGAAGATCAGGTCACTGCCGGCGTCGATCTTGGCTTCGTGAATGTTTTGCGTTGCTGCGCGAAGTTCCTTTGTAAATTCCTGATCGAATTCGCCAAGGAGCGAAACGGTGGTTGCCGCGAGCACGCCGAGTTTTTCGGTGCGTGTTTTGGGGTGGAGGATCTTGTGGCACCACTTTTCGGCGGTCGGGCCAAGCTCGAAAGAGACTGGGCCGTCGGTCGTTTGCAGACGGAGTTCTCCGTCAACCGACTTTGCGGACTTAATCGTTGAGAATGGAATCTTGACGCGCGGGCTGCCATCGGCCGGGCGGAAGTACAACTCGGACGTTTCAAGAAGTACCTTGCCCGTTGATTTCCGCTTTCCCAAATGCGCGGTGCAGGCGGCTTCCTTACCCATACCCCCCACCCCCCTTTTTTGTAAGTGTTGATTCTAAATAGTTTTAAGGGGCTCGGAATCAACACTTCCACAAGTGCGGATTCTAAAGGAGTTAGGCGGAAGCTGGAAAGTCAAAAAACGAGGAGGTCTCCGAACAAACGCAGCATTAACCATTGGTAATAGTATCACAGGAATGAATGGCTGTCAAATGAAAAAGGGCCCCCCGCGAGTCCAGGGGCCCTTTCCACTACAGGTTACCAATCGCGCTAGAACTGGTAGCGCAGCGCGAATTCCATTACACGGGGCTTGGTCAGGGTGCCCGAGTATTGGCCCAGTGTGGATGGATTAGTCAGAGCGCCGTTGAAGGTGATGGTTGCCGGATCGAAGCGTACGGAGTTGGTCAGGTTGTAGGCGTAGGCGCTGAAGCGCAGGGTCTGGCGTTCCGTTATGCGGAAGTTTTTGTTGACGCCCATATCGACACCGAAGAAGCCCTGTCCGCGGAAGTTGTTGCGGGTGCCGGATTCTCCCGGGTACGGCAGGCGGAGGCTGTTCGCCGCAGCCGCCGGATCGTTGCCAACGCTGAAGGCGAACGGATCACCTTGGAGATTGAGCGCCGGATTGGTGACGAAGGTGAGCTTTTGCTTGGGTGCGGCTCCGGTGACCACAGTGTTGCCGGAGAGCTCGAAGTTGGTGTCCCAGGTGCCGCCAGCCGGGATGGAGAAGGGGAAGCCGCTGGTCCAGCGGTAAATGCCACTGATCCCCCAGCCGCCGATGACTGCATCTGTGAACCGGTTCCAGGAGCTTCCAAAATGCCTGCCGCGTCCAAACGGCAGATCATAGACCCAGTTGGCGTTGATTTGATGGCGAGCGTCGAAGTCCGAGGGGCCGCGGAGTTGCTTGGGACTCCAAGTGTTGATCACCGCGCTGAGGCCGCCAAAGGCAGGCACACGTTCGGCGTCGGAGCCTTCGTCGATTGATTTCGAGAAGGTGTAGTTGAAGTCGAATTGGAGCCCATGCGTGGGACGGCTGCGCAGAACGAATTGGGCGGCGTTGTAAGCGCTGGTGCCAACACTGGACCAGGCATACAGAGCGGTGAATTGCGGGTTGTAAAAGGTGAACGGCGTCTGAACACCGTTGATGGAAGCACAAGCTGGGAAGCAGTTGGTGTCGAAGACGTTGATAAAGTTGGTGGCGCCGAAGGTGCCCACCCCCCAGTTGCACTGGAACATTTCATACATGGATTGTGTGGCGGTCGGACTTCCGGTGGTTGTGGGCCCGTTGCAGTAGGAACCGTTGACGCCGGCGGCATCGGGAAAAAGATTCTGCCAGTAAGGCATGTTGGGGACCTGGTCGGGCGGAGTATTGGCGCTGGCGAGTTTCGCAAAGGCGGTCGCGGCGGTGAAATAGTCGACGCCGGACTTCGGGTCCTTGAGATCGAGGGGCATAGCTACATCGCGCTGCTGAAGGAGGCGGTGGGCGAAACGTCCGACGTAGGAGGCGCCGAAGACCAAGCCCCCGGGTAGTTCGCGGGTAAACGACAAGTCCACCAGTTCGGAATAGGGCGTCTTTAACTTATCGTCGAAGCCAAAAGCGATTTGCTGGACTGAGTTGCCTTCGGTGCTGACGGGCGGGGTATAGGGGAATGGTGCAGTCGGCGCTGGGTTCAGTAGCGTTCCAATGGTGCTGCTGACGGGAATGTCGTTCAGTCCTGTGAAGCGAGCGCCGCCATCGACCGTTTGAACGGACGCCGCGTTAGAGACTACGGTGTTAAGACCCAGGGCGCCGCTTTGGTCGTAGGTATCGATAAGGCCTTCACCAAAGTGGTCATAGACGATGCCAAAGCCCGCACGAATGGAGGACTTACCGGCGCCACCGAAAAGAGCCTTCATGAGTCCGCCGGACGGATTGGGGGCGTAGGCGACGGAGAGGCGAGGGCCGAGGTCCTTATAGTCGTAAGGCCAAAAGGGAGCCTTGCCGTTGGCCTGTCCGCTGGGCGAATAACCAATGATTTGTTGGGATGTAAGACCCTGCTGCATGAGCCTTGAGCGGTCATTTACGTACTGGTTGAGACTGAAATCGGGTTGCACTTGATTTCCGCTGGTCTCATAGGGAGGTTCGAGAATGGAGTAACGCAAGCCGGCTGTGATGGTCAGGTTCGGCGTGAGATGCCAAGAATCCTGGGCATACCAATCGAATTCCCAGGAGCGGAACTGCTTGGGAACCAGAGCGCCTTCCGGGATCTGAACATTGTTGACGGTGCGGTTATATTGGCCCGTGACTTCCGCGATTATGCCCACTAAATTTACGACCGCATTGTCGTAAACCTGGGAGTTATTGGGATCAACGGCGGGGAAACCGAAGGCAGCCGGATCGAGGCTGCCGCCGCTGCCTGACGGACTCTCTTGCAGGAACACGGGATTGGTGCTGGCAAAGTTGAAATTGGAGAAGTCGCTTTCGCGGACATTATTAATGAAGCGTATGTTGGTGCCGAACTGGAATGTATGTTTGCCGTGGGTCCAAGTCACATCATCCACCCAGTTGTGGACGGGGATGTGAAACTTGGTAGTGAAGGAAGTTTCCGGCGACAGAGTGGACACGCCAGGGTGCAGGTCATCGATGCCGCGGAAGGTGACGATGGGGGCGTTTTCGAGGCCCAAGTTATCGCGACTCTGGCGCGTCAAGCCGTAGTGGAATGAATTGACCACAGTATTGGAAAGAACCGCAGTGTAGCCAACGGCGAGGGCACGGCTGGTATCCCGGATGGTGTTGGCGGGAAGCTGACCAGGAAACTGCGGAGGCAGAGAATCCTTGTCGGTCTGGTAATTGCCGCGCAGAAACAGACGATGAGTGCCGGATCTCGTGAGGTTGTAGTCGATCTTCGCGATGGTAGTATTCAGCCGCTGTGGGTTGGGCGCGGAGAAGGTGTAGCAGGCGAAATTGAAGCCATCGTAGTTGGGGCAAATGTGGGAGTTCGGCGTGGGAAACTGTTGGAAGACATTTACCACGGCCGGATTGACACCGTTGCCGTTGGGGCAGGCACCGGTGATCAGGCAGCCCTGATCCATGGCCTTGATGTCCGCGGGTCCCACGGCATTGCTTCCTGGCGAGAACTTGTAAGACTGGCCGCTGAGACCCTGAATTGAGCCGCCCGGGCACATAGTGGGATCGGCGCAGGGGTAAACGACGACGCCATCGCGTAAGTTGGAGCTAGGGACGTTGCGAATGACCTGGGTGTCTTCGGCGAGGCGCTGCCCTTCATAGGTGGCAAAGAAAAATAGGCGATCCTTGATGATCGGGCCGCCGAGCGCGCCGCCGAAGGTGTTGCGGATGATTTTGCCGGGAGTATTGGCCTCGCCGTTGTTGAGCTGAGCGTGTTTGTTGAACCAGTCGTTGGCGGCGGTTATGGTGGGACGGTTTTGTTCGTAAAGGGAGCCGTGGAAGGTGTTGGTGCCGCTCCTGGTAAGCAAGGCGACCTGCCCACCGGAGGAGCGACCCTGATCGGCATTGTCGCCGGCGGTAGTGACGCGGAACTCTTCAATGGAATCGAGCGTGGAACGCACCGCGCCTGTGAAGGCTTTTCCGGTTGACTGGGGATTGTTATCGACGCCGTCTAGGGTGATGTTGGCCTGATCGCTGCGACCGCCATTAATGGAACCGTTGCGGGTGTCGATATTGTCGTCCACGTTGGTGCCGATGAAGGTTGCGCCGGGCTGCAGACTGAGGACGCCCGCGGCATCGCGGCCTTCAAATGGCAGGGCCAGAATCTGAGCGGAGGTGAAGGCGTTGCCGAGAGTAGCGTCGGTGGTGTTTACCGGAGCGATCACTCCTGCCGTGACTTCGATGGTGTCGGCAACCGAACCAAGCTCCAGTTTAATATTGAGCTTTTGCGTGGACGAGACCAGCGCTTCGATTTTGTCGGTCACGGCGGTGCGGAAGCCGGAGGCTTCGACACGCACGACGTAGGTACCGGGTTGCAGAGACAGGAACTGAAAGCGGCCCTGGTCATCGGTCTGGGCCTCGCGGCTAACGCCGCTGCTGGCATCGGAGGCCACAACTTTAGCGCCGGTGACTCCAGACCCTTGCGGGTCGGTAACCTCGCCGATGATGGCGGTGGCACCCTGTTGGGCGAAAGACGATTTTGCAGACATAGCTGCCATCAGAAAGAGGAACAAAGAGAATGCGAAGTACTGCCTCGCCGAAAGTCGAATCACAGCTTTCCTCCATTCAAAAACACGGATAGTGAGAACTCAGCCCCGGTCAGTCGATTCCGAGACGGCAATTGCACTGCCGAAGAGACTTGGATTGAAAAGAAAGAGGTTCCCGCTTCTAAAGAGGGCTAAATTCTCCGGGTTCTCAGATTTAGATATAGGTATGAGGAGGCGGACGTTAGAAGTTGGAGATCGGAGGTTAGAAGCGGTTAGGTTTTGTCGTGGACGGTTGATTGGCGCTACTGATGGAGCTTTTTAGGACCTGGCTAACGGGGGGTGAGCTAGGAATCCTGGCTTGTTTTGCGAGGCTTGGTGATTGGCAACCGTGCGAAGATTAGCGCGCATGTTTCACGAGCAAAAGGCGAAGCGGCGGCGGAGGAGCTGTGGATAGCGGGATTCTTTTGGAGGCGAGGGAACTGCGGAAGAGTTACGGACGGGCGGCCGGGTTTTTTGCTGGCGACGGGCGCGGGGGACGCTTCATGGCTGTGGATGGGGTTAGTTTTTCGGTTGCGGCGGGCGAGACGTTTGCGATTGTGGGGGAGAGTGGTTGCGGGAAGACGACTTTGGCGCGGATGTTGTTGCGGTTGATTGAGCCGGATTCGGGTGAGATTCGATTTGAGGGGCAGGACTTGTTGCGGCTGAATGGCGAGGCGCTGCGAGCGCGGCGGCGGCGGATGCAGATGATTTTTCAGGATCCGTTTGCGTCGCTGAATCCCAGGATGCGCGTTGGGTCGATTGTTGCGGAGCCGCTGGCGATTCATGAGTCGCAACTTTCAGGAGCGGAGCGGCGGGAGCGGGCTGTCGCGATGTTGAAACGGGTTGGGTTGACCGAGGACGCTACGAAACGGTATCCGCATGAATTTTCTGGCGGGCAGCGGCAACGAGTTGGGATTGCGCGGGCTTTGATACTGAGGCCGAAGCTGGTGGTGGCAGACGAGCCGGTGTCGGCCTTGGATGTTTCGGTGGGGGCGCAGGTGTTGCTGCTTTTGCAGGAGTTGCAGCGGGAGTTTGGGCTTACGTACGTTTTCATTTCGCATAGTTTGCCGGTAGTGGCGCAGGTGGCTACGCGAGTGGCGGTGATGCGGGCTGGGCGGTTTGTGGAGGTGGGGGACGTGGAGCAGGTGCTACACGCGCCTGTGGATGCGTATACGAAAGAGTTGTTGGCGGCGGTGCCGGAGTTGCCGCGGGTTTAGGTGGGCAGTTTGAACGATCGCGCTCTGTATCGGTAGGCGCGCCTCTAGCTGAGTTGGTCGGCGGCGCAGGATGACGCGGTGTGACGTGAAAGGGCGGATATTTTTCCGGTTGTTTGCGTATTGCGTGCACGTGCTGGAAAAAGGCCGCAGGGCTACGCGGGACTTCGCCCTGCGCTACAGAGTTTGGGCGGCGTCGTAGAGCGGCGTGCTGCTACACTTGACGGGTGAATTTTTCGTTTGAGGTGTTTGAGATTGACCCTATTGGGGCGCGGCGCGGGAGACTGACTACGCCGCACGGGGCGCTTGAGACGCCGGCGTTTATGCCTGTGGGGACCGCGGCTACCGTTAAGGGGCTTACGCAGGGCGCGCTGGAAGAGTTGGGCGCGGGAATTATCCTCGCTAATACTTACCACCTATATTTGCGGCCGGGGCATGAGCTGATTCGAAAGCTTGGCGGGTTGCACCGGTTCATGTCGTGGCCGCGGGCGATTCTTACCGATTCTGGTGGGTTTCAGGTTTTCAGTTTGTCGGAGCTGCGCAAGATTACCGATGAAGGTGTGCGATTTCGCTCGCACCTGGATGGTTCCGAGCATTTGCTTACACCGGAGATTGCGGCAGAGATTCAGATGGCGCTGGGCTCGGATATTGCGATGGTGCTGGATGAATGCATTGAGACGCCGGCGCCGCGGGATGTTGCGGAGTCGGCGGTGCGGCGGACGACGTTGTGGGCGCGGCGTGCGCGCGATTATTTTTTGGATCGTGCCGGGCGCAACGGAGACTTGGGTTTAGCGCAGTGGCAATTCGGCATCGTGCAGGGTGCGACGTTTGCGGATTTGCGGCGTGCGAGCTCGGGGCAACTGCTGGAGATAGATTTTCCGGGTTACGCGGTGGGCGGGTTGGCGGTTGGGGAGCCCCACGCGCTTACTTGCGAGATGACTGGAGAAGTGACCGCGCTGCTCCCGAGAGATAGCCCGCGCTACTTGATGGGAGTGGGACGGCCGGAGCAGCTGGCCGATTACGTTTCGTTGGGCGTCGATATGATGGATTGCGTTTTGCCGACGCGGGCGGCGCGGCACGCTTGTATTTACACTAGCGAGGGGCGCGTGTTGATCAAGAATGCGCGTTATGCGCAGGACGAGCGGCCGCTTGATCCGGCGTGCTCGTGCTCCGTTTGCAAGCGTTATACGCGCGCGTATATTCGGCACTTGTTTTCTGCGGGAGAGATCACCGCGGCGATTCTGGCGACCCACCACAACGTCCACTTTTACCTTGACATCATGCGGCAAATCCGCGAGGCTATCGGGTTTGGGAACCTAGCGAAATTCTCATCTGCGATGCACGCGCGTTATGCTGCGGGTCCGGCCTGAGGGCAATCGGTTTCCGGAGCTTGCAAGGCGCGCGGGTCGTCCGCGGGACACCACCAGAAGAGAATCGTACGGGTTGTGGAGAGCGGGGATATCCCCGCGGATGGCTGCTGCTATCTGCGCTGCGAGTGTGGCGGGATGCTAAGAGTCGGCAAGGATGCCCTTCGGGGCTCAGGGTAAACCCTTCGTCCCTCAGGGCAAGCCGGCGCTACCAGTGGCAGCTGCGAGTTGGAAAGGGTTGGGTTCGACCAAGATTATGTTTGCAGCAACGATACTTCAGACTGGGGGCGGGCTGGGAAGCGCGTTAGGCAGCCCGCTGGTGATGATGGTGATTGTGATGGGCATCTTTTACGTGATGCTCATTTTGCCGCAGCAGCGGCAGCGGAAGAAGCTGCAGGAGATGCTGGGGGCGTTGAAGGCCGGCGACAAAGTGATCACGAATGGCGGGATCTACGGAACGATCAACGGAATTGATGGCGATACGGTGATCCTGAAGATTGCCGATCAGGTAAAAATTCGCATCGCGCGGTCGGCGATAACGCAAGTGGAGACACCGGAAGATGCGAAATAAATTGGCGGATGGCGCTAAATCGAAAGCGACTTGTGTAGATTCCGGCAGGCCCGGAGTCCAACCCTTCTGACATGAATCCCAACCTGAAGTGGAAAGCGCTGTTTATTCTGCTGGTGGTTTTGGCCTGTATCTATACGCTGGTGGGGCTGCCGACGTTTCCGACGTCACTCGAACAGTTAAAAGACAATTTCAGGCACCAGATCAAGCTTGGTCTGGACTTGCAGGGCGGCACGCACCTGATTTTGCAGGTGCAGGTGCAGGAAGCCATCGCGCAAGAGACCGATCAGACGATTGACCGGCTCACCAGCCAGATGCGCGCGAAGAATATCCGATACGAGGAAGTGCGGCGAGTAGACGACACGCATATCCTGGTGCGCAATGTCGCTCCCGACCAGTTGTCGGATTTCCGGGACCTGGTGGATTCGCAGCTGAAGAATGTTTGGGATATGTCGCCGGCTCCTGGGGACCCGTCGGGATATTTGCTGACGCTGCGGCCTAGCGCGCGGGCTGCGATTCAAGAGCAGACGATGACGCAGTCGATCGAGACGATCGAGCGGCGTATTAATGCGCTGGGCTTGACCGAGCCGACGATTCAGCCGCGCGGGCGCAACGAGAACGAAATTCTGGTGCAGCTGCCGGGTGAAGGGGATCCTTCGCGAGCGAAAGCGGTGATTCAGGCCGGTGGTCAGCTGGAGTTGAGATTGGTGGAGGATCCGACGACCTATCCGTCGCAAGTGTCGGCGTTGGCGGCGCACGGCGGCGTTTTGCCGCAGGGCACCGAGTTGGTACCGGGCCGGTCCGATAGCCGAAATGCCGCGGACACGGGGGAAGTCTGGTACGTGTTGAGCCGGGCTCCGGTTGTTACGGGCCGCGATTTGCGGAATGCGACGGAGAATCGCAGCACGCAAAATCCGGGACAGTGGCAGATTAACTTTTCGCTTTCGGCGGAAGCTGCGCGGCGCTTCGGTCCTTTTACCGAGCAAAACGTAAATCGCCAGATGGCGATTGTGCTGCAGCACCGCGTTTATTCGGCACCGGTGATTCACAGCCGCATCGACGATTCTGGGGTGATCGAGGGCAACTTCAGTCAGGATTCGGCGCACGATTTGGCGCTGGTCTTGCGCGCCGGAGCTCTGCCCGCGTCGATTAAATACCTGGAAGAGCGGACCGTGGGCCCGTCGCTGGGCGCGGATTCCATCCGCCACGGTGTGCAGGCATCGATCTTCAGCTTGCTGGTGGTCATGATCTTCATGCTGGTTTACTACAGGCTTTCCGGAGTGAATGCGGTTTTGGCGTTGATCCTTAACCTGCTTATTCTGCTGGCGGTGCTGGCGGCTTTCGGTGCGGTGCTTACGCTGCCGGGTATTGCTGGCGTCATTCTGACCATCGGTATGGGCGTGGATTCGAACGTTCTGGTGTTTGAGCGGATTCGTGAAGAGTTGCGAAACGGAAAGTCGGCGGCCGCGGCGGTGCAAGCCGGGTTCGACAAGGCTTTTCTCACCATCATCGATACCCACGTGACTACCGTTGTATCCGCGTTCTTCCTGTTCCTATTCGGGACCGGGCCTATCCGCGGTTTCGCGATTACCTTGACGATCGGCTTGATCGCTAACGTATTTACGGCGATTTATGTGTCCAAGACTATTTTCCAGTATCACCTTTCCAAGATGGACAGGCAGGCGGAGCTTAGTATTTAGGGTGCAGGTTGAATTGGGTTGGGCTGGGCTGACCGGTCTAAGACCGGCCACTACATCTGGCCGAGCTAAGCAAGGCTGCCCACAGGGGTCTTGACGGCAGCACTTTTCGGTTTTGGGGTCATCTCATTTGACAGGGATCGCACAGCTCCGGGAACAAACAGATACGTGTTGGAGTCTAAAGAAGGGAAGCACCTTGCATGATTGAGTTCTTCAAAGAGCCCAATATCGACTGGATGGGCAAAGCCAAGTATTTCTACGGGCTAAGCGGCATTCTCCTACTTGCAGGTCTGATTTCCTGGTGGCATCAGGGCGGCTTGCGCTACGGCATTGATTTCAAGGGTGGCACCAACGTGGATGTGCGTTTCGCGCAGCCGCCCGAATATCGATCAGGTGCGCGACGCGCTGAAGGCGCAGGGTTTAGGGAATAGCGAGATCCAGGCGATCAGCAGCGGCGGGCTCAAGCGTCGAACTCGAACGAAGTGCTGATCTTCGTGGAGCAAAAGGGCCAAGGGGACCAGGCGCTGGATACCAGCAAGGCGCAAGTGCTTGCCGCGCTTAACGCCATGTATGGTGGCAAGGATTCCAGCAAGCCGGATTTCAATGCCGCCACCCCCTCCTCGCTCTGCCGAGTTGCTGACCGCTCGCGATCCCCTCAACCTTCCGTCAATGCGGGGGACCGGTACCAGCAACTTGCGAAGAAAATTCTGGCCTACCGCGACACGACGAAAAATGGCGTGCTGACCAATTTCGACGAACTGTCGGCCGTGGATGGAGTCACGCCAGCCGTAATCTCCACTTTGAAGAGCAACTACGCTCTGGGCAGCTTCGCTATTCGCAACGTCGAGATCGTAGGCCCCAAGGTGGGCGCCGAGCTGCGGCGTCAGGCAATTTTCGTTACCCTCTATGCTTTGGCAGGCATGCTGGTATATATTGCCTTCCGATTCGAGTGGGTATACGGGGCTGCCGCCGTCCTTGCGGTATTTCACGACGTTTTAATTACCCTGGGTTTTTTCTCTCTGCTGCATTTCGAGATTTCGCTGACGGTCATAGCGGCCCTGTTGACCCTGGTCGGATATTCAATGAACGACACCATTGTCATCTTCGATCGCATCCGGGAAAACAACCGGTTACTGCGGCGCGAATCGTTTGCTGACGTGGTGAACAAGTCCATCAACCAGACACTGTCACGAACGATCTTGACTAGCGGTCTGACATTCCTTACTGTGCTCGTCCTATTTCTGATGGGCGGCCAGGTGCTTCGTGCTTTCTCCTTTGCCCTGGTGGTGGGGATTGTGGTAGGAACGTACTCCAGTTTTGGCATCGCAGCACCGCTGGTGGTCGCGTGGAATAACTGGCGCGGCCAGCGAGGTGCTGTTGCAAGCACCGGACCCGCAGCCGGAAACAAACCGCGCGGAAGTGAAGGCGTCACCGGACGTCTCGCTCCTGCCGGCAGGAGGTAGTAGCATGTTTGAAGATATGGTGGTTTCCAGTTCCAATCCTTCGAAGACGAACAAGCCTTGGACCGTCGTCGCTATCGATGGTCGCGCAGGTTCATCTTCCTAGCCATTTTGATCCTGATTCCGCTGATCTACACCGAGGCGCTGCCGAAGAGTATGACGGCGACACTGCTGGTCGCTCCGCCGCCCCCTCCGCCGCCCCCGCCCCCTCCGGTGGCCACGCAGATTGTGAAGGTTAAGCCGCAAGTGCACTTGATGGATGCGGGAAAACTCGTGGCGCCCAAAGTCATTCCGAAAGACGTCAAGATTATTAAGGAAGAAGCGCCGGACATGAACGCAGGTATGGCCGGAGGAGTACCCGGCGGCGTTGCCGGCGGCTCGATGGGCGGAGTCATCGGCGGGGTGATCGGCGGAATGGGTGGAGCACCGCCACCGCCGAAGCCGACGGCGTCGCGCATCCGCCAGGGTGGCAGCGTGCAGGCCGCATTGTTGATCAACCGAGTTCAGCCTGTCTACCCGCCACTCGCGCGGCAGACGCGCATCTCAGGTACCGTGCGCTTGCACGCCATCATTTCCAAGCAGGGCTCGGTGGAGTCGCTGGAAGTTCTCTCCGGACATCCGCTCCTCGTTCGCGCGGCGATGGATGCCGTACAACAGTGGAAGTACAAGCCAACACTGTTGAACGGCGAACCGGTGGAAGTCGATACCACGATCGACGTGATTTTCTCTCTGAACCAGTAGCACAGTCGTTGCAATACGGATCGCTGGGCCAGTCGTGGGGCCGGCGCAGCGTTCCGCGTAACAAGACTTAGCAAACACTCTCGTTGGCCCCGGCCCAGCCGGTGTCACTAGAACTTTAAGGAGCAAACGAATGGTAGCCACCTTGTACGTTTATACGGCCCTGTTCCTGCAGTCGCAGGCAACGTCCTGGGACCTGCGGAGCATGTGGTCTTCGATGAGCACCCTGCCCAGAGTCGTAGTCGGAATCTTATTTGTTCTTTCGGTGTATTCGTTCGGTGTGATGATCGACCGCGCGTTGATGTACAGCGCCGCGCGCAAACAGTCGCGCGTATTCGTGCAGCAGGTTGCCGGTGCCCTCAAGGACGGCAAACTCGACGAAGCGATTGCCATCGCCGAGCGCAACAAGAAGAGCCACATCGCCAAGGTTGTGGCGACGGGCCTCTCTGAATTTCAGTCCGCTTCGCAGCAGGTGAGTGATGCCGACGTAATCGAAGCCGCCAAGCGCGGTCTCGAGCGCTCGGTCGCCATCGTCCACGCGGAAATGAAGCGCGGCTTGTCGGCTCTCGCCACGATTGGTTCGACGGCGCCGTTCGTCGGACTGTTCGGGACGGTGGTCGGCATCTTGAACGCGTTTAAAGGCATCGAGCAGAGCAAAGCGACCGGTCTGTCGGCGGTAGCCGGCGGTATCGCGGAAGCCTTGGTGACCACGGCTTTTGGTCTCCTCGTGGCGGTTCCGGCGGTGTGGGCCTACAACTACTTCACAAACAAGGTTGAAGCATTCGACGTGGAGATGGACAACTCGTCGATGGAGCTGATCAACTACTTCATTCTGCGACGCGGCGCGAAGACCAAGTAAACGGAGGTAACCCGTGGCACATCACATCGGAGAATCGGGGCGTTACAAGCCGCAGGCTGGGAGCCAGATGGCGTCGCCCAACGTCATCCCCATGGCCGACATCATGCTCGTTCTGCTGATCATCTTCATGGTGGTCACCCCGATGTTGCAGAAGAACATGCCGGTGGACATGGCCCGGACCGACAGCGCCCGCGACATGCAGGACGCGGACAAGGATGACGCAATCGTCGTGGCCATTACACGCGATGGCGCCATCTACCTGGGACATACGGCGACGCGCAAAGAAGATCTAACCGGGCAAATCAAGGATCGCATTTCCAACCGCCTCGACAAGACCGTATACGTGAAGAGCGATGCTCGAGCGAAATACGGCGATGTCGTAGCGGTTGTGGATGAGATTCGATCTGCTGGCGTCGATCAACTTGGGTTGCTCACCGAGAAGAATCAGGGGAAAGCACCACCGCCCCCGTCTCCTGGTCAGCGACAGCCGACTGGAGATTAGTGCAGAGCTCCGCGGTGCTGGTTAACAATTAGATTGAAGTTGGTTCCATTCGTTTGTTGAGTATTTGGATGTTCACGGGCCGCGCCGATTCCCACACGGCGCGGCTTACTGGCCTGCAATGCTCGCTAGGGGCAGGCCAACAGGAGAAGTCGCATGGGGATGAGCGTTGGTGAGAACAAGGGCGGTACGATGGCGGAAATGAACGTCGTTCCGCTGATCGACATTTTGCTGGTGCTGCTGATTATTTTCATGGTGATCACGCCGCTGACACCGAAGGGCATGGACACGCTGGTGCCGCAGCCCAATCCGAACCAGCAGCAGAACCAGGACTTGGAAAACAAGACCGTGGTCGTGCAGGTTTTGTCGAACAATAAGGTCAAGATCAACAACGAAGACGCGACCTGGGATGGCCTGGGACCGCGCATCGAACAGATCTTCAAGGACCGCGCCGAGAAAATCGCTTTCGTCAAAGGCGATAACGATGTACTGTTTGCCGAAGTCGCGCGGGCCATCGATATCATGCGCGGGGCGGGCATCGACAAAGTCGGTTTGATCACGGCGAAAATCGAGGCTGGCCAGTAAGTTTTCGGGGTTACGCAAGCTTAGGGTGATGTGAGAGCCCTCCTCGCGGGGCAAACGTTTCACGGCGAGGTGGCTCATGGGAATGGCGGTTGGTGGTTCGAAGCGCGGGATCATGTCCGAAATGAACGTGGTTCCGTTGATTGATGTGCTGCTCGTGCTTCTGGTCATTTTCATGATCCTTGCGCACCGGCAGACCGGGCTAAAGGCGGAAATACCGCAGCCAGCGCCGCCAGTTCCGCAGACACGGGCCGAACCCGATATCGTAGTGATTCAAGTGCTGGATGGGGGCTCTTTAAAAATCAACGAGCAAGCGGTTAGGTGGGAAGCACTGCGCGGGAGGCTGGAAGAAATTTTTTGATCGCGCGCCAACCACACGGCGTTCGTTCGCGGGGACGCCAGCGTAGAATTTCAGGTAGTGGCTAAAGTGATTGACGTAATGCAGTCGGCAGGCATATCTTCTGTCGGGCTGTTAACGCCGCAATTGGAACGTGGTCGCTAGAAACGGTCACTAGAAGCAAGGCCACTGGACAGGTTGTTGCCCTTCGCAGGGCGGACGTGAATCCTCAGCGCAGACTGTTCCAGGTCGCGCGATAGCAGGGATGGTTGCATCGATGACTTATGGATCGGTTCGAATCGCTCGCCGGGTGGCGGCAGTTGCCGCGCTATCGGTGCTCGGGTTTGCTTCATCGGGTTGCAACAAACTCAAAGCCCGCGATCTCCTGAACAAGGGCGTGGCGGCCTTCAAGAACGGTCAGTCTGACGCGGCGATCGAGGATTTCAAGCAGGCCAAAGAGGCCGATCCCGATTTGTTGAACGCGCGCCTTTACCTGGCAACGGCTTACGCCAGCTTGTACATTCCGGGGGCTCCGTCGGCAGAGAACCTGGCTCGCGGCCAGCAAGCCGTGGCGGAATTCAAGGAAGTTCTGGACAAGGATCCCAACAATCTCTCGGCGATTGATGGTATCGGTTCGATCCTGTTCCAAATGGCGGGTCAGCCGTTTGACGAAAAGAAATTCGAAGAGTCCAAGTCGTACCACCAGCGCCACATTCAGCTGAAGCCCGACGATCCGGAGCCTTACTATTGGATCGGCGTTATTGATTGGACGCAGGCTTTCCGCGCCAACGGCGAAATGCGCGTGGCCTACAATAAAGACAATATCAAGAAGCAGGTTAAGGATACGGACCCGCTTCCTCCCGCGGTTCGCACTGAATACGCCCGCAAGTATGGGCCGTTCATCGAAGAGGGAATTAACGACCTGCAGAAGGCAATTTCGCTTCGGCCGGACTACGATGACGCCATGGCGTATCTCAACCTGTTGTATCGGCGCAAAGCAGATATGGTGGAAAAGCCTGACGAGCGCGCGGCACTGCTGAAGCAAGCGGACGATCTCGTGGACAAGGTGAAGGAAATCAAGCAGAAGCGTGCGGACCAGCCGCAGTCGCTTTCCTAGGCGGTCCAACAGAACGGCGAGGGTTTGCCCAGCTGTGATTCCTGGAAGGGCGCCCACTGGGCGCCCTTTCCATTTGTGGATTACTTTATTTGTCGAGGTGGTGTCCACCCACGGGAACTGGGACTCTCGCGGCACTTGCGTACCTGGCGTATACTGGAACATGCCGTCAGCAGGTAACTTACCGCTCAGTTTTAACCGGGACCGCACCGAGCGCCAATTGGACGCCCGCCTCGAGGAACTCCTCGCTAAGCTCCGTAAGAATCGCCCCTCCGAAGATCCTTGGCTTGTTCGTCGTGCTTATGAGATCGCCGCGGAACGGCATCGCACTCAGGTCCGCCGGTCGGGGGAGCCGTACCTGATGCACCTCCTGGAGGTGGCGCATATCCTGGCGGACATGCGGCTGGATGCGACCACACTGACGGCTGCGCTTTTGCACGATGTCATTGAGGATACGGAGTTTCCGGTTTCCCGCATCGAGGAGCGATTCGGGGCGGAGGTGGCGCACCTTGTTGAAGGCGTAACCAAGATCAGCCGTTTGAACATGATGGCGCCGGAGGCGCGACAGGCTGAGAACGTTCGCAAGATGGTTCTGGCCATGGTGCACGACGTCCGGGTCGTGCTGGTCAAGCTTGCCGACCGCCTGCACAACATGC
Source organism: uncultured Acidobacteriota bacterium (assembly GCA_963721915.1). Classification (GTDB taxonomy): domain Bacteria; phylum Acidobacteriota; class Terriglobia; order Acidiferrales; family UBA7541; genus Acidiferrum. Next base: position 73,641 of record CAVRLD010000014.1, on the reverse strand, counting down.
GCACGCTTGAATATCTGGAGTCCGCGAAACAGCAGCGCATCTCACGGGAGACATTGGATATTTATGCGCCCATCGCGCACCGCCTAGGAATGGGCATCATGCGCAACGAACTGGAAGATCTATCATTCCGTTACCTTGAACCCGAGTCGTTTCTTTCTTTGCAGAAAGAGGTTACGGATAAGACCCCGATTTACCTGAGATTTCTGGAAGAAGTGCAAGCTACGATCCGCACAAAGCTGGTAGAGAACAGCATTCCCGCGGAACTGGAAGCGCGGGTGAAGGGCCTGTATTCGCTGCATCGGAAGATTATTCGCCAGGAGCGGAGTCTCGAGCAGGTCTACGATCTGCTGGCGGTTCGCGTGGTGACTGATAACGAGCGCAATTGCTACGCTGCGTTGGGAGTGATGCACCATATCTGGCGGCCCGTGCCTGGGCGATTCAAAGACTATATCGCCATGCCGCGGCCAAACTTATACCAGTCTTTGCACACTACCGTGATTCACAGCGGGCAGCCGTTCGAGGTGCAGATTCGCACGCAGGAAATGCACCACATGGCGGAAGAAGGCGTTGCCGCTCACTGGAAGTATAAAGACGACAAGCCCGCGTCCGAGGACGATCAGCGGATTACCTGGATGCGACAGCTGATTGAATGGTCGCAGGAACTCGAAGAGCCCGGGGAATTTCTGTCCACGCTGAAGGTGGACCTTGCTCCTGTCGAAGTCTATGCGTTTACACCGAAAGGGCGCGTGCTGGAATTGCCGCGCGGGGCGACGCCGGTCGACTTCGCTTATACGGTGCACACGGAAGTTGGGCACCAGTGTGTCGGCGCGAAGGTGAACGGCCAGATGGTGGCGCTGCGCCACGAGATCGTCAGCGGCGACGTGGTGGAAATACTCACGCAGAAGGGTCACAAACCCAGCCGGGACTGGCTGAGCTTCGTCAAGTCGTCTCACGCGCGAACCAAGATCAAGCATTGGATCAACGTTCAGGAACGCGAAGAGGCGACGGAAATGGGTACACGTCTTCTTGAAAAGGAGGCGCGCCAGTTTGGGCGGAGCCTCAAGAAGATTCCCGAGGAGGACCTGCTCAAGCTTGCATCGGACTATGGGCTCTCCAAGCTCGAGGATCTCTACGCTGCCGTTGGCTTTGGGAAATATTCCGCGCGGCAGGTGCTGACTCGCGTGCTCGGCGAACCGGAGAAGAGCGGCGCGAGCGAAGCGGAAGAGTCCAAGCCAACGCTGGTCAAGACTGTCAAGCGCATGCTTGGGTTTGGCGAAGCGCCTCTGATCGTAAAGGGACACGACGACCTGCTCGTTTATCGGGCGAAGTGCTGCAATCCGATTCCTGGTGACGACATCGTCGGGTACATCACGCGCGGGCGCGGGGTGGCGGTGCACACGCGGACGTGTCCCAACGTGCAGAACCTGCTGTATCAAACGGAGCGACGCATCGCCGTCGAATGGGGTACACCTGGCGAGGCAAAGTTTCTCGTGCATCTAGTTGTTCGCGCGAAAGACCGCGCTGGCTTGCTGGCCGACATTACCGCTGTTTTCAGCAACGCTGGCTGCAACATTCATAATCTGGAGAGCCGCCCGGACCGCTTGAACGCGCAGGTTGACGTCAATCTGGAGATTATCGATCGCCGTCAGCTCGAATCCATCTTGGGCAGTATTCGCAAAATCGCTGGCGTGTATGGCGTTGAACGGGTTTATCAAACGTGAAGCGAGGAAACGAAACTAGATAACGCGAGTCAATCACCAGTCATTCAGTCACGTCGTTCTCCTACCTGTCCCTTCGCCGGGTATCGCCCACAGCACACTCCGCCGCTCTGCTCCTTGCCGCACCTACAATTGAGATATGAAGTCCACTCACCTGATTCTCGGTATTTCTCTACTGGTGGTCGGCGGGTGTCACCAACACCCACTTGCGGATTACCGTCCGCTCGATCAAGCTGGCATGGGCTCGGGGACCATCGAGCAGCTCAAGCCGCTCAATATCTCCGATCCTGAGATTCAGCAACTCGTCAAGCTGAAACACTCGGGCGTGAGTGACGACACCTGCGTTGTGCTAATTTCGACGGCGCATGCACATAATCACCTATTTGCAAGTTCCGAATCGGTCGCCAACCTCCTCGGCGCGCGCTATACGGAGTCCGACATCGTGGGTTTCGCTCGCTCCGACAAGCTCGAGGCCATCAGTGGCGACGCGGTCATGCTGCGGCTGATTGGTCTTTCCGATTCCACTGTTCAAGTGGTTCTGCGGCGCGAATTGCAGGGCCTTCCGACACTTGGTTCTGCCGCGATCGGGCGCCTGAAAAACACCGGCCTGACCGAACGGGAAATCCTTGAACGCATCAACGGGGGCATGACCGAAGAGCAAGCCGAAAAGGAAGCGACCACACGGGAAGTTATTCGCAATCATTCGAATACCGACTTCGTGCGCGTGCGGGGCCGGAAGCCGCGCTGACCCTGGGCCGTTCCATTCCTGCGGATTGTCTTCAGCGGGGTGCTGATTCGCGCAATTCGGTTTTTGCCTCAACCCGAATCACTGGCTACAATCTAAACGTCTTGACGCCGATCAACCGCCCGCGCGTTTTCTTGTTTCTGACCGCTCTCATCGCGGGCTGTTGGGGTGCAGCGTGCACGACGGCGTTCGGCCCAGGTTATACGATCGAGAAACAGGAGTTGGAAGTCCGCTTCATCGCAGATCCGCAGCCCGCCATTCATATCGATTCTGTCTATCACCTGCGTAATGATGGCAATCAGCCGCTCACGTCGCTCGAACTGCGGTTGCCCGGGCGTCGCCGATTCAACCTCACCGATCCCCACGCGGAGTGGAATGGTCACGTTCTCTCTTTTGCTCCCTCGCCGGACAATCCACGGAACGTACTGCTCACGTTTCCCGAGCAGTGGAACGTCTCCGCCAGTGGCACTTTGCATCTTTCGGTGGAATTTCATCCGGCGCTGCCTGGCCAGCACACTTTTAGCTTCGCGTCCGATGCGTTCTTTCTTCCCGCTGAAGGTTGGAGCGTACAGCTGCTTCCTGCTCGCGGTGCATTCGCGACTGGTGGGGTCCCGCCAGGGAGCTGGCTGCTGACACTCCACGTCCCGGAAGGGTTTCTGGTTCATGCGAGCGGGCATAAGCCCAAGATCTCCCGAAGCCGCGGCGAGCAAACCTTGCGGATTGTCCAACAAAGCAAAGATGGCTACCCGTTCATCGTCGCCGGACGCTACACGGCGGCGCAATTCGCTGCCGGGCGTGAAACCTTGAATCTGTGGAGCCGCGCTCCTCAGGATGCGAACGCTCTTCGCCAGTCTGTCGGCGCGCTCGTAACCGCAATCCACGCCTATGATGCGATGTTTGGGCCCCGCAATCGCGAAGCCGGTCAATTGTGGCTGGTGGAATGTCCCATTGTTGAAAAATGCTTTAGCGGAGCGGCCTCGGTGTACGCGCCATTGATTTCCGAAGCCGGGGCCAAGACTTCGGCGGAAATGGCCTCGCTTGATACCGTAATGGTCGATCTACGTTCCGGCGCGCCGGAAATGGTGACGGCTGCGGGACCATCGCTGGCATCGACGTGGCTTGGGTACGGCCAGAATCCTGGCTTTTTCGAGCAAGACCCGCCCCTTTCTGCGTTGCCCGCCTACGCCGCATCCACTGGCCGCGAGGCGATTGAAGGTCCGCAAGTGCGCACGAACACGATTCGCCGCGCGCTCACGCTGGTGCCGTGGCACGCCGACCCGGGCAAACCCGAAGATCCTGGCATCGTGCGTGCCAAGAGTTTCTTGTTCTTCTTTGCGTTGCAAGATCGCTACGGCCAGGATGCTTTCAGCAAAGCGCTGAGACACATGCTTTACGCGCGCGGAGGAGGCGGTTTCAATCTAGACGACCTCATCGCCGCATTCGAACAGGAAACCCATCAGAATGTCGCCGAATTCGTGCGCCACTGGATGAAGCATCCCGGCGTTCCCGACGATTTCCGCGCCCGCTATGACGGCAGCACCGGCGCGATTGCCTCAAATCCAAAGGAGACCACACCATGAAAGAAATTGTCACTACCGACCGCGGACCGAAACCTATCGGGCCGTACTCGCAGGCCGTGAAAACGAATGGCTTTCTCTATTTGTCCGGCCAGGTCGCGCTTGATCCCAAGACTAATGAGATGTCCGCGGGCGACATCCGCCAGCAAACCGAGCGAGTCCTCGAAAACATAAAAGGGATTTTGGAAGCCGCCGGATCGAATCTTCATCATGTGGTGAAGACGACCGTGTTTCTCAAGGACATGAATGAGTTTCCGGCGATGAATGAAGTTTACGCGCGGTACTTTACAGCTGCTCCTCCCGCGCGGTCTACGGTGCAGGCTGCTCGTTTGCCTAAAGACGCCTTGGTGGAAATAGAAGTAGTTGCCGCCGCATGAAGTAGATGTCACGGCTCGCGGCTTCCGTGCGTCGTCACATTTCCCATGGCAGCGATTTCGACCGCGGGGTCTCGACTAGGATGTCGGCAGAATTTCTACGACGTTGCGAAGATGGCCGGACAGAGTCCTCGCTGTGCGATGCTGGATGGGTTTGGTTCGTGTAGCATATAAACCCGCCCTGTCGGAGAGGGCGCTCAGGAGCGTAGGGTCGTCCCCGGCTACGGTTTGTCTGGGCTTTCCAGCGCGAAGTGCAGGACAATTCCCGTGGCTGCGCCGGCAGCGATAATCACATACATCAAAAATCTATCCCTGCCAGCCATCCTTGGACGCTTCTGCGCCGCCGGGCCGCCGCCGGCCGCGCCATCGTCCGAGACAGAATCAGGATCCAGGACGACGCGATAGGCGGTGCCTTCGGCAATTGTTTTGGTGTCGTCCTCCACGGAAATCGCCAGACTGCCGCGCGAGCAACTCACCCTCAACTCTTTCGGATTGACGATCGAAACGCTGCCCACCGTCGGGCCATCTCCGTTGGCGCGGATGGTCGCGGTGGAAGCGTGCACCGCAAACGCTTTGGCGTTCGCAGTGGAAAACATCGCTGTGCCATTCTTCAGCGTCGCTGCCGCTGTTCCTTCTTCGGCGCTCCAAGTTACCCGGCTGGCCGCGGGGAGCAGCAACCGCGCCGCGCCAGCTCGCACCTGCAAGCTTCCGAGCTCTTCTGTGTCCAAGCTGTCGCCGGGAAAGACGGTGGTTCCGACGGAGGCCGCGGCTCGGCCTACGTGGGCACGCTCCGCGGACACAACCGTAGCGAAGCCAGGCGTCGATGCGATTGAGATAGAAGAGGCGGTCAGTCCGAAAGACAAGAGTACGGCGGCAATTATCCGTGAAAGGTCGCGCAAGCGCGCCATTGCGTCTCCAAGAGGGCTGAGCCCAAGAATACTGACACCCGTATTCCGCGTCAATGTGTAAAAGCGCCCGGTGGTGTCCTATTTTAGGACACTATCAAGCATTAGGACGCTATCAAGCGCCCGCGTCGAATCAGCTCGATGATCCAGACCGTTACTGGTAACGGTATTCGCCCTCTCGCACTAGCCGCCAGCGCTTCCCGCTGTTACAATGCGTCCAGAAATCGATCTATGGCGGACTGGAAACAAATCACCGCGCGCATACGTCGCGCTCGCACCGGCAAGGATCCCGCAGCGCAGCTATCGAATCTTTACGAGAAGACTCAGGATGCGATGGTAGCTTTTGAACTGGCGCGCCATTTTGAAACCGCCAGCCAAAATGCCGAAGCGGCAAAGTGGTATTCCACCGCCGCCGCGCGTTTTCGTCGCGCGGATTGGAAGACTAAAGCGCAGGAGGCGGCCACCAGGCTCGGCGGGGAAGCTCCGCTCGAATCACAATCCGACTTTGCGGCAATCGCGCCTGCTCTCACGATTCCGGAGCCGGGTCTCCCGTTCGCACAAAATGCCGCGGTATTTGAAGCACTTGTCGCTCCGTCACAACAAGACGAGCAGCAGCAGGACAATCAACCCGAGGCGCCATCGGAGGCTGCATCCGCTCCAAAAACTGCTGCGGAGGGCGCTCGTCGGCGTCGCGGCCGCCGCGGCGGCCGCAATCGCCGCAAGGGTGGCGTCACTCGCGAAACTGGCGCCGCGCCCGAGCAGCGTCGCGCGGAGCCTCTGTTCCCGACGCGAACGTCTGAGCCCATCGCTTCCGCGCCGGCGGAGGATTCTCCGGAGCCGCGAGCCAGCCGAACGGCTGAATCGGCGATGCCTCGCCTTCCCGTCGAGCCCATGGGTGATGCGGGGGGTATTGCCCTGCGGGGCCGCTATGGTGATCCGGGACTATCTTCGCGACTTTCGCTTTTGGAAATGCAGTTCCGTCGGCTCCTCACGTGCGCGCCGGTAAAGCTCGATGAAGCCGAACGCGCGCCGGCAGGTCCCGGCGTGTTTCTGGTGACCGATTCCGATCTGACGAGTTATTACTACGTCGAGGCCTGTCAGACGCTGCGCATCGCGATCCCAAACCTGTTGCGCGGTGGTTCCAGCCGACGTGGGGCTGATTCGATCAAGCCGCAACTTGCATCGCACCTGGGAATTGCGGAAGCGCGTGTAGGAAAATATTTAGCCGATCATTGCGTGGTGCGGTGGCTGCAACTCGATGAGGGCGCATCGCACTTCGCGCATTTTGTGATCGCGGTACTACGTCCCGTCCTAAACGAGTAGAACTCCGCTTGTGCGTCTCTCGAGTCCGCGCCCCGCCGCCTTGGTACGATTCCTGTTTTCTGGACAAATGGGGCCCCTGAGTAACGACCTGACGGCCTGGGCCCCAAGCACCCCCGAACCCACCTTTACTACCGTTCAACCCCCGAAATTGACCGTTCGCCGCAAGCCGCTGGCTAAGTCCGCCGCTTACCCTTAAAGTATAAGAGGTCAAAGACTTATTGGCCGTGAGCTAGTGCAATGGTACGGTAAATTCAAGGCCCGGGGGCGATTTGTTGATACGCGTCAACGCAAATACATCGCGCGTATCGACGGTCGAGCGGGCAGCATCGAAGTCGTGGGGCTAAGGTCGCTCGCATTCCTGAAATCTGGAGGGTCGGAGTTTATGCCGAATAAAGTAGGCACGCAGGTTATGAGATCTGTTGATTGGGTACTTTGCAAGGCCGCCGCGGCTACGTTTAACACCGTTCAGCACTTCAACAAGCGCAATCCGAACCCTTCTGTTACTCCGCAGTGGTCCGACAAGCCGCTGTTGAAATCCTGGGAGAAGACCAAGCCGACGCTTGGCTTCCCGCGCCAGACCGATTCTCTGTGCCCGGCGTGTGTCAAGGAAGCTCGCGAGTCGATTATCGCCGGTAAGAAGGATTGGCGCGACCTGATGCACGAGAAGGTCGGCGAAATCAAAGCGCAGATTATCGAGCGCGACGGCGAAATCTGGATGATCAAGGATTGCCCGATCCACGGCCACTACGAGGATATGATGGCCATCGACGCAAAGTTCCTCGATTGGATCGAAAAGCAGTTCCCCGGCCGCGACATTCCGGCCCATAACGACGAAGATTTGCATAAGCACGGTTCGAGCACGGTGCGCTACGGCCGCGGATCGGTTCTCACCGTCGACCTGACGAACCGCTGCAACATGATGTGCGATCCCTGCTTCATGGACGCCAACCAGGTTGGCTACGTTCACGAGCTTGGCTGGGATGAAGTTAAAGAAATCTTAGACAACGCGCTCAAGATCAAGCCGCGCCGGCAGATGTCGGTACAGTTCTCCGGCGGCGAGCCCACCATGAGCCCGCTCTTCCTTGACGCAGTCTCTTACGCCCGCAAGATCGGCTACAACAGCGTGCAAGCTGCTACCAATGGCATCGAGTTCGCCAAGAGCAAGGAATTCTGCAAGAAGGCCTTCGAAGCTGGCATGCGCTACGCCTACCTGCAGTTCGACGGCATCGGCAACGACGCCAACAGCCACCGCCAGATCGGCAACCTGTTCGACGTGAAGCTGCGGGCTATCGAGAACATGCACGAAGCCGGGATCGAAATCGTGCTGGTCGTCACTATCGTCAATAATGTGAACAACGACCAGGTCGGCAGCGTCGTCAAATTCGCGATGGAGAACCCCAAGAAAATCGCGTTCGTCAGCTTCCAGCCGGTTTCGTTCACCGGTCGCGATGAAGACATCACTCCGGAGCGTCGCCTCCGCCAGCGCTACACCCTTTCGCACCTCGCGAAGGACGTCAGCGCCCAAGTCGGCAAAGTTGAGCCGACCCGCGATTGGTTCCCCATCTCTTTCATCAGTACCTTTGCCGGCTTCGCCGACATGGTCAAGGGCAACGAATCCCAATGGGGTTCGCTCTCTTGCGGTTGCCACCCCAATTGCGGCGTCGGCACCGCCATGATGATCAACAAAGACACGAAAGAATGGGCGCCGGTCCCGCGCTTCCTCGACGCCGTCCAGCTCACCAAGGACGTCACCGCCATCACCGACGCGGCTCGCGGCCGAAAGTTCTCGAACTTCATGATGGCCATGGCTCTCCTGAAGAACTACAAGCCTTTCCAGGGTCCCAAGGGGCTTACGCTGTGGGATCTGTTCAAGAAATTCGACAAGACCTGGGCGCTGACCAAGAAGTCCACCGTGAAGTACGGCCGCACGTCTCCGGACCGCACCTACGAAGACGCCATGAAGCGCCGCAAGAGCGACCCTTGGAACTTCCTCTTCATCGCCGGCATGTGGTTCCAGGATTTGTTCAACTACGACTTCCGCCGCACCGAAATGTGCATCATCCCCTACGCCACCCAGCAGGGTGAAATCAGCTTCTGCGCCTACAACACCGGGGTAGGCTGGCGGCAGATCATCGAGAACATGCATAAGAATGCGACCGTCGCCGAATGGTACAAGAACCACGGCAAACACGAAATCTACGCCAAGGGCAAAAAGGTCAACCTCGAAAGCTTCGAACACTCGCTGAGGATTGACTCCGACGACGCCGCTCGCGTGCGCCACCTCGAGCATGACATCCCCCTGACGGCAGCCGAAGAGGATCGCGCGCGCCGCAAGAAGGCCTTTGAAGAGCAGGCCAAGGTCCGCGCCATCTACGAGGAACTCGTTCTCAAGAAGCCTCAGCCGACGGTCGTCCAGATCGGCACGGTCCAGGACATCGCGAAAGCGGTGCCAGCTAACTTCGCCAACGCCGGCAAGCCAGTGAGCATCGCGGTAGCCAGCGGCAATGGAAATGGCAACGGTCATGCCAATGGCAATGGTCATTCGAACGGCAATGGTGCCTCCGCGCCGCAAGCTGAAAAGGCCACCGAAGCCGTAGCCGGCGACTAACCTCCGTTTTCATCGGGAGTTTTTCCCCAAATGGCTCCGGCAACCCGGAGCCATTCTTGTTGGGGCACCTTGTAGCGCCCTCTCTGAGAGGGCGGAGTCTAGATTCAGCCAAACCCATGCGGTAGATGCACCGACGTCCACCAAAGGCATCCCACCGTCACGAAAAATCCTCACGTGCTTTATCTGTGACGTGGTGCGCGATTTGCTAGAACCGCATTCCCGTGAGATTGTTTTTGTCTACTTTGCCGAGGAAAGAGCCCTTCACATGAGCACACTTTCCGGACGCGTTGCTTTGGTCACCGGCGCTAGCCGCGGTATAGGAAGAGCCATCGCCCTGGCGCTGGCTAATGCCGGGACCGACGTCGCCGTCAACTACAACTCTCAGTTGAAAGCTGCGGAGGCCACCTGCCAAACGATCCAGTCCGTCGGCCGCAAATGCATTACCGTGCAGGCCGACGTCTCAAAATCCGCGGATGTGGAGCGCATGGTCGCAAAGGTGGAAAAGGAACTGGGGCCGGTCGCGATCCTGGTCAACAACGCGGGTATCGCCAAGGTGCTGTCACCGGAGCAAGTTACCGAAGACATCTTCGAGCACTTCCTTCGCGTAAATCTGACATCCGTCTTTTTGGTCACCCAGCGGGTCTTAGCCGGAATGCGTTCGGCTCATTGGGGCCGCATCATCAGTCTGTCGTCGATCGCCGCGCAAACGGGCGGCGTCATCGGGCCGCACTACGCCGCCTCGAAAGCCGGCATCCTCGGACTCACGCGATCCTACGCTTCGCTGCTTGCTAAAGACGGGATTACCGCCAACGCCATTGCTCCTGGCCTGATCGATACCGATATGGCCGCCAGCGTCCCGGCGGAAATCCGCAACAAAATTCCAGCCGAAACCATAGGCTCCGCTGACGAAGTTGCGCGCATCGCCGTGCTCTTTGCGGAAAACAACACTATTAACGGGCAAACCTACAATATCAACGCCGGCCGCTACATGACATGAGTTGAGAGGTCTGCGGGCGACTTCCGACCGCTCGGCGATAAATGCTTTTGCTATAATGACGGGAGCAACAAAAGGGAGCTAGTGGAGCGATACGATGCCAATCTACGAGTACGTTTGCGACGACTGTCAGACCCACTTTGAGAAGATCGTGTTCAACAAGACGCAGGAAATCGCCTGCCCAAGCTGCGCTGGGAAGAGAAACTCGATCCAATTGTCGGTGTTTAGCTCCACGAACGGTTCGAGCAACGGCGGTTCGGCGAAATCTTCGACCTCGTTCTCTGGTGGCGGCGGAGGTTGTTGCGGCGGCGGTTGCGGCTGCAACTAGATGTAGCGGCCCGCCGACCGCGACAGGTCCCTTTGAGTTTGCGTTGCGAGTCGTTCCTGCTTTAACCGTGGGATCCTTCGAAGCCAGGAAAGCACATTCCTCACCCCGTTCAAGAAGCGAACGGGATTTGGAATGATGCGTGTTTGGGTGTTTGGGCTCTCGGGCTGGATGGCCCGACCGCGTTCCATTACAAAGGGAAGGAGCCGCTGCTGCGGACGGCGGCGAGAGTCTATGATTCCAGGTTCTTCCTCGCTGTTTTTGTTCGTCAGCGCAGCGCTGCTGCTTTTGATGATCCCGGGTCCCGCGGTTTATTATATTGTGGGACGAAGCATCGGGCACGGCCGGAGTGCCGGGTTGGTTTCCGCGCTCGGCATCAGCGTAGGCTCCCTCGTGCACACGGCTGCGGCTGCGGTTGGGTTGTCGGCGCTGCTCATGTCATCGGCGATGGCCTTCGCGGCGGTGAAGTATCTCGGCGCGGCGTACTTGATCTACCTGGGCATCCAGAAGTTGCGCCGCGAGGAACCGCTCGAGCTCTCGGGCGGCGCGCCGAGCGTCAAGCTAAGCCGCGTGTTCGCGCAAGGTATTGTCGTCAATGTGCTGAACCCGAAGGCAGCCCTCTTCTTTTTCGCTTTTCTGCCCCAATTCGTGGATCCCGGCCGCGGCAACGTAGCCGGACAAATCCTGTTCCTGGGCGTCCTGTTTGCGCTCCTCGGCGTTACCACCGATAGCTTCTGGGCGCTCACAGCGGGCACGGTGGGCAACATGTTCAGGCGGAACCCGCGCGCCATGCGCACGCAGCGTTACGTCAGCGGCGGGATGCTTATTTCGCTGGGAGTGGCCACGGCCCTCGCGGGCTCCTCCGCCAAAAAGTAGGCGCCCGATCCCAGGAGTGGCTCGGCGGGTTGACTATGCGCCCCCTGGAAGGCTTATCCTGCTCGCCCATGAACCGGGCCGACCAGCCACACGTCTTCGCTGCCAAAATCCAAAAAATCTGGATCATGCGATGCGTTGATATCCCGCGTGACGTCTCCAAAGAGATTCGCAGGGCAGGCGGCGATGATCCATTGCATATCCCGGTGCACGGTTGGATCGAAGGCTTGCCGTTTAAGAGCACGCTGGTGCCAAGAGGGGACGGCGCTTACCGCCTCCATGTTCACAGCCGCATCTGGCGAAAGCTGCGCATTGATGCCGGCGCGGCCGTTGAGGTCACGCTCCTCGTCGATAATGAGCCTCGCGAAGCGGTACTGCCGCCCGATCTGGGCGCGGGCCTGGCCGACACGCCGCGAGCCCTAGCCACGTTTAACACTCTGACAGTTGCGCTGCGCCGTCAGATCATCCAATACATCGATGACGCCAAGCAGGCTCGTACGCGCGAGAAACGCATTCAGCTTATCGTCCAGCGGATGCTGGAGCGCGCCGCAAGACGAAAGAAGTTGCAAATGAGAGGGAAGAAGGCAACAACGAGGAGATCAAGAAGGGATTAACCGTCTAAGCTCAGGCGTTGGGTCCTCACTAATCTGATTTGAGCTCTGTGCGCAGTTTCTTTGGAGGCGGGCGTTGGCTCCGGTGAGAACTGAGCATCGCCAATAGCTTAAGCGTCTGAAGGTATAGCGTTACTGCGGCCGAGTGTAGTGGGCGATGTTGGCCGGCACGGGAATGTCCGGTTTGCCGCGTGGATCCGGCAGCGGTTCACCGGGTGTCCACTTGAACGGTAGCACGCCCGTCCAGGCCGATCCGTCATACTCTTTGTCGTCATCGACGGCAAAACCAGTGCGCACTTTTGCGGATGCCTCCACGAGCGGAACGGCCAGCACCATCGTCCCCTTCAATTCCTGCTCGCTCGGCGGGCGGACTGTCGCCCAGCGGCCGCGCAGGACATAGTCGACGAAATCGCGCATGGCTGCGAGCTTGGCCTCCTGCGATTCGATCACTTCCGCTTTGCCCATCACCACCACCGAACGGTAGTTAACGGAGTGGCCGGTCGCCGTCGGCGAAAAGACAATGCCGTCAAGGAGCGTGACGCTCAAGCAAAACGGCGCGCCGCTCGATAGCGTGCGCATCAAGCGGCTCGCCGTCGATCCATGCAAGAACAGCTTGTCGCCCACACGAACGTAGTTCGTAGGCACGACGTAAGGCAAACCATCGACGATAAAGCCAACGGTGCATACAAATGCCTGATCGAGAATGCTGTAAATTAATTCGCGGTCGTAAGAGCCGCGGTCGGGCTTGCGCGTGACCCGGGTGCGTTCCGTCCGCGGAAACTCTCCATGTTCCTTAGTGATGTCGCTCATGCCGAAAGCCTAGCCTGCGATCGGCCCCCGAGCAAGCGTCAATCCCACAATCCGGCAGCGGAAGGGGCACGGCAAATCCGTGCCCGTCCGATCCGCGCGCGCTCGAGCGCAACCGCTATTTTGACGTAGAGGTGTGTGCGTCTCCGCGAACAACGCGCAAGCCGATGTAGGCAGCACCCGGTTCGTGCGATGCGCGCGGATCGGTCGGCTGGTCGGCGCTGCCACCTAGAGCTTTGCCTTTGCCGTCGGACGTGACGACCCATTCGGCGACATTTCCGCCAAGATCGAAGATCAGCTCTTCGTTTTCCTTGCCTTGACCTGGAAAACTTCCGACCGGTTTCAGCAAAGGTGCATTGCCGGGGAGTTCCATGAGTTTTTTCCGAAGGCGAGCAACGTCATCGGGATTCAGCGCGTAGCCGGCCCAATAGTCGAGTGTATTCTCACCATCTTTTTTTTCGTGCAGGGCGGAGACTTCGGTCTCGTTCGGGACGCGCCAGGTTTGCCCGGTCGTCTTGGAAAGCCACGCGGCATAACCCTTGGCTTGGTCGAAGGTCACACCGTTCGCAGGATAGTTTTCTGTTCCGGGGTCGATTTTGTAGTTTTTGTCGAATTCGGCGAACTGCACGCGGGTCACTTCGAAGCGTCCAATTTCCAGATCGCCCCGCAAGATCACTTCGGGAATCAGCACATTCTTGCCCTTTCCCGTGAGCGTAGTTCCGTAGTTGCCGCCAGACCTGGCGATCTTTTTCGCGCGGAACATGGCTTCGAGCGGCGAACCTTCCTTCACCGCTTCGGTATCGGGCGTCGTGGTCTTAAAGAAGTATTTTTCGAACCATGCGACTTCTTCTTCGACTTTGCGCATCTGGTGGGTCAGCTTGCGCGGGCCATGAGGCTCGCCGGGGAACACCACGAATTTTACGGGCACCTTGCCGTAATACTGGAGCACTCGGAAATAGGACCAGCTTTGCGCCGGGGGAACGTTAGTGTCGGCGGTACCGTGAAAAATCAGAACCGGGGCCTGCACCTTGTCCATCTTGAAGAACGGTGATTTGTTGATGTAGAGCTGCGGATCCTGCATCGGTGATTTACCGAAATAATACGCATCGAAGGATTCGCCAAAGGAGACGTTGCCCCAATCGCTGATCCATTCGACATCTCCCGCGCCGACGCTGGCGACTTTGTAGCGCTCGGGATAGGTTGTGATCAGACTGGTAGAAAGAATCGAGCCGTTCGACCAGCCCATGGTAGCGATCTTGTCGGGGTCGGCAACGCCTTTGGCAATCAGGTAGTCCACGCCGGCATTGATATCCGGCGTTTCCAGGTCGTAATACTTGCCGCAGCAAATAGACTCCGACCACTTCAGCCCGTAGTTGTTGCTGCCGTGATAGTTCGGACGCAGGACGAACGAACCGCGCTGGGTCAGCAGTTGAATTGGGTACGCCCAGCTCTCGTCCCATAAATCCTTGTCCGCTCCTTGAGGGCCGCCGTGAATCGCGGTGATCAGCGGATATTTCTTTCCTTCTTCGTAATTCGCCGGATAGTAAAGGATGCCCTGGACGGTCTCGTCATTCGCGCCTTTCCATTGAATTACTTCGGTTTTTGAGTACGAGCGGCTGTTGACGAGGCCTTCGTTGAGTTTTGTGACCTGCACGGGCGAGACGATTTTCCCGGCGTCGAGTTGCGCGCGAAAGAGCTGGGGAAGTTTGCTGGCGGTCGAAGAAACGTATGCGATGGTCTTTCCATCTTCGCTCACCTCCATTGTTTCGATGTTCTTCGCATGATCGCCGGCAATTTGCTGACGTTTCCAGCTTGTGCCTTCTTTCGAATAGAAAGCAGGTTCGTCATGGCTGCCAGCGGCCAATAGAGCCACAAATCCTCCCGGCACAGTCTCCAGGTCAAAGCCCAAACCATTTTCCCAGTCGAGGTTGACCTGTGTGGCTTTGCCGGCGGCAAGATCGTAAAAATATACGATCGTGATTCCCGCGGTCATGAAACGCGCGTCGGTGGAAAACGGCGTTGCGATGTAGAAACCGGAATTGTCGAAGGCCCACTGGAATCCTTCGGGCCGAACGCGAATGTCGCCAAGAAGTTGTTTTGCTTGACCGTTGCCGAGGTCATGCAGCATCACAACCGGGCGGACCTTTTGGTCGAAGCTGTAGTGCAGGCTTTTCGCGTGTGAGGCCACCGCATATTTCGCGTCATGCGAGAGCTTAAAGGTCTCGATCCAATCGGTGTTCGTCGTCAGTCGCGTTATTTTGCTGTCTTTCACGTTGATCTTATAGAGGCGGACCGGCGGTTCGTGGTCCGCGTCGTCAACAACTTCGGAATCGTCCTTCTTTTTCTTCATTTCCTGCTCGTAGAGCGCGGGGTCTTCCTGCGCGCTAAAGACAAGCGTGTCCTTATCGAGCCACTCGATTTGCTTTGGCGCATGAGCGAGTTCGGTGATCGGCCAGGGCTCGCCGCCGTGCGCGTTGATGAGCCAGATCTGGGCGGGCGCGGTATCGGGCTTGGCTTTCGTACGGGCGCGCGTGCTGAGGAAGGCAATCTTTTCTCCGTCGGGCGACCAGCGCGGCTGATTGTTCTGGTCGGTACCGCGCGTCAGGGCGATTTCGCGAGTTTCGGTGAGGCTTGAGAGATACAGGTTCGAGAAGCGGGCGTCTTTGTCTTTGTCACCGGCCGATTTCATCCAGACGAGCCACTTGGCGTCCGGCGAAATGCGATATTGCCCGACGGTTTCGCTGAAGATGAAGTCTTCGGGCTTCCACGGCTCCTTCTTTGCAGCAGGTTTTGCTTCGTCGGCGCGAAGCGTTCGGGATGACCGTACTACGCCGAAACATGCCAGCGTGCCAACCAGAAGCAGACCTGCAGCGGAAAACTGACGTCGCATCATTTTCATCCTTAAGTGTGTGCGACCGCGAAGCGGCCGACTGGATTTGCGGCTAGCGAGCGGCCAAGTGTTGAAACGACTAGAAAGCGCATGAATGAGCCGCCGCACAGCATAGTCGAATTGACGCCGATTGGGAATCGTGTACGCTAATCGACGCCGCGGATAGGGAATCGCGGCCGATCACGCTCAAGAGATAGATATGGCGAAACCTGAGCCCATCTTCACTCGCGACACCTTCCAATTCTTTCGCGACCTGGCGCGCCACAACCAAAAGACGTGGATGGGCGCAAATCGTGAGCGATATCAGGAATGCGTGGTGCGGCCATTCCGGCGGCTGCTGGACGCGACGGCGCCAGCAGTGCTCGCTTTGGACTCGCGTTTCGATACGGCCGCGCCGGGTGGCAGGAATTTTTCACGCATCAATCGCGACACGCGGTTTGCCAAGGACAAAACGCCGTACCGCGCGCAGATGTATCTGAAGTTTTGCGCTCCATTTCCGGGCGACGGCGAAACTGGCGAGCTGTATGCCGGTGTTTCTGCGAAGAGCGTCACCGCTGGGTTCCGAATCTACGCGGGATCGAAATATAAGGATTCGGCGCGGGCGCTATGAGAGTTATTGGTACGCGGTGGAGAAGGGTGAGTGGAAGGCACAGTCGGGGTGGCCGACTTCTGCGGACGACTGGGAAAAACTCCGAGCGTGGGTTGTTCGACGGAAGCTGCCGGTGACGGCTGCGATTTCCAGATCGTTCTGCGGTGAGCTTGGGAAGATTTTTCGGGACATGTATCCACTGCTGCGGTTTACCTGTTTGGAGGATTGAGCGCAGCGGCGCGTCGCGAATAGAGGACTGATGAAAGCGAATGCGGAAATGGACACGCCGAGGACGAAAGTTGCTCCGAGATGCCGCGGCTTGGCTACGTTGATGATCGCCGTCTTCGCGACGGTTGCGGCTGGGCAGGAAACGCCGCCCGCGAAGGAATGGCCCGCGTCGGCGCCGGGCGCGGTGGGCTTGGACGCGGCGGCGCTTGAGGCTCTGGACGCCGATCTAGCGAGCGGGAAGTATGGGCTGGTTGACAGCATGCTGGTGATCCGTTGCGGAAGGCAGGCGTTTGAGCGTTCGTATGCGCATGACTACGACAAGATCTACGGTGAGCGCGCGAGGAAAACTGGGCCGCTGAATCACGATTTGCACGGGCCGTACAATTACTTCAGCACGGAATTTCATCCGTACTATAAGCACAGCGACTTGCACACGATGCAGTCGGTGTCGAAGACATTTACCTCCATCACTATGGGCGTCGCCATGCAGCGCGGGGATTTTCGAGTCGATCTCGATGTGCCGACCCTGAGATATTTCGACGGTTACAAGATCGCGAATCTCGACGATCGCAAGCGGCGGATCACGTTGCGCAATCTGTTGACGATGAGTTCGGGTTTGGAGTGGCACGAAGACCTGGCTTACGACGACCCTAAGAACTCCGCTGACGTGATGGAGGCGACGAGCGACTGGGTGCAGTACGTGATCGACCAGAAGATGGTGAGTGAACCCGGCACGGTGTTCGTATACAGCAGCGGTGGCACGGAACTCCTGGCGTACATCTTCAAGAAAGTGGCGGGAAGGAATGTCGATGACTACGCGGCAGAATATCTCTTCCAGCCGCTGGGCATGCACTATTTCTGGAAGCATACGCCGCTTGGTTTGCCAGACGCGGAGGGCGGACTGTACGTGGCATCGCGCGACTTGGCAAGAATGGGTTTGCTGTTTCTGCATGGCGGAGTTTGGGAAGGGAAGCAGATCGTTCCGGCGGATTGGATCAAGCAGTCGGTGACGCCAGCGATTTCCACCGGAAGAGGCGGCTGGAAATATGGATTCCAGTGGTGGCTGGTGCCTTACGGAAAAGCCGGAGAAAAACTGGCGTGGTCGGCGCGTGGATTCGGCGGCCAGCAGCTGATTCTCGTGCCCGAGTACGATTTGATTGTGGTTTTCACCGGATGGGATATCCTGCCGTCTTCGGAGAAGTACAAGCACGATCAGTTAGAGCGGATTCTGGCGGCTATCGACACGGGTGTCCTGTGTGGTGCGATCGGAGGTAAGTAGCACAGGCACTCCTGCCTGTGCCGACTGTGGCTGACGCGCGGATGTTTGCCGTGACATCAGAATGCGAATCGGAACTTCACTGCAACTATGTAGTCACGATGGTCCGCGCCAAAGCCCGCAGGGCTCCGCGGACTCCGCCCTGCGCTATAGGGTTGTTGCTGCGATGCGGACTTGCCGGACTAAAGGCCGACGCTTACATTGGTCTACCTCATGAATAAATTGTTGAAGGCTTTGGCTTGGGTGGCG
This sequence comes from uncultured Acidobacteriota bacterium, assembly GCA_963721915.1. GTDB lineage: Bacteria > Acidobacteriota > Terriglobia > Acidiferrales > UBA7541 > Acidiferrum. The sequence goes on along the minus strand of CAVRLD010000014.1, from coordinate 55,549 downwards.
ATTTCGTTGCTGGGAGCTTGGGCGCTGGCGAAGATTGCGCTGCAGCGCGGCGAATCTCTCAGCGCGATCTGGTTTGTGCTTGCGGCGGTATGCGTCTATTTGGTGGCGTATCGCGTCTATTCGGCTTTTGTAGCGGCGAAGATTTTGACACTGGACGATATGCGCGCGACACCTGCTGAACGGCACGACGATGGACGCGATTTCGTGCCCACGAACAAGTGGGTTTTGTTCGGGCATCATTTTGCGGCGATCGCGGGACCTGGGCCTCTGGTTGGGCCGACACTGGCTGCGCAGTTTGGTTACTTGCCGGGGACGCTTTGGCTGATTGCGGGGGCGGTGCTGGCGGGCTGCATCCAGGATTTTATTATTTTGTTTTGTTCGATCCGGCGCGACGGAAAATCCCTGGGGGAAATGGCGCGCGAAGAAGTCAGCCGGCGCGGCGGCCTGCTGGCGCAAATCGCGGTGCTGGCCATCATGGTGATCTTGCTGGGCGTCGTGGCGCTCGTGGTAGTGAATGCGCTGAAGTCTTCACCGTGGGCGACGTTTACCCTGGCAATGACCATTCCGATTGCTTTGCTGCTCGGCTTGTACTTGCGGTTTTTCCGGCCGGGGCGAGTGCTGGAGGCTTCGGTGATTGGCGTGGGGCTGGTTTTGTTTGTGGTAGTGGCGGGGCAGTGGGTGGCGGATTCGCCTTCCTGGGCGCGGGCCTTTACGATCGGCGGAATTCCGTTGGCGGGCGCGCTGATCGTGTATGCTTTTGCGGCCTCGGCGCTACCGGTGTGGTTGCTGCTGGCGCCTCGTGATTACCTCAGCGCATTTATCAAAGCGGGTGCGATTTTTTCGCTGGCGGCGGGGATCTTGCTGGTACGGCCGCATGTGTTGATGCCGCCGCTTACGCGGTTCATCGATGGAAGCGGTCCAGTCTTCGCGGGCAAGATTTTTCCGTTTTGCTTCATCACCATTGCGTGCGGAGCGATCAGCGGCTTTCACTCGCTGATTTCTTCGGGGACTACACCGAAGATGATTTTGCGCGAAAGTCAAGCACGCTTCATCGGGTATGGAGCGATGCTGCTGGAATCGTTCGTGGGTGTTATGGCGATGATTGCCGCCTGTGCGATGCCCCCGGGTGTCTATTTCGCGATGAACAGTCCCGCAACCATCGTGGGCGGCACGGCGGAGGCGGCGGCGACGACGATCAGCGGCTGGGGCTACGCGCTGACGGCGCAGACGATGACGGATCTAGCTCATAAGGTAGGAGAGATCACGCTCTTGAATCGCGCGGGCGGCGCGCCTTCTCTTGCGGTGGGTATGGCGCAGATTTTTTCCAGCACGATTGGCGGAGACCGCTTGCTCAGCATCTGGTATCACTTTGCGATCATGTTCGAGGCGTTGTTTATTTTGACGGTCTTGGACGCCGGCACGCGCGTGGGCCGTTTCATGATTCAGGAGCTTGGGGGCCGGGTGTGGAAGCCGTTTGCGCGCACCGGATGGATGCCGGGGGTTTTGCTGTCGAGCGCCCTCATCGTCGGAATGTGGGGTTACTTCCTTTATCAAGGTGTGGTCGACCCACTTGGCGGGATCAATTCGCTGTGGCCGCTGTTTGGGATCTCGAATCAGTTGCTGGCGGCGGTGGCGTTGGTGGTGGCGACCACAATTCTGTTGAAAATGGGGCGCCTGCGGTGGGTTTGGGTGACGCTGGTGCCCATGGCCTGGCTGGTGATCATCACCATGACCGCAAGTTACCAGAAGATTTTTTCTACCGATCCTCGGATTGGATTTCTGTCGTACGCGAACGTGCTGGCGGCGCAGATAGCGGCGGGGAAAATCCCGGCGACAAAGCTAGTCGATACGCAGCGGCTGATTTTTAATCAGCGGCTGGACGCGGGTGTGACGATTGCTCTGGCGCTGATGGTGCTCGTTTTGATCGTCGAGGCGCTGATTCAGTGGTATGTGATTTTGAGCCGGCGGAGCGAGCCGGTGTTGCATGAAGCGCCATACGTGGCCACGCAGTGGACGCCGGGCTTTTCCGGCGTGGCGCACGGAGACGATTGATTTCTTATGGACGAAATTTTCAAAATCGCGCAGCGCAAATTGTGTAGTTTCTGGCGCGGGCTTCGCGATTGGTGCGGTGACTCCGCTTACGAACGTTATCTGCGGGCGGCAAAACAGAATAGCGGCACCCGCGAGGTGCTGACGAAAGAGCAATTTTACGTCGATCAGCTGGACCGCCGTTACTCGCGCCCGAACCGTTGCTGCTAACTTCCCTCGCCGCTTGCTTTGATTCTGGTCCGGGGCCTAAAATCCACTGCAATCTCTCGGCTCACCTTTTTTCCTTGATGGAGGCAATGATGGCTATCAATCCTGATAAGTTAAACGAATTTCTTGGGAGGGCGATCGTCGATTTCGGGGCGACCTTCAACGCGGCACTGGTTTGCATCGGCGACAAATTGGGTTTGTATAAGGCACTCGTTGCGGGAGGGCCACAGGCTCCCGGCGAATTAGCGAAGAGGACCGGCACCGCGGAGCGGTATGTGCGCGAGTGGCTCAGCGCTCAGGCTGCGGGCGGATACGTCACGTACGATCCTGGACCTGGCAAATTTCATTTGAGCGAAGAGCAAGCGTTCGCGATGGCGGACGACAATAGCCCGGCATTTCTTCCCGGCGCGTTTCAGTGCGCGCTCGCGGCGACCCGAGCGCAAGAGCAGCTCACGGAACGCTTCAAAACCGGCCAGGGCATGGGCTGGCACGAACATCACCCCGAACTGTTCGTGGGTACGGAGCGATTCTTCCGGCCGGGCTACGCTGCGAATCTGGTTTCCACGTGGATTCCGGCTCTGGAAGGCGTCGATGCAAAACTGAAGAATGGTGGGCGTGTCGCGGACGTGGGGTGCGGTCTCGGCGCTTCCACGATTCTGATGGCGAAGTCCTACCCGAAATCGGAGTTTGTGGGATTTGATTATCACGACAAATCGATTGAGAGCGCGAAGCAGCGCGCGAAAGACGCGGGGGTCAGCGACCGCATTCATTTCGAAGTGGCCAAGGCAAAAGATTATCCCGGCAACGACTACGACTTCGTTACTTTCTTCGATTGTCTGCACGATATGGGCGATCCGGCCGGGGCCTCAGCGCACGTTCGCAGTTCGTTGAAAAAGGATGGGACGTGGATGATCGTCGAGCCGAACGCGGGCGACAAGCTCGAAGACAATTTGCATCCGATCGGGCGGGCATTTTATGGGGCGTCGACGCTTTTGTGCACGCCGGCTTCCTTGTCGCAAGAAGTCGGTCTGGCGCTAGGCGCGCAGGCCGGCGAGAAGCGGCTTCGTGAAGTGGTGACCAGCGGCGGCTTCACTCATTTTCGGCGGGCGACGCAGACTCCGTTTAATTTGATTTTTGAGGCTCGACCGTAAGGAAAAGAACAAAGATACAGCAAACAGAGTTAACACAGAGGACACGGAGACCGGGAGAGAGGGGTTACAAATCTTCGTCGTCGCTGTTCGGCTTCAGTATCCTCGTTTTGTGTGTGATTTTCACTTTGTTATTGCGAATGCCCGCGATGATGGCGCGGCGCGCTTCCAGCGGCAGCGCCTCTGGCGCGAATACTCCCGTGATGTCGCGTGGAAAGAATTTGACGAATAGCGCGGCGACGTGGGCGGTGGCGTAGGCGACGGGTGTGGTGTAGAGCCCTTGCTGGCGAATCTGATATAGCGTCGGGAAGGTGCAATCCGTACGAATCAGCACGTCCTGATCTTCTTCTTTGCCCTTGCCACGATTTACGCCGCGCACCATAACCGCGGCCGCGAACCGCGCGTTCTGCAGAACGCCCTGGCGGATCAGCTTGGCGATCATGCGCGGCGATGATGTTTGCGGGAAGCGTTGGCGCACGATGCCGCGCGACTTCGACAGCTTTCCCTGCTTGTACCAGCGGCGCAGGCGGTCGAATTCGTTACCGCCGATTTTCACATCCATATTTCGCAGCGGGATTACGTACGGAATCGTTGCCACTTCGTCCTGCGCGGCAAGCACCACGTTGGCGTTGCCGATTGGATCCGGAAAGCGGAATTTCTCGAGCTCGGCGAAGCGTTTTTCCATGCGAAATTTCCCGTCGCGGTAGACGCGCGGGTTGGAGATGGCTTCGTCGAAGGTTACTTCGGGCGACCATTGGGATATGGGGTCGTCGCTTTCGGTGCTTTCGTACAGGCGGATCTGGACCAACTCGACCTCATCGAGCATTTCCGCCGCGCGCCGAACCAGCAGGTTGGTAAGTCCGGGGGCGGCGCCGGCGTTGATGACCGCGGTGCGGTTCTTGTCTTCGAACTGGTTGGTGAAGGCAAACTGTTCGGCTTTGAATGGGTTGCGCGTCAGGTGGGAGCTGAGGTCCACATAGTGCGCGCGCAAGCGCAGTGCAGCGCGCATGACGATCTGATTGAAGACGGATGCTGAAGCGTTAACGATCAGGTTGCAGTCGCGCGCCGCGCGCACGATGCCATACAAGTTTCGCGCGTTGACTTCGGTAACCGCGATGGTGCTGCGCTTCCCGAGGAAGCGGCGTCCGCGCTGGGGATCGCGGTCACCGCACCAGACGGTATGTCCTTGGCGCTCCAGCAATTGTGCGAGTAGGGAGCCGGTGGCCCCGGCACCGAGAACGAAGATCCGCATGGCGTGGCGAAAACTCTATCACAGACACCCTCTGTGGCTAACCAGGGGTCCGATCGGACGATGCCCTAATTGCAGGTTGGTTTCCACGGGCGTACACTGGGGGTGACTCCGAACCCCTGACGCCTACGGGAGAGACAGCCTAGGGCGGCGGGGGCGATGCTTCGGCGGCGGCATATTGACGCGGCTGGGGATGAGGGTTTGGGTGGAAACGCCTGGGCCTCCCGTGCTTGGAAAGGAGGGACGACGAAAATCTGTGCTTTTTCGTTTGCGCCCGACATCCAACTAACGGATTCGGGCTTTTGCTTTTTTGGTCGAGCCACGCTTAGAGCCTGGAAAGGCAAAAGCTGATCCCTCACAGGAGTTCGGGATGACAACCGCTCGCCCAGTGAGCGCAAGAATCTTGACATGACACTTCACGACAAATTCGGGCGGCAGATCACCGATCTGCGCATCTCGATCACTGACCGGTGCAATTTTCGCTGCGTGTATTGCCGCTCGGCCGATCCAGAGAATTACCGCGATCATGACGAAATCCTGAGCTGGCCGGAGCTGGATCGGCTGGCGCGCATCTTCCTGAGCTTGGGCATTCGTAAGATTCGCATCACCGGCGGCGAGCCGCTAGTGCGCGAAGGCGTGGAAGACTACATCGCTCGCTTGCATGCGCAGGGCGTCGAAGACCTGTCGATGACCACCAACGGCCACCTGCTTGCCGACCGCTGCGAGGGCTTGATCCAGGCAGGCTTGCGGCGAATCAACATCAGCCTGGATTCGCTCGACCCCGCGAAATTCGAGAAAATCACACGCACCAAGTCGTTCGCCGCGGTCATGCGCGGGATCGATTCGGCGCAAAATTCGCGATTAGCGCCGGCAAAAATCAACGCCGTGCTGGTGCGCGGCACGAACGACGACGAGGTCGAAGCCTTCGCTGATTTTGCCCGGCAACGCGGCGTGATCATGCGCTTCATCGAATTCATGCCGTTGGACGCCGATCGCACCTGGACTCGCAACCTGATGGTTCCCGCGGCTGAGGTTTACCAGCGCATCCATGCTCAGTGGCCGCTGGAGCAGATTCCCCACGAGCGCAGCGAGACCGCGCGTAAATACCGTTTCGCCGATGGCGCGCCCGGTGAGATCGGCTTGATCGCTCCGGTGACGCAGCCCTTCTGCGGACACTGCTCGCGCATCCGGCTGACCGCGGACGGCAAGCTGCGCACCTGCCTTTTCAGCAAGGACGATCACGATTTGCGAGCATTACTGCGCGAAGGCGCAACTGACGAAGATTTGGTTATCTATATTCGCTCCGTGGTGATGGACAAGGAGGAGGGTCACCGTATCAATGACCCCGGGTTCGTACCACCCTCCCGTACCATGGTGTTTATCGGCGGATAAGTGGAGAATTGCACCCAAACCTGAGAGAATTCATCCAATAACCAGGGGCATTCCAAGGCTAAATTTACAAAGTCAGCGGCCACCTATAACACCATGAGCACCATTATCTCCATCTCAAATTTAGTAGGCGCTCCCCAGCCTCCAACGCTGCGGGCGCCGGAAATTGAGAAGGGCGTAGGCTGCGACTTCGACTCGTACCTCCTCGTCCCAGACACGTCACTCGACCAGCGCATCGGCGCGGCCAGGGCGAAGCTTGGACGCGACGTCGTCATTCTGGGTCATCACTATCAGCGCGACGAAGTCGTAAAGTTCGCCGATTTCCGCGGCGACTCCTTGAAACTTTCTTATCAAGCCTCCGAAGCGGACGGCCGCTACATCGTCTTTTGTGGCGTGCATTTCATGGCCGAAAGCGCGGATATTCTGCGCCAGGAACATCAAGCTGTAATCTTGCCGGACCTAGCTGCCGGCTGCTCAATGGCGGACATGGCGGACATCGGCCAGGTGGAAGCCGGCTGGAGCGAGCTTTCGAGCCTCGGCGACCTCAAGGTCATCCCGGTCACCTACATGAATTCCACCGCCGCGATTAAATCCTTCACAGGCGAGCACGGTGGCGCGGTCTGCACCAGCTCCAATGCGGCCGCGGTAATGAAATGGGCCTACGAGCGCGGCGAAAAAGTGTTCTTCCTCCCCGACGAGCATCTCGGCCGCAACACCGCCTTTCGCATGGGCATTCCCCTCGACCAGATGATCGTGTGGGATCCGTACCAGGAATATGGCGGAAACTCGCCGGAAGCGATTCACGGTGCCCGCGTTATCTTGTGGAAGGGCTACTGCTCGGTGCACCAGCGTTTCACGCCGGCACACATCGAACGCGTGCGCCGCGAGCATCCCGGCATCCAGGTCATCGTTCACCCGGAATGCCGCTTTGAAGTAACGCAAGCCGCCGACAAGATTGGCTCGACCGAAGGCATCATCAAAGCGATCACCGCGTCGCCCGCCGGCACGCAATGGGCAGTCGGCACTGAAATTCACCTGGTCAACCGCTTGAGCAAGGAATTGGCTAACCATAAAGTGATGCCCCTCGATTCCAGCGTTTGCGTGTGCACCACGATGTTCCGCATCACCCCGCAGCATCTCCTCTGGACCCTGGAAAACCTCGTCGCCGGCAACGTCGTGAACCGCATTTCGGTGGATGAACGAACCCGACACTTCGCGAGACTTGCCCTCGACCGGATGCTGAGTTTGCGCTAGCATCGGCTTGAGCCCGTCCCCAGCAGATCGGACACCGAATGGCAGATGATGACGACGAGCAAGACCAGGACGAATCGCCGGATCCCGAACCTGAACCTCGCATATTCACGCTGACCGAAGCCGAGCGCGCCCGTCAGGAGCTCGAGCCGTTCCTCCTTGAGGCCATGGATTGCCGCAAGAAACTGGCCGGGCTGGAAACCGATCTCTCCGCGGTGGCCGCGCGCATCACCATGATGGGTGGCGTGATCGTGCCCTATGAAAAACTCGCCGTGCTGCGGGTCGAACATACGCAACTCGCGGAGACCATGAAGTCGGCACTCAATCGGATTCTGGAAACGGGATGTGTGATCAAGGATCTGGATGTCGGACTGCTCGATTTTCCGTCGCGCATCAACAATGAAGAGGTTTATCTCTGCTGGCGGCTGGGCGAAGATCGTATTCGTTTTTATCATCGCCAGGATGAGGGTTTTGCCGGGCGCAAGCCTCTCGACCCGCGCGACCTGGGCTCCGGCGACACGGTGCAGTAGCGCCTTGAGTAGCACAGACACTCTTGTCTGTGCCCAGCTATGATAGGCCGTTGCGGTAGCGCCAAGCGGCCGGTCCGTTTTTCTCTGTTCTACGCATCGAAGCCGGCCCCCAGCCCACCAGTTCATCTCGAAAGGATTTCGCTTGTCCGACAAACTCGAAAACCGCCTGAAGGATTCCGCCAGCCCCTACCTGCGCTCCGCCGCGCACCAACCCATCGACTGGCACGAATGGAGCGACGCGGTCTTCGCGCGCGCCAAGTCCGAGGACAAGCCAATCCTGCTCGACATCGGCGCAGTATGGTGCCACTGGTGCCATGTGATCGACCGCGAAAGCTACGAGAACGCGGAAATCGCAAAAATCATTAACGAGCACTTCGTACCCGTCAAAGTGGACCGCGATGAACGTCCTGACGTCGATTCGCGCTATCAATCCGCTATCAGCGCCATCTCCGGCCAAGGCGGCTGGCCGCTCACGGGTTTTCTCCTGCCCGACGGCAAGCCGTTTTTCGGCGGCACGTATTTCCCGCCCGAGGATCAAATGGGCCGCCCTGGATTTCGTCGCGTGCTCCTCTCCGTCAACGATGCCTACAAAAATAAGCGCGCCGACCTTGAAAAGGCTGCCAATTCGATCGCCGACGCTGTAGCGCAGGCCGAGGTCTTCACCGGCGCGCGAGCGGATTTTGATCCTGGCGTGATTGACGCGCAGATCCGCTCGGTCACGAAGCAGTTCGACATCAAGAATGGCGGTTTTGGCAGCGCTCCAAAGTTCCCGCACGCGTCCGCCATTGATCTCGTACTGGAGCGGTATCAGCAGACTGCGGGAGCTTCCGGAAAAGAGGAGCACCTGCTCGCCATTGCCGAAACGACACTGGAAAAAATGGCGCGCGGTGGCGTCTACGACCAGTTGGCCGGCGGTTTTCATCGATATTCGGTGGATGAGCGCTGGCTCGTCCCGCATTTCGAGAAAATGAGCTACGACAATTCCGAGCTGCTGCGAAATTACCTGCATGGCTGGCAGGTCACGCTGAACCCGCTCCTCCGTGAAACCGCTGAAGGCATCATCGGCTGGGTCAACGAAGTGCTTTCCGACCAGGAAAATGGCGGCTTTTACGCCAGCCAGGACGCCGACTACTCGCTCGACGACGACGGCGACTATTTCACCTGGACTTTGGACGAACTTCGCGCTGCACTGCCACAGGAAGAAGCGCGGGTCATGGAGCTGTATTACGACGTCGAAGCCCAGGGCGAAATGCATCACAATCCCGCGAAAAATGTTCTCTGGATCGCACGGGACGCCGCAGGCATCGCGAAAGCGCTGGGGCTCGATGAAGCGACCGTCCGCCTTACGATTGCCGTCGCGAAAAGGAAAATGCTGGAGGCACGCTTGCCGCGGCCGACTCCCTACGTCGATACCACGATGTACGTAAGCTGGAACGCCATGTTCGTCTCTGCCTATCTCGAGGCGGCACGCGTTTTGCATGGCTCGTTAGGAGACAATTGCCGCACGTTCGCGCTGAAAACGCTCGATCGCATGTCGCGCGAAGTCTGGACCGAATCGCGGGGCTTCGGGCATCGCATCGGCGGACCCGCGTTGGAAGGATCACTCGACGACCAGGTTTTCGGCGTGATCGCGCTGCTGGACGCGTACGAAGCTACGTTGGATCACCGCTATTTCGACGCCGCCCGGCGCACAATGGACCTTGCAATCGAGCGCTACGGCGATGCCGAGGGCGGAGGCTTTTTCGATCGCCCGTCGGATGCCGCCCCCATGTGTGGCCTGGAAGTCCGCCGCAAGCCTTTTCAGGATTCGCCAACGCCGAGCGCCAATTCCGTAGCAGCCATCGCGTTGATGCGCTTGTACGCGTTCACCGACGACAGCCGCTATCACGCCTTCGCCCAGAAAACGCTGGAGGCGTTTGCGGGGATAGCGCCACAGTACGGGCTGTTCGCCGCGACGTATGGCCTAGCCGCGACGCTCTTCGCGCATCACCCGTTGCAGGTGGTGGTCACTGGCCGCGCCGATGATCCCGCTGCGCAATCTTTGGAAGCCGCGGCGCAGCGCGTCTACCGCTTCGGCAAGTCTGTTCTGCGTCTGACGCCCGGAGTCTCGCTCGAAAACTTCGCGGGTGCGCTGAAGGAGACGCTCCCTCATCTACCGGCGGACAAGGCCGCAGCATTGGTCTGCGTCGGCCAGTCCTGCCTACCGCCGACCACGGATCCCACGCAACTCACCGCGTATCTGGAAAATGGCGCGGCCGCGGCCGTAGGTTTGTGATTCACTAACGCGGCCTCTACTTCTTTGGCCGCGATTCCGGCGGCACCAATCCAGCCACGCGGTAGTATACCACCAGCTGCCCGTAGTGTTCGCCGGAGTGCTCGATCAGGCCGTAGGCGAAATCCGCAACCCGGGTTTGCTGCTTGCTCTCCGGATCGGTCACCAGGTCCGCCATGCCCTTGTCTCCCTTGGCTTTGATTTCCGCCGCGCCATCGGCAACGCATTTCTTCACGAATGCCACAATCTGCGCTTTTGTCTTCAAGTCGTCGCTCTTCGGGTCATCGGGATAGCGCGGCTTTTTCCCCTCGGCGGGATCCGTGAAGTAGTACATCGATCCCGAAACGTGCAGGAGTTGCGCCGCGAAAGTGCGCTCCTCGGGAACCGGCTTGAACTCATATTTGTCTTCCGGAAAGTCTTCCGCCATCGCGATCAGCTTTCGCCCGATGTCATTCCACTGCGCCAGCACCGCCTCAGATGGGCCGGGCGCAGCCTTAGGGGCATCGTTGCTTGCGCCGTAGGCGGGGGCCGCTCCCCGAGCGGACATCAGGGAAACTCCAAGGCCCGCGACCACGACGAGCGCCGCAATCGACAGCACTTTTCGCATTTCTCTCTCCTTAAGTGACGTTCTGCAAACTTTTTTCGGGAGTCTTGCGCACACCTGTACGGTTCTGACGCACCAGCGCAGCGAAAGGCTTTCGCGAGATTTCAGCCGAGCCCGCACCCCGTTGGGGTTCATCTTACTGATGAAAGGCCCCAAGGTCACGGAATTTACGGATGCGCTACCATGCGCGGGAGCAATCCAGCCCTTAACCTTGCCCGCATGGTAAACTTAGGAGTGACCAAATCAGCGAGAATTCTGTGAACTGGGCCTGGCTGCTGCTTCGGATCGTCATCGGCCTGACGGTCCTGACAACGATTTTCCTTTCCCAGCGCTTTTGGTACCGCGCGATCTGGCGAATCACCGGTCGGTGGCGCTCGCGTTGGCTGCGGGTCGCAGCGCGCCTTCTTTATTGTCTTGCCTTGGCTTTGATCGTCCTTGCCATTGCTGGCGGTTTTCGCATGGGGCGCCATGGCCACCTGAATCGGCGTGATGCGGCCCTCGCGATGTTTTCGGGACTTTGGTTGTCCAGTGCCTTTTTTGCTTTCCTGTTTGTCGAGATCGTGCACGGCGCCGAACGCATCTGGAATTGGCTCCGGAAGGACTCGATCGCGAAAGCGGAGAACATTGCGCCACAGTCTGACGCGCTGGTCCAGGTCGAGCAGGTTGCCGATCCTTCGCGACGCTATTTTTTCCGAACCGCCAGCGTGCTTGCCGGCGCGACGCCGTTTTTCAGCACGATGTACGGATTCGCCGCCGAGCGCCTGAACTACCAGGTTCGCCGCATCCAGATTCCAATGGCCAATCTGCCGCCCGCGCTCGACGGCATGCGGATCGCCCAGATCAGCGATATTCATTTAAGCGGGTACATGAGCCGGTCGGATGTTCGCCGCGCCGTGGACATGACCAATGAGTTGGGCGCTGATCTCACCGTGGTAACGGGAGATTTCATCACCGGCTCCGGCGACCCCATCGCCGATTGTATTGAGGAAGTCAGCCGTTTGCGCTCGCCGCTGGGAGTGTGGGGCTGCAACGGCAATCACGAAATATACGCGAAGGCGGAAGATGCCGCGCAGATCCTGTTTGCCCAAGGTGGCATGAAGTTGCTGCGCCAGGAAAATGCGCAGCTTGCTTTCCGCGGCGCGCAATTCAATCTGATCGGCGTGGACTACCAGCGCGAACGAAACCTCGACGGCCACCGCACGCAACTGCTGGCGAATATGGACGCGCTGATCCGGCGCGACATGCCGAACATTCTGCTCTCCCACAATCCCAACAGCTTCAATCGCGCGGCGGAGCTGGGAATCGAGCTATCGCTTGCCGGCCACACCCACGGCGGCCAAATTCAGGTGGAAATTCTCGACCACCGCCTGACGCCGGCGCGTTTCATCTCCGACTATATCGCTGGATTATTCCAGCGGCCGCTGTTCAAACCCTCCGGCGCAATTCTAGTCAGCCGCGAACCGGACGTCCCAACCTCCAATCCGCAGCCCCATGCTGCGCGGCTGTACGTTAACCGAGGCTTGGGCACGGTAGGAGCGCCAGTCCGCCTAGGCGTACCCCCAGAAATTTCCCTCATCGTCCTACACCGCGCCTGAGAGAGGCCTAGAGGGCGCGTGCTGGTGCGTCTTCGGCGGTCCGAACTCTTGTCCGGTGACTGTGAAGACAATCCAGCAGCGTCAAGCACAATTGTCAGGCAGTGTCGCGCAAAGAGGATTAGTGAGAAAAAGCTGTAGGTTCATCACTTTTTACTTTTATGTATTTTCGCTCGAGTGCCCGCAGGCGCTTTCCTCTTCAATTTGATCTGATTGTAATCCACGGCGGCACGGACGAGATCTTTTAGAGCACGGTCATTAATCTTGTCGCCCTCAAAAAGATCGATCGCTCGCCACGCGTTGCCTCCGAGGCCCGCGTTGAAGAGCTTGTCAGGATCCGGGAGGCTGGCCCCATGGGAAAAGGTAAGCTTCACCTTATCTTTGTGCGCGTTGCCGACCGCGATCATTCCGTCGTGAGACCACACTGGGCTTCCCATCCACTTCCATTCCTCGATTATCTCCCGGTCGGCCTCAAGGATGGTCTTGCGGACGCTGGCGAATGTCTTCCCGCGCCAGTCTGTGAGTCCTGCAATCAGTTGGTCAATACGTTCCGATGGATTCATTGAATCTCTATGCCTCGAATTCTTGTCCCATTTTCATGCGAGTAGTTTTATTGTGAGGATTCCGCTGAAGGCTATCGGTCATTCCGGCGGGAAGCCGATCACAGTTCCGGGAGGAAACCGATCAGGCGTCGGAGCAAAGTGACGCGGGCACTTCGATGTTGCCAAGACTGCCCGATTATCGGCGGATCTTAGTCCGCTTCCGTTCATAGCGTAGCCCGACCGATCCATTCGAGTAGGACTTGCATTCTGTCAGCTTGAAGTCCCGCTGCGGAAACTTGCCCGGAAACCCGGGGATGCCATCGCCTAACAGTATGGGACCAAGTCCGATGAAGAGCTCGTCCACCAAATCCTCTTGCAGGAAACTGCGGGCCAATTCGCCCCCACCTCCCAGATAGATGTCTTTCCCCGGGCGGCGTTTTAGCTTTCTCACAAAGGCTTTCAGAGATCCGCTCACCACTTCGAATCCGTCGCGTTTGCCCGGCTTCCAACGTCGCGAGAATACGTAGTTGGAGATGCCCGGCATCTCCGGCATCTCGCCACTCTTGCGCATTTCCGCCGTGGCAGCCGCTGTCTTGCGGCCCATGATGGTGCTGTCGATCTTGGCGAAGAAATCTGCCATCAGCGCTTCGCCTTCTTTGTCGATAACCAGAAAATCGAGGTCGCCATTGCGCCGTGCAATATAACCATCAAGGCTGATTCCGAATCCAAGGATGACTTTTCGTGGCACGGCGCGATTGTAAGACAGACGGTTTACTTGCCGTCAAGAGAAAACAACAGCCTGTCAAGTCTCCACCATAACAGGCTGTATTTTATCGAGCTTTGTGATTCCGAATCGAACCGTAGTCGGTGTAGGCCATCGGATGGTCCTGTCTCATCTTGCACTTCGATGTTGCCGAACGGGGAGCCCATGCGCGCTTCATCCACCTCGATTCACGGCTTTTGAGTCGCCTGAGGCGGCCAGTCGGGCGTTTCAATCCCGAACTGCTTGCCGTACTCCGCGTTCAGGAGCTGCCAGCCGCCGAACTTCATGGCCTCGGGGCCGACCATGCGGCCGATGGGAGTTCCGCTGAGAAGGCGATCCAGAACATCGAAACAAATGTGCCACCCGGCAGCACCCATTGAGATGAAGCGACGACCGATGTTGGTCCACAGCGTCAGGCGCGTGCCGCCAGCAAAAGCCTTGAGTTCCCACCGCATATCGAAGCCACCCCACTTGTACTCGAGCACCTCAGGAGCGTCGGCTCGCGTCACGGTTGTTTCGGTAACATGCGGCGCGGGCGCACCCACCGTGGTGAGCTTCACGGTGGTTCCAACCGTGCCCAGGTTCCCGTCGGCGTCGAACGGAGCCCACTCGCGCAGATGCGCCGGGTCGGTAAGCGCCTGCCAGACTTTTTCCGGCGCGTGGTGCAGTTCTCTCACAAGAATCAGCGTCCACTTCTCGCCGTCCTTTCGTATCTGCGCCCCGCCGGCCGGACCCGGTGTGTACTGCGCGCGATCGGTCATCTATCTCCTCCTGCTGATCATCCGCCTTACCAGCGTGCCAGCTGGGTGAGCTGAATGAAGTTGCCACAAGTGTCGTTCAGCTTCGCAATGGTCGAGCCGGTCACATCGGTGGGCGGCATCGTGAACTCGGCGCCGCGGGCCTTGATGCGATCGTAGTCGCCCTTGACGTCGTCGGTGAAGAACATGGCGGCGGGCTGGCTCTGCTGAAACATCGCCTGCTGATACGCTTTGGCTGCAGGGTTGTTGTTCAGCGCCAGCTGCAGCTCAGTGCCGTCCGGCTCCTCGGGGGAGGCCACGGTCAGCCAACGAAATGGGCCCTGGCTGAAATCGACTTTCTTGGCAAAGCCCAGTACTTCTGTATAGAAGCGCAGGGCCTTCTCTTGGTCGTCTACATATACGCTGGTGACTTTGATTTTCATTTCGTTTCTCCTTTGTCATGTTCGCGGTTTGGGCCGCGTCGTCCTCTCTTCGTCTTTTTCATTGGCGTTGCCTGATCCACGCGGTCGAGGTGCCGTTCGAGAGCATCTACATGACCGGACCAGAACCGGCGGAACCGATCCAGCCAGGCATCCACCTCCTGAAATGGTTCTGGCTTCAGCCGGTACAGACGGCGCTGTGCGTCCACCGTGGATTCCACGAAACCGGCCTCTCGCAGCACTCGCAGGTGCTTTGACACGGTTGGCTGCGTCATACGAAGTTGACGCTCGATCTCTCCAACCGACTGTTGTGACGAGACCAGGAGGCTCAGTATCGCGCGGCGGTTCGGCTCCGCAATGATTTCGAAGACGGATTCCATTCTCTTCGTATACTCTACAGAGTATATACGTGTCAAGGTATATTTAGCGGCGACCGTTTCACTCGGCGCGCGGGCATGCGCCGTAGTGACGCACCATCGACGCCAGCGCATCGGGCTGCGCGCGATGGAGGGCAACTGCCAACCAACACGCAGCGTGCTTAGGAGATCACTTCGATTGCATCCACCCGTAAGGGATCAAATGCTAGGTATTCTCTAATGCTGGCGACTGCCTCGTACGGCCTTTCGTATGTCCAAACGGCATTTTCCGATTTCGTTCCACCGATGGGAATACTGTAGTACGTGCAATCGCCCTTGTACGGACAATAGGTGTAACGTTCGGTCCGAACAAGTAAGGACATGTCCGCGTCGTTGCGCGGCAAGTAGTAAACAGGCGGGTATCCCTTCTCCTCCAGCCGAAGTGCTCGCGTCGATTCAGCGACTATCCTTCCAGCGACCGTTGCACGGATCTTGCCCTCAGCTGGTGAAATCGTGATGGGATGATCCGGACCAGGAATTCTGATTTCCTTACCTTTACTCGAGCTGGTATGCATTGCACTCCTCACGGTACGAGCGCTAGGGCTGCTCTCGCGCAATCGACGTCGTTCTGCACCGTGGGCGCCCCGCTCACCCCGATCGCCCCGACAATTCTCCGTCCACCTTAATGGGAAACCCTCCTCCGTACGCCGCCACACGCGCAAGCGTGGGGATGCCGGCCAAAAGCGACGGGTCGCCTTGGATAAAGTTGAAAAAGTCCTGCGTGGGGACGCCGAATGGAGCTGTATACGCCTTATTCTGCGCAATCTCTATGGAAAGGATCGGGGCTCCATCCATCCGGCTAAAGGCCTTGAGGTTGCCTCCGTCATCGAGAATCGCTACGGTCTCGGAAACGCCAATCTTTCTGGCTTTCGCCATGGCTTCATCCACCATTTTCTGTGCTAGCTCCGAAGAGATGCTGTGTTTCTTCACCACATTAGCCATCGGACACCTTCTTCAACTTTATATGCATTGCGCGTTCATCATCTCCGCCCTTCGCACAATCGAGGTGGCCATCCCTGTCCTGCAGAATCACCTTGCCCGATGGCCGGCAATCGCCTCGGGCCTGGCTATTCGCTTCAATGCCTGTATTTCCAGCGTGACCTCGTGTGCGTCCGTTCAGGCATTCATTCCGCCATCCACGGTAAGATTCGCCCCGGTAATGTACGAGGACTCCGGGCCGGCGACAAACGCCACCAGCGCAGCGACCTCATCAACCCGCCCGTAGCGGTCGAGTGCTGTGGCGGCCTTCTGCGGTACCGACCAATCGCCCGCCGCGGGATTCAATTCCGTGTCGATCGGACCCGGCTGCACGTTGTTGACCGTGATGCCCCGGCTCCCGATCTCTCTGGCCAGCGCCTGAGTGAACATCTTGACCGCTCCCTTCGTGCCCGCGTAGGGCACAAGCCCGGGCGCCGCAACACGTTCACCCACGGCCGAACCGATCATGATGACGCGACCGCCGCTCTTCATGTGCTTCAGCGCCACCTGCGTCGCGACGAATACCCCGCGGACGTTGATGTCGAGCACGCGATCCATCTCTTCCAGCGTCGCCTCCTCGAACGGTTTCGGAATGGCCGTGCCGGCGTTGTTCACCAGCACATCCAGTCGACCGAAGGTTGCAAACGTCTTTTCGACCGCGGCTTTTACGGCAACGGCATCAGCGGCGTCCGCCTGAATCGCGATCGCTTTTCCGCCAGCGAGTTCAATCTCCTTAAAATCCTTTTCCGGGAGGGTGAGCGAACGGTGTCGGAAAACGGTCACCAGAAATGCCATGCACGAAGTGAGGCACGGCATTAGCGAGAAACATTCCGGCGAAAAAACAAGCGATGTAGTTGTACCAGTTCACTTTGATTTTTCCTCCGGTCGTGGGATTGTTGGGTTTAGTCGACAGGTCATATTCCCCGTTCCTGGACGTCGGGGATCAGATCTATGTCGTCGGGCAGGCAGCAGGCCCATCTGTTGGTAAAGCGGTCGCATGACCGTTCTGACTTTGGGCAGTTCGAACGTGAACCAAAGCGCGCCGGCCGCGCAGAACGCGCCGGTAAGGATGACAGTGCGCGGCGCTCCGATCCGGTGAGCCAGCGCGCCAGTCAACAAACTGCCGAACGGCGCTGCGCCGAAAAATGCCATGGTGTAATAGCTCATCACGCGGGCACGTTTGTCCTCTGGCACCAGCGACTGGATGATCGTGTTGCTCACCGACGCGCTCTGCATCAAGCCGAAGCCAACAAAACACATCAGTGCCAGCGATAGCCACAACGTATGGGACGTGCCAAAGAGAATCAGTGAGCCTCCGAGCATCGCGGCCGCGATCTGAAGCATGCGGATGAGTCCGACGACCGACTTGCGGATGGCAAGCGAAAGCGCCGACGCCAACGCGCCGATTCCTGAAGCTCCGGTTAGCCAGCCGAGAGTAGTTGCGTTGCCGTGCAGTACTTCTCCAACGAACACCGGCAATAGCACCGCGAAGGGGTAGCCCATCAGGCAGAGAAGCGAAAAAAGTAGAAGAATCGTGCGGATTGGGCGAAACGTACGGACATAATCCCAACCCTCACGGATTTGTTCACGCATGCTAGAGACAGGGCGGTGGATCTGCAACGGCTTGATCCGCATCATCAGCAATGATGCGATCACCGCGAAGTAGCTAACGCCATCGACCAGAAAGCACCAACCTTCGCCGAAAGCTCCGATGAGCAAACCGGCGATGGCCGGGCCGACCAGCCGCGCGCCGTTTACCATCGAGGAGTTGATCGCGATAGCGTTACTGAGGTCGTTGCGGTCTTCGACCATTTGTACGAGGAAAGATTGGCGCGCAGGCATGTCAAACGCATTGATCAGGCCCTGCAAGGTGGCGAGAATGATGATTTCCCAGAGGTTGATGACATGCGCCAGCGTGAGCGCAGCCATGGCGAGCGACTGGACAGCAGCAGCGGCCTGTGTCCACACCAGCAGCTTGCGGCGATTGAGACGTTCGACCAACACGCCCGCAACTGGTCCCACTGCAAACGAAACGATCTGTCCCGCGAAGGTTACGATGCCGAGCAGCAGCGCCGAGTGGGTTAGCCGATAGACGAGCCAGGTGGTGGCCAGCCGCGTCATCCATGTGCCGATCAGAGAGATGCTTTGACCAAAAAAGAAGAGCTTGAAGTTGCGATGGCGCAGCGCTCGCCAGGCGTGAGACATCGAACCGAGGAGAGAGGTCTGTTGTGAATCCGAACTGATTGCGGGCTTGTTCACAGCCTGCGTTCGTGCTTCGTTGTCAGTCACTTCTCCGCCAGGCGTTTGATGATCTCGCCAGCCGCAAACAGCGTTTTCCGTTCGCGTTCATTGAGCTGGGCGACGGCCTGCGTCAGCCAGGCCCGTTTTGCATCGCGGGTGCTCTTGCGCACGGCGGCGCCTTTGGCGGTCAGCTCAATATTCACTTGGCGGCCGTCGGTCGGATGCGGCTTGCGCGCGACCATACCCATTTCCTCAAGGGCCGCGATAGTGGTTCCCATCGACTGCGGTTTCATGCTTTCCGCGCGCGCGAGCTCGGCGGTGGTTGCAGGCCCGTCTGTAGCGAGGCGCTTCATGACGGCACCCTCGGTCAAGGAAAGTTCATGCGACGCGGCGGCAGCGCGCACGCGACGCACCAATAGCCCAATGGCCTGAGTAAGGTCGGCGACGGCGATTTCAAGAGTCTTTCGCGGCATAACAACCTCACAATACACACACTGCAGGTACACTTGCAAGCCTACCTTCCCAGTATAACTGTTTATCTAGGATTTGCGAATAATTGAAAATGCTTGGAAACGGAGATCCCAACGATCACTACCCGGAAGTCGGCTTGTGGGGAGTGATCTCCGCGCTGGGCATCGACTCTGGACGGATTACGAGCCACTCGGAAGCAACTTGCCACTCTGGATCTTCTTTCCCAGACTGACTCAGTATCCGATTTCCAGGACATTGACTTGCCCAAACCCGCGACATAAGATTCCTCAACGCCCATAACTGCGGCCCGCCCATCAATGATCGGTCAAACCGTTTCTCACTATCGCGTTGTGGAGAGTCTCGGGGGTGGAGGCATGGGCATTGTCTATTCGGCCCGTGACACGATCCTCGATCGCAACGTCGCGCTCAAATTTCTACCGCCGGACTCCACCAAGGACCAACAAACGCTCGATCGTTTTTTGCGCGAAGCCCGAGCGGCCGCCGCTCTGAATCATCCGAACATCTGCACCATCCATGAAATTGCGGACTACGACGGCCAGCCCTTCATTGTGATGGAGTTGATGGAGGGCAAGACCTTAAAGCACACGATCGAAGGGAAGCCCATGCTGGTCGATCGCATTCTGGAACTGAGTATCCAGATCGCGGATGCATTGGGTGCGGCGCATGCGCGAGGTATCACCCATCGAGACATCAAGCCCGCCAACATTTTCATCACCCGCTCGGGCCAAGCGAAGGTGCTCGATTTTGGTCTCGCGAAGCTGACGGCGGCGGCCGCCAGCGTGGAGACCATGGGTGCCAGCGGCCGGGGCACGACCATCTTGAACATGAACCTGACGAGCCCAGGCACTGCCATGGGCACCATTGCGTACATGTCGCCCGAGCAGGCACGCGGGGAAGATCTGGACGCGCGAGCGGACCTTTTTTCCTTCGGCGTCGTGCTCTACGAGATGGCCACGGGAAAGCACGCCTTTGAGGGCAACACCACGGCGGTCATCTTTGATGGCATCTTGAACGGGACGCCAGCCTCTCCCGCGAGCCTGAACTCCGATATTCCCGCGCCGCTCGAAAACATCATCAACAAGGCCCTGGAGAAGGACCGCGATCTCCGTTATCAATCGGCGGCCGAGATGCGCTCCGACCTCAAGCGCCTCAAGCGCGACCGCGAGTCCAGCGGCCGCACGACCCCAGCAAAAGGAACGCCGGTCGCGTCAAAAGCGCCTCCCGTGCGTGAGGTAAAATCTGTCGCCGTCCTTTATTTTGAGAATTTGAGCAGCGCCAAAGAAGACGAGTACTTCCGCGATGGCATGACCGAAGACATCATCACCGAGCTCGCCAACATTCGCGACCTCAAAGTCTTTCCGCGCCCCGCCATGCTGCCGTATCGCGACAAGTCCGTCACCGCTCCACAAGTTGGCCAGGAGTTGAAAGCGTCGTACGTCCTCGGCGGTAGCCTGCGCCGCGCCGGCAATCGCCTGCGCATTACCGCGCAATTGGTAGAAACGCACAGCGGTCATACCCTCTGGGCTCAGCGTTATGATCGCGAAATGGCCGACGTCTTCGAGGTCCAGGACGAAATCGCCCGCAGCATAGCGCAGGCCTTCCGCATCAATTTGACACCCCAGGAAGAGAGCAAGATCGCTCGCAAGCCCACCGAGAATTCTCTGGCCTACGACTATTTTCTCCGAGGCCGGAGCTACACCCGGCGTGAAAGCCTGGACTTCGCCATACAGATGTTTGAGCAAGCCATCAAGCTGGACTCTTCCTTTGCTTCCGCATTCGCGGGCATCGCCAACGCCTGCGGTTTGCAATTTGAGTATCACGGGCGCAATCCTGTCTGGATTGAACGAGCAGAAACGGCTTGCCTGCGCGCTTTGGAACTCGATCCGAAGTTAGCGGACGCGTTGGTCGCTCGCGCCCGGATTTTCTACTCCCAGCAGCAATACGATGAAGCTGTGCGCTTCTGCCTGCAAGCCATCGATCGCAAGCCTGACTGCGAGGGCGCTTACAATGTCCTCGGACGTGCGTACTTCGCTTCCGGTCGCTTCCAAGAAGCTGCGGACTTAATCGAGCGTGCCGTCGAGGCAAACGGAGACGACTACAACGTCTACATTCCTTACACAAATAGTCTGGACCGGCTTGGCAACACCGCAGTGTCCCGGCGTTTTCGCGAAATGGAAATGCTGGTGCTCGAGCGGCAACTCGAAATGGTGCCGGAAGATGTCCGCGCCCGCGGTTTGTTGGCCGCGGATTACGCCAACATCGGCCGGGCGGATGACGCCGTCCGCCACGCCGAGATGGCCGTCGCACTTCGTCCGTCGGACTCCAGCGTCCTTTACAATGCGGCCTGTACCTACGGTGTCCTTCGCAAGAAACCCGAAGCCTTGGCCCTCCTCAAGCGGGCAAAGGAAGCTGGCTATTCCAACGATCACTGGCCACGTCTGGATCCCGACTTGATGTGTCTCCACGGTGAAGCGGAATTCGACGCATTATTCCCGCCGATGGATCGGCCTTCCTAACCAGAGCTCCAATCAATTTCTGCGAAAACGCTGGCTGTTCTCCGTCTGGACTAATTCGCCGAGGTGCGGCAATATCACCACGACCCCGTACCTCCACCTCGACTGGTGCCCCATGGACGATACCGCCAGACTGAACCACTTGGATCGCGAACAGGAAGCGTTGGAGACCGATTCCGCCGCGACCGAACGCCTGGACCGCTGGCTGGCCATTTTAATTGGCCGTGGTGCCAGCGACCTGCTGCTCGTCGCGGGCGCGCCACCCTGCATGCGCATGCATGGCGAAGTTCGTAAAATCGAACCGGGCATACTGGATGGCCCGGAGATCGAGGCGGCCGTCCTCCCGGCACTGCCGCGCCACGCGTTGATCCTCTATCGCGAAACCTATATCTCCGATGCTTCCTATCGCATCGTGGGCCTCGGGCGCTTTCGCATCAATCTTCACCGCGAACAAGGCCGCGCCGCGGCTACGATTCGCGTCCTTCCCGCTCGCGTGCCGCCGCTCAAGGAGCTAAACCTTCCGCCGTCGGTGGAATCCCTAGCGCACCTGCAGCGCGGCCTGGTCCTTATCGGCGGACCCGCGGGCTCGGGCAAATCCACGACCATGGCCGCCTTGATCGACGACATCAATCGCCGCGAAGCGCGCCACATCGTCATCATCGAAGACCCCATCGAATACGAGCATCAGCACGTGCGCAGCATCGTCGAGCAAGTGGAAATCGGCGTTGACTCACCTGATTTTCCGACCGCACTCCGCGGCGCCCTCCGCCAGGCTCCCGATATCATCGTCGTCGGCGAAATGCG
This sequence comes from uncultured Acidobacteriota bacterium, assembly GCA_963721915.1. GTDB lineage: Bacteria > Acidobacteriota > Terriglobia > Acidiferrales > UBA7541 > Acidiferrum. The sequence goes on along the minus strand of CAVRLD010000014.1, from coordinate 33,332 downwards.
CGACACCGAAACCATGCGCATCGCCGTCGCAGCCGCGGAAACCGGCCACCTCGTTTTCAGCACGCTGCACACTACCGACGTTGCATCCACGGTGGCGCGGATTGCCGATTCGTTTCCCCTCGAGCGCCAAAATTCCATCCGCCAGGAACTGGCGATGGCGCTCGCGGCCGTCCACACGCAAATCCTGCTCCCCAAAAAGGGAGGTGGCCGCATCCCCGCGGCGGAGCTACTGGTGCTGGGGTACGGCGCGCGGCACCACATTCGCCGCAACGCGCTGCAACATTTGCATCAGGAAATTACCATCACCAAGAAGAAAGGCTCGTTCAGCCTCGAGGATTCGCTGGTCACCCTGGTTCGCAATGGACACATCGACCGTGAAGACGCGTTACTCTGCGCCATCCACCCCGACGACCTCGACATTCTCCTGAAGCCTTCGTCCTCCGCGGCGAACGGCTGACGCCCTTTGCCTCAGTAAGAATCCCGGCGGAACGTAACCGCCTCGCCGCCTGGCGGTAAAGCCACCACGGTCGCGCGTGAGCCGCTTCCGCGCCGCCTCCGTGTACCGGCGCCCACCTTGGGCGTCGCGCAGCTCAACTTGCCCGCGGAAATGGGATTCTCGGCCAGCACCCGGATGAACTCCTGCAAATAAGCCGGCGCTTGCTTATTTCGCAACTGCGCCGCCGACCACGTGCGGTGAAACCCCTGCGCCGTCAGGGGCAGCCCGACGACCGCCCCGGACGCGAGTTGTGGTGCGACGGCCCACCGCGCGACGGCCGACACTCCCAAACCTCCGTGCACCATTTCGATAATCGCCTCCGTCAGCATCACTTCCTGGATTCTTCGAGGCGAAACCCCCGCTGGCGCGAGAATCTGGTTCAGCAGCGTGCTGTCGGTCCTCGGGGGAAACAGAAACACGGTTTCCTCAGCAAAGTCCTGAGGCTCCGCGAAGATTTTGCCCGCCATGCGATGTTCCGGCGAAACGATGGCCACCATTTCATCCTCAAACAGCGGCGTGTACCGTATCTTCCGGTTGCGCACCGGATCGCACACAATCGCCAGGTCCAGCTTCCCGTCCAGCAGCGCTTCGAATGGGTGGTCCGTGGCCTCCACCACCAGCTCGAATTCCACCGCCGGAAATTTACGCTGAAACAATCGCAGCCGCGGCGGCAGCCAGTGATACACCGTGTAGCATTCCGTTGAAAGCCGGATCACCCCGCGGTCCACGCCGTTGCCGCACGCGGCGCCGTCATGAATATCTCTCTCCACCCGCTCCAGTTCCTCGAGCACCGTCCGTGCCGACTTCAACAGCCGCTCTCCCGCAGCCGTCAATGTCATCGTGCCCTTCTGTCGCTCGAACAATCGCGTCCCCAATTGCTCTTCCGCGTGCCGTAATTGATGGCTCAACGCCGACTGCGTCAGATGCAGCCGGTTACCCGCACGCGTAACGCTGCCGGTTTCCGCAATCGCCGCGACCAGTTTCAGGTGCCGTATTTCAAGATGCATATTGGTCTCCCCTCGCGTCAATCCGCATGAGCGCAGCTCATCTCCGAGATGAAATCAATCCATTTGCGTCTGCTGTTCGCGGACCATACGCTGAACTCGCACTAGAGGACTACCGGCTCCGGTCGCTGCTCGCTCCAGGAAGAGATGGTGGCGGCCGGGGTCGCCCGAAAGATCGGTTGCCCAAGAGATTGGTCAAGCCGAAACACCGGGCCTGGTATAGCCACGAATGAGCGCCTAGACCTATTCGACGCGCCGCCGCGGCTAACGGATGATTCATTTGAGCACACTTCGCCCACGTCCGGACAGCATCTCCGCCCCGCAACCTCGCGCCATTTTGGCCGCCGCACCAGGCCGCTACCGGCCAGCCCGCCGGCACGTCGCGCGAGGATCCTCGCCGCCCCGCCGCAGCCTTCGCTATTTCGTGCTCGCGCTCGTTCTCCTCACGCCCCTGCCCAATCGCGCCCGCCCCAACGTACTCCGGCTTCCCTTCCGCACCGCGCATTCGATGATCATCGTGCAAGGCCGGGTAAACGGCAGCCCGGTCGCGCTTCTGCTCGATACCGGGGCTACGCGCACGATCGTCAGCGCCAGCGTCTACGGCAAGATCCCTTTCCGGCTGCGTGCCGTCGAGCGCACCTCCCACAGTGCCGGGATGGTTGGGGATAGTGTGATAATTCCCGTCGATCTTGAGCTATCCAATCACAGGTGGACCGCCCAGCACGTCGCCATCATGAATCTTGACGGCCTAAGCCAGCTCCTTGGCGTCCAGTTTGACGGCCTCCTCGGCCAGGACGTCCTCCGCGAATTCCGCTCCATCCGCATCGACTACCACACCCACATCATCGAGCTCGAAGACTAGCCGGCTCGTGCGCCTCCGTGTTCTCCGAATGTAGAGATCTATGTAGGTGATGCGCTTAACCGCGTCCCTGCGAGCGCCCCGCAAGCCGGCCCGATCGCGGCCATCTCCCTGTTGACGTCCAGGTCCCAACTCCGTTAGTCTCCGTCAATCCCGTAGTACTCAACGGCTCTTCCTTCGGGTTCCTGTTTTTCAGACTGCAAAACATGGAGGCTTGCTCCTATGAATCGATTCGGCTCCGCTCTCTTGGGAGTGGCAGTTCTCTTTCTTTGCCCTCGGCCCTCTGTAGCGCAGGACATACAACCGCCGCCGAAAGTCCTGGTGATCATGCGCGAGTTCGTGAAACCAGGGAAATCGGGCGCCATCCACGACAAGTCCGAAAGCGCTTTCGTCCAGGCATTCACAAAGGCGAAATCGAACTCCCACTACTTCGGCATGAATTCCCTTTCCGGAAAGCCCCGTTCTCTGTTTTTCACCGGCTACGATTCTTTCGAAGCCTGGGAAAAAGATGCGGAGGCCACGAATAAGAACGCTGCGCTCTCCGCCGCCATCGATCGCGCCCTCGTCGCCGACGGTGAGCTCCTCGATTCCTTCGATCAAGCGGCGTTTGTCTTTCGCGACGACTTCAGCCTCAATGCGACGGTGGACATCGCCCAGATGCGCTATTTCGAAATCGAAGTCTTCCACACTCGGCCTGGCCGGGAAGCGGAGTGGACCGAAGGGACAAAGCTCGTTCTCGCTGCCCTCAAGAAAGCGACGCCAGATGCGCACTTTGCCTGCTACGAAGGTTTCTACGGGGCGCCTGGCGGTACCTTCCTGTTCATCACTCCGCTCAAATCCGCCTCGGAAGTTGACCGGAACATCGAGCACAACAAAGGCTTCGTCGAGGCCATGGGCGAGTCCGGCATGAAAAAACTGGGTGAACTCTCGGCGGCGTCCATCGAATCGTCAGAGGCCAACTTGTTCATGTTCAATCCGAAGATGAGCTACCCCCCTGATGCGTGGATCAAAGCCGATCCGGATTTCTGGAAGCCCAGGGCAGCTGCATCCGCCGCCAAACCGGCAGCCGAGAAAGACAAACCTGCTCAATAAAGAGTCTGTGTGAAAACTCCGGTTTTCGTCAGGGCACCGCTTCAGTTTACCCTGAGGCACGAAGGGCCGTGCCGTAACTGAAGCCGAATCAACAAGGCTTTAGCCGCTGAGGATTCTTCTCAGTTCTCACACAGACTCAATAAACGGAGCATTTTCTCCAGGGAGCGATCGCAAGCGAACGCTCCCTCCACCATCGCTTGCCCTTCGCCGCGTCGTGCGCTAGTCTCCTGAAAAAAAGGGAGAATCTTGCGCGCTAAAATCCTCGTTGGCTTTTTGTGTGTTGCCGTCGTCGCTGTCGTAGCGATTGTCGCGATTTTCACCTTTGTCGCGGTTGCCGCGGTCGCCCGGCCATCGCCTGCCCAATTGCCGCCGCCGCGACCTGGTGTCAAGGCCGTCCAGGTTCCGCTGAGCGCATGGAAACCCATCGCCACGTTCGATCTAGGCGGCGATCCCGACTGGCTAGCCATCTCCGACGACGCCGTATGGATCACCAACGACAAACTCAAAGCCGTACAGCGCATCGACCCGCGCACCAACAAAGTCGTCGCGAAGGTCGAATTCCCGTCCGAACCGTGCTCCGGCCTGACTTTCGCGTTCGGCACCCTGTGGATTCCGCTCTGTGGCGATCCCAGATCGCTAGCCCGCATCGATCCCGCCACCAACAAAATTACCGCCACGCTCCCCGTCGGCCCCGCCGACAGCGAAGGTGGCATCACCGCCAGCCAAGACTCCATCTGGATCATCTCCGACGAAAACGGCACGCTCCTCCGCATCGATCCCACGACAAATACCGTGCGCGCCAAAATCTCCACCCCACCCGGTTCCTTCAACCCGCTCTACAGCGAAGGCGTCGTCTGGATCACAGGAAACAAATCCAGCGTCCTGACGCCGGTCGACGCAAAAACAGGCGAAGTTCGCCCATCGATCCCGGTAGGCCCCAACCCGCGCTTCCTGACCGCGGGCTCTGGCGCAATCTGGACCCTGAACCAAGGCGACGGCAGCATCACCCGCGTAGACGCCAAAACCCGCCGCGTAATCGCCACGATCCAAGCCGGCATCCCAGGCCACGGCGGCGAAATCGCGTTCGGCGCAGACTCAGTCTGGGCCACGGTGATCGACATCCCGCTAACCCAAATCTCCCACGCCGCCAACAAAGTAGTCCATCAATGGACGGGCCCAGGCGGCGACTCCGTCCGCTACGGTTTTTCCTCGCTGTGGCTAACCAACCTCCGCGGAGGCCAACTCTGGCGCCTCCCCCTCCGCAAGATCAGTGGTGAAGCAATACACGGCTTCCAAGCTACGAAAAGATTCCAGTAACACAGGCTTCAGCCTGTGTTCCGTCGGAAGGGGCACGATTTGCCATCCGGGAGGGCACGGCTTCAGCCCTGCCGAAAGCCGCCCAAGAACGTCGGGCTTTAGCCCCTGAGGGATGCTTTGGCTGCGTACCGTGGTCGCTTAGTGAAAAGTGCGAAATAAACTCGACGCCGAATCAAGGCGAATATACTCTGGGCAGTACGACTCCCCGGCAATCCAATGCCGGTTCGGGCAATCTACACGATTGCCCTTTTTCTTTACCCGCATTCCCAATCGCCCCATCGCCAATAGCCCAAGCCACGGCCGCGAAATCACCTTCGGTGCAAACTCAGTCTGGGCCACGGTAATCGACATCCCGCTAACCCAAATCTCCCCCACCACCAACAAAGTACTCCGCCAATACACCGGCCACGGCGGCGACTCCCTCCGCTTCGCCCACAACTCCGTATGCTTAACCTACCTCCACGCCGGCCTCCTCTGGCGCCTTGAAGCACCTAAGCGATAGTATGCGAGCCTTTGTAGAGGCGAGTTCATCTCGCCGCGATTTTATCGCATTCATATTTTTAGGCTTGATATGCTCTCGCCATGAAATCGTTTGGACCTTACGTGGATGAGGCTATTCCTCACGAAGCTGGTCACATCCTAGTTGGCTGGGCCGTCGGTCTACGTGCTAGAGGCTTGGATGTCGAAGTCACGCGGATGCCGGGTGGCCCGGGTAAGTACGCTTCTCTCCCTCACGGTCTGAACTGACGCGGAGGGTGCCCTAGGTTCGGTTTTTGAACCTGGGTCTTGGGGTTAACCTTTCTCTCCCTCCTCGACAGCCGTTCAAATCAACCAGCTTCACCCTGGCGTTCAGTTCTGACACGCCCGTTCCACATTGGTCCTTGACATTATAGTACCAATGTGTTACTATTCCTCGTTTTATATCAAATAGTAATTCGAACGCTTTCGACATGCCTCGGCACCTCTGACGTCCCACCGCCAAACGCCATTTCAACCGTAACCTCTTTAGAATCCGCACTTCCGAAAAATTCGCCCGTAACTCCTTTGCAATCCGCACTTCCAAAATCGTTAGACTTAAAGCCCTTTAGAATCCGCACTTACAAAATATGGTGGGGGAGGGGATTTTGTTAACCAATACGGGTAGCCCTCAATCTCCGCATGCAATCGATTTCTTTACATCCTTATTTCATTGTCTCGTTGCTTCGCCATGCACCCGGGTTGCCGCGCCCACCTCGCGATGCCATAATCCCATTTCATACACGACGAGCTTCGCAAAAGCGCTTGCCACGCAGCTTCCCTCATCGGCACTCGCCTCGCGCCACTCGCCACTGGGGGTACGGAATCATGGCTATGCGTGATAGCTGGATCGAAAAGCGTCTCGCCCGTGAGGGCGGCAAAATAGACGGTGAGCAGGTTTCTGCCAACGGGAACCGCAACATGTCGCAGATGCATCTCGCCCGGAACGGCGTGATGAGCGAGGAGATGCACTACGTTGCCAAGCGCGAGAAGCTCGAGCCGGAGTTGATTCGCAGCGAGGTTGCGCGCGGCCGCTGCATCATTCCTGCCAACATCCATCACCGGAATCTCGAGCCCATGGCCATCGGCATCGCTACCGGCTGCAAGATCAACGCGAACATCGGCAACTCCGCCACCAGCTCCAATATTGACGAAGAGCTGAAAAAGCTGCACCACGCGGTGCACTACGGCGCCGACACCGTCATGGACCTGAGCACCGGCGGCGACATCCCCACCATTCGCAAGGCCATCATCGCGGCTTCGCCGGTGCCGGTCGGCACCGTGCCCGTCTATGAAGCGATTTCGCGCGTGCGGCGTCCCGAAGATCTCACCTTCGACCTGATGCTCGAAGTCATCGAAGAACAAGCCGAGCAGGGCGTCGATTACATGACCATCCACGCTGGGGTATTGCGCGAGCATGTGCCGTTGGTGCGCAAACGCATCACTGGCATCGTCAGCCGCGGCGGCTCGTTGATGGCCCACTGGATGGAGCATCACAAGAAGCAGAATTTCTTGTACGAAAATATCGAGAAGATCTGCAAAGTGTTCAAAAAGCATGACGTGAGCTTTTCGTTTGGCGACGGTCTGCGTCCCGGCTGCATCGCCGACGCCAGCGACGAAGCGCAATTCGCCGAGCTGAAAGTCCTCGGCGAACTCACCAAGAAGGCCTGGGAGCACGATGTGCAGGTGATGATCGAAGGCCCAGGCCATATCCCGCTCGACAAAATCAAGGAGCAAGTGGACAAGGAAATGGAGTGGTGCCACGAAGCGCCGTTCTACACGCTTGGGCCCCTGGTGATTGACATCGCCCCAGGCTACGACCACATCACCAGCGCCATCGGCGCGGCCATGATCGGCTGGCACGGTGCGTCCATGCTCTGCTACGTCACGCCCAAAGAGCACCTGGGCCTGCCGAATCCGGAGGACGTAAAGCAGGGCGTAATCGCCTACAAAATCGCCGCCCACGCCGCTGACGTAGCCCGCCACCGCCCTGGCGCCCGCGACCGCGACGACGCCCTCAGCTACGCCCGCTTCCTGTTCGACTGGAACAAGCAGTTCGAGCTTTCCCTCGACCCCGCCACCGCCAAGGCCATGCACGACGAAAACTTACCCGACGACTTCTACAAAGAAGCCAAGTTCTGCTCCATGTGCGGCCCGAAATTCTGCTCCATGAACATCACCCAGCTCGCCGACGCCGAAGGCGGCCACGACCAGTCCGAGCGCAAACAGAAATTCGTCGAGCTGCTCGCAAAAGTGCAAGGAGCATAAGCAAGCACGAAGAAATGCGCGCAGATACCTCATCAATGATTGTGCGGAACCCCTTGCGGCAACTGCTTTGGCTTCGAGCCGGTGGGTACCCGGGCATTCCAGCAAAGACCCTGGCTGTCGAAACGTATGCCCAAGAAGGGACGAGGAGCCCTTAGCGATTACCTTTTAGCGATCCATTTGCGCTGTAGACCGTTCCTTTTGCCGGCAGCCCTGTTAGGATTGTCCCACTTCCTCCTGAAAGCAAATTCAGGGCCGGCGCGGGAACTCATGGTCAAAGCTGCGGCAAACTACCAGATCCTGGTAGTCGACGATTCGGCGGTCTCTCGCAAGCTGGTCGAGCACGCGCTCGAGGCGGGCGATTACTCGCTGCTCTTCGCCAAGAGCGGGCAGGAAGCGCTGGACCTGTTCCAGCGGCACACGCCCTCGATCGTGATCACCGACTGGATGATGCCGGACTTTTCCGGCTTGGAACTTTGCCAGCGCATTCGCGCCGAGGACCAGCGCGAATACACCTACATCATCGTGCTCAGCGCCAAGTCCGAAAAGGACCATGTGGTGAAGGGCCTGGCCGCGGGCGCGGACGACTATCTAACCAAGCCGTTCGATTCCGGGGAGCTGTTGGCGCGCGTGGGCGTGGGCTGCCGCACCGTGGAACTGCACCGCGAAATCGACGCGAAAAACCGGCTGCTGGAGGAGATGGCGCACACCGATTCTCTTACCGGTTTGCCGAACCGTCGCGCGATCGAAGAATGGGCTGCGCGGCAGCTTCGGGGCGCGGCGCGGCACGGATTTCCGCTGTGGGTAGTGCAGGGCGACCTCGACTCCTTCAAGAAAATTAACGATAACCACGGCCACGATGCGGGTGACGCGGTGTTGCGGCGTTTTTCCGAGATTTTGAAAGGGAACACGCGGGCTTCGGACATCTGCGGGCGCATGGGCGGCGACGAATTTCTGCTGGTGATCACGCACGTCGCCTGCGAATACATCGAATCGACGGTCAACCGCATGCGCGAAGAGTGGGCCGGTTGTGAATTCGAGTTTGGCGGCAGCGCGGTTTCGATTACCGCGAGTTTTGGCATCGCTGGTTTCTGCGGCAAGGAGGCGCCTGCATTCCAGACGCTGGTGCAGCGCGCGGACAAAGCGCTGTACTGCGCCAAGCGCGCCGGCGGGAACCAGGCCGTGATTGAAACGACGGTAACGAATAATTCTTCAGAGCTAGCGCGGGAATTATAGCGCGGGCAGGGATTTTGAGGGAGACGAAGAAAAAAGATAGCGCGCCCCTTCGAGGCTCAGGGTAAAGAAGTGTGGAGAGCGCTGAGGATTGGGGAATTGGGATGCCAGAGGTTTCTGATGGAGAAGTGGTATCACTTGCTTGACCAGGTTTGCTGAGATTTAGGCGGGCACAGACAAGAGTGTCTGTGCTACTTTTTGCTCCAGATGCCGGCGAATCCTTCGCCGCGATACATGTAGCGCAAGATGATGTCGCCGGGTTGAAGCTGCAGAACGTGCAGCCTTCGAAGGGACACGCCGCAAACGATGCGGGAGGGGATATGGCTAAAGTTACGGGGTTGGGCGGCGCATTTCTGCGCGCTGCGGATCCTAAGGCTCTTTACGCGTGGTATGAGGAGCATCTTGGAATCAGCAGTCCGGAGGGTCATTTCTCTTTTCCCCGGGAGACGCAGCGGGCTTCCATCGCGGTGGCGTTTTTTCCTAAGAGCTCGGAGTACTTTCCGGTTTCGCAGCCGGCCATGCTGAATTTTCAGGTGGATGATCTCGACGGAGTCCTGGACAAGTTGGAATCGGAGGGAGTCGCTGTCGATGCGAAACGTGAGGATTACGATTACGGGCGATTTGGGTGGTTTACAGATCCGGAGGGGAACCGGGTCGAGCTTTGGCAGCCGGCGGATTAAGAGCGGCCCTCGGGTTCTTATTTCTATCGAAGGCATCCCTGAAGCCGGCAGGCGGTTTGGACTGCCCGCGATGTCCTTCCCTGTTATTTGCGATATCGGGCTATGGTCGGCACAGACAAGAGTGTCTGTGCTACTTACTCGTAGCGCAGGGCTACCAGGGGGTCGACGCGGGCGGCGCGGCGGGCTGGGATCCAGCAGGCGACTACTCCGGTGGTGAGCAGGAGGATTACTGCGCCGGCTAGGGTGACGGGGTCGGTGGCGGAGATGCCCCAGAGTTGGGCGGCGATTACGCGGCTTAGGGCTAGGCTGGCTGCAAGGCCCAGGGCTACGCCTAGACCGACCAGGCGCAGGCCGTTCGTGATGACCAGGCTTAGGACGTCGGTGCCTTCGGCGCCGAGGGCCATGCGGATGCCGATTTCGTGGGTGCGGCGGGCAGTGGTGTAGGCGAGGACGCTGTAGACGCCGATGGTTACAAGGACCAATCCCACGGAGCCGAAGATGGCCATCATCAGGAAGGAGAAGCGCGGGCCGGCGAACATGCGGGCGCTGATGAATTGTTCGAGGGTGGCACTGTAGGCTAGCGCCACGCCGGAGTCGGTGGCCCAGATTTCGCGGTGCACGGAATTGAGCAACGTTAGCGGGTCTCGCGCTGTGCGGACGAGGATGCCGCGGGCGCTGGAGGCGGTGACCGTGTAGGGCGCCCAAACCTCGGGCTCAATGGGTTCTTGCAGGCCGCGATTCTTGCCGTCGGCTACTACCCCTACGATTTCGAACCAGGCGTTGTGCACCGGGTCGGGGAAGCTTTCCATCTCCAACAAGTGAATGCGCTGGCCGATGGGGTTTTCGCCGGGGAGATATCTGCGGACGAAGGTTTGGTTCACGACGACGAGTTTGCGGGCGTCGTTGACTTCGGCTTGGGTGAAGGGGCGGCCGCTTTGGAATTCGGCGCGAAGGACGGAGAAATAGGAATCGCCGCAGAGTTCGAGCAGTGCGTTCCACTTATCAGGGTGAGACTTGCCGGGGATTTCGACGTCACTGGACGTGTAGACGTTGGGCGGGATGTCGGTGATGGGGCTGACGTCCACTACGCCGGGTAGCGCTTTCAGGCGGGCTTCGAGCGGGCGGAAGAATCCAGCGACTTGCGTTGCGGTTTTGTAGCGCTCCTGCGGCAGGGGCGTGAGCACTACGAGCGTGTGGTCGGAACGGAAGCCGAGATTTTCTCCGCGTAGGGCTACGAAGCTGCGCATCAGCAGGCCGGCGCCGATAAGGAGAGCCAGGCAGAGCGCGACTTCGAACACTACGACCGCATCGCGCAGGCGGCCGTGACGGAATCCGCCGCTGACTCCTTTGCCGGAGTCGCGCAATGGATCGTTGAGATCGCGGCGCGAGACCTGCCGGGCGGGAACCAAGCCGAAAAGTAACGCGGTGAAAGCCGCGATGATTAGTGTGAAGGCGAGAACCGGGGCGTTCAGGCGGATGATGGATTCTGCGGGGATGATGTCTTGGGGCAGGGCGGCGACGATCGATTGCAGGCTGCCCCAGGCGATCAGCGTGCCGAGCGCTGCGCCACCGACCGCGAGAAGTAGACTTTCGAGGAGGAGTTGGCGGACGAGGCGTGAGCGGCTGGCGCCCAGTACGGCGCGCAGAGCAAATTCTTTTTCGCGGCCGGTGGCGCGGGCGAGCATGAGGTTCGCGACATTGCCGCAACCAATCAGCAGGAGCAATGCTACGCCTGCCAGGGCGGTCAAGAGCGTTGACTGGAAGCGGCCGGTTACGTTGTCGGTTAGCGAACGAACCTGCACGGTGAAGTGCGTGGGGTAGTCTTGCGGAGAGATTTTGGCTTCGCGGCTGGCGATGATGGAGAGATCGGCTTCGGCTTGTTTCGGGCTGATGCCAGGTTTGAGGTGTCCCAGCATAAACCAGGATTTCGAATAGCCGGAGGAGGTTTGTGCGCCGGGCTTGGGCGTGGTGGGGAACATCACGTCGGCTTCGTACCAGCCGAAGCGTGGGGGCATGATGCCGATGAGGGTGCGCGGCATGCCATTCAGGACAAACGTCTGGTTCAGGATGTTCAGGTCGGCGTTGAATTGGTTTACCCAGGTTTTGTAACGCATTACGAAAACGGGCGGGGCGCCTGGTTCGTAGTCGGCGGGCTGCGCTACGCGGCCGTAGAGGGCGGGCAAGCCGAAGAATTCGAATGTGCCGGGGGTGACCTCGGCGCCGTACAGTCGCTCGGTGCCTTCGCCGCGTTTGTAGAGCACTTCGACTTCGGAGGCGGCGGTGACGCGGTCGAAGACGTGATTTTGCGAGGCGTAATCGACGAATTCGGAGGAGGTGTAGCCGGCGCGGCCGCCAGGCTGGCTGTTTTGCGTGTCGTGGATTGACGGGTACATTAGGCGGCTGGCGTCGGGGTAGGGGAACGGCTGGATCAGAACGTTTTGGATAACGCTGAAGATCGCAGTGGAGGCTCCGATACCTAATGCCAAAGTCAGGATGGCAACGGCTGCAAATGCCCGGCTCTTCCACAGGGTACGCATGGCGTAGCGCAGGTCTTGCAGGAACATCTCCATGGGTCGGGCCTCTCCAGAAAAGTAGGCTCACGCGGAAAAGCCTGCCGCAGGAGCACGCAGGATAAGACGAGGCCATTGAAGAAACGTTTCCGCATTCGGACGAAACCGCACCGCACCTGCGACAGCAGATGGGCTTCCGAATAGATTTCATGTCTCGCCGGGCCGCGCATTTTTCGTGACGTAACCCAAATCAAAGTCGTCAGGTGCTATACTCCGGCGGATTTTCACTCCAACTGCACCGTTCGAATGCCCGGAGTCTAGACCAAGACCGTATGTGCTGCGGGAGTGCTGAGCGAGAGCTCGGGGAGGGAGCGAAGATGGCGTTTGTTCGAGCGGTTGGGGTGGCGGAGATCCCGGCGGGAGCGATTCGGGAGGTGGATGTGGGGGGGAAGGCCATTGCGGTCGCGAATGTCGGTGGCGAGTTCCACGCCATCGATAACACGTGTCTTCATCGGGGTGGGCCGCTCGGGGATGGTTCGCTGGAGGGCAAGATCGTAACGTGTCCGTGGCATGGGTGGCAGTATGACGTTACGACCGGCAAGGTCATGCAGAATCCGGCGGTTGGCGTGGCGTGCTATGCGGTGGAGGTGCGGGGCGGGGATGTTTTTGTTGACGTAGGCTGATGGCTTTCAAGTAACTGATAATAATGGCTTTACCGTCTCGTAGAGGCTTTTGTGGGTTTCTTGTGCAATAAAATCAAGGATTTAGACGGTTTCGCTGGCTAACCCTCACATTTTGTTTCGCTTTTCTGCTGGCGACGTGTATAGTCCCGTCGAATAATCGATGGCGCTTCCGACTTCGCACCGACACTATTGGATCTTCAGTGCCGACCCGCACCACTACCATTGGGACACGCTCTTCGTAAAGGGCAAGGAGATGTGGCATGGGGCGGCCGGCAAGGCCGACGCTATTCGTGCGCTTAAACAGGTGCGCAAGGGCGACCGGGTGTTGTGCTACCACTCGGCACCGGAGAGGTCTTTGTACTCGATCGCTGAGGTTACGCGCGCTCCTTATCCCGATCCACATGACCACAAGGGGAAAAACCTGGTGGCGGACCTGCGAGCGTTTGAGAGGCTGCCCCGACAGGTGACCTTGGCAGAGTTACGCGCGAATCCCGCGCTTAAGAAAGTGAAAATGCTTAAGAATGTGCGGCTGCTGATCTCCGCGGTTACGGATGCGGAGTACCTAGAGATTTTGCGCATGGCGGGGATTGTGCCGACGCCGGGGATTCCACTGCCGTAATTTGGTTGTCGCGGTGCGCGAGCGAATGAACAGCAGTTCCCTCGCTCCGCACACTACGCGGGGATTCGGGATGACACGCGTCGGATACGAGCAAGGATTTCACCTGGGTGTAGCGGCGTCATAGTGCACTTGCGTGCCGAGATGTGGCGCAGGGATCCTGCGCCCCCGCAGGAGAAGATGAGCGGTCACTAGCTCTGAAGCCGCACTGGTTCGGGGTGGGTTGGCAGGACGAGTTTACTGGGGTACGAGATGGGTGTGCTCGGCCGCTTGGGAATTTTTGCTGCTTGTGTTGCTGTGTTCATGACACTCCTTCCGCAGAATCCGCATCGGGATGATTTGCTGGCGAATATTTCCTCCGGCAAGACGCGCGTGCTGGACCTGAGCTACGCGATCAACGACAAATTGGTGCCCTGGCCGGGAGATACCCGGTGGTTCGAAGCGCAGGTTAACTCAACGGTCGAGAAGAATGGATATTTCACGCGTAGCTTCTGGATGCTGGAGCACTACGGGACGCACCTGGATGCGCCGATTCATTTTCCGCCGGGAAAAGTGACTGTCGATAAGATTCCCGCGAAACAATTGTTTGGACCTGCCGTTGTAGTGGATGTGCGGGCGGATGCGGCTAAGGATGCGGATTACTTGCTTTCGCCGGGGCGAATTGAAGATTGGGAAAAGCGGCATGGGCACGTGCCCGAGGGCGCGATCGTTTTGTTGCGGACGGGCTGGGCGGGGCGGTGGCCGGATGCGCGGCGATATCGAAATCAGGATGGGCCAGGTCGAATGCACTTCCCGGGATTTTCCGTCGAAGCGGTCAAGGTGCTGATTGAACGAAAGGTGAGCGGGCTTGGTTGCGATACGCTCAGTGCGGATTATGGGGCTTCGACGGATTTTGCGGTGCATCACCTGGCGTTGGGAGCGGGATTGTATCAGTTGGAGAATCTTGCTGATTTGAGTGAAGTGCCGGAGGTTGGAGCGTTTTTGATTGTGGCGCCGATCAAGTTGGAAGGTGGATCGGGTGGGGCGGTGCGGGTTTTTGCGTTGGTGGGAGAAAGCGACGTCAAGAAGTAATGAAATAATGAAGTAATGAAGCAAAAAGGTGAAGAGGTGAAGAACTTGGGGCGGCAGGGCCGGCTCGCTTCGCTCGCTGGGACGCGCTGAAGCGCGCCCCTACATTTTGACTTGGGAGCCTGGGTGGGGTCTTTAGGGGTGAGTTCATGGGAAAACTGAGGGCTGGTTGGATCGCGGCGGGGATTTTGTGTGTGATTTTGCTGGTGGCAAGTTCCGCTGCGGCGCAGCAGGACTTTCCGGTCTCGACGCGGACACTCAAGAACGGAATGAGAGTGCTGGTGCAAACGGACCACTCCATTCCCAACGTGGCGCTTTACATTTTTTACCGCATTGGTTCGCGCAACGAGCGGCCGGGTACGACCGGGCTTTCGCATTTTTTCGAGCACATGATGTTCAACGGCGCGAAGAAATATGGGCCGGGTGATCTCGACAAAGTGATGGAGGCTAATGGCGGCTCGAACAATGCGTATACGACGCGCGATGTGACGGTGTATCAGGATTGGTTTCCGCGCTCGGCTTTGCCTTTGATTTATGACATTGAGTCGGACCGTATTCGCGATCTGAACTTCGATCCGCAGAAGGTGAAGTCGGAGCGGGAAGTGGTGGCGTCGGAGCGGCGGCTCAGCGTGGAAAACGAAAACGGCGGGGTGCTGGACGAGCAGTTGTGGGCGACGTCCTATATCGCGCATCCGTACCAGTGGCCGGTGGTCGGTTGGATGAGCGATATCGAGCACTGGACGATGGAGGACCTGAAGCATCACTTTGAAATGGGATATTCGCCGAACAACGCGACGATGGTGGTGGTGGGGGATGTGTCGGCTGAGGAGATCTTCAAGCTGTGCGAGACGTACATTGAGTCCATTCCGACTCATCCGCCTCCGCCCCCGGTCACGACTGTTGAGCCTCAGCAAAGGGGTGAGAGGCGATTGGTGGTGCACAAGCAGGCGGAGTTGCCGCTGCTAATGATGGGCTATCATGTGCCGCCATCGAACAATCCGGACTTCTATGCGCTGAATATTTTGCGAACGATTTTGTTTCAGGGGGAAAGCTCCCGGATGTACCAGCGGCTGGTGGACAAGGACCAGATCGCGCTGGATGTGTCGTCGGGCGTACGAGCCGTCGATTGATCCGAGCATCGTGGAAGTTGTTGCGCAACCTAAGCAGGGCGTGGACCCGCAGGCGTGTGAGAAGGCCATCTACGAGGAGTTCGAGCGGGCCCGGAGCACGATGGCCACGGATACGGAACTCGAGAAGGCCAAGAATATCCGCCTGGTGGAATTCTACCGACAAATGCGGACCATCAACGGACGGGCGAACACGATCGGGACGTACGAAGTGTTTTTCGGGGACTACAACAAATTGTTCGAGGCCGCGAAGAAATACTCGTCGGTGACGAAGGAAGATGTGCAGCGCGTCGCGAAGGCCTACTTTGGAGCGAATAATCGCACCGTGGCGACGCTGATTCCGGAGAACTCGTAGAGAAAGGGCAAAGCAATGACGCGCGAGCGAATCGTCCAGAGTTTGCTCGCGGTGGCTACGATTGTCGTTTCGTTTCGCCCGGCAGCGTCCGCGCAGACACTGCATCTGCCGACCCACGAGAAGATAGTTTTGAAGAATGGGCTGACGGTGCTGCTGCTTGAAAAGCACGGCGTGCCGACTCGTGAATATCGTGGCGATCGTGAAAGCGGGAGCGGCCGCCGATCCTGCGGGGCAAGAAGGGCTGGCAACGACTACTGCTGGATTGCTTCGCAAAGGGACGACGAAGCGAAGCGCGCAGCAGTTTGCGGCGGACCTGGACTACATTGGCGGCGAATTCGAGGCGGAAGCTGGGCCGGACTTCACAACGATCCAAGCGGAGTTTTTGACGAAGGATTTGGCGCGGGGGCTGGAATTGTTTGCGGATGCGGTCTTGCATCCAACATTTCCGCAGGAAGAGACCGACAAATTATTATCGCAGTCGCTGGATGCAGTGAAAGCCGCGAAGGACGATCCGCAATCGGTGATGATTCCGTACTTCTGCGGCTATTTGTATGGAGCGCATCCGTACGGGCATCCCCAGAGCGGAGATGAGATTTCCCTGAAGCAGATCCAGCGCGACGCCATTGTGAAGTTTTACGGAGCCAATTATGAGCCCGGAAATGTGATTCTGGGGATCGCGGGCGAATTCAATGCGGCGGAAATGAAATCGAAGCTGGAGGAAGTGCTGGGTTCGTGGGCGGCGCATCCGGTGAAGGGGGTCGCGGTTCCTGGGGTTTTGCCAATGAAGGGGAAGCGGCTGTTGCTGGTGGACAAGCCGGACTCGTCCCAGACGTATTTTGCGATCGGGAACACCGGGGTGGCGGCGACCGATCCCGATCGTGTGGCGATTCGCGTGGTGAATACGATCTTTGGGGGGAGATTCACTTCCGAGCTGAACGAGGCGTTGCGAGTGGAGTCCGGGTACACGTATGGCGCGCAGTCGTTTGTCGATCAACGCAAGCTGCCGGGACCGTTTGTGATCTTCAGCTTCACGAAGAACGAAACTACGATGCCAGCGATCGATCTTGCCTTGCAAGTGCTGGCGAAGCTGCACAAAGACGGGGTGACCGCGGAACAACTGAAATCAGCGAAGAGCTACATCAAGGGACAATTTCCGCCGAACATCGAAGCGTCGAAGCAACTTGCGCGCATCATCGTGTCGCACGAGTTCTACGGGCTGGGGGACGATGAGGTGAATCAGTTCGAAGCGCGGCTGGACGAGGTGACACCGGAGGTGGCGCGGCAGGTGATTCAGAAGCACTTTCCTTCCGAGAATCTGGTGTTCGTGCTGATCGGGAAGGCGTCGGCTATCGGACCAGCGGTACAGAAATACGCCACGAAGCAAGACACGCGGCCGATCAGCGATCCGGGATTCTGGCCGGCGCCGGTGGCTGCGAACAAATGACCCAGTAAATTATGGTTTGGCAGTTTGCATGAAATCAGGCGGGACAGGATGAATGCTGGCCTCAGCCTCACGGAGGAAAGATGCGTGTTCGAATGCTGCTGTTCGTGGGAGTGCTGCTTGCACTGGCGGGCCTGGCGGGCGCCGCGGAAGAAACGCCGCTGCTAGCGCACTCCCCGACTCTGAACCGGACGCAAATTGTATTTGTGTACGGCGGATATTTGTGGAGCGTTCCGCGCGAAGGCGGCGAAGCGAGGCAACTCACGACGGGCGGGCACGAAGGGCTGCCGGCATTTTCGCCGGACGGCAATTGGATCGCTTTCACTGGGCAGTATGACGGCAACATCGATGTGTACGTGATGCCCGCTGAAGGCGGGGAGCCGCGGCGGTTGACGTGGCACCCGGCGCCGGACGTGGTGGCGGGATGGACGCCGGACAGCAAGAAAGTGATGTTCTATTCGCCGCGTGAGGCGTACGCGGATATCGACCGGCTCTATACCGTGCCGGTCGAAGGAGGCTGGCCGGAAGTGTTGCCGATGTGGCGAGGAGAAGACGCGTGGTTCTCCCCGGACGCAAGGCGAATCGCGTACGTGCCGAACCTGAAGTGGCAGACGTCGTGGAAGCGGTACCGAGGCGGGCAGACGACGCCGATTTACATCGTGCAATTGAGCGATCTGAAGCTGGAGAAAGTGCCGCGGGAGAATTCGAACGATTCGAACCCGGTATGGTTTGGCGACACCGTGTATTTCCTGTCGGATCGCAGCGGGCCGGTGACGCTGTTTGCTTACGACACCAGGAGCAAGGCGGTGAAGCAAGTTGTCGAAAATAACGGACTGGACATGAAGTCGCTTTCCGCGGGGCCGGACGCGCTGGTGTACGAGCAATTCGGCGCGATTTATTTGTTTGACCCGTCAAATGGAAAAGCCACGAACGTGGGGATTCATGTTTCCGGGGATTTGCCGGCGACGCGTCCTCACTACGAGAAAGTCGCGGATAAAATTGCGAATGCCGGCATTTCGCCGAGTGGAGCGCGCGCCGTTTTCGAAGCGAGCGGAGAAATCCTGACCGTGCCCGCGGAAAAAGGCGACGTGCGAAATTTGACGCGTAGCACCACTGTCGAGGAGCGCGATCCCTCGTGGTCGCCGGACGGAAAGTGGATCGCGTATTTTTCGGATGAGTCGGGAGAGTACGCGCTGCACATCTGGTCGATCAATCGGGATTCGGCGCGGTGAAGAAGATCAACTTGGGAATCCGCCGTCGTTTTTTTACGGACCGACGTGGTCGCCGGACAGCAAGAAGATCGCGTACACGGATAAGCGACTGAATTTCTGGTACGTGGATGTGGAGAAGGGCACGCCAGTAAAAGTGGATACGGACCGGTTCGAGGATCCCAGTGTGACGCTGGGTGTCGCGTGGTCGCCTGACAGCAAGTGGCTGACGTATTCGAAATTTTTGGAGAACCACCTGCGGTCGGTGTTCGTGTATTCGCTGGAGACCGGTAAAGTTTCGCAGATTACGGAGGGCCTGGGTGACGCGCGATATCCGGTGTTCGACAAGAGCGGGAAGGAAATTTTTGTGGCGGCGAGCACGGACTTGGGGTTGTCGTCGGGATGGCTCGATCTTTCCAGCTACCAGCATCCCGTTTTACGCAATGTCTATGCGGTGGTGCTGAAAAAGGGGGACAAGTCGCCGGTGGAGCCGGAGAGCGACGAGGAGAAGATCGGAGACAAGGACAAGAAGGACGACGAGAAGAAGGATGCGGACAAAAAGGACGCCGACAAAAAGGACGCCGACAAGAAAGCCGACAAGAAAAAGGATGGGGATAAGGACAAAGACAACGATAAGGATAAGGATAAGAAAGAGGAGCCGGCGAAAACGGTTATCGACCTGGACGGAATCGAGCAACGCATTGTTGCGCTTCCGATCAAGCCGGCGAATTACGTCGCGCTCGATGTGGGCAAGGCGGGGACCTTGTTTCTGAGCGAGGTGCCGGACGTGCCGCGATTCGAGCCAATGACACCGGTGACGGTGTCGAAGTTTGATCTGACGACGCGGAAGACGGAGCCGTTCTTGAGTGGGATTACTGCCTTCGCGGTATCGGCGAACGGCGAAAAAGTGTTGTACAAGCAAGGGCAGGGCTGGTTTATCGCCGCGACCGGGGCGGCGCCGAAGGCTGGGGAAGGCGCGATCAATGTGGGCGCGATGGAAGTGCAGGTCGATCCGCGAGCGGAATGGAATCAGATGTACCACGAAGTGTGGCGCATCGAGCGGGATTTTCTGTACGACCCCGGCTATCACGGACTGGATCTGGCGGCGGCCGAGAAAAAGTATGCCCCGTATCTGAAGGGATTGGGCGGCCGAGGTGACCTCAACTATTTGTTTGACGAGATGCTGGGCGAAATTACCATCGGTCACATGTTTATTGGCGGGGGAGATGTTCCGCAGCCGCCTAAAGTGAAAGGCGGTTTGCTGGGGGCGGATTACAAGATCGAAAGCGGGCGTTACCGGTTTGCGCGTGTTTTTAACGGCGAAAACTGGAATCCCGATTTGCGTGCGCCGCTGACGCAGCCGGGCGTCGATGTGAAAACCGGCGACTACTTGCTGGAAGTGAATGGCGTGGATGTGCGGCCTCCCGCGGACGTCAACAAGTTTCTAGAGAACACCGCGGACCAGCAGGTGCGGATCAAGGTTAGTGCCAGCGCGGACGGCAAAGATGCGCGGGAAGTGACGGTGGTGCCGGTTGGGGATGAGGCTGGCCTGCGCACGCGCGCGTGGGAGGAAGATAACCGGCGAAAAGTGGATGAGTTGAGCGGCGGCAAGATAGCGTACGTACACGTGCCCGACACGAACATTGGCGGGTATTTGAACTTTAACCGCTTCTATTTCGGCCAAGTGGGCAAGCAGGCTGCCATCATTGACGAGCGCTACAACCACGGCGGGCAAATCGCGGATTCCTTCATCGACGAACTGGAGCGGCCGTTGCGCAACTGCGCGATTACCCGCAACGGCGAAAAGTTCTGCTCGCCGCTGGCGCAGATTTATGGCCCGAAGACGATGATCATCAACGAAATGTCAGGCTCGGGCGGGGACGCGCTACCGTGGATGTTCAAGCAGGATAAGGTGGGGCCGCTGGTCGGAATGCGCACGTGGGGAGGGCTCGTGGGCATTTGGGGTTACCCGCCGCTGATGGATGGAGGTTTCGTGACCGCTCCACGCGGCGCCATCTACGGATTGCACGGCGCTTGGGAAGTCGAAAATCACGGAGTTGCGCCGGACATTGAAGTGGAGAATGACCCTGCTTCGGTCGTGGCAGGACACGATGCCCAGCTCGAAAAATCGGTGCAGGTGACACTGGATGCGCTGAAGAAAAACCCGGTGGTGATCCCGGATCATCCAGCGTATCCGAACTATC
This sequence comes from uncultured Acidobacteriota bacterium, assembly GCA_963721915.1. Taxonomy (GTDB): domain Bacteria; phylum Acidobacteriota; class Terriglobia; order Acidiferrales; family UBA7541; genus Acidiferrum. The sequence goes on along the minus strand of CAVRLD010000014.1, from coordinate 12,658 downwards.
ACAAGAACTGACACGAGCTCAAGAACTGACGGGGCTAACTCGGTTTGTTGGCGAGGGTCTTGGAATATAGCCACGGATAAAGTTTTGGCTCATCGTAGGCTTTGTCCCACGAGACGTGTTTTATGCCAGGATACACGGTGTAGTGAACTTCCGCACCGACTGCTTTCATGGCGTCGGCCATGCGTTGCGATTCCGCGATGGGGACGATATTGTCGTCGCCGCCATGAAATATCCAGACTGGGAGTTTTCCAATTTTTGCAGCGATGTCGGCATAGGCTTTTGGCCCGTCGGGGGGAGAAAAGTTCGCTAGTTCCGGGTGGGCCTTTAGCGTGGCGTCTGGGGGATGAATGCCTCCGCAAACCACGACGAGGGCTGCAAATTTGTTCGGATATTTCGCGGCGAGGTGCCAGCTTCCGTAGCCTCCCATGGAGATACCCGTCAGATAAGTGCGCTGCGGATCGCCACGGAATTCCTTTGTTGCGGCTTCAAGGGTGGCCATCGCGAGATCGTCCATCGGAGGTTGGGTCCACCAGGTATTTTTGCGGCATTGCGGCATCACCACGATGGCGTGGAAGTGTCCACGATCGCTGCGAATGGCGGTGCCGATGCCGACGTCGGTCTGGTCCATGCCGTCTTCACCGCGTTCGCCGGAGCCGTGGAGGAACAGGATGACCGGCCACTTTTCGTGCGGCGTCCAATCCTCGGGGACGAACACCTGGTATTTGAAGGTGGTGCCTTGAAGGGTGAGGGTGCGATCGAGGAAACCGGTATCGCGTTGCTTTCCGAACGCAGGGATTCCGATGGCCAGCGATAACAGTATCAGCACAAATAGCCTTCGCGGCGAAATGAGCACGAATTCCCCCAACGATTAAATTTTAACATGACTCTCTAGATTGGAGAGTCCTTCCCTGGATGTGCAGCCCTACAGCACACCCGGCGACGAGCCTTTGTGATAGTTTGATGAGGAAAGAATCATGCCCGAACTTCCTGAAGTCGAGACTGTTGTCAGAGGATTGCGCCAATCGATCCTGGGGCGAACGATTTTGTCGGTGCGGCTGGGGAAAACCAATTTCATCGATGACCCCGTGGCCCTGGAGCAACACCTTCCGGGCCGGCGGATTGACGCGATCGAACGATTCGGGAAGTTTATGTTGTTGCGACTGTCGGGTGTCGCGAACGCCGACCGCGCGGACCAAAATGGAGACCTGGCGCCGGCGTCGCTGCTCGTGCATTTGGGTATGACGGGTCAATTGGCACCCAGCCCCGGTTCGCTGCCTTGTGGGACGCACACGCATGTTTGTTTGGCGCTGGACGATGGCCGAGAGCTGCGCTACACGGATGCACGACGTTTTGGGCGAATGGCGTATTTGACGGAGGGGCCACTCGCGAAGGAGTTGACCGCTTTTGGGCCAGACCCGCTGGAAGTGGACGCGAAGGAATTCGCGGCGCGCATCCGCACTCGATCGGCCCGGATCAAGGCATTGTTGCTGGATCAGAGCGTGCTGCGTGGTGTCGGCAATATTTACGCGGACGAGAGCTTGTGGCGCGCGAAGATTCACCCGGCGCGGTTTGGTAACCGGCTGAGCACGAAAGAAGCGGAGAGGCTGCGCAAGGTGCTCCAGGACATCTTGAAAGAGGCGATTGTGATGCGCGGGTCGTCCATTTCCGATTTTCTTGACGCCGATGGCGAGCCGGGAGAATATCAGCGCCGCCATCGAGCCTATGGCCGAGAAGGTGAACGCTGCTATCGGTGCCGCACGGTGATCCGGCGTATTATCGTCGCCGGCCGGAGCAGCTATTTCTGCCCGAAGTGTCAGCAGGCTCCGCGTCGCCGAAAGTGACGGGAACCATCGCGAAACGTGTGAGCATCTCTCCAGCGTCTAAGCCAACAGCGCGTGACGTAGCGGGGAAATAGCGGATCGCTGCCACGGCTGCGAAAGTACCTGAGTTCGTAAACATCATTGGACGAAATAAGGGAGAACGGATGAATTCACGTCGGGTCGGTGTGCTCGTGCTCGCTTCTGTGATTGTGCTGATTGGTGTCCGCGCGGGATTTGCACGGCCGTCGCCGGACGAAAAGAACGCATTCGGGGCGGCGGATGGGCAAATTATCAGCGAAATTCGAGATCACAGCGAGGTGATGGCGAATCTGGAATATCTTTCCGACAGCATCGGGCAGCGCATGACGGGATCGCCGCAGCTCAAGCAAGCGAACGATTGGACGAAGGGAAAGTTCGCGCAATACGGATTGACCAACGTGCATCTGGAGCCGTGGACGATTGCGAGGTCCTGGACGCGGGGATCGACGCATGCGCGAATCGTCGCTCCGGCGGAGCATCCGCTGACGATTGCGGCAGCGGCGTGGTCGCCCGGCACGCCGGGACCGGTGCACGGGCCGGTGGTGTATTTCGACGCGAAGAAGAAAGAGGAATTTGGAAAATTTCACGGTAAGCTGAAGGGCGCTGTTGTCATCTACCAGGAGCCCGCCAGCCTTTCGCCGCCGAAACCAGAAGATCCGTACGCACACTTTCAGCGCGCGATGCAGAGACCTCCCGCGAGGATGGGAGAGACGCCGAATCCCGATCCCTACAATGAATTTCTTCAAGCGGCGAAAGAACGAACGCAGTTTTTCAAGGATGAAGGTGTCGCGGTCGTGTTGCGCGACGCGAACAAGCCGCATGCCCTGCTGAACATGACTGACGTGAGCCTGGAGAGATACGCGCCTGGCGTGATTCCGACCGCGTTTATTACGGGCGAAGGTTACCGCATGATTTTTCGCTTGTTGAAACGCGGGCCAGTGCAGGTGGAGATCGAGATGTCCAACGCGATGGGCGACAAGGCGGTGGAGGTCTATAACACCGTCGCGGACCTTCGTGGATCGGAAAAGCCCGACGAGATGGTGATCTTGGGAGCGCATCTCGATTCCTGGGACCTGGCAACTGGCTCGACGGATAACGGCACTGGATCGATGGCGGTACTTGAGGCGGCGCGGGCTTTGGCGAAATTGAATCTAAAGCCGAAGCGCACGATTCGATTTGTATTGTTCAGCGGGGAGGAGCAAGGACTGTACGGGTCCGAGGAATACGTCAAGGCGCATCAGAATGAGCTCGACAAAATATCTGGGGTGCTGGTCCACGACACGGGAACCGGGCGCGTATTCACGCTGGGATTGCATGATAACTATCAAGACCGGGAGTTGGTTGACGAGGTTCTTTCGCCGCTGCGCGAACTGAAACTTTTGGAGCCCAGCATGTCGCGATCGTATGGCACCGATCACCTTTCTTTCGACGAGGCCGGCGTGCCGGGTTTCTACTGCATTCAGGATCCGGCGGAATACCGGCTGACGCACCACAGTCAGTCGGACACGTTCGATAAAGTGTGGAAGGATGGCTTAGATCAGGGCGCGGAAGTGCTTGCCGCGTGGGCTTACAATACCGCGCAACTGCCCGCCATGCTTCCGCGGCGGGCGTTGCCGTACAATCCCGCACCGAAGATTCCGGCACCGAACGAAAAGGCGCCTGCGACGAGCACAAAGAAGGCGGATTCTCCAAAAACGAATCCGATTGAGGAGATGGACGCGAAAATCATCGCGCAAGTCAAAAGCGATGAGCCGGAACTGAAAGCTAACTTGACGTATCTCGCGGATCGCATCGGGCCACGGCTGACGGGGTCTCCACAGCTTGATCGCGCGAGCCATTGGACTGAAGAGCAGTTCAAGGCGGCGGGATTCGTCGATGCGCACTTGGAGTCGTGGAGTATCGCGAACAGCTGGACCCGGGAGCCCGCGACGGGACGCATTCTGGCTCCTGCGGATCAATCGTTGACACTGGCGTCGGGGGGATGGTCGCCGAGTTCGGATGGAACGGTGCGGGGTGCGGTGGTGGGTGTGTCGTATCGTACGATCGAGGACCTAGAAAAATATCGCGGCAAATTGAAAGGGGCGATCGTGCTGCTCGGAGCTCCTAGGGAGATGGAGATTCCGACGAATCCGTTGACCACGCCGTGGAATGAAGAAGCTGTTCCGGTCGCTCATCCTAAAGGCGATACGCCGTACATTTCCAGCGACTATAGGAAGATTCGCCAGGCATTGACGAAAATGATGGAGGAGGAAAAACCACTTGCGGTCCTCATGGGTTCCGAGAAGGGTTACGGGCTGATGAATATGGGCAGTCCACTCTCGCGCGACTATCAGGTTGCGGCCGCTCCCACTGCTTTCGTCGAGCGTGAGAACTATCTCCAGTTGTGGCGCTTTCTGGAGCAGGGCCCGGTACAGGTGGAACTGAATATCAGCGGGCAGTTGAGCAAAAAACCGGTGGAGGTGTACAACACCGTCGCGGAAATTCGCGGCACGGAGAAGCCGGACGAAATCGTGATCATCGGGGCGCACCTGGATTCCTGGGACCTTGGAACGGGTGCGACTGACAATGGCACGGGCTCGATGGCGGTTCTCGAAGCGGCGCGGGCGTTGCAGAAACTGAGCGTGAAGCCGAAGCGGACAATCCGGTTCGTGCTGTTCACCGGGGAAGAGCAGGGATTGAATGGCTCGAAGGCGTACGTTAAGGCGCATGCCAGCGAGCTTGGAAAAATTTCCGCGGTGCTGATTCACGACAGTGGAACCGGGAAAGTTTTTACCGTAGGTCTGATGGCGAACTATGCGGCGCGCGAAGAGATAGATCATGCGTTGTACCCGCTGGCGAAAGCACCGGGCATCGAATTGACCGAGCCTAGCTTGAGGACGGAGGGCGGTTCGGACCACGTGCCATTTGACGAGGCTGGCGTTCCGGGTTTCTGGTGTGTGCAGGACAACGTGGACTACGACAAGACGCACCACTCGCAGGCCGACACGCTGGACCGGGTGCGCTGGGACGATCTTACAGAGGGCACTCAAGTCCTGGCGGTATTTGCATACAACGTAGCGCAGCTTCCGGAAATGTTGCCGCGAAAACCGGCAAAGCGTGCGGAACAAACAGCGCAGTAGCATGGTGCCGCCGCTTGAGACAGGGCCGCAATGAGAGCGGTGGTACAAAGAGTGAGTTGCGCAAAAGTAACCGTCGATGGTCGCATCGGCGGTGAGATCGCTGCGGGCCTGATGATTCTGCTGGGCGTCGGGCGCGAAGATACCTCCGCGACGGCCGTGTCGATGGCCGAAAGAGTCGTGAATCTGCGAATCTTCGAAGATGAGCAGGGGAAAATGAACAAATCGCTGCTGGACGTGAAGGGCGGCGCGCTGGTGGTCTCGCAATTCACCTTGTATGGTGATGCGCGCGGCCAGCGACGTCCCAGCTTCATGGCCGCGGCGCCGCCAGACAAGGCCGTTGAGCTGTACGAAGAGTTCAATGCTGCGTTGCGAAAGCTCGGCGTGACGGTAGCGACCGGAGTATTCCAGGCGATGATGTCGGTCGAATTGGTTAACGAAGGTCCCGTTACGATACTTCTCGATTCGGACAAGACCTTCTAGGGGACTGCCGGTGCGGGGAAAGCACGGCGAGTAGCACATCCGATGACGGATAAGAACAAGCAACCCGACCTGAAAATACGCCGCGCGAAAGGCAGTGATGCCGCGTACCTCGCGGCACTTAGCGGCGAGCTTGGATATCCGGTCACGACCGCCGAGATGAAATTGCGGCTGAGCCGTTTGAAGGCCGCTGCCGACAACGCTGTCTTCGTTGCTGAGACGCGAGGCGAAGTGATTGGCTGGGTGCATATCAGCGCCAACCGTCTATTGGAAGTTGCACTCCGAGCCGAAGTCAACGGATTGGTCGTCAGTGAAAAGCAAAGAAGTAATGGAGCCGGAGCGCGCTTGCTCGAGGCCGCGGAAAAATGGGCGCGCGGGAAACGATGTGTGAACATGTCGGTGCGCTCGAACGTCATTCGCGAGCGTGCGCACGCTTTCTACGAGCGCCATGGTTACGAGCACTACAAGACGCAGAAAGCGTTCCGCAAACCGCTCTGACTCTCTTTGGTCATTGATCTACGGGGATCTACAGGGCAAGACTGACACGTCATCGTTCGTTTCTGGCGGCGATCTTGATCTCCAGTATTTCGGCCCAGTCCTTGCCGGTGACAAACAATCTGCGGCGTTTTGTGTCGTACGCGATTCCGTTCAATACCTCTTCCGGCTCGTGTTTGGTCCTCGTTACGACGGACGATAGATCAATCCACACGAGAACTTGACCCGAGCGCGGGTCGATGCGCGCGATTCGCGAGGAGTGCCAGACGTTGGCGAGAATCTCTCCGTTCATGTATTCCAGTTCATTTAAGTTGGTGACAGCCTCGTTTCCTGCATACACTTCGAGCGTTCGTGTGACCTTGAAAGAAGCTGGGTCGATGAATTGCAGCTTGTTCGAGCCATCGCTGAGGATCAGGGAAGCTTCGTCGTGTGTCAGGCCCCAGCCTTCCGATTCGTAATGAAATTCTCCGACTTGGCGGAAGGTGCGTACGTCATAGATGAATCCGATCTTTGACAGCCACGTCAGCTGATAAATCTTGCCGCGAAAAATCGTCAGGCCCTCACCGAAATACTGGGGAGGCAGGCTGACGCTTTTCAGGATTGTCCCGGTCTCCAAAATAGAGCGGCGCAGGGTGGATTGTCCGCTTCGTCCGGTGCTCTCGTAGAGATATCCGTCGTAATACTCCAGTCCCTGCGTGAATGCATGCGGATCGTGCGGATAGGACCTGATCACTTCCGCGCGTAGCACGGGAACTGCTTGAGGATTGTCGGCCGCCTTCGTTGGCGAAATGGCGGCGTGCTCTGGATTCTTACCCTGGGTCGTGCCGCACCCGGCGTGGCTGAAAGCCACGATCATCGGCAGAGTCAGCCGCACGCGTTGAAGGGCCCGAGCTATTCGCTTTTGGTTCATTTCTGCGGCCCCAGTTTTAGTCAAGTTCCTGCAGGCGTCACCCGGATTATCACTTGGAATGTTCGTTTGAGCGAAATGACGAGTTATATCGTATTACGATATACTGTAAAAGTGTATGCTGGAATCACGACGAGAGAATTCCGCGCGCTGGCCGAGCTTCGCTATCGCATTCGTCATTTCCTGAGTGGAGGCGATGCCGCGGCGCGTGCTGCGGGCCTTGAGCCCCAGCAATATCTGTTGTTACTGATGGTTCGGGGTCTCCCCCACGGTCAAGAGGCCACTATCCGCGCCCTGGCGGAGCGCCTCGCGTTGAAGCACCACAGCGTCGTCGAACTAGTCGACCGGCTGGAGGCGCATGGGTATGTGCGACGGACGCGTGGCCATGACGACCGGCGCCGAGTGCTCGTCTCACTGCTGCCGCGAGGACAGCGAATGCTCGAAGACGTAGCACGCCAGCGGATCAATGAGTTGAGATCGTACGGCCATGAATTGGTGCAGGCCATTGATCAACTCCTGCATCGGCCGCCCGAATGGCGGAAAGAGGATTGACCCGCATGCCGGTGGTGGACCAAGCGAGCCGAAAGTTCCTGGGTCTCGTTTCACTGAACGATTTGCTGAAGGCGCGCGCGCGGCACCTGGAGGAGGAACGCCGGCGGGAACGCACGTTGAAGCTGAGATTTCTTTTGCCTGGAGACCGCGTGACCGGCGAGACGGAAACGAAGACCGCGGACTGAGATAGCCGAATGTCGGAAACCACAGCAGAGCTTCATGGCGTTCGAGTGAAATGGTGGGAAGTGCCCGCCCGGCAGTGGATCGATTTTCTGAAACGCCGCGAAGAGCAGGTCTTTCTCGTATTGACACTGGTAATCGGCGCCTTGGTCGGCATCACGGTGGTTGCGTTCATCGTGCTGACCGAACACGTTGGCGCCCGAATCTATCCCGCTGGTGGAGCCGCCTGGCGCAGGTTGTTGGCGCCCGTAGTCGGCTCGCTAGCGATGGGCTACCTGCTGTTCAAGTATTTTCCGGATGCACGAGGTAGCGGCGTGCCACAGACCAAAGCCGCGCTCTACGCTCGTGGTGGACGAATTTCGCTCGGTACGGTCTTCGGGAAATTTTTCTGCACATCCGCCACGCTTGCCAGCGGTATCCCGCTTGGTCGCGAGGGTCCATCGGTCCAGGTCGGCGCTGGGCTTGCTTCGGTGCTTGGGCGAGCTCTTGGTCTTAGCCCTGTAAAGGTCAAAGCGCTCTTGCCCGTCGGCGCTGCCGCGGCGGTTGCCGCAGCCTTCAATACCCCTCTGGCTGCGGTCCTGTTTGCACTGGAGGAAGTCGTCGGCGATCTTCACGCTCCAGTGCTCGGCTCGGTGGTGTTGGCTTCAGCCACGTCGTGGGCCATGCTGCGATTGCTGCTAGGCAACGACCCGCTCTTCAAGGTGCCGCAATACCAGTTGGTCAGCCCATGGGAGTTTGGCGTCTATGCTGTGCTGGGAGTGCTGGGTGGTTTAGTGTCGGTGGCCTTCACCAAGCTGTTGGTAGGCATGCGGGAACGGTTTCTTCGGTTGCCTCGGAAGACCGTGTGGTTCCAGCCGCTGGCGGGCGGGTTGTTGGTGGGTATCATGGGATGGTTTGTGCCGCAGATTCTGGGGGTCGGCTATACCCACGTCGGAGCTGCCTTGAATGGCGGTATGGCGCTGAAGCTGATGGTTTTGCTCCTGGTGTTGAAGTTCTTTGCCGTAACCACCAGCTATGCGTCGGGCAATGCCGGTGGCATTTTCGGCCCGGCGTTGTTCCTTGGAGCGATGTTGGGGGGAATTGTCGGAACCGCAGCTCATTATCTGGCTCCGGCTCACGTTGCCGCCCCAGGAGTTTATGCCCTGGTGGGAATGGGGACGGCCTTTGCCGGCATCGTGCGTGCACCAATGACGTCAGTGGTCATGATCTTTGAGACCACGCGAGACTATGCCATCATCGTCCCGCTGATGATCTCAAACCTGGTCAGCTTCTTCATTTCGTCCAAGCTGCAGCGCCAACCTATTTATGAAGTTCTAGCCCATCAGGATGGCATCCACCTTCCTGGAGCGGAATCGCGTTCCGTGGAAGGGCAGCGCCGAGTGATCAGCGCGATGCGTCCGGCGACGGAAATCCTCGAGGCCGATATGACGGTACAAGACGCAATGGAAGCAGTTCGTGCGAGTGCTTTTCACTCCTGGCCGGTTGTCGACAATTCGGGCATCGTCGGAGTGATCAGCTTGAGCGTGCTGCAGAACGCGTGGGGCGACAACGGTGGAGGCCGCAGGCTTAAAGAGTTTGTCGATGCGCGGGGATTTCCCCACCTGCACGTCGACCATCCGCTCAGTGTCGCGCTCGAACGCATGGGTACGACGCATTTGGACGCGCTCCCGGTCGTGAGCCGCGCCGATGTCCACAAGTTGGAAGGCGTGGTGACCCTGCAGGAGGTCTTGAGTTTTTACGGCTTCGGCGGAACTGTCTGCGCCTCGTAGCAATAACTGCGGGCGCAAGCTGCGGCTTGCGACCGCCGCGCGATTTGCCTTCCCGCTCTCGATGATAACTCTCGCTTATAGTAACTGTTTGATTTATACTGCACCTTGCCTTCACGACCTGCCAAATCATGCTCTTCAAAACGCTCAGTGCTTCCGTGTATGGAATTGACGCCTATGTTGTCGAGGTCGAAGTAGACGTTGGGTCCGCCCGTATGCAGGATTTCAACGTGGTTGGGTTGCCCGACAACGCCGTGAAGGAAAGCCGCGAGCGCATCAAATCAGCCCTTCGTAACTGTTCCTTCGAATTTCCGCATGGCCAAGGAGTGACCATAAATCTAGCTCCGGCCGACGTCCGCAAGGAAGGCTCAGCGTTTGATCTGCCCATGGCGCTCGGCCTGGCCGGCTGCATGGGCCACTTCTTCGGCAAGCCGCTCGATAAGTGCATGTTCCTCGGAGAGCTTTCTCTTGACGGAAGTGTACGTTCGATACGCGGCGCCCTTTCTGCGACGCTCGCCGCGCGCGAGATGGGTCTCAAAGCTATTGCGGTCCCGGAGTCGAATGCTCGCGAAGCCGCCGTCGTCGAGGGGGTCGATGTCTTCGCCGTAAGGTCACTGCCCCAAGCCATCGATCTGATCAATTCGCCGGAGTCGTTCCATCCGGTCCGGGTGGACGCTCGCCTGATGCTTTCCGAAGCGGCCCAGTACGCCGTCGATATGCGCGACGTTCACGGCCAGCAGGCCGCCAAGCGCGCGCTGGAGGTCTCCTGCGCCGGCGGGCACAACATCTTGTTCATTGGCCCACCAGGCGCCGGCAAGACGATGCTGGCGAAGCGTATCCCGACTATCTTGCCGCCGATATCGCTCGACGAAGCCATCGAGACGACACGCATTCACAGTGTCGCGGGTGTGCTGGAAGACAGCCGCGGCCTGGTCGGAACCCGGCCGTTTCGTTCGCCACATCACACGATCAGCGATGCCGGACTCATCGGTGGTGGCGCGGTCCCTCGTCCGGGGGAAGTCTCCCTCGGCCATAATGGTGTCCTGTTCCTTGACGAGCTACCCGAATTCCAGCGCAACGTGCTGGAAGTGATGCGCCAGCCTCTCGAAGATGGCTCGGTGACCATTTCGCGCGCTGCCATCTCGGTCACGTTTCCGTCGCGATTCATGCTGGCCGCCGCGATGAACCCCTGTCCATGTGGATTATTTCGTTGCGATCCGGCTCTGGTATCAGCCACGCTAGCTTCGTAACACGATAGTTCGCAATGTAAATCTCGGGAACAATAGCCTGCAAGAGGCGCCTCCTGTCGATTCGCGACAGACACTTCCATTCTTGAAAGACTTCAAAACTTCTTGCGAGTTCCTCCGCTGATATTTCATTATTTGTGGACGGAAAGTCCCGTAGCTTTTCATCGTAGAAGCGTTGTTCCACTTTGAGTTTTTCGAGTCTTCGATTCAGTTCGGATCGGTCTACAACATTATCGAAATATGCGTCGAGCAAACGCTGACGCTTCGCGTCGAGCTCCTTACGCATCCGTTGAATCTTGAGAAGATCTTTTTGGCTCTGCCCCGATTTAGAGCGTGCTACATATTCCGAAGCGAGTCGCTCGAGGAAATCCCGGTCCGTCATTCGTTCCGAGAGGATTGTATCGATCAGCGACTCCATCTTCTCCCGCCTCATGTAGGGGTTCATACAAGGTGCTATCGCTTTTGATTGCCGCGACAGGCGCTCGGGCCATGTTCGGCTCTTGCATACGTACCAGTCATGCCGCTTATTCGCATGCGTGTAAATCAAGTTGCCGCAGTCCCCGCATTTCAGGAAACCACTATAGGTAAATCGTCGCTGATGATCCGGCCGGGCACGCCAGTGATTTTCTTTCTTTAGATTCAGAATCTGCTGGACTTGTTGAAAGTCCGTTTCACTCAACAAGGACTCAAGAACCTTTACACGAATCACTTCATCGGGAGCCCTGTCAATCTTCCGGCGATCTGCTTGTCTTCCATCTGGACGAACCCTGATAGCTCCTGGCGATGGGTCGCGTCGCTTGGTGTAAACTCGCCATCCCGAGTAGATCGGGTTTCTAAGAACAATTCGAAGATTGACGGATTGATGCCGACCCTATGTCCCACCTCCGTGTAGCTTGTTTCACCCGACAAGAATAAGCGGAATGCTTCGCGAACCTTCTGAGCATCATCGTTGAAATACCACCTGCCACTCTTGAGTTCGTATCCCACGCCGAACGGCAGTGTGATTTGGCTTTGTGGGTGCTTGCCCGCCCGTCTCTTCTCTTCTTTAGCGGCCCAGATTCGTTCCAGGATTTCGGTTCTCTCAAGTCCCGCCATCGCAGCCCGCAGCGCACCAAACAGGCGCCCCGATTTTGACCTAAAATCGATCGGCCCATCGGGAAGATAAAGAACTGTGGCAGTGTCGGCAAATACTTGAAGCAGGGCATAGTCCGTAAAGTTCTCTGGCCTCATTAACCGCGAGAATTCCTTTGCAACTACCCCGTGAACGCTACGGGACTCAATTAACCTCAAGAGCTCTTGCATTTCAGGAGAGCGGAGAACGGCAGCTCCAGACACGTCTGACATCTCAATCGTGCGGATTATGTCAAGGTCGTACTGGGCCGCCGTTCGACGATTGGAAGCCCTCTGTGCTGGAATTCCTGCGCGGTCCTCACTAGCTTGCCCCTCAGTGGAAACTCGAATCAACTCGATTACTTGTTTCTTCATTTTCCAGTCCACACAATTTTCGGGCGAATCGTAATGCCGCTGCATCATCGCAAGCCTCCAACGCAGCTCGCAGATGATCTAAGATCGCCCTCCGCTTGCACGCAATTTCGAGTGCTGCGTCAAAGAGACCTTTCAGCGGGCGGCTATCCGCAACTTGATCGCCTTGAGCCATAGATCTCACTCGCGCAATGCCTTGACCGCGTTATGCGCGGTCAGCACCGGTATGTGACTTCGTTGAATCCCAAAATCCCTGTGAAATCGCTGTATTAGAAAACCCCATGATTGTTCACCTTAAAAAAGCCAGTAAAATCACCTATTTTGAAGATCGCCCTCAGGCATTAGAAATCTACAGACTACTAACCTTTAGCTCTGCATAGCTGGAACGCGGTCCAAACCGAAACGCCGTGGTTGTGGGCAAGCCTTTTGAAAGGTATGCCCTGTCTTCTCTCTTGCCTGAGCTTGCGAATCTCTGTTGTGCTGAGTTGTCGCAGCGGAGCCCTGCCTAGCCTCTTGCCTTTCGCTTTCGCATTACGAAGCCCTGCCCGTATTCGTTCACCGATTAGCGAGCGCT
>CAVRLD010000013.1:0-276638 GCA_963721915.1 uncultured Acidobacteriota bacterium | reverse complement strand
GACACCTTCGTTGATTTCGAAAACAGCCTGAACACCGCTATCAACAAACTGCGCGACGCGCTGGGCGATTCCGCCGACAATCCGCGTTTTATAGAAACATTGCCTCGCCGCGGCTACCGTTTCATCGGGGCGGTGAATGGTGCAGAGCAGCCTCGTATTGTGGAGGCGAAGCCTACCCGAGGATTGAGAAGTTTCATTCTGCCGGTAGCTTTTGGACTGCTGGCTGTTGTTAGCGTCGCCGCCGTTTTGTTGGGTCTGAATGTGCAGGGCTGGCGCGACCGACTCTTCGTACATGCAGCGAAACCGCGGATTCAATCGCTGGCGGTCCTTCCGTTGGCAAATCTTTCCGGCGACCCCGAACGGGAATACTTTGCCGACGGAATGACGGAAGCGTTGATCACCGAACTTGGCAAAACTAGCATTCTGCGTGTGATCTCACGCCAGTCGGTAGCGCAATACAAGGGCAGCAAGAAACCGCTGCAAGAGATTGCCCGGGAACTCAACGTTGACGCCGTGTTGGAAGGTGCGGTCGAGCGCTCCGGCGATCGCGTTCGCGTCAGTATCCACCTGGACCAGGTCTCTCCCGAGAGTCAGCTGTGGGCCAACCGATACGACCGAGACATTCACGACGTGCTGCGGCTGCAGGATGAGATTGCACGCAGCGTCTCAGACGAAATCCGGGTCAAGCTGACGCCACAGGAGCGTGTCCGCATGGCGAACGCACGCCTGGTAGATCCAGAAGCCCACGATGAATATCTGCGTGGCCGTTACATAGTGGGACTGGCTTTGGCCCACCTGAGCAAATTCGCAGATAAAAGAGAGTACAGCGATGTGGATATCCAGGCGGCGATTGAGCACTTTAAACGGGCGATCGAAAAGGACCCAGCTTACTCCATAGCGTACGCGGGACTGGCCGACGCCTACATCGCGCTGGGAAACCCGTTCTGGGGAGGTCATCCCCCGAAGGAGACTTTGTCGGAGGCCAAAGAGGCGGCCAGCAAGGCACGGGACCTGGATCCGTCCCTCCCGGAGGCTCATTTTTCGCTCGGCCAGACTCTCGAATATGACTGGAACTGGTCCGAAGCAGAGAAGGAATTCAAGCTCGCCCTCGAACTCAATCCTAACTACGCAGACGCACATCTGGAGTACGGACGCTTTCTGCAAGCTATGGGACGAAACGACGAAGCCATGAGAGAGATGAATAGTGCAATGGAAGTGGATCCTTTTGGCATCAAAACAAAGGTCGTCTTGGCTTGGGTAACCTGGGCATCGCATCAATATGACCTCGCGCTACAGCAGTTCAAGAGTTCGGGTGACGACTGGGGCGTGATATACGCATATAGACAAAAGGGGATGTATCCAGAAGCCTTGGCTGCCTTGGAAACATGGAAGTTAGGCCACCCATTCGAACGCCGGCAACCGCGGGTCCTAGCTACCGAGGCGGGCATTTGTGGGCTGGAAGGAAGGAAGGATCAGGCGGAGAAGTTGATGGATGAAGTGAGAGAAATGGCTCGGCATCAGAATGTTTCCAATGTTTTCTTCGCCGAGGCGTACGTTGGCCTCGGCCAAAAAGACCAGGCGCTCACGTGGCTGGAGCGGGCTTACGGCGAGCATGACCAGTACATGGTCTATGTTGCCTCGTACCCGGGTTTGGATCCGTTGCACTCTGAGCCACGTTTTCAGGCTCTGCTGCGCCGCATGAATTTCCCGACCGCGCATTGAAACATTTGCGACTACCCGGAAATTGGCCTAAACACGATTTTCACGGGCTTAAGTCGGTTCCGGTTAGCAGCCTGTTTGGGGCGCGAAAACGCCCGGCTGTAGTGAAGCGGGTTTCGTTCTTCAGACCATTTTGATCATGAGCAGATAACGGGCAACCCTGACGTGATCCCAACGTAAGGGTTGCCGACGATCCGGTCAGAACTCTGTCTTAAAACCCCGTTTAGGGCCAATGGATTGGCCGAGTGACATACTGTAGCTTATTCCTGCATCCGTCGATGAAATCCCGTTGAACGGGGAAATCACCTGCGAGTTGTTTTGGAGATTGAAACGTCATCCTTGGCGAGGTAGTCTCCTTGTCTTGAGTGGTCAAGTCTTTGCACCGCGCGAACGTTGAGAGGCGCCTTCCTTCCAGTTCGCAAGTGTATCTCTCCCCCGCGGTTTGGAGGTTAATCATGGCGACCCAACCGCTTATTCCCCTTGGATTGCAGTTGCAATTGGAAGTAACGCCTAACGAGACCATCGTCCACTGTAAGGGTAAGATTACCGCCGAGAATTCGGAGGTGTTTCAAAGGCAGATTCGCGATCTGCTCCCTGAATCGCGCGATCCAATCGCTACGATTACCCGCCGGATCATAGTTGATTTGACCAACGTCACGCACGTCGATAGCACTGGTTTGGGCGCACTGTTGCGTGCATGGACGGCAGCCCAAAACAAAGGATGCGACCTTGAAATCGCCAACCTGAATCCACGAGTCGAGAAACTTGTGGAGATAACAAGGCTCGACACTGTGTTCAAGCGTGCCAGGCTAGTGGCAGCTGGCGCCTCAGCAGCGGCACTGCCGGCTGTCGGCGAACCCCTGACTGCGCTGGAGCCCGAAGAGGCCTACCAGCAGGCATTCGAGGCAGGGATGGTCGTTCACCGTGCCCATCCACTGAATTGCGAGACCTCGATTCCCGCATTGATCGGCGGTGCAGTGATGCCGAATCAGAGGTTCTACGTTCGCAACCACTTTCAGATCCCTCAGCTTGACGCTTCAAGCTGGCGTTTGAATGTAGTTGGCCTGGTCGAGCGGCCTCTGAGCCTCAGTTTGCGCGACCTTGTGAAAATGCCCTCCCAGACCCAGTTCGTGACCTTGGAGTGCGCTGGAAATGGCCGCTCACTGATGAGCCCGCGTGTGAATGGGGAGCAATGGAACTTAGGAGCCGTTAGCACAGCCGAATGGACGGGCGTACCACTCGCGGAGGTTCTGGTCCGGGCAGGTGTTAAAGCGAGTGCGAGTGAGGTAGTGTTTCGGGGGGCTGACAGCGGCAAACTTGATGCAAGTAGCGAACCGATTCGCTTCGAGCGTAGCCTGAGCATCGAGAACGCTCAGGCGTCTGAGGTGCTGCTTGCCTACGCGATGAACGGAGAGGCGCTCCCGATCGTGCACGGCTATCCGCTGCGGGTCATTGTTCCCGGGTGGTACGCCGTGGCATCCGTCAAATGGCTTACAGAGATTGAGGTGATCAGTGGGCTGTTCAGTGGTCATTACCAGACCGAAACATATTTCTTTGAGGGGCAACGGGGCGAACAAGCAGTGAGAGATCCGATATCGTTGCAGCGCGTGCGGAGTCTGATCACCGAGCCGGAGCCCGACAGCGAAGTCGAGCAGGGCGAGCTGCCGATTCGCGGTGTCGCGTGGTCCGGAGCGGCACCTATTGCCCGGGTCGAAGTCAGAATTGGCGGTGGTCCCTGGCAGGACGCCCGCTTAGTCGGCGAACGAAAGCGACACAGTTGGCAGGGATGGGAGCTCATCGCTCGCATTGAGCACCGTGGCTCCACAGTGATTTCCGCTCGGGCGACGGATATGGCAAGCCGAACACAGCCCGACTCGCCAGAGTGGAATCGGCTCGGCTATGGGAACAATGCCATTCAGAAGGTTCGCGTCGATGTTCGGTAGACTTTGCGGCAATCGTCTATCGAAAAAGTGCCGTGCGAGCGTCAAGAGTCAAAACGATCCATTTTGCCTCTACCTCTCAGACTTCTCTCGTTTACTCTAAAAACAGAGGAAGTTTCCTTTGGACTCGGAATGTGGATAAAGATTTTGTTGAGATATATCAGCGCATCCAAAGATTTGGAGGTTAGAGGAATGAGCGATACACGGTCTTATCCTTATGAGACTCGTTTGAATATTTACTATAAGCTGCTGGAAATCGTGGGAAGAAAAGCACCTTGCCGATGACTGCAAATTTCAGTGGTACAACCAGACGCTCTGCCAGGTGAATGGCTCAGTCGTGCGGTTGGGGGTTTTTTGTGGTGAATACCATTGGCACAAACACGAAGAGGACGACGAGTTTTTTTACGTCGTTGAGGGTCAACTTCTGATCGATCTCGAAGGGCGGTTGATAACCCTCGACCCAAGGCAAGGCTTTGTCGTTCCCAAAGGTGTCATGCACCGCACGCGGGCTCCTCAGCGCACGGTAGTAATCATGGTAGAAAACGCGGGGATCATTCCCACCGGCAACTAATTGAATTATTTTCCCCTGTTTATCGGTAGTGCTAAGGTAATAGAGGGCTCCAAAGGCAAGAAACAAAGCCGTGGCAGGAAATGTCAATGGTCGCACGCTTCGCAAAGGCTGCCGCCAATCCGCCGTGGCTAGGAAAAGTAAGATCATAGGTACTAGCGCCAGCATTGACAGTTGAAAGATATGGGCCGCCGCGCCTTCGTCTGGTTGAGGCGGATGAGTGTACCCGCTAAGTACCGCAAGCAATGCTGTAAGAGACAAGACGATTAGGACTTTGCCGGTAAAGCGGTTGATTTGCTGCCCCAGCATGGCGTCCCCCCATACTTCCTAAGATACACCATGTCTTCGTTCTGTCAAGTACTCTGCGGTACAAAGTAACAACCCAATGTTTTACTTGGACGATTAACGCCGTGATCTCAATGGGTCGACGCAACACTCAGCTCGAACCCCCCTTATATTGAAAACAAAAGCTAAAATCGCTCGCTAGATTAGATCAGCCGAAACGTTACCCTGGCTAGGTTTTGACCGGGTACGGCCAAACAGATCGGTTCTCCAGAGGAAGTAGCGTCGGATCAACTGATTGGATGGTGTTGCATCGACCGGTTGAGCTGGCAGCGCTTACCGGTGAAGTGGCAATGCAAGATCATAGCTAAGGAAACTACCGGGTTCGAGAAGAACGATCGGAACAGGGACGGTTCCTGGATTTCCCGTGGGAAACCCCTGAAGGAAAAGCAACTCAGAAAGTGAAATTGCGGCCGAGCTTACTGTGGGGGATTCACTTTGACGGACACTCGATAGCGCCGATAGTCCGCGTAGTGATGCTCATTCCGGTACCCCAGTTCATAGAACTGCCCATGATCTGCGTCAAGCTCTTTAAATCTGAGGTAGACCTTCACCTCCCTAGGCAGCCATAAGGGAATAGTGACGTCCAGAAGTTGTACTTTGCTGAAAGTCGCTACGGTTGTGTGCCGCTCCAGCCCAATTTCGGGACGCGGGGCAAGAAGATCGATCCGCATTCGGATGATTTGGGAATTGCTCTTATCCACCCACCCGATTCCCTGGATCAACATATGCATTCTCGCACCTCCTCGCTTGTGGGAAGTCTCACCAGATAGGTACCGAGAAATGCTATGACTCAATCGGAAGTGCCCTGGCAGATAGAGTAGGAGTTGGCTCAGCAGTGATTCCGGGCACTTTCGATTGGGGCGTTTGGACTGAGCCGCTGGCGTTTGCGGCAGGCGCGGACCTATGGGGATTGAATCGACTTTCGCCTGTAATCGACAGAATTTACGATAGTTGCCGGAATGGGGCGAAAATGAAAAAAGCGAGTGAAAACGCCAGGTTGAGGCATGACTCGCGGAGTCTAGCACGCGAAGCGTCTGCCGCGCCAGCGGCTTAGTCCAAACGCCCTGGCATTGAGTCATCTGGCCAATTTTCGGGTGACACCGCAAAGCGGAAATTCTCACAAAAGCGGCGACGTCGGAGAAAGACTGCCTTCCGATCTGGTGTTCACCAACTGAGGCGGCGGTTTTTTCGAACCGTATCTTCCGACTTGCAAATGCCGCATGTGAGGTCCTGCCAATCGTGGTGATCCACTGTTGGTCTTTAGACATTGGCAATTTTTTGAGTCGTCGAAGGCTGGTCGTCAGCCTTTCAGTCTCCCATGCGGGAAATTGGGGCAAGATTCTTATCCTCTTTCGACACACTCTGCATTAGCTCAACGATCATCGCAAACAGATGATTCCGGGTCTCAACTCTCACTCCGGCACGAGTGATATAGCGAATCACGATGTCGACACCAGGTCCCGCCGGCCTGAGATTGACCGACGGCATGGCGCTAAACTGTGGCGACCCTTCTTCGTGCGTCACCCTCTTCCATTCCGTTTCCGCCATTTTCGCATCCGCTTCCGTTGTCTTCACCGTCGCTTCGTAGATCCCCTTGATAAGTGGATGAATATTCGTGCCGGGAGGAATACTTACCTTAATCTCATCCCACATCCACTGCCCTACAGTGGAGAAGTTGAAATACTTGCCGCGTATGGCATAGCCGTTTAAAAACGAGACTCTTCTTCCGGTAGGATGGCCATTGGCAGTCCAATTTCCCGTCTCCAGTAACCAGGTGCGGAATAGACCGAGCTGTACCACCTCGCCGCCGACACCATCGATCTCTACCCAGTCCCTAACCCTAACTCCGTTTGGTCCCATCAGAACAAACCAACCGCAGAATGCTAGGATGAAATCCTGAAAGACCACGGTCAGTCCCGCGGTCGCCAGACCCAGGATCGTTGGCATCTGCCCTGGTACACCGAAAATGGTCAGCAGGATTAGTAAGAGGCCGACCAGTTGCGTTCCAAGATTTAGGACTGTTTTCAACGTCTGCTTTTGGCGAGGATCGCGAACCATCTTCTCCAATGCCAGTTGGAGAGCCCAGCCCGCCAGGATCACCAACATGCAGATCGCTGCAATCCAAGCTAGCGACCGCAATATCAGGTGGACCACGATCTTTCGCTGTATCTCGACCTGCTCTCCCCATCGCCCGTAGAGTGCCGCAAGCTGCTGTTGCGCTCCCAGACGATCGTTGAGGATGCTCTGGATGTTTTTCTGAGCGCTTATCTGTCGCAGCCGGTCGATTCGTTTGGAACTTGACTCTCCATCGGTTTTATCGTCAAGGCCAGCGGCTTCTGTCTTCAGTCTTGCCTGATCGGCTGTCAGCGCGGCCACGTCGGCCCTGGCCAACCGCTCAGCCTGCGCAATCAGTTGTTTCCTGTTGCGTAGGGATCGCCACGTTGATAGCTGCTGTGCAAACGTCGTGTACTGCTCGGCTGAGGCGACAGCAGTTTGCCCATCGTCCTTAGAAGCACTATCCCTGTACTGCTGCATGGCGGCTTGGCGCGCCGCTAGTTCCTGCTGAAGCTTGACTCGCTGATCTCCGCTTTCGCGGGCGAGGTCTTCGATCGAATCGGTCAGCTCGCTTTGGTCGAGGCCAAGTTGCGCCTTCGCAATCTCCAAGTCGCTGCCATTGGAAACCGCACTCGCTGGTCGCGTGCCCGCGCCTGCACTGAGTGATACGATCCGAGCCTGGTCGTTCTTGATGGTCTCCTGAAGCTCGGTGACCCTTTGCTGCAATGCCAATGCTTTACCGCTTAGATTTGGTTTTTCAAGGCTTGCCTGCCTCAGAAACTGCGAGAACGCCTGGTCGACTTCGTGATCCGCAAGGCGCTCGGCCTCCCGGGCGAGTTTCCTCTCCTCCGCCGACTGTGCCAAGGCCGCCAGAGTTGCCGCTGTCTGCCAGGGCCGTTGATCCACAACTCCGGGCGGCACGTAGGCTCCCGTCCAGCTCCCCTTCCTAGCCTGCAAAAACGGAAGATATGCCATCACCCCGCGAGTCAGAAACGTACCTGCCAGGGTGACGGCCAGCACAATCAGCATGATTAGCACAATCACTATGCGTGCCCGACTCATACGCACACCTTTCGTTTAAACCTCTGGTTGACTGTATCGCAAAATGCAGAACAAATTTAGTGTTCAATTGCAGATGCCAGGCCATCGAAAAGATGGGAATCACGGACCGGGAAGCAACCCATCGAAACTAAGAACACTCGCCACAAAGAAGTCTCGTTGTTGTCGAAATCAGGCGATTGCACTCACAGAGAATGTCGCCATCCGGAGCCATTTGATGTCTCTCGGGATTCCGCCAGAATTACGGCAAGCCGGAAGTTATCTGTTCGCCCGTCGGAATAGTCCCGACAAACGCATCTCGTCAGTGCTTGATTTCCTGACGAGATGCCGACTGATCGTTACTGATGCGAGATCAAGTTCCCGTGCGGTGCAGGGACGTGCACACGGCCCAGTATTTCGAGGGAACTTGGACCTACGGTAGGCACCAGATTCTTTTGCCCTTTTCGGGGCAGGAAGCCCGCGATTAGAATCAGCCCGTTCAAGCAGCTGACAAGAACTCCGTGTAAACATGCGGTGTAGATAACAACCATAATGGGAACACTTATGAAAGCAATCCTACACACCCAATACGGACCTCCCGATCTTCTCCAGTTCAAGGAGGTGGACAAACCCGCTTCAAAGGACAACGAAGTCCTGATCAAAATACACGCGACCACGGTGTCGACTGGGGACTGCAACGTCCGCAATTTCACTTTCGTTACCAAATCCATGCGCCCGATCGCGAAGCTCATGTTTGGTATTGGAAAGCCTTGGAAAGAACGCGTCCTTGGGACCGAGTTGACTGGGGAGGTGGAGGGAACCGGTAAAGACGTTAAGAAGTTTAAGGGACCGGGTTGTTGCCTCGACGGGCATGGCGGGTGGCGGGCACGCCCAGTATGCATGCCTTCCTGAAAAGGGGGCATTAGTGATCAAGCCGGATTCGCTGAGTTGGGAAGAGGCAGTTGCCATTCCGTTCGGGGCGAACACCGCATTGTATTTCCTCCGGGATCTGGGGAAAATCCAGGCCGGGCAGGAACTGCTGATCATAGGAGCTTCGGGAAACATCGGCTCAGCCGGGGTGCAGCTGGCCAAACACTTTGGGGCGACCGTGACTGGGGTGTGTAGTGGCGCAAACGTGGAAATGGTGAAATCCCTGGGTGCCGACAAGGTGATCGATTACACGAAGGAAGACTTCACCAAGAACGGAAAAACCTACGACCTGATATTTGACATCGTCGGTGCGACTACTTTTGACCGCTGCCAAAAGTCGCTGAAGCCCCGAGGTGTCCTTCTTCAAAACATCATGGGTTTGGCGGACCTGCTTCCGGTCCTGTGGACCTCCATCACGGGGCGTAAGAAAATAAAAGGCGGTGTGGCCATGGAAAACCTAGAGAGAATGAATTTCACTGTAGAACTTGCCACGGCTGGGAAGCTCAAGGCGGTCATCGACAGAAGTTATCCTTTGGAGCGCATCGCGGAAGCTTTCAAGTATGTCGAGCAAGGGCACAAGAAGGGAAATGTCGTGATAACGGTGGAGCATTCATAAGTGAAGCGTCATCGCCACAAACTACGGCACCCGGAGGCACTTGATCTCAGATGTTGACCCCGCCTCCGCGCAATCCCTGTCGTGCTCAACTGGCTGGAGGAGCTGAAGGCCTCGTGCCGAACTGAGTCTGGCACTCCACGGGACCAGGCACGTGCGAACAACATAGCTCCTCTGTAACGCGCTACTGGTTAGGAGATCGGGGACAGGATCACGCTTTTCGCCGCGGCAGCGGAGGCCGCTTCCAATGGCGAAGAGCAAACGCAAACGAGTTTCGAAAACGGTCCTCAAATTACCCGATCTAGAACAATCGAAATCTGCGGTCTTGAACAGCCTCACGTCGGCAAGTTCAAAGCGCTCGTACGACCACGCCATTCGTGAATTCATCGACTGGTACTGTTCGGAGCCCAGGCTAGCCTTCAACAGGACCGTGGTCACACGCTACCGAATCGCACTCGAACAGCACCCGTACGCTCCGTCGACGATTAACCTGAGATTGGCGGCGATACGCCGGTTGGCGTATGAAGCGTCCGATTGCGGACTACTCAGCCCGGATCTTGCGGCAGGCATTCGGCGTGTGAAGGGCGTCCGTCGACTGGGAGTGCGTGTCGGGAATTGGCTGACGGCCGAGGAGGGCAAGAAGCTACTCGGCGCTGAAACAGCTGATACCCTTCGCAGCCGACGAAATCGTGCTTTGCTCTCGCTTCTCATCGGCTGCGGCCTCCGGAGAGCTGAGGTTACAATCTTACGGTTAGAGGATCTCCAGCTTCGCGAGGGCCATTGGGTCATCGCTGACCTGAGGGGAAAAGGTGGCCACATCCGGACGATCCCTGTTCCGCAGTGGGTGAAGGACACGGTCGACAACTGGACTGTCGGTGCCGGCATCACCGCAGGTCCGTTGCTACGGTCAATCAACAAAGCAGGCAGAATTTGGGGCCACGGCTTTACTCCAAAGGTGATCTGGGCAATCGTGAAAGCAAACACGAAATGCTGCAGTCTGCCATCGGTGGCACCGCACGATTTGAGAAGGACCTGTGCGCGACTGTGCCACCAAGCAGGAGGTGAACTAGATCAGATTCAGTTCCTCCTGGGCCACGTTTCAATTCAGACGACGGAGCGATACTTGGGCTGCAAGCAGCGTTTTCGCGATGCGGTTAACGATCACATCGGCCTGGAGCCCGATGCGCCCTCGTGAGAAGCGGGCGTAGAAATTGGTGTCCGCTAGCCGGCTTATCGGGCGTTCTCCCGAAATAAAGAACTTATCGGTGGAACACTTATAGCAAGCCTACCGGCCCACCAATTTCTGCAGTTCCTCGGGGTATCGAGCACCTTGCAGCGCGATCTTGGAAGCTGCAGTGGCTAACTCTCGAAGGTTTTCCGATGTAAGCTCGACGGCGACGGCCCCGATGTTCTCTTCAAGCCGATGCAGCTTCGTCGTACCGGGGATCGGTACGATCCACGACTTTTGCGCCAACAACCATGCGAGAGCAATCTGAGCAGATGTCACTTTCTTCTGTTCGGCAAACTTGCCAATCAGATCGACTAACGCCTGATTCGCTTTGCGGTTTTCTGGAGTGAAGCGAGGGACGACGTTACGGAAATCGGTGCTATCGAACTTGGTATCTTCGGTGATTTTGCCAGTGAGGAAGCCCCTACCGAGAGGGCTAAATGGAACGAATCCGATCCTTAGTTCTACTGTCGAGTAGCCGGGCGCCATCGCTGGCGCCCAGCCCTCTAAGAACCGGACTTGAAGGTTTCCCATTCATCCGGCTCGAGCACCCAAAAACGCCCCCATAAAAAACGAGGACGCGGCCTGATGCAAAACGAAGCAGACTTACTCGATACTGACTTGCTGCCGATTCGCACGGTGGAGGAAATTCCGCCCGCCGTGTGTGAAGCTGCACCAACAGGTTGCCCCGTCGTCATTTGCTTTGCTTCATGCATCGGTTCCTCAAGCGGTCTCGAGTTGAGCACCAACAGGAAGTCAGCTCCGTTTCCGGCGAGGTAATCTTGTCCCCACGAGGCGACGCAACCTCTATCTGCCCGATTACAGGGCAGCCTTCGCTTGCTCCCATTTCCGTTACCCGCATCGCCATCAGATTCATCTTGCGATGGTCCTTCCCCTTGCGAGGAGCGCTACGGGCTTACCCTGTTCCGCTGAAATGACGCGATCGGTTAGATCTGCTCTCTACGCCGGCAGTGTTGATTACCCATGACAGAGAAACCGGAAGCCTCTGTACTCACTGCAAGAAGAGCCGCGCAGCATTTTAGGCTCTCTTCGGCTGACGACGCTTCCGAGCATTTGTATATTCTGATCGTACGATCAAGCCTAGGCCCGTCTCCACCTAGTGCTGGCAGATACACCGTTGCCTCACGGTTTCGGCGCCGCTCTTGCGAGCGTGGATACATTTTCCAAGGGCTCCAGAACAGTTCGTTACCTCCCCGCTCTGCCTTGTAGGCTACGTGCGATGGGACGCACGGTCTGATCGAGTTCCTCCTCTCCAGACAATCATTTTCAGCAGCTTTCCAGGTCGCACTCCGGTTTGCCGACTACCTGCCCACAACCCGCACCCCACCGACGCGCGCAACCGACAACTTGCGTCACTCAGGTAGTCCGACGCGCCGATGGAGTTCCCCAAAGCGCGGGTCGGAGCGGAGACTATCCATGCGAGCGTCGGTCGCCAGATAGGTAGGCAGGTAGTAGGACCGGTCTTTGTAGGCCTGATCGAGCAAGGCGAATGCCTGGTCTTTGTGTCCCAAGCCTGCATGAATGACCGCGATGTTATACGGCGCGACCCAACTATGCGCAGATACCTCGTTTAAATGATCCAGGATCTTTTGCGCTTCGGTGCGGTTCCCCGACAACGCGTATGCATGTCCCAGGCCCGACCAGGTCTCGGCATTGTCCTTTTCCAGTTCGACCGCGCGTTGAAACTCGACAATGGCCTCCGGCAGCTTTCCTTTCTGCTCATAAGCTCGACCCAGGAAACAATGACCGAACCAAAAGTTCGGGTCAATCTCAATGGCGCGGCGGAGTTGCTCAATCGCCGCATCCCAGCGTCGTGCAAACACCAGAGCCGCTCCCACGCTGAAGGCAGCGAATCCGGAGAGTGGGTCGGCTTGCTGTGCCCGCTTGGCTTCCGCGATAGCCTGATCGTTTCGCCCCATCGGCGCCAGGAACCAACTGTAGTACGTGTGAGCGTCCGAATTGTTGGGACTCAGTTCAATGGCTCGTTTGAATTCCTTTTCCGCTGCGGCCCAATTCCAGTCATATCAGTGCGTGACGATCGCCAGGGAAACGTGAGCCCCCGCGTCGGATTCGTCGATCGCAAGCGCCCGCTTGGCCGCATCCTTGGTCTTGGGCCCAGCTTCGTTCGGAGACATAAACCAATCGTCCTGGTTCACGTAGTTGAAAGCCAGGCCGCTGTAAGCCAGGGCATAGTTGGAATCGACAGCGACAGCCTGATTAAAGTAGTCGATGCCCGTGTCAAACCCCTCTTTGGTGAGTTTGTTGGTGTAGTATTTGCCCTTCAGATAAAGCCGGTAGGCATCGGGATTATCTGTCGAGCCCTTGGTCAGGTTCTGTTGATCTTCCGGCGAAAGTTGTGAGCGCAGACGCTGGGAAACTTCCCTTGCAATGTCACTCTGAACCGCCAGCAGGTCGGCCACCTTCCGGTTGTACTGCTCGCCCCACAGTTGCTTGCCGTTACGAATGTCGTCGAGTTCGACATTGATAGTTAAATCGTCGCCCCGCTGCCTGACGTCCCCTGTGAGTACGGTTTGCACGCCAAGTTCGTCGCGAATCTTTTGCACATCCATCGCCTTACCCTTGTAATGGAGAGCGACATTGTGCGGAGTTACCTTCAGGCTGGGCAACCGCGCCAGGCTGTTGTTGATGCTTTCCGTAACGCCATCGGAAATGTATTCTGCATCGGGATCGTTGGTTCGATTCTCCAGAGGCAGAACTGCGATGGAAGCAATGCCTACCTTCGACCGTCTCAGATAAATAAAGACTCCGGCGCAAGATATGACTAGCAGACTCACGGCAAAAGCCAAAGCGATGGCGCGCCGTTTGAGCCCTGAGATGCCCCGTGTGGAGGCTTCTTCGAGCGCCTGACGGAGATCTGTCGCCGTCTGGAAGCGGCCGTCCGGAGATTTCGAGAGGCACTTGCGCACGATCGCTTCGAGCGCGGGCGGCGCGTTGAGCGATTCCGGATTCTTGTGAACGATAGCGCCCAGGGTCGCGGCGGACGAGCCTCCAGAAAAGGCGCGGCGTCCCGCGAGCATTTCGTAAAGCACCGCCCCAAAAGAAAAAATATCAGAGCGCGCGTCGGCCAGCTTGCCCTCGGCCTGCTCTGGCGACATGTACGCCGGAGTGCCCATGATTGTGCCCACCTGCGTAACGCCGATGCTCTGGGTTTCGTTGTCGGTCAGGCTGCCGTGATTCTGTTTCGCGAGTCCGAAATCCAGCAGCTTTACAATTCCGCTCGAGGTCGCGAGGATGTTCGCTGGTTTGAGGTCACGATGAATGATTCCCTTGCCGTGTGCGGCCTCGAGCGCGACAGCAATTTGCCGCGCGAGCTGCAGCGCCTCCTCTGGCGGAAGGGCCTCCGGCTGTTCACAGTCGACGATCGGCCGCCCGTGGATGTACTCCATGACCAGAAGATCTGGGCCGACGTCGTAAATCTGGCAGATGTTGGGATGATTGAGTGCGGCGAATGCTTTGGCTTCACTCTCGAAGCGCTCGCTGAACTGCTCGCGAGAAACTTTGATCGCGACGTCCCGATTTAAACGGGTATCTCGGGCACGATACACCTGTCCCATCCCGCCCGCTCCAATGGACGCAAGGATTTCATATGGACCGAGTTTGTCGCCAGCAGAGAAAGGCATGTGAAGAATCGAGCTAAGTTTAGCCGATCACAGAGCAGATAGAGAATGTATTACGCAACCCGGAAGTTATCAGCTCGCCCGTCGGGTTAGTACCGACAAACGCTATGACTCAATCGGAAGTGCCCTGGCAGATAGAGTAGGAGTTGGCTCAGCAGTGATTCCGGGCACTTTCGATTGGGGCGTTTGGACTGAGCCGCTGGCGTTTGCGGCAGGCGCGGACCTATGGGGATTGAATCGACTTTCGCCTGTAATCGACAGAATTTACGATAGTTGCCGGAATGGGGCGAAAGTGAAAAAAGCGAGTGAAAACGCCAGGTTGAGGCATGACTCGCGGAGTCTAGCACGCGAAGCGTCTGCCGCGCCAGCGGCTTAGTCCAAACGCCCTGGTGTTTACCGACACAATTTCACTTGGACGAAAAGTCGGCTATTCGTCCTTGTGCTGCAAATTGCCCTATTTCAAGATGAGGGTTTCGATGCCGATCTGATCATTGACTGCGTTTCGGATTCGCTGCTTGCAGCCGAGATATTTCTCAGTGGTTTGGACCGACACATGTCCAAGCAGAAATTGAATCTGCTCCAGTTCGCCTCCAGCAACATGGCATAGACGCGCACAAGAGCGGCGGAGATCATGTGGTGCTAACTGAGGCAAGCCGAGCTTTGCGGCGTAGTCTTTAACAACGTGCCAGACCACGCGGTCGGTCATGAAATTGCCCCAGGTCGTGCCGGCTCGACAAACACACCGAAATAGTTTGCCACTGCTTATGCCGGCTGCGGCGACCCACTTACCGATTGTTCGCGTGACCCAATCAGGAACAGGCACGGTCCGAACGTGCCCGCCTTTTCCTGCCAGGTCAACTATGGCCCAATGATCCTCACGGCGCTGAATATCGTCCAACTCCAATGCAGCAACCTCGCCACGGCGCAGCCCACAAGCCAAAAGAAGTGAAAGGATCGCCCGGTCCCTTTTTCCCTTCAATGTCGTGGCATCGGGCAATTCCCACAGCGCGCGGGCCTCTTTGGCGAGAAGCCAATTCCCGACACGGACGCCGAGTTTCTTCGCACCTTTCACGCGCCGGATCCCAGCCGCTTGCTCTGGGCTTAGCAATCCAACGTCAGCGGCCTCATATGCCAGCCGACGAATAGCCGCAAGTCTGAGGTTGACTGTTCCTGCCGCCAATCTTCGCGACTCAAGATACATGCGATACCGTGTGACCACAGCCTTGTTAAATCCCAGACGAGGTTCGGAGCAATACCAATCGATGAACTCGCTGATTGCATGCTCATAACAACGCCGCGAGCCCGGCGAACGCAAACTGGCTAAAACTGCTGCCTTGGCTAAATCGAGATCTATAAAACCGACTGTGGTTGACGGGTCGTTCTGTTCTCTGCCTTTGATCTTCATAAGCAGCCGCTCCCCAACGGCGGCTCATGAAATTACGGCTGTGCTTGGTCACAAGAGCGAAAAGCGCGTTTTTGATCGCGCCCCCGTAAGGGCGTGGGTCAGCGGTTGGGCACAAAGGAGGAATGGCATGAAAGCAGGAATCATTACGGCAGTCGGCAAGATACCCGTCTATGGAGACTTCAACGAACCCAGATCGCGACAAAACCTGTGCCACTTTCAGAGATCGAGTCCATTTGAGAAAATGCACCCGGTAAACCACGAGTGGTCTTCACTATCGGATAGCTGCTCCGCGACCATTTTGCCTTCGCAGGAGCCTGCTGTTCCAACGGCTCTGTCCACCCCGTTTGCTTGCGCGATCTGCACGAATCGGCCGCAACGCCCCTTGTGATAAAATCACCAAAAATATGCAAGCATCTAGGAAAGTTTCGCGGTGGCTTTGGATCGTTAGCCCAATTCTGGTATTGATTACGCCAGGCGGCGCGTGTGCCCAATCGCGTACGGTGTCTTCTGAGCAGACAGCTACTACGGCTCAAGACCATCGTCTGCTTCTTTACAACACGCACACGGGTGAGCGGATGGGGATTGTCTACCGCCGAGGTGACCAGTACATCTCGAGTGCGCTCGCCAAAATCGACTACTTCCTGCGCGATCATCGAACCGGCGACGTCCGCCATTTTGATCCTCGACTGTACGACATCCTTTACGATCTTACTTCGTCGATCGGGCAGCCCGGCGGCGAGATCGATATTGTCTGCGGCTACCGCACTTCGTCAACGAACGAATCTCTTCGTGCTCACACCACGGGAGTCGCCAAGAACAGTCTGCATATTCAAGCAGAAGCCATAGACCTGCGCATGCCGGCCATCGAGACACTCAAGCTGCGCAAGGCGGCCCTCGCGCTCCATCGCGGCGGTGTGGGCTACTATCCTCACTCTGACTTTATCCACGTGGACATTGGTCGTGTCCGCCAGTGGTGCTTCGAGTGTCCTACCAGTCTGCTCGCTGGCGATTAATTCGGATACGGGTAACCTTTTTCTAGAGCTTTCTCGAGCGCGGCATCGTGCCCGTATATGTCGTCGTAGAAGCGTACGAGTCCGTCCTCACGCACGATCACCGTGGTGTAGAGGATTAATACTGGAATCGGATGGACAAGATTTACCTGCTGGGTTGTAGTGGCGTTCATGGCGGCACGGACGTGATCCATGTCCCAGCCGAGATTATTACGCAACACCCAAACAGCCAGATCGGCGGGCTTTTCCAGCCGGATGCAACCATGACTGAAATCCCGCCGGGATTTCGCGAAGAATTCCTGCTCGGGCGTATCGTGAAAGTAGATGTTGTAGTTATTTGGAAAGATGAATTTTACGAGTCCGAGTGAGTTTTTGGGACCTGGCGTCTGCCGGATGAAAAGCTTGCCTGCCCGGAGCTGTTCGAGCACCTCGCTCGTTACTGCCCCCGAAGTGACGACCTGCTGTCGGCTGTCTACCACTTCGAAGCCTTTCTTCGCCAAAGAGCCAGGATCCCGAGCGATTTTCGGCAGGAATTCAGCTTTGGCGATGGAATAGGGAACACTCCAGTAGGGGCGGAATCACGCTTGTCCAAATTAGGATTTCGATTTGTGAAAGAAAAGAGGCTGAGCATCTGCTAGCTTGAGGTTGGGTTCTGGACGAACCAATCACAATGCTAAGGAGGCTCAGCCTTTGACTCGAGTCAGCAGTATTTTCTCACAAATTTTGCAGTTAATCCCTCGCCTGGAGTTCGAATCTGCCGTGCGCGAGCACGGCGCTGAGCGGCATGCCCGGGGTTTCAGTAGTTGGGGTCAGTTCATCGCTATGCTCTTTTGTCAGCTGGGGCACGCCAAGTCCTTGCGTGAAATCTGTGGGGGCTTGGCCGCCAGCGAAGGAAAACTTCGGCATCTGGGTCTGCCCAGCGCTCCGGCTCGCTCCACCTTGGCTTATGCCAACGAACATCGGCCTTGGCAGTTGCAGCGCACGGTGTTTGAGCAACTGCTGGCGAAGTGCCAGATCTTGGCGGCCAGCCAATCAGGGACCAGGAAGAAGAGGAAATTCCGTTTCAAGAACCCGCTGATGAGCTTGGACGCCACCGTGATCGATCTGTGCGCCACGATGTTTGATGGGGCCAAGTTTCGCCTGACCAAAGGTGCGGTGAAGTTACACCTGTTGCTGGACCACGATGGCTATCTGCCGTCCTTCGCGGTGATCACGGAAGGCAAAAAGCATGAAGTACGCGTAGCGCGGCAGTTGCGGTTTGCGCCGGGGGCCATTTTGGTGTTTGACCGCGGTTACACGGACTACGAGTGGTTTACGAACTTAACCAAGCAAGCGGTCTATTTTGTTACCCGGTTAAAGGAAAACGCCGACTACGGAGTGGTGGAGAAGCGTGAAGTTCCACAGCGGCGCGGCGTGCTACGGGATGAAGTGGTCTTTTTCTACAAGCTGGCTCAGGTGGGCAGGGATGCCTACTTCCGGCGGATCGAGTTTTACGATGAGGAGCGCGATCGCGTGCTGGTATTTCTGACCAATCACTTGGAACTGGCGGCGGCTACCATCGCCTCGGTGTACAAGGAGCGCTGGCAAATAGAGTTGTTTTTTCGGGCCTTGAAACCGTCGCTGCGGGTGAAAACGTTTGTAGGGACTTCGGCCAATGCCTTGAAGACGCAGCTTTGGACGGCGCTGATCGCCATGCTGCTGGTGAAATATCTGCAACTAAGGTCGACGTTCGGTTGGTCCCTTTCGAATCTGGTGGCCCTCCTACGCCAGCAGCTATTCGTTTACCGTGATCTGTGGACTTGGATCGATGATCCCTTTCAACCGCCGCCGCTGCCAGCCACCTCGCCAAAACAGTTGGCGCTGCAGTGGGTCTAAGTGGGCCAATCATTGGACAGCAGCGATCATCCGCCTCGAAAAAAAACCGCGTGGTTACGAGACTTCCAGAGAGGAGAATTTAGACAGCATCAGACCCGAGCAACCCTTCGAAACCGCCAACCTGCCCCCGTCCGGGGCGCGGGCGACGACTTTTGCCCTTATTCTGGATAAGTCCGAACCGAGTTCTCAGCTAATTCGGACAGCAGTGGGGCGGAATACTAGATATTCCATCGTGTCGCTGAAGATCGGCGTGTCATGCGTGTACGCCTTCCCCACAACCACATCCATCGTCACAGCGACATTGAAATTTTCGTCATAGGCGCGGAGTCGAAACTCGGGGATGTTGGCGATGACGGGCGACATCTGATAAGAAAGGGGCAGCCATCGCCATCGTTCGAGGGTCAGTTGCATCTGCCGCACCCGGCTGAGAAGAGGTACGTTCAGATCAGCCAATGTTTGTGCGTCGATTCGTCCATTGGGGTCCCGCCCAAGCCGGCGTTGAAAATTCTTGACCGCAGCCACAAGCGGGCCTTGATATACGGTTCCATCGGCCAGAACATTCGCGTCGGCAGGGAGATCACCAACCAGCCGGAGCAAGTGCGTCAGTTGGGGAACACCGGCATAGGAGTCACCGGCCACAATCGTTTTTGGTGTAGTGGGTAGCGGTTTGCCGTCATATTGCTTAGTGAGGTCCGAGTAGGTATTCAGGGCTTGGATCGTGCGCCGATAACCCGGGTACGGAGGCTCCACCTGTGCCAAGGCGCCGGCAACATTGGGAGCATCCACGACATGCTCCTTCAAGAATTCGGGCAAGTCGTATTTCCTGGCCTCGACGTCCAGACCAAAGTCAACGTCAAAATGCTTTGGATTTACCTTGCCGATGTGAAGGTCGGAAATGTACCTCATTATGCAAACGGTGAGGGCGACATCGAATCGCACGGCATCCCCTTCGGACGGTTGCGGCGTCGTAGGTTTCAGTTTCTCGAGGCGGCCGGTCCAGCGTGGTCCGTCGTAGTCTTCAGCGGACAGCCCCTTTTGCTCCGCCTTCAATAGAAGCGCAATTAATTGCGGTGCTTCTGTGGTTGGCTCCATTCCTCTGACCCAAGGCAAGGAATAGCCGTACGACTCGTAAAACTTCTGCAGGTGCTTGTTGTAATCGCTAAAATCTGGCCAGCGCAAGTCCGTGAAATTCCCCGACTGAATCATTGCACGCAGCGAAGCTTGGCCCTCAGGGCTGAGCTGTTGAGGCCGTAAGGCGGATTTTTCGGGAGCTTCTGATAGCGCATGTACGCGTCTCGCGGAGCCGATGCTGTAGCCCCACACTAGTCCGACTGCAGCAAATGGCGCTATCAATATAAGGATAAGGCCTTTCGAAATCCACGATCGCTTCATTGGATTTTTCCTCGCATCATCGCAACCCTGAACGACTTACCGCATTCAGTTTCGCTTGATGATAAACACTGTCTTATCGTCAATGCGATCTGGTTCTCCAATCTGGCGTAGATGGTCGTCTTTCTTTAGAGCGTTTTCAAGCAAGGCGTTGCATATGTCTTTTGCTGGCAGCAGGCAGCGCTCGCGCGTCACTGCTTCCAGTTGCTGGCGTTCTTCAGCATCGTTGCCGTCATAAACCCCGTCGGTGTAAAGGAAAAGAATGTCTCCCGGACTCATCAGTGTAATCTCGGCGAGATCGGAGGAGTTCACTCGCCTCTGCCGAAATTCCATTGAGAAATACCTTTTTCTATCGGGATTGTCTTCGGAAATCTCCAGGCCGAGGGGTGGGAATTGCACCATGCGGCTTTTATCAAGCGTTACGAACTTGCGCCATTCTAGAGAGAACACCAGCGGGGGTGGATGCCCGAAATTCACGAACCGAAAATAGCCGGAAGGACGCACTTCGCCGTAAATCATAGTCGCAATCTCGCGTGGGTACTCCTGCTCAGTTCTGCCGAGCGCATTCCGCGCGGTAACGGATTGCGCCAATCGTAGGTTGATCTTTTCAAAGAGCTCCGGAGTCGTTTTCCCGTGGCGATCGAGTTCGGAGAGCATCAAGGCATGAAACGTATCGTGCACCGTGGAGGCAATCTTTGCTGAAATAACTCCGTGTCCTTCGGCGTCCACCAGCAGAACGCCCGCCGTGCTATAGAGCTCGTGCATGTCTTCGGCGACCCGCACCTGCTCCGAGCTTCGAGCGTCCCTGTACTCGGTTTCCATCTTGGACGTGTAACCTGGCCTTGACTTCAACCAGTCCAGATGATCGTCCACCGAATTACGCGGCGGCGCACCAGGCGGGAGCGGTTCGAGAAACTCCTGCGATAGCTTCAGGGCCCCCTGAATACGTGCATCGATATCGTAACGCTGCTGAAAGTTTATGTATTCGAACAGGTCGCCGCCGACGGTTCCGGCAGGAATAGAATTTCCGTACATCTCTATTCCTGGAAGATGCGGAATCGCACCTTCCACTGGCTTCAGCCGCTTGAGCAGATACTCCTCGATGCTTGGATCCTGGTGAGGTGTTGCCATAAGAAAATCAGGCTCTGAGCAGGAATTCGTAGAGACCCAATAGGAGAGCGGGTTTCCGTAGAGGAGCAGTTCGGCTAGACTCGGCGGAATGCGCGACAACGAATTCACGAAAATACTGGGATGGCCGGGCTACCGAGTCTACCGGCACGAGGTCGATGAAGCCGCCAAGACGCTGCGTTTATGGGTGCGGCGGAAGCGGGGTAACCGGAAGCTGATCTGTTCAGGATGCGGACGAAAGTTTAGCGAGGCGCATGATTACAACGAGCGCGAGGTGCGAGACCTACCGTGGGGCGAGTATCGGACGACGGTGATGATCGAAGTGTACCGAGTGTGCTGTCCGAACTGCGGGATCAGGGTGGAGAAGGTGCCACAGCTACCGAGCAAAGCGCCCTTTAGCAAGCGCTTTGAAGAAGCCGTGGGACAGGCATGCGAAAGTGCCTCGGTACGCCAAGTGGCCAGACAGTTTCGACTAGCTGCCAGCACGGTGCGAGCGATCGACCTACGGTATCTCAAGCGCTGGAGTGCCACGCGCCGCAAGGATGGCTTAGAGCAGATGGGTGTGGACGAGATCTATTTCGGCAAGCAGATGAAGTTCATCACCGTGGTCAGCAACTTGGAGACCGGCGAGCCTTTGTGGTTCGGGCAGGATCGCAAGCAAGAAACGCTGGATGAGTTTTTTCGAACGCAACTGAAGGAAAGCCAGCGGAAGCACATCGAGGCGGCTTGCGTGGATATGTGGCGGCCATTCACCAACAGCATTGAGCAGTGGGCCCCGAACTGCCGCATTGTGTTCGACAAATTCCACGTGCTACAGCATGCCAATAAGGCCATCGATGAAGTGCGGAGAGCGGAGTTCTTCCGCAAAGGTGGGCGCATGCGCGGTGTTGTGAAGGGCAAGCGCTGGCTGCTGTTGACGCGTTGGATGAATCTGGACAGCCAAAAACGCCAGCAGCTAAACGATCTGTTCGCCCTCAACCGGCGGGTGATGAAAGCCTACCTTCTGAAGGAAAGCTTGGAGCGGTTGTGGACCTACCGCTATGAAGGAGCCATGCTGCGGTACTTGCAGAGCTGGATCGATCAACTGCGATGGCAACGGTTGGTACCTTTCCAAAACCTCGCTTACATGCTGCTGGATCACCTCGACGGCATCCTGAACTACTGCCGCACGAAGGTACGCTTCGGAGTGGTGGAAGCCATCAACGGCAACATCAAAACTCTTCTTAGAAGGGGCCGCGGCTACAAAAATCTCGCTTACCTACTGCTCAAGGCACAGCGCATGGCGGTCACAAAAACAGAATTTATCGTTCTTCAGAAAGCGGCTTAAAATGCGGGTCTCCCCTAATTCTTGTGCAGAGCCGAAAATCAAAACCTCTACTAAACTCTCGGGCAACGAGCTAAACTGCGAAACGCTGCCTCATGGAGTCCGGCCCTGACGTGCACTCGACTGCCCACACCAGCAGGTGCGCGGATTTGCGAGTGTGGTTGTTTCTCATTCAGCTTAATCAGACCGAAGACAACTCGGAGATAAACTGAGAATCCGAGGGTATCTTAGGCGGCTCCGATCGAAACGCCAACTGCGACCACTTCTACGAATAGCGCGTTAATCGTCCAAGTGCCGCGATGGTTTGCTTCAATTACTTCCTCGAACGCGGTTGCAGGATAACTTCCGTGTAGCAGACGAGGAGTTATCGCGGGGTGGCGCGAATCGAAATGCCGAGTACGGCCAATTCTGCGTGCAGGGCTTTGCAGGTCCCATCTCTGTCAGGCTCTGACCATCATCAGATCCTTGTTGCTGATTTTCAGGGCGCGAAGGACTGCGAGAAGAACTACAATAGCGGCGGGGGATTAACGATGGAAATTCAGAAACGCTTATGGATAGGGATGGTGTTCCTTGGTGCGTGTGCGCGGTTACTTCCTCATCCGTGGAATTTCACTCCGATCATGGCCATCGGATTGTTTGCGGGATTTCAAGCTCGAAAGGCCAGCACGGGTGTTTTGGCGACTCTACTTGCGCTCGTTCTGAGCGACGCCGTGATGGGTTTCTATCCTGGTTTTTGGTACGTGTACGCGGCGGCGCTGATCCCGGTGCTACTCGGCTTGCTGATTCGCAACCGAAGTGGCGCAGGTGCAATTGCTGGCGCGGCTCTCGCTTCCAGTCTGTCGTTCTTCCTGATCACCAATTTCATGTTCTGGGCTACCAGCCTATGGTATCCGCATACCGCAGCTGGTCTGACAGCCTGTTTCCTGGCGGGGATACCCTTCTACCAGAATCAAGCGTTGGGCGATGCACTATACACTGTTTGGATTTTCGGTGGCTATGAGGTCCTCAGCCGTTATTGCCAACCGGTGCTGCAGGTTTCATAGCATGCGCGTAGTTTCTCTCCTGGCGAGCGCCACAGAAATCGTCTGTGCCTTAGGCGCTGGCGAAATGCTGGTAGGGCGGTCGCATGAGTGCGATAACCCGGACTGGGTACGGCGGCTCCCTGCCTGCAGCGAACCCGCCTTTGACGTATCTGTTTCGAGCAGGGAAATCGATACGGAGGTTCGGCGCCGGCTCCGGTTAGGCGAACCGCTATATCACGTCCACGGAGAATTGATTCGAGAGTTGCGTCCCGATCTGCTGATCACGCAAGCGCACTGCGAAGTGTGTGCCGTGACTTCCGGCGATGTACAGCGAAGTGGTGCTTGTGCACTGACAGCGCAGCAAATGGCGTTGTCCGCTGCATCTTTGGAGGAAATCTTTCAAAGTATTCGACGGATCTCGCAAGCGCTGGGTCTGGAGGAGCACGGTGAGGTCCTTGTCCGTCGCGAACGACTGCGCCTGGACGTGGTCAGGGAGGAGGCTGCGCGTTTCACCCAGCCAACCGTGGTCATGCTGGAGTGGACGGATCCTGTATTTGCGATGGGAAACTGGGGTCCGGAACTCGTGGAAATCGCCAACGGCAAGCTTCTACTTGGACGAAAAGGAGAATACTCGGCCGCCATTCCTGGCGAGCGGCTTCGTGATGCTGATCCGGAGTATCTTATTGTTGCGCCCTGCGGATTCAACTTGGAGCGGAGCCTACGCGAACTAACCGGATTGGAGCAGTATCCGTGGTGGCGGAAGCTTCAAGCGGTACGCAAAGGCAACGTCGCGTTTGCGGACGGCAATTTATTCTTCAACCGTTCCGGAATGACGATCTCACAAACGGCAGAGATCATTGCCGAAATCCTCCATGGTGTCTCATTCGGCGGACCCGCGGGAGTGCATTGGCGGCGGATTGAAGCACAGGCGGCGAGCGATGTGCCGCGGACGATCGTGAGCCGGACTTGAGGAAGGTTCTCTTGTCGTGGAGCAGCGGTAAGGATAGCGCCTGGACGCTGCATCTTCTTCGGCAACAGCCGGACATCCAGGTGACCGCGCTGTTAACGACCTTTAACTCTGCAGCGAATCGCGTGGCGATGCATGCAGTCCGGCGTGCGTTGGTGGAAGCGCAGGCTGAGCAAACTGCGCTCCCGCTCTGGGCGGTGGAACTGCCATGGCCGTGCTCTAACCTGGAATACGAAGAGCGGATGCGCGCTGTGTGCCAACGGGCAACGACTGAGGGAATCACCACTATCGCATTCGGAGACCTGTTTCTTCAGGACATTCGCGACTACCGGGTGCGGCAACTACAGGGGAGCGGGCTCGAACCGCTGTTTCCCGTCTGGCAAATTCCCACGGGACAATTGGGCCGGGATATGATCGCGGCGGGCGTGAAGGCAAAGATTACCTGCGTCGACCCCTCGAAGCTCGCGAAATCCTTTGCCGGTCGTGATTACGACCTGCGCTTGCTGCAGGTTCTGCCCCCCGAAATCGACCCGTGCGGCGAAAACGGGGAATTTCACACGTTCGTTTGTGACGCGCCAGTGTTCTCTCGCCCGATCGGAGTGCGGGTGGGGGAAGTGGTCGAGCGCGATGGATTTGTGTTTGCGGACGTGCTTCCAGAATGACTGACTGTACATTCGACTCTTCGCGATTGCTCCCGGATGAACGGGCAACCCTGAGGTAACGCGATTAGGGTCGAGTAGCCGGACGCCATTGCTGGCGCCCAGCCCTCTAAGAACCGGACTTGAAGGTTTCCCATTCATCCGGCTCGAGCACCCAAAAACGCCCCCATGAAAAACGAGGACGCGGCCTGGTGCAAAACGAATCAGACCTACTCGATACTGACTTGCTGCCGATTCGCACGGCGGTGGAATCACCGTCGTGTGTGAAGCTGCACCAATGGCTTACGCCATCGTCATTTGCTTTGCTTCATGCATCGGTTCCTCAAGAGTTCTCGAGCTGAGCACCAACAGGAAGTCAGCTCCGTTTCCGGCGAGGTGATCTTGTCCCCACGATGCAACCTCTATCTGCCCGATTACAGGGCAGCCTTCGCTTGCTCCCATTTCCGTTACCCGCATCGCCATCGGTGCCATCTTGCGATGGACTTACCCCTTGCGAGGAGCGCTACGGGCTTACCCTGTTCCGCTGAAATGACGCAATCGGTTAGATCTGCTCTCTACGCCGGCAGTGTTGATTACCCATGACAGAGAACCCTTAAGCCTCTGTGCTCACTGCAAGAAGAGCCGCGCAGCATTTTAGGCTCTCTTCGGCTGACGACGCTTCCGAGCATTTGTATATTCTGATCGTACGATCAAGCCTAGCAGCCCGTGGCGGAATCGCATTTTTCTGAGTGGCGAAGTCTGTATCTGAGATAGCGATGATTTTTCCGCCGATCGAATGGTGGTGATGAAACACAAGGTTTTCTGGGACTCGAGGCCACGGAAGGGCGACGGAACAGAAAAAGCAGCACACAAAGAAACGAGGACTGACGATTTCTCAGCTCCCGTGGGGTACCCGAGCCCAAGAGCGAGCGAAAAATTAGACTGAGATTGAATGCCCCAACGTGAATCAGCAGTCGCTTGAGAATGTTTCGGTGTCCTCGTAGATGCGTTCGTCTCATTCCGCCCGTATCGTAGCAGTGCGCGAAGTTCCGCTCGATCAACTCGCCTCTCTTCCGCAGCAGGCCCTGGCCATAGGCTCCCTTCACTCGCCGCCGATTGGCATAGACCGCTTGCTGTTCGTTGGCTTTGCCTTCCCAATGCCGTTGCCCGGGCTGCTTCTTCTCCGAAATGTAAGCCCGCACTTCCGCACCCTGCAGATTCGCTACCACCGCTCCACTGTGGTAGCCCTTGTCGGCCACCACTTCTTCGATGCCCTGCAGATGCACTTGTGGTTTCTGGCTCGGTTCTTCTGTCCCAATCAACTCCGCGACGTTCTCACCGGCCTGCGCTAGAGTCTCGACCACCGTGGTGGTATCCCCCGAATCGGCTTCCTGCAGCGTCACCGCCAACACCGCACCGGTCTTTAGATCCACGGCATGCTCGGCTTTGTGTGCGAGATGCGTTCGCCCATCTTTCATCTTGGCGATGCGCGCATCTCCATCATGCGGATTCACCCAATCTTCGTTGCTGGCCTTGTTCTTCCGCGTGCGATCCACTCGCGCTAGGTCTTCCCGGGTGGGCGTCTCGATTCCTGATTCCTTGGCCAAGCCCTGCAAAAATTCCTCGTAACTCTCACCCGTATCGCGCCGCACGATCGAACGCATCGCCGCGTTGGCCTCCAGCGTGGTCGCGTCGATCCCCACCGTCTTGCCCTTCACCAGCCCCTGCTCTCGCAGCACTTCCAAAATCCAGAAGAACACTTTGTGGTGCGTCTCCACATCGATCAGCCGCCGTGTCCGTGAAATGGTCGAATGATCCGGTGTGGGCTCGTCTATGCCGATTCCCAGAAATCTCCGTAAGCCCAACGAGTCCGCCACCCGCCAGGCGATTCCCCGCTCGGAATCGAGGCCCTCAAAATAGCCCACCAACAACAAACGAAAATAGATCCCTGGCGCCAAAGAGGGTCGTCCAATGTTTTCCGCGTAAAACTTCGCGCACTCCTTCTCGGCAAACTCGTCAAACTTCCTCTCTTCCAGCAATTCATTCACCCGCTTGTAAAAAGGATGTGCCGGCCCCTTCGCTAGTTCCTGCTGTGCGATCCACATCTGCTCTTGTCGCTGTCTTTGCCGTCGCGTTCCCATGCCCATCAGCAGTTCTCCCCAAAATCTGTTCCGCATTCTACAGAGATTTCCGCAGCACGGAAGTTACTTCAGGTTACCAATCGATTTTCACCACAGGCTGCTAGGCCCGTCTCCACCTAGTGCTGGCAGATACACCGTTGCCTCACGGTTTCGGCGCCGCTCTTGCGAGCGTGGATACATTTTCCAAGGGCTCCAGAACAGTTCGTTACCTCCCCGCTCTGCCTTGTAGGCTACGTGCGATGGGACGCACGGTCTGATCGAGTTCCTCCTCTCCAGACAATCATTTTCAGCAGCTTTCCAGGTCGCACTAAGGGTTGCCGACCAGCCTGAACTCATGGATGCTTGCTTAGAGTGGATGGCATGCATCTCCATCGACGCCTCTTGGCGGCTGTGCGATCAGCTATTGATGAGAACGGAGACCTCGAACATCAAGCCTAATGAACCCAGCCGCACAGCCCTGATGATCGCCCGACAACGAGCTGCTCATCAGGTGCTCGATCATGGCTCAATCCTCTATGACCCATTTGCCATGAAGATTCTGCGTGAGGACGAAAAGGACGTGCTTCAATTCGCGAACGCACACCCCTTGGCCAGCATCGGACGACTGTTCACCACCGCGCGAAGCCGGATTGCGGAAGATGCTTTGTCAAGAGCTGTCGAAAGAGGGATTCGGCAGATCGTCATCCTTGGCGCCGGACTCGACACTTTCGCTCTCCGGAATCCCCATGGCGCACAGCAGATCCATATCTATGAGGTGGACCACCCCGCGACGCAGGCATGGAAACGCCAACGCTTGGCTGAAGCTCAAATCGCACTTCCGCCATGGCTTATTCTCGTGCCAGTCGATTTCGAGCGGGACGACGTGGGAGAGAAGCTCGTCGCCGCAGGCTTTCAGCAGAACTCGCCCGCGTTTTTCACTTGGCTCGGGGTTGTGCCATATCTGACACAGGACGCTATCGGCCGCACACTGGACTACATGTCGTCAATCCAGAACTCGGAGGTGGTGTTCGACTACATGGAACCTCCCGAGGCATCCTCAGAAGAGCCAAGGCAATCAGAAAAGGAGCGGACCAAACAGCTTGAGAAAATTGATGAACGTTCGGTCAGCCGTTTCGAGCCAGCTGGCATTGCAGCGATTCTTCGCTCGCGCGGATTTAGTGCCATCGAAGACATCAATTTCCAGGAGATCGCGTCCAGATTCGGCCGCGCCGTTCAAGGACTCGCGCTCGGACACATGGGCGTTCATGTTGTCCACGCTAAGCAATAATTGAACGCGGTTATCTATCGCTATGCAAATACAGAGCCCGTCCACACCGACATATACGGTTTATGTACGGACGGGAGCAGCCCCGACACTCTTTCAAGATTGTAATCTGGCTTGCAAAGCATGCGTTCTGGGCGGATTACGAGCAACCCTTCCATAATCCGGAAGGGCTGCCAACGATAACCCCAGAGCCTCGTATTTCGCTTCCCGCAACCCACGTTTCCGGCCAGCGAAGGCAATTGTCCGATTACCCGACTCTCCAGGAACTTGTTGAATAAATCCTTTCAAATCAACAAATCTGTGTAGACAAGTTCCTGGCACTAGCGACGCGTCGAAGACGCAGTCAGCGCTAATCGGGACTTGACACGCCCATGTCCCGAAGGCACTCGCAAGGATGGGTTTTATTCCACGCGGCAGAGACAGTAGAGGAACTGCTGGGTTGTGCCGAACGGAGTGTCGTGCAATTCCTTGATACTATCCAGTAACCGAAAGCGCACGCCGAACTCTGCGTGCAGAGACTCCGCGTCGTACCGAACAACCTCAAGCCCACTGCATTTGGTTGGCCCCTCAGGTCCAAATGTGCCAACGAGCACATGCCCACCCGGCTTCACCGCGCGTGCCACTTGGCGAACGTAGGCAGCGCGCTGGTCCATCGCGGTAAGGAAATGAAATACCGCGCGGTCATGCCACACATCGTATGCACTAGACGCCAATTCGCAGGTCAGAATGTCCGCTGCGATCCAATGAATGCCTTCCGAGGCAAAACCCAGCCGCTTCTTGGTTACGTCGATCGCCGTTTGGGAAACGTCCAGGACGGTAATGTTCTGATACCCTGCGGCAAGCAGGTCGTCCACCAGTGTTGACTCGCCTCCGCCAACATCAATGATGGGAACGTGGTGTTCCGGTGCCGCCTTTTCGATCAACGCGAGGGATGTGTCCAAGTGCGGACGGTACCAGCTAACTGCCTCCGGCGCCTTCTCGCGATAAATATTCTCCCAATGCTTCTCTGTATTCATAGTGGGTGAGTAACCCCGTCGGGCCTAAGGGATCGAGATCAATAGGCCCCCGGTGATGCCGACCGATTGTTCATGGCCGCGGGCAAAGTTGTACTCATAGGTCGGTTCGAGATACCAACCGAATCTATGCTTACGGGACGGCCAGAACATGAAATCTCCTATAGCCTCTCCGCTCACGGAATTGGTGTTTATTCCGTATTGGTTCGAGTGATCCCATTCCGGGCCGATGCCAAACATAAATTCCACTTTCGGTGAAAGGTCCCACGGCTTCTTAAACAGGAGGTCGGTTCCCCATTCGGTGGAGTGGCGTCGGAAGAGCGCCGTAGTGCCGAATTCCAGTTCGAGCCAGTTCTTTATTGGCGTGACCTCGACGGCGACGGAAGGGCCGAAACTGTTTGTGGCATCCCCTGTGACACTACGGAATGCAGCGGCCCCTACCTCAACTACCGCAAGCTCATTCTCTTCCTCGACCGATTGTGCGGCAGTATCTCCAGCGCACAAGAGAAAAGACAACACCAAGACGAATTTGACGCGGCCGAACATGGGTACAAGTTTATATGGAGTCTTCCTGTTTCGGCTACCGGTGGATTCTTAACTGCGCGGCCCAGGCTGAGCGTCGAAGCTTGGTGTCGAGCGCACGCACCCCCACCCCTGCCCCTCTATGGTGGGGTGCGCGCCCGGATGTTGCGGGGTTACGGTCACAACTTTGCGAGGCGATGGCCACGGCTTTTTCGTGGACCCCGACGCGCCGGGCAAGGCTGGCGTTCTAACTCGCGTGATGGCGCTTGACTCTGGACTACACTCAAGGGTGTAGGTTGGTGATGTCCAATGCCGAGGTCAGGGAATTCCATGCAGATCGGCCAGATCGCCAAACAAACTGGCACGAGCGTTGACGCGATCCGCTTTTACGAGCGTAGCGGGCTACTTGCGATG
Source organism: uncultured Acidobacteriota bacterium (assembly GCA_963721915.1). Classification (GTDB taxonomy): domain Bacteria; phylum Acidobacteriota; class Terriglobia; order Acidiferrales; family UBA7541; genus Acidiferrum. The sequence goes on along the minus strand of CAVRLD010000013.1, from coordinate 246,431 downwards.
CCTTCGCGTAGCCAAGGCGGGTTTCGCTTGTACTCAGCCGATGATGTTGCGGCCGTGGAGTTCATTCGTACCTTGCAGACGCTGGGATTTTCGTTGAAGGAGATCCATGAGTCTTTATCTCTCAGGACCAACGATCTGAGGGCGTGCTCGGAACTACGTAGGATGCTCGATAGCAAACTGAAAGACATTCACGTGAAGCGAATTGCGCTGGCGAGGCTCGAGGATGAACTCGGGACGATGCTGAAGAAGTGCACTTCTCAACTAAAACGCAGACGGAGAAAGAAGAACGGCGGGTGTCCAGTTCTGACGGTCTTGGAACGATCTACGCATAAAAGGTGAGGGATGAAAATCGAAGTCCTGTATGTGGCCAACTGTCCGAATCACGCCGTGGCGATCCAACGGCTTCGTGAAGCGCTGTCTGCTGAGAATTTTCGCGAGCACGTCAACGAGGTGCTGGTGGGTGACGTCGAAATGGCCCGATCGCTGAAATTCCCCGGGTCACCAACGATTCGCATAAACGGGCAGGACGTGGAACCACCGGAGGAAAGAGCTGGTGGTTTTGGACTGATGTGTCGTCTGTATTCCGATGGTAGCGGCGCGCCCTCTCCCCAGAAGCTACGTGCGGCGATAGAAAAGGCGCAGGGGTTGGGAGTCTAAATGTCCAAGTGGAAGACAAGTGGTGTGTCGGTGGCCGCGGTGCTCGCGTCACTGCTGACGCTAGGTTGCTGCTTGCCGCTTCCGTTCTTAGGTGCGGCGGGCGTGGTTGGGCTTTCGGCCTTTCTGACGAGCGCCAGGCCGTGGCTGCTAGGGCTTTCCGTGATTTTGCTGGCGGCCGGTTTTTTTCAGGTCTACCGCGGAGTGCGTTGCCGCACACGTCAGAGCAAAACTGCAATCGTGTGCCTCGGCGTGGCGACTCTCCTTGTGGTGTTGCTGTTTCTCTTTCCTCAGGCGATCGCGGGCGTGCTGGCGGATTTTGGTGGACACCGATGAGGACACGCCTTGCCGTCATCGGATTGTTGCTCGCTCTTGGGCTAGTCGCTTTAGGTTGGCATTTCTATGGCGGTGAGAAAGTTCCGGCAGGGCAGCCGCCGCTTTTCTGGGTCACGTCAACGAACTTTGACCAACTACGCTCGGCGTTCAATGCCTCAGCCGGCGAGGTGCGCATCGTTCTTTTGCTTTCCCCCACGTGACCAACGTGTTTGCGGGGGTCTTCCGCAGTCGAAGATATTTTGAAGCAAAACAGCAACCCTCGCATACGTGTGTTTGCTGTGTGGGAGCCGATTTTGCCAACGGATTACTCCCATCCGGGGACGGGCGTCTTGGCGCGACTGTCGGATCCACGAGTTGAGCAGTACTGGGATAAAGACCACCTGTTCGCGGAACAATTGCGGCGCAAAATTGAGGGGGATGCAGGTCAACCGCAGCCGAAGTGCTGCACCCGTAAAGGGATTCCGTGGGATGAAGTCGCCGTCTACGCTCAAGACTCACATTGGGATGACCAACTTCCGCGTGCTGTGTTCTTAAATGGTCCAGTGGTACATTCGCTCGATTTTTCGAGAGCAGTCACGGCCGTACTTTCTAAGTGAACGCAAGCCATGAAAGAGCGAGCAGAAGCTTGCTGTAGCTCGCCAGCGGCCCTGTGCTACTGGCTCATAGTCTCGATGTTTGCGTGGGCTGTGCTGAGTCTCATAGGAATCTACTGGCGTCCTTTTCATGTGCCGTCAGCGGCTGCGTGTGTTTTCGCTATGGGCATCGGCCTGTGTCGCCAACTGGCTCAAGAATCGCTCATTTCACGGCGCTCTAACTAGCCCATTGTTTCTGGTCGCTGGCGTCGTTTTCCTGCTCGGAAGCGTGGGCGTGATCCGCATCAACACAGCCTTGGTTTGGCGGTTCGTTCTCGTCGGAATCAGCATCGCGTTCCTACTTGAATGGCGATATGCGAAGAAAACGCACTTACCGGAAATGCGGCGTCGGAAATTACGTCACGCCATCGATTTTCCGGGTCGCAACAACCTTTCTCCCCTACCCATCCCGAAAAACTCGCCCTAGAGCTCGCCAACGACGCCCGGAGGTATGCCAATAGGCTGATAAAACGGTCGAGTATACGGTCTGCTCATGTCTCACTTCGTAAAGCCATCGCAAACGAAAACGCGACTTGGCCGCTAACCTAGTGCCACTTCTCTATGCCCCGGTCAATAAACCTGCGGATCAACTCAGCCTGTTTCATGCCGGTTTTCTTACTAATCTTCGCCAGGGCTTTCACCTGGGAGTCGGTCAGCCAAATAGTGGTTCGTTTCATGGCGCTGAATATGCCATAGCGCCATACGACGGTCAATGAGGCAGTTTCTACACTGCTTGGGTCGCTATCTGGGTCGCCATGCGTTCGCATTAGCTTGAGTGTTTTGGGACATTTTTGCAGGTCTGACGGTGCGGATTTTGCTCTCGTCGTTGACGGCGTGGCACTTAGCTGCACATCAGAATGTACAAAACACCCGTACTGTACAGTTTCCGGTTGATGTATGTATGGCGATATGCCATATTATGAGAGGGCAGAAGAAATGGAACTAAATGCGCGTCAGTACGGCTTAAGACGCGGAAGCTCGGTTCGTGGGTTCCTCAAACTGCGTTGCGCTCGGCGAAAGGACCAGGCTTGCACCCGGGGGCACATGGACTTGAGTATGTGTGCCGTTCGCCTTGAGAAGTTCACGAATTACTTTCCAGATTCCTTAATGTTGAGAATTGAACCGCTCGAGGGAATTGAATTACAGGAAGTGCAGCGGCGGAAATTTGGTCGCGGAAGTTGTTCCGAGATGGCATTTCTGTTCTACGCTAGACGTATTCGCATTTGGAATTTCGACTGCCTGTCAAGAGATAAAAACCATGGGAAAGATATTTCAGTCTGTCTGCGTGCTGCTGTTCGTTGTTGCCTTGGCGGCGGCACAACAGCCAAGCCCGAGCGATGAGGGCGGGCGCGTGATGGCGCTTGAAAACGCATGGAATCACGCGCTCGAAGCAAAAGACGCGAAGGCGCTGGACATGCTTTTGGCAAATACGTTTGTATCTGTCGATATCGACGGAAGCGTTTCGTCAAAGAGCGAATTTCTGGCGAGTATCAAGTCGCCTAGCTATCAGCCATCCCAAGCTGTCACCGAGCAAAGCACTGTCCAGGTTTATGGGGATGTCGCTGTCGTCGTTGGGGTATTTCGAATCAAGGGTACGGAGAAAGGCAAACCATACGTCCACCGCGAACGATTCGTCGATACCTGGATTAAGCTCCAGGGCACATGGCAATGTGTAGCTACAACGAGCACACTCATAACAGCGAAATAAGAGAACGCCGTCCAGGTTCTCGAACTACTTGACCGGTAAGCGCGCTAATCAGGCGCTGCGACTAGCTTACCACATCTCTTTTCCCTGGCGCCAAAGTCTCACACACGAACTTCATTCTGCAGTTCACGCGTGAGCGCTCGCTTACGTTTGGAATATTCTCGACCTTGACAGTTTTTGTACCCGCGATGATACTTGCGTCGTTGGATTGAAGCGAATCGATTCCAATGAAGAAGCCAGTTCAAAGAAAAGTCTCCACGAAGAAGACTTTGGTTGCGCGCTCGGCAAAGCGTGGGACTTCCAAAGATGCCAGATCGCAAACGACCAAGGTTTCTGTTGCCCCGGAAATTGACGGGAGACTCACTTTCAACCACGCCATGGTCTACGTGAAGGACGTGGAGCGTGGACTCAGTTTCTACCGCGACTTGCTGGGATTCAAGCTCATTGAAGACTTCCGTTACGAGAATAAGCCGGTGTATGCACGCCTGCGCTCGCCGGGTGGTGACGGAACGATCGCTCTGCATCAGGTGGGTCCTGAGGATTCCGTTTCCAGCGATGGTGTGCGTCTGTACTTCGAAGTCCGAGAACTCGACGAGTTCTGCCGCAGGCTTCAGCAAAAGAAATTCTACATCACGAAACTGCCTCGCATGATGCCCTGGGGCTGGCGACACGCTTATCTCAATGATCCCGATGGCCACGAGATCAGCCTGTATTGGGCAGGCGAAAATCGCATGAAGAAAACGATGATTAAGGCCGCGCAAACAGCCGCCCGAGCTTGACAGCATCTCGGAATCCCTCAGACAAGTTCTGATAAGTGAGGTAATCGGCCATCTGCCAGGTTCGCCTTACCGGCGACTTGTCCTGTAAGTGCTAATCGGAAGTTAGACGACTTCCCCTCTATATTGCCGCAATCAGATACAATCGCCGAATGACGCGATTGGCTAAATGGCCTTTTCGGACTCTACTCACTGCGTTTGCCCTCGCCGTAGTGTCCCAGCCATCCCATCCTCAAGCGCTGAGCGACCGTTTGGAGCAGGTCGTGAAGCCTTATGCCGATGCCCAGATGTTCATGGGAAGTGTACTGGTCGCGAAAAAGGGAGAGGTGCTCTTCAGCAAGAGCTATGGCATGGCGGACTTGGAGTGGAGGGTTCCAAATTCTCCCACGACTCGATTCAACATCGCGTCGATGACGAAGCAATTCACCGCAGCCTCGATCTTGCTCCTTGAGGATCGCGGAAAACTAAAGACCGATGATTTAGTGAAGAAATACCTTGTTGATGCGCCCGCATCTTGGGACAAGATCACCATCTATCACCTACTGACGCATACATCCGGCATCAGCGGCGACGCCGCAAAATACGAACCCGGCACGCCCGACAAATTGGTTTTCAACGACAAACCTCTCACCTTTCAGCCGGGCGAACAATGGGCATACACGAACCTGGGGTACATCGTGCTTGGGTACTTAATAGAGAGAATCAGCGGACAGACTTACGAGGACTTTGTTCAGAAGAATATTCTCAAACCGCTGGGGATGAACGACTCGGGACTGTTCTCCTTTGTGACTATTATTCCGCGCCGCGCGTCGGGTTATTGGCCGGGCGGCAACGGGATGGAAAATGGGGATCGTCCCGATGCAAGGATCGGCTTCTCGGCAGGCTCTCTTTATTCCACAACCGAAGACCTCCTCCGATGGGAAGAGGGTCTGTTCGCCGGCAAAGTATTGTCGGCTGCGTCGCTGCGAAAAATGACCGCGCCGTTCAAGAGCGATTATGCGTGCGGCTTGTATGTCAAGAACGTCAACGGTCATCTGGTGATCGAGCATGACGGGAACAACATTGGCTTTAATTCAGACATGACCTATTTTCCGGAGGACAGAGTTGCGGTCATCGTTTTGGCTAATCTTAACGGTACTGTCGTCGACGAGATGACGAGGGCACTTGCGGCCGTGGCGCATGGCGAGACCGCTCCAACTGCGTCGGTGCACAAGGAAATCCCGTTGTCGAAGGAAGTTCTAGCGCGGTATGCGGGGACGTACCAGTTCCCGAATTACAACCTGAAAATGATCCCCGAAGGAAATCACTTGCTAGCGGAGTTTGACAATGGCCAGACGCTTTCGGTCTTTCCGGAGTCGGATACGAAATTCTTTTCCAAGCCATGGCCCATCCAATTCGAGTTCTCAAAAAACGAACATGGTGAGTTCACCGTGCTGACACGACACCAAGATGGCCACGATGAAAATGGGGCGAAGAAATAAGCCGCTTGACATATTCTCGCGCTCTCCGTTTCTGAGTAGTCTCACCAGTCTCGCTGGACGCCAAACGATGAACGCCAGGGCAAGGCACCTGCCCCAACTACCGTGACTGGCACGTACAAATCTGTGTAATCGGTACCCCCGTACTACGTTCCAGGGCCTACACGCCATTTAGCATCGATGATGCCGGAGGTGATCAACCCCGAGGCGACCCCGGATTTCATGCTGAGGAGCTATCTAATGAAGAAAATTCTCTCTCGGACGGTCAGCCTGGCGTTGGTCATGCCGGTTATGGCCGCACAATCCAATTCGCAGGAACCCGCACAGGTTGCGGCAGGGTCTCGATTTATCTTGGAAGACGGTACGCCGATCAAGCTAGTGCTAAGCGAAACGATTTCGTCTGCTGACACAACTGTCGGCCAGACGATCCCGTTCGAAGTCGTCGAAGACGTGTTGGTCGATGGCGTCGTTGTGGTTCCTAAGGGTGGAAACGCTTGGGCTACCGTAACGGACGCACAGCCAAAGAGACGAATGGGCCGCGGCGGGAAGTTAGACTTGAATATCGACAAGGTTCGCCTTGTGGACGGCAGCAAGACGCTGCTCAGCGCAGTGAAAAACACCAAAGGGGGCGGCCATACCGGTGCTATGACTGGGGCTATCGTGGCCACGAGCCTCATCGTGTGGCCTGCCGCGCCCTTCTTCCTCTTCATGCACGGCAAGGACATCACGATTCCCAAAGGAACCGCAATCACTGCTTTCGTTCAGGGCGACGACGTTCTCGATCGTTCAAAATTCGACCGGCAGGCCCGCCTGACGACTCCAGTGGCGCCAAAGCAACAGCCTGTCGCTCAGCCCCCTGCGATGGAGCAATCCTCCTTTACAGAACAGTCGGTTGCTGACGCTGCCCGTCAGAACCGCGCCAAGAAACCTCAGCAACAAGATCAGTCGCGACAAACGGAGCAGCAGCAAGGCCCTAATCCTAATCAATAGCTGACGGCGACTATCAGCGAGGCCCTCGTTCCCAAATCAGCAGGGGATCTGGGCCTCGATTTCTTTGAAGGGTTCAAAAAACTTTTTCCCGCCGGTAACGGCGTCAATCAGGAACAAACCGGCAGCTTCGTTGGTGCTGCTCTCTTTTATTCTTTCCGCAGAGCGAAATAATACCGGCCATCTTTTTTGGCGGTCGGAAATTTCACGGTAATCGCCCCGCGCGGGTCATCGTAGACAACCACGAGGAACTTCTCAGGCGGGATGTTATAGAGGGCGCTGAAATTCGGAGGCACGGCCGGCATACTCTCGATTTTCGCGGTAATCTTCACGCCCAGGCCGGACTTAAGTTCGCCAATAAAATGATTTCGGGAAGATTCTGTCACATCATCCCAATCAACGAGCTTTTCTTCCGCATCCAAGTCTTGCTTGTCATGAGCTGTTAAGAACGCCTGCACAAATTCATCTTGAGCAGCGTCCGATGTGGAGGTATTCCCGGAGTGGTGACATCCCGCCATTACCGATGTCAACGCGCCTGCGCAAACAACCTTCAATAGGTTCGGCATCTTGCTGGTCCTCTGCATCGAACATACCCTGCTAAACCGAGACAAGCATTCGAACAGCAATTCAAGGTGTTTGAACCGTTATGGTGGTCGAAAATCCACTTTTCCGGTTTCGGCGTTTGGACGTAGCCGCCCGGCGGCGGACGCTTCGCGTGAGGTGAACGGAGCGGTGGTTGCCTAAAGGCTAAGATAAGTTTGGGTCACAGGAGGTCCCCGTGACCCATCTTCGTAAACTGATGCTGGAAGAACTCCAGCGCCTTAACTACTCTGACGAAACTATACGCAGTTATATCCACTCCGTCGAGGATTTCGCTCGACACTTCAACTGCTCCCCGGATCGCTTAGGCCCGCGACACATTCGTGAATATCAAGCCGAGCTATTTCGAAAACGGACGTTGTCAGCGGGTAGCGTCGCGGTCCGTCTGGCAGCCTTAAGGTTCTTTTACTGTAAGACGCTCAAGAGAGCTTGGAGCATCGCCGACACTCCCTATCCGAAAAAGGACCATCGCCTGCCAGCGATCCTCAGCCAGGAAGAAGTCGCGCGATTGATCCAGACGGCCGGCACTTTCTTCCATCGCACTTTGCTGATGACCCTCTACGCCACCGGCGCACGCTGTGCCGAGCTGACACATTTAAAGTTCAGCGATGTCGACAGCAAGCGTATGGTGATTCACATCCAAGGCGGCAAGGGCCGCAAAGACCGCGACGTAATGCTCAGTCCTAAATTGCTTGAAGAACTTCGTGCGCACTGGCACCGCTTACGCCGAAAACCAAGAGTCTGGCTATTTCCGGGCAACCACGACCATTGTGCCGATCACCCGATCGATACGAAAACCGTTTGGCATACGTGCCAGCAAGCCGCCAAGCGAGCTGGTATCCAGAAAGGTGTTCATCCTCACACGCTTCGGCACTGTTTTGCGACCCATCTACTCGAGGATGGTGCTGACCTGCGCACCATTCAAATCCTGTTAGGTCATAACGATCTGAAAGAGACGGCCCGCTACCTGCATCTCTCCCAACGTCACTTGCATACGACCGCGAGTCCATTGGATTCACTGCCGCTCGAAGGCCCTTCGCCGCAGGAAGAGTAGATGGCCCGGCCACCACTCGAGGTGGCCGATCTGATCCGCGCCGCGGGAGATGTCTTCATCGAACGAAATCGCCACTGGCTCCGTTGGAAGCACATCAAAGTGTTGCTGGCCATTCGCCGGTGTCGTACTGCCGCACTCGGCGGTCATCTCGATGAGTGCACCCGTTGCGGGTATCGTGCCACCATCTCGTATAACAGCTGCCGCAATCGCCACTGCCCCAAGTGTCAGATCGCTGCGCGGGAACGCTGGATCGCTGCGCGTCGACGAGAACTTCTCCCGACCCGCTATCTGCATGTGGTCTTCACACTGCCCCATCGGTTGGCTCCGCTGGTGCTGCAGAATAAGAAGGTCCTCTACGGTCTCCTGTTCCGTAGCAGTGCGGAAACCCTTCTCGAAGTGGCTCGCGATCCGAGGCATCTTGGTGCAGAGATTGGTTTCTTCAGCGTGTTACACACGTGGAGTCAGAAGCTCAATATTCACCCGCATGTACATTGTGTCGTTCCTGCCGGCGGCCTTTCACTCGATCACACCCGCTGGGTTCGTTCACGAGACAACTACTTTCTTCCCAAAGGCGTGCTGCGTGAAGTCTTTCGCGGCAAGTTCGTCCATGCGCTCCTTGCGACTGTGGGCGCATGACTCGGAGCCGGTGTGGCTCGCTAGGCCTTCACCGTATGGCTCTTTCATCCACACCTCCACGCCGGTTTATCCCGGCGCACCCATGATTACTTCTTCAAACTCCCTTTGCAGGGAGCGGGATGCCCAATCAAGTGGACGGTGTCCTACCTCACACCATGTCCGGTTCCGAGCTGTCCCGCGTACGAACCGAACTCTAACGACGGTGAATACTCACAGCCATTCCGCCACATCCAATACAACCGGATCGCCAGCCTGCGCCCCATCGCTACCTTGGCAATGCTCTTGTGTCGACGCATCGCCAGGTGCATGTACCGACGTCGCCAGCCAGGATAGATACGCGCTGCTGCTTGGGCCGCCTCCACCAGCAAGAAGCGCAACAAGCAATTGCCCTGTTTGCTGATGTGCCCCAGCCGTTGCTTGCCAGCACTGGAGTCCTCACTCGGAATCATCCCCACGTAGGTGCCAATCTGCTTGCCGCGTGGAAAACGTTCCCAAGTTCCAATCATCAGCACGAAGGCGAGTGCCGTAAGCGGACCCACGCCAGGATGCGTCATCAGTCGCAACACCTCGGGTCGCTTCCTAGCTTCCCGCTCGACGGCTGCGGTTAACTCCTCAATCGTCGGATTCATGCGGTCCAGCAACTCCAACAACTCTCGCCGGCGCCGACTGGCCCAAGGAGCCAACGTGAGCTTCTCCAACTGTGCTCGTCCCTGTTCCCTGAACAGTTTTTTCTTCCAGCGATAGCCCTCGTTCATGGCCAATGCCTGCAGTTGATTCATGATCCGCGTGCGCATCTGCACCAACCGATGCCGGTGCCACAACAGTTGCCGCAAATCTCGATTCTCCGGGCTCGGTACCCAGATTTGCGGGAAGTTATTTTCCAGCATCAGCCTGCGTAAAAGTCGAGCATCCTCGCGGTCAAACTTCTGCTTTTTCACTCGCTTGGCCTTGATCTCTGCGGGATCGCCGATCCACAGCTCGAAACCTAATTCCGCGAGTAGCCGCTCGAACCAGCGTGAATATCCGGTAGCCTCCATGCCTACCCGCACGCGGATTCCTCGCTGCTTCAGATTTCGATAGAATTTCTCTGCTTGTCCATCACTGGTTCAGTTCCTGTTCACCACACTCACCGGTCTCTTCCATGAAAAATGCAATCGTCTGAAAGCTCGGGTGGTAATCTACGCCTATAATCATCACGTTCGGCTCCTTTCTCCCGAGCCTATGGTCGTCGACAAACCAGTCTACTCGGGCCAAGGAGCCGACATTGTTATGGTTATGCAATCAAGTCCCCAGGGTGGGTGTACTTGACGACTACGCTTGCGACGGACCCGGCCACGCGCGGGCAACTCTTAGGGCGCTGAAAAACGCGCATCCCGCGCGCGGCCTCACCGCAAAACCCAAAGAAAGAATTGTCGTGGTCGCTTCCCGCTCCGCCTCTTCGGCGCGCGCTGTAAACCATCGCCGCGCGCGCACCCATACAACACGGAGGAACATCATGCAACACCTCTCACACGCAACGGCAAGCCACCGCTGCTGAGAGGTTTATTTTTCATTCATAACGCGTTACGGCTTTGTCCTACGACGCGCAGCCGGATGGCTGTCCTGGCTACCGACCCGTGGGTCGCCGCCGCAATCGTTGCGTAGCTCGTCGGGGGCGCCGTCCGGCGGCGTGCTAAATGTGTTGTCGATGCACGGGATGGCGCTCAGATATTCATAGATGGCCTCGATTTGATGGTCGGTCATGCGGGAAAACACGGGCCATGGCATGATTTGAAGAAGATCTCCACGGACCGGATTGTCGGGTGAAGTGGGGATGCAGGTGGGCGTGGCGCCTCCCTGAATGGCTGTCAGCTGGTCTGCTGTACAAACGGGATGGATGTGGTCGAAATCTGTGCCGCTTCTCATGATCTGCTTAAACTCAGCAAGCGTGTGACCGCCCTCCGGCCGCCCATTCTTGTCCGGCGTCAAGTTTCGGGTAATCATGTTTGGACCTGGGTAGCCGTTAGGCCCGGTTGGAGTCCCCACTGGGCCGAAGTTCGAGCCTCCAGCGAGGTAAATGGTCGGGTCGGTTTTCTGCGGCTGGCCAAAGTAGGGGTTCCCGCCGGCGGCGTAATTGAAGTTTGGGGGCCCGCCGGCGGTGTGGCAGCCGTTGCAGTCCGACTGAGCGTTGACAATGAAGCTGCCCAATCCCACCAAGGCCGGATTCCTTCCCGCCAAATTCAGCGGGACTGGCGCTATCGCGAAACCGATGCGGATGAGTGACCCCTCGTCGTTGTCCCGTTCGTTTTGCGCTTTTAGGCCCGGAGAGCGAACCAACATCACCGCAAGCGCCACTCCGGCAAGAATCATGGTTGCACCGAAAACCTTGAGTTGCTGTCTTTGTGCCATAGGAGTTTCCTTTCAGATTCCCTCCGTGCGACGCAGGGTTTTCCGGGGGACACCAGAACTGATCTAGAGGGAATATTGCCGCGTATCTTGCGTCCTTCCTCTAGCCGAGTCAACTCAAACTGCGGTTGTTTTCTCAAATACTGCGGCCAGAACCTCGGCAGCCGCGGACTAGCGCTTCTAGGACCACACGATCGGGCAGGATTGCGAAACCAACGTCCGAGTCAATGGATGTATAGTCGGCTTACCGGTAAAGTTGGTTCTGGCACTTGATCAGCCCAACGCATATGCGCTGGTCTCCAAATTTGGAGTCAAACGACAGGTTCGATGCCGAGTCGATCATTTACAGCTTGTCGGAGCCTCTGCTTGCAGCCCAGGTACTTCTCTGTGGTCTGCACCGATATATGACCGAGCAGGAATTGGATCTGTTCCAATTCGCCTCCCGAATCGTGACAGAATCGAGCGCACGACCTCCTGAGATCGTGTGGCGCGAGCTTGGAAATTCCTAGCCTCAGCGCGTACTCCTTGACGACGTGCCAGACTACTTTTTCAGTAATCTCCGTTCCCCAAACAGTCCCTCTGCGACAAACGCACCGGAAGATTTTGCCGTGGACGAGTTGCGCTATCGCCAGCCAGTCATCAATGGTGTGCTTTACCCAATCTGGCATTGGGACCGTACGGATGTGCCCGCCTTTTCCCACCAGGTCAACGATTGCCCAATGATCTTCGCGGCGCTGGATGTGGTCAAACGTTAAATCAATGAGTTCTCTCCGACGGAGCGCACACCCCAGGAGGGTCGCTAGAATCGCGCGATCCCTCTTTCCCTTTAGCGTGTTCCTGTTGGGAAGTTGCCACAGCGAGCGAGCCTCATCCACTGTCAGCCAATTTCCCAGCCTGATGCCCAACTTTTTCGCTCCCTTTACACGACGAATGCCGGTGGCCAGATCCGGACTGAGAAGGCCCGTATCGGCTGCCTCATAGGCGAGTCGTCTGACGGCGGCGAGCCTCACATTGATGGTCCCAGGTGCAAGCAACTTGTCTTCGAGATGAATCCGGTAGCGGGTGACCACTGTTTTGTTGAACGAAAGCCGAGGTTCCGAGCAATACCAAGAGACGAAATTGTCGATGGAGCGGCGATAGCTTCGTTGCGATTCCGGTGAACGTAAGCTCACGAGCACCGCTGATTTGGCATGCTCTAGGTCAGGGAGACCCAGCTTGGTCTTGTGTCGATTTGGTTTTTTCGTTCTAATTTTTCTTCGCATGGATGCCACCTCCTGCCGAGGAAAGTGCAAATGGCATGATTTGCAGTCCCACGCAATCCCTGGACACTGCTTGGGCAAGCGAGTATGAAGTCTTTAAGGGAAACGCTGGCGCTAGCTGCTCATGTTCCGTGAGGTGCTGCATGGACTTCGATGGGGAAAAATTGCAACAGGTAGTTCTTGCATTGTTCCAGATGAATCTGTCTGACGACTCCGGAAGACGCGCTTGGAAAAGTCTTCCTTGGAGCGTAATGGATTCATTGCATCAAAAGGGTTACATCTCCGATCCAGCAACGAAGAACAAGTCCGTGTGGTTATCCGAAGAGGGGGCTAAGCTGTCAAAGGAACTCTTCGAGAAGCTCTTTGCTCCAGAATAGGTTTGTCCGGACGCCCTATGAGGTTGCGGCTGATCGCTCGAGGATGTCCGAGTTTTAGTTGATTGCAGCGACTCTCGATGTTCGGCACAGTAAGCCTACCTGCAACCAAGTTCAAGCGACTTCCAGTGTCCGGACCTCCTTCTGCGGAAGGCGCGACGGATTCAGGCGTTCCTTCAGCAAAAGGATTTCTTGATATCCCTATGCGTCGGAACTTTTTCTCTGCTTCCAAAAGTCCTGTGGCGGTCCAGCGCAGCGGCTGATCTCCTTCTCGCCAACGTTTTACGTTCCGCGCCACCCGCTGAACGGTCGACAAGCACGATTCGATCGGATTGGTGGTGGCCAGTTTTCGACGTAACACCGTTCCTATACTCAAGCGATGCACTGTCAGCGTTTCTTCCAGCCCTTCCTCCAAGCTCCGGGCAGCGCTCGGATTGATCCTCTCCAGTTGCCGGAAGATTTTCTGCAGCGCCTCTTTGGCTTCCGCGTAGTTGTTCATCGCATAGGCATTGCGCATGCGACGGTCGTAGTCTTTCTGGCAGTTTTCGGGCAGGTACTCCTTCACATTCCGTCGCTTGTGAATCTGGCAACGCTGCACTTCCACTTGTTCACCGAAAACACGTTCCACACCGGCTCGTAGCGCTTTCGATCCATCCATCACCACCAGATACCGCCGCTGGCGATTCAGTCCTCGGTCCACCAGATCTTCCAACAGCCCTTTGACCACCGTGGTGTTCTCCGTGGCTCCTTGCCAGACTCCCAACACGTGCTTTTCTCCGCCTTCCGCGATCCCCAGAGCCACCACCAGCACCTGGCCGCCGAAGTGAATGCCATCGATACATCAGCACCACCAGATTCAGATCTTCGCCGTTCGCACAGCACCCGCAACTGATGGCAACTGGCCGCAACGAACTGCCGACTCACGCTGCTCTTCTCGATCCCGTAGCCTTCCAGAACACTATCCACCGCTCGCCGATAATTCCGCGTGGACAGTCCGGCCACCATGCGTTCCTGCACCGCTCGCTGCAGTTTTCCGTCTTGCTGCAACTGACCGTAGCTCTCCAGTTCCACTTCCTGCCCCTCGCGGGTTCGTACCCGCGGTCGTTCCAGCGGGATCTTCTGTCCACCGAAGACCACGTAACCCGACTGCTTTCCCCAGCGCACACAACCCGCTGTGGGATTTGGCCGATGCGGAGGTCCTACTCGACGCGTGACTTCGTTTTCCAGGATGGCTCGGAGGATCTGCAGTCCAGCTTGCCCGGTCAGCTCCTCCACCTGTGCTTGCATCTCGGCCCACACCTCGGCCATCGGCAACGGCACCGCACTAGCAGCTCTTGCCCTCGCACTACCTCGAACTTGTGATTGGACTTGCGCTCTTTCCTCTGGTAATTCTTTTTCACGGCGGCTCTCTCCTTTAAAAAAGGGATTCTCAACCCGAACTCTATCCGAGTTCGGGCGAGAGCCGCTGCTTCTTGTTCTCAAGTTTCAACTAAACCCGGGGCATCCTCCATCGGATTCTGGAATTTGAGAATAGAAGCCTAGACTCACTATTGTCCGGACCGCGATGATTTATTCATCGCGTCAAACGCTGCGAGCGCCTCTTCTGGCCGGGCGCGGACCACGAAATCTTCCGTAAGATTCACCCAGCGCACCTTCCCCGACGGGTCGATAAGGAATTCCGCTGGTCGCGAGATGTCTGCACCGTCGCGCCGGCCGTGCAGGTGCACCAGATCCCACCTGCGAATCACGTCCTCCTGTGCATCCGAAAGAATCGGAAACGTGTAGCCCTGCGACCGACGCAGGTTTTCGGAATCCTCGGGAGAATCCACACTGATGGCCATCACTCGAATTTTCCTTGCATCGAACTCCGGCAGCGCCTTCTCGAAACTCCGTAACTCGGAGTTGCAGAACGGTCACCAATATCCACGGTAGAAAATCAAAATCACGCCGGCTGCCTTGGCCGCGCTCGTCGCGGCGCGGGTTGTACTCTCTGGAGTGAACGGAGAATTCAACGCACCCGTTAAACTCACTGGGTGGTTCTGCGAATCCGGCAGCGTGAAATCTGGCGCCATCTGGCCCACCTGCGGCGCGCCGTGCGAAGCGGGCAGCACATGCCGTGCGCCGATAAAAATGCCGTAGAGGAAAAATCCGCTGAATGCCAACGCTAGCACCGCGAGGACACTGCCGAAAATTTTCCCGCGAAACAGGTCCGAGTGCCGGAATGCGCGCACAAGGCCCAAGGCGATCAACACCAACCCGAGCGCGATCATCGGCAGGTTCGCCCACGGAAAATCGCGAAGCGCCGGGAAGCGAACGAAAAACAGCGGATAGCTAATCACTCCCAGGAAAACGAGCGACGCGCCGGCCCACACTGCCCAGTTCCAGTTTCGTTTCATCGCTAACGCCTCTCCCCGCTCCACTCCAAGTACGACTACCGATTTGCCTGCCCAGGGAGCGGGGATTTGAAACTCGTGCCCCTGAGTCTAGCCGAGCATGCTATTTCGTGGGAAGTTTTTCGCGGGCGCGGTCGAGTGCCGCCACTCGTGGTTGAAGAGCCGCGCAGCATGTTAGGCTCTCTTCGGCTGACGACGCTTACGAGCATTTGTATATTCTGACCCTACGACCAAGCCTAGGCCCGCTCCACCTCATGCTGGCAGCGACACCGTAGCCTCGCGGTTTCGGTGCCGCTCTTGCGAGCGTGGATACATTGTCCAAGGGCTCCAGAACAGTTCGTTGCTTCCCCGCTCTGCCTTGTAGGATACGTGCGATGGGACGCATGGTCTGATCGAGTTCCTCCTCTCCAGACAATCATTTTCAGCAGCTTTACAGGTCGCACGTCGACTACACGGGCAAGTGGACTGAGAGGTTGCGACTTCCCACAACCACCCTTCTGACTGGGAATACCTTCCGTAAGTCGGAATCTGACCGCAGATAGATGTCCGGTTCCGCGACGACTTCTTCCCGCAACCGGACAATTTGGGGATCTTCCCGCTGTCGCTAAGCCACTAAGTATAACCAGCACACGGAGTTAAGAGAGAGGAAGGTCGGAACAGTATGTGCCGTTACCTAACCAGAATTCAGGGAATGTGACCATGCAAACTCTTTGGCAGGACTTACGGTTCGCGGTTCGCATGTTGCGCAAATCTCGCGGATTCACAATCGTCGCCATTGTAACGTTGGCCTTGGGCATCGGCGCCAACGCGGTCGTCTTTAGTGCACTGAATGGGCTGATCCTGCGTCCGCTGAATGTGCCTCACGCTGACAGCCTTTATCTAGCGGAGCGGGGCGGCGATAAGGAGTTAGGTTCACTCGTACCCAGACTATCTCGACCTGCGCGACCGCAATCGCAGCTTTGATGGTCTGGCGGCCTATGACATTGATCAGGCGGGGCTGGATACCGGCAAGAATCCGTCGCGCGCCTGGGTTTATGAAGTGACTGGCAACTACTTCGATGTCTTAGGAATCCAGCCCTACCTCGGCCGGTTCGTCCACGCATCCGATGAGCAGGGGCCGAACAGCACTCCATATATCGTGCTTACATACGAATATTGGCACACCCATTTTCAGGATGACCGCGGGGTGGTAGGCCGTGTTGTTCAACTCAACAAACATCCTTTTACAATCATTGGTGTTACGCCGCCTGGGTTCCGCGGGAGTGTATTGATTTTCTCAGCCGATCTCTTTGTGCCAATCGCCAACCAGGATGACTGGGCGAGTCGCGTGGATGATCGCGCAAACCATTGGATCGGGTCGGTAGTGGGACATCTGAAGACCGGTGTGACGCTCGCACAAGCTACTGACGATCTGAACTCGATTGGCGCCGACCTGGAAAAGAACTATCCCAAAGAGGATGGCCAAATGACCTTTACGCTATCGCGTGAAGGCCTTCCAGGCGCGGTCTTTGGCCGTGCGATACAGGCGTTTCTCAGCGGCTTGATGTTGCTGGCAGCCTTAATTCTGCTGGCTGCCTGCGCCAATCTGGGCAGCTTGTTTGCTGCCCACGCCGCCGATCGTTCCCGCGAAGTCGCTTTGCGGCTGGCGCTGGGAGCGGGCCGCGCCCGCATTTTGCGGCAACTATTTACCGAAGCTTTGCTGGTCTCTCTCGCAGGAGGTGCTGTCGGAATTTGGGGCAGCGTAGTGCTGTTGGAATGGCTGAGCGTTTGGCAGCCATTTCCGCAATACCCCATACATATGCCGGTGACTCCGGACGCCAATGTTTACGGAGTCGCTTTGCTGTTGAGCTTAGCGAGCGGGTTGCTCTTTGGCGCGGTCCCGGTGAAACAGGTCCTTCGTACCGATCCATACCAGATCATAAAGTCCGGATCAATGGGCGCGGTGCGGCACCGCCTTACCGCCCGAGACCTGTTGCTCGGCGTTCAAGTTGCCATCTGCGCGGTGCTCGTCACTTCTTCGATCGTGGCCGTGCGAGGACTCGCGCGCTCGCTGCACAGCAATTTCGGTTTTAACCCGCGGAACACCCTGCTCGTAGACACAGATCTGAATATGGCCGGTTACAGTGGCGACGCGTTGCCCGCGATGCAGAAGCGCATGCTCGATACGATGAAGGCGATTCCTGGCGTAACCTCGGCAGGATTGGTCAACATCCCACCATTGCAGGCGGCCTGCTGTAGCGAGTCGAATGTCTTTGACGACAAAACGGCGGATCTGAGGCCATCGAATGTCGCGGCTTCAGCGATCACATTTAGCATCTCTCCCGAATACCTCCAGGCGGCGGAGACACCGTTGTTGGCAGGCCGAAACTTGACGTGGCAGGACGACAAAAACGCGCCGCCTGTTGCCCTAGTGAATCGATTATTTGCGAAGAGCATGTTCGGCGCCACAATCGGCGCACTGGGCCGGTACTTCAAAGTGGACAAGGGAAAGAGCATCGAAGTGGTGGGCATCGTAGAAGATGGCAAATACAGCCTGAACATGACTGAAGAGCTTCGTCCGGCGATATTTCTCCCCCTCCAGCAATCGCCCTCCACGGAGACGTGGCTCGTAGTGCGCTCGGGCGTCAATTCGCAGCAACTGACGGCAGCCATTAGGGGCAAACTTCGGGACCTGGACTCCGGCCTGCCGGCTTTTATCCAAACATGGACCCACGCGATGGATGGAGCTCTGTTTCCTTCGCGCATGGCGGCGCTGTCGCTGGGTGTGCTGGGCGTAATGGGCGCGATGTTGGCTGCCACCGGCATTTTTGGAATGGCGGCCTACTCCGTCAGCAAGCGGTTACGGGAGCTGGGAATTCGTATCGCTCTCGGCGCACAACGTAAGGAAATCTTGCAGGCGGCCTTGGGGCGCGCATTCAAGTTGCTCGCATTTGGTTCCGCAGGGGGATTGTTCCTGGGAATTCTGGCAGGCCGGGTACTGGCGTTTATCGTGTATCAGGCAACCCCCCGCGATCCGCTAGTCTTAGCCGGTACTGTTCTGGCGATGTTGCTGCTGGGGCT
This sequence comes from uncultured Acidobacteriota bacterium, assembly GCA_963721915.1. Classification (GTDB taxonomy): domain Bacteria; phylum Acidobacteriota; class Terriglobia; order Acidiferrales; family UBA7541; genus Acidiferrum. The sequence continues at coordinate 228,102 of CAVRLD010000013.1, read as the reverse complement.
ACTGGCTACATGGATTCCGGCGCAACGCGCGCTCTCGATCGATCCCATGATTCTGCTGCGCGAAGAGTGAACTACCGCGGCACAGGCTGGAATAGGTTCTTCGATTCGTCCGTGTTCCGGACGTATCGTCGCTAGCCTTGATCGGAAACGCCTCGGGCAAACAATGTTCTGGAAGGCAAGAAATACAACCGAGGCGTTTTCGATAAGGAGACTAGGAGGAAGCCGCTGGCGTTTGCGGCGGACGCGTTGAGTTATGGGGTTTGAATGGCAGTTTGGTACCCAGTCGAGAGCTGGAAGGCCAGCGGCGAACTGGATAGGCTTCGTGGAGATCGTCGACAGTGCCGCACGGGCCTGCAAGAGTGCGCGCGGAGAGTTGCGTGAGAGCGTGCCGACAGGGAGGGAATACACGGATGGATCGGCGTGCGAGAACACGTCTGCAAGGCGCAACTGAGGGAAGCGCTACGAAGAATCGAGGTACGCGCATGTTGATAACTCTGCAGCGGTAAATCTCTGAATCACGATCATGGCCGCGCCGCAACGCGGGCAGTGCCAGAGGGTAGAACTCTCGGAAGGAACTTGGCACGTTCCGGTTTCTGCGGGTGCAGAGGAGTTGGAGGCCAGCAGTTGCCGGCACAGCACAAGATTAGAAGCGCGCGCGCGATTCACCAGAAACCCGAAGTGACGGATGCGCACGAATCCTTTGGGGAGCACGTGCAGAAAGAAGCGCCGTAAGAACTCCGTGGCGACAAGGGTCATCTGGCCTGGTTTGCCGCCGTGGGCATAATTCTTCCAGCGAAAAGTGACGCGCTCTTGTTCGAAGGCCAGCAAGCGATGATTGGAAATGGCCACACGATGGGTGTAACGACCCAGATAGCGCAGCACTTGAAGAGGGCCACCGAAGGCGGGCTTGGCATAGACCACCCAGTCGTGGCGGTGCAGGCGGCGAATTAGTTTTGAGAACTGCGCGGAGTCGGCCAGAGCCGCAGCTGGACCGGCGCAGTATAGTTTTTTGCTGCGGTAGAGGCGTTTCAGACCGGCCAGAAATTTTCCACGAAAGACACGGCTGAGGATCTTCACGGGTAGGAAAAAAGGATACCGAGGGCGGATCCAACGACGATGGTCTGGCGACAATCCGCCCGCGGGAATGGCGCAGTGAATGTGGGGATGCAGCAACAGGTTTTGCCCCCAGGTATGGAGAATGCTGATCACGCCGATCTTTGCCCCTAAGTGTTTGGGATCAGCCGCGATCTCCAGCAAGGTTTGCGCGCTGGCAGTGAACAGCAGGTCGTAGAACAAACGCGCGTTGTCCAAGGCCAGCACATGGAGTTCCTGGGGCACCGTGAACACAACATGGAAGTAGCTGGTGGCGAGGAGCTCTCGCTCATGGGCCGCCAGCCAACTCTGGCGCGCTTGCGTCTGGCACTTGGGACAGTGCCGATTTCTGCACGAGTTGTAAGAGATGGCCTGATGTCCACAGCGCAGGCACGCATCCCGGTGGCCACCCAGTGCTGCGGTGCGGCAGCGCTGAATGGCGCGAAACGCTTTGAGTTGCTGGAAGTCAAAGCTGGATCGATAGCGGTCCAGGAAGCGATCGCTTTGAGCGCGTAGGATGTCGGCCACCTCCAGGGTGGGCCGAGTCATCCCTTAGTTCTTGCGCTTAAGAGTGCGGCTGATGTTCTGAACACTGGACAAAGAGAGGTTGTCCAGCGGATTCGTGACCGCCTGCAAGTGTCGCTGCGAAAGATGCAGATATTGAGCGGTAGTCTCCAGGTCGCCATGACCGAGCAGCACCTGGATGGTGCGCAGGTCGGTGCCAGCTTCCAGCAAGTGGGTCGCCCAACTGTGACGCAGAGTGTGCGGGGTGACGCGTTTACTGATGCCAGCCCGGCGCGCGGCCTCGCTACAGGCGATCCACACGGTTTTGTCCGAGATCGGCTGATCGAGTCTTCGGCGATAGGTGCGTGTGGGAAACAGATAGAGTCTCGGTTTCCGCCAGCGCCAGTACTCCCGCAGGATCTCCAGCAGTGCTGGACTTAGAGGCAAATCACGATCTTTGCCACCCTTGCCGGCCACCACGCGGATGATCATCCGCTGGCTATCGATATCTCTCACCTTGAGGTGCGCGAGTTCTGCGCGTCGCATGCCGGTGCCGTAGAGGGTCATCAACAGCGTGCGTCGAAACAGTGTCCCTGCCGCATTGATCAGGCGCGAGACTTCTTCCCGGCTCAACACCGTCGGCAGTCGCCACCGGTCTTGGGGATAAGGCAAGAACTCGCGGAACTGATGGCGCTTGAGAGTCTTCACGAAAAAGAACCGCAGGGCCGCGACCCAGTTGACCACCGTGCCGGGTGTCAGCTTGCGGTCTTGCAACAGATAGGCTTGATAGGTCCGAAGTTCGTTGGGGCCGAGCTTGTCGGGGGACTTGCCAAAATACCTAGCGAAGTCGGCCACGACTCGCAGGTAATTACGCGTCGTGATGGTCGAGTAGTTGCGACGTTGGAGTTCCTCCAACATCATCTTGCGTAAACGGGTCACAGGAGTCTCCTTTCTCCGTGACCCACACTACGTCAGCTCCCCAACTTTTCCGTTCGCCCCACGCGTAGCGTCCGCCGCGCCAGCGGCTTAGTCCTTGTCGGCTATACGGAAGCAATCGCCAAAAACGGTGCCCTAAGTCATCGGCAATTTCCATCGGGTTGCGGTTACGCACTCTAGCCACAATCGCCGAGCGCATTTCCAACAGCCATCCGGCGCTAACCGTCGAGGTGCCACTCGAATCGAGCACCCTTGTGGAACCTTGTGGCGATCGTGACGCGGCTGATTTTTTCTGTCCGCTTTACCTGCTCACATAGCTCGGCCGATACCGCACCATCTGAATATGATTTCATCAGCTTCTTGGGTGTGATCTTCGCATACCGCTGGGTGGACGATGGCAGCTGGTGCCCGAGCGACTCCTGCAGCTCGTGCAGGCTCATAGGCTCCTTGGCATTAAATAACTGCGTGGCTATCGTCGATCTCGCTCGGTGACTCGTGATTTTCCCGCGTAGGTCGCGTTGCTTTATCCACTAACGAGATACAAGTTGCGGCGTCAAACGAAGAGGGCGTGCGTAGTGCAAGCGCAGATCCCGAAAGTACTTCGCCGCTGGAATAACCGAGGCTTAGCAAGACATGGATAAATTCATGAGGGTCTTTAGAGACGGAGTGCTTCCATTGATTACACGCTTACTTATCAGCACGATTTTCGTCACCAGTGCGATAAGCAAATTCTTCGGATGGGAAGGCAATGTGCAGTACATGACGTCGAAACATTTGACGCACGTCACTATCCTCCTGAGCGCTGCTTTAATCGTCGAAGCGCTGGGCTCGCTTAGCTTAATTGTCGGGTTCGGTGCGCGTATCGCAGCGTCGGTCATGTTCTTGTACTTAATTCCCGTCACTGTGTTGTTGCATGACTTCATGTCTACGCAATTCGAAAAGAATTTGGGAATTATGGGCGGTCTTTTAATGATCGCCGCGTACGGGCCGGGCCGGATTTCGCTCAGTTCACGGCTAAGGAGCTCGCACGTTCGCGTTTGATAAACGCACCGCTTCTCTACATCCCTACATGTGCCTAGCGCGCGACGGTCTCTTCATCATGAGGCTACTGGCAGGCGCTCGACGCTCCAGCACAAGTGATTTGTTCGAGATGTTTAATCTTTATCGCCTGCCCGCCATGAATCAGCATGTCTCGAAAGGCGTAAGCTTCTAGCGCAGCCCGATAGGTTGTTCTGGCCCCATTCTGCCTTTGAATGAGAGTACCGGGAATCCTGAAGTGAACAACTCCGTTCTCGTTTCCGATTACGACAGTATTGCGGGACGGCACGAAACTCGAACTGAATGTGGGCGCTCCTTTCTCATCCAGCCACCCGTGCATATGTTTCACGAAGTCCGTCCAGCCGTCTGGCGTGAAATCGGGACGCCCAGTTTTCCACCCCTTTGCGTCACCCTGCCGAAAGGTGGCCGCTCGTATAGCCGCCTCTTGTCCGCTTGCAACGATCGCATCCAGGTCCCCTCTTTCTGGCGACGAGCTTTAAGCGAACAGCGGAATACTGGTGAAAAAGAGCGCGAACACCACGATCAGTTACGGCGCATCATTCTTGCCTCATGGAAGATCCAATTCACGAAGGTCAGCATAGCGAAAGCCGCCGGATCCTGACAGAGCGGTTCACTTATTCCCTCGCGATGAAAGCCGTACTTTCTGTATCTGCACAAAGCGGCTGTAGGTTCGGTAGCAAGGCGAGCAAAACGAAATTGTGATCGAGGACGGACTCTTTCGCTTGACGAGGATTTTCCGCCAGTAGTTTCAGCTGGCTCTTCGCAGGGCAACCTTCGCGCTTCGGATTCGGAAAATCCCCAGCGAAATGCTTCCGCCCGAGCAACCCACAACCGCCGACATAGCCGCAAGAGTCCGACAAAACAGCTGGAAGCATTTCATCGCAGGGCTCCAATCATGAGAGTTTCAGGTCAATTAAATCATTCGGGCCAGGAGGTTTTGATGAGGGCGGCGTAGATGCGTCGTAATCTGCGGGAAGAGTCTTTAAGAATTGCAGCCGGCGCTGCGTGATGACGAGAAATGCCAAAAAAAAGATCATCCATCCGGACATTCCAATGATTTCTCTCCACGGGTAGACTAGGGTAACCGGTTCGCCGACAATCTTGACGCCCGGTCCATTCGGATCGTGCAAAACTCCGACGGCAGGATTGAAACGATGGCGCTCCCCCCAAGTGTTTGCAAGCGCCTCGGAATCTGTGGTACGCGTGCGCGCGATTCCCTCACATAATGGGGGCTCCCGATCAATGACGAAAGTTGTGCCGGTCAGACATTGCTCAGCGGGCACGGCAAACCTGACTTCATATTCTACGAAATAGTGGGAAACATGGTCTCTTGAGGAAGGCCCTGTGTAGGACTTAACCTTTACGGCGGTCACATGACCTTGAGCAACGGGCCAGCTATGCCGGGCGTGAAATTCCGAGAATGTCCTTACAGCTATAATAATCCATGCGAGCGCGCCACAACCCAAAAACAACAGAATGGCGCAGCGCACAAATCTAATCCTCCCCCGATTCGGCAATAGAACCGTGAAAAAATTGTTGTCGCTTATGGGATAAGACGACGGGATATTTGGAGTAGCCATAGACAACGCCTCTTAATACTGCATTCGACGCGATTCAGGCTGTGCCAGCCATCGAAAAGATTTATCGATTCGGTCGCCTAAGGACGGGAAGTTTCCCGCTGTCCCGGATCGCTTATCTGTTCCGTAGAGATGCATACGGTTTGAGCGCTTGACACGCAACTTGCCACACACTTTAGAATGTAGGGACAAGAGTGTCAAAAGGTCGAAACGCATCAATACAGGTAAACAATTGGGCTTGCCTATCGTACCGGTCAACAATAAGGCCAAAATCCTTCTGGTTCTGATTATCCTCCAACTTCTTCTGGTCCAGTTGCTAACCGCAAACTTGGGCGCTCAAGATCATGGAATTCCGATGCCGACACCGCCTACGCTCCCGGCAACGTCGGAGGAAAACTGGACGGTGAAACGCTTCAAGCTCGACCATCCCACTTCGATTTACGACACTTGGACAGCGAAACGAAACAAGATCGGCGACCTGGCACGCGGTGCAATCGTGAGTGGCTTGTTGAAATTGAGCGTAGTTTACAAGCCGGATATCGTCACGATTACCGCTCCGATGCCGCAATTCGGGTTGAACGAGGGCGACACGATCTTAAGATACACCTACGAAGGCGAAGGCTTCGCAGACTTCTGGATCAAAGGGCGCTGGTACCAAGAACTCGATGGTAGCTTTCTCACCGAGCAGGATGGCAATGGATGTTCGAAGAATTGTAGTGGCAAAGTGACCCAGCTTGGGCAGAAAGAAGAATGGTCACGCGTCCGCTTGCAGGACGGCCGCGACGCGTGGTTCCGCAACTATTGAGCTTGGTTTTATCGAAGCTGGAATGATCACAAACGCCGCTGCTGTTCGTCCGCGCGATAGCGTTCCCGATTATTCGGTTTTTACAGCATAAATCTTATCCAAGAACACCTTAAGGCCTTCGACCGCGAAGCAATCGATAGCTTTGATCTCATCCGGCAGGAAATCATCAAGGCCGGAAATTCGGCATCTCAGACAGCGTAGAGGGGTAATCTTTGCCCCCTGAAAGTCCAAGTGCATGTCCTGCACAACATACTCCCTTGGCCAGATTGTGAGCGAGAGATGTTGATCAATGATCCATCGCGCGTAGTCATCATAAGAGGGGAACTGCTGGCAGAAAACATCGCTAACCTGGGGCCATTTAGTCTGCTCGCCTTCAAACACCAATTCTGGCGCCGAGCCTCCGCCGGGATCGATCACACCGGTAAGGCGGGAAGCCTCCCACTCTAACGTCATGCGGTGTGCCCGTCGAAGGGGAAAGCAGCGTGCGAGACGACGCCCGAATGCGCTCAGCAGCAAGGAGGTCGTAACCGTACGAACAAAGAAAACCCCTCCCCGAGAATCCGAACCAGGCTCTGTTATATCCCCGTAACACCTCCAGTTAGATTGCATAATCCGCGGAGCGAGAGCACCAAACGTTCGCGGTGCCCATAGTGGGCGAGCGCGTTCCGGGGTAAACAGCAAGATTGTGAATAGAGTTGAGTCATCGTCGCCCGGGAGGTCGAGCGGCCGAAAGAGGCGGGGAGCTAAGAGACGGAGAGGAAGAGGTTGTGGCTTAAGGATGTGGCGAGGTCAAAGTGGGAAGGAACTTGGCGAGCGAGCTGGGCGAACAAGGGACTACCTGCCTCTTCTCCTCCCAGATGTCCTCCCAGATGCAGAAACACGGGAAGTATACACGAAACTGGAATGTCAGTCAAGAGAATAATTATACCTAATAGTTATTCTAACGATTGGGGAGGGGCGGGAGAAAAGGAACAGCCCACCCTTGCAGAAACCGCAAGGATGGGCCACTCGTCCGTCACCCGTCCGGGGACGGCTGCCGAGAAGCCAGGAAATGACCACACCTCCGAATCGCCTCTGCATTCCCACGCCCACTTGAGCGCTAGCCGCCGATTTGGTGAGAGGCCCGTCTCTAGCTACTGAACAGCGGACCGCATGTCTGTCGAGTTCTGCGCCTTATGCGCTCAGCGGCGAGTTCGGCTGGTCCTTCAAACCCACTCTTAGAAACAAAATGACCAAGCTCATGCGGAACGCACCACAAAGCCGTATCAGAGTCCCTGAACACACCGGAAGAGAGGTAAATTCTCCTGATCGCCAGACTTGAAAAGGCGAGCCTGGTTTTCCTGGCGCGAAAGGCAATCCGCGTTTGCAAGAACTTCTGATGATCGAGGATGACGAAAGTCATCGGCTGATCGGATTTGGGTAGCGAACGAAGCTCATTCGCTGCTACCTCGGCGACACAAGAGACGAACCGTTTCTGTCGCTCGGTGCCACCGATGACGACGACGTCTCCCGCCAGCACTGCGATGGGCAAGAACCAGAAACAAACAAGAACAAGACATCGGACACACATCCAATATGAGAATTGTTGCCCCCAGTCCACGGAGGACCTCCTGACAACGATTTCGCGGGGGGCAGAAAGTTCTTTTTGATGGGCGAATGCCCCACAGGGCGATCAGCGTTGGCACGGAGTCTTGCGGGGAACGAAATAAGCGTTCAATGAAACGCGACTATAATTCTCGGGATATGTAGCTAACATCCCAAGACACTGAGCCCAGGCAACTTAGTGAGCCGTATAACGGGGAGCACACCCCGCAGTTTCCGTGGATTTGCATCGGCACCGTGTTACACTCGCCAAACTCTGGGGTCGCTCGCCGTGCAGGACTCAACTTCATCGCCGCCAACCCTACGCTTTGGGGTTTTCGAACTCGACCCGTGCTCGGGTGAGCTGCGCAAACAAGGCATCAAGATCAGGCTGCAAGGTCAGCCGGTCGAAATCTTGGCTATGCTGCTGGAGCGCCCTGGTGAAACCGTCACCAGGGACGAACTGCAAAAAAGACTCTGGCCCGCCGACACCTTTGTGGATTTCGAGCAGGGCCTGAACAACGCCATGAAGAGGCTCCGCGCCGCGCTCCACGACGACGCCGACAGCCCTCGTTTCGTCGAGACCTTACCCCGTCACGGCTATCGCTTTATCGGTGCGGTGAACGGCGCTGCTTCCGCTTCCGCGCCGCCAGTGAAACCTGCCCGCGGCCGCCCAGCCGCAATTTGGCTTTCAGCTCTTGGCGCGCTGGTCGTGTTCGCCTTAGTGGTGATCCTGGTGGGACTGAATGGACATGGCTGGCGCGACCGCCTGTTCCCACAGGCACCAAAACCGCGGATTCAAGCCTTAGCGGTCCTTCCACTGGCCAATTTATCCGGTGATCCCCAACAAGAGTACTTTGCCGACGGCATGACCGAAGCCCTGGTCACCGAACTTGGCAAAATTAGCGCCCCGCGAGTGATCTCCCGGCAGTCGGTAATGCAATACAAGGGCAGCAAGAAGCCACTGCAAGAGATTGCCCGGGAACTGAACGTGGACGCAGTTCTGGAAGGTGCGGTCGAGCGCTCGGGCGATCACGTTCGCGTCAGCATTCACCTGGACCAGGTGTCTCCCGAGAGTCAACTCTGGGCCAAGCAATATAACCGAGACATCCGCGACGTGCTGCGGCTGCAGGATGAGATTGCGCGCGCCATAACGGATGAAATCCGAGTGAAGCTCACGCCGCAGGAACGAGACCGCCTGAGGAACGCTCGCTTAATAGGCGCGGAAGCAAATGATGACTACCTTCGTGGGCGATACCTGTTGGGGACGCTTCGAGAAGTTCGTCGACCCGAGGATACAAACACGGACTTCGCCCAGCTCCAGCTAGCCATCGGGTATTTTAAGCAGGCAATCGAAAAGGAACCAGCCTACGCGGCGGCGTACGCCGGGCTAGCCGACGCCTATATTGTGGTAGGAGATCCCGCCAGAGGAGGCTATGCCGCGAAAGAGGTTTTGCCAAAAGTTAAGGCCGCTGCGATAAAGGCCTTGGAACTGGATCCCTCTCTCGGGGAAGCTCATTTGTCTCTCGCGCAAATTGCCGAGCTATTCGACTGGAACTGGTCCGAAGCAGACAGAGAATACAGGCTGGCTCTCACGCTGAATCCCAATCTTGCCAACGCCCATCTGGAGTACGGTCGCTACCTGCAAGCACTCGGACGAGACAGCGAGATTTTTTCGCAGATCGATTATGCGATTGAATTGGATCCATTCAACCTAAGCACCAGGAACGTGGCAGCATACGTAACTTACGCATCGCGTCAATACGACCTCGCGATTAAGGAATTCGAGAGGCTAGGGGACAATTTTGGCCTGGGATGGGCCTACAGGGAGAAGAGGATGTATCCCCAAGCTATCGCCACTCTGGAAATGTACATAAGCCAAGTGGGCCGGTGCTCGGTTTTTCTATCGAGCCTGGCAGAGGTTTATGGATTCGCCGGAAGGAAGGGCGAGGCGTTCAAATTAATCAATGAGTTGAAAAAAAGAGCGCAGCAGCGCTATGTCTCCGGTTTTTTCTTTGCAGAGGCTTACCTTGGCCTCGGCGAAAAAGACCAAGCGCTCACCTGGCTGGAGCGGGCTTACGAAGACCATGACCCATGGATGGTCTATATTGCCTCGTATCCGGGCTTGGATCCCTTGCGTTCCGAGCCGCGCTTTCAGGCTCTGCTGCGCCGCATGAACTTTCCACAGTAGTCGCGAATTAAGACATTTTCTGAATCGGATGGTTCAGGTGCGCAAGTCCGACAGGAAACATCGCAATCGGCGGGTGGCGCAGAGAATTTGCTGATGATGAAGCCGCTGGGGCCGGTTTCTGGCAAAGGAGATTTTACGATTTCAACGTGTGGAGCGCGAAGAAGATGCGAGAAAAACTGGAGTACATGCACGCGAATCCAGTAAAGAGAGAACTAGTGATGCACCCAAAAGACTGGCCGTGGAGCAGTTGGTCGTATTACGCAAAGGAAGAACAGGGATTGCTACGGATCGATCCCCTTGGAGAACGAAGAGGCCCGGCATCGGGGCTCGCAAGTCGCAAGAAAAGTCAAGAACCGCACCCTTAAAACCCAAGGGTGCGGCACCCAAGAATCGTCTCTGTGGCTGCGTCTGCGCCACCCGCCTGAAGTGCGAAGTGGTGCGCGTGCGCTGGAAGCTAGCCGGGGCCTTTTTTGGATCGATTCAAACCTAGATGACTTTATAGCTTGGCTTCCCAGTGATAGGCTCCCGGCCATGTTCGATATATATGGATCGTTGTCGCAATGGCTTTACTCTCATCCCTCCAAGGATTTATTGGATTCGAACTCGGACTACGTGAACGCCCGGAAAGCGGTTGGCAACGTTTGGGCCTATCGTTTCGCCCTGATTCTCGTAGTCTTTGCCACAGCCGGTCTAGGTGGGTATCAGGCATGGAGAAACTCGAAAGATCAAAACAAGACCCGTCAGACGCTTGAGGCGGAAAATAAAATTACCCAAGCGAAGCTCGAAACCCTTTCTTTTCTCTTAACGCACCTTCCACCTACGCTAACCAGCCAACAAGTCTCGGAAATCGTTAAGGGGTATACAAAACCTATAGTTCAGCCCCTTCCCGGCACGATGACAAATGCTGAGCTGAGAAACCACGCTGAGAAACTCATCGCCCGTATAAAACAATTGGATGTTGATAAAGCAAAAGCTGAAGCCGACTTCATGGCGTATTGGAGCGCTAATCCTCTTCCACCCGATTCCGTCAACCGAGACCGACGAAAAGAGATTGATGGGATTCAAGAGAACATTAAATTCCAGTTCAGGTACTCCATGCTTCAAGAGTACGTCTATCTCTTCCAGGAAATCATCAATCGCATACCGGCGAAGACCCTCCAGAAAGCAGGCTACGGAGAAAAGGATGGGTTGAAAACCGCATGGCTTGCGGTCGGCGGTCTGTTCGACCAAAATATCGACTACACAAATACGGCTCAGAGCTTGCAGAATTTGCTCGTGTTGCTCCCCAAATAGATGGGTAAGAAGCCATGTCTCACCCACTTGCTAAAGCGGTTCACAGCAAGCGAGCAAAATCAATTCATCGCGACGCCGCGGGCCCACACGTTCGTGACTTGCAAGCCTTCGCCCAGTAAGACGATATCGGCGTCGGCGCCGGTGCGCAACGCACCTTTCTTGAACTCGAGGCCGAGAAGCTTTGCGGGATTTGCGGTGAGCATGCGTACGGCGTCACCTAGAGGAATGCCCAGGCTGACAATGTTGCGCAGCGCGCGGTCCAGAGTGAGGGTGCTGCCCGCCAGCTTTCCTTCGGAGTTGCGGCATACTCCACCTGCGACGGTTACTTCGAAATTTCCCAACATGTATTTGCCGTCAGGCATGCCGGTAGCGGAGATGCCATCGCTGACCAGAATCACACAGCCCGCGCCTTTGGCTTGCAGGAGCAGGCGCATCGCCGCTTCTTCGACGTGAACGCCATCGGCGATGAGTTCCGCGGTGACTTCGGGCGTTGTGAGCACGGCGCCGATCACGCCGCTATCGCGATGGGAAAACGGCCGCATCGCGTTGTACACGTGCACGGCGTGACGCACCCCTCGAGCGATTGCCGCGCGCGCCTGTTCGTACGTCGCGTCGGTGTGGCCCATGGCCACAACTAATCCCGCGTTCCGTGCCGCGTCGATGCACGGCGCCGCACCCAGCAGTTCCGGAGCGATGGTGAGAATGCGCGCGTTCCCAGAAGCTGCCTGCAAGAACCTGTCCAGCATCTCCGCCGACGGCAGCTGGATCCATTCTTTCGGATGTACGCCACGACGTGCCGCACTGATGAACGGGCCTTCGTAATGGATGCCCAACACTTCGGCTCGCGGCTCGTCCGTTTCGTGCTGCATGGTGATGAAGCGCGCAATTCCTTCGACGCTTCGGCAGATATGGTCAGGGCTCGCGGTAACCGTGGTGGCGACGAAAGAGGTCGTGCCATGCCGAGCGATCGTGCGCGCGACCGCTGCCATGGCTGCGTCGGTGCCTTCCATGACATCGTGCCCGCCGGCCCCGTGGATGTGTACGTCCACAAATCCTGGTATCGCCGTCTGCTGAGGGAGGTTGATTTCTTGGGCGCCCGCGGGCAGACTCATGCCTTCTCGCGGACCGATGGCGTCAATCATGTCGTCGCGAATCAGAATTCCGGCGTCTGGAATTTCCGCGGCGGAAGTGAATGCTCGTGCGGTGTGCAGCAGAATTGTGGTCATAAGCAGGACAACATCGTAGCGGAAAAAGTGGACAAAAGAAAAAGGGAGGGTTCTCTGGAACCCTCCCGTCGGGTGTGCTCTCTCAAGTGTAAATCGAACTGTGCTTACTGACCTGACGTCGAAGCGCTCGCCGAAGTTGCCCCCGTGGCCTTGGGCACGCTCAAATAGCCAGACGCCGCTGATTTCGACACCTTGTTGACCACGAGCTCCAGCGCCGCGTGGCTTCCGCCGGTGTAGAAGAAAATCGGCTCGTTAACGGAGCGGTTCTTTTTCTCAAAGCTCTTGTCGTCCGCAAGCACGTTGATGGTGTATTGGTTCTTCTTGGTGTTCGTGTCCTTCAACTCGACCTGGATCGATCCCACCTTTTCGGCGCCTGCTTTCCGCGTGACTGTGAATTCGAAGTAGTCGCGCTGACCCATACGGCGTAGCTGGTCGATTTCATCATGGTTCCGCGCGATCAGGGTGCCCATCTCACTGCGAGCCATCTGGATGCTGTTTTTCGTGGCGTCCAGGTCGGTCTTCACGCCGTTGACGTCACCGTTCAATTTGTTGACGTCGTCCGTGCTGGCTTTTGTGGCGAGTTGCGAGTTTACCGAACTCTCGAGACCGTTCAGCTTCTTGTCCACCGCCACGGTCGTGGCCTTGGTTTGCTTGCGTGCGGCCAACAACTGGGTCTGCGTGAGGTTCAGCTTGTCGGTGACCACCTTCAAGTCGCTCTGCAGCTCATGGTTGATTTCGTCTTCCTTGGCGAGCCGCTGCGACAGCGCGTCGGTGGACTGCTTGACCGATGCGTCGATGGTCTGCTGAACGCTATTTGCGTGACTGAGCGCGCTCAAGCCCACTCCGAGGCCGAGCAGAGACACGCCGCCCAATACCGCTACAGCTAATCCTACCCAGCGCGGAGTGCCCGCATTGGTGTGATAGATCGGTTCCTGAAAATCGCTCATCGAAGCCTCCCCGTAGCGTCATTCGCTATGTGCCCAGGAAAGGAGCACCTCCTACACCAAACACCGTAGGCACTGTGGGAAACCGTGTAATCCCAATGGTGAAAGGGGGTTGCGTTATAAACGAAGGTCGGATCCGGGATCTTTTATAAGTACTAGTACTAGTAAAGATTACCGCCGTGGCGCGTGTCCGGTAAAATTTGCTGAGGACGACCCTTAGACATAACGGACACGGCTCAGAACCTGACGCCAAAAGATAAAGAGGCTGTGCACATTTTGTGCACAGCCTCAAACCACTGTTTAAGAACGAGTTACGTTAGCTCATCTAGGCCGCTGTCCGCGCCGCATCCGCTTCAGGCACTCGTGCGAGCCCGAAATAGCGGTCCAACGTCGTGTTGGCAGCGTCGAAAACAAGGTGGCAATCATGGCACTCGCCCAAGTGCCGTTCAATTTCGCTTTCCACAGAAGGCGAGAGCTTTCGCTCTAAGTACCAACAAATCAAATGGATAGTGTCTTTACAACTCATAGCTCCCCGTCTCTGGACGTCCCCGGTGATGCTCCCCTGACGGTGTTTTATTGGTGCACTTCGTCTACCAAAACCCTGTCCAAAAGGACAGTCTATTAACGGTAGTCGAATCAGAGGCTTGGGCCCGAATTCGTGCAGGCATAGCCCAATGGCGAAAATTCTCTTTGGAATCTTTACACGTTGGGGGGCAAGAGTGTGCAAAATCCCAAGATTAAATCGTTTAACGCTGGGGCACGATGGTCATCTGACGAAGAGCGGCGATGCGTTCTTCCAACGGGGGATGCGTGCTGAATAAGGAAGCCAGCCCACCGCCACCAATCAGCGGTTTGACGATGCAAAGCGCCGCCGTTGTAGGAGCAAGCGCGGTGGTTGGGATGCGCTGGTTGTAGGCACCCAGCTTTTGCAAGGCACTGATCAGGCCGTACGGTTGGCCGACCATGCGAGCGCCGGTCTCGTCCGCGGAGTACTCGCGGGTCCTGGAAAGAGACAACTGGAGCATCAAGGCTGCAAAGGGCGCCAAGATCATCATGGCAATTGCGGCGAAGGCGCCTCCGCCGCCTTCGCGGTCGTCGTCCCGCTGGCCACCGTAGCCCCCGAAGAACATGTTCCACTGGGCCATGTGCGCCAGGTAGGTTATCGCGCCGGCGATGGTGGCTGCGACGGAGGTAGTGAGGATGTCGTAGTTGCGCACATGGGACAGCTCATGCGCGATTACGCCCTCCAGTTCCTCGTCGTTCATCAGATCGAGCAGGCCTTGGGTTACCGCCACAGAGGCGTGCCGGGGATTGCGGCCGGTGGCGAAGGCGTTGGGGGCTTCTTCCGGAATCACGTACAGCTGGGGCACCGGAAGATTGGCTTTGGCGGCCAGGCGTTCCATTACGGCGTAAAGTCGCGGGAGCTGCTCTCGCGTCACCGGCACTGCGCCGCTTGTCTTCAAGGCAATCTTGTCGGAGAAAAAATACGATACGGCGTTCATAATCACGGCGAACGCCAGCGCGATCTTCATACCCGCAGGACCCGCGAGCGCGTTGCCTGCGACGACCAAGAGCACGCTTAGCAGGATCAGTAAAATGCCTGTCCGAAGTATTTTCATGAATTCACCGAAATTCTATTCATACGCCTAACCGTCCCGCTTAACTGTCATCCTTCAACGATAGCTTTAATCGCGGCGTTTTCCGTGTTGAGATCCCTCGCTCCGCTCAGGATGACATTTCCTCATGCCTCGAGTCTATTCTGCAATGACAGTTGTTCCGTATATCGAGTTCATTCAATGAAGCAGCACTCGGCGAGGTGACTCGTCATGGGGTTACCCCCGCCGCGGCGGGCTTTGCTTTGGTGACGTGCTCAAATCGCATCGCGTCTTTCCTCCCGTCGCGATCGACGCGAACATGATCGCCCGGCAGAATCTTGCCCTCCAGGATCTGCAACGCTAGGGGATCCTGGATCATCCGCTGGATGGTCCGCCGCAGAGGTCGCGCGCCGAACGCCGGATCGTAGCCTTCGCGGACGAGTAATTCCTTCGCCGCTGGGGTAAGTTCCAGCGTGATCTGGCGCTCCGCGAGCAGCTTTTCCACTCCGCGCAGGAGCAGATCCACGATGCGCTCCAAGTGTTCCTTGCCAAGCGGGTTGAAGATCACGATTTCGTCGATGCGGTTAATGAATTCTGGCCGGAAGGCCGCTCGCAACGCATCGAAGGCTTCCTTTCGAGCGCGTTCCGGATCGGTCTTCGACAATTCGAAGATTGCTGTTGATCCCACGTTGCTGGTCATTACCAGCACCGTGTTGCGGAAGTCGACGGTGCGTCCTTTACCGTCCGTCAAACGTCCGTCTTCCAGGATTTGCAACAGAACGTTGAAAACATCGGGATTCGCCTTTTCGATTTCGTCGAACAGGACGACCGAGTACGGATGCCGCCGCACCTGTTCGGTGAGCTGGCCGCCCTCTTCGTAGCCGACGTAGCCAGGGGGCGCGCCGATCAGCCGCGAGACACTGTGTTTCTCCATGTATTCGGACATGTCGATGCGGATCATCAGTTTCTCGTCGTCGAATAGAAATTCCGCCAGGGCTCGCGCCAGCTCGGTTTTGCCGACACCCGTGGGCCCCAGGAAAATGAACGAACCGATTGGCCGCTTGGTATCCGACAAGCCTGCGCGGCTGCGCCGGACGGCGTTCGCCACGCGTTGTAGAGCATCGTCTTGCCCGACCACGCGCTGGCGCAGGCGTTCTTCCATGTGCACGAGTTTTTGCGCTTCGCCTTCGAGCAAACGGCCCACCGGGATACCCGTCCACTTGCTCACAAGTTTCGCGATGTCCTCCTCGTCGACATCTTCCTTCAGCATTGGCGCATTTTTTTGAAGTTCGGCGAAACGCTCTTCCGCCTGTTTCAGTTCGCGTTCCGCGGCCGCAATGCGGCCGTAGCGAATCTCGGCGACCTTGGCAAGCTCGCCCGCGCGCTCGTATCTCTGTTCCTCCGCGCGGAGCTGCTCGATCTGCTCTTTCAATTTCCGGATTTTGCTGATGGCGTCTTTCTCGGCCTGCCAGCGTGCTTTGCGCCCACTGGAATCTTCGCGAAGTTTTGCCAGCTCCTTTTCGACCTGCTGGCGGCGTTCCTTCGAGTGCGCATCCTTCTCTTTCAGGAGGGCCTGGCGTTCGATCTCCAGCTGCATGATGCGCCGCTCGATCTCATCGATTTCCTCTGGGAGGGAATCGATCTGCATGCGCAGGCTTGCCGCGGCTTCGTCAATCAGGTCGATGGCCTTGTCCGGCAGAAAGCGATCGGAGATATAGCGGTGTGAAAGCGTAGCCGCTGCCACGATTGCCGCATCTTTGATGCGCACACCGTGGTGTACTTCGTAGCGCTCTTTCAAACCACGCAGAATCGAGATGGTGTCTTCGACCGTGGGTTCATCGACCATGACCGGCTGGAACCGGCGTTCCAGCGCCGGATCCTTCTCAATATATTTCTTGTATTCGTTGAGCGTAGTGGCGCCAATGGCTCGCAGTTCGCCTCTGGCTAGCGCCGGCTTCAGGATGTTCGAGGCGTCCATCGAGCCTTCCGCGGCACCCGCGCCAACGAGGGTGTGCAGTTCGTCGATGAACAGAATGATCTGCCCTTCCGCCTCGGAAATTTCCTTGACCACCGCTTTCAATCGTTCCTCAAATTCGCCGCGAAACTTCGCGCCGGCGACCAGGGCTGCCAGGTCGAGGGCCACGAGTTTTTTCGTCTTCAGAACGTCGGGGACATCACCGGAGATGATTCGTTGCGCTAGACCTTCAACGATTGCGGTTTTCCCCACGCCGGGCTCGCCAATCAACACTGGGTTGTTCTTGGTGCGCCTCGCCAGAATCTGCATTACGCGCCGGATTTCTTCGTCGCGTCCGATCACCGGATCGAGCTTGGACCTGCGCGCCAATTCGGTAAGATCGCGCGCGTACTTTTCCAGCGCTGCGTACGTTGCCTCGGGATTCTGCGAGGTCACGCGCTGACTGCCGCGCAAACCAGTGAGCGCCTGGAGGATTGCTTCGTGCGAAGCTCCTTGGCGCTTCAGCAATTGCCCTGCGGGGTCGCGGTCCTGTCCCGCGATCGCCAAAAACATATGCTCGGTCGAGACGTACTCGTCTTTGAAGTTTTCGGCTTCTTTGAAGGCGCGCTCGAGCACGTCGTTCAGCGCCCGGCTCATGTTCTGTTGCGCAAAGCCGGTAACTTTCGGCAGGCGGCCCATCTCGCGTTCCAGGTCCTGCAAGAGCATCTCGCTGCGGATTCCCAACCGTGCCAGCAGGGGAGACACCACGCCGTCAGCTTGCGTGATCAGCGCGGCCAACAAATGCACCGGCTCGACCTGTTGATTTTCGTGGCTTGCGGCCACTTCCTGGGCGCCTTGTACCGCTTCTTGCGCCTTTACCGTCATCTTTTCAAATCTCAACATAGCGTTTCCTCGTGCCATTCCTCGCTCGGATGGTTCTTCCCTAATTGCTTTTTGCCGTTCCGCGGCCACAGCGGCAACTCGTTTGTTTGACCGACAGAGCTGCCATTCCCCGCTTGACGAAGCGGGGCTGGCAAACTCGCCAGCCCCGCTATCGTTTCACATCAATGTTACTGGCGGCTGACTTACTTCGCACCCGCCGCCGCTGCAGCGACCGCCGGAGTTCCGACGTTCACCTTGATCTGCTTGGGCTTGGCTTCCTCGCGCTTTGGAATTACCAGCGTCAATACGCCATTCTGATAGTCGGCCTTGATGCCGTCCGGATTCACGGTATTGGCCAGCGAAAAGCTGCGGCTGAACGCGCCATACGCGCGCTCTACACGTAGGTAGTTGTCCTCGTTCACCTTCTTCTCGAATTTGCGTTCCCCGCGAATGCTGAGGATGTTGTTCTCCACGCGAATGTCGAGATCCTTTGGATCGATATCGGGGAGATCCGCCTTGACCACCAGTTCGTGCGCGGTCTCGTAGATGTCGACAGCCGGCGCCCAAGCCGTCAGGTTGGACTCTTGCCCGGTGCGCTCGAAAGCGTCGTTGAACAGGCGATTGATCTGGTCTTGCAAGGTAGAAGTACCGCGAAAAGTTGAAAGCATTGTCATGATCGTGCAACCTCCATAGCTCGTTGTGGATATATGACTACGAAGAAATAATAAAATCTTAGTGCTGCATTGTCAAGTACGATCCTAAATGGCCGATTTCTCATCTAAACTATTGTAAGACAAGCGTTTAAGTGTCAATGCTCAGTCACTAGTGGGCGCCTAGAGTCGCCTCTCTGCTGGCTCGCAATGGTCTGGATTGCTGAGATGCTGTTAAAATGTCGTAATGCGTGTTGACGAACTCGACTACCACCTCCCTCTCGACAAAATCGCGCAGCGCCCTTTGGACAGTCGAGACGCGTCGCGCCTTCTTCTGCTGAGATGCGTTACTCGTGAGGTTGGAGACCACCTATTCGCGGAGCTTCCCACTCTTCTGCGCGGAGACGAGCTCGTGGTGCTGAACAATACGCGAGTGATTCCGGCGCGGCTATTCGGGCGGCGCGCCGGTGTGCATTCGCAACCGCCATCGAAGGCGAGCCGGTCCGAACACTTGACGGGCAAGATGGAAGTGCTTCTGACCCGCCAGGTCGCGCCGGACACCTGGGAAGCGTTGGTGCGTCCGGGACGGAAAATGCCGAAGGGTGAGCGCGTTCTGTTTGGAGGAGGGGAACTCGAAGCGGAGATTGTTGCGCGTGGTGAACTCGGGCTCAGGACGCTGCAGTTTGTCTCACGGGATGAGCGGTGCGTGGGAGAGCACCTCGATCGCCTGGGGCATATTCCCCTGCCGCCTTACATTGATCGCGCCGACGAAGGCGCGGACCGGGAGCGCTACCAGACCGTCTTTGCGAAGCGTCCCGGGGCTATTGCCGCTCCGACGGCAGGTCTGCATTTCACGCCGGAAGTCCTCGAGCAAATTCAGCGGCGCGGTGCGGAGATCTGCGAGCTCACTCTTGACGTGGGTCTGGGAACATTTCAACCCATTCATGCTGAGACGCTCGACGATCACGCGATGCATGCGGAGAATTACGAGATCCCCGAGCAGACTGCGGAACGTATTCATGTGGCTCGGGCCGCGGGGCGGCCGATTCTGGCTGTCGGCACCACCGTTGTCCGCGCGCTGGAAGCTGCCGCTTTGCGGGCTTCGGAACAGGGCTCGTCCCGGCCTCTACTTGCCGGGAAGGCGGAAGCGCGGCTATTTATTTTTCCGGGGTTTCGTTTTCGGGTGGTTGATGCGCTGCTGACGAATTTCCATCTGCCGCGCTCCACGCTGCTGGCGCTGGTGTGTGCATTTGCGGGACGCGATTGCGTGCTGGGTGCTTACCGGCACGCAGTCGATGAGGGTTACCGCTTTTATAGTTATGGGGACTGCATGCTAATTCGCTAATGGAGCATCCGCGGGCAGCGGTGTAAACGAAAAGGAGGCCGGCGAACTGCGCGGCCTCCTGCTCGTCGATCCAAAGGAATTACGAAGAGCACTTACGATTTGTTCTGGGGCGATGCTGGTTGGCGAAAGGCGGCGAGCCGCACTCGACAACAAGGCGTGCTGTTACTCGTTGAAGACGAAGACACGCTTCTGACCTGAGAAGCGCACTTCCGTCACTTGGCCCTTGTCGCTCAGGAGAACCGCGTCGTAGAGAGACTTTGCATCGCGGTCTTCCCAGCGGCCTTCGCTTTCCGCTACGACCTGTTTGCCCTTCTCTACCGTTGCTTTGGTGCCGTCAATCAGCAAGCGGTATTCACCGGCCTGGAGATCGGCTTTGCCAAGCTTAGCCGCGGATGTAATATTGATTGTCTTGCTGATGGGCTTAGCGAAGACAGGCACTGCCAGCGCAACGACCGCAAGCAATGCGATACTCCGGAGAAATGATTGGGATTTCATGCGTGTCAATTCCTTTCCGTCAAGATCGAGTCAGCCGTAGACCACCTGCCGCAGGCAGACAGAGTTGACACGCGGGCACAGGGACGAGTAGATTTCCCCGAACGACACTTTCTCTTCCTGGACTAACGGCCGGAAAGAATGCGTGTCATGGCCCCGCGGCTGCCACCGCGGGGTTTTCATTGAAGTTCTCTGACTGACCTACGGCAGCCCTGCATTTCCGGCTGCACTCGTATAGACGAAGCACACTGGGTGAATGTTTCGTCCTTTGGATAAGATTTATTTGTTTTTTGTTGTCATATTTGCGTCATCTGACGACGTTCGTTCCTGGAAACATTGACCTTTTTTGCTCAAATTTTCATAGAAGTTAGAACTTCCGGAGACAATTTGGCAGTACGCCCGGCCATTTCTGGTTATCTTTACAAGCGACGGAAATCCCGCCGTGCATCCGCGCGTACGTTCCTTTATACTCAGTTACTCTTTTTGGACATCCTGGATGCGGATTCTCGTTCTTAGCGATATTCACGCCAATTCGACTGCGTTGACTGCGGCCCTGGAAATGGCCGAGGATCGCTGGGATCATTGTGCTTGTCTTGGTGACATTGTGGGATATGGTCCCGACCCGAACGAAGTCGCAACGAAAATCCGCGAACTCGGGGGACGTACGATTCGCGGCAATCACGACAAGGCTGCGACAGATCTAATGGAGACCGCCGACTTCAATCCCGTTGCCAAAGCCGCCGTGGATTGGACGCGCTCTCAGCTTTCTCCTGAAAACCTGAAATGGATATCCGAGCTTCCTTCCGGACCCTTGGAAACGGAGGGTGTTGTGCTGGTTCACGGCGCGTTTCAGGACGAGGACGAATATGTATTCACACCGGCGCAAGCGCTCGAGGGTTTGCTCGATTCCACGGCGGCGGTCACCTTTTTCGGTCACACGCATCACCAGGGCGGGTTCTCTTACGAGAATATGAACTCGCATCTGGAAGTGCTGAACATTCACCCGCGCGCTTCGGAGTCCTTCGCTCCACTCCGCATCGAACCCCAGCGGCGGTATTTGCTCAATCCAGGGTCGATCGGGCAGCCGCGCGACGGCGACCCGCGCGCGGGTTTCGCCATTGCCGATCTGGAGCACCAGATCATTGAATTCTGGCGAGTCCCGTACGATATTTCCGAGGTACAAGAGCGCATGCGCACGGCCCGATTGCCGGAGCCACTGGTACAACGCCTCGTGGTAGGTCGTTGAACTGGAACGCAGCGACACCGCAACTTACCCCACGCAACGCGAAACGTGCGAAACTTCCGTGGTGGATTCATGCACGAAGAGCCTCACATCGAGATTCCTGACGGATCATTGCCGGACCGCGGGCGTTTCAACTTTGCTCTGATTCTGGCCGCCGCCGCAGTGCTGGTGATCGTGGGTGCGCTCTATTTCTTGCCAGGCCGCCAGTCGCCCCCGGGTAACGCGCCACCCGGAACCCATTTTGCTTTCGGCGCACCGGAACAGGCCTATGCGGCGCGAATGCGCGTCGAAAATATCGCGTTGAGTCGCGCTGAGAATTTCCTGCATCAGGAAATCACCACTCTCACCGGCGATCTTGTCAACAGCGGCGACCGCGTGCTTCGCGGCGTGCAAGTGACCATCGAATTTTCGGACAGTCTCGATCAAATCGCTTTGCGCGAAGCGCGCCCGGTCTTAACGCCGGGATCACAACCGCTGGTTGGCGGCGAGCGCCGGGGCTTTGAGGTCTCCTTCGAGCACATTCCCGCCTCGTGGAACATGCAACAGCCCGCCGTTCGCATCAGTGGCCTCGAGTTTTGAATTGCGGCTTCCCTTCCCGCCATTCGCGCGCGGCACTCGGAAATGTAGGCGCCTGGCTCTAACCAGGCCAGCACATTCCAAGCATTCATCGTAATTCTGATTAGAAAGTATCCCTAAGACTTAAGTGACTCATTTATAATATGCCGCGTGGAACTCGCCGCCGACCTGGATGCCTGTCTGCGCGCCCTCGCCGCTTCGGAGTCCGTCGAGGTTCGTGAAAACGGCGCGCGGGTGGCTACCTTCAACACACTGTCCTGGGAACTTCGCGGCGCGCCGGCGAAACCACTTCTGCGTCTTTGGTCGGAGCAACACAATCTGACGCGGCGAGTTCTCTCGATCGCCGATCATTCGGACGAGCATCTATCTCTTGCGGTGGAGCGTTTCGGGCGTCTCAAGCCCGGGCGGCTTGAATTTGTCCGCGTCGATTTCGCACGATCCGACCGCGACATCTCGCGCGAAGAATTTTGCGCGCGGCTGGGCCGTATTCTCTCCGAACAGTTCCCCGATGAGTGCTTGGAATCGCTCACGGTTGCGCCGGACTTGGAGTACTCGCTTTCGCGAAACTACGCGCGGGGCATGCTGAGAAGCGGCTCATCGCACTGGGCCGTGCTCGCGGTGCCCTTCGGCGAGACGTCGGACCCTGCCGAGAGTGGTTTGACGTTCGGGCTGTTGTGGCTCGACCGTGCGAGGCAGGTGGTTCGCCGCGGATTTGTCGCGGGGCTTCGCTTGATCGTGCCGAAGGGGGCGTCGGCGCCGATTGCTCACCTCGCGCGCGGGCTGCGCCCGCAAACCAGTTTCGAGATCTACGAGTTGGACGCACGGCAAGAAACACTCGCGCGCATTGATCCGCGCTCCGCAGGCAACCTAGATACGTGGCTGGTGCCTCGCCGCGAAGCTCAGAGGCTTTTGGATCAGGCCAAAACGAGTATCGAACCGATCGTGGCGTTATTTCCTCAGGCGATCACCGTTCATCCGGCTGTGCAATCGGGCGAAGTATGGCTGAGGTTTCGCGGGCTGGCTTTCGCGCGTTGGGAAGACAGAAAAATGTTTTTCGGCGGCGTCGATGCGCGCAAGAAGTTAAGTTCGGCCTCGGAGCCGGCACTCAAGCAACTACTGCACGATCTCGAGGTTCATCGTCACCCGCTCGCAACCGACGCGCGCCACCCTTGTATCGCCAACAATCGGAGCGCTGGCTCGAATCGATCGTGCGCGGCGACGTCACGCGCATCGACGCCACCCTGGATTCCCATTTTGTTTACGCGCAGGTTTTCGCCAACACCGCAAGCGAGCGCGGCATTCTGGATTTGCTCACGGTCACGCGCGAAGGGCGTCTCGCGATTCTGGAGCTAAAAACGACGGAACACATCCACCTTCCGCTGCAAGCGGCGAACTATTGGCTTCGTATCCGGCGTCATCTGCTGCAGGGTGATTTTCCACGGTACGGATATTTCACAGGAATCGAGTTGCAGGTCACGGCTCCCATCGTCTACCTGGTTGCACCGTCGCTGCGCTTTCATCCGACGACGGACGCGTTGTTGAAACATCTGTCGCCGGACATCGAAGTTGTTCGCGTGGGGCTCGCGGAAAGCTGGCGCCGGGACCTTCGCGTCGTCATGCGGCAGTAACAACTTACATGGTTATGCTTTTTCCGCGCGGTCGATCGCCCGCATTCCTTTTTTTGCTCGTCCAGAATTTACAATTTTTATACTCGCAAAGCACTTGAGAGAGGTACAATGCCTCGTCCCGGAAGGCAGAGGAACTGTGAATTTTTCGGCCATCATTCGCCGCACAGGCGAAGTCTCCATCATAGATCTCAGCGGGCAATTGACCTCGTTTGCCAGCGGCGCCTTGCGCGATACGGTCGGCGGGCTCATCCGACAGGGGCGGAAGAAGATGGTCCTCAATGTTCACGGCCTGCATTACCTCGACAGCTCTGGCGTAGGCGAGCTGGTGAACTGCTATATGAGCGTGATCAAACGCGGCGGTGAGATGAAAGTTGTGGGGCTGACACCGAAGGTCGAAGAAATCCTCAAAATTACGCAACTCTATCGTGTCTTCCAGGAATTTCACGACGAAGAGACCGCGCTGCAAAGCTTCCCCGATAACCGAAAAAAAGAAAGCGCCTGAACGATTGCATCGCTGCGATGCGATCGAGCGCTGCTCCAGATGATTGCCGTCGAAGATATCGAGATAATTTCCGCTAAGAAATCGGCCGTTAAAGGAGAGAAGCAGCTAAGGTTTTGGCCTTAACTGCTTCCCGGGGTGTGTCCTCGAAGTGGTTAGTTACTATTATAGATGCGTCGGGCCGAAAAAGGTTTCCTTTTTTCGATAAATTTTCCTCAACTTACGGCGTTCGCAAAATTGTTAGTAAAACAGGTACTTACGCCATCGTTCGTCCCGATGGCCAATTAACCGCATGAGTTGCCGCGAGGTGTGCAGCGTGAACGGCCGCGGCCGCCGTGCCAATTTGAACCCTGCCTCTTCCGGCGTGCGATCTCCCTTGCTGTTATTGCAGTTATAGCAGCAGGCGACCAGATTTTCCCACGAGGATCGCCCTCCGCGAGAGCGTGGAACTACATGATCCAATGTAAGCTCGGAACCCGGGAATACTCGTCCGCAAAACTGGCAGGTATTCCGGTCGCGTAGCAGGATGTTTTTCCTGGAAAGCGCACGGCTCTGCTGCGGGATATGACGGTAGGCTAGTAGGCGAATCACCGAAGGAACCCGGTGAGCGTGCGCGGAAGAGTGCACTTCCGCATTGTGGAGTTCCTCGGCCTGGGCCACGCCCTTAAGCATCAGCACCATGGCGCGGCGCACCGCCGTAACGTTGATCGGCTCGTAGGTAGCGTTCAGCACCAGCACGGGCTCTTGCATCAGCGACGCGCGCCGTAACGGAAGCGAGTTGTGAATTCTACTGCCTGCGGGGCCTTCGGAGCCGGGCACAGCCGCTCCGGAAGCTTGGGGGGTATGGTGCCCCCGGGAATCGACCGGTTCTAGCCGTCGTGCGCTCATCGCGCTCCCTTAAGGGTACTACAACTCAATGAAATTCGTAGAACGAACCTTGTACTGGGTGCCTAATAGCCCGAGCCACCGTCAATCCGACTACCGATTTCGCTCCGGCCTGCCGCAATGCCTTGGCACAGGCATCCAGCGTGGCTCCCGTCGTCATTACATCATCTATCAGTAAGTCGCGTAAATTGTCAACTTGGCTGCCCGGACGTGTGGCAAAAGCGCCACGGACGGACTCCCAGCGCTCCGAAAGGCTGAGGATGTGCTTGTCCGGCCTGGGTTTAGTGCGCATCAGCAAGACGGCCCGATAGGGAAGCCCCAATTGGCGTGCCAGCGGGCGGGCGATGAGGTCGGCTTGGTTGTAACCGCGTTCCCGCTCTCTTTGGCGATGCAGAGCAACCGGCAACACGATATCTGCTGTTAGGCGCTCCTGCTTCATCAGGTTCGCGAGGCGCTTGGCAAACCAAACGGCCAGAGGCTCGACCCGCTCGAACTTGAGCATCATAATGGCCCGAACCAGCTGGCCTTGATAGGCGGCGTAGCTTCGTACGCGTTCGAATGTATAGGTACGGCCGAGGCACCCGAGACAACCTGGCCGCCCATTTTCGAGTCCCACGGCTGCCCCAACGTTCAGCAGGTTTGGCGCCCGAGCAACGGCGTCGTCCGCGGTCGAAGCAAACGGTGTTGTCAGGGGAGAGCCGCAAATGTCGCAGACCGGCGTCGGCAAAGCGGCGAAAGATGCCAGGCATTCCTCGCAAATAGGCAAACGCGAGGCACGGATCAGCAGCCGGTCGCACAGTCGGCAGCCCGCGGGATAGAATACGCTGACAATCGCGTCGCTGGCAGCCTCCAGCCACGCGCCCAGCGACTTGCCGAAATGCCGCTCTTCCGCCACGTCAAAGGAAGCGTACTATATTATTATATTATTAATCTATTAAATTGTAGTGAGTGACTCATCTGAAGTAGCGCAGGCACTCTTGCCTGGCCCCTCGATCGCCGGCAAGAAGAAAGCACTCGAGCGCCCCATGATTTGGGGCGTCTTGGCAAAGCTTTCGCTCAGCATCAACCGAGCACAGGCAGGAGTGCCTGTGCTACCTACCCACGCCGTAGCGGTTGGCCGAAATACCCTGCGGCAGCTTCTCGTTCGGCCAAATTTTAAGGAAAGCGCGGGGTGTCGCCCCGCGACCGTGCGATTACAGCAATCCCTGCTCGATCTTCTCCTGGCAATTAATGCAGTGCTTCGCCCAAGGTACCGCCTCCAGCCGCTTCTGCTGCATTTCTTCCTGGCAGTTCGCGCACTGCCCGTACTCGTTGGCTTTCATGCGCTTCAGCGCCTCGTCGATCATGTTCAGGATGGTGCGGTCGGTGTTGGTCATGCCGAAGAGGAACTCCTTGGTGTAGGAGTTCGCTGCTTTGTCGGCGAGGTCCACGGTCGGATCATCGTCCGCTTGCCGGCCTTCTTCTTCGGTGCGCGCGATGGTCCTCATCAGTTCTTCGCGCCGCGTTGTCAATTTCTTCTTGTAGTAATCGAGTCTTTTCTTGTCCATGTGAGAGTCCCGCCCCTCAGTGAGGTCCTTGGGGCTGTCTAAAAACTCCATAGTGTAGGCCGACCTCTCAGCACTGTCAAGATTATCGCCTGCATGAGAGTGCTTGATCATAACGTATCCTCCGAGGGGAATTTGATGTAGGTGACCGCACAAACGATTCACGCTAGCCGGCCATAGTCAACAGGTCGCGCGCATTTCCGCATTTAAGCTGTGTTATCGTCCCGGTCAGACGCGCGAGGAATTGCTGCGATAGCCCTCATAGAGGAAGTGATTCGATATGGCGAACTTAAAGGTTTTCGACCCTTGGTCGGTGATCGTTATCGTTCTGACGGTTGTTTTATTCGCGGCGGCATTGTTCGCGAAGGGCTTGACGCACGATTTGTTAATCGAGGCCGGAGTACTTCTCGTATTCATGAAGTTGATTCTTATGGCCCAAAGGAATGCGCGAAGCGAGGAAATTTGGAACAGCACCTTCTGCGGATCGAGGAGTTATTGGTAGCACGCACAGCTTCGGGGAGCCCACTGAAGGAAACCTAGGAGCCTCGGCGTTTGGACTGGCGACATAATGATCGCCCGTCCGATCACGCGCCCTATGACCATAGACTTACCGTTTAACGGAGCCCTAAGACTGGCAGAAGGCTCGGCCAGCCCAGACCAAACAGTCAGCCTTTCGCGGCCGGCTTGTCTTTTGCGACCGTGTCTTTGGGGTCGGCCTCCACGGTGACTTCTACCTGGGCGCCGGGTTTGAGCTGGACCTCTTGGCCCTTTTCGTCCGTCAGCGTGTTTTCAATGCGGATCTCGCGATAGAGTTCGTCGGCGCCGTCTACGGCGATTTCGGCCTTCTCCGGCAGGTCCGGATGAACTGGCTTGATGATTTTTTTAACGGTTCCGGGCATGGTGGTATTGGGTTTTTCGGTCATGTTCAGCTTCTCCATACCTAAGGACTCGACACCGGGTCGGAAAATCATAAGTATCGTAGCACCGATTGGATGCAGAGCGAACCGGGGCAAATGGGGAAACCGATACAACAGGCCTTTGATGTGCTCATTTTAGGCGGAGGAGCAGCCGGATTGATGTGTGCCCTGGAGGCTGGGCGTCGCGGACTACGGGTAGCGGTGCTGGAGCGGGCGGAGAAGCCAGGAAAGAAGATCCTGATTTCGGGGGGCGGCCGGTGTAATTTCACGAATTTGCACTGCGGCCCGCAGAACTTTCTGTCGGAGAATCCGGATTTTTGCAGGTCGGCGCTGGCGCGATACACACCCACCGATTTTCTGGCTCTAGTGGCAAAGCACAACATTCCTTACCACGAGAAGCGGCCCTATCCGGAAGCGGCGCCCGGGCAGCTATTCTGCGACCGCTCGGCCACGGACATTTTGGGAATGTTGCTGGAGGAATGCGCGGCGGCAGGCGTGCGGATTTACTTGAATACCCGCGTACGGGAAATCGCGCACGACAGTGGATTTGTCGTGCGCGTCACCCAGGCGGGGCACGAGATCGAGTTTGCGGGCAGAGCGCTGGTTGTAGCTACCGGCGGGCTCTCAATTCCCAAAATGGGAGCGACCGCGTTCGGCTACGAGGTCGCGCGGCAATTCGGGCATTCGATTGTGCCTTGTCGCCCGGGGCTGGTGCCGCTCGTCTTTGGGCGTGCGGATGCGCCTCGATATTGCGAGTTGGCCGGAGTGTCAGCCGTTGTGACGGCGTCGTGTGGTGGCGCGAGCTTCTGGGAAAAGATGCTGTTGACGCACAGGGGGTTAAGCGGACCAGCAATTTTGCAGGCTTCCTCCTATTGGAACTGGAACGGCGGTGATGAAGTGACGATCGATCTGGTGCCAGGGAAGGATTGGACGGCTGCCCTGCGGAATGGAGCCGGTCGGCGAGACGTGGTCGCGGCTCGGGCGGCGTTGCGCAAAGTCCTGCCGCAACGATTGGCTGATCGTTGGCTCCATGAGCACGCACCGGATGATTGGACGAACCGGTCACTGGAGGTGCTGGAGCAGGGGATACATTGCTGGGAAGTACGCCCGGTCGGCACCGAAGGATATGAGAAGGCAGAGGTTACGGCCGGAGGCGTAAACACCGCGGAACTCTCCAGTAAGACCATGGAGAGCAAGAAAACGCGAGGGCTGTTTTTCATTGGCGAGGTTGTGGATGTTACCGGGTGGCTGGGGGGATTCAATTTTCAATGGGCTTGGGCTTCGGGTGCGGCAGCGGGGAGAGCAATTGAACCATAAAATACCGCCAACTAAACGGCGGTATGGTAGGAGCCATCGGGAGCGACATAGCCGTAAGCCATGCGCGGGGTATTGAACGCGAAGCCGGGGTTGCCATCGCGGTCCAGGAGGATCAGGCCGGCAGTAGCTTGAGTGCGTTTGCTGAACAAGGCGATCGTCTCTTGCGCCACCTGCATTGAGGAAGACTCGCCGCGAAGCAAGTCCACGGCGGCCTTAGCCATTACGACTTTCATGATGGCTTCGCCGTATCCAGTGGAAGAGACGCCGCCGGCTTCGGAGTCGGCGTAGCAACCGCAGCCGATCAGCGGGGAATCGCCGATGCGGCCGGGAAGTTTGCAACAAGTGCCTCCGGTAGAGGTGGCGGCGAAGAGTGCACCGTGGGAATCGACGGCGACGGCGCCGACGGTGCCTTGCTCGTGGCCGCGGTGATTTGCCGCGGCGTGCTGATCTTTCTTGCATTGCTGCCAGGCTTCCCATTCGGCTTCAGCGATCAACTCCTTCGGGTCGCAGAGCGGGATGCCGTGGGTTTTGGCGTAGCGCTCGGCTCCTTCGGCGACCAGCATCATGTGCGGGCACGTTTCGAGAATTTTCCGGGCCAGGCGGATGGGATTGCGGATCCGTTGAAGCGCCGCGGCGGAGCCAGCGCGGAGGGTGGCGCCGTCCATGACGATGGCGTCGCATTCCACGTGCCCATCGAGATTAAGATGTGAACCGTAACCCGCATCGAAGACCGGGTCGTTTTCAAGCACAACAATGGCAGCTTCGACGGCGTCGAGCGCGGAGCCGCCCGCAGAGAGGACGGACCACCCAGCGGTTAGTGCGCGCTGGCAACCGGATTGGCATGCTTCGACGGCATCGTCAGGGATGTCCCATGCGCCGCCATGAACGATTAGTGAAGGTTTCATCGGGTTAGGAGGATGGCAAAGGGAGTTCCGTTTGTCTAGGCTCGCTGAAGAGAAGCAAGAGCAAGAGTTAACACAGAGAACGCGGAGAACCCAGAGGACACGGAGAATCCAATCTCCC
This sequence comes from uncultured Acidobacteriota bacterium, assembly GCA_963721915.1. GTDB lineage: Bacteria > Acidobacteriota > Terriglobia > Acidiferrales > UBA7541 > Acidiferrum. The sequence continues at coordinate 198,344 of CAVRLD010000013.1, read as the reverse complement.
TGGTGTCAGGATGCCGAACCGCCTAGATGAAGAAATCGAGAAGGACCAGCAGGGGTCCGAGGATGAGAAGCGTCGCGGCGTAGATGTAGCGGCTGCGGGGGATGCAGCTTAACGTGCGAACCATTTCCGTGGGAATTACCTTGAGGCGCGATTCCGGGCGGGGGCTATAAAACGGGCCGACCGGAGTGTAACGGGACAGATGGCGGCGATAGGCGCGAACCTCGTCATGGACCCAGATATAGATATCGTCGCGGCCGCGCCAGACAAGCACAGCACCCGCGACGAAGGCGAGATAGCCCAGAAGAGTCAAGAAACCCAAACTTGCACCCCAGCCCCAACCCATGGTCCCTCACAATGAACGGCCCAGCGTACTCGAGCGTACCATACGCGCGTCGCACCTGAAGGTTGGACGCGGCGACCAGGCTACTCGTTTGCTATCTTTGTTTACAGCGGACGATCAGCCTTCGTTGAAGACTTCCGGACTCATCGTCAGCGCTCATCAATCGAAGCGGGGGGTGCTTCGCATTTTGTTGCTGCTTGTTGCGGCTACACGTCTTCGTGAATCGTGACCAGACGCACGACTTCAAATTCCTTTTGGCCGGCCGGGGTGACGACCTGAATCTCGTCGCCCACTTTCTTGTTCAGCAATGCTTTGCCGATGGGAGAAGTGGTGGAGATAAGGCCCTTTTCCACATCGGCTTCTTCCGTGCTGACAAGCTTGTATTCGAGCTTAATGTCTTTCTGGGTGTCCAGCACGATGATGCGTGAGCCGTAGCCGGCGCGATCTTTCGGAATATTTGTCAGATTCAGCATGCCAAGATCGCCCATACGTCTCTTGAGCTGGCCGATTCGTGCGTTCACGAAGCCCTGGCGCTCCTTGGCGAATTTGTACTCGGCGTTTTCCGACAGGTCGCCGTGGGCGCGGGCGACGGCAATCTCCTTCGGGAGTTCCACGCTGAGTTCGTGCTCGAGGGCCGTGATTTCGTCCTGAAGCTTCTGCTTGATCTGCTTGAGTGGGTCGGACATGGTCGTCGATCTTTAACTCGAGATAACCGGGTATTGCGCTGTCTCCTGGAACAGCGAGCCCCGAGGCCATTCATTATAGATGTGAGGGAAACGCGTCTACAAGCGGGCTTTATAAAACTGCGTCACTTTCTGTGGGCGCGCCATCTAAATGCTGTCTGGCATTCGATCGAGGGTTTGGCGTTTTGGCTGTCGACAAAGAAACATTGTGGAGGGCCCATGGTAGGCAATGGTCGTGGTGTGTCAGGCGGTGGCGAGGGTTTGGGTGCGGGAGCTACGACAGGCGACGGCATCCCAATGAGGCCGTTCGGGCGTCACGACCAGCAGATCTCGGCTCTCGGATTCGGGGGCCATCATTTGGGCGACGCCCCGGATGAACAGACAGCCATTCGCATCGTGCAGGAGGCGGTGGACAGCGGCATCACCTTTTTCGACAACTGTTGGGAATATCATCGGGGAAAAACCGAAGACTGGATGGGAAAAGGCCTGAAAGGTCGGCGAGAGAAAGTGTTCCTGATGACGAAGGTCTGCACGCACGGTCGTGAAGCCATGATCGCGACGCGGATGTTGGAACAATCCCTGAGGCGGTTTCAGACCGATCATTTGGATTTGTGGCAGGTGCATGGCGTCGGCTGGGATAATGACCCGGAATTGTTCATTCGACCGAACGGCGCAGCGGAAGCTCTGCGAAAAGCCAAAGAGCAAGGCAAGGCGCGCTTCCTGGGATTTACCGGGCACAAAGATCCCGCGGTGCATTTGAAGATGATCGAGACGGGATTTCCGTTTGACGCGGTGCAAATGCCGCTAAACGCGTTTGACGCACACTTTTTAAGTTTCGCCGAGCAAGTGCTGCCGGAGCTGAACAGGCGAGGCATAGCTGCCTTAGGCATGAAGCCCTTAAGCGGACACGGGGAGCCGATCACGCAAGGCGAGCTCACTGCGGAAGAAGCGCTGCGTTACGCGATGAGTTTGCCCGTGGCGACAACGATTACGGGCATCGACAAGCTGGAAGTGTTGCGGCAGAACGTGAAGATCGCGCGTGAATTCAAGCCGATGACGACCGCGGAGATGCAGGCGCTACGCGAGCGCACGCGGGAGGCGGCGGGCGACGGGCGGTACGAGCTTTATAAAGTGTCGCTGCGGTTCGACAACCCGGAAGCGCGCATGGCGCACGGGTTTCCACTGGACATGCAAAGCGTCGAGGTCAAGGAAATGATAAAGGCCACCGAGAATACCGGCTTTCCTTTTCCGGACGTCAAGTAGCAACAGCAATAGTAAACCCGAGCGAGCTGGGGGATCGATATGGCGGATGAAAAGGAAGTTACGCGGAGGGAGTTTGTGAAAGGGAGCGCCGCGGCATTGACGGCTTCGCTCGTGGTGAGACCCTCGTTCGGAGCGAGCGGCGCTGGTCCGTCGGGAGAAAAGGGACCGAGCAACGGCGAGCAAGTTCCTCACCGGCCGCTCGGCAAGACCGGTGCGCAGGTTTCGGCGCTGGGCGTCGGCGGATATCATTTGGGATCGATCAAGAACGAGACGGAATCGAACGAACTTGTGGCGCGGGCTCTGGATGCGGGAATTAACTTCTTCGATTGCGCCTGGGAATATCACGACGGAATCAGCGAAGAACGTTTGAGCGCTGCGTTAAGGGGCAAGCGCGACAAGGCTTTTGTGATGACCAAGGTTTGTACGCATGGCCGATCCAAAGACGTAGCGATGAAGCAGCTCGAGGAATCTTTGCGGCGGTTGCAGACCGATCATCTCGACCTCTGGCAGATTCATGAGGTGGTGTACTACAACGATCCCGATTTGATTTTCGCGCCAAATGGCGCGGCCGAAGCGTTGCTGGCGGCAAAACAGCAGGGCAAGGTGCGGTTCATTGGCTTCACCGGACACAAGAATCCGGCGATCCACTTGAAAATGCTGTCGCACGATTTTCCTTTCGACACCGTGCAAATGCCGCTGAACGCGCTGGACGCCACGTTCAAGAGCTTCGAGCAGCAGGTATTGCCGGAGGCGAACAAGCGCGGGATCGCCGTGCTGGGAATGAAGAGTCTGGGAGGCAGCGGCGAAATTGTGTCGCACGGAGCGCTTACTCCGCAGGATGGTTTGCGATATGCGATGAGTTTGCCGGTGGCCACCACGATTAGTGGTATGGATTCGCTCGGCGTCCTGGAACAAAACCTCCAGGTTGCTCGCGGATTTAAACCGTTGACCACGGAGGCGATGCAAAGTCTGCGAGAGAGTGCGCGTATGTTTGCCGCGGACGGGCGCTACGAATTATTCAAGACCACCACGAAATATGACGGGAACGTCGGGCGCGAGCAGCATCATTATCCGCCAACGGAAAAGTTGCCGGCTTAGGTAGCACAGGCACTCCTGCCTGTGCGCGGTGTAATGAGCGTGCGAAAAAGTTTGCCGGCCTGGTTGACCGGCCCTGTTGACCCGGCCTGGTCACGACGCCTGTAGTACGTCCCTGGTCCTGCACTCACACTATTTGGCGGTGGTCGCAGCACAGGCAGGAGTGCCTGTGCTACTTACTGAACCTTGACTTCGACCTTTTGCGATTTGGTGTTGCTGGCCGCGTCCTGAACTGTGAGCGTGTAGGTGGTCGTTTTCGCGGGAGTCACATCCACGCAGCGCGAGTAGGAAGGCCAGACGGGATTTGGTTGCGGCTCGAGCTTGACGGTTTTGGCGTTGGCTACTCCGTAGCAGAGTTGGACGGACTCACCGCGATGGACCGCGCCCGGGCTGGCGTAGAAGCTTTGAATGTCGAGCTCCTTGCCTCCGAATTGGTCGAGCGCCGTGCGATCGTTCTCTCGTTGCTTCTCACTTTTTGCCTGCGCGCTTTGCCGATCGATCTGCTTATTTTCCTGCCATCGTGAGAACAGAATCCAGCCTATGACGAGGGCAACGATCGCAAGAGCCAGAGAGGAATAGAGCAAAGGATTCTTGAAGACGGATTTCGTTTGGGGTTCGGGAGGCATCGGGGTCTTGCCTCCGACTCGGGGTTCGGTTAGCACCATTGTCAGATGACCGGCGGGACCGCTCGGTTTTAATCCAATGAGAAAGATCTATGGAATGCCCGCGATGGGCGTAGCGCGATTAGGGATTCAGGGGGATGTTGAGTTGGGCGGCTAGCTCAACTGGGTTAAATGGGCTGCAGGCGAAATAGCGATCGCCAATTTTGAGAGTAGGCACCTTGCGCTTGCCGCGGTTTGCTTTCAGCACGATGGCTTCGGCGGTTTCGTCTTTTTCAATGTTGATTTCCTGGTAGGCGACGCCGCGCTGCTTTAGGAAAGATTTCGCGCGGTAGCAGTCGGGGCACCAGGTTGTGGTGTACATCGTGACGGTCTGCATTAGGCCTTGGGTAAAATCACGTTATTCGCCAGGCACCATAACGCTGTGGCGTTTTCGCGCCACCTGGATGCGAATCAGCGAACGTTGCAGCGCGATGGCGGCGCGCCTCCAATCGATGTCGGGATCAGTGGATGCAGCGGCCAGGCGCTGTTCGGCGCGCTTCTTTGCTTCTTCGGCGCGCGCGAGATCGATTTCTTCGGGGCGCTCGGCGAGTTCGGCGAGCACCGTGACACGATCGCCTAAAACTTCCGCGAAGCCGCTGATGATGGCGATGGGTATCGCGCCACCGGATTTTGTGCGAAGGTTCAACTCACCAATGCCGAGTTCCGTGATCAGCGGCGCGTGACCCGGCAGAATGCCCAACTGGCCGTCCGCGCCGGGGAGGGTGACCTCCACGACGGTCTCGCGGAGCAGCTGCCGCTCCGGCGTGACAATGATCAGTTGGATGGAATCGGGGAGCATAGTCTCTTCGGGGCCGGTTAGGCGGTGGCCTTCATCTTCTCCGCTTTTCCCAGCGCCTCTTCGATTGTTCCGACCATGTAGAACGCCTGCTCGGGAACGTCGTCATACTTGCCTTCAACGATTTCCTTGAAGCTGCGCACGGTGTCTTCGATCTTGACGTATTTGCCTTCCAGGCCGGTGAATTGGGCGGCTACGAACATCGGTTGCGACAGGAAGCGCTCGATTTTACGGGCGCGGGCCACGGTTCGCTTGTCGTCGTCGGACAGTTCTTCGATGCCGAGAATCGCGATGATGTCCTGCAAATCTTTGTAGCGTTGCAGAATCGATTTCACGCCGCGCGCGACCGCGTAGTGTTCGGCGCCGACAATGCGCGGATCGAGAATGCGCGAATAGCTGGCCAGCGGATCGACAGCGGGATAAATGCCGCGCTCGACGATTTGGCGGCTTAGGTTTGTGGTGGCGTCGAGATGCGCGAACGTGGCGGCCGGAGCGGGGTCGGTGTAGTCGTCGGCGGGCACGTAGATGGCTTGCACCGAGGTGATCGAGCCGGATTTGGTCGAGGTGATGCGCTCCTGCAACTCGCCGATTTCGGTGTTCAGGTTTGGCTGGTAGCCTACGGCGCTGGGCATGCGGCCGAGCAAAGCGGAAACCTCCGACCCGGCTTGCACGAAGCGGAAAATGTTGTCGATGAAGAGCAGCACGTCGAGGTGCTCTTCATCGCGGAAATATTCGGCGACGGTGACGCCGGTTAGGCCGACGCGCAACCGCGAACCGGGCGGCTCGGTCATCTGGCCGTAGATCAATGCAGCGCGCGATTTCTCTGAGTTTCCCGGAACGATAACACCCGACTCCGACATTTCCAACCACAAGTCGTTGCCTTCGCGAGTTCTCTCGCCGACACCCGCAAAAACGGAAAGGCCGCCATGCTTCAAAGCCACGTTGTGAATCAGTTCCAGAATCAAAACCGTTTTACCTACGCCGGCGCCGCCGAAAAGGCCAATCTTGCCGCCTTTGACGTAGGGCTCCATCAGGTCAACGACTTTGATACCCGTCTCGAACATCTCGAGAGTGGTGGATTGATCTTCAAGCTTGGGAGCAGGGCGATGAATCGGATAGTGCTTGTCGCTGACGACCGGGCCGAGCTGGTCGACCGGCTTACCCAGAACGTTCATGACACGGCCGAGGGTAGCGCGGCCAACCGGCACGGTTATCCCCGCGCCAGTGTCGTAAGCCTTCATGCCGCGCACCATGCCTTCGGTGGGCTCCATGGCGACCGCGCGGACGCGGCCCTCGCCCAGATGCTGCTGCACTTCGACGATCACGTCGAGCGGCTCGGGAATGTTGTAACCTTCGCTGGTAATGCGGACAGCGTTAAAAATAGCCGGGAGATGCCCGCCCTCAAAATGAACGTCCAGCACCGGTCCGATGACCTGTACGACGTGTCCGACTGCTACAGCTTTCTCTGCCATGCGTTCTCCTATTTCCCGTAATTCGCGCCGCTGACAATTTCGATAATCTCGGTGGTAATAGCGGCTTGCCGCACTTTGTTCATGTGCAACGTAAGCGCTTCGATGACTTCTCCGGCATTTTTGGTGGCTGCTTCCATGGCGGTCATGCGCGCGGCGTATTCTGCCGCGGAGGATTCCAGCATGGCGCGAAGCACCTGCGTCTCAACATATTTCGGCAGCAGCTTGCCCAGCAAATGCTCCGGCGCCTGCTCGTAAATGTAGTCGATCTGCGCGCTGTCTTGCTCGGCCTGTTTTTTCTCGTGTTTTTCGTCAGCGGCGCGAGGATCGTCTTTTGCACCCGGCGCTTCGACCAGTTTTTCAATGGGCAGCAATTTTTCGACGACGAGATTTGCGGTCATCACGCTCTTGAACTCGCTGAAAATGATGTAGACGGCGTCGATTTCGCCTTTGGCGTAAAGCTCGGTCGCTAGGTTTGCGATTTCTTTCGCGGTCTTGAACTCAACGCGAGCTAACACGTTTATGAATTCTCCGGCAAAGTGGAAACCAGCCTTTTTCAGAGAGTCGCGGCCTTTCTTGCCAACCGGGATGGTCACGACTTTCTTGCCGCTGTTGGCGCGGAAAAATTCGCTGGCCTTCCGGAGGATGTTGGCGTTAAACGCCCCGGCCAGGCCTCGCTCGCCCGCCAGGACAATCGCCAGCACATTCTTTTCCTCGCGCTTCTCGATCAGCGGGTGATGTACGTCCTGAATGCGCGACATCACCGAGCGGAGCAGACGCGCCAGTTCTCGCGCGTAGGGCCGCGCCGCCAAGGCGGCTTCCTGCGCGCGTCGCAATCGCGCCGCGGCGACGAACTTCATCGCGCGAGTGATCTGCTGGCTGCTCTTCACCGAGCGAATACGGCGCCGAAAATCGAGAAGTGTGGCCATGTCGTCGTGTCGTTACGCCGCTTATTTCGCGGCTGCCGTCTCCGGTATCGAGGCGGCGAAACGCTCCTTGAATTCGCCAACAACTTTCTTGATTTCGGCTCGGACGCTGTCGTCGAGGGCTTTTTTCTCGGCAATAGTCTTCAGGATCGATGGGGCGCTGGTTTCCACATATTGCAACATTTCTTTCTCAAAGCGCCGCACTTCGCTGACGGGCACGGAATCCAGCAAGCCGCTGGTGGCTACGAATATGCTCAGCACCTGCTTTTCGACGGGCAGCGGCTGGTATTGGTCCTGCTTCAAGATTTCGGTCAGGCGCTGGCCCCGGCCCAATTGCGCTTGAGTCGCTTTATCCAATTGGTCGGAGCCGAATTGCGCGAAAGCCGCGAGATCACGATACTGCGCCATATCGAGACGCAGAGAGCCGGCTACTTGGCGCATGGCTTTGATCTGCGCGTTTCCGCCGACGCGGCTTACGGAAATGCCGACGTTAATGGCGGGGCGAATGCCGGCGTTGAAGAGGTCGGCTTCAAGATAGATCTGGCCGTCGGTAATCGAAATTACGTTCGTCGGAATGTACGCGGAGACGTCGCCTGCTTGCGTTTCGATGACCGGCAGAGAAGTGAGCGAGCCTGCGCCGAGCTTGTCGTTCAACTTCGCAGCGCGTTCCAGCAAGCGAGAGTGGAGATAGAACACGTCGCCAGGGAACGCTTCGCGGCCCGGCGGGCGGCGCAGCAAGAGCGAAATTTCGCGGTACGCTTGGGCGTGCTTGGAAAGATCGTCGTAGAAAGTGATCGCGTGACGTTTCGTGTCGCGGAAATATTCACCCATCGCGCATGCGGCATAGGGCGCGATGTATTGCACCGAAGCAGGCTCGGACGCGGACGACGCGACGATGATGGTGTAATCCATCGCACCGGCGTCCGTCAGAACTTTGACGACCTGCGCAACCGTAGAGCGCTTTTGCCCGATCGCACAGTATATGCAGATCAGGTCGCCGCCCTTTTGATTGATGATGGTGTCGAGAATGACGGCGGTCTTGCCCGTCTGGCGGTCGCCGATGATCAGCTCGCGCTGGCCGCGACCGATCGGAATCATGGAATCGATGGCCTTGATGCCGGTCTGCACCGGTTCACGCACCGGTTGACGGTCGAGAACGCCGGGAGCGATTCTTTCGAGGGGATTGCGCTGCTTCGATTGGATGGGGCCTTTGTCGTCGAGCGGCTCGCCGAGCGGGCTGACCACGCGCCCGATCAACCCTTCGCCGACGGGCACCGACATAATCGTGTTGGTGCGCTTGACGGTGTCGCCTTCTTTTAGCTCGAAAGATTCGCCGAGCAGCACGGCGCCGACTTCTTCCTCTTCCAGGTTGAGCGCGATTCCGAAGACATTGTGAGGAAACGCGAGCATCTCGCCAGCCATGACTTTGTCGAGGCCGTGAATGCGTGCGATGCCGTCGCCAACGCTGATGATCGATCCTACTTCGTCGACCGCTACCGTCTGCTCGTAGTTTGCAATCTGCTCGCGCAGAATTTTACTGATTTCGTCTGCCTTGATATTCGCCATTCGCGCTCCGTCGTTGCGTTACGATCCTTGTAGTGGCCGGTCTTTAGACCGGCCAAACGTGTGATTGAAATCCCATGTTCTAACAGCGTGCAGCGCCTGGCTAAAGCCATGCGCCTACATACTGCGGCGCTCTATTCCGCCGCCAGTCGCGCCCGCATCGCGTTCAATCGCTGGCGGAGGGAGCCGTCGTAAATGGTGTCACCGATGCGCACGACCGCGCCGCCCAGCAATGCGGGTTCGAGCGAATATCTTGTTTCCACGCGCTTGCCGGTCATGCGCTCGAGGGTGAATGCGAACTCCGCCTTCTGCGCCGCGCTCAGCTCGATGGCGGTGGAAACTTCCGCTTCGGCGATGCCCTGGCGCTGGCGCACAACTTCCTGAAACGCGTTCACAATTTCCGGGAGAATGTGCGTGCGGTTGTGGTCAATCACTACCAGAAGAAAATTGCGGATGATTTTGCTGGCGCCGAGCCGTGCGACCAGTTTTTCGATCACGCCGTGCTTGGCGTTGCGATCGACCGCGGGACTTGCGAGGAAATTGCGCAGTTCCGCGGATTCAGCATAGACGTTGCCAAAGTCGGCGAGTTGCTTTAACGCCGGCCCGGCCGCACCTTGCGCCAAAACGATATCCGCAAGCGCGTTGGCATATTGCAGGCTCGCGGACTTCAATTAGGTCTCCCCGCAAGGCCTTTGACGAAGGCGCTGACTAGCGCTTCCTGCGCTTGGGGCGTGAGTTGTTTCGCGAGCAGCGATTCGGCGCCGTCCACGGCGAGATTTGCGGCGATAGCTTTCAGTTCGAGGCGTGCGGCACGCTCGGCGGCTTCAATTTCGGCTGTCGCTGCGACGCCGATTTTTTGCACATCACTCTCCGTTACGTTGCGGATGCGCTCGGCTTCCGCTCCAGCTTCGCGTTGCGCGGTGGCGCGGAGTTGCACGACTTCTTGTTCCAGATGCGCCAGCTTTTGTTCAGCTTCGCGGAGTTGTCGGTCGGCCTCGGCCTTCGCCGCCGTCGCTTTGGTGATCGCGGAGCTGATAGCGTCCGCATTTCCGCGGAATTTTGGCGGCAAAACTTTCCCGAACAGCCAGAACAGCCCGGCGGCAACCAACACGAAGTTGATCCACTTGAAGATTTCGTTCGCGCGTTCCTGCGCGGCGCTGCCGCCTTCTTCGGCGCCGTGGACGCTGACCACAACGAACAAGAGCACAAAAAGCACGCTCACAGAAATTTGAAACCGGCGGCGCATCATTGAGCCCCCCTTGCCGGGCTGCTGGGGGGCCGCTGCGGTGGAATTTGGAGAACGCGGCGCGCAATCTCCGCGGAGAGTTGCGCGATGGTCGTTTCGATGTCGGGCCGGGCTGCGTTGAATTCGTTCGCAATGCGCTCTTTCGCTTTGGCGACTTCGGCGGCTGCTTTGGCGCGCGCGTCTTTCAATATTGCGGCGCGGTCATCAAGCAGTCTTTTGCGGGCGGCTTCCTGTTCGGCATAAACCTTCGCGCGTGCTTGCCTCAGAGCTTCCTGGTATTGCTTTATTTTTTCTACCGCGGCGGTTTGCGAGGCTTCGGCGGCTTTGCGCGCTCCGGCAGTTCGCGCTTCGCGCTCGGCCATCACCTGGAGCAGCGGCTTGAAGAAAAGGACCCGCAGAACGCCGTAAAAGGCGAGCAGGATCAGGACCGTAGGCACAGCCTGAAGGAACAGTTCGCCAAGTTGGTGAACAATCTCTTGCATTTAGCTTGTGTCGCCTGAACCTCAGGATTGAAGCCGCGCCGTGCACTCGATCTGGGATGAGCGTCCCGGTGGGCCTTGAAGCGCCCGCAATGAACGATAATTTTATAGCATCCGGCGCGCTGCGGCGTCAATTCGCACAGATGCGCAGCGTTCGCTGGCAGACGTCTCCCCGCCGCGCGCGGTAGCGTACGCATGTGCAACGGAGGTGTGCGAGATTTGAACCGGCTACTGGTTAGGCGCGGCAGCGGGCGCGGAGACCGGTGCGGTGTTGGTCGCCGCCGCAGCAGGAAGAGCGCTAGATTGATCGTAAACGTAGCGGATCACCACAGACGTATTGCTGCGGCCGGTGGTCATGCGCAGGGTCTCATAAAGCTGTGTGCCGTCGCTCGAGAGCTCATAGGTCCGGCTCATCTTACCCCCGCGCGGACTCTTTTCGTCGGTCACCAGGCGCTTGTCGTCCCAGTGCGCCGGAATCTCCTGGTAGTTGGCGTCTTTTGATTTCTGCACTTTGCGGCCGTCGGTGAAGAGCGCGCTCTTGTGTTGTGCATCGTCGAACAGATCGACCTCGACGTTCCTCTTGGCTTCCGCGACGGTCAGCGCGTCCGAAGGATTGATGACTTCCGCCATGCGCTTGCGGTCTTCGTCGCTTTCATTCTGCTGTCCCCCACGACGCCCGCCATAGGGGCCACCCCCGCCGCCGCCCGGGTAGCCTCCACCCGGGTAGCCACCACCAGGATAGCCGCCGCCCATCCGCCGGTTGCCTCCGTACCCGCCATTGTTCTGGGTCTGGCTCCGCGCTTCCTGCATCTTTTTGTGCGGATCGTCGCTTTCGTCTCGATCGAGCTTCCACACGCCAAAAATTGAGGTCCGCGGTTGGACGGCCGCCTTTTGCACTTGTGGCCGGGGAGCCGGCGGTGGTCCGTCCTGAGACTGCGTCTGCGGCAGCGGGCCCGGAGGCGCCTGCGCGACCGCGGAAACCGGCGCTGCAAGCCACGCTAGTCCCATCAGAGTAGCCGCCGCCAAAATGCCGAAGTTCCGAGGATTGCTTCGAAAAGTGTCGATCATTGCCTTCGAACATACCTCACATCATTCATTCCCAGTGAAGTAACTGGAAGTTCCCGCCCCGCACCGATGGGCGTGAGCGTTAGCCCGTTCAGTCGGACTTCCAATTGCCCTCAATGCTTAGAGGGAATGGCGTCGCGAAAGTTTGCCTTGCCGTAAGGGTCAGATAACCCCGCCCTGGCAGCGTGAACGCAGACCAATACGAATCCATTCGGGTTTGGGTAAGTCTATGTTTTACTTTGCGTTTGCGGACAACCAGCGATTCAGGTCCGTGGCACGAGAAAGCAGTGCCAGCGCGCCCAGCTTCTTGAAGTTCGCGGCGCGCTGCCGGTAACCGTGCGCTCCCGCCGGCAAAATCGCGAGGAATGGCACTCGCGCATCCCGCGCCGCCAGCGCGTCATCAATGTTGTCGCCGACATACACGGCCGTAGCCGGATCACGCTTGCCGAGTATCTTCAGCAACCCTTCCGGATGCGGCTTGCCATGCTTGACGTCATCCATGGTGATGATTCTGCGAAAGTGGAACGTGTGCGGCCAGCGGTCAAACGTGAATGCAAACTCCCGCCGCGTCCTCCCGGTGAAAAGGTTCAGCTCGTAGCGTGCCGCCCAGCGCTCCACCTGCCGCGGCGTGACCACAAACTTTTCGTTGCGGACGTTGCCCGGGTTCCCGTCCGTTCCCCAATAGAATTTCTCAAACGCCGCGCGAGCCTGGTCGTAAGAAGTGGGCCGCCCGAGCGCAGTAACCCAGTTGGCGGTCATGCGCCAGTCGTCGTTGTGTCCAGGTTTGCTTTTCCATTTATGCAGGTCCGCGTAGGTGACGCGTTTGCCGCTCAGATGGCGAACGGTTTCCAGCGCCGACCGCCAGTACGTTCCGCGAACGTCGATAAGCACGCCGTCTATATCGAAGATCAAAATCTTGGGTTGTAAACGTTTTGCTGGGCTGCCTGTTTTTTTGGTCATCGTCAACGCGGGACTGACAAAGCTATTCAAGCGCAAACGCAATCAAGAATCAAACATTGAGTGTCGCTGGAGTCCGCGCGAACCGTCAAGGTACTCGCGCCGGGGTTGCTCATTTTTCTAGGTTTACAATCTCCACCGCTTTGACAGTCAACGAATGCCGCGCTAAGTAATCCTCCAGAATCTCGTCCAATTCCTGGGGGCGAATCGGTTTGGAGAGGTATCCGTCCAGACCCGCCGCCAGGCACTTGTCTCGGTCACCCTTCATGGCGTGAGCGGTCAAGGCGATGATGGCCTGATGCAACCCGCTGTTCTTCTCCTTTTCCCGAATGGCTGCGGTGGCCTCGAGTCCATCCATCTCCGGCATCTGCACGTCCATGAAAACCAGATCAAAATTTTCTTTTTCCAGCGCGTCCAGCGCTTCCTGCCCGTTGCCGGCCACCGCCACCCGATGCCCTCTCTTCTCCAACAATCGCGTGGCCAGGCGCCGGTTCACGGCATTGTCCTCCGCAAGCAGAACCCGTAAATAAGCTGAGGGATCGCGAGCATCGTGCAGCGAAAACCGCGTAATCAGCGGGATCGCCCCCTCTTCCGGATGCGCTCCTAACACGCGCGCGATGGCCTCGCGCAATTCCGACTGCCGGATGGGTTTCAGCAAATAGGCGGCCACCCCTAGTTCCAGACAGCGCGCCGCGTCTCCACGGTGGCCCGCCGAAGTAAGCATCATGATCGTGGCCGTGGCCAATTCCGGCCTCTCCCGGATGTGCTCGATCAATGTGAACCCGTCCATCTTCGGCATGTGCATATCCGTCAAGATCAGCCCAAACGGCTCTTTCGCATCACGCGCGGCGGACAGTTGATCCAAGGCCTCTTGTCCGTCCTCGGCGGAAGTGGTCTTCATCTCCCAACGCGCGAGCATGCCCTCCAGGATCCGCCGGTTCGTACGATTGTCGTCCACCAGCAGAACTTTCACGCCGCGCAATATTTCCGGCGGCGCGGTCGTACCTATCTGCTGATCTCTGGGATGCGCCGCGTCCAAACGTGCCGTGAAGTGGAACTGGCTGCCGCGGCCCTCTTCGCTTTCCACCCAGATTCTGCCACCCATCATCTCCACCAGCCGCGTGGAAATAGTCAACCCCAGTCCGGTACCCCCATACTTCCGGGTAGTTGACGAGTCCGCCTGGGAACGGCGCAAAAATCACTTCGCGTTTTCCCTCGGGTATTCCAATCCCCGTGTCGGATACGATAAAGCGCAACACGCAATCCGCGGCATCGCGACTCTCCATTTGCACCTTCACCCCGACCTCGCCCTTCTCCGTGAATTTGATGGCGTTGCTTACCAGGTTCGTAACCACCTGCCGCAATCGCGTCGAATCTCCACACACCACCTCCGGGACTTCCGGCGCCACCTCGCACAGTAGTTCGAGGCCTTTTTCGTCCGCGCGCAGAGCCACCGCCTTTAACGTCGATTCCAGTGATTCGCGCGGGTTGAAATCCACCGCTTCCAGGTCGATCTTGCCCGCCTCGATCTTCGAGAAATCCAGAATGTCGTTGATCACCGTCAACAGCGAGTCCGACGAAGACTTCACCGTCTCCAGATAGTCATGCTGCTCCGGGGTGAGCTGCGTATCTAACGCCAGGTCCGTCATCCCCATAACGCCGTTCAGCGGCGTGCGAATTTCGTGACTCATGTTCGCCAGGAACTCGCTCTTGGCCCTGCTGCCCGCCTCCGCCGCTTCTTTGGCTTTGACCAGCTCCGCTTCCGCCTGCTTGCGGCTCATGAACTGGCCAATTTGACTGCTCAGCGCCGCGCTCAGTTGCAGCACGCCCTGGTCCGGCTTTTGAACCTTCCGGCTGACTAACTCCAACAATCCGCCGAGTTCGTCGTTCCGAAAAATCGGCACGATCAACGCGCTCTGCAGACCGCACGCACTGGCCGCCTCCGCTCCCACGAAATCGCGGTCCCTGGTCACGTCCTCAATCCACTCGGCGTGGCGATTGACCCACACGCGTCCCGCCAGCCCAACGCAGGAAGGCAGCGACATTTTTTGAGTCGCGCTTAGGAATTTCTCGACAGAAGGCCCAGGTTCTTCCCAGATGTGGGCGCATCCGAGCACGTAAGCGGATTCGTCTAGCTTCCAGATGACCGCTACGTCCTGCCCCAACTCTTGGCAGATCAGTTGTAATAATCTCGGCATCACCGCTTCCGCCGCATCCGACTCGGCTAATAGGCGCGTCCCGTCGTACGCGGTTCGCTGCAAATTCTCCGCCCGCTTACGCTCCAGGACTTCCTTCTCCAACTCTTTCGTGCGCTCCTGAACGCGCACCTCAAGCTGATCGTTGGCCCTCTGCACGGCCCAGTCGCGCTCTTGGATGCGTTCCAGCATCTGGTTGAAAGCGCTAACCAGGACGCCAACTTCGTCCTCGCCCGTCGGCATGGCCCGTAGTTTGTAGTCTTCCTGCGCGGATACCCGGCCGGCGATGTTCGCTAGTTGCAGGATGGGTTCGGTAATCAGACCGATCAGGCGGGAAGACACCAGCAGCGTTGTCACCAAAGACAAGAAAATCACTAGCGCCGTAATCTCCGTGTACTGCCGGATTTTGGCATGCAGTGCGTCGAGGTCGGACACCACGACGATCGAGCCTGCTACTTCACCGCTCAAGAAAATGACCTGGCCCAAGGTCACTGATTTGGCTTCGAACTTCGCTACGCTGTCATTCGGTAGGACTCCAAGGCAATCGTTCGTTCCAGCTTCCCGCTGATACGCGGCGAAAAACTCCCCGTGCTTGTCATACAGACAGGCCGCCACGATACGGCGTTCGGCGCGCAGCGCGTTGAGAATATCCACCGCGGATTCGTGATCGTTGAAAGCCAGCGATGCCGTGGTGTTGGCCCCGAGGGTTTGCGACAGCGCCGTCAATTCGCTGGTGATGGCTTCGCGATAACTGGCCCGCTCGTAGATCTCGAAGCACAAGCATGCCAGGCTCAGCCTAAGCAAACTTGTAGCCATCATGACGAAGGTCAATTTCCTCTCGATCGAAGCGTTCCGGCTCCAAAACATTTCAATGCCCTCTTTAGCTCCCCAGCACCGTCTTCTTTGGCACGGTCTCCCCCGACCATGGTTGTGCATGCCCAACACCGAACCCGATAGGCTCAGTTTTGGATATCCTCTTTCCATTCAGCAGGTTATTTCCCGGGACGTGTATTGGAGACTTCTTAGACCGGGCAAACAGAATCGTTCTGTACCGAAGTGGCTCCCCAGCCCCTCCTCCTTTTCCAAAATGAAAGAGACGCCCCGCTACCGCCCGCTGGCGGTTGCTCCCGCTTCTAGCGCGTTGCTACAATGGCTTTTGCACGAGCACTCTTGCACGAGCAACGGTCGAACCGGACGCGCGTTCGCGCACCGCCGCGTCCTTCGATCCTCGGCAGCCGCGCCCGCGACAACGCATTCCCTTACGATTTTCACCGGCAAGCCTGGCGCCGCGGACCGCGCCACCGCAGTAAACTGCGCGCAGGCTGACGCGGGACGCACGCGCGACACAAATCGTCCGGCCAAGGCTCGCCCCAGAAAACTGGCGAGACCCCCGGCCAGGAACGGGAAATCAGGAGAGCACCATGGCAGCATACGGCGGAGTGGATTACATCGATTTCGATTCGCAGCTCAACGACGAAGAAAAACTAGTGCGCCAAACGGCGCGCCAATTTGTCGAAAACGAAGTCATCCCCATCATCGAAAAGCACAGCCGCGAAGGTACATTTCCACATCACTTGGTCCCGCAACTGGGCGAACTCGGTTTCTTCGGCGCGAACCTGCAAGGCTATGGCTGCGCGGGTATGTCCAACGTAGCGTACGGCCTGGTAACGCAGGAACTCGAACGCGGTGATTCTGGTTTACGCAGTTTTGTTTCGGTGCAGAGCGCGCTGGTGATGTATCCCATCTACACCTACGGCAGCGACGCCCAGAAAGACAAATGGCTCCCGCTGCTCGCGCAAGGCAAAGCGATCGGCTGCTTCGGATTAACGGAGCCGCAGTTTGGTTCGAACCCCGGCGGTATGCTGACCCGCGCGGTAAAAAAAGGCGCCAAGTATGTTTTGAACGGCGAAAAAATGTGGATCACCAGCGGCTCCATCGCGGACATCGCCGTTGTCTGGGCCAAATGTGAAGACGAAAAAATCCGCGGATTCCTGGTGGAAAAAGGCACACCAGGGTTCAAAACCTGGGACGTTCACGGAAAATGGTCGCTACGTGCCTCGGTCACCTCAGGGTTGTCGTTCTCCGACTGCGAGATTCCCGAGGCAAACTTGCTCCCGAAAGTCGTCGGTCTAAAAGGCCCGCTGGGCTGCTTGAACCAGGCCCGCTACGGCATCGGCTGGGGCGCTCTCGGCGCGGCGATGGCCTGCTACGACACCGCGCTGCAATACGCGAAGACCCGCAAACAATTCGCGAACAAGCCCATCGCCTCGCACCAGCTCGTGCAGGAAAAGCTCGCCTGGATGATCACCGAAATCGTGAAGGGACAACTGCTCGCGCTGCACGTAGGCCGCCTCAAAGACAAAGGCAAAGTCGATCACGCCCACATCTCCATGCTGAAAATGAATAACGTCGCCATCGCCCTCGACACCGCCCGCAAAGCCCGCGACATTCTCGGCGCCAACGGCATCGTTGACGACTACTGCATCATGCGCCACATGAACAACCTCGAGAGCGTCTCCACCTACGAGGGCACCAACGACATCCACAAACTCGTCATCGGCGAGCGCATCACCGGCATCTCCGCCTTTTCATAAGGCCTCCATGTAGGCGCCGGGCTTTAGCCCGGCGCGCCGTCCGCAAGACAATATGGTCATCCGGCCTCCAGCCGATAATAAAATAACCTTGCCCTCACCACCGATCCGCAAAACGCAAACCCCAGCCGCAAGCTTGTATGCCATGGGCGCCAGGATGTATCGTCCCTTCTGGAGCTCACCAATGACCACGCCCAGCCGCCCGTATAGCCGGATTTGCTTTCGAGTCACACTTTGCTTCTTGGCCTTGCTCGCGTGCGGCCGTGCCAACGCCCAACGCAAACCCGCGGCTGCCGATCCGGACAAGCCGAAGATCCGTGCGATCACCGCCTTCGTCAACCTCGATCGCACGCAATATCAACCCCAAATTGCGGATGCCGTGAAAATGTTGAGGTATGCGCGCACCGTTTTCGAATCCCGCGGCTTTGAAGTGCAAACCATTCGTATTTCCACCCAGCCTTTCCCGGAATACACCAAAGGCCTGACCACCGAACAAGCGCTGGCGTTCTTTCGCAACTACGATGCGGCCGCGGAACAGGACAAATTCGACGCCTCCATCGGCCCGGCGATGCTGAACGCCGACGACAGCGAAGCGCAAGCCGACCTCCTCGCGGAAATATTGAAAAACACCAAGATCCTGAACGGCAGCCTGGTCGTGGCCGGCGAAGACGGCGTCCGCTGGCGTGCCGTGGGCGCTGCCGCGCGCGTGATGAAGAAACTGGAAGAGACCGAGCACAGCCAGGGGAATTTTCGATTTTCTGCCCTAGCCCTGGTCCCGCCCCTTACGCCCTTCTATCCCGGCTCGTATCACACCGGTTTCGGCCACCAGTTCGCCATCGCGCTGCAATCCGCGAATGTGGTTGCGGCGGCGTTCAACAACGCACCCGACCTTCGGATCGCGAAGCAAAAACTTACCGACTCCCTCGCCGCCGCTGCCTTTGACGTCGAAGCGCAAGCCCAGCGCATCGACCGCGATACGGGCTGGGCATACACCGGAATCGATCTGTCGCCCGCACCTTTGAAAGATGTTTCCATCGGCGCGGCGCTCGAACATCTGACCTCGCAGCCCTTTGGGTCGAGCGGGACGCTCACCGCTGCGGCCACCGTCACCGCCGCGATCAAAGACATCACCGTAAAGCGCACCGGCTATTCCGGACTAATGCTGCCAATCCTGGAAGATTCGCGCCTCTCGCAGAGATGGAGCGAAGGCAACGTGTCCATCGACGCGCTTCTCAGCTACAGCGCCGTCTGCGGCACAGGACTCGACACCGTGCCTCTTCCCGGCGACATCACTGAAGAACGCCTCGACCTGATTATCGGTGACATGGCCTCGCTGGCCTTCAAGTGGCACAAGCCGCTGTCAGCTCGTCTCTTGCCGGTAGCAGGCAAAGGCCCCGGCGACGTCACCGAGTTCGACGACCCCTATCTGGTGAACGCAACCATTCAGCCCCTCGACCACAGGTAGCGCCAACTCGGTACAAGCCACTTTTTGGGCTCGGTCTCGGATCATTCGAGCAGTACCCGATCTATAAATATATTTACATAGTTAATAAACTATGGTATCGTAGGTTGTGAATTCTCGATTCCATGCTCTCCGGCCGCACAATAGCCCGCCCTCCTGTTTCCGCCCAAACCCTTTAGAATCCGCACTTACAGAAAACGCGCCCATAACTCCTTTACTATCCGCACTTACAATTTCGCTTAGATTTAAACTCCTTTAGAATCCGCACTTACAGAAATACCCAGGGGGAGGGGTCCGAACTGTTAACCACGCCCGCCGCAGCGTTATACTTCCTCGGCACAAACAACAAGGACACGATGCTGAGGTCGCGGAGGATGCAGTGACCAACTTCAAGTCGCAATCGATCTCGAGCAAGCTAGCGCTTATTACCCTGCTGGCTGGATTGCTGTTTGCCTCAGCGCAAACTCTCCTGCCCTCGCGAGCCTTCGCGCAAACCGGTTCGGCGCAGACCGCCATACACTGCCACTCCATGGGCACGCAGGACGAAATCGCCCCCGATAAACTCCCTGTCCCGCAAAAGCTGTCCGGCATCGGCAATGCGCACATCAAAATCACCGCTTCGCCCGAAGCGCAGATGTGGTTCGACCAGGGTTTGAATCTCTACCACGATTTTTGGGATTACGAGTCGGTCCGGGCTTTCGAGCAGAGCGTGCGCGTAGATCCGCAGTGCGCGATGTGCTATTGGGGAATCTATCAGACGGAGATTTTCCGGCACAGCTCGAGCAAGCATTTTGCCGAAGCGGCGCTTGCCAAAGCGGTCAGTTTGAAAGGACAGGCGAGCAAGATGGAACGCCTGTACATCGACGCGAGCGCCGCGCATGAAGCTGCGGAGAAAGATAAGAAGGATAAGGATAGCGAGAGCGATTCCAGGGAAGTTCAGATTCTGCGCAAGCTGGTGAAGCGATCCCCAAAGGATTCTCAGGCGCGCATTTTTCTGGCTTGGACGCTGATGGATGGCTACGACGACGACGGGAAACCCCGCAAAGGGACCAAAGAAACGCTGACGATTTTACAGAGCGTGATCAAGGATGAGCCCGAAAATTCGGCGGCCAACCATTATTGGATTCATGCGGTGGAGGCGAGCCCGAGTCCGGAGCAGGCCCTGAAGAGTGCGGAGATATTAGGGAGGCTCGCGCCCGCGTCGGGTCACATGGTGCACATGCCCGGACACATATTCTACCGCACCGGCGACTATGCGCATGCGCAAGCGTCGTTCGCGGCGTCGATGCAAGTCGACGAGCAGTACATGCAGGAACAGCATGTCCAGGTGGACGACGATTGGAACTACGTTCACAACATGATGTATGCCATTGCCAATCTGCTGGAAGAGGGTCAGCTGGCCGAAGCGACCAAGCTTTCCGCGAAATTAAAGGACGCGCGCGGACAATTTGAGGCCTCGTTGTATCCGTGGTCGCCGCGAGATTCGATCACCCGACTCGATCCCCGCCTGCCGGTGTCCTTGCGCTCCGGCGACTGGGTTCAGGCCTTGGAATTGTTGAACGCCAGCCAGGAGCCTCCCGCGCCACTATCGAACCTGGCATTTTTACGGCGGGCGCTGACGGCTTTTACCTCCGGAATGCACTCCCTGGACGCGGGAGAAGTCGCGAAAGCGGAGGACGCTTCTCAGCGGCTGGATGCGGAGTTGTGGCGGCTTTCGGAAGAACTGAAAATGGACGAAGACGCCAAGGGTAAAGACCAGAGTAAAGAGAAGAAAACCGCGGATAACGCAACACCGAAGATGCAAGTAATGCCGGATGCCAACGGAAAACAGCTGATAAGCAACATTTCGATCATGTCGTTGGAGTTGCGGGCTGGCCTGCTGGTGGCGAAAAAACAGATCGATGAAGCGAAAAAGCTTTACGCGCAGGCCACGCGTGAAGAAAAGGATTTGGGATATCGCGAACCCCCCGGATACATTCGCCCGGTCGCCGAGACGCAAGGCGCAGCGATGCTGTCGGCATCGGCGTGGACGGACGCCAAAGCCGCGTATCAGAAGGCGCTCGTGGAGCGCCCCAAGTCCGGATTTCCATTGTATGGCATCGCATTGAGCAGCGAGCGCGGCGGAGATTTGAAGGCGGCATCGGCGGAATACGCGGAATTTGTGGCAGCCTGGAAACGCGCGGATACCGGATTACCCCAGTTGGGGCACGCCCGCGCGTTTCTGACAGAGCACGGCGCTCGAGAAGCCGCGGCGAAATAACTATTTTGCGTCCGCCAGCGCAACGTAGGCGCCCAGGCCAATCATGCCAACGCCGGAAGCGACCCGCTGGCGGCTGCGGAATCGGGCGTTGTGCTTCAGCTTTTGTTCCAACGGCGCGGCGGCCAGGACGACCAGCAGGTCAGCGGTGGTGTTAAGCATTACCGAGATGGTCCCCAGCACTACGAATTGCAGAAAGACGTGGCCCGCTGAGGCGGATATGAATTGCGGGATGAAGGAAAGAAAGAAAAGCGCGGTCTTCGGATTGAGCGCCTCGGTAAGTATTCCCTGGCCAAAAGCGTTTCGCGTGGGCCCTGCGGTTGTCACGGTAAGCTCTGCGTTGCGCGTCCGGATCATGCGGATGCCCAGCCAGACCAGATAAACGGCCCCCGCATACTTCACAGTATGGAAGGCGACCGCGGACGCCGCGAGTATCGCGGAGACGCCAAGCGCGGCGGCGAATACATGAAACAGTCCGCCGACGAACGTCCCTAACGAGGAAAGAATTCCTTCGCGGCGACCGCCGGCAAGGCTGCGCGCCAGAACATAAAAAATCCCAGGGCCCGGCGTGATCGCCAAAATCAGCGCGGCGGCAAAGAAGAGCAGGAAGCGATGAGCGTCAAACATCCACGAATTGTAAGGGCAGCACAACGTGCGCGGCAAGGAGGGCACGGGCAGGCTCTTGCCGTATCGACGCACCGCCATCTTTGGTTTAGCATAGCGTGCCGCATGGGACTACGAGAGCGATCTCGGGTTCCCGACTAGGCCAACCAAAAAAGATTCAAACAAGGACGTCACTATGGGATCGATTTCGGTAGCTTGCTACAAGCCGAAACCTGGTTGCGAGTCGGCGCTGCTGGAGCTGGTTCGCGGGCACTTACCACCATTGCGTGCCCAGGGCTTGGTGACCGATCGCGCGTCGATCGTTATGCAGGCGGCCGACGGAACCATCATCGAGATTTTTGAGTGGGTTTCGCAGGAAGCGATTGCCGGCGCGCACTCCGATCCGGTGGTGCTGGATCTGTGGAAGCGTTTCGAGGCCGTTTGCACTTACGAAACCCCGGCCAGCATTACTGAATTTCAAAATATGTTCGGGCACTTTGAACCGATCTAAGTAAACCTGATCCAGACGGGCGGTCGACAGATTCTCGGGAGGCACATTAATGGAAGAGCAGCTGAGCCTGGAATTCTTACGTGTGGTCGAGAATGGCGCGATCGCGGCTGCGCGCACGATGGGATTCGGGGACCGGCACAAGGCCGATGAAGTCGCCGTCGAGGCCATGCGCAAGACCATGGACGCTGTGCAGATGGACGGTACCATCGTGATCGGCGAAGGGGAGCGCGACGAAGCGCCGATGTTGTACATCGGCGAAAAAGTGGGGCTGGCGACGCACGCCCCGAAGGCTCTGTTTCCTGAAGTGGACATTGCCGTCGATCCCCTGGAAGGCACAAATCTTTGCGCCACTGGCGCGGGCGGCGCTATTGCGGTGCTGGCCGCCAGCGAAAAAGGGGGCCTGCTGCATGCCCCGGACATTTATATGGAGAAGATTGTTGTGGGGCCGGCGTGCAAGGGCGCGGTGGAGCTGGATGCGCCCGTGGCCGACAATCTCAAATCGATCGCCAAGCGCCTGGATCGCGACGTGGAAGACTTGACGATCATCGTGCTGGATCGGCCGAGGCACGAGAAATTGATTGGAGATATTCGCAAAGCGGGCGCGCGCATCCGGCTGATTGGCGACGGCGATTTGTCGGCTGGCATTTCGGCGGCGGTGGTGGGAACGAGCGTGCACGCGGTGATGGGAACCGGTGGAGCGCCAGAGGGCGTGATTACCGCGGCGGCGCTGCGTTGCCTGAACGGCCAGATCCTTGCGCGGTTGGTCTTGACCAAACCGCAAGACTCGGAACGCCTGGCGCGCATGGGCGTGAAAGATCCTCAGAGAATCTACGACACGGAGGATATGGCGCCAGGGAAGAAGATTATTTTCGCTTGTTGCGGTGTGACCGACGGAAATTTGTTGAAAGGCGTGCGATTTTTTGGCGAAGGCGTGCGCACGACGTCAATGATTATGACGCTGGATGACCGGCAGGTGCGATTTATTGACTCCGTGCATTTGGAAAAGCGTCCAGATGTGCGCGTGAGATTCTCTTAGGAGCAGGGAGCACGCTTCGCTCTCTCATTTTTCTGCCGCCAAAAAACGCCCGCTTCTCCTCGAGGCAAGCGGAAAGCGGCCACTCCGGAATAGAAGCGAATTTGATGGGACGGCGGGGTACATGCACCGAATCTGGCCGCCCGGCCAGTAGCCAGTCCCGCACGACGGGCCTACTCTCGCAGTACCCAGTTCGATACCAATTCAGCTGTAACTCATAGCCATCGGCGCCGGTAAACACACGGTACTCGTGGTCGCGCCCTGCTCGCCGTGAGTCAAAAACCGGTTAAACGATGGGGGACAAGCCAGTGAAACGCATCTGCATCTCTCTGACCGTGGCGCTGGTATGGCTTGCAGCGGGTTGCACGGGCGCCGTGAGTAAGAGCGGTGGACCGTCGCCAGCGTCGCCAACGTCGCCAGCGACGCCACCCAGCAGTGTCGGAGTTACCGTAACGGTGGCGCCTGCTACGGCGATGCTGCGCGCGGGCGCGACGCAGGCGTTTACGGCTGCGGTGACGGGAAATGCGAACACGAGCGTGACGTGGTCGGTGAATACGGTGCCGGGAGGGAATACGGCTACGGGCACGATTGATGCGACGGGGTTGTTTACGGCGCCAGCAAACTTGCCGAGCCCGAATACGATCACGGTGACTGCGACTAGCGCGGCAGATATTACGAAACAGGGAAACAGTGCGCTGACGCTGGAGAATCCGGTGCCGGTGCTCACATCGGTCAGCCCGAACACGATAGTGCCTGGCGCTTTTTCGCTGACGTTGAATGGCGGCGGATTTATGAAGACATCCGGAGTGACGTTCGGCGGACAAACGCTGACGACGATGTTTGTGTCCGCGACGGAATTACAGGCGGTGGGAAACGCCACGTCGGCGCAGGTGGGCAGTGTGCCGGTGGTGGTGCAGAATCCCGATCCGGGCGCGGCCGCATCGTCTTCAGTGATGGCGACCGTTGTTGGAGGCGGAACGCCGGTTTCAGCGGCAGCGGCTGTGCGGTTTCTGGAGGAGGCGACATTCGGCCCGACGCCGGAGCTCGTGACACAGGTGCAGCAGAATGGCTTCGCGCCATTTCTGGAAACGCAGCTGGCCGCCCCGATTTCCATATATCCAACGCCGCTCTCGACGGACACGAATCTCACCAAGGTACAAAATCAGTTTTGGGTCAACGCGGTGAACGACAGCGATCAACTGCGGCAGCGGGTGGCGTTTGCGCTGAACGAAATCTGGGTGGTGTCGCAGAACAAAGTGAGCAATCCGGTTGCGTATATCAACTACCTGCAGGCGTTAACGAAGGATGCGCTGGGAAATTACTACGAAGTAATGAAGGATGTGACGCTGACCCCGGCGATGGGTCACTTCCTGGACATGGTGAACAACGATGTGCCCGGCGTGGGGCAGCACGCGAATGAAAACTACGCCCGGGAATTGATGCAGTTGTTCACGTTGGGAGTGAACCAGCTCAATCCCGACGGAACACCGCAGTTGGATAGCGGCGGCAACCCGATTCCCACGTATACGCAGAACGACGTCATGGCGCTGGGGCGGTCGTTCACCGGCTGGACGTATCCGACCCAACCGGGACAGACGCTGCAGAAACACAACCCATTTTATGGCGGCGGACCGATGGTGGCATTCGAGTCGAATCATGATGCAAGCGCGAAGACACTGCTGGGTCAGCCGGTCGCGGCGGGGCAGACGGCGGAGCAGGAGTTGGACGCGGTACTGACGATACTTTTCAACCATCCCAACGTGCCGCCGTTTGTGGCGCGACAGTTGATCGAGAAGCTGGTGACGAGCAATCCGAGCGCCGCGTACGTGGGGAGAGTGGCGGCGGCTTTCTCGAGCGGAACATTCCAGACGTATGGGTCGGGAAAGCGCGGAGATCTGCAAGCGACAGTGACCGCGATTTTATTGGATGCGGAAGCGCGGCGGGGTGATTCGACAACGACCGCGGACGCGAGCGACGGGAAGCTGCGCGAGCCGGTAGTGATGGAGGCGAGCATTGCGCGGGCGTTCCATGCGACTACGGACGGGACCGGCTTCACGAATTGGAGCAGCGCGCTTTCGCAGAGTCTGTTCAACTCCGGGAGTGTGTTCAATTTCTTCCCGCCGGCGAACCCGATTGCCGGGACGACTTTGAATGGGCCGGAATTCGCTATTTTCAATACCAACACGAGTCTGGCGCGGGTGAACTTCATTCATTCCATCGTTGATGGAACGATCAGCAGCGGCACGAAACTGGATATCACGCCGGTGATCAATGCGGGGACGCCGGATCAGATGGTGGACTGGCTCAATACATTATTTCTTCACGGGACGATGTCGAGCCAGATGAAGCAGGGCATTTTGACGGCGATGAGCGCGGTGGGCAGCACGGATCGAACGAGTCAGGCGAGGGTTGCGATTTATCTGGTGGCTTCGTCGTCGCAATATCAAGTGCAAAGGTAGAGGTTCGAAATTAGAGCTTCGAGGTTAGAAGTTAGAGAAGAACTAAGAGAAGAGCTTAGCAGGCTGCGGAAAAGGCCGCGTTTGCCATCCCGAACCCGCGTCGTTTGCGGGTGAGGGATCTGCTGTCCGCAAAAAGGGCAAGGAAAAAGCAGATTCCTCACCCCGTCAAAACCAAACGGGGTTCGGAATGACATGTTTTCACTTTTTCCGCACCCTGCTAGGAATTCGCGGCTTGGGGGAAGATGATGACGCACCACACACGAAGAGATTTCATGCGACTGGCGTGTTGCTCGGCGGCGACAGCGTCGTTGGTGGGAGGATTGAGCAAGTTTGGATTGGTGAGTGCCTTGGCGCAGGGGACTACGGATTACAAGGCGCTGGTGTGCATCTTTATGTTTGGCGGCAACGATTCCAACAACATGATCGTGCCGATCGATTCGAGTTACGCGAACTACCAGACGATCCGCGCAACCTTGGCGCTGCCACAGGGGTCGCTGCTGCCGTTGGAGGTGGGCAGCGCGGCCAACTTTGGATTGCATCCGAAACTGCTTGAGCTGCAGGGTTTGTTCAACAATCAGAAGGTGCTGGCGGTGCTGAGCAACGTGGGTACGCTGGTGCAGCCGACGACACGGCAGCAATATCAAAGCCATGGCAGCCTGCCGCAAAATTTGTTTTCGCATTCGGATCAGCAGAACCAGTGGCAGACGACGCAGCTCAGCGGCCTGCCAAACGCGGGCTGGGCGGGCAAGGTAGCCGACAAGGTCCAGCCGACATTCAACAACAGCGCGCTGTTTCCGCCGATTCTATCGGTTGCAGGGAGCACGATCTTTTCGACGGGAATTACCTCGCGGCCCTTCACGATGAATCCAGGAAGCACGCCGGGCCTGACGGGAATCGATACCTCCGTTGCTTCGCAGGCGCAATTCCTGGGAGTGCAGCAACTGCTCACGTTCGACACGGGTATTTCGCTGGTGCAAGCGACGAGCACGGTGACGCAACAGGCCATTCACGAAAGCCAGATCCTGGCAAACGCGCTGAAGAATATTCCGACGATTCAGACGCCTTTCCCTGCGAGCAACGGACTGGCATCGCAGTTGAAGCAGGTGGCGCAGGTGATCGCGGCGCGGAGCGCGTTGGGCATCGGGCGGCAGATATTCTTTTGCTCCGTGGGTGGATTCGATACGCACAGCGATCAGATCAACACGCAGGCGGGCCTGTATTCGCAGTTAAGCCCGGCGATGGCGGCATTCTACGGAGCAACGCAAGAATTGGGCGTCGCGAGTCAAGTGACCACGTTTACGCTTTCGGAATTCAGCCGCACGTTCCAGCCAGGATCGAACGGCGGTACCGACCACGCCTGGGGCGGCCATCAGTTGATGATGGGCGGGGCCGTGAAGGGCAATGCGCTTTACGGAACGTTTCCGGCGCTGGCCTTGGGCGGGCCGGATGATACGGGCAGCAATGGACGATGGATTCCGTCGACATCGGTGGATCAGTACGCGGCGACACTGGCGTCGTGGTTCGGTGTGGCGAATGCGGATCTGCCGGCGATTTTTCCGAATCTCGCCAATTTTCCGACTGCGAATTTGGGATTTTTGGCGTAGAGCGTTGCCGGGCAGTTCACAACATGGAAGAGAAATTCCTCGACTGCCCAGGCCGACCCGTTCGCAGGAAGCGAACGGGAAAGATAAATCGGCCTGCTCCGCTCGGAATGACAGGGTGTGCTAAGGCCGACGAGTAATACGCTAAGGCTGATGAGTAGTGCGTTAAGGTTGACGAGTCAGGCTGGCCATGGGGGTCGAAAACTGCTGTAGCGTTTCGCTTGGCTGGTATTCTGGAATCAGGTCGCAGAGCGTTTCCACTAACAGAGGCAGATTGCGCGCGCGTACGCCCTCGGAAATAACTTCCAATGCGGAGTCCAGGCGTTTGGGTGACGGCGTCGGCCCGTTTATTTTGCGGAGCCTGGCATCGCGGGTGGGCTTGAGGGATTCAGAGGCAGAGATCAGGTCTTCGGTGAGTTTGTCGCCGGGACGCAGGCCTGTGAAGGTTATTTCGATTTCACCGGTACGATAGCCCGCTTCGGCGATCAGTTTGTTCGCGAGGTCGAGGATGTTTACGGGCGCGCCGAGTTCTGGAATCAGGAGGGCAGCGTCTTCGTTCAACGCCGAGGCGGCGAGAACCAGGTCGACCGTCTCCGGCAGGGAGAGGAAATAGCGGCGGGAGTTCGGATGCGTGACGGTGACCGGGCCGCCGTGCGCGATCTGCTGCTGGAACCGGGGCACCACGCTGCCGTTTGAACCCAGCACATTGCCCAAACGCAGAGCACTCATGCGCGTTACTGGATTGCTTGCGCGGAGCAACACCAGCTCGGCGAGGCGCTTGGCAGCGCCCATCACACTGCGCGGATTGACGGCCTTATCCGTCGAAATCATGAGGAGCTGGCCGACCGAGTGTTGCAGCGCGGCGTTGGCCAAGGTCCACGTGCCCAGAACGTTGTTGCGAATTACGGCGATCGGATTTACTTCCATGAGCGGCACGTGCTTGAAAGCCGCAGCGTGGAGGATCACGTCTGGACGATATTTTTCAAAGAGTTCATGGAGCAGAGCCTGATCGCAAATATCGCCAAGAATGGGGACGTTGGTGGACGAACCACCTGCGCTCAGCTCGGTATGAATTTCGTATAGATTTTGTTCCGAATAATCGAGAAGTAGAACGCACTTTGCGCTGGAGCGAACGATGCTCCTGGCGAGGGCCGAGCCGATGCACCCGCCTGCGCCGGTGATGAGAACGATCTTATCCGAATTGGTTCCGCCGAGTGGACTCACCAGGTCACGGGTTCACGGATGACTGCCGGTAAGGGCGAGGAACACGCGATCGTCTACAGCGACAGAGCGAGTGAAAAGTGTGGCCGCACTCGCACCCGGAACAGCCACGCGGGCGGCACTACCGCTGAGAGCGGGTCCGGCAGGCTTGGTGTCGGTTGAGGATGTGTCGCCCGGCTGCAGTGAGATACGGGTTGTTTTCGGCGTGCAACTCGTCGCGCCGATGCAGGTATCGCGGACGAAAACCTGCCGATAGCCGCTATTGCTGGCATTGCTCGCGGAGGACTTCGCTTGCGCAGCGGATTTGCTGGACGCGTGGCTTGGCGTGACCGCGACGAAAGCGATGAAACGTCCCGAGGCGCTGACCGAAGGCAAAATGCCTTCCGTGCCGACCAGAGCGCCCTCGGCGTCGGTGGAGACAAGTTGCGTGGATGGAGTGCATGAGGTCGAAATGGCTCCAAAACAGGTGTCGCGAAGATAGACCTGGCGGCCCGCGGGCGAGCCGGAAGCAATGTTGGTTGCCGCTGAGCTGAAGGCCACGTAGCGGCCATCGGAACTCATAGAAGGAGCGCCGCTGTCGTCGTTGCCGGCGGTGCCGTCAGCGGCAGCGGAAAGAAGCATGGTGCGCGACTGGCAGCCGGCCGCGGCACCTTCGCAGGTATCGCGAGCGAAAACCTGCGCGTGTTCGCCCTGCGTTGTTGTATACGCGACGTAACGGCCGTCCAGGCTGACGGCGGGCGTTTCTTCCGCAACGTTGGCGCGCGGCGCAGCCATCGAAGCTGTTCCCGCAGGCGTAACGGAAAAAGGAAGGCCGCCGGGGCTGGTTCCACCACCGCCCCCGGGCGAGGCACCCGTTGCGGGGGACGGTGGGTTGTACACGGTCACGATCGCGGAAACCGGTTGGGTGGTTGTGTTGACGAGCAGGCTGGTGCCTACGGTGGCCTGGATCTGCGAAGCGCTGATGGCGACGATGGGAAGCGATGTCTGCGTGGGTCCGAGATTCCAGCGCACCTGCGAGCCACCCGACGGGTCGGATGTAGGCAAGAAACTGCTGCCGTTGACCGTGAGCGTAAACGAGGCGCTGCCAGCCGCCGCGGTGGTCGGCGAGATCGAGGTAATGGCTGGAACCGGATTCCCGGGAGGATTGATGATAAACGACAGAGTGTTTGACAGTCCGTTATTTCCAGTTCCGGAGAAGGGATTGAGAGTATTAACGGTAGCTGTGCCGGGTTTGGCGATCAGCGCGGCGGCGACGGTCGCGGTAACGGTAGCAGCGCTGACGTAGGTGGTCGGGATGGTCTTTCCATTCCACTGGACCACTGTTTTCGCTACGAAACCGCCGGTGGGGCTGGTGACTGTGAGAGTGAAATCCGCGCCGCCGGCGCTTGCGTCGGCGGGCGCCAGGAAAGAGATGGCCGCGCCGGTGGGATTTTGAAAGGTGTTGCCGTAGTCGTTGCAGCCGCCGACAGTGAGAATCACGGCGAGCAGTGCCAAGCCTGACGCTGGACGTCTCAAGAATCGGGCAGGAACGGCAAAAGTACCTGCCATCAATAGATTCGGAGAGGAATCCCCGCCGGTATCTTCGGTGCGAGATCGCTTCCGGGTCACACCTAACCACATCACACGTAAAAACCACTCCATCGAAACTCCTTCATCTGAAACTGGTGACCGCGGTGCGGTCGATCTCGCCTCGATAGCCGCTTCGCGGCTCGCCTTGCCAGGGCTCATGGC
This sequence comes from uncultured Acidobacteriota bacterium, assembly GCA_963721915.1. GTDB lineage: Bacteria > Acidobacteriota > Terriglobia > Acidiferrales > UBA7541 > Acidiferrum. The sequence continues at coordinate 168,136 of CAVRLD010000013.1, read as the reverse complement.
GGAAGCCCGGGACACCAAAGTGCTGTTGGAGTGAGATGCCGAATCGTTGCCGCGCGTTGACCCGGGCTGGGTCGCAGCCAAGACACTGCGCTCAAACCGGTCTCGAAACATTGCTCGAAACTCTGCTCGAAACTCGGGAAGTCACGCTACGACCGACGCTTACCCTGAAAAATGGGCGTCGCTCAACCCTACATGCTTACCATTCCCGCTGGGATAAGGTCAATTGGCAATCACGGGCATCGGCGGCCAGCAAGCGTGCAGGGAAATTTAGTGAGTGGGGAGGGGCTCAGCGCCGATGGAGGCCAAGGAGGCTTTGACGAGATTGCGGAGGTGAGCTTCGCACTCCGGATCGCTGATACGCAGTGCGGCAGCGTGGCGATAGCACTGTTCCGCCAGTTCACGCCGCCCGAGCTTGGCGTAGAGGTCGCCGCGGATCAGTTGGAAGAGTGGATTGGCAGAGTACTTGTCCGCCAGGGGCGCGGCGATTTGGAGAGCTTGTTCATACTTTTGATCGTAGTTGTGAAGGTTGATGGCCAGGTAGAAGCGGGCTTCGGGCGGTGTGAGCGTGCCTTCCGCTATGGCGCGCTCGAGCTGGCGAATGCCTTCTTGCTTGCTGCCGCCGGGGATGCCCATGAAGAAGCGGAGGACGCGGGCGGCCGCGGAGAGGGTGTCGGCGTAATAGTTGTAGAGGCCGAGGCCCATGTAGGCGTCGGCGAGATCGGGGTCGAGAGCGACGGCGCGCAGGAGACGTTCGCGGGCGCGGACACCGGCGCGGGCGGCGTTGCGGTTTTCACCGCGCAAGGCATAGATGCGTGCGACGAGCGCGTCGCCCATGCCTGCATAGAACTGCATCTCGGCGGTGTCTTGTTGCGCGATCTGGGCCTCGGCGAGCGAGGTGGCTTTCGCGGCGAGGTCGAAATAGTGCTGGTCGGCGGCAAGCTTGGCGCGGTGGCGCGGGTAGGTCATGCCGTATTTGAATTCGGCGGAGGTGCACCAGATCCTCCACCAGAGGGCTTCGCCTTCCAGGAGATAGCCGAGAGGGTGGGTGGGTCGCTCCTGCTGCAGGTGGCGGGCGCCCTCGATGGCGGCGGAGAGATCGCCGGAATAGATTTGATCGAGGATGGTGGGAACGGTTGGGGATAGATCGAGCTTTGTCGCGCGGGTTGGCGCGACGATCGCCAGGGTGAGGAGCAGTAGGAGCGGAAGATAGCGGAGGTTCGGGTTGGGCATGGGCTCAATGTTTGATGGGTGGGAGCGCTCGATTGACGGATAGATTTTCGAGTGGCGGGTCTAAAGACCCGCCAGTACATGAGTCTAAGCTGGATTAGGTCGGGCGGCGGGCATTTGTTATTCTCGGCGGCGCGATGACATCGCCTCAGAATGGTGATCCCGGCGGGGGCGGCACGGTTCCGCTGGAGAAACGCGGGGACCTCGAACGCGGACTCGGCTTGAAGGAAGCCGTGGCGCTGAACATGATCGAGATGGTCGGCGTCGGACCATTCGTGGTTATTCCGCTGGTGATCAAGGCGATGGGCGGACCGCAGTGCCTGCTGGCCTGGGCGGCGGGGGCGGTGCTGGCGCTGCTGGATGGATTTGTGTGGTCGGAGCTGGGCGCGGCCATGCCGCTGGCCGGCGGCAGCTATGTGTTTTTGCGCGAAGCTTACGGGCCGGGGCGCATGGGCCGCATGATGTCGTTTTTATTTGTGTGGCAGACGTTGATCCAGGCACCGTTGAGCCTGGCGTCCGGAGCGATTGGATTTTCGCAATACGCTTCCTACCTTTATCCGCTGGGAAAATACGGAGAGAAAGCACTGTCGGGAGTGCTGGTGATCGCGCTGGTGCTTTTGTTGTATCGACGCATTGGCTCGATTGGAAGAATCTCGTTGTTTCTGTGGGCGGGCGTTGTCGGAACGATTTTATGGCTGATCTGGGGTGGTGTAACGCACTTCCAACCGAAACTCGTCTTTACCTATGCGCCCGGGGCTTGGGATTTCTCGTGGATGTTTTTTGCGATGCTCGGGTCCGCGACGGTGAACACGATTTACACGTATTGGGGCTACTACAACATTTGCCATTTGGGCGGCGAGATTCGCAATCCCGAGCGCAACATCCCGCGGGGAATTTTTCTATCGATTATTGGCATTGCGGTGCTGTATCTGGCGATGCAGACCAGCATTCTGGGCGTGCTGCCGTGGCAACAGGCGCAGGACTCGCCGTTTATCGTGAGCGCGTTCATCGAGAAATTGTATGGCAGCGGGGCGGCGCGATTTGCGACGGTGATGATCTTGTGGATTGCGTTTGCGTCGGTGTTTTCCTCGTTGCTGGGATACTCGCGCGTTCCGTATTCGGCGGCGTTGGACGGGAATTTCTTCAGCGTGTTTGCACGGGTGCATCCGAAGAAGCGGTTTCCGCACGTGTCGCTACTGTTCCTCGGCGCATTGACGTTTGTTTTCGCGCTGCTGTTCAAGCTGCGGACGGTGATTGCCGCGGTGCTGGCCATGCGCCTGATCATTCAATTCATCGGGCAAGCGGTAGGAGTGATGTTGTTGCGGCGGCGTTGGTCGGCGGACCGGCTGCCATTTAAGATGTGGCTGTATCCGTTGCCTGCCATTACTACGATACTCGGATGGGCCGCGTTGTTTGTGGCCGTGGGTTATGCGGTGTTCCCGGCCAAGCAGTTTCAGTTCGCCCTGTTCGGACACGTACTGGCCTACTACTTTCCAGGAGCGCGAGTTCATTTCGGAGTCCTGGGATCGGGAATCCTTGCGCTGGGGGCTGTCGTGTTTTTGGTTCGCGCGCGAAAACGACGAGAGTGGCCGTTTGAACGACCAGTTTTGGAGCTAAATCGTGAAGGGTAGATTTCTAAAGCGGTTCTTTTTCCTCGGCGTGATGTTCGTCGGAGTCGGACCACGACTCAACGCACAGTTCTCTCCTCCAGCAGGAACCGGGCCGGGGCTGCCGGAGACCATCGAGGCGATTGACAGCGCGCGTGTAACCACGCGAATTCTATATATCGATGCGCACCCGGATGATGAGTCGGCGGCGGTGCTCACGTATCTGGCGAGAGGCTTGCACGCCGACGTAGCGCTGCTTTCGCTGACCCGCGGCGAGGGTGGGCAGAACGATCTTGGACCGGAGCAAGCGCCGCAGCTCGGCTTGATTCGAACGCAGGAATTGCTGGCAGCGACGCGCGGTTACGGCGTGAAGCTGTTCTTCACGCGCGCGCGAGACTTCGGTTTTTCCAAAACTCCGGAAGAAACCGAAAAAATCTGGGGCGATCAGGTTCTAGAGGACATGGTCCGCGTGATCCGCACCTTTCGTCCCGATATCGTTATTGATCATTTTGGCGGAGTGCACAGCGGCCACGGCCATCATCAGACAGCCGGGCTGTGGACACCGAAGGCTGTGGAACTCGCCGGGGATCCCGATGCTTTTCCCGAGCACCTAAAAGGAAAACTGTCACCGTGGAAGGGAGAGTACCAAACTCCCGTTCAGGTTCTCGATCTGGATCGGAGTGAAGGCGCCAAGGGATACGTTGTGCCCTTCGATGAAGTCTCCCCACTCTGGGGCAAGACCTATCGCCAGATTGGCCTGGATGCGTTTGCGAACCACCGTACCCAGGGCATCTCCGCATTCCTTGGCTCGCCTTTCCTTCGCCGGCCAATCGCGCTGACACCGGAGGGAGGCGCGAAATTCGATCCGAAGACTCTCGATTTGCCACTGCGTTCGTTGCAACCCGGTTGTAAGGCTTTCGAAGAAGCAGACGATGAATTGGTTGCCGCCCGCGCGGCTGCGTTGCGTCTGGATTGGCGAGCCGCCACGGGCTCACTGGCCTTGGCCGCCCAGAATGCTTCGCATTGGTTAGACAAGTGTCCATGGCATCTGGCCAATGACTTGGCGCAACGTTATGAAGTCGCAGACATGAACCGCCCGGCGGCGCGAATCGAAAAGGCGCTGGCGCTCGCGGCAGGTTTACAACTGACCGCTCAAGCGGACCGCAGTGACTTGGTCGGCGGCGAGACTTTCACCGCGACGACTCAGGCGAGTTGCCGTGTCGAAGCGGGTTGCGCTATGGGAGAAACGAAGCTGGTTTTCCATGGCGATTTCAAAGAGACCAAGCGCGAGGGCGACATCGCGAAGGGACTGCTATTGACGGTGGCAGTTTCTGCTCAAGGGGCGGCACCGCAAGGTTATGATCCGGTCGCGGCTCTCTTGTCTGCTACCGGCCGGACCGCACTGCCGGACGTGGAGGCCTTGAGCCCCGAGCCGCCGGTCCTGGTTTCTGTCCAGCAGGAACTCACTGTTAGCGGCTACAAGTTTACGTTTGTGCTGCCGGTCACGCACATCGAGGCGAGTTCTACGCGGGTTGATCGTGTGCCGTTGAGAATGGTGCCGGCCTACACGCTGATGGTGGAGCCCAAACAAACGGTCGAAGTTCTGGAGAAAAAACATGCGCCATTCGATGTTTTGCTGCGGGTGCATTCTTACGCAACCCAGGCGCACAAGGTCAGCGTGGGATTGGATGTGCCGCAGGGATGGAGTTCGAGCAAACCGGTGGATGTGGAGTTTGACGGCGCTGGTGACAAGTATGCAAAGCTGACCGTGACGCCGCCGCAGAAGATTTCGTCCGGGAATTTCACGATTGCGGCCTTTGCGAAGCTCGGCGAAGAAAAATTCACGACTTCGCTGGAGCCGCTTCCGACCTTGCCGACGCAGCTTTGGAGCGAGCCGGCAAGTTGCGTGGTGCATGCATTCGCGATCAATGTTCCGGAAAACTTGCGCGTCGGCTACATCACGGCGGAAAGCGAGCCGGTGCCGGAAGCGCTGGAGCGGCTCGGGATCCACGTGGAGATGCTGGATCCCGCGGCGCTGGCGTTCGGCGATTTGTCGCGCTTCAACGCGGTTGTTGTGGGTGTGCGCGCCTATGAGTTGCGTCACGATTTGCCCGGCGCCAACCAGCGCTTGCTGGATTATGTATCGAATGGCGGGACACTGGTGGTGCAGTACGAGCGCGACTTCGCCTGGGACCGCGCGCAGTATGCCCCATACCCAGCGAAAATTTCACCAGCAGCAGGCAGTCCTTTGCCGCGCATCACCGACGAAAATTCGCCGGTAAAATTTCTAAAGCCCGATGATCCCTTGTTAAATACGCCCAACAAGATCACGCTGGACGACTTTAAGGGCTGGTTGCAGGAACGTGGACTCTACTTCTGGACGCAGTTCGATCCGAAATACACGGCCGTGCTGGCAATGAACGATCCCGGCGAGCCCGATCAAAACGGCGGTTTGGTGTACGCGCGCTACGGCAAAGGGACTTATATCTACACAGGCATCGCTTTCTTCCGGCAACTCCCGGAAGGCGTGCCAGGCGCGTATCGATTATTCGTGAATCTGCTCAGCGGTTCGCATCCTGGTCAATGATCGTCGAAAATGCGGCGCACTTTTTTGCCCGCCATTGAGAAGATTCTGGGGCATTTGCCGCGTTATTGCCGCGTGCGAAATCCTCGAGACTCGGAACTCTTGCGACGAATCGCGGGCCGGGCTAAAGCCCGGCGCCTACATAGGCTTTTTGGCTAAGGCCGATTTTCGTTTTTCGAGTTTCGACAAGTACCACATGCTATTCTTTCGCCGTCGAAACTCACGGAAAAAGGAGTCGCAAATGAAGCATGAGATGCGGCCAAAAGACTGGCGCGCCTGTCGCGCGGCGATAGGGTTCATGCTCTGCGTTGCGTTCCTGCTTGGAGCCGCAGGGCAAGCCGCGGCGCAGCAGAAAGACAAGAAAAATAAAAAGGACACCCCGGCGTCAAGCACCACGTCGGTGATTCCATTACCCGATGAACAGCAGGTCGACTACATGATTTCGACGATGCTGGGCGCCTGGCAGGTGGGCGACATCGAAAAATTGCACCAGTGTTATGCCGACGACGTTACGATCGTCAGCTCCACCTGGAATCCGCCAGTGATCGGCTGGAGCAACTATCTTCCGTCGTATCAGCAGCAGCGCGCGCGCTTGCAGCAAGTGCGCATGGATCGCTCCAACAGCCTCATCAAGGTAAACGGAAACTTCGCGTGGGCGACGTATCAGTGGGATTTTGGTGGCGTAGTGGATGGACAGCCGGCGGTCTCACAAGGCCACACAACTCTCGTGATGGAAAAACGCAACGCCAAATGGGTGATCGTGCTGAACCACACCTCGGTCGCTGAGGGCCGCCCTGTTAATACAGGAACTCCAGGAACTCCCGCGCCAGCGCAACCCCATTAGGACAGGCGTTCAACACCCGGAAGCTCGAACCAGCGCTTACCGTCAAGACCAAGATCGGCTAGAAGCTCTTCAGACCTTCGTACAGATACATTCCGACAATGACCAGAAGAAGCGTCACTGCCGCGATGCCGCTGGTCTTGATCGGGCGCGACAATGACCCGATTTTGGCGACCAACTCGCGCTGCTCCCTTGCCATGTGTTCCTGGGCCGCATCAAGAAAGATCTGATCGCCTTCGTGGCTAGTGAGCAGGCTCCGCCAAATCAACAAACCGATAAAGATGGCGGTGATTGCTCCCCACGCGAACAACAAATAAAGGATGGGCCCCGTAAGCGTCGATTCCATCGTAACCTCCCGTTGGATCCGAACCGCGATGTCTGCCATAGGGCGGAACTGACAAACAAGGGGTAAGTCGCTAACCTTTCCGGAGTATAGCACCATGTATTTGTATTTCCACTGCTTTGCATCGGAAGCGCAAGGGCTGGAAAACGGGCTGCCCAGGCCGATGTAGGGTCGAATGGCAGAGGGGCAAGAACGGCATGGTAAAGACTGGACGAGTCGCGATTGTAACCGGCGCAGCGCGGGGCATCGGAAGGCGCACCGCGGAGCTGCTGGCAGAACGCGGCTACCTCTTGGCGCTTAGCGATCTGCGGACGCCAGCGGATACGTTGAAGCAGGTACGCGCCCTCGGCGCGGAAGCGATCGAGCTTCTCGGCGATATCTCCGACGAAACAGCCGTGTCACGGTTCGCGGTGGCGGTGCGCGAGCGCTGGGGTCGAGCCGATGTCCTGGTGAATAACGCCGGTATCAGTATGATCGCGCCAGCGGAGGACCTGTCAGCGGCAGACTATCGGCGCGTGCTGGAGGTGAATCTGGTCGCGCCGTTTCTTCTGGCGAAAGCCTTCGGTGCAATGATGTTGAGCCAGCGCGCGGGCAGCATTATCAACGTTGCCTCCGTCGCTGGATTGGTAGGAGTAGCCGATCGTGCCGCCTACAACGCATCCAAGCACGGGCTGATCGGACTGACGCGCACGCTGGCAGCCGAGTGGGGTGGCCGCGGTGTGCGCGTCAACGCCGTTTGCCCCGGCTGGGTGAAAACCGAAATGGACGTCGCCGACCAGGCGGGAGGAAGCTACTCCGATGCGGACATCACCGGCCGGGTCCCGATGGCACGATTCGCGACACCCGATGACATTGCCAAAGCCATTGCATTTCTAGCCGATCCAGAAGAAAGCGCCTTCGTAAACGGTCAAGCGCTGGCAGTCGATGGAGGCTGGACGGCCGACGGCAGCTGGGAGTCATTGCGCCTCCGCCACCGCTAAGTTTCACCCGCGCAAATCGTTTTATCGCGAATGTAGGGGCGCGCTTGAGCGCGACCGTTCCGTGCAGTCACCACACGCGTTGACAAAGCCCCAAGCGTCAAGGAAAATGAAAAAGCCTCGCAGCAAGGTGTGGACGCGATAAATCACGCCAATCTTCACACCGCAACTGTGCCCGAATGGCGGAACTGGCAGACGCGCTAGATTCAGGTTCTAGTGGCCTCACGGCCTTGGAGGTTCGAGTCCTCTTTCGGGCACCACTCGTTTCCCCGCATTTCCCCAAATTAAATTTGTTCTGACGCTACCGCGGCCCCGGCGCTGCATGAAATGGGTCATCTTGCGGTCCATCGGGCGCATCTTCCGGGCTGGGAATATCCAGATTGATCACCACCGGCTCCTGACCGCTGCGAACAATCACCGCTTCCAGCGGCTCATCTTTCCTCGCATTCAGCTCCTGATGCGGCACGTACGGCGGCACGTAGACGAAGTCGCCCGGCCCGGCCTCGTCCACAAACTCCAACCGGTCTCCCCATCGAAAACGCGCGCGGCCGCGTACGACGTAAATCACGGTCTCGACTTCGCCATGATGATGGGGACCCGTCTTGGCGTTCGGTTGCACCACCACCGTTCCGGCCCAAAGCTTTTGGGCACCCACCTTCGCATGCGAAATGGCTTCCGCTCGGGTCATCCCCACCGTCTGCGGCGTGTTGGTATCCAGTTGCCCGCTGCGAATTATGCGCAAGCCGTTCGTCTTCCAATCCGGTTTACCGTCGCGTTCCAGATCGCTCATGATTCACTCCCAGCATTGCAAATCGCAATGATTTCCTTCCGCCAAAATTCCGCAAACCATTGACACCCGCCGCATCCCACCATACATTCGTCGTACCCGGCCGCCAGCGCGCCAGGATTGCCCCGCGGGAAAGAGAACATCATGAGCCTTCGCGATTTCCTGTCCAAACAATTTATCGACGTCATCGACTGGGTCGAGCCCGAGGACGGCATCCTCGCCTACCGCTACCCAATGCAAGACCGCGAAATCCAGAACGGCGGCAAGCTGACGGTGCGCGATTCGCAGTACGCCGTTTTCGTCAACGAAGGAAAACTCGCGGACGCCTTTGGTCCTGGCCTGTACACCCTGAACACGCAGACGCTACCGATTCTGACGTACCTCAAAAACTGGGACAAAGCGTTCAAGTCACCGTTCAAGTCCGACGTTTACTTCTTCTCCGCGCGCACGCAAACCGATCAGCACTGGGGCACGCCCAATCCCATCACCATCCGCGACAAGGAATTCGGCGCGATTCGCCTGCGCGGTTTCGGCATCTATTCCTATCACCTAGCCGACGCCAAAACCTTTTACAGTAAGCTCAGCGGCACGCGCGATCTCTACCGCGTCGCCGACCTCGAAGGCCAGCTGCGCAACACCATCGTCGCGAAAATGACCGACGCTTTCGCAACCAGCCAGATTCCGTTTCTGGATATGGCCGCTAATCAAGGCATGCTCGCCCAAAAAATCAGCGACCAGCTTAAGCCGGCGTTCGCGGAATACGGCATTTCGCTGGACACCTTCGTGGTGGAAAATCTTTCGCTGCCCGACGAGCTGCAAAAAGTGCTGGACCAGCGCATCAGCATGAACGTGATCGGCGACATGGGCAAATTCACGCAATACGAGGTCGCGCAATCGATCCCCATCGCCGCCGCGAACGAAGGCGGCGGTGGTGTCGGAGTGGGCGCAGGTCTAGGCGCGGGCATGGCGATTGGTCAGACAATGATGGAGGCCGTGAAAAACTCCACAGTTGCAGCCAAGCCAGCAGGCGCGGGCGGCGGAGGCGGCGCCGCTCCTGCAGCCGCAGGCGCAGCCCCAAGTACAGAGACGAAATTCTGCCAGGAGTGCGGCAAGCCCATCCCCCGCGCCAGCAAGTTCTGCCCGGAATGCGGCAAGCCCCAAGCCTGATCAGCGGAGACCTATGACCGGAGTCGAATGGGTCGCATGAGCGGCGTCGAATGGATCATCGAAGCATTCGGATGCTCGCCGGAGTCGCTGAAAGACGCATCCGTATTGCGCACGCTTTTCGATGAAATCATTCGCGAGATGAAACTCCGCCCGGTCAGCGCCCCGCAATGGCACCAGTTCCCGCGCACCGGCGGCATCACCGGTCTTTGCCTTCTCTCGGAATCCCACCTCGCGTGCCACACGTTTCCCGAGCACGCCTCGCTCTGTCTGAATTTATTCTGCTGCGTCCCGCGGCCGGAGTGGAATTTCGAAGCCGTCCTCCAACGCCTCTTCTGTTCGCAGACGGTAACGATTCGCCGCCTGGTCCGTTCTTACCAAATGCCGCGCGAGCTGGCGGCGGGCGACTGACGTGACTTCGCCGCCCGCGCCGCGTTCGAGCCATCGCCGATGACCCAACCCATCTCGAACTGCCCCAATTGCGGCGCGAAAATCGTCTTCCAGTGGTCCAGCAGCGTGCAAACCGTCTGCACCTACTGCAAAAGCATTCTTGTCCGCACCGACGTCGACCTGAAAAAAGTCGGCCAGGTCGCCGACCTTCCGCCCGACAGCTCTCCCATTCAGCTCAACACCGAAGGCATCTATCGCAACAAAGCGTTCGTGGTCGGCGGCCGTATCGTTTATGAATACGAGCAAGGCGGCTGGAACGAGTGGCACATCGTGATGAACGACGGCGCCAGCGCGTGGCTCTCCGACGCGCAGGCTGAATACGCAATCTCTTTCGTGGTCCCAGGCCAAACGCTGCCCGGGGAATCCCAAATCCAGGTCGGCCAGCAATACACTTGGAGCAATCAAACCTACACAGTCACGGTAATCACGGAAGCCCATTACAAAGGCGTCGAAGGCGAACTCCCCTTCCAGTATTGGGACAAGACGGACGTCACCTTCGCAGATCTCCGCTCGCAAACCGGCAAATTCGCCACGCTCGATTACAGCGACGAGCAACCCGCGCTCTATCTGGGAGAATTTGTCGAGTTCGACGATCTAAAGTTCAAAAATCTACGCCAGTTTGAGGGTTGGTGATGAGCGCCAGTCAGCCACCTCTTTCGACACAGCCTGCCAAGCCGCAAGTCAAGGCGCTGCATTGTCCGCAGTGCGGCGGCGCCATCACGCTGCGGTCATTCCAGCAAGCCGTAACCGTAGTCTGCGAGAACTGCCACGCAATCCTCGACGCCAAAGATCCCACGCTGAAGATTCTCCAGCAATTCCAAGTCGCCACCGGAGAGCTCAAGCCACAAATCCCGCTAGGCACCCGCGGAAAACTTCGCGGCACCGACTACGAAGTGATCGGCTTCCAGCGCCGCAGCATCGAATCCGACGACGTGCGCTACGATTGGCACGAATATCTGCTCTTCAATCCCTACAAAGGTTTTCGCTATCTAAGCGAATACCAGGGCCACTGGAACGACATCACCGTCTGCAAAGATCTGCCCGTCGTTCGCAGCGCTCTCGTTTCCAGCGCAAACTATCTGGGCGAAAACTACCGCCACTTCCAAACCGCCGAAGCGACCACCGGATTCGTGATCGGAGAGTTTCCGTGGCAAGTGCGCGTAGGCGAGCGCGCCGTCGTGACCGATTTCGTCCATCCGCCTCACCTTCTCTCGTGCGAACAGAGTTCCGGCGAAACCACCTGGTCCGTCGGCGAGTACGTCTACCCCAAGGAAATCTGGACAGCCTTCCATCTCCCCGGCCAGCCTCCAGAGCCCATCGGCGTCTTCGAAAATCAGCCCGCGCCCTCGACCGTAAGTGTGAAGCGGGTATGGGCCGCGTTCCTCGCTCTGACGATCTTCCTGGTTGGCCTGATGGCCTTCAACGATATGGTGGCCAGCAAAGATCTCGTCTTCAGTTCCACATATCAGTTACCCTCAGGCCCGCCCAAAGGCGAAGCCTCCTTTGTAACCGACGTCTTCGAACTAAAAGGACGCACCTCCAACGTAGAAATCAAAACCACCGCCAACGTCTCCAACAGTTGGATCTACTTAAACTATGCGCTGATCAACCAGGACACCGGCCAAGCCTGGGACTTAGGCCGTGAAGTCAGCTACTATTCCGGCCGCGACAGCGACGGCTCCTGGACCGAAGGCAGCCGCCGCGACACGGTAATCGTGCCCAGCGTCCCGCCCGGCCATTATTACTTGCGCATCGAGCCGGAAGCCGACGCCCGCCATCCGCAAATCACCTACGGTGTCGCCGTCCGCAGGGACGTCCCGGTCCTGAAATTTTATGGCTACGCATTACTGGCGTTGTTCCTTCCCGTCCTGTATGTAACATTCAAATCCATCAGCTTCGAACGCGCCCGCTGGGCGGAGAGCGACCATCCCATTCTGCAAACGGAGAGTGATTGATGTTCAACCAACTGTATTTGATTTATGGGCTCCTGGTGCTTGGCTCTGTCGGCATGGCTCAGTATCGCGGCTGGAGCATGGACACCATGAACCAAGTAAAAAATGTCCCCCGGTCGATCCGCGACAATCCCGGCGCCTATCGCTCCATCTACAGCAGCTATCACCACTACACAGGAGGCAAATAAATGAACCTGGTCCCGCTAGGTAACGTAATCAGCGCCCTGGCCTACGCATTCATAGGCATCCTGATTTTCATCCTATCGTTCGTAATCATCGACAAGGCGACGCCGTACCACCTCTGGAAAGAGATCGTCCAGGAACACAACATGGCCCTGGCGATCCTGATAGGCGCCATGTCCATAGGCATCTGCATAATCATAGCCGCCGCCATCCACTAGGTAGCACAGACACTCTTGTCTGTGTGCCTTCACCAATGTGCAGCAAGTTCAAGCGAGCAAGAGTGGCTCTTTCCAAAGGTCGGAGCGTCAGCCCGACATCAGAGAGGCTTCAGCCCCTAAGGAAATGATTTCGTTTCAGCAGCTCCAAGACAAAACTCTCTAGCAATGGGCATCCTACTCTTCATCTCCGTCCTCCTAGTAGCCGCCTGCGGCCTCATCTACGAACTAGTAGCCAGCACGCTAGCCAGCTATCTCCTGGGCGACAGCGTCCTCCAATTCTCCACAGTAATCGGCACCTACCTCTTCGCCATGGGCGTAGGCAGCGCCCTCTCTCGCTATCTAAACCGCGGCCTCGTCTACCAATTCATCTGGATCGAACTCCTCTTAGGCGTCATAGGCGGCTTCTCCTCCGCAGCACTAATGCTGGCCTTCGCCTTCACCCAAGGCTTCGAGCTGATCCTCTATGCCCTAGTCATAGTGATGGGCGTCCTCGTGGGCCTGGAAATCCCGCTGTTAATGCGCATCGTTAAAGACCGCTACGATTTCCGCGACGTAATCGCCCACGTCCTGACCTTCGACTATCTCGGCGCGCTAGGAGCCTCGCTCCTCTTTCCGATTCTGCTCGTTCCGCGCCTGGGTCTTGTCCGCTCCGCAATGCTGTTCGGCATCACCAATGCCGCAGTCGCCCTGTGGAGCACGTTTCTGTTCGCCAAGCAACTGCCCACCGCCCGCGTGCTCCGCGCAGCCTGCGTAGTCGTCCTCTGTGCACTAGGCGTCGGTATGGCCCAAGCAAGGAAAATCACCGCCACCGCCGAAGACAACATTTACGCCGACGAAATCATCTTCGCCCGCGATTCCCGCTACCAGCACCTGGTTCTAACCCGCTTCAAGGACGATCTCCGCCTGTTCCTCAACAGCCACCTGCAATTCAGCTCCCGCGACGAATACCGCTATCACGAAGCGCTAATCCACCCCGGTCTCTCCAGCATCACCGCACCACGCCGCGTTCTCGTACTAGGCGGTGGTGACGGCCTGGCGGTCCGTGAAATCCTGAAATATCCCCAAATCCAAAGCATCACGCTAGTGGATCTCGATCCGGAAATGACCAGGATCTTCTCGACGAATGCAATGCTCACGGAGTTAAATCAAAAATCGCTTCTATCACCAAAGCTCCACATCACCAACGCCGACGCCTTCCCGTGGGTAGACTCCAACACCGACAGTTTCGACTTCATCGTCATCGATTTCCCGGACCCCACAAATTATTTACTGGGCAAGCTCTACACCACCGCGTTTTATCGCGCCGTCGCGCGTCACCTTAGCGCCCAAGGCGAAATTGTGGTGCAAAGCACCTCCCCGATGTTCGCCCGCGATTCCTTCTGGTGCATAGCCAACACCCTGAAGCAAGCCGGCCTAAAAATTTACCCGTACCACGTTTACGTTCCGTCCTTCGGCGAATGGGGATTCGTGCTCGCGTCCTCGCACGAATACACGCCGCCCTCGTCTCTCCCATCGGGCCTGCGCTTCGTAGATGTGAAGGGCATTCCTCTGTTCTTCCAATTTCCTCCGGACATGGCCCCCATGAACGTTCCTCCAAACCAACTGAACGATCAAGTCCTAGTCCGCCTCTACGACCAAGACTGGAAAGACATCAGTCATTGAACGTACGGCTAGCGTCTCCGAGCTGTTGTAGCGGCCGCTTTCCGAAGCGGGCGCTTTTCGTCACCAATTGAAACAATGAATCGCCGTCAATTCATCGGTCTAAGCAGCGCCGCAGTAATCGGCCTCTCTCTAAAAAGTGACCGCCCAATCGCCGGCTCGTTCGTTAACGAGTCGGTCCAGGCGGGACATCTCCTGCGTGATCGCGCAGGTTTTCCCGCTCCGAAGCGCATAGAGAAAGTTCCGGTAGTCATCGTAGGAGGCGGAATCGCGGGCCTGAGCGCCGCATGGCGCCTGCGCAAACAAGGCTTCACCGATTTCGTCCTGCTGGAAATGAATGACGCTGCCGGAGGAAACGCGCGTTGGGGACAAAACGAAATCACCGCATACCCGTGGGCCGCACACTACGTCCCCGTGCCAGGCCCTAAAGCAGTCTACGTTCGGGAACTGTTCGAAGATCTCGGCGTCCTGCAAAATGGCCGGTGGAACGAGCGCTATCTGTGCTTCTCGCCGCAAGAGCGCCTCTTTCTCTACGGCCGCTGGCAAGAAGGCATTGAACCCGCCATCGGACTAAAGTCAAAAGACCGCGAACAGTTTCAACGCCTGGAAGAACTCTTCGCCAAACATCGAAACAGCGGCGAATTCACGATCCCACTCGAACTAGGCCGCTCGAATCGTTCCTCCGATCTGGATCGTATTTCATTCTCCGACTGGCTCGGCCAACACAATATCGACTCCCCGCTCGTGAACTGGTACATGAATTACGCCTGCCGCGACGACTACGGCGCGCTCGCCAAGGACACTTCCGCGTGGGCCGGCATACACTATTTTTCTTCCCGTGAAGCGGACGAAAAAGGCCCGCTCACGTGGCCCGAAGGCAACGGCTGGATCACCCGTCGCCTCCTTGAACGCGTCGGCAAAAACGTCCGCACCAAGCAGATGGTGCATCGCATTATTCCGAGCCCGCGAGGAGCAATCGTCGAAGCCGGCGGCACCCAATTCCAATCGGAATTCGTGATCTTCGCCGCGCCCACCTTCCTCGCGCCCTACATCGTCGAAAATTTCCCGCCGCTCCACGATTTCACGTACTCGCCGTGGCTCACTGCAAACTTGACCCTGGATCGCTTGCCCGACGCGCGCGGCGCGGAGCCAGCCTGGGACACCGTTTTCCTCGACTCGCCCACTCTCGGCTACGTCGACGCAACGCACCAGAGCGTTCGATCGCACATCGACAAAACTGTCTGGACATTTTATTGGGCGCTAGCCGAAGGCGACCCGGCGCAAAACCGACGTTTTCTCCTAGAGAAAGATTGGACCTACTGGAAAGAGGCGATCCTGCACGATCTCGAACGCGTCCACTCCGACATCCGTCAATGCGTATCGCGGATCGACATCATGCGCATGGGCCATGCCATGATCCGGCCTGTTCCAGGATCGATTTTCTCAGCGGAGCGCCTGAGCCTGGCAAGGCGACGAGGCAGGGTGTCGTTCGCAAATTCCGATCTCAGCGGAATTTCGATCTTTGAGGAAGCGCAATACAACGGCGTCAAAGCCGCGCAGGAGATTCTGCAATCCATTGGCGAAAAAAAGTGAAGCTATAGTCAGATGACGGGTTCTGCTACGCGCTGTCGTTGATCACCCGCAATCCGCTTCGCTGATGACCCCCTACGCGTAAACGGCGTAATCCTGAGCCTGCCCGAAAAGGATAGGCTCAGGATGTGACGCCACGCTAAGAAGCCGGCGGCTCAGGCCGTGCGGGTGCCGCCCGAAAACAAGTGGGCGATCAGCGAAATTACGGCAAAAATCAGCAACAAGTGAATCAAAAATCCGGCGGTATGGTAAAACACGAACCCGCCAACCCAAAGAAACATGAGCAGTATCGCCAAACCTAGAAACGGTCCAAATCGCATAGTCATTCTCCTTCACGGACCACGGTGGCTGTATCGAATCGCAGGGTGCACCTGCTTTTCCAATAGACGATATTTGGCGGGACTCGGCAATACCTGAAAGCGTGTACCGGAAGAAGGAAACTCAATGAGGTGTTGCCTCGTCCCGGGCCCGCAACCTCGATCAAATTGGTCAGCAAATACGCGGGCCGCGACTGAGGGGTTGCGGATCCGAGGTACGGTCGGTCTTGACTCATGTGCTTCCCGTGGATGCCAACAGACCTTCGGCATGCAACGCGCCTTCGGGAGTATCTTCATGTTTGAAGTAAACAAACACGTCACCTTTTTTTGCGAACTCCGCGACCTTCCCAGTCAATGCCTTGCGCGCGTTCGCCGAATAGTCTTCCTTGCGCAGCCGCAGGTAGACAAAATCCGCGGTCTGCACGTCCGGCGTTTCGAGCTTTTCGCTTTCTGCCTGACAAAGTGCTACGTTCGCGCCGCGCATCACCTCGTAAACATCTTCGCTGAACCACGAAACGTGCCTGAACTCAAATGCGCTGCGCAAACTCCGCGGCACTGTCGCCAAGAAATCTTTCAGCAACGCTACGTCGCATTTCAAGTACGGCGGCAGCTGGAACAGCACTGGCCCGAGTTTTTTCTCCGCATCCAGCGGCTGCAGGGACGCGACGAACTCCGCCGTAAATTCCGACACATCTTTCAGCCGTTTAATGTGCGTGATCTTCTGGTTGGCCTTGACCGCGAATTTGAACTCCGGAGGCGTGGCGGCCATCCATCCACGTAGCAGTTTCTCGGTCGGGAAATGCCGGAAGGTATAGTTCACCTCTACCGTGTTCAGCCGCGAGGAGTAGTGCCCGAGAAACTTCGCGGATGCTAGCTTCGCCGGATAAAAATCCGGCTTCCAGGTGGCATACGCCCACCCGGATGTACCTGCAAAGATTCTCCCCACGGACTCACCCTAACGAAACAGAGTCGAACGCATCGACAAGCATTATTGAATTGTCGGCGGCGATGTTCTTCATTTCACATAGTTAAAACAACACGTGTCACTGCGCGACGCTGCGCAACACCTGTCTTTTCTTAACCGTTGGTCTAACCCAAGTGCTAAGTTCGGCTGCCCAAGCTTACTGGTGGTGCGCCGGGCTAAAGCCCGGCGCCTACAGTTTCGCCAGCAGAGTCTTCCAGCGCGCCCAGGCGTCGGTGCGTGCTTTTCGGTTTGCGTCGTTGGCATCCGGAGCTTCGCCGGCACGCATGAAGCCGTGGCCTGCGCCATCATAGGTCACAGGCTCGTAGGTCTTTCCCGCCGCCTTCATCGCTTCGACGGTGCCGGGAACGGTTGCGCCGATGCGCGCGTCGTCTCCCGCGTAAAAACCGTAAACGGGAGCCTTGATGCGCGCCATAGCATCCTTGTCCGGTGGGGGACCGTAAAACACAAACGCGGCCGACAGATCGCCGCGGTTGGTGGCGAAACGGAATGTCTGCCCTCCGCCCCAGCAGAATCCAGCGACGAACAGTTTGCCGTTTGCCGCGGGAATCTTGAGCCCGTAATCCGCTGCGGCATTCAAGTCGGCGGTCACCTGGTCGGGGTTGAGTTTGCTTACTGCTTCCATCGTTTTTCCTTCCGCGAACGACGAACTGCGCCCGCCGTTCGGGCCCATGCCAGAGAGCAAATCTGGCGCGACCGCGATGTATCCCGCTGCCGCAACCTGGTCGGCCAAATCCTCCACCCAATCCGTCATGCCAAAAATTTCGTGGATCACCAACACGACCGGGCGCTTGTCTTTCGACTCCGGATACACCACGAAGGTCTCGACGGCACGCCCGTCGTGCTTTACGGTGACCCACTCGCTGTGACGCGACGATCTGGCTAACTGAGCCTTAGCCCAATCCTGCGCGGCAGCGGGTAACGCCGCAAACAACGCAGCGAGAAGTAACAGAAAATGCAGAGAGGCTCGTTTCATCATTCCCCCACAGACTGGCGTTTCAGATGCGCTGCCGGCTTCACAAACGGTTCGCGGCTGGCCGGGCTAAAGCCCGGCGCCTACATTTTCTCCGCGTGCATCCGTCTTATACGCCTGCTGGCTTCCGCGAACCGCCAGAATCATATGCGCCCACCGAGGGTCTGAGCAAGCGAATGCGCGACCGAGACAAGCCGTTTACCTCGTCCCAGAAGCCCCTGGCGCTTCCAACGAACAACGGCAATTCCCGCTGGTGTAAATCCAGCAGACTTCTCTGCGAATCCAGCAACTTCTCAAGGTCGCAAAATTGACGTGCCGGTCGACATTCCGTTACCGTGACCGTGCGCCAGGTTGACCTCATAGGAGGTTCACGCATGCACTCGGTTTCTTTGACTCTCTCGTCACTGATTTTCTCTTTCCCCGAATGGAAACCTCACTTCAGCTTCTTGCGTGACGCCGCGGCGAACGAATTGATGGTGCTGCGCCTGCTCCACTTCATCTTTGGCATCGTCTGGATCGGGCTGCTCTATTTTTTCAACCTAGTCGGCACGCCTGCAATGCAGAAGCTCGATGCGCCGGTGCGCGTGAAGATTTATCCGGTGTTGATGTCGCGCGCGATGGCCTGGTTCCGCTGGTCAGCCTTGGTGACCGTGATCATGGGCATGCGCTACTTTTTCAGCTTGCTCGCCAGCGACGCGCGCAACGCTGGTGATCCTTCGCTGGCGCTGCGCTGGTTCGGCTGGTGGGTGGTGGTCTGGAGCCTGGCTTTCGAGCTGATTTACGTACTGCAGCGCCCCGCGAAGGGTCTTCGCGATAGCCCCTGGGTTCGCGCCACTGGAATCGCCATCGTCGTGATTACCGCCTCTTGGATCGTGCTCGCGCTCAATGGCGGTCCGGACTCCTCAAACCAGCACCTGGCGATCAGTGTCGGCGGAGGGCTGGGCTTGATCATGCTGCTCAATACCTGGGCCGTAGTCTGGCGGGTGCAAAAGCGGTTGATTGCCGCAACGCGAGCCGCCGCCGAACAGGGCACGCCGATGCCGCCCGAAGCGGCCGAGTGGATGCGCTGGGGATTCCTGGCCTCGCGCACTGGGTTCTGGCTGTCGTTTCCGATGCTGTTCTTCATGGGCGCGGCCAGCCACTACCCGTTTCTGGGCACGGTGGCACGATAACTTTCTGGTCCCCCCTCCCCCTTTTTTGTAAGTGCGGATTCTAAGCAGGTTAAAGTCGTTTGTTTTGATACAGATTTGTAAGTGCGGATTCTAAAGGACTTCGCTTCAGAGTGGAGCAAAGCGAAAATGATCGCGCGCGGAGGGACCGGGTCGGTGAGAAGACGTGAGGAGGTGGGCTGGACTTTCAAAATTCAGTTTACCATAAGTGTACATAAAGGTCAAGATATTTTAGCAATTGGCTGAAGAAACAGGAGGATTTTGGCCTCCCCACTCTTTCGTTTCGAACGGTGGGTACTGAAGGAGCTTCGCGCCGCCCTGGACTGGGAGACTGTGATCGTGAGGGAACGGCTGGGGAAAAACTAAGACCGCGTGGTGAAGTTTGGAGGCTGCCGCAACGCGTCCACCAGGGGCCACGCCGGGCTAAAGCCCGGCGCCTACATAGGTGCAACTTCGGCTCAAGTCAGCTCGGAATCGCTCTGTTGCGGTGCTTAGCTTTTGTCTGCATCTGGGTTCCTCCACCTAAAGCGTTGCCTGATTTCGCTAATTAAGATTTGCGATTTTCGCTGCTGTGGACATGGTAATTGTGGGATAAGTTCCGCTGGTATCCAGAGTCGGGGAGCGCACACTCAGAGTGATCTCGATGGCCGCCAGATTGTTGGTGGGCGCGCCATTCAGCGCAACGTTGTTTCCGGCGTTGTCGTAACCCTGGAAGATAGTTGTATTGTTAACGTTATTGACTTCGGTGTAGTAGAAAGGCTGTGTTCCGCCTTGCCACTGTGCTTTTGAAATTGTTCCGCGCTGGATAGTGCAAGGGCAGGGGCCATTGAGCGGGTTCAACTGAATGAATACCTCGCTGACGGTACCGCTTCCGTCGACATCCGCCTCGAACTGCAAGGCGCTGGGCGCGACGTTCACAAAGCCCCTGGAAACGCCGATGTCGTTCAACCCGAGCGGTTTGGATGCTGGGTCGAACATCTTCAAGCTGGGGAAACCCGCTTGATGAATGTCGCTCACAATCTGGTCCATGAATTCGCGCGATTCCTGGGTGAGGTCGACCTTCACCGCTTCCATCGTGTTTCGCTGCTGTAACTTGGTCAGGCCCTGGACCACAACGCCCACAACGACGGTCAAGATGGCCACACTGATGATCAACTCGAGCAAAGTGAATCCGTTGGCCAAAGCCCTTTCCTTGTTCCTGCTCATAAGCATCCTCTTCCTGACTTGTTCCTGACTTGCTGTCAGCTTCCGCCAATGGTGCGCAAAGTTACGGGCACAGCGAAGAACAGGCCTCCGCCGCCGGTGGACCCCCATTGCCGAGCCGAAGCGGTGATCAAGCGGGTGCTGTTCGCGGTGACGGTCATCACGTTCCAGCGAACGTCGTACGTCGTTTGCCCGCCGTTCTGATTGCAGTCCACGTACTTCATACCAAATCCCACGGGAACGGAGCCGATGGGTTGATTGAAGTCGATACCGCCGTAGTAGGGGCTGCCCGCGTTGGTGGCCAAAGGCGCCCCTTGACCAGCGGGGGCAGGCGCGCCCTGTGTCGAGGGAATCGTCCAGGTGTTGCCTGCACAATCGGTGAGGGTAACCGCTATCGTGGAATTCGTGTACTGCGCCGAGAGTTCTTCGATCACCTTCTGGGCAAGAAGGGTACCGGAAGTGTCCTTGGTGTTTCGATTGTCCGTGGCGATGCTGGCGACAAACAGGCTGGTGAGAGCTCCGAGTCCGATGGCCAGCACCAGCATGGCTATCATCAACTCGATGAGGCTCGTTCCGCGTTCCGATTGTTTCTTCAAAACGGCCATACGTTTACCTATGTGGTTCATGGCGTCCTTCCGTCTATCCGAATCTGGCATCAGTATTTCGCCCAAGTCCCGCCGGCTCCGCCCGAAAAAAGCCATCTCTGGATTCTGCCCGCCGGGGTCACGGTGACTGCGCCCCAATTTTGAGTGACATTGTTTTGAAAGAACGCCCAATACGCTTGAGGTCCTGCCAAGGGGTCACAGGCCCCGCCGAGACCCCTACAGGGAAGACCACGAGGGCCGAAGGTGATGGCTGTCGCAGCCACGCTTCCGTCTTGGGGCACGACGGGGGAAGCTGCCGGCAATAATTGCAACTTGAGACCTGCAGTACCGGGCGCTGCCCCCTGGGGTCGCAGACTGACTTCCCCAGAGATAACCACCAGGGGGTCTCCAGCGTTCCAGGCGAGCCCGCCGGCGCCGGATGTTCCGTCCGGTCTTTGCGGGAAAATGTCTACAAAGCCTTGCTTGGGGTTGTTGCCATTTGCGGCGAGGACATACGTGGAATAATAGCGGTCATCATCCACCGCCTTCATTCGCCCGACCTGCAAAAGACTAGCATAATCAGTAACCGCGCCCTTTAGACGCGCTGAATGCGCGAGGGCGACGAAGTTGGGAATGGCGATACCTGCAACGACCATGATGATGGTCACAACAATCATCAGCTCGATGATGCTAAATCCCCGCGTTCTACTGGCCGAAGGCGTCGAATTCTTGATGTTCGCGATCACGATATCCTCTGCCCGCGGTAGGGGCGCATTTACCGATCGTGGTCCAAATGTGCATGTCCCACTCCAAACTGGCGCTCTTGTATGTAGCTGATGAAGAGGGAGTTATGCTGAACGGGACTGGGAGGTGCAGGCGAACCAAAAATCGGTGGGTCAAAAGGTTACAAAGCGGGTAGCTGACACGAAAAGATGTAGCCCTACTTGAGCTTCGCTACATGCGTGGTATGAAAACACATGCTTATACCCTTAACGTCATGGATATCGATGGTTTAGAAAAATGAGAGGCGGGCCAGGTCGTCCCGCCTCCCGGTTTCCCCTTTCAGGGAAAGTCCGGCTAGCCTGACGGAGGGTGGCCAGCCGGTCGTGTGTTGGCCTGGCTATGAAACTCGCGAAAGCCGAAAAAAGTTACGCTCGGATGAAAAAAAATTGAGTAGAATCCGCCGTGCGGCCCGGCCGCTTACTCAGCTCGCTCGCCTATGCCACGCTCCTCTCACCTGAGTCCAGATAACATATTGCGGTTTCTGCAGGTTAGGAAAGAGCCGCCTTCGACGGAGGAGATCGCCAGGGGACTGCAGCTGCGTAAGGTCGACCGGCGACCCTTGTTCAAAATACTGGCCAGCTTGAAAAAAAGAGGGGCGATCAAGGAGTTGCCTGGTGGGCGGTATCACTTGGCGGGGTCGAAGCCGGAGCGTGAAGCGCAGAGTCAGGGCGGCTCGTCTGCCAAAACAGCAAGGGAACACGAGAGCGCACCACGGCGGGATGAAATCACTGGGCGGCTAGTTTTGCACCACGACGGGTACGGCTTCGTGGTGCCCGACACGCCCATGCCGCAGTTTGCGGGCGACATCTTCATCCCCCGGGATGCCGTGGAAGATGCTATGCACGGCGACCGCGTGGTGGCGAAAATATTGCGGACGGGGGTCGGACCTGGGCCGCAGCGTGCGGAAGGGCGGATCGTGCGAGTCGTGGGGCGCGCGCATCCGACGGTGGTTGGCCAGTTTCGCTATGGTCCGCGGGGCAACCGCGTCATTCCCTATGATGCGCGCATGCAGCACGCCATCGAGATTCCTCCCGGAAATGAGCTGACGGCCGAGCTGGCGAAGAAACTGGGCATCAGCATTAGCGAAGACCGCGGGGCGCGGGGTAAGCGTACTCCTCATATCGATTTGTTGGACGGGGCCGTGGTCAATGTGGAGTTGCTGCGCTATCCGCGCGGCGGGGCGTCGCCGACCGGGCGCGTGATTGAGATTTTGGGGCGGCCGGGGGATCTCGGTGTCGATATCGAGATCATGATTCGGAAGCACCATCTGCCGCATGTTTTTCCTGGGGAGGTTTTGGAGGAGGCGGAGCGGCGGGCCCTGCCGGTGTCGGACGCGGATCGGGCGGGGCGCGAGGACTTTCGGGATTTGCCCATCGTTACGATTGACGGGGAGACGGCGCGTGATTTTGATGACGCTGTTTACGTCGAGCGGCGCGCGGATGGCGGCTGGCACCTGCAAGTCCACATTGCGGACGTGGCGCACTACGTCCGCAATGGGATGCCGCTGGATGGGGAGGCGCGGTTGCGGGGGACGTCGGTGTATTTTCCGGATCGGGCGGTGCCCATGCTGCCGGAAGCGCTTTCGAATGGGATGTGCTCGTTGAAGCCGCAGGAAGACCGATTGGTGATGAGCGCGTTGATGGACTTCGATGCCGCAGGCAACATGCGGAGTTCGCGGATGACGTCTGGGGTGATTCGGTCGGCCGAGCGCATGACTTATACCAACGTAAACAAAGTGATCGAGGGCGATGCTGAGGCTACGGCTCGCTACGCTGCGCTGGCGGCGCATTTTCGCGACATGAAGGAACTTGCGCTGTTGCTGAACGCGCGGCGGAACGAGCACGGATCGATCGATTTCGATTTGCCGGAGCGCGTGATCGAGTTCGATGAGCAGCAGAGGATGATCAGCATCGGGCGCAGCGAGCGCAACATCGCGCACCGGCTGATCGAGGAGTTCATGTTGGCTGCGAATCGCGCGGTGGACGGGTATTTGCTGAAGCGCGGGATTCCGTCACTGCATCGCGTGCACGAAAAGCCGGATGCGAAGAAGGTGCTGGAGTTCGAGGAATTGGCGCGGGCTTTCGGGTATTCGCTGGGCGTTGAAAATTTGCACCAGCGCGAGGTTGCGGTGCGGCATGGGCGCGTGCCCGCGCCGGCGAAGGCTGGGCGGCCCGATTCGTATGGGCATGGACGAGAGCGAGGAATGCGCGTGGCCTTGCCGGGCTCGGCCGAGCTGCGCATCACGCCGCAGCATTATCAGCGGCTGCTGAAGAAAATTGCGGGCAAGCCGGAGGAGCGCATCATTTCGTACCTGATGCTGCGGTCGCTGAAACAGGCGCGCTATGCGGCTGAGCCGTTGGGACATTTTGCGCTGGGCTTTACTGAGTACACGCATTTTACTTCGCCGATTCGGCGGTATCCCGATCTGATCGTGCATCGGACCTTGAAGTGGGCGCTGGCGCATCCTCACGAAGCTGCGCCTGCGGCGCCGAAACGGGTGGTGGATGCGGAGGCGGTTGTGTACACGCACGCTGAGCTCGAGGAGATTGCGGCGGAGTCATCGGAAGAGGAGCGGCGCGCGGCTGGGGCCGAACGCGAGTTGATGGACTGGAAGACTGCGCAGTTCATGGAGCAGCATCTTGGCGAGGAGTACGACGGGTTGATTATTTCGGTGCAGAAATACGGCTGCTTCGTGGAGTTGTTCGAGGTGTTCGTGGAAGGATTGCTACCGATCAATGCGCTGGAAGAGGCGGCGGGAGCGCGCTGCATTTATCGCGAGAAGGATCACGCGATCGTCGCGATGCCCGGGGGAGACGGGCGGCGCGGTGGGAGCGGACGCGGCGGGCAACGCGGGCGTGGCGCGAAGCCGAAGCAGCTCATGTGGCAGCACGGCGACCGTGTGCGCGTGCGGGCCGAGCGCATTGACCCGATGCGCCGGCGGGTGGAATTCGCGCTCGCCGAACTAATTCAGTAATGCCAGCAGAAACGCAAGTGGGATTCGGAAATAGGCTAAACTTGAAAGGCTACAAGGAGAATAGAGATGGCTGCGACCGTGATCGTTCGGAACCCCGCCATTCTTGGTGGCGAACCTGTTTTTAGGGGCACCCGGGTCCCATTCCGCGCGCTCACCGACTATCTCGAACACGAACGAAGCTTGAGTGAATTTCTCGAAGACTTCCCCAGCGTAACTAGAGAACAAACGATCGCTGCCCTGGAGGAAGCCCGAATCAGCCTGGCCGCCGCGCTTCAATGAGAGTGCTTCTCGACGAATGCGTGCCGAGAAAATTGAAATTCTTTTTCACGGACGCAGGCCACGACTGCGAGACAGTTACGGATGCGGGATTCAGCGGCAAAGAAAACGGAGAACTATTCTCGCTTGCTGAAAACAAGTTCGATGTCCTGATCACTGTTGACAGAAATATTCGGCACCAGCAACAGGTCCCGTTGCGAAGAGTATCCCTCGTATTAATTCGCGCGCTCTCGAACGACTTGGATGACATCCGTCCGTTCATAGATGATGCAATCGCGGCGTTGCGGTCGATCAGGCCGGGCGAAGTAGTGGAGATTGGAGCTCGCTCCTAACCCGGAATTGAAGAGTTGACGCGGCCGCTCCCTCGGTTAGGCTAGACTGGCCGCCGATTCTGTTATCCTCAAAAGCTGAGAAATAACCGGCGATGCGGGTCCAACTGCTCGCGGCACCAGATTCACACAGAGAAAGGAAATATCCATCGTGAGTTCGACCACAGTTACGGAGCGGGGCGTCAAGCGCGCTTACAATTTTAATGCGGGGCCGGCGGCTTTGCCGCTTTCGGTGCTGGAGCGCATTCGCGAGGAGTTGTTGGATTGGCGCGGCAGCGGCATGTCGGTGATGGAAATGAGCCACCGCTCAACGGAATTTGAAGGCATCAACGCCGCGGCGGAAGCTGGGTTGCGGAAACATTTGTCGATTCCGGAGGAATACGCCGTGCTTTTCCTGCAGGGTGGAGGTAGCTTGCAATTTGCCATGGCGCCGATGAACCTTGCGCTGGCGGGAAAGCCTGTGGACCTGATCAACACCGGCATGTGGACCGCGAAGGCGCTGGGTGAATTGAAGAAGGGGATTTTGCACAACGTCGCCGCATCCACGGAAGCGGAGAAGTTCACCCGCGTTCCGCGCCAGGGTGAGATCAAGCTCTCGGCTGATCCTTCCTACGTGCATATGTGCACGAACAACACGATCGAAGGCACGCAGTGGCACGCGCTGCCGGAAACTGGCGGAGCGCCGCTGGTCGCGGATATGTCGTCGGACATTGCTTCGCGGCCCATCGACGTGAAAAAGTTTGGAATGATCTTCGCCGGGGCGCAGAAAAATCTTGGGCCTAGCGGCGCAACGGTGGTCATTATCCGGAAGGATTTCGCCGAGCGCGCGGACAAGAATCTGCCGACGATTCTGCAGTACCGCACGCACATCAAGGAGAAGTCGCTGTATCACACGCCGCCGACGTTTGCGATTTACATCATCGGGCTGGTGATGGGGTGGATCGAAGCGGAAGGGGGCATCACGGCGATCGAGAAGCGCAATGAATCGAAGGCGAAGATGCTCTATGACGCGATCGATTCCAGCGACGGCTACTACACTTGCCCGGTCGAGAGAGCTTCGCGGTCGCGGATGAACGTGGTATTCCGCGTGGCCGGCGGAGACGAAGCGAAGGAAAAGAAATTTGGGAAGGACGCTGAAGCCGCGGGAATTGTCGGCACGCCCGGGCATCGGTCCGTCGGCGGCATGCGCGTCTCGCTTTACAACGCGGTGACGCCGGAAGCGGTGCAAGCGCTGACCAGCTTCATGCGCGAATTCCAGCGGACGAACGGGTAGGAGCCCTTGCCAGAGTGGTGGAAGCAGCTCCGGAAGAGAAATTTCGGGGACCGTCCTCCACCGATTCAACAGGAGCCCTCTCTCTACGAGCTAATTAAAGCTGCCGTGCAGAAAGCTCCTAGTTCTGCTATTGACGAATCCCAGTTTCCGAAGATCGGAATGATGGACAGTGGCATTTCGTTCTCTGCCGGAGCGTTGGATGCGCTCTCCGGTAGGTTCAGGGACGATGGCGGTGAGGACGAGTGGACGCACGTCAGAAGCCTTTTCGGGGAGATTGGGCAAGGAAAAATCCAGAACTGGAAGACCGTTGAAGAACGGATCAGAGGGCGTGCGGCGCGGGCAGTCATGGACCGAGTCTTGGAAAGCTTGACCGGAACACCCGTCGAGCGGCTGCGTCCTAGAATGTTTCGAGACCTGGCGCAGAACAGCCGTGACTACGAAGCCGTGAAGTGGGGCGTCGCCATCGGCGCGCTCGACGCCAAACCTGAGTTCATCGAGGACTTGTTGCTTTTTGCCCGGCATTCGGAATTCACGGTCCATGCCGTTTCGCGCTTTGCTGCGATCTTATTGGGACATTCCGAACCTAAAAAAGAAGCTGCTATCTTTACTTCTCTGTAGCCAGGGATGGGGAGTGATTCGTTTAGTGGAGCTTCTATTAAGCGTTCCGAATTTTGCTTCCGACTTGTCGGTGCAAAGAGACTGCTTGATTTATGGCATGGAGAATAACGACGGTATTCCCATGGAAATCGCCTTCACGCTGGCGACTCACATCGACATCTACCATTTTCTGTCGCTTAGCAAAATGGATCGAGGCGTCTTCATGAGTTTCTCGCGAATGCTTGGACTCGCTGCTGACGGAACCAAATCCGCTTGGTGGGTTGAACGACCTCGCGAACCCGGAAAAATTGTTTGGCAGCTACGTTAAACTTCTCGAGGTACAGACACCAGATAACTACGTGCTTATGGGGTTGCGGGCTGCAGACGAATTTCTTAGCGACGGCGAGACTGCGTGGCAAGGAAAAGAGGAGCTGTTGCAGCAGGTCAGGAAACTACTGCGCGAAGGGGCTTCCACTGAGGTTTGCGCGCTGGATTGCGAGATCCTTCGACCCGATGGGTGGCGCTAAGAATCATTTCCGAAAATCAGGTTCGAAGCCTGGTTCCAGATGTGGAAGCGTTGTTTCTCGAGAAGCCGGATTCCGCGAACATCGACGTTCTGAGCGAATTGGGTGAGCAACAGCAACTGCAGACAATGCTTATGAAAATTCCGGAACTGGTGAATTTGTTGGAAAGGACCGCGCGCCCCATCAGCAAGACTAATGTGATAGGGCCCGAACATCAAAACGGTTTTGAATATGCCGGAATTGTTAAGATCCTTGGTCGGCTGGGAACGCCAGAGGCTATATCGCATTTGAAGCGTGCGTTTCGAGACTACGATCCGCTTGTGCGCGCCGCGGCATGTACGGCGGTCACCAAGATGGATCGATCGAAAATTGACTTGGAGATAGCGGATTTGATCGAGGAAAGGCTCGACGACTCCCCAAAGTATCTCGCCGAGGCCGCTCGCCAAACCGCCAATTGGTTGGGCTTATCCGCTTCACGAGGTCCGTCCGGCAAACCGAACTAGGGCTACAGCCACATTAGGAAGCGGCAAGGTCTTCAGACTCTCGCCGCTTCCATCCGTATTCTTAGGCGAGGTCAAAGAGCAGGACTTCGGCGTCTTTGACTCCGGTCAGTTCGACCGATTTTTCGGCGGAGATGGCGGCGCCGTCTCCGGTCTCTAGCGGCTTGCCGTTCAGCTTAACGCTGCCGCGTGCGACTTGCACGTAGGCATGGCGATCCGGCTTCAGCGTGTGCTTCACGGATTCGCCGGTGCCCAGTACCGTGGCGTACAGCTCGTTGTCCTGGCGGATCTTCACCGAGCCTTCGCGGCCGTCCGGTGACGCTAGCAGGCGCAGCTTCCCGCGCTTTTCTGCTTCGCTGAAGTTCTTCTGGTCGTAGGCCGGCTTGTGGCCGCGCTTGTCGGGCATCATCCAGATTTGGTACAGGTGAACGGGCTCGGTCTTCGACGCATTGGCCTCGCTGTGCGTCACGCCGGTGCCTGCGCTCATGTACTGGACGTCGCCCGGCTTGATCACCGAGCCGTTGCCCATGCTGTCGCGATGCTCGAGGGCGCCTTCCAGCACGTAGGTCACAATTTCCATGTCGCGGTGCGGGTGCATGGGAAAGCCGCCGCCGCCGGCGACGCGGTCATCATTCATGACGCGCAGGGTGCGAAACCGCACGTGCTCGGGATCGAAATAATCGGCGAACGAAAACGTGAAGTGCGTATCCAGCCAGCCGTGGTTGGCACGCCCGCGCTCGTCGCTCTTGCGAATGGTAATCATCAGCCACCTCCAAGGTCGTTGAAATCGGAACGCCGCTATAATACTCGTTATAACGACTATTGTCAAGAGGTATATTAAAGTGCCCTGCCGAGGCCCTCTTTTGCTTCCTATTCCTTTAGATTCAGTTACTTATTTTCGCCTGGTCGCGCGGCCATTCACGACCGTCTCCCTTTGGTGTACAGTAGCTAGGCAGCGAGGCTTTCGCCTCGCTCGCCCTCAAGGATCGGCTTATGGACTCCTCTACCACCTCCGCGACGCAAACGAGAAAGCCCGAGGCGTCGTCCGCGGCGCGCGAGACACTCACCGTCACGGACAATCGCACCGGCAAGACCTACGAACTCCCCATCAAGCACGACACCATTCGGGCCATGGACCTGCGCCAGATTAAGGTGAACCCCACCGATTTCGGCATGATGAGCTACGATCCGGCCTTCAACAACACCGCGTCGTGCATCAGCAAGGTGACCTACATCGACGGCGATGCGGGCATCCTCCGCTATCGCGGCTATCCGATCGAAGATCTCGCCGAAAAGAGCACCTATCTTGAAACCGCTTACCTGTTGTTGCACGGCGAGCTACCCACCGCGGAGCAGTTGAAAGTCTGGACGTACAACATCACGCATCACACGTTCATCCATGAAAGCATCAAGAAGTTTCTCGACGGATTTCACTACGATGCCCATCCGATGGGCATGATGATCTCCACGATCGCGGCCCTCTCGACGTACTATCACGACGCGAAAGACATCTTTAACGTCGAATCGCGGAAGAAGCAGACGTTTCGCCTTATCGGAAAGATGCCCACCATAGCGGCGTTCTCGTATCGCCATTCGCTGGGGATGCCGTTTGTCTACCCAGACAATGAGCTGAGCTATCCGGGCAATTTCCTGAACATGCTTTTCCGCACGACGGAGACGCGCTACCGGGTGAATGCCACGCTCGAGCACGCGCTGGATGTTTTGTTTATTCTCCACGCCGATCACGAGCAAAATTGTTCCACTAACACGATCCGAGGAGTGGGCAGCTCGCACGTCGATCCGTATTCGGCAACGGCTGCGGCCATCGCTGCGCTGTACGGACCGCTGCATGGCGGCGCCAACGAAGAAGTCGTGCGCATGCTCATGGAAATCGGCTCGGTGCAAAAAGTTCCGGAATTTATTAAACGCGTTAAGGCGGGCGAAACGAAACTGATGGGCTTCGGTCATCGTGTATACAAGAACTACGACCCTCGGGCGCGCATCATTAAGAAAGTCGCGTACGAAGTGTTCGACCTGATGGGCAAGAATCCGCTGTTGGAGATCGCTCTGGAATGCGAGCGCATCGCTCTCGAAGACGACTACTTCGTGAAGCGCAAGCTGTACCCGAACGTGGATTTCTACACCGGGCTCATCTACCAGTCGATGGGCTTCCCTTCGACCATGTTCCCGGTGCTGTTCGCCATCCCGCGCACCTCAGGCTGGATCGCCCAATGGGAAGAGATGCTGCTGGATCCCGAGCAGAAGATCGCCCGTCCGCGGCAAATCTACCTAGGCCACGACACGCGCCACTACGTGCCGATCGATCAGCGCAGTTAGTTACGTCACCGTCTCAGCCATTAGCATATTTGGATACGCGGCCACACGCGCCGCTCGACATTCGACCCCGCCGCGGTATAGTTGAGCGAGTGAGGTTGGCTTGGCATGGCTCAAGTCACAAATACGCCGACAAATGCAGGAACTCGACGGCGCAGTCAACGCGTGCTGATGCACGTTGCCGTGCGAATTCGCGGCACCGACGCTCAAGGAAAAGCCGTCGAGGAAGAGACCCAAACACTGGCGATCAACGCCCACGGCGCGCTGGTCCTGTTGCAGTCGCGGCTCACCAGCGGCAGCAAGGTTCAACTGCAGCACAAGAAGACTCTGGAAGAGCACGAATGCCATGTGGCCTTTCTTGGTCCAGTGCGTTCGGGTAAAGCGGAAATCGGATTGGAATTTTCCTCGCCACACCCTACATTTTGGCGAGTCGCCTTCCCCCCAGAAGATTGGACGCCGAAACATCCTGAGGCGCGCGGACCGTCCCGATCCCGTGCGGACGCTACAGAAAAGTAGGCTTTGTCATTTGGGTTGTTGGGGTTGCTTGCTCTGCCCGCGCAGGCTCGATTCTTTTGAAACGTAAGATCGCCGCTTTTGAGATTGACCGGTCTAAAGACCGGCCACTACATTCCGGTACGATCAATAGAGATGAAAATATCCGTCTTGCCGGCCGATTTGCACGCGCACGCCGAAGAGTTCGCTTAGACGCGCTGGGGTCAGGATTTCGTCCTTTGGACCATCGGCGACGATTTGGCCTTCCCGCAACAGCACCACCCGCTCGATCTCCGGAATGATTTCCGCCACATGATGCGTGACCAGCAAAATACCCAGCCCCGATAGCGCAAGCTCGCGCATCGTTTCGCGCAGCTGCACTTGCGCGCCGATGTCCAGCGCGTTGCTCGGCTCGTCGAACAGCAGTGCTTGCGGATCGTGCACCAGAGCGCGGGCGATCAGCGTGCGCTTGGCTTCGCCCGACGACATGTGCGCGACCGAGCGATCTGCGAGGTGCGCGATCCCCAGCCGCTCCAGCGCCGCATTGCTGCGAGCCAGCAATTCCGGATTCGGTGAATGGTGAGGGAAAATCCGCGTGCTGCTGAAAAATCCGGAGAGCACCACATCGCGGCCGGTCGCATCGGTGGTGCAGGAAGCCAGTAGGTCCGGCGAAACAATGCCGAGCAGCGACCTTAATTCAAAGATGTTCCAGCGCTCGCGGCCTAAAATCGAAATCGACGAGCCCGCGTTCACCAGCGGATAGCACTCGCGCGTGATGGTCTTGATCAGCGTCGATTTGCCGCACCCATTTGGGCCCAGAATGCATACGTGTTCGCCCGCGTTGATGCGCAGGGTAACGTTTTCAAGCGCGGCGCGGTCACCGCGCATGACCGTGACGCGGTTCAGCGACAACAACGCGGGTTTGCCGGATTCCACGGGCATCAATCAAGGCCCTACAAGAAGGGCAGCCTTACATTTTAGCCGACGGCCTGTGTCGACTCCCAGTAATTGCTGCCGGTCAAAGAGCTTAAGTTTGGATTTCGGCTTTGAGCCGGGCTTGGCGAGGACGGGTCTCAAGACCCGCCACTACAAGGATTGCGGGACACATTGGTTCACGCCGACCCGGCGATGTGGAACGCATACGACCTTAAACTTCCTGGTTCCGATCTTTCTGACATGTAAGGCGAGAAATCGACCGCCAACCGCGATAAAAAAGCAACGATAGTGAATCAAAAGGAGGTGAAAACCGAGGTTCTCACCTCCCGGGGTGGTGGGGTGATACGGGCCAAAAACCCTCGGCGGCTTGCAGCCTGCCCTGCCAGGCAGGCTTGCTGCCTCACTCGCGTGATGCGCGCCGCATCGTGGTAAGAGACTTACCACCAAAGGGCATGTCTCGGGGTTTGTAGCACCTCGTACTCTGCGTGTCAACGCGAAACTCTGGTTTTGACGACATCGGGGGTTCGGCCGGTCATCCCGCTGATCTCAGGGGCACGCCTCCTCTGTGCTGCGTACATGCCGCGCCGCGCGTCTTTACAGCGTATCTGGGATAGATGGAGTCTCCGTTCCGGATGGATTATCGATTGCTTGCGCGCTAACGTGTAGGCCGCCGATTTCTAGCCCACTCGCTTGGGAAAATGGGAGGCTGCAGTGGTTCGCCGGGCTGAAGCCCAGCGCCTACATTCGGCACGCCGTTTGCTCGACCGCTAGCCTGGAAAATGATCACCTACCTGATCGGACTCACGCACGGCCCAGGCTCCTCAGCTCAACTTTTTGGGGGCGGTTTAATCTCCGGAGGCGTATCCGGTCATGGTGTGTAGAGGAAGAAACCCGGTCCTGCCTTTAACCGAGGCCGCCCGGTGGCCATTCTCAGAGGAGGCAACTCTCCGGTCAAACCGTTGCCTCTTGGGATGCAGCGACTCTTCCAATTTCTCTCGAAGGCGCCGCCGTGCGCGAAACAAGCGCAGTCGCACAGCCACGACGGAAATCTGCAGCCGGTCGGCAACTTCTTGCGACGAATATTGCATGACGTCACGCAACAGGCATGCTTGCCGCAAATCCGGGGGCAGTTGCAGGATCGCATTCGCCAGCATACGCCCCATCTGGCGGCGTGCGCAGCGTTCCTCGGGGTTATGGTCGCGAGCAGCGATCCCGCTGCCCAACGTTTCTTCGGCCGAACCACGCGGCTCCTCTAGAGACAGAAGCCTACCGTCGCGCCGCTGGCGCAAAATATCAATCGAGGTATTTCCCGCAATGCGCGCCAGCCACGCGCTAAACTCGTCCGCGTTGTCATCTTGACTGCCGGAAAATTGTTCCAGGCGCGACCATGCCTTGAGCAAGGCTTCCTGGCTTACGTCTTCCGCGTCAGCCACGTTGCCGGTCAGTCGCCGCGCCCGCCGGGTCATCGTTGGCACGTAGGGAGAGACCATCTCTGCGAATGCTTCCCGGTCACCCTCACGCGCTCGCGATAACAGCCCGCGCTGTGTGCAGACTTCGACGCCCCTAAACTTCGAGTAAAATGTCGCTGGTGCGGCGCTCATCGCGGAGAGGTAGACGCAGGCCAATCGCCAGGCCTCCTCATATCGTATCTTTATGATAAAACAGTGGATAATGGAGCGGCAGCGAGATGGGCATGCTTCCAAAATCGACCGCTTATGGGACGCTTTGTCGCGAAACCGGTCATTTCGTCAAAGGTCGCCAAGCTGCCGGTACTGCACCTTCGTGACGGCATTCTTGGCTACGCGCACAATGGAGTGCTTCTCCGCGACCGACCACGCAGTTGGCCGCTCGCCCGTAGATGGGTCATGAGGAGTCCGCGCGCGGTTCGAGCCCGCCTCAACCCGTGAACCCATTTATAGGTCGTGGGAATCCAAGTGCGGCCGGCAAAATTTGCCGCGTAACCAAAAGCGCGCTTCCTGTCTTCATCGCTTCCCCAGGCACGCTGCAACCCGTATACTCGCACGCAAGCGTTGTTGTGCCCCTTGTTGTGAGCTTGTTGTCTGAGTATGTTGTGCTGCAGGCCCCGAGCCGTTGACGAAGGAGAGTCGTCTTGACACAGAAAAACACCTCGCGCGCGGGCGCAGGGGAAGCCGTCGACCGCGCCGACAGTTTTGCCGCGGCGTTTTTTGCCCTGAAAAGAATCTTCGCGCCGCACCTGAAGCACCTCCACGTCAACGCCGACACACGCACCCGCTTTTATCTCGAAACCAAAGCGCCGACGTACAAAGGCAAGCCGCTTTTCTTCGGCGCGGTAATCTCCGGCAGAGCGTATGTGAGTTTCCATCTTATGCCGCTGTACTGGGACGAATCCCTGCGCAAGAAGGTATCTCCGGAACTAAAGAAGCGCATGCAAGGACTGTCGTGTTTCAACTTCACGGCGCCGGACCTTGCCTTGTTCCGCGAGTTGGCGAAGCTCACTTCCGCTGGCTTGGCTTTGTACCGCCGCAAGAATCTTCTATAAGAATTGGCTGCTGTGAAAGCCAGAGATTACAGGTGCGGTCTGCCAGCCGCGTCGACCCATCGCCACTTTACGCGCTGTATGTTCTGTAGTAGCCTTCGCCCACAATATTCCCGAACGATCCAGTGAAAGGGAACTCCATGAAGCGGTCTTTCTACTTGGCCACGCTCCTGCTCGTCTCGGCGGTCTGCACATCCGCTGCCGAAGACCTCTTCGACATCAAGCCGATCGCCGACGGGGTTTACGCCGCCATAGCCAAGCCGGCGTACAAGATAAACTGCAACGCCGCGATCATCTTGTTCGACGACAGTGTGCTCGTGGTGGATACGCATTCCAAACCGTCGGCTGCGCGCGCGCTCATCGAGCAGATCAAGAAACTCACCGACAAGCCTGTGCGCTACGTGGTGAACACGCACTTTCACTGGGACCACTACCAGGGCAACCAAGCGTATCCGAGTTCCTGGCCCGCGGGAGTGGAAATTATTTCCTCCGAAGCCACGCGCTTGAATATCGAACAACGCGGCATTCCTCGCGTGAAGCACGAAATCACGACCATGCCGCAGGAGATCGAAAAGCTGAAAGCGGATTTGGCAGCCGCGAACGAAACAAAGCAAAAAGACGACCTGCGTCGTAATTTATCGCAGGCCGAAGATTACTTCGCGGAACTCAAGAGCATGCAGGTCACTTTGCCGACGCTCACCTTCGATCACAGCCTGATCCTGCATCGCAAATCACGCACCGTGGAAATGTTCTGGCTGGGCAACGCGCACACCAACGGCGACGTCTTCGTGTATCTGCCGAAAGAAAAAATCCTGGTTACCGGCGACGCGCTCCACGGATGGACGCCGTTCATGGGCGACAGTTATCCCTACGATTGGATCACCACGCTGGATAATGCCGAGAAGCTCGACTTTGACCAGGTGCTGGGCGGCCACGGCGACGTTATGCACGGCAGGGAAAAGTTCGAACTGTGGAAGCAATACTTTCGCGATCTGCTGGCGGAAACCGGTCAAGCCTACGCGAGCGGCGCCAATCTTGAGGAAACCAAAAAACAAGTCGCCAAGGTGCTTGTCGCGAAATATGCGGCCAAATTCGACCCGGACTTTCCGAAGAA
This sequence comes from uncultured Acidobacteriota bacterium, assembly GCA_963721915.1. Classification (GTDB taxonomy): domain Bacteria; phylum Acidobacteriota; class Terriglobia; order Acidiferrales; family UBA7541; genus Acidiferrum. The sequence goes on along the minus strand of CAVRLD010000013.1, from coordinate 132,676 downwards.
CGTCACCGCGAACATTACAAAGGCCTATCAAGTAATCGCTTTCCCGAATTAAGCGACGGAGTCATGCAGCTGGTTGAGATGGACCTTGGCCCCATGGACAAGGCAGGCGGGCAACGGAGCGCCTCGCTCCTGGCTAGTGTCCGGCCGATCTCGACTTGCTTCGTGCTTGAGCGGGGGCTTTCGCAGGAAGAGCGGAGACCGCGGATTCGGACACGATCTGCTCGATACAATCCATGAGCTTCCAGCCTTCGGATTTCGAGATAACCCGACTGATTCCCGCGCTGCGCGCAGCGCCTTCCAGGCTCCAGGGGTCGGACATCGTAAAAAGTATGAGCGGAATGTTGGGATCGATGGCGTGGATCTGACGCCCCACTTCAAGGCCGTCGATATCGGGCAGGCCCAAGTCCAGCAGAACCAAGTCGGGTTTCAGTTCGCGGAATTTCTTCAATGCCGATTTTCCATTTTCGGCGACTCCGCACACTGTCCAGCGGGAATTGACGAGCGCCGAAAGAACGCGTCGCGTTGTCTGCGAATCGTCAACTATCAGGATCCTTAAGTTCATATACACCCCCGTATTAGCGCCTTCGACTTTTTCATCGTTTGAGGGCATGGGATATCGGGGAATTCCCTTATTCGAGTCCTAGGGGTGACCGTTTCGTGCCAGAGCTGTATCTACATAAGGATGCGTGACTTGGCCGCCAGTTCATCGGAGCGGATAGCCCGTCAAGGGAGATAAATAGGAAGTGCAAGAGCAACCGGTCCATACGCAGCAGGGAATGCCCGGCCTATGGAATAATTGACTCGTAATTCTATTGGGAGCGCGGATGCCTCTTTACCTTACGCAGCACACGCTGGCTTGTCTGACTCGGCAGGGAGCGGAAAATCTGGCCCAGCGGATGATGTGCGGTGGGACCGCGCGAGCCGACCGGGTGCTCGTCAACATGCTCGAGGGCAAGATGTTCGTCGAGTTCCACGCCGAATCGCGCGAAGTGTTGGAGGCTTGGCTCAAAGCGGAAGGAATGCATTTCGACTGGCTGGTGCGCGTCGAGTGGGAGACGCGAACGCCGGACGGGAAGCTTCACATCGCGGAGTAACCTTCTTCATAGTTGGTCTGGTGGCCGCCGCCAAGCTTCTGGGCACCTTGCCAAGACACGACGGCCGGGAGGAGCAAGCCCCTACAAAGCTGAGCGCGATTGCAACTAGAGTGCTGCGTGAATTTAGTCGTAGCGTAGGGCTACCAACGGATCAACTTGAATGGCGCGCCGCGCAGGAACGTAGCACGCGATCACCGCAACCAACGCAAGGATCGTGGTGACACTGAGGAACGTCCAGGGATCGGTCGAGCTTACGCCAAACAACAAGCTCGCTAGCATCCTCGTGAACAGCGCTGCCAGCACCAGGCCGACCGCCAACCCCACCACCGCCAGACGCAAACCCTGGCCGACGACGAGACGCAGGACATGTGCCTCTTGCGCTCCGAGTGCGCGGCGGATTCCGATTTCGTGGCGCTGCTGGTTGACCGAGTACGACAGCACACCATAGACACCGACGCCGGCGAGAATGAGCGCGAGTACGCCGAACAACGTGAGCAAAGCTGCGCCCATGCGCGGCGCCCATAGCGCCTGGCTCATGATCTCGTGAATCGTCTGAACGTTGGTGATGGCCAGGTTCGGAGCGAGCGACTGGACTTGGCCGCGAACGGTGGCGATGACCGCCTCGGGTTTGCCGGTGGTGCGGACTTGCACGGTAGCAAATGGCGAATAGCCTTGCGTCATGGGCAGGTAGACGACGGGCTGCGGATCTTCGCCGATCTGGTTGACCACGGTGGTGGCAACGATCGCGACAATTTGCCGTAAATCCGGTTCACCGAAAAAATGGAAGCGCTTACCGAGGGCCTCTTCGTTGGGCCAGAAATGCTTGGCCATGGCTTCATTGACGATGGCGACCTTCAGTGTGTCCTTGCGATCGTTGTCCGTAAAAGTGCGGCCGCGAAGTACGGGAATGCGCAGGGTGTCGAAGAAGGTCGGCGTAATCGAATCGAGCTGCGTGAGAGTGCCGCGATACCCGGTGGTTTCATCCTGGCCTTCGGGGAAGACGGTGCGGCCCAGGCCGCCGCCAACCGGAAAATTCGAAGCCACCGTGGCGGACTGCACGCCCGGTGCAGTCGCCGCGCGTTCCACGGCGGCGCGATAGAACTGCTGCGCCTGGCCCTCGGTGTAATGGAGAGCGCCGACATCGACAGCCATCATGAAGAGTTTCTCGGATTCGAAACCCGGATCGATGCGCTGGGCATTCTGCTGGCTGCGAATGAAGAGTCCCGCGCCGATCAGCGCGATCATGGCGAGCGCGGTTTCGAACACGACGAGAAGGCTGCGCATGGGATTGCTGCGCCAGCCCACCGAATTGCCGCGTCCGCCGGCTTTCAGTGTATCCGCAAGATCGGGCGCAGACGCCTTGATGGCCGGCACCGCGCCAAAGAGCGCGCCGGTGAGCAGCGCAATTCCCAGAGTGAAGAGCAGCACGTGGGAATCGAGAGCGAGATCAACATCATTTTGAGCGATGAACGACGGTCGATAGGACCAGAGAATGCCGCGTCCCCAATAGGCGAGCAGCAGGCCGACCACCGCGCCGGCCAGCGAGAGCAGCGTACTCTCCGTAAGGAGCTGGCGCAGAATGCGCCCGCGTCCAGCGCCGAGGGCGGCACGCACGGTCATTTCTCTTTCGCGGCGCGCAGCCTGCGCGAGGAGCAAATTCGCCAGGTTCGCGCAAGCAATCAGTAGCACCAGGCCAACCGCACCGAGCATCATGGCGCTCGCGAGCGCGAACTGCTCGTGATTGTTGACGCCCACGGCGGCTTCGGCAAGAGAGGTGAGCGCAACACTCCTTCCGCCGTTTTCCTTTGGATATTCCGTTTCAAGTCGCGATGCGATGGTTTTCAACGAGGCTTCCGCTTGTGGCAGAGCAAGGCCAGGCTTGAGACGCCCGAACGTGTTCATTGCCAAGAACCGGCGGTCGTTGAAATTGTCGGCGAAGAAGCCTGCGAGCAGTTGTGCATACATACTGGTAGGAATCCATACCTGCTCGGTGGGCGCGAGCGAAATCGTTCCTTTGAAGCCGTGCGGCGCAATGCCAATGATCGTGTAGGGCGTGGCGTTGAGATTCATGGTGCGCCCCACAATGTTGGGATCGGCGCCGAATTTATTGGTCCAGAGCGCGTAGCTGATCACCACCACCGTGTTGCTGTTGGGTTTCGTATCTTCATCCGGCAGAAAGAAACGCCCGGCGGCAGGATTGAGCCCCAGCACGTCAAAATAATTCGCGCTAACGATGTAACACTGCACCTGACGAGGCTCCGCGCCGCCACTCCAGGTCAGCGGAATCTGCTGCCACGTGGCCAGGTCCGTAAAGACTTCATTCTGACGCCGAAAATCCTGATAGTTGGGAAACGACATACCCAGTTTCTCGGCACGCGCTTGCGTAAACTTTGTCTTCGTGTCGATGTTGTCGAGGGAAACCAGCCGGCCCACCTCGCGCACGGGCAGCGGATTCAGGAGAATGGCGTTGACGACGGTGAAGATGGTGGTGTTCAGGCCGAAGCCCAGTGCCAGAGAAAGAATGGCGATCGCGCTGAATCCGCGATTCTTCACCAGCATGCGCACGCCAAATCGCAGGTCCTTGCCGAGATCTTCAATCCAGCGGTAAATCCAGGCGCTGCGGCTGTCGTCCTTTGCCAGGCCGACGTGACCGAAGGTTTGATTAGCGGCGCGGCGCGCTTGTTCCGGGTCCATGCCGTTTTCCACGTTTTCCTCCACTTCCATCGCGAGGTGCGAGCGAATTTCGGCGTCGAGTTCGCAGTCGATCTCGTCCTTGCGAAATATGGCGCCGAGTTTCGTGAGACTTCGCGTCAGGCTCATCACCACGCTCCGAGCCGAAACATTTGCTGAGGGTTGACGAAATTTCCTTCCTCAGGCGTCCTCTGAAGCTGTTGGACGCAGAATCCTCGCGATCGCCGCGCTGAAGCGTTCCCATTTCGAGTGCTCGGTCGAAAGCTGCTTGCGGCCGGATGGCGTCAGGCGATAAAAGCGCGCTCGCCGGTTATTGCTGGACGTACCCCATTCCGAGGTGACCCATCCTTCCTGCAGGAGCCGTTGCAGCGCCGGATATAGCGAGCCGTGCTCGATTCTGAAGGTGTCGCCGGAGGTCTGCTGAATGAATTTGGCGATCCCGTGTCCGTGCATCGGCCCCCATCGGAGCGTGCGAAGGATGATGAGGTCGAGAGTACCCTGCATGATTTCCATGTGCGGGGCTTTGTGATTGGGGTTCATGGGTAGGCAATCTACCACACGATGGGTAGGCTGTCTACTAAAGGGTTGCAGACTGGTCTGCCAAGCAGGAACGGCTCAGCCGTGGCCGCCCCGGGGCCCCGCGCTTACGTGCATGCATCAGGCGCTGCAAACCGGGGTGAGGCCGCCGGAGCGAGCATTGATCACGCCAGAATCGATTCCTCTGGTTGAGCAGCTGTCCGCCAAGACCTTCTAGCAACCCAGTTTCCCGCCAAGTTTTTACGCCATACAAATTCGAAATCTATTGTTTGACGAGTTGGACGCGGTGATTGTTGGCGCGGCCTGGTTCGGTTTCCTAAAAGGATCGGAAGCGTTGGCATACGTTCTTGACAAGCGAATATTATAAGGAGTATTACTGCCGTTACTTACTGCATTGTTAAGGTTGCTGAGCCGCGACGCAGAGGTCGCTGATTTGCCACGCTAGTCGGGGTGCAGGGAGAAATTCCATGGATGCAGAAAACACGATATATCGGCGCGAGGGTGCCGCGAGGGCGGGCGTGACTGGCACCGACCTTATCCACTATGGCCCTACCTTTAATCCGGCGGCCAAGCTCGACGAAGGGCCGGAGAGCGTAGCGGTGCTCGTGTGTCACGGCATGGGGCAGCAGGTGCGCTACGAAACGATTAGCGCCGTTGCCAATGCGATTCGCATCGAAGCGGTGGCGGAAGGCGGGAAGGTCGATCCGGTCGAGGTACATTTGTCGAAGGAAAATGATGCGTTTCTTGCGCGCGCGGAACTCAATTGGCAAGACAGTGTGCAGGTGGAGCACTGCGTCCACGTATATGAAGCCTACTGGGCTCCGCTGACCGAAGGCAAGGTCAGCTACTGGGACACGCTTAAATTTCTTTTCGGCGCGGCGTGGACCTGTTTCCGATATAGCCAAGGCAAGTTTTCGCGATGGATGTTCGGCGGACGCAAGAACTTGTCGATTGGGCGCTGGGGGCCGCTTCTTCTGTTGGCCGTCGTGGTGTTCCTGGTCGGGCAGGTTTGTCTTGGACTTTACGTGTCGGCGGTGCTGGTGCAGATGTACGGGCGCATCGTTGCCGCTCCTTTGCCGCTCGGGACCGACGCTTTCCATTGGCACAATTGGTTGGCATGGGCGCAAGATGCGACGAGGCATTCGGTGGGAAGCGGCTTCCATGCCATTAGCAGCGTATTGCTCCTTGCCCTGCTGGTGGTCGGTTCCTATTTTTTCCGCCATTTCGTTGTGCAGTTCGTGGGCGACGTGGCCGCTTATATATCGCCCTATAAAGACAGCAAGTTTGATGAACTTCGCAAGGCGATCCAGAAGGTGGGGCTCGATGTCGGAAAAATCGTGTATGGATTCGGCAAAGATGCTCCCACCGTTCCCAAATACGAGAAAGTCGTCATGGTCGGACATTCGCTGGGGTCGGTACTAGCATATGACACGTTGAATGCCCTGATGAATCTCGACAACGTGTCAAGCGATGACCAGAAGCGGGATGTAGTGCAACGGACGCGCGCTCTCATCACCTTTGGTTCCCCACTGGACAAGACCGCGTTTATCTTTCGTATGCAAGCGAAGAGCGATCAAGATTGGATTCGGGAGCAGATGACCGATTCGGTGCAGCCGCTAATCGTGAGCTACCCCGAGTTCAGACCGGAGACGCTGACGTGGGTGAATATCTGGTCGCCGATGGACATCATCAGCGGCTCGCTGGACTACTATGACGACCCGGCGGTGCCGCCGGACGATCCGCGGCACGTGCAGAATATGGTCGATCCGCAGGCCCGCACACCCCTGGCGGCGCACGTGCAGTACTGGAATAACGATCTATTGCGCAAGAAACTCTACGAGTTCGTTTCCAGCGAAACGAAGACCGGCAAATTGTCCATCCACAAACCCGTGTCGAAGGCTTCCTAGTTCATTTGACACAGCAAAACGGGCGGGATAGCTTCGTTCTTTCGCGGCTGTGTGGACCGGGAACGAGATGCCTAGGCGCGCGTCTATACAGCGGCGCTATACCAAAGGCTTACAGGGGGATTGATGCGGCGAGCGGTGGCGATCGTTTTGATCTGCGGGGCGATTTTGGCCGCGAGTGTGGCGGCATCGAAAACACTGAAGCCCGACGTGCGCTTGAAGGGCGCTGTCCGGCGACCCGCCGTGAACGGCTGGACCTACGTGCATCTGGAAGGAACGCCCGCCGAGATCGGATACCAGCACGGCTATCTGCTGGCCGCCGAAATTCAGGATATGCAAAAGGTGTTTGCCCTCGAGCTGACGCACGATAACGGGAAGGACTGGGATTTCTTTCGTGACGCTGCGAAAAACATGCTGTGGGCGCACATCGAACAGGAATATCGCGAAGAAATGCAGGGAATCGCGGAAGGATTAAACGCTCAGGGCGTGAGGCTGGATTTGTGGGACGTGGTGACCATAAACGCGTCGCAGGAGTGGGGATATTACGTCGGCGAGTATGACAAAGCGCACAAGATCGTGTCGCTTCCGACGGTAACCGCTCCGGAACATTGCAGCGCGTTTGTCGCCGTAGGTAGCTATACGAAGGACGGCCGCGTGGTGGTCGCGCACAACAACTGGACAAACTATCTGGACGGGTCGCGGTGGACGATCGCGTTCGACATCGCTCCCACTCATGGCTATCGCTTTCTGATGGATGGCTTACCCGGGCTAATTCACAGCGGCGATGATTTTGGCTTGAATGCCGCGGGCATCGTGATTACCGAAACCACGATTTCGGGTTTTCACGGTTTCGACACCAACGGCGTGCCGGAATTCGTGCGCGCGCGCAAGGCCATGCAATATTCCACGTCGATTGACGATGCGGTTCGGATTTTCAAGGAAGGCAATAACGGCGGCTATGCGAACGATTGGCTGATCGCCGACACCAGGAAAGCCGAGATCGCGAGCCTGGAACTTGGATTGAAGAATGTCACCCTGGAGCGAAAGACCGACGGCTATTTTGTAGGCTCCAACTTTCCCATCAGTCCCAAATTGGCGGCGGAAGAGACCGACTTCGCCGTGACCGACCAGGGAAACAGCGCCAACGCGCGGCACCAGCGGTGGGAACAGTTAATGGCGCAGAACAAAGGAAAGATTGACGTGCCGATGGCGGAGAAATTCCTCGCGGATCATGTGGATAGCGTCACCGGGAAAAGCGAGCCGAGCGAGCGCACTTTGTGCGGGCACTTCGAGCTTTCGAACCGCGGATCAGGCGCTGGAGCCTGGCAGCCAGCATACGGCACCGCGGGTGCCGCGCAGAACAAAGCCACTGATACGCTGATGACGGCGAAAATGGAATTTGTCGCGGCGGCGGGACATGCCTGTGGAATGGACTTTCTGGCGGCCAAACATTTGCGCGAGCATCCGGAGTTGGCTTGGGAAAAGCCCGAGCTGCGAGATATGAAAGCCTACCCGTGGACCACGATCATGGAAGGAAAGTAACTGAGGTGCATCACGCGAACAACCGGCCAGCAACGAATGGTCTAGCCGGCTAGTTTGACCATGCCGGATGCACTCGTTCCTGGCCGTTCCCATTTCTGCTTTCTTGCTGAATCGGCGCTGGCTCTGAAATCGCTTGCCCCCAAGCTTGCGTGTCCCAGCACTTATGCGAATCAGCCTTCAAAATTCTATTGGCCAGCTGCTTTCGCCTTCTCTCCATGATGCTCGGCGTGCTGTTTTGCCGCTTCCGAAGCGTGATGCGTGGCATGGTTCAGGTGTCCTTGTGCGGTTTGCGCGTGGTGGGCTGCCGTTTCGTGATTGCCTGATTCGTGGTGCATTGCCGCTTCGCGATGGTGCCTTGCCGCATGCTCACGATGTTCTGCCGCTTTGTGATGATGCTCTGCCGCTTGCTTGGACATAAGTCCTCCTTTTCAATTTGGATCAATCGAGCTGAAGTGGGCTGGACTGGCAGAACGTAGGGTGCGCCCGGTCTTGTTAAGGAGGTGTCAGCGGACCGTTAATGGTGGAAGACACGGTGGTTCCAAAGCGTAAGAGCGCAACTAAGCCAGGTTGGGCGCCAGAGCCTGGCCGATTAAAGCAGCACTGGGCGATAGTGTTGGGCCACCGCCATCTAGATTTCTTCGCGAAAGTTCCAGCGCTTGTGATTCACTGCCACGGCAGCGACATCGTCGGGGGTGAAGGGGACCTCCTTGTGACCACGGACGTGGATAACGCAGCCTTCGCTGGCGACCACCTGATCAAAACATTTGCCGCTCTTTAGGGTCACTGAGACGACGTGATAGCCCATGCCTGTTTCATTTTGGCGCCTCAAATTAACTGCAAGCTCGCGCGGAAGCGGAATTAAGCGTTTCATCTACCTTCCTCTTGATTGATTTGGATGAGCAAGTCTAATCGGGCGCGGTGCGCAAGTCTAGAGGGGTCCGAGATTTCCACAAGAATCCGAAATCCGTACCGAACGAAGTGAAATGGCATTTTTGTAACTTACTGTAAATAAGCAGTTTACTGGAGAAGAAGTCTGATGCAGTCGGGAGAGGGCAGATCGCACGAGACGCTTATCGAATGACCTGAAGTGACAAGAAAACTAAGCCGAAAGGCGCACCGCCCTTTGCCATTTCTTCCCAGCTCAAGTTCACGCTACCGTATCGATCACGATCCGTGCTTGGCTCCCGCACCTGGATCGGTCGTTTTCGTCTGGGTAATCAGTGACAGCCACTGCTGCACTGCTTGCCTTTTGACTTGGTCGGTCTTGGATGACTTTAGGTAAGTACGCAACTCCGTGGCAGCTAGCTCCGCCGCGCCCTTGTTCAGCAGAACTTGCGCGAGAGGCAATCGCGCCTCGGGAAATTCGCCGAGCGACTCGCGTAAAAGCTGCTCGGCTTCCAACGAGCTGCTTCCCTCAGCCGCGAGAATCCGACCAAGGGTATATTGCGCGTGGCCGCGTCGCGGATCGAGCTGTAGGGCCCGGCGGGCCGCAAGTTCTGCCTCGGGGTACCGGCGCAGAAGGAAGAGCGCGAGGCCCAGGTTGCGGTAAGGTTCCTGCATTTTCGTGTTCAGATCGATCGCTGTCCGGAACTCCGCCACCGCGCTTTCATATTGATTCAGCTGGAGGTAGCTCGCTCCCAAATTGTTGTGAGCCTGAACAAATGTGGGATCGATCTGCAGGGCTTTCTGCAGGTGCTCGGCGGCAGATTGGAAATTGCCGGAGTGCACGGCCTTTTCCGAACGCTGGAATTCCTTGACGGCGGGAGCCGGAATCAGCAGATCGTGGACAGCAATGGTTTCCGCTTGCGGTCTGACGCGAGGAACGGGAGCGGTCTGCGTTTGGATCGCCTCAAGTGAGTCCAAGCCTGATAGCTTATTCGCGTAGCGAGCGCCGCCCGCGCGAGATGCAGGCATACCCTGCGCGTATCCACTCGAGGCGGACAGGGATAAAAGCGCACTCGATAGCGCAAATCCCATAATAAACAACCTGGTCAGGTGGGTCTTGGGCCTCATGGTGAGATCTCCTTCGGTGAACGTCTGCTTGGCCCGCGTTCACGGTTGCAATTGGAAACAGGAGGCTTCTAAAATGAGGTGGGGTTAAAGAAAGAAACGCACTACCCGCAAGGGTGCGCGTGTCTACTCAAGATCGGCGTCGCTCCGGCGGCCAAACCAGAAGCGGCTCGATCTGTTTAACCCCTCTCTTCCGAAAATCCCTACTAAGTGAAAGGACGTGGCAACCGGCAGACGGTTTTAACCGCGTCTGAACTTTTCGCGGATTTCTTGAAAGCCCCTTACGGAGGCGATCCAGTTGCTAATTCAGCTACGACATGCGCCGAGAAATGTTCGGAATCGCTAGGGGAGTTATGCGAAGTAACAGGTGACAATCACTGCCGTGAGAAATCTGCGGTCCTATGGAATTTATGGTTTCACCTAAAGCTGATCTCAATTTGTAAGGGTTATGAAAAGTTTCAGGCAAGATCGTCCCACTTGCGGGACGCGACCTCGTTTTGACGAGAGACCCACTACTGTCGGTCAAGCTGCTGCAGATTTTCGCGCGCCAGTTCGTGATTGGGATTCAACGCCAGCGCTCGTTCGTAATGCCAGCGTGCTTCTTTGACATTTCCCGTTTCGGCCAGGGCACTACCGAGGTTCGCTTCCGCGTTGGCATCCTGGGGATTTAGCCGAACAGCCGCCCGGAAATGAGCAAGCGCCCCGTTGAAGTCACCCTGCGAGGCAAGCGCGTTCCCCAAATTGTAATGCGCGTCGAAGTAGTCTGGGCGAGCCCGGAGCGCCGCCATCAGGTACGGAATGGATTCGGTGGTGCGCCCACCGCCAAGCAGGGCCGCGCCGAACGCGTTATTCGCGGTAGCGTCTTCGGGGCGAATGCGTACCGCTTCCGCAAAGTGCGCCGCGGATTCGGCGAGTTGACCCCGCATTTGGAGGAGCGCGCCAACATTGTAATGGGCCTCGAAGTCGTTAGGATTTTTCTGGAGATTGTGGCGAGCCATTGCTTCCTGGATCAAGGAGCGAGGATCGATCCCACCTCGCGACGAATCTTTCGGCAAGACTTGCAGCCAGAGATGAGCCATTTCGTCGCTTGCGCGATTTCCCGCGACCACGCGTTGCGGCGGATGGTTTGGATTGCGAATGTTGTCGGTCGAATTGTCGTAGGTAAAGCGCATGGAGATCGTCGTGCCCTTCGGCAAGGCCACGGGCTCGGCGTAGCGGTAGACCGCCTGCCAATTCAGATCCCACCGTGCAATGTGAATCAGCGATTGTTTCGTTCCGTCGGGCAGCGTGGCGCTTGCTCGCAGATCTTTGCCGAGATAGTGAGCGTGCGGGTAAATGGCCAGCAAATCCACGTCCACGGGTAAAGTAAAGTCATCGCTGACAACGAAACCCTTTTCTCCGGCGGGAACATCCAGCAGCCGATCGTTTTCCATCTGCAAAAGAATCGGATGAAGCGTAGCGGGCTTGTCCGTGAAATAAAGACCGAGACTCGGCTGAAGCGTTTCGGGCTTTCCGGACGGTTGCAGATGCGTATTAAGCACGAGATCGTTGTCCCGGTCGAGGCGAATAGCCATGCCCTCGGGCTCGATGTAAGGCGCCGAACCCGGCTTCCAGAAGAGGAAATGACTGTCGGGGTCGAAGAATTCCGATTCGATGGTCAGCTCCATGCCGCCAAACCCGGAGCCCACTTCCTTCTCTTGCAGCCGCGCGGTTTGCCCGCGGTCCACCAGAACGTTGGCGTGATGAACCAGCCGTTTGTCGCCCGGTCGGATTTCGATGGCCTTCAGCCAGCGAGTTTGATCGACTGGAGAGCGAAAGACGAAATTCCAGTAGGTGTCTGAGCCGCCGGCAGCGAGTGCGAAAGGCCTGGTGGCCTTGACGACGACATCCGGCTTGCCGAGCTGCCATCCTTCCACGAACTTCGGCTGGGCAGGCAGAGCGGAAGGATCTCCCTCGGCGGCGCCTTGCTCGGCCCAGGTTTGGATAAGAGCGATCTGTTCAGACGAGAGCCGGAGATCCTCGGCAAATTTAGGGTCGTCGGCCGCAGGCAGCCACGGCGGCATGATGCGTCTTTCCGTGACCGCGGCGATTTGATGCGCATGCGTCTTGGCGTCTGCGAAGCTGAGTAGAGAAAAAGGTGCTGCCTCTCCGGGTCGATGGCACGGCGTGCAAGAGCGAAAAAGGATCGGAGCGATATCGCGAGTGAACGTAACTTGTTGCCCCACGCCACCACGAGTGTCCCTTGGCGGGGGTGCCACTGCATGCCGCGCAGCCGCAGAGTAATGTGCCACGGCGGTGACGGAGATCAGCGCAGAGAAGATCAGGAAGACAACGATTCCCTGCGACTTGCGCGTCATTCGAGGTCCGAAATGTAGCACCCGACCGCGGGTGCGTTATCGACTGCCAACATCTTGCCGTCGATGGCCGCCCGAATGGCGTCATCGAGTTCGTGAGTGGTTGCCGCGGACCGCGCGCGGCCAAAATCCTCATACAGATTGTCGATGCGACCGTGATAGACGAGCCGGTGGTTTGCGTCGAAAACCGCCGCTTCCGGAGTGATCTGAGCGCGGCTCACCTTCACCAGCGTGTGCCGCGGATCGCGAAGGGCCGGAAGTTCGTAGTGGAAGTCGCGCTCGTGCTTTCGGATAACCTCGGCTGATTCCGCCTTGTCCGGATAGACTAGCCAGAACGCCGCTTTGCCGGCATGCTGCGCGCTGAGACGCTGGATCGTGGGCGCGTAGCGATTCGAAATCGGGCAGTCTGTCCGCACGAAGATAAGAACCACCACTTTGCCGGCCGCCGCTTTGAGCGGATCCAGAGGCGCTCCCGAAAGATCGACGACAGCCCCCTGGCCACCCTGCGGGCCCGCAAGTAAAGGCCAGAGGCAAAGCGCCAGAATTATCGTGAGAATCAGTGTTCGGATAGCGAAGGAATGAGTTCCACGGCCCATGCGCGCCCGCACCGTTCAGGCTCAGGAAATGTTACTGCGTGCGAACATGCTTGTCTATTTCGGCAGACAAGCCGCAAGGAAGAAAGGCGCGTTTAAACTCAGCGCAGCTGGCCGGGCTCGATTCCGATCCTTCGGGCCGCATCAAGCAGATCGTCGATCGCCGTCTGAAGATTCGCCTTTTTCTCCTGAAGATGGCGAATCTGCTCTTCCACCGAAGAGGAATTGTATTGCCAGGTGTCCTTCTGAAGGCCCCCAGCGTTCTTCGTATCTCCTTTGCTGAATCCCTTGAGCTGCGCCAGTTGCCGGTCAACCTGATCCAGGTTCGACTGTAATCTTTGCAGTTGCTGGCGGACTACGGCAAGTGTCCGCGCATCAACGGCTCCGTCGGGTGCTTTGCCGGGAGCGGATGTCGCTTGAGGCCGTTGGGCAGCCTGGCCCTTGGAAGCCGATTGAGCATCGCCGACGACGGAAATCGTACCGCCAGCCTCGCCGAGATTCTCGTCGGTCCAGACTCTCTTGGGTTTTGGTTTTGGCGCCTTCGGCGGGGCCGCTGTCGGCGCTACGGGCGGGGCGCTTTGCGTCTGCGAAGGTGCTGGCGCCTGGTCCCGCGACTTATTTGCTGCACAAACCAAGCCGGAAGGGAAGAGAATCAGCAGGGCGGCAGCGAATTCACGGATCACAACGACTCCATAGAAGCCACAGGCCGAATTGGGGTTTTGGAGCTACCTCAATCAGTATAGGAGCGCTGCCGATCAAGGATCGGCATTTACAGCGCCAGGTTTGCCCAATTCGGCACGGATGGTGGCGAGCGCTTCTTTGGGCGGACCGATCCGGCGGTACTGCGTGTAAAAAGTCCGCTCATGAATGGAAAAGCTGACAAATAACCTGCGCCCGTCGAAATCGTACTGAGAATAAGAAGGCAACCACAGCCCCGGCGCCATTTCGTAGCGCTCCTGCATGAAATGGCTGCCTTTGTAGATTTTTGCGAGAAAGCCGCCGATGGAGATGTCATCGGTCACTTCCACTTCGACACGCGCGAGCTGCCCTGCTTCTTCGTCAATCCATGCATAACCGCGCACCTTGGCAAAAATCGCGGTGGAGCGCGAAGTAGGCTTATACGCGGGATTTGGCTCCATACGGTATTTGGACAGCATACGGTCTCCGCGCGGCTCCCGGGCGACAAAGATGTACAGGAACGCCGAGCGAGTGGCCTCGATCAGCTCCGCGCGATCTTTCCGCTTCTTGGCGATTTTGTCGTAAGCGTCCCGCTGCGCCCGGCCTTCCTCAGCAGCCCAGGCGAGCGAGCGCTCGAGCTTCTCGAGTTCCGCGCGATAAAGGCTGGCGTCGGTAGGCTTCCCGTCCGGGCCCACCGGAATGTGAGCCACACCCGTGCCCGCCGGCACAACCCGTGAAATCTTAATCTCTGGGGGAGTTCCCGAGGGGCCTTTCCGGATCTCCTTGTGCTCGATGCGCTCGTAAACCATCTCCGCTTCGTCATTCTTCTTCTGATTGCCGATGACACGATCCAGCATCACCCGTTTCTCTTCGTCGCTCTGCGCGGCGGGCGACGAGTCCCCAGGCGCCTGGGCAGCAGTCGTGGAAAGACGAGCCATCGAAGCGTAGAGGAAAGCCGCACAAAGAAACAGCGTGGATGCCCGCATAGTGAATCTAACCGAGGGGATCTCCGTCACGAGTATTGAACTTAGATTCCGTATCCGCGTCGATTGTTGCATCGTGTGGCTTGCATCAGGCCAGTGTGCACAATGAACTGTTGGCTCTCGCGTTTGTCTGGCAGCCTATGGCTTGGGCTTGTCCGCCGGTTTTTGCTGCTCTGCGTCGGCAGTCCAGGGAGGAACAATTCCATTTACGCGTGCATAAGCGATCGATTGACCCAGGTGCTCGCCCATGTGACCCGTGATCATCATGAAAGCTCCGCGCTGCGTGGTCTCGCGTCCAAACATTTTTTGCGCTTTATCCGCGTCGGCGTTGCTCAGCGCAAGAATAGCGTTGCGGAAATGAGCGAAGGATTCCTTTAAGCTTTGCACCGTCTTGGCTTTGTCTACTGCCGCCGCGCCGATGGCCTTAAAGTCCACACCGGCGGGTGGCTGCGTTCCGAACGCGCGGGCGATACCATAGTTGGCGGCCACGATGTGGGCGAAAACCTCCCCGATGGACCGCACACCTTCTGCCGGACGCCAATTATACTTGTCTGCGGGAACGGCCTCGGCGAGACGTGTGTAGCGTTCTTCGTAATAGGAGATCTCCTGGAGGAACTCCGCACGCGGGCCGGAGCGAGGGACAGAGGAAGCCGATGGCGTACTTTGCGCTTGCGCAGCGCACGTTGAATTAAGTCCCAACATGGTAACTGCAAGAAAACAAATCACGTTAGATCGCATATATCGCTCCGGGCTAAGGTAAGTTAGCGCGAGAGTGGCCCTGGAAGTGATCCACTTTCTATGGAAAGGTCGTCGTCCGCGGTTTTCTCGCATCAAAACGCAAGGCTACACCTTACAGCAGGCAAAACAAAAGAGCGTTCGCGCGTCTAACCCGCAGAAAGCCGCAATTTCACGAAACGAATGGGTGTCGTTTCTCGTATTAGTTTGTGACCACGCGGTCGGCGGAGGCTAGGTTTGGGTGTTGCTCCATTCGAAGGTTTGACGCGAATTCGTCCCCTGGTCACGGGTGCCGAGGGCCGGCGGCGCTTCGCGCTGGCTGGCTTCCGCGGCAATATGGTCACGTTGATTGAGACCTTCCGGCTGTCGCTGGATGCGTTGCGAGCCCATAAGCTGCGGAGTTTCCTCACACTGCTCGGTGTGATCCTGGCAGTCCTTACCCTCGTGACGGTCATGAGCGTGGTCGCTGGGCTGAATTTCTACGTCGCCGACCGCGTTGCCAACCTTGGCGCGAATGTTTACGTGGTGGACCGCTTTGGCATCATCACCAGCGAAGATGAATGGATCAAGGCGCAAAAGCGCCCGCTGCTGACGCTCGAGGAATTCGAGTGGGTCCGCGCCAACATGAAACTCGCCAGCCGCGTAGCCGCCGCCGGTTGGGTAAACATCGACATCCGCGCCGGCAACACCTTGCTCGAAAACACGAGAGTGACCGGTGCCACAGCCGACTATGCCGAGCTTCGCAACATCGGCCTCGCCTCTGGCCGTTACATCACGGAAGCCGATGACCTGCATCATTCGCCCATCTGTTTCATAGGTACTGACGTCGCCAAAAAGTTCTTCCCGAACGTCGATCCGGTCGGAAAGACCATCCGCGCCGGCACGCACACTTACGAGGTTGTAGGCGTCGCCGAGCCCATCGGCAGCGCCTTCGGCCAGTCGCAAGACAACTACATGCTCATTCCGTTGGTCACCTACTATAAGGAGTGGCACACGCAACAGGACTGGCTGGCGATCTTCGTGCAAGCCCAGAACACGGAGATGATGAGCGCTTCGCAGGACGAAGCCCGCATGCTGATGCGCGCGTTTCGGCACCTGAACTACAACGCGAAAGACAATTTCGCCGTACTCGGTTCGGATTCCATTATGGCGCTATGGAAACAGCTCACCGGCAATTTGTTCGGCGTCGCCGTCGCGTTGACCGCCGTGTTTCTGGTCGTTGGCGGCATCGTGATCATGAACATCATGCTCGCAAGCGTCACCGAGCGAACCCGTGAAATCGGCATTCGTCGATCGCTGGGGGCCCGTAAGAAACACATCATGCTCCAGTTCATGACCGAGTCCGCGGTCCTCGCCTCCGTTGGCGGCATCATTGGTATTTTGTTGGCTTATGGCATCGTAGCGCTCGGACGCTCGGCCACCTCCATACCTATGCAAACCCCGCTGAGCGCCGTGATTCTGTCTCTGAGCGTTTCCACCGGCGTGGGACTGTTCTTCGGTATCTACCCGGCGATGCGCGCGGCGAAACTCGATCCCATTGAAGCCTTGCGATCGGACTGAAAAACTTATGGCTCAGGCTCACGGCGAAAATTTGAAGCAGGCAATGGACACTCTCCGCGCCCATAAGCTGCGCAGCGCTTTGACGGTCTTCGGTGTGGTGCTAGGCGTCAGTGTCATCATGCTCGTCGCCGCATTAATTACCGGCTTTGACCAGGTAATTCAGGAGAATATCAAGCAATACGGCGCAGACACCGCATTCATCTCCCGCTGGGACCAGGGACCACACAACAACCAGACCCGTCCGCTCGAAGAACGACTCCGCAAACCCCTCACGCTGGAGGATGCTGAGGCCCTCAAGGCCGGCTGCCCCGCTGTAAAAAACGTCACCGTCTACATCAACTGGTGGGAAAAGCCCCATACCATTCGCACGAAGGCCGGCGAAGTAATCGGGATCGACTTTCGCGGCGTGCAGCCCAATTTCGGCGAGGTTTACGCCAACGCCGCCACCCTCTCCGGCCGTTTTCTGAGCGAGGGCGACGATCTGCATCGCGGGAAAGTCGTTATGCTCGGCGAAAATGTCGCGCCAGTGCTGTTTCCTGGTGTCTCATCCCTTGGCAAGGACGTGATGATTGACGGCGAGGATTTCCAGGTCGTCGGCGTCGTGGAAAAGCCCAAAGGCGGATTCGGTATGGGCGATGAGGACCGCCGCGTCCTGATTCCCTACAACACCTTCCGCAAAATCTACCCGGGAGCCTACGAAAACAATATTCGTCTTCAGGCTCATCCGAAGATGTTGGACCTCGCGGTCGACCAGGCCACCGAGGTCCTGCGCCGTCGGCGCAACGTTCCCTACGCCGCGAAAAATAATTTTTCGATTGCGACCGCCGAGATGCAGGTGCAAGAGTTCCACAACATTGTGGGCATGGTAGCCATCGCCACCGTGGTTTTGAGTTCCATCGGTCTGTTGATCGGCGGCGTCGGCGTCATGAACATCATGCTGGTCAGCGTCACCGAACGCACCCGCGAAATCGGCGTGCGCAAGGCCATTGGCGCCAAACGGAGCGACATCACCTGGCAATTCTTGCTGGAGGCTATGACGCTTACCGGCGCGGGAGGCCTGATCGCGCTGATCCTTGTCAATGGCTTGGTCCTGCTGATTCGCTTGACGCTCGAATGGAAGGGCAGCGTTCCCCTATGGGCTGCTGCGGCAGGAATCATCGTAAGCGTTGGTATAGGATTAGTTTTCGGTGTCTGGCCGGCGATGAAAGCGGCAAGGCTCGATCCTGTGGAAGCGCTGCGCTACGAATAAATCTCCGAATATCTTCGAGAGCCGCTAATTTCGAGCCCTACCAAAATTCCTGGGTTATTTCGTGGAAGCGGAGAGTTTGGCGGATGCCGCACTAACGGGCACTGCCGTAGGCGCCGTCGCGCTGGGCCACGATACGTCCAGCGACGTTTCATGACGCACGAGAAGTTTTGCCCGCTTCGTTATGTGAATGCGGAGTGAATTCTGACCCTCGGTATGGATTTCCCCCAGGCCTTCTTTAGCGACCTGCAAGCTCTTATCGGCTCGGTACAAACACACGCGAAGCTGATGCGGTCCCACGGGCAATGCATGTTCCAGTCGAATCGGCGCAGCCGCGGCGGTAGCATGCAGCCCGGTCGTGAAGAGCAGAGTTTGATCGGCGAAAATCGCCAGAGCTCCATCGCCAACGGTTGAATCGATTTCGATATTCAACGTGGCGTGATCTGCCCGGGAGACCGGACTCGGGATCGGCAGCGAAGTGAGTTCCGGCGCCGAGGGAGAGCCGCTCTCATTCGCGTCCTTTGCGGCAGGGACGACAGCGCGAACCGATGCGCTCTGGAGGACACCGGCATCCGGGCGAAGCGTGCGCGGCTTGTGCGCAACCTTCGTCGGTGCCTTGGCAACATCTGCCTCTACGTCCGGTACCGTTGTCGTTCGAGAATAGCCCAGTAAATCCTGGGGAGGCGCAGGCGCATTCCTCGCGACCACCGGCGCTGCCGGCAATCGATAGCGAGCCACCACCGCGCGCGAAACCGGAACACTGCAAACGGCCACCAACGCCACCGCAGCCGCGACCCACAGCTCGCTGGGCCGCATCGGCCGCGCAAACCATGACCGTTTGGGAAGGAGCGCCGGACTCGGCTGCGGTTCTGCTGCGCCCGGGGCCAATCGCGCGAAGGGATACAGTGAAGCCGCCAAAGACTCGGCCGACGGATACCGGTCGGCTGGACTCTTCGCCAGGCTCCGCAGGATGACGTGATCGATGCCCGCGGGAAGCGCCGGATTACGCTGCGTCGGAGGAATCGGTTCGGCGGAAAGTATCTGAGCGCAAACCGCGCTGACCGAACTTCCCTCAAAAGGAGCGACGCCGGTAACCATCTGATAGAGAACGATACCCAGCGAAAATAAGTCGGATCTCGTGTTTTGTGGCTCGCCGCGAATCTGTTCCGGTGACAAGTAGGCCGGAGTCCCCATCATGTGACCCGAACCGGATACCTGTGTGGCGAATCGCGCGATTCCAAAATCCCCGAGCTTCACGTTGCCGTCGTCCGTGACCAGGATGTTCGCAGGTTTGACATCGCCGTGGATGATCCCTGCCCGGTGTGCGCGGGTAAGCGCCCCAGCCAAGTCGGCAGCCCAAGCGCACGCGCGGGGAAACGGAATTGGCGATTCCAAAAGCACCTGCTGCAAAGTTTTCCCGGTTACGTACTCCATTACAAGGTAGGCGACGTTTCCTTCTTCAATACCAACGTCATACAAGTTGATGATCGAAGGATGCGATAGCTGGCTGACGATCTGAGCTTCGCGCAAAAATCGTTTCTGTTCGGTGGGCGCCCCAAACGAATGGACCAGGGTCTTCAGCGCCACCGTGCGTCCCAGAATCGTGTCGCGAGCTTTATCGACACGGCTGGTGGCGCCGCAGCCTAGATTTCCAATAAGTTCGTAGCGGTTCTTCGACATTGTCGGGACAGTGACATCCGCACGAGACGGCTTCTCTCCCATGTTGGGTTTCGCACGCGTTAAAGCAAATGGCCCAAAGGTACAGGTTATTGCAAGCTGGAGTACTACGGGAATCTCTGTAGACAGCTCTTTTACGCGGCTTTAAGCCGAACGCAGGAAGCGTGTCGCGCGACTGCGAAACGACGACGATTGCGGCGCCACCACTTCCGTGGGCGCCTTGCGACGCGCAAACGGATAAAGGTCCTCGGCAAGGTCCTCGGCGGCGATTCGGCGCAGCGCCGGATCCTTCTCCAGGCAGGACAATACTAGTTCGTTGAGGCCTCTCGGTAACGACGGATTGGTCTGCGACGGCGGCAGCGGGGTCGAAGACATGATGCGCCCGCAAACACCTTGCAGCGTATCCGCGTCGAAGGGCCGGCTGCCCGTGATCATTTCATAGAGCACCACGCCTAGCGAGAAGATGTCTGACCGCGCGTCCTGTGGCTTCCCCAGAATTTGTTCCGGACACCAGTAGGCTGGCGTTCCGAGCAGCGGCGTGTCCTTCGAATCGCGGCTGGCAAGTCGCGCCATACCGAAGTCGGTTAGCTTGATACGCCCGTCGTCACTGATCAAAATGTTCGCGGGTTTTACGTCGCCGTGAATGATTCCTTTGCGATGCGCCAAGCTCAACGCCAGGGCAACATCGGCAATCCAGGCGCACGTTCGCGGAAACGGAATGCTTCCCTTGTCGAGCAGTCGTTCCAGCGGCTGGCCTTCGATATATTCCATCACCAGATAGGGCGTCGAGGAAGACTCTTCAATGCCCATATCGTGCAGCGCGACGATCGACGGATGAGAAATCTGCCCGACGACTCGCGCTTCCTTCATGAAACGCTCGCGTCCCTCGCCGGCAGCGAGGGCCGCCGGAAACAGTTTTATCGCCACGGTTCGGCCGATCATCGGATCGAACGCGCGCACAACCCGGCTGTTCGCGCCTGTACCGATAGTGTCCAGAATTTGATAGCGGCCAACTTGCACAGACGACAACCTTCTCCCGGGCCATCCGGGTATCCATCACCGTGGTCGTATCCGCAAATGTAGCGATAGCATGCGTGGCGGGAAAGAGTACGAAGGTACTTGATTCGAAAGAGCTAACAAGTTTCGAGCGCTGCTGATTTGCTCGTTCCGAAGCGCGTATTCTGGCGTTCGCGAAACTTTTTTACGTTCACGTGCCAAACTGGGAATCAAAAAATAATCTTGTGCGTGAAATGACACCACTATACATAGGACATTTTTTCTGTACGGTCCCCACATTTTGCGTTTTTCTCTTGACAGGGTTTTCGCGCCCGACGATACTGCGATTCCAGATTCGGGGGAACGTGGTAGCGCCAGGCGGACCGGGTCGAGGATGTTAACGCGCGTCCGCACGGCCACGATACCAGCCGGGTTCTAAGCAAAATAATCGAGCGCGAGGATCCAGCTTCGCGCCCGCATGCAAAGCGTAGTAACGCTGCTGTTTAGGCTGCGTGGTAACAACAACACCGGCCCGCGGCAGGGCGTTGTGCTTTACATCGGTTTTTCGACCACTTTCGACCGCAAGGCGCGGTCGAATTTTTTGCTACGTAACCCTACGAACCCGCGAATCGAGTTGCCGCTGCCGTTGCGACTGCGAGCAGCGCCTCTGCCGAAATCAGAGGAGTATAATCATTGGGTGACCTCCCTCTTCGGGGGAGCCCTGGAGCGCGGAGGAAATAGATGGCCACGGTGAGGACGGCATTGCACGGCAAATCGCTACAAACCGGAGTGGGCCCGGACAAGACAACCGGCGAGAACACTGGGCTCATGTTCAATCGATATTTCACAGATGGTAGGACTTCGCCCTTCGACGCCGTCGAGTGGGAGAAGCGCACCGCGCTGATCGGCAATGAAAAGGGCGTGACCATCTTCCGCCAGGAGGGCGTCGAAGTCCCTAAGAATTGGTCGCAGACCGCCACCAATATCGTCACCAGCAAATACTTTCACGGCAAGCCCGGATCGCGAGAGCGCGAAAACTCCGTGCGCCAGTTGATCGATCGCGTCGCCAGCACCATCGTCCGCTGGGGTGAAGAGGGCGGCTATTTCGCCGACGCGCAATCGCGCGATGCGTTTCGCGATGAACTGACCCATCTTCTCGTCGAACAAAAAATGAGCTTCAACTCGCCGGTGTGGTTCAACGTCGGCGTGCAATCCAAGCCGCAGTGCTCGGCGTGCTTCATCAATTCCGTGTCCGACAGCATGGAATCCATCATGGGTCTGACGCGCACCGAAGGTATGCTCTTCAAGTGGGGCTCGGGCACCGGCACCAATTTTTCCACTCTGCGCGGCAGCAAGGAAACTCTCTCCGGCGGCGGCATCGCTTCCGGCCCGGTCAGCTTCATGAAGGGCTTTGACGCTTTCGCCGGCGTGATCAAGAGCGGCGGCAAAACGCGTCGCGCCGCCAAGATGGTGATCCTGAACATCGATCACCCAGACATCGTCGAATTCATCGAATGCAAGATGAAGGAAGAGCGCAAGGCGCACATTCTAATCGAGCAGGGATACAATTCCGCGATCGATGGCGACGCCTACAGCTCGATTTTCTTCCAGAACGCCAACCATTCAGTCCGCGTCACTGATGAATTTATGAGCGCCGCTGAAGAAGATCGCGATTGGTGGACCCGCAACATCACCGACGGCCAGCCCAACGAAAAACTCCGCGCGCGCGATCTGCTGTTCAAGATCGCCGATTCCACCTGGCACTGCGGCGATCCCGGCATGCAGTACGACACCACCATCAACCGCTGGCACACCTCGAAGAACACCGCGCGCATCAACGCCTCCAATCCCTGCTCCGAGTACATGTTCCTCGATGACACGGCCTGCAACCTCGCGTCTCTGAATCTGATGAAGTTTCTCGAGACGAACGGCCAGTTTGACGTTCAAGCGTTCAAGCATGCCGTGGATGTAACCATCACCGCGCAAGAAATCCTGGTCGATAATGCAAGCTACCCGACTCAGAAAATTGCCGATAACTCCCACGCTTTCCGCCCGCTGGGCCTGGGCTACGCCAATCTCGGCGCTCTGCTAATGTCCATGGCGCTCCCATATGACTCCGACGAAGGCCGCGACGTCGCCGGCTCCATTACCGCGCTCATGTGCGGCGAAGCCTACGCGCAATCGTCGCGCATCGCCGAGCGCATGGGCCCGTTCGAAGGCTACGAAGTCAACCGTGAGCCGATGATCGACGTGATCCGCATGCACCGCGATGCCATGCGCGGCATCCGCCCGGAACGCGTGCAGCCCGAACTCTACATGGCTGCGCAAGAATCCTGGGACACCGCGCTGAACCACGGCGAGCAGTTCGGCTTCAAGAACGCCCAAGTCACGGTTCTCGCGCCCACGGGCACCATCGGCTTCATGATGGATTGCGACACCACCGGCATCGAACCCGATCTAGCGCTCGTGAAACACAAGAAACTCGTTGGCGGCGGGGTGATCAAGATCGTGAACAACACCGTGCCGCAAGCGCTGATGAAGCTGGGCTGCACTCCCGAACAGACCAGCGAAATCGTTTCCTACATCGATAAGCACGGCAAAATCGAAGGCGCTCCCTATCTAAAGCCGGAGCACCTGGCGATCTTCGATTGCTCGCTCGCCCCTGCAAACGGCGGACGCTCCATCACCTGGACGGGTCACGTAAAAATGATGGCGGCCGCGCAGCCGTTCCTCTCCGGCGCGATCTCAAAAACGATCAACATGCCCGAGGAATCCACTGTCGAAGACATCATGGATGCCTACATCGAGTCTTGGAAGCTAGGCCTGAAGGCCGTGGCCATCTACCGCGACAATTCGAAGCGCTCGCAGCCACTCTCCGCCGCAGGCCAGAAGAAAGACGAGAAGAAAGTCGAAGTAGCCGTCTCGCCGGGCGCCGCCGTTCCCGTCCAACAGGAACTCTTTGGCCGCCGCCAGCGCGAGAAAATGCCCACCGAGCGCGCCTCGGTCACCCACAAGTTCAGCGTCGGCGGACACGAAGGCTACCTCACCGTTGGCATGTACGAAGACGGCCGTCCCGGCGAAATCTTCATCAAGATGTCCAAGGAAGGCTCCACTCTTTCAGGCGTCATGGACGGCTTGGCCCTCACCATCTCGCTCGGCTTGCAGTACGGCGTGCCTCTGAAAGTATTCGTCGACAAGCTGGTGAACACGCGATTCGAACCGTCCGGCATTAGCGCGAACCCCAACATCCGATTCGTCTCCTCCGTGCTGGACTACATCGCGCGCTGGCTCGGCGGCCGTTTCATCTCTTCCGACTATCTGAAGCTGACCGGCGAACAGATCGCCGCCGCCGCGGCTCCCACATCGGCAAATTCTGCGATGGTCGAATCCATGCTCGCCGCCATCTCGGCCGGCAACGCTGCGACCTCCACGAAACAACTCGACGCCCACGAAGGCGCCCCAGCCTGCTCCGAGTGCGGCATGCTGATGGTGCCCAACGGCGCATGCTACAAGTGCGAAAACTGCGGCAGCACATCGGGCTGCAGCTGACAGCCCGCTCAACGTCGAGGAGGCCCACCGCGACATGAGCGCGACCCCAACTGGCCCGGCCATGGATGCCGGGCTCGTTCAGGAAAGGCCCAAGGCCCACGGCTTTTTACACATAGTCCGCCACGGTGCCGGTCCAGGCACAATGTATGTAGTGACCTATCATCGGCTGGACCGTAAGGGTTTGCACCCGCGTCCTATGCTCGCCGAAGGCGCACAACCCCTCATCGAATTGCTCGAAGAACTCGGCGTCGACATCCGCCTAAGCGAAGTCCGCGGCGCCCTCTCCGACATCTTGCGATTCGGCTCCGCCAACATCCCCAATCTCTGGTTCAGCGACGAAAAGCCGGCCCGCAAAGGCCTCAGTCGACAGCTAACGCGATGATCCGCTCGGTTCGCGAAGTTTGAATCTGGTCAAAAAGGCCGGAGCGCCCTTGTTCCCACTTTCGTTTCTTGTGATCGGACGCCTTAAGACGCGACCAAAGCCTAACCCTGCCCAACTCTGCCGACTGTAGACGCCGGCCTTTAGGCCGGCCCGCACTATAGTGGCCGATCTTCAGATCGGTCCGCCCCCAGCGACCGGGATTGGACTGGACCCGTGAAATCGGTGCCAACCGAGGCGCGCAGAAAAAAACAGGGCGAGCCGGAAAAATAATGGCAAGCCCTATTCAAATAGAATCGCGATCACCAGAGGCAAAAATGAGTGTAGTGGTTTTAGCGCGGGCGTGGTCGCAACGGTGGCCGCGCGGTTAGCGGGCGTGGGCGCATCCGGAAGCGGGGACCGAGAGGCGGCGGCACGTTGCGCAACATGTCACCGCAGCAGGGACAGCGGCCGTCATCGATGATCGGGCCGGTAGCGTCCGCGCGCAGCCAGTGGCCGCGCAGATCGCACTGCGCATTGATGCATTGAACGGTGAACCCGGGCAGATACTGCATATTCTTTCTCCCCCAGTGGCGTTATGCGGCGGCGAAACAGCCAACAAAACGCCTTTCCAACCGACAGCACAACGTTGGCGCGAATTGTGGCTCCACTGACATGTGGTGTCAAGAGAAAACGCTACAAGATATGGGGGTGCCATTGCCGCATGTGGAAAACAGCGCTACAAGCGATATGCCGCCGCAATTCTCGCATACCGCAGTAATCTTCCCCTATACCCGCCGCGATCTTATGTAGGCGCTGGGCTTTAGCCCGGCGACACACCGCCTGCTCTCCTGTCCCTAGACCGCCGTTCTAAAAAAGTAGTTGGCAGATACGCCCTGCCCGGCCGCGAAAAATCCCATGCGTTCCGCGCGTAGTACAAAATAGAGTCAAGGCCGCCACACTACGCTTTCGGTGAGCACGTCGTTGGGTAAGGGTGTGGCGCATGGAGGCGGCAAATGGCAGATAGTTCGCGCGGGGGAACCGGTTTCGGAGGACCCATTCCACAGATACCCAATTTTCGCGGCGCGGGCCCCAGGATTCTGCGGTGGGCCGTCGCGATTCTAATCATCCTTTTGCTGTTCTGGAGCACCACTTCCATTCCCACGGGA
This sequence comes from uncultured Acidobacteriota bacterium, assembly GCA_963721915.1. Taxonomy (GTDB): domain Bacteria; phylum Acidobacteriota; class Terriglobia; order Acidiferrales; family UBA7541; genus Acidiferrum. The sequence continues at coordinate 107,000 of CAVRLD010000013.1, read as the reverse complement.
AACGTGGGCGTGCTTACTCTGTTTGGCCGGGTCACCGGTGAAACGCTAAACGAAGGCATTCACCTCATCAACCCGCTCAAGGCCGTGCAAAAACTTTCGGTGCAGACCCAATCGGTCAAAGAAAGCGCCAACGTTCCCTCCAACGAAGGCTTGATCCTCGCGCTGGATACCTCGCTGCTATTCCGCTTGGACAAGACCAAAGCCGCCTTCGTCTTTCAGACTGTCGGGGATAACTACGCCGAAAAAATTGTGGAGCCCACCCTGCGAGCCGCGATTCGCGCTTCCACGTCAGCGCATTCCGCCAACGCTCTCTATACCAATGCGCGCGAACTCGTGCAGCAGCAGATTCAGGATGAGCTGACCGCTCAGCTCTCTCCACGCGGCGTAATTGTCGAAAACGTGCTGTTACGCGACGTCCAGCTCCCAGCCATGCTGAAAGGTTCCATCGAAGCCAAACAACAAGCCGAGCAGGACGCCCTGCGCATGAGCTTCATCCTCCAGAAGGAAAAGCAGGAAGCGGAACGCAAACGCATCGAGGCCCAAGGCATCGCCGATTTTCAGAGAATCGTCGCACAGGGCATCAGCACTCAATTGCTGGAATGGAAAGGGATCGAAGCGACCGAAAAACTCGCGCTAAGCACGAATGCCAAGATCGTGATCATTGGCAACCCCAAAAACGGCCTGCCGCTAGTGCTGGAGCCCAAATAATCGTTCGGCTGTGAATCTTATCTGCGAAAGGAGATCCTGCCGCCCGCCCTCGCACCCGTCATCCTGAGGCTATGCGACGAGCATAGCCAAAGGACCTCACCTTAAGCATCGGCGTAGAAGAATTGGCGTAGGCGTCTTCTGAACAGAACCGCAAGATAACTACGACTGCGGCGAAGTAGCCCCCGGAGCCTCAGCCGGCTTCTCCGCCTCGCCAGCCTTCCCAGCCCCGGCGTGCTTCTTCGCCCTCCAAGCGTCCTGCAACTCCGCAAGATGCGCTTTCGCGCGATCCAGTTCCTGTTGTTTGTCGTTGATCTGCTGCTGCTCCGCGTCCAACTGCGCTTTTCCTCCCCTATCATCAGCGTAGCCGGGCTTCGAATAATACGAATCCTGATCTAACGCGAATCCTCGCTGCAGTAGATTCAGCTGTTTCTCGATCTCCTTAACTTCCTCTTTCGCTCTCGCAATCTCAGGACTCTCCCCAGCTTTTACGGGCGGATTGTCCTCAGCCGCGGCAGCCGCCGCATCCCTGGCCTCAACAGCCGCAACCGCGGCAGGCGCCGGCGGCACAGCATCCGACCTCGGCGCCGAGCCAACATTCAAGCCTTCCGCGCCAGGCTTCACGCCCTTCACGTCGATGTCGTCGTCGCTGATCACCTTCGCGGGCTTAGCCGCCGCATTCTTCTTAGCCGCCCGAGCCTGGCGGGCCGCGTCAGCAACAGACTGATCCTGCGAAGCCTGTGCATCCTGTGAATATGCCGCCCCCGCACAAAACCAGAGCGCCCCGCACACCGCGATCAACGCCACACCGAAGCGCAATGTTCTGTCGTACCGCATAACACAGTTCTCCGAAAACGAACTTCGACCAAGTCAAAAGCCCAGCAAACGTCAGAATACTCCCGCGGCAAGCCCCCGGGCAAACCACCAACAACTCTACCGTGCGAATGAAGCAACGCAGGCGAAGATGTGGGGGGCCAAGCACCACCTGTAGCGCAGGGCGGAGTCCGCAGAGCCCTGCGGTGGATAGCGTCGCAGCTTTAGCGGCCCGCCCCCGCGCGCTCGGAAGGCGAAATATCGCGAAACGAAAACGTCCTCTTCAAATCCTTAACCGGCTGCCCATCCACTTCCGCATAGGGATAAATGAAGTAGTTGAGCGCATCGCCCTTCTGCTCCGCCGACAGCCGAATATCCCGCCCATACGTAAACAGCACGCGGTTCGCATCCAGCGCCCCAAAAAAATAATCCCTCTTCGCCGGATTCTTCGAAGCCTCCGAGGCGTCCACCGGCACCCACCCGATCCCCTCCACATAAAACTCCGCCCAGCAGTGATACCCGGGAATCTCGCCCTCCGTCTTCCCCTCGGGCAGCGGAAATCCAATTTCAAAGCGCGCCGGAATCCCCGAAGACCGCATCATCCCAATAAACATTGAATGAAAATCGGTACAGTTCCCGCGCTTCGAATCGCAAGCCCAGACCGCATCTCCGCGGCCCCAGCCTTCCCCAGATTTGTCATACCGCATCGTCGAAGCCACATAGTCATAAATCTTGTGTGCCTTCTCCAGCGGCGTATTTGCTCCGGCGGTCTGCTCCTTGGCCAGATTCGCAATCACGCTATTGAGTGGCACCAGCTTGTCCGGCTGCAGATATCTTTGCAGCATCGCAGCGCTCGGCGCGGCAGGGTACGACACTCTCTGTACCGCAAGGCCATCGCGCAGTGCCACATATTCCTTCCGGGTGACCGTAAAGCGAATTCCCGCATCAAAACCCGAGGCAACTTGTTCCGGAGTAGGCTGGAAAACGATAAATTCGTTTCCATATTCGGCGTCGCGGTTTACCGTGTGTCGCACATTCTCCGTGATGCTCACTCCGGTCGCCGGTGTCTGGTACACATCCAGTTTTGTCGGATACGGAATCCAAAGGCGCACCTCGCCTTTCGCTGGAGTCGCCGGAAAATGCACCTGGTAGTTGAATTCAAAAGTCCGCGAAACGGTCGCGGGAGCCGCCACGGCTGCCCCATTTCCATGCGCGACAACCGTAGCTGCAACCAGCACGATCAAAACCGATGAGACCACTGCCAGCAAATGTTTCATGGGAGAACTCCTGCGCGAACAAGGTGGAAGTCGAAGGGAACCTCTGCGAGTATAGTCCACTGCGCCATAATGCTAAAACACTATCACGCCCGACCTAGCCGGCCAGTATGACCCGTCGGCACACAATTAAATTTGCCCTATTATCGGCGCTGCTCCCCGCGTGCGCATCGGAAAATCTTCGGGCCCAGGAGCCCGCATCCGCTCCCAGCGTCAAGCTTGATTTCGCTGTGCCCGCTGATCCCGCGCCAGGAGCTTCATTCCCCGCCAAAGGCGAGCATCGTTTCTGGGACCAGACCAACGACTGGCTCTTCGCCGGCGTAGCCGCCTCGCGCACCCTCGACTATTTTTCCACGCTCAACATGCGCGCCCGCGGCCGCCAGGAAATCCTGCTCACCAACGACGTCGTCGACAATCATGCGGCCTTCGCCGCCATCGAAGCCGCCGGCACCGCCACCTCCATCGGTGTATCGTATTTGTTTCACCGCTACGGCCACCACAAACTCGAGCGCTGGACCTCCATCGTTCACATAGGACTCACCACCACAGGCGCCGTGCGCAATTACTGCCTAAAAACCGCGCATCCCGCCGCTGCCAAAAGTCCGTAGCCAGACGATTTTTCTGCCCTGACCAGTTCGAACAACGGCGCTGTGCGGCGTCGACCCCATTTGCAGTCCGGCTCCCTGAGGCTCATACTCCCCACTCAGGCCCAATGATTCATCACCGGACGAAACAGCCACCTCTGCGCAAACACCACCCTCCGAAACAACACCCTTTTCTCGGACATCGCGCGGCCACCCTGCTTGCGAGCCTCATTTTTCTCTTCATTCTCACGCCGCCATCTTTCGCAGCGCAGCCCTTGCCGCAAGCCGCGCAAATCCAAACCTACCCCGAGCGCCCCACGCCGTCACAACCAGCCCTCCCCGGATCTCCATCCGAAAAACGCACGACGCCCCAGCCTCCCGAGACCGAGCAGTACACGCTCTCTCAGGACCGCTACGCTAAAGCCGTCGCCTATTCCCACGCCGAGTACAGTCTCTATTTCGTCTCTTACGCATTAGGCTTCGTCGTGCTCGTGCTCCTCTTACGCCTCGGCGTCGCCGCGAAATTCCGCGACTTCGCCGAGCGCATCACCAGCAACCGCTGGCTGCAGGGTCTCGTGTACGTTACCTTGCTGATCGTCACGCTCGATCTCTGCGCTCTCCCCATCCACCTCTACGGGCACTCGCTCTCCTTGCACTACGAACAGTCAATACAGAGCTGGCGTTCGTGGCTCTGGGATTGGTCGAAAAGCGAGCTTCTGGGCCTCGTTTTCGCCATCGTCCTGGTGTTCGTTCTTTTCGCCGTCATGCGCTGGAGTCCCCGCCGCTGGTGGGTCTTTTTCTGGCTGGCCGCCTTACCTATCCTTCTCTTCGTGTTGTTCATCAGCCCGTGGTTCATCGATCCGCTGTTCAACACATTTCAGCCGCTCGACGCAAAATATCCCGCGTTGACCGGGGAAATGGAAAAGGTCGTCCATCGCACCGGCCTCAATATTCCGCGAGATCGCATGTTCCTGATGGAAGCCAGCAAGAAGACCAACGACGTCAACGCCTACGTAACCGGTTTTGGAGCCTCCAAGCGTGTCGTCGTTTGGGACACCACCATCCAGAAACTAACCACCAACGAAACCCTTTTTATTTTTGGACACGAAGCCGGCCACTACGTCCTTCACCATATCCGCAACGGCTTTCTATTTTTCGCCGCCACGTTCCTCGTCGCGCTGTACGTGGGCTATCGCGGCCTCCATTGGTCTTTGGACCGCTGGGGCAAAGTCTGGAAAATATACAGCCCCAACGACTGGGCTGCCCTCGCCGTCCTTCTTCTGTTATTGCAGGTGCTCTCCTTTTTCGCCATGCCCGTCGCCAACGGGTTCAGCCGCTCCCAAGAGCGTGCGGCCGACATCTACGGCCTGGAAGTCATCCACGGTATCGTCCCCAATTCGGCGCAAGTCGCCGCCCACTCCTTCCAGGTCTTGGGCGAAATCGGCCTCGCCGATCCCAATCCCCCGGCACTCATCACCCTCTGGCTCTATTCGCATCCGCCCCTAGCCGAGCGCCTGATCTTCGCGCACAGCTACGACCCCTGGTCAAAAGGCGAATCCACCAAGTACATAAAGCCGCGCACCCGCTAGCCACCCAGCAGCGGTAGCTCCTCTTCCAACTCCCCCGCTCGTACTCCTCGCTAACGCTAAAATTGTCGTCCTGTCTAGGATGTCGTCGACACCATCGCCCAAGCGACCCACCGGCGCGATTCCGACCACGCCCCACCGCCACTTGACTTTTTCCTTAATTAGTACAATACTGACATAGTCATGAATGACCTATTGCTATTAGCCGCCTTACTTCCAGGCCCCCAGCACGGCTACGCCCTAAAAAAACAGGTCGGCCTGATCACCGGCCACCGCGCCATGCACAACAACCTCGTCTATCCGCTCCTCCGTCGATTCGTCGAAAACGCCTGGGTCAGCAAACGTCAATCCACCGGCCAGCGCGGGCAAACCCGCGAAATCTACGCCCTCACTTCCAAAGGAAAACAGGAACTCGTGCGCCGGCTGGCCGACTATCCGCAAAACGAGGTCGCGTCGGAGGACGCCTTCCGTATCCGCGTCGGACTGTTCGGCGTTCTCGACGCCGAAACGCGCAACCGCATTCTTGCGAGCCGCGACCAATTCCTCGCCTCGCGAGAGGAGCACCTCGCGCGAATTTCCGCAACGGTAGACGCGCCACCCTGGGCCAACGAGGTAGTGCGCTTCTACCGCAAACAAATTCGCGCCGAGCGAACCTGGATTGCCAGCCTTGTGCGAAAAGCCAAGCGGGAGACAAAGGCCGAACGGGATTCGTAATTCAAGAAGGAGACGCATATGAACGCCGACAATTTCTATTCCATCGCGGAAAGCTTGTGGCGGATCTTCGGACCCACGCCAGCCGGAGTCATCGGTGATCTGTGGGCCCTGTTCGGTTTGTACTGGCTGGTCTCCGCGCTGAATCGGAAAAAGACAAAGCGGCGCGAATTGTGGATCCAGCGGCTGGTCTACGTAGTGCCGCTCCTCGCGGCATTCCTTCTTATCTATCGTCGCGGCTTCGGCTACGGCTGGCTGGGCACGCGATTTTTGCCGGACACGCCTCTGGTGGAATGGCTCGGCGTGCTGATCACCGCCGCCGGCGTGGGCGTTGCGTGTTGGGCGCGCTACCATCTTGGCGCGAACTGGAGCGGCGTCGTCACCCTCAAAGAAGGTCACGAACTGATCCGCACCGGGCCCTATCGCACCATTCGACATCCGATCTACACCGGAATCCTGCTCGCGTTCCTCGGCAACGTCGTGGCCTTGGGTGAAGTGCGCGGTCTGATCGGCTTCGTCATCGTCTGGCTTTCGTTCCACATCAAAGCCCGCCGCGAGGAATCGTTCCTGGAGCAGGAATTTGGCCCCAATTTCAACGAGCACACCCAACACACGGGAATGTTCCTGCCGAAAGTCACGTAGTGGGGCGATCGCGCGGCACTCCGTGCTGGAATAGAACTAGTTCCCTATTGGAAATCGCGGAGGAGCCGCGCACCTCGTCCCCCGCTTCTAAATACACCACTTAACTTTCCCCGACTAACCAGGCGATGGATGCAGACTTGCTCCTCTATCTTTCATGGCGCTGCCAAATTCGACGTAACTCAAACTGTCCGCGCGCGCCGCGCTCAGTTTTTTTCTCTTTGTGTCCACCTTCGGAGATGCAACGCCTGGCCAGGAACCCAAACTCATCGCCGCACCGGTGCCCAAGCTGGAAGCGCTTGAAGCATTAGAAGACCCTGATCCCTTTGCGTCGCTTTCCACGAAGCTGACCGTCACGCCGGAGTCTCATCTCGTCTCGGCACCCACGCCCAAGCTCCGAACCCCACGGCTTGTTCGCCGTTCCCGCTTTGCGCTGGATCGCCCAGCAATCGCCCTGGGTCTCACCGAGGGTGTATCCGAGCTATTTGACGGCGTCACCACAAAATATTTCCTGCACCACTGCAGCACCTGCATCGAGATGGATCCCATCTCTCATTCGCTGCTGGGCTCCCGGCCGACTTGGGCGGGGATGATCGCGGCCGGTTCGGTAGAAGCCCTCGCCGCCACTTACGTAAACCAGGGCATGCGTCACTCGCGGCACAAGTTTGTGCGGCAGTGCGCTCCACTTGTGCCGCTTCTATTGACGGGCATTCACTTCATTGAGGGCGCTCGGAACCTGCCTTTAAAAAATGAGTTCTATTGCACCACTCCGGGCTACATCGTCGTGGGCAGCCACTGTCTGTTGTCACCGTCCACGCCAACTGGAATCGCCAACGTGTTGCTGCCAGGGCTCTCGCCACATCCGGCAAGAATCTCACTTTTACATTTCAAGTAACCACACGCCGTTCCTCAGAATCCAAAGGGCATGTCTACACCAAACGCGGCAGCAAGCGGTACTTTCTCCCTTGGCGGAGACCTTCCGATTCATCGTCTCGGCTTCGGCGCCATGCGCATCACCGGCGACGGTATCTGGGGCGAACCCAAGGATCGCAACGAAGCGAAGCGCGTCCTCAAGCACCTACCGGATCTGGGCGTGAATTTCATCGACACCGCGGATGCATACGGGCCAGAGGTAAGCGAAAACCTCATCGCCGAGGCTCTCCATTCCTACCCGGCGGGGTTAGTGATCGCCACGAAAGGCGGATTCACGCGCCAAGGCCCCAACAAGTGGGCGATCGTGGGGCGCCCCGAATACTTACGGCAATGCGTCGAACTGAGCTTGCGTCGCCTGAAACTGGAACGCATCGAACTCTATCAGCTCCACCGCATCGACCCGCAAGTTCCCGTCGAGGATTCCCTGGGCGAACTGAAGAAAATGCAACAAGAAGGAAAAATTCGCCACATCGGCCTCTCCGAAGTCTCAGTGAAGGAAATCGAGCGCGCACAGAAAACCGTTGCCATCGTCAGCGTGCAAAACAAATACAACATCGCCGACCGCACCCACGAACCCGTCTTGCGATTCTGCGAAAAGCAAGGCCTCGGCTTCATCCCCTGGTTCCCGATGGAACAGGGCAAACTGAACAAATCGGGCAGCGTCCTCGAGCAAGCCGCAAAATCACACAAGGCCACCACCGCACAACTCGCCCTGGCATGGCTCCTGCATCATTCCCCGGTAATGCTTCCAATCCCCGGCACCTCGTCGGTAAAGCATCTAGAGGAAAACGTGGCAGCCGCAGAAATAAAGCTAAGCGATGCCGAATGGCAGTCCCTGGAAAAAGGAATATCGAAAGCAGTCTCAGCGTGATTCCTTGCAGCTCGTGGCCGCCAGGACGGCGGTTTGGACGAAACGCAGGTACGAACTCAACGACGAAGAGAGTAGTTGCCGTATGTAGGCGCCGGGCTTCAGCCCGGCGTGCGCAAGCCCGCAACCTAACGCCGGCGAGTCTTCTTTGCCTTGTGGGGATGTGACTTGCGGAGCTTTGGCCTTCGCGAACTCTTCTTCGGATTCCCCCGAGCAGCCAGCTCCCGTCGCTTCTTAGCAGCCCAACGAGCCTTATTCACCTGCCGTCCGCGCGCAATTCCCAGTGCCTCCGCCGGAACGTTGTCGGTGATCGTAGACCCGGCAGCGATATAAGCGCCATCACCAAGCCGCACCGGCGCGACCAGCGCCGAATCGCTTCCAATAAAAACGCGGTTCCCAATCGTGGTGGGATATTTATGAAAGCCGTCGTAGTTACAGGTGATGGTTCCTGCGCCGATATTCGATTTTGCGCCGATCTTGGCATCGCCGAGGTAGCTCAAGTGCCCGGCCTTCGTGCCCTCGCCTACGGTCGTTTTCTTCAACTCAACGAAATTGCCAATGTGCACTCCCGCTTTCAAATGATTATCGCTGCGAAGCCGCGCGAAGGGGCCTACCGTGACGCGTTCGTCAAGACGGCTTTTCACGATCACGCAGTGCGGCTCGACGATCACGTCGTCGCCGAGGACCGCGTCAGTCAACACGCTGCCGGTGCGAATGACACAGCGCGCGCCAATTTTTGTTTTGCCGAGCAGGTGGACGGCGGGCTCGATGACCGTGTCTTCACCGGCGATCACGTCAGGATCGATCAACACGGTTTCCGGAAGCTGGATGGAAACGCCGTCGCTCATCAGCGCGTTACGTTTCCATTCACGGAAGATGCGGTCAACCTCGGCAAGATCAGCGCGGGTGTTGCAGCCAAGAACTTCGCGCGGATCGGTAGCCACTTGTGCCAGAACGGTTTCACCCTTGCCAGCAAGGATGGCGATGGCGTCGGTAAGGTAGACCTCGCGGTGCTTGTTGTTTGGCTTGACCTGCGCGAGGGCGGGCCAGAGTTTCTCGAGAGTGAAGCAATAGATGCTGGAGTTGATTTCGTTGATTTCACGCTGCTCGTCGGTAAGCTGCGATTCCTCGACGATAGCGCCAACTTGAGTTTCGGACTTGCGCACCACCCGCCCGTAGCCACTTGGATCGGCGACGACGGCGGTAAGGATCGTTGCCGCGGCATTCCCGGCCCGGTGCGCATTGACCATCGCGCGCAACGTCTCCGTGCGCACAAGTGGTGCATCACCCGGCATGACCACAACGAGTTTGGCGTTGCCGATCGCACGCCGCGCTACCTGCATGGCGTGACCGGTTCCGTGTTGCGGCTGCTGCAAGACTGTGGTCGCGTCACTAGGCTCGACGACTGCCATAACTTGTTCGGCTTGATGGCCTACAACGACCACGGTCTTTTTCGCGCCCAGCGGAGCGCACGCGCGCAGGACCTGCTCGACCAGTGCGCGGCCGCCCGCGCGATGAAGCACCTTCGCCAGGCTCGATTTCAGCCGTGTACCTTTTCCAGCGGCAAGGATAACGACAGCGAGATCTTTGGAAGCCATAGGGTCAGTTTATTCTGGGGGAGCAAGCACACTTTCGCATAGTAGTGATTTGTAAACGCGCGGCGTAAGGCTCAATCGGTGGCAGATGCAGGAGCCATGCTGGTCAGAACCGGTTCCAGGGCAGAGTGGGAGGTTTCTTGGGTGGCAATGGTCCACAGTGAAGGATCGGCCAGCAGGCGGCTCACGAGTTGCGTGTGCAGCGCATGACCCGCTTTGTGGGCTTCCACCCGCGCGAGCAGCGGCAGGCCAGCCAGTGCCAGGTCGCCGATCAGGTCCAGAGCCTTGTGGCGGCCGAATTCATCCGGAAAGCGCAACGGCCCGTTCATCACGCCGTCGTTGGTCAGGACAATGGCATTGTCCAGCGAACCCCCGCGAATCAGGCCCATGGAGCGCAGCGGCTCGATGTCGCGCTCGAAGCAAAACGTCCGCGCGCGTGCCAACAGATGCCGGAAGGTGTCTGGATTCACGGCCATTTCGACTTCTTGCTGGCCCACCAGCGGATGCGGGAAATCGACATAGCAGCGAACGTGGAATTCGTCGGCGGGATAGATGCCGATGCGGCGGTCGCCTTCCATCACTTCCAGCGGCTGCAAGACTTTCAGGTAGCGGCGTCGGCGACGGAGCTTGCGCACTCCAGAATGTTCCAGCATCTGCATAAAGGGCTCCGCCGAGCCGTCCAGAATCGGGATCTCGATGGAGTCGATGTCGACAAAAACATTATCGATGCCGCAGGAGTAGATTGCCGCGAGAAGATGCTCGGTGGTAGACAGCAGCACGCCTTGCTTCATCAAGCTGGTGGCGTAACTCACCCGAGCGACGTTGTGACCTTGCGCTTCAATCGGAAAATTATCGAGGTCGATGCGGCGAAAAACGATGCCGGTGTCAGCGGGAGCGGGAGTCAGGCGGATGTGGCCGTGGACGCCGGTGTGTAACCCCACACCCTCAGCAGACGATGAGCGGAGAATGGTCGTCTGAAACATGAACAAGGGATGATAGCATTTTGTTGTCCGGAGCTACTAGTGCTTGTTCCATGGTATCAATAACTTATGGGCAAAAAGGTCAGCGGGCCGAATTTGCCGTGGTAAACATACAACAATTAACCCATTTGACGTGTCTTTTGAGCCTCTGCCCCGAAGCCCATCGTCGCTTCCTTAACTTTGTGAGTTTTTTGCCGTGTTCTATCCGCACCATCACGATATTTGTTGCTACGACCCACTCGCAGGCTTCCTTTCGCATTCCTGGCGCGTCCCATAGGTTTGCGATGCTATACTAGGAACTGAATTTTCTGTACAGGTGGGGAAATGAATCGAAAAGCGCGCTTCGGCATTATTGCGGTCTCGGTGGCGATTTTCTGCTACGCGGGTATTGGCCACGTTCTGGGTCGCTCTCCCGACGATCGGGCCTACAAGTCGCTGACGGTGTATGGCGAAGTCCTGCAAAAGATCCAGGCGGATTATGTGGACGAGCCGAACATGCACCTGGTAACGGCGGGATCGCTGCATGGGTTGCTCGAATCGCTTGATCCGGAGTCCAGCTACCTGACGCCGCGCGAATACACCGAGTACAAGCAGAAGCAGCAGAACGCCGGCACCGGCGAGACTGGTCTCACTCTGAGCAAGCGCTTTGGCTATGTGATCGTGGTTTCGGTTTTGCCGGAGAGCCCGGCGGAGAAGGCTGGGATCCACAGCGGAGACATTTTCGAATCGATCGCGGCGTTCACGACGCGGGACATGTCCGTTGGACAAGCCCTGAATTTGCTGAACGGACCAGCGGGCAGCGGCGTGAAAGTGGGAGTGATCCGGCGTGGCAAGGCGGACCCAGATGAAGTGGATATTGTGCGCCAGAAGCTCGGAACGTCGAAGACCGTCGTGCAGAAAGCAGATCCGGACATTTTAGTGTTGCGGCTGCCTTCGCTGGATAGCGGGCGGGCCGACGATGTGCGCAACAAGCTGGTGGATGCGGAAAAGCAAGGGATGCATAAGATCGTGTTGGATTTGCGCGAGTGCGGCCGGGGACCGGTGACGGAAGCGGTGGCAGTGGCGCGGCTGTTTGTGCCGTCGGGCACAATTGCGACGCTGCGCGGACAGACGGTCTCCCCACAGGTATTGGCCGCGGAGCTGGGCAAGGTTGTTTGGAAGGGCCCAGTGTCGGTGCTGATTGATGGCACGACGTCGGGCGCGGCGGAGGTGCTGGCTTCCGCGATGGTCGCGAACCATCGCGGCGATGTCGTGGGCGAACGCACGTTTGGTTTGGCCTCCGAGCAGAAGCTGATCACCATGGATGACGGCTCGGCGTTGTTTCTGACCGTGGCGAACTATTACAACGCAGCGGGCAAGGCGATTTTGGAAGATGGCGTCGAACCAAACGAAGTCGTACGGGCATCGGCGACTGACGATTCGGACAGTGGCGATGACGATTCCGCATCGACGGGTACGCCGTCCAAGGTCGCGCCTTCGGGCCCGCGTCCTCTTTCGCCGGAAGATCCAATCTACCGCAAAGCACTCGATTTGCTGAAAACTCCCACGAAGAAAGCGGCCTAGCCGCAGGTGACTTGGCGCCGCGGGTCGGCTCGACGACGAGAATTCCGCTGGCTGCTTTCCGAGAACGAACGGATAAGTCTGGGCTGCCTTGATTTTCTCAAACCAAACCTTCATTTTCTTCCCAAATCAGGACACCACGTAAGGCTGCTATTCGCGGCTGGCTTTGCCTTAACCGCACTCTTCAGCGGGTGCCGGAAGGCTGAGAGGCCGGTGCGAGCCTCGGAAATTCACGCCATTACGCGGGAGTTCCTGGCGGCAGCCGCTTCGGCCGGGGTTTCCGCCGCGGACCTGCATAGTTATCTGGAGGCGTCGGATGAATCTCCGTACAGCAGCGACCGTGCGGACATCACGATTCGACCAAATGCCAGCGATCCCTCTGGGGCAACGGCACGGGTTTTGCAATCGCTCGGGACGGTTGCGACCAGGCACGGCTTAACGCAGGACGGCCCGGCGGAGAACCCTGAAGAAATCCTACTCCGGTATCGCCGCCGAGGATTCCCGACACACACGATCCATATCGATTTCGCGTCCGCGGTAACAGCACAGGAAGTCCCGACCGCCGGCCACGCTCGACTGGCGATTATTCTGGATGACCTGGGCAATAATCGAGCCGCAGCGGAGGCCATTTTTGCACTTCCGTATCCGCTGACGATTTCGGTGCTGCCGAATCATGCTCATTCCGTGGAGATTGCGGAGGAGGCCCATCGTCGCGGCTACCAGGTGATGTTGCACCTTCCGATGGAGTCTATCGGACAGGGTAAGCCGGAGTCGCAGGAGTTACGGCCGGGCATGTCGAGTAAAGAAGTCAGTGCGCTGGTGAACGGATTTTTGCGCACCGTGCCGGAGGTGGCTGGCGTGAACAATCATCAGGGTTCGCAGTCAACGGCGGACGTGGCGCTGATGGACGAATTGATGCCAGTGCTGCGCGAGCATCGGCTTTTTTATATCGACAGCCGGACCACGGCCGCTACGGTCGCGTATGACGCGGCGCGGCGGGCGGGGGTGCAGTCGGGGTTCCGCAATGTGCCCTTTCTAGATGATGTGGCGGAGGTATCGGCGGTGCGCAAACAGCTTCGGCTGGCGCTGCGTGAAGCCGGCGAAAAGGGCGAAGGCATCGCGATCGGGCACCCGCATCCGGCAACGTTGAAGGCGCTCAGCGAGATTATGCCTGAGGCTCAAGCGCGGGGTATCCGCTTCGTGTTCGCCTCGGAACTAGTTCACTAACTTCTCCGGAACTCGTTCACGAACCATTCCAATTTCACGCCACGACTTTGATTTTGGCAGCCTGCCCCCTCCCCTTTTCTTGCAATGATTTGAAAATAAAGGAGATGGACTGCCGCATGGCTCAATGATTTGATTCTAAAAGGCTTACGCGGGAAATGAATCTGTAAGTAGTGTAAGTAATCCGTCTACTTTGGATAAGAAGAGCTAGGGCGCGATATTCCTCGTTGTGATTATAAACCAATGGTTAACTTCGTCAAACGAAATCGTCGGCTGGCCTCCACGGCGCTCGCTGTGCGTCCTGCGCTTGCGTGTTCAGTCCTTCGTGTTGGACTGGGGCTGCTGATCGTCATAGTTAGATTGTTGTTGTGTAAGGCGGGCACGGTCGTTCCGTGCGCCTACGGGATTGCGCAACGATAGGTGGGTTTGTGCAACGACAAGCGGGTTTGCATGACGACAAGTTTTCGGCTATGGGCCTGGGTCGCTTGGCGGATTGATGACCTGCTGAGGCGGGTTGTTTGCGGGAGTGGCGGGGAGTGATGGGTAGAGGCGGTGGAAGGCGTAGAAGAAGACTATGAGGACGATGAAATCGAGGATGCTGGCTTCAGGGCCGGCTGTGCCGCCAGCTAGCCAGGTTGGGCCTGCGAGAGTCGCGCTGGAGAGGTGGCCGGGGAAGACGGTGCCGCTGTCGGGGACGGAATAGAGGAAGGTTTCGCCAAAATCGAAGGCGGCGTGCATGCCAACGGCGAACCAGAGGCTGCCGGTTCGACGGAGGGTGAAGCACCAGAACAGGCCGGTGAGGACAACACCGGCAATTCCGGTCCAGGTTTCTCCCGGGTTGGTTAGATGCACGGCGCCGAAAGTGAGCGACGTGAGCAGCGAGGCTAGCCAGAAACCGAGTCCTTGTGTCAGCGCGAATTGCACATATCCGCGAAACGCGAATTCCTCGAACAGCCCGACCACGATAAAGAATGCCATCCAAATGGCCAGCCATTGAATTAGTTGGGCTCCGTGAAGTTCGACGGCGCCGAAGTGGTAGTAGCCGAGAGCAGCCAGAGTTCCGAGCACGGCGCTGATTTCCAGTATGCCGAAGACCGCGCCCTGGCAGAAATGTTTTGCAAGCGCGCCACGTAACGGTAGTCCGTAATCCCCGAGGGAACGACGCTCCAGCCTTGACATCACCCAGGCTCCCGCCAAAACGGCTGCCAGACGGATAGTCTCGCCGGTGATCAAGCTCCGGGGAGTCAGGGCTGGACGGCCCATCAGGCCTGAGAAGTTGGCAAGCCAAAAGAATTCGTACGTAAACGCTTCCACGAGGGCGAGGTAGATGAATACGCGCAGGAGGACGAAAGGGAGTTGTGGATTGCGAAGGAAATTTGGCCTGGGAGATTCAATCGGGACGGTGAGGGGCGAGTCAGACATATTTATTGGACGCGCGGCGGTGTCGCGCGCGGGTGGTGCCGGTGATTTTGCGGCCCTGAAAACGAAGATAGCACAGCACGGTGTGGCGGAGAGAAAGGCCTGGCACTCCGCGGAAAAACGCCAAGAGCGTTTCCTCAGGGGCTAAAGCCCATTGATGGCGCGGGCTTTATGTCGGAGCTTAAAAAAGCTCCGACCCCTGCTTTATGTTGGAACTCCTTCGTACCTCAGGGCAAAAAAGCTCCGGCCCGGAGAATCTGTTTCTGCAGGCGCAAGTCTCGGTCGAGCGGATTGGGCTGCTAGGGTTCGAGGCGCGCGGCCGCTGCGCCTACGATCTGGCGGCTCTTCTTTTCCTGTACGAACACGACGACGCGCAGGTTCTGGCGTTTCCATGAGGAATCGAGGTGCACAGCGGTGCTGCCGGAGTAGGAGGTCTTGTTCTCGTCGATGGAGGCAATCTTGCGAAGGGAACGCACGACGGAAGCGTGGTGCAGGTCGGAACCGGCATTTTCTCCGGCATTGACCGCGGAATGCAACCCGGATTCGGTGATGGCCAACCAGACTTCGGATTTGTCGCCATGTTGAGTCGCGGCGATCCCGTCGATAGAGACTGCTGCTTGCTGCGTCCCCGCCTTTGGAGACGGAGAGACGGAGAGCGAGAGATGTGCCTTGGGTTGAGATGCTGCTGCTTCGATGGCTTGACGCGCCTGGCCTTCGCGGCTGCCGACTAGTTCACTGTGGCCATCGATGACGACCTGAGGAGTATAGGGATTCTGATTTTTCAATGAGGCAGCATAGTCCTGTTGGCGTAACGTCCATTCGCGATTGGAAAAGGGATCTGTCCAGCCTTGGCTGTTCCAATAGTCCACGTGTTCTTCTAGCGCAATGACCTGGGCGTTCGGAACAGGTTGTTGGGCCTCCAGGCGGGCTAGTAGAGCGTCGGCTGGGGGACAACTTGAGCAACCTTCGGAGGTAAAGAGTTCCACGACCACAGGTACCGCGGCGGTTTGTGGTGCTGGATTCTGGGGTAGATTCATTGCCCGACCGATAGTATGGGAGAACGACCAGAGAAGCAGAGGAATCGAAGCCAACATTGCCATTTTGGACCAAAAGTGATTCATCGCGAGCTCCGTACTCGAATGATAATACGTTCAGTCGTTACGAAGTGGATGAAACCGTACGTCAAGACTGCTCGGAACGGTCGTGCTAAAAGCGCGTCCCTACATTAAAGAGTGGAGGTGCGAAAGGCTAGCGCGTTGTTTAACCATCGTGATAGTTTTAACCGGTTAATGCGGACACCGCTGATTCGGCTCGACATCCCAACATATCAACGACTAGACGGGAGGAATGCCCATGCCCGAAACGATCAATGACCATATCTTGGTTCTGCTGGGCGGGCGGCTTGCTATTGACTTCGCCAATGCGCCTTCCTATCCCGGCACACCGGACCGGGATCTTTCCTGGGAAGGGTTGGTGACTTTTCTGGAGGTTTCGCGGATCGTTTCGGCGGTTCGCGGGGCACAACTTCTGACACTTCCGCAAAGCGACCCGCGGGCTGCGTTCGCCGTGCTGTCGCGGGCTGTTCGGCTTCGTGACGCGTTGCGCCGATCCTTTGGAGCAATGGTGAGAAAAGAACACGTGGTTCCCGAATGGGTGCACCCGGTCAACGAGGTCCTGCGAATTACGGAGGGACACGACGAACTGGTGCAGAACAATGGGAGTTGGAAGCTGGAATTTATTGCGCGCGAGGGTGGGCTGGACTGGTTGCTAGCGGCGATTGCGCGGTCCGCGGCGGAAATTCTGGTGGAGGGAGCGGAGGCGCGGGTTCGGATTTGCGCGAATCCTGGCTGCGGGTTGTTCTTTTGCGATACTTCGCGGACGCACCGGCGGCGGTGGTGTTCGATGGCGATTTGCGGAAACCGCCATAAGGTGGCAAGTTTCGCGCGGCGGCGGACGGGGTGAGGGCGAAGTGGTGGCCTCGGACGAACCCATGGGAGCGAGGGAGCCACAGCGCCGCCGCCGTCTTAGAGAGGATGACCGTGGGTTGGGTTGGTAAGCGAACATTCACGACTCGCTCACGCGCTGCGGTTCGTCCAAGAGGAGATATGACGAGTTCGCGCCAATTTGGAGCTTGCTGGAAGGAGTCGGGTAATGACCAAAATGGCGGTCACTATGAGGAATCAAGCCAAACAGAAGCACCGCAGGGAGCGAGACGCGGGGCACGGCTCCGGGCGAAAACTTGGCGCGCAAACCCAGGCGATTCATGCGGGGGAGGGGATGCGCCATGGTGTCGGCGGACCGGTGAGCGCGCCGATTTGCCGCACGTCCACGTTTACGTTTTCTTCGACGGCGGAGATGAAGCGCTGGGCTGAGGGCAAGAGCGGGGCGTACATCTACACGCGCTATGGGAATCCGTCGCTGGCGATTGCGGAAGGGAAGATTGCGGCGCTGGAAGGCGCGGAAGCCGCGGTTGTGACCGCTTCGGGGATGGCGGCGATCTCCCATGCGTTGCTCAGCGCGTTAAAGGCCGGCGACGAAGTGATTTCGACGGCCCAGCTATATGGCGGCACATACCGACTGATGCGCGATGTGTTTCCGAACATGAGCATCACCGTGCACCAGGTGGGCACCGACCTTGACGGTATCGAATCGTTGGTGACGCCGCGGACGAAAGTCTTGTATGTGGAGACGCCGACGAATCCCACGGTGCGGCTGGTCGACCTGCAAAAGGCGATTGGGTTCGCAAAGAAACATCATCTCGTATCCATCATCGACAATACGTTTGCGACTCCGGTATTACAGCAGCCGCTGGCTATAGGCTTCGACATGGTGGTGCACAGCGCGACCAAGGCGCTGGCTGGCCATTCGGACGTGATTGCCGGCGTGGTGGCAGGAAGCAAAGAGTGGATGGAGCGCATCCAGCAGATGGTGATTTATCTGGGTGGATCGATGGACCCGGAGGCGGCGTTTTTGTTGAGTCGCGGGATCAAGACGCTGGCTTTGCGCGTGAAGCGTCAGGGCGAGAACGCTATCGCAGTGGCGAAACTTTTGGAGAAACACCCAAAAGTCGCGCGCGTGCATTATCCAGGTCTGGCTTCGCACCCGGATCACAAATTGGCGAAGCGGCAGATGCGCGGATTCGGGTCCATGCTGGCATTTGATTTGAAGGGCGGGCTGCCGGCGGCGCACAAGTTTTGCGATAGCGTGCGGTTGTTCCTGCTCGCGGTGAGTTTGGGCGGGGTCGAGTCGCTGGTGGTCTTGCCGGCTTACACTTCGCACTACAACATGAGTTTGGAGGAGTTGAAGAAGGCCCATGTAATGCCGGGAACGGTGCGGGTGTCGATTGGGATCGAGGATGCCGAGGATTTGATCGAGGACTTGCGGCAGGCGCTGCGGTAGGTTCCTGGATGACCGTCATCACGAGGTGGCGGAGTGACGAAAGACGAGGCTTGGAAGCTGGCCAATCAATGGGTTTCGGCGTGGAACGCCCATGACTTGGACTCGATCATGGCGCACTATGAGGACCAGGTTGAATTGACTTCGCCGGTTGCGGCCAAGCTGTTGGGGAAACCAGACGGCAGGGTAGTTGGCAAGGCAAACTTGCGGGCCTACTTTCAGCGAGGTTTGGAGGCTTATCCGGAACTGCAGTTTCGCCTGGAAGACGTGTTGTGGGGCTTGAACAGCGTGGTGCTCTACTACGCCAATCAAAAAGGGACTCGGACGGCGGAGTTTATGGAGCTGTCGGCGGTAGGGAAAGTGGCGCGAGTGGTGGCGAACTATAACGCCTAGGTGGGGAAGACCGAGTTTCATGTGCTGAGAATGTGTCGATGGGCTGAGGCGGTGAATGACCGATCTAAAGATCAGCCACTACGGTCCAGACTATACCTATGAATATTTCGCTGCAGGGGAAGGTCGCCATCGTTACGGGTGCGTCGCGGGGGATTGGGCGGGCGATCGCCGAGAGTCTCGCTACCGCCGGCGCTACGGTCGTCATCAATCATCGAGCGAGCAAGAAACAAGCGGACGAAACCGTGGCGTCGATCGAACGTGCCGGAGGCCGCGCTGTGGCCGTGCAGGCGGACATGGGTTCGGTCGAGCAAGTGCGCCAGCTCGTGGATGCTACCGTGAAGCAACTCGGCCGGCTCGACATCCTGGTGAACAACGCCGGTGTGGGCAACCGCACCGCGATGCAAGACATGACCGAGCGGGAGTTTGACTGGACGATATCGGTGAACGCGCGCGGGCCGATGTTTGCGATTCAGGCGGCGGTTCCGCACATGGGGAATGGCGGGCGGATCATCAATATTTCTTCATGCGGGACGCGCATCGCGCAGGTTACCGGGCTGCTGGCGGTGTACCAGATGTCGAAGGGGGCGCTGGAGCAGTTGGCCCGGTGCTATGTGAAGGAACTGGGGGCGCGGGGGATCACGATCAATTCTGTTTTGCCGGGATTTGTGGAGACGGAACTGGCCAGCGATACGCCTCAGGCGTACAAGGATGCGCTGATGCAGCGGACGGCGCTGGGGAGACTAGGGACGGCGGAGGACATCGCGGAAGTGGTGTGTTTTCTGGCCAGCGATGCGGGGCGGTGGGTGACGGGAGAGACGATTTCGGTGAGTGGGGGATTAGGGTAAAGCCCGGCGCCTACACAGGCGGGACCGCGCGGCGCGGATGACAAAAAAAACGGGCGGGGCGCTTTCGCACTCCGCCCGAATGGTGTTTTTGTGAAGTGGCTTAGAGGGGTTGGACGTTCGAGGCCTGCAGGCCCTTGGGGCCCTTGGTCACTTCGAATTCAACCGCTTGGCCGTCGTTCAACGATTTGTAGCCATCAGCCACGATCGCGGAGAAATGCACGAAAACATCTTCACCGCTCTGGCGCTGGATGAATCCAAAGCCCTTGCTGGCGTTGAACCACTTCACTGTTCCTTGTTCTTTACTCACTGCGTTACTCTTTTCTGTTGACCGCGTTGCGATCATACTTTGAGCCCGGCCGGATTAGGGGCCGCGCTCGATTGTTGAGCTATCTGGTGCCTCGACTCCGAACCCCTCTACAGAGATGCGGGCCGCGTCCGGGCGTAAAAAAAGGCCGCAAGTTTGAACCTTGCGACCGCTTCACACTGACGTACGCGATACAAGAGCAACAAACGCACCTAGAAGGTAGCACAAGTGCCGGTGCTTGTCCAGCGATTTTTTGGTATTTATTGTTAGCACATCGAGATGTCCGGGTGTATAGCACATGATCTGTCCGGTTGTAGTACCCGCATTCTCGTCCGCTGGTGTGGCGGCGGAGAGAACAACGCTTGGCTACCATGTTGGAGTAAATGCGGAGGTTATGCGTGCCCCGCGACTGTGGCGGGCACCGTGAACTGAAAAGTTGCACCCCGCCCAGAATTGGCCATGAACCACAAGCGCCCGCCATGCGACTCAACGATGGAGCGGCAGATCCGGAGTCCCATGCCGGTACCGTGTGGTTTAGTGGTGAAGAACGCATCGAAGATCTGGTCCCCCTGCTGTGGGGGCAGCCCCACGCCGGTATCGCTGATGGACACTAGAAGTTGCTCGTGATTCGCTCGCTGCGACTTGATAACCAACTCCCGCGCTCCGTCCACAGCTTCCATG
This sequence comes from uncultured Acidobacteriota bacterium, assembly GCA_963721915.1. Classification (GTDB taxonomy): domain Bacteria; phylum Acidobacteriota; class Terriglobia; order Acidiferrales; family UBA7541; genus Acidiferrum. The sequence goes on along the minus strand of CAVRLD010000013.1, from coordinate 86,490 downwards.
GCGTCGATGCTGTTAGTCATGAGATTCATCATGACCTGCTGCAATTGCACGCGATCCCCCATCACCTGCGGAAGATCCGCCGCCAACTCCGTCTGGACTGAAATCGAGTAGCGCGTTGCCTCGCCGCGCAGCAGCACGATCATCTCTCCAATGATTTCGTTTACATCGACCAACTGCCATTGCGGAGTGCCCTTCTGAAACAGCAGCCGAATCCGGCTGATAATTTCCGCCGCACGTGTTCCGTCTTTTGCGATCCTCATGGCGGCCGCGCGCGCCTTGTCAACGTTTGGGGTGTCGTCCGCCAACCAGTGGATGCAGCTATTGGCGCTGGTGACTGCAGCGGCAATCGGTTGATTCACTTCGTGCGCCAGCGAAGCCGTTAGCTCTCCCATGGTGGTCACCCTGTTTATGTGCGCGAGATCCGCCTGGGCCTGACGCAATCGTTCGCGCTCTTCACGCGCCAGTTTGCGTTCAATGGCAATGCCGGCGAGGTGGGTGGCCATTTTCAGAGCGTGGGTCTCAGGCAAGCTAGGACTGCGTGGTTCGCGGTAATACATGGCAAACGAGCCCAGCACCTTGCCCGAATGCGCAAGTATAGGAGTGGACCAGCAGGCGCGGAACCCATAGGGCTCGGCAACACTTCGGTACGGCTCCCAGAGCGGATCCTGGAGAATGTCTGTGACGACAACAAGTTCTCTGCGGTACATCGCCGTGCCGCATGATCCGGCGTTCGGTCCGATACAAAGGCCGTCGATAGCCTTGCTGTAGGGCTCGGGAAGGCTGGGTGCCGCGCCGTGCCGCACGTGCTGCCCGTCCTCATCGAGGAGCAGGACAGAACAAAGCAAGCCGGCAAATTGGGCTTCCACAACGCGTACGAGGCTATCCAGTATCGCCTCCAGGCGAGCATCGCGCGCGATCATCTCCAGGATATGACTCTCTCCGTCACGCAGCGCCTCTGCCAGCCTGCGTTCGGTCACGTCCATCAGGATTCCGGCGTATTCGACGAGGTCGCCGGATGCATTGAAAACAGGATGGCCTACACCATGCACGTATTTCATCGTACCGTCTGGAAGAACGATTCGAAAATGCACCTCGAAATCCTTTCCCGCGCGGTTCGCTCTCTCTACGGTTTCCACGACCCGAGGCCGATCTTCTGGATGAATACGCTGTGCCATTTCTTCGAAGGAAGGTATTCCCCTCTCCGGATCGAAGCCATACAAGCGGGAGTGTTCCTCGGAGGAGTGACGGACCTCTCCGGTAGCGATATTGCATGCCCAACTGCCTGTGTGGGTTAGCCTTTGGCCTTCCGCTAAGTAGGCTTCGCTGCGAAGCAGGGCCTCCTCGGCGCGTTTGCGTTCGGTGACGTCCGTGATCGCCCCAACGAATCTAGCATCGCCCGATCCCGCCTTTATCGCGGGATGGCCCACAACCCGCACATACTTGGTTGAACCGTCAGGCATCAGCAATCGATGTTCGAAGTCAAAAGCCATTCTCTCCCGTACCGCGCGATCGATGCTTTGCCGGACGAGCGCTCGGTCCTCAGGGTGGGTGCGCTGGAGGACCAATTCCACTGACGGTTGGACTGTCGGATCGTATCCAACAATTCGAAACGTTTCCTCTGACCAGAAGATTTGTCCGCTGGAAACATCCCAGCCGAAACTGCCCGTATGGCTGATCCTCTGCGCTTCCGCTAAATAAGCTTCGCTACGCTGCAGGGCCTCTTCCGCGCGTTGACGTTGGAGCACTTCCTTTGTCAGCTCTCTGTTGACAGCCGTAAGTTGGCTGGTCCGTTCCAGGACACGTTGCTCAAGTTCCTCATTCAAGCGCTTGATTTCAGCCTTAGCTTGTTTGTGCCCGGCGGTTTCGATAACGTCCCAACCCCCGCGCCGCTTGATTACCGCAAACTGATGTGTTCGTACCACATCCAGAATTTCAGCGGCTCCGCAGGCAGCCAGCGGGTAGGTGCACAGCACCGCGAGACGCTGACCGGCGATCGCCTGATTGAGTGACTCTTCGTATTCGCAGAAATCCTTCCAGTCCTTTTTTTCGAGCCACGCGGTATCTCCGGTCACCCTTACGCCGGCGTAACCTCTGGCCGACGCGCGCGCAAGTTTTTCGTTCCAACCGCTGATCACTCTGTTGAGATCAAACGTGCCATCCCGGAGATACCAGTCGCGAGCCGCGACAATCTCTATGCTCTGGTCAGCGAGGTATTGATCGAAGCCAGGAACAGCTCGTTCTAATGCATGCCTGGCGTCTTCTACCGTAAGGGGTTCGGCAACTACCCAAAAGCAAAACTCCTGGTTCTCCAATCCAACTTTGCAGTAGGAGACCAGTGTTTCGAGCAGATCCGCTCTTGTCTCATAGAAGAGACAAAAATGTGTCCCCCAAGGTATGTCGCCGACGACTTCGACTCCGGTCTTCCGCATCTTGGTGGCGGTGGCCATCGCGGTTACCTCCCAAACATCGTCTTGGAAAACGGGCTAAAGCGGGTGCGATCGCGTACAGGACTGCAAGACTGTAGCGTTGATTCAGCGGGAATAATGTCAGGGATCGAGCGTCCCACGGCGCCATGGCTCACCTCGCCTGGATCGCGTCAGTGCTGGGTTCCGCAAACAGCTTTCCGAAGTGAGCCATCATACCGCAGAAACCTCAGCGCGAGGAGGCAGGAGTGTCGGTTGGGTCGCGCTGGGATAAGCGTGGAAGTGGAGGAACCGGTGATGGAGTAGGGGAAACCATTTAATGAAATCCAACGGGTGCGAGTCCCGTGCGGCCAAAGCTAGCGAGCAGGCCGGTAGCGAGTGTTGCCATTCACCGGGTGACTGGTGGGTGCGAAGCGTACACAGCAAGGAAGCAGGCCATGAAGGTTCAGCTCCGAAATCTCACAACGTTGCGATGCCGACGCCGTCTTAGCAGCGGAAGGCAGCATCCGGGAACGACCGCAATCGCGAAGGGCGTCCCGGGATCGCCGGAGTCGCTAGCTCAGGGCATGTTTCCAAAGGGATTTTCCCATGAACCCAGGAGAGCTCCCCATCTCCGCTCGTAAGAGCGGTAAGACGGCTGCCAAGGGTGACCGTAGGCGACCGAGGACGGATGGACGAGCAGTCTTACGATCCCATAGTACCTGTGAAGGTGGGGAACCGCAGGGCTTCCGAAAGGAGCGGCCACGGTACCCATTGGAGGGAAGGGGGGAACAAGCGGACGAATCTGTCGAAAGGAAACATAGTCGAGGCTCCGACCTCGGTCACTATGTCCACACAAATCGACAGACCAACCGACCTGGCCATGATGGATTTTGGAACAGGGCGGGGAGTCACGCCTGAGGAACCCGCTGCGGGAAATCTGCACGGTGGGGTCTGCGAGGGGGGAGACGTTAATGAAGCCATGGTGGACCTAAACGCGCACGAAGCTGGAAACGGCGGATAGAGCCAAGGAAAACCTAAAGCCCACTGCGTTCTCCTCTACTCGGACATGCGTACGCCATCCGCTACACCCCACGCCGGCACTGTTGTCTCACGGCACGGTGTATACCGAACTGGTCAACTCCCGGATTGTCGCCAACTCCGTCACCACTGACGGCGCCAAACGTCGTCCCGTGCTCGTAACCAATCGCCTTCCCGATAAGTTTGAATGGATAAGTCGAGGGAGCGCTTGGTGAGTCATCGGAAGTTCTCCACCAGCATGATGTCCCTACTCAACGCATCCAGTTGGGTGTATAGGATTGTCCCCTTGTCCGAAGACACAGCTAGCCCCGGCGCTTGGGTGGTTGGACGATTCTCCAGATCGAACACTCGTGTGGTGCGGCGGGTAGTGACATTGAAGTAGGCGATCCCAGGTTTCACTTTCGTATCGAGGTAATAGATGCCGTTCTCGACCACTGTCCAATAGCCCCAGTGGCCTGCTTCCAGCGAGCCAATAATCTTCACCTCTTCGCCGCCCTTCGTCGGAATGCGCCATAATCCCGGAGCGCTCATGCCTTTTGCGTAATAGAGGAATCTGCCATCGGTCGATTCGAAGGCTGCGAATCCGCCATGATGTGTGACTTGCGTAGCGGCTCCACCCGTCGAAGGCATCTTCCATACCTCATGATTGCCAGTGCGATCCGAGGCAAAGTAGATCCAGCGTCCGTCTCGCGACCAGGTTGGCACAACGTCGCTCGATGGTTCGCTGGTGAGCCTGCGAGGCGCTCCTCCTTGAGCATCCACGACGAAAATTTCTGCATTGCCGGGAGCGCGAGAGTCGAAAGCAATCTGTTGTCCGTCGGGCGACCAACGTGGAGTTCCAGTCGAAGAGTTGAAGTGGGTGAGCTGAACAACACCAGTTCCATCACTCTGACACATCCAGATTTCATAAGCGCCGCTACGGGTAGATTCGAAAGCAATCTTACTTCCATCAGGCGAGAACTGCGGACCGCTTTCCATTCTTGTGGAATGTATGAACCTGTCGGATGCGCCTGCCGAAACCAACGAATTGAGTTTCCTTCGCCAGATGTTGATATTCGCCGTCTGGCGCGCATATGCCAATCGGTTCCCTTGAATCGAAGGTTCGACTCCTTCTTGACCGAACTGCAGTCGTTCTGGTTCCCCCCCTCCACGGGGTATCTTCCAAAGCCAGCCAGCATCTGCAAGCCAACCAGCCTTCGCGAAAACAATGTCGCGTCCGTCCGGCGTCCACGCTAGACCCCAGCCGTATTGAACGCCCGTGCTAAGACGTTGTTCCTCTCCTCCCGAAACCGGTGCCGTGTAGATTGAAGTCACTCCCTGCGAGCTTCTGTTGAAAGCCAATGTTCGACCATCGGGCGAGAATGCAGGATTATAGTCGCCCACTGAACCTTGCGGAGAAGTGAGTCTGCGAACCTCTTGCGAATCGAGCGACAGGAGAAAAATGGAAGTAGCAGGTTCGCTGGAGTCCCTACTATCAGAATACGCAAGTAACTTCCCATCGGGCGACCACGCGAGGCGGCCGAAGAACCAAAAGACCTGGTAAAACTCGACCTCCTGCCAATGGGTCTCGCGCACTCTGCGCTCAACGCCTCCCATGGCGGGGATGATGTAAATGCCTGTTCCGCCTTTTGCGATGCGACAGAACGCGATGTAGCGTCCGTCCGGCGACCAAACCGGATTGAAGTCGATGGATGCCTGCTTCGTCAGTCGTAGCGATTCCTCAGTCCCAACGAGCTTCACATATAAGCTGAAGTGATTGCCGGCTCCGCCGTTCCAGGCGAACGCCAAATGCTGGCCGTCTGGCGAAAGACTTGGGGTATGTTTTTCACCAATGTTGGTGACCGCAGGGGTTACAGTCGGCTGACCTGCTTTGGATCGGAGCGAATGGCTGTAGTACAGAAAAGGAACCGTAAGAACACACACCGTTAATCCCATTAGAACCGCGTTCCTCGTAGTGAACAGCCCCCGCCGGGGTCTGGGCGCGGCTGATGGGGTGGCGATCGGTATCGGTATCGGTGTCCCCGGAACCCCTATAAAGCGATAGCCGCGTCGCGTAACAGTTTCCACGAAACGCGGGTTCTCCGCAGAATCGCCCAAAGCGTCTCGCAACCTCTTAATTGCCGCATTCAGGCCATGGTCGAAATCCACGAAGGTATCGGCCGGCCAAAGTCGGTTGCGAAGTTCTTCTCGTGTGACCACTTCGCCGGAATGCTCGATCAACATGCACAGCACTTGAAGCGGTTGTTCCTGTAGCTTCAGCTTGATTCCATTCTTGCGCAGTTCGCCTGCCGGAACATCCACCTCGAAGGTTCCGAAACGCAGGACACGCGGAAGCTGGGATTGAGAAGGCACAATAACTCGGAGGAAGTCTACACCCGGCCAATAATTCTCGTCACTTTCTTGTGTAAGTAGTAGATGCCAGGCTCCTTAGCGCGTCACTTACATGTGTCTCGATCGGAACAGCGGGAGCATTGATGTACCTGCCCCCGTAAACCACAGTCGGCGTCGCCCTTTGAGGTGGCGCCATGAAAACATTCGGGATTTGTATCGCATTGATATCCCTGGGAATGATTCCTTCGACGCTTGCGCAAAACCCGCCGTTGAGAATGTCCTTAAGCCCCGACGTCACCATCCCTGCTTACGGCCACACGGATGATCCCGCTTCACTCCGGGCCGCCGCTCGGCCCCAAGACAAGCCCCCACTCCAACACTTTGTGTGCAGTAAAGGTTACACGATGGAAAAGTGTTACGAACAGGTGGCCGTCCTTCGCAGCGCGCTCGTCAAATTGCCCTTGGCCCAGGTCGGGGAATGGACCTGGATTCTGGTGCGCTCCGAAGACTGGAAAGCCATTGTTGTGCCACGAGGACTCGACCCAGACAGCCCCGCATTTACCTACTCTGCGAAAAGACAGACGTTCATCGAAGAAGCATTGGTAGCGGATGTGCCCGGGCGCAGAGATGAACTCAAAGCACGGTGGCACATGCGCGCCGACAAGCTTCGGGAACTTGTCGCTGCCCACGAACTCGGGCATGCGTTCTGCAACGACAGGAGCGAGGCAGTGGCTAATCAACAGGCGGAAAGACTGCGAGACGGGAAGGTTCCGTCTTGTGAGCCAAACCTTGATGCAAGGGTCGGACCCGGAGAGATGAAAAAGCTTCGTTGATACGTCGACACGTCAAGGAACGCGGGCCTGGTTGCACGCCTTGCGCGACTCCATGTCACCCAAGTTGTGGCTTGGGATCCCCGGAAGGATGCCCGGTTGAAAGTCGGCAGCAAGAGCCGCACGGCTAGCGAAAATCACCGAAGCGTTCGCGCGGAGTCCTACCATCAGCAGCTCGACGCGCCGTTATCCTGCAACGCCACCTGTTTTCAGGAATTCACCGGATTCTTAGACATGTGTTTCTCGTCCGCCGAGTAGTCCGTCGAGAGGCTGAGATCCTTCCACCTTCTGTCGGACTCAAGCTTCTCAAGAGCGCTCTTCTCGGCTGCTGCGTAACAATCGCTTCCGAGCAACAACCGTAGCGGCGGCTCGGACAGCGAGGCAACGTGCAGAAGCACCGCCGCCGCCTTCGCCGGATCGCCCGGCTGTCTCCCGTTATAGTTTCTCTGGAAGCGAACGGAAGCGCCGACGGTGGCGTCATACTCCGGTCGGCCTTCACTCAGTTCGGTCGAGGAACCCGCGAAGTCTGTGCGAAAGCCGCCGGGTTCAATGATCGTGACCTTGACGCCCAGCGGTCCGATCTCTCTGGAGAGCGACTCCGAGAATCCCTCGACCCCGAACTTCGCGGCCGCGTAGGGTGCGCGCCCCGCAGGTCCGACACGTCCTGCGATCGATGTTAACTGGAGGATGTGTCCGGCCCGGCGCTCACGAAAGTAGGGGAGCACCGCCTTGGTCATGATGATGACACCAAATAGGTTGGTCTCAATCTGCGCTCGAAAATCGGCGATTGACGTATCTTCGACGGGGCAAACATAACCGTAGCCCGCATTGTTTACGAGCACGTCTAGGCGGCCGAAGTTTGCAATGGCCGCACCGAAGGCGGCATTGGCTTGCTCCTCGTTGGTGACATCCAGCGGGACGCTACGAATGTTCTCACCATACCTGCTCTCGAGTTCGACAAGTTGCTCTGGCTTGCGGGCCGCCGCCACCACGCGATCTCCTGCCTCAAGCACCGCTTCCGTAAACGCACGGCCAAGACCACGAGAAGCACCAGTAATGAGCCAAACTTTTGACATAAATCCTCTCTCTGCATGTCCATCGGCCACCAGCAGTCGAAGAGACCGTGAACAGTTCGATCTCTTTGATTCTTCCGGTCAAATGGAGTTACAGGTTAGGCTCCGAATGCCCGTATTTTCCACGTACGGAAGACATCGGCGAAATGAGTAAATTTTTATGTTCGCCTCATCGCCTACAAGCACGATTACTGGCGGCAAGCGCCATCAATCGACATCAAGGCGTGCAAGCAGGTGGATGTTAAAATCCACGCTCAGGCTTCCTCCATTTGGCACCTGTCCCGAACAGGACATCATTGTCTCGGCCTTGAGAGCAGGATGGGTATGCCCCCATGTCATCCCTCCCCATCGAGATGGTCCAACGGAGTACGCTGTGCCTACAATTGGAAATGCCGCTGTGGTTCTATATCTGCTTCTGTCTCCGACACTCATCTCACCCCAGACAGCAGTCCCAGACAAGCCGAGCGGCCCAGCGCCCGAGCAGCGGAGTCAGCAATCACCAAGCAGCACTCGAGATTCTGCAACCCAACCAGACGCCGTTACACAGTCAAAGCCTCAGAACGCGTCGCCTACTCCGGCGCAGGACCCGGCCCCACCCGACCAGAAGACAGATAGTTCTGAGGGCAAGCAGACCAATCGCATGTTTGGGGTCGTTCCAAATTTCGGCGCCGTGGACGCCAACACAGAACTGCCTCCGCTGACCACCAGGGGAAAATTCACTCTTGCAACGCAGGACAGCGGGGACTATTCAGCATTCATTTGGACCGGAATAATCGCCGGCCAAAGTATGGCTTTGAAGTCGTATCCGGAGTTGCACCAGGGGCTCGCTGGGTACGGCCGCTATTATTGGCGGGCCTTCGTGGATCAAGCGTCGGGATCTTTTTTCACGGAAGCAATTGTCCCCGCGCTGACGCACGAAGATCCACGTTACTATACCCTCGGCCATGGAGGTTTTTTCCGCCGCGCAGGCTACTCGTTATCCCGTGTCGTTCTTACCAAGACCGATTCCGGAGGCACGAGCTTTAACTACTCTGAGATTGTTGGCAATGGATTAGAAGCAGGTTTGTCCAACTTGTATTACCCACGGGAGGAGCGCAGCCTGAGCAACACGGCAGTGAACTGGGCTGCACAGATCGAAGCTGCAACCATCAATAACGTCGTCAGGGAGTTCTGGCCGGATATCCGCCGTAAGATTTTTCGACAGAACTAGTCAGCCACCTCGCCCAAAATACCGATTGTTTCCTGGCCCAATTGTTGACAGCGGAAAGAGGCCATCGCTCCATAGGGAAGCCAACTTGGACTCACCGGTGCTCGCTTAACGACAAAACCGGGTGCGCCGTGAAAGGTGGTGGTCCACAGCGGGAGTAACCCGCCCGGGAACTGGTTCGCTCCACCCGGTAGCAATCAGAGCAGCAATGTACGTGCGCAACACAAATCCAAATTGGTTGACACTCTTTGTTTCGTCGGAGCAGAGGGTCGAGAAAGTGGGATATTGTAGTGCACGTCGACACGCCAGTCCTTGACTACGACCTTGTCCAATACCATGCGCAGGAGCTTCTGTTTATCCTCGAACGAAGTGAGTTCTAGATGACTCGACACCAGGGCGGCAAACTCTTGCAGCTCACCTCGAGCATCGCCTTCGTGCCTTTGCTCCGCAGCGATCTTCTCCAGAAGTTCCTTCTCTCGATTGAGGGTATCGAGCTTTGATTCAACCAGCCGTCGGCGCTTCTGCAAGTCCGACAGTTCAATCGCACCGACCTGGTAAGCATCCAGAAGCCGCGTCATCTCCGTGTTCGCCAACTTGATCTGAGTCGCCAGCTTCTGCGCTTGTTCGTTCGACCCAGACTCATCTCGATCCACACGATGAGTCCTGCCCTCTCTGTACGCTTCCAGCACCAACTCGGGTTCTTGCAGCCTGGTGCTCACTTCCTCCCAAACCAGTTCGTCCAACGCATCCGAACGGATGCGTCGCTGTGAACAGCGCTCCTCTTTAAGGAAGCGCCTTTGCACTCGGTGGCAAACATAATAATGGTAGGGGCTCGCGGCAGTTGGATTCAAAGTCCTTGCGAAGCAACTGCACCCGCAATGTCCGCAGTGGACAAGCTTCCGCAGAAGATAAGCAGGCTCCTGCAAATTCCGTGGAGAGAATTTCTGATTGTCTTTGCCTCTCATTCCTGCCTGGTGAAAGGTCTCTAAGTCGATGATAGAGGGTACCGAAATCGGAATCCATTCCTCCCGTGGTCGAAGAGTGCGTTTCACGTAAGGCCGCTTCTGACCATATGTTCGTTCTGCCATCGCACAGTTAAAGCGGTTGTAGTACAACGTGCCGATATAGGCCTCATCATGAAGAATTCGATCCACCTTGGCCCAATTCCATTCCCGGCCACCGCCCGGCGTAGGAGTTTCTTCCAGCGTGAGTTGCTTGGCGATCTGGCGGACGGTCAGGCCTTGCTTCACATACGTATCGAAGATTCTGCGCACCACGGCCGCTTCGTCGTCTCGGATCTCCACGTGCGATGCCACGCCGTCACGGCGCGGGATGCGCACATAACCGAAAGGAACTTGCCCAGCAACAATCTCGCCGCACCGGGCCCGGTAGAGCTTGCCACGCCGATTCCTTTCGGCGATCTTCGCCCGCTCAAACTCGGCCACAGCTCCGGTGATCTGGTGCATGAGTTTCGAAAGCGGATCGTCTGCGGCCCCACCCTCCAGGAAGATGGCCTTCACTCCGAATCGTTCCAACTCTTCCAGAATTAAGGCCTGCAGGACAAACTTCCGCGCCAGTCGATCCGTACAGTGAGTCAACAGCACTTCGAATCCCCGGCGCTCTGCCAGGTCGCGCATCCGATCCAGGGCCGGGCGATCCAGACGTGCCCCGCTGTACCCTTCATCCGTAAACTCCTCGATGATCTCCATCCCGTTTTGGGCTGCATAGTTCCGCAAGACCTCCAACTGCGAACCGATCGTATGCTCTTTCTCTTGCCTCTCACTGGAAACCCGGGCATAGATGGCAGCTCGCATGTTTCATCACCTCCTGGGTAAGGAATTCATAAACCTGACGGAGGTTCTCCCGGTGAAAATCTCGCTTCCCGTTCCAGGCCGGGCGAGAAACACTCTGAGCGTAAAGGACGAAAGGAAAATCCTGTTGCACGCCGGGAAGCAGGCTGGCCACTCCATACCGGAGAACTCGCTCCAAGCCCCGGGGAGGAGGTTCTGTGTTCTCGAGTGCTTCACTACGCACATTTTCATAGATCTCCTGCACTGGGTCGTTGCTCGCCACGAATGTTAATCGCCGAGCCTTTTCTCGGGGAGCGCCGTTTTTTTTTCATTCCCCGCAGCACGGTCGTCCTATGGATCGGAATGCTATAACGCTCCTGGATCAAAGCGGCCAATCGACCCGGATCGAGATCGGGATTCTCTTTTTGCTTTGCGAAGGCGAACTCCAGTACTTCGCCCTTGAGCTTGACCGGGCCCTTGCGGCCTCTCTTTCGCGGTAGGAAAGAACCGAACCCCAGCTCAAGAAAAGCCCGTTGAATTTGATAAAAGCTTTCTCGGCTGAGGCCGAATCGGCGGCACACTTCAGCAACGGGGTCATCATCGACCGAATGGGCGCGCAACATCTCGTATTTAACCTGCGCGAGATCGTAGGGGTCGAAGAAATCCATTTGGAACAGCTCCGAGCGCACTGCTTCTGGATGCGGGTTCAAGGTCCCGGAAGCCAGTAGGGCCTTTCTTTTGGCTGGTGTGGTCATGAAAGATCCCATAATACAACTCTCAACGAATGTCAAGTAATAACAGCACACATAGGCATTCAGTCGATCCTGGGCCGCTTGCCTCTCTCTCGCTATTCTTATGGGGGTATAACACCATGATATCGACCTTCGGAGTGCGCAAAATAGCTGACGTGTGTGCACTTATTTACTGACATATCTACTTTCTTCCCCTCCTTGAGCTAACTGTCCTTGCTTCCGCGGTCCTGCGTATAGCGGATGCTCCCTCGGGCTAGTCAGAAAGCTCACTGAAAAGGCCAAATTGGGATTTATGTTGCGCGTGAGTGGAGGCAACGAGATTGCTGAAGCCTCTGGTGCAGAGAGTCGCTAGGCGACTTGGCGAGCATGCAGGCCGTAACGTAAGTGAACGCTGAGCAGGCCCCGAAAATAGTGATGCAGGAGCCGACCCGCCCCGGTTTCGGGGAAGGCCGAAGTGGATGGAATGTATGAGCGAACAAACTTCCATCTGACCTGCCGGGGTATTGGCGACGGCATGTAGGCAAAGTGGACCATGCGCAACACGGGAAGTCCCAGCGGTGATCGCGGTGTGGATCAACTGGCAGCTCGTGAGAGAAAGGCCGGGCCGTTTGGGATGGCGGAGAGGCTCGTAGTACCGATGAAGCCTGGGTAATTCCGGTGGAGGGAAGGGGCCTTAGTTGAAGGCGGACGCAAGAAGCGACGACGAAAGGGAGATTGGCGATGAGCCTGACAACTCCCAAGGTGTTTTCAGAAGTTGCAGACAGCGTCACAGGCAATGGCTACGGCGATTGTGTGAGTCTTCTCCGAGAGCCGGATGCGGCAAATCCGCACGTCCGGTTCGATGAGCGGGGTGTGGAAACGGAAGCAAGGTGGGACTAGTGAGGCACCGGCAAACGAAAGAGCCGGCAACCGATAGGTTCCACCTAAACCACCGCGCCACACCTCGACTCCACAACTGAGCTCTAGCAAAATTCTCTTGCAACTTTTTGTCCGTTTTGGAGTTTAATAGGGTGAGGGAGCGGAAGCAAAAAGCCTCCGAATCCCGGTAACACGTTGATTCTGAAGCAGAAGTTGCGGATCTCAAAAAGGAGGTCCCAATCATGAAATTCCTAAGAATTGCAGGTGTACTGGTTGTTTGCATGTTCTGCGCATCGTTCGCGAGCGCGCAGAGAGTTTCCGTCGGCGTGGGCTTTGGCGGACCGGTTTACGGATACGACTACGGATACGGCTACGGATACGGGGCTCCGGTTTGCGCCTACGGCTATTACGGCTATGTCCCTTATGCCTGCGCGCCTTACGGCTACTACGGCCCTGACTGGTTCGTCGGTGGCGTGTTCATCGGCGCGGGTCCGTGGTTCCGGGGACGCGGATTCTTCGGGCGGGGCGGATTCGGCCGCGGCCGAGGCTTTGTCGGCGGACGCGGATTCGTTGGTAATCGTGGATTCGCAGCAGGCGGCAGCCGCGGCTTCACCGGTGGTGGGTTCCGGGGCGGCACAATGTCCCGCGGCGGCTTCGGCGGCGGCGGATTCCATGGCGGTGGTGGATTCCACGGCGGAGGTGGCGGAGGCTTCCATGGTGGAGGCGGCCACCGATAAGTTAGCTTGACGACAAACTAGAAAACGAAACGGCTGGCAGCGCAACACTACCAGCCGTTTTTGTTTCTTCATCCGTGTCGATCTAAACACAGACGCTAAACGCAGACGCCCTCGTCAGCCGGTTCGGGAAACCGCTGTGAAAACCAAAACGAGGACGGTGTCGCGCCATACCGCTGGTAATGCTCCATCCGTTCGCGGCCCTCGGCCACCGTCGGCCGGTGCCCGACCGGAACCCACCACAAACAGTAGATAGGCTTGTCCAGCTTTACGGAACCATTTCGCGCGATCCCGAAAGAACTTGGCGTGGTCCGAACGGTAAACGTACTCGCGCAGCGCCTCGAACGATTCTCAGACGGACATATTCACCATCATCGTAGGATCATCGCTATACGCAATATCGGTGGCGTTTCCTAACCCTGACTGCAGGCGCCAGACAATCCCGGAGCCCGGTCAGCAAGAGCATTGATAGGTTCGAGACCGGCCACAAACTTCGCAATCCTCGGGTCGTCGATCGGAGCAACCAGCCGGCCAACATTGATTTGAGCCAAATGGTAGCTCAATCGCCCCCCTCCGACCTGTAGCGCAAGGCGGAATCCGCGGAGCCTTGCGGACTTCAGCACGCGTTCTGATCTCCAACGTAAGACCGAAGCGAAAGCTTGGCCTATTCCTTAGCTTCCGCCCGCGTCACCAACACCGCGTTTGCGCCCGCCATAGAGTCATAAAATCCCACAAAACGCCGCGGTTCGGCCGCATCATACGGCGCCAGATTATGCGCCCATCGATAGCCAATCGGCTGATACCACAGCTCCGCCTCCACGCGAAACGGCCCGCGCGAATCGCCGACGCCCACTGAATACTGCACCAGGTGTCCGGCGTCGGTAAAATTTGGATCGTCGGCCGCGTCCCCGACCACCGCAATATCGTGCTCGGCGGTTTCCTTATTGAAACCACTCGGCAACAACCGGTTGTCCTTCAAATATCCAACTGCCGATAGCAGCCCGGTCGTCACGCGGCCAGCCGAATCCTTAAGAATTGGCTCGTAGATCTGAACTTGATCGCTCTTGGTAATCTCCCGATAGTGCCGTTCATAGCGTGTCGGATCCGCATCGTTGTCGTTGCCCTCGATCGAACCATCGGCCTTCAACGCGCCCGATTCGAAAATCTTGTGGCCCTGCGAATCGCGAATTACGACGTGCAGCCACGCACGCCGCGATGGGTAGGCCGTCGGCATCTTGTGACCACTCAAATTTTGCACCAGTACCTGCACCCGCAAGTTCCCTGAATCCATTTCGATTTTAGGAAGGCTGACGCGTGCCGTTTCGCCCTGCAGAAAACCAACGGTCCTCTCCGATGCCGCGGTCATCTCCGTAGGCAACGCCGCCACGCTCAATTCCTTGCGATACAAATTCAGCATGCGCAGCATAAAAAAGTTTGCCGCCACAAAAGTATGCCGGTGCGCTCCCTCCCGTGGCTGTCCAAGCACCGCCGTAATGGGCACCTGTCCTGAGATGAGCGGCATGTGACACGATTGGCAGCTGCTCCGGTTCGGGTAATCGCTGTGCAGCCATTCCTGATAGGGCATCTGTTCCGGAAAAGTCCCAACCTCTTTTCCGCCCGGGCCCAAAGCCTTGGTCATGAGCGTGTGGCACGTGCCGCACAAAGCGGAATCCCGGATATGCGCGTCCTCCGTCGGCCGAAATCCCGCCGACGATGTCTGCATGACACGCTGCCTTCCGGCATCAATGTTGAAAGGCCCATACTCCGGGTGCTCGCCCTTCGACGCTGGCGCCTCAACGACGAATCCTCCATTAAAACTCTCGGGCGTCCCCAGCTTTTCCTTCGCAATTTGATGGCACACCGAGCAGGTCACGCCATCTTCTGCCTTGGCATTCTCTTTGTTGTCCGCGTTAAACGGAAGGTGCGAAAATATTTCGCCTTTCCGGCCTTCCACCTTCGCCTCATACCGAGGGATAGGCATGTGGCAGACCGAGCATTCGTCTTCGATCGCCGCCTGCGATTCCGGATGATCGATCGATTCGCGTCGCACGCTGCCTTGCCAATAAGGATCGCGCGACGAATTCGCCATGATACTGGAACGCCAGGCGAACCCGATGGAAACATCCTCGCCCGAAGAGGTCAGGATTCCGTTGTGGCACGCCAGACATCGGTCCGAAGTTTGAAAGCTTGGTTTCGCCGGCGCGTGCTTCCCATCGCCACGAGCCAGTCCCGCCGAAACACTCAGCATACCCAGTAAAACGGCAGCCAACGCGACTTTGCTTCTCATCGCCAGCCTTCGTTCAGCCGGCCGTCCTGCCAGTCCCACAGAAGGTAGAAAACGATTTGCACGTTCCGTCCGGTGGTGTTCGTCACCGGCACGCGTACCCCAAGATCGGCCTTGATATGCTGCCTCTTGCTGATCGTCACCTGCATTTGGGGTACGACATCCCAATTCGTCTTTGCGTTATCCACCAGGTCTCGCGCCGCAACGAACTCCATCATGGGACTCCAAACTCGCCCGAACCCGTGATCAACGGCGATACTCTGGCCGATAGCCGTATTGAAAAATATGGATTGCGGAGCAATGTCCGTGTGACGCGGCAAATCCGCGCCGAATTGCGTCTGGATAAATGTATTCGTGCGAAAAAGCTGGTCAAAGGCAGCAAAAGTTTCAAAGGTCGTCGTCCCCGTCCCGAAACCTCGGGTTCTGCTCCCCGTCGGCAAAAGGACGCCACCCTGCAACGCGAAAATCGATCCCGACTGCAAGTTCGAATAGAACGTTCGCTTTACGGCGAGCGTGGTGTCCCCAACGCCCCCATACCACGTGTGATTCTGATCCTGAAAATTGACCGGAACATCGACTTCAATCTGATTGTTTTTTCCGAAGCGTTGCTCGTGAATGATGTGACTTGTGCCCCCCGGCGCGCCCTGCGCATTGAAGCTCGTCGACAGCACTTCTTCGTCTTCGGGGTACGCCTTTTCCGTGACCAGCGCCCTCGGCAGATTCAATTCCCCACGAGGCCACCGCGAATCCCGGCAGAAGCTACGTAAATAGGCCACCAGATCGTCAACCTGCTCCGGTCTGAGTGCCGCACCGAACGACGGCATAATGTCGGAAAATCCGCGAGCCCGCCCGCCATGCGTGATGACGTCTTGCCAATTGATGTTAGGTTCCGGGGTAGTTTGGTCGCACGCCGTGAAATCCGGAAACGTGCGTGGCCGCGTGAATCCCGCAATGTCTTGCGACGTCCCTCTGCCGTCGGCCCCGTGGCAAGCCGCGCACGCCGACCTGAAAAGTTTTTGCCCGGCTTCCCGGCGGGTGGTCGAGCGATCCCCGCCTTGCCCGAATAGCAAAGCAACAGGCAGGCAAAACCAAAGCACGAGCAAGCTGACAATTCCGCGGATGGAGGGATCGAATCGACGGCAAGAGGCTTTCACGCTTGCTCCCAGGATCTTAAGTGGTCCCGCACAGGATCTGGTCAAACTCTTGCAGCGGCTCGGTCGGGATTCGGGTGTTTCCTATTTTCAGGCAAACAACGTGGTTGGATGCACATTCGACAGCCGGGGTTCTATAAAATCGTTGAAATTTGTGAACAACACAAACGATGCCGCAATGGCCTCATTACCCTATTCACGGAAGCATCGATTAGGCGTGCGGATGCGCCTTATCGTAAATTTCCATCAATTGCCTGATCGAAGCATGCGTATATTTCTGTGTAGTCGATAACGACTGGTGTCCCAGCAGCTCCTGAATCGCACGCAAGTCCGCGCCATCCGCCAGCAAATGCGTAGCAAACGCGTGCCGCAAGGAGTGCGGGTGCAGATCCCAATTAATATTCACCAGCCGTACATATTTCTTCACGATTCGCCCTACCGAGCGCTGCGTCAACCGCCGCCCCGCGTAATTCAGGAACACCGCCTGTGTATGTGCCGGCCCTCGCCGCCCGCCGCGCGCCGCCGACTTCTGCAGCAGCAATTCCTCCCGCAAATTCCAGTACTCGTCGAGCGCCTCTTGCGCCTTCGAACCGTAAGGCACGATGCGCTCCTTGTTTCCCTTGCCCCGCACCCGCAGCATCCGTTCCTTCTGATCGATGTCCACCAGATTCAGCCCGGTCAGTTCGCTCACGCGAATCCCGGCGGCATAAAGCAATTCCAGCAGCGCGCGATCCCGCCGCAGGAACAGCCCATCATCCTTCACACCCGCGGCCGCCGGCGCGACCAATGCAACTGTCGGTCCCCCGCCAATCTTCCGTAAGGGTTCCGCACCTCCCGCTGCCGGCGCTCCCATCTCCGCCAGCCGATTCAGGAAACCATTCATCTCTTCCGCCGACAATACCGGCGGAATGCGCTTCGGCAATTTTGGCGTAGGCACCAGTCGCGCCGGATTTTCCTTCAGCATCCCTTCGCGCACGCAATACTTAAAAAACGAGCGCAGCGCCGCGAGCTTTCGCGCAATCGAACTCTTTTCAAGCCCTTGGTCGTGCAAATGCCCGACAAATTCGCGGATGATCGTATGAGTGATTTCGGTCAACGCAGGCGGGCGCATACCGGGCGGCGCAAGATACTCCTGGAACTGGCTCAGGTCCTTGCCGTAATTCAAAATTGTATGCGGCGAAGAATTCTTCACCGAACTCATATATTGCAGATATTTTGCGGCAGCCTGCTTCATTCGTTGGTGTTTCCCGAATGTCCCCTGTTCTGTTACCTCACGCTAGTATAGCCGCGCAGACGAGCCCTGGCGGGTCGCTCCGAGTAGCACAGGCACTCCTGCCTGTGCCTACTGCAACCCATTTGGCAGGAAAGATCAGGGCTTGGCGCCCACAGGCGTTGCTTCTTCTGGCTGCGCAGCAGTCGGTGTTTGAGCCTCCGGCGCCAACTGCTCCCAATCGCAGCCTTCCTTAATGCAAGTATGCACGGTCCCGATCTTCGACCTCTTCTCCACAATAAACGGCGCCCCGCACTTAGGGCACGGCTCCGGCATCGGCATAAAAGGTGTAGTGAAATCGCAATCCGGATACCGCGAGCAACCGTAAAAAACCCGCGGCCGCCCTCGACCACCCTTGCCCGCGCTCCCGCGCCGCACAAACTCGCCCTCATTGCACTTCGGACACTTGATCCCCATAGTGATCGGCCGCGTGTACTTGCACTTCGGATACCCAGAGCACCCAATAAACTCCCCGAATCGTCCATGCTTCTTGATCAGATGATTCCCGCACAGAGTGCACTTTTCTTCCAGCGGTTCGTCCGGCTGGTGCGCGATCCGCGTGCCCTCCACCAATCGCCGCGTCGTCTTGCAATCCGGATACCCGCTGCAAGCCAGGAACGCCCCAAACCGCCCCCTCTTCAGCAACATCTCTTTCCCGCAATTCTCGCAATATTCCGTCTTGCTTTCGCCGTCATCCACCAGTTCCGGTGCCATATCCTGGATAAAATCGCAATCCGGATAACGCGAGCAGCCCAGGAAAAACCCGTGCCGGCTGATGCGTTCCAGCAATTCTCCCTGCCCGCACTTCTCGCACGTCTTCCCCGTGGGAATGCCCGCCTTATACGAAATCATCTCGTCGCCGGCCTTCGCCAGATCGACGACAAACTTCCCCCAGAACTCCCTCACCGCATCGCGCCACGGCAGCTTGCCTTCCTCGATCTCGTCCAGTTCCTCTTCCAGCCGCGCCGTGAACGTCACGTCAAACACATCGTCAAAACTCTTCACCAGCAATATGCTGACGCGCTCTCCCAGCATCGTAGGCGTAAATCTTCCCTGATCCTTCCGCACATATTCGCGCTCCACGATCGTCGAAATAATCGAAGCGTAGGTAGACGGCCGCCCAATGCCTTTTTCTTCCAGATCCTTTACCAAGGTCGCTTCCGTGTATCTCGGCGGCGGCTCCGTAAAATGCTGGTCCGGCCGGATCTGATCCAGTCGCAGTATCTGCCCCTCCCCAACGCGCGGCAGGGTCTTCCCCTCGCCGTCGTCATCCTTCTCGTCGTCTTCTCGGTCCGCCGCAGCCACCGGCAGTTGGTACACCCGCAAATATCCGTCAAATTTCTGTACCGAACCGGTAGCCCGGAAAGTGTAGTCGCCCGCAGAAATATCGATGGTCGTCTGATCGAAAATCGCCGGCAGCATCTGCGAAGCCACAAATCGTTGCCAGATCAGCTGGTACAACTTGAACAAATCGTCGTCCAGATACTTCCGCACATCCTCCGGCGTCCGCGAAACATCCGTGGGCCGCACCGCTTCGTGCGCTTCCTGCGCATCCTTCTTCGACTTGTAATAGTTCGGCTTCTCCGGCAGGTAACTCGACCCAAACCGCTCCGGAATCAATTCCCG
Organism: uncultured Acidobacteriota bacterium; assembly: GCA_963721915.1. Classification (GTDB taxonomy): domain Bacteria; phylum Acidobacteriota; class Terriglobia; order Acidiferrales; family UBA7541; genus Acidiferrum. The sequence continues at coordinate 67,141 of CAVRLD010000013.1, read as the reverse complement.
CACCTGAGCCAAGGCGTCGTTCGAAACATGCACCGAGTCCGTGCGCATGTAAGTGATCAGCGCAACAGACCCTTCTTCACCCAGCTCCACCCCTTCATACAACCGCTGCGCGATTCCCATCGTGCGCTTCGCCGTATACCGCAGCCGGTTATACGCCGCCTGCTGCAATTTCGAGGTTGTAAAGGGCGGCGGCGGATTCCGCTTCTTTTCCCGCTGCGCCACCGACGCAACCTGCCACTTCGCCCCAGTAACCGCCGCGACGATCTTGTCCGCCGCTTCCTGGTTCGCTACCTCGATATCCTCGCCCTTATACTTGCTCAGCTTCGCTTCAAAGATCGGAGGCTGCCCAGAATCCAGCATCGCGTGGATCGACCAGTACTCCACCGGCACAAACGCCCGGATCTCCAGCTCCCGCTCCACAATCAACCGCAGCGCCACCGTCTGCACACGTCCAGCGGAAAGCCCCCGGCGCACCTTGTCCCACAGCAACGGCGAAATCTTGTAGCCCACAATGCGATCCAGTACCCGCCGCGCCTGCTGCGCATCTACCAGGTTCGAGTCCACCTGACGCGGCTTCTCGAAGGCCGCCCGAATGGCCTTAGGCGTAATCTCGTTAAACGTCACCCGGAAAATCTTCTTCGGATCGATCGCCGGAACGCTGATCTCGTCCTTATCCTTACCCTTCTTCTTACCCTTGCCGGGCTTGGCGGTAGCCTCCTCGGCCTCTTCGGCAGCCTTGGCGCCATTCCCGTTTTTCCCATTCTTGCCAAAACGGCCGTTCCCCGACGGCTCGGCTTCCTCGTACTTCATCGGCTTGGACAGCACCATAGCCAGGTGCGCCGATATAGCCTCGCCCTCGCGGTCCGGGTCGCCCGCCAGGTACACGGCATCCGCAGTGTTCGCCGACTTCCTTAAATCATTAATAACTTTGCCCTTGCCGTGAATAATCTGCAGCGTGGGCTCGAAAATCTTGGCATCGTCCAGGGTAATCGGCTTCTGCGCCTTCTCCGCCGCCTTGCCCTTCTTGCCTTTACCCTTCTTCTTTTTCTTCGGCTCGTCGGGCATACGGAGACCGATCGTCTTCTTGGGCAGGTCCATGACGTGCCCGATCGACGCTTTGACGGTATAATCCCGTCCCAAGTATTTGTTGATCGTTTTCGCCTTTGCGGGCGACTCCACGATTACCAGCGAACGTCCCATCTTGTCTTTGTAACTCCGGATTCTTCTGCAGGAAGGCCCAGCGGCGGGGCGTGTGTCCTTCTCGCTACCTTTACCAGATGCGGCAAACCGCCAAGCGGATTCACCGCCATTTCCAGCTGCCGTGCAACCTCAATCCTCTCAATAGTTTTCGAGGGGTCTGAAGTCCCTGCACCAGCACAACCCCCGCGCACCGCTTCATAGCCCCAAAGGATTCTTTTTTTTGAAGAATCCTGCTTTAGGAGGCCCTCTTTAGGAGGCCAGGACTTCAGTCCCGGCGTAAGTTGGTGCTATCAACTGGGCTTCAGCCCTGAAGCTACGTTTTCCACACCTACCGTAACATTCCAATCGTGCCCTAGGCACTCGCGCATTCTCCGGCTTTACGCTTCAGGGCCGGCTTTCCTTAGGGTAGCCACTGACTCCACGGCAGGATCTTGCAGCCGCACCCTACAACAATACCTTATTAAACTGCTTCCCAGGCATCTGCCGCACGATCCCCTTCATCTCCAGATCAAAAAGGGTAGCCAGAACCTCCGAAGAGTTCAAGCCGGATCGTTCCACAATGTCATCAATATGCACTGCCTCATCGGATTTTAGCAATTCGTAGATCTTCTTTTCCGAAGTGTTCAGCGACGCCGCCAGCAGCAAATTACGCTGTTCCGCCTCCGGCTTTTCGGCCTTAACCAGTGCCGCCCGCACAGGAGTCGGCAAGTCTTCGATCACGTCCTCCCCATTGGTCACCAGCTTCGCGCCCTGCCCGGATCAGGTGGTTCGGCGCGAAACTCACCGGCTGCGTCACATTACCCGGCACGCCGAACACCTCCCGCCCAAATTCCATGGCCAAACGCGCGGTAATCAACGACCCGCTATATTGCGCCCCCTCCACCACCACCACACCCAGCGGCATCCCCGCCACAATCCGGTTCCGAATGGGAAAGTTCTCTGGCGCAGGGTGCGTCCCAAGAGGGAACTCGCTCAAGATCGCTCCCCGCTCCAACACCTTCTCATACAACTTCTTATTTTCCTTGGGGTAGCACACATTGACCCCCGTACCCAGCACCCCGATGGCTCGGCCGTTCACCACCATTGCCCCCTGGTGAGCGATTGCATCGATCCCCCGCGCCATCCCACTGACCACCACCACACCCCGCGCCGCGATCTCTCGCCCCATCCGCTCCGCCATTTGCGTCCCATACAACGTGGGACGCCGCGTGCCCACAATACTGATGCTCGGCTCGTTCAGTATCTGCACGTCCCCGCGCACCTACAGCAGCACCGGCGGATCGTAAATCTGCAGCAGCGTACGCGGATATTCCGGATCGTTGCGGCTCACCAGCCGGCAATTTTCGATGCCCCGGATCGATGCCAGCTCCTTCTCCGCGCGCTTGAACGCCTGCTTCTTGAACACCGCCTGCGCCACCGCAGCCGGCAACCGGCACCGCTCCAACCGAGGCAGAGGTGCCCGAAACACCTCCTCCGGCGACCCAAACTCCTCCAACAATCGCCCGGACAAACGGGAAGCCAACCCAGGCGTAAGCGCCAAAGCCAGCCAAGAGAGGGAAGCGTCCAGCTCCATCGCCCGCAAGCCTGCCACGAATAGTAACCATAACGTTAAATAATAAACTCTTAATCATAAAAAGTAACAAAGACACTCCTGTCTGTGTCTCCGTAGGTTGGGGCATAAAGGTAACCGCGCTGGGATGGGTCGGAACGCAAAACCCAAACCCTGATCGGACATCGCGCATCGGCCTTGTCTAAGTAGCGTTACGGAAGGTGAAGAGGCCGTGTACAGCTTCCACCGCAGGACTATTGCGGCTTAGGCTGCGCAGCCGCCCCGGCGTGCGGCGCTCCAAACCCAATCTCCATCGGCGTATCTTTGGGCAAGACAACATCACGCCCGCGCGACAAGAAATTCGAGTAGACCGACATCGAAGCCCCATAAGCCCCAAACGCCATCGAAACCGGAGTCGACTTCACCGCAAGACCCAGCACCGCGCCAGTCAACCGAAACCCTGATTCACCCGCTGCGGTTCGCACTCCAGGGTCGCCACTCGCGTCTACCCGACCGTGCTCGTTATCCGTGTGGGAAGCCGCCGCTGCCAGCAACACCGCCAACCCGGTCGACAAATACCGCGTCTTGCTATCGGTAGTCCGCGCGCCACCCTCTTCATCCAGCACCATATTGGCCTTGCGGTCTACTTCAACGCCCTCCAGGTTGCCGATCATTGCCTGAGAGCGCACATGCGGCCGCACTGGCGCACTCTCGACCGCGGCCCGATCCTGAGCCTGTTTCTGCGTCTGCACCACCGCTTGCTGTACATCCTCCGGCATCTCGATGCGCTCAAATATCACGCGCAATTCGCCGTTGTGATGCATCATCCGCGCGGGCTTGGCTTGCACCACCTCGCCTATCAAGCGGCTATTCGCCGGCAAAATCAGTTGGTGCGATGGGGAATACAGCGGTTCCGTCAGCATGGCGGAAACCTCGGTGCCCCTCGAAGCCGTCGCCGAACTCAATTCCGCCACCAGCCGCGCCTTCAACGTGCTGTCCGCCACCGGAGCGCCTCCGATACTCGCGAGCTGCTCACCCGATCGCGTGGCGTCGCCAAAATTCAAAGGCGCGTTCAAATCCGCAACGAAACGCGTCCCAGGCTCGAGATATTGCCGCCGGTAAGGCGATTGCGCCAGTAAGTACTCCTTAGCGCGGTGCATCTTTCCCGGCGCGGTGACCTTGTCCCAGGAATCATGCATTTGGTCCTTGGCCTCCTGGATCTTGCCTTTCGCCTCTTGCTTGGCTTTATCCGCAGCCTGGCCCGCCGCGCCCTTCTGCTTTTCCTTGTCCGGATTGCTGACCAGGTGCACCACGTCGGCGGTTCCTGCCGACACCGTCGTCTCCACCGCCAGTTTCCTGCCATCCGGCAGCCTGAGTGTGTCGAAAGTAACGACATATTTGTGATAGGGCGAGAAATTGCCATTGCTGTAGGCCATCGCGCGTTTCACGCCGGAAACGCCAGCGACATTGATGACCTTCCCCGTCGCCACTGTCCCAGCGGGAATGACCGCCTGGTCGAATGCGTACACCGCATCGACCACCTTCCCATGCACGAGTTCACCAGCGTGGTCGACCCGTGTCCGCTGATCCAACGCGATACGAATCGGCGTGCCGATGGGAATCGCTAGAGCGATATTTGCCGTCGGCTGGGCCACAAGGGGCACCACGGGTATTTCGTCCAGTTCTGCAAGGGTGGCAGGAGCGCAGGTAGATACCAGCGCATCCTCCTGCGGCGCTTCGTCACAACCTGTGGAGAAAACCGCAGTGCGTGGCTGTGCCGTACTCTCGGTCTGCATCTGCGCAGGCGCCATCGACGCGCACACCAACAATAGAGGGAAACCAAGAATCGCCGGGAAAAATCTAGAGCCCATTCGATTGGCCTTTGAGCGCATAAGCGCAGGGGGAGGCGCGCCGCGACGTAGATTACGAACTGAAAACATAGCGCGTTGGATGCGCTATGTCTAGGCCGACGTTGCCGTTGAGATCAGCGCAATTTTGGCCCTCGACTGTGCAGCGTCCTCTTGCAAGACCAGGTCCAATGCTTCCACGAATAGATCCGCATCCGCTTCCGAAAAAATCAGCGGCGGCCGCAATTTGATCACGTTATGGTGCGGGCCATCTGTTCCCGCCAGAATACCGCGCTCGCGCAACCGGTTCACCAGGTAGTCTGCCTGTTCGGTAGCCGGCGCGCGAGATTCCCGATCACTCACCAGATCGATGCCCAGGAATAGCCCGGAGCCGCGTACGTCCCCGATCAGCGAATGCCGCTCCTGCAACGATCGCAGTCGTTTCAATAGGTGATTGCCAACGCGCAGCGCATTCTCTGGCAGGCGCTCCTCTCGCAACACATCGAGCACCGCCAGTCCCGCCGCACACGCCACCGGATTGCCCCCAAACGTGCTGAAAAATTCCATCCCGTTCGCGAACGAAGCCGCAATCTCCGGCGTCGTAACCACCGCCGCCAGCGGAAATGCGTTCCCGATCGGCTTGCCCAGCACGACGATATCCGGCACCACGTCCTGCGTCTCGAATCCCCAAAAGTGTGTGCCCAGCCGTCCGAATCCGACTTGCACCTCGTCCGCAATGCACACACCACCCGCCGCGCGCACAAACAGATACGCTTCCCTTAAATAATCGGGCGGAAAAACAATTTGCCCTGCGACGCTCGGCAAAGTCTCCACGATAAACGCGGCAATCTCGCGCCCCTCTTTTCGCGCGCTTCCAATGATGTCTCCGACGTGCTGCGCGTACTTCGCGCCAGCGTCCGGTTCTCCGCGGCGATACGCGCCACGATAATCATCCGCAATTGGCGCCACGTGCACCCAAGGCTTGCGTCCACTTCCGCCCGGCCCATCGAATTTGTAAGGGCTGATGTCGATCAACGTGTTGGTGTGCCCGTGATACGCATGCTCCAGCACGATCACGTCTTCGCGGCCCGTGTGCGTGCGCGCGAGTCGCAACGCCAGTTCGTTCGCCTCACTGCCCGAATTCAGGAAGTAGCAAACGCGCAACGGAGCAGGCAGAAGCTCCGTAAGCCGCTCTGCGTACCGGATCACGTTGTCGTGCAAGTAGCGCGTATTTGTATTCAGCAGGCCAAGCTGCTCCTGCGCCGCCCGCGCAACGCGCGGATGGCTGTGCCCCACCAGCGGAACATTGTTGTACACGTCGAGATACGCGCGCCCGGTCTCATCGTAGAGATATTGCTTCCACCCGCGCACGATTTTCAGCGGCCGCTGATACGACACGCTGAGATTCCGTCCCAGCAAATTCTTGCGCGCCGCCAATGTTTCCGCGGTATCTTTTTCTTCCACCATCAATTGCGCGCCGGTAAGCAACAGCAATAAGTTGGGATCGGGCGAAAGGCTCGTCCAAACTCCACGTTCCGTCGCGAACGCAACCCCGGGAAAATCCGTCCCGCGATCCAGCAGGTCCACGATCACCTGGAAATGCAGATGCGGTGGCCACCCGCCATTTTCCTGAACCGCTCCGACGCGCCCAATCCGTTCGCCGCGCGCGATCGCTTGACCAACGCGCAATTTCGCCAGCGATTCTTTCGTCAAATGTCCGTACAGCGTGAAGAATTCCTGGCCTTCTCCGGGACCATGCCGCAGAATCACCACCGGACCGTAATCTTTCTGCGCGGTGTTGTTCGCGAGTGCGTAGACAACCCCTTCCAGCGGTGCGTACACCGCACTGCCAGCCGCCACGAAAAGATCGATGCCCAGATGAATCGTGCGACGCTCGTCGGTCGCGTTGCTGCTGGCACCGAAAAGCGGGGAATCGTAGAGCAATCGCGGTTCGTTGTATCGCCCGACCCCGACGCTGACGCGAGCCTTCTTCAACTCCGCGAAGATTTTTTCGCTGAGTGTCTCGGTATTCGCTGCGCCTGGATCAGCGCCTAAAAACGCGCTTCCAACTCCCAAATCAAAAACCAGACTCGGCGCTCCGCGCAAATTTACGTCCAGGAGAGAAGCCGCCGTACTCGAATGCGCCATGAGCCATTTGCGGACCGCCCCGCTCTTCGGCGCCGGCGGCAACCCGCAAGCCTCACGGAAAGTGTAGTGCGCGAACCGCGGATGAATCTGCGCCAGTCGCGCGAGCGCCTCCCATGCCGGCGCTTCGCTGACCGTTACGTAGGAATCGTCAGGCTTGACGGTGGCGCGCTGCGCCGAATTGATCACGCTGACCGCCAGCCGCGTTCCGATCAGCGCGTAGAGAATGCCGATTTCCAATTCTGTCAGCGGAAACGCTCGATGGTATCCGGCCACAACCGCGGCCGCCGCGCGCAGCGGTTCTTTCTTTCCCAGGATCGCGTAGGCGGCCGCAATCGCGACCTCCGAGATCGTGAACGTTTCGTGCATGTCGCCGAAATCGATGACGCTCACCGCGTGACGCGGCACCGGCCAGGCCTCGCCGACCAGCACGTTGTAATCGTTGGCATCGCCGTAGACGACGCTGCGCCGCAACCTTCCCATCACCGGCACAATTTCGGCGTCATACAGCGCCAGAAACTTTTCCACGAGCGCGCGGCGCTCGGAATCCGCGATCAAATGTAAATGCTCGCGAATCCAACCGGCACGCGCGAAATCCCATTTAAGCTCACGCTGCGCGGCGGAATGCGAGAACTCCGCCAGCGCGGTATCCATCTCGCCCAGCAACGTTCCCAGGCTGGTGAGAAGTTCCGCCGAGTGCGGCTTCGCGTCGGCCAGCACCGTGCTCGGCACGTAGGTGAGCAGCCAGACGAGACGCGACGCCCCGTCGGATGACGTAACCGTGGTGAATGCCTCTCCGTTCTTTGTAAGGCATACGCGTGGCAGATTCACGTGCGGCGCGCGCTGCGCCAGGTGTTGTAGCGCGCGGCATTGCAAATCGATCAGCGATTCCTCTCGTGCAGGGTGCATTACCTTCAGCACAAATGAGGAGCCTTCGGGCAAAGGCGAAGCAGACCCGTTCTGCGGCTGAGTTGTAGCCGCCAGATTCAGGGCAAACTGCGCCGCCGCCTTCTCAGGGAAGGTCTTCGCCACCGCCGTCAGATGAAAATTGTCGTCGTATTCGCCCGGCAGGGTCTTTGCGGTAACCTCAAGCCCGTAGAGATCGAGGGCCAAACGTACAGCCTCGACCTCGGTCGTTGCTTGCCCGACGCGCTCTTCCAGCAGCATGAGCAAATCTTACTTCCGAAACTCGAAATACGAAAATCGAAACTCCCTTGACGCCACTAAAGCGCATTCACAGAAATCGGGCCATTCTCGGTCGATAGCCGTATCACCGGCGTGCCGCTTCCATACTCGATCCGGCGGTGCTGGTCGTCCCACGTCTTACGCGCGTCATCGCAAACGCGTGCGTGGCAACTTATTGGCGAATGGCCGTTCGATTCCACAAGGAAACTGGACTGGAATCCCGACGGCACGCTGAGCGTTAGCGGACCGTTAACCGCGTCAGCCACCAAACCGGTGCCGCTCCAGTTCGCGCCGTTAAGCGCGACGCTGATCGGCCCATTTTCGGTGTGCAGCCGGAGTTTCCCGCCCGCGCCTGAATAGCTGATGGGTCCATTCACCGCGGAAATATCGGCTTCGCCGGTGCAGTCTGCGAGCGAGATCGGCCCGTTTGTGCCCCGCGCGGTGATTTTGCCGTCCACCTTATAGAGGGAGACCGGCCCGTTGTGCGCCTTCAACTCGACGTCTGCCGCCCGCGGCGTTCGAATCAGCAGGAACACTGTCCAGTCGTTGTGCCGCGAAGGTCCGGTGACGGACACCTGGCCGCCCTGCACGGAAAGCTTGATCTCCGACAGCAATTGCTTCGCGTTGCCCCGGGTAGCGTCTGCGGCCTTGCACGCCGTCACGGAGTAGGCGTCCTTATCCCATCCTTGCATCTGAATGCCGCCATTCTCCACCTCATTGACGCGCAAGACGGTAGCGTCGGACTTGGACAGCGTGCGCTCCTCGGTCTCCAGGATCGCGGGCTCATTGCGAAACTCAATATGCAAGTCGGAGCAATCGGAGGCTGGGCCGTCGTGATGTCGAGACCCTGAACTGCCTCGCTCGGTCCAGTCCATGCGGGGAAGAGCCGGAACTGCCGGGGCGGCAGGAGCAGCGGGTGCCGCGGGCACGGCCGGAACAGCAATTTCAGCGAAAAGTGGCGCGGCGGGCGTTGGGACCATTGCCGGCATCGCTGGCGGCGCGGGTATCACTGGTGGTGTTTGAAATGCCGATTGAGATCTACCGGGCGCAGCCGCCAAAACCAGTCCGCACGCCGCCAGCCCTACCGTCGAAAGAAACAAGTCGCGCAATCGCATTGGCATACCCCCTTCATGGCTCTATAGACGATACGACCTGGCGATCGGTCTGGTGGGAAAGGTCACTATTTTTGTGGCCTGGCGGTAACTGGGGAGCGAGGCGGAAGGGTAAAATTTCCGCTGCGGGCAGTCAGAATGTTTGCGGCGGTATTTCAATTCACTGCGTTAAGGCGGCGACATTCGCGCTGAGTAGCGCGCTTAAGTCCGCGACGATGCCGGTCGCGGTATCCTTCACTTGTTTTTCCGTGGTGTTTTTCTCGATTTCGAATTTTGCGACCGGTGCGTAGGAGCTGACCGTGATCGTCGCGCCCGCTTTAGTCTCTCCGCTCCGCGGGTCGGCTGCCTCGTACAACGCCTGATCGGGCCGAGCCAGGTTGCTGATGCCGACGAACAGCGCCATCTTGCCATCACCAGTGATCGGCCCCATTACCGCCCGGCGCAGGCGATTTTGGTCATCAGGCTCCCCGAAGATTCCACTAATTTTGATACCGTCGGTGGGCCGCGTCTCTCCCGGCCGCAACCGGTGTGCTGAGTAGCCGGCTTTTTCCAGTTCTTTCACCAAGGTTGCGGACATGAAATCGACGAGCCTGCCGGCTTTCTCCACCGGACCTTGCTCTCTTTTCGGGTCCAATTGCGCGGCGGCGGATGGCGGGATGGCGGGAACGCTTTTTTGCAATTTGCCATTAGCGTCCACCGCGTCCAGCTCGAAGTCGCTGACGTAGACGATTTTCGATTTGTCTGGCTCAGGAGTAGCAGCGGGTTGCTGCGAGCTTTGCTGCGCGGGTTGTTGCAAGGAAGCGGTCCTTACTTCTTCTTGCGTCACCGCACCGGCCGAGCCAAGGGGAGCGAGAACGGAAACGGCCAGAAAAACCATCGCGAAGAACTTCATGGGGAAACCTCACCGCTGAAAATCTATGGACTGATGCTCACCATAGTAGTGAAAAGCACCGGGCCACGAGATTCCATCTGGAACAGCGGTGCCCCAAATCGCATCAGTACTCGATTATAAGTCGTTAGATACGAGTTTATCCATGCCAGTGTCGGAGCACAGCGAAGTCGCGCACCGCCCGCCGCTCCTCCGCATCATTGTTCATCGCGCGATACAGCAGTTGCACGTATGTAGGCGCCGGGCTTTAGCCCGGCGTTGACGCCGCTCGCGACAAACAAAGCCCCCAAGATCAATGCGACCGAAACTTTCGACATCTTCAACGCCTCCGAATTCACCAGCATCACAACGGAGGAAACGTTTTACATCAAATCCGCTCCAACGCCGGCCAAAATCGCGTCCGCGATGTCTGCTATACTGACCCTTCCCCGAAAGGCGCGAACCATCGCAGCGCGCGCGGAAAAACGTCAACCTTGGCAAAACTTCGCATCTCGATCGTCAAATACCTGAACACCACCCCGTTAGTCTGGTCTTTCACCAACGGCCCGCTCAAAGGTAAGTACGACCTGTCCTTCACATTCCCATCGCAATGCGCCGAAGCCCTGCGCACCAACGCCGTCGACATCGCCATCATCCCCGCCATCGAGTACCAACGCATCGACGACCTCGTCATCCTCCCGGACATGGCCATCGCCTCAAAAACCCGCGTCCGCAGCCTCCTGCTGGTTTCCAAGGTGCCGCTCGAGAAAGCCCGCAACATCGCGCTCGACAGCAGTTCCCGCAGCACGCAAGCGCTGACCAGAATTCTCTGCCAGCAGAAATGGAAGATCGCGCCCGAATTTCTCGAGATGCCGCCCGACCTCCCGTCCATGCTTCTTCGCGCCGACGCCGCCCTGTTGATCGGCGATCCCGCTCTGCGCCTTAGCCTCGCCACCGAGTCCGGCACCCGCCGCGGCGAAGCCGGCGAACAAATCTGCTCCGCCGCCAGCGCCGGCATCACCGACGACAGCACCCTGCATATCTACGACGTCGTCGAGCAATGGCGCCGCATGACCGCTCTCCCCGCCGTCCTGGCCGTCTGGGCCGCCCGCCGCAAAGTCGCCACCCCCGAAGTCATCGCCGATTTCCAGGCCTCGCGCGATTTCGGCCTACGCCGCCTCTCCGAAATCAGCACCCAAGCCGCCGCCGACCTCAACCTCCCCGCCAACAAACTCCAGCGCTACCTGACCGAAAACATAAATTTCCGCCTCGACGAAGAAAACCTCCGCGGCCTGACCACCTTCTTCACCCAAGCCGCCGACCTGAACCTCATCCCCCAAGCCAAGCCCATCGACCTGGCCACCCCCAAGCCCGACCGCCAGCGCGACACCGCCGCCTACGCCAAGTCCCGCTAGCCCACGCCCTTTCATTACTTCGCCGACGTAGTAGCCGGCGGCCTGCCCTGAACGACGAAGGGTTTACCCTGAGCCACGAAGCGCATCCTGCCGGTTCCGATCCCGCCGGCTCCGGCGCGGTCGCTTTGCTTTACCCATGCCTTTGTAGGGGCGAGCTGGTCTCGCCATCTGGCGGGATTTTGAATCTCTCCATCTTCGGATTCTTCCGCGGGTAACAGTCAATTCCTGCCAGCTACTGCCAATACTCCGAGGAGCGAGTTTGCTGGCTTGCTTTCGTCGGCCATCGGTTCAGAATCTTTGCCGCCTTGGGATTGGTCGATGTCCGCTTGATTTAGGAGTCGTATGGTTGGGCCGAGGCTCGGCATATACGCCGCACCTTTCGTGACGTACGCAGCGACATCGTGATGGTCATACCGCCGCCTGTATTTTTTCTGAATTGCTTTAATTTCGGTGTTATGTCCCTTGAGTAAAACCGTCATCCCGGCGCACACCTCAGGTACGATTTTGTTCAAATCCGACACTCGAGCGTTCCGCAGTTGGATAACTAACTCGTTCAGGCGTATTCGGAAGCGCTCGTTCTCGCAGTTTGAGAGGAGGTTCACGAGATGAGCCAGAGGAACATCTCCGAGCCATTTCTGTTGTTCGTTCGTGATTGAATCGATGGCGACAAGCGCCTCTTCATTTAGATTTCCTTGTGCTTTAAGCCGGGCCGCAAAGAACTTAGACACTAGCGAGTAGTAGTGCCAAGGCGCATCGACAGCGATAAAAGGGCACGCGGCTAACTCCTCTGAATTTTCAAGTAGGTGATAGTGGGGTGCCAGACGCTCAAATAGTCCGTTTAGCAGCAGCGTGCCCTTGGGCACGTCCCGCAGAGTCGTCTGATAACCTTCAGATCTCCATTGCTTTATTTCCGCTTCGTACTGGTCAAGCGCTTCATGAAGCGATTGGCCAACGTGTCCTCCAGGTGCGATAAATAGATTCTGTTTATCAACCTCGCGCATAAAGTCGGCTTCCTGGGTTGTAACGAACGCCTGGAGTTCCTCAAGATTGCCGAAGTTGCGCCCGAGAAAATGTGACAGTATGCGCGTAACGAAGTTCTTGATCTGCGCTTGCGTTGTAGGATCGCGATCTTCAAGCGATTTCTCAAAGCTTGGGAAAACGAGAATTGGTGGTCATGGGAGGTCGGCGTCGACAAGCGGCTTAAAGTGAAGCAAAAAGAAGGCTGTCTCGAGAAACCGGACACTTCTAAAGCCTTCTTCCACTCTCGGAGACTCCATCCACGGGAAAATCGGATCAGGGATGAGAATCGAATCCGCATAGAGCAACATTTTGCGGACGCTCTCAAACTGCGATTTGCGCAATTGACTTGAGCCTCCAAAAACAAGCTTAAGACCGCGCAAACTCTTGGCCTCGGAATACAGGTGAGGTCCGAATCGTTTGTAGAAAGAACCGAGGGCATCGTGAGCATAAATATACGCTTGGGGAGCACGCCGGGCGATTTTCATGGCTTCGGCGCAAACCCGATCTCCAAAACTACCTAGCGGCGCGAATTCCTCAGCAGGCCCGCCGGTCGCGAGACGAAAGAACTCGTCCAGGACTTCGAACAGTTCCCTCTGCACGGTTGCGACAGCGGCCAACTTTGGCGCAGGATTTCCACCCGAGCCTACACTCATTGATTTCACTCTTGATTCCGGCAGCGTAACCCGCTGCGTAAATCCGGGATACAGACTGTCAACTGTATCCAACGTCTTGTCCACCAATTCACAGGCATCTCCGATTACGTCGCCAAGGACGGCTGTATCGGACCGAAGCCTTCTGTGTAGCCGGTGTAGCGGGTTAATGCAGAGGTCGAAGCAGCTATTGCGCACCGCGGCCCAATTACCCTGGTTGAATGCGGATGTCCAAGGATAGAATCGGTCGTAGTCAGGTTTCACACCGGAGTCTTCACTCAACTTTCTAGGATCGGTCGCCGCCCAGTGCTTCAAGTCGATAGACACGAATTCAAGCCACGTATCCTCATTGGCTAACTGGCGCAGGATTTCCGGGTTTACACTGCTCGTTCCGGCGGTAGCAACTAGAATCGAGGGGTCTGTTATTCGCTTTTGTTACCTCGTTACGTCATTACATCTTTACGTCGCTGTCTAGTTTGCCACCGTGCCTCTGTGGCTTCCCAATGTGTGCCGGGCTAGAATAGGAACAGCAACCAAGGATCCATTGTGGGACTGACGAAACGACAAGCGATCGAGATGCTGGAGTCCGATGACCTGGTGGGCATTGGGATGGAGGCGCACCAGGCGCGGCTGGCTAAGAATGATCCGCGGGTGGTGACTTACCAGATCGATCGCAACATCAATTACACCAATTTTTGTACGGAGTATTGTTCGTTCTGCGCGTTTTACCGGCCGATTGGCGACAAAGAGGGCTACATCCTGTCGCTGGAAACGATCTACAAGAAAATCGAAGAGATGCTGGAGCTGGGCGGCACGGGAGTCCTGCTGCAGGGCGGGCTGCATCCGGATTTGCAGATCGGCTACTACGAAAATTTGCTGCGGTCGCTGAAGGCGCGCTTCCCGCAGGTGCATTTGCACTGTTTTTCGGCGCCAGAGATTTTGTGCATCGCGGATGTGTCGGAGCTGAGCGTTCGCGAAGTGATCCAGCGCTTGATGGACGCCGGCCTGCAGTCGATTCCGGGTGGCGGCGCGGAATTGCTCGACGACGAGATTCGCTCGAAGATCGCGCGCCTGAAGTGCACCAGCGACGACTGGGAAGAAGTGCACCGCATCGCGCACTCGCTGGGCCTGCGCACCACCGCCACAATGATGTTCGGCTGCGGTGAGGAATTGAAACACCGCGTGAATCATCTCGACCGCATCCGCCGCATCCAGGAAGACACCGGCGGATTCACAGCCTTCATCCCCTGGATTTTCGCGGCGGAAAATACGGCGCTAGGCAAAAAAGTGCAGGAGACTACCGCGGTCGATTATTTGAAAACGCTAGCGGTAAGCCGCCTATATCTCGACAACATCGACCACATCCAATCGAGCTGGCTGACACCGGGAATCAAAGTCTGCCAGGTAGGCCTGCAATTCGGCGCCGACGACGTCGGCAGCATCCTGATTGAAGAAAACGTAGTCTACGCCGCCGGCGTGAGAAACCGCACCAACGAGAATGAGCTAAGGCGCATCATCTCCGACGCGGGATTTATCCCCGCCCAGCGGGATACTTTGTATCGGTCGTATGCATTGAAGTAGGACAGAACCAATTCCTCAGGGGCTGAAGCCTGTTGGTAGATTGTCGTTATGTCGGAGCTGAAGCTCCGACCCCTGAAACAGCACTCCTGACCGCCTAACCTTACGAGAGATGGCGGCTGCGCAGCCTGGGAAAAACAGACTGGTCCAAGGAAATCATGTGGACTTCGGCGGTAGAAGGCGGAGGAGGACGTCGACTTCTACGCCGTCGGGGAGGTCGACGTCTTCGAGCAAGTAGAGAACGCCGCTGCGGAAGCGGGCGCGGATCTTGCGGACTTCGCCGACTGGCCCGCGCGTTTCCGCTTTTGGCGTCGGGATCGCGGCTAGCTTAGCCGATTTGGGCGCGGCGCCTTCGACTTCGTCCATGGCTTGGTTGGCCAGGGCGTCGGCTTCGCGATTCTGTTCGCGATAGACGTGGTCGATGCGGAACGATTCCAACGCGGCGGACATTTTTCGCGCGCGCTCGAAAAGCGGTTGCAGCTCGGGGCTTCTAACCTTGTATTGGCCGCGCATCTGTTTGACGAGGAGCTCGGAGTCGCTTTCGATGCGCAGCGCCTTGACGCCCTGCGATTGCATGTAGTCGAGCGCGGCGATCAGGCCGTAGTATTCGGCGACGTTGTTGGTCATGCGGCCGATGTATTTTTTCAGCTTGGCGACGACTTCACCTTTTGGGTCGCGAATCACCACGCCGTAAGCGGCGGGGCCGGGATTGCCGCGGGAGCCGCCGTCGATATTGGCACGATACGCGGCGGTAGTGGGTTTCGTTTCGGGCGCTCCGTCGGCGAAGAGGCCCGCGGCGCGGGCAGGTAGAACGCGCTTAGCCATCAGGAGGTTAACGCGGAGGCCGCGGTGCCGGAATCGGCGTCTAGATTGTGGGGAGCCACCGGCTCGAGAGAATAAAGGATGAGGCCGCAGCTTTCGCAGCGGTAGACCTCGTCGTCGTTGGTATCCTGCACGAGCAATTGAACGATGTGCGGAAGCACACGCATGCCGCAGCCGCGGCATTGCCCGTCGCGAGCCAGGGCGAGGGCGGTGCCGTTGTGGCGCTTGGCGATGCGGTCGTAAAGGATGCGCAAATCTTCGGGGATGGGAGCGAGGGCTCGTTCCCGCTCGGCTAGCGCGGCGTCGAGGTCTTTTTTTCTGGCGGCTTGCTGGGTTTCGATGTCTTTGCGCTCGATGGCTACGGATTGTTCGGCCGACTTGAGGTTGATCTCGGCATTTTTTACGCGGCGCTCGACGTCTTCGCCGGCCATCATGATTTCGAGTTGCCGGTCTTCGGCTTTGGCCATTTCGGCTTCAGCGTTAGCGATTTCGTGCAGTAAGGCTTTGTAGGATTCGTTCGTTTTCACGGCGCCGCTTTGATCGCGGTATTTGCGGGCGCGTTCCTTCCACTGGTCGACGTCGAGCTCGAATTTCTTGCGTTCTTTCAGGCCGTTGACGTGGGCTTCCTTCGCGGCGGCCAGGGCGGCGCGGGCGCCGTTCAGCTTGAGGTCGGCTTCGCGGATGCGCTTGGGGAAGGTCTCAAGATCAGCGCGCAGGGCGGCAATGTGGTGGTCGACAGTTTGGAGGTCCAGAAGACGGGGTATGGCGGGATGCATCAGGGGTAAGTTTAGCATACGGGGAGGGAGGTTGGAGAATGAGTAGATTCGCTTCGTCGGCCGAGACGAAGAAGGGAGAATAATGAAAGCGAAGAAGAGGCGGGATTCGCCGGGGAACGATCGGGCTATCCCTACCAAGGGTCAGGTGGCCACAAAAATAAACGTGAGACAGACGACCCTGTCCGCCTCACGGCCTGGCTTTTCAGCGAGAATTTAGCAAAGAAACGGCTACGCGGCACCCATAGCGCGGCGCTGTTGGAAGCACTCGCGGCAAAAGACCGGGCGGCCTTGGGTGGGGCGGAAAGGAACGGTGGTGTCCTTGCCACACTGGGAGCAGGTGGTTTTGGTTTCCGAGCGCATCTGCGTGGCTCCTCCACCACCGGGGCCGACACCTTCAGCGCGCTTGGCCTTGCAACCCTTGCAACGTTTGGGTTCGTTCTTGAAGCCTTTGTCGGCGAAGAACATCTGTTCGCCAGCAGTAAAGACAAACTCCGCACCGCATTCGGAACACTTCAGGACCTTATCGTGGAATTCCATGAGCCGCCCCCTTGACCCAGTTCCAGCAGGGGGAACGGCGCACCTTGCACCATAGGGCCGGGATTTAGGAGATCCGAGGTCCGGGGGGAACCGGGCACGGGCTCCAGGGCCTGAGGGCACGAGCTGCAACGCAACCCTAACTTCTCTGCTTCACCGGGGTTTACATCACGGAAGTGCGGCGCTGGGCTTGAGCGAGGAGGGGAGTGGCGGCCCCGACCGGAATGGCCGGGACCGCCGAAAGGCTAGTCCGCTTCCCGCCGCTGCTTTTTGCGCAGTCGCTTCCGCGAAAGCGCTTCCTTGGCCCGGCGTTTCTCTCCGGGCTTCATATAGAAGCTATGCTTCTTAATTTCCTTGATGATGTCTTCCTGTTGCACCTTGCGCTTGAAACGGCGCAAAGCGTTCTCCAGAGATTCACTTTCCTGGATGATGACTTCAGCCACGTTATATTCACCCCCAATCCGGTTCGGATTGGTATCTTGCGGTGTCACTATGAACGGTGCACCGCCCCTGGAGATTATCGCATGCTGGATGCTTCGTTTGCATGTGTAGGTGGACAGGTTGATGCCTCTTCTAATCAATCTGGCCATAGGTGTCAAGCAATCTTTCGGTGCGGAGGGCTATTGGGGGCGAAATCTGGGTAGGGGCTAACGCGCTGGATACGGATAAACAAGTAGGAAATAGTTTGAGAGTTGGATTTTGGTTGGGATTGGAAGCATGTTCAGGGAGACTTGGCATCTGGCGTAGTGATTGCCGGGCTGGGGTACACCCTTCGCTGCTCAGGGTAAAGCCGGTGCAGTGCCCCTGCAGTGAATTCGGGCTCCGCAGCGGAGCGGGCCCTGGGAATCCAAGGTATTGCCCTTTTATGTGGTGGTGCTGTTAGAATGTGCCGCTTTCGAAACGCGCGGCGTGGGGGTTGAATATGACCGAGATGCGCGATGCCATAGGGGTTCTGCTTGCAGGCGGGCAGGGCGAACGGCTGTGGCCCCTTACCCGCGACCGAGCCAAGCCCGCGGTCCCCTTCGGGGCGCTATACCGCATCATCGACATTACCCTTTCCAATTGCATTAACTCTGACCTGCGACGCGTGTTTGTGCTGACGCAGTACAAGGCGCTTAGCTTGAACCGCCACATTCGCGCAGGGTGGTCGCCGCTGATGGGGCTGGGCGACTACATCGAGGTGCTGCCGCCGCAGATGCGCGTTTCGAACCAGTGGTATCAGGGCACGGCAGACGCGGTATATCAGAATATCTATTCGATCGGCAGCGAGCACTCGAAGTATGTGTTCATTCTTTCGGGCGATCATATTTACAAGATGAATTATGGCCGGATGCTGCAGCAGCATGTGGACTTCGGCGCGGACGTCACCGTGGCGGTGCTGGAGATCCCGGTACAGGAGGCAGCTCGGCAGTTCGGCGTGATTGAGGTGGATAAGGACTATCGAATTAAAGGCTTCGACGAAAAGCCCGCGCATCCTAAGGAGTCGCCCCACCATGCGGGTTACTGCAACGCGTCGATGGGAATCTACATTTTCAACACGGAGCTGATGATTCCGATTCTGCTGGCGGACTCGGAGGATCCGAAGTCGGCGCATGACTTTGGCAAGGATATTTTGCCGCGGATCATTTCAAAACATAGAGTGTTTGCGTTCAACTTCGTGGATGAGAATCGCAAGGATGCGCTGTACTGGAGGGATGTGGGAACGCTGGACGCGTACTACGAAGCGAACATGGACCTGACGTCGGTGTCTCCGATTTTCAATTTGTACGACAAGGAGTGGCCGTTGCGCGGGTGGCAGCACCAGTATCCGCCGGCGAAGTTCGTGTTTGCGGATCCGGAACGCATGGGCGTAGCCATCGACTCGATTGTGGCTGGCGGCTCGATTGTCTCGGGCGGGCGCGTAAAGGGGTCGATATTGGGATACGACGTGCGTATCAACAGCTATAGCGAGGTCACGGATTCCATCATCTACAACCACGTGAATGTGGGGCGGCACTCGCGGATACGGCGAGCGATCATCGACCGGCACGTTACGCTTCCGGAGCGTACGGAGATCGGCTACGACGTGGAAGCGGACAAGCGGCGATTCCACGTTACCGATTCCGGCATCGTGATTGTGGTGCGACAGGAATCTCTCATCGAAGAGCCCGAAACGGCGTAGACGGCGCCGCTTTGCTAACTGCCTTAGCGAAAGCCACGCGAAGTCTTTCACTGGTGGATCTGTTTTCACTTCAGCTTGAAAGGGCTCACAACCACCGAAGAGGATGCCTGTCACGGTTATCGCGCTCGCGGCGGCAGAAGTTGAGTCCGTAGCGGAGCGCGGCGAAGCCCACCGCCGATGTAAATCCGCAAGTACTTCCCAATAAGGGTCAGTTTCCGATTCGCGCGTTGATCAGGCATGTGGAACGAAATCGGCGGGACCACGTGCTCAACCCGTAGAACCGACGTTACCGGGGCAACCCAGCGGCGCCCAGACCAGATCGCGCCTGTCAGGCGCCGACGGCGATGTGTCCCACCGGATTTCGCCACGCATGCAGGCCCGCTCGCTGAAGCACCGATACAGCCCGATCGGCGAACTCCGCCTCGATCTCACGCGCGATCTCGTGGTAAACCGCAAGCGCCCGCGCCGCCTCGATGGGGTCGGGCAGCTCAACGAGACATCCGTTCTCATCCCGAACGGCCATCCTGTTTTCTGCCAACAGAGCGTCCAACCGCGCGTCGTAATCGCGCAGAAACTCCCGATCGGACCGCAGGATTCCCAACAGTTCCGCAAGCCGCCAGGTCTCCCGCTCGCCATCGTGTAGGGCAAACCAGACGGAATGACGGACTGTTTCTACGCCGAACGCAAATTCCTTCTCCACCAGGCGGCCGCCCTCGCTGCGGTACACCGAATAATGAGCATTTAGCGATCCCGAGTCGTCCCGGCCGCAAACGAACAGTCCTCCCGGGCGGAGAACCTTCGCCACCCATTCTTCCGCATCACGGCGAAAATCCGCGTCGTAGTAGATGAGCACGTTGAAACTGCGCACGACTCCCGCTTCCGGCAAGTCGCTTGATCCAAATCCCCCCTGAACGAATGTGAGGTTGGATCGCTCGTAGGCACTCAAAGGACGGCGGACCAGACGCCTGCCGTCGTGTTCCGCAGTGGAGAGTGTTCCCTCATCGGTGGGAAGACTGGGGAGCAGTTGCGCGAACGCCTGCGAAAAATGCTGAATCGTAGCGTCCCGATCGGAGTACAGGCGGAGAAACTCTTCGGGGCGGGTGGCTTGAAAATACCGCACTCTTCCCGCCCGGTCGAGACAGGCATAGTTCTCGCGTTCGTCGTACAGGAGATATTCTCCAAAAGTCGGATCCGCGCCAATGATTCGCCATTCTGGAAACGCCTCCGCCGCTTCAATGGAAGTCTGAGGAGGAAACCCGCATCCCACATCCAACAAGACCGTCCCTGGCTCGAAGTGCGCCCATTCATTCGAGCGCAAATAGGCATCGATTTTCGTATGCCGCCCCGGGAGCGTGAAGGGCGGCACGATTCCTCCCCAGGCGCCAGGCAAAATACCCGGCGCTATCACTGTGAAGAAGCGTGCCACGAAGGGTGAAAAATCGCGCGGATCGAACTTCGAGAGCGCCATGAGCCGAAACGCACGCTCCACGAAATCGCGCACTTCCGGCCGTTGCTGTTCTGCGTTCCTGAGCACTTGAAGTGCGGCTTCGGATGGGCGCCCGCCTAGGTAGCGGTCGCACAATTCTTCTACGGTGTTCCATCGCTCCCGCTCCTCAGTTCCGGTTCCACTTGATGCTTGCATCGAAGTCCCCCGTGTTCTCGTCGATTTGCATTGCCTGATCAGCCCCGAGCGCTGCGCAAACGTTAGCCGCAATGTGCCCTGCCGCGGTGGGCGAGGACGCAGGATCATGAAGCTAAGCAAAACCAAGCTTCTCGGCGCTGTGCAGGGGGCAAAACCAGGCAACCTCCAAATACATATTTCTGCAAGCTTATGTCAACGAACCGATTGTCTCGGTGTCAAAGCTACTTGCCGCGCGTTGTGACTCTTCCGGAGTTCTTCTGTAGAATCTTTGATTCGCAATCACTGAGGAGAAGAATCGAATGTCCACGAAGATTACTCGAGTTCACGCGCGGCAGGTTATCGACTCGCGCGGCAATCCTACAGTAGAGGCTGACGTCTACGTGGGTGGGGTCGCGCGGGGGCGCGCGGCGGTGCCGTCGGGAGCATCGACGGGCGAACATGAGGCGTTGGAGTTGCGCGACGGAGACAAGTCGCGCTATTTGGGCAAAGGTGTGCTGAAGGCCGTGGGCAATGTGAATGGCGAAATCGCGAAGACGGTGAGCGGCCTGGACGCCGCGGATCAACGGGCGCTGGACAAGCGCATGATCGAACTGGACGGGACGCCGACGAAGTCGCGGTTGGGGGCGAACGCGATTCTGGCGGTTTCGATGGCGGCGGCGCGTGCCGCGGCTGCGGTGCAGAACCTGCCACTTTACAAATATCTCTCGCGCTATTCGACTGACAGTTCGGCAAATTTGCTGCCCGTGCCGATGATGAACATTCTGAATGGCGGGGCGCACGCGGATAGTTCGGTGGATTTCCAGGAATTCATGGTCATGCCGGTCGGGGCGCCGAACTTTTCCGAGGCGCTTCGCTGGGGCGTGGAGATTTTTCACGCGCTGAAAGCTGCATTGAAGAGGCACGGTTATTCGACGGCGGTTGGCGACGAAGGCGGCTTTGCGCCGAGTTGCAAGTCCAACGAAGAGGCGATTCAGATCGTCGTCGAGGCCATTTCCGCGGCGGGTTACAAGCCGGGTGAGCAGGTGAGCATCGCGCTTGATCCGGCGTCGAGCGAGTTCTACGACAAGGCCAGCGGCAAGTACGTGTTCAAGAAATCGGACAAGTCGGCGCATTCTTCCGAGGAGATGGCGGCGTATTGGACCAGCTGGGCTGAGAAATATCCCATCGTGTCGATTGAAGATGGAATGGCCGAAGATGATTGGTCCGGATGGAAGCAGCTTACGGAGAATATCGGCGGGAAATCGTCGAAGAAGAAAATTCAGCTGGTCGGCGACGATTTGTTCGTTACGAATACCGCGCGATTGTCGCGAGGCATCAACGAAGGGATCGCCAATGCGATTTTGATCAAGCTGAATCAGATCGGGACGGTTACCGAGACGATCGACGCGATTGAGTTGGCGCGCAAGGCGGGATACAACTCGATTATTTCGCATCGCTCCGGGGAAACCGAGGATACGTTCATTGCGGATTTGGCGGTGGCTACCGCGGCGGGTCAGATCAAGACTGGTTCGGCATCGCGGACGGATCGGATCGCGAAATACAATCAGCTATTGCGGATTGAGGAGGAACTGGGGGCGGCGGCCCGATTTCCCGGGCGTTCGATTTTCTCGGCGTAAACAGTCGCGCGAGCGAGACGGGAAAAGTAGAAAAGTAGAAAAGAGAAAAAAGAGAAAAGAGAAAAGAGAAAAGAGAAAAGATTTAACACAGAGGGCACAGAGGGTGGAGCACAGAGGGCGCGGAGAAGGCTGGGTTGGTTTTGTTTTGGTTGTGGCGGCGATTGGACTTGGTCGTGGCACAGACCCTTCGAGGGTCACGGTAAACAGGAGTGTCTGTGCTACTTACGGGATGCATGATTGGGTTTCTTCGTCGGCTTGATTTTATGGCTGCTACGACAAATTCGTTCTCGCCGGGGCGCAATCTTCGAATGCGGATTGCGCAAGAGGGCGATGTCGATTCGATCGTCCGGCTTATCAACGCGGCTTTTGTCGTGGAGCGAATTGCTTTCGACGGTGACCGCATCGATGCGCAAGGTGTGCGCGTACTCTTGAAAAAGGGGGCGTTCCTGTTGGCGGAACATGCTGCGGGACCGCCCGTACGTGCCGACAGAATGGATCCTCAAGTGGGCTTGGCTGGATGCGTCTATGTCGAGGTGGTCGGCGAGCGAAGTTATCTGGGGCTGCTGTGCGCTGATCCAGGGCGGCAAGGCACGGGCCTGGGCCGGCGATTGGTTGCGTTGGCCGAGGAATATTCGCGCAACGCCCGATGTTGCGCGATGGATTTGCGGGTTATCAGTCCTCGCGCGGAAGGGCTCGTGCCTTTTTACAAGCATCTTGGCTACACGCAGACGGGGACCGCTCCGTTTTCTCCTGACGTCAAGACAAAAGTACCTTGCCATTACATCACGATGGCCAAGCCGCTCACATAGACTTTACGTCGCGGACGCCGACCGCGGTGCGGAAACTGGGATTGCTGAATCAGCCAGCGCACGATGGCCGCGTGCCTTCGGCTGTTTAGATCGTGGCGGGTCTTACGGGGGCACAGGCAGGAGTGCCTGTGCTACTTAGAGTTGTACGCTTTCCTTCGTTTTGCAAAACTGCTCTGTTCAGGCAAAATACGTCCTCATTTCCTTGGGGGCAGAATGAATCGCAGCATCGCTATCGCCGTTTTTGTCTTTGCGGGACTTTCGCTGGCGCCAGTTCACACTCATGTGATTGCCGACGAGCAGCCATTGCTGGGTTATTCCGCGGAATCGTCTCGTGCGGAACGCCAGTGGGAAGAGAAGATGCGGGCGATTCCGAGCCCGGAGAATCTGCGGGCGTACATGCAACGGCTCGCCGCACATCCGCACAATGTCGGCAGTGCTTACGACAAAGAAAACGCCGAATGGATCGCAGCCAAGTTTAAAGATTTCGGCTTGGACACGCACATCGAGCAATTCGATGTGCTCTTCCCTACGCCGAAGGAGCGTGCCGTCGAGCTGGTCGACGGCGGTCCGAAGTTTATCGCCAAGCTGCAGGAACCTGCGATCCCGCAAGATCCCACTTCAAGCCAGCAGTCCGAACAGCTTCCTACTTATAACGCGTATTCGATCGACGGCGATGTCACCGCGCCGCTTGTCTACGTGAACTATGGCATTCCGGAAGACTACGAACAGCTTGAACGGATGGGCGTTTCGGTCAAAGGCAAAATCGTGATCGCGCGCTATTACCACTCGTGGCGCGGCATCAAGCCCAAGGTTGCCGCGGAGCATGGTGCGGTCGGCTGCTTGATTTATTCCGATCCGCATGAAGATGGTTTCTTTCAGGGCGAGACATTTCCCGCCGGGGCGTGGAGGCCAAAGGACGGCGTGCAGCGCGGGAGCGTCGCCGATATACCGCTGTACCCCGGCGATCCGCTGACTCCGGGTGTAGGCGCCACGAAGAACGCCAAGCGCCTCAAGATTGAGGATGCCGCGACGATCACCAAAATTCCCGTGCTGCCGATTTCCTACGCGGATGCGCAACCACTTCTGGCCGCCCTGACCGGCAGGGTTGCGCCGTCCGACTGGCGCGGAGGTCTCGGCCAGACATATCGCATCGGCCCGGGCCCCGCCAAAGTGCACTTGAAAGTGAAATCGAACTGGGATACTAAGCCCGTCTACGACGTAATCGCGAAAATTCCTGGTTCCGCATTTCCCGACGAATGGGTGATCCGCGGCAACCATCATGATGGATGGGTCAATGGGGCGGAAGATCCCATATCCGGCATGGACGCGGTTCTTGAGGAAGGCCGCGCGCTCGGGGAATTGCTGAAGCAAGGATGGAAGCCGAAGCGCACCATCATCTTGTGTGCCTGGGATGGCGAAGAACCCGGCCTGCTGGGTTCGACGGAATGGGCCGAAGAGCACGCCGACGAATTGCGCACGCACGCGGTGGCTTACGTCAATTCAGACAGCAATGGCCGCGGCTACCTGGAGATCGAAGGCTCGCACACGCTTGAAAAATTTACGAATGAAGTTTCGCGCGATATTTCCGATCCGGAAACGAAGTTGTCCGCATGGAAGCGTAAGCAGCTTCACGAAATCGTTGAGGCGAAATCGGCCGAGCGGCGACAGGAAATTCGCCAGCGCGGTGACCTGCGCATTGGCGCACTCGGATCCGGCTCGGATTTCACGGCGTTCCTCCAGCACGACGGGGTCGCTTCGCTGAACATCGCTTTCAGTGGCGAAGACGGAGGCGGCATCTACCACTCGATTTACGACGATTATTACTGGTATACCCATTTCAGCGACGCGGACTTCGTCTACGGACGCGCACTCGCGCAAGCGGGCGGC
Source organism: uncultured Acidobacteriota bacterium (assembly GCA_963721915.1). Lineage (GTDB taxonomy): Bacteria > Acidobacteriota > Terriglobia > Acidiferrales > UBA7541 > Acidiferrum. The sequence continues at coordinate 42,325 of CAVRLD010000013.1, read as the reverse complement.
AGCTTGATCATGCGTCTGGCCGATGCCGACCTTTTGCCGTTCGAATTCGGAGATTTCTCGGACACCGTACAAACGTACGTGAAGGAGTTGAAAGCGCTGTCGCAAAAAATGCGAGACGACATCACCGAACGCAATCGCCAAATCGAAGAGGGCGTCTTCGGTGCGACCAACGATCCCAAGATGCCGCTGATCATGCCTCCAACCGAAGGTGTCCCGCCTCATTTGAATTTCGCGCCGCTGGACGACGCGGTGGACGCCCTCGCTCGGAGCGCCGCCGAGTATCACAAAGCTTTGGAGCGGGCTAACGCCAACGGAGGTGCGGCTCTCGCATCGGATTCGCTGGCCGACGTAAATCGACTGCTGATTGAGAGCGAGCGCAAGCTCACCAACAAGGAAGGCTTGCCTAATCGCCCGTGGTTCAAACATCAAATCTACGCTCCCGGTTTTTACACCGGATATGCCGTGAAAACGATACCCGCAGTGCGCGAGGCGATCGAACTGAAGCAGTGGAAGCAGGCGGACGCCGCCATTGTTGTCGTCGCGCAAGTGCTGCAAGACGAAGCCGGGTTAATTTCATCCGCCGCATCGAAGCTGACAGCCGCTGTTTCGCACTAACTGTCGCCGGATCCTCGCACCGATGCTTTCGGCCAGTCGTGCGGCAACCGACGTGTCACTCTGAGTGCATCCGGAGAGGAGGCGCGAAGGAAACTCAGCGACTCAACGGATCGCAGTCAAAAAAGGGTAGCGAAAGAGATTACTCGGCCGCAAGATTCCTTCAGGAGGCGCGCCCATTCCATCCTACAACTTAGCGATCGTCGGCTTCGGGAATGTGGGACGCGCATTTCTGCGCCTGCTCATCTCCAAGGAGACGGAGCTGCGCCGCCGCTACGACGTGCGCTGGCGTCTCACCGGGGTGGCCACGCGGCGGATCGGTTGGCTCGTTGATCCCGACGGGCTGAATCCTCTCGCCATCCTCAATGGCCACTGGCCCGCGCAACTGCCGCACAGCAGTCCCCGAAACGCGCGCGAGTGGGTTGAACGTTCGCGCGCGGACGTGGTCTTCGAAGCCAGCTCGCTCAATGCCGCGACCGGCGAACCCGCGATCGACCATATCAAAGCCGCGCTGGAACTAGGAGCGCATGCTGTGACCGCCAACAAAGGGCCCATCGTGCACGCGTTCAGCGAGCTGACTTCTCTGGCCAGCGAAAAAGGCCGTAAATTTCTTTACGAAGCGACGGTGATGGATGGCGTTCCCATTTTTTCGATGTTTCCGCTGGGCTTGCCCGCGATGGACATCCGCGGCTTTTCAGGCGTGCTTAATTCCACGACCAATGTGGTGCTGACGGAAATCGAGAAGGGACGCTCTTTCGACGACGCGATCCGGCGCGCGCAAGCCATGGGCATCGCGGAAACTGACCCGACGGCCGATCTGGATGGATGGGACTCGGCGGTCAAAATCGTTGTGATGACGATTGTGCTTCTGGGCGTGCCTATCCGACTGGAGCAGGTGCGGCGCACCGGTATTCGCGAACTGAGCGAAGAAAAAATCCGATCCGTGCGTTCTTCGGGGATGCGCTACAAGCTGGTCTGCCGCGCCGAACGCCGCGGGGGTGGCGTCGAGTGCGGGGTGCAGCCGGAATTGCTGCTGGCTTCCGACCCGCTGGCCAATCTTGAAGGCAGCAGCTCCGCCGTGCGGTTCGACATGGATGTGTTCAGCCTGTCGATGGTTGAGCACAACCCTGGAATCGAGGCCACCGGGTACGGGCTGCTTGCGGACTTCCTCCGGGCGGTTAGGTAGCACAGGCACTCTTGCCTGTGCTTTCGTACCGTCCAAGGAAACGCCGCCTCTAACCCGTCCTACCGGCGGTATCGCGCGGCATATTGCGGCACCGGAATCGCCGCGTCGCAGCGCTCATCGCGAACCGGCGCCCCGGCCGTAAGTTGCATGGACACAATGCCAGCCCAAACATGCAGTGAATAGTCTTCGGCGTCATCCTCCACCGGCCCGCTTCGAATCTTCGCCGAAACTTCGGTCAGCGGCAGGCGCAGAATACTCGTCGCCTTCAATTCCTTCTCATTCGGCTGCCGAGCGTCGTTCCACCGTCCCGGCAGAATCTTCTCCGTGAAAGCATGGAGCGCTTCAATCTTCTCCACAGGCGCATCTACTTGCACTGCCTTCCCTAATGCCACGACCGATCGGTAATTCATGGAGTGATTGAACACCGAACGCGCCAGCACCAACCCATCGACCAGCGTCACCGTAATACACACGGGGATTCCCGCACTAACCCCACGTAACATCCGGCTAGCCGCCGAACCATGGAAATAAATGGCGTCACCAACGCGCGCGTACATCGTGGGTATAACGTAAGGCTGCCCGTCCATGGCAAATCCCACGTGACAAACAAATCCTTCATCCAGAATCTTGTTGATGGTATCGCGGTCGTAGACCCCGCGATGCGGTTCACGCACCACACGGGTACGCTCATTCGGTGTGAAATTCTCGGGCACGATCGAACCTCTTGAGAAACGGAGCGCGTCGACCGCTTTGCGGTCGCTGTCCCATTTTTTATAGCCGGCGCCGCCGCGGCATGAGTGGGGAACAACAGTTTCATGCTATCACGGCCAGTAAGTCCGCCGAGGACATCCCGCTGAAACAACACGCAAATCCACTTCCAATTTGGCGTTAACAGGCGCACAGCCCGCAGCGACGTCGCAAAGGTAGGGGCGAGCTTTAGCGCGTCCCAGCGAGCGCCGAGACGAGCCGGCGCAACAGTCACACGCAAAATCCAAAGACTGCGGTGTGCTGCGACCCAACTCGGCAGGATATATGAGAAACTACGTTCGCTCGAAGCTCAAATACGGCCAAGGATGCAAAAATTCGATGAGCACATCCGCGATCCACGAAACCACCATCAAGCCACTCGATACTGCATGGGTGAGAGAACAATTTCCGTCGCTGAAACTCCAAGTCAACGGCCACGCAGCCGCATTCCTCGACGGACCCGCGGGCACGCAAGTACCCAAGCAAGTGATGGATGCGATCCACAATTACTTGCTCAACGCCAACGCCAATACCTGCGGCGCGTTCGAGACCAGCCGCCGCAACGACGCCATTATCGCGTCCGCCCGCTTGGCGATGGCTGACTTCTTCCATTGCGACCACGACGAAGTCGTTTTCGGCCAGAACATGACCACGATCACCTTTGCGCTCTCGCGCGCGATCGGGCGCGAGCTGAAACCTGGCGATGAAATCGTGGTCACGACACTCGACCACGATGCCAACGTCGCGCCTTGGCGCGCGCTGGAAGAAAAAGGCGTGGTCATCCGCCAGGTCGATATCCACGAAGCCGACTGCACCCTCGATCTAGACGACCTGAAAAAGAAAATCACCGCAAAAACCAAGCTGGTCGCCGTAGGCTACGCCTCCAACGCCGTGGGCACGATCAATCCAGTAGCCGAAATCACCAAGCTGGCCCACGCCGCGGGCGCGCTGATCTTCATCGACGCCGTCCACTACGCTCCCCATGGGCCCATCGACGTCTGCGCCCTCGATTGTGACTTTCTAGCTTGCTCGCCTTACAAATTTTTCGGCCCGCACATGGGCACGCTCTACGGAAAACGCGAGCACCTGCTGCGCTTTAGCCCCTATAAGGTCCGCCCCGCTCCGGACACGCTCCCCGACCGGTGGGAAACCGGCACCCAAGTCCAGGAACTAATCGCCGGGATCGGAGCAGCCGTGGACTACATCACCGAACTAGGCTTCCGTTGCGATCCCACCGCAAAAGACCGCCGCAGCGCCCTTCTCGCAGCCTACAAGTCCACCCGCCAACACGAGATGGCCCTACTGTCCCGACTAATCCCCGGCCTGCTTGCCATTCCCGGTCTGAAATTTTTCGGCATCACCGACCCAACGCGGTTCGAACACCGTTGCTCCACGGTCTCGATCCGACTGGCCAATCACGCGCCAGTCGAAGCAGCAAAGTTCCTGGGCGACCGCGGCATCTTCACCTGGGACGGCAACTACTACGCCCTCAACCTCGCCGAACGCCTCGGCGTCCAGGACTCTGGCGGGTTCCTGCGCATCGGCCTGGTGCACTACAACACCTCGGACGAGGTCGATCGCCTGCTCACCGTGCTTCGCGAATTCGCGGCCTGATAACCGTTGCGCAAGGCGCGACCGACGCACCATTGATTTCATATAACGTCGACGTTACCCTCCTCTTTATTATTCCACTGAATCAAGGGAGGGCTTGTGCCAAAGCTGCGCTCGCTGTGCGTTCTCGTCCTGCTGGCCTCAACCACGACGGCAATAGCAAGCGCTGGCGAAAAGCCGTGGACCGAAGTACGCAGCCCCAATTTCCGCGTTCTGACAAACGGCAGTGCCAATGATGGGAGGCGGGTGGCTCGCGAGTTTGAGCAGATGCGCGCCGTGTTTGCCGTCGGTTTTCCCAAGATGAGGCTCGAAACCGGCGCGCCACTGGTCATCTTCGCGCCGCGGGATGAACCTTCCATGACGGCGATGGCACCTGCTTACTGGAAGGGACCGGGGCCCAAGCCTGCGGGCTTGTTTCAGCACGGCTGGGAAAGACAATACGCGACTATCCGCCTCGATCAGGACGTCCCAGAGAAATATAACGTTGTCTATCACGAATACGTGCACACCTTGCTGCACGCGAACTTTCGATGGTTGCCCACGTGGCTCGACGAAGGTCTAGCCGACTTCTACGGGAACACCCGCTTTGAACAGAGCAAGATGTTCGTCGGAGCTCCCAGCGCGAGGGTCGTCCGCCTGCAAGGGGCTACGCTGATCAAGGTGGACGAACTGATCAGCGAAAATCCCTGGAGCAAATTCGGGAAGGATGAGCAGCAAATCGATTTGTTTTATTGCGAAGCGTGGGCTCTGGTGCACTACCTGATTTTCGGGCCCGGCATGGAGCAAGGGAAGAAGCTCGACAAATTTTACAGCGCGCTGCTGGAAGGCGCTGACCAGAAAAAAGCGTTTCAGGAGGTATTTGGCAACTTCAAGGATGTGGAAGATGGCCTCGCAAGCTACGCCAGAAAATTCACATTCAATAGTTACGTGCTGGAGAATCCTCCACAGATCAGGGAAAAAGATTTTCCGTCGCGAGTTACCAGTCTGGCGGAAACCGAAGCGGAACTCGGGACGTACCGATTGTTTTCGCACGATCGCGAGGATGCGCACGCCTCGATCGAGCACGCTCTTCACGAAGACGCTGGATTGGCGCTGGCCCACGAAGCGCAGGGCTTCCTGGATTTCGCGGACGGCAAGGATGAAGAAGCGAAGAGCGAATTCGCGAAGGCCTATGCTGCCGACCCCCAGCGGTATTTGTCTCTCTATTACAGCACGATGCTTTCGCCTGCCGCCAAATCGCCAGCGGCGGCCGACCGGCTCAAGCTCCGCGCGGCGATGTTCGACGTGCTGAAAGTAAATCCGCGCTTCGCTCCGGCAACTGTAGAGCTGGCGCTCGTGGCGGCAGGCCAGCGAGACTACACATACGCCCTGAACTTGGCACGAAAGGCGGAGTCGTTGGAACCTTCCCGCGCTGGCTATCATCTTTTCGTTGGAAGAATCCATCTCGTTCTGGGACACGACGAAGAAGCCGCCAAATTGGCCAGCTTCGTTGCGGATCGCTGGCACGGCCCCGATCACGACGAAGCTATAGAGTTGTGGAACAGCATCCCTGCCGAGAAACGCCCGCCCGATATGTCCGTCCTGTTAGAACTCCGTGCCGGTACTCAGACTGCGCAGGGAACTCTGGTCTCCGTAAACTGCGGCGGAAAAGATAAAGGTACATTGCTGGCAATTCAGAATTCCGATGGCACGCTGAACTTTCATAGCGCCGGCGCTCATATGATCGGATATTCCGACACCCTGTGGTTCGGCGGTGACCATTTCACGCCTTGCCACCATCTCGACGGCCTGCGCGCAATCGTACGCTACAAGCCCAGTGCGGATAAGCTGCTCGCCGGCGAATGGGTCGAGCTGGACCTTCGTGAGGATTTGCCGGGGGCTTCCGACGAGCGCAGTGCGCCGTCTGACAAGGTCAGCGCGGCGCCTGCGGCCCCAGCGGACTCGAAGAATTAGTGCCGCGAAAGCTAAGGCTCTTACGCACTTAACTTGGCCACGCACGTGACAAGAAATTGTTCGTCCATGTATTCTGACGATCTATGGCAAAAAGACCGAAACCCATCGTGCTCACCGTGCTCGACGGCTGGGGGTACCGCGCGGAAACAAAAGGCAACGCCATCGCTCTGGCTCGCAAACCCACCTACGATTCGCTGATCAACAATTTTCCCAGCACACTGATCCACACTTCGGGCCCGTTCGTCGGCCTGCCAGAAGGGCAGATGGGCAATAGCGAGGTCGGGCACCTCAACATCGGCGCCGGGCGCATCGTGCACATGGATATGACCCGCATCGATGTGCTGATCGCCAACAAGCAATTGCAAAATGTTCCGCTCTTCCGCCAGGCGATGGAACGCGGCCGCGAGCGGCAGTTGCACTTCATGGGACTGCTCAGCGACGGCGGCGTGCACTCGCACATCCAGCATCTGTTCGCGCTGCTGGAAATGGCCAAGCAGCAGAAAGTCGAGAAGGTATTCGTCCACTGCTTCATGGACGGCCGCGATACGCCCCCGCACAGCGGGCGCGACTTTGTGCGCCAGCTGCAGCAGAAAATTCGCGAGCTGCAAGTCGGAGAAATCGCTACGCTGGTCGGGCGGTATTACGCCATGGATCGCGACAATCGCTGGGAGCGCATGGAACTGGCCTATCGCGCGATCGTCCACGGGGAAGCTGAAACCCGCACCAACGATCCCGTCGCCGCGCTGCAAAAAAGCTACGAACAGGACGTTACCGACGAATTCATCAAGCCCATCGTCGTAACAAAAGGCGAAGGCCCGAACGCCGCCGCAGTAGGACCGATCCGCGACGAGGACGCCATCATCTTCTTCAACTATCGCGCCGACCGGGCTCGGCAAATGACTTACGCGCTGGCCGCCCCGGACTTCGATAAGTTCAACGATCCCAAGCGGCCCAAGAATCTTTTTTACGTGGGCATGACGCAATACGACAAAAAGTGGCCGTGGCTCCAATACGTGATCGGCCCGGAAAAGTTAGAGCACATCCTCGCCCAGGTCTTCGCCGACATTCAGTACAAAAATCTGCGTTGCGCGGAAACCGAAAAATATGCCCACGTTACGTATTTCTTCAATGGCGGGATTGAAAAACCATTCGCGGGCGAGGAACGTATCCTGGTTAACTCACCGAAGGTAGCCACCTACGACCTGAAACCCGAAATGTCCGCGGAAGGAATTACCGACACGGTCGTGAAAGCCATCGAACAAGACCAATTCGACGCCATCATCATGAATTACGCCAACGCCGACATGGTCGGCCACTCCGGCAAGCTCGAAGCCGCGATTAAAGCCGTGGAAGCGGTCGATGCCGGCCTCGCGCGCATCTATCAAGCACTAAAGCCGCGCGGCGGCGCCTGGATCATCACCGCCGACCACGGGAATGCGGAAACCATGATCGACCCCACCACCGGCGGTGCGCACACGTACCACACGTTGAATCCCGTGCCGTTTATTCTAGTGAGCAACAACGACAAGCAACCGCTGCAACCCAATGGCTCACTGCGCGACATCGCCCCAACAATGTTAGCGGCCCTGGGCCAGCCTCAACCAGCCGATATGACCGGCCGCGACCTGCGCGGCATCCTAAAATAAATGTGGGGCAGGAGGTGACCAATGTTTGAGAATCTAGGCGGCCGCCAACGGCTGCAGCCGCAAAGACTCGGCTTCGGCAACATACCCGTGCCTGGCACAAAAGCCGGCGCCATCGTCTCCCTCGGTCTCGTGGTGATCGCCTGGTTCGCGATTCCAGTTGCGCGCCCGTTTATCCTTGGCACGGTCGGTCTCGGTGCCGTAGTCGGCCTGTTCCTACGCTGGCTTCACAGCCGTGAATAATTCTAGAGATTTATCTGAACCTATCGACACTCCAAAGCATGCGCAACACGCAGAGGTTTGCAGCTTTAAATGTCACTGAAAGAAAACGTCGGAGCTAGCTTGAGCGTTGCCAGAACAACTCCAGCCGAAACCAAACTTGTCATCTGTGTGTGGCACCCGTTCGAGCAATGGCGGGCGCAGCCGATCATGCCGGACACCATCCGGCGGCGATGGCCTGAAATGTGCGTCGTCCATTTACCCGACTACGACCGCCTGCCGCAAGAGTTACCCGACACCGACATTTTCATCGGCGCCTCGCTCCGGCCCGAGCAGTTTTCCCACACCCGGAAACTTAAGTGGATCCACTCCACAGCCGCGGGCGTCTCCCAACTGATGTACCCGGAGCTTCGCAACTCTGGCGTCATGATAACCAACCCGAGCGGCATCTTTTCTCCGCCGATGACCGAGCACACCATGGGACTGATGGTCGCGCTGGCGCGCAATTTTCCCGATTCCGTGCGCTACCAGGACCGCGGCCAATGGGGCCAGCAGCCAATCTCAGAGCAACCATTAAGCGAACTCAACGGCCAACTCCTGTTGATCGTCGGCTACGGTTCCATTGGCCGCGAACTCGCCCGCCGCGCCCGCGCGTTCGACATGCGCGTGTGGGGCGTGACCCGCTCGGGCAAAGGCGACACCACGCACGCGGAAGAAATTCTCCCAATAACGCAGCTGGACTCCGCGCTTCCCCACGCTGATTACATCGTTCTGGCCGCTCCCGAAACGCAAGAAACTCAACAGCTGATCGGCGCGGCACAGATCGCCAAGATGAAGCGCGGCGCCAAACTCATTAACGTAGGCCGCGGCTCACTCCTCGACGAAACCGCGCTGATCCGCGCTTTGGAAACTGGTGCGCTCAGCGGCGCGGCCCTCGACGTAACCGCCACCGAGCCGCTTCCAGTTGACAGCCCACTCTGGAAAGCGCGCAACTTATTCATCACGCCGCACACCAGTGGCGTGAGCGACCGCCTTTGGCAGAAAGAAACCAAGTTGTTGATGGATTTGCTGGAGAGATGGTTCGACGGGCGGGAACTGTTCAACGTGGTCGACTTTACTCGCGGGTACTAAGTACCACAGGCACTCCTGCCTGTGCCGCTCTCTAAAACGGCAAGTTTGTTACCGGCAATTGCAACTGCACCCTAGATCGCTCTAATCCCCAACGCCGCCCTTAACCGCCGTATATCCTTCGCGGGCATAGACGACGACCTTCTGCTTCTTACCCTTCTGATCGTTCACGATCAGTGGGCTGCCGTCCGGCTGTACCAGCTCAATCTTCACTTTGTGGAATTTTCCGTCGTTGGCTCCAGTGGTCGGGGTATAGGAAAGGCTGTACTGGTTTCGCAAAAACGCCACGATGTTTTGGAAGATTCCCGGAATCTCGCCGTCAAATTGCGGAAACCACGCATAGCCTCCGGTCAACGAGGCGAAAGTCTTCATCTGGTTCTCGCCCTGCAAATAATCCATGTGCGAGCCCCGCGACCCGTGTGATTCAATGAAATTGATGTACGGCTTGTCGAGTCCTACGCAAAAAATCGTCACATCGCTCTGCCGCAGCTGCTTCATGGTCTGATCCAGCGTGTGCTTGGAAAAGGTGTCCACGCCAGTCGCCAGCAGGAGAATCGACTTTTTCCCCTTTACGTCTTTCATGCGTTCGGAGGTTTCCAGGATTGCATCGAAAACATTCGACTCGCTGAATCCAGGAAAATACAAATGATAGAGCGCATTGCGAACTTCCATCTTGTCCTGGGTAAAATCCACTTCCGTGCGCGTCTTCATGTCAAAGGTGACTAGCGCCACCCAATCTTTCTGCTTCAGGTTCGGGAAAAACGCGTCGGCCCAATATTTCGCCTGGTACGCGAACCAGTCGTAATAGCCGCGGCTGCTGAACTCCATCAGCATCACGATGGTGATGGGGGCATCGGTAGCCCCAAAGTTGGTAATGGTTTGCGGCGAGCCGTCATCGATCACGCGAAAGTTTTCTTTCTTCAAGCCGGTCAGGAGGTCGCCGCGCTGCGTGGCCGCGATCACATCCAGCGTAACCACCGGTACTTCGACGGAAATCGACGCTCCGGCTTCCGGCGGTTTCTGCTGCGGTGGCGCGGGCTTGGGCTCGACTGGCGGCGCCCCCTGCTGTTGCGGTCCCGTTCCGCCCTGCGGTCCGGCCGGCGACTGAGCGCTGACCAGCCGTGTCCCCAGCGGCAGCAATACCGCCGCCGCTAAAATTCCCAATAGCACCGTGGTAAGTATTGCCCTCATGGCTTATCCCTCAGTGACATCATAAAGCGCCCAAATCTCGTCGGCAACGCGCCGATTCCAGCCAAGACGTTACCGTGGAGCTTACGAAACGGCGTGCCATTGCCGAGGCCGGGTCCCCACACCCTGCATGTTAGTATGAGTCAGATTGGCCGCAAAACGTTGCTGAGGGTACCCTCGACCGCGGCAAGTCGCTCCCCGATTGCGTGGGTGGGCAATGAAGCAGAAAAGAGGATGGCTTCGTGAACGGTATCCGCAGAACACACATGCTGCCACTGCACGCGATCGCGTGGTTGTTTCTCGCCGCGGTTACTTTCGCCACGCAGCCCCTCGCGGCACAGGTCGCGCCGCCGCCCACGAACTCTCTCCCGGCCAGCCAGTCTCCACTCGGTGACCTCACTTCTCTCACCGCGGACGCCAAGGTCTGGCTTCAGGACCTAATCAAGATCAACACCACCAACCCGCCGGGCAACGAGCAAGCCGCCTCAAAGTACATTTTGACGATCCTGCAAAAGGCAGGCATCGCAGCGGAGGAGCTACCGGTAGCTCCCGGGCGCACCTCGGTGGTCGCCCGCCTGCGTAGCTCCGCGGTTGCGGATCCCGCGCGCGCGCTGATTCTTGTCGCGCACATGGATGTCGTCGGGGTGGAGCGTGCGAAATGGACCGTCGATCCCTTCGCGGCAACGATCAAAGACGGTTACCTCTACGGTCGCGGCGCCATCGACAACAAGGCCATGCTCGCGAGCAACCTCGCCACCTTCATCGCGCTCAAGCGTGCGAATGCGCGCCTGAATCGCGACGTCATCTTTCTGGCCACCGACGACGAGGAACAAGCCGGCGACGCCAGCATTAAGATTTTGATCGCCAAGTATTGGGACAAGATCGCCGCGGGATTCGCACTGAACGAAGGCGGCAACGTCGTGCTGGAGAACGGCAAAGTGCAATACGTTGCCGTGCAAGCCAGCGAAAAAGTTGCTGTCAATGTAACGGTCATAGCTCGCGGAACCTCCGGCCACGCGTCCATGCCCACGAAGGATAATCCCGTCGTGCACCTCTCCGCGGCTGTCGCCAAAATTGGCGCGTACGTCGCTCCAGTGCATTTCACCGCCATCGTGCGCCGCTTTTTCGAAGGATTGGCCGGGGTCGAAGGCGACGAAATCGCCAAGTGGATGCGTTCTCTGGAAACCGCCGATCGCGGCGAACACGCGCAACGGGTGATCTCCGACGCCAACCCGCAGTGGAACTCCATGCTGCGCGACACTATTTCCCCCACGATGCTCACAGCGGGCGTACGTCCCAATGTCATCCCCGCCGAAGCCCGTGCCACGCTCAACGTTCGACTACTTCCCGGCGATACCATAGACGCGCTCCTTGGCGAGCTAAATAAACTGGTCAACGACCCGCTGGTGCGCCTCGAGTTGCAATCCGACGCGGGCTTGGCTGCTCCGCCATCTTCACTGGAAAATGATTTCTACGCCGCAATCACAAAGGTAGCCGCGCAGGAATTCGGCGGCGCTCCCGTGCTGCCGTATCAATCGCCTTGGGCCACCGACTCCGCGCAGTTGCGCCTGCACAACGTCCAATCCTACGGCTTATGGCCCTTCCCCCTGACGCAAGACGACCTTAAGCGTATGCACGGCGACGACGAACGCATCCCCCTCACATCCTTCGCTAAAGGAATCGACGTCGAATCCCGCATCGTCGCCGAATTCGCGGTAACCAAGTAAGTAGCACAGACTTCAGTCTGTGAGCTTTTGAATGGCAAAAAAACACAGGCTGAAGCCTGCGCCACCCGAAAGGAAAACAGAACAAACCGCGGCCGTTTGTTCCAAGCTCTTAAATGGCATTCCGTCATTCCAAGATTGTCTGCACCATCGGCCCGGCTACCTCTTCCCCGCGCATCATTCGCCGCCTGATCGAAGCCGGCATGGATGTAGCGCGCCTGAATTTTTCCCACGGCACGCACGCTGATCACCAGCGCAGTCATCGCCATGGTGCATGCCGCGGCCGTCGAACTCGAGAAGACCGTCGCCATCCTCGCCGACCTGCAAGGACCAAAGATCCGCACCGGCCCGCTCGCCGGCGGCGTCACCGTAACGCTACGCGCCGGCCAGCAGTTCATCATCACCACCGCGAACATTCCCGGCGATGCCACTCGCGTCAGCACCACCTTTCGCCCGCTGCCGCGCGAGGTGCATCGCGGCGACCGCATCCTGCTCTCCGACGGTCTGATCGAGCTGCGCGTTGAAAAAGTCCGCGGTCAGGAAGTCATCTGCCGCGTCGTCAACGGCGGCGTGCTCGGCGAGCACAAAGGCATCAATCTTCCCGGTATCAACTGCGCGTTCCCGCGCTTACGCCGAAAGATCGCGCAGGACCTCGCATTTGCTCTCAAGCAGGACGTCAACTATCATCGCCGTCAGCTTCGTGCGCCGCCCCGAAGACGTGCTGCTCGCGAAAGATCCTGATCCGCCGCGCCAACAAAGACACTCCCGTCATCGCCAAGCTCGAAAAGCCCGAAGCCATCGAAAATCTGGAAGGCATTCTGCGCGTCTCCGACGGCGTGATGGTCGCGCGCGGCGACCTCGGTGTCGAAATGAATCCCGAAACCGTGTCCCGTCGTTCAGAAAAATATCATCGCCCGCGCCCGCGAATTCCGTCGCCCCGTCATCACCGCCACGCAGATGCTCGAATCCATGACCCAGAATCCGCGGCCCACGCGCGCCGAAGCCTCCGACGTTGCCAACGCCATTTTCGACGGTTCCGACGCCGTCATGCTCTCCGCCGAAAGCGCCTCCGGCAAATATCCCGTCGAAGCCGTCTCCATGATGGCCCGCATCATCCAAGAAGCCGAAGCCAGCATTCAGGAATTTCCGCGCCCCACCACGTCGCAGGAACAGCTCAAGGTCGCCGAAACCGTCGCCGAACTCGTCTGCCACGCCTCGCGCGAACTGCACATGAAGCTCATCGCGGTCTTCACGCACAGTGGTTTCACCGCGCGGCTCGTCTCGCGCTATCGCCCGCTCGTTCCCATCGTCGCGTTTTCTCCCGAAGCGGAAACCCGCCGCCGCATGTCGCTCCTCTGGGGCGTCACTGTCGCGCGGCATCTCCGACGTTCAAAAAGATTGACGGCCTCGCCGAAGTCGCCGAAAAGCGCCTCCTCGAAGAACGCCTGGTGCAAGCAAAGGCGACGTCATCGGCATCGTCGCGGGCACACCCATGGGTATCCGCGGCACCACCAACTTCATGAAATTTCACGTTATTGGCGGAGCGGTCTGATGGCTGCGCCGGCTGCTACGCCTCAGTTGACTATGGAGCGGGTGCGAGCCGCGCAGTCTGTGCTGCGTCAGGTTGTACCGGAAAGCCGCCTCGCGGGAACGGACAAGCTGTCCGCGCAAGGGGATGGCTGGGTCTATCTCAAACTCGAAAGTGAAGGTCCGACAGGTTCTTTTAAAGTTCGCGGCGCCTATCACGCCATTGCAGTTCGTCAAAAGCAGATGAACGGCAAACTTCCCGGCGTGGTTACCAGCAGCACTGGAAATCATGGTGCCGCGGTCGCTTACGCCGCGGCCAGGCTACAAATTCCTTCGCGCATCTATCTTCCTGAAAATCCGAATCAGGCTAAAAGAGCGCGCATCGCCGACTTTGCGGGCGAGATCGTGGAAGTTGGAAGATTCCTCGAGGAAACCAGGCAGCATGCCGCCAGATTCGCGCAAGAAACCGGCTGGTACGACATCGTGGACGGCTCCGATCCCGAGATGCTGCCCGGCACGGCAACGATCGCTTGCGAGATTCTGGACAAGCTCACCCGCGCCGACGTTATTTTCGTTCCGGTCGGAGACAGCACGTTGATTCGAGGCGTGGCCTTCGCCGCCAAACAACTCCGTCCCGAAATTGAAATAATAGGCGTGCAGGCGGAGCACGCACCCGCTTACGCACTTTCCTTCGCGAAAGGTCACGCAATTTCCACGGATTGCAGTGACAGCATCGCCGACGGCTTGGCCGTTCGCGAAACATCGGAAGAAAACGTCCGCGAAATGGCTACCTTGGTGGATGAATTCGTATTGGTCAGCGAAGACGAGATGTTAAGAGCAATGCGCCACCTGATGATCCAGGAGCACGTGATCGCGGAACCCGCCGGCGCCGCAACGACCGCCGCCTTCCTCAAGAACGCGCAGTACTACGCGAACAAAATGGCCGTCTTGCTGGTCACCGGCTCCAACACTACTGAAGAATTACTGCTACGGGCGCTGCAAACCCGCTGAGCCAGCTAGTTCACCCAATTGTCGGGGCGCGAAGGCGGATCCTGTTTGTGCTTGTTGACGTAAACCTGAAACCTCTTTCGGTTTCGCTCAATCTTCCAATCGGAGACGCTGTTCCGCACGTTGTACAGAAAAGATCCACGGCGCAAATAGATATAGGCGACCAGCATTCCGCCAAGATGGCAAATGTGCGCGACGTTGTCGCCACCGGTCCCCAGCGTCGAGAAAAATTCGATCGCGCCCATCACTGCAACGTAGGGACGCATGGGAATTGTCACCGGCAGCGGAATCAGCCATATTTTCCGGTCTGGAAATAAAACCGCATTGGCCATCAAGATTCCGAAAATCGCGCCCGACGCGCCAATCGTGGGAGTCAGCGACGGCTCTTTGCCGAAGAAGACTGGGATCGTTTTCACGACCAATTCGATCAGTCCGGCCCCCACGCCGCACAGCACAAAAAAGTTAAGAAAGCGCCGCTTGCCCCAGATCGCTTCCAGCTCCCGGCCAAACATCCACAGCATCAGCATGTTGATGAGCAGATGAAAAAGCCCGCCATGAAGAAAGATATACGTGAAGAGCTGCCAAATTCGAGGCGGAAGCAGATGCGTGACCGCGGCAGGGATCAGCGCGAACCATTTTAGAATCCAGTTGTAGGCATACTGCCCGAAGATCAACTGCGTCAGCGTCTGGACGACGAAGACGCCGGTGCATACCAGGACGATGAGCTTTACGCCCGGTGTGATGAACCCGCGCCAGTCGAAATTGTAGCGGCGGCCGCCGATTGCGACGCTCATGCAGTCAGTGTACGGCGGTGCAAACAGCGAGTCAAAGCGTATGGAAATTACGAGTCCAAGTGTGCATCAGCATTAGAGTTTAGCGTTTTCCTTTCGCTCTTCCTTTTTCTCCGTCGTTTTTCGTCCTACTCAGTCCAGCTTTTTCCGCGCGAAATAGAACAGTGACGCCGCGAGCAGCAGGAACATGACCAGGCCGAAGAAATTGTTGGTGGCCCACGACCCGAAGATTTTGGGGCCGAAGGCGAAAGCATCGGGACTCCATGGAAGGCGCAACATGGAAGTGAACCATGCGGGGACGTGCGTGGAAATTTCCGGATCTTGAAACAAATTGATGATGATGCCGAGCAGGCCGAAGACGCCTCCGGCGGCGATCAATCCGCTGGAATAGAGAGCGCCGGGACTAGCTTCGCTTTCGTCTTTTTTCTTAGTAGTGGCATCGACCAGCGAGCGCACCAAGCCTCCCGCAAACATCGCGGCGGTCGTCCCAAGCGGCAGGTACGAACCGGTGGCGAAGGCCAGCGAGCGAACGCCGAGAATTTCGACGGCGATGACCAGCGCGACTCCCATCAGCACCAGCCGCCAGGGCAAGCGTTGATTCAGGATGCCGCTGATGACGGTGGCCATCAGGCGCGCCTGCGGAGCAGGCGCCTTGGCGCTGCCGATGCCCTGTGCCCATTGAAACTCGACTTGCTTGGTTGCGGGGTCATAAAGATATTCGCCATCGGGAATTTCGTGCGAGCCGAGCGCGTTGAGCAGTTCGTAGTTCTTGCCGTGATAAGTGAAGGCGTCGCGCTCAACTTTAACGCCGACAGGCAACGACTGCACGTTCACGGGAATTTCCGTGGGGATATATTTTTCCAGGCCCTTGTTCATCAGGTTCAAAGTGGTTCCGATGGCCAGCGTGGAAACGGTGACGCCGACGAGCAAGCCCATCTGTTGCCAGAACGGCGTGGCGCCAACGAGGTAGCCGGTCTTCAAATCCTGAGAAGTGGCGCCGGCGATGGCCGCAGCGATGCAAACGACGCCGCCGATCATCAAGGCCAGCACTTGATAGTTCGGCGCGGTCCACCCGGCTACGAAAAAGATCGCGCAGGTGGCCATCAAGGTGGCGATGCTCATGCCGCTGATCGGATTCGAGGAGTTGCCGAGCAAGCCGCTGATGCGCGCGGCCACGGTGACAAACAGGAATCCGAAGACCGTAACGAAAACGCCTGCAAACAAATTGTGATACCAGCGCGTTTCCGCCCCCGGAATGGGATGGAAGGTCAGCAGAATCCACATCATCACGATAATCAGGATGGACCCGAGAATGACCCAGCGCATAGGCATGTCGCGATCGATGCGGCTGCTGGCGGTGGACTCGCCTGCACCTTCGGCACGGACGTCCTTGACGCCAGCTTTCAATGCGGAAAAAATCGTGGGCAAGGTGCGGAGAAGAGTGATCAATCCAGCGGCAGCTACCGCGCCCGCGCCCATGGGACGAATATAGGTGCCCCAAATCTGGTCAGGCGTCATCAGTGGAATCGGAATAGTGGAAGGATAAATCGGGACGTTGTTAGCTAGCTGGCCGTAAAAGCGGATGGCCGGCATGATCACCAGCCAGGAAATAATGCCGCCGGCGAAAAGAATTCCGGAAACGCGCGAGCCAATGATGTAGCCCACGCCGAGATATTCGGAGGTGATGGTGACGCGAAACGAGGCTCCGGAGAACCAGTTGGGACGCGACTCCGGCTGCGACGTCCAGGCCTGCACGGTATTCATTAAAAAGGTGTAGATGCCACCTAAACCCAGGCCCCAGAACACCCGGCCGGCGAACGAGCCGCCGCGTTCGCCCGCGACCAGCACGTCGGCGCACGCGGTGCCTTCAGGAAAGCTCAGATTGCCATGCTCTTTGACGATCAGCTGCCGCCGCAGCGGCACCATGAACAACACGCCAAGCCACCCGCCGAGAAGCGCCAACGGAAAAATCCGCCAAAAGGTGAACTCCGCGCCGAAGCCAAGAAAGATCAGCGCGGGAATCGTGAACATGACACCGGCTGCGAGCGATTCGCCCGCGGAGCCGGTGGTCTGCACGATATTGTTTTCGAGAATGGTGGAGCGGCCGAACGCGCGGAGGATGCTGATGGAGAGCACCGATATCGGAATGGAAGCGGAAACGGTGAGTCCGGCGCGCAAGCCCACGTAAACGGTGATCGCGCCGAAGAGCAAGCCAAAGAGCGCGCCAAGAATGACGGCGCGGATGGTGAATTCCTTTTGCGTCTCCTCGGCGGAAACGTAGGTGCGAAATTCTCCTGGAGGCGCGGTGGAACTCCATGGACGATCGCTCACTGAATCCTCCCCGAGGCGAAGATCGCGCGGGCCTGGGGTGCAGCGTGCTGCGCCCCTACAAAGATGGAATCGATGGCCTGCCGCGGTGCGCGAGGGATTATGCCGTAAAGCGGAGGTTGGAGGTTAGGCGTTTGTTCATCGTCGCTTCGCGAGACTGCTGCAATGAGGTTTTCTCATTGCCGCCGCAGACTTGCCCTCTAGCAGGCTGCGGGAAAACTCGAAAATATGTCATTCCGAACCTCGTTCGGTTTTTGAACGGGGTGAGGAATCTGCTTTTTCCTTGGCTTTCTTGCGAACAGCAGATCTCTCACCCGCGAACGACACGGGTTCGAGATGACAAACGCGCCTTTTTCCGCAGCCTGCTAGAGCGACAATGCGATCCGCGAAGATCATGCTGGGCGTTCATTGGGACGAGCGCGGTGTTCGACGAGAGTGCTAGACTGGCGGCGTACTCTATGCGTAAGTGAAGTTCCGCCTGGGTGCCGTGAGCCTACAAGTGTCAATCCGACAGGTCGGCGATGTCACGATACTGGATCTGCGGGGACGATCGACGATTGGCAGTGACACGGAGCGGCTGAGCAGTCATTTACAATCGCTCGTTGCCAACCGTGTTTATAAGCTGCTGCTGAATCTAGCCGAGCTAACGCAGATCGATAGCTCCGCCGTCAGCATCCTCGTACGCACGTATGTTTCCCTCACACATCTAGGTGGCGAACTGAAACTGCTCCGGCCATCCGGCCGGGTCTTGATGGTGTTGAACACAATCCGCTTGCTCGATATTATTCCGAGCTTCGAGGATGAGACCCAGGCATTGGCCAGCTTCCGGCCCCGAGGCTATTCCGCAAAACCCTGAGTGATGTGCGACAAGCAGCTCGCTCGCCTGTCAGACAAAAATTTTCCATCCTGAACACGGGAGAACCATGGCGTCTCTCATCGCCAAGCTGAGTCAGCAGAAGCAGCGGGAATTGCTTCGCGACCTCAACTATCTGAATACAGCCGAGATCAAATCGTTCTGCAAGTGGCACTCGATTCCCTACACCATTGCGTTGGAAACGCAGGACGGAGGTAGGCGGAAGACGAGGGATGAAGATCGAAAGGGTGTGATGCTTCGCAGGGTGAGACATTTTCTCCAGACGGGAGCCGTCTTGCAGGAGACATGCTTTCCGTCAACGGTGGTATGTTTTGGCGTCCTTCCCCGGAAGCTCACCGCGGCCTACAAGCTATTTTACGGACAATACGATAAGTCCAACCCACGTTTGATTGCCCTTCTCAGAGAATTGACCGGTGACGCGTTTGAAGATGGAGCGATCGCCAGAATCCTAGCCAGGACGTTTTGGTCCCGGGGACATGCGCCAACACTCGAGGAGTACGCGGCAGCCTGGCTCCGAGCCCGGAGAGAGCATAGGCGTCCAAATCCAGAGTGGGCTTTCCTGGCCGACAGAGCCGACAAGAGGGCAGGCGCTAATTGGAAGCAAATCCGAGTGAGAAAGGCAAAGAGAGTGATGGAACTACTGGACAAAATCACAGCGACAAAGAGCCCCGCACGGAACGCCCGAAGAAACGTCGCCAGGACGGGTGTTACCCGCTAACTTGCAAGTTCGTGGCATACCGGCTGATTCAAATTTGCGGTTCACCTAGTAGTGCTGCGCAAGTAGCGAAATATGTTCCGCAACCACCGGATCACGAGTTCCTATTTTTCCATTGCTGTTGCAGTTCACCTCATGCGGCGGAGATTTAGGCTCCTCTTGTCTCGGCAAGGTTGTGCGCTGACGCCACGGACGAGAACAGAGGTATGAGGCCTTCGATTAGTGTTGGGTGAGTGAGGACCGCATCGCGCAGCGCGGTGTAGGGCAGCCCCGCGATCATCGCAACTCTGGACGGCGGCCAGGACCTCTCCCGCGCCGACACCGAAGGCCGTGAACCCGAGGATGCGATCGCTATCAGCCTCCACGAGGGCCTTCACGAACCCGCGGGTCTCCGAAAGCGTACGCGCACGGAGGTTAGCTTCCATGGGAACTTTAAACAGGCGATACGCTATCCCTTGAGCTTCCGCTTCTGTTTCACTCAGACCGATATGAGCGAGTTCGGGGTCGGTAAACAGACAATAGGGGACTTGCCTGCCGGTGGTCACACGGTTGCCGCCGGTTAAATTGGCATGGACTACGCGGAAATCGTCGACGCTGATGTGCGTGAACTGCGGGCTACCTGCGACCTCGCCGATCGCCCAGACGCCGGGCGCGGTGGTCTGCAGCCGCTCGTTGACCTTGATATATCCGCGGTCGGTGAGCTCAACGCCGGTCAGTTCCAGGGCGAGTCCTTCGGTGTTCGGATTGCGGCCTGTAGCGACCAATAAATGAGTACCCTTTAGGACTTTCTCTATTCCATTCTGCTCGATAACGACACTCACCGAGTCGCCAGATTTGCCCGACACTTGCTTGATCTGAGCATTCAGAGAACGTCGATGCCCTCATCGTCAAGCAGGCTGCTAAGAGCCTCGCACACGTCTTCGTCTTCTTTGGACATCAATCGTCC
Source organism: uncultured Acidobacteriota bacterium (assembly GCA_963721915.1). Taxonomy (GTDB): domain Bacteria; phylum Acidobacteriota; class Terriglobia; order Acidiferrales; family UBA7541; genus Acidiferrum. Next base: position 22,125 of record CAVRLD010000013.1, on the reverse strand, counting down.
ATTGCGATCAATCACAGTCACCTTGCTGCCGAATCGCCGCATGGCCTGCGAAAGCTCTACTCCTATGTAGCCACCACCGATAACGAGCAGATGTTCGGGGACTTGGCCTAATTCGAGTGCCTCGATGTGCGTGAGCGGTTGTGCTTCAGCAAGACCAGGAATTGCTTCCAATGCGGCCCGCGTGCCGGTGCTGACGATTACATTCGTACCGCGGAGTTGACGAGTGCTCCCGTCGGGGAGGGTGGCCTCCACAGTTCTCGGAGCAACGAAGCGGCCGGTGCCCAAAATGAACTCGGCGCCCGTCTGCCGGTAATTCTCCATATACATCTCGTTCAGGCCGCGCACCATCTTGCGCTTGCGTTCTCGGACGCCCGACATGTCAATCGTGAAGCCATCGTGAGCAATGCCAAACTCTTTGCTTCGGCGAAAGTAGTCCACAACTTTCGCGCTATGGATAACGTTCTTGCTCGGAAGGCACGCAATATTAGGGCAAGAGCCGCCAATATACTTGCGATCGACGACTGCGACGCGCTTGCCTTCGCCGGCAAACGTCCACGCAGCGACGGTCGAGCCCGTGCCGCCACCGAGAATCACGAGATCAAATTCTTCCGGTTGCGATGTTCTTACGATCTGGGCGGATGAAGTGGTCTCGGTGCTGTTCATGCGACTTTTCCTTTCCGAGCGACAGGTTCACTCTTGGCTTGCATTGATTTCATGAGCGCGGCAGACGATGCTCCTTCCAGCGACAGTCCATAGCCGACTTCCCGCACGATGCGCTCCTTCAACGGTTGAATAAAGTGGATGCGGGTGTTGCGGCGCGTCACCTCCGGAGCCTTCAAGTACAACTCCGCCAGTTCCCGCGCTCGACGCAGCGCCTCGCCGTTCGGTACAACTTCGGCAACCACTCCCCATTCATATGCGGTACGCGCTGTTAGCGGTTGTGGATTCAACAGGAAGGCCTCGGCCCTTCCGGCGCCGGCGCGGTAACTCCACGTCGTAAAGATGCCGTCGCCGGGGGCAACGCCCGCGGAGAAGTGGGCTACATCCTGGAAGGTCGCGCCATCCGCCGCCACAATGACACTGGCAAGTCAGCGCGTAGTCTGAGTGCACATGGGCGCGTCCCTCGATCGCCGCGATGACCGGCACGCGGATGTTGGCTATGTTTTCCAAAACCTGAACACCTTCGTCGTGGACCTGGCTCCAAACGCCGGGATCGGTGACGTCGCCGAAAGAGGACCAATCGACATCAGTAATGAAGTCCCCACCTGCGCCCGTCAGGATTACGATCTTGTTCGCCCGGTCTTGCGCAATCCGGTAGAAGGCATCGACAAATTCCGTGTGAGATTGCGCGGTCATAATGAACGGCCCGCCGTTGCTGTGGAATTCAGCAACCAGCACACCTTCGGAGTCGCGAGTCAGTTTCAGGCTGCGATATGCAGCTAAGTAGTCATCTTGAAGTCGTTGCATAGGATCTCCTCTCTAAACTTCGTGTTGGGCGTGATGGAAGATGCAGCGTTCGTTGTTAGCGTGGTGAAGTTTGCGCGCAATATGGGGCGGCGCCCCGGCGGACTCGAAGAAATACCTCGCCGGCGGCCAGCATGCCCATCGACGGAGCTATGAAATAGATCCAGAGCGCGTGCCAATAGTTCGCGTGAAGTGCTGAGCCGAATGTTCGTGCCGGGTTCGTGCTCATGCCGGACAGCGGTGCTTCGAATGTGTAGTAGGTCGCGATCAGTATGCCCACAAAATACGCGGTGTATGGTGCCAGTCTTTTGTGATTGGTGGCGAACAACACAGTGATCATCAGAAAGAAAGAGATCGCCAATTCGGCCACGAACGCGACCGTGCTTCCGTACACGCCCGGCACTGTCACCGCATAACGTACCGCATGATTGCCAAGCGCGCCTCGCAACACATATCTGGCAAGGGCGACACCACCAATGGCGCCTAAGAACTGGGCGATGACATAGAGCCATGCATCCCAAAACTCCACTTTTCCCAGCCGATAAAAAGTGAAGGTGATTGCCGGATTGAAATGACCTCCTGACCGTTTGCCCCAGGGTGAGATCACAATTGCAATCGCCGTCGCACCCATGACCAATCCCATGAGCGCCCTGCGAGCAACGCCGCTGGAAATAGACTGCCGCACAATCGACGCAGGGTGCTGTAGCAACGTGGCGACCACGCACGCAACGAAGACGTACAATCCCAGCTCACCCACTTCCATCAGATATTCCGGCCAATGGTGACGTAAGCTGGCAATTGCGCTTAATCCATCAGATCGTCGAAGCGCGGTTGAGGGACGCTGTACGCCGATGTTCGTCACCGTCATGGCCCGGCCTTATTTGTTTCACAGTTTTTTGGAAAGTACCAACCAGCCTCTTGGCTATCCTTCCTCGAAATAGATCAGCCGCTTGCGGAGCAGCGTGGCTGAGAAACTTTGGAAAAGGTGGCCTCCTGAATTAGCTTCGAGGTCAGCACATCGCACTCAAGTGGCAACAACGAGGCCGCCTGCGGCCCGAATGACCTCTCCCGTGATCCAGGCTGATTCGTCTGACGCTAGGAACACCGCCAGCGGGGCGATATCCGTGACGCGACCGAGCCGGCCGAGCGGCGTCTTCTCAGCCAGAACGGCGCCGGCCCCACCCTCAAAGGTTCCCGCAGCTACATTGCCTTCGGTTTCTGTATGACCTGGAGCGATGGCGTTGACCCGGATCTTGCGCGGTGCAAGTTCGAGCGCCAATCCCTTTGTCAGCGTTTCGATGGCGCCTTTCGTGGACGCGTACAGCAGGGCTCCCGCCACGGGATGCGAGCCCACGATGGAGCTGAGGTTGATGATGCTGCCGCCGTCGGCGCCGAACCGCTTGATCGCCTCCTGCACGGTGAGAATCGTCCCGAGAACGTTGATGTTGTAGTGGAGGTGAAAGCTCTCTTCGGTGATCTCCGCGAAGGCGCCGAAGCGGAATACTCCGGCGTTGTTGACCAGAACGTCCAGTCTTCCGAACGCGGAATCCACCTCTTTGAATAACCGCGCGACATCTGCCGCCTTGGACACGTCGGCCCCGACCGCGATCGCCTCGCCCCCGTTGTCGGTGATCGCCTGAGCGACGCGTTCGGCGCCTTCCCGGTCGGAGGAATAGTTCACGGCCACGCGCGCGCCCGCAGCTCCCAAGGCCGTTGCAATCCCAGCGCCTATGCCTTTGGACGCGCCCGTCACTATGGCCACTTTATTAGACAGTCTGCTCATATTCACCATTGTTCTTGATCCGACTCCCCGTACCCCGAACGTCCATCGCTGTGAATTGCGCCTCGCGCGTACGAAAATCTCGATTTATGCTCCTTATGCTAAAGAGCGTTTTGAAACAGCGCGTCACCATTCAATTTTGCATCCTGAACGAATCGTCGGCAACCGGAAGTAGTCGGGACCCCACGATCACGAGATTCGCTGAAACCCTTGTTAATTTACACTCGCTCTCTGTTATAGCTCGTCAAATTAGTCCGCCCGGGATAGACTTCGCGGGCAGAGAACGTTGACCAGGGGCCTTACTTACTTCCATGATTCGAAGATTCGATGGCTTGACGACGCTCTTGCTGGCTACGATTTTTACTACATTTCTGCTGTTTTCCTGCGCAGCGAAGCAGGCGCCGCACGAGATTACCGTCAAAGTTCCTGATAATTATTCGGGCGAGCTGAGTCTGGATCCTTGTGCGTAGGGTTCTTCCGCGCAGGTTACGGTGAACTCGAATGGATCCGGGCAAACTTCAGCATGTCCGAAACCCGGTGAAGGTGTTTCGCTTACAGTGATTCAAGGCGGCTTGGAACGTCGAGTTCCCCAAGGTCAGGTCAAGATTGAACGCGCTGGCGATGGCTTGCCCGTGGCGATCAAAGTGCGCGTTCCGGTGCAATGATTTCATCTGGATTCAATCCTCGCTATTTCCCTTTCGCAGCGTGAGCGTCGGGACGCAATTGCACTTCCAGATCACGCAATCTGTGATCCAATTTGGCCAATCGTTGTCGCAGGAAATGAAGTTGCCCTACAAGTCGCTATCAGAGCAGTCTTTCGCGGGTCAGGACAGACGCGCACGGACGCGGTCGCTCAGAGCTTTTCCGTCGACGGTTTTGCCTTCGAGGGCGGCTCTGGCGGCCTTGACGACCGCGCCCATTTGTTTCATCGAGGTGGTAGAGGTTTCGGCGATTGCCTTGGTGATGGCGGCTTCCATTTCGGCGTCGCTGGCGCCGGCGGGAAGATAGGTCTCGATGATGGAGAGTTCTTTGGTTTCCTTGTCGACGAGGTCCTGGCGATTGCCTTTGGTGAATTGGTCGATGGATTCTTTTCGCTGCTTGACGAGGGTTTGCAGCAGTTGAATACATTCGGTTTCGTCGAGAGCACGGATTTTTTCGGTCTCTTTATATTGGATGGCGGACTTGATGCCGCGCAGGACGCTCAGGCGGAGTTCGTCTTTGGCACGCATGGCGTCGGTGAGATCTTTTTGGATTTTTTCGGAAAGCGTCATCGGGTCCTCACAGAACGAATATAGCAGAGGGAAGCAGCTACGAATCTCGTGGATTTGACTTGGGTTGATGGGGTCGCTACCGTTGTTCTCTTGAGTTTTGGCGATTTTGTTGCTTTGGGCCACCGTACTACAAACCAACGACGGACGAGGGCGGATGAAAGTCATTGTTGCGGACAAGATCAGTGAGCGCGGAGTTGCGTTGTTGAAGGAGCAGGCTGGGTGGAACGTGGTGCTGACCACGAAGGAAAACCTGAACGCGGAAATCGCGGATGCGGAGGCGCTGATTGTGCGCAGCGCGACCAAGGTCACGCCGGAATTGATGGAAAAGGCGCCGCGGCTGAGGGTGGTCGGGCGCGCCGGCGTGGGCGTGGACAACATCGATCTGGAAGAGGCGACGCGGCGCGGCGTACTGGTGATGAGCACGCCTGGTGGAAACGCGGTGAGCGTGGCGGAGCATACCTTCGCGCTGATGCTGGGACTTGCGCGGCAAGTGCCGCGGCTGGACAAGGCCATGCACGAAGGGAAGTGGGAGAAGGGCAGTGCGGCAGGTACCGAAGTCCGCGGCAAGACGTTGGGTCTGATCGGGCTTGGGCGCATCGGGAGTGAGGTCGCAGTACGGGCGGAAGCGTTCGACATGCGCGTGCTTGGGTACGATCCCTACATCAGCGAGGCGGCGGCGCGGGAGTTACAGGTGGAATTGGTGCCGCTGGAGAAATTGCTGGCGGAGAGCGATTTTGTCTCGCTGCATACCGCGGTGAGTCCGGCGACGCAGAACCTGATTAACGCCACGACCATTGCGCAAATGAAACAAGGGTGCGCGGATCATCAATGCAGCGCGCGGCGAATTGATTGACGAGGCTGCGCTGGCGGAAGCGTTGAAGAGTGGCAAGCTGGGCGGCGCGGCGCTGGATGTGTTTGTGGAAGAGCCGACCAAGAATTCGGCGCTGGTGGGATTGCCGAACGTAGTCGCCACGCCGCACATCGCCGGGTCGACGACCGAGGCACAGGAAGAGGTCGGGACGCAGGTTGCCGTGCAGGTGCGCGATTATCTGGCGGACGGAGTTATTCGCAACGCGGTGAACCTTCCGGCGCTGTCGCCGGATCAATACCGGCGGGGCCGGCCTTACGTGGCACTGGCGGAGCGATTAGGATCGATGGTGGCGCAGGCGGCGGCATCGAGACCGGCGCGGATTCGGATCCGGTATGCGGGCGAGGTCGCGGAGGTGGGAACGAATTTGCTGCGTAGCGCGGTCTTGGCGGGACTGTTGAACGCGGTGCTCGACGAAAAAGTCAACGTGGTTAACGCGCCACAAGTGGCGGCGGCGCGGGGCTTGACGGTCCATGAGGAGACGCGGCGGCGCGAACATGGATTTCCCAACACGCTGGAAGTCTCGTCGCTGCCGGAGAAGAGTGCTCCAGGGGCGGCGAGCGAGTTTTCGGTTGAGGGAACGGTTTTGCACGACGGAACTCCTCGCGTGTTGCAGATTGGCGGGATTCCGGTGGAAGCGCAGCTGGAAGGCACGATTCTGTACCTGCGCAACCGCGATGAGCCCGGGGTCATTGGGAAAGTGGGCTCGACGTTGGGGAAACTGGGCGTGAACATCGCCACTTTTGCCCTTGGGCGGCGAGAAGAGGCACGGGGAGCGGAAGCGGTGTCGCTGGTGCGGCTGGATGGGGAAGTTTCGAGTTCCATTTTGGGACCGATTCGGGAGATTCCGGCCATCACCGAGGCGAAGCTTCTGCATTTAGGCAAGACGTAGGTCGCGCTGCCCGCGAGTTCAAGTTGTTTATCGTGGGTTGCATGGCCTACCCCCCCCATTTTGCGTAAGTGTTCATTGTAAAGATACTTAAAGTCCATTGTTTTGCTACAGATCTGTAAGTGTTCATTCTAAATTGTTTACAGGAGCGTGGCTGGGTCCAGAAGACCTCCATATAATGTGGGGCGACCGCACGCGGAACCAGCGTCTGGGGGCACTGTGGACTTAGAACTCGATTTTAATCGGGCCCGCAGCCACGCTATCTCGGATATGAGCGGCCAGATGGCCGGTAGGGAGTTTCTCGTGTGGGCGAGTTTTTACTTGCTGCTTATAGTAAACGATTGTTAACGTCCAGGCAAATGAAAACTTTCGGAATTCTGAATCAGGTCGTTCTCAAGGCCGGGTCACCTTCGCCTACATTCTTCAACATAACTTTTCGGCAACGTAAGTACGGTTGCGAAGGCCTTTAGGGATTTTGGAATTCTGTTTGAGATCCCGGCAAACGAACAGGTAACGAGTGAAGCAGATCCCTCACTCCGCAAAAACCGCGGAGATTCGGGATGACAACTGTGGGGGCCCGCTGGGGTTTGGGAATGGTTGAGGTTTTTCCGTCTTAACGCCGACATTTCCGTACAAATCTGCCGAAACTCTCGGAGGGTCTCAAGACCGGAAGTTATTGGTGAGCCGCGTGTTGTTGGGCCAAATTGGCGGGTGAACCTGAGCGCGCATCGCATATTCGGTTCGGGCACATTTAAATACATAGCTTGACATAACCTACCATCCTGACTTAGAAGGTATGTCAAAGAGATGTGAGTCGAGTGGTGGGTTAAGGTTGCCCGGAGTCAGAGCGAACGAATCTGACGTTGCGGAGATAACGTTTCCGCGACTTGCAAGTGCCCCGTCCGGAGCACTCCCTCCTAGTGTCGTACAACACCGTCGAAGTGGTGCGCGAAAGGAGCAGTCCATGGAGTGGTCTTCTATGAAGCGGCATCTTATTTTGAATTTTGCGGCAGGTCTGGCGATTTGTATTTTGGCGGTAAGCGGAGCGTGGGCGCAGACGGGTACAACGTCGGTGCATGGTGTGGTGACGGACAAGAGCGGCGCCGCGGCTGTGGGTGCGGATGTGGCACTCGATAACGCACAACAGGGATTTCACCGCGAAACGCAAACCGGCGCTGGAGGCGACTACGAGTTCCTGTCGCTGGCACCAGGCACATACGCGCTGACAGTCCAGGTGGCGGGCTTCCGGAAATTTGAGCAGAAGAATCTTCAATTGCTGGTGAATAATCCTACGACCGTGAATGTGACGCTCGAGATCGGCACGGCCACGCAGACTGTCGAAGTTACAGGGCAAGCGCAAGTACTGAACACCACGGACGCATCGCTGGGTATCGCCTTCGGGGAGACTCAAGTGAGACAGCTACCCCTCGAAGGACGCAACGTACCTGACCTGCTGACTCTCCAGCCGGGCGTCGCCTATACCGGGAACCGAACGGATGTTCCCGCCTCGGACACGCGGAGCGGTGCCGTCAACGGGGCCCGCAGCGACCAAAGCAACATAAGTCTTGACGGCATCGGCGTAAACGACGAGGGCGGCCACGCCTTCACATCGGTTCTGCCAGTGACACTGGATTCGGTTCAGGAATTCAGAGTGACGACGAGTAACGCGAATGCCGACCAGGGGGGCACGTCGGGAGCGCAAGTATCGCTGGTGACGAAAAGCGGGACCAATAGTTTTCACGGGTCTGCCTACGAATATCTTCGAAATACATATACCAGCGCGAACGACTATTTTATTAAGAGCGCGGAGCTACAGAACTGCGCCGATCCCGATCCGCAAACCTGCAACAAAGCCCCCAAGCTGATCCGCAATATTTTCGGTGGGTCATTCGGGGGTCCGGTCAAGAAGGATCGTTTATATTTCTTCCTTAACTTTGAGGCAACGCGGCGGGTTGAAGCGGTCAGCGAAACAAACCAAGTGCCCAGCGCATCGCTGCGCGATGGAGTGATGTTCTATCAGTGCGACACAAGCGATCCGAACGTGGCGACGACTTGTCCGGGCGGTTCGGTGGGAGGTTTGAGCGGCGCGTCTTATGCGGTTCCGCAAGGTTACAATGCACTTTCTCCGACGCAGATCCAGCAAATCGACCCGCTGCACATCGGCGCTAACACGGCTGCCCTCGCTTATATGAATTCACTGCCGGCGGCGAATGTACCGAGTTTCGGAGACGGCTTCAACTACCAGGGCTTCAATTGGTCTGCGCCTATCACGGACAAACAATACGTATATATTGCGAAAATGGACTACAACATTACGCGCGACGCCAAACATCGCGTTTCCGTGACAGGAGCCCTCCGAAACGACGCCAATGACAGCCTGGGAGCACCATTCTTTCCGGGAGAGGCGCCATCAGCAGCACAAGTAAATTATAGCAAGGGGATTATCGTCAATTATTCAGGGGTTATTAGCCAGAATTTGGTAAACAGCCTGCGGTATGGGTTTGTACGCGAGAGCCTGGGCACAATCGGGAACTCGAACCAGCAGTGGATTTTCTTCCGGGGGTTGAACGATCCGGAAGCCGCACCCAACGCGGTCACGCGAACAAGTAGCTTCCAGCGCCCGACGCACACCATCGCGGACGACTTGTCCTGGATCCGGGGTCGCCACACGTGGCAATTTGGCGGCCAAGTATCGTTCATTCGAGATCCACGGGACAGTTTTCGTTCGTCCTTCAGCGACGGAGTCGCGAACGCGGGCGGGTTTGATACGACCGGGTTTGCCGGCAAGACTGGATCACCACTGAATCCAGCGAACAACATTAACCCGGCGACCGGAAATCCCTATCCGGGCGTCGATTCGGGTTTCTCCAACTCCTACGATTTCCCTCTGACGGCATTGATGGGAATGGTGTCCGAAGTGGACGCGCAATATAACTTTGGAAGAGACGGAAGCGCGCTGCCGCAAGGTGCCCCGCTAAAGCGGAACTTCGCCATCAACAGCTATGAGATGTATCTCCAGGACTCCTGGAAGATTAAGCCTACTTTTACGCTCACCTTAGGTTTGCGTTATTCGCTTTTCTCTCCACCGTGGGAAACCAACGGGTTGGAGGTTTCTCCGACCATGAATTTGGGACAATGGTTCACGAATCGCGGCAATGAAGGTTTCAATGGCATTCCTTCCAATCAGGATGCACCCGTAGCATTCAACTGGTCCGGACCTGCAAACGGGGGGCACGGAGGATTCTACAATTGGGATTACAAAGATCTGGGGCCTCGGGTGGCGTTTGCGTGGGCGCCTAATCGCTCGGAAGGGTTGCTGGGCAGCCTATTCGGCCAAGGCAAAACCGCAATTCGGGGCGGCTTCGGAATCGTTTACGATCGGTTCGGACAAGGACTGGTGGATTATTTCGACCGGACTGGGTCCTTCGGATTATCGACGACACTCAGTAATGCTTTAGGAACTCAGACGGTACAGTCGGCGCCGCGTATTACCGACATCCACACGATCCCGACAGTTGATAATAACGGGAACCAGATCTTTCTCCCGCCTCCAGCGGCGACTTTCCCGGTGCCTTTCCCAGATGGCACATTCCAGGCGACGACCGGGTTGGATTCGTCGATCAAGACGCCATACTCCTACACGATCGATCTATCCGTGGCGCGTGAGCTTCATGGCGGGTTTTCCCTGGAAGTCGCGTATGTGGGACGACTCTCGCACCGGTTGCTTACTTCGGAAGACCTGGCGCAGCCGCTCAACTTCCGCGACAAGGCGTCTGGAACGGATTACTTCACAGCAGTAACGGCTCTGGCGAAGCTGTACCGGCCGACCACAGCGGGTGGGCAAGGTGTAACCGACGCGACGTTCACCAATTCAATGGTGAGCCCAGCGGTGGCGCAATACTGGAGCAACGTTCTACAAAAGCCAACCAATGGAGGCGCGTATCAGTTGGGCAATTGCGGAGCGGGACCCACCTCGACAACCAGTCCGGTGCTGGCCGCGTTTGATCTGTTCTGCGGAGGAAATTTTAACGAGACGACGCCGCTGCAGGTCCTGGATAGTTCGGGAATACCTGATGCGACGGGCGATCCGGCTTGTGGCACCGCCGGGCATCCACCGTGTGCGTACTTCGGAATCGGCGGGCCCTTCACGTTCTACACGCCGCAATACGCGGCGCTCTATGCGTGGCGTTCGATGGGCATGGCAAATTACAACGCCATGCAGATGACGCTGAAGCACCGAATGAGCCATGGAGTGCAGTTTGATTTGAACTACACGTTTTCAAAATCCATTGATCTGTCTTCCGATTCAGAGCGGGTCGGGACCTTCGGCGGGATCGGCGGCAACCAGATCATCAATGCATGGTCGCCGTACCAGTTCCGTTCCGTTTCGGACTTTGACGCAACGCATCAGTTCAATGCGAACTGGATCGTTGATTTGCCGTTCGGGCGTGGGCGGGCGATTGCTCACGATACGAATCGGCTGGTCGATGCGATTATCGGCGGATGGCAACTGTCTGGGCTGTTCCGCTTGACCAGCGGCTTCCCGGTAAGCATTTTCAATGGTTTCAATTTTCCTACCGATTGGGATCTGAGCGGCAATGCCGTGTTGACAGGAGCGGCTCCGAAGACCGGTTCGTTCAAGAACCCAGCTGACGGATCGGTGAACCTTTTTGCCGTCGGCGGAGCGGCAGCATCCTCGTTCTTCCGCGAACCGTTTCCCGGTGAAGCAGGTCAACGGAATATATTGCGGGGCGACGGCTATTTTGGAATCGACATGGGGCTTTCCAAACGGTGGCTGATGCCCTGGAGCGAAAAGCACAGCGTCCAGTTGCGCTGGGAGGTGTTTAACATCACCAATTCGAACCGATTTGACGCGCAGAGCAGCCTGAATGCGATTGACTCTTACGGTTCGCAGATGGGCAACTACACGAGGTTGTACACGAACCCGCGCGTGATGCAGTTCGCATTGCGGTATGAGTTTTAGCGGATAAGCAGGCGAGTAGAAAATTGGCCGCCGGAGAACGCGGGTTTTCCGGCGGCTTTTTATTTGACGGCTTGGAGTGTCAACGCAACGCTGCGCTCTGGGCGTCGCTTTGGGCGTATCGAAGGTGAATCGGATCGATGGCGAGATAAACTCGCCGCTACAATCATCTTTCGCTGGCTTGTGCGGTGGAGAGTTGCATTTAACGCTGCTCGGCGAGGAATTGCGATCTCTAGAGGTGTAGAAGCGGAGCAGGTGCTGTGATAAGCTGAGGACCGCGCTCGGGGCTGAAGTTGCGGCGGAGCGTGGCATGTCGGGGCGTAGCGCAGCCTGGCTAGCGCGCCTGGTTCGGGACCAGGAGGTCGAAGGTTCAAATCCTTTCGCCCCGACCACTTTTCCCCCTCTCGAATCTGTACTTTATGCAACATTTTTCTGAACAGCAGAAGCCCCAAAATTGGGTACATTGGGTACAACAACGGGTTTTTGCGCCGAAATCTCAAAACCTAAGCCCACTTCTGCCGCGACTTCTATTCTGTATTCCACGTCCTCCGCTAGCCTTGAATACCCGTCCGTAACCGTCTCGTCTGCATGACCGAGCCAGAAACGGATGAGATCTTCAGGCGTTCGATTTTTCCGAAGCCAGGTCGTGCGGAACCGGCGGAAAGCGTGAAATCCCGCCCTTGGCTGTCCCAGCTTTTTTAGGGCGGGATGTAATCCGCGCCTCAGGAGATTCGTCTGTGAGAGGAATTTCCCTAGACGGTTGTGGAAGAGAAAGCCTGAAGTGCGCTCCCCCACAAACCCCTTGAGCATGGTTGCCAAAACGGGACAGAGGTCAACCTCTCTTCGTCCGGCATCCGTCTTGAGAAAGTTTTCCAACGTTGCTCGACGGATCTTTTGCCGAATGTAGAGAGTCTTTAAATCGGCTGAAATGTGCTTATCAATTTCAATCCCCATCGCTTCCCCGGCGCGGAGTCCCGTTCCGGCAAGGAGCGCCAAGAACATCTGCTTATAGCCCTTGGAGGATTTGATGATTCCGGTGACGACTTCGCCGGTGAAATGGGGAGTGTTCTGTTTGCTCCTTTGCACTACCGGCATGTCGATGAATTCGTGATTCCACTTGCGAGGGTAGACTGGTTCGCCTTCCTCGTTAACCGCAGAAGCCACGACTGCTTTGACGACCTGCGAGTAGGTGTTGACCGTCTTTGGTGAGAGGCCGGCTTTGACCATCTTTTCGACCAGACCTTTTAGAGCGAGATTCCCCACAGAAACGAGGAGTAGATCTCCCAGGTTTGGCAGAATCCAGACGTCGAGGCAGCCCTGCCACGATTCGAGGGTTGCCGGAGCAATGGGTTTGCGATTTCGATTCTGCATGTGCTTGATCCACCATGCCGCTTGCTCGCGAAACGTTGCACCGTGCGTGATGCCTTCGGCTATTGCAAGGCACTCTGGTGTATCCGCTCCGCTTGCGGCGATGATTTCCTTCGCTCTCCGTTCTCGTGCGAGTTTGTTCAGGCGTCCTGGACTGGAAGCGGGGCATATCCTCTCGCTGACATGCATCCGTTTGTCCTGTCCCGGAACGTCTTTCCAAAACCTCACAACGTAGTACTTACCGTGAACTTCGATATAACCACTTTGACCAGATCGGCGGGTCATGCTCTTTCCTCTTCTCCGCTTTTCTGGCGTCGCTGATGCGACTGTATCAATCCCGGCGCTTGGCAGCAATGGTGTGTCGTCGTACATTCCGCTAGCTCGAAGGACGGATCAGGCTCATCGAAAAGGACGAGTCTAGTGGTGCGTTTCGCGGTCTCCGTCGATAACCGGCGAAGTTCCTGAACCCGAGGCGGGCATTCGCAGATCAGCGAGTGCCTTAGTCACGGTTAGTCGCGCGTAGTATTGGGGATCGGATTTATCGCGGCTGCGGGACCGGGCGAGTTCGTCGATCAGTGCTTCTGGATCGCTGCCGTTCGCGAGAGAACTTTTGACGTGAGCCCAGTCTCGCTCCGATTGGCTTATTGGGCGCCGTTCGGACGGTTCCGCTTTGCGCGATGCTCCGCGCGAGTGTCGATACTCGGAGTCAACTGGTTCGGTGCGGAGTTTAAAGTCACGTAGATGGTAGGTCGTGTCCGTTTGGGAATGGACGGTGACGACGAAGTCTTGGTCGTACTTCTTGTTGATGAGCCCCGGAACGCGAAGCACTCGCACGGAATCGGTCGCCGCGTGGTCACCGTCGAACTCTCGAGCGAGAGCGTGCAGCAATGCTTCGGCTTGTGCCTGCGGGATGCCCTCTACTTTCCAGATCACTTGGTATTTGTCGGGCGAGGTATTCAGGACATAGCTTGGCGGGGGTACTAGGTTTGATTTCTCGATTGCGGCCAAAGATGCGGAGCCGTCCTGGTCCAGGTCTACGTACAGATGGCGGATTGCGAGAACATCTTCCTTCGTCCGCGTGTGAGCTTGAGGCTTGAGGGCGTTCATCCCGACGTAGACGTCGCAGGAGTCTTTCTCGTTCTTGTAGCGCATCCAGTCCTGGAAGACAGGTCCGGCGACTTTGTCGGCGGTGCTGATGCGCTGGATGGTCTCACCGCGCTTGCGATTGCGGACTAACACGGCGATACGGTCGGATGGTTGGAAATTCGCACGGATGTACTCCGCTGGCGTCGGCTGTTTCCTGCTATCGGCTTCAAGTGTCGTCAAGGTTGGGCTTCCTCCTTCTGGAAAATGGCGCGACAGTCGAAGAGGTCGGCCTCCGGGTTGTACCTGTTGATCTCCAGAACTTCGGAGACAAAACGGCGTCCTGGACGCCGTTCGATCTGAATGACGACGTTGAGCGAGTCGCCGATGTTGGTCTTGATGGCGCGATAAGGCAATTCGACGCCACTTTGCAGACACGCAGCTCGTGAAGCTCGCAGATCGCTTGCTTGCGCGGAATTCGCATGAACGGTTGATAGCGTCCCTGAGTGGCCGGTATTGAGGAGCTGAAGCAAATCGAATGCCTCACCTCCGCGAATCTCACCGAGGATGATTCGATCGGGACGGTGTCGAAGTGAAGCCTTCGAGAAGTCGCGGATCGCGACGGCCGGAACCATTCTGTGCCTGACGAGCTTCAAAACGGACGAGATTTGGCTTTTCGCCAGCTGAATCTCGGACGTGTCTTCGATCAGCAGAATGCGGTCGTCGTCCGAAATGAGCTTTCCCAAGACGTTCAGAGTCGTTGTCTTGCCGGTTCCGGTTCCGCCGCTGATGAGAATGTTCTTCCGGCCCTCCACGTAGTCTTCAAGCCGATTGGCAAGAGACTGGATCGAGGCTCCGCATTTCATCAGGTCTTCAATCTGAAATGGCGACCGTTGAACTTCCGAATTGTGAGCGTGACGCCGTGAATGCTGCACGGCGGGATCACGGCGGCGACGCGGCTACCGTCAGGCAGCCGGGAGTCGAGGATAGGCTTCTGCTCGGAAATGTCGTCGCCAAGTCGCCGAGCGATGTTCTTGACCGCGACCATTAGAGATTTCTCGCTCAAGGTGAGGTCGGCACTTCCTGGAGTACACCGGCCCGTTCAATGAAGACGTGAGTCGAGCCATTGACCATGATTTCGCTTATGGAGTCGTCGCGGATCAGGTGCTCGATGGGCCGCAAGAACGGGAGGATGGTTTCAAATCCGAGCATTAGATTTCTCCCTGGCGAGCTGCTCGAAATACGAGCGGTTCACGTCGTTGTAGTAGGGCTTCAGATAGCAGAACATCGGCGGCATTGGATTCAGGCCGTCGTACGCGATGGCGATTGCCTGTGCGTTCTTGAGTTCCGTGAAAGTCTTCATGTCAAAACGGTAGTCCGTGTGGGTGTTGTAGCTCTTCGACGCCGTTACGTTGGCGCGATTCGAAATAGCCTTGCCGGAGAGAAAGCTCACACGGGCATCGTGCCCGCTTTCGGAAAAGTTGTAGCTGACCTTGAGGCGGTCCTCCTTCCCGCACAACTCGCTTGCCGTTTGCGCGGAGAAGTCATCCGACAGCGCCAGGAATATCTTGGTGCGGAACGTCTGGAGCAGCGAGCGCCAGGTGTCTCCGGGCAGCGAGGACTTGAGCGAACTGATGCTCTGCGTGGCCACGATGGGAATGCACCTCGGCTGCCGCGAAAGGCTGAAGAACTTTTCATCGCCGGTGGGCTCGTTCTCTCCGACGGTCGCAAAGTGCTGGTATTCATCGCAGATGAAGAAGACTTGGCGGAAGTGCCTCTCGGGTGCGCTTCCATCTCTGGGACGCGATTCAGAACAGCCCTTTGAAAATCCAGTTTCATCATCACGCCTAGGGCCTTGGCGAGACCGGCGTTCATGCCGATGGGAAAATTGAGGGCGCAGACTTTGCCGGTCTCAACAAGCCAGTAGAACGAAGGCAGAGGCTTCCCGTATCGGTGATCTGCATTGGCTACCGGGTCATAGCACTCGACGGGGGACAGAACGTCCTCTTCACGTCGGGATTGTCATCGAACAGAGAAAGAAAGACGGAGATGCCTTCCACAATCGAGGTGCGCAGCTTGGGCTCGATGCGTTTCCAGTCGTTAGTGAAACCAGCGCTTCACGGCTTCGAGCTGCTCCCACTTGCGAAAGTCTCGGTCATTTGATGAATCCGCTTGACTGAACTCGAAATCGATCGTCTTGTTTCGCAGAATGTCGCACAGTTCGGTGATGGCCTTGGCCCGATAAACATTGTTCGGCTTGTCGAGTTCGAAAGAGAAGGCTTTCAGGTCACTGACCATGCCGTGTAGGTCTCCGGCGTCACTTCGAGAAGAACTTCGACAGCTTCTTCTCCGCTTCCTCGATCCGCTTTTCCAGAACTTCGGGTGAGATCGCGCATTCGTACACGTCGAAGAGCGTTACGTAGTCGTAGGCGACTTTGTGAAGCAGGATGATGAACTTCACGAGGTTCGTGTACGCCTGCTGCCAGAACGGTTCTTTGCCCTTGCCGAAGAGATTGTTCAGAAGCGACGCGATGCTGTAGGCCAGGGCATACGCGTCGAGATCGTTGTGCAGCGGGTTATAGCGGTACTCGGAATGCAGGCTGACTTCGATGTAGTCTTCGGCCCGTCCATACCTTTCCAGAATTCCTCTGACCTTGTGGCAGAAGTCGCCTTTGACTTCGAGTACGAGGCCGCCTATACGCTTCGCTTCGTCCTGGGCTTTGTAGGCGATGAGTTGCTCGGCGAAGGGATACATGCAGCAACTCGTCTTGCCGGTGCCCACTGCTCCCAAGATTGCGATGCCGGTGTAGAGGCCACGCTCCGGGATCGTAAGCCAGTGCGGCGCCGGTGCGGCAATTGGTCTGCGCGGGTCATGAATCTCCCCAATGACCGCAAACAGATCGTGACGTTGTGCGGGATCGGGATAGAGAGGCAGAAGTCCTGGCCGAATCTTCTGCGGGGTCTTCAGCGCAGCGATGTAGAGACCGGACAGCAAGATTGAGTAGGCGATGAAGGGGGTGGTGTAGAGAAAAACGAGGTAGGTGTACTTCAGTCCCCAAAAGACAGGCTGTGTCCAGAGAAAGATCAGTTCGAGGAAGAAGTTGTCCTCAGGGAACGGCAACCTTATATATAAGAAGAATCCTGTCGCCGCCGCGAGCACACAGGCAATGAGATTTCTTGAGTGGAGAAGACGTTGGATCATGTTGGTCTCTGTGCGCTGGTGACCGGATTGCTGGGTCCGTTGCGAGCGGCCTTCCACTTCTTGAAGTCCGGGTCGCGCGCGAGGGTTTTCCGAAGCGTGAAGTTCGTGACGTAGTCCGCGGTGCAGTCCACGAAGCGACAGTAGTCGTCGAGCAATTCGCTGACAGGTTGGTCAAGCTTGACTGTGCGGCTAACGGTTTCGGGTGGTTTCTTTACGAGTGCCATGGATTTCCTCCTGGTGATCTGCAAACTCCAAATGTGAGACGCGGCCCAAACCCTTGGCGCAAATCCTTTGCGCCCCGAGGCGGGAGCGACCCCGCAGGGCCCGTGACGCACGGTGCGTCAAAGGGCGGGGTCGCTCCCGCCTCGTCCGGGGTTTGGGCCGCGTCCTCTTGGGTTGCCGTTTGTGTCTTCATCGTCTTTCTTTCTGCCGAGTTGGCTTCACCGCAGAGGTGAAGCCAACCGTGAAGCTTGCGGTGAAGAGGCAGGGTGAAGTGCCGCTTCCTTGTCGACGGAAGGACTCTTGGTTCCGAAGCGGCTCGCGGTTATCAAGCACGTTCGAATCGTTACGTTGCGGTGCGGCCGCATTTGCTCAAACTCCTTTCGCAACGATGGTTCGGCAAGGGCACCGGAACTCCACGACTTATACCAACCGTCGAAGCGATCGCTATGGAAACGGTGGGTCGCTTCCTTCAGCCATTCGATGTCGTTGGCGGACAGTGATCCGTACTTCTTCAGCTCCCACGCATTGCGCAAACGGAAGTAGCGCAGCACTTCGCTGGAGACATCGGCCTCGAGCGGTGCCTTGACCACGGAAGAGAAGCACTCCTCGACACGCACGGAATGGACCGGGGAATTCGCTATATAGAGAAAGGAAAAATCCCCGAGTTGCCGGAAGAGCGGCAGATACGCGTGAATGTGATTCGCGAAGCCGGCGAGACTCGCCTGCCCGGGGTCGACGTAGGAAAAGGTGACCACAGGGGAGGAAGAGGAGTCCGTTCGGTCGACAAACAACGGAAATTTATCCACGAAGTAGCGCAGCGTGGGTTCCGAGCGAGGACTGCCTTCGTAGGTCTTGGCGGGAAGTGCTGTGCGCGGGATGCCAAGTTCTTCGCAGAAGAAACGGAGCTTGTCCGCTTCGGTTTCGAGGTAGGCATGCGACGGATTGGCGAGGACGAAATCGAGGAGCAGCAGACGCGTGCGGATGAACTCGACGGAGTGGCGGCGCCGGTTGCGGAGATTCTCGTTCCCAATCCGGCGGTAGATCGTTTTGGAAACGAGGTGGTAGACGCCACCGGTCCGGTCGTATTCACGCCAAGTCGCATGTCCGCGGCTTTCGAGCTTCGCAGCAAAATGATTGGACCGTTTGCCCCACTTTGTGCCTGTGGAGACGAGAAACTGGCGAGGCACGAAGTAGCCCGAGTGCATAGCGACGATGTAGAGAAACCGGGCCTCTTCTGGGGTATAGCCGAGCGACGTGATGGCGGCAGTGTTTTCGGGGTCGATGTTCATAGCGAAAGAATCTCCGCAGTCAACTCTCTTTGGTCGAGCACGCGGCGCAGGCGGTCACCTTCACCACGCGGGGTGTACAGCGAGAATCCAGCGCGGACCTTGTCGGCGACACTGCGGCCACGGTAATGCTCGGTGACCAGTTCCAAGTCCACGCGCGCCATTTCCCCGTCGGGTTGGTCATACTCGATGCGCATATCGGGAACGGGAATCTTCCCGTGTACCACACGCAAACCGTGCCGCGCGGCAATCTCTTTCCTCGCCTCGGTCCCGAACGTGGCGAAATCGCGGTTGATTTGTTTTTTCAGTTCGAAGTCGAGAACGACGCGCACCGGTCGTCCCCCTTTGGCTTCAATGCGCGCGGCTTCTTTCTGGTACAGCGTGTAGAGATCGGCGTCGTGATTGGCTTCGCGCGGCTTGACGAAGCCGTGATAGATCGCCTGGTCCTTCGCCACGATGCGATTCGCGCGCAGCAAGCGATAGCCAGCTTTCGTCAGCGTGAGCAATTCGCGCGGGGTGCTCTCAGGACCGTCGAAGGTTCCCTTGCGAACGAGTCCCTGGCGCAAGAGATTTCGCAAATCGCCTTGCATTTGTTCACGATGGCCGGAATAGGCGTAAGTCACGAGGTCTTCTGCGCCAACGACGCGGAACTTTCCAAGATCCGCGAGCGTGCGTATTTCGGACGGGCGCACGGAGCAGCCGCGATCGCGGTCGTAGAGCACGCTGCGGGAATCCTCAAACCGGGGTTCCGACGCGACCGGAAGAGTAGGCGTTGGTATGTGGCGGCACTGCCCGGAGGATCGGTCGAGATTCCCAGCAGCATGCGGTTCGTGCGGGTGCTCCTCGGAATCGCGCTCGGCCTTCGCATGCAGCGCGTCGCGGAAGTCATCAAGCTCACGGGATGGATCGCGCGACATTTCAGGGCTCCTGATCGTGCTCGGGCGAGGGGACCGGAGACTGGCCGGCGGCGACTTGTTTGTCGACGTGCGTGAGCTTGCGGCCGGTGTCTTTCAGGAAGAACTTGCGCTGGACCGCGTATACAGAGGCAAAAAGATTGGCGAACAAAACGACGGCCCACGCAAGAATCACGCCGCCGTACTGCTGCAAAAGCACGTGCCGGTAGGGGATGAGGAACTTGAGCTCGCCCATGAGCCAGAAGCCGATGGCGAGCAGGAGGGCGATGGTCAGGATGAGGGCGTTGGCGATCATTTGAACGCTTGATCCTCGCGGAAGTAAGTGATCGTGAGACCCAGCGGATTGATGGGAATCAACTCATTCGCAACGTGGCTCTTGAAGACGAAGACGAAGTTTGCGGTGTAGAGGTCGCGCTTCAGTTCGCTGTGATCGGCGGGCGCGTAGTACACCATGTAGAAATCGACGCGCGCGCGGAAGGGCGGGTTCTGCATCTCGTCGAGAGCGACCTTCTCTCACCTCGATATCGATTTCAGGCAGCGAGGAATTGGTGAGGAATTTGCGGAGGGTATCGTCTTTCCGGTACGCGTCCAAAATACCGTTCGCGAGTTTGCCGTCGAGGAAGTACAAGGCCTTCGCGAAATCGTCGTGAATGGTGTAGCGATTGCGCCGGTAGTAGAGCGCGCAGAACTGCGACAGGAAATACTTCGCTTCGGCGTCCTGCGGCTGGTATTCGAGATTGTGGTAGTTAATGGCCTCGGCGCGGCCCAGGTCGTCGATGCGGATGACCAGGGGCCGGAAGTTTTCGAAGGTGCGGATGGTTCGCAGATCGATGAGAGCGAGGGCGACGCAAACCAGCGCGAGCAGAGCCAATGCGATCTTAAGGTAGGTGTTCGTCACCATGGGGTCACCACAGGATTCGAGGTACAAGTGCTTGGCATTTTCAAAGCTGGCATCGCGGTGCATCAATGCCCCCTGGCGGCAGAGGCAGCCACAGCTTCGAGCAGTCCGACGGAAGAGCCTCCGGCGGTACCACTGAAAATGTGATTGGTGAGGGCGGGCACCTTGAGCAAGACATAAATGGAAGCGAGAAACGTAATGAAGAGAACCGGGAACCAGGCAAGAAGCTGAACGGTGGACAGAGTGCCAGCCGGAGGAAGACGGAGGGCTCCGACGATGAGGTTCCCGATAACGAACACGACCGCAGCGGCGATCACCTGGTAGAAGGCGTACTGGAGGAAGCAGCGAAGCCAGCCCCAGAAGAGCCATTCCATTTTAGGCACGATGAAGAACGGGACGAAGATGGGGCCGACCAGCACGCAGACGGCAGTGGCGATGAAGCCGTAGGCGATGATGACGATGGCCACAGCCTGCGCTGCCGCGAGCAGCAGGATCACGATGACGTAGATTGCGGTGCCGAGAATGTCGCCCCAGGTTGGGGAATCCATGCGGACTTCAAAGTCGGCGATCTGTGCAACTACGGTTTGGAGTTGCGCCTGGTCGATCTTGCCCGACAGGAACTGCGCTTCGTCGGTCACAAGGCCATGAAAGCTGATGCCCACGCCGGGAATGGGATTGCTGTAGTAGTTCACCATGGCGAAGCCGAAGCTGATGGTGAGCAGCAGGCCTGCGAAGTTGTCGAAGTGAAACGGGCTCCGGCCGCCCGCGGCAGCCAGCGCGGACTTGATGCCGTACCAGACGATGAGGATGGTGGCGAAGGAACGGAACAGGTTCTGGCCCATGGCGTCGAAGAAGCCGAGATTGTTGGTGAGCAACTGGCGGATGGCCTGAAAGACAAACTGGAGGTAATCGGTCTGCATGGAGGAAACGGCTCCTTCGGCGTATGGGTTCGAACGATCGGGACTACGGCATGCGGAAGTTCTGGAGCGAATCGGTCAGGGTGCCGGTGACCTGGGCGATGTTGCCGGCGAGACCCGCGCGCCGCGTGATGTCGGCATTGATGGTGTTGGTGGTGACTTCGCGTTGCTGTTTGGCGGCGAGGGTTTGCTGCTCGAGAAGCGAGGCCAGGAGTTTGTTCGAATCCTGTGCAGTGCGCAGCGTCAGCATGTTCGCCGCGTTGATTTTGTTCAGGACTGAGACTTCGGTATTGAGGTTGGCGTCGCCCGAGAACGAATCCTCTTCTAGGTTGGCGATCTGGTTTTGGATGTCTTGCGCGTTGCCGCGCATCGCGCCGATGGTCTGCATGGCGTTGAGGTTGATGCCGTCGGACAGTTCGACCGAAGCGTACTGCGAGCGCACGCGCGCGAGTTCATCCGCATTCATGGCGGCGAGAACCTGGGGGTCGTAGAGAAGAAGTTGCGTGGTTGCTTGCTGGTAGCCCGCCGTAATGATGGGCAACTGCCCCGAGTTGATGCCCGTCACCCACGTGCCGGTATTCCCATAGGTATCGTTCGCAAATGTGTTTCTCCACTGGGCAAACTGCGCCCGGTAGCGCGCGGGCATGTTCTCGATGTTGCGCGCCATCTGCAACGCGAGGTTGTACTGGTTGACGAGTTGGACGTAGCTAGCCCTCAGCTGAAGCAAGTGTTGCTGTAACTGGTAGTAGCGCAGAAGCGCGTTCTGGTAGTTGGTGGGGTCGTAGACGATGCCGCCGAATTGCGCGGAAGCCGTCCCGACGCAAGCGGCCGTTAGCAGCGCGAGTATCGCAATCTTTCTTTTCATCGAGTCTTTTCCTCTTCTTGCCTCCTAAAGATCGGAAGGCAGGTGGTGATGGTTGTACTCGGGGAGGGCCAGATCGCCCGAAAGATAGACTTTCACGCGATGCCCTTCGCGGATGGT
>CAVRLD010000012.1:0-303210 GCA_963721915.1 uncultured Acidobacteriota bacterium | reverse complement strand
GCCGGTAACGAGGGCGACCCGTCCGCTCAGATCGATCTTCACGATGGCAATGCTTCGATCAGTTGGTGAAGACCTGTAGGAGTGCCGCACGTCATCGTGCCCGGGGACGATGCGCTTGACGAGCGTCGAACACCGCCGGCCCCATCTCGACGAACAAGTCATTAAGCCTTCGCGGCGATGTGCTGCGCGAGCTGGATTGCAGCGCACGGGCGAGGTCAGCTGGCGAAGCAGCAGCTTCTTGGTATACACTGCATCCACAACATGGCGGTTCGACAAAAACAGACGAAGGGCCGGTGAGCCAAGAATGATGCACCAGGCGACCCAGCGCAACTGAGTGAGGCCGAGGAAGCGCACAAAGAGCGGCCACACGAGATAAAAAAGCTCTTCCTCGGCCAGGGACCAAGTTACGCCCAGTGCTCCAAAACTTTTGAGAGGCTGTGCTACGAGGAACTTTTGAAGATAAAAGAAATAAGACCACCAGGGATGAGCTCGCTGAAAAATGTCATGAGCCTGCTGATGCCAAATCAGCGGCAATACCAAAAATGCGCCGCGCATAGAAATTTGTGAAATACCTGGCGGACTGTTTCGAGTCCAGAAGGATCCCGGTGATCAGAGACCCGGAGAGCACAAAGAAAAGATCGACTCCCATCCAGCCGTAGGTCGTGAGATGCGAGAATGGGCGAACCGTAAAAGCATTTAAGTTATGGACCAGTACAAGGAGGATGGCGATTCCGCGGACAACGTCGGGTTGTGGGATCCTTTGTGTCATACGCGTTTTTGCGCGGGCCCTTGGGAGACGAGCAGAGACTGACTCTAAACCGCCACCTTGGGAAGGGTCAATCCGCCCCTTAGTACATATAATACTAAATATCTAAAGCTATAATCTTGACGTACTTGTGGAGGCTCCGGCATCCTAAAAGCGCTTTCGCGATATTCTCTCTAAGCTCCTTCATCCGGGAGTCGCGCTTGCCTCTCAATCGACGGTTACTCTTTAATTGAATCAATCGATGGTGGCTTACGAATCGCGGACCACGACACTATCTGGACCTTCCCATCGACGGCGCCCCCAACAAGCCAGCATAAATACTCATCGTCTTTTGGCCAACCACCCCCCAGCTATGCCGCTGCCTCGCATACTCTTGGATAGCCTGCCGTCGCTTGCTCAGCTCTTTGTACAAGTCGCTGGCAAAATAAGCCTCAATGGCCCTCCCCAGATCGGCTGGATCCTCCGCCTTGAAGACAAACCCTGTCTGTCCTTCGACGATATCGTCCTTCAAAGACCCAACATTGGCCGCCACAACAGGCAAGCCGAAACTGTAACTGAGAAATAATATACCGCTCTGATATATATATCGATAAGGTAAGACCAGAACGTCGGCTGCTTTTAGATAGACCTCAGTATCTTCATCGGGAATAAACTCCGCACGGAGCAGCACTCGCCCCGCTCGTACGTCTCGCTCTATCAATTCCCGCAGCACAGCCCAATATTCATCGCATCCCCTATCCGGCTTGCCGGCAACGATCAACTTGCAATTTCCGCACCGGCCCTGAATCTGTTGAAATGCAGCGATCAGGTACTCTAGACCCTTATATGGTGCGATTCTTCCGAAAAACAAAATCGCCTTCTCGTCATCCTGGATCCCCAGCCGCTGCTTGGCCTCCCCAAAAGTGAGATCCGTCATCGGAACGGCATTGTTGATCCCAAATGGGATGACTGTGATGCGCTTCGGTCGCACACTGAACCACTGGATCAGTTGTTCCTTCATCTTCTCCGTATGCACGAAGATATGGTCGCAGAGCCGATACTGCGTCTGCAGCGAAAGGCGATTCAGGACGCTATCGTTACCGTCCCGCTTAGCGGCATTCACGTTATGTGCCGTAAGCACAACCTTTCTCCCTACAGACTTGTAATACACCATGCACAGCGTTCGATCTAGCAGCTGGAATTTGTTATTCCACAAGATGTGAAAGATTTTCGGCTGAGCGCTCGCCGCGTAGCGAAAAAGTTTGGCGTAGAACTTCGAAATCCGGAGCGCCTTGGTCACCAACCCGGCATCCGGACGTTGATCGCCTCTCAGATTCAAAAATTTCAGCCGGGGATTGTTGCGAAATTCCGGAGAGTCGAGGTCATCGCTACCGATCAGGTCAACTTGCGCGCCTCTAGCGACAAGCTCGGTTGCTAGTCCGAATGCATAGGCCTTGTCGCCACCGCCGGTAAGCAGCGCCACGGCGGTATCGCCAGCCGCAGAGTTCGTTGATCTACGAGGCCGGCCGGCGTCTTGTTGGTCCTTATCGAGCTCTCCGCCCATTTTATTCTGTCGGTGAGTTGCGTCACGGAGTCGATTCGCGGTGCTCCAGGCGGCCCAGAGGCTGTTCTCCGAACTGCAACAAAGGCGCAGCAGGCGCAATCGTAGTTAACTGCCGTTCCACCGCGCCGCACACCATGTCCGTCGTGATTAGATCCATACAATTCGGAACAAAATCGCACGTGGGCTTATAGCAGGTGAGGCACTCCATCTGCGGCACCACCTTTTCGCCCAAGCCGTACATTTCAATTTCAGCAGCACTCGTCGGACCAAACAACGCGACAGTTCGCCGGCCCAAAGCCAATGACAAATGCATTGCCAGAGTATCTCCGCAAACAACCACTCCGCACGCCGCCACAATCGCGGCGAAGTGTCTCACCGGATTGTCGCAGCCGCTATCGATCAACGGCACCCGCGATCGCGACATCAAACTCTGATGCCGCTCTCGCTCTTCTGGCCCTCCCAACAGCACAAACTGCGCGTTGTATCGCCTCGCCAGCCGTTCGATCAGTTCCAGGTAGCCTTCCCCGCGCCACTGCTTCAGCTCCCACCGCCGTCCGGCTCCGGTATTCAGTCCAATCACCAGGCGCGAGAAATCGACGCCCAGTCGCTGCAGATGAACCCGCCCCTGTGTCCGCTCCTCCGACGTCAGTTCGAAGACATAGTGGTGCTGCGCTCCAGGTAGGCCGACAATGTCCAGCATGAGGTCCTGATAGGTTCTGGTTCCCACGCGCTTAAGATCGTCGAAAACGCCCATTTCCAGCCATTTCCGCGCCGCCGGGTTGGTCGCTTGCACCCAGCCTCGTGCGTCAAGAATGAATCCATCCTTCTGCTCTGCCTTCGCTGTGCTCGCCAGCGCCGCGCTGGCTTTGCCGGCGTCCAGGTTGATCACTCGATCGAAGCTTCGCACTGGCAACTGTGTCAGCGCATCCAATCCGTAATCCACGATCTCGGTGATATAGGGATTTCGTTCGAGCAGAGGGCGTGACTCCCGGCGCGTGATCCATGTCACCGCCGTTCCCGAGTTTGTTCCAACGAGCGCGGGCAGCAGTGCAGTGGTCCGCAGGACGTCCCCCATGGCGTCAAGCTTGATGATCAGCAGCCGTTGTTGGACTCTCTCGTAATTCTCGCAAGTACAAAGCACCCCCGTTGCCTTGTGCCACACACACGGACGGTCGCCCAGGAAGAACTTGCAATCGAACGCTATTTCGCGTGTTTCTCCGCGGGCCCGGGCGTCATCCGAATTTTCCAAGTTCTCCCTCACGTCTCCAACAGCCCCTCTTCCAGCAACTCGCAGATCGCATGTCCAATCGTGATATGCATTTCCTGTACTCGTGCTGTCGATTTGGAGGGCACGCATAAGCAAAGGTCGCATTCAGCCCTCATCTGCCCGCCCGTTTCACCGGTCAATCCGATCACTTTTACCTTGCTTCGACGCGCCGCCTCAATGGCCCGCAACATATTCCGGCTGTTCCCGCTGGTGGAGATAGCCAGAAACACATCTCCTGGCCGGGCATGCGCCGAAAGCTCGCGCGCAAACACCTGTTCATATCCATAATCGTTTCCGATCGCGGTGATAGCAGATGTGTTCCCGTGCAGCGCCAGCGCTGACAATGGCCGCCGCTCGCGCTGAAATCGGCCCGTAAGTTCCGCGGCAATGTGCTGAGCATCGGCCGCTGATCCGCCGTTACCGGCAATCAGCAGCCGACCGCCCGCATCTAGGGAACTGCGAATCATCTCCACAGCGGTTGAAACCCCTGGGGCAAGCCGCGGAAGCTCCTTAGCCAACTCCAAGTGTTCGTCCCAGATTGCCTTGATCTTGTCTATTTGCTGTATCGCGCACCCCAAGTTTCCGAGGAACAACACCTAAATGGCGTACTGAATAGCTTATGTAAGCCAGTTCGGTTTTTTTTGTTTTTCAAATATCTTCAGGGCGGTCCCGAGCCTGGCCATTTGTTCTGCTCTCAAGAAAGTGACAACATCATCCGACAAGGCGCGCTGCCTACCTTTCATACAAGACCAGCCGAATCCGGCCAAAGTGCACGCGCTTCCAATCACAAAAGGTCGTTCGGTGATTCTTGATAATGAGCTGGAAATCTGGAATAGAGGATGGTACCCAAGCGAATAATTAATTACCCCTCGTTTGAACCTTTCACCAAACACCGTTTTGTTTCCCGTCAAGACCGGCCTGTGTTGGCGCACCTCAATTTCAGGAAATGTTTGCACCTCCCAACCATGCATCCGGGCCATGATTTCAGCGGCAGCGTCGACACCACCCGTGCTCATTGGCACGAACCCTCCGACAGCCTCATAACACTGCTTGCGAAACAGTTGCACCGGTCCACCAACGCTATTCAAACTCGTATGTTGTTTAACAAACCTGTTATCAATTAAATCGTAGATCAGCCCTCCAGCGATGCCTAATTTCGGATTGCTCCGGAACCTTTGCAGAACCAATTCGAAATAGTCGCAATTAAATGTTACATCTGCATCTAAATTACCGACAAACGCGTACTCCACTCCTTGTAATTTGCTGTAACCGGCGCGAAACGCCCTCACTTTCGATCCAAAGTCCTTTCGGCCCTTCTCTCCGGCTCTCAGCACTTGAATGAAAGAATGTTTCCTGGCATAGCTGTTTGCGATCTCGTCGGTTCGATCGGTCGATCCGTCACTGACAATCACCCACCTCTGCGGAAGAACGGTTTGGCTGAGTACCGCTTCAATTGTCTGCCCTATATATGTCTCTTCGTTTCGGGCGGGTGTCACCAGAGTATATGTGATGTGTTGCATGTAAGTTTCCATCTGGCGTTAGATTGGGTTCGACGCGGGTACCCTTATGTTATGAATAATATGGGACGTTGCCATAATAGAGTGTGGGGGACGCGTGCCGTGTGGGGACGTATGCCCGCGCGCCGAGCAAACAGCGCGTGTTGGACAGCCATCAGGCCCTCGCGCTTCGCGTAGCACACGAACCGACAGATTGCTAATAACCATAGGCCTGGATCTTCGCGATGTCAAGAAATTTCACCCTTCGCGCCAAACCTCATTTAAAATATCTTCGAGTACGTCGTTAGAATGTCCTCTAATTGAGAGTCGCGTTGAGAGTCGCGGCAAGGTTCGGGCCTACAGTCTATGCGGGCGCTTTCTGCGGCTTTCGACCGAGCCAAACGTTCCGTCGGCGGAGCGTGCTGAGGTCGCAGCGGGTGTAGTGTCAACGAGTCTGCCACGCGTTTTATGCCCGAGGGATGCTACCGACCGTTATCAGACCCAAGCCAAGCAACTCGGTCGACTATTCTATGTGCCAAATGATCGTTCGGTTGAGCCGGCGGCGCGCTAATTGACCCACTAAGAAAATGAATCCATGGATTGCGCTCTTCGTCTTTATGGTTGGAATTGGCGGCCTCTTCTTTCTCGATCGTGATCATTCTGTTCGCACATCTAAGGCCCTCTGGCTCCCGGTAATCTGGTTGTGGATCAACGGATCCAGGCCTGTCTCTGTTTGGCTTGGTGTAAGGCCGCTGACCGAATCCCCTACTGCACCCTCCGGGCTGGACCAGCTCGTGACCGCGGCAATCATGGGCTTAGGCCTCATCGTCGTTGGACACCGTCTCAAAGATCTGATTTCGTTGCTTCGGCGCAGTTGGCCGATAGTGCTTTACTTTTCCTTTTGCCTGGTTAGCGTTCTCTGGTCCGATTTCCCCGGCCAGACCTTGCAGCGATGGGTCAAAGCTCTCGGAGAGCTAGTAATGGTCATCATTCTCGCGACGGAAGGCCAGCTTGCTGCAGCCGTTAAACGGTTTTTCTCTCGTGTCGGTTTCGTGCTTCTGCCAATTTCAGTGCTTTTGATTAACTATTTTCCTAGTCTGGGCCGGTCATATGAATCGGCATTTGGAATGACGTTTGAATCGAATACCGGGGTGACGACCAACAAGAATATGCTCGGCCTGTTGACCTTCGTCCTCTCCCTTGGAGCTCTTTGGCAGATCCTAAGAATTCTCGACGATAAGACACTACCCAATCGTACCCGTCACTTGCTGGCTCAGACCGAGTCTGCTCTGCGTTGGCATCGCGCTGTTGTTTATGGCCCACTCGGCCACCTCTGGAGCTTCTTTCGCTCTCGGAGCGGGGTTGATGCTCATCACTGCTTTGCCACCGATCAGACGCCGGCCGGCAGCCGTGCACGCGCTTGTTTTCGCCCTGGTACTGTGTGGTGTCCTCACGGTGCTTCTCGGCCAAGGCGAAGCTGCGAAGGCAATGGGAAGGCAATCGGATCTTACCGGCCGAACGGAAATCTGGAACGTCCTGATCCCCGTGGTCCCCAACTGGATCGTTGGTGCGGGCTTCGAAGCCTTTTGGTCTGGTTCCCGCGTACAAATCTTGGATCTTCGATTTCCAGATATCAACGAAGCACACAACGGATACCTCGAGGTGTACCTGAATTTGGGCTTGTGCGGCTTGGGTCTAATCCTGCTGGTTCTTGTGCACGGTTATTGCAACGCCATCGCGGCCTTTCGTC
The DNA here is from genome assembly GCA_963721915.1 of uncultured Acidobacteriota bacterium. Classification (GTDB taxonomy): domain Bacteria; phylum Acidobacteriota; class Terriglobia; order Acidiferrales; family UBA7541; genus Acidiferrum. Next base: position 296,388 of record CAVRLD010000012.1, on the reverse strand, counting down.
GCGATCCAGTACTTGGCAGCCTACTGGCAGCCTATATTCTCTCGGCGGCGACCTACAACATCACCGAGGCGGGTTTTAGGGTGCTTCATGAGATGTGGTTCTTCCTACTGGTATCGATTGTGGCCGCCAGCCGCGTCGTCGGCAGTGACAAGCGAAGTGTGGCCCCGGAAGTTACCTACCAAGAACACCATTACCCCGAGTTCGCACCCAGATTACACTAGCGGCTCCATTGGCAAGACCTTACACACGTCAGCGCCTTTGTGCCTGCATCTTGTACTTGAGCCACGCGAACATCACTGCGACACTAGCGGGAACGACGAGAAATGGAACCAAGCGGAACACTGTGCCTAGCATGACCGATGGTCGGAAGATGAATCGCCACAATGCAAAGCGGAAAACGAGGGTGCCGCGACTCTGGATGCGGCTGCCCCGGGTGCTCTCAGGTCAACACGAGATACCGGCTAGTGTCCAGCCGACCCACTGATTACGGAACGAACCCAACGGTGGCTTAGTCGGGAGGGGCGGACGCCGGCATAGCCCCCGCATCGGCTCTCGCTTTTAGAAGGCGTCCTTGGCCGATTTGGTGTCGCAGTCGGTAGGTTTTCCTCCCACCGAAGCCTCAGAGACGTCGGGCACGGATTGCGGAACGAACCCTACATCCGGCCTAGGTGGGGGAGCGAACAACTAGCGCGGGTCATCGGAGGGCCACGAGGATAAGACCCTGATTAGGAGTTTCTTAGCAGACCAGCCTAAAGACTTGGTGTGAATCTGCTTAGGACTCCCGAACGCGGGTGCGTAGGCTGTCGTTCAGCATCCGCTCAGACTCTTGAGAGTCAGTTGGTGTTGTGATCGAACTTAGGGCGGACGGAGCGTAGCGGAGTCCGAACCAAGTTCGGCGGCGAATTCCGTCGGCGTCTTGTACCCCATCCCGCTGTGCAACCGCTCCTGATCCCAGTACCTCCTGTATTCCGCTCCCAAAATCTTCGCCTCCGGCAGCGTGCCGAACAGTTCCCAGTCTGCAAACTCCGCCTTCAGGCGGCTGTTGAACGATTCGCTGTAGCCGTTCTCCCACGGACTTCCCGGGGCAAATATACAACGGCCCGACGTTCCGCGCAGCTAGCCATCGTTGCACCGCTCACGCCATGAACTCCGCGCCGTTGTCCGAGCGAATCGCTCCCGACGTTCCATGCCTGGCTTTCAGCCAAGTCAGAATCGCCACCACGTCGCGTGCCGTCATACGCCGCTCCACTTCCAGCGCCAGGCATTCCCGCGTGAACTCTTCCACCACCGAAGACCACTTCAGCCTTTTTCCGTCCGAAGTCTCGTCCACTGTAAAATCCCAGCACCACACGTGGTTCTTGTACTCCGACTTCTTCACCGCACAACTGTTACCGCTGTGGCCTCGTGCTCGTTTTCGCTGCTTTCTGGCCGGGTTCCGCAAACCTTCCTCCCGCCACAGCCGCTGCACCCGCTTCTTATTGATCTTCATTCCTTCTCGCTGTAAGAGTTTGGTCATCCGCCGGTAGCCTGATCCCGCATGCTTCTTCGCCAATTCGTGCAACCGCTTGCGAATGCTCCGCTCCTCCTAGTCGATGCGCGCTTGGTACCGCTGCCTCGAGCTCGGCTGTTTCACCAATCGGCAGGCGTTTCGCTCCGCATAGCGCCACTCCTCACACAAATGGTCCACCGCCAGTCGCCTGCCCGCCGGGCTTACCAGTTTTTTCGGCTGAGGTCCTTCAACGCGTCGATGTCCATGGCCTGCTGGGCCACGATCTTCTTCAACCGCACATTTTCTTTTTCCGGTTCCTTCATCCGCGCCACCTCCGGCCCCTTCGTCCCACCGTACAGGTGCCGCCAGCGATGAAAGGTCTGCTCGCTGATCTTCAGCTTCCGGCATACCGCATCAATCGTCGTGCCCTGGTTGAGGTCCACTTCCGCCTCGCGCAACTTCGCAAATGATCTCAACGGCGATTCCTGATGTCCTGATGTCTCACTGTAAAGCGGCCCTTATTTTGGATGTGCAGGGATATCTACCCAGGTCGACGTGGCGTCAACCTTTGATTCCTTGCCATCGGACATCTGGGCTGTCACCGCCAACTGGTGCTTGCCGGGCTCAAGCAAGAGACGCGGGCTCTTGCCCGAAATGCCATTGGCAGGCTTTGTTTCCCCGGGCGGAGCCGGTACTGAAAACAGCTTGGTGGGAGATTTCGCCCCGGCGGAGATATCGTAGACATTGAACTGCACAATACACGCCTTCTTTATTTGCTCAGAGCATGAGGGAGTTTTGGAGAAATCGTAACTAAAATTGACAGTGATCGTGTGCTTGCCGTCCGCCGTGGTCGTCGGTGTTTGCCTCGGGATGGCGAACGCGCTTGCCAAGACCCATGTAAGAAGGATCGCGCACATCATGCGGGCCACGGCTGGGGACGGTGTAGGTGAGCCGGAATTCGCATAGGCTGGAAGGACGCTGCGGGCCCTTGCCAGGCCACGCGCGCGAAAGGCCGGAGTCCGACTTCGGCCATTGTACCTCATACCTGATCAGAAAACAGCTGTCTCCCCTTCTTGTCGATCTCTCAAAACCTCTTAGGTGCTGAGGATGTCAACAGAGCCAGATGGCTTCTATTCAAAACCGGAGAGCGTAAGCATGTGCCGCAGCCGGTTCGGCAAACACCAGTTCAACCAACCGCAGTTGCTGGCTGTGCTTTGTCTGATGCGCTATGAGGACTAGACCTTTCACGAGGCCGAGGTGCGGCTTAGCGAGGATGGTGAGTTGCGCCAGGCGCTGGGACTGTCGAGTGTGCCCGAATACAAGACCCTGTATCGATTTCCGAAGCGGCTGGGAAAAATGACCAAGGGGTTTGAACAGTGAGACAAAACGCGAAGTTAGTCTCTCCTTGTCGCGCTCACTTCGAAGAACGCCCCGAAAAATACTTCGCCGGTTTAACCGCATGGACCATTCCCTTTTAGGCAACAACGTGCTGAAAGCTCACATTTAAAAGTTAACGCCAGATGAGATCCCTCAGCCTGGATTTCAGACTGACCCGATCTAGGAGAGCACCCGCCTTTCTTGTTAATGCGTTGCAAGCGCAGAAGACGTTGCCTGCAAGGAGAGGATAAAACGGCCGGCGGCGAAACAGCCAAACAGGTGCCTCGAGATAACTTTCGCTGGCAAAATGCTCTTGAAAATTTCCGTGTCCATCCAGGTCGTAGAACTGAGGTGGGTTTTCCCGGAACAGATCTTCCAGAACGAGCAGGAAGAGAACCGTTCCCGCGCCATAAGGGCGCCAGGCAGGCGCGACTCCGGCGGCTGCGGGATAGAAGACCGAGCCATATTGCTGGCCCACAATGAAGGCACAGGGCAGTGAATCGCATTTGAGCAGATAAGAGCGCAGCCACCCGCGCGTCGCCAAGAAGTGCATTTCACTCCGAACCACATCAAGATCCCGCGCGCCGAGGCCCCAGCCATGCTGAACAAACTGCCACGTTTTTAGGGCGAGACCGTAGGCGACATCAAGGAAGCCATCGACCTCCGAGGGCTGGGTCACGTGGATGAGCTGCATATTTCCGCGCGCTCGCAACCTGTTTTTCATCTCGCGAAAACGATCTTTCCGCGATTTAGAAAACCTATTCATGTAGCCGGCAAAGGATCCATTCAGGTGAATCATCGGATGGGGTAAGGGCCTTGAGGTGGTGTCGGAACGGAAGAATTTCTGGATGAGCGAGCTGCTGTGCACATAGTTCCACAGGAAAGAGGAAGTCTTGACGTGATCCAACTGGATGGCGTCGCATTCGGACTTCAATATCCGATCAAACAGCATGTCGTAGACGGATGTTTCGGCGGGCAAATTGGGTGTGTAACCCGGCAAGCTCAAGACGCGCAAGGGAAACTTGGCGATGACTAAGCGAGCCAGCTTGCAAAGGAGTACCTGCCGGGAAAGCACAAATGGGACAGCGCCAACAACGCGGCCTGCGCTCTCCACGAAATAAACGCGCACATTTCCCTTCTGGTCTCTGAATTGCTCGCCAAGCCAGTCCGGGTCGCAGTGAATGGTATGGTCGTGAAAAAGACGGTTACATTCGCGCCAAGCCTCTAGAGAAGCGCTCAAATCGTCGAGTCGGGCTTCCCGAAGGTGATAGGTGGGAGCCAGGCTTGACGGTTGGCGTGCCGCGCCATGGTCGGGGATCTGGTTCAGAAATCCATCGTGGGAAGATTCCGAGGAAATCCACTCTCGTATTTTGCGCCGAGTATTATCGTGCAGATCGGTGAACCTGATACCGATTTGCTTGGTGGATGCGCTTACCCAGGCGACCTGTCCGTTTATTCCGATGGAGTTCCCGGATATTGTCAGGCCTAAGCGTATAGGTGTGGTATGAGGGTGGTCAACGAAGGTGGCATCCGCCCGCAACCCTCCCTCGCTGAGATTGAGAACGGTGGCTCTATTGCCCAGACCCAAGTCAACGAAGACACGAGAGCTAACATGCAGACGCGGGTGAAGGCGGCGGTCACAAACGTGTTGGGGAATCACAGGTTCGGGGACCTAGTAATATGGCGTACGTCGAAAGGGTGCGACGTTACCGTCTGGTGCGATTATCTCTCATTTTTCCTTTTTCGACACTATAAGGATCAGAAGGCGTATCTTGCGGGAGCACCTCGGCGATTCGCGGAACCGCATGTAGTTCCCCGAATGACGACTCGCTGTGCCGTATGGAGCTACTGGTTCTGTTAGCGAGCAAGCTTGCCGCCCCGCCCACCAGACTAAGCCGGTGACGGGTTCAGCCAGCTGTTGCGGTGAGGGCCTGTACATTTGCCGCGCCCAAGCCCAGTTCGAAATGGGTGATTAGAACAGCGGCCTGGACTCTTTCACGAGGGACCAGGAACGAGATATTGTCATCAGAACAGTCGCTAGCGATGGCAATTATGTTCACATTCTCGCGGCGCAGGGCACCAAAGACACGCTCGGCGCTTCCGGACTGACCGGACAAATGCTGACCGACCGCAGCCACAATGGCAACTGTAGAATCCAGCGTGATTCGATCCAACTGTTGATCGCCCAAATCCAGGGCAAATTCGCGGCGCAGTGCATCCAGAGTGCACTGGGCAAATGCAGATGAAACGACGAAACAGATACTGTTCGGCGAAGGCGCTTGCGAAACTAGCAGCACTTCGGCGGAAACGGCTGTGGTGGCCCTGGATATGCGGGTAAAGACATCAGGTGAGCCCGAAACGCCCGGACCTTCGACGCCGATCAAAGCGATATCACTTGTTGCCGTGACCGCCATGACTCTGAGATTGTTGGTCGGGCCGGTTGGCGTGATCCTTGTTCCCGGCAGATCGGGCGCGAAGGTGTTGCGAATCCAAACAGAAATTCCCGATTGCAGTAGAGGACAAAGCGTTCTTGGATGCAAGACCTTCGCACCGAAGCGGGCGAGGTCGGCTGCTTCTCGATAGGAGATTTCGGGAATCGTGCGTGCGCCGAGCACTAAGCGGGGGTCCGCAGTGAGCATGCCATCCACGTCGGTCCAAATGATGACCTCAACAGCGTCGAGAGCCGCGCCCAAGATAGTAGCAGAGTAGTCTGAGCCACCCCGGCCTAGAGTCGTGAGTACGCCTTCCGGGGTAGCACCAATGTAGCCGGTCACCACCGGGACGATTCCCTGCCGCAGGAGCGAGCGCAATCGCGCTTTACATCGCGTGCGTGTTAAATCCATGTGTGGGTCGGCGCCGCCATGAAGGGCGTTGGTGACTACAAGATGAGTGGCTTCGATGGATTCGCTGACCACACCTAACTCGGCGAGCACAGCCGCGACGAGGGGAGCGGCAGCGCGCTCGCCCACACCTGCTATAGCATCGCGTTCGCGGGGCGTCAACGCGGCACCCTGGAGTGCAACCTGGCAAAGGTCTTGGCCCTCGCGAAAAACATGGCGGATTTTGCGGCTGATGCGTTTCCGGTTCGCAGGCGAATGGATCAAGAGCCTGACTACCGCGTCGTGCTGCTCACGCAGCTGCTCGAAGATTGCATTAGCGCACTTGCGATCACCTGCCTCCGAAAGCTTGGCCGCCTCATTCAATTTATTAGTCACGCCACTCATTGCGGAGACGACCACAACCAACGCGGTGTCGCCTGAATGCGCGCGGATGATTTGAGCCACATTGCTTATGCAGGATGCATCGCCCAGTGACGTGCCGCCAAATTTCATAACGCGAAGCGGCTTGCTTGAAGAGCATACTTCTTGGACGGCCGGATCGATAACGCAGGGGCCGTGATCGGCAAGCGATTTGTGACGCTTGGAATGGTGTGTAGTAGTCTGCCCGCTGGGAGCAGGCAGAATGGATCGATTGTGTCCCATGTTTTTGTTTACTCACGCCTCGGAAGCCAGGGCCGGGACTCCAGAAAGAGCCAAGACGAAACAGAAAGTGCTCAGGCCGCAAGGCCTGAGCTACAGCGGCATTGAATTTGTCAACAAGCGCCGATGATTACTCCCTGCGCCTCGTGGTTGCCATACAGGCGGCCATCGTGACGCGCAGGCAGGTGCTTTCTGAAAGAATTTTGATAAAGCAAAATGCTCAGGCCGACAGTCCAAAACGATCTTGGAGCACACATGCGCTCAGAAGGATCATCAGAACCTGGTCGTTTGCTACTCCCCGAACCTCATCCATGCCGTGCAGGCTGTTGAGGAGGTCTATAACTCTCGGTTGATCGAAAAATGGAATGGCGGCCAGGGCGGGGCCTCGAAGAGTGTCCTGCAAAAGAGCACTCAATCGGCCATTGGGGTTCAGCGCTGCCGGGGGACTGAGAAACACGTGTTTAGGCCGACGATAGACCGTATCGGTGATTGCATCGCGCACCGCTTCTCTAAGTACATACTTTTGGACCATGCCGCGGATCTTCTGTGTCACGGGCTGATCGCGGATCACGCTAACAACGTGGTGATCGAGAAAGGGCACGCGTCCTTCGACTGAATGAGCCATTTCCATGCGGTCGCCAAGGAGTGTAAGCAGGTAGTTTGGCAACCTGGTTTTGGCCCATAGGTAGAGCGACTGATGAAGCGGATGCCGTCCGGTGAGTTGGCCAGGGACGTCAATGTCGCAGAAGAAGTCTCGGAAACCTTCGTGGCCCCCGAACGAATCGCGGAACTCTGGGGCCAGCAGAACGTGCATCTTCTCAGATTGAGTCGAGGAGATTTCAATCCATCCGGGCACAAAGCCGAGAAGTTTCCTGATGCCGGCCAGCGATTTGGCAGCGCCGTTGGCAGACGTTAAGTCGGATGATGTTTGCGGCTTGGCATTCTGGAGGGCCATGTCACGGCGGAAATGCAAGTAGCCGCCTAAAATCTCGTCCGAGCCCTCGCCTGTCAGAACCACCTTATAGCCGGCTTGCCGTACCGCTCGGCTCAAGAGGTATTTTGCTACACCGTGAGCGTTCACGCAGAGCGTCTCTGCCTGATGAATCGCCTCGGCGAAAGAGTCTGCAATCTGGTCCTGGCAGATGGGAACTGGAAAGAATTCAGCTCCTGCCTTCGCTGCCATTTCCCTAGCAATCTCGCCCTCGTCGTATTCGGGCCGGTCAAAGGTGAGAGTAAAGGCGCGGATTGGTTGCGGGTGATGCTTTGATGCCAGCCCTAAAATTGCGCAGGAATCGATGCCTCCGCTGAGATAACAGCCCACAGGAACATCCGCACGGAGGCGAATTCGTACCGACTCGTCCAGCGCGTGGCGGAATTCCGCGGCGTACTCCTCGTCCGACCGAGGAGGGGGCTCGGCGCCGGATTGCGGATAATCGAAATCCCAATAGCGATTGAGTTCGATGCCCTTCTCGTTCGCCACCAGATAGTGGCCTGGGGGAACCTGAAAAACATTGTGGAAGAGCGTCCGCGTCTGACAGCCACCAAACTCCAGGGAGTAATAAACAGCCTCGCGATTCCAGCGCGCGGGGACGCCCGCGGCGAAAAGCGCTTTCACTTCAGAGGCAAGATAGAGTGCCCCTTCATGCTCGGCGTAAAAAAGAGGTTTAATGCCGAAGCGGTCGCGGGCGGCAAAAAGGGACTGATTGGGCTGGTCCCACAGGGCAATGGCAAATTCGCCCCGCAGCCGCTGCAAACAGGCAGCCCCGCACTCTTCATATAGATGTAAGGCAATTTCGCTGTCCGAGCGCGTGCGAAGCCAATGGCCCCGCTGCTCGAGTTCTTTCTGGATGGCCTCGTAACCGTAGAACTCACCATTGACTACGATTCGCAAGGTCTCGTTCTCATTGGCGATTGGTTGATCTCCCGTGGTCAGGTCAATAATGCTAAGACGGGCGTGGCCCAAGGCAGCCTGCGCGTCTGGAGCGACCCACGTGCATTGACCGTCGGGGCCTCGATGGTAGAGAGTCTTCGTAGCCTTTTCGACGATCGCCGACGCGACTGGGGCACGCCGGGAATAAACGGCTACAATTCCGCACATGGTGGGAAATCCTCGGAATCAATAATAAAAGGCATCGGTTGTATCTGAATCCACTTGCGCTCTCGACAAGGCTCCCGCGTGAGTCCCGAACGAACGTTGCACGCGTCGACAGAAACTTTCTTCACACCCATAAGGGGATTTGCCGCTAATGCAACAGCAGAACGGATCTCACCCTCGATTTTGCACAACCCAAAGCCATCGTTCCTTGGAAATCGGCAGCGCCAAGGCAGGCTCATGGGCCGTTTATGATCTTTAGCGTCGTCTGTAAACCGTAAGGTTTATTGGCCTGAACGTTACCAATCCCACCCTTCTATTTCCAAAGATATTGCGGCCAGTTGGAGCAATCATTTGACCTGTTTCCTGCCACTGGCCGCCCAGCCCATTCGTTGTGTATTCCAATTCCGACGGAGGTATGAGAAGAACCGTGATGGAGTCTTTCTGCTGCTGCGACATCAAGGGAATGATACGCCCTTCCGTTTCGGGGAAATAGGCGTCCCGCGCTCGCTGCCTTACTGCAAGATATCCCGTGGTATCTACATATGCAATATCATCTGCGTATAACGTTTGATCGACAAATCGTTCCAAATGCGAATAATCCCGATCCTGGTAGTTGCCAATGTACGCCGCCGCGTGAAGCCCGGCTCCGGCGGCTGCACTCAAGGAGCACAAAATCAGGGCGGCGTTTCTGAGCTTGCCTGGTTCGCATAGAGCTAAACCGGAGCAAAGAGCAACTGCAATCGGAATGACAATCATATAGCTGTAATAGGTGGGAAGTTTTGCGACGGTGAGCATAATGATGATTAGTACAACATCAAATAGAATTCCGAAAAAGATCCACGAATGCAGATTGATTTTCTTTTGCCGCAGAAGATGAACAAACAAGATGGCGGCGGCGGCAAAAAGAAAAGGAAAGCTGAAATCAGCGGGAATATAATTGTAAAGGATGAGTTGCCCATGATGGATCCAATTGGAAATGACGCTTACGCCAACTTTTTGTCCGCTTATGAACTTCAGGAGGGTCGACAACCTGCCGTTGGCCGCCGCTACGATAAAGAAGGCAGCTCCGCCTAACGCGCAGGCGAGAAATGATACGGCGATTTCCATCGAGAATCGCCAACGAAAAATGAGGAAAAGAAAGACAGCAGCTGTAAACAGCGCCGGCATAAACTGCAGTCCCGCCCAAGGAACGAGCAGGCAGACCGCGAAGAGGCAAAACAAGCGGCTTCGCTTGCCTTTGATCGACATCAACCAAAGCACGACCGTCATAAGCAAAGCGCCAAAGCCATCGTAACGTCCGTTTCGATAGACAACGATCATCCCGTATTCCGTGGCCAGCAAGACCAAGAGGAAGAGCCGCCAAAACGCGAGAGGTATGATTTTGATCCGCTTGACTGCCGACCAAAGCACGAGAAAAGCCGCCGTCATTGAAACGATATCGGCGCTTCGAATGGACTGAAGCGAAGAACCAAACAGCTTCATCCATGGGACGAGCAGGAAGGAATACATCCCGAGTATTTCATCAAAGCGGATGCCAAAGCCCTGCCCATGAATGTAGTTAATCGCGGGTTCTGCTTGCAAAGATTCATCAAGGTGAGGAAATGGATAGTATGTTGCAGTGACTACGTTGAAGATGAGGAAGGCCAGTAGAAACAGGGATACCACCCATACCTCTCGCACCCTCTGGACCTTCTCATCCACCGCTTGTCGCCCTCATTGATTGCGAAAGAACTGCCCGAAATCTAAATTGAAATGCGCTGAGCCTGTGTTCGGGATTTAACTCGCAGCTTTTCGCGAAGACGGGATCTGAGATGAGGGCTGCTGGGAGACAGCAGGTCGCGTAGGCACTGCCGGGACGGTGGTTGTCCTCGTCGGAGCGATTCTGTAAACAACCTGATCGCCGTCCAGTGAAGCGTAAGCGATGCGCGCACGGTCACACTCGGGACCCTCAATTCGCCATCCGCTGCCGTCCTCGACAAGTCTCATTTGACTGCGGGCGCGCCACCAGCGATCCACTTCACCAGGCAAGGCCCGCCAGATCCCGTTCCGCTCGCTGATTTCGCCGAGATAGTGCAGGAGAGACTCGTATACAGTCCTGGCTCTTTGGGCAATCAGGTAGTCTGGATGGGTGATAAAACTCAACAACCCATGGTTTTTTATGATGAGCTCGGCTTGGCTTTTCCACAAATCAATGGAGTAATCGTTCAAAATGTGAAAGAGCGTGTAATCCTGGCTCGCGGTCAACGGCAGCTCCACGATTTCCCCGATAAAGTAAGGCATCACCGTGCAACAACCGCCGCGTTGGGGTTCCAGATGCGCGACGTTAGGCACCGACATGTCGTAGGAAAACTCGAAAGCGTCAAACCAGTCTTGATTGCGATACATCGCGCCTGAGCGGAAGCCGCGCGAATTATACTTCTTTGCACATTCGTTGATCAGCTTAGCGCGCCGCAAAAATTCTTTCTTTTCCTCGAAAAGACGGCCGTCGTGATTCCAATCGTGGATGTTAAATTCGAAGCCGCGGTCGCGAATTTCGCTAACGAAGCTGTCGGAGATCTGGTAACGCTCCTCGGGCACGACTTGAAAAGAAGCCTTGAAACCATGCGACAAGTCAATGTCCATCAGGGAAGAACTGAAGTCGCGGCCGGCCGCAGTTTCCACGTCGTGTGTGATGATCAGGCAGGCAGACGCTTCGTCGGGCCAGAACCAAATGACCGGAATCTTTTCGCATCCAAGTGACTTCATGGTGAGCTGAAGAAGGGCCTCGTGCAGAAGATCGACAGTCAAATCAACCGGCCAGTGTGGAAAGACGAGATTCTGCCAGTCTCTAAAATAGGATCTTTGAAGATGGCGGCGAAACCAGACAGGCAATAGTTTCCGGACTGCATAGTAGCACTCGCGAATCCAGCTCCGTTGCATCAGTGTCCTGGTGGCGCCACGGCACTCCTTGCGATATCGTTCCCGTCGTAGGTTCTCGATCACGGTGCCGATTTCGAATGGCAAATGAACTCCCTTGGTGATGCCAATAGTCTTCGAGACATCGAACATACCGGCATTGGAAACATCAGCCGCCACGCCTCCAATACATTTCCCGTAACAGGTAATATTAGGACCGAAACGAAAGAATCCATTACCACTCATCTCATTCGGTGGAGGAGAGGCTGGATTAGGCATCCGCGATGTCCTATAATATTCCGATAGGATGTCCGGCATGAATAAACTCACCTTGGTCCAAGCGCAGCTAAATTCATAACTGCAGAACCTGTGTTACTCAACGGGGATCCTTTGCAGGATTGGGTTGCGGAGCGAGTTGGCGGACACAGTCGGCAGGGGTTCTGCCCTTTAGGGCAAGATGTTGGCCGATCCTCGTTGTACCGTGTTTCTCACAGTTTGATCTCTCGACAGAAATCCTTCTCGTTTTTGAACGACCTTCCTCGATAAAACTCCTCCGAATCCGTTTTGTGACTCCGTTCCACATTGCCGTGGGCCTCCGGGCATGCTGCAGCATGCAGAGCCTGGCCTTCACCTTCCTTGTTTGCATTTGCTCGTAGACTGGGTTGCCCACGCCTAACCTCCTGGAAGTTGAAAAATACCTCACCTGTCCGGCGTGTCTATGAGCAGCTTCAAACCCAACCTAACGAGCCATCCTACAATTTTATAATATAGATCCGCTTATTTGTGTCTCAACGTGCGCTGGGTATGCCCATCTTCTACATTCGTAAGGCTGGACACCTTGGCAGCGAAAATAACGGGCCATGTTTCCGTCCTGGCGTTTCGTTCGGTTCTGGTTGTTTGCGCCGGCGAATGGGTCCTGTCCTGCCCAGCCACCTGGTACAGTAATCGCCCCTGTATTCAAACTGTTCCTCTGGCCAGTAGGCCTAAAATGGAGCAGGAGATACATTGAGCTTGTGAGAAGAGGAAAAGATCCGACGATAAACCAACACACTATTACTTGGGGGGCAATTCGTGAAATCCGCCATAGGCATGAACCTGACTGCGTTTATACTACACTATCAACAATACCCCGCATTTTTTTTAATTCGTTCCGCATTTGTGCGACTGTAAGGACTAGTATGACTCGCCGACGATTATTCTTGAATGCCGTCATCTTTTTCTTAGTCGCTCCCGTTTGCGTTCAAGCGCAGGCATGGTCAGGGATCCTTGATCCAACGCGCGCAATTGATTGGAGTCAGGCGGGTGCAGGCGCAATTCCCGCGCGCACCACGATCTGTTCGACCCTAGGAACCGCAGGGCTAGTCCCTGCCTTCGCGCAATCGGTAACTGTCGCTAACATCAATTCGGCTTTGGCGAGTTGCCCAACAGGCCAGACTGTATTGCTGAATCCTGGAACGTACAACACCGCTGGGGGCACGATTCAGATTCCCAGCAATGTGACCTTGCGCGGCTCTGGTCCGACGCAGACGATCATAGCCGAAACCGGTCCTATTCCTACCTCGGGCACTGGGATTCCGGTAGTGGCTTTCGGAACAACCAGTTCATGGCCATTCGGTACGGAGTCAAATTCAGGTACGAGTACCGTGATAACCGGTGGTACAGCTCAGGGGTCAACCCAAATTACGGTAGCGAGTACCAGTGGTATTAGCGTTGGGAAGCTCTTAACACTTACTCAGACCAATCTTAGCTACATGACAATTGCTGGAGGCGGAGGAACCTGTAATTATTGCAGTGGTAACGAGCCGGAAAATGATACCTCCGGGCAGACTGTACTGGTGACGGCGATCAGTGGTAACACACTTACCATCAGCGACCCGCTGTATATTGCCTACACTAGCTCGCCGCTCGCATTTCCGTTCAACGTCGGTGCGACCTCTGCCGGTTTGGAGAACTTACAGATTTACGCTTCCAGCGCCGTGGTAACCAACAGCTCTGGTGGGGGATACGTCTCGAACATAATGATGATAGGGACGACCTACTGTTGGGTGAAGAACGTTGAGAGCAATTTTTCCGAAGGTGACCACGTCCAGGTTGCCTATGGGATGCATAACACTATCCGGGATAGCTTCTTCCACGACGGATTCTCCCACGGGCCGGGAACTACAGATGACTCAGTTCGGCTGGGTTTCAAGGCGAGTGCCAATCTGGTCGAGAACAACATTTTCTGGAGAATGCACTTCAGCACCGACGTGGAATGGGGTGCATCTGGGAACGTCCTCGCCTACAACTATTCCACCGGAAATTATCACGACCCCTCTACCAACTGGTCGCTAGCGGACATCGATTCCCATGGCCCTCATCCGATGATGAACCTATATGAAGGGAACATTTTTGAACACTACGACCAAGATCAAACCCACGGCTCATCCAGTCACCACACACTGTTCAGGAACTTCGGTACTGGGGTGGGCTTATATGTGAATCCAACCAATGCGCGCGGAGCGTTGAGTATTGGAACTGCCGCCCAGCTCGTGGCGAACCAAATGGCGATACAAGTAGAGAATACTTCCCAATTCAACAATCTCGTCGGGGACATCGACGGCGGCGATTACCTGGTGAATACCCAGCATGCGGCGTCTCGCTTGGTTTATCCCACCAGCAGCGGTCAACACACCCCGACTTGTATGATGATCGGTTACGACGACAGCGATTCCGCCGGAAGCTCTCCCAACCTGTCCGACTCCACCATGCTCTACCAGGGCGTGATGGACTGCAACACGGGTACGTTCCAGTGGCAGAACGGTGTGCAAACACTGCCTGCGAGTTTCTACCTCTCGGCGAGACCCGCGTGGTGGGGCACCGGCGTTTGGCCGCCTATCGGACCCGATGTCACCGGAGGGAACTTCACGGATTGGGTCAACAGCACAGCGTCGTTGGCGCGAGGCCACGTCAACAAAATTCCGGCACTTAACTGCTTCAATACCAGTACTTTGAACGGAACTACCAACGTTACAACCTTCGACGCTGATGTTTGCTATAACAGCAGTAGCGCGACGCAACTACCCCCTCCACCGACCGGACTAGCTGCGACAGTCCAATGAAGTACACAGGGGCGCACCCCTGGATGCTGCTTAGGGTTTTGGGTGCACGTCCTGAATTAAGCGCACAATTTGCGAACGCGAAACGCTTCAAAAACTTGAATCCTGGACTCGGTCTTCCGGCTCAATTGGGATGCGTATAATAAGTATAATAATTTGTCCTGGTTAGCTCATCGCCGGGGCCACCGGACCAGCGGTAGTTGACTGCGCTGCGGCGTGCTGAGGCAGCACTTCGCGAATTAACCGAGCAGTCTGGGAAATAGGTTCCAGTCCGCGATGGAGGGCCGTAACTGCACAAAGGTAGAACAAAAGAAAAAGTACCGAATTTGAGGTAAGTCGTGCAAAAGCGCCGAGCGCTCCTGGTGTCGTCGCAAACAGAGGCGCAACATGAATTATCAGCGCAGCGGTGCAACCGGCCACCACGGAGGCTACGAAAAATCGCCACGTCGCCGCCAGGACTGGACGGATACCGAAGCTGATCGGCTTGCCGGCGTACCAAAATGCAGGAAGCATAAGAGCGAAATATGAAACTGTCCAGGCCAGGGCGATACCTGGGGGTCCCCAAGGCAAAGCGATCACGAACAAGCCCGCTGTAACGAGGAATTCGACTAAGCCCCACCGGAACCAACGGTCGGGCCGTCCAATTGAAATGTGGATCCAATCGTGCGCGTTGTAGAGCAGCATGATGCCGATGCCCGGCCCAAAGAAGACGAAGATGTGACCAGCCTCCGACCACCCCGGACCCAACAGAAAGCGTATGAGGTCCTTGCCGACTAAAGTAAAATCGGCTCCAATGCCCATACCCCAAAACGCCAAAACAGAAATTCCCAACAGATAGTACCGTTGGTAATCAGCGCGATCGCGGTTCAAGCGGCTCAGGGTGGCAATCACAACAGCCGAGATCGGAGCTACCAGTTGGCTGACTGGCAGGCTGAAGAGGTCGAACGCCTTTTTATAGAAGCCCAACGCCTGTGCATGGAAACGCCAACCAACCAGAAGATTATCGACGTTTCGCGAAAAATAGCTAACAACATAATGAGAGTAGACATTCACAGCAAACTTAACCATCGCTCGAGTGCCCGGAACTTGGCGCGGCAGGCTGGGCGTCCAGCGGCACATCAGCCATGCGCCAATCGAAGAGCTTGCGTGCTGCGCAATGTAGCCCGCGACTAGTGCCCAGTAATTCCAGCCCGCTCGGGCTAGAATGATCGACAGGGCAACGTATACCGCGCGGGAGATAACGACATTAATCGAAACAGCGGTGAAACGCATCGCGCGCTTCAGAAGAGCAAGATGGATGAACGAAAAACTAGCCGCGATAATGGTCAATGACATGGCGAAGGCGACGTGCACGACGCGCGGTTCGTGATAGAAAAGTGCCAGCAGCGGACCGAGGCCAGCAAATGCCAGTGTTAGTAGGGCGGCAACGCCCAGATTGATCCAAAAAAGATTACTGGCCATAAAATGCGTGATTTCCTCGCGCTGTAGAATCCCCTCTGTAAACCCGTTCAAGCCGAAGCTGCTAAACACGAGACTGAAAGTAGTAATCATAGTTACGATGCCGAAATCGGCCGGCGTGAGCAGTCGCGCGAGCACCACGGTCGCGATGACCTGCACGGAGACCGACACCCCTTCCGCGAGGATCGTCACCCCAGCGCCGCGGACAGCTGCGCGGCGAAGACCCTGTCCCTCAGCGATAGGTTCGAACGCACCAGAGGAATCGAAAGGTCTCAAATAGTACCGCCGCTTAAGAAAACGTCGATAACAATTCCCGCATTTACATCCGGTGTAATCATCTAGCGTCCACCAATACCCGATGAAGTAACTCCAAAGATAGAATTCGGTGAATATCACTGGTATAGTTTCGGTTACCCGAAAGGTGACTCTGCACGATTGTTTCGACACCCTTGCGCTCGATGTACGGACGGGAGAGAGTTCGCTCGTCGAGCAAAATTTCCCGGGTGTAACTAGAGAGCGTGTCCCTATACCACACACGGAAATGGCAAAGCTTATGCCGGCCGAGGAATAAGCGTTCTAGACGGAGAAACGAAAGGCAATGATCCACTCGTGCCAACCATTGCGGCATGCCATAGTCATAGGCATACTCCGCCTTAAACGTGAACTCGTGGAAGCGCTGCACTGCCGTGGCAAACAGGCGACCAGAATTACCCGCGAATCCACGATCCGTGCGAATCTGTTCTAGAGCCGCCCTGCCGTCACCGATCAAGCGAACGCGAAGGTCGTTGTTTAAGAAGGCTTCTCTTGGTCCGCGGAAAACGGCCCGGACAAAATCATTGTCGAGGTATGGGGTTCGCACACTGAGCTGAGTTTCCTCGACTGAAAGAGTCCCGTAGTGGTACCAAGGTGCCTGCCGAAAAACAGCAAAAGAGGTCGGATGTCCTGTAGTCACATTCGCGAAAGTCTCGCGAGCTGCCTTGAGGTAGGGCAAGAAGTCCCGACTGTATAGGCCGGGCTTGGGTTCTGATGGTTTGAAGGCTCGTGCGTGACGCAATACCTCGTCGCCATACAGTCCCGTTATTCGCACCGGCGCGATCTCTCGCGCTCTTTCGCTCAGGTAAAGGTCTGCAGCCCTATCTACATTTACGCAGCCGTCGGTAAGGTAAATGACTCGTTGAGCATAATGAGGGAACTGGGAAAGGAACTCACGTCCGACACGGATCACCTGGTGGGGCTGTTGGCAGGCGCGGGCGACCTGACGGGCCACCAGAACATCTCTACTGTCCCGGTAGAGACCACCATAGGTGTAACAGGGAATGGATCCGGGCGGAGAGCTTCGCCAAGCCATGACCATTCGTGTGTCCAGACCGCCCGTCAAGGACATCGCAACCCGCTCCCGGCCATTGAAATACCGAGAAAGGTTTTGCGAAAATACCCTTCGGATTTCGTGGCGATAGGCCTTCGCGTCTAGGGGAGGCTGCTGTTCCCACTCCTTCGATTCAAAGTATGTGCTTTTCGCCTCCTGTGAGCCGCGCCTGAAAGTCCAGGCCGCAGCAGGGGGCAACAAATGAATATCTTGGAATAAGCTTCGGTTCTCGAGTACGCATCCACAGGAGACGAATTCACCGAGACTGCGGGGATCCGTCTTCCGAAGCTCAGGACGGACCGTGAGGATAGCTTTAGCTTCGGCGGCAAAATAAAATGCTTCCTCAGAACGATGATAATAGAGACGATGCAGTCCATAGCGATCATTAAAGAGCGTCGTTACGCCGCGCGAAGAATCGCTGACGAGCCCGTGAAACCGGCCGTTGAGGTTCCCGAGGAAGTTGGGATCCTCTTCATAGAGATGGACTAGATATGAGGGCCCCTCCGCACTAAGCTCATGCCCTCGTTGTTTCAGACCGGAACGTGTCCCTTGATCCGGATAATCTTCTCCAGAGAAGACTAGGACGACGTCACGCCGCTCATTTTGAAGAGGCATTCCGTCAGCAAAAGAGTGCTTCTGTGCTATGCAACCGACGTAGACGCCCAATCGTTCATCAATCCAAGCTCCTGTTGTATAGAAAGACTCGTGACGCAGGGTCTCGATCATGCGCAGCAGTCGCGGCTCGGCCCATTCACGCGGCATTGAGGTAATAAGTCCGACCATCCCTGGCATGGTTTTCCTACACTCCGGTGCATGGTTAGGCTCAAATGATACCGGTCAGAAAATGTGTTCGCCCAGCTAATAGAAATACTGCCGCGATGTTTGCTTCCAGCTGGCGCTCCCTATGGGACTCTCTGACCAAGAAACATAGTCTTTCAGCTCAAATCTCGCTAGCAAGACAGTTTCTAGGCTGAAAAGAACAGACCTGAGGGCATATCAATGCACCTCGGAAGGCCCTTTCAGCGGTGTACGGACAGCCGAAGAAATCATCGAATTCTTGCGATTGCACCAAGAGTTTCGAAGGTCGCGGATTCTAGTAAATAGGAATGTTGGAAGGCGCTCGACCAGCCGATGGTGAAGACCGAGCCGGAGTCCCATAGAGCCCCTGCGTGTGAGTGGGATGTAGTATCGGGGTAACTGCACAGGATGGAATCCGTTGATTTCTTTGAAGTGGTTCAGACTATCGCCTGTTTTTCTGCCATAGAAAAAGTTCTGGTACACAAGGTAGTGAATATGTCGCTCAGCACAGACCCGCACTGAATGTGCAATCAGCGCGTTAGTTGGCGCTTTATCTCTGTGCTTTACCATGGCCAAGATGTGGACCAGATTAGCTTGCAGTCTGTGCTGATCAGTTATCAGCTTTACGAAGCCGATGAGCTGTTCATTGAGGAACGCACCAATAAAAATGCTCCTGTCCGGATAAGTTATAAGCTGTTTAGCTACGGCACTGACGGTCATCCCGTAATGTCGGAACGGTCTGCCCTGCCGAACTGGACATTCGTTGTAGATTTCCCAGATCCCCCGCACCAGTGCATCATCTAGTGGCAAATCTCGAAGGATTACGCCCTTTCTTTGTGCCTGGCGCGCTCTGTTTCGAGGATCCGAACGAATTTGGTGGTTCCACCAATGATCAAAGGTGGACACTGGCAACACGGCCAAATTATCCCATTCCATCACGTAGCTGAATTTCGGCGCAGGTTCGTCTATTCTCTGCATGAACGTGAACAGGTCCATTCGTGTCCTGCATTTCCGTAACGCCGCAACGAGCGGCTCCGGATCATCAACGGATTCGAATAAGTCGGCGTCAAGGCGTCCTACGCGGAACAGCCGACCTTCAAAATGAATGTCTCGACCACAGACGTTTATTAGTTGCTTCATGCAGACCAATCCGATCTTCGATTTTCTTCAGAAATGAGCTCCGAAAGCCGTACCCGATCAACGCGGCGCATCGCCGGCCAAAAAATTCGCAATCCTTGGATTGACTGAAAACGACTGTGGCAGCCTTGGAGCGTCCGTCCGGAACGCGTTTATGTTGCAGCCTGGCAGTGAACAGTAGCTTCACGGCTTTCGTCTACAGATAGGTCAACGTAGTCGTCGGAAAGGTTAAGCTCCAATGCGCTCAAGCTTTGGCCTTTATGAATTCGTAATCGCAGACCGGGAAGTTTGCCCTCATTATCGAGCGTGCTTTTTACATGCACCCGGCTTGACTCTCTTGAATCCGCCTCAAACACTGCCATCCGACGCTTTGCAAACCAGGAGACGGCCTGTCCGGCCGTCGCGAACCATGCACCTCGGTTTTTGAGATCCTGCACGAGCTCACGATAAGGTGCATCCCACAGTCGTTCCGGAGCAAGACTGCGATCATGCCAGTTAACCGTAAGCGCGCCTCCGTATTGAACAGCGTTATTGACCATTTGCCTCAGCACTGCTTTCGCTCTCGTGGGTGAATGCCGCCGATCATTAGGGTAGAACATTGCTGTGTCCATAATATGCAGCGGTAGTTCAAGCAGCCGAGTTGCGTCAAGCGGCTTGTATACTTGCGTTGTGCCCGTGCGATACCCCACTGTCTCGTTATAGCCAATGGTCGAATCGTAGGACGCACCAGCGTTTTCTAAGGCCGACGCTGATTGTCCATTGAAGTAAAGCCAATGGATCCGTACACCAATTTCAGAGACCCCCGTTAGAGCTCGAATTTCTTCCAGTTCATCGTGTCCTTTAGAGCTGTCAAGCCAAGCGTCGATTCCGTGCAACCCCACTTCGCACCCTGCGCCCATCAACCTTTGGATTGTGTGTGCGATGTCCTTAGCTTCATAGCGTGCCGCACGAAAGGCAGGCACCTGGCCATCGGGGTTGGTACCCGGGCGGCTCCTGAAAGGAATCACAAAGAACGTTGACGGAAGGTCCTTCTCTATTTCCAAATAACGATCATCGAAGTTGCGCCAGAAGTCTTCCGCAACGCCCATATAAACAAACGGAAGTTTGAGCCCGGCAGCCCAATTGGCGGCCAGTTCTCGAAGCGATCTCCGACCGCCGATAAGATCGCATAGTGACCCAACAAACGCACGATACAAGAAACCGAAGATTGTATGGTCCCATTTGTGGTGTCGCACCGAGGGATGGTCAACATCGTGAGTCAGGCAAGCCACAAATCCGTAGCCGTGCGGAACCGGAGGGATTTCAACCAACGTAACGCCCGATGAGGTGATTAAGTGTCGCAGAAGGGCGATGTGTAGGTCTAATGCGGGTATGCTCGCGTGAGCGGTGGGCTGACCGTCGGTAAGCAGAGCCCGGATTTCCTCAAAAAGGTCATAACCTACCCGAGCGAAAATAGTCCCACCGTGCCGATTTAGATGTAGTGCAGGCTCACGTGATTGTTCGTCTTCAAGGATGTTGTCTCCGTTTTTTCGGAAGGTGGCACAATCGCAATAAAGCGGAATGCGGCTCCCCTTGTACGACAAAAGGCGATTGCGTTTACCTTCGGAAGAGATTTCCGTGGCATTTTCCGTATCAAAGGGCAACTTTTTACTGGCATAAACGAGCACAAGCTTTGCCCCATTGCCGCTGCGCAGTGTCTCCCCAGCGCAGATAATGACTTCATACTGCTGATCGTTTTGGCAAAATTCCCACGGCGTCTTAAATAATTCAAAGAATTCCCTCACAACCTGGTGGTCCGACGGCTTTGCAATTACGCCGATCATGACAGCACTCGATTCCCTTAGCCTTCGCGGGGCTTTATTTAACTTTCTACAACCACGGAGGTCATGCTGACGTCGCGTCAGCCACCAGGAGGTCGTCGATTAGACCCAGCAACGCCTGTCGCTCCTCATCCCATGTATGCTCAAGGTAAATTCGTTGTCCTGTACACACCGTTTTGGCAACATCCGCCGGATGGGCGAAAACGTATTCAATTTGTCTCGCAAGGTCAACTGAATCACCTGGTTCGAAGAACAGGATCGCCTCGCCATCGAAGTAGTCTCGAATTCCTTGTGTGCACGGGGCGATCACGGGCTTGCCTAAGGCCAAGTACTCGAAAATCCGCGTAGGTGTATTAATCTCCGTAAACGCGTTTCGTGGGTTTGGGATGATACCTACATCACATTTCTCGATCTCAAGCGCGACATCTTCCACTTTCTTATGTCCAAGATAACGGATGGCATGGTGAACATTTTTCTCGCGAGCCACCTCCATTACATGCTCCAAAAACGGAGTATGAGAGCCGCAAATTCGAAGCTCCGCGGATGGAAAGGTCTTCAATACGTTTTCCAGCGCCTCCACAGCAATGTCCAAGCCGTTCCGCTCGACGATCGATCCGTGATACATCACCACGAAGCGGGCCTCCTTTGGACGGAGAGCGCGCGTGCACACTGGGGCGCAGAACTGAAAGATTGCTCCATCTGGAGAATTCATGACCACACCCAGCTTTTCCTCAGAGCAGCTTCGCGAACTGAATATTCGCTTACACGCGAGATTGACTGCGATCACTAAATTCGCCCGCGCTACGCTCCATTTTTCCAGTCGCTTCAAGACTCTAACGCTTTTGCTGTCTGGGTGCGCGTCGAAAATTGTCATCATTAATTCGGGCATAGGGTCGTGTAAATCCAGCACCACCTTTGCACCCAAGACCTTGGGCACCAGCGCACACAAAACAAGAATATCGGGCATGTTGTGCACATAAACGAGATCGTAGCCTCGGCTAAATGCGCGCACAGCGAAGATCAGAGTCGCAATCAGAATGAAAATCCCATATTGATAGAAATACCGGAGTTTACCAGTACGCCGATGGTTCAGCGGTATGCGGAACACTTCGACATCTGAGGGGATCTCATACCGAACAGCGGTTTCATTTCTGAGGCACACCAGATCCACGCTCATCCCGGCGCTGATTAGTGCTTCCACAGTTCGACGTGTCCTCGGTTCAAGAGCGAACGGTGAATAAGTAACCATGGCGACCCGTTTTCCACGAAGTCTTCCGCTAAGCGCGGTCGACTCCGGTAAAACTTGCCTCGGGATAGCATTTGTGTACGCCCTAACAGAGGTATTCACAATCAGCACCGAATTTGAATTAACCCTCTTGATGCAGGGTGCTCAGTGTTTCCGTCGCAAGGCCTAGTTTTCGTCGCACGAGTGGGCCCGCGGCTCTTGTTCCAACTGTTGGCAACTTCGGCTGGCTCCTCGGAATGTTCAGGCGGAAGCTGTAGCCGCTCGCAATACCGGAGTCGATTCTAATGTTCGAACTACACTCTGCACGACGCGCGACTGGTCTGCTTCCGAGATGCCTGGAAATATCGGCAGGGAAAGGATTCGTTCGGCGACCTTCTCGCACACAGGAAAATCGCCGACGTGATAACCAAGGTGAGCGTATGCTTTCTGCAAATGCAAAGGAATTGGGTAATGGATCCCAGTCCCGACCTTGTCGTTGGCAAGGGCGGCCTGCAGGGCTGTTCGATCGTCTGCTTGTATTACATACAGATGGTAAACTGCTTTTGACCAAGGAGCCTCGTAGGGCGTAACGAGATTTAGCCGCTCGGCTGCAAACAGTTCGTTGTATCGCCGCGCATGTTCGCGCCGTTCTTCATTCCAGTTCCGTAGATGCTTCAACTTAACGCTCAGAATTCCAGCTTGAATGGAATCCAGCCTGCCGTTGTATCCTTCCGTGTCGTGGCAATACTTTTTGGCTTGTCCATGATCGCGCAGCATACGGATTTTCTCGGCAAGCTTTTGGTCATTTGTTGTGACAGCTCCAGCCTCGCCACACGCACCTAGATTCTTCCCGGGATAAAAACTGAACGCGCTTGCGACCCCCATGGACCCAGCTTTCTTCCAACAGTTCTCCTTTTCCGAAAAGTACTCGGCCCCGTGGGCCTGGCATGCGTCTTCGATTACGATCAGATTGTAGCGCTCTGCGAGCTCAACGATTGGGTCCATGTTGGCCATCTGGCCGTACAGGTGTACAGGAACCACAGTTGATACAATACGTCCTGAGCTCGTCTCAATCAGCTTTGAACGCGAGGAGTCGAATTCGCACCTGTTTTCGAGGTAGTCTCGAAGCGCTTCCGGATCCATCGTGTAAGTCTCTGCATCAATATCCACGAATCCGACTCGGGCGCCAGCTTGCGAAATTGCTTCCGTAGTCGCGATGAAAGTATGCGGAACCGTGACGATGATATCGCCCAGGCGGACACCTGCAGCCATAAAAGCAAAGCGCAGAGCATCTGTGCCGCTGTTCACGCCGATGCAGTGCTTGGCATCGCAAAACTTGCGCGAATTCGGCTTCGAAGTCGTCAACCAGTGGTCCACCTACAAAGCCTGCCGTATCGAAAGCTTTTTTCACGACGGCAAGCAGGTCGGCTTCCAATTCTTTGTGTAGCTTCACCAGATCGACAAACGGAATTTGCGCTGGATTTGTCATGGATGTTCGCTTTTCTCGTCCGAAATGAAACGCAAGAACCTTGCGGGATTTCCAGCTACGATGCAGTTTGCCGGAACGTCTTTCGTCACCAAGCTTCCGGCGCCCACTATCGCATTCTCGCCGATGGTGACCCGCGCCAGAATTGTCGAGCCGGAACCGATCGAAGCGCCTTGTCTTATCAGCGTCTTTTCGACCTTCCAGTCTGCTTCGGATTGCATTTCGCCGTGCGGATTGGTGGCGCGGGGATAAAGGTCGTTGATGAATGTTACGGAATGGCCGACGAAGACGTTGTCTTCGATATCCACTCCCTCGCAAATGAAAGTATGGCTTGAAATCTTGCAACGGCGACCGACCCTCGCATTCTTCTGAATCTCGACGAATGCACCGATCTTGGTTTCGTCTCCAATTTCACAGCCATAAAGGTTGATGAAGTTAGATAGCTTTACGTCATTTCCGAGTTTTACGGTCGGCGCGATGCAAACAAATTGATTCACAGCGCCACAACCTCCCCACGATTGCGAATGGATTTCTCGGCAGCCTCGAGAATCCGAACTATGCGAAGACCTGCAACGCCGTCGTTAGACGGTTTCTTATTTTCTTCAATGCACTTCAGAAAGTAGCCGGCTTCAGCACGCAAGGCCTCCACCTGTTCCACTTGTGGTGACCACATGTCGCCAGACCGGTAGCTAACCAGCAGCTGATGCAGATTGTTTGGGTTGGTCGACATACAGACACCCTTGTCATACACTCTGATTTTCTCGTCCGACACGAGGTCGTTCCACACCAGCATCTTCTTTTCACCGCCGATCAACGTAGTGCGCACCTTCACTGGCGACAGCCAGTTCACGTTGATATGCGCGATGATTCGTTTCGGGAAGTACACCGTGATGAATGCCACGTCCTCGACACCATTCAAGTGCTTCTCACCAGTGGCAACAATGGCTTCCGGCCTTTCCCTAACAACGTGATCCATAATGGACAGATCGTGCGGCGCAAGGTCCCAGATCACACTTACGTCGTGCTGGAACAGTCCCAGGTTTACGCGAAGCGAATCGTAGTAGTAGAGGTTGCCCAGCGCACCTTCGTCAACGAGCTGACGGATTTTCTTTACCGCGCCGGTGAACAGGAAGGTATGGTCCACCATAACCTGTAAGTGTTTGCGATCCGCCAGTTCAATCAGCTCCTCCGCCTGATGCACTGTGTATGTGAACGGCTTCTCCACGAAGACATGTTTGCCGTTTTCCAGGGCAGACTTCGCGAGTTCATAGTGGCTCCAGACCGGCGTAACCACTGCGACCGCATCAATGGTCGGCGATTTCAATAACTCCATCGGGTCGGTTGTAAACGGGATGGACGGATGTGACTTCTTTAATCGCGCCTCAGCGTTCGGGTTCGTGTCGCATACAAGTCCTACTTCCGAACATTCCTGCGCGTGGAAGTTCCGGACGACGTTCGGACCCCAGTAGCCGTAACCAATGACACCAATGCGGATCATCTGAACTCCTGTGACGTTCGCTTTCTGGGAGCGGGGAGTAATCGAACCGTTATCGGGCGGCTCCATGGCCACGCCACTGACGCTGGGGGACGGTGCGCTCAAACAAGCGGGAGACTCATGCGACGGATTGTTTGCTTGCTAGACGACGCCAGCTTCAGCTCGGCGAAAAAAGGGGCTCCGCCATCGGCCCTACTCGACGCGGTAAGGGCAGCAAAATCATGGCGATCAGCGACGGCCATGGTCTTCCTCTCGCCGTGCACGTGGCAAGCGCTTCGCCGCATGAAACCAAACTCGTCGAAACCACCCTCGAACAACGATTCTTCGCCGACCTCCCGAAACGGCTGATTGGCGACCGCGCCTACGACAGCGACCGCCTCGATGAACGACTAATGAACCACTACGGCATCGCGATGATCGCACCACACCGTTCCATTCGCACCAGAACTCTGACCCAAGATGGCCGCGGGCTGCGGCGCTATCGCCGTCGATGGAAAGTCGAACGCTTGTTCGCGTGGTTGCATAACTATCGCCGCATCGTGGTCCGCTGGGAACGCTACCCAGAAAATTTCCTCGCGATGCTTCACTTGGCTTCCGCCATCATCCTTCTGAGACATTTATGAGATGGCTTCTAGAGTGCGCCGTTCGCAGAGATTACCGCCGCAGGTGTGCGTAGTAGAATGCTGAGATCCAGCCAGATTGTCCATTTGCGGGCGTATTTCAGGTCAAGACGAACCATGTCGTCAAATTGGATGCTGCTGCGCGCTTCCACCTGCCACAGCCCGGTGATTCCGGGCTTGACTTCCAATACGCGGCGGCGATGCCACATATCGTAAGCTTGGAATTCGTATTCAACCGGAGGACGGGGACCTACAAGCGACATCTTGCCCACCAATACATTCCAGAACTGCGGCAATTCGTCCAGGCTGGTTCTACGAAGGAAGTACCCGATGGGAGTGACTCGTGGATCTTTCTGGATCTTAAAGACCGGCGGCTTGCCATTTCCGCCGCCTAGCGACCGTCCGGCGATGAACTGCCTCACGTATTCCTGATGGATTCGGATGTCGCAATCGGTGCGCATCGAGCGGAATTTCAGCAATGTGAATCTCTCTCCGCAATGCCCCAGGCGCTCTTGGCGAAAGAGCACGGAACCCGTTGAGGTCATCTTAACCGCCAACGCGATAGCCCCAAACAAGGGAGAAAGTACGATCAACGCCAGTGCACTTCCGATGATATCCATAGCGCGTTTAACGCCTAACCCAATCTTCTGTGAAATCCCTCTTCGTCGCAGATCGGGATAAAGCGCAAGGTTCGGGGAGTCGGTTGAACTTCCATTCTCACAGTCTTCTGGGAAGAAATGGAACGAAACAACAAGTTGAGAAGCCTCCTGCGAACCCAAGGTAGGTAGCAGCGCTCGGCGAAACTTCTCCGAAAGAGTCTTGCGCACCTCCTGTGCACTCGCTTGTCCAATCTCCGTGCCAATGATTCCAATCAGACTATCTTGAACATACCAGCCGATGACATCGGTCTCACGCATGATTTCGCACAGCGTCCGGGTAATTTGCGCTGACGTACAACGCTTGGCCTCGATGGCATACTTTACGTCCAAAAGCATCAGCACATACCGCGTCTTCGCCCGCTCGGCACGCCGCCGCTCCCGGTAAAGAAGAGACACAAATTCGTCTTCGCCGAAAACCATTCGGATCGAAACTGTTTGTCGTTGAAAATTTGGTACGCGCGCCACACGATCCGACCGCTTAGAATGACACCCGACGGCTTTTCGAATAAGGTCCATAATGGCGATCTCGTTCTGCTGGAAATAAGCCTCACTTCACTTGTCTACCGAAGACGGGGAGGCGTGAGTGTGATACATGAATCTGAACAATTTCAAATTCGAAGTAATGCTAATCAAGCGGAAGACCAACGAGTCTGTTGTTTCTTGTAGCGGCCGTAAAGGGATTGATCGCGCTTACGTAGCCCTAGAACTGGCGGCCTCTGAATCAGATCGGTGAGCACACCCCCACGGCTAAGCCCCTGACGTTTCTCGCTTCGATTCAATTAAGGAGTGACCGTGCCCGCAGGTAGCGGAAGTCCACACAAAGCTAGGCCTTGGTTTGCACTTAGGTCGGGCCAAAGCAGTGAGGTGCGTTGCCGTGATTCGTTCCTATAGCGCAACAGGGTAGGCATCGCCTCCTAAGTGCATGACAGGTCAGCCGCCCTTAACTGCAAATTTCGCGAAGTAAGCTACCGCCCTAAGAGCCCCAATCGAGATCACATCCCACCGTTGATCACAGCAATTCATGGTCCACCTGAAAGTTGCCATTCTTTGGGCGCAATGCACGTTAAAGTCGCCGTAACTATCTGTATTCAAACGGTGATATTGCCGAGGGCGATTGGCTGTGCTCTCAAGAGCTAACAATTTCCCTCCGACAGAGAAAATCGATGTCCTAATCTTGCAAACTTATTCCAGCGTTCGGGCGGCTCGTCTCCGCACGTCATCACGATCTGTGTTCGTCATAGTCTCGGTCGCACAGCAGCTGCCGCGCGGCTTCTTCCGGCAATTCAAGCTCCACCAGCTGATGGCCATCCTTCCGATTTATCGCGAAATAAATTAAGATGGCACCGGACAGTTGTTCTATCCGCAATTGATTTGCTTCTTTCGGCTTTCGCCATCAATTGTAGGCCGAGCTATGAGAAAACGGAGAGAGTTTGACCCCTGGCAGATGCGTTGCGAAGATTAGCTGCACGGAGCACCATTCGAATCTGTTACCGAACATCCCGCTGGAGGAAACTTCGAAAACCGACACAGATCGGACGAACAATCCGGCAGGGACGATGCCATCAAACAGGCCATCTCTGCGCATCTGCATGGTCACCTACGATTTCTATGAGACAGATAGTCGGGCGATGCGCTATGCGGAGGCCCTCGTACAGCGAGGGGATGAAGTTGACGTATTTGCTCTACGAAGGTCGGGAACTGCACGAATAGAAACACTATGTGGCGTGCGGGTCCAAAGGCTACAAGGAAGGTCGTTCAGCGAGAGAGGTCGTTTGTCCTATGCTTGGCCAGTTCTTCTCTTCTTGATGCGTGCCCTCTACCACGTCTCCGTTAACGATTTGCGTCGGAAGTACGATGTTGTCCACATACTCTCGGTCCCCGACCTGCTAGTTTTCTCTGGTCTTTTGCCAAGACTTCGAGGTATCCCGATCATCCTCGACATACGCGATATCTTGCCGGAATTCTATGCTAGCAAGTTCGGGGTCTCTGAGAACTCGTTTGGTTTCCGTTTCCTGTGCGTCATAGAACGCATATGTGCTGCGTTTGCGAGCCACGTGATCACCTCAAATCCCACGTGGAAGGAACGCTTGTTGTCCCGTTCGGTCAAACCGGGTGAATGCACCGTGGTGCTAAATGCCCCAGATCGTGCGATCTTCACACCGCGCCGCGAAAATAGCCGAGTGACAGACCGCTTCATTCTTCTTTACCACGGCACTCTAAACTGGCATCAGGGATTGGATCGGGCCATCCGTGCTTTCGCCGCCATCAAAGACTTTGTCCCTGACGCAGACTTTCACATCTACGGGGACGGGACATCCAAAGGCGAGCTGCTTGCCTTGATTGAACGGCTCAGTCTCCAGCAGCGCGTCGTGTTACACGAACGGATTCCTGTGCGGGAAATATCTTCGGTTATTCAGACCGCTAAGCTAGGCATAGTTCCCAAGCGTTCCGACAAATTCGGTAATGAGGCTTTTAGCACCAAAATCCTGGAATTCATGGCCATGGGTGTCCCAGTGATTGTCCCCGATACCACGATAGACCGATTCTATTTCGATGATTCCATCGTGAAGTTCTTCTCGGGCGAAGCAGAAGATGACCTCCCTCGTTGCATGCTCGATTTGATCAAGCATCCGGAAACTGAGACAGGGTTTGGCTCAGCGAGCAGCGGAGTTCGTCGCTCGAAATGATTGGGCTCAACTGAAACAGGAATACTTGAACCTAGTAGATGGGCTTGTGCCGAAAGCTCATTCCTGAATCCGCGAAGAGCCAGTACCCGCTTTAGATGCCCCACAATTCGGGTCCGGAGCAAGTGAGTCCTGTTAGGAGGCCCTTACCCGTCTGTCTTGGGAATTCCAACTCCACTGATGCAACGGCCAATCTTGGCCTTCGGCAACTAAAGCTCCAACGTACAGGGGGTCCGGACGGAGGCTACGGATGCTCCAACGGTAACTATCCGCGCATTCTAACCGTTCAGGTTGCCCGGGCGTGAGGGAAACACTAAAGCTTTCGAGAGGGATGTGCAATCCTTCGCCCTTCGCTTTGACGTATGCCTCCTTGCGTGTCCAGCAAAGGAAAAATGCTTCGGCTTGCTGGGATTCTGGCAACGCTCGTAGTTCGATCACTTCCTGTGGAGAAAAGTAACGTTCGGCGATCTCCAGGGCGGCGATGGTTGGACGCATAAACTCCACGTCTATGCCAATATGGCGGCCTGCAGCGAACGCGAGCAGTGCCATACGGCCTGAGTGGGATACGCTAAACTGAATTGAGCGCTCGAGAGACTCGCCGCGCAAAGTAGGTTTGCCCTTAGGACCGTAATTGAATGCCACGTCAGCGGGCGAACAGTTCACGTACCGCCAAGCAACTGGCGCAAGATACCGCGCGTGGCCACATAAGCATCTCGATCCGATCGAAAGATGAGACGATCCGCACGGCCCTTTTCCTCAGGCGCGAGCGTTGACTCCAGTCGACGGAGAACGGTCTTCTCGCAATCGAGGTCCGCACGCCAGACGTGAACATGCGTGTCTTCAAGTTCGAATCAACCGGGGTTCAAAGGCCACGAGATAGTGTCACACATGGTGCGAAATTGTATTCGATTCAATCGACAGCGGCCTGAAGTCTAGTCTAATAGAAGCGAGCCATTTGAGTATCTGAAATCGTTCACCGGAATAATGGCCAGAGGTCATTCAAGCCAGACCGGAGTTTCACTTTGCGGCTTGTGCAGCCAGGGAGCCCGTATGTGCTGGGCCGCCACATAGAGGAAAACAATTTCCGCCTTGAGGCAAGGTTTGGCGAATATAACTTCGTAACTGACACCATTGCTATAACTTAGCGTCCCACCCAGAATGGCCTGCTATGTGCAGCAGGTCACAGGCCACGATTCTCGTGTGTTTCGCGTCGTCCCCCCGCCCCGGACAAAGCGTGATGAAGGAATCGGCCCCTGACGTGACCACTTCGACGACTCATTCCGGTGGCGACACAACACAGCGACTGGCTCATATTTGGCAGGAATTACTTGGCGTCAAGTCGATCGGTCTTGACGAGAATTACTTTGACTTGGGAGGAGACTCTCCCTTGGCTGTGCAGCTCTTTGCACAGATCGATAAAGAATTTGAGATCAGACTTCCCCTAGCCACGCTTTTCGAAGCCCCCACGATCGAGGAACTCGCCCGGGTCCTCCAACGCGAAACTCCCACCTCGCATTGGTCATCTGTCGTACCCATCCAACCGTCTGGTTCCCGCCCGCCCTTCTTCTGCGTGCACGGGGCAGGAGGAAACGTTTTGATCTATCGCGATTTGTCACGGCATCTAGGCTCTGACCAACCGTTTTTCGGCTTGCAGGCTCAGGGTCTCGATGGCAGTCGTCCGCCGTTAACCAGGGTTGAGGAGATGGCTGCTCTGTATGTGAGGGAGATGCGCAGGGTGCAGCCATCGGGTCCCTACTTCCTGGGGGGCTATTGTCTGGGCGGAACCATTGCGTTCGAGATGGCTCAGCAGCTACAGTCGCGAGGAGAAAAAGTCGCTCTGCTAGCACTATTCGACACGCTGAACTGGTACAAAGTTCCCCTTCCTTCGATCTGGGGCGAGGGCTATCACCAAGCCGAGCGCCTTGTATTTCACGCCGCCAATTTCCTGAGCCTCGACTTTGCCGGCAAGGCTAAGTTCTTTTCAGAAAAAATAAAAGTCTTACGGAGTCGTGTCCCAGTATGGCGGGGCATGCTACTAGCCAAGTTTGCGAAAGACTCCCCCTCTGGTAAGTCAAGATCTCGCCTGCTTGGCAGCATCTGGCAGGCGAACGACCGCGCTGGATTCGATTACGCTCCGCAACCATATCAGGGTGTGATTACGGATTTTCGCCCGATAAAGCAGTATCGCAAGGGCAGCAAGCCGGGGCTGAAATGGGATCACTTGGCTCAAGGTGGGCAAGAGATTGTGCTCCTGCCGGTCTATCCTGCGGGCATGCTGCTCGAACCATTCGTCAATCACCTGGCTACGGCGCTAAGGCGATCGATTGACGCTGCGATTCCCCGCACCGAGGTTGGCCACGGAGTGCCGATGGGTTCCAGGGCAGCTAGCAACTCGGGGATGGCCTGACGATGGCCGCTGGCGCTGCCCTGTGACCGCTTAATTCTGGACACGATTGGCGCTCGGGCGGTTGATCGCACTTGTGACTGGGCGCTGCCCAATGCCAAGAAGAATTACGAATACTTTAGGGGGTTGAGTCTTCAAAAGCCTATGCTCGAGATTGCAATCATTGGCGCCGGTCCTTACGGTCTTTCCGCGGCGGCCCATTTACGTGCGCTGGGGCTTCCGTTCCGTATTTTTGGTCACCTTATGGACAGTTGGCTGGCGCATATGCCAAAGGGCATGCTACTGAAGTCAGATGGTTTCGCTTCGAACATTTACGACCCAAACGGCGAATTCACACTACAGCACTTCTGTTCTGATCGCCGGATCGAGTACTCGCACACGGGTTCTCCGATCAGTCTGGACACATTTACGTCATATGGCCGAGCTTTTAGAGAGCGGATAGTTCCGGAACTGGAAGAGAAATTGGTTGTGGAGCTCGACCGCTGCGCTGACGGATTTGTTCTCTGCCTCGAAGATGGTGAAATCGTCAAAACACGCCGGGTCGTGCTCGCCGTCGGAATTACCCACTTCGAATACATACCTCCCGTATTAGAGGCACTGCCGCCTGCGTTGCTGTCCCATAGCTTCCGTCATCGTGACCTCGAGCCGTTCACAGGACGTAGCGTAGCGGTGATTGGCGCCGGGGCCTCCGCACTTGACCTAGCAGGACTCTTACACGAGGTCGGCGCCGAAGTACAGCTTGTGGCTCGACAGACGTCGCTTAACTTCCATGAAAGGCCCGCGAGAATTCAGAAGCGCTCCTTATGGAAGCGAATTCGACATCCACAATCGGGACTTGGGCCGGGACTGCGCTCAAGGCTCTGCGCCGATGCCCCCATATTGTTCCACTATTTACCGGAGCGGTTGCGACTTGAGGTTGTCCGAAGACACCTCGGACCTTCTGGCGGATGGTTCATCAAGGATAAGATACTTGGTAAGGTCCCTCTCCTTCTTGGACACACGACGGAACGCGCTGAGGTCGAGAATGGCAAAGTACACATCTCTCTTCGTGGCGCCGACGGCGCAACCCGCAAGGTCGTAGCGGAGCATGTGATTGCGGCCACCGGTTACCGAGTCTGCCTCGACCGCTTGGCCTTTCTCAGTTCCGGGATTCGCTCGCAACTAAAAGCGGTGAATGACACGCCCATGCTGTCCTCTGCCTTTGAGTCGTCGGTACCAGGGCTTTATTTCATTGGCATTGCGGCCGCCAACAGCTTCGGACCGGTCATGCGGTTCGCTTTCGGGGCCGGCTTCGCTGCTCGGCGTCTTACGCAAGCCGTGAAGTTGTCGCTCTCGCAGCGTCGGGAATCTCTGCGGGCTCCCAGCGTTGTGGTCACGACGAAGTGAGGAAGTCGGCTTTGAAAGACAAGGCCGGGGTTCATTCTTACAAATCCGCAACTGATCCATCCGCGGGAGTCGCCCGGGCTTCCAAGTGGCAACGAGGCCGATATTCGTGAAGAGAGAGACCATTGCGATCCACGTAGGCTACGACGGCGACCCCTCAACCAAGGCCGTAGCGGTACCCATCTACCAGACCATTGCGTTTGAGTTCGATAACGCGGAACACGGCGCTGCATTATTCAATAACCAAGTCCAGGGAAACATCTACACGCGAATCGGGAACCCCACCAATGCAGTGCTGGAAAAGCGTGTCGCGGCTCTGGAAGGTGGGGTTGAGGCACTGAGTGTCAGCTCGGGCATGTCCGCGATCCACTATTCCATTGTCAATATCGCCGAATGTGGCAACAACATCGTTTCCCTTCCCCAGCTTTACGGTGCTACTTATACCTTGCTCGCCCACATCTTACCCAAACAGGGAATCGCCGGGCGGTTCGCGGAAAGCGATTGTCCCGAAGCCGTTGAGAAACTGATTGACGAAAACACGAGAGCAGTCTTTTGCGAAAGTGTTGGCAATCCCGCCGGCAATGTTGCAGACATCGAAGGGTTAGCCAGAGTGGCCCACAAGCACGGCGTGCCTTTGATCGTTGACAATACCGTCGCCACGCCCATCCTGCTTAGGCCTATCGAGTATGGCGCCGATGTCGTCGTGCATTCCATGACAAAGTTCATGTGCGGACACGGTACGAGCCTAGGCGGAATAATCGTCGACAGC
This sequence comes from uncultured Acidobacteriota bacterium, assembly GCA_963721915.1. GTDB lineage: Bacteria > Acidobacteriota > Terriglobia > Acidiferrales > UBA7541 > Acidiferrum. The sequence continues at coordinate 262,651 of CAVRLD010000012.1, read as the reverse complement.
GGCAAATTTCCCTGGCGTCAGTATCCGGAGAAATTTTATATGCTGAACCGCCCGGAACCTTCCTACCACGATGTGGTCTACACCGAACTTTTTGGTGCCTCTGCTTATGTTGCGAGGTGTCGCACCGTTTGCCAGCGCAATACGGGCGCGACGTTGTCGCCCTTTAACGGATTTCTCCTCCTTCAGGGAGTCGAAACGATGGCGCTCCGCGTCGAACGCCATGTGGAGAATGCCCGAAAAGTGGCGCAGTACCTTCGGCAGCACGACTTAGTGCAATGGGTCAATTACGCGGGATTCCCGGATAGCCCGTTGTACCCGATGGCACACAGGTATTTGGGTGACAGCTTTTGCTCTCTGTTGACTTTCGGTGTCCAGGGCGGCTTCGAGGCCAGCCGGAAATGTTTCGATGCTCTCCGTTTGTTTAAGCGCATGGTCAATATGGGGGATGCCAAATCCCTGTCCTGCCACCCGGCGTCCACCACCCACCGGCAACTTTCGCCCGAGGAGCAACGGAGGGTCGGTGTTACGCCGGAGATGATCCGACTAAGCGTGGGCATCGAGCATATCGACGACATCCTCGAGGATCTAGCTCAGGCGCTGGAGGCTGCGCGAACATGAGATTGTCGAAGCATGGCCATTTTCCAGCGTGGGAGGCATGCTATGTCACTGGTAATTGACGGAGGCCGTGTCCCCACCCGCTGGGCTGCCAAAACGAGTTTGCGCCCAGGCACATCGGCTGGGAACGGTGATGCTCAGATGCATTGCCTCAAAATCGCCCTGGTCAACAATATGCCAGATCCAGCACTGGAAGACACCGAGATGCAGTTTTTTGAGCTTATTGACACTGCGGCGGGTGACGTGGCGGTGCGCCTCCGGCTTTATTCGCTGCCCGAAATTCCACGCACCGATCGGGGACGCGAGCATATAGGGCGCTTCTACTTTGCCTTCGACAATCTTCAGGAAACTCAGTTTGACGGCATCATTATCACCGGCACCGAGCCCCGTCGTCCTGACTTGCGCGATGAACCCTATTGGCGCAGCTTGACCGGCCTTTTTGATTGGGCCGAAAACAATACAGCTTCGACGATCCTATCGTGCCTGGCTGCGCACGTCAGCGTCCTCCACGCCGACGGTGTACCCCGCAGCCCGCTCCCCGACAAACGGTTCGGGGTTTTTTCCTCCAAGAAGGTTTGCGATCACATGTTGACGAACGGTCTCGACGATCCACAACGGTTTCCGCATTCCCGTTGGAACGAAGTTCGAGCGGAGGCATTGACTTCTCGGGGCTACACGATTCTCATGCAGGCAGCCGAGGCCGGCGTCGACCTATTTGTGAAGCAGAAACGGAAAAGCCTGTTCGTGCATTTTCAGGGTCACCCAGAATATGGGGGCCATACTCTATTGAAGGAATACCGCAGAGACATCAGGAGATACCTGAACCGCCAACGAGAAGCCTACCCTTCGATGCCTCAAGGGTACTTCGACGCCGAAGCGACCAAGATTTTGGACGAGTTCCGGGAAAACGCCCTGCGTCATCGCCACGACGACCTTATGACCGTCTTTCCTGAGGCTGCTGTTGTAGAATATTTACAAAATACCTGGCACTCCGCAGCTAAGCGACTATATTGCAATTGGCTGCGGTTTCTGGCCTCGTATGGAGCCGACAGTTCTCAGTATCCCGTAGCCGCCAAGATCGCCCATGGGTGATCTGCCCAGCTGCTTTGCTGCTTGGCCGAATCATTGACAACCCCATGATTGAAGATCACGTTCCCGAGATCCTGGCGAGCCTCCCCGTCCGTATCAGTGACGTGGTCAAGCCATGGGCGGAGCGTTCGCCTGATCAGGCCGGGCTCGTGGAAGCGTCGGGCACTTGGACTTATGCGCAGCTTGCCTCGGTAATCGCTGAAACCCAGGGTTGGCTTCGCGACTTGGACGTCCGTCCAGGTGATCGGGTCATGATTGTCTGCGAGAACTGCCGGGCCTTCGTGGCGATTCTCTTGGCCTTGTCAGAGCTAAACGCTTGGCCAGTGCTGGTGAACGCGCGATTGTCGTCGCGCGAAGTCGATGAGATCCGAGCCCACTGCGGGGCCCGACTCGTTGTCTACACCACAAACGTGTCGCCTCACGCGAGGGAGCACGCCAAACGGCACGGCGCCGTCATCCAAGAGCAACGGGTATTGGGTCCGATCGCCGCCGGTTTCTTAGACGAAAAAACCGAACCAGAACCGATCGACGCGGACCTCTCAAGTAACGTCGCTGCCCTAATCTACACTTCCGGGACGACCGGCCTTCCCAAGGGCGTCATGCTGACTCATAGAAACTTGCTATTCATAGCGGGTATTTCCGCCAGAATTCGTTCACTCACGGCCACCGACCGTCTACTCGGGGTTCTACCCATGTCCCACGCTGTCGGCCTTTCGGTGGTGCTCCTAGGCAGCCTACTCAGCGGGGCAACCCTTTACCTGGCGCCGCGGTTTGATCCAGTAGCAACGCTCAAGACGCTGGAAAAAGACCAGTTGACCGTGGTGCTAGGAGCGCCATCGATGTTCGCTCTGTTGCTCGAGTATTGCGAGATAAAGGCGCTTACATCGCTAAGGTTCCCTTCCCTTCGGATCATTTCTTCCTCCGGAGCGCCGCTACAATCGGCAATCAAAGCGAGAACCGAGAGCCTTTTCGGCATGGTTCTTCACAATGGTTACGGCGTGACAGAGTGCTCTCCCACCATTGCGCAGACCAGAGTGGAGACGCCCAGGACCGACATCTCCGTTGGGCGAGTATTCCCGGGCGCGCAGGTCAAATTGGTCGGACTCGATCGTCAACCAGTCGACGACGGCGAAACCGGTGAATTGTGGGTTCACGGCCCGGGCGTTATGAAAGGTTACTATCGCGCACCCGACCAAACCGCCGAGGCCATTGACGCGGAGGGATGGTTCAACACACGCGACCTCGCGCGCTTCGAAGACGGCAACCTGTTCATTGTCGGTCGTACGAAGGAATTGATTGTCCGCTTCGGTTTTAACGTCTATCCGGCGGAAGTCGAGACGGTGCTCAACAGCCATCCATCAGTGATTCGATCGGCGGTCATTGGTCGCCCAGCCAAGGCAGAAGGAGGCGAGGAGGTGGTGGCGTTCATTCAACTTTCGCCAAACTCACCGGTCACGATCGAAGAGCTAACAGCGTTTGCTGCGCGCCATTTGGCCCCCTACAAACGGCCATCAGAGATCTTCCTCCTCTCCGAAATGCCAATAACTCCGACGGGTAAAGTTGTCAAAGCCGACCTGGTTAAGATTGTGGCAGGCTCGCAACTCGGCCACTGATGGCGCAGGGTTTGCGGAATGACTAATCAGAGTAGATCTGTCGACCGAGTTGCGCAGTTCCGCTGCGCGACGGTTTGACGGCGCCGTTTTCGCATCGCTCGTGGTTCAATTCGACACCACGCGGCCATGGCCATACGGAAGGTCAGTTCCCCGCTGCTCGGGCCTTCTCTTTGATCTCGCGAGCCTGCTGCCGTATATGGACCATTGTATCGGAGATGCTTGACGTCCGAGCCAGAACCCGAATGATCGCGCGATTCACAAGTGACATCGGAAACCAAACAGGTCGCAGAAAATCGACAAACAGAACTACCCGATAGGAATCGCAATCACTCCAAACCTCATGCTCGTGGCTATCGTCGAAAATCAGACTTTTCCCTTCTTTCCAGCAGCACACGTCCTTTCCCACTCGAATCCTGCAACTGCCTTCCGGCCCCGGTACAATCAATCCGAGGTGGTACCTTAGCACGCCCTTGTACACTCCACGATGCGGAGGAATATGTTTCCTGGGCGCAAGAATCGAGAACATCGCCGACTTCATTCCCGGGATCTTCTGCAAGACTCGCACGGTCTCCGGACATCGTGCGCAGTTATCATCGGCTCTCACGCCGTAGGCGTAAAACCAGAGGGTCTTCCACTGTTCACCTTGGGTCAGAACTCGTTGATCTTCGGATATGTCCTGAAAATTAGGGATTTCCTCTCGCCGTACCATGAGCGCTTCTAATTCCTTGCGAATCGTCATCCATTCCGCTTCTACGTCAGCCACCCAAGGGAATTCGTCAGAATCATAAAATGTTCTATCGCCTCCAGGAGAGAACATTACTGCTTCGACAAGCGCCCGCACTTTGTGTTGGAGCCTCTTGTCGCGCGGAGGGGTTCCCAAAGACGCGGCCGGAGTTGCTGCCTTGAGAGACTCGGGATTCATGTTCGTTCCTCGTCTGATTCTCGTCGGTATTCTGCGCCCTTCTGCGGTTGGTTAACGGACTTGGAAGTAGCAGTCAGTCCTGCTCTTTCGCATGCGGATTCCCAGCAACATAAACCTCGCGGTCTGGAAATGCAAGTCCAAGCGGCTTTTCAGCGCTCAGTGCAGCGGTTGATCTAAAGACGCACCTCAATCAGCGTCGGCCCCTCGCTTTCGAATCCGTGCCGTATCGCTTTCCCGAATGAATCTAGTGATTCTGCACGGGCAGCCGGTACTCCCATGCCTTTCGCCAGTAGCGTCCAGTCCAGATCGGGTCGTCCGATCTCGAACAGGTCCCGCGCGCGAGGCCCCAGCTCGCCGACATTGAGGCTGGCAAACTCGCGTTTAAGAACGGCATATTCGCGATTGGCGAAAATCACCGTCGTGATCTTTAGACCCTTGCGTGCCATTGTCCACAGAGCCTGCCCAGTGTACATGCCGCTGCCGTCAGCGGATAAGCACAAAATTCTCCGACCCGGACACGCTACCGCCGCACCTACAGCCAACGGCATGGCAATCCCGATCGATCCTCCCGTGTTCGCTAACAAATCATGCCGCGCACAATTTTGTGTGGCTGGCAGGATGCTCCGACCTGATGTCATGGATTCATCGACTACGATGGCATTTTCGGGCAAGAGTGCCCCCACCGCAGCCGCAAGGCCCGGCAGGGTGAGCTCGCCGGTTGGCGCAGCCGGTCGCCCTTTCTTTTCGACCATGAGCTCGGTACCGCGGAGAGACAAAGCTGTCTCCAACGCCGCGAGGGCCCCAACGTAGTCTTCTCCCGGGATCGTCAATGCAAAAATCTGACAGCCGGGCGATGTTGGCACACTATCTTTGCTCGGATGAGCGAAGTAAGAAACCGGCGCCGAGGCCCCCACCAGGATAAGTTGCACAAATTCTTTCAGTTGCCCGCGCGCCTGCTCAACGATGTAGTTGATTCGTTCTACGACCGGTAGGCCAACGCCGCGCTCGATGCGTGTGAAGGGGTAAGGAGCAAACAACTTGGAGTTTGTGCCCGCAGCGATGCGCCCCGCAGCGGCCAACCCCTTGCCATGCAACGCACTTCCCGCGAGCAGTATCGCCGTTCTTTGCCCAGTTCGCAGCATGGCGGCCACCCGCTCGACGATTTCATTGGCGGGCACAGGAGGTCTAGGTATCGGAGGAATTTCCGCGATGACACCACCCTCGCTCCAGGCGACATCGGCGGGAACGATTAGAGTGGCGATCCGGCCTGGTGCTGTGCGTGAAGCGAGAAGCGCCTCAGCAACATCGCGGCCCATTTCGGATGCCGAGCAGGATGTTCGGAGCCACGTGGAATAGGGTCTCGCGATCGCTTCGATATCAGAAACGAGTGGCGTATCGTAACGTAAATGAGAGCTTGAGTGCTGCCCGACGATGTTGATGATTGGCACATGCGCTCGGCTGGCATTGTGGAGATTCGCGAGGCCGTTAGCGAGACCTGGGCCGAGGTGTAGCAGAGTACATGCGGGTTTCCCGGCCATTCGTGCATAACCATCCGCGGCTCCTGTCACCACCCCCTCAAAGAGTCCCAGCACGCAACGCATTTCGGGCACGCGATCTAACGCCGCCACGATGTGCATTTCTGAGGTGCCAGGATTCGTGAAGCATGCTTCTACCCCTCCACCGACAAGCGTTCGAACGAGGCCCTCTGCTCCATTCATTTGTCGAACCGTTCCGAGCTCCGGTCGCCTTTATTTCTGAGTAGCTGACTCTTCAATATAACGAGAAAGCATGGCACCCAAGCTCTCAAAATGCGTCGTCAAAATTCCTAGATGGTCTCCAGGTACGGTCTCAACTTCAAACTCACCTGCGAGGGTCCCCCATACGGCTCGCGGATCGTCAGGAAATTCAGTGGGGATCTGGGCCCGCACAAACCTGATTTTGCCCTTGTAAAAGTGGGGTCGATAGCGCTGCAATGCCCGGTACGCGCTGCCACGCACGTGCTGCATCGCGGGTGTGAACCATAAGCTGATCGATGGTCGCCGGCCAGCTCGTCCGGTAGCAGTTCGAGAGAAATGCGCTAGTCGCTCCGAGGGGCGACAGATATAAGAGACCGCCTCCCGGAACGTCAATCCCTTCACCGTCGCAGCGTGATTTCTCGCAACGCGTGCGAAGACTCGCAAACGCTGAAACATGGACAAATAGCGAGTGTGTGGATAGCTCTCCAACAACGCCAGCAATGCGACTTTTTCTCCATTTTCAATGAGAAGCCTCGCCATTTCGAGCGTGACCAAACCCCCGAATGAGAAACCGATGAGCAGGTAGGGACCGTGCTCTTGCAACTCTCGGATGGTGCCGAGATGGAATCTGGCCATATCCTCGATTCGATCAAACGGTTCTTCGACTCCATCTGCACCCCTCGCCTGGAGCCCGTGGATTGGATTGGGCAATCGCATGTGCCTCACGAGCTGGAAGAAATCCATGGCACTGCCGCCGAGACCATGCGCTAAGAAGATGGGTGGGTATCCGGTGCCCGCCTTGAGAGTCACGAGTGAAGGCAGCCGTGGAGGGGCTGCACCGTTCAATAGCTCGGCCAAAGCCGCGATGGTAGGCGCTTGATAGATTGTCACCGGCGGCAGCTCTCGACCGCACTCCTTCGCGATCGCGTTAAACAGCTCTACCGCCAACAAAGAGTCGCCGCCCAGGTCGAAGAAATTGTCTTCGACATGGATGGGTGACTTCTCCAGCAAACGCTGCCAAATTTGAACGAGTTGCTCGGTCATCGGGTGATCAGATTTATGCTTGCTGCACTCTGCGCCTTATTGGGTGGATTTGCACACACTCGTTTCGTTTCAAGATACATCGTCTTGTAAACAGCTCTCGCCGGAAAGTGCCCTGCAGGCTCGGGGAAACCGCCCTCCCCGGGTTGCCAAAAGTCACCGTTCATGAATGTGCGAATGCCCAATATAGACTGCGCGCCTTGCTATAAAAAGGTCCGGGTTGCAGTGGCCGGTTATCAATCCGGCCCACCGGTACCACTTTGGAGTAGTTGCCGGTCGAGAAGATTTCATCCCCAGCCTGGAAATCTGCGTACGTCAAAGTTTTCTCAATGACAGATACACCGTTTTCACGCAGCAGACCAATCACACGCTGTCGTGTAATGCCCGCGAGGAACGTTCCGTTCGAAATTGGCGTATAAACCGCACCGTCCTTCGCCATGAAAATGTTGGAAGTAGCCAGCTCCGCGACATTACCCAGCATGTCGCACACGACTGCGTTGTCGAAACCTCGTCCTTGCGCCTCGAATAGGCTTCGAGCGTTGTTGGGATACAAACACCCCGCCTTCGCATCGACCGGCATACTCTCCAGCGTCGGCCGTCGGTAGGGAGACAACGTGATTGAGAAACCCGTTGTTGGCTTGCGCATGGGTGCCTCGTAGATGGAAAGGCACCACTGTGTCGATTCCGGAACGTGCGCCTGGACCCAGGGTCCTTCTTTCTCCGCCCAATACATCGGTCGAATGTATAGCGCGGTGTCCTTCTCGAACTTAGCGATCCCCTCTCGTGCCAGTCTGACCCAGGTCTCCACCGAAACGACCGGGTTGAGAAACAGCTTCTTCGCGGAATTGTTAGCCCGGGCGCAGTGCAGTTCAAGATCGGGGAACACGCCTTCAAACGCGCGAGCCCCGTCGAAAACCACCGAGCAAAGCCACGCAGCATGAGTGCGTGGGCCCATAATTGGTACGTTGCCTTCGTGCCACTTCTCTTGGAAGAAAGTCCAGGTCCTAGACCAGCCCTGCCCAAGCTCCATCGGATTTCTCCCCTGCCTGCCGACCGATCCTAGGCGTTTTCGAGTCGGCGGCCTCGTTGATCGTTATAGTTCTAATGGGCGTACGTTAAGCTACCCAAACTAAGGAGTCAACAATGAGGCGGCAGAAATTGATCTTCACTGCTGGGCCCACGTGCCTGAGCGGCAAGATGTGACCCTGATGGTTCCGAACGGTGCGCTCCTCAAGGGAATCGCTTTACCGAAGGGCCGCACATATGAGATATGTAGTCTCGTTCCAAATGCTGGATGATGACTCGCAAGACCCCCGAAAATCTCTTCTTGGCGCGAACAAGTCAACTCGGTCGGCTGGGACGGTCAGTACTGTTCGCTACTGCATAATCACTCCCAGCAGAGACGAAGAACGGTTCATCGTCGGCACTATCGAATCAGTTCTGAACCAAACGATTCGTCCGGCCGAATGGATCATTGTAGACGACGGCTCGACCGATGGTACCGGCGCGATCATCGATCGCTACGCTAACGAATATTCCTGGATCCGCACCCTGCACCGAAAAAATCGCGGCCATCGCTCTGTGGGGGGCGGTGTGGAGGCATTTCTTGACGCCTACTCCCTGCTCCAATCAAGTGACTGGCACTATCTTGTAAATCTTGACGGTGATCTAACCTTTGCTTCGGACTACTTCGAGCGTTGCTTCGACCACTTCCGCAGCATGCCGCGCCTTGGTATTGGGGGCGGCACGATTTACGACAAAATAGGTGACAGCTTGCGTCAGGAGCAATCGCCCGCCTTTCACGTTCGCGGTGCCACCAAAATTTATCGAAGAGAATGCTGGGAGGAACTCGGCGGCCTTTGGTGCGACCTCGCGTGGGACACCATCGATGAGCTCCGGGCCAATCAATTGGGCTGGACAACCCAGACCTTTTCCGATCTAGGCCTTGTTCATCAACGTGCCGCAGGTTCTGTCTGGGGACCCTGGGGCAGCGCCGTGAACGAAGGTGAAGCGGATTATATTGTCGGTTATCATCCTTTGTTTTTTTCTCTGAAGTGTGCCCGCCACGTTTTCAACGCTCCCTACGTAGTCCGGAGCGTCGGTATTGCTTATGGTTACCTGCGTGCGATGGTGTGTCGCCGATCCAAGATGCAAAATCCGGCATTGAAAGCGTATCTTCGCAGGCAGCAGTTGCGGCGCATCGTGGGGCTCTCTTCTATATGGAAATGAAAATCGCACTCATGGAACGTCCCAAACCTACTTTTCCTGGGCATGTATCGGCATTTCCCATGTAAGCTTGTTTCCTGCGTCCCCCGGTCAGGTCAAACGTGGAACCAACTGTTCTTCTCATCGCAACGACGTCTCGGTCGTTCGCGGCCGCACACTTGGCGATGGCTCTCGTAGATTCCGGGTTCGCTGTCCAAGCTGTGTGTCCCGCTCGCCACCCGCTCTGCAAAATAACCGTTGTACAGCAAACCCATAGGTATCACGGCTTGACACCCCTACCATCGCTCGCCAAGGCGATTGGGGCGGCAAAACCAGATCTCGTCCTTCCGTGCGACGACCCTGCAACCCTGCACCTGCACGACCTCTATTTTCAAGCATTGCACCGTGGGCTAGCGGGGGCACCGACTTGCTCGTTGATCGAACGTTCGCTCGGTGCACCTGCAAATTTCCCAGCCGTGTATGAGAGAACTACCTCCATGGAATTGGCCCACGGAGAAGGCGTCCGTGTTCCAAAAGGCAGAGTTATTGCGAACACCGATGACCTTAGAAATTGGATCGCCCTGACGGGTTTTCCTACCGTCCTTAAATCCAACGGTACCTCAGGCGGCGACGGCGTCTGGACTGTCCATACCCTTGAGGAGGCGGAATGCGCTCTTCGGATACTTCAGGCCCCTCCCCTTCTAGCGCGAGCGGCTAAGCGGGCTCTGCTTGACCGAGAGATGACATTACTTTGGCCTTCAATACTTCGTGAGCGATACGTCGTCAATGCCCAGGAATTTGTGGCAGGACGGGAAGCGACTAGCGCAGTCGCCTGTTGGAAAGGCACTGTTCTTGCCAGCCTTCATTTTGAGGTGCTCCAGAAGCAGGATGCAGGCGGGCCATCTACAGTCCTACGCTTGATCGAGAACGCTGAAATGCTGGCAGCGACTGAAAAGATGGCACGCCGGCTCGAGCTTTCAGGGCTCCACGGCTTTGATTTCATGTTGGAGGCTCAAACTGGACAAGCCTACCTCATCGAAATTAATCCCCGAGCGACTCAAGTCGGACACTTGACACTTGGGCCTGGCCGGGATCTTCCCGGGGCGCTGTACGCGGCCATAACAGCGCAGCCTCCTCGACCAGCTCCTAAGCTCACAGAGAACGACATAATCGCGCTATTTCCCCAAGAGTGGATGAGAAATCCAGCGAGCGCCTTTCTCAGGTCCGGATATCACGACGTTCCTTGGGAAGAACCTCGATTCGTCCGTGCATGCGTCCTCGGGCGTAGCAAGCAGAGCGCTTGGTATTCGCAACAAAAATGGAGCCAGGCCTTTTCCAGGGTTCGCCACCCGCGCTGATGATGCTTGCGTTGGAATGGCAAGCGATCGTTCCGCAGCTATTGGATGGAAACACCTTCTGCTCAATGCAAGCATTCAGGCGAATCTATCGCTCCAATCCTCGATACAGATGACGATCGCCGAAATCGAAAACCCTCAGATTCATCGGCTCGGCAACAAGTCGTTACTCGGTGGAATCCGCCTTGGTTATACTTGCGCAGTCGATCCAGTATAGTTTGCTTGGCATTCAGCTCACACGGTGAGTTCGGGAGATCGTACGGCCCTAATTCCTCAAACCCATTTCGCGAGGCATTCACGGTGCAACACAAAATACCTCAACTCGATGCCATTCGTGGCCTGGCTATCCTGCTCGTGATGCCGCACAACGTCAGCGAGAAATTCCCCTCCTTCTACCTGCATCTGCTATTCGGCAAAGGGTGGATGGGCGTTGATCTTTTTTTTGTTTTGTCGGGATTCCTGATCACCGGAATCCTTCTCGACACCAAACACTCGGAGGGCTATTTTCGGAATTTCTATGCCAGACGATGCCTTAGGATCTGGCCGCTATATTATTCTCTGCTGCTATTCATGTTCGTTATTCTTCCACTCCTGAGTTCATCGGAAGCTAAAACGATCTTTGAAAAGTCCTCTCCCTGGTGGGCATTTCCGTTTTTCCTCCAGAACTTCCTGCTTCGGCATTCAACCGGCCCAGCAGGTCCTCTGGGTGTTACTTGGTCGCTCGCCATTGAGGAACAGTTTTATCTGGTTTGGCCGTTGGTCGTGCGATACTGCTCTTCCGCTCAGACGCGTCGCATTGTTATCGCAGAGATTTCCCTCTCTCCGGCGCTCCGCTACTACTTAGCCTTACATCACATTGACCTCTATACGAACCTATTTTGCCGATTGGACGGACTTATGGCGGGGGCGCTTCTCGCGCTTGTTGTCCGTTCAGACAAATTTATTCCTTCCAGATTTATTAAACATGCTTTAGCTGCTCTCTTCATCGCAGTGCCTCTGGCATTTGTCAGCGATTCCCTGAATGCGCGATGGATCGTTTTCTCTTTCACCGCCGCAGCTTCAGCGTCGTTTCTTTATCTCTCGCTCTTTTACCAGCAAAAGTGGTTTCAGACCGTTCTAACGAACCGATTCCTGGTCTACACCGGAACGATCAGCTACGGACTCTACCTGCTTCACAAAATCCCGTTCGGCATGGTGCAAATGCTCCACTGGGACCGGTATCCATTTCTGGAGCTGCCGTTGATTCTCGCGGTGAGCTATCTTATCGCCACTCTGTCTTGGTACGCGCTTGAGAAGCCATTCCTGAGGTTGAAGCGATTCTTCGAATTCAAGCCGGACACATCACATCAATTGAATGGCCGGACGATTGTCTCCCAGCGAGACGTTTGAGCTGACCAGACGATTTCCGCTTCCGGTCGCGCACCTATCAGCGGCACAATCCTGCGGGAAATGAAGTTGATCCCTTCGAGAAGACAGGGCTCGGACGACTTCATTATTTCCCGTTGGTGTAGCCATAGTAGTAGCCCCCCTTCAACTCAGCCTCGCTGACCCGATTCAGCACAACCCCGATCAGATTCTTATGCTGAAATTCGAGCGCGGCTTTTTTCGCCGACTCATAATCGGTCTTTCCGGCTCTGACAATGAGAAGCACCCCTTCGCACAGACCTGCCAGATTGCTGGCATCGTGGACCGGCAATGAGGGTGGGGAATCTAGAATGACCCAGTCAAACGCTGGCGTGACCCGGTCGAGAAGTTCCTTCATGCGGCTGCTCAAAAGCAATTCGCTCGGATTTGAGACTCTGGCTCCGCACGGAATGACGCAAAGATTGCTCGACGGGTTTTTTTGGATCACCGCGTATTCGTCCGCCTGTCCTTGCAAATAATCGGCTAGCCCTGGTATGCTCGCCGTTCCCAGAGCATTGTTAAGCTGCGGCGCGCGAAGATCTGCATCGATCAATAACACTCGCTGATCCGGCTGCTGGATGATCGACTTCGCCAAATGCGTGGCGACGAACGTCTTGCCTTCGGCTGGAACACTGCTCGTGATCAATAACCTCCGCAGTCGGCGCGTGCTGGCTATCTGAAACAGTCGCGACCTTAGCGTACGAAATCCTTCTGCACCAACTTTTCCGATGTCACCGTTCCCGAAAATCGCGGGCCCCGAGCTGAGATTCCACTCTGTCCGCACGCACCGCTTAACCACTTCGTCGTAGCGTAGGCTCGTTCCTGCCCCGTCGGGCAATTCAATAACCCGCCTTGTCGGCTCAACCACTTGCTCCGTGGTCGTTACTGTCTGTCGTGTCTCCTCCGCCGCTATTCGCGGACGGGCATCTTCTTCTTTCTTCAACTGAGGTCGGGAATGAGCTTCTTCGCCAGCCAGTCGTAGTCGGGGATGCGCTTCCTCTTCGCTCGACTGCCGTGTTCCGGGATGCGCTTGCTCTTCACTCGCCAGTCGTGGTCCGGGATGCGCTTCCTCTTCGCTCTGCAACCGCGCCAGCTTTTCCTGTTCCGCCTTCTTCAAAGCTTCGTGAATCCTGCTCATCGTTTCCCTCGAAATGCTTATGCATGATTGGCGCCATTACGGGCCAATCAGTTGGCTTTCGCCCTTGGCTTCCCAAGGCTCGAACGTCCCATTTCCAGCACGGGAACGACCGCTAGGACTGCCAGGTTCAAGCAAATCTCCACATCTTTTTCCGTGTGCATCGATTTGTCACTCAGCGCGATTAAATACATGATCCCAAACGCCAAAAAAAACCCTGCTCCCAATCCGCCGCCGGCGAAATAGGACTTCCTCGGAAAGGAGGGTTTATCCGGCAGGCTCGGAGCATCCAATATTCGAAATTGCTCGCTCTCTTGCCGGTGCTCCAGATCCGCGACCATCGAGGACTGTTTTTGTCTCTTCAACAAGTCGTTGTAAAAATCAAGAGCCGCCTGGTGACTGGCCGTTATCCCCTTGAATTGCTCGGCCACCACTGGACTGGCCTGCAGGCGCCCTTGCAATTCGTGGATCTGCTGCTGGAGTTGGTTCTGTCGCCTCGTCAAGTCAGCCACGTTCAATTCATCTTGCCGCAGTTTGACCATTAGCTGTTGGACTTGTGGAGATTCGCCGCCAGACGATTGAGCGCCATCGCGTTCCGGCTTCGGTTGTCCTCGGATACGTCCGCCATGCGCTTCTTCAATTCCTCAATCTGACTCTGCAGTTTGACGACGTCGGGATGTTCTGGTGTGTACTTCGCACAACAAAGCTGTTAGCTGGACCTTCAGCAAATTAAGCTGCTGTTCCGCCGTGATCTCCGAATTCGCCTCTCTGCTGGCTAAGCAATGCTTCGTTAAGAGCCTTATCCTGTCGCGCGTGGTTTAGCTCCTGAAGATTTGCCTGGAGTTGCGAATTCATTGCCGTCAAGACGTTCAGGCTGACTTGCTCCTCCTCGGGAGTAATCCCAGGTGTTGCCGCTTGAACTCCGCCAGTCTGGCTTCCTGTATGTCAAGTTTCGCCTTGGCCTCCTCAACTTGCCCGCTCAGAAACGATGTTACATCTTTCGACTCATTTATTCGTTCCCGTGCATTTTAGATCGATAAACGTCGTGGTAATTTCCGCGCAGATTTGCTGAGCGATCTGCGGTCCGTCGAACGTTACATCGACGGAGAAGCCAGGAAGACTATAGTTCTGCGACTGGGTCTGCGTCCCGGGCATCGATTCCATCGGTTTCACGCTCACCGCCCTTCTCAGGGTGTTCGGCCAATTCTGCAATAGGAACCCGCCCGCGATCCTTCGCATACAGTCCGAATTTTTCGATGACAGCTTCGAGACGCGTCCGACTTAAGATCTGCTCTTGGAGTGACGACAATTGATGATTCACGTCTTCGCTGATCGCGGGTCTCACGAGATCTGTGCGGGACGTTCGGTCGATCCACGAGCACCATGGTATGGGATGTGTAGCGTTTAGGCGAATGCTATTGCCACTAGCAAGCCCAACGTTCCCGCAAACGAAAACTCGTGATCGGTACGATCCACCAGTAGCTCCGCAGAACGCGTCTTGCATCGGTGAGCCGTAATCTCGCCGTTCCTAACCATGTCTGCCTCGGATCAGTTCGCTACAAACTTCTCTCCAACCCCTGAATGATTGCCGAAATATGCCCGTGTTGTCGCAAAACGCCCAGAACACACCCGCATATCGCCGCCAGAATTTCAGCACGCCTTCTGCCAAAAGCTCACAGTCGACCGAGCATCTCTAACAGGCCGGTAAGTGCTTATTTTTCTGAGTGATATAGGTTCCGCGGCGTTCTTCGGCCTCTAACAAGCGTCGAAGTAGTGTAGCAAAGTGAAAAGGGGATGGAAGTATCGTATCCACGTTATCCCATTAATTCGCCAGCGGAGTTTCATCCATACCAGTCTCAGTACAAGGCCAAGTTCGTACAGAGAGACCTAGGAGACAGGTCTGCGAACCGGTTTGAAATTCACCTTTAAGGGCAACGCGGTAAACAACGATGGCGGACGTGTTAAGTGGTTTAGAATCTGATATGTGCCGATGACACCGATGCGCCACAAGCTGCCCGAGCGTTTGGCCGAATGAGGACATCGCCTTTGTAGTGGCTATTCGGGCGGCTTGCGTAGCTTGCCCTTGCGGGTCCGTGGCAGGTGTACAGCAGTTTCCGGAAAGAGCCTGGTTTCGATAGAGCTCGGACCTTTGGTCCGACATAAGACACATGCTTTCGGCGGGCTTTAGTTCACGCTGAGCCTCGAAGGGAACGGCCATTGTGGAGGCCACGCGCGGTTGACTTGCACACATTGCGGGCTCTAGCGCTCCCCGCTCATGCCTGAGAGGGTTGCAGCCCAACGTGGCTAAAGGTTATCTTGACCTAACACAATGAAATTCGTGACAACCAGTTGGGATGATGGAGATCCGAACGACTTAAGGATCGCGGACTTGCTGCGCGGTCACAGTCTTCCTGGAACCTTTTATGTTCCGCTCACGGAATACAGAGGGCGAAAAATCCTTTGCACGAATGAGCTTAGATCGCTGCGCTCTGCAGGCTTTGAGATCGGCGGCCACAGCATTTCCCATCCAAAACTGCCAAAGCTGAACCGCAAACAGGTCGCGCACGAAGTACGCGAATGCAAGCAAAGGTTGGAGCAAACATTGGGAGAGAATGTGCTCATGTTTTGTTATCCATACGGGCGCTTCGATGACCAAGTCGTTGGTGAAGTTCGCGATGCAGGGTATAGAGGCGCACGAACGACTCGCATGTTTTCGGTGGCCACCGAATTTCTTCCCTTTGAAATGCCGATAACTTTGCAGGCCTATCCGCACGGTGTTACGGGCTATCTAAGGAATCTCGGCCGCGCCCGGAATCTTCCGGGTTTGTGGACCTACATGACGCGCTTGAGAAAGACCCCCAATTGGGTTGACCTCGGGAAACAGCTCTTCGATGAGGTACTGCAACATGGCGGTATCTGGCACTTGTATGGGCATTCGTGGGAAATAGAAGAGTTAGGAATCTGGGGACAACTGCGCGAACTCTTGGACTATGTGTGCAAACGTGAAGGCGTAACTTACGCTACGAACGGAAAATTATTGTCAATGACAAATCGCGGCAGCCATTGCACGAAATCTTGACAGGCTCGTCTGGGCTGGCAACAGCTTCCAGTAAGAATCCTCTGAATCGCACCCTTAGGTCACGATTCAAGTTTGCGACTAGACTTCTACTTCCCGCCTATCGGACTCTGCGGTTCTGGCAGTGCCTCCTTGGACTCTGCGTCAATTCCCGAGGTGTTCGCGCAGGATGCGCAGCATACGTCGCAGGGGTTCCGCGGCGCCCCAGAGTAACTGATCGCCAACCGTAAAGGTCCCTAGAAATTCCGGACCGAGCTTCAACTTATGAAGACGACCTATCGGTACGTTCAACGAGCCGGAAACCGCCGTTGGGGTGAGGCAACGCATGGTGGATTCCTTGTCGTTGGGAATCAACCGCACCCAAGGGTTGCTGTTCACTAGGATCTGTTCAATGTCGCGGAGCGGCACATCTTTGGTGAGCTTGAGGCAGAGCCCCTGACTGTGGCACCGCATCGTGCCAATGCGCACGCAAATGCCATCGACGGGCACGGGCGGCTGCAGGCCCATGATCTTGTTGGTTTCGGCCATTCCCTTCCATTCTTCGCGGGTTTGACCGCCGGGCATATCTCGATCGATCCACGGGATTAAGCTGCCCGCCAGAGGAGCGCCGTTTTCTTGTGTGGGTAGATTCACAGCTCGCTGTGCTTGGGTGACCATGCGGTCGACTTCCAGGGCATTTCCGGACGGAGTCGCGCGGGTCGGGTCCGTGAGGCACTCCATCTGTTTGACCAGTTCGATCATCTTGGCGGCTCCGGCGCCAGACGCCGCCTGGTACGTCATGGTGGTCATCCATTCGACCAGGCCGGCTTTGAAGAGGCCGCCGACAGCCATCAACATCAGACTGACGGTGCAATTGCCGCCTGCGAAGCTTCGCAAGCCCCGCGTCAGGGCGTCACGGATGACATGGGCGTTTACCGGATCAAGAATAATCGCGGCCTCGTCGCTCATTCTGAGCGTGGAAGCCGCATCAATCCAAAAGCCCTTCCAGCCGCTCTTGCGTAGCGGACCGTAAACTTCGGTGGTGTACACTCCTCCCTGGCAACTGATTAGGACGTCGCACGAGGAGAGACGGTGCAGATCCTTAGCGTCATGGAGGACGCTGTCACCATTGACTTCTTTAGGAGCGGCGCCACCCACATTCGAGGTGGAAAAGAAGACCGGCTCGACGCCGGCAAAGTCGTTTTCCTCCAACATTCTCAGCAAGAGAACGCTGCCGACCATACCTCTCCACCCGATCAAACCTACGCGTCGCACGAACCCTCCGGAATTCCTCCAGTTTACCTTGTTCAAATCACTTTTGTAGGCAAAACCCCAGCTCAGAGTACCCTTAGTCCCGACCTTCGCCGAAGCCGAATCCCCTAACGAGCGTGGAGGGAACGAAAGAAAGGATTGTCATTCGCGGGTTCTCAGACCTTACCATGTAATCTTTCCGAAGGAGGAAGCATGTCGCACAGCCACTGGGCCACGGGCTCCGCAGCAAGTCCTTTGATGCGTCCGACTGCGGTGCAAACTGCAAGAATTGAAATCCATTCGTTCGAGACCGTGACCCTCGCCGACAAACAGTTCCTAATAGGAGCCAAGGAAGGCACCCCCAAGAGTATCGGCGGTGAGTTGCGACTTCCTCCAGGGACCGATCCAGTTCCCGCGGTTGTCCTCGTTCACGGATCGGCTGGCGTTGGAGCCAATGTTGACCGTTGGGCTCAAGAGCTGAACGGAATGGGCGTGGCCGCGTTCCTATTGGACAGCTTCACCGGACGGGGAATCGTTCAGACAGTTACGGATCAATCTCAACTCGGGAGTCTGGCCATGATCGTGGATGCCTATCGAGCCCTCGACCTGCTCCGGCGGCATTCGGCAATCGACGCCTCACGGATTGCGGTGATGGGCTTCTCCAAGGGCGGCTTCGCGGCTCTCTATGCCAGTCTCAAACGTTTCCGGCAGATGCATGGAACGGCGAGCGTCGAGTTTGCCGCCTATATCTCTTTTTACCCCGCCTGCAACACAACCTACCTCGAAGACGAGCAAGTGACCGATCGACCCATTCGAGTTTTTCACGGCACGGCAGACGATTACGTGTCCATCGAGCCGTGTCGGAACTATGTCCAGCGGCTGCGTCACGCCAGGAAAGACATCCAACTCACGGAGTACGCCGGAGCGCGCCACGCCTTCGACAACCCCTTGTACGCTCCGATTCGTTCTCTGCCTGATGCCGTCACGACGAGCCATTGCCTTCGCGAGGAGCGATCCGGAGGAGAGATCGTCAACGTCGAGACGGGCCGACCGTTCAGTTGGAGCGACCCCTGCGTCGCAAGCGGCGCGACGGTCGGCTACGATCCCTTAGCTACAACCGAAGCCACGAAATCGGTGAAGTCTTTCTTGACCGCCGCGTTCCGTCGTTAACCGGTTGACTCCGCCAAAATCCGATCACTCCAAAGTGCGGCAAGCTCATCTGAGGAGTCAGCGATGCAAAGGATGACATAAGCCCGGGATTCGTCTTTGATTTAACTTTGACTTAAGAAGGAGGGAACACGTGAAGGACTGCCGCCAATTTTACATCGACGGGAAGTGGGTTCGTCCCATTCACGAGCACGATTTTGCAGTGATTAATCCTGCCAACGAGGAGCCCATCGCGACAATCTCTCTTGGCAGCGCGGCCGACGTGGACCAGGCCGTGGCCACGGCGAAGAAAGCCTTTGACTCGTACTCGGAGACAACCGTGGATGAGCGCCGGGGATTTCTGCGGAGGATCATCGAGGTGTATCAAGCGAAAGCGGACGAAATGGCCGAAACGATTTCTCTGGAAATGGGGGCACCCCTTGCGTTCTCCAGAGCCGCGCAGGTGGGATCGGGGCTGGCACATTTCACCGAGATCGTAAAAGTGCTGGAGCACTTCAAATTTGAGGAAATCCACGGCACGACCCTGTTGCGAAAGGAGCCGATTGGAGTGTGCGGGCTAATCACGCCGTGGAATTGGCCGATGAATCAAATTGCCGCGAAGGTTGCGCCCGCGCTTGCCGCCGGTTGCACCATGGTGCTCAAGCCCAGCGAACTCGCGCCGCTCTCCGCCTATCTGTTTGCGCAGATTCTCCACGAAGCGGGGCTTCCGGCCGGCGTCTTCAATATGGTGAACGGTGATGGTCCCACCGTAGGCGCTGCAATTTCTTCGCACCCTGACGTTGCGATGGTGTCGTTTACTGGGTCCACGCGAGCTGGCGTTGCTGTGGCGACGGCGTCCGCCCCTACCGTTAAGCGCGTCACGCAAGAGCTCGGGGGCAAGTCGGCCAATATTATTTTGGACGACGCCGATTTCACGAGCGCGGTAAAGGAAGGCGTGCAGGCTTGCTTTCGCAATACCGGTCAGTCCTGCAATGCGCCGACTCGCATGTTGGTGCCAAGGTCTCGAATAGCCGATGTCATCTGCGATCGCAAAGCAGACAGCCGAGGACACTCAAGTGGGCGACCCATTCACAAAAGGCACGAACATCGGCCCGCTGGCGAGCAAGGCCCAATTCGATAAAGTGGAACTTCTCATTAACAAAGGCATTGCGGAGGGAGCGAACTTGATTGCCGGAGGCCCCGGCCGTCCGGAGGGCATAACCAAGGGCTACTTCGCGAAACCCACCGTATTTATCGAGGTCCGGAACAATATGACCATCGCGCGAGAGGAAATCTTTGGGCCTGTGCTGGCCATCATCCCGTACGAGGACGACGACGACGCTGTCCGCATCGCGAACGATACGCCTTATGGATTGTCCGGCTTTGTGACTTCTGGAGACCTCGAGCGCGCCCGTAGAGTTGCCAAGCGAATTCGATCAGGCAACGTGCACATCAACGGCGCGCGGCCCGACTTTGGTGGCTGCTTTGGAGGCTACAAACAATCGGGTAACGGCCGGGAGTGGGGTGAGGCCGGGCTTGAGGAGTTCCTTGAGTTGAAAGCCGTGTTTGGCTACTTGAGCTTTCCGAAGTGAGCGCGCTGAAATTTTGACTTCTTGCACTTGAGAGGCGGTCTCTCTCACACCAAACACGGAACCTCGGGGCACTTATTCCAGCGGAGTCGTCAAGGCGGCGTCTCTTACTTTGGTTCGCGTGTAATCGAACTACTTGGCCACTTAAGTGTGGTCATGGGAGGGCTAGTCCGGAATCCCGATCGTGCCTCTCCGAGATTCTGGACAAATGATTCCGAGCTATAAACATTCGCATCCACGCGCGTGGGAGCCTGCGTCGCGGTGGGCGCAACCTCGATGGCTTCGCCTTGATTGCATATCTGGTGACCATTGCCATTGGGTTTATTGTCCGGCCGTTCCGTGCTTTGTTTTTCGGTCGCATCCGTGACCTCATCGGCCGCAAATACACGCTCGGCATTTTGGGCGCGGCCACCTCCACCATCGGTCTGATGCCGACGTTCGTCACGGCCGACTGGTTCGCTCCCGTTACGCTCGTCTTGATTCGCGCTGGGCAGGGTTTGGCGCTTGGGGGTGAGTACGGCGGCGCTGTGGCTTACGTTGCTTGACATGTTCCAGACAACCGACCTGGGCGCTAGGTCGAGCTGAAATTCATGCGCGACATCCTTCACGATCTTCTGTGAGATCGGCCGTTGCTGTTCGACGTAGGCATTGATGAGCGAGTGTTCGCAAAGCAGATTCACCACACGCGGAATGCCCCCAGAAAATAAATGTATCGCTTCAACAGCTTGCGGGCTAAAAATCGGCTCTCCTACGGCTCCCGCGATCCTCAATCGTTCGACCATGTAGTCGTGGGTCTGCTCTTTCGTCAGAGGAATCGTCTTACAGCGCAACATGATGCGTTGGCGAAGTTGTCGCAGCTGCGGTAGATTCAACTTCTCTTCCAGCTCGGGCTGGCCCGACAATACGATCTGCAGCAACTTCTCGGTGGAGGTCTCCAAGTTGGTCAAGAGCCGGATCTCTTCCAGAACGGGATAGGTCAGGTTCTGGGCTTCGTCCACGATGAGCACGGTAGTTTCACCGGCGCGGTAACGATCGAGAAGCCATTGATTGAGCCGCATCAACTGCTGACTCTTGATACGCGACTCGCATGAAATGCAAAACTCCGCAAGGATGAAATCGAATAATTGGCTCGTGTTCATCCGGGAGTTGAATAGAAACGCGCTTCTGACTTTCTGTTGATGCAACCAATCGAGCAGGCAGTTTACGAGCGTGGTTTTGCCGGTACCAACTTCACCGGTTAGGGTGATGAAACCCTTGTGGTTCTGCACGCCATACTTCAACCCGCTCAGCGCCTCCTCAATCTCTTTGGTGAAATAGAGGTAGCGCGGATCTGGATTGGCGTTGAACGGATTTTCATTCAGCCCAAAAAAACCTTTGTACATGGTCTCCCGACCCTCGCTTAATATCTTCCCACGATGGCTCTGAGGCGAAACACCAATTCACCAGATGCTAAGCGCTCCGCAGCAGAAAGCATGTGTAACCCGAATCTCCAGCACCGCAATGATGAATGCCGGAAAACTTTCGGAGCGCGCTTCATGAGCTTCCAATCCATTAAGGAACTACGATTACATCGCCTGGTTGCAGCGGAATATTCGATTCCGGTTTTTTCCCGGAGACAACTTCCTTGTAGTTAAAAGGATGCTTCACCTGCTTCCCATCTTCGGTGCGCAGCACGTAGATGCTCTTAAGCTTCGCGAATTGGGTAAACCCGCCAGAACTTGAAAGTGCTTGCAGCACGGTCATGCTTGGGAGCAATGGGAATGCCCCTGGACGGGTAACTTCACCCGTAACGTAGACGCGGCGGCTGTTGATTTCGGTGACGCCGATGGTGACTTGGGGGTTGGTGATGTATTTCCGCAATCCGTCCGCAATCACTGCCGCCAGTTGCGTGGCCGTGAGGCCCGCGGCTTGCACATCATTTATCAGCGGCAACGAAATCCGCCCATCCGGACGAACAGGTGCGGTGCGCGAAATTTCTGGTTCCTTCCAGACGTCAATTCGCAGGACGTCCTGCGGGCCAATCTTATATTGAGCGTCATTCGCCGCGACTTGCCCCGATGCTTGCGCGGCAGCCGTCGGCTTCGAGTTGTCGGGTGACGACTGCCCATGGGGCGCGCGCGAAGCCCCCAAGGACAGCAGCATGCTTGCCCCAACCAGAAGTCCAACGGAGAGTTTCATGAAACCTTCTCCTCACGTTTGCCGGGAACCGGAACAGCAGCGCCAATCTGCTTGATCTTATACAGCAGGGATTTATAGCTAATTTGTAAGTCTCGCGCTGCTTGTTTGCGATTCCAGTGGGTTTGTTCCAGTGCCTTTAGGATCAACTCGCGCTCCGTTCGCCGGGAGGCTGCGCGCGCAGCCACTTTAAGTGAAGACACGCTCAACGCCCCCGAGGCTTCCAACGGCGCTACTCGGGACACTCGCAGGTCCCCGAGGGCGAGGCTCGCGTCACCGACCGCCACGATCTTCCGGGCTACGTTCTCTAGCTCTCGAATATTCCCGGGCCAATCGTAGGCAAATAACAGATTACGAGCCTCGCGACTCAACTCTGGAATATTTTTTTTCAATTCGTTCGCATGCTTTACCAGAAAACACTCCAGCAGCTCCGGTATGTCTTCTTTGCGATCGCGCAGTGGCGGTAACCGCAAAATCAGTCCGTTGATCCGGAAATACAGCTCCAGTCGAAATCGCCCTGCCTCGATTTCCTTTTCAAAATTGCACGACGTGGAGGACAGAACGCGCACAATCCCGCTGGCGGCACCACTCGTTGCCCCGCCGTCTGGCAACAAAGACAGCAGCACCCGTTGGCACGCGGAATCCAGCTCATGGACGCCGTCCAGGAAGACGGTCCGGGCCGTGACATCACCACCCTCGCCGACTGACTGAAAAGCGGCTCGCACTTCGCTAAGCTGTTGCCCAGCGACCAGTGCCGCACAATTGATCTTCGTAAGACCAGCTTCACTGCGCCCGGAGAGCCGATGGATCAAGCGCGCATATACATCCTTACCAGTTCCGCTTTCGCCCACAAGCAGCACAGGGATATCGGTCTTGGCGATCTCTGCCGCGAGTACGTTCAGGGAATGCATGTCGGTTCCCTGGCCGTATACAAAGGCAGGGTCGGTGACCGGGGCAAAGGTTTGCGTCGTCATGTTGCCGTGGAATTCCACGTTAGGATGAGCAGTTGCGGTACCAGCCAGGAGGTATCAAGCTCCCGGACTGGTATGCTAACAACACTCTTATAATCAATAGTTTACAAGGAAGCAGAGCCCGGCAATTGCGGGGCGCCGCAAAAGCCGATGTCCGACTTTACTTCCACCAAGTGGCAATTTCTTATCCCTGGTCAGCCCGGCTCCCATGAAATCGGAGATTTGGGCGTCAGCTTGCGGTCGAATCGGACCGCCCGGCTGGTGGAAGCGGGCTCGTACGCTTCCAAGCGAGATAACACAGCGTGATGAAAATGAGCCAGGGCGGGCCAGCAAGCAGCGCAATGTGAAAACTGGGGACCCACCAGGTGGAAACCAGTACACCAACCAAGGCGATCAGTCCCAATAAAGAACTCCACGGCCCCGGCGGCGCGAAACGCAGAATATTCCTTTTCGCGCGGGAGGTCGCCCGGCGAAACGCGAGGTGCGTTATCAGAATCATGATCCATATAAACGGGCCGCCGAAGAACGCCACGCCGATCATGAACACAAAAGCCGTGTTCTTGAAGAGCTGAGAAAGAACCAGGGCCGCGACCATACCCACACTGGAAGCTAGCACCGCCGCCACCGGCATGCCTCGCTTGTTTAACCGCCCTAGTCCTGCCGGCGCATAACCTCCTCGAGAAAGCGAGAACAGCAGTCGCGACGTGAAATACACATTACAAGTCGCAGCCGACAATGCGGCGGTCAGCACCACAAAATTCATGATGTGCCCGGCGGCAGGGATTCCAACCGTTTCGAACACACGAACAAAGGGACTCTCACCGAGGCCAATCTGGTTCCATGGGACGATCCCTACAACAATGGCCAATCCACCAATGTAGAAGAGCACCAAGGTAGACAGAGTGCGGCGTAACGCTCGCGGAACCGCGGTCTTCGGGTCAGCGGCTTCACCCGCGGTTGTCCCCACAATTTCCAGGCCGAGGTAGCTGAAAATGGCCATGGTCACGCCCAACAAGACGCCCGACCATCCGCTGGGGAAGAAACCGCCGTAAGCCGTGTAATTCGCGGCTCCGATGCGTGGAAACCCGAAGCCAAAAAGCAGCGCTGCACCCAGGACCAGAAATACAGCGATCGTCACGACCTTAATCATCGCGAACCAATATTCAAGCGCGCCAAAATTTTCGATGCTGAGCGTGTTGACGTAGATCATCGCCAGCGAGAATCCCGCGATCCAGAGCCACGCGGGAACATTGGGAAACCAATACTGACAGTAGATCGCCGCGGCCACCACCTCGCTGCCAATGATGACAACCAAGCACAACCAGTATGTGTAGCGAATCGCAAACCCTGCCCAGGGGTGAAGGTACATCTCCGCATGCAAACCGAAGGCTCCCGCCGTAGGATGCTCCACCGACATCTCCGCCAGCGCCCACATGACAGTAAGCGCCACGAAAGCACCCAACAGAAAGCTCACAATAACCGACGGACCCGCCAGCTTGACGGAAATGGCGCTACCCAGAAATAGACCGGTGCCGATGGTACAGCCGAGACCAATCATCGCTACCTGGTGGGGTTTCAGTTCGCGGCGAAGTCCGGACTCGCGTTGCACGACCTCGGCGGAGCGCGCGATCTCCGCCGCGCCGTTTTCAACTTGAGGCTCAATCATAGCGCCGCATCGTAACAGAGCGGGCGCTGTGAACCTAAGGCGGCACTGTTACGCCTCAAGTCTGCACGATTTCCATGCGCTACACCCTGCGCTTTGATGCACGATCCCTCGCCCAGTTAAGTAGCCCCCCGGAATTTCACCGGGAGGCCCTTCCAGAACCGTACTTGAGCCTCTCGACTCATACGGCTCCCATGGTGAAAACCGCTGCGCTGTCTTTCCCAGAGAGCCAGCAGAGTCGGCTGTCGCTCAATTAGTCGAATCAGCCAAGCCCACGCTCGCTCCCAGTGACCACGCAGCTTCTTGTATTTCCGACAAGCCCAGCGAACCAACGATTGGCCGACATGCCTCTCGATGGGCCGTAGCGCAGAAGGGTTAAATCGTCCGTAGTAGTTGAACCACCCGCGAAGTTTCGGGTTCAGCATCTTGGCGAGATCTTCTATGGATTCTGCTGTGCGACGATGCAGACGCCACTTGCGTATCTCATCCGAGATTTTCTTGACCGCCTTCTTCGAGATGGCTGGACTGAAACTACAGAAGAGCTTTCCCTTGCGATTAACGGCTGCCCGAGGCCTGAATGTGTACCCCAGAAAATCAAATTTCTCATGTTCGGTATCTCCTTCGCCGATCATCATCCTTGCAATAGACGATCTTCGTCTTCTCCGGATGTAGTTCCAATCCGCACTCCTTCAAACGCGCGGCTATGGCCGCCCGGATTTCCTGGGCTTCTCCCTCCGTCCTGCAATGCACGATGGCATCATCAGCGAACCGCTCAAACGGAATTTGCGGATACTTCACCGACATCCACCGATCAAAAGCATAGTGCAGAAACAGATTCGCTAACAGGGGGCTGATCACGCCGCCTTGCGGCGTGCCTTTCTCACGCGGGACTAGTCGACCGTCCTCTTCTTGCACTGGCGCTTTCAGCCAGCGCTCGATATAGAGCACCATCCACTTTTCCGTGGCATGTTTCTTCACCGCCCGTATCAGCAGATCTTGCGGGATGTTGTCGAAGAAGCCCTTGATGTCCAGATCCAGATCCAGTCATAGCGCCAGCATCGCTGCCGCGCCTGCCCTACTGCATCCAGCGCCGATTTCCCCGGCCGGTAGCCGTAGGAATCCGGATGGAACAGCGGGTCCACCACCGGCTCCAACCTCGACTTCACCACTTGCTGCGCGATCCGATCCGACACGGTCGGTATGCCCAGTTTCCTTTCCCCACCATTTGCTTTCGGTATTTTCACCGTCCGCACTGGCGGTGGAAGGTAACTGCCCGACGACATCCGATTCCAGACCTTGTACAGGTTCCCTTTCAGGTTCCTTTCGAAATCCTCAATCGACTGCTCGTCGACCCCTGCCGCTCCCTTATTCGCCTTTACTCGCTTATACGCCTCCCAGACCTCCCTCTTCGAAATGACAAACGGCTTTGCTTCGCTCATTCGGCTCCTCCCATTTCTGGTTGGCACATTGAATTTGGCTCCACAACACAACCCCTTTGCTCCATCCCTTTTCAGGGACTTCATCGCTACTACGGGTTGTTCCGCCCCTCGGCTCCGCATCCGTACGTCTCACTCTCATGGTTCTTCCACTTGAGCTTCTCCGTTAGCATCGGAACCGCAGGTTCCCACGTTCCGCTTAACCGCCTCCAACAGATTCAGGCCACCTCAATGCCGGATGCCGTTCCGTCCGTAAATAGGTTCCGCCGAAGCTCGTCCCGCGCCTTCAACAACCCACGGTTTTGACATCGTCCTACGTTCTTTTCGACACTGATCAGTGGTTTCCCTTGCGGTCCTCTTTCTGACAGTCACCTGATCTGGTTTCTTCCGGGCCTTTTCCCTCTCCGCTCACCACCATCCCTTTTGACCACAGCCGCGGAGGTGGTTTGAAACCTGCTCCTGTAAGCCGGTTTCGAGGGGCCTCCCTTCATCGATTACACAGCTACGCAAAACAGCCTTCTGTCGGAGACTGTTTTGCTCGTGGCACACTCAAAATAGAAACTTCAATGCCAATTGGACGAGGCGTCCAGGCAAAGCCTCCGAAATCTTTCCGAAGTCCGGCGAGCTAATGTCGTTGTTCGGCAAACGGAAATTCGCGTGATTGAACACATTGAAGAATTCCGCCCGGAATTGCAGACTCTTGGACTCGCGAATCGGAATATTCTTGATCGCAGAGAAGTCCCACTCTTGATAAGCAGGGCCTTGCACCACGTTGCGCCCTTCGTTGCCAAATTGCCCGGCCTGTGCCATCGGATCAAGCCGCTGGAAGGCGCTTACGTTGAACCATTCTTGCGGCGTGCGCGGACCCGAATTGGGATTCCCAATCAGATTCGGCCGATTGCTGGAGAAGCCCGAGATTTCCGGCGCTCCTCCTTGCAGATCGACATCCTGCGAGTCGTACACCGTGAAGGGCGTGCCACTCATGAACGTGGTGATGCCGTTCACCTGCCAATTCCACAGGGCGTATTCGTACCAGCGGCTCGCGTGGCGAAACCAAGGGAGGTTCCATTCGTAGCTCAGCACGAAGCGATTTCGCGCGTCGAACATAGATCTGCCGCGCTCCGCAGCCAAATCGAAGGGATTCTGCGCGAGGTCGTTCTCGCCGGCCACGCTCTGCGATGCCGAGCCGGTGATGTTGAAGGACGACACGTCATCGATGGTCTTCGACAGCGTGTACGAGGCGAGGAAGGATACGCCGTGGCTGAAGCGCTTCTTCAAACTCATCTCCAGCGCGTTGTAATTGGAATTTGCGATTCCCGCGATCAAGCCGACCGACGCGAAGTTGCACGGGGTGGGCTGAGCTATAGTGCAACCGGAATAGAGCCTCCGCTGGTTCACGTTGTCTTCTGTCGCTCCTGGGCCAAAGACGGCGGGGTTTCCCTCGATGAAGCGCGGCAACTTGGTCCCCTTGGTGCCCACGTAACCCACTTCGAAGAGCCCATCAGCCCCGAAGGATCGTTGAATGCCAAGATTCCAATCCTGCGCGTACGGCAAGCGCAAATTCCGGTCCAACGTAAGCAGTGTCATGGGTTCCGCAAAACCGCTCCCCGCGAACGGATTCGCGCCGCCGAACGGATCCGTAAAACTTGCCACCGGAAAACCCAGCTGTGGCGTCTGCAAGAAAGGCGGCGCACTGTTCGGTGTCTGCAGCGGCCCCCCTTGCCCCGTATAGTACGGGTCGTAAAAAATGCCATACGCCGCGCGCAAGAGCGTGCGGCCGTTTCCTTTGGGATCCCAGGCCAAGCCCACGCGTGGCGCGAACCCCGTTTTCTGCGCGGGAATCAACCCCGCAGGCACGCCCGGATCTCCCGGATAAACGAGTCCCGCCGGCGCATTTGGAAATACCGTTGATTGCACGCCGGGCTCGAACAGATTGGTGCGGTTGTGAATCTCCGTGTAGGGAAAGGGCAATTCGTAGCGCAAGCCCGCGTTCAGGGTCAGGCGCGAGGTGATCTTGTACGTGTCCTGTCCGTAGAAGTTCAGAGTGTTTCCGCGCAATCCGCGCGACGGATCGCCTCCGCCTTGCAGGAAAAACACAGGCTGCCCAATCAAGAGGCTGGCGAACGCGTCGCTGACCGGGAAGGGCTGAAAGACAAAAAATCCATTCGTCGCGATGCCAAAAAGCACATTGATTTGATCGTGCGCGTAACCCCCTCCGAATTTCAGCTCGTGACGATCGTGTATCCACGTGAGGGACCCCGAAACATCCAGCATGTTTTCGTAAGTGTTCCGCGGCCCGGTAATGGGATCGCCGACCGATGCATATCCTCCAACCTGAATGAAGGGCGGTCCGATCGCCGCGTCCAGCTGCGGAGGGTATTGAAATCCCAGGCTGGCCGGAGTCGTATGATTCAGGTGCTCATCGAAGAGGAATTTGTTCCGCAAGAAGGAAAAGCGGGCTACGCCGGTCATCGTAGGAGAAAATGTGTGCGTCTCTTGTGCCACGAAGTTTTGCGCGCGTTGCGCCTCTCCCACCGGGAACCCCGGCACATTCGCACCCGAAGTCGAGAGCGGATCGACGGTGTCTCCCTGCGTGAAAACGTATCGGAAATTGAGCACGTCGCGCGAAGTCAGGTAGTGATCGACGCGCACGCCGAACTGGTTATTATTTTGGCTGACTGCTTCGGTGGACGTGAATGCGTTTGGTCCCACGCCGGGATTGTTGGGGAGCGGGAAGAGTGCCACGACCGCCGCCGTCGATGGATCGACGAACGGGAGCTTATTCCCAGGAAATGGCTGCCCCGAGAATTCGTTGATCAGCGGAATCAGGTTTCCATGACTGTCGAAATTCTGCGAATAATCGCCTTGCCGTTCGAGCGCGGTAGGCACTGTGGCGCTCACAGTTTCACCCTGGCGGTTACGCAGCCCCTCGTAGTAACCGAAGAAGAATGTCTTGTCGCGTTTGATGGGACCGCCGATGGTGCCGCCGAACTGGTTGCGCTTCAACGGCTCCACGTTTGGCGCGAAAAAGCTTTTCGCGTCCATTCCATCGTTGCGCAGGAATTCCCAGAGTGCGCCGTGAAATGCGTTCGTGCCCGAGCGCGTGATGACGTTGGTGGTCGAGCCCGTGCTGTGGCCGAACTCCGCGTTGGCCGCGTGAGTGAGGATGCGGAATTCCGCGATCGAATCGATCGGAGGTTGAATCACAAAACCGCCATCCACGCCATTAAAATTGTCCGCGCCATCGATCAGGAAATTGTTGGACTCCGGGCGCTGTCCGTTCACGGCGTAAGCCTGCCCGTTGCGCAGCGAACCTCCTGCGACCGCCAGTCCCGGGGTTATCGGCACAACGCCCGGTTGCAATAATCCTAATTGCGAGAAATTCCGCCCGTTCAGCGGCAGATTTAATATTTCGCGTTCCTCCACGGTCTTGCCGAGGCTAGTGCTCGTGCTTTCAATGATCGGCGCGTCGGCGTGGACCTCGATCTGCTGCGTCGCGGTCCCCACGGTCAGCCGCATCGACACCATTGCAGTTTGGTTTACGTCGAGCTTAATCCCGGTCTGCAGATACTTCTGAAAGCCTTTCGCTTCCACGCTCACGCGGTAGTGCCCAACGGGCAGCTCCACGAAGTCGAACTCGCCCTGCGAATCGCTCTGCACCGTGCGCGCAAAACCGGTTTCCGATCGCGTCACGGTCACGTCGGCGTTGGACACCACCCCTCCGGTCGCATCGCGAATCCTTCCGCGGATGCTCCCCGTAATTTCCTGCGCAGAAACCTGCCGGCCGCACAGCAGCGCCAGACCCAGAATGCACAACCGAACTCCGAGATTCCTCATTCGATCCCCAGCCTCGCTCGACATTGGATTTCGTTTACAGTTTTTCCGGATTGCGCGAACACACCACGACCCGCACGCGCCCCGCTCATTTTCAGCGGAGATGTATGTCCGAAAATTACAACGATGGCGCGATTATAGAGGGCAGAAAACTCGGGTCAATAATGGAAAAGAAGTATCTGCGAGTGTTCGTCTTCACAGAGTGCCACCGAGTCCTGGGCTCTGCTCAACGAGTGTCCGGGCCGGAAACGAGAACGGCTGCCCACACACCTTACGCGGCGATCTGTTTCATGAAACGGAGTTGCCAACTAGATTTCGCAGTGCATTCCCGGGGAAACAACACCTCCGAGCTTTTCACTCCTCCGGCAATCAGGTAAGATTTAAAAGTTGAGAATACGGTCGCTATTTCTCGCTGATCAGCCAGGCAGTCCGCATTCAGCCAAATAGCTCCTGACAACGATTCCGGGGTCGTCTAATTGGTAGGACACCAGCCTTTGGAGCTGGTTATCATGGTTCGAGTCCATGCCCCGGAGCCACTCTTTCGTCTTTGCCCTTTTTTCCCTACAGGGAGCGCTCGGTCGGAATGGGCGTCGCACCCAGCTTGGCGCGGGTCTGCGCGACGATCGCAAGAAATCTTTTTGCATTCTCAACAATCAATTCCGTGTTGCCCGATTTCAAATGATCCGGGTGTACCAGTTCGCCGCCGATGCCTAGTGCCGCCGCACCCGCCTCCAAGAATTCAGCAGCCGTGTTCAGATTCACGCCGCCCGTGGGCACTAGCGGGATATCCGGTAGGGGTCCCTTCAACGCTTTAATATATTTTGCACCGCCAACTTGCCCGCATGGAAAAACCTTGACGAAGTCTGCGCCAGCTTCCCAGGCAGTGATGACTTCCGTCGGCGTCAAAGCCCCGGCCATGATCAACGCACGCGCTTGCACGGCGAGCGCCACGGTTTCGGCTTTAAATCCCGGGCTGACCAGGAACTGCGCCCCTGCATCGAGGCACCGCTGTGCCGTCTCGGCGTTCAGCACCGTTCCCGCGCCGACCAGCAACTCCGACGCGGCATGCTTAGCAAGTTCGCGAATCACATCAATCGCTCCCGGCACAGTCATCGTGATCTCCGCGATGGGAATGCCGCCCTTACAAACGCATTCGGCCGCGGTGCGCGCCTCACCAGGAGATGACGCCCGCACCACCGGCACAATCCCAATTTGCAGGATGCGATCCCAAACCGCCTGCTTTTCCATCGTCAGCACCTTTCGCCGGAATGAACTTCGTCAGCGCGCGATGCGCGCGCCGACTCCTTTCATCACTTGCAGGACATCTTCGAGTGTCGCCATGGAAGTATCCCCCGGCGTGGTCATCGCCAGAGCCCCGTGCGCCGCGCCACACTCCACCGCCCACTGCGCGTCGCGGCCTGCCAGGAATCCATAGATCAATCCCGAGGCAAACGAATCACCGCCGCCCACGCGGTCGAAAATCTCCAGGTTCTCGCGATTCTTCGCTTGAAAGAATTGCCCGTCGTAGTAACACACCGCGCCCCAATCATTCTGCGTCGCGGTTTTGGCTTTGCGCAAAGTCGTCGCCACCACCTGAAACGGATAGTCCTTCACGACTTTCTCGATCATTTGCTGGAAGCCCTCGACGCCGAACGTCGAATGGTGTTCGTCCATCCCAGGCACTTCATAACCGAGTGCCGCGGAGAAATCTTCTTCGTTGCCCAGCATCACATCAACAAACGGCGCGACGCGGCGGTTCACTTCCTGCGCCTGTTTCTTGCCTCCCAGCGATTTCCACAATGATGCCCTGTAGTTTAGATCGTAAGAAACAATCACTCCGTGCCGCCGCGCCGCCTGCATCGCTTCCACGGCTACGTCCGGAGTTGTTGCCGAAAGCGCGCAGAAAATCCCTCCGGTGTGCAGCCATCGCGCACCGTGCTTCCCGAAGATCTCATCCCAGTCGAAATCGCCGGGCTTCAACTGCGAAACCGCTGTATGTCCGCGGTCATAGGAACCCGCGGCGGCACGCACTCCAAAACCGCGTTCTGTAAAATTCAACCCGTTGCGTGCCGCGCGTCCCACCCCATCATGCGGCACCCAACGAACGTACAATTGATCGACGCCACCCTGATACAACAGATCCTGCAGCAAGCGTCCGACGGGATCGTCGGCAAACGCAGTCACAATCGCTGTGTCGAGACCGAAGCAACGCTTCAGTCCGCGCGCGACGTTGTACTCCCCGCCGCCCTCGCACGCTTCGAAGTTGCGCGCGGTCGCAATCCGCCGGTCGCCCGGGTCGAGGCGGACCATCACTTCACCCAGACTCACCAGGTCCCAGCGAGTTCCCTGCTTCGGTTTGATCGACAATGCCATGGTCCTGTGTCACCGCCCACGAAACAACGTTGCTTGCTATTAAGAGATCACGAAGACAGTCCTAAGCGCCCTCAGAGAGAAACTCCTCGCTTCCAAGGAATGAAATCGTCCTGTTTCAAGATCTCCGCCTTCGTGTGAGCTTCGCCGCTGGCGACCTGGATGACGCGCTCTAGAATCGTCTCGCCCATTTTCTCGATGGAGGCCTCGCCGGCAATGATCGGGCCAGTGTCAATGTCAATGATGTCGGGCATGCGGCGGGCAAGTTCGGAATTTGTAGACAGCTTGAGCACTGGCGCGATGGGATTTCCTGTCGGAGTCCCTAAGCCAGTCGTGAACAGAACGACATTTGCGCCGGCGCCCACTTGTGCGCTGACGCACTCGACATCGCTTCCAGGCGTGCAAAGCAAATTCAATCCTGGCTCGCTCGAATACTCCGGATAATCGAGTACTCCGGTCACCGGAGAAGTACCGCCTTTCTTGGCTGCCCCCGCCGATTTCATCGCATCGGTCAGCAAACCGTCGCGCACATTTCCCGGCGAAGGATTCATCTCAAAGCTGGCGCGAACCGCTTTCGCGCGCTCGGCATAATCTCGCATGAGCCGCACGAACCGGTCGCCCACCTCCTTGCGCACACTGCGGTTGATCAGGCCCTGCTCGATGCCACACAGCTCGGGAAACTCCGACAAAATGCCGCGTCCGCCGAGCGCCGCAAGAATGTCAGCGGTGTGGCCGATCGCTGGGTTGGCGGAAATTCCAGAGAAACCGTCCGAGCCTCCACACTTCAACCCCACGCACAACTTCGAGAGCGACGCAGGCGTCCGCACCGCCTTATCGGCTTCGACCAGTCCTGCGAAGGTATCGCGTATAGCCTTCGAGAGCATCGTGGATTCTTCGCCCATCTGCTGCTGTTCGAACACCAGAAGAGGCTTGGAGAAATTGGGATCGCGGCGCTTGATCTCTTCCCGCAAAAACGGCACTTGGGCGTGCTGACATCCAAGGCTAAGGACGGTCGCACCAGCGACGTTGGGATGATGAAGGTAGCCCGCCAGCAACCCGCAGAGGTTCCTGGTGTCCTCGCGCGTTCCGCCGCACCCTTGCTCGTGAGTCAGGAATTTAATGCCGTCGATATTTTTAAAAACTTTCGGGGCCGACGATGCCCTTTGGCCCTCCGCAAGCTGAAACTTCTTCAACTCTTCGGATTTGCCTTCGCGGTACAATCGCACAAGCTCCGCCACCTGGCGGCGGTAAATTTGCGGAAGTGCAAACCCCAATTCTTCCTCGAAGGCCTGCTTGAGAACGGCAAGGTTTCGGTTCTCGCAAAACACCAGCGGAATCACCAGCCAGTAGTTGCGCGTGCCCACTTGGCCGTCGGAGCGGTGGTACCCAAGAAATGTTCGTTCCCGCCAAGCGGAAACGTCGGGCGGCGTCCATTGAGGAGTCTGTTCGGTGGAGTGAAAATCCGAAGCGGCATGACGGATATTGCGAGTGGATAGCAGGTCGCCCCGGCGAATCGGCTCGCTAGCCGTGCCCACCAGGCCGCCGTACATGATCACCTGATCGCCCGTTTGGAGATCCTCGGTGACAAATTTCTGCTTCGCCGGAATATCCGAAAGCAGTGTGTACTCGTTCCCGACAAGAGTGATTTGCGCACCCTTGGGCAGCGCAGTCAAAGCGACCACAACGTTATCTCTCGGGTCCAGTTGCAAAATGCGATTTTGCATCATTTTATTTTCTGCCACCGCCTCGCGGCAGTGCCACAACTATTTCGCGTGCTCAAGGACGACAATGGTATCGATCGCATCGTGCCTCTCTTTCGGCAGCCTCAGCAGTAACCCGCCATTTAAGGGCTTAATTTCCAGCGCCGCATTAGAGCCGAACACGTGCGCACCCGTGGTTCCTGGCAAATCCGGCAGCGCGAGATATTCGTCGGTCCAGTCAAGCACATGAAGAAACACGTCGCCGCCCTTTTGGGTGGACACGCCCCAGCTCCTGGGCGTGATCGGGCCTCCGCGAGTGCCGTAAATCGTGGCGCCGTTCGTCTCCATCCACTGACCCATCGCATGCAGGCGTTCGATGAACTCCGGCTGCACCTTTCCGGTCGGCATGGGGCCGATATTGAGCAGGAAATTCGCATTGGAGCCCGCAGCGCGAACCAAGTAGTGAATCAACGCCGGAACACTTTTGAAGTTCTTATCCGTCTTGTTGTATCCCCAAGCCCCATTCACGGTCTCGCAAGTTTCCAGCGGCAACTGGCTGATCGAGGTCTGATTGAATCCCGCCGTATTGGCTCCCGGCAGGTCCTTCTCGAACATTTGAAAATCTTCGCCGTCGAATGGAGCGTGGTGGTGATTGCTCCCAACTAAAGCAGCAGGCTGCAGCTTGTGAATCAATGAATACGTCCGCTGCAATTGCCAATCCGCGTCCGGCTTGTCCCACATGCCGTCAAACCAGATTCCAGCCACATCGCCGTAGTTCGTCAGCAGTTCGCTCAGCTGCGCGTCCATGAATTCAAGATACCGGTTGAAATCGCCGGCACCCGAGCGTCCCGCGGAGTGTCCCGTGCGGCCGAGAGGCAAGTAATCCGGGTTGTGCCAATCGAGTTGCGAATGGTAGAAAAACAGCTTAATTCCCTGCTTCCGGCACTCCTCGGCCAACTGCTTCAGCGGGTCTTTTGCGTAAGGCGTGGCGTCCACGATGTTCCATTTGTTCTGCTTGGTCGCAAACATGGCAAACCCATCGTGGTGTTTGCTCGTAATGGTGATGTACCTCATGCCCGCAGCCTTCGCCAACGAAACGATCTCCGCGGCGCTAAATCCAGTGGGGTTGAACTGCGGCGCGAACTTTTCGTACTCAGTGATGGGGATCTTCTCGTTCTCCATCACCCATTCGCCACGTCCCGGGACGCTGTACACACCCCAGTGAATAAACATGCCGAACTTCGCGTCCTGAAACCACTGCCGCGCCTTCAAGTTGGACTCGGAAGGCTGATAGTTCTGCGCCGTAGCAGCCGAGTTCCAGAATATCGCTATAAGCAGGAGCGGCAACAGCCTGGTCATTTTTCTCTTCATCTGACTCCTCACTTTTTTGCGCGAACATGGTGTGCGACTGCGAGAACGTCGTTTCTTACTTCTCCAGCTCAAAAACTTTTTCCATCACTTGCCAACGTTCCACGGGACTCGCGTTGGGCAGAGGATTCTGAAATTTGCCCATGAGTTCCTCCCACTCCCGCACTTTCGGATTCGCCAAATCCATCTTGGCTTTCTTCGCAAACGAAAATTCCGCGTCCACTTCCATAATCATGAACATGCGTGTTCCGAGCAAATAGATCTCCATGTCAACGACGCCCGCATCTTTCAGGCTCTTCGTAATCTCGGGCCAGACCTTTTCGTGATACCGCTTGTACTCTGAGATGAGCGCGGGATCATCCTTCAAATCCAGCGTCAGGCAAAGTCTTCTGACAGGACGTTCGGTCATGCCGCTCATTTTCCTTTCTCCGTGCTCCAGACCGCCCCTACGTCAAAGCTCGGTCCAGGTGAACGTATCCGCCATCAACAAACAAATGCTGCCCGGTAACATGACTGGCCTGCCCGGAGATCAGAAACAACACCGTAGCAGCGATCTCCTCAGGCGCGGTCATGCGCTTGCCCAGCGGGATCTTCGCGGTCACCTCGCGCAACTTCTCTTCAGGATTAGGGAACGTGGCGAGCCATTGCTCGTAGAGCGGCGTCATCACTTCGGCGGGCACGACGGCATTCACGCGTATCCCATACGGCAGCAACTCCACGGCCCACTCGCGGGTCAGCGCCAGTATCGCCCCTTTTGCGGAAACGTAACCCGAGGTTCCACCCTGACCTGTCACAGCAGTCTTCGAAGCGATGTTCACGATGCAACCATGCGATCTTTTCAGCTCCGGAACCCCGTAGTGCGCCATGTTGTAGTAGTGCAAAAGATTCCGCTCAAGTGATCCGATAAATTTTTCGGGACTACCTTGTTCCAGGCCTACTCGGTCGTTCACCCCCGCGTTGTTCACCAACACATCGAGTCGCCCGAACTCGCGCAGTGTCTGCTCCACCGCTAATGAACAGTCCTGGGCCGACGTGAGGTCAGCTGGAATGAGTCCCGCTGTCTTCCCGGAACTTTCCAACTGCGATTGCAATTGCCGTCCAGCATTCACGTCCCGATCGACGATGAGTGGTACGCCATCCTCGGCCGCACAACCGCGGACGATCGCTGCGCCAATCCCTTTCGCGCCACCCGTGACCAAAACAACTTTGCCTTTAAGCTGCAAATCCATTCGCGTGAGCCTTTAAATCGTAAAACCGGATCGCGTTGCCCCCGAAGATCTTTTCTCGCGCGGCGGGGGCCTTGCGATCCACATACTCCTCGACGATCTGTTTCACTTGCTGGTAGCTCGCAGCCAGAAGGCACACCGGCCAGTCCGAACCAAACATCAATCTGTCCGCCCCAAACGCCTCAAAAACGACATCAAGGTACGGATCGAAATCCGCCGGCGTCCAGTGATGCCAGTCGGCTTCGGTAACCATCCCCGACAGTTTGCAATATACGTTCGTACGAGCGATATCGCCAAGATGCTTGGCCCACGCGGCAATGTTTTTCGTCTTGATCTCGGGCTTGGCCAAATGATCGACGACAAATCGCTGCCCGGGGAATTTGCCGACAAGCTCAATCGCCGCGGGAAGCTGCCTGGGATAGATCAGAATGTCGTACGTAAAGCCAAACTTCTGTAAACGAGAAATTCCTCGCGTGAAATCGGACCGCACCATGAAGCGATCATCCGGCTCCGATTGAACAATATGACGAAAACCACACAATTTCTCAAACTGAGAGAAAAACTGCAGCCGCTCATCAAGCTCCGGCGAAGCAAGATCGATCCAACCCACGACCCCGGCAATGCTCCGCGAGCGCTTCGCAAGATCGAGCAAGAACAATGTTTCCTGCTCCGATTGATCCGCTTGCACGGCGATGGAAGCATCTATTTTGTTCACATGAAGCGCGCCAGCCAACTCTTCCGGCAGGAAATCGCGCTTCAACATACTCATGCTGTCGTCAATCCAGCCGTGTCGAGCGGGGTCATACGTCCAGAAGTGCTGATGCGAGTCGATGTTCATGGAGAATCGGGGCGTTAGAAGCACGCAGACAGCCGCACCAAGATACCTGAGCTTTGCTCAAGCCCGGTCAAGAAAATGAACCTCGTTGAGGCCACGCAAATGCGCCGCGGCGCTCTCCGCAGTGATATCGCGCTGGGGACTGCCGAGCATTTCGTATCCCACCATAAACTTCTGCACTGTGGCCGAGCGCAAAAGGGGCGGAAAATAGTGCGCGTGAAAATGCCACTCGGCATGTCGTTTTTCATCGGTCGGTTGCTGGTGGAAGCCCATCGTATAGGGAAACGCGGTGGAGAACAGGTTGTCGTATCGGATGGTCAAACTCCGCATGATGGCGGCGAGATCGTTGCGCTCCGCATCCGTGAAATCGAGGAGACTCCCCGCGTGACGGCGGCTGAGAATCATGGTCTCAAACGGCCAAACCGCCCAGTACGGAACCAGCGCCACAAAACTTTCATTCTCGGAGACGATGCGCTCCCGGTCGTTTTGCTCAATCACCAAATACGAGCAGAGCAGGCATTTGTGGTGCGTTTCGAGATACTCGGTTTGTGCCGCGAGTTCGCGCGCGGGCTGGTTGGGAACTGTCTCGTTGACCCAGATCTGACAATGCGGGTGCGGATTGCTGGCACCCATGAGTGAGCCACGATTTTCGAAAATTTGAACGTGCTGCACCCACGGAATCGCTCCTAATTCACGATACTGATCGGTCAAGACGTCGATCACCGCGCGCACTTCCTCCGGCTGCATACGCGGAATCGTCAGATCGTGCCGCGGTGAAAAACAGACGACGCGACAAAGTCCGCGTTCGCCACGAGCAACGATCAAGCCCTCTTGATCGACCTCGAATGCGGGCCCATCGGGCAACAACGCCGGGTAATCGTTGTCAAAGACATAGGTCCCCGTGTAGGAGGGATTATGCAATCCACCCGCGCGCGAATTTCCGGGGCACAAGTAACATTCAGGATCGTATTCGACCCGCGGGGGAACGGCAGGAGTCGCGACCTGGCCCAGCCAGGGACGCTGCGTGCGGTGCGGGGATACCAAGACCCACTCACGCAGCAGCGGGTTCCAGCGGCGGTGTGGTGTGTCCTTTTGCTCGCGAGAGGTCATCGGCGTCGTAGCATCTTGCTGGTCGTTAGAGATCGGATGTCGCAACGGGCCCGGCACCCTCGGCGGGCTTGCAAATATAAATCTGAGGCACCAGTCCCGTCTCGTGCTGGTACGCCTTCCCCAACTTCTCCTTGAATTCACCGGCGTGGCGCGCGGCCACTAGATTAATGGTCGCGCCTCCAAAACCTCCACCGGTCATGCGTGCCCCAAACACACCTTTTTGTTGATAAGCAAGGTCCACCATTAAATCGAGTTCGCGGCAGCTGACCTCGTAATCGTCGCGCAGACTGCGGTGCGATTCAGCCATGCGCTTTCCAAACCGCTCGATATCTCCCGCACCCAGGGCTTCAGCGCTGTCCAGAACGCGCGCGTTCTCCGTCACGATGTGCAACGCACGCTTGTAAATCACCTCAGTGAGCAAACCGCGATGTCGCTCCAACTGCTTCAGGTTGATGTCACGCAGCGCCCGGGTCCCAGGAATCACCGTCGCTAGCCTGCGAACCGCCTCTTCGCAATCCGCGCGCCGCCGGTTGTATTCACTGGAGGCCAGTTCATGCTTGACCATCGTGTTGCTGATCACCAACTTCACGGACTCGGGAATCGCCAGCGACTTGAAGGTTAGCTCGCGGCAATCGAGGAGCAACGCGTGGTCCTTCTGCCCGTGGAGCGAAACGAATTGATCCATAATGCCCACACGCGCACCCACGAATTCGTTTTCCGCCTTCCGGCAAAGCCGCGCCAGCTGCAGACGATCAGGCGCAGCGCCGGAGTTTTCGGCGAGAGCCAGCGCGGTGGCAACCTCGATCGCCGCCGAAGAACTCAGCCCCGCACCCATGGGAACTTCGCTTTCGATGAAAACATTGGCGCCGCGAACGGGAAAACCCGCCTTTTGGAGTTCCAGCGCAACGCCGATGGGATAGTCGCTCCACGACTTTGTCGGAGAAATCGCAGTGGAGGCAAGATCCACTTCGGCCGCGGCGGAAAATTCCTCGGAATAGATACTAAGGATGTGGTCCTCACGCGCGCCCACGGCCACGCAGCAATAAAACTCGATCGCCGCCGGCATCGCGAAGCCATCGTTGTAGTCGGTGTGCTCACCGATCAGGTTCACGCGGCCTGGGGCGCGATAGACGCGCGGGACCCCATCAAATCGCGCCCGAAAGCGCTCAGCAATGTTCGACAATCGCGTCATGGATTCTTGTCCCAGCAAAACCCGAATGGGCTGGAAGCCGGGCTTCCCGCCCTCTCCTTATCGAATGGCCAGATCATTTCCCTCGCGCTCTCCAGGTGTAATGGAAACTTGGGTCCCAGAATCCTGGAAGCACCCGACCCCCGGGCCCGATGCTCCGAGCCCGCCGCCGGTTAAGCGGTTCACCTGGCGCGATGCAGGGAGGGTACCTGAGCGCGCAATTCGCTGCAAGACCTTCACACTTGAATTTCTTGACGCGGGGTCGCGCTGCAGTTGTGGCATGATGTCGTTTCCTACGGAGGCTTCATGTCCAGAGCGAACGCTTCCCGGCGCGATTTCCTGAAGCTTGCGGGAGCCAGTGTTGCGGGCACGGCGCTGAGCGCGGCCGCATCAAGTTACGCCCGAATTGCCGGAGCGAACGATCGCGTCGGGGTCGGGATTGTGGGCTTCTCCGATCGCTTCCGAAACAGTTTGGCTCCCTCATTCTTGAAGTCCGCAGGCGAACTCAATTTTGAGTTCGTGGCGCTTTCCGACATCTGGAGTAAGCGGCGAGAGGAAGGCGCCGCGCACATCGCGAAGCTCAGCAACAAGCCGATCGCACCGGCGCGTAACAACGACGAACTCTACGACAATAAAGATGTGCAAGCGGTGATCATAGCGACGGCGGATTTCCAGCACGCCACGCACGCCGTGGAAGCGATCCGTTCGGGGCGCGATGCATACATTGAAAAGCCCCTGGCCGACACCATGGAAGACGCGCGAGCCATCCGCAGCGCCGTAAAAGGGACCGACCGCATTGTCGCCATTGGCACCCAGCGCCGAAGCTCCCTCGTCTATCAGCGTGCGCATGAGTTCATCAAGTCCGGGCAGTTCGGCGACATCGTTTCCGTGGAGATGACCTGGAACGTGAACCAGCCAGGCCGCTGGCGACGCCCTAAACTCGTCTCCCAGCTGCACGAAGCCGACACCGACTGGAAAAGATTTCTGATTAACCGCCCCTATGAGCCCTTCGACGCGAGGCGCTATCTGGAGTTTCGTCTATTTTGGCCGTTTTCCTCGGGAATACCCGATCAATGGATGGTCCATCAAATCGACACCGTGCATTGGTTTACGGGATTGCCGCGCCCCCGCAGCGTGGTAGCGAATGGCGGCGTATACCACTGGCACGACGGCAGAAAGAATTGGGACACCATGACCGCGGTATTTGACTACGGCCCGCTCGATGATCCGTCCAAGGGATTTCAGGTGGTGTACTCGTCACGGATGACGAACTCGACAGGCGGTGTGAAGGAATTTTATTTTTCCAACGGCGGCACCTTGGACTTGGACAAGGGCCAGGTGACCCCAGCCGGCGGGCTGACCGAGGAATTCGCCAAAGAAATGGACGTGAAGCCGAATCTCCTACCCACCGTATCGCTCGCGCAGGCGGCTACTGCTACTGCAGCCGCCGCGAACACCGGCGCGGACGACGTGACCTCCGCCAACGTCCGAAACTGGATGGAGTGCGTGCAGTCCCGAAAAAAACCGAACGCCGACATCGAAGCAGGATACAGCCATTCCATCGCGCTTTGCATGACCATCGCTGCGATGCAAACCGGACAGCGCGTAACTTTCGATGACACCAAGCAGGATGTTGTCGTCGGCAGTCCCACCGGCCATCTGCGACCTCAACACGGCGGCGCTCGGGTTGACCCGCCAAGCGGTTCAAGGTGACCCTCGCGCTGACGCGCCTGCTGTCGGACTCGCTTGCTATAGCCACCGGGCTTTAGCCCGGCCAGGAACGCTCTTGTCATGTCCATGCACATCGGCCTAATCGGCGGCGGAAACATCACCGAAACCCATGCGCGCGCCGCCCGGGCGATTCCGTCTGTAAACATCGCCGCAATCTACGGGACGAATGCCGCAAATGTAGAAAAACTGTCCCGCGAATACGGCGGGCGAGCCTATCAAGACTTCGAAGCATTCCTGGCGCACCGTCCGATGGACCTCGTCATAATCGGAAGTCCGTCCGGACTACACGCCACGGAAGGCATCGCAGCAGCCAAGCGCGGCTTGCACGTCCTCACCGAAAAGCCGATCGACATCACCACGGCTCGCGCCGACGCATTGATTGAAGCGGCGAAAGAATCGCATGTAAAACTAGGGGTGATTTTTCAAGATCGCGTGAAACCCGACATCCAGCGGCTCAAACGATGGATCGACCAGGACATGCTGGGCAAACTTTTATTCGTGGACGCGCGCGTGAAGTGGTACCGCCCGCCAGAATATTACGGCAAGTCGAAATGGCGCGGTACGCTGGAGCTAGATGGCGGTGGCGCGTTGATGAATCAGGGCGTGCACACCGTAGACCTGCTGCTGTGGCTCCTGGGTGAGGTTACCCGAGTTCAAGCCCGCACCTCGACCTCCTGGCACAAGATTGAGTCCGAAGATACCGCCACCGCCATCCTCGAATTTGCGAACGGCGCGCTCGGCACCTTACACGCAACCACTGCTGCGTACCCCGGTTATCCGCGCCGCGTGGAGATTACCGGATCGGAAGGCACCGTGATTCTGGAACACGATCGCATCATCGCCGCCGACCTTCGCACGCCTCCCGCAGACCTGGAATCGAACACTACTGCCGATACCAATGCCAGCGCCTCTTCCGCCGCGGTGACCGATGTCCGCGGCCATCAAGCCATCCTCCAAGATTTTCTCCGCGCGATCGAATTCGATACGACGCCGCTCTGCGACGGTTCGCAAGGCCGCAAGAGCATTGCTCTCATCGAAGCCATCTACCGCACGGCCCGCCAATCAGCCGGAAGCGACGCGCGATGACCGCGCCGCACCCCCTTGACAAACCACCCCCGGGTGAAGATTCTTGTGCCGCACCGCAGGCCTTTCGGCCCGCATTTTTTAGGTTCCTAGGTTAAGCGCTTAAGGGGGAGCCATGTCGCTCAGCCGCCGCGAACTCTGTCAATTACTACCCGCCGCAATTCTACCAGTTGCCGCAATGGCGCAGGACTCGCCGCGCCAGGGAACTTCCCTGCCATCGGCCACCTGGAACTTCGATCAATTGCCTGTCAACGCCACGAAGGATGGTCAATTTCGCCAGGTTCTGAAGGGCACACTGGCCACGGGCGAATCATTGGAGACGCATGAGACGACGCTGCCCCCGGGCGGTATGCCTCATCCCGCGCACCATCACGTCCACTCGGAGATGTGGTTGATCCGAGAAGGCACCGTGGAAATCACCATCAATGGCGCGAGTCATCGCCTCGGACCCGGCGGCGTCGGGTTCGTGTGCTCGAACGACGAGCACGGCATCAAGAACGTGGGCACTACACCCGCGACCTACTTTGTCGTAGCGGTCGGGCCGGGCGCAGCTTCCTGAAGAGAGACCTATGAATAAATTGCGAAAAGTCGCGTTTCTGTTGGCGATAGCTGCGTTTTCAATGGCGACGACCGCCCAAGCTCAATCAAGTTTCGATCTCAAGTCACCCGATAAGCGAATTGAAGTGCGCGTACGCACTGCTCACGGAATCCGTTACGACGTCGTGCTGAACGGTCGAGCGATCCTC
Source organism: uncultured Acidobacteriota bacterium (assembly GCA_963721915.1). GTDB lineage: Bacteria > Acidobacteriota > Terriglobia > Acidiferrales > UBA7541 > Acidiferrum. The sequence continues at coordinate 219,058 of CAVRLD010000012.1, read as the reverse complement.
GAGAACAGTTCCCTTTCGATCGACATCGACCACAAGACCTTCGGAAAGGACGCGTCGAAGGTCCTGCATTCCAAAGAGCGCGGCCACGATGAAATGATCGAGCCGGTGGTGCGACAGAAATTCGCGAAGCTTCGCGACCGCTACAACGAGGTGCGCCTGGAGATGGATGGCGGCTACGCGGTAACGTTTCGCGCGTACAACGAAGGCGTAGCGTATCGACTGGAAACTTCACTCCCGCAGCCGGAGGTCAAGGTATATGGCGAAGAGATGAATCTGAATTTCTCCGCCAACGACGTAGTCTATTACCCGCAGGAAGATAGTTTCATGTCCCACAATGAAAGAAAATATCTGCCGCAACACCTGACGGAGATATTGCCGGCATTCATTGCGACGCTTCCTGCGGTCGTCGATGTGGGGCAAGGTGCGAAGGTCGCCGTCGCCGAATCGGATGTCGAGGAATATCCCGGATTGTGGTTGCGAGGAACCGGCAGCACCGGACTCGCAGCCACCTTTCCGCCCTATCCGTTAAAGGAAAAACAGGACAACGAGCTGGATGTTCGCGTTACGGAAGCGGCAGACTACATTGCCGTCACCAAAGGGACGCGAAACTATCCGTGGCGGTTGCTGGGAATCGTCGAAAAGGACTCGGACCTGCTGACCAATTCGATTGTGTGGCTGCTGGAAAAGCCATCGCAGGTTGCGGACACGTCGTGGATCAAACCGGGCAAAGTCGCGTGGGACTGGTGGGCCGCCAACAATCTCTATGACGTCGATTTCAAAGCCGGCATCAACACTGCGACCTACAAGTACTACATCGATTTCGCGGCGAAATACGCGATCCCGTACATCATTCTGGATGCCGGCTGGTACAAGGCGGGAAATATTCTTGAGGTCGTTCCGGAAATCAACATGGACGAGCTGGCCTCCTACGCAAAACAGAAAGATGTCGGGCTCATTCTGTGGGTCGCGTGGAAAACGCTCGACAACCAGCTCGAACCCGCGCTCGATCAATACGCGAAGTGGGGCGTAAAGGGCATCAAAGTGGATTTCATGCAGCGCAGCGACCAGCTGCTGATCAATTACTACCACAAGGTATGCCGCGAAGCGGCCAAACGAAAAATCCTGGTGGATTTTCACGGCGACCAGAAGCCCGCGACGATGACCCGCACATGGCCAAACCTGATCAACACTGAAGGCGTCCGCGGCATGGAATGGGACAAGTGGAGCGCGGAGACCGACCCGAAGCACAGCGCCACGCTTCCATTCACACGGATGTTCCTCGGCCCAATGGACTACACGCCCGGCGCCATGCTGAACGCGCAAAAGGCGAGCTTCGCCGCAATTCACGATCGGCCCATGAGCCTCGGCACGCGATGCCAGCAGTTGGCGATGTATGTCATCTACGATGCCCCATTGCAAATGCTGTCGGACAGCCCCTCGAACTACCTGCGCGAGCCCGAGGCAATGGAATTTCTGGCACCGGTGCCAACCGTCTGGGATGACACGCGTCCGCTGAGCGGCAAAATCTCAGACTACGTAGTCGTCGCGCGCCGCAGCGGGCGTGACTGGTACGTCGGTGCAATGACCGACTGGACTCCGAGGGAATTGGACATCGACTTTTCTTTCCTCCCTGACGGCACCTACCAGATGCAGGCATTCGAGGACGGCGTAAACGCCGATCGCATGGCCAGCGACTACAAAATGACGAAGACCCAAGTGAATAAGAACACGAGGTTAACGGTTAAGCTGGCGCCCGGCGGCGGCTGGGCAGCGCGGATCGTTCAGTAACACAGACACTCTTGTCTGTGTTCAGTATGACGCAGACAGGAAATGATAATTTGACGATCGACCTGGACTGATCTTTACAGCGAGCACAGACAAGAGTGTCTGCGCCACTTGGTTTCCCGGACCACGATTCGTTGTTGATCGATCTCCGCCAATGGTGCAGGCTAGTCCGCTAAACCTTGACTTCGCCAACGTCCAACACCTTTGCGATTCGATCGCACGTCCCACGCCGCCGTTGGGGCATCGCACTCTTGCTGGGTTTCGGCGTACTCGTCAACTATTTCGACCGCGTGAACCTTTCGGTTTCGCAGCAAGCGCTCACCGACGCGTTCGGAATATCCGCGGTAACGTTCGGTTACCTCTCAAGCTTCTACAACTGGCCATACGCCGCACTGCAACTTCCCTGCGGCCTCCTGCTCGATCGCTTCGGTGTGCGCCGCATAGGCCGCATCAGCACGATTGTCTGGAGCATAGCCTCGTTTGCCGCGGCCGCTGCCACAAGAATCGAAGCGCTGTTTGCGGCGCGATTCCTTTTGGGCATCGGCGAAGCTCCCACATTTCCCGGCAACGCGAAGGGAGTGGGCTACTGGTTCCCGCAGCAAGAGCGGAGCCTGGCAACGGCGATGTTCGACTCGGCCGCAAAATTTGCCCCAGGTGTGGGCGTCCCTCTCATTGGCATCTTCCTGCTGCACTTCGGCTGGCGCTTGAGCTTCGTTGCGACAGGTGTCATCAGCCTTCTATACTTTGCACTCTTCTACGCGTTCTACCGAAACCCCAGCGAGGACGAGCACCTCACGCCCGCCGAGCGCGAATTCATCATCAAGGGCGGCGCGCAGCCGGAAGACCAGGCACGCGCGGCTAAAGGCGCACCGCTTTTGTATTTGCTGAAGCAGCCGAAGGTTTGGGGCCTGGCCTTGGGATTCGGATCGTACAATTACACTTTTTATCTGCTGCTGGCCTGGCTGCCGTCCTACCTTTCTACCGCTTTGCACATCGATCTGTTTCACTCGGTCTTGTACACAAGCGTGCCGTGGCTGTTTGCAGCGGTTGTCGATCTCGGCGTCGGCGGAGTGCTCGTGGACACGCTGATTCAACGCGGCTGGAACCCGGTTCGCGTTCGCCAGGCTGTCCTCATCGGCGGAACGGCTTTAGGACTGGGAATTTTCGGCGCGACGCGATCACTCACGCCATTCGCCTCCGTTTTCTGGATCAGCCTATCAATTGGGGGACTTTCCGCAGCGTCGCCGGTGGGGTGGTCGATTCCTTCTTTGATCGCGCCGCGGGAAAGCGTAGGCACGCTGGGTGGCATACTGAATTTGGCGAATCAAATTGCTGGCATCGCTGCGCCGATCATCACGGGATATATTCTGCACGCTACGCATTCGTTTTCATGGGCGTTTGGTGCCGCGGCCGCGTTTTTGATGATTGGGATTGCGGGCTATGTTTTCCTGCTAGGCAGAATCGAGCCGATCCCGGAACCAGCGTAAGCTCTAGCAGGATGCTGAAAAAGCCAGGAATTTTGTAACGAGGCGGCGCGCGGTGCGTCTGATTAGGCATGCGAGGAAACGATCAGCAGCAGGGGCATGTGTTTAGCTACCTTTCACCGGAGCAGCGGGTACGCAAAGATCATCCGCTGCGGCCGATCCGCACGATGGTAGATAAGGTCCTCAAGGAACTCTCGCCAGAGTTCGACAAGATGTATTCCCAAGTGGGCCGTCCGTCGATTCCGCCGGAGCAGTTGCTGCGGGCTCTGTTGCTGCAGATGCTGTACTCGGTGCGCAGCGAGCGGCTGCTGGTGGAGGAGATCGACTACAACATATTGTTTCGCTGGTTCGTGGGGCTGAACTTGGACGATGAGGTGTGGGATGCCACGGTGTTCACCAAGAACCGCGACCGTTTGCTAGAGGCCGAAGTGGCCAAGGAGTTTCTGGCGCTGGTGGTGGAGCAAGCCCGCGGGCAGGGCTGGGCCTCGGACGAGCACTTCACGGTAGATGGAAGTTTGCTGGAAGCCTGGGCCGGCGTGAAGAGTTTTCAGCCTAAGAACAAGAAGAGTTCGTCTCCGCCGGATGATCCCGGAAATCCCACGGTGGATTATCGCGGCGAGAAGCGCTCGAACGAAACGCATGAGTCGAAAAGCGATCCCGAAGCGCAGATGGCGCGCAAAGGTCCAGGCAAGGAGGCCCAGTTGAGCTACAGCGGGAATCTGCTGGTGGAGAATCGCAACGGGTTGATGGTGGACAGCCGGGTGTGGGAAGCCACGGGCACGGCGGAGCGCTATGCCGCTCTGGAAATGCTGCAGGAACTTCCGGGAAGCAAGCGGGTGACGGTAGCTGGCGACAAGGGCTTCGACACGGCGGATTTCGTGCGCGAGTGTCGGAACCTATGGGTGAGCCGCATGTGGCGCAAAACCTTGGGCGAAGAGGCGGCAGCGCTATCGATAGTCGCACGGCGCGGCACGCGGGCTATGCGATCAGTCAGAAGAAAAGGAAGCGCATCGAAGAATGTTTTGGTTGGTTGAAGACCATTGCGTTGCTGCGCAAAGTGCGGCATCGCGGGACGCTGAAGGTCGATTGGATCTTTACGTTCGCTTGCGCGGCCTACAACCTGGTGCGCATGCGAAACCTGATGCGCAGCGCAGTTCCAACGTAGTCAGTGCGGGCCGTAGTGTCTCTGAACGGAGCTGAAACACCTCTTTCGGGCGCTCGGTAGCACGACAAATCACGCCGCAAAGGCTCGAAAACTCCCGAGTGACTTAAACCAACCTAGAAATTGCTGGCTCCGCACGATTTTTCCGCAGCCTGCTAGGGCGTATCTCGCTGAGTTAACTGTAAAGCTCTCTCTCCTAGTTTTTTTTTGCAAGCGTTCATTCTAAAGAGAATTAAATACTTACCTTTGTTCTTCGAATCCCGAATAGTCTCTGGATAGATGTGGAACCCATCGTTCATCGCTAACACGTCCATAGCAGTTTGATATCACATCACCGAAAGGCTCGTCCGCCTTGGCTTCAACCTTGATGACCATGCGTTTTGCGCCCTCATTGCAGATGACGACGAGGTGCGTCTAGTGTAGGAGGCGGGGCTTCTGCGCCGACCAGCCGTATCCACCTACTTGTGGATAATTCGAAATATTCGCCGGGCGCTTACGAATCCAAATCGGAAACAGCGGCTTCCGAGTTTCCGACTATTTTGAACTCTGGGTACATGATGAAGTCATACTTACTACGCAGGTTCACGCCGGCGTCGAGCTGAATCGGCCTCGATTGAATGTATCGCAACCGCAGGTACTTGGCGATTGTCAAGAGATGAATCTGCATTTCGACACGGGCAAAAAGCGCTCCGATGCAGTTCCGCGGGCCTGCGGAAAAAGGGATCGTCGCCAGTCGATGCCGATGTTTTGAATTGTCAGGTCGAAAGCGATCTGGATTGAAGCGGTCTGGCTCCTCCCATACATCGGGATGCCGCTGGATGAAGTAGGGCGGAACATAGATTTCAGTTCCGGCCGGAACGAAATACTCGCCGAGATGATCATCGTGCAGCGCTTTACGGTTCAACAGCCAACCAGCTGGATATAAACGCATGGTTTCGTCGATGATTTGTCGTGTATAGAGAAACCTGGGCAGATCATCGAACTCAGAAAAGGTTGTCACGTCGTTGAGCTCGTTAGACAGCCTTTGTTCGACTTCCGGGTGCTGGGAGATCAGATACCAGGTCCAATTCAGGGTGCTCGCCGTGGTCTCGTGACCCGCGACGATCAGCGTGAGAATCTCGTCGAGCATTTGGCGATCCTGCATTAATTGGCCGCTCTGCGGGTCGCGCGCCTGCATGAGTATGCCCAAAGCGCCAGTGGACGTCGCCGGATCCTTTCGTCTTCGATCGATGACCTGAAGAATAATCTTCCCTAAGGCCCGAAACGAGCGCGCAAATGCCATGTCGCGCGCCTTTTCTTGGGAGAGGAGATCGAAATGGAAGCCGACCTGCTCGTAATCGTCGTCCAAAATGAAGCGGAGCACAACCTCGAGGGCCATGCCGCTGACGTCGTGCGTAATATTGACACTTTCGTTTCTCCGGGCTGCCAGTTGCCATTTCCTGAGAAGTCGCGAATTGACGGCCGTAATCAGTTTCGCCAAAGTCTTGATTGATTCATGATTGAATGCTGGTTGTATCATTCGCCGCTGCCGCTTCCAGAGTTCCCCCTCGCTCACCATGAGGCCATCACCAAGGAGCAAGGCAACGCGTCCGGTCATCTGACCTTTTACGTAGTTCTGCCAGTTCTCAACGAGCACATGGTGCGCAAACTCGACGTCCCTGATCACATAGGCGCTGGTCCCATACACGGAGGCCTTATAGATGTCACCGAAGATTCTGAACTGACGACTCATCCAAACCAGGAGGTCGTCAGTGGTTTCGTATTTTTCTTGGGGGCCGGGCGGTATGCGTCCGTGTTTGACTTCCATAGCTGCTCACTTTTGCCCCAGCGTATGCGTTTAACGAATTGACTGGGATTCCCATTTTGACTTCCTCGCCGACCGGTAACGTACACCCATCCCCGCCAGTCTGCAATGTTCCAGCCAGGCTCTTGAGTGCAGAGCCGTTCGGGCGGTTACGGGAAGATGGCCGTCGCCGAGGACTTGCTGTTCCCACATCCGGGTGTATCTCCTCTGTGAGTTGGTGCTCCAAAGGAAAGTACAACCTCTCCTTCTGCCGAGAATTCGAATTTACAGACAAGAATTTACGTCACCTTGGCTGTGTCAGGACCGGCAGGAGAAAGGTGGCTCGCGCGTGTGAAATCCAGGTTAGCTGCGCGACGGCTCGTTGGCTCCGGACCTCTTAGGTTGAACGAGGGCACGCGTTGCCCCGGTGGAAATTCCGCCATCCACGAGCAACGTCTGTTCCGTGACATAGCGGCTCGATTCGGCAGCGAGGAACACAACTGCGGCGTCAAGATCTTTCGGTTGGTCTGGGCGTTTTACGGGGATGCGGTCGGTTTGGTAGTCGACCCATTCTTTGCTTTCGTAGAGGATCTTGTTTTGTTCGGTGCGGGAACCATCCGGGGGCGAGGCAATTTTACGGTGATGCCGTGTTTGCCCCAGTCGTCGGCCAGGCGTCCGTTGGGGCAAGTTGAAGTTCCACTGGGGCTCGCTGCCCATTGCCGGCGGATGCCCAGAGGGAACATGGTTCGGTCAGTGTGCAGGAGGACAAAACGGATGTAGAGTCTTTACCATTTTCGAACAAAAACAAAATCTCGGATAGAATTGTCCTCACGCGCCCAGTTTCACTAGCGTCACGGACTCTTCGCGCCGCTTAGAAGGTCGCGGAAACGGTGCCTGACTATGCCTCCCCCTGAAAAGCTCGACACTCACCATAAAGCACTCACCGTGAATCTTGATACATCCAGCTTCGGATCCTTTGCCGAAATCGGCGCCGGACAGGAAGTCGCGCGCTGGTTCCTTGTAGTAGGAGGCGCCTCCGGCACGGTGGCCAAAACTATTTCGGCCTACGATAAAGAAGTCAGCGACGATCTCTACGGTTCCGGCTCGCGGTACGTATCGAAGCAACGCCTCGAAGCCATGCTGGAGAGCGAGTGGCGCCAGCTCCTTGCCGAATTAGAGAAGACTCGCGGGACGCGGACTCGGTTCTTCTCCTTTGCGGATACCGTCTCCGCGCGCAACTTCGCTGGAACCAACGAACCTCATGGTTGGATCGGTCTGCGCTTTCAGTCGCAGCCTGGCGGCCCGCCCAACGACATCCTCATGCACATCAACATGCTCGATCCTTCCAATATCCTCCAGCAGGAAGCCATCGGTATTCTCGGCGTCAATCTCATCTACGCTGCGTTCTACGAATTGCAAACCGAGGAATCTTTTCTGAAAGGCGTGGCAGCGGACGTCGTCAAGGAGCGCATCGAAATCGACTACATCGATCTACGCGGGCCCGCATTCGAGGCTTGGGACCGCCGCACTCTCCTGGCCCACCTGGTATCTGCGGGATTCGCCGAAGCTGTATTCTTCCCCTCCAAGGGCCCCGCCGTTCCCCCTACCGAGGTTCTCTACAAGAAAGCCGTTGTGCTTGCGCCCGGCTACTTTGGGCACGTGGATGCCGCTCACGCGCACGTCCACGCGCGATTGCTTCCTACCGCCATTCAGGAATTTCGCAATGAGCTGGGCGCAACAAAGTCGGCGCCCGCTGGTTTTTTCTGCCTCACGGCTGCTCCGTTCGCGCTCAACGAAGCGCCTCCGGACATCCCCGACTTGCTTCGCCGCATCGACGCCCTTCTCGCCACTGGCGGCGACGTGCTGCTTTTTCGCCAGCGCGAGCTCTACCATATGACCGCCCTCATCAACCGCTACACAACGGCGCCTGTGCGCTTCGTCGTCGGCCTTTCGCTGATCATTCGCGCGTTTGAAGACCCTTACGGCAATCTCGAAGGCAACCTTCTGGAGGCCCTCGCGCGCCTGTTCGCCCAGAACGTCCGCATCTACGCTTATCCTATGACCGTCGCGGATCTGCGCGAATCGCTCAACACTGTTTCCGCCTCCGGTTGGGAATGGAGTGAAGAGAGCGGATGGGTTTCTGCCGCCCAACTCCGTCGCGCGGGACCTCTCGGACACCTGTTCGCCTACCTTCTCGCCAGCAATTTTATTGTGCCTATCCAAGTGCCTGCGGCCCTGAGAGCCGACGCTTGACCGCCGCGGGCTAAAGACCCGCTCCTGGTACTGTCCGGGACGTTTTCCTTCTGTTCCTGTTTCCGTATTTCTGAATCAATCTTAATATCGCAGGGCCACTATACTTTCGAATTTCTAAGCACGAGCGCGTTTGTCGGTACCTATCTGGCGAAACTTCCCGGACTTCCGGGCCGAAATAAGTTCCGGTTTGCCCGTTTGATCGGCATAGGGGCGGCGGTCACCCGCCGACCCCTGCCACACCACCGTGCGTACGGGTCCGTACACGGCGGTTCGATTGGTTACGCTAGCAACCCTCGAGCAACGACGGAAGACCGAGCGATTTGAAGTAGGCATTGGAAAGCCCCACAGAGAGGGCCTTGGCCTGTGCGAGGTAGCGAGGGCCACGGGAGCTACTAGCGGTGTTGCGCGCTAGTCGCGGGCGTACCCCCAATTCGAGAAGTGCGGCCCGACGACGACGTGGTGTTTTCCACTGCCGCCACAGAGCCACTCGAAGTCGCAGCCGGACCCAACGAGTAAGATTGACGAGTTCCTGGGGTGTTTCGCAGAAGCCGAAATAGCTGCGCCAACCCCGCATGTAGGGGGCTAGTTCTGCCATCGTCATCTCGATGCTGACACCTTTCGCTCGTCGCGTGATTTCCCGGACCCGTCTCTTAAAACGGTCCCAGGCCTTCGGCGCGATGACGCGCTGGACCTCTGGCCCGTCCGTAAAGCTGAATCCAAGGAATTTTCGCTCCTGCGGTTTCGCCACCGCACTCTTGGACTCGTTCACTTTGAGTTTGAGCTGCTGCGTGATGAATTTCGTGATGCTCTTCATCACTCGTTGACCGGCTCGCTCGCTTCGCACGTAGATGTTGCAATCATCTGCGTAACGAACATAGCGATGTCCACGGCGCTCCAACTCCCGATCGAGTTCATCGAGTACGAGGTTACTCAACAAAGGCGAAAGTGGACCTCCTTGCGGAGTTCCTTCCACACTTGGACTGACTAACCCGTTCTCCATCACCCCGGCGTTCAGGAACGCCCGAATGAGTTTTAACAGCCGCTTGTCCTCGACACGTTTCGCGACCTGCCCCATCAATTTGTCGTGATTGACTCGATCGAAGAATCTCTCCAAGTCGAGATCGATCACCCAACCGTAACCTTCTGCAAGGTACAGCTGTGCTTGGGTTACGGCTTGATGCGCGGATCGTCCCGGTCGAAAACCGTAGCTGTGATCGGAAAACGTGGGGTTCCACCGCCGCTGCAGAACCTGCATCACCGCTTGTTGGAGAAATCGATCGAGCGTAGTTGGGATACCAAGCTTTCGCATCCCCCCTCCGTCCGTCTTCTCGATTTCCACGCGCCTTACCGGCTGCGGTTCATAGGTCCCGTTCAGCAGTTGTTCCCGGATGGTGAGCCAGTGCTGCTTCAGGTAGCCGCTGAGTTGGCCGACGGTCATCCCGTCGATCCCGGCGCTACCTTTATTAGCCTTCACCCGCCGTAATGCCTCCAACAGGTTTTCTCGCTCACATACTTCCTCCATGAGTCGGATGGTGTTAGCTGGGCTTTCGGGTTCATGCATCGCCTGACGCGGTTCGGTCTCTTCCCTTCCGGCTTGGCGGGCTTCACCCTTCCATTCGGATGAGAAGTCCAATTTCTCTTGGATGTTCTGCCGCTTGTCGCGCCTGAGATCCATGTCCTACTCGCTCTCCTCTCGTTCGGGTCTTCAATCACCGTTCCCGGCTCGGCCTATCTGTTGGCTCCACCTTTCGGTATTGGAGTGCCTCACTAGCTTCGCCGACGTCGTGATCTACTACACCCTCTGCTGACTTCTGCCCTGCGGTCAGATTGCCTCTCGGCTCTCTCAGTCGCCGCAGCGACACAGGGCAGATCTCCCGGGGTAATTCCAGCCGCCTTCTGTGCACAGTCGCCGAATCTACGCTTCGCATCCTTGATGGAATATGGACTTCGCGGTACGTTGCCCGCTCGTCCGACGCTCACGCCTTATATTCGGTTCTTGTTCATCGACTCGCACATTTGCTTGACGCTTCCTTCAGACCTCGCCTCGCGGCGATAGCCCTTGCGTCATCGCTAACCCTTCACCTCCATCAGGTTGGGTAGAGGATTTGCACCTCCTAGCTGCTGAACATGCCCGGCATACAACGAAGCCGCTGGCGCGGCGGACGCTTCGCGTGCTATGCTCCGCGTGCTATGCCCCAGCGTAACGCACCGAATTGCAGTTCTCGCACATGCCCGTTTTCTAAGTACCGCAAAACCAACAGCTTACAGATGAGCGAAAAGATTGAATTCCCATAGCCATTAGATCGGGTCCCACTAGCCCGCATCCGCCGCAGCCGCCAGCGGCTTCCTTCAAACGGCTTAATCGAACGCGCGCGGAGCACCCTGCCTGCCTTCACGTATTAGCGAAAACGCGCATCCGATTAAGCACTAGCGTAACTCAGCTGGGGTAACCAGGAAGTGTGCCGAGACTCAACAAAGTGGATTCACTCTTCGCGCAGCAGTACCGCAGGATCGATCGAGAGCGCGCGTTGGGCTGGGATCCACGTAGCCACTAGTCCGAGCAACGCCATGGCTAGAACGACGCAAATCATCACCAGAGGATCGCGGGGAGTAGCGTGGAATACGATAGCAGCCAAGACGCGGCTCGCCAAAATTCCGAGCAGCAGTCCTGCCGCGGAACCAAAAGCGAGCAATTTCAATGCGCGCCCCAAGGCTGCCTGTAACACTTCCTTGCGTTGCGCGCCGAGGGCCATGCGAATTCCCAACTCTCGTAGGCGCTTGCTGACCGAATACGCCGCCATTCCAAAGATGCCGGTTATGGAGAGCATCGCGCCCATCATGCCCAGCACACCCAGCGTGATGGCCGACATGCGCGAAGCAAACAACGCGGTGTCCAGCTGTTTGTTCAACGGTTCGATGTAAAGAGGCAGACCCGCATCGAGACCCCGCACCGTATTTCGGATCGCGGCCACCAATTGGCCCGGATCGCGGCTGGAACGCACCAGGAAATATGTCTGACTCGAAGAGGATTGCAGCATGGGGAGAAACATCGCGGGCTGTTGCTCTTCCATGAGCCGATTGTATTTTCCGTCTTCCACGATACCCACGACTTGAATGCGCGTTCCATCGCGCTTCTTGAAATATCGGCCCATGGCGTTCGCTACGGAGCCAAAGGTCTTGCGGGCAAACTCCTGGTTGATCACGGCCACACCCGGCGCGTCCTTGTCGTCGTGCCACGTGACGGTCCTTCCCGAAAGCAGGATGGTGCCTGCCGCGTGGAAGTAGTTGGGAGATATGCCGAACACGAAGGAGTCAGCGACAGCATTCGACGACCTCAGGTCGGCCGTTTCGTCAGTAAAGACGAGCGAGCCGTTAAATCCTCCGCTGACCAACGGCATCGCATCAATCAATCCCACGGAGTCTACGCCATGAATGCTCTCGAGGGCATCGATGGTACGACTTTGCATTTCGGGCACGGTGTCGCCATGGTAGCCGGCCATGCTCAAGTCCGTATCTGCCAGCACAGTGTTGCGCGGCTCAAAACCGAAATTACTGTGCAGCGAGCGCAGCAATCCACGTACAGCAACCGCCGAGGAAGTGACCAGCATGGCGCAGATTCCGATTTGCGCGCCAAGCACCAGGTCTCGAACGGTCAAGCCCCGACCAACTCTGCCATGCGATCCTGCCTTGACGATCTGGTACGGATCGGTGTGAAGCACCTGTCTGACCGGCACGGCGCCAAACAGGAGTCCGCTGGCCAAAGTCAGCAGCAGAGCGACCACGTAGACATTGGCGTCAGGGTTCACGGGCATGTGGATGGGCCAGCGAGTAAATGGCTGCCACAGGCTGAGGCCATGCAAGAGCACAACACTGCCCCAGATCCCGACCGCGCCTCCCATCAGGGAAAGCAAGAGGGCTTCGGTGAAGAGTTGCTGCAGAACACGCATACGGCCAGCGCCAAGAGCGAGGCGCAAAGCAACTTCGCGGGAACGGTCCGCGGCGCGCGCCGCGAACAGGCTTCCCAGGTTGGCGCACGCGGCCAGGAGAATCAGCCCTGCGAGGAGCATTAATGCGGCCATGAATGCGCGCACGGGCCGGCCAAGATGATCTCCGTAAAGACTTGGGCGCGCCAAGGTAAACCGCCGTTGGTCATCGTCTTTGGGGTAGGTCTTTTCCAGGTAGGAGCCGATGGAATCCAAATCGGCAGTGGCCTGTGCGAGGCTGACACCAGCCTTTACATGTCCGAGTGTCTGAAAAACCCAACGCTTGGCGCGTGTGTTCAGGTCAATTTCCCCATCGATCTGAGGGGTGTTGATGATGGGCATAAACAGATCGGGATTGAAGAAGACCAAGGTGCCATGAAATTCAGGCGGCGCTACACCGACGATGGTGAAGGGATGTTTGTTCAGTTGGACGACGCGGCCGATGACGCTGCGATCATCCTGAAAACGAGTGTGCCAGTAGGCGTAGCTGAGCACGATGTAGGCAGCGCTGTTTGGGCCATGCTCGTCCGAGGGATGAATCAGGCGGCCGAGATAGGGCTGAACTCCTAATACGTCGAAGAAGTTCCCGCTCACTTCCACAAGCCAGGCGCGGGTGGTGTTTTCGCCGGTATCGAGGCCGGCTTCACCGGCGTTGTACGCAGCCAGGCCATCAAAGCTATGGTTCCGATCGCGCAGGTCGAGGTAGTCGGCATAGGATTGGTAGCAGGAAGCCTCGTCGGCGCGTTGGATTGCGTAGAGGCTGTCCGCGTTAGGCAGATGGAGCGGGTGGAGGATCAGTGCGCTCAAGACACTAAAGACGACGGCGTTTGCGCCGATAGCCATGGCCAGGGTTAGCACGGCGACCGCGGTGAACCCAGGGCTCTTCTTCAGCATGCGAACCGCATACCGCAAATCCTGCCAAAGTCTTTGCATGGCGACGCCCTCCCCTTTGCGCTGAGTAAGGGCATCTATTCCTCCGCTCCTCCCTCTTTCAACTCCCTGTGCTGCCTATACTTAGCGCTTCATCGACTGCCAGACTGTCCGGTTGCGGGAAGAACCGTCGCGAAACCGGACGCTATCCAGATGGCAAATCATCGACTACTTGGAGGTTGGCCGGAAAAGGGGCTTCGAAGAAGTTGGGCCGATTAGTAACGGGAAGTCTCCCCAGAAACTCGTGCTTTTTAAGCCTCTGGAACTCGGATGAGTTGATATCCCAGGCTGAACAGCTTTCCTGTTACGCTGCTCGATCTGTAACTGCCGGTGCTGCGCCTGGTAGAGCGCCGCTGCCGGCTTTTTGTGTGGTGGGATTGATGGGGAGTGGGCCGCGAGGGCCGCGGCCGAACGAGACGTGGACGTGGTTCCACTAAGCCGCCACAACCGAGGACGGATGGCGCGAGAAGGACTGCAGTTAGGGTTTGCCCTGGTGGACTCGCGCGAAATCCGGCGCGGCGTGCAAGCGCAAAAAGCGGCACAAGCTTATGTTTCAAGGTGATACCGACAGGCACGGAGGCGGCAGCGGTAACCGGAAGATCGGTCTCGCGAGAGCACTGTCGAAGATGGGCATCTGTTCGCGGTCGCAAGCCGCGGCGATGATCCACGCGGGGCGCGTGCGGCTGAATGGTGTGGTGAAGCGTAACCCGGAAGCGCCCGTCCATTTCGGCGTTGACCGCATCGAGGTGGACGGGCGCCTTAGTGTTGCCGCGCAGAAAGTGTATTGGATGCTGAACAAGCCGCGCGGCGCGGTCACCACGGCGGCCGACGAGAAGGGACGCCAGACTGTCTACGATTTCCTGCCGCCGGCATGGTCGCAGCCAGGCGGCGGACCTTCAGCGAGCGACGCCGTGCCCTGGATCGCGCCAGTCGGCAGGCTGGATAGAGCAAGCGAAGGCTTGCTGCTGCTGACCAATGATTCCGAGTGGGCGGCGCACGTACTCGCGCCCGATACGCATCTGGACAAGACCTACCACGTGCAGATTGGCAAGGTCGCGGACGACGAACTGCTCGCGGCGTTGCAAAAAGGAATTGCAAGCGACGTCGAGTTACTGCGGGTCAAGAGCGCCGCGAGATTGCGCTCCGGCGACAAGAATTCCTGGCTGGAAATCGTGCTGGACGAAGGAAAGAACCGGCACATCCGGCGGATGCTGGAGGCTTTGGGAGTGGAGGTACTGCGCCTGGTGCGCGTGGCGATCGGCCCGCTGGCGTTGGGCACTCTGGCAAAGGGCGCCTCGAGGGCACTCACTGCGCCGGAAAAGGCGGGCCTGGACCGGGCTTTGTCACGCAGATGAAGAGGCGGTGTCGCGTCTATGGCTTCGGTGCCGCTTGCAAATAATTCCGCGAGACCCTACGCTCGTACATCGATGCCAGACCTCACACCTGAGCTTCTCGTTTACGGCTTCATTTCCTACATCGTCTTTCTATTTTCGACCACGTGTCACGAGGCCGCACACGGGTTGGTCGCCAAGCTGGGCGGCGACAGTACCGCGGCCTTAGCCGGACAGGTGACGCTCAATCCGGTACCACATATCCGGCGCGAGCCGTGGGGCATGGTGGTGATTCCGATTCTGGCATTTCTCTTCACGCGCGGGATGATCGGCTGGGCCAGCGCCCCGTTCGATCCGCTCTGGGAGCAGCGCCATCCGCGCCGTGCGGCATTGATGGCCTTGGCCGGTCCGGCGGCGAATTTCACGCTGATGTTCATCGCCGCGGCGGGCCTCCGGATCGGAAGCGCGATGGGCTGGTTGCACTGGCGTGCCGGAGGACATCCAGATTTTGCGATCGTAAGCTTGTATGTGTTGTTTTCGCTGAACCTGCTGCTGGGCACGTTTAACCTCCTTCCGGTGCCCCCTTTGGACGGAAGCACGGCCATTATGCTGCTGATGGACGAACACACCGCGGGGCGCTACTTGAGTTGGCTCCGCGGCAGCAGTTATGCGCGGCTCGGACTGCTGCTGGGATTGCTGGCGTTCCGGTATCTCTACGGACCGGTGGAAAGCTTCGCCGAAAACCTGCTTCTTCGCAGCCATTTCTAGGCTCTTCGCCGCATGCAGGGCTAGACGTGCGGACTGGAGGATTCCATCCGATCGCTCGCACACGGCAGGTTTTCGTTCGCGCTCACCGGTGCACACGCCTCACTCATTTAAGGCATTTCGATTCAGTTGCCTGCCGCCAAGGTTATTGGCCCTCGGGCTGCAGCGTGCCTGCCCGAGGTCGCATAGCATGCTGTCTGCCCGCTTTCCCATCGCTGGTCTGTATCGCGTGGAAGTGTCCGGTTGGGACCAAAACCAAGCGTTCTTTGTCGAAAAATCCGACCTGGAATGGAACGAGGATTCCGGGAAGCTGGTCGTGTTGCGCAATGCGGTGCCCGATAGAGCGTTGGTTTTCCTTCGGCTGCTCCAATCGCTCAGCGCTGATCGATCCCATCCGGTTCCCTACGAAGCGGAGTTCGTGGCCATCACGGCGGAAGGCCAGCAGCAATTCCGGCTGCATCCCGTCACCCCGCGCACGGTGGACACGAGTTCGATTAACTAGCATTCGGGCAACTCGCATTTAGGCGACTAGCGTTTTAGCGGACAATGTCGCGCGTGGTTGCGGCCATGACGTTGTTGTGAGGTTGCGGCCGTAACGTCGCGCTGTAGCGGCGACGCCCGTGCGGACCTCGGGCGCCCCCAGGAGGAGGAAGTGGATGGAAGTGGTGGCCTTGGTTCCCGTCAAGCCGCAAGGAAGAGGGCCGAAACGGAACCGCGGTTCGAAATGGCGTCGGGCCTTCGCGCGATTCGGCACGTTAAACGGACAAGAGGTCCTCAAAGGGTCCGCCGGCCGCGGTCGCACAATCGATACCAGATTGAACGACAAGCGCTTACGGGTGGGAATGCGGTCACGACACAGCGCCGCCCGTTGGGAGAATGAGGGGGAAGAGTGGCAGTTGCGTTGCGAACGTTAGGAAGGTGGGACATGGTTTTACAAAGACGGTGGAGATCGTCGCGACGAAGAGCACGTTGACTCCCTGCATTCTCGACGATGATCCGGCACAACTGGAAGCGCTCGCGGGCCTGGTGGAGGAGCTGGGGTACGGGTCTATCCTGACCTCCGATCCGGAAGAGGCGCTGAAGTGGGTGCGCTACGGACGCGGCCGCTTGGTCTTCGCCGATCTGGGAATTCATGGCTACCATTTCCTCGACCGCGCGCTCCGGACCGATCCGGGCGTACACGTTATCGTGATGACCGCGCAGTACTCGCTGGACTCGGCGCTGGAAGCCATCCGGCGGGGCGCCACGGATTTTCTGCCCAAACCCATTGAACGCAGCCGGCTGAAACGCACCCTCGACGAGGTCGCCGCGTTGTACGACCAGCGGCGGCGGGTGCGCGCGCTGGAAGAGCAACTGCTGCACGACCTAGAGTTTCATGGCATTGTGGGCAAAAGCCCAGCCATGCTGGAGGTTTTTGACTTCGCGCGCAAGATCGCGCGGCACTACACCAATGTCCTGGTAACCGGGGCGACCGGCACGGGGAAAGAGCTCGTGGCGCGAGCCATCCACCAGATCAGTCCGGTAAGCTCGCAGCGCTTGGTGGTGTGCAACTGCTCCGCGATGGTGGATACACTGATCGAGAGTCAGCTCTTCGGGCACGTGCGGGGCGCCTTCACCGGCGCGACGGACACGCGGCCTGGTCTCTTCGAGTATGCGAACGGCGGCGCCGTGTTTCTCGATGAGGTTGGCGAAACGTCGCTGGCCATGCAGGCCAAGCTTTTGCGCGTAATTCAGAACCGGGAAATTCAGCGGGTCGGCTCTCCCGAAGTGAAGCAGATCCGCGTACGCTTGATCGCGGCAACCAACCGCGATCTGCGCGCCGAGGTCCTGGCCGGTCGTTTTCGAGAGGATCTGTTCTACCGGTTGACCTCCATTCAGATCCGCATTCCGTCCTTGAGCGAGCGGCTGGAAGACATTCCGCTGCTGGTACAGTTTTTCCTGAAAAAATATAACGATGCTTACGGGAAGAAGATTCCGGGGTTAACGCGGCGGGCCCAAGCTGTGTTGCTGCAGCATCCGTGGCCAGGCAACGTGCGTGAACTGGAGAATGTCATTTCCAGCGCTTGCATTACGGCAACCAGTGACTTCATTGATCTGGCGGACCTGCCCGAACACCTGCAACATCGCGGTGAGCGGACGGCGCAAGGAGACGAATGGCGGCCGTTGGCCCTGGACGAAGTGCGGAAGGTGCACATCCAGCGGGTGCTGGACATGTGCCAGGGTAATCGCCTGCGTGCGGCGCATGTTCTGGGAATTGGGCGCACCAGTTTGTACCGGTATTTGAAGCGCGACGAACAAGAGGCAGCCGCTCCGGCAAAATCGGGAGGCGCGGCGTCGTGACCTTCCTTGACCGGGGGCGGGGCCTGCCAGCGTTTCATTCGATTTGGACATGCGAACGCGTGGATCTGCATGGAGTGTACCTGTGATCGGAGCCACGCCCCCCTGAAGTTTGTTCCGGGGAGGGACAGATTCCCGCGTTGAACCAAAAGCGGATTCGGCTGCGCTGGCAAGCCGCACAAAACGCGAAGTTTACGATTTCCGAGTTTGGCACGATCCCTGCACTTGGTAATCGTGCTCGATGGATGAGTTGCAAAAGCACGGAACGCGCCCGGACTGAAACGCTGGAACGCTGAGCGCCAGGCGCGCTGGCACGACATGCGCTCAAAAACTTGAAAGGATTTCCGCGGAGGCCTGCTGTGGCAATAGCATTCAAGCACGAGACGCGCCCCAGGCACAGCAAGCCCCGCTAAAACGGTTCCCACCAGCTGCAAATACTTCAGCGAACCTACAATCCACTCGCCAACACCCCCGAGCGCCGTGTAACCGGACTTTTTGGTTGCGCGGCGCTCTTTCCTCGTCAAATTCAGAAGTTAGAAATTGGAAATTGGACGACGAAGTTCAGTGGTGAGAGGTTCGAAGTGAGAAATTCGAATTCGGAAGATAGTTTCTGGCTGCGCTTTCCGCGTCTCCACATTTCCAATCTCTAAATTCCAAGCTCTTACTTCTGACCTCTAACTTCCAACCTCCGACTTAATTGACTCAAGGCATTTGCGGGCGGTGTCGAGTTCGGAGAGGCGGCTGCCTTCCTGCTCGATCAGGTAATATTCGACACCGCCTGCGCTTTCCGCGGCCTTGAAGATGGCTTTCCAGTCGGCTGTGCCTTCGCCAAACAGCACCGTGTAGCCTTTCGCTGGATCGGGCGACCAGTCTTTGCAGTGAAGCGAACGAATGCGTCCGGGGTTGGCGCGAATCCAGGCAACCGGGTCGGAGCCCGCTTCAAGACATGTTCCCACGTCGAGCTGCAGCATTACCGTTGGCCTGGTGTTCTTAGCAAGCACTTCCATGGGACGCACGCCGTCGATGGGCACAAACTCGACCTTGTGGTTGTGGTAGCCGGCTTTCAGGCCGGAGGGCTCCAGCTGCTCAGCCGCGGAGTTGAGCGTCCCGGCGAAAGTCTTCCACCCGTCGATGCCTGGATCGATGTGCGCGGATGCGATCACGATATATTTGCAGCCGAGGATCAGGTTCTTGTCGCGGGTGCGGAAGATGTTGTCCTTGTTCAAGTACTCGGCCGCGTTGTGAGTGGAGTAGCAGCGCACGCCGAGGTCGTCGAGGAGCTTGCGCATCTGCTTGGTCTGCTCTTCGGTCCAATCGAAATAGGGCGCGTAGAACTCAACGCACTGGTAACCCATTTGCGCGACGGCGCGGACCGTGCCTTCGAGATCTTGTTTCAAGGCGTTTCGAACGGAGTAGAGTTCCAGGCCGACGGGAACGGATGAAGCAGCAGCGCTGCGAAGAGCGAAAGGCAGCATCGCGGAGAGCGCGATAAACGTGCGGCGCGAAAAACCGGGTTGATTTGTCATGGCCGAATGCTACGACGAAGCCCGGCAAATTTCATTTACATTTTTCTTCCGTTCGCTGGAATGCCCGCTGCAGAGCAATGACGTAATGGATACAGCTTTCGGGCTTTGGATTCGCAACCTTGCCTCCTCTCCAGCAAACCGGGAGGGTGCGATCTTGCCATTGCGACTCTCGGTTCTCAGGTGAGGCCCAGACATGTGACCCCAGGGGTCAGCGTGCCAAGAACTTGGAGGTTTCGCTTAGAAAGAGGTCGAGTTGATCGTGGTGGACCCAGTGACCTGCGCCGGGGACTGTTATTAGGCGGCGGTCAGGGATGGTTTGGAAGCGAGGGTCGGTTTCCGGGACCGGCAGGAAGCTTTCCAGGCCCCAGAAGAATAGGGTGGGGCTGATGATTCGGCTGACGATTTCGACGGCGTCTTCGATATTGTGGCCGTAAGGTGGGAAGACGCGGGCGAAATTGTCGAACTTCCAGAGTAGGGAGCCGTCGGATTCCCAGTTGGTGCCGTGAAGCGTCAGATGGCGGGCCACCTCGTCGGTGAGGCGGGGGTTTACTTCGCGCATGCGGGCCATGGCGGCGTCGAGGCTGGGATAACTTTTCGGGTGGCGCTTCTCAAGATTGCGGATATTTTCGATCCACTCGCGAACGCGGCCGGAGGCTGGACCGTGGAGGCGGTGCTCTGGCGGGAAGCCCAGGCCTTCGATGGAGACGGCTTTATGAACTCGTTGGGGGTAGACGCCGGCGTAGTGGAGGACGATGCCGCCGCCCAACGAGTGGCCAATCAAGCGGATGGGAAAATCGTTGATGATGTCGAGTAACGCGGAAAGATCCAGGACGTGTTCGGCGACTGTGTAAGCGGCACCGGGGGCCCAGGCGCTGTTGCCGTGGCCGCGGAGATCCAGTGCGTAGACGTGATAATGGTGGCAAAGAGTGCGGGCAACCCAGTCCCAGTTGCGGGCGTGGTCTAGGGCGCCGTGGACTAGAACGACAGAAGGCTTGTGGTCTTGGCCGTAGTCCCAGAATTGGAGTTTCAGGCGATCGGAGTAGAAGAAGTGGGAGATGGGTTCCACGTGTTGGCGATTCCCTTCTGTCGGTCTCGAGTCGAAATTGAAATGCGCGCCCGGACTTGAAAACTGCGTGTTGCCGGAGGCATCTTAGCGCAGACAGTCGCAGTCTTGCCGGGTGAGCGAGGCCGTTTCTAGAACGTGGAGGTTTGCAGAGGGCTGGCTCTAACCCCGCCTGTGTTGGAAACGGCGGCAACAGGGTGGTGCTACGGTTGAGAACACGCCGAAGTAGGGCACAGCCGTGCTGTGCCCTATGGCGTCGGTGGTGAATGGGGACTTTCGGGGTTAGTCGGCTTCGGCTTGGAAGACTTCGCCGGGCAGGCGGAACATTTTGGATTTGGCGACGACGCCCGCGGATTCGACACCGTTCGCGGACTCGCGGCGAGGCGCTGATTCGTGGCGACTCGCTGCCGGGCGATGGGCGGGTTCGTAGCGACGCACGTCGCGATATGAGGATTCGCGAGGGTTGCTGGCGTATTCGTGGAGACGGCCGGTTTGTTCCGCGGCGGCTATCGGAGCGCTGGTTTCGGCGTTGAGGCGTTCCATCTTTATGCCCAGAGTGCGCTCTAGCTGGAAAAGCTCGGAGCGTTGTTCTCTGGAGAATAGGGTGGAGGCTACGCCGTGTTTGCCGGCGCGGGCCGTGCGGCCTACGCGGTGGATGAAGTTTTCGGCTACTTCGGGTAAGTCGAAATTGATTACATGGGCGATGTCTTGGACGTGGATGCCGCGGGAGGCTACGTCGGTGGCGACTAGCACGCGGTAGCGTCCCTGCTGGAAGCCGGCCAAGGCGGAATTGCGCTGCGATTGCGAGCGGTCGCCGTGAATCATGGCGGCCGAGAAGCCGTCGCGGTTTAGATTTTTGGCGATGCGGTCGGTGGCGCGCTTGGTGCGGGCGAAGACCAGGCAGCGGCCGGTTTCTTTGGCTAGCAGGCGGTTCAAGGTTTGCTGCTTGCGGTCGGCGCTGACCTCTAAAGCTTGCATGCGGATGTTTTCCGACGGCTTTAGGACCGAACCGAAGGCCAGGCGGACTGGGTTGCGCATGTAGTCCTTTACGAGATGGACCACCGAGGCTTCCAACGTTGCTGAGAAGCACATGGTTTGGCGCTCTTTTGGTAGGACTGACGCTATGCGGCGGATCGCTGGTAGGAAGCCCATGTCTAGCATTCGGTCAGCTTCGTCGAGAACCAGGATGCGGAGATCTTTGAAATTGAATAGGCGGCGGTCCAGGAAGTCTTCCAGACGACCGGGAGTGGCTACGATTAAGCGAGCGCCTTTACGTATCGCGCTGAGCTGTGCGCCTTCGGATAGGCCGCCCACGACGCAGGCTGCTGGTTGAAGCTGGCGGCCGCGGAGAATGTTGTAGACCTCGACGACTTGCATGGCTAGCTCGCGCGTGGGGACCAGGATTAGTGCGGCGATCCCGGGGGTGTTGCCTTGGAGCAGTCGCTCCATTACGGGAACGATGAACGCCAGCGTTTTACCGGTTCCGGTTTGCGCTGTTGCTAGAACATCTTTGCCTTCTAGCGCTTGCGGGATCGCGGCGGCTTGCACGGGAGTGGGTGTCGTGAATTTGGCTGCTGACAGGCGCTCCTTGGTATAAGTGGAAATCATTGATTCTGAAAAACTTTGCATTCGGTCTTGCTTTCTTGCTGGCAGAAGGATGGCGGCGCACACGTTAAGCGGTGCGACTCGGCAGAATTCAGTGCCAGTCTTATTGGTGTCACCTAAGACGAACGGAGGAAACTGGAGGCGGGTATTCTCGGTACTGCAGTTTACTTCCCAGAGGAGCCGCACTACACAACCGCGGTATTAAGCGCAACGACAGTATAGCACAGGTGGTTCGCTGGAACGATTTAATGTTCGACACCTTGTGAGCGCGCGTTCCGAGTCGCCAACAGAGGTGTTCCATGGATTTGGCACGCGTAGGTCGGCGGCGATGGCTCCGAGGTTAGAGCTGTGGGTTAACGCCGGGCCCTTCGATCCCCAGGACAAATCAGGATAAACAAGCCTCGCCCCTACAGGGGATCTGGCAATTCGGGCGGAGATGTCGCGAGCTCTCACGCGATACCGCGATTCTGACTGGGAGGTTCCCGCAGGCGGGTGGGAGGAGTAGACTCGGAAGAGCTATGGTGTCCTACCGTTACAACCCGGCGCCACCTCTGGATCGATTCGTAGAAGTGATCTGGGTGATGGAGAATGGACCTGCTCCGCATTCGAGAGAGCGGTTGCTGCCCGACGGATCGGTCGAGTTGGTCTTTAGTCTTCAGGAGCAAGGCTTTCCGGTCTACAGCCGCGAGAATCTGGATCGGTGCGAAATATTTCGTGGGAATGTCGTGTGCGGGCCGCACTCGCAGCCGTTTGGGATCGATACCTCAACGGAAACCAAAGTGGCCGGAGTGCATTTTAAGCCCGGCGGGGCGCATCCGTTTTTGAAACTGCCGTTCGGAGAACTGCACAACATGCACGCGGGCTTGGATGTATTTTGGGGCCGGGCTGTCGCGAACCGGACACGAGAACGGTTGCTGGAGGCGCAGACACCGGTGGCGAAGGCCCGCGTCCTGGAGGAAACCTTACTGGACGTCGCGGGCGAGGCGCCGAGCCGCCATCCAGCCGTGGCGTTTGCATTGAACGAGTTTCACGGAATGCCCGAGGCGCAGAAAATCGCGGCCGTAACGGAACGGATCGGCCTAAGTCCGAGGCGATTCATCGATGTGTTCCGAAAAGAAGTTGGCCTGACACCTAAATTGTTCTGCCGGGTTCGCCGATTTCAAAAAGTGCTGCGGCTGATCTCCGCTGGGCGTGCTGTGGACTGGCCCGAGGTTGCCTTGGCGTGTGGGTATTTTGACCAAGCGCATTTCAATCACGATTTCCGCTCGTTTTCGGGCATCAATCCATCGAGCTATTTGGCGGAGTATACCGGACACGCCAACCACGTGCCCATGCGCGCGTAACGCCCGGCGTCAATCCCCTTCTCTAGCTTTTTTCACGCGACGGTGCTCCCCACTTGAGTTGGTCAAATTTTTACAATACGTCGGGTGCGGGACTGTTTCAGGATGAGGCTGAAAGCTGGGCAAGCGGCAACGCCGCAGAAAAGGCGTCCGCTACTACTTCGATGGAGGAGAGCTATGGCGAAAAGCAAGAGTCCGATACCAGAAGGATTTCATACGGTCACGCCTTATTTGATCGTGCCGGGCGCCGCAACGTTGATCGAATTTCTCAAGCAGGCGTTTGATGCGGAGGAGACGGTCCGCGTGGCGCGTGATAGTGAGCTGATCATGCATGCTGGGGTCCGGATCGCAGATTCGATGGTGGAAATGGCCGACGCCTGCGGGGAATGGAAGGCTATGCCGGCCGGATTGCACTTGTATGTGAGGGATTCGGATGAGACCTATCGACGAGCGATCGCAGCCGGTGCCGAATCGCTTTACTCCCCGCAGGATATGGACTATGGAGATCGAGAAGGCGGAATCGCCGATCCGAGCGGGAATCAGTGGTACATCGGGACGCATAAAGCGGGCAGCCATTTTGTTCCGGATGGGCTACACAGCGTGACGACAGGGATGAGCGTAAAGGACGCAGCGAAATTTCTGGAATTTCTGGTGAAAGCTTTTCGGGCTGAGATCGTATTCAAGAAGGAGGCGCCGGATGGCTCGGTGGGTCACGCGAAGGTACGCATCGGCGATTCCGTGATCGAATGCAGCGAGGCGCACGGGAAGTGGGGTCCCCGGCCGGTGGCACTGCATCTTTACGTTCCCGATGTGGACCGAACCTATAAGGATGCAATCGCGGCTGGCGGTACGTCATTGAGCGAGGTCAAGGACCAATTTTATGGGGAGCGGAGCGGCAACGTGGTAGACGCTTGGGGAAACCATTGGTACATTGCTACGCACACGGAAGATTTGACCACCGAGGAAGTAATGTCTCGCGGGGCCTCCCAGGGAGAGTCGGTGCGGTAGCACTGCGTAGTTTTGCGGGTAGAATTTCCGGTGCAAACAAGTTCCAAGACGAACAAGGAAAGAGAGGCATGCGCATGAGGAAAGCTCTGGTCGGTGGGTTGGCGATCGTGTTGACGTTTTGTTGCGCGGAGATGGTGAGGGCTCAGGATGTTTCGCAAGCGGACAAGGATCGCGCGTTGGCGTATCTGGAATCGACAAAGAAAGGCGTAGTGGATGCGACCAAAGGATTGTCGGACGCGCAGTGGAATTTCAAGCCCGCGCCGGATCGCTGGTCGATTGCTGAAGTAATGGAGCATCTTGCGGCAGCGGAGGACATGATTCGCGGCATGGATCAAGAACAAGTGATGAAGACTCCGGCGATTCCCCCTCGCGATCCCGCGGAATTACAGAAGATCGACGCCGGCGTGATGGCCCAGGTGCCGGATCGTTCGCACAAGATCTCCGCGCCCGAACCACTGAAGCCCACCAATCGGTTCGGGTCTCCTGCGGATGCGGAGAAGCACTTCGTGGAGAGCCGCGCCGTGACCGAGGAGTATTTGAAGACCACGCCGGACTTGCGGGCCCACGCCACGGACAGTCCGATGGGCGTGAAACTTGACGGCTATGAATGGGTACTGCTGATCGCGGCACACAGCGAGCGACATACCAAGCAAATGCTGGAAGTGAAGGCGGATCCGAACTTCCCAAAGCAGTAGGGAAATTTTGGAACATCCCTGGCGGGATCGATTTCGACAGCGCGCTACCTTGAAAAAGAATGCGCCGTTTGCAGCCGTCAAGAAGGCTGCAAACGGCACTTTGTTTTTCCACAGGCGCTAGTTGCCGCTGGGTGCGGGTGCGTTTGTCGCGCTGGTCGCGGGGACGTTGATGGTGTTGTCCATGCGCGCGACGATTCCGGAGTGCGCTGGAATCACCACGTCTTTGCCTTTGCGGGAAACAACATACACGGCGCTGCCAGCCAATCCAATGCCGAATCCTCGCACGACGTGACTGAAGACCGCGCCAACCAGGGAAGCACCGCCGGTGCCGATGGTCGCGGCAAGCACATCGCCCTTGTAGTCGTGTTTCTGCTGGACAACCCCGCCTTCGTCGACCTTCATATCCTTGCGAGGCTTATCGTCGGCGACGTCGCCAGGTTTCTCGATCGCGAGGATGCTCATATGAATGGGAATGACGCGGCTGTCGATTTCGATGGAGCGGAAAATGAGGTCCATATACGCCTCACCGCGAATGATGGAGAAGTGTCTTGCAGCAGCGACCGTGCCGATGACGCCGTTGATGCGTGCGCCGGCGGGAATGAGGAGCTGGGTGTCGAGATAGACGGGTTCGGCGACGATGGCGACAAAGGGATCGCCGTCACGCGATGCGGAGGTGCTGATGTTATTGAGCAGGGTAAGGTGAATTTGCGTTCCCTGCATGACTTGATGCGGCTCGGCGAACGAGACAGGAACGAGTGCGCCAGCGAGGGCGAGGACCAGAACGAGAGACAGCAACTTTTCCATGAATTCCTCCTGCTTGCACCTGGGGTGCAGGCTACCCGTTGTCGTGGGGCGACACTAAGGCGATGCCTCGGTGCGTGTCCGCTGGCGCCGCGGACCCGGAGTCTCGCTGGAAGAAGACGCGCGGGGGGATGGGGAGGAACTCCATCCGGCCCTAGAGTACACAACGGCTCGCACAGAGGAGATTATTTTTTGCGCCTGTTTCCAGGCAGCCAATTCCCGCTCTTATGGAGATTGGTGTGGCTGACGAACGATTTCGCCAATTCGCTTGCCGGGGAGAATAGTCTGGCTGTATCGTTCACGCACTGTCGCTTCCTTACGGAGAGGAATTCATGAAAAAGAATAGTTTGATCTATACGTGCGCATTGCTCGCGAGTGCGGCAGCGCTGAATGCCGGAGCGTTGGGCCAGGAAAAAACTGAGGCCGGTGCAAATCACAAAATCGTGCGCTCTGGAAATCTGAAGTGGGCGCCGATTATGAAGGGATGCGATCTTGCTCCTGTCTCCGGTGATCCAGGAGCGGATGGCACAGCGTTCGTTCTCCGTATCCGGTGCGTCGACGGAGTTAATATCCCGGCGCACTGGCACCCGACGGACGAAAACTTGACTGTGCTCAAGGGAACGTTTCTGGTGGGCATGGGCGAAAAATTTGAAGAAACGAAATTGACGACGATGAACGTGGGAAATTTCGCGCTCATGCCGAAAGAAATGCGGCACTATGCTAGGTGCAAGGGCGAAACGATCGTGCAGGTGCATGGCACTGGGCCTTTCAAGGTGAACTGGGTCAATCCAGCGGAAGTGATTCCTCCTGATGCGCCCACGGGCGCTACCGCAAAACCAAAAACCTAGGGTGTCGCGCTGCGTGAGCAACTTCGCGACGCTTTCTCAGGCGCGTTTGAGTTCGCGCCGACCTCGCCGCAGTTGAAACCGTGACCGCATCTGTGTGTTAGACTGGATTTCGCAGGCGCGAAAAAAAATGCGCACCTGCCATTGCGTGGAGCTTCGGGCTCTGTGCAACGAGGTCCCGCGAACCCCGCCAGGCCCGGAAGGGAGCAACGGTATCGGGAACGCCTCGGGTGCCGCAGATCACCCGAAGTTCCTCGCGATGGCAGGGCGCATCTCGAAGATTTCGCGCGGTAAGGGAAAAGGAAAGGTCGTCCGGGTTCTGCAAAAGCAAAAGAATGGCTTATCAAGTTATAGCCCGCAAGTGGCGCCCCCAAACATTTCGTGATCTTGTCGGTCAAGGTCATGTCACCGAGACACTCGCCAACGCCATCCGCAACGATCGCGTGGCGCACGCGTACATCTTTTCCGGCGCGCGTGGCGTTGGCAAAACTACCGCGGCGCGAATTCTCGCGAAGGCATTGAATTGCGTGAACGGTCCGACAGCGGAACCTTGCGGCGTGTGCGATTCCTGCACGGAGATCGCGGCGGGGACGTCGCTGGACGTCATCGAGATTGACGCGGCCTCGAATCGCGGCATCGACCAGATCCGCGAGCTACGAGAAATGGTGCGCTATGCTCCGGCCGCGAGCCGCAGCAAGGTAGTGATCCTCGATGAAGCGCACATGCTGACCGGCGAAGCCTCCAATGCATTGCTAAAGACGCTGGAAGAACCTCCCGACCGAGTGATCTTTGTGATGGCGACGACGGAGCCGGAGAATCTTGTCGACACCATTCGGTCGAGGTCGCAGCACTTTCATTTCCGGGCGCTCACGTTCGCGGAGATCACCGGGCGACTGGAAGAGATCGCCGCGAAAGAGGATTTGAAAATCGAACCGGGCGCTTTAGCGGTGATCGCGCGAATGGCGGAAGGCAGCTTGCGCGATGCTCTGTCCCTTCTGGAGCAAGCACGCGCGTATTGTGGCGACACGATTCCTGCGGACCAGGTTCGCGCGCTGCTCGGTGTCGTGCCCGATGATGCGCTGGAAGAACTCGTCGGAGCGATCGCGGCGGGATCGGCGGACCGGGCCCTGGCGCTGGTACACACGTTTCAGAAGGAAGGCCGCAATCTCCAACACTTTTGCCGCGAGGCCATTCGCCACATGCGCAACCTCTTAATCGCGCGTGTGTGCGGCGCTGATTCCGAATTGATTGCCGCGACGCCCGACCAGAGGCCGGCACTCGCACGCGCGGCCACTGAGTTCAGTGAAGAAGATTTGACGCGCTTCTTTCAAATTCTGCTGCAGACCGACGAAGACTTGCGGCGTAAGCCAGACCCGCGCGTGCACCTCGAAATGGGCTTGCTTCGCTTGATCAACGCATCGCGCCTGGCACCGCTCGAAGAATTGCTGGCCGAGGTGCGCAGTGGCGTTCCGTCTGGAGTTGGTGTTGGACCAGCACGCGGTGCGTCCGCGACTCCTGTTGCGGTGACGCCTCGTCGCGAAGGATCGCCTTCCTTGCCCGCGACAGTTCCCTTCACCGCTGCCCCGCGAAGTTTCGGCACGACTCCACCGAGTGCACCTGTACCGATTCGCGCGGAAAAAGCGCCGCAGGCCACATTGGGGCCTGCCTTCGTACCGGTCAACCAGACACCGAGTCCCGTTCCAAAAATGGTCGACGCTACCTCCGAGATGTCCTCCGCGCCGGCCGCGCCGACACCAGCGAGCGGACTGAGCGAAGAACAAGTTGCGGAAATCAAATCGATCATCCAGTCGCAGCAGAAAATGCTGGGAGAAATTTTAGAGCATGGAACTCGTTGGGAGCTCGAAGGGGCGGAGCTGCGTATTTATTTTTCGCCGGCTGCCCGCACGTTCGCGGAAATGCTCGAGGGCCGCGACTCGCTCGAGAAGCTGCGTGGCGTTTCGAGCACGGTGCTCAGACGACCAGTGCGTGTCTGTGCTAAACTCGAAGCAGTTGCAGCCGCGGCCGCGTCGGCTTCGCGTGGAGGGTCGGGCACGCAGGAATTGCGCGCCCAGTTCGAGCGCGATCCGGTGGTAAAGTCGATGCTGCAGCGCTTCGGCGGAAAGATCACCGAAGTAAAGCGAAGCCCAGAGGAATCCTGATGGAAGTCAACGCGCTCCAACAGATGCTCTCCAGGTTGAAGCAGGTCCAGGAAGATATCCAGAGACAGGTGAATTCTGTCGCGGTGGAAGCTTCGGCAGGCGGCGGCATGGTCACCGTAAAAATGAATGGCCAGAAGCAGTTGGTTGAGGTGCGGATCGAGCCGGACGTTTTCGCCAGCAAAGACCAAGAGATGCTGCAGGATTTGGTGCGAGCCGCGGTGAACGAAGCCTCCCGACGCGTGGACGAAGAACTCACCAATCAAATGAAGAATCTGTCCGGCGGAATTCCCGGCATGGCCGGTCTCAAGATCCCCGGACTTTTCTAGCTTTTCTCTCTCTGCCAACTGTTCATTTCTATTCCCTTTACTTTAGAAATCGCTGCCACATGTCCCGCGGCTACGAAACGCATTTTCAGCGTCTAGCTTGTCGCGCTTGCCCAGTCCTGTCCAAAAGGACGGTTATCGTTTGGTGTCGATCGGGAATAGCCTGTATGTTGCGACATTGACCTTGATCCGAAGATTGTTACCAGCAATCGGCCGCATATGAGCAGTCGTGGCCAATCCCATTGTGGAGGAAACAAGCCATCATGAGAGTCGCTACCACGGCACTTCTCGCAGGCACGCTTTTGACTTGGAGCAGTTCCGCCCATGCGCAAGCCGGCGCGCAATCGAGCGCTTCGGCCACCAGCACGACGTCGGCGGAAGTCAACCGGTCCGGAGCTCAGGCATCCAGTAATACCGCAGCTTCAACGTCCGCACACGCGGCGCAAAACTCGGCTGGCCTCGGGACCGGTACGTCGATGAACGCTGCCCTTTCGCAGCCAATTGACGCCAAGAAAAATAAACCAGGCGATCCGGTTTACGCGAAAACGACCGAGCCTACCAAGTCGCAAGGTAAAGTTGTACTCCCGAAGGGAACCAAGCTAGTCGGGCATATAACCGAAGCCAAAGCCCGCGCGAATGGTGAATCGGAGTCGGCTGTCGGCGTGGTGTTCGACAAAGCGATCCTAAAGAATGGGCAAGAAATCCCGCTAAACACCTCGGTGCGAGCACTTGCGGCAGCGCAAACGGCAGCGTCCAGTTCCGCGGGCGCAGATGATCTTCAGACTGGCGGCGCAATCGCCGGCGGGGCCGCCGGTGGTGGACGCGCAGCCACAGGAGGCGCACTTGGTGGTGTGCGATCCACCGCTGGTTCCGCAACTGGAACCGTAACAAACACGACTGCGCGGACGGGCGGAGTCGCAACTGGCGCGGCGGGCGGCCTCAATTCGTCGGCGAACGTTGCCGGCGCCAGCAAAGGCGCGACCGGCGGACTGAACACCGCGGGTCAGCTCACCTCCAACAGCCAAGGCGTCTTCGGTTTGCAAGGAATCAACTTGAATTCCGCGGCCGCCAATAGCACGCAAGGCTCATTGATTACCTCGACGAGCAAAAACGTGCACCTCGATAGCGGCACCCAATTCTTGCTGGTAACACAGAGCGCAGCATCGGCAACAACTGATAAGTAGCCGCCAGCCGTGGCGGGTCCTGCGCGTTTCGCGCCCGCTGGCTGAAAGCGTGAACTTATCGCGGTGCATTGACGCAATCGTGATTTCGCGGCGGTACGAACATGCCGCCGCGGAATCGCCTCGCCAGCGCAGCTTCTATTCACGCTAGATTCCGAGTAGTCGCTCGTCGTTTGCGCGGAGTGCGCGGCTGTGCTACACATCAGGCATGCCTGATTTTGCCGCTCCTGTTGAACGACTCATTGACGCATTGAAACATCTTCCGGGAATCGGCCAGAAGACGGCGCAGCGCCTCGCGTTTTATCTGCTTCGCGCCGCGCCCGAAGATGCCTTCGCGCTTTCCGATGCGATTCGCGACGCCAAAGAAAAAATTCGCGAGTGCTCCACTTGCCACAACATCACCGACACCAATCCGTGCCTATATTGCGTCGGCCCCACGCGCAACCATCGGACGATCTGCGTCGTCGAGGAAGCCCACAACATTCTCGCGATTGAAAAAACTCGGATGTATAGCGGCATGTATCACGTGCTGGGCGGCGCGCTCTCCCCGTTGCAGGGGCGCGGCCCGGAGCAGCTGAAAATTAAGTCCCTCGTCGAGCGCCTGAAGGAAGGATCCGTCGAAGAAATCATCATGGCCACGAATCCCACCGCCGAAGGCGAAGCCACCGCCATGTACCTCTCCAAATTGCTGAAGCCGCTCGGCGTCCGCGTCACCAGAATCGGAGTCGGCATTCCGGTAGGCGCGGACCTCGAATATGCTGACGAGGTCACCATGCTCAAAGCCATGGAAGGTCGCCGAGACTTGTAGTTTTTTTTTGCTAAATTTTCCACATCCTGCCGCCTAGCCATTTACCTCGTTTCGTTATAAAGTGTACTTCCGCAGGCAGCGTCCCCACGTTGGAGTTCTGCTATGCCAGATTTAGCTAGCTATATGGCGCGGTATGACCACGAGCACTCGTCCGCCTGGAACAAGGTGCTTCATGGGGTAGGCATTCCCATGATTTTTGCCGGCATCATTCTATTGCTCCTCACCAAGTGGATGTGGGGAGCTTTGTTCTTCCTTGGCGGCTGGGTGCTTCTCTTCCTGGGCCATCGCATTGAAGGCAACCACCCTGCATTCTTCCAGGGACCTATCTATCTTCTGGTAGGACCGATCTGGGTAGCCAAGGAAATGTGGATGTTCCTGAGGGGAACGCAGCATCCTCCGATAGCGAATGACTCGGAGACCAAAGAACTTTGATCGGCACTCGTTTACTAAAAAACCAGAAATGAAGGCCCCACCCATGGATGATTTTGGCGGCAACCTAGCCGATGATACGACCGAAATGGCATCTGAAACGGCATCGAATCCAACGTCAGAGCTGCGAAAACGCCGCAGCACCCGAATCGTGCAGGCGGTGCCGCTGGAGGTCACCGGCGTGGACGCGCTCGGACGGCCGTTCATGGAGCGAACCTCTTCCCTGATATTGAATTGCCACGGCTGCCGCTACCAGTCGAAGCATTACGTCCTCAAGAACATGTGGGTCAAGCTGGAGGTTCCGCATCAGGAAGCGAACCAGCCCGCACGCACGGTACGTGGCCGTGTCGCGTGGATTCAACGTCCGCGCACGGTGCGCCAATTCTTCCAGGTGGCGCTCGAACTGGAATCGCCGGGCAACGTCTGGGGCATCGCGTTTCCTCCCGAGGACTGGTTTGCACCAGCGGATGCAGAAAAGGCGCAGGCCGCGGCCGCCGGGCACGGAGCGTCGCAGGTGAACCTGCCACTGCCACCGCTTGCACCGCCGCCAACCCCGATGGAGGCGTCGGAGACGGAGTTTCACGTTTCACTCACGGAACCCGAGCCTCCCACTCCGGCGAGTCCTGACAATGTCCGCGTGTTTCCTTCACCGGCCAGCACGACGGATGCTTCGTTGCAGCTCGCGCGTCATGTCACGCGCCTGCTAGCGGAAGCTCGTCAACAGATCCAGGCGGCCGCACGCGAAGCCGCGGCCCATGCTGTTTCTGTGGAGCGGCGCATCAGCGCGGAGCAGTGGGAGCAGAAGGTCTCTGAGGCGCGTGAATCGCTGTCTCGGGAAATGTCCAACGCCATCGCGCGAATCGAGGAAGAATCGCAGACGCGAAGCCGCGTGGCCCACGAAGCCGCCGCTTCGGCATTGCAGGAGGATCTGCCCAAGCGGCTCGCTCCACAGCTCGAACAGCTTACGCGCCATCTCGCAACCCAACTCTCGGAGCAGGGGCTTGCGCAACGCGCTGAATACGCAGAGCAGTTGACCAGTGCCGCAGAAAACCT
The DNA here is from genome assembly GCA_963721915.1 of uncultured Acidobacteriota bacterium. Lineage (GTDB taxonomy): Bacteria > Acidobacteriota > Terriglobia > Acidiferrales > UBA7541 > Acidiferrum. The sequence continues at coordinate 186,409 of CAVRLD010000012.1, read as the reverse complement.
CAGCGAAGTCGTCCAGCAAGCCGAAGAAACTACGATGCGTCTGCGCTCTGCTGCGGAACAAGCGGAAGCCCAAATTGCCGCACGCGCGGAAGCAGCCCAACGAGCCATCGAAGAAACGGCGAAACAGAAGGAAGAGGCGCTGGCCGCGAGTCTTGCGTCGCTCTCGGCTGCGGGAAACGAAGCGCAGCAGCACACAACTGCCACGATCGCGGCCGCCCAGGCAAAGTGGCAAAGCGATCTGGCCAGCGAAGCGGAAGCAGCGCAAGCGCGCTGGCAGACTGCGGTCGACAGCGCATTTGCCGCAGCCCAGGAGCGTGCGGCAGGCGCATTGAACGAACGCGCGAATGGGCTATTATCTGCGTTTCAGCAAGAAGCGGAGCGCCTCGCCGGGAGTTTCCGAACCTCCGCGGCTGAGCTTTCGGAGAAATCCGATCGTCACGCTCAGAGTTTACGCGAGACTCTGCAAACGCACACGGAGCGCGCCGAGACCGCGGCAACCCGCGCGGCGGAAATCTCAGAGCGCCTGGAACAACTTGCGTCGCGCCTTGAGACCGTGCAGGAACACGCGCTCACTCGCTTTCAATCCCAGGCTGATGATGTCTTGAGCCTGCACCGCAATGAATTGCACCGGCGCTCGGAATCGCTTCTCGAAGACATCGGTGCGCGAATCCGTTCGGCGTTCGACGAATCCGGACGCGAGGCAGTCACGCGCTTCGGCCAGGAGATCGAATCGCTGGTCGCTCCTCAAGTATCGAAAGCGAATGACGCGATGCAGCGCCTGGCAGGCGGCAGGTCGCTGCTCGACGCGGCGCTCTCTCTACACCAGGAACGCATTCGCGCGAGCACCGACGAAACTTTCGCCGAAGCTCTGGCGCAGTTCCGCGGGAACCTTGGAGGAGTCGAAGATTTACTGCGGGAGACAGCGGAGACGGTCACCACGCGAAGCCTGTCGGATCTCGAACTCCGAGTGGAGACTCTCAAGCAGCAGACGGTAGAAGATCTGGTCAAGTCCGCCGAATGGTACGAGAAGCGCGCGCAAACGCAAACACAGACCGCCGCGGAAAAAGTGAGCGAAGTGGTTGGGAGTCAGCTGCGCGAGAGGGCAGCCGACATCGCCAGCGAATTTGCCACCGAGCTGGATCAGTCGAGCCGCAACTTTGTTACCTACGCACAGAACCAGATGGCGGAGGTCGTCAGCGAGGCCTTCGAGCGCGCCCGGGGCCTGTTTGCCGAAGCGGCAGAGACGACCACGGCGGCCTTCATCGACGAGATTCAACGCCACGCGCGCCAGGATCTCGAGGGTTTCGAGTCGGAACTCAAACGTTCCAGCGTGCAAACGCGTACGGAGATGGAAGCGGCCCGTTCCGAACTGGTGCAAAAAGTCACCACGGAACAGGAAAACTTCTTGCGGCGATTCCAGGAAGGAATGGCCGGCGCGATGGATGCGGGAGTCGCGGAAGCCAACCAGCGCGTGCAGGCCGGGTTCGAGCCGCTGCTTGAGTCGTGGAGATCGATGACCGGCGCGCAACAACGGGAGATGCAGACGATCTACTCGCGAATCGGCGAACAGGCCGCGGAACACTTTCGCGAGCGCCTCGACAATGTGTCCAACCAGTGGATGCTGGCAACGGTAAGCTCTTTGGACCACCAGGCGCGCGAATCGGTGGCCCGCATAGCCGCCAACGCCGAAGAAAAGTTGCGCGAAACCTGCACGAAAGTTTTCGCCGATATCGGCGATACCCTGCGCGGTCGAATGCAGCAGGTCACAACCAAACTCCAGACTCCCGCGCCCAGCGCTCCTCCGGCGGAAGAGCAAGGCACGTAGTGCCTCGCCATGTAGGCGCCGGGCTTTAGCCCGGCGAACGTTAGGGGGGCCGATCGAACTTTCATGCCGGCGCAGCGTCATCCTACCAATCGATACCTCACTCATGCTCATTAAAGCCGCATTAAACGGAGGCCGCACCCGCGCCGAACACCCGGCGATCCCGATCACGCCAACGGAACTCGCGGCATCGGCAAGAGAATCGGTGAGCGCGGGCGCGGGTGCAATTCACTTTCACGTTCGCGGCGCTGACGGACGGGAAAGCCTCGAACCTGAAGATGTCGCCAAGGCACTCAACGCGCTGCGCGCCGCCGTTCCTGGCACGCCCGTCGGCGTCAGTACCGGTGCCTGGATTTTGCGCGACGCCCAGCTTCGCCATGAAGCTGTCTCGCGTTGGAAAGTCTTGCCGGACTTCGCTTCCGTAAATTTCAAAGAGGATGGAGCGTTGCCGTTGGCCGAGCTTCTGCTCTGCCGCGGCATCGGCGTCGAAGTCGGGCTCAGTGATGTCGAAGGCACACAGGTCTTCGTCGCAAGCGGAGTCCAGCTAAGCCATCGCCAAGTTGTCACCGAAATCATGCTATCCAAAGCCGACGTATTCCTCCCGACCGGAATTGGCTCGCGATGCCTTAGGGTACTTCTGGAGCCGTTCGAGTCGTCCACCGAAGCGGCGCTGAAAACACTCGAACAGATCGAGGGCATGCTCGACGCGGCGGGCGTGGACCTGCCTCGCGTGCTCCATGGGCTGAATCAAACCGCCTGGGATCTGATCGATGAAGCCGCCGCGCGAGGCTACGACACTCGCGTGGGATTCGAAGACATCCTCACGCTCCCTGACGGCAAGCAAGCTCCCGGCAACGCCGCGCTCGTTACCGAAGCCTACCGTCGCACGAGCAGACCGCGGGCTCTTTGAACTAAGAAATCCGGGACCCAAACGTGACGATTTCTTCTTGCATGGGCTGCTCTAGCTGCGGTTTGGCTTCCATGTTCACTTACCTTGCGCAGTCGACTTACTTTGTGGAATGAAACCCGGAACGCCGCTGCTCACCACTGCATTCAGCCGCTGTCTGATCTGAATTCGATTAATTTCGTCGAACGCGTCTTCCGGAAGGCGCGAGATATCGAAATTCTCTTTCGCGCGGGCCGCAGTCGTGGGCGTGGTAAGCAAAGCCGTGCCGCGCTGCACCGCCCAAGCCAGCAGTACCTGTGCCGGCGTCTTTCCAACTCGCGCGGCGATCGCTGAAATGACTGGATCCTCGAGCAGTCCCGGCTTCATCCCGTGACCTAACGGCGCAAAAGCCAGAAACACAATGCCCCTCTCCTTGCAGAACTCCAGCAGCTCGGTCTCCGGGAGATACGGGTGTGCTTCTACTTGGACCGCGGCTGGCTTGATTCTCGCGGATTCATAGATGGGCTTCAGTTCGCTTAAACTGATGTCTGAAAGTCCGATCGCCCGGCACTTGCCGTGATCCACGAGAGTTTCCAGCGCTTTCCAGGTGTCGAGCAAAGTCACGTCGTGGTCGTAAAGGACATTGCCGTTCTGATCCCGCGGATCCTGCTCGTCCCCGGGTTGAAATGCAAATGGAGTGTGAATGAGATAGAGATCCAGATACTTGAGCCCAAGTCTGTCCAGACTCGCCTCGAAAGCCGGTTCGACGCGCTCGGGCCGGTGATTGGAGTTCCATAGCTTTGTGGTGACAAATATGTCTTCACGCGTCATTCCTCCACCGGGCCCTCCACCGGCAAGTCCTTCCTGCAACGCCTTGCCTACCTCGCGCTCGTTGCCGTATCGTTCCGCGCAATCGAAGTGTCGAAATCCAGCTTCGAGTGCGTCTCTGGTCGCAGTTATCGTCACGGCTGGGTCGGGATTAGCGTGCCGAAGCCGAGTGCTGGCATATGGCCAGCACCGTGGTTCAATGGAATTCTCGTCATCCGCAGATCAGAAGAGGTATTCATTGGTTACACCTCGAAGCTAGTTTTGCGTCCGGCAGGACCGCTGATGCGCTTAGATGCCAAGTGTCGCAGAATGGACGCAACGATTGATTAGTCGTGCCAGCTCAACCGGAAATTGACCCACCACCAGAATTCCGGGCCGTTAGCCTCCAACTGGCGAGCCCGGTATAATAACCATCTGTTCCCGTATGGCTAATCATTCCTATCTGCGCGTCTGGACCCGCGACTTCTCCGACGCAACCATGATCGCGGAGTTTGCCCGCTTCCTCACCACGGCTCCGCTTTCTGCTACCAAGAGCAACTTCACCGAACTCGTCGTGCAACCTGTGAATGCTACCGAGCCCTCCGTGGCGGAATGGGACCTTCGCGCTCTAAATTCGGGTCCCGCCGAAGTCGCCGCTCTCGCCATACAGAATCTGAATTCCGATTCCGCTTATATCGCGTCCGCGAATTGGGATCTCTGGTACTTCGACGTCGAAACGCTCACCTGGCGGCGCGAGCCGCAACCTCTCATCCTCACATGCCACGGTCTTCACTACGATGACGGCCTCGCCCTTACCGCCGGCCATTTCACCGCCGACCTCGGCTTCGAGCATTTTTTCACCGGGCACGGCGGCCTGCTGGCGCCCGGCGCCGCATCGAATCCATTTGATTCCTCCGACCATCCTATAGAGCATACGTTCCGCCAGTGGATGGCGTTACCCAACAACCTGAAGGAATATCACGCAAAGACGCGCGAAAACATCCAACAACTGTTCAGCTGGGTTGAAGCGATTGAGCGTGCCCTTCCGGTCGAGCGCAGCGAACTATGGTCCGAGGGAGAAGAGAATTTTGAAGCGCGGCTGGACGCAATTCTGGCGCGCAGGTAGCGCCCTGTTGCTCGCCTATGTTCCCGTGTACGCGCTCGCTCAGCGAATCGAATCCCCGCGTAAAACAGAGACCAATGTGAATACAGCAGCCACTCAGCGCAATGACGAATTGACCCTCGCCGGCCTGCGACCTGGCCGCGATGACATGGGCAAGGCAGAACGCCTGTTTCGCAAGGCCTCCGCCACGAAGTACGATGGCACAAATAAAATTTGGCAAGATCCCTGCCGCCATCAGTTGTTGTCGATCATTCCAGATTCCAGCGGCACGATCCTGGAAGTGCGCGTGGCCCAAGCGAATCCAAATTCAAGAGCGAACTCCAATGCTGGTTCGGCTTCCGCCGAAGGATGCCCGGCCACCAGCGAGTCTCATTCACGCTGGATTACCGGCCACGGTCTAGTGATTGGCGACGCTTGCTCCCGCGTCATCGCGCTCTATGGGCAACCCGGCTCTCGCGGTCCTTCCACCAAAGACGGTCAACAGTTAGAATTGTTGTACTACGCCTTCGATTGGGCGGGACCCGACGTGCCGCAAGTCATGGCCGTGCTCTGCACGCCGGAGAAAAACGCCAAGCCCGGCCGAGTGGTGGAGATCACACTGGCGGCACCAAGTCTCTGATGAGCGGATCTACGCAAAGCGCCGCAACTGGCGATTGTCGTTACATCGCTGCTAACAAGCACGCAGCTATGCCGTCCTTTACCTCGTGGGCTAACCTCGAGCGCTCGAACCGCAAAATCGCGGCACCCGGAGGAATTTTCTGAGAACCCAGCAAGTAGCCGCCCTGTGTGCGATTTGCTTTGCAATCGGCTGCGGCAATAACGCCCCCGCGACGAAGTCCGAACCAGCCCCTGCGCCAAAACCCGCGGAGCCCGCGGTCCCCGACGAGATCCAGGCGGGTGCGCAGTCTCTCCTCGGTTCAGAGACAACGGTGCTGGCGTTTGGGGATCTGGCAAAAACAGGAAAGCAGCAATTTCTCGCCGCGAACGTCGTGCCGAAAACGCCCAAAAATAACCTGCCCGGCACGATCATTACCCGCGGCGTAATCGCCGAAAATCAAGATGGCCAATGGGCCGAAATCTTTCGCGTTGACGAGCATCTTAAAAATGCGAAGGGGTATCTTGGTCTCACGCCGCTTTCTTCGGTAACCGGCTGGCGCGTCCAGTACGAACAAGATCCCGTAAAGGGCTTGCAACTCTATTTCACGCCCCTGAAGGGCACGGACGACGACGCGCACGTGCTGCCGATCGGGGTGCGCTGGAATCCGAAGACCAAGCGTTACCAGTCGCTCGACCGGAGTTACGAGAATTTCTTGCTCGAATCGCCGTCGATGAGCGGCACACCAAAATCAAAGTTACGATGAGCGCTACCGCAACAACGGCAAGCACCAAAGCAGCGACGACCACCGCGCAGAAACTTTCCTCTTCGTGGAAGAATCTGCTCGGCCTGGCGCCCTACCTCAAGCGCTACCCGGGCGCTATTGCCCTAGGGCTGCTCTGCCTCGTGTTGACCAGCCTCATCGGAAACGTAATCCCGCTCACGACCGGGGTCATCACCGACGTCATCGCGGGCAGCGCACGGCCATTTGAATCGAGCTCACAAGGACATTTGCTTTCCGGCTCCTGGCTGAGCCGCACCATTCCTTTCTACGCGCCGCACAGCCGCCACGCGCTCGGCATCTATTGTCTCGTGCTTTTGGTTTGCGTCCTGCTCAAGGGCGCCCTCTCTTTCGCGACGCGGTGGGTTCTCATCGGCGTTTCCCGCGACATCGAGTTCGACATCCGCAGTGACCTCTTCAACCGTCTCCTGCTAATGGAACCGGAGTTCTACGTTCGCAACCGCACGGGCGAACTGATGTCTCGTGCCACCAACGATCTCAACAACGTTCGCATGGTCCTCGGCCCCGGCATCATGTACACGGGCCAAACGTTTGCCACCATGGTCCTCGCCCTCTTGGTCTTGGCGAAGCTCTCTGGTTCGCTAACCCTCTGGATTCTGCTACCTGTCCCGGTGGTCTTCGTGGCCGTTCGCCACTTCGGCAAAGTGATCCACCAACTCTACGAAGAAATTCAAGCCTCGCTCGCGTCGCTCTCCGCCAAGGTGCAGGAAAATCTTTCCGGCGTTCGCGTAGTGCGCGCCTATGCCCAGGAAGAAGCGGAAATCCGAGGCTTCGACGAACCCAACCGCGAATACGTTTCCCGCAACATCAAGCTGATCCGCACGTGGAGCATGTTCATGCCCTCGCTCCAGGCGCTGATCGGCACATCGTTCCTGATCGTCCTCTGGCAAGGCGGCCACCAACTCCTCAACGGCCAAGATTTCTCTCGGCGCCCTAATCGCTTTTTACACATATCTCGGCGTTCTCGTCTGGCCCATGATCGCTCTTGGATGGGTCACCAACATCTTTCAGCGCGGCGCCGCCTCCATCGGCCGCCTGAACTACATTCTGCGTGCGCACCCGCAAATCGACGACCGCGTCGCCAAAGTGTCGCCCCAAACGCCCATCGCCGGCGAAATCGAATTTCGCAATCTCACATTCACGTATCCCACGAATCTGGCCGGCAACGGCGCCAACGCTCCTGGGAAATCCAATGGCAGCCGCGCACCCAGTTCTGCGCGACATCAACCTGAAAATTCCCGCGGGCTCTACGCTCGCCATCGTCGGCCCTACCGGCAGCGGCAAAACGACGCTGGCCGCGCTCGTCGCACGCCTCTGGGAAGCTCCCGACGGCGCAGCTCCTCATCGACGGGCGCCCCATTCGCGAATGGCCGCTCGAAACCCTGCGTCGCTCGATCGGCTACGTCCCGCAAGATACCTATCTGTTCACCGAAACCGTCGGCGGCAACATCGCGTTTGGACTTCCCGAATACGACCTTGAGCAGGTTCGCGCAGCCGCTGAAATCGCAAGTCTCGACTCCGACGTCGAGAGCTTCGCCAAGAAATACGACACCATCGTCGGCGAACGCGGCATCACCCTGTCCGGCGGACAGAAGCAACGCGCCGCCATCGCTCGCGCCGTTAGTCCGCGATCCGCGCATCCTGATCCTCGACGATTCCCTCTCCAGCGTCGACACCCAAACCGAAGAACGCATCCTCACCAGTCTGCGCAGCGTCATGCACGGACCGCACCACCATCTTGATTTCGCACCGCACCTCCACCGTGCAAGACGCCGACCAGATCGTCGTCCTGCGCGACGGCCGCATCATCGAGCGCGGCACGCACGACGAACTCCTGGCTCGCGAACGGCTATTACGCGGATTTGTACCGCAAGCAGTTGCTCGAAGAAGAGCTCGAACGCGCATGAGCAACATGCACGAAGAAGAAGCGCTCGGCAAAGCGTACGACGCGCACCTGATGCGCCGCCTGCTGGAATACCTGCGGCCATACAAATGGCGTGTCATCCTGGCGCTGTCCCTGGTGGCCATCGTCACTCCACTGGAATTGCGCCCGCCAAAACTTTTCCAGGCGATCGACCAGTACCTTTCCCGCACTCATCACGCCTTGACGGAGACGCAGGCATGGCGCGGTATTCTGATTCATCAGCGTAGTCTCTTTGCTGGTTCTGATCTTCGACTTCCTCGCACAGTACATTCAAATCCGCATCATGCAGCGCGTCGGCCAGCAAACCATGTACGACATGCGCACCGGAATTTTCGTGCACCTCCAGCGGTTGCCGATGAACGTACTTCGACCGCAACCCCGTCGGCCGCCTGATCACTCGCGTCACCACGGACGTCGATGCTCTCAACGATCTCTTCGCCGCCGGCGTCGTCACCATGATCAACGATTTCTTCCTTCTCGCGGTCATGGCCGCCGTGCTTTTTCAAATCGATTGGCGGCTCGCCCTGGACACGCTTGCTGTTCTTCCCTGTCATCCTGGTGGTGACCTACGTCTTCCGGCAGTATCGTGCGCGACGCCAATCGCAACATTCGCACCGCCATTGCCAAAATCAATTCCTTCCTCAGGAATACATTTCCGGCATGAGCATCGTGCAGCTCTTCAACCGCGAACAGAAAGCGCGCGCCGAATTCGCCAACGCAATCAAGACAACATGCTCGCCTGGCGCGACGCCATCCTTTCCTTATGCGCTCTTCTATCCCGCCGTCGAAATCCTAAGCATCTTCGCCATCGCCCTGATCTATTGGGCCGGCGGCAATCGCGTGCTGGCCAGCACTCTAAGTCTGGGCGTTTTGACAATCTTCACGATGTTTGCCACCCGCTTCTTCCGTCCCATTCAGGACCTCAGCGAAAAATTCAACATCCTGCAGTCCGCCATGGCCGCTTCCGAGCGCATCTTCAAGCTGCTCGACGAACCCGCCCTAACGTCTCGTCGCCAGCCGACGCCATTCGCCTCGACAATCCTCGCGGCGACATCGAATTCCGCAACGTGTGGTTCAGCTATCGCCCCATTCCCAATCCCGGCGAAGACGATTGGGTCCTCCGCGACGTGTCCTTCCGCGTCGAGCCCGGCCAAACGCTCGCCATCGTCGGTCACACCGGCGCCGGCAAGACCACGCTCATCTCTCTTCTCCTTCGCTTCTACGACGTTCAGCGCGGCCAAATCCTTCTCGACGGCATCGACATCCGCAAAATCAATCTCCAGGACCTGCGCCGCCAGTTCGGCATCGTCCTCCAGGATCCGTTTCTCTTCACCGGCACGATCGAATCCAACGTCCGCCTCGGCACTCCGGGCATCGACCGCTCCACCGTCGAGACCGCCATCGCGAAATCGGTCTCGCCGACTTCATCGAGTCGCTACCCGAAGGCGTCGCCGCCAGCGTCAACGAGCGTGGCTCCACGCTCTCCGTTGGCCAGCGCCAGCTCATCAACTTCGCCCGCGCCCTGGCGCACAATCCGCGCTTCCTCATCCTCGACGAAGCCACCTCCAGCGTGGACACCAAGACCGAGCTGCTAATCCGCGAAGCCCTCGACCGCCTGCTGAGCGGCCGCACCGCGCTGGTCATCGCGCATCGTCTCAGCACCATTCAGCACGCCGACCGCATCCTCGTCTTCCACAAGGGCCGCCTGCGCGAACAAGGCGCGCACCAGGAGCTTGCTCGCTCAACGCGGCATCTACTACCGCCTCTACCAACTCCAGTACAAAGAACAGGAACTCCACCTACCCGATCGACCTGCCGGCGTCTGGCCTCCAGACGGACGCCCGGCTACCTCTGCCCCTTCCTGCCAGCGACTAAGATCGATCACGCATAGTCTCCAAGATGTCCCGGACCAATGTCTCCGTGACCTCTGTGCTCCGACCTCTGTGTTCTCTGTGTTGATCCCTTCTTTTTCCGTCCCACCGGCCCGCAATTCACAATCGCTCCTACACCATTCGCTGTCCCATTCCTCCCCGCGCTCTACTGCCGGAACCCTCTAGGAGATGATCACGGATCGCGTCAAAACTCCACATGACCCCATCTCCCTCCTCCTCTCCGCCGGTGAAGCCAGCGGAGACATGTACGCCGCGCGTCTCGCCGCCGCCCTAAAGCAGCGCGCCGACGTAGAAATCTTCGGCATGGGCGGCCCGCAAATGCGCGCCGCCGGAGTCGACATCGTCACCGACTATTCCGAAGTCTCCGTGGTAGGCATAACCGAAATCCTCAGCCACCTTCCCTCACTGGTTCGCGCCATGCGTCGCCTCGTCAGCGAAGCCGAACGCCGCAAGCCCGCCTTCGCCATCCTCACCGATTTCCCCGGATTCCACCTGCGCCTGGCCCGCAAGCTCAAAAGCCTTGGCATCCAAAACATCTACTACATCTGCCCGCAATTCTGGGCCTGGCGACCCTGGCGCGTGCGCATCGTTCGCCGCCGCTTCGCGCAGGCTCTTTGTATTTTTCCTTTTGAAGAAAAATTCTATGGCGACGCCGGAGTGCCCGTAAAATTCATCGGCCATCCGCTGGTAGGAAACGTGCACGCCTCGCTCGATCGCCAGGCTTTTTGCCGCGAGCAAGGTCTCGACCCGCAGAAGAAAATCGTCACCGTACTCCCCGGCAGCCGCGCCGCCGAACTGCGCCAGCATTTGCCAATCCTCCGCGAGGCTTGCCTAAACATCCACCGCCAAGCGCCGGCGCAATTCGTGATCGCCGCCGCGCAAGGTAGCAGTGCCGATTCCTTGCGAGAAGGTTGGCCGCCGAACTCCCTGTGAAGATCGTGCTAGACCAGACCTACAACGCTCTCGCGACCGCCGACGCCGCCATCGTCTCTAGCGGCACGGCCACTATCGAAGCCGCGCTTCTCGACGTCCCAATGGTCGTGATCTACCGCGTGACGCCGCTGACCGCGTTTCTGGCCAAGCCTTTAGTGCGCACCCCTTTTTACAGCATGGTCAATCTAATCGCCGGGAGGCGCGCCGTGCCCGAGCTAATCCAGAACGATTTCACGCCCAAGCGCGTAACGGCAGAAGTCCTGCGTTTGCTGAACAACCCAGCCGCCCGCGAATCGCTCCGCCACGACCTAGCCGAAGTCCGCGAGCGACTAGGTCCCCCGGGCGCCGTGGACCGCGCCGCCGACGCCATCGTAAAGCTAATCACCGCCCATTCCGTCTTGCCGAGCCCGGAACGTGGCAACGCAAACTGACCTCTCTGCTATCCTATATAGGGGTATCTGGTGCCCACCCGACCGTCGAGGACATCCGCATCTGCAGGACGTACTGTTCAAGCACATGTCGCGGCCGCGGACCGCTTGCCCTGAACTTCGGAGGGTCGCGGGCACTTTCGACCTAGCCCGTTCCGCAAATTGAATCCCGCGGCTCTTGCGGCCGCGTCACGAAATGAAAGGGGTCCGATGACCCGCTGCAACAAATTAGTTCGGCCTTGGTCCTAGCCTCACTGCTTCTTTTCGCCTGCGCGCCCCTGCGCGCTCAAGCCCCTCGGGCACCCGGGCTCCTCGCCGAACACTACGACGTCACCGCCGTTCTCGACCCCATCACGCAATCACTGTCCGCCGTCGCCAAGGTCGACTTCAAAGTCGCAAGAAGTCACCAGCGCCGTCCGCGTCGAGCTGCACCCCAATCTCGACGTAAAGATGTCCATTCCGCCGACGGCAAAAGCCCTCGGCTTCGAACGCGACTCGCAAATCCGCGTCACCTCACCGTGAACCTGTTCCTTCCGCGGTCTCCGTGGGTTCACGCAAAGTCACGCTCACCTTCACCTACGCAGGGCTTGCTCGCCAACGAAGAGAACAGCCCGGTCCCGGAGTCCACAACCGCGATCATCAGCAAGAAGGCGCTTACTTCTCCTTCCCGCCCGTTGGTTCCCGCTGACCAACTTCCTTCCAATCGCTACACCGCGACCTTCCGCCTCGATGTTCCGGAAACCTTCGCCGTCGCCGGCACCGGCAAAGTCCTCCGCTCCCACGCCGATGGCCAGGAAAAAACTCCGTCGAAGGCGATCGCCAACTCTACACCTTCGAGTGCGACACCCCCGCTCCACACGGTACCTTCGTCGCCGGCGAGTCTGCAGCTCAATCCCAAACAAGCCGAAGGTGTCAACGTTAACGGTGTACGCTCCGCGCTATGTCCAGCGGCGACCATCTGATTTTGCCGCCACGTCGCGCGTTCCGCCACCATGTTCTCCGATATGTTCGGCCCCTTGCCACGGCCGACGTCACCGTTGCGCAACTTCCCGACGGCACCCTGCGCGATTTTGCCGCCCCCGGTCTGCTGCTGCTCAGCAAGCGCATCTGGGACCCCACGGGCCGCCGATCGCACCATCGCTCGTCTCGTCGCATCGCAATGGTGGGGCATCGGCGTGATTCCCGCATCGCCCGGTGATGTCTGGATCAGCGACGGTCTGGCGCGCTACTCCGAAGCTCTGTACGCCGAACAAAATGCCGGACGCGAAGCGGGCCTGAAAGCTGTCGACGAATTCGCCGTCGGAGCGCTAATGGGCGAAGATGCCGCACCCGTCGCACAAGCCGTGCGCCTGGCTCCCTACTCCAGCGACTACCGTTCCGTCGTAATGAATAAAGGCGCGATGATCTTCCACATGGTGCGCGCCCAGATGGGCGATGTCGATTTTAAGTCCCTGCTCCACGACTTCTACACAAAGTACGACGGCAAGACCACCACCATCGACGATTTCGAAAACCTCGCCCAGAAACGAGTCGAAGCATCCGGCAAGCCCGGCGACGCGATTCCTCCACTCCGCGGCTTCTTCGCGCAGTGGCTCAATTCCACCGGTGTCCCCGACTTCGCCATCGAATACGTCGTCTACCGCACCAAGCAGGGCTTCCGCGTAGTCGGCAAAATCAAGCAACCACTCGACACCTTCAGCATGCCCGTCGACATTCGCATCGACACCGAAGGAAATCCCGAAATAAAAACCGTCGACGTCATCGGCACCGAATCGTCCTTCACGGTCGAGACCTTCGGCAGGCCCAAGCCCGGCGGTATCAAGATCGATCCAGGCAATGTCGTACTTAAGGGCAGCACCACACTGCGCGCCCGCGCCGCCATCGCCCGCGGTGAAGAACTCGCCGAGCAAGGCCGCTACTACGACGCCGTTTCCCAATACCAGCACGCCCTGTCGATCCAACCCAATCGCCCGCTAGCCAACTTCCGCATGGGCGAAGCCTTCTTCTACCAGAAGAATTACCAGGCCGCCGCCAACGCCTTCCGCGAAGCCCTCCAGACTGTTCCAGAACCCACCGAAAAGTGGACCGAAGTTTGGAGCCACATCTACCTTGGCAAAATTTTCGACCTATTAGGCCAGCGCGAACGCGCCGTCAACGAATACAGCAAAGCCAAGCAAACCAACGACGACACCGGCAACGCCCAACAAGTCGCCGAGTCCTTCCTAAAGAAACCCTACTCCGAAGGCGCCGTCTCCGCCGCGGTCCCCGGCGGCACAGGCCCCTCCAGCACCCAACCCGCCGCCGCCCCACCAGACAACCGCCCAGTCCTAAAGCGCCGCCCCGACTCCCCCTGAAGTAACACAGACACTCCTGTCTGTGTCCGCGTTCAAGTTCGGCAAGACTAAGACGGGAAACCTAGCGTTCTAACGGCCGCTGCTAACCTAGCGCGTCTGAAATCAAGAAAATGTCAAGGCTTAGATTTCGTCCAGAAGTTCCAGCGTCTGTTCTTCCTTACTGCCTTACTGCCTTGCTTCTTTACTTCTCTTTCCCTCTCCGCGCCCTCAGCGCCCTCTGTGGTAAAACTCCTCAATGCCCGAACTCCCCGACATCCAAGCCTACCTGACCGCCCTAGCCCCCCGAATCCTCGAGCAAACACTCCAACGAGTCCGCCTAGCCAGCCCCTTCCTCCTCCGCACCGCCCAACCTCCGCTGAACGAAGCCGAAGGCCACACCGTCACCCAGCTCCGCCGCATCGGCAAACGAATCGCCATCGGCATGGACAACGACCTCCGGCTGGTCCTCCATCTGATGATCGCGGGCCGTCTCCACTGGCGCCCGCCGCAAGCCAAACTAGCCGGCCGCAACACCCTAGCCGCCTTCGACTTCCCCCAGGGCTCCCTAGTCCTAACCGAAGCAGGCGCAAAGCGCCGCGCCTCCCTGCATGTCCTAACCGCCGCAGACCTCCCGTCAATCGATCCCGGCGGCATCGACGTCTTGACCTCCGACCTGAACGCCTTCCGCTCGCCCCTAACCGTCGAAAACCGCACGCTGAAGCGCGCCCTGACCGACCCCCGCCTCCTCAGCGGCATCGGCAACGCCTACTCCGACGAAATCCTCCACGCCGCCCAACTCTCCCCGATCGCCCTGACCCAGAAACTCAAGCCCGAAGAGTGGGACCGCCTCTACCACGCCACCCAACTCACCCTGCAACTCTGGATCGACCGCCTGCAAACCGAAGCCAAGTCCCAATTCCCCGAGAAAGTCACCGCCTTCCGCGAAGGCATGGCCGTACACGGCCGCTACGGAAAGCCCTGCCCCCGCTGCGGCGAAAAAGTCCAACGCATCCGCTACGCCGACAACGAAACCAACTACTGCCCCCGATGCCAAACCAACAATAAACTCCTGGCCGACCGCGCCCTCTCCCGCCTGCTAGGCTCCGACTGGCCCCGCACGCTGGACGAACTAGAATCCCTAAAGCGCCGCTAAGCCCGATGCCCCCTGCAGGCGCTGGGCTTCAGCCCGGCGTGCCCAGAATCGCGATTACTCGTCTATTCTTGGAAACGTCAGAGAATCCGGGGCAACAATCGATGCTATGCCATTACAAGACCCCACCGTCCCGACCCTGCTCCAACCCCTTCAGACCAAATTCAGTCCCGCTCGTCTCGATGAAGCGCTGAACAAGGTCGTGTACGCCAGGGTGATGGAGATGTCCGAGTCCGTGGAGCGCACCGCTCTGCGTCTCACGGTCGGAGATTTCTTGCTTTCAGACCGACACCCGTCAAAATTCACTGAACAAGTCAGTAATCTACTGGTACACTACCTTACATATATCTATGCCCAAAGAGCGCCGGACCAAACCGGTGCTTCTTTGTTTTTGCGGCCACAAAAAACGCGCCGCCAAAGAAACCTAAACCAAGCAAAATCAACACCTGTAAAAGTGCATCTAAACAAAAGACTTTAACTTAATCAGAATCAACACTTCCGAAAAACCGGGGAGGAGGAGTTAATCAGACAATAACTATCTTTCGCCACCATCAACTGAGGACGTCCTGGCACCGCTTGCCTGCATCCGCTTCCAGGCCTTTTGAAACGTTTCGCGACTGTCCTGATCGAACAATACAAAGTAAATCTTTTCGAGCGTCGTTCCGTTTTGCAAGTGCTGCAGCGCCTCCTGCAGCATGATTTCCGCGCAATCCTTCATCGGGAACCCGGCCACACCCGTGCCGACGGCCGGAAACGCAATGCTCTTCAGGCCGTTCTCGGCGGCGATGCGCAGGGCGTGCGCCGTGGACTTGCGCAGCGCCTCCGCGGTCGTGCTGCCGCCAAGCTCCATACTGGCCGCGTGAATCACCCACTTTGCCGCGAGCCTGCCGCCCGTCGTGATCGCGGCGTAGCCGATGGGAATGCTCCCGATCTCATTGCACGCGCGTTGAATCTCGTCTCCGCCCTTGCGCCGAATGGCGCCAGCGACCCCACCACCCAGAAGCAAATCGTTGTTCGCCGCGTTTACGATCGCGTCGGTTTGCATGTCGATCAGGTCGCCCTGCTCGATTACGATTTTTGCCGCCAGATCTTTGGAAAGGCTCACGATGTTTTCCCGTCCTGCCGCCTTGCCGTTTTTGCGAGGACTAGCCTTGGGCATTGGCAAATTTCCGTTCCGGCTCGCCAGATTTGTTCGCGGCGGCATCGTCGAGCACAACGACTTCCCTTCCGATGCGGCGAGCGAACTCTGCGCAAGCGGCGATGGTCTCACTGGATGTTTCCGAACCCTTGATTAATTTGATGAGCTCGATCACCCTCGTTTCCCCAGCGTTTTCAGGGAACCGCATGCCAATGCAGCGGTCCGCGCAGAAAGTGACTTCGGCGAGTTCCGTGATCGGCAGTAAACCGGTGCTCGCGAAAACAGCGTTTGGCTTGGCAAACTTGTCGAGGATGGTAAAAAGCTCAATTTGCATTTCCATTTCGTCGGGAAGCGTTTCAATGATCAGGTCCGCGTCGCGAATGGCATGTTCCACCGTGTTAGCGAACGACAGCCGCGCAACAGCCGCATGGTGCTCCGCTGGCTGCGCGGTGTCCGAAGCGACGGTCGATTCAATCATTTGTGTAATCCGGGCAGCAGCATCGTCAAGCCGTTCAGCGGAAACGTCTTCGAGAATCGTTCGGTATCCGGCGAGCGCGGCAACGGAAGCGATCCCGCGGCCGACGGTACCTGCGCCGATTACCGCAATCGTGGTCACTTCCAATCGCGCACCATTCGCAACAAGGGAAGCCGTCCGAAGCGCGCCGTCGAATGCCTCATGGCTAATATCTCGGCACTTTTGGATCGATCTCCAGCGACCAGCGCTCGATGCCGCCCGCCAGCGATTTCGCGCGCTCAACGCCCTGCCCACGCAGCCACACGGTGACATCCAAACTCCGCACGCCGTGATGGCAGTAAACAACGATTTCGTCGTCGGAATCCAGCGCCTGGAGGTTCGAGGGAACCGTGCCCATCGGAATCAACTTGGCACCTTCTATGCTGCAAATGCTGAATTCCCAAGGCTCGCGCACATCGACCAGTATGAGCTTGTCTCCGCGATCCATTCGCTGCTTTACCTCGGCTGGCGTGATTTCCAGATTATCCATGGGTTCTCGTAAATGCGGCGCGTACGTAGCCGCTAACAAAATTGAAACATATTAAGCGAAGGTAGGAAAGGGAGCGCCAGAAATGCCCATCTCAACCGCTCTCCCTCGCGGCCCGATTACATTTCGATCGCGCGCCATCGTTCACTTGCCTTGAAAGTTGGGCTTACGCTTCTCGAAAAACGCTCGCAGTCCTTCGGCGCAATCCTCTGAAGCGAAACACCTCATCTGCTCTTCGACTTCGTACTCCAGCGCTTTGGTCAGCTCCGCCCGCTGGTTCCCAAACAGCACCTGCTTCACCGCCCGGCTCGCGATACGCGGCCCATGCGCGATGTTTTTCGCGAACGCCTTGGCCTCGCTTTCAAGTTTATCCACTGGAACCAGGTGATTCACCAAACCAAGTTGCAACGCGGTCTTCGCGTCAATCATGTCTCCGGTATAAAACATCTCCGCGGCGCGCACAGGTCCGATCAACTGCGGCAGAAAAAACGTTCCGCCATAGTCCGGAAATAAACCAACCTTCGCAAAATTTTGCCCGAAGACCGCCAGTTCGGTTGCAAAGCGAACGTCCGCGGCCAGTGCAATGTTCATGCCCGCGCCCGCCGCAGGTCCGTTGATGGCCGCAATCACCGGCTGCCGCATAGTGCGAATCTTCAACACCGCCTGCATACCCGCGCGCAGCAGCGGCTCCAGGCCCGCAACATTGTTTCCCTGCCGGCCCTTCCAGATTTCCGCCAGATCACCGCCAGCGCAGAACGCCCGCCCTGCCCCGGCCAAGACCACCGCATGAATATTCTTGTCGGTGCCGATGCGCCCCAATGTTTCGTTGAAGGCCACAGCCAAATCGGTACTGAGCGCGTTCAGCTTGTCGGGACGATTCAGCGTCAGCGTGGCAACGCCGTCTTCGTGCTTTTCCAAAACCAGGGAATGCTCCGGAACGGTCTGCGGGGTGGTACTCATTGCGGCTCCGATTCAGCCTGGGGATAGTCGCGCTCATTTTCGATGCGCTTGATGAGCTGTGCCAGTTTGCGGAAATGCACCAGCTTTTCGCTCTTCTTGTCCGGTTGCGCGCTGGGCGTTGCCGGAAGCACATACACGCGTGCGCCGTACAGCGGCTCTTTCTGCAATCCACATTTGCACTTGCGTTGCGCGAATTGCTCGTAGGCCAGCTTGCCGTTGAAGGCCACGACACGCGGAGCAAACTCTTCCAGTTTTTGCGACAGCACGATGCGGCCCTCCGCAAAGTCCGCGCGAGAAAGCTCCTCAACCGTTTTTGAAGGGCGTTTGACCAGATCGGTCAGCCCGATGCCGAACTCGATGACGCGTTTATCATCGTGATAGTCGAACGGCTCGGGCACAACGCCGCTCTCGAACAAAATCGGCCAAAATGGGTTGTCGCGGCCGGCATAATAATGCCCCACGCGCACCGAAGACTCCGTAGGATTACAGCCGACGATCACCAGCTTCATTCCCTTGCGAAGATGGTCGGGCAGTGTTCGCATGTTTGGCTTGCCTGAAATTCGCTTTCTCTAGCCGGACTTACAAAGCACTCGCAAACGCATGACTGGTAATACGATGCGGCACCTGCGCCGTCGCTTGCTCAAGTGGTCAAAATCGAACCGCGAAGGATGCGAATCAATTGAGTATTAGAATTTCGGCGGCTGCGAGATACGACCAAGCGTTGCCGGCTTATGAAAACCTTCTGCGAACCCACTCTACCCCGCGGCCCGAGCATCGTCAATAACGGGCTACCGGGAGCGTATGCAAAGAATCCTTGTATTTCCTGAATCGCGCTCCCATGGACCCTCATCCAAATAGCTGCCGGATATGGGAACCTCTGCGCACTGTGTTACCGTTATAAGTGGATGCGGCGACTCGTCGTTCATCGCTCTCGGCGCATCCCTGAATAAGGCCTTGAGCACATCCCGCCCACATCGGCTCCCTTCCACCGTCGTCCGCGAAGACGAGCCTATCCTTGTTGCAGCCGCGAAGGCCGGCGATGCCGCGGCTTTTGAGGAACTCGTCTATCGCTACGAACGCAAGATCTTTCGATTGACGATGAACATTACGCGCAACCACGAAGATGCCGAGGACGCGATGCAAGACGCGTTCATGAAGGCCTATTCCCACCTGAGGGGCTTCCAGGAAGACTCTCGCTTTTATACCTGGCTGGTGCGCATCGCCGCCAACGAAGCATTGATGCGCCTGCGCAAGCGCCGCCCCAATCAATTTTCGCTGGACGAACCGGTAGAAGGCGAAGACGACCTGATACCGCGCGAGATTGAAGACTGGGGACCCAGTCCGGAACAACGATACGCGCAATCGGAACTGCACGGGATTTTGGACCAGGCGATCGACCAGCTCGATCCCGACTTCCGAACGGTCTTCGTTCTGCGAGATATTGAAGAACTCTCCACCGAAGAAACGGCGGCGACGCTGGGAATTTCCGTCCCAGCAGTAAAGTCCAGATTGCTGCGCGCGCGACTGAAGCTGCGACAGAAGTTGGACCGCCATATGCGCGACAGGAAGCCAAATTGAACTGCGACCGCGTCATTCTCGAGGTCTCGAATTATATCGATGGCGATTTGGATGTCGCGCTGAAGCGGGAGATTGAGCTCCATCTCTTGGAGTGCCAGCATTGCACGATGATCGTGATCCAGACGAAGCTAACCGTGGAGATATTCTGCGATTCGCAGGCAGTGGAATTGCCGCCAGACACGCGCTCGCGATTGCACGAGGCTTTGCGGCGGAAAATTCGTAATCCCGGGACTTGATTCGTGGCCAGGACAATCCTTCGGCACAAATCAAACTCACAATCGAATTCAATTGGCTAAGTGTTTAGTGCTTGGGACGCAGCAATGGGCGCCCCTACAAGAATCGCGTGTGGACTCAATCGGGCGTGGATTCGGACCAGAGCGGGAGTTCTCTGCCCAGACCTGCTTCGCGGGCAGCTTTGTAGACTTTTATTGCTACGGCTAAATCCCAAGAAGCGATGCCGTTTGATTTGAAGAGAGTGACTTCGGTGTCGCTGGTTCTACCGCTAGTCTTCCCCGCAACGACATCGGGCAAACGCTTCACTCCGGTCCAGCAAGATTCATCGCCGTGGAAGGCGATGATCAGGTCGCCGGCTTCCTGCCGCGATTGTTCAATGGAATCGACCACGATGACGTCCGCGCTGGCCACTGCTTCGTCGTCGAGTTCGCGCTTATGCGCGTGATTGGCGCCGATAGCGTTGATGTGCACGCCACTAGTCAGGTCCGCTCCGTTCACTACCGGCTGCACCGCGGTCGTCGCGGTGCACACGATGTGCGCGCCGCGCACAGCTTCCGACGCCGACGCCGCCGCACGAACCGGGATGCCGACCCGCGCACTCATTTCCTTGCAAAACGCTTCGCGCCTCCGCGGGTCCCGGCCGAAAACATTCACCGAATCGAGCTTTCGCACGGTGGCAATGGCTTCCAGCTGCGTCTTCGCCTGACCGCCGGTGCCGATGATGGCGGCAATCCGCGCATCCCGTCGCGAGAGATATTTTGTGGCGACGCCTGAGGCGGCTCCGGTCCGTAACTGGCCCATAGAGTCAGCCTCAATTAGGGCCACAAGCTCACCCGTTCCCATCTCGTACAACGGAACAAGAAACTTAAGACGGCCTCGCACGTAGGTGTACTGTTTCATGCCCAGATAGCCAGTGGTGTAATCCGCGGCAGCCATATAGTGGAAGAAATTTGAACCGGGGAACTCGAAGCGCCTCCGCGGATGAACGACGACTTCTCCGTTCGCTTGCTTGCGCGAAATTTCTTCGACGGCGTGAACGGCCATCGGCATGGTAAGCAAGGCGCGGACTTCGGCTTCGCTGATATGCAGCGTCATTCTTCAGACTCCGCCCAGAACATGTTGAACCATCTTACCTTAAGGGGTGCTTTCGATCTTTCAGCGAGGTGCGGCCTTGGCGGGCTTCGCGCGGCCTTCCTTCCCCGGGGTCTCGCCGGGTTCTCGAATGCGGCGAACGACGGTCTGGATCAGGCGGTAAACGCGCTCTTGCTTGTCGCCCAAAACGCGAAAGCGAAACTCGGGCTCATCATTGGGACCCTTGCCGATGCGTACAGGCATCTCACCACAAAGATTATTTTCGATGAATGCGGTTTCGTATCGCGATTTCTTCCCATACCAGGTGTAAACGCGGATGGTCGTGAAATCGCAAGGCTGACCTTCGGGCCCACGCGTTCCGGCTACCAGGTATTGTGGTTTCTCGCCCGATCGATCGGCCGCGCGGTTGAGCTCAAACCAGCCCACTGCGCGAACGTTGGCGGAAGCAATGCCTTCCCGGACGGGATCGGGGAGATCAAGCTCCACAAAACGGGCCAGGACCCACCCGGCGATGGGAATGCTCTGGTCGCCGGGCTGGGTGGTGGTGTTGGTTTCAGCGGTACGCGCAGCGGATTCGCCGGGCGGGCGGGTAGCCACGGCACGAACGAGATACCAATCTTCCTTTTTGCTGCTGGAATCGTTGGCAGGTTCCTTCTCATCGGTCACCGGAGCCCAATCGGCCACGGTGCGGCCGACGACCTCGACGTGGACGCCGCGGGCGAACTGGTAGAGGCGAGGCTCGGTGCGGCCCGGCTGGACGCGAAGATTGGTTTGTACTTTGGTGCGGCCACGGGCTTGGACGGGGAGGGCCTGGGCCTGTTGGAGCAGCCTGGCACTGCGGTTCCAAAGGGCTGGCTCAAGAAGTTGACGGCCGTCGATCCAGCCCACTTCACCCGAGGCGGTGCGTATCTTGACGCTGTCGTTGCGGCGAGCCATGACGTCAACATGGTCGCCGTAATGCAGGGTGTCGACAGGCTCGCGCACCTGCGCGACGCTACTCCAAAGCGTGATGCTGCGCTCGCTGATGTACGCTTCGCCGACGGATTCATGCTTGGGCCGCAGCAGCCAAGCCGCTATAACGACCAGGACGAGCAGCGGCACGGCAATAAGGAGCTTGCGCTTCACTGCGCGTCACCGAAGATGCCGTGAAAGGCCCGAATAATTCGCACGATCTTCCTGACTCCCCACATCTCAGACGTTTTGCTTACACGGCCGTTGACACACGTTGACGACGAACGTCGTAAAGGGTGTTCTTACGGAGTGATTCCGCGTCGTCAACAATTGTAACCGATTCCATGGTGCCGTCAGGCCGGCGGTCGCACAAAGTGTTTCTGCTACAATCCGCGGTGGTCGTGTATTTTTTGTGACGCTCGGACCGGAGATCGTGAGTGAAATTCCTGGATAAACTGCAGCCTCTGTCTCTATTCGTTTTGCGCATCGTGCTGGGGATCATTTTTCTGTATCACGGGTATCCCAAATTAACGCACACGCACGGAAATTTGCAGGGCGTTTTCGTCGAGCATGGGTTGCCGGCGTATTTTGTGTATGTTGCGGGAATTCTGGAGACGTTTGGTGGCGGATTATTGTTGTTGGGATTATTTACGCGGCCGGCGGCGTTGTGGCTGGCGATCGAGATGTGCGTGGCGATCTGGAAGGTGCACAGCCTGCATGGGATTTATTCCGTGCGGGACTACGAGTTCCCCCTGACGCTGGCGGCGGCTTGTTTTGTATTGGCTACGGTTGGAGCGGGATTGATTTCGTTGGATCATCCCATTTTTGAAGGCGGGCCACGAGGAGGCGGGAACCGCGGCGGTGGAAAGCCGCGGGCCGGTCGTGGCGGCAAGGATTAGGCGTTTTCGGGCAACCAACCACCCTCGAATTCATCACACTAGTTGCGTTGCCGTACCGGAGGAAAGTGATGGCTCAACGGGCAGTGCAGCTCGGACCGATTGGAATCTGGACATTCCAGCTGGATGCGCTCCCCGCCGCTCGGGCCCAAGAGGCAGCTGCCGAATTGGAAGAGCTGGGCTTCGGCGCTCTTTGGTTTGGTGAAGCCATGGGCCGTGAATCGCTAACGAATGCTGGTTTGCTCTTGGCAGGAACGAAACGGATCGTCATCGCCACCGGCATTACGAATATCTACGGCCGGGATGCGGTTACCTTGGCCGCCGCGCAGAAAACCTTGGCAGAGGCCTACCCAAATCGATTTTTACTCGGTCTCGGTGTCAGTCACGTTCCATTGGTCGAGAAGTTGCGCGGCCATAGTTACGATAAGCCGGTTCCCACCATGCACGCCTATCTGGATGCCATGGACCAGGCTCCCTACCAGGCCGTACCGCCACCGTCGAAGCCCCCGCGGGTATTGGCGGCTCTTGGGCCGAAAATGCTGCAATTGTCCGCCGAGCGTGCCGACGGTGCGCACCCCTACAACACCACGCCAAAGCACACTGCCCAGGCTCGCGCACTGCTGGGTCCTGGTCCCTATTTGTGCCCGGAGCAAGCCGTGGTCCTGGAGACAGATCCGGCCAAAGCACGCGCCATCGCCCGTAAATTTGTTGCGATCTACCTGACGTTGCCCAACTACACGAATAACTGGTTGCGCCTGGGATTTGAGGAAGCCGACTTCAGCAACGGGGGGAGCGACAGGCTCATCGACGCCGTATTTGCCTGGGGAGATTTGAAAACCGTGATGAATCGCATCCACGAACATCACTCCGCCGGCGCCGACCACGTCTGCCTCCAGGTCCTTACAGCCGACCCCAAGACCCTCCCCCTCCGTGAATATCGCGACCTAGCCTCCGCGATCCCCAAGACCTAGTTGGCTTCGAGTTCCATGGTCTATCGTCAAACGCCGCGTCGTCGCGGACCGATAGCGGTTTTCAGTCTTCAGGTGGGTTTTCGCGTTCCGAGGTACTGCACCCGGCAAAAAAATGGCTTATGGTCTTTGCTTTCAGCCAGTTACAAACTGCCCTAAAGGCAAGCTCTTTGCTTTGATAATCTTACGAATTGCCCGGGGTGTGGGTATCACCGGTGCGACAAAACCCAGCTCGGAAGGGTTGGCCAGTGACGAATGCTACTCCCCAGCCGCCGAGGCCAGGACCTGTAGCGCAGGGCGGAGTCCGCGGAGCCCTGCGGCCTTTCTCTAGCGAGTAATGGGCTGAGATGTCACCGGCGCTGTCGACACTGGCGCTATGCCAGTCGGCGCGATAGGCAGCGCAATCCACAAAATGATATAAGCCAGCAGGCCGGTACCCGCACACAGAAACGCCAGCAACCAGCAAATCCTTAGAATCGTTGCATCTATATCGAAGTAGTCGGCCAACCCACCGCATACCCCGGCAATCTTCTTGTCCGTACTGGAACGCACCAGCCGCTTTTTGCCGCCGGCATCCCAGTCCGCCCCAAACGACGGAGACGCGGGTTGCTTGACGCCGCAGTTGTAGCAAAAGTTAGAGCCGTCCGTGATGCGCTTTTGACAGTTGACGCAGATCATCGCTGCACCTCCACAGGGCTGTACCTCGGTAGTTCTACCACTGGATACGAGCCCCGAGAGAAAAAAGTTTCCGCTGGGCGCGCGGGCGGGCTTCACTGCCTAGAACGCCCCGATTCCGTGGCACTTACCGAACCGCTGAACAGCCTGCGGAATCGAGATATGTCATTCCTCACCCCGTTCGGTTTTTGAACGGGGTGAGGAATCTGCTTTTTCCCTGGCCTTGGCGCGAACAGCAGGTCCCTCACCCGCAAACGACACGGGTTCGGGATGACAGGCGTGCCTTTTTCGCAGCCGCCAAACCGTGCGCCGGCCACCGTCTGCGGCAGTGTAATCGCCGGGAGGAGCAAGCCCCTCCCCTACAAGCGAATACGGCGTTAGTACTCGAGCAGCTGCTTGACCGCGGCGGTAAGGTGTTCGGTTTGCGGCAAGATCACGTCTTCCAGCTTTGGTTGATAGGCGCAGAAGGTGTCCATGGCGGCTATCCGGGTTACCGGCGCGTCCAGTTCGTCAAACAGCTCTTGGGCTATGCGGGCGGCGATTTCTGCGCCGTAGCCGAAGCTGAGCATGTCTTCGTAAGCGACGATCACGCGATGATTCTTGCGGACCGTGGCGGCAATGGTTTCCCAATCGTAGGGCGAGAGGGAACGAAGGTCGACGATTTCCGCGGAGATGCCTTCGCGCTGGAGTTGGGCTGCGGCCACTTCGGCGCGGTGCACGATAGCGCCGTAGGTGATGATGCTGACGTCGGTTCCTTCTTTGACGAGGCGAGCTTTGCCGAAGGGGACGGTGTAGTCGGATCCTGGATATTCGGAGCGGTTGTAGGGTTGGCGGTAGAGATGCTTGTGCTCGAGGAACATTACCGGGTCGTCGCAGCGAATGGCGGTGCGCAAGAGTCCGGCGACGTCGAGGGCTGTGGATGGCATGACTACGCGCAGGCCGGGGCAATGCGTGAAGATCGATTCGCCACTCTGGCTGTGATAGACGCCGCCGCCGGTGAGGTAGCCGCCAATGGCTACGCGGAGGACCGCGGGTGACTTGAAATTGCCGTTGGAGCGCCACCGGAAGACGCAGAGTTCGTCGCGAATCTGCATCATGGCGGGCCAGATGTAGTCGAAGAATTGGATTTCGGCGACTGGCTTCAGGCCGCGGACGGCCATACCGATGGCGCGGCCGACGATGCTGGCTTCCGCGAGCGGGGTGTTGAAGACGCGGTCGGCGCCGTATTTGCGTTGCAGGCCGGAGGTGGCTTTGAAGACGCCGCCCTTCCCTTTTACGTGCTTTAGATTTTCTTCTCGGCTGGCATCGGCGACGTCTTCGCCGAAAACGGTGATGCGCTCGTCGCGAGACATTTCGTCGGAAAGTGTTGCCGCGACCATTTCGACCATAGTCTTGGGGGCGCCGTGGAGTTGGGGTTGCGCGTCGAAGCTGGCGGACGTGGGATCGATGTCCGGGGAATGGACGTTTACGCGGATGGAGTCGACTGCCGGTGGCTCGGCGGCCAGGGCCTGGTCGCCGGCTTCGCGGACTTCGCGATCGACCTCGGCTTCGAGGGTTTCGATTTGCTTTTGGTCGAGGAGACCTTCGCGGACCAGGAAGAGCGAAAATTTCGAGAGTGGGTCGCGGTGGGCTTCTTCCTCGCGCTCTTCGGCGGTCTTGTAAAGTTTTTCATCGTCGGAGAGCGAGTG
Source organism: uncultured Acidobacteriota bacterium (assembly GCA_963721915.1). GTDB lineage: Bacteria > Acidobacteriota > Terriglobia > Acidiferrales > UBA7541 > Acidiferrum. The sequence goes on along the minus strand of CAVRLD010000012.1, from coordinate 160,533 downwards.
AGAGTAGTGCCGAATTACGTGCGCGTGGATCAGCGCGGGGCCGCGGCGTTGGCGGCAATACTCGACCGCTTCTTTGCCGACTGCGTAGCTTTCCAGCGGATCGGTGCCGTCGCATTCCGCTACGAGCAAACCGGGGAAACTGCGCGTTAGGCGCGAGATGTTGCCGCCGGCGGTTTGGACTTCCACGGGAACGGAGATGGCGTAGCCGTTGTCTTCGATGACGTAGAGGAGCGGCAGTTTTTTTGTGCAGGCGACGTTCAGCGATTCCCAGAACTCGCCTTCGCTGGTGGCGCCATCGCCGGCCGACACGTACACGATTTCGTCGCGGTCATAATTGACGTGCTCGCCGAGCGGGGCTTTCTTGGCTTGCGCCAGCGCTTTTTGACGATGCTCAAAGTAAAGGGTAGCTTCTGCAGATCCCACCGCCTGCACGAATTGCGTTCCGGTGCAGGACGATCGGCTGACGATGTTCCACTTGTTATGGCCCCAGTGAGAAGGCATTTGCCTGCCGCCGGAAGCGGGGTCGTCCTTGGCGCCGACGGCCTGGAGCAGCATTTCCAGTGGAGTGACGCCGAGCATCAGGCAGAGGGCGCGGTCCCGGTAATACGGGTAAACCCAATCAATTCCGGGACGAAGAAGCAACCCCATTGCGGCCGTGACGGCTTCGTGGCCGGCGCTGGAGATTTGGAAGTAGATCCGGTTCTGACGCTTCAGCTGGATTTCGCGGTCATCCAGGCGGCGGGAGAGGAACATCGTGCGGTAGAGACGAACGAGGGTGTCGCGGTCGAGGCCGCGATATTTGATGGTGTCCAGCTTTGCCACTTTGACGCGAGTTTGCACTGCCATTCAGTTGCCCTCGTCTTGAAGTGGGATCGATAGGCCGTGGAAATCTAATTATACCGGAAAGGGTTTGGATTGTGCGAATCCCACCGGGATCGTTGCCTGGGGTTCACGTACGGGCATTTCCATGGACTCCCTTTTTCCCTACAGTTAGAGTCCCTATTCCAAGGCATCGAACTGCTTCAGAACGTCGGCGAATTCTGGTTCGCCCTCCTGGACAACCTTGGGGTCTGCGCCCTTGAAGAGATCGTCGGCTGGGATCCGGCCCAGCCACTGCTGTTCGGAGAGCTTTTCGTGGCCGGAGAAATAGAGGCGTACCAGCAGTTTCACGGAACCATTTTTGCCGCTGTCTTCATCGGAAGCCTTGGACTTGGCCTTCGCTTTTGAATTGGACTTCGATTCTGCTGCTTTTGCCGGGGCTTCAGTAGCCTCTTCGCCCTCGGAGGAGGCGGCTTCATCGCCGCGGTCGAATTTGAATTGGAGCTTCTTGTCGAGACGAAATGCCTGTTTCCAACCCTCGAGCTTGTGGCGCGCTTGCTGTGCTTTTTCTTCGTCCGCGCCGAAATCGAAGAGCATGTAGGTGTGGGCCATAGGGAAAGTCTGCGATGCGATTCGCCGCAAGTCAAGACAGGTGTGGGACTTGCATTGTGTTTGGCCTGCGCCTTTAAAACCGAGCAAGCCAAGACAAATTACAATCCCGCGACATTTTTGTAGCCTAAGGAGCGTCGATCGGGCTTATGATTCATTGATCGCTAGAATGGAACTTGTGAACCACCGCACCCAAAATCGCTGCCGAATTCTCGCCGCGCTCGTGTGCCTGCTGGCTGTCGGATTTCTCTATGCGCCTTTCGCCGCTGCCGCGTGGTCGAGTCACGCGATGGCGTGCTGCACTGACGGCTTTTGCAATATTCCGAAGCACCATCACAAGAAAGCGCCCGTGCATTCGGAGGCTGGCGAAGATTGCGATCATGCGATGGGCGGCATGATGGACTGCTCGATGTCCTGCTGCCAGGATCCCGACAAGCCGGCGGTCACCTCGATGGCGTTCGTACTGCCGCCTGCGACGTTCGCCGCTTCGACGATGAGCATTACTGGCGCTATTGAACGCATACATTCCATCGAAATTCCTCGCACCATCGCACCTCTTTCCCCTCCTCCTCGAACGGACAACGCGGCCCGATAAGGACCGCCCGCTCTCCTCGATTCTGTCCGATTCACACTGGCCGCGACCTGAGGTCGCGCACCTTCCTATGAGGAGAAAAAGATTTCATGCGACGCGCAATACCGTTGTTCGCTGTTCTGTTTTTTCTAGCAAGCTTTGCCTATGGAACGATCTTTGGAACCGTGCGCGGGATCGTGCATGACCCCCAGCATCGTCCCGTGTCTGATGCAAAAGTTGTGCTGCAAGCAAATCAATCCGCCTATAACCAAAGCGTGCAAACCGATTCCGAGGGTCAATTCCACTTCGACGCAGTGCCGCTCGGTGGCTATACGGTAACGGTTTCGGAGACCGGCTTTGAGACCGGCCAACAAACCGTCTCGGTGCTTTCAGGGACGGCCCCGATTCTTCATTTTGAGTTGCGGATCGAAGCGCAGAACCAATCCGTGACGGTGACTGCGGATTCCGCTCCGGCGCAGACCGAATCGATCACGCCGACGACCCTGATCTCTCGCGAAGAGATCGCTCAGACCCCCGGCGCGTCGCGAACCAACAGCCTCGCCATGATCACGGACTACACACCTGGAGCTTACGTCACCCACGATCAACTGCACATTCGCGGCGGCCACCAGGTGAGCTGGCTTATCGATGGCGTGCCGATTCCCAACACCAACATCGCCAGCAACCTTGGCGCGCAGATCGATCCCAAAGACATCGATACCGTCGAAATGCAGCGGGGCAGCTACTCGGCCGACTACGGCGACCGCACCTACGGAATCTTCAACGTGGCTCCGCGCACCGGCTTCGAGCGCAACAATGAAGCCGAACTGGTTCTGAGCGCGGGGAATTTTTATCAGACCGACGACCAACTCAATTTTGGCGGGCACACCAACCGCTTTGCCTACTACGCCAGCGTCAACGGCAATCGCACGAACCTCGGCCTGGCGCCGCCGACTTCAGCGGTGATTCACGATGCCGCGAACGGGTTCGGCGGTTTTACTTCGCTGATTTACAACCTGGACTCGGCGGACCAGTTACGCCTGGTCGCGCAAGTGCGGCGGGATTTCTTCCAGGTCCCGTTTGATCCCAACGACCCCAACACGCAGGGTCAGTTTCTCCATGACGCCAATCGCGAGAACGATTCGTTCGTCACGTTCTCATGGGTGCGGACGCTTAGCCCTGGACTGCTGCTCACGGTATCGCCGTTTTTTCACTTCAATAGCGCGGACTACCGCAGCAGTCCGTTGGATCTCCCAAGCTCCGCGACCGAGGACCGCTCTTCAAAATATGAAGGCGGGCAAGCAACAGTGGCGTGGGTGAAAGATCGCAATAACCTGCGCGCGGGCTTCTACGGCTTCGCGCAACAGGACCACCAACTCTTCGGCGTGATTTTCAATGACGGCAGCCAGCCAAATCTGTCTCCGCCCGACGTCGAGAATCCTGATGGCAGCCTCGTGAGTGTCTACGCCGAAGACCAGTTTCGGGCAACTTCCTGGTTCACGGTGAACGCCGGGATTCGCCAAACGCATTTTTCAGGCGGCGTGGTGGAGAATGCCACCAGCCCGCGCGTGGGAGCCTCCATCCGCATTCCCAAGCTGTATTGGGTCTTCCGCGGTTTTTACGGCCACTTTTATCAGGCACCGCCCCTAGATACGGTTTCAGGCCCACTGATCCAATTCGCGACGAATCAGAATCTTGGGTTTGTTCCCCTTCACGGCGAGCGGGACGAAGAGCACCAGTTCGGCGTGACGATTCCCTTTCGCGGGTGGACGCTGGATGCCGACAATTTCCTGACGCGCGCGAGTAATTTCTTCGACCACAACAATTTGAACAATTCCAATGTCTTTTTCCCCATCACCATACAAGGTGCGCGCATTAACGGCTGGGAACTGACGCTACGGTCGCCGCGCATTCACAACCGCGGGCAAGTCTACCTGACGTATTCCAATCAACTGGCGTTGGGCTTCGGAAACATCAACGGAGGATTGACCGATTTTCCCTTCGGCGATGGCTTCGCGTTGCTCGATCACGATCAGCGCAACACGCTGCATATAGGAGGGCAATACAGCCTGCCGTGGCGCTCGTACGTTTCGACTGACATTTACTACGCTTCGGGCTTCACGAATGGCAATTCACCGCCGGATCCGAACGATCACCTTCAGTCGCACACAACGTTTGATCTGACTCTCGGCAAAGCATTCGGAGAGAAATTCTCCGTCAGCGTGAACGGGATCAACGTCGCCAATCGCCGCGTCCTGCTCGATAACAGCTTCACCTTCGGCGGAACGCATTTTCTGAATCCACGGGAAATCTTCGTCCAAGTTCGCTACCGCTTTCACTACTCGCGGTAGCGGTTGCCGTGGTGCTGCCCGCGGCGTCCTCCGGTGGGCAGCGCCGCGGCCCTAAAAAGACGAGTGCTGAGCGTCGGCACTGGGGCTTCCCGGTAGGAACTCTGCACGCATCGGTGGGCGGCTATTGTGAAGCCAAAGCATCGCGGCTACACTAGGCGCCGAAATACAATTTGCAAGGCGATGGGGTTCGCCATAACCGTCCCGGATAGACCTTGCCGGAACTAATGACTCCTGGCTGCCGCGCGGCGCCAGGAGTTTTTTGTTTCGCGGCGTTATTTTCGGAGCGCATTGAAGACGAGAGATTCACATCGTGCGCGATTTTTAAGTTGCTTGCCGAGTTGGGGCGCAGCAGTGCTGCGCCCCTACAAGGAAGGCCGCCTTTTCGATCGACGGCAGGACCTCCTCTGTTCCGGCTGCGTGGGATTGGAGCGAACTTGCGGCTGACATTGATTGCGGTCTTCGGCGCGATCGGCACGTTGGCGCGGTACGGCTTGCAGGGCCTCGTGCACGCCCGAACTGGCGGAACTTTTCCCTATGGAACTCTGCTGATTAATTTGACCGGATGCTTCCTGCTTGGCCTGATCGGCCAATTCACAATGAATCGCATGATGATCTCGCCGGACTGGCGTGTGGCCATCACCGTGGGATTTTTCGGCGGCTATACGACATTTTCCAGCTTCGGTTGGGAAACGGCGAAAATGCTCGAAGATGGGGAGTGGCTTCCGGCTACCACATACGTGGCGGCCAGCGTCGTGGTGGGTCTGCTTCTCTCGGTCGCCGGCATTCGCCTGGCGAACCGCTTCTAGGAGCTGCGTATGACGCACGACAAATTTGAAGGCGAGCGCACGTTGATGCGGATTCACATCGGAGAATCCGACAAGTGGCACGGCAAGCCGCTGTACGAGGCCATTGTCCAGATGTTGCGCAAGGATGGATTCTCGGGTGTAACCGTGTTGCGTGGGGTGGGAGGTTACGGTGGGTCAAGCATCTATCACACCGACAAAATTCTTCGCCTGTCGCAGGATTTGCCCATCATTCTGGAAGTGATCGAGTTCGCCGAGCGCATCGAGAAGATTTTGCCGCGGCTCGATGAAATGGTGGAAGGCGGGCTGATCACACTGGAAAAAGTGAGGGTGATTCTCTACCGCGCCGCAAAGAAATAAATAAGGTTTTTTCTCGTTTGAGAGATGAGGAATCTGCTTTTTTCGTTGGCCTTTTTGCGAACAGCAGATCCCTCACCCGCAAACGACGCGGGTTCGGGATGACAAACGCGGCTTTTTCCGCAGCCTGTGAAGCCGTGCCCTGACGAAAACCGGAGTTCTTACAAAGATCCAGCGATCCGTAGTGGTTGACGATGCTAGTCAGGTGGACAGTATTTTCCGGCGAGGAGCAAGCGAGCCATCCAGGCGGCGAGAGGCATACCGGAGTGCAAGAGTTCTTCCGCTTCGCTTTGCACGTCGTACTCTACGCGACGAATCGTGATGTTGTCTCCGTCGATCACCAGATAGGATGCGCGGGTGTCTCCGTCATAGGATTGGCTGACGCTGCCTGTGTTTGCGATGGTTAGACCCTGAAGGCGGCGCACGTAAGGGCAGTGAATGTGGCCATAGACGACGACGCGGGCATCCAAGGACGCGTACGTGTTGCGAAGTTCGTCGTCACTGGCGTTGGGCATCGGGGCGCGCCACGGGTCGCCAGGACTCGCATGAACCAAACTGAATTCGTCGTGGATGTAGCTCGCAGGAAGGGCTTCCAGCCAGCGTAAGCGCTCTTGCCCGAGGGCTGCAGCGATCGAGGGAATTGCTTCCGCACTCTTGGCCAGGATGAACGCGAGTTGCGGTTGCGTGGCTGCAAATGCGGTCAGACGTTGTGGCGCCCAGAGCATCTCATCCGTGTTGCCGGAGACGCCGGGCCAGCCGAGAGAGCGCACTTGATCGATGATGTCCGCCGGGCGGGTTCCACCGGCAGCCAGATCGCCGCCGTGGACGACGAGATCGGGCGCGATCTGGCGCAGGTCGGCGAGAACTGCGTCGAGGGCGCGGCGATTGCCGTGAATGTCCGATATTATGGCGACTCGCAATTTTGCGCGCGAACCATTTTTGATGAAGGCTAGACTGCTATCCCACTCGGTCGCCATTGTAGCTGAACTGAAGTGAACAGCGACGCCGCGGGGCGCTCGAATGATGAAAAATACGGAAGCAAATCGCTGGCTCAATCGAACCGTGCTGGGGGTTGGTCTGACCAGCTTATTCAGCGATTGGAGCCATGAAACCGCGACGGCAGTGTTGCCTGCATTTCTTGCGGCGATTGGAGCGGGGCCTGCTTGGCTCGGCGCGATCGAAGGCATTGCCGACGGGCTTTCCAGCTTCACGAAACTTGGCGCCGGCCACTACACCGACCGGCTCAAACGCCGCAAGCCACTCGCGGTATTTGGCTATGCGATCACGGCGCTGGCCACGGCTTCGTTTGCGTTCGCGACTCACGCGTATCACGTGCTGTTTGGCCGAGTGCTGGCCTGGCTCGGACGTGGCGTGCGGTCGCCGGCCAAGAAGGCGCTACTGGCTGCGGACGTTCCGCCGGGAGCCTACGGGCGTGCATTCGGCTTCGAACGGCTGATGGATACGGTCGGCGCGATCGCCGGGCCACTGACCGCTCTTTGGCTGCTGGAGCACACGCACCACTCCTATCGCACTGTATTTCTTTGGACGCTGCTCCCGGGATTGGTCGCCGTGGCGGCGTTTTGGCTGTTGGTGCGCGAGCGCCCGGTGGAGGCGCGCCCGCAACGATCGTTTACGGCGGGACTGCGGCTACTGCCTGTTCCCTTTCGGCGGTTCCTCGTGGGTGTGGGGATATTTGGCGCGGGCGATTTTTCGCACACGATGCTGATTTTGTATGCGTCGAGGGCGCTTGCGCCGGTCCACGGCCCCGCGCGCGCCGCCAGCATTGCCGTGGCGCTGTACACGCTGCACAACGCTTTTTACGCGGGCTCGGCCTATTTCAGTGGATGGCTGAGCGACCATGTGCGGCAGCGGAAATTTGTGCTCGCCGCGGGTTACGGCTTGGCGGTCGTGACAGCTCTGCTGCTATGCACCGGGACTCAGTCACTCACGGTGCTGGTCGTGGTTTCCGTACTCGCGGGTCTCTACATCGGCACGGAGGAAGCTTTGGAAGACTCCGTCGCCGCCGAACTCGTGCCCAAGGATCAGCACGGGATGGCGTTCGGCACGCTCGCCGCAGTGAACGCCGGCGGCGACTTTGTGTCCAGCCTGATGGTGGGCGCTTTGTGGAGCGCGTTCTCGGTACAAGCAGCCTTTGGAATGTCGGCGGTGCTGTTTCTTGTGGGCACGGTAATGATTCTGCGCTTGCGGCACTAATGGGCCGCTTCTTCATCCAAATTCACTCGCTCGGATACCCCTACGATTGATTCCGCATTCGCTCCAGGCTTGGTCGGCTGTTAATCGTTTGTTCGCTTTCTTTTCGCGGGGCACACTTCGGTCTTGCGCGTGTCACTCCTGCATGTTACGTTAGCGAACAAAAAGCGAACCATGGGAGGCGCATGACCAACTCGATCGCAGTCTCACGAGCACCCGATTCGACCACTTCCGTCGCGCGCGCCTTTGGTGTGGTGAATGCGTTTCTTGAGCGCGATCCTACGGGAGAAATAATCACGGCGGTTCGTCGCTTCGCCGCCCAGGAGGCGCAATGGGCCGAGTTCCCGGGCTGGATGCACGCCGATTTGATCGCCGCGTACGCCGCGAAGGGCGTTCGTAGGCCGTACACGCACCAAGCCGAAGCGGCCCAAGCGGTACATGCGGGAAAAAACGTCGTGATTGTGACGCCAACGGCATCCGGCAAGACTTTGTGCTACAACCTGCCGATCCTGAACGCGATTCTCGAAAATAGCGACACGCGGGCTCTCTATCTTTTCCCCACAAAAGCGCTCGCGCAGGACCAACTCGCGGAGCTCCACGACGTCAATCAGCGTCTCGATAACCGGTTCGGCGTATTTACTTACGACGGCGACACGCCGAGCGACGCGCGAAAAGCGATTCGCGAAAAAGGCCATCTCGTTCTGACAAACCCAGACATGCTGCACACCGGGATCCTGCCGCATCACGCGCGCTGGACTCGTTTGTTCGAGAATTTGCGCTATATCGTGATCGATGAGCTGCACACTTATCGCGGCGTGTTCGGCAGCCACCTGTGCAATGTTTTGCGGCGGTTGCGGCGCATCGCGCAGTTTTACGGCTGCAAGCCGCAATTTGTTTGCTGCTCGGCGACGATCGCGAATCCTGGTGACTTGGCGTCGCGGTTGATCGAGGGCGAGGTGGAAGTTCTCAATGCCAACGGCGCGCTCTCCGCGGAGAAAACATTTGTCTTCTACAACCCGCCGGTCGTAAATCGCGCTTTGGGCATCCGGAGGAGCTACCTGAATGAGTCGTCTCGCGTCGCGCAGGAATTTCTGAAGCACAATTTGCAGACGATGGTCTTCGCCAACTCGCGATTGCACACTGAACTGCTGTTGACGTATCTGCAGAAAGCTAATCCGCAGTTGCCTGGCAAGCCAGAAACGATTCGCGGCTATCGCGGCGGGTATCTTCCCGGTGAGCGTCGCGAGATCGAACACGGCCTGCGTGACGGGCGAATCCGCGGAGTCGTCTCCACGAGCGCGCTGGAGTTGGGCATCGACATCGGATCGCTCGACACCGTTGTGATGGCAGGCTATCCCGGCACCATTGCCGGAACCTGGCAGCGGGCGGGCCGTGCCGGTCGACGTAGCGGGAGCTCTTGCGCGGTGATGGTCGCATCGTCCGCGCCGCTCGATCAATTCATTGTGCGACACCCGGACTATTTCTTCGGCAACACGCCGGAGCATGCATTTATCCAGCCCGACAATCTCGAAATCCTGGTCAATCACTTGAAATGCGCGGCGTTTGAGTTGCCGATTGCGGCAGAGGACAAGTTTGGCAAAGTCGATGTGCAGGACTTATGCGCTCGCCTGGCGGAAGCCGGCTTCCTGCACCGCGCAGGTGAACACTTTCACTGGACGCAAGAAGCCTATCCCGCAGACACCGTCAGCTTGCGCTCGGTCACCAGCGACAACTTCGTGATCATCAATATCACCGGCCAGCCCGAAGTGATCGGCGAGGTCGATTTCTCCAGTGCGCTCACCACCGTCCACGAAAAAGCCATCTACCTCCACGGCGCGCAGCAGTATCACGTCGAGCACCTCGATTTCAAGGAGCGCAAAGCTTACGTGAAGCAAGTAGACGTCGATTACTACACCGACGCGATTCGCTACACGCAGGTACGTGTGCTGGAAATCGCCGGAGAGGCGCGAGCGAAGCAGTTGGATCCGGAAATACCCGCCGCGAGATCCCACGGCGATGTGCTGGTGCGCTCGCAAGTGGTCGGCTTCAAGAAGATCAAATTCTTCACCAATGAAAATGTAGGCTCGGGCAAGCTGGAGCTCCCCGAGAATGAAATGCACACGACTTCCTACTGGATCACCTTGGAGAGGCCACTGCTGGAATCGCTGCCCTTCACCATAAGCGAACGGCAAAGCGGCATGTTCGGGCTGCTGCACGCTCTGGAATCGGTGGCTACGCTGCTGCTGATGTGTGACCGCCGCGATCTAGGTACCGGAATTGGCGAACGCCCGCCGGCACCCGCGGACTACAGCGACGGACTGGTTTCCATGCGCATGGAAGAAGCCGTCGCCGCGAACGCCAAGGAATTTTTCGAGCCGAACCTGTATCTATTCGACGCTTATCCGGGTGGCATCGGCTTTTCCGAGCCACTTTTCCGCGCGCATGAATTGCTCGTCGAGAAAACGCGCGAATTGATTGTTGGCTGCGCTTGCGAACAGGGCTGTCCGTCCTGCGTCGGCCCGGCGGGCGACCTGGCACCGCGCGCGAAAGTGGCTGCGCTAGCCATCCTCGATCGGTTGTGTGCCTAGATGCGCGGACTGGCCGACAAATTCTCGCGCCTTGCGGCTCTCAAGCCTTCTCGTGCGATGGCCTCGCGTCCCGCTACACGAGTCGCCCCGGAGAAAGAAGACGCGCTCTCTCGTCTGCCAGGAGCCGCCATCGCGAGTAATCATTACGGCGAGCATGTATCCGTAAGTAATTGGTTCTCTACGCCCGAATTCGCTGAGCCATCGAGCGCGACCCTGGAACTCCTCTGCCGCACTCGGGATGTTGAGTCCTCTAAGCGTACGCAGGCCGCGCTCGCCGATCACTCGAAGTGGGTGTTCCTCGACACCGAAACTACGGGCCTTTCCGGCGGCACCGGAACCTATGCATTCCTGATCGGCCTTGGGTGGTGGGATTCCGGCGGCTTGCAGGTCGAGCAATTCTTCATGCGCGACTTCCATGAGGAGCACTCGATCCTCCACGAGCTTTCCGCGCGCCTTGCAGACCGCCCCGTTCTTGTCACCTTTAACGGGAAGTCATTCGATTGGCCGCTGCTGGAAAATCGTTTCACGATGACGCGGGCTATCGCGACTCCCAGGCTCGCGGCTCACTTAGATCTGCTGCATCCAGCTCGCGCGCTCTGGAAGCTGCGCCTTGGCTCCGTGCGCCTGGTTGAGCTAGAGCGCCATGTACTGGACGCGGCGAGACTTGGCTGGCACCGCGAAGAAGATCTGCTCGCTGCGCTGATTCCGCAGCATTACTTCGATTACCTTCGCGGAGGACCGGCTGCGCCACTAGCTGCGGTCGTACGCCACAACCAGATGGATTTGCGCGGACTGGCCGCGATCATGGGCCGCATCGACGCGCTGCTTGCCGCGGCGAATGGCACCGGCGAGGGCGTCGATAGTCTGGATTTATTTGGCCTCTCGCGTTTTCTGCAGCGACGCGGTGATTCAGATGGCGCCCACGCTGCCTGCTCGCACGCGCTGGACCTGGGGCTTCCCTCCGAAATTCGGCCGCTTGCCCGCCGCGAGTTAGCGCTGATGGCCAAACGGCGCGGCGATCACCAACAAGCCGCTATACTATGGCACGAGTTGGCGGCCGAGACGACCGTCAACGTTGAAGAGAGCGTCCATGCCTGCTGGCGGCTCGCCATCCACTACGAGCGACGAGTGAAGGATCTGCCGCGCGCCATGGAGTTCACACGCCTGGCACTGGCGAAAGTGACCCGCCTTCGCAGCCATTCGCGTGACCCTTACGCCGCCCGCATCTCTCGCATGGAGGAGCGATTCCTGAATCGCGTCGCCCGCCTCCAGCATCGAATGGCGTTAGCCAGCGGTACGCGCTCGCTTCCGCTGCTGGAACAGCGCAGCACGGGGCCGGCCATCAGCAAGGGCGCTCGTAGCCAGTAGCTTTATCTCGCAAACTTCGCATTTGAAGAAGGAAACCGGATGGACACTTCAGCGGCAAAACAGCAAACTTCACCAGGAAATCCAATGGCTTCTGCCCAACAGGCTTATCTTCGCACCGAACTACTCCGGCGGCATGAGCGCCTGGAGTCCGCGCTGCAATCTCCCGCAGCGGACGCTTCCCTGTCGTCTTTGCTGCGCGACGTGGATGCCGCGCTCGCCCGTATGGACGTCGGCACGTATGGTCTGTGCAAGACCTGCCACGAATCAATCGAGGCGGAGCGTTTGCTCGCCGACCCGCTGCTACAATTTTGCCTCGACGATCTAACGAGCGAGGAACGCCGGGCGCTCGAGAGCGACCTCGCGCTAGCCGCTCAAATTCAGCAAGCATTGCTGCCTGCGCGCGATTTTTCTCCAGCGGGATGGCAAATCCAGTACCACTATGCACCCGCAGGCATGGTGAGCGGCGATTATTGCGACCTCTTCGAATCCAAGGGCGCCCTGGTTTTTCTTCTCGGAGACGTCTCGGGCAAAGGCGTGGCTGCTTCCATGCTGATGAGCCATCTTCACGCGACCTTTCGCAGTCTCGCTGGCACCGATCTGCCTCTCGACCGCATGGTGGCAGCAGCCAATCGCATTTTTTCAGAGAGCACGATGGCCGGGCAGTTCGCCACGCTGGTGGTGGGACGCGCATCGCGAGACGGCTCCGTCGAACTCGTCAGCGCGGGACACCTCCCTGTTTTGCATCTCTCCGGCGCTGAGACGAAATCTCAGGCCGCTACCGGGGTTCCTCTGGGCATGTTCACGAACGCAAATTTTCCGGTTATTCGTTTTTCGATTGAGTCTGGCGATACATTGCTCATTTGCACCGACGGAATGACCGAAGCGCGCAATGCTGGAGGGGAAGAATATGGCATGCACCGCGTAAAGGCGATTGCCAACGCGCAACGTAAGTGCGGGCCTGCAGACTTGCTTTCACACTGCCTTTCAGACATGGGAATTTTTACCGGAGGAACACGGCAAACCGATGATCTAACGGTTCTCGCTGTCCAGCGCGTAGCTTAGGGAGCTCGCCGCGATGTAGTCTTAGCGAATCGCGGATGACGCCGGCGCAGAAGATTGCTGCGGTGCGGCAATACCACGGTGCGCAGGTTTATCGGCGGTGGTCTTCTCGGTATCTTTTCCAGGCAACGCTTCCCAATGCAGTTCCTTGCTGAGCTTTTCGAACAAGGAGCGGTCGCCTCCCTCCAGAGTCGCGCATTCGGTACGCACGCATCGAAAGAAAACGCCTCCATCGGTGGTGTCGAACGATAACGACTCATGCTGGCGAACCTCGCTGGTTCGCTGGTCGTGTTTTTTTTCCAAAGCCTCGGAATACGCCGCAAAAAAATGAGCTGCGTCTCCTTCCGTTGCCAGATCCAAGCGCGTCATCAGCAGAAGCCGCTTGGTTTTCTTCTGCTCGTACACGACGTAGCGGTCGCCATTCCAGGAAGACGAAAGCGGCGTCGCTTTCTCCTCACCTAAAAACTGCTTCAGCACTTCTTTCCACCCGAACTCACCCATGATGTTATCTTCGAGCTTGGCCCAATCCGCTCCGACATCCTTGTCCATCGAAGGCACCATGACCTTAGGCGGAATTTTGCCAGCCTTGTACAGCGCCGGATGTAGGATTTGCTGTGTCGATACCGGGGGCTTTGCAAAAATACCCGACAGCGCGGTCCAACCGTCCGGCCGCAACACCGCCGCGGAAAAATTCAATCCATCGAGATAAGGAAAAATCAGCGCATCTTTCAAAAACGGTGGCGCCTTCTTTAACATCGGCGTGCTTTCCATATCACCAATGAGCATGGAGGGATTAATGTCCGGCAGATCCTGCAGAGAACGCCCTGTGCCTTGCAGCAAATAATCGACCATTGCCGCCATCGCGCTTCCTTCCAAGACCGACTCGCGGGCCAACTCCGCGTCGTCGTTTGGTCTCGCGGCCTTCGCCCAATCCTCAATTTGGAAGTGCTGATCCTGCAAAGCGTGTGTCAACTCGTGCGCCATCACCATTTTCTGGTCCGCGGCGGGGATCCAGTCGGCCACGTAAAATTCGTGCGCCTTCGGATCGTAGAGCCCGGCAATCTGTTCGGTAAGCAACTCGACCATGAAGGAATCCAGGTTGAATCCCTTGGGCAACAGGCCGAACGCTTCGGCGCTGCGCTGCCCGGCATATCGCTCGGCAGGATTCTTGTCTTCATTCATCTCATTGATTACGTACGCGCGGATCTGCTCGCGAGACCTCAGGCTCTTTTTCAGGGGTGCGCGCAGCTTAAGGCCGGTGATTTCGCTCATCTGCTGCAGGACTTCGTCAGCCGCCGCCGCAAAATCCGCGTTGGTCGTGGTGGTTGACGGACCCGACTTCGCGGGCGCCGCCACTTGTTGCGCCTTGAGTACCGAGATGGAGAATGCCGCAAACGTCAGCAGCAGCGCCGCGAGGCAAACAGAAGTTGATTTCTTGGAAAGCGCCATCATCTTTTTGAGAATAACAGATTACCTGACGACGCGCCCGATGGGACTGGCAACGCTTTTATCGCAGGGGACTGCGCGGCGATCTGGCGTCAGCACCAGCGCATCTTCCGTGTCATGATTGATGCGGCGGGCGTGCAATAGGACACCGGATCACTGCAGGAATTCGAAGGCGTGTTCCGGATATTTAACAAAATGGTAATTTCGTTGTACCCTTCTGCTTTGCGCTCTGCCCCACCTGAGGAAACTATGAGCCCCGGCCTCTGCCTGCGGCAAGTCCGCGAACGCCTCGGTTTGACGTACCGTGATGTTGAGCGATCGAGTTTCGAACTGGCTGCGCAACGCGGGCGGTCGGAATTCATTATGCACATCAGCCGTTTAGCGGATATAGAAAACCGCGGAGTCATCCCCAGCCTGCACAAGATTTATACCCTGGCCGTTATTTATCATCTAAACCCGCTAGATATCTTCCGTTGGTACGAGGTGCCGATCGACGAATTCTTCGGCGATGGTGCAGCCTTCCACGCGCCTCAGAGCCACCTTATGGCTTCCCCCGCATCGCTACGCATCCCGGTGAACTTCGACCCAGCATTCGACCCCAGACGAACGGAATTTCTATCTCGCATGGTCGAAAAATGGGGCAAGTTTGAAGGCGTCTTAACGGGTGCAAACGAACGGCATCGCTATGGATATATCGGACTAAACGACCGGCGGATGATGCCACTGTTGCGGCCGGGGAGTATCGTTCTGGTCGATGTCTCGCAACGACGCATCGAGGAAACCGACTGGACCACTGAATACGATCGGCCCATGTACTTTGTGGAAGTTCGAGGTGGGTACCGATGCGGCTGGTTCCATCAGGTGGGGTCGCGCCTGGTTATGCAGCCCCATCCACTGTCTCGCTGCCTACCGGAATCCTGGAGTACTCCTGACGAAGCCGAAGTAGTCGGACGCGTTGTTGGTATCGTTACGCGCCTCAATGAGCCTTGCAGCATTCCCCTTCCAGAATCTCCAGCAACGCGCGGATATTCGAGCAGAAAAGATCCTTAAGGTAAGTCGGCGCTTCCACAGGCAGCAAGGTGCGGTAAGCCTCCAGTTTGCGCCAATGCGATACCGCTACGCCTAAACCTGGCTCCATTGTCTCCAAGTGGGCTCGAAGATCGCGTTCCTGTTCCTCCAACGGCGATTCCAGAATCCGCTCGAAGATCTCCTCGTGACACTTCTCCAGTGCTTGTTGAACGGCCTCGGGCGGGTAAACGGCGATTAAGCCAGCATGCGCGTAACGTCCGCTCGACAAATCCCGCAGGGACGCAAGGTAGGTCAGCCGGGCGAATGCGCTTGGAATAACAGCCAGCGTGGTTGACGTGAAGTCTTGAATCACCCGGCGATTCTGCTGCAACGGCGGGATCGTCCCCATGGCTGTCCGTCCTAGGCGGGTTGGCGTCGCGTTCCGAAGACAGAACGTTTCTCACTCAAACATTACGTTCGTGGGTCCTCCTCCCAATCTTCACGCAGGAGGAGTTCCCAATGAACAAAAATGCTTCGTATGCTTTGATTCTTGCCTTAACCCTGCTGATGCTACTCCCGGTTATCGGCTCCGTCAACACCGCCGTGAATCACAATACAAGTTCAAATTCCATGCTTCTTGCCAGTGGCTCGCCGGCGCCACCTCCAACTCCACCGCTTCTCAACCAATTGACACTGATCGCGAGCGGATCACCAGCTCCGCCACCGACTCCGCCTCTGCTTGCTCAACCGTTGCTCGTAGCCAGCGGATCGCCGGCGCCACCTCCAACTCCGCCGCTGAAATCATCCGTGTTTTCCATTTAATTTCTGCCCGGTAGAGCGTAGGCCTTCGCGCGGCGAGGAGCCAATCCCGAGTCCGTCCACAGCCTGCCTCGGCGGGCTGTGGATAGCCTTGGAGCAGAGCGACAACCTCAAATTCGATAACCGCCGGGTGGCCCGATGGTAAATGTTCACAACTTTCTGTCGTATCATTTAGCTTACCCCCACCCATTACGAACGTGGTAGTATTCCACGCGATGGCGAGTCTATCACCCCTCCTGATGCTTCTCTGGGCGGTCAGCATCCTGGTCCAGACAATTGTGCTCACTCTGGTCATAAGCAACCGGCATTTCCGCTCGCTTCCCTTCTTTGCCGTTTATAGCGTTCTTAATCTCTGCCAGGCCGCGTTTCTCATATTCGTCTACTCGAAATTCGGTTATACCTCGCAGGAAGCTCGGGAGATGTACTGGATCTCAGAGCCAATCACCTTGATTGTTCAAGCGCTTGCCGCGGGCGAGGTGCTTCATCGTGTTCTGTGGGCATACGTCGGCATTTGGGGACTTGCATGGCGCTTAATTGCTGCTGCCACATCGATCGTTGCGTTCTACGCGGCAGTCAGCGCGGGAAAGACACCGGAGTGGAGACTGTTAATCGCCAATCGGGGCTTTCATCTCACCTTCGCAGTTGGGCTCGTTTCTTGTTTATTTCTGGTTCGCTTTTATTCGATACCCGTGGATCCTGTTTACAAAGCACTGCTCGGAGGATTTTGCTTCTTCTCATGTACCGTCGTTGCGGATAACACCCTTCTTCAACTGCTTTTTGTACGGCGTCACTCAGGATTCGGCAACACCTGGAACTACCTCGAAATGGTTGCTTTTATTGGCGTTCAATCGGTTTGGGCCGTCGCACTGCGCCAACCAATCCGGGCGGGTGAAAAGCCCACCCTGTTGCCGCCGTCTACATACGATCGCATATCACCCGAGGTCAACGCCGGTCTGCGGCGTCTGAACGACATACTGTCCAGGCTTTGGAGGTTGGAGGCTCTCGGACCATGACTGCGCTGTTCGTTTTCTTCCCCATCGTGGCCGTGCTGTTGCTCTTGCTCGCCTGGGGGCTTCGTTCTCCTGGCACGAGCTTACGCGGCAAATTTGATGTTGCCTCGCTGGAAGAATCTGGCCGCCGCCACGCCACCTATTTCGCGCTCATAAGGCAAGCAGCCTCGCCGGCGGACATGAAATTCCTGGCGCGACGAGGATCACCGCAGATTGCCCGTCGAGTACAGCATGAACGCCGCGGGGTCGCGCTCCTGTACCTGACACAACTTCGTGAGGACTTTCAGCGGTTGCTGCGGCTAGCTCGCGCCATTGCCTCCTTGTCGCCCGGGGTGGGTGCCCGCCAGGAATTGGAACGCGTAAGGCTGACCTGGGCATTTTGGTGGCGGTATCAAATGATCCGGGCGGGCTTCTATTACGGTGTCTTGCCGCTCCTACAGCTCAACAGCCTCAGCCACATGGTCAGCCAGCTCGCGGTTCAGATGGAAACATCCATGAAGGAGCTTGGCGAGCGTGCCGCCATGGCCATCGAAATGGCTTCAACGCTCGACGGGAACGGTGTGGACATCACCTAGCGCTGCTTCTACCGCAGCCAATAAATCGCCTGCCTTGAATGGTTTTTGCAACACTTGCAAAGCCCCTTGCATCTCTTCGCTTAACGGCACCGATGATGGCGTCGCTCTCATCAAGATGACACGCAAGGTCAGCGCGGGCCGGTTTGCCGCCAGCCAGGCGTGAAGTCCCATCTCCCCGGTCCCACAAGACTGCATATCCGCCACGACAACGTCGATCTCCTGCTTTTGCAGCACAAGCTGTGCATCGCGCAGAGTTCTGGCCGTTCGAACGGTATGATTACGTCCGCCTAGAATCGCTCCGACCGCCTCCAGCACAGATTTGTCCCGATCGAGTACAAGTATGCGGCCTTCCCGGGCCGACGCCGCGGAACCCCCGGCATTAAGTTCCGGTGACTTCCCTGCCGCCTGAAACGGCAGCTCAATCACAAACGATGCGCCGTGGGGTGGCACGTTCCGCACCCGGATCGTGCCGCCATGCTCGGTGACAATTCCGTAGCAGATGCTCAGTCCGAGGCCGGTGCCCTTGCCCACCGGCTTGGTCGTGTAAAAGGGATCGAACACACGCGAAGGCTCCTTCACGCCCGGTCCGCTGTCTGTAAATTCCACGAAGACAATCTCCCCTCACGCCTGTGCGAACCCACAGATCGCCGTCGCTGGAGTGCTCCAGAATCGCGTCCACCGCGTTGTTGACCAGGTTCAGGAACACTTGCTGCAGCTGGTGCGGGTCTGCCGCCGTCAGCGGCAAGTCCGGCGAGAGTTCCAGATGCACGCGAATATTTTTCATCCGCAGATCGTAGTCCCGCAGAGTCAGCGTATCCTCCAACATTTGTTGACTGCACGGCCACGCGCTCCGGTTTGTGCTGCCGCGCAAAGCTCAGCAAGTTCTGCACGATGCGATGGGTGCGTTGCGCCTGCTTGTACATCTTGTCGGAGTACTCGACGCCAGCGGCCCAACGTCAGGCTGGCCGTGAGCAATTGGCTGTATCCCAGGATGGCGGTCAGCGGATTGTTCAACTCGTGCGCCACGCCCGAAATCAATCTGCCCCACTGCGGCCATTTTTTCGCTGTGCAGCAACTGCTCCTGCGTCCGCCGCAAATTGTCGTAGGCCTGCCGCGTCTCTTCGTAAAGCTTGCTGCGATCGATCGCGTTGGAAATCTGGCTGCCCACGGCGATCAGCAAGTTGATATCCGCAGGCGAGAATTCCCGCGGCGTCCGGCTGCCCACCACCAGCCCCCCGACAATGCGGTCCTTCGACCACAAGATCACGAGAAAGGAGAGACTCGATCCCTTCTTTCTGCTGCACTCCGCGAATAGCGACGGCAGCGGCAATCCCTGCGCCGACAGAAATGTCGCATGCACCGCCTTCGATCTGCTGCAAAAGTTCCGGCTGCACGGCTCACCAGCGGAAAACCTTCCGCGCATACTCCGGGCGTGTGCCCACAGCCGCGATTCGCCGCAGCGTTCAACGTCGGCCTCATCGAACAAGTACAGCGAAGACGCGTCCAGGCTGAAACAGTTCCGGCATCTGTCGAAGCGTCCGTTGCAAGGAATCGATGCAGATCCATCGACTCCGCGAGCGTTTGCGCCGATGGAGTTCAACACCATCAGTTCGCGATTGCGCCGCCGGATTTCCTGTTCCGCGCGCTTCCGGTCCGTAATATCCAGCAGAAATCCCTGAAACGCCGTCACATTTCCGCCGGCATCGCGAACGGCGATGGAAGATTCCATCATCGTCCGCACTTCCCCATCTTTGCGCCGGATTTCGAATTCAAAGTCGGCGACCGACCCGTGCTCCTGCAGCAGCTTCTTCAGACGATCGCGATCCGAGTGGATTCACGTAGCATCAGCGGGAATTCCGACGCTCAGCAATTCATTCGCGGTTGTCGTAGCCGAGGATGCGCATCAGCGCATCGTTGAAATCCAGGAATCGTCCCTGCGGCGTCGAGATGAACACGCCTTCCTGGACGTTGGAAACCAGCGTGCGGTATTTTTCTTCCGCGCGCTTTCGTTCGGTGATGTCCTTCAAGACGTGGACCGTGCCCAGCTGCCGCCCGCGCGGATCGGTAAAAGTGGAATTCGACGCCAGGAAATAACCCGTGAGCCACGGGATCCGGATCATCCGCTTCGCCGGCGACCCTTCGCAATACGGACAACTTTTGTAGCCGATGCCCTTGCGCGGAAGCAGATCGGTGACCGAGCGGCCGACAAGCGCTGCAAAGTCCCGGCCCAGCAGGTGGCCAACCGCTGATTTCTTCGCAGAATCCGGCATTCGCGGGTCGTGCACCAAAATCGGATCGCCGATGGAATCGAACGTATACGCCCACTGCTGCTGCACCGTCGCGACTTGTTCGAACAGATTGCACGTTCTGCAGCGTCAAGCCCAGAAGGTTCGCGACGTTCACGAGGTACGAGAGTTCATCGCGCTGGAAGCGTCACGCTTTGCAGGGAACCGACGCACGACGATCCCCAGTGGCCCGTCCTTTCCCGGCAGCGGCAACGAAATGATTTCGCGTGATACCGCTCTCCTCCATGCGCGGCGCGCTCCTTCGCATCTTCCTCTTCGCTCAATCGCGCAAGAACAGGCAATCTTTCTGAAGCACGCGCTGCACCCAGGGTTCGAAGCCGATGCGATGCGCTCGTATTGCTGTCAAATAAGCTTGCTGAAATCCCACCGACGCCCGGCAACCAACTGGGCCGCGTCTTCCCTCCCCTTCCAGCAGATGCGCACAATTCCGTGCGTTGCACCGAGGCTCTCCACCAGGTGACCCAGCACCTGCTCCAGCACGTCGCCGCACCGACAGCGTCTGCGTGCTGGCCGCGGTCAGCAGCGTAAGTCGGCGCATCTTGTCGTTTAACTCCTCGCTGCGGGTCCGCGCGCTCTCCAGCAGCCAGCACCACCATGGCGATGCCCAGGCCACATAACGCAAGTGGTCGAAGCCAATCGCAACAGGAAGAGCGGATGATGCGGCCATTGCGGCTTGTCCATGCCGTTCAATGCGCTGACGAGAATCGCCCCGGCTAATAGTTTCGTCCCATGCCCTTTATTCGACGCGGTAGCGCGCCATAGCAGCCATCCGGCCCACAGACAGATCATCGACTCCAGCGCGGCCGTCTCCCAGCGCATGGATCCGAATTGCCCCGTCCGAGTCCGTTCGAGCCACCAGATTCCGGCCACCACCGCCGCCGTCAGCGGGAACACCGGCCAGCTCGCGCTTTTGGACTCCCGCGGTCGTACTGCATCACCGCCAGCAGAAACACCACGAGGGCCGCCACATGAGCCGCCAGGGCCACCAACCGCAACTCGGGCGCTTCACGGAGAACCAAACCCGCGCTCGAATAGCGACGAAACCGTAAGACAGACCCAGCCCGTTCAACCACAAACGGAAATAACTCGCCGGATGATCGCGCCGGAATAGGAAAAACAAGACCAGGAGCACGATGAATGCCGTGGCCTCAAAGAACGTGATTGCGAGCAGGCCTTGATTCCCCAACACGAAGTGTTGCCTCCTGGCCGGAGTCGCCACAGCCGCACAAATCTGGGTGCGAGCCGTGCCTTGAAATGCCTCAGAATCTGTTCGACCAGCGTTACCATGACGCTAACACGCTATTTTCTGACTGGGCAAGCACCCCACATTCCTGTGCCGTCCCGTATAATGACTGCTGGGAGACAACCACGTGGACCTGGAAAACATCCTGGTCGTGGACGACGAAGAAGCCATTCGCGAAGTTGTCTCGACCATGCTGGAATCCAAGGGCTACAATGCACCGCGGTCAGCAATGGCCGCGCGGCCCAGGACCAGGTCAAGCGCGTCACACCGGACCTGGTCCTGAGCGACATGATCATGCCGGAAATGGACGGCATCAAACTCCTCGACTGGCTCCGGCAATATGACCCCGAAGTGCCCGTGATCATGGTCACCGCCATCCACGACATTTCCACCGCCCTCGAAGCCATCCGTCGCGGCGCCTACGACTACATCCTGAAGCCCTTCGAAAAAGATCAGCTCTTCCTCGGCGTCGGCCGCGCCCTGCAGCACCGCCGCCTGGTGCTGGAAAACCGCACCTACCAGCGAAATCTGCAGCAACTGGTCGACGAACGCACGCGCAGCTCACCGTCGCGATCACGCCGAACTCGAACAGTCCTACGACGACACCCTCGAAGCACTTGGCAGCGCCCTGGACTTGAAGGACGCAGAAACCGAGGGCCATTGCCAGCGCGTCACCGCCTTCTGCATTTCCATCGCCAAGACCATGCCCGTTCCCCATCCCTATCTGCCGGTGCTGGCCCGCGCCGCTTTCCTTCACGACATCGGCAAAATGGCCATCCCCGACGGCATCCTGCGCAAGCCTGGCCCCCTCACCGACGACGAAAAGCAGATCATGCGCAAGCACTGCGAGATCGGCTACAACATGCTGATCCGCATTCCGTTTCTTCGCGACGCTGCCGAGATCGTTCTCGCTCACCAGGAATTCTTCGACGGCTCGGGCTACCCCCGCGGCTTCAAGGGCGAACAGATTCCGCTTGGCGCACGCATTTTCACCATTGCCGACTCCCTGGACGCCATGATCAGCGACCGCCCTTATCGCAAAGCCCTGCCGCTCTCCCACGCCCGCGAAGAGATCCGCCGCTGCTCCGGCACGCAGTTCGATCCCCAGGTCGTCGAAGTCTTCCTATCCATTCCTGAAGAACACTGGCTGGAACTGCGCCAAAACCTCGGTTCTCCCTTCCGCCTGGCCCACCTGCGCAATCTGTAACGCATTTGTAGGGGCGGGGCTCGCTCCGCCCTTCGACCGTGCTCGGCATAGCCTCCTACAGGCCCACACCTGTAGGGCGGGGCGGAGTCCGCGGAGCCCCCGCGGCCCTTCCCGAGGTGGTACCGCGCACAAAAAAGAGCGAACCCGGTAAATCGCCGGATTCGCTCTCGTTTCCGAACTTTCCTGCCGTTAGCTAAAAATCATACCGCAAAGAAAATTGCATCTGCCGCGGACTCCCTGCCGTCTGGGTGATAACTCCAAAACCCGAAGGGTTAAGCAGCAAGTTATTCGAATTGGTCAAAACGTTGGGATCGCCCGGCACTGCGAAATTCACGTGGTTGAACACATTGAACGCCTCCCACCGGAACTGTACCGTGTGATGTTCCGACCAGGGCATCGTGAAGTTCTTCGATAACGCGACGTCCAGGTTCGTAAAGCTCGGACCGTGCACCGGATTTCGCGTCCCGGTATCTCCGCCAAACGGGAAGCTGAACGCACCCAACGCCGCCGTCTGATCCGCGAAGAACTGGATCGAGCCCGTCGTCGGATCCGTGTGGATACCTTGCCGTACTGCCTGCTTATCCCCGTTGAAAACGGCCGGTGCATCCTGCGTGAAGTTGATCGGGAACGTTGCCGTATGCGTCGTGAACGGGAAGCCCGTGCGATAGCTCAAGATGCCCGACGTAGACCATCCGCCCACCAGGGTGTTGACCCAATTGCTGGCGCTCGCCAGAAATTTGCGGTGGGATCCGAAGGGCAAATCGTATACGTAGTTCGCGCTGACGATGTGCCTAGCGTCAAACAGCGAATCCGCCCGGCACGTCCGCCGGTTGGTCAGGTCGCAAATCAGCCCCTGCCCGCTGAAGGTGAACTGGTTAGCGTCGTTGGTGATGTTCGACTGGTTGTCGGTCGAGTGCGAGTAGGAATAGTCAAAGTCGATGAGCAAATTGTTGGAGTAGCGCTTGCGTACGCTCATCAACAACGCGTTGTACGAAGACGAAGAATAATTTCCGATGTAACCGTTTGCCCCGGTTTGGGCGTACAGCGCGACGTTGGGATTAAGAATCCCGTTCCTTGCCAGATCCAGAATCGTCGTGGACAGATCGCCCACCGCGACGGCGTTTCCAAAGAACTTGGCTACCAGGTCAGTGCAATTTGCTGCGAAGCCAGTGCAATCGAATCCGGTGGCCGAAATTTGATTCTCAAACCACGGCTGCGGAGTGATCGGCAAGTTCTTTTGAACCTGCGTTTGCAGCTTTCCAAATGCATCCTTAACGAACTGCCCCGATGCAGCATCCTTGAAATTCAGCGTCTGTGCCGCGTCGCCATCGGCGATCAGCCTCCGCCCCAGCCTGCCGAAATAGTTCACTTCGAGTACCACATTGCCTTTCAATTCGCGCTGGATTCCAATGGAAAACGTCTCGGCGTAAGGCGTCTTGAAGTTCTTGTCGAATTGGAGAAAGGAGGGAAAGCCGCCGAGTTGGGCGAGACCGATCGGGTTACCCGCGCTATCCACGTTCGGCGTAATTGGCCGCGGCGTCACTGCCGGTGCTGCCGGGGCTGGAGGAGTCGCCGCGAGGGTTGTGAACCTCGGGCTGAGCAGCAAGTTTGTCGTCGGGTCGGTGCTCCCGGATGGATCGCCGTAGAATGCCGTCGAATTTGAATCAAACAGAAACGTTTGCTGGTCCAATTCGAACGACAGCGTGCTTAGCACGCGATCGTGAACGATCCCCCCGCCCACCCGTATGGTGGTCTTGCGGTTGCCGAAGAGCGCCCCCAGCAATCCGTCCGAGAAGGATGGCGAGTATGCGATCCCAACTCTTGGACCAAAATCATGGTAGTCGGGCTTGTAATACGCCGGCCCATTGTTGGCCTTACCGCCGAGGTCGTAACTCACGAGCGGTGCGGCATCGTTCCCCGACACACCCGCGGCTGCAGCCGCCACGCGTGCGCTGAAAATTTGATCGATGTTCCCGCTGGAAACCGACTGAAAGCCGTTCGCCTCAAAGGGAACGCTGTGGTACTGCCAGCGCAATCCGTACGTCAAGGTCAAGTCCGGCCGGATTCGCCAGCTGTCCTGCGCGTAAAACTCATATTCGTTATAGTGAAAGTCTCGCCGGGTTGTCGTATAAGGTGCCAACGGCGTACCAGACTTGTCGTAAGCGATCGAAGCATTAGTTTGGCTGTAGCGCCCAAGCAACAACGGAAAGGCATTGTCCCATTCCGCTTGCGCCGCCGGGTCGCCCGAAATATCCGCCGGGCGCGTCGAATCATCCAGCGAAAAGATATTTCCGCCCAATCCGATACCCACAAAGTTGATGTCCGACTGGTTCGAAGACTTCACGCGGATCGGCTTGATATCCGCGCCGAACACGAAACTGTGCCGGCCGTGTGTATACGAAAGATCGTCCCGGAATTCCGGTACCTCCACGTTTCGGCTCTGCCCGCGAATATCTCCAAATGGACTGGCGATCAACGTCGGCGTCAGCAGGTTTGGCGCTGTCGGAGCAAAGTTCACCGGAAAATCCAGCACCTGTCGCGCCAGACCAACAAATCCCTGGTTGATCAGGTTATTCGATATCGTCCAGGTCTCACCGACGACCCACGACCGCGAATGATTGAAGTTGCTGACCAGCGGGTTCGGATCGGCCGGAAACTGAGGCGCCTGCTGGTCATCGTTGAAGCGGTCTTCCTGGATTCTGCCGAACAACTTGTGCTTCGACGAAAGGTTGTAGTCCACGCGTGTCGTGAAAATATTGTCTCGCCGGTGATCCGGCGCATTAAATAGAAATCCGGTAGTGTTCAAGCCATCTCCGAGGCCGGGATCATTTCCCGCCGGGTAACGGCTGTTTATGAAAGCCAGAAATGCCTGATCCGCCCCCACGCCTTGCGGGTCGATCGTTTGCAGTTGTGCGGTTGTGGTGGTTTGGATGTTTCCGTTGGCGTCCACATAGTGCAGTTGACCGCTCCTGAATGTGTCGTTCGGCACGACCTGTTGCACCTGCTGCGATAAGGCGTCGCGCCTGGCTTCATAGTTAAAGAAGAAAAACAGCTTGTCCTTCAGGATCGGCCCGCCGATGCTCCCGCCGAATTGGTTCCGATTGAGCGGTGGCCGCGCAACGCCATTCTTATTGTTGAAGAAATCATTCGCGGCGAAGATGGTGTTCCGGTTGTACTCATGCGCCGAACCGTGCCACGTGTTCGAGCCGCTCTTGGTTACCAGCGTGATCTGCCCGCCGCTGCTGCGCCCAAATCCCGCTTGCCCGCCTCCCACGATGGTATGCACCTCATCGATAGAATCGATTGGCGCCGAACCGACAGCGGTGAATGCCTGTCCGATCGTCTCGTCATTTACATCCAAACCGTCGAGAGTGATGTTTCCCTGGTCGGCGCGCGACCCAGTCACCGAGCCCGTTTGGCTGTCGGCCTCAAGCCCACCGTCGCTGTGCGCTACAACACCTGGCGCCAACTGCAACAACGCCGCCGCGTTCGTGCGAAATAAGCTCGGCAACTCGGCCACACGCCGCGTATCAATGTCATTTCCGATCGTCGCGTCCGTAGTGTTCAGCGCTGCGCCGCCGTTGGCGGTAACCTGAATGGCCTGGGACACGTTACCCAGCTCCAGGGTTACGTCGTACGTCGCTGTTTCTGTCACGGCCAGCACCAGCTTGGAGATGTTGACGGTTTTGAAGCTGTCTTTGCTTATGGTCAGCGTGTATCCCTGCCCCGCCGGAACCCGTGCGAAGAGATACGCTCCAAAGGTCCCCGTCCGCGATTCATACAGCGCTCCCGTGCGCGTATCCATCAGCTTCACGCTCGCATCGAAAACCGGTGTCCCGGTCTTGTCCGTCACCGTTCCGGTAATGGACGCCACATCCTGCGCCATCAAACCCGCGGCCAGACAGCTCGCCAACAGCACCATTGCCGCGACAAAACGCAAACTCATCCCCACAAAGTCCCCCGATCGGCTCAACACGATCGTTTTATGATTGCCAAACGCATCCCTGGGCCCCGGACGCAACACACCCCCGCTAAACGTCTTCATGCTTCCTCCAGATTCATCCATCAAGGATTAAAATTAAGTCGTGCGGGAACTAGAGAAGGTGTGAGTCCCCCGGGACGATCCCCACTGCGTAAATAGTATCAGCAGGCAAACAATCATGAATTCGGATGTTGCCAAATCATTATCCCCTTTATTAACTAGGCACAGATGCCCCGGCGAATTATCGGAGCAGCTCAGGAGCGCGAGCCTTTCGTCGGCTTGAGCAAAACGGAAAATGCCGGAAGATTTTGCGCTACACTCTTCGCATGAGCGCGTCGCTATGACCGTGAATCCGTCACTGAGCGCGAATTTGCCGGCGGCCGCCGCACACACAGCGGTTCCGCAGCTTGACCTGGCCGCGCAATACGCCGCCATCGGCGCCGAAATACGCGATGCGGTCGATCGCGTCCTCCGGTCCCAGCATTTCGTGCTGGGGCGTGAAGGTGCCGCGCTCGAACAGGAAATCGCCAACCTTTGCGATGTCCAGCATGGGGTCGCGCTTGCCAGCGGCACCGACGCGCTGATCCTCGCGCTGCGCGCGTGCGGCGTCCACGCTGGAGATGAAGTCATTCTGCCGCCGTTCACTTTCGTCGCCACCGGAAGCGCCGTGAGCGCCCTCGGCGCCAAGCCAGTATTCGCCGACATCAGCCCGACCACCTACAACATCGATCCTGCAGAACTCGAGCGGCGCATAACTTCACGCACGCGCGCGATTGTGGTCGTCCATCTTTACGGACTTGCGGCCGACATGGATCCCATCGTGGCGTTTGCGAACGCACGCCATTTGCAGGTGATCGAAGATAACGCGCAAGCTATTGGTGCAGCCTATAAAGGCCGGCCCACGGGTTCGCTTGGCGATATCGCCTGCTTGAGTTTTTATCCGACGAAGAATCTTGGCGCGTATGGCGACGCGGGCATGGTGGTTACGAATTCAGGCGAATTGGCCGCACGAATTCGTACGTTGCGGAATCACGGGCAAACCGGAAAATATGTCAGTAGCGAGCCCGGCTGGAACAGCCGCCTGGATGAAATACAAGCAGCGATTCTTCGCGTCAAGCTGCGGCATTTGGCGGCCTGGCAACGTGCGCGGCAAGCGCATGCGGCGGAATACACGAGCCGGCTTTTGCAGATTCCCGGAGTGATGCCTCCGGTCACCCCCGAGGGCTACGAGCACGTTTTCCATCAATACACGGTCCGCGTGGAAAAACGTGATGGGTTAAATCGCGCGCTTAGCGAGCGCAAAATTGGCAGCGCGGTCTATTATCCGGTGCCGCTGCACTTGCAGCCCATTTACGCATCCCTGGGACATAAAGCCGGAGATTTCCCGCACGCGGAGCGCGCCGCGAAAGAAGTGCTTTCTCTTCCGATGTATCCGGAGCTCCGCGCCGAACAAATCGCCCGCGTTACCGCCGCAATTTCCGAATTCCTCCACTGCTAACAGACCCGTTCCCTTCATGCGCGCTCGTTCATCTCCCGCGGCTCTAAGCTTTTCGTTACGTCGTTACCTCACTACTTCGTCGCATCTGGACTTCACTTCCCCAGATACAAGAGCGCAAGCAGAAACAGCCACAAGCCATCCATGAAATGCCAGTAATACGACGTGACTTCGGCGGCGACGGACTGGGTAAGCTTCGTACTGTCAAAATTGCGGAGTAGAACGTAAAGCAGCGCCCCGACACCGCCTAGCAGGTGAACGCCATGAGCCGCGGTAAAAATGTAGAAGAAGCTGCTGGCAGGATTGGTGCTGACGTAGAAGCCTTTGGCCACCAGTTCGCGCCACGCGACGACCTGTCCAATCAGGAACAGGCCGCCCAAACCGGTCGTGACTCGCCAGAATGTCCGAAAGCCTTTGAGGTCGGCGGCAGCTTGCTTCCGGCGCGCAAGTTCCATCGTGCCACTGCTCGCCAGGAGAACCAGGGTGTTGACCCACACCATGAAGGGGAGTTGGACCGGAACCCAGTCGCTGCCCATTTTGCGAACCAGGAAGGTGGCCGCGAGCCCCATGAAGAACATCACGATCGAAATCATCGCCAGAATTACGGCAGTGTGGTAACGCCGGGGCGAGATTGGCGCGTGCTTGCGGCGTTTATTCCCCTCGCCGTCGCCTCCGCCGCCGTCGTCGCCCGATGGCGGCTTGTTTCCGCCACCTCCGCCGATGTCTTCGATGATCAGTTCGATGTCGTCGACTACGTGTGTGCCCGGCATGGTTCTTCTTCCTTGGTGCGAATCCTATTCTAGTCTACGTGGACGCCACGGGTCGCAGTCCAGGGTCCGTCCCACCGGGCATGGCCGGGGGAGCGCTGTCGGTCGGAAGGGTTTGTGATGCGAAATCCTCGGCACCGTTTAAACCACCAAATTCGTAGGCTCCGCGATACACAACCGGTGCGGGGCCGGCGAAATTTCCCAGCGGGGGCGGCGAAGAGAGTGACCATTCAAGTGTGGCCGCGCGCCAGGGATTTTCCTCGATCGCCTCCCTGCCCTTCAGCAGGCTTTTTACGAAATTGACCACAAATATTCCTTGGGCTGCAATCGTTATCAGGGTCGCGATGGTAACGAACGACTGAATGGCGGACGTGGCTCCATTGGCCAGCGAAAGCGTAGCTTCTGATGAGAGATTTAAGTGCGAGATCAAACCCAGCCAGTGCATCGGCATGAAGACGCAATAAACGCCTAAAAACGTAATCCAGAAATGGATCTTGCCCAAACGCTCGTCGAGGCTTCGACCGAACATCTTGGGGAACCAGAAGAACAGCGCGCCCAACATCGCAAACGTAGCGGCGATGCCCATTACAAGATGGAAGTGCCCGGCGATGAAATCATCGCTCGAAGAAACGGAAGTGAGATCGTTGCGCGCCAGGAACAAACCGGACAAGCCACCAGCGAGAAATAGCGAAACGAAGCCAAGTGCGAAAAGCATGGCCGTCGTCAACCGGACCTTACCGTTCCACAGCGTGCCAATCCAGCTCATCAAAAGAATAGATGCGGGTAGGCCAAGGGAGGAAGCAAGCAACCCGAAAGCGAGCGGTGAATAAGGGTTGAGACCGGTGGTAAAGGTCCGCTCTCCCCAAATGCAAAAACCAACGAGACCCACCGCGCACAACGCAAGTACCACGGCGCGCTGGGCCCAAACCGGTTTGCGCGCGAAGGTCGCGATCAGGTGCGTCGTGATGCCGAAGCACGGGAGGATGGCGACGTAAACTTGCGCCTGCGCGAAAAACCAGAACAAACGTTGCCAGAGGCCAGGCAACGCCGCTGTTTGAGAATCCAGCGAAGCGTTCGAAAGTAAGGTCAGGGTCGAGAAAAAGTGCGTGCCGAAAATGCGATCAGCGAGGAGATAGACGCAAGCGGCCAATAGGATGCTGAAAATCAACAAGCTCAGGATCGCATTGATGAACCAGGCCCAAACGGTGATGGGAAGGCGCGGCAGAGTCATTCCTTTTGCGCGCAAATCGATGGTGGTGACGCTGAAATTAAGAGCATTCGCGAGCGCAGCGGCGCAGAAAAGCGCAATGCTGGCGATCCAGAGAGTGATGCCCACATGCGGCGCCAGGAAGAAAGACGTGGTGATCCCCAGGAGAGACGCTACGGTGACCCAGAACGCGAGCAAGTTGATGTTCGGGAAGGCCATGTCCGTCGCGCCGATCTGGATAGGCAGGAGGTAGTTGCCAAATCCAGCCTGTGGTGCGGCGGTGAGCACCATGAGGACCATCAGCGACCCATGGAGCAAAGTAAGCGCGGCATACCGCTCGGGTGAGTTCTCCAAGCCGCCGAGGAATGGCAGTGGCGCGCTGGGCCAAACGAGGTGAATCCGCATAACCAGCGACATGATCATGCCAAGGAATACACTGAACAGGGCAAGCCAGAGATAGAGCAGGCCAATCGCTTTGTGGTCGGTGCGGAGCAGGGTTCCGCGAAGAAATCCAGGCCCTGACGCGCCGTTTGCCTCGCCGCCGTTAGAATGGTCAACCATGCCAGCATCAATAGAATACATCGGCGCTGGAAATTCAAGCCAGAAGCGGCACGGTAGGCCGCAGCAGGACCGAGCCGCAAAATCCACCGAAAACCCCTTGGTACGCCGCGCCTAGTTCGCACACGGTACTAACGTCCTCGCGGACAATTCCCGCTACCATGCTACGCTTTTAAGGTGGATTTCCATCAAGACGGATTTCCAGTTCTAGGAGATGCGCCTGCATGTGCGGAATAGTCGGATACATCGGATCCAAAAAGGTCGTCCCGGTCATCATCGAGGGCCTGCGCAAACTTGAATACCGGGGGTACGACTCCGCGGGCATCGCGGTCGTCACGAAAGAAGGCAAGCTCGAAGTTCGCCGCGCTCCCGGAAAACTCCGCAACCTCGAAAAAGTCCTGCAGGAATCGCCGATTGAGGGCACCTACGGAATCGGCCACACCCGCTGGGCCACGCATGGTCGCCCGACCGAGGAAAACGCACACCCTCACCGCGATTGCAGCGGCCAGATCGTGGTCGTCCACAACGGCATCATCGAAAATTACCTCGAGCTGAAAGAGCAGCTCCAGAGCGAAGGCCACGAGTTTGTCACCGAGACCGACACCGAAATCGTCGCGCACCTCGTCGAAAAAAACACACAAGGCGGCGTTTGTCTCGAAGAAGCCGTGCGCCAATCGCTGAAGCAACTCCGCGGCATCTATTCCCTGGTTTTCCTTTCCGCAAAAGAGCCGCAAAAAATCGTCGCGGCGCGCTTTGGCCCGCCCTCCGTCATCGGCCTCGGCGAAGGCGAATATTTTGTCGCGAGCGATATTCCGGCGCTTCTGGAGCACACGCGCGAAATCTTTTTCCTCTCCGACGGCGACATCGCCGTCCTCACCCCAAAGGGCGTCAGCGTCATGGACCATGACGGCCGCCCCGTTAGCCGCCCCGCCCACCACGTCTCTTGGGACCCCATCATGGCGGAAAAAGGTGGCTACAAGCATTTCATGCAAAAGGAAATCTTCGAGCAGCCCCGAGCTGTCCGAGACACCCTGCTAGGCCGCATCTCGCAAGACACCGGCAAGATCTTTCTCGACGACATGCAGATCACCGAGCAGCAATTCCGCGACTTCCAGAGCGTCCGTATTGTGGCCTGCGGGACAAGCTGGCACGCAGGGCTCGCCGGAAAATTCATGATCGAGCGCCTCGCACGGTTACCCGTCGAAGTCGACTACGGCAGCGAGTTCCGCTATCGCGATCCCATCCTCGACTCCAAAACGCTCACCGTCTGCATCAGCCAGTCCGGCGAAACTGCCGACACGCTCGCGGGCCAGCGCGAAGCCAAGCTAAAAGGCTCACCCACGCTCGCGATATGCAACGTGATGGGCTCCATGGTCACCCGCGAAGCCGCCGGTTCCATCCTCACCCACGCCGGCCCCGAGATCGGCGTTGCCTCCACGAAAGCCTTCACGTCGCAATTAACCGCGCTCCTGCTGCTCGCAGGACACCTTGGTCAGGTTCGCGGAAAACTGACCGCCGACGCCTCGCGAACTCTCATGCAGGAATTCACGCGCATCCCTCACAAAATCGAGATGGTCCTGCAATCCGAAGAATCCGGCATCTACGAAAGTCTAGCCCGCCAACTCTTCCGTCACACCGATTTCCTCTATCTCGGCCGCGGCATCCACTATCCCATTGCCCTCGAAGGCGCCCTCAAGCTCAAGGAAATTTCCTACATCCATGCCGAGGGCTATCCCGCCGGCGAAATGAAGCACGGCCCCAATGCCCTCATCGACGAAAATCTTCCCGTCGTAGTCCTGGCCACGCACGACGAATCCGACCCGGATTCCGTCACCCGCTACGAAAAAAGCGTCTCCAACATCCAGGAAGTAAAAGCGCGCGACGGAATCGTGATTTCCATCGTGACCTCAGGCGACAATCTAGCCCGCAAATCCTCCGACTATGTCCTGGAGGTCCCAAGCGCCCCCGAGCTACTAGCCCCGCTGCTCGAAATCGTGCCACTGCAGTTGCTCGCCTATCACATAGCCATCCGCCGAGGCTGCGACGTAGACCAACCCCGTAACTTAGCCAAATCCGTAACGGTCGAGTAGCACAGGCACTCTTGCCTGTGCAAACCACAGACCCAGCGAGATTGATCCGCGGAGTGGAATTCGCGGGAGTGCGCACCTCGGCGGTTCCGTTCAGCATCGGCGTCGCAGCAATCGCGCACAGGCAAGAGTGCCTGTGCTCGCGCGCTACCGCTGACCGCTTACAACACACGCACCAATTTCCGGTAAACTAAATCCATGCCCCGTCGCATCCACCTCGTCGCGTGTCTTGTCTTGCTTCCGCTTTCCTCCGCCCGCGCGCAAACTCAGCCAGCCGCCTCAGCCTCCACCGCGGCCCTCCGCGAAATCCGTGCCGACGGCCTGAAATCCCTAACCGTTCCGCAAATCGCCGCCATCAGCGGCCTGCAAACCGGCGCAGAGGTCGGTCGCGACGAGCTACAAGCCGCCGCCGACAAATTGTTGCAAAGCGGCCTGTTCGCGCACGTAAAATACAATTTTCAATCCCGCGCTGATGGCCTGATGGTCACGTTCCATCTCGAAGAAGCCGAGCGAATCCCCGCCTATTTCGACAATCTGCCCTGGTTCACCGACGGCGAACTCAACGACGCGATCCGCGCAAAGCTCCCGTTCTACGACGGCAAGTTGCCACCTGCGGGCGCAGTAGTCGATCAAGCCGCCGACGCAACCGGAGAATTCCTGACCGCGCACGGATTGCAGGCTGCGATCGAACATCAGGTCGTCGGCGACCCAAACAGTGACGGCAACGTCCAGGAATTCCATATCGACGGCGCGGCGCTCAAAATCTCCAGCCTGGAATTCAGCGACGCCAGCCTCAATTCGTCGAAGATGGTCCAGCAGCAACTCGCCGAACTGAAAGGCAAGCCATATTCGCGCATGGCCATCGATCTTTTCCTCGCCGAGCAAGTCCGTCCGATTTATCAAAAGCAAGGCTACCTGCGCGCCAAGCTGGGGCCGCCCGAAATCCGGCTCAGCGGAAATCCAAATCAGAAACTTCCCGAACAAATTCCGGTCTTCGTTCCGGTCACGCCAGGCTCGATCTACAAATGGAAAGGTGTCGAGTTCTCCGGCAATTCCCTTCTATCGACGGTGACGCTGAACAGCGACCTAAGCCTGAAGGTCGATGAAGTCGCCGACGGAATGGCGATCGAAGCGGGACTCGACCGCATTCGCGAGGAGTACGCGCACGTCGGTCACCTCGACGCTAAAATCGACCCAATCCCCTCCTACGACGATCAAGCTCACACGCTGTCCTACAAAGTCCGCATCGACGAAGGAAAATCCTATAAGTTCGGCGCACTCACGATCACCGGTTTATCGCCAACCGCCGAGAAACGCCTGCGCGACGCGTGGACGATTCCGCAAGGCGAACTCTTCGACAAAGCCACTTACGAGGAATTCCTAACCAAGTTGGAAACAAAACCGTCCGAAATTTTCCACAACCTCCCCGTTCACTACGAGAATGTCGGCCACTGGCTCCAATCCGACGAAGCCAGTCGCACCGTCGACGTTCTGCTCGACTTCAAATGACCCTCCGTCCCGAACGAAATTCTCCGCAACAGTTGTAGCGGCCGCCGACCGTGACGGGCGCCGTTACGCATCGCTGTACGTTCCGACCTTCCGCGCCAGCCGCACTTCTGCGCTATACTCGATTTCGTAATGGCTGCATTCATTCCAATCCGCGCTGCGCAATCCTCCGCTGCATCTGCCGAGGAAAAAGAGCGCCTTCTTCTCGCAAAGTTGTCCGAAATCCCGTCCGTAATCGTCGCCCTCTCTGGCGGCGCCGACTCAGCCTACCTCGCCTGGGCCGCCCAACGCGCCCTCGGCAATCGCGCCCTCTCGGTAACCGCGCTTTCGCCCAGTTATTCCACTCACGATCGCACCATGGTCGAGGACTTCGTTCGCGCGCAAAACATCCATCACGAATTCGTGGAAACCCACGAAATGGATAATCCCGCCTATCGCGCCAACGCTGCCGA
Organism: uncultured Acidobacteriota bacterium; assembly: GCA_963721915.1. GTDB lineage: Bacteria > Acidobacteriota > Terriglobia > Acidiferrales > UBA7541 > Acidiferrum. The sequence continues at coordinate 126,129 of CAVRLD010000012.1, read as the reverse complement.
TCGTTGTTTCTTCTGTAAGGACGAACTGTTCTCCGTACTCGATGCTCTCGCGCAACAACGCGGATTCACCGCGACCGCCTACGGCGTGAACGCCGATGACACCCTCGACTTCCGCCCCGGCCATCGCGCCGCAAAAGAACATCGCGTCCTCGCTCCCCTTCTCGAGGTCGGGATGCGTAAATCGGAAATTCGCGCGCTTTCGCAACGCGCAGGCCTGCCCACGTGGGATCGTCCCGCATCGGCGTGTCTCGCTTCTCGCGTTCCCTACGGAACCGAGGTAACGCCCGAACGTTTGTCGCTGGTCGAGCGGGGCGAAGCAGCCCTGCGCGCACTGGGCTTCCGCCAATTCCGAGTACGCCTCCATGACAAACTCGCACGCGTCGAAATTGCCCCCGACGAAATGCCGCAAGCACTTTCCCCAGAAATGGCCGCCGCGATCGCGAAGGAACTTAAGGCTGTGGGCTTCGCCTATGTATCACTCGATCTGGAAGGCTACCGCCAAGGCTCGCTCAACGAGACCCTCAAGCGCCCGGAACACTCTTGAGCAAATTCCCTTCCCGGAACATAATCCCCCCAACCAACGTATCTCATGTGAGCGCCAAGTAGCACAGACACTCTTGTCTGTGCCAAGGTCAGCGCTGGCACCGATCGCGAAGATAGGCACAGGCCGGAGAGTTGAATCGATGCGCCACAAACTTCCAACCTTTTTAACGTTCGTCCTCGCATCGCTGGCCCTCAACAACGCCGGCTGTGCCATGGGGCCCTCCGTCAGCGGCAGCTTCGACCGCACCCTAACCGTCACCGCTCCGATCCGCCTCGAACTCGCTAACGCCTCGGGCAACGTTTCGATCACCGGAAGCTCCGATAACAAAGTCCACGTCCACGCGGAGGTTCGCTCCTCGGGCATGGGCTTCGACAGCCCACAAAAGCGCCTCGACGAGGTCGTCAACAACCCACCCGTCGAGCAAAAAGGCGACACGATCCGCATCGGCAAAGACATCAGCCGCGTCCGCAACGTTTCGATTTCCTACGTTATCGAGGTTCCGCACGACACCGAGGTGAACACCCAGGTGGCCTCCGGTTCGCAAACGATCCTCAACGTGCGCGGCCCCGTGAAGGCTGATTCCGCCTCCGGATCAATCCGCGTGGACAACGTCGACCGTCAAACGCAGCTCACCACGCTCAGCGGTTCGATCGAAGCACAGAACATCAACGACGACCTGCGCGCTTCGAGCGCGTCAGGAAGCGTTACCGTCTCGAAGATCAAGGGAGACGTAAGAATCAGCGCTCTGTCCGGCACGACGCAAATCTCCGGGCCCGGCGGTCGCGTCGACGCCAACACCGCCAGCGGCAGCGTCGAAGTGCAAGGCGCCACCCGCGACGTAAAGGCCCACGCCGCGTCAGGTCGGGTCGATGTGCAAGGCAATCCCAGCGAAAGCAGCTACTGGGACCTCAAAACGGTATCAGGCGTAGTGCAGCTAGGAGTTCCACCCAACGCAAACTTTCACCTGACCGCCGAAGCCATCTCCGGCCAAATCAGGACAGACGTGCCGATCGTGATCGAAGAGCAAGGCAAACATTCCCTGCGCGCCCGCATGGGCAACGGCGGCGGCCGCGTCGAAGTCCACACCGTCTCCGGCGAAATCCGCGTCCGCGCCTCCTAAATCCGACTCTTCACTGCCAAGCCTCACGTGCTCGTTGGCTCGGCCCATTGTAGGGCGCAACGCTGCTGCGCCCCAGCTTGCCCGGACCAATACGCCCGACTTCATTCCGCCTTTTCTTAGGAATTCGCCGATCCGTCCATGCAAGCTCCCAACAATTTGCATAGAATGGAACTCGATGCCGCTAGCTCGTAAATACCGGGTAGCCTTGTGCGCCGCACCATTAATGCTGCTCCTTGTTCCCGCAATGCGCGCAACGTCCCCACAGAACAACACTCAATCCGCCGCGCCGAAGTCCACCAACAAGCAGTCTCCCCAGCAAAAACCCCCGTCGCCGGACGAAGAACTACAACAAGCCATCGACAACGCAGGCAACGACCGCGCGGGACTCGTCCGCAACCTCGAAGCCTTCCTGAAAAAATACCCCGAAGCTCCGCAACGAGTCCGAATTTACCGCGCCCTGGTAGAAGCCACCCTGCAACTTCGCGACACCACCCACGCGGCGGATTATGCCGAGCGCATCGTAGCGTTGACTCCCGGCGACATGTCGATGACCGTTCTCGCCATTCAACTCCTGGAACGAAACGGTGACGAAGCTGCCTTGCGCCGCGCCATCAATTACTCCACCCGCGTCCTGGAATTCATCGACCATGGAAACGACGAGAAGTCTCCTAAGATTTCTCAGGAAGACTGGAAGGCCAGCAAGAACCATGACCGCATGACCTTGCTAGCCCTGCGCGGCCGCCTGTACCTGAAACTCCATGAAACCGGAAAGGCGCAAAAGGATTTCGAAGACAGTTACAGTCTCGATCCCAGCGCCGGGGCCGCGGAGAAATTAGGCGAGATCGCCGAAATGAACAAAGATTTGCTGCACGCGATCCAACAATACGCCCGCGCCTTTACCCTAGCCGACGCCAAAAACGCGGCCAATCGCCGCGAAATCAGGCAGAAATTAGGTAACGTATGGCGGCTGGCGCACGGCTCCGAAGACGGCCTCGGCGAGTACATCTTGCATACCTATGACGAAGTGACGATGACGACCTCGCCCGCTAAAGCGAACGCTGCGAGAAACGCCGGCGCGAAAGAGCCTTTCGAATTTACGCTACGCCGGGTTCCCGACGGCTCCGCGCTTCCCCTCTCAGGGGAAAAAGGGAAAGTACTGGTAGTGAATTTCTGGGCCACGTGGTGCGGCCCGTGCCGGGCCCTCGAACCAGTCTTCGACCGAGTGGCCATCGACTTCCACCAGAACCACGACGTATTATTCCTGGCCGCCGACTGCGATGAAGACGAAACCCTGGTCCCGCCCTACGTGAAAGAAGTGAAACCACAAACCACGGTAGTCTTCGCCGACGGACTCGACCGCCTCTTCGCCATCAATTCGTTCCCCACCGTAGTCATCATCGACCGCACCGGAAAAATAGCCTATCGCACCGAAGGTTACGGAGACGAAGTCGAGTTTCAGCAATCGCTAACATCGGCGGTCCGGCAAGCCCTGGAAGCGAACGCCGCCAGTCTAAAACCCTGAAGTCCAAGGACAAATAGCACAGGCACTCTTGCCTGTGCCAGCTTTGACCTCATCTAGCGCGACAGACTGGCGACTCAGGGACATTTCTTGCCACGGTTGGCGCGGGCACAGGCAAGAGTGCCTGTGCTACTACGGCATTATGTCCGGGCCATAGGATCCACGAAATCGATAAAATCCGAAATCTCCGCCATAGCTGCTCTGTGGATTCGAAAAAGCATTCGCCCTCCTGAATAAGATCGCACCAGGATTTCAGGGCGGGGAGTATATCAGTTCGAAGCAGCATTCGCGGACGCAACCGCGAGGGCGACATCCCGTGCGGCCAGGATCGTGTTCACGTGAATCCTGACGGTGTCTTCGACGCGGCGGGCATACCCGCCAGCTAGAGTCGTCGCAACCGGAATCCCCCGCCGACGCGCTTCTTGAAACACTTTGCGGTCGCGTTCACTGAGTCCCTTTTTCGTCAGCGACAATCCGCCCAGCTGATCTTCGCAAAACGGATCGGCCCCGCCGACGTAAAACACGATGTCAGGGCGAAATTCATCGAGCGCTTTTTGCACCGCGGGGATCAGCTCGCCGAGATATTCCTTGTCGTCCGCACGATTCCACATGTTCAGGTCAATGTTCGAAGGCGGCTTGTGACCCGGATAATTATTTTCCTGGTGAATGGAAATCGTGAATACAGATTCATCGTCGCGAAAGATGGAAGCGGTGCCGTTCCCATGATGCACATCGGTATCAACGACCATGGCCTTGCGGATCGCGTTGTCAGCCTGCAGTCGGCGAATCCCAACAGCGACATCGTGAATAGCGCAAAAACCTTCACCGTGACCCGCGTAAGCGTGATGAAATCCGCCGCCAAGATTCGCGCCAAATCCGTCGCGCAAAGCTCGTTGCCCAGCAAGAATAGTGCCGCCAGCAGCTAGCCAGACAGCCTCGACCAGTTCTGGCGAATAAGGGATCTCAAGTTTCATCACATCGCTGGCGGTAAGTGTGCCGGTTTTTAGCTTGCGCACCCAATCGGCGGTGTGGACTCGCAAGATGTCTTCATCGCTCGCACGCTCGGGTCGCAGGAAATCATCCTTGGCCGCGATGCCTTCGGCCAACAACGCTTCGGCGATCAGGCGGAATTTTTGCGAGGGGAAAACGTGCGCGCCCAGATTCAAATCGTACCGCTCGTGATAGACAAGCTTAAAAGGCAACATGGCGGATCGTTTTATGTAGCGGTTATGCAGGGGCGCGCTTTAGCGCGTCTCTCCGACGCATAATCCTAGGCGCTAGTTCTCGCGCTCCAAAATAAAATCGGGCAGCGTCAGCAAAGCCCGCGCGTATTCGGAATCGTTGCGGCCGTCAAGGCTGGCTTTGGCACGGCGGGCATAATCGTGAGCCAAGTTGCGCACGCGGTCCAAAGCGCCAGATTCGTGAACCAGCGCCACCAGCGTCTCGGGTCGTACCGAGTCGAATTCCTTTTCTTTCAGGATGCGCGCGACGAGTCCGCGAGCGTCGCGGTGGCCATTTTCCATGGCGTAGATCAGCGGCAGCGTAACTTTGCCTTCTTTGAGATCGCTGAGAACCGGTTTGCCCAATTGCTGCGCGGAGGCGGTGAAATCCAGGAGATCGTCGACTAGCTGAAATGCCAACCCCGCGTAGCGCCCGTACTCCGCAAGAGCAAGCTCATCAGCGCCTTCGAAGCCACCAAGGACCGCACCTAGTCTTGCGCATCCGCTGAAAAGGCACGCGGTCTTGTAGGTCGCGAGTTGGAGCGCATCGTCTTCGGTAACATCGATACGTCCGATTTTCGCGAGCTGCAGGAGTTCGCCCTCAACCATTTTCTGCGTGAGCTCGATCAGCACGTCCAGAATCCGAAAGTTGCGCTCCTCAAGAGCCATCTGGAACGACTGCATGTACAGCCAATCGCCGGCCAGAACGCTGCGGTGATTGCCCCAGCGGGAATTAGCGGAAGGCCGGCCCCGCCGCGTGTCGGCGCTGTCGATTACGTCGTCGTGAATCAGCGTAGCACTATGAAGCAGCTCCACTACGGCGGCGAGCTTGATCGCGCTCGGCCCACGATGCCCGGCGTAGCGCGCCGAGAGCAGCAGCAGCGCCGGACGCAGACGTTTGCCGCCGCCGCCCAGTAAATAGGAGGTGATTTCGGAAACGGGCTCGAAGGCGGTGGCGCTTTGTCGCGTCAGCTCGTCTTCCACGAGCACGAGGTCATCCCTGACGAGATCGAAAATCTCCCTGGCTGTGAGCAGCGCGATGGCCGACCTCCTGGCCTGCATGAACCCTGCATGAACAACGTTGTCTTGCGAAGCGCACAGTATCCTGTGCGACCGCGAAGCCGTCAATCTATTTAAAGCGACTCGAAGTCCACCTTTTTAAGCAGGTTGGAAATCAACCTATTAAGCCTGCCCTTCGAACCGCTGACTCGGCAAGGCTCCACCGAGACCCACCTTCGAGACCGAAGACCGAAGCTTGAAGAAACGGCGGAAGTTCGCGGTAGTCGCGGTAGCAATGTCTTCAGGCGCTAAGTTTCTCACACTCGCGATAGCCTTTGCCACCTCACCTACGTAAGCGGGCTCGTTGCGCTTTCCACGGTACCCTTGCGGCGCCAGGAATGGAGAGTCTGTTTCGATCAGAATCTTCTCTAACGGCAGAGCTTTTGCCACGTCGCGAATATTTGACGCTTTCGGATAGGTTGAATTTCCTGCAAAGGAAATCAGGAAGCCCATGTCGAGTCCGCGCTGGGCGTCTTCCAGAGTACTGGTGAAGCAGTGCAGGATGCCGCCAAGACCGGTGGGTCGCCAAACTTCGTCGAGGACCTTGAGGGTGTCACCCCAGGCGTCGCGGCAGTGGATGATGATCGGCAGCTTAGCCCGGCGCGCCAGCGCGAGTTGGTCGCGAAAAACGCGATCTTGCACCTCGCGCGGCGAATGATCGTAGAAATAATCCAGACCGATCTCGCCCCAAGCGATTACCTTGGGGTGTTTCGCGAGCTGCGTAAGTTGATCGAGATGCTGCGGCGTCGCCAACTTTGCTTCGTGGGGGTGAATGCCGATGCTGGCATAGATCCAGTCGTGTTGCTCCGCGAAAGGGATGGCAGCGTCCAGCTTTTCCGGTCCGGGACCTGTGCCGATCGCCAGCAGCGTTTCTACTCCCGCCGCCCGCGCACGTTCAAACATAGCTTCACGATCGTCCGCAAATTGTGGGAAGTCAATGTGGGCATGGGAATCAATGAGTTGCATGATTTGGTAGCACAGGCACTCTTGCCTGTGCACGGTGCAAGCAGCGCGCCGGCAAAAACGGGCACGGCAGAGAGTCTCGGCCGCAATCAAGCTTATTGATTGCGAGAGCACAGGCAAGAGTGCCTGTACTACTTCAGTCTTGCGCCTACTTCCACGTCCTCGGCGAAGCCTGCCAAGACCGGTCGTCCTTCCGGCCCTACCGACGCGGCCACGATCATGCCGTTAGATTCGACGCCGCGAAGTTTGCGCGGAGCAAGATTGACAACCACCACCACTTTGCGGCCGACCAGAGCTTCCGGCTCGTAGTATTGCGCGATGCCGGCGCAGATTTGGCGGACTTCGGTGCCGATGTCTACCGTTAGCTTTAAGAGTTTGTCGGCGCCGACGATGCGCTCGGCGGTCTTCACCTGCCCCACGCGCATTTCCACCTTGGCGAAGTCTTCGATTCCGATTTTCTCGACTCCGGCGGGCGCGGCGGCCGGTGCGGCGCCCGTCGCCGCTGCCGGCGCCGAGGCCGGCGTTGCGGCGGCTGCTGGTGCTGGTTGCTTCTGTGCTTCCTGCTCCATGGATTCCATCCTCTCTATCGCTTCTGCTTTGTCGATGCGTGGGAACAGTGGTTGCAACTTACCTAGACTCGTGCCCGGCTTTAGCTGGCCCCAGCTTAACCCTTCGAGATTCACTGTGCCTAGTTGACCCGACTGGCCGAGCAGCGTCCAGACTCTTCCGGTGCTCTCCGGAAGAACCGGATACGTCAGAGCCGAGACGATGCGCAGAACTTCAGCGGTGGTCCACAGGACCGTGGCCCGGCGTTGTTGATCGGCTTCGGAATCCGTGAGGGCCCACGGCTGTTCCGTGGTCAGGTACTTGTCGGTCGCGCCGATTACCGACCAAATTTTTTCCAGCGCTTTCGAGAAGCCCAGATTGCTGTACTGCTCTACGACTTCGCCGATAGCTTCCTGCGCTTGCTTCGCTAGCGCGGTGTCTTGCGGCTGTAGTGCGCCTGGCTTGGGAATTTTTCCGGCGCAATTTTTTTCGATCATGGCGGCGGTGCGGCTGGCTAGATTGCCGAGACCGTTCGCCAGATCGCTGTTGTAGCGCTGGACTAAAGCGTCGTAGCTGAAATTGCCGTCCTGGCCGAAGACAGTCTCGCGCAACAGGTAGTATCGCAGCGCGTCGAGACCTAGCACGTGAACGATCGGGCGCGGCTTAACAACGTTGCCCAAGGACTTGCTCATTTTCGCGCTGTCCATCAGCAGCCAGCCATGCGCCCAGATTTGTTTGGGAAGCGGCTGGCCTGCAGCCATCAGGAAGGCGGGCCAGTAGACGGCGTGGAAGCGGATGATTTCTTTGCCGACCAGGTGCAGATCGGCGGGCCAGAACCCACGGCGCTCGTATTCAGGTCCGCCAACCGCACTGAGGTAGGCGGTCAGCGCGTCGAACCAGACGTAGAAAACGTGGGGTTCCTCGCCGGGAACTGGGATGCCCCAACGGACCGAGGTGCGCGTGATACTTAGATCTCTCAGGCCGCCTTCTACGAATGCCAGGACTTCGTTGCGGCGAGCTTCCGGCTGGATGAAGTTGGGATTCTTTTTATAGAAATCGAGCAGGACATTTTGGAAGGCGGAGAGTTTGAAGAAATAGTTTGCTTCCGTGACGGTTTCGGTGGGGCGGCCGCAGTCGGGGCAGGGTTCGCCGGGCTGCACGTCAACATAAGCGTTGTCGTGGATGCAGTATTGGCCGGTGTAGTGGCCGGGATAGATGTACCCGTTTTCGCGGCAGAGTTTGAAAAGCCACTGGACGGTACGGGCGTGGCGGACTTCTGTTGTGCGGATGAATTCGTCGCCTTGAATGCCGAGTTCATCCCAGAGCGCTTTCCACTCCGCAGCCATTTTCGCAACGAATTCAGATTCCGGGACGCCCACTTTTTTCGCGGAGCGCTCGACGTTGACGCCATGTTCGTCCGTGCCGGTGGTTAGGATTACCTCGTAGCCGAGCATGCGTTTGTACCGGCGAATGGCGTCGCACACGATTGTGGAATAAGTGTGGCCGATGTGCGGCAGGCCGTTGGTGTAGTAGATCGGCGTGGTCAAATAATATTTGGGTTTGCCTTGTGCCATTTTCTATTTTCAGCGTTCCGTTTTCGATTCCGATGATGGTTCGCCGGGCTGAAGCCCGGCGCCTATAGAACTTCCCTCGCAGCGGCGGAGGGCTTCGTTGATTACCTGCTGGAGCGGGACATTTTTCTCTACCGCGAGTTTGCGGCAGTCGTCGAATTCTGGCGAGACATGCAGGATGCGCCCGTTGACTCGCGAGAGTTTTATGCGGACGTCGCCGAAAGTTGTGCTCACGCTGACGTGTTCGCGCGGGAGCACGCGGCGTTGGGCCCTTGTGGTGCGCACGCCGAACGTAGTGGTTTCCGCGAAAATCATCGAAGTCAACGCGTTGGCGTCTTGCGGCTTGCAAAGCACCGTCAATAGCGTACCGGGACGATTCTTTTTCATCTGGACTGGCGTGGTGTAAACATCGAGCGCCCCCGCGGCCAGCGCCTTCTCCAGGAAATAGCCGTAGATCTGGGGATTCATGTCGTCGAGGTTGGCTTCGATGACCGAGATTTCTTCATCGTAGCCGGGCACCGCTTTTTCAGCGGATTCGCCGATCATGATGCGAAGGACATTTGGCTGACCTTCAAGGTCGGCGCTGCCCGCTCCGTAGCCGATAGCGGAGACCGTCATAGGCGGCTGCGGGCCGAACAGGTCGCATAGCGTGGCGACGATGGCGGCGCCGGTGGGCGTGACAAGTTCGCGCTGCACGCCATTGGAATACGTGGGCTTGCCTTGCAGCAAGTTTGCCGTCGCGGGGGCCGGAACCGGGAGAACGCCGTGAGCCATTTTTGCGGTGCCGCCGCCGACGTTGAGCGGCGAGCAGCCGAACTTGTCGATCCTCAGAGCTTGGAAGCCGATGCACGCTCCCACGATGTCAACGATCGCGTCGACCGCACCGACCTCGTGAAAGTGGATTTTTTCAAGCGGGACATCGTGCACGCGGGCTTCCGCTTCACCTAATTTTTGGAAGATGGCGCTGGCGCGGTCGCGCACCTGCCGGGCTAGCTGCGATTTTTCTAAAATTTCAAGGATGTCGCTCAGCGAACGATGCTTCTTCTGGTCCTCGGTTTTGACTTTAGCGAAGGTTGCGGCCATCCCGTTTTTCCACACTTTTTCGCAAGCAAGCTCCCAGCCAGGAACCTGCAGGGCTTGTAGTTCTTCGCGGAGATGGACTACGTCGCATCCGGCGTCGATAAGCGCGCCGAGCGTCATGTCTCCGCTGATGCCTGAGAAACAGTCGAAATATGCAAGATTCATGAGAATCCGCCCGCGATGCGTAGGGACATTTATTGGGAAAGAATCTCTGCGCCGGGTCCAGAATTGATACTATCGGCGCACCGTAGGGCTGTCAAACCACCCAGAAATTGAGCGGCGGGTCGGTTTCCGATTAGACGACTCATCAGGAGTTGCCCGCCTTGCAGGGAGTCAGACGTCAGGCAGGCGAGGACTGTTGACACAGTTTCATTCTCCCGCGAGGATGATCGAGTGAAAGATTGTGGTCTTGAGATGACAGGCACGATGAGTTATTTGTAGTTGAGCGCGAATTAACACGCTTCGGGTGCTATGCCGACGCCTAACAACGCCAAAGATCATATCGACTGGAAGTTGCATGCCGCGCAACGTGCATTGCAGCTAGTGGAATCTGGAATGACACTTGGATTGGGTTCTGGATCGACGGCGACCCTTTGGATCAAGCTCCTGGGCGAACAAGTGCGCGACCATGGCTTAAAGATTCGGGCCATAGCCAGTTCAGACGATAGCGAACGGCTGGGCCGAAGCTATGGCATACCGTTTGTCTCTTTCGAAGAGTGCAGGACTCTCGATCTTACAGTCGATGGAGCGGACGAAATTGCACCAGGCCTCGCACTTATCAAGGGTGGAGGCGGCAAACTGCTGCGCGAAAAGATTGTTGCGAGCGCATCCAAACGTTTCGTGGTGGTCGCCGACGCATCGAAACAAGTCCAAAAGCTCGGCCGATTCCCTTTACCTGTTGAAGTAATTCCTATGGCCGCTCCATTGGTGACCGACTCACTTCGTGGGCTTGGCTTTACGCCATCTCTTCGAGCGGATCACGACGGTAGACCCTACATCACCGATGAAGGGAATTTTATTCTCGACTGCTCCGGTCTTCTTATCGAAAATCCTGACGCAGTTGCCGCCAAGATCGATTCCATCGTCGGAGTAGTGGAACATGGCCTCTTCCTTCACATGGCCGATCTCGCTGTTATTGCAGGTGAGAAACAGGTGACCGAGCGCAAAGTCTAATGACTGGTATGGAATCCGGACAACTGTATCAATGGATGATTTTCTCCCTTCATTTTTCCACTAACCGCTTGCAAACGAGCCCACTTCAACGAAAAGCCGACGTTCCAGCCAAGGGGCCGGTGTGGCGTTTACCCACGAGCAGCTAAAAGCTGTGTGGTCACGACGGGCTCAGTTCAGCTCAGGGTAGCTTGTCGAAAAAAAGATAAAGGGCGGCAATCCGGCCATCGCGGGCAATGATGAAATCAGTCCCGGCGTAAGCTGGCGCCTCACCAGGGCGGCCGGCTTCCCATCGGACCCGCCCGCCGTTGCCCGTTTCCTCGGGTTCGGCAATTGGCTGATACCGAAAGTCAAGGTGGGTAGCTCTGATCTCGCCCGCGATGCGGTCGATCTCGTCGCGGCCACGATAGACTCCCTTGCTGGGGTCGTAGAACACGCCATCCTCGGTGTAGAGTTCTTGAACGGCCGCGCGCCGGCGAGCGGGGTCGTTCTCACCGAAGACTTCTTGAAGATTGCGGGTCAATAAGGTCGATATGCTGTTGGACATGTTTAGCTGATCCTCCGTTCTTAACAAGCCCATAAATCATCGCCTGACGGATGGTCATCACACTCACCATTGACGGTTCTGACCCCATCGAAACCGCGCCTCATCCTCACCCGTATAGTCAGGATCAAGATAGATGTGCAGGCTCGATATGCGACCATCTCGAAACTTGAAGACGTTGCAGAAACGCCCGCCAGGAGTTTTGCCGCCTGCCCAGGACTTACCAGACATTCTGCCCTGTGACGTGCCTTCCACGACGAGATAGTCGACTGAAGGAATGAACGTCAAACGGTCGTAATCGTGTTGAATGAATTCCAAGACGCCTTCGAATCCTTTCACCATTTCAAGAAACGAGTTCCGTCCAAATCCAAATCCGAATTTAGGGAAATAGACTTCGGCATCTTCTTGGAACAGTTCAAGGATGTCTGGGCGTCCCTGGTCGGCTCGCATGAAATATTCGCGAGCGATCTTGATCTTCTCTTGATCGTCCGACATAAAACCGATCTTCCTTTCCGCCGACTGAGGCTTTGATGCCCGGCCGCGGCCTCTGATTCACGATTTTACGAATTGCAGGTCCAGCGTGATGGTGACTTCCTCCCCGACCAGGATGCCGCCCGTTTCCAGCGCCGTATTCCAGGTCAGGCCGTAGTCCTTGCGGTTGATCTTTGTCGTCGCCGAGACGCCAATCCGCGTATTGCCCCACGGATCTTTGGCGGGAGCTGTCGGGCCTTCCACGTCGAACCGCACAGTATGGGTGACTCCGTGAATCGTCAGTTCGCCTTCCACCGCATGCTCTTCCTGGTTCTTGGGAACTACGCGAGTTGATTTGAACAAAAGGGTCGGGAATTTTTCCACCTCGAAGAAGTCCGCGCTCTTCAAGTGCGCATCGCGTTGCGCGTCGCGTGTGTTTACGGACGCCGCGTCGATGGTGACCTCCACCTTCGACTTGGTCACATCTCCTTCGTGGCGCTCCAGTGTGCCGGAAACGCCCGAGAACTGGCCCTTTACATTCGAAATCATCATGTGCTTGACCTTGAACTCGGCCACGGAGTGCGCCGGATCAATGGCCCAGGTGCTTACCGCGGTTTGTTTCGTAGTTGCTGGTGTTGCTGTTGTCATGGTATCGGCTCCTTTCGCCTCGTTTGGATTAGATGCGTTGCCACGATATTCGTTGCAACGAATAGTACAAAAATTAGGGTTCGCGGCGGGCGGCGCGGAGCAATTCACAAAGAGCCTTGAGCCGCTCACGCCCCAGGTGGCCGAGTTGCTTCCGGTGCCCTTCTTGCATCGGCCCGTCAAGCCGGTCCAGCATCTTCAGTCCTTCCGGCGTAATCCGAGCCAGGACCATGCGCCGGTCTTTGGCGTCGCGCCATCTCACAATGAGGCCCCGCTTCTCCAACCGATCAAGCAACCGGGTGATGTCTGGATCCCGGGTGATCATGCGTTGCCCGATTTCGCCGCACGGCAGACCTTCCGGCGCTCCACGCAAGATACGCAGCACGTTGTACTGCGTGGGCGATAGCTCCTCGGCTTTCAGCAGTGGCACCAGCCCGCGGCTCAGCTGATCCGTGGTGCGGAGCATCTCCAAGAATGCGGCCTCCTCGGGACAGGCCTCCCGGCGAACCTTCGGAGCGTGTTGAGCTGCCGCTTTCATACCTCCCAACGATACTCGTTGCAACGATATATGTCAATCGCTACAGGAACGGGCTACCGCAAATGTATGGCGTAGTGTGCTAAATGCAATCTAGGAATCAATCGAATAGAAAATCGCCGGGATAGATGAAGCTGATAATAGAAGTTCTTCCCAATCACCATTTGGACGCAAAACGCGCTTCCCGGACAACTGAAAACGATCCAAAACCACTTGTGTGGGGTCGAGATGTGGCGCGGTGGTTTGTTTCCTCAAATCATCGCCGTTCCAGAATTCCTTGGCCTAGGATCAGCCGCGGGCGTAAGGTAGCTCCGTGGGCCGATGTTCACGTTTCGAAATTGCGTTTAGCTGCGCCTAGTAACTGCCCACTGCCGGAATGTTTCTTTTTGTCGCACCGACGAGAATGGGGCTGAACAGAGAATTTGCGGTTGCGTTCGTGGCAGGAACTTTGTTGCTGGCGTCCACTACGTTGTCGCGGGGACAGGCCCCTTCAGTAAGCGCGAAGGCCAAAGCGGTGTCATCAGGCTCGCGAGGGGGAGCGGGGAAGAAACTGTCAATTTCGCGCAGCGGGTATGTGAGCGATGAGGCCTGTGCCCGCTGCCATCAAGACAAGATCGATAGTTACGATAAGACTGCGCATCATATCGCGTCTCGAGTCGCCGGCAGAAATACCATTGTAGGGACCTTCAGCCCTGGTGCCAACACCATGCAGACGGCCAATCCGAATCTGACTTTCCGGATGGACTCGAAGGGCGACGAATTTTTTCAGACCGCGATTTGGGGAACGCCACCAAATGAGCGAACCTACACGCAGCGGTTTGATCTGGTGATCGGGTCGGGAGGAAAGGGCCAGACGTACTTGTTTTGGGATGACAATCAATTGTTTCAGCTGCCTGTTGGCTATTCGACCGTGCTGGGACGGTGGATCAACAGCCCCGGTTATAAGGACGGCACAGCGAGTTTCGATCGGGGCATTATCCCGCGGTGCCTGGAGTGCCACGCCACATATTTCGAATCGCAATTCTCCGATCCAGACGCAAATTTCTACGACACGAAGAATTTCGTTTTGGGTATCTCCTGCGAAAGGTGTCATGGGCCCGGACGCAGGCACGTGGAAAGTTACACAAAGTCTACGGCTCATCCGGATGGAGGAATCGTAAATCCAGCAAAGCTCTCACCTGCAAGGCAGGAGGACGTATGCGCGCAGTGCCATGGCGGCCAGGGCGAACGCTTCCTGCAACCTGCGTTTACGTACGTTCCCGGACAGCCGCTGGACAAGTACTTCGACATGGGGCCCATCGATTCGGCGAAGGATGTAGACGTTCACGGCAAGCAGGGGAAGCTATTAGTAAAGAGCCAGTGCTACCAGATGTCGAAGAACATGACCTGCTCGACGTGCCACGATGTGCACAAGCGGGAGCCGGACCTCGCGGCCATGTCGCAGCACTGCTTGAGTTGCCACAAGGTGGAAGCGTCGGTGACACACGCGAAGGTGGGAGAGGGGATCGTGAAAAATTGCATTGATTGCCACATGCCCACGCTGGAGTCGAAAATCGTTTATTTGGATGTAGATGGGAAGAGAGTTCGGCCGAGGTTCCGGACGCACTGGATCAAGATTTATTCGGAAAGTGAACGGCAATAGATCGAATCTGACATCGGCTGCAAGTTCCCAGGGGATGCTTTTCAAAGGAAGAAATGAACGCCCCATACGGCGGTTATCCGCAGTGTCGCAACAGTGAGCACAGCCTGTCATCGTGAGAAGCAAAAGACTCTGTTTCACCTCCGTTAATTTTCAAAAGGCTGGGAGGACACTGCACCAAAACTGTCCTTTCGGCCGGTAGTATCCGATTGCCTACGCAATTCATCATGGCTGCGCCCAACCGATTAGTACCGGAAAAGCCGTCGCCCAATCGAACGGGAGGATAGAAATGAGAAGGTTACTCGGTATGATTTGTGTCGCGACCTTGTGTCTCGGCTCGGCTCAAGCTCAGAGCGGCACGTCCACGAGTCCGCAAGGCGCCGCAGGAATTTACACCGGCAGTGCTGTTTGCGCCTCCAGCAGTTCCGGCCTTACGCCCAGCATTTCAACTTGTACGGACAACTCCAACAACGGCCTGTGGTTCACGGTCATGAAGGCTTCCGTCAAAACCTCCACCACAACCGACCTGTTCATCTCTCCATCCTTGGTTACTGGCCTTTACACAGAAACGCAAGTGAAGGGAAGCAGCGCTGGAACTTCACAAACTGCCGCGGCCACTGGTAGCGTTGCCGTCCGCGTCATCATTGATTGCACCAACTGCGCACCGGCGGGAAGTGCCCAGTCAGGACTTGCCAGTTTTGCGGCTGCGGCCCAGCCGGATCCGAAAGGAAATGGAATCGTCTTTGACGCCAGAATCCAGCAACTCACCGCTACGTTGGGACAGGTCGTCACCTCGGCTTGCCTCACCACCAACACTTGCACCGACGAGCAGATCAATCTCGTTCTGGATACCACCAGCGCACATACCTTTAACTTTATTCTGCTGAACGTCGGAAGCGGTACGCACACCGTTACTGTCCAGGCGCGCCTCGATGCCGGCCAAGTGTGCACCAACAACAACAGCAACGGGACGGGCGGCGTCACCTGCGCCACGGTCAACACCAGCCTTGGCTCCTCGGTCGCCGCCGCTCTGTTTGGCGTGGGCTCGGTGATCGTTCAGCCGGTTCACCTGGGTCCCAGCTTCCAGTTCTAACGGTCGTTCCGGTTGTAATACATGGTCCAGGCGGCGGTGTTGGTTTATCTCGACCGCCGCCTGAACGCCAGAAACCGAAAGAGTTTCTATCGGAAATTAGGTCGGTTCTGGTGATGAAGTTGGTTGTACCGCGCTAGGACGTGCCGTCCGGGCCCACCACCAGTCGCTTTCGATCTCGTCTCTTCTCAACCGCCTGCGCAGACAAAACTACCTCGACAAGTTTCAGCCAAGTCTACGGAGAGCGACATCGTGCGGGTCAAGCCCGATAACGCCGTTACCGGAGTGGAATCCTGCCCAAGGAACATGTCTGGTTCCTCGACGCGGCAAAAAATACCGGAAATTCAGCATCGCAAGCGCGCCTAGCCATTGGTGGCCGGATTGTTCAACCGGGTCAATCGTCTAGATGCGGCCTGCGGGAAGCCGCTCGCGTCGATCACTCCTCGTCGTCGCCATCCTCGTCACTCGTCGTCGCCCTCATCTTCGTGATCGTCGTGGGCGTCGGCGTCGACGGATCGCAGGAAGTGCGAGAAGACCCACTGGGCCACGTGGCGTCCCTGCTTGCGCGCCTGCACGTCCGCAAAGCGGAAGTGGATGCCTTCCCAGATGCGCGCATTGACCACATCATGGCCCGCATCCGAGAAACGGTTCAAACAAATTTTGGCTGCGGATGCGCTAGCTGCCACCCATCCGTCAACGCTCCAGCGTGGACAGTTTGAAAGAAACTTCTGGGCTCCTTCCAGTCGCAGGCGAAGTGTTTTTTCTTAACATCCCCTTTTATAACACCGGTTCGAACGGCGGAACCAGAAGCCCGCTAACGAAGGACCCATTTTGGTCCTTGACATATGGTTACCAATGTGTTACTATATTTAGTGTTATCGCAAATGTTAATGCGAACGTCAAGGACGCATCTCTGCTCCTCCGACGCTCGTCCGCCCAAACCCTGCAAGGCCCTAAACCCTGCAGAATCCGCACTTACAAAATACGCCCGTAACTCCTGTACAATCCGCACTTCCACATTCGTTAGACTTAAAACCCTTTAGAATCCGCACTTACAAAAATAGGGCGGGGGAGGGGGGATTTTGTTAACTAGACTTTCAATTCTTGTCTCACTTGAGGCCTTGCACTGGAACCCAAGCCGTGTCGCCGCGACTTGCCATTCAACCTCACGGCCAGCGCAAGCAGTCGGCGCTGGTCGGTCTATACTGGTGTGATTTTTTGGGCAACTAGGGGGGACCTCGGCGCGTGTATCTGACACTTTCAAATCGATTGCGTGAGGCGCTGGCGAGATACATCCGCGAGAAGTATGGCGTAGAGCTGCCTGTGGTGTTGGAGCGGCCGCCCAAGATTGACATGGGCGAGGCCGCTTCACCGGTTTGTTTCGAGTTGGCGAAGAGGTTGAAGCGGGCGCCGCGACAGATTGCGCAGGAGATTGCGAACGGTTTGGGGCCGGTTGAGGGGATTGCTCACGTCGAAGTGGCTGGCGGAGGGTATTTGAATGCCTATTTTGATCGAGGGGCATTTTGGGCTGCGGGGCCGGCGGAGAAGGACTCGGCTGAACATAAACCAGAAAAAATTATCGTCGAGCATACGAGCATTAATCCCAATAAAGCGGCGCATATTGGGCATGTCCGGAATGCGGTGCTGGGCGACACCATGGCGCGCACGCTGCGAGGCGCCGGCTACAACGTGCAGGTGCAAAACTACATTGATAACACCGGGGTGCAGGTAGCCGATGTGGTGATTGCATTTTTGCGGATGGAGAAGCGCACTCCCGTCAGCGTGAAGATGATGGCCATGGAGCCGCGATTCGATTATTTGTGTTGGGATTTGTATGCCGCGGCTACGCAGTTTTTTGCGGAGGATAAGGTTCGGGCTGCGGAGTTGCGGGGGGCTACTTTGCGGGCTATTGAGGAGGGTCGCGGGGAGGAGGCTGAGGTTGCGGAAGTCGTGGCCGACTCGATCGTGGGATTTCACTTGCGGACGATGGCACGGTTGGGGATTCACTACGAATTGCTCGCGAGAGAGAGCGAAATTCTACATTTGCATTTTTGGGATGCGGCGTTTGCGAAGCTGAAGGAGTCTGGGGCGATTCAGTTTGTTACCACCGGGAAGATGGCTGGGTGTTGGGTTATGCCTTGGCGGGACGAAAAAGAAGGAATTAACACAGAGGGCACAGAGGCGGCGGGGACAGAGGAGAAAGAGGACGAAGAGAACGAGCAGGACAAGATCATTGTGCGGTCGAATGGCACGGTCACGTACGTCGGGAAAGACATCGCGTATCAGTTGTGGAAGTTTGGGTTGCTGGGGAAGGATTTTCAATATCGAAAGTGGCCTAAGGCACCCGAGGGGGACACGGTTTGGGCCACCACTAGCGCTAAGGACGATCCGGGTGCGCCGGATTTTGGTAAGCCAGCGGCTACCGTCTACAACGTGATTGATGCGCGGCAAGCCTATCTACAGCAAGTCGTGGCGGAGGGTTTGCGCCGGCTGGGGCATGCGGAGGCAGCCGAGCAGTCGATTCATTTGTCTTACGAGATTGTGGCTTTGACGCCGCGATGCGCGGCGGAGATGGGCTATAAGTTGGTGGCCGAGGATGCAAAGAAGCCCTACGTGGAAGTGAGCGGGCGAAAGGGCCTCGGCGTCAAAGCGGATGATTTGATCGACAAGTTGGACGCCGCGACCTTGGCCGAAGTGGCGCAACGCCATCCGGAGATGAACGAACAAGAGCGGACGCGTACAGCGCACGAAATTGCTGTAGGCGCTCTACGGTTTTTTCTTTTGAAGTTCACGCGCAACGCGATTATTGCGTTTGATTTTAAGGATGCGCTGAGTTTCGAGGGCGAAACCGGCCCTTATTGCCAGTACGCGGTGGTACGGATTCGCGGCATCCGGCGCAAAGGAGCGGAGGCGGGAGCCGCGCGCGCAACTTTGACGGCAGATTCGGCGAGATCGATCTTGAGCAGCCCGGATGGCACAGGCTTATGGGAATTATTGCTGCTGGCGGGATCAGGCGATGCGGCGGTAGATGCCACGATCGCGGCCCAGGAACCGGCTTTCCTGGCCAAATATGCGTTTCAGCTAGCGCAGGGATTCAATCATTTTTACCACAATCATCATATTTTGTCGGAGACGGACGAGCAGAAACGCGCATTCTTGTTGGGCTTAACAGAGGTGGTAGAGCACGAGTTGGTAAGAGTGCTCGACCTGTTAGGAATCGAAGCACCCGAGAAAATGTGAGCGAAGACGGGCACGGCAATGCCGTGCCCTGCCGATTGGCGCGAGGAGCGTTCAGTACGACATGGCTAGATTGACTAACGTGCGTAGGGCTACGCCGGTGGGGCCCTTTGCTAGCCACGGCTTGGCGTCGTCGTTCCACGCTGTGCCTGCGATGTCTAGGTGGATCCAGGGTGTGTCGCCGGCGAATTCGCGGATGAACCAGGCGCCGGTGATGCTGCCGCCACCTTTGCCGCTGCCGATATTCTGGATGTCCGCGAAGCTGCCTTTAATGAATTCGCGATATTCGTCGTCCATCGGCATTTGCCACATTTTTTCGCCGACGGCTTTAGCGGAGGCAAGAAGTTTGTCGGTCCAGGATTGGTCGGCGCCGCCGAAGACGCCTACGTTGATGTTGGCCAAGGCTACTACGATGGCGCCGGTTAACGTCGCGGCATCGACGAGGTGCGTGGCACCCAGTTGCTTGGCGTAGTGGACTCCGTCGGCGAGGATCAGGCGGCCCTCGGCGTCGGTATTCAGGACTTCGATGGTTTTGCCGGACATGGCGGTCTGGATGTCGCCGGGCTTTTGGGCTTTGCCGCCGGGCATGTTTTCGGTGCTGGGAACTACGCAGATGACCTTTACATTGGGTTTCAGTTCGGCAAGGGCGCGCATCACGCCCAGCATGGTGGCGCCGCCGGCCATGTCGTACTTCATTTTTTCCATGCCTTCGGCGGGCTTGATGGAGATGCCGCCGGTGTCGAAGGTAACCGCCTTGCCGACGAAGCCGATTACGGGCGAGCCGGGTTTGGGCGGAGTTGCCGGCGTGTAGGTCACGACGATCATACGTGGAGGCTCCGGGCCGCCTTGCGCGACGCTGAGGAGAGCGCCCATTTTCAGGTCGGCAATGCGCTTTTCGTCGAGGATATCGACGGCCAGGCCGGCCTCTTTGGCCATGGCTTCGGCTTTTTCGGCTAGGATTTTAGGGGTTAGCTTGTTGGATGGCTCGTTGACGAGGTCGCGCGCGAAGTTTTGGGCTTCGGCGATGATGCTGCCACGGTTCAATCCCTTTTCGGCTGTGGATTTATCTTTGTCGGAGTAGCCAGAGATGAGGACGGTTTCGATGGACTTGTCGTTTTTCTTGTCGGATTTGTATTTGTCGGTCTCGAAATTCGCGGTGATAGCGCCTTCGGCGACGGCTTGGGCCGAGTCTTCGTTCAGATCATTCTCGCGGACCAAAAAGGCGAATTGCTTTACGGAGCGGGATTTGAGGTAGCGCAGCGCGGCGCCCGCGATTTTGCGGAGGGTGGCAACGTCGAATTTGTCGCGCTTCCCTGCTCCAACGAGGAGCAGGCGGGTGGCTTTCATACCTGCCGGAGCATGGATCAGGGTCATTTCCAGCGGCTTGCCGGTGAATTCGGCGCTGCCGGCGAGTTTGCGCAGTAGGCCGTTGGCAGACTTATCGATGTCCGCGAGGGTGCCTTGGATGGGATCTGTGTCTTCAAAAACGTAGGAAACCAGGGCGTCGGTCTCCAGTGTGGCATAGGGCTTGGTATCCAGGATAATTTGCATGATTGCTTTTTATCGCCTCCGATTGCGATACATGGCTTGGTCAACGTCGCGGCGGGCTTCCTTGGTGCGTTCGTCCTGGCGGCGGTCCCACGTCTTCTTGCCTTGGGCCAGGGCAATTTCGCATTTGGCTATGCCGTCGCGAAAGTATATCCGTAGGGGGATGACAGTTAAACCCTTGGACTGGACGCGGCCCGCCAACTTGTGAATCTCATTTTTGTGGAGCAAAAGCTTGCGAGAGCCGAGAGGTTCGTGGTTCCATGGACCGCCCGGGCTGTATTGAGCGATGTGGGCATTGACGAGCCAGGGGCCGCTGGGCTTGAAATCGACGAAGGCGTCGCGGATGTTGGCCTTACCTTCGCGGAGGGCTTTGACCTCCGTGCCGTGAAGGACCAATCCGGCCTCGAGTCTCTCCAACAGGTGGTAGTTGTAGGAGGCGGCTCGATTCTGGGCGACGATTTGTTCTTTCTCTTTGTCCTTGGACTTTTCGGGTTTCTTGGGCGGCTTGGGCACTCGTTAATCCTAGGTGACACTGCCGTTAAATGTTAGTTGGCTGGGGTATCATATGCAAGGCAGCCAACCTTCCGCTGCTTGTCTGGCCTCTAACCCGATGCTAGACTTCGACCGATTCGTGCCCCGCCAATGGAGAGTGCATGCGAGGATGGAGCAAGGCGATTTTATGCGTGGGTGTCGGGCTGTTGGCCGCGGGCTGCCCGAAGGGGAAGCCTGACTACCAGCAGGGGCGCAGGGCGGAGAACCTGAAGGATTACGATGCCGCGTTCGACTTCTACCAAAAAGCGCTGAAGAGCGAGCCAGACAACGCGGAATATCAGATCAAATTTGGCCAGGCGAGGTTTGAAGCGTCCGCTCTCCACGTCAAGGCGGGTCAAAAACTCAAGGAACGGGGCGACCTCCAAGGCGCGGCGGGAGAGTTCCAAAGAGCGGTGGCGATCGATCCATCGAGCCCCATCGCGGAACAAGAGCTTCGTAAGATTGCTGAAATGATCGGGGAGCGGAATCACGCCGCGGAAGCCGCCGCCGAGGCGGCCAGCGTGGACCCGGAACAGTTGCCATTGGCTTCTCGGCCCCCGGAGATCAAGCCGCTGTCGCGCGCGCCGATCAGCCTGCGCATGTCGAATGACGCGAAGATCGTATTCGATACCATCGGGAAGTTGGCGGGATTGACAGTGGTTTATGATCCGGACTTCCCTGCCCGAAGGATTCCGGTGGACCTGAACAACGTAACTCTGGAGCAGGCGCTGGAGATCGTATCGCTGGAAAGCAAGGCCTTCTGGAAGCCGGTGACGGAAAACATTATATATGTGGTTCCAGACCAGCCGCAGAAGCGCAGGGACTACGAAGAACAGATCGTACGGACATTTTATTTGTCGAATACCGTGCAAGCACAGGATCTGACGGAAATTGTGACCGGGTTGCGGCAATTGCTGGATCTTAAGCGCATTCAGCAATTGAACGCGCAGAACGCCATCATCATCCGAGATTCTCCCGACAAACTGGCGATTGCGGACAAGATGATCCGGGACATCGACAAGGCGAAGCCCGAGGTGGTGATCCAGGTGCAGGTGCTGGAGGCGCGAATCGATAAGATGCGGAATCTGGGCATCCTGCCGGGACAAACGGCCTCGATTTCGGTGGTGCCACCGGGAACGACGACAACAACCAACAACGGTACAAACACGAACGGCACGAACGGTACGTCTACGTCGAACACGCAGAATATTCTGACGCTGCAAAATCTCACGCACCTGACTGGAGCAAATTACAGCGTGACGCTGCCAAGCTTCACGGCAAATGCGTTGATGAATGATTCGACAACGAAGATCATTCAAAATCCGGAGGTGCGGTCCGTGGATGGGCAGCCCGCAAAGCTGCGCATCGGCGATCGCGTACCGGTGGCTACGGGGAGCTTCCAGGCGGGTGTTGGTGTGGGATCAACGGCTGGAACGGGATTCGTCAATCCCCTGGTGAACACGCAATTTCAGTACATCGACGTCGGCGTCAACGTGGATATTACGCCGCGGGTGCACCCGAACCACGAGGTGAGTTTGAAGGTGAGTGTGGAAGTCTCGTCGGTCACAGGACAGTCGAACATCGGAGGTATTCAGCAGCCGATCATCAGTCAGAGAAAGCTGGATCACGAGATTCGGCTGAAGGAAGGCGAAGCCAGCATCCTGGGCGGCCTGGTGGCAAAGACAGATACGAAGAGCCTGAATGGATGGCCAGGCGTCGGGAAGATTCCCTTGTTGCGCTATTTGTTCTCTGAGGACAGCAGGAATTACGAGGACGACGAGATTCTGATTATTTTGACTCCGCGCATTGTGCGCATGCCGGATTGGTCGCGCGCGAACCTGCGAGCCTTGTATTCGGGATCGGAGACGAATGTTCAGGTGCGACGCGAGAGTGACGTGCGCGCGCCTTCGCAGGAGGTTCCGCAGACGCCGGCGAATCCGCCGGTGACAACGCCCCCCGCGGAGGCGAATGCGGCGCAGGGCGGACAGTCCGCGCAAATGCGATTCGAGCCGAGGAGTTTGTCGCTGAAGGTGGGGCAGCAATCGACGATTGGCGTCGTGGTTGACAATGTGAATGATCTATTCTCGATTCCCTTTTTAGTGCAGTACGACCCGGCAGTGATCAGCGTGGAAGAAGTGCAGCACGGCGGATTCTTGCAGGGTGGGAACCAGGAGATCGCCATTGTGACGAATATTAACAAGGAGCACGGACAGGCGATCATTTCCGCGACCCGGCAGCCCAACACGCAGGGCGTCAGCGGCACCGGTACGATCATGGGCATCGTGGTGAAGGCGATTGCTCCCGGCACGTCGAACCTGTCGATTGTGCAGGTGAATGCGAAAGACTCGCAGCAGAAGGCGATTCCGCTGGTCACCAGCGAATCGACGGTGCAGGTTCAGCCGTAAACCAAATTGAAGGCAAATGTCAGGTAGAAAGCGAATTCGGAGCCGAAGGAATGTGACGGAAGCGGGGATGACGCTTCTGGAGTTGATTCTGGCTTGCTCGATTTTGCTGGTGCTGACATCGGCGGCGTTGCCGATTGCGCGTTATACGATCGTGCATAAACGCGAAGCGGAGTTGCATTACGACTTGCGGCAGATGCGCGACGCTATCGATCGATATAAGGATTTGGCGGACCGGAATTTAATTCGGATCGAAGTGGGGAGCGAGGGCTATCCACCCGATTTAGAGACGCTGGTGAAGGGGGTACAGTTGGGCGCCGGAAACGACCGCAAGATCCGATTCTTGCGGAGGATTCCGAAGGATCCCATGACGGGTCAGACGGAATGGGGCCTACGTGCCGTTCAGGACGATCCGGACTCGACGAATTGGGGCGGTAAGAACATCTTCGACGTATACTCAAAATCACAGGGGACTGCCAGCGATGGGACGAAGTACTCGGACTGGTAGTTGTGATTAAAGGTGCAGCATGAATGGAATTTTTAGGATGAGTGGGCGTTTGGTGTCCGGGCGCAGACCCCGATTGGCACGCAGCGCCGGGTTCACGCTGATTGAGTTGATGATTGTGATCACCATCATTTTCATTTTGGTGGGGATTGCGGCGGCGCGCTACGACCGATCGGTGCAACGCGCGAAGGAAGCAACGCTGAAAACCGATCTGCAAGTGATGCGGCAGGCCATCGACAATTACACGCTGGACAAAGAGGCGGCCCCGCAATCGCTGGAAGATTTGGTGAATCCGCAGGCGCCGTATTTGCGAGAAGTTCCCGTGGACCCCATGACCCGGGCGAAGGATTGGCACCTGGATTTTGGGGATTTGGTGCTGAGCCCGGATCAGACGAACAACGGGATTGTGGATGTGCATTCGAGTTCGCCGTTGACTTCGACGGTCGAAGGGACGCCGTACAACACCTGGTGAGAGTTTGAGGGGGGAGTTGGCCGTAGCGCGCCCGCCACGGTCGGCGGCTGCTACGACTGCCGGGCGCCCTCGCTCCGACCGCAATGTCGATTTGACGGAAGATCGCAGGTCCGTTATAGTCGTGTTGCGGGGTGGAGCAGCCTGGTAGCTCGTCGGGCTCATAACCCGAAGGTCGTCAGTTCAAATCTGACCCCCGCAACCAATTCGATTGAAACTAAAGGGCTTGTTGGATGCTCCCAACAGGCCCTTCTTCTTTTTGGGAAAGACTTGGGAAAGAAATCACTTTTGACTCGCTGATTTCCGGCCATTCAGACCCGAAGAGTTGACCAAGTTTTTCTGCCGCGCCTCGCTCATCTTGCGTGAATGTGTGCGTGTAGTTCTCCGTCACACTGTTCCCGCTGTGACCCAGACGCTGCTTGCGAATCTGCTGAGGGATAGCCAACGAATCCATCGCTGTGGCATTCGTGTGACGAAACGAGTGCAGCCCAACAGAGGCAGCACGCTTCTCGCTCTTCGTCGCCTGCTCAACGGTTCGGTCTTTCCCAACAAACTTCGCAAGGAGCCTCACGTCAGTCTTCGGAATCTCAAGACGCTCAAGCAGCGTGTTCAGCTTGCGCTCAAGCACGTTGCTCGCGTCCCAAGGTTTCCCAGCAGAAGTTTGGAACAGGAAGCCTTCTGCTCTTCCGTCCAAGTACCGCTTCAACTGGTTGCCAAGCTTTGCCGAGATGCAAACAGTTCTGAACCCGGCTTCAGTCTTGGGATTGTGTTCGGACCCGTTCCAGATTGCCTTGCTCACTTCTATCGATAGGTTCTCAACGTCAACGTCACTGGCACGAAGAGCGATGAGTTCACCGGCACGCAGACCCGTTTCGGCTGCCAGCCAAAAGAACGCTTGCTCTGCACCCTTTGTGTGGGCGAGGATGCGCTTCACTTCCTGCACGGTGTAGCACCGCTGCCTGAGCTTTCGACCCTTCGGAAGTTCGACGCGCAACTCGCCAGTTACGTACTTCCACGCAACGGCTGAATTCCACATGATGCGCAACGTTGTCCAAACGTTCTTCACCGTCTTGGGGCTGGATTTTCCCACCAGCCGGTTGATGAATGATTGGACACGCTCCGAATCAATGTCACCCATGGCTAGCTTTCCGAATGCTGGGAGGAGCGAGTTGTTGATGTGGCCCTTCACTGTTGCCGCGGTTGACGCTTTCTTGTGGACAAGAACTTCTTCCTGCCAGCGCACAGCGAACACAGAAAATGGTGTTGCAGCCTTTCCCATCGTCTGAGATTTCATCGCTATGGGCTGGTAGTCGTTGGCTCTGTCCACGTGTTCGCGCAGCGCCCTTTTCGCCAGAGGCTTTGTAAGCTGTCGGGCGTCGCCGAGCCGCACGTTGCGCTGAACGCGCTCCGAACCGTCTTCGGTTTCTACGGTTTCGACATAGCGACCCCACCACGCATCCGATAACCTCTTGCTCTTGCGTAGGTACACTGTCCCTTCCTGCCACCTTCTTCTTGCCACAGACCACGCTCCTTCCGTGGCCCGTTGATTCTGTGCGAACTGAACTCTATTGAAGGCCTCCCCGGATTTCAACTCCGGCAACGAATTCTTAGCCGATACGGCAAACTGCTCACCTGCGTCGCTCCTCATGAGATAACTGCTTGCGGTACGTTCCAGGCGGCTCGGACCCGCTCAATCCGGCCACTGCCGCGTCTATCGGTTGCGGCGTTCGCTCTGTGGCGAAACTCTTCTCCCCGGCCCGACATTTTCGTCTGCGTGCCGTCAGACGTGAAACCCGCAAATGAATTATGCAAATTTCGTCCGAAAATCCTGGTGACCCGTCCTGGATTTTCCGCAGTCTTCGCTGCAATCATCAACTGCAAAATCATGGCCCTCGGCAGTTTCGAAATTCGCCCATCTAGTTGCTCTGACCTCATTTCATGTTGGATCACGCCAGTGGTTCAGTTTGGTAAATATTTCCCCGACGGCCGTGCCAGGCAAAGCTCGATATTCTAATGATGTTCGGCGTCAACTTTGGCGGATTCACTGGAGCAGAAGGACGCGATAGTCGATCCACCAGGTTCTGCTGGTGACGGGTTTTTGTAGGTGGGTTCGGTGGGGCATTTTGCGGCATCTTCACTTTTGCCGGGAAAGGAACGACTCGAAGCGTTCGGGCTTCCTGATCCCATTGTTAACGTATTTTTTGTCGAATTTGCTGGTCGAGGCGAAAGGCAGCCAGCTCACCATTACGGCAACGGAACTGGAAAATCATTGGGTAGAGATCGTCAGCGACAAAAAGAAGCCGCGGGTTCGCCGTTACAGCTTCGGCAGGGTGCTCGGTCGTCAGTCCGAGATATTTCTGCCCCCGGAGCAGGCGTGTCCGCCGACGGTGGATGGTGTCGTATTTATGCCGATGAAATCTCCCCACTCCTTGCTGCACCCCTTAGGTCCTTAATCGTCGCACTTGTTAGTTTCTGCAGTGCGATGATTGCGGCGCTTCTCGCGCCGTGCTTTAGCGCATTGCCTGCGACCCGGGCTTTTCCCACCTGGGTTTTTGGGCCGGTGCTTTTTTTCCATGGCCGAGTTCGCTGGATGTTGGCGCGGAGTGAACGCAGCCCCTTCGTCGATAGTGCGTAGTGCCTTGGTTTTGGCCGCACCTCCGGAAGGGGAAATCCTAGTTTGTTTGACACTATTTTTTGGAACCTCCTGGTTCAATAAATTTTGGATCAGCTGTCCGTGGCCGAGATTTGCCTGACCCACCTGCGCGATTGAAACGGTCGCAGTTCTTGGTTCCCGATATTCGCGCAAGGCCCGCATCAAACGGGTCAGGGTATTCGAGGAGCGTTCGGATGCTTCGCTGATCGCGTTAACGGCTGTAGCCTCGGTTTGTTTGGCCAACAGCCTGGTCAACCAGCTCGCTCTCTAATGCGCCAACAAAGCTTGGCTGAGCGCCAATCGCTCAAGGCCGTCCCTGGGACACATTTCTTCTACGAAGCTCAATGCTGCAGGCCCCGCGAGAGCAGTGAACTCATCATTTTTCGCCGTCGTCAGTACAGCGTACGGCACGCCCGCGACGATAGGGGGGTGAGCCCGCTCCAAAATCTGGGTGCGGTCAGGTTCTGAAGGTGACAGCTGTATGTGCTCCGGATCCTTTTTTACGATGGTTCCATCCTCGCTCCGTTGGGTAGCAAGCTCCCGAGGGGGAATCTTCTTGACGATGTGTTTGTTCATTTTATTCTCTCCGGTGAAATAACATTTTGGTTACACCGTCCCAAACTCTCGAGGAGAAAATGGACACGTTGGACGGATTGGACGCTTATTTCGGAAACTTCCAATGAATTCGTCTTTATAAGGGAATTTCCCAATCCATCCGTCCAATCCGTCCATCCGTCCAACTTATTCGGTCCTACTCATCTTTGGTGCGGAGGCGCAGACCTTTCCAAGATCGCATTCCCCCTTTCTTGATCGGCACGAATCCCTGTGAACGCAGCTCGGCGCCGAAGCACTTTTGCGTTGCAGGTTCTTCGCCATTGTCTTGGCACCACTCCACGTACTTTTCAAATAGCACACCGGCCGGAATGGTCTTTCGCGGATCTCGAACGCAAGCGTCGTCGAAGAAACCAGCGAACACATCCATCTCGGTCCTGTAGGCAGCCGTAGCCTCAACTACCTCGTTGGGTTCGCCCAGACCATCCTCTTGCCATTTCAGGCAACCGCGGACCGCCCAGGCGAGGATTCCCGGCAATTCACGTTGTAGCTTTTCGAGCAGCTCTGTGTCCCGCTCTTCGTCCGGAATCGTGACGGTGAAAGGAACGAGCCGAATGCGCCGCCAGATCGCTTCCTCTGTCCCGGCGACCTGTGGTTTGTGGTTAGCAACCAGAAAGAGTTTGAATTGCGGGAAAAATTCGAAGAACTCGTGATACAGAAACCGGGCAGTAATTTTGTCACCCCCGGTGACTTGCTTGATGATCGTTTCAGCGAGTTGGCGCCCCTGCCCAGCTTCCACGGCGGAGACGAAGCGCGCACCTTTCAACCGTGCGATGTCATTTCGCGGCCCCCCTTCGTTTTTTCCGGTGAGGAACGTGCCGAAGTCCGCTTGTTCGGCGTAATCTCCGAAAACTGATCGAGCCGTTTCAACAAACGTTGATTTTCCGTTCGCGCCTGTTCCGTGAAGCAGAAACAGTACCTGCTCGTTCGTCCGCCCCGTCAGCGCGTATCCCATCGCCCGCTGAAGGAATCCGATCAGCGACCGGTTGCCATCCATGATGCGATTCAGAAACGCCGTCCACGTCGGACACGTAGCCTGCGGGTCGAAAGCAACCGGCACCTGTTTTGTGCACAGATTTTGCCGATCATGCGCAAGCAATTTGCCTGTACGCAGGTCAATGGTCCCGTTGAGGCAGTTTAGTAGCAAAGGATCTGAATCCAGATTTTCTGACGTGACCGAGATCCCGGGCTCCGTTTGCGCCAGCTGTACCATCGCCCCGATTCGATAAGCAGCCTCGGACCGCAGAGCATGCTTGACCAATTTGGCGCGGCGTTGGCCGTCTGCAAGATCACCTGCTTCGGCATACATGCATTTGATCGTTGACTTTGCACAACGCTCAACTTCGCCCGTTGTGTCCTGCTGCCAGAGTCCGTCACGCCAAATGAGCCATCGCCCCCAATCATGGCAGTAGCGCAAATTCTCGCCGTGGTGAGCGACTAAACGGCGTGCGTTCCCAAGGTCAGACTCGTGCGGCGCGTCATCGCAGGCCGCCTCGATACCTGAGTCGCCCAACTCCAGCCACAGGCGGACCTTGCCGACGATGTCGTCGCCCACGAGCTCGGCCAACGTCGGGGCCCCAGTTGCCGTTTCGCCATTGCGAATCCGCACCACGGTGGTCGCCACGTCCTGCAACCTCGCCGCAGTCTCTTCGTCGTCTGCCGCCATCGCCACGGCGCGAACAAAATTCGTCGTGGCCGGTTCGGTCCAGCCGGCCCGCAGCAACATCCCCGAGAGCGCCAGGGCTGCATGATGGCGCGATCCCTCAGGCCAGTACCGACCGAGCAGTCCAGCAGCCGCAACTTTCGCAACATCACGAGCGTCGACTTCAGCAGGCTCACCGAAGGCTTTCCAGCTGATAAGCTCACCAGTGCGAGCGTGGTGAGAGGGCGGTGCCACCGTAACTCCCACGGCGCGGAGTTCGATAAGCATTGCCCGTTCACCTTCACCTCCGCGACGTGGGTCGGCGAAGGATTGATTGCGGGCAGAACCTTTGCGCACAAAGTAGCGATGACTGCACGGGTTTCCATGGCGTCCGTGCACCATGCCCGTGTCCGGAAGCAGCATGTCCGCCGCAACCAAAGCTTCGCGGCAATCGATGTCGATGTCGATCAGCTTGCTCGGCTCCAAGAGGAGACCGATTCCACCGGCGCCAGAGAACCGTTTTTTCAGTTCGCTCAGGCGGAGGCGGAGCTTCTGCCAACCAGTAACTACTGGGTGATTTTTCCCTGATGGGATCGGAACAACATAGTAGTCGCGTTTGACGTAGATGCGGGCGGCCTCAACGACAGAGGAAAAGCACTCCTTTATTTTCATTTTTCTTCACGTTTTTCACTGTATTAAGCTCCGTGCAGCATTCTCTTCAGCTTCAGCACTTCGAAGCTGAACCGCCTCGCTGGGACCGAAGCGTCGCCCATGAACCGGGCAACATCAGCGGAAAGCTTTGGCGTATTTGCAAATTCGAAGGATACGCGCCGCTCGCCGCGGGACATTGCGACGATGGTGTGGCCAGCGCAAAGCAAGAACGCGGCCAAGTAGAGGTGGTCGCTGCAGAAGTTCGACTGCACTTTTTCTTGAAATTTTTCCACTTTGGCTCCTCCGAAGAATCCAACTGGGCATTAAATCGTTTCCGCCCCAACCATCATGGTAGTCGGGGAGCCGAGAGAGAGTTAACGTCTTACCTAACGGAAAATCGATCCGAAAAAATGCCATCCGGCGGCCCCTGTTGACCGAGAGTGGAGTCGGTGAGGCAGTGATGCGAGTCCGCAGCCAGCTTTCACGAGGATCAGTTCTTCAACTCCAGAGGCACGGCGCTGAATCGATTCGTCCATGCAGACAGTTTACTGATCGGGAGATATGTGTAAATCTGAGTTAATAGGGGGGCGATTCTTTACAGGTAGAAATTTGACAGGATTTTTTTACAGGGCAGCGAGGACAGGTTCTGTCGATGCACCAAGCAGCGCTTAAACTCCGTATGCGGTCAGCGCTTTGGTCAACCTCATCACAGCTTGGCGAACCAGTTGGGCGCAGCGGTCATTATGATGTTGATTGGTACATGGACATGCCTTCGGCGTCACCCTTGCCCATGAATTTTTGGGATCTGCTTGTCTCAGTTCAAGCGCTTTAACTGCAGCGATCCGCATATTTGCTTTTGCTGGAGCGCCCCTGGGGACCTGGCTAAGCTTGGGCAAAATTCCGATGATGTCCTGGAACGGTACTCCCTGCTGTTGGAGTGCCTTGACCGTCTGCACGCGAAAAACCTCCCAGGCCGGCTTAATTCGCTCCGGGTGCAGCCAACTCAGGAGGTCCCGGGCCTCGTTGTAGACCTGAAAAAACTCCTTCTGGTGTTGTTGCCAATAGGGAATTAATCGGGGAGTGGCGGCCTCCAACAACTTCAGCAGTGTGGTGGCCACTTGAGGAAATCCAACATCCGAGTAACCGGGCGGCGCCTGTAAATAAGACTGGCGTCGGACGAGCGCCAAATCAAACGGCTCTGAACTGGATGCTCAGCGTCAGGGAAAAAGGTATCGTACCAATTCCAGATCGCTGGACAAGATTGCCGGAGCTGCGCATCTCCAGGAAGCTCTACTCGGTGGCTCACGCCTGTTCCCATGCGGGCCCGATAAAGCTCGGCCGGCAAGCGGCCAGTCTACTACGACTCGCTCCGGCGGACTGTAATGACATTTGACGCTGAGTCCGGAAAAAAAGGCTCTTTTTTGAGCCGGAGTTGTCCCCAGACAAGGTTGCCCAGAATCCCGATCAGTACCGGAACTGCCATGGCGACTGCCGTCGATTACGTGGAAGCCGGAGGTCTTGGACCCGTTCGCGGTAAGTCTGATTTTACAATGTAGGCTTTTGGCGTCAGTTTAGGCGGATTCGCTGGACCAGAAGGACACGACGATCGACCGCCCTGCGAACTTGAGCGAGATTGAGCGCAGGATTGCATTTGAGTAAGATCCCTCAGCTAACGGCTCTTTGCGGCCCTGATCCCAAGCAGGTGATTGATGGCGCGATATGACTTCACATCTTTGTCCGCCCAGGACTTCGAGGACCTCGTCCGCGACCTGCTGCAAGCCGAATGGAAGGTCGCGCTCGAAGCTTTCAAATCCGGCCGGGACCAGGGTATCGACCTGCGCTACTCACCTGCCGATGGCGGAAAGACAATAATCCAGTGCAAACACTACGCGGGGTCCGGATTCAATAAGCTGCTAGCCACCTCGCCACGGGCGAACGGCCCAAAATTGAGCTGCTCCGGCCTGCCCGATATGTTGTCGCCACTTCGGTGGCATTGTCTCCGGGCAACAAGGATGACATCGTCCGAGCTCTGCACCCGTTCGTCATCAATGTCGCCGATGTAATCAGCGCCGGAGACCTTGAGGGCCTGTTAAGCAAACATTCCGAGGTGGAGCGGACGAATTTCAAGCTTTGGCTCACCAGCACGAACGTGATTGAGCGTGTGCTTCACAACGCTGAGGTGTGTCACACGGAATTCGAGATCGACCGAATTCGGCGCAAGTTGCCGCTTTTCGTGCAGAGCGATGCTTTCCCCCGCGCGATGGAGCTGCTAGAACGCTCGCGGGTTGCCGTAATATCCGGCGCTCCGGGAATCGGAAAGACCACTCTCGCAGAAATGCTGCTCTATAGACATCTGGAGCAGGGTTACGAGCCGGTTGCCATCCAGGCCGATATTGCGGAAGGCAAGAAGTTTTTCAAGCCGGATGCGAAGCGGTTATTTTATTACGACGATTTTCTCGGGCAGTTCTTCCTCGGCGATCGCGCTGAATATTTCGGACGAAACCAGGACATGGCGATCGTGGATTTCATGGAGATGGTTCGCAACTCTTCCCATAGCCGCTTTATCCTGACCACGCGCGAGCACTTGCTGCAGAGCGCTCGCATGCTCTCCGAGCGCCTCGCAAGAAGCACGATACTGGATCACCGCTGTATTCTTGAACTGCGCGACTACACTTACGCGCACAAGGCGCGCATTCTCTATAACCATCTTTATTTCAGTGGTCTTCCGCAAGCCTACAAGGATGTAGTGCTTGCGGACGATTTCTTTCTGGAAATCATCAGGCATCAGCACTTTAATCCGCGGCTCATCGAATGGCTCTCGACGCAGCTGCGGGAGAGAGAAGTGACTGCGCTCGAATACCGGACATACATATCGGGCCTGCTTCAATCACCGCATGACATTTGGATGCACGCATTCCGCAACCAGCTCTCCAACGCGGCGCGTCACCTGCTTCTTAGCTTCTACACCCTGGGTGAGTACACCGACATCATTGATTTGGAGCCGGCGTTCTATGCCCTCCATCGGCACCGGGCGGCCCCGTAAGGGCATCGATCTTAAACATTTCCGGATCGACCAAACGGAATCCAATTCAGGAGTTGCAAGCTCCTGACCTGCCCTCTCGCGTGGCTACCATTTTTACCCCCGATGACATGCGTCAGACAACACTGGCATTTCTGCCAGGAGACCGCGGCACGGTCGCACCCCATCATCTTTCAATAGGTACCTGGGCTTCGAGGCGTCAGCGCGTCCAGAAGTGGAGCCCAAGGGGGACATTCGATGGTGAGACACCTTCTAGTAGTTGCGACGTTGTGCTTTGCAACACCTCTTCTGGCCCAATCCCCGCCAACGAGCAGCCCAACATCCGCTCCTACCCCCGCAAAACAATCCGATGCCGCATCTTCCCCTGCCAAGAGTATTGGCATGTTTGCGTACCCGAAGAACCAGCAGAGCGCGGACCAACAGCTGAAGGATGAAAACGAGTGCTTCGCTTCGGCCAAACAACAATCGGGAATTGACCCTCAGGCTCCGCCCCCAGCCGCCAAAACCGAAGAGCAAAAGAAAGCAGAGCAACAGGCAGCTGCGGACAATGCCAAGCAGGCAAAAGGGGGTCGTGTAAAGGGTGCTGCGAGGGGTGCCGCTGGAGGCGCCGCGGTCGGAGCGATTGCTGACGATGAAGCGGGTAAAGGAGCAGCGGCTGGAGCTACAGCCGGGACAATGGTGGGTGGAGCAAAGCAAAGAAAAGCTAACAAAGCGTCCAAGCAACAGGCAGCGCAGGCCACTGCCCAACAACAACAGCAGCAGGAAGCTCAAGCAAAGGCCGCATACCAACAAGGTATCGACACATTTAAGCGACCATTCTCTGCATGTATGGACGCTCGCGGATACTCGATTAAATAACAATCTTGGTCTAAGGCCTGACTAATGTGCTTGCCGGAAAATTGGAATACGTCCGGTCACAAGTAGGCCCAAGATCGCAACATTCCTTTAGCGTAGCTCTCTAGCGCAACGGTTCTAACCAAGTCCGTTGCCACGAGGGTTGTCCGCGTATCGTTTTGTTTCTCCTGCCCCTCGTTGGCTAATCGG
The DNA here is from genome assembly GCA_963721915.1 of uncultured Acidobacteriota bacterium. Classification (GTDB taxonomy): domain Bacteria; phylum Acidobacteriota; class Terriglobia; order Acidiferrales; family UBA7541; genus Acidiferrum. The sequence goes on along the minus strand of CAVRLD010000012.1, from coordinate 92,079 downwards.
TTCAAAACGCGGTGATGCGTTGGATGACCCAGAACATTGCGATCGTGCCGATGGCGTGGGGCGGGACGAGTTCGGTCCAGGCGGAAATGAAATGCGGACGCGGCGCGCGAGGGCGATCAGGGACATGACCACGCCGATGAACAGGAAATGGCCGGACTCGACGCCCAGGCTGAAGAACAACAATGCCGTTGGAATGTTTAAAACCGGCAGTCCGGCATCACTTAACCCTCCCGCAAAACCCAGTCCGTGTATCAGCCCGAAGGAGAACGCCACTAGCCATGGCGCGGAAGCGGTGATGCTTTTGATGCCGCGCCGCACCTTAACAATCTCCGTCGCGACAAAGACGATGCTCAGAGCAATGATTGCCTCGACCGGCTGCTGCGGTACGTGCACAAAGCCGAGTGTCGCCGCAGTCAGCGTGATGCTGTGAGAGAGGGTGAACGCAGTGACTGTTTTCACCAGTTTCCAACCACCGCGCGTGAGATTAATCAGCGCAAGTACGAACAGCAGATGAACCACGCCGGACAAAATGTGTTCGACGCCGAGCTTGAGATAAACAGCGGCCGTCTGTAGACGCGACGCAGTATTAGGAATCACTGCCGCAGGTACTGATGGTTTCAGGCGCTGGGTCCAAGTGGTGCCATCGGCGAACTCTACCTGATAAAACCTTCATGGACGCTGCAGGCTGGTTATCGTTATCTATACGTGAATTATCGGAGCGATCTCATTTTCGATGCTGCCACATCCGGCGTGACGTTTGGCGTAAGCATAAATCTGAAGTGAGAGCGATCTCGGCTTTCCGAATCGATTCCGAACTCAGATTACTGTTCGGTCGGATAATGACGGGTGACGAGCATCGGGAATCTCAACAGTTCGTCAATAGGATATTCGCGATCCCCCTGGGTAAGTCCGGATTAACGTATCTACTGCAATTTCGCGTACTCCGCCTTGGCTTGCTTCAGGATGGGAATGTCAGGGTCGGCGTCTTTCCAGAGCGTGAGGAAATCTTGATAGGCGGCGCGAGCTCTTGCGGAGTTTCCCTGCATCATATTGGCGCGGGCAAGACCGAGATGCGCGAGTGCAGCGATCGGCTCGTTGGTCACGACGCCAGGCCAGTCGAGAATTTTCTGGAACTCAGCGGAAGCTTGCAGGGCCTGCTTCGCGGCTAGATACGCTTCTCCTCGTACGTAAACAGGATACAAATTGGTCGAGAATGTGGTGCTGCCGGCGATACCTAGTTCGTATGGTGTGGCGGCCTGCAACACCTCGATAGCCTTTGCGGCGTCGTTTCGTTGGAGAGCGAGCTGACCGCGAATCGTGGGCAGGTAATTGAATTGCACAATCGTATCCTCGGGAAAACGCTTGGCTAGCTCTTCCACAATCTCCAGAGCCCTGGAAGAGTCGCCGACCAATGCCAATGCGAGCGCCGTGGCATACTCACCGTCTTTCCCGGTCGATTGCGATCTCGCAGCTATGGCCCGTTGTCTGGCTTCTGCTGCGTTTCCGAAGAGGGCTTGAGACAGGGCCGCGGTGGCTTCGGCGCCCCCCGCCCTGTCCTTCTCTCCAGCACGTACAGCGGATCCCACCGCTTGGCGGGAGAACTCTTGTGACTTATTGAGCTGGCCGTAATAGGCGGCCGTATTGGCTTCGAAGTAATGCAGGAGGCTCTCCTGTCCAGGTTTGCCCATCGACCACTTTACCTGCTGCGCCATCCCCGCTGCATCGCCTTGCAAGAACCCTAGCTCGTATAGATACAGCCGCAGATCGGGGGAATCGAAATTTTTTGCCTGGGCTTCGTCGGCGGTGGCCATAGCCTCTTTCAACCGATTCAAATGGATATAGGTAATTACTAGGTTGCCGTAAGTCAGAGCATCATCGGGAGCGAGGCGCAAGGCCTCACGGAATTCCTCAAGCGCCTTGTCGTATTGCCCGAGGCTCTGGAACAGCACGCCCAGATTGGCCGACGGCACCCATTCCCGTGGATAGGTCTGCGCCCAGATTTCATAAACTTTGCGCGATGCCTCCAGGTTGCCGGTAACGTAATGATGGTAATGAGATTCAATATAGTATTTCTCTCGCTCGCTCACCCGCTCCCGCAGCTCGAAGCTCTTCTTCGTGTTCTCCGCCGCAAGGGTTTTCTCGCCGAGGTTGTGATAAACCGTTCCGAGCGAGGCGTAAGCCATGGCGAAGCTCGGGTCTAGGCTAATGGCACGCAGGAATTGTTGCGATGCGGCTGTGAAATCGCCTCCCGCCACCATGAGTTCTAGCCCCTTGCCGTAGGCTTGCAAGGCAGCGAGCGAGTGCGTCGTGGCCTGCTCCACCGGCTTGTCGTACTTCTCGATCGAACTGAGAGATTCGCCTAACTGTTTGCGCAACCGTGTGGTCGTCTGCGAAAGTGCGCTTAGCACCTCCTCTTTGCTTGCAGCCTCCACCTGCTCGTGTGCCAACATCGCGCCGTTGCGCCCATTAACAGCCTCCAGAGTGAGTACGTAGTGGCTGCCCAAGCGAGCAATCGTTCCTGCGACAAACGCCTTTAGTCCATGGCGTTGGCAGATCTCCCGCCCCATCTCTGGCGTGATCCGGTCATCGGAGGAGTGTCCCATCATTCGAAGGGTCTCTCTTACCTGGGGCCCGGGCAGGAAATTCAAGAACGGTGATTGCTCCAGTTGAACCGCCAGACCTTGACGTAGAGTGCTGTCGAAGATCGCTTCGCCGGTCGTATTCTCGAAATCTGCCAGCAGAAGCGTGTCCTTGGCCGTAAGACCCAGCGTCGAGCGCGAACGCCAATAGATGCCGGCGAAGGCGAGGGCGACGGCCATGAACATCGCCAAGGCAAGCGGAAATTTCCATCGTCGATGCCATGGTTCCTCAGCGACCTCCAGTTGCGAAGATACAGCATTCTTCTTTCCACTCGAGCGCGGACCGATCCTGGTAGGTAATGAGACAAATTCCTCTTCTTCCTCCCCTACCGCTGGCGCTCGGTCCGAACGGGTGTCTCGCATTAGACGCTGCAGGTCTGTGCGCATGTCCGAGACGGTCTGGTAGCGCAGATCGCAGTCCTTCTCCATCGCTTTGGTAATGATGTATTCGAGCTTCTCCGGTATATCCGGGTTCAGGCGAACTGGCGCCACCGGAGTGCGATTCAAGATTGCTTCGGTGACTACCCCGGAACTCTCTCCTCGGAACGGCATCCTCCCAGTGGTCATCTCGTAGAGGACCACGCCGAATGAGAATAAATCGGTTCGGGCGTCCAAATCTTTGGCGCGTACCTGCTCTGGAGACATGTAATGCACCGTGCCAACGGAAGTGCCCGTGCTGGTCATGGGCTCCGCGCTCGTCAGCGTTTCATCGCCCGCGAATCCTGCCATGGCAGCTTGACGGCTTAGGTAGGACACTTTAGCCAACCCAAAGTCTAGGATCTTGACGTGGCCACGCGTGGTCACAAATATGTTCGCGGGCTTGATATCGCGATGAACGATACCTTCGGAATGTGCTGCGTCAAGACCATGGGCAATCTCGATCGCAATCGCGATAGTGCGGTCTATGTCCAGAGTGCGCGCGGCGACGAGGTATTTCAGGGTCACGCCATTCAGATATTCCATGGCGATATATCGCTCTCCATCGTGTTCCCCGATCTCATGGATTGTGCAGATATTCGGATGATTTAGTGTCGAAGCGGCCTGCGCCTCCCGCCGAAATCGTTCGAGCGCTTGAGGGTCATGGACCAGATGGTCTGGAAGGAACTTCAGAGCGACAAACCGGTGCAGGGTGAGATCCTCAGCCTTGTACACCTCACCCATACCGCCCCCACCAAGTCTTTCCAGCACCCGGTAGTGCGCGTTCGTTCGTCCCGTCACGGAATTCGATTCGGGCATGCTTGAGGTCGCATTGTTCTCACGGCCGCGCATAGTGACAAATCTGACAGTTCTGCATGGGCGCGAAGTCAGACCTTAATGGGCATATGCGCAACGTAGCCTGACAGGAGGTCCCTTATCGTGGGGACCGAGTTGGGTGGCGCTCCCTCGGCAGACGCAAATGTTCGTCTTGGTCGAGTCAAGCGACGATAAGAGTAGAAGGCATGCAACAACGGGCTGCTACTGTCAGAAGTTACAGTAGGAGGCCGTTGGTCTGACAGCGGCCGTCATCAGCAAAGATCGCGTACGTTCGCGTGCGCGGCTTACAATCTGGTGCGCATGCGGAACCTGATGCACAGCGTAGTTCCGACGTAGTTAGACCGGGCCGTAGTGTCTCTGAACGGACCTGCAACGCTTCTTTGGGGCGCTCGGTAGCCCGAAAAATCACGCCTCAGATGCTCGAAAACTCCCGCATGACTCAAACCGACCAAGAAATTGATGGCTCAGAACGATTTTTCCGCAGCCTGCTAGGGTTTGCATGGCACCTCCCGGGCGGAGGCGATTGCTGCGCCGCAGGTCTGTTACGGACACTGCTCTGTGTCCTTCCCGTTTCCGGGTGCGACAAAAGGTGGTACCTTTACCGACGCGGGTCAGTCTTTATAGCGGGATCTGTGTCATCACAGGGAGAATTCCGATCTCCAAGCAATCGCCTTCCAACGATGCTTGTACCATAGACCGACCCGTCTCTCGATGCTGCCCTGAACCACATTTTCATGCTAGGTGATGCGCCGACGGCGCATTAGGTCTTTATAGAACTTATCAGACAGGTCAGGTCAGGTTTGGAAGAGGCATCGCTGGTCCCAGGCATAGCTTCCGAATGGCCGAAGATGGGAGGAATCCGAATTCTTGCACCACCGATCCAAAAAACAAGTATAAGGAGGGTGATTTGACGTCGCCTGTCTTAGTCGCCTATTCGGAGCGTTGCTCCTCATTCTTGAATGAAACTGGTTCGTAGGACGAGATCGATGGCCGAATCCTTAGAGAGATTGGGAAGCGCACCCCGTGCGCTCCGAAGCTACCTCTGGTACGTCGCAATTGTCTTCGTAGCTTATTTTGTCGCAGGCAAACTCGGCCAAGCCACCACCAACATTAGAAGCAGTAACCTCGGACCTGTGTGGCCCGCCTACGGAGTCGCTGTTGCAGCGCTACTACTTTGTGGCTATCGGGTTTGGATCGGGATCGCGGGTGCGGCTTTTCTCGTTGCGTTCTTGAGTCCGGTGCCTCTCGTGGCTGCCGTCGGTCAAGCAGCCGGAGCTACGGTCGCCGCTTTGACCGGTGCTTTTCTCCTCTACCGCATTGCTCGGTTCGACCCTTCTTTGTCACGCTTGCGCGATGCGCTAGCCCTGATTGTTTTCGGTGCACTGGGCAGCGCCATCGTGAGCGCCACAGTCGGAGTTTCGGTTCTATACGCAACCCACGTACAGGCGTATTCCGGACTCGGTTCCGCTTGGCTGATCTATTGGCTTGGAGACAGCACGGGCGTGCTATTGGTGACGCCGCTCGTGTTAACCTTCTCCCGTCTACTGAAAATCCGCCCTTGGGTTCGCATCGCAGAATATGCCGTACTTCTACTCGTTCTCACGGCGATATGCCTCATCATCTTTGGCAGTCTATCTCCTTTCGAGCGTGACCTAGACGTCTTTACTTTTGTGGTCCTCCCGTTCGTCATGTGGGCGGCCATCCGTTTTGGCGTTGGCGGAGCGGCGTTGGCGACTTTCGTTATCGCTACGATTGCGACGCTAGAGACCGCATTTGGTTCCGGACCGTTCGCACAGAGCAGCCCATTCGTAAACGCGGTTCTGTTGGATGTGTACTTTGCGGTGCTTTCCGTTTCGGGTATGACATTGGCGGCGGTAATCGCCGAACGCGAGCAGGCCGAACGTGAACGAGAACAGCTCGTCCGCAAACAAGCAACGATGGAGATGCAACTTCAACTTGCAGCCGTTGTGCAGTCATCAGACGAACGGTTTCGCCTCGCGGCCCAGGCAGGAAGGATGTACGCGTACGAGTGGGACGCCGCAACCGACCTGGTCACGCGATCAGGGGAACACCTGAATCTGCTCGGTTTCGGCGCGGAGACCCAACTTACTCGCGAGCAACTATCAGCTAGGGTTCATCCGGACGACCGCGCTTTGTTTATCGGTGTGGTTCGTCAGCTTACGCCCGAGAATGCGGCCAGCAAGATTAGCTATCGCGTGTTGCGCTCAGATGGTTCTGTCATTTGGGTGGAGAAAAACGCGCGAGCTTTTTTCGATGAGCAAGGCCGGTTGCAGCGGATGGTAGGCATGGTCACCGATATCACGGAGCGCAAGCGAGCGGAAGAGGCACTCCGGGAGAGCGAAGATAAACTCCGGCTGATTCTCGACTCGACCGCTGAAGCTATTTATGGAATGGATCTTGAAGGTCGCTGCACATTCTGCAACCCGGCCTGCGTACGTGCCTTGGGGTATGAACGAGATGAGGAACTCCTCGGTAAGAATATGCATCATCTGATTCATCACACTCACGCTGATGGCACGTTTTACCCCGTGGAAGAGTGTCGAATCTATCGGGCATTTCGTACCGGGGAGCCGATCCACGCTGACGACGAGGTGCTATGGAGAGCGAATGGAACAAGGTTTGCGGCTGAATACTGGTCCTATCCGCAACGGAGAGGACAAGACGTCGTCGGGGCTGTTGTCGCATTTATCGACATTACAGAGCGCAAGCGGGCGGAGGAGGCTCTCTCAAGGGTGAGCCGCAAATTAATTGGAGCACATGAAGAAGAGCGTACCAGGATCGCCAGAGAGCTTCACGATGACATCAATCAACGTCTCGCAATGCTGGCTATCGGTCTCGAACAAGTTGAACAACTGGAACAAAGTCCTTCAAAGTCGCCTGGTGAAGTCAGTGCCCGCATTCATGAACTCGCTGAAGGCATAGCGGAAATCGGCATCGAGGTTCAGGCGATTTCACACCGATTGCACTCTTCGAAGCTGGAGCTTCTGGGAATAGTGACGGCGGCGAGAAGCTTCTGCAATGAGTTCTCCGAGCAACATAAGGTAGAAATTGTTTTTGCTCATCATGACATCCCACATAGCCTGCCGCTAGAAGTCTCACTCAGTCTCTTCCGCGTCTTACAGGAAGCCTTACAAAATTCGGTGAAGCACAGCGGGATGCGGCACTTTGATGTGGAGCTTTGCTACGCCTCGAATTCGATCGATCTCACTGTGCGCGACTCGGGATGCGGTTTTGACGTCGAAGAGGCAATGAAATCTCGTGGGCTTGGCCTTATCAGCATGGCGGAGAGGCTGAAGCTTCTGGATGGACAGCTTTCCATCGACTCGCAACCCAACCGTGGCACGACGATCCACGCTCGCGTTCCTCTCAGTTCGGGAAGCGATGCCATGCGTGCGGCCGGGTAAGGGCACCGAAAGCGTGACGCGCTCACTAGGAACAAACGGCTGAGTGTTCCGCACACATTCTCTCGTAGATGTGGCTTTCCTGTTCCCGCTGAAAGCTGTTCAAGACATACCCGCACAAGATATCCATGTTGCGGGTCCTGGCTATCTCGTCCCAGAGGTGTTCCAGCTGAATGGCCGCATCCGCCTTCCCTTGCGACCACAAGGTAGGTGCACATTCACCACAGGCTGCAACTCGGGGATGCTTGCCCTTCGCGGCTTTAGCCGCTGCTGCGACTAGATCGCCCGCGACTTTCAGGAATCGAACCGGGTCTGGCAGATCATTCACCATGAAGGTCGAGAGCGTCTCAGCAACGTCCAACGGAATATAGCTCCCCTGTTCGATGGCGGCATCGATATTCAAACCCTGTGCTTGCAATCTCTGAGAGAGATTGTTGAGGTGTGGCTTAGGCACGACCACGATAACCGCATTCCCGGCGTTAAGCGCGGCTTCGATAAAGCGAGCAAATCCAACTAGAAGGGATGCATCATCAGTATAGAATTCAACCGCGTGACTGCGATCGATCTCCCCTTTTCTCGGCGCAAGGGATGGGAGAGCCTCTTTGTGGCAGAGGTCCTCGGGAGCTTCCGCGTCCATAGCGTGGGCAAAACTGTGGCCCGACAATCCACTGCTGACAAACTGCCTCCCCTGACGAACTATTTCAACAGCGGCTAGTAACTCGCTTCCCGCGTGTGCTTTAACCACGTAGCCTAGTGCCCCCAAACCGAGAGCTTCTTGCACCACCTCAGAAGAAGATTCCTGACTCAAAAAGATTATTTTGGATTCCGGGACAAGTTTGCGAATTCGGCGAGCGGCTTCAATTCCATTCAGTTTTGGAAGACCGATATCGAGCACAATCAAGTCAGGTTGCAGTTCTTCGGCTTTCCGCACCGCTTCCAATCCGTCTGACGCCTCGCCGACGACCCGCAAATCCGGCCTCCGTCCCAGGGTAGAACATACGAATCGCCGAAACGGTTCGTAATCATCGATCACCAGGACCCGGACGATTGGCACGGTTCGGTCACCGTCAGCAGGGGGCGGCCCTGGAGAGGACATCGGAGTCGGACGCAGCTTCTTTTCTATAAGGCCTCCTCGCAGCCCAAACCGCTATGGATTCCGCAGGGAAACGTCGCCTACGGGCAAAAAGATGCTAAACCGAATTAAATACTACTCCCCTTTTTCGCTAGTGTATTGGAACTGATGCTTCCTTTGCACACCCGTTCACAGATTTTCACAGGAAGCGAGTGAGAATTCGATTGACGATGTTTGACGACAAGAATATCTTCACGCCAGATTGAACCGAAAAGCTTAAGAACTTTACGGCTCAGTTACAGCGCACAGCAAGCTTAACGGCGGCTGCGATGCGAGATTGAACTGCGAAGCTCGAAGCCTTCATGGCTCGGTTTGGAGTGCGTGACTGCTTAACGGCGGTCATGCAATCAGATCGAAGCGGGAAGGTCAGAAACTTTACGGCTCAGTTTAAAGAGGGCGCAAAAGCCTAACGGCTGATGCGCCCTTAATTTTTTGGGCTTGTACGGCCGAACACAAACGACGCCTTCGTGGCCTTATTTATTTTCAGGCACGAACTGCCGTTTCGCTTCAGGCTTCGTTGCGATCAAATCGACCAATTGACGCTTTTTCTGATGCCTTTGTTCCTCTCGCTAGGCGGAGTAAAAGCGATAATCTCGAAATCCCCCTTGTTGGCGGGGCCGCATTTGCAGTGGAATCCAAATCGTTGCTCCCGGTTTTCCTTGAACGCATCGACAAAGAAAATCACGCCCCCAATTTCAAAAAGCAGATGGCTCTCACGGTAGCTAACGAGTTTCCCCCCTTCGAGCCGGTTCGAGACACTCACTGGGATATCATCGTCTGGAGCCAGCAAGAGACTCCCGAACAACGTGGTGGATGCATGCTTGCGGTCAATCCACAACCTAAGGCTTTTCAACGTCAATGGAGTTCGCCAGCGCATACAAGTCCTGCAAAGAAACAGGCAGAAAGAAGAATTAGCAGTGCCAAGATTCTACGCGGCTCCATGCGTTAACGTAACATAATATCTTGTATGGATTTTGTGGTTACGCTGGACGGGGAGAGTTTACGCAAGGTGCTTTCTAATAAGTAAGGACCCGTTTTTCGGTGGGATTGACTACTGATATCACCCGATTGCTCTTTGTACGGTATAGGTGTACGGTAACGTACAGTCGCGCGGATGCTCTCCAGCGTTTTGGCTGTCACCCGTTCGGAGGTGACAGATGGCAAGATGGATTCTTATTTGCGCTAACTGTAAAACTGAATTTGAGCATTCTCAGGTTGGCGACACTGGTATGTCCCGCTTAGATTTGCCAACGAAGCCTGATGTACCACCCGGCGCAACCTGCGTCTGTCCGAACTGTGGACACAGCGCAACCTACCTACGTACCGATTTGCTGTATCGCACGAAAGCCGCTTCCGCCTGATGCAGTCCCGCAGACTCTTCTGGCGTTTTCATGCTAAGCGTCTCCCAATTAAAGGGGTGAGCCATGCAAGGCGAGAATAAAGAACGCTGGCGTGAGTTGTGCGGGCGAGCCGCTGTAGAGCGTAATCCGAAGGAGCTGCTAGAACTTATCCGCCAGATCAATGACCTTCTGGAAGGTAAGAAGAAACGCCGTCTAGAAGACGAGACGAAAGGAAAGCAGGGTAGTTAGCAGGATCCTCGGCAGACGAAAACGGTCGCGCCCCCGTTCGCATACTTTATTGCAATACGGATTTTTCCCTAGTGAGGCTGAGTACGCGTGTCCAGAGTTGGGACGCGGCCTAGCCTTTCGGAGTTGTGTCCTTCGGATCAGCTTCAAGGGTTACGTCGATGTGAGCGCCCTGCTTCAGTTTCACTTCGTTGCCCTTCTCATCCGTCAGTTTGTTTTCGATTCGCAACTCTTGGTAGAGAGGATCACAACCATCAATGGAGATTTCTGCCTTCTCGGGTCTCTCGGGGTGCGGGGATTCAATGATCTTTTGGCTCTGAGCAGGAATTCGTAGAGACCCAATAGGAGAGCGGGTTTCCGTAGAGGAGCAGTTCGGCTAGACTCGGCGGAATGCGCGACAACGAATTCACGAAAATACTGGGATGGCCGGGCTACCGAGTCTACCGGCACGAGGTCGATGAAGCCGCCAAGACGCTGCGTTTATGGGTGCGGCGGAAGCGGGGTAACCGGAAGCTGATCTGTTCAGGATGCGGACGAAAGTTTAGCGAGGCGCATGATTACAACGAGCGCGAGGTGCGAGACCTACCGTGGGGCGAGTATCGGACGACGGTGATGATCGAAGTGTACCGAGTGTGCTGTCCGAACTGCGGGATCAGGGTGGAGAAGGTGCCACAGCTACCGAGCAAAGCGCCCTTTAGCAAGCGCTTTGAAGAAGCCGTGGGACAGGCATGCGAAAGTGCCTCGGTACGCCAAGTGGCCAGACAGTTTCGACTAGCTGCCAGCACGGTGCGAGCGATCGACCTACGGTATCTCAAGCGCTGGAGTGCCACGCGCCGCAAGGATGGCTTAGAGCAGATGGGTGTGGACGAGATCTATTTCGGCAAGCAGATGAAGTTCATCACCGTGGTCAGCAACTTGGAGACCGGCGAGCCTTTGTGGTTCGGGCAGGATCGCAAGCAAGAAACGCTGGATGAGTTTTTTCGAACGCAACTGAAGGAAAGCCAGCGGAAGCACATCGAGGCGGCTTGCGTGGATATGTGGCGGCCATTCACCAACAGCATTGAGCAGTGGGCCCCGAACTGCCGCATTGTGTTCGACAAATTCCACGTGCTACAGCATGCCAATAAGGCCATCGATGAAGTGCGGAGAGCGGAGTTCTTCCGCAAAGGTGGGCGCATGCGCGGTGTTGTGAAGGGCAAGCGCTGGCTGCTGTTGACGCGTTGGATGAATCTGGACAGCCAAAAACGCCAGCAGCTAAACGATCTGTTCGCCCTCAACCGGCGGGTGATGAAAGCCTACCTTCTGAAGGAAAGCTTGGAGCGGTTGTGGACCTACCGCTATGAAGGAGCCATGCTGCGGTACTTGCAGAGCTGGATCGATCAACTGCGATGGCAACGGTTGGTACCTTTCCAAAACCTCGCTTACATGCTGCTGGATCACCTCGACGGCATCCTGAACTACTGCCGCACGAAGGTACGCTTCGGAGTGGTGGAAGCCATCAACGGCAACATCAAAACTCTTCTTAGAAGGGGCCGCGGCTACAAAAATCTCGCTTACCTACTGCTCAAGGCACAGCGCATGGCGGTCACAAAAACAGAATTTATCGTTCTTCAGAAAGCGGCTTAAAATGCGGGTCTCCCCTAATTCTTGTGCAGAGCCGATCTTTTTAACGGTGGCTGGCTTCGTGGCTGCTGACTTATTTGACTTGATGTCTTTGTTTTTCGCCATGCGAGTAGGCCTTCTAGACCGGCGGTTCTTCTTTAATCGTGGCATCGGCGATCTTTGTATCGGTCGGCAAGACGCTCGCGGACTTTGCCCTTCTGTCCAAATGTTTTTCAATGGCTTCTAGCAAGCGCTCGCCGCTTTCACCTTTACCGACCACTTCTCGGATGCCAACTTTCTTGGCCTCGGCGACCATCTGGTTGAAACTGTAAAGTGTGTAGAGAATCGTGGGGATGTTTGGACAGGCGGCGATAATTTTGGCTGCGGCCTGAAGTCCATTCAAGCCGCCCATCGCGAAGTCGAGCACAACCAGATCGGGCTTGAGTTCCAGAGCTTTGGAAACACCATCGTGGCCATCTTTGGCTTCGCAGACGTGCCAACCGTCCAGTTTCTTGGACATCTTCCGAGTTTGGATTGCAGAGTTCTGGGCAACAATACAGGAATCCCTGTAGGGCGTTCAATTTTGGACATCTCCGGCCGGCCGCTATTCAGAGTCCACCCCCAAAAAATGAAGAACGGGTATACGAAGAAAGAGGGCAAACCCGGACCTAATGGGCTTGCCCTCAAAACGATGTGGTTTTGTGAAACGCTACTTGGCGATCAGAACCTGTTTGGTAGAGACGGGTCCCGCATCCGGGTCCGCCTCTAGAGCGGCAAATTCGTAGAGGCCGAGATAACGGCGATCACGAACCAGTCCACGGAATCCTCACCGATTGAATATGTATGAAAGAAGGCCCGACTATACAAATCGGGCCTTCCGGTTTCTTTGAGGAAGTTGGGACGGCTACCTTGTGGCGGCAACAACCTTCGCTTTTCCGAGTTCAGGGACGACGCCCAGCTGCTGCATAAGGCTCAGAGCGTCCCAATTGACGAAGCCTTCGGACATTTTGCCGTTCGTAAAGCGGGCAATGCTTATGCCTGTGATGTTGACGTGCTTCCCCGTTGGTGCAATCCCGTTGAGATCGCCCTTATGGGTACCCCGGCAAGACCAACGGGCCACGACGGTTTCGCCTTCGGAAATAATGTCCTCGACCGTCAATCGAAGGTCGGGGAAGGCAGTGCGGTAGAGAGTCGCTCTCTTCTTCTCACTCTCGGGGCCTCGCCCAACATCGGGCGTCGAAGAGTCATGGTGAGAGTAGTTGGGGGTAAAGAGATCGTCTGTCACCTGCAAATTGCCTTTGTTCCAAACTTCTTCGAACAAACGACGGACTATATTCTTGTTTCCTTCGGACATCGTTAGTTCTCCTTTTTGCGAAATTCGATATTTCTCTTCGCATGAAGCGAGCCGGACTTGAGTAGTGTGGCCCGGAACCGCTGGCGTCTTGGGTGTGCGCCCCGAGCGAGGGAAGGAAAGGAGGAGGGTTCTGCCCTCATAACGCTCGATGCGGAGGTGGCCGCTATAGTGACCGCGTTCGGGCTAGGAAGCGGAGTCTCGCCTCAAACGAGATGATGTTGTTCCACGCTGAGTGGGAGTGTCAAGGACAATCGAAAGATTCGAGTATAAGGAAGCCACGCGGTACACTCACTTTCATCATGCAATTTTTCTGCCACTGAAAGCGTTCTGACCTCCAATTATCCAATATTGAACAGGCTACAGGAATTCCTGTATTGCTCGACGCGGCCAACACAATCCAAACTTTTCATCCTGTGTCCAAGAGGCTGCTCATTGTTGACGACGAATCGACGGTTCGATTGGTTATTCGCGCATTTGTGGAAGCCGATGGCTATGAGGTTTGCGGGGAAGCGGCTGACGGCGTAGAAGCAATTGATCGAGCAGCCAAACTTAAACCTGATTTGATTCTGCTCGACTTGGCAATGCCGCGTTTAAACGGTGCTGAAGCGGCCAGCATTCTAAGACATGTAATGCCGAAGGTTCCTATCGTGCTGTTCACCATGTACGCAGACGACTTTGGTGCCAAACTCGCTTCGGCTATTGGTGTGAATGTTGTCCTGTCAAAGCCCGAGGGCCTGAGCAAACTCGGTAGGCACCTGAAAGTTCTGCTGAATCCAAAAGACGAGCCGCCTATCTCAGGGAGTAGTTGCGCCTGAACTGCCCTCTCTTTCTGCAAACTAAACAGAATAAACATCCACGACAAGAGACGCTGGAATGACCTGCCCCGCTTTTTGAGACAGCCGCGAAGTTGAATCCGAGAAGCTGTGTGAGCAAGACCCGGCGAAACTGCATCAACTCATCAAAGAGATAAACGATCTTCTGGAAGCCAAGGAATCCCGTTTGAAGGGCAATCCGCCTAAGGCGTAGCGTGCGTGTTGCCGCCCCCACAAAATCCTGAGTATTACCTATACTCTTCGCGGAGGAACGATGGACATTCTAAAGGCGCTCAAGGACAAACGAAACGAGCATCAACAGCAGATAGACACAATAAACGCCGCTATGAAATTGCTCAGCGGAGGGGTTGCGGGAAATCCGAAGAACACGAAGTCGAAGCGTAAGCTGTCGGCAGCTTCCAGACGGAAGATGAGTCTAGCGGCTAAGAAACGATGGGCGGAAAAGAAGAAAGCAAAGTGAAGAAGCAGATTCACGTCGGCTCAACCGTGGTCGTCAGGTTGTATGATGGCCGCGAAGTCGAAGCCAAGGTTACGAGGATCGTGGATAGCGTAGCGGGGCGAAAGATTCACATCGCATACGGACTGATAGCCCTGAAGATTGACCCGGAGCAGATCATCCGCGAGGTTCGATGACAGACGCCATACGCCGTCACCCAAGGAGGAAAAGAAATGAGGTCGTTGCCAACATCTCAAATCTTGCGTGAGATGGCGGAAGATTATTTGCATCTCGCCGCTGATGCGGACGGCAAAGTTGACGGACTTCGAAAGCGAAATTACAAGTGGTTAGTTAAATTGTCAGAACAGAACGTCTGAGAACGGAGGAGAAGAAGCAGAAGTAGAAAATTGGAGGCAGCGGTGGGACAACCAACCTAGAAACGGACGTTAAGCAGAATCGGCCCGGCCCGCTCTTCGGAGTGGCCGGGCTTCATCACTTGTTTCAAACTAATCGGTATTCATCGAAAGCTTTGAAGACTGTTCGGAGAACGGCGAAGAAATGATGTTGCACGGGAGAAAGGGAGATGGGGTTGAAGTGGGGCGTGTCGCAGAAGCTAAAGAAAGCCTCACCGATTGCAAAGGTTTGCTCGTGGCCACGGCCTTTTTCTTGGGCTTCACGCCACAAATCATGGATTTTGTTGTATGTGGTCACCCTTGCTTCTAAGGCTTGCAATAAGTCTTCTTCTCGCTCCGCACCTAAGTCCTGCCTGATTGCCTTGATGTGTGTCAAGTACTGCACATACATCGAATCCAGCTTTTCGACGTGCCACCCGAGCACATCCCTGTATCTGAACAAAGCCAAATAGATGGCCGACAGATTTAGAAACACTATTTCGGTTCGAGCCTTCTCCAGACTAAGCCCCTCTACGGAGCGCAATCCGGCTGTTTCGATAAGGAAGTCTTCGCTGTCCTTGTCAGTTGTAAGGGTAAAAAGCATATCGGCCATACTTGTGGTGGAGAATGATGCCTTGCGTAGCTGTTGTAATACCTTAGGCAACATAGGTTCGATGCTCTTTCAGGTGGCCTGCGTTCCGAACCGCTGAATGACCCTCTGCGGTTTAGTCTCCCCGGCTCAAGTGATTTGAGGAATAGGACTCGCACCAAAGAGTACTCACAGCCGGGAAAGCACGGCCCGGCTGCTCTTCGGAATGGCCGGGCTGTTTTTTTCCCGACTAGCCAGCGGCTACGATGCTTCGGTTTGGACGTAACCGGGTATATACTCGCGCTGGCTTTAAGGAGCAAGGCTTCATGGATGACGTTCACTTGGGCCGGGCGTTCACATTTCTGTCAAAAGCTATGCGTGAGATGTGTACAAACACGGACGATCTTCGCACGCGATGGGCAAAGCAACTGAGAGTCATTTGGGTGGTTCGTGGGTCGGACATTTTCCAGATGGGCTGAAGCACCGGTTTTAGGAGCTAGAGCCATCGCTCGGCCAGATTCCTGAATCGGAAGAGGAGCCAAAATTCTGATAGAAAGGCTCGTTTCCTTGCACGATGACGTAGAGTTGGCGTTTTACGAACAGCGGCCCGGTGCGTGAGATGGTGACGCCAGCCCTTTTCTCTTTGTTGTTGCAAGCAGTTCCAGCGGAGACACACACAGGCTTGAAACCAAGCGAATGGATAATGATTGCGGCGATCATTATTGGCCCAATGCTCGCCGTGTTGACCCAGTTAGTTTGGGAGAGGTGGAAGCAAAAGCGCGACCAAAAGCTGTGGGTCTTCGGCACATTGATGAGCTTGCGCGGGTTCAACATCACGCCAGATTTTGTCAAAGCTCTGAACTTCATTGATGTTGTTTTCTACAGACAAAAGAAAGTCAGAAGCAAATGGGAAAACTTGCTGACACACTTAAGCTCAGACGCGCACAAAACGGAAAATCTCACACCACAAACTCTTGAGCGCACCAGAGACTTGATTGCAGAGCTTCTAGTGGAGATGGCAAAATCCCTTGGGTTCGGATACGACTACACGCACATCAAAGAGAAGGCGTACTACCCCGTGGCATTGTCATCAGCAGACAATGAGAATGCTCAGATGAGACAGAAACTTATCTCAGCACTTGACGGCAAAGGCAGGCTCAGCGTCAAGATTGTGGAAGACCCGCCTTTAGTGGCGCGGGACGCATATTCTCCGCATCTAGCGCCAAAGAAATGACGCTTCACGTCCCAACGTCCTGAGAAAAGCTCTTCAAGGTTGGCGCGTGGAATCTCCGAGCCTTGATTTGACGCGCTAAGCGCACCCGGAATTGAATGTTGGAACTTGTGTGGCAAGGCGACTTTATCGGGAGTTAGGACAAAAACCACGAGCAATCAGCACCCACGCCCATCTCTAAACCATCGTTGATGCATCAATCGTCGAAGTTCGTTCAGGTCTTTGGCACGTTTCCAGTATTCTCCGACACTTATTTTTCGATTTGAGTTCTCAACGACTGCGAGGCAGAACGATGAAGGTTGGCCGCCACTCTGATAATGGATAAAACACTGAGCGGCACCCAAACCTGCAAATTCCAGCCGACGAAAAGGAGGATGATCCATTGGAATGCTATCCGACCATTGAAAGGGCTCCCCAGGATTCGCTAAAGGCACGTCACCCGGCTTTGCCCGTACACCATTAATCGTCACGAATGAAGACTCGAAGGTTAACCGGCAATTAGCTGGAATTTCGTTTACGCGCCTAACGATCTTGAAGTCTCCGTCGAGTAGACGCACGTCGTCGAGCGCCGGAACGTTCCTCGGGTAAAACGAGCCAAGTATGTCTGGTATTTCTTGTTTCGGAAACTCCAGTGGCGGAATAGGCTGTCTGAGCGCCTTCCAAGCTTTGAAACCGAAGAACATTGCAATTAGGCCGATCCCCGCGACGGTGGTTGACAAGAACGCTTTCCACTTCATTGGAGTCTGCATTTATTTCCCGGCGTATTGCGAAGACTAGCATAACTGATGAAACGTCCTCACGAGAATGAACAGCTCTTCTAGGTTCGTGGGGAATGAAACCATCCTGGTCGAGTGGACTCAGAGGCGAACTTAGCGGTGTGGCAGCAGTGCCGACGTAGCGATTGCGGCGAACAGAAGGAACAATCTGAGCAAGAGCGTCCACATGCAAGCAGTGTGCTGCCTACGAAATGCGTCAAGCCGGTGGACCCAGACCGATCCCGACCGGCGCGAGTGGCGCGGCTGCGGGCACAGTAGGAACAACAAAATCCGGGAAGTGGGCATGCGCGGTCTCTTCGGGGCCGCATCTTTTATTGCCTATCCTTGTTCGCCGGAGTGACCCGCTTCAGGGCATCAGAACATTTCTGTGCGACGTTCGCGCCATCTTCAGCAAGATGCTGTTCGGCCTTGACGTATCTTTCGTAGAGCGAGCCAGCGTTCTCGCTCACGGTATAGAGCAAGATTGAGGCATCTGTGCAGCCCTGTGATAGATGGATCAATTCAATTCCCTTTTTCGTTTCCCCGGCCATCATCTGCTCGTTAAGTTGTTCCATCGTCGTACTCGCACAGAGCAATGCATTCCGGCTAGCATCGTCCAGCCACTCAAAGAAAGCAAAACCTGCTGGCCCATTGAACCCCTGAGGCTGCGCTTTGAAGGTTCTCATCGCGACCTCCAGGGCATGCACGACCTGACGGTCTTTGGCAACAGCTTCAGTGCCCTTCTTCCCTAACTGCATTGCCTCCTCATCAAGCAAGGGCTTGTATTGCTGCACAGCACGTTCAGTCTGGGTGACTAACAGTTGGACTTCCGTGTCCGTTGGGAACGCGGGATCGCCCCTGCCACGGCCAAACGATGCAACACAGGCGAGCAGAAACCCAATGAGCGTTGCACGAAGTAGCATAAGGTCCCCTCCCATCGTCTTGGGAATACAAGATAGCATCGATATCGAAGACTCACCGGTTGCGCTACCACTCTCTGTGCCCAAACTGTGCCCAAACTCAGGACAACTGGGTGCGAAGTGGCACAACCGGAATCCTTAATTTCTCTTTGTTTTGTTACGTTTGGTTGTTTGCTGTAGTACCGCGTGTAGCTAAAAATTGCGCTCATAACCCGAAGGTCGTCAGTTCAAATCTGACCCCCGCAACCAATTGAAGATTCGTAGGCCCGGACACAGGCGTCCGGGCCTTTCTTATTTTGCCTGTCAGTGGTTAGGCGAGCAGTTCGAACTCTAAATTGAAAAAAATTCAAAACCCGTACCCTTGAAAGACACAAGGGTCGGCACCCGGCAGAAGGATCTCGCTTTCGAATTGGCGCAGGCGCTCTATCTGTTGCGCCGACAGCAGACATGCCAGCGCTCAAACTGATCAAGGAGTCGCACTTCTGATAGCCACCTGATCTCTCTGTTGCTGAAGCTCCGGGCTATCTAACAGGTCTTTCAGTTGTTGGGCCGGGACCACAACAGTAATGCCACTATTTGCGTTTAGAGATCCCGACCAGGTTGTCGAGGCTCGCAGCGTAAAATCCGAGCTTTCGTACATATAGCCGCTCACGACGCCCAATAACCCAAAGACATTGGAATGCCGCTAATGGAGCCCGGTACTCCTAATCCCAAGCCGGGAACAATGAAAATTGGGAGCCGCTGTTTCCTGGAATGATATGGACATCTGCGAGATAAATTCTGCCTGACTTGCCCGTTGTGGTGGTCATAGGACCGTCGGGCAGCATTGCCAGGACACCTTCTCGGAGTATGGGTTGAATCGCGTGAAGCCCGGCGTAACCAGAATAAAAGCCCCCCCGTCAGAACCTTGTCTCCGGGTCCTACGTTCTTTTGATTAAGAATCTCTTCGGTCAGAAGATTCTCGAGCAGAAGCTGCTTAGAGTCATACTTGGCAGGAATAGCGAAGGGCAGGACGGCCAGATCGCTCGCTTCGTCCTTGGGGAAGTACCACTGAGTGCGCCGAGAGAGTATCGACACTTTTTCTGAACGGTTCCCGTTGACGGGCTCCCTAAGGTTTAACGTGATGTACATCCCTTGAATCTGTAGAGGCTTGTAATCTCCGTTTTCATCTTGCTCGATCGCTTTCGCCACGTGTCGGTTCGTCACCACGTAGCCGAATGCGAGATCCTTACCTAGGCGGCTGTCAGGCACCGAAACTAGAAACCCGGTTCCACTTATGGTGACACGTTGATCGGCTTGGCCGGGTTTACCCGGTTCGATAGCCTCAACGGTCAGAAAAACAATGGTCTTCAGGAGTTCGGCTTCGGCCCTGATTGGATTCGATGCGACTTGCGGTTGCGTCTGGGCAAAAACTAGGTCGACGGCCGGGCACGGCCCGACTAACAATGCCACAAGGATCACGATCCTGGGCTTTCTCATGCTTTGAGGCCCTCCTTAGGCTTAGAGTTTAGAACGAAGTTGTCGGAAGGACTTGCACGAGATTCGAGCTTATGTGCGATCAAGCGGAAAGGACTGTGCACGAATGGGGGCTGTCATCCGGCGGCCTTGCTTCGTGGGCCGTTGGACGACATCGCGCACGCTACGGCTAACTACTAGCGTTGAGCTTCCGGAGAGCGCCGACCGCCCTCTTACGCTGTGAAGGCGTAAGTCGAACATTGCCGGAATCAAAAAGCAGAAAACGGATAGTCCTGGAGACATCTTTCACAATGCCAGGGAAGAGTGCGACCTCGATAGACCAAAGCTTAGGGATGAAGTGTTCGAAATTGTTCCGAAACGCGTCCGACAATTTGTCGATAGACGATCGCTCACCATCCGACATCACGAGTCGTTTGCTGCCGGCATATTGCGGCATGTACGCATCGTTTTTACACCGCCTGAGGGCTTCCCACATACTGATCAGCTTCTTCCCATTGCACACGCGATCGTAGTTGGTACCCACAATGGCGAGAATTGCAGCACCATATAGAGCTCCGTGCAACGTAATCGTCACCCATTTCCACTTGTGCCGATGACTGCCAGCATAGAAGCCCGCCGCAACTTCAAGGAAGTCAATCGCGTTCTCCTTCTCATCGGTTCGATACCATTTGCCTCTCATGTCGAGTCACCCGGGTTGTGCCTGGCGCTTCTTCGGGCCTCAGTCTTTCGACTCATGGTCAGAACTTCGACGCGCAATCGGACTCTGTGCTTTAAAGTTGAGCATGGCCGTCCGCAAATGCCCTATTGCAGCGAGGCAATTGCTTCGGGAAGATCGTCATACGTAGCAAAAAGTTTCAGAAGACTAACCAGTTTTAAGGTCTGCACCGTAAATTTAGAAGGCTTGTACAACCGGATGGCGCCACCGCCCTGTTTGGCAGCTGTGAGATGGCGCATGAGAGCGCCAATCGCGCTGGAATCAATGGTGGGCATCTCTTCCAGATCCAGAATGATTTTGTGTTGGCCCTGCGCCAGCGTTTCCGTCATGGTGGCGTTGAAGTGGTCCAGGGCTGCACCCATGGACAGGCGCCCCTTCAATTTGACGATTTTTATGCCATCCTGAATTCTGGTCTCAATTTCCAAGTGGTGACCTCTCTATGGAGCTCGTTTGGCTTTCCCGTCGTTGACACTCCGGAAACCCTTTGTTACAGTGCGCGCACAAATTAAATAGACTGCCCCGAAAAAGCAAGGAAGCGAGTGCCTTGTTAGTTCGCCCGCTCAAGGGTCCCGGGCAGAAAGTCAACTATTGCCCAGTTCTGACCAAGATTCGATCGTTGACCTCTCCATCTTATCTACCAGCCTGCTCATGGAGCAGGAAGTTGCCCCGCGCGCTCGCAGCGTGGCGAGGTACGTCGCCGAGCTGATCGGCCAATGCGCGGTTAGTGTATACACCCTGGGCTCGGATGGCTCGAATACTTTTTGGATCCCGAAGGCTACCATCGGCGAGGCCACGGTTCACGAACGATCTATCCTCGCCGACACGGGCATCCTGGGTTCCTTGCTGGAGAATTCCGCACCGGTATTGCGGACTGGCACGCAGCTGAAACGCGAGGACTACCCTCACATTGATACCCGCAGGACCCTTCTGTCCTTGTGCTACATCCCTCTGGTCCACAACGATAACCTGGTTGGGGCGCTAGAAGTTTTGTCCTTTGAGCAGGCGCTGTCCAGCGAAACCATTGACGCACTATTGCCCCTATGCCTAGTGGCCGCGGCGTCGATCGCTTCGGCGCAATCCTACGAGAGCGAACGCCACGGCACCTTGACTTCGATTACTCGGCTGACGCAGCTCTACGATCTGGAAAAAGTCTTCTCGTCCACCCTCGAAATGGAAGAGCTTCTTCCGTTGATCGCTTCCAAGTTCCTAGAGATTCTTGCTTGCCAGGCTGTAAATATATGGTTGTTGCATCCGGACGAGACGCTGGAATTGTTGCAGCAATCTGGACACGATCCCACGGCCTTTAAGGGGCAAGTCGTTAAACCGGGCGAGGGTATTGCCGGCGCTCTTTCGGATACGGGGGAGAGCGCCTGCATCTCGGATACGAAAGACGCTCGGTTGGTTCTACGCAACGAACACGCCGGGCAAGATGGCGTCGATTCATTGATCGCCGTTCCCATCATGGACCGCGAATCCCTCGTCGGCATCGTCGAGGCCGTCAACAAGACGGACGGCAAACCATTCGACGACGATGATCTTTTCGTACTGAGCAGTCTAACCGACACCGCTTCCAACGCCCTGCACAACGCCAGTTTGTTGATGGCCGAGCGCAAAGTGGAAATCCTAGAAACTCTCAATAATGTGAGCCACGAGATTACCTCGACGTTGAATTTGGAACGCATGCTCCAGACCATCGTCAACGCTCCGCAGGCGGTGATTCCGTACGAGCGTGCGGCGATCGCACTCGACCGGCGGGGCAGATTTAAGCTTAGCGCTGTCAGCGGTATCGCCCAGATTAATGCCGACCTTCCGGAAATCGCGCCGCTCAACGATATCCTCCAGTGGGCCTCTTTGTCGCAGGACGTCCTGCACGTACGTCAACATGGGGACGACATCGACGCCGATCGGGAAGAGACGCGTGCGAAGTTTAAGAAATATTTTGCGGACTCTGGAATGCGCGGTTTTTACGCCATGCCACTCAATGATGATACCGGGCGCGTTGGCATGCTCACGCTAGAGGCCAGCGACCCTGATTTTCTGGCGCCGGCGCACATTGAAATCCTGCAATTGCTGGCCAGCCAGGCTACGGTCGCGTTGCGCAATGCTCAGATGTACAAGGAAGTCCCTTTCATATCGGTGCTTGAGCCGGTGCTTCTACGCAAACGCAAATTTATGGCCATGGAGAAGCGACGCCGAACAGTCATCCTGGCACTCTGTGCTGCTTCGCTTCTGTTCTTGGTGGCGTTTCCCTTGCCGCTGCGGGTGGACGGCGATGCCGTCGTCACGCCCGTTCATCGAGTGCAGGTGCAACCTGAGACCGAAGGAGTGATCCGTAAAGTATTCGTCCGTGAGGGACAGCCCGTTCATGCCGGCCAGATCCTGGCGGAAATGGAAAATTGGAATTTACGATCGATCCTGGCCCAAGCCCAGTCCAAATACGAATCTGCCCTGATGCAGATGAACCACGCTTTAGCTGTTAATGACGGCACAACCGCAGGCGCCCAGCGCGTCCAGGCGGACTATTGGAAAGCCGAACTTTCGCGATCCCAACAGCTTTTAGAGAAGTCAGAACTGCGGTCGCCTATCGATGGCATTATTTCTACGCCTCATGTCGACAGTTTCGCAGGCCGAAAGCTTGTCCGTGGCGATTCCTTCGCCGAAGTGGTCGACACCTCGCAGGCCATTGTCGATGTTGCGATTGAAGACGAGGATGCCGGCTTGCTGAAGGACGGGCAGAAAGCCTCTGTTAAGCTGAACAGCTATCCATCCAGGACGTTTCACGGTCAAGTAGTGGTAATCAGCCAAAAGGCGGAAAGTGTTCACGAAGTCCCGGTGTTCTATTCACGCGTGGCCGTCGAGAATCCAGACGGGGCCATACGGGCCGGAATGGAGGGTCGCGGCAAAGTTCGCGTGGGAACCTATCCTGCAGGTTACGTCTTGCTACGGCATCCTTACATCTGGGCGTGTTCCAAGATTTGGTCTTGGCTGGGCTGGTGAACCTGCAGCGGAGGGATGAAATGCGGCAGCTCCAAATGCTCTTGGTGTTCGGGACAATTGCTTTCGCTGCGGGATGCGGCGAAGAGAAGTCTATTCCCCCCTCAACCACGAATGCCGCAACTTCCCCTCCGGTTTCTCCGGTCAACGATTCCACCGCTTCGCCGGTTTCCCGGGCGGATGCTCGCGACTCGACGCTGCTGGTAACGGGCCCAATTATTGTGGAACATCAACTTGACCTGACCGCGCAGCGCGATGGCGTTGTGGCGAAAATCTTCTTCGATTCACCCTCGCGCGTCAAAGCGGGAGCCCTGCTGGCCAAGCTGGACGACCGCCAGATCGCCGCCAATTTAGAAGCTGCCCGCGCAAAAACACGAGGTCTTGACGCCGAGATCAAGAATTGGACAGCCGAGGCTGAAGTATTCAAAGCGGACTACGCCCGAGCCCAGCGTCGTTGGGACCTTGGTTTGATCTCCGAGGAAGAGTTGCAGCACGCCAAATACAAAGCCGAGTCAGAGCAGTGGGACATCAAACGCGTAGCGGAACAACGCAACACCGCGGAACAGGACGAGCGCTCCCTGGAATTGGAACTCGAAAAAACAAAGGTGACCGCTCCGTTTGGAGGCATGGTCGCCCGCCGTTACGTGCGCGAGGGTCAAAACGTCACAAAGGGCGAACGCCTCTTCTGGGTCACAGCCGAGTCACCCCTACTCATGCGTTTCACCCTGCCGGAAAGATTTTTTGGGCGTGTCCACCAGGGCCAGAAATTTGAGATTACCTCCGCTGACATCCCGGGCGAAAAGTATGTCACCAACGTTCGTGAAGTCAGCCCGGTCATCGATCCCGCCAGCGGAACGTTCGAAGTGCTGGTAGCACTCGTTGGCGACCACGGAGCTTTGCGTCCAGGGATGACAGCGGCTCTTCACGTCAACAACGTCCAATGAACCTCACCCGCGTCCTCGACGTTGCCCTACCAGACATCCCGGCACGCGTTATCTCGCAGCGCGCACCACGTTTGCCTCCCGACATTGTGTGGAAGGAGCACGTCGAAGAGGGAAAGCTCATCGTGAGAGTCCTGGTGCCCAGCCAGGAGGCCATGTTCCGTTTTCCGCCGGCGAATTGGCAACTCGCGCAACTCTTCGACGGTTCCCGTTCGTACGAAGAAATTGCACAGCTGTATTCCGACCAAGCCGGCGCACAGTACATCGCCGAGGACGTACGGGAGTTTGCCGCTTCCCTGGAGGCCGCCGAGTTTTGGTACAAGACACCGCAGGAAAAAAATATCCTGCTCATGCAAAAAGATGCGCAGAAGCGGCGCAAAGCCCTGAGGGTGACAAAAAGTAAATATGGCGATCTGGCTCAAATCAGCTTCCCGGCCGTCAATCCGGATGAGTTCCTGACTTGGTTGCACAAATACACTTATTGGGTTTACACCTGGTGGTGGACAGCGATCACTTTAGTTGTGTTTGGCGTGATGACCGGGATAACTCTTAGCCACTGGAGTGAAATTGGGAGAGACACCCTTCATTTTTTCAATTTCTCTGAAAAGAGTTGGGCGGATGTTGGAATTTTTTACCTGGTGGCAGTCGGCGCAATGTGCTGGCACGAGATCGGGCACGGCCACGCATGCAAACACTTCGGGGGGCGCGTTCGATCGATGGGTTTTCTGCTGATCTATCTTGCTCCTGGTTTCTACACAGACACCAGCGAAGGCCAGGTGATGGCTACCCGATCGCAGCGATTTGTGATCTCCCTAGCCGGGGCGTGGTCGGAACTCTACATCTGTGCGGTCGCGACGGTGGTGTGGTGGGTCACGGCGCCTGATACGCTGGTGCACTCCGTGGCATACATGCTGATGCTCATCACTGGAATCGCGTCCGTACTCATTAATTTCAACCCGCTGATCAAACTGGACGGCTACTACATGATGTCTGAGGTTCTCCAATTGGTGGACCTGAAGGAGAGTTCGACAGCTTATGTCTCGGCTTGGGTGAAACGGCATATCTGGCGGCTGCCCGTGGAAGTCCCGTATGTTCCGAGGCATCGCAGACTTGGCTATGCGGTCTATGCCCTGCTCTCTGGCTTTTACAGTTACACCGTGCTTTACGTCGTCGCCCGCTTGGTGGGAAACATCTTTCGGAATTTCGATCCAGATTGGTCGTTCATTCCGGAGTTTGCGACCGCAGCGATCGTTTTCCGCAGCCGCATTCGAATTCTGGTGAACTTTATGAAATTCGTGTATTTGGACAAGAAAGATCGGATCCGCCGGTGGTCAGTATCCCGTCACCCGGTGACTCCATTTGCCGCGCTGACCATCCTGCTGTTCTTGCCGCTTTGGCGCGAGTCCATACAAGGGCGCTTTCTCGTGGAGCCGGAAAGTAGGATAACTATTCGAGCCCTCGTCCCCGGTACCATTACCGCGGTTTTTGCTAGTGAAGGTGAGAAGATATCGGCTGGGGCGGCTTTATTTCGCATCCGCAATTTGCCCCTGCAGTCGGAACTCGGGCGCAGTGAAGCCGATTATGCCGTGGCTTCGATGCGTGCAAATTCGGCGATACTGCATTATTCGGATATTGGGTTGGCAACGCAGGAGAGCAACCGGCTCGCAGAAAACTCGCGAAATCTCGTTGCGCAAGCAGCATCCTTGACACTAGTGAGCCCGATTGCAGGGAATGTTTTGACACCTCGCTTGAGCGATCGGATGGGCTCTTACGTTCCTGCGGGTGCAGACCTGGCCGAGGTCGCCGACCTGAGTAATATGCGGGCCCGGATTTACGTCTCCGAATACGACCTCTTTAAGCTGAGGATAGGTTACCCGGCGCGGCTAATGGTGGACGGCATTTTCCGCAAGTGGAACACCGAGGTCAATTCGATCGCGCCGCAGTCCTCAGCTATCGACCTACAACTGGCCGGGACAACCAAGTTCACGGGGCTCCGCCCTCCCAATTTTTACGTTGTCGGCATGCGATTGGCTAATCAGGATGGCCTGCTAAAACCTGGAATGGTGGGGTTGGCCCGGATTTACGGTTCGCGGCGTAGCCTGATAGGGCTACTTTGGGCCGAGGTAGAACGATCCCTGGCGCGCAAAGTTTGGTGAACTCAAAGCAAAAGGCCCCGAAATCGCTCTCGGGGCCTTGAATTTAGGCCGGTACCGCTTTGCTTCGGAGGCTTACTTCCGTACGGCATTTTTCAACACGGCGTCCTTGCGAACTGCACTCTTCAATACGGCATCCTTACGGACCGCGCTCTTAACTACGGCGTCCTTGCGAACCAGATTCTTCGTTACGGCGTCCTTCCGTACTGCGTGCTTGAACACGGGGCTAGCAGTCGCAGCGGACACACTGAAGTCTTCTTTGGCAACGTTGGCCTTCTTGGTAGTCTTCAGGGTGTTAATCAGGCTCTTTTTCTGAATCGACATGGTTGAGTCACTCGCTCCTCAGTGATTTTTTACTGCTGATGCATTTTTGTGTGCAGGGCGAATGCCAAAGTTTGGCGCCGCTTTCGTCGTGAAATGAATGCTGAAAAGAAATCGCTTAGCCGAACGCGATCACCTATCCTTCCGTACAGTCTGTCGAAAACCGACCAGATGGTTAAAAATTAACCGACGTGAGGTTAATTTTTAACCCGTTCACTGTAAGCGGTGCTTCCTGCAGAGGTATTTGAGTCGCTGCGGATCGACACGCAGCAACGCCGCTGCCGCACTCTTCTTCCCACCCGTCCGCCGGAGCGCCGTATTCAGATAGGCCACCTCAATCCGATCCAACTCCGCATCGAAATCGACACCCTCCTCCGGGATCAAGATCGCTTCCTGGCCGGTTGCGCTGGACTGCAGCAACTGCTGCGGCAGGTGCTCCAATGTTATGACCGGGCTGTTGACCAACACCACCAGCCGCTGCACAACGTTTTCCAGCTCCCGGACGTTCCCTGGCCAGCCGTAGCCCTCTAGGATCTCCAGCACGTCTGGCTTCAGCGCCTTCAGCGGCTTTTTCGACGAGGCGCAAAAGATCCTCAGAAAGTGATCGACCAGCAGGGAAATATCTCCATCCCTCTCGCGTAGCGGGGGCACGACGATCGGAACCACATTGATCCGGAAATAGAGGTCCTCCCGGAACCTGCCCTTCCGCATGCAATCTTCCAGATCCTCATTTGTCGCCGTAATCAGCCGAAAATCGATCTTATGCGCGCTTCGTGCCCCCAATCTCTGCGCCGTGCGCTCCTGCAGAACCCGCAACAGCTTGCTTTGCAGACCAGGGTTCAGGGTCGTGATCTCATCCAGGAACAGCGTTCCGCCGTGTGCCAATTCGATCAACCCTGGTTTGGCCGCATCCGCCCCGGTAAACGCCCCTTTTTCGTATCCAAACAGCTCCGACTCCATCAAGCTTTCGGGAAGCGCCGAGCAGTTCACGCAAATGAACGGCTTGTCCGCGCGATCACCGCACACGACGACCGCCTTCGCCACGAGTTCCTTGCCAACTCCACTCTCCCCCCGCAAGACTACCGATGCATTCGTGCCCGCCACAGCCTCAACCGACTGATAGACCTTCTGCATCGCGGCACTGTTCCCCACCAGCCCATGGAACGAGACCCCGCTCTCGGCCTGCTGGATGACCCGGCGACCTTCCAGCTCCAGCGACCGCTTCTCAATCGCCCGGAGCAGAACGATCTTCAGTTCTTCGTAGTTCAGCGGCAATAGGAACAACTCATCCGCCCCGGCCTGGCTGGCTTTCAAGGGAATGGTGCGCTGCGTGGATCTGGTAAAGGCGGCGAAAACCACATCATCGCGGACCTTGCGCATCTCTTCTAAAACGTCGATGCCATCGCGCGGTCCCTCGCCGATGCAGTCCAGGTCGAACAAAATCGCCTGGAGCTCTGGTTCCTCCAGAATCTTCTTAATTTCCGCTTCAGTCGTGGCCAGGGTCGTCCGAAAAACGCCGCCGAGGTATTTGTAAACCTCGCGATAATGTTCGCCCCGGTCGGAAATAACGGCGAGTAAATGACGTTCCAAGCGATCAGGGATTTCGGGCAATGCGCGGCTCCTGGTATCGTGCTGGCGGATTATAGGGGAGACCCGCGGCCAGAGGAAGTACAACTATGTCGCGTTTGAATAAGTCAAATGGCTCACGCTGGCGCAAGAGCAAGATCAATGAGCGCGCTCGAGATGGGCGGTTGGGGTTTCTGAAAAGTGGGCCGCCCGCCATACTGCTAGTTGCTAAGCAGTGCGAGTTGACTGGCAACACAAATCCAACGACCATCCTGCCTAATCCACGTATCCGTGAAGCGGCCCTTATGCTGATACGTTTTACCTTTGAGGGTGCCCTTCTCGTGCGTTGCGCCCGTAACGACCACGGTATCCCCGTGGCGGTGCAATTTCATATCCTCGGATACCTCTACCGCAAGCTGATTCGACTTGTCGCGTATCGCAGCCAAGAATTGCGATTTGGACATCAGTGTCCCATCGTAGTCGGTAAGGACAAAATCGCTATCCAGCATCTTTTCCATGGCGTCTGCATCATGGTTGATCTGCATTTGATTCCAAAGGTTCTCGAATGCAATGATCTTGGTTTCATCCCCTTTCTCTTGAGTAAGCGCCCATGAGGAAATCAGAATCGCGAAAGCGAGGACCTTCAGCATGGCATTCGTTCCTCTCGGCAGATCTTGAGCGTAACAAGAGCGAAGTACGCTTGCGCTCTTGTGGATTCGGCAAGATCATACGGCAATCAATAAAAATGATCCATGAATCGCGCCGGTCGTTCGCCGCTAGGAAAAGACTCGGAAAAACTTTAGACATCGAGTTTCGCCGACAATCCGGGAGTTGGCGTTGGCGATTAGAATTCGTAGCGCAACGCGAATTGCATAACGCGCGGCTGGGTCAGGAGACTGGTGTAAGCGCCGAAATTGTTCGGCGACTGCGTAAGCGAAGTGAGCAACGAAGCGCCTACTCCCTGGGCGTTGAAGCGCGTGAGGTTGGGCACGTTAAACACCTCCCAGCGAAATTGCATGCTGTGCGTATCGCGGTAGGGCATTTTCCAGCGCTTCATCAAGCTCATGTCCCAGCTGGCGTAGCCATCGCCACGCAGGATGTTGCGCGAGCCCACCTGTCCTGGGAGAGGCAGCGTGAAGTCCGCCTGCGCCGCGGCCGGATTTGCGAAAATGTTGACGCTTCCATTTTGCTTGAAGGTGCCCGTCTGCGGCTTGGAAGTCATCTGCGTGATGGCGGTTAGGAACCAGTCTGTGGGCCAGCGCTGGCCACCATCCACGCTGAAGGGGAATCCGCTGGTCCAGCGTGCCAGTCCGGACAGCTGCCATCCACCGACAACGGCGTCCACAAAGCCGTTGGCATTGCGAGCCAACGCTCGACCTTTGCCAACCGGCAGATCAGCAATCCAGTTGAGGTTGATCTGATGCGTGAGGTCAAAGTCAGATGGCGCGCGCGCCAGGTTCGGCGAAAAGGCGTTTGCCAGGCGGCTTCCGACGAGACCGATGTTTTGGTAGCCATAGACGGAAAATCCCACGCGCGACGCCGCCGAGGTTATGTCGAGCGACTTCGAAAACGTATAGTTGAAGTCAAACTGAACTCCGTGGCTGAACTGCTTCCTCAGGCTGGCTTGAAGCGCGTGATAGCTGGAGCTGCCGATGGAACTCCAGCCGTACATGGAAATGGCCTGGTTGTTCAAGAATTGACCGGAGCCATTGCCCAACAAGCCTGACGGGCCGTTGAAGAAATAAGGCTGGCCTGATCCGCTGTTATCACCCAGGCCGCCATAGAGGTCGATGTCCGCCAGCCCAACGATTTCGTCTCCGATAACGGAAAGCGCGGGGTTGTAATAGAGGTTAAAAACTTCCTGAATTAGACCATCTTTGGGATTTGTCGCGGTGGGAACGAAACCAGTTCCAAGGAGGTCCCGATACTGAGTGGCACCCGGCCGGAGTTGCGGCAACATGTCCACCCAGTATTGGGCCGTAGGGCCAAGCATCGAGGCGGTAACGGTGCCAATCTGAGCGGGCGTGATGACAGCCTGGTAAAAGTTGGAAGGCGCTCCATTGTTGCTGGCCAATGCAAAAGACCTCGCCAGCTTGGACAAGGCGGATGCAGCCGTGTAGTAGTCAATTCCCGTCTTCGGGTCCACGATATCCAGAGGCTGGGTCAAATCGCGCTGGGTGAGCAAATCGCGGCCGAAGCGGCCAACGTAAGAAACCTGCAGCGAGAATCGCTTGGGCAACTCACGGCCGACGGAAAAATCAACGGCATAGGCATGCGGGGTCTTCAGCGTGTTGTCGATCCCCCACAAATTGGCCTGGGCACTAACAGTGGGTATCTGTGGGAAGCCTGGCGGGGGCGGCGGCAGCAGGAATTGGGCGCCATTCAGATTGACTGTAGGGATTGTGTTGATGCCGGTGATGCGCGGCAGGTCCTCAGCACTCGTGACACCAACCGTGCAGCACGTATTCTGAATGGTTGTAGACAAACCGGCGGCGCCAATTTGGTCGAAGCTGTTTAGCAGCGCGAATCCCGCCCGGTCGTAAACGCGACTGAAGCCGGCGCGGATAACGGTCTTGTCGTTGTCGCCAAAAATCGCTCGAAGAGGGCCGCTACCAAAGCGCGGCGAGTAAGCTATCGACACGCGCGGCGACCAATCCGTTTTTTCCAGGGGATAGAAACCCGGACCGTTATTCGCGGGCCCGCCAAGCGAGAACGCAATCGGCCCCTCTGCTCCGTACCCTATGCCTTTCTTCATGTTCGCTACGTTCTCCGCGAACTGCGTTCCTTGTCCGACGGTCGACGTGGTCTGCAGTCCGTTGGTTTCCCAGGGAGCAGGAAAGAAGGACCAGCGCAAGCCGTAGGTGAGGGTGAGGTTGGGTTTGATCCGCCAGGTATCCTGTCCGTAAAACTCATACCAGTTGAGCCCATAGTTTCGCTTGACCGGCGCGCCCTGCGGCATCACGTTGCCATCGCGGTCCAGGTTGTAGTTGGCGACTACGTCCGAGATCATGCCGTACAAGGCCAGCAGTGGGCGGTCGTACTGCGTCGCGTTCACCGGCTCTGGCGCGTTGATCAGGGGGTGCGCGATGGTGTTGGTGGGATCCAGGGTGCTCGTGGTTCCCGCGAAACCTATCGGGGAGGTCCAGTTCGTGGTGCCCAGCCCCAGCGTGTTGGAGTGCAGGAAACTCGTGCGGGGATCCCGGGCGATCCCAATAGCGGCACCGAACTGGAAGGTATGCGTCTTCTTGGTCCACGAGAGATCATCCGTCAAGTTGTGCAGCGGCACCTGGAAGTTGTGGCTGTAGGTGATGCCCTGATCCAATCCTAGAAACGTGTTCCATTCCTGGTTTGTGTTGCCGATCACGCCAAAGCTCTGCCGCGTGAATCCCCAATGAAAGGAATTCGTGAGGGTAGAACTGAGAACCGCGGTGTAGCCGAGGACGAAGCCTTTGCTGTGATCGATGGTGGTTTGTTGAGGAGCGTCGCCGGGCAAAAAGGGAGCTCCTGGGTTGCGCAGGTCTTGCAGAGCACCGCGCCAGAACAGCGTGTGCCGGCCGTCGCTGGTCAAGCGGTAATCCATACGCGCAATGAACACATCGTTATCCAGGCTGGTAGGCGCCCGGAACACGAAGCCGGCATAGTTCAAGCCATCACCCGCGGAAGGGTCATTGGTCACCGTGCGGCCCGCGCAGAAGGTCTGATCGAGATAGCCCGTGCGACTGGTCAAGTTGAGCATCGCAGGATCAATCCCGATATGACGAGGATCAAGGTTCAAAAGGTCCGTGGGCGTGAACGTGGTTATCCCACCGTTCACATTTACATATTGGAAGATCCCCTGGCAGAGCGAGGGCGTAGGAATGACGCGCTCGGCGCGCTGCTGCTCCCGCTCGCGGGTGCCCTCATAGTTGGTGAAGAAAAATAGCCGGTCCTTGCGAAGGGGCCCGCCAACGGTCGCGCCGAAAATATTACGGATTAACTGCAGAGGCTTGTTCGGAGCACCGATATTCAGCTCCGACTGCTTCACGAGGTAGTCATTGGCGCTGGTGATGGTATTGCGGAGGTATTCGTAAGCCGAGCCGTGGAAAGCATTCGTGCCACTTTTGGTCACCAGCGCCACTTGGGCTCCCGACCCCTGACCCTGATCGGCGCCGTAATTTGTGGTGGTTACCCGGAATTCCTGCACGGAATCCTGGGTCACCGGCAGCACTGAGGTGAACGCATAGCCGTTGGATTGATCGTTGACGTCCACGCCATCGAGCGTGACGTTACTCTGATCGCTCCGCGCTCCGTTCACCGCACCGTTGCGCGTGTCTTGGTCCTTGTCGGCGATGCGGTTGCCGGTGTAGGTCACCCCGGCTTGCAAACTCAGCAAATCGGGAACGTTTCGCCCTTCCAGGGGGATCTGGCGCACTTGTCTTTCGTCAAAGGAGTTACCGATAGAAGCGTCCACTAGGTCCAAGGCTGGAGCCTCCGATGTCACGGTTACGATTTCCGTCGTCGCGCCAATTTTTAGCTGGACGTTGGCGGTTGTAGGCGTATTCACGAGCAGAGCCAG
The DNA here is from genome assembly GCA_963721915.1 of uncultured Acidobacteriota bacterium. Classification (GTDB taxonomy): domain Bacteria; phylum Acidobacteriota; class Terriglobia; order Acidiferrales; family UBA7541; genus Acidiferrum. Next base: position 59,213 of record CAVRLD010000012.1, on the reverse strand, counting down.
CTCTTTCTGTTCGTAACCGCGAAAGCCGGGAGCCGTTACGGAAAGCGTGTAGGTTCCGGGCGGGATAAGAAGGAACTGGTATTCTCCCTGATCTCCGGTGGTCACTTTCCGTTCTGTCTTGGATTCGGAATTCGCGAGCACAACGACGGCTCCCACCACCGCGTTCGCGGACGGATCCGTGACCGTGCCGCGGACCGACGTTGTTGATTGCCCCCGCGCTGGCCAATTGCCAACAAAGCACCCAAACAGAGTCAAGACCAGAATTAAAAAGCCGTGACAATACTGCGAGGATCGCCAGGGGAGAAGTACCGAAGCAATGCGGGCCAAGGTGATGTTTCGGGGCATGTTTTCCCCCTTCTCGAAGAGTGATCCGGTTCTGGCTAGAACTTTGCTGAAATTATGCAGTGTTTACACTCCGCGGTGACGGTTGTCAAGCCACAATGCGGCGTATCGGTCAAAGGGGTGCGACGCGGACCGAGACGCGTGCCGGATCAATAGTCTTTGCTTGCGCGCATCGAAACTTGTTTCCGGTGGACAGCAGTTGGCAGCGTTGGGCGGCTGCACATCATCGTTCAGCCCGAGTCACAGGCAACCCGGAAGTTATCAGCTCGCCCATTGGATTAGTACCGTGAAACACGCTTGTATTGACTGGTCTGGCCAACTTCCGGGTGGTCGGCCAACACGAAGTAATCGGAGAACACCGCCGTCAGCGGCGCTCAAGTTGCGGGTTGCCCGTCGCTCGGCCGGCAATCAGAATCGGGCCGCCAGATTGCATACACGCGTGGTTTGACGAATGTGCGTCGGCGTCTTCCTATTCGCCCCGCAAAGTCAGCATGGGATCCGTACTTGATGCGCGTATGGCCGGCAGAGCAGAAGCTGCCAGCGCAAGCAGCAGCATTGCGATGGCAGCGAGTGAAAGCACACCTGGATCAAACGGACTTACCTCAAACAGAAAGGAACGCAGCAAACGAGACGCTGCCACGGCCCCAAGCAAACCCAAGCCACAGCCAACAGCCGCAAGCTTGGCGCCGGAACTCAGGATGAGCAGGATCACTTCGGAGCGCTGGCCGCCAAGCGCCATGCGCACCGCCATTTCCTGTTTTCGCAAAGCAACTGAGAATGCAATCACCGCATATATCCCGAGAACACTGAGCAGCACTGCAGCGATGGCAAAAGAGGAAATCAGCACGGTATTGAAGCGTCGTGGCGCCTCGCTCTTCGAGATGGCGTGCTCCATCGTCTGCATCTGGTAGAGCGGCAACTGCGGGTCAATCTTCCGCACCGTTGCGCGGAGCGTGTCTTGCATCTCCTCCGGAGCCATACGGCTGCGCAGAACGATCCAGCCGTCGGCGGCGCTCAATTCACCGGGGCTGGCGAAAACTCCTTCACTTGCAACAGTCTGTGTTACCGGCTGGTATACCTGTGGCATCGTCTCCGCATCGCGCGACCCCAGCTTGACGTCATCGACCTCGCCCACCACTGTCAGCCACGGCGTAGAGGTCTCCTGCATGCCCCGGCGCAGCCGTTTGCCGATCGGGTCCTGGCCTGGCCAGTAGCGCTCGGCCATCTTGCGATTCACGATAGCCACCAACTGTGAGTTGGCGTTATCCGACTCGGTAAAGACGCGCCCGCGGAGCACACGAATGCCCAGCGCTTCGAAGGGATCGCTCTCGACCAACGACATCGCCGCCATATTCAACCCCGCGCCCTTGGGAGAAACATGGCCCTCGACCGTGAAAGCGATGCTCCAGTTATTGCCGGCCACGGGCAAAAACGAAGTGATGCCAACAGCATCGACGCCAGGCAGCTGCCCCACGTCGTTCAGCAGAGTTTTCGTGAATTCGTCGATCGCAGATTGTGTTGCGTACCGCTGCTGCGGCAGAACGTAGAGCGCAGCCAGCGTATTGTCGGGCTGGAAGCCCAATTTCACATCGCGCATCTTTTCGAAGCTGCGCAGCAATAGGCCGGAGGCGGTAAGCAGGGTCAGCGCCACGGCAATCTCCGCCACCACTAGTGCCGAGCGCAGCCTGGCATGGCCGCTACCCGAGGTGCCGGTGCGTCCGCCTTCTTTGAGCGTCTCATTCACGCTCGTCCTGATTGCGGCAAATGCTGGAGCCAATCCGCAGAGGAAGCCGGTCAGCAGCGCCAGTCCCAGCGCGAAGAGCACGACCGGCCAGGCCACGCCAATCTCCTTGACGCGAGGTAGCGTCTGCGGTAGCAGGCTTACGCCCACCCGCAGAGTGCCAGCCGCCAGTGCCAGCCCTATCACGCCACCGGCGATACTCAAGACCATGCTTTCCACGATGGCCTGTCGGAGTAATGTGGCCGCGCGAGCACCCAGGGCGAGCCGCACCGCGATCTCTCTTCGTCTGCGGATAGCACGCACCAGCAGAAGCCCCGCCAGGTTCGCACAGGCGATCAGCAGAACAACGATCACTGCAAAGAGCAAGGTGCGCACCAGGGGTCGTGCCTGCCCCACCGTATCTTCACGCAGTGGCGTCACCACTGCGTGAATACGAAGACTGCGCATGTAGGCCGGATAGTCGCGCATCGTCTCCTGGGCCACTCGCTCCGCATCGCTCTGCGCCTGTTCGGCAGTGATGCCGGGCTTTAAGCGCCCCACCATGCGAGAGTTCCACGACGCCGCGCGGCCCGCCGTAAATTCCTCTGGCTGCAGGCTGAGCGGAAGCCAAAGCTCGCTCTGGTTCACATTCCCAGGGTTGAGCGGAAACTCGAAATCGCGGGGCATTACGCCGATCACGATGTAAGGCTTACGGTAAAGAAGGATCTTGCTCCCCAGTACATTCGCATCGCCGTGGAAGCGGCTCCGCCACATGCCATAGCTCAGCACCGCCACTTGCTGGCCTTCTTCGTCTTCCTGTTGTGTGAACGTGCGCCCCAGCACTGGTGGCACTCCCAGGGCGGCAAAGACCTCGCCGCTCATCCGCGTCGCATTCACCGCCGCCGGATCACCGGGGCCGGATAGTTCAAACAATCTTTGCCGATAGCCGCCCAGGTGGCTAAAGCTTTCCGTATCGCGCATGTAATTGCGGATGTCGGGAGCGGTTACGCTGGACTGAGTGCAGGACGCGCAGTGCGAGTCTTCATCTCCTAGGATGACCAGACGATCCGGGTCGGGGAACGGCAGCGGACGCAGCAGTACTCCCTCGACGATGGAAAAAATCGCCGTCGTCGCCCCGATGCCCAGCGCCAACATCAGGATGGCCGTCACCGTAAATCCGGGAGACCTATGCAGTTGGCGGAGGGTATATCGAATGTCTTGCGAAATCTGGCTCAGCCCTTGAAACGTTCGCTCGTCGCGATGCAGTTGCTTCGCCTGCTCCACGCCTCCGTAAGCGAGTCTGGCCGCGCGTCGTGCATCTTCAGGGGTCATGCCCTGGCGCAGATATTCGTCTTCCAGCAACGCCAGATGCGCGCCAATTTCTCTTGCCAGTTCCGCTTCCACTTTGGAGTTGGCGAAAAGCAGATAAAACTTCACAAAGATGCGTCTCAGGTGCTTCATGGCTAAGACTCATCAAGTAAGAGCCGTTCCACTAGAGCCGACAATCTTCTCCAGCCCTGTGTCTCCTCCTTTAAAGCTTTCTGGCCCGCCTTGGTAATTTCGTAGTATTTGGCTTCCCGGTTGCTCTCGGTCCTTCCCCAAGTTCCCTTAATCCACCCGTACTGCTCCAGCCGCCCTAATGCCGGATAGAGAGTGCCCTGGTTGAGGTTGAGCAGACGATCGGAGATCTGCTGGAGACGCATTGCAATTTGATAAGCATGTTGTGGGCCCATCGTCGCGAGTGTGCGCAAAACGATGAGATCAAGTGTCCCCTGCAGCAGCTGGATTGATTCTTTTTCTTTACTAGACATCCAAATGGTCTCTCTAAAGAGAGACTACTACGTTTCACTTGGTTGTCAAGTGGACTGTGTTCGAAATAACCCGTCGAGGAAGACCCGTAGGCGCTGGCTGTCCGGGACCCTCGGAACCAAACGACAATTTCCATTCTCGGTCGGCAATATCAGGATGTGCTCTCTGAGCCCAAATGGGGCCTGAGGCGTTCCGGATGGTTGGTCGGCAATCCGGAGTGCGACCTGGAAAGCTGCTGAAAATGATTGTCTGGAGAGGAGGAACTCGATCAGACCGTGCGTCCCATCGCACGTAGCGTACAAGGCAGAGCGGCGAGGCAACGAACTGTTCTGGAGCCCTTGGACAATGTATCCACGCTCGCAAGAGCGGCACCGAAACCGCGAGGCCACGGTGTATCTGCCAGCATTAGGCGGAGACGGACCTAGACTTGATCGTACGATCAGAATATACAAATGCTCGTAAGCGTCGTCAGCCGAAGAGAGCCTAAAATGCTGCGCGGCTCTTCTTGCAGTGAGTACAGAGGCTTCCGGTTTCTCTGTCATGGGTAATCAACACTGCCGGCGTAGAGAGCAGATCTAACCGATCGCGTCATTTCAGCGGAACAGGGTAAGCCCGTAGCGCTCCTCGCAAGGGGAAGGACCATCGCAAGATGAATCTGATGGCGATGCGGGTAACGGAAAGGGGAGCAAGCGAAGGCTGCCCTGTAATCGGGCAGATAGAGGTTGCGTCGCCTCGTGGGGACAAGATTACCTCGCCGGAAACGGAGCTGACTTCCTGTTGGTGCTCAACTCGAGACCGCTTGAGGAACCGATGCATGAAGCAAAGCAAATGACGACGGGGCAACCTGTTGGTGCAGCTTCACACACGGCGGGCGGAATTTCCTCCACCGTGCGAATCGGCAGCAAGTCAGTATCGAGTAAGTCTGCTTCGTTTTGCATCAGGCCGCGTCCTCGTTTTTCATGGGGGCGTTTTTGGGTGCTCGAGCCGGATGAATGGGAAACCTTCAAGTCCGGTTCTTAGAGGGCTGGGCGCCAGCGATGGCGCCCGGCTACTCGACAAGTATCCCCCCAATCTGCGCCTTTGGTGTTGGCTATGCTGCGCGCGGATCAATCCGAAATTGCACCGTAGGAATAGCAAATTCGGATAGTTACGGCCCCGGCAATTTCCCCTTGACGTCTAGTTACCTATGTGTTACTATCCGTCGTATTACCTCAATCGTTAATTCGAACGAGCCGTGGCCAATTTTGGTCCCCTGACTCCCGCCCGCCAAAAGCCTTTCCAACCGTAAGCTCTTTAGAATCCGCAGTTCCACAAAATGCGCCCGTAACTCCTTTGCAATCCGCACTTCCAAAAACACACGACTTAAAGCCCTTTAGAATCCGCACTTGCAGAAAAGGGTGGGGGGAGGGACGAATTGTTAACCAGCATTCGGCTCCCAAGACGACCAGCTGCGGGGTGCTCGCCACGCAATCAAGGGCCAAAGGCGTGGCGAACGGGCCGCGGGTGGTTTCGAGGCTGCGGCGACAACAGCGGGAAATACCGCACCCACGAAATCTTCGCGTTGAAGGTGCTAGTCTTCAGGATTCGATTCGTTGTTAAAGCTCAGAAGAACGAGGGAATTAGAATAAATGAACTTTTCAGGGAAAGTGGCGCTCATCACCGGTGCGGGCAGCCCCCTTGGGATAGGTTTCGCCACTGCCCGACTCATGGCGCAGCAAGGGTCAAAAATCGCAATCACTTCCACGACCGATAGAATCAAAGAAAGGGCTCGTGAACTCGCCGCGGAGAACGCTGATGTTTTTGCTTTGCCCGCAGACCTGCGCGATCACGCGAGCACTCACATGCTGGTTCGTGAAGTCCTTACGCACTATGGCCGTATCGATATCCTCGTAAACAATGCCGGCATGACTCAGATCAACCATCCTGACCAGACCCTTTCGTTATCTCTAGCCGAGCTTACTGAAGCGGACTGGGATTACAGCATCGCGCTCAACCTGAAGACCACTTTTAATGTCACGAAAGCGGTTCTGCCCTCCATGGTGAATGCAAACTATGGCCGCATCGTGAATGTTTCGTCAGTCACCGGCCCACTCGTCAGCAATCCTGGCGCAACGGCCTACAGTACGGCCAAAGCCGGCATGGTCGGGCTGACCCGCAGCCTCGCACTCGAACTCGCTCGCAAAGGAATCACCGTAAACGCCGTAGCACCGGGCTGGATTGAAACCGCGTCCTCCTCCGCGCAGGAAATCATCGCTGGTAAGAATACGCCCGTCGGCCGCCCCGGCCGTCCTGTCGAAGTTGCCGCTGTTATCGCGTTCCTCGCTTGTGAATCCGCATCCTATATCACTGGCCAGATGATCGTCGTCGACGGCGGCAATACCATCCAGGAGTACAAAGGCCCGCCCGAACTTTACTACTGACAGTTTAGCGGACAGTGCGGCGAGAGCCTTTGAAGGGTCAAGGTCGAACTCAGTTTTCCGGGAGCGGACAAACGCGCTAGCCGGACAAGAGTTCTTGTTCCCCAAATCGCACGGCATGCTGACTCGCCTCGCGGTGGCCGATCTGCTTTCCATATCGAATTCACTACGCGAAGTCCACTCGTGGTATTTCGTGCAATCGCGTGCTACGGATGGGCACCGGGCTTAGTGAACACCGGGGCGTCGATCGTGCCTCCGACATGGAACGGAAACGACAGCAAACCCTCCTTCAATTTAGCCCCCGCGAAACGGGCGAAGGTATTCGTGAAAAAGCCCTGCTGCGTCGTAATTTTTGCGACGCCCTCGTAGTTCAGCTCGTTGGAGCCGTCGGCGTTGAAATTACCAGAGCCATCCACATCAACGCCGTAACCGTCGATGTCGATGGTTTTGCTCAGAATGCGAAGGTCGGCCAGCTCAAAATCGGTGGAGATAAGGTTGAACGAGGAAGGTTTTTCTTTCGCTGGGCCACGATTGTTGAACCGTACCAGCTTCACCAGGTTTGAATTCAGTTGCAGATTCGGAACCTCGCCCCTATGTAAGATCACATGGCCATTTCCGCGTATTCCCGCAAGCGGCCGGGGCGAATGCCGGATTTCTCCCGCGAGCGTGAGGTCTCCCTCCATATTTCCGGTCATCTGGCCGCGGCCATTTTCGAAGGGCTCAAGGAGATGCGCCACGTCAATGCCGGCGAATCTCGCATTGCTTCTGAAGGTGGGCCGCTTTCCTGTCAAATCGAAGAATATCGCTCCCGTAGCGTTACCGCCGGAGACGCGCGCTTTCATCTCAGCCAGGAAAACTTGCTGGGCCCAGAACTGAAGTTTGAAACTCACACTCGCGGCGTCGACGGTACCGAAGCTCAGGCGATCGGCAGTCACAAATCCCTGCCCACCCATGGAGCGGGACGAAGAATCGATCATGGCGTTCACGTTTACGCGCTCGAAGTTGCCGGAAACTTCGTGGGCTTCCAGAAAAACGGGTCCCGGCGCATTGGAAGGCAGAAGATTGGACGCGACCAACTGTCCGCGCTGGATTTCTACCTTGGCAATCTCCCCTAAAACAAAGGACGGCGCTCCCGGGCCAGGGTGAGGATTGGAGAAGTTCCACGGACCGTCCGGGTCTGAAATCAGATTCACGGAGGGGCGATCGAGCGCAAGAAATTTGATAAGCACTTGGCGGTGCAGAAGTGCGTGAGCGTCGAGCCGGGCATCCATACGCGCCACCTTGACGATATAACCGGGAGGGAACGGCGGCGGATTCTTCATCCCAAAGTTTTCAATGTGAATTGATAAGGGAAAGAATGTAAGCGTCAGGTGGCCGATTTCGACCTGCTTTCCCGTTTTCAGTTCGATATGGGAGACCAGGTTGGAGCGATAACGATCGGCGTCGAGCGGACTGCGCAGAAGCAAGATCAGCGCTCCGAAGAATAGCGCGGCGCATCCAGCCACGATCAGTCCGATCTTGCTGCGGCTGCCCATAGTGCGTTCAGAATTTGCCGGTAAATGGGATGCTCAAAGCCGTCGCTGGGTTCAAGGCGGACACATCGATCGCCGGACCGTCTTCTCCAAAAGTATAGATCAAGCATCTGCATTTTACCCGAAAGCCAAATTCAAGTCCGACCACTTTCCTCGTTCGCCGCGACTCGCTAAGATGCTCGCCATGTCCTACCAACTTAATCGTCGTAGTTTTATCATCGCCGGCGGGCTGACAGCTCTGGCGTCAACCCGAGTTCTAGGCGCCAACGACACCTTGCGCGTCGGAGTCATCGGCGCCGGCGGGCGAATGGGCGACCTGCTCAATGCCGCCGACAAGGCCGGCAACTACCAGATAGCCGCCGTGAGCGACGTCTATGGGCCGCGACGCGACGCTATCAAACAACGTTCGAACGGCATTGCGACCACTCACGCGAATTATCATGAAGTTCTTCAGCAGGAGATCGACGCCGTTATCATCGCCGCACCCGACCACTGGCATGTGCGTATAGCGATCGACGCGCTGGCAGCGGGCAAAGACGTCTATCTGGAAAAGCCGGTCACCCACACCATGGAGGAGGGTGCGACCCTCGCCCATGCGGTCCGCTCGAGCAACCGAATACTGCAATGCGGCATGCAGCAGCGCAGCTGGAGCCACTTTCGTGATGCGGTGGATCTGATTCAGGGAGGCAGCCTCGGGCGCGTCACGCAGGTCAGGACCTATTGGTGGCAGAATTATGCGGCCGCCGGACAGCACAAGGCCGTCGATACCCAGGCGCTCGATTGGAAGCAGTGGCTGGGCGGCGCTCCCGATCAACCTTTCAATGAGGAAAAGTTTTACCGGTGGCGCTGGTTTTGGGACTTTGGCGGCGGCGCGATGACCGATCTTTTCACGCACTGGATCGACGTCGTGCACTGGGCGATGAAATCGGACCAACCGCGCGAGGCGCACATGCTCGCCGACAAATATATTTTCGAGCAGTGGGATTGTCCTGACACCGTGCAGGCAGCTATCCGCTATCCCGGCTTCGATGTCGTCTACGAGGGCATGATGGCATCCTCGATTGACGATGGCGGCCTCGATTTCCGCGGCACGGAGGCAACGTTGAAGCTCAACCGGAGCGGTTTTGGTGTGTATCGCGAAGGCGTGCCGGGCAAAGATAATCCGGTTGTCAGGGCAGAGAGTTTCCGCGACGGCACTATCTCTCACATGCAAAATTTCTTTGAGTGCATCAAAACCCGGAAAGAGCCAAACGCGCCCGTCGAAACTGGAATCGCCGCAGCCCGCGCTGGCCAGATTGCCAATCTCGCCTACCGTCGCGGTGGTCAGATCGCTTGGCCGCCAAAGACCCCAGTTTGAACTTTGTGCTTAGCTGAGAACCGACGCAGTGAGAGAGAGGCCTGAGACACACGATCTAGAAAAAAAGGCGATGGCGCCTTCTCGGACGCCACCGCCAGTTTGTAATCACTCGTGTGTTTCGAAACGCCCTAGGCCCGCGCGCCTTTTGCCTTGCGATTGGTGGTAGCTTCTTCTTCTTCTTCTTCTTCTTCCTCTTCTTCCTCTTCTTCTCCTTCTTCTCCTTCTTCGCCAGAGCCTTTTGCTTCGACGTTGATCTCTTCCGAGAGCTCGGTCAGCTTCTGGTCCGTTTCCTTCTCTTCTTCCAGCGTCTTTTCCAGCAGCGCGTTGGCTTCGGATTCGCCGAGTAACTGTGCCCAAGCACTGACGCACCCGTACGCTGCGATTTCATAGTGTTCCACGCGCTGGGCTGCGGAGATCAGGGCGGCGTCCATTACTTCCGCGCTGAAGTCCTCGTCCATTATTTCTTCGCCTTCCTTAACTAAACCTGCCATTCCTGCGCATTTCTTGCCGGTCGGCTTCTCGTCCAGCGCCTCAAAAATTTCCTCAAGGCGCCCAACGTGGCCGCGCGTCTGCTCGAGGTGCTCTTCGAACCCGGCGCGAAGCTTGGCGGAACTCGCGGCTTTGGCGAGCTTCGGCAAAGCCTTAACCAGTTTATTTTCGGCATCGTACAAATCCCGTAGCTCATCAATATATAGTTCCTTTAATTCGTTGTGCTCCATAGTTGTTCCTTTCCTCTTCGTCAAGAAATCGGCAGCCGTCGCAGCGCTAGGCTGGAGTGACGTTAAGAGGTAAGCGGAACCCCGTCCATACCTTGATCGACCTACGCCGGACGAGGCGAAAACGTAGGGGGGCGTACGGAGCTGTGCGTAAGTTACTTGCACGTCCAATGAATGCCGCAGAGTCTGCTGGACATTGCATCACATAGACACATGTGTTCGCGGCATCGAGGCAACTGGGATCGCAAGGGCGAGTTTGACGGAAACGTCATCAGTTAGTTCCAGATTGGAGGCGTTTTATGGTAGCTGAGAACCGTAACGGTGCGCTCATCCCCCGTGTGCCTGCCAAGCGCCGTCAGGGAGCAAGTAATGCAGCGTGGAATGTGATGCGATGGAGAAGACGCCTGCCATCGAGTGCCAATGCACGCACGCGAGTTGCGGCGGGAAAATCGCCAGATAGCGCATACCGGAAACAACGGGAACTGCGGGTTGAACTTATTCCGGGTTCCAATTGGGCAGGTTTCGCGTGCCCAGCAGGGCTTCTGCGGCCCATGACCCAAGGTAAACGGACAGAGCGACTCCGTGTCCGCTGTAGGCTCCGAGGACGACCACTCTGTCGTTGCGGAAATGGTGCTTAAACACTGGGCGCCACTGGTCCGCGATCAAAATCGGCCCTCCCCATTCATGACTGAAGCGAATCCCGGCGAGAGCAGGATGAAGGCGTGCGACGCGGTCCTTCAGGTGTGCGAGGAGTTGGAATGCCTCTCCCTTGCGAATGTCCACCGAGGCTAGGTCTTGCCAGCTGTTCACACTTACTAAGCCACTGCCAAAGATAATTTGGTTCTCCTCCAGAAGGCGCCCCCACAAATAAGGTAAATCAATGGTGTAAAAAGATTTGCGAGAAGCCAAGCCCAGCGCCTCCAACTTGCCCCCTGCGAGAGGCTCTGTGGCCACCGCTAGCGTGAACTTCGGATCAGCACGGTCTGTTAAGCCGCTGAGCTCGAGCGACTCCGAATTGGTGGCTACGAGCACGCGCCCAGCGCGAATTTGACTGCCGCGAACGTGGAGGATCAAATCTTCCCCAAATTCGATCTGATCGACCCGGGCGGATTCAAAGACGAGCGCGCCATGTCGCAGCGCAGCCCGGGCGAGGCCACTAATGAGTTTGCCAGGATTGGTTGTGCCCCCGGGTACCTCTCGAGCCACCCGCAGCGGACCGGAATCGCTCCAACGGATCGGCGAACCGTTCTCGGTGACACGGTCCAACTCCCACACGCCTTGCAACATGACGTCGGCCGTAACGTCGAGATTCGTTAGTACCGTCGAGAAACCGGCCAAGACATCCCCCAAGCCAGGAAGGTCCCCTGCCGCCGTTTCAGCCAAGGTCAAACCCCCGGTGTGGCCGCTCGAGCGAGCGCCTACCGATTCGGCTTCGAAGACAGCCACTGATTTGTGGGGATCAAGTCTCCGCAGTTCAGCAGCAGCGGACAGGCCTGTGAAGCCCCCGCCAACCACGGCAAAATCGACAGTTTCCGGCAAAGGGCTCGCTGGGGGTTCAAAATCAATGCTCCACGGTGTGAGGCCCCAATTCAGGTTCTGGGATCGGTTCGTCACGTTTCGCTCTTAACTCGCTGCCAATGATACGTATGCCGATCCCGTCTGCCTACCGCCTTCTTTGTCTAGCTCGAGGGCTTGAAGCGGCGGGCACCGATATCCTTTCAGATGTCTTCGGCAAACCACAACCACGGTAGAGTCTAAAGTCTCTATATCTGAGGTCTTTCGCCTCCACCTCCTAAGGGCGGGGCTGAGGTCTTTCGGCCCTGAAATGGTGCCGACACTCGACCTCTTTACTTCCCGAGTTGTACGAGTAGATTTGATATTGCGGATGGGTGTTGCAATTCAACAAGTTCACCCCATACGAAGGGTGGGAGGTTTCAGATGTTCGTTCGTTCGGGTCCACCAAGCCGCGTTGCGGAACGAAGGACAGCATTGCGCTATCCGTTACGGCTCCCCGTCGTGTTCTCTTGGCAGGACGACAGCGGTCGGGTGCAAGGATGCGATGGTTATTGCCGCGATTTGGGCAGCCGCGGCATCTACGTCCAGGCAGAGTCAGTACCGCCTTTAGGCGTGTCCGTCGAGATGAACGTCTTTCTGCCCCGTCCGGAACATTCCGCCCGACCGTCGGAAATCCATGCTATAGGCCGAGTCGTCCGGTCCGAACACCGAGCTAAGGATTCCGACAGCTGCGGGTTCGCTGCGATGAACCATACGACCCGCCTGCGTGAAACCCGGGGTCAGAAGGCTGACCGGGAGTACACAACTCTGGAGGAACTCCCGCTAGAAGACGCTGGAGACGAAAGCGGAAAGGCAAGCGGCGAGTAAATGCGAGCGAATCATGTCCAAGGAACGACGAATCATTGCTGGAACACCATGAACCCTGGCAATGGTACCCGCGGATTACGTTGCTGGAACACACGTAACCCCGTGCCCGTCCAGTACTTTGGTACCGCCCTTAAGGAACGTCAGACCCATTGGCCGAAAGGACAGGTCATGGCAAACTTGTTCAGTGGATCGCATAGTGTCACGTGTCGACGTGTGCGCCCTTTAGGCCCCGCATCTTGTTGAATGTGGCTCGAGCTGGCAGCCGCAACAAAAGACAGCCCAGCGGGTTGAAGGAGTTTTGAAGGACAAATGGGAGTCAAAGGGCGGAAGCTTGACCGGACGGTGTAGATTGGAATCGGAATGAAAGAACGGGAAAATGATGTCGCAGGCGAGGCTCCCGAGCCTTCAAGAGAATCTAACTCCCGTGCTACGCAGGAGCAGAACGATCTTGGGCAACTTCACTCGGGGCCGAGGGTTGATGTGACGGTGACTCTTGCGCCGTGGTTCGCGCTGCGGGTGCGCCCTAATTATGAGAAGCCGGTCGCCGCAGCCCTGCGGGGTAAGGGATTTCAGGAGTTTCTACCATTAGTCCAAAGCCGACGGCAGTGGTCGGATCGCGTGAAGGTAATGGATCTCCCGCTGTTCCCCGGATATCTTTTCTGCCGCTTGAATCTGGAACAACGTATGCCGCTTCTCACTACACCGGGGTTTCTTTACCTGGTAGGCGTTGGCAAGAACCCTGAGCCGGTAGATGAAAGCGAGATTGAGGCGATACAATCGGTATTGCGATCCGGCCTGCCGGTTACACCTTGGCCATCGCTGATGGTAGGGCAGAAGGTACGACTGAAACACGGACCGCTGCGAGGCTTGGAAGGGGTTTTGACAAGGATTGCAAATCAGCATCGGATGTATGTGGCTGTTACGTTGCTCAAAAGATCGATCTCGGTGGAAGTCGCCCCGGAATGGATCCATCCGATCAGTGCTAATGCTCCTGGCGAACCGGCATCGAGAACCCGATCTGACGCCGAAATTTCATCGGGCCGGGTCTAAAGAGCGAAGGATCATAAGGACAGCAAGTGAAAATCGAAAGTCATAACGCGAGACAAGTGCGGAGAGGAGGGTCGATGACTACTTTGAGAGGCTTTTCGATCGGCCTGGTGTTTCTCTTCCTGGCTGTCCATCTGGATGGGCAAGTGACCCCGTCAACCCCATCAGCGGCGACGGATTCCCAGAAGCCGGGTTGCGCCAGCCAGGTGAAGTCGACCTACTTGCTCGGCCCCGAAGATGAACTCCAGATCTCGGGTCCCGAACTGGACGAGTTGTCTACCAAGACGGTCCGCGTGGACGGTGAAGGTGACATTCAAGTGCCGCTGGTAGGGCGAGTGCATGTCGCTGGCTTGACGGTTCAGCAGGCCGAGCAGGAATTGAACAAGAGACTGAGCACCTACATTCGGCATCCGCAGGCCGCCCTTGATGTGAAAGACCTGCGTAGCCAGCCCGCATCGATTCTCGGAGCGGTGAATGCGCCGGGTGTACATCAGGTCCAGGGGCACAAGACTCTGCTGGAGATGATCTCCATGGCAGGAGGTATCCGGCCGGATGCAGGCTACAGTATCCGCATCACGCGGCAGTTGGAATGGGGCTGCATCCCGTTACCCGGCGCGACGTTAGACGCTTCGGGTCGATTCACCGTCGCCCAGGTCAATCTTCAGGAAATTATGGAAGCGAAGAACCCCGGGGAAAATATCCAGATCTTCCCGCATGACGTCATCTCGGTGCCCAAAGCGGAATTGATCTATGTAACGGGAGACGTCAAGAAGTCGGGCGGATTCGTTCTCGGCGAAAGACAAACCATGTCGGTGCTGCAAGCGGTATCGATGGCGGAAGGCCTAGGTCCAGCACCCGATCCCAAGCACGCGAAGATCTTGCGCCTGACCCCTGGCGCGGATCAGCGCACGGAAATCCCCGTAGACCTGAAACGCATCTTGCAAGGCAAGGGCGGGGACGTCCCCATGCAAGGCAACGATATTCTGTTTATCCCCGACAGCACGGGCAGGAAAGTGGCACTGCGTGTCATGGAAGCAGCCATTTCAACCGGCACGGGTCTCGCGATTTATCGCCCGTAGAGATCGTTCGAAGAAGCTGAATGTGATCTGGGAGATGTCAATTTTAGCCGCAGGGCAGAACGGCAGGTAATAAATGTCTAAGCACTTCGATCGAGTGAACAACCGAACGCGAGCCGTACAACTCAGCACCTATACGGATAATCGTCCCGCGGTGTACAGAATGGATGAACCGGTCCAGGCGGACAATGGGGAGGCTCAGGGCTACGACAGCCTGCTCGGCTATTGGCACATCCTCGTCCGCAATAAAGTTACCCTCTTGTGCTTCGCCTTGGCGGGGCTCGCCCTCGCAGTCCTGTTCAGCTTGCTGCAGACGCCGGTTTATCGAGCACGGACCTCGCTGGAGATTCAGGACTTCAATTCGGAGTTCATGGACCTGAAAAGCGTCGATCCAACAAATACCGGTCCAGGTACCGCAATGGACTCATATTTCCAGACGCAAATCAAAATCTTGCAGAGCGATTCCCTGCTGGATCGCGTCGCCAACAAGATTGATCTTCAGCAAGATCGGCCGGAAAGCGGCTGGGGAGCGTTCTCGGCGAAAGTGCAGCGCATGCTGGGTTTCTCGGAGCCGAATCAAGCGCCGAACAAAGATGTGTTTATGGCAAAAGCCCGTAACAACCTGACGGTTCGCGCTTCCGGTCAGACCCGTCTCGTGGAAGTGATGTACGACTCGGAAGATCCGAAATTCGCGGCGTTGTTTGCCAATACACTGGTTTCCGAATTCATCGAACAGAGCCAGGAGATGCGCTGGAAGTCGAGCCAACGGACCGGGGAGTGGCTGACCGGTCATTTGAGCACGATGAAAGCAGATTTGGAAAAGTCGGAAGCAAACCTCCAGGCTTATGCGCGCGAGTCTGGGCTGACGATGACGGAGAAGGAAAACGTCACGGAAGGCAGGCTCAAGGAACTCCAGGACGAACTCGACAAAGCGCAGGGCGATCGCGTTGAGAAGCAAGCGAAATTCGAGGAAGCCAAGAGCAAGCCCGCGGAATCACTCCCGGAAACGATCGACGACCCCACGTTGCGCGAATACCGCTTGAAGTTGACGGACTTGCAGCGCCAACTCGTGGAACTGACCGCGACTCTTACGCCGGAGCACTACAAAGTCCAGCGTGTGCAGGCGCAGATCAACGAGTTGCAAAGCGCGCTCGAGAAACAGCGTACGAACGTCCTCCGCCGCGTAGGCAACGAATATGCCGCGGCATCACGTCGCGAGAAATTGCTGCAGCAATCCTACATCGAACAACAGAAGACCGTGGCCAATCAGTCGGATAAGGCCATTCACTACGACACCTTGCGCCGCGAGGTGGAGTCGAGCCGTCAGCTGTACGACACGCTTCTTAACCGCGTGAAGCAGGCCGGACTAGCCTCGGCCATGCGGGCAAGTAACGTTCTGGTAGTGGACGAAGCTAAGCCCCCGTTCCTGCCGGCAAAGCCGAACGTACCGGTGAATTCGGCGCTAGGGTTGTTCTGCGGCATCTTCCTGGGACTTGGTTTTGTAATTTTCCGCACGCGATTCGATCGCAGCATTCAAGCTCCTGGGGATTTGCAGGTTTACTTGAATCTCCCGGAACTCGGCGTCATCCCAATGGCGGAGGTCTGCGATACGCCTGCCGTTCGCAGCCAGAGAGCATTGACAGCCGATCCCAGCGATTGCCTGGAATTGGTGACCTGGAAGCACAAGCCGTCCGCTGTAGCGGAGTCCTTTCGAGCCATGCTGACATCTATTTTATTGCCTGGTCAGAATTCGGAAGGACCTCAAGTGATCGTGGTTACCAGCCCGGGTCCGGCCGAAGGTAAGACGACGGTTGCCAGCAATCTCAGCATTGCTATCGCAGAGATGGGACGCCGCGTATTGTTGATCGACGGCGACCTGCGCCAGCCGAAGTTGCACAAAATCTTCGGGGCCGCAAACACACGTGGCGTGAGCGACGTTCTATTGTCAGAGGCGCCGCTTGAAACGGTGCCCCTGTCGCAGTTGGTGATCGAGACGCGTATCACTGGAGTATCACTACTTCCCAGCGGTACTCGCACGACAAACATCTCGCAACTCCTTCATTCTCCACGCGTTGAAGCGCTCATGTCCCGGGTGCGCACCGAATTCGACATGGTGATCATTGACGCTCCGCCGATGATGCACTTAGCCGACGCACGACTTCTCGGGGGCCTCTCGGACGGAGTCATCCTGGTCGTCCGCGCCGGCCATACGATGCGCGAAGCTGCCCTGATTGCGACACAGCGGCTATCGGAAGATGGCACGCGAATCCTGGGCACCGTGCTTAACAGCTGGGATCCGCGGAAAACTCCCGGCCGCACGTACGGATATGGCTATGGTTACGGCTATGGCTACGGATATGGCCAGACCGCGGACGCAAAGCACCCTCCGACGCCCTGATTCCCATCCATTCGTTCGGGCCGAAGTTGGCTCGATTCTTGACCTTACAAACCGCACCGGAATAAGGTGATTCTCTAAATGTTCTCTGCGAGAGGGCCGAGGCAGCAAATGCCCACGACAAATGGGGTAGGTCGGGTGGGCGGTGTTCGCCTATCGGTGCCTAAAACTGGGCAACTGCTCACAACTACCGCTTTCGCATTGCTTGTCCTGTTTGTGTTTGCCGTTCCGCTGGAAAATGCCCTCGTACTGCCCGGAATAGGAACGTTCGGACGGCTGGTCGGGTTAGCGGCGTTTGCCGTCGGAATATTTGCGGTAATCGAAAAAGGCCATCTGCGATCACCGTTGCCTGTGCATCTCGTTATGCTGGCGTTCGTGATCTGGGTGAGTTTGACATATTTTTGGTCGGTGTCTCCCGACGATACGGTGGAGCAGATTCTTAGCTACACCCAGTTTCTGGCCATGATGTGGCTGATTTGGGAATTCGCTCCGCTTCCCCGCCATCGCGTTAACTTGATGCAAGCGTATCTCGCGGGAACAGGCATATCCGCTATAGGGGCGCTGCTTCACGTCGGGACCGCGGCTGAAGTCACTCGCAATTCCACGTTCAACATGAACCCGAACGATATCGGGTTGCGGCTCGCTTTAAGCGTTCCAATGGCGCTCTATCTGGCGGCGTCGGAAAAGCAGGACTTCCGGGTATGGCTTTACCGTCTGCATATGGTCTTGGCCGTTTGCGCGTTGTTGATGACGGGATCGCGAGGTGCGTTGATCGCGCTTGTCGGAAGCTTGTTTATGATCCCCTTGACATTCCGTAAGTGGACATTCCGCCAGAAGGCGGTTATGGCGGTAGTCGTCGTCGCGGCGGTCATGACGGCGATCGCAATGGTCCCGGCGTCTACCTGGCAACGCATGGGTACCACAGGAACGGAAATTAGCCAAGGAACGATGGATGCTCGAACAATAATCTGGAGAGCCGGCATAGACGTTTTCCTGGAGCACCCTTTCTTTGGAATAGGAGGGGGCGCGTTTCCCGTTGCGATTGAGCGGAACGTGGTGACCGCGTGGGTCGCCCACAATAGTTTCCTATCGATTTTGGTGGAACTGGGCATCGTCGGTTTTGCGATTTTTACTGTTTTGCTGGTGATGCTCATCTATTCGGCGTTGAGACTGCCCGTGCTGAGCCGCAGTTTGTGGTTGGTGATGTTGTTGACCTGGGCCTTGGGCGCCTCCGCAATGACTTGGGAAAACACCAAGCCGACTTGGCTGCTTTTCGGCTTGTTGTCCGCGGATGCTGCGATTGTCCAAGTGGCAACGAATAGGAGGTACTCCCCTGCGGGCGCGTTCCGTCCCGCCATAGTTGCGCAACCAGCCCGCACGCCGGCGCACGCCAGAATGCTGCGCGAGCTGCATGTGAAGCTGCGAAAGGCCGGGCTCGAAAAACCGCCAACGTGGGAGCGTCCATGAGTTCGCTTCCCAACACTGTGTCTTCGCCGGAGCCTGGATTGGCGGGACCATCGCCCTATTGCAGCGGCGAACCCGGTCAGCAACCGAATAGTGGCCCCCCGATGACTTCCGCAACTCAGGGATCGGCAGACATTTCAACTGCAGACCACCCCAGCGTCTCCAAGAACCCTGTGCAGGGCGCCTCCCTTCGTTGGAATTTCAGTTGGACCTTTGTGGGCAATATCATTTATTCCGCCTGCCAGTGGGGAATACTGGTGATACTGGCGAAGATCGGGAATCCGCAAATGGTTGGGCAGTACGGGCTGGCGATGGCTGTCGCCACGCCAGTTCTGGCGTTGACAAGCTTACAGCTGCGGGCGGTGCTAACGACCGACGTTCGGAAACGGATACATTTCGGCGAATACCTAGGCTTCCGGCTGCTGACAACAGTGCTGTCACTCGTGGTGATCGGGTGTGTGGCGCTGGTCATGCGCTATCCCGGGTTGCTCGGCGGCATGTTAGCAGGGCGTGCGCACTATTCCAGGGAATCGACCTGGGTGATTCTGATTGTCGGTATCGCGCAAGGCCTAGAGATCGTCAGCGACCTCTACTACGCCCGGATGCAGTTTTACGAACACATGGACCGTATCGCGAAGTCGATGATCGTCCGCGGAGTGTTAGGGCTTGCGGCGATGGGCGCAGGCATCTATCTGACGGGCAGTGTGGTATGGGGCGCGTTGGGTCTAACACTGGCTCGGGCGCTGGTGACGTTGGCGTACGATATTCGCAAACGCACGCACGTGCTGCCTCGCCACGTTTCTGATGCAAAACTGGTGCGAGAGGCCCTGGCAGCGGACAGAGAATCGTTGCGCCCGAGATGGAATGCCAGCGTGCAAATGGAACTGTTGCGTACTTCCATAACGCTCGGGGTGATTGCAATGCTGGTATCGTTACTGCCAAACATTCCGCGTTATTTTATTGTCGGCTCACAAGGTGAGCGGGCACTGGGCATTTTCACGGCGACGGCCTTCCTGGTATCGTCAGGAAACCTGATCATCAACTCACTTGGACAGTCAGCATTCGTGCGGTTGGCAAAGCTCTACGGCGCCGGAGACATACGGGCGTTTAATTCCCTGCTACTCAAGCTGGTGGGGATTGCTGCGGGACTAGGCCTTGGCGGCATTGGGGTCGCCGTGCTCTTCGGTCGTTTGCTGTTGACCTTGCTGTATCGCCCTGAATATGCGGAACACACTGACGTGCTGATCGTGA
The DNA here is from genome assembly GCA_963721915.1 of uncultured Acidobacteriota bacterium. Lineage (GTDB taxonomy): Bacteria > Acidobacteriota > Terriglobia > Acidiferrales > UBA7541 > Acidiferrum. The sequence continues at coordinate 39,705 of CAVRLD010000012.1, read as the reverse complement.
TGATGGTTGGCGGGGCAATCACCTACATCGCGGGGTTGATCGGATCGGCGGTGACTTCGGCGCGCTGCTTCGGCCGTCAGATTCCCCTGCTACTGACAGCGGTCGCCAGCGCTGCGATCGCCAGCAAAGTTCTGGTTCCCACGCACGGGCTACTGGGCGCGGCGTTTGTGGTGGTTATCACATCGACGGTGCTTTGTGCGGGACAAGTGGTACTGCTATGGTCCGTGCTGAGGAACGTCAGCCAGCCGGCACCAGCAGAAGGTTGACTTCGGAGCCCATTGCAAATTCCAGATTCACAACAGGCCCACCGCCGAGCTGAATCGGACGGCGCGTCCCGGAGGTCTAGAGCACATCCTCCGGACTAGGATCGACATTGAAAATTCTCTTTTTGGCACGACAACTGAACATCGGCGGCGCGGAACGTCAGTTGGTGACGTTGGCGAACGATCTCGCTGCCCGAGGCCACGAGGTCGTTATCGCCACCTACTATCCTGGCGGGGCGCTTTCCAAAAAGCTGGATCCGAAGCGCGTTCGCTTGATTTCGCTCGAGAAACGGTCGCGCTGGGACTTAGTGACGCTCTTCGTCAAGACACTTAAGGTCGTACGCGAGGAACAACCGGTAGTGTTGCACGGGTGGATGTATACCCAGAACGTAGTCGCAACCCTGGCGAAGTTATTCAATCCCAAGATTAAGCTTATCTGGTGCGTGCGTAGCTCGAACCTCGAATCCGCGTTGGACTGGGCGGAACGCCTCGCGGTTTGGTTGCAGTCGAAGTTGTCTCGCTTCGCCGACAGGGTGGTAGTCAATTCCCTGGCGGGTCTGGAACAGGCCGTCACTGACGGGCTTCCGCGAGGAAAGATGCTGTTCATTCCGAACGGGATTGACACGAACATCTTCTATCCGAATGATAATGAGCGAAAGCGTGTCCGCGCGGAATGGGGTATCGGCGAAGGCCAGAAGGTAATCGGCAACGTAGCGCGGTTCGACCCTATTAAGAATCACCCATTATTTTTGAAAGCAGCGGCGCGGATCGCTGCACAATGCCCGGACGTCCGTTTCGTCTGCGCCGGGCACGGGGAAGCCTCCTATTTGGAGCAGCTGAAGGAGCAGACCCGCGCGCTCGGAATCGAGGATCGCGTGCTCTGGTTGCAAGCGCGTTCCGACGTGCGAGGCGTTTACAATGCCATCGATGTTTTCTGTTCGTCATCGTTGAGCGAAGGTTTTCCCAACGTCATCGGAGAAGCAATGGCTTGCGGCCGGCAATGTGTGGTAACAGACGTAGGCGATTCGGCTCTGGTCGTGGGTGAGACGGGGATCGTTGTACCGTCGGACGATGCCGAGAAGCTCGCAGCGGGACTGCTGGAGAAGCTTGCTCTCGAGACACTGAACCTTCGAGCACGGCAGCGCATCCTGGAAAATTTCACGGTCGCTCAGCTCGGCGATAAAACCGAGAATGCTCTTTTGCAATGTGTGGGGCGCGGAGATTCGCGGCGTGCCGCTCCCGACTTGGGTCGCGCAGAAAAAGTCGGACCGCCGATGGACGCTTAATCCCAGGAAATCAGAACAATACTTTATGTGCGGAATAACCGGATTCCTAGATACGTCACAAAGCAAAGGGCACGAAGAGCTGTGCGCGATAGCACAGCGGATGGCGACGAGCTTGCGCCACCGTGGTCCCGAGGACGAAGGCATCTGGGCCGATGCGGCGTGCGGGATCGCGTTCGGCCACCGGCGCTTATCGATCATCGATCTGTCGGCGGCGGGGCATCAGCCTATGCACTCGTCGTGCGGCCGCTATGTCATTACCTTTAACGGCGAGATTTACAATTTTAAAGCGCTGCGACAAGAACTGGAATCGTTGGGGCAAACGTTCCGGGGCCACTCGGACACCGAAATCATGCTGGCCGGCATTGCACATTGGGGCGTAGAAAACGCCGTCAAGAAGTTCAACGGCATGTTTGCATTCGGACTTTGGGACCGCAAAGAGAAAACATTGTACCTATCCCGCGATCGCGCGGGAGAAAAGCCGCTTTATTATGGCTGGGCCGGCAAGACTCTGCTCTTCGGCTCCGAGCTCAAGGCTCTGCATCAGCACCCCGCGTTTCGCGCCGAGATTGATCGTGGAGCACTGGCGATTTACGTTCGTCATAACTATATTCCCGCGCCGCATTCGATTTACAAAGGGATCTTTAAGCTCATCCCTGGGACCCTACTTACGATTCGCGGTTTTGGAAGCGACGCTTCGCCGAAGCCGTACTGGTCAGCAAAAAACGCCGCCGAAGTTGGGCTTGGCAACCCATTTAAAGGGAGCGAAGCCGAGGCAGTTGATCAATTGGACACCCTGCTCAACGATGCCGTAAGCATGCGCATGGAGGCGGACGTTCCGCTGGGTGCTTTCCTGTCAGGTGGGATTGATTCGTCGCTGGTTGTCGCCATCATGCAGGCCAATAGCAGCCGGCCGGTGAAGACGTTTACGATCGGATTCGAAAATTCCGCGTTCAACGAAGCGGAATCGGCGAAGGCCGTCGCGAAACACATTGGAACCGAGCACACCGAGTTGTATGTGACCGCTGCAGAGGCAATGGGAGTGATTCCCCTTCTTCCCACTCTGTATGACGAACCTTTCGCCGACTCGTCGCAGATTCCGACCTTTCTGGTCTCACAACTCGCGAGGCGCAAGGTTACAGTTAGCCTTTCGGGTGACGGCGGAGACGAGCTCTTCGGTGGTTACGACACGTATCTGTGGGGGCGGAGCGTCCAGCAAAACATCGGCTGGATGCCTCGGACTTTGAAGTCGGGTTTGGCGAAATCGCTGAAGCCGTTGTCGCGATTTGACTGGAACACGTTGCTGGGCGGAAGCTCCTCGATTCTTCCACAGAGCCTGATGCGCAGGGACCTGAACCGGGTTTTGCAGAAGCTGGCAGGAATTCTGAATGTAAATCAACGCGAAACGCTCTACAGGGTGCTCTGCTCTTATTGGATGGAACCAGCTTCCATCGTAATCGGCGCAAAAGAACCGCTGACAGCTCTTACGGATCCCAGCAAGCGGGCCCAGATCGAGGATTTCATGCACGTCATGATGTACCTCGATACCTTAATGTACTTGCCGGACGATATTCTAGTGAAGGTCGACCGCGCGGCGATGGCCGTCAGCCTTGAGTCTCGCGTGCCTTTGCTGGATCACCGGGTCATTGAGTTCGCCTGGAAGCTACCGCTCGCGATGAAAGTTAAAGGCAACACAGGAAAGCGACCTCTTCGTCAACTGCTCCACCGTTATGTTCCAAAAAACCTTGTCGCCAGGCCAAAACAGGGGTTCGGAGTACCCATTCATGAATGGTTGCGCGGTCCGATGCGTCCGTGGGCCGAAGAATTGCTTAACGAATCGCGCTTGAAGCAGGAAGGTTACTTCTCTCCCGCTCCCATCCGGCAGAAATGGTCAGAACACGTGAGCGGCCGGCGTAATTGGCAGCCGCAATTGTGGGGCGTATTGATGTTCCAGTCCTGGCTGGAGCAGCACAAGTCTCTAATTTCGGGCAAAGTAGAGGATGAAGCCGTTGTGGATGCGTCAGTGATGAAAATCCCTTCTAGTATGGCGGGAACGGGACCAGTTCAGCCAAGCATTACGTGAATTTCGCAGATGTACGTTTCGTCCGTTCATCTCTCTTCCGGATGAAGTGCGGTAAACTGATGCGGTACGAAGAAGGCAGGGCTCGAACATGACTGTCAAGTTCTTGCTGCGGTTCGACGACATGTGCCCGACGATTAATTGGCACGTCTGGCAAAAACTCGAAGACATCATGATTGAAGAGGGTGTCGCGCCGATTTTGTCGGTCATCCCGGACAATCAGGATCCTTCGCTTCACGAATGCGAACCGAACGAACGCTTCTGGGAAAGGGTGCGCGCGTGGCAAGCACGTGGATGGACGATCGGCCTCCACGGATACCAGCATCGCTACGTCAGCAGCGATCCCGGAATCATCGCATTGAAACCGTACAGCGAGTTTGCGGGTATTCCCCTCGAAGAGCAGCAAGCAAAACTGAAACAGGCGCTCAAAATCTTTGCCAGCGAGGGAGTGCGTGCCGACTGCTGGGTGGCGCCCGCGCATTCGTTCGACCACAATACGATTTCGACCCTCATCAGTTTGGGCGTCCACACCATCAGTGATGGCCTGACCCTTTTTCCGCACCGCGATTCCCAAAATGTGATGTGGGTTCCACAGCAACTCTGGAGGTTCCGCGCTGTGCCGTTGGGCGTGTGGACCATTTGCATTCACTGCAAAGACGATCTTTACATCGACTCGGGACACTTCCGCCGATCTGTCCGTGAATATAAACATTCCATTACGAATCTTCCCTCGGTGATCGAAGCCTACGGCCAGCGGAAGAGCAGTTTGATGGATCGCGCTTTCGGCGGACTATGGCATCTTGCCATCCGCGCCAAAGTAGCAATGGCAACTGGCACGCCAGCACCTGACGTAACTCTTGAGCCCAGCGCTGACGCTGACGCAAGACAACGCCTCAAAGCAGTCCTATAGGGCGGCGCTGGACGCGAAAGTGCGGCGCTCGCGGCCACGTCGTAGTAAGAAGCAGTGCGACATTCACTCGAAATGAGCCTCCACCTCACGCAAAAGCCGGACTTTGGCGCCTTGGTAATTTCCCTCGACTTTGAACTGCATTGGGGCGTGCGAGATAAATACGCTCCTGAGGGACCCTACCGCGAGAACCTTCTGGGAGCGCGCAAGGCCATCCCTCAGATTCTCGATCTGTTCGAGGAGTTTGATGTAGCGGCCACTTGGGCGACCGTGGGGTTTCTCTTTGCGGAATCGCGCCAAGAGCGAGAAGAATCTTCTCCGGCAGTGCGCCCACACTATGCCGATAAGCGTCTCGACCCTTACAGTGAGCCGACCGGTGAGAACGAAGACGACGACCCGCTGCACTACGCTGCCAGTTTGATCGCGCGGATCGCGGAACACCCGAAACAAGAAATCGCGACGCATACGTTTTCGCACTATTACTGCCAGGAACCCGGCGAGACGCGCGAGGCCTTTGCTGCCGACTTATCCAGTGCGGTGGCCATCGCGCGACATCGCGGCATCGAAGTGCGTTCCATCGTGTTCCCGCGCAATCAATTTCGGCCAGGCTACGAGAGTGTCCTGAAAGAAGCTGGTGTGGTTTGTTATCGTGGGAATGAGCCGCATTGGATGTACCAGCCGCGCCCGCGCAGCCAGGAAACCCTCGCTGTTCGCGCGCCGCGCCTTCTGGACCACTACGTTTCACTCTCTGGATCAAAGGTCGTACGCTGGGAAGAAATTCTTCAGCCGAGCGGGCTTTGCGATGTCCGCTCGAGCATGTTCCTGCGGCCGTATTCGACACAGCGTAAAAGCCTTGAATCCATTCGTCTCCGCCGCATCGCCGCCGGAATCCGCGCAGCGGCGGAGCAACGTGGCATTTTCCACCTCTGGTGGCATCCGCACAATTTCGGTGCACACACCCGGGAAAATCTGGATTTCCTGCGAAACCTGCTGGAAGTTTTCTCGGAGTGCCGCCTGACGCATGTGATGCAGTCTCTGTCCATGGCCGGAGTCGCCAGCATTATAAGCGGCGGTCAATCTGCCCCGGGCGAATCACAACAGTGCGAGGCCGCAAGCTCTGCTTGGGAGCAGGTATTGTGATCAAGGTTACGCACATTATCTCAGGCCTTCAGGCCGACGGCGCGGAAACGGTGCTGCACTCAATTACTTCTCGAATGGATGCGGATCTTTTCGAGAACGAAGTTATTTCCCTTACCGACCTGGGACCAATGGCGGAGCGACTCGCTGCGTCGGGCACGCCGGTGCGAGCGTTGGGGATGCGGCGGGGCACCGCCAATCCCTTGAAAATCTTGCAATTGGCCGAGTGGCTGAAAAAATCGAAGCCACAGGTGATTCAAACCTGGATGTATCACGCTGATCTGATTGGTGGCAGCGCGGCCTACTTGGCCGAGAAGCTACCCGTGGTTTGGGGAATTCACCACACGGATCTCGATCCAGATCAGAACAAGCGCACCACAATCTGGGCCGCGCGCGCATGCGCGCGTCTGTCGCGCCTTCTCCCGGAGCGTATCGTTTGTTGCTCGGAGGCTTCGCGCAAAGCCCATGCGCGATTCGGCTACTCGGAAGAAAAGATGGAAGTCATCCCAAACGGATTTGATATACGGCGATTTTATCCTGACGCGGAAGCACGACGTGGGCTGCGGCAGGAATTGGGAATTGCCGCGGACGCTCCGCTGATTGGCATGGCAGCTCGTTTTCATATCCAGAAGGGCCATAAGAACTTTATCGAGGCCGCCGCTTCATTACACTCGCGCGTTCCTGATGTTCACTATGTGCTTTGCGGGCAGGACGTGGACCAGAACAATACCGAACTGACTGCTTGGATCGAAAAGGCTGGCCTCAGGACCGTTTGTCACCTGCTGGGCGCTCGCGAAGACATGCCGCGATTTTTCGGAGCTCTCGACATTGCGACCTCGTCGTCCCTCAGTGAAGCCTTCCCGATGGCAGTGGGCGAAGCCATGGCGTGCGGGACCCCTTGCGTCGTGACTGATGTCGGTGATTCCGCGTTGATCGTCGGGGACACCGGCAAGGTCGTTCCGGCCGACGATCCTGAATCGTTGGCCGCAGCCTGGGAAGAACTGCTTGGGAGCGGCCCAGTGGTCCGGCAGCAAATGGGACGAGCTGCGCGAAATCGCGTGGAACAACGATTTAATATCGGCGCAATCGTGGAACGCTATCAGGAACTCTACCGACAGATCGCCGCAGCCCCACGCACGACCGCGGCACAAAGCTCCAACGTCACTTCGGCAGCTGCATGAGTCAGGCTATCCCGTTGAGAAATCACTTGAAACGTCAATCCAGAATCTTATTCGTCGACAACGACGTGAACTCGTTCTACTCGTACCGCATCGAGATGGCGCGAGCCGCTCGCGAGGCCGGCTTCGATGTTCACATCGCTGCGCCCGAAGGCAAAGCATCAAAAACACTTTTGAGCGAGGGCTTTCGCTTTCATAACGTGCCAATGACGCGGAGCGGTTTGCATCCATGGAAAGAATTGACGACCATCGCGACGCTTTTCAGGCTATATCGAAAGCTACAGCCTGACCTCGTACATCACCTTCGGCTGAAGCCCGTCCTCTACGGAGGCCTGGCCGCCTACGGCGCTCGGGTCCCGGCTGTCGTGGGATTACTCACAGGCTTGGGTTATGTATTCATCGCCGAGACCCGCAAAGCTACCGTGATTCGAAAACTCGTCACCTTGAGCTGCAAGGTGGCGTTCCGTCACGGCAATCAACGCATCATTTTTCAAAATCCGGATGACCAATTTGTATTCGTTGAAAGCAAGATCTTGCCGGCCCGCCAGACGGCCCTGATCAAAGGGTCCGGCGTCGATGTAAATGACTATCTGCCGACACCCGAACGCGACGGCGTACCGCTCGTTGTGCTCGCTTCGCGAATGCTGCGCGACAAAGGCGTAGGTGAGTTCGTGGACGCGGCTCGCAGCCTTCGCCACGCAGGCGTGAGCGCTCGCTTTGTCCTTGTCGGCGAAACCGATCCCGGCAATCCCACGGCAATCAGCGCCGAGCAGCTACGAGAGTGGGCGGACAGCGGCGTGGTGGAATGGTGGGGCCATAAAGCCAATATGAAGGACGTCCTCGCCCAGGCACACATCGTCTGCCTCCCCTCTCTACGGGAAGGCGTCCCGAAAGTTTTGATCGAAGCGGCCGCTTGCGGTCGCGCGATCGTCACGACCGATGCTCCAGGCTGCCGCGAGATCGTGCGTAACGGCGAAAATGGTCTGCTCGTGCCGGTGCGCGACAGCCGGGCGTTAGCCGAAGCTCTGCGCTTACTGATCGAAAACGCACCGCTGCGCGCAACCATGGGCTCGAAAGGCCGAGACCTCGTTGTGCGCGAATTCTCCGTCGAGCGCGTGGTGCGAGAAACGCTTGGCGTTTATCGCGACCTTCTCGCGAACGGTTCAAAGCGTTCTCGTGAACTCAACGTCGTGGAGCAGCAGGCAAGATGAAGCCGAAAGTGAATACCTTGTCAGAAAAGCTCAAGCGCAGCTTCGACTTTTTGGTTGCGTTGACGGCCCTGCTCTTGCTGTCTCCGCTCCTGCTCGCCGTCGCCCTGATCATCAAGATTGGCTCGCCGGGTCCCGTTTTCTATCGCGGCGTCCGCATTGGCCTGCGCGGAGCGCCCTTTCGCATCTACAAGTTTCGGACCATGGTGATCAATGCGGAAAACCTGGGTGGTTCCGCCACCGCCGAAGACGATCCACGAATCACCACGATCGGCAAATTCCTCCGGCGCCACAAACTGGACGAGATTCCTCAGTTTTTGAACGTTCTCGTCGGCGACATGAGCCTGGTCGGCCCACGCCCCGAAGTTCAGAAGTATGTCGACATGTATTCCGGCGAAGAGCGCCAGATTTTGGAACTGCGGCCGGGAATCACCGACTGGGCCTCCATCTGGAATTCGAACGAAGCAGCAGTGCTCGAAGGCAGCAAAGATCCGGAAAAAACGTACGAAGAACTGATTCGCCCAACAAAACTCGCGCTTCAACTGTTTTACGCGCGAAACCAATCGTTCGGCGCCGACATCAAAATACTGTTTCACACTTTTTGCAAGCTGCTCTTTGACAACTGGACACCGCGCGAACTGGTGCCTTACGGCAAGGTTCGTCAATACAAAATGATTTCACAGCTTCCAACACAGTAGCTGGACGCGACTCAGAAGCTGCCAAGTATCGGCAGAGCTTTTCGGGAAGCCCCCGCCAGCGATTTTCTGCAACTACGTCAAAGGAGAACTCATGTCACCGAGTGAAAGACTGGGAGAGAATGACCTGCCTGCAATTCAAGGGGGTCGACCTTTATTCTCTCAGCGCTTCCGCTTTATCCGGCCTAGCCTTCCCTCGCTGAACACCGTGCTGGGGACATATGGCGCCGCATACGAAAATGGCTTGATCACCAATGCCGACATCGTCGGAAGGTTCGAAGCGGCAGTCGCCGAGCGTCTGCAAGTGAAGCACTGCGTGGCCGTTTCAAGTTGCACGAGCGGCCTGATGATGACCCTTCGCGCCCTGGGAGTCACCGGCGAGGTCATCATTCCAAGCTTCACTTTCTTCGCTACGGGCCACTCGGCTCGCTGGAACAGCTTGACGCCGGTATTCGCCGATTGCGAACCGGATACCTGGAACGTCGATCCGGCGGATATTGAACGCAAGATTACGGAGCGCACCAAGGCGCTGCTGATCGTGCACTTGTACGGCAACCCGGCCAACGTCGATGCTCTATCCAAGATTGCGCAACGCCATCACCTGAAGTTGATCTTCGACGGCGCTCACGCTTTCGGCAGCCAATATCGAGGACGCCCCGTCGGTCAATTCGGCGACGCGGAGGTCTTCTCGCTGTCACCGACCAAACTATTGGTCGCAGGAGAAGGCGGCTTGGTCACCACCAATGACGCCACACTGGCGAAAGCGCTTCGCGGAATGCGCAACTATGGCGACACGGGTTCCTACGACCCCGAATGGCTCGGAATGAACGCGCGCATGTCGGAATTCAACGCCGCCTTGGCCCTTGCCGGCCTTCCGGACGTCGACGAGCGTGTTCGCCGCAGAAACCAGATTGCCCGGATGTATACGGACCAGCTGTCTTCTTTGCGTGGCCTTCGCTTCCAGTCCGTGCATCCAACTGATGTGAACACCTACAAGGATTATTCGATCCACGTGACCCCCAGCCAGTTTGGCCTGACCCGCGACGAACTCGCGGAAGGCCTGTTGGCGGAAAACATCGAAACCAAGAAATATTTCTATCCGCCCATGCACATGCAGAAACTCTACAAGTCGTTCCACAACGCCGGACGCAACGATCTCAAAACCACGGAAGAAGTTACCGGCGGAATTCTAAGCTTGCCCATCTACGAATCGCTCCCAGACTCGACGATCGAAACAGTCTCGCGCGCGATTCACCGGTTGGCCCAGGCAGCCACCACACGCAGGGAAGTATCACTCTCGGGGAGGCAGTAAATGTTAACGTCGGTTCGAAATTTCAAAACGTCGCAAGTCTTGCCGCGGATGCTGGCCGATTTCGCGCTGGTTCAAATCTGTATGATCATGGCGCTCGGCATCCCGGTGGTGTTCCTGCTCTCTCGCGGCGATTCGACTGCGGCCACGGCGCGGCTTGAGGAGGCGCTGTCCTACTACGTTCCCTACTTCCTCTGTATCTCGGTGGTCTTTCCGCTGGTGTTTCTCCTGAACGGCTTCTATACGCGTTCACGCGCTTACAGCGGCCGCTACAAGATGGTCGTCGTAATGCGCGGAGCGGGAGTAGGCATTCTGACGCTCCTCGCCGTCAATTACCTCTTTTTCCGCGGCAACCTCGTACCTCGCTTGGCACTGCTGTTCTTCGCGGTCCTCACCGTGCTGGCTCTTTCGTTGAGTCGCCTCGCAAAGGCCTTGCTCACGGAGCGCTACGAAATCCGGGCTCGCGACAATCAAAATCCTGAGGGCACCGTTCTCGTCCTCGGTGGCGCGGGATACATCGGTTCGAGTCTCGTGCGAAAGCTGTTGGAATCAGGCCGCAAGGTTCGCGTGGTCGACAGCCTCGTTTACGGCGATGAGCCTCTTCGCGGCGTTTTCGGCCATCCCAACCTGGAGATGCGCATCGGCGACTGCCGCAACATTCAAGACATGGTCGCAGCCGTCCGCGGAGTTGATTCCATCATCGACCTGGCTGCCATCGTGGGCGACCCTGCGTGCGAGCAGGACAAGCAGACTGCGCTCGAGATCAACTACGCCGCGACGCGCATGCTCATCGAAGTCGCCAAGGGCCACGGCATCCAGCGCTTCATCTTTGCCTCCAGTTGCAGCGTGTATGGTGCTACCGACGTGATGATGGACGAAAACTCCGCCGTCCGTCCCATTTCGCTGTATGGCCAGACCAAGCTGGATTCCGAGCATGCCCTGCTGCATGCGCGCTCCGAAACCTTCCACCCGACGATTCTTCGCCTGGCAACAGTCTTCGGGCTCTCGTACCGTCCGCGCTTTGACCTGGTAGTGAATCTTCTGATGGCCAAAGCCTACAACGAGGGCGTGATCACCATCTTCAACGGCGAACAATGGCGCCCATTCATTCACGTTCACGATGTGGCTGCGGGCATCATTCGCACGCTCAACGCCCCTCTGCCCATCGTAAGCGGTCAGATCTTCAACCTCGGCGACACCCACCTCAACTACACGCTTACCCAAGTGTCGCAGTTGATCCTAAAGATGTTCCCGGACACCCGCGTTCAGCACATCGAAGACACCGACCGCCGCAACTATCGCGTCTCCTTCGATAAAATCCAGACCCAGCTGGGTTTCACGGCGTCGTGGCAACTCGAAGACGGCATGCGCCAGCTTCGGCAAGCCTTCGAAGACAAGGAAATCACGGACTACACCGACACGCGGTATTACAACCAGAAATTCCTCAAGATTGCGGGCAGCCCATCACGTAACTTGCTTGACGAACACCTGATGGCAGCTTTCGCCAGCGCACCCAGAGGTACAACTCCGTCCGAAAAGATCGTCGTGAACAAACCCAACGGACACACCGAGACCATCCATCTCACCAAGGGAGCCGCCGGAGACTAGATTCGGCAACAAGAAAAACCTGTCGATCTAAGGGTATCCCGACAAATAAAAAAACATGTCATTCTAGGGGCATCCGACAAGAATGCCCGAAGAATCTCAACCGCCGGCCCTCCTCAAAACTAAGGGCATCATTTTGGAGTTGTCACACAGACCCCTTCAGAACCGATAAGCGTAATCCGTATCCAGATAGCTCAAAGGCCACAGTTCCGGCACCGTCTCGCCCGTCTTCGTACTCGCGATGATATGCAACGGCCTGCGCCGCGGCGCAGGCAGAAACTTCCTTCGGCGCAGCAGACCGATCAAGCTTTGATCGAGTCGCGACACCACAAAGGAAAGCAGAAAGCCTTTGTAGTCGTATACTCGCCGGATCACGCTGGAAACGAGAGTTTCCAACTCCTTCCCCGCGTCTTCCCGCGACCAGACCGCAAAGCGCCAGAAGTCGGGCGAAGCCTTTTCTCTCCAGATCAATGCCGCTGCACGCGGCGTAGATGCGTCCGTAACGGTACAAGTCTCGGAAAATAGGAAGGGGCAATCGCCTACCTGCCACTGGACATACTCCAAATCGTAGCGGGAGTAGAGTTCCCCATGCTGCGCAGGCTCGAGAAATAAGCCCAGGATTTTGGAAACGCCAGGCTCGAACGTGACGTTGTCAGAGGATGCAGAGCCGCGCGGCCATCGTAACGGCAGCCGATTTACGAAACTCAGCCCATCCACAGGCAGTTTCGGCACCTTGCGCCGTGCCACTCGCAGCATCGCTCCGACACGCAGCGGAAGATGAAACACCATTCCCGCGTCATTCGCCATCATGCTGGAAAGACGCGACATAATCCGCTGGGTCCCTTCGTTTCCGCCGAGTTGCGTCAAGTACTCATACTTTTCCTGAGCCTGCCGCATCAACAAGATTCCGATTCCGCGCGCTGTTGGATCCTGCACCGACCAGTCGCAGGTCCACGCCGCTTCAATCACGCGATCACGCGCCACCACTTGAAAGGGAACCAACCCCAGGAATCCGCCCATCTTCCCGTCTTTGACCCAGGCGTAGCCGCGTTCGCGGCCCCGGTTGAATCGCGAATCAAAATATTTCCATCGTACCTCTTCTGCAGGGCGGTCTTCTCGGCCTAGGTATTCAATCAGCAAATCCGGATCAAGCGCGCTCAACGGCTGGATACTCGACGTCATATTCGCAAAATTATACAAGGAACGTACGCCTTTCTAACCACTATGGCTCAAGGAACCATCAATCCCGCTGTCGATTCGGCACAGTTCGAAGCAAAGAGTGGCCCTCTGCTAGAGGATCGCGGCGCGCAGTCCGGCCCCTCATCAAAAACCAGATGGATCATCCCTACGCTCCTCTGCTTGTTGTTCGTGGGGCAATGCGTGTGGTTTATCAACACGCAGTCGCTCAGCAACGACGAACCGCTGCACATGATTTACGGTCTGGAAGCTTGGCGTTATCACCGTTTCGAGCGCTGGAATGACCACCCGCCGCTAGTCTTCCTCCTGTGCAGCCTGCCTCTGCTTCTGAACCACACCGAAATCGACTTCCAACCGGACGCGAAATATGCAGACGCGATCTCGCCCAGTCCCGAGGCGATCGCTAAGGCCGCGCGCCCAGTCATTGTGATGTTGGGCGTCCTCCTCGGCGTTCTCTTATGGATGACCGCCAGGCGGCTCTTTTCCGAAGGCGCCCCGAATTTCGCACTCGCTCTATTCGCGTTTTCTCCCTCGCTGATCGCCAACTTTTCCATCACCTGCAACGACGGCGCCCTGGCCCTGATCACGTTCGTGACCGCCATGCAGGTCGTCTATTGGCGGCGAACTCAATCCTGGGGCCGAACCGTCGCTCTCGGCTTGATCCTCGGCGCGCTGCTTGCCACGAAGTTCAGCACACCCGTGATTTTTGCACTCGCCGTCGCGCTGGTGCTGGTTCTGAAGCCCGCCGGCGTGTCCTGGAAACCGCAGGAATGGAATTGGCGCAAGGCGATTGCGCTGATCGCCATCGCCTTCGTCTTTGTCTGGGGAACTTATTTCTTCCACTGGACCAAAGTAACCGTGAAAGATGGCTTCGTAACGGTGACCTCGCCCAATCGCACGAAAGCAGCTACCGGAGACATGCACCGGCATTTAAATCTGACCGCGTACTTGCCGGCCGGTGAATACGTCGAAGGCATGGGCCGTGTCGCCAACCACATGAACCTCGGGCACCCGAGTTTCTTTCTCGGACAGGTCTCCATCAGCAAGGGCTGGAAGTCTTACTTCCCGATGGTCGTGTTGCTCAAGTGGCCGACCGTCGTTCTCGTCGTTTTCCTGGCCACAGTAATTCTCGGCATTCTGCGACGCATTCAATTTCCGCCGGATTTGCTCATTTTTTCCCTGTTCCCCGCCCTCTATTTCCTGGTCGCTATTTTTTCCAACGTAGACTTGGGCGAGCGCCACATCCTGCTGGTCTACCCCTTCGCGCTCCTTTTTGCCGCCGCGTTATGGCACTACTTTCGCAAGCGCCGTATGGTGCTTGCCGTCCTGGTAGCGCTGGTGTTCGTTAATGCGCTTGATACGTTGCGCTATGCTCCCGGCTATTTGTCGTATTTCACGATTTTCGTGAACCCGGCCACCAGCTGGGAGCTCCTCAGCGACAGTAATCTCGACTGGGGCCAAGGCTTACTTGCGCTCCGCAAGTACCAGGCTGAACACCCTAACGAGACCATTCACCTGGCGTACTTTGGAACCATGGACCCCAAGCTCTATGGCATTCGCTACGTTCCTCTTGGACCAGATGAGCGCGTAACGGGCACGGTGGTCATCAGCGCGACCCACCTTTCCGGGCAGCTGCTCGACGACCCCAACGGCTATCACTGGGCCACCCAATTCCCGGAGAAAGCAGTCTTGGACCACGTCTTACATGTGTTCGACGTCTCACCACCGGACCGTTGAGCAGGGCTTGGGAAAATGAGGGCAAACCTCGTGCATTCCCGAATCTACGGAGTTCACACGCCGAGAACTCGGCCATCGCTCCATAAAAATCGATGATGTCCAAATATCTACAAATCCCCTATCTGTGTTTCTTCTTACTGCTGTCAGTGTGGGCCGTCCGGCAGCCACACTACACGTGGGATGTCCTCGGCTACGTTGGTTGCGCGGTCGATAGTACCGACGCGAACGTGATCCAGCGCGCAGCCTTGGACGCAATTCGAAATGCTCCTTCTGATGAGGATATCCGCGTCGACAACCCTTACCGTGCGGATGTCGTGGCCAATCCGTACCACTTCGCGGAGCAATTGCCCTTCTATTCCATCAAGCCGGTTTATGTTGCATTCATTAAGGTGCTGCATCGGGCGGGAATGCCATTCCAGAAGTCAGCCGTCGCGATTTCGGCGGCATCCGATTTCCTGCTGGCCGTGCTTTTGTGGCAGTGGCTTGCTCCTTACCTGAGTAGCTGGTCGTTAGCGGCAGCTTGTACCCTCATCATGCTGTCGCCGAACATTCTCGTTTTATCCAGGTGGGCCACGCCAGACTGCTTGGCGACCCTCGTCGCCGCCGTAGCTTTCTACCTGATTCTCGAACGAAAGTCGTACTTCTTGGGGTCCGCGTTTCTTGTACTAAATGTTTGGGTACGAACGGACGCGCTTGTCCTTGCGGGGATCGTGTTTGCCGTATTGCTCACCAGTCGCAAGCTAGATATCGTGGAGTTTGCCACGCTGTCGTTACTCGCCCTAGGGAGCTATTTCACCATCAATCATTTCGCAGGCAACTACGGCTGGCCTGCCTTGTTCTACAACTCGTTCCTGGGAGGGGTCACGGCGCCTGGCGAGATGATTATTCACGTCTCCAGGTCCGCGTATGTTCACCAAGTGGTGCGGGGAGCCTTTCTTTGGTTGATCTCCGGAAGCTTCGCGCTCTATCTCTTGCTTGGAGGACTGGCCATTTCCCTGTATCGGTCCTCGATGTACTCCTGGATGTGCGGTGCGGTTCTGGCGGCCCGCGCACTGTCGTACCTGCTCTATCCCAATGGTGACGAACGCTACACGGCCGTTCTTTTTGTGCTTATACCCGTATCGCTTGTAATTGGGGTCCGCTCGAGGATTTTGGCACAGTCAGAGGACGGCCAACGGCTGCAAACAGTTCAAACGACTGGGGAACCGGTACTGCAGATAGCGAGCCCTTCCTATATCACGCAGAAGCCCTAGCCTAGCAGGCTGCGGAAAAACTCGAAAACATGTCATTCCTCACCCCGTTCGGTTTTTGAACGGGGTGAGGAATCTGCTTTTTCCTTGGCTTTCTTGCGAACAGGAGATCCCTCACCCGCAAACGACACGGGTTCGGGATGACGCGCTTTTTTTTCGCAGCCTGGTAGATTAACCCCGGGTGTCAACGAACTGGAGAAAATCGAGTTCCCCTCGGTTTCCCTTTACGAAAGGGAAAGCAACAGCCTTAGAGTAGAGCGCCCGAGCAGCTCCTGGGCGGATTTCGTCGTGCAATTCTATGCACAGGAGCCCAACTCTCGACAGCCACTCGCTAGCGTTATTCTCGAAGATTTCTTTTTCGGCCCCTTCGACGTCCATTTTAAGAATATCAACTTTAGGCATTCTGAATTCTTTCAATAACGTAGGTACTGTAATTGCCTTTATGCTGCCAGTACCGTTTCCTGGATCTACCCGAAATGCCCAACTCGTCTTGTCGGGATTCGATAGGCCTACTTGCGTGTCCTCGCACCACAGTGCGGCGTTGATGGGAATGATGTTTTCATAAAATTTTGTGTTCAGTTTGAGGAGCTCGAAATTCGTCGCGGCCGGCTCAATCGCGATGATTCGAGCCTCTGGAAACTTCGCGGCGAAGAATATCGAGGTGCTCCCGATGTGAGCCCCAGCGTCAATGATCAGCTTGGGATGAATTCCAGCCAGCATCTTATGGTCATACTCGCGATCAACAAATACCTGGCGGAATACCGCAACATCGACGGTATTGGCTCTAAGGGTAAAGGGAGACTTGTGACCGCGCGGTACCACTGTTGTGTAGCCATCTTTTTTAAACTGCAGGCGAACACTATTCCCGAGGCCTTGACGGAACAAACAACGCAGAAATGCGGCGAGTCCTTGAAGCACTTGTGGATGCTAACCTAATGCTACAGTCTCCGCAAATACGGAGAAACACCTACGCTGGCATTGACGCGGGGAAGTTCAGAGAGTTTTTTCACATCTCTCAAATTTAGCGCGCCGGATTTGTGCCGTTCAAATAGTTCTCAAGGTACGTATAGCCGTTGGAAGCCTTGCGTGACCACAGTCCGCCGTCGGTCAGACTGAGCCCACGAGATTTCTTCCAGGCGTCGGGAATCCCATCCTGCAACAACGAATCACATGGCGTCCCGCCCGGAATCGCGGGCGACGTAAACTGGCCAAAGAAAGCAGCTCCTTTGCCTCGTGTTTTGTACTGTTCGATGATGCGTGCATCGTGAACGTCGCGATTGCTGGCCCAGTTACCATTGCAGTCAAGCCGCTGCGAATTACCCACAGTGGCTAGCAGCACTGAGTCCAGGTCAGTTACCGAATCCACCTGGATTGGGAACTTCCCTGCGGGCAATGGCTCTTTCCGGAACCAGTTGCTCGGCATCGGTCCGCTGCTATTGCGGTCACCAGTCTCCCCGCCCTCCCAGCCTTGGCGCGTCATGGCAATTTGCCCCGAGTCGTTCGGAACCATCGTAGCCGTCGTGTTGTGACGCCCGATATTGTTCAGGAAATATAGAGCCGGGGGCCCTGGGTTGTCGCAAGGATTTGAGCCGATGCAATTATCGGACAGGTCCCTTGGATCGTCGTTGTTGCCGTTGGCCAGGAACTCATGGACCCTCTCTCGGGACAGATTTCCGTCCACATATTTGTTCCCGATATAATCGATTTGCGCTCCGCCATTGGAAAGCCCTGCGTACTGGTTCCAGTTGTAGACGAGATTGTTTATCCAGCGGATGTTGCGTCCCCCATTTATGAAGGGCAGGCGATGGTCAATGTTGGCGAACATATTGTGATGGAAATCGATCTCCGTGGTAAGGAACGCCGAGCCCGCCGTCGCGTCAGAACCCACTCCCACCGGGTGGGCTATATGAGGTTCATACGCCAGTATCCATTGGTACGTAAGATTGTGGTCGTTGCCCACGTCGTTGGACAATTGCGCGAACGCTTTGTTTCCCCACCAACGCGCCGAGATATGGTCCAGAACGATGTTGTACGCATTCCCGCTGGCGATCTCGAATCCGACCGTCCCCGTTTTGGGTCCTGTCGGGGTATTCGGATTATTTCCGTCATAGGTCAGGTAACGCATGACGACATCGTGGGTGGCAATGAATATGACTTCGCCACGCTGGTTCGCGCCTCCAAGCACGATTCCACCGCCCGGCGCGGTTTGGCCTGCAACCGTTAGGTACGGGTTGTAAACTGCCAGGCGCGACTGTGGGGTAATCAGCCCAGACACACGGAACACGCAGGTGCGCGGACCGGATCCTTCCAGGCAGAGACGTAGGGAACCGCTGCATTTATCTCCACTGCAAGTTCCGCCATGGTCGTCGAGGTTCACGACTTCATAAACTTTGGGGACGCCCCCGGCTCTCCCGCTCCCGCCGACTGACGCCGCGCCGGCGCCTTGCGCCTCCGGAAAGGCTGGAAGCCCGCCGGCCTGCGAATTTTCGACAGAATCATGACGCAAAGGTTCTAACGTCGCAAACTCGCCAATCTCTGACACCGCTCGCGTGGTGCCATCAAACGATCGCGCGACGAAATTGTACCGGGTTGCGGCCGTTAGTCCGCTCAGAACCACCAAGTGCGACCTCGTCCCTTTCGGGTCGCAACACGGCGTAAACGCGAAGTTCGGCGTCGGACTCGCCGCCAAACCCACCTGCGAATCCGAAGGATTGTTCGTTGCCCAATGGATCGTGGCTTGAGACGAGCTAATATTCGAAACCGTCACTCCCGAAATCTTCAACGGACGCGGCGCCTGCCCGCCGCACCCGATCTCCAGGGCGAGACAAAACCCTAAGAGTAATATCCTCATCTACTCTTTCCTTTCTATCCGTGTCCAAGCCGGACTTGCTTCTCGTACGGTCTACGTCGCTGGCTCAGTTCTCTCCGTGACCTTTAGCAAGGTATTCAGCACAAAATTCTGCGGCCTGAGGTAATTGTTATAGTATCGATAGTTTTCTTGCATCATTCCCAAAAGAACTGAGCGGTTTCTGAAAAGCATATTTATGCCGGCTATCAGCTCATCCGCATTCGTAAATTCCAAATAGTTTTGCTCTTTCTTGAAGCCGCCGGGCGCCTCGTATACCAAAGGTTCGGACAATATGCCTCTGGAAGCAGCCACATATTCGGAAAATTTCCATCCTATGGAACCGTGCAACCCGGTTGTCGCGATACAAATTGCATGCGACTTGACGAGCTCCAGGTAAGACCTTTTATTTGTTAACGACAGGGAGGCTACCAGGGATTTCGCATGCTTCCTGGCAAACTGGTCATCGCTTAGTCCGCCACAGAATATTTTGCCGAACTCTTTCTGACAGGCTTGGATTGCGGATATTCTGGAATTGTTGATGGATTCAATGTCCGCCTTGGTACGGTCATTAGCAAAGGC
Source organism: uncultured Acidobacteriota bacterium (assembly GCA_963721915.1). Lineage (GTDB taxonomy): Bacteria > Acidobacteriota > Terriglobia > Acidiferrales > UBA7541 > Acidiferrum. Next base: position 20,429 of record CAVRLD010000012.1, on the reverse strand, counting down.
GTCCGGATTCCACACTCTCGTCAGACAGAGAATCCTTATGTCTTTGCTGGGAACCGGAAAGTATTCGTAGTCTTCGGCTGGTAAGGCCATTTCCTCGTTTTTGAGTCGCAGAATTCTGGAAGCGAAGTCATTTCTTCTTACCATTGCTTGTAGATTGTCTTTTATCGACAGCCTGGCCAGTGAATGTTCGGGCCTGATGTGGTAATTGAGTCCAAGCGGCAGAACTTTGCATCCGGGCGGGGCCATGTCTACAACCTGTCGATTGAAGCTTCGCTTGAAGTAATAATCGGCCTTGAATGTGGTCTGAAAGAAAGTCAAATTTTCTTCAATCGTGCCGGGTATCCAGTTGAATCCATCTAGCTCGTCGTAAACAACTCTGAAGCTATCGTTGACTGTGACGTAGAGGATTGGCAGATGTGACAGTCGGGAGTCTGGAGCTTGCGTGTCAATTAGCAACTCGATGATACCCAAGGCCTGCAACCGCACAAATCCCGCATAAAGTTGCTGCAGGTGCGGGCTCTTGTTATAGGCCAGCTTGCATTTAATTGAGGGCTTCATTTCTATTCAATCTTTACGACGTATATCGCTCAATCGAAAGCATTTGATATTAACATGGCCTCGAAACTGGATTTTCCCCACAAAGCCCAGGTGCGCCCATTCTAGGTCGGATATCACGCGAAGTCGGCAAACGACGCTGAGCAGAAAATGATATCAGCTGCGCTCTTCACGGGGTTGGTGCGGCGGAGAAGAAGCTATCGATTTTTTCGAGAGCAGATGCGGGTAAAGACTTAGTCAGGAAATCCACTGGAATTCAAAACGAAGCCACAGATCGACGTGTTGAAAAGCAGCTTTAATCTTGGGCCGAGCAGCGGAATGCTCCGTCACACTCCGGCCCGAGGACGATCGGCACGACCCCCCCTGGAACGCGAATTGGCGCGACCCGCGAGGGTCGCGCCCAAGACTCGATTCAGTTCTGGATTACATCCGCCGGCATTTCTTTCACTACTAGTTCGGGTTTGTGCCGTTCAGATAGTTTTCCAGATAGGTGTAGCCATTCGGTGCGACCTCTTTATTCAGGTTCGCGTCCGTCGTGCTCAACCCATATCGCGACTTCCATTGGTCAGGGATGCCATCGTGCAGCGATTCCACGCACGCCGTTCCCGCCGGGACCGCCGGTGCGGAGTGCTGGCCGGTGAATAGGTCGTCGGCCAGCTTGTTCTGGTATACCCCGATGATGCGGGTGTCCTGTGAGTCACGGTTGCCAGCCCAGCTTCCGTCACAAGCCAGGTGCTGTGAGTTGCCTACGGTCGGGAGCAGAACGTTATCCAGATTGTTCACGTCGTCCGCAACAATCGGGAACTCCTCCGCTGGCAGCGGCGTGTTGCGGTACCAACTGTTCGGCCATGCACCGGTCGAGTTGGAATCACCGCTCTCGCCGCCTTCCCAACCCTGCGCGGTCATGGACGCCTGACCAGCATCGTTCGGTACATCGGTCGGCGTTACCATCGGGCTTCCTCTTTTGTTGCCCGTTCGTCCGGTGTTGTTCAGCAAGTACATCGTCGGATGAGTTTCGTTGTCACCGTTTGGACAATCGCCGACTGGGTCTTGAGAGTCGCATCCGTTACCGTTTGCCAGAAACACATGCACCGTACTGTAATTCAGGCAGCCGCCGGAAGTGAGGCAACCGTTTCCATCCACGTATTTGTTGCCGATGTAATCGGTTTGCACCCCTCCCATCGAGAGCGCCGCGAACTGGCCCCAGTTGTAAACGACGTTGTTGACCCAGCGCACGTTTCTCCCGGACTGGTTCAGCGGAAGCCGGTGGTCGATACTCACGAACATATTGTGGTGCGCGTCATCGTCGGTGGTGGCCAGTCCGGATCCCGTGCTGACGTAGACCGTGCCGATGCCGACAGCGTGGGTGACGTTCGGCTCATACAGCAGGGACCATTGAATATTCGTGTTGTGGATTCCCTTGCCAGACACGTTGGAAACCAGCGGGAAAACCTTGTTGCCCATCCACCGAGCGGAGATATGGTCCCAGATAACATTGTAAACATCGCCGGAAGCCATCTCGAAGCAAACCGTGCCAGTGTCGGGTCCGGTGGGCGTGTTGGGATTGTTGCCGTCGCAGGTCAAATAGCGCACCACGACATCGTGCGTAGAGACAAAGATCTGTTCGCCTCTCTGGTTCGGACCGCCGATCACGATGCCCCCGCCTGGCGCGGTCTGTCCCGCAATCGTGAGGTACGGATTAAAAACCTGGGCACGCGATAGGAACGTAATGACCCCGGATACGCGGAAGACGCAAGTCCGTGGCCCGGAGGCCTCGATGCACGCCCGCAAGCTGCCCGTTCCCGAATCGTTCAAGTTGGTGACTTCTATAACGGCTCCGCCTCTTCCGCCAACCGCAGCCGCACCACCACCCTGTGCTTCCGGAAACGCCGGGCAATGCGAGCCGCTGCATGACACGCTCGCCGATGGGGCCGGTGGATTCGGGGTCGCCGCCGCTGCACTAACCGTCACCGTGGCCGAAGCAGATTTGCTTGAATCAGCGTTGCTCGTTGCCGTAACCGTGTCTGTGGTGGCCTTCGCTGGCGCCTTATAAAGCCCCGAGGAGTTCATCGTCCCCAATGCCGCAGTCCACGTAACAGATTTATCCGTCACGGTGCCCTGCACCGTTGCCGCAAACTGCTGGGAACCACTCACCGCGATGCTGGTCGAGCCCGGCGAAACGGTCACCGCATTTACAACCGGCGATGCCGCGGCCGTCGTCACCGTAATCGTAGCCGAAGCCGACTTGGTGGTGTCGGCTACGCTGGTAGCGGTCACCGTATCGGTACCAGCCTTCGCTGACGCGGTATAACTGCCCGTCGAACTGATCGTGCCCAGCAAAGCCTTCCACGTCACCGCTTTGTTCGAAGTCGTGCCTTGAATCGCCGCCGTAAAGGGTAACGTGCCGCCCGTAATTGACGAGGCCGCCGCAGGCGTCACCGTCACAGAAGTTACTCCCGAGTTCGGCGCTTGCTTCGAAGTGCCCCCGACCCTGACCGTTGCGCTAGCCGATTTCGTTGGGTCAGCAACGCTGGTCGCTATCACCTGCCCAACGCCACCGGCGCTCGGTGCGGTAAAGACACCAGCAGACGAGATCGTACCAATGGAAGCCGTCCACGTTACGGCGTTATTCGTGGTAGCCCCTTGAATTGCGGCTGTAAACTGGACTGTCGCCTTCGGTGCTGGCGCCGCTACTGCCGGCGATACGACAATCGTGGCAACTTGCGGGGTCACCGTGGAACCCGTGCCGTGTAACGGCAGCATGGCCGGGTGGTGTTGCGGATCGGTCACAAATTGAACGCTTCCATTTACGACTCCGACTTGCGAAGCCAGAAACTTGACGCTGAAGGTCGCGCTTTGCCCCGCGTTGAGGCTCATAGGCGTCGCAAGGCCGGTCATGCTGAATCCTGTGCCCGCCAGTACCGTCTTCATCACACTGACCGATGTCTGGCCCGTATTCGTCAAAGTTACTGGCAGCGAACTGGCTGAACCGACCTTCGCGCTCACGGTTAAATTCCCGGGAGCAACCGCCAGCGAAGGCGCTTCAGCCACACCAGCGCACCCTGCCCATATCAAACTCGAACTCACTAATGACGCTAGTACTAGTACGATGTTCCTATGGCGCGGATTCATTTCGCTCGATCTCCCTTTGCCCAAACTCAAACTGTTCATCTGCTGCGGTGACAACAAGTTCCGACCGCCAAGCGGGGGGCCGCCTAATCTGAATGCATTCTAGTTAGCGCAGGGGGAAGCTATAACTGGCGGATCGGTCAGATTAAGGACGGGTGTTCGTTCATTTCTGGAACCCGTGCGTATCCTGTACGGTACCTGTACTAAGGCCCACCAAAGGGCAAGTGGGCTATATTTGGTTTCTTCGATCGACGCGGTCGTGTGGAAAAAATTGGCGGCTCCAATTTTAGGATTGCCTGGAGCGAAATTTTTTGGCGATCCCTGTGAGCACGCCTGAATTCCTAGCGGAAGGAAAACAATGGACAGCTTCGACAAATCTCAAATCGAAATATTTTCGACAACACCGCAGTCGAAAGACTTCCCTCGCGAGATTTACGTGCAACAGGTCATCGACGTCGCTACGTGGAGCGAACACGCTGGTTGCACCGCTATTCTCGTTTACACCGACAATTCCATTGTCGATCCGTGGCTCGTTTCCAATATCATTCTTCAGAACACCAGAAAATTGTGCCCACTCGTTGCCATTCAACCGGTTTACATGCATCCCTATTCGGTCGCCAAGATGGTCGCCAGCTTCGCGCATTTGTATGGCAGGCGGATGTATCTCAACATGGTCGCCGGCGGTTTTAAGAACGATCTAATCGCACTCAACGACACCACACCACACGACGAGCGTTACACGCGACTGATCGAATACACCACGATCATCAAACTGCTTTTGTCAGGTCCCGCGCCCGTCACGTTTGAAGGGAAGTTCTACAAAGTTGACAATCTCAAGATGACCCCGCCGCTTCCGCCTGAACTTTTCCCAGGCATCCTCATGTCTGGTTCATCCGAGGCAGGGTTGGCTGCCGCGCGCGCGGTGGGCGCGACCGCCGTCAAATATCCCAAACCCGCTAAGGACTGTGAACCGGGCGCTCCGCTCGACGGTGACAAGTCGGGTGTCCGCGTTGGCGTCATCGCCCGCCCCAAGAGCGCGGATGCATGGAACATTGCAAATCAGCGTTTCCCAGGCGACCGAAAGGGGCAGCTCGCTCATCAAATGGCCATGCGCGTTTCCGATTCCGTCTGGCACAAGCAATTGTCCGAAATGATCAATGAAGTGGGCGAGGTTCAAGGAGTGTATTGGATGTGGCCATTTCAGAATTACCAGACGTTTTGCCCCTATCTGGTTGGCAGCTATGAAGAAGTAGCCGACGAGGTTTCCCGTTACATTCGCGGTGGCTTCAGGTCCTTTATTTTGGACATACCGCCGACGCGGGAAGAGCTGACCCACACCCAAGCGGTCTTTGACTACGCCCTGAAGGGCGTTAGTTCGTGAGTTTGTTAACACAAGAGCAGATTTCCCACACAACGCGAGTACCTTCGCCGTCGGTTGTTGGCCTCGCGCTACAATTTCTACGGGATCGCTGGGTTCTTGTCCTTGTAATTTCCGGCCTAATACTGATTCCCTGCTTTTGGCACCGTCGGATTGAAGCCGGCGACCTGGGAAGTCACACCTACAACGCTTGGTTGGCTCTTCTGGTAAAGCAGGGCCGCCTCCCGGGACTTTATCTCGCGCATCAGTGGAACAATATCATCGTCGATTCCGCCCTGACGTGGCTCGGCGCCCGTCTCGGTTTCATCATCGCAGAGAAAATTGTGGTTTCACTCTGCGTCCTCACTTTTTTTTGGGGAGCATTCGCGTTTATTTCAGCAGCATGCCTGCGTCCGCCGTGGTATCTCACTCCTGCGATCGCCATGGTTTCGTACGGGTACACGTTTTACGCTGGCTTCATGAATTTTTATCTTTCCGTCGGGCTGACACTCTTCGCCGCTGCCGTTTTTTGGAGAGGGACGCGTATCGATTGGATCTTAGGCGCCGCGCTAGCGGCCCTGACCCTCATGGCTCATCCGATGGGCTTTGGACTGCTCCTGGCGATGGTGGCTTACATCCGGCTGGCGGAGTCCGCGCGTGGGTTGTACCGCTGGGGCGTGTTCGCTTCCGGTTTCTTGGCCCTCATCGCGATTCACTTTGCTCTGCACCACTTTCGGACCGAGGGGGGATTCGGTCCTCGTTTCGTGTTAATGAACGGCGCCGACCAGCTCGTTTTGTTCGGCGAGCGTTACCGGTTGTTTGCGGAATACCTCCTGATTCTTGGAAGTTGCGCCTTTATCGCTGCGGTCATACGCGACCGAAATCGGCCTCCGCTGCCGCAGTGGTTTCGGACGCCTTTGGAACTCTGGGTGATTTTCGTTTTTGCGGTAGCGGTGTTGCCGGGAATCATCTGGTTTCCCCAGTACGCCTCTGCGTTTGGTGCCATCAACAGCCGCTTGACCGCGGTCACTGCGATCCTCGGACTATCCGTTTTGGCTTCGATTCAACCGCGAAAATGGATATTCGGCAGCCTTGCCGTCTTCGCGGCGATCTTTTTCACTCTGCAATTTCGAGACACCGCGATTCTCAATGATATGGAGCAGCAAGTCGAAAGCCTCGTCCGCAACTTACCCTTTGGCACGCGGGTTAGCTATACGATCGACCTCGGCAACGATAGCAGGATCAACTCTCGTCATATGGTCGACCGCGCCTGCATCGGAAGGTGCTTCACATACTCCAATTACGAGCCTCCAAGCGGTCAGTTCCGCCTTCGCATTTCTCCGCAAGGCAGCCCTATTATCTCGAACTCCGGGCTCGACTTGGAGCACGGTGATTATGTCGTTCGACCGGGAGACTTGCCCTTGGCGCAGATTTATCAATCCGATGAGTCCGATCTCACCAGGCTTTCGATCAGGAACTTGTCGGCGGGCGAGAAAAATGGCCGCATCGGCCATCGCGCTTCGGTCTCGGAACAGTGAACCACGATAGTGTCATTAACTTAGCTCGACACTTTCCTTTTTTGACTATAAAATCGCGAAACAGCCCCTGCAGTTATCGACTCACCTCGGGGACACTTTCTTCGAGGAAAGGGACTTCATGAATCGATTGCTCCAGAGTTGGGTCACTCAACAAGCCGAAGCCCGCACCGATGCACCCGCCATCGTAATGGGCGACGACGTGCTAACCTACGGCCAACTGGAAACCTCCAGTAACCGCCTGGCGCACGTGCTTCGGGAAGCGGGCTGCCAGCAAGGCGATCGCGTCTGCATCCTCATGCCGAAATCCCCGGCCGCGATTGTCAGCATGATCGGCATCCTCAAGGCTGGCTGCATGCATGTCCCGATCGACGCCGCGACGCCCGCCGCACGTATACGCCTCATCTTCGATTCCTGCGAAAATCGTTGGATTCTCGCCGCTGGCCGCGTTAGCCCTCTCATCGACGAGTTGCTGGCGGACGAACAATTGCGCTCGCGTACTTCCGTGGGTTGGCTCGATCCGCAGGCGCCTTCGGGAACCAATTTCACTCCTGCGTTTTCCTCGGCAGATTTGGATGCTGCGGCCTCCGATGCGCTTCCACAACAGTGCACCGCTGACGAAGGCTCTCACATCCTCTTTACGTCGGGCTCCACCGGCGTGCCCAAGGGTGTGGTCATCACCCACACTAACGTCACAACTTTCGTGGCCTGGGCCCTGAAGCATTACCAAATCGACCACACCGATCGCTTTTCGGGCCACACTCCATTTCATTTTGATCTATCCACGTTCGATATTTTCGGCGCCATCACTGCCGGCGCTCAATTGCACCTGGTGCCCCAGGAAACGGCTGTATTGCCGCCAAAGCTGGCCGAATTTATTCGCGAATCCCAACTCACCCAATGGTTCTCCGTTCCTTCGGTATTAAACTATCTGGCCAAATTCAATGCCGTGCGGCACAACGATTTCCCAGCGCTTCGCAGAGTGCTTTGGTGCGGCGAAGTGCTACCAACGCCTGCCCTCGTGTATTGGATGGAACGTCTCCCCAAGGTGCGCTTTTCGAATCTTTATGGCCCCACAGAGGCCACGATCGCCAGCAGCTGCTATGACGTCGCGGCCTGTCCGATCGATCCCAACGCTGCCATCCCCATCGGTACGGCTTGCGACGGCGAGAAGCTCTTGGTTCTTGACGAAAAACTCCAACCTTTGCCGCCACGCGAAATTGGCGACCTTTATATTGCTGGCAAGGGTCTCAGCCCTGGCTATTGGCGCGACCCCCAGAAAACTGCCTCCGCGTTCATCCCCGATCCACTCAACCCGGATCCCTCCGCTCGCCTGTACCGTACTGGCGATCTTGCATGGCAAGACGAAAACGGCCTGGTCTATTTTGTGGGCCGCGCCGACTCTCAAATCAAAGTTCGCGGATACCGCATTGAGCTCGGAGAGATCGAGACCGCCCTCAATTCCCTGGGTAGGCTTCAGGAATGTGCCGTCGTCGCCATTCCGACCGACAATTTCGGCGGCTGGATGATTTGCTGCGCTTACGTGGTCCGCTCGGGCGACGAAGTCAGCCTGACTGCCTTGCGCGAGCATCTGAAGAAAACGGTTCCGAGTTACATGTTCCCTGCGCGGTGGATCGCTTATGACGTGCTCCCCAAAAATCCCAACGGCAAGATCGACCGTCCTCGCCTCAAAGAACACTTTGCACAGGCGGAAAATGCAACCTCAACCCCGCAACGTTCCAATACGAACGTTGTTGGTACTGCTGGAGGCAGCGGGCCCGCGGATGGTACTTTCCCCATCTCCAACCGGCATGCTTCCTAGGTATAATGCCTTGTGGATGTTAGCGATAGAAATCTTTCGCAGAAATCGCTCGCAGTGTTACGGGGCCCCTTTTCGACGCATCAAACGTCAAGCTAGCCCGGCGCGAATGAATTGCTAATGTCTTTGCCCCTCTACATTTCGGTGCTAGTTGCCGCCATCGGCATGTCGGCGCTTTTGACCTATTGGGTGCGGACGACCGCGATAGCCTACGGTCTTAAGGCCACTCCCGTCTACGGCCGCCACTTGCACACCAAGCCCCTGCCCCGTTTAGGCGGCATCGCTATTTGTGTCACTTTCCTGGCTGCGGCCCTGGCGTACATTCCCATCTCCAGGGTCCATCACATTCCGGTGTCTACAAAGAGTTACCTCGGCATCCTCGTTCCAGTACTGCTCATTTTCCTGATGGGTGCCTACGACGACATCAGACCGTTAAAGCCGAAATCCAAGATCGCTGTTCAGGCGTCCGCGGCGGTTCTTCTTTATCTCGCCGGATTCGGCATGCACTACTTCGGCCCGCTTTTTACCAGGTCGTTCTTCGCTGGCCATACCATCGGCGCTACTATCGATCTTGGACTCACAGTTTTCTGGGTCTTACTCATTACCAATGCGTTTAACCTGATTGATGGCCTTGATGGGTTGGCCGCTGGCTCCGCATTAATTTCCGTCGTCGCCGTCCTGGCGCTTTGCCTCCTGGGCCACAATCCTCTGCTCACCTATCTCGTCGTCGTGCTCTTGGGTGCAATCCTCGGGTTTCTGCCCTTTAACCTCTACCCTGCCAGCATTTTTATGGGCGACTCGGGTAGTCTGTTCATCGGGTTTCTGCTCAGCGCGCTCGCCATGGCTAGCGCTCAAGAAGTCACCCTGATCTCGGGAATCGCCGTACCCATATTGGCTTTCGGACTCCCTATTCTCGATGTGGCTCTCGCTGTCTTGCGCCGGTCTCTCCGCGGGCATCCTGTTTTCCGCGGCGATACCGACCACATACACCACAAACTTCTGCGCCTCGGGCTGTCCCATCGCCAAGCTGTCCTTTTGCTATACGCTGTCACCTCCGCCTTTGTCTTGGCCGGACTCTCCCTTGTCTTGGACGAGAAATTCCTTTTGCCTGTTCTGTTCGCCGTGACCCTCGGAGTCATCGTGGGCGTCCAGCAGCTTCATTATCCGGAATTTTCCGAGCTTCTCCGGCCCGGCGGACGCCGCCGCCAGATTGTGACCGACGCTCCAAATCTTCGCCGCGCCGCCGAAGCTCTCGCCATCTGCTCGGACTTTCGTTCGATTTGCCAGGTTTTGCAGGAGACCTTGCAGCCCATCGGCTTCGAGGGCCTTCGCCTGAAGAACCTCGGTAAAGATGGCTTTCCCATGGCCCTTTTCCAAACCCTGCACTACGACTGGGAGGGCAAATGGTTCCTAGAATGGTCCGAGCGAAAGACGGACGATACGCCGTGGGAATACTCTTTTGAACTGATCAAAAACTCTCAGCCGACTTTGGGATATGCCTCATTTTTCCACATGTCTCCCCGCGAAGACTTCCGCCTCAATGCGGATATATTGGCCGCGGACTTCAGGACCGCTCTGTCAGACGCGGTCGCCAGGGCCGTCTCACGGACCGAAGCCCTGCACCAAACGGAACAGAATGCGGAGCTCAACATGGTGCGCGCCGCCTGCCGCGCCGCCGATTAACTCCCTGCCGCCATCATTCATTTCCAATTGATAGTCATTATTTGCAGTCGCATCAATACTTGCCGTCGCGTCTGTAGGGCCGGGGCTTCGCTCCGCCCGGCCGATGCGTCTTGGTGGGATCCCGCCTATGTCAGCGCCAGTCCAGATCGCGACACCGAAGTAGGCAAAAACCTCACGGTCTTGGAAAAAAGTACAAAGAGTGAAGAAACGAAGGAAGCCCAAACACATGCGTCAGGGTCGAAGTTCAGACGATAAAGGGAAGTGACCGCAGAGGGGAAACTTGATAGAAGCGAGTCGCGAGGCGAGTGCCGTGCTAAATGTCGGCGCCAGCGGACAGTATCTTGCCGCGATCGGTTCCGCGCTGTTCCGCTCCAGCCCCCAGTGCGCTCATCGCTAGATTCCATAATCCGCCTACCGTAGCGAATTGATTGGGATCAGCAACGGATAGATCGATCTTGGCCGCAATCTTGGACTCGATATGAACGATCAAATCAAGAAAGTCGAATGAATCCAATATTCCCGAGCCCAACAGCTCGGTGTCTGGAGAAATCTGCAGGTTCGCTGAAAACTGTTTGTTCGCCCGAAGCCAGTTGGTAAGCAATTCTACGAATTGGTCCTGAGTCATCTTTGTGTGCATTTCCCGTGGTTATTGGCCTCGCGAGTTCGCAGGTGCCGCGAGACGCTTGAGTTTTCTTACGACGCAACTGTCACTTCTTCTCGAGCAACTTCTTCCTGTCGCAAGCACGACAGGACCAGCTCGACGCGATTCGAAACGCCCAGCTTATCAAACACTCGGAACAAATAATTCTTCACCGTATGCTCGGTTAAACCCAGTTCACGAGCTATCTCGCGGTTGGACAGGCCCTCCACTGCAAGTCGGACCACGTCGCCCTCGCGCTTGGTCATGCGGTTCTCAACCGTCGGATCGACCTTGCGCTGCTTCGGCGCCTTCGTAAACTCGTTCAGCACGTAACGCAATTCCGTGGCGTTCGCCCAAATTTGTCCCTGCGACAACGCATCCACGGACTTACAGAGTAGCTCGAATGGGCTCTTTCTGCAAAATACCCCGTCCGCCCCGAACCGGAACGCCTCGATCACGAGTTCCTTGTCGGACGAACCCATTGCCACCAAAATCCTGGTTTCCGGGTTGGCGCGCCGCACTTCGGTCAATATTTTAAGCCCTGCGAGCGGCCCCTCTTCGAGATTGTCGCTGATGATGGCCACCTGCGGCCGATGCTCCTGGACCAGCGCGATAACCTCCGAGGTCTTGGACGCGCATGCCACCACCTGAAAGCGCTCCGGTACCGCGAGAAACGCCCTCTTCAAAAGGTCGCAGTACATCATGCTGGCTTCGGAAATCAGCACGCTGGTGCGGTTCCCGACACGCAAAATTTGATCCGTTGCCTGTGCTGTCATGACGGTAAGGGCCTCATTTCATCGTTTTCCGAGGCCAGGGAAAGGGCAAGAAATCGAAGCGAGCGAGCCAAATTCTCGGACACCCCGCATACTAGGCGACTCCTAGTACCCCGGGCCGACAGAGAGCATGTTCGATGCCAAGGTGATCTCTCCAACTCGCTCTCCAACAGACAGAAACATATAGTACTTAGGGAGGCTTCACCGTGAATCGCGATATCGCTCAATCCTACTGTCTCCAAGTTAGGACACGCCGCTTCCGGAAGTGTGCAAATCTCAAGACGGCTTTGCTCGTTCACAGTCACCTTTCGGCTACGTAGCGCGATCCATTCAATCAACCGCGATCGCGTAGCAGGAGGCGTGGGGACGTCCCGCTTCCAGGAATTTTGCATTCCCTAATATTAGAGACGTACGCGGGGACTCGGGCAATACAGGGTACCATTTAGACCCTACATGTTCTTAGGGTAGCGGAGCGATAGCCCTTTGTTTGCAGGCGTGGCCAGTGTTAGCAGATGCGTACGCTGCGTCAAATTTTGGCCGGCTTCGCCGCATCAAACAATGCAGCAGAGGATACAAGTTCGTCAGAAACCAGTCTTACGAGCCCGCGCATGTAGCAAAATAATACGTGCCGGGATTGCATTGGATCTGGCTGCGGCGTGGACTGCTGCCATAAATGTGCTTTTACCGGCGACCTGCAAGGGAGACACGGGATAATGGCGAAAGTTTTGGGCATAAGTGGGTTTGAAAATTCCATTCCGTTCAAGAAGGCCCACTGGCCCGGCTTGGAGGAGCGCGAATATCGCATTTCGCAAGGACACGATTCGGCAGCAGTTTTGCTCGTCGATGGGGAAGTCGTGGCCGGCGCCGCCGAAGAACGCTTCAGTCGCAAAAAACATACCGGCGACTTCCCTGCCGGCGCGATTCAGTATTGCCTGAACACAGCTCGAATCACGGCGGACGAGCTTGATGAGATCGCCCATGGTTTTGACTACACGCCGTATCGGGCAGCCTTCCTTCTCGACTCCACGAGCGCGGAACAATACGACCAAGTCTTCTCGCGAGATAAATTGCTCGTCGAGGTGCAGCGGCATCTTCCCGGCTTTCCCGCGGATAAAGTCCATCAAGTGAACCATCACCTGGCGCACGCGGCCAGCGCGTTTTACACGTCGGGCTGGGACGAATGCCTTGTCGTGGTCATTGACGGAATGGGCGAAGCGCATAGCGCCACCACATACCACGCGCATGGCAACCAGATCGATAAACTGCAGGAAATCACCGCGAAGGATTCCATCGGCATCTTGTATTCCGTCATTACCTTACATCTGGGTTTCGATTTCAATTCCGATGAGTACAAAATCATGGGTTTGGCGCCCTACGGAAATCCCGCGCGCTATCGCCATTTTTTCGAGCAAGCCGTCGAACTCCTTGACAACGGCACAATCAAGATTCCCATCCTGCGCCTCAACGAACAGCGCGAGGACCGCGAAACCTACGGAGCGACACGCCGCTACCTGGAAGAGCACCTCATCCCGAAGCGCGCTCCCGACTCGGAAATCACCGACGATCATCGCGACGTCGCCGCCGCCCTGCAGGAGTGCCTCGACAAGGTGATGCTGCACATTTGCGGGTACTTCGGCCGCGCGACCGGTCTGCGGCGTCTCGCCATGGCCGGAGGCGTCGCGCTGAATTGCACTGCTAACGGCAAGCTGCTGCAATCCGGTATTTTCGACGACATTTACGTCCAGCCGGCCGCTGGCGACGACGGCACCGCGCTTGGTGCGGCGCTGTGGCGGGCTTCCCGCAACGGTGGCGTCCGCAATTACCGGTTCCCTGTTCCCTTCTATGGTCCGGCCGCAACACAGGCCGAAATTGATGCCGCCCTAACGCAAACTGGCAATCGCATCGAAGTCACTCGTTTCGCCAGTCTCCAAGACGCCTGCGCGGAAGCCGCCAAGCTCATCAAAGATGGCCGCGTGCTTGGTTGGTATCGCGGCCGCATGGAGTTCGGCCCCCGCGCGCTCGGTCACCGCAGCATTCTTGCCGATCCCGGCCACGCCGAAATGCGCGACCGCATCAACGCCATGGTCAAAATGCGCGAAGCCTTCCGCCCCTTCGCCCCAGCCGTTTCCCTCGAACAGGTCCAAGATTGGTTCGAGGTCCCTCGCGGCATGGAACTCCCGTATATGATCATGACCGCCGACGTCCGCCCTCAGTACCGTGCCGCGCTCCCGGCCATAACGCACGTGAATGGATCGGCCCGCGTGCAAACCGTCTCCGCAAAGGACAACTGCGAGTTCCACGAACTTCTGAAAGCAGTCGGCAAAGTCACCGGCCGCGAAATGGTCCTGAATACCAGCTTCAACGTGAAGGGCCAGCCCATCGTGAACACGCCCCGAGAGGCGATCGACACGTTCCTGGGCACCGGTATCGAGTACCTCTTCCTTGAGAACACGCTGGTCCGCCGCGCGTCACCCAAATAGCGAGCCACTGTCCGAGCCAGCGGACTCAGCGGAGGTCCCAAGCCTAACGCTGCAATGAATGTCGCGGGACGCGCCGCGGAAGAGAACCGAGCGGCATCGACGGCTGATAAATCAGCTGATGACCTGATTTCCTTCCTGGTTAACAATAACCGTACCCCCCTCCCCCTTTTCCATAAGTGTTCATTCTAGACGCTTAAGTGCCCTTTAGAGTCTGTAACTTACAGATTTAAATGACTATAGGTTCTAAGAATTCTAGAAATTCGCCGCTGCGTTGGCCAGATGTATGCCAGAAAGTCCTTGGCCTTAACGGCGAGACAGTCAAGCCAGGCAGCCCAATATTCCTACTTTGTCCTAGCCATTCCGGCCTCCTAATCATCTAAATTGTGGAGGTGCCCGATGGAAACTCAGGAACGACTCTTAGAATGTCCCTTCTGCGGCACTGACAATCCACCTGAAGCGGCTCGCTGGAACGACGACGAAAGCTCCTACGAAGCGATCTGTCAGAGTTGCGGGAAGAAGTTCTCCAAGACCGTGCAGCTGGAGTGGTCGGCCAGTTAGGTCGATACCAATTACGAAGAACGACGATGATTTTCTCCGACGTTCTTCGTGTCCGGCGATCACAGTCCCCGCCGCGATGGTCGGCTTCGGCATTTCCTAACTGAGAGACATGCGTGACGGCGCTTTTGTCTGTACGGTACCGAACATTACTATTACTTCCTTGTTTAGTCGACATCCCTGCGATAAAGTCCCGCCGCCTGCTCAATGGTGAGCGATATGAGCGATTCTGAAACAATTTACCCTTGGGAAAGAGCATATATAGCTGCGGCTGACGAAACCGATGCGAGCAAAAAGAAAGATCGTATCGACGAAGCTATGGCCGCCATTGAGCAGAGGCGCTCCAGACCCGTGACAACCTCAGACGAACAACTTGCTCTGATTGCTGCCGAAATTGGATTGGGAGAGCTAATCTCTGAGTTGGACTGATGAGCCTGCCTGATTCTCCGCTAATGTCTAGCAGGCTGCGGAAAAATCGTGCGGAGCCAGCAATTTCTAGGTTGGTTTAAGTCACTCGGGAGTTTTCGAGCCTTTGCGGCGTGATTTGTCGTGCTACCGAGCGCCCGAAAGAGGTGTTTCAGCTCCGTTCAGAGACACTACGGCCCGCACTGACTACGTTGGAACTGCGCTGCGCATCAGGTTTCGCATGCGCACCAGGTTGTAGGCCGCGCAAGCGAACGTAAAGATCCAATCGACCTTCAGCGTCCCGCGATGCCGCACTTTGCGCAGCAACGCAATGGTCTTCAACCAACCAAAACATTCTTCGATGCGCTTCCTTTTCTTCTGACTGATCGCATAGCCCGCGTGCCGCGCCGTGCGACTATCGATAGCGCTGCCGCCTCTGCGCCCAAGGTTTTGCGCCACATGCGGCGTCACCCATAGGTTCCGACACTCGCGCACGAAATCCGCCGTGTCGAAGCCCTTGTCGCCAGCTACCGTCACCCGCTTGCTTCCCGGAAGTTCCTGCAGCATTTCCAGAGCGGCATAGCGCTCCGCCGTGCCCGTGGCTTCCCACACCCGGCTGTCCACCATCAACCCGTTGCGATTCTCCACCAGCAGATTCCCGCTGTAGCTCAACTGGGCCTCCTTGCCTGGACCTTTGCGCGCCATCTGCGCTTCGGGATCGCTTTTCGACTCATGCGTTTCGTTCGAGCGCTTCTCGCCGCGATAATCCACCGTGGGATTTCCGGGATCATCCGGCGGAGACGAACTCTTCTTGTTCTTCGGCTGAAAACTCTTCACGCCGGCCCAGGCTTCCAGCAAACTTCCATCTACCGTGAAGTGCTCGTCCGAGGCCCAGCCCTGCCCGCGGGCTTGCTCCACCACCAGCGACAGAAACTCCTTGGCCACTTCGGCCTCTAGCAAACGGTCGCGGTTCTTGGTGAACACCGTGGCATCCCACACCTCATCGTCCAAGTTCAGCCCCACGAACCAGCGAAACAATATGTTGTAGTCGATCTCCTCCACCAGCAGCCGCTCGCTGCGCACCGAGTACAGCATCTGCAGCAACAGAGCCCGCAGCAACTGCTCCGGCGGAATCGACGGACGGCCCACTTGGGAATACATCTTGTCGAACTCTGGCGAGAGTTCCTTGAGGACCTTATCTACCATCGTGCGGATCGGCCGCAGCGGATGATCTTGGCGTACCCGCTGCTCCGGTGAAAGGTAGCTAAACACATGCCCCTGCTGCTGATCGTTTCCTCGCATGCCTAATCAGACGCACCGCGCGCCGCCTCGTTACAAAATTCCTGGCTTTTTCAGCATCCTGCTAGGACCCAAATCGGGTGGAGTTGAGCAGCGTCAATGCGCTTATGTCTCACAGCGCAGCGGCGTTCGGTCTTCAGGCCACCCAGGTCTGAAGGCGCCCGGCTAACAAGTGAGCGAGAGCGGTTTGCACTCGCGGCCGCCGACCCGGGCGTCAGAGAATTGATAATCCAATTAAGGGGGGATTCGAGAGCGAGCTAGACCTCAACATTCCTTTCTGTCTAAGCGAGCCTCAAGTATGAACCCGATAGATGCAGGCGTGGGAGTTTGGCAGCATCAACTTGCTACGTGTGATGTCTCCCAAACCCAAAGAGGCTCGACTCCGTCCGGGCCTCTTCCCTTTTTTCCGTCCTGACCTAAATCTTGGAGCAATCCAGATGGACCTATGTTGCGTCTACACGGTAGGGTAGGTTGTCCCAGGTGAGACTGTTCTATCAAGTCGGTCCAGTCGTTCTCTTTGTCGCGGCTCTGTATTACCGTTTCGCTCGTCACGATGCGCTCATGTTCTACGTGTTCTTTGGGGCTGCGGCCATCGTTGCGTGCTTCTACCTTTTTCGCTACGGCAACGACTGACTTGATCTGCAATAGGAATAGGCTGAATTCATGACGCGTTCCTCTTAGGATGCCGCCTACCGCCACTCCGCCCTCGCGTCGTCCAAATTGAACCTGAAACGCGGAGCCGCTTGCCGGGTTTACTAGCGAAAAATGCCGGGAATAATCCACTGACAGATATGGAGAAATCGCGTTATCGTATTTCGAGGACTGCTATGCTCGACACCGCGAATCCCTCTGACCTTCTTTTGATCCAGATCATGACTGGTTTACGGCATCGTTACGAATCCCTGAACCGCCAATACGAAGAAGAGCTAATCAATGATTTCCGAGTCAATGTGCCAGGCAAACCCATGAGGTTCACATGGTCGGAGTTTTTCTTCCGTGGGTGGCAACGTCGGTGGAACCTTGTCAGAAAGCCTTCTACTCCATTTTAAATAGGCTGACCCTCAACGCATCGCAGATTCGATTCCACTCCGCGTCTGAGCACTCTTCGGTCGCCTTGGCGATGATCTGTTGCTCGCCGCCTTCATCGCCGATGCGCCGGATGGTTCGGTCTTCCGGCGATATCCAGTAGCCTTTTGCATCAATGTAATCTTTAGCGGTCATGGTTTAACCTCTCTAACAGGCGCTTACCGAAGCAATGAGCATAGTTGAAAGTAATGAGCATAGTTGCGACTTGCTTTCTTCTGTACGGTGACGTACCGTCAAGTGGCGTTCCTCCCGCCCGAACGTTGAACCACGATAAACAACGCGAGGTTCCCTAATGTTAGAGCCCACACTCGTCGAAAAGGCGAGGCGCGAAGGATTGAAAGCCAAACGAAAACTGCTGTTCGAGGAATACCTAAAGAGCCCTCGGAACAGCAGACTGGCTCTCGAAATTAAATTGATTGACGATGATATTGCGAAGTCGGTTGAGGGCCCGAAAGTTGCGGATTTTAAAAAATGAAACTTTTTATATTACGGCTATTTCGTCCTTTGTTCCGGCACAAGCTAAAAAAGCTTGAGGCATTTGAAGGACCCGAAACGTACGCGCAGCAAATGAAACGGCACAGACTGATTGCCGTTTTCAAAGCATCTTTGTCGTATTGAATTTTGTCGAACCCGCATCACACCATTGATGACGCACAGAGAGACTCATCGCCAGCGCGGCAGCAGTGACAACGCGATTCCGCTGTTCGACGTATTCCGAGTCGCCAAGAGCGGGCAGGAAGTTCGTCTCGCATCCCTCCCGACTCTTGAGGGAGCAAAAGCACGAGCAGCGGCGCTAGGCGCAACAAGGCCCGGCGAGTACTTCATCTTCAGCCAACTAAGCCTCCTCAACGAATCGATCAAAGTCGAGCGACATTAATCCAACACGTCTTGGTGTCATCGCAGGTGCCCGACCAGATCGGATCTCGGTCAGCCTCGACAACTTTGCCGCCGTAGAGGCGGACCCCGATGCGGGAGCCTACGCTGTAATCCATATCGTCAAGTATACTCGCTACACTATCCTCTCACGCGAGGCGGAAATGACGCTCACCCTCATAGCAGCGCGATTGCGCCATCTTGAGGCAAGTATCGAAACGCTACCGGCAGAAGACCGCGAACGGGATATTCCAGATGAGATGGTGCCGAAACTGGTCATGAATGCGTTCGTGGATGACAAATTTGTGAAGGCTCTTAGAACGAAAAACTAAAGTCTGCGGAGTTTCCGTGTGGCGAATATTACTATTGATAGCAGTCGGAGGCGTTGCAGTCGTCGTAGCGTCCAAGGTTACCGCGCCCTAACACCGCAGGCAGAACGTCATCCGTCAAATGATCGAGAAATTGTGGCATCGTTCCAAATCTTTTCCTGCACATTGGACGGCGCGTCAACGAAGGTCGAGAAGTCGTGTCGGTGAAGTTCGGTGCGGAGCGCGGCGTACAAGTCGGATTTCTTCAAGGGTAATCGCTCCCCATCGCACTATTAGTCCTTAGCGCATCCAACCATGCGGGCCACCACTCCTGTGCAGTTGGCGGGCTTGCTGCGGCTCACTGAAGTCCACTTCGATGGAGTGGCAGCAAACCAGGCAGCGGCGATATTTCTTACTGACCCCCTGACCTGGTTCACCCATCGGTGCGGCCGTGTCACTGGCGAAGCACTTCGGGCACAACGGTTGGTCAGGGCGAGCCTTGTCATACCAGAACGGAGTACGGAACTCGTAGTCACTGCTCTTGAACCGCAACTTCTCCCGGAGATCACGATTCTCGTCTTCAAGTTGCGATGCAGATTGCTTCAGGTCTCGCACTCTGTCCAGTATTTCATCGATTTGCTGCTTCGCTTCGCGGTCTCTTAGACCTTTGCCGAACTCGTAGAGTTTCTTCGAGATTTCGCCAGCGGTCTTTGCAATCGTCCAGCTGTTGTGACAGTCGTTATCGGTTCCATACTCGGATTTGTCCTGTATCCCTGCCTTTCCCCCTATTGTACAAGAAGCTATGCCCTGTCCACTCTCCCCAGATCGTTGTGCTTTACTACCCCATCCTCGCCACTCGCACCGGTCGGGATCGGTCTGGGTCAACCGGCTTGACGCATTTTCGAAGGCGTAGCACTTTCTTGCATGCGGACTCTCTCGCTCAGATTGTTCCTTCGGTTCGCCGCAATCGCTACGTCGGCAGTGCTGCCACACCGCTAAGTCGGCAGACGGAGATTCCACGCGCTGCCGTTGAAGAGCTTTTCTCAGATATTGGGAAGTAGACCGACCGCGTAAGGCACTTGTCCGGTGAGCGCGTTTCACAGGATGTGGCCGCCTACTGCGAGCTGGATTACGGTTGTGAGTGATACGATGGCCTTACGTTTCCTCGCTGATGCGAGTGTCCTACGGCGTGGATCGGAAAGGAGAGAACATGCCCGTAACGGGGCTCGAAAACTTCAAGCTGACTGAAGCCTCGTTCCGTCGCCTAAGCACGGCGAAGACTTGGGCTGACGTAAGTCTCCGAACCTACGATCTGACACGGGCGGTACGCAAGCTCCTCCAGCACAGCGGCATGGCTACCTGATTACTCGCGTGAACCGATGGATTGCTTCCCTGCGCCAAAAGTTTCCCAAGCTGTTAGTTGCGGCAAGGCATGGCAAGTTATCCGGCGATATTCGACGGCGGTCCGACCTGCCTAGCTCTCTACGGGTGTCCGGCCCGCCGCAGTTGATCCTAGCCGTCGCGCGTTTCTCGTGGTGTTCGCACTGTCCACGTCGTCAGAGTAGCGGGATTCCGGCGACGCCCCTCGCCAACTCCATCGTTGTCTTGGTTCTGTGTTCGTGCTCTCGTCGCGATCCGCGTTGAGAGGGCGACATCGGGCATGCAAAACACTGAGGATCGTTTTGTCTTGGTTCGCGCTTCCTCCTTCGAAGACGCCAAGAAACGCTTGAGGCGGAAGTGGCAAGAATATGCGACCCCGTACCTGAACTCCGACGGGCAAATGGTAAGTTGGTCGCTCGATAGGATCATCGATATTTATGACATCGGCGAGGACAGGATCGATGACGCGGGGGTTGAAGTGTATTCCAAGCTAGGCCGCCGGAGAATGCGACCAAGTTATGTTTGGCGTCCTAAGTCCCAATAAGTCGCATT
>CAVRLD010000011.1:0-119989 GCA_963721915.1 uncultured Acidobacteriota bacterium | reverse complement strand
GCCGGTTCTGTCGTTGGCGCCGTGGCCCAGCACCTGCACGATAATATCCGCTAGTCGAAAAACTTCGGAACGCTGGGGGATGATCTTGCCGCCTTTGGCGGCATACTCGGCGTCAGGGTAGCCCGCCTCCGTGCCCGCGCCTGCTTCCACGACAACTTCCATCCCTGCTTTTGCGAGATTGGCCAGCGCCGAGGGTACCAGCGCGACGCGCCGCTCGCCCGGGAAGGTCTCTCGGGGAACACCAACAATCATGGATAATCCTCCGATACCATTTCAAACTGAATCAGAAATCTCGCTGCGAGCCCGGACCGCGCGGCATTGTACACCGTCAAGACGGCCCATGTTGGGTTGACGTTGTGATTCTTAGCGCCGTTACATCAGCATTGCTAGAGAACAAGTGCTTGAGCTTTTTGCCAGTTGCTCCCCGCCCGCGCTATTCACCGCCTTCTTTCCCAGGAATAAAATAGACTTCCTCGAATGTCGAGCCCTTCGGCCAGCCGGCTCGCGCCAGAATGCCTTGGCCGTTTTCGCACATGCTCGGATGGCCGCAGAGATATCCGGTGGTATTTTCGGGTCGCAGGTTCCACTCGTCGGTATACTTACGGATCAGATCATCAACGCGGCCGGTCTCGCCTTTCCAAGAGGCGTCTTCCCAGGGGCGGCTGATAGTCGCCACATACTTGAACCACGGGACTTCGGAAGCCACGCGCTCGAGTTCTTCGCGATATCCGAATTCCCATGAGCGGCTTCCACCTTGCAAACAAAACAACTTGTGTTCTCCGGGCATCGTGCTGTCGCGAGATTTCCAATCCTTATACAAGGTGCGCACGTAGCTGACAAACGGTGCGATGCCGGTCACCGTGGCGAGCAGCAGATGATTTGTTCGCCCGCTGCGCAAATCCAGAGTAAACCGCCCCTTGGCGATTTTGCGACAAAAGAGCGTGTCGCCCTCATGGAGCTTATAAAGATGGGGCGTCAGCTCACCCTGAGGCACCAATTCGATAAAAAACTCCAGCAATCCCTCCTCATATGGCGAAGAGACGATCGAATAGGCGCGCTCGATGCGTTTCTCGCCGTGGTCGACCCCGAGCGTGGCATATTGCCCGGCCTTGAACTGGAACGGTCCGCCAGGATCGACACGCACCAGCCACAGATCTTCGGACAGCTCTTTGCGATCAATCACGCGTGCCGTGAAGTGTTTGTCCTTGGGAAGAGCCATCTTCCGTGTTCCTTCAGCGCCGATTTCCCCGCGCTCATCCAGCCGAATGGCGGCAACCGCCTGTCTCGCGTATCGTCCGCGACCGCGCAATTTACCGCAGCGTTCGGACTCTTTCTCCGAGCGCAATCTAGCTCAGATTTTATAATTCGGTACCGCGCATTGTACAACGGCTTGGCGGTTCGGAGAGTGTTTTTGGTCGGTGGAATTGAGGGAAGAACAGTGGTGAACTGCCTCAAAAAACAGAAAACGTACGGGCGGCAGGCTAGAGACTCAGAGTTTCAAAGTAGGGAGCTTTGCTGCCGGCCTTTTTGGCCCCAGCGAGTGCCTGATCTACGCGCGCAAGAAATTCCGGCGCGCTCTCTCCGAGTTGGTATTGTTTCCACGCAGCTGTGAAGGTCACTGGAATCTTTGTGCCGTTCCAATCCAGCTCGAAGGGGCTGAGACGCCCGAGGACACGTTGCAACTGATCGGATGTACATTCCGGCAGAAGAATCATAAATTTATCGGCGTCCAGTCGAACGGCCAAATCGGAGCCGCGAATCACGCGACTGAGCCTGGTCGCAAACGTCTTGAGCACCTGATCGCCGGCCTCCCGCGTGCTCACTTCATTCAGTTGCTTGAAATCTTTCAAATCGAGCATCAAAAGGGCCAGAGGGTGCCCCATGCGCTCCGAGCGGGAAACCTCCGCGGCCAGCCGCTGTTCCGCAAAGCGCCGATTGTACAAGCCCGTGAGCGGATCGATCATCGACAGGTTGCGAAGATTGTAGAACTGCCCTTGTTTTTCGGCGAGCTGGCTGCGCAGCTGCTTGATCAGAATTTCCTGCCGGATCGTGTAAACGTTGAACAGAACGATTAGAGCGATCAAGCCAAAAATCGCTTCCGTAAGCCTCACTTTATAAAAGGGCTCGGCTCCTTGCCGCAGCGCGATCACCGCCAGCGCGACGATTGCCGCTACCAGCAGCACGCTGACGAAAATCGAATAACGACCCAACCACGAATCGCGTTTCTGAATCCGCGAAAGCTCTTCCGCAAGCTCTTGCTCGCCCGGGTCCAGCGAAGGTGGAACGGAATGGATGTTCGAATCACTCATAGTTATGGCTCGTGCAACAACGCTCCTGCTCATCCAAGGTAGGCGGCTGGGCTGATATCGGTCAATGGGACTTTGGTCCCGTTTCTCCCAGTTAGATATTGGCGTCTCCCAGCGGTAGACGGACTCTTGACTGCGGCACAGACAGGGCCTAAGCCGGGTCGGAAAGTCATGACCCACAAACAAAACCGGCCGCGTCTTTCGACGCGGCCGGTGTCTGCGTATTTGCCTGATTTGATCGAGTTACACCGCGATGAACAGTGTGGTTCCACCGCGGTTGACAAGGAGCAGCGCGCTGCCGCCAGCCTTGCGCATGGCTTGTTCGAATTCAGCGACATTGTGGACCGGTTGATGGTTCACTTCCTGAATTACGTCGCCTTTCTGCAAACCAGACTCCGCTTTCGGGCTGGCCGGGTCAATTCCGGTCACCACTACGCCCTTGGTCGATTCCGGCAGTTGCAGTTGCGCCGCGGTTTCTGCGTCTAGATTCTCGACGCTGACGCCTTCCAGCGCATCCTTCGACGCGCCTTCGTGTTGACTCTCGGCGGCGTCCTGCTTTGAGAGTGGCAACTCGCCCAGTTTTACGTTGAGGTCCTTCGTGCTGCCATTGCGCGAGACCTCGAGCTTAACGGTCTCACCCGGCTGCATCATGGACACGGTGTTGCGCAGCTCATTGCTGTCGTTCACCGGTTTTCCGTTCATGGAAAGGATGACGTCTCCGCGCTGCACCCCGGCTGCTTGAGCAGGACCCTTCGAGCTCACATCGCCCACTAGTGCGCCCTGAAGCTTGCCGAGGCCCAGTTGCTTCGCCATCGCCGGCGAGATGGGCTGTATCACGACGCCCAAGTAGCCGCGGGTCACTTTACCGTGATCCAGGATCTGGCCCATCACATTCCGCGCCAGGTTGACGGGAATCGCGAACCCGATTCCTTCATTGCCGCCGGAACCATGCGACAGAATTGCGGTATTGATGCCAACCAATTCGCCGCGATCGTTCACCAGCGCGCCGCCGGAATTTCCGGGGTTGATTGGAGCGTCGGTCTGGATGAAATCTTCATAGTCCTCGATGCCCAGGTTGCCGCGACCTTTCGCGCTCACTATGCCCATGGTGACCGTCTGGCCCACGCCGAACGGGTCGCCAATGGCCAACGCATAGTCGCCCACCTGCACCTTGGAAGAATCGCCCAGAGTAATTGCGGGGAAATTCGAGCCATCCAGCTTCAGGACTGCCACGTCGGTCTTCGGGTCTGTCCCGACGATCTGCGCCTTCAGTTCGCGCTTGTCGGAGAGCGTGACCTTCACGTCGGTCGCGCCATCGACTACGTGATTGTTGGTGAGCACATAGCCTTCTGGACTGACGATTACACCGGAGCCGAGACTGTGCTCACGCTGGTTCTTTGGAATTTCGGGACGTCCGAAACCGTGCCCAAAGAACTGTTGGAAGAAAGGATCCGACTGCATTCCTTCCGGCATTTGATTCGGCGTACGCACAACTTTGGACGACGAAATATTCACAACGTTTGGTAGAACTTCCTTCACGATCGGCGCGAACCCAATCTTGCTGGGTCCTTCGCTGGGATCCGCCAGTTTCAGCGACGCGTGCACGTGCGTTCCCGTACCTTCTTTCGCGCGCGCCACACCGTAGCCGGTCGCGCCTCCAGCTAGCCCAAAAGCAAGGGCAAGCACTGCGCCCGTCCCCTTGCGCGAAAATCGCATTGCATTCATGTTCACTCTCCTCGACATTTTAACCGGCTGGATCAGCCAGCTTTCTCTTTGGTTTAGACGCGCCAGGTGCCGCTCACGCGCGTCCCGACCGCTGGGTATTTTGGATACCCTCGATTTAGTAGTCTCTATCTGACTGAAGACAATAGGTTTAGAGCGGTGGTGCTGGGTGGTTCCGGTGGAGCAGGTGTAAGTCACGACGCGCAGGCTCAGGAAATGATTCCTTTTCGCACTGCATAAAGAATCAATTCCGGCACGCCCTTCAATTTCAGCTTTTCCATCAAGTTCCCCCGGTGCGTTTCCACCGTGTACACACTGAGGTTGAGCATGTCGGCCACTTCTTTGTTCGACTTTCCCTCGGCAATCAATTGCAAAACTTCCCGTTCACGAGGCGTCAGCAGGTCATAGGAACTCTCGCCGCCGGTACGCTGGAGTTTCCGCATGTAGTCTTCGAGCAGCACACGGCTCACCGTCGGACTAAAGAAAGACTTACCTTCGGCCACTGAGCGTATGGCGCGAACCAAATCCGTCTCGGCCGAATCCTTCAGCAGGTAGCCGCGCGCCCCAGCTTTAAGCGCCCTCAAAATATAGGACTCGTCCGAATACATGCTCAGCATGACCACGGCGGTGCCGGATTCTCCTTCGGTAATCTGTTTGGCGGCTTCAACGCCATTCAAATTCGGCATGCCAATGTCGAGCACCGCGACATTCGGCTTCAGTGATGCTGCCAGAGAAACTGCTTGGCGACCGTCTCCCGCTTCGCCGACAACGATCAAATCCGGCTGCTGTTCGATGACCAATCGCAGACCATGCCGAATCAGATTGTGATCGTCAGCCAGCAGGATTCGAGTTTTCTTCATGGCGCGCTACTTTTTGTACCGGCCAGCGGAAGCTCGGCTCGGATGGTCGTCCCGGTCCCCTGTCGCGAGTCGATCTCGATCTTGCCGCCAAGGCGTTTGACGCGCTCTTCCATGCCGAGAAGCCCCATGCCGCGAGCGCGTTTCGGGTCAAATCCGCTGCCGTCGTCCGTGATCTTTACGCGAATCGCATCGTTGGTCTGTTCCAGTTCCACGACAGCATTCTTCGCCTTCGCGTGACGCTGAACGTTGTTGACCGCCTCCTGTACGATGCGGTAAACGCAGACCTTTACGGGATCCGGCAGCGCCTCGGACACATTTTTGGCGTGTACGTCCACTTCGATTTCGCCGCGCCGCGACATTTCCCGCGCATACCATTCCACGGCGGCCACCAATCCCAGGTCATCCAACATTGACGGTCGCAGCAGCAGCGCCATATTTCGTACGGTTTGCACCGTTCGTTCCGCTACGGTCTTGATATTGCGAACCAGTTCCTGCCCTTTTTGGTCGGTGCTGCCAAGCTGATTCGACAGCCGCCCCGCGTCCATCAGCAGTAAGCCTAGGGCCTGCCCCACTTCGTCGTGAAGCTCGCGCGAAATCGCGCGGCGTTCCGTCTCTTGCGCGTCCACCAGACGCGCGGAAAGTTGCTGCATTTCTCCGCGGCTCTGCACCAGTTCGGAATAGCGCAGCCGGCCTTGGCGCTCGAGTCGCATGATATACACAGCGCTGCCGACTGCGAGCAACAGGCCCGAGGTCAGCGCCAGGATTAAGAACTTTGTCAACCGATCCTGACGCCGCGCGAACTCCTCAAAACTTGCTTGTTTCGCCGCGACGGTCTGCTGGTCGCTCAGCAACTCGATCCTTTGCGCGATGGCCACGAATTTCTGTCTTCTGGGAATAATCTCTGCGGCCACCACCGCTTGGCCGCGGCTTCTGCGTTCCTCCGGCTTCCAGTCGCGCGCCGAACGAAAGACGGTATCTTCTTCCGCCAGGTATTTTTGCAGTTGCTCGATCAGGGCTTGCTCTTCCGTGCTGCGATCGGCGGGATATGCTTGCAGCGCCATGCGTGTTTGATCCGCGCATTTTGCGACGTCTCCAGCAGCGTCAGCTTCCTCTTCTGGCTTCAAGTTAAGTAAAACCGCTTCCATGTTGTTGTTATACGTGCTCGCGGACAGGACGACTGTGGACAGAACGCGCCTGCGCTCAAGAGATCGGGTCCTCGCGGACTCTTCCACCTCGTGCAGCTCGCGGAGCGTATGCAGCGCATTCGCACCCGAATAGAGAAGCAAAGCCAGCAGCCCACCGAAACTCAGCAGCAAAATCGCGCGCAATCCGCGCCCTAACGGCCCACGGTCCACGACTGTCGCAGGTTCGGGGTTATCGACCGGCACGACATTTGTGAACAGCTTCGTACTCATCCTCTGAATAAATCACGTTTTCTCTCCCACACGCAAATCCTCAAATGTCTCCGCGGAGGTCGCCTGCGCCAGAACGGGCGAAACGCTAGCTCTGAGTCGTAAGCACGGGAAGCTCTTGCAACGCTATGAGACATGCATTTAGGAATGGGCGCGGGTCAGTTTAAAGGCGAGTCGTAGGCTGCCGAGGCAATTTCGCCGAGGGCCTCACCCGCGATTTTCTGGGCCGCCTCGGGATCATCCAGCGGAACCGCAACCATGTTGACATAGAGCGCGAAGACGAGTCGCTGGCCGCTTGCCGTATCTATGTAGCCGGCAAGACCCTTCCCGGTAACCATCAAATTTTTGTTCAGGGCGTCGTAGACGTCATACGTTCCCGTTTTCGCCAGCACGTGCCCCGCAGCCGGTGAATTCACCTGAATCTTGAACAGCGTGCCGTCTTTTCCCAGAATTGGCAGGGCTCGATGGAAATCGGCGAAATCCTTCTGCTTCGACATGTATAAGAGGTAGTGCACCATGAAATCCGGCGAATAGTAGGCGTTTCCGCCGGCGCCATCACTTTGCGACGCGCCCCTGAGATCGAGTCCTCCCTTTGTAAGAAACTCGTTCTCCAAATCGAAGCCCGCCTGGTCGATCCGTGAGTCTTTATTAGCGATCAGCGCGCCCAGGACAAAAGGCGTCATGCTGGCGTGCAGATTTTGACTTACCTTCAGCGTAATTTTGACGTCTTCCTTTAGCGGCGGCGAAACGTGTTCCGCGACCACATTCTCTTGCTTGTAGTTTGAGGCCAGTATTTTGAAATCGGTCTTATCTCCGGGAACTGCGAGCGCGCAACTCACGCCTTTTTCTTTCAGCGCCGCCATCAATAGCATTGCGGCGTAACGGCTTGGTTCCGGCACCGGGTACGCCACCATGGTCGGCCGCGCGCCAAGTGCAAGAGTCCCCGTCAGGGTCACGCTGCGCGACCCGTCTGGGTTGAGTTTTTCATCCGCATACTCAAGGCTCGTCTTCGATCCGAGTTTTCCCGTTGTCGCTTGGTTCACGAACGTAACGTAAGCGGTTTGAGGCGAAATCTTTAACGAGACCGGCGAACCTTCTGTCGTTCCAGGCATCGCGATGACATCGATCACATTGTCATTCACAACGACCGGCGAAATTACGATTCCAGTTCCGAGTTCGCGGTCGCCTTCGGGAAAGAGTGTGGCGTCCACCAACAACTTGCCCTTGACTCGCTTGATGCCTTTGTCGGCGATCTGCTTGGCGAATTCGCGCACTACCAGCAATGTGTCTCCGGCTAAACCCTTGCTGTCCGGACCACCGTACGAGTGGTCTTCATCTTCAAACGCGAGCGTGCCGTCTGGTTGAATGCGATTCGAAAGGTTGTAGTCGCCGCTGGCTACCAGGATCAGGTCCCCATCCAGGGTCCCGTTCTTCTTGATTGGCCCGGTCCGGTAAATCCTGGTGTGGAAGCGATAGTCTCCGCCCAGCAGTTCCAACGCTGTGCCTTCGGTGAGCAGTTTTGTGGTCGATCCCGGAACGAAAAGTTGCTGCGTGTTCAATTCGTAGACGACCTTCCCGGTATCCATCGAATAAAACTTGATCCCGAACCGGGAGTGCGCAAACTCGGGCCGGTCCATGACCTTCTTGATGCGCTGCTCTAGCGTGGATTCCGACTGTGCGAACAGGGCGCCGTTCGGTGCTCCACCTAGAAACAACGCCGCGACGAGCGCAACGAGCCTTGCAGACTGGGTCTTCCTCATTGGGTGTGAAACCTCAATCCTAAGTTGGATTTCGAGTCAAATTGCCGGGCCTGCCATGCTTGAAACACGGAATCGCTCGTCGCCGCCCCCATAGGCGCCAACCTTCGTTTGTAAGGCTTCATTAGATACACATCTTCTTTTTTACTCAATGCAATGCGTCGTCGCATAGGCCCGGAGACGTTTCGTCCTGCGCTTAACAAAACCCCGACTGGCGCGAAAGCCAGATTCTTGATGTAATCGATGCGCTCGAACGCTAAAGCGAAGGCACCCGGCAATGCCTCGACACCACGCTAACTGAGGAACCAGAGCCAATGCCCGATCGCATCCTAGTCACTGGAGGAGCCGGATACATCGGAAGCGTAATCACCTCCCAGCTCCTGAAAAAAGGCTTCGACGTCATCGTCTTCGACAATTTGAGCAATGGACACAAGAAAGCCGTCCCGGCGAAAGCCAAACTTGTCGTCGGAGAAACCTCAGACCGTCCTGCCCTCGATCGCGTCTTCAGCCAACATCGCATCGATGGCGTCGTGCACCTCGCCGCCTCTATCGAAGCCGGCGAATCGATGAAATTTCCCGAGCAATATTTCCGCAACAATACGGCCAACACACTCACGCTGCTGGAAGCAGTCCTCGCCCACAAAGTTCGCCGCTTCGTCTTTTCCTCCACCGCCGCCTTATTCGGCACGCCCGACCGCACCCCCATCGAGGAAACCGACCCGCTCCATCCCACCAACACCTATGGCGAATCCAAACTTCTGGTCGAGCACATGCTTGACTGGTTGCACCGCATCCATGGACTGCGCTACGCCTGTCTGCGCTATTTCAATGCCGCTGGCGCTACTTCCGACCAGGGCGAAGACCATCATCCAGAATCGCACCTGATTCCTCTGATCCTCCAGGTCGCGCTCGGAAAGCGTGACTCGATTTCCATCTTCGGTACGGACTATCCCACGCCGGACGGCACCTGCGTCCGCGACTACATTCATATCAGCGACCTCGCCAGCGCTCATTTGCTGGTGCTCGACGCACTAAAAGAAAAAGACCAATTAATCTACAACCTCGGCAACGGAAAAGGTTTCAGCGTTCGCGAAGTCATCGAGACCGCCCGGCGTGTCACCGGCCATCGCATTCCCGTTCGTGAAGTCGCACGTCGCCCCGGCGATCCCGCCATCCTGGTAGCCAGCTCCGAAAAAATCAAACGGGAACTCCACTGGCAGCCGCAATACGCCAACCTGGAAGACATCGTGCGCAGCGCGTGGGACTGGTTCCGCGCCCATCCCCAAGGCTACGCCGCGCCAGCCGAGCCACATCCAGCATCCAAATCGAAAAGCGTGGGGACATCGAAAAAGATACTGCCAGCGCAAAAGAGAAAGCGCGGAAAATCCTGACATGAGGGGTGACGCAAGGCTTGAGGGTAGAATGCAGAAAAAGAGCTACGCCATTCACAACACGACACAATACGCGCAACACTGTCATCCCGAACGCCCGCGGTTTGCGAGGGGTGAGGGATCTGCTTTTCACGCGGATGCCGTGCCCTTTGCGGGTTTCAAAGGGTGCCGGTTTGGAGTGAACTTCCACAGAGTTACTCCCAGCATGCAGTCCTTCAAATTTCCAAACCCGTTGGAGGCAATGACACATGAATTCTAAATTCCCGCGTCGCGACTTCCTCACCGGAGCAGTCGCTATAGCGGCTGTCTCGTGTTTCCCCCTGAAGCCTTCCAGCACCCGCGAACTCCTCTATCCCCCCGTCGATCTCTCCTACTTCGACAGGCCCATCCCGTCCGGCCCCAGCGAAATCCACTACGGCTACGCTGCCATCACCTGGGGCGGCAACGACCGCCAGGCCATCGACGACGTTTCCGCGCTCGGCTTCCGCGGCATCCAGATTCGCTCGAATGTCGTCGACGAATTCAGCAGCATCCAGGCTTTGCGTGATCTATTGCAAAAACACAATTTAACGTTCGTCGCGCTTTCCAGCGGCGGCGTCAACATCGACGGCGTACAAGCCGACGAAATCGCCAAACACGCAGCCCACGCCAAATTCCTGCACGACGCGGGCGGCCTCTATCTCCAAGTCACCGACGACCGGCCCAAAAATCGCGCCATCACCTCCGCCGATTACAAAAAGCTCGGCAATCTGCTCACCGAAATCGGCAAGCGCACCGCCGACCTCGGCGTGCCACTCGGCTATCACAATCACATGGGCTCGTTGGGCGAGCACCCCGAGGAAGTCGATCAGATTCTCGAAGCCACCGATCCCCGCTACGCCAAGCTGGAACTCGATATTGCCCACTACTTCCAAGGCGGCGGCGATCCTGTGAAATGCATCGAGAAATATTCCGACCGCCTGCTCTTCCTGCACATCAAGGATGTGGAGAAGCTACCCGCCTCCACCGATCCCAAAAAATATTACCGTTTTGTCGAGCTGGGCCGCGGCCAGGTCGATCTCCCCGCCGTCTTCAAAGCGCTGCGAAAAGTAAACTTCCGCGGTTGGGCGATCGTGGAACTCGATGACGTTCCGGACAAATCGCGAACGCCGAAAGAGTGCGCCGCGATCAGCAAAAAATATCTCGAAGAGAAGCTGGGAATCACCGTATGAAATCAACTTTCCGAGTGGCCATCATCAACGACGAAATTTCCCAGGACTTTGGCCACGCCTGCGAAGTTACGTCCAAGGAATTCGGGATGGACTGGATCGAGCTTCGCGGCATGTGGAATAAAAACATCCTGAAACTCGACGCCAACGAAATCGCCGAAGCCCGCCGCATCCTGGAAAAATACAAACTCCGCGTCACCGATATCGCCAGCCCGCTCTTCAAAGTTGATTGGCCCGGCGCGCCGCAATCCAAATTCAGCCCCAAGCGCGACCAGTTCAACGCCGACTTCACCTTCGACCAGCAACCCGAAGTCCTCGAACGCAGCATGGAACTGGCCAAGGTTTTTCAAACCGAGCGCGTACGGATCTTCGACTTCTGGCGGCTCGACGACCAAGCCGTTTATCGCGACGCCATCAACGCCAAACTTCGCGAAGCCGCCGATATTGCGACGAAACAGAAAATCATTCTGCTGCTCGAAAACGAAATGACCTGCAACACCGCCACCGCCGCCGAGTCGGCAAAAGTTTTAGCCGCGGTGAAAGCGGAAAACTTCATGCTGAATTGGGATCCCGGCAACGCTGCCGCAGCAGGCGAAAAGCCGTTTCCCGACGGCTATCAATTGCTGCCGAAAGAACGCATCGGCCACTGCCACTGCAAAGACGTCACAAGAAAATCCGACGGCAAAGGCTACGATTGGGCCCCGGTAGGCAAAGGCATCATCGACTGGATCGGTCAATTCACCGCGTTAAAACGCGACGGCTACCATTTCGCCGTCAGCCTCGAAACCCACTGGCGCGGCGCAGGCACCCCCGAAGAATCCTCGCGCCAAAGCTGGGCCGGCATGAAAGAAGCCCTCCGCGCCGCCGGCGCTCTCGGCTAAGACTGCATCGCCGGTGTGGTGGCCGATCTTTAGATCGGTCCGGCGTTTGTTT
Source organism: uncultured Acidobacteriota bacterium (assembly GCA_963721915.1). GTDB lineage: Bacteria > Acidobacteriota > Terriglobia > Acidiferrales > UBA7541 > Acidiferrum. The sequence continues at coordinate 108,400 of CAVRLD010000011.1, read as the reverse complement.
GGACACGCCGTTGTTCCGCCTACGCCCTTGTAGGAGCGCAGGACCACTGCGCCCCGACTTGCCCGGGCTACAGTCGCCTAAATATTTCTGCCCTGCGGACCATACCACGCGCTTGGTGCTAGACTACGGTCATGAATCCGGTCGAAACTCTCGGCCTCGCGCTTGGCGCTGGATTCTCCTCCGGCCTGAATCTTTATGCGACGATCGCGACTCTTGGCTTGCTTCAACGATTCGGCGTGATTCATTTGACGGCATCGCTGCAAGTGCTCTCGCATCCTTGGGTGTTGGGCATTGCCATCGCGCTGTACGTGATCGAATTTCTCGCCGACAAAATACCTTATGTCGATAGCGTGTGGGACGCGATTCATACTGTCATCCGTCCACCGGCGGCCGCACTGGTCGCCTACGGCGCTGCCGGCGCGGCGCCACCGGAATGGCGCTGGGGAGCGGCGCTGCTCGCCGGAGGAGTGGCACTTACCTCGCACGGAACCAAGGCCAGCGCTCGAGCTGCAGCGAATGCGAGTCCCGAACCATTTAGCAATTGGACTTTGAGCCTGGGCGAAGACGTTTTGGCGGTTTGGCTGACTTGGATGTCTACCGTTCACCCTCGTGCGACGATCGTTGTGGTCGTGCTGCTGATCGCTCTTGCTGTGTTCATACTCTTCCACCTATTCCGCTTCCTGCGCCGCGCTTTGCAGCGTTTACTCGCGACCTGATCGGAATCAAGAGCCGCAGGGCTGCGCGGACTACGTCTTGCGCTACAGGATCACTGGTAGCGCAGGCTTCCGAGCCGGCTTCGATCATTTCAGATACGTCGCCACCCAATCCAGGAACGTTTTGTACCAAAATTGGGCGTTTTGCGGCTTCAGGATCCAATGTCCTTCGTCTGGAAACACGACCAACTTGGATGGAACGCCTTGCCGCTGCAATGCGCTGAAGAATTCGAGCGATTGCGTGTAAGGCACCCGATAATCGCGTTCTCCAGCGATAACTAACGTCGGGGTCTTGTATTTTCCTAACTCCGCCGCGTACGTCGATGGCGACCACTTCTTATAGTTCTCCGGAGCCGCCCAAGGCGTCCCTTGCATATCGTGCTCTTCAAACCAGAGTTCCTCGGTAGCGTACATCGCGACTTTATCGTAGATGCCGGCATGACTAATGATTGCTTTGAAGCGCCCGGTGTGCGTGGCGAGCCAATCCGCCAGATAGCCGCCGTACGATCCGCCAGCTGCCGCCACGCGCGTGCCATCGACGTATTTGTACTTCGCGACTGTCACGTCCGATACCTTTCATTACATCGGCATACGCTTTGCCGCCCCAATCGTTCGTGATTTCATCGGTGAATTTCTGGCCGTAGCCGGTCGAACCGCGGCGGTTGATCATCAAGCTCACGTAGCCTGGAGCAGAAACGACCTGCGGATTCCACCGGTAGCCCCACGCGTTCGAAAACATGGTCTGCGGGCCGCCATGTAGCAGGACCAGCAGCGGGTATTTCTTCTCGGTGTCGAAATTTGGCGGACGCACGACCATCGCCTGCACACGAACGCCATCCGCGCTCACAAACCAGAAAGTCTCCGGCTCGCTCATCTCCAGGTTCGCAAGAATGGAATCGTTGTGGTGCGTAAGCTGGCGCAAACCGGTTCCATCGCTTTTCGCCGCGAACAATTCCGCCGGCATGGTCAGACTGGTCCGCTCGAATGTGAGCGTCTTGGCATCCTCACTGATGGACAAGCCGGTATTGAATCCCTCGGCGACCACCTTCTGAGGTTGCGCCCCCGAGCGTGTCTCCATTGCATACACCGGCTGCAGCGTTTCGTTCTCCGCCACAAAGAAAATCTTCTTGCTGTCCGACGACCACGTGAGTTGATCGGCGCTGCGGTCAAACCCTTCCGAGAGATTTTCATTCTTACCGCTTTGGCGGTCGTACAGCATCACCCGCCAGCGATCGGACTCATACCCGGCGGTGAGTTGCGCGTGATAAGCGATGTATTTGCCGTCGGCTGAATAAACGGGGTTCCCGTCGAAGCCGGGGTTCGCGGTGATTTTCTTTGGCTGCACGCCTCCAGCCACCGGCACCAGGAACAAATCGCCGTTGGTGCTGATCGCTTCAACCTTGTCGGTTACGGCCGTGAAGCAGAGTTCCTTGCCGTCTGTCGAAAAATTGATGTCCTCAGCACCGCTGCGCTCATCGGGAGGTACGTCATAATCTGCGCCTTCGGTCAGATCCCGCGGCGCCTCGCCGGCTTCCGCCTGATCCGGCGCGTTTGGCGCCTGGACCACGAATAAGTGGCTGCGCTTGCCCTCCGATCCAATGGGTCCAGTGCCGATAGAGCAGATGCTCGGCGACATGCGCCTTTACTTTGTTCTTTTCTTTCTCCTCGTCCCGCGATTTGTTGCAGGCGTCGTCCTTGCAATCGGGATACACCGATGAAGTGAACGCAATCGTTTTTCCATCGGGCGACCACTTGACCATGTCCGCGCCACCTGGAAAGATGTGTCCAAGCGTGTGCTTCGCCGCCGTCCATCGAAAGGACGTAGACCTGGGATTCGCCGGCGCGTGAGGAAATGAACGCAATCATTTTTCCGGTGGGCGACCATATCGGTGCAGAATCGTGGCCGCTTTGCGTCAACTGGATCGGCGCGCCGCTTTCCGTGGACACCAGCCAAATATTGCTGGCGTTACGGTTCGCATCCATGTCGGGCGTGGCCACCGTGTAGGCCACCCATTTTCCGTCGGGCGAAATTTGTGGCTCGCTGACGCGATGCATCCGGATCATGTCGTCAAACGTGATGGGATGTTTCGCCGCCTCCTGCGCGCCGGTGCCCCCAAGCGCGCACAGCATAAGTGCTGCGACTCCCAAGCCGCTTCGCAAACCGATCCGAATCATGGTTTTGATTGTCCTCTCGTGGCATCAGGCGCGTTTGTGGAAAGCACGCCGATCGATGAATATGTCACGATTCGGCATCGATTCCAAGTAAGCGGAGACCACAAGACACCCGTAGCCGGACGAGACGGGTTTTACCTTGGCAGGCCGACAGCCCAGATGTAGCCATCTGGGTCGGCTACGATAACGTCCCGCCATCCGTGCGGGAAATCGGCAGCGGGTTGAACGATGGTGGCGCCGGCAGCTAGTGCACGAGCCTGTACCGCGTCGGGATCGACGCCCCATCACGCGTAACTCTGCTCCAGTTCCGCGTAACGTCGCGCCCTGAGCCTGTATGCGTGCATAGTAAAGGATGGTGGTCGTAGGTGTGGTCGGCGTGCAGCATGAACTCCGCACCGGCGAGGTTGAGCGCGGCGAAATCCGTGTCGCGTGGCGGATGGTCGCGCCTAGGACGTCGCGGTAGAAAAGCACGGACGCTTGCACGTCGCGGACCAGCAGATTCACCGAAAATGTCTCGGCATCTCTCTGCCGTAGTCGTCGGCTGGCATCCACGAGGAGCCGGACCGTTGCTTGATCATGTTTTCGCCCTCATATATTTTTCTATCAATCGGAACGCACTCTCTGCTCAATTGTTCTTCCACTCGGCTTATGGAGCGGTCATGCGCAGCCGCGAAGCCGCCTCCAAACTGGTCTACCTTGAAGCTGGCGTCTTGCGAACGATGCTCCAGTTGACAGTCGCCAGCGCGGCGGTGACGAGCACCACCGTGGAATTACTCAGCGGCGTGCGCGCGAGCAGGACCACACAGAACAGAATCGCGACGATGGCGAGCAGCTTGCCGGCGGGCACCCGGAATGCGTCCGCATCGGGATTTCGTTTCGCGCAAGATCAGCAAGGCGATTGCGATCGAGCCGTAGGTAAACAGGCGAGCAATCGCTGATAGCGTGATGTTCCAACGGAAATTGCCTGCGAGCGTGAATGCCAATAGAAGGACGGTGTAGAGGACGATCGAGACGTACGGCGTGTGAAATCGCTTGTGGATTCGCGCAAAGATTGCAGGGAAGTCTCCGCCCTCAGCCAGTGCGAAGGTTAGTCGCGGGGTGTGCAGCATGTTGGCGCTCAGATAACCGTAGATCGACACGAGCGTGCCAATTGCGATGCCAGCCGCAGCGCCTGGACCCAGAATCCGGCCTGCGGAATCCGCGATAGGCCGCTGGGTGGAAGCGGGATCGGGCAGCGTTCCGCTGACCACAACTTGCACGAGCGTATAGATTACGGCCACGCTGGCGATGCCGACCATCAGCGCTACAGGAGCGTCGCGGCGTGGATTGCGCATCTCGCCAGTGGCCAGCAGCACGGCCTCGAAACCACCGTAGGCATAGACGAGCACCAGGACAGCTTCGAGCCAGTCATTCGCACCAATGGCGTTCGGCAATGGCGCCGGTGTTACCGCGCCGTGCGCGCCTATCCACCAGAGCCCGGCGCCTATGAAGATCGCCAGGAGCAGAATTTTCGTGCCCGTGAAGAAATCGCTGACACGCGCTCCAGATTTCACGCCAATATAATTGGCAACCGCCAGGACTCCAACCAATAGCGTCAGAATTGCCATGCGGTAGACCGGCTGCGTGGCGCGTGGAAAAATTTGCCCCAGATACGTCGTGAATAGATTAGCGGTGCCGGAGCCTGCGGCGATTCTCGAGAGCCAGGTCATCCAGGCGATCTGAATGCCCCAGAAGCGGCCCAGCGTTTCGCGAGCGTACAGGTAAGGGCCGCCGGTTTCTCGAAATTGGGAGGCGACTTCGCCGAGGCAGCCGGCGATGATCGCCATGCCTGCGCCGGCGATCAAGTAGGCGATTGGGGCCAGGCGTCCGAGGCGGCCGGAGACGACCGACGGCAGACCGAAGATGCCACTGCCAATAATCGAATTGATGATCAGAGCGGTCAGGCTCCAGCGGCCAATCGTGCGGATTAGAGTGTTGGTGGGTTGATCGGGCACCGATTGATCTCGCGTCGACTGGGTCAAGGGTTCCTGCGCCAATTTTCGAAACGTGTTTTGCCGGATCGCCAATGCCTCACCAATCAGCGCCGCTTACAGCGAGAGAATCGGGCAAAGCGTAACACAACCTCGCTCGGGCATTTTTGCTCGACTCCTGTGCGCACGCTGTGGTGGTGAGCATAGGTCACGTAGTTCCCGAGATCGGGCGCGCGATGGCGCAGGAGTTCGGGCTCCATGGTGAACACTTACTCCCGGCGCCGCCTTTTATTGTGAGTGAGAAGAATCTGCGATAATCTCACGGTCTCTTACAACTGCGCTGGCTCGCATTTCTCAAAATAAATTGAAGCGAAGCCGCCGGCCTTTACCGGACGGCCTTCCAAAATGCTGCGTCTCGATCTTGGGAGCAAAAACGAATGCGTCTTCTTCCGCGGCTCTTTTTCTTGCTTCTTGTTCTAACCTTAACGACAGCTCAACTTCAGGCACAAGCCGACGGTAAAGCGAAACCACGCGCGCGGGATCTCGGAATCCCCTTCGACGGGACACCCGGAGCGTTCAACGCCATCACCGACGTTTCCGGCGTGACCGTCGGAAACACCACGCTGATTTCCGGAGAAGGCAAGCTGGTCGTCGGCAAGGGGCCGGTACGAACCGGCGTAACCGCTGTTCTGCCCCGCGGCAAGGACTCGCTTGACGATCCCGTCTTTGCCGGTTGGTGGTCTTTGAATGGCAACGGCGAAATGACCGGTACGACGTGGGTCGAAGAGTCTGGATTTCTCGCCGGCCCGGTGATGGTTACCAACACGCACAGCGTTGGGATCGTCCGAGATGCCGCCATTCAGTGGCGGGTAGTGCACGGTAAGGAGGGACCTGACAACGACTGGTGGTCCCTTCCGGTTGTGGCGGAAACGTGGGATGGATGGCTGAACGATATCAACGGTTTCCACGTGAAGCCGGAACACGCGCTTCACGCCATCGAATCTGCAACCTCGGGCGCCGTTCAGGAAGGTAACGTCGGCGGCGGTACTGGAATGGTGTGCAACGAATTCAAAGGCGGGATTGGAACCGCGTCGCGAAAGCTGACCACGAAGGATGGCGGCTACACCGTTGGCGTGCTGGTTCAGTGCAATTTTGGACGACGACCGAACCTGCGCATCGCGGGGGTACCGGTTGGCCGGGAGATACCCGGGAATCCTGTCTACAGCGCGGAAGTATTTGGCGAGCGCGAGTATGGCTCGATCATCGTGGTGGTGGCCACCGATGCTCCGCTGGTGGCGCATCAACTAAAGCGCGTGGCGCGAAGGGCTTCGCTGGCCTTGGGTCGCCTCGGCAGTATTTCGGGGAATGGCTCCGGCGACATTTTCATTGCGTTCTCCACAGCGAATCCTGGCGCAGCTTCAGCCGATCATGTCGTCGACCTTAAAATGCTCCCGAACGACCGAATCGAACCCATTTTCGCCGCGACCGTGCAAGCCACCGAGGAGGCTGTCGTTAATGCCATGATTGCCGCCGACACCATGACCGGCATCGACAATCACCGCGCAGTTGCGCTTCCGCACGATGAACTCCGCGCCGTGCTGAAGAAATACAATCGCCTCCAGTGACGAATGTTCTTCCCTATGTCACAGATTCGGCTGAAGCAGTGAACAAGCAACAGCCCAATGCAACGTTGAGAATTTCTTTCGCTCGCCTCGTGCGACGCATGAATAATTTCACTTATCTCTTCGCGGCCATCTGGTTTTTCGGCTGCTCCAAACCCGCGGGCCCTACCCTCGCAATCACGCATGCAACATTGATCGATGCGACCGGCGCGCCGCCGCAGCCGGACATGACCATATTAATCGGTGATCATCGGATTACAGCCGTAGGTGGCTTCCCATCCATATCCATACCGCGCAATGCGCAAGTCATCGACGCGACGGGTAAATTCCTGATTCCAGCGCTGTTCGATTCTCACGTTCATCTCACCGGCGCGGGCGAACCCGAGGGCAGCCACAATTTTTTTCTCCCTTTACTGCTGGCGAATGGCATCGCTACCGTTCGCGATATGGGCGGGTATCTGGAATCTCTCGTCCCTTTGCGGCGCGATATCCGGGAAGGCAAACGCCTCGGACCGGAGATTTTCTTTTGCGGGTCCATATCTTGACGGTAGCCCACCTTCCTTTCAGCCCTCGATGGCTGTCGTAATGCAGTCGAGGCCTCAGAAGATGTACGCACGCTGACCCAACAGGGAGTGGATTTCATCAAAGTTCAATCCATTCTCAGCCGGGATGCCTACTTTGCGATTGCGGCGGCGGCCCGCCGTGAGCACATTGCCTTTGTAGGCCACGTTCCTGATCGCGTGGCCGCCGCGGAAGCCTCCGATGCTGGGCAGAAAAGTATCGAGCACCTTACTGGCGTGCTCCGGGCTTGCTCCAGCGACGAGCCGAGGCTGATGCGCGAACAATTTCAAGCCGCACCCAGCAATGCCACGGCGGAGAGTTCGCACGCCCGTGGAATGGCCTGGGAGCGCGAACTATTGCGGACCTATTCCGACAAGCAGGCTGGCACACTGATCGCCAAATTCGTTCACAACCAGACCTGGCAAGTTCCCACTCTGATCTTGCTCCGCAATGACGCTTATCCAGCAGCGGAAACCGAATCGCCGGTCGATCCGCTTCTGCGATTTGTCCCGCGTGCGATCGCCGAAAAGTGGAAGCAAGTCCGTCTGACTCAAGACCGGTTGATGAATGAAGATGACTTCGACCTGCGTGAGAAGCTATTCGCCCAATCGATGCGCGTCGTCGCGCAAATGCAATCTTCCGGTGTATCCATTCTGGCGGGCACCGACAGTGCCGCGCCTTACATCATTGCGGGGTTCGCACTACACCAGGAGCTGGCGCTGTTGGTGAAAGCAGGTTTGTCGCCGATGCAGGCCCTGCAGGCCGCCACGAAAAATCCCGCTGAGTTTCTTGGGAAAGGTAAGACACAGGGAACTATCGAGCCCGGTAAGGCTGCTGACCTGCTGTTGCTGGATGCCAACCCGCTCGAGGACATTCACAACACACAGAAAATCCGCGCATTAATTGTTCGCGGCAATGTGCTTGATCGTGCTGCTCTTGACGGGCTACTTTCCTCCGCCCGGAAATTCGCTATTGCGAACTAGAGGATGGGTGTCGCGGTCTTCCTGGGTGGATTGAAAAACGGCATCGGTACGATTTTCGCCGATACGGTGTGCCTGAAAGACTCGACGGTCATTTCCATGTTCAGCGTGCTTCCGACTGCGGAGTGTTCGCGCTCCACCGTTGCCAGCGCAATCATCTTCTTCAGTGTTGGGGACCATGTCGTCGAGGTCGCCTTGCCCACACGCTTTCCGTTGCGATACACCGGCACCGCCACGCGAGAGGCCATACTCGGAACTTGCGGCGCCATGCCCATCTTGTCGTAAAGCGCTTCCACTTCGTTCCAGTTGATTTCCAGGCCCACCAGCGAACGTGAGGGCCCTTTTGTTTCTTGCGATGCGAGTGCGTCGCGCCCCACAAATGTTTCTTTCTTCAGATCCACAAGCTTACCCAACCCGATCTCAGCTGGGGAGTATCTCTGCGATTCAATCATCGCTTTCTTGCTTGATGTGTAGTCCACCTCGATCAAGATCAGGCCCGCTTCGATGCGCGCTATATCGAGAGCCACCATTCCCGCAGGATGAATATCGAAGACTTCGCCTTCGCTCATCAATTTGTCCCACACGCGCACGGCAACCTTCCATGGCATCCATATTTCGAATCCCAGATCGCCGGTATAGCCGGTACGCGAAATATCGACGGGTACACCCGCAATCTTTCCGTGGGTCACGCGAAAATACTTCAAGTTGGCAATATTGGCCTCGGCTGCGGCATGGAGCAGTCTGCCTGAAGTTGGACCTTGCAGCGCGAGCGCAGCGGTTTGCTCGGAAATATCCTCGATCTTCACGTTGAGGCCCAAGGCATTCTGTTGAAACCACCGCAAGCTCGGATCAGCTGCCGTCCACCGGTAATCGTTTTCGCCCAGGCGCGTGATCGTACCGTCATCAATCACTTTTCCATCGGGGTCACACCAGCAGCAGTAGATCATCTGATCGACGCTGACCTTGTTGATATCGCGGGAAATGACGCGGTTGACAAACTTCGTGGCGTCGCGCCCGGTTACGCGGTACTTGAACAGCGGAGAAATATCGATGAGCGCAGAGGAATTCCGTATCGCGTTGTACTCATGCTCGTGGTGCATCTCGTACACACCAACGGTGTAGTAGCCCGACCATTCGCGATAATTCAGGCTCTCGCACAGCGCCAACGTACGCTCATGAAACGCGGTTCCTACAGGCACGTGGTCTCCTCTGCTGCAACACCCGGCGAAATTATAGAGGCCCAGCCGCATCGCAGCAAGGTGCGCATTTAGAATCTGAGGAAACGTGCGGGCTGCGCCACACCAGCGCAGCGGTCAATTCGCATTCCCAGCTGTCTTCCGCCCGTATTTTCCAAACCCACCGGCAACCAAGGCGACGAAATCGTTATTGTTGATGAAATCTTGTCGCGTGATTCGCCGGGACCAGGCTTGTGCCATCCCGCCCGCGCCCGGTAGAATGTGCAGTCTTCCCAACCGCAACGCTCCTTCTTCTCCTTGCGGACTCACTGCGGAGCCTTTCGAATGGCGCAGCACTATGACGCGATCGTGATTGGCGGCGGCCACAATGGCCTGGTCAATGCCGCCTATCTCGCCAAAGGCGGAAAGAAAGTGCTGGCACTGGAGCGGCGTCACGTGCTCGGAGGCGCAGCCGTAACCGAGGAAATTATTCCGGGTTTTCTATTCTCCGAATGCTCTTACGTGGTTTCGCTGCTTCGCCCGGAAATCATTCGTGAACTCGACTTACCTCGTCACGGCCTCGAAATCCTTCCCCTGGACGGCACGTTTACGCCGATGGCCAACGGCGATTATCTCTGGCGGATGAACGACCATGCCCGCACGCAGCGCGAAATTCGCCGGCATTCCCGCCTGGACGCCGAAGCCTACGACGAGTTCTCGAAGATGATGACCCCGATGTGCCGCTTCGTGAAGCCGCTGCTATCGATGATCCCGCCGGACCCCACGACCTTAAACCCACGTGATCTCAAGCAGCTTCATTTTCTGATGCAGCGGTTCCGCAGCCTCTCTTCCGATGAACGCTATACGCTGATTCAGCTCATGACCATGAGCGCCGCCGATTTCCTCGACCAATGGTTCGAGACCGACGCGTTGAAAGCCACCATGTCCGCCTCCGGGATCATTGGCACGTTCCTGGGTATTCGCTCCCCCGGAACGGCGTATGTGCTTCTCCATCACTACATGGGCGAAATCGATGGCGCCTTCCGTTCGTGGGGTTTCAGTCGCGGCGGAACTGGCGCCATCTCCAACGCCATCGGCGCCGCTGCGCGTGAAGCTGGAGTCGAGATTCGTACGCAGGCCCCAGTCGACAAAATCTTAGTAAAAAACGGCCGTGCCACTGGAGTCGTCCTGAAATCAGGCGAAGAAATATCCGCCACGGTGGTGTCTTCCAGTGTTGATCCGCACCTCACGTTCGAAAAATTCCTCCAGCCCAGCGAACTGCCCGGTGATTTCCTCGAAAGCGTCCGCCGGTACAAATATCGCGGCTCCTCTGGCAAGGTAAACATGGCGCTCGATGGCCTCCCCGATTTCAAAGCCATGCCAGGGCCGGGCGCTCATCTTCGCGGCGCAATCTCGATTTCGCCCGGCATCGAATACATGGAGCGCGCCTACGACGACGCCAAGTACGGCCATTTCTCCCGTCGGCCGTACATCGATATGGTCATCCCCAGCCTCACCGATCCGAGCGTCGCACCACCCGGCAAGCATGTCCTATCCTGCTTCGTGCAATACGCGCCGTACAAGCTGGCGCAAGGCACCTGGGACGATCAGTGCGAAGCCTTCGGCGACACCGTTGTGGAGACCATCGCCGAGCACGCGCCAAACATCAAGAAACTCATTGTAGGCCGCCAGATCCTTACGCCGCTCGATCTCGAACGCGAATTCGGCCTCACGCAAGGCAATATTTTTCAGGGCGAGCTTTCCCTCGAGCAGCTTTTCTTCCTCCGCCCGGTCCCCGGCTGGGCCTACTACCGCACCCCGATCGACAACCTCTATATGTGCGGGTCGGCCACCCATCCCGGCGGCGGCATCATGGGCGCGCCCGGGCGAATCGCCAGTCAGGTAATTTTGAAGGAATGGAAGAAATCGGCGGCCGCCTCCCGGAAAGATAGAACCAACCCCGCACTCCGTTCACCGGTCGCGCGCGTCGAAGCGCAGGCAAATTCCCCGCAGCAACCTCCAACCGCTACCGAGCCAGCCGCCGCGGTGTCTCCTGAGGTTCCGATCCCACCCGATGCCGAGGCTCCCGCCGTCGCACCTGACCGCGAGAAAAGCTGACCATGCCTATCGGACAGCGCGTACTCATCGTCGGTGGTGGTCACAACGCGCTCATCACCGCGTTTTACCTGGCGAAAGGTGGTTTTAAGCCGCTCGTCCTAGAGCGCCGCGAAATCGTCGGTGGCGGTGCTGTCACCGAGGAATTTCATCCCGGTTTTCGTGCTTCGACTCTTGCACACACGGTAGGCCCGCTTCGCGCGGACATCGCGCGTGATATGCGCCTCGACAAGCACGGCCTGCAAATGCTGTATCCCGACCCGCGCGTGTTTTCGCCCGCTCCCGACGGCCGCGCTTTGCTTTTCTACAACGATCACGCCAAAACCGCCGGCGGCATCGCGCGCTTCTCCGCGAAAGACGCCGCAAGCTACACCAAGTTTGCCTCCGCCCTGGAAGAAATCGGCGAAGTGTTCGCCAAAATCGCGTCGATCACTCCGCCAGCCATCGATTCCCCTACGCCGGAGGATTTCTGGAATCTTTTCAAGACAGGTCGCAACGTCCGCAGTCTCGGCAAAAACGGCATCTTTAATTTGCTCCGTTGGGGTCCCATGGCGGTAGCCGATTTTGTCGCCGAATTCTTCGAAACAGAATTGCTTCGCGCCACGATCGCCGCACGCGGTATTTTCGGCACCGCGCTCGGTCCGTGGTCGGCAGGCAGCACCGCCGTCCTTCTGCTCCGCGCCGCCGCTGACTCGCATCCTGTAGGCTCCGCCGCGTTTCCGCGCGGAGGGCTGGGCTCGCTCACCGGCGCTCTTGCCGACGCAGCCCGCAAGGCTGGCGTCGAAATTCGCACTGAAGCCGAAGTTCAGCACATTCGCGTCAAGAATGGCGGCGTCGCTTCCATCGTGCTCGCCGACGGCGAAGAAATCACCGCCGAAGCAGTCGTCTCCGGAGTCGACCCCAAGCGCACCTTCTTCAATCTCGTCGATCCCTCGCAACTCGATCCGACGTTCGCCCTGCGCATCCGGAACATTCGTGCCAGCGGCAATGTGGCCAAAGTGAATTTCGCGCTCAACGGTCTGCCGTCTTTTCCCGCGCTTGCGGATGCCGTGGGTCCCGACGGTATGCGGCATGCGCTTTCCGGCCGTATTCACATCGGCCACGAAATCGACTATCTCGAACGTGCCTTTGACGCCTCGAAGTACGGCGAGTTTTCCGCCGCTCCGCATCTCGACATAACCATTCCCACACTTCTCGATCCATCGCTGGCGCCAGAGGGACAGCACGTCCTCTCCGCCTACGTGCAGTTTGCGCCTTACAAATTGAAGCAAGGGAACTGGGACTCGCGCCGAAAGCAACTCGGCGACGCCGTGGTCAAGACGCTATCCGCCCATTCGCCGAACTTTTCCGATTTAATCGAATCAACCCAGGTCATCACGCCGCAAGATCTTGAGACGACGTACGGCTTTACAGGCGGCCACGTGTTCCATGGCGAATTGGCGCTCGACCAATTGTTCACCATGCGCCCGGTGCTCGACTGGGCGCGCTATAAAACTCCAATTCGCGGCTTGTTCCTCTGTGGTTCCGGTACGCACCCCGGCAACGGCTTGACCGGCGCATCCGGCGCAAACGCCGCGCGCGAAATCATCCACGATCTGCGTTAGACGGAGCTTTACGCTTCGTTCTCTGCTCTGTAGCACGCGATCTTTGCGGTCGCCTGGATTTGCCATTTCTTGATTTGCCGTTTCTGGAATTGCTGTGCTTGTCCCAGCCCCCAAGCCTCAGCGCGACGCTCGTGCAGGCCTCGCGTAACTCATCGGCGACGGCTCGGTCCACGACGGTCCGAGCCACAACCATCCCCCCGATACACAGGGCTGCCGTAGCCTGCGCGACGCTGCGTCGAGGACGGCCATTCTGGACCATGCTGCGTTCCAACACGCTCACCATCGCCCGGAAGACCGTCTCAAACGCGCGTTTCGCACTTTCACCGCTGCGTGCAACGTCGGTAGGCAGGGTCACCATCGGGCAGGAGTTTTCGACATCGTCGAAATGTTGCCGCGACAAATAGGCGCGGACCACTTGCGGACCGACGTCGCTGGACGACAGATCCACCTTCACGCCCTCCCAGCAGCTCTTCCAGTTCGGATCGGTAAAGAAGCAACCCAATACCTCGCTGTAAAGATCACTCTTGCTGTTGAAATAACTGTAAAAGCCGCCATGCGTCAGACCTGCGCCCGCCATGATTTGATGGAGGGAGACGCTCTCAAATCCATGGCGATTGAACAGCCTTCGTGCGCTATCGATAATTTTGCGCTTTACCTCAATGCGATGACTGGCGGGGTAGGGCATTGTCTCTCCTCACTCGTTTCGCGAAGGGTGTTCCCGTGCAGGCGAGAGTATGCCTCCGGCAGCGGTCCCAGCTCCACAATGATATGATCTTGAACATAGTTTGGCCGCATGGTTCCATCCAGCAGCATTCAAAACAGAACAATCGAGGAGGGAGTGATGAGCGAAAAAAAGAATTCGGCGGTGCTGCTGCAAGGCGTAACCCGACGTCAGGTTGTCGTGGGTTTGGCTATCGGGGCATTCGGTTGCCTGGCTCTACCAACAAACCCCGCATGGGCAGCAACCGAGGATCAGATTTCTCACTCGCAGGAATCCATTCACGAAGATATCGTCTTCAAGGCAAGTCGCAAGCGCGTCTATGACGCGCTCACCGACGCCAAACAATTCGACAAAATCATACGACTCAGTCCCGAAATGCAAGCCGGTAAGTCGTTTGGAACATCCCCTACGGTAATCAGCCGCGAACCCGGCGGCGCCTTCTCAATTTTTGGCGGCCACATCATCGGTCGCCAAATTGAATTGATTCCGAACGTCCGCATCGTGCAAGCGTGGCGCGTGGTTGACTGGGACCCCGGCGTCTATTCCATCGCAAAGTTCGAACTCATCGAACAAGGTGCCGGCACTAAACTGGTCTTCGACCACACGGGATTCCCCAAAGGCCAAGCAGAACATCTGGCGGAAGGATGGAAGAGCCATTATTGGGACTCCCTCGAAAAATTCCTGGCTTAGGGGCGAACCGGCTGACCAACGAATTCGCCGCGCCTGCTGTGATAGCATGCAGCGCTGCAAATTTTCAGGTTAGAGGCCCGACCGTGCGCCAATATGCGCTGCTACTCTTCGCCGTCATCTTCAGTTCATCCAGTCTTCCAGCCCAGAAGCCGGCTTGGGAGCCCGCACCCGGTCACCCGACTTTGCCCCTCTGGCCTCAGGCGGCACCCGGCGCCCAGCCGAATCCTAGACCCGAGATCGACACCACGACCGCGAAAGAACCTCTCATCGTCGGCAAACCGATCGTGCGTCTCGGCAACGTCTCCGCACCCACGCTGACTCTTTACAAGCCCACAGGCAAGAACACCGGCGCCGCGGCAGTCGTATTTCCCGGCGGCGCCTACCGCATTCTGGCCATCGACCTCGAAGGCACCGAAGTCTGCGATTGGCTCAATTCCGCCGGGATCACCTGTGTCCTGCTCAAGTATCGCGTCCCAGATTCCGGCCCATATCCGAAATCCTCGGCTGCTCTGCAAGACGCGCAGCGAGCCCTCGGAATCGTTCGCTCGCACGCCGCCGAGTGGCACATTGACCCGCAACGCATCGGTGTCCTCGGTTTTTCCGCGGGCGCCCACCTCGTCGCCGCCCTCAGCACGCACTTCGATCAACGCCTCTACGATCCGATCGATGCCGCCGATCAACTGAGCTGCCGCCCCGATTTCGCAGTGATCGTCTATCCCGGATACCTGGCCATCGCGGAGCAGAACTTCGCGCCCAACGCTGAAATCAATGTAACCGAAAAAACTCCGCCGTCCTTCATCGTGCAGGCTGAGGACGATCCCGTGCACGTCGAAAACTCGACGGTCTATTTCCTCGCCCTGAAAAACGCCAAAGTTCCCGCCGAGATGCACCTCTACGCGCAAGGCGGCCACGGCTACGGTCTCCGTCACACGGCACTCCCGGTCACCTCGTGGCCTCGACTCGTGGAGGTCTGGCTTCGCACCATCCAGATTCTCCCCGCTTCGGCGTCCTGAGTACTTGCGGGCGCAGCGCAATCTAGAACTACTGGCGGCGGAAGATACGAACAATGAGCACTATCGATCGCAAGAAACTAAAAGAACTATGCTACCGCGAAGAGCATCGCTTCATGCTCGACCATCCTCGGTCCGCCGACCTCTATCGCGCGGCGCAAAATTCGCTCCTTGGCGGCGTGCCCATGAACTGGATGAAAAAATGGGCTGGACCGTTTCCCATCTTTGTGAAATCCGCCAAAGGTGCGCATTTCACCGACGTCGATAACCGCGACTACATCGATCTTTGCCTTGGAGACACCGGCGCAATGACCGGCCACTCGCCGGATGTCGTCGCCGACGCGGTGGCGCGCCAAGCGCGCCAGGGCATCACGCTGATGCTTCCCACTGAAGACTCGCTGTGGGTCGGCGAAGAACTCAAACACCGCTTCGGCCTCCCACTCTGGCAATTTACGCTTACCGCCACGGACGCCAACCGCTTTGCCGTCCGTATCGCGCGCGAAATCACGCAGCGCAATAAAATCCTCGTCTTCCAGTACTGCTACCATGGCACGGTCGACGAATCCTTTGCCACGCTATATGTCGACGGTACGGTGGGTCCTCGCCGCGGCAACATAGGACCGCCGGTAAGTCCCGCCGAAACAACCCGGGTCGTCGAATTCAACGATCTTCCCGCGCTCGAAGCCGCGTTGCAGCGCAACGACGTCGCCTGCATCCTCGCCGAGCCCGCTATGACCAACGTCGGCATCATCCTCCCCGACGAAGGATACTGGGCCGCCGCCCAGACTCTTGCGCGCCGCTACGGTTCGCTGCTAATCGTCGACGAAACTCACACGATTTGCGCGGGACCCGGCGGATGCACCCGCGAGTGGAAATTGACCCCCGATATTCTTGTCTTCGGAAAACCCATCGGAAGTGGCATTCCTGGCGCAACCTATGGTTGCACCGAAGAAGTCGCACATCGCATCTCCGCGCGCATTCACCTGGAAGACTGCGATGTTGGCGGCATTGGCGGAACGCTCGCCGGCAACGCTCTCTCGCTCACCGCGATGCGCGCCACATTGGAGCACGTGCTTGTCCCCGCGGCATTCGAGCGCATGATCGAGCTAGCCCAGCGATTCACTGATGGCGTTGCCGCTGAAATCAGCGCCGCCAAATTACCTTGGAACGTAACCCGGCTGGGCGCTCGCACCGAGTACACCTTCACACCACGCCCGCCGCGCAACGGTTCTGAATCCTACGCCGCATCCGATTTCGAGTTGGAGCGTCTCCTGCACCTCTACGCTTTAAACCGGGGTGTGCTGCTAACTCCGTTCCACAACATGGCGCTGATGTGCCCAGCGACCACCGAATCGGACGTCGATGAGCACACCAAGATCTTCAGCGCCGCAATCCAGGAACTTGTAACCTGACGACCTGAATGCGAAATAGAACAGATGGCAGAATGCGAAAAATAGCCCACATCGCCAGTAGAGGCACGGCATCGCCGTGCCCGCTCCAGGCAAAATCGCCCCCGGATCGCCATTTTTAGCAGGAGTTGAGTCTAGAACAGGACTAGCGGCCTTTACGCTGAGCGGGCAGGTACTTCGCCTGCGCTAACCACTTATTTAGTAATTCGAAGGATGCAGGCGCGACTGCGTCAAAGTTGATGCCGGCGCGGTCGGTTTCAGAGTGCACCACAATCGCGCGCGCCAGGAAAGACTCACGTGGGCTCGTGCCGATCCTCACGCTGACCACCGAGCCCTCGCGCGGGGCATCCTTCACGCTCAGGGAGCACCCGTGAAGTCCCAGATCGGCTACCCATGTTTGAATTCGTCCACCCGAGGTATCGTCAACCAGTTCAGCGGGGGCAATAAACTGGAACCTGGGCGTCCGGCGTCTTTCTTGTTCCATTGGGTTTCCAATGGGCCTGGGCACTCTATTCTAGCGTAGTGTACGCGGTATCGCGAAATCGCTCGCGCGCGGCCGTAGCAAATCTGGATACCTTGAATACCCTATTGCAAGGTCGCGTGACTCTCTTAGGATTACTTCGGGAGGAAAGCGCATGCCCTCATCGGTTTGGAAAGGCACACTCAGCTTCGGTTTGCTGGCCATTCCCGTCAAACTTTACACCGCTGCCCGAAGCCAGCGGATGAACCTCCACCAGCTTCACAAGGTGTGCCAGACGCGCTTGAAGCAGCCACTCTATTGCCCTCATTGTAACCGGCAGGTTGACCGCTCCGAAGTTGTGCGCGGCTACGAATACGAAAAAGGGCAGTACGTCGTGATCAACGAAGGCGAAATCACAAAGATCACGCCTCGCTCCAGCACCTTGATGGAGATTGTTGCGTTCGTGAAACAGGAGCAGATCGACCCGATCTATTTTGACGCCTCGTATTTCATGCTTCCCGACAAGGAAAGCGAAAAGCCCTACGCCTTGTTGTTAAAGACTTTGGAAGACAGCAATCGCGTCGGGATCGCCACGGTCACCATGCATCAGCGCGAATACACCGTTTTTATTCGCCCTCGAAACAATGGCTTGACGATCCACACCATGTATTACCCCAATGAAATCCGCGAAGTCGCTGGCTACGGAAAAGCCGAGAAGGACGTGAAACTCAAGCCCGCGGAAGTGAAACTCGCCGAGCAACTGGTCGCCAGCTTGTCACAAGACTTCAAGCCCGAGCAATTTCACGACAAATTTCAGGAAAACCTAAAAGGTTTGATTGAAGCCAAGCAGAAGGGTAAGACCATCGTCGCCGAACACAAGACTGCTCCGGCTCGCGTAATCGACATGATGGACGCTCTAAAAAAGAGCCTGGCCAACGCCGAAGCCCAACAAAAGCAGAAAAAGCCCACCAAACTTCGTCCAACCGGTCGGAACATCACCGCCGTCGCCTAGCCAGCTAAGGCCGGAACCCAATTCCAATTGTTGGGGCACAGCATGCGGCGCTCGAGCTTGCCCGGTCGTCAAGTATTAACGTCACCCTGTCACTTACCCGCGCCCCGAGCCGCCGGAATCAACGGAATCTGCTCCCCCTCCATCGTAGGCGCTGGAGACCCTCCGCTAAGCACATTAGCCAAAGTGCCCTGCGCCTTCTCAAACCGCCGGTCCGCTTCGCCATAACTCTGCTGCGCATTCTTCAAATGCGTACCCAATTTCTCGAACACCTCGGCAAAAGTCTCCAGGTTCTTCTGCACTCCGCTCAAATTGGCCAGCAACCTCTTGGCATTCTCCTCGATCTGCATCCCCTGCAAACCCATGGCGATCACACACAAATGCGCGTACAGCGTGTTCGGCGATACCGCGATAATCTTCTTGCTCCGGCAATACTCGTCAATCTGCAACCCGCGTCCGTCCTGGGTATTCAGCATCTCGCAATACACGTTTTCCGACGGCACAAACATCAGCGCCACGTCCAACGTACCTTCGCTCGGCACGATATACTTCTTCGCGATCGAGTCGGCGTGCCCCTTCACGGCATTCGCAAATACCCGGCGGGCTTCGTCGCCATCCGCGGCAATCCGCCGGAAAGCCTCCAGCGGAAACTTGGAATCGATGACCATGAGCTTGCCGTCACGTAGGAAGATCACCGCATCCGCAGCCTCGCCACTGCTGAACCGGAAAGGCATCGCGAACTGCGATGCGGGCAGCGAATCCTCCAGCATCCGTTGCAATGTCACTTCCCCGAGCAATCCCCGCGTCTTGGCCCCGCCCAGCACTGCCTCTAGCGATTGCGTCGCCTGCGACAGCCCGCGGCTCTGCTCCTGAACCTCACCAATCTGCTTTTGGATCAAACCGATCTGCTCGCGCGTGTTCTTCAATTCGGTCGCAATCGCAGTCTGCCCCTGAGACGCAATCTGCGCCGAGTTCGTAACTCCGTCCCGCAGCGCACTGGTCACATTCTCAAGCCTCTGAGCCACAGTCTGTCCAATCGTTTGAATCTGTCCGGTGCTCTGCGCCTGAGAAGTAGCGATCGTCTGCAAATCCCTGCGCAACTCGCCCAGTTGGTTCTCGAGTCCTTCCCCCTTCTTCTGGCTCCGCAAGTTCTGCAGCACCAGCCAGATCACCAGTGCCGCCAGCAAAATCGCGATTCCAATCAATGCACCATTCATATTTTCTTTCGACCGCCGCGGTCGATCTCTACCCCTTCGTTTTTCTTGGTGTTGATAATTCAACAATAAGACTACTCTACGCGCACCTGCCCTTTTCTGAAAACTCGACACCAAGAAAAAGGGCCGCGCAAAGGCGCGGCCCGTAACGCCGAGCGGCACATCTGTAGGCGCCGGGCTTTAGCCCGGCGTCCCATTCCCGTCCTCTACCAAATCACCTTCAGCGCAAACTGAAACTGCCGCGCATCATAAGCTGCCGTGGGCTGCCCCGCGCTGCACGTCGAGCTCGACCCCGGATCGCACAACTGATTCACCGCCGCCACATTCAACCGGTTCGTCAAGTTAAACGCATCCGCGATCGCGTCCAGTTTGAATCGTTCACCCAGCGGAAACTGCCGCGACAACCTCAAATCAAGCTGGAAAAATCCCGGCGTCACGTACGTGTTCCGCCCGAGATTCCCGATGCATCCGGCTGGCGGAGTAATTCCTGGCACAGAAAACGACGCCCCGCTGTCGGTCAAACAAGTACTGGGCAGCGCAAACGTTACGCCCGGCAAAAACGCCGACGTCGCCGTCGGTCCCGCCGTTCCGACCGAAGGCCGCCCGTTCGACGCTCCCAGATCCAATCGATAATCCGTCCCGGTGATCACCGTATACGGCCGCCCGGACGAAACCTCGATGATCGGCGCGACCGTGAAGTCCGCCACCACGTGCTTCCAAATCGAATCTCCGCCGTGCGTTCCCCGGGCCTGAAATACTCCGCTGGTCACCCAACGGTGCCGCTGATCGAAATCCGAATTGCCCCGCTCGTAAAATGGGAACCGGCTATCCTGCGGCTCCAGCGGCGACTGCAGGTCCGTCGAATCATCAATCGTGTGCGACCACGTGTAACTCGACAGCAGTTCGAACCCATGTCCGAACCTCTTCTGCACGTTCACCGTCAGCCCGTGATAAATCGAATTTCCGTCCGAAAGCTGCGTGTCCACGCTGTTGAACGCCACCGGCACTCCCAATCCCACGGGATAGCCTGCAAGGCCTGCAAGCTGCACCTGTGTTGCGTAGCCGCCCGGCACCAGTGCCCCGAATGACGGATTCGGTCCCGACGGCCGGAAAAAATTAAAAAAAGCTGGCGTGCTCACATATTGTCCGTTCAGCGCCGCTAACGGCCCGGGACAACCGCCCAGCTTTCCCAGCACACTCGGCGTGATCACACCAATCCCGCACGTCGTAGCCGTCGGCGCCACGTTTCCCGCCGGCGCCACCACGGTCACCGGACTCGTGAATCCCAGCCCCGCCGCGTCCGCGTTCGCCAGATTCTGTGTCAGCAATTGGGGGTTCGTCGAATTGATATCCACTGGCCGGTACAGATGCAGTCCACGAGTGTACTGATACCCCACGCTGATCTTCCAGGATGGCGTAATCTCTCGCTCGACCGTTAAATTCGCCTGCTGCGCGTACCCAAATTGAAAATTCTTCGCCACCGGCAGCACGAACGGCAAAATCGGCAGCGGAAATCCCGCCGTCAGGTAATTCTGGTTCGCGAAAAGAGAATTTGGCGCAAACGGATCGAACCGTTGCTGGTTCGGCAAGTACCCCATGCTCGGCAAAGCGTTTAGCGCCCCCTGAAAAATTGTCGAACCGTTCAGGTTCGTCGGCGAATCTAGTCCCCCGCAAATACCGGCCCCCGGAATCAATCCGCAGGCCGACGAGGTCCCGCCGGCCGAAATCAGCTGCACCGACCTTCCGCCATCTGCGGTTGCCGAATCAAACGCAATCGCCAGCAATGGGTGGTCGTAGAAAAGCCCGTAGCCCGCCCGCACCACGGTCTTTCCATCCCCCTTCGGATCCCACGCGATTCCAAAACGCGGCGCGACGTTATTGTTGTCTCTCGGGATTCCCTCCCGCACACCCAGCGCATTCTCCGCCGCGGCATTCACTGCCGTCGCGGCCGCAAACAGCGGCGTGACCTCCACGTCATACCGCAACCCATAATTCAGCGTCAGCTTTCGCGACACCCTCCAGCTGTCCTGCGCGAAAATTGCGAACGGAATATTGTCGAACGGCTGATTCGACTGCCCGATTCCCTGAATGTAAGTCGTCGGAATTCCGAGCCCATAAGTTTGCAATCCCGTCGCCCCAAACAACTGCACCGTCTGCCCGCTCGGCAAAGTCACCGAATTCGGCAGCCCGAAATTCGACACCGCCAAGCCGCCAAAATTTACGACGCCCCCATAGTCCAGTTCGAAAATCTGCGCCTTCGACGACCTCAGCTGCACGAGGTTGATGTCCCCGCCCATTTTGATCGTGTGGCTCCCGCGGACCAGCGTCACATTGTCTGTGAACTGAAATCTCCGTTCGATGCGGTCCACCGTCGAATACGGTTCGCGCCCGAAATACGCGTATCCCGGAATGTTCACTCCGATATCGCTCCCGCCCGGTAACTCGGAAAATCCGAAATGCAATCCGCGCCGCGCAAACTGAAATCGAAATTGATTGTATGAAGTGTCGCTCACAATCGTGTCATGCTGAAAAACTCCTGACACATCTCGCGACTGATTCACGCCGGTCCGCGATCCCGCATTCTGCCCAAACACCTGGTTCTGCGCCGTCGACTGAATGCCCGTCACCAAAGACGGCGACACGCCCACCCGCACAAACGAACTGTTCCGGTTGTTCCACTTCTGGTCCAACCTTCCCGACCACAAGCTCGTCTTCTCCGTCACCGGGAAATTTCCACGCAGCGAGTTCAACCCCACGAACGACCCCGGCAGCGGCGCGACTCCCGCCGGCACAATCGACGCCCCTGGGCCAACTGCCGCAAATCCGCTACACGCCACCGCGTTGACCGTCTGTCCCAGCGGGCACGACACCGGCACCGGGAACTGCCCTCCCGGCCCCGGATTCAAAGTCCCGCCCGACAGCGAACCTGCAACCGCACCAAAATCCAGCTTGTTCAACGCCACGCTCGACGCCGATCCCAGCAAAGCTCCATACTGCACCGCCAAAGTTTGATACCCCGGAATCCCGCTCGTCAGCAGAGTCTGCACCGTGCTCGCTTGCGATGGCGTCAGCTGCACCGGCAACGGCCCGCTCGGCGTCGGCAGCGTCACCGGCGTCATACCCCACGGCCCTCCACCGCCTTGTGCCTCTCCAATGCTCGAAAATCCGGTCTCTTCCCGCAAAGTATCTTCGTAAGAAAAAAAGTAAAATGTCTTGTCCTTCACGATCGGTCCGCCGATGGTCGCTCCGGCTTGCACGCGCGTGAACGCCTGCTTGGTCGGAATGAGTGCGCCAGTCCTCGGATCCACTTGCCCCGAAAACGCATTCCTCGCCTGAAACGACTTGTTCCGCAAATACCCGAACACATCGCCGTGCGTTTCATTCCCGCCGCTCTTCGTCACGATGTTGATTACCCCGCCGGTCGCGCGCCCGTACTCCGCGTTGTAATCACCCAGAATCAGCTGAAACTCCTGCACCGCCTCTTGCGAAACCGTCGCCCGGATTCCGTTGATGGAGTTGTCCACCGCGTCCGCGCCGTCTACGCTCACCTCATTCGAACGCGCACGCTGCCCGCCCACACTCAACCCACTCGTCGGCGCGGGACCAATCGTGGGCGCCACGTCCCGCGTCGTCTGCGAATTCGTCAGTGTAAAATTAATGTAGTTCCGCCCATTGATCGGCAGGTTGTCGATCCTCCGCTCATCCACCACCTGCGACACTTCCGTCTTAGTCGTTTCGACGTTCGCCGTTTGCGAAGTCACCGTCACCGTCTGCGACATCCCCCGCAATGGCAGTCGCGCATTGAAGGCCACCACCTCACCGACGGTGACGACCACGGAGTCATTCTCAAACGCCCCGAAGTTCGCCCCACCATCCACAATCACTTTGTATTCTCCCGGAGGCAGCCCGACCAGTGTGTACCGACCGTTATCGTCCGCCACCGTCGTGCGCTCCGAGCCGTTGACCGCATTCGTGGCCGTCACCTTTGCGCCTTGCACTGGCTGTCCCTGTGGATCGGTCACCGTCCCAATCAAGGTCGACGTATTCACCTGCGCCGATACGCCAATCGCAAAGCCCAGGCCCAGTAAACACAGCACCACGCAAGCGCACACACTCGGTCTGCGTACCATAAAAGCCTCCTCAATGGAACCAAGCCAGCCGATGCAACCGCTACCCCTAGCGAAGACGGAACGTTCCCGTCGCTGCACAGCACAGAAGAATGAACATTCGGCTTTTACTGTACTCGCACGTCTATATCAATGTTTATTTTTGTTCCCGATTTGCGCCCAAAGCAACAAGCCCGCGCCACGCCGAAAATCCGCGCGCCCACTCAACAAATAAATCTCGCTGAACACTCTGGGAATTTGTAGGGGCGAGCTTTAGCGCGTCCCGGCGAGCTGGCCGCGAGCCGCTCACTCTTTCCTAACTCTTCAACCTCGCTCCGTCACCACCCCGCTCAACTCCGGCTTGATCTGATCCCGCCGAGCCGTCCAAGCCTTCAGCCCGGTAGCAATCCCAATCAATATCGCGGTCGCGAAGTTCGTCACAACCACCGCTTGCGCGTGCATCAGCAGCCCATACGCCAACCACAACACCACCCCAAACAAATAAAGCCCAAGCATCCCGTAAGACAAATCACGGCCACCCTGCTTCCAAATCTTGATCACCTGCGGCACATAAGCAAACGTCGTGCAAAACCCGCCAACCGATCCCAAAGCAAAAATCCATCCGTCCGTAGTCATAGCCAACCCTATCCCCGAATTATTATTCGCGCGCACCCAGAACGATGTTTCCAAAAGGTACGTCCCATCGAAACCTCCATCCAGTTTAACAAGCGTGTGCCACCCCATTCATGAATCCTAACGAACAGTGTCATCGCCAAATTTGCTAAGTCCGCGCCCTTGTGTGGGCATGCTCGTGTAGCGGCCGCCGACCGTTTACCCTGAGCCTTGAAGGGTGGCGGGCGCATCTCACATCACAAACAAATTTCACTAACGGAGCGTAGAGTAAAAAAGGTTGGAAGTGCGTCGAGCCTGTATACGACACCCACCCAGCGGCCTTTCTCGAGGTTAAATCAAACCACCCGCTACAGCTGCAAATGTCGCTGTACCAATTTCCTCAACTTCTCCCGATCCGCGTCCTTCATATGTACGAATTCTACGCCATTACCTTCCGGCCCAATATTCCTCACCACCGCCGTAAACTGAATCTTGCGAAGCCCGGTGCGAATCTCCAGCTTGATCGAATCGCCCACGGTGAGTCTCTTCGGCGACTCCAGATAAGCCCCGCCAAGACTGATCGTTTTCACTCGTGCCAAGCCCGCCTGTGACCCATCGATTTGCGCGCGCAGCGGAGACTCCAGTGGCACACGCGCGTACCGCCGCGGAATCACAAAGTTGGCGCTGGACTGCGCCGCCACTTCAAACGCCGCGCGAACTCGCGCCGACGACGGCCGATCCTCCAGCATCGCCAGCGCGTCTTCCGCCGCCGACCGCAGCCCTGAAGGCTCGGCATACGTAATTCCGTCGCGCTTCTCGGCCAACATCCGTAGCATTTCCGCTGCTTCGCGCGCCCGCATGCGTCCCAGCGCTTCGATCGCCTTGATGCGCACAAATTGATCGCGCAAAGCTTCGTGCTCGCCCGCCGCAATTTCCATCAACTGCGGCACCGACGTCGTCTCCTGCGCCAGGCCGATCTGATCGATCATCATCGGCACCACCAGCGGGTGCGCATCCGCCAGCAACGCGGAAAACGCAAACGCCGCGCTTTGCGCCGACACCGAATTCACCGGCCGCGACAGTTCGCTGACCGCCAGGTCCTGCAAATTCCACTCCCAGCTCGCCAGCGCCCGCGTAAACCCACGCAGCAATCGATCCGCATCCGTTGCAGCGAGCAGTTTGATCGCGGCGCTCACCCGTTGTCGCCGTGAATCGTACAATCGCGCCTCCAGCATGTTCAGCACCGGCACGCCGATCGTCCGTAGCAATCGCGACATCGCCGGCAAGAGCTCCCCGCTGTTCGGTTCGCTCAGCAGCAACGTCATGCGTTCCAGCAATCTCTCCGGATCGCGCTGCAACAGCCGAGGCAAAGCCGGGTCCAGCGCACGGTTCGCGAAAGCCGCGTCCACCAGCAGCAACCAGCGGTCTTGCGCCACCAACCGCCGCGCCAATGCCGTCATATGATCGTGCTCGCGGTCTTTCGGCGATTTTTCAAGCCCGTTCAGAATTCCCTCGAATCCCCCGTAGTCGCCGCGGTTCACCGCGATGCGCCCCATCGTTTCCAGGAACGCCGCAAGCAGCGCCGCCGTTTCCGGCACCGTCTCTTTTTCCAGCGCTGTTAGTGTTCCACCGCTCAAGTCGTCCGGCACCTGGTTGGGCCACAGCGATTCGATCACCGCCGTCAATTCGTTCAAACCCGCCGCCACCGATCGCCGCGATCCCGCATCCTCGTTCTCGATTCGCCGCGCGTAATTCAAAAGAATGCTGCGTGCCTCGCGCCGTGGCGCGTCCGCTCCGGCCTCCGCCAGCTGCGCCAATGTTTGCCGCAGCGCCACAATCGGCATGCACCACACATCCGGCCCGCGCATCACCGCGGACTTCTCTCGCGGCGGCAGTTCCAACCAGAACCTTTCCACCAATTTCTCTCGATACGTTTCCGTTGACCACGTCATCGCGAAGGAGGAAAGATGTGCCGAGGCATGTGGCCCGGCATATTTACCCGCATTCACCAGCACTCCGCCTAGCCGGTGCAGCGTCGGCCGCACTCCGGTCGGCGTCAATGCGCCTGCGCTGAATTCCGGTCCCAGAAATTCGAAAATCAAACTCTCCGACAAACGAAGCAGGTACGGCTGCGGAAGCTCTCCCTCGCGCGGCGCGTACTGGGAAACACAACTCAGCAGCAGCCTCACCGTGTCGCGGCTGGCCTCTTCCATCGCTCCGTGGATCGCCCTGGCCGCTTCCTCTGGCGAAAGTCCGCGCGCCGATTCCAGCGGCGGCGTCAACCGCGCCAGCAAGCTCAATGCGGCCACCAGGTCATCAATCTCCGGCGATTGGATCGGCTTGTCGCTGGTTTCCCGTGTCGAATGCCCGCCATAGGCCACCAGCGCCGCGATCAAACTCGCCAGCACCGAATCCACTCTTCGTTCTGTGTGTGTGTTGACCGAAATGCCTTCCACCCGGTTCTCCGCCAACAGCGTCTGCCACCGCGTCGCGGCTCCTCGCTTCACGCTCTCTTCCGATGTTAGCAGCGTTGCCTTCACAAGTTGCGCTAGCGTGTCGAGTTCGCCTACGTGGAATTCCTTCGCAAACGCCAACGCGTGAATTCCGGCGCGCTGCAATTCCTTCGCCAGCCCCTGTAATTCCCCCTTGGCATCCGGGAGTGGCGACTCGCTGAGTTGAGGCGCTACCAACCCGCCACGTTCCACTTGAATCTCCAACCCCTTCAAACCTGACGCCACGCCGCGCAGCGATTCGTAGGCGTCGTCCAGACTCTGCAGCGTATGGGGATGGTGCCGTTCGTAGAGCCGCGTCGATCGCAGCAGCAGGTGCAGCTTTCGCAATGCGCGATCCGTGTCGTCGACGTTCGCGTCCGTCGCCGGTTCTCTACGCGGCCGGGCCGTCGCGGTGGCGGGGTTGCCGCCCTCCGTTAGATCGGCTGGAGATACCGATCCAACACGCTGCTTGCCAAAACTCCGTGGGGCACGAAGGACCAAGTGATTCCTCTTTTTGCAGCTGGTCTTGCAGCACCCAGCAATGACGACGAAAGCCGATCTCGAAGCGGCCTGGGAGAATTCTAGACGTGGGAAACCTACCAATACTGCTAGCACGCTTCCTGCCTTGAATCTGAGCGACTAAGCCGTTCATTATCAGCAGCCAAGTAACATGGTTCTAGGACTATGCAAAACTAACCGTTACAAAAGGTAACAGCTCGGGTAGTGTCAAACATCCCGCGCAGAGGTAGCACAGGCACTCGTGCCTGTGCCAATTGTAAGAGTTCGCAGGTGTGAGCCGATCCCTCCAAGTCGTAGTACTAAGATCGTCACATCCGAGCCCTAACCAAGCCGACCTATGCGACCATGAATACTCGCGGTAGCGATAACGCACTGCTTTCGCCCACGAACGTTGCACTCCGGCTTGGGAGGCCACATGGCAGACGCTGACTTGCGGCCAATGACTCTCGGGGAGGTCCTCGACCGGACGTTCAATCTCTACAGAAACCATTTCTGGCTGTTCGCCGGCATCACCGCCCTCCCCTTTTCCCTTTTGCTGATTGCCGAAGTGGCTGTCGCCGCTGCTGGTTCGCTAACCTCCAACACGCCAGCTACCCACGCCCAAGCGTTATCTCCAGGCGCACTGGGAGGCGTAATCGGTGGCGGAGCCCTCGTCATAATTTTGTATTTTCTAATGATCGGCGCGGCGCACGCCGCCACCGTCTTCGCCGTCTCCGACCTCTACTTATCGCGCCCGGTTTCCATTCGAGGATCGCTCTCCCGGGTCGGCTGGAAAGTTTTTCGCATTCTCCTGCTCTTTTTCCTGATTGGCCTGATCATCGGCGTCGGTGTTCTCATAGCCGCTGTATTCGGCGTTATGATCGGACAGCCGGCCTTCATCTTTCTTGGAATGTTGCTTCTGTTCGTACCGGCAATTATTCTCGTCTGCCGAACCGCCGTGGCCATTCCAGCCGCCATGTTGGAAGACCTGGGCGCAGTTCGAGCCGTGGAGCGAAGCGTGTACCTTACGAAGGGCCACGTAATGCAAATCTTCGTGATCTTTCTGCTCGTCGTGGTGGCCACCTATGTGGCTATTCTGGTGCTCCAGATGCCGTTCCTGATTCTCATGATGGCTACCGCCGTTGCGCACAAGACACCTTCCTTTGGTTTGCAGCTTCTCCAGCAATTGGCTGCATTCGTTTCCCAGGTGCTGGTAGGGCCCATTGGCACCATCGCCTTCTCGCTGATGTACTACAACCTGCGGGTGCGCAAGGAAGCCTTCGACATTCAACACCTGATGGCATCGATGCCCTCGGACCCAGCGCCGAATGCTCCGTCAGCTGCATAATCCCGGATGATCGCCAACAAGCCAACTCTGCAACAGCGGCTCCGCCGTTGTAGCGGTCGCCGACCGTGGCGGCCGCTCTTTCCTATGTGCGCGCTAATCGCGCTGTCCTACCCATCCCCCGCACCCGCGCAAGCCAATCAGCCTCAGACCGAACTGGACGTAGCCTCCTATGAATCCGAACTGAGTCGCATAACCGAGGCCATCAAGCACCCAGAGGGAATCCCTCAGTTGCGGAAATCGCTGCCGCGCAATTGGCGAGTGCGCATGGGAGACAAAACCGTCGAGGTCTCGACAGCCTGGCTCGCTGCCGATCTAAAAATGATCGAAGAGGATCCCGCTAAGCCGTCTTCTCTATCGCAGGAAGTCAATGCTCGCCTCGTCGCCATCCGCAAAGCAGCGGAAGGGTTGGAACAGGGAACGCCGCCGGTCAATCTCGATGTCGCCCACACGCAACTCGACAAAATCCTGAGTGGGCGCGAATTTGGCTCCGCCCAAGGACCTAGCCAACTCGACATTCTAAAAGCGCGGATCGCGCGCTGGATCAGCGACCTGCTTTACAAGATTCTTCGGCGCCTGCATCTGGGAGCAAAGGCGGGCAATGCGCTCGCGTGGATCATCGTTGGCATCGCTTTTCTTGCGCTCGGCTACTGGGTTTGGAAAACTCTGTCATCATCGACTCGAAAACGGGATATTGCCGAAGTGGCAGCAGCGGCATCGAACGACCCGCGCGAGTGGGCCAGAGACGCGGTAGCCGCCGCCGATCGCCGCGACTACCGCGAGGCAGTCCATTGCGCGTATTGGGCGGCAGTCGTCCATCTCGAAACTCTAGGCGTGCTGAAGCGCGATCGCGCCCGTACGCCCCGCGAATCCTTGCGCTTGCTGGACCCTCATCCCACCGAACAAAACCTGCTCCGCGAATTTACGCGCCGCTTTGAATTGATCTGGTACGGCTACCGCCCCGCTTCCGCCAGCGACTGGTCCGAGGCGCGATCTCACCTGGAGAAAATGGGATGCCTCACGCCCTCGACACCCGCGACCGCAAACTCCTGATCGGCGCCGGCGTCCTGCTGACGATTCTAATCGTCGCCACCACCTATCTTTCTCCCAAACAACGGTCCGCATCCTCCACCTATCCATCCAGCTACTCCGGAGATTGGGACGGCGCGAAAGGTCCATATCTATTACTCCAGAATTTGCACTATCACGTCGAGCGTTGGGAGCAATCTCCCACCGAACTCAGCGGAAATCCCGGAAGCGAAGTCTTGATTCTCGCGGGGCCGACGCAAACTTCGTCGCCAGAAGAAAAATCGGCCATCTTTGATTTCCTGCACCGAGGAGGACGCATCGTAGCCAGTGGCTCAGGCGCCGCCAAACTTCTGCCCGACGCGCCGCCGCTCTCCCAGAGCTACGCAATCGAGGAAACCACCAAATTTCCCGCGCTGCTCCCCTCTTCCCTGATGCGCGGCGCGCCAGAAATCAGCATGTTTCCGCCGGATGATTGGCA
Source organism: uncultured Acidobacteriota bacterium (assembly GCA_963721915.1). GTDB lineage: Bacteria > Acidobacteriota > Terriglobia > Acidiferrales > UBA7541 > Acidiferrum. The sequence goes on along the minus strand of CAVRLD010000011.1, from coordinate 78,415 downwards.
GCCGAAATCCCCTGAGCAGCTCGTCGTCTATGGAAACGAAGAGACTGCCGCCGTCATCACCTACCAGATCGGCAAAGGCCAGGTCATCTGGTTGGGCAATTCCGCCCCGTTGACCAACGGCCGCATTCGCGAATCCGGCAATCTAGCGCTGTTTCTGAATTCCGTCGGGCCTCCCGAAGACGTCCGCGTTCTCTGGGATGAATATTTTCACGGCGCTCGCGGCTCGCTGTGGAGCTACGTCGCGCGCACTCCATTGATTTGGGGAGCCGTGCAATTCGGAATCGTATTCCTCGCCATCGTCGCAACGTATTCGCGAAGGCAAGGCCCGATCAGCGTTCCAGCGAGAGTCTCACGCTTGTCGCCGCTCGAGTTCGTCGAAACGCTCGGCGATCTCTATTCCTCCGCCCATGCGGGTTCCGCCGCGGTGCGCATTGCGTATCAACGACTGCGCTTTCAACTCACGCGTCAGCTCGGACTCCCGCCAAGCGCTGCCGACGCCGATCTCGCCCACAGCGTCAGCAGAGCCCTAGCGTGGAACGAACAGGAAATTTCCGCTACTCTCACCCGCGCCGAGCGCGCGACCACATCCGCGAAAGTCAGTGACGCGGATACCCTGCAACTCGTGCAGGAAATGTTTGACTACGCGAGCCGCCTGGAATTGCGGAGCACCCGAACCGAGGAGAAGCCACCAGCATGAACAAGGCAACGGAACTAGCAGCCCACGTACGAGCCCAACTGGGCAAAGCCATCTTCGGGCAGCGCGAATCGCTCGACCAACTCTTGCTCGTCATGCTCGTCGGAGGCCACGCGCTCGTCGAAGGTGTTCCAGGCTTGGCAAAAACACTCGCGGTAAAAGCCCTCGCGCAAATTTTCCAGCTGAAATTTCAACGAGTACAATGCACCCCCGACCTCATGCCCGCCGACATCCTCGGCGCCAACGTTTTCAATCTTTCCACCAGTTCCTTCGCCCTGCATCGCGGCCCTATCTTCACCGATCTTCTCCTGGTCGACGAAATCAACCGCACGCCCCCGCGCACACAGTCCGCTCTTCTGGAAGCCATGGAAGAAAAGCAAGTTACCATCGACGGCACGCGCTACGAACTCTCCAAATCCTTCGCCGTTTTCGCGACGCAAAATCCTGTCGAGTTCGAAGGCACCTACCCGCTGCCGGAAGCGCAGCTCGATCGCTTTCTCGTCAAAATTCGCATCGGCTATCCCGACGCCGAGCAGGAAGCGCAGGTCCTGCAGAATTATCAGGACGGCTTCGACCCGCGCGAACTGCAGCGTCTGAATTTTTCCGTGGTGCCCCTGGAAGTCCTGCTGGCAGCGCGGCAGGAAACCGCGGCAGTCCGCGTCGAGCCGGCGCTATTTCGCTACATGGTCACCTTGGTCGGTCGAACGCGCAATTCCGCCGCCGTGAGTCTCGGCGCCAGCCCGCGCGCCGCCATCAGCCTGATGCTCTTCGCCAAAGCTATCGCCGCCACCGAAGGCCGCGATTACTTGATTCCCGACGACATCAAAGTCGCCGCGCCGCCAATTCTCCGCCACCGCCTGGTCCTCAAGCCCGAAGCCGACCTCGAAGGCATGACCGCCGATCAGGTTGTCAGCGAAATCGTCCGCTCCGTCGAAGTTCCAAAATGAGCGAGCTCCCGCACCTCGTTCCAGCGACGACGCGCAGCTTTGGCAAGCCCGCCAAGCGCGTCTCGTTCGCGTTCGGCCGGCGATTCTTCCTGCTCCTGCTGATTGGTTTGGTGTGGCTAGGTCCCGCGTGGAACGACTCGCGTTACCTCTACGCAATGTATTGTTGGAACGTCGCCGTGTTCGCCGCGTGGATTTGGGATTTGCGTCGGCTCCCGAGGCCCGCACAACTCGACGTAAGCCGCGTCTGGAGCCAACCTGTCCAGCTAGACGTCGAAGCGCAAGTCACGCTCGAGCTCCAAAATCTGAGCGACCTCGCTATCACGGTGCAACTCACCGACGACGCGCCCACCAGCTTTCAATGCGCCACCCCGCAACTCGAACTCACTGCGCCAAGCAAGGAAACAGCAGCCACAAGTTACGTCGTGCGACCAGGCGAGCGCGGCGACGCAAAATTCGGTAATGTTTATCTTCGCTATCAGACTGCACTGAGCATCGCCGAGCGCTGGGCCGTCGTCCCGCTGAGTCAAACTGTCCGCGTTTACCCAAACCTCGAAGAATCCAAGCGCGACACCATCTACCTGATCCGCAGCCGTCAGATCGCCATGGAAAAGCGCCACCAGCAGCATCGCGGCCAGGGCCGAGAGTTCGAAAGTCTCCGCGAATATCGCGAAGGCGATGAATGGCGCGACATCTGCTGGAGCGCCACCGCGCGCCGCGGCAAATTGATCAGCCAGTCGCACCGCATCGAACGCAGCCAGACGGTATGGATAGTCCTCGATGCAGGCCGCCTACTGCGCGCGCGAGTCCGCAATCTTAGCAAGCTCGATTACGCCGCCGCCGCAGCGCTCTCCCTCGCGCAGGTGGCTCTCTACTCCGGCGACCGCGTAGCCATGCTCGCGTACGGCCGCCGCATCCAGCAGCGTCTCCCCGCAGGCCGCGGATCAGGTCACGTCCGCGCCCTGCTCGAAGGCCTCGCACTCGTAAAAGGCGAAGAGCTCGAAGCCGATCACCAGCGCGCCGCCGAAGCCCTGCTCACCTTCCAAAAGCGACGCAGCCTCGTCGTCTGGCTCACCGATCTCTCCGAAACTCCCACCACGCCCGAGGTAATCGAGAGCGTCTCCCGCCTCGCCCACCGCTATCTCGTCCTCTTCACCGTGATCAGCCAACCCGAGCTGCGCGAACTCCTCCGCGAGCGGCCGGCCACGCCTCGCGAAATGTTTCGCCACGTAGCCGCCCAGGAAATCGTCCACCGTCGCGAAGTCCTGTTACGCAACCTGCGCCAGCAAGGCGTCCTAACGCTGGAGGTCGCTCCCGCCCGCCTCTCCTCCGCCATCGTTAATCAATATTTAGGCGCGAAAGAACGCAGTTTAATTTAGGAATTTAGCTCGGAAAGAGCCACAAGGCTCCGAGATTCCCCTCAAGCTACAGAGTGGCGGAAACCGCCGAGCCCGCGGCAACGGATTGGCCGTCATCAACGGTGGTGCTTGGCCTGCGCACGAGATACAACACCAATAACGTCGCCAATCCGCTGGCCAGCAGAAATTTAACGCTAGCCGGTAGCGGCGTAGGCGAAACAAATGCCTCCACCAACCCCGCCACGACCAACAGCGGAATCGTCCCGAGCACGAGCCGTACGCTCCTCGCGCCCGCCCGCACCAGCGATTCCCGCCGCGGCAAAACTCCCGGAAACAACAACCCCTTCGCAATTCCTAATCCCGCTCCACCCGCGATAAAAATCGCCGGCAACTCCAACACGCCGTGCGCCGCCACAAAGCTCCACAACGACAAACTCATGCCCTCGCGCCAGCACGCCACCCCCACAACGCCCATCATCAATCCATTCAACAGCATCATCCACACGGTCCCGATGCCCGCCGTAATCCCCATCGCAAACGCCGCAAACGCCACCGAAATGTTATTGGTCATGATCCCGCTCGAAGCCAGTGGCTTGACTGTCACAATCGAGTCCATCCACATTTTGTGATGTTCGATCGACTGCATCATCGCCGGTCCCAGAAAATACCGCGAGAAGGAAGGATCGCCCACGCCCAGCAACACCCCAGCGAGCGCCGCCACCAGAAACAATTCAAACGCAGTCAACGTGTCGGGGAAAGTCTCTCGAAAAATAGCAGGAAACGTATCCTTATAAAACGTCCAGATACCGCGCCGGTCCGCGCGCCGCCCCATGTAAATCAAATTATGCGCGCGCCCCAAAAGCTGGTTCAGGTAAATCGCCAGCTGCGTGCTGGTTGGATCTTCGCGCACAGTCGACAGATCCGACGCCGACTGCCGATATAATAGTGCTAATTCCTGCAACTCAGCCGGCGTGAACGCAGTTACACTCTTGCGTCCGCTCGCGCTCACCAGTTGCTCGAGCCGATTCCAGTGCGGGCGCCGCTTTTCCAGCCAGCGAGTGGAGATCACCAGTGGAGCCTCTCGACAAGCTTACCATCGACACGCCGGAGCAAACCGCGTTGGAGTTTCCGCTTGCCGGAATCGGCAGCAGGTTCCTGGCGATGACCATCGACACCGCCATCCAGGTTGCCGCAGGTTTTGTTCTTTTCATCGCGCTCGCTCTCGCGATCCCCGCGTTTCGCGTTTTTGGATCGATCGCGCCGCAATGGGCCATCGCCATCATGATTGTAGCGGTCTTCATCATCTACTACGGCTACTTCGCTTTTTTCGAGGCAGCGTGGAATGGCCAAACGCCCGGAAAGCGTTACGCCAACCTGCGCGTGATGAAAGACGACGGTCGTCCCATCAGCCCTTACGACGCCATTACCCGCAATCTTCTCCGCATCGTCGATCAACTCCCTGCGTTTTACGGCATCGCCATCATCAGCGTCTTTTTAAGCAAACAAAATAAGCGCCTCGGCGATTTCGTCGCCGGCACCGTGGTTGTACACGAGAAGACGGTCGAAGCCGCGCGCCCATTCCTGGAAATCCGCACGGACGATTCGAGCGCCACTTACGACGTGAGTCGCATCAGCACCGACGAACTGCGCTTGATCGAAACTTTCCTCCAACGCCGCGACACCTTTGATCCCGCGCTGCGTGGCTCCATGGCATCGCAAATCTCAACACGCATCGCTCAAAAGCTGGAAGTTCAGGTCCGCGGCTGGCCCGCCAACGAAAAATTTCTCGAAGCCGTCCACTCCCAATATCGCGCCTCTGGCCGCTATCGCAACGCATAACCTCTGTCGTGACGCTGATCGCAGAATCTGGCGCTCCCTGTGCCTCAGACTTCAAAAATATTTGATCTTGATCGGCAGCAATAGTCGAGAGAGAGTAAATACAACAACTTTCGCGCGGCCGGTGGTTCGTTCTGAGCGAACCAGAGGTGAAGAATGGAACAAGCGCTCGGCATCCATCGGCTCCACTTCGCATTCACCATCACGTTTCACTATATTTTCCCGCAACTCACCATGGGCCTCGCGTTGCTCCTGGTTTACCTTAAAACTAAATTTCTGCGCACCGGAGATGAACACTACAACCGTGCCGCCCGCTTCTGGGCCCGCATCTTCGGAATTAACTTCGCCCTCGGCGTCGTCACCGGAATACCCATGGAGTTTCAGTTCGGAACAAACTGGGCGGCATTTTCCAAAGCCGCCGGAGGCGTCATCGGACAAACGCTCGCAATGGAAGGCGTGTTTTCTTTCTTCCTGGAATCCAGCTTCCTGGGCCTGTTCTTATTCGGCGAGAAACAACTTGGCCGCATCGGACATTGGATCTCTGCATTTCTCGTTTTCCTCGGCTCCTGGCTTTCCGGCTACTTCATCGTCGCGACCGACGCCTGGATGCAATACCCGGTAGGTTACACGCTCGGCCAGCATGGCGAAATCCAACTTTCCAATTTTTGGGGATTGCTGCTCAACAAGTGGGCGCTCTGGCAGTACGCGCACACAATGCTTGGCGCGGTGCAGACTGGCTGCTTCGTGATGGCCGGTGTCGGCGCATTTTATCTGCTCACGCGCCGCGACGAAGCCTACGGCCGGACCTTCGTGAAAGCAGGTGTGCTGGTCGGCGTGGTTGCCGCGCTATTGCAACTGACTCCCACAGGTGACATGCAAGGCAAACTCATTTCGCAAAATCAACCCGTGACGCTCGCCGCCATGGAAGGACTTTTCGATACGCAAAAGGGCGCGCCGCTCGCCATTCTCGGCCAACCAGACGTTCAACACCGCAAGCTCGACAATCCCCTGGAAATTCCCAACATGTTGAGCTTTCTCACTTACCGCAAATGGACAGCCAACGTCCGCGGCCTCGACGCGTTTCCCGAAGATCAGTGGCCCGACACGATCGCTCTTCTGTATTACAGCTATCACGTGATGGTTGGCCTGGGAACCATCTTCATCGCGGTGATGGTGCTATCGACTCTCCTGCTTTGGCGCGAAGCTCTCTATCATTCGCGCTGGATGCTCTGGATTCTGATGCTCGCCGTCCCGTTTCCATACATCGCGAACACCGCCGGCTGGATGACCGCCGAACTCGGCCGCCAGCCCTGGCTGATTTACGGGCTGATGCGCACCGCGCATGGCAGCTCGCCAAAAGTTGGCGCCGGCAATGCCTGGTTTACGTTGATCGGTTTCATGGGCATGTACACGGTGCTGGCGTTCCTGTGGCTGTTCCTTGTCTATCGCGAGATCGAGCTGGGGCCGGAGCCTGGCACGCACTTGGACGCCGAAACCGCCGCGATCCTGGCCCCGGATTGATTTAGCTGGAGGTTTGATGGGAATCGCCTGGTTCTGTTTGGTAGCCGTTATGATCACGGTGTACGTCCTGCTGGATGGTTTCGATCTAGGCGCGGGCGCCATTCATCTAATCATCGCGAAGACCGATGAAGAACGCCGGCAGGTCCTCGCCAGCATCGGTCCGGTCTGGGATGGCAACGAAGTTTGGCTGATCGCCGCAGGCGGCACGCTCTATTTTGCTTTTCCCGCCCTGTACGCCAGCGGCTTCAGTGGTTTCTATCTGCCGCTCATGATGGTGCTATGGCTGCTGATTTTGCGCGGTACTTCGATCGAGTTCCGAAATCACATCAAGAGCAAGGTGTGGGATCCGCTTTGGGATTTTGTGTTTTCCGCTTCGAGCCTATTGTTGGCGGTATTCTTTGGCGCGGCCCTCGCAAATGTCGTTCGCGGCGTCCCTCTGGACGCCAGTGGTTATTTCTTTGAGCCGCTGTGGACGAATTTTCAGCTTGGCGACGATGTTGGCATTCTCGACTGGTACACCATTCTCGTCGGCGTACTCGCGCTGGCCGCGCTCGTGATGCACGGGTCTCTGTGGGTTCGCATGAAGACCAGTGGCCCGGTAAGCGAGCGAGCAGCATCGCTGGCGCGCCAAGTCTGGTGGGCGGTATTCGCGCTTACCGCCATCGTTACCGCGGTCACCTTCAAAGTGCAGCCTCAAGTAAAAGAAAATTTCACGACGTGGCCGGTCGCTTTGATTTTGCCTCTCCTCGCCGTTGCGGGCCTTGCCGGCGTGCAGTTCGAACTGGTCAAGCACGACGAGCGTAAAGCTTTCTTCGCCTCTTGCCTGTACATCACCGGAATGCTCACCAGCGTTGTGTTCGGCGTGTTCCCGATGGTTCTGCCCGCGCGCAATCCGATCTACTCGCTCACGGTGAACGGCGCGAAAGCCTCGGATTATGGACTGAAGGTCGGATTGGTCTGGTGGATCATCGGGATGATCCTCGCCACTGGATATTTCACCTTCGTCTATCGCTCTTTCGCGGGCAAAGTCGTGGTCGAAAAAGAGACCCACGGCCACGGATAGCGAACACGCTCAAATAAGCCGCCGCTCCGCGGCGCGCACACCGTCGGACTCGGTTGTAGGCGCTGGGCTTTAGCCCGGCGCGCACCACCCATCGAGCGTGACCCCTTGCCTGCTTCACAGTATGCGCCCTCAGCAAGCGTGCCTTTGCGAACATCAAAATAGTTGATTCTGACGATTCGCTCTTTCCGCGCCTTTCTGGGCTCTTTTATGTAACAGCGCTCACATCGGAACGTCTAATTTTATAACGAAAAGATAAAAACGATTCCGCGGCCGACGCGTGCGGTGTCCTGTACGGTGATGGCCACGGAAACTTTAAAGGAGCTGTAAATGAAAATCTCCAAAATATTAACATTTGTTTTCGGGGCCGCGCTTCTATTCTCTTCGAGCGCTATCGCGGGAGGAACAAACAACAAGACGTCACTTCAGCTGGATGACAAGATCGTCGTGGATGGCAAATCCGTCGACACCGGCAAATACACTGCGGAGTGGACTGGCACCGGGTCAACCGTGCAGGTCACGCTTTTCCAGGGCAAGCAGGCCGTAGCCACATTTCCGGCACACCTGGCCGAGCAAGCAAGTGCCAACACGCAAGGTGCTTACAGCACCACGACCGCGCCAGACGGCTCTAAGGCGCTCACCGCCATCTATCCTGGTGGGAAGCATTTGGTGTTGCAAATCGCCCAGAATCAATCCAGCCAATCCGCGAATTGAAACAGCCTTGCCTCCATTCCTTCCCGGGCGACCGGGAAGGAATGGCTGTTTACGCATCACGTGTCACGTCGAGGTTCTGTAGTGGCCGGTCTTCAGACCGGTCAGCCGCGCATAGGATTACCGCTTGGGTCCGGCGGCGAGCGGGGCGCGTTCGTCGCGGCGTTGACGCCTGTTCTTCCTTAGCGTAGCGTTGATTCGTTGAGAATAACGATGCCAAACCTCACGCACAGGACCAGGCGGGCGCACGTAAGCTCCATCGCTATTGCAACCGTATTGGCTATGCTCATCGCGCCAATCTGCGGATCGAGCTGCGCGGGTTTATACGGCTGTGGGGCGACTGTCGGGATCGTTCCATCGGGCGCCAAAGATTGCCACCACGCCGCTTCCCATACGTCTGAAACGTGGCACCTCCATTCCACAAGAGCCTGCGGTCAACACGATCTGCCCGCGGCGATTGTGAGCGCCTCTGAGAACCCATCCTCGTTGAACGACATTCCGTCTACATTGCCTGTGTATGCGGCAAAGCTGGTCGTTCCTGCGGCCTTGAATGTTTACCGTCATCGAACTCGATGGCCCGGCACCGGAGATCCTCCCCAAGCAGCACTCCTCGAAATAACCGCGACGATTCTTCAGATCTGAGTATTTCCCTGCCTGAGTGGCTTGCTGGCACAGGTTTCAACCTGTGTCCCCGCTCTTTTCTATTGGCCACGCTCAATCACATCCAGATAGCCCGAGTTCCCGTTTGTTTGAACAAGTTCCCATTCGACCGAATCAAGTAGTCGGCATCATGCGCGGAGGCAAAATGAGCGGCACCCGAAGAAGATTCTTTCAAGAAGCGGCAGCGTTCAGCTCAGGTATGTTGGGATTCTGTACGCGCCTCGAAGCGCAGGAATCACCCATTCAGCCAGCTCCAGAGCACGTCGTTCGATCTCCCCACCATGTGCACGATGGCGACACGGCTGGGCCGACTGTGATCACGCCCGACGTTCCCGACCTGCCTTACGAAATGGACGACGGCGTAAAAGTATTCAAGCTGACGTCGGAGGTGGTGAAACGCAAAATCGCTCCGTTCAAGACCATCGATGCATGGGGCTACAACGGAAGCTGCCCGGGTCCCACGATTCAGATCCAGCAGGGCGATCGCATTCGCGTGATCTTTGAGAACCACCTGCCCGAGTCAACTACCGTTCATTGGCATGGCCTGGAGATTCCCATCGCGCAGGACGGCGTGCCGTGGATCAGCCAAAAGCCCATTCCGCCCGGGGAAAAACACACATACGAGTTCACCGTCCACCAGGAAGGCACATTCTTCTATCACGCGCACAGCGCCATGCAGGAAATGATCGGACAAATCGGATTGTTCATCGCCCATCCGCAAAAGCCCTACAGACCACGCGCAGATCACGACTTCGCCATAGTCTTGCAGGAGTGGGCCGTGCTGCCCAGCAACACCGTGCCCAACAGCGCTGGCATGGAATTCAACTGGCTCACCTTCAATGGTGTCTCGGCGCCCGCAATCACCCCAATGATCGCGCGCCTGGGCAGCCGCGTGCGTCTCCGCATCGTGAATCTGGGCATGGATCATCACCCGATTCACCTGCACGGAAATCAATTCGTCCAGACCGGCACCGAAGGGGGCCGCGCTCCGGAATCAACCTGGTACCCGATGAACACGGTCCTCGTAGGCGTCGCGCAAGCCCGCGTGATCGAATTTGACGCCAAATATCCCGGTTCGTGGATGGTTCACTGCCATCTGCCCCACCACATGATGAACAACATGATGGACCTGCTGAGCGATCGCCAGATCGAAACGGCCGGCCAAACCGATGCGCAAGCCCTGAGCCAGATGCAAACCTTAGCCAACACCGTCGGCTTCGAACACGTCCACCATTCCCCCATCGCAGACAACGCGAACTCCGTAAAGGGTTTTCCGCAAGACGCCTTCATGGAAATGGGCATGGACGAAGCGGTAGCAAAACCCGAAACCCACGGCCTACCCCCAAATTGGAGCGCCGGAATGATGGGCATGATGACCCTAATCCGCGTCCTCCCCGACGACCAATACAACGAAATCATCAGCAGAAAAAATTCCGGCGCTCCCGAGGAAAAACATGAACACCACCACGCATCCTGACCTTTTCCTTGGCACATCAGCACGATCCCAACGAATTCGTCCCGGTAGCACAGACACTCTTGTCTGTGTCCCCGCTGCCCACGCCTCGCCTTCAACCAGCATCGCGATCCCAGAGACGCCGATGAGAATCATGCAAACCATCGTGAAGATTGTTGCAATCGCATTAGCCCTTAGCCTTCCTCTCGCGCGTCAATCACGCGCGCAAGAAATGCCGATGCCCACCTCCCAGGAACACGCCGGACATCACCATGGCGATATCAAGCCGCTTGAAACCCACTACCCACAACTCGGACGCGCGCAAGGCAACTCGCAAGGCGCGCTGGTAACGCTGGAACAGGTGGAAAACATCGCGCGCCAAATGAACCCCACTCTCCGCCAAGCCGAAGCCGAAATTCGCGCCGCGAAAGCCCGCCAGCAACAAGCGGGCCTATACCCGAATCCCACCATCGGTTACACCGGCGACGAAATCCGCGGAGGCTCCGTCGGCGGAGGCAAGGAAGGATTTTTCGTCCAGCAAACAATTGTGACCGCTGGAAAGCTCCGCCTGAGCCGCGACGTGCTCGCCAAGGAAGGGAAACTTGCCACCATAGAAGCTGACGAACAGCGCGTCCGTGTCGAAAGCGCCGTGAAAATGGCGTTCTTGCGCGTGCTCGCGGCGCAGGAAATGCTCGACGCCCGCCGCGATCTGGCGAAAATCTCGCAAGACAACGCCGAAACGCAGCACCGGCTGCTGAACACCGGCCAAGCCGACGAAACCGAAGTACTCGAAGCGGAAGTAGAAGCGCAACGCATGCGCATGGCGTCGCGCATGCAAGAAAACACGCTTCGCGAAGAATGGAGATCTCTCACCGCGGTCATCGGTCAGCCCGACATGCCCATGGCGACCGTCGCGGGTGACCTCGAACACGGCTGGCCGGAATTGAACGAAGAAGAGGCCGTCGAAGCCATCACCAAGGAAAGTCCCGCCGTGCGCATTGCGGAAACCGCAACCGATCATGCGCAATCATTGCTTGCAAGAGCGCGGCGTCAACCGATTCCCGATCTCCAAGTCCGCGGCGGAATGGAATACAACAACGAATTGCTGGACCGGCTGCCCTTCGCAAAAGGCTGGGAAGGCATCGCAGAAGTCAGCGTGGAAATCCCAATTTTCAATCGCGGCCAGGGCGACGTGGCCGCCGCACGCGCGAATATCGATCGCGCCGAACAGGAAAAGAGGCGCATCGCTCTGACGCTGCGCGATCGCGCCGCTTCCGCGGTGGATCAGTATGCGAACGCGCGCTTGATGGCGGTCGAGTTTCGCGATGAAATCCTGCCCCGCGCCAAAAAGGCCTACGGCCTGATGACCGAAAAATACGGCCTGATGCTCGCGTCGTATCCGCGAGTGCTGGAAAGTCAGCGCAAATTGTACGAACTGCAAATCGAATACGTCGCCGCCCTCGAAGCCGTCTGGACCAACGGCATCGCCCTGCAAGGCTATTTGCTGACGGACGGCCTGGAAGCGCCAGCACGGCCGGGCGAAGTCGATCGGCCGATACGGGAAACCAACGTGCCTACGCCGGAGCGCACAATGTCGCCGGGCGAAGGGATGCCGCGGCCGTAAGAGCGGGATTATATCCCAGTTAAGCCTAGTATATTCTGTGGCTTACGGCAAAACTTCCGCCTCCCAATGCGTGCTGGCGGCGCTGATAGCGAGTGCGAAACACTAGTACCCTAGTTACGTTGACCCGCAGAAAACTTGGTCAGTACTGTGCTAATAGGGCGAATGGGTGTCAGCGGCGTCTTTTCTCCGGAAACCGTTCCGTTAGGCCACGTTTAGGCCCAAGGCACATTAGAACTAGGGAAGTTAAGAGAACCCGAGGAATCGAGGGCGGAGCATTCATTTCCGTCCATTTCGTTATGACGGCGATCGTGAAGGCGGGGCGTTACGAAATTCTTGGCGAGCTCGGCCGGGGCGCTATGGGTGTCGTCTACAAGGCCACCGACCCGGTGATCGGGCGCGCGGTCGCAGTGAAGACGATCAAGTTGAGTGAAGAAGGCACCGGGTTGAGCCGGCCCGAATTGTTGTCGCGGTTTCAGACCGAAGCGCGCGCGGCGGGATTGCTGACGCATCCGAACATCGTGGTGGTGTTCGATGCTGGCGAAGAAGAAGGTCTCTACTACATCACGATGGAGTTGGTGGAAGGAAAGAGCGTGCAAGCGCTGCTCGATGCGGGACACGCGTTTCCTTTGCCGCGCGTGCTGCGCATCATGGAGCAGACGTGCAGCGCGCTACAGTTCGCGCACGAACGCAACGTGGTGCATCGTGACATCAAGCCCGCGAACATCATGCTGACTGGCGACGATACCGTGAAGGTCACCGACTTCGGCACCGCGAAGATTCTGCAGTTTGGAACCGTGCAGCAAACCGCGCACGTCATGGGCACGCCGAGCTACATGTCGCCCGAGCAGGTGAAGGGGCGGGCGGTTGACGGGCGCAGTGATATTTTCTCGCTGGGGGTGATGCTGTACGAAATGATCACCGGCGAAAAGCCGTTTCCCGGCCAAAGCATCACCACGGTGATTTACAAAATTGTGAACGAAGAGCCGGTGCCGCCGCGGCAGATCAATCCTTCGATTCATCCGGGGATCAGCGCCGCGGTGATGCGGGCACTGGCGAAAGAGCCGGAAGACCGCTACCAGAGCTGCCGGGAATTGCTGGAGGACTTGCGCAATTACCGCGCGGTGGCGGGAGTCGAAGGCAATCCGAGATCGACGATGGTGATGGGCGGTCCGCAGGCGTCGCCCGGCCTGACTTTGGTGATGAACCCAGGCGGGCTGCGCGGCATGCATTCGGACAGTCCGCACAGCACGCCGGCCAGCCGCCTGGCAGCCATGGGCGCGGGAAACCCGCTACAGACTCCGCCGTTGCGACGCACGGGTGCGATGCCCGCTTATCAAGAACCGGAGAAGACAAGCGTCGCCGGCACAATTTTCGCCGCGCTCTTGTTGGTGGGCGTGATCGCGTACGGCGCCTACAAGTTGCGGCCGGTTTTCAACGATGCGCGGCAACATCACGAGGCGGCGCCGTCATCGTCGAACGAACCGGTGGCAACACCTGTCGACGCGTCGCCCGCGACTGCGGAACCAAAGCCCGTTGCGAATGATTCGGCCGAACCCAGCGTGCCAGCGCGCGCCAATACACCACAAGCGGCGGCGAGCGAGGCGGCGGATACGAAATCAACGGCCGCGCCGTCCGTAGTGTCGCCGGTGCCGACTGTGGATTTGAAGCTTGCGAACCCGTTGGTCGAAAAGGTCGCTCCGAAAAAGATTGAACCGGCGATGAATCCGAAGACGGCGCAATTCAAACAGCACATCGACGAAGTTATCGCAGAACGCGGGTTGACAGGCAAAGCGCGGGTGCAGGGCGTCGGAAATACGCTGGTGCTGAGTGGCAAGCTGCGGCCCGGCGAGCATGGCGCGCTGCTGAAATTATTGCGCGATGCGCCGGTAGACGTTCGCGTGGTGGATCACATCGAGTACGACGACACGCCCGCTGCCGCCGCCGCCGCGGGAACTGCTGACGAAGGATCGCACCCGAAGCCGGACGCGGGGCGCGGAGCCATTCACGTAGTGACGGACGTCCTGGGAGCGACGGCGGTGTTGCATGGGCCGATGGGGCGCGCGCTGAAGCAGTGCCAGACTCCCTGCAGCTTCAACAATCTATTTCCCTCGCAATACAGTCTGGATGTGAAGAAGGATGGTTATCGTCCTGTTGAGACGGCGTTGCAGGTGAAGGCCAACAGCGTTTCCGATCAAAAATTGAACCTCGAATCCCTGGCGACGGGACTTTTTGTGAGCACCGACCCGGCGGGCGCGGACGTATTCATCAACGGCGCGAAGCAGTCGGGCCAGACACCGGTGACGTTGCCGCTCGCAGCGGGAGACTACAAACTGACTTTGCGGCTGCAGGGTTACGATCCCTACAGCACCGCCGTGCAGGTCAAGGATAACGCGCAGACGGAACTCTCGTTGAAGCTGACCGCTAGGTCGAACGGGCGGGTGGCGTGGGCGCAGGTGGACACGATGCCGAAGGGCGCCGAAATTCTTGTGGATGGCACTCCAACCGGAAAAACCACGCCATCGCGGGTAGAGTTGCCGATCGGATTGCATACGGTTACGTTGCGTCTGGCCGGATTCAAAGAGGTGCGACGCGCCGTGGAAGTGAGCGATGGCGGCACGGTCACGGTTGCCGCTTGGCTTAAGCGTCCGTAAACAAACCGCTTACGGAGTCCTGCTTTCACGCCTTCCTGCTCTTACGCCTTCCTGCTCTTGCGATGTTCCTGCTCGGGACGTCCGCAATCCCTCGAGCCATCTTTGGGTTTCCGTCGCTAATCTCCTTATCTAATGCCGCCGCAGACGAGGCAAAAGATGTGGCTTTGCTGAGGACAGCTTTGTGACGACTTCAGGGTTCAGGTCTCGGCGAAGGTTTCCTAAACGAAAGCTTCATCTCGGCCCACCTGATCTAGATCAAATACGGAGCTGTGCTCCGGCCAAATTCGGGATGTTCGGGCTAGTTTGGGTCGGAGTATGCAAAGGTTTGTGCTAAGAGAAGATTGGGGCTTAGGGAAGTTTAAGCTTTGCGACGTTCTGTTCCGCTTCATACAGCATGTCCTGCCTCAGCTGGAACTGGAGAAGGCGTTCTTCCGTTAAGATAACGGAGAGGACGCATGAGAAAAGAGCGAAAGCATTACACAGGAGAAGAGAAGGTTGCCATCCTGAGGCGGCATTTGTTGGATAAAGTGCCGGTTTCCGATCTGTGTGATGAACTGGGACTGCAGCCAACGGTGTTCTATCGTTGGCAAAAAGAGTTCTTCGAGAATGGCGCTGCGGCCTTCTGTGGCAAGAGCCGCCCGGACCATCAAGCCGAACAGCAACGGATCGAGTTCCTGGAGAAGAAGATCCAGACCAAAGACGAGGTGTTGGCGGAATTGATGGCCGAGCACATAGCCTTAAAAAAAAGTTTTGGGGAGCTCTGACCAAAGTGTGGGTGCCGCACGATGTGCGGGACCTGGTGGTGGATTTCGTCCGGTACTGGTCAGAAAAAACCGAGATCGGCGCCGGACGATTCATCCACTGGCTGGGCGTGCGAGCCAGCAAGTTCTACGACTGGCGAGAACGCTATGGGCGCGTCAATGAGCACAACGGTTGGGTTCCCCGTGATTTCTGGCTCGCACCGTGGGAGAAGCAAGCCATCATCGACTTCCACCGGGAACATCCCTTGGAAGGCTATCGACGACTGACGTTCATGATGCTGGACGCCGATGTTGTGGCCGTCAGCCCCTCCAGCGTTTGGCGGGTGCTCCAGCAAGCCGGATTGCTCTCCCGATGGAAGAGTAAGCCTTCGCGCAAGGGGAGCGGTTTCGAGCAACCACCGCAGGCGCACCAGCATTGGCACATCGATGTTTCCTACATCAACGTGAGCGGCACCTTCTATTACCTGTGCAGCATTCTGGATGGCTATAGCCGTTCCATCGTTCATTGGGATCTGCGGGAATCGATGACCGAAGCGGAAATCGAAGTCATCTTGCAGCGAGCCCGTGAGAAGTATCCGGAAGCAAAACCACGGATCATTTCCGACAATGGACCGCAGTTCATTGCCAGGGATTTCAAGGAATTCATTCGCATCGCAGGGATGACCCACGTGCGAACCTCGCCCGGCTATCCGCAATCGAACGGCAAGCTGGAGCGTTGGCACAAATCGCTAAAATCGGAGTGCATTCGGCCGGGCACACCGCTGACCCGGGAAGATGCGCTGCGCCTGATTCAAACCTACGTGGATTACTACAACGCCGTACGCTTGCACAGTGCCATCGGTTACGTAACACCGCACGATATGCTCACCGGGCGACAGGCTGAGATCCACGCGGCACGCGATCGCAAGCTCGAGGAAGCGCGTCGCCAACGGCAGCTGCGACGAGAGGCACGATCACTGCTTGCAGATTCTTCGAACACGACTACAATGACCTCGCCAGGTGAAACAGAAGCGGGCTCTGCAGGGATGCAACCATGCTGAGGGATAACCTGGTAGGACTCATCGAGACGATGCGCATCCAGAAACAGGCATCGGACGATGATCCTCATGCCTTGAAAATCCCCGCCCCGCAGGGGCGGAATCTTCACTAACGGAAAACGTTACCTCTCCATTTCACGCTGAGCCAGCACAAGCACAGTTGTCACCGTAACTGGAGAACGCACACTGCCCAGAGTCACTTGTTTGCGCAGGATGGTCGTGTCTGGCGCGGAATTCACCGGAACGACTGTGCCGCTTCCATCCCGCACCTTGCCGAACAGCACGCGATACGGAAATGGCTTGTGATCGGTGGCGCGAACGAACACGCCAGTAAACTCCACGTAGGCCGAATCGACGGCAATATCTGTGGCCGTGAAATGGATTGCCGTGCCCGCTCCGTCCGGTTGCTTGAAGCTTGAGACGGAGACTTCGACTTCAGACTTCATCTCCGTGATCAGGCCGTCGCCTAGGCCAGAGAAGTGAGCTTTAACCGCTGTGCTAGGAAAAGAATCAAATTTGTACATCATCCCGTTCTGGCCTATCAGTTGTAGTTTGCTGCTCTTGAGCGACAGCATAATCGCGTCGAAAGAGAAGCCCTGCCCAGAGAGAGTAGTCATCACTTGCCTGCCGTTCTCGCTGGAAGAGATCGAGCAATCCAGCCAGGCACTGCTGTTGAAGACCAGCGGCGGGTATTGGCGCACGCCTTTCCAATCGTCGTCATTGTTCTGAGCTGACGGGTTCGGAAGGTTGGAACGGCTGAACGACGCCAAGGAAACGAACAGAGCCCCGATCGACACACACATGGTCCAATTTTGACGCACCCGAAAATTCGCAATTCCCATTCGGAAACCTCCATACCGGAAACAGCACGCAGGAAACCCCGAAAGCCGGAAGAATTCTGCTCGCCGATGGTCTCAAAAATCCTGGTATCCGCAAATTAAAATCACGAATCGACGATAAGACACCATAGCAGCCGTGGCAGGGGGCGCGATGTTGTTCCACATGACGAGCGACTGGAAGATTTTGGTGCGGCTGGAGCCCGTCCCGGACAGGATAACGCGAGACAAACACCACGGCACCCATCCATGCTGCTTACAACTCGGAATGTGCTACGCGCAGGGAGGGCTTGCTCGGAAACCCCGTTCCAGCGCGGCGTCCAACCAAAGCGTCCGTAGGGGTTCTGTGCCAAAACCGTGCAAAACCGTGCAATTGACCAACGTCAGAAACCACGCTAACCTTTTTCATTATCAGTCTTGGGGCTGTAGCTCAGATGGATAGAGCGAAGGTTTCCTAATCTAGCGGTCGCCGACGCCTGCACGAGGAATCAACGACGTAGCCCATAGTCAATCGGCATATTTTGGTGAAAAAGGGCGCAAACGGGACAGGATGGGTACAGCTTTTGGGTACAACCGGGTACACTTGCGATCAACAAATTGGTACACCTGTGATCAACAACTACAGACGGCTGGTGGGGCTGGCGAGACTCGAACTCGCTACCTAGAGTTTAGGAAACTCTCGCTCTATCCATATGAGCTACAGCCCCTGCCAGTAGTTTACAACTAAAGTTCGATGTCGTCTGGTGGTTTGATAATCTGGTTGGGGGGTGATCGTTCGACTCCGACCCGCGCCTCCAAACTTTAGAAGGAACGCATACCGATCACCACAACGACATTCGAAAATCTCACGCACTCAGACACGATCTTGTACGAGATCAACATGCTGAGGCACGCAGCTAAGCTCAACGAACACAATTGGGAGCATGAGCGGGATGCATGGGTTCACTT
This sequence comes from uncultured Acidobacteriota bacterium, assembly GCA_963721915.1. GTDB lineage: Bacteria > Acidobacteriota > Terriglobia > Acidiferrales > UBA7541 > Acidiferrum. The sequence continues at coordinate 60,321 of CAVRLD010000011.1, read as the reverse complement.
AGAGTGTTTCTTACTTCACTATCGGAATTTGATCGAGTTTTTCGGGAAGAAGGACCGCCGTGAAACTGATATCCACGTAACGACGATATGGGAGCTGGTGAAAATCGAGCCGCCTAAAAATCTAGACACGATTTATAAAGACGGAATTGTTCTGCACGAACGATACGAACCATCGGAGAAAGCTGGGGGAGGGCGCATCTCGCAATACTTGTCTCACTGCACCAAGAAACGAACCGACCCCAAATGTTGGGAAGTCAATCCGATGATGAACGACATCAAACCATTGATCGATGCGGTGGAACCGTTACCCTAGCTCATCTATGCGCTCTGCTGATTCCCAAGTGTGCTGGCTCAGCGTGAAATGGAGAGGTAACGTTTTCCGTTAGTGAAGATTCCGCCCCTGCGGGGCGGGGATTTTCAAGGCATGAGGATCATCGTCCGATGCCTGTTTCTGGATGCGCATCGTCTCGATGAGTCCTACCAGGTTATCCCTCAGCATGGTTGCATCCCTGCAGAGCCCGCTTCTGTTTCACCTGGCGAGGTCATTGTAGTCGTGTTCGAAGAATCTGCAAGCAGTGATCGTGCCTCTCGTCGCAGCTGCCGTTGGCGACGCGCTTCCTCGAGCTTGCGATCGCGTGCCGCGTGGATCTCAGCCTGTCGCCCGGTGAGCATATCGTGCGGTGTTACGTAACCGATGGCACTGTGCAAGCGTACGGCGTTGTAGTAATCCACGTAGGTTTGAATCAGGCGCAGCGCATCTTCCCGGGTCAGCGGTGTGCCCGGCCGAATGCACTCCGATTTTAGCGATTTGTGCCAACGCTCCAGCTTGCCGTTCGATTGCGGATAGCCGGGCGAGGTTCGCACGTGGGTCATCCCTGCGATGCGAATGAATTCCTTGAAATCCCTGGCAATGAACTGCGGTCCATTGTCGGAAATGATCCGTGGTTTTGCTTCCGGATACTTCTCACGGGCTCGCTGCAAGATGACTTCGATTTCCGCTTCGGTCATCGATTCCCGCAGATCCCAATGAACGATGGAACGGCTATAGCCATCCAGAATGCTGCACAGGTAATAGAAGGTGCCGCTCACGTTGATGTAGGAAACATCGATGTGCCAATGCTGGTGCGCCTGCGGTGGTTGCTCGAAACCGCTCCCCTTGCGCGAAGGCTTACTCTTCCATCGGGAGAGCAATCCGGCTTGCTGGAGCACCCGCCAAACGCTGGAGGGGCTGACGGCCACAACATCGGCGTCCAGCATCATGAACGTCAGTCGTCGATAGCCTTCCAAGGGATGTTCCCGGTGGAAGTCGATGATGGCTTGCTTCTCCCACGGTGCGAGCCAGAAATCACGGGGAACCCAACCGTTGTGCTCATTGACGCGCCCATAGCGTTCTCGCCAGTCGTAGAACTTGCTGGCTCGCACGCCCAGCCAGTGGATGAATCGTCCGGCGCCGATCTCGGTTTTTTCTGACCAGTACCGGACGAAATCCACCACCAGGTCCCGCACATCGTGCGGCACCCACACTTTGGTCAGAGCTCCCCAAAACTTTTTTTTAAGGCTATGTGCTCGGCCATCAATTCCGCCAACACCTCGTCTTTGGTCTGGATCTTCTTCTCCAGGAACTCGATCCGTTGCTGTTCGGCTTGATGGTCCGGGCGGCTCTTGCCACAGAAGGCCGCAGCGCCATTCTCGAAGAACTCTTTTTGCCAACGATAGAACACCGTTGGCTGCAGTCCCAGTTCATCACACAGATCGGAAACCGGCACTTTATCCAACAAATGCCGCCTCAGGATGGCAACCTTCTCTTCTCCTGTGTAATGCTTTCGCTCTTTTCTCATGCGTCCTCTCCGTTATCTTAACGGAAGAACGCCTTCTCCAGTTCCAGCTGAGGCAGGACACAAGCTGCGCGCACTTGCTGTTCCGTTTTCAATCCCGAGTTGTAAAGCAACTAGTTCCGGTTCGGATTTGTGTTGCGGAAATCCTGTACAAGGTCTGGCTGCCGTAATTTGAACTATCCAAACGGATAGTGGAACCGTCGAATCGGATAGACATTTGAACTGCGCGGCACGCGAATAGTTCTGATCTCCCGCACTCATTCCCCCCATCTCCTTGTTAGCTAAACACTTCCACTAGAAACGCACCACGGGCTTGAACCTTGCCCTTCGCGGCCAGACAAATGCTCTTTACTGGACATGCGTTCGAGAAACGAAGCACCGAAGAGTTAAACGAAATTTAAGTCTAGAAAGAGAGCCCCAGCATGAAAACCAAATTCACCCGCATCGTTGCAATCGCCACATTCGGATTGATCGCCATCTGCACATCTGCGAGTTCTGCCTCCGCTCAGAATGCCTTCCAAGGCAAATTCACTTTGCCCAATGACGTTCGCTGGGGGGATGCCTCATTGCCCGCTGGTGACTACACTTTCTCTCTGAAGACGATGTTCAACCAGGTATTCCTCCAGGGACCGAATGGCGGTGCTTTCATCCTCACGTCCGTGACCGACACGCGCGATGAAGGCGACTCCAGTAAGTTGACCATCGAACGCCACGGTGGCATCAGCTTTGTCCGATCGATGTACCTGGCCGATCTTGGTGTGGAACTCACGTATCGCGTGCCTAAGACTCCGAAGAAGGATGTCGAACTACTGGCTAAGGGACCCGTCTCTACCAAACAGGTTCTGATCGCTAAGTAGCGTTTCACAAAACCACATCGTTTTGAGGGCAAGCCCACCAGGTCGGGTTTGCCCTCGGCTGGTATAGTGAGCACCCCAGCCGCACGCTTTCCATTTACAGAACGGCTGCAGGCTCGCCAATGTCAGACCAAGATAGCGAACGTCGTGTTTATCCTGGCATAGGTTCAACAAAAGGGCGGTTTCGGTAGTGGACAACCTCGGCTTGGGCGGACTGTTCATCCGTACACCGGATCCGCCGCCTGCTGGAACCTTCAGTCAGTTGCTTATTGATGCGCCCACAGGTGAGGTACGCGCTCGTACCACTGTCCAACGAAGTAGCCCCAAGCAAGGCATGGGCGTGAAGGACCTCCTCGATGATCAAAGCCAAAAAAATGCACCGAACGCAATGTGGACCTTCCGGCCAGCCACGCTATAGACAATCTTACTAGGCGCTAGAACCGATAGAAAACGGTGCTCAGGCCAGAGTCGGTCACTCCACTGGTCACTTTTAAAAGTCAATTCGAGCCTTGGTTCCGTCAACTTGATTTGGCCCCTTTTGATCTTCTCTTTTGGCCCCACCTTCTGGTGAATCCTCTCTCTGCCCCCAGCCGGAGCGAAGCCCTGCGGCGCCCGTAGGGCGACGCGTTTAGGGCGTAGCGTAGGCTGGGGGCAGAGAGAGACTTTTATTTACCGCCACCCTTTTTCTTCAACGTCCTCCGAAACCGGTACGACTCGTTCCCGGTCTCGATGATGTGCGCCTGATCGGTCAACCGGTCCAACATGGCCTTGCACAACCTGGCGTTCGGGAACATCGTGGTCCACTCCGAAAACGGCAGATTCGTGGTGACGATCACTGCCGCCCTCTCGGCTCGACCAGCGATGATCTGGAACAACAGCTCGGCAGCTGCTTCCGGCATCGCCACATACGCCATCTCGTCGATCACGATCAGCTCATAGCGCATCCATCGATTGGTCACACGATTTAGTTCGCTCTTGTTCTTGGCCTCCGTCAGTTCGTTCACCAGCTGCGCTGCCGTCGTAAACCGTACCCGTTTCCTCTGACGACATGCGGCTATCGCTAGTCCCGTGGCCATGTGAGTCTTACCTGTTCCGGTCTCCCCAAGAAAAATAACCGGCTCGCTTCGACTCAAGTAACCACCTTCTGCCAGGTTCCGGATCTGGGCCGCGGGAAGATGTGGCGCATCGGAGAACGCAAAGTCCTCAAGTGTTTTCACCTTGGGGAAATGGGCATCGGTTATCCGCCGTGCTACCCCATGCTGATAGCGATCTTCCACTTCCGCTCCGAGCAGCGCTTCCAGATAACTCAAATGCCCCTGCTTCTGCTTGACCGCTTCTTCGGCCATTGACAGAAACTGGCCACCCACCGTCGCGAGCTTCAGGTCTTTGGCATACTGCCGAATCGTCGCCTGTTGCACGGGAACCGTCGCGACACTCATTGAATCACCTCGCTAACGGAATGGTTCCCCAGCAACTGGTCGTAGTTCGTGGTGGTCGGTTGTGGTCGGTCATACATTCGTAAAGCACCCACCTCGACCGTCTCACACGGTTCGCGTTTCCTGTTTCGTTCCGCATCCAGGAGCAGGCGCACGGCTTCCACATCGAAACAACTCATATCCAGAGCCTTTTCGATCACCGCTTGCAGGCGCGGGTATCCGTGCTGCCGACCCAGCAAGAGCACCTCGATCATGGCCCGTGTCCCTGGTTGCTGACCTCTTCGTTGCTTCAGCATCTCCCAGAAGCGATCGAAACTGGCCGGCCAACGTCCTTGTGCTCGCCACTGCTCGAGCGGTGTCGAACCAGCGAACGCTCCGGGCTTCTTCGTCAGTGCCTCCAGGTAGTGCTCCAGGTTGAGTACTTTTTGCTGGCGGTTGAAGCACCGTTCGTGTCGCGCCACACACTCTCCCTGGTGCCAAATCTCCACGTAGGACGAATGCACCTTAGCCTGCACTTCGACGCCAACGGGCAGAGGAACGGAGTAAAAGTTAGTCAGCACCTTCACGCAGCCGCTGGCGTTCACATGTGGAAAGTGAATCGCCGCCAGATCAAAACCTTCTTCCGCCAGTGCCTGCAGGTGTTCTCGCTCCAGATTCATTCCTGCACCCACTGTCTGTGCCCGCTCGCCGATCAAACGCTGCTCATCGTGCCTGGATGCTTCCAGCAAGAAGAGGTTTAGAGCTTCCCAACTGCCTACCTGCGGCACCGGCACCATGTGGTTCCGGCGAAAGTACCCGCCTTCTCCTTCCACTCCACCCTTCTCATGACCTTCCGCCGGGGTGCAGAACTCTGACTGAAAACCCCAATGCGATCGGAAGGCCATGAATCGCGTGGTCTCCTCTCGCTGATGCCCTCGCAAAATCTTCTTCACTGCACTCTTAAGGTTGTCGTACCTCAAGACAGCAAATACTCCACCGAAATAGAGAAACGCTCGTTCATGTGCTTCCAGAAACGCTTGTTGGCTGGCGTGCGGGAAGGTGCAATGGAAGGCTCCTCCACTGGCCATGCTGCGCATGCAGAATACGTAGGCCAGCTCCCGCTCTCCGCAGATATCTGCGTAAGCTTCATACCAGTCCACCTGCGCTTCTCCACCCCAAACGTAGGACTGCGGAATGAACGTCTCGCGGTGTAGCAACGCTAACGCGATCTTCCGTTCGCGAACGTGGCGTCGTATCGTGGACTCGGCTACTTGCACTTCCGGCATCTCCGCTCGGATCCGGCACCAGATCCGATGTGCGGTATGCCGCTGCTTTCGGGGAGCCTGCTTGTCCGCTTCCAGAACGGCATCGATGAAGGCCATCGCCGGTTCCAGCTTCGGTCTCTCTCGTACCGGTGTCTTGCGCTCTAGCGGAACAGCACTGAGCACCGCCTCACGCACCATGCGCCGATGAATCCCCAACTTCTTGGCGATCCCTCGAATCGTTCCACCACCATGCTCATACTCACGTCGGATCTGTTCGAATAGCTCCACCTTGGCTCTCCTGTCCACCCGGCCTCCCTTGGGGCGACTGAGCCCGAAGCGGAGTACACGGTATATGGTTCTCAGTAAGGTGGGGCCAAATCAAAGTATCGAATGGGGCCAAATCAGAGTATCGAAATCAAGCCTTCGAATCGCATAAGGTTTCATCAAGCAAACGGGGTATTTCCTCGCCGCCAGCGGAAGTTCAACCTTCTCACATATGGACCTGATGATTGTCTTGACTATCTTCCCGCCAACGGTAGTTGCAATTACATACTGCATCTATCTGCTTAAAGCCGTTGAACGCGAGCATTGATAGCTGCAGCTAGTCTACAAGTGTCGAGAGCGGGGTGACAGGCAGCTTAATGCCTCGCGAACTGGAAAAACCGCGCGCCGCAATCGTCACACCTGTAGGGCTGAAGAGTTAGAGCTAGACGCACGAAGTGCTCAAGCACACTTCTTTTGTGCGAATGGTGCACTAGGCGGCTGCCGCAGTGGGGGCATTCATGCGACTTAGCAGTGAATCGGAATCGCATAAAACTCTCGCGAGGTTGCAGCTCGAATGTTTATGTTGTATTTGCCCATTAGGTTGGCGCTACAAAATAGCGTCCACCGGCTTGGCTTTCAGGGCCGCAAGTCCTTGTCGAGCTGCTTCAATAGCCTCGTGCTCAAGCCTACTAATCTCAATGGGGCTGTTCAGTCTTTCTGTGATTGCCGCACGCGCATCTGCAATGTTGAGAGTCAGCTTAGCGGGGTCTGTTTCAAAAATGGCAGCCACGTATGCGGTTCGCCAAAGTGACGAGGAAGTATCGCCCATAAAGCCTACTTTCGGAGGTACGGCATGACTGTACGCCTACGTACGGAGGATAGATACAATTAAGATATTGGAGCCATTAGCGTACCCAGACTGTCCTACAGTAAGGGCTGTATTTCGCCCTACCTCAGCAATAGGTACTTTAGGTTTGAGCGCGGGATGGACCTGTATGCATAAGGAGAAACGAGAGCGTTTCAAGGAACTATGTGAACTAGCAGAGGTTCAAAAGAAACTGGGGAAGAAGAAGCTGGGGAAGATTGCGAAAGAAATTGACAGCATCCTAGCAGGCTGCGGAAAAATCGTGCGGAGCCAGCAATTTCTAGGTTGGTTTAAGTCACTCGGGAGTTTTCGAGCCTTTGCGGCGTGATTTGTCGTGCTACCGAGCGCCCGAAAGAGGTGTTTCAGCTCCGTTCAGAGACACTACGGCCCGCACTGACTACGTTGGAACTGCGCTGCGCATCAGGTTTCGCATGCGCACCAGGTTGTAGGCCGCGCAAGCGAACGTAAAGATCCAATCGACCTTCAGCGTCCCGCGATGCCGCACTTTGCGCAGCAACGCAATGGTCTTCAACCAACCAAAACATTCTTCGATGCGCTTCCTTTTCTTCTGACTGATCGCATAGCCCGCGTGCCGCGCCGTGCGACTATCGATAGCGCTGCCGCCTCTGCGCCCAAGGTTTTGCGCCACATGCGGCGTCACCCATAGGTTCCGACACTCGCGCACGAAATCCGCCGTGTCGAAGCCCTTGTCTCCAGCTACCGTCACCCGCTTGCTTCCCGGAAGTTCCTGCAGCATTTCCAGAGCGGCATAGCGCTCCGCCGTGCCCGTGGCTTCCCACACCCGGCTGTCCACCATCAACCCGTTGCGATTCTCCACCAGCAGATTCCCGCTGTAGCTCAACTTGGCCTCCTTGCCTGGACCTTTGCGCGCCATCTGCGCTTCGGGATCGCTTTTCGACTCATGCGTTTCGTTCGAGCGCTTCTCGCCGCGATAATCCACCGTGGGATTTCCGGGATCATCCGGCGGAGACGAACTCTTCTTGTTCTTAGGCTGAAAACTCTTCACGCCGGCCCAGGCTTCCAGCAAACTTCCATCTACCGTGAAGTGCTCGTCCGAGGCCCAGCCCTGCCCGCGGGCTTGCTCCACCACCAGCGCCAGAAACTCCTTGGCCACTTCGGCCTCTAGCAAACGGTCGCGGTTCTTGGTGAACACCGTGGCATCCCACACCTCATCGTCCAAGTTCAGCCCCACGAACCAGCGAAACAATATGTTGTAGTCGATCTCCTCCACCAGCAGCCGCTCGCTGCGTACCGAGTACAGCATCTGCAGCAACAGAGCCCGCAGCAACTGCTCCGGCGGAATCGACGGACGGCCCACTTGGGAATACATCTTGTCGAACTCTGGCGAGAGTTCCTTGAGGACCTTATCTACCATCGTGCGGATCGGCCGCAGCGGATGATCTTTGCGTACCCGCTGCTCCGGTGAAAGGTAGCTAAACACATGCCCCTGCTGCTGATCGTTTCCTCGCATGCCTAATCAGACGCACCGCGCGCCGCCTCGTTACAAAATTCCTGGCTTTTTCAGCATCCTGCTAGTGAATGCCGGGATGGTAAGCGCGCTCGAGGTGTGCCTTAATGTCGGCCAGGGTAAACCAAGCTGGCTTGAAACGACCTTGAGCATACAGCCTGGCCTGATCGAAATAGTGAGGCGACTTGGGATCGCCGCTTTCGCCGAAAACCAGAATGGATCGCGCCTTAATTTCGGGCGAAAATTCGACAACGCCAATGTAGGAATCACCGAATACTCCGTAGCGACGCTTGTTGGCCAGGTCAACCGCAAAAGCGAACACGAGCCCGAACCTGGGTGGGCCACCAGCTGTCGGCAAGCTTGGTTTCGTGTCGCTGAACGTCTCTTCGTTGTTGGTGCGCTGGAGTCGGTTGATTTCGCCCCAGGGCATATGCCACGTCCCGAAGTCTCGCTCCAGATCGGCCACAACCTCTTCGAGCGCCGCTGTTCTGGTCATACCTTCGGCGAGATCCTGAGGTGCGACATCCTCCGTTGGAAATGTCGGCGCGTAGGCTTGCTTGTGCACTTCTCGATGCCAAAGCGTGAACAGTGTCATGCCCACCGAGCTAACTGTGCTGACGCGATCCCAGGTTTTTAACTCGTTTACCGGTGCCGCCAACGCAGCAGCCTGCGGAGGGTCTGTTCGTCCTAGATCTTGCCAATCGGAAACCAGCAGGGGGATTTCGAGATCGGCTACGTACACCTTTGTATCGAATGCAGCCTGACTCCAATCGTCGAAACTAAATTTCCGTTTGCTCGCCAGCAATTCTCTCGACCGCTGGGAGCGAAAATTGTCCGTGTCCTCAAGCCCTACCATGTAGACAGGATAATTGGGTTGCGCAGGGTTATCGGCAGTAGTGACTTGAAAAGGGCTCGAGTTGCAACTCTGCAGAAAACCGGCTGGCGGATTCGCCAGTTGCGGCAGCTCGTCCAGCGAATGGTAGCCGTGCCATTCCGTTTCGGGATTACTGCCGTCGACAGGTTTTGTCCAGTCGAACTTGGTAGAACGACGAGGGATCGCTCCTCCGTACAGATAGAAGATATTTCCTTCTCGATCCGCATAGATCGTGTTCATAAATGGAAGTGCGAGGCGCGACAGAGCCTTCTTAAACTCCGCAAATGACTGGGCCTTGCCCATTCCATATAGCTGATCAAGGATGCCACCTTCTTCCAGTTTCGCCAATCGTACCGCCAATGGCCTTCCATCTCGAATGGCGACGATTGGGCCGTGATGCGTTTTGCGCAGAATGAATTTCCGACCCGCTAAACCCGAAGCAGTTTTGACCTTTATTTCTTCCGTCCACTCCGTCGCGGTGCGGTAGCCATCACCGTAGCGGTAAGCCAGCGGTTTGACTGGGTCATCAAAGACTTCGGCATAGACGTCTGCAATATCGGGAGAGTTGTTCGAATGGCTCCAACCCAAGTATTGGTTATAGCCGAGGTGCGGAAATGGCCAGCCAAAGAATGTGGTTCCCGCAATGTCCCAGCCTTCCTCACTGTGGAGATGGCCTTCGTAGAATAAGCTCAATCCGAGAAATGGATCATGGGGATTGATAAAGAGCATCGCGTGCCCCGTCGCGCTCTTTCGCGGGCCGATTGCCCAGACGTTGGATTCCTTGCCGACGGCGTTATGGGGAGACATCGTCAGCAGCTCTTTTCTGTCGACTCCTGCTAGGTCGAACGCATAGTCCACGTAGCGTTTGAATCGCATCAGTGCCAGGACATTCCAAGGCTCGAAGTGCTTAATAAGCTTTGGCTTCACCTGTGCGTTCTTCGCGAGGAAATAGTTCAGGGCTGCGGCCACAGCCTGGCATATTTCTCGCGTTCGCAGACTGGCTCGTTCATACTCAGCAATCGATAGTTCAGGAATTTCCAGCGTCTTCGTTAACAAGTCATCAATGAGAGTGCTTTCGCCATAGAGTTCCGAAGCCCGGCCCAAAGCCCGAATATAGTTGTCTTCGATTTGGGCGAAATTGTCTTCGGCTTGTGTGTACACGAAACCGAACACCACGCTGGCATCTGTTGGCCCGTAGACATGGGGCACACCATACGTATCCCGGTAGATTGTGACGGACCGGGCTACCCTTTCAACTTCAAGGCTGCTGCCCCGAGGGACAGCAAAACAGCGAGGCAGGCTCGTTGAGGAGAGAAGGATCAGCGACAAAAACGTTCTCGGAATCAATAAGGTAATGGCTGACCCCAAAGCTTTCCAATCGCTTTCTGAACTCACCGGCGCTGCCCCATCAATCGCAAAATTAGACCTCGGGGTGACTGACGACGCTGTTCTCCTCACGGTGTTGGGGAATGTTAGATTCGAGTTCTGTGGGAGTCAATGCTCCACTCTGAGCGTGTCAAAACTCTTTAGAAATGTCCCCTTCCTTACCTCATTAGAAATGTCCCTTTTTCTTTTGATTTGCCTGTTGTCGTTGGGGTGTCCGCCGAGCGAAGCCCTGCGCCGCGGTTTGTGCGGCGCGTTTAGGGCGTAGCGGAGGCGGACACCCCAACGAGTGCTGACTCCTGCGATCGATTCAACCGTTGCAACCTCATTCTCTGCTCATAGCCTTGCCGCCAGGGATGTTCCTGCGCAGGTTTACTCCTTACGTGCTTAGCCGGCTCGCGTGGCGCGGCCTGCGCCGCTCGGGGTCGCGCTACCAGATCTTCGTATTCCATGCGTTCTCCGCGATAGTGCACTTCTACCGCCCCATCTTCTCCCTCATAGACCAAGGCCTTGGCTTGTGTCGGCCCATAGCGCTTATTCTGCGGCTTGAGTTGCAGAAAATGCCCCCGGTACTGCACCACCCAATCGTTGCTGATCCATCGCTGCGTCTCTAATCGCAAGACCTCTCTCAGCTTCGCGGCGCTCGGTGCCCGAACGTGATAGTTCTCTGGTCGAGCTGCTTCTCGCGCAAAACGCCGATTGTGTTCCGCAAGATATTCCCCTTCCATATATTCATTCGCCGCTTCGTAGTTCGCTATCCCCTGACGGCGCAGTTTCTTCACCAAGCGATCTTGATGCACCCCGTTGTTGCGCTCCACCCGTCCTTTCGCTTGCGGAGAACTGGCAGCGATAATGCGAATTTCCAACCGCTCGCACATACCCCCAAATTGCGTTGTAGGCGCCTTTCCTCGCAGTCGCTCTTTCTCCGTCGGTTCACGCTTATAGACATTCTTCCAATCGGTGTACAACGCCCGGGGAACCCCGTACTTCTCGATCCAAGATCGCAGCACTCCTACCGCTGCCCAGATTGTTTCCTGCTCTCCCAATCGCGAACACGTGGTCCCCGTGGCGTCATCCACCATATTCATCAGACATCCGCGTGGTCCCCGCTCCTCAAACCACGCATGGAAACTGCCATCCAGCTGCACCAAGTCGCCAAAGTGCTGCCTCCGCTCCCTCCGCTTCCGGTGGGCTTTCCGTCTCCGCATGCGGCTCCATAACCCTTCCGCCAACATCCAGCGTCGCAACGTCTCCTCGCCCACTTCCAGCCCATCCTCGTCCGCCAAATGCTCCGCTGCCAGCGTAGGCCCAAACCGCTCCTGTTCCGTTCCGGAATATTTCTCCCGGATCAGCTGCAACACCTTCCGTCGGAATTTCTCAGGCTTCGCTCGGTTCGAACTTCTTCCCGCGCTGCGGTGTTGCAGCCCCTGGGCTCCTTCTCCGCGATAACGCTTCCACAATCTCTTCGTCTGTCGATAGCTCAACTCCAGCATCTTCGCTGCGTCCACCAGCCTCAGCGTCTGGCTCTTCACTCGCCCCAGAACCTCGGCTCGTCGAAGTTCCCTCGTACTCATCGCTGTCCTCTTCAACCGGACCTCCTCTGGAGGTCGCAGTGTAGGGGACATTTCTAATGGGGGCTGCAGGGGACACTATCAAAGAGGTTCAACAATGCTCCACTCTGAGCGCCACTAGGAGATTCTTCTCCCTACCGGGGCGCTAAGCAAGGTAGAGAGTGTTTGTCGACGACTCTCCCCGAACCTCCCATTTGGGCAGTTGGCGAGTTAGCAGTGATCATGCTGACCATACTTTCTCGTTATAGCGGATCGTAAGTGCTCGAATCTTGAGCAAAAATAGAATCTCCTCTTCGAGCCTCGAATTCCAAAGGGCAGGCCTATGTGTGAACCCGGCCCGACACTACAGCGCGAGAGCCAAAAGCTACCGCGAATCAATCGTGGCTCCTTTATTCTTCTGCTGCTTTTGCTCGTTGGCGGTGCAATTCTCCGCTCCGCACTTGCAACGCGACTGGACGACTTTACCTTCGATGAGGCATACCACATCGCCTCTGGTGTTTCCTATGTGGAACGCGGTGACTTCCGCCTTAACCCAGAGCATCCTCCACTCGTCAAGCTGTGGGTGGGGGGTTTCATGGCGGCAACGGGATTTCATCTTAGCCCCCTTCGCGACTTTCACGACAAGCATGACGAGCGCCGTTTTGCCGAAGAAGATGTCTTCTTTCACAATGATCCGGGTTCCGTTCAGCGGCGCGCGCGAATCGCAATGTGGGCCTTGAACGGGCTACTTCTTATCGCGCTAGCGCTTGCCTTGCGCAGGTCCTTCGGTCCCGCTGTCGCTCTGGGAACGATACTTTTTCTTGCGATTGATCCGACGGTAGCGGCTCATCTTCCGGTAGTCATGACCGACCTGCCGGTCGCGCTTCTGTCCGCCACGGCGGTTGTGCTGGCAACCCGTGCCTTTCGATTGTGGACCTGGCCGGACCTTGTTTTCTGTTTCATTGCTCTGGGTCTTGCGCTCGGCACAAAACATTCTGCTCCTGTCTTCTACATCTTCTTGGGAATCACCGGCTGTATCTTCGTGTTATTTGTGCAGGCATCTCAGCCAATCCATTCACGTGCACTGCGCCTGGCGAAACTGCTAGGCGTTCTCCTCGGTGCCCTCGTTATTCTTTGGAGTACGTACTTTTTCCGCTTCAGTGAAAGCAGTGGAGCGAGGGAGGCGTTCAATCGCCCGCTTGCGGCTAAGATCAGCGATGTAAATTCGCCTGCGTATCGTTTTGTACTTCGCCAAATGTCGAGAACTCATGTCACTCCGCGGGCATACATTTGGGGCTTCGCGGACACGATTCGGGCAGGTCTCGAGGGCCGCGCTTACACGCAATTGGCTTTCGGCCGGTTGTATTACAACAAGGCGCCTTGGTATTTCTTCCCTGGAGTAATGGCGGTCAAACTCCCAATCGGTCTCACCTTCTTGGCGCTCTTAGGCCCCTGTTTGCTAGTTGCGCGTCGCCTTCCGGTTGAGTGGAGCGTGCCAGCAATGATTGTCTTAGCAGTCTCACTCTGCTTCCTTCTCGTCTTAAGATCAGGTACTACTTATGCCGGAATTCGCCATGCCTTACCTGTGGTCCCTCTTCTAGGAGCGTGTCCGAGAATTCATCTTTGGTTCTGCTGAATTCACTTGAAAAAGAGCGCAAGGGTGTGCGAATTATTCGGAACCATGGCGAAAACCTACCGATCCTACCTTCCCGAACAAGATTTACTTTTACCTCCGAGCCTGCGCGAATGGTTGCCAGATGAGCACTTGGTTTATTTCGTGTCCGACGTGGTGGATCAGTTGAACCTTTCGGCGATCGAGTCGGTGTATGAGGAGGATGATCGGGGGCAACCGCCGTATCATCCGCGGATGATGACCAAGATCCTGCTCTACGGGTATTGCGTGGGAGTGTTTTCGTCGCGCAAGATCCAGAAGCGATTGGTGGAAGACGTTGCCTTTCGCGTGTTGGCGGCCGGTAATCAACCAGATTTCCGGACCATCTCGGATTTTCGGAAGCTGCACCTAAAGGCGCTGGAAGAGATGTTCCAGCAGATGTTACGGCTGACGCTGGAGACGGGAACGATGAAGCTGGGGCGCGTGGCTCTGGATGGGAGTAAGGTCAAGGCCAACGCAAGTAAGCACAAGGCCATGAGCTACGGAAGGATGGACGAGACGAAGTGCGAAAGTTGTTGAGCCAAGCAGAGGCAGCGGATAAAGAAGAGGACCAGCGTTACGGTCGGGATCGGCGGGGAGACGAATTGCCGGAAGAGTTGCAGCGACGGGAAACGCGGATCGCACGTATTCGGGAAGCCAAACGCGCGCTGGAAGAGCGGGCGCGCGAGCAAGCAAGGAGCGAGGGAAAGGATGCCAAGAAAGCGCAGCCCGCGCAGAAAGCGCAATACAGCTTTACCGATCCGGAGTCCCGCATTCTGAAAGGGGCGGATGGATTCGTGCAGGGCTACAACACGCAGATCGCCGTCGAACCGGTCTTTCAGTTGATTGTAGGGCAGCAGGTCACGCAAGCCGCGAATGATAAACAGCAGCTGGTGCCGTTGCTGGAGAGGATCGAAGAACAGTCGGGACAAAAACCGAAAGAAGTTGTGGCCGACAATGGGTATTGCTCGGATGAGAATCTGAAGTACCTGAATAAGAGAAAGATCGAAGGATTCGTAGCGACGGGAAAGCAGAAGCACAACGAACGGCGCGAACCTTGCAAACCAGGGCCGTTACCGAAGGGAGCTAGCCGAGTCGAGCGGATGGAACGGAAGCTGGCCACCCAGGTTGGGGCGGCGGTATATGCGACACGAAAATTCATCGTTGAACCGGTATTCGGACAGATCAAACAGGCGCGCGGATTCCGACAGTTTCTCTTACGCGGACTGGAGAAAGTACGAGGCGAGTGGGCCCTGATCTGCATGACTCACAACCTACTGAAGTTTCACAAGATCATTTGCAGTGGATAGCACAGGAATTTCCGGGATAAGGCCGCGAAGCTGTTCCCGGACAAAAGTTATTCACGGGACCAGCTCCAACTCCTTATAAGGTTTCTGCTGACCACCCGAATCAAAAACCCCATAACCCGAGGCCATTAAAACTTAAATCTCGGACACACTCCTAGCAATCTTGGCAGGGATGACCACGCACGCAGCGCTGGTCTCAAAAGCAAAGGCGCTGAAAGTCATTGTTGCGTTCTCGTTTCTTGGTGCTGTTGCTTCGGCTCTGCCTGTGATGAGGCCGTGGGAGTACTTCAATGAGGTGGTTGGCGGCGGGAAGAACGGATATCTATATTTTGATGATGAGGGCGTCGATCTAGGCCAACGAACGAAGGAAATGGCCGGATATTATCGCGAGGTTCTTCAGCCTGTGGGAGAACTCCCCTATGAAAATTATATGGTTACGTACACAACGGAGAAGGCGCGGGGGCTCGACTGGGTCGGCCAAGATCCAAAACGCGACGAAGCTCGCCTAACATCGCCCGTGTGGTCGGGAACGATTCTTCAGGATGCGAAATTCATGGGCAAGAAACTGTGGTGGGATGATGCCACGTTACGCGCAGCTACCCCGATCGCCCGTTTTGGAATTTTTTTAGTGTTTCGAGGCACGTTTGCGCTGCCCGGTAGGCAGGCGGCCGCGCTCTACTTTGCAGGAATTAGAGAAATCTATCTAGCTGATACACCAAACCTGGAATTAGGCGAGCGATTGCTGAGGGAATCGGTGGAAATTGATCCGACGGCGTTCTTCGCCAACATTGAATTGGGGAACGTCTGCCTCCGACGCGCGACGACGCCCTGCACGCATACACTGCTGCGTTGCAGTATTCGCCCAACGACCCCGTTCTGCGGCAGTCCATTCAGGATCAAATCCAGCACGTATTGACGCAATCATCCGATAAAATCTCTGCCCTGCGGAATCCAGCCACGGAGTGAACCCCACAGGCTCCAAGGGAACAATGTTATATTTCTGGACGGATGATTTCTCGGCCTCGACGAATACCCGCTCTCAGGATTGTGCGCTTCTTCGGAATGCGGGTTCGATTAGTCTGCACGTAGGATCAGAATTCTCCGAGTCGCCCATTTTTCATGCCGCACAGCTTTGTAAGCGTCACACCGATACTTCGCATTCCCTTTGTTCCTGCCATGTTAGAGGTTCTTGCAAGCGAGTTAGGCAAGCTCACAAATCGCCTTTTTTTTGCGAGGCCCGGTGCAGGTTGTTGACTCCGTCCCTCGACCAAGTTCATCGACGTAGTGTGTAACCACGGATTTTCCGTTACGCAGAGCGAAGAGTCGTCCTCAATTGAACTACGGGCATACGCGCAAAAAAAGAGGACAAACCCGATCCGGCTGGGCTTGCCCTCAGAACCATGCGGTTGTTTGAGACGCTACTTCTTGGCCATGGCGCCTTCGTCCGTACGATGTACTTGGCCGGGCAGTGAGACATTGCCCCAGCGAACGTCCTCGGGCAACGCATGTGGCACACCCATTTGTGGTGCGGCAGCCCTTGCTGCCACTTTTTCGCTCTCAACCACAGCAACCCTCACGGGTTTGCGGGACAGTTGAGAAAATGAAAGCTGCCTATCACCGTTCCCCAGAAAACGTTGAAGGTTCCGAAGAGATTTGTCGGCGTCGAATACTCCGTCGTGTACCAAAACGTGCAGCCATCATGAGGATCGACGGCCATGCCGCTGTAATCGCCCCAGCGGCTGTACGTGTCCTGGAAATTCGGTCCGTTGTAGATCACCGACTCCGTTTCCATTCCGCCATCCACTCCAGATTCCGACCCCGTCACCGCCACGCTGGGATAGATCGAACCGCTCGACGTGCTGTACCCCAACCCCAGGTTGCCAACACTGTCTTGTGCCATGCTCCCCATCCAGCGATAGGTTGCCGTATCCGGACTGAAAGTGCTCTGCTGGCAGACGTAGAACGGGACGGTCGCGTTCTCATTGCACAGCTTGTACCATCGGATACCACTTTGCTTGCTCGCCGAACTCACCTGCACAGAATGGTTCACCACCATCGCTTGCTTGCTCCCGAAGTTGCGATAGGAAAGCCGGTACATCAGCCGGTCCCCTAGGGAGTCCAGTTGCTGCGTTGTTCCGTGTTGCGGAATGCACGTGCCTCCGCCACATGCCTCATGAAACGTCCCGACGCTCAGATTCCCCAGCGCCACAAGCTTGCCCGATTGAAACTGGTAGAGCTTCAGCTCATTCCCGGAAGTAGTGCTGAGATTGTCCACAAACTGCAGGTAATAATCCGAACCGCTGGGTGCAGGAGTGGGTCCATCGATATCCGCGGGCAGAATGTTGTAGATCGCCGTATTACCGCTTCCCGAACAGGTAAAACTTATGGTTGACGGCGGCGTGCTCCAGTTCGGCCGCGGGAAACTACACGCCTGCGCCCCTAGAAATGTCGAGCTTACGCTTCCAGTAAACGGATTTACCCTCAGATGGAACATGTTGGCTGAGAAATAGATCCCATCCCCCCACACTGCCAGCTTGGGATAGTCCGGCAAACTGACGCCGAAGGGGATGTCATACACTTCATAGCTTCCGGTCGCATCAGCGGTGTCTGAAATGGCCACGCAGAAATCGTTCTGCGTGAAAGTAGAATCGTAGGCCAATTGGCTAATTAGCCAGCGGCCGTCGAGCTGGTCCCAAAGGGCGATCACGTCGCCGCCATCCGCATTGACGTTGCAATTCGCGGTCGGCGGTAAATTCGAAAAAAGCGCGATCCCTAGGTCTCCTCCGCCTGTCAATAGCGTCCCCGACGTGTTGTAAATGGCGTAGCTCGTGTTCACCACTTGCACGATCTGCGTGTTCCCGCTCGGATCCCTGCCGACGGAAATGTTGTCGTCGGGAGGAATTGCGCCAGTGAAAGCCTGTCCCTGGAACACGGATCCCACGATAAAGTTCACCGCATTGGAAGCCGTCTGCAAATCTGGGTCTGTCCAGCTTCCTCCCCCACCAGTACCACCGCCACCTCCTCCGCCCTGCTTCTTCGGCGGTACCACCGGAAACACGCGCGGCGGTATTCCCGGTCGCCACCCAGGCGGCAATGGAGGATGGGAACTCAGCGGAGCCGACGTTGCGTGCGCGATCGAGTGGATCTGGATGCCAGGCCCTTCCTGCGCCGCGCAAATCCCCGCAGCTAACGACACACAGCCCAACACTGCCAGCAGTTTTGCATTGATTCCCATGGGTACCCTCCGTTTCTCTCAGCAGAGTCCCGGGCCCCTCAGTGCCGCCTGCGCGGCGTCCGCAGCATTTTGGAATTTGGTTCTGGCGTTGAATTCGGCCTCGAAATGAACGGAATTCTAGTCTTGATGCCACCGCCAGTCAACGAATTTGCTGGAGATTTTTGTCCTGTAGCTCTTAGTACCGCTTGAAATTTCAGTTCCGCCCGGCGCGATTGCTCCCCGCTCTGTCGGTGCCTAGGCGTCGCAAAGGAAGTCTCGCCTTACCCTTGCCCAAAATCCGGTCCGGTGGGCTTCGGACCCACAGACGTGCTTCTCACGCGTCCGCAATTACCGGATTCCACGTGCTCGTCTACGTGATGTTTAATTGCAATGCCGTCAGGTTGCTAAGTCTCTTTCCACGGAATCCAGATAGTTTTGGACCAGATAAAACACCACTTCGGGACGCGCAGCTCGAATTCTTGAAATAGCCTCAGCCTGCGAGAATCCGAATGCCCGTAAGAGCGCGTAACACATCGTAGGTCCGCGATTTAACCCAGCCGAGCAATGCAGAAACACTTTGGTGTTCGCGAAAGGTAGGTGGTGAGGTAGTATCGGCGCAATATCTATGACCGCCCTGCCCTACGAGCCGCCTGAGTCGCCTGAATCGAAAAACAGCGCTCGACATACTGGCATTCCGGTCATCGCCTACAAGATCGTGGGCCTCATCCTTCTCGTTCTCCTCGTTTATTGGCTGTGGAGGACGTATACGCATCTTCCGCCAGCGCAGCCGACCCGATATCCCGCCGAGTACATCTCCGCACCCTCGCTCGATCGTTTTCACGTACTACATAGAAGACCCGATGTCCATGATTCCTCCGTGGACGAGGTTATCACGGACGTCGCCAGCGCCAATCGGTGAGCATCGCCGGACGGTAAGCGATACCTTAGCCTTTCAGCTCGCGGTTTCGGTAGAACGAAGCCATGCGAATTGCATTATATGCGCGTGTCAGCACCAAGGATCAGTTGTGAGCTACAGCTCCGCGATCTGCGGGCCTACTGTTCGGCGCGAGGATTTGACGCGGTGCGCGAATATGTTGACGTGGGCCAGTCGGGAGGGAAGGAGTCCCGGCCTGAGCTTAACAGGCTCATGGAGGACGCCCGCAAGCGCAGGTTTGACGCAATCGTCGTGTGGCGCTTTGACCGATTCGCCCGCCCTACCAAGCACCTTCTTTTAGCGCTGGAGGAGTTTCGGTCTCTCGGCATTCAGTTCATCAGCTACAACGAAAACATAGACACCAGCAGTCCGCTGGGTCAGGCACTCTTACAATCGTCTCTGCGGTCGCCCAGCTTGAGCGCGATCTGATACGGGAGCGGGTGAGCGCCGGGATTCGTAATGCACGGGAAAATGGCAAGAAGTTGGGCCGTCCGAAGAGTACGGTGGACAGAGAACAGATTCTGGAGTTGAAAGCGCAAGGAAACAGCCTGCGACAGATCGCCGGTCCATATTCTATCCCGTTTAACTGCCTGAAAACGCAGTAGTTAGCTGACGCCAAGGGAGTGGGAGTTCCTGCTAATTATATAAGGCAAAAGGGGTTATTTCATGGCAATTTGGCATGGAAACTGTTTCCATGCTCCAGACCCCAGGGAAGGGAAAATAATGCGAGTAAGGGCTCCTTACTGCGTCCTAGTGGCTTCCTATAGGGGCGGTGGGGATCGAAGGGTTAACCTACCAATCCAAAGCCCTGTAAACAGTGGTGTTGCGACCGTTCTTACCGAGACAACCACTACAAGCACTACAAGCAACGAGATGTCAGTTGCTTTTGAGCCGCCGCTAGAGCCAATAGATCGCAACGGGTGTTATCTTTATGGCCGGCGTGCCCCTTCACCCATTCCCATCTTATTTCGTGCCGCGCCATCGCATTCTCAAGCTGTTCTCAAAGGTCTCGGTTCAAAACGTCTCGCGTCCCCGAGCTTCCTCTGCTCTTCTTGCGCCAGCCGTGCGCCTTCCATTCCGACAGCCATTGTGTGATTCCGTTTTTTACGTACTGAGAATCCGTGATAACGGTGACTTGGCAGGGTTCACGAAGTGCCTTCAACCCCTCGATGACGGCGGCCAGTTCCATTCGATTGTTCGTGGTGTGCCCTTCGGAGCCGAACAACTCCTTCTGATGACTGCCGAAGCGCAGAACACAGGCCCAACCGCCCGGACCGGGGTTGCCGATGCATGCACCATCGGTCGTTAGAGAAATCTGTTTCATTTTCGGCAGGACAGAGTGTATATCATCAAGAAGTAAAGAGGGTGCGGCCGTGACGCTGGAAGAACTCAGAGGATTGTTGAAACAGCGCGGTGTTCAGTTCACGGAGAAACCTATTCAGGCCGGCACGCAAGTTCGGTGCAAAGATGGAGAAATCTTCAGCGCCTATGAGACGGGAAGGGTCGTTTGCGGGGGCAAAGTGACAGGGTTGACGGCTGTCGTTAAAGAGCAGTTGCAACCCGCGGCTGCGTTGCCCGCCGGAGGAGTCCATCCCGCGGTTGTCCAAGAAGCAATTTTTGTGGTCTACGGCCATGATGAGAAAGCTAGAGACGAGCTTGAGCTTCTCCTTCGTAGAATGGGTCTCCACCCAGTTATTCTGGCGAACTTGCCGGCGGAAGGCGAGACGATCATCGAGAAGCTTGAGTCCTATATCGGTCAAGGAGGCAAGGCAGTATACGCTTGCGTTCTGCTTACTCCGGACGACGAGGGCCACAAGGCTGGCGAGGCCGGTTTGAAGAAGTATCGGGCCAGACAAAATGTTGTGTTGCAGAACTCTCGCACTTCGTCACCTTCATGCTCGAGAGTCTTCTCGATCACTTCCCCGGTGTCGGTATCCAACATCGCCACCGATTGTTGTCGAGTATGTAAGTCCACGCCTATAATTCGCATCTCGGCCTCCTTCGATCCGAGCTCTGTAGGTCAGACACCGCACAGTTTACTCGGACAGTCGCGAGGCCGACGTCGTTATGTCATCAACCCTAGGACTTTTCAACCAAGTGATTATAGTCGTCGGGAAAAGTAGCTTTTAATATGAAGAGGTCCGGTTTCCCCGTTTTATCGGCCGCGAGACTCCAGCTTCATCATCTACCTTATATGACGACAATTATTTGTACGTGGCCAAAGTGTGGGTCTTGGACCGGCGAATGTCCTATGGTAGCGCAAGATGTAAGCGTGCAACGGGCAAACAGATTGACCTGTCGCCATACTTCTAGGCCTTCTTGCCGTTTATTGATTTGACTCCAGAGATTGCAGCGCTCCCCGCAGATAACCGAGTGCATAGGCCATCCCGGCGTGCCAGGATGCCGCGCAGGTCATCTGGGGGGTATGGTCGGGGATGATCACGCCCTCAAATCCATTTTTCTTGTAGATGCGCAGGGCGCGAACCATGTCCACATCGCCCTCATCGATGAAGACTTCATGATATCGAGGCGCCTTGCCTTTGACATTCCGACAGTGTACGTAGGCGATGTTGCCTTGCTTCGAATATTTGTCGATGGCTCCGTAGAGGTCACCGCTGTTCATTTCGGCAATCGTCCCTTGGCAGAACTCGAGCGCGTTGTAGTAGCTTGGATAGATCTCTAGCAGCCGTTGGAACAAATCCGGTTGATACACCATGCGCGGCGTACCTCTTAGCATGGGCACGGGCGGATCATCGGGATGAGCCGCGAGTCTTACTCCCGCCTCTTCAGCCGCGGGAACCACTGCGGTAAGAAAATCAGCCAAGCGCTGCCACAGCTCCTGAGAAGAAACCGCGTCAATTGTTCCCTGCGGAGCGGAAGGGTCGTAGGTCATGTTCCAAACCTGACCTTTCGGGATGGGTGTTTCCTCAGGACCATCCTTGCCAAGGAAACCGACAGACTCGGCTCCCCCGCGCGCGAAACTCCCCTGCACGTGTCCCCAGACGCCCGCAATGCTGAAGTTGTAGCCGAGAACCGGAATCCCCGCTTTCCCGATACGGCCAATAATAGTCTTGATATCTTCGAGTTGTTCGCGCTTACGAGGTCCTCCCAGCAAAATATCGTACCAGTGCGAGGGATCAAGATTCTCGATCGCCGCCAGTTCCAGACCCTCGTCGTTGATAGCTTTTTTCAAGTCCCGCAATTCCTCGTACGTCCAAAGCTTTTCGCGGTTATCGCTGACACCCCAATTGGTACTACCGTTCGTGGCGGGAAGTCGCACCGTGCCGCGAAAGTAGTCTACCCAATGAGCCACGATGTGCGTCGCATTGGCCTGCTTCGCAAAACGGAAGTTCTCACGCGTAAGCATATGGCGATAGAGCCCAAGACCCAATTTCACAGGGAAGTCCTCCTCGATAACAAAAACGGTGGTCGAACCGAATAAGCACGAAAGAATTCGTGCGTCGCCTTCAGAACCAACTCTTACATGACGCCATTCATGCGGAGGTCACCGCAACCGTGCAGAAGCCAAGCATTAGTAACAAAACGCCTGCCAGCATGGCGCCAAGGGTGGCGGCCGCGGTTCCCTTCCACTCCCCCGTCACAATTCCCCACAAATTCGAAGTGACAATGATCACGGACATGAAAAGGGGCCAGCCGAGCACAGGACCGAGGTATCCCAACCGCGTCGAAGAATAGCCATAAAGAATGACACTTCCTGTCCAGAGAATCCCCATCACGGCCCCCAGCACCCAGTAATGAACCGTTCCAGGAGCGGCGTACAACTGCCAGCTGCGGTTCTTACGGCACAGATAGATGCAGTAAACGAGATAGGGGACCAGAGTCGCCGTCAGAACGAGCGGCCAGACGACGTTGGTCCGGCCGGCTGGCGGAATGCCTACTTCCGCCGCTCTTTGAATCATTGGCGCTCCGTATGCGAGGGCTACATTCATCAACGGTGAAAGCGCCCCCGCAAGGACGCATAAAACCAAACCGCGCCCAAACCCGCTCCCCTTCCGGGCGGGCAACGCGGAGCTATTCTTCCCTCGGTCTCTGCGGTTGCTGCTCACCCCGCAGAGTGCCGTCCCAGCCAGCATAAGACCCACTCCCAGAAGAACCGTGAGTCCTTTGTGAGTCATCAATACATGCGGGTCCAAGATCAGCAATGGCACGATTGACCCTATGGCGGTGGACAAACCTATGGTCACCGCAAACCCGATCGAGAGGCCGACTTCGGCAAGCGCCAGCCCGAAGAATATCTGGGAGACACCAACCCCTAGGCCGAGACTCAAAAGCAGAAAGAGCAGACCGGGATTAGTTTCTCGGTAGAAGACAGCCAGCCGCGGAACGGTGGCCAGTGCCGCTACCCAAGGAACGACCAAGAGTGCCGTAACTGCCCACACCGCCCAAATGTTCTCCCATCGCCAGCGGCTCGTGTACTTCGTCGGCGTTGCGAAACTACCATTGACAACGCCAGCTAGCAAACTCCAGATGACGCCTGCAGGGACCTCCGTCATGACCACTCCTTCCACCGATTTGACCGAACGCTTATCCAAAGCTAAAAGCGTCCGTACTTCCGGTAAGCGTCGACGGGATGAACGCCCTCTAAGATGGCCTTGCGGACCTCATTCTCTGTGTGAACAACCTCCTCGGCGCGGATCAGAACCTCCAGCGCGACCTCTTGGGGTACCACCACGACTCCATCATTGTCGCCCACGATAAAATCACCGCGGCGAATCGTGACCTCTCCGATGCTAATGGGCGTCCCATAAGAGACAAGTTTCCATCGACCTACGATATCGCGAGGCGTTCGATAACGGCAGAAGACCGGGAATCCAAGCTTTAGGATGTAGGCCACGTCGCGGGCTCCGCCGTCGATCACCGCGCCCCGCGCGCCGCGGAATTGGGCTACCTCGCTCGATAGCTCACCGATATGCGCGCAGATCGCATCGTTCGGTTGTGACACGATAACATCACACGGTTGGAGATCACCCAGCAGTCGAAGCATCGGGATATAAATCTCCTCTGGATCTACGCTCGATGTCTGCTGGCCTTCGACGGTCATTGCCACTCCGGCTACCTTGGAATCCATCACGAGGCCCTGAATACCTGAGGGCAGACATTGCCTGCGATAGCCCATCTCGTCCAGAACATCAGCGATTGCTCCCGTGTAAACCAGTGAGTAGCGGCGACAAGCATCTTGTACGTCAAGCTTGCAGTTGCGCGATTCAGGTTTCGCGGGCATGTTTTGCGCCTTACACCTTTCTGCCCAAGTTCATGGAGGCAAGTCCTGACGCTCGTACGCGTACAGCTTCACGACCACCAACATAATTCAAGAGAATCTCGTCATTTGTCAGCCGCAGGTCGCGTAACTCGATAAAATCCTTGGGAACGACGGCTAGAAAACTGAGATACTTCACGGCCCGCGAACCGCGCGCCGGCACCACGGAAAAATGGGGCGTGCCAAACAGCGGACCTTGGGCGAAGGCTTCGCGCCGGGGCAGGGGGAAAGGCGTGGAACTGAATTCGATCCCGTGGGCCTGGCAGCGCCCATTCCAGGGCGGATAGGTCCTTGTTCGGTTCTCCTCCCAAGTGACCGCCCACGGAAAATCGCTCCGACGAAAGCAATAACCAAAAATAAGACACGCCTCCCGGTTCAATGCTGCGATAAATGCGACCTCTTGGCGGGGATTAAGAAGGGCGGTAACCACAAATCCCTTCCCGCGACGGATGAATGGCTGCGTGAGGTCTATAACTTTTTTTCCAATCCCTGGGGCCCGCGGCCATCTGAAATTGCGCGACGATTCGAGTAGCTCCTTCCCTTCATAACCATGAGGATAGGTTCTCCCCCGGCGTGCCGGTATCCAAACGGAACTCCCACGCGAGTCGAGGAACGGTGGCCCGAGAGTCACGTGCTGCGTCCAGTGGAAAAGATAATCTACTTTTTTTTCGTTCGTTACGACTTCGCGAAAATAGGCCACCGATTCGCCTTGCCGCAGCGTAAGTTCGCGTTCAAAGCGAAGCTGCGCCGCGGGCAGGCGCACAGCGAGCCTTAGCCGAACGTCTTGCCGGCGCACGCTGGCGCGCACTTTCCGCCATCGCAGGCTCGGAGCTTCCCCGTGAATCGAAAGCCCATGACGCGCTTCTTCCTCGGACGGCGCTCCGAAAAAATCCAGGCACAGATTGTGACCTGTAATACCGGAGAGCAGCCGGCCTGTGGCCGGAGAACCATAGCGTGAAAGGTGCCGCTTCGATCGGTACCGATAAGGCTCGATCGTCTTCCAAGGCGGTACCCAGAACGGGTTGAGGGTCGGCAGCCCACTCTGCTCGCGGAACCGAAACTCCGCGATGTGTCCTCCTCCAGTGAGAGTTACCAAACGCACAATATCGTTCGCTAGAACGAGGGCTTCGCGGCCGCGCCACTTCTCCTTGGAACAACGGAGTAAATGATCCATCTCGCCCTCTGCCAGTCCACGATCCGACAAACCCATCAACCGACCGGCGTGGGAAGAGCCGGTGTCCCTTTCACGCGGACAGTAACAATCTGGTGCGGTTTGATTTCGAACGCGAATCCGTGATTGCCAGTCAACGGAAGTTCCTTTTGATTAGCCTCAACGGCGTTCGATTGCCAAGCTGACTGCACATCGAGCACCGGAATGGTCGCCTCCGCTCGTGCAGTTTGCCCGCCGATCTCTAGGAAGCGAAGAATGGTGCCCTGGCCGTCCTCCGCCCGCTTCCAAGTGAGCAGCAATACGTTCGGTTTGTCCACCTGAAGGAAGCTGCCCTGTTTCCCGTCGAGGGGCGCGGGGCGATTGATGGCCTTGTCCTGCGGCGTTATCGAATCCGTCTCAAGCGGTGTGCACTCTTCCCACCCCAAACGGCTCAAGGTTATGACATTCAAGTTATTACCAGTCATTAGTACGTACCGGAAGGTAAAATATCCACCCTGCGCGCCTCGATAATTGGTATCCCAATAATTATTCATCACGTAAGAGAAGATCGTCCCTTGGCGTTTCCCAAAGTCGGTCGGCCATACGCCGCGCGCTATGTCTCCAAAGGTAACGAGCGAAGCGTCGAGGGGCAAAATAGCTGCGGTGACGCCATCGTTCTTGACGGCAGTCCAGTGCTGCACCGAGAACCATTCGAGGCCTGCGCCTGGCAGCATGTCCTTGGCTGGATTAACTACTCCATTCTGGATTTCATACTGGAATTCAGGGTTCTTCGTGGCGAAAGGAAAGGCAAAGTACACGCCCTCTTTGCTCAAGACTTCTTGTTTATGGACGCGGTTGATGAATTCAACCTTTTTCTCTCGATCAAAAAGGAGGATCTCCGTTTCGATGCTGGGAGTTTTCTCGGCAGAACTTCGAAGCTTCGCGACGGTTCCGAAAGGCGCTCGGAAGATAGAAACCAACTGCCCTCCACGTGCGCGATGCACGTCTAACTTCGGGACGGGTGAAACGGCACGATACTGTACCAAACGGTTCGGAAGCTCATCGGCTCCGGTGACGTAGAGATACTGCGCAAAGCGATACGGAGATGAAGAGTCGACGATTTCCCGCCCAAACTCCTTATCGTAGATGCTCCCTACGGCACCGCCCTCGGGGTCCAGTGTGATCCGATAGTAGGAGTTTTCCAACACCGGGCCGCTCAGAGTTGCGGTCTCGACGGGCTTTTCTTTCGTCTGCCTCAGTTCGTAGGCCTTGTATCCGATGGCAGGGATGTCTGTGGCGAGAAATCGGACGTGGCGGTACAGCTTAAAATCAGAAACAGTCTCAAGCGGTACAACCTCTTGCGTGCCATTGTCGAAGACTTCCCACCCGTGATCCAGATCGAAATCTATCAACCCGCTCCGCCTCCAATTCAAGCCGTTGAAGATGAGGAGTGTATGGGGAGGGTCGCCCACCGAGTCAGCAATCACGCCGAAGCTGCGTTCGAGAATATCGTCGATCAACCCGTGAGCGCGCACGGCAAATGAATCCTTCACCGCTAGTTGTTCCACCGACTCCCGACTCTCGGGTGCTGAGATGCTGCGCGAGTCTCCCCAGGTGTGTTCATCCATCAGCACCATGTCTTGCCATAATTCATCGAGGTCTCCATGGTTGGGCGAAAATCTCGGATTAATGATAGTACTGAGCGTGGAAAGCTTTTCTGCTGAAAGGGCTCGGGTTTCGTTTGCTCGCTCCATCGCCGCGTAAAGAGCATCCGCGGCAATCCCGTCTTCCCAATACGGTCCTCCGTCACCGCGATAAGTGGGGATTGAGTCTCCGGATTCTTTAACAATCTCGCTGAGTGCGCGGGCAAAATCGGAATACTCTAGCTTTGGATACGTGTAGATTTTCTGCCACTCTGAGACCAGAGCTGCCTGCTGAGGAAAGAGGTCAGTGTTCTCTACTTGCGTTCCGTAGAGAAGAAGAGAGTGAGCTTTGTAAGAAGGGGAGTTGTACATCTGAAGGAATATGGGGAGGGAATCATGACCGGCTGCCACTTGGGGTGGCAGCCCGAACAACGTCAGCATCTGGTGGTAATGCCGGGAATACCACATCAAAATCTTTCCGCCGTCGGGGCCTTCCCACCAAAACGGCGACTTTTCGTTCAAATGTCCCAGCAAGAGGACCGGCCCGCGGTAGTTATCGCTAGCCGCGATGAAGTACTTCAGCCCCGCTTCTGAAAGGATCGAGGCGTAAGACCACGAATATGAGGGAACATCGGTGATATTCGCATAGTCAAATGCGCCGCCGTGCTCTTGATTGAAGGCGTGACCCCAATAGAGAGAGCGGATCAACGTCTCCGCGGTCGGAAAGCCGGTAAGGAGGCTAGCATACTGCGAAGGAACGTAAATCTTGCGATTCTGCATCATCCGGTACAGCTTTTCTTTGTCGCCCTCGCTCCTACTGTGAATGAATTGCTGCGCTTCCCAAGCGCCGTCGAGACTGAATTGGAACCCCATATACTTATCAGCGAATTCGCCAGCTTCATTGATCACGCGGCTGTGCACCTCGGCTACTTTGGCTTGATAGTCCGTGTAGCCAACGTCGAGGTGCTCATGAGGGACGACGAACATCGTCCACTTCTTGCCCGGAGCGACGCGTTCCGTAAAGCGCCTAGCCCTACCGTTGAGATGCACTAAAAGGACTGCGTCGGATGGGCTGTCGAAGTTCGGGACCGAAAATACCAGTCGTTGTTCTCCGAAAGTTCGGTCCGCCGACAATTCCTGGCGAAAGGTCTTGCCATTCAGGGAAAGTTCCGCGCTGCCGCCTTGCGACGAACTATGAAAACGGACAAACGCGTCCAGTTCCTCCTTGAGTTCGCCGTCTTCCGTTCGATAGAAGATCGTAGGAACGATCTGCGCCTCGACAATCGATTCGTCATATTTTCCGCCAGCAACGTGGTCAAGCTCCAAAGCGTCGTAAACTACTCCTGAATCCCCAATTGGCACTCCGCCTGAACTCGCTTCATCGCCAGGTGAAGGCTCGTCCATGGCGGTGAGTTCCATTTCATTCTTCCCCTGTTGCAAAAATGAGGCGGGGATCTCGAAGCTTATCGTGTCAGACGAGTACTCTGGGAAAAACGCTCCCGCCACGTCGCCCATCGTGTAATCGAGTGTCGGATGCTGGTAAAAGCGCCCAAGGTGACCGTTAATATCAACTTGCAGGGCCGAAACGCGGGGATGCTCGACTAGAAGCCCAATTTTCATGGCGTACAGACCAACTGGCGGCGCCGGCAAATTGAACTCGACGCGCACCGGGTTCGGCTTGTGCCCAGCCGAGCCGTTCGCTGAGCCCGGCTGGAAAGCATACCAATCTTTGTCAGGCTGACTAACTCCAATCACGTAAACGGGTGCAGGATTCGGCGTAGCTCCACCAGCAAACTCCGCCGAAGAGGTGTCGAAACGGCCGATTTGCCATATGGTTTCTGAACTCGGCGCGTCAGAAGCTTTTGCCCACATGGTAAGTCCGAGCACCACGAGTAGCGCCAACCTTAGATCGCGAACCTTGACTCCTTTCATGCTTTGCCTCCTTGGCGGTACGAGTTTGTTCAGACTTTAAACGCCGCAGCAAACCTCACGCTTTCATCGCGCCTGTTCCCGACTCCTGAAAAGTCGTGCCGCCTACGGGAACCAGTAGTCCACCTTCCACCATCACGGCCGACCCGGTCATAAAAGAAGCCAGATCGCTCGCAAGGAAGACAATCACGCGTGCGACCTCTTCGGGCTTACCCATGCGACCTAGCAGGTGCAACCGGTTGCAGGCTTCCAGCACGCGTTCCGGATGAGGATCGAGTTCGGCGGCCCGGCGAAGCATCGGCGTATCGATTGCCCCAGGTAAAACACAATTGGCTCGAATATTCTGTTTGGCGTAGTCCACGGCAAGACAGCGAACGAGACCCATCAGACCGTGTTTGCTCACCACGTAGTGGGTCGAATTGCGCTGGGCGGCGACTGATTGGACGGAACCGGTCATCACGACGGCTCCCCCGCCGCGGCCGATCATCTCGGGGATGGCGTGCTTTGACATCAGGAAAGCACTCTTCAAGTTGATATTCAGAACCTCGTCCCACTCCGCTTCGCTGATGGTCGTTACGGATCCGTAACGCTGGACGCCCGCATTACTCACCAAAACGTCTACGCCTCCGAATTGCGCAACGATTTGGGGTATGAGCCGTGCGACATTGCTTTCCCGGCTGATATCCGCAGGGAAAAAGACCGCGTGGCAGCCGCGCGCTTGAACGTCCCGAGCTGTTGCTTCGCCTATCGGGTCACGATCCACGACCGCCACGGCAGCATTCCGCTCCGCAAATTCCCGCACGCAGGCTTTACCGATTCCGGATGCTCCGCCGGTTACTACGACGACCTTGCCGCTAAAATCCACGGTGCCCCTCCCGACCCTTTGCGGAAACGAAGTTTTCTCCAGTTACGATATGCTCCTCTAGCCCACAGCGGACGAGGAACTTATGACTCTTTGGTGCCACAAGGGTTGTCCTTTGATCTTCAGGTCCAAAATCGATATATGGTCGCGGCCAAGATTGCTGACCAGGAGTTGATCGAAGTTCGGGCCACCAAAAGCGCAGTTGGTAGGCTGGCATAGGAGTAAGTTTTCGACATCCTGGCACAAAAGCTCGATCCGCCCTTGCTGATCAACGCGATAAATGCAATTGGACGCGTAAGTAGTCACGTACAAATTCCCTCGAGCGTCAAAGGCCTGCCCGTCAGGAACCCGGGCTAAGCCCTCTGCGAATACCTCGGGAGAGCCCGCGGCCCCGTTCGACAGGATTTCGATCCGTACCACACGGTCCAAATTGCTTTCCACCACGTAGAGGTAACGCTCAGCAGCGTCCAAGGCGAGACCGTTGGCAAAGTGGAACGGACCGGGGGAAAACAGCTCGGCTCCGCGGTCGGGTCGCCATCGATAAATCACTCCAATGGCTTCTTTCCATCTCCCGGAATCGCTGAAGTAGAGATGGCCTTGGGAATCGAATACGCTGAAATTAGGGTTGAGCAGCGGTCGACCGTTGACCCGTTCCGCGAGCACGATCAATTCGCCGCACGGTGAAACTCTCACCAGGCCTGGGAGGCCGGCGTCGCAGATATAGACATTCTCTTCGCGATCGAGGGTGATGCCCAGGCAAAAGCCACCGGTGACGGCGATTTTCTCAATCTTTGCCCCATCGGCGGAAATGTGATAAACCTCGCCGGCTTCACCACCAGCATAAATGGATCCATCCCGAGCCACAGCCAGTCCTTCCGGATGATTCAATCGGTTCACCAATCTGCGGACCTCCGAAATGGGATAAAGCATCACTCTTCTTGCTTCTTCCTTGGCTATCTCTCTTCAGGATCGCCGTGTTTCAGCTCGAGCTCTTTCGACAGCGCAAATTCTCTTTCAGCCTCAGCCGACTGGTTCAGGCGAGCCAGGACGCGCCCCAGGAGAAGATGAAATCGGGAACTTTGCGGGTCGAGCTGCACGAGCCTTTCAAGGGTTTGCCGCGCCCCCGTCAACTGGCCGTTGCGTATCTGCAGCTGAGCGCGATATTGGTTGGCTAAAAGGTTGTTGGGATCGTGGGTGAGTGCGCTCTCAATGAATGACGATGCCTCTTTTTCATTGCCTGCTTCAAAAGCAAGTCGTCCAAGCTGGGCCTCCGCTTCGGCGTTTTTGGCATCGAGTTTCAGAACCTCAGCCAGCGCTGCTCTAGCCTTTTCGGTTTGCCCCATGTCTTCGCAAACCCGGGCAAGCGACAAACGCGCGCTTAGGCGCCTGCGATTAAGTCGTAGACACGCCTCGTAAGCTTTCACCGCATCCTGCCTTTGATCCTGAGCCGCGAAGAGATCACCTAGGGCCTCTCGTAAGTTCGGGTCGTTTGGCTGATTGGCGAGGCCGAGAGTCAGCAAGCTATTAGCTCGCTCATAGTTCCGGCTGCGGATTAATTCCTCAGCCAAAGCGAAGGAAATGTCGGGTCGATTAGGAACCTGGTTGTGAGCCTCTGTCATCCAATCGACCGCCGCTTGATGGTTTCCCATCGCCGATTCATCAGCCCCGATGTCAAAGTAAGGGTCGGGGTTTTTCGGATCCAGCTGAAGGGCTTCCTCATAGGCAGCGCGCGCCCTCTCGAAACTCTTTAGTCTTGTGTAGGCCATGCCTAGATTCATAGCTGCCGCCACATCTCGGTCGGCAGCCGGAATCGCCTCGAACTGTCCTGCCGCCAATTGGTATTCGCCGTGCTGAGCCAGAACAAGACCCAGAGAAAAATGAACCTTCGAATCCACACCGGGAAGGCGTTCGAGCCGCGCTGCCGTCTCTCTCCCTGCCTGAATTTGCCCCGCTCCGAAATAGGCCTCGGTCAGTCCTAGCTGGACCAGGGGATCTCGAGACTGTCGTATCTCAGCGATATCAAGATAGCCGAGTGCGCGCTTGAAGTGCTTTCTCCGAAGGTAAATGCTCGCAAGGTTCAAGCGAGCC
This sequence comes from uncultured Acidobacteriota bacterium, assembly GCA_963721915.1. GTDB lineage: Bacteria > Acidobacteriota > Terriglobia > Acidiferrales > UBA7541 > Acidiferrum. The sequence continues at coordinate 28,471 of CAVRLD010000011.1, read as the reverse complement.
GTTGCATTGCTCGCATCGAGTCCTAAGGCTCGTTCGAACTCCGCAATGCCGCTGGCCTCCTTTCCCGACCGAATGAAACTGGCGGCAAGGTTATTGTGCAAACCAGCGCTCCCGGGGTTTAGCCGAACCGCTTGCTCAAAGGCAGCTTGCGCCTTGTCATATCGGCCGTCGGAATCATAAGCCACGCCTAGAGCGTTAAACATCTCGGGAACGGTAGGACAGTTCGCTGCGGCCTCAACTAGTGCTTGCTGAGCTTCTTGGAGACGGCGCTCGACGACCAGACGTTCTCCGTTTTCGAGCGCTGACTTGCAAGCCACTCTTCTAGACGCCTGCTCAGGCGAGAGGCTTTGATTAGTAGCACCGAGAAAGGAGGCAACGAGGAGCAAGAGGCTGCTGCCGGCTCTGAGCACAACTCCGATTGCGTCCATCGCCCGCCCTTAGTGCGGAGACCCTGAAACAACTGTCAGGGTTTCTGTTAGAGAATCTTTGGCGAATTGGCTTGGGTCCTCGTCGCTTTGGTTTCGGACCTCTCGGAACAACATATCCGCCTTGGCTTTCTCGCCCTTGCGCTGATAAGCCCGTGCCAGTGCGTAAGTGATGTAACGCGACTTCGGATCGGCCGACCGAGCACGCTCAAGATCAACGACCGCCTTCTCCGTGTTACCTCGGGCGAGTTCAAGTTTGGCACGGTCTACATAGGCGTGAGTGAAGTTTGGCTCGAGCGCAATCGCAGTGTTAATCGATTGCTGGGCTTCTTGGAAGTCTGAACCTCCTGGAACGGCGCCTCTTTGCATCAGAGTTTCCGTCAGGAAGCAGTAGGACCGCGGGTCTTTCGGCTCGTGGACTATCGCTTGGCGGAATAATCGGACGGCATCGTCCAGATTCCCGGCCTCTTGCTCGGAGATGCCCATCGCCAGATAAGCTCCGTAGTCTTCCGGGGCTATCTCGATCACACGCTGGTAGTCCTGATTCGCTTCGGCAAAGCGGGCTGCCAGCGTATAGGCGATTCCCCGGCTCAGGAGCAATTCGTGAGCGTCCGGGTTTCTCGCCAGACCTTCAGTTAACACTTCCGCCGCAACTTCATAATTCTCGTGTTGGCTCGACAAAGTGGCAATGTTCAGGTAGTTCTGCGGGTTCGCTGGGTTTTGGAGAATCCCTTCCCGGAAAACCTGGTAGGCTTGCTGCGTGTGTCCGCTCTTCTCTTCCGCGACGCCCATGAGGCTGTAAATTTCCGGTTGGGTCATTCCGGTCCCAAGAAGCGACTTGAGCGTCTGGACGCATTCCTGATAGTCCTGTTCAGCAAAGTAGGCCAGCGCCAGACCGTAACTGCGCCCGAACCGGCCCGGGTAATTCGTGGGCAGCTTGTTGAACTCTTGAACAGCCTCTTTCGAAAGCCCGGCCTGCCCGAGTAACCACGCCAACCTAAAGCGCACTTCGGCGGTTAGGTCGGGCCGCCCTTCAAGACTTTTCAAGGTCTGCTCAGCGCGTACTTTCTCACTGCTGTGCAGCTGCGCTTCGGCGCCCATGAGCGCCAGGTTTGGGTCGGCGGCCATTTCCGCGGGAACACGAGAAAAATAGGCGAGTGCCTTCTTGTAGTTTTTCCGCTCGAACTCGTATTGTCCCAGAATCACGTTCACTGGACCATCATCTGGATGCAGGTGGACCAGGGGTCCGAGTTGGTCCGCGCTGTCTTGCTTGAGTCCCTCGCTCCAATAGAGGACGCCCAACTCCCGACGCGCCAGCCAGTAGTTAGGGTCGATTTCCAGTGCCTTCTTCAAAATATCGACAGCTCTCTGCGACTCACCGGTCAAAGCCAGCACAATGGCCTCGCCTGTGAACGCCTGGGGGTGTTGCGGGAACTGCGTCTCAAGAAGGCGGAACTGCACGAGGGCGTCGTCGTAACGTTTCTGTTGAACTAGCGACATGGCCGCCTGATAAATTGAATCTTCTGATGACGCAGCCGCCGAAGCCTGGCGGCCGTTTCTCGAATTCGGCGATTGTGCCAAGGACCGGGAAGCCGCGATAAGAGTCAGGGAAACCGAGATGAGTATTTGACAAAGGCACCAGACCCTTCTTCTTTGCCAAACTCTCGGTGGTTGGACGGTCACCATTTTAGGAACCCATACTAGGCCGCAATGGACTTGAGCATAACAGGAAGCTCAAGTCCATCCGGGCATAGGGAATATCAACGGCCGGATCGTTTGCTGACTTGCCCCACGGAAGTTTGACTCCTCCCCTAGGCCGGCCGCGCAGCCATCTCTGTGATCTACCAAAGCAGCTTCAAAGAGAACTGAATCTCCCTTGCCGCAGCGGCGGTCCGAATTTGCATGAACTGGGGGGTACCAACACTGGTCTTTGATTCACCTCCGAGGGTACTGAACCCACCACTTGCAGCTCCGCCCGGCGGTGCAAAGTTTACGTTGTTGAGGATGTTAAAGAACTCCGACCGAAACTGCAGGGACTTCGATTCTGTGAACTTAAAGTTCTTGAAAAGAGCAAAGTCCAAATTTTCGAATTTGGGCCCGCGGAGCGTGTTGCGCCCTAGAGTCCCGTACGTAAAGGGCGGGGGGACTGTGAAAGCTGCAGGGTTGTACCAAGCCTGCGGACCTTGCTGGAATCCCGGAGGTAGAAGCGCGACGCCGGGAACCGGATCGCCTCGCTGTGTTTCACTTGAGGGATTTATGTTGGCGTTATCAAAATTGACGTTGACCGTAAACGGTTGACCGCTTTCTAACGTCGCAATCCCGCTTATCTGCCAGCCTCCAATGAGCAGATCACCCGCACGCCCTACGTTGCCCCCAAAGGCTTGGCCTTTGCCGAAAGGCAGCGCGTAGGCAGAACTAAATACAAAAATATGCGGAATATTGAAATCGCAAGGGCCGTAGTCAGCCCTGACGTCGTAAGGATTCTGGATACTGCCAGACTGTCCTTCATCCTGGATGGACAGACAACGAGAATAAGTGTACGAACCAAGGAATGTAAGACCATGCGAAAAGCGATGCTCTACTTTCGCTTGGAGAGCATTGTAATTGCTGATGCCCTGATTGAAGTCGACCGGGAACTGACCAAGGAAGGGGAAAGGTGTGCGAGGAGCAACCGGGCCAGGGCCCATCTCGCTCGCAAGCGGCGCATTGTACATCGGTTGAATAAACAAATGTCGGCTCTCTGAACCGACATAGCTTACCGTCGCCGTTAAGTTCGAGGAGAAGGCGTGTTGAACACTCAAGTTGTATTCCATCGAGTAAGGAACCTTCAGAATCGGGTCCGCGCCGAATGCGAACTGGGGAGTGGGGTTAACGGGAGGCAGAAATGAGGTTGCCGCAGGGAGCGCGTTCCAGAACGTCGTTGGTACCGCGCGGTTCAGGCCCCCTTGGGATATGCCCGCGCCGAAAGGCCAAGCAATCCGTGGATCCTGGGATTCCTGCACAAGCGTATTGTTGTGGTCCGTGAACATGGCGAACGCCCCGCGAATGACCGTTCGCGGCAGAACCGAATAGGCGAAACCAAACCTTGGCTGAAATGTATTAAATCCACCATACTGCGGATCAAAGTAAGTGCTCCGAACGTTTGGGAACGGGAACGACGGAGGATTGGGATTGGCGGGCGTAGGCGGCTGGACGAAGGGAATCGGTAGCAGGAAACAAGACTCGATGACTTGATTTATGGCTGTCTGGTTGTTCAAACTTCCAGCGGGAGGAATGGGACAATTCGGATTCCAACCCGAAACATGATTGTCCTGGTAGTGAACGGGCGGAACGAAATCGTAGCGGAGACCAATCTGGATATTCAGCTTCTTGGAGGCCTGCCATTTATCCTGGACGTAATAACCCTGCCAAGTCGTGCGATCGTCCGCTGCAGTGTTGCCAACGAAAGCGAAAAGGCTGGACGGCACGTTCAGCAGCATGCTGGCGAGACCGTCACCCGTCTGCGAGGCATTCAGATTGGTTCCGTAAGTTGCGCTGGTCGCGAACTGATCAAACCCCACGGTCGCTCCCCAGCCATCATCGAAACTATGAATATGATAGAACATAAAGCCGGCACTGAACGTGTGCGACCCGTGAACTTTCTCGAAGTCGGCATTGATCGCGTGAGATCGTATCGGACCGAGGGGAATCGCAAACTGGCTAGTTCCGCCAAGGCGCGGATTCAGGTTGATCTGGGGCACAATCGGAACGCCGTTTCGCACGGGTTCGAATGCTGCAGTGTTGGTAGCGTCTAGCAGAGCTGTGCCGCCCGGAACGTTAGTGGTACCGAAAACCGTATAGTTGTAACCATAATGCAATGACATCAGGAAGGTAGGGCTAAACACATGTGAGTAACCCACGGCAAGTACGCGAGCGTGGTTCTTCGACGTATTCGCGCCGGCCAACAGTGAATTCGCAAAAGTTTCATTGGGCTGCGTGTAGTAAAAGTTCCCATAGAGGGAGTCGTTGTTTGCAAAGGTGTGATCCATTCGGACACCGAATTGATCGTTTGAGATTATTTGACGGCTCGTAATGGCCAGGTTCGGAAAACTGTTCCCGCCCGCACCGAAATTCGGCGAGGGATAGAAAGCCTTGAGGTACGCAAGCGCTTGGGCGTTCAGAAGAGCCGTTGGAATTACGTTTCCCGGGAAGGGATCGCGCACGAAACCGCTGCTCTGCGCCACTAACCCTGTCGTTGGGTCGGGCTGCCCTGCGGTTACCATTCGAGTGCTATTAGGATTGTAGATCTGACCCACAATCACGGGTCGACCCAGTGGGTCGACGATGGGCTTGTTGGTTGTGGGATCGACGGCCTGCTGGCCGGTCAACAAATCCGAAAAATTTCCACCCAGCTCAGCAGGCGTCGGAACGCTGTTGAAGAGAGTGAAACCTTGAGTCGACCGAAAGCCCTCCCAGTATCCCGAGAAATAGGTCTTGGCCTTGCGCCCGTCGTAGATGCCCCAAGGTGTCGGCAAAATCACAGGCCCGCCCACTGTAGCGCCGTACTGGTTCTGACGGAAGGCCGGTTTCTTGACTTGCGCGAAATTGTCAAAAAAGTTTGCCGCATCGAACTTGTCATTTCTTAAGAATTCCCAGACGGCCCCGTGAAGTCCATTGCTTCCCGGCTTCGTGACTACGTTCACGTTGGCACCTGACGAGATGCTGAACTCGGCGTCAGTAATCTGGGATTGCACATTAAACTCCTGAATGGCGTCGGGAGGTGGGCTGATGGCCCAAGTGTTTGTGTAGATGTTGTTATTTAGCACCCCGTCCAAGGTGAAGTTGTTTTGTTGACCCCGCTGGCCGTTCACCGAGGGACTTATTCCGCCGCCGCCAATGGGAATTACAAACCCGTTCTGCTGGCCGCTCTCCTTGGGAGCGGCCCCCGGAGTCAGCAGCACGAGCTGCGTGAACTGGCGCCCATTCAACGGAAGATCGACCACTTGCTTGGAACCGATCACTTGACCCAATGTGGCGCTGGCTGTCTCCAGAGCCACGGGAGCTGCGCTTACCTCAACTCGCTCCGTTACGTCTCCCACTTTCAACGTGTAGTCCGCTTCCAAATCCTGGTTCACGAGAAGTTCCAGATGCTCTTGCACCGCGGTTGCAAAGGAAGCTTTCGACACCCTTATCGAGTACTGACCAGGAGGCAATTCCGTAATGGTGTAAAAGCCGGAGCTATTCGCGACGCCTGTACGAATTAGACCGTTACCCAAATTGGTGACCTGGATCGACGCGTCTGGGATGGCCGCACCGGTAGCGTCGGTCACCGTCCCGTGGATCGCGCCATTCACCGTCTGGGCCAGCGCAACGCTTTCCATCACGAAACCCGCGGTGACTACCAACACAAACAGAATGACCCCGACTGCCACACCCCTCTTCGCTAACATAGGTCCCCTCCCTTTTGAATCATCCCCCTTCGAGAGCCCGTCACTAAACCTCTGCGCGGCATTGTCCAGCGTCGTATGAGGCTGCGGTGGCCGCCCTCACCGCGTTGCCTGGCGACCGTGGCCGCCAAGATTGAATTTTGTCGTTGTGAGGAAACGTGAGAATTTTGGAATTTGCAGGAATTTTCCAACCGTAGTTAAACAAATACGAATGAGTGCGGTTCGTTGACACGTCCCTGTCTATGCCGCTGCGAGGCAAACCAAGCCACAGGAACGCACTTGATAGATTCGAATGTGGGACCCGTGTATTCATTTGTGGCGGACAGTGTCCCCAATGATTTGCCTGCCGCGTGCCCCAGCCTAACTTCTGCGGCAGGACACTAGTACAAGAAATATGCTAAGTCAATACTTTTTGTTTCTTTTTGACTTGAAACGAAAGCAGGAAAGGTTGCTTTGGTACCAGACCCATCAGTTCCTGATCACTCATGCTATCTGATGAACAAGCAGAAGTAACGCGCCAACACGGACCCGTCGGGTCGAAGGTGGCGCTATCTTCAGCAAACGCGGGTATTTAAGACAAGACAGGACTCGGGCGGACGCTTCTAGACGCGTGTGACTTGTAAGTTCATCTTCTCAAACGGGACCAACATCGCGTCTGTAGCGCCCGAATCCGTGATAACAAGATCCAGGTCAGATGTCTGGCAAATGCGCCAGCCGGCGATTTTCCCGAATTTCGTGTGATCGACAACTGCAATTCTCCTGCGGGCATGCCGGACCATAGCCGAATTCACGGACGCTTCTTCGGGGCTGTAACACGTCGGACCCGATTTTGCATCGATGCCATCAGCACCGATGAAGAGAGTATGGATTACTACCTGAGAGAGACTATGAACAGCCGTGGGTCCGACCAACGAGAACCATTCCCCGTGTAGATGGCCGCCGGTAACGAAAACATTCAGGTCTTTGCGCTTAGAAAGTTCCATCGCGACATTCACGGTGCTTGTCACGACGGTGATCTTCTGATTCAGCGGCAACCCGCGAATCACCTGGGTAGTGGTAGTCCCGGGGGTCAACGCAATCGTTTCCCCCTCGTTAATCAGAGCGGCGGCCGCTCTTCCAATCCTTCGCTTTTCATCAGCAAGTTTCTCGACTTGAGCCTGAAAAGAACGGTCGGTGCGGAAAGGTTCGTAGAACAAAGGTGCTATGGAAACAGCACCGCCGTGCGTTCGCCTGAGCCGACCCTGAGCTTCCAGCGAGTTCAGGTCCCGACGAACCGTTACCACCGTGACATGCAGTTGCTTGCTAAGCTCTTCGACAGATACCGAACCGGTTTGTTGCAAAGCGGTCAGAATCTTGTTCATCCGGACCACTTGCTTGTCAGAACCTCGGGCGTCATCCGACGATGAGACGCGGCCGGCAGCCGAGTCATCCCTGAAACGGTCTCGCTTGCTCAATTCAACCTCCTACATCTTTCTCGAGCTGCCAAAACGAAAATTCGAATTGCAGTCTTCGCTCCCACCGGCGGCAACGTTATACCTCGACTAGGAGAGAAACTCCACCGGCGGACCAGAAACGTGGTCGGTTGATTTTGCACATTTGGCCGAATTACAATTCTCCTGATGAACTCGCCTAAAATTTGGGGAATTGCCTGCGTTGATTGGTCTACCGGCAGCCTTGTCGGGCCCAATGTGCGCGAGAGCGTGAAAACGCTTGGGCAAATGCAAGGGCTCTTTCAGAATCAGAACGATTTCGAACGCATGGATTTGAACGCAATTATTTACCGAGTCCAGTGGCTCACGCCCGTTCCAGACGGAACTGAAGGTGGGCTGTTTTGGGGCACAACGGTGATCGAGCCGGGTAGAGTCGGAGATGAGTATTTCATGACGCACGGTCATTTCCATGCGAAGCGCGACCGCGCAGAGTACTACGGTTGCATCGAAGGAAAAGGGATGCTCATTATGATGGACACGGCGCGGCGCACCTGGGCGGAGTGGATGGCGCCGGGAAGCATTCACTATGTTCCTGGAAACGTAGCTCACCGCGTGGCTAATGCCGGGGAAACGCAGCTCAAATTGACGGCCTGCTGGCCCAGCGATGCCGGTCACGACTACGCTGCGATCCGGCACGAGGGCTTCGGGGCGCGCTTATTGGCACGCAATGGAGAAGCCGTCCTGGTGCCAACACAATAGTTTTTCTTTTGTCCTTCGAAACCTGCTTTCCGGAGATTTCCCTTCGCTGAACAATGGAGAAACAGGCAGCGACGTGTGTAATCCGGCCTGTCCTTGACAGAAATCCGAAATATAGATACTTTTCACTTGCTATTGGGGCACAAACGAAGTCATTTTTACAATGGGCGCTTTCGGAGCGATCATGATTGTCCCTGACCGAAGTCGTGCCGTTGCCCCGGCGAAACCGAGTTAATGCCTCGAAAATCAAACTACGACAAATATCCATGCATCGCCGTCAGCACGTCTGGGTCAGAGTGTTCGACGGGTTGGCCGCAGATTCTTCAGCGGCTTAAGGGGTTCTCAAGTCAGAACAAGTGTGTGGCTTGCGTGGAATGCTATCCCGGCGCATTTGAGCGAACGATCAATAAAATTTTGGGGGAGGGATTACTTCCCACAGCGCAGATCTTCACCGCGGATCTTCTGAAGCCCGCGGCTGAAATTGACACAATGTTAAAAGGTATGCTGGGCGATGACCCGGTGTTTGGCCGCATGAGCACCATTCGACTTCAGGATTTCTTCGACAAGTGGAAACTCGCAAAAGCTCGTGAGACGGTACGGAATTGGAAACAGGGACTGTTGCTCATTGTTGGCACTGGCGCCGCGCTCGTGTCGCCGCAGCCAGAACTTCTTGCGTACGCGGACATGGCTCGTTGGGAGATTCAGTCTCGGCAACGGCAGAATGCGATCAGGAATCTCGGAGCGGATAACCTAGAGGAGAGCGCTAGCGCAAAATACAAGCGCGCGTTTTTCGTCGATTGGCGTACTGCCGATCAGTTGAAGAAGGAGCTTCTACCGAAGATCGATTTTCTGATTGATACGAACGGTGACGTACCCAAGCTGATAGCCGGGCGCATTCTGCGCGAAGGATTGCACAGAATCGCTCACCACCCTTTCCGCGTAGTTCCGTACTTTGATCCCGGCCCCTGGGGGGGACATTGGATGGAGGAAGTATGCGATCTTCCAAAAGATGTGCCGAATCATGCATGGTGTTTTGATTGTGTTCCTGAAGAGAATAGTCTGCTTCTCGGGTTCGGAAACGCTTGTGTTGAGATCCCCGCCATCGATCTTACGTTTCTCTACCCGCGTGAATTGCTCGGTCAGGAAATCTATTCCCGATTCGGAGCGGAGTTTCCAATCCGCTTCGACCTCCTCGACACGATGGGTGGAGGCAACCTCTCTCTCCAAGTGCACCCAAAGACAGAGTACATTCGCCGCGAATTCGGAATGAACTACACGCAGGATGAAAGTTACTACCTGCTGGACGCGGGCGCAGACGGAAGCGTATATCTCGGTCTGAAGCCGAGTGTCGACGCTGAAGCAATGATCCGCGACTTGCACTTAGCCCAGAACGGCGGACCGCAGTTTGCGGCAGCAGAATACGTGAACCAATTTCCCGCTCGGAAGCACGATCATTTCCTTATCCCCGCTGGCACAGTCCATTGCTCAGGCAAAGACAGCATGGTACTCGAGATCAGTGCCACCCCCTACATCTTCACCTTTAAGCTGTGGGACTGGGGACGACTGGGGTTGGACGGACTGCCGCGGCCGATTCACATCGATCATGGCCAAGCAAATATCGTTTGGAGCCGTGATACGGCTTGGGTTCGACGGAATTTGATCAACCGTATCGAGCCGATTGGCGACGGCCCGGCTTGGCGCGAAGAGCGCACGGGACTGCACGAACTTCAGTTCATTGAGACTCGCAGGCACTGGTTCACGGGTCCAACACCCCACGATACAAGTGGAACCGTCAATGTGATAAACCTCGTCGAGGGAATGGAAGCAACGGTAGAAAGCCCAAACGGAAGTTTCGACCCGTTCGCTGTCCACTATGCTGAGACGTTCATTGTGCCGGCCTCAGCCGGGAAATATACAATCCGGCCCAGTGGAGACTCGTTGGGCCAGCGGTGTGGAACCATCAAGGCATTTGTTCGAAGTGGCGAGCTGCGCTCTCGTGAGTGTTGTGCGATGAAGGCAAACGTATGAACTTTGATCCAATGCTTGATGTTCGATTGAATCCTATCAGGAGTTCGGAGAAGAGCGTATTCCTTTCGAGATTCCAGAGTTCGCACTCGCTACCCAGGCCAAGCTTACTGTGGTTGTGAATGGACACGCGGCGCATGTGCAGGAGACGCTCCAGCCGCAGAAGAAATGGACGCTCTTTCTTGTGCCTCACGTGCATCTTGATGTGGGCTATACCGCATTATCCCCGTAGGATTTTCACCCGACACGCCCTTCAGCCGAACCGAATGAAGGGGATTTTTCGGGGGGAGTATCACTAGGCCTGCGTGACGCTCGTTCGGGTTTGTTCGCACTGGTCAGAAAGGAAGTTTTTGCCGAGTATGGAAAGACGCAAAGTCATAAAGGGAATGGCGGCTTCAGTGGGTATTGCTTGGGTGAGTCCTCGAATTTCACTTCTAGGCCTAGATCAAGCCTTGACGGAGAAGTCGACCTTTGCCACTCCAATTCGCGCGTTGGCAAATAAAGGTGGGAAGCTTGTCCAACCGATCCAACTGACGATAGAGCATGCCGGAACGGATGCAACTTTGGTGGTTCGCGTCAATCACCGGGAAGGCGAGAGCCGAGTTCTGCCTCCGGGCACGCATACATTCAACATCTATGTCGACCCGGTTGAAACAGCTCAGCATATGCTTGTCGAGTATGACATCGCCGGCAAGTCAGACTCGGTCGAAGTTCGCGTAGAGCCGGTCCGCAAGGTGCTGATCTTCATCCTGCCTCATTCCCATCATGACCTTGGATATACGGATCTCCAGAGCAATGTTGAAGAAAAACAAATGGCAAATATCTCCCGGGGAATCGAACTGGCGCGAAACACCGCCAACTACCCGCTCGGTGCGCGATTCGTTTGGAACCTTGAGGTTCTCTGGGGAGCAGATCAGTTCATGCGGACCAAGAACGAGCCAGAGCGCCAAGAACTGATCAGTGCTGTGAGAAAGGGCTGGATCGGGCTAAACGGCATGTATGCGAACGAGCTAACTGGCCTTTGCCGCCCTGAAGAGCTTCTCCAATTATTTCGTTACGGAACCGAATTAGGCAGTCAGTGCGGGACCCCCGTTGACTCTGCCATGATCAGCGATGTACCGGGGTATACCTGGGGGACGGTCTCCGCGATGGCCCAGGCAGGCATCCGCTACTTCTCGGCTGCTCCTAATTTCTTCGACCGCATAGGTACCTTTATGGTTGAGTGGCAGGATAAACCATTCTGGTGGGTTTCACCTTCAGGCAACGAAAGAGTGCTTGTCTGGGTGCCGTGGACTGGCTATGCAATGTCGCACGTCATGAAGCTGGACACACGGTTGGTCAACGAATACCAAGCCAGACTGGATGAGGTCGGGTTCCCTTATCAGATTTCTTGTATCCGGTGGTCGGGCCATGGCGACAATGCGCAACCTGATCCGGAAATTTGCGAGTTCGTGAAGCAGTGGAATGAAGAATACGAATGGCCGCGCTTCTCCATTTCCACAACCAGCGACGCATTTGCGACATTCGAGAAACAGCATGGCCACCAGCTACCAGAGTTCAAGGGCGATTTGACTCCTTATTGGGAGGATGGAGCCGGGTCATCGGCCTTAGAGACACGAATGAACCGAGGAGCAGTCGAGCGGTTGGCGCAGGCGACAACACTCTCTGCGATCCTCGCGCCGCAGGCATATAACAGCGCGGATTTCGACGTCGCTTGGAGAAATGTCTTGTTGTATTCGGAACACACATGGGGAGCGTGGAACAGTGTTTCGGACTCTGAGAATCCTTTTGTGAAGCAACAATGGCAGGTGAAACGTCAATTCGCCGTTGACGCCGAGACCGAATCGAAGAAGCTTTTTGACAAGGTGCTCGACGCCTATGCACGTGAGACGAATAGCTCGCAGCTAGATGTGCATAACGCCTGTTCTTGGCCGAGGACAGAAGTGATTGTGATCTCGAAGGAGAGGTCCCTGGGCAAGGACCATGTGAAGAATGAACACGGCACTTCTGTTCCATCCCAGCGTCTCTCGACGGGAGAATTGGCTTTTCTCGCAGAGAATATTCCTCCGCTTGGAACTGCGAGTTTTCATCTTTCAGCAGCAGCGCCGCATGTTCCGGCAAAGCGGGTCTCGGTGCTGGACGGAGTCCTGGATAACGGCATTGTACGTGCGACAGTCGACAGCAAAAGCGGCAACATCGTCGAGCTGAGGTCCAATAAGAGTGCGCGCAACCTTGTGGACACCAGCCGGGACGAGGCAATAAATCAATACCTATTCCTTGAAGGCAAAGACACATCGAAGGTGAGCACGAGCGGGCCTGTGCGCATCGCGATCGAGGAACCCGGCCCTCTCGTTGCGACGATCCGTATCGAGTCCTCTGCACCTGGGTGTGTGGACCTAGTTCGTCGGGTGCGGTTGAAGGCCTATGCAGATTGCATTGAAATATCCAATATTGTAAATAAGAAACGTGCTCCCTTGAATCCGCATCCAGGCCAAGGCGGGCCTGGCGCAGATTTTGCTCAGCATGAATCTAAAGAGAGCCTGCAATTCGCGTTTTCGTTTGCCATTGAGAATGGTCAGATTCACATTGACGTTCCACTCGCGGTTATGCGTCCTGAAATTGATCAACTGCCGGGTTCTTGCAAGAACTGGTTGCCTGTGGGCCGGTGGATCGATGTCGCAAATGCAGAGTACGGCGTCACCTGTGCAACACTTGATGCGCCTCTGGTCGAGATCGGCTCTCTTTCGGCTGCCATGCTAGGCTCGCAAACCCATCCTGAGATCTGGCGTAAGCATATTGAGCCGACGCAGAAGTTCTATTCCTGGATCATGAACAATCATTGGGGAACGAATTACCGCGCGTACCAGGATGGCCCCGTCGAGTTTCGGTATGCGCTTCGTCTGCATGGCGGCTATGAGCCTGCGGCTGCAAGCCGTTTTGCGACTGGCATGTCACAGCCCCTTGTTGTTTCAGCTCAGGGGCAGCGATCCCGAATGGGGCTGAAGCTGCGCATAGATCAGGATGATGTACTTGTGCAGGAGTGCAAGCGAAGCGCAGACGGCAGCGCGTGGATTGTCCGGCTCTTCGGCGCCGCGGGAGAAGACCGCACGGCCGGCTTGACTTGGACGGATGGGAGCCCGATCAAGGTTTGGCGCAGCAACCTCCGCGAGCAACCGCTTGAACAGCTCCCTACACAGGTGCGCGTTCCCGCTTGGGAGTTGGTTACCCTGCGCATTGAGGCCCTCAACACATAGGATCGGCTGCAATCCAGTTCGAGGCCCCTTCCGATCCGTACATAATGGGCAGCGATGGCCGCGTCGTATTAGCGCTTTTTGTCCCAGCAGAATCGAGCCGATACTTGCAGCAATCCGGAAGCAGCAGCGCTGAGCCGCATGGGTTGGGAAGAATCGACACCGCTGGAGCAGGACCAAATCCGCTCGCAGGACAAGGCGCTCGCTCTGCCTCGGCCGCTCAATGGCAATGAAGCAAGCTTTCTTACCATCGATGATCCTGATCTCCTCCTCGATACGTGGGCCGGCCGAAGACGGCAAAGGGACGATTCTGCGATTCATCGATCTGGGCGGCGAGCCGCGTACCGTTACGATCCATACGCCGCTGCTATCGATAAGCAAGATCGTTGACACGGATGCAGTCGAACGAGATCAGAAGCCGATTGTGCCGGAGGATGTACACACTTTTAAAAATGGCGGTTCGAGCACACCAAATCCTCACGGTTCGTTTGATTTTCCAGTCAATTTAAGCGCGACCCGCTGATTCCAAACAACGGGGCGAGACTCTCAACTTGCTAAACGGTTGTAGCCATGACTTGGGCAAGAAACGCTAGAGCTTTATCGGACGTGCGTTTCTGGAGGAAGTGTGAACGGAAGCGAGAGTTTCTGCGCACGTTCGATAAAGCCGTTTGGAGGTAGCCGCCGGTGCTTGCGGCGGACGCGGGCCCTATGGGAATTCAATGATGGAAAGGAGCGGCGTAAAGGTGTACCGGGGCTGAGCCGCGCAGCACAGCCGATGGTACTGTGTGCTGGGGAGAGGATTGCTGCAGAAACGTGGAGTGAAAAGAAAAGCGGGGAGAAGCGATCTGTCCGGCAGCAAGACGAGGAAATGCACGGCGCACCAAAGCACGCGGAGTTCCCGAATTGGAGAAAGTGGTTTCATGCCGCAGCAGTGATAATCGGGACTTGCGCGGTAAAGCTCGTTTACTTCCCCGCTTCCGCCAAGACTTCCTGAAGTCGTCGCGCTACAATTTGGTCCTCACCTGGCTGCAACATCCAAACCCCCACAACGATTACGTTGCTGCCTCCCGGTAAACCTGCGCTTGCCGGACCTCCGCCCGTGGCCGGGTTCAGTTCAATGCGCGGGTTTCCTTCACGCATCTTTTGCATCACGTCGCCTGCGGACAGCTTCACTCGATTCATGTCATAGGTAATCAGCAGGTGTGGGACATGGTTCGCGACCGCTGGAATGAAAACTCGTGCTTGCACGCTGGGGACGCTTTGAACTCGCTCCGCGATTGTGCCGGCCCGCTTGCGAAATTCCGCTTCCATCGCGGCGTCGTCCTGCTTGAGAAACCAATCCACTGCCGCAACGAGGCCGATGATCTCTTCCTTCGCTACTTTCATTCCCCGACCCACTGTGTCCGAATAGGGCGAATTGTTGAGCGCCGCCGCGTCGATCAAATCCTTCTTCCCTAACAACAACCCGGTACATTGCGGTCCCCGAATACCCTTGCCACCCGAAAACGCCACGAGATCGAAGCCCATTTCCGTGTAATTCCAAAGGTTGGAAATGGGCGGGACATCGGCAGCAGCGTCGTTGAAGCACGGAACTCCATGGTGGTGAGCCACGCGCACCCAATCCTCCCGGCTGATGTGTCCTCCCTCGGCCGCATTAAAGAACTGCGTCATAACTGTGCGGTCGGTGAAGGCCCGTTCGTATTCCTCAAGCGTCTCGACGTCGACAAAGCGTGCGCCGCAATCGCGGATGGCGTGGTCGTAGTCGTAGTGATGCGACTTCTGCACGATAACCTCGGTTTTCACTCCGCGCATGTCGGTGGGAATATTTACAATTGCGGATTGGTTGCCGCGAGTGATGCACGCCGCTGTGGCCAACTTGATTCCAGCGGCGGCGCCCGAAGTGACCAGTGCAGCCTCACAACGCAGGCGCCTGGCAAGGTACTCGCCGGCGGCTTTGTGTAGCTCCATCAGATGAACTGGCTTTTGCGCCGCCAGCGCGACGGCTGCTTGCACTTCCTCTGGCAGCGTTGAGGCAGACAGGATCGTGTAGGTGCCGGCAGCGTTGATAAACGGCCGTACACCAAGTTTTTCGTAGTAGTCCACGCCGATGACGGGAGACGCAGCTGTTTTTGCTGAAGCGTTCACTGGCATTACGCTGCCGACGCAAACGCCGCCCGCAATCGCTTGACTCCCGTTTCGCAACAGTTTTCGACGGCTGATAGATTCCACGCTTCCTCCTTTAGTTCCTCGGGTAGCTGTCTGCGATCGCTGGAAGCGAACCTTGTAAGATGGGGATGTTAAAATATTGCGGGCGGGCCTTTTCCCACTGGACCATGCTGAGGCCCGATGGATCGTAGAGGATTCGCCCAGCCCGAATCGTCATTCGCGCCACGATCTGCGATGTTCCTTCCATCTTGGCGTAACCACAGTCAATGTAGCCGAAGTGGCCATGCAGTTCTTCGAGGACAGCGATATCGGCCTCCTTGCCCACCGACAAAGTCCCAAGCTCCGGTCGGTGAATTTCGCGCGCCGGATTCACGGTGGAACGCCGGATCAAATCATTCAGCGGAACTCCCATACTCAAGAACTTGGACATTACATTGCTCATGCTCAGAATCGTCAAGTCCCCCGTGTGCAAGTCCGTGGACATGGAGTCGGGAATGAATCCCTGATTGACCGCTGGCACTGCATTGCGGAACCAAAAACTTCCCGCGCCGTGGCCCACGTCGAAAATCACGCCGCGGTTTCGCGCTTGTTGCAGGATGGGATTGACCTTCCCTTCCACAACGATAGGAAATTGCTGCGCGAACACATGAGTATGGATGTCACCTGGCCGCGCTTTCTGCAGGACTAGGTCCGCGAAACTTCTCTCCGGACGCGGCCAAAAATCGAACATCACCGGAACCTTCGCGGCTTCTCCGCAGGCGATTGCACGATCCACGGCGGCCCACGTTGGATGCACGTCGTCCAAAGGTTTCTGCGTCCAATAGTGAGCGCTTTTTACGCCCACAATGATGTCGGAATACCTTCGAATCGTATCGGCGCACCGCTTCACGTCCATCTGATCTACGCTTTGTTCCAACCCCCCTTTCATTCCATCCGACACAATGTTGAGAAACGCCAGCACGCGCACCTTTGCGTGGTCGATCACTTCTTCCTTCTCCTGCGAAAACGTGTCGGCGCCCGCACTCCCGGCGTCAACGATCGTCGTAACTCCGGACTGCAACGCTAGGTCCGCTGGAATTCCGTACGGAACAAGCTGTGCGCGAGGATCGGTTGATGCGAGCGCAGCTGGGGACAGGACTTCGTGATTTGCTGATTCAGGCGCGAACCAATTGAGCGGCGCTCCTCCGTGCCCGACGTGGTAATGAATATCGATCAGCCCTGGCGTGACATAGAGGCCTGAGACATCCACAACTTTCCCCGCTTGATTCGCGGGAATGTCCTTCTCCACTGCTGCGATCCGCCCCAACGAAACGCCGACATCCATCTTCGCGTCAAGCCCGTTCGCAGGATCGATGATATGTCCACCCTTCAGCAGCAGATCGTAGCGCGGCGCCTGCAGGTCAGGAGCCTGTGCCTTCGCCACCAACGCCCATAGGAATAGTCCCGCGAGTAAATTGACTCCCACTGTCTTACGCATTTTTGCAGTCCTCAGTTTCTTAGAAAACCAGCTTCGCGCCGAACTGAATATCACGATTGTCGGTGGTCGTCTGCGTTAGATTGCCAAACGATGCCCGTTTTCCACCCTTAATCGATTGGGCTTGTCGAAACTCCTGATAAACGCTAACGCGAATACCAGAAACGCGAAGTGTTCAATTCTCTGGTAATCCGACGCAGCCCCAGTGTTTAGCCAACATCCAGCAACTGTGACATAGAGACTTGCTGTTTGAAGTTCTACTACGCGGGTACTGAATCTTTGGTGCTTTCGGTCCATGGAGAGGTGTCAGGCGCTCCCGTACTGTACAATTCACATTTTCCCGGGTCAGGCGCGCATGGTTCCACTCGTCGCTTTGTTGTTTGGCCTCTTTCTAGCGGGCCACGGCTGCCCCCACGAAGGCTCCGACCACCGACTGCTTGGTCGCGTAGGCTGCCCGATCCAACGGAAGTTGACCATCGAGGACGCTCGCCCTCCCCGAACGATTTGGTCCTTTCATCTCCTGAAGGTTTCGGTGAAAGTTGATCCCAAGCATCCTCACCTGTTGATTGAATGGCCCGCGCGATCCCGAAGGCTGTGGCGGTTCCGAGTGGGCTACCGCTGGGATGCCAACGCGAAAGCCTATATCTTTCCCGCCCTCGCGCTAAAGAGGGTGGATGGGCCGATGCAGGAGTACCGAACGGGCTCGCAACGGCGTCCAAAACCGACTTGAAGGAACACATCTAACGTGTGCGTATTAGCACAGAACGGTGATTCTGAAGCTTGTAAAGTTATGTCGTTATCTAGCCCTCTCATCCACGCGACCCCGAACGGATTCCCGCGCAACTGGAGGCGGTGATGCATAAACGGTTCATCCTGCTGCTCGGCATGTTTCTGGGTATTCCGACGGCAGCACAAAGACTCACTCCACAGATTGTCCCGACACAAGACCGGATTGCTCCGATTGTGACCGCGGCGCCGTCACCGTTGCTCACGGTGTCCTCCCTGCTGCCCGACAACCCTGGAAAACCCGCTGCCCATTTCGGTTACCTCTTCGCGGGAGCTTACGAACGTGACCAGGGCCTGGATGGTCTGAGGAGCCTTTCGCCGATGCACGAGGTTAAGACTTTGATTCTCACGCAATCGCTCCTGCCGCTGGTGGAATTCTGGAGCGGACGTTTGCGGCTTGACGGCTTTACTAGCACGCTTCACATGCAGAACGTCGAGCTTGGTCCTTCAGCCGGAGGCGGTCTGCGTCCCCAGCGACAAAGTTATCCCGGCGGCCCGCGTTCGGTCGATCTCTACGGCGTCAGCCTTAGCTTTCACTTCGGGGGCGACGCGCAGGCCGGACGGCCCGCCCAGATATGGAGTTGCCTCGCGCGGATTGCTTCCCGCCGGAAGAGTTGCAGCGAAGGATGAAGGCCAAGGGCTACTAAAACGTTGCGAATGGTGGCCTGAGCCTCAGCTTCGTTTCCCCAAATGGATAGGGAAATGAAAACTAGCTGACTAACGTCTGAGGCTTTCCAATCGCCAGCAGGAACATGGCACTTTTGCCTTTCGCGTGCGGTGAAAAGAATTGAATCACGTCATCGTCGAAAAATGTCAGCCCAGTCGCACCCAGGCGCTGGGCGTACGCAGCCAGGTACACCTTGCCGCCGATCACACCCGCCTCGAACTGGGCCGCGCGGTAGCCGCGATTCCCGTATCGCTCCAGGATGCTGTTTAGATCGGCGAGAAAGAAGACACACACGCACGCGTCCGCGGGCAGTTGCTGCTCCAAGCCAAGATGGTAGGCCTCGGCGCGGAATTTCCCTTCCTTCAAAAGCTCCAGCGTGTTTTGCTCCCGCCGGAAGAAGTAAGCGCCCGACTTGAGTCCTTGCACCGCATGCACGACCAGGTAAACGTCGTTGAGCTGCGAGCCGGCGGGCTCAAGGAAGTCAGCCGGAACGCCTCCCGTGGCGCAGTCGAGAATGGTTGACAGTTCTGCCAGCGTAATGGATGCAGTCTTATCGAACCGTCGGGAGGAGCCGCGGCGCAGGATGACCTGCTCGATCGTGTCCCTCGGTTGGTCTTGTTCCGCCAGTTGTTGGAGCGGAACCGCGGCGCCTTCCGGAGCGGGTACTGACACGATGAGTTGCTTCCGGCGCCATTGGGCGACTTCCTCTCCGGCCTCAAGCGAAGACGCATCGTGCATCTCAAGCATGGCGGGATATTCCACTTCACGTTTCGAAAGCGCGATGGTTTCGAGCCCCAGCGCGGCAGCCTCTCTCGGGGCGGGTGGTGAACTCGACGCCGCGCGCCCAATCGGCACAAGGCACCAAGAAACCTCACGGCGCGCGTCGAGATCCAGCAGGCTGTTTACCTCGACATCCACGAACCCGAGCACGATCTCGGCCGACAGCCCAGAAGCCGCAGAAACGGCCAGCAGGTTCGCCAACAACGTGCCATGATCCCACCCGAAATGGCGATAGGTGCGCGCCTGATACTTCCACGCGTTTCGCCAGTACGTGCCCGTGCAAACGATCGTCACGGGCGCCTGAGCCACCGTGGATTCCAACGCTGTCGCCTGAGCCAAGTTTCCGCGAAAATCACCCTTTCGCAGCGGCCGCAGCGATACGTCCGCCGGATTGAAGTGATATACACCGGCATCCAGGCCTTTCAGATCGCCGGTCACGACATACAGCTCAATCTCGTAGAGCGCTCCCGTGCAGGCCGCGGCTCGAAAGTAGATTTCTCCGCCCGGATATTTGCGCTGCTTCGTAATTCCCGCCGAGAAACAGAGGATCCGCGCCAGATCCTGGAGGTCAGGGACCGAATCGCCGCTCGCCGAGAGGATATGTTCTGAGATCGCGGAGAGCGCGGCAACACCTGTTTGCGGCACGTCCCTGGGCAACGGAAGGGCCTCTATCGTCGGGTAGACTTTGAAAGGCAGCGGTCGATTCGCCCAGTCCAGGAAGTGGGGATTGCTACGAATGCTCCAATAGGAGTGCTTTGTGCCATCGTGATACTTCCAAGTCGCCTGAGTGTCGCGGTTTTTCATCGCTTATCACATCAGACTAGCACTTGCTTGGATCAGGTACCCGCGCAGTGAGCCTTTCCTCCGGGGAATGTACCGGGTTCTCGACGTAACCCGAAGTAATTCACCTAAACGTATAACTCGGTAGTCGGACAACCACGCTACGTCAGCTCGAAGTCTACTTGTAGGAGTCTCAACAGCGAAAGTCATTCGCGAGCACTGATTCAAGCGGAACACCATTCTGGCTAGGTGTGATTGATTACAGCCGGACATTTCGGTTCTCTACAGGGAAGCGTTGTCCGATCAACGGCTTAAAGAGTGATGCATCGACCCTTGAGCTGGCAGCGTTAATCGGGCACGACACGGAAATGTGGGGTAAGACTCTATGTGCTTCGATGAATGCGCGTTTCTGCCAGAAATGGAACAGTGCTGGAATGCAGCTACGCCTTTGGCTCAACAGATGATCGGCATTTCCGCGGCACATCCCGGCCGGTTCGCAGAAGAGTGTACGATGCCGGGGTGCGCACAGGCCGCGATTCTGGAGGGGCTTTCGGAACACTATCGCGGTCTCCCACTCTCGGCTCCATTTTATCTTCTTCTAATTCGACGGATTGCCCACTTCAGTTCACGGCCCTATCGCGTTACCACGATCCACGCACGAGCAGAACAGTATAAGTCTAGTTTTTACTTACTCTTACGAAACGCAATTGCCCCCTGAACAACGGCGCAGTACTAAAACTGTCCTGTTTCCCTGTCCTTCCGTTTCCTAAAGGTATGGTCTCAATCTGTTCCGCTGGTCAGCTTGTGGCGTAGTACGGCTATGAATAACATCCCCCGTCGGCAGCTCCGTTAGCCCACCAACCGGAAAGTTGTTGATTGGCGGTAGCACGCTGTAAACAAATCATTTAGAGAAAGGGTCCCCGCGACTACATGACACGTGTGCCTGAAAATCGACATTCTAGGTGTGTATTCTTCAGTGCGATCCTGGCCTTAGTTCTGAGCTTCTCGATTTGGATATCGGGTTGTGCGGGGTCAGCCTCAGCTACGAAACCTGCTAGCGCACCTCCGAGTGGTGGCTCCGCTGTAACTTCGGTGACGATCACGCCGAGCTCTCCTTCGACAACGACCGGAGGCACGCTGCGGTTCTCAGCAACGGTTCCCGGCACTGCAGCGGAAGGAACGGTCACATGGAAAGCCGCTTTGGGCAGCATCAACTCCTCGGGTGCCTACACCGCTCCAGCGAACGTCGGGACCGACACCGTCACGGCGACGAGCAACGCTGATTCAAGCAAATCTGCTTCGGCCACGGTGACCGTTACTGCAGCGGCGGCGACCCCGAATCCACCGGTCCCATCGGCGAGCGTGTCATGCAGCGGCTCGCATTGCCCGGCGTTTCCAGAAGCACAGGGTGGTGGTGCGGCAGCAGTTGGCGGAAGAGGTGGAGAAGTTATAGAAGTCACCAACTTGAACGATTCGGGAACGGGCAGCTTGCGGGCGTGCATCGAGGCCTCCGGGCCACGGACTTGCGTCTTCCGCGTATCCGGGGTCATTACGTTCCTATCGCGTGCCCAGGTTTTTAATCCGTACCTCACGATTGCGGGACAGACCGCGCCAGGCGGGGGCATCGTGATCGGCGGTCCGAACCAGAGAGGCGAACAGATCTTTGTCTCTACGCACGATGTCGTGGTGCGCTATTTGACCTGCGACGGCAACAATCCCAACACGCCCACCGGACCCGACACTGGCACGGTTTGCTTCGAGATGGCTTCCGGCGATGTTTACAATGTTATCTGGGACCATATCTCCGCTCGGTGGATGGGCAACAAGGTTTTCCCGCTGGTTTCCAACGTGTCTGGCAAGGGAATCCACAACACGAATATTCAATGGTCCCTGCTGTATGAGCCGAACGTCACCCACGCTGTCGGCATCGGCACGGTCTACGTCAGCACGGGATCCGGACTGGCCACCACCGACGATGACGCGCACCACAATATGTTCGTGAGTATCGACCACCGGCTTCCGCTGAACCAGTCCGGGAGAAACGTGCGCTGGGTCAACAACGTCGTTTACAACTGGGGCCAGTTCGCGGCGCTCTCGATGGGAGGGGTGCAGACCGATTACATCGGCAACAAATACGTGGATGGAAACGGTTGCCTCACTTCCGGCGGCTGCCTGAATTACAGTACGGTGCATGTGTTTCTGGCAAACGGTAACGGATGCGACTCTCAAGACCCAGTCGGCGATTGTCCAAACGGTGACAACGAAACTCATCCGACGATGTACTTGCTGAACAACACCGGACGAACGGGCAACAAAAGGGGAAGCCCGATGGTAACGCCGACCGACGTACCGAACGATGCTGGTCAGGCGTCCATGACCGCGCAGGGTTGGGAAGGCGGCGAGAGCGGTGATTCCAACTCGACCGGTGCATGGCCGAACAGTTGGTACCGCAATACGCCGCTGCCAGCGGAGGAGTTCCCGATCGTTGCCGACGATGTGAACAATCTGGATAACGTTCTGCTCCCGACCGTAGGCAACTCACAGCACCTGGCTTGCGACGGAAGCTGGGCTGGCAACCGTGACTCACAGGACACCCGCATCATCGGGGTATACCAGAACAAGCTGGCCGACGACCTATTCACCGGCCAACACTCCGCACCGGCGGTCCCGGCGGGAACGGCGTGCGTGGAATCGCTGCACGATGGCATCCCTGACCAGTGGAAGACGCTGAAGGGGCTCAGCACGACCGATCCAAATCTGTATAAGGCGATTGCTCCGAACGGCTATACGTGGCTGGAGAACTACCTCGACGGACAGTAAGGCAGACTGGCTCTCCGCTACTTCTGGGGAAATGAGTTTGGCTCATTTCCTCAGAATCATTTTTGGAGCAGCGATTTTGTGTGGCAATCCGGAAATCGTCCCTCAGCGGCGCTTCAATCCTGAACCGGGCGGGCCGTTCACGACTTCTTGGCTTTCTTTCTGAGTAGACTCTTGGTAAGTCCCTGAGCTCTAAAAAATGCGCCTGCGTCGTAGCAGTCTTGAAGTGATGGAGAAGCCCCTCCCGCAATATGCGTAGCAGAGATTTTCGAACCATGAAGCTCACGGCTTCACCTAAGACTTCGATTGCAACAACATCACCAGCAACGCCTTCGCGTATAGGGTGCGGACAGCCTACGCTTGAGCCTTTACGGACGCAAAAACGACCAGAATCGTTATTACGGTACTTCTGTGAGATCTCATTGGCTACCCGCCCCAGCCGGGGCTTCTTTGCCGCAGAATCACTTGCCAGTTAGCCTGAACTCGCGATCGTCCCAGCGAAAAGACGATTCCAGTCCTAACGAAAAAGCGCCTCGAGCCTCTGAACCGAGACGGCTTTGTGAAAAGCGACAGCCAGCAGTCTCGCCATAGTAAATCTCTGGTCGCAGCTTCAAGCGCTAGGATGTCCCTTCATCAGTTCGGGACGGTGGTGGTGGTGGTGGCGCCACTGGTTTGTACTGTGGCGCTGGACTTGCCGGCCTGCTCAGCGGTTTGATTTGCGATTTCTTAGGCTTTTTCTTCTCTCGACTTCGTTTGTCTCGGTTGCCCATAACCTGCTCCTTCATTTTCCGGGTTTGCCAGCGCGCTCAGGATGAAGATAGCCGAAAACTTTCACGACCCGAGGACCACGAAGCAAGATTCCCCTGAGGATCCCGGCGGTAGCGGCTCTGATGGACCTGGGAGGGGCTCCGCTGGATTGGGATTCGGTGGCGTCGGTGGCGTGCCTGGGTCAAACAGCCCGCAGATGAAAACAGTGCTCATTTCATTCACGAAAGCCCTCACTCCCTTCTGGCATCGACCCAGAAACTTGATCGACCGATAGCAATGACATTGTGTGTGCGTTACAGCTTGACGACTTTTTGGCTGGTTTCAAAAATGTCTACTTTGTTAGTCCTGACAGGCCAGCAAGCAAAAAGGATGCGAGGACGAACCCCATCAGTTTATGGAAGTAAAAGTAGTAGCGTATCCATCCTTTCAGGTCGACGTTGTAGTGGTACTCCCGCAGCTTAACAAGCGGAAGAAGCATGTCGAAACTGAACGCGAATCCATAGGGCATATTGTTACGTGGTCCCTCGCGCGACAGTCGTAGCAGGCCGGAGCCCAAGAATATAAATCCAGCAGCCCAAAGCAAAGAGTATTGAGTGCGATAGCCGTATCCGATGAAAACACGCTCCAGCCAAAGTTTGATATTCCCTGGAAAAGGCGTGTTTTTGAGGTCTTGGTTCTTTTCCGCG
Organism: uncultured Acidobacteriota bacterium; assembly: GCA_963721915.1. Classification (GTDB taxonomy): domain Bacteria; phylum Acidobacteriota; class Terriglobia; order Acidiferrales; family UBA7541; genus Acidiferrum. The sequence continues at coordinate 4,234 of CAVRLD010000011.1, read as the reverse complement.
TAAAGAATGTCTTCGGCCTTTTCCTTGTCGCCTAGTTCCATGAACCTTGCTGCGAGAAATTCGTATGGCTGCGCAGAATGTCCTCGTTGCCTTGTCAGCCATTTAGTCCACCACGTAACAGACCTGGGAGCCATGTCTAGGATCGTGTCAGCATCAGAGCTTTCCAGCCGCAGATACTTAAATCCGGCAAGTTCGACGTGTTCGGGCCACACGGGACACTCTGATTCTTCGTTTGCGCAGGGGCCATCTTGAAGGGTGTCGACGGACGCATTTGCCAAAATCAGCCTCGCACCAGAACCCCAATTCTTGGGAGCGTCGAAGGGGCCGTAACATGACGATCCAAAGCTGAGCGTACCTACCGTAGCTCCGCTTAAGTCAACGGATTGAGGCGGATAGGTTGGACGCGGCGCTCTCCTCTCTTGGTATGGACAGACGGACCCTTTAATGTTTCTTGGTCCCTCAATTTCCAGATGACCGCCAACTTTGGCAGACCTTAGACGCACATTTACGAGGGTGGACATCAGCATTTCAAAGTCTGTGGCTACTTCAAGATTCGACATTTCAAGATCTTTACTCACGGTAGTGTCATTGATTCTGAGTAGATTGAACTTCGCGTCGGCGAGCCACACCGAGACAAAGCTCCCATTTGTCAAATATAGGGAATCAGCGTGAAGGCCGCCCATATTCACTCCCTTTGCAAACGCTGAGCCGTCGAAATCCAAGTGACCACTAACCTCCGTTTTGACCATCCGCAACGAGTCCCCTGCGCTGCTGCCCTCGAAACGCGACTGCCTCAGCCACAGATCACCACCGAACTTGGCATACGAAAGATCGATCATTTGACGAAAATGAGCACCCACGATAACAATACCGCGAAGAGGAATGCTGTTCTTGTAGGAATCGTTTAGCAGAATCGTGACTAGAAATCGTTGGCTCAAGTCACGTTGGGGTGGCCAATTCTGCGCATCTACTGGATTGTCGGTGCCGCCGTACTGGAGTTGAAGATTTGCGTCTTGGCCAGCGCAGATCCTATCCCAGGTCCATTGCTCCTGTTCACTCGCGTCACTTGGCAATTTCGGACAGCCTGAACCAGCCTGTTGTGTCTGCGACAACCCGCGCGGAGGGTCCAGCACAATCGGAACCGTAGGGATCGCTACAAACAGTAGAAGGTTGGGTATTCTTCTCAGGACGGCAAAGGCAAACATGTGAGAGCTCCATCGCCCGAATCAACGCTGTAGGATATCTATCAGTAAGCTACGATATCGGAAGGCTACTGGGTAGAGTTTAGACTTGCAAGGATTTTCGGTATCGTGGAGCGGCGCGCAAGGAGCAGCTGGTCCCGCAGGCCACACAGTCTTCTGACGACAGATCTCATCCACCACGACAACCGGACTCGGGGCATGAAGGATGCTGATCAAAGACACGACAATCGTGGAACAAACCGAGTGTCATAAAAGTGTCATAGTTTTCGGCTCAAAATGGGTATAAACGGATCAGAACGGATCAAGACGTGAATCGCGTAAGAGGTTGACACGACAGTTATAATCAGAAATTTTCAAGACCAATCAGAACAGCACCAAGAATTCATAGACCGTTGTAGGAGCATTACGAGGACAGAAGCCAACGCTTCGGTTATGGCACCTACACCACACTGCCAGAGCATTCGGGTAAAGACCGAATGCTCTAATTCTCCGTTCAGGGCGGAAGATGGCGGCGGTTTGCTAATTCACCCTGACCTGTTCGCACAGACCAATCTTCGTTTGTTTTGTTTGCGTTAGGCACTTCGCAGTTGCAGCGAAATACCCTCATTTGCAATCTAAAGTTCAGCAAGAAGTGGCTCCGTCTTTAGTATCGAGACAACGGTTTAGCAATTCCCGATTCCACACGCTGTTGTTCGGAATCAATAGGTTACGTTCGGATGTGTTGCCTCATTGTTGTGCAAAAGACCGCTGTTCGGGAGCATTTGTGCAACCAGAAGCGCTTGTCTAGAGCACCTGCTTTGCAACCTCGCGAGATAACTCGGAGCCTTCTCTCGAGGCCAAAAACCTATCTGTGCTGGTGATTGGGGTTAGCTTTCGAGCGAAAAGCAGATGCCCAACTTGTTGGAAACAAACAAAAGTGAAGGGAAGCAACGAGTTGCATCTGACGGCGCAAATAGAGTTCTCGTTCTACGAGAGATATTTCAATCCTTAAGATCCGTAAACCTAGTTTGAATCAACCACAGCATGACAGCAAAGATCATCGCGGTCGAGACCCCAAAGAGCAGCGTTCCATTTGCCGTTTCAAGGGGACCCAACAATCTCCAAGAAGGCGTCATGATGAGATCCCCGTAACCCAAGGATGTGTAATTGACTGCGGAGTGGTAGAACGCGGTTCCGAAGTCTGAAAATTCTCCACAGATCATGAACAATACCGCCCAAAATCCCATCTCCAGGAGGTGCCCGAGGGACGCGTAAAACACTACACGAGCGAAAATCCCCAGAGCGGTCCAGGGCGTGCCAACATGACCGCGACTTCTTTCACGCCGAATAAGGTTGACTGTGGCCCTCAGTGGCAGCAGATGAATAATCATCGTGCAGACTAGTGCGACCACGCTGAGCCCAAGGGGCGCCAGGACCGAGATGCGATGGCTTTGTATCATTGCTTCTGCCCAGAACCCTCACTCCCTCTCTAGCAGTTGCCGGCGTTCTCGGATCACTTCGAGGACGCGTGGGACGAGCCGACCATTGCCCGGATGTCTCGGTTCTCGAAAACCTTAGTTTCCCGCTCCGATGTTTTCTCGACGACAATACTCACCATGGCACGCGCCAAGGCGTCTCCCCGAATCACCTGGTTCGGGAAGAGCAACCGAAACGCGGGGTAGATCGCGCGCAAGAGGCGATAGCTGAAATTCGGCTCGTTCCGGGGCTCCACGGGGTAGATGTAGGCGGGCCGGAAGACATAGACGCGCGGGAAGCCGGCCGCGAGTAGAGCCGTCTCCGCCTCTCCCTTATAGCGCGCGAAAGACATCCGACTTCGGCCTGTCGGGTCCGCGCCCTTACCGCTCAAGAATGAGAATGCCGCCTCAGGGCTGCTTCTACGGAGAACTCGCGCGAACTCGATTGTGTAAGCAACGGTGATTGTGCGGAACTCAGCATCCGTCACCGATCCGGTATATGCGCCCAGACAAAAGATTGCCGCGTCCTGACCGAAAAGCGCCTCCGCGAGTGCAGAGCAGTCCGCGAAGTCCCGGTGCAGAACCTCTTTCAGCTTGGGGTGCGAGACGCCGAGGCTCTTGCGTCCGATAGACGTCACTCGTTCGACTGAGTGGTGTCCTAGCGCATAGCGAAGGCCGTATCCGCCGACCATTCCAGTCGCGCCCACAATTACAAGACGTATCGGGCCCGCCGTTGATTGCATTAGCTGACACCTTCAACAATGAGTCCGTGATAGAGCTCCCCGTCTTTGCGGTGCTTGGCGACTCTTTGGTAGGCCTCGCTGTAATACCAATCCTTTGCAGCTTTCACGTTCGGGAACTTCGCAATGACGATTCCCTCAATCGGATCACCTTCAAGAACTTCGTGCTCTCCATAGGCCACGAGCACTTCGATGGGATGCCCTTTCATCGTCGCTTGCATTCCAGTCCAATATTTTTCGAGCTCTTTTTGATCGATGGTTTTCGTTCTCGTGAATACAACGTATGCAGACATAATCCCTCTCCTGCTTTGTTAATCGATTACCGCAGCCATTCGGTTCGTCCTTTATGACATTGCGCGCTCATCGATCCAGTCGACGTAGAGCAGGCGCTCGGCAAACAGCCACGCGCCCTCCATCTTCACGAAGGTATCGAGGTAGCGGAGCGAGGCGACCATCAAGCGGCGCTTGCCGCCGTCGACCGTGACATGATGCGCGAGGCAGTAGGCTTCGCCGGTAGCTGTATCCTTTGTCAGCGTGAAGATTGTGCTCTGTCCAACGAAGTGCGTTGTGGCGTCGTACTTGTTTAAGTCTGCGAAGACTGGAGCGAGCGCCTCGCGCGAGTGCAGCTCCTGTGAAGGCTTGGGATCTTTCGCGTTCATATAAGCGACAAAGTGGGTGTCCGTAGAAAAGAGAGCCATCTGCCCCTTGGCATCCCGACGATCGGCGCAATGTGCGTAAGCTTCGACGAGTTCCCGGATCGCAAGGCGGTCCGCGGTTTCAGCTGGCGAGATGCTTATGTGTTTGCTCATTGGTAGCTCTCCATTCGTGTATTCATCCG
>CAVRLD010000010.1:0-647039 GCA_963721915.1 uncultured Acidobacteriota bacterium | reverse complement strand
CAATGATGGAAAAACTTCACGCCCTCAAGCTGCAAGGGTTGCTCGAAGCCCTGGAGCGACAGGAACAGAATGAGGCCGCGCGAGAACTGAGCTTTCTGGATCGCTTGGCACTGCTGATCGATCAGCAGTGGAACTGGCGACAGAACCAGGCTCTCGCGCGGCGAGTCCGCGCCCCTCTCGTCTGAAGGGAGCTGCTTGTGTAGAAAATATCGACTACCGAGCCGAACGAGGACTCAGCAAGAGTGTGATTCGTGCGTTGGCTCAGGACTCTGCCTGGGTGAAGAACCACGAGCACATCTTCGTGCTCGGCCCAACGGGCGTAGGCAAGAGCTATGTCGCTTCGGCACTGGCACAAAAAGCCTGCCGGGATGGCTACGCGGTCTACTACACGCGAACCGCGGCGCTGTTCCGGGATCTAAACCTGGCACGAGCGGACGGCAGTCTGCGACAACTTCTGAAGCGTCTCAACCGTATCGATGTTCTGGTGATCGATGACTGGGCGATGGCTCCGATGTCGGAGGCAGAGCGCAGAGACTTCTGGGAGATCGCCGAAGATCGCTACCAGGCACGCTCGATGATCCTGACCTCGCAACTGCCGGTGTCCCGCTGGCACGAGCAGATCGGAGATCCACGCTGGCCGACGGCATCCTCGACCGGTTGGTGCACAACGCTCATCGCATCGAGATGCGCGGCGAATCGATGCGGAAGCAGCGAGGAGAGAAGTAAACAACGATCGGCAGGCCAAAAGCTGTGGAAAAGACGGGCAAAGAACGCCCTTGGAAATCGCAGGAGCGATTTCCACTTTCCACAGCTCCAACAACAACAAACTCCTCTTGACGATCGTGATCACTTTCTACAAAATCCAACTGCCAGCGTCGCTTCGCTCCGACTGCTGATCACAGCGACCCCGGAACGCTGATCACCATCAGCCCGGAACCCCGATCACCTTCATCGGAATACCCAGCTTCGAGAGCTTTTCAAAAACATCGCGACCTTCTCGGAAGTTCGCCAACTCGTTTGAAGGAGACAACATGGCAAAAGTTCTGAAATGTGGTGACGTAAATCCTGGATGTAACGCCGAAATACGAGCCGATTCCGAACACGAGGTCCTACGGAAAGCTGCGGAACACGCGAAGACGGCCCATCACATGGAGAGTATTCCGCCCGAAGTTCTGTCGAAAGTGAAAGGCGCAATCCATGATGAGGGTGAAGCACGAACGTAAAAAGCTGGTTCGTCGAGCTAACAACTAAGAACGTGTCTGGACTTGGGCGGCTCTACAGAGCCGCCTTCCTTTTGTCACCGTGAGGCCCCAGGGTCAACATGATTACCCGCATCTGGCATGGTCGTACGACGGCGGCAAAGAGCGATGAATACCTCAATCTGATGCGTACTGTCGCCATCCCCGATTACCGCTCGACCCCTGGCAACAAGGGCGCATACGCATTGCGTCGGATCGAAGGCGATACCGCACACTTCCTAATGGTCACATTCTGGGAATCCGAAGATGCAGTTCGGGCCCTCGCGGGAGACGACATCAGCGTGGCGAAATACTACGATTTCGATAAAAACTTCCTGCTCGAACTGGAGCCGACCTCAACGCACTACGAAACGTATGATCGATAATTTCCGGCAAAGAACACGGTCGTTTTTATACCCCCTTCTCCTGCGGCTTTGGCAGTGCTAAACGTGACTCCAGCCTCTTGTGATAGCATTTTCCACGGAAGAATCACGGACTTGTTGGTTCTGGCGAAGAGTTTCATGGACGGAAAGCAAAATGAAAACGGATGAGCAATACGTTGCGGAGTTTAGTGCGCTATTCGAGAAGCATTTGACTTGGAATGACCAGCAAGTGATAGACGTGTTCAAGGCAAGAACGGCAGTTTGAAAGAAGATGATGTGGTTCGTCTCTTCAACAAATGGGTCAAGAAAAGAAGAACCCCGCGTGATTAGCTAGGTTGTGCCTCATCGCATGGAACCGAAATCACCGGCGAAGCAGCAATGTCAATTCGCACGTCGAAACGTCCGGCGGGCGGTCAGGAGTGGGGAAGCAAAGGCAACGAGGCCGACTACCTGTCCAAGCTGTGCCGACTACTTGCGAAGATGGGGCCTAACGAGCAAAATCTTTTGCTCCACATGGCCCAAAAAGTCGCGAGGCGTAGCTAACTCCGCTGAATAGACTGCAAGACCAAGACAATGAATCCAAGCAGACTCAGGCACGTGCGGACGGCATGAAGCCGTGCCCACTTGGCGAGCAGTACGCACGCTTCATCGTCCTTCGGCGGCGAAGCGGCATCGAGCAGCAAGCGGTTCGTTGACATTATGAAGGCGAAGGTGAAGGGGACAACCGCGCCGACCAACGCGCCACCTGCGAGCCATGGCCATCGGCCTCCTATAATAAGTAAATAACATGAATACTTGCCATGGCGTGAAAGTCCAAAGCTCGATGATGTTGGAAGGTCGCAAGATTCCCGTGTCCATGTCCTACGTTGGACGCGGGAAAGACGGCCAAGTGCAAATGAGCACCAAACCGCACAACGCCGCATTAATGACGGAAGAGTCTCGCAAAACTTCTCGTTACCAAATTAACCGGCGACCATGCGGAAGTTTGCGAACTGCTCGCCGATGAAAGCAGCACAATCCACGATTCACTTGTGGACATCGGCGAAGAAGCCCCGCCACCAGCCGCGCCACCAACGTCAGTCGTGTTCGGTTACCCGTGCTAATCGGGAAAGTGGAGTTCTGGTACGGCATTTGTCCGATTACGCGACTTCACGGGAGTTGACGACGAGATGCAACTGAACGGTCGAACGGTTTTCCGCAGAGGCCGCACTTGAGCTTCTTCGGAGAGAATTGATTTAGTTTCCGGGTGGCGTAATCACGCCGATAGACCCGTCGGCATAGGAGTTTGGCCCCGCGGTGAAGAAGAGAAAATTGTGGGGAGTGCCCTGTGGACCGCCGTGGGCGACACCGCCGTCATGGCCGAACTGGATGCCCCAAAGGTTATCGATCTCGATGGCTTTCCCGTTCGCGTCGCGAAGCGGACCAAGGAACGTTCCCGAAGCATCGAAGGCATTCACTCGACCGCGCGAGGTGTTGTTGCTGATGAGAATCGCACCGCTCATGGGGCCGAAATCCGCTGGTGCCTTCGCGATACCCCAGGGCGAGTGAAGCGGGCCGTGAACCGCGAAGTGTTGGGCCACTGTGCCGTCCGTATTGAAAACGTCTACAAATCCACCCTGCGCCTTGTTAAGGGCCGTGAAGGTCACCCAAATCTGCGGGCCTGATGGGCCGTCAATTTCCTGAACACCGTACGGTGCGAAATTTCTCGGAATCTCCGGATCGGTGAACGATTTCACGAGGTGAAACGATCCGTCGTACATGTCCACCTGGCTGTTCGTGCTATCGTCAGCCGCATACAGGAAAGTTTGACCCTGTGTATTTGTGGCAATGGCCAAACCGGTGTAGCTGGCCCCGGGCTTGGGTTGGAAGCCTTCCGGAATTGTCGCAAGGCTGTCGCCTGCCTGGTCCGTGCCGCCAACCTGTGGGTTCCACGCGACGATCAAACCATCCAGGGTTGCGAAGATAAAAATAGCCCGTCCGGATTTTCCGTTCGCTGGATTACTGAACATGAAGTCCGCGCTCCCGCCAGTGTTGCCAACAACGCCGGTCGGAGTGCCTTGGGCTCCCCCCAAGCCAGGTACGAGCACAATCAGTCCGAGTTGCAGGCCACTTCCTGTGTACAGAGTGGAGAATCCAGTGCCATTGTCGCTGATCCAGACGGGACTGGTCCCAAGTTGCACTAGCCCCCAGGCATTGACTAGCTTGGGGTTGACATTAGGTGCGACATTCTCCTGGTTCGAAGTTAGATCTGTTCGCGTGTACTGTGCCCAGCTTGTCGTTGGAAGCAGGAACGCCAAAATCGTCACAGGTGCCAAAAACCTCAATGCCTTCGTAGGTTTCATTCTTCGTTTCCTCTCTGTGTCCTTAGTCGGAGGAATGCGGGGATGAACGAATTTCCTCTGTTAAGCCACGCGGATACTGCTGCTGAGGTGACCTTCACTAGCACATATACACATCCAGCAAATGTAAATCCTGTATCATAAAATTGTCATCCACGAGCGGTTGGCCGAGGGCCACCATTTCCAAGATCACGCCGCATAGCGGCAAGGAGCATCAGTCACTCAAGATGAAATGCACCGCCGCTCCATTCTTCGGGAGCGACATCGGCGATGGTCTCCGTAAAGTCCCAGCGGTGGCCGTAAAAGTCCTGAGCGTTGTATTGGCGCTCGCCATAGGGTTGGTCTTGGGGTTCCGTCAGGATGATGGCACCGTTCTGTCGCGCTCGCTCGCAGTGCCCCTTAGCATCTTCGATGCGAACCTGAACGATTTGCGAGTTGTTGGGTATCACGTTGCCTTCGGCGATGGTGAAGCAGCCATCACCGGCTTTCATCTGGGCGCGGTGATTGGCGATGCGGAGACGGATGCTGAAGCCAAAAGCCTTTGACAGCCAATCGGCTGCTGCGCCGGGGTCGGGGTAAATGAGTACAGGAATCACGACACAGGGTGGCACGGATCGGTTGGATCGCATCTGGACACTTTACCACTCAGCAGTTCAGAGTCCGCGCCCGTTTGAGGAAGGTTGTTCGGCGTTTCCGGCTCATGGATATTTAGAGCATAGTTCCTCCATGAAGCTAACCGCGTAACAGACTTTCAAGTTTCACTAGGGCTTCACGAGACTCCGACTCTGGTGTCTCGATATAGTATTTTAGCGTCAGCGAAATGTCGCTGTGCCTGAGAATTGAACTGATGAAACGCGGATGCACGCCTAGCGCGTATAGATTGGTAGCCAAACTTCGTCGAAATGCATGCCATCCTAGCCAGCGGGGCGTAGTCTTGTCTGATTCGAATGCATGGGCTTGCTTATCGTGCTGATGCTTGGGTACTCCGCAGACGCACCGCGTTAAGAGCGGTACAATCGTCCTACGTACTAGGTTCATCAGGTTCAATGGTGTTCCGCGCTTCTCTCCGGCGAACATCCAATAGTGTGGCTTCAGAGTCTTTCCGAGATTGCCTTCTGTTTCCAGTCCCTCCAAGTATTGCCTGTAATTGTCCAGAATCATTTGCAGCGCTGGTAGCACAGGCACTGTGCCTTCGGACGATTCCGTCTTGGGCAGTCCTTCCTTGGTACGCCATACCGTCCGAGATACCCGCAGCTTGCCGTCCTCCAGGTCGCCCCACTGTATACCTCGAAGTTCCGCCAATCGCAGACCCGTGAACGCAGCAGTAGCGATAACCGTGAACGCGATTCGAGATGACGACACTAGCTCCATCATTCGCAGAATTTCCTTAATCGTGTACGTGCCGCCTATGAACTTCTTCCTACGAACATTCTTGGGCAGGGTAACGTCCCGCATCGGATTCTGTTCGTCGATGAAACCCTCCGCCCTCGCCTGGCGAAAAACTCCACTTAGAAATGATTTCAGACGCAGCAAGGTTTTGTGGCCCAACTCGGGATTATCCTTCGCTATAGCGGCTACCATCTTCTGCCCATGCACCGTTCGAAAATCCCGCAACCGCAAGCCTGCTAGTCGTCCTTTAATGTCGTGCCGCTCGTAGATGTCGCGCTTGTAGTCCTTGTACGTCGAAGGCCGCAACATTTCCTTAACGAAAGGGAAGTACACGTTCTCGATAAAGTCCGCGATTGGCATCGCGCCTTCCGGCTGTAGCCGATTCGTGTTGATCGGTTCGAGTTGCTTCCAGGCGAGAGATTCGACGGACTTCTTATTCGGATATGCTGGCCCAATGGGAGCGAGGTTCTTGTATGCACGAACCCGTAAACGCTGGCCGTCCTTGACCTGGTATTCCCAAAACCGTAGAATCCAGTTGTTGCGGTGCCGCGTTATGGTTCCTCGTTGCACTGAAGGGATTATAACATTAAAACGTCGGGTGAGACACCAAACGGGACTCCAACAGCCGTAAGTTGTTGATAAGCCGAGGTAGCTCAGTGGTAGAGCAGCCGATTCGTAATCGGCAGGTCGCGAGTTCAACTCTCGCCCTCGGCTCCATCTTTTCTTGTGTTACTTCCTTTCAATAATAGCTTCCGGTTCTGAGTAGACACCGAAATTTGGGAACGGGTTTGCTCATTAGCACATCCCGTTCGCTATTTTTGTCCCTAGGGGCGTCAATTAATGTTTGGACCGACTACGCACGGCGATTAAGGACACCTGCTCCAGGTCCGGATAGTGCCCCTCTTCGTCGGGTTTTCGCTCCGCTGGCGGGAGCTGTTGAACCGTAGTCTGAGCCGGAAATACTCCGCTGAAGTATTTCCGATACACCTTCGCGAACGCCGGAAATTCCGATAGATCGTCCAGGTAGATGGTTGTCGAGACAACTTGATCGAAGTTCATGTCCGCTTCTTCCAGGTTATCGAGAAGGTTTCGCATGGTCTGGCGGACCTGATCGGAGGTTGTTGCAAAGAAGACGCCGCCGTTTGCGCCAGGAATGAAGCCGCTTTTGGCGGAACAGTAAAGCGTTTCGCCGGCGAAGACACACGGGCTTGCGGTGGGACTGGGCGGCATATTTTTTGGGCGAACGGCTCGGCGCTGGGTTAGATCGCGCACGGCGACTCCAGTGTATGCGATGTGCGCGCCTTCGGGCAGGCTGGAGACTTCGATGGTGGCGCGAGCTGGAGTGTTGCCGAATTCGAATCGTCTGGCGTAGTGCTCATTCATGATTCGCATTGGAATGTCGGACGTCAGGTACGGATTCACGAATACCATATTGCTGAGTGTGAGTCCGGCGGCTTCCGCAACCATACGTAAGCGGTCGAGCGCAAAATCAACCTGCGCGGCGGGATTATTTGGGACTTTTCCGTTGGCAGGGTCGCTGCCTAGCATCGTGGAGATAAATAGCCGGTCGTGGGTCAGCATTCCCTGGGAGTATGCTTTGCTGGGCGCGAAATTGGGCGGAGTGACAGGTTGTTTTTCCTGGAGGTTGCGGACAGCGACGGCGGTGATCTGCACGGGAGGCTCAGGAAGGCGTGCGACGCCCAGGATTCCGCGCGCGGGCGGCATCTTCGGGAAGTAGGCGGCGAATGCGTCGTTTAGGGCTTCGTAGCGGCTCATGTCGTCCAGATAGACTTGAACATAGACGACATGTTCCATCGTCAGGCCCGCGGCTTCGACTGCGCTTTTTACATTCTCGAGAGACTGTCGGACTTGATCCGCGAAGTTTGCTGGAGTGCTGCCGTCCTGGCGGCGGGGGCCCTGTCCTGAGACATAGACGTAGCCTCCCGCGTCGATTGCCGGGGAACCTAGAGCCTCCCTTGCAGCGGGCGCCTGCTGCGGCAGGGCCAAGCGCAGCTGCGCCTGCACACACAATGCGAAGTACAGCTCGAACGCGAGGAGGCACACAAACCTCATGCGGATTTTCCCTTGTGTGCTGCGCCTAGAATCGCTCGGAGGCGTTGGCCTACGATCATTTCCTCGCCGGGTTGGATGGTCATGGAAACCAACTCGAGGTGGTCTGTCTCTTTGCGTTCCTTCGTGTTTGGCTTCTGTATGCCTTCGCGTACCGCCGGAACGAGGCTGGGATTGTCAGCGCCGAGCACTTCAATAACAGGATCGCCTTGCCTCAACTGCTGAACGCAGTCGGCGAGGGTGAAGCCCCACGCCTGTTGATCCCACGAAACCTTTAGAGTGGGATAACGATTCCCGTCATCGGGAATATAGATTTCCGTTTTCACTCCCGGCACTGTTTCTACAAGCTTGCCGATACGATCTACTCGAGCATTCCACTCGGCGTAGAGCTTTTTCGGATCGATTTTCAGCCAGGTTTCTACCGCTGTCAGGCACCCGATCACTTCTTCCTTTCCGACCTTCATCGGGCGGCATACCGCTCCCTCCCATGGGGCGGAGTTGCGCAGCGCAGCCTCGATCAAGTCCTTTCGGCCCAGCAGAACGCCGCTGCATTGAGGTCCTTGCAGACCCTTGCCTCCGGAAAACGTGTACAGGTCAATCTTCATCTGCGCGTACAGCTTCAGGTTGTCGGCCGGTGGAATGCCTGCCGCATCATCCAGCAGCATGGGCACGTTGTGCTCTTTAGCGATCGCGATCTCGCGCCCGAGTTTGTCGCCGAGGTCGGTGGTGTAGATCATGGCTGTGTTAGGCGTAATGGCATTTGGAATGTCTTCTGGTGTCTCAACCAGAACCAACTTCGCTCCCGTCAGACGGATGGCGTTGTCGAACGCGCTTCGGCCTCCGACCATGATCACTTCGTGCTTCATACCGGTGGTGTCGGGCAATTGCCAGATCTTTTGGGGATCGGTACCCGCCATGCACGCGGCGGTTGAGGCGGCCATCGCGCCAGCCGCTCCAGTGGTGATCAATCCGGATTCGGCGCCCGTCAGCTCCGCCAGCTTGCGACCCGCCGCGCGTTGAAGCTCGACCATGTTGACGAAATAGTGGGAAGCTTCGTTCTGAGCGGCGCGCACCTCTGGAAACTGGAGCGAGCCGCTGAGGTATGTCCACGTTCCACGGCAATTGATTACGGTCTTGACACCGAGGCGGCTATAAATGTTATCCCGTGAGGCTAGGCCGATCGCGGCGGAAGATTTTGCATATAGATCTTGAGCGGCAATCTGTGCCAGCAACGGAGAGGCAGCCAGCACTTTCATGAATCTACGACGACTCGATTCCTGACCGACAGGCATATGTTTCCTCCGGTGGTGTGTTTTACTGAGCGAAGATCAATGTTCCAAAGTGTTCGGGCACATGATTGGGATCGCGGTTAGCGGCACACGTCTGTTGCCAGCACATAAAGTGACGCTGCGGATCCTCGCCGAGCCCGTCGATGCGATACAGGTTGGCGCGCCATTTCGTGCCGACCTTCACCGGTTGTTCGCTGACGGACTTCAGTGGAACTCGCGCAGCTGCGTACCAAACATGGTTCGCTTCGTCGATCCGGCCCTGTCGTAGCCAACCGGAGTTCCACTCAGCCCCGTAGCTGTCGTGATCCAGATCGATGGCCAGATCGACCCAGTCGCCTGTAGGCGCAATTTCGAACTCACGGTAGTGCCTGATGTTGGTCCAATCGTCGCCCAGAAAGAACTCGACAACGTCACGGTCCCACAGTTTGAGGCGATCTTTGCTGTTATCGGCGGGCAACCAGAGATTCAGCTCGCTGTAGGGAGAAATGAAGAGAAGATACAGATCGGTGTCGGTCCAAAAGCCGCGCACCTCGGTCTTCAGCTTGGGATAGTCGAGCCGCTGCGTGCAATCTTTCTCGATCCATGCGGAGGCCGCGTGCGCCCAAGTTGCAGAGTGTGGGTCGGTGTTGAGTTCCGGTGCTTTTGCCACATGCGGGACGGTGAGCGCGGCCATCGGCGATGTAACCTCGCAGACGTCCACCGCAAATGCGACGACGGGTATCAACAGCAGGAGGAACAGGCTTCTAATAGATTTCATTGTTATGGATGGGGCGCGTTTCTCAACTCCGGCGAAATTTCGTAGGCTTTGTCGAACTCCGCGAGCGATTCCTGTTCCTTTCCTCCTTGGTGTAGAGCTAATCCAAGGTTGAAGTGTGCCTCTGCGTAGCTTGGCTTGAGGCGCACAGCCTCAACGAACTCCGCCTGCGCGGTGCGCGCATCGCCCGCCTGCAGCAGCACCAAGCCGAGGTTGTTGTGACCTTCCGGGAAACCAGGATCGTTGCGCACAATTTTCCGAAAGACATTGGTGGCACCCGCTAGATCGTTGTTCTGGGCAAGAACCAATCCCAGTTGTATCCGGGCGTCGGTGTACTTGGGATCAAGACTGATAGCTTCGCTCAGTTCGTGAGCGGCGTCGTCCAGACGTTCTGACTGGGCTAGCGCGAGGCCCAGATTGTAGTGGGCTTCTGCCAGGTCCGGATCGGACATCACTGCCTGGCGAAATTCCTCAAGCGCATGTGTGCGGTCGTTCTGGCGCCAATAGAGAAGCCCGAGACTGGAATGGGCCTGCGCGTAGTCAGGTTTCAGCTCGAGCGCTTTTTCGAAGGCCGCGTGTGCACGCACCGCGTCGTTTTTGCGCTCCCAAGTCACGCCGAGATAGTAGTGACTGGTCGGCAGTGTGGGGCTTTGCTCGGCAGCTTTCTGAAAGAACGACCGGGCATCGTCGAGTCTCTGTTGCTTCAATGCATCGACGCCCTGGAGGATGAGGAGCTTCGACTGGGCCAGGCGGGCGCGGAATTCGTGCAGTCCACTTAGTTCGTCCAGTTCTTTCTGCGCTGCGGCCGTCCTACCTTGAGCGCGCAGCGCAATCCCAAGGTTGTAGTGCGCCTTTTCGAAATCAGGCTTTAGCTCGATGGCGCGCTGAAACGCCGCGATCGCCCCGGCCGTGTCACCCCCGGCTTTGAGCTCCATGCCAAGGTCGGTCTGCGACTCAGGGTCCTTGGGATCAATTTCGACGGACTTGCGAAACTGGGCGAGTGCACCCGCGTGATCGCCCTGGCGCCGGAGCGTTACCCCCAGCAGTGTGTGTGCGGGTGCGAAGCGAGGATTAAGTTCGAGCGCGCGTCGAAACTCCGGGGCAGCCCTGTCCAGATTGCCTAGCTGTCCTTCGGTCAGTCCCAACTCAAAATGCAGTTCGGCCGACGGCTTCGATGCGAGGGCCTTGCGTAACTCGGCCTCTGCGCCCTGAAAATCATTCTGCTGTGAGTAAATACGTGCCAGAAGGCGATGCGCCCCGGCATTCGCCGGATCAAGTTCTACCGCAGTGCGTAGCTCCTTAATTGCGGCGCCCTGGTCATGCAGATCGTAGTGGGTTGCGCCTAACCCGTAGTGTGCGTCGGCCCACTTCGGCCTCAGCTGCAGAGCGGCCTCGAACTCTTCGACGGCCTGCCTGGCGTCGCCCGCATATTTCAGCGTGAGCGCTAGGTTGTAATGGGTAACGGCGTCATTGGGTTCGAGGGCCAGCGCCTTGCGGTAACTCGCGGCGGCCTGATCCCACGATTTCGCGTGCGAGAGTTGCAGGGCCTGCTGGCGGTAACTCTCGGCAGTCTGCGCGGACACTGGGGCTGAGGCGAGAAGGCTCAACATCAGCGGAAGCATGATTCGCCCGCGAGAGTGATTGTGAGGGTCAATCAACGATCCATCCAAGCACGATCAGCCAGCTGGGTGCAAGGTGCCGAAAAATTGCGGGCGAGCTGGAATAGCCCCGCCCGCCGTTCCGTAAGGTCGGTGGCAAAGCACCAACCAGAGATTACCAGTAGAACTTCGCGCTAACTTGTCCGATGCGGGGATCGCGCGCGTTGGTGACGATCCCGAAGCTCGAACCGGTGATGTTCCCGCCGGGATTCGTAAATTGCGTGTGGTTGAAGATGTTAAAAAATTCGAAGCGAACGTCGAAAGCGTAATTCTCCTTAATTACGGTCCGCTTCAATATGCCAAAATCGGTGTTGTTGAATCCAGGACCGTGGAAGAAGCGCCGGTTGGCGGTGCCAAAAGTGCCCAGATTGGTGTTAACGGCGAATGCGTCGGGCAGGAAGTAACATCCCGTACCGTCGGTAGTAGGGCAACCGGGATTCGACTTGCGCGGATTCACAGTCACGACCTTGCCAACGAGATTCGGCATATCCGTGGCCGAACTTCCGGAGAGCGAAGCATCACCGGTGTCCTGGTTCAACTGGATGGGAAAGCCGGTCGAGAATCGCGTGATGCCCTGAATCTGCCAGCCGTGGGTCAAGCGTTTAGGCGCATTGCCGAAAGCCCGGTCGAACGGGACGGCCCAAACGTAACTGGCCACAAAATTATGTTTGATGTCGGTGGATGAAAGGCCGCGGCTTATCTTTGTGTTTTCGAAATTCACCAAGTCGTTGAAGGCTGAAGAATCGTCCAGGCCTTTAGCAAAGGTATACGCCGCTAGGAATGTAAAATCGGTGGCCTTGCGCTCTATCGTGATTTGCGCGGAGTTGTAGATCGAATTGGCGCTCGTAAGTGTATTGGTGTTGCTGGAGCCGTAGCATACCTGGGCGCCGCCGGGGCAGAAATTCGGATTTAAGAGCTGCTGCCTGGTGCTGTAAACGCACCCTGGGAGAGGCGTCGGACTAAGCGTGTCACACGGAACGGTAGCCGTCGGAAGCTGGAAAACGTCATTCTCATTACCAGGTCCGCAGCCGAGGGTGTTTCCTGCGGTCACGTCGATAGCCCCTTGCGCAGTGAGTTGCTGGCATAGAGCGGCGGAGCCGGGGTTGGCATCTTTCTGCGTGATGAGACGGTGCCCCTCGGTCCCGACGTAAGCCAGCGTGAGCACCGTTGATTTGGATAGCTCGCGCTGGATCGAGAGATTGAAGTGCTCCGCGTAAGGCAGCTTGTTGTGAATGTCGTAGCCCGGGAAAAAGTTGAAGGGCTCGTAAACCGAAAAGTCCAGTGTCTTGTTCGATGGTGCACCCGGAACCGGCGCGGTGAACGGAAAACGCTGTCCCAAGGGCGCCCCGGTGGCTCGAACCCGGAACGGTTCGTCAAACATGACCGAGAGGGGTGAGGTCCAATATAGGCCGAACGGAGCGTCCGCCACCTCGTAAAACAGGTTCAGGTCCTCGACCGAAGTGTAATACAGACCGTAGGCCGCCCGGATGCTGGACTTGCCCGGGCCTCCAAATATTTTGCCCAGGACTCCGTCCGAAAACCCCGGTGAATACGCCGAGTCCCAATCGTGGGCCGAAGTTGTTGTATTTCGTGGGGGCGAGCGTCTTGGGGATGCCAGGGTCGCCCGGAAATACCAGGCCCGAGGGAGAGAGCGGAAACACCGTAGACGTTTGGCCAGGATTGAAGGTCTGAATCTTCCCTTGCGTGTCGTACCACGGCATGCTCACTTCCCAGCGCAACCCCAGATTCAGCGTGAGATTGGATTTCACCTTCCAGGAATCCTGGGCGAAGGCGCCACCATAGCGTGTACGCGAATCAAGGAACTGTTCGGCGGCCTGGGTGTAAGGCTGGTTGGTAGTCGAAGTCGCGCCGAGGAGGAAGTCCGCAACATCAGATCCAGTCACGGTGCCATCAAATGTGAAGCCCCCATTCGGGTTGGCAAAGTTACGTTCGTTCACTTGCAGGTAGCGGAATTCCCCTCCAAACTTCCACGTATGTTTGCCCTGGCTCTTCGAAAATACGTCACTCACCATATAGGTGGTATTGGGTTGGAACGTATTAAGCGTGGGCACACCAATGGTTAAGCCGAGGTTGCTAAAGTTCGTCTGAGGCACATACTCTGGATATCCGGCCAGCGGGATAATGCCGAGGGTCCCGGCGCCCGTTACGAAACCAAGCGATGACAAGCTCGCAAAACTCGCAGCCGGGTTGTCCTTGTGCAGTGCGTTCCGGAAGAAGCTAAGCCGCGCCTCATTGACCGCCGTCGCTCCCAGAGTCTTGGCGTTGCTCATCACAAACTGCTGCGCCCGCGAAGGCGTGGTCGTTGGGAAGCCCGGCACAGTTGCAAAGCTTCCAGTTGCTTGATTCACGTTGGCGCTGCCAACGTTGGCATTGTCTAAATGATAATACCAGGACCAGTTTCCGGTCTTCTGATTGTTGAAGTCCACGCGCTCTCCGAATTTGTTATCGTTGGGGATGTTTCTCTGGCTGTTGTCCGAATAGTTGTTCGTATCCCCTGGAAGTGTTGGCATCGGAATATATGAGAGGAACGCGGTGGCCGGCTTCGCAAAGGCCGCCTGCGGAATCACGCCATTGGGAAAAACACAGCCTGCCACTGGATCCGTGCTGCCGCAGCCGACGAAGCTATATGGCTCGTTTTCCGCCACGGTGTAGCCTAGCCGCTGCGAAAGTACCTGCGCCCAATACGTGCCGGTAACACAATTCGTTGTAGTGGGGTCCGAACAGGCGCCGCTGGTGCCATTCGGAGCCAAAGCCGCAGGGTCAAAGATGCCTTGACGCTGGTCTGCCGACGGTACCGAAACAATTCCAGTTTCCGCGCCTTGCACCTCGCGGGTGCCTTGATAATCCGAGAACCAGAAAAGCTTATTTTTCCAGAACGGTCCGCCCGCCGCATAGCCAAATTGATTGCGCCGCAATTCGGACTTGGAAGGCGCAAAGAAGTTCCGGGCGTCCAGCTTGTCGTTGCGCAGGAACTCGAAGGCGTCCCCGTGAAAGCCGTTGGTGCCGGACTTGGTGATGGCATTGACGACCGCGCCGCTGAATTTTCCATATTCGGCGTCAAAGCTGTTGGTGATCAGGCGGAATTCCTCGATGGAGTCCAGGTTGGGAACCATACCTGTGCCGAGGTTACGTCCCTCACTGACGTCTCCGCCGTTCACCAAGTATGCGTTGGCCGTTTCGCGCTGGCCATTCACGGAGATGTTGCCCGGATTCAAAGTGCCCGATACCGGACGGTCCTGTTGGATCGTTTGGGCAGTGCCGGGCGCAACGCCCGCCTGCAGGCCCAGAAGGTCGACGAAGCTGCGGCCGTTCAGCGGAAGAGCGAGCATCTTCTTCGAGTCGATTACGTCGCCAAGTTGCGTGTTTTCTGTTTGTACTTGCACGGCATTCGCGGCAATACTGACCTTCTCCGTCACGCTGCCAACTTGCAGCAGTATGTCGATCTGCAGTTGGTCATTTACCTTGACTACGACATCGGTGGTGGTGAATTCCCGGAATCCAGCGCTGGTAGCCGTGAGCTGGTAGGTCCCTGCCGGCAGCGCGAGGAACCGGTAGGAGCCGTCGGCAGCGGACGTGGTTTCTTGCCGGAAATTGGTCTGCGCGTTGATCACCGTGACCTTGGCGCCGCCAATCGCGGCCTGCGTTGGATCGCGAACCACACCCTGAATGGAGCCGGTTACGTCGGCGCGCAGAACGCTGGGGCTAATAAGTGCCAACAACATGAGTAAAAGACTTGACGTGAAGAGCCTGAATCGATTTCCCATTGGAACCTCCATGCGGGGCGTAGAGTGGTCCCGAACTTCGCGATCGTTCACTGAATCCTGGCCGAACGCAATCCTTACGAATTGGCTCGTAATGCTTCCTTTTGTATCGAATATCTGAGTGACGTGGACAACCCCATACCCCGCAAAATGTGGAATCCGGTGCCAGTGCGGATTCCGATGCCCGGCAATGTATTCCTCTCGCAAGGTTGTGTCAAGGATTGAAACGGTTTAATACGAAATCGAATATTATCGACTCGTAGTTTGGATTGGACATTTTTGGTGGAATTACAACAACGCACGCTTCGATTCTGATGGAAGTCTGGAAAGTTGGGGCGAAGAGATTTGTTCGATGTCGTCCCAGTTACGTCCTAGTACCAGATAGCCGGTGGGATGGGCGGCGCATAGAAGCGATCGTTAGCAAAACCGTGTCGCGAAGCAATTCGGATCGTTGCGTCAAAGATCGAATCGCCCTGCGCTCAGAGAGGTCTGTGCTCGACTCCTTCTACGTTGCCACGGAGTACCGTGATGGAGGCTTTAGGCAGAATGAAATTACGTTCCCGCCTGTCCAGCAGGATGGTTGAGACAGGCGGCCCGTCTGGATCGGCATGACTGTTCTCCCCGTCGTTTTTCCAGAGATATTGCTCACTGCCGAAGGTCACCAAGGTGACGGGGCCGGAAAACGATGCCTTGCGTTTGCTCGTCGAATCCTCAAAAACCACCCGCACGGTGTGTGGGCTGCTTTCGTCGCGATTGACTAGCATCAAGGCCCACTGTCCGTCGGGGCGACGCACCGCGTACGAGGTGACCAGCACATTTCCCTCGGTGTCTTTGGCGTCGGTCGGAGACGGAAACATTCGATGCACTCCGGAACGGTGCTGCACCCATTCGAGGTTGATCATATGGGCGGCGAAGTAGAGCGATGTGTACCCAGCGATGTTGTAATCGCGGTCGGATACGAAATTTGACCACGTGGCCCAACCGAGACAGGTATCGTGCAAGGGCTCAGGCTGGATGGGCGAGTGGTGGAAGACTGCGCCTCCACCTTCAAAAAAGGAGCCGACGTTATCCGCGAGCCATAGCGCCGCGAAGATGGTGCTCATGGGGCCTGTGAGACTGGAGGCGAGGTGGTCCTCGGTTACCATCAAAGGGACATTTTCCGGCACACCGTCTTCTCTCCAGACTTGGAGAATATGCTTCATCAATTGCGGTTCCTGGTACAGAGTCTTCCAGGTGATGGTGCAGGGCTCGAACGGATAGTGCTCGAAAGATACGAAGGAAAGATCGGAAAGTCGGCCGCGCGCTTTTAAGTAAGCCACGAATCGCCCCATCCAAGACCTTCGGCCTTGGGCGTCGGGCCAAACGGTGATGTCTTCGTTGACGCCTTCGAAAACTGGCCCTCCTAACTTTAGCTTTGGATCCACTTTGTGGATGGCTCTGGCCCATTGAATGTAGAGTGCGCCATAGTCCTCTGGTAGAGCGTGCTTTCCGTCAGGCTCTTCACCCATCTCGATCCAGGAAATGGGGTAACCCCGTTTTTCGATGTAGCTGATCTGGGCGGCAGCGTCGTCTGGCGTGCCGTAAAGCATGGTGACGGGAATCATCGCGGGAAGATTGTTGGTGAGGCCGCTGGTGAAGAAGATATCGAGGCCGCTGTGCTGGTAGTTTCCGGTCGCGTTAACGTCATCCGCCGAGTGCCAGGGGTCGATGGACGATGTGCAATAGGAGAATTTTTGTTTCTCGGATGGATCCGGATCCTGCGTTACCGCCGTGAATTCATTGTTCGCGTTCACAGCGCCAAGTTCGATTTCCTTGATGGCGTATCCGACGCAATTGCGGATGTCGTCCGGGTCGTGCTCGTCGCAGGTATTCGACGATTCGGTCATCCAGATCCGGAAATACTGGGCGGTAATAGGGGCGTCGGCGAGCCTGATCGTTACCGTGCCGCCGGAAGCGTTTTTGACATCGCCGGCCGGAAAAGTTTTCCATTCCCCCTTCGGACCGCGGTCGAAATCGAGTGCATCTTTTCCAATCCAATATTCGACCCGGTAGGTTGTGGCGTATGGACTAGCCCACGCAATGCGAGCCGCGTTCACAGGTTTCTCGGACTTCAAATCCACGACGACCCATTGCGGGTGAAGAGCATCGTTCTCGCCGGTGAATTTGGAGGTGAGGTATGGGTTGCTTTTCCAGTAGGTGAGCGTGGGTCCTTGAATTGGGCGGTCACCACTGGTCGAGAAGCCACGGTGCGGCAGCGCGTAAGAAAGGATGTAGCGCAGTGGTTCCTTGAGTTCGGCGCTGCCAGTAAAATATCCACTCTTGCGGGCCGGGTCGCTCCATGTTCCGTTCTCGGTCCAGTGCCACGCCGCCATACGCAGTTCTGAGTTGTTGCGATAACTGATCGGACCCCATCCCGCCGAGAGCGATTCCTGAATGATGTGGGGACTGTAGACCTTATCGATGCCGGTATGCGACAGGACATCAATGGAGCTCCCCAAGGCGCTGTCGGGATCAAATGAGTTGATCGCATGACCCGGAGTTGTGTCTACGTGCACCGTGGCCGCCGGCTCTTCCACCTGGGCGCAGACGACGTGAGCGCAAACGAAAGTCGCTGTCGCGACCGCCACAAGAATTTGCCGTGTCATGTCCGGCCCTCCCGGGAAAATAAATGATCGTTGCGGTTACGAGTTGGCGAGCGCTCTCAGGTTGTCGTCGAAAGCGCGACAGGCACCTGCTTGCGGTCGGGATCGACCAGAAGCCATGCAAAGGCTCCGATCCCACACAGCGACGCAGCGACAAGAAATGAAGCCGTCCATCCGTAGTGGGCGGCGATCCAGGGAGTCAGCGAGGCCGTTAGAGCGCCTCCGGCTTGCGCCCCCATGTTCATGAAGCCGGACACAGAACCCGAAAATGAACCGCCGATGTCGGCGCTCACGGACCAAAAGGAACTTTGTGACATGTACAGGGCGCCGGCACCGCCAGCGAGCACAATACTTGCGAGTCTCGCATTGTCGACCCTGGAACCAAACGCAAGGAAAATGCCGGCGAGCGCAATCGCAAAGGCCGCGACACCGCATCTGCCAATGCGCCGTCCCGCGGCGCGAGTCAGCATGTCGCTGATGACTCCGCCGAGTGGGCAGGAAATCGCCATGGCCAGAAAGGGGAGCGTTCCATAGAACGCGCTGGCCTTCAAATTCAGGCCTCTCACTTCGCTGAGATACCTGTAGAACCAGGCGAAGAAAATCCAGGCGACGTAGCCGTAGCAGAAATAGCTAGCGGTGACGAGCCAAAGATCTCCGCTCCTAAGAATTTTTGTCCAAGGAGGGTTGGAGTGGGTGGCTCTATCGGTTTGCGCGCCGAGAGTAAGCCCGGACTCGATTTTGGCCAACTCAAGTGGCGATACACACGTGTGCTGCTGCGGAGTGTCACGCGCCGCCAGGTACCACACAACTCCCGCAGCGCAGCCGATCAGGGCACAAACCCAAAAAGAGAAACGCCAGCCGTGGTGCGCCATGGTGTACGCAACAAGAAAAGGGGAAAGGCCGGAGCCAACACCAACGCCGGCGAAGATCAAGCCGTTGGCGGCTCCACGTTCCTGGGTGGGGATCCATCGCGACACGAATTGATTGGCAGCGGGGTACATGATGGCTTCGCCCGCTCCCAGCAAGAAACGGACGGCCATGAGCGCAATCAGCGGAGCGCCGATGGAAAGAGGTATCGCCGCAGTAAGCGACGTGAAGATTCCCCACCAAAGGACCGCACCCGTCAGCACGCGTCGCGGTCCAAAACGGTCGGCGAGCCATCCGGCGGGTGTTTGGAACAACGTGTAGCCGATCAGCAGCGCCGTCGAGAGCAAGCCGAATTGAACGTTGCTGAGATGGTATTCGGCGGAAAGCGAGCTTCCCGCGATCGAAAGATTCACTCGGTCTAGAAAAGCAACGGCGCTCAGAACGAACAGCCATCCGATGAGAAACCAGCGAACGCGGCTTGCTGGCTTATCATTCATGCTGAGTGTGCGTGGAAAAGCTGGAGCAACCGTTCGGCGATGATTTTCTCCTCGCCTGATTGCAACATGAAAGAGCACATGCCCAAGCCACTACCAGACCTTTCGAGCACGATCGAAGGTTTACCGCCCCGCAATTGTTTCGAAGCGTCTTGGGCGCTCAGATTGATGCGGCGCGGATCCCAGTTAATCTGCATGTGTGGCACGTGGTTGGCGATATCGGGGACGTTAAAGGCGGTGCTGACGCCGGGAACCTTGGTAATTTCAGCGGATACGAAATCGAGGCGGCGCCACCATTCCTTGTCGAGCGCCTCATGGTCTTCTTTCAAGTAAAGTTCGAGCGCTTTCACCATGCCGATGATTTCTTCTTTGCCGACCTTTGCGCAGCGGCCCAAAGTGTCTTCATGGGGACTGTTGTTGAGCAGAGCGTAAGCGACGAGGTCCTTTCGGCCAATCAGCATACCGGCGCACTGCGGGCCGCGTATGGCTTTGCCGCCGCTGAACGCCGCGAGGTCGTAGCCCATCTTCGTATAGTCCCAGAGATGAGAAACAGGAGGCGTGTCCGCTGCCGCATCAATGAACGAGGGAACGTTGTTTTCCTTGGCGAGCTTCACCCACTCGTCCACTTTGATCTGTCCCGTGGAGTTTGCGAAATTGGAAAAATGCATCATCGCTGTCTTAGGGTTGACGGATCGGCGAACGTCCTCGCGGGTTTCGACCTCAATGAGTTTTACTCCGGCCGCTCGAAGCTGGTGATCGAACGGATTGCGATGGGATTTCTGGATGATCACTTCGGATTTCATTCCCGTGAGATCCGGCAGCCGTTCGATGAACTCGGGATTATCGCCGGTCAGGATGCCGGCAAGACCGGACTGCATCGCTGCAGCCGCGCCGGAAGTCACGATTGCCGTATAGCCGTCGGGAAGCTTGAGCATCTCGGAAATGCGTTTGCCGGCGGCGACTTCCAGATCGGGAATGCTGCAGAAGTGACGACCGGCAAGCGCCATCACGGCTTCGACCTCGGGACGCGCGAGCGAGCCGCCAAGCACGGTCATAGTTCCCTGGCCGTTGATAACCGTGGTCACGCCGAGCTCTTCGTAAACGTTCCCGGTTTCGCCAAAGCCATTAACCTTGTCGGCGGTTCTGCCGGCGGATGCAGAAGCACCACCGAAAAGCTTTCTGGGGCTAAGCATCGTGCCGGCTAGAACGCCGAGGCTGCCCATGAAAGTTCGCCGTGTCCACTTCAAGTTAAATGTCATCGCAAGGCTCCGTTTCCTTCGCCTACTTCTTCACAATCGCAGCGGTGCAGTTAATTTCCACCAATGAATTTCCGGGCAGGGCTGCGACGGCAACCGTCGTTCGCGCCGGTCCGCCATTGGGAAAGTAAGTTTTGAAAACTTTGTTCATGCCGTCATAGTCTTCGATCTTGGTTAGAAACACCGTCAGCTGAAGAATGCTGTCCATGGCGCCTCCGGCGAGTTCAACCAGATGCTTCACGTTGTCCATGACCTTTTTGGTGTGAGTATCGATGTCCATGGGAAATTCGCTTTGATCGTGAGAGTGCGCGCCTTGCCCGGCGATATAGATCACGCCACCAAAAGTAATGACCGGCGTGATAAACCCGGTGCCTGCAGGTTTGCCATCAAAATCCATTTTTTTGACGCCGCCGGCTGCTTCCTTCTGGGGTTCCCCTGCCGCTTCAGCAGAAGACGCCGAAGCGGCGAGGCCCAAGCCGGAAACGAGCGTCGCGAAGCGACCCGCGAATGCCCTGCGAGTGAAGAGATTCGAAAACATTTGGATTCTCCTTTTCGGTTCATAGTTCGAGTGAAATTCTACGGCAATGCAAAACTGAAAACGTCTGTACCCGCGGCAATAGCAACGTATTGTTTCCCCAGGACGGCGTAGCTCATCGGCGAAGCACGAATCGACTGGCCGGTGGTGAAATGCCACAGGGGCGTGCCAGTTTTTGAATCCACAGCTTCGAGTGCCTGCGCATTGTCGCCGAAAAAGACCAGTCCTGTCGTGGTGCTCATGGTCCCTGCGGCGGAATCCCGTTCACCTGCTTGCGGATATTTCCAGCTGAACTTGCCGGTATCGAGATCGTAGGCTAGCAGAACCTTCTCCGATTTTGTTCTGCGGCTGCGGCGTACTCCGGTCGCGTAGTAGCCGCGCCCTTCGGCAAAACTCTCGGGCTTCAGAAAAAAGGTGCCGCAATCCTCCAGCGCAAGAAAGTAAAACTGGTGCGTGTTGGGGTTGTACGACGGCGAATACCAGTTCGTTGCGCCGGCAAACCCGGGGCATATTTCCGTGCCTTCCGGCGAAGGGCGGGCGCCAGTCACAACGGGCCTGCCGTGCGCGTCGATTTCCTTCGCCCAGTTCAACCTGTCGACGAATCGCGTCGCCGACAAAAATTCTCCGTTCGTGCGATCCAGTACGTAAAGGAAACCGTTTCGGTTGGCCTGCACGAGTAGCCTCCGCGGCCCGCCTTTGTAGGGCAGATCGACGAGGACCGGAGTTTCCGTAGCGTCATAGTCAAACAGATCGTGCGGCGTAAATTGAAAATGCCATTTGAGCTTCCCAGTATCGGGGTCCAAGGCAAGCACGCAATCGGTGTAGAGATCATCGCCGGGTCGCGGGCCGCCATCGAAATCCGGCGCAGGATTGCTCGTGCCCCAGTACAGCGTGTTGAGTTCGGGGTCGTAAGTTCCCGGCATCCAAGTGGTGCCGCCACCGCGCAAGTAGGCGTCGCCAGGCCAGCTTTCCGAGCCGGGCTCGCCGGGGCCGGGTATAGTCCAAAAGCGCCAGGCGAGCTTGCCAGTCTGGGCATCAAACGCGGATACAAACCCGCGCACGCCATCATCACCCCCGGATGTGCCGACAATTACTTTGTCTTTGACGACCAGAGGAGCGCTAGTGGCCCCGTAGTTTTTGTTTCCTTCCGCGTATGCGACGTCCCATAGCAAGTGCCCGGAGCGGCCGTCGAGGCACAAAAGGTGAGCGTTGTCCGTTTCAAGAAAAATTCGGGAGCGCCAAATTCCTACCCCCCGATTGTGGTGCTGCGAAGCGTCGTCGATCAGGCCTTCCGTGATCGGGCGCGAATAGTGCCACACGATTCGGCCAGTGCGTGCGTCAAGCGCATAGGCATCGTTGGCAGCGGTTACAAACATCATGCCCCCGGCTACGACGGGCGTTACTTCCAGATCGCTCGCATCGCGCACGTGAAAGACCCACTGTGCTTTCAACTGGCTGACGTTGGCAGGCATAATTTCCGACAGGCGGCTGAAGCGACGCCCAGAATAGTCTCCGTGATAAGACAGCCAATTTTCGCCAGCCGGCGCAATCATATCAGGGGGCTGGACATCGATCGTTGTCGAGACTGCGCGGTCAACGCGTTCTTGCGCTGACGAGCTGTTTGGAGGTTTAAAAAATGCTGTCAATCCAACCAAGACGAAAACGCCTGCACTCATGGTGACCCATCGCGTTTCACGTTGAAATGGTCGAAGGCTCCTACTCATATCCGCCCGAACTGCTTTACTGCTTGCACGATAGATTTGAGTTTCTCGATGGTTGCGTACATCGAGTGCTCCTTAAAATCCATATCTTGCGCGACCTTAAGGATCTCGGCCGCCGATCCCCGGGGAATCGCGACGACTCCATCGGCGTCAGCAGCAACGACGTCGCCGCCGCTTACCGCGACACCGTCGCAAGTGACCGGAACGTTCGCCCCAGCAAAGCGATAATGCCCCACCGATGTAGACGGCACAACGCCGAGCCCGAAGACCGGGAAACCGATTTTTTGCAGGTAAGCCACGTCCCGCACGCCGCCGTCGATAACCGCTCCGGAGAAATTTCGAGCTGACATCGCGGTGCCCATCAAGCCTCCCATTCCCGCAATGTCGGCTCCATCTTCGACAACCATTACATACACGGAGTTGGGCGCGCCTTGATCAATGGCCGCAAGCATGCCGTCGAGCGCATTCGGATCGTGGTTGGGTTCTTTCTTCAGCAGCACTGTGACCGCAAATCCGGCGAATTTGGCAGGGAAAATCGGTCTCATGTGGTGCGACATATATGCCTTCTTGCCAATGACCTTTTCCACCGCGTCCGAGACGGAAGCCACCTCCACGTGGCGATAACCGTCCAGCAGGGAAGCGTCGTCTCCGCTCAACGCGGTTCCGGATTGGTTGGCAGTTGCCGTGGGTGGACGGCTGGATGCCAGCAACGCGACCGCAACCAAACAAGTCAGCGTTGCGATTCCGACGCCTATAGGGAACGCGATGCGCCCGCTTCGAAGGATCATATCTATCTCCGTGCCCGAAGAGGTGACAACCTCGGCAGGATAAACGATTTCAGCGGTGGGCGCTTGGTGCTTGACACGCACCCGCAGTGTGCTATTAATTCGAATTAATTCGGCTTGTCAAGAGGCGAGTGCGGGCCGATTGCAGCGAGGTTACGTTTTTCGGGACTTTGCAATCGATTTGCGCTGTCCGATGCCCATGGGTCCAATTTGATGATGATGAGCAGATGCGCAAGAGTCCTGGGCCCATTTGGCAGCCGCGTTGCCGTCCCAGTTGGCGCATTTTTGATTGCGGTCTCGGCCTATGGACTAGGAATCAACACAAGTTCTGAGTCCTCAGCAGCGGGACCGCAGTCCGAGCGGTCGATAGCCGAAGCGAGGCAAACTTTTGAAAACCGCTGCGCCGGTTGTCACGGTATGGACGGTCGCGGCGGTGAGCGCGCACCAGACATCGCCACCTCCCCGAAGGTGCAACGCCGCACCGACTCCGCTCTTACGCAGATCATCAGCGACGGCATTCCAGCTGGCGGGATGCCGTCGTTCAGCACTCTGGACGCTCCCACCATTCGAGCGGTGGTCAAGTATCTGCGGTTTCTTCAGGGCGAAGTGGGGAGCGCGGCCTTGCCGGGAAATCCTCAAAATGGAAAGACGATTTTCTTTGGACGTGGGCGATGCTCCGAATGCCACCTGGCCGGTGGCGAAGGCGGTTTCATTGCTCCTGATCTGTCTTCTTACGGTCGGCAGCGCCCGACGGAAGAAATTCGCGACGCCATCACTAAGCCTGGTCAACAATCGAATGCCGCAAGAGGAACCATCAGCATAAAGACTCGCACGGGACAAATCCTCACCGGAGTTCTGCGCAACGAAGATAATTTCTCGCTGCAGTTGCAATCTCTCGACGGCACGTTCCATCTGATCATGAAGTCCGACGTTGCAAACATGACGCGAGATTCGAAATCGCTGATGCCGGCGGACTATGGATCCACGCTCAGTGCCAGTGAGATGAACGATCTCATCAGCTTTCTGATGAGCGTCGCTCAACGAGAAAGGTCCGGGTCCGATCTGAAAAGGAACGCCGAGCCGAGCGACGAAGAAGAGTGAAATTCCGGTCGATGAGTCCTTTGGCTTGGGCGGGGGAAGAATCGCTTCATCTTCAAGGGAGAAATGTGAATCGTTCGATTCCGAAGTTGGCCGGCGTTCTCGCTGCCATTCTGCTGTTGAGTAGTCCCTTCAACGCAGCTTCCCAAAACAAGAAACCGTTACGGCAGTTCGAATTGCAGGCGAATTCACAGGAGTTTTGGAGCCTCATTCCTAAGGAAGCGAAGCTGGAGATGGTTGCGACCGGATTCGGCTTCACGGAAGGGCCCGTGTGGGACCAGGCCGGATTCCTGTACGTGAGCGATGAAGAGACCAACAAGATCTTTCGTGTTTATTCCGATGGACATCAAGAGGAATTGATCAGTCTGGGCGATCCTGACGGGAACACTTATGACCGCGAGCTCCAGCTGCTCGATTGCGCCAGCGTTTTGCGTGCAATCATTCGAATCAGCCCGAATGGCAAGTACACCGTTCTCGCGGACCGTTACCAGGGCAAAAAATTCAACAGTCCCAACGACGTCGTCCTCGGTCCAGATGGGGCCATATACTTCACTGATCCTACGTTGGATCTTCCTCAGGGCGAGAAGCAGGAGATCCCGTTCCAAGGTGTCTATCGTCTCGACGCAAAGGGGGACGTCATCTTGCTGACGAAGGAACTCTCCCAGCCAAACGGGCTGGCGTTTTCTCCAAATGGCAAACATTTTTACGTTGACGACAGCGAGCTCAGAAACATTCGCGTCTACGATGTAACCGCCGGCGGCGCACTCGCGAACGGCCGCATTTTTGCCGAAGAGCCGGGTGGGAAAGGCGACGGAGTGCCTGATGGCATGAGAGTCGATCGAAACGGGAACATTTACGTTACCGGCCCCAAAGGAATTTGGGTTTGGGATGCGCAGGGTCATCACCTCGGCACGATTGTGGTTCCCGAACAGCCAGCCAATCTGACATGGGGCGATGCGGACTACCAGACGCTGTACATCACCGCGACCAAATCTGTTTATAAATTACGGACGAAAACTCGAGGATTTGTTCCCTACCTTGATTTGGTCCGATAAATTGCAATTGGTGAGGCTTGGAATCCAATCCCGCCCCGACGCCCAGCGCTCTGTTAGCATTTATTTCGTTTTATTTCTTTTACTTTCGTTAATTTCATTTTAGATTTACACTCTGCCATGCGATTTTCCATTGGCAAGCGCTGCACTCTTCAACGGGCGGAGACTAACATGACGAATACACCGCGTTTCGTGACCGGCATTGCCACGCTAGCCATACTAGCGATGGCCACCCGGCAGCCTGCTTACGGACAGGACATCCAGTACCGCGGAGACCCTGACGCACGAAAACGGATGACTCTTCTGTTGAGAGACTGGGAGCCCAAGCCGATGGTGCACTTGCCAGCGCACGATGTACCGCGTGCAAAGTTCTACGTCATTGATGTGCACAACCACGTAAATGACCCGGGAGGAGTTCACGGCCAAGAAATTCCGGCCGCCGAAGTTGTGAAAGGGATGGATCGAGCCAATGTGCGAAAAATCGTCATCCTCACTGGAATGTGGGGCGATAAGCTTCAGGGCGTTCTCGACAAAATGGTGAAGCCCTATCCCGACCGCTTCGTTGTTTTCGCGCAGATGGACTGGAGCAAGATTGACGATCCGAATTTCAGCGCGGAAATGGTGACGCAACTTGACGACGCAGTGAAACGCGGGGCACGCGGATTGAAGGTGCTGAAGGATTGGGGCCTCGGAGTAAAGGACAAAACCGGCAAACTCGTTCCCATCGACGATCCGCGGATGGATCCGGTCTGGGAAGAGTGCGGGCGATTGCGAATCCCTGTTGCGATTCACTCTACGGATCCGGAGGCATTTTTTACGCCGGTCGATGCGAAGAATGAAAGATACGAGGAGTTGATGGAAAATCCGTCATGGAGTTTTTACGGACCGAATTTTCCGGGCAAGCAAACGCTGCTCGAGCAGCGGAACCATGTGTTTGCAAAGCATCCCCACACCACCTTCATTGCCCTCCATGTTGCGAACTGGCCTGAAAATCTGGATGCGGTCTCCGGCTGGCTCCAAAAATATCCAAATATGTATGTTGAATTTGGCGCGAGGGAAGCAGAACTGGGCAGGCAGCCCCGGCGCGCCGCGAAATTCTTTGCGGAATTTCAAGACCGCATCTTGTTTGGAACCGATGCGGAGCCTGTGCCCGAAATGTACGCCAATTATTTTCGCTGGATGGAAACCCCGGATGAGTATTTCCCGTACTGGAGCTATCCGGGACAGGGAAGGTGGATGATCTACGGAATGGAACTGCCCGACGCGATCCTGGAAAAGGTCTACCACGGGAACGTGGAAAAGATTTTCTCGTCTTATCGTGGAGAGAACTGATGAGTCGGATGAGCCGGAGAATGTGCATCGCAGCAGGATTTCTGGCAGCCTCCGTGTCTACTTCAGTCTTCGGCGGGTGCAAAAACCACGAAGCGAAATCGCAGCCAGTCTCCTCCGTGGTTGTAGAAAACCTAGCCGATGGAATCCACGTGAAGGCCAAACAGGCTGAATTCCTACTCGGCGCCAATGGCGGCTTGCAGGGACGTGTCCAGAACGGATCACAATGGGTAAGTCTCGATGAGGCTAGGGAGAATTCGCAGATTCTCGTGACCACCAGCAACCAACCGGTCAACGATTTTGTACGCGATCTGGCGCATGCCGAAATACGGCCTGCAAACGGCAAGCTTGGCGCGCTTGGCCAGCGCGTGCAAGTTAAAGGGCACAGCGCGAGCACGGGGCTCGACGAAGTGTTGACGTTCGAGGTCTATGACGACTTTCCGTCACTCGCATTGCTTTCGGCGACGTACAAGAATTCCGGAGAGAAAGACGTACCGCTGGATGGCGTGACGTTGCAAAGGCATCTATTGAACGCGTCTCAAGCGGACTCGAGCGCGAAGCCGCATGAGATGTGGGCGTTCTTCGGATCCAGCATAAAGTGGGGCAAAGACGATGTGCTGCAGATACCGGCAAAATTCTCGCAAGTGAATCCCTTCGGCGCTCCGGTCGAAACTCAGGACGACCTCGGGCGCGTCGGTGGGGGAATACCGGTTGTAGCGTTCTGGACACGCAACACGGGAGTCGCGATCGGGCATTTGGAGACATTGCCTCTGGCCATTTCAATTCCTACACAGACGACACCGGATGGAAGGGTGGAAGTGGGCGTTCAAATTCCGGCGACCGTGACGCTGAAGCCCGGCGAGAGTTTCTCCACGCCCAGAACGTTCGTGAACGTCTTTCACGGCGACTTTTACGAACCGCTGAGCATATGGTCGCAGGCGGTCGAACGGGAAGGATTGACGCGCCCGAAAACCAACCAGGAAAGCTATGCGGTGAGCTGGTGCGGCTGGGGATACGAATCGAACGTTACGCCGAAACAAATGACCGAAACGATCCCCAAATTGAAAGAACTGGGCATTCACTGGGCGACGCTTGACGACCGGTGGTTCAACAACTATGGCGACTGGCAGCCACGCAAAGATACGTTCGGGGAAAACGCGATCCAGGAAATGGTAAAGGATTTTCACAAGCAGGGCATAAAGGTGCAGCTTTGGTGGCTGCCATTGGCCGTGGAAGACGGAAGGTTCAAATACGGAGACCACAAGTATGTGGTTTCGGATGTCGTCAAGGCGCATCCTGATTGGCTGATCCTTGACGAAAAGGGACAGCCGGCCCGCATGACGAGAAACCTCGCGACGCTTTGTCCAGCGGTGCCTGAGGTGCGCGAATACTACAAGCAGCTTACCGAGCGCTTCATTCGCGACTGGGATTTCGACGGGCACAAACTCGACAACATCTATTCAACGCCGCGGTGCTACAACCCCAAGCATCACCACAAATCGCCGCTCGACTCTGTTTACGCGATGGGCGAGGTGTACAAAACAATTTTCGAAACCACGCGCGCCTTGAAAGCAGATAGCGTGACGCAAAGTTGCCCCTGCGGAACGCCTCCGAGCCTGGCCTGGCTGCGCTACATGGACCAGGCCGTGACCGCCGACCCAGTCGGGTCGGTGCAAGTGCGCCGGCGGATCAAGATGTATAAGGCTTTGCTGGGCCCCAATGCCGCTATTTACGGCGACCACGTCGAGCTGACTCGTATCACCGGTGAAAACACCGACAAGGAACAAGATGTCGGCGACGATTTCGCATCTACGCTCGGAAGTGGCGGTGTGGTGGGAACGAAGTTCACCTATCCGGATTATGGTCCGGCGTTCAAAAACGTCTATTTGAACTCGACGAAAGAGGCGCACTGGAAGAAATGGATTGCGCTCTACAACGAGAAGATGCTCTCGAAGGGCAACTTTATGGATTTATACGTCTATGGATATGACATGCCCGAGGCATACGCAATCGAAAAGGGCGGAACAATGTATTACGCGTTCTTCGCTCCGCCGGCCACCGACAAGCTCAAAAGGGAGGGGACGTGGAGCGGCGAAATAGAATTGCGAGGGTTAGACAACAGGACCTATCACGTGACGGACTACGTGAATGGAAAAGATTATGGAACCGTGAGCGGCCCGACAGGCAAATTGCGCGCCGATTTCACTGGCAGCCTGCTGCTGGAAACGAAATAAGAAACCTCGCAAAGCCAGGCGTTTGGGCCGAACGCAACTGAGCAAAAGCTATTGCGACAGGAACGTTTCCCTGTGCGCGGCATCGCGGAAGGCTTCGGTACCGCCGCTCCGAGTCGTGGACAGGGCCCCCGTGAGGTTGCCATATCTCAAACACTCTTCAATCTTCGCCCCTCGAATGAACTGATGAAGAAAACCGGCATCGAAGCTGTCGCCCGCGCCGATGGTATCCACCGCCGCAATCTTTGGGGACGACGCTTCAACGATCTCGGAATCCCGGCGAGCAATCGCTCCCTTCTCACCGCGCTTCATGATCACCACGGGAACTTTTTTCGCCAGAAATTCTAAGGCTAGGAGCGAGTCATCGACCCCCGCGAGGCGGCAAGCTTCGCGCTCGTTTGGCAAGAGCACGTCGACCCATGGAAGCACATCCAGGACATCGCGCTCCCAGCGGTCGTCGGGATCATCATTGGTGTCCAGAGATGTTGAAAGTCCTGCCTCCTTTGCAATATGAAAAAGATCAGGCACACGTGGGCGAAGAGCTTGTTGAAGAAAATAGGAAGAGACATGCAGGTGCCGAGATTCCAATATCCCAGCGATATCGAGATCTTCGAAACGCATCTCTGCCATGACCCCCGGATAAGTAAGAATGAATCGCTTCTCCGGTTGAGGAAGAATGACCGTCAGGCCTGTTTGCTTCCCCGGAAGTCTTCGAACGGCCGATATGTCCACGCCGCTCTCGGCGAGACGTTTGAGACACAATTCGCCGAAAGGATCTTCGCCGATGGCGGAATGGAAGGCGACGCGATTCCCGAGGAGCGCGAAGTTGTGCGCAAAAATCGCCGAAGAGCTTCCGAGCGTGATGCTTAGATTTGACGCAAGGTGCTCGCGATCCAGGTCCATGCGGCCCGGAAGGCCGTATAAGACGAGATCCAGATTGAGCTCGCCGACGACACTGATGTCGAATCTAGTCTGCCGCGACATTCGTGAGGCTCAGTAACCCATTCAGTCGAGAATCACAACGCGGCTCAGGTTTTTAGGCTCATCCGGATTGAAGCCCTTTTTTACACCCGTGTGGTAGCCCAGGAGCTGACTAGGAACAATAAATGGAGCTACAAGGAGCGCCTCCGGAACATTGGCATCGAGTTCGAACAGAAGATCGGAGGATTGCCGCACAGATTCGTTAGCACGGTTGCAGATCGTAATGATTGTGCCGCCGAGCTCCTTCATCTCGAGCAAGACTTCGCTCTCCGCCTGCATCGCCGATCCACTGAGAAAAAACGTAATGCACGTCTGCGGCGCCACAATCGATTTAGGTCCGTGGCGGAACTCGAGCGTATGGTATGTCTGCGCGTAGGAGCAGGACATCTCCGTGATTTTCAGCGCTGCTTCCCGCGCGACCGGATAGAAAGGGCCCTGCGCAAGATAGATGTAGTCCGCGAAGGAGTGCCTCGATACGAAACTCTCGACTCGCTCGCTCCAGGTGCGAATGACGGAAGTGACCGCCGCGGACGCAAGGTCCAGCGCAGAAGGGAAGATCTGCGCGTCGGCCGCCTCGGCCGCCAGCTCGAGGAGCAAAAGGAACATAGAGCTGAACGATCGCGTCATGACCATGCTCTTCTCATCGGCTTCGGGCAGGGCAATGGTCAACTCGCAAGCCTTCGCCAGGTCCGACTCCGGAGCGCAAGTAATTCCGAGGGTCGCAACTTTGTATTTCCGAGCCAACAGGTCGGCGGCTCGCACAGCCTCCGAAGTCTTGCCAGAGCGCGAGATGACGACGGCTTGCAGATCGCGATCGTCGGGTTGAGCGAGTTGGGGAAATAGCAGCAGTTCGGAAGCTGGCAAAGCGCTAGCCGGAGATCCGGTAAGCATCCTCCAGCAAGCCGCGGCAGTCTCCGCGAGATAGAAGCTTGAGCCGCAACCTATGAAAAGCCATGGCCTGCGCGAGCGCGCACGGCTTCGCATGGACCGGAAGGCAGCATCTTGTGCTAAGCCACGGGAACACGAGCCCCAAACTTCCGGCTGAGAAAGAATCTCAGCGAGCGTATATGAATTGCGAGCGACCGAACCTGAAACAGGCATCATTCTTTCCTCAACGAGCGAATCCAGAAGTGTCCTCCGGATTTACGCTCACTGACAACCTTCTCGTTACTATGGATCCTTGTTACCGTGCTGCAGGATTTTAATTCGCGATTTTTTTCACGGACTCGACGCTAGCGTTTCAACCGAAACTCGCCGCCGCAAATCTTCAATATCGGTGAGCCGCGCGGCGCCGGGAGAATCCGCCAAGCAATTCGCCGCAGCACAAGCAGCCGCGAGACGTAGCGTGTCCTGAGGCGAATCGTTTGCCGCGAAGCCAACGGCAAAACCTGCCAGGGCCGAGTCTCCGCAGCCGACTGTCGAACGAGCCTGCACGGAAACCCCAGGAGCGAAAAGAACGGGCGCGTCCGCCGCGGGGCAAAAAAAAAGCCCCATCGCACCCATGCTCAGCGCGACGCTGCGCGCACCGAGACCCAACAGCTTGCGAATGGCACCCGCCGCATCCGCGAGGGAGTCTACCGGCATCTCAAGTAGCTGAATGGCTTCCTCACGATTTGGTTTCACAAAATCAGGCTTTGCGGCCAGCGCCATGCGAAGCGGCTCACCACTGCTGTCAAGAAGTGTTCTGCAGCCGTACTCGCCTGCAATAGTGACGAGACGTCCGTGCAGATCCGGCGCTGCGCCAGCAGGCAGGCTCCCGGAAAAGATGGCCGAGGTATTCTCTGGAGCATGCGAGCACAGATTCCTGAACGCCTTTTCAAATTCCGCCCATTCGGCCGGGCACGCGACCGACCCCGGTTCGAGAACCTCCGTGACGGTACCGTCGTCTTCCACAATTTCCAAATTCGTGCGTGTCGGCTGACGCGTGGAACATCCCGTAGCCTTAATTCCCATGGCAGAAAGCCCAGCCACAAGTTCCTGGCCGCTCGCACCACCACAGGGGCCTATCCAGTGAGGTTGCCCGCCCAGTGTTTGAAGCACCATGGCCACGTGCACGGATTTTCCGCCAGGAAAACTTTGGACCGCGCGTACTCGATTCACTCGACCACGGGAAAGCGACGGCAGCGTTAGCCGTCGATCGATCGCCGGATTGGGACTGACGCAAAGAAACATCGGATCCATTTCCGCCGCTATCCCTTGCCGCTTGGAGCAGTCGCCAATTTTTCAAACCACGGCCGCGCTGCCGTTAGGCGGGCGTTCACATTCTGAATGTTCCGAACACCATGCTCATGTAACCACTCTTCCAGAGCCGAGGCGCCCCGTTGCACGAAGATCGGCACCCCGTCTTGCCAAGTCGCGCGCCCACACAGCACACCCGAAAAGCCGGAACCAGCCTCGGCAGCAAGCGTCAAAGCGTCACCGAACGTTTGATTGTCGACGCCTTCGGAAAGATAGATGAACGGTAGCGAAGCCGCCTCAGAAGCGAGCCTGAAATGCGATATAGCTTCCGACCGCGAATAAATTGCCTGCGCGCGCGATAGGCTGGCCGACTCGACAAACTTCATATTCACAGGAACGCCGACCTTCAGCACATCAACCGCATAGCGCGGTTCGCAGAACTCTTCAATCGACCGCGTCACTACTTCGGGCTTGATGCGAGCGAAGTCCGGCCCCTTTTCGTCCATGTCGTCGTGATAGCTCACGATTTCAAGAAAGAAAGGCAGATCAGCCACGCGACATTCGTCGCCAACGCGCTCTACCCAGGTCTGCTTCCGCCCGTTGATTTCCGCGGTGCTGAAAGGCGAGTAGTACAGTAGCACCTTGATGGCATCGGCACCGGCATCTTTCAAGCGTGCAGCGGTGAATTTATCGAGCAGCCGGGGAAGTCGCCCCGGAATAGACGGGTCGTACCCGCTCTCTTCGTAGGCGAGCAGCAGACCTGCATTTTTGTCTCGACAACTCGCCGCGGGCAATCCTATTTCCGGATCGAGTAATATGGCGCTAGCGTAGGGCGTAAGAACCTGGCTGACGTTCTCCTTAAACTGCACGAGCCACTTGACGGGGATATTGTCTACAGTACGCCCACTCGCCTTCGCAAACAGCTTGCGCAAAGCGCTCCGCTGGTCAATTGCCAACGCCGCGATGATGCCCCGTTCATCGGCCAACGCTCGCAACCCACGCTGTTTTCCCAAGGGAATTGGCAAATCTTACTCCGCGCCGCGCCGATATGGATCGGTTAGGTCGTGTATTACGATTTACTTCGCTTAGTTTCTCTTACTTACTATTTAACGGCAAGTCAAGCCACCTAGCCGGTCGACGTGGGCAACTGGAAGCGCCCTCACTCAAACGAGAGTGACGTCCACTTCCGCTTCGCGCAAGGCCTTCAAGTCGTGCTTGGAAATGCCCCGGTCCGTGATCGTTTCGTGCACCGCGGAAACGTCCATAATCAGCGACAAACTCCTTCGGCCGAATTTCGACGAATCGCACACCACGATAGTTCGCCGGGCGGATTCGGACATCGCCCGGTTTACGCGAGCTTCGAGTTGATTGGGAGTCGTTAGTCCATAGCTTACGTCGAAGCCATCCACTGCCAGAAACAGCATGTCCGCGCTAAGTTTCCGCAGAGACTCTTCGGCGAGAGGTCCCACCAGGGAAAAGGAACGCTTCCGCAGCGAGCCGCCCGTAAGGATCACCTCGACATTGCTATCGGCCAGTTCCGCCGCGATATTTGTCGCGTTGGTGATGACCGTCAGGCCTCGCAGGTCTCGGCACCCGCGAGCAATGGCGGTTGTGGTGGTGCCCGAATCAAGAATGATGACCTGTCCAGGCCGAATCATGCGCGATGCGGCGCCCGCAATTCGCAATTTTTCCTGCCGGTGAAGCCGTTCCTTTTCACGCAGACTTTGATCCTGGAGCGCACCCGTGCGAACGGGCAACGCTCCCCCATGCGTGCGTTCGAGCATTCCCTGGTGGTGCAACGACTCCAGATCCTTGCGAATGGTAATAAGCGATGTGCGAAAACGCATGGACAGATCGCGTACAAGGACACGGCCTTCGTTGTGCAACAATTCGAGGATTTCCCGGCGGCGTTCCTCATTAAGCATCGAAAACCCTTCCGATGGACGGTGGTTCCGTTTTGTTTCCTTTGGACTTTCTCAGACTTTCGATCGGAAGTCCACAAACGCCGCTAAAATTCAATCTCTCGCTCTGGGGTTCGTGCTCAGTCCCCACTCTGCCAAAATCAAGAAAGTTAACCGGTGCCTCTCGTAAGCCTCGATGCTCGAAGCCGATTTCTTGCTTTACTAGGGGAGCCGTTAAACAATATAAAAAAATCAGTTTCGGCGTGCGTAAAAAGAGGGAACAGGAGGGGACGAACGTTCATGCGTGATTCTGCAGTGGCACTGAGCTTTGGAGCCGTCATTACAACGCTACTACTCGTGTGTTGCGTGGCCGCGAAACCAAATCCTACCGGCGAGCGCATCAAAGTAGTCGCAAATGAAGAAGCTCGCCGCGTCGATATTTCCATCGATGGCGAACCCTTCACTTCATACATCTGGCCTACGACGCTCGCCAAGCCGGTTCTTTATCCACTGCGCTCCCCAACCGGTACGATCGTCACGCGCGGCTTTCCCCTCGAACCTCGGCTAGGAGAGCGCGTCGATCATCCCCACCACGCAGGCATGTGGTTCAACTACGGGAACGTGAACGATTTCGATTTCTGGAACAATTCCGAAGCGATCAAGCCGGAAGACGCTCCCAAAATGGGCAATGTGGTTCAGCGCGCCGTCGTCTCTGCAAAGAGCGGATCGGACCAGGGTGAACTCGTTGTCGAAACCGACTGGATCACCGGAAAGCAGCAGCTCGTTCTAAAGGAACATACGCGACTCATTTTTCAAGGCGGCCCAAACTTTCGAAGCGTTGATCGCGTAACCACGCTGCAGGCGCAGAGTGAAAAAGTTGTCTTCCATGATGACAAAGAAGGCCTTCTGGGCATCCGTGTGACGCGCGCTCTGGAAGCCCCGTCGGACAAGCCGGAGGTCTTTACCGACGCAAGCGGTCGCCCAACCCCAGTCGCCAAGCTGGACAACACCGGCGTCAATGGCGTTTACCTCACAAGTGAGGGAAAAAAGGGTGACGCGGCTTGGGGAACGCGTGGCCACTGGTGCATGCTGAGTGGCCGAGTCGGCGATGACCCGGTCACCATTGCGGTCCTGGATCACCCGGCGAATCCCGGCTTTCCGACCTATTGGCACGCTCGCGGCTACGGTTTGTTCGCGGCAAACCCGCTGGGTGGAAGCATCTTCACGAATGGCAAAGAGCCCCCGATGAATTTCTCGCTGGCCCCCCGCGAAAGTGTTACGTTTCGTTACCGCGTCCTCATACTCTCGGAAATTGCTTCAGCCGACACGGTCGAGGCAGCCTACAAGACTTTCGTCGCGACCTGTCGTTGATAGCTGATTTCCGCCCGAAGTGATCTCAATCCGCAGATTTCAAAATGCGCTAATATCCCTTCACCTTCACCACAAAATAAGTGAACTCATGCGCACCATCGAGGACAAGCTGGTGCGAAGTTCGCGCGGGAATTCGGACGATATCTCCCGGAGAAAGCTTCTGCCGCACTCCTCCTTGAATAGCAGCGCCGCGCTTCTCGTGCGGCGAAACGGTCTCCGCATTTGGCATCGTCCCGCCGACGATCAACGTTGCGGACCCGGACTTCACGAAAAACACGTCCACCTCATTCTCGTGCCACTCCGCCTGACCGTCCTCTTCCCGGTGCGCCAACAGAAAATACTCGTTCGTAAAATCCCCGAGACGCTGCGTTGCTGCGTGGTGCGGATCACTCGCTGCTTTCGCGCTCAGCGCCTGCGTCATCGGAGCCAAAGAAACAGAAGTCCAGCGCACAAATCCGTCCGGCGCGGTTTCTTCCGGTATCGCAACCATCAGCGGCAACGCCAATACACCCAAGAGCCACAGACTTTTCATCTTCATCGATTTACCTCTCACCAGAGTCGCTCCAAGATACTCCACCGCCACTAAACAAGAAACGGGGCGCCGTCATCGAACTGGACCGCCCCGTCCCTTCGTGTTGACACTCGCGCTGCACGTGTCCTATCGTTCGAGAGGAGTTATCGCTTGCGTTCACCTGAACTAGGCCTCGTGCCCAAACCCCTGTTGTCCTGGATAGCCTCATGTCCTACAAACTCGTTGTAAACGGGAAACCTTTCACAGTCGACGCGCCGCAGGATATGCCACTGTTGTGGGTTCTCCGCGACGTCCTCAACTTGCGCGGCACCAAATATGGATGTGGCATCGGCCAGTGCGGTGCGTGTACCGTGCATATTGGCGGTCGCGCGGTCCGCTCCTGCCAAACGCCAGTCGCCGCTGCCAGCGATGCCCACATCACCACTGTGGAAGGTCTCTCGCTCGACGGTTCGCATCCCGTGCAACTCGCGTGGGCGGACCTCGACGTTCCACAGTGCGGTTATTGCCAGGCCGGTCAAATGATGTCGGCTGCGGCTCTTCTTGCAAAAACTCCCAAGCCCACGGATCAAGATATAGACGCGGCGATGAATGGCAACATTTGTCGCTGCGGCACCTATCTCCGCATCCGCCAGGCCATACATAAAGCCGCGTCGCTTGCGGCCAGCCACTCTGCGCGCGCGGCCCAATCAACACTCAGCGCCAACGCATCCCACAATTCTTAACCCCACTGCTCTTAAGGAGATTCGTTCCATGGCTACCGCAACGATGACCACTCCAATCGGACGACGCTCATTTCTTCGCGCCTCCGCGCTCGCCGGCGGCGGCATGCTTTTGTC
Source organism: uncultured Acidobacteriota bacterium (assembly GCA_963721915.1). GTDB lineage: Bacteria > Acidobacteriota > Terriglobia > Acidiferrales > UBA7541 > Acidiferrum. The sequence continues at coordinate 610,328 of CAVRLD010000010.1, read as the reverse complement.
CGCCTACATCGATCCCGCGGAACTGTTAGCGCAAGCGCAGCAAACTCCGCCTCCAGCCGTCCTCACTCCCAATGCGTTCATTCGCATCGCGCCCGACGGCATCGTCACGATCACTGCCAAGAATCCCGAGATCGGACAAGGCATCAAGGTGATGCTGCCCATGTTGATCGCCGAGGAACTCGACGTTCCCTGGAAGAATGTGCGCATCGAACAGGGCGATGTGGACTACGCGAAATACGGAGTCCAGGTGGCCGGTGGAAGCACCGCCACGCCGACGAACTGGCTGCCCATGCGGCAAGTTGGCGCGGCCGGACGCGCGATGCTCGTCGCCGCCGCGGCGCAAACCTGGAGCGTCTCCGCATCGGAATGCTCGACGACGCCTGGTCAAGTCCATCACGATCCCACGAAACGCACTCTGACTTACGGCGAACTCGCGTCCAAAGCTGCATCGATCCCACCGCCTGACTTGGCGACCGTAAAGCTGCGTGATCCGAAAGATTTCAAGATCATCGGGCAGTCCGTGCCCAACGTCGATCTTCCCGCGATCCTTACCGGCAAGCCGCTATTCGGAATCGACTTCACGATCTCTGGCATGCGCTGGGCGGTCTTTGAAAAGTGTCCAGTTTTCGCGGGCAAAGTGGTAAGCGCCAACATCGACGAAATCAAAGCAATCCCCGGCGTTCGCCACGCTTTCATCGTCGAGGGCGGTTCCGATCTTACCGGACTGCTCTGTGGTGTCGCGATCGTCGCCGATAGTTGGTGGATCGCCCGCACCGCCCGCCAGAAACTTCGTGTCACCTGGGACGAAGGCAAGACCGCCGAGCAAAGTAGCGAAGGTTTCGCGCGCCGCGCCGACGAATTGTCAAAACAAGCCCCAGGCCGCTCTCTGCGCAAAGACGGAGACGCCGACGCCGCGCTTCGCAGCGCCAAAGTTGTCGAAGCCGCTTACTCGTACCCGTTCATCGCGCACGCCCCGCTTGAGCCCCAGAATTGCACTGCGCATTACCAGGACGGCAAACTCGAAATGTGGGTGCCCAGCCAAACTCCGCAGCGCGGTCTGGCGCAGGTCGCGAAGACGCTCGGCATGCGCGAGAGCGACATCACCATTCACCTGACGCGCATGGGCGGCGGCTTCGGCCGGCGTCTCACCAACGACTACATGATTGAGGGCGCATATATCGCCAAGGTCGTCGGCGAGCCCGTGAAAGTCCTGTGGACCCGCGAAGACGACATGCACCACGACTTCTATCGTCCCGCCGGCTACCACTACCTCAAGGCCGGCGTGGACAATTCCGGCAAGCTCGTCGCCTGGCGCAATCACTTCATCAGCTTCGGCGAAGGCGACCGCTTCGCTTCCGCCGCGGGAATTTCTCCCGACGAATTTCCCGCCCGCTTCGTCCCCAACCTCGCGTTCGACAGCTCCGTGATGGCCACCGGCGTTCCCACAGGCGCAATGCGCGCTCCCGGCAGCAATGGCATCGCGTTTGTTATGCAGTCTTTCCTGGATGAACTGGCCCACGCCGCCGGCAAAGATCCCGTGGAGTTCCGTCTCGCGATCCTCGACAATCCCCCGCTAGCAGCGACTGCCGCCGCTGGGACGCCGGCAGGCTCTCCGCCTCCGCCCATGTTCGACGCGCAACGCATGCGCGGCGTGCTGAAACTCGTCGCGGGAAAATCCGGTTGGGGCACCCGCAAACTTCCAAAGGATACGGCAATGGGTGTGGCCTTTCATTTCAGCCATCGCGGCCACTTTGCCGAAGTCGCGGAAGTGCGCGTAACGCCCGACAACAAGATTAAGGTAAACAAGGTGTGGGTAGTGGGCGATGTCGGCAGCCAGATCATTCATCCCAGCTCCGCTCTCAACGAATGTCAGGGCGCCGTGATCGAGGGGCTCAGCCACATGATGGGCTACGAAATCACCATCGACCGCGGCCGCGCCGTGCAAAGCAACTTCGACGAGTATCCGCCGGTGCGCATGACCCAGGCTCCGCCCGAAATTGACGTGCACTTCCTGAAAACCGACAATTCGCCGACTGGACTCGGCGAACCCGCGCTACCCCCGGTATTGCCCGCGGTATGCAACGCAATCTTCATGATCACTGGCAAGCGAGTGCGTTCACTTCCTCTGTCCAAGCACGGTTTCAGGTGGGCGTAGGAGGTTCAGAAGATACGGCTCACGCAGCCGGAAGAGCCGCGAAGGCCCTGGCTCTTGGCTTCGAGTCCAAGCACAACCTGTAGCGCAGGGAGGAGTCCGCGGAGCCCTGCGGTCTTTTCGGTCCGATATAACGGCCGCCAACCTCACACCTCGCGCCTATTCCACAATCGTCGACACTCATAGTTCACCCAAACGACGCGCACAATCACGCATAAGCTCCGCCTCCCACCCAGGTCTCTGCGGATTCCGCGGATGCGTCTTGTCGGTAGGGATTCTCCCCGTCAAATGCAGAAACACCGCAGCCGAATGTTTATAGGCGGGCACCGGTTCGCGAAATGCCAGATTGCCCAAGTGTTGCAGCGAGTCCGATAGAGCGAAATAGCCGGGGTCGGCTGTTTCCCAAAGGCGATCCCGTTCAGCGAATTTTTCCGGCGCGAACGTAGCCAACCCAAGTAAATAGTCGGATCCGTATTCAATCATGTTGATGCCCAGATCGTTCCCCGTATAGATGCGAAAGTCTGGCCGGTGCGTATCGCGCAGCGCTAACCGCTCCAGTTCGATCAGGCGGTCGAGAGACGAGTGTTTGATCCCCTTGATTTCCGGAATATCCATCAGACGCAGGATGGTTTCAGCGTCAAAGATCTCCCCATTGGGTGCGAACATCCGTCCCAATTCGAAAGCCAGAACGCCCGCATAGCCGCGGCTCGTTTCCCGATACACCGCCGCCTTTTCCTGCGCTGACTTTCCACGAAGCTGGCTCGTCTGAAACAAGATGGGCGTGCCGCCAAATTCGCAGATTGCATCCATCTGCACCCGGTAGAGTTCAACGACCTGACCGCTCTGGCCCTCGATATACGCCCCGGCAACAAACGGCAGATCGTTCCCCAGCGCCTCCCGAGTCCAGCGCAGGACACTGACTTTCTCGGCATCCGTGAAAAAGTTCACGTAACCCGTGTCCATGTTCACCGCATTCGTCAAGCCCGCGCGATGTGTCGCCCGCAGATGCTCCTGAAAGGCCGCGACGGCGATGCGGCCGTCGCACTCGTAGGGAAGTAAGGCAGCGGCAATCCCTTGCACCTTGCGAGGCGTTCGAGGCCGTTCGAATGGCGACGCAGGCGCACCGCTCACGGCCGCCTCGCCTTCGCCGATTTCAGTTTCACAGCTGGTTCGGAACTCTTGTAATGCTCGTCCAACGGATAGCAGCCCGACGGCAAGCCCATTCTTGGCGCCGTGGTGCAATCGCTGAAGGTTCGGCACACCAACCGGTGCTGAAGTGTCCGTCCCTCGCAAGCGTCGAGCAGCAGCGCAGGATACGACAAGGTCATGCGACCCAGCCCAACAACATCGACCCATCCTTCACGCACCGCCGCTTGCGCCACATACGGAAGAAAATCCTGCAAATAGCTATAGGCAGTCCCCATGACAATCAAATCCGGAAATTCAGACTTCAACTGTCGTGTGGCTTGCATCTGCCGAGCCACCCCGATCAACGGATCCTCCGGCGGCTGATAACCATCAGAAGGCGGATAGAGCGCCGGGCGCTGGATATGAGGATTGTAGTAAGGACTCCCAGCGGTAAGATTCACGAGCGAAATCTCAAGCTCGTGAAGAAGAGATAAGAATTGTCGCGACTCCGTAAGATCGATCTCCGTAGGGCACAGCGGGTTCACGCCGAATCCCCACTGATAAGGAATCAGGTGATCATGCGCCTCCGGAATGCCGGGTCCCATCTTTCCAGGTGAAGATAACGCGGGGTCAGGCCGGAACGGCACGGTGTCAAAGGCCGAGAGCCGCACACCAATGCGCAGTCCATGCGCGCCGGAGCGTATCCCTTCCACCACCTCCCGCAAGAATCGCGTGCGATTTTCGAACGGTCCGCCATATCTTCCCGGACGTGTGCGCGCGCTAAGGAATTCGTGGCCCAAATAACCGTGGCAATGCTTTATGTCGACGAAATCAAATCCTAACTCCCACGCCGCCCGCGCCGCGCGATGAAAGTCCTCAATGATCGCACCGATCTGGTCGTCGCTTAATACCGGCGAATCTTCCGACAATCCCACCTTCCGATCGAGAATCGGGTGATGATACAGAATCTTCGGCTCAGGCCGGTTGTGGACGTTAGGCCGGCAGTAGCGTCCCGAATGAGTCAGTTGCAATCCCACCAGTGGAGATTCATCCGACCCCATTGCCTCTCGATGTCCTTCCACCAACGCGCCGCGCAGCCTTGCCAGGCCCGCATGCGTGTGCGGCGCAATGACCAGTTGATTCGGATTCGCTCGGCCCTCGTGTGACACCGCCACCGCTTCACTTCCCCAAATCAGTTTTGCGCCGCTCGCACCGAATCGCCGCCAACGCCGCACCGTATTTTCACTTGGGTTGCCGTCAGAGAGCCCGTCCCAGCCTTCCATAGGTTGGATGCCGATGCGGTTCCCGATCTCGATTCCGCCGCGCCGCAGCGGCCACCGCAAAGGCGATTCCGGGCCCGCAAGCAATTCCCGATCGCACGGAATCGTCACGCCGATGGAATGCAGGTGCTCTTGAAAACGTTGAACGTCCTTCACCGCGCCAAGCCGCAGTATCGGAATCGCGCTCATCCTCGCGTGCCTCGCTTCGATAACTCAGCCGACGTCACGCCAAGCAATGCCATTCTGATGTCCCCGGTCATCAACGGCACGTTATCAATCGCGTGTTCATGCAGTCACCACCCGAGCTAACTCCGAACAGATTCGCCAGCATGCAACAGTCGGCGAGCCATCGACAAAGAGGAATGGAATCGCGCCGGCTGCTGCGAACAGGTAAATTAACAGCATTTGCGTTGTCTGGGAAATCGCGGCAGCTGACCCAACCACACCCGTCCCGCCATGCTCGTATCGCCCTTTTCAGTACTTTTGGCATCAGTGTCACATAGTCTCCACCTGTCCGTTCGACCAACTTTCGGGCGACGCGCGCGCGCCCTAGACTCGTCCCTGTGATGTTCTTGGGATGAGAGCGAGAAACGGAATGCCTAGGCTTGACTATATATCGTGCGTCTTGACCGTGATCTCCACCGTGCTGGTTGGTAGAAAGTTGTGGCAAGGATGGGTCGTTGCCGCAGTAAACAGCGTGATCATTTGCGTCATCGGGATGCGCACCGCGCAATTCGGGTTCGTTCCTGCCAACTTGTTTTGCATGGGGCTCTACGCGAATAACCTCTGGGTCTGGCGAGCCAAGAAACCATGAAAATTAGTGGCAGGGCGCTATTCGTAGCGAAGGCGCTCGTGCTCGCCATTGTCGTCGGCGGCGAATTCAAGTTCTAACCGTTCAACCCCGAGAGTCCACAGAAAGCCGCCGCCGTCGTCCGGAAACAATAGCAATCCTCCGTCTGCCTCCACGCACTTCTCCCCATTCACCGGTCACCGGTGCTAAAGTCCGCATTCATGCTCCCTGCCGACGCCTCCTTAAAACGTCCGCCATCGCAACGCTGGATCCGCATCATCCCCGTTGCGCTGGTGATGTACACGATCGCCTTCATCGACCGCACCAACATCTCCCTGGCTCTCCCCCGCATCAGCCACGACTTGCATCTCGACCCGCAGCAAGCCGGCAATGTCGCCGGCATCTTCTATTGGGGCTACCTGGCCCTCCAGATTCCCGGCGGTCACCTCGCTAAGTATTGGAGTCCCAAAAAATTCATCAGCGTCCTCTTGGTAGCGTGGGCGATCTGCGCGGTCGGTTGCGGTTTCGCCCGTACCTATCACGAAATGCTCGTGTTACGCCTCCTGCTAGGAGTCTCCGAGAGCGGCGTCTTTCCAGCCACGTTGATCCTTCTCTCGCACTGGTTCTCCCGCGCCGAGCGCGCCCGCGCCAACGGCATGTGGCTCCTCTGTCTCCCCGGCGCCGTCGTCATCTCATCACCGTTCTCCGGCTGGGTCCTGGACCATTGGAACTGGCGCTCCATGCTGATCGCCGAGGGCTCGCTACCATTCCTTTGGCTCATCGTCTGGCTGCTCGTCGTTCAAGATCATCCCGAACAAGCCAAGTGGCTCCCACCTGCGGAACGCGAGGCCGTTGTGGCTACGCTGCGCCAGGAATCCACCGACTTGGAAACCGCCAAGGGCGAATCCTACCTTGGCGCCCTCCTCCGACCCCAAGTCTTCCTGCTAGCCGCCGTCTACTTCTGCTTCGTAAGCGGCCAGATGGGGCTGCTCTTCTGGCTCCCAAGCGCAATGGCCACTTTCAAAGGCATGAGCAGTCTCTCCACCGGCTTCCTGTTTACGCTACCGTTCCTCGCCGCCTGCATGGCGCTGATCGTCGTCGGCCGCCACTCCGACGGCGCCCACGAACGCCGCCTCCACGCCGCCGCAGTAATGGCCTTCGGCGGCTGCTGCATCCTCGCAGCGGTAGCCACGATCCACTACTCGCTTGTCGTCGCCTTCGCGTTCATAACACTAAGCGGAGTCGGCGCCTACGGCCCAATGGGCGCCTTCTGGGCCATCCCCACCGAAACCCTCCCCGCCAAAATCGTAGGCTCCGTGATGGGCCTGGTAAACGCACTCGGCAATCTAGGCGCCTACTTCGCCCCTCTAATCGTTGGCGCGCTAAACAAACGCACCGGCAACTTCTATTCCGGCTTCCTCTTCCTGGGCCTAATCACCCTAGCCGCCGCCACCCTTTGCCTCTGGCTAAAAACAGGTTCCACGCCCAACGAAAGCCAAGTCACGCTACCAGCGGCAAATCCCTCACTGCCGTAGCAGTCCGCCGTCGCTGACTGTCAACGAAGATGGCGAGCTAAACTCGCCTCTACAAACCGGTCACGATCACGCGCGCTGATCGCGCCGACTTCGGCAGTTAACAATTTGCACCCTCCCCCCAAAGTCCGATAGCGATGTAACCGTCTCTTTCGCGTCGAAAGAAGCGAACCTTATTCCGAGCAATAGTGCGTGGTCGGTTAAAGACGGTTTCCCTACAGGAATTTGACTTCGCGTTGACACGCCGCCCGCGGCTCGCCACTACGCTGCTCTGGGAGAAAAACAAGTTCTCGCGGAGTCCGCACCAGCTCGCAAACACCGCAAGGCTACCTTCAACCAGTGATTCGGCACGTACATCATCAACACATGGGAGGAAGAAAGAGAAGATGAAATTGGGAATGAAAATTCTGGCAGTCTGTGCATTCGCGGTTCTGCTTCCCGCTTTAACCTTCGCGCAGTATACCCGCACCGACCTCGTCACCAATTCCGGCGAAGGCGGCACCGTTTCAGACCCGCATCTCGTCAACGCCTGGGGCCTCGTTTCCACAACGGCCAGCCCCTTCTGGGTCAGTGACAACGCTACGGGAGTCTCCACGCTTTATTCCATTAGCAACAAGAGCGGAGTCTCGGCCACGCCTGTAGGCCTCGTCGTGACCATCCCCTCGGCTTCCGGTGGTCAGGGAACACCGACTGGAATCGTCGCGCCGCAAACCCCCATGGGTGACACGGCATTCGTCATCTCCGGCGTCGATCCGACAGGAAAGCCGGTCTCCGCAAATTCTCTTTTCATCTTTGCCACTCTGGATGGCACGATCAGCGGATGGAATCCGACGGTTGACGTCGTTAGCGCCACGGGTGCCAGTACCGCGACGCTCACCGCCGACAGATCATCCGTCGGCGCAACTTACACGGGCTTGGCCATCGCCACCAACAATGGGCAACAATTTCTGTACGCCGCCGATGACGGGCCGAACCGCCGGATCGACGTTTTCGATTCTAATTTCAAACCCTTCGACCTTGGCTCGGGCGCTTTCGTCGACCCCAACATTCCCCAGAAATTCGCTCCCTACGGCATTCAGACCATCACCGCTGCGGATGGCTCCCAAACGATTTGGGTCACCTACACGGCCCTCGACAAAGCGCAGAGCGGTTTTGTCGCCGCCTTTTCGCCTGCGGGCGCTTTGCTGACGCACGTTGCCCTGCGGGGTCCTTTCCATTCGCCCTGGGGCGTCGCGCTGGCGCCTCCCGACTTTGGACCCATGAGCAATGCGATTCTGATCACCAACAACACTCCTCGCGGGCACATCGACGCATTTGATCCCAAGACCGGCGCTTTCCTCGGGTCGCTCCGCGACGCGCATGGGAAGGCCATCGAGATCGACGACATCTGGGCCATTCAGTTCGGCCAGAGTGGCATGGCTGGCGCCAACGGCAATACCAATCAACTCTTCTTCACCGCCGGCAACAACAACTACGGTAACGGTACCTTCGGCGTCATCACTTTCGGCCAGTAAAGCAAGTTCCTCGCAGTAAAACCCAAACGCCTGCGACCCGGGGAGATTGTTCCTCCCCGGGCGTTCGCCCATTCGCTTCCGAGCGAACGGGTCGGCCTGCGCAGAGAGACCGCCGCCCCATCGCGCGACTTTTGCGCGATGAAATCTCTCTTCAAGTAGCACAGGCACTCTTGCCTGTGTCACCGCAGCCCATACTCAACAAGCCCCCCACCAAGTATGAGCCTGCCGTTCCACCACGCTGAAGTGCCCGTAATTGCAAATATTCGCCCCGCGCGGTGAGCTCCGCCACAGATCGGGCTGATTGGCTTGCCGGGCTTGGCGGGACAGCGTCGCCAGAAAAGCCCGAACATGAACGGATGGAGTCGGCGGGTGTGAACGTAAAAACGGTCCGAACGACGCCTCACTAGCAGTAATTTGGCCGTCCACTAGCTTGGACAAGCTTCCCTCTAGTTGGCCTGCCCACCTAAAGCAAATTCCCGTTGCCAAGCTTGCATCCTGGGAACAGCTGCAGTGTCAATAGAAGAAAGCGGGAGGGCAGGATAGCACGCATTCTAGGCCTTGTAGTACTTCCTACCGGACAACCCTTATTGTATTTCCCTATCCCTCGCTGCAGCATTGCCTCGTAATTTGATGGGGGCAATTGTGGCCAAATCAATCCTCGTTGTGGACGACAGTCCCTTGGTCCGGCATGGGATCAGGCAAATACTTGAGGTTGACGAGGATTTTACCGTTTGCGGCGAAGCAGTTGATGGCCGCGACGCAATCGACAAGGCCATGGATTTGCATCCAGACCTGATTATTCTCGATATGGTGATGCCCCATATGAACGGACTGCAAGCGGCCCAAGTTCTTCACCAAATTATGCCGACAGTCCCCCTCATCCTCTTCTCTATGCATGCGGGTATCTTCTCGCAGTCGGAGGTGGAAGCTGCTGGGATTCGTGCCGTTGTTCCCAAGGCTGAGGGCGGAAAGTTGCTTCTCAGTCAGGCCAAAGCCTTACTTGGGCTTCATAAGTTCTCGAATCTTCCTTAGTGATTCCCTCTTGCATTCTTCTGTACGGCGGCGTACCTTCCGTGTTTGAGGTTTGGCGTTCCCCAAACGTCTGAAGGCCAAACAATATGAACAACTCAACGACATATTCCTGGCAAGGGGCCTACCAGTGTGCCGTTTTGGAGACCAACCCCGCCCGCATGGCTGGGCGCATCGACGATGCGTTGAGGGCTATGCGCGAGAGGGTTGGTTCGACGCTTCAAATCGATGAACAAGAGAATGCGGCTATCGAATCTGCCCGAAACGGGCTGGCTGTACTGCGGGGTGAGTGGTTCGGTGGATTGGCGGAGTCCATGACTGGCACGGCTCCTGCACAGCGCATGGTTGTGCTAGACCTATTCAGAACGTTGCATGGCGAGAAAGAATGGCTCGGAACATTTCAGAGCATCGATTCCGCCAGAACCGCGCTAAGCGAGATGTCGTCAGCCAGGCCCGGCCATTACGTCATCTTCGACCAAACTACGGGTGAGGAGGTTTTTGCCGAAAGCACGCTCAAAGATTGACCTCAGTGTCGCGAAAGCTCGATTGAATGCTCTTAACCCACTGCCGCCTTTTTGATCCCTTCACGCATCCCAACGTTCCGGAGGGGAATTGCTATCTTCGCTAGGGTACGGAGTGACAGGGATGCCGAGCACGGACGCGCAATCGCTCGGACGGCGGCGAAGCGATCTTGTCCCATTGTTTGTCTTGCTCTGCTGGCAACGGCATGGGCGTTTTCTTATTTGCTGAATGCCCAGGAATCAAAGACAAGCGCGCCGAATTTGGATTTGATTTTGGATAATTTGGAGCGAACCGAGCAGCAAAACGCTGCCCTCTCTAAGCCCTACGAGGTGGCGCGGAAATATATTTTATTCCGGCGCGACGATCGAAAGCCTTCCTCGGAAGTAACCGCTCAAATCAGCTTCACTCCCCCTAACGTCAAAACGTTCAACATCACCGAAGAGCATGGGAATCCGAGAGGTAAAAATATTGTCCACGACGTCTTAGAACAGGAAATAGCGTCCACCAAGGCAGGTCATAAGAGTGATGTCTCCCGATCCAATTATGACTTTGTCTTCCTGCGTGAGGAAGACTTTGGAGCGGTTCCAGAGTACGTGCTGCACATCATTCCAAAGCGTCAGGAAAAGGGCCTGCTGCTTGGCGACATCTGGGTGGATGCCAAGACGTACCACATCCGGCAGATTGTTGGAATCCCGCTCAAGAGTCCCTCTTTCTGGATCAAGGACCTCCACATCACCCTCCGATTCGCCGAAGAGAACGGCATGTGGATGTCCGTTTCTATGGACGCAATCGCGACGGTCCGGTTTCTGGGCGTCTACACCCTGTCAGGTCGTGATTTGGAACCGCCAAGGACTGCTTCAAGCACGCGTAGCCCTTGATAAACCCTCGGTGGTTGGCGACACTTTGCACGATGCGTTGTACAATCGCGCTCCAATGCATGGGGTGGCTGATATATGACGAATCCTGGGCATCATTTCGTGGCGGTAATCGGCGGTGCGATTTCAGGCTCGGTGGCGGCGGAGATTCTGGCGGATCACGGAATTCGAGTCGCCGTGTTCGAGCAGAACACACGGCCATACGGCAAGATCGAAGACGGTCTGCCTCGTTGGCACGTCGAGCAGCGCAAACAGGAATACGCCCGAATCGACGCGCGCATGAAGAAGCCGAATGTGTATTTCATCCCCTCCACCAAGCTGGGCCGGGATTTTGACCTCCCGCACCTTTTGAAGTGGGGCTTTTCGGCGGTCATTCTGGCCAATGGCGCCTGGCGCGACCGGGAATTGGGCGTGCCGGAAGCAGAGCAGTACGTTGGCAAAGGCCTCCTTTACCAAAATCCCTTTATCTACTGGTACAACCACAAGAACGAAAAGGACTACCAGGGACCGCGCTATGAAACGCCCGACGAAGCCGTGGTGGTGGGCGGCGGGCTGGCATCCATTGACGTGGTCAAGGTGCTCCAGCTCGAAAACTACGAACGGGCTTTAGAGGCTCGCGGCGTTCACACCAGCATGCACGAGCTGGACAAAGGCATTCCGGAGGTATGCAAAGCGAACGGCATCAAGCCGGAAGAGCTGGGCGTAAAGGGTTGCCTCCTAATTTATCGCCGCCGCGAACAGGACATGCCCCTGGCGCAACCACCCGACAACGCGACGCCCGACCAGGTCGCCAAAACGGAAATGGTTCGGCAGAAAATGCTGCGCCTGGCGCAAAACAAATACCTTTTTCGCGTACAGGATCGTAGGCTGACAACCGGCATCATCGTCGAAAACGGGCGCCTCGCCGGGCTCAAAGTGGTGGAAACGAAAATCGAAGGCCGCAAGGCCGATCCCATCCCGGGCTCGGAACACGAACTCCGCGCGCCCCTGGTCGTTTCTTCGATCGGCTCGGTACCGGAGAAGCTTTCCGGGATCAACATGAATGGTGAATACTACACATTCGCTGGCAAGGATGTACCGCGGTACACCGCTATGGACCGCGTATTCGGCGTCGGAAACGTCGTCACCGGACAAGGGAACATCCGTGTGTCGCTGGTGCACAGCCAGAAAGTGACCAAGCGCGTGGTGGATTGCATGAAGGGCGACGATGGAAACGCTGCCGCTGCCGGCAGTGCTGAACAGCAAGTCGCGAGTTCCATGGACGCGATTGGGAAGCAGATTGAAGTGATCCCACAGCTTTCAGACGACCAGATGGCGGAGGTGGAGCGCCAGGTTCATGTCCTGCAGCAAAAAGCGGGCTTCACTTCCGACTACGACTCCTGGATTGCCAAGGTGACTCCGCCCGATCTCGAATAGATCGTATTCCTCACAATTCGGGTCTGCTATCGCAAATACCTTGAGATCTGGAGGTTATTGGCGACCGAGAACACGTCCGCCACACCGTTCGCCCGAATACCCGTAATATTCTTGTCCACTTCGTTGTCGACCACGCCCTCTAGAGTGGCGTGTCCATTTTTCACGATGATTCGAATTGGTTTGTTGGCCCCTAGAGCGTACTTTTCCAGCGGGGCGTAGTCGTAGATTGCGCGAAAGAGCCGGAGGCGGAGCGTGTTGTCAAAGGGCGACAATGGAAGAACCTCAATCTGATTGCTGACGCGTTCTACACCTTCGATTTTCTTCGCCACGTTTTCCGCATTCGACTTCAGCATCGGACGCGTTACTTGCCCGAGGAGTATTACTTCGGGACCGACCACCTTATACGCGAGATTGTCGAACACGCCCAGAAGCGGCAGCATAATCAGTTCGTGCTGGACCTCTTTCTGGATATGTTCCACCGCGCGCGATGATACTTCCGAGGGCTCTTTGACATGCGCCAAGTTTCCCACAGCTAGTACGAAACAGATTGCGAACAGCATTCGTGATTTCATTTGCTTCTTCTCCTCTTGGTTGTGTCCTCTAAACATCCATTTCCAGCGTTTCATTTCACACAACTCAGAGCCGCGATTTTGACCGGCTTTCTCGACCTTGCCGGGGTCTTTCCTCTGCACTACAATCCGGGTAACTCTGCCCAGTCCGTCGCAGGTGCCAAATCTAAAGGGAGTGACTGGCGGAGTCCTTAGAAGCTCGTTGTAAATTTGCAAGGATTTTCCAAATAGCCCTGAAAAGCTGCTAAGGCGTTGGAGAGCAATACCTTGTACGAGTTCGGCAGATTCCGGTTTGACCCTGCGAACCACCTCCTACTGAGCGAGGGAACCCCTGTCTCGCTCACTCCAAAGGTTTTCGAGGTTCTCCTGGTCTTGGTTCAGAACGGCAGTCGGTTGACGACTAAGGAAGATTTGATGCAGAGGGTCTGGCCGGACAGCTTCGTTGAAGAAGCCAACCTGACCGTGAATATTTCCGCACTGCGCAAGCTACTCGGAGACACGCTCGATGGCCGGCCCTACATCGAGACCGTACCCAAAAAGGGCTATCGGTTTGTCGCGCCTGTTGCGGAAGTACGAGCGGAGACTCCCCACAAGCTGAGTCCTGCGGTCAACCGTGTCCAAGAGCTACCTATCCAGACCGCAGAACAAAGCGATGACACCTCTTCGAATGCCCCGGTCCAGGCGAAGACTTTCGTAAGAAAGAAAGCTTGGCGTCGGTTCGGCGTTGCCGTCCTCGGCTTACTCTTGCTCGTAGTAGTCGCCACGGGTTACCTCGTATATCAAGGCCCATCGATCCGAAAGCATTCTTCCGGACAACCGCACCGCCTAGCCGTTTTGCCGTTCCAGAACCTGCGTGCGGATGCGGAGAGTGACTTCTTGGGTTTCTCGCTGGCCGATGCGGTTATAACCAAGCTTGGCTACATCAGTGAACTCGCCGTCCGGCCCTCCTATGCCGTGCAGAAATACAAGACGCAAGCAATTGATATCCGGAGAATCGCTTCCGAACTCGACGCGGATACCCTTCTGACGGGAACATTCCTTCGCGAAGGGGACGATCTAAGAATTACGTGCCAATTGATCGACGTTAAGACCGAGAGCATTCTTTGGAAGGGTGGTTTCGATCTGAGATACGAAAAGCTACTGACCGTTCAAGAAAGCGTCGCGAACCAGATCATCAAGGGAATGGAACTAAGTTTGTCTCCTTCCGAGGCTGCGCGGCTCAAACAGGACGAAGTAATCAATCCTCTTGCCTACGAATACTATTTGCGAGGAATCGATCTTTACTCCACGAGTGACTTCCCCATGGCGATCAAGATGCTCGAGAAATCGACAGCGCTTGCACCCGCCTATGCACTGACCTGGGCCAATCTGGGCAGGACCTACACCGCAAATGCTTCCTTTCAATTCGGCGGAGGAGAACAATATCAACAGGCGCAGAAAGCCTTTGAACGCGCTCTCGCCCTGCAGTCCGATCAGATCGACGCGCGGATCTACATGGCAAACATGTTCACAGATACGGGAAGGGTTGAGAAGGCAGTGCCGCTGCTGAGAGAAGCCCTCAAGGCAAATCCGAATCGCGCTGAAATCCATTGGGAACTCGGCTACGCCTATCGTTTCGCGGGGATGCTGCAGGAGTCTGTGCGCGAAGCGGAAAATGCCCGGCGCCTTGACCCCGGCGTAAAGCTTAATAGTTCCACCCTCAACAGCTACTTGTACTTGGGACAGTACGATCGGTTTCTTGAGAGTCTCCCGAAATCGAACGACCTCGCGCTGATCGCATTCTATCGTGGCTTCGGCGCGTACTACCAAAAAAATTGGGAGGACGCAGCAAAGCATTTCGACCACGCCCTGGAACTCGATCATTCCCTCCTCCAGGCGCAGATCGGAAAGGCCCTTAGCCTGGGCATTCGCCACAACGCATCCGCAGGCTTAGCCATCCTTCGCGAGGTAGAAACGAAAATCACTCATCGCGGGGTCGGCGATCCCGAAGCGACATACAAGATTGCCCAAGCCTACGCCGTACTGGGAGATAAGGCCTCAGCCCTGAGGGTCTTGAAACGGAGCATCGAGAGCGGATTCTTTTCCTATCCTTATTTCTTGACCGATCCGCTCCTGGACAGTCTTCGCAACGAACCCGTGTTCGGTCAGCTCATGGGCGCCGCACGCCAGCGACACCAGATGTTCGCCAGCACTTTTTTTTCATGAGGCATTCACGAAGCATTCATGTAGTCAGGCTGTAAGCGTCCTTCATCTGCATTTCTCTACCTAAATTCATCGATTTAGAACTGTCATTCCGTCCCTTGGCAGGAACTTGGAAAGTGCTTGGAAAACTTTTGGAGCCCCCTAAGGACACCATCCTCGCCCTCCGGCTAAAAGTGACCAAGCGAAATGACGCAGTGCTCGAACCCAGCACCCGCAGAAATCGCAATCTAAGTCAAAAAAACAAGGAGCATGAAGTGCAAAACCATAGTTGTCAGAAGTTGTTCGGATTGTTGGTTGTGTTGGCCGCGATCTTCTTCTCTGGAATCGCTTCGGCGCAGGACAGCAAGTTTATCGTCAGCACCGGTAACCCCGACGGTAAGCTCGGAGCCCTGTCGCGGCGTCCCAGTACTGGGAAGCTAGAAACGGAAACGGCCGATGACTTCGTCTTGAATCAGACCACCGTCATCACCGGAGCCACCATTACCGGTTTGATCTCTCCGGCAACGCCTCTCGCGAATATTACTAACGTCGAGGTCGAGTTATATCACCTTTTTCCCCAAGATTCCGCCAATCCCGATCCCCTGGCTGGAAACGTGCCCTCGCGGGCCAACTCGCCTTCGGACGTCGAAATTGACGCCGCGACACGCGATGGGAGCTTGGGGACCCTCCACTTTGCCGTACGCTTGCTGAATGCCAACTCCTCGGTCCCAAACAGCGTAGTAAACGGCATCAACAAGAAGCCAAACAGCACTACACATGGTGAGGGGCCAGCGACCGGCGAGGAGGTTGAAATCGGCATCACCTTTACCACTCCGATTGTTCTGCCAGCGGATCACTATTTCTTCCGTCCAGAGGTCCTGGTTACCGGTGGCGGCGACTTTCTGTTCCTTTCCGCCCCGAGACCCATCGTGTCGCCTGGGACCGCGATCGCTGGCGATTTGCAAGCGTGGATCCGCAACTCGGATTTGGCGCCGGATTGGCTGCGAATCGGCACCGACATCATCAACGACACAACGCCGCCGCCCACGTTCAATATGACGTTTTCCCTGACTGGTACGACTCGTTCCCGCAGCCGGAACGCCGGGACAGCCCAACTGTCACGGCGAAAGCATCTCCGGCCTGGCCCAACAGTTTGGGGGCCTGGATGCGGCCGCCTCAGCCCTGGGGTTCTCTAGCGTCCAAGCGCTACAGGATTCCTTTAGGGCGTTTTGCGAGCCATAAGGACGCGGCTGCGCAACAAGCGCGGCGCTCTTAAACCTTCACAATCGAAGCGAGGGCGGGCGAAACTTGTCCGCCCCCACTAGAGTCTTCCCCCTATTACTGGCCTAGCTCCCCGATGTGCCCACCCGGCCGCGCTGGAATTGCGGCGTATGCAGATGGTCGCCGAGGTAGGAGCGGAGAACAACAGCATCACAGTGATTATGATGCCCGCCGATTTTGTGCACTTCGCGGGGAGCCTATCGAAATTTCTTGAAGGAAAAGGCGCGGCTTAACTCTACTGCCTGTCCGGCAGTTCGTGATCGAAAGGCTTCATCAATCGGATTCACCACGGGCAACTCCCGATACGTCGTTTATCAGGCACTCCGCTTGAAATTAAGCTCCGTTCTCTTCGCACGCCATTCTTCTGCTGTAATTTCCCAGATTTCTGCTGGAAGCCTGCCCGAAACATAGTCGCGTTCGAGGGTGACAACAAGTCGCATACCTGTTTTTTCGGAGATGCGGCGGGAGGCCACATTCGCAACGGCCTTTGGCGCACGCAGCACCGGGAATCCGAGTACGTCGAACCAGTAGTCATTCACGGCGATTACCGCTTCGGTCATGAGGCCCTGTCGTTGCCACGGCAGTCCAAGCCAGTATCCCCGGTTATCCCATTCGTCCCGATGAAGACTGATCACACCAATGTGTTGATCTGGCGCTTCCTTAAGTCGCAGAGTCCAGTGCCATTCTTCTCCGCGTTCGATACCCGGCAGAATCTCGTTTCGATAGACATTGAGCACTCGATCTGCGGGATAAGGCCACGGAACTTTTGAGTTGAGGAACTTGACGATGTCCCATTGTGGAAACAGGCGCTGTGTCTGTTCGGCGTCAGCGAGTTCCAGGGGCCGCAACCAAAGACGCTTGGTGTGAAGTTCAACCGCCATATAAACAAATGATACCTCCAAACTGGCGGGTGCCCGGGTAAGTAAGCTTCTCTCGCTCATAGTCTGAACTGACGCGGAGGGTGCCCCAGGTTCGGTTTTTGAACCTGGGTCTTGGGGTTGACTCTTCCTCTCACTCCTCCACTCCATCCAAAATCGACCCGCTTCACCGTGGCGTCTATCTCCTGACACTCTCGTCCCGAATTGGTCCTTGACGGGAGGTTACCAACATGCTATTCTACTTCGTGTTAGCTCAAATAGTAATTCGAACGCTCGGCACATCCCTCGGCGGCTCTGACGTCCGGCCGCCAAATGCCACTTCAACCGTAAACCCTCTAGAATCCGCACTTCCGCAAAGTAGCCGCGTAACTCGTTTAGAATCCGCAGATCCAAAAACGCTAGCCTTAAACTTCTTTAGAATCCGCACTTACGGAAAAAGGCGGGGGGGGGGTAAGTTGTTAACTAGCAAGTTGGCGCGATCGGCGCATACGTGCTTGGGCCGTAACAAAATGGCGAGCTAAACTCGCCTCTACAAAAACCGTTCACGAAAAGGCGAAGTTCCCAAACGGGAAGGCTGAGACGTTCCACCCGGTACGCAACAGTCTCAATAGAGCGGCATAATGGCCGGTACAATAGAATGATGAAAACGTTCAAAATCGCAGTCATCGCAGGCGACGGAATCGGCAAAGAAGTCGTGCCGGAAGGAATCCGCGTCCTGGAAGCGGCGGGCAAGCGGTTCGGATTCCAATTCGACTGGCATCCGTTCGACTGGAGCTGCGAGCGCTACCTTGCCACCGGAAGGATGATGCCGGAGGACGGCCTGCAACAGCTGCGGCCCTTCGACGCCATTTTTCTCGGAGCGGTCGGCCATCCTACCGTCCCTGACCATATCTCGCTGTGGGGTTTGCTGATTCCGATACGGCGCACGTTTCAGCAGTATGTGAATCTTCGGCCGGTGCGGCTCTTCGAGGGCATCGAAACGCCCTTGAAAAACTGGAAGCCTGGCGATATCGAATTCGTGATCGTGCGTGAAAACTGCGAGGGTGAATACTCCAACGTCGGTGGCCGCATCTACGAAGGCACGGATCAAGAGATGGCCGTGCAGCAAACCATCTTCACGCGCCGCGGTGTGACGCGCATACTGCGTTACGCTTTCGAGTTGGCCCGCGGCAGAGTCAGGAAACACCTCACATCCGCCACAAAATCGAACGGCATCATCTTCACCATGCCGTTCTGGGACCAATGCTTCCGCGAAATCGCCGCCGAATATCCCGACGTGCGCACCGATGAATATCACATCGATATTTTGACCGCGCATTTCGTGCGGCATCCGGACTGGTTTGATGTGATCGTCGGCTCGAACCTGTTCGGCGATATTCTCTCGGACCTTGGCCCTGCAGTCGTGGGTTCCATTGGCATCGCGCCTTCGGCCAACCTGAATCCGGAAAGAGAATTTCCGTCGATGTTCGAGCCGGTCCACGGTTCGGCGCCGGACATTGCCGGGAAGGGAATCGCCAATCCTATCGGCCAGATTTGGTCCGGCGCGATGATGCTGCGCCACCTGGGCGCGCCAGAAGCCGCCGACGCCGTCGAAAACGCCATCACTCAGGTCCTGGCGAAATCGCGAATCCGCACCCCAGACATCGGCGGAAGCGCAAGCACCAAAGACTTGGGCGAAGCTATCGCCTCAGCAGCGAGCAACGCGAAATGATTCGCCAACAGATACCGCGCAAACACCGGCCGAACCGTGCTATTGCTTGGAATAAGGTTCGCGTGTATGCTTGAAAAATGTTGGCTAACCGACAGAAGATGCAGCTCACGACAGCCTGTTGCTGTCTCTGTTGCACTTGTGTGTCTTCTGGCGCGGGGAGGCTGGGCATCTAGCAACACGAAATTAGCCTCGGTTTTCTGAATCCCACCGCCAGAACGAGATGGCCCGGTGGGTTTTTTGTTTTGGGATCACGCGAAAAGCAGCTCCCTCACCCCGCAAGAAGCGCGGGGGGCGGGATGGCAATTTTGCGGAGATGCAACGGTGATGCGCCGAGTTGGAATACGATTCAAAAGCGAAGAGGAGATTGAAAATGGCTGACTACAAACATCCGGAAGTTCTGGTTTCCACCGAATGGGTGGCGAAGAATTTGAATGCCCCGAACACCCGTTTGGTCGAAGTTGATGTCGATACCACCGCTTACGACCAGGGACACATTCCCGGCGCCGTCGGATGGAACTGGCAAACACAGTTGCAGGACAATATCCGGCGCGACCTGATCGATAAGGCTGCGCTCGAGGCGCTGTTGAGCAAGTCGGGCATCTCCAACGACACCACGATTTTGCTGTACGGCGATAACAACAACTGGTTTGCGGCTTACGCTTTCTGGCAGTTGCAATATCACGGCCACAAAGACGTGAAACTCATCAACGGCGGCCGTAAGAAGTGGCTGGAAGAAAAGCGCGCGACCACGACCGAGCCCACGAAGGTGGCGGCAACAACGTATCGCGCCGGCGAGTCGGATCATTCGATTCGCGCATTTCGTGACGAAGTGCTGGCCATCGTGCAGAAGAAGACGCCCGGCCATCTCGTGGATGTGCGTTCTGTGGACGAGTTCACCGGGAAAATCATTGCGCCTCCGGGAATGACGGAGACGGCGCAGCGCGCGGGGCACATTCCCGGAGCGGCGAACATTCCCTGGGCGCAAGCGGCGAACGAGGATGGCACGTTCAAGTCGGCCGACGCATTGGCGAGCCTTTACGGCGCGAAGGGCGTGACCGGAGCGGACGAGACGATCGCTTACTGCCGGATCGGCGAACGCAGTTCGCACACCTGGTTCGTGCTGAAATATCTACTCGGCTATGACAACGTTAAGAATTACGATGGTTCGTGGACCGAGTGGGGTAACCTGA
Organism: uncultured Acidobacteriota bacterium; assembly: GCA_963721915.1. Classification (GTDB taxonomy): domain Bacteria; phylum Acidobacteriota; class Terriglobia; order Acidiferrales; family UBA7541; genus Acidiferrum. The sequence continues at coordinate 590,280 of CAVRLD010000010.1, read as the reverse complement.
TTGGCGCTCCGGTCACAAACCAAACGGCGTCGGGTTCGCTGGCGGCGGGAGCGCACTGAGTGGCGCGATCGTAACGAGCGCGCAATCGCAACGAGCGGAGCGACCTAGCACAGGCAGGAGTGCCTGTGCTACTCGGAGGTGTTGAAATGGGTGTTGATGCGGGAAATGTAGGGGCGCGCTTTGGCACGTCCCCTGCGGTCTTCTGCTGAATTATAAATTGCCCGGAGGAAAGAATCGCAAGCACAAAGCTTGTGTTTTAATTCCTCCGGATTCGGTGGCGCGGTCGCCAAGTGGTAAGGCAAAGGTCTGCAAAACCTTTATCGGCGGTTCGATTCCGCCTCGCGCCTCCAAACTCTCGTCGAATGCTTTGTCCCTTGTCCTGTGAGCTGATCGCGTTTTTCTCTTCGGACCTCACTTCTTTATCCTTCACTCTGTCTTCACGGACTCACTGCTAGATTGCCCCGCAAGTTGCAACATCCCGCTGCGAGTGTGAGCGCACAGACCCTTCGAAGCTCAGGGTAAACAAGAGTGTTTGTGCTACTGCGATCACAGCAAAGGACTGTGCGCGCTTTGTGTCAGAGGCGTGTCAAAGGAATGTCAAGTGGGGCTGCGCGCTTGGTCCTTGGGTTTAGTTCTTTGTTAGTGCTGCCGCGATGCGTTTTTGGGCCTGTTGCTTTCTGTACTTCGGCGAATACTTACGGAAGTGTTTCAGGAGAACGGGCATGGACAAGGTCATCCGCGTACTTGTAGCGAACCGGCCGCGGGTGATGCGCGAGCTGCTTCTGGCTACGCTGGCGGACCGCGCGGACATTGAGATTGTCGGGGAAGTCTCGAATGAAACGGAGATACCGGCGTCAGTGAAGAAGACCGCGCCTGATTTGTTGGTGATCTCGCTGGATGAACTTGGGCAACGACCGCGAATTTGCGACACGGTGCTGCGCGCGCACCCGGACGTGAGGATCATCGCAGTGGCCAGCGAACATAACCGGAGCGTGTGCTATTGGGCTTCGCTTCAGCTGGATATTCATTGCAGCGACATCGAGCCTTCGCAGGAAGGAATACTCAGCGTGATGCGGAACATCGCCGCGGGTTTTGGAGGAGCAGCGTGAGATTCGATTTGAGTGCGATTGTTTTGTTCTGTGCTATCGGAGTTGGAGGTGTCGCTCACGCGCAGGATGTCGGGCGACCTGTGACGCGCGAGAATGCGCCTTCCGATCGCCGTCGTTCGCCGGAGAGTTCCGATCTGGTGAAAGAAAATCTTACGCGAGTGGCGGCATCGGCGGTGCAGATCAAAGCGGTATTGATCAAGGATGCGGGGCTGCTGGTGGAGTTGAAGAGCTGGGTGGCGAAGGAAGCGGGAGATAACGGGCAGGTGGTGGAGGATTCCGCGGTCAGCGACCAAGGGATTTTTGAGCGGCTCGAGCAGGATTTGGCGTTTCGTTCGGTGGCGACACGATTGGTGCAGCGGTATGGATATTTGCTGCCGAGCGTGAATCCGGATTCCGATGCGGCGAAGGAGCAGGATCTGATTCTGAAGGAGCGTGCGCGGCGTCTGGTGCAAATCGAAGGGCAGGAGGATGCGCAGGCGTTGCAGCCGCGTCCAGAGCAGAAAGTTGAGCAGGCTTCGGGTTGCGACGCTGAACGCGACACGGATTGTGATGCTCCACCCGCGAAGAATGCGCGAAGAAAAACACCTCGTCCTCAGCCGATGCCGGACTCGCCGGAGCCGAATTTGCCTTTGATGCCGGACTCGATGTCTCCGGCCGATCTGGCGCGCACGCTGAGGGCTGCTAATGGCGGCGATGTTGGCGAACAATCCTCACTGGGTTCACTGGGAGCGGGCGGGAACTTGAGTCTGGTTTCCAATCCGACGAAGAGGGCGCAGGACGGAATGGGCATCGGCCCCTCGATGAGGCCAGACAGTGGAATGGCCAGCGCTGGTGGCGCGAGTGATGGTGGAAGCCGGCTGCTGGACTTGTTGCCTCCTTCAACCGGGGCGGATTTCGCGCGTAGCGGACCATCCGTCGGCAAAGAGCCAAAAATTGTGAGGCTGCCGGGAACGCGAGGTGGAGAGGAGGCGAGAGACCTTGCTCCTGTAGTGATGGAGCGCAAAGTCAATCCGTATTCGGATATCCCCTCTCTCTATGACTTGTACGTGCAGGCCTCACCCCGGGATCGGAATCTTGATCGGTTCGGGTTGGAGATGTTCCGCAACGGGACGCGTGATTTGGATGCGATTCCGATGGATTTGCCGGTGGGGCCGGACTATGTCGTGGGGCCGGGCGATGGCCTGGCCATAGATTTGTGGGGAGGATTTTCGCAGCGCTTTACGAGAACCGTGGATCGCGAGGGACGCATTGCGTTGCCGGAGGCTGGGCCACTGCTGGTGAGCGGCCGGACGCTGGGAGATGTGCAGCAAGCGGTGCAGCAGGCGCTGCGATCGCAGTACCAGGATGCTTCCGCGGATGTTTCGCTGTCGCGGCTGAGGACGGTTCGCATATATGTGGCGGGGGAAGTGGCGGAGCCAGGTGCGTATGACATCAGCTCGCTTTCGACGCCGTTGAATGCGCTGTTTGCGGCGGGCGGAGTGACGCAGCGCGGGTCATTGCGCGGGTTGAAGCACTATCGCGGCAAACAATTGATTGAGGAAGTGGACGCTTACGATCTGTTGTTGCGGGGCGTGGGATCGGACGCGAAGCGTTTGGAGAATGGCGACTCGCTGATGGTGCCGCCGGTGGGGGCGCAGGTGACCGTGAGCGGGATGGTGCGGCGCCCGGCGATTTACGAATTGCACGAAGAATCGTCGCTGGCGGAGGTGATCAACCTGGCTGGCGGAATTCTGCCCGCCGCTGCGCTGCAGCACATTGAGCTGCAACGGTTGCAGGCGCACGAGAAGCGCACGATGCAGACGATCGAAATTTCGCCCAGCGGAGACGCGGCGGCGATCGAAAAAGAATTGAGCGCGGTAAAGATCGAGGACGGAGACGAGATCCATATCTTTCCGATCGCGGCTTACAACGAGAACGCAATTTACCTTCAGGGGCATGTGCAGCGTCCCGGACGATATTCCTATCGCGAAGGAATGAAATTGACTGATGTGATCGCGTCGTATGGCGATCTACTGCCTGAGCCCGCGGGCAGCTACGCGGAAATCGTACGACTGAATGCTCCGGACTTCCGGCCCAGCGTTGAGAGCTTCGACCTAGCGGCGGCGCTTGCCAATCCAGCGGAGAGTCCGCAGCTGCATGCTCTCGATACTGTGCGGATTTTCAGCCGATACGATTTCGAACAGGCGCCGACGGTGTGGATCGGGGGAGAAGTGCGTTCTCCCGGGAAGTATCGGACGTCGGGGCAGGCTCATTTGCGCGATGCGATTTATCTGGCGGGCGGCGTGTCGCCGGATGCGGCGCTGGATGCGGCGCAATTGTTCCGGACGCAGGCCGACGGAACGATGAAGATCGTCAGCGTGAATTTGGGCGGAGCATTAGCGGGAAACCCTGCCGACAACTTGATCTTGCAGCCGCGGGATCGGCTGCTGGTACACCGCAGCGCGGCGAGAGTCGAGCCGGCAACCGTGTACATCAAGGGCGAGGTAGCAAAGCCGGGGCGCTATCCGCTGACGAGCAATATGCGCGTGGAAGACTTGATCGGAGTGGCGGGCGGGCTGAAACGGAGCGCCGACAATGCAAAGGCGGACCTGACGAGTTACGCAGAGGGCGACACCCACCACTTGACCACGCAGAGCCGGCAGGTGGAGCTTTCGGCGGCGCTGGTGGGCGACGAACGTGCAAATGTGCCGTTGCGCGACGGAGACGTGTTGACGATTCGCCAGAATCCCGGGTGGAACGATATCGCGGCTTCCGCGACGGTGAAAGGCGAGGTTGAGCATGCAGGTTCGTATGGAATCAAGCCGGGCGAACGGCTGAGCTCTTTGCTGTCGCGGGCCGGAGGATTTGGTCCGCAGGCGTATCCGTATGGAGCAGTGTTGATGAGGCGCGAGGTGCGCGACCTGGAAATGAAGTCGCGCAGCGAGTTGGTGGAGCGAATGAAGCTGGAGCAAGCTAATCTGAAAGCGCTGCCTGAAACTACAGCGGACGAGAAGAATGCGAAGTTGACGGCGCTGGCGCAAACGCAGACGGCGCTGAATCAATTGCAAGAGAACCAGCCGATCGGGCGCGTGGTGGTTCACATACAGTCGAACGTGAATGCGTGGCGGAACACCGAGGCGGACGTTCCGGTGCGGGACGGCGACGTGTTGTTGATTCCGAAGAAGGCGGACTACGTGACGGTCACGGGGCAGGTGTTTAACCCCACGGCAGTCGGGTTCCGGTCGGGAAGAAGCGCGAGATGGTATTTGGCTCAGGCGGGAGGCATGACGCAGGTGGCCGATAAGAAAGCTGCGTTTGTGATTCGTGCGGACGGGTCGGTGATTGGTTCGAAGAACAGTCCGGGATTCTGGAGCGGGGATCCGATGGACGCGGCGTTGAGGCCAGGAGATTCGATCGTGGTGCCGGAGAAGGCGCCGAATGTGGGCCCGCGCAATTACTCGAATCTTTTCCAGGCGGCGCAGGTGGCATCTTCGCTGGCGTTTGCGGTTGCGTATTTCAGGCCGTGAGTGTGGAGGGGAGCGGTCGCGCTAAAGCGCGCCAACGTTCTCGGGCGGCGGATTTGGCTTTTTTTGTCGGCGTTTGGGGCGGCGAAATTGAGGATTTGAGTTGGTGGAGGTAACGGTCGCGCTAAAAGCGCGCCCCTACATGATGAACGTCAACGGAAACGACGTGGTTCGGCCGCCTGGGCAACACCCGCCGGAGAACGGCTATTCGCGCAGGGTGAGTGTGGGAAATCCTCAGAAGGTGCGCGAGGAGAGAATTGCGCGCGCGCGGATTCTTTGGGAACACCGGCGAACACTTGCGTGGTCCGTGGTGTGGGGTTTCGTCGTGAGCTTGCTGGTGGTGTTGATTTTGCCCAAGGGATATGAAGCGACGGCGAAATTGATGCCGCCGGAGACTGGGTCGGGTAACGGGGCTGCGTTGATGGCGGCTTTGGCGACGCGCGGGACCGGGATGCTGAGTGGACTGGCGGGAGATCTGTTGGGAGTGAAAGGAAATGGGCCTGTTTTCGTCGAGATTCTGGAGAGCCGAACGGTTGCCGACCGGCTGATCGATGAATTTCAGCTCAGCCGGGAATACAAAACCACCAAGATTGAATACACGCGAAAACAACTTGAGGCGCATACGAAGGTCAGCGAGGACCGAAAAAGCGGGGTGATCACAATCACGGTAATAAGTCGCGATCCGGGGCGGGCAGCGGCGATCGCGCAGGCTTATGTAGAAGAGTTGGATCGTCTCGTATCGCAGCTCAGTACTTCGTCGGCGCGTCGGGAGCGCATTTTTCTGGAAGAGCGATTGACGACGGTAAAGAGCGATCTGGACAGCGCTGCAACGCAATTCAGTGAATTCGCAAGCAAGAACACGGCGATTGATATTCCCGCACAAGGCAGAGCGATGGTAGAGGCGGCGGCGACGCTGCAAGGTCAGCTGATTGCGGCGGAGGCGGAAGCGAGCGGGCTGGAGAAGATTTATACGGTGAACAACGTACGCGTGCGGGCGTTACAGGCGCGTATCGGGGAGTTGCGGGAACAGCTACAAAAGTTGGGCGGCAGCAGTTCGCCCACCGAGGTTCGGAACGACAGTTCGTTGTATCCATCGATACGGAAATTGCCGCTGTTGGGGGTCAAGTATGCGGACCTTTACCGGCGGACGAAAATTGAAGAGACGGTCTACGAGCTGCTGACGCAGCAGTACGAATTGGCGAAGGTGCAGGAGGCCAAAGAAATTCCCAGCGTGAAGGTTTTGGATCGCGCGGTGGCGCCAACGGTGAAGTCATCGCCGCATCGGGTGTTGCTTACTTTGTGCGGGACGGGTTTGGTGATTTGCGCAACGGCGGCGTGGATCTTGCTGCGCAAGAGATGGGCGCAGATCGATCCCACGGACCCTGGGCGTTTGCTGGCCGAAGAAATGCTTACGGCGGTGGTAGTGAGTACGCGGCGATTTGCGGCCGTTGGGTCGGCTGCACGTAGCGTCGTAGCGCGTACCTGGGGCCTTGGGAGTTTGCGCGGGATGCGTGAAACCGCGGAGAAAGCAGATCGAGCTCCGGGCGTCACGCAAACCTCGCCGTGACGGAAAGAATGATGGGGACGAGGGTCAAGAGATGAAGCGGTATTTGTCGAGATGAATGGTACGGCAGCACGTCAGGCACAGTCTGCGGCGGCAGCGGATTTTGCGTCGCCCGGGTTCGGCGGCGGATTCTTCGCCAGCGAGGATATCGGCGCGCGAGGGTCATCCGGGCGACTTCGAGTCGGGCTGGTGCGGCAAGTCGTTTACGTAGCCATCGATGTGGCGATGGTGTGCCTGGGCGGAGCGCTTATTCTGTGGCTGCATGTTGATTTGCAAAATGTGCGCGGATTTTCCGTGGCACATACCGGAGGATTTGTTGCGCACCTCTTGTCGCCCGTTCATGCGGGTTTCCTGACGCTCTATGCGGCGCTAGTTGTACTGGCATGCAAAAGCCAACATCTATATCGGACTCCCAAGGAAATGTCGGCAATCGAAGAAAGCGGCACGGTAATGAGGGCCGTCGGAATGGCGACTGCGCTGTTCGTGTTGTTTGTGTTTGCGTCGGGGACCCGGGAAATTTCGCGGGTTACCGTGGCTTACGCGGGGGCGTTGAACGTCTTTACGCTGGCGGGTTGGCGGTATGCCAAGCGGTTGTACGTCTTGCGGCGGGCGAAACGGGGCGAGTGCGCTTCGCGTGTTTTGATTGTCGGCGCAGGGCCGACCGGCCGGGCGCTTGCTGGGTGGTTAGAGGCGAATCGGCATCTGGGGTACTCCGTGTGCGGATTTGTGGACGCGCATCCGAACGGTGACGCCCGCGTATTGGGCTCGCTGCATGACTTTGGGCGCGTGGCGCTGGAGAACTTCGTCGATCAAGTATTTGTGGCGTTGCCGGCGGAGCGCGAGGTCGTAAAGGAAATTTTTGTGGAGGCGCGGCGTCTGCGATTGGACATGAACGTTGTGCCGGACTTGTATGACGGACTGGGATGGCACGCGCCGATGCATGCGATCGGGGGATTTCCGGTGCTGGAGCTGCACGGGCAGCCGATCCCGGCGTTTGGTTTGGCGGCGAAACGGGTGCTGGATGTGGTGGTCGGAGTTGTGGGCTTTTTGCTGAGCTTGCCGATTGTTGGGATCGCGGCGCTTTGGATCGTGCTGGATTCGCCAGGGCCGGTGTTTTATTCAGCGTTGCGCGTGGGGAGGAAGGGTAAAAAGTTTCGCTGCTACAAGCTGCGGACCATGGTCGAAGACGCGGATATGGCGAAAGAAGAATTGCGGCGGTCAAACGAACGGAATGGACCTTTTTTCAAGATGCAGAAGGATCCACGGATTACACGGTGCGGAGTGTGGCTGCGGAGATTCAGTGTTGATGAACTGCCGCAACTTATCAACGTCATTCGGGGAGATATGAGTCTGGTCGGCCCGCGGCCGCATCCTTTGGACGATGTGCAGCTTTACCGGGCGGAGGATTTGCGGCGTCTGGATGTGAAGCCCGGGGTGACGGGATTGTGGCAGGTGACGGCTCGGCGCGATCCATCGTTCGAAACGAATATGGCGCTGGATTTGGAGTACATCGAGAGGTGGAGCTTGGGGTTGGATTTGAGGATTTTACTCAAGACGTTGCCGGTGGTGCTGCAGGCGGAAGGGAATTGAGGATTTCGGCGATGACTGCGGTGCCTGCTATGCCTGCTCCTGCCGTGCCAGAAATTCGAGAAGCGACGCCGTCCGATGCGATTGCTTCGGACTGGCCTGCTGATTTTCTTGCGCCGGGCAGGCTGCGGGCGTTGGGAGTGAAGTCGGCGTGGTCGTTGGTAGACCAGGGGCTGACAGCGCTTACGGGGTTTTGCGTGACGTTTCTTTTGGCGCGTTGGCTGGCGCCGGAAAGTTACGGGGCGTATGCAATTGCGTTTGCGGCGTATTTGTTTGTGAGTGGATTGCACAACGTTGTGGTGCTTGAGCCGATGAGCGTGATCGGGCCTTCGCGGCATGTGAGGCGGCTGCGTGAGTATTTTCATGCGCAGATGATTGTGCACGGCGTGTTGACCGGTGTGTGTTCCGTGGTGGTGGTTTGCTTCGCGCTCGTGGTGTGGCTTGTTGCACCGACGAGTCCGCTCGCCTGGGCCATCGCGGGGAGCGGGCTGGCGCTTCCGTTTCTGTTGTTTCTGTTTCTTGCGCGGCGCATGTGTTACGTGAGGCAGCAGCCCCTTTCCGCCGTGCTCGGCAGCGGATGTTGTTTGTTGTTGGTGCTTATTGGCTTGTATGTGCTGCGTCACTTCGGATGGGCGAGTCCGTTTTTTGTATTCCTGCTGGTGGGGGCGGCGAGTGTTGTGGGCTCATGTTTAGTTTTGCGCGAGCTGGGTTTGCGAATGTTTCGCAAAGACTTGCCCTCCGATGAGCGGATTGCGTGGAGTTCGACGTTGGCGGAGAGCTGGTCTTACGGGCGGTGGCTGGTCGGCAGCACGATTTTGTACTCGGTGTCCGGGCAGGTGCAGATGCTTTTGGCGGGGGCGTTTCTTGGATTGGGTGCGGCGGGGAGTTTGCGAGCGATGCTGCTGCCCGCGACGGTGATGACGCAGGTTGTCACCGCTGCTGGATTGTTGGCGTTGCCGCGATTTTCGTATGAATTCGGGCGCGGGCTGGTCGAGCGAATGCGGCAACAGGCAGTGATTCTGAGCGGGGTATTGTGCGGGGCGGGGGTTTGCTTTTCGGTTGCATTGTGGGTCGTAGCGGGGTGGGCGGAGCATCTTTTGTTCGGGGGCAAATATTCGGCATACGCGTGGCTCATGCCAGTGCTCGCACTCGTGCCCGCGGCGAATGGATTGACGATGGGTTTCTCGACGGCGTTGCGGGCATCGCAGAGGCCGCAGCTGGACTTGCTGGCGAACGCGATTGCCGCGCCGATCGCGGCAGTGTCGGCGGTGGGTTTCATTCGGTGGTGGGGGCTTGCGGGAGCGGCCGCGAGCATGGTGACGGGTTTTATTGTGTACGCGTTGGTGAACTGCTGGCTATTTCGAACGGCGGATGGATTGGAATTGAGGTCGGAAATTGCGAGTGAGGGTGCGGCTCAATGAGGACCGCCGAGGCGATTCAACGGGAATATTATGAGCGCACGGCGGATCGGTACGACGCGGAGCATGTGCGAGAAGGGGACGAACACTACATTGCTTTGCGGCATATCAGCGGAATGCTCGATCTTTTAGGGATATCGAGCGTTTTGGATGTTGGATGCGGAACTGGAAGAGGTGTGAAGTATTTTCTGGAGGAGAGACCTGGAGTTGAGGTGCGGGGCGTCGAGCCAGTTGCTGCTCTGATTGAGCGAGCGGTTTGCGCGAATTCCATTCCAGCGGAATTGATCGCTGAGGGTTCGGGCGAGGCTCTGCCTTTTGCGGATGAGTCGGTCGATGCCGCCTTTGAATGCGGGATTTTGCATCACGTGAAAGAGCCTAAACGGATTGTGCGCGAGATGATGCGAGTTTCGCGAAAGGCGATTTTCCTGTCGGACGAGAATCGATTCGCTCACGGGAGCATGTTTGCGCGGTGGGCGAAGGTGATTTTGTGCAAGACCGGGATTTTTCGTGCGGCTTATCGCCTGAAGACTGTTGGGAAGGGATATCGGTTTTCGGAGGGCGATGGGTTGGCGTATTCGTACAGCGTGTTTGATGAGATGAAATTGCTGTCGGAGTGGGCTGACCGGGTGATTGTGATCCCGCTGGATGAGGTTGAGACAACGAGTGTGTTTCATCCGCTGCTCACCTCGTTTCATGTGTTGCTTTGTGCGGTGCGGGATGGCGGGGATTAGTGGTTGGCTTCGAATGGAGCGAAGGATTCGAACGATGCGTTTGACGCGATTTGCGCATGAGGTGTCGCGGGCTTCGCACTACCGGCGAAGGCCGATGGCGGCGTTGCGCTACGCGTATGCGAAATGGGTTTTCAGCAGATTTCGTCAGGCTAGCCCATTGAAATTTCTGCAGGGACTGGGAATTGATGTCGATCTGGCATTCCTGGGATTTTCTAAATGGCGCTCGCGCTTGGAGAGTGCGGTTTCGGCGGTGCGAGATGCTAACAACGGGCAAGGCGGGATCAGCGTCGACGACGGGAAGATTCTTTATGGGTTGGTACGGGCACTTAAGCCAGAGTACGTCATTGAAACCGGAGTTGCTGCGGGGGTATCCACATCCTTTTTCGGTGCGGCATTGGTTGAGAATGGCCGGGGCAGGTTGTTTTCGATCGAGCTGCCGCCGGAAGTCGCTACCCGCCGGGCTTTGGCCGATGGATCTCTGTACGCATGGCAGGAGCGCGGAGTGGGTTGGGCAATCCCCGATCCGATTAGAAGCGCACTCGGGGACCGCCACCGATTGATCCTTGAAGACGTGCGGACGGCACTTCCCGGGCTGCTGGATGAACTTCCTTGCGTCGACATCTTCTTTCACGACGATCTGCATACGCCGGACCACATGTACTGGGAGTACGAAGCGGTTTGGGCAAAGCTGAGCCCGCTGGGCGTACTTGTTTCTGACGACGTCAATCATGGCTGGATCAAGTTTTGCGGCAAGCGGGGACTCAACGAGAAGGCGTTCCACAACATCGACCGGTTGTGTGCGCTCCGGAAGGCCAGCAGTGAATGGGCGGTCGTGAAATGACGCTTGCTCTTCTGCACCGCCGCTGTCCCGCAGCTCCTGATCGTGAGTATCCGGGCGTCCGCGAGACCGCGCCATGAAAATAGCGCTGTTCGACTACATCGTGACGCCGGACAACGCGATCGGGAAGTGCGATCTGGCCATTCTTGGCGCTCTTTGCGACGCCCATGAGTTCACGGTTTTTTCTGCGCGATTCGAAAACCCGCGGCCGGAAAAGATTCATTGGGTCCGTGTTCCGGCACCTCAGAGGCCAATGGTGGCTCTCTACGTCGTTTTCCACCTGTTGGCTCCCCTTTGTTACGTGTGGCATTGCGTTCGCCATCGAATGCGATTCGACGTCGTGCAGGTTATCGAGAGCAATCTGTTATTTGGCGACATCGCCTATTCCCATTTTTGTCACCGGACTTTTCTTGAGCGGCATTGGAAGGGAATCGGTGCGCATGGTATGCGGGGAGCGCTGCGGTGGTTGGATCATCGATTGCGTGCGATGTTCGAACCTTGGGTGTACCGGCGTGTGGCACGGATTGTGGCGCCTTCGTACGGACTCTGCCGGGAGCTGACCAAGGCATATCCGCGGGACAGCGCCAAGATTCGCGTGCTTGCAAATCCAGTTGATCTCGACAGCCTTCGGCCACCCACGAATTTCGATCGACATGCATTCCGCGAAAATCTGGGATGGACATCCGAGGACATTGTATTGGCCTTTGTAGCTCTCGGACACTACGAGCGCAAAGGGCTGCCGCTATTGTTACAGGCGCTTCGAGAAGCAGATGACTCGAGACTGAAAGTAATTGTCGTGGGAGGCTCCAGCGGCGGTATCGCCGCGTATCGCGAGCGCGCGACCAAGATTGGGCTGAACGGAAACATAAAGTTCGTGCGAACGCAAAAGGACGTCCGGCCCTATCTGTGGGCCGCCGACGCGCTAACGCTGCCTTCTCATTACGAGGTGTTTCCGCTGGTCGTGCTTGAGGCTGCCGCGGCGGGGCTGCCTCTGCTGGTTACTCCGTTGAATGGCGTCGAGGAATTTCTTCGCGACGGGGAAAACGGGCTCTTGATGCAACGCGATGCAGCGGGAGTATCGAATTGCATTGCGCGCTTCGCCGGGATGCGGGTCGAGGCGAGACGCACCATGGGAAAGCGCGCGCAGGTCGATGTCCAACGCTACGGGTTAACGGAGTTTGTGACGGGTTGGGCGAGATTGTACGCGGAGGCCGGTTCCCATGCCAACTGAAGCGCTGCTGGTGGCCCGAGCGCTCTTCTGGGTATTTGCGGCAGGCGTGCTTTTGCTGCCGATGCGATGGTCATTGTTTTGCTTCATTTTGGCTTCGCATATGGACATTACATCCTTGACTTTCAATTCCGCGACCGCAGTTGGATTTGAGAACACGATCCGGATTGCCGGGTTGCCTGCACTCCTTTTGTTGCGGACGGGATTTGCGCCGTTGAAAGACATTACATGGACGCTGCCCCAGAAGATCTGGTTGGCGCTCATCGCCTATGCGGCGATTGCCGGGTTGTGGAGCGGATTTCCTCTGGCGGCGATCAAGATGGTGGCTTACCTGGTCGCCTATTTCGTGTTGTACATGATTTTCTGCAGCGCTTGGGGCGAGCACTGGTTGGACATTGGATTGGTGCGGCTGGTTGCCTGGTCTGTGATCGCGCTGGCTTTGTTGCAGACTTTTGTCCTCGGCAATGAGTGGGGCGGACTCGAGGCACGTTTCACGTCCTTTTCGGCTCCCCAATATTTTGCGGCGTTTCTGGTGGCCGTGCTGGCGGTTCTGATGTTTTCGGAAGAGCGCGGCGCGTTTCATTACGCGACCTGTGGCGGCCTGATGGCGGCCATCGTGCTGTCTGGCAGCCGTTACGTTTTTGTCAGCATGGTGGCGCTCGCTGTTATCGGATGCTTTCGACTCGTTTCTGGAAGACATGGATCGAGGCGGTGGAGACCAAACGTCCAAAAAATGGTTCTCACGCTCGGAATTGCCGCGGCCGGCATCGGAATTCTGGTGGCTTATCTCCCTTACAACCGAATCGATGAATTGGTGGGGGCAGTGTCGGAGGACGACGCGACCGTCGAGGACGTCGGCACGTTCGCGTGGCGCCTCGGCATTTACGAAGACATTCTCGGGCGCCTGGAAAAGAGGACCGGGCCGGAGTTGTTTTTTGGTTCGGGGACCAGCAGCGGCGCGGCTTTGATGTTGAATCATGATCCTGATCACTACGACCGCGAGGGCATTGACGCCAATCGCGTGCTTCACAGCGAGTTTCTGCGCGCTCTATATGAGTGGGGGATTCCGGGATTCGGGCTTCTCGTTGCCTTTGTCGTCGCTACTACTGCGGGCTTCGTACAAAAGATTGCTGCGGAAGGCGGCGGGCCGGCGCTGGCATTCGCTGGGGCATTGCCGTCGATTGTCCTAGGGCTCGCAATCGAAAATATGCTTGCGAGCGCGGCGTCGGCGGGAGGAGTGGGCATCCTGCTGGCGATGACATTCGCGTGGAAAGGCGAGCCTGTCTACGCGCGCGATGAAGGGTGGGATGAGGCCTGGGACGTGGTTCAGGACGGGAATCTTGATGGCGGGTTCGATGTCGGCAGCTCGGCACTGCCGACTCAATCGTGACGACATGCGCATTCTCCTAGTTCACGAACGATACCAGCAGCGCGGCGGAGAAGATGGCGTGGCGGAAGCGGAGGCAGCGCTCCTGGAACGCAACGGCCATAGTGTCTTCTACTACTCGCGTCATAACCGCGAGCTCGCTGGAGCTGGCTTGCTGACGACAATCTCAGCCGGGTTCAATGCTGTATGGGCACCGAAGTCGTTCCATGACATCGATGAGCTGATTGAGAAACATAAGCCTGAAGTCGCGCACTTTCACAACACGCTTCCGTTGATCTCGCCTTCCGCATACTACGCGTGTGCCCGGCGAGGGGTGCCAGTGGTGCAGACGCTCCACAACTATCGATTGGTTTGCCCGGGCGCGACATTACTTCGAGAGGGACACGTTTGCGAGGCGTGCCTTGGAAAGAGGGTAGCTTGGCGGGCTGTGGCACACGGTTGTTACCGCGGGAGCCGGCTGGCGTCCGCGGCGGTGGCGACTCTACTGACGACTCACAGAGCCTTACGTACCTGGCAAACCAAGGTGGACGCATATATTGCGCTTTCCGAGTTTGCGCGCGGGAAGTTTGCCTTAGGAGGATTGCCGCGGCAACGCATCGTTGTTAAGCCCAACTTTGTGTATCCCGACCCGGGCCCCGCGCAAAAGGAAATGCCTGGACAGTATGGTCTCTTCGTTGGGCGCTTGTCTGAGGAGAAGGGTGTTCGAGTGATGCTCGCGGCATGGAAACGCCTGGCTCTCGAGATTCCGCTGTTCATTTTGGGTGACGGGCCAATGCGGGCAGGAATTGCGTCCGAGATTGCCGACCTCGGCTTGACAGGAGTCCGACTCGTTGGCAACGCTTCGCGCGAAGAGGTGTTCCGGTGGATGCGAGGTGCTTGCTTTCTAGTGTGTCCGAGCTATTGGTTTGAGGCTCCGCTGGTGATTGTGGAGGCCTTTGCTTGCGGAGTTCCGGTGATCGCGACGGGCCAGGACCCAACGGCGGAGATGGTCGCTCACAGGCGCACCGGTCTGCACTTCACGCCGGGAGATGAAGCGGATCTGGCTGCGAAGGTGGAATGGGCGTGGACCCATCCTGCTGAGATGGAAATGATGGGTCTGGATGCACGACGCGAATTTGAAAGGAAGTACACAGCCGATCAGAATTATGAGCAGCTCGTGGGTTTGTATAAAACGCTGGTAGGCCGTCAGACGCCTGTGCCGCAGCCGGTAGGGTTGCGTGCCGTTGCGAGCGGTGGTGCGCGATGACGCTGCGCGCCGAAAACTATTCGTCGGCGCCGCCGCCCGCAGCGTCCACAATGCCCGGAAGAACGACGCACGAGGCGGGCGTCAATCGAGATGTAGGATCGCGGCGGCGATTCTCGATCTTGGGTGTTACGTTTGATGCAGTGCAAATCCCAGATGTGATTGGTCAGATGCGACAGTGGATCGCGCGGCGCGAGGGTTATCACTATATCGCTCTCGCCGGGATGCCCGCGATCATCGAGACCCGGCACAGGGCGGAATTCAGGCAAGCTGTTACCGAAGCCGACCTAGTGGTCGCTGACGGAATGCCGGTGATTTGGCTTGGTCGCTTGCGCGGGCACCCTCTATCGCGGCGTGTGTATGGTCCCGAGCTGATGATGCGGTTTTGCGAGGAAACGGCGCTGGCGGGTTGCCGCCACTACTTGCTGGGTGGCGCGCCGGGGGTCCCGGAACAGCTCGCTGTGGCTCTCGGCGGGTCATGCCCGGGGATTACCATCGTTGGCATGCACTCTCCACCGTTTCGTCCGGCCACTCCGGAAGAAGACGCGGCGATGATCGAAACGATCAACCGGGCTGCCCCGGATGTTCTGTGGGTGGGTCTCGGCGCTCCGAAACAAGAAATGTGGATGCACCAGCACCGAGGCAAATTGCGGGTGCCCGTTATGATTGGAGTTGGGGCAGCCTTCGACTTTCTGTCGTCGCGGAAAAGGCAAGCGCCCGAATGGATGCGGGAATGCGGCTTGGAGTGGCTTTTCCGGTTGGTGCAGGAACCTCAGCGGTTGTGGAGACGGTATCTTGTCGGTGGGGCCGAGTTTGTTTTTCTCGTGGCGCTCGAGCTACTGGGATTGCGGCGTTTCGAGTGACAGTGCTTGACGATCCGTCGCTATTACTCTCGGACCAAAGAAAGGGCTTAACACAGAGTTCACAGAGTTCGGAGCACAGAGGACAGAGGAGCCTTAGCTTAAGACAGCAGGTCCGCGCCGAAGCCGCCTTCGCAGGCGGTTTGAACGGCCGCATAGCGGCTCTCGGCGTTCAATTGCCGCATGATGCGGTGGACATGATTCTTGACGGTGAACTCGGAGAGGTTCAGATTGGCGGCAATTTCTTTGTTGGTCAGGCCCCTGGCGAGGAATGAGAGGAGTTGTTGTTGCCGGGGAGTGAGGCCTAGTTTCGCGCAGACTCGCTGGTTCAATACCAGTGAACCCTTCTGAGCCTCTCGTGCCACGAACTGAAACAGGTAAAAGCAAAGTCTAGGAGGACACACGGCTTCGCCCTGGGCGACCCGGCGAACGGCGGCGAGCGTTTCCTGGGCGCTGGCATCACCTAACAGATAGCCGCACACACCCGCACGGATCGCTTGCAGGAAGATTTCGGGATCGTCTTCCATGCCCAGGAGAACAATCTTCATGCTGGGAGCAAGGGAGAGCGCATGGGCGACGAAGGTCGTGGGGAAGATCGTTGCGCTGGCATGATCAGCCACAAGGATGTCGCACCCAGACTCAACGAACTGCTTTTCGATAGAGGGCGTGTAGCGGTCAACTCCTACGACACAGAAATCCGGCTGCTTGCGCACGATTCCCGCGAGAGCTTCGCGAAGCAGACGGTTTTCGACGAGTAGGAAGAGCTTGAGAGTGCGGATCGAGCTATTGTCTTTCGGCTGTTTCATTCAGCTTCCAACTCAGCTAACAATGCAAAATCACAGCGCGGAGATGCTCGCTAATCTACGGTTCCCGCGAAGACATTACGACATTACGTCCGGCTTGAGAATGGGTCAATCCTCGCGATGTCAATAGGCTGTCATCTTTGTGTTGAGCAAGCTGAAAGTCGATAAGGTAGGGTACAGTTGCGACCACAGTTTGTATGTGGCGTGCTTGGCGTTACATCCGATCAAGTTCGATAATGCCCTGACAGAAGAGGAGATCGATGGGTGAAGACCCCCTGGTGAACTCTTTGGCGGAAAAAGTGATGGAGACCATGGAGCGTACCGAACACCTAGTCTCACTGGTGCCGGCAAACTTGTTGGAATGGCGTCCGGAACTACCCGCAGAAATGCCGGAGGCGAATGATCTCGGGCACGTGCTGAGTCACTTGCTGGAGTGCTTGTCCGGGTTTTGCGCGGCTTTTTATCGGGCGTTTCCCGTGGAGCTCGCTGATTTTGTAGAGCTACGAGACATGCCAGCCAACAAATCCTGTTCGCCCGTTGAAGCGCAGGAGAAAATCAAGGTCTATGAGGCGCAGATCCGGCGGGGTTTCCAATGCTGCGCGGATAAAGACCTGTCCATGGGAGTCCCAACGGTGTTTGTTCCTGAGGGACAGACGTTGTTGACAGTTCTTCTGGGCAACCTCGAACACCTGATCAACCATAAATATCAGCTCTTCTTTTACTTAAAGCTGGCGGGAGTGAAGGTAGGAAGCCGGGACATTTATAGATGGAGGCACATTCCGGAGGTCGACGCTCAAGCTACCGTCGAACCCGAATGAGAAGCTACCGGACGAGGCGAGCGAGGAAGCCTTACCAGTACCGCGGTTCCGGTGTCCGAGGTGCGCTCGATGCTTACCGAGCCGCCGTGATCTTGCACGATCTTGCTGACGATGGCCAATCCAAGGCCCGTGCCGTTGGGCTTGCCGGAACTTACGAATGGGTCGAACACGTTGGCGCGGATGCTTTCAGGAACTCCGCAACCCTCATCGATCACCCGCACTTCGAAGGAATCTTTGCGGCTTTTGACATCGATGATGACTCTGCTCTCGGCGTTCAGAGTGGCTTCGCACGCGTTCAGCACTAAATTGAAAAATGCGCGTTCGAGTTTCTTGGGGTCGAAAACGCCTTCGGTGGCGTCGTGCGCGACCAAACTGATGGTCTGGTGGCGGAACTCCGGCCTTACCTTGACGGCCTCGATGGCCCGGCGAATGATCTGGTCGAGATCAGTTGGTTCGGGCGAGATCGCGGTGCGCTGATAAGCCAGTTCTCGCAGCGAATCGATGAGATCGGTCATCTGCGTGGATGCGGTCTGGATTTCTTTGTAGATCTCGCTTTTGTCGAGCTTGAGTTCGTCTGCTTCATATAAGAATTCAGCGTTTGCAACCACAGCGGCGAGATAGTGACGTAAATCGTGAGAAAGGGAACTGGCGGCGCGCCCGAGAGCGGCGATTCGCTCGGTTTCAATCTGACGCTGTTGCGAGGCCAGGAGCTCACCGCGCATTTTCGCAAACGCGGTGCTCAGCTCGGCGACTTCGCTGGTTCCTTCGGGCGTGATGGAAAAAGTGTAGTCTCCTCCGGCGAGCGCGCGAACACCAGCGACGAGATTGTCGAGGGGTTTCGTGATCGTGCTAGAAACGAATCCGAAAAGAAGGGCGCCAAAAATCACAGCGGAAGCGCCGACGATGTAAATCGTGTTTGTGAGGTGTCGCATGAATGAGTCTACGGAAGCCATCGGCATCATTACGTAACAGCGCACGGGTGAAGGCAGAGCGCCGTGCAGCAGCACGGAAGAAAAGGCGTAGTGGTCGGTGTCCAGGGCCATCTCGGTGGACTCTGGGGCTATCTGCGGATCGCCTCGGCTGATCAAGCGCTGCAGCGCGGCTTCATCGGCGGGCGGCAATGTCGATGCGATCAGATTCTTGTCGGCGGCAAGAGCGATTTGATTGTTTGCAACGAGCGCCAGTTGTTGAGCGACACTCGAGTTGACCTGGTAGCCAATCGCGAGCAGTCCGAGCTCTTGAGAATCGGTTCCAGCTCCCGCCGTGATGTGACGTAGAAACACCCAATAGAGACGGCCCTCGTCGTACCACCAGGAGGCGTCGTCGCCTTGATCGACCGATCGTTTCAAATCGCGTTCGGCAGCTTCCTGTGGCCAGCCGGGGTTGGTCATATGCATAGCGACGATCTGGCGATCCGGCTTGGCCAGCACGAAAAGGTCGCTGCCTGCGAGTTTCCAGAACGTTGTGGACCCGTCCTGGATCGTGAGAGCATGCTCGGTGGTCATCAAGCTCTTCAACGGCGGGAGCGTGGCGACCATGGCTGCGGTACTCGAAAGTTGACGCTCGCGTTGGCGTTGGACGCCCTCGAACGCGCGCACGGAAGCCTCAGTGCCTGCACGGACCTGTTGATCGGTTTCGACGCTGACCGTATGTCGAATAATCACCAAAAGTCCGCCCGTAAGGGCACAGATTGTCAGCAGCGTCGCAATAAACAGCTGCGTACGTAGGCGTAGATGCGTCATGGGGCCTGCACGTGCAGTCATTGCGAGAGTGCACTGCCGTTAGTGGTGCCGGGGACAAACTTGTAGCCCGCGCCGTGAATCGTCAGAAAATACCGAGGGTTGGCGGAATCAGGCTCGAGTTTTTGGCGAAGGCGCAGAATGTGATTGTCGACGGTACGGGTCGATGGATAATTCTGATAGCCCCATACTTCGTTGAGCAACTCGTCGCGCGTGAGCACTCTGCCAGGGGAAGAGGCGAAGAATTTCAGAAGCTTGAACTCCTGAGCGGTGAGCGTAACAGGCTTACCGGCCTGAACGGCCTCCATACTGGTGAAGTCGATTCGTGCATCTCCGAAAGTCAGCACTTCGTGACTGACGGCCTTGGCTGGAACGTTGGAGACCTGGTGATTCTTGGCGGCTCCACGGCGCATAGCGCGACGCACTCGCGCGAGGAGCTCTCTTGGGCTGAAAGGCTTGGTCACGTAGTCGTCGGCACCTAGTTCCAGCAAGAGCACTTTGTCCTCTACTTCAGCATTGGCGCTCAAAACGACAATCGGCACAGACGCCGCGATCGCCTTGAACTCGCGACACAGCTCCTTGCCGGAAAGGCCGGGGAGCTTTAGGTCCAGGAGCACCGCGCTCGGCAGTTGCTTGCGGAAGCACTCCAGGCCCGAGATTCCGTCCGATGCGATCTGTACATTCAAAGAATCCGCTTCCAGGAGGCGCTGCAGAGTTCGCTGCATTGCCCGGCTGTCCTCGACCACCAAAACTGTATCCATTTTTTTCATCCTTTAACCATTTTTTCACGCTATCCGTGTTTTGTATTCCAATAGTGCCGAATGGCCGTCAACATGGTTTCGCCCGTGTGACGAGCCAATATTCCTAAAGCCCGATCTCAATAATCCGTCCTCAGTGTGTTGGGATCATAGTCCTGACTGTATTTGTTCTTGTGGTCCGCCAGCTGCTTTGTAACAGGCACTGAGATCATTGGGATCGCGCGGTTCTGCCCCTCAATCACCACCGAATGTTGCAAGCTCTTCAGCGATTCAGGCGTGGCGTTCTCGTACCAAACGTGTACCGTGTACCGGCCCGGCGGGACATCCGGAATCGAATAGCGACCCGCCTTGTCGGATATGCCAAAAGAGTCGGTATCCACCACCAGAACCACGCCAGTCATTTCGGGGTGAATGTTGCAGAACAGATAGGATGGACCCATACGGTCGAATTTCACGGACCTTTGCGCGCCCGCCTGATACAGGCCCAAGTCGAAACGCTTCCCGCGGTAGAGCGAGAAAACATTATGAAACCAGGGGTCGGCATTGGGGAAATCCACAACGCTTCCGACTGGGATAACGAGCAATCTGGGCTCAAACCGTTTATTACGCTGCACGAGTCGATAGTGAACCTTCTGCGTGGTGGTAGACACTCGTTGAACGGAAGTGTTCGGGACAAGCCACACTACAACCTCAGAAGCGTCAGCGTAGTGCGCTGACGAGGACTGACGCAGTTCGACTTCTCCGGTCACGTCGGTCACATTTTGATCGGCAGTGTTTGGTGATTGGGCGGAATCTGACGCCGGCAGGTAGCCCAGCGATAATAGGGCGATCATCAGACCGATACTCTTTCCAGCGATACTCATTTTATCCTTAAAAAAGAAATCCAACTGCCAGGCCGATCTGCCCGGCGCTGTTCGGCGAACCCGTAATCTCATAGGTTCGCAGACGACGATACTCAGCGGAGAACAAGAGATCGGAGCGAGGCCTGAAAATGTAGTTCGCGAATAGCATCTGATTGCGAGCGGGCACTGACGCAAGGAAGGCATTCGACGAGGCAGCTTCGCGAAGGCCTGAGGAGTTTCGACCGCCCGTGCCGGCCGCGATGTTAAATTCATTCCGCGCGTTCAGCTTAATCTTGAATTGCGACCAGCCTCCAATGACTCCCAGATTTGCGAGTGCCGGGGCTGTGACCGCGGCGTAGTAGGCAGGATTAACGGGACGAAGTGGACTGAGCGGCACCCCGCCAAATCCGTCGAGGCCCCTTCCCGTAAAGAACTCGCCCATCAACTGGGTTCGCGGGAAGAGTGGAATCTTCCAGTCCAATGTTGCCGCCCACCCGGCAACCTCGTAGTTGCCAAGGTATTTTTGCGGAGAATAGACGCCGGAAACTCCGATCACTGCGGGATTGTCTTCTGACTTCGTGCTTGCTGAGAGCCTCACCGCGTAGGTAGGCTGCCGGGAACTCTGGGTCGGCGACGGAATCCGCACATTTGAGTTGGGGGCGTAGCCGGTGGTGGACGATGGGTCCAACAATCCAGCTTCGATCTTTAAAGGCCAAAGCCCTCCACTGAATCGTTGCTCGACACGTATGGTCGGAGTCCACGTCCAAAGGTTACCCGCGGAGGCAAAACCCGGCACCGCGACGCTCATGTAGGTCGTGGGCAAATTGGGTGAGAAGAACGGATAGTCCATCCCCGCGACGGCCGAGGTATTCTTCCAATCAAATCGGATTCGCGCCAAGCGAACTTCCGCGAGTCCGGAACTGGTCGCGCTGTATCCGCTAGGCAGGCCACCGAAAAAGTCCACCTGTAAATCCGCGCTGGTGCGAGCACCGAAGAGCACGGGCCCGACTCCCGACAAGCCGATAATAGACTGCCTCACAGAGGCTCCGACGGTCCCCCCGGAATAGTCTGGATTGTGGGGAATAGCGATGCTTGGCAAATCGGCGGCATCAACTTGCCCGAAGTTACCAAAGGCGTTAAATAACGCGATTCCCGAAAGCTTGACCCGATATTTTGAGGCGCTCTCAACTTTTGTCTGCCGTTGTTCCTCGATCCTGGCGTTGAGAATGTCCCAATCATCCTGGGAGATTTGGGCTGGCTTGCCGTGAGCCTCCTCGGCCTGCGATTGGGCGGAACTAGCTTGCGGTGTTCCAGTGTCACTTCCCGATTGAGCCGCCTCCTCCGCGGACCTTGGCGCGATCGCATTCATGCGTGTAAGCACTTCCTGAAGCGTGGCGCGCAATTGCTGGATTTCCGTTCTGGACTCCGCAAGCTCGACCTGCGTTTGTTCGAGAGATTTTGTCAAGCGGTCGATCTTGGAAGCGATCTCGGGTTGTTCGCTCGGCGTGACGGGCGCCGATTGAGACTGCGCAAAAGTAGCGGGGCTTGCCAGGAGCAGGACGCACAGTAAACCACGGCCATGTGGAATGCCGCGGTAGAAAGGGGACTTCATGACAAACTACCCTCCTTCAATGCCGAAAAACGCCTTTGATGCGCCCCGAAAACCTTGGGGTTGGCGTCGGCAATTTACCTAGTCAGAGCCTGCGATACGTGAACACGTTGCCTTTCGATCGAGCGCAGAGCGAATTTCCATCGGATCGCGTGTACCGGCAATGAGAATATGGACTGCGCATGAAAGATCGATCGGCGCACGGTGTGGCGCCATTGTGCCACTTTTGCCTTGATTCTGGTCCCAGGGTCGTTGTTTGTGACCGTACCAATGGATGCGTGCCGGCCAACAGGGAAGATTCTATCGCTTAGATAGGAGTTCCAGTGATTTCGATCATCAACGAACTCGCGATGGACGAAAAGCGTCCATTTGGCCCCGTCGAGATCGGAGACGGCGGTCCTCATGCCAAAGTGTGCAGCCCACAATTCGATGCGCGGCGGCAGGGATTGTAGACACCAGTCCGCCAACCCTTGGGGAATTGGACGGGGCCAAAGTCTATTCGTCAACGAGATAACCAGCCCGAAGGCATTACGCCTCCTGGCGTCACGTCCCATTCGGTCGGCAACGGCGCGCCAAAGATGGTCTTGACTGAAGTGCCTGTCGATGAAATAGCCGATCTCAAATAACCAGGACGGGCGGACCCAATATCCCAGCAAGTGTTTGAATGCGTGCATCACTTGAAGGCAAAACATCTCTGCCGCGGGAAGTGCAGGAAAGGAGATGCCGTGTAAGGTCCTGATTTCGACGTTATCCAAACCGCCCACGGGTACCTCGATCGATACGCCATGGGCAGCTTGGTGAAGCGTCGTCACGAGATCAACCTCGCGGTGCTTCGGAATCGCATAGATATCGTCGTTGGGCGATGGAATATGCCGGAGGGGAGTTGCGAACGTCGCTTCGTCTAGCCCGCCAGTCGCTTGTTGTTCGTAGCCACAGGATCGCATAGCGCGTTTCGCGTTCTCCAACGAGTCCGGGGCCACGAGGAAATCGAAATCAGTTTGGTGCCTTAGATGAGGCGCGCGGCAAAATGCCGGAGTCAATGTAAAACCCTTCAGCGCCACAAACCGAACACCATTCCGATTGAGCGACCCGACGAGACGCGCAAACTCCGCGAGCATCGCCTCGGTACGAGCTTGATTTGCCGTAAGCCGGCATTTCAGCGCCTCCGCGAAGTGCACGGGAACCTGGTCCAATGCATCGTGTTCCTGTAACTGGGTCAACAGGTAGAGCGCCAGTCCGCTCTGGTCGAGCCATCGTAACAACTTTCGGAGTTGAGACGCGCTCAAGCGGTGGAGAGCAGACAATCCTGAAAAATCAGGGGCTGGCTGCAGCGCAGAGAGCAGAAGCGCTCGAAGATCGCGTTCACGCATTGCACGTGCCTCCGATGGGAACTTGCGCGCTCCGAGCCGTAGCAGGCGCATGCTGTTGGCATGTGACGAATTCCGTGAGCCGGCAAAGCGCTGGAAGGACTGATTCCTGAAAGGAGTGCGCATCTACATCGCGGCCGATAAATGCCAGGATCTCGCGGCGTTCGCGGTCGGCTCCGATTAGGCAAGCGGGTCCCATGGAGTACACGATTACGTTTCCGGCCATTAGAATCGTTGTTTCTCCGGGCATGCCTCGCACATCGACGTCACGCACTATTTTCCATAAGCAAGACTTGGCAGAGGACTCTCCCGCATCCAGGCGAGACAACGATGGAAGAAAGCTCAAATCGTTCGTTTCCAGCAGGACGTTTGCGATTTCGAGGCGAACCTCCGCCTTCAACGGCGTCGGGGCGAAACGACGCAATAAGTCCAGCGGGTTTCCATAGGAAACGGGCTCGAAAGGAGGCACTTCAGTTCCTCTCACAAAATTTACGAACGGCTTCGGCGGTCGTTTGAGGCGACTCGCCCGTCCGCAGGTGCCAGCAGCGGCAGTTCGCAATAGATCGAATGACCGAGGAACGCGCGATCGAAGCTTCAGGGACCTGGTCGGGGAGTCGCTCGGCGCTATTCTCGAAGAACGCCTGAGCATCGGCGGCACTGTAGGGGACAAAATCGCAACCGGACTCGGAACTACGTTCAAGAAAGAAGAGCCAATGAGGATGCGAGCGCAATATTGTAGAGTTTCGGCACAATTCCTCATGCTCCACTTCAAAAGCTAGCTCGCCGTTGAACCACATTCGAGGCGTTCGTCCGCTGAGTTCAGGAAAATGTTGAATGGCATCGGGCAGCAACTTCACTGGCGCGTTGATTCCATGCGCGATCAAGCCGTCTGCCTCCTGGGAAATGTAAGTCCAATCATCGGAAACGAGCGAAAGTCCGCAGCGGGCCAGGGCTACGGAAAGTGTCGACTTTCCCGTTCCTGAAACGCCCGCGATCAGCAGGGCTTTGCCGTCAAGATCGAGGCACGCGCTGTGTAGCGGAATGACTCCAACGGTAGTGCCCATAACTCCGACGGTGATCGGTAGCCAATGCGAGTTCCAAAATGTCGGCTCGCTCGCGGAACCTTGAGAGATCGCACCGGCAACCTGTTTGCGGCTCAGGTCGAACACGAAAAGCTGATAGCTCCCAATGGTTGCGAAAACCAGATGGTGCAACCCCCGGAAATGCGTCTCCGTCTTTACATCGCGGTTGCTAGGCAGTGATGGGTCGAGAAACACATTCATCTCGAACGTGCGGCTCGATCGAGCGCGGCTAGGGCATCGCCACCGGTCGACCGAAGCGAGAATTTGCTCTGAATTTGTCGCAAAGGCGCAGTGAGCCCCCGCTATCAAGAGATCTGTCTGCAAGGGAAGCGCAGTGCGATTGATGATGTGCAACTTTGCCATGTAGAGCTTGACTGTAGCGCGAAAACATCGGTTATGAACGGCTCTAGCGAACAAATGACAGCGCGGTGACATAGTCGTGACACGCCTTTAGAGCCCAAACCTTAATTTCAAAATGGTAGAGGAGCACGGAACGCGCGAATGTCGAAGAAGGTCGTTTTTTTCTTTCCGTCGTTTGCCAGCAGTGATGCAACGGCGCCGTTGGGACTGCTGGCAGTCGCCACTCCACTCCTACGCGCTGGTTATTCCATCCGCCTGATCGACTCCACCATCACACCAAACTACAAGAAGCGCGTGCTCGAAGAAGTGAAGGACGCTCTTTGCCTGGGTATCTCCCTTGTCACCGGTCCAATGATCCGCGAAACGGTGGAGATTGCACGAGCCGTGAAAGCCTGGGATCCCGATTTTCCTGTGATTCTCGGCGGATGGCATCCTTCCTTGCTACCCAAACAAACTCTGGAGGCGGATTACATCGACGTCGTTGTTAAGGGACAGGGAGAAGATTCTCTCCTGGACGTTGTGCAGCATTTGGAGAATCGTGCACCTCTCGACTTGGTTCCAGGCATTGGCTTCAAGCGCGACGGCAAGCTGATTTTCACCACGGAGCGGCCGCTGCGCCCAATCGTCGATTCTCCGCCAAAGGCCTATCACATCGCTGACTTCGACGCCTACGAGCGTGTTTGTGGCCGGCGATGGGCCATGTACATCTCAAGCCTCGCTTGCCCCTACAACTGCTCCTATTGCACCAACGCCGGCGTGTACGGCCGCAAATGGAATGCGCTGCCCGCCGATCAATTTGTGGAAGAGACGGTAGATCTCACGCGACGCTATGGTCTCGAACTGCTCTGGGTTGTCGACGACAACTTTCTCGTCGACTTGGACCGCGCGCGCTTGATTGCGGATGGCCTCGTCACTGCTGGAGCGAATTTTCGTTGGAGCATCCAGGCGACCACGAACCTCACATCGCGTCTCAGTGTCGAGGATCTCAAGTTGCTGCGCAGGGCCGGCCTTCAGCAAATCTGCCACGGCGCGGAGTCCGGTTCCCAGAAAATGCTGAAGCTCATGAACAAAGGCTTCCAGAATTTCGACACCATTTATGAGACGGCGCGTCGATGTCTAGCCGCGGACATACGCCCTTCTTTCAACATCATCTTCGCGTACCCGGGCGAAGGGCCAAGCGAGCGCAGGCAAACAATCGATTTCATCATGGACATGTGCCGCCGTCACCCCGGCGCGGAATTCTGGACCAACATCTTCACTCCCTATCCTGGCGCGCCGGTGATGCAACATGCGGACGAGTTCGGAATCGAAGTGCCCACCTCTTTTGAAGGGTGGGCTGAATTTTTCCCTCGCTACACTCAGTTGCCCTGGTTGAGGGGCGGTGAACATCGGCGCCTCCAGGTCATGCGTGACTATCTGAGGCTTGCGTTCGACCGTATTCCCATCAGCGCCGATACACGCAGCCGTTCCACGCGACTCATCCAGAAATCCTTCTCGTTTCCCGCTCGGTGGCGCCTTGACCACGATGTTTACGCGCTACCTGTTGAGCTGTGGCTGAATGAAAAGCTGAAGCGCAAGACCGCAGCGGCGAAACCCGCAGTTGACGCCAAGCGCCTTGAACCAGCCACATCGGGGGCTGCGTGCTAGCCAAGCGCAAAGTCGTCCTGTTTTATCCCCCTTATGATGGCGAACCGTTGGGTGCGCCTCTCTGCCTTCTCAGTTTAGCGTCGCCCCTTCTGGCGGAGGGATTCGACGTTTGCATCGTCGATGCCGCTACTACTCCTGATTGGGAAGAACGCATCTTGCGAGAAGTTCAGGGCGCACTCTGCCTTGGGATCTCGGTGCTCACCGGTCCCATGATCCGCGGCGCTATGCGGATCGCCAAGCGAGTGAAGCAAAGCGCGCCAGATGTCCCCGTTATTTTCGGAGGCTGGCATCCGAGTTTGGTTCCCGGTCAAACGTTGAACGAACGCTACGTCGATGCTGTCGTTCGCGGCCAGGGCGAACTCACGCTGTTGGAAATTGCGCAGCGGCTCGCAGCGGGAAAAGCTTTCAACGATGTCGCGGGTGTTTCCTCGAAGCCTTTCGGCTTGACGCAGCACTCTCCCGAGCGGCGCACTGCCTTGCTCGACGATCTTCCCATGCCGGCATTTCATCTGACGGATTTCGACGCCTACGAGCGAACTTGTGGAATCCGTAAGCTGGCCTATGCGACGAGCGTCGGCTGTCCCTATGCCTGCAATTACTGCACCGACATGGTTTTTTACAAACGCAAATTCAACGCGCTCTCGGCCGGGCGCGTTGTAAACGAAGTGACCGACCTCGTCGATCGCTACAGAATCGACGAAGTCGCCATGCTGGATTCCAATCTTCCCGTGGATTGGCGGCGGGCAGTGGAGATCGCACAGGGTTTTCTCGACTCTAAGCTTCGCTTCAACTGGACGTTCCAGGCCTCCACGGATTTTCTCTGCCGTATGAGCGATGACGACGTGCGCATGTTGGGCGCGAGTGGCGTATCGCACATGGGCTTCGGAACGGAGTCAACGTCCGCCGATGTACTGAAACTCATGAACAAGCGGCATCAGCATCTCAACGAAATGTACGAGACCGCCCGGAAAGCGGCTCTTGGCGGAATCCACGTAACGTTCAATCTTATTTTTGGCTATCCCGGCGAGACCGAAGCCAACCGTGTCGAAACTCTGCGCACGATGAGCGACATAGCGCGCCAATTCTGGAACGTCAGCTTCTCCCCCAACATTTTCACAGCGTATCCCGGGATTCCAATTTGGCCGCAGCTTCGCGAACTGGGCATGCGCGAGCCTCAGTCGCTCACCGAATGGGTCGACCTGCCGTTGGGCAAGAACTCCCTGCCATGGCTTCAGGGAGAGGAGCTCGCGCGCTTGCGTAAGATGCTTGAATTCTTCTTGCTCAACAATCAACTCCGCAAAGCCACCAAGAATCATCCAAGTTTGCGGCAGGGGCTGCGTCGCGCGCTGGGCGCTCCGCTTCGTTGGCGGATTCGAGCCAATAAATATTCGTTCCCCTGGGAGCTCTGGGTAGCGCGCTCGTTTGAACGCATTGTGACGCGTCGGTCCTTGCTTACCGGTCAGCCGCTCAGCACCGAGGTGAGCGAGCTGTGCTGAGGCTCGTGGGCTTCCGAACCGTCACTCTTTTAGGAATATGCCGTGGCTGATGTCCTTCTAACCCATTCGTATCACTTGCCCTACGATCGCAAGCAAGTGCGCAAGATGCAGCCGTATCCGCCGCTTGGAACTCTGTACGCCGCCAGCGTGCTGCGGCAGGCCGGGGTTTCCGTCGCGGTATTCGATTCCATGCTGGAGGAACCTGAGTCGGGATTCCGCAAGGCACTCCGAACGCATTCTCCCAAGATCGTCGCGATCTATGAAGACGATTTCAATTTCTTGACCAAGATGTGCCTGACGCGCATGCGGGAAGTGGCCTTTGGCATGATTTGCGAGGCTCGCAAGGCGGGTGCCCGCGTGATTGTGCACGGTTCGGACGCCACTGATCACGCAATCGACTATCTGCGTCAAGGATGCGAATTTGTCTTGATCGGCGAAGCCGAGCACAGCCTGCTGCAGTTGGTACAGGAGATCCGCGATAACCGCGACGGCCGGCACGTCCCCGGTGTAGCGACCTTGCAACGCTCAGGCTCACAAGAACTGCTTCAGAGGCAGAGGCCGGCAGCACCTCGCACATTCGCCGGATTTCCGCTTCCCGCTCGCGATCTGATCGATATAACGAAATACCGCGACGTATGGCGCTCCGCTCACGGTACATTTTCTCTTAATCTGATCGCCAGTCGCGGATGCCCGTTCCAGTGTAATTGGTGCGCCAAGCCAATCTTCGGCGACAGCTTCCATGCCCGACCGGCAGACGAAGTCGCCCAGGAAATGCACCACCTCAAGGAAGTCTATGGCGCCGAGCATCTCTGGTTTGCCGACGACATTTTCGCGTTGAACCGGCATTGGACTAAGCAGTTCGCGGTTGCGGTGAAAAAGAGAAATGCCGCCGTTCCATTCAAGATTCAAGCGCGCGCCGACTTACTCAGCGCCGGCACAGCGCAGTCTTTGGCACTGGCTGGCTGCGCCGAAGTTTGGATGGGGGTCGAGTCCGGCTCGCAAAAAATTCTCGATGCGATGGACAAAGGACTCCAGGTCGAAGAGGTTCTTTCCGCGCGCCAGCACCTGCGCCAAGAAGGCATTCGCGCGTGTTACTTCATCCAATTCGGCTATCCCGGCGAGACTTGGGACGACGTGCGACAGACGATTGCCCTTGTCCGCGAGACGCGGCCAGACGACATCGGCGTTTCCTTTTCTTATCCTCTCCCGAACACGCGGTTTTACGAGCGGGTGCGCCAGCAACTCGGACCGAAGCAGAACTGGTCCGACAGCGAGGACCTCTGCGTGATGTTCAAAGGCGCCTACACCGATACCTTTTATCGCGCGATTCGCGATGCGCTTCATGCCGAAGTCGACTCCTTTAACCACGGCAAAACGCGCAAGGATGTTCACGAACTTAATCAATTGTGGCAACGCGTGCATTCGCTGGAACCTGTCAGTCGCAACGCGGACGCGACCGAGCTTTCTGTCCCGGAAAAGTCCGCTCCCCATTGCAGCTCACAGCCCGGTTCGCGATTTATCCCCGTACAGGGACTTCTGACCTCCGTGGGAGAGGCCTAACATGGCCGACCTGCTGCTCACTCACGGTTATTTTCTTTACGATGATCCCAAAGAATTGAAGATCATGAAGCCCTACGTGCCCCTGGGCATTCTCTACATCTGCTCGCATCTGCGAAAAAAGGGCTTCGACGTCGAAGTTTTCGACACGACTTTCTCCAGCCTTCAGGACTTGACTCGTCACCTGCAAACCGAACCTCCTTCTGTTCTGGGGGTCTATGCGAATTTGATGACCCGCAAAAATGTCCTGGAAATTGTGCGAATCGCCCACGAAGCCGGCTGGAAGACGATCGTCGGTGGACCTGAGCCAGGCGCCTACGTTCGCGAGTATCTCGAATGGGGAGCCAACGTGGTGGTCCTTGGCGAAGGCGAGATCACCATGGAGGAACTTCTCCCGGCCCTGAGGCAAGACTCGGATTCGGAACTCGCCAAGGTCAACGGTATCGCGTTTATCGGTGAAGATGGGCAGATCCACCAAACGGCTCCGCGCACCCAGATCGCCGACCTCGACTCTCAACCCTGGCCGGCAAGAGACGCCATTGACGTGATGCGCTACGTAAGAACTTGGCGCGATGCCCACCGCCAAGGCTCGCTTTCTTTCATCACCGCGCGCGGCTGCCCGTATCGTTGCCGCTGGTGCAGCCATCAGGTTTTTGGCATGACTCACCGTCGCCGGAAGCCACTCGCGGTGGTCGACGAAGTCGAATGGCTGCTCTCCACCTATCAGCCCGATATGGTTTGGATCGCGGATGACGTGTTCACCATTCACCACGGCTGGCTGCGTCAGTACGCGGCCGAGATGCGCCGCCGCGGCCTGCGCATCCCGTTCGAATGCATTTCCCGCGCCGACCGCCTGAACGATGAAGTCGTCGACTTGCTCGCCGAGCTTGGATGTTTCCGCGTATGGATCGGCTCCGAAAGTGGCTCGCAGCGAATCCTCGACTCCATGGAACGCGGCGTTACCGTGCAACAGGTTCAATCGGCTGTCTCCGCGTGTAAGACGCGAGGCATCCAGACCGGCATGTTTCTGATGTGGGGCTACCAGGGAGAAGAGTTGCAGGACATCGAGGAAACTATCGAACACGTCAAGCGCTCCGATCCGGACATTTTCTTCACCACCATCGCCTATCCCATCAAAGGCACGCCCTACTACAAAAGCGTTGCGGACTCGCTTGTTCAATTGAAACCGTGGAGTCAGACCTCTGACCGCGAAGTAGTGGTGCGCGGCAGGCGTCCAGCCCACTTCTACGAGTCCGCCGACCGCTTACTTCGCGACGAAGTTGAACTAGCACGTCTAAAACGCGGCGGAAGCAAAGATGATGCTGAAATCGAGCTGCGCGGACGGATTCAAGCCGCCCGGGAGAGCTTGTACGCCACCGTCGGAGCGACAGAATAATGATGCCAACATCGTCGCTCGCGACGCATGAAGCCCGGGCCGCCTTCGACCGCATGGCGGACGCTTACGACGCAACCTTCACGGAGTCGTTAATCGGAAGAGCGCAGCGCAATGTTGTATGGAACGCGCTCCAAAGAGCATTCCCTGCTGGCGATCAGGTTCTCGAGTTGAATTGCGGCACCGGAGAAGACGCTCTCTTTTTAGCGAAGCTCGGCGTCTCTGTGCTCGCCTGCGATGCCTCTCCGCGCATGATCGAGGTCTCCCAACGCCGCAAGTCTCTGAAAGCGCCAAACTCATCGATCGAATTCCGCGTGTTGCGCAATGAAGAAGTAGATACCCTAACCCCGGCGACCCACTTCGATGGCGTGGTATCGAATTTCTCCGGCCTGAACTGCGTCGAGGATCCCTCGCTCATAGTCCGGAAACTCACCCATCTCGTAAAGCCGGGCGGCACCGCTCTCATTTGTATCTCCACTCGAGTCTGTTTGTGGGAAATAGCCTGGTACGCCGTCCGTGGAAATTTCAAGAAGGCATTTCGACGTCTTCGTGGCAAGACGCTCGCTCAACTCGGCGACATCACCGTTCCCGTCTGGTACCCGACGATCGCCGCGATGCGCAGAGCCTTCGCCCCGTGGTTTCGATTGCGCTCTTTTCGAGCCGTCGGACTGTTCGTTCCGCCATCGTACGTTGAACCCTGGGCGCGCAAATACCAATCCGCTCTAGCTTGGCTCGAAGCGATGGACCGCGTTTTTGCGAAGTGGCCGATTCTTCGCGGCATCGGCGATCACGTCTTATTGGAATTTGAAAGAACGGGCTAACCCGCTTGACCAAACTGGAATAAGACAGACTAAAGTCGCGCAGTTTGCGGCCATGAACACACTGCTGAGGATACGATGATCATTCTGTACAACCCACGCTCGACCAGGCCTCGTAACAGGCGCTTGCCGCTTTCCGTTCTGGCTCTCGGCGCAGTTCTCGAGGGCAGGGAAGAGTACGAAATCGTCGATGGAAATTTGGACGATAACCCGACCGAAACGATTCTGCGGCTGGTCCAGGAACGCCAAGTCGAAATGTTGGGCGTATCAGTGATGCCCGGCCCGCAAATGGCGGCTGCGGTGGAAACCTGCCGCGAGATCCGGCGCCTTCACCCGAAAGTTCCCATCGTGTGGGGCGGATATTTCCCTTCGATCTACAGCGACGCAACACTCAACGCGCGTTATGTGGACTATGCCGTCCGTGGACAGGGCGAAGACACTCTCCTGGAGTTGCTGGACGCGTTCCGCGGAAACAGAAAGCTCGAAGGAATCGCCGGCCTTTCCTTCAAGGACGTCTTCGGTCTCCACCGGCACAATCCAGAGCGCCCCATGAAAGGCCCGGACGCATTTCCGTGGACGCCATTTCACAAGGTCCCCGTCGATAAATATTTGCGCCCTTCCTTTTTCGGCAAGCGCACCGCTGTGCATCATGCCAGTATCGGCTGCCCTTTCCGTTGCAGCTTCTGCGGCATCCACGCTGCCTATGGCAATCGCGAGCGCATGGAAAGCCCCCACCGCACCGAAGCCGTCCTACGTCACCTGGTAACGCAATACGGCGCAGACTCCGTTCAGTTTTACGACATGAATTTCTTCCTCCGCGAAGACCACGCGAAGGAGCTTGCCGAGCGCATCGCACCGCTCAACTTGCAATGGTGGTGCGAAGCGCGCATCGACATCGTCAATAAATATTCCGACGCGACGCTCGCCGCCATCCGCCGCGCCGGCTGCACCATGATTTTCTTCGGCGCTGAGTCCGGCTCGGACTGGGTTCTCAAGGAAATGGAGAAAGACATCACCACTGAGGAAACGCTGAACCTGGCCAAGCGTATCCGCCAGTTCGACATCATCCCGGAGTTCTCCTTCGTGATCGGCAACCCTCGCGACCCGGAGCGCGACACCCGCGAAACCCTGGGCTTCATCCGCACCATCAAGCGCATCAATCCAAAATCCGAAATCATCATGTACCACTACACGCCCGTCCCGCAGCGCACCGCCATGTACGGCAATATCGACGGTCAAATTGCGTTCCCCACTACTCCGGACGAATGGGCCACCAAGCGCTGGATGGACTACACGCTCCGAATCAACCCCAACACGCCGTGGCTTGCCCGTAAAACCAAAGATCTGATCGACAACTTCGAAACCGTGGTGAGCTCGCGCTGGCCCACCGTGCAAGACATCCGCGCGCCTCGCTGGAGCCGCGCTTTGCTCAAAACTCTCAGCGCTTGGCGCTATTCCGCGCGAATTTACGCGTATCCAAAGGAACTCCATTGGGCGCATCAACTCATCAATCTTCGCAAACCGAAAGCCGAAAGCCTTTAGTCGGATCGCGCGTCAAACCCTCGAGCCCGGCCTCCGCCTCGGATGTTTCTGCGAAGGACGGCTATCGCCTGGTGTCGCGCGCCTACGACGCCGAGCCCAATCCGATGCTCTTGCTGGAGCAGCGTTTCCTCGAGCAGCTTCTGCCACCGATCAAGGGCTTGGATGTCGTAGATGTTGGCTGCGGAACCGGCCGCTGGCTGTCAAGACTCGCTAAGAAGCAACCCCGTTCTCTGGCCGGTGTGGATTTCTCTGCCGAAATGCTACTCCAGGCGAAGCGCAAACTCCAAGGCGCCGCAAAGCTCGTCGTGGCGGATTGCAATAACATTCCGTTCCCGAGATTCTCGGTGGAGTTGATCCTCGCCTCGTTCGTAACCAGCTATCTGGAAGACCTCGACGCCTTTGCGCAACAAGCCCGCAGACTTCTGCGTGCCGATGGATCCATCTTCCTCACCGATCTCCACCCAGAGACCACAGTTGCCTTGGGCTGGCGCCGTGGGTTCCACGCGAACGGATCTTTCGTTTCTATCGCAACCCATTCGAGACCGCTCAACGAAGTGCTTCGTTCCTTTGAGAAGCTTGGAATGGAACTCAAAACTCTCCTTGAACCGCAGTTTGGTGGTCCAGAACGCAAGTTATTCGAGCGGGTAGGAAAAATGGAGGCGTTCAAGTCCGCTTCCGGCCTACCCGCCATCTATATCTTGCAATTCCACGTGAAACCTCGTCGTTTCTTTTTGCCAAGGAAAACAGCGCTCGCAAGAACGCTGGTCAATGTTCGGGGCGCTCGCGTAGCCTTCGGCCCACAGGAGAGCGCTCAAGCCGACCTCGCAATCGAAGATGGCCGGATTGCGCTACTGGAATCTAGCCGTGCACGATCGCCGCAACGCGCCGCGCACCGCAACCCCAGCATCGATCTGAGCGGCTTCCTGCTGCTCCCAGGCCTCGTGAATGCCCACGATCACCTGGAATTCGCCCTGTTTCCGCGGCTCGGCAAGGGCGGATACCGCAACTTCGTACAATGGGCTGATGACATTCATCATCCCGAAACCTCCCCGGTCCGCGAGCATCGAGCCGTCGGTAAAAATACTCGCCTCTGGTGGGGCGGCATTCGCAACCTTCTTTGTGGGGTTACGACCGTCTGCCATCACAACCCGTACGTCGCAGAACTCTTCGATGACGGATTCGCCGTTCGCGTGCTTCGCGATTTTTCCTGGGCCCATTCGATGCCCTTAGATCAGGATCTGGTTCTTAAGAGAAAGTCCGCTGCCCCCGACCATCCGTTCATCGTCCATCTCGCGGAAGGCATTGATTCGCAAAGCGCCTCAGAAATATTTAGACTCGCTGAGCAAGACGCCCTCGACGACCGCACCGTCATCGTCCACGGTCTCGGCCTGAATGAGCTGGGCCTCAGTCAAATGCGCTCTGCCGGAGCCGCGCTCGTCTGGTGTCCAACATCCAACGTCTTTCTTTTCGGCCGCACCCACGATTGCAAAACGCTAAAGGGTCTGCGGCGTCTGGCCCTGGGCAGCGATTCACCGCTCACCGCCGCCGGCGATCTCTTGGACGAAATTCGCTTCGCTGCCGAAACTGTAGGCATGCCCTCACAGGAGCTCTATTCCCTCGTCACCACCCGCGCCGCCGATGTGCTACGACTCAATTCCGGCGAGGGAACCCTTCGCATTGGTGCCCGAGCCGATTTTTTCGCCATTAGGGATACGGGGACGCCGCCCGCCGATAGACTTGTCGCTCTCACGTACCACGACGTGGAGTTCGTCGTCATCGGCGGCCAGGTTCAACTCGCCTCCGCTAACGTGCTTCCACGTCTTCCGCGACACGCCGCAACTGGTTTGCGCCCCCTGGAGATCGAAGGCGAGCTTCGCTGGGTTCGCGCGCCACTAAAGCGTCTTTTCGACGAAACACGAAGCCATCTTCCCGGCGATATTAGGCTGGGTGGCAGAACGGTGCGCCATGGCTGCTCGTAATGATTTGATTGCCATCGCCGCTCCGCCTCAGGACATCGAGCAGCACCGCCTGACTCAACTTCCGGTTCTCGTCCTCCACGCACACACATCTTGCAACTGCCGCTGCGTGATGTGCGACATCTGGAAAACAAAAGACTCGCGCTCCCTCAGCTCCGCCGATTTGCGGCCTCACCTCGAAGCGATCCGGCGCCTCGGAGTCCGTTGGGTAGTATTCTCGGGTGGAGAACCGCTGCTGAACGGCGAATGGCCGCAGCTGTGCTCAACTTTCCGGCAAGAGGGAATTCGCTCAACGCTGTTGACGACGGGGTTGCTGCTTGGCAAACAAGCAGCTCAAGTCGCGGAACTCTTCGACGATATAATCATCTCTTTGGATGGTCCCGAGCGAATTCACGACGCAATCCGCCGCGTCGACAAAGCTTTTGCTCTGCTGCGGCGCGGCGTAGCTGCAGTTCGACAGTTGCGCCCGTCGCTTAACATCACATCTCGCACCACCGTACAAAAGGCAAACCACGCCTACCTTCAAGAAACGTGCGCAGCTGCAAAACAATTAAATTTGAACGGGATTTCGTTTCTGGCGGCCGATCTCACTTCCGAAGCCTTCAATCGCCCGCTGGGATGGTCACCGAATCGTCAGAGCGAAGTCGCCCTCTCCGAAGAGGAACTAGCCGTCCTGCAGACCGAGATCGAATCGCTCATAACCAAAAACTCCGAAGACATTCATTCCGGATTCATCGCCGAGTCTCCCGAAAAACTTCGCCGCATCGTCACGCATTTTCGCGCCCATCTAGGTCTCGATCGAACCAAATCACCTCGCTGCAACGCGCCGTGGACATCTGCAGTGGTGGAAACGGATGGCACTGTCCGCCCGTGCTTTTTTCACCCGCCCATCGGCAACATCCACCACACCTCGTTGGAGGAAGTCGTCAATGGCAATCAAGCTCTAGCCTTCCGCTCGAGGTTGGACATTCCCAACAACGCAATCTGTGAACGCTGTGTCTGTTCTCTGAATTACCGCTCGTGACTTGAACCCTGTGCCGGCGAGTCGCTACCCTCACCGGCATACATCGCGGGCTCGCCCAGACTTCCCTCAGCCGGCAAATGCCGTATGTACAGAATCAGGGACCAAATCTCTTCATCGGTCAGAATTCCCTTCGATGCCGGCATGCCGGAGGGGAAGATGCCATTATCGATCACCCACTTCAATTGCCCATCGGTATAGGACTGAACATTCTCAGACGCCAGCGAGGGCACCGGTGGCGCCATGGTATCCGCAAACGGCACCCCTGTATTTTGCCCGTCTAAGCCATGACACGCGACGCAGTAGTGCGAAAACGCTGCCTTGCCATCCGCGATATTTGCAGGCGTGGGTGACATTGGATTCTTCGCATCCTTGTTTCTCACGAATACCCAGTGCTTTGCCCGCGTCACCGCTGCTGTTTCCAACTTTCCCGGTGGCGTGGCCTTGCAGCCAGCCGCTACGACCGCAAAAGCCAGCGCCACAACCACTCGTGTTCCGCATCGACCCATGTTCATTCGACGACGTGTACCGTGAAGGTCATCGATCCATGGCCCTTGCCGCAAAAATGCGCGCACTTCCCTTGAAACGTCCCGGCCGCTTCCGGCGTCACGGCCAAATCCTCGGATTGACCCTTCTTCACTTCGGTGCGGATTCCCAACTCCGGGATTACCAGTCCGTGGGTCACGTCCGCCGAGTGCACCGTTATCGTCACTGGATCGCCCTTTCTAACCGTAATCTCGTTCGGCGTAAACGAAAACCGGCTCGCTGTGATCTCAATGTGATTCGCGCTCGGAGCCGCCTTGGGTTGACCGCCCAGCACCGTCGCGGTCAGCGCCAGCAAACCCGCGGTAAACGCTGTCATTCTTACTTTGGAATTCATCTTGCCCTACTCCCCATCTCGGTTTTTAAGTTTCGAAGCCAGCATCATTGAGTACCAGCCGCCAGTCCCTGGGTGAATTCGCTACCGGAACCTCAAGTTGACTTGCGGATGGGCGAGTTTCAATAAACGCCCATCGCACTATCGAGTGTGCGGGTCGCCGCCTCCAAAAATGTCACCCTGAAGTTAAATGCGGGTCACTGTTGTGCGCTCGGGTATCCTCGCAAATTTGCGCCGCTCGATTGCTTCCATAGACTTTTACAACCCACTGACATCTCAATGACATGCTGGCACGGAACTCGGTCGTAAATGTTGGTGTTGAGCACCCCGGCTATTCCGAAAAACCTCACCGCAGGCCCTGCTTCAAGGCCCGGCGCGAGCCCCTCGGCTGTCTCAACCGTCGAAGTTGTTCCGGCTGACAATTCTCCTGCTCGCCATCGCTTTCGCTATCTTCCGCAGCTGGACGGAATGCGCGGCCTGGCAATAATTCTCGTGCTGCTAGCCCATACAGCCGAGTCCTCGCATCTCTCCCTGAAATGGACGATCATCATCGGCTCCTTGAGCCGTCTCGGCGTCCTTTTGTTCTTCGTTCTTAGCGGATTTCTGATCACAGGCTTGCTTTTCGCCGAACGGCTCGAAACCGGCGACATCGATCTGCAAAGCTTCTACGTTCGACGTGCTTTGCGCCTCTTTCCCGCATTGTTTGTTTTTCTCGCCACGATGTTTGCTTTGGTGCGATTGCATTGGATTGCGTACGTTTCCAATGCCGAATTTCTTGCATGCCTTTTCTACGCGCGCAACTTCTACGGGCAAAGCATCGCCCTGGGACATTTGTGGTCGTTATCGTTGGAAGAGCAATTCTACCTTTGCTGCCCCTATATATTGCGCGTGTTGCCCATGGCCTGGATCTTCCGCGTAACCGCGGCGGTCACCTGCGCGATCGCCGGCTTCCGCGCACTCGCTATACACTTTAGCCTCTGGCATCTCGGCGAGCGCGCGTATTACATGCTCCCTTATTTCAGGTTTGATTCTCTCCTCATTGGATCATGTTTGGCGCTGGCTTTGGCTCGTTCGCCGGCCACCGCTGAGCGTGTTCGTTCAATCGTGCAACGACTTCCCGGCGGTTTGCTGTGGGTTGTGCTTCTGTCTTGGTCTGCGTTCGGCGGAAATTATAAACATTCTCTCTACCAGTCGATTCAGTTGCTGCTCGCCGCGCTTCTGCTTGCCAAGATCGTTTTCGGCCAGGGCCGTTGGTCTCAAGCGTTCTTTCGGCATCCGGTTTTGCGCTTTATTGGCAAGCTTTCCTATTCGCTTTACCTCTGGCAGGAGCTTTTCTTGCTCGCCAGGCCTCCATCTTGGGGGACCTGGCCGACATTTCCGTTATGGCTCCTCCCTCCACTAGCCCTGGCATTCCTTTCTTACAGGCTCGTGGAGTCGCCTGCGCTTGGCCTCAAACGCCGCTTCGAATATTCTTCTCAGCCTGCCGCGAATTTCGTCGGCGTCCATCGCGTCTATGTCCGCCCTTGATCAGTATCTCCGTCCTCCGCGGAACCATCGATTCGTCGAGGATCGTCAGCCAGAACGCTCCCGCTCCAGTGATGCGGCTATAGTCGCCGGCCTGATGATCGCAAGCTTCCTATTTCTCTATCTCCACCTCTTCGTTCCCCCGTTCATCCCCATTTGGACCGGCGGCGACGAAATCATTTTCCTCCATGATGCTTCCAGGATGCTCGATGGCCAGGTTCTCTACCGTGACTTCGCGCAAATGACCTTTCCCGCAACGGACCTTCTTTACCTCGTAGCCTTCAAGATCTTCGGCCTGCGAATGTGGATCCCCAATTTCTTTCTGATCGTTCTTGGCGTCAGTTTGTCATACCTCACCTATTTCATTACAAAGCGCATCGCTCCGGTTGAGACAGCGCTCCTCGCTCCGATACTTTTTCTGACGTTGGTCTATCGCAATCGGTTGGATGCGACCCACCACTGGTTTAGCGCACTCGCCACTCTCGCCGCCCTCGCTATCCTCGTAGATCGCCGCACGCACCTTCGCGTAGCGCTAGCAGGCGCTTTTTGTGGCATCGCCGCATGTTTCACGCAAAGCACGGGCTTCCTGGTTCTACTTGCGTTCGGACTATTTCTCTATTGGGAGGCGCGAAAGTCTTCCACTCCTGCAAAGCCGTTGATCGAGAAACAACTCTTGCTAACTACCTGCTTTGCCGTCCCCCTCGTCGCTGGCACCCTTCCCTCCGTTCAGGCCGTTGGCTGGCGAGCATTTATCCGCAGCACCCTGGTTTTCAGTCTTCGTTATTACCCAACTTTGGGCGCAAACAACGTCCACGGTTATATGGCTGGTTTGACGGGATTTCTGCACTGGCAGCGCATTCCAGATCTACTAGGCTTCATTCTCATTCACGCTCTGCTTCCGCTCATCTACATCCTCTTTTTTGTCCGTTACCGTCGCGACGCGCCGCAGCACACCGCCCAACCTTGGGACGCTCTGATGCTCGTTAACCTCGTCGGGGTCTTCTCCCTGCTTAGTGTCGCCGCCGCACCAACCTGGGCTCGCCTATACTACGTTTCTTTGCCTGCTCTGATTCTCTTCGTCTGGTTTCTGACATTTGAAGGACTCGGTGGCAAGATATTCGCAAATCTACTACTTGGGTATGCGACCGCCCTCCTGGTCGTCCTTCCGTTGGCAAAACAATTCCATCATCCCGCCTACCTCGACCTGCCCACAGGCCGCACCGCCTTCCTGAATCGGCAAGCGTATGATCGTTACCGCTGGGCCGCCTCCCAGACGCAGCCTTCCGACTTTTTCTTCGGAGGCCTGTTCCCGGATTTCTATTTCATTTTGCAGTTGCGGAATCCCGGACCAGTCGCGTTCATAACTCCCTATGAATACACGCGTCCCGAAGAAGTGCAGGCGCTCCTCGCAGGTTTAGAGCAGCACCATGTGAAGACACTGTTGTGGACTCCGGCGCTCGATGTGCCCACAAGTTCCCAAGGTGACCATCTGCCACCTCTTCGCCTGTATATTCGACAGCACTACCATGTTTCCAGTACGTTCCCCGAATACCAGGTCTGGACACGAAATGATTGATCTCGCTCTCCCCTTCGGCCGCTACGCATACCTTGCACAAACATGACCCCTAGTTGACCTTTGGTTGACAACGGCGCTTGGTCGCCCCGCTACGCTGAGATGTCTTCGCGCACGACGCGAAGTTATTCTGCGCGAGCGAACGCGGCCGCATGGCTACCGGTGGCCGCCAGGACGCCAAGGATGATCGAGCCCGATGTTTCGACCAGCTGTTTGCATAGCATTGCTTCTACTCTCCAGCGCAATTCGCGTCTCGGCCCAGTCCGATACGCCCATCATCTCGGGGGGAATCCAGTACGGCAGCACAACCTCGGGAGGCGCCACGGTCTTTCAGCCGATCATCAGCCCGGTCGTTGCCATTCCTATCGGCCAGCATTTCCTGATTGAGTCCCGAGCCACCTTCGACGAATTCATTTTTCGTGAAAACGGCAATTCCGGCCCGTACCATGCCCAAACCTTTTCGAGCGTCGACTACCTCCAACTCGATTACATCGTCAATTCCCACCTGACCATCGTCGCCGGCGAATTTCTTACTCCCTTTAATATCTACAACGAACGCATCGCCCCCATCTGGATCCACAATTTTTCAGACGCCCCGTTGATCTTCGGCATCGGCACGCGCACCTCCGGTTCCAGTGACGGCGGCATGGTCAGAGGCGTGGCCGTCTCGCGCAAAAATTGGGAACTCAACTACACCGCATATTTTTCCGCGCTCTCCACCTCTAAAGTGTTCAATGCAGGCAGATCGGCAGGCGGCCGCACGGGTCTATTCCTTCCGGGACAAGGTCTCGAAGTTGGCGTGTCCTACCAGCGATTCTTGCAAGATCTTCGCCTCAATTCCACGGGCGCCTATCTTGTTTGGCAACCCAAAGCGGTCCCACTCGACCTGCGCGCAGAGTACGCTCACACCCGCGGCGGGCAAGGCTATTGGCTCGAGGGCGCGTACCGCTTCTCGCGGTTTCGCGGTTCCGACACTTGGCTGGGCCGCCTGCAGGCGATTGCCCGCGTGCAGCAGTTCTATCTGGGCACTCCCTCGCCGGATGACGTTCTTCCTGCCGCCGACACGCAAAGAGTGGACTTCGGCTTTAACTATTATCTACCGCACAATCTTCGCTTCAACGCCAGTTACGGTCGTCAGTTCAGTTCACTTGGCAACAGCAATGTCTGGAACATCCAGGTGAGCTATCGCTTCCTCTTCCCGTTGATTCCCGGAGGTTCCAAGTGAACCGACAAGTTGTATTTCGCGCTGCTCTTGTCGTTTTGTTTATGGCTGCTATTGGCGCCACCGCTCGGCAATCCTCGGCGCAACGTCAGGCCAACAAACCGAAGCCTTCTTCCACCCAGCCTGCAACCACCGAGAGTGCGGAAGGCGAAAGGCTTTTCCAGGCCCAATGCAACCGCTGCCATGTCGCCCCGGAGGATCTCTCACCTCGCGAAGCCAAAGCCGTGCTGCGCCAAATGCGCGTGCGAGCAAATCTCACCGCCGAAGACGAGCGCCTCATTCTCAAATATCTGGCGCCCTGACAACGTAGCTTTTCGAAGGCTGGGTGATGCTCGATCAAGCCCAGGATTCTGTTGGGCTTCAATGTCATTCGTGCCGCATCCGCCATGTCAAAGCATTGCCGTAAAGCCTACCCTCATAATCGAAAATTACGTTCCACGGCGCCCCGCCCATGCAATGTGCCTTGGAGGGCTAACGCACAGCGCAGGCAGCCAGAATTTCCCCGCCACCCGCGGCCGGTTCACTGAGGTGATGACGACGCAGGTTTTCACGGCAGGCTACCCAATCCGATTTCCGCGCGGTATAGCGAGGGAAGACCAATCCCTCTTCCGCAATCACTGGCGAAAACGATGGCTGTCGAGTTCAATTCCCACGCCGGCGACTCGCTGTTGCAATTTCCCCCCGTCAGCTGCCGTTCTTTGCCGTCGGCTGCGTTGCGGAGCCAGATCTGCTTCGGTCCAGCTCTCTCCCTCGCAAATGCGATCCATTGTCCGTTGGGTGAAGTCACGCCCGCGGCGTCACCGTCAATCCCAGTCGCCGAAGCTGAATTCGACTTCAGCTTCGGCATATCCTCCGTCCTTACCTCCCGCGTCGCGGGATCAAACACCATCCTGGTCGAGGTTCCGCCCGACACCAGTTCAAAACCGATGGGCCCATCCGCTGTAGGTGCCTCAGGGCCAAAAGCATGCCCTTCGAATTCCAACTCTTCGTTCACTCCATCATGCAGCCAGCGCAGTACGTATCGATCGCGTCCAATCGACTGATAGAACAGCCCCGCGCCCGAGATTGCCGGTGCTCCGGAAAAGATCGCGTCCTTCCGTGTCGCAATCCGTTGATACCGCCGTCCGGGTTCCGCGGCGTAGCTCACCGCATGCCGATGCGCGTCCACTCCCGCCAGCACCGCCGCAACGACCACCACAGCAACCAGCAGCTTCAACCGGATGGGACGCAAATACACCCGGCCCACGAACAAGAACATCACCAACAGCACCCACAATTTCGGGAAGACCGCGCTCCATCCCGGCAGCAGTGGAAAGCACAGCGCAAAGAACGCTCCGATTAGGAAGCCCCGCTCGGCAAACTCAGCATCCGCCAGCAGCAGTCCAACTGGAAGCAACATCAGGATGAACGTGTAAGAAGCCGTATTAGCCGACAGCAGTAGAATCGCAATCAGAAACCATGCGAAATCTCGCCGCTCATTCCCGGCGCCTTTTCCCGCCAACCCTAACAAGGTGACGATCAGAATCAGTGCGCTGACAAATGGCCGAAGAAAAAAGAACGCCACCGGCGCATTCCACAACGGATCTGGATTCAACTCCGGCTCCAGAACGAAAGTCCGCCGCAGTAGCGTCGCAAACGTCCCATTCCCGGAGTTGTACGGGTCGATGATCTCGCCTTCCAACGCTCGCGGTAGAATCTGGCTGACATAGTAGTGAAAGTCTTGCCACCCAAACATTGCTACCGCGACCGCAACACCGCAAACAACGGTCACACCAAATCCCGCAGCCGCCCTCCAATTCCTCCGAATCAAGAAATACAGAAGCAGCGGCCCTCCGTAAAGCTTCAGTCCAAATGCCACTCCCGAAACAAACCCGCTCGCGCCGGATTTGCCTCGATCCAGGCAATAGAAAGCCACCGTAAGTAAAAAAAGCAGAAAAACGTAATACTGCCCGTACAAGAAATTGCTGTACAGCGACCCAAATCCCAAAAACGCCAGCAGAGTCATCTGCTCCACGCGGAATCCCGTAATCCGCGCCAGCATCCAGACCGTAGCGCCCAGGAAGAAAAAATTCAGCGCCAGCCAAACCCGTTTCGCCGTCTGCACGGGTAAATTGGCCAGCCCAATCAGCGGCAGTGCCGTCAGCGGCGTTTGCGGCTGGTACCCGCCAAGCTGCCGTTCGATCCCCGCGAA
Organism: uncultured Acidobacteriota bacterium; assembly: GCA_963721915.1. Taxonomy (GTDB): domain Bacteria; phylum Acidobacteriota; class Terriglobia; order Acidiferrales; family UBA7541; genus Acidiferrum. The sequence goes on along the minus strand of CAVRLD010000010.1, from coordinate 546,597 downwards.
GTTCATCTGCCGCTGAAACCACGTCCAGTCGTAATACTCACGCACCGGCATCCCTTTGCTCATCAGCACGGCCGCGGTGTAGTAGTTCGGAAAATCGGTTTCCGCCCGCTTCCAACCCGAACGGAACGCCGTCGCCAGAAAGAAAACGACCGCGGCCACCGCCGCCAGCCGCGTCGCAGTCGACACAATTCCACCGCCACTCGTTGCCTTCGCCTCGGTTTCGAGCAAGCCCAAGGCGGAATGTTCCGCATTCATTTCGGGCACACCCGCCCGGATCATTCTTACCGCAGGTTCGCGCAGCCCCATCGAGGCCAAACGTACCCGCCCATCCCCTCTGTTTTGTCACAAAAGGGTCAAGCTCCGGTCATCTCTTTACGAAGTGGAAACGCCGAATCGAAAGGAAGGACGATCTGTTCTCCGGGTGATAGGCAGAACCCGAGGAATACAAGCCAAAGCGAAAATTCAATACGCAGACGATGGAAGACGAACACCCAAAGTGACGCTAATCCGCCGGCTCACTCACCACCGCTGTATGCGCGCTCCGGCTCGGCACCAAATTCCGCACCAGCACATACAGCACCGGAATAAACAACAGGTTCAACGTAGTAGCCGCAATCATCCCGCCAAATACGGTGGTCCCCACAGAAATTCGTCCAGCCCGCCCAGCCCCCTGCGCAAACACAAGCGGCACAACGCCCAAAATGAAGGCCAGCGAGGTCATCAAAATTGGCCGCAGCCGAATCCGCGCCGCCTCAATCGCCGCATCGACAATCGACAGCCCCTGCGCCCGCAACTGCTCCGCAAACTCCACAATCAAAATCGCGTTCTTGCTTGACAGCCCAATCAACATCACCAACCCGATCTGGCAAAACACATCGTTCTGCAATCCACGCAAAGCCTGTGATCCGATCGCTCCCAGCAAAGCGACCGGCACCGCCAACAGCACGATGAACGGCAACACAAAGCTTTCGTACTGCGCCGCCAGCGTCAAATACACCACTACCAATCCAAGTCCGAACAACAACGTAGCCTTCCCGCCCGATTCCAATTCTTCCAGCGACAATCCGCTCCATTCAAACGTCATGCCATTCGGCAGCGCCTTCCTCGCCAGCGCTTCCATGTCCGCAATGCCTTGGCCGGAGCTCCGCCCCGGTGCCGCGTTCCCGTCGATTTCCGCCGACCGGAACAAGTTGTAGTGCGTGATCACCTGCGGATTCGCCGTCTGCTCGATGCTCACAACGTTATCCAGCGGAATCATCTTGCCCGTATCAGATCGCAAGTAATACTGCCGGATATCCTTCGCCTGCGCACGAAACACCTGGTCCGCCTGCACGTACACACGGTACGACCGATTGTTGAAGTCAAAATCATTCACGTACACAGAGCCCATATAAACCTGCAGTGCGTCCGTGATCTGACTGAACGGCACCTGCAGACTCTTCGCTTTCTCTCGGTCGATACGCACCAAATATTGTGGATCATTCGCCGTAAAGCTCGTGAACAATCCCGTCAAAACTTTTCCCGCATTGCCCTGTGCAACCAGCGTATTTGCCGAATTCGCAATCGTCTGCAGCGAATTGCGTCCCAGGTCCTCTAATTCAAACTGGAATCCACCGAATTGCCCAAGTCCCTGAACCGCCGGCGGATTGAACGGCACCACCAGCCCGCCAGGAATGCCGAACAACGGTCCTCGCAATCGTTCGATGATCGCGGCGGCGCCATGCGCTTCACCCTTTCTCTGATCGAACGGCAACAGGTTCGCGTAAATAATCGCCCGGTTTGGAGCATTTCCCGCCTGGCTGAACCCCGCCACCGTAAAGGCTCCATTGATTTCCGGAACTTTCGACAGCGCCTGCTCGACTTTGGCGCAAATATCCCGCGTGTATGTCAACGACGCACCCTGAGGCGCCTGGATGATGAACATGATGTAGCCCTGATCATCTTCCGGAATGAATGCCCGCGGCACCAGTTGATAGACCCAGTAGGTTGCCCCGAGCACCGCCGCGAAAAGCACCAACGCGGCGAAGCGCCAACCGATCGCCTGCCGCACGGTAGCCCGATACGCGTTCGTCAGCCCCTCAATCCCACGGTTGAAAACGCGAAAGAACCGCCCCTGCGCCCGTTCCCGATGATGTCCCAGAAATATCGCCGACAGCGCCGGCGTCAACGTAAGCGCATTGAAAGCCGAAATCGAAACGGAAAACGCAATCGTCAGCGCGAATTGCCGGAACAAAATACCCGTCGTCCCCGGAAACAGCGCGACCGGCACAAACACCGCCACCAACACCAGCGACGTCGCGATCACCGCTCCCGCCACTTCCTTCATGGCTACCGACGCGGCGTTATGCGGCTCGGTAATTCCCTCGGTGATATGCCGCTCCACGTTCTCGATCACCACGATCGCGTCATCCACCACCAGTCCGGTAGCCAGCGTGATCCCAAACAACGTCAACGTATTGATCGAAAATCCAAACAACTTCACGAAAATAAACGTCCCGATCAACGAAACCGGTATCGTAATCGCCGGAATAAACGTGCTCCGCCAGTCCTGCAAGAACAAATAAATTACGATAACCACCAGGCAGACCGCCTGGATCAAGGTCACCAGCACATCCTTGATCGATTCCCCCACCACGGTCGTCGAGTCAAACGCCACCGCATACTTCATTCCCGGCGGGAAATTCTTCGACAGCAGCGCCAACTCCGCCTTCGCCGCCTTATCTACATCCAGTGCATTTGCCCCAGGAAGCTGCGTGACCGCCAGCCCTACCGCATCATGCCCGTTGAATCGCAGCAGCGAATCGTAGCTTTCCGCACCCAACTCCGCATGCCCAACATCCTTCAACCGTACCAGCGTCCCGTCTGCCCCCGATTTCAGAACGATGTTGTCGAATTCCGACGGCTCCGTCAGCCGCCCAATCGCCCGCACGCTGATCTCGTACGCCTGTCCCTCGTTCGAAGGAGGCTGGCCAACCAGCCCGGCCGCCACCTGCACATTCTGTTCGTTAAGAGCCGCAAGCACTCCGGTCGCTGTCAACCCACGCTGCGCCATCCGCGCCGGATCCAACCACAACCGCATCGCGTATTTCCGTTCGCCAAAGACGATCGCGTCCCCCACGCCGGGCACGCGTTTAATCGCGTCCTTCACATAAATATCGAGATAGTTGCTCAGGAACAAGCTGTCGTACTGCCCGTTCTCGGTGTACACGCCCGCGCCAAACACAAATCCACCTATTTGTTTGGTGATGATCACTCCGGTGTTTTTCACCGTATTGGGCAACCTGCCCAGCGCCTGGTTCACGCGATTCTGCACGTCCACCGAAGCAAGGTCCACATTTCGCGAGATATCGAAAGTTACCGTGATTTGGCTCGTGCCGTCGTTCCCGCTGCTGGAGGAGATGTATTTCATCCCCTCCACTCCATTGATCGCCTGTTCCAGCGGAATGGTCACCGCCGACTCCACCGTCTGCGCGTTCGCTCCAATATATCCGCTCGACACCACCACCTGCGGCGGAGCCAAATCAGGAAACTGCGCAATAGGCAGGGAAGGAATAGAAATCGCGCCGCCCAAAATGATCAGCAGCGCGCAAACCGTAGCAAACACCGGCCGTCGTATAAAAAAATCAACAAACAATCGTCAACCGCCTTTAAGTAGCACAGGCACTCCTGCCTGTGCACGTTTACTTCATTCTAGGCCACTGCCATGTAGACCGCGTCAATGTAGGGGTGCGCTTCAGCAAATCCCAATCCCCGCACTCCCCACAATCACAGCCCAATCACACTCTCTCCGTGTCCTCTCTGTTCCGCCCTCGGTACCTCTCTGTTAAATCCTTTGCCTCTTCCGTCCTCAAATCCGGAAACCTACTTGCCAACCGCACTCTTCTCCCCGCCACCATCCCCACCCAAAACCTCCTCCATCACCGGCGCCCCATCCCGCAAAAACTGCAGCCCCGAAACAATAATGTGATCCCCCGGCTTGATCCCATCCAAAACCGCATAATCATTCCCGACCGTATCCCCAACCTTCAGCAATTTCTGCCGCGCCACAACTCCGTTCCCCTCTTTCACCGCCAGAAAAGCAAAAAACTCCCCATTAATCCGCGTAACCGCCAAAACAGGAATCACTGTCCCCTCATGCGCCCCCCAAACCACCTGCGCCCGCACCTGCTGCGCAATCCGCAAACTCCCCGACGCATTCTCCACAGTAGCCTTAGCCAAAACCGTCTGCGTCTCCGTATCCACCTGCGGCGATATAAACGTAATCCGCGAATTCGCTAAATCCCGCCCAGCCGTATCAATCAAACGCACCGGCACACCCATCTTTAAATCCCGAGCCCGATCCGCCGGCACATAGATGTAAGCCTCCACCGCCCCAGGCTCGTCCACGGTCGTCAAAAGTGTCGTCACCGCCACGCGATCCCCTACGCGGACCGGAACATCGCCCACAATCCCGTTCATCGGAGCGGCCACAGTGTAGTAGTGCAGCTGCACCTGCTGCTGCGTCACCTGCTGCTCCAGCGACCTCAATTGTGCCAGCGCCGCATCGTAATTGGTCTGCGCGTTATCGAGTTCCTGTTTCGCCACCACCCCCGCCTCGAACAATTTCCTCTCGCGCTCCAACTGCACCTTGGCGTAGCGCAGATTGGCCTCTTGCGCCAACCGGCTGGCTTCCTGGCTGCTTACGGTGGCCTCCTGCTTCAACGGATCAATCTGCAAAAGCGGCGCACCCGCCGCCACGCGATCGCCCGACTTCACGAATATCTTGGTGATCTGCCCCTCGACCTGAGGATTAATCGTCGCCGAATGCCGCGACTTCAAGATCGAAAGATATTCCGTCGTATCCGGAATCTTCTGCGACTTCGCAATCTGCACCTGCACCGGCATAGCTTGCATGGCACCCGCCGCAGGATCCCCAGCCGAAGTCTTCCCGCACCCCGCCGCCAAAGCCACCGAAGCAAACAACCCGGCAGCACGCACGAACGCATGGAACGTTATTTGTTGGTTGCCACCTGGACGAGACATGCCGAGCACTTCCCCCTGGAGCCGCGTTCCCAGACGCCGCTGTCCTTAGACCGATATCTTCAAATGTTACGTGAACTTAAGCTCGCCGCCTAGGCACACAGGCAATGATTCAGTTAGACGCCAGGAAGGGAATTCCGTTACTTCGCAGCCACCGGCCAACCGCCGAACACCGCACCCGAGCCACCAATGTAGGGGTTCGCTTGAGCGAATCCCCGCGAGCGCATCGCGAGCCGCCCCTCAACCACAGCAGGACCAAACCGTAGTCCCTCTCAGCCCGACACCCTTGAAACCGCCTCAAGACCTCCCCTTAAAATTCCCTAATACATGTCTCGCGGATCAATCGGCTTCCCCGAAAGCCCAAGTTGCAGCACTTCCATCCGCGCCGGCCGGTCAAAAACTTTCCCAGGGAAAAGCCTCTTCGTAATGATCCGCACCCCGCCAAACGCAATCCCCAAAACCAGAGCCATCACCATAAGCACCATGGTCGCAATAATGATCTTCACCAAAGTGCTGGTAATCGGCGGATCGGTAGCCGTCGTGCTGGGCTCGTTCCAGGTAACCTCAGTCTCGTAATTGACCGACCCCCGCAATTTTTCCGCATACGCCGCCGAGGTAGGTCCCAAAACAATCGACAGCAAAGACCCTTTCCGCTCCACGCTACTCCCACTCTTCTTGTCCGCAGACAACGCCCGCTGCAAATGCCGCAAATGCAATTCCGCCAACTGCGGCGTCGGATACTCAATCAGCAGTAAAACCGCCTCATCCTTGCCGGTCTTGTAGCGCGCAAACATCGCCTCCGCACCAGAATTGAAGCCAACCAAGTCCACGAGGCTTGCCGCATCCAGTCGCCCCACCACTGTCATCGCATCCCGAAACGCCAAAGGTCCCAGCGCATACCGATCAGATCCAGGCAATCGATTTTGGCCTGGCAGGTAACCCGCGATTGGCGGAGCAGCTACGCCGTCCGAGATCGATTGCACCCACTTTGCAGCATCGTTCCCGCTCTCGGCATCCACTTCGGCATCGCTCACGATGTCCAGAACCTGATTGCTTCTGCAAATCGTTCGCGCAAAGTCCTTTTGGTCTGCCTTGACCAGATGATTTTGCAGAAGAGTCAGCGCCTCGTATGCGCCGGTGGAATCATGAAAAGTACGCAGCGTGAAATATGCCTTGTGCTCTCCTTGAACGTAAACCCGAAAAGCTACGTTCAACAGGCCCGCCTCTTGCATCAGAACATCTCGCTTCCCCGCACCATTCAACTCGGCGGTATTGCGCGGGCTCGGGCCACTGTCGCTCCAGAGCCCTAGCTTGGCGGGCCATTGCACATCGGCGGCTCGGAGGGACGGCCCGAAAGAGAAGGAGAGCCGTTAAAGTGGCGAAAATCGTGAATTGTGGTCGCATGAGGCCAATGATATTGGACACCAACAGACTAACGCTGGTTCCTGCTTGAATCAACCGAGGCCGCCGCGACAGACCGCCCCGCCGGCGTGAGCGGCATCTTCGGCAGGTTCCCGGTCATGCTATTCAGGCTCTGCAGATAGCTCGCGACGCCTTGATATAAACCCTCGGCAACCCGCTGCCTATGATCCGGCTTCTTCAAAAGCTGCTCGTCGGCGGGATTGCTCAGGAACGAAATCTCCGTCAGGATCGACGGCATATCCGCCCCAATCAGCACCACGAACGGCGCCTTGCGCACCCCGCGGTCCTTCACCGGCTTGTAAGACTTCTGAATCCTCTTTGCCAGCGAGTCCTGAATGTCCGCCGCAAACTCCCGCGACTCGTCAATCTTTTCGCTGCGAGCAATCTTCTTCACCAAATCTTCCAAATCATGCACGCTCTGCTGCGCCGTAGCATTCTCGCGCGAAGCCACTTCCATAGCATCCGGCGACCCCTTCAAATTCAAGTAGTAGGTCTCGATCCCACGCGCCCCATGGTCATGACTCGAATTCGCATGAATCGAAATAAACAAATCCGCCTTTACCTCATTCGCAATATGCGTCCGTTCTTCCAGCGGAATAAATGTGTCGTCCGACCGCGTGTAAACCACGTCTGCTCCCGGCAACCGCTGCTGAATGATCTTCCCCAACCGCAACGCCACATCCAGGCAAAGATCCTTCTCCATCAGACCAGTAGGCCCAATCGTCCCGGTGTCATGCCCACCATGCCCGGCATCGATCACAATTCGCCCAATTTTCAATCCCAATGTCCGCGTAAGTGTCGCTTGTCCATCCCGCGTAGGCGAAGCCGCGGTTGACGGCCGAATTAAATCCGGCTTCGTGCCCGCACCCTTCAGCGACTTCGAGCGCGAACCACCGCCACCCGACGTACCACCGCGCACCAAAGAGGGAGGCAGACTCGCTGTTTCTGCGGCCGGAACCGGCTTTGGCTCGACCGCCACAGGCGCGGCTGTCCGGCGCTCGCCCCGATCGACGTTAGCCACATCAACAGCTCCATCCTCCGAAGCCTGTGACTTTCGCGCCGCCGTTGTAGGAGCGCAGGATTCCTGTTTGTCCTGAGCCGCGAAGGGTGTCCCTGCTTGGCAACCATCGTCGGAACTTGAATACTTCCTCTTCGCCGTGCGCGTCGCCCCGGAATTCGGATACAAATCAATAATCAATTCCGGCGGATTATCCTGCAACGTGGCCGTGTAATCCTTCACGCCATTTACATCCAGAACTACCCGCACAATCCCCGCATGATTCTGCGCCGCACGCACCGCGGTCAGCAGCTCGCCCTCAACGCGCACGTTGGTCTTCGCCACTTCCGGCGTCAGCCGCGCCGAGTGAATATCAAAAAATATGCGGTCGGGGTTACGTATCCGCCCCGAAGAATACTGAACGGTGTCTTCCAGATCGATTGTCACGCGCGTGGAATCGGCCGAGGCCTTCGTGGTGATCCGCCGCACGCGCGGAGCGCCGCCGGTAGCAGACACGCGCGGCAACTGAGGCTCGTCCGTTGAACGCGCAAGCTCCCCAGGCTCGTCCGTATTCGTTGGCTTGGAATCAGGCATCGCCGGAGCGGGAGCACTCTTCGCCACAATCGGCGCCTGCGCGTTCAGCACCAGCGCCAACTCCGCCCGTGCTTCCTGAGCTTCTCGCCGCCGCGGCGACCGCGGATACTTCTTCAGAAACTCGTCGTACAGTTTGGACGCCGCCCGCGGATCGCCCAGCTGATCCTTCTCAAGCTCCGCCACTTTCAGCATTGCGTCCTGACCAAAGTTGCTGCTGGGATATTCGTGAATTAAAAATCGATACGAATCCACCGCCGCCTGGTAGTAGCTGCGCCCGAACCGCCCACCCATTTCCACATAAAGCTCCGCCACCGCCACCAGCGACTCCGGCACTTCCGGAGCATGCGGCGTAATCAAGTAAACGCGATGATAAGTAGAAACAACTTGCTTGTACTCAGCCAGCGACCTCTTGCCAGCGGCCTTCTCATTCAAAGCCGCCCGCTGCTCCTCAGCCCGCGCAAACTGCGCCGAAGCCGCCTGCCGCTTAACGTTGGTGTTGGCCGTCCCAGATCCCTCAGCCGCAAACAAAAAAGAGGGAGCTACGAAAAAAAACATCACACCAAGCAAAATCAAACTCGTGCGCAGGCTTAGGTAACACAGACACTCTTGTCTGTGTGCCGTAGCCAGCCTGCCAACCGGCCGCGCCATCCGCGCCAAGAAGGGAACTCGTTCAGAAGTGAAATTCTCCGCGTTCTGGTTGGTGGTTGCACCAACTGTTCGTACCGCGAAAACCGGCGAAGCGCCGGCGAACCTATTGTGGAAAATTTTGGGACGTGCCCCCATGCCAGCCCTACGCCCCTACCTGACGCAACCCCGACCAGATCAAGGCTGCGGAAACCTCATTCGTTGGTGAATATGATGCGGCCGGTAGGATCCACGTTCTTATGGATGGCGCGAGGGTTGACCCACAAATCCGAAAGTCTCCCCGAGCCTGGCCGGAAGTAGGCACTCTGAACTTTCTGCACGTAGTTACGTGTCTCTCGAAACGCCGGAATTCCATGAGCCCTGTCCACGGCCCCCTCTCCGGCGTTGTAGGCCGCGAGGGCCAAATCGAGATTACCATTATACCGCCCCAGCAAGGTCTTGAGATATCTAACCCCAGCGTCCACGTTCTGTTGCGGGCTGTAAAACTCGGTTGCCCCAAAGCGTTGCGCCGTCGTCGGCATGAGCTGCATAAGCCCCACGGCGCCCTTGCGGGAAATCGCCGAGGAGTTCCAGTTCGATTCGGTCTCGATCACTGCGCGAATCAGCGCGGGATCGACTTGATGCCTGTCGGCCGCCTCCCGTACGAGCTTTTCGGCGCCGTCGCGGTCGATGCTGAAGGCCGGTCTGCCGCGCCCCGTGAACGTCGTTTCTGCGGGCATGTAGATGGCCGCATGCGGCCGCGCGGGCATCAACTTGGTGGAAACGGGCGGCTCGGCATTGATGAAAAAGCGCCGCCCGCTGTCGTCCACGACCTTGGCAATCTGGGCGTTGGCAGGTTTTCCACAGCACGCCAGCACGCCTAGATAGGCGACCGAGTACAGGACCGCGCGTTTCGTCATCATGGGCCGGGGAAGGCTCACAATTTCCTCTCTGGAATACTTGCGGAATGGTACGGTTTGGTCCGTGGGGTGTCGATAGTACGAATGGGTGTCCACCGCGGACACGTTTCTGGCACCGCGGACTATAGCAAAGCTTCGACCATCGAGGGAACGGCTTGCAGGGCAATTTTTAGTCCAGCTGTGTCCTTTCCGCCAGCCTCGGCCAAGTCCGGCCGGCCGCCGCCCGATCCGCCGACCTGCTTGGCCAGCGCCTGTATCAGCTTGCCGGCGTGGACTTTAGCGGTGAGGTCCTTGGTAACGCCGGCGATAAGAGCTACTTTGCCATCGTCGGGCATGCCCAGCGCGACCACGCCGGAACCCAACTTCTGCCGCAAGCTATCGACAAGTTGCCGCAAACCTTCACGATCGACATTGGCGACTTCTTCGGCAATGACCTTCACGCCTTTCACGGTCTGCGCTTTGCCAACGAGCTCATCGAGCTGGCCCAGCGCCCCTTTGCGCTTCTGCATTTCGAGATCTTTTTCGAGCGCTTTCACCGTTTGCGAAAGTTTTTCCACAGTGGCTAGAACATCGTCTTCGCCGACATTCAACTTGCTCGCCACCTGCGACAGGATTTGCGCTTGTTGCTGGTAATGCTCCAGTGCCCCGATTCCGGTGACGGCTTCGATGCGACGTACACCAGCCGCCACCGATTGCTCGCCCACAATCTTCAGCACGCCAATATCGCCGATGCGGTGCACGTGGGTACCGCCGCAAAGCTCCTTGGAGTAGAAGCCACGCGGCGCCCGCTCGTCGGGAATCGTAACGACGCGCACATGGCTCTCCGGATACTTGTCGCCAAAAAAAGCGAGCGCACCGGAGGCCAGGGCATTGTCGAGCGAAGTGACCGTCGTATCGATCGCGGTGTTGAGCCGAATCTCGTCGTTCACCTGCTGCTCGATGTCCCGTAACTCTTCCGCATCAACATGCGCAAAATGCGAAAAATCAAAACGCAACCGGTCCGGCGCATTGAGCGAACCAGCCTGCTTCACATGCGTCCCTAAAATATTCCGCAGCGCCGCATGCACCAGGTGCGTGCCCGAATGATTGCGCATGATTCGCGCCCGCCGCTCAGCGTCGGCGACGACGGAGATGCGATCACAGACCCTCAGTGTCTCCTTGGCGTTGATCTTGTGCGCGACAAGCCCCGGAACGGGGTAATAAGCGCCGGTCACTTCCGCGAGCAGTTGCGAGCCGGACGCATCATAAAACGCGCCAGTGTCGGCAACCTGCCCGCCCGACTCGGCATAGATCACGGTCCGATCAAGCACCACCTCGCCGGATTCGCCAGCCTTCAATTCGTTGACGGGTCCACTCTTTGATCCGTTTCCCGTACCGGTAGCAATGATCGCCTCAATACGAGCGTCCTTCGCCGTCGCGTCGTGGTAAAAATCCTTCTCCGTCTTAAACGTTTCAGCGATTTTCGCATACGCTGGATTCGCTGCATCCTTATGCGCGCCCTTCCAGGAGGCACGAGCACGCGTTTTCTGTTCCTGCATCGCCCGGTCAAAGCCTTCTTCATCGAACTTCAGTCCTCGGTCGCGCACCGCGTCTCGGATGAAGTCCGCCGGGAGGCCGTAAGTGTCGTAGAGGCGAAACGCTTTGTCTCCTGCGTAAGTGCCGCTCTGGTCCACCCCGCTGCTCGATGTCCCAGGTTTGCCAAGATCTGCCTCCAGTCGGGGCAGACCCACTTCGATAGCTCGAGCGAATCGATTTTCCTCGCCGCGAATTGTTTCTACGACGCGGACGGAGTGTTCAACAAGTTCGAGATAGGCTTTGCCCATCAAATCGACTACGGATCGCGACATTTCAAAAAGGAACGGCTTGGTCGCACCGAGGACTCGGCCATGGTAAATGGCGCGGCGCATGATCTTTCGGAGCACGTATCCGCGGCCTTCGTTTGACGGCACGACGCCGTCGCTGATAAGAAAAGTCGCGGCACGGGCGTGATCGGCGATGACGCGGAGGGAGGCGGCGCCGCCACGGCCCTCTTCTAATGCCTCTTCTTTCATTTCGTCCACACCGCAGAGTTCTGCGGCGCGCTTGAGCAGCGGAATGAAAAGGTCGGTGTCGTAATTGGAGATGACGCCTTGCAGCACGGCGGCGGTGCGGTCCAGGCCGAGACCGGTGTCAACGCAAGGTTTCGGTAGCGGCGTGAGCTTGCCGTTCTCATCCCGGTTGAACTGCATGAACACCAAATTCCAGATTTCGACGTAGCGGCCGCAGTCACAGGGGAACGTGCAGTCCGTGTGGCCTTCTTCGGACGCTTCGGGACCCATGTCGTAGAAGATTTCGCTGCACGGCCCGCAGGGACCGGTGTCGCCCATAGCCCAGAAATTGTCTTTCAGGCCGGGAATGGGAACGACGCGATCGGCTGGAACCTTCTGCTCCAGCCAAAACCCCCGCGCCTCTTCATCCACGCCCAGCGTCGTCCCGGGCGCAACTTCCGCTCCACCGAAAACGGTCGTATACAACTTCGCTTTGTCGATCCCGAACCATTCCTTGGAGGTAATCAGCTCCCAGGCGAACGCTATGGCCTCTTTCTTGAAATAGTCGCCGAACGAAAAATTCCCCATCATCTCGAAAAAGGTGTGGTGCCGCTTGGTGAAGCCTACGTTTTCGAGGTCGTTGTGCTTGCCGCCGGCTCGGACGCATTTCTGGGCGGTGGTGGCGCGGGTGTAGTCGCGCTTTTCGAGGCCGAGGAAGACGTCTTTGAACTGGTTCATGCCGGCGTTGGTGAAGAGCAGGGTGGGGTCGCCGTGAGGGACGAGCGAACTGCTGCGGACGCGGCGGTGGCCTTTGCTTTCAAAGAAGCGCAAGAAGGCCTCGCGGATGTCGTTGCCGCTCCAAAACTTGCCCGTTGGATTGTCGCTGGTCACGTCTGCCTCGTCGTGTCGCGTGGAAACAATGCTGACATTATCGCAGAGCGGGCAGGCTGACACCAAGGAACGAGCCCGGTGTGACGTGGAGTGAGCTGAGGGAGGGGGCCCCCCGTCAAATTTTGTAAGTGCGGATTGTAAAAGACTTGGCAGCCGGGTTCGCGTAAGTGCGGATTCTAGCGGAGTTATAAGTTTAACGTTTGCCACACTTACAGAAGGCTTTCGTATGTGTTGATTGTACGGGGTTTGCGAGGACGGGGTGGCGCCTGTAAGGGTCGTGGAATGAACACTTACGGGTGGTTTGCGCAAGTGTTGATAGCAAAGCGGTTGCCGCCGGGCAATTTCGTAAGTGCGGATTCTGAGTGGGTTAGCGTGGCTGCGGGGTCGATTCACGGACGAGCATAGCATGGCAATGCTATCTAGTCAAGTAAATTATTGAGAGGTATATATTCGAACGAGAGGAGTCGGGCTGAAGTAAAAGATAAAGGTAAAGACTCACACTTCAAGGCGAAAGGGTAGCCTCCCGACGACAAGGGGATAAAAGCCTTAACGCAGAGTTCACTGAGATCGGAGCACAGAGGGCACGGAGAATAGGTGACAGGGCGTCGGGTTGAAAGTAAAAGAAAGACCCACCCTTAAAAACCAAAGGGTGAGCCACTCTTCTGGCGATTTAGTTCTCGGCGTCTTGGGGGTCGTCGATGACGGGGACTTCTTCGGCGGCAATGGATTTCAGTTCGCGGCGGATGGCCTCGGAGGGGAAGCCTGCGGCCAGGAGGCTGCGGTAGAGGGAGGCGATTTTTTTGTCGGAGATTTCGCGACTTCCGGATTTAGAAAGGGTCAGCTTGAGTTTGCGGTCGATACGGTGGCGGATGGCGGCGCGCTCGGCGGATTCGTCGGAGGCGTCTTCGGTGGCGGATTGGATTTGGGCGGCGGGGACGCCGCGGGCGCGTAGGTCGCGGGCTATGCGGAATTTTCCTTGGCGGCGGATTTCTGTGCGCTGGCGGGTGAATTGTTTGGCGTAGCGGTCGTCGTTGAGGGAGCCATTTTCTTTGAGGCGGGCTAGGACTACTTGGGCTAAGAGGTCACTGCTGGCACGGCGCTTGAGGAGCATTTGCATTTCGTGGACGGAGTGCGGGCGGCGCATGAGGGCGCGGAGGGCTACGTCGTAGAGTTCGGATTCGGTGTCGAGGCGGGGAGGCTTGGAGAACACAGTGGGAAGCATAGAAGTAATGACGTGATGAAGTAAAGATCGGAAAGGGCAAAGGCAAAGGCGGGATTTTTAACACAGAGGGCACGGAGATTCGGAACACAGAGGACACAGAGAGGAGTGGAGCGTTGTGGCAGCAATCTTGCCGGGATCCCTCCGCTGCGCGGGTCCTTCGAGGATCAGGGCAAGCCGGCGCTCTGAAAACCGAGCGCGGGAGGGGCCGGCCCGCTCTGGTCGGGATGACAGGTTAAGGGATGCGTGATGGCTAGGCGCGCCTCTGGTCGGCTCTTACGCGACGGCCACTCGGCCGCTACTCGGCGGCGGGCTTTGCGCCTGGTAGGCGGCTTTTCAGGAATTTGATTTGGCCGTCGTGGTTGGATTCGTGTTCGGCTACGTGGAACCACTTGCCGTAATTGTTGGCGCCGAATTCTTTGTCGATGATGGTCAGCCATTTGTCGTCGCGCTTTTTGAATTCGGCGAGAGTTTTTTCGCGGGTTTCGTGCAGGATGTTGAGGTAATAGTCGAGGTTGTTGCCTTTTATGGCTTTGCGGGCGGGCTCGCCTAGATTCATGGGGATGTCCCACTTCTTTTTTTCGTCGTCGGGCCAGGAATCCCACTTTATGCCGCCGAAGGTGTTCAAGCCGTAGTAGTGGTCGGTGGCGGCGAGATGGTAAAGGAGTGCGCCGATGGTGTTGGCTTTGGCGTCGAGGAGGTAATCGAGATCGGCTTGCGACATGCCTTTGACGTTGTGCTCGACCTGCATCCGTGTGAACCACAACATCGAAGTGAGCGTGCCAATCTCCGGCGTGAATCCGGGTTTCGGGCCGATCACCCAGGAATCGTCCTCCTGCGCGGCAGCGGGTTCAGGAAGCAGCGACAAACTCGAGATGCCCGCGGCAAGGGCCGCGCCAGCCTTCAGAAAAGTACGCCGATTAGGCAGACATTCGGATGGAAGCATGGTTTTCTCCGTTGCGATGAGCGACGAAATGGTGCGGGGATGATACTGCGGGCCGGTTGGTGAGGCAAATCGACTGACGCGAGTCGCGGTCAAGGATCGATAGCGAAAGGACAAGCGCTAGAAATCGAGGGATGAAAAGCGAGAAGCGGAAGATAACGCAGAGGACGCTGAGGTTCGCTGAGGAGGAAAGGCGAGAACCGAAAGCAGGATTTTTAACACAGAGTTCACGAAGATGGGAGCACAGAGGACACAGAGAGATGAGGCGAACGCTTTAGGTGCGGCTGGCGGGTTGTTTTCAACGGGCAAAGGCGCCCGCCACCCTTCAGGCTCCCCTCATCCTCGGGGCAAGCAGGGTAAACGGTCGGCGGCCTCTACAGAATTACTTGCGGGCGAAGCGTTCGAAGTCGGCCATTTGGCGTTCCATTTCTTCACGGGCGGAATCGGAGGCGGAGCGGACGCCTTGGATGCGGAGCTTGAATTCGTCTGGGTTGGAGGAGCGCGAGAGAGCTTCCTCCAGAGTGATGAGTTGCTTGGTGTAGAGATCGAAGAGAGATTGATCGAAGGTTTGCATGCCGTATTGGCTGCCGCCGGCAGCGATAGCGTCGGGAATCAGGCGGGTTTTGTCGGGATTGATAATGCAATCCCGGATGTAGCCGGTGGCGATCATGATTTCGACGGCGGGAACGCGGCCCTGGTCGTCGGCGCGGCGGACCAGGCGCTGGGAGATGACGGCTTTGAGAGTGGCGGCCATCTGCAGGCGGATCTGTTTTTGCTCGGGCGGCGGAAAGACGGCGATGATGCGCTGGATGGTTTCCGTGGCGTCGAGAGTGTGCAACGTGGAGAAAACCAGGTGGCCGGTTTCGGCAGCTAGCAGAGCGGTGGAGATGGTTTCGAGGTCGCGCATTTCGCCAACCAGGATGACGTCGGGATCTTGACGTAACGCGGCGCGTAACGCGGTGGAGAAGTTGGCGGTATCAACCTCGACTTCGCGTTGATTGATGAAGCTCTTTTTGTCGCGGTGCAGGAATTCGATGGGGTCTTCGATGGTGATCAGATGGTCGGAGCGGCTCGCGTTGACACGATCGATCATGGCGGCGAGCGTGGTGGATTTACCGGAACCTGTAGTGCCGGTGACCAGCACCAGGCCGCGCTGCTCTTCGCAAATTCGATTGATTACGACGGGGAGATTCAGCTCTTCGGTGGTGCGGATTTTTGTGGGAATTACGCGGAGGACCATGCCTACGTTGCCGCGCTGCTGGAAGACGTTGACGCGGAAGCGGCCCAGGCCAGCTACGCCGTAGGCCATGTCGAGCTCGGCGGTTTCCTTGAATTTTTGCTTTTGGCGGTTGGTCATCATGCTGAACGCCATGGAGAGCATTTCTTCTGGCGTGATGCGGGCGACGTCGGTGAGCGCAGTGAGCAGGCCGTCGACGCGGAGGTAGGGGTGATTGCCGACTTTGAGATGCAAGTCGGAGGCTTTATTTTCGACCGCGCGGCGAAGGAGATCGTCGATATTCAGGGCCATGAAGTGTTAGCTCCGCGATAGTGGCGCAATAAAGCGACGTTAGCATTCGGGTGGTGGGCGGGCAAGAAATGCGGAGCGACACGTCGCGCGGTAGTTAACTGCGCGCGAGGGCAGTTGGGTTGGGGGCAGGGGGACGGTAGCGGTGGGGATGTTGAGCAGGATTCAATCGAGGCGAGGCGGATCGGCCGGGAGGGCCCCTTCGAGGCTCCGGGGGTAAACAAGGCCCTCCTACAAGTGACTATAGCGGGTGTGGACGCGCCGGGGGGACACGGATGCGATGGGGATAGGGATATGGCTGCGAGGGCAGCCCTGACGCTAGGGTTTTTGTAGGTAGAGGGAGTCGTAGAGGAGACCGGCTAGGAAGCCGCCTGCCAGGGGGCCGACCCAGTAGACACCCCAGTTGGCCCAGTGCGCGGAGGCTAGGGCTGGCCCCAGCGCTCGGGCGGGGTTGAGGGCGCCCCCGGTGAAGGGGCCGGCGACCATGATGCCGAGGGCGAAGGTTAGGCCGATGGCGAAGCCTGCGATGGAGCGCGCCGTGGACTGCTTGTCGTCAACGGCGGTGGCGAACATGATTATGACCACGAAGAATGTGCCTAGGGCCTCGAGGGTCATTGCGGACAGGCGAGGGAGATCGCGAACCATTTCCGGAGTGCCGAGCGCGACGGCGCGCCAGGTGTCTTCGGGGATGATGACTTTCAGTAGGAAGGACGCGGCGATGGCGCCCGCTAGTTGGACGGCCCAATAGAGAAGCACGTCGATAGTGTTGACGCGCTTGGTGACCCAGAAGCCGATGGTGACGGCGGGATTGAAATGGCCTCCGGAAATTTGGCCGAAGGCGGCAAACATGACGGCGATGGCGAGGCCGTGGGCGGCGGCGATGCCCAGCAGACCCAGGCTTCCGGCGCCGTGGAGGAATTGGTCGGCGCAGATGGCGCCTTCACCGAAGAAGACCAGCGCGAAGGTGCCTAGGAATTCGGCGGTGAGTTTCTGCGGGATGTTGTACATCCAGGAATCCTCCCTGCCGGGAAGGGATGCGCCCCGGGGACGGGAGAATTCTAGCGGCGGAGGTGCGAATGGGAAAGAGGAATCGGGGCGGGGAATTCGCAAAACGAAACTGGTGGAGATGGACGGAGAGATCCGAACCGCGGCTGGCTAACGTTCAGGTTCCGACGTTTATTTTTTGCAGGCCGAATTGTGGTTCGCGAAAGGCGCCCGCCACCCTTCGAAACTCCCCACATTCCTCGGGGCAAGCAGGGTAAACGGTCGGCGGCCGCTATAACTGCTTAGCGCGTTGTGGTCACGGGCGCGTTTACTGGGGTTAGCCAGTTGTGGTGGTCGGGTTTGTTGCCGCTGGTTATGGCGAAGAATTCTTCTTGCAGGCGGCGGGTGACGGGGCCGGCTGTGCCTTTTCCTACCGGGATGTGATCGACGGAGCGGATGGGAGTGATCTCCACCGCGGTGCCCACGAAGAAGACTTCGTCCACGATGTAGAGCATTTCGCGGGGGATTACTGTTTCCTTGACGGGGATCTTCAAATCTTCGGCCATTTTTACTACCGAGTCACGGGTGATGCCGGGCAGGATGCTGGTGGCTAGTGGCGGGGTATAGAGTACGCCGTCATTTACCAGGAACACATTCATGCCCGAGCCTTCGCTTACGTGGCCGCCGGAATCGAGAGCGATGCCTTCGGCGTATCCGTTGAAGGAGGCTTCCATGCGGATGAGTTGCGAGTTCATGTAGTTTGCGGCGGCTTTGGACATCGCGGGAAGCGTATTGGGAGAGATGCGCGTCCAGGAGCTTACGCCGATGTCTACGCCCTTGGTGAGCGCGTCGGCACCGAGATATGCGCCCCAGGTCCAGCAGGCCATGTAGCAATCGATCGGGGAACTGAGCGGGTTGACGCCGACTTCGCCGTAGCCGCGCAGGACGATGGGCTTGACGTAACAGGAGTTGAGTTTGTTGTGGCGAACGAGCTCGGTGGCGGTGCTGCAGAACTGATCGACCGTAAAGGCCAGGTCCATGCGATAGATTTTTGCGGAATTGACGAGACGCTGCATGTGCTCGCGGAGGCGGAAGATGGCGGGGCCTTGCTTGGTGTCGTAGCAGCGGATGCCTTCGAAGACCGCGGAGCCGTAGCTGACCACGTGGGAAAGGACGTGAAGGGTGGCGTCGTCCCAGTTGATCCAGTTTCCGTTGCGCCAGATTTTTTCGGTCTTGGTGATTGGCATGGTTGCTGCTCCCGTAGCGTGTAAGCGCGCTCGATATTTCAGATTTGCAGAATACGGTAGCGGATGGCGACCGTCAATGCGGACGCGGAGTGGAGGCGGCTTGTCGGAAAACCAATTTGGCGGGTTGGCGACGTTCGCGTTCAGGGGCGCGGGCGGATATACGAGGAGTCAAAGAGCTCGGAAGGGTCGCGCTAAAGCGCGCCCCTACATTGACCTCCCGCAATTGATTGGTGCGCGGATTTGCGGGCGCTATTTTTCGTTCGAGATGGGCGGCGTTTCGGATTGGGGTTTGGCTTTTGCGGGGCCGTTGATGGAGCGGTAGGCCGCTTGGGATTGCAGGATTATGGTTCCGGTGCGGTTTTCCCAAATGCCTAAAAGCAGGAAGGGAAGCGCAGTGGCGGCGGCCCACAATTTTGCTCTGCGTGGAATTTTGGATTCGGGTTCCCAGCGAAATAGTTGTGCGGCGACGAAGAACGTTAGCAGGGCCCAGCAAAAGAGCGACAAGGTCTCTTTCCAGAGATGCCAGATCGGCGCCGAAAAGTAGATGGCGTCCTGGAGACCCCAGACGAGGTAGGTGGCCGGAAGAAAGACTCCAAAAGCCTGCGCCGCTTTCGGGAGATCGGACAACGGGACGGTGGCGCCGGAAAGAAAGATGAGTGCGAACCAGATCAGCTGATTGAGGACTTGAGTTTCTTGCATGGTATTGGTGACGCTGGCGATCACCAAGCCCATGGAGCCGAAGGAAATTACGCCTACAGTGACCATCACGAAGAGAGAAAACAGGTCGCCGAAGGCGGATACGTGAAATATGAATTTGGCGAGGAGGAGTTCGGTGATGATGGTGGGAAGAATCAGGAAGTAATTGGCGACGATGCTGGATGCGAGCATGTCGGCGGAGGTGACTGGAGTCACGTGAAAGCGCCGCAAGATTCCTTGTTCGCGAAAGGTCACGAGAGCGACGCTCAGACCCCAGAAGGCGCCCATTACGGCCAGGGAGATAACCGGACCGAGCAAATAGCGAACGGCGTACGGATTACCCTTGGCGAAGACAGACGCGAAGAGGAAAAAGAAACCGAAGGGCATGATCAGGCCGAAGAACATGAACGTTTTGTTGCGCAGGGTCAGGCGCATGCGCATGATCGTCAGGGTCAGAAAGTGCTTCAATCGCGGAGTCTCCTGCCGGTGAGTTCGATGAAGACGTCCTCAAGAGAAGGTGTGGCGATTTCCAGGCTTACGAGTTCATTGCCTTGCGCTTCGAGATGTTTGACGAGGGCGACGATGGCTTGCGGGGGGCGCTGGCAGTGCAAGGCGTAGCCGCCGTTGAGATTGCGGCAATCGGATACGCCATCAAGCTGGGTCAGGACCGCTTCGGATTCGGGGCGGGCCAGGCGAACCTCGATTCGAGTCTTGTCGGCGGAGCTGGCCTTGAGCTCGCGGGGTGTGCCCAGGGCGATGACTTTGCCGTGGTCAACGATGGCGACGCGATCGCAGAGATGTTCGGCTTCTTCGATGTAATGGGTGGTCATGACGATGGTTTTTTTCTCGCGGCGAAGTTCCTCGATAATGTCGTAGATTTCGCGGCGAACCTGGGGATCGAGGCCGGCGGTGGGCTCGTCGAAGAAGAGCACGCGCGGATTGTTGACCAGAGCCATGGCTAACGCGAGGCGCTGTTTTTGGCCGCCGGAGAGCTTGCTGTAGAAGGTGTCGCGTTTTTCTGTCAAACCGAAGCGCTTGAGCAATTCTTCGGGATCGCGGCGGCGGGAATAAAAGCTGGCGAAGAGTTTGAGGGCTTCCAATACTTTTAATTTGTCGGGAAGGGAGGTGGATTGCAGGGCTGCGCCGATTTCGTTTTTGAGTTGAGAGGACTGCCACTGCGGGTCGAGGCCGCAGACGGAGACGCGGCCGCTGTCGAGTGTGCGCAGGCCTTCCAAGATCTCTACTGTAGTGGTTTTGCCAGCGCCGTTGGGGCCCAATAGGCCGAAGACTTCCCCTTCTTCGACGGTGAAGCTTACACCGCGAACGGCTTCGACATCGCCGTAGCGCTTGACGAGATTTTCTACCTGGATTACGGGCTCGGACATTTAGTTTGCTTTGTTGCGCGGCGGAGATTACTGGCCGCCGTGAGTTTGGTGCTTACGAGAATGTCTAGCATACAGCAGATGGGGGCGCTCGCCTTAGTGACGGCCAGAATGCCAGGTCGTTTAGGACCGGGCGTTACGGGCATAGCAGTGCTGTGTCGCTGCAAAGTAGCCGGCTACAGTTGCGGCTCACTTGAGAGTTCGTTCGCGGGTTGCTCTTTCTTTCGTTGACTTTTTGGTGTTGCGGGGAGCCTTCCAGAGATGGCGCTTCAGGTCGACGCGGGATTCGACCACCGTTACGCCTTCGCTTTCGAGGAGTTTTTTTTGGAGGGAGGCGTAGGGCTCGCGGACGAGGATTTTGCCGCCTTCGCCGAGCACGCGATGCCAGGGGATGCCTTTGCCGGAGGGTGTGGCGGCCATGGCGCGGCCTGCGGAGCGGGCCCCGCCACGGAGGCGCAGAATCTTAGCGAGCGCCCCATAAGATAGAACCCGCCCGCGGGGAATTTGTTTCACGACTCGATAGACAGGATCCCAAGTGGACATGATGAGCCCCTCAGCTTGGTGCAGTCGGCGTTTTCGCGCGCCCGGACATGGTAACGGTACGAGGCGGTGGCGACAAAGACAAAATGGCCGCAGTCGGGTTTAACGTAATGAGGCAGAACGGTGTGGAATCAACCAGTGAAGAAAATACAGGCCAACGAAGAAATTACAATGGCGCGACGAAACGCAAACGAATGGCGCACATTTTTACAGCACCGACCGCGGTTGCGGCATCTAACAAGGTAGCGACGGTGGATGGTAGATGGTAAAAGAGAGCGACGATGTGCAAGACAAATGGAACGGAGCGAAAAAAGTAATGCAGAGTGGGAGTAAGTGCGATGTATTTTGTTGCTATAACGCATTCGAAACATTTGTTGCGGGTTTGTTAATTTTCGATTGCAGTATGTAGTGGAAGCAAAGTACACTACACACCAGGGTCGGAAATACGAGGCAGAGCGATGGCGTTCGTGCGGCGCAAGGGGAATAAGTTCTACCTAGTGCACAACGTGCGCCGGGGCGAGAAGGTGACGCAGATTCACCTGGCCCGCCTTGGGGAACGCGCGCACATCACCGAGCGAGTGGTGCGCGAAGTTTCCAAGAAACATCCGTTCGTGGAGCTCAACTGGCGAGCGCTGCGGGAGCAAGTGAACGGACAGCAAGTAGATCTCGCGAATGCTGATTCCCCGGTGGTGCAGAAGTTGGTAGGGGAATTGCGGGATTTGAATTTAGAACTGGCGGACCTGTTTCCGCCGATTCTCCGAGTTTCTGAATCGTCCGGCGTGGCCGGAGAGCTGCTGCTGCAATTGCGGCTGCTCCAGTCCACGCTACAGGTGAAGTTGTCGCAGTTTGACCATCATCATCGCGGGCGGTTTAGTACTGCGTCCTCGCAACCGCGGGACGTAAGGAGGCGGCCATGAAAGACATCATCCTTCCACTGGACCCAAATCAGCGCAGCACGGACACAATGGAGTTTCAGACCGCGCTGCGGGCGAAGATTGTGGGTCAAGAAGAGGGCGTGCAGGCACTGGTGGATTTGTACCAAGTGTTCTGCGCCGGTTTGAACTCGCCGGGACGCCCGGTGGGAAACTTGTTGTTTCTCGGGCCGACGGGTTCGGGCAAGACGCGCATTGTGGAAGCGGGCGCGGAAATTTTGTTTGGGGATGCGCGCGCGATTATCAAGGTGGATTGCGCGGAATTTCAGCACTCGCATGAAATTGCGAAGTTGATTGGGTCCCCTCCGGGTTATTTGGGACACCGGGAAACTCATCCGTTGATCACGCAGGAAGAGTTGGCGAAGAGCCACACGGATAAGTTGAAGCTTTCGTTCCTGCTGTTTGACGAAATTGAGAAGGCCTCCGACGCGCTTTGGCAGTTATTGCTGGGCATGCTGGACAAGGCCACACTGACGTTAGGTGACAATCGGCGCGTGGATTTGTCGCAGACGGTGATATTCCTGACGTCGAACCTGGGCAGCGGAGAGATCACTGAGTTGATGAATGGTGGCATGGGCTTCGTGCAGCCTACCGACAAGTCTAACGACGGATTGGACCAGAAAGTGGAACGGACCGCGGTGGAAGCGGCGCGGCGCAAGTTTTCGCCGGAGTTCATGAACCGACTGGACAAGCTGGTGGTCTTTCATCCGCTGAAGCGCGAGCAGTTGGAAGAGGTTTTGGAAATCGAACTGGGGCAAGTGCAGCGGCGCGTTTTGGAAACGGCCAAGGGACAGTTCCTTTTTCGCGTGACGGGTCCGGGCCGGGATTTTCTACTGCAGGAAGGGACCGACCAGCGTTACGGCGCTCGGCACCTCAAGCGGGCGATCGAGCGGCATGTTGTGTACCCGTTGGCAAATTTGCTGGCGACCGAGCAAGTGCATCTGGGTGACCTGGTGCGCATTGATTGGGACGGCGAGCACAAGCAACTCACGTTTGTGCGCGAGGGAGAAGGGGCGCTCGTTCAGGCTGAGCCGGAGCAGACCGCAGCCAAGGCAGCGGCGGTGGACGCGAAGGACGGGAGAACCGTCGATGCTCCCGCAGAGGCTGTTGCGGAGACGAAGAAACCGCGCGCGGCCTTGCCTGCGGCGGCACCTGCGGCCGCGCCGCAGGCCCGGAAGAAGCCGGAGCGGACCTGAGCGGCGGGGTTGTGATCGCAGCACGGTGAGGATCAACGGGGTAGAAAACTACGGGCCGGCTCGCGAGGCGCTCGTTTGGGACGCGCTAAAGCGAGCCTCTACATTACCCCGCCAGATTTAGCCTCTAAATTTAGCGCCTACACTCCCTAACGCTGGCCCCAACAATTGATGCGACGCCATACGGCGTTTCACCCGAAGCAGATCCCACACGAAACGTTTATAATTGAGATTCGCGATGAGCGTCGAACCACAACCTGGTGTCGAGGCACAAGCTGGGGTGCGCGGACTTGAGTGGGCGCACCCGATTGTTCGGGATTGGTTTGTCGGGCGGTTTGGGACGCCTACGGAGCCGCAGATTGAGGGCTGGCCTGCCATTTTGCAGGGGAAGGCTGCGCTCATTTCCGCGCCGACGGGGTCGGGGAAGACCTTGGCGGCGTTTTTGGTTTGCATTGACCGGTTGGTGAGGAAGGCTCTCCGGGGAGAGCTAGAAGACCGCACGGAAGTTCTTTACGTCTCGCCCTTGAAGGCCTTGGGCAACGACATCCAGAAAAATTTGGAAACTCCGCTCGGCGAGATTCTGCAGCTTGCGGGGCAGCGCGGAATGTTGATGCCGACAGTCCGGAGCGCGGTGCGGACGGGCGACACCTTGGCCCACGAGCGGCGGGCGATGCTGGTTCGGCCACCGCACATTCTGGTGACTACGCCAGAGTCGCTGTACATCTTGTTGACCGCGGCGAAGAGTCGCGAGGTGTTGAAGACCGTCGAAACCGTGATCGTGGATGAGATTCATGCGATCGCGGACGACAAGCGCGGGTCGCACTTGGCGGTATCGCTGGAACGGCTGGAACATTTGACTGGCAAGCCTTTGGCGCGGATTGGTTTGTCGGCGACGCAGAAACCGATTGAATTGGTGGCGGAATTTTTGACGGGGGGTAGCCGACCGGGACCTGTCGTGGTGAATGTCGGGCATCGGCGGCAATTGGATTTGGCGGTGGAGGTGCCGGGGAGCGAATTGGGGCCGGTGGCGTCCAACGAAATGTGGGGGGAGATCTACGATCGCATCACTGCGCTAGCGAAAGAGCACCGCTCCACTTTGATTTTCGTGAACACGCGGCGATTGGCGGAGCGCGTGGCTCATCACCTGGGGGAGCGGCTGGGGAACGATGCGGTGGCTGCGCATCATGGGAGTTTGTCGCGGAAGCTGCGGCTGGCGGCCGAAAAGAAATTGAAGGATGGGGAGATACGTGCGCTGGTGGCGACGGCGTCGTTGGAATTGGGCATCGATATCGGGAGCGTGGACCTGGTTTGCCAGATTGGCTCGACGCGATCGATCTCGGTGGGACTGCAGCGGATCGGCCGCGCGGGTCACTGGCGCGGGGCGATCCCGAAAGGGCGAATTTTCGCGACTACGCGCGACGAACTGGTGGAGTGCGCGGCGCTGGTGCGAGCGATTCGACGGGGCGAACTGGACCGGCTGGCGATTCCGGACGCGCCCATGGATATTTTGGCGCAGCAGATTGTGGCGATGTGTGCGGCGGAGGATTGGAACGAGCGGGAGCTGTTTGAGACGATCCGGCGGGCGTATCCCTACCGCGCATTGGCGCGCGCGGATTTTGAAAAGGTTGTGGAGATGTTATCGGAGGGCATTGCCGCGCGGCGCGGACGGTATGGAGCTTACTTGCATCGCGATCGAGTGAACGGCGTGCTGCGTCCTCGGCGAGGGGCGCGTTTAGCGGCGATTACGAGCGGCGGGGCGATTCCCGAAAATGCGTTGTACACCGTGGTGGCGCTGCCGGAGAACATGGTCGTCGGCACGATTCACGAGGATTTTGCGGTGGAGAGTTTGGCTGGGGATGTGTTTCTGCTGGGGAATACTTCCTGGCGCGTGCGGCGGGTGCAAAATTCCGGCAGTGTGCTGGTGGAAGATGCCAACGGAGCGGCGCCTAGCGTGCCGTTCTGGTTGGGCGAGGCTCCGGCGCGGACGGCGGAGTTGTCGGAGGAAGTCGCGGAATTGCGGCAGGCGGTGAGTACACGTGTCGAGGGTGCGGAAGCCGGTGCGACTCGGGAGACTTCGCCGCGCGTAGAAGCTGCGGTGGATTGGCTAAAGAACGAGTGCGGGCTGGACGATGCCGGGGCGGAGCAGATCGGTGAGTACATCCTGGCTGGGCGGGCGGTGCTGCGAGCGGTGCCCACGCAGAAAACCATTGTCGCGGAGCGGTTTTTTGACGAGGGCGGCGGGATGCAGATGGTCATTCACGCGCCGTTTGGCGGGCGAATCAACAAGGCTTGGGGACTGGCGCTGCGGAAACGGTTTTGCCGGTCGTTCAATTTCGAACTGCAGGCCGCGGCTACCGACAATGGGCTGAATATTTCACTCGCCGAGCAGCACAGCTTTCCTCTGGGAGATGTATTTCACTTTTTGCATCCGAATTCGGTGCGGGAAGTCTTGTCGCAGGCGGTGCTGGATTCGCCGGTGTTTACCGCGCGTTGGAGATGGGATGCCGGGCGGGCCTTGGCTTTGCTGCGCTTTCAAGGAGGGAAGAAGGTCGCGCCGCCGATTCAGCGAATGCGGGCCGACGACTTGCTGGCTGCGGTTTTTCCGGAGGCGCAGGCTTGCCAGGAAAATATCGTTGGGGAGATCAAGATTCCGGATCATCCACTGATCGGCGAGGTGATGAAGGACGTGCTCACCGAGGCGATGGATATTGAGGGATTGGAGCGCGTTTTGCGGGACATCGGTGAGGGGCGCATCGAGTGCTTGGCCGTGGATACGCCGGTGCCGTCGCAATTTTCGCACGAGATTTTGAATGCGAATCCGTATGCGTATCTCGATGACGCGCCCTTGGAGGAGCGGCGGGCTCGTGCGGTGGAGATGCGGCGGGTGCTGCCTGAGGCGGTTTTGTCGGAGGTCGGGAGGTTAGATCTGGCGGCGATCGCGGAAGTTTGCGCGGATGCCTGGCCGGATGTGAGGGATGCGGAGGAGTTGCACGATGCACTGTTGAGCCTGGTGGCTCTGCCAACCGGTGCGACAAGTGGGGTTTGGCCCGGCGGACGGCTAGGGGCGAAATTGCAGGAATCGGTCGCGAGCTGGGCCGAGTACTTTGAACAGCTGGCGGCGGAGCGCCGAGCGGGACGCGCTTCGGTGGGTGACGCGACGTATTGGGTGGTCGCTGAGCGCGTTAAGGCGTTCGAACAAGTTTTCCCGGAGACGCGACTGGAATCGCGATTGCCGGATATCGAGTGGACGGCGAAGTCTCGCGAGGACTTGGTGCTGGATCTGGCGACGGGCTGGATGCTGCATGCCGGGCCGGTCACCGTCGGCGAGTTGGCGAGAGTGCTTGGGCTGGCTACGGCGGACGTAGAAAAGGCCATGTTGCGGCTGGAGGCCAGCGGGGCCGTGCTGCGGGGGCAGTTTACGGATTCTGGCTCGGGCGAAACGGAATGGTGCGACCGGAGATTGCTGGCGCGCATTCACCGGCTGACGCTGGGAACGTTGAGGAAGCAGGTCGAGTCGGTTACCCCGGCGCAGTTTATGCGCTGGCTGTTGCGGTGGCAGCATGTGGCGCCCGGCAGCCGGGTTCTGGGGGATCGCGGAACGTTGGAGATTTTGCAGCAGATGCAGGGATTTGAGGCGCCGGCGAACTCCTGGGAACGGCAGATCCTGGGGCGGCGAGTGGCGGACTATGACGCCAAGGTCTTGGATCATCTATGCCTGACGGGCGCCGTGGGCTGGGGCCGGGTATCGCCGCACCCGGCTACGTTGGACACGGTGTCGGCCGATCGGCGGCGTGTCATACCGACAAGCGTGGCGCCGATCACTTTCTTTGTGCGCGAGGATGCGGATTGGATGATTCCGCACCGGGAAGCCGGGGAAGAGGAGATGCGCGGGCTCAGCCAGGCCGCCAAAGCCGTGATGCTGTACCTACGACAGCGCGGGGCCTCGTTTTTTGCGGATATCGTGCGCGGTACGGGCAAACTCAAGGCCGAGGTAGAGACGGCGCTGTGGGAGCTGGTCGCCGGGGGTTTGCTGACGGCGGATGGATTCGACAATCTGCGGGCGTTGATCGATCCGAAGCGGCGTTCCGGGCAAGGGAACGGACGAGGCGCGCGACCGCGACACAGCGCCGGGCGATGGTCGTTGCTCTATGCGGGCGATGCGGAGGAGCGCGGCAGGGCGCTGGAAGCTACATGCAGGATGCTGCTTCTGCGGTACGGAATTGTGTTTCGCGAGGTTTTGAGCCGGGAGACGATCCTGCCGAAGTGGCGCGAGGTGCTGATTACCTTAAGACGCCTGGAAGACCGCGGCGAGGTGCGAGGCGGAAGATTCGTGAGCGGCTTTCTGGGTGAGCAATTCGCGTTGCCGGTGGCGGTGGAGTCGCTGAGGGCGCAGCGGAATGCGCCGAGCCTTGGGGAAGTGGTCAGTGTCTCGGCGGCGGACCCGTTGAATCTGGTGGGAATTGTGGTGCCGGGCGAGCGTGTGGCTGCAAACTCGGGGAGGCTTGTGGCGTTCCGCGACGGAGTAGCTGTGCCGCCGAGTGAGAGGCCTGGGGTCGCGATGCTGGCTGCTGGATAATCCCGGTGAGCATTATCTAAAGCTGTACTTTAGCTCCGCGTGTCGTTGTGGGCGAATCCGCCGCTTTTTGTCGTTTGCGAACTGACACAAACTGTAGCGCTGCTCTCACTTTGCGCCTGGATGGTACAGTGTCTCACCAAATGAGACAGTTTCCAGAAGTGCAACTCCCGCATGTTGTTGAGTTTATTCCGTTTTGGCGGCTCGCACAGTTGTAGCAAAGAATGGCATCTCCCATGCAGTAACCAGGTCTCGCGGGTTCCTGAGACACGCGGGTTCGGGGAGAGCAAACATGAGGGCCGCCGTTCGACAACAGTTAGATCCCAGCATCCGAAGCAACGAGACACGCGATTTCCACGGCTCGCTGCGGTCAAAGATTGTAGGGCAAGAAGAGGGTGTGCAGGCACTGGTGGACATGTACCAGGTGTTCTGCGCTGGGTTGAATTCACCGGGACGCCCGGTGGGGAATTTGCTGTTTCTCGGGCCGACGGGTTCGGGCAAGACGCGCATCGTTGAGGCTGCGGCAGAGATCCTGTTTGGGGATGCGCGCGCGATTATCAAGGTGGATTGCGCGGAATTTCAGCACTCGCATGAAATTGCGAAGTTGATTGGGTCCCCTCCGGGTTATTTGGGACACCGGGAAACTCATCCGTTGATCACGCAGGAAGAGTTGGCGAAGAGCCATACGGATAAGTTGAAGCTTTCGTTCCTGCTGTTTGACGAGATTGAAAAGGCCTCCGATGCCCTTTGGCAATTGTTGCTGGGCATGCTGGACAAGGCCACGCTGACCTTGGGCGACAATCGCCGGGTGGATTTGTCGCAGACGGTAATCTTCCTGACGTCGAATCTTGGCGGCGGAGAGATCGCGGAATTGATCAACGGCGGCATGGGTTTCGTGCAACCAAAGGATAAGCCTGCCGGCGGGATGGACCAGAAAGTGGAACGCACAGCGGTGGAAGCGGCGCGTCGGAAGTTTTCACCGGAGTTCATGAACCGGTTGGACAAAGTGGTCGTTTTCCATCCGCTTCGGCGTGAACAGTTAGAAGAGGTTTTGGAGATCGAGCTCGGGCAAGTGCAGCAACGCGTTTTGGAAACGGCCAAAGGGCAGTTCCTGTTCCGCGTAACCACCCCGGGCAAAGAGTTTCTCTTGCAGGAAGGCACGGATCAGCGTTACGGGGCGCGCCACCTGAAGCGCTCGATCGAGCGGCACGTTGTTTATCCCCTGGCAAACTTACTGGCGACCGAGCAAGTGCACCTCGGTGATTTGGTGTGCATCGATTGGGACAAGACCCAGGACCGCCTCACCTTTGTTCGCGAAGGCGAGAATTTGGCGATACCGGTCCGGCGGCTCGAACCGGCGATCGCAGCTCCGCGACCCGCACAAGCGCGGAACGGGAAGATTGCAGAAACTCCGGCCGCGACGTCTACGCCGGAAGCGGCACCACGATTGGCTCGGTAAAATTTAACTTACTTCTCTCTCTGATTCCGCCCGGGTGGCCTTCCACCCGGGCTTTTCTATTTCCCCACGGGCGGGTGTAAAGTGATTTTGAGGGTTGCACCATGTCCGCCTATGTTGCGCGACTCGCCTTTCTATGTTCGATGGCAATTGCTTTTGGCGCCCCCGCGCGTGCACAGCAGCGAACTCAGCTGAAAGCGCCGTGGAACATGTATTCCCCGCAGACCGACGTCCAAGTGGGAAAGCAGAATGCGTTGCTGATGGAAAAGCGGCTTCCCTTGTGCAATGACCCGAAAGTGGATCAGTACCTGACGACACTCGGCATGCGCCTCGTCTCCAAGCTGCCCATTCGCGGCGTTCAATATCCATGGGAGTTTCACTGCGTAAACGACAAGTCGATCAACGCGTTTGCCTTGCCCGGCGGCTTCGTGTTCGTCAACCGCGGCGCGATCGAGGTCGCGGATAACGAAGCGCAGCTTGCGGCGGTAATGGCCCATGAGCTTTCGCACGTGGCTCTGCGGCATGGGACGGCGCAGGCTTCCAAGGCGCAACTCGCGCAAGGCGCGGCGGGGATTTTCGGCGGTCTGTTTGGCGGCAGCACAGGCGGAGCGCTGCTGACCGAAGGCGTGGCGCTAGGGGCGGGCGGGCTGCTCTTGCGCTATTCGCGCGGCGCCGAGACCCAGGCGGACGTGATGGGCACCCAGGTATTGTACGACGCGGGTTACGACCCGCGGGCGATGGCGCAATTTTTCGAGAAATTGGAGGGAGAGACCAAGGGAAAGAATCCGCCGCAGTTTTTGTCGGACCATCCCAATCCGGATAATCGGGTTGAGCGCGTGGACGAGGAAATCGACAAACTCGGGGGGCCGCCCGCCAACGCGAAGCGAGATTCCGCGGAATTCGAGGCCATCAAGCGGGAAGTGCTGGCGCTACCGGTTGTGAAGAAGATCGCGCCAGTTACAGCGGCGGCTGGCGCGGCTACCCCGCCACCGCCGGCTTCGAGCCACTTCGCGGAGTACCAGGGGAGCGCGTTCCGTCTCAAATATCCCGACAATTGGGGCGAAACCGACAGCGACGGCGGAGCGTCGTTCGCGCCCGCCAGCGGGGTAGTGCAAGGAGCCAACGGGGAGGGCGCGCTAGCGTATGGAATGATTGCGAGCGTGACGCCGGCTGCGGTGGATTCGAACGACTCCAACGCGCTGGTGGCTGCGACGCAGCAGCTGATTCAAAGCTTGCAGAAATCCAACCCAAACCTGCGGGTAAGGCAACAGCCCGAGCCCGTCCGATTGAACGGCCAGCCTGCGCTGTCGACGTACCTAACCAATGATTCGCCGATCGGAGGACAGGAGACCGATTGGCTAATTACAGTGATGCAGCCTAGTGGCTTGCTGTCGTTTCTGTGCGTTGCCCCGCAGGCAGCCTACAACGAATACGATAAGACCTTTAGCGCCATCCTCGACACCGTTCGCCTGGCCAAATGAATAGCCGCTAAACATCCGCCCAAGTAAAAAAGGGCGTTCCGAACTTCTCGGAACGCCCTTTCGGTTTGGAATCAGACTTCGCGGAGTTTATTTGTCGTCGGCGTCGCCATCACTGAACAAGAACGGCAGCAGCTGAACCTGTTCCTTCCGAACGGCCTGCAGTTCGTTGGGATCGAAACCGAGGGCCTTTGCGATAGAGGCCGCTACTTGCTGGTTGGTTACGGGTGTCTTGATTGTTTTTCGATCCAAGCCTGGCAGCGACACAAGCAGCGCGATGTGCGTGTCGTCTTCATTGAAGCCGCCGTGTTCGGCAATCTTCGAGCCGCCGGTGAAGATCACCCCGGTGTTGACCTTTAGAATGATATCGGGCGTCCGAGGGTCGTCGCCGGGATCGTTGAATTTGTTCCGCAGCGATTGGAGGGCGAAGATTTCCTGAATACCGAGCGCCTGCTGATTGGTCGGGGTGCTGAGCTGAGCGACGACGCCAGGCGTGAGCTGCGGGTCGGTGAGCCAGATGAGAGAGCCGTCGTCGGAAATATCAAACGCGTCCGCGGAACCGATGGTGGCCGCTGGCTGCCCACCACCGATGCCGACGCGCTTGGTGATGTCGATCGGCGATTGCCCGTGCTTGGCTCCAATAATGATCAGTGTGGAATCGTAGATTCCTTCTATCTTTAGTTCGGCAACGAACTTGCCCAGCGACTGGTCGATGAAATCAAACTCGCTAGCCAAGCCCTGCGACGGGGTACCCAGAACATCGGTATAGCCTGCCACCTTGAGCTTCTCTCCGACGCTAACAGCCTGGAAATTGGTGCCGAAGACGGTGGGCACGCCAACCTTTTTCGAGTGGTCGTGCGTGTAGCCGTCAATCTGGTTCAGCACAGCTTGAACATGGAGCAGGTCATAACACTGGATATTCTTGAGGTCCGTTGTCCAGCCATCGTCGGGCGTGGTGTCCGGAAAGTTTACCGGATCGCAACCCTGAAACTGCTTGAGAGGCACGGGGATCGAGTTGATTTCCGGACCATAAAAGTCGTCAACGCCCTTGCCGCTGGGGCCGTTGGTCCATTCGTAGGAGGGGTGCTTGTCGGTCCAAGCGGTGGTTCCGTTGTGATTCTTGACG
This sequence comes from uncultured Acidobacteriota bacterium, assembly GCA_963721915.1. Classification (GTDB taxonomy): domain Bacteria; phylum Acidobacteriota; class Terriglobia; order Acidiferrales; family UBA7541; genus Acidiferrum. Next base: position 514,809 of record CAVRLD010000010.1, on the reverse strand, counting down.
ACTTCGAAGATGGTGTTCACGCGCAGATACTCGTGCGGCATGATGGTTCTGCAGCCGTGATTCGGATCGCGCACCAAGAAATTCGGGTTGAGGCCGCCGCCGCCGTCGAGTTTGGTGAGATCGAAGTCGATGGCTTCGTCCCACGCGACGTTCGTGCCGATGGTGCCAGGGCAGTTGCCGCCTGGATTCCCGAGGCCGTCGGTCTGTTTCGGTGGTGACAGCTTCCGATTGTAGGTATCGTCGTACCAAAAGCCGGCCGTCACCGGAGAGCCGCCGGTTACGAGAGAAGCCAGACCTGGGAACGAGTCGGAAGGAGTGGTGGTAGAAGCGTTGGTATAGGTAAGGCCGTGGTTGCTGAGGGCGGCCAGTGTGGAATCCCCGTGCGTCCTGACGTAGTTTGCAAGATCCAGAGCGTGGAAGCCATCGATGCTGATTAGCAGAACATGTTTGATCTTGCCGGTTTGCAGTTCATCGTCCGCGCGAACAGGCATCGTGCCGCCCAGCAAGGCAAGACTCAGGGCCAGAGCCGAAATGCGTTTTATCACAGGTATCTCCTTCAGATTGAGAACGGGAAGCAATAAGTGATGACCGAGACAAGCGCCTGAGGCTACCCGGTCTGTGTTACAAGACGGCGAACGATGCTTGAGCTTCCGATGAATCAAAAGTGAAAGGATTTTCAGGTAGGTTCAAACGATCCGCATCCATGTGAATGAGCGAAAGGCAGCGGAGGCGCGATTTGTGGTTCGCTAGACGTTCTCGACCAACACTGGTTGTTCGCGGACGAGGGCTTCCTGGTGCAGCTTGGCGGCGCGCTGCAGAGCGTCGTGGATGCTCGGACAAATATTTTCAACGCCGACGTGGCGTTCGAACGCGGCTTGCTTCATGAGTTGCGCGGGTTGCTCTCTGGCGCCGCAGAGAAGCAGCGTCCTGCCGGAGGCGTAAACCTGATCGGCCAGGTCGCGGATGGCGCCAAGCCCGGTAGCATCGATCGCGGTCATATTTCTGAGACGTAGGACAACAATGGGGGGAAGATTCTGCAGGTCATCCAGAATCTCAGAGAATTTGTCGGTGGCGCCAAACAGGAAGGGCCCGTGAACGCGGAAGACGGTTACGTAAGCGGGGATATCTTTGCCCTGCAAGATGTGCACGCGGCTGTCTTCGACGTAGTCGCGGGTGACGCGCGTGACGGTAGTGGTGCGGGACACCTTGCGAATGAATGTCAAAGCGGCGAGTACCATGCCAATCTCCACCGCGAAGGTCAGGTCCGCCACGACGGTGAGGGTCAGCGTCAGCAACCATATGGCGATATCCGCGGCACTCAGTTTCAGAATTTCGGGTATCTCGTGCCACTCGCCCATGTTGTAGGCGACCATCATGAGGATGGCGGCCAAGGCGGCCAGCGGCACGTTTTTCACCAATGGTGCCGCGAAGAGGACGATGGCCAGCAAGGTCAGCGCGTGGATCATGCCTGCGACGGGAGTTTTTGCGCCCGCCCGCACGTTCGTTGCAGTGCGCGCGATGGCGCCGGTTGCTGGCAGCCCGCCAAACAGTGGCGAGACGATGTTGGCGATTCCTTGCGCCATCAGCTCTACGTTCGGATTGTGCTTGTCTTTGCTCATGCGGTCGGAAACGACCGCGGACATCAGCGATTCGATCGCGCCGAGCATGGCGACGGTAAACGCCGGCGACAGGAGTTGGCGCAAGACGTTGTAGTGCAATCTCGGGATGGCGAAGGCCGGCAGACCGCTGGGGATCCCACCGAAGCGCGTGCCGATGGTTTCGACCGGAAGGTGCAGCAGGGTTACGAAAATGGTCGCGCCGAAGGTAACCACGATCGCGCCCGGTACTCGCTTGGCATACTTCAAGCACAAAATCATGATCGCCAGCGACACGAGCGAGAGGGCCGTCGCGGCCGGCGAGATGGTATGCCACGACTGGCCGTACGCGCGCATGCGATGAAAGAAATCGCCGGGAACGCTTGCCATGCGCAAGCCGAAGAAGTCGCGGATCTGCGTGCTGGCAATGAGGATGGCGATGCCGTTCGTGAACCCAATGATGACCGGGCGGGGAAAGTATTTGACCGCCGATCCCATCCCGGTGGCCCCGAGAATAAGGAGCAGCAAACCGGCCATCATGGTGCAGGTGAACAAGCCCTCGATGCCATACTTCGCGATGATTCCGGAGACGACCACCACGAATGCGCCGGTCGGCCCGCCGATCTGCGTCTTCGAGCCGCCCAGCGCGGAAATCAGGAAGCCGGTGACAATCGCGCAATAGATTCCGGCTTGCGGAGTAACACCAGACGCGATGGCGAAAGCCATGGCCAGCGGTAGGGCGACAAGCCCCACGGTGACGCCGGCAATCAAATCACTCAGAAATTTTTGGCGATCGTAGTCGCGCAACAGGAGAACGGATTTAGGCAGCCATGCAGCGAGCGCGGGAGTCATGCGAGCAAAGCGAGAGGTCGCTCCGTCGCGAGTTTAACAGAGGGGAGGCGGCCGCTCTCAAACGGCGGGCTACCGCTGTGCCGTGAAGTGAATCGTGAAGAACTCAGGCGGTTGGAGTGACCGGGGTTACCTCGCGATGTTTGGCTTCAGCAACGTCATGCTTCTTCTGCGCCGGAGTTTTCTCTGGGCGCGAGGGATCCCAGCGCAAGATCGGATTGCGCGCTGCGCCGACTTCGTCGAGGCGCCGGACGCGGGTCGTATGCGGGGCGGACTTGACGATTTCTGGAGTTGCTGCAGCTTCTTCGGCGATCGAGCGCATGGCGTCGATGAAGAGGTCGCACTCTTCTTTGGACTCGGATTCGGTTGGCTCGATCATTAAGGCACCCGGAACGATGAGCGGAAACGCTGTAGTGTACGGATGAAAGCCGTAATCAATCAGGCGCTTGGCGATGTCCATGGTATTGACGCCGTTCTTTTTCTGGATGGCGTCGTTGAAAACGACTTCGTGCATGGAGGGCAGGGAATAAGGCAGGTCGTAAACGCCCTCCAGATGTTTGCGGATGTAGTTCGCGTTGAGCACCGCGTCTTCGGTGGCCTGGCGGATGCCGGGTCCATACGCGAGGATGTAGGCGAGGGCGCGCACGAGGACGCCGAAATTTCCGGAGAACGCTTTCACTCTTCCAATGGAATCGGGGCGTACCGATTCCAGCGCCAGTCGACCGCCTTCCTTTTCGACGAGAATGGGGACTGGGCGGAACGGCTCGAGAATTTTCTTCATGGCCACGGGGCCGGCGCCTGGGCCGCCGCCGCCGTGCGGTGTCGAGAATGTTTTGTGTAAGTTCAGGTGCATTACGTCGACGCCCAGATCGCCCGGCCGGGTCACGCCCGCCAGCGCGTTCATGTTCGCTCCATCCATGTAGAGCAATGCGCCCTTCGCGTGTAGGATGTCGGCAATTTCGGGAATGCGCTCTTCGAAGATGCCGAGCGTCGACGGGTTCGTGATCATGAGCGCGGCAACGTCTTCGGTAACGAGTTCGCGCAGTTTTTCGACGTCGATCTGGCCGTGCGATTCGGACTTGATGTTTTCGACTTGATAGCCCGCGATAACAGCAGTCGCGGGATTGGTTCCGTGAGCGGAGTCCGGAATCAAAACTTTCTTGCGGCCGTTTCCTTGCTTCTCGAGGTACGCGCGAATCAGCAGAAGCCCGGTGAGTTCGCCTTGCGCGCCCGCGGCGGGTTGCAAGGTAATGGTGTCCATGCCGGTGATTTCGAGCAGGCATTGCTCCAGGAGGCGGAGGATTTTGAGGCAGCCTTGCGAGAGTTGTTGCGGCTGCAGCGGATGCTCGGTGGCGATGCCGTCGAGGCGCGCCACGAATTCGTTGACGCGCGGGTTGTACTTCATGGTGCACGAACCGAGGGGATACATGCCCAGATCAATCGCGTAGTTCCATGTGGAAAGGCGCGTGAAATGGCGGAGAACTTCGATCTCGCTGACCTCCGGGAAGCCTTCGATCCCTTCGCTGCGGAGGTTCGCGCCTAACGCCTTCGCTGGGTCGGTGGAGGGAACATCCAGCGGCGGGAGTTCGAATGCGCGCTTGCCGGGCGAGGATTTCTCGAAGATCAAGCCTTCATTCTGATTTGTGTGGCGCGATGCTTTTTTGATTTTTTTGTTCACCAGGATCCCGTCATTCCTTCTGGAAATATTCATCTCGATTCGACTTACAAACGTCTTTCTAGGATCAAGTTGCGAGCCGTCCGCAGTCAGCACAAGCAAGAGTGCCTGTGCTACTCACTGCACCGGTTGCTCCAGGGCGCGACGAACGGCCGATGCCAGTCTTTCGATATCGGCTCGCGTGGTTGTTTCCGTGACACAGACCAGAGCGTTTTTCGTCAGTTCCGGGTACGACGGCCCGAGCGGCAATGGCCCGACGATCTTTTCGCGCAGGAGTTCGCCGTTCACGATGCGCGCCGAGCGCGGAAGCTCGATGGTAAATTCGTTGAAGAACGGCGCGGCAAATTTTCGCTTCACGCCGGGAATCTTCGTCAGCTCTGCGAGCGCAAACTGGGCCTTCGACAGGTTCTGGTGCGCCATCTCACGCAAGCCTTCTTTGCCAAGCAACGCCAGATGCACGGTGGCCGCGAGAGCGCAGAGCGCCTGATTGGTGCAAATATTCGAAGTAGCCTTCTCGCGCCGAATGTGTTGCTCGCGCGTCGCCAGCGTCAGCACGAATCCGCGGCGCCCTTCAGTGTCGATCGTTTGTCCCGCCAGACGCCCCGGCATCTGCCGCACAAATTGGTCGCGCGACGCCAGTACGCCGACGAACGGTCCCCCGTAACTCGGAGCCAGGCCGAAACTTTGTCCTTCCATCGCAACGATGTCGGCTTCCGCGGGCGGCTTCATCAATCCAAGCGACACGCCTTCGGTAATCGAGACCACCAGCAAAGTGCCGGAAGCGTGCACAATGCCGGCCAACGCGGCGACCGGCTCAATCGCGCCGAAAAAGTTAGGCGATTGCACAACCACCGCCGCCACATCATCGCGGATCGCCGATCGCAGAGATTTCTGGTCGAGCGTGCCATCGGGAGCGTATGGAATCTCTTCGATTTGCAGGCCGGAGTTTTTCGCGTAGGTCTTCAGGACGTCGCGATACTCCGGATGCAAAGAACGGGCCGCCAAAATACGGGTCCGACCGGTAACGCGCTCGGCCATTAGCACCGCTTCGGTCGTGGCGGTCGAGCCGTCCCACATGGACGCGTTGGCGACCTGCTGCCCCGTAAGCTGGCACATCAGCGTCTGGAACTCGAAGATGGCCTGCAGCGTGCCCTGCGAAATTTCGGCTTGGTATGGCGTGTACGAGGTAAGAAACTCGCCGCGCTGGATAATCGCGTCCGTTACCACCGAGCGCAGGTGGTTGTAAACGCCTGCCCCGAGAAAGCTTGCGTAGCCGAAGGAATTTTCCGCAGCACGTTCTTTGAAATATTGAATCACTTCGGCTTCGGAGTAAGGTCCAGGCAGTTTCAGCGCCTCGCGCAGCCGGTATCGCTCCGGAATGCTGGAGAATAGTTCGTCGATCGATTCGGCCCCGATCGCGCCGAGCATCTCCTCGCGTTCCGTGGGACTCTTGGGGAGATAGCGCATCAGGCCGACGCTTCCTTGCTCTTGTCGGCCTCCGCGATGAATGCTTCATAAGCAGCCGCATCCATTAATCCCTTCACTTCAGCGGGATTTGCGAGCCGCACCTTAATTAGCCACGCCGAGCCATGCGGATCGGTATTGATTTTCTCCGGCGTGTTCCGCAGCTCGCCGTTGACCTCAATTACCTCGCCAGTAACCGGCGAGTATATTTCGCTGACGGCTTTCACGGATTCCACGGTGCCGAACGATTTGCCGCCTTCCACCTTGGCGCCAGCCGTCGGCAGCTCCGCGAACACCACGTCGCCCAGTTCGTGCTGCGCGTAGTCGGTGATTCCAATCGTGGCCACGTCGCCGCTCACATCGACCCATTCGTGCTGCTTGGTGTAACGATATTTTGCTGGATACGCCATTGCGCTGACTCCTTTATCGGCCCGCCGAGGCCGGGAACATCAAACTTATCTTGCTTCAGGCTGTTTTCACAACTTGCGTGGCGGTCGCCATCTTGGGCCGCTTGTAAAACGGCGTCGGTACGACCTGGGCTTTGTACTTTTGGCCACGGATTTCGACGTAGATCGGGGTTCCGACCGCCGACATGCTCGGCGGAACATATGCCAGCGCGATATTCTTGCCCAGAGTGGGCGAAGGCGAACCGCTGGTGATCATGCCGATCGCGTCGCCAGTTTCACTGCAACAGCAGTATTCGTCGCGCGCGATCCCGCGATCGATCATTTCGAGTCCCACGAGCGTTCGCTTCAATCCAGCCGCTTTGGCGCGCGCCAGAGCTTCGCGACCTATGAATTCGTCCTTATCCATTTTGCAATAACGATCCAGGCCCGCCTCCCACACATTGATCGTGTCGCTGATCTCGTGGCCGTACAGTGCCATTTTAGCTTCGAGTCGCAGCGTATTCCGCGCTCCCAGCCCGCAAGGGATCAGGCCGAACTCACGCCCCGCATCCATCACGCGCGTCCAAACTTCTGCGCTCGTGGTTTTGTCCGACGGCACATAAATCTCAAAGCCGTCCTCGCCGGTGTAGCCAGTGCGCGCAATCAGGACATCCTTGAGCTCACGAACGGTTCCGTGCGTAAACCAGTAATTCTTAACGCCATCGAGATTCGCGTCAGTCAGCTCGCGCATCACGTCAATCGCACGAGGACCCTGTATCGCCAACTGCGTGTAGGCATCGCTCAGATCTTCGACCACGCAATCAAAGCCTTTGACATTTTCGCGAACCCAATTGACGTCCTTCTCGCGCGTGCCTGCATTGATGACCAACAGAAAGTCGTCGTCCCCCAAACGGTGCACGATCACATCATCGACAAATGTCCCCGTGGGGTAGAGCAGCGCCGAGTAGTGCGCTTGGCCGATAGCCAGCTTCGACGCATCGTTCATGCTCAGGTGCTGCACCGCGGCCAAAGCGCCGCCCGCCGCCCGTCCGGTCCGCACCCGAATATCACCCATATGGCTGACGTCGAAAACCCCGACCGAGGAGCGAACCGCCTTGTGCTCCGCCACCAACCCGCCGCTGGAGGGATACTCGACGGGCATGTCCCAGCCGCCAAAATTGACCATTTTTGCGCCTAATCGCCGGTGAACGGCGTTGAGAGCAGTCTTTCGAAGTTCGCTGGTTATGGGCGAGTTAACTGATTCCATTCGCACGCTCAAGCAGAAATTGATACTAACACGCGGTCCAGAACGGGTCAAAAGAAGGGACAGAAGCCTGCGGTTGCGGCTCGCAGCGACGCGGCGCGAAAACTCAAGTGGATGTTTGGCATCCGAGCGTGGAGGTCCGCCTTGCCGCCCCAGCCTTCGGTCAGGTACAGTTTTCAAGGAGGCGCGCCATGCCTAGTCCCATCGTCTGCTCGATATGCGACAAGACGGAAGAGCACTGCACGTGCGAGCGATACTGCACCATTTGCAAGGGACAACATAAAGTGCGGCTCTGCGCGGATGGCCTCTACTATTGCCCGGACTGCCGGGAAGCATGCGACGTAGCACTCGCGAACAACCGTGGGAACTGAAGCCAAGAGCATTCGTTTACACATTGATGCTGATCCCAGGTTGGCGGCGGCCGTGGGAGGCGCGGCGCGTTATCTGGCGGACGCAGCCGGTATGGAAAATGACGCCGTCGCTCAATTGCAAGCGGCGGTCATCGCGGCCTGCTGCGAGTTGTTCTCGTCTCTCAAGGAAGACCATCCCAGCTTGAATGTGACCCTGACGCGCCTTCCCGACCGGATTGAGGTTTCGCTTTCGCATGAAGGCACGTCACCCCAGGCTGCTGGCTGGGATGGCAACGAAGTGCCGGCAGGGATCGATCGCATTCAGCACGAAACGCAAGGCAATCTGGTGGTCACGCGTCTCACCAAGTACATCAACCAGGGTGCGCCCAGCAGGTAGCCGCTCCCGTAAGAAAAAGAGAAGGACGCAAAAGCGACGCTTCGGAGGCGTATTCGCGGAAGATGGGCCTGCGGGCGGATGACTGCGTACTCGGACAGAACGGATTGTGGAAGAGTAGCCGACCACTCGTACAGAATCGGTAGTCCGTGCTAGGCTTTGCTCCAACGGGAAGCGAAGAATATATGTCGATGTGTCTTCCCTGAGAGTCTCGAACAGGAAATTTCCTGGTCTTTACGCTGGGTCGCACGATGAGACGCTCTATCTGCATTGTGTTGCTCTCTCTGCTGCTGCAGGCTTGTGCGAGGCCGGTTCATGAACCGGTTATATTGACTCTTCTGGAGGAATGGTCGAACAAGACCTTCAGCGAAGCGCGCCAGGAGGAGTTGCAGCAATTCACTCGGGAAACAGGAATTCGAGTCAGTCTCCTTCCGTCTCCCGATTCCGCGCGGCAAAGGCTGGTTTTGTGGCGAGAGCTACTTGGGACAGGCGCCGCAGGTCCTGACGTTTACGCCATTGATGTGATCTGGCCCGGGCTGCTGGCCGAATATTTCGTAGATTTAAAGCAGTATTTCCCCGACGAGGTCTCCCTCGAATTTCCGGCCGTGGCCGGCGCGTACACCGTGGATAACAAGCTGGTGGCCAAGGCGTATCGTGCCGACATCGGACTCCTTTATTATCGCACCGACCTTCTCACACATTATGGGTATCGTGAGCCACCCAGGACCTGGGATGAGCTGGAGATCATGGCGGCTCGAATTCAGGCTGGCGAACGCGCCAAAGGTAAGAAACAGTTCTGGGGCTTTGTGTGGCAAGGGGCAGCTGATGAAGTGTTGACCTGCGACGCGCTTGAATGGCAAGCAGCCGAAGGCGGCGGGCGGATCATCGAACAGGACAAGACCATCAGCGTGAATAATCCGCAGGCGGTCAGGGCGTGGCAAAGGGCGGCGCACTGGGTTGGTTCGATCTCACCCCCAGGGGTAGTCGGATATAGAGAGTGGGATTCGCTAAACGTTTGGGTTGCAGGCGACGCGGCATTTATGCGTCATTGGCCGTCAGCCTACTTCGACAGCCAGGCCGCAGCGTCGCCAATCCGAAATAAGTTCGATACGGCCCTGCTACCCGCTGGTAAGGCAGGCCGAGGAGGAACCTTGGGAGGATGGGGTTTGGCGGTTTCCCGATTCTCGGCTCATCGAAGTGAAGCCCTGGAGCTAGTCCGTTATCTCAGCCGTAGAGACGTGCAGTTGAAGCGGTCCCGCGTCCTATCGCAGCCACCCACTCTGCCGGAACTCTACAACCAGCCCGAAGTACTTGAATCAAATCCCCGTCTTGATCTTTTGAGCCAAGCGTTCCGCACCGGCATTTCGCGTCCGTCGAACGTCACTGGCAAACAATACCAGGACGTCACCGACGCTTTCATCCAGGCCGTGCACTCCGTGTTGACTGGCAACAGGGGTGCGCCGGAAGCCGCTGCAGCCCTGGAGGATGAATTGGTTCGTACCACCGGTTTCAAGAAGGGACCGCCGCTAGGGAAATTAGAAATCAGCACACACTGAATAGAACCCTGAACCCCTCCAATCGCCTCTCCCCCGGACCGGCATTAGCTTCGCGCGCAAACGGTGAGAGGCGTGGCGTGGGGTACCAGCGATAGCGCGATAGGAACAACCCATGGAGCTTGACCCCACAACACGATTGAACCGTTGGGTCAAAAGCGCTGCGGCGAACACCGTTCATTCCGGTCGGCTAGCCATTGGCCCCCGTTTAATACTCGGCTTCGTTTTCATCATCCTGTCGATGTTAGCCGCGGATGCCATTATCCTTTGGCAATTCTCTGTCGTCCGTACACAGGCAATGCGCCTGAACGATATCGACCAGAAGCTAGTTGCAGTTTTGCACGTGCATACTAGTTTGTTGGCGTTTCATGATCAGCTGGAGGGGCTCGCCGCTGCCGAAGATGCTGCTCGATTGCTGGTAGCGGCCGGTCCCCTTCGTACCGCGGTTCTAGAGGACATCCGTCGCGCAACGAGTGCCCTCAGTCTTGCACCTTCGGATCCCCGGCGAGATCCGACCATCCTGCCTACCCTTCACGTTTTTCAGAGCGCCCTGCCGTCGCAGCTTGAGGCTATCACCACACTCGCCGCATCCGGCGACTGGCGCGCTGTGCATCTGCGCCTGGCGAACCAGGTACGGCCGCTGGAATACTTGGCCTCAGCGCTCGTCCAGAAAGTCGAGCACGAAGCCAGCGAACAGCAGGCTGAAATCGTGCTGAACATTAGGCGTGTGCGACGCCTAGTTTTTTGGGTTGTGCCGCTGACCGCCGTCTTTACGTTGCTGATCGCCGCTACCCTCGGCCTAGCCATTACCCGCAGCATCACCCAGCCACTGGCACGACTGGTGGAAGGCTCCAAGGCATTGGCGCGCGGCGAGTTTCAACATCAGGTGTCTGTCACCGGGAAAGATGAACTCGCTCACCTCGGGCACGTCTTCAACGACACTGCCAGGCGCCTGCAAGATCTCTACGAGACCCTACAGCAGAGCGAGGCCTACTTAGCCGAAGCGCAGCGCCTAAGCAAGACCGGAAGCTTCGGCTGGAGCGTTTCGACCGGTGAGATCCGCTGGTCCGAGGAAACCTTTCGGATCTTCCAATATGACCGAGCGATGAAACCGACCGTGGAACTCATTCTCCAACGCGTTCATCCGGACGACGCGGTCCACGTGAAGCAAGCGATTGATAGTGCGTCGATCGATGGGAGGAGCATTGAACTTGAATATCGCTTGGTGATGCCGGACAGTTCAGTCAAATATGTTCATGTTGTGGCCCATGCCTTGAGCGATAAATCGGGGAGAATCGTTCTTGGAGCGGTGATGGACGTGACCGAACGCAAGCGTGCCGAGGAAGCGCTGCGCGAGGCGCAGGCGAATCTGGCACGCGTCAGCCGGGCGACCACCATGGGCGAGCTGACCGCTTCCCTGGCGCACGAAGTGAATCAACCGATTGCCGCTGCGGTCACCAGCGCCAATAGCTGCATCCACTGGTTGGCGGACGAAATCCCAAACGTTGACAAGGCGCGCGCGGCCGCCATGAGGATCGTGAACGACGGAACGCGTGCGGCGGAAATTATCAGCCGGATTCGCCTGCTGTTTCAGAAGGGTACTCCGCAGTGGCAGTTGGCTGATGTGAACGAAATCATCGGAGAGATGATCGTGCTGCTGCGCGGCGAGGCAACGCGCTACTCGATTTCGGTCCGGACAGAGTTGGCAGCGGATCTTCCGCAGGTGATGGGGGATCGCGTGCAATTGCAGCAGGTACTGATGAACCTCATGATCAATGGCATCGACGCGATGAAAGACGTGGATGGAACGCGGGAACTCGCCATCAATTCGCAACGAGCGGAAAACGAGGAAGTTATGGTGTCGGTGAATGATACCGGCGTGGGGCTGCCCCCTCAGCACGCGGAGCAGATCTTCAATGCGTTTTTTACCACCAAACCTCACGGCACCGGCATGGGACTTCGGATCTGCCGCTCTATCGTGGAGTCGCATGGCGGCCGCTTGTGGGCTGCCGACAACCCTCCCCGCGGGGCAAGTTTTTATTTCGCTCTACCCACCAAAGTCGAGGCCGAATGACGCCCCTGGGGCAGCAAGCGACGTAGTGATTGGCCGATCTTGTAACGTCTGCCAACCACCGAGTTCACGTAAGCAACGAGCCACATTAAACGGGATAATTGATTTCGAAGTGGATCGCTCCGAGTGACGGCGTACTCTCCAGGAAACAACGCGTAAGTCGTTTGTTTCGTGCCATCGCTGACGGCGCTAACGCCGTCCCCTGCTCGGAAATAATCACCATGCGCGGAAGTCGGACCACCGAAACTGGCCGCGCTGCCCGAAATCGCTACATCTTGAACGCGAAGGTATTGCGCTTAATCAGCGAGGCCATCTGATCGTCGGTAAGCGTCATGTGCACGACGATGCGATCGCCGCTCGGAGTGACGCTCGCCTGTGTCAGCAGTTGCGCCATATCTGGATTTTCCGTCTTCGACTGATATTGCTTGTACAGAAGTCCCATCTGCAGCAACTGTCCCAGTGCGTTCGCATCCTCCGTCGAGCCGCAAATTCCCTGGAACTTGCCATCAATGCCGCTGTTGGCGTCCACATTGATGATCATGTTCTGCATGCGCGTGACGAGCTTCGCGGCGTCGGGGAATTGCTGAATTTCCGGCGCGAGTTGCTGCATCGCCAGCCGTGTATACGCAGGATTCAGCACCGACCAGAACACGCCGGTCCCGTTCGCTTCATTCACCAGCGGAAAGAATTTGTCGTTGCGCATCAGGCCTTCTTCGCCGCCAAAGCGCACCTCGATCATCTTCTCCAGCAAAGCGCGGTGTCCAAACGCCGCCGTGCTCGAGTCGATGAAAAAAAAGAAAAGATCGTTGGCTCCGGAACCCGAACCGAACGCATACAGCGAGTAATTTCGCACTTTAAAAGTTGGCAGTTTCTGTTGCTTGAAATAGGCTTCGGTCGACTCGGGATTATAGTTCCCCAACGCCACGCCCACGATCTGTTCCCCGGTGGGCACCGCGGAAGATCCCACGCCGGCGGTCTTGCTGGTTACACCCTCAGCCACAAGCCCCCATGCGAGTTCCTCAACCTGCGTATTCGGATCGACGCCCGCCGAGGCCAGGAACTTTTCAAACTGGCGGAAACGCTCGGGCAGCATTTGCTGCTGGAGTTGCGGAAACCATGGCAGCGTCCGCGCCTTCTTCAAGTCGGCGTAAGCAAATTCACCCACATCCTTGGGAAATAGAGCGATCACGTCCGCTCCCAGTCGCCCTGCGCGCGCGGGCCTCGGAGCAAACATCGTCAGAGCTGCCAGAATGCCGACGGCCAAAATGTGGCGCATGGTTGGAACCGCGCTGAATTTTTTCATTCGTGCCACAGTGATTCTCCTTTCGATTGGAGAAAGTTGCCAATGACCACGCCGGATCATCAGGCGTTGATCGTACGGGGTTCGCCCAAACGCTCGCGCAGCGCCGAAATCCTCTCTCGCGTCGCCGCTACGTACTTGGTGTCCCTTATCCCGTCAAGATTGATCTCGACGTTCGCTAGTGCGCCTCTTGCGCCAGCCGTAGCCATAAGCCGGGCCACTTCCAAGTCTGACTTCATGGATGCCGCCGCGATAGCCGCAAGTTGTCCCAGGCGTTCGAAAAGGGCAACGGTACGCTCCGCCACCTCCAGGGGTACCTCCGCAGCCGCCCGTGTCGCCAGCTGAATCGCTTCCTCGCGCCATTTCGTTTCGGAAGCGTCGCCATGCGGCAGCTTGTACGCCAGCAGCACGTCATCGTAGGAATTCGCGTCGCGATCGATGGCTGCGGTCAATTCCTCCGCCGCGCGGCGCATATCGTCAAGCGCCTCGGACAGCTTGTCGACAACCGCCAGCTGCGATTTTTTCTTGCGAGACAAGCCTGCGACCATTTGCCCCAGCGATGCCGCCAGCGCTCCCGCAAACGCCGCCACACTGCCTCCGCCGGGCGTTGGAGTAGGAGCAGCCACAGCGTCTAGAAAAGGCCGCGCCAATTCCGCGAGCTTGCCCTCTTTCGCATCGGTGGCTCCCGACAAAGCCGATTCCAATTTATTCTCGAAAATCTGCTCCGGGGAAAAATTCTCCAGCTGCAGAAAGTAATCGGCCGCCATCTCGATCGCTTTCTTCGGGATCAGGCCGACGATTTCGCTCCCCACCGGGATAGCCCCGTAGCGCGCCGCCTCGCGTTTCACCATTTCATACACGCGATGCATCGGCGTGTGTTCAAAATCGGTGAGGTTGATGGACACCTGCGCCAGGTTTCGCCCCTTCAATTCCACGCCCATCGATTTGACGTAGCGAAGCCCGCCCGAAGAGAAGCGGATCGCTTTGGCAATCTTGTTAGCGATGCTTACGTCAGTCGTGTTTAGGTTGACGTTGTAGGCGATGAGGAATTTACGCGCCCCGACGATCGTGACGCCCGCCGTGGGATGAAGTTTTGGTTCGCCGATATCCGGCTGCCGCTCGTGATTGTGCTTCAATTCGTCGCGCAAGCCCTCAAACTGGCCGCGACGCACATTCTCGAGGTTGGTGCGATCGGGCCGCGTCGCCGCCGCCTCGTAGAAAAAGACGGGTATACGGTAGCGGCTCCAGATTTCCTTTCCAACGCGCCGAGCCAGCGCCACACAGTCTTCAATCGTGACGCCATGAATTGGGATAAACGGAATCACGTCTGCCGCGCCAACGCGCGGGTGTGCCCCGGTGTGATGGTTAAGGTCGATCAGCTCCAGCGCCTTGCCAACGCCTCGCAGCGCAGCTTCCGCAACCGCCTCGGGCTCCCCAGCGAGCGTCACCACGGAGCGGTTATGATCTGCGTCCATCTCCCGGTCGAGCACATGCACGCCCAGAACCACGCTCATCGCCGAAACGATCGCGTCCACTCTCGCGGGATTCCGCCCTTCGGAGAAATTCGGCACACACTCAATCAGTCGCTTCATCGCGATGGATTCCTCAATCTTCCTCGTGTCTCATTATCATAGGAGATTTTTGTCTGCTCAGCCACTCGACGCCGCTGCCGGACAGGTTAGATAGACATGCCGGTACCATGCGTGCGCGGAAGAACCTCACCACTCTTGATGGTCATCCAGCATTTGTTCACGCCAAAGTAGTAAGGAATCTCGCGATAGTCATCGACGTCGAACACTCCGATATCGGCCTGCTTGCCCTCTTCCAGTGAACCAATCTGTTTCTCGCGGCGCAGCGCGTACGCTCCATTAATGGTCGCCGCCACAATGGCTTCCGCCGGGGTCATCCGCAGCTGCGTGCACGCCAGCGACAAAACCATGGGCATGCTTAGCGTCGGGCTCGTGCCCGGATTGTAGTCGGTCGCGAGCGCCACGATCGCACCGGCGTCGATCAAGCTGCGCGCGGGAGCGTAGTGCTTCAGCCCAAGGTGGAAGTCGCACCCGGGCATCAGTGTCGCTACGGTCTTCGACTTCGCCAGTGCGCGAATATCGGCCTGATTCACCTGCTCCAGGTGGTCGCAGCTCGCCGCTCCCAGTTGTATCGCCAACTGTGTCGCTCCCGTTCGCGTCAGTTGTTCAGCGTGAATTCGCGGCGTCAGGCCATGCCGAATTCCCGCCTGCAAGATTTGCTCGGCCTGCGCACGCGAGAACGCCCCTCGATCGCAGAAGACGTCACAGAACTCGGCAAGTTTTCGTTCGGCCACTTCCGGGATGAGCCGCCTGATCAGCATCGAGACGTATCGCTGAGGCCCGTCAGGTGTGCCCCGGTACTCGGCGGGTACGGCGTGGGCTCCCAAAAACGTCGAAATAATTTCGACTGGCTGTTCTTGCCGCAACTCCCGATGCAACTCCAGAATCTTCAGCTCGCTCGTGACATCCAATCCGTAACCGCTTTTCGCTTCGATCGTCGTCGTTCCGTATGCTGCAAATTCACGCAGGGCCGCCAGCGCTCTTCGCTTCAGCGACTCCGAAGTCGCAGCCCGCAGCTTCTTCACGGAATTGAGAATCCCGCCGCCTTTTCGAGCTATCTCCTCATAGCTCGCGCCGGCAATTTTCAACTCATACTCTTCCGCTCGGCTCGCCGCATGAATCAAATGGGTGTGAGAATCGACAAATCCAGGCAGGATAACGCGGCCTTCGACGTCCAGCTTCTCAGCCAAGCGCGCGTCAGTTAGGGATTCTACTTTGGCCCGCGTGCCAACGCCGACAATCCGCCCGTCACGGATCAACAACGCTCCGTCCTTAATGATCCCCAAACTAGACAGAGTTCTGCCCCGTCGCGGACCGCGGCCCCGCAACGTGAGCATTTGAGCAGCCCCAGTAATCAGAAGGGAATTCGACAAGGCCTCGGTATTATGCCCAAAACCAGGCACCCAGGCACACGCTTTCCACGGGTTCCTTGAACGTCGTGACCGCGAGGTTCGTCCCGCGCCTAGGCAGTCGCGGCCTTGCCCCGAAACGCCGGCACGAACACCTCCTGCACAAACGTCTCAAACGATGTCGGCGTAGTATTTGCCGCTGACCGCGGTTCAAGCGTACGCATGTGCCCGGAATTCAACGCATCGGTCATTTCGACCATCAACCCAGCAAACTCTCTGGATATGCCCATTTGCACGAGCGCTTCGATGAATTGTTCGTTGGTAAGCTGCATATAGCTTAGGGACGGCTTGTCGATCCCAGTTCCGACAATACGGGTGACCTCGGCATACGAGATATCGCGCTGCCCCTGCAATTCCCGCGTCGGGTGCCCAGAGAAGTCCAGCTTGAGCAACCGTTCGGCAGCGGCGGCCGCAATATCTTTCGTAGCAATCATCGGCAGCAACAGGTCGCTGCGCAACGGCGTCGCGATCACGCCAAACTTTGGAATCACACCCACCTGAGGAAGCACATTTTCCATGAAGTAACCCGCCCGCATATACAGCGCGTTCAATCCGGTAAGTCGCTGCAACCGAGTTTCCATCTCGTGCAGACCGGCAACCGGTCCGGTACCCGACTCCTTGTCCGCCCCAAAGCTGCTCAGCGCCACCACATAGCGCACGCGGCTCACTTCCAAAGCCGTCGCACCCGCCTCGATAATCTGCCGCTGGTGGCCACGATAGTCGGTGCTGGTGAGTTCGGGTGGCACCATAAAATAAACCGCCCGGGCGCCATCAAACGCCCGAGTCAAGAACTCGGCGTCCGCAACGTCGCCTACGAAAGGCTCCGCGCCCAGCCCGCCAATTTTCGCCAGGCGATCCTTGCTGCGACCAATCGCCCGTACTTTTTCGCCCTTAGCTAACAGAGTCTCCGCGATGGCCGAGCCGGTGTGCCCGGTTGCTCCCAAAATGACGTACATGTGCACCTCCATTGAGTGCTGACTTCAAACATTCGATGCGTGCCAAGTTGGGGTGGGCACAACCATAAAACGACGGCGGCTGCTGTGGCAGTGCCGTCCGGTAAAACTACATCATGGGAATCTTTACGCCAGACTTACGCGCGAATTCTGCAGCTTCGTTGTACCCGGCGTCCACATGCCGCGCTACGCCCATCCCGGGATCGTTGGTCAAAACGCGCTCGATACGCGCCGCCATCTCCTTCGTTCCGTCAGCGACAGTCACTTGGCCGGCATGCTGCGAATATCCGATGCCCACGCCACCACCGTTATGGATCGACACCCACGACGCACCGCTCGCCGTATTCACCAGCGCGTTCAGCAAGGGCCAATCGGCTATAGCGTCAGAGCCATCCAGCATCGACTCTGTCTCACGGTAAGGCGAAGCCACCGATCCGCAATCCAAATGATCGCGCCCGATCACGATCGGCGCCTTCAACTCTCCGCGCGCTACGAGGTCGTTCAGCCCCAAGCCGAACTTGTCACGCTCGCCATACCCGAGCCAGCAAATCCGCGACGGCAATCCCTGAAATTTCACACGCTTCTGCGCCAGCTTGATCCATCGTGCCAGATGCTCGTTCTGCGGAAACATCTCCAGCACCAGTTGATCCGCGCGCGCAATGTCCGACGCCTCTCCCGAAAGAGCAGCCCAACGGAACGGCCCTTTGCCTTCACAGAATAGCGGTCGAATGTACGCGGGCACGAACCCAGGAAAGTCGTAAGCGTTTTTCACTCCCTGCTCGAACGCGAACGTCCGAATGTTGTTTCCATAGTCGAACGTCACCGCGCCCAGCTTCTGTAAATCCAACATTCCCTGAACGTGCTGTGCCATCGACGCCATGGAGCACTTCTTGTAATCCTCGGGGCTCTTCTTCCGCAATTCGAGGGCGGCTTCCAGCGTCATCCCGTTCGGCACGTAGCCGCCAATCGGATCGTGCGCGCTGGTCTGATCCGTCAGCAGGTCCGGCACGACGCCGCGCCGCGCCATCTCCGGAATCAAGTCCGCACAGTTGCCGACAAGTCCGACCGAGGTCGCTTCGCCCTTGCGCACGGCATTCTTGAGGATGCGTAGCGCCTCGTCCAGGTTCGTCACCATCACGTCGCAATAGCCGGTCTTCACTCGCCGCTTGATGTGTTCCGGATCGACATCGATCCCCAAAAACGCCCCGCCGTTTATTGTTGCGGCCAGGGGTTGCGCGCCACCCATTCCGCCCATCCCGCCGGTCACCACTAACTTTCCAGCCAGGCTGCCGCCGAAGTGCTTCGCCGCCGCTGCCGCAAACGTCTCGTACGTGCCCTGCAAAATTCCCTGCGTGCCGATGTAAATCCAGCTGCCGGCCGTCATCTGCCCGTACATCGTCAGTCCGGCGCGGTCCAGTTCGTGAAAACGATCCCAGTTGTTCCAATGACCCACTAGATTGGAGTTGCACAGCAGCACCCGCGGCGCGTATTCATGCGTCCGGAAAATCGCCACCGGCTTGCCGGATTGCACCAATAGCGTTTCGTCCGCCGCCAACTCCTTCAGCGAACGCACGATCGCATGAAAACATTCCCAGTTCCGTGCCGCCTTCCCAGTCCCGCCGTAGACCACCAATTCCTGCGGACTCTCCGCCACCTCGGGGTCCAGATTGTTCATCAACATCCGCAGCGCCGCTTCCTGCTGCCAGCCCTTGCAGGAAATTTGGGTTCCCCGCGCCGCTCGAAAAGGCCCCTTCGACGGCGATGTGTCGCCCAGCGTCCCCGGAATCGTTGCGCTCATGGATGTACTCCGCAGCTCATCTTAACGCAGGGGCGCGGGCTTTTGCATAAGAGCGTGTCGCCGAATACAAAGTCGCTGTGGCATTTCGCCAGCGATCAGCTCCCGATACGCTAGCTCATCCCAACTATCAACCTTCGGAGGCTAGTCAGCCGGCAACACGTGTCATCCTGAGCCTCTCCGACGAAGATAGTCGAAGGACCTCAACCCTCAAGACGAGCACCCAAATTTCGATCGCAGCAGCAACCCACTGAACCAAAGTTCTGGACCTCCAGTCCCATAGAAATTGCGCCCGCAAAACGGTTAGAGTAAAGTGAGCGAAACTTGCTGATGAAACTCCGATGACCTACGGCACCCTTCCCTCACGTTTCCTGAACGCCATCGACACACGGCCCAACCCGCGCGCCCAAATGTTTCGTCGCGACCATCTCTGGCAGCCCATCTCGTCCGCGGAACTCCTCCGCAGGGTTGCCGGTCTATCCATGGCGTTCGTAGAACTCGGCGTGAAACCAGGTGATCGCGTGGGCTTGTTCGCTGCCAATCGCCCGGAGTGGCACACCGCTGATTTTGCGATCACCGGAGCCGGCGGCATTACCGTTCCTGTCTATTTCAACGAGTCGCCCGATCGCATGACCTACATCCTTAGGCATGCGGGCGCGAAGGTTGTCGTCGTATGCGGCGCGCCCCAATTGGAAAAGCTCCTGGCGTGTCGCCCAAACCTGCCGGAACTTGAGCAGATCATCGTGGCCGACGGAGGCGCGGACGTACCCACCGAGTGCCTCCGCTATGAAACCTTGATCACCTCCGCAGGAGGTGCGGAGATTGCCGCGTA
This sequence comes from uncultured Acidobacteriota bacterium, assembly GCA_963721915.1. Lineage (GTDB taxonomy): Bacteria > Acidobacteriota > Terriglobia > Acidiferrales > UBA7541 > Acidiferrum. Next base: position 495,330 of record CAVRLD010000010.1, on the reverse strand, counting down.
TCGCATGCGCGCCTCGCAAGTCCTCCCCGGCCAGCTAGCCTCCATCATTTATACCTCTGGCACCACAGGCGAGCCCAAAGGTGTGATGCTCACGCACACCAATATCTCCTCGAACGCGACGGATTCCTGGTCAGCCTCCACATTGAAATCCGGTGTGGACATCTCGTTGTCCTTCCTCCCTTTAGCGCACATCTACGGCCGCACCCTGGATTACGTGCTGCTCTTCAATGGCATTTCCATCGCCTATGTGGAAGACGTGAATCTTCTTTCCGACGCCCTGCTCGAAGTAAAGCCAACCGTCCTTGCGGCGGTCCCGCGCGTATTTGAAAAAATTTATGCGCGCATCATGGAGAAGGGCAGCAAGAACGTCGGCATAAAGCGAAAGCTCTTTGACTGGGGAATGAACGTCGCAAAACGCGCGGCCCCGTGGCGTTGCGGCGTCGGACCTGCCAGCCCGCTGGTAAAACTTCAATGGGCGCTGGCCGATAAGCTCGTCTATTCCAAGATTCGCGCAGGTACCGGCGGCCAGTTGCGCACCGTTTTTTCCGGCGGCGCGCCGCTTTCCAAACATCTCGCTGAGTTCTTCTGGTCCATCGGCATCCTGATCTACCAGGGTTACGGCCTGACAGAGACCTCGCCAGTTCTAACCTCCAACTATCCGGACAATCGCGTGGGCAGTTCCGGCAAGCCAATACCCAACGTTCTGATTAGCATTGCCCCCGATGGCGAAATCCTGGCCAAGGGGCCTTGCGTCATGCAGGGCTATTACAAGAGTCCCGAAGCCACGCGTGAAGTCATTGGCGAAGATGGCTGGTTCCATACCGGCGACATCGGATATCTCGACTCCGACAACTATCTCTTCATCACCGATCGCAAAAAGGATCTGCTGAAAACCGCGGGCGGCAAATTCGTAGCCCCCCAACCGATTGAGAATGCCCTGAAAACCAGCTCGTACATCATGAATGCAATGGTGGTGGGCGATCAGCACAAATTTGTGGTGGCATTGCTGGTGCCGAATCCGGTCACAGTCGAGTCCAAAGCAGCGGAGCAGGGCATCACGTTCGCTTCAAGCAAGGAGATGGCCGCGCACCCCTGGGTTCGCAAGCTCATCGAAGGCGAAGTGGCCCGCCTCACTACTCATCTTGCACAGTGGGAGACGATTAAAAGGTTCGCGCTACTCCCCGACGACTTCACTTTCGACAATGGCGGCCTGACCTTCACCATGAAGCTCAAGCGCCGCGTCGTCGAACAAAAATATCGCGACGTCATAGCCCAACTCTACGCCGATACCGCCGAGCCCCGCCCCATCCTTCAAAATTAGTTAGATCGCCTACGGTGAGATTTTCTTTACGTCGTTACTTCTTTGCTTCATTACTTCATTTTCTCAAAACATCGACAACATCTGCCGGCACCCATCCGCAAACTCCCGCTCCGGCATGATCAAGCTCACAATTAAATAGCCGTCTGTCGCGAAATCGTAAAAATGCCCGGGGTGCACGTAAATCCCTTTTTTGGTCAGCAAATCGACGGCCAGGTCGTCGTCCGAACGCGTCGCGGGCACTCGTACGATCGCATACCACCCCCCTTCGATTTCCAGCCGGCTGCACGTCTTGCGTGACATCAACTGCCGGTCCAATTCCCCAACATTCCGCCGCACTCGCGTCATTACTTGCTTCTGAAATCCGTGTCTCTGCTCCAGATACGTCGGCAGCGCCAATTGTATCGGCGCATTCATCGACAAATACGTGTCCGCGATAACTTCGATCCTCTCCAGCGCCTGTTTTTTCAGAGGCTCCGGCCCACTGGCCACCAGCCACGCAGCCTTCATCTGTGGTAACCCGGAAATCTTCGAGAGGCCGCTCAACGTAAAGGTGAGCGCTCCGTTGTTCACGGCGAGTGTCGGCGGCCGTGTGCCATTTCCCACCCGAGGACGTGGTGCGCGGAGGGGCTCCCGGCGTCCGTTCGAATCCCCATGCGCGAAGTCCAGAAACACTTCGTCCGCGATCAAGGCCATGCCCCCGGACGAACAAATCTCGTTGAGCACGGTCAACTCCTCCGGCTTCACGAAGTGCCCGGTGGGATTATTCGGATTCACCACGATAATTCCACGCGTGCGGGGAGTGATCGCTTTCAGCAACGAAGGGAAATCGATTTGCCAGCCGTGCTCGTACACCAGTGGATAGTGAGCAAGTACTACGTCGTGGATGCCTGCCAAAAAGCCGAACAAGGGATAGCTCGGCGCGGGTACCAGCAGTTCGTCGCCCGGATTGCACAGCGCGCGAAACACGAACGAATACGCTTCGCTGGTGCTGGCGGTCAGGATGATATCCTCCGCCGACACCTCTCCGCCGCGTTCCGCGTAATACTCCGCCACGCCCTGCCGCGCTCGCAGCAATCCTTTCGGATCGGGCACATAGGTCATCGCGGCCGGATTGCACATCGCGTGCAAGATGGTCTCGCGGTCGGAGGAAAAACCCACCTCGGTCGGGTTCGAAGCGCTCAAGTCGTACAAGCGCTTTCCCGCGGCAAGATGCTGCGCCAGCGCCTCGCTCAAGCGGTTTGGCGTAAGGTTCCAGTTTGTGCGTTCGGCAAACATAGCAACGCCGCGGCGTCAGCGTCGTCCGGCAACGCGCGTGCGCGGCACTCTATACAACTACAGCAAATCTCGGCCCGCGTCCAATCGACGCGCTCGGGTTACGCCAACTCCTTAATAACCAATGCGCGCCAGAACGCCCGCCGCCAGCCAAAATCAACTCTTCTCGACAGCCAATCACGTAGGGGTACAGCATCGCTGTGTCCGATTTCAGCAACCACACAGCACCATCGACCAAGCTCTCCGAAATTTGTCGCCAGGCCTCGGCAGGTTTAGAATCCATGCGAGGACACCATGGCAGACGAACTCATAATCGCAGGCCGCGCCTTCCGCTCCCGCCTGATCGTTGGCACCGGCAAATACCGAAGCTTCCAGGAAATGGCCCGAGCCCATGCCGCGTCGGGCGCCGACATGGTCACGGTGGCCGTCCGTCGCGTAAATCTCACCGACAAATCGAAAGAATCTCTCCTCGATTACATCGACCGCGAAAAAATGTTCATCCTCCCCAACACCGCCGGCTGCTACACCGCCGACGAAGCCATTCGCACCGCCCGCCTCGGCCGCGAAGTAGGCCTCTCTCACTGGGTAAAATTAGAAGTAATCGGCGACCAACAAACGCTCTTCCCAGACACTGAGCAACTCATCGAAGCCACCAGAGTCCTGGTAAAAGAGGGCTTCGTAGTCTTGCCCTACACCAACGACGATCTAATCGCCGCCCGCAAACTAATCGACGCAGGAGCCTCAGCAGTTATGCCGTTAGCAGCCCCAATTGGCTCAGGCCTGGGCATCCAAAATCCCGCCAACCTTCGCATCCTTCGCGAACGCATCACCGAAGTCCCCATGATCGTAGACGCCGGCGTAGGCACCGCCAGCGACGCCGCCCAAGCCATGGAACTAGGCGCCGACGGCCTCCTCATGAACACCGCCATAGCCGAAGCCCAGGACGCCACCCTGATGGCCGAAGCCATGCGCGAGGCCACCGCCGCCGGTCGCAAAGCCTACCTGGCCGGCCGCATGCCCAAACGCCTCTACGCCGCCGCCTCCAGCCCGCTAGCAGGCGTAGTCCGTTAGCCAGGTAGCACAGGCACTCCTGCCTGTGCCGCCCGCGCCGCTACCACGACTCATCCGCCAAGCAATCCGTGGTCAGCGAATGCCCTACATACGTAACAGCTACGCGCCGGAACGGAAATCTCTTCTCCACCGACCGATGTGATGCTAAAATAGATCACATGAAGAAAGCCTCCATCCGCGACCTCCGCTACCGCTTCTCCAAAGTGGAAGACCTCCTCCGCGAAGGAGAGGAAATTCACATCACCAAGCGGAAACGCGTCATCGCTCGCCTTTTGCCTCCCGAACCGGCTAAGGGTGTTGAGATGCCTGACTTCCTTGGGCGTCTTAAAAAGCTTTACGGCAATAGAAAACTGAAGGTCAGTGGCTCGGAACTCATCGCCAAGGAACGTGACCGCTATTGATCGCTTACCTCGATTCGAGTTTCCTTGTGTCTCTCTACTCGTTCGATTCGCATTCTGCCGCAGCCCAGAAGATTCTTCGCCATGTTGCACTTCCACTTGTTTCTAGCGATCTGGGCGAATTGGAATTCACCAACGCTCTTAGGCAATTACTCTATCGCAAGGAAATGTCAGGAACCGACGTTGAGCAGGCAGAGGATTTCTTCCGCGAGAACAAGTCCCAAAATATTTTGTCGATTCGCCCGGTGACACCGGTGGCATTTACCAAAGCCTTGGAATTATCTCGCAGTCTAACACCCACTCTCAACGCTCGCAGTCTGGACATATTGCACGTCGCTTGTGCGGTGACCTTCCGATCTCCAGAGTTCTACACCTTCGACCGGAGTCAGGCGAAAGTCGCCGACGCGGTGGGATTGAAGGTCCGCTCGTCTTGAACTGACGGCCACGCGCGTCTCGGTCCGTTTGCGCCCGATAATCCAGAAGCCGATTGCCGTGCTCACGCACCAGGCCACCACCGTCCGCTTGCACCGGCCTCGTCACCGGCTTAGTCACTCGTAGCGCAACGTCTGTATGGGATCCACCTGCGTGGCTCGGCGCGCCGGCACGAAGCAAGCGGCAAGCGCTACTCCGGCGAGCACCGCCGTTACGCTGGCAAACGTCGCCGCGTCCGTAGGGGCTACGCCGAATAGCAGGCTGGCCATCAATCGCGTTAACGCAAACGCCGTGATCAGCCCGGCCGCAAGCCCGATTACCACCATCGCAGCGCCTTGCTTCATGACCAACCCGAGCACGTCCCCACCCTGCGCGCCCAAAACCATACGAAGGCCAAACTCCTTGGTCCGCCTCGCCACCGAATACGACACCACGCCGTAAATGCCGACCGTCGCAATGGCCAACGCGGTCACCGAAAACAACGTGAGCAGCAGGGTCAGAAATCGCGGCCGCGCCTGCGCCCGTTCGAGCACATCGCCCATGCTTCGCACGTCCGACAACGGCAACGATGAATCCATTAAATTCAATCGCTCCCGCACCGCCCCGACCAGATTCCGCGAATCCCCAAACTGCCCCCGCAGGACCACATACATATCCGTCAACCCAACTTTCTCGGCTTGCCCAGAAGGCACATACAGCTCGGTACCGGCGGGCCGGTCAAGCCCGGCATTCTTCACGTCGTCCACCACGCCCACGACGGTGCTCCAAGGATCCTTCGATCCGCCATTCGGGCGCACATGCTTCCCGATCGCGCTCTGACTCGGCCAGAACGTTCGAGCCAGCGTGCTGTTCACAATCACCACTGGCGACCCCGCCGCCGTATCGCGATCGTCGAAAAAACGCCCTTCCATCAAACGAATTCCCATGGTCGCGAAATAATCCTTGCTCACGACCTGATCGAAATCCACGTTCTCAATCGGCCCGCCTTCGCGCTTAACAAATCCCTCGAAGTCCGTATCGTTCATGTTGGGAGCCCGCATCGGCGGCATCCCATAAGCCAGCCCAGCCGACCGTATCCCTGGCAAGCTAGTGATCTGCCCGTCGAACCGCTCCCAAAATCCGGCAATTTTTTTGTTATCCGTATAAGTTCCGCTGGGCAGCGACACCCGCATGGTAATCACGTTGTCGGGCGCCATTCCGGTATGCACTTCCTGCAATTTCCAAAACGCCCGCAACATTAATCCGCAACCAATCAACAACACCAGGGCCATCGCCAATTCGCCCACCACCAGCGTCCGCCGAAACAATTGCGCGCCCCCAGCCGCTGTCGTGCTTCCCGCCGCATCTTTCAACGAACCGGAAATTCCGCTCACCAGCAACGGCACTAGCGGCGCCAATCCGAAAAGCGCTCCTGTCACCAAACTTGTTCCGAGCGTGAACACCAGCACCCGCCAGTCCATTACAATCTCATCTGCACGCGGAATCCCACCGGCATTGGTCAATTGCACCAGCCGCACGCCGCCATACGCCAGCGCCAAACCGAGAATCGCGCCGCACAGCGCCAGCAAAATTCCCTCGGTCACAAATTGCCGCGCGAGCCGCCCCAATCCAGCCCCCAGCGCCCCGCGGATGGCGATCTCGCGCCGGCGAGCCTCGGCCCGCGCCAGCAACAAATTCGCCACATTCACACTGGCAATCAACAGGACAAACGCGACTGCGCCGAGCAGCACCAATAGCGCCGGCCGAACGCTGGAAACCACTTCCGCTTGCAACGGATAGCTGACAATCGTGTGATTCTTGGGATCAAAACTGTGCGTATTGGGCGACTTGCGTTCTCCATACGACTGCACAAGCGACACCAATTCCCCCTGAGCTGCGCCCGCCGACATACCCGGCTTCAACCGTCCGAGTAAATAGTAGTTGTGACCGCCGCGATTCGTCTGGACCGCGGGATCGAGTTGCAGTGGCGACCATACCTTTGGCGGATCGCTTTCGCCTGGAGGGAATTGAAACGTCTGTGGCATCACGCCGACGATCGTGCACTTTTTGCCATCCAGGCGCGTCTCGTGTCCGACGATGTCGGGGTCGCCGCCAAACACTGTTTTCCAAGTCCCATAAGAGATGTCCGCCACGAGCGGCGCTCCAGGCGCATCGTCAGCCGCCGAAATCAGCCGCCCAGAAATCGGCGTTACTCCCAAACTCTCCAACAACCCGCCGCTCACACTAGCTGCAGTGACGCGGACTGGCTGCGTCTTGCCGCCCAGATTGGTCCCGCCAACCTGCCAGGCATCCAGCGACGCCCACGAATGCGTATCGCGGCGCAAATCGAAGAACTCGGGCGCCGAGGTCCAAAACCTTGGCAATCCCCCATTTGGAAACGTTGGAAACTCCGTATAGACGCGCACCAACTGCTCTGGATGTGAGTAGGGAAGCGGACGTAGTAAAACTGCGTTCACGACCGTGAAAATTCCACTCGTGGCGCCGATCCCCAGCATCAGGCACAACACCGCCGCGGACGTGAAACCCAAGTTCTTGCGCATCATTCGCAGCGCAAAGTGCAAATCCTGTCCAAAGGTTCCCATTTCGCCTCCGATGCCTTAGGTACGCGGCGTAGCCCGATTAAGTTCCGCGGGCTGGATTGAATCGCGATACGCGTCCCGGTAACGTGGTCTTGGGCTCGACCGGCGACTAACCCCCGGATTTCAACACAGAGTTCACGGAGGTCGGAGCACAGAGGGCACAGAGATGACGAGCGTTCAGCTGCAGCGTTATCTTCTTCCTATTCTCTCGGCGAATGCAACCGCCGGGGCGCTGGTTAACCGTTTGTGCCTCCCCCCCGCCTTATTTTGTAAGTGCGGATTCTAAAGAGCTTTAAGGCTAATGATTTCGGAAGTGCGGATCGTAAACGAGTTATGGGCGCATTTTTTGCAAGTGCGGATTCTGAAGGGCTTATGCCGATTTGGAACGTGGGGAAGATTGCTGGCGGCGTCGGCGGAACCGTTCGAACGCTGAGTTGAGCTAACACGGGAGAGAGTATCATAGTAGTTACCAAAAGTCAAGGACTATTTACTGGATTGGTATTCGAATGCTCACGGGCAAATCCCTTCCTTTACAACGTGCGGAACAGGAAGTGCCACAGCGCATCGACCAACGCGTGCACGATGGCTGAGGCGAAAATCGATCCTGTCTTACGCCAGGTCCAGCCATAAAACAAGCCCGCAATCGACGCCAGGAGCACGTAGCGCCAGTTCGGGAAGCCCATGTTGGTGATGTGCGAAAAGCCAAATAAGACTGAGGCCGTCCACCAGCCCGCGTGGTCGTTCTTGGTCGATCGCGCCAGCAGATTTTGCAGCAACCCTCGAAACAAGAACTCCTCCGGCCAAGCCGTGAAACACAAAATGGCTAGAGTCAAAAAGGGAAGTGTCTTCCACTCCGGCCAGCGTGGCGCAAACTGTACAAAATGCATCATTGTGCCTAGTGGAATAGCGATTGCGGCGAACAGAGCGAAGCTGGCGCCAATGTACAAACCCCAGCGACGCCCCCACGCGATGCTGTAACCGGCTCCGGGCAGCTGCCGCACCAGCAAGAACGTGGCGAGCGCGATGTTGACGCAAAGCAGCACAGTGAACACGTATGCCAAGCGGCCACCGGGATACGGCCACAACCAGTGTGAAGGAGAGAATTTCACCGTTACCCACACTCCGGCAATCGTGACGTAGTCTTGCCAGGTTCCGGGAGGCTGTCTCTCCGCCGACGCCGCCAGCGCCAACGGGACGAAAACCAAAGCGGTGATGGCAGCGGCACGCGAGAACGCAAAAGTATTTGTCCCGAAGGCGTAAATCAGGTATCCAAGAATGACCGCCATGCCCAGCAGGTAACCGCTGCCGATTCCGAAGCGCGATGCCAGAAACTCGGGCACGCCCCGCGCGGCGAACAGTAAGAGCACGGCAAAATAGAGCGCGAAGATCGTGAGGGTAGCGGCAAATTGCCGGCCACCATAACCGAGCCAGGAGCCATACAAGCCGCCACCAAAGCAAAGCACGGCCCACACACCAACTATGCCTAACGCACTGATTTGTCGCATATCACGCAACCCGGAATTGTATCGTACCCCCGGCAGCCAACAGGATGCGTATCGCACAGCCGTGCCGGGGTTGACGCCGGGCGGAGCCTTTCGAGGCTCAGGGTAAACAAGCCCCGCCCCTACAATCGTGAGGACCGGGTGAAAATGACGCCGTCATCCCAACCTGAACGCCGCTTGGCCTATATCGACTGGATGCGCGGGCTAGCCTGCGTGCTGATGTTCCAATCGCATTGCTATAGCTCGTGGCTGACTCCTGAGGCGCGAAAGTCTGCGCTCTATGAATGGTCGCAACTTCTCGGCACACTCCCTGCGCCGCTGTTCATCTTTCTCTCGGGCATTTCTCTCGCGTTGGTGACTGAGAAGCTTCGGGAAAAAGGCGCGGCGCGCGGGGCTATTGCGAAAAAGACAATGCTTCGTGGAGCAGAAATCTTCGGGCTGGCCATTTTGTTTCGCATCCAGGAATTGGTACTCGGTTACCCCATCTCGCCGTGGACCGACCTGTTTCGCGTCGATGTTCTGAACATCCTGGGGATTTCCATGATTTTGATGGCCGTGCTTTGCTGGATGACCTCTTTCGAGGTCGGGGCAGCCAGTTCAGCAAATGACGCTATCACTCGAAGGCAAGAGCGCGCGAAATGGCGAAACTGGGCAATGCTTGGGGCACTCGTTGCGGCCACATTCGTCGCCCTAGTCACGCCGCTGGTCTGGACGACCCATCGTCTAGCATGGCTGCCTTGGCCGCTTGAGTCTTATCTCGATGGCGTTCACATTTTCGGGCGGCCACAGCCGTGGCTGTTCCCGATTTTTCCCTGGGTTGCTTTCGCTTTCACTGGCTTGGCAGTGGGGTTTTTCCTGCTATCGGATTTCGCAAAGCGAAAGGAAATTTTCGCGTTTGTCGTCCTGGGTAGCACAGGCACTCTTGCCTGTGCTCTTTCTGTACTCAGCGACGCGGCGCCAATCCGCCTCTACGATCCAGCCATCTACGATTACTGGCACACTAGCCCGAGTTTTTTCCTGATGCGCTGCGGCGTCCTCCTGATGATCTTGTTTCTCGCCTATGCGTGGTGCCGCTGGGGATTTGCACAGAAAGGTTTCAGCCCGATCATCCAGCTCGGCCAAACCTCGCTGCTGGTCTACTGGGTGCACATCGAATTTGTGTATGGGCGTCTGTCGATCCTGCCGAAGGGTCGATGCAGCATTGCCACGGCTACAGCGGGCCTGGTAATTATTTTTGTCGCGATGCTGGCGCTCTCGATCGCACGAACGCGCTGGAAAAAGAGAACAGCTAGGGTTTTGCAGCCGGATCGGCCGGCGGTTGCGACTGCGGAATCCGTATGATCACTTCGCCGGGCTTCGCGCGCTGGAGTTCTTCGCGAGCGATGCGTTCAATCGCTCGCGGATCGGTCTTCAGGGATTTGACGTCGTTGCTGAGCTTCATGTTCTCGGAATTAAGCCGGTCGATGTCCTTGCGGACGCGTTCGATTTCGTTTTGCGTACGGCGCATGGCGATAAATCCATGCGTGCCGAAAACGTCGTGAACGACCAGCGCGAGCACGAACAAGCCAAGGAGGGTGCGGCCATGCTGCTTCAGAAATTCGTTGAACCCGTTCTCCGGGTTTTCGTTCGCTATGCGAGTACCCACTTGGTGGCCTCTTCGGTTAAACGTTGGGAAGCTTTCGGGCTGTCCGCTTCGACATAGAGGCGGAGGAGCGGCTCGGTGCCTGACAGCCGCAGCAGCATCCAGCTCCCATCGTCGAAAACGAATTTTGCGCCGTCGGTGCGATCCACGGAAACTACTTTTCGTCCGAGCAGTGTCGAAGCGTCCACGGCGACTTTCTTGATGGCGTTTGCCTTTTGTTCGTCGCGGAGGTGCAGATTTTCGCGTACCGGCCAGAATTCGCGGTTGAGTTTTTTGAACAGCGCTTTGATCTGGTCGGCGAGAGAGCCGCCGCGCGCCGCTAGCATCTCCGCTACCAGCAGGCACGCGAGGATTCCGTCTTTTTCTGGGACGTGGCCGCGAATGGTGAGGCCGGCGCTTTCTTCGCCGCCGAGTGCGATCTTGTCTTCGCGGATGAGTTGACCGATGTATTTGAATCCGACGGGGGTTTGATAGGTGGATTGTCCATTCGCCTTAGCTGCTGCATCTATCATTTGGGACGTTGCGACGCTGCGGGCTGCAGGCATTTTCCAGGCGCGCGATTCGACGAGATAGTCGTAGACGAGAGCGAGGATGTGGTTGGGCGAGACCCAGGTGCCGTCGCGGTCGATGATGCCGAAGCGATCGGCGTCCCCGTCGGTGGCGAGGCCCGCGGCCGCGCTGGATTCGGTGACGGCCTTGCGAAGCGGGGCGAGATTTTCTGCGGAGACGTCGGGGCCGGTGCCATCGAAGAGGCAATCGCGATTGGTGCGCATGGCCTGGATGGAAACGCCGTGATCGGCGAGGACGCGGTCGAGGTAGCCGGCGCCGCAGCCGTGCAGTACGTCCACAACGAACTTTGCTTTGCACTTGCCAAGGACATCGAAGCGAACCAACTCGGCGAGGCGCTTCAAGTAGGGCTCGCGGAGATTCACGGTTTCGCTTTTGGTGCTTTGGTGGTGGGCGACCTTGCCCACGGCGCCGTCTTTGGCGGCCAGCTTTGCGGCGCGGGCTTCGATGTCTTTGGTGACTTCGGGAAGCGCGGGTCCGGCGTCGGCGGAGGAAAACTTCAGCCCGTGGTACTGGTAGGGGTTGTGGCTGGCGGTGAAATTGACGGCGCCATCGAGTTTGCGGCGTGTGATTTCATAGGCGATGGCCGGCGTCGGGGTAAAGGTTTCGCAAAGCAACGTGCGGATGTGGTGTTGCTGGAGAATGTCCACGGCCAGCTGCGAGAACTCTTCGGAATAGAAGCGCGTGTCGTAGCCAACGAGGATGGTGGAATTCTTTTTTTGATCGTTGACGTGACCGGCGATCGCGGTGACGGCGAGGCGCACGTTGGCGAAGGTGAAATCGTCGGCGATGAGGCCGCGCCAGCCGGAGGTGCCGAACTTGATGGGGGAGGAAGTCATGGCGTCGCTATTCTAGCCCGGAGTGATGACAGAAAAAAAGAAGAGGATGATGGGGAATCGATCGCGCTCGCGGATCGAGCTTAGTTCATTGAGTGGAGCGGAAGCGTACAGAGGAGGATGGTGATGGTTGCGGGGAAGGGAAGCCGGGTGGTGCTGGTGACATGCGGATCCATCATCGAAGCGCGAAGAATTGCTAGCCGCGTGGTGCGGAAACGGTTGGCGGCTTGCGTGAACATCGTGTTGGGGCCGGTGCAATCGATTTATCGGTGGAAAGGGAAAGTGCAGACCGCGCGGGAAGTTTTGATGGTGATCAAGACTAGCGGGAAGCGTTTGGGAGAGTTAGAGAAGGAAGTGAAGCATTGGCATAGCTACGACGTGCCGGAGTTTGTGGTGATTTCGGTGGCGGCGGGGTCGCGGGAGTATTTGGCTTGGTTGGAGGAGAGTGTGAAGAGTTGAGGGGAACTGGTGGCGCGAACGAGCTTGTGCTCGCTTTGATGTGCTGCTGATGCCGATTCGATGATCACGGTCGTGCTGAGAAGGCACAGACAGGAGTGTCTGTGCTACTGAAGGCGCCGGGCTAAAGCCCGGCGCCTACATAACGGCGACATAGCGCCAACATAGCGGTTGGTTACCAGATTAGTCTCAAGCCTAGCTCCATGGTGCGGCTGCCGCCGTCGAAGGAGAACTTGTTCAGGAATGTTGGCGACGTTACGAAGATGTAGCCGGCATTGAGCGGGTTGGCGTTGGTGTTCTGGTCGATGGTGCCGTTGTTGGTCGGCAAGCCGACGCTCGGATTGCGGTGATTGAAGGTGTTATAGGTCTGGAAGCGGAACTGGAGCGATGTTCGCTCCGTTATTTTGTTGGTCTTGAACACCGACATGTTCCAGATATTCAGGCCGGGGGTGCTCACGGTATCGCGTCCGGTGGTGGGCATGGTGCCGACGCCTGCTTGAATGAATCGTGCAGTTGGGTTTACGGCAACGTATCCGACGGTATTGCCAGCAGCACAAGGGCTGGCCTTTGGGTTGGTGACGACGCGGGTTGCGCCGCCGGCCGCGTCGTTGCAGACGGCCTGGACCGTTGAGCCGGTCAAACCGACGCCTGCCGGATTGAAGATGGTGCGGTCGCCTGCAGTGTCACCGTTATCGTTGGAATCGACTCCGGAAAGTGGGGTGACCGGCTGGCCGGACTGCGCCAGGTAGGTACCGCTCCACTCCCATCCGTTGGCCACGCCGCGCACGAATCGATTTTCGTTTCTGACGTTGGGCAGATCGTAGACAAAGGTCATCGCGAACTTTTGCGGCAGATCCAGCGCGGACCGGCCCCGCTCGTTCGGGAAATTGAAACCGTCCTGCGAGCGGCGCGGGTTCACGTAGCTGCTGAATAGTTCGTTGGTGGAGTTGTCGATGTTCTTGGAGAAGGTGTAATTGGCGCGGAAATACAGTCCTCTCGCGAATCTGTGAATGAAGTCCACCGAACCGGCGTGATAGATGCCCGAGCCCGCAGGTGGAAAGGTTGTGACGCTGCCGAGGAATCCGTCGGCGGAAAGATTTCGGCACGGAGCAACGGGTTGCGCGGAGGCTGACGGGCAGAACGCCTTGAAATCCGCGAGCGTGTCCACCGGTGCCGCGACCGTCGCGGGAATATCGCCTGTGTTGATGTAAGTCGGGAGCGGTGTAAGCGCGCTGCCGACGATGGGGTTAAACGGCGAAGCGGAGTTCAGGCGTTGCTGAACGGGCAAGCTGATACTGCGGGTGCCAACGTAACGGACTTCGACGCTGCTGTCCTTGAGAAGTTGATGTTGTACACCGAGCGACCAGGTAATGACTTTGGGATCGACCTGATCGGGAATGAAACTGCCGGTCGCGGCGCGAGCGTCGGCCTGCGTCGTGGGCGGGACGTTTACTTGGAGGAGGCCGCCACCGGCCAGGAAACCGGCGCCGCTCACGCACCAAGCCGGGGCACCGGGAAGTGAGCAGGTGATCGCGGGATTTTGCTCGGTCTGGAGTTGCGGAGGCAGGCTGTTGATGGCGAAGTTGTTGGGGATGACGTCATACGATATTTGTGCGCCACCCCGCACGGCCCATCGTCCGCGCCCCGTAGGATCCCACGCAAACCCCACATGCGGGCCGATGTTGTTCGTATCTGCTTTCGGCTTACGGAAGATCAAGCCCACGGCCGGATCGTTGGCGATAGCGTTCAGAGCCTGTTTGCTTTCATCGCGCGGCACACCGGAATATTCGTAGCGGAGGCCGAGATTGAGAGTAAGACGAGAAGTCATTTTCCAATCGTCCTGAACAAACCAATACACGGCATGGTAGTTGTCCGCGGTGCTTCCGGTTCCGGCGCCGCGCAGCGCTCCGTTGGCGCCGTCCGGAACAAGATCATTGATGAAGGCGTTGAGGGTCGCGTAGTCCCATTCGCCGCGGGCTCTGGGCAAATTGTTCGTCGGTGAGATGTAGTTGCGGCCCTCGATGCCAAATTTGAAAGTGTGCTTGCCGCGGATGTAACTCAGGTTGTCGATGAGCTGATAGATGTTCTGCGTGTAGCCTTGCGGAGCCAGGCTGTAAGGGCCCACGTTGCTGCCGAATTCGTCGATCTCGACGTTCGGGAAATTCGCAAATTGCGTGGGCGTGAGATCGTTTGGACCGTTCAAGCGCGAGTAGGATGCGCGGAAGTCGTTGATGAAGCGGCTGCTGATGCTCCACGAGTCCGTGAAGATCGCTTTGCGCGCGTCGGAAGCCTGCGTTCCCGTGAACTGAGATTGTGGCTGAATGGGATTCACTTGCGGAGCGCGGAAACGGTCATACAGAAAGCGTCCGCGCAGCTGGTGCGCGCCCAAATTCAAGTCAGAGTTCACAGTGAAGTCGTGCTGATTGGAAAAAGCCGGAGCGACGCCTGCATATTGGCCGATGTCGATAGGAATGCCGTCGACGAGGGTGGTGCCGCTCTTGGCCGGCGCTGCGGGAAACTCCTTCAGGATAGCGGATACCGCGGCGTCAGGATTCAGAGCCTGGAGCTGGCTGATACCACTTGCCGTGGGCATGGTGACGGTCGCACCCTGGGAACCCAGACCTTCGTTCTGGAATTCGTAGGCGCCGTAAATGAAAAGCTTATTCCTGAGGATCGGGCCGCCTACGCTGGCGCCCGCACGATTGTAGTCGAAGCGGTTCTTGACATCTGCGGAACCCGGGACGAAGGCCGTTTTTTCTTGATTGGTGGCGGCGTTGAAATCGCGATTGCGGTTGTACCACCAGCCTGTGCCGTGCCAATCGTTGGTCCCAGACTTCGTAACAATGTTGAACTGCCCGCCGGAGGAATGCCCGTACTCTGCGCCAAACTGGTTGGTGAGCAGGGTGAACTCCGCAACGGACTCCTGGATAACCGGCTGCGTCGGGCCATTTACGTCCAGCCGGTTGTCATCGACGCCATCGATGGAAAATCCGTTGAATCGCGGCCGAGTGCCGCCGATGGATCCGCCCGAACCCTGCACTCCGCCTTGCTGGGTGGTGGTCCCCGGGGCGAACACGGCGAATTCCTTGACGTCGCCACCTAATGTATTCACCGGTAAATCGTTGGCAACCCTGCCGCTGAACGTAGCGCCAAGCTCGGAGGATTCGGTCTTTACCAATTCGGCGCCAGCCTCCACTTCTACGACGGAGGAGACGTCACCGATTTCCAATACGGAAGTAGCCTCCGCGACCTGGTTGGATTGGACTTGGACTCCTTTGGAGACGGACTTGCGGAAACCGGACTTCTCAACGGTCACTGTATAGTTACCCACAAGCAAATCGGGGAAAACATAAGTTCCGGCGCTGGAGGCCGTTGCCGTTTTCGAAATGCCATTCGATTCACTAATGACTGTAACCTTGGCATCTTCGATCACTGCGCCGGTTTTGTCGGTCACGGTAACGCGAAGGGTGCCGTCTAACCGCTGGCCGCGAGCTACATCGGTGAGGCTGCAACACAACAGGACAAATAGCGCGATCCTGGCGAATCTCAACATAAGGTGCTTCTCCTTGGAGGGATTGCTGTGCGGGAAGCGTCCGACCTGTTTGACCCGTTTTGCCCGATTAAGCCGATCCGCCCGCCCGATACGCTGGAGAGGCATGTGGCAGATAGAAGTCCAAATTGGCATCTTTTTGTCTCATTTCTTCGTAACTTGTTTGTAAGGAGCTAAATGCAGGTGTTTAAAGAAGAGTTTCGGACGGGACTTGATATGGACGGTATGAGGCTTTAGAAATTGGGACAGCGCGAAATCTAGGTAATTCTAAAGTCTACAGTTTCTTCTAGGAATATTTAATGTTCTGTAGGCTCCGTTGTTCTGTAGGCTCCGAACTTTGAGACGGAGATCTTCGGTGAGCGGAGAGGCTGGGATGGACGAGAAAAGCCGCAGGGCTCCGCGGACTCCGCCCTGCGCTACAGGGGGCTGTGCTACTGGAGCTTGGCGTATTCGGATTTGGCTTGCTGCAGGATGGGAAGGCTGGGGTCGGCGTCTTTCCAGAGGGCGAGAAAGTCCTGATAGTTCGTGCGCGCCTTTGCGATTTCGGCAGAGAGAGCGTAGGCGCGGGCGAAGCCGAGGTGGGCGAGCGCTCCTGTCCAGCAATTGGATACGAGACCACGGTGATCGAGAATTTTCTGAAACTCAGATGCTGCGGCGCTGGCTTGTTTCGCACCGAGATAGGCCTCGCCCCGGACGTACGCAGGCAGAATGCAAACGAAATTCAGGCTGCCGATGCCCTCACCTAACTCGTAGGGAGTGGCGGATTGTAATAGCTCCACGGCCTTCGCCGCGTTGCCGCGGCTAAGCTCAACTTGTGCGCGAATCGCGGGAAGCCAGACGGCTTGGACGACGGTGTTGACGGGAAAGCGGCGGTTCAAATCGTCGGCAATGGCTTGAGCTCGGGCGGCGTCTCCGGCTCGCGCCAGTGCGAGAGCAATCAAAATCTGAGCATCGCGACTGTTGGGGGTGATTTTTCCAGATTCATTTGCAAACTGACGAACCTGCTCGCGGTTGCCGAAGGCCGCTTCGCGGAGGGCCGCATCGGCGAGCCACAGAGCCGCAGGTTCCTTGAGATCGGCGCGCTGGGCGGCGTCGGCGGCACGCCTGGAAAGGGAACGCGCATCGTTGATGCGGCCGTGGAACGCCGCGGTATTGGAGTGCAGGAAGAGAATCAGATCTTCCCATCCGGGTTTCCCGGCACTTAGTGCGATCTCATGTTCGAGCTTGGCGGTATCTCCGCGCAAGAAATCCAGGGTGTAGAGATTCTCGTGCAGGACGGGATCATCCAGCTTGCGGGCAAAAGCGTCGTTGATGGCGCCCTGGGCTTCGTCGAGCCGATTAAGTCCCGTGTAGCTAGCGGCGAGGTTCAGGAAGTCCACGACGCTTGGATCGCCGGCCAACTGGGGTCTTTCGGCTTCGATGGCGTCCTGGTATTTACCGGCGACCATGAATTCGTTGGCTAGATTTCCATGAACCGTCGTATCTCTCGGATAGATTTGCAGCCATTGCTTGTAGCCTTCCGTGGCTTTTTCCAGCTCGCCGGTGGCAATGTCGTAGTAAAGGGTGGTGATGTGGGAGCGTTCGCGTTCGGTGACGCGGTCGCGCAACTCGAAGGCTTTTTTGATGGCGGCGATAGAGAGATCGATCTGGTTCAAGTTGTAATACGAACTGGCCAGAGAGGTGTAAGCCAACGCGAAATTGGGATCTAACTCCACGGCACGTTTCATGAAGGGGATGCTCTCCGCCGTGCCCTTCTCGCGGGAGGTTGTTCGACCGATGCTGAAGGTCTTCAGAGCTTCCAGTGAGGTGGTGGTGGCGTCCGCCAGGGGCACGTCGTATTTCTGAACGGAGCTGAGCGATTCTCCCAAATCGGTTCGCAACTTGGATGCGGCATCACTAAGAGCCTCCAGGATACGCTCCTTGCTTGGGGCCTCGGCTTGGCGTCGAGCGAGGGCGTCACCGGTGCCACAGTTTACGGCGCGTAAGGAAATAACGTATTGGGTGCCAAGACCGGAGATGGAGCCGTCGATGGATGCTTTTGCGCCGGCACGCTGGCAGATCTCCCTGGCCAAGTCGTTCGAGATGTGTTGCACCGTTTGTTGCCCCATCGTTTCCAGCGTGTGGTGGACTTTGTCTTCGGAAACAATGTTCAGAAAGGGAGATTGGCCAAGATTTACAGCGAGGGCCTGCTTCAAGGTGTCGTCGAAGACGGTGTCGCCGGTCGAATTGGCGAAATCGGCCAGCACAATAGTGTCTTTTTCGGTGAGCTTGGCGGACGCGCGCGAGCGCCAGTAGTACGCGCCACCAACGACGAGCAGGATCGCAAGGATAACGGCGCCGGCGATCCGCGATTTTGACGATCGCATGGGGCCGGACTCCGCAGTTGCGACAGCAGCCGCGCTAGCGGGTTTTCTGCCCCCGCTGGAAACTTTTTTGGGCGGGGTCGAGGCTTCGTGGCCGTCGGGTTCGGCAGCGGGTTGAACTACGGAGCGGCTGGAAGTTTCGCGCTTAAGGCGTTTGAGGTCGGCGCGAAGATCAGAGGCGTGCTGGTAGCGGAGGTCGCGGTCTTTCTCCAGGGCTTTGTTGATGATGCGCTCGAGTTCTTCGGGAATTTCGTCGTTGAAGCGCACGGGCGCAACGGGAGCCCTATGCAGGATGCCGTCGAAAATGGCGGCGGACGTGTCGCCCCTGAAGGCCAGAACGCCCGTAGCCATTTCGTAGAGCACGGCGCCGAAAGAAAAAAGATCGGTGCGCTGATCGAGAGGTTTGCCAAGGGCTTGCTCTGGCGACATGTAGGCAACGGTGCCCACCGTGCTGCCCGCACCGGTGAGGTGGTCTTCGGTGATGCTGCCGGCACTGACGCTTGCTGTGTCTCCGGATGGCGCACTGACCAGGGTGAGTTTGGCGAGACCAAAATCGAGAATCTTGGCGTGGCCGCGCGCGGTAACGAAAATGTTGGCGGGCTTGATGTCACGGTGGATGATGCCTTTGGCGTGGGCGGCATCCAGGGCGTCGGAAACATCGATGCCGGTTTCGAGCAGGCGTTCGATTTCCAGCGGCGAACCGGTGATGACGTGTTTGAGAGTAGCGCCTTCCATGAATTCCATAATGATGAAGGCGCGGCCGTCGTGCTCTTGGATGTCGTGGATCGTGCAAATGTTGGGATGGTTGAGGGCGGAAGCGGCGCGAGCTTCTCTCTGGAATCGCTCCAGGGTTTGCGCATCCTTGGCGACATCATCGGGCAGAAACTTTAGCGCTACGAAACGTCCAAGCTTGATGTCTTCGGCTTTGTAGACGACACCCATGCCACCGCCGCCGAGTTTCTCGACGATGCGGTAATGCGAGATCGTTTGCCCTGTGAGGGAACCCTGGTCAGGCATGCGGGGGGATTCTAAGTGGAGTGGCAGGGTGAGTCAATGAGGTGACGCGTAGACAGCCGTTTCGAAGGGTAAACCTTCACGCCATTGTAAGCATGAGTGCTGGACCTATTTGGGAAGCGTGGCGTATTCGGATTTGGCTTGCAGGAGGATGGGGACGTCGGGGTCCGCGTCTTTCCAGAGGGCGAGAAAGTCTTGGTAGGCGGCGCGGGATTTCGCGGTGTCACCTGCGAGGGCGTAGGAGCGCGCCAAACCGAGATGGGACAGCGGTGCGATGACAAAGTTACCGACGATGCCTGGATGATCGATGATTTTCTTGAATTCCGCGGCTGCTGGCGACGATTGCTTGAGCTGGAGATAGATCAGCCCACGTAAATACACGGGAATGAGATTGAAACCCGGGGTGACTCCACCTAACTCATAGCGCGCTGCGCGCGACAGCGCTTCGATCCCCTGTGCGGCTTTCTTGTCGCGGAGGAATACCGAGGCACGAATCATGGGCACCAATCCGAATTGCAGCATGGTGTCTTCTGAAAAGCTCTTGGCGAGATCGTCGCCGATATGAGTGGCTTGCGATGTTTCTCCTCCAAAGCCCAGCGCGAGGGCAGAGATTCCGCTGACAGCTCGGTTGTTCGAGAGGGCCAAAGCGGCGCGAGCCTGGCGTATGGCCAATGGAGTATTCCCGATGAACGCCTCGCGTACGGCGAATATGGCCTGCTGCGTTCCGGCGCGCTCTTTGATGTCCGCACGTGTCGCGAATTCGATTCCCCGATTCGAGAATTCCCGGGCCTTCACAAACTGGCCAGAATACGCGGCGGTATCTGACTGTATCGCAAGGATCTGATCTTCATATCCCCGCGAGTTCATCAAATGCTCGACGACGCGGGCCATTCCTGCGGAGTCATGCTGCAGGAACGCGACGGTGTAAATGTCGATGTATAGGTAAGGTGCGTCGAGTTTGCGCGATTGGGCTTCCTGGGCGATGGCTTTCGCCTCGTCCAGCCGGTTCAGGGCCACGTAGCTGTGGCAGAGATTTGCGTAGGCGATGCCGTCGGGGCTGAGCTTGAACGCTTCGCGACCTGAGCTTAAACCTTGCTCATACTGGCCAAGGATTTGGTAAAGGACGCCTAGATTGGTGGGGGGAACCTCGTCGCGGGGGTAGGTGCGGGCCCAGGTTTCGTAGGTGGTCCGCGCCGCTTCGGAATTGCGTTCCACGAAGTCCTGATAGTGCGAAGTGATATAGAAGCGCTCGCGTTCGCTAGCGCGCTCGCGAAGATCATAGGCTTTACGCATGCTCTCGGTGGCGCGCGCCTCTTCACCCAAATTATTGTAGTTGGTGCCCAGCCGGGCATGTGCCATCGCGAAATTAGGATCAAGCTGCGTAGCGCGCAGGAACAAAGGCACGGCCGCGGCAAAATCTCCTTTCACGGTCATGGTCTGATAGCCGAGGCTGTAGGACTGCAACGCTTCGAGGGACGCGGTAGTAACACTTTCGGGAGGCGCGTCGAATTTTTGCAATGAGGAGAGCGACTCGCCGAGCTTTTCGCGGATTTTGGTGGCGGTGTCGCCCAGAGCTTTCAGCACTTGCTCTTTCCCGGTGGCGGTCGTCTGTTCTTGGGCGAGTTGATCGCCGTTGTGACAATTGACAGCCTTCAGGCCGACTACGTATTGGGTGCCTAAGCTGGAGATGGAGCCTTCGATGGTGGCGGCACTGGCGGTGCGCTGGCAGACGTCGCGGGCGAGATCGTGGGTGAGCCGCGCATCCTTGGGTTGGGCCATGAGTGAAAGAGTCTGCGCGATGCGTTCGTCGGAAAGGAGATTGAGGAAGGGGGATTGCTCGAGTTGCGAGGAAAGTCCTTGACGCAAGGCGCCGTCGAAGACGGAATCTCCGGTGGTGTTGGTGAAGTCGGCTAGAACCACGGTGTCTTTCTCTGTGAGCTTCGGGCTTGCGTGCGAACGCCAGTAGAGTCCGCCAGCGAAGAGGGCGACGACAAGGATCGTCGCCGCCGCGAGTACGAACGTGCGAGAACGCTTGGGAGTGGATGCCACGGACGAGGAGAGGCTCGTTGCCGGGATCGCACTTGGCTGAAGGACAGCGAATGAACCAGAGCCAGTAGAAGTGTCAGGCAAAGCGGTCGGCGTTGCGGCGGAGCTCGAACTCAGCGCGGGTTGCGCGGCCTTCGCGCCAGAGTCCGAAGAAAGAATGACCGAGCGGCCGGAGTCGGTGTCGCGTCGCAGGCGCTTGAGTTCGGCGCGCATTTCGGAGGCGTGCTGGAAGCGCAGGTCGCGATCTTTTTCGAGGGCGCGATTGATGATGTCTTCGAGTCTTGCGGGGAGATCGGGATTGAGGCGGACGGGTGAGGCTGGAGCGCGATTGAGAATGGATTCGAAGATCAGGCCGGAGGTGTCGCCGCGGAAGGGCAGTGTGCCCGTGGCCATTTCGTAGAGGACCACGCCGAAGGAAAAGAGATCGCTGCGAGCGTCCACCTCTTTGCCACGGACTTGTTCCGGGGACATGTAGGCGACGGTGCCGAGTGTGGTGCCGGGACTGGTGAGATCTTCGGGACTGACGCCGACTGTGGTCGTGGCGTCGGATTTTGCGTAGGAACTGGCGAGGGAGGCGACTTTGGCGAGGCCGAAGTCGAGAATTTTGGCATTGCCACGTTTGGTGATGAAAATGTTGGCGGGCTTGATGTCGCGGTGGACGATGCCTTGGGAATGAGCGGCATCGAGAGCGTCGGCGACTTCGATGGAGTAAGTGAGGAGTTGATCGAGCTCGAGCGGTCGGCCGGTGATGACGTGCTTGAGGGTGGCGCCATCGAGAAATTCCATGGCGATGAAGGCTTTGCCGGAGTCTTCGCCGATGTCGTAAATGGTGCAAATGTTGGGATGGTTGAGGGCGGAGGCCGCGCGGGCTTCGCGTTTGAAGCGTTCCAACGATTGGGGGTCGTGGGCGACGTCTTCGGGGAGGAATTTGAGGGCTACGAAGCGGCCGAGGCGTGTGTCTTCGGCTTTGTACACCACGCCCATACCACCGCCGCCGAGTTTTTCGACGATGCGATAGTGCGAAATCGTTTGGCCGGTCAGGGAGGGTGGATTGGGCATGTGCGGGGATTTTAGGTGGAGTGGATAGGTGAGTCAATAAGGGATCAACAGCGGCGAACACGCGTTGAAAGAGTAAGAAGGAAAAAGCTTAACGCAGAGGGCACAGAGGAGACGCGGAGGGCACGAAGAAGTCAGAAGTTACCGGGCTCTGGTGAGGAAGCGGTGGGAAAGGCCGCAGGGGCTGCGCGGACTCCGCCCTGCGCTACAGGTTGCGGCTACAGGTTGCGACGCTGACGAAAGGTTAAATGTGGAGTAGGGCCTGGTCTAGGTCGGCGATGATGTCTTCGACGTCTTCGATTCCGACGGAGAGGCGGACGAGGCCTTCGGTGATGCCGACGCGTTCGCGGATTTCTGGCGGCATGGATGCGTGCGTCATTAGCGCGGGGAGAGAGATCAGCGTTTCGACGCCTCCCAGGCTTTCGGCGAGCGAGCAAAGTTTTACTTGATTCAGGAAGCGGCGAGCGGCGTCTTGGGTTTCGAGGTCGAAGGACAGCATCGCGCCGGGGCCGCGCTGCTGCTTGCGAGCAATTTCATGGTGCGGATGCGACGGCAAGCCCGGGTAGTAAACTTTTTTAATTTTGGGATGAGCGTCCAGGTGGCGCGCGATGGAGATGCCGTTGGCGTTGTGCTGGAGCATGCGCACGGCGAGTGTCTTGATGCCGCGGGACGTTAGGAAGCAGTCCATGGGAGCGAGGCCGGTGCCGGCGGAGCGCTGAATGAAATAAATTTTCTCGGCGTCTCCAGGGCGCGTGAGAATGACCGCGCCTCCGGTGGAGTCGCTATGGCCGTTAAGATACTTGGTCATGGAATGCACGACGATGTGAGCGCCGAGCTCGATGGGGCGCTGCAGATAGGGGCTGAGGAAAGTGTTGTCCACGACGAGGGTGACGTGTCGATCGTTCGCGATGTTGGCGATGGCCGCGATATCGGTGACCCGCATCGTGGGATTCGTGGGAGTCTCAACGTAGAGCATCTTGGTGTTCGGGCGGAGCGCGCCAAGGACTAGTTCCGGGGTTGAGGTATCGACGAAACTGAATTCCAGACCGAAGTGGACGAGGAGTTGCGTCGAGAGGCGAAACACTCCGCCATAGACCGCTTCGGATACGATGACGTGGTCGCCCGGGCGCAGCAGACGAAAAACAGCGTCGATGCCTGCCATGCCGGACGAAAAAACGTAGGCGGACTGGCCGCCCTCTAACTTCGCTACCGTGCGTTCGAGCGCTTTGCGATTGGGATGATTGGTGCGGGCGTAATCGTAGCCTTTGTCTTTACCAAGCTCGGTCTGCACGTACGTAGATGTCTGGTAGATCGGAGCGACCACCGCCCCGGTAGCGGGGTCGGGCTCCTGTCCGACGTGAATGGCATTTGTAGCGAAACCCATGGGCACTCCTGTCTCTCGCAAACCGCAAAAATGTTTTATTGCTTCCCGGGCTTGCCGCCGGAACGCGCGGTCAGCAGGCGGCGACGCTCGAACTTTCGTCAAGCGCTCCGCTCAGCGAAATGGACGGAATCTCGGGGTTTTCTCCCGCTCTGGACCTCGTCGCGCTGTAGTTCGACACCAACGGCCAGCCACGCTGTGGGAGGGATGCCGGAAAGAAGGTATCGCAGCAAAACCGGGCAGTCAAATTAACGACAGCAAAGAGTTTCCAGCGGATAGTCGACGTTGGGACGACGGGCAGGTGCTGCACGAGCAGCGCGCCATCCATGCTGAGCATCGAAAGAATGGCCTGAGAGACTTGACCCGGCCGTGCGCTCCAGTGGAGGATGGAGTACTGACGAAAATGAGATTTCGAGAATCAGCCCTGTTGTGCGTGGCAGCGCTTCTCGCGCTTTGCGTTGCGCCACTGCCCGTGAGTGCGCAGGCTAACCAAGCACAGCCTTCCGCGAAGCAGCCGGCATCGGAGCAATACTCCCGGGTTACCATCGAAGTTTCCGGGGGTGAGAGCGAAACACCGGTGGAGAATGCCAGTATCTACATCAAGTACGTTGAAGAACGCAAGGTGTTGAAAGATAAGAAGGTCGAGCTGAACGTCAAGACGAACAAGGATGGCCAAGCGCACGTTACGAATGCGCCAATGGGAAGAGTTTTGGTGCAGGTAGTTGCCGATGGATGGAAAACGTACGGGCGCTGGTACGATATCGCGGAGGCCAAGCAGACGATCAAGATCCATTTGGACAAGCCGCCGAAATGGTACTGAAGGACAGAGAGAAGTTCTGAATCGCTACGTCGAAGAGCCATGAGGACGTCGGATCGGTTGTAGCTTGCAACGGAGTTCTTCGCGCGCTGGAAAATTTTTCGTTGGCATCGCGGAACGTGTCACACACCAGGGAACATACGCGTGGCTGCACCGAAATAGTGCAAACCGCATCAGGGTACTGAGAAAGGTGTAGTTAGCCCTAGAGGAAGCGACTTTTCCACAAGCTTATCAACACATGTGTTGAAAACTTCATGGAGCAGAAATATTTTGGCGCAGATTAGGCAACTGTCTTGCTAGCGAGCGCGACTACGAAATGACTTGCCAGTTGGATTTCACGAATGAATGACACCTTCGACGGACCTTTTTCCCTGGTGCAAATGTTTTGGGGCAACATCGCGGCGCGGCCGCTGCGGTGCGCGCTCAGCGTGATCGCGATCGCTATCCAGGTCATTCTGGTCCTGATGATTGTCGGTCTCACGTCGGGAGTGATTTCCGAGTGGGGCAAGCGCGTGGAAGGAGTGGGCGCCGACATTCTTGTGCAGCCCCCCAACTCATCGATTTTTTTCGCGTTCTCGAGCGCGGTCATGCCGGAGTCGTTGGGAGATCAGATCGGCGCGTTGCCCGGCGTGGACGAAGTCGCGCCGACGGTGATTCTGACCGAGCCAAAAAATCTGATCATGATCTATGGCATCGACTACAAACGCTTTAACGCGCTTAGCCGCGGATTTCTGTACCGGTCGGGTCGACCTTTTCAAGTTCCTGATGAGGTCATTGCCGACGACATCATCGCGCAGTCAAAGCATTTAAAGGTGGGAGATCGTATCTCGCTCCTGAATCGCCCGTTCAAAGTCAGCGGCATCGTGGCGCACGGCAAGGGCGCGCGCTTTTTTATTTCCATCAAGACCGCGCAGGAAATCGCCGGCGTCGAAAATCGTGTGTCGATGTTTTACGTCCGCAGCAAAGGAAATACCGAAGAGACGCGCGCGGAGATTTTGAAGCTGTCGCCCAACAACCGGGTGCGGTCGATGTCGGAGTATGTGACGCTCATGAGCTCATCGAACTTGCCGGAACTTAAGCCGTTCGTGCGATCGATGGTCGGGCTGGGCATCGTCATCAGTTTCCTCGTCGTACTGCTGAATATGCACACTATGGTCATGGAGCGTACGCGCGAGGTTGGCATCCTGAAGGCGCTGGGGTTTTCGCGATTCGACATCGTGGAGATGCTGCTGGGTGAGACTCTGGTGCTCACGCTGCTGGGAAGCGGTTTTGGCATCCTGATCACGTTTCTGACGCAGGCGATCTTGAAGCAAACCAATCCCGGGCTGATGATTCTTATCACACCAAGGTGGGTGCTCTCGTCAATCGTTCTGGCGGTAGTCGGGGCGGCCGCGGGAGTGGCTTATCCTGCGCTGCGTGCCGCTAGCTACGATCCAGTTGTTGCGTTGGCCTACGAATAGCCTAATAAGCAAACGCGACCTTGGGCCCACGCCAGTGGGACTTCGTTGGAGAAAAAAAATTGCGAAACTTTCGATTGACACCAAACTTCGCCGTATAATCCCCCCAGCGAATTCGCCCTGAAGACCCAAGGAGAGAACCATGAAGCGACTCCATGTCGTGTTGCTGGCGGCTGTCGTGTGTTTGTGCCTATCAGGAAGTGTTGCCGCACAGTTGGGCTCTAGCCTGTTCAGCAAGCCGAATATTGCGGACATCTTTAAGCCGGTCGTAGGAAGTGGCGCGGCCTACGAACAGCAGTCCAACGACGAGAAGAGGCCTGCCTCGCAGATGGAAATGACCATCGTTGGGAAGGAGATGACCCCCAACGGCGAAGGCTATTGGATGGAAATCGGGCACGAGGGCAAAGAAGGCGGCGGCATGATGTATTCCAAGGTGCTGGTGACCAAGGATTTTCAATTCACCAAGGTCGTATTTCAGCAGCCCGGGCAGCGGGCCATGGAGATGCCCTTCGGTAGCGAAATGGGCAGGAGCCACATGAAAGAGGAAATGGCGAAGTGGCATCAGATAGGTTCGGAGACGATCTCCGTCCCTGCCGGAACCTTCAGTTGCATGCACTGGAAAAACGATGATGGTACCGACGAAGTATGGACGAGCGATAAGGTCACGCCGATGGCGATGGTCAAACAAGTCGGCAAGAATCGCTCGATGGTGCTAACCAAAATCATCACCGGAGCAACGGATCACATCACCGGTCCGGTGACGAAGTTTGATCCGAAGGCGTTGCAGCAGCAGATGATGCAGCAAAAGCAACAGCAAAAGCAGCAGTGAGGATTTTGGGAACGGGCCGAGCACGCTGCGGCCAGACGATGTAGGCGCCTGGCTTTAGCCAGGCGTTTTCTTCCAATTAAGTCTTTCCTGCATGGTCTTCGACAGCGATTCGACGCGGGCGGCGCCTGGCTAAAGCCAGGCGCCTACAAACGACCTACACTCCCGGGGCGTTGGCCTCAAGCTCGTTGGCCACGTCGCGCATCATTGCCAGGGGGCAAGCGACGTGGACATGCTCGTCGGGGGCGTCCACATCGATCAATAATTTCCCGTTGCGGGTGCTGATGCGCACATGTTGGTTCTCGTCGGCGTCGCGAACGTCCACAAATTCGGCGTTCGGATACTTCGCCAATTCCTTGGTCAAAGCACGGAAGGTGGGTAACCAAGGCCTGGCCTGCTCCGCTGCTTGCTCCAAATTGCGTCGCGGCATTACGTGCATGGCCATCGGAACGATCGCGGCGGGAACCCAGACGTGCACATGCAGTCCATTGTGATGATCCTCGTCGACACGCATTACTCCATCGCGCATCGTATACACTCCAGCAAACACGATGGTTGCGCCCACACCCAGAGCCAAGTTCGCGAGCAACATATTCGTCTCCCTTCCACTGACTTAATCCGTTCTCAGTCTTTGCTTCAGGCCGCTAGATGCGGGCTGCTAGGCCTAATTGGAAACGTTCTTGGAGTCCAGCCAGATGCGCACGGTATTCTGGTTGTCTTTCACGGAGACTAGTTCCGTGTCCCCCTGCACCGACAACGCCCGAAGGCCGGCGACCAGGTCAAGCTCGTCTTTGCCGCCAGAAAACAACGCGTCCACCACCTTCATTGGAATCTTGACCTCAACGTGCGATTTCTTCGACGCGTGATTCTTGTCGACCACGTGGACCAGAAAATAGTTGTTTTCTTTGGCCACACGCACGTCGGAGTCTTTGTTCTGAACGGTAACGAACTCGCCGTCCTTCGAGGTGCGGACGGCGTCCAGCAACGCGTGCAGATCAACGCCATGGCAATCGATCTCGTCGATCTTGACCTTGCCGCTCTGGAGTCGGTCCCGATTGATGGTCGGTAGAACTTTCTCGGCAAGTTCCAGTGGAACGTTCACGCGGACATTCCCTTCCTTGGAATCAGGATTGTCCACGCGGATATGCAACCAGCGGTCTTGCTTGGAGGGTTCGGACGACTTTCCGGCGGTATTTTGCGAAAAGCTTGAGATCGGTGTGAGAGCGAGCGCGGCGGCGATCAATGCGAGGGCCGGAAGCTTGCGGGTGCGAATGGTCATGGTGGACTGCCTCCTTCGCGGACGTGGGGGACTTAGTGCTCCGATGCCGGACTTTGGGTGGAACAACACCTCAAGTCCGCACCTTGGCTTGATATACGAGGCGTCCCGTAAAAATGTTTCCAAGAGCTTTGAATCGACTGCGAAATGCCACGAAGTTGAGGCTAAGCAGAGACCGGCGCTCATCACTCGGGAAATGTTCCGCCGGGGGAAGTAAGCGAATTGTACCTCCACGTGAGCGCTGCGATCGCTCCGTAGTATAGGAAAGGAAGCCCCTAAATCATTGAGGGTTAAGGGGTTGCTTGCCCACCCCATTCCGCCCAATGCCATTCAGGTGCGTTCGACAGGACCCACCGCAAAATTAAACGAAACATGGCCACGATTGCCCGATTTCACGATTGTTGGATATCGCTGCCGCAGGCGCCAGATGGTTCGGCTACGCCTGCAGTAACTAGCCCGGTATCCACTTCAGAAAGACAGCAGCGAGTGGGGGCAAGGTCATCGGCAAGGACTGCTGCCGGCCCATATGTGGCACCGCCTCTGCGTGAATCCCGCCCATGTTACCGACATTCGAGCCGCCGTAAACACCCGCGTCGGTGTTCATGACTTCCTTATAAAAGCCGGGCTGCGGCACACCAACGCGATAGCCTTTGCGGACCTCCGGTGTCGCATTCAGGACCACCACTATGATATCTTCCGGCCGTTTGCCGCGCCGGATGAATGAGAAGACGCTGTGGTCCGCATCGTTGCAGTCGATCCACTCGAACCCATGCCAGTCGAAATCTACCTGGTGCAACGAAGGCTCGCTGGCGTAGAGCCTATTCAGATCGCCCACGAGGGTCTGCAAGCCGCGATGCGATCCATACTGTAATAAGTGCCATTCCAGACTGTGCGCTTCCGTGAATTCCTGTCGCTGGCCGAACTCCTGTCCCATGAAAAGCAGTTTTTTCCCAGGATGACCGTACTGAAATCCATACAACAATCGGAGATTGGCGAACTGCTGCCACATGTCGCCAGGCATTTTGTGAAGCAGCGAATTCTTGCCGTGGACGACTTCGTCATGCGAAAAGGGAAGCACGAAGTTTTCGGTAAAGGCGTAGAGGAGCGAAAATGTCAGCTTGTTCTGCTCGAAACGCCGATAGATCGGATCGGTCGAAAAATATCTCAGCGTGTCATTCATCCAGCCCATGTTCCACTTCAAGCTGAAGCCGAGCCCTCCGAGATATGTGGGGCGAGACACCGCAGGCCACGAAGTGGACTCCTCGGCGATGGTGAGCAGCCCGGGAAATCGCTCGTACGCGACTTCATTCAGCCGCTTAAGAAACGCAATAGCGTGCAGATTCTCGCGCCCGCCAAATTGGTTGGGAATCCACTCGCCCTCCTTACGCGAATAGTCGAGGTACAGCATCGACGCCACGGCATCCACGCGCAGTCCATCGATGTGGTATTTGTCGAGCCAGAAAAGCGCGTTGGAGATTAGATAATTTACGACCTCGTTGCGGCCGTAGTTGAAGACCAGCGTGCCCCAGTCCGGGTGCGAGCCTTGGCGGGGATCGGAGTGCTCGTACAGATGCGTGCCGTCGAATTCGGCGAGTCCAAACGTGTCGCGAGGGAAATGCGCGGGCGTCCAGTCGAGAATGACGCCGATGTCCGCGCGATGGCACCGGTCAACGAATTCCATGAATTCTTCCGGCGTTCCGTACCGGCTGGTCGCAGCGTAGTAGCCGATGGTCTGGTAGCCCCATGATCCGTCAAAGGGATGCTCCATGATCGGCAGCAGTTCGATGTGCGAGTAGCCAAGTTCCTTGACGTACGGGATGAGTTGGTCGCCCAGCTCGCGGTAGGTGAGCCAGCGGTTGCCCTCATCCGGCACGCGGCGCCAAGCCCCGAGATGCACCTCGTAGATCGAGATGGGGTACTCAAGCCAGGCAGTGTCCTTGCGCCGCGAGATCCATTCGGCATCGTTCCAAACGTGCTTGTCGAGATTCGCGACAATCGAACCCGTGCTGGGTCGCAGTTCGGCGCGAAACGCGAAGGGATCAGCCTTAAGCGGGAGCATGTCTCCGCGTGGGCCGATAATTTCGAATTTGTAAATTGCGCCTTCATTCAGCTCAGGCACGAAGAGTTCCCACACGCCCGAAGATCCCCGGGCGCGCATCGGATTCATACGACCATCCCAATGGTTGAAGTCGCCAACGACGCTAACGCGGCGCGCGCTGGGAGCCCAGACGGCGAAATTGACGCCGCGCACTCCCGAAACGGTTTTTATGTGCGCGCCAAGCTTTTCGTACGCGTCGTAATGGCGGCCCTCTCCCATCAGGTACAGATCAAAATCGCTGAGAAGGTATGGGAACGCGTAGGTGTCGTACCGTTCGAAGATGTCGCCAGAGTGCGTGCGAAAGCGGAGGCGGTAGTTCTCGGCGTCAGGCCGATCGCGATACGTTTCCGGAAGCGTCGCTTCAAAGAGGCCTTCGTCGCGGCGTTTTCTCGCCTCGATGGCGGACGGAATCCCGGATACCTGGACGGTCGCTGACTCCGCGTGTGGATGGAAAAATCGGATCACCCAGCGGCGTCCTTCCGGCGTCAGAACGGGCTGCGGGCCCAACAGCGCAAAGGGGTCGGAGTTTCGACCGCTGAGAAAAGCGTCGATCTGCGCTTCGACATGCGCATCCGGACTGGCTTGCTGTGAAACGGATTTTTCAGCGCGTTGTTCAGGCACGATTCAAATCTCCCAAGACGAACCACCTGTGATACAGGCTCAGGTTGGATGCCGAGCCGCGTCCATTCGATTCTAGGGGGATATCGGGGAATTTCCCAAAGAACCCTGTCAGTGTGCGACGTACGGACCACTTACGTCAATCCGTCGCAAGCTTGGTAACGTCGCTGCCCTCCTTGACCCATTCCCATTTCGCGAATCTCAACCTGCAGGCTACCAGTGGCTCACGGACCAAGGCAATGGTTTCGCTCTTCACCTCTCAGAGTGCGACAGATAAAACACTTGAGGATCTCCGGTGGGCGCGTTTAGAGGCGTGTTGATTTTTCCGGGTCCGCTGCCACGGGGAGGAATCGGTATGCGGATTAACCGGTCAGTTCCATGCCAGCGCGGCTTGACGATTTAGTTGGAGAAGATCCCAGAGATTGCCGTAAATATCTTCAAATACGGCAACGGTACCGTAGCTCTCCTGACGAGGGTCTTCCCTGAAGCGAACTCCTTTTTCCCGCATCGCATGGAAGTCTTGCCAGAAATCATCGGTATGGAGAAAGAGAAAAACTCTGCCTCCGGTCTGGGCTCCAACTCTGTTCGCCTCTTCTGCGGTTGCGGCTCTTGCCAGCAGTAGGCACGTCCCCGTGGAGCCTTGTGGCGCCACCAGAAGCCAACGCTTATGATCCGCCAATGGCGTATCTTCGATGAGGTTGAATCCCAAAGTATCGCAATACCATGCTTTGGCCTCGTCGTAGTCTCTCACCAGCAATGTGACATATCCGATGTGCTGATTTGTCATTGCGAATTCGTCCGTTGAAGATCTCGATCTCCACTTTCAGTGTTATTTGCCATCGGCAGGATTCGCGCCGTGGTTTGCCGGGTCAGTTTGATCACGGAACGGCTGCTTGAATTTGTGAGAAATGTCCGGCCAGAATTCGCGGAGGACATTGAATCCCAGCCGGTGGCGGCTGAGGAGTAGGGGCGACTCCTGTCCGCTGACTGCGCCGCACTCCGCCATCAGCGTCAGCGCGGATAGATAGACCCTTCCTCTCCATTTACGAAGGCGCATTCGTTTCCGCACGGTGCGCCTAAAAGCTATCACGTCTCTACCAGCTTGCAGAGCGGCTAGGCCAAATGGCTGTGCTATCCGCAGTAAGTTGGTATAAACCGGCTCACGACCGGGACCACGCACATAGGTTAGCGGTGAACGGAACATTTCGGTTCCGTGGGACACAAAACTGAGTAGAATGCGGACACCTATTCACCATCCAGAGGTCGTTCGGATGCCCCTAGTTCTGTGCCAGCGGACTATCGGACCAATCACTTTGCTGGAGTTGAGTGAACGGTTGACGATCGAGAACGTCTCTGAGCTTCGAGACAGTCTTCAAAACCTTTCCGTCCAAGGACGTCGATTCTTCTTGTTAGACTGTAGCCAAATCAGTGTCGTTGACAGCCAGGGTATTGGGGGTTTGGTGAGAAACTGGGTGTCGCTTAAAAGCCGAGGCGGAAAGCTGAAGCTACTTAATCCTTCGGCGCGATTGCGTGAAGTGCTGCAGATTGTTGGCCTGCATAAGGTCATCGAATGTTTTGACGATATAGGACTGGCATTGCGTGGTTTCTAAGACCGGACAAGTTCGGCCCAGTACCCATATGGACGGTTTCGCGTCAAACAGGACTTGGCCAACACCAATGAATTCGAGTGTCATGCTTGGCGAGCGTCATTTCGCGATTTCCGCCCCGTTTCCGCCGAGCGTTTCTTTTAAGGTTGTCTAGGCAGAATCATGGGGACAGGCACAGAGCGTTTCGCCGACCCCAGCTTGCGGGCGTGCTCCACCCGTGAGGGAAGTGTGGTGGAGGTGCGCCCAAACCTCACACCGGTATCAAACGCTTCTGTAACGGCTTGGTTAAAAACTGCTTCCATCGCGATCACTCGAGCGGTGCGCATCTGCGGGTCGGGGATATCCGCGGCCAGCAGATCGTAGATCGCCTCCCAGTCGGTGAGCTTCACCGGCGCACATCCTTCATGCTCGCGGCGAGGCAAGCGGCTTCTTCCAGGTGGTGCTGCCGCTCGATCAGCCACCAGTAAAGTCCAGCCATGGTCCATTCTCCTTTTTTTCGCCTGTCGGACGGCAGGCGGGCGCGGGGCGGTTCGGTAGTCACAGTTTGGTAAAAACGGGCCGGAGAACCAATCCCCCGTAGGTACCGTTACCCACGCCGAGCCTGAGTTCCGCCCGGCCCGCAACAAACGAATTGCATCCGCCGGGTCCTGCTCGCCGGCAATTCCATTTGATTGCATAACCGTGCCGACTCCCTCGATCTGAGTACGCCCTGAGGTTAAACCTTCGGTGCGTAGGGCACGCTAGACTCCGTCCAACACGGGGAAAAAGGGTCGCATCACTGCCCCTGGAGAAGCAATCGCCCGCAATCCAGCGGTTCGGAGTGTTTAAAGTGGACCTGGGCCGGGGAGTTACGCAAAAGGGGCCTGCGCATCAAGCTCCAGGAACAGCCTTTTACGTTCTTACGGTCCTCCTGAAACGACCGGGAGGAGTGGTTATTCGTGAAGAGTTGCGCTCCCAGCAACTGGGTCGCATTACCTGACAAGCGCCGATTGCCAGATGGCGGGACCGCGTTTTTTTGGTTTGCGCCCTATCGCAATGAGTCTTTCGGCACTCGGACCGTACTCATCACCGTCCAGATTCCCGTACAGCGTCACGTCAACGAATCCGGCGCGCTCCATCCGATCCCGCAGCTCTAGCCCGGAATAGATC
Source organism: uncultured Acidobacteriota bacterium (assembly GCA_963721915.1). Lineage (GTDB taxonomy): Bacteria > Acidobacteriota > Terriglobia > Acidiferrales > UBA7541 > Acidiferrum. The sequence goes on along the minus strand of CAVRLD010000010.1, from coordinate 461,996 downwards.
GTATGATGAAATTTGAAGCTCTTGACCCGACCTTTCCGTATGACCAGCCATTCGTTCCGAACGCGAGTCCAATCGTCAAAAATCTCGTGCCGCTCTACCACCATGGCGCCGTCCGGCAGAAGGCTGGAACTCGTGGGCTGAAGAATTTTTGCAAGCCGTTCTTTCCCCAAGACTTCGATCAAGCACGCTCCTCCCGGCTGCAGCGACGTAAACATGTTCTCCAAAACAATCAAGTCCTCTCGCCTATCGTCGAAATATCCGAAGGATGTAAACATGCTCAGCACGAGAGCAAACGAATCTGGCCGCACAAAATCCCGCATATCTTTCTGGGCCCACTCGATCTTGACACGTGCAGCGCGGGCTTGCGCCCGAGCCTTGTCCAGGAGGTACTTCGTTTTGTCGACTCCAGTGACCGAGAAGCCCCTTTTTGCAAGGGCAATGCTGCATCTGCCCGGACCGCAGCAAAGGTCGAGGACGGACTTGCCCGCGGGCTTGGTGAGTGCCAGTGCCTTCGCGATTTGCTCTTGCGCATCAGCGATTCGCTTTGCCGGGAACATAAATGGATACAGTTCGCGCCAGAACGAGTCGTCGTCGAACCACTCTTTTTTCCGTACAGTATCTTTCATCGGATCTGCGGAATATCCTATCAAACCGTAGGCCGCAAGGTCGTCCCTTGAACTTCGGAACTGCGTCAACCCTCGTATCCACATTGCCGCGAACGGAACCCTTGCCCAGGGCTTGCGACACTCATGCAGTCGCGATACAGTGCGGCACTTCACGATTTGATTTGAGAGCGGCGCAGAGCTGGGAATTCATTGGGCGAGATTCGCGGAGGAGCATGAAGATTCCGAAGTGTTTCTGTGGTTTGATTTGCTTCGTCACCGCGTTGTGCGCCCCGTTGGGGCATCCGCAAGACCGCAGTCAGACGCGCTCCATGGTGATTTCGCGCGGCGGAATTGTCGCCACGGAATCGCCTCTCGCCTCGCAGGCGGGTGTGCACATCCTTGAGCATGGTGGCAATGCCGTCGATGCCGCGATCGCCGCGAATGCCATGATGGGTGTCGTTGAGCCGATGATGAATGGGATCGGCGGCGACCTGTTCGTTATCGTCTACGACGCCAAGGCCAACAAACTTTACGGCCTGAACGCCAGCGGCTGGGCACCTAAGGGGCTAACCATCGAATTCCTCCAGAAGCAGGGTTTGCGCGACATGCCGCAGCGCGGCATCAACTCCGTCACCGTTCCTGGAGTTGTAGACGGCTGGCAGAAGCTTGCGGACAAGTTCGGGCGCAAGAAACTTGCGGAAGACCTGGCCGCCGCGATTCGCACCGCGCAGGATGGCTTCCCGGTTCCCGAATGGGACGCGGCCTACTGGGCGGCCGGAGTCGATCTGCTCCGCGCGGACGAGGCCGCCGCGAAGACCTACCTGCCGCAGGATCATCCGCCGAAAGTCGGAGAAGTCTTCCGGAATCCAGACCTCGCAAGCTCACTCCAACAAATCGCCAATCACGGCCGCGACGCTTTCTACAAGGGCGAGATCGCCGCCAAAATATTGGAAGCGATGAAGCGCCATGGCGGCACGATGACAGCCCAGGACCTTTCCGACTATTCCAGCGAGTGGGTCGAGCCAATTTCGACCACCTATCGCGATTGGACGGTCTACGAAATGCCACCAAACGGGCAAGGGCTGGCCGCACTTGAAATGCTCAACATTATGGAGACCTTCCCGCTGGGCGAGAAGGACTGGGGTTTCGGCTCCGCAAAAGCCCTGCACGCCATGATCGAGGCAAAAAAGTTGGCATATACCGATCTGGCGAAATACATCGGCGACCCCCGTAAGCAAAAGCCTCCGGTCTCCACGCTGCTGTCCAAAAATTGGGCAAGCGAGCGAGCAAAGCTGATCGATGCGCAGCACGCCAATTGCGACGCCAAAGCCGGCGATCTGCCACCGGGCAGCGAGACGACCTACCTGTCCGTGGTGGACCGCGACGGCAACATGGTCTCGCTCATCCAGAGTAATTACTCCGCGTTTGGTTCAGGCATCGTCGTTCCCGGCACGGGTTTTGTTCTGCACAATCGCGGCGGCCTCTTCACGCTCGATCCAGCCTCGCCAAATGCGCTGGCCGGACGCAAGCGCCCGCTGCACACCATCATCCCGGCGTTCGCGCAAAAGGGCGACACGCGCATGGCCTTCGGCATCATGGGTGGCTGGAACCAAGCTCAAGCCCACGCCCAGTTCGTCGCCGACATCGCCGACTTCAAGATGAACATCCAGGCTGCCTTGGAAGCGCCGCGTTTCTCGAAATACACCTTCACCGGCTGCGATCTGTTCATGGAGAATCGCTTTTCGCAGAATGCCCGCAATGAGCTGGCCGCCGCAGGGCACAAGATCGAACTCAAGGGCACCTTCTCAAGCGTCGTGGGCGGCGGCCAAGCCGTCCAGCGCGACTTCGCCACCGGCGTGAATTACGGCGCGTCCGATCCCCGAAAAGACGGCGCAGCCGTGCCTGAATTGCCTGAGTGAACGGGAAACTCCGGAAAGCGTTTAGTGTTAGCCCGAGGAGAGATGCCTCGGGCTCCGGGACGACAAAAACCGCCCTATAAAGATCAAAGGAGTTTGCAAAACTTTTCCACAACAGCCTGACCGCCGGACGGAAAGTGTCCTGGACTTGACCCCCAGCCTCGCTTCCTTCTTTTAAGCTATTTAATATCAATAGCTTGGATAGCTGCGAATTGGCGAGCGGCGTGCACCAAGATACCTGTCCTAAGGTACAGGGGCCACGCAGAGGCCTGCAATCACGGAGAACTGGATGAAGCCCAGCCGTTATCCATTCAAGTGGGTGCATGTGACTTTGCTCGGCAGCCTCTCGCTCATTTTGCTTCCTTCCAGCCGCGCCCAGACGGTGAATGTCTCAGGCCGCTACCAGTGCGCTACCGCGAAGGTCAAAGGTAAAACCGTTCCCTGCAGCGCTGCTCCACTGATCCTAAAGAATGACGGCCACTTCGAGCTGCGCGGCTGGGAAGGCAACTACCTGGTCACCGGCGAATGGGTCGAACTGTCCGATTCGGTGGTTCGCTCCCGCGCTAAGATGGAGCCAGGCCATAAGATTGTGTTCCGCTATCGCGGAAAGCATGGCTGGTGTGAAATGGTCTACGAACGGCGCGTCGCGGACTTGGAAAAAACCTCGCTAATCTGAAGCTCCGAGGATTTGATTGGCAGACCTGGTCGCGGCATCTCAAACCTCTAGGATACCGGCTCCGGCACTCACTGGTTGTACCAGCGAAATCCCTTACGTTGCTCCTCGGCAATTTCTTTTGCCACGGCGAGTGTCAGCGGCCGCCGATACTGTCCACATGCCGCAATGATCGCGTCGAGCAGCGAAATCGGCGCGGTGAACGACACCCCGAACGACGCCGCGTCAACGGATGCCAGAAACACTTCATTGCAGACCCGCGCTAGAGGCGACAAATACGTATCGGCAATGCCGATGCAATAAGCACCATGGGACCGAGCCTGCTCCGCGCCTTCGACGGTCTGCCGCAGTCCCCGCCGGAAGCTGATGGCCACCACTACGTCACGCTTGTTCATCACACGCGCGATGTGCGTCATGCCGCCCGCCGACGCCACTGCAATGATCGGCAGCCCCAGGACGGTCAACTGGTATTCGAGATATTCTGCGAGAATTCCTGCGCCGTCCGCCGCAAAAATCACGATTCGCCTCGCGTCGTAGAAACGCTTGGCAACCCGCGCCAGGCGATTCGCGTCCAGGCTGTTCTTTAGCGCATGCAGGTTTTTGACGCCTTGCGCGAGCGACGCCTGCACCGTCGCGGGCATGCTGGAATCGCTGTTGGCGGACTGCATCGTATCCACGGGTGTGGCGAAGGCGATAGACAACTCGTGCAGATGATGCTGGAACTCGCGATAGCTGCCGAATCCTAGCCCTCGCACAATGCGCACGATGGTTGCGGGGTCCGTCTTAAGTCGCTGCGCCATGGCGCGCACGCTCAATAAAACGTACTCCCGCGGGTGCTCCAGGATAGGACGAACGATTTCCTGACGCTTTACCGTGAGGTTGTTAATGCGTTCGGCAAGATGCGGAGTCCGCATCGGGGACCGGGGTTCTTGCTTTTTCATGGCGCGCGAGAGAATTGCCCAAAACCACGGTCATGTCAACCTGGTAGATTCACTTTCTAAGGATTAAGTTCTGCGAACTAACGAAAGATAAGGCTTGCGTGGCTTACTTATCAGACGCTGCCGCCTTGGTCGCAAGCCCCGGAGCTACCACTGGCTGAAGGAAGGGCATCATCGCGCGCAATTTTGGCCCCAGTTGTTCGATTTGATGGGTTTGCTCGCGCTGGCGCGTGGCCAGGAAGTTCGGGCAGCCCTTCTCGTTTTCGTCGATCCATTTCTTCGCGAAGCTGCCGTCGCGAATTTCCGCCAGGATTTTCTTCATCTCTTCGCGAGTTTGTGGCGTGATGATCCGCGCCCCCGCGGTGTAGTCACCCTGCTCAGCGGTATCACTGATGGAATAGCGCATATAACTGAGCCCGCCGCGATAGATCAGATCGACGATTAGTTTCAACTCGTGCATGCACTCGAAGTATGCGACCTCGGGCTGATAACCCGCCTGCACGAGCGTATCGAAGCCCGCCTTGATCAATTCGCTCACGCCCCCGCACAACACCGCTTGCTCACCGAACAGATCGGTTTCGGTTTCCTCGGTAAACGTCGTTTCCAGCACCCCGGCACGCGTGCAGCCCAGACCCTTGGCATAAGAAAGTGCGAGCGCCCGGGCGTTTCCGCTGGCATCCTGCTCGATGGCGATCAACGCCGGCGTTCCGCCACCCTCGGTGAAAACTTCGCGAACCCGGTGGCCCGGTGCCTTCGGAGCGATCATCGAAACGTCCACGGAAGTCGGCGGCTTGATCGTGCCAAACCGGATGTTGAAACCGTGCGCGAACATCAGCGTCTTGCCCGCCGAAAGATGCGGCTCGATCGATTCCTTGTACAGTTTCGGCTGCTTCGTATCCGGCGTCAGGATCATGATCACGTCCGCCCAAGCAGCAGCATCTGCGGGCGTGTTGACCGTCAATCCTTCCTTCTGTGCTCGCGCCAGCGACCCGCTGCCAGGCTGCAAGCCGACGCGAACAGAAACGCCGCTGTCGCGAAGATTCAGTGCATGCGCATGCCCCTGCGACCCGTAACCGATGATCGCCACCTTCTTGCCCTGAATCAGCCCAAGGTCCGCGGAATTGTCGTAATAAAGTTGCGCCATTCGTTCCTTTCCTCTCATTGACCGCCTTGCGGTCATAACCGAATTGACCGCCCTGCGGTCATAACTCACGCGCTGCGAAAAGGTCTTCTCTTCAGGAGGCCGGGGCTTCAGCCCCGGCGCAACACGTTTAGAACAGATGGGCTTTAGCTCCTGAAGAAAGCCTTTTTTCCTGTTGTTGTATTTTCCGTCGGGTCCTCGCGCTACTACCTACGCTCGGAATTGCCTGTTCGAAACTTTCTAAGCCTTTGAGCCCGCCGTCTCAAGCTCTCCGTTTTTCAGCGGCGCTCCGGGCGGCCGCAACAAATCTCCGCCGCGCGTCATGGCAATGCGCCCTGACCGCGCCATTTCCAAAACGCCGAACGGCCGCAGCACTTCGAGCAACCCGTCAATTTTGTCCACCGTCCCCGAAACTTCCAAAATCAGCGATTCCGGCGCAACATCAATAACCCGAGCCCGAAACACCTTGATCAATTCCATCAAGTGCGGCCGCGTCTTCTGATCCGCCGTAACCTTAATCAGCGCCAAATCGCGCTCCAGCAATGGCCGCTCCGAAACATTCTCGGCCAGCAAGACATCCACGAGCTTCTCCAGGCTAGCCTCGAGCCGGTGCGCCCCGCGCTCATCCGTGTGCGCCACGATCGTCATGCGCGCAATCTCTTCGTTGTCCGTCGGCCCAACCGTCAGCGAATCGATGTTGATAGCCAGCCGCCGCGCCAGCGAAGAGACACGGTTCAGCACGCCAGGCTTGTTTTCCACGTAAGCGACGAGTGTCTGCATGATCTCCTCAGTCTTCCCTACAGTTCCGTTGCCGCGGTTTCAACCAGCGGACTGTTAGGCCGGCGTATCATCTCGTGCAGCGACCCACCCGCCGGCACCATCGGGTACACCGAATCTTCCTGTTCCACGCGGAAATCGATCAACACAGGTTCCTTGCTCTCTCGAGCCGACCGAATCGTCGGCGTAACGTCGGCGCGCGAAGTAATCCGCTCGCCCCGAATCCCAAACGCGTTGGCCAGCGCCGCAAAATCCGGCGCCACCAGTGGCGTCGCGACGTAGCGTTTGTCGTAGAAGAATTCCTGCCACTGCCGCACCATTCCCAGAAACCCGTTGTTGATGATGGCGATGTTCACCTTGATCTTTTCCTGCACGATGGTGGCAAGCTCGCACATTGTCATTTGAAAGCCACCGTCGCCCACCACCACCCAGACATCGGCATCTGGCTTGGCAAATTTCGCACCAATCGCCGCCGGCAGCGCAAATCCCATCGTGCCCAACCCGCCAGAAGTCACCAGCGTGCGCGGCTGATTGTGGTGGTAATACTGCGCCTCCCACATCTGATGCTGGCCCACGTCGGTAACGACGATCGCCTCGCCACGCGTCTCTTTCCATAAATCATTAATCACATGCGCGGCGTAGAGATGCCCGTTGTCGGGCAATCCCTGAATGTCGCGCACCGCCGAGTCGCCCTTCAACTCGCGAATATGCCTTAACCAGTCGCCACGGTCACGTTGCTCGATGGCAGGTATCAACTGTTCCAGCACTTCCCGCGCGTCGCCGACCAATGCGGAATCGACATGCACGTTCTTGTTGATCTCCGAGCGGTCAATCTCGATATGGATCTTGCGCGCATCTCGCGCATAAGTGCGCAGATCGCCAGTCACGCGATCGTCAAAGCGCATCCCCACTGCAATCAAGAGGTCGGCCTCCTGAATCGCATGGTTCACCCAGGCCTCGCCGTGCATCCCCATCATCCCAAGGTTCAGCGGATCGTTGGCAGGGAAGCAGCCGATGCCAAGCAGCGTCATCGCCACGGGGAAATTTCCGGTGCGCACGAATTGGTCGAACGCGCGCATCGCGCCAGAAACCATGATGCCGTGCCCAGCCAAAATCAGTGGCCGCTTAGCGGAGTTCAAAAGTTCCACGGCTCGATCAAAATCCGCCTTCTCATAATTCACGCGTTGCCGCTTCAACGGCAGCTTGGGAGCCGAATTCTCCCAATTGAAATCGCAGGAAGCCTGTTGGGCGTCTTTCGTGATGTCCACGAGCACTGGCCCCGGCCGTCCCGAATTCGCAATCACGAACGCTTCCCGCACCGTGCGCGCGATATCCTCGGCGCGCGAAACCACCACGTTGTGCTTGGTGATCGGCATGGTGATGCCGGTGATGTCGATTTCCTGGAACGCGTCAGAGCCCAACAATTTGCTGCTCACCTGCCCGGTGATACACACGACCGGAGAAGAATCGAGCATCGCCGTAGCAATGCCGGTAACCATGTTCGTCGCGCCCGGCCCGGACGTGGCCATCGCCACACCCACGCCGCCACTGGCTCGCGCGTAGCCATCCGCCATATGCGTTGCGCCCTGCTCGTGCCGCACCAGCACGTGATGCAGCTTGGACTTACCGAGCGCGTCGTAAACCGGGAGAATCGCGCCACCTGGGTACCCGAAGAGATGGCGAACACCGAGTTGCGTCAGCGTCTCGCATAATATTTCCGCACCGGTCAGCTTCATAAAGTCCTCGCGTGCACACTTTCTGAGATCGAACGACTTAAACTCGCGCTCGGCGTCGTCACCGCACCCTGCGCCGCTGAGGAAACCATCAGAGCATACTTGGCCATCACGCCCGTGCTGAACCTCGGCGCCGGTGCTCTCCAAGTAGACATGCGGCGTTGAATCTCTGCGTCGGTCAAAGCCACATTCAGCGATCGTTTTGGAATATCGAACTCAATCATGTCGCCGTCCGCGACCGCCGCGATCGGCCCGCCGTTAACCGCTTCGGGCGCCACGTGTCCTGCCATCAGCCCATGTGTCGCGCCGGAGAACCTCCCATCGGTAAGCAATGCCACGGAATCGCCGAGCCCAGCCCCGATCAAGGCCGCAGTCACTTGCAGCATCTCCCGCATGCCAGGACCACCCTTCGGCCCCTCATATCGGATCACCACAACGTCGCCGTTCCTAATGCCTCCACTCTCCACCGCCGCAAACGCCGCCTCTTCGTTGTCGAAAACCCTAGCCGGCCCGCGAAATGTTTTGTAGTCGTGCCCCGCAACCTTCAGAACGCATCCCTCCGGCGCCAAATTGCCCTTCAAAATCACCAGCCCACCAGTCGTCTTCAGCGGTTTGTCCAGAGGACGCACGACTTCTTGCTTCGCCGTTTCCTTCGCGGCCCTAGCTTCTTCGCCGATCGTTCGGCCCGTCACTGTAATGCTGTCGCCGTTCAGCAACTTCGCGTCGATCAATCGTTTCGCCACGAGCGCCGTCCCGCCCGCGGCATAAAGATCGGTCGCCACAAACCGTCCGCCAGGCTTCAGGTCCGCCAGGATCGGAGTGCGCGTGCTGATGCGGTCGAAGTCTTCAATCGAGAGAGGAATGCGCGCTTCGTTGGCAATCGCCAGCAGGTGCAGCACGGAATTTGTCGATCCGCCCGTCGCGGCCACGCCGGTGATGGCGTTCTCGATGGCAGCCTTGGTGATGATTTTGGATGGCGTGACATCCTTGCGCAGCAGATCCATCACTAATTCGCCTGCCCGGTGTCCGGCATTGTGCTTCGCTGCATTCGTCGCCGGAACGCCGGACAACCCCATCGGCGCAATTCCCAGGAATTCCGCGACCAGCGCCATAGTGTTCGCAGTGAATTGCCCTCCGCACGCTCCTGCGCCGGGGCAGGCCGCGCTTTCGAGGGCGGTGAATCGCGCATCGCTCATATTTCCGCGCGCGTGACTTCCTATGGCTTCGTATACGTCTTGAATGGTGACGGCATGGCCCTCGAACTGGCCCGGAGCGATCGAGCCTCCATAGAGCACCAGAGCCGGGATATTCAGACGCGCCGCCGCCATGATGCCGCCAGGGATCGTCTTGTCACAGCCGACCAGAATCACAATGGCGTCGAACATATTTCCGCGTGTAACCAGCTCAATCGAATCCGCGATCACTTCGCGGCTCACCAACGAGGTGCGCATCCCTTCGGTACCCATCGTGATACCGTCCGAAATGGATACGGTGTTGAACTCCAGCGGTGTCCCTCCGGCCGCGCGAATCCCGGCCTTCACGTCAACTGCCAGTTCTCGCAGGTGATAGTTGCAGGGGCCAATTTCAATCCACGTATTAGCCACGCCAATCAGCGGCTTGGCGAAATCTTCATCTTTTAATCCGCAGGCGCGCAGCATGGAACGAGCGCCCGCGCGATTCGGTCCATCAACAAGCGCATAGCTTCGAGGCTTCGGCAAAGGGGCTGTCACCGCGTCATTCCTCCAAATCCATCTTGAGAGAGTCTAAACAACCAGAATGCAACAACTAGCGTTCAGACAACGCTTCTTATATGAAACTTAATCGCGCTCTGTACAAAGCCGCGCCGGCCAATGTCATCCTGAGGCGATCCCGACGAGGATCGCCGAAGGATCTCAACGTTCAATCAGCCCAGCCCCAACGATCACCCCGGCCCCCGGAAAAAACTAAGGCCATCATCCCGCTCCGGATGATGGCCCTGAAAATCTTCATTGCTGCTTTGGCTAGGCCGCCATCATCCTGGTGTATAGCCCCGTACAATTACGGTGCTAATTCGTACGACGACACCCGATACCTCAACCGCTGTAGCGGCCGGAATGGCTCGAGCGTGCGTGATGGCGTTGCGGGTCATGACAACGCCATGAAGATACAGGATCAAGGATCGCAAGTCAATCAGTCCAATTAATACTAATGCGGCTAAGGATAAATTCCACTTATTAAGGAAATTCGCATTCCCTGAGCATATACAGTTTTTTTTGAGTTGTTTGGATAGACGCACAGTTCCCGCTGCCCCCTCGCTCTCGATTACTCAAGTTCTAATTTGTGATGTACGGTTGCGGGCATCCCGCTGCAGCGGGATCGCATCTTTTAAGGGGTATGGCAATGGCCACCGGCTCGGCAACCGTTTCACCAGCGTCGTCTTATGCCAGTCATGTAAACCCGCAATGGGTAGCGCTGCTGAACGTCCTGGAAATGAACGTTTCGTATGAACGGTGCGTCGGAACGGAACTCTTCACCACGGATGGCCGGCGCATCCTCGATTTTCTCTCCGGATACTGCGTTCACAACATCGGGCACAACCATCCCTATGTGATCCAAAAGCTGAAGGAGGAACTGGATCAGTGCGGTCCCGCCATGTTGCAAAGCCACGTTCCAGAACTCGCTGGAGAGCTTGCCCGCAGGCTATGCGATCTGGCGGGTGGTGGATTGAGCAAGGTGTTCTTCGGCAGCAGCGGCAGCGAGGGCGTAGAGGCGGCGATCAAGTTTGCACGGGCCGCAACAGGTCGCAATGGCTTGCTCTGCGCATTCAGTGGCTTTCATGGTTTGACGGCGGGAGCCCTGTCTTTGATGACGGATTCCTTCTGGCGGGAGGGATTTGGCCCTTTGCTGCAGGATGCAGTTGCGGTCCCTTTTGGTGATCTGGCCCCCCTTGAAAAGCATCTCGAGACAAAAAGTTTCGCGGCGTTTATCGTCGAACCCATCCAGTCCGAGGCAGGCATCGTTCTGCCGCCGCACGACTACCTCCGGGCGGCGGAAGCCTTGTGCCGCAGTAACGGAACGCTCTTCGTGTTGGATGAGGTTCAGACCGGCATGTTTCGCACCGGATCGTTCCTGGCTGGACACCACCACGGGGCCACGCCTGACATGGTGGTACTTGCAAAGGCTCTGAGCGGCGGCCTCGTTCCGGTAAGCGCCACGCTGATGACCGACGCGGTCTACGATCGCGTCTATTCGTCACTGCGGCGCTCCATCGTGCACACGTCTACCTATAGTGAGAACAGCCTGTCGATGCGAGCGGGCCTCGCATCCCTGGATGTGCTTGAGGAACAGTCCTTGGGAAAACGGGCCGAGCGTTCCGGCCAGCTCCTGCGGGAACGCCTGCGCGCAGAGCTCAGCGATTTCGAAATGGTAAAGGAGATTCGTGGATTGGGCCTGCTGTCTGGCATCGAGTTTCAAGCCTCGTCGAAATTGAGCCTCAAGGTTCCGTTCGAAGCCTTCATGAAGATTCATCCAGCCATGTTCGGACAAATCCTCGTAATGCGCCTGTTTCGCTTTGGAATCCTGACTCAGATTCGCGGTAACAATTTCATGGTCCTCAAGGTGGCACCCCCCTTGGTGGCGACGCCCGAGCAACTCGAAGAATTTATCGTTGCCGTCCGCGACATCATCAAACTCATGCACGCGTCCCCGTCATTTTGGATGGAGGCGTTAGGCCTGGCCCGGCGGGCGATCAATATCTAGAGGAGTACGCCTCCCGCATGGTGCCGGCGCGCGCCGCTTGGCGCGCGCGTTGCATATCTTTGGAGATTAAGCATGGTGGATGGCACGGATGTATTCGTTGTCGGTGGCGGCCCAGCAGGGCTCGCTGCAGCGATTGCCGCACGGAAAAAGGGATTCAGTGTGATCGTCGCGGACGGCTCTCGGCCTCCCATTGATAAGGCGTGCGGTGAAGGGCTGATGCCCGGCGGGCTCGCCGCTCTTCGAGAACTGGGCGTTCAGATCCACTCGTCCGAAGGCTTTGCGTTCCGCGGCGTGCGCTTTTTGCAAGATGGTTCCGCGGTCGACGCGAGCTTTCCTGACGGGCGTGGTATCGGTCTTCGCCGCTCAGTCTTACATCAGAAGATGGTAGAGCGCGCGCGTGACCTCGGAGTATCGTTCCTCTGGCAAACCCCTGTCGCAGGACTGTGTCCCGACGGGGTAGTGGTTGATGGCTCTGTTGTTAACGCGCGTTGGATTGTCGGCGCTGATGGCCTGCAGTCCCGAGTTCGCAGGTGGGCTGATCTTGAAACACCGGTCCGCCAGGGAATCCGATTCGCCTTTCGCCAACACTACAAAGTACAGCCGTGGTCGGAGTATGTGGAGATTTACTGGGGCCGGCATATACAGGCGTATGTAACACCTGTTGGCGAGCAGGAGGTCTGCGCCGTCTTGATATCGCGGATGCCGGGGCAGCGCATGGCCGCGTTGCGAGAGGAATTTCCCCAGCTTGCCAAGCGCCTCGGGTCGACAACAGCCAGCATAGAGCGCGGCGCGATCACGGTAAGGCGGAAACTGGATCACGTCTATCGAGGCCGCGTTGCGCTCGTCGGCGACGCTTCCGGCAGCGTCGATGCGGTTACTGGCGAGGGCCTGAGCCTGGGTTTTCATCAGGCCGCGGCGCTGGCGGATGCCTTTGAGGTGGGTGACCTCCATCATTATGAGATGGTGCACCGGAATCTGGCCCGCACTCCTGCGATGATGGAGCGCCTCATTCTGTTGCTGGCGAGCCACGAAAGTCTTCGCGAACGAGCTATACGCGCCTTGGCCTCCGACGCGGGAATTTTCTCGCGGCTGTTAGCAATCCACCTGGGCGCCATCTCGCCCCTTCATCTCGCCACGGCCGGAGCACGTTTTGGCTGGCGTTTTGTAACCGTGTGAAAGTGGGAACAATGAAACGAACCTGGATTGGCATTTGCCGCCGGCTTTCTCTCACTTTTGCCGTGTTCGCCCTCGGACTTCTGTTGTCAGCGAGTGCCGCGCACCGCCCGCAGCAACTCGGCGCTCCAACGATTGCGAAAGAACTCGCTCTGAACGTCGATCCGGGCCAAAGCACGGTGCACTGGGTCCTGGGCAGCACGTTGCACACCGTGCACGGCACCTTCGCATTGAAGCGCGGTACGCTGCAACTCAATCCCGAAAACGGCAAAGCCAGTGGAGAAATCGTGGTGGATGCGGCCAGCGGGGAGAGTGGCAACACGTCCCGCGACAAGCGCATGCATAAAGAAATTCTGGAGAGCCAGCGCTACACGGAGGTTGTGTTTCGCCCGGACCGTGCCGACGGAAGCATTCCGGCTCAGGGTTCCAGCACCCTTCAACTACATGGGATCTTCTTCCTCCACGGAGCACAACACGAACTGACGATTCCCGTGCAGGCAGAGCTGGCGGATGGCCGCTGGAAAGGAACGGCGAAGTTCAGCGTTCCGTACATTCGATGGGGCCTCAAGAATCCAAGCAATTTCTTTCTGAAGGTTGATCCGGCCGTGGAGATTGAGCTCGCCTTTGCGGGCGGAGTCCAGACCTCAGCCTCCCAATGACATCGGCTCAGTCTTCTGGTTCCTGCGTCACGATGTGGACATCGACCGCGGGCGATTCTCGAAGAAAGCGGTGTACTGCGGAAAGGTAAAGATACTTTCGCCAATCGTGGATTGGCGCGCGGCCAAAAATTACCTGCGTAATGTGTTTCGACCGAACAAACTCCGCAACGGAGTCGGCAACACTGCGGCCCCGCAGCCGAATCACCTTGGCGCCCAGATTCTCCGCGAAGCGGAGATTCGCAGCCAGCGCTACCTGATTCGATTCCTTCGGGCCGATTTCGCGATCCACATGCACGACGTATAGCTCTGCGTCCATGCGCCGCGCCATGCGCGCCCCACGCGCGATCAGATATTGCCCCGCAGGATTCGCCGAAATGCAAACGGCCAGGCGCTCGCGGACACCCCAATTCTTGCGGATATCCTGATCCTCCATGTACGTCTCAAGACTTCGGTCAACCTGTTCAGCGACCTGCCGCAAAGCCAACTCGCGCAGCGCGATCAGGTTGCCGCGCCGAAAAAAATTCTTCAGCGAGCGTTCCACTTTTTCCGTGCTGTACACATCGCCGCGCTTCATGCGGTTCTGCAGCGCTTCAGGCGTGAGATCGACCATCACGGTTTCCGAGGCCGTCAGCGGCACCCAATCCGGCACGGTTTCCCGCACGACAATCCCGGTAATCGACCGCACCACCGGCGCGATGCTTTCGATGTGCTGAATGTTCAGCGTCGATACCACGTCAATCTTGGCGGCCAAAAGCTCCTGCACATCTTCGTAGCGTTTGCGGTGCTTGCTCCCCGGAATGTTGGTGTGTGCCAGCTCATCCACCAGCACGACGTCAGGATGGCGGGCAAGTATCGCGTCGACATCCATCTCCTCGAAAATCGTTCCCTTGTATTCCAGCTTCTTGCGCGGCACCGCTTCCATCTGCTCGATCAGTTCTTCGATGCCTTTGCGCCCGTGCGATTCCACCACGCCGATAACGACATCCTCGCCTCGGCTCCGCCGCCGGATGGCTTCGCTCAACATACTGAACGTCTTGCCGACACCCGGAGCGTAGCCCAGAAAAAGCTTGAAGATACCCCGCGACTTCTGCGGCGGCGAGGCCACCTCCAGCCACTCTTCAGGCTTCTTCGGCAAGGCTATTGTTCTCCAGGTATTCCGGCTGCATGCGATAGAATATCGGGATGCAGCGATTTCTAGGCGGCCGCATAGTCGGGCTCATCGTTTCGGTCGCCATCGTTGGCTGCGTCACGCTAATCTATTTTCGCGTTCTGCACGTCAACCACACCACCGTTGCTCTTTCATTTCTGCTCGCAATTCTAGCAGTTTCGGCAGTGTGGGGGATGGCCGTCTCGGTGTTCATGTCGATCCTGGCGATGCTGACGCTCAACTATTTCTTCTTGCCGCCCATAGGTAAGTTCACGGTCGCCGATCCGCAGAACTGGGTGGCGCTCATCGCATTTCTGGTCACTTCCATCACCGGAAGCCAGCTTTCTTCGCGAATTCGCACGGAAGCGGACGAAGCGCACCATCGCAGACGCGAGGTGGAACGCCTCTACCGTTTCAGCCGCAAACTGCTCGGTGAAGGCAACGTCATTCAATTAATGAACGCCATACCCGATTACATCGTGGAGAGCTTTGAAGCCGGAGCGGCGGAGCTATTTCTTCCCCAGAAGGACAAATTTTATCGCTCCGGCTTCGGTGCCTCGCATCTGGATGAAGATAGGATGAAGGCCGCGTTCGCGACCGATGAGGTCTCCATGGACCCAGAGTCCGGACTCTATTTCATCCCGGTGCGCCTCGGTGTGCGGCCCATCGGAAGTCTGGGTATTTCGGGCCCGCAGCTTTCCCGGCAGTCCGTGGAAGCGATCAGCACGCTGGTCGCGATTGCGATCGAGCGCGCCCGCGCCGTGGAACAACTGGGTCAAACCGAAGCCGAGAGGCAAGGCGAGCGCCTGAAGTCAGCCCTTCTCGATTCCATCACCCACGATTTCCGCACGCCGTTGACTTCCATGAAGGCAGCCGTCAGCAGCCTGCTGACTTCCGGAAGCACGGATCGGGCGCAGAAGCGTGAATTGCTGACCATCATCGACGAAGAATGCGACCGCCTCAATCGCCTCGTGGAGGAAGCCGGCGAAATGGCCAAACTCGAAGCGGGCGAAGTGGAATTGGATCTCGAACCGACACCCATCCGGGCAATCGTCGACGCGTCATTGGCGCACTGTAAAATAGCCCTCGCCGGCCGTCCCATCGATATTAAAGTGGACTCAAATCTTCCGCCGGTCAGCGCCGATCGCGAGCGCGCCAAAGAGGCCATGGTGCAATTGATCGACAACGCCAATCTTTATTCGCCGAAGGATCAGCCCATTACCATCACGGCCGAATTAACTGGAGATTGCGTCACGACCAGTGTTGCGGACCGCGGACCCGGAATCGACGACTTCGAACAAACCATGATCTTCGACAAATTTTATCGCGGCAAGGACCAGCGTTACCTCGTGCGCGGCACCGGCATGGGGCTTCCCATCGCCAAGGCCATCATCGCGGCCCACAAAGGCTCGATCAGCGTCACCAGTCAGCTAGGTCATGGCTCGGTTTTTTCTTTCACCCTCCCGGTAGACCGCAATCACGATCGAATCACAGCGGGAGGCCCGGTGAGCGGCGAAACCATCCTGGTCGTCGACGACGAGCCGCAAATCCGGCGCGTCATGCGCAGCACCCTTTCCGCGCATGGCTATGTGATCACCGAAGCCATGACCGGCGAAGAGGGCGTCGAGTCGGCCCGCAAGGAGTCGCCCAGATCTGGTTCTGCTCGACATAAACATGCCCGGCATGGGCGGCCTGGAAGCCTGCAAGGAAATCCGCCGATCAACCGACGCGCCCATCATCATGCTGACCGTCCGAAACGCCGAGCGCGACAAAGTCATGGCTCTCGACGCCGGCGCCGACGACTATGTGGTCAAGCCCTTTGGCATCGAAGAGCTGCTCGCGCGCATCCGTTCCGCGCTCCGTCGCTACGCCCCGGGTGATGCGGTAGCTCCGTTTGTCTCCAAAGATTTGACCATCGATTTCGAGAGCCGCGAGGTCACCGTGCGCGGCCTCAGCGTGCATCTCACCCCGAAAGAATACGATGTGCTCAAGCACCTGGTCGCCAACCAGGGAAAGCCGCTGACGCATCGGCGCCTCCTCCAATCGGTCTGGGGCCCCGACTACGGCGAAGAGACCGAAAACTTGCGCGTGGTCATCAACCAGCTGCGCAAGAAGATCGAAACGGATCCCGCTCACCCGAAATATATTCTGACCGAGCCCTGGATCGGCTATCGCTTCCAGCCGCACCGTCCAAACACAGCAAAAACCCCATCGAGAAAATCGTAAGGCGAGGTTCCTGTCCCGCCGAAGGCAAGAGTCCCACATTCAGGCAATGTAGGGGCGCGCTTCAGCGCGACCCTCCTGCTTCACCGGTAGCGGCGCCCAATCGGCACTTCCAGCCGGATTTGAGTTTCTCTGAGGGGTGTATCAAGCAAGAAGCAGTGACCCTAAGCCAGTTCCTTGCTCGTTCTGTCCACGTTGAGCCCGTGCTAAAAATTGTGGCGCACAGCAGCAATTATTTCTTCGGATGGCTAGCGTCAAGATCGAGATTCAGTTCAAGCACGCGGACACGTGGTTCGCCGAGGAACCCGAATTGGCGGCCGAGCGTATGTTTGGCAACCAACCAACGAACGTCGGCTTCAGGCATGTTGCGTTCGCGCGCTACCCGCGCAATTTGGAATTCAGCGGCCGCCGGAGAGATTTCCGGGTCTAGACCCGAGGCCGATGCGGTAACGAGATCCACGGGGATCGCCGCAGCGGGATTCTCGGCGCGAAGTTTTCCGACGTCAGCTTTCACACGGTCGAGCAGCTGGTGATTCGTCGGGCCGTAGTTGAAGGCGCCCGACTGCGAGGCATCGTAGCCGGTTCCAGCATTCGAAGGGCGCGAGCGGAAGTAGCCCGGCGAAGAGAATGTTTGACCCAAGAGCTGCGACCCGACCACCTGGCCATTCTTCGTGATCAGGCTGCCGTTCGCTTGGGCGGGGAAGAGCATCTGCGCGAGGCCGGTTACCGCCAGCGGGTAAATCAGGCCGAAGATGACCGTCGTGACCAAGGTAAATAGGACCGCAATGCGTAGGTTTTGTTTCATCCTTGTACCTCACTGCCTCAGGCGAAATGCAAATACGTGATCAGCAAATCGATCAGCTTGATACCGATGAATGGCGCGACTACGCCGCCTACTCCGTAGACCAACAGATTCCTACGCAGGAGCGCGGCCGCGCCCATCGGGCGATAGCGAACCCCGCGAAGCGCCAGCGGAATCAACGCGATGATAATCAGCGCGTTGAAGATTACCGCCGACAAGATGGCGGACTGCGGCGTTGCCAGACGCATTACGTTCAAAACGTTGAGTTGCGGGAACGCGCCGGCAAACATCGCAGGGATGATGGCGAAATATTTGGCCACGTCATTGGCGACCGAGAAAGTGGTCAGCGCGCCGCGCGTGATCAACAACTGTTTGCCGATCTCCACGATCTCGATGAGCTTCGTAGGATTGGAATCGAGATCGACCATGTTTCCGGCTTCCTTGGCCGCTTGCGTGCCCGTATTCATAGCCACGCCGACATCCGCTTGGGCCAGCGCCGGAGCATCGTTAGTACCGTCACCGGTCATCGCGACAAGCTTGCCTTTGGCTTGCTCGCGTTTGATCAGCGCCATCTTGTCCTCGGGTTTCGCTTGCGCGAGGAAATCATCGACGCCCGCTTGGCGCGCGATCGCGGCGGCCGTAAGCGGATTGTCGCCAGTGATCATCATCGTGCGGATGCCCATCGCGCGCAGGTGATCGAAGCGCTCCCGCATGCCGCCCTTGACGACGTCGGTAAGCGCGATCACCCCAAGCACCCGGCCATTTTCGGCCACCAACAGCGGTGTACCGCCGCCATTGGCGATGTCCGTAACGCTTTTTTGAATCTCCAGCGGCACTTTGTTGCCGCGCTCCCCCACATGTTTCGTGATGGCCTCTGGCGCGCCCTTGCGGATTTGCAAACCGTCAAGATCGACGCCCGACATGCAGGTCTGGGCCGAAAAGGGAATGAAGACCGGGCTGAGCTGGCTTAGCTCGCGGCCGCGCAGTCCGTATTTCTCTTTGACCAGGACGACGATCGACCGGCCTTCCGGCGTTTCGTCGGCGAGCGAGGCCAGTTGCGCGGCATTCGCAAGCTCGGCTTCGGGAACATTGGGACTGGCGAACAGCATCGTTGCTTGACGATTGCCTAAGGTGATCGTGCCCGTTTTGTCCAGCAGCAGCACATCGACGTCGCCAGAGGCTTCGACAGCCCGGCCGGACATGGCGATCACGTTGCGTTGAATCATGCGATCCATGCCCGCGATGCCGATCGCTGAAAGCAGCCCGCCAATGGTCGTGGGAATCAGGCAGACCAACAGCGAGACCAGCACGAAGATGGTCTGCGGCGCCCCCGAATAGATCGCAAACGGCTGGAGGGTCACGACCGCAAGCAGGAAGATGATCGTGAGGCCCGCGAGCAGAATGTTGAGAGCGATTTCGTTCGGTGTTTTTTGACGGGAGGCTCCTTCGACCAGCCGAATCATGCGATCGAGGAACGTTTCACCTGGATTCGAGGTGATGCGGACATTGATGGAATCGGAGAGTACCCGCGTGCCACCAGTCACCGCGGAACGGTCGCCGCCGGACTCCCGAATGACCGGAGCGGACTCTCCGGTGATGGCGGATTCGTCCACGCTGGCGACTCCTTCGATCACTTCGCCATCGCCAGGGATGAATTCGCCGGCGACGACCACAACCACGTTGCCGGACCGCAACTTCGAGCTGGCGATTACTTCAATCGAGCCGTTGGGACACAGCAGATGCGCTTTCGTTTCGGCGCGAGCCTTCCGGAGAGTGTCCGCCTGGGCTTTCCCGCGCCCCTCCGCCATCGCTTCGGCGAAGTTCGCGAACAGCACCGTGAACCACAGCCACAGCGTGATCTGCAGCCCGAAGCCGAATTGGCCCGCACGCCGGTATGTATCCACAACCAGCTCGATCGTGGTCAGCAACGCCCCGACTTCCACGACAAACATCACCGGGTTCTTCACCATCGTCCGCGGATTCAATTTGCGAAACGAGTCCACAATCGCGCGCAAAACAATCTTCTTGTCCGCCAGCGGCTGCGGTTTTGCTTGGGATGTGTGTTCCGAGGGAGTCATCAGAAAGTCTTTCCGGCTTGCATCAGCAGGTGCTCGAGAATGGGTCCCAGGCTCAGCGCCGGGAAGAACGTGAGCGCCCCGACAATCAGGATGGTCGAAACCAGAAGCGTGGTGAACAGCGGCCCAGTGACCGGGAACGTACCCGCGGACGCGGGCGCGGTCTTCTTAGCCGCGAGACTCCCGGCAATCGCTAAAATCGGGATGACCACGAAGAAGCGGCCCAGCAGCGTGGCAATTCCAGTAGTGGTGTTGAACCAAAGAGTGTTGGCGTTGATCCCGCCGAAGGCGGATCCGTTGTTCCCTACCGAAGAAGTGTAAGCGTAAAGAATTTGCGAAAGCCCGTGTGGTCCGGGATTAGTGATGCCCGCCAGCCCGGGCTTCGTGACGATGGCCACGGCGGCGAACGTCAGGATAGTGATTGACGA
Organism: uncultured Acidobacteriota bacterium; assembly: GCA_963721915.1. Classification (GTDB taxonomy): domain Bacteria; phylum Acidobacteriota; class Terriglobia; order Acidiferrales; family UBA7541; genus Acidiferrum. The sequence continues at coordinate 441,968 of CAVRLD010000010.1, read as the reverse complement.
AGCCAGCACCGAAAGCATCGCCATCTTCACATCGAAAGCCTCGATCTTCTTGCCTAGGTATTCCGGCGTTCGGCCCACCATCAAGCCCGCGATAAACACGGCGAGGATCACAAACACGAGCATGCCGTAAAGCCCCGAGCCCACTCCGCCGAAGATGACCTCGCCAAGCATGATATTCAGCAAGGGAATCATTCCGCCAAGCGGCGTGAAGGAGTCGTGCATGGAGTTCACTGCACCGCAGCTTGCGTCGGTCGTGACGGTGGCGAATAGTGCCGAGTTGGCGATGCCAAAGCGCACTTCCTTGCCTTCCATGTTGCCGCCAGAGCTCACCGCGCTGGTGGCTTGATCGACGCCCGCAAGTTGCGGATTTCCGCGAGCTTCCGCGGCATACGCGGCCGTCACACCGACAAGAAACAGCGCGGCCATCGCCGCCCAGACGGCCCAACCGTGTCGCGGCGCTCCAGTCATACGGCCCAGCGTGTACGTAAGCCCCGCGGGGATGGCAAAAATCAAAACAATCTGAAGAAAATTCGTAAATGGCGTGGGATTTTCAAGCGGGTGCGCGCTGTTCGCATTAAAAAATCCCCCACCATTGGTGCCAAACATTTTGATGGCTTCCTGCGAAGCTGTCGGCCCCAGCGCGATGGGTTGCTGCGTAACCGTCTGCGTGACAGTCTTACCGTCCGCGCTCTGTGTTTGCACAACTTGCGGGTCGATCAGTTGCGCGCTGCCGTACGGCTTCAGATTTTGCACCACGCCTTGCGATACGAACACGAGGGCGATCACCACACAGATCGGCAGCAGCACCCACAGGAACGCCCGCGTGAGGTCCACCCAAAAATTGCCGATCGTTTTCGACTCCCGTCGAGCGATTCCACGAATCAGCGCGATCGCCAGAGCAATCCCGACTGCCGCGGAGGCGAAATTGTGGTAAGCGAGCCCGGCCATTTGCGTGAGGTAACTCATCGTCGACTCGGGGACGTACGCCTGCCAGTTGGTGTTCGTAGTGAAAGAGGCCGCCGTGTTCCATGCGAGGTCGGCAGAAACGCCAGCGAGTTTCTGAGGATTAAATCCCAGCCAAAGCTGCGCTCGCTCGATGAGATACAGCAGCACCATGGATACGCCGCTGAACAGCAGCATGGCCGTTCCATACTCGATCCAACGCATTTCCTGGTTTTCCCGCACGCCGCAAATCCGGTAAATCAGCCGTTCAATAGGCCGCAGGGCGAAATCGAGAAAAGTTTTTTCGCGAGCAAACACGCGAGCCATGAAAACGCCAAGCGGCTTCGTGATCGCAAAGATCACCAGCAAAAAAATCAAAATCTGGAACCAACCATTAGCAGTCATAGGCTAAAAGTCTTCCGGCCGGAGAAGCGCCATCAGCAAATAACCAAAAAGGGCCGCGCAAACCGCGATAAGGAGAATGTTTTCCAGCATAAGTAAGCCGCGCTTCTACTTGAGCCGTTCACATCCGCGAAGATAAACAATCGCAACGGCAAAAAAGGCCAAAGTCGCCACCGTGAACGCCACATCTGCCACGAAACTCTCCTCCCGCTGTTGAGGCTCGGGAAACTGCGCGTCTCGATCTGCCTCTATCCGCTGTCGCTGACGAAACACGCTGCATGCCAGCCACAGCTAAGACTAGCGATGAAGGCTTAGGAAGTGATCAAGCGGACATAAAGATTTTGTAAGGAAGAAACAGCCTGAAAAAATCGCTCCAACTTCTCCGTGCTCTCTGTGTTCCGACCTCAGTGCCCTCTGTGTTAAATCTTTTCTTTCTTGGCTATTACCGCGTAAACGCAGCCATCGCTAGAAACTGGTCGTTAGCCGCAACGCGTAGCTACGCGGAGGCCCGATAGCATTCCCGGAGAACAAGCCCCCAAAATCGATAACGTTAGGCCGGTTGTTGATGTTCTGCATGTCCCCCTGAACGCGCATCTGGAATTTCTCCGAACGCCAGACATCAGCGCCGAGCGACGCGTTGACCGAGAGCGAAGGTCGCACCCGCCCTTTGTCGAAGTTCACGCGGTCGACGACTTGCTCGCCATATTGCGCGAGCGCCTCATCCCTTGTGCCCACAAATTGAAACGGTAGCCCGCTGCCATATTCCGCGCCCACGCCGCCCCACACCCGATCCGTGAATTGATAGCGCACTCGAGTTCGAACGGTGTTGCGCTGATCTTGGGAAATCCAAAATCGCCCGGTGATCTGGCTGAGCGCATTATTCGCATCAACGCCTAAAAACAAGCCGCCGGTGACCGGCAGATACGCGGATCCCAAGCTGTAGGAATAACTCGCGAAAGCATTGATCCGTTTCCAATGGGGAAGTTCGATCTTGCCTTCAGCACCGTAAATATAGGCCTTGTTGAAGGCAATCGGGAAGCTCACGGCGGTGCTCAACAACTGGTCATCATCGGCAAAGTTGTTCACACGCCGATCAAATAGGTTGGCGTCAAATTTCAATTGCCCGAAAAATCCTTTGCTTACGCCAAGTTCATAGTAGTTACCGTGAGATGGCTGAACGGGAAGCCTCAGAACTTGCTCGCTCAACGAAACGACTTCCGGCGAGCTCGAGATCAAAATATTTTCCGCGGAGGGCGTCTGAAAGATGCGGTCGTAAGAAGCGTGCAACACGAGGTCAAGCTTAGAAAAATAATAAGCCAACCCCAGCCGCGGGCTAACGGCGTTCTGATTGACCAGCAATTGGTAGTGATCCCACCGCAACCCCGCGCTCACGGTCCATTTCCCCAGCCGCACTTGATCTTGCACGAAAGCCGACTGTTCCAGATCCGGCCCGCTACCGATGAAGGCAAAGCTCGCCGGCGTCCCTGTGTCGAATCGGGTGAAATCTGTAATGACGTCGTTGAAGCGCTCGTGCAGAAACGTGGCATCCGATTCGACACCGGCCTTCCACTCGTGGCGTCCGTGATGGATAGAAACAGTGCCCTTGAAATAGCCCTCGCGAAAATAATTGCGTTGGAAGGCGATCACCGGAGTGGCGAGAGGGCTAGAGTAGAGATCGTTGGAATTGTCACGCACCATACCGCGGAAGTCGGCCACAACATTCGCCGAAAAAATGTGCTGGTACGAGGCCGTGCCCATGGTCTCGAAGTTGTCAGCGTTCTGCAGCTGGCCGGCGGCTTGCTGGACTTGCTCGTTAGGAATCTGGAACCGCGAAAGTTCATGGCGGACGCTGACACTTAGCCGGTCGCGCACGGTCAAGTCTCGTTCGTAGCTCAAGGCAAAATCCCCGGTCGTACCTCTGTTTGTGAAATTTTGCGGAACTACGGGATTCAGGTAGCGACTGGTCATGGCACCGCTCGCGCTAGCCCCCAGCGTGTTCTTGCCCCACACATACTGCGCCATGGCGAAGCCGCCCGCGGTGCCAAAGCTGCCTCCGGAAAGCACCACCTGCCCGTGTAAACCTTCACGCGAATCTCGCGCCGTATTCACTTCCACCACTCCGCCCATCTTACGACCGTACTCGGCCGGAAAATTCGCCGTATAGATGCTCATCGATTGCACGTCGTCAGCCTCAATTTCCGGGCCAAAACTAGGCGACCGGTTGTCCATCAGCGGGATTCCATCAACGACAACCTGCGTCTGATACTCCGAGCCGCGTGGATGCAGGACCGCGTTGCCTTCGTACAGCCAACCAGGCTGGGAGTTGACCAGATCCTGCAGCGACCGGCCCGGCAGCGAACTCACCCGCTCCTGGATCATGTCCGAACCGATGCGGTTGATGTCGCCGGTGCGATGCGGATCAATCAACGTCTCGGTGTCGTTTACCTCGACGGACGTGTTCGCCGCGGCGATGCTGAGCTTGGCAACGTAGTCCGAGGGGATCGCCGAGCGCACTTCAATGGAATCCTTGAACTCGGCGAAGCCTGGACGGTCAATCTGCACGCGATAAACGCCGAAGGGAATGCGCTTGACGACGACGTCCCCCGCGCTATCGGTCACCAGCGTCTTTTGGAATTGATTGGCTTCGGACACCAGTTCGACGGAACTCTTTACGCCCAACCCAGATGGGTCGGTCACCCGGATGCGCAGCTCGCCCGAGTTGCTTTGCGCCCACAGTGGGGTGGCCCACAGTAGGACCAGGCCGAAATAGCGCATTGTCAACGTCAACGGTTTCGAGAGACGCACAGTAGTTATTATGAAGGAGCTTTTACGCCTGTTCAGCCCTTTTATTAAGCGCTTCGCCAGAGTTCACAATATCCGCCACGATGCGTGATCCATGTAACATTTTCACGCTGCAGCTACGTCTAAAGGGCATGCCGCCCTGTGTGGCGAGGAATCCATCTGCGCGCCGTCGAGGAAATGAAACCAAAAACGCATAACCCGTGGAGGCACCCGCGTCCACGAATACCCTCGCGAGTCTTTGTCGCGATTGCCTGCTCCTTGCTTTTGTCTGGCGTTCCTTCGCTGCGCGCGCAAGAATCGGCCGCGGCGACTGCGAAAGCAGTGGGTACGGTGAAAGCCGCCTCCGGAAAGAGCATCACCCTCGCAGCCGAAGGTGGGAACGAGATCAACATCGTGGTGCAGGACGGTGCCCGGCTATTGCGCATCGAACCCGGCGAAAAAGATCTGAAGAACGCAGCTCCTCTCCTATTACAGGATTTGCAGCCCGGCGATCGCATTCTCGTTCGCGGCGCAAACGCCCCGGATGGCAAGTCGTTGCTCGCCGTTTCCGTGATCGCCATGAAGAAGGCCGACCTCGCCGAAAAGCACGCACATGAGCGCGAAGAGTGGCAGAAACACGGCACAGGCGGCCTTGTGACCGCAATCGACCCGGCAACCGGAGCAGTGACGATCTCCACATCGGCGCTTGGCGCCAATAAGAGTGTCACGGTCCACACTTCGAAGAACACCATACTGCGTCGCTACGCTCCAGGCTCCGTAAAATTCGACGATGCAACCTCGGCCCCCCTCGACCAGATCAAAGTGGGTGACCAACTTCGCGCCCGCGGCCCTCGCAGCGCCGATGGCAGCGATCTGACCGCCGACGAGGTGGTCTCCGGCTCGTTCCGCAACATCGCGGGCACAATCACTTCGATTGATCCAAGCGCAGGCACCATCACCATGTCGGACCTGGCCACGAAGAAGCCCGTTATGGTCCGGGTCAACGAATCGTCGCAACTCCGGAAACTCCCGCCCGCGATGGCCCAAAGAATCGCTGCGCGATTGAAAGGAAATCCCTCGGACCCGCAACCCACCGGCGCTACGAGCGGCACTCCCGCGGAGGGAACCCCGATTCAGAACCCCCCAGCCGCAGCCGGGCAGAGAACCGAAGGCGGTCAGCGCCAGGGAGGCACGCTAGGTAGCAGTCAAGCTGGGGTGCCCGACCTGCAGCAAGCCCTTGGACACATGCCAGCTGCCACCCTCGCCGACCTGCAAAAGGGCGATGCCGTCATGGTCGTCGCAACCCCCGGAGCATCGGACGGCACCGTCGTTGCGATCACGCTTCTGGCAGGAGTGGAACCCATCCTGCAAGCTTCGCCCAACGGCAGCCAATCGATTCTCACGCCTTGGACCCTCAGCTCCGGCCCTGGCGCCGATGCGGCATCGCAGTGATCCGCGAAGAACGGATATACCTTCATCGCTTCCAGGAGATTAGATGAGGTTTAGCCCGCTTCAAAAATACCTCGCTATCAGTGTTCTGGCTTGGTTCGCACTGCTGCCGTTCTCCCCGCTCGCCGCCCAAACAAACACCGGCGCCCTACGCGGACAAGTTACCGATCCATCGGGCAGCGCGGTAGGAAATGCAACGGTATTGCTCACCACACCAAACGGCGACGCGATTACCGCGAACACCAATCGCGACGGCATCTATGAAATCAAGGGCCTCGCCCCAGGCAAATACGGCGTCAAAGTGATTGCCCCGGGATTCACGGCATTTGAGCAACCCAGCATCGACATCGCAGCGGGGCAGACCCAAAAGCTCGACGTCAAGCTCAGCATCGAAACACAAGAACAAAAAGTAATCGTCACCGACGAAGCCGGTGCTGCTCTGGATGTGAACCCCGCCAGCAATGCCGGAGCGATCGTTATCCAAGGCAAGGATCTGGAAGCTCTCTCCGACGACCCGGACGAACTGCAATCCGACCTGCAAGCGCTGGTTGGCCCATCAGCCGGCCCCAACGGCGGACAGATTTACATCGACGGTTTCACCGCCGGCCAACTCCCGCCCAAGGCGTCAATCCGCGAGATTCGCATCAACCAGAATCCCTTCTCCGCCGAATACGACAAGCTCGGCTATGGACGAATCGAAATTCTGACCAAGCCCGGCACCGACCAGTGGCACGGACAGTTGTTCATGTCCGGCACCACGTCAGGACTCAACTCCCGTAACCCATTCGAACGCTTGCCGGCGGGCGAGCAGCCGCCTGGGTATGAGTCCACGCAATTCAGTGGAAACATAGGCGGTCCGCTGAGCAAAAAGGCCTCGATGTTTTTCAACTACGAGCAGAGAAACATCAACAACCTAAATGTGGTCAGTGCGCAAATCGTCGATCCCACCACATTTCTAGTCATACCGTTCAGCCAGGCCGTGCCGAACCCAGATACCCGGATCAATCTCAGTCCCCGGCTGGACTACCAGGTGAGTGCCACCAACACCCTTTCGGTCCGCTATCAGTATTACCGGCAAAACCAGGACAACGAGAGCGTCGGCGCTTTCAACCTGGCGTCGCTGGGAACGAACCAGTTCGATTCGGAAAGCACGCTGCAAGTCAGCGACACCCAGACCCTGAATCCTAGAACCATCAACGAAACCAGGTTTCAGTACATCCACGAAGTCGCCAATCAGTCCCCCGTCAGCACCGCTCCCATGATCTCCGTCAGCGGCGCCTTCGCCACCAGCGGAAACACCTCGGGCACCAACGATGACACCCAGAATCGCTACGAGTTGCAGAACATTACCTACATGACGCTCGGCAAGCATGCCCTGAAGTACGGCGGGCGATTGCGCGCGACCACCGATTCAAATTCCACGAACGCATTCTTCAATGGCGAGTATTCCTTCGGCAAACGTACTCTCGCCCCGTCGGTTTGCACGCCCACCGCTGCGAACAAAAACTGCGCAATCACTCCCTTGCAGTCCTATCAGATGACGCTGCAAGACCTGGCCATGGGCCTGACGATGCCCCAGATTCAAGCGATGGGCGTCGGCCCAAGTTTTTATTCGCTTGCGACCAACGAAACCGGGCGGGCAAATGCCGACGTGAGCTACGTTGACGGAGCCTTGTTCGTGCAAGACGATTGGCGCCTGCGACCGAACATCACCCTCAGCTACGGCTTGCGTTATGAAACCCAGAACAATCTAGCTGATCACGCCGATTTCGCTCCACGGGTCGGCCTCGCCTGGGGCATCGGCGCGAAGGGCAAGAATGCCTCCCCCAAAATGGTCCTGCGCGCGGGATATGGAATTTTCTATGATCGCTTCACCGAAGACCTCGCGCTAACACAGCAGCTGCAAAACGGCGTGATTCAGCAGCAATTCCTGGTCCAGACTCCGCCGTTCTTCAATCCCAACCAGGCCGTGCAGCCGTCCGCTTTTCAGTCGTCCAGCCTCGCGCCGCACACCGTCTACCAGCTGAATCAGAATCTACGCACTCCTTACACGATGCAGACCGGCGTCAGCCTGGAGCGCCAGCTCACTAAGTCCGCCAACGTCGCAGTCACCTATCTCAACTCCCGTGGCGTTCACGCCTTCTACACTAATTTCATCAATGCAAACCCGCCTGGCGATCCGCCCCCGAGCGAAATCTTGTACCAATACCAGTCCGAAGGCGTATTCAAGCAGAATCAGCTGATCGTGAACGGCACCGTTCGCATGGGCACCAAACTCACCCTCTTTGGCTACTACATCCTGAACTACGCGAACAGCGACACTTCCGGCCCAACGTATATGCCTTCCGATCCGCTCGATCCTTCTTTGGACTACGGCCGCGCTTGGTTTGATTATCGCCACCGGCTGTTTATGATCGGAACGATCAGCATGCCAAAAGGCTTTCGCCTCAGCACCTATCTGATCGCCAGTTCCGGCCCGCCATTCAATATCACCACCGGAGACGATCTGTTTGGCGACGCCCAATTCAATGCGCGCCCAGCGCCTGCCGTATGCACGGCAACGTCCGCACCCAATGTGGTGCAAACCAAATTTGGCTGCTTCAACGTCGCTCCCACCCCCGGCGAGCCCCTCATTCCCATCAACGACGCCGTTGGAACCGACCGCTTCGCTCTGAATCTGCGGCTCAGCAAAACCATTGGCTTCGGTAAGAAAAAGGAAGCGACCGCTCAAGCACAACCCGGAGGGCCCGGTGGCGGAGGCGGATCCTTTGGCCGCGGACCCGGAGGACCAGGTGGCGGAGGACGCGGTGGCGGGGGCTTTGGCGGAGGACGCGGAGGCGGATTCGACGCCGGTGGGACAAACCGGCGTTATAGTTTGACCTTCGCCGTCTCGGCGCGAAATCTATTCAACAACGTGAATCTTGCCACTCCCATCGGAAATCTCAGCTCGCCTCTTTTCGGCCAATCGAACGGCCTTGCCCCAGGTCCCTATTCCTCGAACACCGCCAATCGCCGCATCGATCTACAGGTGACGTTCTCCTTCTGATCGCAAATCATGGCAAATCTTGGTCGGCATCCCAAAATGGGCTAAGCTGGCGTCGTCAAAGCCGAGCCAAGCCTGAACTCGCCATGAAAAAGCGGAAAAAGAAAATCTTGGACGTAGGCCAAGTAGCCCGCCGTAAAGCCAGAGAGTCAGGCATCGCGCCAGCAGTAACCCGCGTAATTGCAGACAAGCGCAAGCAACCCCCGAAACACAAGAAGCAATTTCCAGACGAAGACCCCGCCAGCTAAACTCGAAAAAATCCCCAATGCACGCTTTCAATGTTCGACCACGTCCTTCCCCCGTTCACTGCTTTCTCCTTACCCGGATAAAGCGATGAAGCTATAATTCGGGCAAGTCACCGTACGTCGTCTATCGTAGAATGCAGTTCCAGAAGCGGCAGACACCTCCGTAGCCGACGGCAACAGGCAATAAATCATTTAGAATCAAATCACTGTGCCATTCCGTGGCGTATCCCCTTTATTTTCAGATCACTGCACAAAAACACCGGGATTGGGTAGCACACACACTCCTGTCTGTGTCCCCGCAGCCCACGCCTCAAACTCAGCCGAGCATGGCAGTCTAAATGCCCTAGATTCCGAGGTTTGTTTCAGGCAGGCCCGACCGGGCCTAGTTCTTCGATCCTCAACCAGGTTTATGCGCAGGAACTTTCTCATCCGGACGGAACAGCGCAGCAGCCCCAATCTTCTGCCGTTCAGCCAAAAACGCGCCGATATCCTCAAGCCCTTTTTTCTCGAAGCCCGTGCAAGCCACCTTCACGCTCGTATCCGTATCGATCAGAAAGATTGTCGGCACCGTAGTCAGTCCGTAGGCGTTGGACGCCGGATAGCCTTTCTCATCCAAAACCATTGGAAACGTCACGCCATATTCGCCGGCGAAATTCTTCGTAGCTTTCGCGTCGTCCTGCGATATTCCCAGGAACGTAACGCCACCTCCTCCATAGCGCTTGAAGAGCCGCTCAATAAAAGGAAATGTAAACTGGCACACCGGACAAGAAATTTTGAAGAATGCCGCAACCACAGGGCCGTTCTCCACTAAAGGCCCAAGGGAGTAGTCCTTGCCGCTGAGATCTTTCAACGAAAAAGCAGGAGCAGTAGCTCCAGGATTGATGTCTCCCATCTCACCATCCGTTCGGAATAAGCGCGAAACCCACCGCGAAAGCGCCATGCCATCAGTTTAACGCGCCCCGCCGCGCGAGGAAAACACTTCGGAGCGAGATTGTGTCCGACTAGAAGCGCCACAAAATCCAGCAACACCCGTGATGCCCTGCAGGAGGTCGGGGCTTCAGGCCCGACGTTCAAAGCCAGTAAAACCGGGCTTTAGCCCCTGAAGTTCTACTTCCAGCGGAGCCGCTTGGCCGGTAGTTCTTAGTGGATCTGACGGGTTTTGCGCTGCATGTAGTCCATCAGCAGATATTGCCCCAGCGTGTAGGGCGTAGTGAAATAAGCTTTGCCGCGACACATTTCCGTAATTTTCTGCACGAAGTGAACCAGGCTGTAGTCGCTGGCAAGCATGAACGTGTTGATCATGATCCCCGCCCGCTTGCACTTGTTCACCTCTTCCAGCGTCTGGCCCACGACGAAAGGATCGAGCCCGAAAGCATTCTTATAGATGCGCCCGTCTTCCAGCGTGAGCGCGGACGGTTTGCCGTCAGTGATCATGATGATCTGCCGCATATCTTTCTTTTGCCGCAGCAAGATGCGCTGGGCCAGGCGCAATCCTTCGCGCGTATTCGTGTAATAAGGGCCAACCTGCACGCGAGCCAATTCGCCGATGGGCACTTCCTCGGCGCTGTCGTGGAACAAGACGAGGCTCAGCGTGTCGCCAGGATACTGCGTGCGGATCAGATGCGACAACGCCATCGCCACACGCTTGGCCGGTGTAAACCGATCCTCGCCATACAAAATCATACTGTGGCTGCAATCGAGCAGTACCACGGTAGCGCACGAGCTGTGATATTCGCACTGGTGCACCATCAAGTCCGAGTAGGTAATATCGATCGGCACCTTCGCGCCGTCACGCCGCACCGCATTGAACAACGTCTCGCTGACGTCCATGTTCAAGGTGTCGCCAAATTCGTATTGGCGCGAGACACCGCTCGCTTCAATCCCGGTGGACAAGTCCCGCGTGGCGTGGCGGCCAAAACTGCTGCGCCCCAGCGATCCGAGCAAATCCTGCAAAGTCTTGAAGCCCAGAAAATCGATAGTCTTGTCGGTGATCTCGAAGCGCGCCTCGGTCTCGCGCTCTTGCGCCTGTCCCACCTGGCCGCGCGCGCTGCTTTGTGGTGGTGGCGTCACTTGCGGCGGTTGCTGCGGATTGATGTAGCCTTCCTCCGCCATGCGCTCCATCAGCTTCTCGATCAGGTCGCGCACCGCTTTGCTATCTTTGGCCGCTTGCGGATTCTTCAGCATCTCCCGCAATTCGTCACTCATCGAGTCTTGCGGCAGCAGATCGCCTTCGTGCAGAGCCCGCAAAATGGCCTCCTTCAAAGCCTCCATGGACTTTTCCGAATCCATCTCCGACACGCCGTAATACTGCGACTCGAATCCGCTCTGCAAAAAAAAGTTACCCAGCCGTTTCACTAATTCTTCCAGATCGACGGCATCGGCCGGCTCACCGACATATTTTCCGTAGCGAACGAATTTCATTGCTGGCCTTCCTGTTCATCTTTATGTAGGGTGCGCTTCAGCGCGTCCCAGCCACGGGCATTTAGTTGAACTGGCGCCGCGGACGATTCGGGGTTTCCCGTTCGCGAGGCTCGGGCTGTCGCGGTTTTTCAGCAAAGTAACCACGCTCTTCGGTGCGCCCGATGCGGCGGTGCGCCCACAAGCCTTCCAGAATCATTTCGGCGGCAGCCGCGGCTGCGCCAGCGTCCTTACGATCGGTCACGCCCAGTTTGCTGATCTGATCCATCAGACCCTGGATTTTCGACAACTGCTCGTATCGCTCCGCTGTCGTCGCAAGTTCCGGTAACTTCAATTCACCGCCTAACTCAAACCACTGGATCACCGGCTGAAAGCTAACGTCACCGAAGCGCTTGCTGAATACGCGGCCAACCGCGGCGCGAATCAATTCGCGTGCAATGGTATCCGCGCCTTTCAACTCGCCTTCGTATTCCAGTTCGAGTTTCCCGGTAATCGCGGGCATTGCCGCGTAGATGTCCGCAGCCCGTGCAATCCCGCATTTCTCCCCGGTCCGTGCCGCGCGCTGCTCGGCGCTGCTCACCGCGCTCTCTAGCGTGGTGATCGGGAGCCGCTGGCTCACACCGGAGCGCCGGTCGACGCGCTTGTCCTCGCGCGCCTGAAACGCAATCTCTTCCACGACCTCCCGCAGATACTCGGGAACTTCGATCTTCCGGCCAGCATCCCGCCCAACCCACGCTTCTTGATGCGTGACGGTCATGCCCTCAGCCACCGTAGTTGGATAGTGCGTGCGGATTTCCGCGCCGATGCGGTCTTTCAACGGAGTGATGATTTTTCCGCGGGCGGTGTAGTCTTCCGGATTCGCGGTGAAGACGAGTAGCACATCCAGGGGCAAGCGCAACGGGTAGCCCTTAATCTGAATGTCGCCCTCTTGCATGATGTTGAAGAGCCCGACTTGAATCTTGCCGGCAAGGTCAGGCAGTTCGTTGATCGCAAAAATCCCGCGATTGGCTCGCGGCAGCAAGCCATAGTGAATCGTTAATTCGTCCGACAAATCGCGCCCGCCCCGCGCCGCGCGAATCGGGTCAACGTCGCCGATAATATCCGCAATGGTCACGTCCGGCGTGGCAAGTTTTTCAACATAGCGCTGGTCGCGAGGCATCCACGCGATTGGCGTCGCATCACCTTCCGCGGCAATTTTCTCGCGGCAAGCCCGGCAGATCGGGTTCAATGGGTTGTCATTGATTTCGCAGCCCGCCACCACTGGAATCTCCGAATCCAGTAGTTGCGCCAATCCGCGAAGAATCCTGCTCTTGGCTTGCCCACGCAATCCCAACAGGATGAAATTGTGCCGAGAAAGCAGCGCATTGACGATCTGCGGGATCACGGTGTCTTCGTACCCGTGCACTCCGGGGAACAGCGGCTCCCTCTTCTCGATCGCCCGGAGCAAGTTCCGCCGCAACTCATTCTTCACGGAAATCGACGTAGTACCCGCGTCAAAATCCGGAATGTTACGCAACTCCCCGAGTGTCCGCGGCTTCGGAGTTCCAGGTCGCGATTGTAGCGATGTACTTACCGTCATGAGCCCCCATTTCGCGCGGCGATTCCTCGCCTCGCTGAAAATCTAATTCAATCCGTGTCCATTGCCGTCAGCGTTCTGGCGCAACATCGCGGTCTTTTGTAGATGCGGCGCCCACTGACGCAGGTACGTCACCAGGCGTTCCTGGCGGTCCGCTTCAGATCGCAACTCCAGCACTTGCTGTTTCCACATCAAGTCCATGGGCAGAGTTCCCGCCACCACATACGACAAAGATTGCGGTTCCGTCCCTTGAGCGTTCTTAGGATGAACGTTCTTCGGATAATCGCCGTACACGATCGTGTGGCAAACCTCATACAACTCCACCAAAGCACGCCGCACATCGGGACTAACGGGACGGTCCCGATCGTCGAGATAATCGACCTCGCCCTCCAAGAGGGTGTCTTCGCTAAACGGTTCCACGTTCGCCAGTTCGACGATCCGAAACGGCGCGCGCCCCACCGTGACAATATCCAATCGCCCGTCGTCGTACTGCTTGGCGACGTCCACGATCTCCGCGGTGCATCCCACGCGCACAACGCCCTTCGGTAGCGACAACAACATTCCAAATTCGCTCTTATGTTCGATGCAGTCATGAACCATCCGGCGGTATCGCGGCTCGAAGATGTGCAGGGGAAGATCGCCGCCGGGCAGAAGAACAACGTTCAAAGGGAAAAGCGGGATACGTTCGGGCCGCGTAGGTCCCATACCTCATGATACCAGACTGACTGGGAGGCGCGCGTCCCCCCGAGCCGTGCGGCGGGCTTGGATTCGTGTGTTTACGCGATTTCAGCGAGCAAAGTCTCCATCTCGGACCGCGCGTGCTGATCGCCTGTCCGACACGCCGCCAGGATTCCAGAAGACAGCACCTGCCGCGCTTCCTCGCTGCGCGCCTCGCGGGAAAGCATTTGCGCATACATTAAATAGGCCGGTACGTAGTCCGCGTTCCGTTGAAGCAGTTCGCGGAAGTGCCCATCCGCGGCGCCGGTATCACCGCCATTCATACACTCCATGGCCAGTCCGTAGCGTGAAAACGGATCATCAGGTTTCTTCGCCACAAACTCTTCCAGCATCAGCCGCCGCGTTTTCTTTTGATCGCTCATAGTCTTTTGGTCGCCCATAGATAGTCCGTATTATACGTGCAGGGTGAATGAGGCCAAAGCGCGGGAAGATAAGGGCGACGATTCCGGTTGCGTCCGGGTTCGCGTTTACCCGGCGCCGCGAACGGCTTTTTAGGAGTTTTTCTTAGATAGATTCGGCGGGCGGATCTTTGGCCGCGTTTTGTGGCGCTTTCGCCGGTCTATGTACCAGGCCGAGGTGGGCTTTAAGATGTTGGCCCAGCTTTGTTATTCCGTCCGGCTTCGACAGTACAACCTGGACCCCAATCGCCGAGGCTAGTTTTTCACCGAAATCATCGGCGTACATCGTGAAAAGGATGATGGGTACAGCGGGCATCAAGCCTCGTATAACACTTGCGGCTTCCGCCCCGTTCAGTCGGGGCATGGCAAGGTCGAGCACAATCAGGTCGGGTGCCAGTTCTTTTGCTCGCTCGATGGCGTCAAATCCATCCTTGGCTTCCCCGCAAACTTTGTAGCCGTCGGCCTCGACAAAAGACCGAATTACAAAGCGAACTGTTGGATCATCATCGACTATTAATAGGCCAGTGGACATGTCAGAGCACAAGAACAAATGTTCGCTTTGTGCGGCGGCCCGGGAAATACAGGATTCCCTGTATTCTGTGCAATATTGAACATCGGGCGATGTGTTGCCCTCGTGCGTATTTTCCTGTACGTGCGATATTGAGCATCCGGATCATATTCAGCGAAGGTGAACCGTTGCTAAAATTCTTCTCGCTGAAGGTAACGTGACCTTCCGTTCGTTACTGAAACTCTTGATTGAAACCAGAGAAAGGTTGGCGCATTTGCGGCGACGCTGCCGCGATTTATCCTCACGATTCCACAGGCTAGGCCCCTTGCCTTGGTAAGCGCGTTAACAGATAGTGAGCGCCAGAGTGATTTCCCTTCGGAGGAATTCGATGCTATTTACGATTGTGCGTCGCGGCAAAAATTCTGGAATTCGCTTGCTTCCACACCTGTTTGAAGATGACCGATACCATGTCAGTTTGACGAAGGAAGGTCCCTTTATACCCGTTGCCGATCACCGGGATATTCCAGAATATCTGGCAAACGGCTATTCTCTTAGTATGAGCAATGGTGCCGAGAGCCGCAATCCGAGATTGATTCGTCCTGGATCAATCCGCGGCTGGCAATGAAGGCTCGCATGTCGAATCGTAGAGGCCTCGCATGCGGCGAGCTTTCATTTGTTGTTCTATGTAGTCGGCTTGGCGCAAGGCCACAATCGTAAGCGTGGGATTCGCTGCACCGGGCGTGCTGAGTGCGCTCCCGTCTGATACAAACAGATTCCCCACCTCGTGGGCCTGCCCCCACGCATTAGTCACGCCGTCACTTGGGTTGGCGCTCGCCATACATAAACTCATTCGTAATTTAGAAGAATTATATAAATTCTTGGAACTTAAGATTTCAAATATATTTTACATCCGCTCTGTAACCCGCTCGCACAAACTCACATCACAGTGATGCGCCTTGACGGAGTGCTTGTGATGTTGGGTGTCGTCTTAGCAATCTCCTGGCTAAGACGCTCCGAGGTAGTTGCGTCGTCCTGCGTCGCCGACGGAAGGCCAAGGCTGTCGGCTGTCGACCAGCGGGACGACGGTACCAGGTCCATGTTGAGTGTCGGTGTAGCGCCGATGCAGCGCGAGTGAGGTAGGTGTGTCGGCTCAAGCCTGCGGAGCGAAAACCAAGTCGCTGTGGAGGAAAAGAAGAAATGAAGAGCAACAAATTGATCATCACGTTGATTCTGAGCTGCGCTGCGATCGTGTGTGTTTCGCTGGGAGCCTGGGCACAGACGATTGTCACCGGGGGATTTAGTGGGACGATCACTGACCCGACGGGAGCAACCGTCCCTGGTGCGGCATTGTCGCTGACCAGCAAGGCAACCGCAGATACAGCGACTTCTGTAACAGGCGCCCATGGTGAGTATGCGTTCTCGCTATTGAAACCTGGAGAATACACGCTGACTGTCAAGAAGGACGGCTTCAAAACTTATTCACGCACAATCACCGTTCTTCTCGGTCAAAACCTGACAGCCAACATCGGCCTGGACCTCGGCAGCGGCAACACTATCGTTGAAGTAAACGAGCTACCCCCACTCCTGCAGACCGAAAATGCCAACATCACGACCACCTTTGACACGCGAACCGTTCAAAGCATCCCGAATCCCGGGAACGATATCACCTACATTGCCCAAACTGCTCCCGGTATTTCCATGAATACCTCGAGTGGCAATGGGTTCGGCAACTTCAGCGCCTTTGGTTTGCCGGGCACCTCGAACCTGTTCACCATCAACGGCAATGACTACAACGATCCGTTCCTGAACCTGAACAATTCCGGCGCGAGCAACCTGTTGCTCGGTGGCAATGACGTGCAGGAAGTCGCTGTCGTCAGCAACGGTTACACAGGTCAATATGGCCGCCAAGCTGGAGCCCAGATCGATTATTCTACGCGCTCGGGCACCGACGCGTTTCATGGGAGCGCCAACTACTACTACACCGGTAGCAGTCTGAACGCAGAGGATTTCTTCCTTAACGCCAGCCAGCAGCCCAAGCCATTTCAGAACAACAATCAGTGGGCCGCAGATTTTGGCGGACCAATTAAGAAGGGCAAGGCGTATTTCTTCGTAGATACCGAAGGCTTGCGATACGTGTTCGCCACGGCCACCCAATCTTTCTTGCCGACAGCAGCCTTCCAGAGCTATGTTTTGTCGCAAATACCATCGACCGCTACCAGTTTTTATCAGCAGGCATTTGCTCTCTATAACGGCGCGAAGGGTGCCGGGAACGCCGTGCCCACGGCGAATACCTGCGGCGGCAACCCCTCAAACGCGTTTGCCGGTGGAATCTTTGCCGGCCCCGGCGGCGCTTACGGGTTGCCTGGCGGTTCCACTGACTGCCTGGGCGCGGTTACCCTGTCAGGGAGCAGCGGCAACCAGGAGTGGCTCCTAGTCGGGCGCATAGACTACACCTTCAACGAGAACAACAAAATCTTTGGTCGCGTAAAATTCGATCGAGGCACACAGCCTACGTACGCGGACCCTATCAGTGCGACCTTCAATGCCGTTAGCCACCAACCACAAGATGAAGGGCAGTTGAACTACACGCACATTTTCAGTCCGACGGTGGCAAACAACTTCGTTTTTTCGAATCTGTGGTATTCCGCGATCTTCCAATCCGCGAATTTGTCCGCTGCAAACGCAACGTTTCCGCAAATTCTTTGCTCTTCCGACACGACAATGTCCTGCCTGGGCGCCGCGGGCGGAGAATTCCCAAACAACTTCTTTTTTCCCCAAGGAAGAAATGTGGAACAGTGGCAACTGGTCGATGACCTGTCCATTGCCAAGGGCAATCACAACTTCAAGATAGGAGTAAACTTCCGGCGCGACGATGTCAGTGACTTTCGAGCCTCTGAATTGACTAATCCCGCGGCCGTCTTGACTTCTCTCAATGGCTTTGCAACCGACACTGTAAATCAAAGCACCACACTGAACTTCGCCTTGTCCTCTCCTCAGCCACTCGCCATCTACAGTTTCGGGCTGTACTTCCAAGACGAGTTCCGCGTGAGCCCCAGGCTCAAACTCACACTGGCGTTGCGAGCAGACCGCAATTCAGGCGGAGCGTGCCAATCCAATTGTGCTTCGTTGTCGACACTTCCCTTCCAGGATATTTCGCACAACGCCGACACACCGTTCAACCAATTGGTGAATTCGGGACAGAGCAGCATCTTGCGGGGAGTAGAAAATGTTGTGTTCGAACCTCGCATTGGCTTTGCGTGGAGTCCGCTGGACGACAAGACCGTGGTCCGCGGTGGTGTGGGTTTATTTACTGACCTCTACCCCGGCACGCTGCTCGACAACTTCACCACGAACTTTCCGCAAGTCGTGAGCTTCTCGATTCCGGGAGGCACCGTGAATCCTGGGGAAGCGGGGAGCGGCGTGAATCTGGTTCAAGGCTGCAATTCTGCATTTCAGACGGCCTTCAACGGCGGTCAAAACCTTGCCCAATATCAGGCGGCTGCGCCTGCGGGCTGCGGCGTTCCTCCTCTCTTCGACGTAGGAAGCAAACTCACGAATCCTAAATTTGTGGAGTGGAACCTCGAAGTCCAACACACGTTCGGCAAGAATACCCTAGTCTCCATCAACTACGTGGGGAATCACGGCTACGATATCCTGCTCGTGAACCCTTACCTCAACGCCTTCTGCACCACCGCGGCCTGTGGGAGCGGATTCACCGAGCTTCCTCTCACCGCGCCCGATGCGCGAGTCGCCGCAGTTCAGCAATTCACGAATGCCGGCTTCTCGAACTATCACGGCGTCACGGTTTCGGTGCAGCAGAATTTGTGGCACGGTCTAAGCGCGCGCTTCAACTACTCCTACAGCCACGCGACGGATAACGTCTCCAACGGCGGGGTGCTAGCCTACAGCGAATTCAACAGCATCCTGAACCAAATTAATCCTGCCAACCCGAATGCGAGCTACGCTTCGTCGGATTACGATTTGCGACACCAACTCTCCGCCAACTATGTGTGGGATCTTCCTGTGAAGGTTTCGAATCACTGGCTGCAATCTCTCCTGGGCGGTTGGCAGATTGCCGGAACGTTCTTCTACAGAACGGGCTTTCCCTTTAGCATCGTCAGCGGCCAGCAGGCAGCCAGCCTTGCCGGGAACAACTTGACGGCTAACGGCACCTTCCTGCCTTCGGTACTGTATGTACCGACCTCCGGATCTCCCACCAGCTTCGGCGCGAGTTGCGCCACGACGGCTTGCTTCACAACCAGCAGTTTTGCCACTCCCACAGACTTCAATGCCAATGCCCGCAACGCTTTCCGTGGGCCGGGCTACTTCAATACAGACATGAATCTGAAGAAGTCGTTTGCGCTAAATGAACGGATGAAGTTCACGCTTGGCGCCAACTTCTTCAACATTCTGAATCACCCCAACTTCCAGAACCCGGTCAGCAACGACCAGAGTAGTTCGTTCGGCATGATCACGGCAGTAGCTGTTTCTCCGACCACGCCATATGGGGCTTTTGCCGCCGCGGCGGAAGGAATGCGAATCGTACAGGTGTTTGGCAAGATCAACTTCTAATTGAAGATGTAAACCCGAACCAGACGGCGGGGAACCGAAAGGCTCTCTGCCGTTTTTTGTTGGAAAGAGACTTAAAGAAGTAAGGATGGCCGGAGAGACTAGAAGAGGACTTAAGGGAATTACTCATCAAGGAAATCAACTGCGACTCAGTTCCTCGACCAGCCGGCAGATGACGTTTCGCCAAGCAAAAGCGTGGAACGAAAGCCTCTCCTGGAATCTGCGAGAACGTCTCGGTGGATTGCCGCTTTCCTGCTCGGGATGACAAACGCGGCTTTTTCCGCAGCCTGCTAACGATCAAATTGCGCCATCGTCGTCTCAAATGCCCGCGTCGTCAGTTCTGCCAACGTCTTTCCGCGCAATTCCTGCGAGAGCACCTCAATCCCGTAAGGCCCGTTGTAACCCGTCTTTCGCACCTGCTCGATAAATCGCGGAACCTCAAACTCACCATCGCCGCAATACCGCCGGTGGTGAATCGTATCTTCGAGCAAACTCCACGGCGCCTTATGCGTCCCATCATTCAATTCCACCGAAATCAGGTACTGCGCCGGTATCTCTGCCAATTTTTCATACCGAATACCGAGCTTGGCTATGTGCCACGTATCCAGAATAATTCCCCCGTTCTCCGCGCCCGCGCATTCCACCATCGTCAACGCATCTTTCAAGCTATCGATCATCGCAAACGGCATCAGTTCAAATCCAATCTTCGTCTCGTACGTCGCGGCTTCTTCGCACAACTCCGCGAAAGCCTCAATCAACCGGGGCATTGGCGTCTTCGTTCGTTCGAAATCCCCCACCTTCACTGTGGTTCGCCTGCTAGCGCCTGCGCCGCTTCGAGCAGTTTCCTCCTTTCTAAGTCCGACTGTCTCTTCCTGTCCCCGTCAACAAACCAGTCGCGCAGAAATTCAAGCTCGAGATATTTCATCCCGTGATCATCCAGGATCTGCCTCATCTCCTCCAAACTCGTGTGTTCCAGAGTGTGATAAAGGTCCGCGTGCCAGATTCCCATTCCCTTGAAACCGCTTTCGCTGCCGCGGCCACGCGGTCCTTGAAATCAAATGGGCTGTACTCCCGATCCGTGTGAGGAAGCGCGCCTCCAGCGATCGTCCAGTACGACGCCAGCAACTCAACGTTTTGTTTCATGAACAAACGCTCTGTCATTTCACGATGCGCGTTCCAATTCCAGGTTTCTTGCCGACTCCATCTCTCGCGGCGCATCAGGCTTGGTTGCAAACAGCATCGCGATGATCCCCACCGCCGCGATCGCCATATTGATCGCGAACGCCAGCGTGTAGTTTCCGTACAGGTCGAAGAGCCCTCCTCCAATCACTCCCGCCGGTGAACCAAAAATCCCTGTCAGCAGCAATACCAGGCCATTCACCTTGGGGAATGCCGCTGGCCCATAGAAATGTCCGGTCGCGGTGATCAAGCACACAAATGTCCAGCCAAATCCCGTGCCATACAAGATTGTCGCGGCATACGCGATCCACAACGCATCCGGACTCACCCGCAGCGCCAGCACCGATCCGACCATCAACAATCCCCCGATCAACCGCCCCGCCACCGCGCCCATCGTGAATAACCCCATCGCCCATGCCGCATCTGCAGGCCCAATGCCCGCGCCCTTCAAGTGCAACAGCCAGTGTGCCGTGAAAAAAAAGAAAGGGAAGTGGCACGCGATGCCGCCCACCACAATCATCCAGAACGAACGTGTCGCAAACGCCTGCCTCGGCGTCCAAGGAAATGCCGTCACCAAATTTCTCTTCGAGGCCCCGCTATCGGCAGTAGTCGTGTCCGCCCCTCCATCGATCTCTTGTCCCAAATCTTCGGGCCTCTCTTTGACCAGCATGAATGCGACGATCGCCGATGCCACAGCGATGCCCATCACGATCGTCCAGGCTTGCCTCCAATTCCCGCCGCTCGCCGTCAAAATTTGGTTCGTCAGCGGCGCCCCGAAAAATCCCGCAAACCCCGAAGCGCTCAGCGCCACCGCCATCATTCTTCCGCGATACCTTCTGAACCACCGCGTGATCGCTGTTGCCACTGGCACGATCGTTCCGAAACTGATTCCCGTTCCGACCAAAACTCCAAATCCCAGCAAATACTGCCAGGGCTGCGTAGCGACAACCGCCATCCACGCCGCTCCCAGCAAGATCACCGCTGATCCTATCGCAAACGTCCGCCGTATCCCCCACCGTGTTATCGGATCTCCCACCGCGACTGCCGGCAACCCCACGAATAAATTCAGGAGCGTGAATCCCAAGCCGAAGGTACTCCGGCTCATGGGAATCTCTTTCAGCATGTAGGTATTGATCACAGCTCCGCCGTAGAGAGGGAACCCCATGTTCATGAAATCGAGCAGCCACAAAACGGCGACAAGCTTCCAACCATAAAATTCTCTTCGAATGGTCATGCAGAGCTCGGTCGGTTCCAGCAAAATATCCCGAAATAGTGTCACGACGCCGCTTCGAAAGCTCAAAAATGCACTTCGAATGCGTTTTGTTTCACAATGTGAAAGCTTGTTTCATATTGACTTCGCCGGGATTCTATCTACAATGCCTCCGGCGTCAAGCCAAATCTGTTTCCCATGCGGCACAGGAAAGGAAATCCGTTTGCCCGCCGCGCGTCGACCAAGAAAGAGATTTGGCTCCCGTCGAAGTCGCAGTCCCAACGAAGCCCCGGGTTCCAGTAAATCCCTGCAGAAAGCTCTTCGTCTCCTTCTCCATCTTGGAGAATGCGGCCCCGAGATGGGTGTTACGCAGATGGCGAACGATCTCGATCTCAACAAGACCACCGTCTATCGCCTGCTCACTGCCATGCAGAGTTTCGACCTCATTGAAAAAAATTCCGCAACTGAAAAATATCGCCTGGGGTTAAAGCTCCACGAACTGGGATGCCGCGCCCTGGATTCCCGCACCCTCTCGGGAGAGTCCCACACATTTCTCGTCGAACTCGCTCGTCGCTGCAATGAAAGCGTAAGCATCGCCGCATTGGCGGGAGCGAACATCGTCTGTCTCGATCGCGTCGATTCTCGCGATGCGATCATCATCGCGCGCACTCCCATCGGCGGGCGTTTTCAGCCGCATTGCACCGCGGTAGGCAAAGCAATTCTCGCTTTTCTCCCGACTCCCCAGATTTGGGATATCGTCAAGCGCAACGGCATGCCGTGGTTCACCTCTTCCACCATCGTCAGCTACAAAGCTCTGCAGGAGGAGCTCGATCTGACGCGCCGTCGCGGGTACGCCGTTGATTCAGGTGAGCTGGAAAATGGCCTCAGCGGCATCGCTGCCCCGGTGTTTATGCGCGGAACCGATGTTGTCGCCGCGGTTGGCATGGCTGGACCTACTCCACGTTTCCTGGGCGAAGAATTTGCCAAGAGACTGCCACTCATCCGGGATTTCGCTGCTCGAATCTCACGCGCCTTTGGAAGACGCGCGTCCGAGTTGCCGGTCCCCAGGCGGGGCTCGATCTACGATCCATTCTCATAGGAGGCACAAGAAATGGCAGCACAGTACCGGGCCGACCATGTGGGAAGTTTTCTTCGTCCTGCAGAGTTGCTTGAGGCGCGCAAGAATGCTGCCTCCGATCCCGCCAATCTGCGCAGGCTCGAAGATTTTCACATTCAACGCGTTATCGCTAAGCAGAAGGAAACTCGGTTTCGACGTCGCCACCGACGGGGAATTGCGGCGCCGCAATTTCATGAGCGATTTCACCGACGCCGTCGACGGCTTCGACCTCGGCGACTCCACGGCGCGTAGCTTGCGGATGCCATTGTGCCCTTCTAAACGTGTGCTCGGAACTTATCTAAAGACCGATGTCGAGGAAGACCGATTCCTGTTTCCCCTGCAGGACAACATTCCATTCCAACTTGGTAGTCTCTCCAGCGATTCTTTTTGCGATCAATGTCCCGCGCCGCTCCGGTTCCACGAGATTCAACACGAAATCTTCCGTATTTGCCGCCTCGTCTGGAAAGTAGATGCGTGTCACGAGTCGCCGCAGCAATCCGCGCATGAAGACGGAGACAACAATGTGCGGGGCCTGCGGTTTCCCGTCGGGCCCAGGCACTCGCCCCGGTTTGATGGTCGCAAACCGAAATGCGCCATTCGCGTCAGTCGGAATCCTTCCAAACCCTTGGAACTGCTCTTCGATTGCTATGTCCTGAGTGTCCTCTGGGTGAGCGTATTTTCCCGAATGATTCGCCTGCCAGATCTCCAACATCGCATCCGGAACGCCCGCTCCGTCCCCGTCAATCACCCGTCCCGTGACTTCAATGCGCTCTCCCGCAACGCCCTCTCCCGCGAGATCGCTCTCTTTCATCCGATCGCAGCCGATCGAAAAATAAGGTCCGACGGTTTGCGATGGTGTCGCTTGAAAACTCATTCATTTTCTCCCGAGTCGCGGAGGCTCCCAAGGCGTCGCTTCGCGGCCCGCCAGGACAAGATCAAACTGAAATCCAAGCGCTTGTTCTGGAATCGTGGTCTCCCAATCAAATCCGGAAATTAATCGCTGGCGTGCTCCTTCATCCGCCGTGCAGTTGAAAATGGGATCGAAGGGAATCAGCGCATCGCCGGGAAAATACATCTGGGTGACCAGTCGCGTCGCGAACGCCGGACCAAATACGGAAAAATGGATATGCGCGGGGCGCCAGGCATTGTAATGATTTTTCCACGGGTACGCCCCGGGACGAATAGTCACAAACTTGTATCGTCCCTCAGAATCGGTCAGCATGTGCCCACAACCCGTAAAATTCGGATCGAGCGGCGCGTCGTGCTGGTCCACCTTGTGCAAGTATCGCCCGGCGGCATTGCACTGCCAGATTTCCACCAGCGTTTGTGGCACCGGCCTTCCGTCTTCATCGATCACCCAGCCGCTAACGACAATGCGTTCTCCCAGGGGCTCCCCAGAATGCCGCTTTGTCAGATCGAAGGCTTTCGCATCGACACGGTCGCTCCCAAACACTGGTCCGGTAATTTCCGAAAGTGTATGCGGAATCACAACCAAAGGTTTCGTCGGCGCTCTCTTGATGGAGGAAACGTAAGGCGGATGCAAATGATTCGGCTGCATGCCAGCAAACGGCCGCCGAAAGCCCCGAACATTCATCATGGCAACTTCATTTTGCATCTTCGTCAGCCCGTTTGAAACCCACGCCTCGGACAAAGCCAATTAGAACAGACGTCGTGTCTCTCCAAGAACGAGAACACAAAAATGTCTTCCGGGAACGAGGCCACAAACCATGTCTTCCCGTGACCGGCAAAGGGTTGTCGGACCCGGCCGGGAACACGCGCCCACGCCTTCCAGAGAGCTCGCTCTGCGCCGAGCGCTCCCGGCACCATGCCGGCGCAGACTCTAAAACAACCCCTTTTCGAAAGTCAAGGCGATTATCGGAATTACGTTCGCCTATCGCCCAAATCGGTGTAATCTTTCCGCGGATTTACGACGGTTTGCCACTTCGTGCCGGTTTCTGCAGCTGATTTTTCGAATGGCGAATCTTCGAATGAATTCGGAGGTGATGTCTATGGCGATTATTTTGGGCAGCAAGATGACCCTCAGCGGTGATGCGACTGGGACCGTGAAGAAAACACCGCCCGGAGTTCCTACTGCAACTTCGGCGCGCCCTCCCGCTGCATTGGACTTGCGGCCGGCGGATGAAGGCGTGATGGAATCGCGCCCTACGCCTTCCACTCAGATTGAGGCGATGAGCGGGGATCCCAATTTCATGACATCACTCGCCCGTGGGCTGGCCGTGATTCAGGCATTTTCGCAGCGCAAACGGCAACTGACCGTTTCGCAAATCAGCAACAAGACCGGATTTTCGCGCGCGGCGGTTCGGCGGTGCCTGTACACGCTATCCAAGCTGGGATTTGCGGGCTCCGACGACAGCCGCCATTTTTATTTGCGGGCGCGCGTGCTCGGATTGGGGCACTCGTATATTTCCTCGATGCCGCTGGCGGCCGCAACACAGCCCATCCTCGAACACGTCAGCCACGTTTTGCACGAGTCGTGCTCGATCGCCACGCTCGATGGATCCGACATCATCTACATCGCGCGAGCCAACGTAACGCGAATCATGGCGATTGACCTTGGAGTTGGCAGCCGGTTGCCGGCCTTCTGCACATCGATGGGACGGGTTTTGCTTGCGGACTTACCACCCGACAAGTTGGAAGAATATCTTTCGCGCGTGGAATTCAAGAGGTTCACCGACCGCACCGTGACCAGTTCCGAAAAACTCCGGCAGATCTTGAAATTAGTGCAACGCAACGGCTATTCCATCGTGGACCAGGAACTGGAGCTGGGGTTGCGGTCGATGGCTGTTCCCCTGCGAAACCCGGACGGGAAGGTTGCCGCGGCTCTTAACGTGGGCACGCATGCGCAACGCGTATCCATTCAGGAGTTACAAAGCAGATTTTTTATGCAATTGCAGGCGGCAGCGGTCGAACTGTGCATGTTCTTGCGGTGAAGGCAGAGGAGCGCTGAAGAAGGAACATTTCTCAGCGGCCCGAGGCGTCCTTAACTCACAAGAAATGCCGATTATCGGAAGGAAGAAGGCATGTTGTCACTCTACGCGCATGCATTCGCCCCAACCGTTGAGGTTGCGTGTTTCTTCCGGCACACTGACACCACTCGAAGCTCGGCCCAAATTTTATCACTGGACAACCATGCGAATCGCCTCCAAAGCTCCGACCCGCGTCGACCTCGCCGGCAGCACGCTCGATATCTGGCCGCTTTATCTCTTTCATCCGGGCGCGGTCACCATAAACGCGGCGATCACGCGCTACGCCTCCTGCGTGATCGACCAACATGCGCAGGGCGACGACCGCATCAAGCTAGTCTCCCGCGATACCCAGCTCGAGGAAAGTTTCGACTCTTTCGCGGCGTTGGTGAAAGGGAAGCGCTACCGCCTTCCGTTACTCGCTGAGATCGTAAAATTCTTCCACCCCGAGGGTGGCTTTACCCTTACAACGGACTCCGAGGCTCCGGCAGGCGCGGGGATCGGCGGCTCCAGCGCCATGGCGGTGGCCATCTGTGCCGCGCTCGACCGCTTTACGGCAGCAGGGAAGAGCAAGGCCGATTGGATTCATATCAGTCGCGACGCCGAAGCCATCGTGATTCGCGTGCCCACCGGCACACAAGACCACTACCCGCCGGCATTCGGTGGCGCCGCCGCCATCGAGCTACCTCCTGGCGGCGAGCACCGCACCGAACTTCGCGTCGATCTCTCGGAACTCGAGCGCCGCATCGTGCTCTGCTACACCGGAAAGCCGCGCAAGTCGGCCATCAACAATTGGGACGTCTTCCAGAAACATATCGATGGAAACAAAAAGGTGCACCACAACCTGTCGCGCATCTCGGAGGTCGCGCAGGAACTTCGCGGCGCGCTGGAAAGATCGGACTGGAGCGATGCCGGGAGGCTGATGCGCGAAGAGTGGACCTTCCGAAAGCGCAATCTGCCGACCATCTCCACGAAAACGATCGATCGCATCGTTGCAGGCGCGCGCCGGAAGGGCGCTCTCGCGGGAAAGGTCTGCGGGGCAGGTGGCGGCGGCTGCGTGGTGATGTTGATTGAGCCCGACGCGCGCGAAGGTGTGGAGTCCGCGGTGGCTGCCGCCGGCGGCCAAGTCTTGCCAATGAAAATCGACCGGTCCGGCGTGCAGGTCACCGTTTCCTAGATAGGGCCAGCCCCGATTGAACCCGATCTCTCCGCCCGCGTTAAAAATTAGCTGGGTATCTGTTCAGCGGGCAACAAGCATCATAGAATAGAGGCCACCAGCCACTGGGGCGGCTGGCCACTGGATCCATGCCCAATTGGCTCATACCGGCGCTTGCCCTTTTTCTGCTTGCTGCGGATGTGCCCGTCGTCGAGCGCCTGCATTCTCCAGGCAATTCGATTCCCGCATTCCCCGCTGGCGAAGATATCTCGATCCTGCCGAATATTTACGGGACGGCGGATGATGCGCAGACGCCATCGTCACCGGGGTCAGCGAGCAGCCAGGAAAAAAAAGCAACGCTGCAGGATCAATCGAGACTCGACCTGATCCGCTACGTGTCCGGAGAATTTGCCAAAGCTACCAAGCCGCTTCCCCGCGGCAAAGAAGGTTTCCTGGTGTATGTCGGCAAGCCGCTCAGTACGGAGCTGCTGGAGCGCGCTGTCGCGACCCACGGCGCCGCTGTAAACTCGGGCGACAGCGTTCAAATCACCAAACTCGAATTTCATGACCACACGATCGTGGTGGATGTGAACGGCGGCGGGCGCGGCAAGAAAAGCTGGAAGGATCATATCCAAGTCGGCATGGGCGGCGGTGTGCCGACAACGAGCACCAGCCAGACCAAGACCTCGGACGATGGCCCGCCGGGAGTCCAGCCGGGAATGGGTAGCACTCTTTTTCTGGAGTTCACGAAAGCGGTGCCCGATCTTAGTCCCGAGGAGCTAAAGCAAATACTTTCGCCGTTCCTTGATTTCTCGCGCCAGCGTTCCGCCTCGGTACACTGGACGGATACGCTCCCCCCCGAAATGAAAAAAGCCATTCAGGATCGCCGGCCCGCCGTGGGCATGGACCGCGAGGAAGTGATCGCGGCCATCGGCAAGCCTGAACATAAGGTCCGCGAGCGCGACGCGCAGGGCAACGAAATCGAAGATTGGATCTACGGCCAGCCGCCCTCGAAAACGGTTTTCGTTCGTTTCCAGGGCGAGCGCGTCACCAGCGTCCGCCAGTTTCCGCAATAAATCCCGGCGACCTCGGACCTCCGCGTTGCCGTCCTTTTTCACGACTCACCGAACTGATGTACTCCTGCCGCGTTGACTTTTTTTCACGCAGCCCATAGCATTTCTAGTTCGCAGTTGGGCCGATTTCTAGTCTGGGCCGGCCCGCTTGCGTGACCATCCCATCGGAGGAAGAATGCCCATCAAGGTAGGTATCAACGGTTTCGGCCGCATCGGTCGGAACATCGTGCGGACTGCACTGGACGACAAAGACATCCAGTTTGTGGCGGTCAATGACATTACCGACGCGAAAACGCTGGCGCACTTGCTCAAGTACGATTCGATTCTTGGGAATCTGCCGCACCGTGTGACCCACACTGATGATTCCATTGCCGTGGAAGGGAAGAGCTTCAAGGTTTTCAAGACCAAGGATCCGGGTGAAATCGATTGGGTTTCGGTGGGGGCCGATGTCGTTGTGGAGTCGACCGGGTTGTTCACCAAAGGCGCGGACGCCAAGAAGCACCTGCGCCCGCCGGTGAAAAAAGTGATCATCTCGGCTCCTGCTGACGGTCCGGACGCCACGTTTGTGCTGGGCGTTAACGACAACACCTACGATCCGGCCAAGCATAACGTCATTTCCAATGCTTCCTGCACGACGAACTGTCTCGCTCCGGTCGCCAAAGTTTTGCAAGACACGTTTGGCATCACCGCGGGGACGATGACCACGATCCACTCCTACACCAATGACCAGAAGCTTCTCGACCTGCCGCACAAGGATCTTCGCCGAGCGCGCGCCGCCGCTATCAATATGATTCCCAGTTCGACGGGCGCTGCCAACGCTTTGCACCTGGTGATTCCGGCGCTCAAGGGCAAGCTGGATGGATATGCGATGCGGGTTCCCACACCGAACGTGAGCGTTGTGGACCTTACTGTTTTCGTCGAAAAGCCAGCTACCGTCGAATCCGTCAACGCCGCTCTCAAGGCCGCGGCGCATGGGCCGATGAAAGGCGTGCTCGCCTACACTGAGGAAGAACTGGTTTCCTCTGACTTCAAATCCAATTCGAATTCTTCGATCGTGGATGCCGGATACACGAAAGTTGTCGGGGACAAATGCGTTAAAGTGTTGGCCTGGTACGACAACGAGTGGGGCTATTCTTGCCGCTGCCGGGACCTCATCAAGCTTGTGGCGTCCAAGTTCTAAACGTGCTCCTTGCGATGCGCTGCGGCCCGCGCGAGACCCCTCGTTTAATGCTGAGGACGGGATTTGGCCGGCCGAAGGGTCTCAAACAGTGCGTGTTGGCAACGGAATGCGACTTGTATTGCGAGTGAATTCATTTCACGGACCGCGATCATGTGCCCGAGCAACGCTTTATGAATAAGCTGACCATCAACGATCTCGATCTCCATGGGAAACGCGTGTTCATTCGCGCCGACTTCAACGTTCCTCTAAAAGATGGCGTCGTCACGGATGACACGCGAATTCGCGAAACGCTGCCTACTCTGCGTTTGGCCATCCAGAAAGGCGGACGCCTTGTACTGGCCTCGCATTTGGGCCGGCCCAAAGGTGGTCCGGACCCCAAGTATTCCCTGGCGCCTGTTGCAAAGAAACTAGCGGAACTTTTGGAACGATCCGTGGCTTTTGCCGAAGATTGTGTTGGCCCCGACGCCGAGGCTAAGAGCAAAGCGCTTACCGACGGTGGCGTGCTTTTGCTGGAAAACGTACGCTTCCATCTCGAAGAGGAAAAGAACGACGAAGGCTTCTCCAAGCAGTTGGCGAAACTGTGCGATGGGCTTTTTGTCTGCGATGCTTTCGGGTCGGCTCATCGCGCGCATGCGTCCGTAGTTGGAATCACGCGGTTTGTGAAGCAAGCCGCCGCCGGTCTACTGATGGAAAAGGAACTCGCGTACATGGGCAAGGCGGTTACCAGCCCCGCGCGGCCGTTCGTGGCCATTCTCGGCGGCGCAAAGGTCAGCGATAAGATCGAAGTCGTCGAAAACTTGATGAAGATCGCCGACGCCATGCTCATCGGCGGTGGCATGGCGTACACCTTTGAGAAATCCCAGGGTCTGGAAATCGGCAAATCCCTCGTCGAAATGGACAAGCTTGATCTGGCCAAGCGGCTACTCGCTGAAGCTCGACAGAAAAATTTCAAGTTTCTGCTGCCGATCGACCATGTCGTCGCGCCTGAATTCAAAGCCGAGGCCAAAGCAACCACCTGTGATGTAGCCGACACTCCGGCGGACCAAATGGGTCTCGACATTGGCGCCAAAACGGCGGCAGCCTACTCCGCCGAGATCGCCAAGGCCAGGACCATTGTTTGGAATGGGCCGATGGGGGTCTTCGAAATGCCGGCCTTCGCTAAGGGCACGCTGGAAATCGCCAAGGCCGTCGCAGCGGCGACTACCGCAGGTGCGACATCTATTGTTGGTGGTGGCGATTCTGTTGCGGCAGTCCATCAATCCGGGGTCTCCAGTAAAATCTCCCACATCTCTACCGGTGGCGGCGCCTCGCTGGAGTTCCTTGGCGGGCGCAAGCTTCCCGGCGTCGAAGCCCTCACGAACAAATGACCTCTTCTCTTCTCTGCGACATCCCGGCTTGCTCTGCCTGCCTGAGCCTCAGAGGGGGTCTCGACGACGATTTGTTACGAGGTTTTCTTGATTGGAGGCACGCATGAGCCGCCGCCGCGTAATCGCAGGCAACTGGAAGATGTACAAGACAATCGCGGAAACTCGCGCCTTTTTCTCCGCCTTTACACCGCTGGTCGCCAACTCGACGCACTGCGATATCGTCGTTGCGCCTCCATACACCGCGATCTCCACAGCTGCCGAATGTGCCAAATCCACCAACATCGCTATCTCCGGTCAAAACGTGTCGTGGAGTAAGGAAGGCGCCTATACCGGCGAGATCTCCGCCTTCATGCTGGCTGAAGCCGGCTGCCGCTACGTGATTATTGGTCACTCCGAGCGCCGCCAGCTTTTCCGCGAAACCGACGATAACGTGGCCAAGAAGTCCCTGATGGCCCTGAGCGCCGGCCTCATTCCTATCGTTTGCGTCGGCGAAACGGACGAAGAGCGCACGGCTGGACTCGAGCAGGAAGTCCTCAAACGTCAATTCACCGGCGGCCCCGGCGCGTTGACCCCCGAGGAATTCTCCCGTATCCTGATTGCATACGAACCAGTCTGGGCGATTGGTACGGGTAAAGTGGCAACGCCCGAAATTGCCGCTGCGGCTCACAAGTTTATACGCCAGTGCGCAGCCGAGCAGTTCTCAACCGGTCACGCCACTGCGTCGCGCATCTTGTACGGCGGCAGCGTCAAGCCCGACAACGTCAAGGGCCTGATGGCACAGGAAGAACTGGACGGCGCACTCGTCGGCGGCGCCAGCCTCGACCCGAAATCGTTCGCGTCGATCGTAAATTTTCAGTAGGCAGCCGTGCCCGGATCATTTAGGCGCCGGGCTGTAGCCCAGCGCTGACGACGGCAGCGTTTAGATCTGGTCGCCAACGGCAGGGCACAACTTTCAGTCGTGCCGCTCAGGCCACGTCGCAAGTAGAAGATTCAGGAAGCTAGCGAGGATTTGAAATGCAAGGAATGCCAGGTTGGATGAAGTGGACCATCTCCCTATTGATCGGCGTCGCGATCATTATTCTCGGATTCCGTTTCGCTGGATGGCTCCTAACCGCCTTCTTCGTCATGAACTGCCTTGTGCTCATTATCGTGGTACTGCTGCAGAGCGGTAAGGCAGCCGACCTCGCGGGAGCGTTTGGCGGCGCAGGCAGCCAGACGGCTTTCGGTCCACGCGGAGCCGCCACGCTACTCTCGCAAG
Organism: uncultured Acidobacteriota bacterium; assembly: GCA_963721915.1. Classification (GTDB taxonomy): domain Bacteria; phylum Acidobacteriota; class Terriglobia; order Acidiferrales; family UBA7541; genus Acidiferrum. Next base: position 410,375 of record CAVRLD010000010.1, on the reverse strand, counting down.
CCACCACGTGGTGCGCTGTAATGTTCATGATTTGCGCGATGGCATTGGTCCTCCGGACGGACAAAGCCACCGGCCAAGGGAATTCGATACTCGAAAAGTACTCGAAGCCGGCGGCAGCTCCCGCAAAGCCAGCGCCTGTGACTCCGGCGCCCGTGAAACCACAATCGAATACCGCGCCAGCGACGCAGCCTCCGGCGACGCAACCTCCGGCAAGCACGCCCACGCCACAGCCCAAGAAGCCCTAAGTCGAAGTCAGTGATCACGGCGTGGCGCGATGTTGGGAAGAGTGCCCGCCACCCTTCGAGGCTCAGGGTAAACGGTTGGCGGCCGCTCCAACTTTCGGACAAATTTTCGCAGAATGGAATGCCGGAGGAATGGCTGAGCTGTATCCAGATAGAACAGAAGGCACTGCAACGAACGCGACTTCCTGAAGGTGGTGCGGTCGAGAGGACTCGAACCTCCATGCCTTGCGGCGCTAGCACCTCAAGCTAGTGCGTCTGCCAGTTCCGCCACGACCGCCCCGTAGAATCAACAACTTACTGCCTACGACTAACTTCGTACCCCTTCTGCGATGAATGTGCGACCATTTCGGCGAGTAAAATCATCGCGCTGCGTCCGCCAAGTCGCTCTCGTCGGTAATATCATACCGACAGAAAATCGACTCCGTAGTACCGCTCGAATCTTCTTTGCTACGTCTCGAGGAACGCCTGCTCGCGTCATATTTCTGACCGCCGGCGGAAGTCATGAACTTTCGCAGCGCTACACATCTTACGCCATGACACGCGGAAGTCCAACACCCCGATCACCGGTGGGCCAAAGTAAGGAGAAAATCTCGCGACTGTTTACCGTCAACACAGTGACAGTACGCATCGTATCGACGACAAATTGGCTATAAATATTTTAGCCACCAATGGTCTGCGTGTCGTCGTTTGATTTTCATAAATCCTTTGCAAAGAGGGTACATGAGCAACACAACTGCAAACCACACTCCGTAGATGAACGGCAGCTCGTGGCCGTAGCCCTTGGGCGGCGGTTGCGTCGTAAATCCTCCGTACAACAGCCAGGCTGCCTTCTGCTTGTAAAGCATTGCGGTGTATACGGCGAGTATGTGAATCACGTAAATGTGGATCACGTAGTAGAAAAGTGGCACCTGACCGAATACCGTTACGATTTTTGCCAGCCCGTGCCTTGCGTTGATCTTGCCAAGCAGCGCTAGCGCGATCAAAGTCGGTCCCAGGGTCATTAGCAAGAACTGCAAGGAAGGCGGGTATTTCAGGGTGTCAAAGAACGAGATAATGGTCAGGGTGACGGTTGGTTGAACCGTCCACGGACCTGCCGCGACGCCGGACAGGGTTTGATAACTATTGCCATAAAGATGGAAAAATCGCAGGAATAGAAACGCAGAGGTTGCAGTCGCGCCATCCCGAAACAAATTTTTCTCCAGTCCCTTCTGCGCAAGAGAGCGCCTAGGGCATAGCCGAGAGCCATGACTCCCACCCAGGGCAGTAGGGGCCAGAGGACGGAGAAATAGACTTTGCCGGGTTGAATCCAGAAGTTGCCATGGCCATGCAGAATGAGCCACAGGCCCCCGAATTTCCCGAACGCAGCGGGATTCACGCGATCAAGCAGGTTGTGAGTTACCACCACGCCTGTACCGAAGCCCACGATCATGGGCAGCGGCAGGCGCACTAGAAGCGCCATTGCGACCATCGACCATCCGAGCGCCCAGAGCACACCGGCGAATAGAAAAGGGAAGACGGAAGTCCAGCCAAAGCCAACAATGGTCAAGTCCAAAACCACCAGCCATAACCCGCGCGTCCGAAAAACCTTGAGACCTCCGCAACTGATTTTCCTCGCGTGAGAGAGTAAATAACCGGCTGTCCCAGCGAGGAGGAAAAATACCGGAGCGCAAAAGTGAGTAATCCAGCGCGTAAAGAAAAGCGGCGCGGTTGTATGGGCGAGGTTTTCGGGTGCAAATCCCGAGCCGGTAAAAAAGTCCCTCGTATGGTCCAAGGCCATCAGGATCATGGCCGCGCCTCGAAGCACGTCCACACACGCTAGCCGCGATGTATCAACTGCGGAATGCGGCAATCGCAAATCTCCCGCGAGGAAGGGCCGAAGTGGCGACTCAAAATGGAAATCTGGCTGCGAAGCTCTGGGTCTCGAGGCAGCAATCGGCACGGTCTTTTGTAGCTCCGCAGATGAGTGTTTACCGCGCTAAGAATGGCTGTTAGCAGGATGAAGCGCAATAGTACTGTGCCTAGGCGAAGAGCTAACAGATACTTATCTTAACGGCACATACGCCGTGATGGAAAGGAGCGGCACCGGCACGGAATAAGCGGCCTGCCTATGTTCCACGTTGTGCATATAGCCGGGCACCCGCGACTGGTCCAACATTTTAACGGTGGGCTTGGTATCAAATGTTTTCATCCGCGCCGCAAACCGCATCTCGGATTGGATACCGCCTCCTTCGAGGTCTTCGTCACCTCAATCTCGCAACGACAATTTTGATTTTCACGGTAGTGCTAATCCACTCGCATCGTCTTTGATGCCCCGAGTTTTGACGATAATAGGGGCGGCAGCGGTTAGGTCACGTGTAGCGCATAGGTAGCGAATAAGGGAGGCGAAGTAGCGTTTCGTATCGGGATCTATATCACGAATAGAAGCCATTGAAGGGGCTAAGGACCTTCAGCCCGACCCATCTGATTCTCCTCGGCTTGGCAAGCCGCGTCTGAACGGTGTTGTTGCGACAGCCAGCGCAGCTATCATACGACGCACGGTTAAAGAGGTAATCTAGCGTTAACGTTAACGGTCAATTGGAAGGTAGGAAATGATCGCCGTTAACGTTAACGGAGTGATTTGAAAATAAAATCTCGCAAAATTCCGCGAGAGTACTATTGCAGTATCTTTTTTGCGGGACTAAGGTAATCGTTGGATGCCACTCCGAAACGCTCGCGCCTAGTATGTTTCCGCAATTGGGTGGGTTGTTGCTTTCTCAGAGCGTTTCCAGCGCGCTCACGCTCTCGGATTCGAAACAAAAAACTGAGCCCAGCGCGCACGCGAATTCAGAACACTCCTCTGGGAGAATCAAATGAACGATCGTCCGCAAATCTTAGTGGTCTCGTCGGATCTGGACCAACGCCGCGCGCTCACCTCCATCCTCCAAAAGGACGGTTGGAGCCCGTTGCATGCCTCACGCCTCAACGAGGGTCGTGATCTTCTCGCGAAACAAAATGTAGGCCTCGTTTTTTGCGAGCGCCGCCTGGCTGACGGGACTTACCGCGACCTTCTCTCTTTCGCGCAAACTCGGGCGCGCAGGGTTCCCATCGTGGTTACCTCGCGTCTGGCTGATTGGGACGAATATCTTGAGGCTCTGCGCCACGGCGCTGTTGACCTTATCCCGTCGCCCTGCAAGCCGAGTGACGTTTCCTCCGCCATCGCGCAGGCCCAACGTGAAGAGCAGAAACCTTCCGCCAACAGGCCTGGGCAATCCGATCACAAACTCCGTGTCGTTTCTATCTCCGGCGTGTAGCCGGGATTCATTTAATTAAACCACCGTCCAGATAATTGGCGGGCCCTGCGGCGCCCAACGCGAAGCGCAAAATGGGTGTCTTTGTGTATCATTGTTCTCCGTGAACCTTATTCTTAGTGCAGTGGAAGCCCGCGTACTCGGCTCGCTCATCGAAAAAGAAATCACGACTCCCGAGTACTATCCGCTGTCCTTGAACGCCCTGCTCAACGCGGCCAACCAAAAATCCAATCGTGATCCGGTGATGGACCTCGACGAAGACGCTATTCGCCGTGCGCTTCACTCGTTAAACCAGGAAGGCCTCGCGCGCTCCGCTGCGACCGACAGTCGCGTCCCCAAGTTCGAACACCGCCTGGCAGAGGTCTTCAATTTTCACCGCCACGAGGTCGCTCTTCTCTGCGTCCTGCTTCTCCGCGGTCCGCAAACTCCTGGGGAACTTCGCACTCGCACGGATCGCCTCTATCATTTTGAGGATCTCGGCGCCGTTCACTCCGCGCTCAACCTGCTCATGAACCGCCAGCCATCACTCGTGAAAGTCCTCCCTCGCCAGCCTGGCACCAAGGAACTTCGCTATGTCCATCTCCTCTCCGGCGACGTGGAAGTCCCTGCTTCCAGGGCGGCTCACTCGGATGCGTCCTCGTCCCGCCGACAAACCGAAGGCACGTTTCCCGATTTGGAACGCTTGGCCAAGCTCGAAGACGAGATAGCTGAGCTGCGAGCCGAAGTCGCCGACCTGAAATCACAGCTAGCCGCTTTTCAAAGACAGTTCCAATAAGTCTCCATTTGTGGACATTATTAGTCCTTGTGCATGGCAAATTAGGTTTTGACCGAAATCCATCCAGCTTCCACTCGGCTTCGCATATGATTTAACCTATTGATCATATGCAATTTACCGGTTAGTACTAGGATAATCGTTCCAGTACGTTCGGTCTCGACGCAATGGACCCTCGCGTGCCTCCAACCTAGTGTCAGTTTAGGTTGGCAAGTTGATCGCAAAACAGGCCAGGCCAGACGCTCTGCCTTTTCGGAACGAGAGCTGGTCGAAGAGAGAGAACATCAGCACCCCGGGCTCCCCCGTCGCGCGGCTTTTCTGGGCCGCCATGACGCAAATGCTCCGACCTTTCGCAAGGTCCGGATTCGTTGCTGCCGTCTCCGCTGAAAAGGAACAATCCCATGAGCGATAAGAGAATTCTTCTCGCCCTCATTTTGTTCGTGAGCAGCTTCTTTGTCTTCCGATCCTTTTACGATGCGCACAAGTCGCATGCGTCTAGCAGAACCGCTAGCGCGTCCGGCCAACCAAGTCAGCACACGGGCGGGGAGGCCACGCTCACGCTCGGTCCATCCTCCGTCGAGACCCCGCTCATCCACGCCTCATTCCGTCCCCTCAACTTCGCCCTTCTTCGCGGCGGCTTCAGCTCAGTAAACGAATTTTTCCAGCGCGTTCACGACGACCCGATTCTTCACAACTTTTACGGTGACTGCGCCGACCGCAACGCCTCCATGCACGCGCTTCCCGAGGACATCACCGCCTTCAGCACCTTCCGAAAGGGCGACAAGATCAAATGGGCGCAGAAAGCCCTCCTCATCAAAAAAGGTGAGTACGTCATGACTTTCTGTGGCAAGACCGTTCTCGCTCGCTGCGGCAATCTCATCAGCTTGGCCCCCATGCGGCCAAGCGAAGATGTTCCGCCCTCTCTTCTCGAGGAGCCTGTGGAGCCGACCGAAGCGCCGCTCACGCTTGTCGCCGACGGTGGTCCTGCCATTGTGGGACCCGCAGATCCCCTAGCACACCCTGCTGTCGTGCCGGCCGCCGCGCATTCGCGTGGTTTCTTTTTCATTCCACCTTTCTACGTTCCAGCCGGCGGCTCGCATAGCGCCCCTGGCTCCACCGGGATTGCTCCGCCGCCGCCCGCGGGCCGCCTTACCGGCGATGAGTTCTCCGGGCACCAGCGGCTATTCACGCTTCTCATCGGTCTATTTGTCATAGCGCTTCTCAAGCTGACCACTCGATGAAAATTAGCGGCTACATTCTCGTCATCCTTCTCGGCCTGTTCGTGGTTGCCGTGCCGTACGAAATGCACGACCACTGGGGCACGCTCGGACCACATTGGGCCACAGCTGCCTCATTTTTCGTCCCGGGCTCCTACGCCGCCGGCGATCATGTCATCACTCCCGTCACCGACGTCACCATCACCTGGCAGTGCTCCGGTGCCGAAAATATTCAGATCTTCTCCATGCTTTTCGCCACGGTATTCCTCATGAATTGGAAGCGCATGCAAGGCTGGAAATCCGTGCTGCTCTACATCGGCGCTCTGGCGGCCCTCTGGATCGTAAATCTCGCCCGCATCATTACCATCGCAATCCGCGCCAAGGAGACCCACTACGGCCTGGCCAACACTCTGGCCTTGGCCCTCCTGATTGTTCTGGTGTGGAAAATAAAATGGCTCCGCCCTACAGCCTCCGAGCCAAACCCCACCCCCTCATAAACCTCGATCCCACACCGTTGCGTCAAGGGGCAACTGCCGGGCGGAGCCCTTCGAAGCTCAGGATACAAGCCCCGCCCCAACGATGTCAGGTATTCATTGAGGTCAGGTATGCGTGACTAAAGCCTGCGCTCCCTCCGCGAGTCTGTCGAAGATCCACAACCAAAAAACAAAGACGGTTTCTTTCGCGGGCACAAGCCGCTCAACAATCCAGCCTTCGTTCAATTCCTGATGGGCCTCGCCCAAGAAGCGGACGAAGCCCGCCGCCAGATCTGAACCGCCTCCACGGAGCCTTCAGCCTGGGATTGAGACGCATCACCTCTAAAACGAAGGGGCCCGGACCTTCGTCCGGGCCTTTTGGTCATTGACGCAGTCAGTGTTTCGACTGCCGTTCCGACAAACGTTTCTATTGCTTCGGTTGATAAAGGATTCGCTGAGGGCCGTCCACGGTCTTGAAATCCGCCGGCACTGTGAACAACGAGGCGTCAGGTTCCGCCCTCACGATGTTGGTCAGCTGGAACGTCTGATCGCCCATCCGTGGATCGCTTCGCTTGCTGTAGATTACAGTCTTCAGATCGGGCGACGTCCATACCTCGGTCACGATGCTGATAGGCTTTTCGTTGCCAATCTCACCTGCTGGAATGGTGCGAGTGGTACGCACTCCGTTCACGATGATGCCTTCCATCGTCTTGGAGCCCAGTTCTTCGGTGCTCATTTGGGCCTGGTCGCTCCCGATCATCGTCCCTTGGAAAGCCATCGGCGGTGGTGGCAACGGCAGCGGCCCTGACCCAGTTGGGGCACCGCTCTCCATTCGCATGAACGTTGTGGTGGCGCCGCCTGCGGCCCCTGGTCCAGTTGTTGCCATGGAAAACGTCGGGATTTTCTGCGCGGTCTTATCCGTCAAATTTAACGTGTAGGAGGCCTGTGCCACGGTGTCATGGATGAACACCAGGCGCGGCGCGTTTGCAGCTGATAGATTGCCGATGGGTGGCAACGCCGTTTCCTGTCGAGTGCGTCCCTGCGAATCGCGCGCGGTACTTCCATTGCTGGTCTGCACGATACGATTGCCGTCGGCCAGTGTCTGGACGGATTCGTTGGTAATCGTTGCGGAATAGGGCGCGCCTTGAACTGGGTTGCTGGGTCCCTTCTCGAACGCGCTCCACGCAACGCTGGTAACCGGGCCAGCACTTTGCAGGGATATACTCCCGGCGACCGGGCCCGTCCGATAGAGGACGTTGCCCGGGTCCTGGGCAAACGCGCCGGTGCCCGCTGCCAAAGATAGGATAAGTGCATGCCTAAAGGTTGATTTCATGGTCGAGTCGATCTCCTTTCCAATCCAACAAGTCGCGGTTGCAGGCGAAGTCCCTGCGCCGATCCATCCGGCCCGATACTCAGGTCTGCAACGAAATTTATCCCTTCGGGAACAGCCCCCGGCGGAAACATTGCTTCCGCGGGAATCGCAATCTGAATCGCGGGTTCAGCTGAAACCCAATTCCTGGCGGGATTCTGTGCCGCTGGGGTGGCCGGATGCTGATGAACGTTCCTCTGGGGTTTTTGGGGCTTTTCGGGCGTCGGCGGTGTTTCGAAGGCAATAGCCGGTGGGGCTACTGTCGTAGCATCGTGGAGCGCAGGCGCAACGGGCACGGGTTGGCGGGCTATGGTCTGTTCGACACGCGCTCGTGGGAAGACCAAGAGGAGTGCGATCCCCACCACTGCCGCTGCCGAGAGGGCTAGCTGCCAACGTATCCTTCCGCCAGGCACCGTCGATGCGAGGGCTTCGTCGCAGTAAGCATTCATGGCGATGCCGACTTGTTCGTAGGCGTGGACCTGGTTTCGACATGCCGCACACTCCTGGACGTGCTGCCGCACCTCAGCAGCCTCGCTTTCTGGGAGTTCACGATCGAGCCAAGCAATCAGTTTTCCTGGAAAGTCACACATTGCATTTCTCCGCCAATTTCTTGACTGCCCGCTCCACGGTTTCGCCGACCGTGGACGTGGCAATCCCCAAGACGTCGCCGATTTCGCGATAACGTAACCCTCCGGCACGGAGGAGCAGGCACTCGCGCTCGGACTGTGTGAGCAAAAGGATCGCCTTCCTCAGTTGCTGGAACTTTTCCTTCCGCAGCACCGCGTGCTCTGGCGTCGCGTCATCCGAAATTGAATCCACTTCCGCGTCAAGCGGTTCGCCAAAACGCCGGTGATAGCTATTCTGCCGGTTCCTGGCTCGATTGTGAGCGACGCGAAACACCCAGCTGCGAATGTTCTCTTGTGAGCCGCCCGAAGTCAGATGGCGTTGCAGGCTAACAAAGGCATCTTGAACCACGTCCTGCGCTTCGTCGCTCGATAATCCGAGAGATACCAGGTACCGCAGCAGCGGCTTGCGCAGTTCGCGATACAGAGTCGTAGCCTCGCAAGAGTCGCTCGACGCCCCTAACAGGGGCAGGCCGAGGGGTACGGAATCGTCGGTCATAAGGTCCTCGGTGTAGCGCCTCTATTCATATAACAAGCGACCGCCTCCGTTTTCCGGCACCGCCGACAATAAACCGAATGATCCTTGGAGCGCCAAGCCGGCGTCGTGTCGGGGTCTCGATATTTGTCTTCGAATACGCCAGACGGGTTTTGGCTGGCCGAACACCTCGGCGTAAATGGTTGCGTTAGTAGTGTCTCCGAACAAAACACCTGGAGGGGCTACTTCACACACGCAAACGCACGAAATGGAACGGTTCGGAGGGCGGACGCTACAAATTACTCCACGATTTCGAAGCGATATTCCTCGATCACTGGATTGGTCAGAACTTCCTTGGAGATGCGCTCGAGCTGCGTCTGAGCTTGGTCACGAGTCCAGCCGTCGAGATTAAGCACGAAGAATTTGCCTTGGCGGACGTCTTTGACCGCTTCATAGCCGAGGCCGGAGAGGGCGTGGTGGATGGTTTGGCCCTGAGGATCGAGGACGGTGCGCTTTGGCATAACCCAGACGTGTGCTTTCATGCGGGCAGTATAACATTTGGGCCCTGGGTGATCGAAGCCAAGAGGACGTACAGATTTCAGGACCGATTTGTAGCCGAGGGACTATTTTGGCGCGAAGAATACGTAGTCGGCCGAATACGGGACGCGGATTTCCTGGCCGACGTGGGTGGCATCACAGCCGGATGCGGGGGCCTTGCCGCCTTTGGTGTTGATGCGCTGGAGCGAGGTGACCGGGACGAGAACGCCTGCTCCGCTGTGACTGACTACCTTGACCAGCAGCCACGGGATCGAATCGGCGTCAGGGGAAGGCGCGTTAGCCGCAGCTTTGCCAGTGATGCGGCTACCGTCGGTGGCTTCCCACGAGGGACCGGCGAAATGTTTGCCGAATGGCTTGCCGTCCTTGTCGAAGAGCTGCGCGTCGGGCTCCTTCAGCATCCAGCTGAATTGCGCGCCGTCGGCTTTGCAGGTGTAGACCTGGTCGCCCTTGGCATGGACTTGGAGGAGTAGTTGCTCGCTGGCGGGGGGCTGCAGGTTTTGCGGGACTTGCTGGGCGATGGCCGAGAAGCCGGATAAGGCGCTTGCAACAACGAGCAGCGTTGCGGATGAAACGGTGCGAGTGGCCTTGTCCATTGAGGGCTCCTCTTAAGCCGTCTGCGCTCGCTGTTTCGCGACGCTCTCGCGGACGCCTTTCATTCGTTCCCGCGCCATTGCGCTCCTCTTGCGCCCGTCTGGTGTGGCGTCAATTAGTTTTTCGAGGCTCGCGGCAAATTGCGGAGCGTAGGCAGTACGGATCTCGGGGAGGAGCAGTTCAATCTTCGAGAAGACACCGATATGCTCGCCGTTGCAGTCGCCGAAAAGCTCCTGGCGAATCGCCCCGTCGTTCACCAGAGCCGCGGCCATGTCCCAGTAGGTTATGACCATGCGCAAATGCCCGCTGTGCGCGCCGAACATAGCGCTATTGAAATCGGCGAGGGTCTCTGGGTTGAATTCGAGAAAGAACCAGTCGCGCGCTTTGCGCATCGTTTCCTCGCGGCGCAGTTCGTAGAGTTTCAGGATGAGTCCGGCTTCGTCTTGCTTCGACATGAACGAGTCTCCTTTGAGATGGCGGTGCGATTAGGTCTGCGCGTCAGAGTGTAGCAATTGCAATACGATGAATCCAGCGAGCGCCAACACTGCCAGCGCGGTTGGTCTCAGCGTCAGGGCGCCGTCGGGTAGGAGAGGATTTGAATGGCCGACAGGCTGGTGTCATCTGGGGAATGTTTATGAGCGAATTGGAGGCGCGGAGGAAGCAGCGTTGCTGGTGAAGGCGTGATCGAAACTCATTTGGGTGAGGCGCGCGACTTCGGGTTCGGTCAAACCCATGCGGCGGGCGTTTTCGTATTCGTCGAGGAGTGTCGTGTGGAACATGGCGGGATCGTCGGTGGAGAGCACGACTGGGATGCCGTGGCGGAAGAGCTTCGGAAGAGGATGATGCTCGATTTGGGCGTCTTCGCGGCGCAGTTGACCCGCCAGGGCACCGGTACGGATGTTGCTCTGGGGGCAGATTTCGAGGGGAATGCGGCGGTCGGCAAGGAGATCCATCAGCGCCGGATCGTGGACGGCGGCGATGCCATGGCCGATTCTTTCCGCGCCGAGGAGTTCGATGGCTTCGCGGATTTTCTCCGGGCCGCCGATTTCGCCGGCGTGCATGAGGCGGCGCAGGCCAATCTCACCAGCTTTGTCGTAGACGCCGCGGAAGTCTTTTGTGGGAATGGCTAGTTCATCGCCGCCGATACCGAACGCCACGATGAACTTTGAGTTGGCGCGCTGGGCCGCGAGGACGACTTGCATGGCGGCTTCAACGCCGAACTGGCGGACGGCGTCAAAGATAAAATTCAGGTGGAGGCCGCGTTTTTCGAACGGCTCGGCGGCGGCCAGCATGGCCTCGAAATTGCCTTCGGGGTTTTGCTTGCGCAGGATCATGATGCCGATGGAAAGGGTAATCTCTGCATAGACGACGCCTTGGGAGAGCAATTGCTCCGCAAGGTCATTGGTGATCAGGGCGTAGTCGCGCGGGTCTCGGAGGAAGGACGTGACCCACTTGAAGACCTCGAGGAATTCGTTGAAATTCTGGTAGGCGTACTTTTGGCGAACTTCGGCTTCGGTGAAGACTACGCCGTGGGAACGCGTCAGAGCGACGACGGTAGCAGGTTGAATTGAGCCTTCTAGATGTAGGTGTAATTCTGCTTTCGGGAGCGAAGCGATATTTTTCGGGGAACGATCTGCGGGCATGTGGAAGTTTAGCAGAGTGGAATGGCCGCAAGAAAGTTTCAGGCTGGCGCTTTTGCACGTAAAGCATGTGTGGGATAGGTTGAGTCTAAACCCCGCCGCCTCGGAGACGGCAGTTACAGGAGTGGCGGATCGGCGATAGCGGATCCTGAGTGGATGCGGATTAGTGGCCGAGTTGCGGGCGGCCGGCGTTGATCCAGGCCGTAAGCCAGTAGGAGCCGATGTCGGTGGCGGCGTCGGAGAGTTGGCGGATCAGGGTGGCTGCGGTGAGGTTGTAGAAACGGTCGAAATATTCGTCGTCGTAGGATTTGCCGGCGAGGCGGGCGTTGCGGTCGGCGAGCAAGATCGTTTCCAGCCAACTGTGAGCGCTCAGGCAGGATTCGAAGGCGTGGTCGGTTGGATCGCTGATGAACGAGGCGTCGTTCGGGCGCATAGGGAAGAAAGACGAGAATCGATCGATCAGCGTGACGCCAAAGCGTTCGTTAATGCCGGTTTGCAGGGAGAGGTGGCCGTCGAAATTGTCCGTGGTATTGAACGGGTCGTGGGCTTCAGAGACGTAGCCGGCAAGGATGGCGGCGTCCAGTTTAGCTTCATCCCAGCGCCCGAGCTTCAGGGCTTCGGTGAGCTTGGCGTTGTATACGCCGATCTGCCAGGGCAGCAGGCCGGTCGCTTCCAGCTTGGACTTGCCGTACTTGGCGACTGCGGCTTTGTAGACTCGGGGAAGCGTAGTGAACGGGAAGCGCCCATATTTGTCGAGGTAAATGAAGTGATTGTGCTTCTCGCTCGGCGTTTTGGTCTCCGCCTCAAGCGGATCGGTCACGTGCAGCACGAGAAACGCGCGGTTTGCGTCGAAAAAGGCTCGCACGTCGGGCGGGAGAGTATCGACAGCCTTGTTGACCACGATTTTCTGCGCGTTGGCGCCCCACGCGAACGCTTGGCCAGGGGTGAGCACGAGCACGACTATGGCGCAGAAAAGAATAACCGCCGGCTTTGGCGAGAAATTGGAGATGAGCTCCTCCATCGCGGATTCCTCTATGCCTGATTCGCGGCGCGCAACGTGCTGCGTTTACGCCCGTAGTTGTAGTAGAACATGAGACCAATCGCCATCCATACGAAGAATCGAATCCAGTTGGTGATCGGCAGGCCCGCCATCAGTAGAAGGCACGTTATTATGGTGATGATGGGAGCCAGTGGTCCCCCCGGCGCGCGGAACGCACGTTTGCGATTCGGTTCGCGATAACGGAGGATCAAGACGCCGGCGGCAACCAGCGCAAACGCGAATAGCGTGCCGATGTTGGAAAGATCGGCGAGCGTGCCGATGTCCAGGAGTCCCGCGGGAATTCCCACAACGAAGCCGGCCATCCAGGTGGAAAAATCTGGAGTGCAGAAGCGCGGGTGCACACGGCTGAAGATGCGCGGCAGCAAGCCATCGCGCGACATCGCGAACCACACGCGCGCTTGCCCGAGTTGGAAGACCAGCAGCGAAGAGATCATGCCCGTCAGCGCGCCAAGAAGGACCACCAGACGGACGCCCGTGAAGTGAAGCTTCTTCAGGGTGTTGACCACCGGCGCGGCATCGTCGACAAGCGACTGCCAGGGCACCAGGCCTGTGAGCACCACGACTACTCCGATGTAGAGCACGGTGCAGACGACCAGCGTGGCGATGATTCCGATGGGCACGTCGCGTTGTGGATTCTTGCACTCTTCCGCGGCGGTGGAGACGGAATCGAATCCGATATACGTGAAGAACACGATCGAGCCGCCGGTGAGGATTCCAGGCCAGCCGTTGGGCGCGAACGGGTGCCAGTTCGCCGGATGAACGAAACGCGACGCGAATCCGATGAAAACCAGAATGGCTATGATTTTCAGCAGAACCATGATGTTGTTGGTCTCCGCGGATTCCCGGATGCCGCGAACCAGGATCACTGTCAGGATCATCACGATGATGAATGCGGGCCAATTGAAACCGAAGTGCCAGCCCGGCCCGTAGAGCATATTTCCTTGCAGGTCCGACAAGCCGCCAGGTAGATAAGCGGGCGTGATCCAGCGTAGATCTGGATGCACACCAAACCAATCCAGCAGGCCCACGATGTGGGCGGAGAAACCGACGCTGACCGCCATGTTGCTGACGGCGTATTCCAGGATGAGGTCCCAGCCGATGATCCAGGCGATAAGTTCGCCCATGGTGGCATAGGTGTAGGTGTACGCGCTGCCGGCGATAGGGATCATCGCGGCCAGTTCGGCGTAGCAAACGGAAGCGAAGCCGCAGACAATGGCGACCAGCACGAAAGAAAGCGCGATCGCGGGGCCGGCTCCCGGGCGCCCGAACGATGCGGAGTGGTAGATCAAGTATTCGAGCAGTGGGGCGTTCAGAATCGAGGAGACTTGCATCTTCTGGCCGGCGATGGCGGTACCAACGATGGTGAAAATCCCGGAACCGATCACAGCTCCGATGCCGAGGGAAGTCAGGCTGAGCCAGCCTAGGGATTTTTTGAGCTTAACTTCGGCGTTTTCGGAGTCCGATAGAAGCTGATCGATACTCTTACAACTGAAGAGCTGTGATCCCACCCGTAGTCTCCGATCGTACCCCGGGCAAACGCGAAGCTTGCCCCTGCCAGATACGTTGTGTATTGAAGGATGAAAAGCGCGCCTCAATGTACCTTGAGAGGCTCTGACGCGCAACAGCGGTGCCCTGGCCTACATCTGGGTGAGCTGCGCGTAGCGCTCGATGAATTTCTTGGTGCCACGGCCGGGAAAAGTGACCGCGAGCTTGCGGTCGTCGTCCTCACCTTCGACGCCCACCACCGTCCCTACGCCGTATTCCGGATGCCGCACCTTTTGACCGAGTAGGGGATCGGCACTCGCGCCGCGCTTCATCCCGCCGCGGTTGAACGAAACGGACGGGCTGCTTGGGCGGCGCGGCAGCGGCGCGGAGGGAGCCGGCTTGCCTCGCACACGCCTTAGAAATTCCTCAGGCGAGTATGAATATTCGGGATCGGGCTCGTAGCGGCGGGTCGCGCCGATTTCGGCCATGGAGCCGCGAACGGTTTCAACGAGTTCACTGGGAATTTCGGTGAGGAATCGTGAAGGCAGCGAGGCTCGTAGTTGCTGCTCGTTCCCGAACACGCGACGGTACACCGCGCGGGTCAGCGTGAGCGATTTGCGCGCGCGGGTCATGCCGACGTAAACGAGGCGGCGTTCTTCCTCGATCCCTTTGTCGTCATCAAATGAGCGGCTGTGAGGGCAGATGCCTTCCTCCATGCCAGTGAGGAACACATGATCGAACTCTAGCCCCTTCGTGCTGTGAAGGGTGATGAGCGTGACGCCCGGTTTGCCTTCGAACGAATCGGCATCGCTGACGAGCGCCGCAGCGTCGAGGAAGTCGGTGAACTCTTCACCGGCCTCGGTGCTCTCGGCTACAGCGCGCACGAGTTCTTCGAGGTTTTCGATGCGCGCAACATCGTCGGGAGTGTTGCGATCCTTCAGCATCTCCATATATCCGGTGTCATCGAGAACGCTGCGCAGGAAGTCCGCAGAGCCGAGTTTGGCCAGATTTTCCTGGAGCTTGGCAATGATTTCCTGAAACGCGCGGAGAGGCGCCACCGCGCGCCCTGCCGACGCGCCGGAGACGAATTTCGTGATTGCATCCCAGAGGGAGGAGCTATCGAGCCGGGCGGTCTCGCGTAGCGCATCGACGGTGGTCTTGCCGATACCACGGGGTGGAACGTTCAGCACGCGCAACAGTGAAACGTCATCCTCTGGATGCATCGCCAGGCGCACGTAAGCCAGGGTGTCTTTTACTTCAGCCCGATTGTAAAAACTGAAGCCGCCCACAAGTTTGTAGCGAACGCCTCTGCGGCGGAAGGCCTCTTCGAACGCGCGCGACTGAAAATTGGTCCGGTATTCGACGGCGCAAGTAAGCGAGGAATCATCATCGAGAATGCGAATTAGCTCGCCGGCAACGAACTCGGCCTCGGCGTTCGCGTCGCGCCCTTCGAAATATTTAAGGTTGGTCCCGCCGCCATTCTCGGCGCTCAGCGACTTACCCAAGCGGTCGGGGTTGTTGGCTACGACCGCGCCCGCTGCGTCCAGAATGTTCTGCGTCGAGCGGTAGTTGCGCTCCAGCTTGATCACTTTTGCGGCAGGGAAGTCGCGCGAAAAGCTCATCAGGATCGATACGTCTGCACCGCGCCAACGGTAGATGGATTGATCCTCGTCGCCGACGACGCACACGTTCCGCTTGGGTCCGGTGAGCAGCCGCATCAGCTCGTACTGCACGCGATTCGTGTCCTGGTATTCATCGACGTGAATGTACTGGAAACGCGCCTGCCACTTTTCGCGCACGGCAGGCGCATCGCGAAGAAGCCGAACCGACCGCAACAGCAAATCGTCAAAGTCCAGCGCCTTGCTCTGGTGCAGCAATTTCTCGTATTCGGCAAAGATATCTGCGACTCTCCGCCCGTCCTGTCCGATCGCCTCGCTGCGCATCTTCTCAGGCGACAGCCCATGATTTTTTGCGTGGCTGATCGCGCTGAGCACGTTTCGCGGCGTCAGGCTGTCGTCCTCGATGGCCAGCTTGGTCATCGCCAACTTGATAGCGGCGATCTGATCGTCGGTGTCATAAATGGCGAAATCGCGCGGAAGCCCCGCGCTGGGAGCCTCGCGGCGAAGTAAGCGAGCGCACAGCGAATGAAACGTCGAAAGCCAAGGCTGCGATGGCGGCACCCCTGCTCGCAAGAGCAAGTCCGACACGCGATTGCGCATCTCCTCCGCGGCCTTGTTCGTAAAGGTCACCGCCAGGATCGCGTCCGCAGGCACGCCGCTGGCGATCAGATTCGCCATGCGAAACGTAATGGCGCGCGTCTTGCCGGTGCCCGCTCCGGCAAGAATCAACACCGGCCCTTCCGTGGTTTCCGCGGCACGACGTTGTTCTGGATTGAGTTGATCGAGAAGATTCAGCATGAGGTCCGTTGGGATCGAGAATTCTTGCTCAGTCATGTTAGCTGACGCGCGCGACTCGCGCAAACAAACGCGATTTTGCTTTGGAAATGATGCATCGCGGCGGCAACTACGCTCGTAGCTCGTGGGCGATACAGGTGCAGCGTTTACTGCGAGCCGTGACGGCTTAAGTCGATGTCGAAGAAGGTTAAGGCGCGGCCGCTTTGCATCTGCATGAGTTGAGGCACATAAAGGTGTGCGCTTTGCAACAAGTCAAATTGATTTTGTAAGTCAAAGAAGAGCAAACCCTGCACGGTGCTGTGCCCGGCTACAACACTGGTCGGCACGCTCGCATTCTGAGCTTCGGTTTGTAACTCCGTCCAATGCTTATCGCGCCTACCCTTTGATCCGCCCGTAGGAATGGGCAGTCTCGGACCGCGACTCGCGGTAGGGTCCTTCACCTTAGGTTTCAGCACAGCGTCGGCGAGTTCCTCGGAGTTCAGCGATGCCACTTCCTGCCGATTGTCGGAATCAAGTTGTACGGTAAGCCGGATGCGTTCGAGATTTATCCTGACACTGTCGTCGGAATCGTTCCGAAACGCTACCTGCACGGCGACGACGCCACCGGCAAACGGAGATTTTTTCGAGAACTTTTCCTTGTATTGCGCGGGATCGGTCCAGGGCAACGCGGAAACCGTGAATCCTTCATGTGATTCCAGCGATGCAGCCTTCAGAGACCCCTGCTGCGGCGGCGGGCCCGCGACCAGCATACT
The DNA here is from genome assembly GCA_963721915.1 of uncultured Acidobacteriota bacterium. Taxonomy (GTDB): domain Bacteria; phylum Acidobacteriota; class Terriglobia; order Acidiferrales; family UBA7541; genus Acidiferrum. The sequence goes on along the minus strand of CAVRLD010000010.1, from coordinate 393,417 downwards.
TGCGAGCGGGAGGCACACTACAAGATAGGGAAGTGCGATGGCCGGGTTTCGCATAAGGTTATAATAGACCCTTCTTGTCACGACGCCTTCGATTCCTGGGGGACGATCAGGGTTGCCCTGCGCTTTGCGCGTGCCATGCGCGATGTGTCCGGGTGAAGACCGGAGCCATATTTAGTGTATTTCGTTTATAGCCTGCTCATGGGCCTCGCAGCCCTGCTGCTCTTGCCGTACTGGCTGGTTCAGGGACTGCGTCACGGCAAGTATCTTTCCAACATCCGTGAACGCCTGGGCTTTTCATTTCCGTCATTGAGTAAGCTTCCCGCGAACATTCCCGGAGCGATTTGGATTCACGCGGTTTCCGTAGGAGAGGTTCTTTCCGGAGTGGCGCTCGCCACAAGCTTGAAGCAGGCCTACCCACACCGTCCTCTGATCATTTCTACAACGACGATCACAGGGCAGGCGCTGGCGGCACAGCGCATGTCTTTCGCGGACGCGGTCATCTACTTCCCGCTGGACTGGGCATTTTGTGTACGCCGGGCGCTGCAAGCCGTACGGCCGTCTATGGTGGTCGTACTCGAAACCGAGATATGGCCCAACTTTCTTCGCGAAGCGGGCCGTCGCAAGATCCCAGTGCTTTTTGTCAGCGGGCGGATTTCGGATCGTTCTTTTGCACGCTATCAAAATTATTTGGGGAAATTCGGATTCTTCCTGCGCCCATTCCTGCGCAGCGCCCTGGCCAATGCCAGCGCCTTCCTGATGCAAAGCCACGTCGATGCCGACCGCATCCGCGCGCTCGGAGCTCCCACCGACCGCGTTCATGTCAGCGGCAACATGAAGTACGATCAGCCCCTGCCTGCTCCCACACCGCTATCGACCTGGCTCGAATCCGAAGCGCAACGCCGGCAGCGCCACCCGATCATCGTTGCTGGTAGCGTAGTGGCTACTGAAGAACCACTGACGCTAATCGCTTTCGGCGTTTTGCAGGGAGACTACCCTCGTGCGCTCCTGGTGCTGGCACCGCGGAAACCAGAGCATTTTCAGGAAGCGGCCGACTTCATTCACGAATCCCAGCGAAAATTTATTCGCCGTTCAGAGCTGCCGATCCCCGCTGGAAATGGGCAGCCGCCAATCTCTGCATCTGTAAATGGCGCTTCAATTCCCGATGATGTGACCGTCTTGCTTCTCGACAGCATTGGCGAACTGGCTTCGCTTTATCAGCACGCCGACGGCGCATTTGTTGGCGGCTCCCTGGTGGAATCGGGCGGCCACAACATCCTCGAACCCGCGGCGTTCGGCAAAATTCCAGTGTTTGGCCCCTCAATGCAGAATTTCGCCGAGATTGCGTCGCGCTTCGTCGCGGCAAAAGCGGCCGTGCAAGTCGAAAGCCCCGAAGACGCCGGCGTTGCGTGGATCGAATTGCTGCGCGACCCCGAACGAAAACGCCAGATGGGCGAGACCGCAAAGCGCCTGGTAGACGACAGCCGGGGCGCCACCAGCCGCGCGCTGGCGGAAATCGCCAAACACGTGGATGGCGCTGCGCGATGAACATTCCGCGGCCGCTCGCCATCGCCCTATGGCCGCTTTCGCTGGTCTACGGCTCGGGGGCAAAGCTGCGCGCCTGGCTGTACAAACAGGGTTGGCTAAAACAAAAGCGCCTGAATCGACCGGTAATCAGCGTCGGCAACATTACAGTCGGCGGCACCGGCAAGACTCCGATGGTGATCTGGCTAGCCGAAAAGTTGTTAGCCGAAGGGAAACACGTAGCGATCTTGAGCCGCGGCTATCGCGGCGCCAACGGCACTAGCGATGAGATCGAATTGATGAAGCAGCGCCTGCAGGGACACGTGCAATTTGGCGTTGGCCCGGATCGTTACGCGGAAGCGCAACGCCTCGACGCCGCAGGCGTAGATGTTTACCTTCTCGATGATGGGTTCCAGCATTTGCAACTAGCCCGCGACGTGGACATTGTGCTGGTCGACTCCACGAGCCCGCTTCAACGAGAATTTGTTCTTCCCGCCGGCCGCCTGCGAGAACCACGGTCCGCGTTAACTCGTGCCACAGCCATCGTCTTCACACGGACTAATCAATCGCAGTTCACCTGTGTACGCGTGCGGGGATTTCTCAAGGCCTCTGCTTATTCTGCCGGCACCAAGCTGCTGGGTTTTCGTACGCACCATGGTGATCGTCGCCAGGAATCCCTACGCCACTCCCTCACTGGCGCACATTTCGCCTTTTGCGGCATCGGCAATTCCGACGCCTTCTTTGCCGACCTGCAGCGTTGGGGCGTGCAGTTGGCGGGCCGTCGCGCCTTCCGTGACCATCATCGCTTCTCGCAAACGGAGATAGTCGCACTCGAGCGCGCGGCCAAATCAGCAGGCGCCATCGCCTTGGTGACCACCGAAAAAGACGCCCAAAACCTGAACCACGCAGTTCTCTCGGATCTTTCCATTGAAGTTGCCGTTACTTCGATCGAAATCGCCAACGAGTCAGAATTTCTCCGTGACCTGCGCAGCAAACTCCCCGCCACCGTGGGAGCATTCGCGTGAAGATATTGGTCCGCGCCACCAACTGGGTTGGCGATGCCATCATGGCACTCCCAGCGTTACGAGTTGTCCGTGCGCGATTCCCCGAGGCACATATCGCCATCGTCGCCCGACCCTACGTCGCCGACATCTATCGCGATCAACACGTTTGCGATCAGCTTGTCTCTTATGATCTCCAGGGACCGCAAGCGGGCGTCTCCGGTCGCGAGAGCCTGGCGCGTGAACTGCGCGCGCAGAAATTCGATGTCGCCCTCCTTTTGCAGAACGCGTTCGACGCCGCCTGGCTCGCGTGGCGCGCAGGCATCCCGCAGCGTATCGGCTACGCGCGCGATGGCCGCACCGTGCTTCTCACAAAGGCCGTGCCTGTACCCAAGCCGGGCGAAATCCCAGCGCACGAGCAGTTCTACTATCTCGAATTGCTCCGCCGCGCCGGATGGCTCGACCACCTAAGCGGAGAGTCCTACATCGCGCTGAGTCTTGACCAGCAAGCAAAACAGCATGCCGCGGAACGATTGCTCGCCGCCGGCGCCCGTTCGAATGCCTTGCGCGTCGCGATCGGTGCCGGCGCATCCTACGGCTCCGCGAAGTGCTGGCCGCCGGACCGCTTCGCGGAAGTGGCCAATCGTTTGGCGGCAGAGTCGGACGCCGACATCATCTTGTTCGGCACGCCAACCGAAGCTTCTGTATCTTCGGCCATCTCCGCCGGAATGCGGCGCCCGCCCATCGATCTCACCGGCAAGACTTCCGTTGCCGATCTTCCAGCCCTGCTCTCCCAGTGCCACCTTTTCATCGGCAATGATTCGGGCGCCATGCACGTGGCTTCCGCGGTCGGCCTGCCGGTCGTTGCAGTCTTCGGCCCCACCGATCCGCAAGGCACAGCGCCAGTCACGACGCGCTGCACCATCGTTCAAGAAAAGCCCTATTGCAGTCCGTGTTTCCTGCGCAGGTGCCCCACAGATCATCGCTGCATGACGCGAATTTCGGCATCCCACGTTGCAGTCGCCGCGCAATCCTGGCTCGCCTCCGCGGAGGTGCGTTCTGCCTGAGCCCGCTTTGCTGCGCCCGGCCGTTTTTCTCGATCGCGACGGCACCATCTCCGAAGAAGTCGGCTACTTGAATGATGCCAGCCAATTTCGTATGTTTCCCTTCGTCATAGACGCAATTCGCAGGCTCAACGATGCGAAGCTGCCGGTCATCGTCGTAACCAATCAGTCGGGCGTAGGCCGCGGATTCTTCCCGGAATCGATGGTGCACACCGTTCACGAAACCATGACGCGGCAACTCGCTGCCGGGGGCGCGCATCTCAACGCGATCTACTATTGCCCGCACACGTTGGACGACGAATGCGAATGCAGGAAACCAAAGCCCGGATTGCTGGAGCGTGCCGCTCGCGAACACGATATCGATTTGCGCCGTTCGTTCGTGGTGGGCGACCGCTATGGTGATGTGGAACTGGCGCATGGTACGGACTCTCGGGGCATCCTGGTTCGCACAGGCTATGGCGAGGAAGACCTGCGCGAGAACCGCGCCACATGGCCCCGGCAGCCTGACTTTGTCGCCGACGATCTCGCCGCCGCGGTCGATTGGATTCTGAGGCAAACGAAATGAAGCGTTCCCAGACGCAAACCTCGGCCGGATCGAGTTCCGTCGATCTCGTCGCGTTGGCGGAGTACGTCGAGCAATTTTCCGCGAAGATCGTGGTGGTCTTGGGAGATTTCGTTGCCGACGAATTCCAATACGGTGAAATCTCGCGCGTATCCCGCGAAGCTCCGGTCCTGATCCTACGCCATCGCGAAACGCATCTCGTGCCAGGCGGCGGCGCAAATGCCGCCAACAACCTTGCCGCGTTAGGTGCACGCGTTCTCCCCATCACCGCTGTCGGCCAGGATTCCGCCGGTGATGCCCTCGTCGCTTATTTCAAAGACAAGCGAATGAACGTTTCGGGCATTCTCCGCGTCAAAGGCCGCACGACCCCGACAAAAACGCGCTTTCTCGCAGGCTGGGCGCACACGATAGGGCAGCAGGTACTGCGCGTCGATCGCGAGCCGCAGACCCCGCTTTCGCCCGCAAACCACAAACGCATCGAGCAACTCCTGCACGTCAAACTTCGCACCGCCCAAGCGCTCGCGGTTTCCGACTACGGCTTCGGTATCGCCACGCCCCAGCTCGTCCGCCAAGTGACGTCGAGACGCAAATCATTAGTGGTCACACTCGACGCCCGCTACGCGCTCGCGTCCTACGCGAAATCCGGCGTCACGTCGGCGACCCCCAACGAAGCTGAGCTCGAAGCGTTGCATCACACCGCAATCGGCTCCAACATTGAAGCGTTGGCACGCTGCGGTCGCACAACACTTTCCGCAATGAAGCTGCACGCCCTGCTGGTGACGCGTGGCCGCGACGGCATGGCGCTCTTCGAATCACCCTCGAAGCTCACTCACATCCCGATCCACGGAAGCAATCAAGCTGTGGACGTCACCGGCGCGGGAGACACCGTTCTCGCCGCCTACACCCTCGCGCTTGCATCAGGTGCGTCCCCGCTGGAAGCTGCTCACATCGCGAACATTGCAGGCGGTCTCGTCGTCATGAAGCGCGGAACCGCCACGGTCACGCGCAACGAGCTGCTCGAAGCGATTCGCGGCGAAGCGTCAGGAGCCGGTGCCTGATCCATGCGCCGCGCCGACTCCAAAATTGTCTCGCGTGAGCAACTCCGTGACCTTCTTGCTGAACGCAAGCGCGCAGGCGCGAAGATAGTCTTCGCAAACGGCTGCTTCGATACCCTGCACGTCGGACACATCCGCTACCTCGAAGGCGCACGCCGCGAAGGCGACATCCTCGCAGTCGCCGTAAACACCGATTCCAGCGTTTGCAACTTGAAAGGCCCCGGCAGGCCAATCCTGCCGGAATCCGCACGCGCCGAGCTGGTCGCCGCCCTGCGCGCCGTAGACTATGTCGTGCTCTTCAGCGAACCCAGCGTCGAAAGCCTGCTGGAATTTCTTCGTCCCGACGTTCACGCCAAAGGCACCGACTACACGGCCGAAACCGTGCCCGAACGCGCCACCGCCGCCCGCCTGGGCATCCGCGTCGCCATTGTCGGCGACCCCAAGGATCATTCCACGCGCGACTTTCTCAATGCCGTCCGCAAGGCGCCGCATGTCTGAGCCGCGCTTCCTGGTCCTGCGCCTCGGCTCCCTGGGAGACATCGTGCACACCTTCCCCGCCGTCGCCGCACTGCGCGAAACATTTCCCGCCGCCGAAATTATTTGGATGACGCACCCGCGCTGGAAACTTCTCGTCGAAAGCAGCAGTCTCGCGTCCGAGGTCCGCACCATCGAAACTCGTGCGTTGGCCTCCTTACGCAAAGCTGTCGAAGGTGTGTGGCAATCCGCGTGGGACGCCGCAGTTGACTATCAAGGATTGTGGAAATCCGCGGCACTTCCTTTTTTCGGCGGCGTGAAACGAAGAATCGGATTTTCCTCCCACACCATCCGCGAATTCGGTGTCCCCATTCTTTACAGTGAGCGCGTGAAGCCTGCCACCATTCACATCGCCGACCAAAACGGCGAACTCTCACAGCGTGCTGGAGCCAAGAACCTGGTGGCTCCGATAAGTCTGCGCGTTTCTCCAGAAGACGAGGTTCAAGTTCGATCGCTATTGCAACGGGAAGGCATCGACCGCTACGTGGTTCTGAGCCCAGGGGGCGGCTGGCGCGCAAAATGCTGGCCCGCCGAGCGCTTCGGCGTTCTCTGCGACAAAATCCACCACCATCTCGGCCTGCGCTGCGTGGTGAACTATGGTCCCGGCGAAGATGACTTGGCGAGCGCCATTCGCGCCGTCAGCGGTGACGCCACTCCTTTACTCTATAACGCCGAACTCGGCCCGCTCATGGCGCTACTGCGCTCCGCAACCTGCATCGTCGGCGGAGACACCGGCCCGCTGCATCTCGCGATCGCCCTGGGCACGCCGGCTGTCGCGCTCTTCGGTCCCACCGATCCAGCGCGTAACGGCCCCTACCGTAACCCCTGCGGTTCTGGAATGGACTCGAACGCAGCCAAAGACACGGACCCTGGCGACGGCGACATCGTTCTTCGCGCACCCAACAGCGTCACCTCGCACTCCCGCAACGACCAGACGGATCCTTCCATGCTGGCGATCCAGGTGGACGCCGTTTTCAACGCCGTCCGCCGGCGCATGGGCGTACCCGCGTGAGCGCTCCCGCTTTCTTCGCGCGATGGCGCGTGCGCCTGGGTTACCCGCTGGCAATCGTCGTCCTGATACTCGCTCGGCCCACGCCGCAAAGCATCTTCTCCGGCGCACTGGTGGGAGCTGTCGGCTTGCTCGTGCGCGCCATGGCTGCCGGACATCTCCACAAGCAGTCCGTCCTCACGGTTACGGGACCCTACGCCTACACCCGCAACCCGCTCTATTTCGGCAGCGCGATCCTCACGCTGGGCGCGGCCATCGCCACCCATTCTTGGATCTCCGCAATCCTCCTGCTCGGCTATTTCGCCCTGTTCTATTCCATCGTCATGCGCCGCGAAGAACAGGAGCTTCGCTTTCATCACGGCCCCGCGTTCGATGAGTATGCCCGCGCCGTCCCCCTATTCTTCCCGCGCCTCACCCCGGCCAACCTAGCCGGAAGCCGCGAAGGCGCCTTCTCCTTCGCCCAATACAAAAAGAACCGCGAATACCGCGCCGCGATTGGCTTCCTCTTGTTGCTCCTCGCGCTTCTGGCAATCTGGCGCTTCCGCTCCACCTCGCCCTTCGTGTCCGCCGAATCCATCGGCGCTTCCCCAGCCCGGTATTCCCCGAGGCCGTCGCCAGCACCGATCCGCTTCTCAGGCTGTTGACAAAGTTAATCAGTGTGCTATAATCACTTCAAGTTAATCAACGCTCACTCCACGTAATAATTCGGCCTAACATCCGTAGAATCAATACTTGTGAAACTCTATGAAAACAATCGGGTTTAAGTATCTTTAGAATGAACACTTGTGAAAAAGGGGGAGGGGGGCCTTAGGAGGCCGTGGCTTCAGCCACGGCGTAAGCCATCCGCTCTAATCGGGCTTCAGCCCCTGTAGTGACGCCTTCTACGGCCCGGCCGGCCGCAACTCGTCGCCTCGACCGATTCGCCCAAGCTCCAGGGAGGGCTCCTCGGGACAAGCCACAAAGCAAGAAATCTCCACACGATCGCCGTCGGTCAAGACATGGATCGCACCGTCGCGATCGGTCCGAAGGATGCGCACGCCTGCGCCTTCCAGCCGCTTGATTAGCTCAGGACTTGGGTGACCGTAGGGGTTGCCTTCCCCCGCCGAGATGATCGCCACACGAGGTCGCACCGCCGCCAGAAAATCAGGCATCGTCGAGTTCTTGCTGCCGTGATGTCCTACCTTCAGAACGTCGGCCTGAAGATCCTCCTCGGAGTTCTCAGCCAGGATCGCGCGCTCAGCGGCCTTCTCCGCGTCGCCGGGAAGCAGCAGCGTTCTTTTGCCGTAGCGCAGCCGCAGCACCAGCGAGTCGTTGTTTTTCGCTGACGGTGCAATATTGTCCGGGGAAGTCTCGGGCCAAAAGAACGCGCCCTCGACGCCATCCCAAGCGAATTGTTTTCCTCGGACTTCGTGCTCGACTGGAATTTCGCGGGCGCGCGCCAGCGCCTCCAGCTTCGCCAGCGCCGGCGATGCCACTTCGCGCCCGATCCACAGCCGGCCCACGCGAAAATTCCGCAGGATCGCGCTCAATCCGCCGAGATGATCCTGATGCGCGTGTGTCAGCGCAACAACGTCAATCCTCCGAAAGCCGCGCGACCACAAGTACGGCGACACCGCTTCTTCCCCGGGATCGATGCCCTCATGTTGTTCGTGACCCGGGAATCCTCCGAACGCGCCGCCGCCGTCAATCAGCAGTGTCTTTCCGCGCGGTGAAACCACGAAGAGGGAATCACCCTGGCCGACATCGATGATCGTGGCTTCCAGTTCTCCGGCGGACCATTTCGGCGAAAAGGGGAAGGCCGCGAGCAGCACCGTGCACGCAAACAGCAACCCGCAAAGGACCGACACCGCGACACGCTGCCTCGAAAACGCCGCGCGGGCCGCCACCGCCAGGGCCGCGGCAACAACAAAGAAAATCACCATCAACCAAAACGGTGGTCCAGGAATGCGGTAACTCCAACGAGGAAAATGCGCGAACCACTGCACGCAATGAAGCAACAGCCAAGTCAGCCATCCCAACAGCGCCGCGAGGATCCTTCCCAGGAAGGGAAACACAAGTCCGCTCGCGAGAGTGATAAACCCGAAGGGAACCACCATGCTGGTCAAGGGCACGGCAATAAGATTCACGACCGGGGACGCCAGCGTGACTCGATGGAAATCCCGCGCCATCAGGGGCAGCATGCCGATTTGCAGAACGATCGTAAGCACGAACAGTTCCCAGACGCGAAACGTAAGCGCCACGCCGCCGACGAGCGCATTCTCGAAGGCAGCTGCCAGGGGCATCGGAGCCCGCGCGGAAATCCAGCGCGTCGTTGCGCGTAGATCAAGACGAAATTGAGTTACCCGGGGTTCGTGCGCGGCATCGCGAGTCACGTCTCGCCATCCGCGCAGCGCTGCTATGTACGGTTGCACGGTGCTTGCCAGCCAAGGTAGCGCCAGCCCGGCGATGCAGCCGATCGCAACGAACGTAAGTTGGAAGCTGGAATCGCACACCGCCAGGGGCCGAGCTAGCAGCAAGGCCATCGCCGCCAGCGCAGCGGAATTAAGCAGATCGAGTCGCCGGTAAAAGAATCCGCCGGTCACCACAGCCGCCGCCATGAGTGCCGCGCGCAACACAGGCGGCCGTTGCTCGACGACGGCCACGTAGGCGAAGAGCAGCGTCAGCACGAAAAAAATAGCCCACCCCGGCGAAAGCCGCAGCTTGCGTGCGAGCCAGAACAAGAGTGCCGCCAGCGCGCCCACATGGAGTCCCGCGACCACGAGCGCGTGGAAAACGCCAGTCTTCTGGAAGTCCATAGCCTCGTCGCGATCGATGAAACTCCGGTCCCCCAGCAGCATCGCGCGCAATACTCCAGCGATTTGCGGTTTAGCGCCGAACAGCGCGTCCACCTCGTCCCGCAGCCGCCTCCGGGCGCGAGCTAGCAACGTGCCGGGCGTCGCTGGTGCCACTGCAGTGCGCTCGATCAACTCGGGCGCCCGCAGCGCCGCGGTAAGGTCAGTATTTTGCGTGGCCAGATACGCGCGCCGGTCGAATGCCCCCTCGTCTCGAAAGACTTGTGGGCGCTTCGCTTGCGTCAAGACGGAGATTCCATCGCCCGCATGAAGAACGGGCAACTCTTGATCACCGGTGTGCGGCGTAAAGCCAAGTCGCGTGCCGCCTTGCACCGCCGCGGTCGTACCGTGATAGTCCACGCCGGTAAGCTCGATCTCGTAACCGTAGCCCCACGGCAGCCTTGCCGGCTCGTCGCGTAGCCTTCCGTGCCAACGCAAGGGAGAGTGCAAATCGAGTTGCCCGCTGTCGACGAGCCGCACAACGTGCTCCGGTGGCAAAGGTTGCAGCGCAATGCCGGCACCGAGGACACCGAGCGCGACCCACGCCACTAGCGAAACCGTTCCGCTCACAGTCACGTAATTGAACCGCAGCAAGACCACGCCTGTCAGAATCGACAAACCGGCGAGCAAAACACATCCAAGCAGGAAGGAACGCGAACTGCCGGCGGGCGCCATTACCTTACTCAAGCCGAGCACAATGCCGCAGACAAAAGATGCGGCAATCGCTACGGCCGGAAGCTTCACGGCGCGCGTCTCAATCGCACCAGTGTTTCGATGTGGAAGGTTTGCGGGAACAGGTCGAACAGGTGCATTTCGGAGATTTCATAGCGCACTGCGGGCGCGACATCCCCATCCTTCTTCTTTGCGGAGCCAGTCAGCACGGCCAGGTCCCGCGCCAGTGTGGACGGATCGCAGGACAAATACGCAATCTCCGGCGCGCCCAAAGCGGCCAGCGCCGCGGCTGCGCCAGCCCCGAGACCCGCGCGCGGAGGGTCGAGCGAAATAAAGTCCGGCTTTTCCCGCGTCTTGCGAAGGAATTCCTCGGCGTGTTCGTTGTGCGACGTGATCGTTACGCCGGCGGTCTCGGCGTTGGCGTAAAGGTCACGCGTCGCCGCCAGATTCGCGTCCACACTGATGACCCTGTTGAATGTCTTGGCGAGCGGCAAAGTAAAAAAGCCAACGCCAGCGTACAAATCCAGCGCAACATCGCCCTTCGCACCGGCAGTCATCGTCTTCAATAAGTCCTCGACCAGGAACCGATTGACCTGAAAAAACGAGAGGTGGCTCACCCGGAATCGAAACCCGCCCGCCTCATGAATCAAAAATCCAGGCCCGGTCAACTCAAACCGGTCTTTGCTCTTGTCCAGCAACAACAAGCTCTCGATTTTCGGGAGCGCCTGCCGGAACGCAGTTGCCAGTTCGGCGGCCGGCTTCGGGAATCGTTCAAAGGCCACGTTCAACGCAATCTTTTCGTCGGTCGAATCGACAAACGCCTCAATCTCCAGCACTTTTTCCGGCAAATGCCCGGAGCGCGTCATGTTCTGTAACTGCTCAAACGTTTTCTCGAGTGTCGGCGACAGCACCGGGCACACATCGATCGGCACGATCACCGAGCTTTCCGGCAAGAAATATCCGAGGGCTAATGGCTTTGAGTCACGCAACGCCCATTGGGCCCGATTGCGATATCCATACTGCTCAGCGGAGTGTTCGATAATGGGCCCGTCCCAGGTGATGCGTCCCAGGCGCGACAATGTTTCACGCAGAATCTCTTTCTTGAAGTGCAGTTGCTGCGCCGCCGGAATGTGCTGGTAATGGCAACCGCCGCACGTCTGAAAGTGAGGGCACGCAGCCTTCTGCCGCAGCGGCGACGGCGAGGTAACCTCCAGCAACCGCGCCCAGATCAATTTGTTCCGTTTCTGCTTGACGTCTGTGCGGACTTCTTCGCCAGGTATCACGTAGGGCACGAACACCGTGTTTCCATCGGCATGCGCCAAGCCGTCACCGCCGTAGACAAGCTTCTCAATCGATAATCGTAACTCATCAGCCATATAAACGGTATCCATTCTGCGATGATTCGCGTGGAGAGAAAAGCTGCCCCGTTCAGGTGTCCCGTTCAGATGAAGTCTCAGGAAAAGTAGAAAAGGCTCAGCCGCGGCAACCCGAACTCTTCCAGTAATCGCTTCTGAATATATTGCCGCTCCACCAGCGCAATCTGCTCCGCTTTCATTTTTCGCCGGTACATCGCCAGCTGGCCATCGACCTCGCGCCGGATCCACAACATCAACTCCTCGCTAGCGTGGCTGGCCAGTGCCGTTTGCAACTTTTCGTCGAGAACCGTGAGCCGCCGCTCGAGGTCTTCCACATCCAGCGTTCCCGGCGTATCCAGCAGCGGCGAAATCGAGTCCAACGACTGCGCAATCTCCCCGAACCGCCCGGCCAATTCTGGATGCGCAGTCCGAAACTTTTCCGCCGCCTTCACAATCTGCGCCGCGTTCTTTGTGAAAAAGGCTCGTAGTTCATCGCGTGAAAAAGGTTCGGCAACCGGACGTCCATTCTTGGGCGTGCTCCCAGCGGCCGCTTCCTGGCTCTCGGCCACCGTCTCCAGTATCGCATCGGTGCAGTACGCCAAGCTCTTCAAGGGCTTCCCGGCTCCGCGCCGCGACCTAGCGTAACTCTCAAATGCGCGATCGATCCCTTTCAGCACTGCATCCAGAGGCACGCCCGCTTTCTGCCACGTTTCCATGATCGCCCAATCGAGCGGCGACACCAGCAGATGCGCGCCTCGTTTCTTCCAGAAGTATTCTTCGATTTCCGTGAAGTAGTTGAAGTAGTTCCAACCGTCCATATTGCGAACGCCGCCGTCGGACAAATCCACCCGGCTCAGCCCTGAACTTTCTTGGTTTGCGCGGGCGCGCTTTTGGCAGCCCGAAGCTCCGCAGCGCCGCGCCCGGATGTTTCCGCGGGCTGGTTCTTCTCCCAGATCATCCGCAGGCCGGTCAGCGTCAAAAACTCGTCGGTGTGTTGAATCTGCTTCGAGCCGCGCGCAACCAAAGACGCTTGTCCACCGGTTGCCACAACGGTTGCCGGTGTTTTTAGTTCCGCCTTGATGCGCGTCAACATCCCATCGACCATGTCGATAGCGCCATAGTAAAGCCCTGCTTGCATGTGCGTGACGGTGTTCGTCCCGATCACGCGCCCGGGATCCTTGATCTCCACGCGCGGAAGCCGCGCCGCACGAGCGAACAGCGCTTCGGATGCGATCCCCAATCCCGGTGCAATGACCCCGCCCAGATATTCTCCGCGCGCGGAAATCACATCGAAGGTGATCGCCGTGCCGAAGTCCACCACGATGCACGGGCCGCCGTACTTGTGAAAAGCAGCGACGCCGTTCACGATTCGGTCGGCGCCCACTTCCAGCGGGTTATCGACCAGCACCGCCATTCCCGTCTTCACGCCCAGTTCGACGAAAAGCGCCTTCTGCGAGAAGTAAATTCGCGACATTTCCGCCAGGGTCCAATTCATCGGCGGAACGACCGAGCTGATGATCACGCCGCCGATCGCCGCTCCATCAAGCCCCGCGAGCGTGAAAAGATTGCGCGTCAGCACACCGTACTCGTCCACAGTTTGCAGCCGCGCTGTGGTCAGCCGCCAATTCGCGATGAGCTCCTCGCCACGGAATACGCCCAGCACGGTATTCGTGTTGCCAACATCAATGGTCAATAGCATGCGTCGTCGCCACAACTCCGATGAATAAAATGGAAGCTGTCGCCGCCTTTTTCGTTACTTCGTTATTTCCTTACTTCGCTCTTCCGTGACGTCCCCCGCGATCACGGTCACGATCTGGCCGGCATCGCGCTTCACCAGGAGCAAACCCTCGGGTCCGAGTCCGGCGGTCACACCGGCGAAACTATCTTTACCGTTTGCCACGCGAACGCGTTTGCCATGCGCATAGCTGGAGATGGCCGCAAATCGACTGGTCACGCTTTCCGCGCCTTCAGCCAGGAATCGATTGTAGTCGGTCTCGAATTCCCGCAGCAACCGCACCAGTAATTCCAGTCGCGATTGCGGTTTTCCTGATTCCACGCGCAGGGAACTGGCGATCCCGCTTAGTTCGGCCGGAAACTTCTCCTGATTCACATTCAAACCGATTCCGACGATCACGAAGCGAATTTGCGCCGGCTCAGCGTGCATCTCGGTCAAGATCCCGCCGACCTTCTTTCCGCGAAACATCAGATCGTTCGGCCACTTCAGATCGAGGTGCAATCCGGTCTGCGCCCGAATCGCGGCATGCGCCGACAGGCCCGCCATCATGGTCAGCAACGGGGCTTGCACGGGCGCGAGGTGTGGTCGGAGCAGTAGAGTCGCATAGATCCCGGTCGCACGTTCTGAATGCCACATGTGCCCGGCGCGCCCGCGTCCCGCGGTTTGTTCCTCGGCGAGCACGACCGCGCCTTCCGGCTCGCCGGCATGGCCCAAGTCCAGCGCGACTCGATTCGTCGAATCCACTTTGAAGAAATGGTGGATGCGCTTGCCGAACAGGCTGCCTTTCAATCTTTGCCGCAGCATGTCCGGCGTGAGAATGTCCGGCACCTTCTCCAGAAAATATCCTGTGTGCTGCTCACCTTTTACGCGGACCCCCAGTTCGCGTAACCGCGTTACCCAGCGCCACACCGTCGAGCGCGACACGCCGATCTCCCGAGCGATGCGCGCCCCACTCACCACGATCGTGGCATTTTCCGCGAGCAGCGTCAGCAGCGCGGCGATTCGCCGATCGGTGATTCCCGGAAGCGTGTCGGATTGTGCTTTAGTGCGCCGCGCCATGGCCTTATGGTCTTGCCTCTGACCCGAGTACAGCCAGGCCGCCAATGAGCCTGCCGCCGTCGAAACCGACGTAAGCTTACTTGCCCTCGATGCTGTCCACAAGGAGGCTGAGGTCCGCGGCCGGCGCGGAATGAGTCAGCGCGCCGGAAGATAGAAAATCTGCGCCGGTTTCGGCATAAGCGCGCGCATTTTCCAGCGTGACCCCGCCTGAGATTTCAACGACGCAGTCGCGCCGAAGGCTGCGCGCGAGCTTAACGCAACGTCCCGCGGCGTCTGGTGTCATGTTGTCGAGCAGCACCGACTCCGCTCCCGCTTCCAACGCTTCGCGCAACTCCCGCTCGTCGCGCACCTCAATCTGGATCGGCAGGGAAGTGCTCGGAGAATCAGCGCGTGGAGCGGCAATCGCCTCATACGCCGTCATTTCCTGAGGTTTCATTTGCGAGGACGCATAGGCGTGCGCTTGACCGAGGGCCGCGGTCACGCCCCCAGCCAGCGCGATGTGATTTTCCTTCAACAAAATCGCATCGTAGAGCCCGATCCGATGATTGGTCCCGCCGCCCATGCGCACGGCATATTTTTCGAGCATGCGAAGTCCCGGCGTGGTTTTTCGAGTGTCGCGAATCTTTGCCTTAGTGCCCGCGAGGCGCGCAACAAAACGGTGCGTGAGCGTCCCAATGCCGCTTAAATGAGCTAAAAAGTTGAGAGCGGTGCGCTCGGCGGCGAGAACCGCCCTCGCTTTCGCGCGAATCTGGAGCAACTCACGTCCCTTCTCGACAAGGTCGCCATCCTTCGCCAAGAGCTTGATCGAGGCGTCCGCATCGAGCGACCGAAATATGCGTTCGGCGAGAGGCAACCCTACGCACACCAACGGAGCCTTTGCGATGATGCGGGCATGTGCAAGGGCCGTCGCCGGAATCGTCGCCAGTGAAGTCACATCGCCCGAGCCGACATCTTCGGCCAAGACTCTTCGGATCAGGTCATCGAGTTCGCGGAGATCTAAGTCCATGAAAGGGAATCAGTCGCTCTATGCGGCCCGATCGAGCTGGCTGAGGCGCGCGCGCAGCTTTTGCAGCTCTAGTTTTTGGTCCGCCAAGGTAGCTTCCATACCGCGCACGATCTTTTCCGGTGCACGGCTGCGAAAACTCGGGTCACCCAACTGCTTCTCCTTCGACGCGATGGCCTTCTGCAGGCCATCGATCTCTTTCCGAAGGCGCGCGATCTCGCTCGAAATATCAATCGTATCTGTGACGTATGCGATGCGCACATCGAATTTTGCCGTCGAACGAACCGCGCCGCCAGTCGCCGCAAGGCGATTCGCAGAGATACTCATGTCCGACAAGCTCGCCAGGCGCAGGATGCCGTCCAAATTCCGCTGGATCGTCGATCGAATGTATTCATACGAGCTGTAAAACTCGGCGCACACTTTCCTCTTAGCGTCTAGTTTCAAGTCTGCCCGAATATTACGCAGCTCCCCGATGACGTCCTGCACCAGCGCGAATTCGTTGACGCGCGATTGATCGCCCGGGTTCTGTTGCTCCGAAGCGAACGATTTCAAGGCGATCGATTTATCGCTGGGATGCTGCGGTAATTGGTGCCACAGCTCCTCCGTGAGGAAGGGCATGAAGGGATGTAGCAATCGCAGCGCGCCGTCGAACGCGGCAAACAGGTTCCTCCAAGCCACCACCGCTCGATCACGGTCTGCGTTCAACAAATCCGGCTTGATCCACTCGATGTACCAGTCGCAAAAATCCCCCCAAAAAAACTGGTAGATCGTTTGTGCGGCTTCGTGGAAGCGATAATTCGCCAGTGCCGTGTTCACGGTATCGCGCGCCGCCGCGAGCCTCTCGAAAATCCATTCATCGATCAGCGGGATGTTGCCGTTGAACTTGTACGGAGCCTTCTTGCGCACGTCGGGTCCAGCGAGTTCCTCAAACGTTACGCCGCCGCTTTGCTCGAACTTGTCGAGATTCATGAACAAAAACCGCGCCGCGTTCCATATCTTGTTCGCAAAATTCCGCGCGCTTGCCAGCCGGTCATCCGACAAGACAATGTCGGTGCCCGGGGCCGCCATCGACGCGAGGCAGAACCTCATCGCGTCGGTGCCATATTGCTGGTTGAGCTTCACAGGGTCGAGCCCGGTCCCTTTGGACTTCGACATCTTCTCGCCGCTGGCCGTGCGCACCAGCGAGTGCAGGTACACAGCACGGAACGGCACCTCGCCGGTGAAATGAATTCCCAGCATGATCATGCGCGCCACCCAGAAGAACAGGATGTCGTAGCCGGTAATCAGCAAGGTGGTCGGATAGTACTTTTCAAAGTCGGCCGTTTTCTCGGGCCAGCCAAGCGTTGAAAAAGGCCACAACCCTGAGCTAAACCAGGTGTCCAGGACGTCCGGGTCCTGCGTCAGGTGCTCGGACCCGCATGCCGCGCACTTCGCAGGCGCTTCCTTGGCGACGGTCACATGATTGTGTTCCTTGCAATACCAGGCCGGAATCCGGTGACCCCACCACAATTGCCGCGACAACGTCCAATCGCGGATGTTGCGCATCCAGTTGAAATATTCTTCCCGGCGGTTGTCGGGGACAATCAGGATAGCGCCGTTCTCCACGGCCGCGATCGCGGGTTCCGCCAACGGCTTCATCTTGCAGAACCACTGCGTGGACACGCGCGGCTCTACAACAGTGCGGCTGCGTTCGCAAATTCCGATGGTGTGAGTGTGATCGGTGATCTTCTCCAGCAGGTCGAGCGCCTTCAGATCCTCGACGACTTTCTTCCGCGCGGCGAAACGCTCCATCCCGGCATAGGCGCCCGCGGCTGGGCTCAAGTGGCCGTCATCGGTCATGATGTCGATCTCGGCGAGATGGTGACGCCGCCCGGCCTCGAAGTCGTTGGGGTCGTGCGCCGGCGTAATTTTCACCACGCCGGTGCCAAATTCGCGGTCCACCATTTCGTCGGCGATGATGGGAATCTCCCGATTCATGAGCGGGACAATCGCGCTTCTCCCCACCAGGTGCTTGTAGCGCTCGTCCTCGGGGTGCACGGCGATGGCGGTGTCGCCCAGCATCGTCTCGGGCCGCGTGGTCGCCACAACCAAGTATTCCTTGCTTCCGGCAACCGGGTAGCGGATGTGCCAGAGATGCCCGGCCCGTTCCTCGTGGACCACTTCCAGATCGCTGAGCACCGTCAGGCACACGGGGCACCAGTTGGTCATGCGCTTGTCGCGGTAAATCAAACCCTCGTCGTATAGCCGGACGAACACATCGCGCACCACACGCGACAATTCCGGAGAAAGCGTGAATTTTTCGCGCGACCAGTCGCAGCTTTCCCCAATCTCCCGCATCTGCCGCTGGATCGTTCCGCCGCTTTCTTCCTTCCATTTCCAGACGCGGCGCACAAACTCTTCCCGGCCAAGGTCCCGGTAATTGATCCCTTGCTCGGCAAGCTGCCGGACGACCACCCGTTGGGTGGAAATTCCGGCATGATCGGTGCCTGGCAGATACAAAGTGTTGTAGCCGCGCATGCGGTGCCACCGCGTGAGGATGTCGATCTCCGTGTGGTCCAGCATGTGCCCGATGTGCAGAGACCCGGTGACGTTGGGCGGCGGAATCACGATGGAAAAGACCGGTCCAGGCGCATTCACGTCCGCGCGAAACAACTGCTCCTTCACCCAGAACTCCGCCCATCGGGGTTCAATCTGCTGCGGTTCGTACGCTTTGGCGATTTCGCGAGGCATCCGGCCCAATACTCCTGGAAAGTTTGCGTTTCCGCGCGCCCCTGCGGCGCGTTTTATACTCAGAGCAATCTTCGACTATACGAGGCCGAAGCAGCCCGGTCAATTCAGCGGAAAACGCGGTTACTGGCTCAGTTTCCGATGACGCGATTACACAGGAGTTACGCCGAAGTTGTGATCAAAGTCTGGCGGCCTTGGCTGCGGCGCCACCGAGGCGACGGAACTGGCCATGTCGGGGTAACTGGGCGTACTACAACTCACAATCCCGCACTCCAACGTCAAATTGTGACAAATCACTTGACAAGTAAATCTAGTGAATATACTAACCGCCCACACGAGTCGGCCCCGAGAGTCGAAACCCCCAATGTATAACAGCCTGCTTCCCCACGGTGCATCAGCATTTCCACTTGGCGGTTGCCGCTCACGCTAGGCATGAAGCGGATAGACATTCAGGCCAAACTCTAAGGAGAGAAACAATGAATCGAACGAGCATCTTCCAGGCATTTCGGAACGGGCGGTTCTCCGCTCTTGTTGCATTGGTGGCATTTGGGCTGTTGTTTACCGCTGCCGGCGCGAAAGCCGGTGGTTGCGTCGCTTCTTACAAAGCGGGGGCCGCTCCCTCAATTCCCTTCGTGAGCCCTCCAGGGAGCGAATCGTTGAACCATCGAGAGGACGAAGAATCGAACAAACATGCTAGCATCGTGGGTTTGTGGCATCTGATTTACACCGCCACTTCCAGTACTTCAGGTCCTATTCCTGTGCCTGTAATACCACCAGGACCACCCAGTTCCTTCCAGTTCCTCGAATCCTTTAAGACTTGGCACGCGGATGGA
The DNA here is from genome assembly GCA_963721915.1 of uncultured Acidobacteriota bacterium. GTDB lineage: Bacteria > Acidobacteriota > Terriglobia > Acidiferrales > UBA7541 > Acidiferrum. The sequence goes on along the minus strand of CAVRLD010000010.1, from coordinate 374,456 downwards.
ACTGAATTTGAAAACGCGTTTCTGCCGCCCACGGGTGGAAACATCTGCTTCGGTGTTTGGGAGGACTCAGTCCACGGCAGTGTGAAGCTCCACCATATCGGTCTGATGTTTGCCCCGGACGGCAGCGTTGCATTCATCTTCACCGTCGACGAAAAGGATACGGTCGCGCCCAACGGCAACACCTACGGCGGTACGTTCGATTTCAAACTCTGGCCTCCCGTCTTCAGTCAAGTCGGCACCGGAAAGCCATTACAAGAGATCAGCGGAACAACGGCCGGTACCCGCATCACCGTCGATTGACCAACTCACAGCCCGAAAAAATACTTGCCCCATACCGAGGCGAAGGGGATTGCACTTCCATCCCCTTTGTCACCGCTCCACTGCTTTAGCGCGCCACGATCCGGTGAAGCAGCCGATGCAGTGTTCGGTCATTGCGGCTCGGCACTCAATATCTTGTAGCAGCCTGCGGAAAAACTCGAAAGGATGTCATCCCGAATCCCGCGCTTTTCAGCGGGGTGAGGGACCTGCTTTTTCTGGGCTTTCTTGCGAACAGCAGATCCCTCACCGCAAACGACACGGGTTCGGGATGACAAACGCGCATTTTTCTGCAGCCTGCTAGTACTACTGTGTCATAAACGGCGAACGCAACAAAATGGACAGCAAGTAAGCCGTTTGAGGAGAAATCTCGCAAGCTTAATCCGGAGTGTAGCGATCGATGACGGATTATGCCGCTCGGCGCGAATGCGACGAGCCGCGGGGCCGGAAGTCGGGCGGAATTTTCTGGGTGCGTAGGTCCAGCTGACCGGCTCGAGCAGAGGGGGAAAAACGACTTCTCTCCGCTACCAGGAAGCCGTATGCGGCGATACACAGCGTGCCGTGATGATGAAATCCCCGCCAGCCGCGACCCTCGTAGTGTCCTAATCCCAGTTCCTGCTTCAGCTCTTCATAGTCTCGCTCAATGATCCAACGATGCTTGGCTAGTCTCACCAAGTCCACGAGTTTGCTATCGGCCGGAAGAGTAGAAAGCCAGTACTTCGTGGGTTCGTTCTCTCCCGTGGGCCATTCGATCAACAGCCATTCTTCTCGAGGCAGTTCGCTTCGCCAATAGTCTCGATGAGCAACTCGCACGCGTACAGCGGCAAAGCGTGAGCGGAGCATCCGCTTGCTGCCCTCCCGCCAGGAAGTGTTTTTCCAAGCCTTTCCCGCCAACGATTCCGCCAGTTGTTTCACGGCCATGGGCTGATGTTGCTCATCCCGGCGCAGCAGTTTTGGTGGGCGTCCCCGCCCCTTCCATCGCTTTGCGGGCAGTGGGGCTTCTCCTGGTCTCCAGACGGTCATGGATCCCTGAACGCCGACGACATAGGCTAAACGCAATTCGCTGAGTTCTTCCCGAAACTTACTATCATTGCCATACCCGGCATCGGCCAACACCGGCGCCAGGGGAACTTCCTCTTCTACCGCTTTGCGAATTTGCTGGAGTGCGATGGTTGACTTGGTAGCAAACGAAAGCTCTTCCGGAATGCCCGTCTCCTTGCGCCGTTTACGATCCTTAGCCCAAATCTCGGGTAGGTACAGACGCCACGCGATCGGGAGACTGGCCTGTTCGGTGGCCACCGATAAACTCACGGCCACCCGACAATTTTCTTGCTTGCCCACCGGTCCGCAGTATTGACGTACCACCCCAACCGAATGAGTTCCTTTCTTTACGAACCCGGTATCATCCACAATCCAGGCCACCACGGATCCGTTTCTTTTCATCACCGGCAACACAAAGTGGCGCACTCTCTCGAGCAAGGCTTCGTCACTCCAGGGGGCATTCGCTACGAAATGATGCAGCGACGGGTGCATGCGCTGCACATCCTCCGGGGCCAACCGTGCCGCCATAGGCTCAACGCTTTTGCGTTCGCCGGGAAGGAGTAGACCCGTGCAGTACGATTTCAGCGGCACGGCTCGATCCAGGTGCCCTGCGGCCTGCGCCAGGCTGTCGAGATAAGCCGCAAAGCGTTGCTGTTGCGCGCCTGGCGCCGAAGAAGAGCCGCTCATGCGCCCAGACTATCAGCCGGAAATGGAATCCTGCTGCACAAATCTGAGGCCGTGTACTATTTTATGACACAGTAGTACTAGGGGAAGTCTTGCCGGATCAACGGAAGATGGTGTTGCATCGACCTGTTGAGCGGGCACGACTTATCCGGCACTGAACAAGCAATTTGAGAGTATTCTCGCTTTCGAGCGACGGCACATGCGCCAGGCCGTACACCCGACAGCAAGACAGCCTGCGAGTGAGGTGTGCGCAAAGGAGGCTCGATGGGCATTGCACTCTCCGACGAAGTGAAGCAATTGGTCGACCGTCCGAATTTCGCTCACCTTGCAACCATCATGTCTGATGGCTCACCGCAAAGCGCACCGGTTTGGATAACCCGTGAAGGGAACCTTCTTTTGGTCTGCACGGAGGCCAGTTCGCTGAAAGGAAGAAACACGTTGCGCGACGCCCGCATTTCGATTTCCATGGTGGATTTTCTTGACCCCTACTCGGAAGTCCAAATCCGTGGACGCGTCATCGAGCGGCGCCCCGATCCTGAGCTCAGGTACTACGATGCGATGTCAGAGAAATATGTGGGGAAACCTTGGCCATACCGCGACGAAAAATCGCCTATCGTTTTAATCATCGAGGTCACGAAGGCGCTCTTCTCAAAACAGCCCTTCGAACATACGCCGCCAGGCGCGGGCTAGCTCCCGCGATTCTTGGTATTGAGCAAATTGTTTCGGTCTGCGTCTCGGCCGGGCCAGGCAGACGTATACAATCATTCCATGCGTGTCGCACTTCTCACCAGTTTCGCAGTCAGCAAGAAGGAACCGCTCGCCGCCATGATGGATCGCGTCCACCAGGCATTTTTGGATGCTGCCCTGGGTGAACCGGTTATTCGATTCAACTTCAGTGACGATCAGGTGGCAGGCGTGTCCAGTGTCGACCGGGTGGCAGGCGTGTCCAGTGTCGACCGGGTGCTGAAACGCCTTCCGGAGGTGGAGCGATTTGTCACCGCCGCTTCGCCGATGCCGGGAATCCCTGGGGCGCGCCGGATTTCCAACGGGCCCCTGTCGCCCAGTCCGCAGGACAGTGTGGCATACACGACCTTACAAACCATTGCCGCCGGGGTTCCCAGATCCTTCCCGTTCCGCAGCGTCGCCATTCACTTTCATTCGCCGGAGTTCGGAGAGTTGGTTCCAACGCCTCTGATTTCAGCGGAGATGATGGCAGGCGTTCTGTTGACCGATAGCTGGTGGGTCAACGGGCGCATCCGATCGCTGTCGGCGTGTGCAGTAGTGGAGGCCGACCTTGGCAGCAAGGAGTTACCGTCGCTGGCCGGCTCGGTCGCCGCAGTGCTGGCGGCCTGTGGAAAGGCCAAGCGCACGGTGCAGGCGCCGCTATCTGGGAAGCCTGAGGCGGCTTCGGTGCCTCGTGTTCGGATGCCAACAGGAGTGGCCATCGCCAGTGCGAAACCGGAGGCGGCGCGCGCTGTCAGGGCCATTGTTCTCGACTACCGCGCGCGTCTGAAGGAGATTGTCGCCCGAGCCGCCCTTCCTCATGATCTTCCGCCACTGGGCTCCGAAGCGCTGCGCGACGCCGGACTCGACGTCACGTCGGGCCCTAGAAAGCCCGCTCTCGAGCGCGCATTCAAGCCGATGGGGTACGCCTGCCGCGGCGATTCCGGGGCGTTCACCTTGCGACGCCGCACACCGGCGAACCTGACGGCGGAGCTTCGTCTGGATGTAGGCACCTGGGGCCGCAACGTCGTCGCCATGTTCATGGTTTGGGGTCTGGGATTCAAGGCCACGCTTCTTCTTCCGGCGTCGGCTACTGACGTGGTCGGCGGGCAATACCCGATCGGCGATGCCGGCCGCTGGCAGAAGATCGTCGAGAACCTGGCGGCGCTTGTGGCGCATTTGGATAGCAGTTTGGTTCCAGAGATTGAACGGGCGGTGGGACCGTCGCCGGAGTGGTATCAGCCCGAGAAATAGTGGGGTTATGGATGCCACCCGCAACGTGGTCCGCATTTCTTGTTACGCGCGAAGAAAAAACGTGAAGGGGTTTCGTAATGATGACGAAAATAGTTGTGGCCACGACTCCGAAAATTGAGGATCAGAGCCATGACCACAGTGCGAAGTGACTGCTGATTGTTTCTTTCGTCCGCTAACTACCGCCTCCGGTTGAAGGCATCAGCATAGCCGCGCAAAAAACCTTTGCGGTATTGCTCTTTGTAGAGACTCTTATCCCCGTAGCCCTTGTGGTAGCCGTGATTTGCGTCTTCAAAGGAGTCGTGCTTTTCCGGGCGATACTCTTTGCGGTCGCGCCAGTCTTTTTGGCCGGCGCTTAGTCCGTCGCGATAACCGGTGTCAAGCGCCACGTCCGAATAGTTCCAACGCGAATAGGCGTCGTCACCTTGGTCCCCCCGAGGAACTTGATCGGGATCGTAGCGGTCGCCATTCAAGCCATAGACGTTAGAGCGAATTTGTTTTCCAGAATAGCCATCGTCGTAACCAGCTTTGTATCCCTCGCGATAGCCTTTCCGAAAATCGTCCCGCTCACCCATATAGGGCTCGTAGCCGAGGTCTGCGTTTCTATAGTCTTGACTGTTATAGCTGGGCCGAGCGTTAGCGTTTAAGTCCGCACGACCCTGGCGAACGCCGTCGCGATAGCCATGTTGATACCCATGCTCTCTGGCATCGACGGATCCTCCGTAATTGCCCTGCGCGTAACTCACGCCGGCGGTGAAAAAGATCAGAGCCAAAACAGCAATTGCGTATTGGAACGTTTTGACCACGTGGGACCTCCTTGTATGCCAGGAATAAAGCACGCCGAGGACCACGGCGCAAGTATCTGAGATTTTTGGGTTTGCCAAAGGATGAATCGAAACGCTTAGGTAACGGTACGTTGAATGTTCACATTTCGAAGGTGATTGCGATGCTTTTTTTCTAAAGGAAAGCTTTCAGAAATACCTATTTTCCTACCGATTCCGGTTTTGACACGTTGCCAGCGACGCGCTTCCCCGTGCCATTCTTCCCGCTCAAATAGTAATACCGCAGCAATACCCGGCATTCAGATGCCTTCGCTACCTTTCACTTTTGGTAGTTACACAGATCGGGGATAACAGCTCGGGGACACCCTTTCTCAAAGCTATTGAGGGCGTCCGGGCGGTCGCTCGTGCTGCGGCTGCTGTGGTGGAGGCTGCCTCTGTTGCATGTGCTGCTGTTGCTGATCATGCCGTTGCTGCAGTTGCTGGGTCTGTTGCTGATGACGTTGCTCTACCTGCTGCGTTCTCGCATCATTAGCCCTTTGTTGAGTCAGGCGTTGGTGATCTTGCTCCTGTTTTTGTTGAAGCCTCTGCCGGTCTTGCTCTTGCCTGGCATACATCTTGTCCTGCTGCTGCTGGTATTTCTGATCTACCTTCGGATTGCCCGTGTTCGGCGCAGGTGGCCGTTGGTGAGGAGGAAGTTCGTTCACGTGAACTGGCGGCCGATTGGCATTGTTGGCCCCAACATTGTTGCCGCCGCTGGTGACTCGATTGTCGCGTGCGCCGCCGTTGCTTTCCCGAACGTTGTTGGCGTTGCGATTCGATTGCGGTGGCGGTTCGTAACGCCCGCCCGCTTGCCTGGCTGGCACGATGCCGCGCTCATTAAATGCTGCTGGCCGTGGAGTAGCCGCGATCGGCGGCTTGCCCTGATTCACGGAGGCGCGCAAATCCCGATTAGTGCGCGCCGCTTGCACGTGCTGCACTTGCGGCGCTACCGGCGGCAGGTGCCGCTCGCGCGCAGCTCCTTCCTCCTGCCTCGTTGGGCGCTCGTTGACGCCGCCATTTCCGCCGTTGTAACTGATGCGATTAACGGTCCTATTGTTGTTTACGATTGTGGTGTTGTAGGTGTTGTGAATTTCGGTGGCATTGATGTTGTTTACGGTACGGTTGTAGTAGAAGCGATCGCGGTCCCATCGCCCGCCTTCATACCCATGCCCGAAATATCCATATCCATAGTTGATGCCACCGTAGAAGCCAACTTGCGGACCCCAGTAGCCTTCGTGAAAGATGAAGGCATTTCCGCCCCAGCCCCAATAGCTCGGCGTCCACAGATAGCCGACTTCAGGCGCCTGCACCCACGTGCCGGGCACCCAGTAATAATCGCCGTCCTCGTCATCCCACGCCCAATACCCCGGTGTCCAGAGGTAGCCTTCGGCGGGGCATATGGGCTGTTCGTACACTGGCAGCGGCGGTGGCGCAAATCCCACCGAAATGCCGATACTCACTTGCGCAAACGACGCCCCGGAAGCGGCAAGCAGAAATAGCGCGATCGCCAAAAAACGAACAATGTAATTCGTCCTCATATCGACCATTCCTCTTTGTTTGTTCAATTGTCCTCGCGTGTGCAATTCAATGAGTCTCGTGAATCCTGGGGACTGAGTATCGGTGACGACCTGTTGCCTCAGCGTGCCATCTGACCACCGATTAGGACATACGGTAAATACAGGATGATGAGCTTGAGATACTTGAGCGGAAAGGTGGCCCCAGTACTAAATCCACCCAAGCGCGGGTTTGATAAGGGAAGGGAATTACGACCTCTTGTTCAATTCCTCACGGACGATCGATTCGATGACCGGCTTCAGCAGGTCGCGCGCCACTTCCTGCAACCTGTCCTTGCTCATGCGCTCCAGGACCCTGGCTACGACGGCATCCATATCGATCTCGGTTATTCCGTGCGCGGCTTCTTCGCGAACGGTCTCCACTGCTTCAGGTATCACGGAATTCACGGCCGCACCTGAAACCACTTCAATTTCGTCCGGAGCCGCCTGCGTTGCAAACGAACTCGTCACTTCGGTCGTCTCTGCCACAATTTCCGCCGCTTCTGGCGGGGGCTGAGTGATTGCTGGCGCAACAGGGGCATCCCAAGTCGATGCAAGCTTGGTGGCTTTTTGCGCTTCCGCATCCCACGGGCTCGGTGGCGGCGTTGAAAACCAGGAAGTGGTTGAGCTTGTTTTCTCCGATTCCGCCACCGTAACGGCAGCCGATTCTACAACCGGCACAACAGGCTCGGGCTCTTTCTCCGGCTCGGAAATCTGCGCTTCGGAAACAAGTGATTCAGAAGCCATTCGATCGGAAACCATTTCTTGCGCAACCACATCTTGGGAAGCAAAGTGCTCTGAAACTGGCGCTTCCGAAACAAAACTCTCCGCTCGCAGCGCAGGCTCCTCGGCGTGTCCCACCAGTGCTTCAAGGTCTTGTGCGTGAGGCGCCGGGTGTTCTTCTTCAGCCACCGCCGATTTGTTCTGTATTCCCGCTTCAATTGCCGCCGCCCAAGCTTCTCCAGAAAATGGCGCCACCGGCATATTTCGAAAGTCGGAAATCCCGCTATGGACCGTCTCCTGCACCTCTGCAGCCTCTGTCAGATCTGCCTTTTCGCGCGTAGGCGTCCAGCCAGAATGTCGTCTGCCGTGCGCCGTACCCTCCTCCGACGCGGCGTCGCGCCATCCGCTACCCGGCGGAGCAACTTCATCGTGAGACTCTTCACTGCCAGTATCGCGGCGCCACGATAACGGCGCGCCCTCGTCTTCTTCTTCCTCTTCCTCTTCCTTCTCGACTTCCGCAGTGCGCCAATCACGCTCCAAGGCGGGCACTGCCGTAACTTCGTTCGGTTCCTCTTCGGTATCCGTCCCAGGCGATTCCAACAGGCTGCCAAATGCCACAGGTTGTTCCCCGGATTCAATCTTCAACGCCGCGGGGCGTGCGGGAGCCTCGTCTACAAACGACTCCATCTCAAATTCGGGTAAAATTGCCGTCGGTTTAGGTGCAAAGTTCGGCTTACCGTTTCGCGGCTCCGCGGGGGCCGCTGCGGGGGCTTCAACTGGTACTTCCTGCACAGGTTTGGGCGGCGCGAAGCCTGCATGCGCGATACCCGCGCGCACCAGCGCGGACTTCACCATCGAAATCAAAGGGTCAGGAGGAACGAAAGGCTTCTTCAAGACGCCGTCAGCGCGCACCCGCTGCGCTTCCTGCTCATCCAGCGGATCAAACGCTCCCACCAGCAGGATCACCGGAATGTGCTTCAGCGCTGGGTCGTCTTTCACATATTCACAGACTTCGTAGCCGTTACGTACCGGCATGAATACATCCGCCAGTACCAAATCCGGGTGGATGTCGCAGATTTTGCGCACCGCCGCCTCGCCATTGCCCACGGCGACCACCTCGATGCCGTGGTCTTTCAGCGCAAGACCCACCATCTTCTGGATATTGCTATTGTCGTCCGCAACCACGATCTTGGCCACCGAACGTCCTCCGGGAAAATTCCCGTTTCTTACCTGAAACCGTGGAACCGCCGAGCGCGTTTCGACCGGCCGGTCGTCTCCCGAAGAAGCGATTGCCTACGTCGCAACTAGTGGATGACTCAAGATCATTGGAACATCCCGTCCGAAGACCGTCAACGCCAACCGGGAACAGATGTGTCGGATGTGAACACCCTGAGGGCGGCAATGGCGTTGGTAACCAACCCTTCCACCACAACCTGCCATCCTGAGGCCATCCGAGCCGGTCTGCGAGGCCGCATCGATTTTGAAATCCGGTGCGCTCCCAAAAAAAAGAGCGCGGCAAAACGCCGCGCTCTCCGACCTATCTCGCGATCACTATCCTACCAAGGCACAATCTTGCGCAGACCCTTTTTCTTCTTGCTGCTCGATTCCTTCTGATTGCCGGAATCGGCCGCGTTTTGGCCGGAATTCTGTGTACCGTCGGCATTTTGCGCCGGAGCGGAATCCGAACCGGTGGTCGTTGTGGTCGTGTTCACTGGATTGGTGGTCCCGTCGGTCGCAGCGGGTGGGGCCGCGGGCGTCGCGGCAGCCTTGGGGTCGCCAGCGGCGCCTGGGCTGGCCGTGCTTCCGTCCGCCGGCGCGGATGACGCCGGGGCCGCGTCTGTGCCAGAGGAACTGCCATCGGTCGTCCCGCTTCCAGTAGTGGACGCGCCTCCAGGTGTAACGATCTCAACTACCGCTGCATTTCCCGCTCCCGGCGCCGATCCGCCCAGTTGCGACCTGTTACCCGGCGTCAAAATGTCAGTCGCGGAAGTATTGTCAGCCTCGGGCTGCAGGTTCGGCGCACCGGTTCGCGCCGCCGCCACGATCTCGGAGTGCGGGCCCGACCGCACCAAGGCCAGAGGTTTCTTGATCAAAGTATCATGCTGGCGCGGTGCGTTCTGTTCCGCAAGCATCCATGCCTGCGCCTTGGGGTCTGGCTGAGGTACGGGAACCTTGAACGCTTTCAATTTGTATTTCGCGTCCGGCACCAGCGTTGACAACGGATAGTTGCGAACGATCTGCGAGTAATACAGCGATGCGATCTCGTTATGCTCGCTGCGCTCGAAAATGTCGCCCAGCATCCACAATGCGCGGTCCGACTTGCTGTACAGGGGATAGCGCTTGGTGACGGCGATCAGCCTGGCCGCCGCCGCGCGTTTGTCGCCCTTCACGTAATAAAAATACCCGATGCGGTAATCACCTTCGGCGATGATCTCCTGCACGTTCCGCAAGCGTTGCTCGGCTTGGGGTGCCAATGGATCCTTGGGGTACTTCTCCAGGAAGGTCTGATATTCCTCTTCGGCGGCCTTCGCTTCGGTGCGGTCGCGATCCGGCTTGGCTAATTGCTTGTAGTGGGTGTTCGCCACCTGGATTTGCGCGTAGCTCGCTTCCGGAAGGAACGGGAAGAAAATGCCGAAATCTTTATACGCCTGGATGGCCTGGGCCAGGCTCGCCGTCCCGCCCTCCTTGTAGTAGGAGTCCGCAATCGCCAGCTTCGCTTTAGCCAGGTATTCACTGTCCGGATAGGTGTTGATCAGCGTCTGCAGACTCAACCGCCCGACTTCCTGCCGGCCGCGCTTGATGTCTTCCATCGCCCGGCCATAGAGAATCTTATCGGGTTCGGCGGTGTTGTCAGCGCTTGTGGACTTATTGACCTTTTTCTTTTTGTGGAGAATTTGAGCGTCACTCGGGCTGACGGTCAGAGCCGCCAATCCGCCCGCCAAAATAAGAATGCCTACCCGTTTCCCGGTTTTACCCGTAAAAGCTTGGAGCAAAAGTTCACCTCTCCTGGTCAAATATCGGCCCTCTGCTCACATCTCAACCGCTTGGGCCCTGCTGCCGGACTAGGCTTGGATCAATTCAGTATACCCTGAACGAAAGGACAGGCCAGCGCGAAAACGTTGCCCGTTAGGCCAGGCGGCAACCCCATAAGCCATAAACCCCATCCCCCGTACCTGGTGTGAGATGCCCGCTTCTCCGTGGCGGGGTTGCCTCGCCTCGCCGAACCTTCCGGGCGAATTTAAACAAACTGTTACAATGCACGCCTGCGTTGCCACTAAAATACCCCGGCACGCCGTCAGGGGCGAGCTTCATCATCGAAAATGGATAAGCGAAAGTTTCTCTTTGTCTCGCTCTCGGGACTCATCGGCGACATCGCCTGGCAGATTCTGAAAGAAGGCCACGACGTCCGCTATTACATCGACAACGAAAAAGAGCGCGACATCGCCGACGGCTTCGTACCCAAGTCCACCGACTGGGAAAAGGACGCCAAGTGGGCCGATATCATCGTCTTTGACGACACGCTCGGCCAAGGCGCAAGGGCGCAAGCGCTCCGCGCGGCAGGGAAGCCGGTCATCGGCGGCACCGAATACACCGATCGCCTCGAAGACGATCGCTCCTTCGGCCAGGAAGAGCTCAAGAAGGCCGGCGTCAACATCATTCCCTACGAAGACTTCGACTCCTTCGACCCTGCCATCGAATTCGTCAAAAAGAATCCCGACCGCTACGTCATCAAGCCCAGCGGGGAAGCGCAGAACGTCAAGCGCCGCCTCTTCGTCGGCGAGGAAGAAGACGGCGAAGACGTCATCCGCATGCTCGAAGCCTACAAAAAAGCCTTCAGCGAAGAGATCAAAGTCTTCCAGCTACAGCGCCGCATCAACGGCGTCGAGGTCGCCGTAGGCGCTTTCTTCAACGGAAAACGCTTCATCACCCCGATCAACATCAACTTCGAGCACAAAAAACTCTTCCCCGGCGAGGTCGGCCCACCCACCGGCGAGATGGGCACCGCCATGTTCTGGAGCGAACCCAACGCCATCTTTTTTCGGACGCTGATGAAGATGGAACCAAAGCTCGCGCTGGAAGGCTACGTCGGGTACATCGACCTCAACTGCATCGTCAACAACAACGGCATCTACCCTCTCGAATTCACCTCGCGCTTCGGCTATCCCACCATCTTCATCCAGCAGGAAGGCATGCTCACGCCGATCAGTGAGTTCTTCTGGGAGCTGGCCACCGGCGCCGACCCCAAATGGCGCACCCGCAGCGGCTTTCAAATCGGCGTTCGAATCGTAGTCCCGCCATTCCCGTTCGACGACGAGCCCACCTTCGAGTCTTTCTCCAAAGACAACGCCATCGTCTTCAAACGCGGTGCACCCGAACAGATCCACATCGAAGACGTGAAGCAGGTAAACGGTCAGTGGCTGATCGCCGGCACCTCCGGCGTCATCCTCACGGTAGTCGGCACAGGCCAAACCATGAAGCAAACCCAAGCCCAGGTCTACACCCGCATCAAAAACATCCTGGTCCCCAATATGTACTACCGCACTGACATCGGCGACCGCTGGGCCGAAGACTCCGACAAACTCCACAACTGGGGTTACTTAAGATAGGCCCGACGGTTCGAATTCTCTCCGACTCTAAGCTCGGGCAAACTCCACATTCTACTTTTTGACCCTGAATCGCATCTACCTATTGGCACGTCGAAATCGGCCCCATTAAATCGGCCCCCTTAAATCGGCAAACTGCCCCAGCGGTGATTCTCAGTCTTTGCTCGGAGCGAGGAATTCATGCTCATCGACGCACGTTTTGGCTTCTTGCCTCTGCTGGCCCTACTATCCTCCGCTGCACTGTCAGCCCCACAACACACCCCGCCGTCGCAACCTGGCGCTGGCTCGATCTACCTGGATGTCGTCGTCGCTCGGAAGTCCGGGCCGCCGGTTTCCGGTCTTCAACAGCAGGACTTTACTCTCATAGACAATAAACTCCCGCAGACCATCACCTCTTTTCGGGCGCTCAGCGGCAGCGACGCGCATGTCGAGGTTCTCCTGGTCCTCGATACCGTGAATGTCGATTTCGAGAAAGTCGCCTTCGTCCGCGAGGAAATCGATAAATTCCTCCGTGCCGATGGTGGTCATCTCCCACAGCCCACCGCGCTGGCCTTCTTTACCGACCAAGGCACCCAGGTTCAAGAGGGTTTATCCACGGACGGCAACGCGCTGAGTGCCGCTCTGGATAAATATACTGTCGGCCTCCGTACAATACGGCGATCGTCCGCCTATGGCGCTTCCGATCGCTTCAACCTCTCCATCCAGGCCCTGCGTGAACTCGCGTCGCGCGAGGCCCAGCGTCCCGGGCGCAAAATAATCCTCTGGGCCTCTCCTGGGTGGCCTTTACTGTCCGGTCCCAGTGCCGAGGCGTTACTCGACTCGAAGCAACAGCAACAACTCTTCGCGAACGTTGTTGCTCTCTCGACCCAGCTCCTGCAGGCGCGCATCACCCTTTACAGCATCGATCCTCTGGGCGCCACCGAAAACGAACTTCGCGCCTCCTACTATGAGGAGTTCGTCAAAGGTGTGAAGGAACCTAGCCAGGTCCTACCGGGGAATCTGGCCCTTCAGGTAATCGCCACGCAAAGCGGCGGTCTTGCTCTCAACTACAACAACGACGTCTCCGCCCTCCTGCGACAATGCCTCGCGGACACCCAGGCCTACTACGAATTCTCATTCGATCCGCCCCCTGCCGATCACCGAGACGAATACCACCAACTGGAAGTGGAGGTAGCAAAGCCCGGCCTAACCGCCCGCACCCGCCAAGGCTACTACGCGCAACCCGCGCCCCGGTAAGATGGGGCTGCGTGGCTGCCGCCTCGCGGGGATAATCTAAAACCCCACCCTCTCCAATAGCGCGGCTACAGGTCTGTTCCTATCCACTTGGAAGAATCATTGATCGTCTCCCATAAATATGGGACCATCAATTCATGAAGACTACGCTGGAAATTCCCGACTCTATCTTTCGCCGCGCGAAGTCCCAGGCCGCCGAACAGGGCATACCTCTGCGCCAATTTGTTACCGAGGCCGTCGAGGACAAGTTGAAAGCCGCGCCCGCAGCTGGCGCGAAACCCTGGATGAAGCACATGGGCAAGCTGAAGGGGCTCCGCAAGGAAACCCGGCGCATCGACAAAGTAATCGCAGATGCTTTCGAGAAAGTGGATCCGGGAATGTGGGCGTCGGAGACGCAGGATTGATACTCGATACAAATGCTTTATCTGCAGCCGCCGAGGAAGACGCTGCTGTGCTAGGGATTTTAGCAGACGCTCGCGAGCTAGCGCTGCCCGTTGTGGTCATCGGGGAGTACCGGTATGGCATAGCCCGATCTCGACGCGCTTCCATTTACCGACAGTGGCTGGACAAGTTGATTGAAGACTGCCGAGTGCTCGATGTCAGTAATCAGACGACGCATCACTACGCGACCATCGCTGTCGAGCTTAGGCAGGCCGGAAGGCCAATTCCAACCAACGATCTCTGGATTGCCGCGCTCTGCCGCCAGCACAGTCTTCCCGTCCTTAGCCGCGATCTTCACTTCGACACCATCGCTGGAGTGAAGCGGCTCAGTTGGTGAACATCTCGACGAAAGACGTTTTCCCGGCTGTAGTTAACATCCCAGGTTGTCGTCCAACTCATTGATTGGGGAATTCCTTCGAGCTTACGCTTCCCATAGACCCAGTGTTGTCATCCCGGCCTGGTGTCCGCTCGGACGGTCGGTACGCGGCTTCGTGCTTGATCCAAACATGCTCCAACCGAGTAATCGGCACCCCCGTCAACAGTGTGTACTCCTGCCCCTCCAAGCTGAAATCGATTTGGCTTACATTCACGCGCGCTTCCACCGCGCCCTTAAACGGTGTCGCAGATCCGGTTCCGACAGCTCACGATCGTCAGCCAATCCGGATCCTCGTCTGCTAACGTTATTCGTGCCACCCGCCAAAAAAGTTCATCCATCTCCACTTTTCGTTTGAGCGCGAACCTCAGGCATGATATAACTTAGGCAAGTAAACGTCTGACTAACGCGCCGATTGCGGCGCATTTTTTGTTTCAGCCTCGCGAGCGGGCCCAAAAGGCACACGGGGCAGCTTGGAAATCATAGAGCGTTTTAGGCGGGTGAGAAGTCAACTCGTTTGCAATCAAGCTGTTACAAACTGCAAATTTAATAACTCTCACGTTTTGATACTCTTACAAACTACCCGGGGGTGGGTACTTCCAGCTTCCATCAATGCAACGGCACCGAGGCTTTCGCTCCCGGCCGGTTCTTCTGCAACAGAAATGACAGCCCAAACATGACTAGTGCCGCGACCGCCAGCACGCAGTACGTATCAATGTAGGCCAGCGCGGCGGCTTGTACCCTCACTTCCGCGTACAGGCGCGCCAGCGCTTGCTGTTGCGCGCCAAACGTGCTGAGCCCTGCGCGCGCAAGTTGTTGCGCTGTTCCGTGAACGGCGGCCTGGAAATTCTGGTTCACGATCGAGCTGTGTTCCGCCAGCACTCCCTGGTGATACTGCGAGCGCCGGGCGATGATCGTGGTCACCAGCGATGTTCCTACGCTGCTACCGATGTTGCGCACGAAATTCACTAGCCCCGCCACCGCATTGTTTTTATTGGCCGGAACCCCAATGTACGCCGCCGCCGTCGCGGGAATGAAGATGAATCCCAGCGGAGCATACTGGAAGATGCGCAGGCGCGTCGCTGAGCTCATGCTGATCAGCAGATCGATGCGCTTCGTCGAGTAATACATACCGATGCACAGCGCCAGCCAGCCGAAGGCGATCATGTAGCGACCCTGGATGCGTGTAGTGAGTTGGCCCACGATAGGCAGCTCGAACAGCAAAACCACCGCGGCAGCGGACATGACCAACCCCGCGGTCTCGGCCGTATAGCCCATCAGCGTTTGCAGGTACTGCGGCATCAACACCGTGGACGCGAACGAGATCGCCCCGACCATGAACATCACCATGCTCGCGATGGAGAAGTTGGCGTGCGTGAACAAACGCACATCCACGATCGGATCTTTTTGAAACCATTCGTAAATCACCAGCGTGACCAGACAAACTGTCGCGGTGATCGCCAGTGAGGTGATGAACCGCGAACCAAACCAATCATCTTCCTGTCCTTTGTCCAACAGGATTTGCAACGCCCCGACGCCCACTGCTAGCAGGCCGAAGCCGATATAGTCCACTTTGAGAGACTTTCCGACATTCCCCGAAATATAGGCCGGATCCTCGATGAGCCGGTACACCAGGTATAGCGCGATCAGCCCAACCGGCAGATTGATATAGAAAATCCAGCGCCAGGAGTAGTTGTCGGTGATCCAGCCGCCCAGCGTCGGCCCGATGGAAGGTGCCACGATCGCGGTGAAGCCGTACACCGAAAACGCCAGCCCGCGTTTTTCCGGCGGAAAGCTGTCCGCAAGAATCGCTTGCGCCATCGGTTGCAACCCGCCGCCACCGGCACCCTGAATGATTCTGGCAACCAGCAGAAATCCCAAGCTCCAGGCCACGCCGCAAAGCAGGGAACTCGCCGTGAACAGCGCGATGCAAATCATGAAAAAGCGCTTGCGTCCTAACATGCCGACGAACCAGCCGCTGATCGGCAGCACAATCGCATTCGACACCAGGTACGAGGTGAGCACCCACGTGCTCTCATCGTTGCTCGCGCCAAGATCGCCAGCCATGTGCGGGAGCGCCACGTTAGCGATGCTCGTGTCCAGCACCTCCATGAATGCCGCGAGCGACACCACCACGGCAATCAACCAGGGATTGACGTCTAACTTCGGTGACACACCGGACAACTGCGCCACATTTTCGCTGGAAGCCATCGACCTCTCGAATAACGAACGCACCCGCGCGACGCAGCTTACCGCCAACCGGCTTGGCCGGCGATGCGGCGGCGGTAGAAAGCAGTAGCGCTACTGTGATGATCAGAACGGAGGGGTGGTCACTGCCAAATGTGAAAAAACTCGCGAATCGCCCGATTGTTGCCGCCAACGTCCTGACAGAAACGTGACAACTTTTTGCTTCGTTACGAAGCCCTCAAACGCATATCATCGCGTCGGATACTTTTCTATTCTATTTCAGGAGAAGATCATTGATTCAAGGGAGAAAACGATGAAACGCGTGCTTATCGCCTGTTTGCTCTTAGCGATGGCCCCGGCTCTGCCTTCGGCTCCGGCGCAAAACCAAAAGCCCGATGTTGCCAAGCTATCGCTAAAAGTGGGGGACGTCGCCCCGGACTTCACGCTGCTCAGCGATCAGTGGAAAACCGTCAAGCTCAGCGATTATCACGGAAAGAAAAACGTCTTTCTGGCCATTTACGTTCTTGCCTTCACCGGTGGGTGAACCAAGCAACTCCAGGCGGTCCAGTCTGGAATAACAGCAGGTAAGATCGACCCCTCCGACACGGAAGTCTTCGGCGTAAGCATGGATAGTCCCGCCGCGAACGCCGCTTTCGCCAAGCAGATCAGCGTCAAGTTCCCTTTACTCAGCGACATGAACAAGAAAATGATGAAGGATTACGGCATCCTGAAAGGCTACGACGTCCAGAACGAAACCTATCAATGGGCGCAGCGTGCCAACATCGTCATCGACAAAAACGGAGTCATCCAGCACATCGAAGAAGGCGACAGCGCCGTCGATCCCAATACGGCCATGTCCGTTTGCACCGACCTGCACAAGAAGCAAGCAGCCAAGTAGCCTCGAACGCGTCCGGGCTCATCGCTCAGCCTCCTTTTCTTGGGCTCATGCGGAACAAGCGGGGCTGCCTGGCGCCAGCGCAGCGCTAGCGCTATTGCTTCGGAGGCTGCGCCGAGGGCGGCAGGATGCCGTTCAGGCGCAGGTAGACCGCCTGCGTGCCGTAATGATCGAACCACTCGTCACTCAACAGGATCATCGTGCCGGCGCGAGTCGATTGCCGGTTGGGGCCTAATGTGACGGGTTCGCCCAGCTTGGAGTCATCCGCACCAGCCAGTGCCGTGGTGCAGAAATCGAACGATGATTTCAGGGATGCCACCAACTTGTCCTTGCCGTCGGTGTCGGCAATCGTTGCTTCTGGAGCCGCTGTGCCGGAAATCTTCGAGCACAAAGTATTGTTCGCCTGGGCGCTGTGCATCACCAGGTGCGCGTAGGTGTTCATCTCCGGCGTTGGCTTAAAGGAATATTTCTCCGCCGGCATCGCCTGTGCTGCTTCCACCATATTCTTGGCGAAGCGAGGCAGCTGCGATTTCACTGTGGTGCTGACAGGATTCGCTACGGGTGCCGCGGTTTGCTGACCTCCCGCGATCGCGGCAAACAAGGCTAGCACCGCAAACGCCGCCAACCATTCCAACCGTTTCATGGATTTCTCCCTTCGCATTCAACGTAGGAACGGAAGGATAGCGCCGCAACGCTCGCGCAACAAGCGCAATTCGGCGCCTAAATAACAATAGAGCGCGCGGTTTGCAAGAAAGAGAAGATTTAACACAGAGGGCACGGAGCCGGAACACAGAGAGCACGGAGACGTCCGGGCGCCATGCGGCGGTGGTCCAAGCTTGGGCGAGCGGGCTCCAATGCTTGCGTATTTAGTTTGCGATCGTGAGCTCAATCGTGGCGGAGGAGGAAACGCGGGAACCCGCCAGCGGGGACTGGTCGATAACAGAGGCGTGAGGCCATTGCGGCGCGGTGACGTAATTTACTTTGCGGTGTAACCCGGCTACGTCGAGACGCCGCTGCGCATCGATTTCGCTCAACCCGACCAGGTGCGGCATCACGTACGCGACATCGCGCGGACCCTGCGAGACTAGAACGTCAACGCGAGGCGTCGCCGCTCCCGCGCCCGGGCGGGGGGTCTGCAACACGACAGTGTCTACGGGTTCATCCGGCATCGTCACTTCCGATACCTCTCCGACTTGCAGGCCGGCGCGTAGGAGCTCAATTCGCGAAACGCGCAGGGAATTGCCTTCCAGCAGAGGGATCTCAAGTTGGCGCTGGCCCAGACTCAAAACCACGTGAGCCTGCTGCGAAACCTTCATGAGCAGCCCGGCGCTCGGTGTCTGGCGTACCACCACATTGATGGGAGCGTCGCTGTAAACGCGATCAGCCACGCGCAGGACCAGGCCGCGGGTGCGCAGCATGGTGTTGGCTTCGCCGACATTCTTGCCGACAAGATTGGGCATAGTGGTTTCTCGCCCGTGGATAGCGATGCGCATCGCGGTGATGGCGCTCAGGAACGCTGCGGAGGTCAAAATGAAGATCAGCAGCGCGGTCTGGCCAAGTGTTTCCAGGCGGTCGCGGAGAGTCATAGTGCGAGTTTGCGAGCTGCTGTCAGGATGCCATTGTTTGTAGTGACTGGCCACGAAATCAAAGCAAGGGCGTTCGCCGTTGGTTACTTCATCTGCGGCGGCGGTGGATAGTCTGGCAGCTTGTCTTTGCTGGTGTCGGCGCGTTTCACTTCCAGTTCGTCGAAGAGCAAGGACGGGCTGATGACCGTGGTAGCGATGCCGCCGGCGCGATTGCTCACCATGGGATCGTTGCCCACGGATGTCAGATCGCTGCGCAGCGCGCGCACGTCGAGCTCATTGAATACGGCGCCTCGGACCAGTTCTTCGTGGCCGTCCGGGTAGATGCGGTACAGGAGCCGTGGGGTGTTGCCAGGGCCAAGTGTTTCCACGCGATAACCGTACGGTTTACCTTGCTCGGTGATCATCTTAATGACGCGCTGCTTCAGCGCTTCTGGAGACTGCGTGTCGGAACTCTTCACAACGAGAACCCCGAGACTTGGTGCCGGGAACGTTCCGGCCCCGGCGCGACCGTGCCCGTTGGACGAAGGGAAGTCGCGGATCGGCTGACGGCCGATGAGATAATTGATCAGCATGCCGTTCTCGACTAGCGTCACTGGCTGCGCCTTTACGCCGTCATCATCCACATTGTAGTTGCCCACCAGGCTCTTGCCGTCGAAGTCCTTTAGCGTGGGATCGTCAATTACCGTCATGAAGTTCGGCAGCACGCGGGTCTTGTAGCTGGTGGCAAAGGCGCCGGTGGTTCGGTTGGGGCGCCCCAGTTGCGGCTTGCGGCCGAGCACATTCGCGCCGACCAGGGAAGCCACTACATCATCGGCCGCATCCGGAGCGAACAAAACCGGGCCGCGATATTCTTCCTCAACGATAGGCGCCTGGCGCAACGCCACGACGGTATCCAACATTTTCTTGGACTCCGCGATTAACTTGTCGTGCGTCGGAAGTTCCTCCGCTTTGGCGACCATCCAGAACGGATTGCGGCTGAGGCGCATGCCGTCGGCCGCTTGCGCTGTGCTGTTGAGTTGTACGCTGTAGAGTTTTTTTCCGTTGCGGGTTACCGTGCCTTCGGAGTTCACCAGATATTCATTCACCGCGGAGAAGCGCAGTGAAGCCGTGACCGTCTGCACGTCGGGATATTGCCGGTAAAGGCTGGTGGCGTCTTCGATGCTCTTTTTCCACGCCGGTTCGTCAACTTGCAGGGAAACGGTAGGTTCGATGAGGCTGACGACCGGAGCCATCGCAAAGTCGTCCACCGGACTGGCCTCGGCGCTGAACTGTTTGAGGGCGGCGCGTTTTTCGGTGAACGCTTGCACGGCTTCTTTGTATGCATCATCGGTAGCCAGCCAGATTTGATGGCGTAGCGCGATCGGGTCGTCATCGAGCGGAAGAATATTTGTCTCGCCCATGCCGATGCCGAAATAGCTGTCCTGTTTGTAGTCCCCGATGCGCACGACCACGCGAATGACGCGGTAGCGGACGCGCTGGTTTTCGCGCAGCGCTCCAAAAGCGGCTTCCGCCGAGTAATCGTCCACATCATTGACGCGATACTCGATGTAGTAAGGCGGATCCACCTGGTCCATCCGGAGTTGCGCTTTGGAACGATCGAGTTCGGTCAGCAGAGCTTCGAGTAACGCATCTCCGCTGGCGGCGACGTGCGCTGGAGGGGCCGCATCGGTCGAGGCGTTTTTCGAGGCTTCATCTGATGGTTTGGCGCCCGATGCCACGGCACGCGATGCTGCGATGCCGAACGTGCAGACTACGGCGAGGGAAAATACACAGACGGTGCGCAACAGGTTCATGGCTGCACCGTGTGCTTGGCCGGCGCGTCCTGCGCGGTTGCGGTCTTGGTCTCAAAACCTGGTGGAGGCAAAATCGGCGGGCGCTCATGCGAGTGCGCGCGTTTCTGCACTTCCATCTCCGAAAACAGCATGGCCGGTGCAACCGCGGAAACAGGCACGCTGCCGCTCTCCGCGCCGCAAACTCCATTGAAAACGTGCTGCTGGTCACCGGTGGTGATGATGCGGGTCAGTGCGGCCAGCGGCGTGCCGACGATGTCTACGCCGCGCACGAGTTCGTCCGGCCGTCCATCCGCATAAACTCGATAGACAATGACCGGCAGAACTTGAAAGGCCTGCGGCAGCGAACGCGTCGTCAGCGTGAAACCGCCCTGGATGTCATCGAAGTAGAGGCCGTAGGGCTTGCCTTGTCTCTTGACCTCATCGATCAATTTCTGTCGCAGGTCCGCTTCCGGGACGGACTTCGTGGACGTCACCACCAGGTTTCCCTGGCGACCCGTCGGCATCAGGCCCGGTTGGTTGCGGCCATGTCCGTTCGACACGCTGAAACCCTTGATGGGCATCCGCGACATCAGAAAGTTTCTCAAAATGCCGTCTTGAATGACGGTGACAGGTTGAGCGGGCGAACCCTCATTGTCGTATTCGTAAAAACCGGCAAGTTTCGTTCCGCCGATCTCCTTGATCGTCGGATCGTCCGTAACGCTGAGGAACGTCGGCAAGACTTCCTGGTTCACTTTCTTGGTGAAGGTTTGCCCTTCGTCTTCATCCTTTTGGCGGTGGCCTTCCATACGGTGGCCGAGAACTTCATGAAAAAAAACCGCAGCTGCGCGGCCGCTTAGAAGTGCCGGCCCGTCGTACGGCTCAGCCACAGGCGCCTTACGCAGATCGCGCAGGTCGAGCGCCATCTTGTCGATCTTTGCGGCAAGGTCGGCTTCGCTGGGCAGGCCGCTCGCTGACGGCGCTTGAAACGTTTCCACCCGCAGGAGTTCCATGCCGTCTGGGGCGCGGGTCTGCGCTTCGATCACCATGCGCGTCGATGCGCTGGGCGTCGCGATCGTGGCGCCTTCGCTGGTAACCAGCCGGGAGTTGGAATTCTGTATCTGCAGCGTCACCGTTCCGAAGTACACGTCGGAATATTTGCGGAACGCTCCGGACAGCCGGCGAATCTCTCCTTGCCACGCCGCGCGGTCAAATCCCGGCACGGTCAGCGGCTCACCCGTATGAGTCTGCGGCGCTTCCTTCGAGAAGTCCGGCGACTTGTCTTCTTCTTCCGCGCGAACGGCGGTATTCGTCTTTACGTTGAGATACGCGGGGGCAGCGCGCTTGTATTCGCGGTCGGTCAGCTCCCACAGCACACGCGCGATAGCGTTCGGGTCGTCGCCAAGCGGCAAACTGCCGGAGGTCATGCCGCTCGAGCGGCTCTGCCCGTGTGTGTTGTCCAGCGTGGGGGTGCCTACACGCATGGTCACATCGGCTTGGCGGCGGCGCAGGCCTGCGTCGGTCAGCAAGCTTCCGTATGAGCCAATCAGCACCACAATGTCTTGGTCATTTACGGTGTAACTCAGGTAGTACGGAGCAGGCTCGCTCTTCGTTAGGGAAGCCGTTGCGCGCGCCAGTTCGCTCTGCATGACCTTCAAAATGGGATCCGGCGTAGCCTTGGCCGGCGAGGTGGGGCGGTTGCTGGCAGTCGTGCCAGCCGATGTGAGTGGGGACACAGCAAGTTGCGCGGTTATCGCGAGGCACGCTGCCATGCGCGTGACTTGTCTCATCCCAGAAGACGACCGCGTCCTGCCTACACCTAACAATTCAGCGATATTTAGCAATCCAATTCTCCCAATCTCTCGATCAAAATGTTCAGAATGCAGTGTCTTTGCGTCTCTGCTCGGGTTGAAGCGGCTCCGGCGCAGCAGTTGTAGCGTGGCAGTTGTTGATTTCTTTGGCTCTCGCTAGGATGCCCTAAAAACCGAGTATGCCTGAGCGTTCCGGTGCGCGCAAACTACGCTTTTCCGAAGCGTTCTCCTTCGGTCAACCGGGCGCTCGTTGCAAATTCCAGTGCATCCACTTTCTTGCCGCCATCTCGTTTGACGGATAGAACCCGTAGTTCGGTTGCTCCTCCGCAGGAAACGAATACGCCAGCGGCGGAGAGGCGGATGGTTCCCAGCGGAGACGGCTGGACCTTCATCGTTGCCGGCGTCGATTGCTGGGATGCCGGCTCCTGCTGTTCGTTAGACACCGGCTCGGCGAGTACCTGGCAGGTGCGCTCGCGGAAAGTGGTGTAGGCTCCGGGCCACGGCGTAAAGCCGCGCATACGGTTGTAGACTTCGCTCGCCGGGCGCGACCAGTCAATGCGCCCGTCTTCCTTCTTGAGCAGTGGCGCGTACGTGGCCTGGGTGTGGTCTTGCGGCCGGGGCGCCAGCGTTCCCGCAGCGACACCTTTTAGTGTATTGACCATCAGCGGCGCGCCGGCTTCGGCCATGCGCGCGGCCAGCTCGGGCGTTGTCTCGCGCGGGCCTATGGCCATCTCTGTTTGCAGCAGCATGTTGCCCGTGTCCATGCCCGCGTCGATGCGCATGGTCGTCAACCCGCTTTTGGTTTCGCCATTCACGATGACCCAATTGATCGGCGCTGCCCCGCGGTATTTCGGCAGCAGGGAAGCGTGCAGGTTGATCCAACCGAATTTCGGGATGGGTAGCAGGCGTGCCGGAATGATTTGTCCGTAAGCGATGATGACGATGACGTCCGGCGCGATCCGCTGCAAAATTTCCTGCGACTCCGGCGAACGGATTTTCTCCGGCTGGTGCACCGGCACCCCGGCAGCCAGCGCGGCTTCCTTCACCGGAGAAAACGAAACGTGCATCCCGCGCCCGCTCGGTCGATCGGGCTGCGTGACCACCGCCGCGAGTTCAAATTCGGGCTGTGTCAGTAAGTGCTTCAGCGTGGGAACCGCGAACTGAGGTGTGCCGCAAAATACGACTTTCATCCAGCGACTTTCACGTGGCGACTTTCATTTGTCCCCGACGGCCTACCACTCGCCCAGCTTCCGCATTTTCTTGATTTTGCGTTTGATCAGGTCGCGCTTGAGCATGCTCAGGTGCTGGATGAAGAGGATGCCGTTCAGATGGTCGATCTCATGGCAAAACGCGCGCGCCAGCAAATCTTCGCCGCGAATCTCGAAGGGTTCGCCGTTGGCGTTTTGCGCCTTCACGGTGACGAATTGCGGCCGCACCACGTATCCGCGAAATCCGGGGATGGACAAGCAACCTTCTTCTTCACGCTTTTCACCTTCGTAGTGAATCACTTCCGGGTTCGCAAGCACGATCTTCGCTTCCGGGTTTTTGCCGCCGGTGACATCCACAACAGCCACGCGCAAGCTCAGTCCGATCTGCGGCGCGGCCAGGCCAACGCCCTGCGCCGCATACATCGAGGCGAACATGTCTTCGGTGAGCTGCTCGAGCTCGGCGCCAAATTCTTTCACCGCGGCGGTCGATTTCTCGAGAATGGGATCACCGTATTTGACGATCGGGTAGATTTTTCTCAGCGCCGAAAGCGTTCCCGCAGCTGCCTGATCCGCCTGCGTTTCTTGCGGGTCGGCCTCGGGCGGTGTCACCGTCTTGGGAGCCGCTGGTTTAGAAGTCGTCGATTTGTCGGGCATAGTTGTCAAAATTCCGCCGCATCTCGGCGAGCGAGTCTCCCCCAAATTTTTGCAGAAAAGCATCGGCCAGAACAAGTGCGACCATGGCTTCGGCGGCAACACCGGCTGCGGGCACCACGCACCAGTCCGACCGCTCGTAGGCCGCTTGAATCGGCTCCTTGGTGACCATATCGGCGGTTCCCAGAGGCTTGCGCAATGTCGAGATGGGCTTCAGATATCCTCGCACGACTACATCTTCGCCGTTCGTAATACCGCCCTCAAGCCCACCAGCTCGATTCGATGACCGCCGGAATTGTTTTGCTGCCTTCTCATACGAAATCTCGTCCTGCACTTCACTTCCGTACGAACCGGCTGCGGCAATTCCCGCGCCGATCTCCATCCCCTTGACCGCTTGGATGCTCATCACCGCCTGCGCCAGCCGGCCGTCCAATTTTTCGTCCCACTGCGCGTGGCTTCCCAGTCCGACGGGCACACGATGCGCCACGACCTCGAAAATTCCGCCAACCGTGTCGCCCGCCTTGTTCGCCGCATCTACTTCCGCCTTCATTTTGTCTTGCAACGCGGCATCCACGCAACGCAGTGGCGAATCAATGTCCGCGGTCACCGTCTGGATTTCGTCCCAAGTCGCATTTCGGTCGAGGCGCACGTGGCCGACCTGCACCGTATGGCTCGCGATTTCCGTTCCCAGTTCGCGCAACAGTTGTTTCGCGATCGCCCCGGCAGCGACGCGAGCAGCGGTCTCGCGCGCTGAAGCCCGCTCTAATACATAACGCGCATCGTGAAAATTAAATTTCTGCGAACCCGCCAGGTCCGCATGCCCCGGCCGCGGCGCCACCAATCTGCGTTCTTCTTCCGCCGAAATCTGCGAAGCCTCGACTGGCAGAATCTTCTCCCAATTGGCCCAATCGCGATTCTCGATCCGCAGCGCGATCGGCGCACCGATCGTCACGCCGCGCCGGACGCCAGCGAAAATCTCGGCGCGGTCTTTCTCAATCTTCTGCCGCCCGCCTCGCCCGTAACCAAGCTGCCGCCGGTGCAACTCGTGATTGATGAAATCCACGCTGACCGGCAAAGACGCAGGCAAGCCCGAGACAAACGCCAGCAGCGCCTGCCCGTGCGATTCGCCCGCCGTGTAGAAACGCAGCATTCCCGTTCGCCTTCTCCAAGCGCCATCCAAGTGCGGCGATGAAAATTGTGGCTGTGAAAACGAACAGTGTAGCGGCCCCGCCGCCTTCGCGTCCAGTGCGGCGGACCTGTGGAAGAGCCTACGCACATCGTATCCCCCTAACGAGGTTGAAGTGTTTGAGTGAGAATAGGTGGTTGGAGATGGCCGCCCGGCTGGGGGAGAGCCGGGCGGCGCGCGGCGGGTAGAATCGTCGCGTCATGGCTACGGCAGACGTTTTCCATCGACACGGATCACTCGCCCTTATCAAGGGGGGAGCAGCTTGCGGACACTCTTTCGCGGATTGGAAGCCTGTAGAGAAGAGCGATCGACCCCCGGCGATGCAAAATCACCGGCCTTCTTGAGACTGCGCGAGTTGCCGACAACGCGGAACGAATCACGAACGGCCGGGATTCCCGTTTCTTGTCGCCCAGGGCGCACTTGGCGACAGACCGGTGACTAGTAAATGCGCAGCCCGGGCAAGTGGTCTCCACCTCCGGTTACCCGGCTTATCCGACGATAATTACCGGGTAGCCGACGATACGGGAGCAGGCAGCAAATTGGCCGACAAACCATCAAGTGAGCCTAGCAGGCTTCGAGAATGCAATCTCCCGGTCAGTGATACTCTATCCGACACGGGGGGATGCGAAGATGGTCAGTTTCCCCACTGTTTATAAGCGCGTAATCGCTCATTGGCGCGCGATCA
This sequence comes from uncultured Acidobacteriota bacterium, assembly GCA_963721915.1. Taxonomy (GTDB): domain Bacteria; phylum Acidobacteriota; class Terriglobia; order Acidiferrales; family UBA7541; genus Acidiferrum. The sequence goes on along the minus strand of CAVRLD010000010.1, from coordinate 348,716 downwards.
TTTTGCTAGTCATCCTTGCTTGTGCTGCATTCCAAGTCGTACGTTCCAACACGTCGGGACCTTTCGATCTGATGGAGCTCGCCCTGCTCCTGATCTTCACTGCGAGCCAGCTTTTCTGGATTGGCCGAATCCTAGACCTCGGGGAGCGGTTGATCCCGGGGAAACCCCGCCGGGCCTAGCTCGCGATCATGTCGGGCCTAGTCTATTTGTTTGTCTTACTGTACAGCTACCCCGAGTGGGGTCTTAGTCACAGTCACGTAATCTGGGCCGCCGACTACCGGCCGCAGAGCATGCTTATCTACGCGGCATTCTGGTGGTGGTTCGTGGGATCGCTGTTGGCCTTGCTGCTCGTGATTGCTTTCGGGGCGGTAGACCAGGCGGCCCGCGCCGCTTGGTGGGTTTACCGCAGAGCGCGCACGACTATACACCGGCACACCGCAGCCCCTGACGCCGAAGCCACCCTGCTGTCGCCCGGCCGCCGTCGCTTTCTGGAGCAGACGGCGGTGCTAGTCAGCGCCACTCCCTTCGTCGCTGCCGGGTATGGGCTTCTCTACGAGCGGCAAGACGTAGAAATCGTTCGTCAGCGCGTCCGGCTGGCACGCCTGCCTAAAGCCTTTGAGGGTTTTCACATCGCCCAGCTTTCTGACATTCATATCGGTCCCTTCACTACTGCGGACTACATTCGCCGCTGCGTCGCCATCACCAACAGATTAGAACCAGACTTGATCGCGTTGACTGGGGACTACGTTTGTTGGGATCCGGAAACTCAGGGCGAGGTGGTTCGTGTGCTGGCGGGCCTGCGAGCGCCTCACGGCGTTTTCGGATGCATGGGAAACCACGAGGCGGACGTGGAGATTGAAGACTCCATCACTCGCTTGTTCGTCGCCCAGGGTATCCACATGCTGCGCCAGGAGCGCGCACCAATCCGCCTCCGTGACGACACGCTTAATCTGATCGGGATAGATCATGGGAGCGATCTTGCCTCGGAGCATACGCGGGAGGTAGAGGGCGACCGGCGACTGCAGCAGCTCAAAACCTTGGTAATGCCCAATATGGTGAACATTTTGCTGACCCATTACCCGCATTTCTTCGATCATCATTCCGAGCTGGGTATCGATTTGACGCTGGCCGGCGACATTCACGGCGGCGGCCAGTTGTCGTTCGATTTCGTCCGCCCCGGCCTTAACCTCAGCGGCCTGGTCGGGGTACCCTACATCCGAGGCCGCTACGAAAACGGTGGCGCGCAACTCTACATGAACCGCGGCATCGGCATCACTGGCTTTCCGATCCGGCTTGGTGCAAGGCCTGAAATTACGCTGTTGGAATTGGTGCGCGGGGTCTGAGCTGCGGGAAGCTGGGACCTTCGACCCCTGACCGTTCTGACGCGTTCAGCGAACGGCAAAATCAGGTCTTTGTTAGGGACTCTTAACTTCCAGCGGTACGAACATAGCAAAGATGATCAACTTCTTCAGAGCTCAGCGCTTGTGAGCTCGGACGAAACGAATGATGCTTGGCATCTTCATGCCGGAAAACTACACGGACTGAATTATCATGAATTTTCTCTTTTTGTTTCGAAAAAGCCACAACCTTCGATGCAGGTCTCCACGCCACTCGCGCACCAGCCGAACACGGTAGATTACCGTGGCGGCAGGAGGTGGGCAGCCTTGGCATCAGACGTCGCTAAACGTTGCTGGTATCTATGCGCAACAAGTGATGATGGATACCTTGGGAATCAACTCGGATTCAGCTCATACAGCACGGTCTCCCCCGGTAACGGTTGCTTCCTCAGCCAGAGTCGGTGTCTCCGCGAGGGTGAGATCGTGATTCTCATCCGCCGCGGGAGCACAACCGGTAGGCTGCGGAACCTTGGCGATTCGGGCCTTCGCGCTAGGTTGCGAAGCAAATGTCTCCAAGTACAGAAAGACAACATAAGTGGAGAGCGCAAGTAGTGCAAATCCCGCAAAGAGATAGGCAGCCCCACGAAGGAGGATCTGTATAAGCTTCAGTGCCGTTTCCGGATCGAGCCCGAGATCTCCCACGACTTGCTCCTTCTTACTCAGGCCTTGTGCCTACGATGGCGAGAGAATCAGGCGGATGCTGGCGGAAGGCAATCGTGGGCGCCTTGAGTCTTTCTCACTTCTACCTATCGGTATAACTGCTTGAGTGGATTGGGCTAATCCGTCTGTTCCCTGCGTCGGAGGACAGAGCTATACTCACTCTAGTCCTTGCAGAAAGTTTCCATGCCCTCGGCAAAACTACTCTTCCGGGATTACCAGCTCGATCCCGACGGCTTCGAGCTATGTCGTGCGGGCCATCGCCTCCGTCTGGAGCGCAAGCCCATGGAGTTGCTGATCCTGCTGGCCGAAAAGCAGGGTCAACTTGTCAAGCGTGAAGAAATCATCGAGAAAATCTGGGGCAAGGATTTCTTCTTCGACGCAGAGAACGGAATCAATAATGCCATTCGCAAGATTCGTTCGGCGCTGAATGACAACCCCGAACACCCGCTCTTTGTGGAAACCTCCTTAGGCAAGGGCTACAAGTTCATCGCGCCGGTTGAACGTGTGCTCGAACCCGGTGCCTCACCTTCACTCGAGCTCCGCGTAATACCCCAAGAGCGCGACGGTCTTTCGCTCGCGGCGTGCGTGGGTCCCTGCCTTGGGGGTCACGGCGCTCATCGCTGCTGCTTTTGCCTTGAACTTGCCGGCATCCGCAGTCGGATTTTGCTTCGCGGTGTGCCCCCGATTCACTCCATTGCCGTTCTTCCGCTGGAGAACCTTTCGGGAGATACCAGCCAGGAATATTTTGCAGACGGGATGACGGACGCGCTGATCACCGATCTGGCGCAAATCAGTTCCTTGCGTGTCATCTCGCGTACTTCAGCCATGCATTACAAGGGTTCCCACCAGCCACTGCCTGAAATTGCAAGAGAATTGGACGTGGACGCAGTCGTTGAAGGCAGTGTGACCCGCTCGGGTAACCGCGTGCGAATCACGGCGCAATTGCTAGAAGCCCGTTCGGATCGTCACTTATGGGCCAAAGCCTATGACCGCGACACACGCGAAATCATGTCTCTTCAGCAAGACGTCGCGGACAGTATTGCCCAGCGAAATCCAGGCCAAGCTGACGCCCGAGGAAAATCGCGTCCGACGCGAAAGCGCCAAGTCGATCCCGAGGCCTACGACGACTACCTCCGGGGCATGTACTTCTGGCACAAATTCACCGAGCCAGGCATGAGACAGGCACAGGAGTACTTTGAAAAATCGGTGCAGAAAGACCCCTCCTATGTCCCGGGATACGCGTGGTTAGCGAATACCTATGGTCAGTTAGGTGACTACGTCGGACCTCGCAAGGATTTCATGCTCAAGTCGAAGGAAACTTCTCAAAAGGCTTTGCAACTCGATGATAACGTCGCGGTTGCCCACGGCGCCCTCGGCTGGGTGAGATGGGCTTATGACTGGGACTGGCCTGGTGCGGAAAGCGAGTTTAAGCGCGCGATTCAACTCAGTCCTGGCCACGCCCTCTCCCACGGAATCTATGCCCGGTACCTCGATTCCATGGGGCGCTTTGAAGAAGCCATTCAAGAGCACCGGATTGCTCGAGAACTCGATCCCCTCGACTTAGTTCTTATCTACGACCTTGGCGATCACTTCGTGGTTTCGCGCGAATACGACATGGCGATTGTTGAGTACCGCTTGGTGCTCGAAATGGATTCCAATTTTATCGGTGCGCACCGGGGATTGGCCTTGGCCTATGAAGGCAAAGGGATGGAGAAAGAAAGTATCTCCGAGTGGCACGAAGAGGCGACGCTGGCCGGAGCACCTGATCTGGCCGAAGCGATAAAGATTGCGTATACGCAGGGCGGATACAAGAGCGCATTGAGAGCCCGGCTGAAGCACGATCAGCATCGGCGATCGGCGGGCTCTTATGTTGCATACTCGGACTTTGCCTGGACGTACGCAGCATTGGGAGATAAGGACCTAGCACTGCAAGTGCTCGAGAAAGCGTTCGCTGAGCGCGAGCCAATGGCCTGGTTGAATGTTGACCCTAAGTGGGACCCCATTCGCTCCGACCCGCGATTTCAGGACCTCGTGCGCCGCGTCGGGCTACCGGTGAGTACCGGGGCGGGTAGCGTCGCGCATTAGTTACCTACCCAGGCCTTCTTGTGGCTAAGCGCCCCTGCAGATTAACCACTTCAGCTGCGGCCGGAATCCACGCACATAGAGAAAGAGAAACACCAAAGCGTTTAGGACCCGGGACATGTCGGAAGAGGAGTGGTGCAGCCACCGCTTCGAGTCATAAGTCCGGTCCTGGGCATTTGGAAGTTCCATTGGCGCTTGCTACCGATTGGGGCCGGATAACGGGCCGACGGGAAGTAATCCGCTTGCGCGATAAACGGGGTGGTGTCAAGGGGTCGACGCAACGCTAGCTCGAAGTCTGCCTGCAAGGGTTTCAACAGCTTAAACAGGATGGCGGAAACCGCGGTCACTCAGCCGTATGGTGGCAAAAGTTTGCTCTTAGTCTAAGATGACAGCCGCTTTTCCTCTGGGAGATCTCAGAATGCTTACATCGAAACGTGCGTGGCTCGCAGGAATCTGCGGCGTGCTCGTTATTGCTTTACTTTCCGGCACCCATGCGGCGCCGGCAGCGCCTGATACCGCCAATCAGGCCATGTCAACCATTCGCCCTGAAGCGATTCGCGCGGACATGCGGTTCCTTTCCGACGATCTGCTGGAAGGGCGCGGCACCGCTACGCGTGGGCACGAGATTGCGGCGAAATTTATGGCCACGCAGTTTGAAGGTTTGGGGTTGCAGCCGGCGGGTGATGCCGGAACCTATTTCCAGGAGGTGCCGCTGCGCTCTGCAAAACCCGATGAGTCGAAGTCTGCCTTGGTGGTGACCCGTGCAGGCAAGGAGCAAACATTTGTGTTTCGCACCGACTATATTCTCGGCGCCGATCCTTCAAGGCCAGAGGTTTCCGTCGAGGCTCCCGTGGTTTTCGTTGGCTACGGCGTCACGGCGCCAGACCAAGGCTACGACGACTACAGACAAATCGACGCCAAGGGGAAAATCGTCGCTTTGCTGTTCGGGGCGCCGAAGTTTGAATCGTCGCTGAAGGCGCACTATTCGTCCGGCGAGACCAAGCAAGCGAACGCCGTCGCCCACGGCGCGGTGGGCGTCATTCTCGTGGACGATCCAAGTTTCGAGCAGATTTATTCCTTCAGCAAGCGCGTTAGAGACTTGATCACCCCGGAATACCGGTGGCTCGACAAGCAGGGGCAGCCTAACGACTACTTTCCTCAGCTCAAATGCGGCGCCGAGCTAAGCATCGACGCCACGAAGAATTTCTTCGCAGGCAGTGGGCACACCGCGGACGAGATTTTCGCGGCAGCGAAAGCCGGGAAGCCTCCCGCGTTCGCCATGCCCATTACCGTAAAGATTCGCACCGTCAGCCAGTCGACGGACGTGCATAGCCCGAACGTGGTCGCTAAGCTCGAAGGAAGTGATCCTGCGTTGAAGAGCGAATATCTCTTGTACTCCGCGCATCTCGACCACGTTGGAATCGGAGAGCCGGTCAATGGCGACAAAATTTACAACGGCGCGCTGGATAACGCTTCAGGATCCGCAACGTTGCTGGAAATAGCGCGCGCGTTCGGCACGATGAATCCCCGCCCTCGGCGCTCGATTCTTTTTGTGCTGGTCACCGGCGAGGAAGCGGGTCTCCTGGGCTCGGACTATTTTGCGCACTATCCGACAGTGCCGAAGAGCTCGATCGTGGCTGACTTGAATGTTGACGAAGTCTTCCTCCTTTGGCCGATGCAGGACGTCATCGCTTTCGGAGTGGAACATTCCAGCCTGGAGGCAGTAGTCAAGCAAGCTGCCAAACGCATGAACCTGGTCGAAAGTCCGGATCCGATGCCCGACGAGGTTGTCTTTATTCGTAGCGACCAATATTCGTTCGTCCGGCAGGGAATTCCCTCGACCATGCCGTCGCCAGGTTTCAAATCGAGCGATGCGAAAATCGACCCGGCGGCTATTTTCGGGAAATGGGAAGAGACCCGATACCACCAGCCTCAGGACGACATGGACCAGCCAGGGTTGGACTTCGATGCCGCGGCGAAGTTCGCGCGCTTCGTCTTTTTGTGCGGGTATTTAGTCACCGAAGATGCGCAGCGCCCGACTTGGAACAAGGGTGATTTTTTTGGCGAGCATTACGGCAGCCATTCTCCGGCGAACTAAGCGAGACTTTAGTTTTACGGTTCCAGCCGACGCGGGCACAGCAGTGCTGTGCCCTACGTTCGAGATCCGGCGGCAGACAGCACTAGGGATAACGGTGGTGGCAAAGCCGGGCGACCTGTGGCAAGCTGTCGCCATGGGAAACAAAGACGCTCGAAACCGCGAAAAGAAAAAGCCCAAGAAGCCAGCACCGCCAAAGGTGCATCAGCCTCCGGTCTACTCGGTAAACAAGCCCACCACCCCCAAACCCTAATTTGATTTGAGGGTGCTCCATCCTTAGGCGGCGCTACCGAGCACAGGCAGGAGTGCCTGTGCTACCCGGATAAAGTGTAGCTGACTACGCTTGACGTGTTACCAGACCGCGGTTAGGCTTTCGTGGAAGTGTTTGTTTCGCAGTAAGTTGTCGCGTAGCGCTGAAGCTGACAGGGACTCGTGGCAGACACTCCTCTTCAGGTCGCCGGCCAGGGAACGCAGCCCGTGGAAGAGCTTTCCATGGTCCTGGTGCTGACGGACGCCTTCAAAGCCTTTCTTGCTCATATTCAGGATTATTCGTTAATGGCATGGCGATCGCTGACCAACCTCGCGACCGGGCCACGCTATTTTCAGGATGTGCTCGACCAGATGGACGACATCGGAGTGGGTTCGCTGCCAATCGTACTGATGTCCGGTTTTTTCATTGGCGCGGTGATGGTGCTGCAAACAGGCTCCCAGTTTGTGCGTTTCGGCCAGACCGCGCTCACCGGCGACATTGTTTCGCTGGCGCTGGTCCGTGAATTGGGTCCGACACTGACGGGCATCCTGGTGGCGGGCCGCAGCGCTTCGGGTATCGCGTCGGAACTCGGATCGATGCTGGTCACCGAACAAGTGGACGCCATGCGCGCGATGGGTACCGATCCGAGCCGCAAACTGGTCACGCCCCGGGTTGTGGCGGGCATCCTGATGTTGCCATTGCTGACCGCGCTGAATGACTTCGTCGGCTTGCTGGGTGGCTGCGTGGCCTCGGTATTTTCATTGCGGCTGGGCGCCGTCGAATTCTGGACGCGCGCGATCAATGCTCTGGATTTTCCCGACCTCATGCAGGGCATGATGAAGCCGCTGGTCTACGGGTTCATTCTCGCGACGGTCGGATGCTACCAAGGCTTGACCGTACGCGGCGGAACGCAAGGCGTCGGCCGTGCGACGACGCAGGCGGTTGTCGTTTCCAACGTGATGATCATCGCGGCTGATGTTTTCCTGACCAAAATCGCACTCTACCTGGGAGATAAACTTTTTTGAAGCGCGAATTGGGGGAACTAACGCGTTTGCGCTACTTCCCGTGTATCCAGTCGCCGGGAACAGATGCCGGGCGCGCAGTCTTTGAGTGCGCGGAGCAGGGCCCGCCCCTACGAGTGATGCGGCCGTCACGTCCCACTGCAAATATGGGCTTGCCACGATGAATTCGCCGGCCATCTACGGGAGCCGTAAACCTGCCGATCCTGAACCCGTCGTTATCTTTGACAGCGTCCGTATCGGCTTCGACGAAGGCGACGTGTTACGCGGCGTCTCGTTTCGCGTGCTGCCCCGGGAAACCCTGGTGTTTCTGGGTGAAACGGGCACCGGCAAAACGCTCACCCTCAAGCTGGCCGCGGGCCTGCTGCATCCCTCGATGGGCAGTGTGCGCGTCCTGGACCATGAAGTGTCACTCATGTCGGAACAAGAGTTGCTGGCCTTCCGCAGGCAGATTGGTTTCGTGTTCCAGGAAGGCGCGCTGTTCGATTCCATGACCGTGGCGGACAATGTGGCTTACCGTCTGCGCGAAGACCGCGTCGATGAAGACGAAGTCGATACGCGCGTCCGCGAAATCCTCGCCTTCGTCGAGTTGGAGCACGTTTTGGATCGGCTTCCTTCCGAGCTTTCGGGAGGCATGCGGCGCCGTGTTTCCATTGCGCGAGCGCTGGTGAATCGGCCACAAATCGTGCTCTATGATTCACCGACGGCTGGGCTCGATCCGATCACGGCGCAAACCATCATCACTTTGATCTTGCGCTTGCGCGACGTGTATGGGGTAACCGCGCTGCTGGCCACGCATCGATTGCAAGACGGTTTCGCGCTGGCCAATTTTCGCTTTGATCCCAGGGCCAAGCGCGTAGTGCGTGACGCGACGGCCGCGCACTCGGCGGTGCGAGGGTTGGAACCCGTCACCCGATTTCTCGTTTACCGCGACGGCCGCATCTATTTCGAGGGCTCTCCGGACGAAATTCTCACCACACGCGATGCGTATCTGCAGCGTTTTGTGGTGTGAATATGCTGTAGTCTGTTGGGCAGGGTCGGTCAGCGGAGCTTGGCGGGCGGCACGGCTGGAGGGAAGCATTCATGGCGCTGCGGAAACAATTGACCTGGACGGAGCTGCGCGTCGGGCTTTTCGTGCTGGTCGGTTTGTTCGTGATCGCGGTGGGCACTTTCTACGTTACCGGCGCGGGTTTCTGGGGGCCCAAGTACCGCCTGAGGACGTACTTGCCGGAAGTTTCGGGACTGGCGACAGGTGCACCGGTCCGCATCGACGGTGTGAACGTAGGAAATGTGGAGTCGCTGAGGCTCGTGCCGCATAGCCCGACTCAGGCCCCCGACAAGAACAAGAACATTGAAGTTGTGATGCGCATCGACCGCACATTTGAGCCCGACATTCTTACCGATTCCATGGCCAGCCTTCGCACCGAGGGTTTGTTGGGAAACACTTATGTGAATATCACCCGGGGGTTTACTGGAATACCCTTGAAAGAAGGCCAAGAAGTTCCAGGCACGGAAGAGAAGGCGATCAAAGAAGTCGTCGAGCGCAGCTCCGACCTGCTAGGGAATCTGCAGGCGCTGACGGTGGACGTACAGGACTTATTCGCCGGCGTGAAAAAAGGCCGGGGGAGCCTGGGCAAACTGCTTACCGACGAACAAGCCTACAACAATTTGAATGCGCTGCTGGCGAACGGCAACAAAATGGTCAGCAATATTCGCGCGGGCCAGGGCACGATCGGAAAATTAGTGGCCACCGACGAGATGTATAACAAGGTAGGCACCGCGGTGGACAACGCCAATTCGATTATGGGCGATGTCCGCGCGCAGAAAGGCACGCTTGGAAAATTGCTCTACGATACGGCGTTGTACGATCAAGTGAAAGAAACAATGGGCAACGCCAACAGCATGATCGGCGACGTTCGCTCAGGGAAGGGAAGTCTCGGCAAGCTCGCCACTGACGACACCCTTTACAATAAATTGCGCGACACCAGTTCGAATCTCGCGAGCGCCACCGCCAAGCTGAACGACAACACCACAAGTGCGGGCAAGCTCTTTTCCGATCCGCAACTGTATGACAACTTGACGGGGCTCACGGGCGACTTGCGGCTGCTGATCGGCGATTTCCGCCAGAACCCGAAGAAGTTTCTGCATTTTAAGGTCACCATTTTTTGACGAAATCTGTAGCCTCCGCCTTTCGAATAATGTAGGGGCGCGCTTCAGCGCGTCCGTCGCCGCTTTGCGGCGACTGGTACGGCTGTGTTGTAATGCTGTTGTAACAAATTCGAGATAAGGTCAAACGACGCTGCTCTTTGTGCCTACAGGATCGATGGAAAATTCGGACGCAACACAGAAAGCGCCTCGTCCCGACGCCACCAAATCCACTTTGCCGCAACCTGGGCGTCCGGTACCCAGCCGGGCGTATCCCGGCGCGCTGATCGTCGTTGAGGGAACGGACGGCTCCGGCAAGAGCACACAGTTGTATTTGCTGAAGCGCTGGCTCGAAATTGGCGGGTACCGTCTGCATTTCACGGAGTGGAACTCTTCACCGCTGGTGAAGTCCGCGACGCGTCGCGGAAAGCAGCGGCGCTTGCTGACTCCCACCACGTTTTCGCTGCTGCATGCTGCCGACTTCGCGGATCGCTGCGAGCGCCAGATCATGCCACTGCTGCAAGGCGACTACCTGGTGCTGGCCGACCGCTACGTGTACACGGCCTTTGCGCGAGATGCCGCGCGCGGATGCCCGCCGCGGTGGCTGCGCAACCTATATCGCTTTGCGCCCGTTCCGGACATCACCTTTTACTTTCGTGCGCCGCTGGACGTGGCCGTGAACCGCATTTTGAGTGGGCGCCCGAAGCTAAAATACTATGAAGCGGGGATGGACCTGGGCCTGTCGTACGATCGCTCGGAAAGCTTTCGCTTGTTTCAAGCGCGTATTCTCGAAGAGTACGACAAGATGGTGGACTCCGATAATTTTGTGGTGCTCGACGGGACGCTTCCCGTGAACAAACTCCAAAAACAGATGCGCGACATCGTGGCATCGAAGATCGATCTGAAACGCTTCGCACCTCATGCGCCCGAGTGGAGCAAGGATGCCTGAGCAGGAAAAAGACAGAGACAAGGTCGTCACGCCTGCGCCATCCACCGCGGTCACCGAACTGACGGGTGCTCCCGCAACTGCATCCGCCGCGAAATCCGCTACGGCTCCCGAAGACGACATGGCCCAGCATTTTTTCGGCGAGCCGTTGGTGGGATTCGATCCGAGCGAAATCACCGGCAGCTTGATCGTGATCGAGGGCATGGACGGCTCGGGCCGCTCGACGCAGATCACGTTGCTGCAGGAATGGCTGGAGTCGGAAGGTTTCGCGGTGCAAACCAGCGGGCTGCGGCGCTCGAATCTGGTGGGACGCGACATCGACCAGTTGCTGGCGAAGAACGCGGTTACGCGCCTGACCCTCTCGCTGATGTACGCAACGGATTTCTTCGATCAGGTCGAGCATCGAATTTTGCCGGCATTGCGAGCGGGCACAGTGGTCCTGGCAGACCGCTTCATTTTCACGCTGATCGCGCGGGGCGTCGTGCGCGGAATCAACCGCGATTACATCGGCGGTCTGTACGCCATGGCGCTGCGACCACACCTGACGTTCTGGCTCAACGTGCGACCGGAGACCGCATTCGCGCGTGAATTCAAGAAAGCTCAAGCAATCAGCTACTGGGAAGCCGGGCGCGACATGTCGCTCTCGCACGATCTGTACTGGTCCTTCATCCGCTACCAGACTATGATCAAGCGCGAGTTTGAAGTGATGGCCAAGCGCCACAACTTTATCGAGTTGGACGGCGAAGCCAGCGTCTCTGCCGTGAACAAGCAGTTGCGGCAACGCATCGGCGAACGCCTGGGAATTCGCGCGACGAAGTACACGCCGTCCGCCGCGCTCGCGCACCTCTGGCGGTAAACGCAACGAATGTCCGAGCCGGTTCACATCGCGGCGATCGACGCTGGCTCCAACGCAGTCCGCCTTTCCGTCGCTAGAGCCTACTCCGCACTCGATATCGAGCCTCTCTATAGCGAACGCTACTCGCTGCGTTTGGGCGAGAGCGTGTTCCTGCGCCACCGGTTCAGCGAAGACATTTTCAAGAAGGGCGTCAAAGCGTTTCGCCATTTCAAGGAGGTGATGGACGAATATGGCGTGACGCGGTACCGCGCCGTAGCCACCAGCGCGTCGCGCGAGGCGCGCAATCGTAAGAAATTCCTCCGCGAGATCAAAAGAAAGTGCGGCATCGCGCTGGAGGTAATCAGTAGCGCGGAAGAATCGCGCCTGGGGCGCGAGGCGGCCGTGGCTGCGCTCGGCCCGGAGTCGCCACCGCGCTGCATCATCGATCTTGGGGGGGGAAGTCTGGAGATCAACATTCTCCACGATCACACCGTGGAGCAATGCGCGCAACTCCCGGTCGGCACGGTGCGCTTGATGACCACGCTGAATATTCCCGGCGTGATACGTCCCGCGCAGGCGGAACAAGTACGGCGCTACGTGCGCGCGCTCCTTGAGTCAAAACTGCCTTCACGCCCAAACCTCGGCGATACCGTTGCCGTTGCGCTTGGCGGCAGCGCGGAGACGCTCGCCTCCATCGCTCCGGGCCCACGCGAGCACGGCGTTCCCACCTTACAACTTTCGCTGCTTCGTGAACGCTTACCCGGCATTCTGGAGCGCGACGTTCGCGAACGCATGAAAACCTACGCCGTGCGCCGCGACCGCGCCGACGTCATGGGCATCGCCGCAATCACCTTCATTACCCTCGGCCGCTACCTGAATTTGCGCACGCTCTCGGTACCCAGCATCGGCATTCGCGAAGGATTGCTGCAAGAAATCGCCCGGGAGGCCTTTTCCCGCAAGGAGCCGCATCGTTATAACGCGGCGTTCCGCCAGCTCCTTGTCGGAACGCGGAGCTTCGCACGCCGCCTCGAATACGATCAGCCCCACGCCGAGCATGTGCGTGAGCTCAGCATTCTACTTTTCGATCAGCTCCAGCCCGTGCACCACTTACCCGCGCAAGCCCGCGTGCAGCTGGAAGCGTCCGCGCTGCTGCACGATATCGGGCACATGGTGAGCCATCGGGGGCACCACAAACATGGTGAATATCTCGCTCTCAACGGCGATATACCGGGACTGGAAGGCCGCGACCGCGCCATCGTGGCCGCGCTGGTGCGCTATCACAATCGCAAGTCCGCACCCGCGGGGCATCACGTGGCCTATTCCTCGGTGAATAATAACGATCAGCGAATTGTCCGCCGGCTCGCGGCCATTCTTCGAATCGCCGAGGCCCTCGATCACTCGCACCGCCAGCGCGTCACAAATTTGCATGCTACTTTTCAACGCGGCGCCGTTGGACTTCAAATCACCGCAAACGGCGACGCCACGGAAGACTTACGCGACGCCATTCGCAGCGCTGAACTTTTCGAGAAGGAATTCCATGTGCGGCTATTTTTTCGGCAATCCGGTACGTAACGATACGCGCCATTCATGAAAATCGTGGCAACATTGTGGGGGCGCCGCGTTGCTGCGTCTCAGCTAGGCCGGACCTAAGCATCACAGATAGCACGACCCAATAAGGAGTCACTGTTCAATGCAGCTCTATATCGTGCGACATGGAATCGCCATCGACCGGGAAGACCCGAAGTCTCCGCCGGACCCGGATCGGTTTTTGACTGAAGAAGGGATCGAGCGGACCAAACAGGTCGCCAAAAGCGTCGTCGCCCTGGGCGCCACCGCGGATTTGCTGATGAGCAGCCCTTATGTGCGCGCAATGCAAACCGCCGAAATTTTTGCCGCCGCGCTGGAATATCCCAAGCAGAAAATCCGCCGTACGGACCTGCTGCTACCCGGAAGTGAAGCCTCACTCTTCTTCCGGGAGCTGGCGAAAGACAAGCACTCTTCGGCAATTTTTTGTTTCGGGCATGCACCGCAACTCGACGATTTGATCGCGACAGGACTCGGCTCGAAGCACCACATCACCTCGCTGAAAAAGGCTGGCGTCGCGTTGCTGGAACTGAAGCGCGTTTCTCCGCCCAGTGGTCAACTCGTGTGGTTGGCCACCCCGAAGTTGTTGCGCAAGGCTGGCAAATAAGCCCGCTGGTAGGAGCGCGAGTGATTGTTAAAGTCTTCGAGGACAAGAATGCGCTCAGCGTGGCGGCGGCCGAACACGCCGCGGCCACATTGCGGCACGCCGCCCGCGATCACCAGCGCGCGCGTATCGTGGTGGCGACGGGAACGTCTCAATTGGATTTTTTGGATGCTCTTACCAGGGCGCGAGACATCGACTGGCAACGCGTCGAGATGTTCCACCTCGATGAATACATCGGATTGTCCATCACGCACTCAGCTAGCTTTCGCAAATACCTCATGGAAAAGTTCATTCGCAAGACAGGGATCGCGCAGTATCACTTGCTCGACGGTGAAGACAATCCCCGCGAAGTCATACGCCAGGTCGGAGCCACGCTGAATGCGGCGACGGTCGATATCGCGTTTGCCGGTATCGGTGAAAACGGGCACCTCGCGTTCAACGATCCACCCGCTGATTTCGACACCCTGGAGCCTTATCTGATCGTCGAGCTCGATGAAGCCTGCCGCCGCCAGCAAGTCGGCGAAGGCTGGTTCGCGAATATCGCAGAGGTCCCGCGGCAAGCCATCTCGATGTCCGTGCGCCAGATTCTGCAAGCGCGCGAAATCATTGCGGTCGTCCCCGACGCGCGGAAAGCGCACGCCGTGAAACTCTGCGTTCAAGGGGAAATCACTCCGATGGCGCCGGCATCGATCCTGCGTACACATCCGGCTACGACACTCTATCTTGATCGCGAATCATCCAGCCTGCTCAGTCCAGCGAAGCTCGCTGAGTTTGCCGCTGCCGGATAGCTGGTGATCGAGCCCATTCCTGCTAACGCGTACGACACGGCTGCCGGCAAATCAGCAGCGCGAGAATATTCGTGGCGCTAGCCGATGAAGCTCGCGCGCCGCGTGCGCGCGCGATCCCATCGTTGCGCTGGTGGATTGGTGGCCTGCTCTTTACCTCTACGGTAATCAACTACATCGACCGCCAGACGCTTTCCATCCTCGCGCCCTATCTCAAGCTCGACTATCACTGGACCAACACCGACTACGCTAATATCGCGATCGCCTTTCGCATCGCCTATACCATTGGACAAACCGTCTGGGGCCGCCAGATCGACCGCGTCGGCACCAGGCGCGGGCTAACCATCAGCGTCACGTGGTACTCGATCGTCTCGCTGTTGACCTCGCTGGCGAATGGCATGGCGAGTTTCGGTATATTCCGCTTTCTGCTCGGCGCGGGCGAATCCGCGAACTGGCCCGGCGCGAGCAAAGCGGTTTCCGAGTGGTTCCCCAAGCGCGAGCGTGGAATAGCCGCCGCGTTGTACGACAGTGGCTCCTCCGTCGGCGGCGCCATCGCGCCCTTCCTGATCTTGCCGATCTACCTGCGCTGGGGATGGCGCGTGGCGTTTGTCATTCCTGGCCTGCTCGGATTTTTGTGGCTGATTGCGTGGCGCCGCCTGTATTACCCGCCACAAGAGCACCCCCGCGTCACCGGCGCGGAGCGCCAAATGATCCTGACCGACAAGCAGGAAACAGAAGCAACCCCGCAACCCATGCCGCGGTGGCGCGATCTTCTAAAACTGCCTCAGACCTGGGGCGTGATTGTCTCCAAGGGTCTGACCGATCCCGTGTGGTTCTTCGTCACCGACTGGTTTCCCATTTATCTGGTCGCCAAGGGTATTTCGCTGAAGAGCGGCCTGATCGCCGTTTGGATTCCGTTCCTTGCCGCCGATCTCGGCAATTTCTTCGGCGGCGCCGTTTCCGGCTACTTGATTCGTCGCGGTTGGTCCGTAGGCGCAGCACGCAAATCGATGGTCATTTTCGGTGGCTTCGGCGTAATGCTTCTGATCCCCACAATCTTTACCGTGAAGTTGTATCTCATCACGTTGCTTTTCGCGCTAGCCACGTTCGCCTATGCGGCGTTTTCAACGATCGCAAACGTCCTGCCCACCGACCTCTTTCACAGTAAATCGGTGGCCACGGTAAGCGGCCTGAGCGGAACCGCCGCTGGTATCGGCACCATCCTTGCCTTCGAGTTGATCGGCCACTTCTCCGACGCCCGCCAGGCCACCGCCACCCACACCTTTGATCCCATCGTGATCGTCGCCGGCCTGATTCCGTTCGTCGGCATGATCCTGGTCCTGCTGCTGGTCCGCAACACCAGCGCCACCGACGAGGGCCTGGTAAAACGAATCTGATACTGGAACACCGAGGTGCTGGGTCAATTTCCGTAACCGCATTGTCGCGGCTTTTTTTGATGACGCCCTGGGCTTTCTGAGGAGCCCTGACGACCATAAGCACGCGCATGAGTTCCCCTGCTAACATTTAGAGTTCTAGGTGCGCATCGAAGAGATCAAATATCACTGCGCTCCCTTCGGAGCAGCTGTTCCATCTGACCAAGTGGCCACCGGAATCATGAACTCGGTTATCGGCTCGGGAGCACCTTGAAATTGTGGATTTAACATAACTGGAGAGCCGGGCAAATCCGCTCCCCATGACTTGGGATCTGTAAGCGGAACGTAAAACATCAAATGAGGGACCCAATGCCCCGCTGAGTCGTTCAGATACCCTTGGGTTGACATCATGTAGCACATCGCGCCGGGTTCGAGGGGCGGCAGCCCTTTCGCGTCGAACGCTTTGATGCCCTCAATGACCTGATCTTTGGACATTCCGGAGAGGACCAGTTCCGTTCGCTTGAAAGTGAGAGGCAAGATCGATCGCACCGCGGCTGGATTAAAGCAGATTGGCCCTCGCATCTTCGGATTCCAGAACTGGGCAAAGTCAAACGGAGACATCCATGATCGCTCGACGAGGCAGACGAAACCGTTCTTGCCTTTGACGGCGGTTTCGTAGCCACGCCGTCCGAGGACCATGACTTCGGCATCGGCTGAAATCGATGGCGGCGCGGCGCTGCGTGCCATCGCGATCTCGGCATTTCGATCGGCTATAAGGTACTGATCGATGGAAGCCATTTTGGGATAGGACGCAGCGGTCTCTTGAGAGCGTGCCTCTAAAGAAACGCTCACCAGCACGGCCGCAGGCAATGTCGCGAATACAATCGCTTCCATAATGTTTCTGGCTATCTTCATAATCAATTCTCCTTTCTAATTCCCGGAAACGAAGGTCATTGACACCGAGCGGCGCGAGTTTCGGCTAATTTTTTCTGTCACGGTTTCAAGTAACGAAGTGCAACACATCCAGATTTAAAAATCTTGGACTCAACAAGTTTTAATTGCAATCTCTCCGGTAGGCTAATACCTGCTAACAACCTTCTCCCTTCCCCTGCAATGATTGGCTGAACGACAAAACGATATTCATCAACTAGACCAAGCTCTATAAGTTGTGAAGGAATATCCACACCACCGATTAAAATATTTTTGCCTTGTTCCTTTTTCAATTTAACTATTTCGTCTCGAAGGTTCGTACGAACAATTCTCGTATTTCCGTCGGCGCTGGCCAATGTTTGTGAAAAGACAATTTTGTTGATGGAATCAAAAGTGTCAGCAAATTCGTTCTCTGCTTTTGTCTCAGACTGGCTTTTTGCGATATCAGGCCAATAAGGAACCATCAATTGATAGGTTTTACGCCCATAGACGAGCAGGTCGGCATCGCGCAGGAGCAGCGTAAAGTGTTCGAGTATTTCTTCATCGGCACTCATTTTGGTGTGGTCGCAACAGCCATCTAGGGCAATGTTGATTGCGAAGATTACATTTCTCATTTTCGCCTCGGATTGAGCAGCATGGTCTTCGAACATAAAACCAATAACTTTGAACCGCGCGTCATTGCAACATAAAGATTAAGCACATCCAAGTGGAAAAGGCCGTCCCCGATGTTGATGGCTTTCGTCGACCGCGAGCAGTCTTTGCCTTCGCCGAGAAGCCGGACCTGTAATTCTGCCGGAGAGTCTTCGTTCACATTTTCAAATAGCAGTACCGCAAAAGTTGCATTGTGCCTGGTCTGTCGCGCACCCGGTCAAGCCCCGTACCAGGACTCCACTTCTCTGGTAACTGCATCAATCAGGACTTGGCGGTTGACTTGCAAATATGTCACTTCCTCAGAAAAAAGAGTGGAGCACTAGTGGGTATCTGCTAAGTTCTTTCGCAGAAGAATTCGCATCCTACTCGCCGCGAGGCTCAATTTTGTATGCATCGAAAACTGAAAGGGGAAGACCGGAAACGCCACACCTCCTTTGGGGAATATGTCCTCTTGATCTTGATAGGAGTGTTCGCCTTCATGACCGCTAGTGAATTGCACAATAAAGGCCTTCCGCATAGGTGGGCGACGGCAATAATGGGTACACTGGTGACATTCGGTATCGTGGTTCGCCTTTGCCGACGGATGTGGACCCGATGGGCATTCTGGGTTGCAATTTGCATCTGCCTCGCGGTGCATACAATCGTGAGCTGGGTTTTCTTTCAATACGCCCTTTATGGCGTGGACCGGTTCAGTATTCTGTTTTGGTATCCCGTAATCCTTGTCGAGATTTTTGTATTTCTGATCGCAGTGAAGAGGATTGACGACAAGTTGACTGGCACGCATGAAACCATGAAGTTGAGCCTATAGTCCGACATATCCTTAGCCTCGCGCCGCCCACCAGCGAGCCGTCTCTGTACTAATCGTGCCAAGTCAAGGTAAGTCGCGTAATCGGAAACTGATCCACAACCGGCGGGCGGCTACAAGAATCACAACTGCGCCATCCTTTGCACTCCAAAAGCTGCTATAAACTGTGCGCGGCTCTGCACCAAATCGAAGGAGGCGCCATCGGGTCATCTCAAGAATTCAAGATCGCAAGATCGCGCGTGGCGCGGGAAACTAAAGATGGCTGAATCCTCCGCAGTGGCCCTGCCGGCCGCAGGCCGCGCAAAGCGACTGCTCACTCTATGGGACCTGATTTTCTTCGGCATCGTGCTCATTCAGCCGATCGCCCCGGTCCCGCTCTTCGGCGTAGCCCAAAAACTTTCCGACGGCTACTTCACCGCCATCATCCTGTTCGCCATGTTCGCCATGATGATCACCGCCGTCAGCTACGGACGAATGGCCGCGCTATTCCCGTCCGCAGGGTCGGCTTACACCTATGTTGGAAAGGGACTCAACCCGCACCTGGGATTCCTGGCGGGATGGGCGATGTTTCTCGACTATCTGCTGCTGCCGCTGATCAATACCGTGTGGATCGCCGCGGCCATGCACAACGTCTACACTCCCAAGATTCCCTTTGTCGTCTGGGCCGCGATCGTTGCTGGCATCATTACCTTCCTGAACCTGCGCGGCATTCGTTCTTCGGCGCGCCAGAATAAAGTGCTGCTCTTCATCATGTTCGTCGTCATCGGATTTTTCATCCTGCTGGCGGTGCGTTTTCTGTTTGGGACCCAAGGATGGGGCGGCCTCTTTTCCACGCAACCTTTCTACGATCCCGCGACCTTCAACGCTCATCGCATTTTGGGAGCGACGTCGTTTGCTGCGCTCACCTATATCGGTTTTGATGGTATTACCACGCTGACCGAGGATGCGGAGAATCCCAAGCGCAACATTTTACTGGCCACGGTTTTTGTCTGCGTGTTCACGGGAATCTTCGGCGGCCTGGAAGTTTACTTGGGACAGCGCGTTTGGCCCGACTGGCACTCCTTCACCTCGCTGGAGACCGCATTCATGGATGTCTGCGGCCGCGTCGGTGGTCCGTGGCTGTTCAATGCCATGGGACTCGTGCTGATCCTCGCCGCGTTCGGCAGCGGACTGGCCGGGGGTTTGGGAGCGGCGAAGCTGCTCTTCGGCATGGGCCGCGACAACGTGTTGCCGCGCAGGTTCTTTGGTCATCTGGCGCCCGGAACCAGCACGCCAAGCTACAATATCGTCGTGATTGGTCTGCTCAGCTTCGGCGGTGCAGAAATCCTGAACTACTTCGGCAGCGCCTACCAGCAAGCTGGCGAACTCTTGAATTTCGGCGCTTTCTTGTCGTTCATGGGCGTAAATCTGGCGGCCTTCTGGCAATTCGGTGTGCTGAAAAGAGCAGGCTACAAGCGCCGCATCGTAGTCGATATCATTCTTCCCCTCGCCGGATTCCTCTTCTGCGCGGTCATTTGGTGGAACTTGAATCCGTTGGCGAAGACGGCGGGTGGAGTCTGGTTTGCCATCGGACTGATGTATGTCGCGATCAAAACGCGTGGATTCCGAGCAGCGCCGGTGATCATCGACTTCAGCGAGACCTAGCTCGAGAAGCTGGGATAAGGACCAGTGCCGCGCCGCATCCCCACTGGATTTGCGAGGATACGGCTCGGCGAAGGTGGTTCCCAGACTATTTATGTGTCGTGGTGCTGACGCGCGCCAGCATGTCGCGATGACCCGCCGGGTCCAGCGTTCCGCGCAAACCAGCCCATCCGGCGGCGTTGCTTTTCTGCGATTCCTCGAGGCCCGCATTGAATTTGTCGACGCCTTCCGGACCGTTGGTGACGATGGCGACGAACAGCGTACCCACATCCGTGGAGTGCACTACTTCCTGGTCGACCTGATACGCGTGGAGTGCGCCGTCGGCCATTAGTTTTTCCAGCAACGCAACCATGGTCGCCTTGAGGATCTTGCCGTCGGGATCACCCGAATCGGCCTTGGTCCGCCAGCTGCCAACGCGCAGGTAGCCGTTCGTGAACGTCCCGGGATGAGCGTCGTAGTTATGGCTTTCCATAATGTAGTCCCAATGCTTCGCGGCGGCCAAAGGCGGTGCAGTGGCCCCCGGCGCGGTGCGCACATTTTCGAGCGCTTTCAGGATATTGGCCATCGAAGTCGCGGAGAACCACGTGCCGTGAGTCGGCTGGCCTTCCTGATGGTTGACGACCGTGTAGGCGCCGAACGAAACGATGGAGCCGTCGGCAACCGCTTTCTTCATGATGTCGATGTCGGCGGCATCGCCCTTCAGATAGTCCGCCCACATGGCGCGTGGCACGGTCCATTCCGATACATAGGTATACAGCGCCGGCTTCTCTGTGCTTTGCGACTGCGCCACGGCACGGTTAGCACGTAGCGGTACGAACATGAGCGCACACAACACCACCACAACGCTGATCAATCGGATACGCATTCTTCTATCTCCTAGTTTTTCTCCGCCGGAGGCGGGGTGGGGCACCAGTTCTTGGTAAGGGCCTAAAGGAAATAAATCCGGAATTCGATTTCCGACCTTCCGGTGTGCGGAAGCGTACACCCGGTTCCCGCAAGTTGCAACGCTCAGGCAACGATCGCCGCGCACGCGCAGCCATTCTTGCCAGACGTAGCCAGCGCTCGGCCCGCCGATCGACTATGAGGTCGCCATCGCACTGTTTCATCTGTGCTTGAGCCTCAATATCGGAGGGCTCCGCGGGCTCTTCTCTGCGCTACAGTCGAGCCAGGTACCTCCACAAGTCCATCTAGTCTACCTGTGCCCCCAACGGGAATGGCTGTGTTGGCTGGAGCGGATCTTGCGGTTGGAGGTTGGCGCCCATCTGAATCACCCAAGCGCTTTGCGAGACGACGTGTTATGGTAAGCGCGCATCTACCGGTATCGAAGATTTTTCGGCGCTTTTGCTCCTTGGAGGCGTCCATGATGTCAAATATTTTTCTCAATTTGGTCACGAGCGATCCGATTTTGTTCGAGCAGCATCGAACTCTTCGGTCCATGTGTGCGCCACATGCAAAATGTTCCTTGGCAGTTGAAGATCGCAGCCAAGGTCGTGTTGGCTCGGCTGCCCCTCTCGTATCACTTCTGGGGAAAAATCGGCCTCTTCAAGCAAGGCGGGATGGAACGTCCCGAATACGCCCTCAAGATATTTCGCCGTCACTTTGAGGCCGCTGGTTTAGCGGGAAAAGCCGACGGCTTCGTTGGGTTGGAGCTAGGCCCGGGCGATTCGCTATGTTCAGCATTGATTGCAAAGACGTTTGGCGGTTCTAAAACGTTCCTGGTGGATGTCGAGCCCTGTGCATCCATGGACCTGGACATTTACCGCCTGATGGAAGCTCACCTGCGCCAGTTGGGTCTGTCCTCCCAACCTTGGCCGTTGCAGAACCATGGACGACGTGGCTAAGGCTTGCGGGGCCGTATACCTGATCGACGGCCTCGACTCATTACGCAAGATCCCGTCCGCGTCCGTGGATTTCGTGTGGTCCAATGCCGTTCTGCCTTATGTGCGGCGCAACCAGTTCGTTCTCACCTTGCAGGAACTGCGGCGCGTTCAGCGCCAGGGCGGGGTAGCTTCGCATACCATTCCAATCAAGGACATTATCGGCGGGAAGCTGAATGATTTGCGGTTCGGCGCGGGAATTTGGGAGTCTCCGCTTATGGCGAACTCGCGCTTTTATACCAATCGCCTCAGGTATCTGGAGCTCTTGCGCCTCTTTCGGGAGGCTGGATTCGAGCCGGAAGTAATTCGCAAGGCAGAGTGGGAAATTTTGCCGACGCCCCGGCGAAAAATGGCAAGGAAATTTGCGATGCTGCCAGAAGAGGATCTGAAAGTCTCGGAGTTTGATGTTCTGCTCAGATGATAGATTGATGCGCTGCCGACGCAGTCCGGCGAGCTGAACAAGGCCGCGAAGTACCTGTGACTGTTGGTGTTGTTGGCACTCGACAGCCCGTCGAGGGCTTAGTCCGAGGCGGCTGCTGTGGCCATGGGGCGATGATCGTGGAACTCGCGGAGCAGCGCCACCACGTTTTCTGATTTCGGCGCAGGCTTGAGGAGGATCGGTTTGGCGATGTAGGTGTCCAGAAGATGTTTGGCGGCGGCCAGGCGAGCCGCGGTTTCCACCGAGTCGACCAGGCCCGGAACATGAAGGATGATGGCGTCCGCGGTTTTTTCGGCGCGCATTCCTTCACAAGAGTTTACGTCGCACTTTCGAAGGGTCCGCGCGAGACGCAAGACCCCCGCTAACGCCTGGACGCTTTTCTGCTGGTCTTCCGCAATTCTCGAGAAGTGCCCGGTATCAGTCGTGGGTTCGGGGCCCCGATGGTAGCGCACCGCCCATCCCAGAAGCTCCCACTCTTCATATGTCCAACTCGGTGGCAGCGGCAGATCGCGCAAAAAGCGTAACGCGGCCTTCTGGGGAGATTTTCCCCCAACATCGGCGCCAACGCCGTGCAAGCGGGCGGCGGCGCGCAGCACGCGGCGCATGGCGTGTTCGTTGAAAGCGGGCGCGGCGTGAGCGCGGCGCAGCGCATCGAAAAGTGCAATCGAGATGCGTGAGATCTGCGCGGTGCGGCGCGGATGCGTATCGGTAGCTCGCGCAGTGGAGCGGAGGCGCGCCATGGCCGCGAGCGCGAGGCGTTTGCCTTGCGGCAGCCCGTGGCGCCAGTCATTCCAAAAGCTGGTTTTTCCCAAGGTTAGCTGGCGGTAGGTTTCGATGCGCTGGCTGCGTTCGCGGCGAATCATTTCTTCCCAGTTGTTCTGCACATCCGTGGTGTCTTGCGCCGCGACCTCCTTGACCGTAGCGGCGAGTACATCCAGGTCGTGGACTTCACCCAGTAGGTCCTGAAGGCGCTTCAGGTTGTCGCTCCACAGGGCGTATTGCTCTGGGAGCAGACTCTCCACCGTGTATCGCAGGCGTTTCAGCCCGATGCGTAGTTCGTGCCACGGCTTGGGTTTGTCCGTGCGTTGCGCGCGTGTGTGGAGCTCCCGGGCTTCCTCAAAGCGCTCGACGGCAAGGCACTGCGCGGCGAGACTCGAGCTGGGAACCACACGGGCACGCTTTCGAAGCTTTCGTTCCAGCCGGGACCACGATTTTTCGTCAAATCTTTCCGCGGCCCGCAGAGCCCGCTGCCGCAGGTCCGGTTCGTTGGCAGCGAATGCATCGTGCAACTTTGTGCGCAGCGGATCTTCGCTGGCGGCGAGCTGCTTGACCCATTCGTCCATGACCTGTGCGTCGCGGAGCGCGCCCAGTCTGCGAAACAGTCTTTTGGGGACTTGGCGCATCTGGCGCCACGCCGGGTCGGGGTCAACCTCCTGTATCACGGCGGCCACCGAGCGGCAGCGGCGGATGGCCACGCGCAGATCATGCACCGGATCGGCCGCGGGATCTTTGCGAACGCGCTCAAGCTCCTTGAGCACGCGCTCCATCCAATGATTGAGGCCCCGGTGTGGGGTATTCGCACCGGGAAGAGTGGCAACGGTAGACATGCAAAGCCTCGACTGAACCATTCGAGCCTGCTGTGGGTGCAGGCCCTGCTCGAACGGGACCTATAGGGTAGCTCTTGGGCGGAGGCGCGTCCAGTTCAGGGCGCGAAGCCCAAGATCAGGCATCATGCGGACCAGAACGACGCCCATCAGCAGGGTCATGGCGGCGGCGACCAGGAATACGCGGGAAGGATCGGGGTGCCCGAGCCACAGCATCCCATATTGGGCCAAGGGCTGGAGCGCGACCCCCACGAAGGACAACAAGTTGGCGACGGCGATGGTTCGCCCCTTTTCTTCGGGCGCAGGCAGCCGCTGGATCAGCGCATTCACCGGGACCACGAAGAATCCGCCTGCTATACCCAGCAGCGCCAGCAAAACGGCTACGGTAGCGAATGTCAGTCCAGGGCGCGAGAGGATTGCGGCCATGGCCATGATCCCGATCATGCCGGGCAGGACCATGCCATGCTCGATCCTGCCTCGGGACGCGTAACCCGCAAGAAAGCTCCCGATTCCGATTCCCAAGCTCAGCGCAGCCAAGAGGTAGCTGCTGTGCTGGTCGTCGACCCGAAGGATGTCCGTTGCGTAGAGAACAATGTTGAGCAGTAGCAGTGAGCCGAGGAACCAAAAGAAAGTGTTGGCCAGGACGGCAACGCGGAGGACATTGTTGCGCCAGAGCTGGCGCGTTTCTACGAAAAATTCCCGCGGGACGTTCCAGTCGAAGCGTCGAGTGGGGTCGGCGGCGGGGAGGTGAGGGATTTTGAGGCTGATGAGCAGGCCGGCGATCGTCAGCGTCAGGAAGACCACGCCCGACCAGACTTGGCGGCCGCGAAAGTGTGTGGCCAGGAAGCCTCCGGCCAGAGCGGCGAAGATGGCGGAGAGCAGCGTGGTCAGTTCGATGATGCCATTCCCCCAGCTGAGTTTCGATTCTGGAAGCAGCTCAGGGAGCAGCGCGTATTTTGTGGGGCCGAAAATGGCGCCTTGGGTACACGCCAGAAAGAGAGCGGCTCCTGCGAGGTCCAGGTGATTGCCGGACAAAGCGAATGTTGCGAGCCCCATTACGATGACTTCAAAGAGCTTGGTGCCGAGGGTGACGCTGCGCTTGCTATATTTGTCGGCGAAGTAGCCGCCGGGAATCGAGAATAGGAGGAACGGGACGGCGAAGAGCAAAGGCACGACTAGAATGAACCACAGGTCGCGCTGCTGCTTGGTCAGCGCGCTTTCGAGAACGAGGAAGCTAACCAGCCATTTGAGGGCGTTGTCGCTGAAGGCGTTTTGAAATTGCACGGCGATGAGAGCCCAGAAGCCTGCGAGGGTGTTAGTTGGAATGCTGGCCGGTTGCGTGGCGGCAGCCAGGTTGTCGGATCTGTTGTTCAAGGGTTCCGTGAGTTTATCTGTTGGGGGAATCGAAAGGGAAGGTAAGAGAAAGCCGCGGAACTCCTTGCATTCCGTCGGGCCGGATTCACAGCACTCCGGCACAACGGTGCAACATCAGGTCCCACAATAGGGGATGCTTGAGTGCCACCGCAGGGCATGCTATTTTCGAAGTAGCCCGGAGTGGCGGAACTGGCAGACGCAGCAGACTCAAAATCTGCCGGAGCTTTGCTCTGTGTGGGTTCGACTCCCTCCTCCGGGACCATCTCTCTTGCATTCCCTGATTCTTCCGCTTCGTCGTTCAATAATCCTCGGCGCCCCATTTACCTTTTGGACATTTCTAGGGGTGGATAGGGGACTCGCCGTATGGAGGCCTCGGGCGAGCGGTGGAATTCTATTTCGCGGAGGGTGGCATGACGTTACTCTACTTGGTACCTCTAGGCTCAGCGGTACTGGCGGGCGCAGGAATTATGGTTTATCTGATCTACTTGACGAGCGAATTTCACGATTCGGCGCGCCCACGGCGCACGCCGAGAACATAGCGTTTCCAGCCTCACCCGCCCGTCGGGCGCGCGCATTCTCATTCTCATGGACACCAGATTTCTGGATCAAATGGCCCGGCAGCTGAAGCGGGGCAAATCGCCGGAGTGTCGGCGAGCGGTGGAACGCAAGCTGGGGCCGGTGCGAAAGCAATACGAAGAAGGCGGATACGAGAATGAAGGCGCGGCGTTGAAGGACCGGAGCGAGTTCGTCGACCACGAAACTGCGTGCCAGGCGACAAACTAGACACAAGCTCATCGTATTTCAATGGATGTACCCAGCGTAGGCAGCCGGGCGGGTTCGGCACGGTTCAGTCAATTATGAGCTGATTTTGTTGCGGGACATCTTTCTCGCCGGAGCACTGTCAGTGCGTTGAGGGTTGTGACGATCGCTCGTCGCTCGGCGTCGTCTACGGCCACCCGGATGACTCGTTCGCCGATGGCCTTTTGTGCGGCGGCGATGCGAAACGGCACCGCGTCTGAATTCGTTTCAAGAACAGCGTCTTGGTAAAATTTCATCCATTCATAATTTTCCATCGCCGTCTCCTTTCCTCGACTGCGGAGGACTTGCCGAACACGGCTAATCCGGAATGTTAGTCAAATGCTTAGCAATTACAAGGTCTAACTTATGTGAGAACGTCTATGTACGCTGCCGTACCCGCTATTTTAGCCCTGGGACTTCGCGCAATTTCTTCAGAAATACCGATCTTGCGGTTACCTCGAACACAAACGGGGCTACACATAAAACCCGATTGCTCTTTCAACACACACTTGGTACGGTTCCGCACAGAAGGTGCTCTCCGGCTTTCTGGCTGTCACCTAGGCTCGAGGGTGACGATGCCCAAATGCATACTCATCGTGGATGACAGTTATGCGATTCGTAGCGCGCCGCGCCATTTTTTGGAGACGCAAACAGAATTCGCCGTGTGCGGCGAGGCCACTGATGGAATCGATGCCATTGAGAAAGCCCGGCATCTGACTCCGGATCTGATTATTCTGGACCTCGCCATGCCGCGCATGAACGGACTGGAAGCGGCACGCAAACTTCGCGCGATGTCCGTGAAAGCTCCCATTATTTTGTTCACAATGTACGCCGACATTCTCCCGCCGGAGGAGATGATCGAGGCGGGCATCAGCGCCGTCGTATCAAAAACCGATTTGCCCGCACTGCAGCATCACATCGAGGACCTCCTCGTCGCCGACTAAATGTCGTCGGATCGCGCCGCCGATTGAACTCACCTTTAGGCTCCCCTTGGGTAATGAACTGAACACATCGGGCCTTCCCTGTATACCCACAGGCGTCTGAATAACGTACAAGCAGAATGGCTTCGCGGGGCGTGTCCTCACCGTCGAATCCGAATCCAGGAGAGCCCATGCGAATACTGGTAGCGGATGATCACGAGACGGTTCGAAAGGGTATTTGCGCTATATTGGGCTCAAGGAGCGATTTTGAAGTGTGCGGGGAAGCCGCGAACGGAGCGGACGCCGTGGAGCAGGCCGTGGCGCTAAAACCAGATTTGGTTATTCTGGATATCACTATGCCCGTTCTGGGCGGCTTCGGAGCGGCCAAGGAACTCAAGCGGCTGTTGCCGGAGGTTCCCATCCTTTTCTTCTCCATGCATGACGGCGCACGATTTATTGAAGAAGCGAAAAGGGCTGGAGTGCGTGGATTCGTCGCAAAAGACCGGGCTGGTGAAACGCTTCTGACGGCGGCCGACGCTCTCCTTCGGGGCCAGACCTTTTTCCCTGTCTAGAGATCCAGCAGTGCGATCGCCCGCGTAGCAGGGGCGGGGGATTTGCCGCTAGCCTTGCCAGTCAGCTGAAAAGCCATTGCAGAAACGATCTGCGTTTAGGAGGTGCAGTCGGGCGCGGCCGGCGAAGCTTGTCACTTTGTGGCCGTGATTTTTGGTTTTGCGAGCTGGGGCGTTCACCCTCTGCATGATCCGATTGGGTCAAGCGGGTAATGGCCGCCGAAGAAAGCGTTGGCGAAATTCGCTCAAGATAACGGTCGGGTTGCGACCGGCTTGTGGCGGGGGGTTGCCAGAAGCCGTAGACGCACCGGGTGCCGCGGCGTGAGCAGTCGTGGGTGTCATGGATTACGCCGTCGACTACCGCGGTGAGGTGTTTGGAGACGCTGACGACCAGCTTGCCGGGCGGCAGTTCGTCAGCGCGGAGATGAACCGTTCCAGACCCAGCCGAGAGAATTCATGACACGTTTGATGGTGGATTTGTAGACGCCCGTGCGCGCATTGCTCTTGCCGCGTTTTCGGGCGCCGGTGCGCTCGTAAACGGACGAGCGGTTCACAAGATCGTAGATGTGCTGGTACGGGAGACCCGTGGCGATGGCGATGGAGCGGACGACGCAATCGCCGGTCTTGCCGCGGTATCCGGAGGCACTGCGGCCTCCATCATTGAATCGGAAATGCTTTGCCATGCGCGGTCGTGGGCTAGGTTTCGGCCGGGTGCCCGGTCAAGCGCTGGCTTCGGCTGCGGTCTCCCCCTCCGCTGGCTTGTCGGCGGTGACGCGAAGCGCTTCGATCTTGAGGCCCTTATTCATGTCGAAGCGCTGCTTGCGGTCCAGGCTCTTGACGAACTCGCGGGTAGCTTTTCCGATGGCGCCGGCGATGCTGGAAGCGTCCACCTTGATCGTGCGGCCTTCCGGGCCGACTTTGCGGTCTTCGTATTTCAGAGTGACGTTGTAGGTGTTCATGGTTGCGCCTTTCTTCGTCGCGCTTCCAGTTTTCTCACTTCCGAGGGTGGTATGTCCAGTCGAGGACTACAATTTCGCCCCTAAGAACCAAGATCTGAGGCCTGGGTTCAAACTCAACGTCAAAACAAGGAACGGCTTGCACAGAAGCTGCACTTGAGAGATCGGCAGCGCGACGCTCGGAAATAGGCGCAAATGGTGATCTTGGTGCGGGTTGAATCGAGTGATGTGCGTAGCTCGTAAAGCAGCGTTAAGCCTCCCTCACCATCGTACGCACCGGTGATTGGGAACGGTCATAGGATTAACCATATAGCTTCGAAATGAGCAGCGCTGGTACCGCCATCTAGGAAAGAGCAAACACAAACGCTATTGAATCGTTTTAACTTGGCCGTTACGATGGAGGCCGTCGGCTGTGACGACAACTTGATCCATTTTCTAATCATGGGGAGCCTAATGCCACGTCTGCGTTTCCTGCGCCTTGAGATTGCGAGTGCCGCGATGTTGCTGGGATTGGCCGGAACCGTGGCCACGCCCACGCCCGCATTTGCCGATTCAGCCGAAAAGATTTACCTGCACAAGGATTGGCAGTTGCAGTCTTCCTGCGAGGTAAAGGCTGGGGAAGGGCAGTTGTCGGTCGTGGGGTTTGACGCGACCAAGTGGCATCACGCCAATTTGCCCAACACCGTGGTCGGCGCCCTGGTTGACGACAAGACGTATCCCGATCCGACCTATGGGACGAATCTGAAGTCGCTGCCAGGGATGGATTATTCGTCAAAGACATTCTTTGCGCTGCAGGACATGCCGAAAGATAGCCCGTTCCGGTGCTCGTGGTGGTTCCGGACGGAGTTTGCGGTGCCGGCGGAATTTGAAAACAAGACGCAATGGCTGGATTTTCTCGGGATCAACTACCGCGCGAATGTGTGGATCAACGGGAAGAAAGTGGCGGATGAGAAGGACGTGGCGGGAACGTTTGTCACCTTCGAATTCAACGTGAGCAAATTCTTGCTCCCGGGGAAGCCGAACGCATTGGCAGTGGAGATCTTCGCGCCGCAAAAGAATGACTTGGGGATCACCTGGGTAGACTGGAATCCGACGCCTGCTGACAAGGATATGGGGATCTGGAAGGAAGTGTTTTTGACGGCGACCGACAGCGTGTCGCTGCGAAATCCGTTCGTAACAAGCAAGCTCGATTCGGAGTACAAGACAGCCGCACTCACGGTCAGTGCGGATCTGCGGAACACCTCGGAGCGCGAAGTCAACGGAACCGTACGCGCCAATATCGACGGCATGCAGATTCGGCAGACGGTGAAGCTGGCGCCTGGAGAAGCAAGGACGGTGACCTTCTCGCCGGAAATATATTCGGAGCTGAGATTGGAGCACCCGCGGTTGTGGTGGCCCTACCAGATGGGCAAGCCAAGTCTCTATGACGCGAAGCTCGATTTTGAAGTCGACGGCCGAGTTTCCGATTCCGCCGAGGTTACCTTCGGAATCCGCGAGGTCACTTCGGAGCTCACCGACAAAGGTTATCGCTTGTTCAAGATTAATGGACGCAAGCTGTTGATTCGCGGAGCCGCGTGGGCGCCGGACATGTTTCTGCGGTGGTCGCCGGAGCGCGTGGATGCGGATTTGGCATACGTCCGTGATATGGGGTTGAACACAGTGCGTTTGGAAGGGCGGATCGACGACGAAGAATTTTTCGCGAAGGCCGACCGGCTGGGCATTCTGCTGATGCCAGGGTGGACCTGCTGCGACGCCTGGGAGCGCTGGAAAAGCTGGAAAGACGAGCAGCGCAAGATCGCAGGGGCGTCGCTGCGTAGCCAGATTCGAATCCTGCGCAATCATCCCAGCGTGTTCGTGTGGCTGTATGGCAGCGACAACCCTCCGCCTGCGGATGTCGAGAAAATGTATCTGGGAATTTTGAAGGACCTCGACTGGCCGAATCCCTCGGTATCTTCCGCGGCCGACACGCCAACTACCGTCACCGGAAAGTCGGGCGTGAAAATGACTGGCCCGTACGAATACGTTCCTCCCGTCTATTGGCTTACCGACACGCGCGCAGGCGGCGCTTACGGCTACAACACCGAGACGAGCCCGGGACCCGCCATTCCCCCGAAGGAGTCGCTGGAGCGTTTCATTCCGAAAGATCACCTATGGCCGATCGATGAGGTTTGGAACTATCACGCGGGCGGCGAACGCTTCACCACAGTCAATGTGTTTACCGATGGACTGAACCGCCGCTACGGCACCGCGACGTCGCTCGACGACTACGAGCGCAAAGCCCAGGCCATGACCTACGACGGCCAGCGCGCCATGTTTGAAGCCTACGCGCGAAACAAATACACAGCGACCGGCGTGATCCAGTGGATGCTCAATAATGCGTGGCCGTCGCTGATCTGGCACCTCTACGACTACTACATGGTCCCGGCCGGTGGATACTTTGGAACGAAGAAAGCGACCGAGCTTGTACACGTACAGTATTCCTACGACGACAATTCGGTCGCGGTAGTCAACGGCACCTATGAGCCGTTGAAGGGAACCAAGGTTACCGCCAAGCTGTATAACATCGACGCGAAAGAAAAAGCGTCGCGCGCAGCAACACTGGATCTGCCGCCAGACAGCAGCACCAAAGCCTTCGACCTACCCAAAGTCGGCGATCTGTCGAAGACCTATTTTCTGCGGCTCGAACTGCATGACGCTGCCCGAAAGCTGGTCAGCGATAATTTTTACTGGCTCTCGACGAAGCCCGACACCTTGGATTGGAAGCACAAGAAGGACACCGTATACACACCGCAAGCGGGCTTTGGCGATTTGACCGGACTCAACAGCTTGCCTCCAGCCAGAATCGTCGTTTCCAGGCAGTCGTTAGGGAAGAGTGGCCGCAATAATTGGATGACGCTGACCATCGAGAATAAAGGTGAAGGAGTCGCGTTCATGATCCATCCTCGCGTGACGCGAGGGAAGGCCGGCGAGGATGTCGTACCCATTTTCTGGAGCGACAATTATTTTTCGCTGCTTCCCGGCGAACAGCGCAGCGTGAACGCACGTTACGACGACTCCGCGCTAGGTGGCAAGGAGCCAATACTGGAAATCGAAGGGTACAATATTGAACCCGGTAGCGTGCCCGCCGGTGCTTTCACGGTTGCGCCAGACGAACCGGGACAGTAATCCCGCGGTACGATCCAGCCCGCTTGAATTTCGCCCGTTGGAAATTCGCCGCTTGAATTCGAATGATAAGGAGATGCCTTGTCGCGTGGCACCGTGCTCGTCGTTTTGTTTGTCGCTGCCGTGTTCGGCCTGGGATTCTGGGCGCAGGAACATTATCTGATGAATGCCGTTTCTGTTCCCGCGACCACTCCGGCAGCGCAAGCGTCGTCGCTTGATTCCAAGGTCGCCGTCGCCATTCAAGCACGCATCCAGAAAAGCGGCGCGGACGTTGGCATCGACTTTCGGACTTTGGACGGCCGTGCGGCGTGGTCGTTCCATGCCGAGGATATCTTCCACGCAGCCAGCACGATGAAAATCCCGGTGATGATCGAACTGTTCCACCAGGTCAGCGAGGGCAAGCTAAAATTGAACGACAACCTTCCGATTCACAACGAATTTCACAGCCTCGCGGACGGATCGCCGTTCACGCTGGATCCGACGAACGACTCCGAGAAGGACCTCTACAAATCCGTAGGGCAAACGCGTACGCTGTCGCAGCTGTGCGATCTGATGATAACTGTGAGCAGCAATTTCGCAACGAACCTGCTGATCCAGAAGCTAGGTGTCGAGAATATTCGCGCGACAGTTCACTCTCTGCATGCCGATGGAATGAACGTGCTGCGCGGAGTCGAGGACAACAAAGCCTTCGAAAAAGGCCTGAATAACACGACCAACGCGCAGGGCCTCGCGGTGCTGCTGGAAGCCATTGCCAAAGGCGAGGCCGTGGATTCCGACGCTTCGCGCCAAATGATGGAAATCCTCGAGCGGCAGAAGTTCAACGAAGGCATCCCCGCGGGTGTTCCGGCGGGCACACGAGTGGCACACAAGACCGGCGAACTGACCAAGCTTCACCATGATGCGGCGATCGTCTACGCGAAAAGGCCATTCGTGCTGGTCATCCTGGTGCGGGGCATGGCGGACTTCCAAGACAGCTCCGCTCTGATGGCGGACATGACCCGCCAGCTCTACCAAGCCACTCAATAAATACATCTTCGGGCAATGTTTTGACATCAAAGACACCAGCCAAGTTTCGTTGGACCCTGTAGGGTCGGGTCCGCGTTACAATTTAGAGGACGGACTAAAGGAATCGGCAGGACCGGCGGACATCTACGCCAGACTCCTTATGAATCGTCGAGAGGGGAATCAACCATGACTCGCTTCGCACGTTCAATTGTTGCCGCAGCTCTCGGGCTACTATTTGCGGGTGGGGCTGTTGCCGACACCCTGGAACTCAAGGATGGCCGCGTGCTCCAAGGCAGGTTCCTGGGTGGTACGCAGGCACTCATGCGCTTTTCGGTGAATGGAGAAGTGCAGACATTTAACGTATCGGAGATCGTGGCGCTCACGTTCACCAACGATCACGGCAACGCCGCAGGCGCACCAGCTCCAGGCCCCCAAGCGGCGGCCCCAACGCCTGCACCCTTGCCCGCGGGCAGTCCCATAACGGTCCCGGCTGGACAGCCCTTGCTGGTGCGCATGATCGACGGGGTCGATTCCAAGAAAAATAACGTGGGCGACATTTTTCACGCGAGCCTGGAAACGGACCTCAACGTCAACGGAGCCTTGGTAGCGCGTAAGGGCACCGACGTATATGGCCGCCTAGCGGAAGCGAAAGAGGCTGGGCATTTCTCCGGTAGTTCCGAGCTGCAGTTGGAGCTAACCCGCATGGTGGTCAATGGGCAGGACTACCCGGTGGTGAGCAGCGACTACACTCTGAAAGGGAAGGGCCGAGGGTCCAACACCGCTCAGAAAGTGGGTGGCGGCGCGGTAGCAGGCGCGATCATCGGCGCGATTGCCGGAGGCGGCAAAGGCGCCGCAATTGGAGCCGGTGCCGGCTCGGCCGCAGGGGCTGGCGTGCAGGTTTTCACCCGCGGCCAGCAAGTGAAAGTACCCAGCGAGACCCTGCTGGAATTCCGGTTGCAGCAGCCAGTCACGGTTTCCGCGCAAGGCTAGGCGGCGTACCCGATCTGGGGGTAATCGATAATTTCAAAGGGAAGGCGGGCTTTCGGCCCGCCTTTCTTGCGTCTGAAGCGCCTGCGGGACCCATTGCCGACTTCGCCGCATTGCCCTCACAAACTGCCTTGCGGCTCTTACTGTTAGTGAGTAAGCTACCCCCGTAGATTGGGGGTCAACATCGTGCCTAAAGAAAAGCCACGAGTAAACATCGGAGAAGTAATCAAGACCTATCGCAGCCAGCGGGGCCTGTCGCAGGGCGACATCGAACGCCGCACCGGGCTGCTGCGTTGTTATTTGTCTCGCGTGGAAAACGGCCATACCGTGCCTTCGCTGGAAACCCTGGCCAAGATCGCGGAAGCCATGGACATCTCGCTCGCGGACTTTTTTCCGGGCACCGAGACGCCGCGCGATCGCGAGTCCCAGAAAATGCTGGGCGAGCTTTCGCAGGACGAAATTCGCTTCCTGGCAGAGATCAAGAGATTTAGCACCACATTGTCCGAGGGTGACAAGCGCCTCGTGCTCGCGATGATCCGCAAGATGGCGAGCCTGATCCCGCCACCCGTTGCGAAGAAACCCGTCATGCGACGGCCAGCGACGGCCTAACGCCGTCTTCTCAGTTATTGCCCACGAATCAAGCGAATGGCATCCGGCAACGCGGAGTCGCCGCGTCCCGGCGTGCCCGCCTGCACCTTGTCGCCATTTAGATCGATGGGCTCGGAATCGCCTTCGCCGGGCGCAAGGAACAGGTTTGCCTGGACTGCGTGCTGCTTTGTGTAGAGGTCGAAATAGCGCCCTCCGGCGGCATAGAGCGATTCGTGGGTCCCGCGCTCGATGATGCGGCCCGCTTCGACGACCAGAATCTGGTCGGCGCGGCGGATGGTGGAAAGCCGGTGCGCGATCACGAAGGTGGTCCGGCCGCGCATCAGGTAACGCAGGCCTTCCTGGATGAGCGCTTCAGACTCGGAATCCAAACTCGAAGTTGCTTCGTCGAGAATCAGGATGCGCGGGTCAGCCAGGATGGCGCGGGCAATGGAAACACGCTGCTTCTGACCACCAGAAAGCTTGACCCCGCGTTCGCCGACGATCGTGTCGTACTGTTTCTCGAAGTGTTCCGCGAATTCATCGACCCGCGCGATGTGGCAAGCCGCGAGAATTTCCTCCTCGGTCGCGTCCGGTCGTGCGAAGGCTACATTTTCACGAATCGTCCCGTCAAAAAGGAAAGTTTCCTGCAGCACCACGCCAAGCTGGGTGCGGTAGGAATTGAGTTTCACGGTTGCCAGATCGACCCCGTCCACCCGAACCCGGCCGCTTGCGGGAACATAGAATGCAGCAATCAGTCCAATGATTGTCGACTTGCCTGAGCCGGAGGGGCCCACAAGGGCCGTCACCGTTCCCGGTTCGGATTGGAAACTGACATCGCGAAGCACTTCTTTCCGGGAGTCGTAGGCAAAGCTCACATCTTCCATCACAACCTGGCCGTTGACGCGACCAAGCTCTACCGTGCGGCCCTCGGCCTCGTCTTCCTTTTCCTCATTCAGGATTTCACGCGTACGCTCGAGTCCCGTGATGGCTTCGGTGATTTGGGTACCTATGGCCACGATTTGGAAGACTGGAGCGACCAGCAAGCCAAGGAAAATGTTGAAGGCGAAAAACTGACCCAGGGTCATTTGGCTCGCCAGAATCTTGTGGCCGCCGAACTCCATAATCAGCGCGCTGACCACCCCCATCAGCCCGGCGCCGGAGAGGCTCATAAGCGAGGTCGCCGTCAGTGTTTTTAAAACGTTGTCGAGCAGCCGCTGCACGCCGCCGGAGAAAATTTTTTCTTCGCGCTCTTCTGCGTGATAACCCTTCACTACCCGCACGCCCCCCAGCGATTCAGTTAGGCGGCCGGTAACTTCCGCGGTGATTTTAGGCCGCGCCCGGAAGATCGGACGAATGGTCTTAAAGGCTTTGTTGATGCCGAGCCCGAAAAACACGAGGATCCCGAATGCGAGACCGGTCATTGCCACGCTGGTGCGCAGTAGATAAACCAACGCGAATACCGCGGTCATCAACCCGCCCACAAATTCCACCAGGCCCGTTCCGATGAGATTGCGAACGCCTTCGACATCGCTCATGATGCGCGAAACCAGCACACCGGTCTTGTTGGCATCGTAAAACGACACCGGCAGACGGCCGATGTGCGCCTGCACCTGCTTGCGCAGATCGGTAATCATTTTTTGGGCGGATTTCGAGAGAACCTGCGTCAGCGTAAACGACGTGAGGCCCTGAATGATCGTCGCGCCAAGGATGCACAGAACAATTGGAGTCAGCAGCTGCACTTGCCTCTTGCCAATCACGTTGTCCACGAAATATTTCGTGGAAGCCGGAAGGACCAGACCGGAGACCCGGTTGATGGCCATGAGCAGGAACCCTACGGCGAGCAGACCTCGGCGCGGATGGATCAGCGCCCAAACATCAGGCAGCGCCTTCCATGCCTGTCTCTTTTGGACAGTCTTCGTACCGGCGGTTTCGGTGTTGTCAGTCGCCATGTTGTAGCGTGGGTGGTCGGTCCTCATCGTTAGATGCCTGGGGCATTCAGCAATCTACACGCCGCATGGCGCAAGAGATCCCATTTGCGGGCGGTGCGAAGGAGAGCTAGTCGGCACCGGCGTTGCCGCGTGGCGCGGTGACCGCCGTGGGGCGGTCAATGTTCAGCACGCTGGCGACAAAGTCGCTCAAGGTAATTCCGAGATGTCCCCAGAGCCGGCGCTTCAGGCTAGTGTAATCCTGCGTGCCGCTGAAGATATCGCCCATCAACTGGCGAAACACCGGGCTGCGCCTCATGAACTGCACCATACGCGTGGTGACGGCTGTGCCCAAAAACGATCCGCGGTAGAAACGCCGGACGATGCGCGCGGCGAATTCGAGCTCCGCCGAAAACGACGCCTTCACCCACGCGGGGTATTTCTCCGGGCAGCCTTCCGCGAGTGACTTGCCGAGCAGTTCGCCGGATTTCATGGCATAGAACAGGCCTTCGCCGGTGAGCGGATCAACCCACGCAGCAGCGTCTCCAATCAGCGCCCAATTCTTGCCCAGCACCGTGCGTTCCGATAGCGTGCGCTCTTGCGGCGACGGTAGCACGTGACTATAAAACTGCGCCCCCTCCGTGCAAATCTTCTGCTTGCCCACGAACGTCTGCAGATGAGCTTTCAGTTCCGCGCTGGTATGCGCCGCCATACTGCCGCAAATTCCCACCGAGAGATGGTCGCAGCGCGGAAAGGACCAGATATACCCTTCGAAATTTCGCAGGAACTTTACGGTGATGGCGTCCGCGGTTTGCGGAACGAAGTATCCCTGCGTTATTTCCAGCTCGTCGCGCTGCAGGGGTCGCGTCTCGGGCAACAGTTGATTGCGCGCTCCCGCGGCCAGCACCAGAAAATCAGCAGTCTTCCATTGCCCTTCCACGCAATAGCGCGGCTTCGGCGTCGAAGTATCCACACTGAACACATGAGATCGCCGGATCTTGCATCCGGCCTCGGCCGCGCGATCAAGCAGCATGCCATTCAAAACCGTGCGCGAATAAATCACGATCGGGTGAGACATATCCAGCGTGGCGCGATGATCGTCACTACTGATCAGCTCGACGGAATGAACCAATTTTTTGGGATAGGCATTGTCGAGCAGGAAGGGAAAGCACTGGATGGCCTTGTGCGTGAGCCCGCCGCCGCACGGCTTCTCCCAGGCCAGATGCTCGTCAAAAAGCTCTACCGTATGGCCTGCCCGGGCCAACTGTTCCCCGCACATCGCGCCGGAAGGTCCGCCGCCGACGATCGCAATGTCTGCCATCTGGGTATCTTTCTGACAGCGTCGGATTCCGTCGCCGGGTCGCAACAACATTGCGGAACCCGCCAAGCGGCTAGGCCCGCTTTTACGGGCCATTTTAAGTGATCGGGAAGACAACCACAGAAAATCCAGCGAGGAGTATAGCACCGAAGAGAGCCGCTGCCAGCGGTGACCCGGTACCCTTTCGGACAACATCCATACCTGTACGTTGGAGCAGGCAGAAAATCACCAGATACGGTGCAAGCAGTACCAGCAGGATTTCGGCATTGTGCAGGACGAGCACACCCAGAACTAAGGCTGCCCAGGCAGCGAAGCGAATCGCCAGGGCAAGGAAGAAACGAGCCCGGACGGATCGCGCCCGCGAAGGGCCCAACAGTAATTCTTCGGCAGCGTGGTAGGGGAGCGCTGCGAGGCATAACGCAGGGATGCGGAACCATCGTGCGGACGTAAGCCAAGCTTCGCTAACGGTCAGATCGAGCCAGGAATAAATCAGCAGCGGCAAAACTAGGGCCACGAATGCCGCAGCCAGCAGCGTCGTTGGCTTCCATTCCTTGAAGATGCCAACGTGCTTCCAATGCACGAGCAGTAGAATGCCACCTAAAATCAGCAAGAAACCCGCCAGGTAGTCGCCTTCAAACACATGGAAGAACGCGAACGGGTTCCATGAGTGCGGGAAAGCCCGTAGAACAGCGACGATGACAACCGACGCAGCCGTCACTTCGACGAGAACGCGGCCAAACGACGCCACGATAATCGGCGATCCGGGCTCTTCGACGGAATCAGCCGTGTTCGTTTGTATCGCGGCCTCGGCCTCACCGCGCGCTCGAATTGTGCTCATTCCCAGGGTCTCACGCAGAAAGGGTCCCACCAGAAGAAGAATGCCCGCAAGGCCGCCGAGCGATCCTGCCAGCGGCATCCGCGAAGGTAAGCCGGGAGGGCTGGCGTCCAGTTTTAAGACCTTCGTAGCCCAGGCTTGCGCAGCGCGCACCACGTCGGGATCGAAGAGCAAGCTGACATGCGTCGAATGTGGAATCACCATGTACTTTCCGGTAGCTTCGGCGCTCCCGGAAATCAGGCTTCGCGCCGAATCGCGGACACCACTTGGCTCCGTTGAGGCGCTCAGGACGAGGGTGTTGACCGGCGTAGGTGGCGGATTCTGGAAGGGCAGCATCGATGCTGGTACGCCGTAAGTCGTGACCGTAGGCGCAGGTGAGACCGCAACGACGCCCGCAATCGGGACGCGCGCTCCGATTCGCACCGCGAGGGCTCCGCCCATGGAGTGACCCGCCAGAATTGTGCGCGTCGGATCAATCGCACCTCGCGCGATCAACTGCGTCACAAACGAATCGCTGCACGCCTCGGCGCGAGCGAAAGAAAACGGGCCGGGCGTCCGGCCATGTCCAGGCATGTCGGGTACGAATACACGCAAATTCAGTAGCGCGAATCCACGCGCCAGGTAGGACATAATTTTCTTGTTTGCGGCGAGTCCGTGCAGCAAAATGACCGATCCCTGCACCGTATCATCGCCAGCATCGATGATATCGGTGACCAGCCGGCAACCGCTTGCGTCCACGATGACAGTTGTCTCGCGGAAGGGAGTAGCGCGCGCCACCACAAATCCGACCACGCACAGCAGAACCCCAGAGGCCGCTCGGAGCGCACTTCGCGCTCTCGTCTGGGTTTTCATCGAGCCCGGCCGGCGCGCAGGCGCCCCTGCTTACGCGCGTGATAAACTATAATTTCAGGAAGCGTCATTCTCATTCGCCGCTGTCCCTGCATGGAGATCCTTTGAATAGTCCGGCGGTTCTCACTTTGGACGAAGCGATTCTGCGGTTTGGCCGCGAGAAACGCAACGGACGCCGAGTTGTGTTCACCAACGGCTGCTTCGACATCCTCCATCCCGGCCACATTCGCAGCCTGGAACAAGCCCGCGACCTAGGCGACGCGCTCGATCGTCGGCCTGAATAGCGACGCCAGCGTGCGCCAGCTAAAAGGCGAAGGCCGCCCTGTCCTTCCCGAGCAGGAACGTGCCGAAATCCTTGCGGCGTTGGAGTGCGTCGACGCGGTAGTGATCTTCGACGATCTCACGCCGCGTGAAGTCATCGCCCGTCTGCTTCCCGACGTCCTGGTAAAGGGCGGCGACTGGGCGGGAGACCAAATCGTCGGCCGCGAAGAGGTCGAAGCTGCTGGCGGGCGCGTCGTTTCCGCTCCGGTCGTGCCCGGGTACTCCACCACGGAAATTCTACGAAAGATTCGCGACGGCGCACCGGCCGCTCGCGTGGATTCCTGATACCCCACGAATGATTCTTCCCGCCGTCCGAGAACGACTAGAGAGTGTGCTGCGCCATCCGTCGATGGAAGGCGCGCTCGCGGCCTTGCGCTCGGGCGGAAACCACATCTCCATCTCCGGCCTTCACGACGTGGCCAAAGCTCTGGTTGCGGCTTACGTCGCGCACGAGCTGCGCCGCCCCGCCTTCTTTGTCACCGAGTCCAATCGCCGTGCCGAAGCACTGGCGGAGACCGTCCGTTTCTTCTCCGGCATTTTCCCCGGCGCGCTCGGCGGAGTCACAACGCTGCCTGCCTTCGACACCTTGCCCTGGCAATCGCAAAGTCCTCACCCCGACATTCTGGAGCGCCGCGCCGCAACGCTATTCCGTCTCGCCGACGGCCAGATCTCACTGGTGATCGCGCCGGTAACGCGCCGCCCTTTGGCGTTACCAGGATCCCTATGTCTACCTTTCCCTCGCCCGCACGCTCGCCCGCGATACCGAAGTACCGTCTGGACGACCTTCTCCTCCATCTTGGTTCCGTCGGCTACACCCGCACAGAAATGGTCGAGATCCCCGGCCAATTTGCCGTGCGCGGCGGCATCATCGACGTTTTTTCCCCGGAATCGCAGCGTCCCGTTCGCATCGAACTCCTCGGCGACACCGTCGAATCCGTTCGCGAATTCGATCCACGCACACAGCGTTCGATCGCTCCCGTAGTCCGCACCACGCTGCTTCCACTCACCGAATGGTCCGTCCTTCCGCCGACAACGCGCCCAGGGCGACGAGGAAGCCGCCTGGGAGAACCCCTCATTCTTTGGTCCCGCACCGAAGCCGGCCAAAGCGCCCTGTTCGAGCTTTCCGAAAGTTCTCTTCAAGCCCATCGTTTTCCTTGACGAGCCCGCGGCGTTACGTGAGGCCGCAGCGAAGCACCTCGGCGCAGCCATCGAAAACTACGAGCGCCATGGCCAAGCCAATGCGCCCGACCGCCGAACACTATTTCTGGACCGAAGAGCAATTCGCCGCTGCGCTCGAGAAAACCTCGCAAATCACTCTCGATCAACTCGCGCTCAGCATTGGCTCCGCTCCGCCATTCGAATCCCGTCCCGTCCCAGCCCGCGTTTTCACGGCGACGTCGTCGCCTGCATAGACGAAGTCAAAGCCCAGCTCGCCGCAGGCGGCACTGTCTTGCTCACCGCCGCTAGCACCGGCGAACTCGAGCGACTTGCGGACATTTGCCGCGAATACGAGATCCCCTACGTTCTCGGCGAATCCGAAGACGCCGCCGCTGGTTATACCGCCGAAGCCGCCACGGAATCCGCCGCCCTGCTTCTCCTTCGCGCACCCTTTTCCGATGGTGTCGTCTTTCCCCGAAGTCGAAGCTCATGCTGTTCGGCAATGCCGATCTCTTCGAGGTCACGCCATCCCTCGACCGTCCCAGCCGCAAAATTCGCACTTCCGGTTTCTTCAGTGATTTCGCGGAACTCAAGCCCGGCGACTTTGTCGTCCACGTCGATCACGGCATCGGTCAATTCGAGGGCTTCGCCAGATCGAATCCGACGGCCGCCGAGGCGAATTCATGCTGCTGCGCTACGCCGAAGATTCGCGTCTCTACGTTCCGCTCGAGCGCATGGACCTGGTGCAAAGCTATCGTGTCGTCGAAGGCGCTCATCCCCCGCTCGACAAACTAGGCGGCACCGGATGGAACACCCGCAAGACCCGCGTCCGCAAATCTCTCGAGGACATGGCGGAGCAACTCCTCGCGCTTTACGCCGCCAGAAAAACCGCCCCGGGCTTGGCGTTCTCCCCCGACGGCAATTTCCAGCGCGAATTTGAAGACGCGTTCGAGTTCGAAGAGACTCCCGACCAAAACTTCGCCATCGCCGACATCAAGCGCGACATGGAGAGCGCCACGCCGATGGACCGTCTCCTGTGCGGCGACGTCGGCTACGGCAAAACAGAAGTGGCCATGCGCGCCGCATTCAAAGCCATCGCCGACTCGAAACAAGTGGCGATTCTTGCGCCCACCACCGTTCTCGCCTTCCAACATTTCGAAACCTTCAAGAGCCGCTTCGCAGCCTTCCCCGCCCGCATCGAGATGCTCAGCAGGTTCCGCACGAGCGCGCAGCAAAAGGAAACCTTGGCGGCCCTCGATGCCGGAAAAGTCGACATCGTCATCGGCACGCACCGCCTGCTATCCAAGGACGTGAAATTTCACGATCTTGGCCTGCTGATCGTCGACGAAGAGCAGCGTTTCGGCGTGGCCCACAAGGAGCGCCTGAAAGAGATGCGCAAAAACGTAGACGCCCTTGCTCTTTCCGCCACTCCCATCCCGCGCACGCTGCACATGTCTTTGGTCGGCCTCCGCGACATGTCCTTGATCGAGACGCCGCCCAGGGATCGCCTCGCGATCCAAACCGTCGTCGCTCCGTTTGATGAAGAACTCGTGAGGCGCGCGATCGAAAACGAAATGGCCCGCGACGGCCAAGTCTATTTCATTCACAACCGCGTCGAGTCCATCTACTCGCTCGCGTCGCTCGTCACCAAGCTGGTCCCGAAAGCGCGAGTCGTCGTCGGCCACGGCCAAATGGGCGAAAAAGAACTCGAAAGCGTGATGCTCAAGTTTATCCGCGACGAAGCTGACGTCCTGGTCGCCACCACCATCGTCGAAAATGGTCTCGACATCCCCAGAGCCAACACCATCCTCATCAATCGCGCCGATCGTCTCGGTCTCGCCGAGCTCTACCAGTTGCGCGGGCCGCGTAGGTCGCGCATCGCAACGCGCTTACGCCTATCTCCTCGTTCCGCCGGAAACCACCCTCTCCGACATTGCCCGTAAGCGCCTCTCCGCCATGAAAGAATTCAGCGAACTCGGCGCAGGCTTCCGCATCGCCGCTCTCGACCTCGAACTCCGCGGCGCCGGCAACATGCTCGGCCGCCAGCAGCACGGCCACATCGAATCCATCGGCTTCGACCTCTATTGCCAGATGCTGGAGCGAGCCGTCTCCAAGCTAAAAGG
Organism: uncultured Acidobacteriota bacterium; assembly: GCA_963721915.1. GTDB lineage: Bacteria > Acidobacteriota > Terriglobia > Acidiferrales > UBA7541 > Acidiferrum. The sequence goes on along the minus strand of CAVRLD010000010.1, from coordinate 306,106 downwards.
CGAAGAAGCCGCGCCCGAACTCCGAACCACCCTCAGCCTCGGCTTCGACGTGCGCATCCCGGAAAACTACATCCCCAGCGAGAACCTACGCCTCCGCACCTACAAGCGCATCTCATCGATCGCCTCCGACGAGGAGAAACAAGACGTCCGCAAAGAGCTGGAAGATCGCTTCGGCGCCCCGCCAAGCACCGTGGATAACCTTTTGGAGTACGCCGTCCTCAAATCCATCTGTGAACGCCTGCGCATCTCCGCAGTCGAGCGCCAGGGCAGCCGCATCGCCATCCGCTTCCACCCGGAAACAACAATCGACCCGGCCGCGCTAGTAAACGTGGTGCGCTCGCGGAAGGGTATCAAGCTCGATCCCAGCGGCGTCCTTTGGATGGAAGTAACCCGCGGGGAGCCTGTGCCCGCGGCGGTGAGAAACGTATTGCTCAGCCTTCGCGGGCAGGACTAAACTCTTTATATATGAGGTCAGTAATGCGAAACCTGTTTATTCTCGCGGCGATCTGCACCACCGCCTGCATCACGTTGTCCGTCGCGGTTCCACTCCGCGCCCAGGACCAGCCGCCGCCACCCGCCCAGGATCAGCCTCCTACGCCTGCAGCTGCACCCCAGGACCAAGACAAGGACAAAGATAAAGATAAGGACAAGCCGTCGGCCCCGGCCCCAGCGCAATCGCAAACGCCGACGCTCGAAAAGCCTGGCACCGCCGCGCCGGAACCCGAAGCTGCGCCCACGGCGAAAGGGCCCGCGAAAGCCCCTGCCACCAAAAAGCCGGCGGACAAGGCGAGCGTCAAACCGGTCGAGAAAGCTCCGGAAGGCATCAATTCCCGCACCGTCGAGGAGATCATCGCCCGCGTAAACAATGAAATCATTACCCGCTCCGAGCTAGACAAAGCGCGAGTCACCGCCCGGGAAGACGCCGAGCAGGAATGCAAGGGAAGGTGCTCCGCCGAAGAGCTGAAGATTCAGATCGAGGACCGCCAGAAGAATGCTTTGCGCGACTTGATCGACCAATCCTTGCTGGTGCAGCGCGGAAAAGATATGGGCATCAGCGTTGAGACCGAGGTCATCAAGCGCCTCGACCAGATTCGCATCCAGAACAATCTCGGCAGCATGGAAGATCTCGAGAAGGCCGTCTCAGGCACCGGCATCAACTGGGAGGACTTCAAGGACAACATCCGCAAGGGGCTTCTAACCCAGCGTGTCATCAGCCAGGAAGTCGGCTCGCACATCACCGTCGGAAAAGAAGAGATTGCCAAGTATTACGAGCAACACAAAAAAGACTACATTCGTCCCGAACAAGTTGCCCTCCGCGAAATCGTGGTCAGCACCGACGGGAAGAAAGACAGCGAACTTCCCGACCTGAAGAAGAAGGCGGAGACCGCGCTCAAGCGCGTGAAAGACGGCGAGGAATTCGGCGAAATCGCCAAGCGCTTTTCCGATGGCAGCACCGCAAAGCAAGGCGGCTTTCTGGGTGTCTACAAACGGGGCGAGCTGTCCAAGGAACTCGAGGACACCGTTTTCCAGATGAAGAAGAACGCTCTGACCGACATCCTCGACACCAAGCAAGGCTACTTGATCCTGCAGGTCCTCGAGCACTACGACGAAGGCGAGCAGTCTCTCAGTAAAGTCGAAGGTGAAATCACCGACAAGATCTATTCCGAACGCATGGAACCCAAGCTGCGCGACTATCTGAAAACGCTTCGCGAACAAAGCTACGTGGTCATCAAGCCCGGCTACCAGGATATGGCGGGCGGCGGCAACTCCGAGATCCAGGAAGTGAGCGCCACGCCGGAAGCCGGCAAAGGATCGAAGAAGGCACGCAAGAAATTCCTGCTGTTTGGAAAGAGGGCCGGGACGGCTTCAGGCGCATGAAGACAGGCTTTGTCACCGAACTGCTTTCCGAACAAACCATTACCAGTTTTTTCCTCGTTCATGAAAAGGAAGTCCGTAATACGCGAGAAGGCCGCGCGTATCTCCGTCTGGAGCTCGGCGACCGCAGCGGCACCATCGAAGCCCGCATGTGGGAACAATTTGAAATCGTCGCGAAAGACATCAACCGCGACGATTTCGTAAAGGTTCAGGCGCGCGTTGAAGTCTACCGCAACAGGCCGCAACTCGCCCTCGTTCAAGTGCGCCTCGCCAGGCCGGAAGAGATCGACCTCGCCGACTATTTGCCGCATACCGCCGCCGACGTGGAAAAAATGTGGGTTGAGTTGCTCGCTTACGCCGAATCCATTCGCAATCCCTGGCTAAAAAAACTGGTGTTGGAGATCGTTACCGATCCCAGCACCGCGAAGTGCTACAAGCGCGCACCCGCTGCGAAAGTGATGCACCACGCGTATCTCGGCGGTTTATTGGAGCACGTCATCGGTCTTTGCGGCATGGCCAAGCTCGTCGCCCAACATTACTCCGAGCTCGATGTCGACCTCTTGCTCACCGCTGCCCTGTTGCACGACGTAGGCAAGCTCGAAGAGTTGTGCTACGAGCGCGCCATTGGTTACACCACGCCGGGCCAGCTTCTCGGCCACATCGTCATGGAACTCGAAACCGTTACCCGCTCCATGGACAAAATCGAAGGCTTTCCGGCCGCGCTGAAGGTAGTCGTACAACATCTGCTGATCAGCCACCACGGCCAATACGAATTCGGCTCGCCCAAGCTACCCATGATTCGCGAAGCCATGGTGTTCCACTACCTCGACGATTTGGACTCCAAGCTCGCCGCTGTCGGCGTGGCCCTCGCCAGCGGTGCCGGAGACGAAGAGTGGTCCGCCTATAGCAACGCCCTCGGTCGCAAATTCCTGAGGCTCGACGCTTACTTAAAAACGGCGGAAGCTGCTCCTCGGCAGCCCGAACCGCTTCACCTGCAGCCCGCAAACGAAACAAAATGATTCCGGCGTCCTACAAAATTCGCGACCTGACCATAAGTCCCGCAACCATTCTCGCTCCTATGGCCGGCGTAACCGACACGCTATTTCGCCGCGTCATTCGCGGCCTCGGAGGCTGCGGCCTGCTGATGACCGAATTCACCAGCTCCGAAGGCATCACCCGCAGCGCGAAGAAAACGTTGCGCTATCTCTACTTCCAGGAAGACGAACATCCCATCACCGCGCAACTCTTCGGAGCAAATCCCGAAGTGATGGCCGACGCCGCGCGCATGGTCGAAGACCTAGGCTACGACGCCGTGGACATCAATCTCGGCTGCCCCGCGAAAAAAGTAGTCAAGTGCGGTGGCTCGGGCCTGCTGCGAGACCTGCCGCTACTCGGCGAAATCTTTCGTTCCGTTCGTTCCGCGGTGAAAATTCCTCTGACCATCAAACTTCGCGCAGGTTGGGACGAAAATTCCGTCGTTGCCGTCGACGTGGCGAAAATGGCGGAGGACCTGGGCGTCGAAGGCGTCGCCGTCCACCCGCGAACGCGCACGCAAGGCTACAGCGGGAGCGCCGACTGGAATCTGATTGCCGCAGTGAAGCAAGCCGTTCGCATCCCCGTCATCGGCAATGGCGATGTGAATTCGCCAGAAGACGCCGAACGCATCGTGGAGGTCACCGGTTGCGACGCAGTGATGATCGGCCGCGCCGCCGCCACTAATCCTTGGATTTTTAGCCAGATGGCCCAATACGCCGCATCCGGCCGCTATGACACTCCTACCGACATCGACAGGCATCGGTTACTTTCTGGCTATTTCCAGGAAATTACCGCTGCCAACCTACCCGACGGTGTTGGCAAAATGAAACAGTTCGCTTGCTGGTTTACGCACGGTGTGGGGAACGGCGGCGAGCTTCGTCGTACCGTGCATGCCGCAAAGACGCAGCAAGAGGTGCTGGATAGCGTGGAACGTTTCTTCCACCACCACGTCGCCACGGGGGCTGACCGCTTCGCGGTCATCCGAAAGGAAAGCGAGGCTCCAGCGCATGCTTCAACAAGTCAGCAGCAACCCTTCCACCTCGAAACCTCGCGCGGAGCGTAGGATCGCCGTCCGCCTGCCTCTCAAAGTCCGTGGACGCGATTCCAACGGGATCAACTTCGAGGAAGAAACCTCCAGCGAAAATCTCTGCCGCGGCGGCGCCGCATTTCGCACCCGCTTCGACGTGGCCATCGGCTCCGACCTCGAAATCTGGATTCCACAATCCCATTTCGGCGCACGTCGCAAAGAAAAAGAAGTCGACTTCGCCACTCAAGGCCGCGTGGTCCACGTCCGCGAAGCAGAAACCGGCGAACGCCTGGTAGGCGTGCAATTCACAGGCCCGCGCTTCCGCCGCCTATTTCAAAGGGAATCCGCTGCGTCGTGAACTTCTTGCGCGCGTAATGATCTTCTTGCGATTGTCGAATGCCCGCGGTCAGCCAACCCTATTCCTGGCCATCAATCCGTAGCAAAGCCCCGCTACCGCTTCGTATTTTTACCGGACCTCGCTTTGACTCCAGAACGATCTCGCCCAATGGTTCCGTTCGCCCAGTATGGCGGATCTCCAGATCTCCGAAACCGTATAGTCCGCACGCGTCGGCGGAGAACACCCACACCGCCTGCGGGTGGTCGTTCCCGGCGACGCTGCCGCGACAACGCCCATCAGCGCTCGCGAGCAGCCGAACGAAGACGCCCTGATAAGTACTTTCGCCTACGGTTTGCGATTTTCCTACCACGGGACCTTGCTTGCCGTAAACCGAATCGCCGCCCACCTGCTGTGTGGTCAGCCAGTCGTACACGTCGCTTTCCCCAGGACCCGAAGTGGGCACCTGCGCCTCTGCAATTTCCATCATCGACGCCATTGCCCTGAGATGCGTTCGGATGTTCGTCGATTTTCCATGCCGCACCAGCGCATTAAACTTTATTGTCAACGTTGCTCCCCCTCCCGCACTCGCGTTCGTTACGTCCACGATCTCGCCGAGCACCTTCGTGCCGCCGTGAATCGTGCTGCCGTCCGGCAGCCGCACGTCTTGCGCGAGGTTGGCCTTGATCTTGTCTCCGGCCTTAGCGTTCTTCGAGGAGATCAACGGGACGCGAACAGGAAGGATCGTACCCGCGGGAATACCGTCGTCGGTCCGTGTTTTCGAGCTTTCGGCGAGTCCTGAAGCAGTCTCCCGCTGCGCGCCGGATTTGGAGCGCGCGATTCCATCCGCGGCACGACTGTCATGCGAGAACACAACCAGCGCAGGGAAAATCGCGCAGAAAACAAGAAGGCGGCAACACCAAGGGAAAATACTCCGGTGGGAAATCCGATGCATGAGCCCTCCTGCCGAACGTGTGCAGTCTAGGGCAGGAGGTCCGGCAGCAACGAAACTCGAATCTGCAGTATGCTCCCGGCAGCGTCCCGTGGTCAAAAATGCGGCGGAATTGTTGCCTAATTGCGCTCTTCCAGAATTCGGTCGTACGCCGCTCGCCGCGTCAGTCCCCGTTCCTTTGCGGCCAACTTTAGCGCATCCTTGCGATCCATCTTCGCCTGCCGCATTAATTCCTCCACGCGATCCGACAAACTCTGCGCCGAATCAACGTGCACCCCCGCCTCGCCCGGATCCACAGCACCGATCAGCAGCGTAATCTCTCCTCGCGCTGGGCGCTCCTCCAGCGAACTGGCAATCACCGACAACTTGCCGCGCCGGAATTCCTCGTGCAGCTTGGTCACTTCGCGCGCCAGACAGGCCGGCCGGTCGCCCAATATCTCCTGCGCATCCGCCACACATTCCGCGATCCGGTGTGGCGCCTCATAAAGAATGATTGTGCGATCCTCGATCCGCAACCGTTCCAGCGCCCGTCGTCGCTCGCCGCTACGCTGCGGAAGAAATCCCACGAACAAAAACTCCTCGTTCGGCAACCCGGAAGCCGACAGCGCCGCCAGCAGCGCCGACGGACCCGGCACCGGCACCACCGGAATCTGGTGCCGCAAGCAAAGCGTCACAAGACGATACCCAGGGTCGGACACCAGCGGCATTCCCGCGTCGCTCACCAGCGCGATCTTCGCGCCCTGCTCCAGCGCGATCAGCAATTCCGGCGCCCGCGTCATTTCATTGTGTTCGTGATAACTCACCAGCGGCCGCGAGATCTCATAATGCTGCAAAAGTTTCTGTGTGTGCCGCGTGTCCTCAGCCGCAATCTGGTCGGCCTCCCGCAAAATGCGCAGCGCTCGCAGCGTAATGTCTTCCAGGTTGCCGATTGGCGTGCCCACCAGATAAAGACACCCGGTCGGCCCGGCTAGCGACGGTGCCGACGCTGCCACTCCCTCCAGGTCGAGGTCCACTTCGTCCGTTGCACGCCTGCCGCTCATGAACGCTTTCCCATCATGCGTTAGAGTCTAGCACGCACCCGGAAGCCGAAAGCGCCGCATGATATACTCATCAGTTCGCACCGTCGCAAGGAGAGGTCTGTGCCCCTGTACGAGTACAAATGCCTGAAGTGCAATCGTCTCACCGAGAAAATCGAACCCGTTATCGGTCCACACCTGAAAAAGTGCCCGCACTGCGGCGGCAAGGTGGAAGCCTTGATTTCCGCGCCATCCATCCAATTCAAAGGCTCCGGCTGGTACGTAACCGACTACGCCGGCAAAAAGTCCGCCGGCACCGGCAGCGACTCCAGCAAAGACGACAACTCCAACTCCGACAAAAAAGACACCGCCTCGAAAGATTCACCAAAGGATTCAGGAAAAGATTCTGCCAACGATTCCGGAAAAGATTCAGGAAGCAAAGAAAGTTCCGCGAAGGAAACCAAAGATAGAAAAGACAAAAAATCCGAAAAATCCGCAACCAAAAAATAAAATCATCTCGCCAAGTCAGCCGACAGCACCCTGCAGCCGCCCTCTTCGGAGAGGGCGGGGTTTAGGTTCAACACGACCCGAAATAAGCCGGCTTAAAGGCACCGGCGATGCCCAAGCCCGATGATGTCGCGACCCCAACCGACGCCAACTGTCCTACAATTTCAAAGTCTTCAAATAGCTCCGAAAATCAGCCCCAAGCTCCGCATTCTGCAAAGCCAACTCGACGGTAGCCTTCAAAAACCCAAGCTTGTCCCCAGCGTCATAAGACACGCCCTCGTAGATGTAAGCCCACAGTCCGTGTTCGAGCGCCAAAAGCCGCAATCCATCGGTCAACTGAATTTCCCCGCCAGCACCAGGTTTCGTCCGTGCCAAACATTCAAAAATCTCCGGAGGCAGAACGTACCGCCCGGTAATCGCCAAATTCGAAGGCGCATCCGCTGGCTTCGGCTTCTCCACCAGGTCCCGAATCCGCAATATCCGTGCCCCAAATGGCGGCAAGGGCGCTGGCTCTCCCGACACGATTCCGTACAAATGCGTCCGGTCCCTAGGCACTTCCTCGACCGCAATGGCCCCCACGCCGGTCGCCTCGTAAACATCGATCAATTGCTTCGTAGCCGGATTCTCCCCCGGAATCAGCACATCCCCGAGCAGCACCGCAAACGGCTCATCGCCCACCAAGTCCCGCGCCACAAGCACGGCATGCCCCAAACCCAGCGGCTCCTTCTGCCGCGTATAACTCACCTGCACCATGTTGCCGATGTCTCGGACCATCTCCGCCTGATGGTTCTTGCCCTTCGACTCCAGGAAACTCTCCAGTATCGGCGACGAATCGAAATGATCCTCGATGGAATTCTTGCCCTTGCCGGTCACAATAATGACGTGTTCGATCCCCGACGCGACGCACTCCTCCACCACATACTGAATCTGCGGCTTATCGACAACGGTCAGCATCTCCTTCGGCTGAGCCTTAGTCGCGGGCAAAAATCGCGTCCCCAATCCAGCCGCCGGCAACACAGCTTTCCGCACCTTCTTAAAAGGAGCATGGTTCTGCGAGGACGCCATATCGTGAGCAGTCATAAATTGGATGTGATCTCAGTTTAAAAAACGATTTAAGCAGTTGCGTTTCGCACAATAGCCGCGCCACATCGCCTTTGTCAATCCGGCCGGTAACCCGCAGTGTCGTGCAATCTGTGTAGTGGCGGGTCTTTAGACCCGTCCTTCCGATCAGCCGGCCTGTAGACCCATCGTTCCGCCTCGCGACCCCATCTCGGCCGATCACGGGCTTCAGGGGGTCGGAGCTTCAGCTCCGACATTAAACCGGCCCGCAACCGGCTTCAGCCGCTGAGGAAATGCTCTCGCCCCTGTGCTAGCATAAAATTGCAACCATCAGTATCGGCGTCACTTGTATCCCATGCCCACCCGCATCCTAGGCATCGAATCCTCCTGCGACGAAACCGCCGCAGCCGTAGTCGCCGACGGCCGCGAAATCCTCTCCAGCATCGTAGCCTCCCAAATCGACATCCACCGCCAGTACGGTGGCGTAGTCCCCGAACTAGCCTCCCGCGAACACCTACGCCAAATCGTCCCAGTAGTCCGCGAAGCCCTGCAGCAAGCCGGCCTCAATCTGACCGATCTCGACGCCATAGGCGTAACGCAGGGTCCCGGGCTAGTGGGTGCCTTGCTCGTAGGCATTACCTACGCCAAAACGCTAGCCCAAGCCCTAGGCAAGCCGCTGATCCCGGTGAATCACCTCGAAGGCCACGTCCACGCAGTTTTTCTTGAAGCTCACAAAGCAGGGAAGTCCCCGAAACTCCCCGCGGTCTGCCTGATTGTTTCCGGCGGCCACACGGTTCTCTACGAAGTGACGCAGGAGGCCGACGCCCCCACCTTCCATTATAAAAAAATCAGCCAAACCCGCGACGACGCCGCAGGCGAAGCCTACGACAAAGTCGCCAAGCTCCTAGCGCTGGGCTACCCAGGCGGCCCCATCCTCGACCGCCTCGCAGCAGCCGCCAACGGCGCCCCACCCCCCATCAAATTCGGCCCCACAAAGACCCGGGGCAACCCGCTCGACTTCAGCTTCAGCGGCCTGAAAACCGCCGTCCTCTACCACGTCCGCGAACACTGCGAGTACGGCGCCGAAATCCTCGCCAGACAAGAAGCCCTAACCCGTGGCGAGCGCAAATTCGAACAACTCCTCCCACTCTGCACCCCGCAAACGCTAGCCCTGGTCCGCGAATTCCAAAACGCCGTAGTCCGCGATCTGGTCGACCGCACCATGGCCGCCGCCGAACAACTTTCCGCCGAAAGCATCCTCGTCTCCGGAGGGGTAGCCGCCAACTCCCAACTCCGCTCCACGTTCGAACAACGCGCCCAATCCTCCGGCATCCAAACCTTCTTCCCCAGCCGCGCCCTCTCCACAGACAATGCCGCCATGATCGCCGCAGCCGCCTACCACCAATTCCGCGCCCACCATTTCGCCGACGCCACCCTAAACGCAGATCCCAGCCTCAAACTAGCGTAACGTCCCGGCCGATCTCACGAAATCGAACCTATTCGCCGCCCAGACCGAGTACTTTTTTCATTGCGTCTTTTCTTTGTCGGGCCACATCAATCACCCAGATGACTCAACGCTTTCGTCGGCAGTAAGCCTGGACTTCCGCCGCCTCGATGGACTGGCGGTTTGACGAAAGGGAAGTATTCCATGTCGAGAAAAGTTGCTGACCTTTTGTGGGAGATGCTTGCGAATGCCGGCGTCAAACGCTGCTACGGCATCGTCGGGCGACGCGCTCAATCCGGTCATCGACGCCCTGCGCCGCAACGGCAAGATCGAGTTCATCCACGTTCGCCATGAAGAGTATGGCGTCTTTGCCGCCGTCGCCGACGCCTACCTGACCGGCAACCCGGTGGCCGTCTGCGGAACCGCTGGCCCGGGCGTCGTCCATCTGTTCAATGGACTGATGGATGCGCGCAAGGAAGGTGCTCCGATCATCGCCATCGCCGGCGATGTGGAGACTTCGCTCATGGACACAGAGCGCGCTCGAAGAGCTCAATCCTTACAAGTTCTTCGAGACCGCATCCCTATACACCGGGCGGCTCGTCAACCCTGAGCAGGCGCGACCCGTCATCACCACCGCGATTCTTACTGCCGTTGTGGAAAGCGGTCCCGACGTAATCTCGACTTCCCGGCGATGTCGCGTCGGCCGATGCGCCCGGCATCTCCCGAAATCACGATCCCTACCCCGCCGATCTGTCGCCCTTCCGACACCGACCTCGATCAACTGGTGAAGATGATCGACGATGCGAAAACGATGGCGATCTTCGGAGGCGACGGCTGTCGGGATGCCCGCGATGAAGTGATCCAACTCGCGGAGCAAGCTGAAGGCGCCCGTCGGCTATTCCTTTCCGCGGCAAGCAATGGTTGGAACACGACAATCCCGAATGCCGTCGGAATGACCGGACTGCTCGGTTATGGCGGAGCCTACAGTGCCATTCATGAGGCCGATCTTCTGCTGTTGCTCGGCACCGACTTTCCATTCTCGGAATTTCTTCCCGGCGATTCGCGTGAAGAAAGTTCAGATCGACAAGAACCCCAAACACATCGGTCGCCGCACCGCCGTTGACCTTGGTCTTGTCGGCGACATCAAGGCCACTGTCACCGCGCTGCTCGGCACTGTCACGCACAAGACCGACGACGCCTTTCTCGACAAGCATGTCGCCGAGACAAAATCCTTCCACGATCTTCTCCAGCATTACGTCGACAAAGGGCCCGGGATCAAGCCCATACGTCCCGGAATTCTTGGCCGCGACCCTGAGCGACCTCGCCGCAGAGGACGCGATGTTTTTCGCCGACACCGGCACCGCATGCATTTGGATGGCGCGGCACATCACCGGCGGCCCAAATCGCAGGCTTTTCGGTTCGTTCTCATGGGCCTCCATGGCCAACGCCGCGCCCAATGCGTTTGGCGCACAACTCGCGTACCCTGGCCGCCAAACGATTGCCCTGTGCGGCGACGGCGGCTTCACCATGCTCGCGCTGGGCGACTTGTTGACCCAGGTGCAACGAAAGACTCCCGTGGTTCAGATCATTCTCAATAATGAGTCGCTCGACTTCGTCAATATCGAGATGCAGGAGGCCGGCATCATCCCCTTCGGCGTCGATTTCAAGAACCCCAATTTCGCCAAGGTCGCCGAAGCGATGGGCGCGAAAGGCATTCGCATCGAAGAGCCCGGCGACGTCCGCGATGGACTTGCCGAAGCCCTTGCGCACAAGGGTGGCCCCGTCGTCGTCGACGCGGTAGTCGATCCGTTCGCCCTATCGCTGCCGTCGCATGTTCCGTTCCATACGGCCAAAGGCTTCACTCTCAGCCTCGCCAAACAGGTGTTGAACGGCAAGATGGACGACCGTGATCAAGACGATCGAACGCAACGTCAGGCTGGTCTGAGCAAAACTGCGCCGGGTGCGCCCGAACGCCCACAACCGTTGTGCTGTCGCGCGCGCGAGAGTTCGAGTAGACCATGTGCAGTTTTAGAGTCTGCGTGAGAACTTCTTCGGTTTTCGTCAGGGCACGGCTTCACGGGCTGCGGACAAAGGCGCGTTTTGTCATCCCGAAACCGCGTTGTTTGCGGGCGAGGGATCTGCTGTTCGCAAGAGAGCCAAGGAACAAGCAGATTCCTCAACCCGTCAAAAACCAAACGGGGTTCGGAAAAGAAGCCTTGTATCGAAGCGCAGGCCTGGGTGCCCAGCCCTGATCCGCAGGCACTACGCGTGCCTTCTCCCATTCTCGAATGGCCTGCACATCCTCACGCGCCAAAGTTTTTAATGTAAGCGTCCGTCAACTGGGGCCAGCGAGACGTGAAGTCAGGCCGCCCCAGCCGTCGATTATCTTCGCAAATAACAATCTACGGAGCAGGCACTGCCACGCGGTTCGCCGGGACGATCTACGCTTGATACGAAAAAACCTCGCGGCTTCGCGCGTCCACAAAAACCTTCAGCCAATGCACATTGTTATCGTCACTGGCTGGATCGGCCTTGAACGTATTGTCGCCAAATGTTTCGACGCGGGTGAAGTTCTCCAATCGTCGCCCTTGCGCATCCAGAAACGGCTTGTCCACGCGGAAGTAGTGCGAGTCCCCGTGCACGTACGCGACGGGCCTCTCAAATGCAATGACTTGCAGCCTCAGCGCAACCAGAAAATCATGGAAGCCGTCGGGCGTTGGACCCGGCGCCGCAGGATCAGTTGCCGGCAGCATGTCCGTTTCCACCAGCGTTTGCGGGTTGCGCACTGGCCCCCGTGTCGCGTCGGTCGCGTCAAACCCCGGATCGGCCTGCGAAATGAACATGATCGCCGCGGAATGGTGCGCATTCGCCTCGTCAAACGTCTGCTGCATCCACGCAATGTCCGCGGCATTCCGCGCCGCGTATTCGGGTGGGTCGGGAGCCGTGTCGCACAGGTTGTTGCATGAGCCCTGAATGTTCAGGGTCGCATACGTAACGCCTCCAACCTCCCACCGCCGGTTTTCGACGCAAGGCACCGGGCCGGTTACGCCCAAGCACAGCGCAGCCGTCTGCACTTCCTGGTGCAGGCGATGCTTTCCCAGCGAAAACGGAGTGTTGAACATCACCTTCCGCTCATGGTCGAGACGTTCGCGCGACGAGAAGCTGCCATTCGCAGCGCGGTCGCAATCGGTCCAATCATTGTCCCCAGGCGTGAATATCGCTGGGGCTCTCAACGAATTGAAATAACCAAGCGCCTGCGTATACAACCCGTCGGCACAGGTCGTGATGGTGGTTGAACCCGGTATTCCGCTGCCTGCCTTCAGATCGCCGTCATGCGCGGTAAAAGCCAGATCCTGCGAGTTCATGTCTGCAATCAGGTTCGGCACGCCCACCAGTGCTTGCGTATCCGAATACGGCAAAATGGCCCCAGAGTCCGATCGCGTACACTCCACGTTCCTCACCTTGGCCGTCGTCGCCTGCGCTCGTGGCTCTCCCTTTGCCCGCCAACGCTGTAGCCGCTGTCACAGTCAGGATCACCGCCAAGGCTAACCAAACCTTTTTCCACTGCATTTTCCTACCCCCGCGAGATGCATTTGATCGCGCGTCACTCATGGGCTTCATGGTTGTCGATTCCTCCGTAGTCTAGGCCCGCATACACGGCGGCCTGTGGCAACGCGACAATGTAGACGAAGCCGGGTCGATCGGTTTTACAGGAGTGTGAACGGACGGTTTAACCTGGCGGTCTTCCCACTTTGAGTTCTTCCATAAATTTCTTCCGACTAATATTTGTCGCAATCTGCCGAAGCTTGCCATTTCGACCGGAGGGACGGCTTTTTTGTGCCGTCCCGGAGCGGAGCAAACCCTCTTCAAACTCCGAAAATGCTCGTAGTGGATCTGGAAACCACCGGCTTGGGCGCCGCTAATCGTCCTGGCAATCCGCGAAAATATCTCATGGGCCCTTGTCGTCCTATCCGTGCGGTAACACCACCACTCTCCACCACACCACATCGTCTTGTGCAGACAGCCGCGCTCAGGTGTATTCTATTAAGCTTATGAGCGCCATAAATTGTTCGAACGCTTCGCCAAGCGTTGAACTGACCGGCGACGGAAGAGGACCAAGCGAAGGCCATGGATAACGAGACGTACGTAAAGCCCCACAACATGGATGAATTCGAAGTGCAGGAATGGCTGGAGTCGCTCGACTCCGTCCTGGAATCAAGCGGCCCAGAGGTCGCCACCGAGATCCTCGAGCGTCTGCGCGCCCATGCCACGGTTTCCGGCATCGATCTCCCGTTCACCGCGAATACTCCGTACGCTAACACGATCCCCGCGCGGCTCGAGCCGCTGTTCCCGGGCGATCAGGAGCTCGAACGCCGCATCAAGAGTCTGATTCGCTGGAACGCGCTGGCCATGGTCGTCCGCGCGAATCGTGTTGAACACAATATCGGCGGCCACATTTCCACCTACGCCTCCGCGGCCACCCTCTATGAAGTTGGCTTCAACCATTTCTTCCGCGCCCGCAGCGAGCAATTCGAAGGCGACACGATCTACTTCCAGGGCCACGCCGCGCCCGGTATCTACGCGCGTGCGTTCCTCGAAGGTCGCCTCTCCGCGCAAAAGTTGGAAAATTTTCGGCGCGAGCTGAAGCCCGGTGGCGGCCTCTCTTCCTATCCGCACCCGTGGCTCATGCCTGATTTCTGGGAATATCCGACCGTTTCCATGGGCCTCAGCCCGCTCATGGCCATCTATCAGGCCCGCTTTGCTCGCTATCTCGAGAACCGCGGAATGAAGCCCGTCACCAATGCAAAGGTCTGGGCGTTCCTCGGAGACGGCGAAACCGACGAGCCGGAATCTCTCGGCGCGATCACTCTGGCTTCCCGCGAAAAGCTCGACAACCTCATTTTCGTCGTCAACTGTAACCTTCAGCGCCTCGACGGCCCCGTTCGCGGCAACGGTCAAATCATCCAGGAACTCGAATCCGCTTTCCGCGGCGCTCGCTGGAACGTCATCAAAGTCCTCTGGGGTACCGAGTGGGATCCCATCTTGGAGCGCGACACCGAAGGTTTGCTCGTCAAGCGCATGGGCGAACTGGTCGACGGCGAATACCAGAAGCTGGTCGTCGAGTCCGGTGCCTACGTTCGCCAGCATTTCTTCGGCAGCGACCCACGCCTGCTAAAGTTGGTCGAGCCGCTGCCCGACGAGGCGCTCCGCCGTCTGCGTCTCGGCGGACACGATCCCCGTAAGGTCTACGCCGCATACAAAGCCGCCGTCGAGCACCGTGGCGGCCCAACAGTCATTCTCGCCCGCACCATCAAAGGATACGGTCTCGGCGAAGCCGGCGAAGGCAAGAACGTCACCCACCAGCAGAAAAAACTCAACGAAGAAGAGTTACGGATATTCCGCTCGCGCTTCGGCATTCCTCTCAACGATCAGGACTGCATCGAGGTGCCATTCTATCGTCCCGCGGAAGACAGCCAGGAGATTCAATATCTGCGCGCGCGCCGCGAAGGGCTGGGCGGCTACACCCCAGCCCGCAAAGTCCGCTCAAAGCCCCTGGTCTGCGATCACGACGAGCTGTTCAAGGAATTTTTCGACGGCAGCGAGGGCAGGGAAGTCTCCACCACCATGGCCTACGTGGGCATGCTCCGAAAAATGCTCAAAGATCCCGAAATCGGCAAGCTCATTGTCCCCATCGTCCCGGACGAAGCCCGCACCTTCGGCATGGAATCGCTGTTCCGCACCGCCGGCATCTATTCCAGCCTCGGCCAGAAATATGAGCCGGTCGACGCCAGCACCCTGATGTATTACAAGGAAGCGACGGACGGCCAAATCCTGGAAGAGGGCATCACCGAAGCTGGCTCCATGGCTTCCTTCATCGCCGCAGGCACGGCCTACGCGACGCACGGCATCAACACCATCCCATTCTTCATTTATTACTCGATGTTCGGCTTCCAGCGAATCGCCGATTTCATCTGGGCCGCCGCGGACATGCGTACGCGCGGCTTCTTACTGGGAGGTACCGCAGGCCGCACCACGCTCTCCGGCGAAGGCTTACAACACCAGGACGGCAACAGCCACGTGCTCGCGCTGTCGGTTCCGAACCTGCGCGCCTATGACCCCGCCTTTGCCTACGAGATCGCGGTCATCATTCAAGACGGCATCCGCCGCATGTACAAAGACGGCGAAGACATCTTCTACTACATCACGTTGATGAACGAGCCCTATGCGATGCCGGCCATGCCCGGCGACGTAAAAGACGGCATCCTCAAGGGCATGTACCGCTTCCGTGCCTCCGCGAACAAAAAGTCCAAACTGCGCGCCCAACTCTTCGGCAGCGGCTCCATCCTCCGCGAAGCATTGCAAGCCCAGGACATTCTTGAAGAGAAATTCGGTGTCGCCGCCGACGTTTGGAGCGTCACCAGCTACAAAGCGCTGTACGTGGACGGCACTGAGTCCGAGCGTTGGAATCGCCTGCACCCCGGCGCAAAGCCCCGCGTGCCATACGTCACGCAAGCGATCGGCGACGCCCCCGGCGTCCTGGTCGCAGCCTCTGACTACCTCAAAACGCTCCCCAACATGGTCAGCAAGTGGATGCCCCGCCGCCTCGCATCGCTAGGCACCGACGGCTTCGGCCGCAGCGAAGGCCGCCAATCCCTGCGCGACTTTTTCGAAGTCGACGCCCGCTCCATCGCCCTGGCCGCGCTTCACGAACTCCACCAAGACGGCAAAATCGACCGCGGCGTAATCGACAAAGCCATCAAAGATCTAAGCATCAACCCAGAAAAACCCAACCCAGTGATTTCGTAGGGTCGCCCAGTCATTAATGCGAAGAAGTAACGAAGTAAAGAAATGCGGAGAAGTAGAAAAGTAAAGAATTAACGAAGCAAAGCGCCTACGTTCGGGAGTCGTCCGCGCGAGTTCTTCATCGTTACATCGTTATTTCATTACTTCGTTACCTCTTATCTTGCCCACCCAGAATCGCCGCCCGACCTGCGAAGCTCGTCTTCCATGTCCGCGATGTGCTGCTTCATTTGAGCAATTTCCTGCTTCTTCGCTGCGATCTTCGTATCCTTCTCGCTGACGTCCTTGCGGGTGTACTGCTCGCTCAGGGCTTTTTGGGGATCGTTATAATACTGCACCTGGGCCTTCTGCGCTTCGCGTTGCAAAATGTCGAGTTCCTGTTCGGCCTGCGCCAATTGGGCGTGAGCTTCCCGGAAACGTTTGCGCCAGGCTTTCTCGCTGTTCGGGTCTGGCGCGCCATTCTTGTCCTTGTCGGCATCCGGACTTTTACCTGCCGTTGCCGCTGCCTCCGCGCTTTCCGCTTTGGCGGATGCGGCCGCTGGCGTGGCTGCGTTAGGAGCCGCTGACGCCGGGGGAGTCGTTCCGCCGCCAAAATCTTCATTCGTATAGACTTTTTTAGGCTTCGGCTCGGTCTTCTTTTGTTCCCGAGCTTTGCGCGCCGCGTCCGCTACCGGATCCGTAGAGCCTTGCTGCGAACTATCCTGCTGTTGCTGCGCGATCGCCGCGATACCTACGAGGCCCAGCACCGGCATCGCCACCAGTACGTAAACGCCGGCCTTTCGCCAAGTTATTGTTCGCATAACGATCCCGCCTCCCCGGCGCCGATCCGCATCGCCGGAAACACCTACTCCTAAATCTCTATGGCGTCCTTGTTCAATTCTACCGCTTCTGTGCCCTTCGTGCGCCACTCCGGTAGCGTAACAATAAAGGCAGCGCCGCCTTCAGGCTGGTTTCGCGCCGCTACTTGCCCGCCATGTTGCACGATGATCTTTTGCACGACCGCCAGGCCTAGTCCCGTGCCGTGCGCCTTCGTTGTGAAAAATGGATGAAACAAATTTGGCAGCGCGTCGCCGGCGATTCCCGGCCCGTTGTCCCCAATCGTAATCCGCTGGAAACCAATCTCGCCGCCGCGCACGATTTCGCCCCGCACCAGCACGGTTCCGCCCTTCACCTCGCCGCAGGCTTCCGCGGCATTGCGTGCCAGGTTGAGCAGGGCCTGCCGCAGCAAACTTTCATCCCCGGCAACGCTCCCAAAGTCTCCTTCGCTTCGAACCGCCACGTTCGGCATGCCGCCGCCAATCTCCGCGACCACTCTTTCGATCACGCTTTGCAATTCCACAACTTCCTCGGAGATCTCCAGCGGCCGCGCGTACTTGAGGAATTCCGTCACCACATGTGTGATGTTCCGCGTCTGCTCCAGGATGCGTTCCGCATGGTCCAGAATCTCGGCGTCCGCGGATTCCGCGCGAATCATCTGCGCATATCCGGAGATTGTCGCCAGCGCATTCTTGAATTCGTGCGCGATTCCCGCGGAGAGCTCCCCTAGCGCGGCCAGGTGCTTTTTCAATTCGATCTGCTGCTGCAGCGCCGCCAATTCCGTCAAGTCACTCAGCAAGCAGATGGCGCCGCTGACCTTTTCATTGCCGCGTCGCACCGGAGAAATTGTCACGCCAAGTCTGCGGGTGTCTCCCGCGGGAGCGGTGTGGCTCACCTGCTCGCGCCGGAAAATCTTTCCGCCGGTCAAACACTGCGCCACCAGTTTGGTCAGGTCCGATGACTCCCCTAGTACCTCGCTGTACCGCCGGTAGTTTAATCCGCGGATTCCCAGTGCTTGTTCCGCTGCCGGGTTTGCGCCGGAGATAATTCCCGACGCATTCACCATCAGGAAGCCCGCAGGCATGTTTCGGGTAACTTCTTCGCTCAGGCGCTCGGTGTGTTCCGCGCGTTCCTTCTCGATGCGATGCAGCCGCTCCAGTTCCTTTTCCTGCTCGCGCAATTTCTGGATCACGCCTTGCATCGACGCTGTCATGAACGCTGCGCTGTTTTCGATGCGCGGCGCCGCGGTCATCTCGCTTTTCCGGCCTTCACCAGTGTTCTTGAGAAATCGCCTGAGCAGATACAGCACCAGCCACGCAATCGTGGCGAGCATCAACGCCAGGCCAATGACCAGCGCCTTCAAGTTGGGTGGCCCACCGGTTTGGAGTATTGCCAGCATTAGGCCTGTCCGTTCAATCGCTTGACTTTCTCATCCCATGAATTTGGAGGTCAAATATCGCTCCGCCTGCGGTCCGACATACACCACCAGAAGCGCCGCGATGCCCAGAAACGTTCCGAGGGGCAGTTGGTATTGACTCGCCAGCGTCCAACGTAAGCCATTCAAGCTCCCCAGGTTTCGCCGGCTCGCTCGTTCCGCTAAAGCGAGCTGCCATCCGGATGCATACAGCGCCAGGATAACGGCCCCACCCACAAGACTCCCCAGAAACGTTCCCAGCAAAATCGTCAGAAACGTTCCTCGGAATCCCAGAAACGCCCCCACCATCGCCATCATCTTCACGTCACCCAATCCCATGCCTTCACGCCCGCGAACCACTTTGTACATCGCCGCCGCTCCCCACAGCAGAAAGCTGCCGAACGCGGCACCTAGCAGCCCATCCAGCAGCCCGAGCAGGTAGGCAGGCGGCACGCGATGAAAAACGGTTGCGGAAAGGAAAGACGCAGCGCCGTCGTTCGGCGGTACCCGGGTCGACAAAAACAATCCCACCACGAAGCCCGGCCAGTTAACCAAATCGGGAAGCAGGCGGACGCGTAGATCGGTAATGGTCAGAACGATAATCAGGCAGGTAAAGATGAGCCATTTCACCGCCGTTTGGGTAAGGCCGAAATCCAAATAGCAAGCCACAAACAAAATCCCGGTCAGCAATTCCACGACTGGATACATTTGCGAAATCGGGTATCCGCACGCCCGGCATTTCCCGCCCAGCCACAGCCACGCAAACACCGGCACGTTGTCGTAGGCCTTGATTGGCTTCTTGCAGCGTGGGCACCGCGAACTCGGCGCGACAATCGATAGCCCTTCCGGAATCCGCGCGATGCAGACGTTCAGGAAGCTCCCAATAACAATCCCAAAGAGGAAAAAGAAGGCGACGACCACCTATCGACTCTGCCACATGACCCCATGCCCCTCAACAAACCCGCCGCCAATCGGTGTCCGATGCCTAACATATCGTGCCTCGCCGTTTCGATCCTACCCCGTGGCCGTACGCCTGTTCCGGCTCTGTGTCCTCTGCGCCCTCTGTGGTAAATCTTCCTTGGCTTCTCGTCTTCCATTGGCGTCAACTGACTCTCAACTGTAAACTGTCATCTGTAGACTTTCTCTTCATGCACTGGTTCGAACGCCGCATCCGCCGCTACGAGCACCGCCGCTGGACCACCGACGATAACCGTCGCGTTCACCCTTTCGACTGGGGTTTGGAGCACATCGGCGGCGATCCTTCGGACCCGCATCCCGCCGCCTACGTCCGCGAATACGCCAGGCAAGCGATCGAAAATAGCGCTAAATGGTTTGAGACGACCCCCGCGGCGGACTATGCCCTCGACTCAGAAAACGTCCTGACCTTCACCAGCTCCATCCAGTCTCCTTGGCCGGAAAACAACACCGTCTGCGCCCAATTCTTCCCCTCGCGCCGAAGTAGCACAGGCACTCCTGCCCGTGCACCCGCACACAGTACCGAGCATTTACCGCAAGCGCCCAAATCCGGCCAACGAGTAGCCTCCCAATCTGGCCCAGCTGTCGTTCTCCTACCCAACTGGAACGCCAAGTGGCGCGGCCAGCGCGGCCTATGCGAATGGCTACAGCGAATCGGCATCACCGTCCTTCGTTTGAGCCTCCCTTATCACGACCGACGCATGGCCAAGGGCCACGAGCGCGCCGACCAGCTCGTCGGCCCCAACATCGGCCTGACACTCCAGGCCAACCGCCAAGCCGTCCAGGACACCCGCCGGTGCCTCCGCTGGCTCGAGCAGCAAGGCTTTTCCCGATTGGGCATCCTGGGCACCAGCATCGGCTCCTCGGTCGGCTACATCACCATGGTCCACGACGATGCCCTCCGCGCAGGCGGCTTCTTCCACGTCTCCACTTATTTCGCCGACGTCGTAAGCCAGGGGATGACCACCACGCATGTGTGGGAGAGCCTGCGCCACCACGTCACCGTCGACGAGCTTCGCGACTTCTGGGCCCCTGTAAGCCCCATGCCTTACGTCGAACGCGGGTTAGGCGCAAACAAGAACGCCTTCATGGTCTACGGCAAATACGACCCCACCTTCCTCCCCGCGTTAACCGCCCAGATGCTGGCGGCCCTACGCCAGCACCGCGCCAACTTCCGCACCCTCGAACTCCACTGCGGCCACTACTCCCTCGAACTCCCCCCATTCAGCCACATAGCGGGCTACCGCATGCTGACCTTCCTCCGCTCCGCCTTGGCCCAGTAGCACAGACACTCCTGTCTGTGTCCGCGTCGGGCCGCACCAATAACCGTTCAGTAGATCACGCCTGCGCCTGGGTGTCCCATCAAGACAATCTCAGATCTTTATTTGCCAACACGCGGATATTCAGTGTCAGACGATATAGGGTATTGAGGCCAAATCCACAGGCCAACCCGGCTCTTCAAAGGAGACGACTTCCGCAAGACCGACCTGCAACCAGCCTTAATCTACCTGGCGCAAGCTCAACTCCCATCGAAAGTTCGGTCTTCGTTGAAGAATTAATTTGACGAGTCATAATCACATGCTATAATTACAGTCAGGTAATCCTGTGAAAAGGCAAGTCCGCGGCACTTCGGTGCCGTTTTTTTTAATCTATAGGCCGTTTCCTCCGAAGTCCGCAGAGTACCGCGGATCAATTTTTGACCTCAGGCACCTTAAGTCTTTTATAATCCGCACTTCCGGAAAATGAGTCCGTAACTCCTTCTGAATCCGCACTTCCAAATTGATTGAACTTAAAGCCCTTTAGAATCCGCAGATCCGAAAAAGGGGGGGGTGGGGGCAAACGGTTAGCCAGATAAGCAGTCACTCTCCGCGAACTCTGTGCTCCGACCTCTGCAGCCTCTGTGTTAATTCCTGCTCTAGTCCTCCGACACCGCCCAGGAGAGGGATCAATGCAAGATCGACGAAAAGGCCCCGCTGGCGATTTTTGCCGACACAGACTCGATCTCTGCAGCGAGCGAGCGGTCCTCAACAACCTTCACAGACACTTCCCGCACCGCAGCGATCGCTTTCTTCGCCAGCGTGCCGGTCTGCAGTGGTGCCAGCAGATCGATTCCTTGGGAGGCACAAAGCAGTTCGATCGCCAGTATGTGCCGCAGATTCGCGAGCATCCACTCTAGCCGTCGAGCTCCGCTCATACCCATCGACACGTAGTCTTCCTGGTTGCCGGAAGTCGAAATCGAATCCACCGAGTGTGGTGTCGCCAGAGTTTTGTTCTCGCTGGTCAACGCCGCCGCGGTTACCTGCGCGATCATGAAGCCGGAATTCAGCCCTGGCTCCGGAGTCAAAAACGCCGGCAGCATGCTGGTTAGTGGATTTGTCATCTGCTCGATGCGGCGCTCGGAGATGCCACCCAGCGTCGCCAGCGCAATCGCTACCTGGTCCGCAGCCATGGCCAGCGGTTGCCCGTGAAAATTTCCGCCGCTAATAATGTCGCCCGACCCATCGCGCACGAACACCAGCGGATTATCGGTCGCGCTGTTCAATTCCACGGCGGCCATTTCGCGTGCCTGCGCGAGCGAATCGCGCACCGCGCCGTGCACCTGTGGCGTGCATCGCAAGCTGTAGGCATCCTGCACTCGGGGATCTTTCTCCGCCGCGCGATGCGATTCACGAATCTGGCTGCCCTCATTCAGGTGCGCCAGGTTCCGTGCGGTGGTCGCCGCTCCAGCATAGGCACGCGCGTGCATGATACGCGCGTCGAACGCGCCGGGGCTTCCGCGAAGAGCATCCAGAGATAACGCCGCCGCAACATCCGCGGTGTCCGCCGCAATGTCGGCTTCGTAAAGCGCCAGGCTCAACAGCGCCAGCATTCCTTGTGTGCCGTTGAGCAGCGATAGGCCCTCTTTGGCTTCCAGCGCAACCGGCGTAATTCCTGCACGCGGCATGGCCTCTGCGCCCGCCAGAATCTCGCCTTGAAACGAAGCGCGACCTTCGCCGATCACCACCTGCGCGAGATGCGCTAGTGGTGCGAGATCGCCGGATGCGCCGACCGAGCCTTGCGACGGGATGACCGGATGCACCTTGGCGTTGAGCATGGCGCACAATGTTTCGACGGTTTGCGGGCGAATCCCGCTAAAGCCTTTCGCCAGCGCATTGGCGCGCAACAGCATCATCGCGCGGGTTTCCGCTTCGCTCAGCGGCGTGCCGACGCCACACGCGTGCGAACGGACCAGGTTGACCTGCAGCTGGCGAACCTGTTCGGTCGAGATGCGCACCGAGGCCAGCTTACCGAATCCGGTGTTAATGCCATACGCGGTTGCGCCCGAGGCGACGACGCGCTCGACCACCGCGCGTGAAGCCTTCATGCGCTCGACAGCATCCGGAGCCAACGAAACTTTTTCGCCACGAAATGCAACATCATACAGTTGGGTAAAGGTCAGATCGTTGCCGGTCAATTCAACGCGATGGTGGGCATTTGACGCCACGGTCATGCTTCGCTCCGGTCAGGATTGGGAACATTCAGGTGCACCAGCACGTCGCGGTACTTGGCAGGAAGCGCTTTAGGCCGCCCGTTGCTTCCGCAGATCACGTGCGTCGTAAAGCCGGTTGCCAACAGCGTGTCGTCTGTGTCGCGAAATATTTCGTAGGAGAATTTCACGATGCGATTGCGCCATTCGGCGACGCGCGTGCGAACGCGCAGAACTTCGTCGTAATGCGCGGGCTTGTCATAACGGCAATGTGCTTCGGCTACCACGATGTGGCAATCGTCTTCTGTTTCCATGGTCTTGTACTCGAAGCCCATGGCGCGCATCAGCTCCACACGGCCCACCTCGAACCAGATCAAATAATTGGCGTGATAGACGACGCCCATTTGATCGGTTTCGGCGTAGCGCACCCGTACTGTCGTGTCGTGAGATTCGATCGTTCGCATGTGCTCGGTTAGTCCGGCTCGGTCTGCCAGACCGGCTTGCGCTTCTCCAGGAATGAGGCGACGCCTTCCTTGAAATCAGGGGTGCAGCGGATGCGCGCGTTTTCGAGAATGGCGCGCTCCAGGTCGTGGTCGAGACCCGGGGCGGCGGCGGAGGTCAGCAGATGTTTTGCGCGCGTCAGGCTGTTCGGGCTCGCGGAGATCAGTTCAGTGGTGAGTTCATGCGCGCGATCCAGCAGGCGTTCAGCGGGAACAACCTCCGTCACCAGGCCGAATTCCCTGGCTTCCTGTGCGTCAATGATGCGGCCGGTTAGGAGGAGATCGCGGCAGCGTTTCTCTCCGATTTGGCGGGTCAGAAAGACGGAAACGATGGCGGGAAGAAAACCGATCTTCACTTCCGTGTATCCGAATTTCGCTTCTGGCGCGGCCAGGGTGAAATCGCACAGCGTTGCGATCCCGCATCCACCGGCATACGCGGCTCCGTTCACGGCGGCGATCATCGGCCTCGGAAAACTCCAGATGCGGCGCAGCATTTTCGCGATGCGCCGGGAATCTTCCTGATTCTCGGTGGGAGATTGCTTTGCGATCGCGGCAAGCATCTCCAGATCCATTCCAGCGCAAAATGCTTTGCCTGCGCCGGTCAGGATTACGACGCGCGTGGTGTGATTTTTCTCGATTGCGTCGAGAGCGGATTGTAAATCCGCAATCATCGCGGCGGTCACGGCGTTGCGTTTGTCCGGCCGGTTCAGGGTGATCGTGGCGATGGCGTCGCGGCAATCGAGTAGAAGCGTCGAGTACATAGGGAAACAGACCTCAGTTCAAAAGTGGTGCATGGGCATACTTGGCTCGAATTTCGTTGGTCATAGCAAGAATCTTGGTCAGGCGCTCGGGTTCGATTCCCGGGTCGGCGCCGGCTTTTTTCAGGGCGGCTAGGACCTGTTCGGTCGCGATGTTGCCCACCAGATTGTCCCCGGCAAATGGGCAGCCCCCGAGCCCTGTGAGCGCGCTATCAAAGCGTCGGCATCCCGCTTCATACGCCGCCATGATTTTCTCTTCGGCATTTTCCGGCCGGCTGTGCAGATGCACGCCAAGTTCGATGCCTGCGACATGGTCCTTTACTTCGCGATAGAGATCGCCGACGAGTTTAGCGTCGGCGGTGCCGACGGTGTCTGCGAGCAAAACCGTGCGCACGCGAATATCCTTCAGCCATTCCAGCGTTTCGTCCACGATTTCAGCCCCCCAAGGCTCATCATACGGGTTCCCGAAGGCCATGGAGATGTAAATTACAAGCTCGCGGTTTGCGACGGCGGTGTCCTTCTTTAATTTCTCGACGAGCTTGCGGGATTCCTCTCGGCTCATGTTGGCATTGGCGCGCCGGAAATACGCAGAGATGGAATACGGGTACCCGATCGTCGTCACGCCAGGCGTCGCCAGCGCACGTTCCAATCCCTTTTCGTTCACGACGATTCCGATGATTTCAGGCAATACGCTGGAATCGGAAAGGGAAGCAGTGAGTTTCGCCATGACCTCTTCGCTGTCGGCCATCTGCTTCACATGCTTCGGCGACACGAAGCTGACAGCATCGATGTGTTTGAATCCGGAGTCCACCAACTCCTTCAGGTATTCAGCCTTGAGTTCGCTAGGAATGAAATCGGGTAATCCTTGCCAGGCATCGCGTGGACATTCGATCAGCTTCACTGTCTCCATATTAGGTTTGCAACACTCCGGTTTTGAACTCGCGGATTTCAGGATTTAGCGAGGCAGCTTCGAGAGCGGTGATCAGGGTGTCGCGCGTGTGGGCAGGGTCAATGATTGCGTCTACCCACAGGCGGGCGGCAGCGTAGCGCGGGTCGGTCTGATGTTCGTAGGTGGCGCGGACCGATTCGTAGAGCTCCTTTTTTACTTTCTCGTCGACTTTCTTGCCTTCGCGCTCGAGTTGTTTCAGCTTGATCTCGGCGAGCGTGCTGGCGGCGGCGTCGCCGCTCATAACCGCATAACGCGCGGTGGGCCAGGCGAAAATAAAGCGCGGGTCGTACGCTTTGCCGCACATGGCGTAATGGCCTGCGCCGAAGCTGCCTCCGCAGATGACCGCGATTTTGGGCACCACACTGTTGGACACCGCGTTAACCATTTTTGCGCCCGCGCGGATGATGCCGCTCCATTCCGCATCCTTGCCAACCATGAAACCGTTCACGTCGTGGAGAAAAATCAGCGGAATGCGGTTTTGGTTGCAGTCCATGATGAAGCGGGCGGCTTTCTCGGCCGATTCTGTGTAGATTACGCCGCCGAACTCCATGCGTTTTTGATCGGAGCCGGGCGCGGTGGTCTGCACGTTCTTCTTTTGGTTGGCGACAATCCCTACGGCCCAGCCGCCGATGCGCGCGTAGCCGCACAGCAGCGTTTCACCGTATTCGGCGCGATATTCCTCGAACTCGCTGCCGTCCACGATGCGGGCGATAATTTCATGCATGTCGTACTGTTTGCCGGGATCGTTGGAGAAGACTCCGTAAATTTCGCTGCCGGGATAGAGCGGTTCGCGGGAGGCTACGTGGCTAAAGGGCGTAGGATTTGGCGCGCCCATCTTGGCGGCCAGTGCGCGGATGCGCGCAATGCAGGCGTCGTCGTCGGGCTCGCGAAAATCGACAGTGCCGCTGATTTGGGAATGCATTTTCGCGCCGCCAAGATCCTCGGCGGAGGTTTTCTGGCCGATGGCTGCTTGCACTAGAGCGGGCCCTGCCAGGAACAAGCCGGAGCCCTCCGTCATCAGGATGTGATCGCACATTAAGGGAAGATACGCGCCGCCCGCTACGCACATGCCCATGATCGCGGCGAGTTGCGGGATGCCCATGGCGCTCATGACCGCGTTGTTGCGAAAGACGCGGCCAAAATCGTCGGTGTCGGGAAACACATCCTCTTGCAGAGGCAGAAACACACCGGCCGAGTCCACCAGATAAATTGTGGGAATGTGATTTTCGATGGCGATGTTCTGGGCGCGAATGACTTTTTTCGCGGTCATCGGGAAGAACGCGCCAGCCTTCACGGTGGCGTCATTGGCGATGATCATGAAAGTGCGGCCGCAGACCCGCGCGAGGCCGGTAATCGTTCCTGCCGCCGGAGCGCCACCCCACTCCTCATACATTTCGTAGGCGGCAAAAACGCCGAGTTCGGTAAAGTGTGTTCCGGGATCGACGAGCTTCTTGAGTCGCTCGCGCGCCGTGAGCCGTCCCTTTTTGTGCTGCGATTCGATGGCTTTGGGCCCGCCGCCCTGACTAATAAGCTGTTCTTCGTTCTTGATTTGGGCGACGAGGTCGATGACCTTGCGGGTATTCTTCTCGAACTCAGGGGATTTTTTGTTGACGCTGGTCTTCAGAACGGACGCAGACACTCGCAAGCCTCACGTTGGAATAACCTATATCAGACCGACGACTGACATCTTTGCAGACGTTTCAGTATACGGTGTCCCATGAGCAAGTGCGAGGCCACCGGGTAACATCGGTGCGGCTATTGGCGCGACCTTCGGTGGCGGTGGCGCTATAGATGTTCATTGACCGGGGGTTGCTGCCGCCGGTAAGATAACGCGCAACGGTGCTCCAAGCACCGCACCTGAACGCTGGAGGCGCCTGTGACTACATTTGTCGAAGTCCTGCACAGCGGGTGTGCCTGCAGCGGTTGTGCTTGCTCCGGGTAATACCACCCTCCCTCATTGGTTTCTTGCACCCGGAACTGCGTCTGTTTTTCGCGGAGGACTTCTCTGCGGACGCCTTACCGCATTCGTTGGATTTTTGACGGGCGCGCACATTGCTGCTTTGGCCAGCAGAAAGGTTTGGGATGTCGCTTAGAGAATTAGGTTGGGATGCGCATTTCGATGGGCTGTGGCGGGAGAGGCGGATCGAGGGGTGCGTGCCGGCTCGGGTGGTGTCGCAGCATCGCGGGTTGTGGCGCATTGCCGGAGATTTCGAGGAGCGTTGGGCCGCGCCATCGGGCAAGATGCGGGCGGTCACGTTGGGCAGTAGCGATTGGCCAGCCGTTGGCGACTGGGTGGCCGCGGAAATTCCAGCTGGCGCCCAGCAAGCCACGATTCACGGCATTTTGCCGCGGCGCAGTCAGTTTGTTAGAAAGACGGCGGGGAAGCGTGTTGCGCAGCAGGTGATCGTGGCGAACGTGGACACGGCGTTTATCGTGGTGGCGCTGGACGGCGATTTCAATTTGCGCCGATTGGAGCGTTATCTGGCGCAGGGTAAAGAATCAGGAGCGCGGCCGGTGGTGTTGTTGAATAAGACGGACGAGTGCAGCGAACTGCCTGAGCGCGTCGCGGAAGTCGAACGAGTGGCGATGGGAACACCCGTATTTGCGGTGAGTGCGCGTCATGGGCACTCGGTTGGGGCGCTCGATGCTTTTCTCGCGGCGGGGCAGACCGTGGTGCTGCTGGGCTCGTCCGGGGCAGGGAAGTCTACCCTGGTGAATCGTTTGTTGGGGCAGGACCTGCAAGAGGTGCAGCCGATTCGCGAGAGTGATAGCCGCGGGCGGCACACGACGACTGCGCGAGAGTTGTTGGTGTTGCCCGGCGGGGCGATGGTGATCGATACGCCGGGATTGCGCGAGCTGCAGCTGTGGGATGCGGCGGAAGGCGTGGCGGAGACGTTCGCGGATGTGGATGAGATTGCGGCGCAATGCCGCTTTGGAAATTGTCGACACGAAGAGGAGCCGGGTTGCGCGGTGCAGGCGGCGCTGGCTGCAGGCACTTTGGACCCGGCGCGACTCGAGAATCGGCGAAAGCTTGAGCGGGAGCAAGAATTTCTGCTGCGGAAGATGGACCCGGAGGCGAATAAAGAAGAAAAGCACAAAGCTAAGCTGCAGGAACGGGAAATCCGAAAGAAATACCGGCTGAGGGACGAGGGGAAGCGATGACGGCGCTGATCCTTGACTTGGCGTTGGCGCGGAGGATCGAATTAGCGGAGGCTCACGCAGCTGTAGATTGCGCGAACGCCGTGGACGTATTGCCTTCGGGCGTTGCGGCGGCGGTGGAGCGGGTCGCAGGTGGATTCGCGATTTACTGCGGCGCGGGCTCTCCGGTTACGCAGGCGGTGGGATTGGGGCTGGACGGCGCGGTCAGTGAGGGAGAGTTCGATCGATTGGAGGAGTTTTATCGCAGCCGTAACGAAGCCGTGCGGGTAGAGACTTGTCCACTGGCCGACGCTTCCCTGATCCGCCATTTCGGCGAGCGCGGGTATCGCGTCACGGAATTTTCCAACGTGATGGCGCTGCCGCTGGACGGTGTGAGTTTATCGGCCGTGGCGGCGGCCACTCCGCTGGACGGCGTCACCATCGAGCGAATTGGAAAAGAACATACGGATTTGTGGACGCTGACGGTTTCGCAGGGGTTCTCGGAAAATTTTCCAGTGACCCAGGAAGTTCTCGACGTCATGAAAATGTTCGCTCACGGTTCCAACGTGGAATGTTATCTGGCGCGCGTCGATGGAGCCGTCGCGGGCGGGGCCACGCTGGCGCTGCGCGAAGGCGTAGCCGGATTGTTTGGAGCGAGCACGCTGCCCGCGTTCCGCAATCGCGGGGTGCAGACGGCTCTGTTGAAGGAGCGGCTGGCCAGGGCTGCAGCGGAGAATTACGATCTGGCGGTGTGCATCGCTGCTCCGGGCAGCCCTTCGCAGCGAAACGTGGTGCGGCTGGGCTTTTCGGTGCTGTATACGCGTGTGAAATTCGAGCGCGCCTGGTCTTAGGAGACTTGCGCGAGCCGCTTGTGAATGAAGTCAACGATGTCCTGTGTGGAAGTGCCGGGCAGGAAAATTTCCGCGATGCCGGCTTTTTTCAGTTCAGCGACGTCGGCTTCGGGAATGATGCCGCCGAGCAGCACGATGACGTCGGTCATGCCTTTGTCGTGCAACAGCTTCATGAGTTGGGGGCAGATGGTGTTGTGCGCGCCGGATAGGATGGACAGGCCGACAACATCGACGTCTTCCTGAATGGCGGCGGTGGCGATCATCTCCGGGGTTTGGCGCAGCCCGGTATAGATCACCTCCATGCCCGCATCGCGCAAAGCCCGAGCTATGACTTTTGCCCCGCGATCGTGCCCGTCAAGCCCGGGTTTGGCGATCAACACCCGAATTTTCTTCTCCGCCATTCTTCTCTGTGACCTCTGTGAACTCTGTGGTGAAATCAGTTCGGCATGACAAAGCGTTTAATCCCGTCCTTCAGGAGCGGAACATTGAAATTGATCAATAATCCTAATTTATGTCCGGACAATTTGAGGTAGGTAAGAATGATCGCCTCGTGAATCGGGCCTAGGCCGTCGGTCGACTTCAGTTCGACTACGATCTTACCCTCTACTAGGACATCGAGGCGATACCCGCAGTCCAGTTTGGTTTCCTTGTAAACGAGCGGTATTGGCTTTTGTCTTTCAAAGTTCAGCTTGCGAATGGTTAGCTCGTGGCAGAGGCATTCTTCATAGGCTGATTCGAGTAGGCCTGGACCCAGTTGGCGATGTACTTCGATTGCTGCGCCTATGATCTGCTGAGTTATCTCGTTGTTTAACATGGCCAAGAGAATTTACCACAGAGTTCACAGAGGGCACAGAGAACGAGTGGAGCTAGGTGATGGCTACTTCTTCGTAGGTGCCGAAGGTTTCGCGCATGGCGTCGCAGATTTCGCCTAGGGTGGCGTAGGATTTTACCGCTTCGAAGATGTAGGGCATCAGGTTGTCTTTGGTTTTCGTGGCTTTGCGGAGCGCGGCTAGGCGGCGAGCCACTTCTTCGCTGGAGCGGTCGGCGCGAAGTTTGGCGAGGCGCTCGGCTTGGCGGTGGGCCACCGTTTCGTCAATCTGCAAGGTGTCGAGGGGCTTCTCATCCGATACGAAGTCGTTGACGCCGACCATGATCTTTTCTTTTTTGTCGAGGGCGACCTGGTAGCGGTAGGAGGCTTCAGCGATTTCACGTTGCGGGTAGCCACGTTCGATCGCCGCGACCATGCCGCCGAGCGCGTCAATCTTCTCGATGTAGTCCCATGCGCCGCGCTCGACCTCGTTGGTGAGGGTCTCGACGAAGTAAGAGCCACCGAGGGGATCGACCGTGTTGGTTACCCCGGTTTCGTGCGCGATGATCTGCTGCGTGCGCAGCGCGATCGTCGCGGCGAATTCCGTAGGCAGCGCCCAGGCCTCGTCCAGGGAATTCGTGTGCAGCGATTGCGTGCCGCCAAGGACTGCGGCGAGCGCCTGGATCGCGGTGCGCACCACGTTGTTGTAAGGCTGCTGCGCGGTCAACGAGCAGCCCGCGGTCTGCGTGTGGAAGCGCAGCGCCCATGTGCGGGGATTCTTCGCTTTGTAGCGCTCCACCATTGCCTTGTGCCAGATGCGGCGGGCCGCGCGGTATTTGGCGATCTCCTCGAAGAAATCACTGTGCGCGTTGAAGAAAAACGATAGTTGCGGCACGAATTCGTCGACATCGAGGCCGCGGCGCATGCCCCACTCGACATATTCCAGGCCGTCGCGCAGCGTGAACGCCAATTCCTGGATCGCCGTTGAGCCCGCTTCGCGAATGTGATACCCGCTGATCGAGATGGTGTTGAACTTCGGGGTATTTTTCACGCCGAACTCGAACGTATCGATCACCAGCCGCATCGACGGCTCCGGCGGATAGATGTATTCCTTCTGCGCGATGTATTCCTTCAGGATGTCGTTCTGCAGCGTGCCGGAGATTTTTTTCCAGTCGGCACCCTGTTTTTCCGCGACCGCGAGATACATCGCCCAGATGATCGCTGCGGGCGAGTTGATGGTCATCGACGTGGTTACGTCGGCCAGTGGGATCTGATCGAAGAGCACTTCCATGTCGGCCAGGGAACTGATTGCCACGCCGCACTTTCCCACTTCACCTTCCGAGAGCGGATGGTCGGAGTCATACCCCATCAGCGTTGGCAGATCGAATGCCGTCGAAAGTCCGGTCTGACCCTGCGCGAGCAGATAACGGAACCGCTGATTGGTGTCTTCGGCGGTGCCGAATCCTGCGAATTGGCGCATGGTCCACAGGCGGCCGCGATGCATGGTCGAATGAATGCCGCGCGTGTAGGGCGGCTCGCCGGGGTAGCCCAGATCGCGCTCTGGGGTCCAGTCTGCGAGATCGGCCGGCGTGTAGAGCCGGCGGATCGGATAGTTCGAAATCGTGGTGAATTCGGCTTGTCGCTCGGGCCTCTTTTCAAGCGCGGGCGCGAGGGTCTTTTCTTCCCAGGCTTTTTCTTTGGGGGATGGCTCGCGGCGGGATGCAGAAGGTTCGGCGGGTACGACGGTTTGGCTGGCTCCCTTGGAGGAATCGCTCATACAAGTGTCGGTACCCTCGAGGAGTCCGGTGGACTTCCCACCTCGAAGGCCCGCTACTCAATGTTAGGCGAATCGCGCGTTTGGGGCAATAGCAGCGGTATCGCGGAGCAAGCGATAGAACTACGCCTTGCTTAGCCAATGGAAGCAGCAGCTTCTAAAGGATGTGTACGTCGCCGCCAGCTAAATTGCCAGGCCGATCGAAGTCTTAGCGCTGGCCTTCGTTGGTGAAGAGCTTCTCGGTGCCGACAACGTGACCATTCAACGTGCCGGGGATCAGAGTGTCGTGTTCCACCTGGCCGTGTTTGGCGTCCGCAATGGTAACGCGATTGACTTCCAGCGTGCGGCCCACGGCGCGCTCATAGTTCGCCTTGGCTTCGACAAGATTCGCCAGCGCTCGAAGTTCGGTGCCCTGCGCGGTAATCAGGTCGCGTTGCGTCAGGATGACGTTGTAAACGGTCGACGCGCCGAGCTGGTACTTCTTCTGCTCGGCGTCGAAGGTCTGCTGTTGCAGTTCGCGTGCCTTGCTGGCGGCTTGCACCTGCGCGCGATCTTGTGTCAGCGCGATGTAGGCATTGCGCACGTCGAGAAGCGCGGCGTTCTTCAACTGCTGCATTTGCGCTTCGATCTGGCGCTGGTTGAGAACCGCGCGTTGATAGGACGCTTGGGCCTGCCGGTTCCGGATGGGAATCTGCAAATTCACGCCGACCAGATAATCGGGAAACTGGTTGTGAAAAATCTGGCTTTGCGCGGTGCCGAAGCCCTGGTGGTTGATTCCGTTAGTGGCTGTGACGGTAGTTGGTTCGAAGATTTCGACTGGCACTCCATTCATATCGAGCACCGTCACCGGCTGGCCATCGGCACCCACAACAGCCGCCCCCGCCGCAGTGGACGTCCCGGTAGCGATCGGTGAATTTCCAGCGAGCCCCTGACTCGCGTATTGCGCAGTCAGGGTTGCTGTCGGAAGTAGGGCGCGTCGATTCGCCTGCGCATCGATTCCTGCGTTCACCACGTTAATTTGCTGCTCGAGTAGATCGGGGCGCTTGGCGAAGGCTTCTTTCACGGCGTCTTCAAATGTCGCGGCTTCCACTGACTCCGGAGGATTGGGTTTGTCGAGGGGAACGATCTCGACGTTGGCGAGCGCCGGCGCTAGTGGATCCCTGGAGATAGCGTTCTTCAGGGTCTGCTCATCCGTGAGCTTAACGGTCTGGGCCACGATGAGGTTCTGGCGGTCGGTGGCCAATTCGGATTCCGCGCGAGTCACATCCAGCGGGGCCATGGTGCCGATTTCGAGCTGCTTCCGGTTATCGCCGTAAAGTTTACTGGAGACCGTTACGGCCTGCTCTTCGACTTTGACGTTCTCACGCGCGAAAACCAGCTCCCAATACGCATTGATGGTGTTGGTCACCGTGGTAATGGCCTGCTGCTCAAACGCGTAGTCCGCGAGCCTTCGATTGTTCTTGGCGATAAGGATGTTGCGGCGATTCTGGGTCAGCCCGAAGCCATTCAATAGCTGCTGTTGGAATGATATTGTTAGCGACGATGTGACGGATGGGTTGAAAAAGTTAGCGGCGGTCGATGAATTTCGCGAATTGTCCCAAGTTGCGGTCAGCGTCGTACCGGTGGCGAAGCCCTGGACGTATTGCGTATTGTACTGGGCGGCGTGCGATATCAGGCCGGTGGCAGCGGTGCCAGTTCCAGCAGTTCCAGAAATAAACGGGTTGTTTACCGGAGTCGAGCGGTCGTCGTAGAACACACTGGTCGTCAGAATTGGGTCGTAATTCAAGAAGGGGACGCTCGCGGTCGAGAAGCGAATTTCCGCGCCCGTCACTCCTTGAGGCAGCCCTCCGCCTTCCGCGGCCATGATATCGGTGTCACCGAACCACGGGACATAGCGTGCCACGGCGATATCCATGCTGTTTTCGAGCGCGAGTTCCACCGCGTCCTGCAAGGTGATTTCCAGTTTGCCGTCATGAATCAGTTGGTCAATCCGCGGCGAGTT
This sequence comes from uncultured Acidobacteriota bacterium, assembly GCA_963721915.1. Taxonomy (GTDB): domain Bacteria; phylum Acidobacteriota; class Terriglobia; order Acidiferrales; family UBA7541; genus Acidiferrum. The sequence goes on along the minus strand of CAVRLD010000010.1, from coordinate 272,605 downwards.
GGCTAAGCCGAATTCTGGAATCTGGATTGGCAAGTAAGGAGCAAACAGATTCGGGAAAGGTCGCGGCGGGCGCCTGTAGCTGTACTTCGAGACGCCGAGGGACACAGGTATCGGGGGATTCGTGGGCCCCGGACCATACGCGGGCTTGGGCATTTGCGTAGCGGCGTTGGGATCCTGGCCCGGCCGATTCTGTTCGGGAGACTGCGGAGTCGGCAACTCCGGGTGAGCCTGCTGTTCCGACGGTGGCGGGCTTTGACCGGGATCCTGCGCAAAAACTGGAGACCCCGCGAGGAGGGCCGCGAGCACGGCGGCTGTCAATGAGCGTGCCAGTTGCGTTGGCCGCACGGCATTTTGCCGAAGAATGGCACGCGGCCCAGCGGACGCGCGTGGCTCCGCAGACGCACGTGGAGTTGACGGCTTTGCGGTCAACCGTAGCAAGTTCATAATGTCGTTCACCCCTTGAGTTTTATCCACAGCCTGTGTGAGTCATTCTTTTTCTCTGACTCTTGTACAACGTTCACCAGAGGCACTTTGTTTCATTAAATCGGCGAAAGCAGGGTTCGCAAGTGAGACACCGACCGAAAACGCGAATTCGCCAGTCTAGCAGGGGCGCGTTTCCTTGACAACGCAGCACGCGGCGGCTAGGCTGCTGACGATTCGACGCTTATGGGCTGTTTGGGGTTAGCTGTACCGTCGAAGGTTTCACCCAGCGAGCGCCGCGGTCGGCTCTATCGGCTGCGTGCGTCCCGCGCCCCAACGCTGATTTGGAGAGACATGCTGAAGCGCGAAGAACTGTTGCGGATGTTCGAGAGCGCCGGCGCGATTCGCCACGGACATTTTGAATTGTCCAGCGGTCTGCACAGTGGTACGTACGTACAATGTGCGCAGGTTTTGCAGTATCCACGATTTGCGGAAAAGTTAGGTCAGGCGCTCGCAGCGCTTTTTTCAGACGCGACCATCGAAGCCGTGGTCTCGCCGGCGATCGGAGGCCTGATCATCGGACAGGAAGTCGCGCGGGCGCTTCCTGAATTGAAAACCAGCCTTCCCGGCGGCGGAATTCCGGCTATTTTTGTCGAGCGCGATGCCAGCGGAACCATGACGTTGCGACGTGGCTTCAACTTGCGCGCCGATCAACATATCCTGGTGATCGAAGATGTCTGGACCACCGGCGGTTCGACTCTCGAAGCAATTCAGGTGGTGGAAGAGGCGGGAGGCCGCGTCGTCGCCGCGGGAGCGTTGATCGACCGCAGCGGCGGCAAGGTTGAATTTCCTGTCGAAGCGCAAGCATTGCTCGATCTGCCGATCGCCAGCTACGAACCCGAAGACTGTCCGCAATGCCGCGAGGGCAGTGCCGCCGTGAAACCGGGAAGCCGCTTCGTTCGCTCCGCGCCGTGATGCGGCTGGCTTTGGCTAACCTCCCATAACTTCCCCGGCATGCGCTATTTCAAGCTCACCATCGCCTACGACGGCACCGATTTCCACGGCTGGCAAATGCAGTCCAGCAAGCCCACCATTCAGGGCGAACTTGTCGGCGTGCTGCGTCAACTGACCCAGGAGAACGTCCTCCTGCAGGCTACCGGACGCACCGACGCTGGTGTGCATGCACTGGGACAGGTGTGCAGTTTTCGCACGCAATCGAGTCTGTCCTCGGGCGATTTCCATCGCGCGCTCAACGCGCTCCTGCCTCCGTCGATTCGCATCGTGAAGGCTGAAGAGGTCGGCCCAAACTTCAGCGCGCGATTTTCGGCCCGCGGCAAGGTGTACCGCTATCGGATGTACCGCGGCAGGGTCGTGCCACCGATGCTTTGGCGATACGTCTTGTACTATCCGTTTCCGCTTGATGAAGACACCATGAGGGACGCGGCGGCTCGCTTCGTCGGCGTTCACGATTTCACGTCATTCGCCGCCTCGACAGGATCTGAGGAGGCCGACAAAGAACGTGTGATGGAGCGCGAAATCTATTCGGCGCAACTCGTGCGCTCGCCAGACAACGAGGAATTGGTTTTCACCGTACATGGCCGGTCGTTCCTGCGTTACATGGTCAGAAAAATGGTGGGCACCTTACTTGATGTCGGGCGCGGCAAACTCAAACCCGAAGACATCGACCGTCTCTACGAACTGCGCGACCGCTCTAAATCCGGCCCCACGGTCCCCGCTCACGGTCTCTGGATGGTCAGCGCCGACCACGAAGAATCTTACAAAGTCGTTTGACAGCGTATGCCTGCATCAACGTGCCGCGCATTTGGTGAACGCCCGACAGCCTTGCTCTGCGACGGTCCTTCGACCATCATTTCCAATCTCCACCCACTTCAGGCAAACTACCGACGCAAATTTGGAGCCCTTATGATTCGTAGTGTGTTTGTTGCGCCCTTTTGTCTTGCTGCTGTTTCGCTCGCGCCTCTCGGTACTCATATAATTGCGGATGAAACGCCGCTCGCGGGTTACACCGTCGAATCATCTCGCATGGAGCGCCAGCGGGAGGACAAGTTTCGCGCTACTCCGAACCCGGCAAATCTTCGTGCCTACATGCAGAGGTTGAGTGCTCGACCCCACCACGTAGGCTCGCCTTACGATAAAGACAACGCCGAATGGATTCTGAGTAAATACAAGGAATTTGGCTTCGACGCGCACATCGAATCGTTCAGCGTGCTCTTTCCCACACCGAAGGAACGCCTCGTTGAACTTGTGGATGGCGGGCCGCATTTTGTTGCCAAGCTCCAGGAGCCTGTCGTCGCCCAGGACCCTACATCGAATCAGCAATCGGAGCAGCTTCCCACGTACAACGCTTACTCCGCTGACGGCGATGTCACCGGCCCGCTGGTCTACGTCAATTACGGAATCCCCGAGGACTACGAAACGCTGGCCCGACACGGCGTCTCCGTAAAGGGCGCCATCGTCATCGCGCGCTACGGCCATGCCTGGCGGGGCATCAAGCCCAAAGTCGCCGCCGAGCACGGCGCCGTCGGCTGCATCATTTACTCTGACCCGCGTGATGACGGCTACTCGGCTGGTCAAACTTTCCCGGCGGGCGGGTTGCGTCCACGCGAAGGTGTGCAGCGCGGCAGCGTGCAAGACAGCACGGAATTCATGGGCGATCCGCTAACGCCCAATATTGGCGCGACCGCCGATGCCAAGCGGCTCGACATCAAGAATGCGCCCACGCTGACGAAAATACCCGTGTTGCCGATTTCTTATGCTGACGCTACTCCACTCATGTCCGCCATCACCGGGCCCGTCGTGCCGGAAGCGTGGCGCGGCGGCCTACCCATCACCTATCGCCTCGGGCCGGGGCTCGCGAAAGTTCACCTGAGAGTTTTTTCCAATTGGCAGTTCCAGCCGCTCTACGACGTGATCGCCAAAATTCCCGGCTCGCAACTTCCCGATGAGTGGGTGCTCCGCGGCAATCACCACGATGCCTGGGTGAATGGCGCGGAAGATCCCATCTCAGGCCAGGTCGCGGAGTTGGAGGAAGCGCGCTCTCTCGGCGAACTCCTGAAAACCGGATGGAAGCCCAAGCGCACCATCATCTATTGCGCGTGGGATGGCGAAGAGCCGGGCTTGCTCGGCTCCGTCGAGTGGGCCGAGACTCACGCCTCGGAGCTTCGCCAGTACGCTGTGGCCTACATCAATTCTGATACGAACGGACGCGGCTTTCTGGAAGCCGACGGCGCACACACTCTCGAAAAATTAGTCAATGATGTCGCCCGCGACGTTCAGGACCCCGAAACCAAGCTCTCCGTATGGAAGCGCTGGCAGTTGCACGGCATCACCGAAGCAAGTTCCGACGAAGCACGCCAGGAATTGCGCCAGCGCCCCGATCTGCGGATCGACATCTCGGGCGGCGGCTCCGATCATGCCGGATTCCAGAATTTTCTGGGAGTCGCCGTACTGAATTTTGGCTTCTCCGGAGAAGACCAGGGCGGCATCTACCATTCCATCTACGACGATTTCTATTGGTACACGCACTTCAGCGATACCGACTTTGCATATGGCCGCGCGCTATCTCAAGTTGCCGGCACAACCGTGATGCGCCTCGCCGATGCCGACCTCTTGCCATTCGATTTTTCCAATCTTGCCGATACTGTGCAGACCTACCTTCGTGGCCTGCAGACCTTCTCAGCGAAACAGCAGGACGAAGTTCGCGAGCGCAACCTCGAAATCGACGAAGGCGCTTTCACAGCCAGCGCCGATCCGAAACAAACTTATGTTCCGCCAGTGAAAGAGCAAATCCCGCCGCACCTCAATTTCGCGCCGTTGCAAAACGGTGCCGACGCGCTTTCGCGGAGCGCAGACGAATACAAAAAGGCACTGGCGCATGCCGCGGAAAACGGCGGCACCGCGCTGACTTCTGCGTCGATTGTGGAGGTCAATCGCATGCTGATCGATAGCGAGCGCAAACTCACGACGCCCGAGGGCCTTCCGGGCAGGGCGTGGTACAAGCACCAGATTTACGCACCCGGTGTCTACACCGGCTACGAAGCCAAGGCCATTCCCGCGGTCCGCGAAGCCATGGAGCAAAAGCAGTGGAAGCAGGCCGAAGAAGCCATCGCCCGCGCCGCTTCCGTTCTGCAAGGCGAAGCAACGCTAGTTTCATCCGCGGCCGCCAAACTCTCAGCCGCCACCAAGTAGCACAGACACTCTTGTCTGTGCCGCCGCTGACAAGCCACCGGTTGCTCAATGAGCACCTGTAGCCGCCCTGTCAGCGATGCCGGGGTTGAGATCACACTTCGCCCAAATCATTCCGCTAAGCAAGCGCGAGAGAATGTGCTCTTCGCTCCGGTTCCCGACCCTATTGCGCGTTAAGAAAAAAGTTCGAGAAGTGTTGCGTGCCGCGCCGCGCACGAACTATCATTGATTTTCGTTTCAGTCGGCCAAATTTCGCACCAGCCTCGCGAAACGGTCCGAAAACAAACACGCATCCCGCTGGCGGCACACGGGAAGCGCATCGCATCAAAGAAACTGACGCAGTTCACCTTGGATCTCAAACTGAGATTCGTTCGTTGGCACGGCCTATCGAGAACCGCTCGTTGCCGCTAACTTCACCAACTTGAGGGACGGTCGCAATAATGGTAATTCCGAGCACCTGCATTCAGCCGGCGAACGATTTCTTACGGAGGACGATCCGCTATTTCTGTTTGTTGGCAGCCCTGATCGCTGCTCCCGCGTTTGCTCGGGCGGATAACAACACATTCGACTTGTTGGGCCCTCGCATCGAAATGAAAGTCACGCGCCACGGGAAGCCGCTGCCGATATCCGACGTCGCCAATTTGCAGCCCGGAGACCGCCTGTGGCTCCATCCGGATTTCCCCGATGACCAATCGGCGCGCTATTTGCTCATCGTTGCCTTCTTGCGCGGAGCCACTAATCCTCCGCCAGAAAATTGGTTCACAAAGGCCGAAACCTGGACCAAGCAAGTGCGTGAAGAGGGAATTGTCGTCACCGTTCCACAAGATGCGCAGCAAGTTTTGCTGTTTTTGGCTCCCGAAACGGGCGGCGATTTCAGCAGCCTGCGCAGCGCTGTCCGCGGCAGGCCCGGTGTATTCGTGCGCGCTTCGCAAGATTTGAACCAGGCCAGCCTCGACCGCACGCGCCTGGAAAAATATCTCGCCGATGTCAAAGCCGTCTCCGACGCCGACCCCAAAGCGCTCCACGAGCATTCCATTCTCATGGCCCGCACTCTCGGTATTCGTATCGATGAACAATGCTTCAACAAGCCGGTCGAGGAGCAAAGCTCCTGCCTCACCCGCAACACCGACAATCTCGTTCTGGATGACGGCCACAGCCAATCGATGGTGACGGCCTTGACGTCGGGACCCAACTCCGACCTGGTCGGCGCCGTCAGCGCCACGTCGCTCGCGGGAGGCGGATTCTACAGTGCGTACGTCGGCGCGGTCGTCGATCTCGCGAGGGTGCTCGGTAATCTGCACACCGCATCCTACGTCTACATTCCCGCCCTCGCGCTGCCCAAAGGCGAGCAGATGAATCTGAAGCTCAACAACCCGCCTTCCTTCCGCAAGCCCATGTCCGTCATCGTCATCGGCCTTCCCGCGATCGAAGCGGCCCAGTTGCCACCCTTGCGTGCCGTCAACGCCGATCAGGTTTTCTGTCTGCAAAAATCCTCTCTCGTCTTGCCTGTGGAAGGCGCACCGCTCGTGTTTTCTTCTGCCATCGCCCACGATTTCTTTCTCTATGTCCCGGGGAAGGACGGCAAAGAGATTCGGCTACCCGCTCGGGCCGACGCCATCAGCGGTGGATTTGTTGTTGACACGCACAACGTCGAGGGCGCGAACCTCGACGCTCAACTCACCGGCACGCTCCGCGGATTCTGGGGCTTTGAAGCTTACGAAGGCCCGAACTTCCATCTCCGCAGCTCGCGCGCCGCGCCGTGGGTGATTCCGGCTTCCGAGCAAAGCGCGCTCATCGTCGGCCGCGAAGACACCTTTCACTTGCAGTCCGATTCCGCCGTCTGCGTGGATCAAATAAGGATTCAGGATGCCCAGGGCAAAGACGTCAAGACCGCCTGGAAGCTCACAAAGCCTGAAGAGCTGGAACTCAAAGTGTCGCTGAAGGATCAGCCCGCCGGGGCCATGAAGGTGAAGCTGCGGCAGTTCGGTCTGGCCAAGCCCGATGAGCTGCCGTTGCAAGCCTATTCCGAAGCCGCGCACCTGGATGGTTTCACGATTAACGCTGGCGATCAGCAAGGGGTATTGAAGGGAACTCGGCTCGATGAGGTCGACCACTTCGAGCTGAATGGCATTCACTTCGTCCCCGCGAAGCTAACTCGCGCGAATGAAAAGGACGAGCTGCACCTGGCGGCAGCACAACCGGATTCTGCGGCGCTGCACCCGGATCAGTCGCTGGTCGCAAAAGTCGCGCTCAAAGACGGCCGGGTGTTGGAGCTTCCTACAAGAGTGGAAGCGGCCCGGCCCAAGGTTACCCTCGTCAGCAAGAGCATCCACCTCGGCGATACGCCTTCAACAATTAGTTTCGGCAGCCAGGACGAGTTGCCGTTGGATGGGCAAATCTCCTTCCTCTTGAAAACGCAAATCCCGGAACGATTTCCCCGTACGGAGCACATCGAGGTAGCCACAGCCGACGAATCGTTCAGCACGCAACTCAGCATGACCGACGGAAGCTTGGTCTTGCGCGATTCGGAGAGCGTGCTCGCTGTCTTCGACCCTCACAAGGCGTTCGGCCCATCGGCTTTCGGCCCCCTGCGTTTCCGCCCGATACAAGCCGACGGCACGAAAGGGGATTGGCAGCCACTGGCGAGCTTAGTGCGCGTCCCAACCTTGAAAGAGATTCGCTGCCCGGAGAGCGCCGATAAACCGTGCCAATTGACCGGCACAAATTTATTCCTGATCGATTCGGTGGCTTCCGATCAGCAATTTACCCACAATGCGCCGGTGCCAACCGATTTCATCGACACAACGCTAGCCGTACCGCACCCGGGCGAAACCGGGCTTTACGTCAAGCTGCGCGACGATCCATCCGCGATCAACACGGTCGTATTACCAATAGCCCCGCTGGAGTAGATTCCAGTAGCACAGGCACTCTTGCCTGTGTCCACTGCAACAAAATCATTATTTCGACGAAGATCGTAACGCCCTCCGCCTCCGAGCTTTCTGTAAGTCTTATTTTCTGTAATTCCTAATTGTGGCCCAATTAAATGAAATGAGAAGTCTGGCGGGGTTGTAGCTAAGCAACAATCCTCACCAGCATCCCCACGAACACTCTCCCCAGCCCGCGGCCATTTTCAGCTAGAATCCGCCTATGGCCGCCACCGCCATTCCGGTCGGAACAATCCCGTCGATCAACCCCGCAACGGGTGAGACCCTCGGGCATTTCGAGAGCACCCCGCCGTCCCGGATGCCCGAAATTGTCGCGCACGCTCGCACCACGCAAGCGAAATGGTCGAGGATTCCGATTTCCGATCGAGCCGTGCGGCTACGCATTCTCCGCGAACGCATTCTTTCCTCGCGTGATGCCTTAGCCGACGCGATCGTCCGCGAATCCGGCAAGCCCCGCGCCGAAGCGTTGTTCGCGGATATTTTTGTCGCACTCGATACCGCGCAATATTTCGCCGTCAACGCCGAACGGATGCTGCGGTCGGAAGCGGTTCCTCATCACAATCTCGCCGCGAGAGCGAAGAGCGGCACGCTAACCTACGAGCCTCTCGGCGTCATCGGCATCATTAGCTCGTGGAACTATCCGGTGGCAATCCCTATCAGTCAGATCATCCCGGCGATCGCCGCGGGCAACGCCGTCGTTTGTAAAATCAGCGACTTCACGCCGCATTGTGGCGCGCTCATCGAAAGACTTTTCGCAAGCGCAGGTTTTCCCGAAGGGCTGGTCACGATCGTTCAGGGCGGCGGCGAAGTAGGCCAAGCCCTCATCGACGCCGCGCCCGACAAGCTCTTATTTACCGGGAGCGTGGAGACCGGGCGCCGTGTCGCCGAAGCCTGCGCGAAGCGCCTGATTCCCACCGTCCTCGAGCTGGGCGGCAAAGACGCAATGATCGTGCTCGCCGATACCGACCTGGATATCGCTGCCAGCGGCGCCGTTTGGGGCAGCTATACAAATTGCGGACAAGTATGCCTCTCGGTCGAAAGAATCTTCGTCGAGAAATCAATTAGCGAGTTGTTTGTTAAGCGCTGCGTGGAAAAAACCAAAAAACTGCGCCTTGGTCCAGGAAACGATCCCGCCACCGACGTCGGTCCCTTGATTCGCCCGCAACACGTCCAGCGCATGGTTGATCTGATTGAAGATGCCGTCCAGCGCGGCGCCAAAGTTCTGTGCGGTGGCAAAACCCGTCCCGACCTCGGCGCAAATTTCTTCGAGCCCACCTTGATTGTCGACGTAGATTCCGCTGCGCGCCTCTTTCAGGAAGAAACGTTCGGCCCAATCCTGGCCATCCAGGCCGTCTCCAACGCCGAAGAAGCAATTCTGCGCGCAAATGATTCACCCTTCGCCCTCTCCGCAAGCGTGTGGACACGCAACGCTGCCCGCGGCAAAGCCATTGCCGCCCAGCTTCGCGCCGGAGCCGTCATGGTCAACGACGCCATCAGTTATTTCGCTATCGCCGAAGCCCCGCACGGCGGCTGCGGCCTAAGCGGCTGGGGGCGCACCCACGGCAAGGCTGGCCTGCTCGAAATGGTCCAGACCAAATACATCGACCTCGATCGCCTTCCTCACCGCGAAAAACCGTGGTGGTATCGCTACGGCGCTGACCTGGAGAAAGCCGCGGACGCCTTCTTACAATTTGAGTTTGGCAGCAAGCTAAGCGCTCGCCTAAGTAGTGCCCGCGCTGCGCTGAGAACCATGTTCCGCGACCATGACATGGGACCGTGAAACCGCTCCTCTTTCTTCCATGCGCCTTGATCCAGCCGAGATCGCTCGTTATCTCTCATGCCCCGACGAAGGCGCTCCGCTAGCGCCAATTTCCAGCGGGCTCCGATGCCTCCGCTGCTCGCGGATTTTCCCCTTCCAAAAGCCGAATCTATTGGAGATCCTGCCCGCAAAACCGGTCGCGATTTCCACTTCCGAAGTTCCGTCCGGGTATGAAAATGCCTATATGCAAGCCTACTCTCGCGTGTGGGAATCGACCGACGATGCCGTACCGTGGGGCGCAAACGAGACGTCATCGATGAAAACCGTGAAACGTCGCGAGCGCCACACCGAGGAAATTTTCCGGCTGTTACGCGATGCTCCCGGTGACGCGGACGGAGTATTCTGCGATCTTTCCGCGAGCGCGGGACATACCACGTTTGCAGCGGCCCGGCATTGCCGTCTGGTCTTCCACTGCGATCTTTCCGTCACAGCCGTGCAATACGCCAGCGCTAAAGCTACACGGATGGGCCTGGAGAATATGGTGATCGTGCGCGCCGATTACTTGCGCCCGCCCTTCCTGAATTCCATTCAACAGTTAACGTGTCTTGATTCGCTGATTCGTGGCCCCTGGCACGACGTACGATTGCTCGCGAACATTCGCCAAGCGCTCGTGCCAGGAGGTTCTGCGGTAGTGGACTTTCACAACTGGTGGCACAACCCGCTGCGCCGCTTAGGTTTGCTTCCCCAGAATTTCGGCCAGAATCGAAGCTACACGCGGAACGAAGTGCTGCATTTGCTCGGGCAAGCAGGCATCGATGAATTTGTGGTGAGTTCTTTCATCCAGGAAGCTGATCCGCAAAGTCGATCCGCGAGAGTTTTGCGCCGCCTGCTACCTGCAACGCGCTTCCTGGTCCGCCTGACGTCATCGGCGCGCCACGTCCGGTAAGTCTAGAGGCTGCGGAAAAAGCCGCGTTTGTCATCCCGAACCCGTGTCCTTTGCGGGTGAGGGATCTGCTGTTCGCAAAAAGGTCAAGGAAAAAGCAGATTCCTCACCCCGTCAAAAACCAAACGCGGTTCGAACTGACATATTTTCACTTTTTCCGCACCCTGCAAGGACAACAGCAGACTCGTTGAGCTGACGCTCTGCGACCTGGAAGCGTGGGATGACGAGAATAATTTGCCGCACTCGGCGGACTTGGGTGTATAACGGTGCCCATTCGGGCCCAAATAGAAATTCCAGCGAAGAACTTACGGAGGAAAGCGAAATGAAGAAGTCACTGATCGTGTCGGGGGCGGCGGCTTTGGTCCTGGCCGCGATGTCGATGGGTGTTGCGCAGGACAAGAAAGCGTCGAGCCCAAAGAAGAAGAGCGTGATCTACGTGGCTCCGGATAAGGCCAAATTCAAGGAATCACCGGCGCCGGCGGCGGGGGTCTCCATGGCCGTACTTTGGGGCGACCCCGACAAGGGGCCTCACGCCACATACACGAAGTTCGCCCCGGGGTACGACGCAGGAATGCACACACATACGAACGATGTGTGGATAGTCGGTATCAAAGGCGCTTATCTTTATAAAGATGATGAGGGCGAAAAGCGTGTGGGGCCGGGGGATTTCCTCCGAGTGCCGGGCGGCCACAAGCATTGGAGCGGCGGCGACAAGACGGAAGGCGCGCTCTTTTATGAGGAAGGGTCGGGGAAATTCGATCTCATACCGGCGAAGTAACGGATCGCCAAGGCTGTCAGGTAAGCGAAGGTGCCCCTTAACCCTGTGTTCACAAATTGCTGAATACAATCTATGAGTACTGTCCTGCCCAGGAGGTCCTCAGCGATGAGATTCCAACCTCTACGTTGCAAAGTGATTCTGGGGGTGTTTCTGCTGCCGTGCCTTATGCCAGTTGCAAGCGCGCAACAGCCATCCCCGCTGCAAACTCTCTTTACGTTGTCAGAGCCAGTGCGCGCAACACTCTATCCTGAAGTGATGTGTGCGCACTGCATCGTGCCCGAATGGGACCGCGGCTATCTTCTCCATCGGGAGTTCGACAGGGACCCCGCAGTGGTCACGATGTACGACAGAAATGGAAAGAAAGTGCTCGAAGCGCGTGTAGTGCCTCAAAACGCCGCAAGGGTTTCCCTCATTGCTGTGGGTGCGACGCCCGCCGGAGGAATTCTCGCCGCTGGCGGTGCCACCATGACCGACGGCTCTAGTCAGAGGTTTATCGCCAAGACCGACCCCGCGGGGCGCACCGTGCAGTTGGTGGACACGGGCCGCTTCACCGTTCGGCACGTATGCGAGGTACCGGATGGCACCGTCTGGGCCCTCGGCTTCGACCTGGACATCCATGATTCGCCCGACGCGGATCGGGACGTCTTGCGCCACTATAGTTTCGAGAGGGGCCTACTCGGCAGTTTTGTTTCTCTCGATTCCATCTCTCGATTTCCCGATTCCTATTCGGCTATCAATCCAGGGAAAAGCTATCTGCGCTGTGGCAAGGACCGTGTCTTGGTTTACCTCGGGCCAGCTGCCCAATACATTGAAGTGGATGCCTCGACGGAAAAGCGTACTCGCTGGCGTGTGGACATGTCTTCCGTTGTGGGTTACAAGACGCGTGGACTCGCCCTCACCGACGAAGGAAAGATTTTCGTAGCTTTCTCTAACGATCGAGACCCCAATGGGCAGCGCAAGCACGGGCTGTACGAATTGAGGGCTACGCCCGGCAGCCCCATTGCTTCCCTCACAGCCGTAGACGGAACGGTCACAATCTTCGATTCATACAAGACTGTGGCAGACGGGACCCTCGTGCAGCTTTGGGGTGCTGATGGAAATTCCCTTGTTGTCGGCAGAAACGCAGACCGCTGGGGACTCTCTTGGGTAAACGTACTCGCTGCCGAGCATCGTCTAGAGTAGCTACGATCTTATGTGGCTAGGATCACGTCTTTAATACTAATCTGCAAGGTGAGCGTCGGAAGTATAAGCCTTTCGTGTGATTATTCGCCTCGATTGCCACCACGTCGAGCATCCAATATAGAATACGGAAATGGCCGATCCCGCAAACTCCGAATACATCTACGACTGGAACCAAGCTTCCACTCCCGCGATTGCGCCTGGCACGCGCGTTCTCCTCAACGACGAAACCCTCCGCGACGGCCTGCAAAATCCCTCCGTCTACGACCCCACCATCGAAGAAAAAATCGAAATCCTCCACCTGATGGAATCGCTAGGCATAGATTCCCTGAACATCGGCCTACCCGGCGCGGGCCCGCGAGCCGCCGCGCACACCGAAGCCCTGGCCCGCGAAATCGCCAACAACCGCATGAAGATTCGCCCGAACTGCGCCGCGCGAACGGTGGAAGCCGACATCCGCCCGATCGCGGAAATTTCCCAACGCGTCGGCATCGCCCTCGAAGCCGCAACCTTCCTCGGCTCCAGCCCCATCCGCCGCCTTGTCGAAGATTGGACCGTCGATCACCTCGAGCGCACAACGGAAAAAGCCGTAAAGTTCGCCGTCGATCACGGCCTTCCGTCGATGTACGTGACCGAGGACACCATCCGCACCGATCGCGACACCGTCAAGCGCCTCTACTCCACCGCAATCCGAACTGGCGCGTGCGCCGTGGTCTTCTGCGACACAGTAGGCCATGCCACGCCACAAGGCGCCTACAACCTCATCAAATTTGCCGTCGATGAAATCGTGCAACCCAGCGGCGAAAACATCCGCATCGACTGGCATGGCCACAACGATCGCGGCTTGGCCATCGCCAACTCGCTAGCCGCCGTCGCCGCCGGCGCGCACCAGGTTCACGCCGCCGCAAACTCATTAGGCGAGCGCGTAGGCAACACCCCGATGGAACTCATGCTCGTCAACCTCCGCCTGATGGGCTTGATCAACCACGATCTCTCCCGTCTCAAGGAATATTGCGAAAAAGTCGCGCAAGCCACGCACACCACGATCCCCCCGAACTACCCGGTCGTCGGCCACGACGCCTTCCGTACCGCCACCGGCGTCCACGCCGCCGCCATCGTGAAAGCGTTCCACAGCAAAAACCCCGAACTCGCCGACGTCGTCTACAGCGGCGTACCATCGCATCTGTTCGGTCTGGATCAAATCATCGAGGTCGGCCCCATGAGCGGCAAGTCCAATGTCCTGTTCTGGCTCGAACGCCACCGTATTCCCGCGAACGACGCGGTCGTAAATCGCATCCTCGACGCCGCCAAGCAATCCGCCCGCGTGCTGACCGACAATGAAATCCGGGCACTTGCAACGGAGTCCACACCCAATTGACTTCGCGCGCGACTCCAAAATCACTGCGGAACTCCTCGGTGAAACATCTTCTCCTTTGGGTTATCCTTTCGATCATGCCCGTTCGCTCCCTCGGCTCTCCTCACCGTTCCGTTCCCGCGCCGCAACTGGCCGACACCGCCGAACTTCGCTCTGCTTTGTCGTGGTTCTCGCAAAATCTTGGCTGGATCAACGATCAGCAGGTCCGCATTACCGAAATTCCTGCGCCACCATTCCAGGAGGCAGCCCGTGCCAGCGTCATCAAAGCCCTCCTCGCCGCGTCCGGCCTGGAAGTACAAATCGACAAAACCGGCAACGTCGTTGGCGAGCTTCCGGGCGAAAACACCCAGGAAATTGTCATGCTCACCGCGCATCTCGACACCGTCTTTCCCCCGGGCACAGACGTAAAAGTCCGCCGCGAAGGATCGCGCATGAGCGCGCCCGGTATCTCCGACAACGGCACCGGCCTGGCCGCGTTGGTCTCTATCGCACGCGTTATCCACGAAGCCAAAATCAAGCCCCGCCGCACGATCCTCTTCGTAGCCGACGTCGGCGAAGAAGGCGAAGGCAATCTCCGGGGTATGCGCGCTCTCGTAGAAACCTACCGCTCCCGCCTGAAAGCCGCCGTCGTCCTCGACGGTTCCGGCACCGATCACGTCACCACCAAAGCCCTCGCATCGCGACGTCTCGAAGTCCTCATCACCGGCCCGGGCGGCCATAGCTGGTCCGACTTCGGCATGCCCAACCCCATCAACGCTCTCGTCCGCGGCTCGATCCGTTTCATCAACACAAAAGTTCCCGCCAGTCCGCGCACCACCTTTAATCTCGGCCAAATCGAAGGCGGCACCTCCGTCAATTCGATCCCCTACGATGCCAAGCTGAAAGTCGACATTCGCTCCGAAAGCGAAGACGAACTCGGCAAACTGGAATCCGCCCTCCGCGAATCCATCGCCGCGGGAACTCGCGATGAAATGGAATCCTCGCGCGATCGCTCAAAAGGGAAGCTCGACTGGAAGATCGACGTCCTCGGCACGCGTCCCGGCGGCGAACTCGCCGCAAACTCGCCGCTCCTCGCCGCGTTGCGCGCCGCCGACAACTACGTCAACAACCAATCTCGCATCGAGCGCTCTTCAACCGACGCCAACATTCCCCTCGCCAGCGGTATCGACGCCATCTCGATCGGCGCGGGCGGCACCGGCGGCGGCGCGCACTCCCTGCAAGAGTGGTACGAACCAATTGGCCGCGAAATGGGCCTGAAGCGTGCACTCCTGACCCTTCTCGGCATTTCCGGAATCGCGGAGGAAAAATCTAAATGACCCACAAGACGCGACCCGCCCGCGCCTTCAATCCCGACGCAACGCCATCCACGTCACGACTCTCCCCGCCTCGAAAACGTAGGGGCGCGCTTGAGCGCGTCCCCACCGAGCGCCGCGCGAGCCGGCCCTCCCTCCTATTCTCTTTTCTCTACCTATCACTCCTCGCGTCCGTAATTCCACCGCCCACGACAGCCCAAGCGTACACCCCACCCCGCACCGCCTACTACCTCCACGGCCGCATCTACACCAACGACCCGCAACACCCCTGGGCCTCCGCCATGGCCGTCCGCGAAGGCAAAATCGTCTGCATCGGCGGAATCGAGCAAATCATGCTCGAATGCGGTGGCGGCCACGAAGACGCCGACACCATCCAACTCGGCGGCAAATTCGTAATGCCCGGCTTCAACGACGCCCACGTGCATTTAGGTTTCGCCGCAGCGGACATGCTCGCGCTTCGCCTGAACGGCGTCGCCTCCATCGAAGAACTGCAAAAACGCCTGGCCGATTTCGTCGCAGCCCACAAAGAAGGCGAGTGGATCACCGGCAGCGGCTGGGATCACACGCTGTGGCCCGACAAGAAGTTCCCCACCCGGCAGCAACTCGACGCCGTCTCTCCCAAAAATCCCGTTCTCCTGACGCACATCTCCGGCCACGTATCCGTAGCCAACTCGCTCGCGCTCCAGCAATCCGGAATCACCAAGTCCACCCCAAATCCCAAAGGCGGCGAATTCGAACGCGATGCTAACGGCGAACTCACCGGCATGCTCGAAGAAGGCTCCGCCATCGGCCTCGTCGCGCAAAACGTCCCCGAGCCATCCGCCGCGAGCCGCCGCCACGGCATCGAGCTGGTCCTAGCCGAGGTCGTCAAAAACGGCGTCACCTCAGTTCAAGACAATTCCGACTGGGATGATTTCCTCGTCTACCGCGATCTGAAGGATGAAAACAGGCTCACCGTCCGCATCACCGAATGGCTGCACTTCACCACCGGCCTCGCAGAACTCCAGAACGAACGCAGCGAAGGCGGCGTCAGCGACCCCTTGCTGAAAACCGGCATGCTCAAAATGGTCACCGACGGCGCGCTAGGCTCGCGCACCGCTGCCATGCTGGCTCCGTACTCCGACGATCCGAGCACCAACGGCATCATGACCATGGATCTTGACAAGCTCCGACAGATGGCCATCGAGCGCGATAAAGCTGGATTCCAACTCGGTTTCCACGCCATCGGTGATAAAGCCAATCGCGTCTCCCTCGACGTCTTCGAAGCGGTCGCCAAAGCCAACCCTCCCCGCGACCGCCGCGACCGCATCGAGCACGCCCAAGTTGTAGCCGCCGAAGATCTCCCCCGTTTCGCCAAGCTCAACGTAATCGCTTCCATGCAACCCTCGCATCAAACCACCGACATGCGCTGGGCCGAACAACGCGTCGGCGCCGATCGCATCAAAGGCGCCTATGCCTGGGCCACCCTGCAGAAAAGCGGCGTGCATCTCGCTTTCGGCACCGACTACGACGTCGAACCGATCAATCCCATGCGCGGCCTATACGCCTGCGTAACCCGCGAACTTCCCGACGGCGGCCCCACAGGCGGCTGGCAGCCTCAGGAAAAAATCTCCCTAGACGACTGCATCCGCGCCTACACCATAGGCTCCGCCTACGCCCAATTCGAAGAAGGAAAGAAAGGCGCCCTGAAAACAGGCCAGTACGCCGACTTCATCATCCTCTCGAACGACCTAACCAAAATCCCCCCATCCGAGTACACGAAGACCGAAGTCTTACGCACAGTAGTAGGCGGCCGCACCGTCTACAAAAAAAAGTAGCACAGGCACTCCTGCCTGTGCTCCCTAAAACCACCCCAGCCCGAACCGCGAAGCGCCTCCTCAAGAACGTAGGAAGTCAAGTCATACACGCCACCGAGCACGGCGACAACGACCAGCCGACGACTTCTCCCCGCCACGAACCTGTCTTCCTGAGAGCATCCGAAAAGAGTGCTAGAAGGACCTCAACCCAAGCGCCTTGCCACCCATCACAAATCAATGAGCATGGGTCTCTCCCGCCGAATCGTAAAAATAAACCCGAATAATCTCCCCCAAATAATCCTTCCCCGGCACCAATCGGAACCACACCTTCACGCGCCGCCCATTCCACTGCTTGCAGCTCGCCAGGTCCGGCACCGCATCCGCGCTCATCCCGCTGACGCCAACGCGCGCAAGATCGGCGGCATGAAAGTCCATCGGCCCTTTCGGCAAATTCAGAGTCACAATCACCTCAGCACCATGCGAGCAATCGATCGCTCCAATGGTGCCTTCCACCGCCATCCATTCCGGCGGCCCCAGCCGACGTCGCGAAATCGCCGGATGCACAATGTCTACGCTCAAATCGGGAGCCGCTACCTGCGGCCCATCCACGCGCAGGCGCCCAAGCGCTTCTTCCGCGCTCTCCTTTTCCCATTCCTCTTCTTCCTCGATGGCCGCCAGGATCGACCGCGCCACGCGCTGCTCCTCCAGCGAACCCGCAGTCCTCTGCAGTTTCTCCACTACCTCGCGGGCCTCCTCCCCTCGCCGATTATTCAACAGCACATAAGCCAGATTCGTCTTGTACGATCGCGATTCCGGATCGAGCTTCACCGCCGTCTCCGCAGCCTCCAGAGCCTTTGCTTGGGTCCCAGCCGACCGCGAATAAACCTGCGTGAGCGCTTCGAACGTCGGCGCATACATCGGATTCAACCGCGCCGCGTTCTCCAGCGCCTCCCGCGCTTTCTGAGTTGATTTCTCCGTCTCCGACAAATCGCGCAGCAGCAAAACTCCACGGCAGTAAAACGCCATGAAACTCTCCGACCCAAGTGAAATAGCCTTCCTTATCTCCTCGCCTGCCGCCCCGAAATCGCCCTCTCTAAAATCGTAGAATCCCAGCGCCTCATGCGTCGCGGAAATCTCGGGTCCAAGTTGAACTGCTTGCTCCAGCAAGGGCCGCGCGGCATCCATCTGCTTCCGGTGCACGAAGAAATCGCCCCGCAGCGCCAAAACCTCCGCCGGCGCCATCATCCGCACCTTTACATCTCCGCCAGATCCTGCCTGTCCCGGCAGTACCACGCC
Organism: uncultured Acidobacteriota bacterium; assembly: GCA_963721915.1. Lineage (GTDB taxonomy): Bacteria > Acidobacteriota > Terriglobia > Acidiferrales > UBA7541 > Acidiferrum. The sequence goes on along the minus strand of CAVRLD010000010.1, from coordinate 254,595 downwards.
CGCTCGCCAGTTCGCCTGCCGCACGTAGTGTTTCACCGTCTCGCCAAATCGTCGCAAATCCCCGAACGCCTGGCGTCCCGCGCCAACCCTGTCGCCGGAAACATTCCAGTTCAGCAAAAATTTCTTCAGCAGTTGTTCGCGCCGTGCCTCTGGATCCAACAACAAGTAATGCGTCACCGCCCACGATTCCGCATAAAAAATGGAAGCTGGATTTGTTTCGTTGTAGTAAGGCGAACCCTCCTTCACATCCAACAGCGTTTCCATCGGCAGCCACTCGTTCTTGCTGAGGATATAAAGGTGACTCTTATCGACGTTCCCGGTTCTCGCTTCTTGCGGACCAAGCGTCGAGTTCCCGAAAAATTCCGCCACTCCCTCGCTCAACCACAAAGGAATCCGATTGAAGTTCAGGTGCAGCAGTGCGTGCGTATATTCATGGTAGACGGTGTGATACGCGGTTGTCCCCGGCGCATCCAGCCGCAGCACCACGTAATCCTTCTCCCCATCGCTATGAAACAACCCCGACGGGCGTATGTGCCCCTCGCCACCCCACTCGTCCGGCGCGATCACCCTCATCGTCGCCTCATCGCGCGCCGCCAGAATCACAATCGGCTGCGCCGGATCGACCCGCAATTCCGGAAATGTAGTGTGGAACAGGGATCGAATCCGCTCGAAGTCTTCCGCAACGCCGCGCGCCTCACCCTCGCTGGCGTTACTCGCCACCACAAAGTGCGCGCTTCTTACCTCCACCCAACGCCCTGGCGCTTCCTCGGACCCGCCCACACCCGGAGCGGGTACTAGGACCAATAAAATGGTGCCCTGCAGCAGTGATCGTGCAAGCTTCACGTTTCGAGAATGTAGGCCTGAATCCCCACTGTCAAGCGCACTCACAGGCAGAGCGCTGTTTTTCCGCGCGAACAGGACTCCCTCCCCCTGGCGTCCTAATCCGGTCCCGCGCGCGGCCATTCGGACGAAGTTACGCAATCGGCAAATATTCCGGTCAACTAACGGCGATCTAAATTCTACATACTCCTTACCTGTAATTAAGTATTGACAACCTTGATCCACAGTCATATAACGCGACCACTACCGGTTGTTACCCAGGGGTCTCAAAAAAATCCGGCGTGGAGGGGTGGCCTATGTCTTTGTGTCCAAAGATCGGGCGTGGCACCGCTATTGTAGTTTTAAGTGTCTTCGTAGTGTTCTGTGTATCTACAGTGTCTCTAGGGCAGTCTATTTCGTCTGGCACCATCCAAGGGGCGGTATCAGACCCATCGGGCGCCGCGGTGGTTGGCGCAACGGTCACTCTTACAAACACCGATACGAGTACCTCGCGAACAGGTGTCACCAACGACGCCGGACACTTCAATTTCGCTAACATGCCACCTGCGAGCTACGATCTTTCCATCAGCAAGCCCGGATTTCGCGTGACAAAGCTCACCAAGCAGGAGCTCACCGTTGGCGCGACCCTCACCTTGGACCTCAAGCTCGAGATTGGTTCCACTACCGAAACCGTTGAGGTCTTTGCCGCCGGGGCCACCATGGAGACCGGCAACGCTACCGTCGGCAACACCTTGACTGGCATTCCTTTGGACAACCTTCCAGGCCTCGGGCGCGATGTCAGCACTTTCGTGACCCTACAGCCTGGCGTTGCTCCGGACGGCAGCGTGGCCGGCGCAAATCAGGATCAGAACTCTTTTCTGTTAGACGGCGGAAATAACTCCAGCGACATGGACGGTACGCAAAACACGTATACGCCCAGCTTCGCGGGCGATCCGTCAGGCGGGCTGGTAAATAACCAGGTCACAGCCACTGCCCCGGGTGGTAGCCCCGGTGGCGGAGGTCCAACTGGCGTTATGCCCATGCCAGCCGATAGTATTGAAGAGTTCAAGGTGGGAACCAACAATCAAACGGCCGACTTTAACTCTTCTGCAGGTGCTCAAGTTCAGTTGGTGACAAAGCGGGGTACGAACCAATGGCACGGCACTGCATACGAGTACTATTTAGATAACACCTGGAATGCAAACAGCTTCGACAACAACGCCTCGGGGACGCCGAAGCCAAGCTTTCATTACAACCGCTTTGGCGCCGCGGGTGGCGGCCCGCTTGTTCCAAAAGACTTTCTGGGCGGAAAGTGGTATTTCTTCGGTAATTACGAGGGTTTTCGCTGGCCGCAGGCTGCGAGCGTTTTTAGAATTGTTCCGTCAGCCGCCTTGGAACAGGGAATTCTCCAGTTCGGTACCACCGCCTACAACCTCAACCCCACCGCTGTCACTTACAACGGGCCCGCCACCGCTGCGCTCACGCCCGGACAAGTTGTAGCACCGGCGGTCTGCCCGGCCGGACCTTGCGATCCACGGGGTCTCGGAATCTCTCCCACGGTTCAGAGCATGTGGACTCAGTTCATGCCCGCATCAAACACGTCGAGTTGCCTAGGTCTGAGCAGGTGCGATCATCTGAACGTGCTGGGCTTCACTGGCAATATGCTCGTTCCGTGGAATGATAACTTTGCCGTGGCTCGCCTGGACCACGATTTTGGCGCCAAGTGGCACTTCTATGCCTCGTACCGCTACTACAAAATGCAACGTGCCACTGGAAACCAGGTCGACATTGGCGGCTTAATTTCGGGGGACAAGCTGGGAACTCCGGCATCCGTGTCCAGCCGACCCCAGGTGCCCTGGTACCTCACCGCTGGGCTAACCACCAACATAACCAACTCGCTCACGAACGACTTCCACTACAGTTTCCTGCGTAATTTCTGGGCTCGCGGTTCCGCTGGGCAGACTCCACAAATCGCCGGATTGGCCGGTGCCTTGGAGCCCTTTGGCGAACAATCCAAAAATGTGCTCGCCCCGGTCAACCTCGACACTCAGGATGTGCGCACGCGATTCTGGGACGGCCAGGATCATATGATCCGCGACGACGTTTCTTGGGTGAAGGGCAAGCATTTCCTGCAATTCGGCGGCACCTATCAGCATAACTGGAACTATCACCAGCGCACCGACAATGGTGGCGGTATCAACTACCAGACCGTGTACTGGCTAGGCGCCAGCGTCGGCACTACCAATGGCATGGACATGACTGGTTATACGCCTGCGGCGATTACCGCTTCTCAAAGCCCGAACTGGCAAAGAGATTACGGTGCCGTGCTTGGAGTTCCTGGCGTCACACAGATTGCCTTCACACGTACGGGTTCCAGTCTGGCCCTCAATCCGCCCAACACCCCTGCCTTCGACCAGAGCACCATCCCGTTCTACAACCTGTACGCCAGCGATTCGTGGCGCATAAAGCCGACCTTGACCCTCAGTTATGGGTTGGGGTGGACCCTGGAAATGCCGCCTGTCGAGAAGGACGGCAAGCAGATTGTCATGGTAGACGCTAACAACAAGCCCCTCGATACTGAGGCATTTCTACACGCCCGCGAAGCGGCAGCGCTCCAAGGCCAGGTCTTCAATCCAGAGATCGGATTTTCCTTGGTCCACAATGTGACCGGGAGTTCAAAATATCCTTATAATCCCTTCTATAAAGGTTTCAGCCCCCGCGTTGCGGCGGCATGGAATCCCAACTTCGATGAAGGTTTCCTCGGGTCGATTTTTGGACACAACAAGACCGTTTTGCGTGGCGGGTACAGCATCCTTTATGGCCGGTTGAACGGAGTGGGCCTCGTCCTGGTTCCGCTCCTCGGCGATGGCCTGATCCAGGCGGTTCAGTGCGTCAGTCCTTTATCGACGGGAGCCTGTGGCGGGCCCGGTGGAGCAACGCCGAATACCGCCTTCCGAATTGGCCCTACCGGGGGCGGCTTCGATGGCTTGACGGCACCCTTGCCGGCGGCTGCCACGACTTTACCTCAACCCCTTTTTCCCGGTTTCAATGCCGTCGCTGCTGGTGCCGGCACGGGACTCGATCCGAACTTCCGTCCCAGCATGAGCCATCAGTTCGACTTCACCGTCCAACGGCAACTGAACAACAAGTTCACCATGGAGGTAGGCTACATCGGCCGACTCCTGCGCCACGAGTTCATGCCCCTTCAAATCAACACTGTTCCTTACATGATGACCCTTGGTGGGCAACGCTTCGATAAAGCTTATGGCCAGATGGTCATGCAATACTGCGGCGGTAATGCCGGTATGGCAGGTGGCAATTGCGCTGGAAACCTTGCTGCCGTCACCGCTCAGCCCTTCTTTGAGAACGCCCTGAATCCGGCTTACTGCGCCGGATTTGCCAGCTGCACGCAAGCCGTCGCGTCCAAAGAAGGCATTACCGGCGCGGGGAACATTCCGGTGGCCAATGTCTGGAACCTTTGGAACGACCTCGACGCCGGCGCCTTTAACTTCCCACGATCGATGCTAAGCACACCGATCGCAGGTTCGCCAAATGGGTCGGCTGGACAGTTGAGTTCCGGTTTCGTCAACAACACCAGCTTGGGCACCGGAAACTACAACGGCATGTTCGTATCCATGAAGATGACCCAGTGGCACGGCTTGTCGCTGCAATCCAATTTCACTTTCTCAAAGGCGCTGGGAACGGTATCGCAAGTACAAGCTACCAGCCAGTTCACCAGCTCCGATCCCTTCGATCTCAACCGGAACTATGGGCTCCAACCTTGGGACCGCAAGTTCATGTTCAACACCTGGCTCGTCTACCAGCCGCCGTTCTTCCTCCACCAGCACGGCATCCTTGGTCACGTTCTGGGTGGCTGGACGGTTGCACCGATCCTCGACATCGGCAGCGGCATACCCCTGGCTGTTTTCCCCAGCAGTTGGTTTGCTGACGGCGGGCAGACGTATGGTGGCGGTCAATCCTTTGGCGAGGCCGACGCAGGCAACATCTTCGCTCTGGAAAATGCCATTAACATTTGCGGGGGAAACCCGGGCGGCAGCCAGCGGCACAATAACCCGCTTCCCTCTTCCCAGTATCCTGATATCGGATCGTCTGGCTTCGGCCCATCCCTGTACCAGAACCCGGGAGCGGTCTACAATTGCTTCCGTAATCCAATCCTGGGTATCGACGAAGGCCATAATGGCGGTGCCGGCACTCTTCGCGGACAGGCCTTCTGGAACGTTGATTTCAATATCAAGAAAACCGTCACGTTCACCGAACGTTTCAGCTTAGAGGTGGGCGCAACCTTTACCAACATCTTCAACCACAACCAGCTGTTTGACCCCTCACAGGGTCTCGGCGATACCGGGGACTTCGGCGCTTTGGCGAGTTTCGGGACGGGGCAGGTCAACAATCCTCGGCGCATCGAAATTAGCGGGCGCGTGCGGTTCTAACTCACTCGCGCGGTCGTCAGCACGCTTCACGCGTTGCATGGAAAAGGGGAAAGCGTAACCAGCTTTCCCCTTTTTTTCGGCACGTCAAGAGAACTGCTGCTTGCCGCCTAACGATCTGCGCGCGACGCGCTCCCTAACTGTTGAAACGCCGGCCGAGTTTGGGTTGCGCGTGGAGAGTCCATCGGATTCTGAGGCCGCCAAGCGCAGTAGTCGCCCGATCTCCTCATTGTCTTCCCGCCTTCTCGCCGCTAAACTAACGCCTCCGTCGGAGGCCCGCGTGTCCCTCGCGGAAAGTTCCGTCACCTCAAATTCCGCCACTGCCGAACATTCCAAGCGCGCAAGAGCCGATCTCGCGCTCGCTTTCTGCACTCTTCTCTGGGGCGCCACCTTCGTCGTCGTAAAAAACGCTCTCGACCACGCTTCCGTCTTCCTCTTCCTGGCCGTCCGCTTTTCACTCGCGGCGCTACTCATGGCTGCGTTCCGCCCACGCGCCCTCCGCAACCTGAAAAGGGAAGAGCTCCTCGCCGGCGCCGCTCTCGGACTTTTCATGTTTGGCGGCTACGCGTTCCAGACCGCCGGCCTGCAATACACCACGCCCGCAAAATCCGGATTCGTCACCGGTTCCAGCGTGGTCCTCGTCCCTTTGCTGCTCGCTATTTTCTGGCGTAAACATCTGGCGCAATGGGCGTACGCGGGAGCATTCTGCGCGGTGATCGGCCTATATTTCCTCACCGTTCCCGCTGAAGGCATCTCGCATCTCAATCGCGGCGACGTGCTCACCTTCGCGGCCGCTGCACTCTACGCGGTCCACATTATTTTGGTAGGAGATTACACGCAGCAGCACTCGCACGGCGCCTTAAGCGTCCTCCAGGTAGCAGCCTGCGCGGCCCTCGCATGGATCGCCGCTGGTTCGCTAGGCGCGCTGGGCTGGCAAACGCCGCGCTTCGCTTTCCGCTGGGAACTGTATGCAGGCACGGCCATCTGCGCCGTCTTCGCCACCGCCGCGGCCTTCTCCATCCAGTTGTGGGCGCAGCAATACACCACGCCAAGCCACGCTGCAATCATCTTTACGCTGGAGCCGGTGGTAGCCGTGATCACATCCTACCTGGTGATTGGCGAGCGACTGAGTCCACGCTCGCTGGTCGGAGCGGCCTTCGTACTCAGTGGGATTTTGCTGGCGGAATTGCTGGGCGCGCCAGCTGCGCCGGAATCGCCGGAGCCCGTCTTCGAGGGCCGCATCTATTTTGAAATGTGGTGGCGTTTGTAAGTAGCACAAACACTCGTGTCTGCGCACGCGTTCAAGTGCCCTCTAGTGCCCATCCTTGTTAACTCGGTTCCCATGGTACCGTGCTTTGTTGAGAAACGCTCGTGCCACGAAAACAATCAACAGAAAACTTACTCCAAAGATCGTATCCCAGGTGGCCGAGCCGAGTTTCAGGATGAATATGTTCATCGCGCGGCTCACCGCCCGTTGGAGTAATTCTTCACGTCCACCGCCTCATACATCGTAGCCGTCGCGGCGTGCGCCTTTTCGTAAGTGTCAATTTTGTCCGCAAACTGCAAACTCGTCCCGATATCATCCAGCCCCTTCAACAAAACCTCTTTTCGCGAGGGCGCAATCTCAAACCTGTAAACTAAGCCATGGGCATCGCTGACCGTCTGATTCGGCAGATCGATAGTCAGGGAATAGCCCTCTTCTTTTTCCGTGCGCTTAAAGAGTTCGTCGATCTCTGCTTCGGTCAGCGTTGCCGGCAAAATCCCATTCTTGAAACAATTGTTATAAAAAATATCCGCATAGCTCGGCGATAGAATCACGCGAAACCCGTAATCCTTGACGCCCCACGGGGCGTGTTCGCGGCTGGAGCCGCAGCCGAAATTCGCGCGCGTCAAAAGCACCGACGCGCCGCGATACCTCGGAAAATTCAAGACGAATTCCGGGTTCGGCTTTTCTCCGGCGAGATACCGCCAGTCGTAGAAGAGGATGCGGCCGAAGCCTTCGCGCGTCAGCGCTTTCAGGAATTGTTTCGGCACCATCTGGTCGGTGTCGACGTTGACGCGATCGAGCGGCATCACCATGCCGGTGTGTTTTGAGATCGGTTGCATTCGTCTGGCGCTCCTTAGTGCATCGGTACATTATTTCGCGACGGTCTCCCACGAGGCAAGGGCAAGACCCGCTACGAAAATGGCCCGTAAGAGAAAATCGCGCACTGGCGGGGTCTCGCGCCAACTTTTGGATCGATCCCGACCCTGACCCACAACGCCAGCGCAAGACTGGCGATCACTAGGATCGCGATAACCAACTCATGGGCATACCTTTTCACGCCGTTCTGGTTTTTGCTCGACCCGCCCGCCAAGGTCGGCGGCCGCTACAAATTCAAAAGCAAGTGGCGAGCTAAACTAGCCGCCACAAAGTCAACATCACTCGACGTTGGCTACGTCGAAGTCGCGGACGTCTACGAAATGTCCGGCTATCGCGGCGGCTGCGGCCATTACGGGACTCACGAGGTGCGTGCGGGAGTCGCGGCCTTGGCGGCCTTCAAAATTTCGATTAGAGGTGCTGGCGCTGCGCTCGTGGGGCGGCAGGACGTCGGCGTTCATCCCAATGCACATGCTGCAGCCTGCGTCGCGCCACTCGAATCCGGCCTCGGTGAAAATTTTGTCCAGGCCTTCTTTCTCGGCTTGGGTTTTGATTCCGCGTGAACCTGGGACTACCAAGGCTTGCTTTATGCTGCGGGCTACATGCTTCCCAGCCACCAAATGCGCCGCCGCACGCAAATCATCAATCCGCGAATTTGTGCAGGAGCCTATGAACACGCGATCGACTGGAATGTCCACGATCGGCGTCCCGGCCTTCAACCCCATGTAAACCAGAGCGCGCTCGGTAGCCTTCTGATCGTTCAGGTCCGAAAACGAACTGGGATCAGGCACGCGCGAGGTGACGCCGCTGACCATCCCCGGATTCGTCCCCCAGGTCACCTGAGGCGCTATATCTTTCATATTGAGTTCCACGGTGGTATCGAACTTCGCGTCCGCATCCGTCTTCAATAATCTCCACCGCTGCACCGCTTCCGCAAACGCCTTCCCCCGCGGCACAAACGGCCGGCCCTCCAGGTAGGCAAAGGTTGTGTCATCCGGCGCCACCATCCCAGCCCGCGCCCCGCCCTCAATGGTCATGTTGCAAACAGTCATGCGCCCATCCATCGACAGCCCGCGAATGGCCTCGCCGCCATACTCCGCTACATGCCCGTTGCCACCGCTGATCCCAATCTTCCCAATAATCGCCAAAACGATATCTTTCGCTGTAACGCCGCGAGGCCGTTTCCCATTCACCACAATGTGCATGGTCTTCGAGCGCGACTGCACCAGACACTGCGTGGCCAAAACATGCTCCACTTCGCTGGTCCCAATCCCAAACGCCAAAGTCCCAAACGCCCCATGCGTCGACGTATGACTATCCCCGCAAACAATCGTTTGGCCGGGCTGTGTAATCCCCAACTCCGGCCCAATAATGTGCACAATCCCCTGGTTCGCGCTGTTCATGTCAAACAAGCGCACGCCACTTTCGCGGCAATTCTTCTCCAGCGCCTCGAATTGCAACCGCGCGTCGGTATCCACAATCGGCAGCAACCGCTCTTTGCTAACGGTAGGCACCGAGTGATCCATCACCGCGAACGTCAGATCGGGCCGGCGCACCTTGCGTCCCTCCGCCTTCAATCCCGCAAACGCCTGCGGCGAAGTCCCCTCATGAATCAAATGCCGGTCGATATAAATCAGCGAGGGCTTCCCGTCCTGACCCTCATGAACAACGTGGTTATCCCAAATCTTCTCGTAAAGCGTCTTAGGCGACATGGCCAATCCTCATAGCGGATTTTAACACTCGCGTAACACATGTGCCTAGCGTGGGCGCGAACGTTGTGAGTAAGGCAGGATTTTTAACGCAGAGTTCACGGAGATGGGAACACAGAGGGCACAGAGAAGAGTTGAATCCTTGGGCTCTTGGTGAACAAACCCTTCGACGCTCAGAGTCAACCCGAGTGCCCGCGTTTATTTCGGAGCTGGTTAACAATTTGCACCCTCCCCCCCTGCCATTTTTCGCAAGTGCGGATTCTAAAGGACTTTAAGTCTAATGAATTTGGAAGTGCGGATTCTGAATGAGTTATGGGCGCATTTTTTGGAAGTGCGGATTCTGAACGGGTTGCGCGATTTTGTCGAAGAAAGAGAGTGAATAAGGCGGAACGGCGAGGGTGCGTGGCGAGTATCACGACCGATGATACCAGCCATTGGAGTTACTGTCAATAAAATAGTTACTGGTCGGCTATTCGAACGACGTCCTAAGCTTCGCGAATGGCGGATTGCGACTTGACTCCTCTGGGAAACCCGATATAGTCCACCCAATTTTGCTGAGAGGCGGTCGGCCTCGTGGCTCGGTTCGCTTCTCTTTCCATCGTGGAATTCGGCCCCTTTGGGAATGCATTGAATGGTGCTCCTGGTTCCTGTTGTTCAAATTTAAATCGAAAAGAGAGGCTCAACCATGCTCAGAAAAATCTCGTTCGCGCTCGTAACGCTTGTTCTATTCCTCGGCACGTCCTCCGCCGCCTTCGCACAAAAGACAGCGGTTGTCCGCGTAGTCGTGGTCAAGACCGACAATCCAGCCGCGTATGCCCAGGCCCTCGAAGCCGGCAAGGAAATCATGAAGAAAGCGGGCGTCACGGCCATCACTCGCGTCTACCAAGCCAGTTACGCTGGGCCGGAGGCGGGTGCCGTTGTCGCCGCCATCGAATTCCCCAGCATCACCGCCCTGGCCGAAGCCGAAACAAAGCTACGCGCCGACAAGGACTACGTCGCCTGGATCAAGAGCCTCGACAAGATCCGCACGATCGTCTCCGACAGCATCTATCGCGAACTGTAAGAGGGAATAATCTGCAGGGGCTCGGGATCTCCGCGCCCCAATTCGAATGCCAGCCTAGGTACGTGGGATTTCGACAACTGAGCAGGTCCCCGGCTTCGCGTGCGCGATTGCGGCGACTATTTTCGGAATTATCGACCGTATGAGTTTCCAGCGGTTCTGGGTAAGTACCACGATGGCGAGTTTGCGGTTCTTCAGATTCCGCTGAAACGGAATATTCGTGTCGGTGGTCAGAAATAGTTCGAAGCCGGCATCTTCAGCGGCCAGGAGGAGATCACCATTGAGAAGGGTGCTCCACCCTTGCTCGGCGGCGGTTTTTATTGTGTGCTCCGGAAGGGAATCGCAGATCGCGACTGGCGTGCCTTGATCAAACAGGATAAGCATCAGCGCTGCGGGGCTGGCGGGGCGAGGCTCTGCGCTGCGAAGTCTAGGACCGTCTTTACGTGCTCGCGCGTCAGGCCGTCAAACATCTCGACGATTTCATCGATGGTCAGGCCGTCCTCTAGGTTTTCGAATACCGCTGCGACAGGCATGCGGGTACCTCGAAAAACCCAGGCTCCGCTGAGTTTACCCTGAACGCTTTCGACCGCAGGGCATTGTGACCAATCGAGTGGCATATTCTCCTCGTTTGGTCATTCTAGCGCAAAGCGCGGCCCGCTGAAGTGAGATTAGTTAGCTTCGGCGTCGACGCTCATGCCGGGTGGTCCCCGGAGTCTCTCGGAGAGCCCACCTCCTTGCGCTGGGCTTCAAAACTCAGTTCGTCGTCGTATTCGGCACATCCACGAGCGCCTTCCAACTGCCGTCCGCCTGCTTGCCCCACACCACTACATATTTTGCCTTCAACGTCTGCGGCTTCCCCTTTGCATCGGGGACCGTCAGCGAATAATCGCCAATTTCATACGCCAGATCTCCCGCCTTCGAAACCTCCACCTTCGTCGGTGCAAACGACAATGCAAACACGGGACTCGCCATCATCCCCGCAAAGGCCTTCTGGATCGCATCCTTCCCGGTTGCCGCTGGAGCCCCAGGCGCCATGAGCACGGCATTGTCCGCATAGAAGGACGCCGTTCGCACCGGATCCTTGTCGCCAGCGGCTTTGGACCACGCCGCATCCGCCGCGCGAATCGCAGCCTCATCGGCGGCCCGGTTATCGACAGCGGCCGCGGGTTGAGCGGGCGGCGTAGTGCCACTGCACGAAGCTAGAACCATAGCGCCAGATAAGCACACACCAAATCCCAAGAAGCGTAGATGAGTCACGAGTTCCTCCTCGCAGAATGGAATCCGGAAGTTGACTGGCGTCAAGATAGCGAGGGAAGGGCAGGTTGTCAAACACAAGCCTGGAGTGCCGGCACTGCTCAGAAAAGGGGCGTGAATCGCGTGAATATAGTTTGGACCAGAGTTAAAGAAAACGGTCGCCCCGAGACCCAGGTTCAAGCGACCACAGGGAAAAGCAGATCCCCTCGCTGGCGCTCGGGATGACAAGCCTGGGGGCCGGTCGTCACGAGCGTCTGTTGTTACTGTCGCCGGTTGCTGCTAGCGCCGTCTGCGGGCGGCGTCCCATTCACCGGCCTGGGTTCGCTCTCCATAACGCAAACGCAAGGATTCCCATCCAATGAGGACAGCCTTCAGGAGGCCGACATGCCCGTTGCAAAAGCCGCGGAAAAAATCGCTACCGCAATGGAGGCCCTGCCAGGCGTCACCTCATCCCCACACCGCTTCGGCGGCACGGAGTATCGCCTGGACCGAAGAGAAATCGGCCACGTCCACGGCGATTCCCTCGTCGATATCCCCTTCACAAAAAAGATTCGCGAGGAATTGGTAGGCGCCGGAAGAGCCGAACGCCATCACATCCTGCCAGACAGCGGCTGGGTCAGCGTATATTTGCGCGAGCCGGGAGATGTGGATCGCGCGATCGAGTTGCTGCGGTATTCGTATGAGCGGGCGCAGCCGCGCGAGATGGAGGGTGCAACACCCGAGCCGAACAAAATTCTTCCGGAACGGGCTTAGCTGCTGAGGCCTACACGCGACGTACCAGATGTGGGGCACTCAAATGAAAAGAAAGACCCACCCTTGCAAAAACCGCAAGGGTGGGCCACCCGCCCGGCGCCGACTGAGTTAAAAGCGGATTCATTTGCGAAATACGAGGGGAACGTACCAACGGGTGTAGGTTGCGATTCCGAGCAACAGCTCAAGCCACCAGAGGACCAGGACGCATCGCATCCACGCTTTGTATTGTGTAAAGCGAAGTTTCTCTGGCAAGAGATTCGTGCCCGCGACCAGCAGGACATACAATCCGGCTAATTCGGTGACACTTCCGAGGGCGGCATGGGTCGTTGCTAAGGCATAATACGCCTTGTTCAATTTGGCCGGGAGTCTGGGCACCACGTGAACGACGAATGAGGGAATCATCGTCAGCGCGATGACGGCGAGGTTGAGAAGCACGATGATTGATTGGCACGCTGCATGTTGGCGAAAACGTCCGGTGCGCGCGAGAAAAGCACCGACGAGCAGCCCTATCCCCATTGCGATTTCCAGGAGCAGAACTAAATCGGCCACGCGTGGTGCCGCCGTTCCAAAAAGTCCTTGGTTCAACCAATTCTCTCCAGGACGACTGCTGCCGCTGGGCCATTCGTGACCTCGTTGGTGGCTGCGTCTATCAAGACCCGTGAAGAGGGCTATTTATTCCTTGGCGCCCCGGTTGCCGCGCCACTTCAAGAGGTGGTTGCTCTATGGCTCGGAAGTAGCTGAGATATCGCCTGGGAGAGTTTGGAAGCTACTGCGACGGGTCCGTCAGAACCTACGCCGGGCTAAAGCCCAGCGCCTACATCGGTTCTGACGCACCAGCGACGCGAAAGATGCAACCAGGCCATGGCGTGGTAGCCCGCGCCATGGCTTGTGCTGCTGCTCGGCGATTACAGCGAGTTTAGGAAAGTGACGAGTTGCTGCTTCTCCGCCGGGCTTAGCTGATCGAAGCGCCTTTCGACGTGTGCGGCCTCGCCTTGGTGGCGTTCGATGGCGTCCGCCAGCGTGAGGGATTTGAGATCGTGCATGAAGCGAGGTCTCATGCGCAGGCCCCAGAGCGCCGCGGTGCGCAACTTGTTGGCGGTGTCCGGCGGTCCGGCTTGCACGATGCCGTCGCCAGTTTCGATGTCGTGGAGCAAGAAGTCGCTGAAGGGATGGATGATTTTGTTTCCCAGGGCGTCGGGCACGCTAAAGGCGCCGCCATTGATCACCGTTCCTGCTGGAGCGGTCGTGATGGTCTCGACGTGGCAGGTATTGCAGCGAATCTTCTCGAAGAGGGCTTGCCCGGCTTGGGCGTCCGCGGTTGTGGCGAGGGCGGCATCGCGCGGCGGCACTTTCGTGCCGCGAACAAATTGAGCAAAGTGATCGATGTCCGCCAGGCCTAGATTGTCGGGAACATCTTCAGGGTCTTTGGTGATCTTGCCGATCGTGGTCGTGTCCTTAGGCCGTAAGCGGTTGGTTACGCCCATTTCATTGAGGTAGGCATCGCCGATGAAGGAAAGCAAGCTGCTGTGTTGGTCCTTCCAGCCGAAACGGCCGACGCGGTTCTGCCCCGGCGCTTCCAGGACGGGGACTTCGATGGCCTCGCCGTGAATCCTTCCCTCGCTGACATCCGGCTGTTGCTGGGCGATGGCTTTCAGCGTGCTATCGTCGATCGCTTCGACGAAGCCGTCGCCTAATGTGTTGAGAGCCGCCCGCAAGGCCCGGATGTTCTCGGTCACCGGTACATGCTCTTGCGCCTCAGGAATGAGCGCGCGATCGTTGATGAGGGAGCGGCCGGCGATGCTGGCCGCACCATCGTTAATGAGTACGGTGGGATTCACAAAATTGCCGTTTGCGTCGAGGTGGCCTACACGCAGCTCGGTGAATTGGCTCGCGGCGCCGCTCACCGGATTTTGATGGCATTCGGCGCAGGCCCGGCCGTTGAATACCGGCCCGAGGCCGGTACTCGCGTCGTGCACCTGTTCGTAAATTTGCTGGTCGAGGGCATAACTGTCGCCCGCCGGCTCGGTGAGTCCATTATTCTTACTTTGCGACCCGGGGTTCTGGGCAAGTGTGGGAGTGTCAAAGCCCGCAGGGGCTTCGGTTGGGGGTTGCTGGGCAATTAAGGCCAGGCCCATGGCGGTCACGCCCAGCAACAACACAAGAACTCCGATGATTCTGCGCGTCATCTATTAGCCTCCAGGAAAAATCGATTTCGTCGCGACACGTCCAGTGCCGACAGGAGAGAAGAGATTCACCCCGGCGATCTGTGAGACCGCAAAGACCAGCGTTGTATTCCCAATGGAATTGTTAAAAGTGTGTGAGAGCAAAGGCTCAAGGCGGGTGGCCCGTCCTTGCGGTTTTCGCAAGGGTGGGTCCGCTGTTGTCTTCGTTACACGACGCTAGTACACGCCGACAAACAGAACTCAACCGTTCCGGCGCGCCGGCTCTCTCCTCGAGAAACGCAGCATCCGCATTCCGCCCCAATACACACCTTGGGCCGCATCGAAACTTTTCTCCATCGAAATCATCCCGCAGTCGGTCAGGCCGCTCTCCCTATTTTCCACTGCCAGCCGGATGGCCTGCGCTACTTCATCGTTGTGCGCATCGTGAAGCACGATGGTGGCGGAATCTTCGAGCACTCCCAACATTCTGTTTATGTCTCGCAGCGCGCCCGCCGTCGAATGATCCCCATCAATCAACGCAAAGTCGAACCGTCCCGCTGCTTTCTCCGCCATTTCGTGAAAGACTCCCGGTGATGACGGCGCGGAAAACAGCGTCGTCCGGTGTGCCATGGCTCGCCAATCCTCAGGATCAATCTGCGGCGCGAGATCGACACACGACAGGGTGCCCTCCCCCAAATCGTCCAGCGCCGCTGCGATGATCAACGCGGAGCCGCCGCGATGCGTCCCGATCTCAAGACACCTCCGCGGCCGCAGCCCGAAGACCAGACCGTAAAGCACCACGCGCTCCGACATCACCATCAGCGCCGGTGCCCGATACACCACCTCGAACCGCTTCGGGGCATTCCCCGAAGGGGAAGTTCCTGCCGCCGACACGGCAGCGCGTTCAACACCCGTTGCGGTCAGTTTCCCGATGCGACCGTCAATTTGCCGGCAAATCTTTTCGATCGCCCCCACGGAGCTGCCAAACTCCAATAGCCGCACCGCAAATCGTTCATTGAGCTGAGCCTGCAGGTACACGCTTTCCGCCACCGCCGCAGCCAGCTGCTCCAGCCGGTCGGAAACCGTCCCGGATGCCGAATCGGGCTCCCGAACTCCGGTCACCGATCTTCCTTCGCCAGCAAGACTCCCAGCAGTATCAAAGTCATGATGCGGTCTCCTTTGTTTCGAAGGCATCGCGTAGCTATTAAGTTGCTACGTAACGGATTTCTGATTCGCAAGGTGCACGCCGTCATCCACTCTAAACACTTCGCGGATAAGACCCCGCTAATGACGCCCAAGAGCCGCCGCGACAAATGAGCAACTTTTTGCGGTGCTGCGGGTTTTATAATCCGGCGTCTTTGGTGTGCCCGCGGGTCGCCAGTAAGGCCTATGTTGTCAGTTCGATACATCTTCAACTAGGACGCTCGCATCGAACCCATGGAAAGAGCGAGGAACCTGGGTAAGGCAGCAAAGTCACAGGAGCAACGACCATGTTGAGTTTCGGCATCCGTAAAAAAGGGAATTCGAAGTCAAAACAAGGGAATTCGAAGCCGCGCGCCGCTGGCGGTCTGACCCTCGCAGCCACGTTGATGCCAGGACTGATGCTCGGATTCGGCCTAACCCTGAGCGCCACAGCGCGAGCGCAAGGCCCACAGCAAGATCAATCGCACCCTCAGGCACAGCAGGACCAAGATCAAGCGCAGAAGCCGGACCAAGCTCCGCCTCCCGATCAAGCTCAGCAGGACCCACCGTCCGCCCAGGCCCACCAGTCCCCCGACGCGCAGCAAGCGCGGCCCGACACCCGGCCGAAGCCGAAATATGCGCCACAGGACGCGGACAAACCTCCCTATTCGAACGACTATCCAACCCAGGGCTCTCCGCAAGCCCATGCGCCTTCTCCGGATCAGTACGACCCGGACGAGGACGTCCCGCCGCAAGACCAGAATGCTCCTGGAGCCAACGGCGATCCCCAAAACGCACCTGCGCCGAACCAAAATCCTCCGAGTGCCAATGGGCCCTACCGGAACGATGCGCCCTATCGGAATGCCCCAGACCAAGGTGGCCAACGTGGTCCACGCGCATCGGCTCCAGTGCAGCCGCCCCCCGCGAACCTGACGATTCCTGCGGGCACCATTCTCCGCGTGCGCATTAACGAATATCTCTCGAGTGACCGCAACCAGGTGGGCGATCGCGTCACCGCGACGCTGCTACAGCCGATCGTCGAGAACGGCTACGTGGTGGCGCGTCGCGGCCAGACTCTGACGGGACAGGTTGAAGTCGCGCAAAAAGCGGGCCGCGTCACGGGTACCTCGCAACTCGGCATCGAGCTCACGGATCTGACTTTGGTCGATGGCCAACAACGACCCATTCTCACGGAACTGTGGAAGGGCTCGGGCGGCACCACGCACGGCGCGGACGCCGCGACGGTCGGCACTACCACTGCGCTCGGCGCAGCAATTGGCGCTGCCGCCGACTGGGGCCGTGGAGCTGCGATCGGCGCTGGCGCTGGCGCCGCAGCCGGGATCGGTGCGGTGCTGCTGACGCGCGGGCGTCCGACGGTCATACCGCCGGAGACGCCGCTTAGCTTCCGCCTGGTTGATCCTGTAACCGTGGACACCACGCAGAGCCGACAGGCCTTTCTGCCGGTTAATCAGCAGGATTATGACGGCGGTCGAGGATATCGTCGCTCCGGGCATTCCGCCGCCGGCTATCCCCAGCAAGCTCCGTCGTATAACGACTGTTCGAATGACGGCCCTGACGGCCCTTGCTACGTATCTCCGGGCGCCTATCCGCTTTACGCTTATCCGGCGTATGGTTACTATCCCGGTTACTTCTATCCGGGATATGTGGGCCTCGGCTGGGGCTGGGGTCCTCGCTATTACGGCCGTGGATTTTACGGCCGCGGCTTTCACCGCTAGAAATTGCTCGGCGGACGAGACTTGAGGATGAGCGGAAACCCGCACCGTTCCGCATAATTCCCGTGAATGCCCACAACTGGCATTCGGATACTGAGCCAGAGCGTTTATAAGCCGCAATAGCAGGGTTTCGCCCAGCGTCCTTCTTTCGGACCGATCGCGTTTTTCCCGGAGTCGGCGAAGATCGTCTGTTTTCTTCGGCCTAACTTTCGTACTACGAATTCGCACCCAGCACAGAACTAGCGATTGTTACTGGCGTTCCATTCCACACCGCTCGCGCGGATTCTAATCTCACAGGCGGTGGAGGATACCGTCGTGAGAGCCATCTACCAACTTCCCTTGTGCGTCTCGTTCGTCTTCCTGTTGGTGCAGGCACTTCGCGTGTCGGCGTCCGAGGTGCTCGCCTACGTGACGCGCCATTCCACGGACAGTCCCAAAGCGCGGTGGTAAGTGCTGTGTTGCCCATGAGTTGATGGCTCGTCGCGGTAGCACTCGATTCCCTCAATCGCTCCTTTCCACACCCATCTTCGTTGGCTTTTCCCTGACGTCACCGACCCCTTGTGGAGCGCATCTAAGGTTGCGGACTGGACTGATTGTGTACGAACGTACTGTGTTTACCCGATCCCCGATTGGGTGGGCCTTAAGTACGATGCATTGCTTATCGGAACCGAAGTCAACTGAGGAGCGACTGCCGTGAAAGGCAAACCCAAGGTTTTGTTCTTCTCCACTGGAGATTCCACGCGCAGCCAGATGGCCGAGGGATTCCTTCGAGCGTTTGCTGGCGATGAAGTTGTGGCTGCCAGTACTGCAGTCGAATCTATTGAGCCCGACCCGCTGGTGCTGGAAGTGATGAAGGAAGTGGGCGTCGATATCTCCGGCCAGCGTCCAAAAGACATCGCGCAATTTTTCAAGGAGCACTTCGCGTACGTCGTGACTTTGTGCGATGCGACGACGGAGAAATTTCCGGTTTGGCCGTTCAGCCGTAATGTGCGCCATTGGAGCCTGGCTGACCCCGAGCGGGTGACGGGATCCCCGGAGCAAAAGCGCGATGCCCTTCGGCGGGTGCGCGATCAAATCAGAAGCAAGGTTCAGGAATTCCTGAACCAGACTTTTCCCCAACTGCTGGCTCGATGAAAACGGTGGGTTCGTGCTGGGCTACACCGCCACGGTGGCGGTCAGCGAGGATCACTTGATCGTGTCCCAGTGCGTAACATGGGAAAAATTCCGACAACAATGTTAGTTCCTGGTTTGTAAGTTGCTATGGCTGTCTCAAACGCGTCAGTGCGGTTAGCGGAGGCACAGACAAGAGTGTCTGTGCTACTTAGCGCATGCCGCCAACGGTCAGCGTAAAAGGTTGGACAGCAAGGAACGATTCGAGAGGTTTCGGTCGCGCGCGTGTCGTCCTTAACGTTGTCCCGTTCACGCTTTGAATGATGTCACCGACTTTAAGGCCGGCTTTCGCTCCTGGCCAGCGCCTTGTATCCGTATTTTCATCGGTATCGCGTCGCCCTAGAGGGTTTCAAAATTCCGGAAAGGGTTTTTGAACCCACCGGCCAGCATAGGCTTGCTAAGAGGGGTATAATGCGCCCGGTCGTCTCCGCTGGATGGCCTGTTTAGAAAGGGCCATTATGGCTTTGCAAATCTCGACCCGGAAATCCGATGACGTAACCATTCTGGACCTCACGGGACGAGTAATGGCCGGCCCTGATTCCGATTTGCTGAGTCCCCACCTAGAAGAGCTCGTCGCCAAAGGTGCGAGCAAGCTGCTGCTGAACCTGACAGCCGTAACACAGATGGACAGTTGGAGCATCAACGCTATCGCTAAGACGTACGGGTCCCTCAGCCGACAAGGCGGCAGCCTGAAAATACTCTGCCCGAGCAGTCGAATCCGGGCCGTGCTGAAAGTGGTTCACTTGCTGGACCTTATCCCCACCTTTGAGGATGAGGCCCAAGCGGTGGCTAGCTTCCGGCCGGGCCACTCCGCAAATCCCTGAACCGTGTAGTCCCTTCGCAACAAAAACAAAACTCGCCCGTTCGAAACACTGTCCCACAAATCGTTCGAATACCCATTAAGTTATTAGTTGACATTCAGTACAAATCCATGCTATCCTTCCGCGTGAACGTAGCAGCCCACCGTCACCCTGAGCCCTGCTCCGCAAAAGGACCATCCTGCCGAACGTCCTCCGTCGCGAAATCCCCTCTCTACCCGTTCGTTAACTGACGTTCCGCGTTTCTCAAGACCCGCTCGTTGGCCTGCTACTCGGTTGAACTGCTTAACCCTACGCACTGCTTCAGCATCTCCTTTAAAATCAAATCACTGCGCCGTTTCGCGAGGTAACTCCCATGGAATCAAATTACTACACGAAAACCACCCCCGCCAGGGTCCCCCTCGTTCCTGAATCGCCGGCTCTTTCCCCCTGCCAGCACATCAACGGCAAAGGCCACCGCTGCCGCATGTTCACCAGCGATCCCAATTCCACACTCTGCTCCCATCACGTTCGTAAACAAACTAAGGCGCGGCAGCTCCAGAACGTAGCCACCGCCAACGAGCTTCTCGGGAACATCGAAGACTTCTCGACCCCTGATTCCGTCAACGTCTTCCTCGGGAATCTCGTCAAGCAACTTGCTCACAAACGCCTCGCCCGCCGCGACGCCGTAGCTCTTGCCTACATCTCCCAACTCCTCCTCAACAGTCTCTCCGCCCTAAGCCGCGAGCGCAGAGCCAAAAATGTCCACGATCCGGACGATGATCCCACCGACGCGGTACTCAGCCTGTTCCGCAGACGCGATCGCGACGACGATTCAAACGAAGCCCCCAATCACCACTACGAAAACCAAAGCGCTAGCAGCGAAATCAACGCGAACCGCGAAGAAAGACCGCAAGCGTGACAAATTGCAATGCTTCCTATCTCAGAGCTGAGTAGAGGGCTAGTTTCCAGCGGTTGTTGTCGATGGTCCAGGGGATCTTTGCTTTGTGGCCGGCGGCTAGAGGTGTGGCCCAGACAACGCGGTTGCGTTCGTCATGGGCTACGTTTAGACGGTCAACAACCGTTATGCCGCGGGTGAGTTCGCTGTGGGTTTCGATGTCCACGAAATGCTCGGATTGCGAAGTTACGATCGACGGGTCCAGAGCGATAGCCATGGCGACTGGGTCTGGCAGGGATATCCCGTGTTCGCCGGACTGTTCGAAGAAAGCCTGTTGCGCGCGACTGTTGCACTCAATGGTAAATTCGGCGATAGGTGTATTGAAACTTAGAACCTGCGCTATGTCGGAGGAATTCAGTACGGCTTCACCGCGACACAGGTGCCAGCCAACCATCTCGATAGGAAGACCACTTCTGAACACGATGCGTGCTGCTTCTGGATCACACCAGATGTTGTATTCGGCTGCGGGAGTCACGTTGCCCTCGCACGACGGCGCGCCGCCCATGACCACACAGCGACTCACTTTCGCCGCGATGCTGGGCTTCTTTTGCAAGGCGAGAGCAACATTGGTAAGGGGGCCCAAAGTAACTACCACCAGGCCTAGGTGAGATTCAATCGTTTCAATTATGGCATCGATAGCGCTCTGTTTTTCGGGAGCACGGCGTGGCGGCGGGTAACCGTGATCACCCAGGCCGTCGCGTCCGTGAAACCAGGCCGCGCTTACGTGGGTGCGTTTCAGCGGTTGTTCCGCTCCCGAGTAGACCGGCACGTTCGACTCGCAAAGTTGCGCCGTATACATGGCGTTGCGGGTGGCTTGATGGACGTCCACATTTCCTGCAACGGTGGTGATGGCCGGGACATCAATATGGGGAGAACGCAGCGCCATGATCAGCGCGACGGCATCATCGGAAGCTGTGTCGGTATCAATGAGAAATATGCGTTTCACGCAACGCAGGATAGCAAATTGACCGGTGAACGGCATACCCGGAGTGTGGTGGGTGGCCCATCCTTGCGGTTTTTGCAAGGGTGGGTCTGCTGTGACTGCACGGCTCTAAATTTTCCAGGCTCACTCCTGATGATGCTAATGGCTGATCCGGATTTGCTGTGTGATGCCACACCGGCGCAGACGCTTAAGGTGGGGTGATGTCGTTTTCGACAGCAGGGATTGCAGACTGGTCACCTTGGGCTGATTTTCGTGATTATGATGGGTTGCTTGCGCGGCGGCTTGTCCCAGAGGGCTGCGGCCGCGGTTGTCCCCTGGGGAATGGTGTTCCGGAGGCTGACCGATGACACAACAGAGGTATGCGGCGATGCGCGCGGAAAATCGCATCGACATGAAGGTTACGGCGTTGCTGGTGGGCAAACAGGAGAAGTTGGGAGTGGAGACCGGGTTGACGGCGGATGTGAGTTCGCGCGGGGCGAAAGTGATTTCGCAGAGTGCGTGGCCCCTGGGGGAAACGATTCTGGTGTCGATACCTGGATTTCATTTTACGGCTGCGGCGCGGGTGGTGTATTGCAGCGGGTTGCCGGACGGGAAGTTTGGTGTTGGGCTGGAGTTTGTGGTGGCTAGCGAGCCTTTGGAGATGACGGCGTTGGCTACTTCTTTGCGGTTTTCGTATGGTGCGCCGGTTACGGTGGGGTAGTTTTTGGGGAGTGTAGTTTCGGAGTTGCGTTTTTAAGAATGGTTTCCTGAAGTTTTTGTTCCTGCTCTGCTGGTCAAATTCCTTCCTTGCGCTTCGTTCCAACTCTTGAGGATTTGGGGAAACGAGATCGGCGATGCGGTTTTGGGGCCGAGTTGCTTTCGTCATCACACGGGCCGCACGAATTGCGGCGCGGCCGAGGCTGTAACGGCCGCGAGAACAGTTTTGGAGTGGAAGTGGCGTTAAAACGTGGCGAGCTAAACTCGCCGCTACAACGGCTCCGGAAAATGCGGCCAGAGAATTTATGGACAGGGGTTAGCGGGAGATGGCCAGATAAGCCCAGCGGAGGAGTGTGCCTGCGACTAGGGCGATCAATGCTATGGCTACAGCGTCGAGGATCCAATCTCCTATGTTGGAGTCGAAAATCGAGGGGTCTTCGTGTTGCTTGGAGCCGGGCTTGTGTGAGTGATAGAAGCTTTTTGCGGCGTTGGTGATGCGCATGGAAACCTCCCTACACGAGTGCGCGACGGAAGGGGACTCTGCGGAGAATGTACTCGCATGATTGGTTGGTGTCTAGGGAATCTTGCGAGCGGAGGGGAGTGCGGCGCGAGGTCGTTCGAGGTTGGAAACAGCGAAGCTGAAGCATAGGTCAAACGCTCCGCATCAGCGCTAAAGCCGCAGGGCTCCGCAGACTCCGCCCTGCGCTACATGTGGTGTGCCTGGTTGTGGCAGAAGTCTGTTCGCGGGTTTGGAGCATCAAAGCGGCAGCGCGTTTGCGTTTGCTTGATGGGCGGAGGTTGTAAGGCGTTGTGTGCTGCGAGAGAAGTCTGTGGCGGGCTTACGTTGAGGTCCTTCGCGCATCCTGGCCGGATGCGCTCAGGACAGTCTATGGGTCGCGGGATGGATTTGTTTGGAGTGCGAAGGTGAAGATTCGTTGCGGTTGAAGTGAAGAAGAGTTGAGAGAGAGTCGCTTGGCGTTTTCGATTAGAGCTCGGTGGATCAAGATTGTTGCTGGGGTGATTTTGGCGGCGCTGGCGATTGCCGGCGTTGTTATTGCTACGCATTGGCCGTTTACGCGGGCCTCGGTGATTGAGGGTTTGGAACAGACGTTTGCCAGCACCGCGGAGGTTAAGGGATTTCGCGTTACCTACTTTCCGGCTGGGTGCGTGATGGAGGGGGTTACGCTTCGGCGAAATACGGACGGGCCGGCGATTGCTACCGCGGACCGGGTGACCATACAGGGGAGTTACCCGGGATTTTTCACTTTTCCGAAGCGCATTCCGCGGATCAAGGTGGAGGGCCTGCGGATATTGGTGTCGCCGCAGAGCGAGCGGGCGGGGAATCAGACGCTGCCTGCGCGCACGGACGAGACCAGGGCGGTGGTCGGCGAGATCAATGCGGACGGGGCGGTGGTGGAGTTTGCTTCGGGCGCGGCCGGGGCCACACCGTTGAAATTCGAGATTCATAAGTTGACGGTGAATGGGGTTGGGCACGATCGCGCGATGGCGTTTCATGCGGCGCTGCGGAATCCGGAGCCTCCCGGCGAGATTCGCACGGATGGGCAATTGGGGCCATTGCGGCGCGATGATCCTGGGAAGACTCCGGCTTCGGGAGAGTATGTGTTCGAGCATGCGGACTTGGGGATGTTCCCGGCGATTGGAGGGACGCTGTTATCGACCGGCAAGTTTGGCGGCGTGCTAGAACAGTTGGAAGTAGCTGGGAATACGGATGTGCCGAACTTCGAGGTGGATCGCAGCCCGCATGCGGTGCACTTAAAGACGGAGTTTGCGGCGACCGTGAACGGGATGGATGGCAATGTGGCGCTGAAATCGGTGCGCGCGGAGTTTGGGAAGGCGGCGCTGAAAGTACACGGAGAGATTGCAGAAAAGGGTGGCGCGGCGGGGAAGACGGTCGCGTTGGACGGGACGCAACAGCAGGGCACGATTCAGGATTGGTTGCGGTTGCTGGCGAAGGCCGAGCATCCGGCGATGGAAGGGCCGATGACGCTTCGCGCGCAGGTGCAGGTGCCGCCGGGGGAGCGGCAGTTTATTGAGCGCGTGAACCTGCAAGGGGATTTTGTGATTGGATCGGCGGACTTCACCAAGCCGTCGACGCAGAAGGACGTCGACAACCTGAGCCAGGTGGCCATGGGCGCGAAGCCGATGCCGGACGAGGCGCCTCCGGTAGGAGTGGAGGCGAATATGAAGGGGCATGTGGAGATGAAGAATGCCATTGCGACATTCACAGATCTCTACTTTGGCGTACCGGGAGCATTGGCGCACGTGCATGGCACGTATGGAATATTCACGGAGAAGATCGATCTCCACGGAGATTTGCGGGTGGATAACAAGCTGTCGAAGGGGTCTACGGGGATCAAGGCAGTGTTGTTGAAGGTCGCGGAACCATTTTTCAAGAAAAAGAAACACGGAGAGATTGTGCCCATCAAGGTGGGCGGAACGTTCTCTCATCCGACTTATGGATTGGACGTCGTTAAGTAGACGACGTTGAGATGCTTCGCGCATCCTTGTCGGATGTGCTCAGGATGCCAGTTCGGCGGACAATCGAGGGGGGCGTCCAGGCACAGCCCACCTCGCGTTGAAGCGGATAGGGCGCGCGCCTGGAAGCGGAGTGGGACGCGCTAAAGCGCGCCCCTACATTTGAGCTCGCGTTATAAGAGGGCGCTGGGGCGTGGTTGCCAGGGTTTGCTTTTTTCTTTGGCGGTGGCGGTGACGTCCTTCATGTAGGTGGCGGATTGGGTCAGGACGTGGTGCAGGTCGTTGCCTAGGCTGATGAAGGTGAAGCCTTTGTCCAGGAATTCGCCTACTCGGCTGGTGCCGAAGAGGAAGAGGCCCAGGATGACTTTGTTTTTGCGGGCTTCGGCGACCAGTTCGTCGGTGGCGGCGCCTAGTTCGGGGGAGGTGTACATGTCGGGGAATTTGTATTTTTCGTAGAGGCCCATGGACATGCAGAGATCGTTTTGGCCCAGGAAGAGAATGTCTACGCCGGGGACGGCTGCGATTTCAGCCATGTTTTTGATGCAGTCGGCGGTTTCGACTTGCAGGGCGACGAGCAGGTTGTTGTTGGCGTTGCCTGCATAGCCTAGGAGGCCTGCCTTGTTCATGCTGCGTTGGGGGAAATAGACGCTGCGGGTGCCTGCGGTGGGATATTTGGTGCAGCTTACCGCTTGGCGGGCTTCTTCGGCGGTGTTGATGTAGGGGACCAGGACGCCGTCGGCGCCCATGTCTAAGGCTTGCTGGATTCCGGGGCGGTCGTTGTATCCGCCTACGCGGACCATGGATTTTGCGCCGCCGTTGGCGACGCCGGATAGCATTGCGGAAAGTTTCTCGTAGCCCATCGGGCCGTGCTGGGTGTCGACCAGGAGCCAGTCGTAGCCGGAGTGGGCTAGTTGCTCGGCTACCGTGGGGCTGTGGGCGTTGAGGAACAGGCCGATTTTGGGTTGGCCGCTGCGGAGCTGCGATTTGAAATCGGCGCCAGAGGTGGCGGCTTCGGACATGGAAGTCTCCTTCGAGAGAATCGAATTGAAATGGCAGGGAAGAGTGTACAGGAAAGAAATAAAATTTTGAGGGGCGACACCAACGGAAAGAGAAGAAAGAGAAAGTCGAGATTTCAACACAGAGGGCACAGAGGCAAGAGGCACAGAGGTCACAGAGAAGACGGGCGGTCGAAGAAGGATCGCGACTCGCAAAATGAAACCGGCCTGATGCGAGCTCGCGATCAGGCCGGTGGCAATTGGTCTGTTCAATGCTACATCGTTCTTGAAAGCTTTATCGTCAAAGCTAGATCAAGGATAGGGCAAATAGCGCCACTGGTCGTTGAGGAAGCCGTTGCCGGTGCTGCTGGTGGAGTCATAGCCTTGGCCACCGAAGAGCCAGAGTTCACCGTAGGCGTCTATCCAGTGCATAGCGCCATTGCGGCCGCCGGGACCGTGCTGGTAGAAATGTGCGTACGGGCGAGTCAAACTGCCGTACACACCGTTCTGGTTTCCCGTGTTTGAGCCCTTGACCCAGACCCATGTTCCGGCTTGGCCTTGGGTGGCGCTGGGCGTGTAAACCCACATGTCATTCAGAGCGCCGTTGCCGTCCGTCCCGACGGAGTCCTGACCCCATCCACCGAAGAGCCAGAGGTTGCCATTGTGGTCGGTCCAGGCACTCGCGCCCCAGCGTGAGCCGGGGAAGAGGCCCGTGGTAAAGCCATTCGTTGTGTTGGGCACGCCGCTACCGATACCGCTGCCGGCTGCAGTCGTTATGTTGGAAGCACCAATAAATGGCTGGGTTCCATAAGAGCCGTTGTGGTTTGCTGTGGAGGAACCCGAGACATAGGTCCACTGATTGTTGGAGATGGTGTATTCCCAAAGGTCATCGAGGATGCCGTTTGGCGTCCCCGCCGCGTCTTCGCCTTCACCGCCAAAGAGCCAGAGGTTGCCACTCGCGTCCACCCATCCAGCAGCATTCTGACGTCCGCCAGGGGTGTTGGTTGTCGCGCCGGTACCTTGCGTGCCGTAGACACCGTTCTGGTTGAACATGGTGGTGCCGTTCACAAAGGTCCAAGTCGTGCCGTCAAACTTCCAAAGATCGTTGAGGAAGCCGACGTTACCAGTGGCGTCGTATCCTTCGCCACCGAACAGCCAGAAATTGCCACTCTGATCGGTCCAGGAAACCGGTGCCCAACGGGCTCCGGGCACTTCCGTACCCGAGTAGACTCCGGGCTGGTTGACAACACTCCCGCCATTAACCCAAGTCCAAGTCTTCGCAGAAATGTTGTATTTCCAGAGGTCGTTCAGGAGGCCCTGCGAGCCGCTGATATCGCCGCCCTGACCGCCGAAGAGCCAGAGATTTCCACCGACGCTGTCTGTCCAGGTTGCGGCGCCCCAGCGTCCGCCCGGAAGGTTAGCGGTAGAGCCGGTACCCCGTGTGCCGTAAAAACCCGGACGGCCTTCGCTCTGGGCGACGGGGAATAGGGTGCCGACGGGCGTCTCCAGCAGATTCCACTGGCAGTAATTGACGCCCGCAGGGATCTGGCATTGCCACAGATCGCTGAGATTTCCATAGAGGGTATCCGGCGAGGGCTTGCCGCTCAATTCCCAGCCCTGACCGCCGAACAGCCAAAGCGTGCCGCTGGCATCGGTCCAAGTCGCGCCGCCGGTGCGTGCTCCGGGAGTATTGGTATAGGGATTCGGCACAGTCGGCGGAGGCGAGCTCGGGAAAGAGCCATACACAGGAGCCGCAATCGTGCCTGAGGTCTTTGACCCGTTGATCCAAGTCCAATCATCGTGGCCGCAATCGACGGTAACGCTGGTGACGCTGGCGGTGACCACGCCGGAGAAGCCCCAGACCCAGCAGGCAATAGAAGGCTGAGACCCAGTCCCAACCTGAGTGGAAGGGCCGGTGAACACGGTCACGTTATAGGCGCCATTGAGAGCAACCGGAGTAGCGAACGCAAACGGTCCGTTGTGGGTGGCGATGAAATTGTCTCCGGTATTGTTCTGCAGTTGGAAGCTGTTGTCGGTAAGCGGAAGATTGATCGAGGTAGGAGGCGTTGGCGTCTTTCCGGCAACCCCAACAATGTTGCCGCCGACGCTAAAGGTCACCGCTTGGCAATTAATCACCACGGTGGTCACATTGCCGCTGGCGGTACCGGTGTCAGTGCCTGGTGCGACGACGCAAGTCTGTGCCGGGCCGGTGGGCTGGGCGAAAACGGTCACGGCATAGACTGTACCGGTTGGGAGCTGGTTCTTGAAAGTAAAGGCGCCATTTTTTGTGATCGCCAAGTTGTCGCCCTTATTGTCCTGGAGGGTGAGGCCGGTACCGACGACGCCGTTGGCGTTTCCTCCAATCGTGAAGCTCAACACGCAGGTTACCGCGATGCCCGTGACATCGGCCGCGGCCGTGCCGGAGCCGCTGGCGACCGTGCAAATCTGTGTTGGGCTAATCGGTTGAGTGAGGACCGTGACGTTGTAGGCTCCGTTGACGGGCGTCTTGAAGGTGAAGGAGCCGTTCGCGGGTATGGTGAGGCTGTCGCCGCCGTTGTCTTGGAGAATAAGGCCGGTGCCGGTGAGGCTGGAAACAGTGACGCCGATGGTGGCGTTGGTGGCGGCCGTGGTGCAAGTGATGGCAACGGTGGTGACGTTAGCGGTGGCCGTGCCGCTGCCGCCGGTGACAGCGCAGCTCTGCGCGGGATTGGTGGGTTGGGTAACGACGGTGACCACGTAAGCGCCGGTGTTGGTGATGGCCTTCGCGAAAGTGAAGGTGCCGGCCTTGGTGATGGTGAGATTGTCGCCACCGTTGTCCTGGAGAACGAGGCCGGTACCGGTAAGGCCGGTGACCGTACCCCCGATCGTGTAGGGCCCGGTGCCCCCACCCGTGGGAGTGGCGTTTTTCGGGAGACCGCTGCAGGCGGTCAGTATAAGGGAAGCCAACAGCAGAGTCACAGCACACGGGAACTTCGAAGCGGCTTTCATAACGATGATGGGCTCCTTGATGTCGGCAGCTTCATGGCTGCGACGGAAAGCAAGACAATCCCCGCAACCGATCGACTGGGCACACCTCCGGCACAGCGGGCCCGGAAGGGAGTCAATCGGCGGGCGCGGAACGAACCGAAACGGAAACGTGCCGCAGAGTTTTAGTACTTCCAGTGCTAACTTACTTTAGACGTGAGATTCCGGCAATCATTTATCGTTGGTGGCGTGCCCACCTAATTAATAGCTCGACGTGTTAATAAATGTTAATCATTGCGACCCGACTGGACACACACCCAGCGCAGTGGGGGGCCCGGGGGAGTCAATCGGCGGGCGCGGTACGAACCGAAACGGAAACGTGCCGCAGAGTCTTCTCCTACATCAAGTGCTAACTTACGTTGAACGTAAAATTCCCGCAATAGCTTATCACTCGTGGCGTGCCCGCCTGAGCAATAGCCCGGCGTGTTAACACCTGGGCGCAGATTGGGCGACGACTATCGGCGACGGTCCGAGCCTGCGGCTGCGGGAGTAGGAGCCGGGCCGGTGTAGTAGCCTTGGCGAGTTTTTACGGTTACGGCGGGGCGGTTTACGCGGACTTCTACTTTGTGATAGGTGGCGGCGTTCGTCAGGTTGCGGGGAACGTAGGCTAGCGTGTATTCGTGGCGGGCTTCTTCGGTGATTTGGGAATAGAGCTTTTCGATGTTGGCGCCGCTGGGGGCGTAATAGATGTCGCCGCCGGAATCGTTCGAATAGTTGAGCAAGCGAGAGAATTTGTGCTTCGTGGGGCTGTTGCCGCCGACCGCGAGGCTGTAAACGGAAATATTGTCGTGTAGCAGAGCTTCGAGAGAGTCCTGATACGTAGAGTGGTTGAACTGCGAACCGTTGACGCCATCGGAGACGATGAGGATGATCTTGCGGCGGGCTATTCCGCGATCGTGAAGCAAGGTGGCTGCGGAATGGATGGCGTCGTCGAGGGCTTTGGTGGGGCGGGAGCCGGACTTGATGGGAATAGTTTGCTTGGGCTCACCGACGGTTTCGGCGTGGGCGGTCGGTGAAGTGACATAGGGAACGGGACCTGATGTTGATGGGCCGCTATGGTCTTGGGCATTTTTCAGGTCGGTCCAGAGCTTGTCGAGATCGCTGCGGAACGATTCGCCGGGATAAAAGTCGAGGTCGAAGCGGCAGACCATGGCTTCGTCACTGGCGCTGATTCCGGCGGTTATGGCGCGGAGCGTGGGGGCCATCTGCGCGGCGTCTTTTGATTTGAGGTCGTCGTCGATGAGGATGACGAGGGAAAGAGGGAAGGCTTCGGCGGTGAAGACGTCGATGGATTGTTCGACATTTTCGTCGAAGACGCGGAAGTCGGATTGTTCGAGGTCGGGGACGAGCTCACCGAATTGATTTTTGACGGTGACGGGGAGAACGACGAGTTCGGAATTGACGCGGATTTTGGTTTGGGCGTCGGATGGAGGCGCGGGTGTTGCGGGAGGAGTGGGAGACTGAGCGCAGAGAGGAGCGGCAAGCAGGAGAGCAAGGAGCAAACGGCTAAGCATGAAACGGGACCCCAAGGTCATAGTTTACTGGAAGCTTGGACGCGAAAGGGAGGTGAAAAGAGGCCTCGACCGCTCAGGCGGAACACTTTTTGACGCAGGAGGCAATACCGCGGGCACACTGGTCGATGGTGGCACAGCGGCATTTCATTAGGGAACGGAGCATTTGCTCCATGGCGCGGGCTTTGGCGATGTTGGCTTCGAGCTGCTGGATTTTGGAGGTGGCTAGCTTGCGCCAGCGGTCTCCGGCGGAGACGGTGGAGGGGAATCCGTGAAGCAGGAGCTTGATTTCGGGGAGCGAGAATCCCGTTTCTTTGGCGAAGGTGATGAGCGTCAAGCGGTTGGCGGCATCGGGAGGGTAGACGCGGCGGCCATTTCTGCGCGCGGGAGCGGGGAGTAAGCCCGTCTTTTCGTAGAAGCGGATGGCGGAGGGTTTGAGATTTGCGAGGGCCGCGAGTTGGCCGATAGTCATGGGATGGCTCCGATCGGGTTACAAAGAAAAGACAACTAAACTCCTTGACTTAAAGTCAACTTCAACTTCTAGCATGATTTGCGTGGCCGAGACAATCGGCGGAGGAAAAAATCATGAGGAAGCGAGAGATAGGGTCAAGGAAGGCATATGGTGGGGCGGTGCTTGCGGCGATTCTTTGCACGTTAGTGGCCTTGGGTGTGTGGGCGGGCTTTGGCGAAAGATCGGGAATTTTCGCGCGTGGCTTGGGTTCCGTCGTGGGCGGCTGGCAGGACAAGAATTCGGATACGATTGGTCTGTTCTACTGCCATACGAAATCGCTGAGCAAAGAGGAATGGGCACACAAGACTCTAATCTCGACGAAGATGAGAAGTGCCCGCGTGGAGATCAAGGAACTCGCGGATGGGTATGCGTTCCGGTTCCAGCCGGCCGGCGTGTCGCTGGTGGAACTTGCGGATTGGGTTGAGTCGGAAGCCAGATGCTGCCCGTTTTTCGATATGGCGATCAGCGTGGAACGTGATGGCGGGCCGATGTGGCTGATGTTGCGCGGAAAAGACGGAGTAAAGCAGTTCATTAGGTCGGAGTTCAAGTTGGATGTGCGGTAGGCCGAGAGAAGGAGGTGCATGAAGGAACGGGCGGCGTTTTGTTGCAATATCCATGCGATGAACGAGGCGGAACGCGGACGGTACAACGTGCTTCGCGCAAAACTGGAGCGAGGCGTTGATCGGGTGGAAGTACTCGAGAACGGCTATATGTTCCGGTTGCGTATCGGCGCGTTGTCGCTGGACGAAATGGGAGAATGGGTTGAGTACGAACGGAGATGCTGTCCGTTT
Organism: uncultured Acidobacteriota bacterium; assembly: GCA_963721915.1. Lineage (GTDB taxonomy): Bacteria > Acidobacteriota > Terriglobia > Acidiferrales > UBA7541 > Acidiferrum. Next base: position 223,443 of record CAVRLD010000010.1, on the reverse strand, counting down.
TTTGAGTTGAGCATTGAGACTGGTTTGGAGGAAGCGCCAGTAGCGCTCGGGGTGATGGGCGAGCTGGGCGTAAAGGAGTTCATTCGGATGGAGTTTGCGGGGATTAGGTTCAATTAAGAAAAGCGAGAATCGACACCCGCCCTTCCGAAATTCGGCGAGGGTGGCACAGTGTGGGGTGATGCTAGTTGGCTAGTAGTGCCAGGAGGTTAGGTCTGCGCCTGGGGGCGCGGTATTTTTCAGGCGGTCCAGGATTATGGGGATGTACATGGTGTTGTAGTGGAGGCGGGAGAGGTAGTTGGGTTGGTTGGGGTCGCCATTCCAGCAGTGTTCGGCGCGTTCGCCGTACTTTACTTCGCCTTCGTAGGGTGGGTTTGTGGTGGTCTTTAGGAAGTCTTCGATCAGGTAGACGGCGTCGTTGAGCATGTAGTTGTCGGCGCTGCCGACGTAGATGCGGAGTTTGCCGCGGAGTTTGGGGCCTAGCGTGAGCCAGTCGCGCTGCAGGATGGCGCTCAGGTCGTAGTGTTCTTTCCAGTAGGCGGCTACCTTTGCGTCGATCTCACCGGTTTCTTTATTGAAAATTGGGACGGGGTAACCGTCTTCGCCTACCGGGCCGTAGACGGCTTGCCAGATGTCGTATTGCTCGCCGGAGCGGCTGTGCGAACCGAGGGCTAGTTCGTATTGATTGACGGATTTTGTGGTGGCTATGGTGTGGCCCAGATAATCGCGGAAGCCTGGTTGCAGGACTTGGGTGTGCGGGCCCTGGATGTAGAAGGCGTTTTTGTCCTGGTAGAGATTGATGTTGGTGTAGGCGCGGAAGTCCACGGGATCGGGGCAGGCTATGAACGCGCCGTTGTAGTGATCGGGATAAAACATTTGGACGGCTATGGATTCCCAGCCGCCGGTGCTGCCGCCGTAAACGAAACGGGCCCAGCCTTGGCCTATGGCGCGGAATTGTTTTTCTAGCGCGGGGATGAGTTCGGTTTCGATGGCGTCGCCGTAGGGGCCTAGGTTGGCGGAATTTACCGCGTAGGAGTCGTCGTAGTAGGGATTGGCGTGATTGATTTGGGCTACCAGGATGCGCGGGAAGTTTGGCGCGATCCACTGTTGGTAGAACTTGTACTCCTCCTGCTGCTGAATACGGTTGTAGCCGGAGATGTGGAAGCGCTCGCTGTAGTCGGGCTTTAGATTGGGGTCGGGGGGCTCGGTGCGGAAGCCTTCGAAATCGTGGTTGAAGTGGTCTTCGAAAATGGCTAGTGGGAAATGAGCGTTGGGATGAGCGTCGAAGCCTTCGGGGACGAGGATGTTCGCGCTTAGATACATTGGGCGGCCCCAGAAGTTTGTTAGGAGTTGGCTTTGAATGCGCATGTGGCGGATGTACTTGGTGTCTTTGGGGGGATCGATCGGGGGGATTTCCTGATCGAGTGTAATGGAAATAATTTGTTGGCTCGCGTTTAGCGTAATTTTTTGCGGCTTGCTGTAGAGATTGCCTGGGGATGTGTTCCAGTGCTGGCCTTCACCCTGGTCCATGTGGAGCTTTACCGTGTGGCCGTCGGCGCGGTGGAAGGTTTCGTAGCGGTTGAGGACGACTTGGACGAAATAGTCGCCTGGCGGGACGTCATGGAGGTAGCGGATCGGGTAGCCGTACGCGGTGTCATCGATGGTGGTGGATTGGCCGGGCTGGAGTTGGTCCACGTCGATGCCGAATACTATTTGCGTTTTTGAGGAGAGGCCGATCTGCATGCGGGGCTCGGCGGTGGAGTCGTTTGAAAGCAGTAGAAGGAGACGGCCGTCGAGGGGTTGCGCGCTGCGTTCTTTGGGGAAAGAGACGGAGAAAGTGAGAGGCGCGGCTACGAGCGAGTGTGGAACGAGGACGACTGCGATCATTGCAGCGAGCGCTAGCAGGAATCGATGGTGGCGCGAGATCATCAGTGTTTTTTCTCCGCAAGCGGCGAAAGATTCGAAGCAACGGGTCAGCCGCAAAGGCGGGAGGAAGGATACTGCGTTTTGTTCAAAACATTCAGGAAAATTGCGCCGCGATATGCGCTTGATGGATGATGGTGCGGGCTGGAGGGAAAATGGCGAAACAGGGGAAGGTAAAGTGGGGGGTGTTGGGGGCGGCGTCGATTGCTGTGCGTAAGGTGATTCCAGGGATGCAGGCTGGGGAGTGGAGCGAGGTTGCGGCGATTGCTTCGCGCGATTCGGCTAAGGGAGAGGCGGCTGCACGGAAATTGGGGATTGCTAAGGTGTATGGATCGTATGAGGAGCTGTTGGCGGATGCGGAGATTGAGGCGGTGTATGTGCCGCTGCCGAATCATTTGCATGTGCCCTGGTCGATTAGAGCGGCGGAGGCCGGGAAGCATGTTTTGTGCGAGAAGCCGCTGAGTTTGTCGGTGGCGGAGGCGAAATCGTTGCTAGTGGTGCGGGATCGGGCCGGTGTGAAGATTGGCGAGGCGTTTATGGTGAAGACGCATCCGCAGTGGTTGCGGGCGCGGGAATTGATTCGCGCGGGGCGGATTGGGGAGTTGAAGGCAATTATGGGGGTGTTTAGTTATTTCAACCGCGATGTGGCAAACGTGCGGAATGTGGTGGAGTGGGGCGGCGGCGGGCTAATGGATATTGGTTGCTACCCGATCGTTACGTCTCGATTTGTTTTTGGGGAAGAGCCTACGCGGGTGGCTGCGTTGATCGAGCGGGATCCGGAGTTTAAGACGGATCGATTGGCGTCGGCGATTCTGGAATTTCCATCGGGGCAGGCTACTTTTGTGTGCAGCACGCAGATGGTGCCTTACCAGAGGATGCAGTTTTTTGGGACTAAGGGACGGATTGAGATTGAGATTCCGTTCAACGCGCCGCCGGATCGGGAGACGCGAATTTTTATTGATGATGGGAAGGATGTGTTCGGGAGCGGCGTGGTGGCGGAAACGTTTCCAATTTGCGACCAGTATACGATTCAGGGGGATGCGTTTTCGCGGGCTGTGCGCGGCGGTGGTGAAGTGCCGATGCCTATCGAGGAGTCGATCAAGAATATGGCGGTGATAGAGGCGGTGTTTCGGGCGGGCATGTCTGGGAAATGGGAGGAGGTAGCGTCGTGAAGGAGCTACGGCCTCGGAGATTCTGCATTCGGATAATAGCTGATTTGGCGGCGCTCAATGTTGTTGCGTTGCAACGCGGAAGAGTTTTGGGCAGCGGACGAGGTGATACGTTCGATCCAGTTGCCGTGCGCATCGTATTGGTAGTCGTAGTGCGCGCTGCTCGTCTCCGAAGTGTCGTTCGCAAAGTGTTCGTTTCCTGTTTCGTCCACCTGCATCTCTCGCTGGCTTGAAACCGTGACTTCATCGACGGCATTGCCGCGATCATCGTATGTGTAGGTCGTGCGAGTGTCGCCCAAATTGGCCATTTGAATGCGCCGCTCGATCTGTCGCCCGCCTTCGTCATATCGATAGGAAGTAGTCGCCATCACTCGGTCAGCACCGAGAAGCTTGGTCAGCTGGGCCATCAGTTGTTCGCGTTGCTCAATTGAAGCACTCGCGATTTCGCCTGATGCGAAGGCGTCGTCGTCCAGGTGCATTTCTTCTTTCAGCAATTTCCCATTCGCATCGCGAGCGTAAGTAACCCGCCGCAGGAAACGGTGGTTGCGGTCGTACCACACGGATTCCGTGGTCTGATCGGAGTCTCTCATGTCAGCGGAGAACGACATCGCGCCGGCACCCGCGTCAACGGGAAGAAAATATTGTCCGGTCTTGCGTCCGGCATCGTCAGAACGGAAAATCTGGGAGTCTTTTTGCAGCCCGCTTTCGTCGATGCTCACGACGCGAATCAGACGCCCGGAGTCGTCATAGTGGTACAAGCTGCTGGTTTCCGCATCGTTATTGCTGCGGATGCGTGATTCTTTGAGTTTGCCCGCGTCGTCATAGTAGTTGCCGACGCGAAACACCGACCCATCTGGATGGTGATATTCGACTTCGCTGATTTGCCCGTCAGGAAGGAAGTGAGTCATCGTAGAGAACCGCGGCGGCCTCCAAGATTTCGCCTCAGCTTCCCAGTCCGCAATCTCGGAGTGGAGCGTACTGACCAACCCCTTCAGATTCTGGCGGCTGCGATCGTCCATGGGTCACCTCTATTTAGTCAGGCGATCATAACTGAAAATATTGTGTGTTAGTGAAGTGCTTAAGTGCAAAGTAGTGGTGAGCTATAGCCCGATCATTTTGCTACCACCACGATGAACGCTATCAGCCGACATGCCCCGACCATTTAACCGGTTCGACCTCGCCAACTAGGAAGATGTAAGACGCGGCACCAAGTAGGGTGACCGCGCCGGTGATGGCGAAGGCCCAGAAGAATTCGCCAGTACGTTGGAGGATTACGCCTACGGCGATGGGGGCGATGATGCCTGCTAGGTTGCCGCAGAAATTTTCCAGGCCGGCCCATTTGCCAGCGGTTTGCGGGCCGGCCAGGATTTGCGTCATCGTCCAGAGGTTGGGCGAGCACATGCCTAGCGATATGCACGAGAAAATCAAGATGGCCATGGCGATGGTGTGATTGGCGACGAGAAATACGATTACGAAGCTGATGGATGCGATGGCTAGGCCTCCTCCGCAGAGCATCTTGAGTACACGGGTGGGATTGTTGCTTGCGGCGATCCAGCGATCGGCCAGCCAGCCAAACGTCAGCACCGAGATCGCTAGCGCCAGGAAGGCGGCGCCGCCTACGAGCGACATCGTTTGGAGCGAAAAGCCGCGCTGGCGGACTAGATAGAACGGCAGCCAGGTGATCAGGAAATACCAGAGGTAATTGAAGCAGAACAGGCCAGCGAATGTGCCCCACGCCGAGCGTTGCAGCAGGATTTCGAGAATGCCGGCGGGTTTGGCGGAAGTCGAGGTGACCAGGCCTGCGCCCCGCGGCATCCACTTTATCCATGGAAAGAGCCATAGCAAGCTGGCCGCACCCAGGACGACGAAGAACAGTCGCCAACCTACGTGAGCCATCAGCAGGCCGCCTACCAGCGTGCCTAACGCTGGGCCTCCGGCCCATCCGGCGGAGATCAGGCCATTGGCGCGGCCGCGGTGCGAAGCGCGAAAATGTTTGGCGATGATCTTGTTGTAGGACGGATAGGCGACCGATTCGCCGATGCCGAGAAGAAGGCGGGCGGTCAAGAGCAGCGCGAAGCCGTGGACGAGGCCGGTCGTCAGCGTGGCTGCGGACCACACTAGAACGCCCGTAGCGAGAAGCCAATTCACTTCGAAGCGGTCTACCAGCCAGCCAGAGACGATTTGAAATGAGGCGTAGGTCCAGAAGAAAGAGGAGAGCAGGACGCCCAGCTGTGAAGGGGAAAGGTGCAAGTCATCTTTCAGGATGGGCGCAGCGATGGAAAGAGTGCCGCGGTCCACATAATTGATGAGGACCGAGACGGAGAGCAGCACGGCGACGCGCGCGAGATCGAAAGGGAGCTTTGGGCTTTCCTCGGGCGAGGTGGCCGACCGAAGGCTGGTCATGCAACAGCCTGCGAGGGCGGTTGAAAATCGAGAACGACTAAGGTGATGTCATCTTCCTGGGCGCCGCCGCTCAGTTGACCAGACCAGCGGGAAAGTTCGTCGATCAATTTGTCGGAGAACGGTTTGGCGCGCAGGGCGGAGTTGGATTCCAGGAACCGCATGCTGCCGGAGCGGCCGAATTCCTGTTCGTCGGCGTTCTTGGCTTCCAGGACGCCATCGGTGCAGAGCAGGTAGCGGTCGCCGTTACTGAGCGGGATCTCGATGGCGGTGTACGCGGCGTCGGGAAAGAGGCCGAGCATGAGGCCGTTTTCCTCGATGTGCCGGGCCTTCCCGGCCACGCGCGAAACCAGCAGGAGCGGCGGATGGCCTGCGCCGGCGTAGTGCAACACCCCCGCTTGCATGTCGATGAAAACGTAGGCGGCGGTGACGAAGTGGTCTTCAAATTTTCCGCAGAGAGCGCGATTGAGGCCGGTGAGGACGCGAGCCGGCGCGTCGGCGTGACCGGATTGTGCCGCGAAGGCGACCTTGAGCATGGAGGCGATGAGCGCGGCCGGGACACCGTGGCCGGTGACATCGGCAATCAGGACGCCGATGTGTTTGTCGTCGAGCACGAGGAAATCGTAGAAATCGCCGGCCACCGCGCTCATGGGGAGATGGCGGGCGGCAATGTCGAGTCCTTCGAGGCGCGGAACTTCGCGGGGGAGAATAGAGGATTGAATCTGGCGGGCGATTTCGAGTTCCTTATTAATGGCGAGGAGGCGCTCTTCGTTGACGAAGGTGCGGCGCGCGGCGACGTAGCCGAGGCATGCGACGTTAACTAGAAAGCCGAGGAACTCGACGTCCTGGCCTGGCAGGATGTGCAGCGACTTCAGGTTGGTGTGAAGGACGAAGAGCAGCCAGATGAAAAAACCGGCGACCATAACGCGAATCTCGACAGAAACCGACCTGTCCGGAACTGTACCTCGGCGAGCGAAAAGTACGATGAGGCCCGCGCTCACAACGGTTCCCAGAACGAGGACGTTATTTGCCGCATCCAGCTTGGAAATCCGCACCCCAGCGAACGGCGCGAAAATTCCGAAAACAGCGAAGATGATCTGGATGGCGATCAACCAGCGAAAGAGGCGGCGAAACGCATCGGTCGCAAATTGGTAAATAAAGAGGCCAACCGGGACATTGATCGTACAGGTGATGAACCAAATGAGGAGCGCCCAAGTCCTCGGTGTAGTCGCGAAAAGGGCCTGAATTACACCTTGCTTAGCGAGCAGACGGATGCCGTAAAGGATGGAGATCAGTCCAAAGTAGACGAGGGTGAGGTCACGCGTCTTGCGGCGCAACGAAAACAAGGCGATGGCCGACACGCCCGCGACGAGCAGTACGATGGCAACGGCAACTTGGAGCAATTCCCAGCGCAATTGAGATCGCACCACCTGCACGGTGAAAGTCTGAGCGAGAAGCGCGGCGCAGAACATCGCAAGGTTTATACGCGGTCAGATTGCACAAGGCAAACGCGGCGCTGCATGCTGGCGTGACGCGTCGCGGTATCACGGAAAAGAAATGATGTCGTAGATGCGGGCATTGTCGAGGTGAACCGTACTCGGACGATTTGAGCGAATTAAAGGGAGCTTAACGCGCTTGTGACGAGGCTTCCTGCGTTTCTCGCGGAGAACCTGTTCGACGCCACGAAGAATGAGCTTCTTGATCGAGCTGGCTTCTTCCGCCGCCCGCGTCTTCAAGCGGCGATAAATGTAGTCCGGTATATCGACAGTGGTTCTCACAAGATGATTCTACCGAAGTCATGGCTGAAACGGATGATTAGCTTCGCAACGGCGCTTAGCGGAGGTTGAGGTTGCCGGCGCCGAGATGAGCGTGGAGTTTGTAGCGGCCGGTGCCGGTTTTCTGGAAGGAGCGGAACAGGCCGTCTTTCGATTCGCCAAATGGTCCGGCCAAGAGGTCGCCCGCGTTGACCGAAGCGTCGACACGGCCGTAATCCGCGGCGTCGCCTACCGCGATCTTGAGATCTCCAGCGTGCAGTTCGACGTCTTTGTCGCCGGAGACGCCTTCCACGGTTAGATCACCGAACGGCATGCGTACAAACAGGCCGGATACCTTCGGGACTTCGACGGTGATCGCAGGGCCGTCCTTGAGGGCGCCTCTGGAGATTTGCAGGTCGGCGCGATAGCCGAAGTGCTTGAAGGTGACGGTCATGTCGCGTGCCTTTTCGGCGTTTTGGCCGGTGGCGCGGACGGAGATTCTGTTGGCGTCGCTGCCTACGATGCGGAACTCGCCGGACCAGAAATCGAGGCGGATCTGCTGGCCGGAAGAGAAGTCAACGTCAAAGGGATGATCGTAGAGGTTGGTGACTGAAAGTTTCGTTTGCGGCGTGCCTGCCGACACGAGCAAGGCGGCCGCCACGGTCGTCAACGACGCGAGAAGGATCGTTCTGAGTCGCATAGGCACACCTCTTTCTTGAGTGAAGGAACGTAAGTGGCGGTGGAAATGTTTCAAAGAGTCAGGTTGGCAGGCCCAATTTACGGAAGCTGGCCCGGATAACCTGCCTCAGGCGTAGCGCAGATCGAAGGGGGTGTCGGCGAATGCCAGGTCAAAGTGGCGGACCCGCTGGTCGAAGCTGGTAAGAAAGGCGGTGATCTTTGGCGCGACGACGGCGGCTTCACGGTCGGCGCCGGCGAAGGCGTCGATGGCTTCGAGGGAATGCCAGAAACTGATGACGGTAATTTCGACTTCTGCATCGACGACGCGCTTTAAGAGATTCGAGGCTACATAACCCTTTAGCTCGCGAAGCTCCGGGATGACGCTCTCGGTGAAGTGGCGCTCGTAAGCGGGCCAGTTCTCGATAGTGGTACGCGCGGACCAAAGGCGAGCGATCATGTGGCCCTCCTCGTCCTCGCGGTTATAGCACAGTGGGCGGGGCGGCGTTGCGTGAGTCGTTGGGTTGGTTGGGATTCAAGTTGGGCGTTAAGCGGCGGTGAAGATCGGTTTGGGTTTGGTGGGGTTGAGGTCCTTCAGCTATCCTCGTCAGATAGCTTCAGGATGACATTGGTTTCGAGGGGACGGCATCAGTCCTGGCGTAGGGCGGCCATGGGATCGACCTGCGTGGCTCGGCGTGCGGGGACGTAGCAGGCGAGCAGGGCGGAGAGCATCAGCACGATCGCGACCACGCTGAAGGCTGCCGGATCCATTGCGCCGATGCCGTACCACATGCCTCGCATTAGGCGTCCGATGCCATAGGAGCCTGCGAGTCCAATGAGCAGGCCGATCAGGCCCAAAGTCATTCCTTCTCTCAGAATCAGGCCAAGCACTTGACCTTCACCGGCGCCTAGCGCCATGCGCAAGCCGATTTCGTGCGTGCGCTGGGCGACGGCGAAGGACATTACGCCATAAATTCCAAGGGCCGCCAGGCAGAGGGCGATGAACGCAAAGCCGCCGAACAGCGCGGCGCCGAATCGTTCTCCGCCGAGCGATTCTTCTAGAAGGTGGTCCATGGTTTTTACGTTGGCCATCGGTAAATCCGGATCGACCGAATGAATGACTGCGGCAAGACTCTTGTTCATGCTCTCGGGGTTGCTGGCAGTGCGCACGGCCATGGACACGTTCGGCCACGGACTCTGCGCGAAAGGCACGTCGATCTCCGGGAAGCCGCCGTCACGCGGACCACCATTGCGGACATTCTCGTAGACGCCGACGATTTGCCAGTCAATCGGCGGGCCGAGATTTGTGACGCCAGGGATAAGTTGTTCTACGGAGATACGTTGCGTCAACGGATCGACGTTGGGGAAATACTTCGTCACGAAGGCGGAGTTCACAATGGCGACGGGCATGCCGCCATTGGCGTCGGCTTCCGTGAAAGCGCGTCCGCGCGAGATGCGGATTCCGAAGGCGGAGAAGAAGCCCGGCGTTACCATGTTGAACCCGGCGCCGGGACGCTGCGAGCGGTCTGCCACCGGTTTGCCGACAATGTCGAAGGGCATGCCGAAGTTCGTTCCTCGTACTGGATATCCGGTCGAGACCGAAGCCGCCGTGATCCCGGGAAGCGCTCGAACACGCTCAATCAATTGGCGATAGAAGGCAGTGATTTGCTCCGGAGTCTTCAGGCGGTCGGTGGGCATGGGCAGTCCGAAGGTCAGGATATGATCGGTCTTGAAGCCCATGTCGACGTGGGTGAGGTTCCAAAAACTGTGGATCGCCAGACCCGCGGCGGCCAGCAGCGTGAGCGCCAGGGAAAACTCCGCTAACACCAAGGCATGCCGGACGCGGTTTTTTCCGGCGCTGGTGCCGCCGCGGCCGCCTTCCTTCAACGCCTCATTCAGATTCAAGCGTGCGGCTTGGAGAGCGGGTGCGCAGCCGAACAGGACGCCGGCGAGCATCGTCGCGCCCAAGGTGAACAGCAGGACGGGGATATTCAGACGCACCTCCGCTTCCGATGGCAGTGTAAATTGCGGGATCATGGCCATGATGACTTTCAGCAGAGCCCAAGCCAGAGCGATGCCGAGTGCGCCGCCGATGGCTGCTAGCGCCAAGCTTTCGGTGAGAAATTGACTGAACAACTGGGCGCGGGTCGCGCCGAGGGAAGCGCGAACCGCGATTTCCTTCTGACGTGCGGTGCCGCGGGCAAGCAGAAGATTGGCGACATTGGCGCAAGCGATCAGCAGAACGAAGCCGACCGCGCCGAGGAGCATCCACAGTGCCCGGCGCACGTCACGTTCGAGGAAATCATTTTGGAGGGGTTCCACCGTGGCACTCCAGCCCTGGTTTGATTTCGGGTAGACCTCGGCGATGCGCTTGGCTACGGTGTCCATGTCTGCGTTGGCTTGGGCGATGGTCACACCGGGCTTCAGGCGAGCCATAACTAGGAGCCAGTGGAATTCGTGATTGAGCTGTTCGGGCTTGAATACCAGCGGGATGTAGAGTTCGCTCTGCACGCGGTCGGTGGCGCCTGGAGCGAGAACACCAACAACGGTGTATTGCTCGCCGTCCAGGCGGACGTGTTGGCCAATAATGCTTTTGGCGCCGCCAAAGCGGTTCTGCCAGAGGCGGTAGGTGAGGATGACCTCGAGGTCTTTGCCAACTTGGCCCTCTTCGGGGAGGAAATCCCGGCCTAGGAGGATCGGTTGGCCGAGGACGCGGAGGAATCCGGGACTGCAGGGCTCGGCTTCCACTAGCTCCGGCTGACCTGCGGTGGTCAGGCTCATTTGTCGGCCGGTCCAGGCGGCCATGGACTCGAAGGCAGTCTGCTGGCGTTGCCAGTCGAGGAAGACGCCCGCGGCGGTAACGTTGCGCTCGCCGTTTATCTTGGACCAGACCATGACGATGCGGTCGGGCTGGTTGTAGGGAAGCGGTGCGAGCAGCGTGGCGTAGACGACACTAAAGATCGCGGTGTTGGCGCCGATGCCTAACGCGAGGGCTAGGACGGCGACGGCGGTGAAGCCCGGGTTCTTCCACAGGAGCCGCAAGCCGAAGAGTAGGTCGCGCCAGCGATTTCTCATGGATGCTTCCTCGTGGCCCGGCGGGGCGGACCTGGTAGATGTGGCCTTAGACGAGAAGTGACGGTCTCCCGTCTTGTGTAGAGACGTATTACGTGCTGTGTAAGTTCATACGAAAAGAGATGTGGGGTGCGGACGGTGGGTTGCCCAGCGCTAACGGCGCGAGGGTAGCAAAGTACGGCAGCAAACGGACCGGTTCGCGGGGCGCTTCTGGGACGCGCTTAAGCGCGTTCCTACAATGTAACTACGTCGCATCCGGCGGTTTAGAGCAGGCTAGGGTGGTAGCAACCGCCGGCTATGGACGGGCACCAAGAGGACGCGGTCGCCTTCCTTCAGGGTGCAGGATTCGCCGCCTAGGAAGCGGATGTCCTCTTCGTTGAGGTAGACGTTTAGAAATTGGCGGATTTGGCCGGAGTCGTCGCGAACGTGGCGGCTTAATTCCGGGAAGCGGGTGGTTAGCGTGTTGAGGGCTTCGGCGATGGTGGCGGCGGTGCAGTCGACTTTCGGGGCGCCTTCGGTGAACCGGCGGAAGGCGGTGGGGATTTCGATGGTTACGGGCATCTGTGTGTCTCCTATTGGGCAGCCGCGTGGGCGGCAAGTTGATTGTCGAGGTAGGCTTCGAAGGCGTCGAGGCGGGGCGCGATGGCTTCGGTCAGCGGGAATTCGGCGGCTATGGCGTCGGTCGTCTTTAAGCCGTTGCCGGTGATGGAGACGACTGTGGTTTCGTCGGGGCGGATGCGGCCTTCGCGGATTAGTTTTTCGGCTACGCCCGCGGTTACGCCGCCGGCTGTTTCGGTGAAGATGCCTTCGGTTTCGGCGACGAGTTTGATAGCAGCGACGATTTCGGGGTCGGAAATATCTTCGGCCCAGCCGTCGCTGGCATAGAATTTGTTTTGCGGCGTAATTGCCGTCGGCGGGATTGCCGATGGCCAGTGAGCGGGCGATGGTATTGGGCTTTTGCGGTTCGAAGCGGGTTAGGCCTTGTTTAACGGCGGTGGAGATGGGCGAGCAGCCGGTGGCTTGGGCGCCGAAGAACTTTACGGGTTTGTCTTCGACCCAGCCTAGCGTTACCAGTTCGCGGAAGGCTTTGGCAATTTTGCCAATGAGCGAGCCTCCGGCCATGGGGACGACTACGTTATCGGGCAGGCGCCAGCCTAGTTGTTCGGCGATTTCGAAGCCGTGGGTCTTTGAGCCTTCGGAGTAGTACGGGCGGAGGTTGACGTTGACGAGGCCCCATTTGAAGCGGTCGGCGATCTGGGCGCAGAGGCGGTTTACGTGGTCGTAGTTGCCGTTGATGCGGACGATGCGGGCACCGTAGACGGCGGTGTTCAGGATCTTGGCGGGCTCGAGATCGGCTGGGACGAAGACGCAGGCGTCGAATCCTTGTTGGGCGGCTTGGGCGGCCACGGCGTTGGCGAGGTTGCCGGTCGAGGAGCAGCCTACGGTGTCGAAGCCGAAGCGGCGGGCGGCGACTAATGCTGTGGCGACAACCCGGTCTTTGAAGGAGAGGGAGGGGAAGCAGACGGCGTCGTTTTTAAGATAGACGTTTTTCACGCCCCAGTGCGCGGCTAGCTTTCGCGCGGCGACCAGCGGGGTACCGCCTACCGCGTTGGGGGGTTGGAAGTTTTCGGGAAGGGGCAGGAATTCGGCGTACCGCCACATGTTGAATGGACGGGAGGTTAGGTCTTCGCGGCGAACGGATTTTTTCAGGGAGGCATAGTCGAAGGAGACTTCCAGCGGGGAGAAGCAGTCTTCGCAGAAGGAGCGGGGACAGTTGCCCCAGGTCTTGCCGCATTCTTTACAGCGGAGTTCGTATGGATCGGACATTAATCACATCACCTTTCATTGCGTCATCGCAGTGCCGTTGGCGAACAGAAACGCCTCGGCGGCCTTGAAGAAGCCGCCCCCCACCCTACGAGGCTCGGGGTAAACGGTCGGCGGCGCTCGACTGCAGGCGGTTGGTTTAGGGCAGCAGGGAGGGAAATTAAAAAACCCTCCGTGCCAAAGGCTTGGAGGGCTCTCAGAAATGCTTCTGGGAAACTCTAAAGCTCTTTAGCAGTTTTTTACGTGGAGCAAGTTGCCCTAAATCGCCACGTGTCGAGTGCGAACGCTCTAAGATGGTTTCAAATGCAACCGCTTAGCGTCCGGCTCGGCGCAACCGCGCTTCACCTTTTATGCTTGAGAATGAAGGGGTTGTCAAGCGGAAATGCCGGGCGAGGCGGTCCGATGAAAAAAAGTGACAACAGATGCGGGCTTCGCGCGTCAAAGGGTAGGAGATTGGGAATCAACTTAGGAGTAATATTCCCGGCTGTACGCATAGTCTTGGCCGGTAAGTACCCGGCCTCTCGGCCAGTATCCCTTGTGGTGCATCGTTTGCGGCACGCAACCGTGCACAAGGCGTGGTGTTATACTTTGCTGGCGGGCATGACGTCTTCCGAGGACATAGGAGCGGCACGATGGGTCTGCAAGTAAAAGAATTGTTTGATTGGGCGCGCCGGCGGAAGATTCTGGCGACGGCGTTTTTGGTTGTGACGCTGGGCGTCGGCATTGTGATCGGCTCGATTGTTTCGGGCAAAGTGTCGGCGATGAAGACGTTCTCGTTCGCGGGAACCAACGCGACGAAACTGGTGGTACCCGATCCCATTCCTTCCTCGAACTCGTTTTCCACAATTGTGGCGCGCGTAGAGCCGGCGGTGGTGAACATCGCGACCACGCAGGTTCTGGAGCGCAAGCCTTCTACACGGAAGCGCCGGCCGCAGCAAGGGCAGGGGAACGATCAGGACGATCCTATGCAGGATTTCTTCGACCGGTTCTTCGATGGGCGGCAAGATGCTCCTCCGCAGGCGGAGCGCAGCCTTGGTTCGGGCGTGATCGTCGATAAGCGCGGATACGTGCTGACGAACAATCACGTTGTGGAGCAGGCGACGAAGATTCAGGTGCAGCTCGACGGCGATCCGAACAAGTACACCGCGAAGGTGATTGGAGTGGACGAAGACACGGATTTGGCCGTGATCAAGATCGAGGCGAACAAAGAGCTGCCGACAGCAAAACTGGGGAACTCTGACGGCGTGCAGGTTGGGGATTGGGTGCTGGCGATTGGGAGCCCCTTCGGATTGAACGCTACCGTGACCGCGGGAATCATCAGCGCGAAGGATCGCGGCGGAATCGGCGGATCGTCGCACCAGTTTCAGAGGTTTATCCAGACCGACGCGGCAATTAATCCGGGAAATTCCGGTGGGCCGCTGGTGGACCTGGCCGGTGAAGTGATTGGGATCAATACGGCGATCATCACGGGGAGCCGGGGGTATGAGGGCGTGGGATTCGCGCTGCCCTCGACGGCGGCGATCAACGTCTACAATCAGATTATTTCGCAAGGCCGAGTGACGCGGGGTTCGATCGGCGTGAGCTTCCAGGAGGAATTGGGAACGAACGCGATCACGCTGAAGGAATTGGGAGCGCCGAATGGCGTGGTGATCATGGGAGTTGAACCGGGAAGCCCGGCGGAGAAGGCGGGCCTCAAGGGCGGCGACGTGATTACCGCGGTGAACGGCAAGACCGTGAAAACGGGCAATGATCTGGTGAATCCGATCGCGCAAGCGCCGATCGGCAGTAAGGTCAAGTTGAACTACGTGCGCGACCGATCGGCTAAGGAAACTACCGCGGTGGTGGAAGATCGCACGCGAGTGTTTCCGACGCAAGCCGGGCGGGTAGGCGATCAGCCCGGGGAAGCGGCGCCGGCCGAGTTTGGGTTGCGCGTGGAGAGCCTTACACCGGACCGCGCTTCGCGTGTGGGTATGGAAGGCCAACGAGGAGTGCTGGTAGCCGATGTCGATCCGGCGAGCTTTGCCGACGATTTGGGCTTTGGCCGCGGCGACGTCATCACGGAAATCAACCACGAGCCGATTACTTCGCTGGATGATTACAAGAAGGCTGTGGCAAAGCTGAAGCCTGGGCAAAACGTAGTGTTCAAGGTCCTGCGGCGCGGGGATAATGAACACACATTGACTGTGTTCCTGCCGGGCGTGGTGCCGGCTGACAAACAATAATCTGCGTTGTGAGATTGCATCGCGAATCCGGGTTTGAATTGCGGAGCTGGATTCGCTCGGTGTGAGGCGAAGCGAGAGGTTAAATGGTTTCCCGAAAAGCAATGCACCTGGGCTTGGCGCTATTGGTGATGGCTGGCTTGGGTGTATTTGCCAAAGCCGGGGCCGCGCAATCGCAAGCGCAGAGTAGCAAGGCCAAGACGCCAGCATCGAAGACTAGTGGGAAGAGTTCGCACCGGTCATCGAAGAAGGTTAGTTCGCGGCGCAAAGAGAAGGGGCAAAAAGCGCCTGCACCAGAGCGAATCTCGCAGATTCAAGAGGCGCTAGCGAAGGATGGATCGTTCGCGAATACGCCAAACGGGAAGTGGGACGACGCCACGGTCGAAGCGATGAGAAAATTCCAGGGTTCGCATGGGCTGAATCCTTCGGGAAAGCTGGACGCGCTGACGTTGGAAAAACTCGGGCTGGGCTCCCAAACCGCTGGGGTTGCGGAGCCGGTCGCACCGCCCAATTCTTCTTCACGACTGACGAATTCTTCTGTGCAGTCGGCTCGGCCCTAGCGAGCACTTCTGACCAAGAATGTTCAGGCTAGTGGAACGTTGTGCCACCCACTGGCTGTGTGTTGCGAATTGCGATCCGCGGTTGGCTATCCGTGCGGACCTCCCGTCAAGACAAGGAATGCAAGGGCAAGGAAAGAATAAGGCCGGAGTTTGCGGGCGCAACCTCCGGCCTGTTTGTGCCCAAGGAGAATCAATTGCTTACAGGTCAAGATAGAGAGAAAGCGGATGGCAATTGCCAGCGATTTGTAAAAATGATGTAAAACCTGTCTTGGATGTCACCTTCGAGCAGATCTCAGACTCGAAGGGGTATGCGCGCGGACATGCGAACTTGGCCTGTTTGACGGTAATGCGAAGCGGCGATAAACTTCAAATTCCAGCGGCAATTTCCGCTTTGAACCCGCATCGGACACAGACACAGATCGTGCGTTTGAGGAGGAAGCATGGCTACTGCAGTGGCGCCACGCGTTTATAAGAATTTTATCAACGGCGAATGGGTGGATTCGCGGAGCGGGAACGCTTACGAAAACAGCAATCCCGCGAACACCGATGAACTGGTCGGGATGTTTGTGTCGTCAACGTCTGAGGATGTGGATGCGGCGGTGGACGCAGCGAACTCGGCATATGCCGATTGGCGATTGGTTCCAGCGCCGAAACGCGCCGAAATCTTGTACCGCGCCGCGGAATTGCTGGTGCAGCATAAAGAGGAATTCTCCAGGGACATGACGCGGGAGATGGGTAAGGTCCTGGCCGAGTCGCGCGGGGATGTGCAGGAAGCGATCGACATGACGTACTACATGGCGGGGGAGGGGCGGCGGCTGTTTGGGCAGACGACTCCTTCGGAACTCCCGAACAAATTTGCGATGAGCGTGCGGCAGTCGATTGGCGTGTGCGGGTTGATTACACCGTGGAATTTTCCGATGGCGATTCCGTCGTGGAAGATGATGCCTGCGCTGATCAGCGGGAACACCGTGGTGTTGAAGCCGGCGGAGGACACGCCGCTGTCTTCGTATCACTTGGTGCAGATTTTGGCGGAAGCCGGTGTGCCACCCGGAGTGGTGAACCTGGTTAGCGGGAACGGGCCGAATGCTGGCGCGCCCTTGGCGGCAAATTTGGATACCCCGGTGATCAGCTTTACGGGATCGACGGCGGTGGGGCGATTGATCGCGGAGGCGTGCGCGCCGGAGTTCAAGCACTGCAGCCTGGAGATGGGCGGGAAGAACATTATTATCGTGATGGACGACGCGAATCTGGATTTAGCGGTGGATGGCGCGGTTTGGGGTGGATTTGGCACCAGCGGGCAGCGTTGCACGGCGGCTAGCCGCGTGGCGGTGCACAAGTCGGTGTATGGCGAGTTTATTTCGCGGTTTGTGGAGCGGGCCAAGAAATTGAAGGTGGGCGACGGGTTGGACGCTACGGTGGACATGGGGCCGTGCATCAACGAGCAGCAGCTTAAGACGGTGATGGAGTATGTCGAGATCGGGAAGCAGGAGGGCGCGAAACTGCTGGCTGGAGGGCACCGGCTGGATTCCGGGCCGTATGCGAAAGGGTGGTTTCACGAGCCGACCGTTTTCGGGAATTGCGGCGCGAAGATGCGAATCGCACAGGAGGAAATTTTTGGGCCGGTGGTGTCGGTGATCCCGATCGGAGGGTTTGAGGAAGCGATCGAGGTTGCGAACGGAGTGCCGTATGGGCTGTCCGCGTCGATCTACACGCGCGATGTAAATCGGGCGTTCCAGGCGATACGCGACTTGTATACCGGCATCGTTTACGTGAATGCGCCGACGATTGGCGCGGAAACGCATTTGCCTTTTGGCGGGACGAAGCAGACTGGCAATGGTCATCGCGAAGCGGCGATTACTGCGATTGACTTCTATACCGAGTGGAAGACCCTGTACATCGACTACTCCGACAAGCTGCAACGGGCGCAGATCGACAACAACTAAATATCCGAGGCCGATTCAACGTAGGCCCGCGAGGTCATGCGGCGCAGGTGCTTTTGAGCCGCCCAGGCGTGGTGGGCGTGGAAGAGTTGGTCAGCACTGACCCATTCCAGTTCGTGCTCGTGGGTTGTTGAGATGACTTCGCCGAGCTCTGCAGCGTAGAAAGTGGCATAGAGAGCCTGGCAGTAGCCGCCCGAGACAAAGTACTGGATGGCCTGGCCGAGGCGCTCGCCGAGTATGATGCGGCGACCGAGTTCCTCGCGGACCTCGCGATGTACGGCTTCGAGTGGGGTTTCGAAAGGCTCCAAGCCGCCGCCTGGCAACAGCAATCCGTGGTCTCCACGGACCGCAGCGACGAGACCTTCGGCGTTGGTCATCACGGCGTAGGCACCGGCCCGGGTGGTGTGTGGCAGGGTTTCGCTTCTGATCCCGAATACATGAACGGCTTGTTCCATCCATTTCAGGATGCACCCAAAGGGGGCGCTTCGCAATCCTAGGAAATGAGGAGGTTGCGCGCGTTGACGATCGTTGACAGCGTTCCTACAATGGTAGTAGGCACCCAGGACCGAGTGCTCCCTATGAGGACTTCCGCTCTACAAGAGCGTCGTAATCGGCAGATTCTTGCCGATGTTGTGCGGACGTACATCGAAACAGGTGAACCTGTGTCGTCACGAGCCGTCTCAGCGCGCTTTGAGGAGACCATCAGCACGGCGACGATTCGCAACGTGATGGTGGAGCTTGAGGATGGCGGGTTTCTATACCAGCCGCATACGTCAGCGGGACGCGTGCCTACGGCCGCGGCTTATCGATTTTTCGCGCAAGAGATTGCTACGCAGGCGAAGTTGAGCACGGTTGATAAGGAATGGATTCAGCGGGAGATCGGGATGGCCACGAACGCCTCGGAAGTCACCGAGCGCGCCGGACACGTGCTAGCGGAAGTGTCGAATGGCCTCGGCATCATCGTGTCGCCCCCGATGGGGAAGACGGTGATCGAGCACGCGCGCATGTGGTTGCTGCCGGACGGGCGCGTGGTGGTGGTGCTGATTTCGCCGGGCGGTAATACGCGCGACAAAATCCTGCGGCCTCCTCGACCGTTCACCCAGATTGAGCTCGATGCCACCGCGGACTTTCTGAATCGGCACTACTCGGGGTGGACGCTGGAGGCCATTCGCGGCGACCTCTTACAGAAGCTCGCGACCGAACGAGAAAGGTATGAGGGCATCGTGCAAGGCGCGCTGGCACTGTGCGATCCGGTACTTCTGGGCGATGACCGAGCGCGGCAGGTCTACGTGGAAGGTGCGGCGCAGATGGTTGGCGCGGGAGAATTCGCGGATCAGGCCCAGTTGCGCGATGTGCTGTCGGCGATTGAAGAGAAACACCGGTTGGTGACGGTCCTGAATGCCTGCATCGATGGACCGGAACCAGTGTACGTGCAGATTGGCGTGAAGGAGATCTCGGAGTCGGGAGAAAATTTGGCGCTGATCAGCGCGCCTTATATGAGACACGATCTGGTGCAGGGCTCGCTGGGGGTTTTGGGGCCAACGCGCATGCACTACGAGCGCGCAATCACCGCGGTGGCCTACGTGGCGCAGCTATTCAGCGAAACATTGAGCAAAATTTGAGAGACTTTTGGCAGAGAAGAGGTAGAAAAGTGCCAGAGAAGGATATCAATATGGAACGCGATGAAGGCAGTGGCGGCTTGGAGCCAACCATGGAAGATCGAAACTTACAAACGGATGCCCCGGGCAATGACGCAGAGACTGCGAAACTTCTCACCGAACTTGATGATTTGCGGCAGACACTGCTGCGCCGGCAGGCCGATTTCGAGAATTATCGCAAGCGCATCGAGAAGGAACGCACGGAAGATTCCAGGCGCGCGACGGCGCGCCTGATTGAGGGACTCATTCCGGTGATCGACGGTTTTGAGCACGCTCTGGCGGCGCACCGCGAGAAAGAGTACGAGGTCTATCGCCGGGGGTTCGAGCTGATCTATCGGCAGCTCATCGATAATTTAGCCAAGCTTGGAGTTGAACGCATCGATCCGCTTGGGAAGCAGTTCGATCCGCATCTGCATCAGGCGATGGATCGTTTGGAGACCACCGATCACGAAGACGGGACCATCGTGCAGGTTTTTCAGCCGGGTTATGTGTTTCACGGCCGTGTGCTGCGGCCAGCAATGGTGCGCGTAGCGGTGAACGCCGCTCCCGCATCCAAGAAGACTGTGAATTAGAATGAATTCGTAGGAAATACTTCCGAGGAGAACGAAGTCGCATGCCGAAGTCGAGCCAACGGGACTACTACGAGGTACTGGGTGTTTCGCGCACCGCCAGCGTGGATGAAATTAAAGCGTCTTACCGCAAATGCGCCCTGAAATGGCATCCGGATCGCAACCCCGAGAATAAAGGCGAGGCGGAAGTGAAGTTCCGGGAAAGCACCGAGGCCTATAGCATTCTGAGTGATCCGCAAAAGCGGCAGGTCTATGACACCTACGGTCACGCGGGACTCTCGGGCTCGTCGGCGGGCGTGGATTTCAGTGGCACGATTTTTCAGGACTTCCACGACATCTTCGGGGATTTCTTCGGCTTCGAGGACATGTTTTCGGGGGGGCGTCGCGGCGGTGGACGCGGGCGGTCGCAACGTGGGGCTGACCTTCGCTATGACATGACGCTTACGTTCGAGGAAGCTTCGGCGGGCGTGGCCACGAAGGTGAAACTGCCGCGGCAGGAGTTTTGTGAAGCGTGTAATGGCACAGGGGCGAAAAAGGGAACCGGCGTCGTTGCCTGTCAAACGTGCAGCGGGCGAGGCCAGTTGGCTTACCAGCAGGGGTTTTTCACGATCACGCGTACATGCCCTGCCTGCCAGGGTGCGGGACAGATTGTTCGCGAGCGCTGCCCCGAGTGCCGAGGCCAGGGCCGCATCGAACGCGAACGAACGATCGAACTGCGAATTCCTCCTGGTGTCGACACGGGAACGCGGCTTCGCGTGGCGGGCGAGGGTGAGCCTGGACCGAACGGAGGTCCTACCGGCGATTTGTATGTGGTGCTCGACGTCAAAGAACATTCCTTCTTTGAGCGGCGGGGGGCTGACCTGTACTGCACAATTCCTATCAGCATCGCGCAGGCGACGCTAGGCACGGAGCTGCAGGTCCCTGGACTGAGCGGCGACGAGAAGCTGAAGATTCCGGAAGGCACCCAGAGTGGAGCGGTTTTTCGCCTGAAGGCGAAGGGACTGGCGGATCCTCGAGGTGGGGGCAAGGGCGATTTGTATTATCACGTTCGCGTGATCACGCCGACGAAGCTGACGCGCGAACAGCGCAAATTGATCGACGAGCTTGGGGCGTCGCTGAAAGTCGACAACAAGCCGGCCGAGCGTAATTCTTCGATCTTCGATAAAGTCAAAGACATCTTCGGCTAAACCGTGATTGTCGAGCGCGGCGTAGGCGCCTGTATGCGGTGCGACGCGCGCTCCGTACGTTGCTGTATCTGCGGTGTGTATGCGGCCTGTGTCGGGATTCTGTGTAGGCGACCCGCTTTAGGCCATCCCATTGCACGAGCCGCCAGCGCGAATGAATCCAACGTAAGATAGAATCCAGCAGTGCGCAGACGCTTCTTCGTCGACCAATTATTTGTCGGTCGTTCCGCCTTCATTGAAGGCGATACCGCTCATCATCTAGGTCGCGTACTGCGTGCCCAACCCGGCCAACTCTACGAATTGAGCGATGGCATTGCCGTCTGGCTCGGCCGCATCGAGTCCGTCTCCCGCGACCGCATCGAATTCGTTCTGTTGGAAGAAATCCCATCCCCGCAGCCCGCCGTCCATATCATCTTGCTCCTCTCCATCGTAAAGTTCGACGCTTTCGAGTGGGCCTTGGAGAAGGCTACAGAGTTGGGCGTTGCCATGATCGCTCCGGTCGCCGCCGCGCGCAGCGAAAAATCATTGCTCGCCGCCGCAAACAAACGAGCGGACCGCTGGCAGAAAATCCTGGTCGAGGCCTCCCAGCAATCCCGCCGCGTACGAGTGCCAGTCTTGTCTGCACCTTTGCAGCCGGATCGGGCCTTTCGCGAAGCCTATGGGCTTGGCGCCAAACTCCTACTCTCAGAACGCAGTGAGGCGCCGCCATTGCGTGTGACGCTGTCCTCTACAAGGGTGTCGGAAGCCACATTAGCCATCGGCCCTGAGGGAGGCTGGACCGTCGAGGAATTTGCCTTAGCCGCGGCCGCCGGTTTCCGTGAAGCTTCCTTGGGCAAACTGATCCTGCGTACGGAGACCACGGTCGTCGCCGCGCTAGCTTCCCTAAATTACGCGCTAGGCGTCTGAATGTCGACGAGCGGAGTCCTGCCGCAAGCGCAGTAAGGGCGCGCTTCAGCGCGTCGCCAGGGTCACACGACAGCGAGCAACGGTCAAACGCCATCCGGCGTCCAATGAGAGGGC
The DNA here is from genome assembly GCA_963721915.1 of uncultured Acidobacteriota bacterium. GTDB lineage: Bacteria > Acidobacteriota > Terriglobia > Acidiferrales > UBA7541 > Acidiferrum. The sequence continues at coordinate 201,479 of CAVRLD010000010.1, read as the reverse complement.
AACGCGACCCGACCAACCACACCTGCAAGCACACCCCCGTTGCCTGAATCGCCGTCCGGCAAAGCAACATCTGGCGTCGCACGCGATGCCCATGTTATAAATACGAGGCAGCGAAAAATGCAAAGCACGGACGAGCGAAATCCTTTAAGCCCCACGGTTCCGGAAGCCTCAGCGCCCGCATTGACCTCCGGCGCGATGCTGGATGCATCTTCCGCGGGACATTCCTTGCGCAATGAGATTCGGGTTTGGACGCGCGACCTGTTGATCGCTATTGGCCTGGCACTGGTGATCATCGTATTTCTCTATCAGCCGGTGAAGGTCGAAGGCACCAGCATGGCGCCGCTGCTCTCCGACCAGGAACGCATCTTCATTAATAAATTTGTGTATCGTTTTGAGCCGATCGACCGCGGCGATGTGGTCGTTTTCTGGTATCCGCTGGACCGCTCGAAGTCGTTTATTAAGCGAGTCGTTGGCTTGCCGGGAGAAACGGTCGAGATTCGCAAGGGAATGGTTTTCGTCAACGGTGCTTCGCTCGCGGAGCCCTATGTGCCCCCGCAATATGAAGATCTGACGGACTTTGGCCCGGTGCGGGTGCCGCGTGACAATTACTTTGTGATGGGCGATCACCGAATCAGCTCGAATGATTCGCGCGTCTTTGGCCCCGTCGCCAGCCACTACATCTACGGCCGCGCCGTGTTCGCGTATTGGCCCGTGGATCACTTCGGTTCGCTCTCGACAGCGGAAGCAAAAACGAAATGATTTGCGACGGAGGATACTCTGAACGAAGTGCAGCATCGACCCGCTATACTCGCGCTGGAAGACGGGCGCGTATTTAACGGCCGCGCGGCCGGCGCGATCACGCGCCGGGGCGGCGAAGTCGTTTTTAACACCAGCCTCACCGGATACCAGGAAGTTTTCACCGACCCAAGTTACGCAGGGCAAATTGTTTGCCTGACTTATCCGCACATCGGAAATGTTGGCGCGAATCTCGATGATCAGGAATCGGCACGGCCGTACATCGAGTCCCTGATCGTGCGCGAGTTCTCGCAGGTGTCGTCGAACTGGCGCTCGGCGGAAACGGCGCAGCTGTACCTCAACCGCAACAAGATTCCGGTGATTTGGGACATCGACACGAGGGCGCTGGTGCGGCACCTGCGTCAATTTGGCGCGCTTCGCGGCGTTGTGGCGACCGATGGTACGCCCTCGGAGCAACTGATCTTCGAGGCCAAGCAACTGCCGACGATGGCCGGGCAAGAGTTGGCCAGCCGCGTCTCCTGTAACAAAACCTACAAATGGGACACGGGTTCGATCGATTTCGTGAGCTCTCCGTGGACGGAGCAAATGGGCGAATCGGGCGCCGGGCAGGAGGGACGCAAGCACCGCGTGGTCGCTTACGATTATGGAATCAAGCAAAACATCCTTCGACTGCTAGTCGATCACCAGTGCGAAGTTGCGGTAGTGCCGGCGCAAACGTCCGCCGAAGACGTGCTTGCAATGGGACCGGACGGTGTTTTCCTTTCGAATGGCCCGGGTGATCCCGAACCGGCTGGGTACGCGATCGAAGGAATTCGCAAGTTACTCGGCAAGGTTCCGGTCTTCGGGATCTGTCTTGGGCACCAACTGTGCGGGCTGGCGCTGGGCGGAAAAACGTTCAAGCTGAAGTTTGGCCATCATGGCTCGAACCACCCGGTAAAAAATGTGCTGACCGAGCAAGTAGAAATCACCTCGCAAAATCACGGCTTCTGCGTGGACCCTGATTCGTTGCCATCGAGTGAAGTCGAAGTCACGCACTTGAATCTCAACGACAACACCAATGAAGGGCTGCGGCACAAATCATTGCCTCTGTTCAGCGTGCAATATCATCCGGAGGCTTCGCCGGGGCCGCACGATTCGCACTACCTTTTTACGCAGTTTACGGATTTGATGAAGGAATTCGCGCAGCCGGGAAGTTCGCGCCGATGAGCGTTCGCCACTCAGTCCATCTGGCAACGCGGTTTTTCTGATCATCGAATTCGCGACGCCGACGACTATGAGAATCACGTGCGATACACCGACCAAATCTTGTCCGAAAGAAATTGGTCGGGCAGGCCGCCGAATATCACTGGTCATCGGCAGCAGGCACGTTTGAGATGGACGCAGCACCTCAGGGGCTGAAGCCCGCGGAAAGGTCGTTTGCGGTACGGCACGGCTAAAGCCGTGCCCTGACGAAATTCATGCCAAAACGTAGAGACATCAAGAAGATTCTGATTATCGGATCCGGCCCGATTGTGATCGGCCAGGCTTGCGAGTTTGATTATTCCGGCGCGCAGGCATGCAAGGCGCTGCGTAGCGAGGGTTACGAGGTCGTGCTGGTGAATTCGAATCCGGCTACGATCATGACTGATCCTGAGCTGGCGCACCGTACTTACATCGAGCCGCTCACTAAGGAATATCTGGAAGAGATCATCTCGCGCGAGCGGCCACAGGCGCTTTTGCCGACGGTCGGAGGGCAGACGGCGCTGAATCTCGCCGTTGAGCTGGCGGAGAGCGGCATTCTCGAAAAATATAAAGTGGAAATGATTGGCGCGTCATTGCGGGCGATCAAGGTGGCGGAGGATCGTCTGTGGTTCAAGGATGCGTGCCGCAAAATCGGATTGGAAGTCCCCGCGTCGGCGCTGGTAAATAACGCGCAGGATGCGCTGCGATTGTGCGATCAGATGGGATTTCCCTTGGTGATCCGGCCCTCGTTCACGCTAGGCGGCACCGGGGGATCGATTGCTTACAACCGCGAAGAGTTTGGCGAGGCGATCTCGCATGCCTTGGATATGAGCCCGGTTCACGAGGCGCTCGTGGAAGAATCCGTGCTCGGATGGAAAGAATATGAACTCGAAGTGATGCGCGATTTCCGCGACAACTTCGTGGTCATCTGCTCCATCGAAAATTTCGACCCGATGGGTGTTCATACGGGCGATTCGATCACGGTGGCGCCGTCACAGACGCTGACGGATAAGGAATATCAGCGGATGCGCGATGCCGCGGCGGCGATCGTGCGTGAAGTCGGTGTCGAGACCGGCGGCTCCAACGTGCAATTTGGAATCAATCCAGAAAACGGCCGCATGGTGGTGATCGAAATGAATCCGCGCGTGTCGCGGAGTTCCGCACTGGCCAGCAAGGCTACGGGCTTTCCCATCGCAAAGATTGCCGCGCGCCTGGCGGTTGGGATGACGCTGGACGAAATACCCAACGACATTACGAAGAAGACTCCGGCGTGTTTTGAACCGACCATCGACTACGTGGTGGTGAAAATACCGAAATGGCAGTTCGAGAAATTCCCGGGCGCCGACACGACGCTTGGCACCCAGATGAAATCTGTCGGCGAAGTCATGGCCATCGGGCGAACGTTCAAAGAGGCGCTGCAGAAGGGGATTCGGTCGCTCGAACCACATACTCCCTGGCGCGCTCCCGCCGAGACGCCGGAATCGCTGTTGCGCGAAAAGCTGGCGACGCCACGCGCGGATCGCATCCACTGGCTGATGACGGCGGTGGAGCGCGGACTTCCAGCGAGCGAGATTTGCGAGCTCACGAAAATCGATCCGTGGTTCATCCAGCAGCTCGAAGAGATCAATGCGATGAACCGTCGGGCCGCGAGTGTAACCGTGGAAACGGCTTCCAAAGACTTGCTGCGTGAAGTGAAACGCTATGGCACCAGCGACGAAGTTCTCGCGCAGATTTGGAAGACGACGCCTGCCGCTGTGCGTCTGCAGCGCGCACGCTACGGTGTGGCCCCAGTCTTTAAGCGGGTCGATACCTGCGCTGCGGAATTCGAGTCGTTTACGCCTTACATGTATTCGACGTACGAGGAAGAGGACGAGTCTGACCCGCAACCGCGGTCGAAAATCATGATTCTGGGCAGCGGTCCGAATCGGATCGCGCAGGGAATCGAATTCGATTACTGCTGCTGCCATGCCTCGTTCGCGCTGCGCGAAGATGGCTATGAAACGATCATGGTGAATTGCAATCCAGAGACGGTTTCGACCGACTACGACACCTCAGATCGTTTGTATTTTGAGCCGCTCACGCTTGAGGATGTGCTGGCGATTGTCGATCGAGAAAAGCCGCAAGGAGTGATCGTTCAATTTGGCGGGCAGACGCCGCTGAACCTGGCGCTGGAATTGAAACGCAACGGCGTGCCCATTATCGGAACCACGCCGGAGTCGATTGATTTGGCGGAGGACCGGAGGCGATTTGGGCGCTTGCTTGAAGAACTGAAGATTCCCCAGCCGCGGAACGCCACGGCGCTCGTGCCGGAAGAAGCGGCGCGCGTTGCCGCTGAAATTGGTTTGCCGGTATTGGTGCGGCCGAGTTACGTGCTGGGCGGGCGCTCCATGGTGATCGCGTACGATGTGAACACCGTGCAGGAATACGTGGCGCAAGCGGCGCTTATGGGGCCGGCGCGGCCGGTACTGATCGATCAGTTCCTGGAAGAAGCCACCGAAGTGGACGTGGATGCGCTGGCTGACGGGACCAACGTGGTGATCGGCGGAATCATGGAGCACATCGAGGAAGCCGGTGTGCATTCCGGCGATTCGTCTTGCGTGCTGCCGCCGGTGAGTTTGTCGCCGAAGATATTGGAGACGATTCGCGACTACACCAAAAGGCTGGCGCTGGCGCTCAAAGTGGTCGGATTGATGAACGTGCAGTACGCCATTCAGCGTGATGTGGTGTACGTGCTGGAGGTGAATCCTCGGGCATCACGCACAGTTCCATACGTGAGCAAAGCGACTGGTGTGCCGCTGGCGAAAGTGGCCGCGAGGCTCATGGCGGGAAAGCGGCTAGCGGATATGAAACTGCCCCTGGTGAAGCACAACGGCGTTTCCGAGATTGCCGTTCACGAATTTTACGCGGTAAAGTCGCCGGTGTTCCCATTCAACAAATTCCGCGGTGTGGATACGATTCTCGGACCGGAAATGCGCTCAACGGGCGAGGTAATGGGCATTTCGACGTCGTACGGGCAGGCGTTCGCGAAGGCGCAGCTTGCGGCCGGCCAGCGGCTGCCGCAAAAGGGCACGGTGTTTCTCAGCGTCAACGATCGCGACAAGCGGCAGGTTGGGCCACTCGGAAAAGATTTGCTGGCACTAGGCTTTCGCTTGCTGGCAACGCGAGGCACGGCGGCGGCGCTGGAAGCCGCGGGCATTGAGGCCGAACCGGTGTTCAAGGTGAATGAGGGACGGCCCAACATCGTCGACCTGATCAAGACCCGCAAGATCGATCTGATCATCAATACACCACTCGGGCGCGAGTCTTTTTACGATGAAAAATCGATTCGCCGCGCTGCCATCCGGCACAATATTCCATGCATCACCACGCTGGCTGCGGCCAACGCGGCGGCACTTGGCATTCGCGCGTTGCTGGATCAGAAACCTGAAGTCGGCGCGCTGCAGGATCTGCACCGGGGGCGCGTACCGGCTTCGGGCACTACTGCAACGGGAGATTAGGCCATGGACCTTTCCGGAGTTTATCCCGCGTTGACGACGCCGTTTGCCGCGGATGGATCGGTGTCGCTCAGCGATTTGAAGTACAACATCGAGCGGTACAACTCGACGGGACTCGCGGGCTACGTGGTGCTCGGATCGACCGGCGAATCGGTCTTGTTGTCGCGAACCGAAATGGACGGCATCCTCGCTGCCGTAAAAGAAGCCGCGGGCCAGGGGAAGCGACTAATCGCGGGAACCGGTGCGGAATCGACTGCCGAAACCATCGAACGGACCAAGCGCGCGGCCGAGTTCGGTTATCACCTCGCGCTGGTAAAAACGCCGCACTACTACAAGCCTGCGTACAAGCCGGACGTCTTGATTGCGCACTACCGGCGGGTTGCGGATGCTTCGCCGATTCCGGTGCTGCTGTATTCGGTGCCGATCTTCACGGGAGTTACTCTGGAAGCGCCCGAAGTTGCGGTGCTGTCGGAGCATCCGAACATTGTCGGAATCAAGGAAAGCTCGGGCCACGTGATGCGCGTCGCCGAAATGGTTGCAGCCGCGCCGGCGGACTTCCAAGTTCTAACGGGCTCGGCACCGACACTGCTTGCGGGACTGATGGTTGGGGTGAAAGGCGCAATCCTGGCTTTGGCTTCGGCGCTGCCGGAAAAGTGCGTGGAGCTGTTCGAGCTTGTGCGCGCTGGGCACATCGAGAAGGCTCGGGGGCTCCAAAACGTGCTACTCAAGGTATCGAAGGTGGTCGCTTCGGAACATGCGATTGCTGGCGTCAAATTTGCGATGGATCAGCGAGGTTATCGCGGCGGGATTCCACGGCTGCCGCTGGTGCCGCTCTCGGAAGCATACGAACAGCGCATTTTGGAATCGTTGGCCAGCTTACAACCGCTAGTTGCGCGGGTTTAGTGCCACGCGGCTGGGTGAGGCCGCAGTCAACTCTCAAGGAAATCTAGCCCCTTCGGCGGCTGAGATGGCCTCTCCTGTCACGGCTGAAGCCGTACCCTGACACTGGGTTCGCACGACAAAGCGTGCGTACTTTCTGATCGAACGCCGCGCTAAAGCACGGCGCCTACATGACGGCTGGCGGCTACCCACTGGCCATGTGGGTGTTACCGGGGAGTGTGTTCGGCTGGGCCGCTCTCCTTCGGGGATGGGGTTCGTCAAAGGAGTGAAGGCCATAGGCCTCGTCGCCCGGGATGGCATACAACCATAGGGCGATTTGGCGTGACCATCTCGGCTGTGTATCATCTAACTCTCGATGGGTTGTATCTCGATACCGTTCCGGCGCCTGCCACACCAGCCGAAGTTGTTTCTTCGGTTTCTTGATGATTTCCCCGGCGTCTCAAAATTCTACGCGCACCCTCCTACGTTCGAATCCGTGAAGGAGAATACACGGGCTCTCGATTATCCGCCTGAGCGCCGAAAAGAAGTAGTGGCCGCGTTGCGGGATATCAATGGCGCGTTAGGTGCGGGCGACGCGACCCGACGTAACCTCGACCTTTTGGAGAATGGATCTGTCGCGGTCGTGAGTGGGCAGCAAGTCGGGTTGTTTGGCGGACCTGCATATTCGTTTTACAAGGCGCTAAGCGCGATTCGCATCGCCGAAGAACTGAGTGAGGCCGGAGTTCCTGCGGTGCCCGTGTTCTGGATGGCGACCGAAGATCACGACCTGGACGAGGTTCGCCATGTTTCTTGGTTTCATGGCGGGAAGCTCACTCGATTTGAGTTGCCTGTGGAGGGAGCGCCCGGGCGGCCGGTAGGACAAGTAAAGCTCGGATCTGAAGTCGCGGGATTGACCAAGAGTGCTTCGGAACTCTTGACGGGCGCCGGAATCGAGAGTGTGGCGAAATTCCTGCAGGAGAGTTACACGCCGGAAGAGACCTACGGCAGTGCCTTCGGAAAACTGTTCGCACGCGTGTTCGCGGAATACGGATTGATTTTGGTCGATCCGCTGGATGCGCGGCTTCATCGAATCGCCGCGCCGGTCTACCTGAAAGCACTGATGGATCGCGACGAATTGAGTGCGAAGCTTTTGGAACGCGGCAAAGAACTGGAAGCGGCGGGAGTCGATCCGCAAGTGAAGGTGACCGCCGAAAGCTCGCTGCTGTTCCACATGAAAGATGGCTTGCGGCAGCCCATCGCGTTTGTTCCGGGCAATGGTGATGGCGCCAGTGGCGGGAAGTTCAAGTCGGGCGACTCTTCGTGGACGCGCGAGGAGATTTTGCGGTTGGCTAAAGCCTCGCCGGAGACGTTGAGTCCGAATGCGTTGTTGCGGCCGGTGGTCCAGGATTACCTGCTGCCGACGGTGGCGTTTTCCGCGGGTTCGGCGGAGATTTCCTACCTGGCGCAATCCGAAGTCGTCTACCGGCACGTCCTCGGGCGCATGCCGGTGGTCCTGCCACGCGCGGACTTCACCGTGTTGGACGCGAAGGCCGACAAGCTGCTGCAGAAATATCAGTTGTGTATCGAGAATATCTGGGCGGGCCCGCAAGAGTTACGCAAGCAGATGGAATCAGTCTCGCTGCCGAAACAGCTCGCCGAGGATTTCGACAAGAGGAAAACACTCATCGAAACGACATTGACCGAACTGGGGGCGGACATCCAGAAACTGGACGCCACGCTGGCCGGAGCCGTGGCCACGACCCGCGAAAAGATGAGCTTCCAACTGGACAAGTTGCGGGAAAAAACAGGAAGAGCACTGGACGAACGCGCGGGACGGATCGCCGAGCACGTGGAGTTTCTAGAGAATCTCTTGTATCCCGGCAAAGTGTTGCAATCGCGGGAGCTTAGTTTCCTGCCATTCCTCTCCCAAATGGGCACCGAAGGATTGAAGGACCTGAAAGACCTCGCCGGCGCCGCCAATCTCAAAGAACACCGCATCGCGCGTATATCCTAAGACCCACTAACTGCGCGAAAAATCCTCTTAACGACTTCCTAATGCGGCAGAGTCTAGAATTTTGCGCAAAGCAGTTGGCCTAGAGGGGACGAGCTCCTACGCGGAAACGCGCCGCTCGTCCCCTACTCCGTTTCACCCTATCGTCGGTGTAGGCTCCCTTTCGCCTTCGTTCTCGATGCCGGCGGCCTGCCGAAGAGATTCGCCGCCCCAATGCTAAAATTCGATCGGGAGAACCATGAGTATGGAAGTGTTGAAGGTAAGGACGGGCCGCCGGACGCAGTTGCTGGATGTGACGGTCGCGGTGGAGCGGGCGGTGGCCGAATCCGGGGTGGCGACGGGCGTTTGCTATGTGTTTGTGCCGCACACGACGGCTGGAGTGATGATCAACGAACACGCAGATCCCGATGTCGCGACGGATTTGGAAGGCGTCTTTGACCGGTTGGTGCCGCACTCCGGCCCTTACCGCCATGCGGAGGGGAACACGGATTCCCATGCCAAGGCGGTGATGGTGGGTGCGAGCCAAGTGATTTTTGTTGAGAAGGGAAAGTTAGTGCTGGGAACCTGGCAGGGAGTCTTTCTTTGTGAGTTCGATGGCCCGCGGGAGAGAAAGATTTGGGTGAAGGTCGTTGACGATGGAACGAAGGAGCGACGAAAGTAGCACTTTTCCCGGCGCGCCCCGTCTAATTTCGACGGGGGGTCTGATTATTCGAAAAACGGCACACGTTCTGTTTGTCGTGGCAAGGACTGGGAACGGCTATGACGCCCACCGCAGGGGTAGTGGCTGGGGGATGTGCTAGAGTTTTGCGTGATGACACGAGTTGGGATTTACATACAGGTTCCGTTTTGTCAGACCAAGTGCACCTATTGCAATTTTCATACGGGCGTGGTGTCTTCGACCCGCTTCGCTCCATACGTCAATGCTGTTTGCGCCGAAATCGAACGGTATCGCGATTTATACGGGAGCGCTGGGGTGGAACTCCCGGTCACATTCGCCGATGCTGTTTCCGACACGGTTTACTTTGGCGGAGGGACGCCGAGCCTCCTTGATCCCGTTCATTTACAACGGATGCTGGATGCGATTCGGGCAAGTTTCGCTACGGAGTTAGCCGAAGTCACACTCGAGGCCGATCCCGAGACTGTGGAGGCCGCTAAGGCTGCGGCGTGGGTCCAAGCCGGAATCAATCGCGTTAGTTTTGGAGTGCAATCGTTTTCCGACGCAGAGTTGAAGGCGACGGGCCGCATGCATCGTCGAGCCGATATCTACCGCGCGGTGCCGACTTTGCGCGATGCGGGGATCAGAAATATCAGCTTCGATTTAATCGCGGGATTACCGGGACAGACGCGGGCGAGTTGGCGCGCCTCGCTGGACGAACTGGCGGCGCTCGGCCCGGAACACGTCTCCATCTACCTACTCGAGGTCGACGACGGCAGCCGCCTCGGTGCCGAAGTCTTGCGTGGCGGCGCGAAGTACGGCGCAAGCACGATCCCCAGCGAGGATGAAATGGCGGACTTTTACGAGAGCGCTTGCATGGTGTTGCAACGCGCCGGCTACCGCCACTACGAAATCTCCAACTGGGGCAAGCCAGGCTTCGAGTCCCGCCACAACTTGAAATATTGGAGGCGCGAACCGTACCTGGGTTTTGGCGCCGGCGCCCACTCGTTTTCAGGAACGCAACGCTGGGCGAACGCACACGACGCGTCGGCCTATGGGAACGCGATCGAGAGCGGGCGATTGCCTGCCGAGCAGTTGGAAGCAGTAACGCCGGAAAGCGCGCTGGAAGAAGAGTTGTTTTTAGGCTTGCGGCAGCTGGACGGAATCGATGTCGGGCGAATTGAGCGACAATATGGCGTCGCGGTGGCCCCGCGATTCGATCGGCTCATGTCCGCGGGCATGGTTGAGCGCAATGGCAACGTGGTTCGCTTGGCTTTAGGCAAATTGAGCGTCGCGAACGAGGTCTTCGTCGAGCTGATGCGGTGAGAAACAAAGGTAACGCCCGGCCGAGGAAAAAATCTAACGCCGAGACGCAGAGTCCGCTGAGGCGCGCTGAGAAAAGAGGCGGAATAGATTTAAAGCAACCGACCATGTTGACGCCGGGCTTCAGCCCGGCGTTGGCAAGCCATAATACGCCTGTTCGCTGGGTCCCGGTTATTGTGAAAGGCACGAAGATCAGCGCGCAGAAGCCACAGAGCCGAAGGGTCCACAGAGGCCACCGAGTTGGAGAAGGAGACTGGGATGATGGGTGGAGTTGACGGATTGAATCAGGTGGTGGATCTACGCAGCGACACGGTCACGCGTCCGACGCCAGAGATGCGCCGCGCCATGGCCGAAGCAGACGTTGGCGACGACGTCTACGGCGAAGACCCCAGCGTCAACCGCCTGGAAGCTCGCGCCGCGCAAATCTTCGACAAGGAGGCCGCGCTCTTCGTCCCCACCGGATGCATGGGCAACCTGATCGCCATCAAAGTGTGGACCCATCACGGCGATGAAGTGATCTGCGAGGAGCGCAGCCACGTCAATCTGTACGAGCTGGCATCGATGTCCGCGATCGCAGGTTGCATGCCACGCATCGCGCGTGCCGAAGACGGCATCCTCCCCTGGAAACAGATCGAAGCGGTGGTACGCCCCAAAATTTACTACGACTCGCAAACCGCGCTGGTATGCCTGGAAAACACCAGCAACATGGCGGGGGGCACAGTCTATCCGACCGCGCAGGTCAACGACATTTGCGATCGAGCCCACGACATCGGTCTGAAAGTACACCTCGATGGCGCACGCATTTTCAACGCCGCCACCGCGCTCGGTGAAAACGTCGCGGAAATGACCCGCAAGGTAGACTCCGTAATGTTTTGCCTCTCCAAGGGGCTAGGCGCGCCAGTAGGATCGATGGTCGCAGGCTCGCGCGAATTCATCGACAAGGCCCGCGTCTACCGCAAAATGTTAGGCGGCGGAATGCGCCAGGCAGGCGTGATTGCCGCAGCCGGATTGCTGGCGCTCGAGAAATCTCCGTCGCGCCTGCACATCGATCACAAAAACGCTCGCCGCTTGGCCGAGGGCGTAGCGAAAATTCCGGGATTCGCGATCGATCCGACAAAGGTCCGCACCAACATCGTCATCTTCGATTGCTTGAAGACCGGGAAGACCGCGGTAGAGTGGTGCGAAATCCTGTACCAGCGAGGCGTGTGTGCGCAAGACACCGCGCTGCATTCGGTGCGCCTGGTGACGCATTGCGATGTCGATGAGGCAGGTATCGAGCGCGCACTGACCGTGTTGCAAGACGCGGCGATGCAAACACAAAAGGTGGGGGCCTGATGAAGCGAAATTGGCCGTTCAGTAGCGCTGCAGCCGCGATTTTGTGTTTCTCAGCCATTGCCGTCGTGGCGCAAGCGCCCAAAAACGACGTCCGCAAAGCTGTCCGCGATCGCGGTACGGCGCCGACCGCGGACGAAGCACGGGCCTTTCTCGACGATGCCGAGTCGCGACTTTTGAACCTGGGCGTGAAAGCGTCGCGCGCCGCATGGGTGCAGCAAAACTTCATCACTGACGACACCGAGCAAATCTCTGCGGACGCCAACCAGCAACTGAACGCCCTCAGCGTAGAACTGGCGAAAAAAGCCGGGCGCTGGGACCAAGTCACCCTCCCACCGGTGATGATGCGAAAAATGCTCCTGCTGAAACTCGCCGCCGGTTTCCCCGCCCCCAGCGATCCCGCCGAACAAAAAGAATTGGCCCAGGTAGCCGCGTCGCTCGATGGAGACTACGGTAAAGGAAAGTGGTGCCCCGACGGCGCAGACGACAAATGCCTCGACGTAACCGCGGTCGGAAAATTGATGGCCACCAGCCGCGATGAAGCCGAGCTCAAACGCGCCTGGCTCGGATGGCACGCCGTCGGCGCGCCCATGCGCCAAAACTATGTGCGCCTCGTGGAGCTTGGTGATAAAGGCTCGCGCGAACTCGGCTTTGCCGACGCTGGCGCGCTCTGGCGTTCCAACTACGACATGCCGCCCGACGCCTTCGCAAAGGAAGTGGATCGCCTCTGGGATCAACTGCGCCCGCTCTATTTGTCGCTGCACGCCTACGTCCGCGGACAACTCGCCAAGAAGTACGGCAAAGACGTGGTGCCCGCGCAAGGCCCTATTCCCGCGCATCTCCTCGGCAATATCTGGGCGCAAGAATGGAACAACGTCTATCCGCTGATGGATTCGCCGAAACCTCCGCAAAGCTACGACCTCACCAAAATCCTCCAGGATCGCAACACCGACGCGCGCGGCATGGTCCGCTACGGCGAAGCCTTCTTCACCTCGCTGGGTTTCGCGCCACTCCCGAAAACATTTTGGGAGCGCTCACTGTTCACCAAGCCCGCCGACCGCGACGTAGTCTGCCACGCCAGCGCCTGGGACGTGGATTCCAAAGACGACCTTCGCGTGAAGATGTGCATTCAGATCACGCAGGAAGATTTCGTAACCATTCACCACGAACTCGGCCACAACTTCTACCAGCGCGCCTACAACACGCAGCCTCCATTGTTCCAGGGCAGCGCCAACGACGGATTCCACGAAGCGGTGGGAGACACCATCGCGCTCTCGGTCACTCCGGAATATCTGAAAAAGATCGGATTGATCGAAGCCGTGCCACCGGCGTCCGGCGATATCGATTATTTGCTGCAGCAGGCCCTCGAAAAAGTCGCCTTCCTGCCGTTCGGCCTGCTGATCGACAAATGGCGCTGGGAAGTATTCGCAGGCGAAGTCAAACCCGACCACTACAACCAGGCGTGGTGGGACCTGCGCCTGAAATATCAGGGCGTGGCCCCGCCGGTCGCGCGCACCGAAGCCGACTTCGACCCCGGCGCAAAATATCACGTGCCCGGCAACGTTCCGTATATGCGCTACTTCCTCGCACGTGTCCTGCAATTCCAATTTCAGCGAGCGCTCTGCCGCGAAGCCGGCTACTCTGGCCCGCTGCACCGCTGCTCCATCTACGGAAACAAAGTGGCGGGCCAGAGACTCAACCAGATGCTCGCGTTAGGCGAAAGCAAGCCGTGGCAAGAAGCGCTCGACACCCTGACCGGCGAAAAACAAATGGACGCCACCGCCATTGCGGACTATTTCGCCCCCCTGAAAGTCTGGCTCGACGAGCAAAACAAAGAGAACAACTACCCAGCAGGCTGGTAAATCGCGCAGCCTGATGAATTGCGGTGCAGGCGGCGGGCTTAAGCCCGGCGTCTACATGCCCCCGAACCCCAAAATCATTCCAGAAACGCAACCATTTCCCCACCACATACCCATCCCAGCCAAACCTTCATGTAAACTATATAAATAAATCTTTGGCCGGCTATAGCTTCCGTTGGATCCGGGACCAAACGAGGAAAACACTGTGGATTTCTCATTTACCGACGAACAGCAGCAACTTCGCCGCAGCATCCGCGAATTTGCCGAAGGCGAAATTGCCCCGCACGTAATGGAGTGGGACGAAGCCTCACACTTTCCCTCTGAAATTATGCCCAAGCTCGCCGAAATGGGCCTGCTAGGCGTAATTTTCCCCGAACAATACGGCGGCGCTGGTCTCGGTTACATCGAATACGCGCTAGCGATCGAAGAACTCTCGCGAGTAGACGGCTCGGTAGGAATCATCGTCGCAGCCCACAATTCGCTCTGCAGCAATCACATCTTCAAGTTTGGCACCGAAGAGCAAAAGAAAAAGTATCTGACGCCGCTCGCCCAAGGCAAAAAGATCGGCGCGTGGTCGCTGACCGAGCCAGAAGCAGGCTCGGACGCCGGCGGCACGCGGACCACGGCGGTGCGCGACGGAAAGCACTGGATCCTGAACGGAGCCAAGACCTTCACCACGAATGGTCACTACGCTGACGTTTGCGTCGCCATGGCCGTAACCGACAAGTCCAAAAATTCCCACGGAATCAGCGCCTTCATCCTGGAAAAAGGCACGCCTGGATTCAAGCCCGGAAAGAAAGAAAACAAGTTGGGCCTGCGCGCCAGCGACACCTCCGAAGTCATCTTCACCGATTGCCGCATCCCTGCCGAAAACGTGCTGGGCGCGGAAGGCGAAGGATTCGTCGGCAGCCTGAAGATCCTCGACGGCGGCCGTATTTCGATTGCCGCCCTGGCATTGGGCATGGCGCAAGGCGCCCTGGATGCCGCCACGAAATACGCGAAGCAGCGCAAACAATTCGGCCAGGCCATCAGCGAGTTTCAAGCCATCCAGTTCAAACTCGCCGATATGGCCACGCAGGTGGAAGCTGCACGCCTGCTGGTATACCAGGCAGCGTGGCTCGCCGACCAGAAGGAAGTGCGCTTCACCCGCGAATCCAGCATGGCCAAACTTTTCGCCAGCGAAGTTGCCGTGCGTGTGGCCAACGAGTGCGTGCAAATCCACGGCGGCTACGGCTTCATCAAGGACTACCCAGCCGAGAAGTTTTACCGCGACGTGAAGCTGTGCACCATCGGCGAAGGCACCAGCGAAATTCAGAAGTTGGTGATTGCCCGCCAGCTACTAGGCAAGAAATAATAGCGTGATGCCTTCAGCCTGGCCGCGCACCTCACGGGAAAACCATGCCGCCGCCCATTGAGAATTGGGCGGAGCGCGTTTGCTCTGGGGACGTCCTCGCGATTGCGCGCGCGATCACTGCGATTGAGAATCATCAGCCGGAAGCAGAAGAGTTGCTGCGCGTCGTGTTCCCGCGGACGGGCAAAGCCTATCTCACCGGCATCACCGGCGCGCCGGGTACGGGCAAGAGTACCCTGGTCGATCGTCTCGCCGCTATCTATCGGCGCCAAAACGAAGCCGTCGGCGTGATCGCCGTCGATCCCACTAGCCCGTACACCGGCGGAGCAATCCTCGGCGATCGCATTCGCATGCAAGGTCACGCCGGCGACGCGGGCATGTTCATCCGCTCCATGGCGACGCGCGGATTTCTCGGTGGCCTGGCCCGCGCGACCGCCGAAGTCGCATTGCTCCTCGACGCCGCAGGCAAAGATCAAGTGCTCATCGAGACCGTTGGTGTTGGACAGGATGAAGTTGATATCGTGCGCTTAGCGGATTGCGTCGCGGTCGTGATGGTCCCCGGCATGGGCGACGATATCCAGAACATGAAGGCGGGGCTGATGGAGATCGGCGATATTTTCGTGTTGAATAAGTCCGACCGCGAAGGTGCAGACCGCCTGGAACAGGAACTCCTCGCGATGCTGTCGCTGGTCATGCCCAGGGATGGCTGGCAACCGCCGGTGGTGCGCACGGTGGCCAGCGAGAACAAGGGAATCGATGTGCTGGCCTCAACGGTCGCTAAGTTTCGTGCCCATTTTGAATCCAGCGACGAGCGTCGCCGAAAGCATGTCGAACATTGGAAGCAGCGGTTGATCGAACTCGTCGAATCCCGGTTGCTGCAAAGAGCTCTCGGCGGAGCCGGCGGAGAGGCTCGGCTGACGGCTTTGGCAGGAGAGGTCGCGGATCGCAAGAAAGATCCATTCGCGGCGGTGAACGAAATCCTTGCGCACAGCGGCTTGGGCCAAGCCGTCTCGCGCTGAATGTTGACCTAAGATTTTTGCGGTAAACGGGCGGGTCAAGGCTCGTCCTTAAAAAGCAGAGGTGAAATGGCAGCGTCGAACAAGCCGGACAAGAAAAAGCGCACGCCCGCGAAGGCATCTCCCATGGCCACGCTCGGAATTATCGGCGGAAGCGGTTTGTATTCCATGACTGGCCTGACCGATACGCGCGAGATTCACGTGAAGACACCCTTCGGCGAGCCGTCGGATGCCGTCGTTCTCGGCATGCTGGAAGGGAAGCGCGTGGCCTTCCTCGCGCGGCACGGCCGCGGCCACCGCATCCTGCCCAGCGAGATTAATTTTCGCGCCAACGTTTACGCCATGAAGCAGCTCGGCGTCCAACGGATCATTTCCGTAAGCGCCGTCGGTTCACTGCAGGAGGATCTGAAGCCGGGAGAGTTTTTGGTCCCGGATCAATTTTTTGACCGCACCAAGCTGCGCATTTCCACGTTCTTCGGCGAGGGATTGGTGGCCCACGTCACCTTCGACAAACCAACCTGCGCGCAGGCCAGCGCCGTCCTTGCGGATGCCAGCGTGCATTGCGGCGTCAAGGTACATCGCCGGGGAACCTACGTGTGCATCGAAGGCCCGCAGTTTTCGACTCTGGCCGAAGCGCACGTGCACCGGCAGTTGCGCTTTGAAGTCATCGGCATGACCAATGTGACCGAAGCCAAGCTGGCACGCGAGGCCGAGATTTGCTACGCAGCGATTGCGATGATTACGGACTACGATTGCTGGCACCCGGATCATGAGTCAGTGACCGGCGCCCAAATCATGCAGACGCTGAGCCAGAATGCCGACAACGCGCAACGCGTCTTGCGTGAAGCGGTGCGGGCGATGCCCGCGGAACGCACCTGCAAGTGTGGAAACGCGCTCCGGCACTCGCTGATCACCGATATGAAGTTGGTTCCACCAGCGACAAAAAAGAAGCTTGCCGCGATCATCGGCAAATATATTTCCTAGGAGAGCATAGTGTCCTTACTTGTGGTGGGTTCGGTGGCTTTTGATGGCGTGGAGAGTCCGTACGGCAAGGTAGACCGCACGCTGGGCGGCGCGGCCACTTATTTCTCGGTTGCGGCCAGCTTTTTTACGTCGGTGCATCTCGTGGGAATCGTCGGCGAAGATTTCACCGATTTGGATGCCAAGATCTTTCGTGAACGCAAGATTGATTGCGAGGGCCTGGAGCGCGCGGTAGGGAAGTCATTTTTCTGGGCAGGCAAGTATTCCGAGAATCTGAATGAACGCGTGACCCTCACGACCGAATTGAACGTATTCGCCGATTTCAAACCAAAGCTTCCGCAGCGCTATCGCGCATCGAAGTATGTGTTCCTGGCGAACATCGCGCCCGACCTGCAGCGCGATGTTTTGCAGCAGGTCAAGAAACGCCCGAAAATCGCAGCGCTCGACACCATGAACTACTGGATCGAGCGCTCCAATGAAGACTTGCGCGAGACTTTGCGCCACGTTGACATCCTGATGATCAACGATGCGGAAACGCGGCAACTATCAAGCGAACACAACTTGCTGCGCGCGGCGAAACACATCTTCAAGATGGGTCCTTCCACGCTGGTGGTGAAGCGCGGTGAGTACGGCGCCATGATGGTCGACAAACGCGGCGTCTTCTGCGTGCCTGCTTTTCCGCTGGAAGAACCCCACGATCCTACCGGTGCAGGCGACAGTTTTGCCGGAGGTTTCATGGGTTACCTCGCGGCCGCCGGAGATAAGAGCGATGCTTCGCTGCGTCGCGCCATGGTCTATGGCTCGGTGATGGGCAGCTTCACCGTCGAAAAATTCGGTCTAGATCGCCTGAAGACGCTGAAGCGCACCGAGATACACGCCAGGGCACGCCATTTCGCGAAATTGACCCAGTTCAAGTTGTAGTGTGTAAAATCGAGTCATTGCGAGCGTTTGCGTCAAAACTGAAATGCTTTCACTGACGACGATTTGTTATCGCTTGTTGTGGGCGGCGTTGCTTGGTGCGGTGATTGGCATCGAGCGAAGCGTGCGCCGTCGTCCCGCCGGGATGCGTACCAGCGTGTGCGTTACGATGGGAGCCGCCCTTTTCACCATCATGTCGGTCGAGATCGCTCGCAAAACGGGCGATACCAGCACGACGCGCATAGCTTCTAACATCGTTCAGGGAATTGGCTTTCTCGGCGCCGGAGTGATTCTGCGCGATCGTGGCAGTGTCGTCGGGCTCACTACGGCGTCTGCGATTTTCGGAGAAGCCGCGATTGGGATGGCTGCTGGCGCTGGTTTTTATGCGGTTTCTGGCGTGGCGTTTTTGATCATCCTTTTTGTCCTGGTGGTCCTGATTTACGCCGAAGATTTCTTGAATCTCAAGCCCCGCTACATGCTGTTCCGGATTTCGACGAGCAGTGCCCAGGATCTAGTGCCATTCGTGCACGATGTTTTCTCCAAGTTGGGAATCGCGCTGGACAATTTCCAGGTATCCATGGCGGGAGAAAAGAACCTGATCCAGTTTGATGCCGACGTCAGCCATCGGCAGCAGGAGAAGATCTTGGCTGCGATGACGCGGCCGGGCGTGAACTTTGAGATGCTGCCGGTGGAGAGGCAGGGCGTATGAGCCGCCCTTCGCTGGCAAGCGCAACGGGGCATCCGTCGTCTTCATTCGCGCGGAAGCCGAAGGCGCTGCGCGCAAGTTCGCGTCTCGCGGTTTTTGCGCCAGCGTCGCCGGGCAATGATGCCGCGGAAGAGCGCGGGTTAGCGGAATTGGCGCGACTCCGCTTTTCGGTGGTGCGCGGCAGTAGCACAGACACTCCTGCCTGTGCCGGCGTAAATAGGCAGCAAGAAGGATACTTTTCAGCATCCACAGACAAACGAAGGGAAGAACTAATCAGCGCACTGGCCGATACGCGAGTCGATGGGCTCATCGCGCTGCGCGGAGGATATGGCTCCAACTATCTGTTGGATCCGGAGTTGAGCGCGGCAATTGCCACGCCAAAATGTCTGATCGGCTTTAGCGACATAACCTCCCTGCAGATTTTTTTGTGGCAGCGTTGCGGGTGGACTTCCATTTACGGCCCGATGGTTGCGGCGGGACTCGAGGCCGGAGCCGGTGCACCAAAGGGATACGATCAGCCGAGTTTCCTGAACGCAATCGGCACCACCGGCAGCCCATGGCAAATCCAGTTGGAAGGCGAACCAATTGCGTCCGGAGACGCGGAGGGAACTCTGCTCGGCGGGTGCATGACGTTGGTGGAAAGCACGATCGGAACTCCGTGGGAACTGGATACTCGCGATTCGATTCTGTTGCTCGAAGATCGCGGAATGAAACCGTGGCAAGTGGATCGCGCGTTGATGCATCTGCAACAGGCCGGCAAGTTTGAAAATGTGCGCGGAATTGTGCTGGGAGATTTCCCGGATTGCGAGCCCCCCGTCGCAGGAAGCCCCACAGTCCTGGATGTGTGCGTGCGCATTCTGAAGCCATTGGGGATTCCGATCCTGTTTGGCGCGCCAGTCGGGCATACCGCGCGGCCGATGCTGACGATTCCTCTGGGTGTGCGTGCGCGCCTGCGCGCAGCAGGAACGGGTTCCCTGGAGATTCTGGAGGCTGCGGTGATGCCATGAGCGATGCCATGAACACTCTCACCAACAATATCGGTGGCAGTACCGGCAACAATACTGACAACAAGAGTGACGACAAAGGGAAACATATTCACATCATCGGAATCGCGGGGTCGGCGATGTCTCCGCTGGCTGGGATGCTGCGCGAGAAAGGGTTTCGCGTGACCGGATCGGACGCGGGTGTTTATCCACCCGCCTCGACGCTGCTGGAGAGTTTGGGAATTTCCTTCTTCCACAAATTCGATGCGGCGAATCTGAATCCTGCGCCGGATCTCGTGGTGGTCGGCAACATCATCGCGCGGTGCAATCCGGAACTAGAAGAAGTGCTTGACCGCAAGATCCCGTACCGGTCGCTGCCGGAAGTTCTGGAAGAGGAATTTCTCCCGGGCAAGCATTCGATTGTGGTCAGTGGTACGCACGGCAAGACCACCACGACGGCGATGCTCGCCTGGATCTTTCATGTAGCAGGGAAGAAGCCTAATTTTCTGGTCGGCGGAGTAGCGGAAAATTTCGGCAAGAGCTATGGGCTTGAGGGCGGCGCGGAATTTATTCTCGAGGGCGATGAATACGAGACAGCCTTCTGGGACCGCGGGCCTAAATTTTTCCACTATCATCCGGACGATTTGATCATCACTTCCCTGGAGTACGATCACGCAGACATTTACCCCGACTTCGAGACCTACCAGTTGGCGTTCCGCCGTTTGGTAAATCTGGTGCCGCGCAGCGGGCGCGTCGTCGTTTGGGGAGATACGGAGCAATCGGGGCCGGAATTGCGCGCGGCTGCGGCCAAGGCCTTTTGCCCCGTCGAGACTTATGGCTTCTCCGCACAGAACGATTGGGTGGTGAGCAGCCTTGCCACAGAGGGGGAGATCGCGCGCTTCCGTGTGACGTACCGCGGCAAGATGTTTGGGGATTTTGAACTGTCGGCGACCGGGCGGCACAATGTTTTGAATGCCGTGGCGGCGATGGCCGTGGCGTATGGGCGCGGTATCGGCGCAGACGTGCTGGCAGGTGCGCTATCGACATTTCGGAGCGTGAAGCGGCGCATGGACGTGAAAGGCGAGCGTGCCGGAATTTTGATTGTGGATGATTTCGCGCATCACCCGACGGCGGTGCGCGCGACGATTGAGGCGGCGCGCGGTCGCTGGCCCAAGCGGAGAATATGGGCGATTCTGGAGCCGCGCTCGAACTCGATGAGGCGCAAAGTGTTTCAAGAGTCGCTGCCGAAGGCGCTGGCTTTGGCGGACCTCGTCGTTCTCGGCGGAGTCTTTCGGGCGCAACAGTTGGGCGACGAAAACCGGCTGGCGCCGGAGAGCGTCGCCCAAAGCGTGCGGGAGTTCGGGAAAGATGCGCGCGCGTTTGAAGGCGCGGATGCGATTGCCGACTATCTTGCCGGCGAAGCTAAGGCTGGCGATCTTCTACTGGTCATGTCGAACGGCAGCTTCGATGGTCTGTGCGACAAGTTGCTGAAGAAAATTGGCAGCGAGGTCCCCTCCGGGGCAAGCAGCCGGTGAGATTCTTTCCGTTGGGGCGCCGCGTTTTGCTGGCGGCGATTCCGGCATTTTTCTTCGAGCTGCTCTTTGTCGCAACAGCTGGCGCCGCGATTCGCTACGAAATCGCGTTTCCCGACCCGGCGCCTCACCTTTTCCACGTCACGATGCAGATCCCGGACGTGAAGGGCGAAGTGACCGTGCAGATGGCGGCGTGGAACGCGCTCTACCAGATACGGGATTTTAGCGCGCACGTTCAACGCGTCGAAGCGTCCATAGACAATGAACGCGCACCCATTGAAAAACTGGACAAACAAACGTGGCGCGTCAGCGGCAGCGGTACCGTCACGATTCGTTACGCGACGTATTGGGACGAAGGCGGACCCTTCGCTACCCAACTGAACCGCGAACATGCCTTTATCAATCCGGCGATGGTCCTGATGTACGTTCCCGAGCGGCGCTCGGAAGCCGTACATCTCGCCATTTCTGACCTGCCTTATGAGTGGACTCCGGCAGGCGCATCCCTCACGTTGATGGAGGAGATGGGTCGAGCGCGGAACTTCACTTTTGATGCTGCGAACTATGACGAGCTTGCCGATGCTCCGATCGAAGCCGAGAAGTTGGAGATTTTTGAGGTTCCCGGCGTCAACCCTCCTGTGTGGGTTGTGGTTCACGGTGACGATTGGAAGAAAAAACGCGTGCAGGACGACCTGCGGCGAATCTGCGCCTACGAACTGAAGTTGATGGATGGTGCGCCGTTTCAGCGTTACTACTTTATCGTTCATTTTGGAAAGGCAGCGACCGGTGCGGGCGGCGGCATGGAGCACGCCAACTCGACGGCCATTTCCGTGCGTTCGGACGAAGAGTTCGCCAATGTGGCGGCGCACGAATTCTTTCACTTATGGAACGTGAAGCGGATTCGTCCCGCAACGCTCTTCCCGGTGGATTACACGAAAGAGCAGTACACGCGCGCGCTGTGGTTCGCAGAGGGCGTGACGAATACCTACGCATCCTACGCCTTGGTGCGGACCGGGCTGTGGAGCAAAGGCCAGTTCTACGAAGATCTTGGCGAGCAGATCAGCGAGTTGGAGGCACGTCCGGCGAACAAGTGGCAGAGCGCGGAGCAATCCAGCCTGGACGCGTGGCTTGAGAAATATCCGCTTTACAACTGGCCGCAGCACAGCGTTTCGTACTACACGAAGGGACAAGTCCTGGGAGTATTGCTGGATATTCTGATTCGCGACCGCACGGAGAATGAGAGGAGCCTGGACGACGTGCTGCGGTCGATGAATGAAGAATTCGCCAAGCAGGGCCGCAGCTATCGAGATAGTCTCGACGTTCGCTTGACGGCCGAAAAGATCGCGGGCGGCTCGTTTGAAGACTTCTTCCAGCGATATATCGCCGGCGCGGAGCCTCTACCGTATCAGCGCGTGTTCGCGCTTGCGGGGCTTGAGCTCCGGACAGTGGAGCGGCGGCGTCCGACGCTGGGGTTTTCCGCGCGGCGGGATGAAAGCGGCTCGCTGGTGGTGCGTAGTGTCGATTCCGAAGGCGCCGCAGAGCAAGCAGGGCTGCGCGTGGACGATGTGATCACGAGCTGGAATGGAGGGGAGCCTCCGCGCATTCCGGAGCGTTGGGTTTACGGGCAGAAAAAGGGGAGTCTGTTGCGGCTTGGCGTGCGCCGCGACGACAAGAATATTTCGGTAGAGCTTCGCTTGGGCGAAGTTGTCGAGACCGGGTACCGGGTGACGGAGGATGGGCGCGCAGGCGAGAAGGCACAACATATCCGCGACGGGCTCCTGCGCGGGGTGACGCAGCCGGTTACGGCTGTGGTTCGCTGACGAATTTAGTTGATTGGCGATCATAGAGGGCTTGCTGGGTATTTATGCTTCGCGCGCTCTTCGTCGGGATCTTTCTTTCGATTTATATCCTGCTGGTCGGGCCGCCGCTGCTGGTGTATACGCTCATCAGCCGCAACCCAAACCCCCTATATTGGGCGGGAGTCAAGGGGGTGATGTTTTTCGTGAAGGCCGTCGGGGTGCGGGTGCGTGTTGTTGGGACGGAAAGAATTCCGGCGGGGACGTGTTTGTTTGCGGCGAATCACACGAGTTCGGCGGATGCGCCGGCGGTTGTGGGCGCGATTCCCCGGCGGATTGCGATTTTGCTGAAGGAATCGCTGTTCAAGTATCCGATCGTGGCGCAGGCGTTTCATTTGGCTCGATTCATCCCGGTCAATCGCAAGGAGCGGGACTCGGCGCTCGAGAGCTTGGAGAAGGCGATTGAGTCTTTGCGGGCGGGGCAATCGTTTCTGATCTATCCCGAAGGGACGCGCAGTCCGGACGGGCGGTTGCAGGATTTCAAGAAGGGTGCGGTGGTGATGGCCATCAAGGCTGCGGTGCCGATCGTGCCGATAGCGTGCTCGGGTGCACACCGGGTGATGCGGAAACGCTCGCTGAAGATATATCCCGGTGAAATCCTGGTGGAGTTTCTGGAGGCGATTGATGCGTCGGCGTACAGCTTTGAGCAGCGGGACGAGTTGAATCGGCGCGTGCATGATGCTTTGGCGGCTGGGTTGCCGCCGGACCAACGGCCTGTCGGTTTCACCGAAGTTTCGTCTGACCTGCAGTGATTTAGACGATTGAATTAATAGGCGTCCGACGATCGAGACTGGTGGCGTCCTCTGTAAGACGCTAGAACTACGCTGGCGGATTCATCGGTGCTGGTGCTGGCGGAGACACAGACAGGAGTGTCTGTGCTACTCCTCCTTCCCGGTTTTTTCAGAAGTGTTGATTCCAAAGGAATGCACATCGTTCTGAGTTGGTGACCTCTTGTCCAAATCCCGACCCTATCTGCACAAACCGCAGAAGGGGTCGGGCACCCTCGGAGATGGCTCGCCGGGCTGAGGCCCGGCGCCTACATTTGTTTCTTGAGTTTGGATTCCAGGTCGCGGACTCGTTTTTGGAGGTCGGGTAGGCGGGTTAGGGCTGCTGAGTATTTTAGCCAGAGTTTGTTGTCCACGGCTGGGGTGCCGGAACGGATTTGGTTGGAGGCTACATCGCGGGGTAGGCCGCTTTGGGCGGTGACGATTACGTTGTCGCCTACGGTCAGGTGTCCGGAGGAGGCGGATTGGCCTGCGAAGATGCAGTTGTCGCCTATCCTTGTGGAGCCGGCTAGGCCGGTTTGGCCGCAGATCATATTGTTGGCGCCTAGTTGGGAGGCGTGGCCTACGAGGACCAAGTCGTCGATTTTTGTGCCGCGCCCTATGCGGGTTTCGCCTACGGTGGCGCGGTCGATGCAGGCGTTGGATTGGACTTCGACGTCGTCTTCCAGGACGGCTGGGCCGGATTGGACCATTTTGTACCAGGTGCCGTCTTTTTGTTTCGCATACCCCAGGCCGTCGCCGCCGATGATGGCGCCGTTCTGAAGGACGACCCGGTTGCCGATACGGCAGTGTTCGCGGACTACGGCGTGGGCGTGGGCGAAGAAGTCGTCGCCGATTTTGGCGCCTTGGTAGATTGTAACGAAGCTGTGCAGGATGGCGTTTTGGCCTAGCTCGGCTTCCTCGTCGATGAAGCAGTACGGACCTATGTGGGCGCCTTCGGGGACTCGGGCTGTGCGGGCGATTACTGCTGTCGGGTGGACGCTGGGTTCGTAGCGCGGTGGCTTGTAGAAGAGTTCCAGGGCGTGGGCAAATGCTAGGTAGGGGTTGGCCGTGCGTAGGGCGGCTAGTGAAGGGAGATTGGGGGCGCGATCTAGTGGGCCGCCTTCGACGATTAAGACTGCGGAGGCCCGGGTGGTTTTCAGGAGGGGGATGTAGCGCTTGTTGGCCAGGAAGGTGAGTTGGCCGGAGGTGGCTTGCTCGATGCCGGCTACGCCTTGAATTTCGATTTCGGGGGGGCCTTCGAGTCGGCAGGATAGAGTCTTGGCTAGTTCAGAGAGTTTCATCTACGAGCTCCTATGTTCAGGAGGGAGTCTCGCATAGCGCGAACGGGGAAGTACAGGAGGGCCCGGAGGCTTGCCGGCACTTGTTTTTGTATTGGGTGCCAAGGCCGCAAGGACGGACGCGCTAAAGCGCGCCCCTACATTTGCCTGGACAGCCGCCCTTGCTGTGGATTGGAGGGACGCCTTGTGGCCTCGCCGGCGCTCGTGTGACGCCGGGAAGAGCGAGCACCTCCTCTACAGAGACGCGGCTTGTGGAAATCACTCGGTGAAGAGGCGGGGTTGCGCTGCGGGAGGTGGGGTGGGGGGTTTGCGGCGGGCTATGCCTACCACGCCCAACACTGTGACTTCGGTCAGGGCTGAGCGAGGGATGAAGATGCGGTCCGTCGTGGAGTTCAGGTCGGGGGGTGTTATTTGCAAACCGTTATCCAGGAGCGAGAGCAGGTCGTTGGGGACTACACCTTCTAACATTTCGCCATCCAGGAAGCGCAGGCGGACCCAGAGGCCGTCGAGTTTGGGGCGGCTTAGGAAGGCTTTGCGCTCCGGTTCGTAGTCATCGGAGAACTCGCGAACGAAATAGATCGAGCGGACTTTGGATAGCGGGATTGGCTCGTGCTCGCCGTCGGGCGTGAGCAGGTCAATGGGGTCGGAATGGCCCAAGTGCGTCGGGTTTAGGTAGCCGCGCAGGGATTTCCTGTCGGCTAATGCGACGATCACCTTCTTGTGCGTCGAGGCTGGGGAACGCGTTTTCAAGGATTCAGTACGCTCAAGACTTACCTATTTGCGAAATATGCTGATGTATGTTATGTTAAGCGGGATTTTCCTGTCAACTCATTGTTTTCATTAGGGTTAGGGCCCCGGAGCGCCGCCCGTTGACCGAAAAAAAGCAGATCCTCAAGTCCGCCTCGATCATCTCGCTGGTCACCATCGCAAGCCGTATTCTCGGTTACGTTCGAGATCAGCGAATCGCTTTGCTCCTGGGGACGACCTTTGCGGCAGATGCTTACGTTCTGGCCTATCGAATACCCAACCTTTTTCGGCGGCTGGTGGCAGAAGGATCGATGACCGCGTCGTTTATTCCCGTTTTTACGACGTATATGCGGGAACGGACGAAGGAAGAGGTTTGGGATTTCGCGAACAAGCTGTTTTGGACTTTGGCGCTGGTGGTTGCCATCATCACGATTTTGGGGATGGTTTTTTCGCCTTTCGTGGTGCATTTGTTTGCGGGGACGAGCGCGGCCGGGGATCAGGCTGTCGAGCTGAACCGGATCGTTTTTCCTTACTTGTTTTTTGTGGCGATGGCTGCTTTGGCCATGGGGATTCTGAATTGCTTTCACATTTTTGGATTGCCCGCGGCGACGCCGGTGGTGCTGAACGTTGCGACGATTGCGTTTTCGATCGGAGCCGTGTGGCGATATTTTAAGGATCCGGCGACCTCGATCGTGGTGGGCGTGCTGGTTGGCGGCGTGTTGCAGTTTTTGATTCAGGTGCCGGCGTTAGTCGAGAAGGGGATGACATTTAAGTTTGGGATCTCTTTTTCGCATCCTGCGATCAGGAACGTGGCGCGACTGATGATTCCGAGGCTGTTCGGGATTGGCATTGGGCAGATTAATCTGCTTGTGGATACGCGATTCGCGACAGCCGCGCGAATGCCCGGTGGAAGCCTTGCGGCGTTGTACCTGGCGGACCGAGTTATGGAGTTGGTGCTGGGCGGGTACGCGATTGCGGTGGCGACCGCAATTCTGCCGATGATGTCGCACCAGGCGGCGGCGAATGACTTTATCGGTTTGAAGAAGACGTTGACGTTTTCCGTTCGAATTGTGGCGTTCATTACGATTCCGGCCATGCTGGGGCTGATGATCCTGCGCGAGCCGATAATTCGCGTGTTGTTTCAGCACGGGCAATTTATGGCGGCATCCACTAGATTGACGGCGAGGGCGCTGCTGTATTACGCGATTGCATTGCCGGGGCTGGCAACGGTCAAGCTCGTGGTGCCGGCCTTTTATTCCACGCAGGACACCAAGACGCCGGTCATTGTGGCGGCGATTTCGATGATCATCAACGTCCTGCTTAACATCTTGTTTCTGAATACGTGGTTGTTCACGCGGGTGCAGAACGGGGGGCCGGCGCTGGCTACGGCGCTGGCATGCTATTTCGATTTTTTTGCGCTGTTTATCATTTTCAGGTTGCGGCACGGAGCGTTAGGGACCCGAGAAATTCTGTCGTCGTTCTCGCGAATTTTCTTGTGCTCGGCGATTATGGGGGTCGCATGTTGGTTTGCTGCGCGCTATACGCAATTCACGATGCATTCGAGGTTTTTTATACAACTCCTGGTATTCGCCGGGCTGCTCGGCGGCGCCACGGCACTGTATCTGGCGCTGGCGTGGGTGTTCCGGTGCCATGAGATGGAAGAGATCTACGGAATTGCCACGCGGAAGAATCGCAGCGGCGAGGCGTACATAGAGGCTTGATGGAAATCTCGGCAACCATAGCGTCGTTCGTCACGCATGTGCGGGTGGAGAAGGGATTGTCCGCGAATACGGTGAGCGCGTACCGGCGCGATCTGTTGAAGTTCGAGGGTTTCGCGAAGAAGCGCAAGTTGGCGCTGGAGGCGGTCAGCCGGGACGATCTGGTGGACTTTTTGGCTGGGTTGTACCGGGAAAAGCTGGAAAGTCGAACGGTGGCGCGGCAGTTGGTGACACTGCGGAATTTCTTCCGCTACGCGCAGATACAGGATTTGATTGCGACGGATCCGTCGGCGAATCTGGAATCGCCGAAGATTCGGCGTTCGTTGCCGGGATATCTGCGATTGGAGGAAGTGGAACGCTTGCTGACACAGCCGGACTCGAAGACGGCGCTGGGATTGCGGGACCGGGCGATGCTGGAGGTGTTGTATTCGACCGGCTTGCGCGTGTCGGAGCTGGTGGGCTTGCGCGTCGGTGACCTGGACAGCAAGGCTGGGTGCGTGCGGTGCATCGGCAAGGGTGACAAGGAGCGCATCGTTCCGGTTGGCCGCAAGGCGTTGGCGATGGTCGAAAAATACTTGGAGGAAGCGCGGCCGGAGATGCTGCGACAGGCCAAGGCGTTGAACAGCACTGCGCTCTTTGTGAACAAGCGCGGCGTTGCGCTTAGTCGAGTGGGCGTGTGGAAGATCCTGTCAGGGTACGGGCGGCGGGCGGGCCTACGCGTGGCTCTAACGCCCCATATGTTGCGGCATAGTTTTGCGACGCATTTGCTCGAGCGCGGAGCGGATTTGCGGTCGGTGCAGTTGATGCTGGGACACGCCGACATATCCACGACGCAGATTTATACACACGTTGTCGAGGAGCGGTTGAAGCAGATTTACAAGGCACACCACCCGCGCGCGTAGCGGGATGGAGCCCGGGAACGCAGAGCGGGTGCCGCCGCGGCCGGCAGGCGCAGAGGAACGGACGGATATGTCCTTCTTCTTGCGACCAGCGGAGCGGACACCCGGAAGGTGAAGGAGCGCAATGCCAGACTATATGTTTTTGTTGGAAAGCCGGCTGTCGCCGGAACAGCGCGCGGTGATGCTGCGCGTGCAGGAACTGGCGGCCGCCTTGGGATTCAATTTGTATTTGACGGGCGGCACGGTGCGAGACCTGATTACCGGCGCTTCGCTGCGCGATTTGGATTTTACCGTGGAAGGGAATCCGTCGAAGATTGCGCGCGAGTTGGAAAAGGGCGGCGCGAGGATTCTCGTGGAAGACGAGAAGTTGCGGCATATCGAAGTGCTGTTTGCCGGGGATGTGGAGGGCAGTATTTCGGGGGCGCGCGACGATCATTACGTGCGGCCCGGTACGCGACCGGAAATTCGCTGGTCCACTATTATGGAGGACTTGCGGCGGCGGGATTTTTCGCTGAACTCGATTGCAATTTCGTTGAACCCGGCGTCGCGGGGTTTGCTGCTCGATCCTACGAACGGGTTGTCGGACATCGAGCGCGGTGAAGTGCGGGCGTTGACGATTCACAGCTTTACGAACCAGCCGGTGCGATTGCTGCGGCTGCTGCGGTTTGCGGCGCGCATGGGATTCAAGCCAGAGGGTCGCACTCAGGAATGGTTTGACCTGGCCATCGAGCGCGATTTGCATCACACGATTACACCTGAGGATGCTGGCGGGGAATTGCGAGCGGTGGCGCGCGAGGAGCGGCCAGCGGTGGTGCTGAAAGCCTGGGAGCAGCACGATTTGCTGGAGGTTGTGAATGCGAACCTGTCGAAGCGGCATCCGGACTACGACGCGATCGCGCGATTGATGAAGGTTCGCGAGGATTTGTTTACGGCTGGCTTTCGACCGCGACTTGCTGCGCCGATGTTGCTGGCGATTCTGGGGAAGCTTAAGGATCGTGAGCAGAGCGGCGTGCTGGCCAAGGCCGGATACCGTTCGGCGGAGATTGACAAGGCTCTGGGCTTCGCGGAGGAGGCAATTGAGGCGCAGAAGGAATTGATTGGGAAGAAAATGAATGCTCCGATCGATGCGTACCGCTTCCTGGAGCAGATGCCTGTGGATCAGATTGCGTACTTGCTCGCCGAATCGACGAATTCCGGTGCATTGTCGAAGATTCGGGCTTACTTGAACAAGTGGCGTCCGGTGCGAATCGGTTTGCCGATGGTGTCGAACGAACTGGAGGCGCTGGGAATGGCGCGCGGAGAGAAATTCGACCAGATCGTGGAGCAGGTGTTCGCGATCCAACTGACAGGACGGGGCAAGACCCCGGAGGAACGCGAGAAGATTTTGCGGAAGCTTTCTGGAATCAAGGAAGTGCCGAAGAAAAAAGAGAAAGAAAAGAAGCCGGCGAAGTCTGCCGAGAAGGCTCGCGGGGCTGCTGAACCTGCGGCTAAACAGACACACGGCACCGCGGCGGGGAAGGCGGCCATCAAGGCTCGCGTAGCGGCTGGAAAACCGAGCGCTCCCGCGGCGCACGGAAAAAGCGCGGCTTCGCCGAAGAAGAGCAGTGGCCGAAAGTAGTTTGTAGCGGTGTGGCCCCACGCAAATTTCTGTTGCCTGTGGGAAACTTGAGAATGCGTGTCGCAATTCTCTTGAGAGAGATTTAGAATCGAGTTCCATGGGTCAACCGCAGTTCGTTCATCTGCACGTCCACACTGATTACAGTCTTCTTGACGGCGCTTGCGAAACCTCGGAGCTTCTTGACGAGGCGTCGCGGCAGAAAATGCCCGCGGTAGCCATCACCGATCACGGCAACCTGTTTGCCGCCGCGAATTTTTTCTATGAGGCGAGCAAGCGCGACGTCAAACCCATCATTGGATGCGAGGTCTACGTTGCGAAGGGCAGCCGTCACGATCGAGGCGGCGACAAGGCTAACGGCGGCGGTAATGGACAGGATCGCGGCGAGGCCGAGCCTTCCGGCGGGCGCGGTAGCAACCATTTGGTGCTGCTGTGCGAATCGCTTGAGGGATATCACAACCTGATCAAGCTTGTTTCCGCGGGTTTTCTGGAAGGGTTCTATTACAAACCGCGCATCGATTACGATTTGCTCTCCCGACATAGCAAGGGACTGATCGCGCTTTCGGCGTGTTTGCGCGGGCCGGTGACGGAAGCCGTGGTGGAAGAGAAGCACGACTTGGCGCGAGAGAACGCCTACCGGCTTCGCGATGTCTTCGGGAAGAATAATTTCTTTCTGGAGATTCAGGATCAGGGTCTGGAGATTGAAAAAGGCGTGAATCGGGAGCTGGTTCGCCTTTCCAAAGAGACGGGGATCCCGCTGATCGCCACCAACGACTGCCACTATCTGCATCATGAAGATGCGCATGCTCAGGAAGTTTTGCTCTGCATTCAGACCGGCAAGACCATGAGCGACGCGCACCGCATGAAATTTGCGACGGACCAGTTTTATTTCAAGACCGCGGAGGAGATGGCGCGCGTCTTTCGCGAAGTTCCGGATGCCGTGAGTCGGACGGTAGATGTCGCCCATCGCTGCAACGTGAAGATCGAGCGCATTCCGAATCCGTTTCCGGAGTTTAAGGTACCCGCTGGGCATACAGCCGGAAGTTACTTCGAGAAAGTCGTGCGCGAGGGCTTTGCGACTCGAGTGCCCATTCTGGAGCGATTGGCGCAGCAAGGGGTGTTGCACAACCCGCTTTCGGAGTATGAGCGGAGGCTGACGTCTGAGATCCAGATGATTCAGCAGATGCGGTACGAGGGCTACTTCCTGATCGTTTGGGATTTTATTCACTATGCGCGGACGCAGGATGTCCCCGTCGGGCCCGGCCGCGGTTCGGCTGCGGGGAGCCTGGTTAGCTACGCGCTGCGGATTACCGATGTTGATCCGTTGCAATACAACTTGCTGTTTGAGCGCTTTCTGAATCCCGAGCGCGTGTCCATGCCGGATATTGACATCGACTTCTGCATGCGGCGGCGCGGCGAATTAATTGAGTATGTGACACAGAAATATGGGCGCGAGAATGTCGCGCAGATCATTACGTTCGGAACGATGGCGGCGAAGGCGGCGGTGAAGGATGTTGGCCGCGCGATGGACATTCCGTACGGGGAAGTCGATCGTTTGGCGAAACTGATTCCTACTACTCTGGGAATTGAACTGGAAGATGCTCTTGTGCAGGCGCCGCAATTAAAGGCCGCGGTCAATAGTGACGAGCGACTCAAAGATCTCATGGCTGTAGCGTTGCGTCTGGAGGGGCTTTCACGGCACGCTTCGACGCACGCTGCTGGTGTTGTCATCTCGCCGCGACCGCTCACCGACGTGGTGCCGGTTTACAAGACAAACCGGGATGAAATCACGACGCAGTACGACATGAATGCGCTGGAGCGCATCGGCCTGCTGAAGATGGATTTTCTCGGGTTGACGACGCTCACCGTGCTGCACGATACCGTGCGGATGATCGAACAGAATCGCGGAATCAAAGTCGATTTGGACAATCTGCTTTTGGACGACGCAGACACTTACAAGCTTTTCACCCGCGGGGACACGACCGCGATCTTTCAATTTGAATCGCATGGAATGCGCGATATTTTGCGCCGGTATCAGCCGACGCGTATCGAGGATTTGACGGCGCTCAACGCGCTGTATCGTCCTGGGCCAATTCAGGGCGGGATGATCGACGACTTCATCAATCGGAAGCACGGAAAGACCAAGGTCAGTTACGAGTTGCCCCAACTGAAAGACATCCTCGAAGAAACCTATGGCGTCATCCTGTATCAGGAACAGGTGATGCAAATCGCCAACCGGCTGGCCAGCTTTTCGCTCGGAGAAGCCGACATCCTCCGCCGCGCGATGGGCAAGAAGAAAAAGGAAGAGATGGCTGCTCAACGGGCCAAATTCATGGCCGGCTGCGCGACGAACAAGATCCCCGAGAAGAAGGGTGACCGTATCTTCAATCTGATGGAAGAGTTTGCGGGCTACGGATTCAACAAGTCGCATTCCTGCGCGTATGCGCTGCTCGCGTATCAGACGGCTTATTTGAAAACGCATTACCCCGTTGAGTTTATGGCTGCGCTGCTTACGTCGGAAACAGGCAACGCTGACAAGGCCGTCAAATACATCAATGAAGCGCGGGGAATGAGCATTTCGATTCTGCCCCCTGACGTGAACGAGAGCGATTTGTACTTTACGCCGGTTGGCGAAGCAATACGTTTCGGACTCGCGGCGATTAAGAACGTTGGCGAGAATACGGCCAAGGCGATTCGCGAGTCGCGGTTGAGCCAGGGAGAGTTTCGCTCGCTGTACGATTTCTGCGAGCGCATCGAGTCGCGCTTTCTGAACAAGCGGGTATTCGAGAGCTTGATCAAATCCGGCGCGATGGATTCGCTGGGAGCGCGCGAGAGCATGCTTGCTTCGGTGGACGATGCGGTCGCGGCGCTGCAGCGCGCAACGCGCGTGCGCGAATCGGGGCAACACGGATTGTTCGGAACGGCGGCCGCGCCGGCAGCGGTTGCGTTTGAGATGCGAGATGCTTCGCCCTGGAGCGAAGAGGAGCGGCTGGCCAGCGAGTACGCGATGCTGGGCTTTTACGTTTCCGGGCATCCGCTGGCGAAGTATGCTTCGCGGCTCCAGGAGCTGAAGACGGTGTCGCTCGGAGAAGTAGAAGGGCAACGCAATGGCAAGGAAATTACGGTGGCTGCGTTGATCGTCGGCGTGCGGCCGATGCGTTCCAAGAAGGGCGCTCGCTGGGCCATCTATACGATCCAGGACATGACCGGTATTCAGGAGCTATTGGCGTTTCCCGAGGCGTTCGGCAAACTGGAGAACACTTTAAAACCGCGAGTGCCGCTGCTGATGAAAGCGCGCGTGCAAGTGGAGGAGTCGGGAACACGGCTTTCGCTACAGGAAGCGCGGGTGCTGGAAGGGCTTGGCGAGTCGCAAGTTGCTTCGAGCGTGCGCATCCGTATGAATTTGGAAAATTGCCCGGAGGATCTTGTCGATCGCCTTCAAGATATATTTGCGTCCTTTCCGGGGCGTAATCCGGTAATCTTCGATCTGCTTAGTCCGGATGGGACGGTAGCGCAAATGGAAGTGCAACGCCGGGTACAGCTTTCCGCGGAACTGGTGACGGCGATCCGTGAGGTTTGCGGCGGCCAGTCGATCGATCTGGTGATGTGATGGCGTCCAAAGACAAAGTACGAGTGGTTCTGGGACCGGGAGACCGGCAGCGGGAGATTGACCGCCTGGAAAAGGATGTCGAGGAATTGCGCCATCTTGCGAACAGCCCGACCGCTGAAGCTGAACTGGAGCGCATTCGACAGCAGGTCGCGGAACTGCGTCATGAATTCTACACTCACCTAGGGGCCTGGCAGCGCGCGCAGATCGCGCGACACCCGCAGCGGCCGTATACCCAGGATTTTATCGGGCTGTTGTTCACCGAGTTCATGGAGTTGCACGGGGATCGGGCATACGGTGACGACAAGGCAATCGTGGCGGGCCTCGCGAAATTCCACGGGCGGCCTGTTGCTGTTATTGGCCACCAGAAAGGCCGCGATACGAAGCAGCGATTGGTGCGAAACTTCGGCCAACCGAAACCTGAAGGCTATCGCAAGGCGCTGCGCGTTATGGAGTTGGCGGCGAAGTTCAACAAGCCCGTCTTCACCTTTATCGATACGCAAGGAGCTTATCCGGGTATCGACGCGGAGGAACGCGGCCAAGCGGAGGCGATCGCCAAGAACTTAAGGGAAATGTCGCGCCTGCCCGTCCCGATTATTGTTACCGTGACCGGCGAAGGGGGCTCCGGAGGCGCGCTGGCCATTGCAGTTGGGGACCGGGTGAACATCCTCGAGAACAGTTTTTACTCGGTGATTTCGCCGGAGGGTTGCGCCGCGATCATGTGGCGCGATGCTGCCAAGGCGGAAACCGCCGCCGTGGCGCTGCGGATTACCGCGAATGATTTGAAGGAATTGGGGATAGTCGATGAGATCGTCCCAGAGCCCGAGGGCGGGGCGCACACCTCCTATGAGGCCACGGCGCGACTGCTGGATGCGGTGCTCGACCGGCAGCTTGTGGCGCTCACCAATGAGTCCACGAAGGATCTGGTCGAGGCGCGGTATGACAAATTCCGCAAGATGGGACAGTTTTTCGATCTAGGAAGCTGACGCGAGTTACCACCTCCCCGCAACTTTCACCCCATTTGTACCCCTTGGCAGATTGGCTACCGTTGCCAGAGGCGGCGTTGTGGAGTCTCTGTGCCGGGTCTATTCTGAAAGAGCCATCAACTAACGTGCGCCGGTGCAGGGAAAGTCTGCCGCGAAGCAGCGGCCGACGCAGGGAGAACAGCACTCATCATGTCGGAACCCTTCCGTCCGTATGAAAAGCTCGTGGAGATCACCATCCACGGGAAGAAGTTTCAGGTGCCGGAGAGGAACTCTCTGCTGCGGTGCTTCCAGTTCATCAGCCCGGAGACAATACCCTACGGAAGGTTCTGTTGGAACCAGGAATGCCAGTATTGCCGGGTTTCCTGCCAATTGCCGGATGACGATGAGCCGCGGGAGATGTTGAGCTGCAAGTTCATCGTGATGGCCGGGATGGACATTACCGAGCTTAGCCAGGAGTTGAAGTGGTGCTTGCGGGCTAAGCTGCCTTCGGATGCTCCGGTCAGTCAGTAAATCCGCTGCTTACTGTCGTTTTGCTGGTCGTTTCCTGCTGCAAGTTTTCTGTATTGGTAGTGCTTGAAACCACCGTATGTAGTATCGATCGCGTGGCGGCGGTTGTGCGACGTCAATACCCCTTATTTACCCCCGGCGCACAGCCGCCCCCCTTATGGAACAAGGCAAATACCCTTGTTTGTCGGACCCTTCCGCCCCGCCGCCTCATGAGCCGCATCAGGCTTACCGAGAGTTCCCCGCTCAAGTCGAGGTCGAGCTAACGTTGGCACAGGCAGGGGTGCCTGTGCTACTTCAAGTTGGTCGTCTGCAGCGCACCGCGTTGCGCTTCCTTCTTACGTCGATTACGATTTCAAACGAGCACGGAATGACGAACAATCACCTCTTGCTGTGTGATGGTTGCGGACAGCCTGCACGCCCGGAGCATATTGCCAAGCGGCTGCAACGACTGGAATGGACCACGCGATACCGTCCGATCCATATTGGAACCGTGCTGCTTGGGGCCTATGCGCCAAAAGAGGATGCTGAGTTTCTGTATGCCGAAGGGGGCGGCTTCGCGGTCGAAGCGAAGTACGTGCTTGCTGCCGCTGGCGTCGCATCTGCTGGAAAGCCCTGGCAAGCTGCCCTTGCGGAATTTCAGCGCGCTGGGTTTCTGCTTACCTATGCGCTGGAATGCCCGCTCGAACCGCACGTTCGTGACGATGAAGCGGCGACTCGGGCGCTGCTTGAATCGCGACTGCCGGCGTTGCTGGCGCGCATCCGGCGGTCATTGAAACCCAAGCGGATCGTGCCGATATCGCACGCGCTGAAGGCGATGCTAACGTCGATGACCGAAACCGAACTGGGATGCTCGCGGGTGCTCGACGACGGGAAAGCCTTTGCTCTGGACAGTGATCGGCCCGATGAAGCGGCTGCGCGTCTTTATCAGGCATTGACAGCCCCAACCATACCCGCTCGATGAGATCGTGCCTATGCGGTAGGACGAGACTTGACCTTGGTCTTGTGGCCTCTATTGCCGGATTAGAGCTATGATAGAATCAAGTGCGAAACCGCGAACGTTGGAGCAGCTTGTGTTGCAAAGACGAGCGAAATTTGGGATCGGCATTGGCGTGATTGTGGTAGCCATGGGCTTTCTCGCGTGGCTCGGCTATGGCGAGAGCAAAACCTACTACCACACCATAGCGGAGCTACCTACTTTGCAAGGAGATGCTCGGGGGCACCGGCTGAGGGTTGGCGGCACCGTCGAGCCGGGGAGCATCCACCGACTGCCTGGGCGGGTTGATTTCGTGTTGCAGGGCGAAGGACAGTCTCTGCCCGTCAGTTATGTGGGTGGCGACCCGTTGCCGGACACATTCGTTGACAAGTCTCAGGCATTGGTGGAAGGAAGCCTTGCTAAAAATGGGAGTTTTGTAGCGGAGCGCGTCCAGGCGAAGTGCGCATCCAAGTATGAAGCGGCGCCGACGGCTGGTCCGCCGGGAAAGTCCGCCGAAAAGGGATCGGGTTCGCCGCAGCCGGGAAGCACGATGTGACGACCTTGGTGGCGCTCCCAACGCTGCCGAGTCCGGAAGATAAAGGCGTTGCCGGGAACGACTGTGCCACCGGGGAAGGCTGGTTGTAAGTGGATGTATTCGGCTCATTTGCACTCCTGCTCGCTTTTGTTTGCGCCATCTATGCGTTCGTAGGCGGCATTTTTGCGATTCGCACGCGCCACCCGCTGTTGGTGAAGAGTGTGCGGCAGGCGGGGATGGCGACCTGCGGGCTTATATTTATCGCCACCTTCAGCCTGGTTTATCTTTTCTTCAGCGATAGCTATTGGGTGGCTTACGTGGTCGCGCATAGTAACCGCGACCTGTCCACGTTCTACAAGATTGCCGCGCTCTGGGCCGGCCAGGAAGGCTCGCTGCTTTTCTGGAGCTTTCTTCTAGCGATCTACGTTTTTTCCGCTTTGTTTGCTTACCGGAATAAGAATGGGGAATTGATGCCTTATGTTGGCGTCGTTCTGGCCGGCGTGCAGATCTTTTTCCTGACCCTGAACAATTTCGTGGCGAGTCCCTTCAAGGTGCTGGCTACTCCGGGAGCGAATGGGGCGCTGGAGATCTTTACGCGTGCGGACGGCAATGGACTTAACCCGCTACTGCAGTATCCGGAGATGGTCATCCACCCGCCGAACCTTTATTCCGGGTACACCGGCTTTACGATTCCGTTCGCGTTTGCGCTGGGTGCGCTGCTCGCGCGGTATCCCGGCGAGAAGTGGATTCACCTTACGCGTAAGTGGACGATGATCGCGTGGTGCTTTCAAACGGCCGGCGTGCTGCTGGGGGCGCATTGGGCGTACGCGGTGCTGGGTTGGGGCGGATATTGGGGTTGGGACCCGGTCGAAAATGCGTCCTTGCTGCCGTGGCTGACGGGCACGGCGTTTCTGCACTCGGTGATGATGCAGGAGAAGCGCGGGATGATGAAGGTGTGGAACGTCTGGCTGGTGTTCTTGACGTTCATGCTGTGCATTCTGGGAACCACGCTTACGCGCAGCGGGATTGTCAGTTCCGTGCATGCTTTTGCGCAGTCGAGCATCGGCAACTGGTTTGTAGGCTTCCTGGCTCTGATTCTCGGGGTTTGTTTGGTTGCGTACGTGAAGAATCGCGACTACCTGAAGAGCGAGAATCAGCTGGACTCGATTGTGTCGCGTGAATCGAGCTTCCTGTTCAACAACCTGATCTTGCTGGTTTCCTGTATCGCGGTACTGTCCGGCACGTTGTTCCCGGTGTTTTCGGAGTGGCTGTCGGGGTCGCGCATCAGCGTAGGGGCGCCGTTTTTTAACAAGGTAAATATCCCGATCGGATTGCTGCTCCTTTTTCTCACTGGCGTTGGACCCTTGCTGGCTTGGCGAAAGACGTCAACGGACAGCTTGAAGCGTAATTTTGGGCGACCACTGGTTTTCAGTTTGATCGCGGGCGCGGTGGCCTTTGCAGCTGGGCTGCGCGAGTTTTATTCGTTGATTTGTTTGATCTTGTGCCTCTTTGTGGCCACGACGATCTTGATCGAATTCTACCGAGGCGCGAAGGTGGTTAGGTCGCGTTCGGGCGCTTCGTTCGTGGCTTCCGCCATCGATTTGACGATGCGGAATACGCGACGCTACGGCGGATACATCGTGCACATGGGCATGGTATTGATATTTGTGGGTTTGGCCGGAGCGGCTTTCAACAAAGATGTGCAAAAAGAGATGCAGATTGGCTCTACGCTTCAGATCGGGCCCTACAACCTGCTGCTGCAGAGCGTCGACTCCAAGCCGGAGAGAAATTACACCGCTGAGCGCATGGTTGTGGAAGTGATGCGCGACAACAAGCCGCTGATGATGCTGTACCCAGAGCGGCGTTTCTTCCAGACCAACGAGGAATCCGGGACCATGGTGGCGATCTATTCGACGCTGCGACATGATCTGTATGTCGTCTATGCGGGACAGAGCCCGGACAACCAGACTCCAGTGATTCACGCTTACTTGAATCCACTCGTCAAGTGGATCTGGTTGGGTGGCGCGATCGTGGTGCTCGGCACCATCGTTACCCTGCTGCCGAACCGCCGGTCCGTTCTGGCGCTCTCTGGAGCGCAGGAACCTGCCGCGGCGCGTCCTATGACGCCATCCCTGGCACCTTCCGTCACAATGCGGGAAGGGCATGATTAAACGACGCCGCTTAACCGCTTTTCTTTTTTGCATGGTAGGCACTGCCTCGCTGGCGTTCGGTGTGGCTGCATCCGCTCAGGTTGATCGCGCCAAACAAATTGGCGGCAAGTTCATGTGTATGTGCGGGTGCAACCAGGTTCTGACGCAATGCAACCACGTCGGATGTACGACTTCGACCGCGATGTTGAAGGAACTGGATCAGTGGGTGGCGCGTGGGGATTCCGAAGACATCATCACCCAGGCTTTGGTTCAGGAATTTGGCACCAAGGTCTATGCGGAGCCTCCGAAGTCGGGCTTGAGCCTGGTGGCTTGGGTTTTGCCGAGCGTCTACCTTCTTCTCGGAACTTTGCTGGTGGTATTCATCATTTCGCGGTGGCGCGCCCGGGTGCACAGCGAACCAGCGCTTGCCAGTGGCGTTTCGGGGATTTCGCGGGCCGACCTGGAAAGAGCGCGACAACGCGTCGCTCGCGAGACCGAGGATTAATGGTTGGCACTTTGTCTCCGGCTTCTCTGCTACTGGTGATCACCTCCGCCGACGGAGCTGTGCTTGGGGCGTGTCTGGCCCTGGCTATGGCGACGGTGCTTTTTATCTTTTACATTCAGCCAGATGCCTCTGACCTTGCGCCTCACCGTACGAAGCTGGATCAATTAATGGAGCAGCGAGACACGATCTACGACAACCTGCGTGACCTGCGATTTGAATTTCGCTCCGGCAAGTATTCCGAAGGCGACTACGAAACGATGAAGACGGGCCTGGAGAATGATGCGGCGATGGTGCTGGCGCAGATCGATCAGGTGACGGAGTCGCAGGTGCGCCGTCCGCGCGGGCCGCGCTCGGCGGACGCGGAGCGAGGCGCACGATGACAGGACATTTGCGGCGCATGGGCTTGGTGATGGTGGCCATTTTCGCGCCCTGGGTCGCCGCCCAAGCGGGAACGGTGCACGGCACCGTTAAAAACGGTACGACGGGCAAACCCGGCGCGGGCGTCGAAGTGATCCTGATTCAATTACAAGGTGGCATGCAGCCGGTTTCTAATTCCAAGACGGACGCGCAAGGGCAATTTTCTTTCGACAATCCCTCTTTAGGCGCGCAACCCATGTTGATTCGTGCTGTGTTCCATGGCGTCAATTTTCACCAGCCGGTGCCTCCCGGGAAGAGCGAAGTCGAAGTGGAGGTCTTTGATCCGACGCAGGATGCAAAAACGATTACTGTACCGACGCACATCGTTATCCTGCAGCCGAACGGATCGAACTTAATCGTAGGTGAAGAATATTCTGTGCTGAATCACTCCAACCCGAAACAGGCTTATTTTCGAGCTGACGGCAGTTTTAATTTTGCGTTGCCTGCGAACGCGCAACTCCAGCAGGCAGCGGCTTGGGGACCGTCGGGGATGCCGGTGGTGCAGGCGACTATCGATAAGACCAAGAACCGCTATGCCATCGCATTCGCCTTTCGTCCCGGGGAGAGTGGCGTTCGGTACTCGTACGAGCTGCCGTACGCTGGAAATACCGCGACTGTGAAGCTTCCAACGGTGTACCCGGGCGCGAAGCTGCTGGTGCTCGCGGCGCCAAGCGTGCAGGTGAGCGGCGAAGGTCTCGAACCTGGAGGTCTGGAACAGGGCATGAACATTTATGGCCGCGACAGCGTGCCGGCGAATGCTGAATTCGCCGTGAATGTTTCGGGGACGGCGCCTCCGCCGAATGCGCGCGGAGATGCGGAGAGCGGTTCGCAGTCGCAGGATCAGCTAGGTGGACCCGTCGCCGGGAAGGTAACCGTCGAACAGATTCCGGGACGGCTCGATGTGCTGAAATGGCCGCTGATTGCTGGCTTCCTGGGACTGTTTGCTCTGGGAGCGATTTTGCTGGTGCGTAAGCCGGTCGTGGCGGTGGCTGGCGGCGCTCCGTACCAAACCGCTGACGGACCGGCGGTGAAATCCAGAAAAAGCAATGCACCTGCAAGGGTTGCGGCAGTGTCCTC
The DNA here is from genome assembly GCA_963721915.1 of uncultured Acidobacteriota bacterium. Taxonomy (GTDB): domain Bacteria; phylum Acidobacteriota; class Terriglobia; order Acidiferrales; family UBA7541; genus Acidiferrum. The sequence continues at coordinate 160,808 of CAVRLD010000010.1, read as the reverse complement.
TTCTAGTCTGGCCGATGTCAACGCGGCAGTCGGCGCGAGTCTTGATTCGCTGAAAGACCAGATATTTCGCCTGGAATTGCGGAGACAAGCGGGCACGATCTCCGAAGAAGAATACACGCAGGAGCGGGCGCGGACGGAAAAAGTGCTCCGCGATCTCGTGCGGGGCTGACGCCGTGCCTCGGTTGCTTCGCCGCGAGAGCCTTCTTTGACGTCGCGCGCGGTTAGCCCTACGACCATCCGGTTTGAAGACATCGACAAGAGATACGGCGGACTCTACGCCTTGCGCCGCGTGTCCCTGGAAGTTGCTGCGGGAGAATGTGTCGCGCTCGCCGGACGCAATGGCTCCGGGAAAACGACGCTGCTGCGGATTGCCGCGCGGCTGGTGAGACCATCCTCCGGCAAGGTGAGCTTTTCTCCCATCGAAGGCGTCGGGAACCTCACCGCGACAAAAGCAGGCTTCGTTGCCCATGCGACGATGGTTTATGACGAGCTGACCGCCGAGGAGAACCTGCTCCTGTTCGCGCGGCTACAGGGAATCGCACAGCCGGGGAAACGGGTCGAAGCGATGTTGCGCGAGGTCGGGTTGTTCGAGCGCCGCGATTCGTTGGTGCGTACTTTTTCACGTGGTATGCGGCAACGCGTGGCCATTGCGAGAGCATTGCTGAATTCGCCGGGCGTCCTTTTGTTGGATGAGCCGGCCACGGGACTGGACCCGCAAGGGACCGCTTGGCTGGCACAGACGCTTCGGCGGATGCGTGACGCGGGTTGCACGATATTGATGAGCTTGCACGGAGAATCAGAGATTTCTTCGCTGGCAACTCGCGCCATTCGGCTTGACGTGGGGGCGATTGTCGCCGACACGCAGACCGGTGCGAGCGTTCGCTCGATTCTTGCGTTTGCCGATGCCTAGATGAGCCTTCTCGCAAATACTACGATTCTGCTCGGCAAGGAACTGCGGACGGAGTTTCGTTCGCGCGAACTGCTGACCACTACGATCGTGTTTATTTTGATTGTGCTGGTGCTCTTCAGCTTCACGTTCGACCCTTTGTCGGAGGAAGCGAGGCGATTTGGTTCCGGCCTTTTGTGGCTGGCGTTTCTGTTTGCGGCTTCGCTGATGCTTCAGCCCTGCTTCTTGCGAGAGCAAACGAACGACACGTTGAGCGCGCTGCGTTTGTCGGTTTCCGACCCGTTCGCGATATTTTTGGCGAAACTGGCCGCGAATACACTTTTTTTGCTGCTTACCGAACTGCTGCTGCTGCCGGTGTTCGCGATGATGTACAACGTGCCGGTGCTGCCGGTTCTTCATTGGCTGGTGCTGGTATGTTTTCTGGGTAGTTTGGGAATTTCGGTCGTGGGAACAGCGCTTTCCGCGATTTCCGCACAGGCTCGGATGCGCGAACTGCTCCTGCCGCTGCTGCTGCTGCCGCTGCTGACACCGATTCTAGTGGCCAGCACGGAGGTCACTGGGGCGCTTCTCGACCGAGCGCCGTACGTGCAATGGAAGGGCATAAGCTTCCTGGCCGTATTCGACCTGGTCTTTTTGACGACGTTGTGGCTTTTCGGAGAGTATCTTCTGGAGGAGTAACCCTCATGAAGAACGTGTTGTTTGTTGCGGTGGTGGTTTTGCTCCTCGGCGCCGGGGCCTACGCTGCGCTTTTCATTGCCCCTACGGATGCGAAACAGGGATTGATCTACCGCATCTTGTTTCTGCATGTGCCCAGCGCGTGGACGGGCCTGACGGCGTTTTTTATTTCGTTCATCGGAAACGTTTTGTACGTCTGGCGGAGACAGCCCAAATGGGACTGGCTGGGTGTGTCGGCTGCCGAGACTGGGTTGGTGTTCACCACCGTGGTGTTGGTAACTGGGCCGATCTGGGCGCATCCTGTTTGGGGAATCTGGTGGACTTGGGACGCTCGGCTGACCTCGACTTTCGTGCTTTGGTTGCTCTATGTTTCCTATTTGCTCTTGCGGACGTTGATCGAGGAGCCGGACCGGCGGGCGTTGCTCAGTGCGTTGTTTGGTATATTCGCGTTCGTGGACGTGCCGCTGGTGTTCGGATCGATCCGCTGGTGGCGCACGCAGCATCCGCAGCCGATCATCATGGGTGAGCCTGGGTCCGGGCTCGATCCTCTGATGTATAAGGTGCTGTTCTTCATGTGGTTTGCGATGCTCGCTTTGATGACGTTGCTGCTGCGCCAGCGATACCTGCTGGAGGCTATGCGCGGGGACGTCGAGACGATGCGACGCCAATGGGAGGTCGCGTGAAAAATCTCGACAGCTTATTTGCGGCGTACATGATTGGCTGGGGCATCTTTTTTGTGTTTTATCTCACGGTGGCGCGGCGCACTGCCGCACTGCGTGACGAAATCGAGCGGTTGAAGAATTCGCACAACCGGGGCAAGTAGCATGGCGGGGAAGAAGCGCGTCGGAATCGTGCTGTTCCAACTTGGCGGGCCGGATTCGTTGCAGGCCGTCGAGCCGTTTCTGCTGAATTTGTTTCTCGATCCCGACATCATTCCCATGGGACCGCTGGGTTTCTTGCGAAAGCCGCTGGCGAAGCTGATTTCGTCGCGCCGGTCAATACCTGTAGCAGGGAAGTATGCGGAGATTGGGCGACGGTCACCGATTGGTTTGCTCACGGAACGTCAGCGTGTGCGCTTGGTGGATGCGCTCTCTCCCTACATTGATCCGGTGGCGGTTACGGCGATGCGTTATTGGCATCCGATGACCGCGGAGGCTGTCGATATGTTGCGCAAGGCTGCGCCACTCGACGAGATCGTGCTCTTGCCGCTGTACCCTCATTTTTCGTATGCGACGACGCTGAGCAGCTTGAAAGAGTGGCATCGCGTCTACGGCAAATCGAATGGCGCTCCCAGGGTGTCTACCGTCGGACAGTTTTACAATCACCCGCGCTTTGTCCGGGCCGTGGTGCAGCGGATTGGCTCCGTGCTTCGACAGTTTCCGGATAGTTCGCGGATTCATCTGGTGTTCAGCGCGCATGGATTGCCCATGAGCCTGGTGGAGAAGGGCGATCCGTACCCGAAGCAGATTGAGGAGACGGTTCGGCTGGTTTGTGAAGCTGGGGCGCGGCAGTATCCTGAGTGGCCGCGCACACGTTTGCTTTGCTATCAGAGCCGGGTCGGCCCCACGAAATGGCTGCAGCCGCCGTTAACAGGAACGATCGAACGTCTGGGCCATGAAGGGGTAAAGGAGATGCTGGTCGTGCCCATCTCGTTTGTCACGGAACACATCGAGACCCTGCATGAAATCAACATCGAGGCGCGCGAAGAAGCGAAGAAAGTCGGGATTGAGAGGTTTCGCATGATGCCGGCGGTGGGGGATTCGCCCTTGTTCATCGGCGCGCTGAAAGAACTGGTTCTGGATGCCGTCGGGATTGCCGCGGGGCCCGCTGCGTTGCAAGAGGCACCAACGGCGTGATAAATCTCAGTAAATTCATCCGTCTTTTGGGCGGCGCACGCATCGAAATACTCACTGGAGTATAATTTGCCGCGTATAGGCCAGGTGTCATGACGCCCAAATACAACCCCGGTGTTCATCGTTTTGCGAAGTTTGTGGTGGCATGGACGATTCTTCTTTTCGTTGCCGGAGCGCTGGTAACGTCCAATGACGCAGCGCTGTCGGTCCCGGATTGGCCGAAGTCGTTTGGGACGTGGTTTCCATCGCTGAGGATGCTGGCGGGCGGGGCATTTTTTGAGCATTCTCACCGCGTGATTGCGGGCGGTTTAGGTATCTTCACGCTGACGCTGGCCATTTTGATTTGGATCAAAGACAGCCGTCGCTGGCTGCGATGGTTCGGAGTCATTGCCGTCGCGGGGATTGCGGTGCAGGCGGTATTGGGCGGCGAAGTCGTGAGGCAGCTTTTGCATTATTGGTTGCCGGTGATCCACGCGTGCTTTGCACAGGTTGTATTTGGAGCGTTGGTGGCGATTGCAGTGTTCACGAGTCGATGGTGGGTCACCGATCACCCACAGCTTGCCGATACCGGCAGCCCTTCGATTCACACCGTGGCCATTGCGAATGCGGAAGTCATCTTTTTTCAAGTTGTGTTGGGCGCGGGATTTCGGCACCAGGAAATTCCCTTGTGGCCGCATGTCGCCGGGGCATTCGTGGTGATGGGCATGGTGGTCTGGACCGCCATCGTTTTGCGGAAACGCTTCGGGGCATCGCCGGAACTTTCGCGAGCGCGGGTTCTGCTCCACGCGATATTTGGCATTCAATTCCTGCTGGGTCTCGGAGCGTACTGGTCGCGCATTGTCACGGTAGGTGCGGCGCAGCCGATGCCGGTGATGGTGTGGTTGACGGTGATCCACACGGTTGTGGGAGCGCTGCTGTTCGCGTTTTCGGTGTTGATTGTTTTGATCTGCTTCCGAATTGTTCCTCGTGGTAGGGAAGTGGCGGCTGCGGCGCCGCGCCAGGTGGCCGTCTAGTGAGCGCGGCTCGCACTACCGAGCTAGCTTTGTCGTCGCGAGCGAATGCCTATATTGCGTTGACCAAGCCGGATGTTTCCTTCCTTGTATTGATCACGACAGCGGCGGGCTATTACATGGGCACGCGCGGTCCGGTCGGCTGGCTGAACATGATTCAGACGGTCTTTGCCACCATGTTGATCGCGGCGGGCACGGCGGCGCTGAATCACTACATCGAGCGGGAATCCGACCGGTATATGCGGCGCACGGCTTCGCGCCCATTGCCTAGCGGCGCGCTGCAGCCCCGCGAAGCGCTGGCTTTCGGCGTGGCATTGAGTGTCGCTGGTGCATTCGATTTGTACTTTACGGCTGGACCGCTGGCCGCTGGATTGGGCGTGGTGACGTGCCTGAGCTATTTGGTGGCCTACACACCACTCAAAAAGCGCACCGTCTGGGCTACGTTCGTTGGAGCGTTTCCTGGAGCGATTCCCCCGATGATTGGATGGGTTGCGGCGAGCGGCTCACTCGACCGGGGTGCGTGGTTGCTGTTCGGGATCCTTTTTCTGTGGCAGTTTCCGCACTTTCACGCGATCGCATGGATGTATCGCGAAGACTATGCGCGAGCGGGGATTTTGATGCTTCCCGTCGTGGATCCGGAAGGGAAGCGTACGTTTCGGCAAATCATTCTGAGTGCCTCGGCTCTTGTCGCGGTCGCTTTGCTGCCTGCGGTTGTGGGGCTCGCTGGCGTTCTTTATTTCTTTGGCGCGTTGGTGGTCAGCGTCGCGTTGCTGCAGGTTTGCCTTTGGGCCTCGTCGCTAAGAACGAATGTCCGGGCCAAGTGGCTGATGCATGCGACCGTCTTGCACATTCCTTTGCTGCTGGGGCTGATGGTGTACGACAAGATTCCTCGCTGATGGTCCCGGCAGGCCGTGTAGTGGCCGGTCTTTAGACCGGTCCATTTGGGCGAGGACTATGAGTGATTCGCCCGGCTAAAGCCTGGCGCCTACATATGCTTCCGGAAGGGAATTCGTTTCGATGTTTTCGCAGGCTGCGCTCAACGCATCTCTGAATGGCATCAGCGGGGTGCTGCTGGCGTGCGGGTACGCAGCGATTCGCAGCGGGAAGGTTGCAGTCCATAAGACCTTCATGATTTCCGCGTTCGTGGTGTCCTCGGTATTTCTCGTTTCCTATCTGATCTATCACTATCGCGTGGGGCATGTCGCTTTTCAGGGGCAGGGTTGGGTTCGTCCTTTTTATTTTGTGCTGCTAGGGACGCATACGCTTCTGGCGATCATCATCGTTCCGATGATTTTGATTACCTTGCGGCGGGCCTGGTTGGAGAAGTTTGATCGGCACCGCGCAATTGCTCGGTGGACTTTGCCGCTGTGGTTTTATGTTTGCGTTACCGGCGTGATTGTGTATTTGATGGTTTATCAGATTTACGTACCTAAGAGCTGAGTGGCGAGCGTTGCGCGTCGTTCGCGCTTCATCTAAACCCGTCCTCTGACCCGGAAGGCGGCTTCAGCCGCTGTTACTGCGGCGATTATCGTGACGCTGCGACGGGAGTTAGGGCGGCGATTACTGCGTCCGTGAAATCTTTGGTTCCAGCGGTGCCGCCTACGTCGCGGGTTACTTGCTTGCCGTCGCGGTAGACTTTTTCCAGGGCGGCTTCGATGTTGCTGGCGGCTGGGCGCTCGCCCAGATGTTTGAGCATCATAATGCCGCTCATCAGCAACGCTGTTGGGTTCGCCAAGCCTTTACCTGCGATATCGGGGGCGGTGCCGTGGACGGCCTCGAACATCGCGCAATCGTCGCCAATATTTCCGCTGGGCACTACACCCAGGCCTCCGACTAAGCCTGCCGCCAAGTCGCTCATTACGTCACCGTAAAGGTTCGGCAGCAACAGCATGTCGAACTGGTCCGGGTCCAACACCATCTGCATGCAGGCGTTGTCGACGATCATTTCCTTGTAGTCGATCTCGGGGTATTGCGGCGCGACCGCGCGAATCGATTTCAGGAAGAGGCCGTCCGAGAGCTTCATGATGTTCGCCTTGTGGATGGCGTGAATCTTTTTGCGGCCGTTTTTTCTGGCGTACTCAAACGCAAATTTGGCGATTCGGGTGGACGCGCGCTCGGTGATGATTTTCAGGCTTTCCACGACGCCGGGAACGACTTCATGCTCAAGGCCGGAGTACAGGTCTTCGGTGTTTTCGCGGACCAGCACGATGTCCACGTTTTCAAAGCGCGACCTGACTCCCGGAAGATTTTTGACCGGACGTAAGTTTGCGTACAAATCGAGCGTCTTGCGTAGCGCTACGTTTACGCTGGGGGCGCCGCCTGCTATCGCGGTGCCCATCGGTCCCTTCAGGGCGACATGGTTGCGGCGCACGGAGTCGACGGCCCCTTGGTTGACCAGCTGACCCACCTCAGTGGTCTTATCCGTACGGGCTTCCAGCACTTCCCAATCGAATTGGACTCCGGTGGCCTCCAGAACGCGCTGGGTGGCCGCGGCAACCTCGGGTCCGATGCCTTCGCCGGGGATCAAAGTGACTTTGTGTCGCGTAAAATCTCCTATCCAATGATGCTCACCGATGCTCAAGATTATACAAGGTTTATCGGGCAGCCCGGGAGAGTCCCTTCCGGCCCTGCTCAATTTTGCTCACCGTTGCTCATCGTTAGGTTACAGATAGGCTATGCGGTTTCTTGACGCGCATGTGTCGATAGGTGTATAAGGGAAGATATGAAGCGCACCAATATTTGGCTGCAGGATGATCACCTGAAAAAGCTCAAGGTTCTGTCTGAAAAAACCGGAGCGCCGGTTTCCGCGCTCATCCGTAAGGCCATCGGGGAGTACCTGAAGAAAAAGTAAAAAAGCGGGACGCGCCCGGATTGCACTCCGGACACGCCCCTAACCACACGACACAATGGAGGTGTCACATGGCTACATCGAATCTATCACGTCGAAGTTTCCCGTCGAAAATCATCATCGCCCGCTTGCAGTCCTACAGGGTTGACGCTCAACGTGCCGACTCTCGGAAAGTTGTCCCTTTCCCCAAATACCCGAAGAAAGCCGCAGCGCTGTGAGCCGCCGCAAGGATCCCTCCCGCCGGGGACAGGCGGATAAAACCCTCACGCCGCTCCCGCTTAACTTCCTGCTCGGCTGCTCGGACGGCGCACTCGCCAATTTCGAGTTGGCGCGGCTGGGGTCCGCGGCCGATCTGCGCGGCGAGCTCCACGCAATCCTCGACAAACTCATTGACGAAATGGCTCAGGCCGCACTGACAGCGTGGTTTAGAACGATTGACCGGGCCATGCTCAGGCGAGTACTCGAGAACCCCGTTGATCCTATCGTTTGGGCGAAAGAAGAGATTCGGAGACGGCACACCGGCGAACAGGAGCTTATCCCACTCACATCGCTCCCGCCCGGCGCCGCCCATCTCGCCGCGGCCATGCGCTACCAGGAGCGAAACATCGCGAAAGGTCTCTGCTCGCTCTGCCCCAAGCCGCTGGCCCGCCACTCCGTGCGTTACTGCGATAAGCACCTGATCGCAGGACGTCTGCGCAAGACGCCCAGCAAAGGGAAACCCGGCGACATCGGTTGGCTCTACGCCGAAACGGAAGAGAGCACGCACGGCCGACAGCCGGGAACCCTCGCGGCGCTCGCCATGGTACGCGAGCAAAAAACCCGCGCGTCCCTTGCCGAGATGGGCATCTCGCCGGAAAGCTGGGCGGTCACTCTGAAGGCAGTAAAAGAAGCCCTGATGAAGTGCATGCCCGACAATGATGCCAGCGCGCTCACAGCGAAGGCTCTGTTCCAAGCCGCAACGGTTCCCTCGAGGACAGTCGGTCAACACGCCCTCAGGGACTTGCTAGCGGCTGGCGCCATTCAGCGAATCACCCGGGGCGGGTCGGGCAGCCCTTTCCTGTACTTCAAGCGCTATACCGCGAGCGAGGAACGTGCAGCCCGAGTCCGAGGAGAGTTGCCCGAGAAGAAGCGCGGGCGGGAATGATGGAGTCGGCGCTCCTCGTACCTTGTGCGGTACTTAATTGTGTTGTAGTCTCTCCGCCTGCAACCTCCATGCCATTCGCCAATGCAGAAGAAAGAGCTATTCACTTTCAAAGACACGGCCCCGAGTTTGGAGCCACCACTGAGTTACAATATGAGGCTATGGGAGATGCATTCATGGTTGCGCCGATGACCATCGCGATGAGAGAGTGTGTCAGACCAAATGGAACGGACCGCGTGCGAATGAACCTTACAAATAAGCATTTCGCGGTGGCCGTGGTCGCATCCACGATCATACAAACATTTTATATTGTCCCGCTGCATAAACTCATCAGGCGAGGGGGGCCTGTCCCCTTCTTCAACTACGAATGCGCGAGGACGGATATATGAGATACCGCTGCCCGGTTTGTATGTTCGCGTCGTTGCCGTATCCCCCATCGAATTATCACATTTGCCCGTGCTGCAGCACCGAATTTGGGAACGATGACTCTGATTTTTCTCACCATCAACTACGCGAAATGTGGATAGCCGCCGGAGCGAATTGGTTTTTCGGTCGCCCACCTAAGCATTGGAATCCTTGGACGCAATTACTTAACGCAAATATGAACATGTATGTACCACAAGTCCCCAACTTGCGATTCCAAGCGAACGCCACACTTGAACCCGCTGCAATCACAAACCTCAGGCTAGACTTTCAAGTTGCTGCTGCGTGATCCATGCTTAAGCCCTACGCTTACATAGCGGGTGAGAAAGTCATCGTCGATCAAGATGGCGTCGCTTCCGTGATTGGCCTCTTTAATAAAGTCATCCTTAACCTTCCTCCGGGAGCAAGCGTCCCCAACAATGCCGTGGCACCCAAAGACTGGTCGGTGTACACGGCCTGGGACATAGATGCGGGCGATGAACTTAGGGACCTTATGTTTTGTCTCCAGATTTTCTACCCAGATAAGACCCAGTTCGGTGAAATTACCAAAATCAAAATGAATCTTGAAAGGGACAAGCGCGCTCAACTCAAGATCAATATTCAAGGGTTCCCAATCGGCCAGAAGGGAGCTTATACGGTTCGTTCGTGGATCGAAGAAAACGGCGATCTTGTTGCTGGCCCACTAGAGTTTTCGATTAGCGTTGAAATTAACATTCAGGAACGGGTCGAGCCTGCCCCAATGCCGAATTAGCTTCCGCGCTTTGAATTGCGTTTCAGATTTCCTCGGCGTTGGGCGTCAAACGTCTGCATTTTGTCTCTCCTCCGTTTCTTCCGTCTCCGTCTCAATGTCCAGCGCTACCCCGCACCACGGGCAATTCTCGTAAAACTCCTTGTCGTTCCAGCCCACTCTTGGGATCCACCCGTTGCAGTTGGGACAATTCATCGGCCCCTACCTTTGCGGATTTTTGCAAAAATTATTTCGGGGAAGGGGCCCGCGGCGCCAAGAGGCTTTCGCTGGAGGGTTTTTGTTTCCCCAGGCCCTCTCCGGAAGTGCCCAATCTTGGCCATCAGGTCCACTCCACCGCGATTTCGCCCGGTGTGGTGCCTGCCAGCACGATCTGCAAACCATTGTTGAACGGTAAGCCCGGGTTAGGCCACCGCATGACTGTACCGATGGCTGGGACGGCAAACGGTGTCGCGCCTAGGATGGAACGCGACGCCCCGCCGGTCTGATTTGACCCGTCGTTGACTTGCAGCGTCCAAGCGGTCCCCGGCGAGCTTACCGTGATGCTCTGCAACGTCGCCGTGCCGTTCTTGAGTTGCGTTGTGCCGTTCGCCGTCAACACCGTGATAGGCATTTCTCACTCCCTCCAGTTAGTTACAGTTAAGCAATGACTCCCATAAGCCACGTACTATCAATGTGTTGCCACCACACCCAAGATGTGCAGTCTAATGCGTTCAATTCGGCAACTCCGTCGCTGGCACAGTTATCTCTTGCTCCACCACGATAGGCTCAGCCTGAGGCTGTGGCTTGCGTTGCCGGGCCTTTGCCAGCACGTCCGCCAAAGACACGTCCTCCACCTCGATGCGCTCCTGCCACTGGCCGAGCTCCCGCGCAATCTGTTCCTCAATGCCTCGCATTTCTTTCGAGAGTCGTGTGTCGGTGCTGAATGACTCGTAAACCTGTTTGCCTACGACTTTCGTGGAGCGCACAACAAGCCCCGTATTACCGCCTGGAACGCCTACTAGGGACGGGTCTGCCGCGCGTTCCTCGATGATCTGGCGGAATTTGTCGTGTCTGCTCCACAGTTCCGCTATGCGCCGTTCCCGTAGCGCCAAACCTGTCTTTAGCGCTTTGTCTGCATAGGCTTGCGTCAGTTCTGCGATGCGGGCTTTGATCTCGGGGCGTTTCTTCCAAGCGTCCAATCCTTGCTCCGAAATCTCGCACAACTCCGCTATTTTCTTGCTGGTAAAGCGATCCTCAGCAAGTAACTGCGCTGCCTGTTCTCGCCGCTTGTTTTTTAGAACCATTCAAGTTTGGCCTACGCGGCCTTTTCTGCCCCGTATCTCAATGAATCCATTCGCTTTCTACTGGAATAGCCAAAAGTTGCTCCTGCGTGACGAGCACGAGTTGCAGCCACCACGAGAACATGTCGAATGGTTCCTCCGCTTTTACTGATTCGGTCATGGCAGTATCTCGGCCTCCCACCCCTGGCCAGCGCAACCGGTTCTCCTGTAAGAATTGCCAGTTGCGCGGCATTTGGCTTTCGCGTCACACTCACCTGCAAGTTTTACCTTTTCGACGATTCTTCATCGATTCCCATTTAGGGACCCGGGATCTGCAGGCTCGGGTCCCTTTATTTTTGCGTTGTCCGTGTTCGCTCATGCGGTTATGCCGCCATGATCGTGACGGTATAGACCTTTCCGGGCTCGAACAGCTTCTCGACCTTTGGCTCTGGCAGAGATAGCTTTTCGCCCGTGGGGCCTACGAAAAATGCCGTGTAGGTTCCTTCTGGGGTTTGTGGTGCTTCGGTGCAAGTTGCTGTGAACCGGTGCTGCATGATTTCCTCCTTTTTCTGTCTAGGCGAGCCATCCGTATTCCTGCTCTCCGGGGTAGCGATATTCGCGGATGCGTTCGACGCGTGGAGGCGCGAGGATTTGCACCGCGAAGGTATAGGCCAGCGAATCGCCATAGTCGGGCGAAGACAGGCCGCGTTTCTTTAGGTCCTCTTTGCGTTCGAGCTGAATCTGCTGCTGGGGAGAGAAACCGTACTTCGGGCCGGTCAGGTCCATTTCGATTTCCGGGCTATCGGGGATTTGTGCGTTGGCTTTGAGCCAATCGCGCATTTCGCCCCACACCTCGGCGCGGCGGTTGAAATAGCGGGCGATATTGTTTGCGGGCTTGCCGCCGTGAAACTCATGGAGCAGGCGCCCGTAGCCCTGGAATTTCAGCTGGTCATAGACGGTGTTACCGATACCGTCCGAGTCCACCACGACAGCATCGGGGTTGTGTTCGCGGATAAATTCGATGACATGCGCTGTGACTTGCGAGGTGTCGAGGCCCCGATACCTTGCGAGCACTTCGGCTTTGCGGCCTTGGCGCATGGTGATCACGGTCGAATCGTCCCCGAAACGTGCTACGTCAACCCCGAAGATCTTGGGAAAAGCGAAATATCCCTCGGCTTTGTACTTCCGGCAGGCCGTCACCACGTCCGAGGGAATGAATTGGCAGGATCCAGCCCGGGGAAACTCGCCGCGGACCTTGACGCGCACGAAATCGGAGTCTTCCCCGAAATCGTTGACCCAGCCCGCGATTTCCTCTTTGTTGGTGTTTTCGACGTTGCGGGAATCGATCTGGAAACCCTTCCAGCGATGCTTGAAGCGGCCCCAGCATTCCCGGAATCGGCCGGTGTTTTGCGTCGGGTTGCTGAATACACACCAGATAATCTCGGTGTTGGCGTCGGTGAGTGCGCCCTGCGTCACGTCCCAGATGACGTCATCAATTTCGCTCGCTTCGTCGAAAATGACGATGATGCGTTTGCCCGCGTTGTGGAGCCCGGCGAAGGCTTGCGGGTTCTGGATAGACCATGTGAGCCGGTCGGTGCGCCAGGTGCGCTCGTGCTCTTTGTCCTTGATGGCGATGGATTCGGCTTGCACCGAAAACCAGTCTTTGTTGATCGCCAAGCGAAACCATTTCGATACTTCCGGCCAGGTCTTGGTGCGCAGTTGCGGATCGCTATTGGCCGTGATGACGATGCGGCAGTCTTCGCACGTAGACATGCCCCACTCGGAAATCATCCCGACAAAGCCAGATTTTCCAATTCCATGTCCGCTGGAAACTGACACGAGGCACGGCGTGTATTGCGTGCGGGGGTTTTGCAGGTGGCCGGTGATGTAGCGCAGCACGTCGCTTTGCCACACGTATGGCCCCGTGGAGTTGGATAGATCGCCTTCGCCCCAGGGGAAAGCGAAATAGCAGTAGCCCAGCGGATCGCGCGAGAATCCGCCGATTTCTTCCGCGAGTTGTTGCTTGAGGTTCAATCGTTCTCCAAACTTAGGCGAATGATTCCGGGCTGAGGTCGGTTCGTGTTTTTAATGATGTAGGCGTGCTTGGGCGAGGCAACGCCTGCACTACCCGGTTTCAGCGTCATCAAAAGCCCGGCAAGCTGGGTTGTTCCGCCACCACTAGAATCGAGCGAGCCCACGGCAGCCATGGTGAACGTTGTCGGAGCACCGCTGGGCTGTATGACCCCATTGGTATCAAAGTTGATGAAGAAGTTGCTAACGCAGAGCGATTGGCCTTTGGTGGATACCGATGGGCCGTTAGAAGCACTACCGGGATTGAGGTTGCAACTGGAATTGTCTCCCATAATCATGAAGTACATGAAAATGTCATTGGTCTGCGTGGACTGAATGGAGCAGGTGTTATAACTCGTGGTAGCGGCAGGCTTGGTGGTGGCGTAGCCGCAGTCTTTATCGAAGGGATTACCGGAAAGCGAAATATTCGCGCCGGGAATAAAGTGCGCCCACATATATGCTCCAGCCGCCGAGGTCCCAGTCGTTATGGTCACGCTCCCGCTGTTTGAATTGGTGGGGGCATACATGAAGGTAACTCTTCCGTCGTTCGCTCCGCCGAACCCGCTGGTGTAACTTTGGCAGGCAGTGCCGCCGCCGCCCACGTTCGTGTCGAGGAAGTTGTAGGTGTTGGACTGGTTGTCGTGGACAACCGAAGAGGTTATCGAACCCGGACAAGTCGAAGACCGAGTGTCATAGATTACCACCAGCATTCCATTCGTAGATCCTTCCGTGAGCGTGCAACTGGTCGGGCCGGTGTTGAGGGAAGCGTTGCAGGAGCCAGCATCCGCCGCGCGGGAGGCTCCCGGCCACAGCAAGCACGCGAACAGCGAGAGCAAGAGAAATCGTGCTAGGCATTGCCATTTTTTCACTGGCCCGTTCCGCCTTTCGGAAACACACTTTCCCTTGGTTCTTTGCCGTTTCCGAGTTCGGCGGAAGTTCTGGGGCGAGTAACACGCCCCGCGGATGGTTCTACCTCTACAACGCAGAGCGTTTAGAGCCCGCTCAGAAGGCTCACTGCTTGCGCTACTCGATAAGCTCTTTCAGTATTTCCAGCGGGTGTATGCCCATTTTGTGCAAAGCCCACAGCCCCACCGTGCCGGTAGTGATCTTGTGCGCAGCGGCGAAATCGGCAACCGCCGATGCGCCCTGTCTAAGCAGGCTTGGCCCTTGGGTTTCGATTTGCTGCTCAACCCAGGGCAGCATTCTGCCGGTAACAAGGTCGCGGCCCCCGGGAACCTTCGTTACCGCCGATGCGATAGTCGGTGCGCCTAGCACGCTGGCAAGCGTGGCCGGCCCCGCGATCGCTGCCGCGCCCCCTGCCCCGATTGCCGGAGCCGCGGCCACCACCGCAGGAGCGATTTTCAAATCCGCTTGGGATTGCTGATTCAATTGATCCGGCGTGACCGTCTTGCCGTATTGAATCGCGCGTTTCATCGTGTCCGAGAAACTCTCCCCCTCTTTCGCAACAATGTCTTGCAACCCCGCGTAATTGGTTTGCTGGCCGCTCGTGTCATACACGTTTTGTATCGGCCCGCCTGGACGCGTCTGGTAAGCGCCCGGCGCACTTGGCCCGCTGTCGATAGGTTGCGCTTTCGAGAAATCGAGAGACACCGCGGCGATAGGCTGGGCCTTGCTGAAATCGAGCGTGATTGGCGGGGAGCCCATCTATTCCGCTACCCCCAGGTCCCGCTTGCCGTCCGAATAATGCAATTTCCCATCCGAGCCCGGTACTTTCATCGTCGCGCCGGCTGGCGGCCCGGGTTTCGCGCTAACCGCTCCGCCGCTCGTTAGCGCTCCACCGCTTGTGATGTTTCCATTTATGTCGAGAATGGGAGTTTTTTCGGTGTCGAGCCCGTGAAGTTTCTGCGTGTACGTGGCCTGCTTTTGATACTGGCCGTACTTCGCCGTCGTATACAGGTCCACGAGTTTCGCCATGTCGGATTTGAGTTGCGGAGAAAGCGGCCCGCTTCCGGCAAGTTTGCCGAGCCCGCCTTCGATTCGTTGAACGAGTGAACCGGCGCCAGCTACGGAAGAAAGTTCGGTCTCGTTGATTCGCTTCACGCCTTCGCTCGTGGTGATAAAAAGCGTTCCCTGTAACGGTGCGACCGCTGCCGCAAGTTGATTCCCGTCCTGCGCCGCGGCCAGGGAATTTTTGAGCGAGTTGGCCGTGGCGAGAAATTGCGTGTACGTGTCGGATTGCTTTTGCAGATTGGTGATGCCCTGCCGCTGCAATTCGTTGGCGTTGCTGGCTTGCCGCGAGAGTGCCGCTCGCATGTTTTCCTGGGTTTGCAGGTAGCGATCTTTGTCGGTGACTTGCCCGGCGTAAAGCGGCCCGCCCGGTAATTCCGCTTGAAGCTTTTGCTGCCCGGTCTGCGCCGTCAATGCACGCGCGTTCGCGTCGGTCGTCTTGGCCGCGCTTTCCTGCGCAGACTGCGCTTGGCTGAATTGTTCTTTCTGGCCTTGCAAAGTTTTTTCGTAGATGCCGAGCGCGCGGCGAAGCGCTTGCGGGTCGGGAGTCTGCGCGAGTTGCTGAATATTCTGGATGTGCTGCGGATCGATCAACCCGCTCTGCACAGCGTCTTGCGCTGCACTCATCAGCCTTTGCCCGAGGCCTTCATCCGGCCCGGCCGTGACTGCCTGCAATTTCCCGAGCAGCGCATCGTTTTTCGTTGCCGTGTTTGCCAGCGTGTCGGTGTCCAGTTTCGTGAGTGCCGTTTTCTGCGTGACCAGCTGATCTCTCAACCCAAAGACGGCTTGCGCCGATCCGCCGTTTTTCAGAACTAATCCCGGCAAGTCATCGAAACTTTTGCCGTCCCATGACTGCATCGATTTGGTCAAGGCTTGCTGGTCGGTGAGTTGCTGCCCTCGAATCTGATTTTCTTGCTGAGCGCCCTGTATCTGCGCTTTCTGTAACTGCTGGCCTTGCAAGAGCGATTGCAAAGTGAGCATCTTGCCGTAATTGTCCAACGGCCCGGGTTGCTGATCCGGCGCTCGTACCTGCAACGCGGCGAGTGGTGGCGATCCCATCGGCTATCCTTCCCTCGGCGGAACCGGCGTGTCGAAATCGGCTGAGCAAAACATCGGATCCTCGTGTATGAGCTGTTCCAGTTCGCCGAAAGAATAAATTGCCCGTCGCGCGATTTCCTTCCCGCCCTCATATTTAACCCGCCAAGAGGGAAATTCGGATTTCGTGGGCGGCAAGAAATGAGGCGGAGGAGCTACGGGTTCCTCCGCTACTCCCAGCGTCCGCATGACAACCTTTTCCAGCTGATCCATAAAAATCTTCTGCTGAAAAGAATTTTCGGGTTTCATCGCGCGAATCGTCGCGAGAAGACGATGGCCGAAATCTTCGCGCGCTACCACTTGGTTTGCCCTTTAGCGCGTGCGAGCTTGTACTCAGCCTGGGATAAGTCTCGTAGCGGTCGTGGCCCATGATGCCCACCGCCGTTCAACGGCTTGATTGGAGTTGGCGGGGGAATTTTCTTGGCGATTTTTTCCGCCAAACTGTCTTGCGCGGATTCCATTTCCAGCTTCCACGCGATCTTGGAAATCGCTTCGATAGCTTTCGCAGTCGGCAGCTTGTGCAAGTCCTTGGAAATTTCGGGATGCTCCAAGAGGTACAAACTCACTTCAGGCCCGTTATCCAAATCTATGATCTTGCCGCCCATCTCATAGGTGATCATGATTTTTTCCGCTGCGGCAACGCGCTTCTCGTAATCGGGAATGTTTTTGCGCGCATGCTCGACACGCGCATGGTGCCGGTCCTTAGCTCGCTGCAATTCGGTTTGCTGTTCCTCGCTGGGTTCGGGCGCGGCAGGTGCTTCGCCGCGTTCATACTGAGCGATGCGCTGGCGCAATTCCTCTGCTTCCTTGCGAGCTAGCGAACGCTGCTTAATTAGCCCATCTATTTTTTTTTGAATCCCACCGCCCTGCTTCTTTTCGCGCTTTTCGTTATATTCCCGCTGCGTCTCTTCTTTCCCGCTCGGCTCATCGGCGGGTTCGTCGTCGTCTTCTTCCGGGTCCTTTCCGGCGATCTGCGCGGCGCGAACGCGCTTGTAGGTGGGCATGTCGGCTTGATCCAGCCTGCCGAATTGGCCTTGCTCGTTGCGTGTGGTTTCGTCGGCCATCAATCCCCCTCTCGCTTTTTCCCGCGCGCCGCGTCTAGTTCGGTTTGGAGAGCATCAATCTCGCGCCGGAATGACTCCTCCAGCGATTGGACGATTGGACATTCAAGCGAAGAAGGCTCCAAAGACGGGCTCGGAGCGCGGAACTGCTCGAAGGCTTTCTCATACTCCGCTGAGCCCTTGGGAGCAGATGTACCCAGGAATGAACTCAGGCGTACGCCGCAGTCTTTCTCTCCGCTCATTGCTGTTGTCCTTTCAAGGTGCGAATTTCTTCCTCTAGCTCCGCAATGCGCCGGTCCTTCGCTTCCACCTCTTTACTGAGAAACAGCGCGTAACCTTTGGCCGTCATATCGGCAAATTTCCGGTTTTGCTCTTCAACACTGGCACGCAAATTGTTGTGCGCTTCCACCAAATCCATATACGCTTGCGGCAATTTGGCAGCGTCCTCAGGGGACAACTTCGCCGTACCATACCCTGCGATCTCTTTGTCTAAAGCTTCCTCTTCCTTGAGCAACTTCTTACTCATCCGCGGGGCCGGAAGGGGCTCCCGTGGAATGCCGAAAGCGAATGCGGGACCACCTAGGAAGTTCCACCCCCAATTGTTAGCCGCATCTGCTTTCTGGTAACTTTTGGCCTGTTCGAGTGCTGCCTTAAGTTGCTCTTGGGCTTCCGCCGACAGATTGCGTGTACCCTTTTCGAATTTGCTCAGGCTTGACTGCTCAATGCCGGCAAGCTTCGCAAGTTCAGCCTGACTAATCTTCATTCTCTTGCGCACATGACGGACGGTCCTGCGAAGTAGGTCGCTGTAGCGGTCCATCTTCGGACCGGCGGACTTCAGGGGCCGGGCGACCTTATTCTTCATCACCGGAATACTATTCCTTAGGCGCCGCGAATTCAATGATTTTCCGCAACGCATCGCTATTTTTGTTGACAGTTCGTTGTGCATAGCCTAAATTCTAGGCTATCAGTATCGCCGCATGCATGGGCGGTCGTCAAGGGAAATCAGAAAAAAGGAGGGTCTTAGAGCAGAACAACTAAGGGGAAGGGGTCGAAACCAATGGCGTTGGGCGGCCCCCTCTCAAACGTGGACTTCTTATGGCGCATCCTACTCTCAACCGTCCCTTACAACCAAGCAATTTAGACGCGCGTGTCGAAGCAGTCCGGTCCCTCAACCAAATCGTGGAAGTTATTTCCGAGCACGTCAGTTTGAAGCGCTGCGGAGCCCAATTCCGCGGCTTATGCCCCTTCCATGCTGAAAAATCACCATCCTTATATATACATCCCGCGAAGGGCGTCTGGTGGTGCCATGGCTGCGGCGCCGGTGGCGATGTCTTCCGATTCATCGAGACCCTCCACCACTGCACTTTCCCGGAGGCCCTACAGTTCCTCGCTGCGCGCGCCGGCCTCGAGCTCGACGGCTTCCACCCCTCACCGGAACTAAGCGCCAAGGTTGCGGCCGACAAGGCGGAAAGGGAAGCGGAGCTCGCCTTCAAACAGTTCTGTGTTGCCCGCATCGATGCGATCAATCGGCAGTATCGCTCGCTGGCCCGTGCCGCCACCAGTGCCGAAGACTACCTACGTAGCGGCCTGTCTGATCCTTATATAGATGACCTGGCTTGGAGCGCTCTAGAACGGTTTCGAGTTTTTGAGGCTCGCATCAAGCGTGAAGGCCTGTGCGATCTGGGCATTTTGAAAAACGAATGGAGCAGACGTGACGCCGCCTAATACCATCCTAGAGACGATCCCACTACCAGAGAACGGCCATAAGGTGCGCGCTGCCCAGGTCCACGTCGCCATCGGTGCGATTCCGAATCCATTCGACCCAGCTCAGAACCCCAACTACGGGCCGCGGCCCACGTTCGAGAATGCGCCAAGCCCACGCAGCGATCTTCGTGCTTACTCCGTCACCGAATTGCTGAGGATGGACGTGAAGCCCCGCGAGATGCTCCTACACCCGTTTTTGCCGACGCAAGGCTTGGCGATGCTGTACAGCAAGCGCGGCGTGGGCAAAACATTTCTGTCCCTCGGCATTGCCGTTGCAGTGGCCAGCGGCGGCAAGTTCCTGAACTGGAACGCTCCGACACGCCGCAGCGTTCTATACATTGATGGCGAAATGCCATTTTCGGCGCTCCACCAGCGCATCTCGGACATCATCGCCGGCAGTGACTGCGGCCAACCTCTCGACAATTTCCGGGTCATCACGCCAGACCTGCAAGACCGCGGCCTGCCCGATCTGGCGACCATTACCGGGCAAGACCAAATCGAGGCTCATCTTGAAGGCGTCAGTTTGGTCGTTCTCGATAACCTCTCCTCGCTGGTGCGCGCCGTAAAGGAAAACGAAGGGGAAGGATGGCTACCGGTTCAGGATTGGGCGCTTGGTCTGCGGCGCCGGGGTATCAGCGTGTTATTCGTTCACCATGCCGGCAAGGGTGGTGCGCAGCGCGGGACGTCGAGACGCGAAGACTTACTCGATTCGGTGGTCACCCTAAAACACCCGAGCGACTACTCCGCATCCGAAGGACTGCGCTGCATTGTCGATTATGAGAAGGCCCGCGGGTTTTATGGTGATGATGCCCGATCCTTCGAGGTGAAGATGTCCGCAGGCCCCAGCGGCGAGGCAGTCTGGACGGTTGCTGATTCGGAACTCTCCCGAGACGCCCGAATCTCCGAATTGTCAGCCCTTGGCATGTCTGTGCGAGACATCGCCGGGGAACTGGGAATCCCAGCCTCGACGGTCCACTACCGCCTGAAGCACATGCACCGGGGCGAAGTGTCCAATCCGGAAGAAGGGTAGGCTTCGTGAAAGTTGGACAGTCACTCCGCACGGTATGTAACCATAAGAAAAATAAGAAGGTACTGCGAAATAGAACTGTCCAATGTGCTGTCCAATCGGGTCCCATTTGCACATCATGTTGGACAGTCGGTTTCCGGAAAGACGTTCCCGCCGAGGTGAAAGCACAATGACTCCGCTGATAGGAATTGCCGAGGTAGCCCGACTCCTAAGCGTGAGCAAGATCACGATTCGCCGCAAGGTGAACGCTGGGGAGCTTCCATGCATCCGTCTGAGCCCAGGCGGGCCGCTGCGCTTTGACTTGCGGGATATCGAGAAGTTCATTGAGCGGCATAAAGGCTAGGGCCTATTGACCTGGTGTGTCTATAGGTGTATATATGTGCTTGGAGGTTTAACGCATGGAAAAGAAAAAACGGGGAAAAAGAGGGCAGGGAAGTGTGTACCGTCCGAAACACTCGAGGTTCTGGCGCGTCAAGTTTTCGGTGGATGGTCGCGTGATTAACCTATCCGCGGACACTGAATCACGCCGGGAAGCGCTCGACGTTCTCAAAGCCAAAATGTTGAAGTACTCAACCGGGATAGCCGCGGATTCGCGGAAAACGACCGTCAAGGATGTCTCCGAAGGAATGCTCCAGACTTGGCGGATGCTCGACAAGAATCCTGCGAGCATCGAATGGGCGGACCGTTGCTGGCGTCATCTTCTGGCGTTTTTCGGAAACATGAAGGCGGACGCGGTTTCCTCCGCCGCGCTCCGGAGATATGCGGAGTTTCGGCGGAAGGAAAAAGTGTCCAACTCGACGATTAACAGGGAACTGGCCGTCATGCAATCGGGCTATACCATCGCCTACGGGGAAACTCCGCGCCGTGTCGCGCAGAAGCTCTCTTTCTCGCGATTGGCAGAGCCGAAACCAAGGCAAGGGTTTATCGAGCAAGCGCAATACCTCAAGATCGCCGCCGGCTGCAAAGAGCTTTTTATGAGAACCATGTTGGCGCTCGCCTACACGTTCGGATTCCGGAAAGGGGAATTGCTCTCACTGAGGGTTTCGGACGTGGACTTATTCGGTGGAACCGTTCGCTTGCGCACATCGAAAAACGGAGAGCCTCGACAAATCAACCTCACGGCGGAAACCCGCAACTTGCTGGCCGCGTGCATCGCTGGCAAATCTGGCGTTGAACCGGTATTCACTCGTGGGAGCAAAGCGGTCCGCTACTTCGGAAGATCCTGGGACATCATCGCCGCAACTGCGGGCTGCCCTGGCTTGCTTTTCCACGATCTCAGGAGAAGTGCAGTCAGGAACCTTGTGCGCTCCGGCGTTACCGAGCACGTGGCCATGAAAATCACTGGCCACAAAACGAGAAGCGTTTTTTTGCGCTACGACATCGTGGACGAAAGAGATTTGATCGACGCAGCGAAAAAAATCGAATCCGCTCGCGATAAGTCACAGATAAGTGAAAATGAGCAACCCGAGGCGAAACAAAGTGTCACGATTCAGTAGCTTGGGTGAGCGCGCGCATGTGACTTTGTGTCTCATGGCTGCATCGTATTGTATGTGAAGGCTCGGAAGTTGTCGAAAGCCGGGCGGCGTCCAGTTGCCAGGAAGGAACGTTGCGGCGCATAGTTGGACATGCAGTTGGCTTCATGATTTGCTATACTAGGTTTGGAAGTCGGCCCTGCCGAGATTGGAGTCGAGAGGGAATTATGATCAATTTGACGCCTGTTGCCAGCACCAAGGTCAAGGAAATCATGCAGATGCAGAGCCCAGTGCCCGTCGCATTGCGCGTGGCAGTGGTCGGCGGTGGCTGCTCTGGTTTCCAGTACCACATGGCCTTTGAGAACCAGACGAACGACACGGATGAATTGCTGGACTTCAATGGGTTGAAGGTTGCCGTGGACCAGATGAGCTCCATGTATCTTGAAGGTGTGGAGATCGATTACATTGAGACCGTGGAAGGTGCGGGATTCAAGTTCAACAATCCCAACGTGAAGAGCACCTGCGGCTGTGGTAGTTCGTTCAGCGTTTAAGTCAGGCTCGGCAGTCACGATTTGACGCCGACTGAACGCCAAAGTTCTCAGGCTCCTGGGCTGCTGCTCGGGAGCCTTTTTCATGTCTGCTAGCAACCCATCCGATGTGTCATGCAGTGCGCCGTCCGATTGGGACGCCCGGCACCATGCAGCGGCGCAAAGTGCCTTCGCCGAACCCGCCAGCTTCGTGAGCGAGTTGCTTCCGTTGCTGCCTATGGGGCCGGCGCTCGATCTGGCATGCGGTGCAGGCAGGCACACGCTTTTGCTCGCTGGGCGGCGGCAAAGCGTGACCGCCGTAGACAAATCTGTCGTGGGTCTGGATATTTTGGAGCAGCGTGCGCGCGACGCCGGACTGCCAGTAAGCCGCGTACGGAATTCCGCCACGATCACTCCGTCTCGCCACGGGATCGATCTCATTCACGCCGATCTTGAACGGGCCGTCTTGCCGGCTGATTCCTTCGCGCTTGTTCTGTGCGTTCAGTATCTGCAGCGTTCTCTGTCTGGCCAGATTGCTCGCTCGTTGGCGCTGGGCGGCATGTTGCTGTTTGAAACCTACACGCAGGCGCAATTGGAATTTCCCGGGGGGCCGAGGAATCCAGAGCATCTCCTGGAGCACGGGGAATTGCGAACCGCGTTTTCGACGCTCAGATTGCTGTTCTATCGTGAACTGCGGGCCGGAACCGGAATCGCGAGTTTGATCGCCCAGAAGCCTCTTAGAACCAATGGATGAGCAAAAGGAAGAGCGCACATTTCTGTGTGCCTGCGTTTGCAATCTCTCGAGTGCGCCCGTATTCTAAAGTGCCAGCATGAAAATAGCCCTCGCGCAATTCAACCCCACAGTAGGCGATTTCTCTGGAAATACTGCCCGAATTTTGGCGCTTGCCGAGCAGGCTCAGCAGCGCGGGGCGAATCTCGCCGTGTTCACGGAGCTGTGCCTGTGCGGCTATCCGCCGCAGGATCTGCTGGAACGACCCGCCTTTATCGAGCAAAACCTGAAAGAGCTAAAGGCTTTGGCGAAAAAGCTTCCTTTGCCGGCGATCGTGGGCTATGCCGGGCGCGTGAAGAGCAAAAGGGCAAAAGCCATTGCGAACAAGGCGGCTCTGCTGTGCGGAGGGCGCATCGTGTTCGAGCAGAGCAAGATGCTTTTGCCTACGTATGACGTGTTCGACGAGTCGCGCTACTTTCAGCCTGCCGACAAACAATCGACGTACGATTTTGGCAATGAGCTGCTGGGCATCACGATTTGCGAGGATGCCTGGAACGACAAGAATTTCTGGCCCGAGTGCCGCTACGACCGCGACCCGGTAACCGAGCTTGTGGTGCAGGGAACTACCCTGCTGCTGAATATCTCGGCGTCTCCCTACACAATCGACAAGCGTTCCCTGCGATTTGACATGCTGCGGTCCATCGCCAGGAGCCATCATCGGCCGGTCATTTACGTGAACCAAGTCGGTGGGAACGATAACCTGATTTTTGATGGTGCTAGCATGGCGCTTACCGCGGATGGAAAAGTGGCGGCGCAGGCGCTGGCATTTGAGGAAGACCTCGTTTTATTCGACACGGAGACGGGGCAAGGCGAGATTCACGCGCAGCCTCGCGAAGAGATCGAATACGCATACCGGGCGCTGGTGATCGGGACACGCGACTATGTTTCCAAATGCGGATTCAAGAAAGTTTTGGTGGGACTGAGCGGCGGGATCGATTCCGCCGTTGTCGCCGCGATTGCGGTGAACGCGCTGGGAGCGGAGAACGTCCAGGGTGTGTCAATGCCCGGGCCTTACTCTTCGGAGGGCAGCAGGAACGACGCTAAGGCCCTGGCAACGAATCTGGGCATTGAACTCATCGCATTGCCCGTTGGCGACGTCTTTGACTCCTATCGCAAAGCGCTCGCGCCCGTGTTCGGCGGAACCACCGAAGGTGTGGCCGAAGAAAACATTCAGGCGCGCATTCGTGGCAATTACTTGATGGCGCTGTCGAACAAGTTTGGTTCGATGTTGCTGAGCACAGGTAATAAGTCGGAGCTGGCTGTGGGATATTGCACGCTCTACGGCGACATGGCCGGTGGGCTTGCGGTTATTTCCGATGTGCCTAAGCTGATGGTCTACGAGCTGGCGAAATTCATTAACCGCGAGAGGGAACTCATTCCCCAGGCGACCATCGACAAGCCGCCTTCGGCAGAGCTGCGGCCCGATCAGAGGGATGAGGACAGCTTGCCGCCGTACGACGTCCTAGATCGCATCCTGAAGCTATATATCGAGGATTTGAAGAGCCCGCAGGAGATCGCGGATCGTTACGGCTTCGATTTACAGCTGGTGAAAGATATCGCGCTGCACGTGGACCGCAACGAGTACAAGCGCAAACAGTCCGCGCCGGGACTCAAGATCACGTCGCGAGCATTTGGGTTTGGTCGGCCATTTCCTATCGCGCAGAAGTTCATACCATAAGAGGAAGAGGTTTTCGGTGAAGACTGCACTGACCGCTGCAGCTATTCTCGTGTTGAACTTCTTGGTGCCGGCCGTGCGGGCTCAGGGAGTTGCCCAAGGGCAGGCCACGTCCAGTGCGAAAGCGGCCGCTCCGAGCACTGCCCAGACGGCCCAGACACCTCTACAGAAAACGATTGAAGCTTACCTCCGCAATCTGTATGCCTTCGGTCCGGACGTGCAGCTGACTGTCTCGGTTCCGAAGGAGGCGGAGGTCTCCGGCCTGCTCGAGACCGTCGTGTCGGTGAAAACCGGAGAAGGCACGGAAGATGCGAGATTTTATGTCAGCAAAGACGGCAAATACCTGATTCGCGGAGAGGTCTCCGACTTAGCCAAAGATCCCTTGGCCCAGAACCGCGCTCTGATCGACTTTAAGGATGCGCCATCGACCGGTGACCCCAAGGCGACCGTGATCCTGGTGGAGTTTTCCGATTTCCAGTGCCCGGTGTGCCGGAACCTGCATGAGGTTATGCGAGGTATGCTGCGGAACTTTCCGCAGGTGCGCCTGGTCTTCAAGGACTTTCCAATTGAGGTGCTGCACCCGTGGGCCCGAACTGCGGCTTTAGCTGGACGGTGCGCCTACCAGCAGGACCCGGCGGCTTTCTGGAAAATGTACGATTCGATCTATGACAATCAGGAGATCATCTCCGCCGAGAATGCCTGGATGAAGATGACCGAATATGCCGGGCAAGCTGGACTCAACGCGGATTCATTTCGGGCGTGCATGGCCAGCCCGGAAGCTGCGGCGGCGATCGATGCGAGCCGCGCAAATGCGCAGAAGCTCGACGTCAACAGTACGCCAACGATTTTCGTCAATGGACGAAGACTTGTCGGCGCGGATCCGCATCTTCTTGAGCAATACATTCAATACGAAGTCGCGCGGCAGAAGTCGGCGAAGAATCCGAACGAGAAGCAGTAGGAGTTGCAGGGAGGGGACGCTTAGGTAGGTTGGACTGGGGGCGTCCAGGCGTCAGTTTTCAAGCTCAATCCTTAGTTAACATAATATAACTTATAAGACGCAATGTCAAGAGGATTCTTTACGTCCGCTTCTTTACTCTGGAGGTGCTTGAGAGGCGTGTCCAGTGCACGCAAAGCTTGTAAAAGGCGGCTGCCAACAGCCGCCTTTTGCTTTTAGCCGCGACCAACACGGTTAGCCATTTGTTTCTGGCAAGGGAGATTTCTGCAGGTACGCCGCTACGCCGATGATCGAGTTGATCAACGAAGCCGCGACGCCGATCCGCAGCGTCGCGCCCGCGCCGGATTGCAGATTGAAATGCTGCGGATCGATCCCAACGGCGGCGAATCCGGTGAGCACTCCCCCGGCGGCTCCGCTGACCGCCGCGGCAACGATGCCCTTTAGCCATACCTCAACATTGGTCATAAACGCTCTGGATTCTCCCGCGTTGCGGCGCTAACCTTTTGCGCAGATCGAAGACGGCAGCGGCCTCGGCACTGCTGTGTTTTTCGTTAGTGAAGGTCGGAAACAAGAGCCGGTAGCAAGAGTCGGCAATCAGAAAACGGGGGGCCATGAAGAATTGGCGTTTTATTGCGTCTGGCGCGGGCCTGGGTCTATCCGCTGTGTATGCCATGGTGATGACCAGTGGCGGAAGCTACGATTTTGCCGACAGGCTGTGCTGCGCGTTTCTTCTCGTCTCGTTCGGCTATTTGTTCCTGAGCCGCAGTTCCCCGCAAGGTGTAGGCGCCGAATCTCCCTGGTGGTGGTGAGTTTGCGCTGTATAGAACTAGACAGTTATTATACACATATGATAAACACAGGGCTGTGGGCCTGTGGTGTAATTGGCAGCACAGCCCCCTGTCACGGTGCAGGTACCGGTTCGAGCCCGGTCGGGTCCAGCGCGTTTTGACTTGGGTGGGAGGCGAAAACAGGGATAACCTCCCGCACCATTCCCCCACACGAATGTCTTGACACTCCGTACTGAGCCGCCCTAATCTGTTCTTGACAGGGGGCTGCAGTGATTCCCTAAGCGCTGTTCAGCCTGCACCGAGTTTGGGCGGCCAATTGGCCGCCCTTTTTGTTTTCCCTGACCGTCACGAAGGGCTGCCGGTGAAATGCTGGGACGGTCTCGTCCAGCATGTCGTAGGCCCACGCGTCGTAGGCGCGTTCGTCGCGAGCGTCACGTTCTTGCAGCGAACGGCGTGACGATGAGCGCGGATGTTTGCGCGACCACTCGATCGCGCGAGCGATGTGCTCCGCCGCGGTCGCCGTCAGCTGCACAAATTCGCCCTTCGCGTTTTCCAGCATGAGGCAGTGTTCGTACTCGCCTCGCGATGGATACGGCCCGAGCGCGGGAATGCTGCGGCCGTTCGCTACCTCAATCGTTTGCGCGTACCATGCGCGTGGTGAACCGTACGCTTGCGCCGGGAGCCACTTCTCGATATGCCAGCGATTCACGGCCGGGATGCGCTCGCGTCCGGAACGCTCGGCGATGGCTTGGGCGAGCATGCGCGGGGAGAGCGCGTTTTGTACGAACTCGCGATAGGTGATGATTCGTGACCGGTGACTGGTGACTGGTGAAACCCACTCGCACCGTAAGACCTTGGCGCACTCTGCGGTTGAGGTCCTTCGCTCCGCTCAGGATGACACGTGTTTGAGCTAGGCTGAGCGCCTGGAGGAATACCCGGCCGAGCAGTCGGTCGAACACTCAACTCAACGCCGGATACTGGTACACGTCGCTTTCGTTGCGGCAATATCCGAAGCGCGTGGTCGAACCGTTCTTCCAAGTGACGATGTGCTTCGACTCGTTGTACTTCTTGTAAAACGAGCGCGGAATATCCCGCCGGAAATAGGCCAGCAGTGACGATTCGAGTTCCGGGTACGTGCGCCGCAGCAGCAGCGAATCCGACCCGGGAACCTGGCGCGCCTAGTAAATCGCTTCCCAGAGCAACGCTTTCGTTTTTCCGGGTCCCGCCGCGCCGCCAAACAGCCGGTATTTTGCGCGCGATTTATGGAACTGGCGCTGGCGTTTAAACGGCGTGTAGAGATGGCTGACGTCGAGCGGTCTTTGCGCGGTGGCCGAGCGTACGCTTCTCGAGCGAATGTGCAGGGCCGCCATAGATGCTTCACGATGCTGGACTATTCGCCGCGCAGGGTCTTGCCAATCACGTAGGCAACGCCGCCGCCGATGAGCGCGGCCGCCGCTGGCCAGTGATGCAGGCTGAGCACCACGCCAGCCACGGCAGAGGCGACGCCGGCGATCTCCACGATCGTTCCGATGTGAGCGAGATTTGGATTTGTGGTCATGCTGGTTTCTCTCTTGTCATCTCAAACCCGCGTCGTTCGCTGGTGAGGGATCTGCTTTTTGCACGGACCGAAGAAAAAGCAGATTCCTCACCCGGTTCAAAAACCAAACGGGGTTCGGAATGACACGTATGCGAGTTTTTGGGCAGCCCCGACGTCCTGAAGAGCCTTGTCGGATTGTCTCTAGGCGTTTCCGTCAGGGTCGGGAGCGATGGGATCCAGGGGGTCCAGTGGCTCGCCAAAAACAATGGGCCGGATATCGTCGTCGGTGGAAAACGCCGCGACCTTTCCGTATTTCAGCTCGCGCAAATAGGCCAGTTCGCGCTGGCGGATCTTTTCGTCCTCGGATTTGAGGAGGCTTACCTCCAGCTCGATGAGGTCCACTCGTTCGTGCACCGCTTCGACGAAACTTGCGCCGTCGGCGGGGAGAGGATCGAGTCCTGGAGGTATTTCCGGCGCGTCCTTGGGTTTGCGCGACGTTTTTCCATTCAAGCTGGGAGGCCGGGAGGCGGCTCCGGGAGGAGGGAGCCGCTTCCCTTCGCGTTCGGCCTGAGCCATCTCAGCGTACGCATCGCGGTTCGCGCAGCCGGCTGCGGAGGCTGCAGTCTCTGCAACGAGAGGTCCGCGGACGTCGTCAGAGGCAGCCCAATGCTCGAACGTTGCTATGTCCTTCTGTATTGCGGAGTCTGGCGTGTGGCCATTGTCTTTATAAGGGCTGTTCATAGGATCCGGGCGAAGATCGTCGTTGAGGCTGGCCTCTGGCCGTGCGGCGGCTTGGCCGTTCGCGCGGCTGTCGGTCTTGCGTTGTTTCTTGCTGTTGGTCACGTGCTGCAATCTCATCAAGATGCATTGGCCGGGCGGAGCGCTTCGGGGCTCAGGATAAACAAGCCCCGCCCCTACAAAGGATCCAATCAACTGCGGATCCAATCAGGCTGCGAACCTGTATTGACGGCGTGCCCACAAAATGACGCGATCGGCTGGAACGTCGGCATATTCGCAGACGGTTTCGAGGCCCGAGCGTTCATGAGCGCTGTCAGCGCGCAGATAGCGGCGCGCCTTCAGGCGCAGGCCCGGAGCTGGCACGGATTCATCGTAATTCGCCCACATCTCCGCGTCTTCGTAGGCCTGCCCGAGCACGGCACGCCAGAGTTTGTGTTCAGGCATCATCATGGCTGATTCGCGCTAAACGAGGATCTTCGCGGTAAGCCCGGCGCCGCCGGTGGAGGAAACCAACTTCACTCGTACGAAGCGGGCTTGAACAGCGGTCAGCGCCCGTGCTTCGCCGGTGAGCGTACCTGCAGCGGTATCGAGGGTCTGGTATTCCGCATCGACATCGTTTATGGCGCCCTGTAGGACGATGCTCACCGCGGTGGGCGCGGTACCGTAGATCAATTGCCAACGAAGCGCAGTGCCGCCGTCGGCAATCCCGGTGAAACTTGGCAGTGCAAACTGGGATCCGGCTGTGTTGGCGACGGGGAACGCTTCGTTGTTAAAGCTGAAGCCCACGTCTCCCGAAGATAAGAAAAGCGGAGGAATGACGTTCTGATAGATGGGCATCTTGGCTCCTTGTTCGGATCGGTTGAAGACACAAATGCGCCGGCACGCTTTGCCAGACGCGAAGATCTTTGGTTGCACCCGCTTGTGGTGGCCCTTTGCTGCGAAAGTCCGGGTAGCACAGACACTGTTGTCTGTGCCAGCATCTCCCTCGACACGGACGTAGCCGCGCAGAGGTTGCGGCGCATGGGTCGCCGCGCAGCCGACAGAGAGCGAAAACGAGATCGCGACTCGGCGATGGCCTTCCCCGGTTGACGGGAGTCAGGCTACGGTCGGCACAGACAAGAGTGTCTGTGCTACCTAAGAATTGTTCGATGGAGATTCAAATCGACAGGGCGGCGACTGCTGCCCTAAAAACGAAAACGCCCCGACTGAGTCGAGGCGTACTTCTCTACGAAAATAAGTGTACCATACTATAAAATAATGTCAAGATAAATCTTTGGATCTTTTCGTTCCATATTGACACCCTTTGTTTTCAAGAGCATAGTCGCCTTCACCCCGCCCTGGAATGTTCGCCTGAAGGAGAATCCCCATGCCTTATTTTTGTCATCAGGTCACTTATACGAAAGAAGCCTGGGCCAAATTGATGGAAAATCCCCAAGACCGCCTGGAAGCCGTGCGGTTGCCGATCGAACGGCTCGGCGGCAAGTTGCAGATATCGTTTTTCGCTTTTGGAGCCTTCGACGTGATCGCGATTACAGAAATGCCCGACAATATTTCCGCGGCTGCCCTGTCCATGGCGTTTGCCGGCGGCGGGAGTGTGCAGAGCATTCAAACCACCCCGCTTATGACCGCCGCGCAAGCGGTAGAAGCGCTGCGCAAGGCCGGCACCTGCGGCTATAAGTCCATTATCGCGCCGGTCAGTGCCGCAGCGAGCGCGCCCTAGGCGCGGCGCAACGCGACGCACTGTAGGGCTGGGCTTGAAGAGCGTCACGATCGCTCCGCCGGCGCTACTATTTCGATGTAGGCGCCACAGCTGGCACGCCAAACTGAACCTGCCAATAGACGATCCCGTTTGAACAGGTTGGCGAAGGCCCGCCAATGATGGTCACCGTCGCACCGGTAACCTGAGCAGGCTGAGGGTTCAGCGAGCTTGGCGGTGCGCTCCCAGCCGTGCAAGCAGCGCTGCGCACGGGTCCAGCATTGGAGTTCACTGTGACGGTTGAGCCGATGGCCAGCGTGCCTGCTAGCGCGTCGGAGCCCAGCCAGCCGGAACCTGCCGGTGCTGGAGGAGGCCGTGGGGGTGATGGGGGCGGCGGAGTTACTGCTCCGCTGCCAGCCAGGTAGAGTTCCAAGTATGTATACCCGCTCTTGTCTAGCTTCTTGTACAGATTCGCGTCGGTGGTGCTCAGGCCGTGCGCCTTCTTCCACTGGTCAGGGATGCCATCGTGCAGCGATTCCACGCACGGCGTTCCGGCCGGGATCGCCGGCGCCGAATATTGGCCGTTGAATAGATCACCCGCCTTCCCGTTCTGGTAGACCCCGATAATGCGGGCGTCCTGCGAGTCACGGTTACTAGCCCAGGTTCCGTCACAAGTCAGGTGCTGCGAGTTGCCCACGATCGGGAGAAGCACGTTATCCAGATTGTTCACGTCGTCGGCAATAATTGGGAACTGCTCCGCCGGCAGCGGTGTGCTGCGAAACCAACTGGACGGCATTGGTCCTGAAGAGTTGGGATTGCCTGTCTCGCCGCCTTCCCAACCCTGCGCGGTCATGGATAGCTGACCGGCGTCGTTGACATCATTGGTTGGCGTAACCATCGCACTGCCGCGCCGTGACCCGGTTCGACCCGTGTTATTGAGCAAGTACAGCGTCGGGCCCGTTTGGTTGTCTCCGTTTGGACAGTCGCCGGCCGGGTCTTTAGGGTCGCATCCATTCCCGTTTGCAAGAAACACATGGCTATTCGTGTAATTCAGGCAACCGCTAGAAGTGATACAGCCATTTCCATCCACGTATTTGTTGCCGATGTAATCGGTCTGCACCCCTCCCATCGAGAGCGCCGCGAACTGTCCCCAGTTGTAAACGAGGTTGTTGACCCAGCGCACGTTTCTCCCGGACTGGTTCAGCGGGAGCCGATGGTCGATACTCACGAACATATTGTGGTGGGCGTCATCGTCGGTGGTGGCCATTCCGGAACCCGAGCTGACGTAGACCGTGCCGATGCCAACCGCGTGTGCGACGTTCGGTTCGTACAGCAGGGACCATTGAATATTCATGTTGTGGATTCCCATGCCAGACACGTTGGAAACAAGCGGGAAAGCTTTGTTGCCCATCCAGCGAGCGGACATATGGTCCCAGATCACGTTGTAGACGTTGCCGGAAGCCATCTCGCAACACACCGTGCCAGTGTCGGGTCCCGTGGGCGTGTTGGGATTGTTGCCGTCGTAAGTGAGGTAACGCACGACGACATCGTGGGTGGAGACGAAGATCTGCTCACCTTGCTGGTTCGGACCGCCGATCACGATGCCCCCGCCTGGCGCGGTCTGTCCCGCGATGGTGATGTACGGGTTGGAAATCTGGGCGCGCGAGCGGAAAGTAATCAGCCCGGATACGCGGAAGACGCAAGTCCGCGGCCCGGAAGCCTGCATGCACGCCCGCAGACTGCCAGTCCCGGAGTCGTTCAAGTTGGTGACTTCCATAACCACGCCACCCCGTCCGCCGAGCGAGGCCGCGCCGCCTCCTTGCGCGCCCGGGAAAGCTGCGGGCGACGCGACACGCGGCGGAGGCGTGGGATCCGGCGTCGGTGTAGGTGGCGGTGTTGGCACTGGCTCAGGCGGCGTGGACGTCCCCGCCGGGCAATTTGACACGGTAATTATCGGTACGGTTCCCGCCGATGAGAATGCGACCGCGCAGCCCGCTGGCGCCAGCACTTGCATCGGCACCGTCAAACTCACTACTCCGTTGGTCGTGGATGTCGCGCTGTCTTGCGCGAGCATCAGTGCCGGCGTGGCGCAAATCAAAGTAAACAGAAAACTTAGTCTCTTGGACATGGTTGTCGCTTTTAGTATCCCTTCTATTAGAGTGCTTATTCGTCTAGATCGTTTGCCGCGCTCAGAAGCTCGCATCAGAAGCTTCAGAAGCTATTGTTGGCTCGCGACCGATTTCGCCTTGTGGGTGTCTCCACTGGCTCGGTGCTAAACTTCTGCACTTGAGCTGATGATCGAGATCAGGAGATCGTATGACGCTCGCACGCCCGAAATGCATCGTAGCTGCAGCATTGTTCTCCCTGGCGATGTTGCGAGCGCCGGGTGCCTGCGCACAAGCCGCCGCCTCTGCCCCGCCGAAAACTCCGCCGCACGAGCCCACCGCCGCGGAACTAAGCCACAATGAAACGGTCGGCACCGCGCTGATGCGCACCTTCGGCGGACAGGAGTTCGAGTTTCGCTCCGCCGCCGAGGCCATGCCCGAAGACAAATACGGATTTCGCCCCGCCATGCCCAGCAAACCCGACGAGCCAGCGGCGTTTGGCCCGACCGAACTTCGCACCTTCGCCGAGCAGGTCAAACATGTGGCATGCTCCAATTTCGCGTTTGCCGCGGAGCTCGACGGCAAGACTCCGCCTCCGGACTGCGAGAAGGGTGGCCCCAACCCGGCAAAGACGCGCGCGGAACTGTTGACCTATCTTCGCAACTCCTTCGCGGCGATGAACAATTCGCTGAATGCGGTCACCAACAAAAATATGTATGAGCCCATCGTGGGCCCTTATGGCGGACCGAACACGCGCCTGGGACTTGCAGGGCTGGCGATCTGGCACGTCGCCGATCACTACGGCCAGCTTGTGATCTATCTACGTCTCAACGGCATAGTCCCGCCCACCAGCCGAGCGAATCCGCCAGAGCTAAAAGACTATCCGGCACATTGACGGCAAACTCGCGCGAACGTCACAGACGGAGGTGTGCGGACGTAATGCGGCATTCTGCTAAACTTCTCTGGTGACTTCGCAACTCCTTCAGCCCCATCTCGCCAGCGTACGTTTGCACCCGATCAAGGCACTCGACCCGGTATTCGTCAATGAGGCTCGCATCGGCCCCGCCGGCGGCCTGGAGCTAGACCGCGCCTGGGCGCTCTACACCGTGGACAATCGCTGGGTCAACGGCAAGCGCGCGCCTGCTATATTTCTGATTCGCGCGGAATTCGCGCCAGATGTGAGCTCCGTCAAACTATCCGTGCCCGGCGATCACCGAAAAATCCCCACGAGAGAATTCGCCTTCCCGCAGGATCAGGAAGCCGCGGCTGAATGGTTCAGCGTTTATTTCGAGCAGCAGATCATCGTGCGCCACTCGCAAAATGGTTTTCCCGACGACGCAATCGCCCACGGCCCGACTATCATTTCCACCGCATCGTTGCAGACTGTCTGCGATTGGTTCCCCGAGATCAGTTTGGACGAAGCGCGCCGGCGTTTTCGCACCACGCTCGAAGTCGACGGCGTTCCGGCATTCTGGGAGGATCGGCTCTTTGGTCCCAAGAACACCTATGCCGTGCGGTTTCGCGTCGGCGACGTGGAATTCGAGGGCAGCAATCCCTGCGCGCGCTGCAGCGTGCCCCCGCGCGATTCCGTGACGGGCGCGGACATGATCGGCTTCCAAAAACGCTTTAGCGAACTACGCTGCGAACATCTTCCGCCTTGGGCGACACCAGAGCACTTCGATCATTACTACCGTCTGGCTACGAATACGCGGATAGCGCCTTCCGAATCCAGCAAGATGCTACGCGTCGGCGATCCGCTCATTCTCGAGTAGCTCCGCCATATTCCAGTACGAAACGAAACGACAGCACCGGCTATGCTGCCATAGTAAAATATTTTCGCGGCGGAAACATGCCGCGGCGCAGCAGCTCCTAGCCGCAGTGGCGGCGAATCTCCTCGGTCCAATTCACCCAGCTTCTCTCGCTCAAGCCGACAAAATGCCGGGCTTTGTCGTAGGGCGCGAGCCCCAGGTAGTAAACGCGAAACAGCACCATGCGGGAGGCCCAGTCGGGTCCCTCCAAGGCAGCCTTGCCCGCCAGCGCGAAATCCACAACCCACTCGTTGAGCCGCGGTCGATTGTCCGGCCGCCACGAAAATTTCGTGGCCTCCTCAAATTTCAGCGCGGAGATCCCTCGCTTGGCCTCCATCACTTCTTTCGCGCCTTTGTACACCTCCCAGCACACATCGAATGCCAATTCCGGCTTGACGCTCATCGGGCCTCCGTCGTTCGCCTTCCGAACCGCTCCTATGGTGTGAGTAGCTTTGCGATCTGGTTTTCGCCCGTGGTTTTGTTCTGACGGCAGTGGCTGTTCAGCTTCCAGGCGCAAGACTTGCCGCGGGAGTCATTCCTCTTGTCGAGGACGGCGGCGATGGAGGTAACACCGGCGCGCTGAACCAATCGCGTCTCGTCGCGGGACGCCACACTCCGCGCAGACGGTATTCCCACACTGCGCCGCTCTCCGTCGCACGTCCGGCATCGCCACTCTTGCGCACCCGCTTGTCGATGACGAATGCGCCGTACCGCGCTTTTCGCAGGTGCCGCAGCTGCGCCGAAATACTGGTTTCGCCGTAATTCGTCAAGCGCGATAACTCCCTTAGCGTGAGCCACGAACCGCACTGCGCGGCGCTCAACATCACGTCACGCAACACCTCGCGCTGACTTGGTCCTTCGACTCGTTTGGCCTGTTTCTCGTTCTTCGTCCGCATTTGCTTCCTCCCTTCCTGCCGCTCCTTTTCTCTCGATCAATGGCGCTGCACAGGAAACCTTTCCGGCGCTGTAGGCTCTTTGCTTTCCTCATCGTCGCTGAGGTCGCCAGTGAAGTCTTCGGTCCACGACGTGGCATCCGGATCTTCGTAATCACCGGCTCATCCGCTGCAAGCCGACAGCCTTACGCCTCGTTCCGCGTCTTGCAAACATGCGGTTTGTGCGCCAGGTGAGCGCTCGCGAGCGTCGGCACCACGGAAGAACGCGCGCAAGTTTTCCACAGTTTTCCACACCAGTGCCTTCCCAATACTATTGCTTATAGTTAATAAACTGGTAACGGCGCTCTTTCCGTGGAGGGTTCCGTGAACCGTCATGCCAAAACCGAGCCGGCGTGGGATTTCCTGCTTTCGGCTTCCCGCTCGTCGCTGCAGAGCTACGAACTGTCGCGCCTGAGCCAAGCCGCAAACGTCCGCAAAGAGATCATCGAACTGTTCGATGTCTGGCTCGAGGAAACTTCGTCTACGCTCCTGGCACGATGGCTGATGGAGCACCGCGATCGGATGGCGCACGGAGCGATGAGCTCGTGCGGCGGAGAGCTGCGCCCCAACGCGGTCCGTGCTGCGTCCGATAATTTCCAAAATGAAACTGGGATGCCGGTGCCGCGAATGCGCACCGCCACCTGAGGCGTCACCCGCCAGCTGACCCGCGGAGCCGCCACCGGTTTGCATTTGTGGTGATTCGTTGTCGCAGGGGTGTGTCCGGACAGTATCGCTGCCAGCAGCGACCCGCCTCCGGAACAAAACAGCGCGTCCGCGCCCGGCAGGACCACGTCCCCACGACCTCCTCCACGCGCAATCCGTCAGCAGACACGCTCGCTCCTAAATCAAGATTGCGTCTTAATAACGTTGTATTTATTATTGGACCGTTCTGACTCTGGACGTGGGATGGATGAAAAAGAGGCAACTTCAACGGCAATTGGCGCAACTTCTGCAGCTATTCTTTCAAATGTGTGGGCGTGGACCTTCAGGCCTAACGAACTGCAGGAGTCTCGACTGGTGCCTTCTCTAGGAGTTGTTCTTTGCGGTAGACAAGCGCATTTATGTCGTAGGTGGCCAGCTCGAAGCCATGGCCGTGGGTAATCGCATCCGTGGGACAAGCCTCGACACAATACCCGCAGAAAATACACCGGGAGTAGTCGATGTTATACACGCTCGCATAACGTTCACCGGCCGAAATGCGCTTCGCGTCCGTGTTTTCCGCCGCTTCAATGTAAATACAATTGGCGGGACATGCCGCGGCGCACAAAAAACATCCAACGCACTTCTCCAATCCGCTCTCGTCGCGATGCAGGACGTGGATGCCTCGATAACGCGGCTGAAAATGTACAGGCTCGTGCGGATAATTCTCCGTCACCGTCTTCCGAAACATATTGCGGAATGTCACGCTGAATCCCTGGGCCAGGGTGGAAAACGTCTCGGCGACTTCGCGGATGATGGAGGGCATAGGCAAAAAGTCTAACAAACCCAGACGCGACGGGCAATTCGCTGGTCGTCAGAAGCGCATTAGAAGAGATTGACTCGCTTTACAGGCCATTGCGACAGTAGGCTATGCAGATCCGCCCCTCCTTGCCACGCGACGCCGACGCAATCTGGGCCATCCTCGAGCCTACGATTCGGGCTGGCGAAACGTATACCCTGCCTGTGGACATGAGTCGCGACGATGCCCTCGCTTATTGGATGTCGCCGGACCATCAAGTCTTTGTCGCAGAGGAAAACGGTACTGTTGTCGGTACTTACTTCCTGCGCGCGAACCAGCGCGGAGGCGGCTCACACGTTTGTAACTGCGGATACGTCACAGCTCCACAAGCAACCGGGCGTGGCGTCGCGCGCGCGATGTGCGCACACTCGCTGGACCACGCTCGGAAGCGAGGCTTCCTGGCAATGCAGTTCAACTTTGTGATCAGCACCAATGAGCGCGCGGTTCGACTGTGGGAGAGCATGGGGTTCAAGACAGTTGGCCGTCTGCCTCAAGCGTTTCGGCACCCCAAAGAGGGACTCGTCGATTCCCTCGTGATGCACCGTTTTCTGTAGTGAAGTTCACTGGCGCCGGCTCTACTGCCGACTGCCCGCAGCGTGTTCACGATGGCGCGAT
This sequence comes from uncultured Acidobacteriota bacterium, assembly GCA_963721915.1. Taxonomy (GTDB): domain Bacteria; phylum Acidobacteriota; class Terriglobia; order Acidiferrales; family UBA7541; genus Acidiferrum. Next base: position 123,823 of record CAVRLD010000010.1, on the reverse strand, counting down.
AGTGCCTCGATGATCTGCTTGCCGTGAAACCGCCCGTTCTCGATGAAAATTTCCCCTGTATGCCGGCCACCAATGACGACGCCAGCCAGATGGATCCCCGGCACGTTACTCTCAAGCGAATTTGGATCAAGGGCCGGTTTGCGCGTCTCAGGGTCAAGGTGTACGCCGAGGCTTTCGATAAACTGGAAGTCCGGATGATATCCCGTCAGCGCAAACACCTGTTTTGCGGGAATCCTCTTCTCTCCAGCGCCATTTGAAACGATCACTTCGTCCCGGGTGATCTGCTTCACGCGCGTCTGGAACAGAGCCTGGATCTGGCCGGCTTTGATTCGATTCTCGATGTCTGGCCGCACCCAATACTTGATGGTCATGCCGAGCTGCGCGTCTCTGTGAATCATCGTTACGTTCGCGCCATTTCGATACAAATCGAGAGCGGCCTCCGCCGCCGAATTTTTCCCCCCAATGACCACGACGGGTTCTCGCCAGAACTCGTACGGCTCGGTGTAGTAATGCGAAACATGCGGCAGGTTCTCACCTGGAATGTTCAACTCGTTGGGCAGATCGTAATAGCCGCTGGCGACCACGATTTTCTTCGCTGTGTATTTCTGCTGAATTTTCTTGTTAGTTTCCGTGTGAACCCTGAAATTCCCATCGCTTCCCTCGACGCGAAGCACTTTCTCAAAAAGCCGCAGCTCCAGTTCGTAGTGCTCCGCCGTCCGCCGGTAATACTTCAATGCTTCGACGCGAGTCGGCTTCTCCGCCGCACAGACCAGTGGCAGATCCCCGATCTCCAAAAGCTCCGGCGTGGTGAAAAACACCATGTTTACAGGATAGTGAAAGATGGAATTGCACAGGCAGCCTTTATCGATCACCAGGGAGCGCATGCCCGCGCGGCGCGCCTCGATTGCGCAAGCTAAACCTGTAGGTCCCGCACCGATACAGATGACATCATAAGTGGCCATGGGAATTTCAGTTTGCCGGGACTTCTGATGAATTGCAAATTGAGGGAATTTATTGCGTGGATGCCTTTCCCAGCAGATCGGTGAGCTCTTGCCGGAATACGGCCAGCTCGGTCAGCCGTTCCGGGGTGACCTCGAGCTCATTCTTTTTCCAAACGAAGACCTCGCGGTTACCCCGTTTGATTTTTACGCTGAAGTTTCCATCGATGATGTATGAGGGAGGCGCCAACAATTGCAAACCAGCGTTTGGGATCGGCTTAAGTACCGCTGCGCACTCACCTCGGCGCACACACAAGGCGCTTTCATAAGGCGGAATCGCCACCGGGCGAAAGCCCGCCGCAAACAACCGCTCCAGCGTTTTCATTTGTAACGGGCTTAGTTCCAGCATGGGTGAGAGCGCAGATATGGAAGCTATGGGGCGATACGCACGGTGAGGCCGCTGGATTCACCACCCAGCGTCTCTACGCCGCCGTAGAGTCCGCCTGGGCATCTGATGAGCCTTCCAGTTGTGACAGGATCTCGCGCAGGGTCGTGATCAACTCATCCCTCGACACATGGCTCTTCTTGAATTGAATGCGGAATTTGAACGTTTCATTCTCGGGCTCAAACTGGAAGATGAACGGCTGCGGCCGATGCGGCACAGCCTGCTCCTCTTGACGTTCCCGCCGCGCCTCGTCCCGCGTCAATCCACCCTGAAGAATCCGATGCATCATCTCGATCATCTTCTTCTCGGTGGGCTGCCGGGCGATTTGCAACAAAAGTGACTTCGAGACAATTCCCTGCTCCGCGCACCTTTTCCGCAAAGCTTCAGGAATGTTCAGCAGGGAAAGCGTTTCGGTCACAGAAGAGCGTGCGCGGCCAATCTTTTTCGCGACATCTTCATGCGTGTATTCAAATTGGGTCGCCAGGCGGTGCAGCCCGTCCGCTTCTTCAAACGGTGTCAGATCCTTGCGTTGAATGTTTTCGATCAGCCCGATCTCCAGCGTTTCCGCGTCGTCGGCGACTTTCTCGATGCATGGCACCTCGTTGAGCCCGGCGGCCCGCGAAGCGTGGTACCGGCGTTCACCCGAAATGATGTAGTAGCAATCCTCGCGCGGGACGAACCGCACCAGCAGCGGTTCAAGCACGCCCTTTTCGCGGATGGAATCCGTCAACTCCCGTAGGTCGCCAATCGCTTTGCGCGGCTGGTCAGGATTGGGCCGAATCTGATCCACCGGGATCATTCGCCCGATGGCCGCCCCGCTATAACTTGTCAGCGATTCGACGTAGTGTGCATCATGCCGCATCTTCAGCGTGACGGGTAATCCGGTCCTCTTCAACACGTTGAACAACCTCCCCAGCAAGCTTTTTGTATTCAATGGCGCCTGGTGATTTTGGCGCAAACGTCAGGATCGTTTCTTTGTAGGCCGGACTTTCTTCGAGTCGCACATTCTTGCTGATCTTCGTTTTGAACAGCGTTTCGCCAAACACGGTGCGAATCTGGCCGTGCGTGTCGCGAGCAATATTCGTGCGCTTATCGAATAGCGTGATCACCACGCCCAACATTTTCAGTCCGGGATTGGGCCGCGCACGGATTCGCTCGTAGGTTTCCAACAGGTCGTCGGTGCCTTCAATCGCAAAATAGGCAGCCTGAATCGGAACCATCAGATGCGTGGAAGCTACCAGCGCATTCACAGTCAAAATTCCCAGCGAAGGTGGCGTATCCAAAACGATGTAGTCGTACTCCTTCAAAATCGGCGCGAGCGCGTCTTTCAACCGGTACGGCGCATCGAATTGGCCGGCCAGCACCTGCTCTAGCTTGGCCAAGGCCAGCCGTCCAGGCCCGAGAAACAGCATCGGGTCTTTAGTCGGCTTCACGACGGCAGACATCGCCGCGCGGCTTTCGCTGAGCACATCAAACATCGAGGCGGGAATCTCGCCGGTATCGTAAAACGCAATCGTGGAGTTTGCTTGTGGATCGAGGTCAATCAACAAAGTCCGTTTGCCGCGGTCGGCAATAGCAGCAGACAGGTTAATCGCAGTGGTTGTTTTGCCGACGCCGCCTTTTTGATTCGCGATCGTGATGATGGCAGTCATGGCCTTCTGCCTCCCTCCGTGCGATCAATTTGACCCTGCCGCGAGCCGGCAAACGAGTTGCTATATATAGGTGCCTCCCTACAAATACCCCCTAGGCCCAGCCTCACTTTAAGGTTGCAAGACAGGCGAAGGCAAGGGAAAAGTGAATTTCCGATAAACTGTCGGTGGAAAAGCGACTTGGACCGTTTTGGGAAGGGTCTTGGTGAAGAGCTAAACAGCCAACCTAAAAATCCAGGCCCCAAAATTCTGAAGGCATTTTCTGAAGTTCGAGGCCTAATTCCCATCCGCTACGCCCTTCGTGACCCCGCCAAACGAGTACCGCGTCGCAGGCGCTCTGGTTCGTCAGATTGATCAGACGTAGTCGTTGCCCGACAGTAAAGCCCTGCGGAAAAATGGCCAGGCACCCCTTGGGGCTGATATCCAACGTATAGCCTTCGGAGCGCAGTGGTCGGCCATCCTCGCTCCACTCCAAAGCCACGGCCACGCGGGAGTTCAGCCGGATACCTGCCCGAATCTTCTTCATCCGTTGCTCGTACTCCATATCCTTGGTAGTCAATGCCACAATTCTCTCCCTGAGTTCCCGGTTTTCGCGAAGGGTGTTTAACCGACTCTGCAGTAGCGTCGGCCCTAGCTATGTAGACAGCTATTCGTATCGAGAGGTTACGAGGCCGGGCGGGTCGGGTCAATGGAACTTCAGGCTTAGCACGCCCGAGGAGTAACCCCAAGCTCGGACAGCCGCAAAGTCGTGGCGAATTGCGCCCAGGTATCAACCCGCTTACACTTCCGAAGCTTCACTCGTTGTCATGCTCAAACTAAGCGCACTTCGGTCCGAGCTTTCGCCCACACTGCGTCTCGCTTTGCCGCTGGTGCTCGCTGAAGTAGGTTGGATGAGCATGGGTATCGTTGACACAATGATGGTCGGCCGGCTGCCCAACAGCGCCGCTGCGATGGGAGCTGTCAGCCTTGGCTCGAGCATATTCATCGTCCTTGGCCTGTTTGGCGGTGGCCTGCTTCTTGGCTTGGACACCCTCGTTTCGCAAGCTTTTGGTGCAGGCCTGCGGGAGGACTGCCATCGTTCGCTGATCAATGGGATCTATCTCAGCATCGCTCTGACCCCAATACTTGCGGCCCCGGTCTGGCTGCTGCCGCGACTCCTTACCTCCGTTCAAGTGAATCCGGCCGTGCTTGCGCTGGCGATTCCTTACACCAAGGCGCTGGTTGCCGGCCTTTTTCCGCTGCTGTTGTATTTCGCGGTCCGTCGCTGCTTGCAAGCGATGAATATGGTGAAGCCGGTGGCGTTCGCATTGGTAACGGCGAACTTAGTCAACGCACTGGGTAACTGGTTCCTCATCTACGGAAAGTGGGGAGCCCCCGCCATGGGTGCCGTGGGGTCCGGCTGGTCCACGGCAATTGCTCGCACCTACATGGCCGCCGTGCTGGTTGGCTATCTTTTGTGGTACGACCACCGCCATCGGACAGAACTCCTGAGCACCCCGGTGGACATCGACCTGCCGCGAATTCGCCGCCTGATCGCATTGGGCTTTCCCGCCGCGATGCAGGCCACGCTGGAGAGCGGAGTCTTCGCCGCGGTGACAACGCTGATTGCGAAGCTGGGCGCCGTGCCTTTGGCAAGCCATCAGATCGCGCTTAACACCGTCTCGCTGAGCTACATGGTGCCGCTAGGAATTTCATCTGCCGCAGCCGTGCGCGTCGGACAAGCGCTGGGCCGAAGGGATCCTGCAGGAGCGGGTGTCGCGGGCGGTACCGCGATCTTTCTCGGCGCCGCCTTCATGACCTTAGCCGGTATGGCCCTGCTGATCGTTCCCCACGAGATCGCGCGCCTGTTCACTCCCGACGAAGCCGTGATTCAAAGCACAGTCGGTTTGCTCGCTGCAGGAGCCGCATTCCAGCTCTTCGACGGAATTCAGACAGTTGCGACAGGCGCGCTTCGCGGCGTTGGTGATACGCGCACTCCTATGTTCTGCCATTTTCTGGCGTATTGGGTCATCGGCCTGCCGCTGGGCGCATGGCTGTGCTTTCGACAAGGTTGGGGTGCGGTCGGCTTATGGGCGGGATTGAGTTTGGCTCTGATTCTGATCGGTATCGTTCTGTGGTTCGTCTGGCGCCGCGCTGTGCGGCGCATCCTCGAGACGCAGGTCGCGTGAGGCTCGCCCGTTACATTTTGTAGCGGCCGAGATCGTCGTCGGAGAGACCTTCCAGCCAGGAACGTAGCTGTTCGTTGGTCGTGCGTTCGGAGATGGCGCTGGAGATCTTCGAATTCTTCAGCACTTCTTCATCAACGAAAATCGGGCAGTCCACGCGCAACGCCAGCGCCAGAGCGTCGCTCGGTCGCGAGTCAATGGTCATCATTTGACCATCGCGTTCGACCCAGATCAGCGCATAGAACGTGTCGTCTTTGAGATCATTTACGACCACTTTTTGCACCCGGACCTCGAGACCCAACAGCACGTTCTTCAACAGGTCGTGCGTCATCGGCCGCGGAGTCTGAACCTTCTCGATCTCCAGGGCGATGGCGTTCGCTTCGTACACACCGACCCAGATCGGCAGAATCGCCTGGCCCTGCACATCCTTGAGCACCACGATGGGCATGTTGGTGACGGGATCCATCATCAGGCCACGGATCTTCATCTCTACTTCCATCGAGGCCTCCCGAGGTTCAGACCAAAAGACTAGACAATATGCTCACCGACCAGACTGCTCGGTCCTACACTCATAACGCGAACCTGCACGTAGGTTCCCAGAAGGTCGTGCGCTTGGGAAGTGAAATTTAGCACCCGATTGCAGGAAGTGTGGCCGCTCCACTGATTTTCGCGCCGCGATTTGTTCGTGACCATCAATTCAAATGACTCACCCAGATAGGCTTCGTTGCGTTCTGCTTGAATCTGCCGCTGTTGTTCTTGCAGTCTTGATAGCCGCCGGCCTTTTTCTTCCTCTGAGACTGTCTCAGCCATAGAGAGCGACAACGTATTGGGCCGCGGCGAATACTTGAACGCGAAAACGCCTTCGTACTGCACCTCGTCCAGCAAACCGAGCGTCTCTTCGAACTCCTGCTCGGTCTCCCCCGGGAATCCCACAATGATGTCGGTCGTGACGCTGATCGGTCGATTCGCTCCGCGGATCATCGCGACCTTCTCAAGATACTCCGCGCGACTGTACGTCCGCCGCATGGTTCCCAGAACGCGTGTGGAACCCGATTGCACCGGCAGATGCACGTGGTTACACACCTTTGCCTCCGATTCGATCGCCGCCACAATGTCCGCCGTGAAATCCCGCGGATGCGAAGTCGTGAATCGAACCCGGCGTATTCCCGGCACCTCAGAAACGGCCAGCAGTAATTCCGAGAAAAGCAGTTTGCTAGCCGACGGGTCGGCATACGAATTCACGGTCTGCCCAAGCAATTGCACCTCGGAGTACCCGAGGTCGGCCAATTGGCGGACTTCCCTCAATATCGACGCGCTTGCCCGGCTCCGCTCAGGCCCGCGCGTATAGGGAACAACGCAATAGGAGCACGATTTGTCGCAACCTTCGATGATCGTCAGGTACGCGCGCCAGGGATTGTCGCGCCTCGTAATTTCGGTTTCGAACGTCTCGTCAGTATCCGTCTCCAACCCCGTGACGCGCTGATTCCCTGCCTCCAGCTGAGTAATCAGCTCAGGCAGTTTTCGGTAACTCGCCGACCCGCATACCAGGCTAACCCACGGCGCTCGCGCGAAAATCTCTTCGCCCTCTTGTTGCGCCAGACAGCCAAGCACTCCGATGATCTGCCCCGCTTTCTGTGTGGTGCGATACTCGCCAAGTCGCGAGAACACTTTCTGCGCTGCTTTCTCCCGAATGCTACAAGTGTTGTAAAGGATCAGCGAAGCCGAATCGGGCGACTCGACTTGCTGGTAGCCGCGCGAAAGCAGCACGCCCGCCACTTTCTCAGAGTCGTGGTCGTTCATCTGGCAGCCAAATGTTTCGAGGAAAAAGGTGCCACTGGCAGGTGCGGGGCCGATGGCTGCAAGGTTCCCGGCCACGTTCGGGTCCGCGAGCGAACGTACTTTTAACGAATCCAAACTAATGTCGAATGTCGGCGCCATCTCCAAGTTCGCAGTTTAACACAACTCCGTTCGCCACTCCGGACACGTTCGGGACACCAAAATAGACGTTCCCAGGTGAATGCAGCCCATTTAACGGCAGACACCTTCCGGTGAGCTTCCGTTGATTCCACTGGTAGCGTGTGCTACGGTTCTGAAGGGCCAAAAAATTTCGTCGCACTGAGGGGAAAACGTCATTTATTTGTTCACGACAGTTGTACTGATTGACCTCGGAAATATTCTGGAGCAGACGGGTTGGGTCGCCCGTGGAGTTATCGCGATTCTCCTGCTATTTTCCATCATCTCCTGGAGTATGATTTTTCAAAAACTCGGTTTCTTCGGCCGCGTTCGACGGGAGAGCGACCAATTTCTTAGAATTTTTCGCGCCACCCGCGGTGTTGCCAACCCTCAGGCGTTGGCTTCCGCGGGGTCACCCTTTGCCTCGGTCTACGCCGCCGGCTACCGCGAGTTGCAGAGCCAGGTTGGCGGGGCGCCAGGCAATCCACATCCACCGAAATTGAAGAGTTTGCAAGCCGTCACCGCAAATATGCAAGTCGCCTCGTCCGAAGAAGTGCGCCGCGCTGAAAAAGGCATGTCCTGGCTGGCTACCACTGGTTCGGTATCGCCGTTCATAGGACTGTTCGGAACGGTTTGGGGCATCATCGACGCCTTTTCTGGCTTGGGCAATGCCGGCTCAGCGAGTCTCCGCGCGGTCGCGCCGGGCATTTCGGAAGCCTTGCTGACCACCGCCGCTGGACTTTTTGTCGCCATCCCGGCGGTTATTTTCTACAATCAGTTCTTGCAGAATATTCGCAACCTTGGGCAGCGGTTAGATACCTTTGCGCTGGAAGTCGCCGCGCAGATCGAAAAATCTTTTAGCTGAAGAACTCCGCGGCCTCCCCAGGCCGCGAACAAATTTATGCCGCAAATCTCCAAAACGCAGTCGTCCCTGTCCGAGATCAACATGGTCCCGTTCATCGACGTCGTCCTCGTCCTGCTGATCATCTTCATGATCACCGCTCCCATTCTACAGTCCGGAATCGAGCTCGACGTCCCGAAGACGCGAACGGTCAAAGAGATCAACGAACAAAAATTGGTCATCAGCATCGACAAGAAACAATTGATCTACCTGGGCAATGATCCCGTCAACGTCCATGATCTGGGAACCAAGGTACACGCCCAACTCAAGAAGCCGCAGGAAGGCGTCTTCCTTCGCTGCGACGAGACGGTTCCCTTCGGAATCTTTGCCTCGGTCATCGACACGCTCCGTCAATCCGGCATTGCCAACATCAGCATCGTCACGGAGCCGATGACGGATCGCGCGCGTACCCGCTAACGATGACAACCGCCGTCGCCAACCCGGACGATTTCGGCCTCGGAAAATTTGTTGCTTACTCGGTGTTCCTCCACGCGGCCCTGGCAGGCGCGATTGTGACTTCGATTGCTTTTCACTGGCGCGGCAATGCCTGGGGCGACCAAGGATCCGCCGCCGAAGGCACCGTACAGGTTTCGTTAGTTCCAGGCACGGTCGGGCTTCCTATGCCCAAGCCGCCGGTTCTCGACGATAGCAAAATGGTTGATCCCACGAATACGCTCTACAAAGAGCAACCGCAGCCGAAGCCGCCGGAGCCTCCCAAAGACGCCGAAAAGATTCCTAAGCTCGAAAAGGAAAAGCCTCCCAAACTAGAGCACAAATCCCCCGACTTCGACAAAAAGAGACAGCCGACACCAGACAATACCGTGGCTCAACACGGTGGCGCGCCAGACTTGAAAACCGGATACGCCCAGACTCCGGGAGCCACGTCCCCGGGAATCGCGGTAAACAATCAGGTCGGCGGGGATTTTGCAGGCCGCTACCCAGCTTACGTGGACGCCATTCGCCGAAGAATCGCGCAAAACTGGCTGCAATCTACGATCGACCCTGGTGCGCGAGCCTCCCGCACCATTCATGCGGTCGCAACCTTCACGATCAATAGGGATGGTTCGGTAAAAGACATTCGTATCACCGAGTCAAGCCGCAACACCTCCTTCGACAATTCAGGCCTGCGGGCCTTATACGACTCCAATCCCATGCCACCTCTACCCGCCGACTACAACGGCTCTTACGTCTCCGTGACGTTCGATTTCCTGCCCCCCGGCTCCGCGCCGCGCTGAGAAAAATGAAAAATTTATCGCCCAAAGAAACCGAACTGGAGGCCAATGTGAAATTGCCGTCCCCGCGCTACAAGTTGCTATTCGTGCTCGCTCTCATCCTGACGTTGGGCAACGTGACTCTCGCCCAGGACTGGGTTCGTATTGGCACCGGTCTGGGCCAGGAAAAAACACGCCTCGCGGTTGCGGATTTCGCCCCGCGCAATGACGCGACGAAGAACCATTCGCAGTTATTTACCCAAGTTGTGCGCGATGACCTGGCCTTCAGCGGGATTCTCGACCTCGTCAGCCCGAGCTTCAACCCGACACCGTCGCCAAGCGTCCCCGGCGAACTGAAAAATCTCGCTTGGACGGCTGCTCCAGTCAGCGCCAACCTCGTCGCTTTCGGAAATCTCACGGAATCTTCCGCCGAAGTGGAAATCCAAGCCTGGCTCTACGACGTTCGCAGCTCTTCCAACCAGGCCGTCATCGGCAAGGTCTACCGCGGTGCGCCTACCGACCCCCAAGTCCGCAAATTCGCGCATCAATTTGCCGACGAAATCATCAGCAGGCTCTCAGGTGGACTGCCCGGTATCGCCTCCACGCAAATCGCCTTCGTCAGTTCGCGCGGTGGCACGAAGGAAATCTGGGTGATGGACTACGACGGCGCGAATCAGCATGCACTGACCTCGTTACATTCCATTTCGCTGACGCCGCGATGGTCCCCGGATGCTTCGCGCATTGCTTTCACGTGCTTTGCGCCTTCGCACGGCATAGTCAGCCCACAGATATGCATGTACTCGATGGATGCCGGGAAAGTTCTCACTTTTCCGCGCTTTCGCGGCACCAACAGTTCACCCGCTTGGTCGCCTGACGGCTCACACCTCATTTTTTCCTCATCGATGCTGGGCAATCCGGAACTCTTCGTCACTGACGCAAGTGGCAGCGCACCCAAGCGACTTACGTTCGCGAACGGCGCCAGCACCTCACCCGCATGGAATCCCAAAACGGGACAAAGCGTCGTCTTCGTCAGTGATCGTGGCGGTATTCCCAAACTCTTCATGATGAATGCGGACGGCACGAACTCCGCCGAAATCGATGTTCCCGACAAGGGCTACTTAATCGATCCCGCTTGGGCGCCTAACGGCCAACTGCTGGCCTTCAGCTGGCGTCGCCCCGAAGGTAACTATGACCTTTATCTGATGGACGCCGCCACACATCAGATCGTCGAGCTCACACGCGACTCGGCGCGCAACGAGCGGCCAAGCTGGGCACCGGATGGCCGCCACATCGTTTTCGAGTCCACCCGCGGAGGCCCGCGCCAGATATGGGTGATGCTTGCCGACGGCACGCAAGCTCATCAATTGACCAGCCAGGGGCACAACGAGTCGCCAAATTGGTCACCTCGTTGAAATTTTTATTTATCAGCTTTGTGCCCGATGTATAACATCGGGGCACGAGATTTCTCCGAAAGTCGGCACTCGATGCTAGGATGTTGGCTACCGTGGGATTCACACTAGGATTTCATTCTTGAGGAGGATTTGAATGATCGAGGTCTCCCGATCACTGTATCGCGCGAGTCTGCTCGTTGTGCTCGCTGCTTCTGTCTTTACGTTTGGCTGCAGCAAGAAGCCTAAGCAGGTCTCCGCGCCGCCAAGCGCACCGCCCGCACCTGCGGCGGCCCAGCCTACTGTTTCGCTCCAAGCGAATCCCAGCGCCGTGGAGAAAGGTGATTCGTCCACGCTGAGCTGGACTTCCACCGACGCCACGCAGCTGACCATCGCTCCTGACATCGGCACGGTCACCGCGCAAGGTTCCACCAAGGTTACGCCCGCCGCTTCGACCACCTACACGATTACGGCCAGCGGCCCAGGTGGCTCCGCCAACGCCACCGCCAGAATCACCGTGGCCACCGCCGCGGCCCCGACTAACGAGCCAACCCTCGACGAGTTGTTTACACGCGAAGTTCGCGACGCTTATTTCGATTTCAACAAAGCCGACATTCGTTCGGATGCCCGGGCCGCGCTTGGCAAGACGGCCGACTTCCTCCGCAACTATCCTCAGCTCCGCGTCACCGTTGAAGGTCATTGCGACGAGCGTGGCTCGACCGAATACAACCTAGCGCTCGGAGATCGCCGTGCCAGCGCCGTCAAGCAATACTTGGTCTCACTGGGAATCTCTGCCGATCGGATCAACACCGTCAGCTTCGGTAAGGAAAAGCCATTCTGCATGCAATCCACGGAAGACTGCTATCAGCAGAATCGCCGCGGCCACTTTGTCAGGTCGAAGCAGTAACCTGCCTGGCCGGCGAACCATTGCCATCGATCGTATTCACGAGCCGCGCGGACCAGCAAACTATTGCTCCCGCGCGGTTCTGTCGTTAAAGTTAAATTGCCCGCTCCACGCTATAATGGTGCTCCCACCCGGCCGCCATCCGTTCAGCGAGGCATTTGTAAGCTCCTAGGAGGAATTGGCATGCGTCTACGCAATATTGCGATTTTCAGCGCGGTCATCTTGGCGGCTGCGATCTCTGGGAGCCTCGTTGGCCCGCGGCCCGCGGAAGCCGTCGCCCGCGAAATCATCGAACTGCAGCGCGACGTCACCACCCTGCTCCAGGGTCAGAAAGATCTCGCCACGCAGACGACCCAGGATCACACCGTAACGAAGACGCTCATCGAGCAAACCGGCGACACCGTCGGCAAGCTCAACGCCACCATGAGCTCGCTTCAGAAATCCGTCCAGGATGTCCAGGCCAACTCCGGCGCCCGCCTCGACACCATGTCCACGCAAGTCCAGGGCCTCTCCGACAACCTCGAAGAGATCAAGTCGCGCCTCGGCAAGCTGAATCAGCAGCTAGTCGATCTGCAAAACACCGTACAGAGTTTCGACGCCAAGATCTCCGGTAACGCGCCCCCATCGACTGGACTATCAAGTCCCAACCCCAATTTCGCTCCTTCGTCATCCAGCGGCAGCTCGAGTGGTTCTCCCAGCGCCACGCCGTCGGGCCCAGCGCCCTCCGCCGACACGCTCTATTCCAACGGCCTACGCGACATCACCAGCGGCAAGTACGATCTCGCCCGTCAGGAATTCCAGGACTATCTCAAGTTTTATGGAGACACCGATCTCGCTTCGAACGCACAGTTTTACCTCGGCGAAATTGCCTACTCCCAGCGCAATTACGACCAAGCCGTGACCGAATACGACCGTGTCCTCACCAACTATCCGAAAAGTTTCAAACTCGCCCCGGCGCGCCTCAAAAAAGGCATGGCCCTCCTCGAGCTAGGCCAGAAAAACACCGGCGTCCGCGAACTTCGTGAAGTCGTCAAGCGCTATCCCGGCACCGAAGAAGAACGCCGCGCCCGCGCAAAGCTGAAGGAACTCGGAGTAGCCACCTCGGCGGCTGCCGCACAATAGCATCCCCGCAATAACCTCACCCCGGCGTTCATCGCGACCCGCCTTTAAATTTCCGTCCCTCGATTCCCTTCCTCGCCATTCCCGTGCGGCATCCGCTGGTTGTCCGACTTTATGTGGGGGTTTTACGTAGGGGCGCGCTTCAGCGCGTCCCAGGTCTAAACCAAACGCATCCCAAATGTTTCCTCGTTCGCGTGCCACGTTGCCAGCGACCTGCAGGTCCAACTTCCCGGCGCGGTTTAAGGAAAACTCCGCCCTTACTATAAAACGCTCGCCGGTAACTGGCCTCCCGCCCCCAGCCGTGCTATCGTCCTCGTCTCAGGGGGAAAGCATGTCAGTAAACAAAGTAATCCTCGTCGGCCGCCTCGGCCGCGACCCGGAAACCCGTTACACCGGCGGAGGACAAGCAGTCGCCAATTTCTCGGTCGCCACCGACGAAACCTACAAAGACCGCAACGGCGAGCGCCAGAAGCGCACCGAGTGGCACAAGATCGTGGTCTGGGGCAAGCAAGCAGAGATTGCTCAGCAATACTTAAAGAAGGGCTCGTTGATCTTCATCGAAGGCCGTATTCAATCCCGCGAATGGCAGGACAAAGAAGGCCAGAAGCGCACCAGTTTCGAGATTGTGGCTAACAACTTCAGGATGCTCGGGGGACGCGGCGACGCTGCCGCAGCAGGAGCCGGCGCAGGCGCGGCTCGCGGGGGCGCAGACGACTTTGACAGTCAAGCGGGGCCCGCTGAGGAGACATTCGGTACAGGTGCAGGTGCAGGTGCAGGCGGCGGTCACGCCCCGTCCGGCCCCGAAATCTCCGACGAAGACATCCCTTTCTAGTCCACGGCGGATTCCATGTCGAACGTAAACCGCCGGCTACTCAATTCCCGTAGCACAGGCACTCCTGCCTGTGTCTGCGTAAACTTCAAGCAAGATCTATCCGAAAGCATCTTTACGAGATAGTGCGAAGGACTGGATACCGTGAAGGGCGATCCGAAAATCAAGAACAGTGAGCAGTCAATGCAGAAACTACCGGTCCGGCGGCGGCGCGTTCCGTCTTCTCTCCTCGTCCATTCTCTTTAGAAATTCCTCAAATTTCGGCTGCTGTTCGGGCGTCAGAATCGCTCGAATCCGATTACGCCCTTGTTGCCTCGCCTGATCGATCTGCGCGTCACTCTGTTCATGCAGTGCCTTATATTCGCTGTGTAATTGCATCAGGATCGCTTCCAACTGCTGCCGCTGCTCCGGCGTAAGGTCCGCCACACGCGTGAGCTCTTCCACCTTCTTCGCCCGCCGCTCTTGCGCCGACAACGGAGTGTTTGCCGATACCGAGCGATGCGCGAACACATACCCCACTAAGCCGCCCAGCGAAGCACCCAGCAGGAACACCACCGCAACCCAGATCGCCGCCCGTTGCTTAGCCGTAGCTTCGTTCATGATCCATTCTCCGCCAGACTCAGCAAGAGATCGTCGTTGTTTACCGGAGCCGCGTATTCCGGCACCGGCTCCCCAGTCATATCGGTCGACACCGGCTTCAACGCTGTCGAGTTGGGCCGCCCAAACAACCAAGTGCTCGCCAGCACCAGCGCCAACGCAGAGATCCACGTTAGCCTTCTCGCCAGCTTCGGCACGATGATCCACTCATCGACCGATCGCCGCAGCTCCGATTCGCGCGCCTTGATCGCAGCCATCACGCGCGGCGCGAACCAAGGCCCGGCTTCAGCCTGGCGGGGCAACGCACTCAACAACTCCCGGCTAGCCGCCATTACCTCCACGGCAGCTGCGCAGTCCGAGCACGCAGACACGTGCTCCCGCAGCGTTACGGGCAACGTCGCGCTGCCGCCTTCCTCGAGCAAATCCCGGAATCTATCGCACTCACTGCTGCTCTTTTTTAGAGGGTTCCACATTCAACGACCTCCGCACATCTCAACTTGCCTTCATTTCCTCAATCTTCAATCGCTCGCTTACGCGCTTCACTCACGATCCTTCGCCTTGCGCGAAACAATCGAACCTTCACCGTATTTGCATTCAAATCCAGAATCTCCGCGATCTCCTCCACCGCGAAACCCTCGACTTCTTTCAAGATGAGCATCATCCTGTCGCGTTCATCCAGGCACTCCAGCAACTTCTCCACCCTCTGTCGCGCAACCAGTTTGTCGCTGATGTCCGGCGCCGGTGCCGACCGCTCCTCCGGAGCACCGTATTGCCTCGCCTGCTCCTCGCTCAGGTCCGACTCGTAAACCAGCGGCCGCACCTTCCGCTTTCGCAGCAAGTCCCAGCATTCGTTCACCGTGATCTTGTACAACCATGTGCTGAACGCCGCGCGCTGATCGAATCGCTTCAGCGAAAAGTACGCTTTCACGAATACCTGCTGCGCGATATCCTCCACGTCTTCCCGGTGCCGCAGAATTCCTCCGGCAACCGCCGTCACCCGGTGTTGATGGCGCCGGACAAGTTCCTCGAAGGCTTCCTGGTCCTCCGCCTGCGCACGTCGTACTAGTTCCCGGTCGTCGGCGCCGACGGCCCTTCCGGCCATCACTTTCGCCGCTGCCGGGAGTGCCACCGCGGAAGCCACTGCTTTTGGGACGCGGGCCATGCTCGTTAGGTTACGCCCAACCCTCCCCAGGTTGCCACACCCGCACGATCCCCCTTGCCTCGCCTCTGCACCATGTGTTTCACTTGAGCATCTCCAACTTTGTACTTGCCAGCATCTTACCTAGATGCCATAATACCTCCATGATTATCGGTGACCGCCTCCGCGCACTGCGCGAGGAAAAGAAACTCTCCCAGGGCGATATCGAAAAGCGTACGGGGTTACTTCGTTGCTATATTTCCCGCGTCGAGAATGGCCATACAGTACCGGCCATCGAAACGCTGGAAAAACTCGCGCGCGCTCTAGAATGCCCACTCTATCAACTCTTCTACGATGGTGAAGAACCGCCTCAACTGCCAAACCTTCCCAAGCGCAAGTCGTCGGACGACATCGCGTGGGGCAGCACCGGCAAAGAAGCGCGTTTCCTTAACAAGCTTCGCCGTCTGTTGAGCAAGGCCGACGAGGAAGATCGCAAGCTGATTCTTTACATGGCCCAGAAAATGGCCAATCGGTAGAATCGCGGTTTTTTTTCGGTTGGTCGTCACTCTAGATTACGCGACGGGCCGCTCTGCCCCGCTGTGCGGCCCTTTCCCGTTATGCTCGAACCGTCTTTGTTAGGCCCGCTGACCCGGCTTCCCCGCCCATTCAGTGCGCCTCGCCACCTGTATGTCACTCCCATTCAATCGTGCTTGGCGGCTTCGAGCTGATGTCGTAGACCACCCGCGTCACTCCGGGAACCTCGTTCACAATCCTCGTTGAGATGCGTTCTAGTACTTCCCCAGGCAGCCTCACCCAATCCGCAGTCATCGCGTCATCCGACTCCACCACCCGCACTGCCACGGTCAGCCCGTAGGTGCGCCCGTCGCCCATAACCCCAACGCTACGTACCGGTAACAGAACGGCGAACGCCTGCCAGACCTTCTCGTACAACCCCGCCCGGCGTATCTCCTCCACCACCACCGCGTCGGCCTCCCGGAGGGTTACCAGATGCTCACGGGTAATTTCCCCGAGCAGCCGCACCGCCAGCCCAGGACCCGGAAACGGATGTTTCAGAAGTATCTCGCCAGGTAGACCAAGCTCCCTGCCGATCCGCCGCACCTCGTCCTTGAACAGGTCCCGTAGGGGCTCAATCAGTCCAAACGGCATATTCTCAGGTAGTCCCCCGACATTATGATGCGATTTGATGGTCGCCGAAGGCCCCTTCACCGACACCGATTCAATCACGTCCGGGTAGAGCGTCCCCTGCACCAGGTACTCGATTTCACCGTGTGCCTCCCCATGTTGTAGCGCCAAAGCCTGCTCCGCAAATACGGAAATAAACTCATTTCCGATGATTTTCCGCTTCCGCTCCGGGTCCGTAATCCCTTTTAGCTGCGCTAGAAACCGGTCAGATGCATCCACGCCAATCACCACCAGCCCCAACCGCTCCCGCAGCATCTGTAACGTGTCTTCGAACTCATTCTTACGCAGCAGCCCGGTATTCACAAAAATGTTCGTCAGCCGGTCCCCAATCGCCCGATGCACCAACACCGCCGCTACCGTGGAGTCCACGCCGCCGCTCAACGCACAGATCACCCGGCCGGTCCCTGCCTTCTTCCGAATCGCCTCGGTCGTTTCCTCAATAAACGCCGCCCCGCTCCACTTCGGCTCGGCCTTGCACACTCGAAACAGGAAATTCCGCAGGATCGCCGTCCCCTGGTCTGTATGCTTCACTTCGGGATGAAACTCCACCGTGTAAATCTTCCGGACCGGATCTTCCGTAGCCGCCACTGCATTATCCGTATGCCCCGTGGCATGGAATCCCGGTGGCAGCTCAACAACGTGATCCCCGTGACTGTTCCAAATCCGAACACTCTTCGGTATTCCCGCGAACAAGTGCGACTCCCCGTGCCCGTGGGCCAACCCGTTCGCAACGTTTAGCAGCGCGCTCCCGTATTCCCGCCGTCCGGCCTTTTCGACCTTTCCCCCCAGCGTCCGCGTGATCCAATGCATCCCATAGCAAATCCCCAGTACCGGCACACCCATCGCCAGCACCGCATGGTCGCAAGTAGGCGCCCCAGCGTCATAAGCCGAGCTAGGCCCACCCGACAAAATCAACCCCGAAGGCTCATACTTCCGGATGTCTGCGATGGAAGACGTACAAGGCAAAACCGCAGAAAACACCTGCTGCTCCCGCACCCGCCGAGCAATCAACTGCGTATACTGCCCCCCAAAATCCAACACCACCACGCCGCCACGTTCCGAATTAGGCTTCCTCTGTTCTTCCTGTTCCTGCAACTTAGCCCCGCTTGTCATCCGCTACCCTCCATCACTCCTACGCGGCCCAGCTCATTGCCCACAAGCAACACGTCATCATTCCGAGCTCAATCGCCGACAAGCAACACACCGCGCGGCCTCACTCATTGCCCACAAGCAACAAACTGGTGGCCTCGGTCGTTGCCCGCAAACAACACACAACGTGGCCTCTGTCATTGCCCATAAGCAACCCACTGCGTGGCCTCGGTGATCGCGCATAAGCAACACGGTCATTCCGAGCAAAACAGGCGGATTTTTTCTTCCGCCCGTGCAGTCGAGGAATCTCTCCTCAATCTCAGATCACCGTGTGCCCACTCTTCCCTACTGTCATTACCTCATTACTTCGTTACTTCATTACTTAACGACAAGATTCACCAACTTATCCGGCACCACAATCTGCTTCACCACTCTCTTCCCGCCCACATGCACCGCCACCGCCGGATCCGCCAGCGCCTTCGAAACCACCCCAGCCTCACTCAATCCCGCCGCAACTACCAATTTCCCCCGCACCCGCCCATTCACCTGCACCACAATTTCCACTTCATCTTCCTTAGCCAACTCCGCATTAAACGACGGCCATGCAACCGTCCACAGTCCGCCCGTATGCCCTAGCATCTCCCACAACTCTTCCGCCAGGTGCGGCGTCATCGGAGCCAGCATCAAGGTCAGCAATTCCAAAACTTCCTTGCGCACCTCGGGCCGCACGCCCTCTTCCAGCGGCTCCGCGGCATAAATCTCATTGTGCAATTCCATAATCAACGCAATTGCCGAATTAAAGTGCCAGCGCGCGTCGAAATCGTGCGTCACCCTCCGCAGCGTCTCGTGCGCCTTCCGCAGCAATCTCCGTTCTTTCTCCGATGCCGCAGCCAAATCCGATGCCGCCCGTGCGTCCACGCCGCGCAGCCCTGCCGCGTGCCGCTCCACCAACCGGTAAACCTTGTTGACGAATCTCCAGGCGCCCTCGATACTGTCCTCGCTCCACTCCAAATCCTTCTCCGGCTGGTTCGCAAACAACATATAAAGCCGCCCAGTGTCGGCCCCATACTTCTCGGCCATGTCGATCGCGCCAACCACATTCCCCTTCGACTTCGACATCGCCACGCCGCCCTTCAACACCATCCCCTGCGTAAACAACCGCGCTATAGGCTCGCTGTGCGTAACTAACCCCAAATCTCGCATAACCTTGCACCAAAATCGCGAATACAGGAGGTGCAAAATCGCATGCGTAATCCCGCCAATATACTGGTCAATCGGAAACCAATACCCAATCTTCGCCGAATCAAACGGCGCCTTATCGTTGTGTGGATCGCAATACCGGTAGAAATACCACGACGAATCCACGAACGTATCCATCGTGTCCGTCTCGCGCCGCGCCGGCCCGCCACATTTCGGGCAGATCGTATTCACAAATTCCGGCGTCGCCGCCAAAGGCGAGCCGCCCTCGCCCGTCAAAGGAACGTTCGCGGGCAACACCACGGGTAGCTGCTCATCCGGCACCGCCACGATCCCATCTTTTTCGCAATACACCACCGGAATCGGCGTGCCCCAATATCGCTGCCGCGAAATGCCCCAATCCTGCAATCGGTAGGTCGTCTCGCGTTTTCCAAATCCCTTCGCAGTAGCGTGTGCCGCCATTGCATCAATCGCATCGTCCACTGCCAGTCCGTTGTACGGACCCGAGTTCACCAGCTTTCCGTTCTCATGTTCGTCGAACGGTGCCGTCATCGTTTCGCCCGACAGAGGCTCGCCATCCGTCGGCTGAACCACCACGCGTACCGGTAGCCCATATTTCCGGCAAAACTCAAAATCCCGTTCATCATGAGCAGGCACAGCCATGATCGCGCCGGTCCCATATTCCATCAGCACGAAATTTCCCACCCAAATGGGAACCTTCTCCCCGCTGAACGGATTCGTAGCGTATCGCCCAGTAAAAAATCCGACCTTCTCCGCCGTCTCCAGATCCTCAGCCTTCACCGAAGCCAAGCGCATTTTCCCAAGCTGGGCCTCAGCCTCAACTCGCGCGGATGATCCTTCCAGCAGCTTCCCCACCAGCGGATGCCCCGGCGCCAAAATAATCGCCGTAGCCCCGTAGATCGTATCGATCCGCGTCGTAAAAACCTCGATCTCCCCAGCACCCGCAACATCCGCCACCGCAAACCGAACCCGCGCCCCAACCGACTTCCCAATCCAATTCCGCTGCATGGTAATAACGCGATCGGGCCACGACCCCTCAAGCAATTTCAAATCATCGATCAACTGCTCCGCATAAGCCGTCGTCTTCAGAAACCACTGCTCGATCTCGCGCACTTCCACCAACGTATCTTCATGTCGCCAGCAATATCCCTTGATCACCTGCTCGTTCGCTAACACCGTGCAACACTTCGGGCACCAGTTCACCCGGCTCTTCTTCCGGTAAGCCAGCCCGCGTTCCAGCATCCGCAAAAAGAACCACTGGTTCCACCGGTAATACTCCGGCTCGCAAGTAGAAATCTCCCGCCGCCAATCATAACTGAACCCAAAACGCCGAAGCGTCCGCTGAAACTCCGCAATATTGTTATTAGTCCAGGTCCGAGGGTGAGTATTATTCTTAATCGCCGCATTCTCTGCCGGCAAACCAAACGCATCCCAACCCATAGGATGCAAAACATTAAATCCCCGCATCCGCTTCACGCGCGCCACCACATCCCCAATGGCGTAATTCCGCATATGCCCCATATGCATAGTCCCCGAAGGATAGGGCAACATCTCTAAAACATAATATTTAGCCCGAGAAGGATCCACCTCCGTCTCAAAGACGCGCGCCTCCTCCCACCGCCGCTGCCACTTAGCCTCAATAACCCAAGGATCGTACTTCGTTCCCTCGACAGCCGCTCCCAGACTGGTAGCGCCGGCTTGTCCTGAGCTTCGAAGGACATCCTTGCCGGCTCCCCTGACTCCTACCCCCGACTCCGCTGCATGCTCGTCACCCACGCCCAAAAGTCCCCTCTCACCAGCCGCGAACTCTCTCTCGTCTTCTTCCGACTCCGTGCCCTCTGTGCACTCTGTGGTGAACCTCTTTCCTTATTCCCAACTCAGCGAACTCTCAAGCAACTCAGCGCCTCTGTACCCTGAGCCTCGAAGGGTGCTTTATCTTTTCTCTTTCTTAGCTTCCTTTTTCTTCCGCCCCGCCTCAGCCTTCTGAATCTCCGCCGCCCTCTTCTTCGCCGCCGCAGTCAGCATCGAGTACCCTTTCTCGGCCGCGGGCGCCACGTCCTTCAATCCTGCCAATTCCCAAAGCGCAGCCACATCCTTCCGGTCATCCCCAGGATCATCAATCGGCGTCTCCGCCAGGAATGCGCGTCCGGGCAATCCCTCCGGCAAAGTCGCTCCAAGCCGCGGATGCGTTAACATTCGGCGAAATGCCGCCTCTCCAATCTTCCCCTCACCGATATGTTCATGCCGGTCCACACGGCCACCCAACGCAATCTTCGAATCATTCACGTGAACCACCGGAACATGCTCCAACCCAATCGCGCTGTCGATTACTTCCAATGTCGATTCCAACCCGCTCTCACTCCGGATGTCATACCCTGCAGCAAACAGGTGCGCCGTATCCAAACAAGCCCCCACATACAGCCCAGCCAGAGCCTCAACAATCTCACCCAGCTCTTCCAATCTCGATCCGATCGCCGTCCCCATCCCCGCCGTATTCTCCACCAAAATCCGCATCCCCGAAGGCGGCAACCGCCTCGCAGCCTGCTTGATCGAATCAATCGCCATAGCCACAGCCGACGAAGGCCGCGAATCCCCGTACGACCCCGGATGCACCACGATAAAGTCCGCGCCTAAGGCCATCCCCCGCACCAACTCCTCGTGAAACGCCTGAATCGACCGAGTCCGCAACATAGCCTGCGGCGCCGCCAAATTAATCAGGTAATTCGCATGAATCACCAAAGGCCCTAACCCGAGCGCCTCACGCCTCTCCCGAAATGCCTTAGCGTCCACCTCGGTAATCCGCCCAGCCGCAACCCCGCCAGTCCACATCCGGGGACTAGCCGAGAAAATCTGCAAGGCATTGCACCCCAACTTATGCGCCGATTCCAACGCATTCAGGTGGCTACCAGCAATGGATGTATGGATCCCAATGCGCAAACTACCATCCATCCATGCAGGTGGCACGGGCTCGGGCTCAGGCTCCGGCCGATATTCATCTTCAGGATCAAATACGCTAACGTGTGTGAGTGGCTCTTCAGGCATTCCCAATGAGATTTTCGACTCCTTCTTAAACCAACCATTCTACCATACGCGCCAAATCGGAGACCGGCGCACGTCACCACCATTAGATGATCGGGAGGGACCAATCGCAGAGGAAAATGAAGTCAACCAGGTACTCAACTTCTAGCAGGCTGCGGAAAAACTCGAAAATATGTCATTCCGAAGCCCGTTCGGTTTTTGAACGGGGTGAGGAATCTGCTTTTTCCTTGGCGTTCTTGCGAACAGCAGATCCCTCACCCGCAAACGACACGGGTTCGGGATGACAAACGCGCCCTTTTTCGCAGCCTACTAGGGACACCGCACGCCCATGCGCGCGCCCTGCAAGCGCGGAAATGCACAACAAGCGCGGTCGCGAGCTGGAACAAGGCACTGCTGGAGAGGAACCCGGTCCGTCAGCGAGACCGGCAATGATCAGACGGGAGTCCGCAAACTCAAGACGGCGTATTTCTGGGCAAGCCAAACCAGGATCCGGTCAAGCTGTGCCTCCGCTTCAGGCAAGCTATCGCACCCGGCAGCGCTACGCTTTTCGTGTGGCGGCGGCGCGTTTACGTCTCCCGCCACCACGTTTCACTTTGGCGCGTGGCTCGCGTGCCGGTCGCTGCGGCAGGTTGCCGCCGGCAGCACGCGAGATCGAAATCTCCTCGAAATCAACCGCCGCCAGGAGTTCCGTCCGTTTGCGCTCGCGCGCTTCCAACATCGCCAGCGCTTCGCGCACCACGTCCTCGGCCTTGCCGTACCCGCCATTTTGTATCGCTCGACGGATAAATTGTTCTTGGTCTCGATTTAAACGTACGTCCATGCGACCAAGCCTAGGAGCCAGCAATTCAGGTGTCAAGTACATGTTTCACTTCTTTAACCGCCTACATCTGTGCATGACGAATCCCACGCGCCCGAAAACTTCCCACCGCTACATCCCAGAGGCAGCCGCGCGCCGGGGTATTACGCACTGAGGGGAAAATGCTACACCCTGGCTTCGGCGAATCAGTACCAAGACCCACTTTTATGTAAGCCCGTTAGTCAGGCGCTTGGCAGACTGCTGATGCGTGTTGGCATGAATTGCCAGAGCGGTCGACGAGTCGCGAACGGACGCGCCCAATCTGATGGCTCTCGTAGGTTGATTTGTAACATTCGTGGTATCGTCGTTCAGGCTCGTTTATCGCATATGAATCTGCTGGCCAGGGAGCACCGACATTGAGCGACCTCTGGCAAGACGTCCGTTACGCCTTACGTCTGCTTCTGAAATCTCCAGGGTTCACCCTCACCGCTCTCCTCTCTCTAGCACTCGGTATCGGTGCCAGCACGGCGGTCTTCAGCGTCATCAATGCCGTTATCATCAGCCCTTTTCCCTATGCTGGCGCCGAACGCATGGTGCGCATTCTCGCCGAAGACCGCTTCGGCTTCCCCAGAAATTTTTTCCTGACCGGCCCGCAACTCCGCTACGTTCAACAACTCAAGCTCGTCGACTCCGCCGTTGGCCAAGCCAACTGGGAATTTGGCACCACCAATAGCGATCTTCCCGAAGACGTTCGCGCAGTCTTTCTCACCGCGAACGCTTCCGACTATTTCGGCGTCCCCGCACTCCTCGGCCGCAACCTCATCCCCGCTGATGCGCCAGACGGTCAGGATCCGCAGCCCATCATTGTTCTCAGCTTTTCCTTCTGGAAGCGCCGCTTCGCCGGCAACCCCGACGTGCTCGGCAAAGTTCTCTCTATGGATCACAAGGACTATACCGTCGTCGGCGTGCTTCCGCCGCGTTTTGCTTGGAATATGGGTGACGTCTATCTCCCTCTGAAAATCACCAGCGACCCAAACGCCCTGCTATGGCTGTCCTGCGTCAAACTCAAGCCTGGTGTCACGCCACAAGCGGCCGAGGCCGAGTTCGAGTCGCTTCTGCAAGCTTTCGCGAAACAATTCCCCGGCCATTTCCCCGAAAATTTTCGAGTTCATATCCGCCGCCTCACCGAGGAACACGATGTCAGCTTCGCCCACACGCTCTATCTTCTCTTCGCCGCTGCGGCCTTGATGATGTGGATCGGTTGCGCCAATTTCTCGATTCTCCTCTTAGCTCGCGGCACTTCACGGCAGCGTGAGTTGGCTTTGCGCTCCGCCATCGGAGCATCGCGTGTCCGTGTTCTTCGTCAGTTGCTCGTGGAGTCCTTGCTGCTCTCGGTCGGTGGTGCGATTCTAGGCGTGCTCGTCGCTTACGCGGCCCTCGCTGTGATCGCAAACGCGCTACCCCGCGCTTCCTTTCCCCGCGAAGTCGCCATCCAGATCAACCTGCCGGTGTTGGCGTTTACCATTGCGCTTGCGTTGATCGCCGGCCTTCTCTTCGGTCTCTCGCCAGCGCTTCGCCTCAGCCGCACCGGCGCTAATCGCGTCTTGCTATCCGGCGCCCGTACCATCGTCGGTTTGGGCGCCAATCGCGCGCATGCCTTGCTCCTCGCAGGTCAGGTCGCGCTCACGCTCTTGCTACTCAGCTCAGGCGGCTCCGTCACTGAAAGCTTTCTCCGTCTAATGCGCGCGCCTCTCGGGTACGACCCTCACAACACTCTCGTCGTCGGCATACCTCTCCGCGACAATACCTACCTGACCTGGGAGGAGCGTGCCGCCTACTTCCATCAACTCCGCCAAAGCGTCGCCGCCATTCCCGGCGTGCGCTCCGCCGCCATCTCTACGCGGGCCACTCCGCCGGCCAGTGGCCTTGACACGCAAATCGTCATCACAAGCGACTCCTCCGCCATGGACCGCCAGCACGCTCGCCTCGGCGCTGTCAGTCCCGAATATTTCTCTCTGCTCCACATTCCTCTGCTCTCCGGCCGCTTCTTCGACCAGTCCGAAACTATGCGCGCTGCCCCCGTCGCCATTATCAACGAAACCATGGCGCATCGCTGTTGGCCCAATGGCTCCGCTCTCGGCCAATCGTTTCGCGTCCCCGAACTCAAGGCCATCCCGTTCCGCATTGTGGCTACGTCCGGCCAATCTTTTCAAGTCGTTGGCATCGTCGCCGACGCCCGAAACGACGGCCTCGGTCAACCCGTGCAGCCCGCAGCCTACCTTCCCTATACCTTCGTGATGGAAGTGTTCACGCAGATTCTCGTCCAGACCAACGGCTCCCTCTCTTCCGCTTATCAAGTCGTTCGCGAGCAAGTCCGTTCCGTCGATCCCGACCAGCAGGTCGAAGGACACGGCGAAATTGTCAGCCTCGAAGACATCGTCACCCGACAGCAAGAATGGCAGCAGGCGCATCTCGCCACGCTTCTGCTCGGAGCCTTCGCTCTGCTCGCTCTCGTGCTCGCCACTGTCGGCGTCTACAGCGTCGTTTCCTACGGCGTCGCGCAACGCAACAATGAATTCGGCATCCGCATCGCTCTGGGAGCGCAGCGAAAAGACGTGCTCAAGCTCGTGTTCGGCTCCGCCGCTACAGGCATCGTCGCGGGCTTGGCTGCCGGTGTCTTCCTCAGCTTCTCGGTCGTCAAGTTGTTGTCACGCCTCACGGAGGTAAACGCGGCCAACCCGCTCATCCTCCTGAAGGCCACCCTGCTTTTCCTCGCCGCAGCTACTGCCGCTTGTCTCGTTCCGGCTTGGCACGCTTGCTCCATCGATCCGATGGAGGCACTCCGGCGGGAATAATTTTTGTTCGCCGCAAAGCCGCTGCCGGATTACCGGACCTCAAGTGCCCACGCAATCGTCTTATGAAAAACCTGGTATCGACAGGTATGCGAATCCGCAGTTTCCGCAGTCCGTTCTGAGGGAGTTGAATCCCCACGCATATCACTCGTAGCGCAACGCCAAGCGTGATCGCCCTTCTAGGACCACGGAACTGTTGGCCCACTTTTCTGTAGGCTTATTGGCCTGGGTAGAGCGGACCGGGACCTTGTTTATCGGTTAGGTTGCTGTCCTATTGGCGACAAAGGTAGGGGACCCGAATGGCTAAGAAGGCGAAAACAAAATGGACATTTCCTAGGGCCACGATTGAGCAGGCGCAAAAGATTCCTTACGTGCTGAAAGACCACAACGGCGGCAATCCGTGGGAACCGGAGAGCATTCGCACCGCGATAGGCGCAGGGACTGGCGGTAACGCGTTCTTCTATTTGACTTCCGCCTCTCGCGATTACGGGCGGGTGGCCCGGGTAAGTAGGCTTCTAATCACTCGCAGTCTGAACTGTGCCGAGGGTGCAAATCCACTAGGCGGGTGGCGCGCCCTTCGGTTTTGAGGGCGCGGGATTAGAACTAACAGATTCACACGCTCCTCCGGTTCAGGTGCACGTTCCGCGTCATAATCGCCGTCCAAACCATTCGAATAACCACTAGGTAAAAGTATTCTATTGACTTCATTCCAGTTTCGTGTATACTTCTCTTGTTTCTGTTGCACTGGAGGAGAAGAGGCTGGTAGTCCCTTGTCCGCCCAGTTCGCTCCCTCAGTTCCTTTTGGGTCTTTACCTCATTATTTCGTTACATCCTTATTTCGTTTCCGCCCGTGCCAATCAACCCGCCAAGCAAGTTCAGCCGCTGAGGGTCGCACCGTCGAGATCTGCCATCTTGCCGCCCGCGCGATTCGGCGGTACCACGTCGGCTTCTTTCCTAGTTACTACCCACCGCTTACCACCCACTGTCTTCTAACTCCTTTACAATCCGCAGATCCAAAAACACAAGACTTAAAGTCCTGCAGAATCCGCACTTACAAAAAAAGTGGGGGGAGGGTGCAAATTGTTAACCAGAAACTCCGCGTCGAAACGCAACCTATTGCCCACCCACCACTCGCGCGGCCCTCAATTTGTCCGATGCGCTGCGATGCAGTACACTCGCGATCTCGCATCCATTCAGGGGCAATACCCGTGCTTGTAGTCATGCAGTCTCATGCAACCGAGGAGCAGGTTCGCGCTGTCTGCCAGCGCATCGAGAGCCTCGGCCTCAAGGCGCACCCGATCCCTGGGGCTGCGCGCACCGCTATCGGCATCACTGGCAACGACGGTGCCATCGATCTCGGCATTCTCGAATCCCTCCCTGGCGTGATCGAGTGCATCCCCGTCAGCAAGCCTTACAAACTGGTCAGCCGGGACGCCAAAGAGGAAGACACCATTCTGCGCATCCCCACGCCGCGGGGCGACGTCCTGGTCGGCGGAGGCAATGTCGCCATGGTCGCCGGGCCCTGCGCTGTCGAATCAGAAGCGCAATGTATGGCCATCGCCGAGCAAGTGGCCAAGTCCGGATGCCGGCTTTTCCGCGGCGGCGCCTACAAGCCCCGCACATCTCCGTACAGCTTTCAAGGATTAGGTGAACCTGGCTTAAAGATCCTCGCGAAGGTTCGCGAGACCCACGGCTTCGGGATCATCACCGAAGCCATCGACAACGAAAGCCTTGACCTCGTGGAGCAGTACGCCGATGTCATTCAGATCGGGGCGCGCAACATGCAGAACTTCTCTCTGCTGAAACGGGCTGGCCGCGCCAAGAAACCTGTCCTCCTGAAGCGCGGCATGTCTGCGACCCTCGACGAATTCTTGATGGCTGCCGAATACATCCTCTCCGAAGGCAACTACAACGTGATGCTCTGCGAACGCGGCGTTCGTACCTTCTCCGACTTCTCAAGGAATACTTTAGATCTTGCGGTGGTGCCCGCGGTGAAGAAGCGCAGCCATCTTCCCATCATGGTCGATCCATCGCACGGCACTGGCAAACGGCACAAGGTCCTGCCGCTCTCCCTCGCCGCCGTGGCTGTAGGTGCCGACGGCCTATTAGTTGAAGTACATCATGAACCAGAAAAGGCGCTGTCGGACGGGGTCCAATCCATCCTGCCGGAGGAATTTGCTCAGCTAAGTCTTGAAGTCCGTCAAATCGCGGAAGTCCTGCACCGCCATGTCAACTGATCGTGCGGCTTATGGTACGGGGACACAGGCCCTTCGAGGCTCCGGGCAAGCAAGAGTGCCTGTGCTACTCGGAAAGAGCCACTCCATGACCCGCCGGCGCAAAAATCCGCGTATCGTTGTGCTCGCCATCGGCCTGCTCGTTGGCGCGATTGCGCTGATTGCCCGCGAGCATCGGCCCTCGTTCCTGCGCCCAGGGCTCCGGCTCAACGCCTACGTCACCACCGCTGACGGCAGCATCAGCGTGATCGACCTCGTAAGACTTCGCGCGGTCTCCCGCGTCGCGGTCGGCCCGGCACTCTCTGGCCTCCGCGAACATCCCACTCGCCCTGAGGTCTGGGGAGTCAGCACGCAAGGCGGCTATGTGTTTGTGCTCGATGCGCCCTCCAATCAGATCAGCGCTCGCTTGCCTGTTGGCGCTGCTCCCTTTGCGCTGGATTTTTCTTCGGACGGCACGCTGGTCTACACAACCTCGTCGGGCGGCGACACTCTTTTCGCCATCGACTGTCAATCGCACGCTTTTCTGGCTCGCGCGCGTACCGGACGCCAACCGGTGCTTGCCCGCGTCACGCCCGACGGCAAGACCATCCTCGTCGTCAACCACGGCGACGCGTCTCTTGGAGTTCATGACAGCGCCACACTGGCTCAGCGCGTCAAGATTCCTGTCGTCTCACAGCCCGATGACGTTGCCGTTCTTCCGGATAGCTCCATTGCCTTTGTTCTAAGCCGCAGCCAGCCGCGGATCTCGGTGGTTGATCTGCACCGCGGCGTCTTGCTCGCAAATTTGCAGGTCGCGGGAACGCCATCCGACATGCTGCTGAAGCCCGACGGCGGCGAACTCTATGTCATCTCACCCGATTCGCATGGTTTGCAAGCCATCAATACGTGGACCCACGAGGTCGGCGACTACGTGATGCTCGGCGATTCGCCGACGCGCGAAATTCTCAGCGCCGATGCGAGCCTGCTCTACGTCACCGACGCTTCCGCCAGCCGCGTCACCGCTGTGGACATCAACAACCGCCGGGTCATCCGCACCGTGAATGGCCGCGAGCTGCTTATTTCGGTTGGCCAATTGCCCGACGCGATTCGCTTCGATCCTGCCGAAAATCTGCTCCTCGTCGTCAATCGCGGATCCGGCGACCTCTCCGTGATCCGCGCGCGCCTGGAGAATCAGAGCCTCCTGACGATGATCCCGGTCGGGGAGCATCCTCAGGAACTAGCGGTAAAATTGTTTTAGGTTTGAATCGCGCAGTAATGGAAGCAAACACGAAGCAATGAAGTAATGATGTAACGAAAATATACGAGTCTTGCCCCGGGGTTTTTTGCGGGTTCTGCAAATCGACTTTGCGCCGTCGCCGCGTCGTCGGTCTATGCGTTTTCGATCGGCCAGGCCGCTTGCTCATCGCCAAGCGCAACTTCCAGAAACCCTTCGGCCGGCAGAACGTCCACGGGCAGCCCGCCGTGCCACAGTGCCACGCCAAGCCGCAGCGTCTTCTGCCCTTTCAAATTGATCTCGCTGCGCTGGACGGAAACTTCCAGCGTTCGATCGAAAGCCGCGCTCGCCACGTCGGTCGGATTGAGCAAGCACACGTGCCCCTGCTCCACGGCGAATTCTATGAGATGCCCGCGTTCCAGCCTGACGACCACGGTCAATTCCTCGGCGCCGCCAATGGTGATGCGAAATTCCGGATCATCCATTTCGCACAGCGCCGCGAGAAACGGATCGACGCAGACGCTGATCCGGTCGGATTCGAATCCGTAACGCAGTTCGCGCAAGTAGAACACGCGTCCATGCATCGTGCCGCCGCGCCGCTCGGGAGAATACAGTCCAGCGCCCAGCCATTCGAAATAGGAAGTGTCGCGGCCGTCGATGGTCGTCTTCAAGAAGCCCGTCGGCGGCATCTGCAGGGCGTGTTCTGGCTTCCGCTTGATGGGCTTCGCCAATTCAGACGGCGCAAGCTGCCCGAGCGCGAGGTAAATTCCAGTCAGATGCTTGCGGAACAACGCGTCGAACTCGGCGTCGTTGGCGGTGCTGTGCTCCGGACCAAACCACCAGCACCAGTCGCTGCCCTCAGCGGCAAGCAGAGACTCGAGCGCTTCGAGTAGCGCGATTTCGGCAGGAGCGTCGCTGCGGCCTTGCTTGTGCGCTTCCACCCCGCGTGCGTAGACTTGGCGCGCGTCCCACAGGAGTTCCCATGCGGCGACGTCTTCGGCGTGACCAATCCAGACGTCAAAATTTGCGTTGATCCAGGACGCCGGGAAAATTCCGGCGGTCGTCGGAATGTTTTTTGCTGCAGCGATGGCTTCACTCGCGGTAAGTGCGCGGAAATCCTGATCG
Organism: uncultured Acidobacteriota bacterium; assembly: GCA_963721915.1. Taxonomy (GTDB): domain Bacteria; phylum Acidobacteriota; class Terriglobia; order Acidiferrales; family UBA7541; genus Acidiferrum. Next base: position 93,817 of record CAVRLD010000010.1, on the reverse strand, counting down.
CTTTCAATGCGTTTGTAAAACTGGCGCAGAAACTCGCGGCCATTCCCCGGGTAATATTCCCATGCGTTTTCGCCGTCTAGAAAAATGCAAACCGTCAGCGGGTCCGCGCTCTGCACGCGCTCGCCGATATGACGCAAACGGCCGTGCAAATCCGCCGCGGCGGCGCCCGCGTCCATGCGGCTGTATACAAAACCGATCAGGTCAGACAGTTGATGATCGCGGAACAGTCCGGTTATTCCGCTGCCACCGATTTGCAGGCGCCACGGCTTGTACAAGCGCTCCGCATTTGCGGCGATGCCGTTCGCGTCGCGGAAGAAACCCACGTTGAGCGTGCGGCCAAGTACTCCTTCATCCGTGCCGAACCATCGGAAACCCTCTTCCATGGCGATCGTGAGAGCCTGGTCGGAGACCGATCCTTCCGACGGCCACAGCCCGGCTGGTTTTGAGCCGAAGACGCGTTCGTGATATTCGCGCGCACGCCGCAATTGCTCGCGCGCATCTTCGGGATAGCGGTAGGCCCGGCGCGGCAGGGGCGTACCGGGATTCGCGACTCGCGCGATATCGGAATCGCAGAGCAGCGGAAGAATTGGATGATAAAACGGCGTGGTGCCGATTTCGATCTGACCGCTTTGCGCGGCTTGGCGATAAATGGGAAGAACCAGATTCAACAGCTCCAACTGCTTCGCTTGGAGGGCGGCCTTGTCGAGCTCGGTGAATTCCTTCCCTTTGCTAGCAAGTCGGCTGACTACATCGTCTTTCTCCAACCACTCCTCGTCCATCCAGGCAAGTTGAGAAAGTACTTGAAGATCGCGCCAGTCGCGGGGCGTGAAGGCTACCAGTGCCTGAGCTCCGCCGGCGGGCCGCGACCATTCCAAAAGCTCGACGAAGCGCGGCCAGCGCGACAAGAGTCGTTCGTGATTGAGTTGAAACGCGCGCGCGAGGATCTCTACCTTATCTTCGCGCGTCAACTCCTCGGTCTTCTTGAACGCCAGCGCGTACCAGGGCTCATCGAATTTTCCGCTGGCGTATTCCTCGATCTGCATGCCGAGCGAAGGGACGACGTTGAAGGTGGCGTGGAAACGGGGCGCTTCCTGGAGCACGCGGACCATGCCCCAGTAGTCTTTCACAGCGTGCAAGCGCGTCCATGGGAGAACATAGCGGCCGCTCTCGGGATCGCGATATTGCGGCTGATGCATGTGCCACAAGAGCACCAGGTGGATGCGGTTCATCGCGCGCGCCTGCACCGCGCCAAACGGGCGCCCATGTTACACTCGCCGTTCGAATCATGCGCATCCTGGACCGCTACATTGTCCGCGAAGTTTTTCGTCATGCGTTCCTTGGACTTGTCGTTTTTACGTTCGTCTTCTTCGTTCCGCAACTCGTTCGCCTGACGGCGTTGTTTGTGCGCCATACCGGGTCTGGCGCGCAAATCGCGGAACTATTCCTGTGCATTTTTCCCGGCGTTTTCGCCTTCACCACTCCGATGGCCATCCTGATCGGTGTGCTCCTGGGACTGGGGCGCATGTCGGCGGACAGCGAAATCATTGCGCTGTCGGCGCTGGGAATCGGGCGGCGCCGCATCCTGGTGCCGGTCGGCATATTGGCTGCCACCGGCGCGATCGTAACGTTGGCAATGACTTTGTGGCTCACCCCGCTCGCGCTGAAAAAACTCCGCAGCCTGGAGGCCGAGCTCGGCGCGTCGCAGCTCAACTTCGCCGTCCAGCCACGGGTCTTCGACGAACGATTCCCTCATGAAGTGCTTTACGTAAACGATATTTCCGCCAGCGGCACGCAATGGCGCGGCGTGTTTCTTGCGGAGACCGGCGGCGAAAACGGCTCCCGCCTGACCCTCGCGGAGAGCGCCATTGTAATCGCAGCGCCCAGGCAGAGCAAGTTAGAGCTTCACTTGAAGGGCGGCAGTACACACGATTTCGACCGGAACGATTCCGATCACTATTCGGTTACGGCCTTCGGTCAAAGTGACTGGCCCATTGAAGTCACTGGCCTGATTCCGGCGCAGCAAACCCGCCAGATCAAAAACGACGAGCGGTCCGTGCGCGAACTGGCTGCGGAGAACGGTCCGAATTGGCGCGAAGCTCGCGTGGAGTTGCAACGGCGCTTTGCGTTCCCAGCCGCATGCTTTGCGTTCGCCCTGATCGCTGTACCGATCGGAGCGCAACCCCGGCGCGGTGGACGCGCGGCTGGGTCGTTGATCGCGGTTTTGCTTATTGCGGGTTATTACTTGTTGCTGATCTTTGGCAGCGGCCTGGCGCGCGAAGGCACGCTCCCTCCAATTGTTGGCTTATGGCTCGCGAACGCTTTGCTGGTGATCTGTGGCCTGGCGCTGCTCCCGCGCATGGAACAATTTCGCGGTGAGGTGCGATGGTTCCAATGGCCGGGCAGACTTCGAGCTTGGCTTCGATTGCAAAGGCTGCGCAGGTCGCGCGCGAAGGCTGCGGCTGCGCGAGCGGCGAACGGTGGACGTGCGCAGAGCGAGGGGACCGTGCAGTCGAGCGGAAGCTTCCCGAGATTGATGGATCTCTACCTGCTCCGGCGTTTCTTCTCCTACTTTGTTCTGCTGATGGTGGCTTTTGTTTTTCTCTTCGAGGCCTTTACCTTTTTTGAGCTGCTCGACGATATTGCACGCCACCACGCGGCATTTTTGACGGTTGTGGACTACTTCGGCAGCCTGACCCCGTATCTCATTTATCAGCTGGCGCCGCTGGCCGCTCTGGTGGCCACGTTGGTGACCATCGGCGTGATGAGCAAAAACAATGAGATTGTCGCTTGCAAAGCCAGTGGGATCAGCCTCTACCGCCTCGCGGGCCCCGTGCTCCTCGCCGGCGTCGTCCTGGCCTCAGCGATGATCCTTGTGGATGATACCTACCTGCCCTACGCGAACCAGCGACAAGATTCGCTGCGGAACCAAATCAAGGGGCGTCCCCCGCAGACCTATCGGCAACCTCAGCGGTGGATCTTCGGCGAAAACGCGAAGATCTATAACTACGATCTGTTCGAACCCAACCAAAATCTGTTCGGCGGACTTAGCGTTATCGAGATCGATCCGGCGAGTTTTCAGGTACGACGGCGCGTGTTTGCTTCGCGGGCTCAATGGTCGGAGGCGCAGAATCTGTGGGTGTTGGAGTCGGGGTGGGTTCGGGATTTCGCGGATGGAGTGATCACCAAGTACGAGCGTTTCAATGTTAAAGATTTACCTGAACTCACCGAACCCCCAAGTTACTTTCATCGCGAGGTGCGCCAGGCGTTTCAGATGAACTGGGGCGAATTGCGACGCTACATCGACGGACTGCATCGTGCCGGTTTTGATGTGGCGACGCTGACGGTGCAGCTGCACCGGAAGCTGGCTTTTCCCTTGATTGCGCCAATTAGTATGTTGCTGGCCTTTCCTTTCGCGTTTCTGGTGGGGACACGAGGGGCTGTGGGTGGCGTGGCGATGGGAGTTGGGATTGGAATTTTGTATTGGCTTGGAGCCGAGTTGCTGATCGCAATGGGTGGAGTTGGGCAATTGCCGCCGCTCCTGGCGGGTTGGGCGCCGGATATTATTTTCTTTTTCCTGGGGTTGTATTTCTTTTTCAAGATGCCCACGTAGCAGCGTGCGCCGGGCCGGCGCGGCTTTCAGCATATGCGAACAGCTAGCGTGGTTTGAGTTCGGGCATTTCCTTGTGTTTGTGAGCCTGCGTGGTGAGCACATTCTGCTTGTGTTGACCCGGGCACAGACAGGAGTGTCTGTGCTACTCGGGAGGTAGCGCGCAAGAAAATGTCGGCGTGACGCGTGTCGCCGCGCCGACAACTTACATTTTAGTTTAGATTGTGCCGCGAATTCTCGCTAATTCTCTCGCGGGTTACTTGCGTTTCTTCTTGGCCGCCTGTTCTTCAACCGCTGCTTGAGCTGCGCCCAGCCTTGAGATGGGCACACGGTAAGGTGACGCGCTAACGTAGTCCATGCCGACGATGTGGCAGAACTTTACACTGTCCAAGTCGCCGCCGTGTTCCCCGCAAATTCCAACCTTCAGCTTCGGGCGACTTTCCCGGCCCTTCTCAATTCCCCATCGAATGAGCATGCCCACACCTTTGGTGTCGAGCGACTGAAACGGGTCGGCGGCGAAGACACCCGCCTTCTTTTCGTCGACGTAGTCGGGAAGGAACCGCCCCGCGTCGTCGCGAGAGAGGCCCATTGTGGTTTGCGTGAGGTCGTTGGTGCCGAAGGAGAAAAATTCGGCGAGTTCGGCTATTTCGTTGGCGAGCAATGCGGCGCGCGGGAGCTCGATCATCGTGCCGATCAGATATTCCAGTTTTACTCCAGATTTCTTGATCAGCTCACCAGCGACGTGACGCGTGGCTCGTTCGAGAATCGAGAATTCTTTTTTGTCGAGAGTGAGCGGGTGCATGATCTCAGGTAACACTTTAATTCCCGCTTTCTTGCATTCGATGCCCGCCTCGATGATGGCACGGACTTGCATTTCCAGTATCTCTGGATAGGTGATGGCCAAACGGCAGCCGCGATGACCGAGCATGGGGTTTGATTCGTGGAGTTGCTCGACGCGGCGGGCGACCACATCAGGGCTGAGGCCAAGCTCCTTGGCTAGCTCCTCCTGTTTCTTACGATCGTGCGGCACGAATTCGTGCAGCGGTGGGTCGATGAGACGGATCGTCACCGGGAAGCCATCCATGGCCTTAAAGATTCCGATGAAGTCGCGGCGCTGGAACGGCAATAGCTTATCTAAAGCTTTAACTCTGGCTTCCTTCGTGTCGGCGAGGATCATTTCCTGAATGGCGCGCTGGCGCTCCTGACCCTTTTCAGGGTGCTCGAAGTCCGTAAAGAACATGTGCTCCGTACGGCACAAGCCGATGCCTTCGGCGCCAAACTCACGGGCTTTCCGAGCGTCCTGCGGAGTGTCAGCATTGGTGCGGATGCCGAGGCGGCGCATGCCATCGCCCCACTTCATCAGGGTTTCGTAAGCCGGCGGGAATTGGGGGGTCACCAGATCCATTTGGCCGGAATACACAACTCCCTCTCCCCCATCCAGGGTGATCCATTCCCCTTCTTTCACACTTTTGCCACCAGCGGTCATTGTTTTGGACTTGTAGTCGATGTTGAATTTTTCCGCGCCGACGATGCAGCATTTGCCCCAACCGCGCGCAACCACTGCGGCGTGGCTGGTCTTGCCGCCCGTCGCGGTGAGGATTCCTTGCGCCACCGCCATCCCGCCTACATCTTCGGGGCTGGTCTCGCGGCGCACGAGGATCACCTTTTCACCCTTCTTCGCCCAGGCCTCGGCGTCGTGGGCGGAAAAAACGACCTTGCCAACCGCCGCGCCAGGTACGGCGTTGATTCCTGTGCCGAGAATTCTGGACTCCAGGGACCTCTTGTCGAGTTTGGTGTCGATCACTGGGTAGAAGAGTCTCTCGATATCCTCTGGCTTGATGCGCATGACCGCTTCTTCTTTGGTGATCAATTTCTCGTTGGCCATGTCGACCGCCATCCGGAACGCGGCCGAGGGGGTGCGCTTGCCGGTGCGCGTCTGCAGCATATAAAGGGTGCCGTCTTCGACGGTGAACTCCATGTCCTGCATGTCGCGGAAGTGTTTCTCAAGTTTTTCTCGAACTTTCTCGAGCTGCCCGTAAACCTTGGGCATAATTTTTTTCATCTCGGTGAGGTGCATGGGGGTGCGGATGCCGGCGACCACGTCTTCCCCTTGCGCGTTGACGAGGTAGTCGCCATAAAAGACCTTTTCGCCGGAGCTAGGGTTGCGCGTGAAGCAGACCCCGGTGCCGGAATTATCGCCGGTGTTGCCGAAGACCATTTGCACCACGTTGACGGCGGTGCCGAGGAGGCCGGTGATCTTTTCAACACGGCGATACGTTACGGCTTTCTCCGCCATCCAGGAACCGAACACTGCGCCGACTGCACCCCAGAGTTGCTCGATGGGGTCTTCGGGGAAATCCTTTCCCGTCTTCTGACGGAAGAATGCTTTGTATTCGGCGACTAGCTCTTTCCAGCCCCTGGCGGGCACTGCGGTGTCTTCTTTTACGCCAACGCGTTGCTTCATGGCGTGGAGGCGGTCTTCGAGGTCGCCCTTGGGGAGCTCCATGACCACGCTAGAGTACATTTGAACAAAGCGCCGATAGGCATCGTAGGCGAAGCGCTCATTATTGACGCTGGCCGCAAGTCCCTGGACCGAGCGATCATTGAGGCCGAGGTTCAGGATGGTTTCCATCATGCCTGGCATGGAGCGGGCAGAGCCGGAGCGGACGCTGACGAGGAGAGGGCTCCTGGGGTCGCCGAGCTTTTTCTTGGTGACGCGCTCCAGTTTGGCGACGTTCTCCGCAACTTGCTTCTTGAGTTCCACTGGGTACTTCTTGTTGTTCTTGTAGAAATAGTCGCAAGCTTCAGTGGAAATGGTAAAGCCCGCAGGCACCGGCAAGCCGATCTTGGTCATCTCGGCAAGGCCTGCGCCTTTACCGCCGAGGATGTCGCGCCACTCGCTATCGCCTTCCGCTTTACCTGCTCCGAAGAAATAAACCCATTTAGTCACTGTATCCCTCGCATTTGATTTGTTGTGAAGCGAAACGTTTGAAAAAAAATATTTGTTGGCGCGCCGACATTTGAAGCTGCGCTGGAGTTGTCGGCATGCCGACAACTCGTTCACCTGTGCTTCGCGTCTTGGTGAACCATTACTTCATCTTTCAGCGTCGTTCATCAACGCCGACCTCCGAGAAATCTGCTATCGTCGTGAACTCCCGCAGTTGCTCCGACAGCAGCGCCAGCCGATTCTCACGTATCACTTTATTCTCATCCATCACCATCACTTCTTCGAAGAAACGATCCACGGACTTCCGCAACCCGGCGATGCGATCGAGTGCCTGTTCGTAGCGGCCGGCTCTTTTCTCAGCTTGCACTTTAACTGCGGCCTCGCGGCCTGCGGAAAAGAGTTCTCGCTCGGCGTCGCTTTGAAAGAGCTCGGGGTTCACGGTGACGCCGTCTTTGAGGTCAGCCTTCTCGATGATTTTGCGAATGCGTTTGAACGACACGGTAAGGGGTTCGAAGTTTTTGGATTTACGGATGGCGCGCAAGGCGATCAAACGCTTCTGCGCGTCGACCAGGTCATCGGCGCCCGCGCGGAAGACGGCATTGACTTCGTCGTAGCTGAACCCGGCACGCTCGCGGAAGACAAACTTTGCACGATCGAGAATAAATTCCAAAATGTGATTTTCCTGTGCCGGGGAGACGCTGCGTTTGGGCGCGAGGGCGTGCAAGGCCTTTGACGCCGAGGCAATCGCAAGTGGGAGTGACACAGGCAGTCTTTTGTCAAGTATGACTTTAACTATACCAAGAGCAGCTCGCCGTAAAGCGTAAGCATCACTTGAACCCGTGGGAATGATTCCTACTGCGAAGCATCCAACGATCGAGTCTAGCTTGTCGGCGAAAGACACGCCGCAGCCGATTAGGTTGCGCGGAATGGGATCATCGAGCCCGACGGGACGGTAGTGATCGTAGACCGCATCGGCGACGTCGTCGGGTTCCCCTTGGGCGCGAGCGTAAAGGCCGCCGACGATTCCCTGCAACTCCGGGAACTCGCGAACCATCTCGGTGGCGAGATCGCACTTGGCCAACTCGGCAGCGCGGTCGGCGTCAGCCACATGAGCTTGCGAGATGCCGAGGTTAAACCATTGCTCCATCACCCAGCGCGCAATGGAGCGGACGCGTTCGACTTTGTCGGCGTAGCTGCCGAGGCGGGATTCGTAGGTGACCTTGGCGAGCTTCGGAAGATAGTCGGCGAGCCGACATTTCTGGTCGGCGGTCCAAAAGAATTGCGCGTCGGCAAAGCGGGCGCGAAGAACCCGTTCGTGGCCAGCTCGGACCAATCCCTTGGAATCCTTCGCCAAGTTGATGACGGCCAGAAACTGCGGAGCCAGTTCCCCGTTCCGCTTCTCCACGGCGAAATACTTCTGGTGGCCGCGCATTACCGTGATCAGGATTTCGTCCGGCAAGTTTAGGAACTTGGCGCCAAAGGCACCTTCAATTACCGTGGGATATTCGTTCAGGTAGGCCACCAGATTCAGAAGCGTGGAATCCTCGTGAACGCGGTAAGCGCCCTTCTTCATGTGGGCGGCAATCTCGCGCTCGATCTTTTCACGGCGCTCGGACGGGCGCAGTAAGACGCCGTTCGCGCGAAGTTTCTTCTCGTAATCGGTGAAATTGCGCACGCGGATTGCGGAAGCGCCCAGAAACCGATGGCCGCGCGTCACGTCACCCGCCGGAATGCCGCCGAAAGTGAACTTTAGCGTCTTGCCCCCTAGCACACCCACAATCCAACGGATTGGACGGATAAAGCGAGCACCGTCGAGGCCCGTCCATGTCATGGTGCGCGGCCAGGAGAGGTCGTGGATAGCGCGCGGCAGAATCTCGCTGAGGATCTGCTCGGAGGTACGGCCGCGCTTGGTTTGTTTGGCAGCGAGATATTCCCCTTTGGGTGTTTGGACGATGAAGACGTCTACCAGACGAATCCCCTGCTTTTCCGCGAAGCTGACAGCGGCGCGTGTCGGTTCTCCAAGTTGGTCGTAGCCAACCGATTTGGGCGGACCGGTAATTTCGTTTACGACGTCGGCTTGTTTGACGGGAAAGCCCGCGGCGTGGGCGGTGAGGCGCCGAGGACCGCTAAACGTTTCGACGGTCACCCCTTCGATGAGGTTTTCGGTCGTCAACAATTTCTCAAGATTAACTTTCAATTCTTCTTCGGCGCGGGCGAGCATTCCTGCGGGAATTTCTTCGCAGCCGATTTCGAAGAGCAGCTCCAACTTCTTCTCTGGTGAAGTATTGCTTGAAGAATTGCGAGCAAGCTTACTCATGCCCGCACCTCGCGACGAGGAGTCGCGCCACCGATCTGTTGCAGGTAGGCGGAGGCGGTCCGGCATGCTACCGTGCGAACACGTCCCATGAGTGCAGCTCGCTCAGTTGTTGAGATTACGCCTCGTGCGTCCAGTAAGTTAAAGAGATGCGAGCACTTCAGGCAATGGTCGTAAGCGGCGAGCACTGGAAATCTCGAGTGATTCTTTCCTTCGAGTGATGTGAACGCTTCAAGTAATTCTTTGGTTTGCTTCTCGTGCAACTCGAACTCTGCACGGATGGCGGCGGCATCATTGCGATCAAAGCTGTATTCCGAAAACTGCTGTTCTTCCATCAGCCGAATATCGCCGTACGTTTTGTCAGCGGACCAGCGCAGGTCATAAACACTTTCCACGCCTTGGAGGAAAGCACCGATTCGTTCGAGGCCGTATGTGAGTTCGACGGAAATCGGATCGAGATCTAGCCCGCCGCTTTGCTGGAAGTAGGTGAATTGCGTGATCTCCAGCCCATCGAGCAGCACCTGCCAACCGATGCCCCACGCCCCCAGTGTCGGGGATTCCCAGTTGTCCTCCTCGAAGCGAATGTCATGCTCGGTGAGTTCGATGCCGATGGCTGCGAGGCTCTTCAAGTAGAGGTCTTGAACATCTGTGGGTGCCGGTTTAAGTATCACTTGGAATTGCAGGTGCTTATAAAGGCGGTTGGGGTTTTCCCCATACCGGCCGTCGGCGGGCCGACGACTGGGTTGCGCGTAGGCGACGCGATAGGCGGCTGGTCCGAGAACACGAAGAAACGTCTCCGGGTGCATCGTGCCGGCACCCATTTCCACATCGTATGGTTGTTGTAGCACGCAGCCTTGGCGAACCCAAAAGTGCGATAGCTTCAGGATGAGATCCTGAAAGGTGAGACCACTGGTTTTAATCTTAGGTTTTACTTTAGCTTTCAAGTCGTCTCCAGCAAAGCACGTGTGCCCAATCGTCTCTCCGAGTGGTGCTCGATCCAATCCAAAGCTGCTTCTCGCAGTTCCTTCGCAGCGGTCTTCAGAGGCTCGGTGCTGTCGATGCGATCCAGGCGCTCCACAGCAAACGTCTCGGCTAGCTGCCGGGCGGGCAGGTGCAATGCCCTCATTGCCTGCCGCCGATCTTTCTCGCAAACCAAGCCGGGTTCCCATGGAGCATGGAAGGCCGCTTGGTTTCCGAACATCTCGCCACACAGCGAGCACCGGTCGAATCTCGGAAGAAATCCTCCGAGTCGAACGGTCCAAAACGCGAAATAGCTAAGCGGCAGCGCCCAGTCCGCCGTTCGTTCAATCTCACGAGCCGTCAGGAGTATCAGCCGGAACATCGGCTCCGCTACTTCCCGTTCCGGCAAAATCAGCTCGGAGATTTCGCTGACCACGGCCAGCCCAACGCTGAGGCCGTAGTCACTCTGCGCCTTGTTAAAGGATTCGAGCAGTTCACACTGCTGAATGCGCACGAGATCACGGGTTTCCTTCTCGACGTACCAAATCTGCACATGAGAAAGGATTTCCAGCGTGGAGCCGTAGCGGTTGTTGATCCGCCGGGCCCCGCCCGCCACGCCGCGAACCCGGCCGGAAGCTCGCCCCAGGAAGCTGACGAGGCGGTCGGCCTCGCCCAGAGGGAACGTCTTTAAAATGATGGCTTCCGTTTCCCGGGCGGGCATCCGTTGTCGGCGCGCCGACGCTGCGGCGAACGCTAGCTAACTTTGTCCGAACCGCACGCACACGCAGAACTATTTTACTTATCATACGCGCAGCCGCGGCGCAATTCTTTCCAACAAAAAACTTGGCGGCGCCGAAAAGAAATTCCGCAATCGGCCTGATGTACGGTCGACATCGCCGAACATACCGTGGTCGCGCACGGCTTCGCGACTGTCACGCTTGCGCATGCGAGCCTAGCAACCTCGCCACCGAGCACTCAAGAGCGCAATGTAACTTCAACCAGTTCTTTCGTTCTCGGACGGAAAACTCTTGCGGAACGGAACAAAGCGAATGGAGGCATTCTGTTAACTGGGAACGCGACGGCCCAATATTATCGGACGCTACGCAAGCACGTGTTTGCAAATCTCCGCTATTCCGCTACTCTGCACCCCGACGCATGTTCATTCCCCTCAAAGATCTGAATCCGCGCCGTACGTTTCCCATCGTCAACACGGCCCTGATTCTCGCCAACATCGCCGTGTTCGTGTATCAACTCACACTGCCACCTCACGCCTTCCAGGGATTCGTCCTGGCCAATGCCACGATCCCAGCGCGCTTCCCCGCGGCGCTTTCCGGCCACGCGCCATTGGAGGTCGCCTTTCTACCTCTGCTAACCAGCATGTTTTTGCACGGGGGAATCGCGCACATCTTGGGCAACATGTTGTTCTTGTGGATTTTCGGCGACAACGTGGAAGACTTCTACGGCCACATCACCTATCTGTTCTTCTATCTGGTCTGTGGAATTGGGGCTGGACTATTGCACGTCCTCTTCAACTGGAACTCGACATTGCCGTCTCTCGGTGCCAGCGGCGCGATCTCGGGGGTGATGGGCGCCTACCTAATCTTGTATCCACGGTCGCGCATTCTCACGCTGGTCTTCATTTTCCTGGTTCCGATCCCGGCCGTGTTCATCCTGGCGCTTTGGTTCGTTATGCAATTCGTGTCGGGAGTTTCTTCTCTCGGGATGGCCGCCACTGGTGGTGTCGCCTGGTGGGCCCACGTGGGAGGGTTTTTACTGGGAATGGGAATTACGAGTGTGGCTCGTCGCCGCGGATAAATCGAGAGTAACAATGGAACCCTCGAAATCACAATATCAAGCAATACTTGAAATCATGCGGTATGCGTACTAGCGAACTCCGCGACCCATGATCCAACCTCGGTCGTCGTGTTGCTCCCACCAAGATCAGAGGTCAAGTAGTTCTTGAATAGCGCGGCCTTCACGCCTTTGCGTAGAACAGAAGCTTCGCGGTCCCATCCCAAGAACTCAAGCATCATCGCAGATGCCAGTACCGATCCAAGCGGATTGGCGATTCCCTTTCCAGCGATGTTGGGCGCCGATCCATGCACTGGTTCAAAAAGTGAAGTCTTCCCCGGATGGATGTTACCGGACGGCGCGAGGCCCAGCCCACCCGCCAGCTGGGCTCCTAGGTCGCTGACAATGTCGCCGAAAAGGTTGCAGGTCACAATGATGTCAAACTGAGACGGGTCCCGGACGATTTCCATCGCCAGAGTGTCGATATAAAGGTGGCGGGAGTCGATCTCTGGATATTCCTGGCGGACCTCTTTGAAGACCCGCTGCCAAAGGTCGTGAGCGAAGGTCATGGCGTTGGACTTGTCGCTCATGCACACGCGCTTCAATTTATGCTGCCGAGCATAGTCGAAAGCGTACCGAATGATGCGCTCGACGCCTTTCCGGGAGTTGACGTCCTCCTGCACCGCAATTTCGTCCGCAGTGCCCTTTTTAAAGAACCCGCCCACCCCGACGTACAGCCCCTCGGTGTTCTCCCGGAACACGACGAGACGGATATCGCGCTCCTTGCGATCTCGAAGAGGGGTCAAGCGGTCGTGTAGCAGCTCCACGGGCCGCGAGTTGACGTAGAGGTCCAGCTTGAACCGCAGACCCAGCAGAATGTCGGCGGCATGCTGGTTAGTGGGGACCCGCGGATCGCCCAGGGCGCCGAACAGGATGGCATCGAATTCGTCGCGAAGCATTCCGACGGCGCCGGGCGGCAAAGACACGCCCTCGCGGAGATATTTATCCGCGCCCCAGTCAAATTCCTCAAACTCCATGTTCCGGCCCGTGGCAGAGGTAACCGCGCGCAAAACCTTCACCGCTTCAGCCGTGACTTCCTTGCCGATTCCGTCGCCGGGAATGACTGCAATCCGCGCGGCGGGACCTCCGTGGCGCAAAGGTATCTTGGGCACAGTTCATCTCCTCTCAAGGCTTTCAGGGTTTTGGCCCAGCTCTATCGGGCAGACTACGTTAGCACACGCCAGCCGCCACAGCGGCTTGCTACATGCACCGCATATTTTCGGATCCGTGGCGAATCAGGCCAGCAGCTCGGTTCGCGTTGTGAATTTCTCGATCCGGTCGATGCGAGGCTCAAATCCAATGCCTGGTCCACTCGGAACGCGAATGGTCCCCTGAGGTGAGACAACCACTTCGGGTTCGACAATGTCCTCGACCCAGTAGCGACGGCTGGCGGACACATCGCCGGGCAGGGTGAAATTCGGCAGGGTGGAGAGCGCGATGTTGTGGGCCCTCCCGATTCCAGACTCGAGCATTCCACCACACCATACCGGGATACCGTTCTGCTGGCAGAGGTCGTGGATTTTACGCGCGCCCGTGAACCCGCCTACGCGGCCGAGCTTGATATTGATGATCTTGCAGGCCCCGAGCGCGATCGCGGCGCGGGCCTGTTCGAAGGTGTGCACCGATTCATCCAGACAGATTGGCGTCGTCAGTTTTCTCTGGAGTTCGGCATGGCTATAGATATCCTCCCAGCCGAGCGGCTGCTCGATCATCATTAAATAGAACGCATCCAGTTGCTTCAGCAGCGGCCAGTCCTCCAACCGGTACGCGGAATTGGCGTCCACCATCAATTTGATTTTGGGGAAATCCTGACGAAGACGCTTCACCTGCTCGTAGTCTTTGCCGGGCTTAATCTTAATCTTGATCCGCTGGTAGCCCGCGTCCAGTTCTTTCCTGACGGCGCCAACCAGCTCGTCCACCGACTGTTTAATGCCAATCGAAACTCCGCAAGCGATCTCTTCGCGCGTGCCGCCAAGGAGTTTCCACAGCGCGACGCCTTTCTGCTTGGCTTCAGCATCCCAGAGCGCGGCTTCCAGTGCGCCTTTGGCCATGTTGTGCCCGCGAACGGATTCCAGCATCGCTGACACATCCGCGGCAGCCGCGAACTCCTTCCCTTTCATCAGCGGCCAAAGATGATCGCGCAAAACGTGCCACGCGGTCTCCACCGTTTCAGGGCCGTAGTGGGGAGCCTCGCCGGCGACGCATTCCGCCCAGCCGACCACGCCGTCGACATCGGCCTCCACCAAGAGGATGCGGCGATCGTAGCTCACGCCATTGCTGATCTCGAATGGCGCGATCAACCTCATCGCTAGCTCTCGCAACGTGATCTTGCGGATGCGCATGCGTAGCCGTCTCCCCGGGGTTAAAGTTTCCCTATTTCAATTTAACGTCGTTCCAAGGAACCAATAGATACGCGGCACCCGTGGGAGTTTCGCCGAAGCCCACAGCGGCATAACCCCGCGAGAAGCACTCCGTGAATTCCGCGCGAATACGCTCCTGCACGCGCTTCACGCGTTCCGCATCGCTCTGTTTCCATTGCTCCAGATCGGCTGGCATCTCGATTCCTATAGACTCGCCCGCCATTGGCTTAGAGAGTCCGTTAATCGCGCCGATCACGCGTGGAGAATCCAGATACCACTCCGCGAGAAGCCGATCGGTTGCGAGACCCCGGTGCAGCGGGCTGGTCGTGATGCCGTACAGATTGGGCTTGTAGTGACGGGAAATCGCTCCCAGACGATTCAGATTGAAATGGGCGTTACGCAACTCCAGCGGGTCGAAGGTCCACTGAATAAAACGAATTCCCCGGCTCAAAGCCTCTTCGCGCTGAAACAATTTCAGCATGCGGCCGACGCCGAGGTCGCGGTAATCCTGGTGAACACCGGTGTGATGCGAATGCAAATAGACGACGCCGTCCTGGACCCCGACGAGGGCCAGCGTGTATCCGACGAGGCTGGCGCCGTCAAACGCGCCGAGAACTTGGCCGCCGGTATTCGCCGCAACGACAAATCCCGTCGCCGGCTCCACTTCGAGGTCCGATTCGCCCCAGACTTCGCGCTGCAACTGCACACAGGCTTGAAATTCCGCCAACTCGACGCACTTGCGCACGACGATGCGATTGCTCATCGGCGCTGGCCAGCTTTGCGCGCTGTGACGGCTTCCTCCGCTGGAACTGATTTTGGAGTTGGCCCTGTTCGTGCCTGTTGAGACACTTTGGCCGAGAGCCACAGGGCTTCCTTTTCGGCTCGCGGTACATTTTCAAATTTGCGCCCGCCATCGGCTGCGAGGCGTTCCATCTCGTGAAAGCGCCACACGAACTTGGCATTGGCGTTTTTCAAGGCAATCTCAGGATCGACGTGGAGAAAGCGAGCCAGATTGACTGCGGCGAACAGCAAGTCGCCAAGCTCTTCTTCGACCTTCGGCCGGTCGCCCGCTTTCAGAGCGTGTTGGATCTCGCTGGTTTCTTCGCTCATCTTCTCGAAAATGCCGGCGGCATCGTCCCAATCGAAGCCCGTGCGCGCGGCTTTCTTCGTGAGTTGCAGGCCTTCGAGCGTCGCTGGAATCGCTCGCGGCACTCCGTCCAGCGCTGACCCAGGTCTTCGTTCGATCGCCGCGGTCGGGTCGGCCGATTCCTTGGCCTGTCGCTCCTGCGCTTTAATCCTGTGCCAATTCTTAAGGACTTCGGCGGAGTCTTTCGCGCGCTTCTCGCCAAAGACATGGGGATGTCGCCGGATCATCTTTTCATGCACGGCGCGAATCACATCAGAAACGTCAAACCTGCCCGCTTCCGCGGCGATCTGCGAATGAAAGGTCACCTGGAGGAGAAGATCGCCCAACTCTTCCACAAATTTCTCGTCGTCGCCACTTTCCAGCGCGTCCAGCACCTCGTAAGCCTCTTCGATGAGGTACGTTCTCAACGTGTGATGGGTCTGCTCGCGGTCCCATGGGCAGCCACCGGGATCGCGCAGACGCTTCTGAATGGCGACCAGCTTCTCAAACCAGTCGCCCGGCGAGAGACTTTGCGTGCTCGAATTTTTTCGAGAGGAGGCTCGGGGTTTCCTGGCTGACCTTGAGAGCTTTTTTCGCGGGGCCATATCCCTTCCGTGGAAAACATTGAGTGTAGCAAACCACCGGCAGTATGACGTGACCTGTGCTTTTTGACGGCGAAGTCGCCACACGGGTTCGCTTGCAGGCCGCTACCCAAAAGATGCTGTGCGATGCTAAACTTGAAGAGAACACAAGATATAGAGGATTGTCATTTGCCCGATCATAAGCAGGAAGAATCATTTCGTGTTATCGACCGTCGCCCCTTCACCGCGGAAGGCGAACTGCGCCAAGAGGTAGTGGAGCAGGAAGAGCGCCAAGCGCAGCGCGAAGCCGTGGTTCCTCCGCCAGCCCCACAGGCAGCCGAGCCAAATCAGGCAGTTGCCGCGCCGCCACCCCCCGTGGACGCGCCAAAGCGCTCGCCGGCCTTCGAAAATCTGGTGCGGATGCTCGGCAGCAACGCCGCGATGGTGCTGGGCGCATATGCTGACCCGCGCACTGGCCAGCCCATGATCGATCCGGACGCCGCACGCGAGTTGATCGACATGCTCGACGCGCTTCGCGAAAAAACCCAGGGAAACCTGGCGCCGGAAGAAGATAATTTGCTGCTGGATTTGCTGGGCAAGTTGAAGATGACCTACCTGGAAGTCAACCAGGCCGTTGCCGCGCAAGCGCAGGCGCAGGCTGTCCAGGCCAAAGTGAAAACGCGTCCATAGTGTTGTCACGCGGCTGCGCTCAATTTGTCCGCGGCCTTTGCCCAACCTGATCGAGCCATGTCTTCCGATCCAATAAAGGTTACCGTTCTCGGCTCCGGCACGTCGATGGGAGTTCCGTCCCTCGGCTGTCATTGCCGCGTGTGTACTTCCAACGATCCGCACGACAACCGCCTGCGGCCATCACTGCTGCTTTCCCGAAGCGGGCAGAATGTGGTGATCGATACCACCCCGGATTTTCGCCAGCAGGCGTTGCGCGTGGGGCTCGATCGCCTGGATGCCATCGTTCTGACGCACGGCCACGCCGATCACATCCTCGGCTTCGACGATATTCGCCCATTCAACATTCGCCAGAACACGCCGATGCCGGTGTACGGGACGGAGGAAACGTTCGAAGTCATCCGGCGCGCGTTCGCCTACGTGTTTGACGGCCGGCCGACCTTCAGCACGATACCCAGTGTGACCCTGCACGAAGTCAACGGTCCTTTCGAATTGATGGGCGTGCAGTTTGTGCCGGTGCCATTGCTGCACGGCGATCTGGAAGTGCTGGGCTTTCGGTTCGGGCGTGCGGCGTATCTCACCGACTTCGGCGCCATGCCGGACTCCTCGTTGGCGCTGCTCGAGGATCTCGATGTGCTGATTCTGGACGCGCTGCGCGATATTCCGCATCCGATGCACCAAACCGTCGAGCAGGCGCTGGCCCTGATTGATCGCGTGAAGCCGCGGCAAGCGTGGTTTACCCACATCGCGCACGATTTGTCGCACGCGGAGACCAACGAGCGGCTCCGCAAACTGGGATTGCAGCACGTGGGGCTGGCGTACGACGGACTACAGTTCAATGTGCGGGTCGACGAGCCCGCCGGAGATTCTCGTTCCCGCGTCGCCTACTCGGCGGGCGTCGCGAGGGCCGCTACGGTCGCCGAGTTCACCAGTCCCACGGCATGGACCACCCGCTATGGAGCAACCGGGCGCGGCAGCGTCCTCGCCATCGGCAATTTCGACGGCATACACCTAGGCCACCAAGCCATCTTGCGCGCGGTCACGCAGCGAGCTGCAGAGAGCGGCGCCGTGGCCACCGCACTGACGTTCGATCCTCCGCCGCGAAAAGTGCTTCGGCCCGAATCAGCACCGCAGCGCCTCTCCACCAATGCCCAGCGCATGGAATGGTTCGGCGTGGGAGGCCTTGAGGCCGCCGTCGTCATGCCCTTCACGCTGGAACTCGCGCGACTCTCTCCGGAAGACTTCGTCGTCGAAATTCTCCTGCGCGATCTTCAGGTGCGGGCGGTGTTGGTCGGCGAGAATTTCCGCTTTGGTCACCGGCAGGCCGGCGATGTCAAGCTCCTCCGCGAATTAGGCATGCGGCATGGCTTCGAGGTCGTGGTGATCCCGTCGGTGATTTATCGAGGCGAGATCGTCTCGAGCACCGCGATAAGAAAGGCCATTACCGCGGGTGACGTCACCCACGCCGCGCGGCTTCTGGGTCGCCCGTTTGTGCTGACCGGCGAAGTCGTAACCGGCACTGGCACTGGCCGGCGGTTTACGTTTCCCACGCTGAATTTGTCTACCGAGCAGGAGTTGCTGCCCGGCCGCGGCGTTTACGTGACGCGAACGCTATTAAAGGGCGAGACCAGGAGCCGCCGCTCGGTCACCAACGTCGGTATGCGGCCAACCTTCAACGGTGCAGCCCTCACCGTCGAAACTCATTTGCTCGATTATTTTGGGGAAGTCGAAGGAAAATCTATCGAAGTGCGCTTCTGGAAGCGCTTGCGCGAAGAAAAAAAGTTTTCCGGCCCCGAGGAACTACGCGCTCAGATCGCCAAAGACATCGCCAGCGCCGGCCGCTTTTTCTCGCGACTCCGGCGCTTCCGCTCCATTCGTCAGGGCGCCAAAGAGGCTATCCCGAAACTTTAGGCAGGCACTCCGCGCAGTAACCGCCGACTTCAGTCCGCGACACGGTAACCTTCATATGAAAGTCGCGCGCGATTTGCTCCTTCAATTGCTCGTACAGGCGGCTCTCAAACTCGCGCACTTTCCCACACCGCAAACACGCCACGTGGATGTGGTCTCGCGGACCATGCGTTTCGTAATAGTGCCGATCGCCGCGCAGGTGCAGCAGGTCCAGCTCGTCAATCAAGCCATGTTTTTTGAGCAAATCAATCGTGCGGTAAACGGTAACCAGATGCACGCCCTGATCGATCTTCTGCGCGCGTTCCAAGATCTGATCGACATCCAGGTGCTGCTCGGCGTCATCCATAACCTGCAAAATCACGCGTCGTTGCCGCGTTAGGCGGATGCCCTTGGCGCTTAGCGTTTGTTGCAAACTGCCGGTAGTTTCCGCGGTATTGAGTCGCTCACCGGTAGAAACCCGGTGCTGTGGTGCTGCAGACATGCTGCGGTCTCCGAAGGCGCGTTGCAGGCCATCTAGGAGTGGCCGCCCAATAACCGCGCGAGGTCATTGTACATAACGATGGCGAAGAGCACCAAGAGGAACACCAATCCCACCTGCACAAACCGCTCTTTGAACGCCATGCTGAGATCTCGCCGCAAGCCGCCTTCAATCGCCAGGAGCAGAATATTGCCGCCGTCCAAGATGGGTATCGGCAAAAGATTCAGAATGCCCAGGTTCACGCTGATCAGCACCATCAGCGAAATCACCGCTTGCGCGCCCTTGTGAACTGCCTGCCCTGCCGCGCGCGAGATGCCCACCACGCTCTGCAACTGCCGCACGGAAACGCGCCCGCTGAAGAGTTTCCCGACGACACCAAGCGTGTCATCAATCGTTTCAAACGTTTTCAAGCCTGCGAAACGCACACCCTCAACAAAACCGACGCGCCGGTACGCCGAATCCTCATGGACCTGCACGCCAATCTGATAGACCGTTTCGCCGCGATCGTTGTTTCCAGACTGCGGCGTGACAACCACATGGATGGGCTGTCCCTTACGTTCCACCTCGAGAGACAAAGGTTTGCCAGCCGATCCTCTCACCCGCTCCGTAAATTGACCCCACCACGAAATCGGTTGGCCATCTACCGCGCGAATCACATCGCCTTCCTTCAGCCCGGCTCGCGCTGCGGGCATTCCCGGCGCCACATCCTCCAAAACCGGTCGAATGGGCGCAAAACCAAGCGCCAGTTCAGGTTGCTCGATCTCCTTCTGTTGAACGGGAATCTCCACCGTTCGCTTCTCGCCGCCATTTTCGACTACCACGGAAAGCTTAGTATTGGGTTCGGCCTTGGTGCTAATTTTTTCCGCCTCCGTCCAATTCGCCGTCGGCACGCCATTCACCGACACTACTTTGTCGCCAGGACGCAATCCCGCTGCAGCCGCCGCGGAATTTGTAGGCACGGCAGTGATCACCACCGGCTTGTCCTCAAACACCGGATAGGGCACGCCAATCACAGAAAAATAAACCGTCAGCAACAAAATCGGGAAGATCAGATTCACCGCGGGGCCCGCCGCCGAGATCACCGCCCGCTGCCAGCGAGGCTTACTCATCAGCTCATCCGGCGCGCCCGTGGCTTGAACATTGTGGTTGGCAACCGGCTGTTGAACTGCGCGCTCCGCGGCAGTCTGCACCGCGTCTGCGACTTTTCCGGGAGTTTCGGCCTGAGCGCCCGCGCGAGATCCTACCCAGCTGCGGCCCGGCGAATCGATCTCCGTGGGATCCTGCCCCGCCATCCGCACGTACCCGCCGAGCGGAATGATGCTGACGCGATAATCCGTGTTACCGCTTTTCCAGCCAAACAGCCGCGGACCAAACCCGATCGAGAACACATCCACGCGCACGCCAAACAACCGCGCCGCGATAAAGTGTCCCCATTCGTGCACCAGGATCATGACTCCAAGCACGAGGGTGACGCCGATTAACAAATCCATACGCTTGCATTTCCCTTTTCTGCCCGCTCCTCATCCATTTTCATGAGGGCTCGCATTTGGCTAGTTTTCACGACGCGGCCGCTGCCGTTATTGCCAACCGTTCCACTTCTTCCTTGGCCATTCGACGCGCTTCCACATCCGCCGTAAGCACATCTTCGATCGTCTCAAAATGCATCCGCGGCGTACGTCCGAGCACCCGCTCAATCACTTCCGGAATTCCCGAAAATGGCAGCTTTCGTTCCAGAAATGCCGCCACCGCGACTTCGTCTGCCGCATTCAACGCGCACGGCAGCGCCCCTCCCTTTTTCATCGCTTCTTTTGCCAACCGTAAGCACGGGAACCGCCTCGTCGAAATGCGCGCAAAATCGAGGCGGCGCAGTTTGGACCAATCCAGGGCTATATGATTGGATGCGACCCGCTCGGGATAGGTTAACGCATATTGGATGGGCATGCGCATGTCTGTTGGCCCAAGCTGTGCCAGAACTGAACCATCCACAAACTCCACCATCGAGTGAATGGTGGACTGCGGGTGAATCACGACATCGATCTGATCGGGCCGCATTCCGAACAACCAGCGGGCCTCGATCACCTCAAAACCCTTGTTCATCATCGTCGCCGAATCGATCGTGATGCGATTGCCCATGCGCCAATTCGGATGCGCCAGCGCCTGCTCCGGAGTTACGTCTTTCAGTCCAGCCAGCGGCGACTTGCGGAAAGGTCCGCCCGATGCCGTCAATACCAATCGCCGGACCTCGCCGCGTTCCCCGCCACGCAAACATTGATGCACCGCATTGTGCTCGCTATCGACAGGCAGCAATTCGCGCCCCGCTTTTTTCGCGGCCGCCATCACCAACTCGCCTGCGGCCACCAGCACCTCTTTGTTCGATAGTGCCACGTTCTTACCCAGCTTCACCGCTTCGTAGGTCGCTTCCAAGCCAACGACCCCGACCGCGGCCGATACAACGATGTCGGCCGCCGCATGAGTCCCGACGGCCAGCATCCCTTCGCGCCCATGAAGAATTGCCGGCAGCGGAGAAATCCCCGTGGCCCTCAGCCGTTCCGCAAGATCGTCCACCTTCGCCGCATCTCCAACCGAAACAACCTCCGGCCGATGCCGCTCGACCTGCCCGGCCAGTTCATCAAGATTGCTGCCCGCGGCCAACGCGACCACCGCAAATCTCTCCGGCAACGCCTCCACCACCGAGAGACACTGCTTCCCAATCGAGCCCGTCGACCCCAGGATGGCTAATTTCGTGAAAGCGCTCGTCACAATTCCGCTCTCCATCGCAATCTGTTCGGCGTCACCCATGGTGTAGCGCAATCCTGTAGCGCAGGGCGGAGTCCGCGGAGCCCTGCTGCTTTTCGATTTCCCGAGACCTGCAGGCGGCGGCTAATTTCCAGGCGAGTAAACCAAGGTCCAATAATACCAGACTGCCGGGATCGCCAATATTAATGCGTCGATGCGATCCAGAATCCCGCCGTGTCCCGGTAATAGTGCGCCCGAGTCTTTCACTCCCGCGCTTCGTTTGTAAGCGGATTCCAGTAGATCGCCAGCCTGGCCTGCTAGATTACCCACTCCCGCCATCGCCAGCAGATGCGGCACGGGGGCGCTCAACCACCACGAAAACGCATACCCAACCAGCAGTGATCCCACAAGACTCGCCACCGCACCTTCCCACGTTTTCTTCGGGCTCAAATGCGGCGCAAAAGGATGCTTCCCCATCGCGCGCCCCACGAAATACGCGACCGTATCGCCCGCCCACGTAATCACCAGCGCAAACAGCAATAACCGTGGTCCTTCGCGACTCCATCCATGAAGCCGTACCGCAAAGCTGAGCGGGTAGGCCACCAGCAATAGCGCGCTAGAACTGATTCCCGCGGCAGGCAGCGCCTCCACCAGCGGCCGCTTGGTCCACAGGATCAATAGGGTCACGCCAAGTAAGAACAACGAGAAAACGTCTTGCGTGGCTCCGAGTCCGTTCGCAAAACGCTCGATCTGGCGATACAGCGAGAATCCCCCAGGCAATTGATACGAGGCCTGTAGCGTCGCAACCCATTGCGTAAAGACCAGCAGAATCGCGCACACCGTCGTCCAGATCCGATACGCGCGATGCCCAATCGCATCACCCAGTGCGAAATATTCACGAAGCGCCAGGACAATGACCACAGCCAGCGCCACTCCAACCCAGGCGGTCGACCCGAACAAAACCAGGCCCACCACAAACGGAATCAGCACAGCGGCTGTCGCCACTCTCTGCAAAGTCATAAGACGGAGATCCCCCGACCGATGATGGAACCAATCACATCATATCGAAGGGAAGAAATCACGAAGCAGAGTGGCAAATGTAGGGGCGCGCTTCAGCGCGATCCATTTGTTGCCCCAAAAAGGAAGGATGAAAGCCGATGGTCACTCGCCCGCAACTCGCGCAGACACTTCGGCGTCCGAACCGCCTTCCCGGATCCCGCCGTAGCGGCGCTCGCGCTTCTGAAATTCAACAAAAGATTCCAGCAATCGCGCGCGATTAAAATCCGGCCACAACGTCTCGGTTACAAAAATCTCCGCGTAAGCAATCTGCCACAGCAGAAAATTACTCACCCGCATCTCGCCGCTGGTGCGAATCAGCAAGTCGGGATCAGGCAAGCCATTCGTATAAAGTCGGCGAGAAAGTTCTTCTTCGGTGATGGGGGCGCTACTTCCCTGCGCACTGCGTTCGGCCAGAGCGGCGTTCGCCGCGTCCACAATCTCCGCCCGGCCTCCATAATTCAGCGCGAGGCACAACACCATGCCGCCGTTCCCGGCGGTCTTCTCCTCCGCATTCTTCATATCCTGTTGCACCCCGGTGGGTAGTTCCCTGGAGCGTCCCAGGAACCGCATCCGGATATCGTTCCGCTGAATCAGGGGCATTTCGGTGCGCAAGTATTCGCGCAATAGCTGCATCAAAAAGTCGGTTTCCGTCTTCGGACGGCGCCAGTTCTCCACCGAGAACGCATAGAGCGTTAGCGCCTTGATTTTCAGCCGCGCGCAAGTCTCAATGGTCGACCGCGCTGTTTGAGTCCCCACCCGATGCCCCGCCACCCGCGGCAAATGCTTGCGCTGCGCCCAGCGGCCGTTCCCGTCCATGATTACGGCCACATGTCGCGGCAATCGCGCCAGATCAAGCTTAGCGAGCAGTTCGGCCTCTTCTGCCGTGACAGAGCCGAGAGCGGCAGGTGCAGCGACTTGGAGCGTGACGTGCGATTTCATCGGCGGCGGTACGCTTTCGTGGGATTTCCCTTTACGCCGCAAAGTTAACACACCCTTTGGCGGCGGCGCAACGCAGGAGTGCCAGGTATCACATCTGAATGGATAATAGTAATTCCCTTTAGGGCGCCGGCGGCGAGCCCGTCGGGAAGATCGCGGTATACGACAGCACCAGGGTCAATACGATCATCGCGATTGCCGTCACCCACGCAATGATGTTGAAGGCAAGCGTGTTGACATACTCTCCCATCAAGTCGCGCCGATTCACAAGCAACAAGATGAAGATCACCACCACGGGTAGCCAGATGCCGTTGCCCACCTGAGAGAAGATCAGAATCTTCCACAGCGGCGCATTGGGCAGCAGCACAATCCCGGCGCCCACACCGATGAGAATCGTGTACAGCCAATAGAAAATCGGAGCCTCGTTGAATTTGTGGTCGATGCCCGCCTCGAAGCCCAGCCCCTCGCAAATCACGTGCGCGGTCGATAGCGGCAGAATCGACGCTGCGAACAGCGACGCATTCAGCAGCCCGAACGCGAACAAGGTTCCTGCCCATTTCCCAGCCAGCGGAATCAGCGCCTTCGCCGCCTCCGCTGCGTCCGTAATGTTGCGCTGGCCGTTGGCGTACAGCGTCGCCGCCGTGCAGACGATGATGAAAAACACGATAGCCATGCAGCTGATGCTGCCAATCAGCACGTCGGCGCGCGCCTGCGGATACTGCCGCGCGGACACTTTCTTCTCCACAAACCCGGCTTGCAAATAGAAGAATTGCCACGGCGCGATCGTCGTTCCTACGAGTCCCGTGAGCATCACCAGGTAGCCCGCGTTAAATTGCATGCTGGGGATCGCCGTATGCCGCGCCGCCTCCAGCCAATCGGGCCGCGCAATGAACGCAGAAACCACATACGACAAATACAAGACGCAAGCCGCCAGGAAGATCACCTCCACTTGCCGGTACGTTCCGCGCAGCACTAAGACCCACACCAGAATCGCCGCGATAGGCACGGAGATATATTTGCTGATGTGGAAGATCTGCATCGCCGCGGCCACCCCAGCAAATTCCGCCACGACGTTGGCCAAATCGACGAAAAATCCCGTCACCATCACGAAGAACGTCGGCCGGAATCCGAATTCCTCGCGAATCAAATCCGATAGCCCTTTGCCAGTGACCACGCCCATCCGCGCGCACATCTCTTCGGTGACATACAGCGCGATGGTCATGGGAATCAGCGACCACAACAGCGCGTAGCCGTACTGCGCTCCCGCCTGCGTATATACCGAAATTCCGCCCGCGTCATTGTCCACGTTGGAGGTGATGAGCCCGGGGCCAACCACCGCCAGCAGCAGCGTCAACCGCCGGCGCAGGCCGCGGATGCGCTTCTGAAACGAAGTTCCGCGTGTTCGCAGCCCGTCCACTCTCGTCGATATGGCTTCCCAGTTCATCCGTATTTCCGGCTCGTAGTTCGGGTTTGTGCGTCGACTTACTTCGCCACCAGCCGCGACACCACATCATCCACGGCGATCGTTCCTATCGGACGCTGATGCTCATCCACCACGGTCAGCGTCCGCAGATTGTATTTGTCAAACAGTTCGAATACCTCGGACTCGTCGGCGTCGGCCTGCACACTGAGCAGCGGCGCCAGCTTGAGCTCCGCCACACTCTGGTCCGGCGCGGACAGCAACAAGCGGGCTACCGGAACGATACCGGAGAACTGCGCCGCGCTATCCAACAACACGACCGTGTCCAACTGATCGAAATTCAAGTCCTGCGAGCGCATCCACTCCAGCACTTCCTCTCGAGTCGAGCTCTCCCCGATGAACACGAAATCCGTGTTCATCATTCCTCCCGCGGTGGATCGGTCGAACGCCAGCAATTCCCGCACGTCTTTGGCCTCTTGCCCAGGCATCTCCTCCAGGAGTTCCTCCGAGGTCTCCTTCGGCAATTCCGCCAGCAGGTCCGCGGCAGCGTCCGGCGCCATCTCCTCCAAAATGTCCGCAGCCTTCTCCGGGTCCAATTTTTCGACGATCTGGGTTGTCAGCCGCTCATCAAGTTCCGCAAGGACCTTGCCGGCCATCTCCTCGTCCAGCGAAGCAATAATTCCCTGCCGCTCGGCAGCCGAGAGCGACTCCATGATTTCGGCAAGGTCGGCAGGATGCAGGTCTTCCAGCTTTTCGTGCGTGATGCGCAATTTCACCCTGCGCAGCGGATCTGGCTCGATCAGGTTCACGAATTCCCAACGAATGGCTCGTTGTGGCAAGCCGCGCTGCAGCTTGCGAACCATGGAAGCGGAGACCACGCCCTGCAAAAGCCGACGCACCGCCCCCGGCAGGCCCACGTCCACCTGCGTAAGGCGCAGCTCCACGCTTCCGTTATTGCGTTGTTCCGTCAGGTCCACATCGTTCACGCGCACGACTTTACGGCCTTTTGTGTCAATGATCTGCTGATCCAGCAAATCTTTGCGGACCGCCAGCCATCCCTCGTTCGGCTGGTAAAGTTCCAGCGCTCGCTCGCTACAATTCAGCCGGATGGTGCCGGGCGCGATGTGGGCCACCTGATCGTAGCGCGCCAGCAGCGGCTGAAATCGCCCGCGCGACAGCAAAAACCGTGCGATCCGGTTGGATTGGTCCGCGGGCTCGATGAAAAATTCGCGCACCCTTCCGACGAAATTCCCTTGATCGTCGTACGTTTCCGCGCCCATCAATTCCGTGGCGTATAGTTGCATTTGCCGCCTCTTCCCGCTCACTCGGCGGTGCGGGTATCCCACCGAAGACGTTCGAACAACAAAAAACCCGCAAGCCGTTACAGCTTCCGGCCGCGGGCAAGTGTCTCAAGCAAATGGACTTACCTTTAGCCGGCCGTGAACCCTCCCCGCCCGTCCGTCTGCGCACGCAAACCAATTTCGCGCGACGTTTTGCTCACACCCAACGTTGGCTGCACCCTTAAGCCCACCACTGGTCGTAACCCGCTAGGCCCAGGCTCAAGTTCGCTAGACGCGGACATCGGTAGAAAATTCACTCCAAAGGTTTGATAAGCCTTCATGCATCGTACTGTCAAGAAAATACTGACGTTCCCCGATATTTTCTCGTCGGAACGCCGCGAGTTGGCCATCATTTCCGCTTCCGGAACACCATGTCGCCCATCTTCTTGCCGCGCCTCCGGCAATCTTCGGCGAACAGGCTCGCATAATTCGTCAAAATAGAATCTCTCTTTGAATATCCGAGCTCCTTTGCCGCTCGATCGATGGCCTTGGGCGGTCCTTCCAGTTCCATGAATATTCCGATCGGTGTTTCATCCAGTTCGATTAGCAGCCCCTTCGCCCAGGGCTTCGTTGCCGGCAACGCAAACGTTGTCCGATATTTCTCGTAGTGAAAACTCGGGCGCATCCCTAACCTTTCGAGAATCTTCGCCAGCTTTACCGCGTCGCCCACCGGGAACTCAATCTCTTCGCGGACTTTGTGCCGTTCGGCGCCAATTGCGCTCCCGCCCCGTCGTCGCCGGCTGAAAACCGGGCCCTTGAACGTCAAAAGTGCAAACTGAGGCGCGTTTTTCTTACGCCGTGAGACCTTCCCCTCTGGAGTTTCGATCCGGGTTCGCAGCAATTGCTCGTGCTTCCGCAGCCCCTGCTCAGGCGTGTCGAACAGAGTGTTCCATTCATGAATGCGCCCCGTACCTCGATGCACGGTTCGGGCACCCATCCCCTTTAGTACGGCCAGAAGCTTCCCTGGATCGTTGACGCGCAATTTGATTTCGATCTCATGCGCCATTTGCGCTTTTCGTCCTCGCTCGTCGCGTTTTTCCTGCGTCGCGTTTCCGTTGTAGTATAACGGACGTACGCGATCCATCTTCGCCGGCCTTGCGCACGGACCTGTAGCGCAGGGCGGAGTCCTAGGAGCCCTGCGGCTTTCCCGGACACCAAACCCGCCGCGCGCGCCAGACAGTAACGCACTAGGAAGGATTGATGACCTCCGACACGAATACCGCCACGTCCAGCCGCTCCGAATCTCACGAGACGCCCAGCACGCGCTCCTCGCCCGTCAACCCCCCGGTCGCCCGCCGCCATCCCGTCGAGCACGTCATCCACAACGACCGCCGCATCGACAATTACGCTTGGCTCCGCGAAAAGCAGAGTCCCGAGGTAATCGCCTATCTCAACGCCGAGAACTCCTACACCGACGCCGTCCTCCAAGGCACCGAAGCCTTCCAGGAAAAGCTTTACCAGGAGATGTTGGCGAAAATCCTCCAGACCGACCTGTCGGTTCCGTATCGCCTCCGCGGCTACCTCTATTTCACCCGCACCGAGGAGGGCAAGCAGTACCCGGTCCATTGCCGCAAACTTGATGCCGACGACTCTCCCGAAGAAGTCCTGCTCGATCTGAACGCCTTGGCGGAGGGCCACTCCTTCCTGGGTCTAGGTTCGTTCGACGTCAGCGACGACAATCACTTACTCGCCTACTCGCTCGACACCACCGGTTTCTCTCAGTACACCCTGCAAATCAAAGATCTCCGCTCCGGGCAAACACTTCCCGAGCGCATCGAGCGCGTCACCAGCGCTGCTTGGGCCGCCGATAACAGCACGCTGTTCTACACCGTCGAGGACGAAACCACCAAGCGTTCCCACCGTCTCTATCGCCACAGGCCGAATTCCACCGAGCCCGACACTCTCCTCTACGAAGAACGCGACGAGCGCTTCCGCGTCCAGATCGAGCGCACCCGCAGCGGCGCCTTTCTTCTTCTCACCATTGCCAGCCACACCACCAGCGAGGTCCGCTACCTACCCGCCGATCAACCGACAGCTGACTTCCAATTGATCGCCCATCGCGAAGACACGCATGAGTATTACGCCGACCATCATCCGGGTCCCGTAGAAGGGCATCCCGGCGGCGTCTTCTACATCCGCACCAACTCCCTGGGCCGCACCTTTCGCCTGATGACCGTCTCGGTCGAAGATCCGCGCCGCAAATTCTGGCGCGAAGTGGTTCCCACTCGACCCAATGTGATGCTTGCGGCCGCCGACGTCTTCCAGTCGCACCTCGTTCTCTTCGAACGCGAGGATGGCCTCCCCTACTTGCGCATCGTGGATCTTCCCCACTCCGCCCCGGGTGCGCTCGCCGCTTCCCACCGCATCGAATTTACCGAGCCCGCCTACAACGCGTCCCTCGGCGCTAACCCTGAGTTCGCCACCAGCCATTTGCGTTTCCAATACGAATCGTTCGTCACCCCGCGCTCGGTCTTCGACTACGATTTAAAAACGCGCGACCGTATCCTCCGCAAACAGCAACCGGTCCTCGGCGGTTACGACGCAACGCAATATGTCAGCGAGCGCCTCCACGCCACCGCCCATGACGGCACGCGCGTTCCCATCTCCATCGTCCATCGCCGTGACACGCCGCGTGATTCTTCCGCCCCGCTCCTTCTCTACGGCTACGGCAGCTACAGCATCTCCATGCCGGTGGCCTTCAATTCGAATCGCCTCAGCCTGCTTGATCGCGGCGTGACCTTCGCCATCGCCCACATCCGCGGCGGCGGCGAACTCGGCAAACCTTGGCACGACGCTGGACGCATGCACAAAAAGCTAAACACGTTCACCGATTTCATCGCCGCCGCCGAGCATCTCATCGCCGAAAAATATACTTCATCTCAAAATCTCATCATTGAAGGCGGCAGCGCCGGCGGCCTGCTGATGGGCGCCGTAGCCAACATGCGCCCCGATCTCTTTCGCATCGTCATCAGCCACGTCCCATTCGTCGACGTGCTCAACTCCATGCTCGACGCTTCGCTCCCGCTGACCGTCGGCGAATACGAAGAGTGGGGCAACCCTCACATCGAAGCCGATTATTTCTACATGAAGAGTTATTGCCCCTACACCAATCTCGAGCGCAAAGCCTATCCCGCCATGCTGGTCAAGACCTCGCTGAACGACAGCCAAGTCATGTACTGGGAGCCCGCGAAATACGTCGCAAAGCTCCGCACCTTGAAGACCGACGCGAATCCGCTCCTGCTCAAAACAAACATGGGCGCAGGCCACGGAGGCGCCTCCGGCCGCTACGACTACCTCCGAGAAATCGCCCTCAACTACGCCTTCCTCCTAACCCAACTAGACATCCACACTTGACGGTCCTGGTCTATCGCGCCGCTAGAAATAAACCTGTCACTCTGAGGGCATCCGACGAGGATGCCCGAAGGACTTCAACCACAACGCCAAGTCCACCACGCAGGCGGCAACGCGAGCCGACCTCGCTTCTTTGCCATTTGCCAAAACCCACGCGCCCGACTAATCTTTCGAGTCACCCGCGCTGAAAGCAGATTGCGAACCAACACCGAGGCATGTCGGACCCTACAACACCGCTGATGCAGCAATACCAGGCAATCAAAGCGCGCTATCCCCACGCTCTCCTGCTCTTCCGCCTCGGTGATTTCTATGAACTTTTCTACGAAGACGCCATCCTCGCCTCCCGCGAACTGCAAATCACGCTGACCTCGCGCAATCGCGAAAAGGGTCAGCCGATTCCCATGTGCGGTGTCCCCTATCACGCCGCTGATGGCTACGTCGCCCGCCTCATCCGCGCCGGCTTCAAAATCGCCATTTGCGATCAAATGGAGCAGCCCGGCCCTGGCAAAAAAATTGTCCGCCGCGAAGTTGTCCGCGTCATCACGCCAGGCACCGCCACCGACGCCGCCGTTCTCGACGCGCGCGAAAATAATTTCCTGGCCGCCGTTGCCACGCATCCCTCCGGCTCTCCCATTGGCCTCGCGTACGTCGATCTTTCCACCGGCGAATTCCAAGCCACGGAATTTTCCGGACCCCGCTCCGCTGACGATCTTCGCGACGAACTCCAGCTTTTGCATCCCCGCGAGACACTGCTTCCACGCCCGCAACAACTCTTCGACACCGCCAAAGATTCCCTGCCGGAGGGTGTCGGCGGCGTCGAATCACGCCTCGAAGACTGGACCTTCCAATACGACTACGCCTCGCGCCTCTTACGCGAGCAATTCGGCGTGACGGAACTCACTGGCTTCGGGCTGGACGATCACCATCAATCCCTCGCCGCTGCCGGCGCCATCATTCACTACTTGCGCGAAAACGCCGCCCGCGGCGTCGACCGTTCCGCAATCACGAGCGCGCAAGTCCGCTCGGCGGCTGCTGGCACGGCCTCCGATGCCGTACAAGGCAGCGCCACCGCCGCCGCTCCCGCCATCGACGAAGCCGCCAGCCTCGACGCTCTCCGCCACCTCGACCGCATCCGCTACTACGAGCAACACGACTCGCTCGTCCTCGATCCTGTCTCGGTTCGCAATCTCGAACTCATCAATCCCATCTTCAGCGAAGAAACCGGCCGCAGTGGACCAACCACGCTCCTCGCCGCGCTCGACGTCACCGTAACCGGAATGGGCGCTCGCCTCCTCCGCTCCTGGATTCTCCGCCCGCTCATCGAACGCGAATCCATCGACGCCCGCCTCAACGCCGTCGCTCAGCTCGTGCAACAAACCGTGGTCCGCGGCGAAATTCGCAAAGAACTTCGCGGCATTCTCGACCTCGAGCGCCTCACTAGCCGGATCACGATGGGCCTCGCCACCCCGCGCGAACTTGTCGCACTTCGTCGCTCTCTATCGCAACTCCCCGTCCTGAAAAATTTTCTCACCGCCCCGCCCAAAGGCGGCAGCGATCTCCTGCGCCACTTGCACAACGAAATCGACGAACTCATCGACGTCCGCGAACGCCTCGACCGCGCCATTGCCGACGAGCCGCCAGCCCTAGCCACCGATCCCGGAATCATTCGCAGTGGGTACCACGCCGAGCTCGACGAGCTGCGCACCTTGAGCCAGCACAGCAAGCAAATCATCGCCGCCATGGAAGAGCGCGAGCGCAAGCGCACCGGCATCAACTCGCTGAAAATTCGCTTCAACAGCGTCTTCGGCTACTACATCGAAATCTCGAAACCCAACTTGCATCTAGCGCCCGCCGACTATGAGCGCAAACAAACCCTCGTTAACGCGGAACGCTTCACCGCTCCCGAGCTGAAAGAATACGAGCGCAAAATTCTCGCCGCCGACGAACGCATCGCCGAAATCGAACGCCAGCTTTTCATCGACATCCGCAACGGAGTCGCCGCGCACGCGGTGCGTCTGCGAAAAACCGCCGCCGCCATCGCCCAGATGGACGTGCTCACCACGTTCGCCAAGCTGGCCGCCGACCGCGGCTACGCACGCCCGGAATTCACTGACAGTGGCGAGCTCCTGATCGTTGGCGGCCGCCATCCGGTCATCGAAGAACTCCTCCGCCAGCGCGGCGAACGCTTCGTTCCCAACGATCTCTACTTCGAGCCGCAAACGCAGCAACTCCTGCTCATCACCGGCCCGAACATGGGCGGCAAGTCCACATACCTACGCCAGGCAGCGCTGATCGCATTGATGGCCCAGGCCGGCTCGTTCGTGCCCGCGCGCCAAGCCAAGCTTCCTATCGTGGATCGCATTTTCACGCGCATCGGCGCCAGCGACAATCTAGCCCGCGGCCGCTCCACCTTCCTCGTGGAAATGAGCGAAGTCGCGAGCATCCTCAATCACGCCACCCCCGCCAGTCTCGTCCTGCTCGACGAAGTCGGCCGCGGCACCGCCACCTTCGACGGCCTCTCCATCGCCTGGGCCGTAGTCGAGCA
Source organism: uncultured Acidobacteriota bacterium (assembly GCA_963721915.1). Classification (GTDB taxonomy): domain Bacteria; phylum Acidobacteriota; class Terriglobia; order Acidiferrales; family UBA7541; genus Acidiferrum. The sequence continues at coordinate 61,611 of CAVRLD010000010.1, read as the reverse complement.
CCTGCAAAAACACACCCGCGCCCGCACCCTCTTCGCCACGCACTACCACGAGCTAACCGAACTAGCCGAACTCCTGCCAGCCGTAAAAAACGTGCACGTCTCCGTGAAAGAAACGCCCAACGAGATCATCTTCCTTCGCCACGTCGAACCCGGTAGCGCCAACAAAAGCTACGGCATCGAGGTCGCACGCCTCGCGGGCCTCCCCCGCAGCGTCATCGAGCGCGCCCGCGAAGTCCTGAAAAAACACGAACAAAGCGAGCACCAACTCAGCGAAAAACTTTCCCCCGGCGCAGCCGAAGCCGCCACCAACGGCCACGCTGCCCAATCCGTCCTCTTCACCCCGCTAGACCGCGCCGTCCTCGACAAACTCCGCGACGCCGACCTGGACCAACTCAAGCCCCTCGACGCCCTAAATCTCCTCGCCGAACTGAAAAAGCAAATCTCCTAGTTCGCGCGGGCACAGCCAGGAATGCCTGCGGCACAGGGCAACTTCCGTTGTCTTTTCGCCTCTCGCGATCTTTCTTCTCTGTGTTCTCTGTGAACTCTGTGGTGAAATCTTCCTGACGCTATCAAAATGAAATCCCGCCCGCTCCTAGTCCTAGGCCTGATGTCCGGCACTTCCGCCGATGGAATCGACGTTGCCCTGGCTAAAATCTCCGGCGCGCCTCCGCACTTAGGCGCCGAGTTTCTCAATCACACCTCGATCAACTTTCCCCAGGCAATAAGAAAAGAAATCCTCCGCGTAGCCGAGCAGCAACCCATCTCGGCGGGCGAGCTGAGCCAACTAAATTTTCGTCTGGGAGAGGTCTTCGCCGATGCGGTGTTGACCGCCTGCAAGCGCTTCCGTATCGCCACAAAAAAGATCACGCTGATTGGCAGTCACGGTCAAACCATCTTCCATCAAGGGAAGCCGGTCCAATATCTTGGTCGCCCCACCGCTTCCACGCTCCAAATCGGCGAACCCAGCATCATCGCCGCCCGCACAGGCATCACGACAGTCGCCGACTTCCGCCCGGCCGATATCGCCCTAGGCGGCCAAGGCGCCCCGCTGGTCCCCTACGCCGACTACCTCCTATATCTCCACGCCAAACTAGGCCGCGTGTCCCTGAATCTGGGCGGCATTGCCAACATAACGGTCCTACCCGCAGCCGCCAAGCCGTCGCAAATTTTCGCTTTCGACACCGGCCCAGCAAATATGCTGATCGACGCGCTGGTCTCGCACTTCACCCACGGCCGCCAACGTTACGACAAAAACGCCGCGATCGCCCAAACCGGCCGCTCTATTCCCGCGTTAGTCGACGAACTAATGCGCGATCCCTACCTAAAACAAGCCCCGCCGAAAAGCACCGGCCGCGAATACTACGGCCGCGCCTATGTAAAGAATCTCTTGGCGGCGGGCCGCAAACACAAAGCCAAGCCAGCCGACCTCATCCGCGCCGCCACCATCTTCACCGCCATCTCGGTGGTGGATGCGCTGCATCGCTTCGCTCTTCCAAAGTACAAAATTGAGCAGTTAATCGTATCCGGCGGCGGCGCCCGCAACCCCCTGATTCTCGCGCAGATCGCCGCCGCACTCCCGCAGATGGACATCGTTCCCTCGGCGGAACTCGGTGTTCCCACAGACGCGAAGGAAGCCTTCGCGTTCGCATTGATGGCCTACGAAACCTTCCACCAGCGCCCCGCAAATCTCCCCTCCGCGACCGGTGCAAACGGCCCAGCAATCTTAGGTAAAATCTCCTATGCCCCGCCCCGTTAATCCCTGTCTTTACTCTTCTCTGTGCCCTCTGTTTACCCTGAGCCTCGAAGGGTGCTCCGACCTCCGTGCCCTCTGTGTTAAATCTTTCTCCTTCTTTCTCCTCATTCCGTCATTACTTCTTTACGTCATTACGTCATTTTTCTTGGCGGGCTGCTCCCACACGAATGCCTCCGACCCCTCAACGCTAACCTTCCTACTCGAATCCAATCCCACGAATCTCGATCCCCGTTACGCCACCGACGCGCAATCCCAACACATCGACGGCCTGCTTTTTTCGAGCCTGCTCCAACGCGACTCCGAAATGAAACTCCACGGCGATCTAGCCGAATCCTGGGACACACCCGACCCGCGAACCTACGTCTTCCATCTCCACAAAGACGTCCGCTTCCAGGACGGCCGCCCGCTCACCTCCGCCGACGTCAAATCCACATTCGAATTCATGATGAATCCAGCCAACAAATCCCCCAAGCGCGGTGCCTTCCGCCTCGTAACCTCGATCGAAGCGCCCGATCCAGCAACGGTCATCTTCCACCTCAAGGAAGCCTACGCCTCCTTCACCATCAACCTCATTCGCCCGACCACTGGCATTGTCCCCGCAAATGCCGGCTCCGATTTCTCGCGCCATCCCATCGGGTCGGGTCCGTTCCGCTTCGTGAGCCAAGCGCAGGACGACGAAGTGATCGTCGAGCGCAACGCCAGTGGCCCCGTCTCAGACCATCCCGTAGGGGGAGGAGCGCCACCGTTCTCCCGCATTCGTTTCCGTGTAGTCCCCGACGCCATCGTCCGCGCGCTCGAACTCCGCAAAGGCTCCGCTGACATCGAAGTCAGCTCGCTCACTCCCGACATCATTCCCGTGCTCACGAAGCAGGCGTCGCTCGGCGTCACAGAACGCCCCGGAACCAATTTCACGTATCTCGGTGTCAACCTGGAAGACCACATTCTGAAACATCGCGAGGTCCGTCAAGCGCTTGCGTATGCCACCGATCGCGAAATGCTCATTCGTTACCTACTTCACGGGCAGGCGCGCGTTGCGAGCGGCATCCTGCCACCCAACCACTGGGCTTACGAGCCCAACGTCACCCAACACACGCTGGACACCGCCCGCGCCGAACAACTCCTCGACTCCGCGGGATTCCCGCGCGCCAAAGACGGCGTGCGACTTCACGTCACGCTGAAAACTTCCACCGACGAGCAATTCCGCGTCCTCGGAGCGGCCCTTCAAGAGCAATGGCGTCGCGTGGGGATCGACCTCGAACTCCGCCCCCTTGAATTCGCCACCGTTCTCTCCGATGCCACCAAAGGCAATTTCCAGCTCAACCTTCTCCGCTGGGTCGGCGCCAACAACGACCCCGACATCTTCGAATTCGTCTTCGCCTCGAAGCGCTTCCCGCCTGACGGCGCCAACCGCGGACACTACCGCAACCTGCGCATCGACGCGCTAGCCGACCAAATCCGCACCGAAATGGATCAAGAAAAACGAAAAGTTTTGTGCAGCGAAGCCCAGAAAATCCTGGCCGACGATCTTCCTTACCTACCCCTGTGGTTTACCGACGCCATCTCCGTCCACCGCCGTTCCCTGGGCGACATCCCGCTAAGCCCCACCGGCGACTTCGATTTCCTTACGGTCCTACCACTTACCGCGCCAAATCCGCACCAGCCGCAGGCGCAAAGGTAGGAGCACGAATGTAGGGGCGAGCTTTAGCGCGTCCCAGCGAGCGCCCCGCGAGCCGGCCCTCTTCGCACTTACCTTCTGGCCCTGACTTCACCGGCCCTTTCGTGTCCCTTGACAAGGTATAAGTTCTCTGGTATATTACCTTTCAGATATCAGTACGTCCCGTTTCGGGAATTCCGCCTCACCGCGCCGGTCGTGCCCACTCAACTCCACAAAGTCTCGAAAACTAAGTACTTGGTTTAGTTATACTTCCCAATGCCTATTTGTTTAATGTCTTTGGTTTGATAATCATACGAAATGCCCCGGGGGGTGGGGCAGAGAAGACGAAGCTAAAGCGAATCAGCGCCTCTAAGACGAAATCGGCGCCGGCGAGCTCACCGCAGCGCGGCTTCAATCTCCGAAACGGGAATCGCGCCCTCGCGTAGCACTTCCCACTTCTCGTCCTTCAATCCAATAATCGTGGACGGCAATCCCATGCCCGTCTCCCCGGCGTCGAGGACGAGCGGTAGACGCAAACCCAGCTGTTTCATGAGTTGCTCGGTGTTGGCGCAGGCGGGAAAGCCGGAAATGTTTGCGCTCGTTCCGGTGATCGGGCCGCCAAACTCGTCGATCAATTGCTCGACGACCGGACTTTTTGGCCACCGCAGTGCGACTTTGCCGGTATTCGCCGTTACCTTCAGCGGTACCCGGTTTGATGCGTCCACTACCAGCGTCAAGCCCCCAGGCCAAAACGCCTCCGCCAGCTTCAGGAAATTCCAAGGTGCGGGGTCCACTCCAGAGACCTCTTCCTGGGGCTCGCGCATCAGTACTAACGCCTGATCCAGAGAGTTCACCAGGATAGGAAGCGCCCGAGTCTCGGGCCGGCCTTTCACCCGATAGAGTTCATCTACTGCGGCGAGATTGAACGGGTCGGTGGCCAGTCCATAAAAGGTATCGGTGGGAATTCCAATGACACAGCCGCGAACGAGGAAATGCGCCGCGTACCGCAGTGCATCAGCTTCAGGGACTTGCGCGTTGATGCGCAACAGTTCTGCCGGCAACTTTTTGGCCTTCGGCGAAGACGTAAATTCACCCCGCAGCGCTCCGCCCCGCGCTGCCATTATTTGGGCGACGCTACCACACACGCCCGCGCCCGTGCAATGGCGTTCCCAGCCACGGAAGCCGAGGGGTTGCCCGTGGTCAGTCATGCCGAAAAGCGCCCGCCACGCTTCGAGGCGCAGGGTAAACCGTCGGCGGCCGCTACATCTTGCACCCCTGATAGCGCCGGAAGGCCCTAGTTTGCTACGCTCCCACTGATGGCTACGCCTGTCAAAGCTGCGAGGGGCGCTCGTACTGCGACCACCGGGGCTGGCACGATTACCAGCCGCGACAATCGGTGGCTCAAGGAATTCCGTATGGCTTTGCGCGGCGGATTGCAAACGGAATCCGGCTGCGTTGGCGTGGAAGGAGTCCGGCTGGTCGAGGAGGCTTTGCGATCCGGCTGCCGCATCGAGGCAGTGCTTTTCAGCGAGTCGGGTGAGCGCCACCACGAGCGTCTCGCGCCATTCGTCGATCGTCCCGAAATGGCATTCCCGCTGCTGCGAACGACGGACCGCTTGTTTGAAGGCGCAGCGGATACCGAGCATCCGCAGGGCGTGGCTGCGTTAGTCGCGCCGCGAGTCGCCACGATCGACGATATTCTTCGCGTTCCTGGAGAGGCCTGCTCTGCCCTGCTGGTTGTTCTTGCCGGTGTGCAGGACCCCGGAAACGTGGGCACCATCCTGCGGACCGCTTCCGCGTTCGGCGCAACCGGCGCGGTAACGACAGCTTCGGGACAAAGCGGAACCGCGAGCCCATTTTCGCCGAAGGCGCTACGTGCATCTGCCGGAGCCGCGCTACATTTGCCGATTCTCGCCGGAATGTCGCTGCCAATTCTGTTAACGCAACTGCGCATCGCGAATGTGCGCACGCTCGCTTCCAGCGTTCACGAACCGCGCGATGGCGACGTACCCCTGTTGGCCCCATGGGAAGTGGATTGGTGCGAGCCGGTGGCCCTGCTCGTCGGGAACGAAGGCGCGGGGTTGCCTGAAGAGGTGGAGCGCAGCGCCGACGCCCGCATCCGCATTCCCATGGCGAGCGGCATCGAGTCGCTGAACGCCGCCGCCGCGGCAGCGGTGCTCTTCTATGAAGCCGCGCGGCAACGGAAGTCCCTGCCAGTGCGGAACGAGCGAGAACCTTGAGTCTCTTCTCGAAACTCCCGCAACCGGTGGAACCCGACGTGCCGCTGGCCCATCAGCCGCTCGCCGAGCGCATGCGTCCACGCACGCTCGATGAATTCATCGGCCAGGAAAAATTGCTGGGCCCCGGCAAACCGCTACGAGTACAAATTGAAAATGACGACCTTGGCTCGATGTTATTTTGGGGACCGCCGGGTTGCGGGAAGACCACACTTGCGCGCCTCATCGCCCGGCTGACGCGGTCCGAATTCGTTTCTTTCAGCGCGGTACTCGCCGGCATCAAGGAGATCAAAGACGTCATGGCTGGCGCCGAGCGCAAAGCGCGCTCCGGGCCGCGCACGATTGTGTTCGTCGATGAAGTCCATCGCTTCAACAAAGCGCAGCAGGACGCTTTCCTTCCCTACGTCGAAGCGGGACACATCACCTTTATTGGAGCGACCACCGAGAATCCTTCGTTCGAGGTGATTTCGCCGCTACTTTCGCGGACGAAAGTCTACATCCTCGATCCGCTGCCCACTCCGTTGATCGCAGACCTGTTGCGGCGCGCGCTAAGCGACAAGGAACGTGGTCTCGGCAACGAAAATATCGAAGCAAACGACGAAGTGCTCTTTCGCATCGCGTCCTACGCCAATGGCGACGCGCGATCGGCTTACAACACTCTGGAGCTGGCCGCCCGAGGCGCGAACCCCGACGCCGGGGGCGTCCGCCACCTAACGGCTGAGCTTCTTCAGGACGTTCTCCAGCGCAAACTGCTCCGCTACGACAAGGTCGGCGAAGAACACTTCAATCTCATCTCCGCTCTCCACAAATCGGTACGCAACTCCGATCCTGACGCCGCGCTCTACTGGCTCGCGCGCATGCTGGAATCCGGCGAAGACCCGCTGTATCTCGCGCGGCGCATGGTGCGCATGGCCAGCGAGGACATCGGCCTGGCGGAGCCGGGCGCGCTGGCCGTAACCCTCGCCGCCAAAGAAGCGTTTGACTTCATCGGCCCGCCGGAAGGCAATCTTGCGCTGGCACAGGCCGCCGTGTATCTGGCGCTCGCGCCGAAGTCCAACGCGCTCTACACTGCCTACGGCGGGGTCATGGAAGATGTACATAAAACCGAGGCCGATCCGGTTCCTCTGCACTTGCGCAACGCGGTTACCGGCTTGATGAAGAATGTCGGCTACGGTCAAGGCTATAAGTACGCGCACAATTTCGACGAGAAAGTCACCGACATGACCTGCCTGCCGGACAACCTCGCCGATCGGACCTACTACAAGCCTACCGATCAGGGCTTCGAGCTACGCCTCCGCCAGCGACTAGAGGATATTCGTAAGATAAAATCACGATCATCATCTGAATCTTGAGGAGCGCCATGCGATTTGTATGCCAGCTTGCCCTGTCTGCATTGTTGTGGATCGTCGCCCTGCCCTTGAACACTTTGGCTGCGCCAGAGCGGCCGGAGATCACCGGTATCGCGCTGGTTCGGCTTCGCGTCAGCAACATGGACGCATCACGGGCCTTCTACTCCAAGACGCTGGGGCTGCCGGAAGTCTCTCAGGGATGTTTCAGCCCGGCGTCGAGCGCAACATGCTTTTCCATAAATTCCTTGCAGAAGCTTGAGCTGATTTCGAGCGATCCGGCCGAAAACCGGAACGCAGTGGAAGCGATCGGGTACCACGTGCGGGACGCGAACAGCATGCGAGAGTACCTGCTCTCGCGCGGCGTAAAATGCAGTGAGGTCAAACGCAGCGCTGCCGGAGACAAATTTATTGAAGCGCATGATCCGGAAGATCACCGAATCCTGTTTCTGTCTCCGGGGAACGGCACCATAAGTTCGGTAGCCATATCACCGCTGAGCAACCAGATCATTCACACCGGATGGGTGGTTCGCGACCGCGCCGCCGAAGACGCTTTCTACAAAGACATTTTGAGTTTTCGATTGTACTGGCACGGCGGCATGAAAGACGACGAGACCAATTGGGTGGCCATGGAAGTGCCGAACGGCGCCAACTGGCTCGAATACATGCTCAATATTTCACCCACCGCCGACCATCACACCCTCGGCGTGATGAATCATATTTCGCTAGGCGTCACCGATATCAAAGCGGCTGACGCGCGGCTGATCAAGAATGGTTGGAAACCCAGCGAAGAACCCAAGCTTGGCCGCGACGGCAAATGGCAGCTCAACGTCTACGATCCGGATGACACCCGCGTGGAATATATGGAGTTCAAGCCGGCGGCGAAACCCTGTTGCAGCGAGTTCACCGGCCCGCACCCCGGACCTCAGTGATGAATTGGGTTTTGCCTCGCTCGCAAATTCGTGGTCGAACTTTGCTGCTCGTGTTTGTTGGATTGGCCGGAATCGGCTGTCTCGCTTCACTTCGCGCGCAGGATCTCGACAAGCCCGTCCAGAACATCGACGAGGATATTACCGCCTTCGGTTTTGCGCCCGACGGTCGAATCGCCTACGCGGTCAACCGGCCGTTCAAGACCAAGCAGTACGACCTGGAGCATGACGACATCTGGATTCAGGATGCGGGCGGGAAGCGGCGGCGAATATTTGTTGGCGAGAAATTTCAGCGTGGAGCAGCGCCGTTCACGTACAACGTCAATGGATTCCGCTGGTCGCCCAACGGACACCTCCTGCTCACCGAACTGTTCACCGCCACGGTGGACGAGACCGGCAAGACCGTCGACTCCATCATGACCCTGGTACTCGATGAGAGTGGCAAAGAAGTGCGGCTCGGCACCAGCGACAACGTCATCAAGGATGCCGACAACGCATCGTGGCTGCTCGACAACGCCACCATCGTCTATCTCTCGGAAGTGGTGAAGCCCAAGGTTCTGTTTTCCTTTCATTTCGTGAATCGCACCGGCGGCCCGCCGGGGCCTGTGTTTGAGGGTCGCACCTTTCTGGATTTTGTTCCCGTACAAGGCAGCAATGTGGCGTTCGCGGTCGAGCGCGACCGCAATCTTTCCGGCCCGCCGCGGCTGCAGCGCCTTGAGTTGTTGGCCCAAGACGATCACGAAGTGGCCACGCTCGACGGCTACGGCGGCGGATTGTCACTCTCACCGACTGGCAGCAAGATCGCCTATTACATCGATCGCGAGGTGCTGGAGATTCGTGACCTTGCGAATCCCACCAGGACCGCGCGAGTGCGCGCGGGTTTCGGCGTGTTTCGCTGGGCCCCCGATGAAACTCGGATCCTACTCAAGCGCTCGGTCGAGAAGAAATCCGGCGACTTGGTGTGGATCGATTTGCCAGCACTCATTGCGCGGTCCGCCAACGACAAAGATCCGGCGGTTACGCAACCGACGCCGATCCCGTTGTTTCGCGGACTGACCTTCCGTGAATTTGCGATTTCCCCCGACGGCCGATTTCTGGCGGTCATCGCGCCAGGCCGACGCAATTTAGCGGTGTATCCGCTGCCTAGATAAGCGACGACCGCGGTGTTGGCTCGCTCCGGAATTGATCATCGCGCGAGGCTTTGGCGGCGGCGCTTGTGTTCGACGAATAGACAGGCGTCCATCACGACGATTAGGCCGGCCGCGCGGGCCTTTTCCGCGGCTGCTTGATGTTCGATGCCGAGTTGCATCCAGACGGCTTTCGCGCCGATGCGAATCGCACCTTCCACCGCGGGTGGAACTTCCGTGGGCCGGCGGAAGACATTCACGATTTCGATTTTCTCGGGGACGTCTTCGAGGCGTGCGTAACTTATTTCGCCGAGCACTTCCCTTTCGTTCGGATTTACGGGGATGATGCGGTAGCCGGCGGATTGCATGTACTGTGCGACGCCGTGACTTGGACGGCCCGGATCGGACGATAGTCCTACGACGCCGATCGTGTGGTGACGCTTCAGAATTTCGGCGATAGGGTCGGCGCCTAGGTCTACGCCATCGGGGAGAGTGATTTTCATAGCCGCATCATCATCTCATTGATGCGGGAGCCCCTCTCACGGTCACAGAGCTCTCAATTGCTCGACTTCTTTGCGCGTTAGGGCGCGAAATTTTCCAGGTGGAACATCCAAAGACAACCTACCCAGCTTGACGCGGCGGATCTTTTCCACGTGGTGGCCGACGCGATCAAACATTCGCCGGATCTGGCGGTTGCGCCCTTCGATGAGCACCACCTCGTACCACGGATTCGCGGCTTCTTCCACCAGCCGGATGGAAGCCGGCGAGGTTTTGACGCGGCGGCCGTCGTCCAACTCGATGGTAACTCCGGCACGGAGCCGAGCCAGTGCTTGCTCGTCAGGCTTGCCGCTGATCTTCACGAGATAGGTCTTGGCGACGTGCGAGCCGGCCTTGGTGAGCTTTTGTGCCAGCGCGCCGTCGTTGGTCATCAGCAGCAATCCTTCGCTTGCGTAATCCAGGCGGCCCACGGGATAAACGCGTTCGGAAACGCCCTTCATTAGGTTCATGACGGTGGGCCGACCTTGCGGATCGTTCACCGTGGTGACATAGCCCTTCGGCTTGTGGAGGGCGAAGTAGAGGAATTGCTCGCGGCCCGGAAGCGGAGCGCCGTCGATGGAGATTTTGTCATGGTCGGGGTCGGCTTTGGTGCCGAGTTCGGTGACCACTTCGCCGTTGAGCGTGACACGTTGCGCGGTGATCAGCTCTTCGGCTTTGCGTCGAGACGCAACCCCAGACGCCGCGATAATTTTTTGCAATCGTTCGAGAGGCATGGATAAATATTTTACGCCTGCGCTGGCGTTAGAGGTGGCGTCAGGTCGATCGCGACGGCGCTCTTACTTTCCGAACCGGGCTCGCGGCTTTACGCAACGCCTCAAGCTCGGCCTTGGTCAGCTCGCGATACCGGCCGCGTGGAATGCCTTCCGCGCTAATAGGCCCCAACCCGATGCGAATCCACTTTTCGATCGGATGTTGCGCCTTGAAAAGGACGCGGCGCAATTCTTCTTTCTTGGTGTCGCGCATCCGCACTTCGTACCAAAAGTTAGCGGCGCGGCCACGCGTGGAATCCGGTTGGCGAAGTGTTTGCATACGGACGCCGGCTTCTTTGCCGAGTTGCGCGAGGTCGTGAAGCGTGAGCATGCCCTTTACCTTGACGTGATAGGCCTGCTCGACATGCTCCCAGTTTTTCAGCAACTCGGCGGCCAGATCGCCGTCATTGGTGAGCAGAATCACACCGGAGGCCGCATATTCCAGATTGCCGACGGGGTAAACGCGCACGGGAAACCCTCGCAAGGAATTTCGCAGCGTCTTGCGGCCTTCCGGATCGGTCATGGTGGCGACAACTTCGGTGGGCTTGTTCAGCGCAAGGTAAACCAGGCGCTCGGGCGCGGTGATGACTTTGCCTGCGGCTTCGACGCGGTCGGTGGCGAGGTCGGCTTTGGTGCCTAGTTCGGTGACCACGCGCCCGTTCACGCGCACCTGGCCGCTCGAGATGAGCTGCTCGGCGTGGCGCCGTGAAGCGATTCCCGCGCGGGCGATGATTTTTTGGAGGCGTTCCTGCATTTTGTGCGTTCGTTAGCCCGCTAAACTTTCTTGTTGAGATGATCGAGGGATGGCGTCGACGCTATGCTATGACTCGGTCCAGCCTGATCGCAAAACCTCACTCACCAGCCGCAGCTTTGTGAGATTTCTCCTCGGTTGTTTCGGCAAACTCCTCGACAGGTTCAGGCCTCGATTCAGCGTAAACCGACGGCGCTTCCTCCGCCGGTGTCTGTGAGGCAGGCGCATGCGTAGACTCTACGCGATCCGTCGAGACTTCGTCGCCGAGTGCGACACGATCGGCTTGCGCGAGTTCCGGGTTCGGTTGCGGTTCAACAGCTGCAGCACTCTCCGGCTGTTCTTCCGACAAGGGCGACACGGATTCACCTTCAGCAGCGGTGCCGAGTGTCATACCGTCCAGCACGCTCTCGTCGCCTGCGCCGGGCGTGGCGATTCCCTCATCGGTTCCGAGCGCCTCGCGTGCCAGCGCCTCGAACTCCTTCAAGCTGGGAAGTTCTTGCAAGTCGCTCAGTCCGAAACGCATCAGGAATTCCTTTGAGGTGCGGTACAGAATTGGGCGGCCGATCACTTCCTTGCGCCCGGCGGTCGTGATCAAGCGCTTGTCGAGCAGCGTTTTCAATACCCCGGACGTGTTGACGCCGCGAATTTCCTGAATCTCCGGGGCGGTGACGGGTTGCTTGTAGGAGATAACCGCTAGAGTTTCGAGAGCGGGCATCGTCAGGCGCAGCGGCGGGCGCAGGCTCTTGATGAAGCGGCGCACCACGTCGTGATGCTGCGGCTTGGTGTACATCTTGTAGCCGCCGGCCACCGCGCGGACTTCGATGCCGCGGTCCTCGGAGGCGTAGCTGGCCACCAGTTCGTCGAGCGACGACTGCACCGCCAATTTTTCGGCGCCGAGCGCCGCCGCCAGTTGCTCGATTGTGGCCGGTTCATCCGCCGCATAAATGATGGCTTCGAGCGCTGCCTTCCGTTCTTCGTTGGTCATAAATCCAGGAGTCTCCCGTAGTTCCAATTTCTCCGACTCAAATCTCTAATCTCCAACGTCCGACTTCTGCCTACTTGTATTCCTCGTCGATCTGGCGAATGCCGCCGCTTTCGTCGAACACCAAGTCGAAGGATTTGCCTTTCTTCACCACGATCTCGCCGAACTGCTTTTCCTGGGCCAACAGAACCGCTTGCATCTTGACCATTTCGAGGACCGCCAGAAATGCCACGATCATCGCGTGGCGCGAGGGACACGCCTCGAAGAATTGAATCAAGCCTACGGAGTTGTCGTCGCTGGCCAGGATTTGTGCGCGCAACTGCGCCATCATTTGGGCTACGGTGAACTGCTCGTGCTGCAGATCGATGCGCGAGACTTCCTTGCGCCGCTCGAGGACCTGCTGGAAAACTTTGACGAGATCGACGAGCGAGACGACGAGCTCGCCTTCGGTGCCTTCGTCGTTATAGAGAGATTTGTCGGGCTTCGACCAGACGTTTTCTTCGATTTGTTGCTTCTGGTAGAGGAGCTGCGCGGCGTTCTTGAATTTTTCGTGCTCCACGAGGCGCTGCACCAGCTCGGCGCGCGGATCGGTGGCCTGCTCTTCCGGGGACGCCAGCGGGTCCGGCGGGAGCAGCATTTTCGATTTGATGTAGATGAGCGTTGCGGCCATGTAGATAAAGTCCGCGGAGACGTCGACGTTCAGTTCTTCGAGCTTGTGCAGGTAGTCCAGATATTGGGACGTGATCTTGGCAATCTGGATGTCGTGAATGCTCATCTCCTGCTTCTTGATCAGATCAAGCAGCAGGTCCAGAGGGCCTTCGTACATCGGTATGTTGATTTTGTAGGGCGTTGCCATTTTCGCTTACCGGGTCTTCGGTTTATCTTTTCTTTTAATTGGTCTCAATCGGGGCCTCGGTATTCGGTCCTTACCGAACACCGCGTTTCTCACTCGCTTCATGGTTCGTTGGGCAGTAGTCCGAGCTTCTGCGGAACCGTCCTTAATTATTCTTCGCACTAGCTCGTGGTCACGCTGATACGAAAGCCGCCTTTCCCTAATTGGACGAATCCACTCGATCAAGTTATTCGCCATCTCGTGCTTACACTCAATACAACCGATGCCAGCGGTGCGGCACCCCTGTGCCGCCCAGTCCAGCGTTTCCTTGGGCGAGAACAGTTTATGCCAGTCGTAGACCGGACACACGTCCGGATTTCCTGGGTCGGTGCGGCGTTTGCGGGCGGGGTCGGTGACCATGACTTTGGTCTTGCCCCGAATGTCCGCATCGGACTCACTCAAAGTGATTGCGTTCGCATAGCTCTTAGACATTTTCCGGCCGTCGAGGCCAGGGATACGGGGAGTCTTGGTCAACATCACCTGCGGCTCGCTCAGCGCTTGCAACAGTGGGATCTTATGGTTCGCCAAAAGAGATTGACGTTCGTCATAGGGAAGGAGCCGCAATTGTCGCTCGGCGGTTTGCTCTGCGGACATCTTGAGACCTCTTGCCGGCAATCCGTGTTTTGACGCGAACTTCAGGATCGCCTCAGCCGCACCACTTTCAGCGTGGGTCCAGTCCTCTTTTCCGAAGAAGATCACGAAGCGGCGAACAATCTCGCGACTGAGTTCGACGTGCGAGACCTGATCTTCGCCGACCGGGACGAAAAGTGAAACACCGTCTTCACTATAGATAACGATATCGGCAGTTTGCAGGCAGGGGTAACCGAGAAAGCCGTAGGTGTGCAGGTCTTTATCTTTAACGTTCTCGAAGGCCTCCTTGTAGGTGGGAACCCGTTCTAGCCAACCCAGCGGAGTCACCATAGAGAGCAGCAAATGCAGTTCGGCGTGTTCGGGGATCAGCGATTGCTGAAAGATCACGGATTTTTGCGGATCAAGGCCGGCAGCTAAGTAGTCGGTGACGATTTCGATTGTGTTCTGCGCGATCTCGCTGGTGTCGGCGTAGTCGCTGGTTAGGGCGTGCCAGTCGGCTATGAAATAGAAGCAGTCGTATTCGGGGTCGTTTTGGAGGCGGACCCAGTTTTGGAGGGCGCCGAAATAGTGGCCTATGTGCAGGCGGCCTGTGGGGCGCATGCCGCTTACTACGCGTTTTTTTCTGATTTCATTCCCGGTCGACAAACTTTGTTCCTCTCCTCTACATTGAAACATGGCGCGCTGCGGATCGTTGGTGCTGCCACAGCGGCGGGCACAAGCAGGAGTGCCTGTGCTACCTCGAGGCGCCCGCTGCCCTTCGAGGCTCAGGGTAAACGGTCGGCGGCCGCTACAACGGCACGACCGGCAGCAGCGACGAATATTCGCCGGTGTAAAGACCGGCGTCTACAGACCCAGGTCGCGGGCTATGATCATGCGCTGGACCTCGCTGGTGCCCTCGTAGATGGTGACTACTCGGGCGTCGCGGTACATACGCTCGACATCGGTTTCGCGCGAATAGCCTGCGCTGCCGTGGATCTGGACCGCTTTGGCGGCTACGCGATTGACCATTTCGCTGGCGTAGAGCTTAGCCTTCGATGCGGCAGCGCCCATGCGTCCGCCGGAATCTTTCAGCCATGCCGCGTAGTACACCAGGCCGCGGGCAGCTTCGATTTCGGTTTGCATGTCGGCCAGCATCCACTGGATCGCCTGGAATTCGGCGATGTTTTTGCCGAAGGCGCGGCGTTGTTTGGCGTACTTTGTTGCAGCGTCCAGCGCGCCTTGCGCCAACCCCACCGCCAGCGCGGCAATGCCTATGCGGCCGCCGTCTAGGGTGCTTAGCGCGATCTTCAGGCCTTGCCCTTCTTCGCCCAGGCGATTTTCAGCGGGAACTTCGCAATCGTTCAGGACAATTTCGACCGAGGGCGAGGAGTGCTGGCCCATTTTTTCTTCGTGGCGGCCGACGCGGAAGCCTTTGAAGTTAGGTTCGACTAGGAATGCGGTGATGCCTTTGCCGCCTGCATCAGGATCGGTTTTTGCGAAGACGATGAAGACACCCGCTACGCTGCCGTTCGAGACCCATGTCTTCGTTCCGGTCAGTTTGTAAACACCACTACCTGCGACGCCGGGCTTAAGCCCAGCGCCTACATTTTCGTTCGTAGCGGGGGCTTTGAGCGTGGCGCGGGCTTGGATTCCGGCTGCGTCAGAGCCGGCTTGGGGTTCGGTCAGGCAGAACGCGCCCAGGATTTCTCCAGTGGCGAGGCGGTGCAGGTATTTTTTCTTCTGGTGATCTGTGCCGAATGTCAGTAGTGGAACTTGCACAGCGGAATTGGTCACGCCCAGCGAGGTGGCCATGGCGGCGTCCACGCGGGCGACCTCTTCGAGCATGAGCACGTAGGAAATGGTGTCGAGGCCTGGGCCACCCCACTCTTCGGGGACGAGCATGCCGCAGCAGCCAAGTTCGGCGAGCTTTTTGATTTCTTCGGTGGGAAAACGGCCTTCGCGGTCGCGCTGGCGCACCGACGGCCGCACTTCATTCTCCATGAATTGGCGGACAGTATCGCGCGTCAGTTTTTGGTGGTCGTTGAGCGAAAAATCCATCGTGTATTGTGCACGGGCGGTACGAGTGATGCTAACACGGAAGAACTCACCCTAACTAGCGGGCCAGCTTGAATTTGGAGGTCAAAGCTTGAACAGCTCGCGCAGACGTTTGGTCTGCACGCGGCTGACCGGAATCTCAGTCTGCTTTTTATCGGCCATTTTCAGCATGTAGCTGGCCTTGAACCAGGGCACGACTTCCTTGATGTGGTGGATGTTCACCAGGTACGACCTATGCGGGCGCCAGAACGATTCGGAGTCGAGCGCGGCATGGAGTTCTTCGAGGGTGCGGTAGTTGGAGGTGCCTTCGGCGTCACGCGCAACAACGGAAATCATGCCGTCATCGATGGAAGCGAAAAACAGGTCCTCGGCGTCTACCAGCAGCAGGCGTTGCTGCGATTTGACGAGCAGCTTGGCGGGCTGCGCGGCTTGTTTGCTCGCGCCTAGCTGGGTTACGAGTTGTTCGAGGCGCTCGGTGGTGGTCGTCTGCGTTTCCATGACTTTGCGGGCGCGCTGGATCGCTTTCGCGATGCGCGCCTTGTCGAACGGCTTCAGGACATAGTCCACCGCGTTTACATCGAAGGCTTGCACGGCGTAGTGATCGAATGCCGTGGCGAACACGACGTGCGGAACTTTCATTTTGCGCTCGACCAGTTTTCGGAGGACGCCGAAGCCATCCAGTCCGGGCATTTGCACGTCGAGGAAAACCAGGTCGGGGGCGTGCTCCTTGATCAGCGTCATGGCTTCGACACCATTTTTGCCCTGGCCGATCACATTAATTTCGGGGAAGCCTTTGAGCAGGAAGGCGAGCTCGTCCCGTGCCGGCTTTTCGTCGTCGATGATGATGGTAGTAATGGCCATAGGTTTCGCTACTGAGTATAGGGACGCAGGCTGTTGCAGGCAATGAATGCGGCAGTGGATCGGGCACCCCGCAAATGGTTGATCCCAGGCGCTTAGCGAACGCGTAGCCGCGCCTGATAAGATAGCCGCGGGAGAAACTCCGCGACTCATGCCGCCAAAGAAATCGAGCAAGCCACGAAAGAAAGAGAAGACGAACAAAGCGACCGGCAAAATTCTGCGCAGCACGGTGATTTACAAAGGCCCGATCTTCGGCGTGCGCCGTGATGAGGTGCTGGAGCCAACTGGCGTGCGCGCAGTCCGCGAGGTGATTACCCATCCGGGGTCGGTGGTGGTGATGCCGGTGCTGCAGGACGGGCGAATCATTCTCATCCGGCAGTACCGTCATGCCGCTCGGCAGTTTCTGTGGGAGCTGGTGGCCGGCCGCATGGATCCAGGCGAAAGTGTGCGGCAAGCCGCCGCTCGCGAACTAATGGAAGAAACCGGCTACCGGGCGAAGCGATTTCGCGTTTTTCTCGATCTCTTCCCTACACCTGGCTTTCTGGAAGAGCGCATGTACATCTTGCTGGCGAAGGGCTTGACGTTGGGAAAAGCCGAACCCGAAGAGGACGAAAAGATCGACGTCGAAGGCGTACACGCGGGGCGAGCTCGAGAAGATGATTCAGCGGGGAGTGCTCCGCGACGCAAAGTCGATTGCAGGACTGCTCTACTATTTTAGATTTCTGGCGTAGGGCGAGCGTGAAACGGGCACGCTAAAGCGTCGCCACTACAGTCAACACTTCCAGGCCGAGCCTGCCGGTTCGCCGCTTGAGAAAAGTCAAAGGAACCGACACAGGGAACTCCGAAAGTTTCAGGCCCAGTTCAAATTGTTGACCGAGTACACCGAGAAGAAATGGCACTGGTTCCTGCCACTGTCCAATCTGAAGATGTTGCGGCAGGCGAGGTTTTTGTTCTGGCCGCAGATGGCGCTGGGCGCTCGTTGCGATTATTGCTCCCGATTACTGTTTTCCTTGGCGCATTTCTACTTTTCCTGATCGAACCGCTGTTCGCGAAGTTGATTCTTCCCCGGTTCGGGGGCTCGGCTTCGGTTTGGGCGACGTGCCTTGTTTTCTTCCAATCGGCATTGCTGCTTGGCTGTTGGTATGCCGACGTGACTTCCCGGTGGCTTACTGTTGCGCGCCAATCGGTCCTTCACATCGCGCTATTGCTGGTGAGTCTTTGTTTTTTGCCAATCGCCCCGCGGGCAATCTTTCACTCGCTGGATGCGATGCATCCAGTCACGCACATTCTCGTGGTACTGGCGGCTTCGATCGGTTTGCCGTTTATCCTGCTCAGCGCCACCAGCCCGCTGGTGCAGAGTTGGCACGCCAGGGCAGGTGGCGGGTCCGAGCCATACCATTTGTTCGCGGTCTCGAACTGCGCTTCCTTGCTGGCGCTCCTGAGTTTCCCCTTCCTAATCGAGCCGCATATTACTTCTCGCGGGCAAGTTCTCTTGTGGTCCGTCTTCTTCGTTATTTTCGTGGCTGTATGTTCGTTGACGGCATGGCTCGCAATTCGCGGGGTTAGCCGCGACTCGAAACCTGCGACCGACGCGGAATCGACCATCGCCACGCCGGCGGTTCGCGAAAAACTGCTGTGGATGAGCCTCTCCGCTTGCGGCTCGATGCTGCTGCTCTCCTTCACGAATCACATCACGGAGAACGTTGCGCCCGTCCCGCTGTTATGGGTTTTGCCGCTCGCGCTATATCTACTCACCTTCACACTGGCTTTCCAGCGCCAGAGTCTCTACTCCCGATGGTTAACGGTGTGGCTCCTGGCGGTCACGCTTGGGGGTCTCGGCTATGAAATTTACGATCCTTCCTTCACCGAATCGCTTCAGACAAGCGTGCTGCTCTTCTGCAGCGGCCTGTTCCTCTGCTGCCTCTTCTGCCATGGCGAGCTCGCGAAACGCCGCCCCGCTCCCCGCCACCTCACTTCGTTCTACCTGATGATTTCGCTGGGCGGGGCGCTCGGCGCGATTTTTGTCGGCATTCTGGCGCCGTACGTTTTCAGCGCGATCTACGAATTCCCACTAGCGCTGTGCCTGACCGCGCTGCTCGTCGTCATGGTGCTCTGGACGAAAGGATGGCCGGCGCGCGCGATTTGGATCGGCGCGAGCGTCGCCATGGCGGCGGTGCTCGTATACCATGTCCACGCGTACAAGAAGAACGCCATCCTGACCGTTCGCAATTTCTACGGAGCCGTACGCATAAAAGAACTTCACGACTGGCTCAAGCAGCCCTATCGCACGCTGTATCACGGCACAATCGAACATGGCTCGCAGTTTGTGAATCCGCCGAAGAGCCTGATGGCCACGACCTACTACGCCGCAAACTCCGGGGTCGGAAAGGCCCTCGACAATTTTAGCGGTGCCCCGAAACGCGTGGGCGTGATAGGACTTGGAGCGGGAACGCTCGCCGCCTACGGCAACGCCGGAGATTACTTTCGATTCTACGAGATCAATCCGCTGGTGGTGTCGATCGCGCAGAACTGGTTCAGCTATCTGCGCGACACTCCCGCCAAGGTCGATATCGCTATGGGAGACGCCCGTTTATCTCTAACGGCGGAGCCACAGCAGCAGTTCGATGTGCTCGCGGTCGATGCGTTCTCCGGAGATGCCATCCCGGTGCATCTCTTGACCAGGGAAGCTTTCGCGCTGTATTTACGGCACCTCAAGCCCGGCGGGATTCTAGCGATCCACACATCGAACACCTACCTGGACCTCGCTCCGGTCGTCCAACTGCTTGCCGACGATGCGCACTATCCGGCGCGCCTGGTTACGAATGACGGCGATCTTCGAAAGCTCATCGACGCTTCGGACTGGGTACTGGTCATGCGCAACGAACGGTTCTTGACCAACCTGGACGCCACGACGCTCCGTGAATCTATTGAAGTGCCGCCGAAGCTGCGGCTCTGGACGGATGACTACAACAACGTGTTCCAAATTCTGCGCCCGGTGCAATTTAACAAGACTGCTTCCGACTAATGGCGGGTTTTTCGAAGCGCTATGCCGCGGTTCGAGTGGTGGCCACTGCGACAGGAACAATGCTTTCTTTCCTTCAATTGTTCGCAATGTCAGATTCACACAGATTTGCTTGAGCGCACACGCCTCGGGTTGAATCGGTTTATAACAGCGAAAACCGGCTGCTCAGGTTACCAACCACCGCGTTTGTTCTATTGACTGAGCTTTTCATTCTGCTACACTCCGCGCAATTTATTTTGTTGGCGGCAGTGCGGGTGTGTTTGCCGTCGGCCCGTAAATCATAGTTGCAGCCCATGGGAGGAGAATCGCGGTGCGAGGAACGGTTAAGTGGTTCAATAATTCAAAAGGCTACGGTTTCATCGGGCGCGATGACGGGCCCGATGTCTTCGTCCATTATTCCGCAATTACTGGCGACGGCTACCGTACTTTGCAGGAAGGAGATCCAGTTGAATTTGAAATCGTTCAGGGACCGAAAGGACCGCAAGCGGCAAACGTCCAGAAGGCCAGCTAAGTAGCACCCGGCAATTATTTTGGCCGGCTGAGACTCCCCCTCAGCCGGCCCTTTTTATTTGTAAGGCTCCCCTGAGAATTTGGCTCCCGTCGGTCCACCCCGGTGTTTTCCGGCCCTTCTCGCCTTATAATCCCCGCATGGACAACAAGACACTGGCTCGCATTCTCCGTGAAACCGCGCAACTCCTGGAAATCGATGGCGCGATCATCGGGCGTTATCGCAGCTACGAAAAAGCCGCCGAGCTCATCGCCGGCATGCATGAATCCATCGAACAACTTGCCAAAGAGCCGGGCAAGCTCGAGGAATTGCCGGGAATTGGCGACCGCATGGCCGAGCACATCCAAGAAATCATCGCCACCGGCGACTACCGCTTGCGACAAAAGCTGCTGAAAAAGTTCCCGGTCACCTTGCTTGACATTCTGAATCTGCAATCGCTGGGGCCCAAGAAAGTGGCCTTTCTGTGGTCCAACTTCCGGGCTGCCACGGTGGCCGATGTCGAGAAGCTGGCGCGCGACGGTAAGTTGCGCGACGTTCCTGGATTTGGCGAAAAAAGCGAGCAGAACATCCTGAAAGCGGTGCAGACTCACAAACGGTCCACCGGGCGCTTCCGGCTGGATACGGCGGAAGCTGCCGCGGCCGCGATTGTCGCGCACATCGAGAAATACCCGAAGGCGGTGGCTTCCGTGACCCCGGCGGGGTCGCTGCGGCGCGGGCGAGAGACGGTCGGCGATCTCGATCTGCTTTTGACGCTGGCCGACGGATACACCTCGCAAAAACAGATCGACGCGATCTCCGAGCACATTCTGAAATATCCGCGCATCGATCAGGTGCTGGCGCACGGCGAGAATAAGGTGAGCTTTACGCTCGACAATGGCCTGCAGGTGGACGTGCGCCTCCTCGAAAAGGATAGCTTTGGCGCTGCGCTTCTGTATTTCACGGGCTCCAAAGAGCACAACGTTGCGCTGCGCGGGCGCGCAAACGACCTGGGGTACACCCTGAACGAGTACAACTTGGCCACTTTGAAGGGAGAACGCCGCGTGGCAGGGCGCACCGAAGAGGAAATCTACGCAAAGCTGAAGCTCGACTACGTGCCGCCCGAACTTCGCGAGAATACGGGTGAGATCGCCGCCGCCGAGCAGCACAAGTTACCCAAATTGATCGAGCGGGCTGACATCAAGGGCGACCTGCAGATGCATTCGACCGCGAGCGACGGCAAGCACACCGTTGAAGAAATGGCGGAGACGGCCCGGCAGCTCGGGCACGAATACATCGCCATGACCGACCACTCAAAATCGGTGACCATCGCGAATGGGCTGGACGAAGAGCGGGTCCTTGCCCACGTCAAAAAGCTTCGCGCGCTTGACGCGAAGGGCCTGGGGATACGCGTCCTGGCCGGCTCCGAGGTGGACATTCTTAAGGACGGCGCGCTGGACTATCCCGACGAGATCCTGGCGCAGATCGATGTCGTCGTGTGCTCCATCCACTCCTACATGCAGCTGGATCGCTCCGCGATGACCGACCGCATGCTCACCTGCATCGAAAATCCCTATGCACAGATCATCGGGCACCCAACCGGCCGGAGGCTGCTGGCGCGCGATTCCTTCGACTACGATATGGAAAAGGTCCTGGACGCCTGCGCCAAACATGGCGTCGCAATGGAGTGCAACTCCTACCCGGAGCGCCTGGACCTGCGCGACGTTTATCTGCGGATGTGCAAGGAGCGTGGCGTCAAGGTCGTCATCTCCACCGACTCCCACAACACCCTGCATTTGCCCTACATCCGCTACGGGGTGACCATGGCGCGCCGTGGCTGGCTCGAGAAATCCAACGTCATCAACACCCTTCCGGTTAACCAGTTCCTGGCCGCCTTGCGGCCAAAGCCCGGTGCGGCGTCCAAGAAGCAGCCCGCTGTAAGGGCTCGTGCTGGCCAATGATGGCAATTGCTTGGAGCCAGGAACGGCCCAACCGTGTCGATGGAACCTTTTTCTGGCACCTGACGTATCTTCTGCTGAGAAGGGGCGTGCTATAGGAATAACGACATTGGCACTGCCCTTGGGTTGACGGATGGCAGGCCACGGCGTTGCTGAACATCGTCGCAGGGCACTTACGGAGGCTCACTGCAATGAATGCGTTTCTCTCCCGGCTGAACGCCAAGATTGTTGTGGCGGTGGGCATTCTGTTGCTATCGGTGGCCATCCTCGCGCCTCGCGCTCAGGCGGAAGAATGGACCAAGTCTTATACCGTCTCCGGTCGCGCTCAAGTGCGCGTCGACAGTAATGACGGCGCCGTCCAGATCTACACCAGCAGCTCCAAACAAGTCGACTTCCGCGTCCTCTACGACGGCTACGAGATCAACAGGAATCTCCACGTGGACTCCCGACAAGAGGGCGACACCGTTCAGATAAACACTCGAGTCAGCGGCCATTGGGGCTTCTCCTGGGGGAACAACCACCGCAAGATACGCATCGAGGTCCATATGCCGAAGGATGCGGACCTCCAGGTGGATACCGGCGATGGATCGGTGACCACGCAATCCCTGACCGGCAAGGTGAAAATCCACACGGGAGATGGGGCCGTACGCGCCCAGGAAGTCAGTGGCGACGTGGATATCGACACCGGCGACGGCAGCATTACCGTGGAAGGTGCAAAAGGGGATATCCGGCTGCGCACCGGCGATGGACGTATTGACGCCCGGAATCTCGATGGCAAAGTGGATGCCATGTCGGGCGACGGCCACATCAAGCTGGATGGCCGCCTGGACTCTTTGAGCGTTAAGACAGGCGACGGAAGCATCGAGGCCCGCCTGCAACCTGGGTCCAAGGTGAACTCCAGTTGGAGTATCCGCACCGGGGACGGGAGCGTCGATATCGTATTGCCGCCCGATCTCCAGGCGAACATCGACGCCAGCACCAACGACGGGCACATCAGCATGGGTATCCCGGTAACCGTGGAGGGCACGTTCAGCAACTCCCAGATTCATGGGAAGATGAACGGCGGAGGCCAGCCAGTCGTAATCCACACCGGAGACGGATCCATCCGGCTCAGCAAGAGCTAATCGAGCCTAATCCATTTGAGTAAGGGTCGCGGCGGGGCTGCGTTGCGCCTCCGATCGTGCTTGGCCGGGCGGCCAGTTCCCTGTTCTGACTTCCTACGACCCGAGTCCTATCCGCCCTTGTATCTTAGGTACCAGTACTGTAAAATTTGTCTGGTCCAGCCTCTAATCCGTCCTACCCTTATGTACAGAGTTCCTCTTAGCGCCCAGCTAAGTGTATGAATCTTAAGGCTCGTTGTTTGGAACCGCACATGCCCTTAAGTTTGCCGAAGTGAGGGAGCTTGCATGATCATCTTTATCATCACATTCGCCATCGTCGCCCTGTTTGCCCTGACCTTAACGGGTTCGATCGCGACGACCAGCCGCCGCCGGTCCTAACTCTCGCCCGTTCGCGTGCCATCCATCATTCGTATCGCGCTATTCGTATCGCAGAGCCACCAAGGGGCTCACGCGCGTAGCGCGTCTGGCCGGCAGCCAGCACGCGAAGAGCGCCACAATCGTTAACACCGCAACGACGATGGCAAAGGTCGCCGGGTCGCTGGAACTCACGCCGACCAACAGGCCGGACAGCAGGCGAGTCCCGGCGAATGCCGCCCCCAGCCCTATCGCGATTCCCAGCCCGATCACAACAAGGCTCTGGCCCAGCACCATGGTTAAAATGTCCCGGGATTTCGCGCCGAGTGCCATGCGAATCCCGATCTCATGGGTCCGCTGCACTGCGGTGTAAGACACCACGCTATAGACTCCAACAACCGCCAAAATCAGCCCAAGTAGTCCCATCGCGGCCGTAAGTTGCGCCCCCAAGTGGAAGAACAAGTAGCCGTTGAGGCCCTCCAAATCTTGTCGCAGCGTTCGTACGCCGGAAATAGGCAATCCGGGCGCAAGCGCCTGAAGCTGCGCCGCGATTTGCAATTCCATGCTTTCGGGCGGCACCGATGTTCGGACGTGAATCGTTCGCAGCGGCATATAGTTTTGTTCCAACGGCACATAGAAGGTAGGCAGGGGGTCCTCGACGACGCCCCGGTATTTTCCGTTCTGCACCACGCCAACGACCTCGATGAAACCTCTGTCCGTCTTTCCCGGCGCTCTGAACCGGATCCGTTTCCCGAGGACATCTTCGTTCGGCCAGAATTTCTTGGCCATCGTTTCGTTGACGATGGCAACCTTCGCGGCCTGCTCCGTGTCCGCTTTGGCGAAAACCCGGCCACGGTGCACGGGAATCCGCAGGGTCTCGAAATAGTCCGGGCTGACCATGTTGTAGAGGACATTGGGCTCGGGCTGGCCGGGCTCCAGCGGATGCTCCTCGATGATCAAGCGTTCGTTCGCGCTCATGAGCCCAAGGGGAACGGTGAACGCCTCGCTCACTGACACCACGCCCGGCAGGCTGCGCAGCCGGTCTTCCGCATCCCGGTAGAACGCCCTGCCCTGCTGTTCCGTGTAACCCAATTGATGCACGTCGAGCTGCACGTCGATGACGTGATCCGGGTTCAAACCCAGATCAATTTCCCGAACTTTGCCCGCACTGCGGATAAACAACCCCGCGACGATCAGCAACAACAGAGATCCTGCGACCTGCGCCATCACCAGCGAATTCCGCACCAGATGCCGCCGCGGTCCGTCCGAAGATCCTCGCCCGCCCTCTCGCAGCATCGAGTTGACGTCGGTGCGGGCGACGCGCAAAGCCGGCATGATCCCCACGACCGCGCCGGTCGCTAGTACCGCAGCCAGCGTGAAGAGGTAAACGTGCGCATCAGGCTGAAAATTGAAGGTGATCGGCAGGTCCGTGCCCAACGACAAGGAACTCAGAAAGCCGGCCGCCCACCAGCCCATCAGCAGTCCGGCGCCGCCGCCCAGAATCGCCAATACCAGGCTCTCCGTCAGGTGCTGCCGAACCAGCCGCGCCCTGCCCGCACCGATCGCGGCGCGAATCGCCATCTCCCGCTGCCGAACGGTCGCCCGCACCAGCAGCACGTTCGCGATGTTGAAGCAGGCCACTAGCAGCACCAGCGCCGCGAGCACTGTGAACGCCAGCGATACATTTGGAATCGTGTTGTCGGGATCGGGCTCCGGCCGCGCCAACCGCTCTGGGAAAATCTGGAAGGTAATGCCCTTGTCCGTTTCCGGATGCTGTTCGCCGATGCGCTTTGCGACTACGTCAAGCGTAGCCTTGGCCTGCTTCAGATCGACGCCCGGCTTCAAGCGCGCCATCAGCGAAAGCGAGCGCTGCTCGCGATGCGTCCAAATTTCCTGCACTGGTTCGTTGCCGCCGAGTCCCGCGATGGCGCTCAGTGGAATGTAGCCGTCCATATTCAAGAACGCGTAGGTGCCTTGAAAATCCCTGGGTGTTACGCCAATGATGGTCACCGCGTGATCGTCCACCTGGACTTGCTTCCCGATCACACTCTTGTCGCCGCCAAATCGCTTTTGCCAATAGGCGTAACCCAGCACGAAGACGGGATCAGCCCCGGGTGTTTGTCCCTCGCTAGACAGAATCAGCCGCCCCAATGCCGGCTTAATCCCGAGCGCCGAAAAGTAGTTCCCGGTGACACGGCTCAGCACGCAGTGGTCACCTTTGCCGTCCGCAATTACACTGACCAACGTCGTGCGGTAGCCGAACACTTCGCCCGACCCCGCAGCCTGGCTGCGAATATCCTGGAAATCAGGATAGGAGAACGCCTGGAAGCCTTCCGCACCCGGCTGCTTCATGGCCAGCACGGTAATCTGTTCGGCGTGCGGCACTGGCAGCGACCGCAACAACAATCCGTTAATCACGCTGAACACTGTCGTGTTTACGGCCATGCCCAGGCCGAGAGTCACGACGGCAATGATCGCGAAGCCTGGCGAATTGCGCAGCGAGCGCATCGCATATTTCATGTCTTGCCAAAAACTGTGCATATGGTCCGTACCTCGCCCTCGAAATCCTCGAATATCGGAATTGCAAGTCACCCTCCTGATGGAGACTACCCTAAGCACAGTTGAATCAGTTTGTTCGGCCAAAGTGCCCACGTTGCGGTTACCTCCCACTGCGCGATTCTGGGACGCTCTGTTCGGTTTCGGACAATTCAGGTTACAGAGCGGCCTGGCCCTAGGCATCGTTATTCAGCTAGGCGGCGCTGTCCCAACCCGTGCTTGCGGGAAGACCAGATCACTCTCGCCAATTATTTTCCCGTCACCTCGGAAAGGAGTATGATGCCCCTCGTTCTACATTTCGCACCGGGCCCTTTGGCGAACTTGCAGGAGGATCACATGGCGACCGCAAGACAACTCATCCAGGGTCCCGATCAAGATCGCGTTGCCGCCCTGCAGAAATACGCCATCCTTGATACCGAGCCTGAGCAAGCCTTCGACGACCTCACACTACTGGCCTCGTTCGTTTGCAAAACGCCCATCGCGCTGATTTCTCTGGTTGACGAAGACCGCCAGTGGTTCAAGTCCAAAGTTGGTTTGGACGCTGCCCAAACGCCGCGAGACGTTGCGTTCTGTTCGACCGCGATTCAGCAAGTCGAGGTGATGGTCGTTCCGGACACCCTGAAGGACGAACGCTTCCGCAACAATCCGCTGGTCGTCTCTGAACCGAAAATTCGTTTCTACGCCGGTGCGCCCTTGATCAACGAAGAAGGCTACGCACTCGGCACGTTGTGTGTTGTGGACCGCACACCGCGGGAATTTGGCCCGGATCAGAAGGAAGCACTTCAGGCTCTCGGTCGGTTGGTGCTGGCTCAACTCGAATTTCGCCGCAACCTGCAACTTCTGAAGGAAGCCCTAACCGACCGCACGCAGGCTGAACACGAACGCGAACGAGAACTCCTCAAGGTGCAACAAACGCTAACGCGCGTGCTCGGTTTGCACATTGTCCCAACCGGCATTTAGGAAGATTTTGGAAGTTTGACCGCTTCGCAGCCGCATTCATGGCGAACTTTGCGCTCCTGGCTCTGATGCGGAGGTGTTAGTTTTTCCTGCTCCGCTTCACTCCGCCGCCTGAACCTGCGGCACCGCGCCCACTCCTCGACGGGTAACGCTCCTGGCGATCGTAAAGCTGCTCACCATCAGCGCTGCCGCCAGCCAATAAGGCGCGCCTGGCATCTGCAAGCCCCATCGCGGTGAAATCGCGACCGCAAACACTTGCGTGAACACCAGCGGCGCAATCATCCCCGCTACGCCAAATAGACTCATCAGGGCCCCTTGCAGCTGTCCCTGCTCCGACACTCCCACACGCCGGCTCATCAACGACTGCATCGGTGGACTGGCTAGTCCCCACAGCGAAAGGAGCGGAATGCCGACCATGAAAATCGCTGTGCTGGGCGCGGCGGCAAACACCGAGAAGCCCGCAAGGCCGCACAACAGCCCGGTATAAAGCGTGCGCAATTCCCCGAGCGTCCGGATGGCGAGAGAAATGAGGAAGGCCGACACAATCGTCGAGCCCACACCCACGCCCGACAACGCCCACCCGGTGAGTTGTGTCCCCCAGTGATAGCGGTAGTCGGTGTAAATCACGAACATGCTTGGCAGGGCTTCGTGCGCGTTGTAATACAGAAACATCGCGCTCGCCAGGCCCAGCAATTCCGGGTGTGATCCCAGCAGTTTCAGGGCTCCGAGCGGATTTGCCTTGCGCAGGTTGAACGCTGCCCGCCGTTCTTTCGGCAGAGACTCCGGCAAGATAAAAAATCCATACAGCGCGTTCGTCAGGCTCAGCGCCGCCGCCGCCCAGAACGGATATCGCAGCCCCATCCCGCCAAGCATGCCGCCGAGTGCGGGACCGACCACAAATCCCAGCCCAAAGGCCGCGCCGAGCATTCCGAATTTCGCCGCGCGCTTCTCAGGCGGCGTCACGTCCGCGATGTAGGCATTTGCTGTCGGAAAGCTCGCCGCCGTGATACCCGAAATCACGCGCCCCACAAATAGCCAACTTAACGTCGGCGCCACGGCCATCAACAGGTAGTCGCAGCCGAGGCCGAAATTCGATAGCAGCACGACGGGGCGCCGCCCAAACCGGTCCGAAAGTGCCCCCATCACCGGCGCAAACACAAACTGCATCGCGGCCCACACAAACGCAAAAATCCCCGTCTGCGTCGCGGCCATCGACATATCGCCATGCTCGAACCGGATGATCAGCTTTGGCAAGACCGGAACGATGATCCCGAGAGCCAGCATGTCCAACAACACGGTGACAAAAATGAACGCAAAGGCGGCGCGTCCGTGCACCGTCTCTTGTGCCGGGCCTCCTGCTTGCGCGATCGGTAAGCTCTCGGTTCTTGGATTTGGCTCAATGGACATGGCGTGTCTCCGTAGCTTTCGTTGATCTTATTGCATGGCCAGTCTGCAGCAAGCGAAAGCCGCGGTATTGTAAGAAATTGACCCCCTATCGGAATGAGCCAGAGGTCCTACGCTAGTTTCCTTGGGGTCACTTTCGGTGGGGCCTTTGCTCGAACGATCGGGCTGGGCGTTTGGGGCGCAGGGGTCCTCCGCCCAAATGCGACGGGTTGAACTTTGACGATCGAAAGCGAAATTACTCGTCGCCCTTATCGCGACCGACCCAACGTAGCAAACAAGCCGATCGATGCCAGCAACATCACCACGGTCGCAATCCAGCCCATCACCCGCAATCGCAACGGCAAAGTAAATTGCCCCATGACCTTGGGATGGACGGCCATCAGCATGGTCACGACCATCAGCGGCACGGAAACCACGCCGTTGATGACCGCCGACAAAAACAGCGCGCGAATCGGATTGATGCCCACAAAATTCAGCCCCAACCCAACGAGGGTGGCTACCGCTAGCACCAAGTAAAACTGCCGAGCCTCGCCAGGGTTGCGTTCCAGACTCGCCCGCCATTTGAAGGCCTCCGCAACTCCGTACGCGGCCGACCCAGCAAGCACAGGGACCGCCAGTAAACCCGTTCCGACGATCCCTACCGCAAATAATTCGAACGCAAATCGCCCCGCCAACGGCTCCAGGGCCTTCGCGGCTTGAGCGGAAGTCTGGATGTCGGTGATGCCTGCTGCGTGCAACGTCGCCGCAGTCGTTAAAATAATGAAAAGCGAAACCAGGTTCGAGAATCCCATGCCCACAACGGTATCGGTCTTGATGCGGTCGAACTGCTTACGGGCCTGCCACGGCGCCCACTTGAGCGGGTGTTCCTTACGATTATCCCGCACATCCTCGGCCTCCTCCGATGCCTGCCAGAAAAAGAGGTAAGGGCTGATGGTCGTTCCCAGCACGGCGGTAAGCGCGGTGAAGTAGGCGACGTTGAACTTCACCGAAGGCACCAGGGTCGCACGCAAGGCCTGGCCCCAGGACACGTGCGCCACGAACGGCGTGAGCACGTAAGCGAACAGCGCCATCGTCAGCCACTTCAGATACTTCACGTACTGCGTGTAGCGGATGTACATCTGCAACAGCAACGAAACGACAGCGAAACCAACCACGTAGGGGATCAAGGGTCCCCCCAACAACAACTGAGCCGCCGCGCCCATCGCGCCGATGTCCGCGCCCAGATTGAAGACGTTTGCCAGGAAAAGCAGCGAGACGATGGCATACAACAACGGAGCCGGATAATGCTTGCGCATATTGGCGGCAATGCCCACGCCCGTCACCCGTCCAACTCGCGCGCAGATTTCCTGGATCGCAATCATCAGCGGGTAGGAGAGCAGCATCAGCCACATCATGCTGTAGCCGAACATCGCTCCGACCTGCGAATACGTCGCAATTCCGCTGGGATCGTCGTCAGCGGCGCCCGTGATCAGCCCGGGCCCCAACTTCTGGAGAAAAGACTTCTGTGCGATGGGCTTCGCGTTAGCGATGGGAGCGGCGGCATCCAAGGTAATTTTTCGTCTGCGGCTACGGCAATCTATCCGGAAAACGTCGAACCTGACTATCCCAAATCACCTGTACGAAATCGGCTCCGGCGTGGTATGTAAACGCAATCTTTCCCGGGCCTGCTCAGGGAATGAACCACACGATCTTCCTCTTTGTCCGAATCGCCGCAACAGCACAGACAATCCACGCGCCGACGACAAGAACATCAAGAATAGTGTGGCCTCCGTCAGGAGGATGGTGGTTGCCAATCGCCGGAAGAAGCTGAGTGCGCGAGCCGTAGAATTGATAAAAACCCGCTCGTTCCGGGCCGGTTCCCTTTATATACGGTATCCATCAATCATGAAGATGAATGCCTAGCCAGAGTGTCAGCAACGCGACACCAATCCACATGCCCGCGATCCGTCGCTTGTAATAACTGAACATGATCCAGATCAACAGGGCGCCGATGACTATGTCGGGATAGAACTGGTCGTTGTGAACTGGCCAATAAAACTCTCCGTTCCACGCTCTCAATGGCACCCAGCGATAAATCTCGTAATAGAGGAACAAGATCGCCAGGCAGAAGACGGACGCTCTCCGTAGGGTTGTGGCGGCCATAGCTCGAATCACTCAATCGTGGCATTCCGTGCGCATGCTTCCTGGTTGTATCGCGACGCACCCAGGCTTAGTATCCATGCAGGACCACCCCTAGGGGCGTCCTATGAAAGTTACGGATCTCATCGGTTCCCGCGGCCAAGTTTACTCCGTCAACCAAGAAATCACGGTTCAGCAAGCGGCTCAGTGCTCCGCGAGGAACTAGTGCGCTCGGTCGGCGTCACGGATGCCGCTGGCCAGCTAGTAGGCGTCGTCTCGTTCAGGATCTGCCCTTGGAAAGGCTGAGGACGCCGGGCCGAAGCCCGGCGCCTACGCCGCGCGCACCGACGTCAACATTTGGACGGTGTTGGCGGAGCGCTAGACGTCGCACAAATCGACAGCTTGGCGCAGCGAAGTCAGCGGATCATGCGCGGGGACGAATTCGTGCGCCACGTAGCCCTTGAAGTTGGTGGCTGCGATACCGCGCATCACACCGTCCCATTGCACTTCCTGTGTGCCGTCGAGCTCGTGGCGGCCGGGAACGCCGCCGGTGTGAAAGTGGCCCATCCACTCGATGTTCTTCTGGATCGTGGCGATCAGATCGCCTTCCATGATTTGCATGTGGTAGATGTCGTAAAGGAGTTTCACGCGCGGCGAATTAACGGCTTTTACTACTTCCAGGCCCCAGGCCGAGTGGTCGCACATATAGTCGTGGTGGTCGACTTTGCTGTTGAGAAGCTCGATGCAAATGTTGACGCCGTGGTCTTCGCCAATCTTCTTCACGCGGTTCAGGCCGATGATGGTGTTCTTGGCGCCTTCGGCATCGGACATGCCCTCGC
Source organism: uncultured Acidobacteriota bacterium (assembly GCA_963721915.1). Taxonomy (GTDB): domain Bacteria; phylum Acidobacteriota; class Terriglobia; order Acidiferrales; family UBA7541; genus Acidiferrum. Next base: position 30,337 of record CAVRLD010000010.1, on the reverse strand, counting down.
GATTCCCGGAGAACGTGATGACATTGACCACGCCCGCCTTCGCCGCCAGCGGAATGTACTTGCGAAAATTTTCTTCGATGGCCGCATGATTTTCGACGCGGTTCATGGCGCTCTTGATCGTGCCGCCCTCGGCGTAACCCATCGCGCAAACCAGGCCGTATTTCGCCGGCATGTCCCATTCATCGGGCTTGAGAAGATCGATCGCCTTGCAGCCGATTTCGGCCGAATAGGCGCAGAGTTTATCGAGCGGGATGTCCTTGTAGCACCAGCGTGAGACCGATTGACGAATGTTGTCTTTACGCTTAATCGGCGTGCTCTGCTGCGGCCAAGCCGAAGAAGGAAGCGAAGCCATGGTAACTCCCGAAAGCCCGGTCTTGAGGAGGTCGCGCCGCGATACGGTAGTCATAGCGGACAGAGTGTACAGAAGAATTCTCAATCTGGGTACTGCTTCTGCGTCTTCGCATACGCAGATGGCATCGTGCTGGGCGCTAGGAATGAAAAAGCCCCGGCGGCGTGCAGCTGCCGGGGCTTTGTCGTGATTTGACTACAGTTGGGTGCTATTGGCCATCATCGACGCCATGATCGCGCGGCGCGAATGTAATTCCGCGAAGCACCTCGCCAGCGTCAGCGGAGCGGATCGTGACGAATTTGCCGAGGCCATCGGATGCCGGCAGCGTGGTGGCCTTAAGCAGATCCGTCACCTTAACCAGCTTGTTCGGATCGGCGCCCTGATCGCCACTAGCGCTGATCGTTGAGGTTACCGCGTAAATCACCACCGTGCCGTTGCCGTTGACGCGGCCGGTGATATTGCGGCAGCCGTCGGTTGCCGGGTTGATGGCCGCCGGATAGTTAGGAACGCTATAGGGCACGCCAATGTTGAGCCCGTCTTGGAGAACGTAATCCATCTGCCAGGTGCCGTTCACCAGACTCCACTTCTGCACGCCAGCCGTCGCCAAGGTCACGGCGTCCGCAACGTTGCCATTTACCGGCGGCGTCACCATGGTGCCGTCACCCTCGTCGCAAACATACAGTGTGGTCGCATTGGCGAACCAGATTCCGAAGGGGAAAGCAACCGGAGTTGGCGTTTTATTGGGGGCGATGCCACTGGCGAGCGTGGTGGGGAATCCGGGAAGGATGGTTATGGGCAGTTTGGCGAGGGTCGTGGTATCGCCAGCGGGCAGCACGCCCGAATTGCCGACCTGATAGACAGTGTTTATGCCATTCCCGCCGCTGCCCTTGGTGACGTACATCGTGTTGTTGAAGATCGTCAGGCCGCGGAAGTTATTGTCCTTCCCTGCTTTGTCCCCCTTGACGTAAGGCTTGCCCGTGGTTGGGTCGATGACCTGGGTGATCTCGAAATCGCCGATCTTGTTGATGTTGGGAAAAACCGGAGGGGCTTGACCTGGGACCAGAAGTTCCGCGCCGGTTGAAGTAACGAGATTGACGCCGATCTGGGTTCCGGTGAGTTGGCTGGAAGACAGGCCGCCGTTGTTGTCGTTTCCGGTCAAGTAATACAGCGAATTCGCCTTGATCGCCGCGCGCCCATTGTTGCCGCTGTAGGCGTTGCCTTCGGTAATCTGAAGGTGGCCGGATGCGTCCACCTCTGCAACGGAACGGAAGTACTGCGACACGACCGGGTTGGTCGGATCAACGACGCCGGGCGTGTTGGAGTTGGAAACGTCGAGCTGATTCGGCGCGGTCAGAAATCCGGGCCCCCCGCGGTAGCCCACAAAGGTGATGGACTTCCCGTCGGTCGAAAGGTTCAAGGCCACCTCGGATTTCGAGCTGAAGCTGGTCACGATCTGATCGCTCGGAATGGGAAGAGTGCCAAGGAGGGAACCCTCGGTCGTAATGTTATCGAGGAAGATCGGCGAGGTAACCCCGAAGCTGCCATCCACCGTGTCGTTGTTGAAGACGGTAGGATAGGTGCCGTCGGCGATCGCGGCGCTGCATGCGACGGCTACGCTGGCGTTCTCTCCGGCAAGAAGCGGTACCGGAACGTTGCCAGCGACGCAACCTGGCGGCAATGTCTGGCCTACCCTAACCGTGGCCGCACTTCCGGTATATACGCTCCGGCTGAGCACTAGACTATTCGGTAGGAATGCGAGGGGGTTATTGTCGGCTGCCACTCGTCGTGTCACAAATATTCCTGCGGTCAACATGGACAATGCGGTTGTTGCGAGAGCTGCTGCAATCAGAGTCTTTTTCACGTAGGCCTCCCGGCGGGAGAGGATGATGGCACGCGGGGTCCGGCAAATTACTTACGCTTCCATTAAAGATTCGTGAAGCCTGCAATAACGCGCGGCGAGTGAACGGATTCCAAAAATCCCACCGCAGAGGTTCCCGTGCGGCAACGCGAATTTGCAAATCGTGGGTGGTTCGCGCATCATTACTGGTTTGTTTGGGTGTGATCGGACCGATTTGAAGCATTAACGACGCGGGAAGAAAAAAAAACGAAAAGAAAGACACGCCTTTTGTTGTTGCGAAGGAGAGGAATGGACAAGCCTCGAAAGATTGAGCCAGCTAAGGGAAAACTTGGAGTGTTATTGCCCGGAATTGGCGCTGTGAGCACGACATTTATGGCCGGGGTGGAGCTCGTCCGCAAAGGCAAGTCGCATCCAGTGGGCTCGCTGACACAGCTTGGCACGATCCGGCTGGGGAAGCGGACGGATGCGCGGTCCCCTCAGATCAAGAAATTCGTGCCGCTGGGCGAACTGGACGATCTCGTTTTTGGCGGCTGGGATATTTTCAAAGACAACGCGTTCCAGTCGGCCTCCAACGCCGGAGTGCTGAGCCTGGAGGATTTGGCGAAAGTGAAGCCGTTTCTTTCCGGTATCAAGCCGATGACCGCGGCGTTCGATCCGGAGTATGTGAAGAAGCTGGACGGCCCGAATGTGAAGAAAGGCAAGAACAAGTACGAGCTGGCGCTGCAGATCAAGGAAGACATCGCAAACTTTCGGAAGACGAATAAGGTTTCGCGGATGGTTACCTGCTGGTGCGGATCGACCGAGATTTTTCTGAAGGCCGAGGAGGTCCACTCGACGCCGCAGAAGTTCGTCGAGGCGATGAAGGCGAATCATCCTTCGATCGCGCCGTCGATGTTGTACGCGTGGGCTTCGATTACCAGCGGCGTGGCATTTGCGAATGGGGCGCCGAATTTGACCGTGGATTTTCCGGCCATGCAGCAGCTTGCGCTGGAACATAATGTCGCGATTTGCGGCAAGGATTTCAAAACCGGCCAGACCTTGATGAAGACGGTGCTCGCTCCGGCGTTCAAGGCGCGCATGTTGGGCTTGAGCGGTTGGTTTTCTACCAACATTCTGGGCAATCGCGACGGAGAAGTTCTGGAAGATCCGGGCTCGTTTAAGACCAAGGAAGAATCGAAGCTGGGAGCTCTGGAATTTATTTTGCAGCCGGATTTGTATCCCGAGCTATACGGCAAGATGTTCCACAAAGTGCGCATCAACTACTATCCGCCGCGCGGCGACAACAAAGAGGGTTGGGACAACATCGATATTTTCGGGTGGCTCGGATATCCGATGCAGATCAAGGTGGATTTTCTGTGCCGGGATTCTATCTTGGCGGCGCCGATTGTGTTGGATCTGGTTTTGTTTTTGGATTTGGCGCAGCGGGCTGGCCTGCGAGGCATACAGGAATGGTTGAGTTTTTACTTCAAGTCGCCGATGACGGCACCGAAGTTGTATCCGGAGCACGACCTTTTCATCCAACTTATGAAGCTGAAGAACACGTTGCGGTGGATGATGGGCGAAGACCTAATCACGCACCTTGGGCAGGAATATTACGATTAGTCAAGCCGCCTGTAGGCGCCGGGCTTCCGCCCGGCGTCCGGTGACTTGAAGTTGCAACTTACAATTCGATTTCCAGATTCGCGCTATCGATATTTCGCGTCCTTGTGGTTGGGTTTTTCGATTTGACCGCCGGAAGAATGGCGGGGTACTCTACCGTGTTTATGGCTGGCCTTTTTCCGCACCTACTTCCGCCGCTAAATTTGCCCACAACTTATTTCGAGGAGAATCATGTCGAACGAACTGCGTAATTTCCTGGCTATTTCTTACGACGAGCTGGAAGAGCTGAACTTGAAGGCCAAAAAGCAGCGCCTGGACCGCGTTGCGCCGCACAAGATTCAGGAAGAGCGGATTAAATATTTGACCGACGAGAAGCGCATCAAGGCAATTACCGTGCTCTTCAGCGACCTCGAAGGCCGCCTGCACATGCTCGATTACGACAAAAAATTTCTGGTGAAGAGCTGGGACAACTTGACGTTTGACGGTTCCTCGATCCGTGGATTTACAGCGCAGCGCGAAAGCGACCTGCGGTTGGGGATCGATTGGGGCGCATTCTATTGGGGCCCGGCGGACGTTTTCGGGTCTGGCAAGGTGCTGGTGTTCGGCGAAGTGATCGACAAGGACGGTTCGCCTTATAACGCCGACGTCCGCGGGCTGTTGAAGACCTTTGCGCAGGAGCAGTTCGATGAAGAAGAGTACACGCTGAACGCGGCGAACGAGATCGAAGGGTTTCTGTTCAATGGTATAGACGCGGAGGCACGCTACCACGAAACCGGAAAGTTTGAATACGTCAATACCGGCGGGTATTACCACTCGTTGCCCAGCGATCCGCTGCGCACGTTTATCGACACCACTGCCGAAGTACAGCGCGCGATGGGTTTCCAAAATGAGAAAGACCATCCGGAAGTGGCGCCTTCGCAATTCGAGATCAACTATGGGTACGGCGAAGTCGTCGCGGCCGCGGATCAAATCCAGCTTTATAAGCTGATCTGTCGACAAGTGGCTACCAAGATGGGGCTGACGGCATGCTTCTTGCCGAAGCCGGTGGTCGGCGTAAACGGCAACGGTATGCACACGAACGTATCCGTGAGCCAAAAAGGCAAGAACCTTTGCTGGGACCCCAAAGGCGAAGAAAAACTCAGCAAGTTTGGCTGGGAGTTTGTCGATCGCATCCTGACGCACGGTAATGATATTTGCCTGCTGCTGAATTCCAGCGTGAATGCTTACCGTCGGCTGGATCCGCATTTTGAAGCGCCCAACCAGCTCAAAGCTTCCGCGGTGGATCGCGGGTCCATGGTGCGCATCCCTATCGGAAACGAAAGGAGCATGCGCGTGGAAGTGCGCGCGGTGGCGCCGGACGCGAACCCTTATATGGTGATGTACTCGATCTTCAAGACCGGGATCGCGGGCGACACCGCGAAAACCAAGAACCTCCGGCAGGCGGAACGCTATTTGCCGGACAACATTTACGCGGCCCTCGATGATTTCCGCAAGGCGAAATGGACCACGGAGTTGCTGGGCGAGGACGTGAAGGCCCGGTACGCTGATTTGAAGCAGGCCGCGGCTGACCGTTGCGCGCGACAACTCGGCACCTTTGTGAAGGTGCCCGAAGTGCAATTCCACCACGAGGTCTACAACCAGTTTTTGTGGAATATGTTTTAGCAGGCTGCGGAAAAACTCGAAAATATGTCCTTCCGAACCCCGTTCGGTTTTTGAACGGGGTGAGGAATCTGCTTTTTCCTTGGCTTTCTTGCGAACAGCACATCCCTCGCCGGCAAACGACGCGGGTTCGGGATGACAAACGCGCCTTTTTCCGCAGCCTGTTAGTTTAGGCAATTCGCATTGCGCTACTCCAGGTCGCGGCCTTTTGACGGGGTGGAACTATGGCCTTACATTCAGAGGCGTTAATCCCCTGCTCCATTGCGCCTTGGCTGTCAGTGCGGGATGGCGAGCGCGCGGTCGCCTTTTATAAGTCGGCGTTTGGCGCGACGGAAGTTTATCGGCTTGAAGTACCCGATGGCGGTGGCGTGGTGGTGAGGCTCTCCGTAGCCGGCGCGGAATTTTGGCTGAGTGGCGAGTCCTCGGCGGATCGCGATGCCAAGTCCGAGTCCCGCGATCCTCTAGGTGGCGATTCGATCCGAATGATCTTGACCGTGGCCAACCCCGACGCGGTATTCGCGCAGGCCATAGCCGCTGGAGCGTCCGAAATTTTCCCGGTCGGCGAAGAACACGGATGGCGACTCGCGCGCGTAGCCGATCCCTTCGGACTTCATTGGGAAATTGGCCACCAACTGGCGCCGTAAACGCCAGAGGGCAAACCTCACTGCGCCGTCTGCCTAAGCCCCCTGGGCTTGCGACGACTTCGCGGCAACCGCGTCCAGAACCCGTGTCGAGTAAATGAGCGCGGCGCCGGCGTTCATGGCGACGGCAACACCGAGGGCCTCCGCGATTTCCTCTTTTGTGGCTCCAGCTTTCAGTGCGGCATCGGTGTGGACGACGATACACCCGTCGCAGTGCGTGGTGACCGCCACGGCCAAGGAGATCAATTGCCGGGTCTTCTCACCGAGTTTGCTGGTGGCGGAGTTCGCCTTACCCAGCGTCTGGTATCCGCGTACGGTATCGGGGCTCAGCTTCATCAATTCTCCGAGCGTCGCGCCGATTTGTTTCTGATATTCATTCCAGTCGATCATCATCGCAGCGTCCTCCTGGTTGTTTGCATTGCCGATGTGCATTCCGATCTTATTCCGAAATCGTGGGAGCAGTATAACCCTCAACCGGCATGCGGCCATTGAGGTTACAAAAATTTTGCGTTTTGCGAGAAGCCCACTCTGACTGCCATTTCGGGGTTTCTCGGGCTTGTGGTATGTTTTCAGATTCGCGCACCGCGCTGGAAATGATCAGGGCGCCGCAAGAATGCGCGAAGATTCTCTCGCGTGGCTACTGAAGAGTGTTACGGAAGCATGCTTACGAAAGCATGATGGGACGCTCGGCACGGTTTGGACGCACGGACTCAAGTTTATGAAACCCAGAGTCCGTGCGATGACCCCTGGAGGATTCGGATCTCATGAAGAACGCTTACAACGGTCAGGCGATTCCTGCCGATGGCAAGGCCATTGGGTACAGCGGCGGCGAACTGCAGGTGCCGAACAATCCAATAATCCCGTTCATTGAGGGCGACGGGACTGGCCGGGATATCTGGAAAGCTTCACGCCGCGTGTTCGATGCGGCAGTGGACCATGCGTACGGCGGCACGCGGAAGATTGCGTGGTTCGAAGTGTTTGCGGGTGAGAAAGCCTTTAATGCTTTCAAGGAATGGTTGCCGGATGAAACCGTGGACGCGATTCGGGATTTTCGCGTGGCCATCAAGGGGCCGCTGACTACGCCGGTAGGCGGCGGAATTCGATCTTTGAACGTGGCGCTGCGGCAGCTTTTGGATTTGTATTCCTGCGAGCGGCCAGTGCGGTATTTTGCCGGAGTTCCTTCCCCTGTGCGAGAGCCGGAAAAGATGGATGTGTTTATCTTTCGCGAGAACACCGAGGATGTTTACATCGGAATCGAATGGAAGTCCGGATCGCCGGAAGCGAAGAAGTTGCTGGAATTTTTGAACAACGACATGTTGAAGGACGGAAAAAAGCAAATTCGTTGGGATTCCGGCGTGGGCATCAAGCCGATCTCACCGACCGGGACGAAGCGGCTGGTGCGTCGGGCCATCAAATATGCGCTGGCGAACAAACGCAAGAGCGTCACTTTGGTACACAAGGGAAACATCCAGAAATTTACCGAGGGCGGGTTTCGCGACTGGGGCTATGAATTGGCGCAAGAGGAATTTCGCGCGGAAACGATTACCGAGCGCGAGAGCTGGATCATCGACAATCTGGACAAAAATCCGCAGCTGACCGTAGAGCAGAACGCGGCGATGATCGAGCCCGGCCTGGAACAGGCTACCGATGCGTTCAAGAAGACGCTCTATGACGAGGTCAAGAAGACACTGGACGCGATCTACGCGACGCACGGCAAGGGTCAGTGGAAAAAGAAGTTGATGATCAACGACCGGATTGCCGATTCCGTGTTTCAACAAGTTTTGATGCGCGCGGACGAGTACAGCGTTTTGGCTACCTCCAACCTGAATGGGGACTACTTGTCGGATGCTTGCGCGGCGCAGGTGGGAGGCTTGGGGATGGCGCCGGGGTCGAACATCGGAGATGGATTTGGAGTATTTGAGGCCACGCATGGAACCGCGCCGAAGTATGCGGACAAGGATGTGATCAATCCAAGTTCGGTGATGCTGTCGGGCGCGATGATGCTCGAGTTTTTGGGTTGGAAGGAAGCGGCGAAATTGATTGAGGACGGCATTGCGCGGACGATCCAGCAGAAGAAGGTGACTTACGATCTGGAACGGTTGATGCCAGGGGCGACCAAGGTGGGGACTTCGGCATTTGCTACCGCGATTATCGAGAATATGAAGGGTGTGGCAGCAGCTCAGTAGGAAACAAGAGAAGGAATTAACGCAGAGATCAGAAAGAGAAGCGCACAGAGTCACGGAGACGATTGCGATGAGTCGGAAAAAAGTTACGGTGGTGGGTGGCGGGTTTGTGGGGTCTACTACGGCGCAGCGAATTGTCGATCTGGAGCTGGCGGATGTGGTGCTGACGGATATTTTGGATGGACCGCCGGCGGGTAAAGCGTTGGATATGGTCGAGTCCGGTCCGATCACGCGGACCGATGCGTTTGCCGCCGGGATTTCAACCGCTAGTGGGGATTACAGCGCTACGGCGGGTAGCGATGTGGTGGTGATTACCGCGGGGTTTCCGCGGAAACCTGGGATGTCGCGCGATGATTTGTTGAAGGCCAACTACGACGTGGTTAAGGCGGTCGTCGAGCAGATCGTGAAGCACTCACCCAGCTGCGTGATCATCGTGGTGACCAATCCGCTGGACGCGATGGCGCAGGCGGCGTTTAAGGTGAGCGGATTCTCGAAATCGCGCGTGTTGGGGATGGCAGGAGTGCTGGACTCGGCGCGCATGAGCGCGTTTGTGGCGATGGAGTGCAAGGTTAGTGTGGAGAACGTGCACTCATTTGTGCTGGGCGGACATGGCGACGATATGGTGCCGCTGCCGCGGTATTCGACGGTTGCCGGGATTCCGCTGCCGGATCTGCTTCCGAAGGATCGGATTGACGCGATTGTTGACCGCACGCGGAAGGGCGGCGCGGAAATTGTGAACCTCCTCAAGACAGGCTCGGCGTATTACGCGCCGTCGGCAGCCGCCGTCGAAATGGTGGAAGCCATTTTGAAGGACAAGAAGAAGATTCTGCCTTGCGCCGTATATCTTGAGGGGGAATACGGGATCAAGGGATTGTTTGTCGGCGTTCCAGTGAAGCTTGGCGCGAAGGGCGCCGAAGAAATCATTCAGATCAAGCTGACGACAGAAGAAAACGCCGCCCTGCAGAAGTCAGCGGCATCGGTGAAGGAATTGGTAAGCGTCCTAGGGATTTAAATTGCCGAGAACACGCATTAGCGGTCGCCGGGCCGCTCACGCGCTGCGTGGAATATGGCGAGAATCTTGAGCCGCTCTCCATTAATTTTGTAGTGCAGAATGTATGGGGTGTATGGGGTTCCAGCGATCACTAGTTCGCGCGTTTCGGGGACGCGCCCCGGACGGCCCATACTAGGATTTATCGCCAGTCGGGCAGCAGCGACCACAATGCGCCGGGCCACGGCGAGGGCTGCTTCCGGTTTGTCGAGCTCGATGAAGGCCCGGATCTCGGCCAGTTGCGCCACGGCCGACGACGACCAAACTACTTGCATGCAGGCGGCGGCAGCTCTTTCTTGCTGCCCCACGATAGCAGCCATTGACGGACGTCACGGTGGGCCACGAAACGGCCAGCGTCCACTTCCTTGTCGGCCTTTTCAACGAGGGTCGCTTGGCGCTCTTGTTCGTCTACATACTGCTGAACGGCATCGGTCGCGAGCCAGGACTTGCTGAGTTTGCCCTGCTTCGCGAGACGGTCGAGACGGCGCTTCAGATTGGTAGGAACGCGGATCGTCAAAGTGGTGGTCGCACTCATTCGCACACTTCCTTTGTGCACATTCTAACACAATCCAGAGAGGGCGCCGACCTGGCGCCCTCCTCTTCTTGTGTTGTGGCCCGCGGAAAGATTAGAGGCCGAAGAGTTTTTCGGCGCCTACGACCAACCCTAGCGTGAAAATGGCTATCGCAACTTCGCCAATCGCGCCTACGGCGAAGGGAAGCAGGCCTTGTTTGCGCATTTCGCGGAAGTTGGTGCGTAGGCCTACGCCGGCGAAGGTTAGGAGGAAGGCCCAGCGGGAGAGATTGGCTAGGGCGGTGACTTGGTCTTTGTTGAAGAAATGATAGGTCGCCAGCACGGAGATCAGGAGGAAGCCCAGGACGAACTTCGGGAACTTCTGCCAGAGGAAGGCGGCTTTGTTCTTTACGGTTTTGGCTTGGCCTTGGCTGGCCCAGTAGATGGAGTAGGCCAGGACTACGAAGCCGATCATGGCGTTACGCGTGGTCTTTGCGAGCACGGCGAGTTTGCCTGCGGCGTCGGAGTAGAGCGCGCCTGCGGCGGTGGCTTCGGCGGTGTTGTCGACGGCGAGTCCAGCCCAGAGGCCGTAGGCGTGATCGCTGAGATGCAGCCAGTGGCCGATCAACGGGAACGTGAAGAGCGAGAGTGCACCCAGCGCCAGGATCGCGGCGATGGCGAAGGAGGAGTCTTCTTCGTCGGCGTCGATGGCGCCTTGCGTGGCGATGATGGCGCTTACGCCGCAGACAGCGGAACCTACCGCGAGGAGCGTGGTCAGCTTGGGGCGCAGGTTGAAGAGACGTCCTAGCAGGGTCATGAAGGCGATGGCGCCGGTGATTTCGATCGCCACCAGACCGAGGCTGACTCCGCCTAGTTTCGCGACATCACCAAGAAGAAAGCGTGCGCCGAGGAGAACGATGCCGGCTTTTAGCCAGAACTCGTAGGTGGCCACTCCTGCGCGGAAGATTTCGGGTACGCCCACCGTGTTCGAGATCGCCAGGCCGATGAGGATGGCCCACAGGACGTATTCGATGTTGGGGAATGTCCAGTGGTGAGCTTTCGCGTACGCGCCGACGTTTCTTTCGAGAAGCTTGCCTGCGTAGCCCACGGCGGCGAGAAGCAGCACGCCCGGAATTACGCGCAGGAATTGCAGAGCGGGTTGCTCTGTGCGGGTTTGAGGTAGTGCTATCGATGAAGCCATGATCTTGGTGCTGCCTCCGTTTTTGACGCTTCGATCCGGTGTCGTACCTGCTGCAAATCAGACACAGTCTTGCCCGAAGTGCGCGTTGAGGTGCTTCGGAGATCCTCGTCGGATGTCCTCAGAATGAGAGTGTGCGCTCTGGCGGTCTCGAGGGCTAGCGGGTTGCGGCGACAGATAATTGCGCCGGCCGCGACCGACGTGTGTGCGGCGCAACTGGCGACTACCCCTCCCCCCGGTTTGCTGTAAGTGTTCATTATAATGACGTTAAAGCGCCCTGTTTTGATACGGTTATGCAAGTGTTCATTCTGAATGGGTTAGCGGAAACCGGAAGTAACTCGAGCTTGGCAGAGTTTCGCGTGGTTACCATGGGATGTGGGTGAGGACGCCGGCCCGGATTAAGAGGGCTGCCGCCAGGGCTATCAGGACTGCCCAGGTGTCGATGGATAGCCATTTTTTTCTGGGGAGTAGAGGTTGGGTGTTGGCGCTCATTCGATTCTCCTTGTATCCCTTTTGCTTCGTCGCGGATTCGTTTCTTGCTGAGTGCAGCTACATCTAAACCCCGCCCCCTTAAAAGAGGGCGGCTACGGTCAACTGACCTGCTTGGGTTCGCGGTCGATTGGCTCGCCGCGCCAATGCTTTGCCACAGCGGTAATTTCTTGAATTTGGTGCGTGGCTACCCGGCCTACGATTAGTAATGCTGGCGCGAGAAGCTTTGCTTCACCGGCTAGATTGCCTACCGTGGTCCAACGGATTTGTTGTTTTGGGGTGGTGGCGTTGGAGACGATCACGCACGGGAGGTCTTCAGGTTGACCCGCCGCGCGGAGGCGGCGGGCTACTTCGGCGTAGCCGGCACCGGGCATGTACAGGACTAGCGTGGTGGAGCTGGAAATGGCCGCCCAGTCGAGTTGCGGGGTGACGGCAAATGGATCGGAGGCTGCAGGATCCGAGCCGCGCGAATAGGTGGTGATTACAATTTGCGAAGCGGCGCGGCGGTCGGTCAGGGAGATTCCGGCGCAGGCGGCGGCGCCAAGGGCTGCGGTGATGCCGGGTACGATCTCGAAGTCGATTTGGGCGCGGCGGAGGGCTTCGATTTCTTCGCCGGCGCGGCCGAAGACGAGGGGATCGCCGCCTTTTAGGCGGATGACTTCGTTGTGGGATGTCGATTTGCTGGTTGGCGATACATTCGGGGATCTGCCGGGAGACCAATCAGGGGATTTGCCGGCGGACCGATCTAAAGATCGGCCACTACGGGCGTGGAAGATCAGCAATTGGTTGATTTCGTCTTGGGTCAGGAGTTTTTGGCCGCAGCGCTTGCCTACGTCGATGATTTCGGCCGTGGGCGGAATCAGCTGGAGGACTTCCCTGCTGACCAGCGAGTCGTGCAGGACGATCGTGGCGCGTTCGAGCAGGCGCGCCGCCTTCACGGTTAGGAGATCGGGGGCGCCCGGGCCTGCGCCGATTAGATAGACCTTGCTCACTAGCTTTCGACCCCGATAGGGATAGCGCCTTGGGCGGCGGTGTCGCGCTCGACGGCGGTAGCGAATCCTCCCGCTAAAATGCTGCGGAGATCATCGTTAGAGTGGCGCGCGAAAAATTGGCGGAGGTTTTCTCCGGGCTCGCGATTCTCGTTGAATTGCTGCATCAGCCGCTCGATGGCATCGGGGACTTCCGTGGCGGCGCAGCGATAGCCTACCGGGCGCGCGATGGAGGCGAATTCTCCTACGCTGCCGCCGATGCAGAAGTAGTAGGCGTCCACCATCTTGCCGTTGAGCTTGATTTTCTTGCCTTCGAGGCCGATGTCGGCGATCCAGTGTTGGCCGCAGCTATTGGGGCAGCCGGTTACGTTGATGCGTAATTGCTGCTGGAAGCCGGGGATGCGGTCGTCCAATTCGTTGGCCAGCCAGCGGGCGAAGCCTTTTGTTTCGGTTAAGGCCAGCTTGCAGAATTCGGAGCCGGTGCAGGCTACCGTGGCGCGCGCGAAAGCGGCGGCTCGCACGGGCAGGCCTGCGACCGTCAATTCACCGGCAACGCGTACGGCGTGCTGGTCGGGAATGTTTACGATGACGAGATTTTGCATCACGGTGTTGCGGACGTGGCCGTCGCCGTAACGATCGGAAAGATCGGCTGCGAGGCGAAGCTGCTCGGGGGTGATGCGGCCGCCGAGAACGTTGGCGCCGACGTAGGAGAGGCCAAGCTGCTTTTGGGCGTGAATGCCGACGTGGTCGCGGTGCACGTCGGAAGGAACTTCTTCGGGTTCCGCGGGATCGAGCTTGAAGCCGACGCGATCCTCCAACTCCGCGAGGAAACTGTCGGCCGTCGAGCCGTGTTGCAGGAACAGGAATTTCAGGCGGGCGCGTTCGCGGTTTTCGCGAAGGACATTTGCTTCGCGGAAGATTTCGGCGATGCCGCGAGCGACCGGAACGACCTGCTTCCAAGGCACGAAGGCGTTTAAGCGCACGGCCAAGTGAGGATTCGTGGAAAGGCCGCCGCCTACGCGGACGGAGAATCCGGTTTCGACGCCAGCGGGGCGCCTGCGGGTTACCGGGGTGAAACCAATGTCGTTGATCTCGGGGTAATTGCACCACGAGCGGCAGCCGGTGATGGACATTTTGAACTTGCGCGGGAGGTTGTAAAATTCGGCGTTGCCGCCCAGGGCGCGATCGATGTCGAGGGCGAGGGGCGAGGCGTCGCAGAATTCGTGGGCGTCGAAACCGGCAAGCGGGCAGCCGGTGATGTTGCGGGCGACGTCCCCGCAAGCGCCGATGGTGGTCAGGCCTGCGCTCCACAGCGTTTCGATCACGTCGGGTAGTGCCTCGACCGTGACCCAGTGCAACTGCACGTTCTGGCGGACAGTGATGTCGGCTACGCCGCGGGCGTGGCATTCGGCGAGATGTGCGATGGCGCGGGTTTGGGCGCTGGTCAGGAGACCGTTAGGGATGCGAATGCGCACCATGAAGAATTCGGAGGCTTTGCCTTCGCCGTTCTTGCCGCCGATGACACCTACGCCGTCGCCTTGCGTGTAAATGCCCCAGGAACGCAAGTACGTGGCGAACCACTCCGGCGGAATTGAGGCGTGACCCTGGCGGGCAAATTCCTTAATTTCGTCGAAGTGCTCCCAGCCGTTTTTGGCGCGCTTGAGGCGCTCAATGCGCTGGGCTTTGGTTTCCGTTGCGGTGGTGTCGGCCATTTCGATTATTTATCCCTGTAAAAACAAAAAACCCACGTTGCCTGGAACCTCTGGCACGTGGGCTTCGGAACTCGCGCTTACTTGCTAACTAAGTCCGGAAACTCCTCTGGCCAGAGATGAGCGTCTTGCGACACGCAGCGTTACACGCGCAAGGACAACACACGGTCTGGCAGAAAAGAGTCATATACGCGATTAGGGTACCTTCCAGCCCCTTAGATGTCAAATCTGGAAAATAGATACAGGCGTTTTAAAGAACAGATCGTATCTGACGTGGCAACCCATGGTATCCAACCCCCACTCAGGGAGCGACAGCAGATCCCTCACCCCCCGTTCGCAAACGGCGCGACCGGGTTCGGGATGACAGCGACGAGCACGCGACGAAGAGACTAGGGGAAGAGCGTCGCGATGGGTGGCGGGCGCTTACAACCGGTGCAGCGCCGACATCAGTTTGTGCTATTGCGGTGGCTTGGCGGTGCCGCCGCTGGGCTTGGGCGTCGCGGGCTTCTTTGCCGCCGGCTTGGTGGTTGCTGGTGCAGGCGCCGGCGAGATTATGGTTGCCGTCTTGATTGAGTCGAGCTTAGGCCAACCCTTGTCGAGGTAAGGCTTGCCCTGCTTTTGGATCTGATTCTGGTCGGGGCCGCCGCCGGAGGGCGCGCCTTCGCCGTACTGATCATAGAACATGTCCACAACGTTCATGCCCTCGGTAACCCGGCCGAAGGGCGCGAATCCGTCGTGATCCAGCCGCTTGTTGTCGCCGAAATTGATGAAGACCTGGGTGGTGCGCGTGTTCGGGCCACCCGTGGCGAAAGTCACATAGCCGCGGGTATTGCTTTGCGTCACGGGATCGTCCTTGATGTTGGCGTTTTCCCAGACGGCGTTTACCGGGGGATAGGCGCTGATGCCGAATTGCGCCATGAAGTTCGGAAGGACGCGGAAGAAGCTGGCGTTGTCGTAAAAGTGGTGCTTGATCAGGTTGTAGAAGCGGTCCGCGCCGAGCGGAGCCCATGCACGGGTCACGGTGATCACAAAATCGCCGCGCGTGGTCGAGAATTGTACCTTGTATTCGTCGGGCGCCTTTTCCTTGAGCAGCGCTGGACGCAGCAGAGCGCGATCGTAGGCAGTGCGCGCGGCCGTGGGCGCCGTCGACTTTTTCGTCGTCGTGCCCTGCGCGGTTGGGCTTTTTGCGGGCGCCGGCGTTTGCGCGGCGGAAGTTAGCGCGACCGCGAAGAACACCAGGGCTATGCCGGCAGCCGATCTTGTTGCTCTGTTCGCTTTCGTGCCGAAGTTGCTTGAATTCATTTTTCGATTCTCTCCGATTGTTTAGGTTCGTGTTGTCCAGGCTCGTCGAGGTTGACTCTAAACCCGCACCCTTTGAAAAACGCAAAGGGTGCGGCACCCGCCCCAGGCATCGCTAGCGGGACATTGCACTTATTTCCCGGCCTATGCGCTCCACATCATCCATCAACCGCAAGGTATTTTCGCCGAGAATCTTCTTCACGTCACCTTCCGAGTAGCCTTTTCGTAACAGCGCCTCGGTGATCTTTGGCAGCTTGCTGGCGTCTTCCATCCCGAAGGGCATGTTGGCCCCGTCGAAATCCGAGCCGATACCAACGTGATCGATTCCGGCAACTTTTACGGCGTGGTCAATGTGGTCGATGATTGTGGTCCAATCGACGCGCGGGAGTTTGCCTTGCTCCACATATTCGCGAGTGATCCGATCGCCTTCGATCAGTTGGCAGCCTTCCTTGTCGCCGCAGCGCTGGTGGACTTCGATGGCGATGGCCTGGTTGATCTTGGGGTTGGCACGTTCCGCGTTGCGAAATTCCTGGCTGAGAAACCCGACATGGAAGTTGATTTGTATGACGCCGCCCTTGGCGGCTAATTCGCGAATCATGGCATCGCTCATATTGCGAGGATGATCGCACAGGGCGCGGCAGTTGGAGTGCGAGGCAAACACTGGCGCTTTGCTGATGGCCAGCACATCGCGAAAAGTTTTGTCGCTGACGTGCGAAACATCGACCATCATGCCGAGGTGGTTCATCTCGCGGATAACCTCTTTACCGAAAGCGCTGAGACCGTTGTGCGCGGGTCTGTCGGTAGAGGAGTCCGCCCATTCGGCGTTGCCGCTGTGGGTAAGCGTCATGTAGCGAACGCCGAGCGTGGAATATTTTCGCAAGGTGTTCATGTCGCTGTTGATCATGTGGCCGCCTTCGACGCCTAGCAGCACCGCGATCTTGTTCTGCTTGCGGATGGCGCGGACTTCGGCGTCGGTGGTCGCCAGGGTGATGGCCTCTGCATGCTTGCGGACCTGGTCGCGCACCGCTTCGATTTGCTGGGTGGCGCGGTTGACGGCGACGGGTCCCTTGACTTTGCTGGGAACCCAGATGGAAAAGAAAATCGCGTCTATGCCACCTTCTTTCAGGCGCGGGATATCGACGCTGCCTTTCGGATCCCGGGCGGCTAGATCGAAGTCGCCGTCGATGAAGCGCTGCGTGGTGTCGGCGTGGGTGTCTACCACGATTGAGGAAAAATGCAGTTTGCGGGCGCGGGGTGCGATGTCGTCGGCGGTCATCGGTGATTTTTGAAATGTGAGGCCGACAGCGAGGAGACTGGTTCTGGCCAAGAATAAGATTCGTTTCTTACCACTGCGCATTCTGCTCCTAGCAAGCAGTCTTGCTTGTGCGTTCGCGGGCACAGGCAGGAGTGCCTGTGCTACTACTGCTGCTGCGCGTTCAGCTGCGCGCTGACCTTCTCGGCTTGGTCGAGGAGGCGCAAGGTGTTTTCT
Source organism: uncultured Acidobacteriota bacterium (assembly GCA_963721915.1). Taxonomy (GTDB): domain Bacteria; phylum Acidobacteriota; class Terriglobia; order Acidiferrales; family UBA7541; genus Acidiferrum. The sequence goes on along the minus strand of CAVRLD010000010.1, from coordinate 13,316 downwards.
CCGAGAATTTTGCGGACGTCGCTCTCCGGGTAGCCTTTGCGCAGCAGCGCTTCTGTGATTTTCGGGAGCTTGGAGGCGTCTTCCATGCCATCCGGCATATCCGCGCCGTCGAAATCGGAGCCCAGGCCAACGTGATCGGCGCCCACCAGCTTCACGGCGTGGTCGATGTGATCGATGATCCGCTCCCACGAGACATGCGGGATCTTTCCTTCGTCCATCAATTTCTGCTCGATTTTGTTCTGCTCGCGGCCGAAACAGGACTCATCGTCGCCGCAGGTCTTCTTGATTTGCGCAAACAGCTCCACGACGCCGCCGGTGGCTTTCGCATAAGCGTCTTTGTATCCCTGATCGATGAAACTTTTTTCATAATTGATCTGGATTACGCCACCTTTGGCCGCCAGCGCCTTGATCATGTCATCGTTCATGTCGCGGACGTGGTCGCACAGCGCACGGCAGGAAGAGTGCGACGCAATGAGCGGCGCTTTGCTGATTTCAAGCGCATCGTAAAATGTCTTGTCGCTCACGTGCGAGATGTCCACCAGCATGCCCTGGCGATTCATTTCGCGCACGATTTCCTTGCCGTAATCCGTGAGGCCATTGTGCGCCGGTTTATCGGTGGAGGAATCCGCCCACTCATCGTTGTAGAAATGGGAAAGGGTCATGTAGCGGACGCCGAGGTCGGAAAAGATGCGCACCATGCGGATGTCGTTGCCGATCATGTGGCCGCCCTCGACGCCCATCAGGGCGGCAATCTTGCCCTGCGCGTGCGCGCGGCGAACATCTTCCGCGGTGCGCGCGAGGACGATCTCATTGGGATATTTCTTGACGGTTTCGCGCACGGCGTCGATCTGATCGAGGGCCTTCTGAATCGCGGGCGGGCCCATGGTGCGGCCGTCGATCCAGATCGAAAAGAAAATGCCATTCATGCCGCCTTCGCGCATGCGCGGGATGTCGATGGCGCCGTCGGCATTGCGCTTGCCCAGGTCATAATCCTTCGAGAACAAGCGCTGCGTCGTGTCGTCGTGCGTGTCGATCACTATTGAGGAGAACTGCAGCTTATGAGCGCGAGTCGCGATATCGTCGGCGGGCACCGTGCGGACGAGAGCATTTGTGGCCAGCAGGAAAATGGCGGTAAACAGAAAAACGGCGCGGGCTGAGCGCATCCAACCTCCCTGAAATCTTGAGACGAGGTGAGAGTTTACCCTATCAACCAGCCGAGCAGGGCTTGTTTCCACGCCTGGCGATTGATTTCGGCGAGCGATTCGGTGAGCGGGATTTCCTTCGGGCAGGCTTTCACGCAGTTTTGCGCGTTCGCGCAATCCTCGATGCCGCCGTGGCCCATCGCGGCCTGCAGACGTTCTTTCGCGTGCATCCCGCCGGTGGGGTGCATATTGAAAAGGCGAACCTGGCTGAAAATTGCAGCGCCCATGAAGTCACTGTGCTCGTTTACTTGCGGGCAAACCTCCAGGCAATTTCCGCAGGTAATACAGCGAGACAGGGGATAGGCTTTTTCCTGCGTTTCGGGAGCCACGCGCGGGCCTTCGCCGAGATCGTAGCTTCCATCTATGGGGATCCAGGCCTTGACGCGCTTCAGACTATCGAACATGAACTGGCGATCGACCGCGAGATCGCGTACCATCGGAAATTTCGACATCGGTTCGATGCGGATGGGTTGCTCGAGTTGATCGACTAATGCCGAGCAGGCCATGCGGGCCTTGCCATTGATCAGCATGGCGCACGAGCCGCAGACTTCTTCGAGACAGTTGGAATCGAAAGAGACCGGGGTGGTCTTCTTGCCGTCGCGCGTGACTGGTTTTTCCGCGATGTCGCGCAGGCAAATGATGATGTTCAGCGACGGCCGCCACGGCAGCGCAAACTCTTCCCAGCGCGCCGCCTCTTTCGGGCTCGCTTGGCGCTTGATGCGCAGGATCACCTGTTTCTTCTCGGCCATTCCTACCTCATTTCGCGGCGTCGTAGCGACGCGGGCGCGGCGGAATCTGCGAAATGTCGACGGGCTCGTAAGAGAGCTGGACGTCGTCATTCACCCATTTTGCGCGAGTGGTCTTCAGCCAGTTGGCGTCATCGCGGTCCGGGAAATCGGGTTTATAGTGCGCGCCGCGGGATTCATTCCGATGGAACGCGCCAACGGTGATAACGCGGGCGAGTATCAGCATACTCTCTAGCTCGCGCGCGAAGTTGAGCGTTTGATTGGACCACCGCGTGCGATCGCTGAGATCGATCTTGCGATAGCGCGCCTGCAATTCGCTGAGCTTGGCGTAAGCACCTTCGAGATTTTTGTTGATGCGCGTCACGGTCACATGCTCGGTCATAATCTCGCCGAGTTCTTTCCAGATGGTGATGGGATTCTCGATGCCGTCCTGTGCGATCAGCGCCTGATTCTTCGCTTCCTGGCGTTTTTGCTCGCGCGTAAAGACGCCGGAATCGACGGATTCCGTTCCCTTTTCAAGGCTGCGCGCATACTTCACCGCGGCGGGACCTGCAATGCCGCCGCCGAAGATACAAGACACCAGCGAATTTGCTCCCAGCCGGTTCGCGCCATGATATTGATATTCGCATTCGCCCGCGGCGTAAATCCCGGGGACACTCGTCGCCTGGTCTTCGTTATTTACCCATATTCCGCCCATCGTATAGTGCATCGCCGGAAAAACTTTCATTGGCTCGTCGCGCGGGTCGACGCCGAGGAATTTCTCGTAGATTTCCAGAATGCCTTCGAGCTTGCGGTCCAGCGTCTCGCGCGGAATGTGCGTGACATCCAGATACACCGCGGCCTGCCCATTAAGCCCCAGCTTTTCTTGATAAACGATGCGATGAATCGCGCGTGTGGCGATGTCGCGCGGCACGAGGTTGCCGTACTTGGGGTACCACTCTTCCAGGAAATAGAAGCGCTCCGCCTCTGGAATGCTTTTCGCGGCGCGCTTATCCTGTGGATTGCGCGGAACCCAAACGCGCCCCCCTTCCCCGCGCGCGGATTCGCTCATCAAGCGCAGCTTGTCTTCGCCCGGAATCGCGGTCGGATGCACTTGTATGAATTCGCCGTTTGCGTAGTCGACGCCCTGCTGCAGCAATGCGGACTGCGCCGAGCCGGTGCAGACGACGGAGTTCGTCGAGCGTCCAAAAATCGCGCCGATGCCGCCCGTGCAAAAGATGACCGCGTCCGCCGGGAACGTCTTCACTTCCATCGACCGCAAATCCATCGCGCAGATCCCGCGCCCGATTCCCGCGTCATCGATTACCGCGGAGAGAAACGTCCAGCCCTCGCGCTTGGTCACGCGACCTTCGGACTCATGGCGGCGCACCTGCTCGTCGAGCGCGTAGAGCAGTTGCTGTCCGGTGGTGGCCCCGGCAAATGCGGTGCGGTGATACAACGTGCCGCCGAAACGCCGGTAATCGAGCAATCCTTCGGGCGTGCGATTGAAGGTGACGCCCATGCGGTCGAGCAAATCGATGATGCCTGGCGCCGCTTCACACATGCGCTTTACTAACGGCTGGTTCGCGAGAAAGTCCCCGCCGTAAATCGTGTCGTCAAAATGCTTCTGCGTTGTGTCGCCTTCGCCCTTTTGGTTCTTCGCCGCGTTGATACCACCCTGCGCGCAGACGGAATGCGACCGTTTCACCGGCACGATCGAGAAAAGCTCCACCGGTACGCCCGTCTCGGCCACGCGAATCGTGGCCATCAGGCCGGCGAGTCCTCCGCCCACGATAATAATTTTGGGATGTCTCATTTTGCGGTGACGTAGGAAGCGAAGGGATGCCAGTTCAACCGGAAACTGAGAAGGATCAGCACGCCGACGACGCTAAAAGTCACACCGACCAGCACGCCAAACTGCCCGGCGGCCCGTTGCGCTCGCACGGTCGCGGCGAGTCCCCATTTGCAGAGAAAATTCCAGATGCCGACACCGAGATGAAACGAAGATGCCAGCACGCCCACGAGAAAAAACGCCAGATACCAGGGATTTCGCAAATCACGTTCGACGGTCGCGTACGTTGACGTTCCGTGAGTCAGCCAGCGCTCGGTGTACAAATGCCACCCAATGTAGACAAACGCAATCAGTCCGGTGTACCGCTGCAAAGTAAACAGCCAATTCTTGACCCAGGGATATTCCGAAACATTCGATTGGCCGCGGAGCCAGATGTAAATGCCGTAGCCGCCGTGATACAGGATGGGCAGAAAGATGAACGCCCACTCCACGAAAATACGGAACGGAATCGTCTGCAACGTCTGCGAGGTTTCGTCGTACTGGCGCGCGCCAACCAGCGCGGTACTGTTGGACCAGAAATGTTCCGCCAGGAAAGCGCCTACGGGAACGATGCCGGTCAAAGAATGAAGCTTGCGAAGGAAATAACTGGTGTCAGGCCGGGTTGCCGTAGCGGACATGCCCTCTCCGCCGCGTTCTTGCCCATTCGGCGCTTAGAATCACGGCAAATTCAGTATAGGGAGTTGAGTTCGGTGATGCAAGTTGGCGACATTTACGAAGCGACCATACGTTTCGAAATGATCTGCCTTCGCGCTCTTTTTTCCGAAATTGGCTGGTTATTACTAGCACCGAGTCACTCAGTTTTTCCAAACTCGTCCAAGATGATGATGCTATTCTTTTAAGACAATTACGGCGGTTGACCGGGCTGCCTGCCGGTCGCAAGCGACACCGACGAATATTGGACAATTCATGAGCCTCGTTAACGAACTAGAACGCCTCGCGGATGCCCTGAGTCATACAGGGGACGGATCGCCTTCTTCTCTTGCATGGCCGACGGTGTCCGAGCGTATCGCCAAAAATCTTGGCGTCAAGACCGACGAAGTGGGAATCCTGGGACTCTCGACAAAGTGGCGGCATTTGTACTTCCTGGCCCCCGAAGCCCTGAAGAATGTGGGCTTCATTCCGCTCACGAGCAATTCGGCATTGGCCGCGCGCACCGCCCGAGAGAGCCGGCCTGAAATCGACAACAGCTTTGCGAACGCGCGTCACGCGACAGTGTTCGAGGGTGTAAAAACCGCGCCGGGCGCGACCGGTGAGGCCATTCAAAAAATCATGAGCGCGCCAATTCTTGCCGGCGGCAAAGTGATCGGAGTCATTCAGATCAGTCGGAAGGGTTCCAGCGCATCGACAGCTGGACCCGATTTCACTCCAGCAGATCTCGGCAAGCTTATGGCATTGAGCAAACCACTCGGAAAGCTGCTGCAACACCTGACGCGCGAATAATTCATCGAACGTTAACAATCTGCGGGAGAATTGTTCCCTTAATCGCTCGCTATCCGCCCGGTTCATCTCGCGCATCACTCAACGGCATGGGAAATGCGTTGACACTGCAAAACCTTCTTGTTACTTTTCCACAGCGGTAAAATTTTCGCTCTCAGCCCACTCACGGAGGCACCCACACCGGCACCATGGCGTTCGTCGCGAAGAAAATATTTCTTACCAAAGGCGTCGGAAAACATCGTGAAAGGCTTTCGAGCTTCGAGTTAGCTCTTAGGAATGCTGGAATTGCGGCGTGCAATATCGTGCGCGTCTCATCGATCTTCCCTCCGAATTGTAAATTGATCTCGCGCAGCGAAGGACTGAAGTACATGAAGCCCGGGCAAGTTGCGTTCACGGTGATCAGCGAAAATTCCACGAAAGAAGCGCACCGGTTGATCGCCGCCAGCATCGGCCTGGCCCTGCCAAGCGACAAATCCATGTACGGCTACTTATCGGAACATCACTCCTTCGGAGAAACCGAAGAAGTTGCCGGCGAATATGCGGAGGAACTCGCCGCGGAAATGCTGGCAACCACCCTAAACGTGGAATTCGATCCCGATCTTTCCTTCGACGAAAAAAAAGAAGTCTATCGCATCTCCAACAAAATCGTCCGCACCATGAACGTCACGCAATCCGCTGTCGGCGACAAGCGCGGTCTCTGGACGACAGTTCTAGGTGCGGCGATCCTGATCGGCGAAGACGACTAGTCGCCCAGACACTCTTGTCTGTGTCCCTTAGGTACCTTGGCCGCGTATCGCGCAGCTAAAACGCTTTTCAAGATCTCGTACATCGGCGCCTTCCCTATTTCTTGAAGTAGCCGATCCGCTGCAGCACTGCTCCGACCACCAGCGGCAGTGCAACCGTAGCGTCATCGAAAACTTCCGCAAGCTTGCCGCCCTCCTCGGGAGGAAGAAATTTGCCCCATGACACCGCTTCGGTGTAGGTGCTGCCGCTCAAGCCGCCCCAATGCACCGGCTCCGGACAAATTCGCAAGCCATAGTTGTAGCGTTTGAGCGGTACATCCTTATAGCCGCGCCGAGCCAGCAATTCCGCGTACACGCCGAATTGTTGGGACCAGTTGCGAGGCACGCCGCCACCCACCGTGAAAATGCCCATGCGCTTGGCCGCCAACATGATGTCCGCAAACTTCTCGAAATCTTCAAACGGATCGAAACGCAGCAACGGGCGCTTCTCTTTCACTCGGGTCATTTTGTGCAGCGCGAAGTCGATACCCAATTCGGAATCCGAAAACGCGGGTACGAATACCGGAACGTTCTGTTCGTAGGCAGACTTGAGAATTCCCCGCCCGCCGCCCTGCTTCGTCAGGTATTCGCCGATTTTGCGATGTAGTTTCCAGCTGCAAACGATCTCGTCTGCATCCCACTCCTCCAGAATCCCGTCAACTACGTCTTCCACGTGATCCAGATTCGTTTCCGGCTCAAGGGAGTCGTACACGCGGTTGTAACCCGCCTCAAAAAGTTCCCGATCGTCCATTTTCGATGGATCGTAACGGAAATGCGACAAACCCGTCGCTTCGACCAGGCCGTGAGCCATGAGCGCCCCGGTAGACACGATCGCGTTCACGACGCCGCTTTCGATCAAGTCGCAAAAAACGAGGCCCATTTTGCCGACCGTCAATGCTCCAGAAAGGGTCATCACCACAAAACAGTCTTTGTCGCGCGCCATCGCTTCCAATACGTCGGCTGCATCGCCGATCTGCCGCCCGGTGTACGCGGTGTCTCCCATCGCGCGCACCAGATCATCGATCGTCCGGCATTTCGACAAATCCAGGGGGAAGATCGGCCGGAGTTTGTCCTTGACCGGATCGTGCAACACGCGCCCGGTGACCGTCTTCTTTTGCTTTGCCATTTACGCTCCTGAAGTTGTCGTACGAATTCCTACGCGGCGCTCACTTTGTGGCCTGGCGTTGTTTCGATTTTAATCTGCCTGCAATGTAACGCCACGCAAATTGATAATACAAATGCGCAGCGAAGGAAAGAGAAATTCGCGTGAATGGGCACCGTTGCAGCTCATGCTAAACTAAATTTCTATGGCAGACAAATTTACGATCGGCCTGGTGCAGATGCGTTGCACCGCGAACGCCGACGAGAATCTTTCCCATGCGATCGACAAGATCCGCGAAGCCGCGGCGCGCGGCGCGCAAATCATCTCGCTGCACGAACTGTTCCGCAGTGAATATTTCTGCCGCAAAGAAGACGCCGAATTATTCAACCTCGCAGAGGCCGTCCCTGGCCCAGCGACGGAAGCTCTGGCGCAGATCGCAAAAGAAAAGAAGGTCGTCCTAGTCGTCTCGCTTTTCGAACGCCGCGCCGCCGGCATCTACCACAATACCTGCGCAGTCCTCGACGCCGACGGCAGCTTCCTCGGCAAATACCGCAAAATGCACATTCCCGACGATCCGCTCTACTACGAAAAGTTTTATTTCACGCCAGGCGATCTCGGCTTTCCAAATTTCGACACGAAGTACGGCAAAATCGGCGTCCAAATCTGCTGGGATCAGTGGTATCCCGAGGGCTCGCGTCTCACCGCGCTTAGCGGCGCGCAGGTAATCTTTTATCCCACCAGCATCGGCTGGCACCCACACGAAAAGAAAGAGTTCGGCGCCGCACAGCTCGATGCCTGGCGCACGATCCAGCGCGCTCACGCCATCGCTAACGGTGTCTACGTCGCGGTTGTCAATCGCGTCGGCTACGAAGGCAGGCCTGCGGCGGGCGATGCAGGCCTCGAATTCTGGGGAAATTCCTTCGTCGCGGATCCTTTCGGGCAACTCGTCGCGGAAGCCTCCAACGACAAGGAAGAACTTCTCGTCGTCGAGTGCGATCCGGCAAAAAGCGAAGACACCCGCCGCAACTGGCCGTTCTTGCGCGACCGCCGCATCGACGCCTACGGTCCCATCCTCAATCGTTGGCTCGGCGAATAACCGCATGCCGCGAAAGCGAACACAAACACCAGCTCCCCAGCAAACTCCCTTCGAACTCGGCTACTGGATGCCCGCCGAGTGGGAGCATCACCGCGCAACATGGCTCGGGTGGCCACACGAGCAGACCGACTGGCCCGGCAAATTCCCCACGATCCCCTGGGCTTTCGCCGAAATCGTAAGGCTCCTCTCACGCGTTGAACGAGTCTATCTCCTGGTGCAAAATCGCGCTGCCGAATCCAAAGTCCGCGCCATCTTGAAGAAATCCGGCGCCAATCTCGCCGCCGTCGATTTCTTCCGCGTTCCCACCGACCGCGGCTGGATGCGCGATTCCGGCCCCATCTCCATCAGCAAATCGTCCGGCGAGGTCGCTTACACGCACTGGCGCTTCGACGGATGGGCCAAATACTCCAATCACAAAAAGGACGCCGTAGCCGCCTCGCAGGTAAATAGAAAACTCAAACATCCCATCTGGGAGCCCATGCGCAAAGGCCGCCGCGTGGTCCTCGAAGGCGGCAGCATCGACGTCAACGGCCACGGCTCCCTGCTCACCACCGAGGAGTGCCTGCTGAGCACCACGCAGGAACGCAACCCCGGATTTACGCGCGACGACTACGCCCAAGTCTTCCGCAACTACTTAGGCGCGACGCAAGTTCTCTGGCTCCACAATGGCATCGCCGGCGACGATACCCACGGCCACGTCGACGACATCGCCCGCTTCGTCAATCCCACCACGATCGTAACTGTCGTCGAACATGACAAATCCGATGCGAACCACGGCCCGCTACAAGAAAATCTAGCGCTGCTCCGCAAAATGAAAGATCACGACGGTCGCGCCTTCCGCATCGAAACTCTCCCCATGCCGGCGCCGATTTACTTCGACGGCCAACGCCTGCCCGCAAGCTACGCAAATTTCTACATCGCCAACAAACTCGTAATCGTTCCCACCTTCAACGACGCCAATGACCGCACAGCTCTCAATACTCTGGCCGGCCTCTTTCCGGATCGCGAGGTGGTAGGGGTAGCGTGCCGCGACCTGGTCCTAGGCCTGGGCACTCTCCACTGCATGACCCAACAACAACCCGCCTCCAAGTAGCACAGACACTCATGTCTGTGCTCCGACGATCAAAGATCCCCATCACTCCACAATCGATGCCGGAGCCAAATCCAATCGAAGCTCTCCCGTGACCACTCAAGTTGGCATTCCTCCAACTCACAGCTACAATGCGCACATCGTAGCAAACACGACCCTGCAGCGAGCCCAGGAGGCCGCATGCCCACATCCCTCTATCTAAATTTCGTGCAAGATCGAGTTGTAGTCGTCGAATGGCAACACGGCATCCTTTACTGGATATTGATCGGCCTGATCGCCGGTTGGCTAGCCGGAAAAATCGCCCGCGGCGCAGGCTACGGCTGCATCACCGACGTCATTCTAGGTCTGGTGGGTTCGGTCTTGGGCGGCTGGCTCTTTATGAAACTAGGCATTCTCGGCGGCGGCACTCTTTACAGTCTTGCAGCAGCGACGGTGGGCGCCGTGATTCTCGTCACCATCGTGCACCTCTTCGCCGGAAGCGCTCGCTAACCCACACCGCCTAAAGCGCGCCTAGCTGCAGCATCCAAATACAGGGGCACGACGTATGGGCGCGCTGCAGCGCGCCTAACTGCCCGCCACCTACTACAACCAGTGTCATCCCGAGCGAAGCGAGGGATCTGCTTTTCCTCACGTCGCCCGCCCCATCCTCAAATCACAGCGGCGTGTTCACAACCTCTTCCTTCGGAATCGCCTTCAGCATTTCCTGTCCTACCTTCAAATGCTGATCCACCAAAAGCGCCGGCGTATGCGCTAACCATTCCGCTAAAGAAATATCCTGATAATGCGGATTCTTGAACATCTCCAAAAATACCAACTCCGAGTCCCCAGTATTTTCGATGTAATGCGGATTCGACTGCAAAATATATCCGACATCCCCAGCCTGCACATCCATGGTCCGAGCTCGTCCTCCTGCCGCAAAAACGCTCATCCGTCCTTTCCCGCTAATAAAGTACTGCCACTCATCCGCATTCGGATGCCAATGCAATTCGCGCAACCCTCCCGGCTTCAATTTCACAATCGCCGCCGCGATCGGCGTAATCGGGAAATTCTTCGCGTCGATGATCTTCACTTCCCCGCCCCGCGTAACTTTCGTCGGTTTCATCTGGCTCGGGCGAAAGTCCATTCGCTGCGGCACGCTCCCCGTCCCCTCGGCCGCGTAGAGCTGCTCCTTCTTCAAGTCCTCCGGCAGGTCGGTCTGAAAAATAAATATCTCCTTCTTCGGCGTTTTATCGAACGTCGATTCCGGCACTCCGAAATTCTTCGCCAACACCTCACGCGGAGTATGCGCAAGCCAATCGGTCAGCAAAAAAGTCTCAAACTCGTTGAAATTCCCATCGTCAAACACCAGCAAGAACTGGCACCCGTCCGGTCCCAATCCCTGAATCGAGTGCGGCACTCCCGGCGGGAACAACCACAAGTCGCCTTCACCCACATCGGAAACAAAGCTCTTCCCTCCAACATCCACCGCGGTAATCCGCGCATTTCCGTACAGCATGATGGCCCACTCCGCCGACACGTGCCAATGTAGCTCGCGCACTCCACCCGCGGTCAGACGCATCTCCACCCCAGCGATGGTCTTCGAAATCGGCAATTCCCGCGCAGTCACCTGCCGCGTCCACCCTCCGCTCTCAATCCTTTTCCGTGCAAATCCGAATGGATACTTAAACGGCGGCACCGTCCCCGAATCCGTCTCGGTAGCCCACACCGCGCTCGGATTCTCGGCCTCTAGTGGCGGATTCTGGGGCCCATGATTCTGTTCGTTTGGCAAATGATGATCCGGCGACCTCTGCGGCTTGGTTGCTTCCTGCCCGCCTGCCACGCCAGCCGTAGCTGCTGCCAGCACAGCCGCCGACCCCACTCCAAGAAACTTTCTTCGTGTAAACTCTCCGAAATCGTCGCTCATCTCGCGCTCCTCCGAGCCCCACTGTTTTGGATTCTTCAGCACCTACGCCCAGTTCCGCTGACGGGCATGCCGAATCAAACCACATCACCACAAAACTGTCATCCTGAGGCTATCCGACGAGGATGGTGGAAAGATCTCAACGTAAACTCGCGCATCGACTTAAGCGGCGACGCGCTCTGCGCTGCGCCCTCATACGACTCGCACCATCCCCGTGTGATACGATCAATGTTGAGTAAATGGAGATAACCATTCTTTGAGCAACACCTCGCAGTCTCTTACAGCTATCCCCCTAGGCGGCCTCGGCGAATTCGGAATGAACATGATGGCGTTGCGCCTCGGTGACAACATCATCGTCATCGACGCCGGCATGATGTTCCCCGAATCCGAGCTCCTCGGCGTGGACCTGGTCATTCCCGATATCACCTACCTCAAGCAGAACCGTTCGCTCGTCAAAGCCATCGTCCTCACCCACGGCCACGAAGACCACATCGGCGCGCTACCGTACATCCTCCGCGATTTAAATGTCCCGGTGTATGGAAGTAGATTCACCCTCGCGCTGGTAAAAAAGCGCCTGGAAGAAGCAGGCTTGATCGATTCCACCACCCTGCGCGAAGTAACACCCGGCCGCCTGGTAGAAATCGATCCGTTCGAAATCGAATTCATCCCGGTAACTCACAGCACCATCGACTGCGTAGCCCTGGCCATCCGCACCCCGCTAGGCGTGATCGTTCACACCGGCGATTTCAAGATCGACCAGACCCCGGTAGGCGGCGCCCCCTTTGATCTCCACGCCTTCGCCCGCTACGGCAACGAGGGCGTTCTCGCTCTGTTCAGCGATTCCACCAATGTCGAGCGCCCTGGCTTCACGCCCTCCGAACGCGCGGTAGTCCCTCGCCTCGAAGATCTCTGCCGCTCCGCCCCGCGCCGCGTAGTCCTATCCTGCTTCGCTTCCTCCATCCATCGCATCCAGCAGGTCATCGACATCGCCTCCCGCGTGGGCCGCAAAGTAGCCTTCGTCGGCCGAAGCATGGTCGACAACATCGAAATCGCGCACTCGCTCGACTACCTGCATATCCCCGACGGCATGGTCGTCCGCCCGCAAGACATCCGCGGTTTCGACCCCAAGCGCCTGGTCATCCTAGCCAGCGGCAGCCAGGCCGAACCGATGTCCTCCATGTCGCGCATCGCCGTGGACAATCACCGTTTCGTCTCCGTCGATGAAAATGACACGGTCATCCTCTCCGCCCGCATCATCCCCGGAAACGAGAAGCCCATCTTCCGCATGCTCGACAACATGTTCCGCCGCCGCGCCCTGGTCTACTACGAAAACTCCGCCGGCACCATTCACGTCTCCGGCCACGCCAGCCAGGAAGAACAAAAGCTCATCCTGCAACTCTGCAAACCGAAATATTTCATCCCGGTCCACGGCGAATACCGCCACCTCTTCCGCCACGCTGCCCTGGCCCACCAACTAGGCTGCGTCTCCGGCGAAATCCTGCTGATGGAAGACGGCCAGGTAGTCGAATTCACCGAAGACCGCGCCTACCGCCGCGACCCGGTTACCGCAGGCCGCGTCCTGGTCGATTCCGGCTCCCTGGAAGAAATCGAAGAAGCCGTAGTCCGCGACCGCAAGCATCTCAGTGAGGACGGCGTCTTAGTCCCCATCATCGCCATCGACAAGCACACCGGCAAAATGGACATGCAGCCAGAAATCGTCACCCGCGGAATGTTCAGCGACAACGGCCAGGAACTAATGGCCGGGGCCCGCGACGTAGTCCTGAAAACGGTAGAACAATCCAACTCCGAAGAAAAAATGGACTGGTCGGTAATGAAAGAAAAAATCCGCGTAGACTTGAAGCGCTACATCAACAAACACACCAGCAAGCGCCCACTAATCCTTCCCGTAATCCTCGAAGTCTGAGCCGCGCCCCCATCTGTTCCGCACCCTCCGACAACATTGAGTGCCCGCTCAAACTGGGCGGTCTCAATGTCCGAGGTTTTTCTGACTCACATTGCTCTAAGATAAATAGAATGTTACGTCCAGATATGCTGATTAAATCTTTTGACATATAAATTATGCTTTCTTACTATTTGCCTGCCCTGCCGACGCCGGATACATCGTAAGAG
>CAVRLD010000009.1:0-828105 GCA_963721915.1 uncultured Acidobacteriota bacterium | reverse complement strand
ATGATTGTTGGTGTTCCCCGAGAGACCTTCCCGGGCGAGCGGCGCGTCGCGCTGGTACCCTCGGCGCTGGCCAATCTCGCAAAAGCAGGGATGGAAGTTGTCGTGGAAGCAGGCGCGGGCACGGAGGCGGGCTACCCTGACGCCGAGTATGCCGCCAAAGGCGGCAAGATCATCCCCCAGCGTTCCGAAGTTTTTCGACTAGCGGATATTATCGTGCAGGTGCTGGGCCACGGCGCCAACGACAGAACCGGCAGCTCCGATCTGCCTCTTTTCCATCGCGATCAGATTCTCGTGGCATTTCTGCGGCCGCTCGGTTCGGTGCAAAGCATCACGGAGATTGCCTCACGAGGGATCACTTCGTTTTCCGTGGAGCTTATGCCGCGAACCACGCGCGCGCAGAGCATGGATGCTCTGTCCATGATGGCCACGGTCTCGGGATACAAGGCTGTCATTGTCGCGGCGGACACGCTCCCGAAGCTGTTCCCGATGCTCACGACCGCCGCCGGTACCATCACCCCGGCGCGCGTGCTGATCTTGGGCGTGGGCGTGGCTGGACTGCAAGCCATCGCCACGGCGCGCCGCCTGGGCGCTGTGGTGTCGGCATATGATTTGCGCCCGATCGTGAAGGAGCAAGTGCAGAGCCTTGGCGCGCGTTTCGTAGAACTTGGGATTGAAGCCAAGGACGCGCAGGACGCCCGCGGTTACGCCACCGCCCAAGACGAAACCTTTTATCGCCGGCAGCGCGAGTTACTCGGGAAGGTCATCGCGGAGCACGATGTAGTGATCACCACGGCGGTAATTCCCGGCAAGAAAGCCCCGACGCTGGTCACCAAAGAAATGGTCGCTGGAATGGCACCCGGTTCGGTAATCGTCGATTTGGCGGCAGAGCGCGGCGGAAACTGTGAACTAACCCACGCCGGTGAAACCATTATCGAACACGGCGTCACCATCATTGGATCGGTGAATATGGCCAACGGGGTTCCGTATCACGCCAGCCAGATGTATGCGCGCAATCTCACTTCTTTCCTGACCTTGCTGGTGAAAGAAGGAAAGGTGCAACTCAACCTGCAGGACGACATCATCCGCGAGACCCTGACGACCCAGGGCGGCGAGATCGTTAACGCCAGAGTCCGGGGGTTTTTTTCGCTGCCGGCTTTGGTGGCACAGGAGGGCGCGAAAAAATGAAGCTGGACCTGATCACCGGCCTGTATGTTTTTATGTTGGCCGCCTTCATTGGATTTGAAGTGATCCGGCGGGTGTCACCGCTTCTGCACACGCCGTTGATGTCGCTGACCAACGCCCTGGATGCTATCGCGGTAGTCGGCGCGATCATCCTGGCGGGCGAACACAAGAGCAATCTCGCAGCAATCCTCGGGACCATCGCCATCGTCGCGGCCACCAGCAACGTTGTCGGCGGCTTCATCATCACCGACCGCATGTTGAAGATGTTCAAATCCAGCGGGCCCAAAAAATAATGACCAACTTCCTGGGCACCGACACTGTCATTGAAATCACCTATCTGATCGCCACCGCGCTTTTCATTCTCTCGCTGAAGTGGCTCAGCTCTCCGGCGACAGCGCGCCGCGGCGTATTCGCCGGCGAAGCGGGCATGGCGTTGGCCATCGGCGGAACTCTCCTGCACCGCGGCATCATCGACTACAAATTGGTCGCGATCGGGCTGGTAGTCGGGACGATCATCGGCATCCCCCTCGGCAAAGTGCAGATGACCGCGGTGCCGCAGCGAACCGCGCTGAGCCATGCGTTCGGCGCTTTGTGCGTCACGCTGGTGGGTACCGCCGAATTTTATTTACGCTCACCAAATATCGAACCTTTCATGATGGCCGTGCTCGCGATGGAAGTGATCCTAGGCTCGTTGACCTTCACTGGCAGCCTGATGGCCGCCGGAAAACTCCAGGAAGTGTTGCCACAGCGGCCCATCACCTACAAAGGACAGAACTTCGTCAATTTGGCGATGTTAGGAATCGCGGTGGCCATTGCCGTCATTCTGGCAATCCACCCGGAACAGACGCGGCTGTTCCCCGCGATGATTTTCATTCCGTTAATTTTCGGCGTGATGCTGGTGATTCCTATCGGTGGCGCGGACATGCCGACGGTAATCTCCCTACTGAATTCCTACGCCGGGCTTTCCGCTGCGGCCATGGGTTTTGTGCTCAACAGCAAACTGCTAATCATCGCAGGAGCGCTCGATGGCTCGTCGGGCTTCATCCTCTCAGTCATCATGTCCAAAGCGATGAACCGTTCGTTCACGAACGTGTTGTTCGGCGGCTTCGGCCAAATTCAGGCCGCCGCCACGGGCGTGAAGGAAGCACCACCGGTGCGCAGCGCGACGCCGGAAGAAGCCGCCGGAATCCTCGCCGCGGCCAGTAAAGTGGTCATCGTTCCCGGTTACGGAATGGCCGTCGCCCAGGCGCAGCACAAAGTGCGCGAACTTTATGACTCCCTGACTAAGCGAGGTGTTGACGTGACCTTCGGCATCCACCCGGTCGCGGGCCGCATGCCCGGCCACATGAATGTCTTACTGGCGGAGGCCGACATCCCTTACGACAAACTGTTGGAAATGGATCAGGTGAATGGTGACCTTCCGCAGACCGACGTGGCACTGATCATCGGCGCCAACGATGTGACTAACCCAGCCGCGCGCACCGATCCGAGCAGCCCCATCTATGGCATGCCCATTCTGGATGTCGACAAGGCGCGCACGGTGATGGTCATTAAACGCAGCATGGCTGCGGGTTTCGCGGGGATTGACAACCCGCTGTACTATCTGGACCGGACGCTGATGCTCTTCGGAGACGCTAAGAAATTTGTAAGTTCCGTGGTTCGAGAGCTTTCCGGCGGCCCAGGCGAGTAGGCGAAGTTCGGTTCTTTACATACAACACTGTATGTCAGGTAGCTACACCATTCGCTGTATGGAAGCATCTACTCCGTTCAGGCTTTAATCATAACTCGTGGCGTTCGTCCGCCCCCTCGCGGAACTCTCACGAAACACTCTCAATTTACTGGACTGACCTAGTGAGCGCCGGACCTGACTTTGCAACCTCCGAGTTAGTGTTGGCATACCTGCCTGAAGAGCAGGAAAAAAATTTGCCTGGCCGCCGATGGGCTGCTGCACTAGACAGCCTGCTCGATCGCACGATCACGTGGTGGGTCTGTCTGGGCTTGATGCTTGGCGCTCTGCTCGTTCCGCTCGTCGCTGTCGAAGTTCCGCCACTCACCGATTATCCCAATCACCTTGCGCGCTGCTATTTACTGGCATTCGGCAGTTTCGATCCCGCGTTGCGCCAAATGTTTTCGGCTCATTGGCAGATCATTCCCAATATAGGCGTAGACCTGATCTTGCCCAAGCTGATGCATGTGTTTCCCCCGTTGCTCGCGGGCCGCATCATGCTCACATTCTGTCTGCTCGTGCCGGCGACGGGTGCCATCGCCCTGAGCCGCGCCTACTTCCGGCGGCGCTCGCTCTGGCAAATTGCCACGGGTTTCGCCGCCTTTAACGTCCTGTTCTTAATGGGCTTCATGAACTTTGAGCTGGGTATTGGAATTGCCCTGTGGGGCGCTGCTGCATGGATTCGATACCGGGAACAAAATCCAGCGGTAGCGGTTGCTTCCGCTATAATTCTCGCGCCCATTGTGTTCTTTTTCCATTTGTTCGGATTCTGTTTTTACGCGCTGCTTGTCGGCTCGTACGAATTTTTCGTCCTTCTAGAGAGGGGCCTGCGAACAAACATGGACGTTCGCTACGCTGCAAAGCGGACCGCCGCGTTCGGCTTGGCTATGATCGTTCCGGCGCTTCTTTATCGCGCCTCACCGCTCGAAAAGGTGAGTTTGTCCCCTTCCTGGGTATCTCTCCCAAAGAAGTTGTATCTCGCGTTCGACTCCATCCTGGAATATTCGTCTCTCTTCGATTGGCTCGTAGCCGCGTCATTGCTCGCGTTTCTGACTTTCTGCGTGATGAACGGGCGAGCTCGCATTTCCAAGGCTGCGCTTATCTGCTGCACCGCCCTGTTGTGCGTCTACTTGGTCACTCCAGTGTCGTTCAAGGGCATCTACTTCGTGGATACGCGGTTGCCCGTGATGCTGGGTTTCATGGTGTTTGCTGGCTTCATCCCCAGAGGCCTGAACTCCCGCGAGCGCACCACCGCAGTGGCATTTTTTGCCATTCTGTTTGTAGCCCGGGTTGCCATGATCACCAACGTGTGGGTGAATTCCCAACACGATCTTGCCGATCTTCGCCAAACGATCGCATCGGTCACCCCTGGCAGCCGCGTCCTCGCCGCCGATGTAAGCTACGCCGACAATCCAAACTGGTACGGGAACATGCCCGCGAGCCGTCGTCTGCCGGAAGTCGCACCGACCTACTGGCACCTGGCGTCGTTTGTTCTCCTGGAGCGCCATGCCTTCTGGCCCAACATCTTTGCCGAAGATTCGCAGCAGCCCATCGCCATCAGTGAGTCGTATCGCGACTTGGAAGCCGTGCGCAGCCCGCCGCTGCACTACACCGATCTTGCACTGAGCCAAGTGCCACCGGAGGAACTTGAGCGATTTCCCTATCTAACGGGCTGGAAAGATAAATTCGACTACGTGCTCGTCCTAAACGCGGAAGGAGCCCCTGATCTGGATCATTTTCTCCCCAACCAACTCCAACTCGTGAAGCGCCAGGGGATCGCCGCGCTGTTTAAAGTCAGGAAGTAAATCCGGACGAATGAAAGTATACACCTTTGAGTCGAAAATCTGGCTGCCGCAGCCGATCGACGACATATTCCTGTTTTTTGCCGATGCCCGCAACCTCCAGCGCATCACGCCGCCATTTTTGAAATTCACGGTCATTAGCCCCGCTCCGATCACAATGGCTCGCGGCGCGCGCATCCGCTACCGCTTCCGGTTGCGCGGCATCCCGATTTCCTGGGAAAGCGAAATTACCGCCTGGGAGCCCCCTCATGGGTTCGTCGACGAGCAAAGACACGGCCGTACCGGTTGTGGCGACACGAGCACCGCTTCGACAAGCGTGATGGCGGCACCGCGATTGCCGATCACGTGGAATAATCCGTTTGGGGCGGCTCCATCAATGCACTTTTCGTGCAGAGAGATGTGCGCGCCATCTTCAACTACCGCAGCCGTACGTTGACTGAGTTATTTGCCGTAGCGAAACACCCGTAGCCTGCGCGGAAGTTGTGCTTCTCTGGCGAGTGAACGAGTTTGTAAGGGATAGGGAAGGCAGTCAGGCCGCGTGGCTGGATTATACGCCGCCTTTGCCATCGGCGATTGATTTTTCTGGGGACGGAGGGATGGGCGAGGAGTGCCCGAGAAGTGGCCCTCAAAGCGGCGGCGAATCGATCTCGCCGCAGATACGATAAGGAGTCTCGGTGGACGGTGGTCCCAGCCCGGCCGCGGGTTCATTGTGTCCCGTTCACGAAAGATGTCCAGCGCAAAGGAGATGCTAGCGAAAATCAGCAGCAAATTGACCAGCGAACCTGCGCTCAAATCAAACGCGTGCTCGAAGGTCCAAGCAAGCAGCAAAATCATTCCGACAACTACGAGCATTTGGAGCTTCCAATCACTCCCGAAACCGACGTTCGCACATACTCCGCGCCAGGCAATCGATCAGACGCGAATTGGTTCTGTGCTTAGCCAAGCCGCAGGAGAAATTCTCCGTCGAGCCGGGGATACCCGTTCGCCCTCTCCTATCTTCACTGCAACCAGAAACAAAACCCATAGACGAAAGTACCGATTTTAGTAGGACCGAGGGCCGGAGCAAGCGTAGTACCGAGCCACCTGGGACCCTTAGTACCTGCGGGCTAGAACTTGGCACAGTGTCTGGGCCACCAGAACAATCAGGCATGGTTAATGGATCTAGGAGGGAGCTTTTTGCTGGCGCAGCTGAGCGACTACCAACTTGATCTCGTCGTAGGTAACTTGTTCGGGCAAGGCGTCCTTGAGCGGCTTGAGGCGTTCAAAACCAAAGCGGCTACAAGCTTGCTCGATCTTTTCCTGATAGTCGTCGTGAATCCAGCCGGGATCGAAATCCACCTCGCCACGTTCCACCATGGTGGCGACCATGGAGGCAACGGTGCTGAGTTGCCGCCCGCGGATTTGCGCGATCTCCTCGAGAGTACGGCCCTCCTTCAATAATCTCAGTGTTTCACCAGCGGGATCGGAGGCCTGGCTCGCCGTCTCGGTAGCCCTGGCACCGTTGCGAAATCGACCCAGTGCCTCCAGGATCTCCAGACCGTACAGCTCCGTTTTCCGCTCGCCAAAACCAGCCACGTGTCTCAGCTCGGACAGCGAGTTGGGCTTGACCCGGCACAATTCTGCCAGCGAAGTGTCGTGCATGATGATGAACGCCGCGATGCCCTGCTCCCTGGCAGTTGTGCGCCGCCATTCGCGAAGATATTCCTGCAGGTCGCGGTCGGCGTCCGGTGTGGGGCTATCCGTTCTCGGCGAAACTGCGATTCTGAGCGTGTCACTAGACCCGGCCGCCGCCGCTGCAGCGCGCCGCCTTCGCTTTTGTGCTTGCACCGGTTCGGCCAGCCACGCCGGCGTCGCCCCGCACACATCGCACGCGCCACACGATTTCCATCTCGCGGTCTCGCCGAAGTGCGCGCAAATCTGAAGGTGCCGGCAAGCTTGCGCTTCGACGAAGCGTCGAACCACATGATAGCGCTGCCACGAGCGCTCTTTCTCGGCCGCATCGGTCATCTGACCGACGAAATAGGCCAGCAAGCCCACATCTTTCTTCTGCCATAGCAGAAGGCAGTCGGCCGGAAGCCCGTCCCGGCCCGCGCGGCCAGCCTCCTGGTAGTACTGCTCGACCGATTTGGGCAGAGACAAGTGAATCACCGCGCGTACCGCGGCTTTATTGATGCCCAATCCAAACGCAATCGTGCCTACTAGTACCCGCACCTCATCGGACATCCAGCGCTCTTGATTGCGCCGGCGCGCATCGCTGTCCATTTTCCCGTGGTACGCAACGGCCGGGATTCCCTGTCCTTCCAGGAAGTCCACCGTTTCTTCCACGCGCTTGATGGTGGGGGCGTAAACGATCAGATTGCTATCACCGTAATTGCGCAGAGCGCGCAATAGCAACGCCGACTGCGTGCGCGCCTCGCATTCCTTGACGATGTAGCGAAGATTCGGCCGATGGAAGCTGGCGATGTATTTGTCGGGGTTGCGAAGTTGGAGCTGGGCCATGATGTCGTGGCGGACTTGGCGGGTGGCGCTGGCCGTAAAGGCGGCGATTGGTCGGTCCGGAAAGTGATTGCGTAGCGAGCTGAGCTGGCGATACTCCGGGCGAAACTCGTGTCCCCACTCAGAGATGCAATGCGCCTCATCGATGGCGAACAGCGAGATGGGA
Source organism: uncultured Acidobacteriota bacterium (assembly GCA_963721915.1). Classification (GTDB taxonomy): domain Bacteria; phylum Acidobacteriota; class Terriglobia; order Acidiferrales; family UBA7541; genus Acidiferrum. The sequence continues at coordinate 820,733 of CAVRLD010000009.1, read as the reverse complement.
ACGTGCTTGAGCCACTCCACAGTATCGGCCCGCGCCAGTCGCTCGGGAGACAGGTACAGAAGCCGGAACTCGCCCGCCGCGGCCTGGCGCATAACTTTCGTCTGCCGCTCCGGTGCCGTCGAACTATTGAGCACCGCCGCGGCGATTCCCATCTGCGTGAGCTGCGCCATCTGGTCCTGCATCAACGCGATCAGCGGAGAAACGACGACCACCGTTTGCCCGGTCAACATAGCGGCAGGCAGTTGATAACAGAGCGACTTCCCGCCGCCGGTGGGCATCACCACACAGGCATCCCGCCCTTCCAGCAGACTGGCCACGATACGCTCCTGCAAAGGGCGGAATGACTCATAACCCCAGTAACGCCGGAGCGCCGCGAAAATGTCGTCTCGCGATTCCATTCGGTCTTGTTTACCTGTTTATAATCATAATCGATGAAATATCATACCGGAGCATCTGATCGCGACCCCAGCGACGACCTCTTGGACGTCACTCCCGATCGTTTCGCATGTTGTATTCTACGCGAGCGCTCCCTCGAACGGTCACGCATTGCTCTTAGGGGCTTCGGACATAGCCCTTGACATCCCCGACGTAAGGCAGTATCCAGCATCGGCAAGTTTTAGGGTGCACCGGATGAGCACCGTGGTGATGTTCTGATCCAAGTTTAACCGCATCCAAGACAGCCCGCGCAAACCCGCTTCGACATTTCTGCTCTCGGGAGGACGGCCGTGACCTGGACACAAGTCTATGACCCACTTGGCCATTGGTGGCTCTCTACGCTGGTGGCAGCGATACCAGTGCTGGTGCTACTCGGAGCGCTGGGGGCGTTGCGCATCAAGGCGCATTACGCGGCGTTACTCGGGCTGGCAGCTTCTTTATTGATCGCGGTCGGCGTGTTTGGCATGCCCTTGAAGATGGGGGTCACCGCCGGGATCTACGGCATGTGCTACGGCCTGTTCCCCATCGGCTGGATCATCCTGAACGTTATCTTCATGTATGACCTGAATTGCGAGGCCGGACGCTTCAAGATCTTGCAGGACAGCTTGATGGGCATCACCCAGGACCGTCGCCTCCAACTTGTCTTGATCGCGTTTGCGTTCGGCGCGTTTTTCGAAGGCGCTGCGGGATTCGGAACCCCGGTGGCCGTGACCGCGGCTATTCTCATTGGATTGGGATTCAAGCCGCTACAAGCCTCCGGGCTCTCCCTCATCGCCAACACGGCTCCCGTGGCTTTCGGGGCCATCGGAACTCCCCTCATCGCCCTCGCCGGCGTCAGCGGGCTGAATCTATTGCAACTTAGCGGTATGGCCGGACGAATATTGCCCTTTTTCTCGGTACTGGTGCCTTTCTGGCTCATCTGGACGTTCGCCGGGTTCAACGGAATGCTTGAAGTTTGGCCGGCCGTCTTGGTTGCGGGCGTGTTTTTCGCGATCCCGCAATTTTTGGTTTCGAACCTTCACGGCCCGTGGCTGGTGGACGTAACCGCCTCGGTGTGCTCGATGGGCGCGGTCACAGCGCTGCTCCTGGTATGGCACCCCAAACGAATCTGGGGCCTGGAAGGACATGAAGCCGACCGCGCCGCCAGAGGAACCCACGGGCACCGCACCGTCGAAGTCGTAAAAGCGTGGACCCCGTGGGCCATTTTGAGCGTGCTCGTCTTCGTGTGGGGACTTCCCTCGGCCAAAGCTTTCCTCGACAAAATCTCCATTTTCAGAATTCCCGTAGCCGGACTGCACAACCTGATCCTGCGCGTGCCTCCAGTCGTCGCGAAGCCCACCCCTGAGGCAGCGATTTTCCAGCTGAACTGGATCTCCGCTTCGGGCACTGCCATCCTGATTGCGGCCATCATTTCCGGCCTTCTGATGGGCTTCGGCCCGCTGCAGCTCCTGCGCCAATACGGCAAGACCTTACACAAGGTTCGGTTTTCCCTGCTGACTATTTCCGCCATGATGTCCATCGGATTCATGACCCGCTACTCGGGACTGGACGCAACCATGGGCCTGGCTTTCGCCCGCACTGGCATGCTGTATCCGTTCTTCGGCACGCTGCTGGGCTGGCTCGGCGTGGCTCTCACAGGGTCGGACACTTCTTCGAACGTGCTGTTTGGCAGCCTGCAAAAAATATCCGCGACGCAGGTAGGGGTTTCGCCCATCCTGATGTGCGCCGCGAATAGTTGCGGCGGCGTGATGGGCAAGATGATCGACGCGCAGAGCATCGTCGTAGCCAGCACCGCCACGGAATGGTACGGCCACGAAGGCGACATCCTGCGCTACGTATTCCTCCACAGCATCGCGCTGGCCTCCCTGGTGGGCGTTCTGGTGTTCCTGCAGGCCTACGTTTTCCCGTTTACGAAAATGGTCATTCATTGACCGTCGCGCATTTGCCCTTACCGATTTGCTGTTGCGTTCGCGTCGTTTGACGTTCCCGAACCGATGGAGCAAGCTTCTCTTTCTCCTCGATTGTGACCAGGGGAGCAGCCGCCCAGCCGCGGAAAGGCCAGCGTGGACGCTCGCATCATTCAAGAACTGCGCGCTATTGTCGGTTCTCGTGGCCTGATTACTTCCGCCGAAGAGCTTCGCACCTACGAGTGTGACGCCCTGACGAATTTCCGAGTCATGCCGCTCGGCGTACTGCTCCCTGAATCCACCGAGCAAGTCCAATCGATCCTCCGCGTCTGCCATCGTGAACGCATCCCATTTGTCGCGCGCGGCTCCGGAACCGGCTTGAGCGGCGGCGCCCTGCCCGTCGAAAAGGGCGTGGTCATCAGCCTGACCCGCATGAACCACATCCTCGAAATCGACTTACCCAACGCCCGTGTGGTCGTCGAACCCGGCGTCATCAACCTCGATATCACCGGCCGCGTCGCGCCCGAGGAATATTTCTACGCACCCGACCCCTCATCGCAATCGGTCTGCAGCATCGGCGGCAACGTCGCCGAGAATTCTGGCGGAGCCCATTGCTTGAAGTACGGATTCACCACGACGCACGTCCTGGGCCTGGAAGTCGTACTGCCCGACGGAACTCTCGTGCATCTGGGCGGCAAAGCGCTGGATGCGCCAGGCTACGATCTTGCTGGCGTGTTCGTCGGCTCCGAAGGCACCCTGGGAATCGCCACAAAAGTCATCCTACGTATCGTGAAGCGTCCCGAGTGCGTGCACACACTACTCGCGGCATTTCCTTCGACCAACGAAGCCGGCGCAGCGGTAAGCGACATCATCGCCGCAGGCATGCTCCCCGCCGCCATCGAAATGATGGATAGGCTCGCGATCCAAGCCGCCGAAGCCGCCGTCCACGCAAACTATCCCGACTGCGGAGCCCTGCTCCTCGTCGAACTCGACGGCCCAGCCCCAGAAGTCCAATACCTCATGACCCACGTAAACGAAATTTGCCGCAGTAATGGGGCATCGGAGATTCGCGTCGCGCAATCCGACGCCGAGCGCGCCCTCGTATGGAAAGGCCGCAAGTCCGCCTTCGCCGCCATGGGCCGCATCTCGCCAAACTACATCGTGCAGGATGGCGTCATCCCCCGCACAGCTCTGCCTCAAGTGATGAGCGAAATCGACCGTCTCAGCCAGCAAGCCGGCGTGCGCGTAGCGAATGTCTTCCACGCAGGCGACGGCAATCTGCACCCTCTCGTCCTCTACGATCGCCGCATCGACGGCCAAGAAGCCGCCGCCGAAGCCCTCTCCTACAAAATTCTCGAAGTTTGCATCGCCGCCGGGGGCTCGATCACCGGCGAGCACGGCGTCGGCGAAGACAAAAAACGCGCGATGTCCAAAATGTTTAGCGAGCCCGACCTCGAAACCATGCAACGCGTCCGCTGCGCCTTCGATCCCCTGCAGCTTTCGAATCCTACAAAGCTATTTCCCACGCCGCGCTTGTGCGGAGAAAAACCCGGCAAGTACGTCGCACACCCGCTGGAAACCGCAGGCATCGCGGAGCGCTTCTGACGATGGACTCCCGCGTTTCCTCGCGTTCACCGCAGGTGGCCGCCACATTTGAGGACGCCGCACGCGCCATCGTCGGCCCGGAGCATATCAGCGCCGTCGACGCCTCGAGTAACACAGACTTCAGTCTGTGTCCCCGCACGCAAGCCACCGCTGAATCCGCCGTGCAACCAACCCTCCTGATCGAACCCGCCACCGAGCAAGAGCTCGCCAAAGTTTTGAAACTCGCGAACGAGGCAAGCCTGAAGGTAGTTCCCCGCGGTGGCGGAACGAAGCTAGCCTGGGGCAATCCACCGCAACGCGCCGACATCGTTCTCTCCACCGCGCGCCTCAATGCCGTCCTGGAACACGCCTGGTCCGACCTCACGATCACCGTCGGAGCGGGCTGCAGCATGAAACAATTGCGCGAAACTCTGGCCGAGCACGGACAGCGCCTCGCTCTCGATCCTCTCTGGCCCAGCCGCGCAACCGTTGGTGGCGTTCTTTCGACCAATGACAGCGGTGCCCTGCGTATTCGTCTCGGCTCACTCCGCGACCTAATCATTGGTGTGACGCTCGCGCTACCCGACGGCACGCTCGCAAAAAGCGGCGGCAAAGTCGTCAAGAACGTAGCGGGCTATGACCTGCCAAAACTGGCAACCGGCGCACTCGGCACTCTCGGCATGATCACGCAAGCGACATTCCGTCTCCATCCGATGCCCAAAGAAGCCCGCACCATCTCGTGCCTGGCGCGCGACGTCCGCGAAGCCCAGCGCCTCATTCTCGCGATCCAGAACTCCAAGCTCGCCCACTCCGCCCTGCAAGTTCGTTTCGTCGAATCCATGCAGCCGCAAATCGATACCCTATTCGAGGGCACGCAAGCAGGTCTCACCGCCCAAGTCGAACAACTGAAATCGATTCTCGCCGCATCCGCAGTTATCGATCCTGGACCAGTGGTTTGGAACGCCCGCCAGGAACTCTATTCCGCCGCCAAAGACAACGAATCGGGCTCCGCGCTCGCAAAAATTTCGGTTCTCCCCACTCAAATCGCCGGAACGTTCGAAACGCTCGCCGCCATCACAGCCAATCAGGCTCGGTGCAACGCAGTGATGCAAGCGACTGGCATCGGCTCGATTTATCTCGAAGCGACGCCAACTGCTCTCGCCGGCGTTCTAAAAACGCTGCGTAACAAAATCGAAGGAATGGGCGGATCCGTAACCATCGCTCACCACCCATCCGCCATGCCCGCACTCGATGTCTGGGGCGATCCTGGTGACGCATTTCCACTCATGCGCGCAGTGAAGCAGCAGTTCGACCCGAAATCAACTCTGAACCCAGGCCGTTTCGTCGGGGGCATCTGATGGCCGATCCGACACAGAGGCCCGCCGCTCCTACGGCCTTCGACTCGCACCACCCGCCGGCGCCAGAATTGATCGACCAATGCGTCCACTGCGGGTTCTGCCTGCCGGTCTGCCCAACCTACGTCCTGTGGAACGAAGAAATGGACTCGCCGCGCGGCCGCATCTATCTGATGAAGCTCGCGGCTGACGGAAAGTCCGACATCAATCCGCAATGGGTCAGCCATTTCGATTCATGCCTGGGCTGCATGGCCTGCATGACCGCGTGTCCTTCCGGGGTGGATTACAGCAAGCTGATCGAAGCGACCCGCGCGCAAATCGAACGCAACCACCAGCGATCCTTCGCAGAAAAACTTTATCGGCGATTCATCTTCAGCATGTTCACGAGACCAGACCGCTTACGCATGCTGCGCCTCCCGCTGCTCGCCTACCAGAAATCCGGCGTGCAAACTTTGCTGCGCCGCACCGGCATCCTGAATCTTTTCCCTAAACAATTGCGCGCTATGGAAACGCTGATGCCGCAACTAGGCGCCAGCGAATCCATCCCGTCCGTTACTCCCCCGCAAGGCGCAAAGCGTGCCCGCGTTGGCCTGCTTCTCGGCTGCGTCCAGCGTGAATTCTTCCCCCAGGTAAATGCCGCGACGGTTCGCGTACTTGCCGCGGAGGGCTGTGAAGTCGTCGCGCCGCAAGATCAACCCTGCTGTGGCGCGCTGCTCGTTCACGCCGGTGAAGAAGCCGCGGCCATAGTCCTTGCCCGCAAAACCATCGACGCTTTCGATCGCGCCAACGTGGACACCATCGTCACCAACGCGGCCGGATGCGGATCGAACGTGAAGGAGTACGGCCACCTCTTGCGCGACGACCCGCAGTACGCCTCCCGCGCAAAAGCATTCGCATCGAAGTGCAAAGACATCACCGAATTTTTAGCGGAACTCGAACCGCGCGCGAACAGAAATCCGCTGAACCTGCGCGTCGCCTATCACGACGCCTGTCACCTGCAACACGCGCAAAGCATTCGAATCCAGCCACGCTCACTCTTGCTGGGCATCCCGGGTGTGGAGTTAGTGGAAATCCCCGAATCCGCGGTCTGCTGCGGCTCCGCGGGCATCTACAATCTGGTCCAACCCGGCGCGGCGAACGCTTTGGGCGATCGAAAAGCGCAACTCATCGCGCCCCTCAACGCGGATGTCATCGCCACCGGAAACCCAGGCTGTCTGCTGCAACTTCAATCAGCGCTGGCCAGGAGCGGCCGAAAGATTCCCGTCGTGCACACCATTCAGCTATTGGACTCTTCTTTTCGCGCGCGCCTGACCAATTCCACATCTGCGTCCACTTCTTTATCTTCCGCTTCGACCTTGGCGGCTGGCTCCTGAATCCGCAGCAACGACGCCAAGAGCTCGATGGGATGCAGCACCGTTCGCTCGAATCCGGCGTGCAGTTGCTCCGTGCAAGAAGTCCCGCTCGCGACCAGCTGACGCGCCCCGCCATTTCGATCCTGTTGCACCACTTGCGCGAAAAGATCCGCCCCCACCGCCATACTGAGCTCGTAAAAATCTTTCTTGTATCCAAAGCTCCCAGCCATGCCGCAGCACTCCACGTTCGACGTCACCACGTCAAAACCAATTTCCTGCAAAAGAACAACTGTAGGCTCCGCGCAGCCAATCGTCTTCTGCTGGCAATGCGCGTGAAAGAAAAGACGATAGCCGACCTTCGATTTCGAAATGTCAAAAAATTCCTGCGCTCTGCGGCCGGTCTTCGCCAGCATCAAAGCCACGTATTCGACGGGTTCAAACGCACGCGACCGAAACCTCTCGAATCGTTCCTTGCTGTCCAACAAATGTGCGAAATCGCGCCGGAACATCGACAGTGAACTCGGCTCGACTACCACAATGTCGCGGCCGTCGCTGACGTGCCGATCCAGTTCCATCAGCGCGCGCCGGGCGTGCTGTTTCGCGGTGGCAATCATCCCCTGCGACAACGCCGCCCGCCCCTCCGGCACCGACTCGCTCACCACCACGTCCACGCCAAGCGCGCGCAGAACCTCAATCGCCGCCACACCGCGATTCGCCATTCCATAGTTCGTAAAAACGTCCGCAAAGAGCACCACCTTCGTCTCCCGCACTTTGCTCGAAGGTGTCTCTAAGCGCTGGGCGGCCGCGGCCTGAACCAGCGTCTCCTTCGGAAACGCCGGCAGCGCGCGCCGGTGGTCTAATCCGATCCAGCGCTCCATCAACCCGCGCGCCATACTCACTTTTTCCTCTTCCTCCACATCTTCACCCGGACGCAACAGTTTTCCGCCACCAGCCATCAAATTCGAAATCGAAGGATACCGCGTCCCCCATTTCGCAAAATAATGGTAATTGCCGAAGAACATCTTCGAGATCGGCGTGCTCCGGTCGTCTTTCGCAGCTCCCGTCACGGAACCGAGCGCGTTGCCGAGCGCAGTGCGCTCTCCCGTGCGATTCAATCGCTCGCCAAGATTTACATTCAACCACGGTATATCGATGCGCACCGGGCACTGGTTCACGCATCGTGTGCACCCGGTGCAAAGCTCCGAAAATCGCGCATTCTCCAGCTTGCTCGTGCCCGCTTCCCACGAGCCGCCGATGCCCCCCGAATACGTCTCGCCACCAAACGCGTGGCCTCCCACGGTCTGAAAATTCGCGCACGAATTCAGACAAGCCCCGCACCGAATGCAATACAGCGCCTCGTGCAGCACCGGATCATCGCGCATCCGCATCCGTCCGTTGTCGATCAGCACGAGATGAAATTCTCGCGCTTTGAGTGGTTTGCCCGGAAGAGCGAACGGCGGATCAGTCAGTGGAGGACTCAGAAAACTGGTATAGACCGCCAGCTTTTGGCCGAGCGCGCTTACCGCCAGCAAATCCAGAAACGGCGCCATCTCCTGTCTCGTCGGTATTATTTTTTCGATGCCGGCGATGGCGATGTGCACCGGCGGCAGGAAGCTCGCCAACCGGATGTTTCCTTCGCTCTCAACGAGCATGAGCGTTCCAGTATCCGCCGCGATCAGATTGGCGCCGGTTATTCCCACATCCGCGTACAGAAATTTATCGCGCAGCCGTTCTCGTGCGAATCGCGTCAGCTCTTCCCCGGTATCCAGTGGAAGGTCCGTCTTGAATTTGCGCTTGAAGAGCGCGGTAATGCGTTCGCGGCTGTAATGAAGTGCGGGTGCCAGGAAGTGCGACGGCTGCTCGTCCGCCAATTGCAGGATAAACTCCGCCAGATCGCTCTCGACAACTTCGATCCCGTCCGCCTCCAAAATATGGTTGAGGCGAACCTCCTCCGACGTAATGCTCTTCCCCTTCACCACCAGCTTGGCAGCTCGCCAGTGACACACATCCAGAATGTACCGGCAAGCATCCTCCGCGGTGCCGGCTACAAAAGCATGGCCCCCATGGCCCCGCACGGAATCCTTCAGCGTTTGAACAAGCTCCGGCAGGTTCGCGATGGACTTTTCTTTGATCCGCCGGGTCTGATCTTTCAACGCATCGTAATCGGGCATATCCGCCGCGGCGCTGTACCGCCCTCGGTTGAACAGCTGCGTATTGGATCGAACCGTCGCGCTTTCAATGTCCAGCGCCATGCGGATGGCCCGCAGCAGTCGGTCCTTGTCGCTCTTGTTGGCAACGTCTCGGGGTGTATCCGCCTTCGCGTCCGCCGCCAGTTTGTGTTCGGTTTCCGCCATCCCTCACTCCAACAAAAGAATCAGCAGACGATGTGGCCCGTGTACACCATGCACCAGCGGCCCCATGTCCGCTGTCGCGCTCGGGCCCGTAATGAAAACCAGATTGCGCTTCAATCCTTCGCCCTTCAGACAATCCGGATCGAACAGATCCCGCGGGCGCGCGACAATCCGTTCTTTGGCAAGCAAAACAATGTTCAGAGGCATGAGTAAACTCGTCGCCGACACCAGCGGCCGCCCCAGTGCCACGCAAACCGAACCCGTACTAGCCACTCCCGCAAACGCTTCGGTCACCCCAGCGTCGGCGGTCGCCAACTGATCGTCTTCCGGCTTTGCGATCACTCCGGCCAAGCCCCGCAAGCCCGCGATCAGCGATTCCCCAAGAAATTCCGGCTCGCTCAGCACTATGCGCACGTTGTCCGCCGCAAGCCCCACCGCCTTGCGCAAGGCCAACGGCGTGCGCTCGCAGCGCCACACCATGGCGGCGGCTTCCAGTGCATTCTCTTCAAATAGCGCGGCGAGATCGACCATGTCGGTTAGCGTTGCATATTGTGCAGTCCCCGCATCGCGAAAGTCCATGTCAGCAGAATCCTTTGTGGTGGCCGATGTAGTGGCCGATCTTTAGATCGGTGAGTCTTTAGATCGGCAATCACCAAAATCGTCGACAGATCCCCGCCTGTAGATGCCCCAGCCAACGTTTTCTTCCGCCCATCGCCAACGTTGTCCTCTGCCCGGTCCCCAACGTTGTCATCTTGAGCCTATCCGATAAGGATAGGCGAAAGACCTCAGCCTCAACTCCCGCACCCAAAGCCACCCGTTGCATCGCCCAACAATCAAGCCCCGCCATACGCCCGCACAAAAAAATAAATCGTCATCGCCGCACCAACACAAATCACAAATCCGCGTATCCACGACTGCGGCAACTTCTGTGAATAGTGTGCCGCCAAATATCCGCCACCAACCGCTCCAACAATCATCACCAACGCCTGCGGCCAAACAATCGAACCGGTCACGACAAACGCCACCGCCGCCACTCCATTAATCACCCCGCCCAGCACCACTTTCAACGCATTCATCTCGTGAATGTCGGTCATACCCATCGCCGCCAGCATCGCCAGATTCATGATCCCGATGCCACCGCCAAAGTACCCGCCATATACCGCCACGATCAATTCGAAGATCGACGCCCCCGCCACCGCCCGGTCGCTCGATTCGTGCGAAATCCCCGCCGCGATTCGCCCCGTCAGGTGTTTTCCAAATGCAAACAGCAGCGTCGCCCCCAGCAACAACCACGGCAACACCCGCAAGAAAGTCTGAGCCGGCGTCTTGATCAGCAGCACCGCCCCGGCGAGTCCGCCCACGACGCTGGTCACAATCAACGGCACCATCACCCGCCGCGAAATGTTCAGCCGCTTCCGGTAAGCGCCCCCGCTAGCAGTAACCCCGATCCACAACGCCAGCGTATTCGTAGCGTTCGCCGCCACCGGGGCCACCCCTGTAAACAAAAGTGCCGGAAACGCAACGAAGCTTCCGCCCCCGGCAACGGCGTTGATCGCGCCACCCAGCGCCCCCGCCCAAAACAAAAATATAGCCTGTCGTATGTCCAAGCGAGCCCTATATTCAATCTGTGTAAGCGTGCCTTTGTATCACGAATAGGCCATCATGAATGTGGGATCATGAATGTGGGATCATGAATGCGCCGCAACGCTCCACGCGCCCACGCGATTATGTGTGTCAAAATCACCACAACTTCTTTGCTTAACTCGATGGTAACTAGTACGGTATAGTGTCTACAGGCAAAGATTCGTCCCAATCGCTGTAACCTACCTCATAAATGCCCTTGTAGCGGACGCCGACCGTTTATCCTGAGTCGAAGTGTGGTGAGTGTCTCGCGCTGATCATCCCCAACCTGCGCAACGCTAGCCAAGCCAGCAATTTCCTAACTCGCTTTGAATCAACACTTACAAAACTGTATCAAAACAAACACTTTAACCATCTCTAGAATCAACACTTGCACGAAAGCCGGGGGCCCCCCTCCCTCGCCGTAGGCCTGCGTGCCAACTCCAATTCCTGAGGAGGTCGGTGGTTTTGAGCCCTTAAAAAAGCTGCGGACCTGCTACCAGATCTTTATTCCCCACAATCCCGGCCACCTCCGCCGAGACCCCGTATAAATCCCGACTGTGGTTCTTGACAACATTTGCGGTCGCGTATATGAACGTGCCGTCCAATAGGCATCGACCCGGCAAAATCCACTCGTGTCGGGCTTCACGAGCGACAGTTTCAGGAGGACGTATGGCCAGTCGTGCAGACGCAATCCCCATGACCGGCACCGCGGAATACAGCATCTGGCGCGTGATCCTCGCCTCCGCCGTCGGCACCATGATCGAGTGGTACGACTTCTACATCTTCGGCAGCCTGGCCGCCATCCTCTCCCCGAAATTCTATCCCCCCGGCAACGACACCTTCGCCTACATCGCCTATTTAGCGACCTTCGCCGTGGGCTTCCTAGTGCGCCCGTTTGGTGCGCTGTTCTTCGGACGCATCGGCGACCTGGTCGGCCGGAAATATGCCTTCCTCGTTACGCTGAGCATCATGGGCGGCGCGACCGCCGCTCATCGGACTTCTCCCCACCTACAAGACCGCCGGCTGGTTCGCCCCCATCACGCTTGCTGCCTGATTCGCGTCCTGCAGGGACTGGCCCTTGGCGGCGAGTATGGCGGCGCCGCTGTCTACGTTGCCGAACATGTTCCCGACGGCAAGCGCGGCTTCTACACCAGCTTCATCCAGATCACCGCCACGCTCGGCCTCTTCGTCTCGCTAGTCGTCATTCTCGCGACGCAAAACTACATGACCAAGGAAGCCTTCGCCGACTGGGGCTGGCGCATTCCCTTCCTGATCTCCATCATCCTCGTCACGCATCTCGCTCTACATTCGCCTGAAGATGAAGGAATCGCCGATCTTCGCCCAAATCAAGACGGCTGGCATGACCTCGGCGCAACCGCTGAAAGATGCCTTCGGCAAGTGGGAAAACCTGAAGCGCGTCCTGATCTCCCTCTTCGGCGCCACCGCGGGCCAGGGCGTCATCTGGTACACCGGCCAGTTCTATGCGCTGTTCTATCTGCAGACCGTTCTAAAAGTGAACCCGAAAACGTCCAACATCATCGTCGCCATCGCTCTTCTCTGCGCGATGCCATTCTTCACCGTCTTCGGCGCCCTCTCCGACAGGATCGGCCGCAAATGGCTGATGATGGCCGCCTGCCTCCTGGCCATCGTCACCTACATTCCCATCTACAAGGCGATGCAGGTCGCGGCGGGCAACAAGGTAATCGGTCTGAAATCCGCCAAGAACAAAGTTACCGGTGCCATCAGCCTGACGCCCTCACCGTCGACCCCGTGACCGGAGCCCGCAGGTTCCCGCAAAAGAAGCCCCGTCACCCGACATCCCCAAACTCGTGCTCCTCGTCTTCATCCAGGTCATTTACGTCTGCATGATCTACGGTCCGATCGCCGCCTATCTCGTGGAAGCTTTCCCAGCAAAAATCCGCTACACCTCGCTCTCACTGCCGTACCACATCGGCAACGGCGTCTTCGGCGGCCTCCTGCCGCTGATCGGCCTATCCCTCTGCGCGCGCCACCGGCAACATCTACGCCGGCCTCTACTACCCGATGATCGTTGCCGGCATAACGCTAGTCGTCGGCAGCATCCTCCTGAAGGAAACCCACGGCACCAAAATCTGGGACGAAGTAGGCGGCATGCGCTAAGTAGCACAGACACTCTTGTCTGTGCCTCCGCTAACCGCACCGACGCGAAAGCGAGGGTTGAACTCCGCCGACCGTAAGCACCGTCGCCACGTACCGTTCGGCACCGCATTGACGCCACCTATTCCGCAGTAGCATCATCTTCTGCGCCAAAATAATCTTCCGAAATCCAACCGGAGCCTCACCATGGCCAAACCCCAAAACAAAAAACAAAAGCAAAAGGCAGCTTCCAAGCCGCAACCCAAGCCCAGCGCTCCCCAAACGCATCAGGCCACCGCGCCCGCCTCCGCTCCCAAAGAAAACGAAGCCCAAATCGCAGTCCACTGGAAAGAAGAGACCCTCTTCCACCCGTCCCCCAAATTCATCGGCCAAGCCAACCTGAACGACCCCAACTTCGTGGCCCAATTCGACGAAAAAAATTTCCCCGAATGCTTCCGCAACTATGCCGAACTCTTGCACTGGGACCACTACTGGCACACCACGCTCGACACCAACGACCCGCCGTTCTGGAAGTGGTTCGTAGGCGGCAAGCTCAACGCCTGCTACAACTGCGTAGATCGCCACCTGGCCAATCACAAAAACAAGGCCGCCCTGATCTTCGTCCCCGAACCCGAAAACGAATCCGCCACGGTCATTACCTACCAGGAGCTCTACCGCCGCGTAAACGAAACCGCCGCCGTCCTCCGCGATTTCGCCGGACTAAAAACCGGCGACCGAGTCACCATCCACATGCCCATGATCCCCGAGCTCCCCATCACCATGCTGGCCTGCGCCCGCCTGGGCGTAGTCCACTCGGTAGTCTTCGGCGGCTTCAGCGGCGAAGCCTGCGGCCTGCGCGCCGCCGACTCCGGCAGTCGCGTCCTCATCTACGCTGACGGCTACCACCGCAACGGTAAATGGGTTGATCACAAAGCCAGCGCCGACATCGCCGTGGAAACCGCAAAAAAAGAAGGTCAGCAAATCGACAAAGTCCTAATCTGGAAGCGTTACCCCAACCACTTCCGCTCCGAATCCCCGATGATCATGGGCCGCGACTATTTCATCGAAGACGTTCTCCACGACTACCACAATCACATCGTCGACCCAGTCTCCCTGGACTCCGAAGCCCCGCTATTCCTCATGTACACCAGCGGCACTACCGGCAAGCCCAAAGGCTGCCAACACCGCTCCGGAGGCTACCTAGCGTACGTGGCGGGCACCTCCAAGTATTACCAGGACATTCACCCCAACGACGTTTACTGGTGCATGGCCGACATTGGCTGGATCACCGGCCACTCCTATATCGTTTACGGCCCGCTAGCCCTCGGCGCCACGAGCGTCCTCTACGAAGGCGTGCCCCAATTCCCCGACGCTGGCCGACCGTGGCGCATCGCCGAGCGCCTTGACGTCAACATCTTCCACACCTCGCCCACCGCCATCCGCATGCTCCGCAAAGCCGGCTTCGATGAGCCCAAGAAATACAACTACCACTTCAAGCACATGACCACCGTAGGCGAGCCCATCGAGCCCGACGTCTGGCGCTGGTATTACGAAGTAGTAGGCAAAAACGAAGCCGTAATCGTAGACACCTGGTGGCAAACCGAAACCGGCGGCTTCCTGATCACCACAAAGCCAACGTTAGATCCGATGAAACCAGGCAGCGCGGGCCCGCCTGCCCTGGGGATTTATCCGATCATCTGGGACGAAACAGGAAAAGAGGTGAAAGCCGGCTCGGGCTCGGCAGGCAACATCTGCATCCGCAATCCGTGGCCGGGCATCATGCAAACCATCTGGGGCAGCCCCGACCGTTTCGTGGCGCAGTACTACAAAAAATACTGCAAAGATCCCAACAGCAAAGACTGGCGCGACTGGCCCTACTACGCCGCCGACGGCGCCGTCCTGGCAGCTGACGGCTACTACCGCATCCTCGGCCGCGTAGACGACGTAATCAACGTCGCAGGCCACCGCCTAGGCACAAAAGAAGTCGAGTCTGCTTGCCTAAGCATTCCCGAAATCGCTGAAGCTGCCGTGGTCCCCGCCGTAGACGACGTAAAGGGACGCGTCCCAGTCGTGTACATCTCGCTAAAGCCCGGTGTTCTAGCCTCGAAACAAATTCAGGACAAAGTCACCGCAACCATCGAAACCATAATCGGCAAAATCGCCCGCCCCAAAACCATCCACATCGTTCCCGACATGCCCAAAACCCGCAGCGGCAAAATCATGCGCCGCGTCCTCGCCGCCATCTCCAACCACATGGACACCGGCGACATCACCACGCTAGCCAATCCCGACATCGTCGAACAAATCCGCGAACAAGTCCAAGGCCGCCAACGCACCCCCGTACAAGAAGGACCAGCCGACATCAAACTCTTCGGCGAAGAATCGTAGGGGACGGCACCGTACCCGGCTGTGCCGCGTTCAACGCTCATCTCAAAATGTCAAAATGGCCTATTTCAGCTTTGCATATTCCGACTTCGCCGCGACGAGCACGGGAATGTCAGGGTCGGCGTCTTTCCAGAGCGTGAGGAAATCCTGATATGCGGCTTGGGACTTAAGTGCGTCCCCCGCGAGGCCGTAGGAGCGCGCGAGTCCAAGATGGGCGAGGGCGGCGATGGGCTCGTTAACGACGACGCCCGGCCAATCTAAGATTTTCTGAAACTCGACCGCGGCTTGAGTCCCCTGCCGAGCAGCAAGAAACGCTTCGCCGCGGACATAAACAGGATAAAGGTTCGTCCAGAAAGTGCTACCGCCGGGAACACCGAGTTCGTACGGAGACGCCGCCGCGAGTGCTTCCGCGGCCTTTGCTCCGGCGTTGGGAACGGTGAGAGCTATCTGGGCGCGAAGCGTCGGCAGGTAGTTGAAGTGCACGACGGTGTCCTCAGCAAATCGCTTCTGCAAATCATCGGCGAGAACTTGGGCGCCCTCTGAATCGCGGATCAATGCCAGGGCAAGGGCGGCGGCATACTGGGCGTCGCGTCCATTGGACTGAGCGAGCGTGCCATTCACCCGTTGACGGGTCTCCGAAGCGTTTCCGTACAACGCTTCCCATAAGGCGGCGGCGGATTCGCAGCCTGCGGCCATTTCGTTCTCACGAGCTCGTGCGGCAGAGGCCGCTGCCTGACCTGCGAGTTTGCGAGCAACCCTGAGTTTTCCGGAATAAGCGGCCGTGCCAGCTTCGAGATACAACATGAGGTTTTCTTTTCCGGGCTTCCCAGCGGACCAAGACACCTGTTCCGCCATGCCGGGAAGATCTTTCCTAAGAAACGCGGCCTCATAGAGAGCGGCGCGCAGGTCCGCCGAATCGAGATTTTTCGTTAACGCTTCGTTGGCGGCGGCCCGGGATTCGTCGAGGCGATTGAGATGTACGTAGGCCAGCACCAGGTTGCCGACATTGAGGCTGTCCACTGGACTTAGTCGTATTGCCTCCTGATACTTTGCAAGGGATTTGTCAAACTGGCCGAGAGTTTGATAGATGACCCCCAGATTAGTGGGCGTCACCAACTCGCGGGGATAAATCTCCGCCCAGAGTTCATAAGCCTGGCGGGCCTTCTCCAGGTCGCCGGTGACGAAGTCGTGATAGTGCGATTCGATGTAAAACTTCTCCCATTCGCTAACCTGCGTGCGGAGTTCGTAGGCTTCCTGGGTATTTTTTGAAGCCAAGATTTTTTCACCGAGGTTGTGATACGTGGTGCCAAGCATGGCATGAGCCATCGCAAATTTCGGGTCGAGCTCAATGGCGCGCTCGAACAGCGGGACCGCGGCAGTGAAGTCGGCCTTGCCCTGCATGGTTTTGCGCCCAAGGCTGTAGGCCTGGAGCGCTTCGAGGGACGGCGTGGTCGCTTGCTCGATGGGAGTATCGAGTTTCTGAACCGTCTTAAGCGACTCTCCCAGTTTTGCGCGCAAGCGCGTCGAAGCTCCACCAAGCGCCTTCAGCACGTTCTCCTTGCCGTCCGCAGTAAACTGTTCCTGAGCCAGGTAGTCGCCGCTGCGGCAATTCACCGCGCTCACACCGATCACGTACTGATTTCCGATGCTGGAGATCGTGCCGCTCAAATACGCTTTGCTTCCCACGCGCTGGCACAAATCGCCTGCAATGGTGGGCGGCACTTTGCCGTCCGCGGGCAATCCCATCAACCGCAATGTTTGTTGAATGCGTTGCTCGGAGACCAGGCTCAGGAAAGGCGACTGCTGCAGTTGCGCCGCTAATCCTTGACGCAGCGTATCGTCAAAGATCGGATCGCCCGTCTTGTTGATGAAGTCCGCCAGCACCACCGTGTCCGTCTGGCTCAATGCCGCTGCGTAGCGCGCGCTGTAGAACCAGTATCCGATCACCAGCAGCGCTACCAGCACTGCAGTTCCGGTTACGACCGCCCTCCATGGGAAGCGTTGCCCGTGAACTGTCGTGACCGGCGCGGGGGCTGCGGAAACTGCGGCTGGCGCAGCCGCGGGCGCCAATGCCATCATCGACCCTGATTCCGATGCGCGCTTCAACTGCTGCAACTCCGCGCGCGCCGCCGCCGCGCTCGCGTAGCGCAGATTTCTGTCCTTTTGCAGGCACTTGGATATGATTTCCTCGAACGGCGCCGGGACCTGCGCATTTATCGTTCGCACCGGAGCGGGCGCGCGCGTCAGAATCGCCTCGATGATCGCTCCGCCCGTTCGCCCGCCGAAGGCCTGCCGCCCCGTGGCCATTTCATACAGCAGCAGCCCGAAAGCAAATAAATCGGTCCGCTGGTCGAGTTCATCCCCGCGCACCTGCTCCGGCGACATGTAAGCAGGCGTCCCACTGATCACGCCCACGATCGACAAAGAATCTTGCCTTCCCTTGGCAGACGAATCCGTGTCATCGAGATCCAACACATCCTTAGCAACCAGTTTCGCCAAACCAAAATCCAGCACCTTCGCTTGCCCGCGCTTCGTGACGAAGACGTTCGAAGGTTTAATGTCCCGATGGACGATCCCGCCGCTGTGCGCCACATCCAGCGCGTCCGCGATTTGCATTCCGAGGTCCAGGATCTCTTCCAGCGGCAAGGGCTGACCATGGATGTGTTGGCGGAGAGTTTCGCCGTCGATGAACTCCATGGCGATGAAAGGCCGATGATCCTGTTCGCCAATGTCGTAGATGGTGCAGATACCGGGATGGTTCAGTGCGGAGGCGGCGTGAGCTTCACGGCGAAAACGTTCGAGCGCCTGAGGGTCCTTCACCATGTTATCGGGCAGGAATTTCAGGGCGACGTGGCGATCGAGGCGCGTGTCGAGGGCCTTGTAGACCACACCCATTCCGCCAGCACCGAGTTTCTCTACGATACGGAAGTGAGAGATGGTCTGGTCAATCATCGATGAGCCCGCGCTTCAGGAAGCGACGATCAGTTCAAAGGGTTTGGTCGTTCAAAGGGGAATCCCCACCGGATTTTTGGCGCGCCACATTGGGCGGCTTCGGAGCACTGAGCATGTTGAGGACGCGGGAGCCTTCGCCGTAGGTGGACAAGTCGGCTTGCTGTTCGAGCTCGAAGGTAACGTTCTTACTGCAGACGGAGCAGAACAGTGCACCGTAGGCAGCGCCGTCCTGTTGGACGAACATGTTGTAGCGCATGACGCGCTCACAACAGACCGGAACCCAAAGATTTGTAGGTTGTGCAGGAGTCAATAGCCACCTACCTAGGAGCGAGTGCTGCGGATTATACACTGAAAGACTGCTTGCCCTACGGCAAACGATGTTCCGATCGGTGAACGGTGAGGGCGCAAAGGATTGACGAAGCAGTCAGTGCATCTCTTCCCTTGTCCAGTCACGCGTACCCACTTACGCTAACCCGCTGGTCCGCGCCAGCTTCAAAGCTTCAATCGCGGCTCCACGCGCCCCGGCCGTATCGCCATTCGGCATGACATAGATCGGAATATCTGCCTGCTCCTCGCGTTGCGCGGGCATCCCCACTCGCACCTCTTCAATGAACCACCGCTGAAACTCCGGGCTAGCCTCCAGCGCCCCGCCTCCAATAATCAACGCATCCGGATCGAACGTATTCACCATCTCATCCAAAAAAATCCCCATCCCATGCGCCTGCACGCGAAAAATCTCCCGGCACATCGCGTCCCCTTTGTCCGCCGTCCCGCGCACCATCTTCGACGCGCGTTTCAAATCTCCCAGCTTCCCCAGTTCGTGCCCGGGATATTTCGGCAAAAAATAAGGCAGAAACGTCTTTGCAATCGCCGTCAACGAACAGACCGACTCCAAATCTCCCACCCGACCGCAATTGCACTCCGGCTTTAACCCCGGAATTCCGGAAATGCTCTGGTACGGAATCAAAACATGCCCGAGTTCCCCGCCAAATCCCATCCGCCCCTTCACCACGTTCCCATCAATAATAATTCCGCCTCCCAACCCCGTCCCAATCACCACCGAAACAGATGTCTCCTTGCTGTTCGCTCCAAAAATCGCAAAGTGCCCCCACAGGGCTCCCGCATTCCCATCGTTTAAATACGTAACAGGCTTCCCAAGTTTCCGCGCCAATCCCTCGCGAATATCGAAGCCCGCCCAATTCGGATGCAGAAAATTCGTCGATCCCTTCGCGCTCAGCATCCCCGCCGCGCTCGCGGGACCAGGCGTATCCAAACCTACGGCCACAATGTCCGTCAAAGGCAGGCTTGCCAGGTCCGCGGCAATCTTCAACCCATCCTCAATCTGCTGCAGACAGACCTCGGGCCCCTGCGTCGAAAGGGCCGGATGCTCGCACAATCCCTCAATTAGAAATTTCTCATCTCTGGTAATTAGGGTGTAGTTAATTGCCGTTCCGCCTAGATCGACTCCCGCCACAACTTCCACGTATGTCTCCTTTTACCCGGCGATGATCCCGCTAAGTCTTAACACAGGAACGGAACCCCGAACAGGGAAGAGCGATTTTCTCCCCGACGCCGTTTCAACCGACTAAAATAAAAGCACGGTGGTCCAGTAGGACCCATCTTGGTCCCTGCAGATGGCTACCAGCTTGCTGCCACTCTACGCGGCTATATAACGCCGCCAGGAATTTTCAACTACGAGCGTTTACCTCAGCCGCCCCTGCCGGCCGGAGAATGAGTTTCTAATGAAAACGGGAGCCAATCAAATTGTCTGAAGCATCGACCGTAAAACTTCAAGAACCCCGACTGCAGGACCGCAGAGCGCTGCTCGTTGCCGGACTGCGCCGGCATTACACTCCCGAAACCATGAACGAAATTCCCGCTCTGTGGCAGCGGCTGCCCTTCGGCAAAATCCCGAGTCAGCTCGGCCACATGGCCTATGGCGTCCTCTTCAACCAGGCGGACGCCGCGGGCGGTTTCGACTACCTCGCCGGCGTCGAAGTCTCTGGCGTCTCAGCTGTGCTTGCGGACCTCACTTATGTGAAGATTCCTGCGCAGAAATATGCGATTTTCTGCCATCGCGGACATGTATCGAAACTTAAAGACACCATCGCCGCCATCTGGCACGAGTGGCTACCTGCATCCCACCGCAGCGTCTCCCAACCGGCCGCCGGCTCTCCCCGGATGATCGAATACTACGCCGAAAACTTTGATCCCGAGACGGGCCTGGGCGATATGGAGGTATGGCTCCCGCTGCAGGCCTGAAGCTACCGCGGTGTTTTGTCGTCCAGCGTTCTGCCGTCGCTCGCTGGAATACTTCCCAAAATTCGCTCTATGTGAGAGATTCGACCCGACGCTTCAGGCCAGATGATTCGCTGCCGAAATCGCGCAATTTGCTTCTTCCTGCTTTCGGCGCTCGCCATATCCATCGTCCTCTCGATTCGAGCGGGAGCGCAATCCCGTCCCCGCTCCGAAATTTCATTGACCACCGACGACCGCGTCCAATCCCCAAACTGGTGGCCGACGAAAGGCGCTGCAGCTCGCCAGGAGTTTGTCGGCACCGCCGAATGCGTGAAGTGTCATTCGACGGAGGCCGCCACACAACTCACGACTCCGATGGCCCACGCCTCAACTCCAGCGCCAAACGCAGAAATCTTGCGCGACCACGATCGCCTTGCTCGCGATCTTCCTGCTTACCACTACGAAATTGCGCGTACTGAATCCGGTAGCTCCTATTCCGTCAGCGATGGGACAAACTCCATTTCCGAACCGCTCACCTGGGCCTTCGGTATAGCGCACAAAGGCCAAACCTATATCTACCAGCACAACGGCCTGCTCTACGAAAGCCGTCTAAGCTTTTACAAGACCCTGCAAGGTCTCGACCTCACAACCGGGCATTCGAGTGCTCCGCCGGACGATCTCGAAGCTGCTTTAGGCCGCCGCTTAGCGGACGACGAAGCGCACCGCTGCTTCGGCTGCCATACCACAGGATCCACGTTCAGCGGCCGCTTCGACCTAGCTCACGCAACGCCAGGCGTTACGTGCGAGCAATGCCATGGCCCCGGAGCCAATCACGTCAACGCCATGAAGACCGGAAAAATCAAAGAAGGCCAACGCGCCATTCTGAATCCGCGCCATCTAAATCCTGTAGCCTCGGTAGACTTCTGTGGTGCTTGCCATCGCACGTGGGCAGATGTGCTTCAGGCAGGCACAACCGGCGTCGCCAACGTCCGTTTCCAGCCCTATCGCCTGGAAAACAGCAAATGCTGGCACCAAGGCGACGTCCGCCTCACCTGCATCGCCTGCCACAACCCGCACCAACAGCTGGTACAAGATGCCGGCGCGTACGATGAGAACTGTTTGTCGTGTCACAACACAAAGAAAGGCGAGAGGTTGCAGAATCATCCTGGCAACGCGTGCCCGGTCAACACAAGAGACTGCGTCACATGCCACATGCCCAAGGTCGAAATCCCCGGCATGCACGCGCCATTCACCGATCATCGCATCCGCATCGCGAGGGCAAATGCGCCGTACCCCAATTGATTCGTTCAGCCCACAGATCAGGTGATGATGAGAGGATTTACTACGCGAACGGAACCGAAGACCTGTCCATCGTTCAGATCCTCGGTGTAAAGAACAGCGGCGCGACCGACTTGCGCCGCGTGAACGATCAGCGCATCCCAGAATGAAATTTGATGTCGAGATTCGAGGCTGAGCGCGGCGAGAACTGATTCGCTCGTGTTCACGACAATCTCCCAGTCCGAATATCTCTCGACCCATTGCCGCAAGTCCTCGATCGCACGATTACGATCGACACGCCGCACCGCCACGCAAAACTCTTGCAAGACCTGCGTGCTCAAGACGCCGGTAGCGGACTGCCATAGGTCACTGACGATTTTCGCTGCGCGCTCGTGCTTTAGCCCCGCAGACCGGTCCTGCGCGTAAAAGAGAATGTTCGTGTCCACAAAACACTTAGCGCTCATGCATTTCTTCTCGCGTTGGAACACGCCCTCCCAAATCCCAGCCTTTCGCAAGATCGGCCAAAGCACGTTTCTTGGATTCCTCGTAGGATGCGCGTCGGTCTAGGTCTTCCTCCAACTTGGCGGCGAGGAGAGCGCTTACGGAGGTGCCTTTTTCGGCGGCCAGGACGCGGGCCCTTCGGATCAAGTCTTTGTCTAACTTCAGCGTAATATTTACCTTAGAGGTTTTTTGCCTAGCTATTTCGGTTTTGGTTGACATGACATCTCCGGCACGACCGGCACGTGCTGGCACGTATCTTCGTGCAGCACCATTCTACGTGCCCTGCGTGGCCACGTCAACCATGTACGGCCGCCCACTGTGGCGGCGCTTTTGGTTCGTGCTCCCTCTCGGCCTTGTTCGCTCAGCTTGCTGCAGCCAAGCCGTAAAGGAACTCCGCGTGGGACAAGGCCCCGCCATCCATCCCTTTCACCTTTGGGTTTGTGGATTCGATTAGGTAGTACTCGTCCGGGGCGTGGGCGCCGTTGCCGTGGCCCAGACCGAAGTGGCCTGCGGGGAGGCGCAATGGGTCGCTGGTGAACACGTAGCCAGGCCAGGAGCCGGCGAGCCGTGGCAGGAGTACCGGGTCGATTCCGTTACGCTTGTAGACCGCGGCCGCCACCTGAATTACCGCCGAGTCGGCGGGCGTGCTGGTTGGGTCGTAGCCGCCGCTCATGTGCACGTCGATGTCGGCGAAGCCCTTCTTGGCGAGGTGGGCTTTCAAGGCGGCGAGGGCTTCGGCGGCAGTCATGTCGGGGACTAGACGCATGTCGATTTTGGCGACGGCCTTGCCTGGGAGGATCGTCTTGCCGCCGGGGCCGGTGTAGCCGCCGACGAGACCTTCGATGTTGATCGTGGGACGTGACACGAGCATCTCCATCGACTCTTCCCAGCCGACGTCGTGAATCCAGTGATCGACGCCTTCTGCCTTCTTGACTTCGGCTTCGTTGAGGCGCCGCGCGGCTACCTCAATCATCTTTTTTTCCGCAGTGGACAGGGGCCGAGCCTTAGCGGCAAAGCCTTCGACGACCGGATCATTTCCGTCCGGCGACACCAGTGTGGCGAGCGCCTCGACCAAGTGCCATGCGGGACTATCCACTCTTGCTTTGTTGCTGGAGTGCAGATCTTTCTTCGGGCCGCGACCCCATAGCTGGCCGCTCGAAGTCAGTTCCAGTTCGACCACGCCTTTCGCGCCGAGAAACATGGTCACATCGCCGCCAGGCCCTTGCGCTGCGAAAGGCATATACACGCCGGTGCACTTCTTGAGAGCAGCTGCAATTTCCGGCTTCCGGACCACTTGAGGGAAATGCGGCGAGCCGATTTCTTCTTCGCCTTCCGCCACGAAAACAAAATTTACGGGAGGTTTCTTCCCTGTCCCTTGGATAGCGTGCAGAGCCGCGAGAAATGTCGCTTCTGGTCCTTTTTGATTTACCGCGCCGCGCCCGACAATCACCTTGCCGAGTCCAGACCTATCGACCAGCGCGGCGTCGAACGGCGGTGAAGTCCACTCCGCGGGATCGGCCTGCTTGACGTCGTACATGAAATAGAGCGCTACGGTTTTCGGAGCGCCGGCATCGAGCGTGGCGAAAATTCCGGGCTGGCCGTCCGTGGGTACTTTCGTGACTTGCTGAAATCCTGCGTCGCGCAGCATGCGCATGGTCAGATCGCAGCCTTCGTTCATCCCGCGATTTTCGGCGGCGATGGATGGCTGCTTGATCCATTCTTGCAGGCGCTGCACGGATTCGTCGTGACGCTTTTCGATTTCCTTTTGGATGGCGGCCAGATCGTCGGCTGGTGCGCCACCTGAAGCCCAATTCGGTAGCGCGAGCGACGCCGCGCCCACAAGACCGCTTGCCGCTGCGCCTTGCAAGAACATGCGTCGATCGACGGAAGAGACTGAAATCTTCGCGTCCACAGAATTTTCCGCGTCGCGCTTTGCTTCGCTCATGAGTTCCTCCCTGGAATGGACCACCAACCGCAGTTCGTTCGTGCTACCACGAACGATCAAAGGCGAGAGACTACACCGTACGGCGCTGCCACGGCAACGATGGATTGGATTTTCGAGGAAAGAATTTTTCGAGTGAGCTGGTTGCTGGGAGGGCAAGAACAGGTGGCTCGCGGGGACGCGCTGAAGCGCGCCCCTACATCCGCTTCGCAAGCCTTATTGCGGGCACTGGGTTTGCACCGCGGTTTGCATGTCGGGGTCGAACAGGGCGCCGCGCCAGTGAGCGGAGCAGACCTGGGCTGCGGTCAGGCCGCTGGCTCCGCGGAAATCCGCGCCGGAGAGCCTCGCGCCGTGAAGGTCGGCGTCACGCAAGACGGCGCCGGTTAACGTCGCGCCTTCCAGGTCCGTGGCATTGAGATCCGCGTCCAACAGGATTGTGCCTTTGAGTTGCGCTCCGTTCAGATTGGCTTGCGCGAGCTTCGCGGAAGAGAGATCGGCCTGTTGTAGATTGGCGAATGAAAGAATGCTCTGTTCCAGCTTGGTGTCGCGCAAATCGGCGAGCGAGAGGTCGGCCCGCAGCAATTGAGCGTAACGAAGGTTGACAGCATAGAGCGATGCGCCGGCCAGCTTGGCATTGGATAGACGCGCATTTTCGAGCATGCTGTAGGAAAGATCGGCGGAGCGGAGATCGGCTCCAGTGAGGTTCGCACCAGAGGCATTGGAGGAGACCAACAGGGCGTGGCTGATTTTTGCGCGATCGAGAATCGCGTCGCGGAGGTTGGCCTCGCGCATGTTGGCGCCACGCAGGTCGGCTTCCGAGAGATATGAGCCCTCCAGGTTTGCTCGCCAGAGCTTGGCGTTGACGAGGTAGGCGCGGTACGCGCGAGCGAATCGCAGATTGCTCTGGTTGAGGCGGGCGCCCTCAACCTCGGCGAGGCCCTGCTCGCTCCAGTTGCCATCCGGTGGCGGACCGGAGAGCGAAGCTTCCGTCAGGTCCGCGTAGGGGCGATAGCCGATGGATTGAAGCACGTGCGCGGCCCAGCGGCGAATGTCGGCGGTGGAGCGCTGGGGAGCGATGTCGCGGTCGGAGGGTAAGCCGCGATTGATGCCAAGAGAGAAAAGTAGAATCACGCAGCCGGTGGCAAGAGCGGCGCGCAGAGTCATAAAGGCAAGGCGCAGGAGGTTTTTGGTTTTGTGGTGGCGCAATTCGCCCGGGCGCATGAATTTGGAAACGATGGAAGGCAGGCAGGTGGCGGCGCCCACGGAAAAAGTCAGCAAGACGGAATGAAGCAGAGTACCGCGGAAATCCTGCCGGACGAGATAACGCAGCCAGAATAAGAAGAGCGTAGCGGGAACCACCCAGTACGCCAAGATCGTGGAGAGCATGGTCTCCAGCATGGCGAACGGGGAGCGCCCATCGCGCATCCACCGGAAATGACGGCGGACTACGCCCATCAAGTACCATGGGCCGTCTTTTTCCAGCGTTTGACCGTCGACGAAAACCGCGGGAAGATCCGCCATGCCGCCCCAGAGGCGCAGAAGCAGGAAGTGGAATCGTACATAGGCGACAAACAGGAGTAGCGGCCCGCCTAGGTAAAATCCGGTCATGGGTAGGACGTTGCCGAGCCGGGACACCGGGATCGCTGACGAATTCAGGATGAGGCGGAGATCGGAAGTGGCCGCCACCAACAGACAGCAAATGGCGCTAAGGGAAAGCATCAGGAAATAGAACCATCGTGCGATTTTTGTGGCGTCTTCGATCGCGCGGGCGCTGTCGAAAGCGGCTACCGTTTCGGGGAGGATGGCGTCGAACAGGTTGGCGCCGCCGAGGCGTCCGACCCATACGCCTTCCGCGCCGTAGAGGTTGGCGCCCATCAAGTTCGCGCCGCGCAATTCGGTCCCGAGCAAATTGGTATCGCGCATGTCCGCCTGGACCAGGCTTGCGCCCCTCAGGTTGGCCATGGAAAGATCCGCGCTAGCCAGGTTCACTCGTTGCAGGGATGCGCCTTGCAGATTGACGCCGGTGAGATCAGCCTTGGCGAGGTTTACGCCGCAGAGATCGGCTTTGGCGCCGGTTTCGCCGCCGGATTCGACCCAGAGGCGGTGTTGATCCAGAACTTCCGCGAGCTCCAGCATCGAAATGGACGCGAGGCTTGCCTCGGTCGTGATTTCCGGATGTGGGTGCTCCTGTTCCTGAAACGCTTTGGATTCCGGCTCTGGCGATGTGGTCGTGGTATCTTTCGTGGCCACGATCGATTCCGTTTGAATTTCCAATCCCATTTCCTTGCACTCCTGTCGATCTGGCGCCTCTGGTTCAGCGCAAGCTTCAAGCTCGATTAAATGACGCGCTTCTGCCCCCGTGGCGAGTGGCCGCCACCAAAAATCGCTCCCCGCGAACGGTGGGTTCTGGGCACCGATCATCCTCGCCCATTGGCACGGTGGAAGTCGCCTGCTCGGAAGTACAGGCGGCTTAGAGGTAACATCAGCTGCTGAAAATACGGGCTTTCCGAGCTGACGAGTCGCAGGAGTTGCGATCACGTAGTTTCCTGCACGGGTTTCGCGTATACAAAGTACAGGGGCCTGGCCTTCGTTCCTGGATCGTGTCCAGCAGAAAAAGAAGTGTTTCAAATGAGTTCCGCCGTCACCTTGGATGGTCAAGAAATCAAGATTGTGCCGGAAGGTTCAGTGGCTGGTCCAATTCACACCGTGATTCTGATCGTGATGCTATTTGGCGGTGCGGGCTTGATGTACCTCTCTAGTGGGCGTGCTCACGGCACCGGACAGCCGAACCGCGTGAGCTTCTACCTGACGACGATGGCTTGGGAATGGTTCCTTACGGGCTACGTTTTATGGGGAGTGCGACGTTATGGGAAATCGTTGCTCGAGGTTACGGGCGCGCGCTGGATGAACGTGAAAGAAGTCTTGCGCGACATTGGAGTTGCGCTCGCGTTCTGGATGGTGGCGCTGGCGGTTCTTGCGCTGGTGGCGTCCTTGCTGCATTTTCACGGATCGCGTCAGGCCTTGAGCGCACTGGCACCAGAGGGTCCTGCGCAAATTCTTGTATGGATCGTTCTATGCATCACTGCGGGCTTCTGCGAGGAGACTATCTTCCGGGGTTACTTGCAGAAGCAGTTCGTCACATGGATAGGTAACGTGCCGGTGGGCATATTTCTTTCCGCGGCGATTTTTGGAGTCTGCCACATTTACCAAGGGACAAAGGCAGTCGTCGTGATTACGGTGTACGGATTGTTGTTTGGGATTCTGGCGCAATGGAGAAAGAGCATGCGTCCCGGAATGATGACCCACGCGCTGCATGACACCGTCAGTGGATTAGCGGTGAGATTTCTGCCCAGGTGAGTGGGTGGTATCGTTCGGGCTCGGATAAATTCGAGTTCCGTGGAGAATTGAGCTGCGAAAATAAAGCAGCCGGAGCGCCACCGCTGAGGGGCCGAGGCACTCCGGCTTTATCCTGCCCGCCTCCGCAGTGAGCGAGCAAGAAACTCTTAAAAATCTAGAAATGCAAAACTGGCAAGACCGTTCTACTGCTTCCGGTCTTCGTCGCCACGCAAAAATTCGTAGCGTTCGATCGCGGCGACGACGCCAATGGCGCCCTCATCGCGCGCTTCGGTCCGTTGCACGCGGCCCAGGCAGCGCACGCGTACAGGACCTGCAAGCGTAATCTCGTTTGGCAAGGTCAAGAGGATCTCGATTGCGGAACCCTGTTTGACATCCTTGGAGAGGAAGAAGTAAACACCCCGCGAACTAACATCACGGGATTCCGTGCTGGTCTCGCCGACCGCCGCACCCGTCGTCCATCGGACGGTTAGCGGCAGCCGCATTTGAAACCTCTGAGTATTGCGGCGTTCGGACGCGGTCAAGGCGGAGCCTCCTGATTGAAAGAAGAGTCTAGCCGGGGCAGGTGAAAGGGACAATAGGACTGCGGGTTCAAAAAGAATTGGGAGTCAGAAAGTACGGATGTACCAGAACCGGGGCTGCTGGAAGGCAGTACTCGGTCACCTGGAAGTGCTCAGTAAGCTATTCTAAATAAGAGATTTGCAGCGTAATGAATACTATTGGAGCAGGTCGATGCGTCTAATTTTGGCCTCGACGCGGAGCGCATTCACTATTTCGCTGCTGAGCGAACGCCTCCATCGTGGTCCGATCTGTTTCTGTTTGTTGGTTCGCTGAGGTACTCCCTTATTGAGCGTGTATAGGGTGAGTCGTACGCATTTGCAGGGCCGGCTCTCTAGAAACAGTATGCAGGCGGCGTTCTAGATAGAAGCTGCAGACCGCTGTGGCTGCACAAAGTATCCAAGGCAGGATTGGCGTGGACCAGAAAATGCGAGGCGCAAAACGTAAGGATACTAACCACGCCAGGGTGATCAGGAGACCGGAGGCGATTCCGGTGAGGCGATTTACGCCGATCCATGGTAGATCGAACGCGAAGAGTGCTTCGATAAACAGCGCGAACGGAAGGGCTACAATCAGATCGATGAAGTAATGCTCGCCAGTTCCCAACGTGGCCAGGACGACAAAGATCAGATAAAACAGCGCGATGCCACGCTCCCACCAGGAGAGTCCGCGAGAATACCACCACGCTAGAAGTACCCAGGCCACGTGTAGAGACGGGATGGCGTTGCGTGGACCAGCGAGCGCGATAGGTTCCAGGAAAATGCGTGCGGCTTGGTCGACCGAAAGCGGCTTCCACGGAAAATCCTGGTTAAGCAGGTGGGCCGGACCCAGCGCGGGAACCAAATTGTAGAACAGAATGCCCAGCGGTCCGGTGAGCAGGAAAGCCGCAAAACATTGCAGGGCTTTTTCGCGAACGCGGCGGATTTGTCCAGCGTAGACGAAGGCGATGGGAATCGAGAGGCCGATATAAGCTAGCAAGGCAGTAGTGCGCAGGAACGGATGGAGAGCAAATTGACGGCCTACGAGAAAAGGGATCTGCACGTGGAGGCTGGCGTCGAAGGTGTACAGATAGAGGTCATAAACCTTCTGATGGACGGTGGCGGCAAATCTCAGCAGGTCGTCGGCAAAATATTCGGAGATGACGAAGAGGAGAGATGGAACGAAGGTCAGGAGGCGGAGTGTTCGCGATTCGTCTGCAGCCCACAGGGTCTCGATGCCCATGATCAGAAGGCTTGTGAGCCCTGCGAAGGAGAGCCAACCGGCGATCGCGGGCTTGAAATGAAGGAGCGGAAAGTCGATTGCGGCGAACAGAACGGAGCCCAGGATTACGAGGATGGCGTCGCGCAAGGAGGGATGTACACGCAGGTGAATGATCGTGGCGCCGATCAAGGTGAGGGCGAAATAGGCTGAGATGAGGGCTTCTGTGTAGAACGTGGCGCTGGTGGCAAGCCAGACGGCGCAGGCGATCAGCAGCACTGTGAGTATGATTTTGATAGTGAAGCGGCGCGGCATAGTATTTTCAGTGGAACGAACGTGCCGCAGTCATTTCAACTCTGCGGAACGATGTACTTATGATCGCTTAGCCAAGGGCGAATCCCCTCAGTGCGGGATAGAAAGTTGTGTCCAATAGGGAAAGGGACCGTTAGGCGGCGCCCGAAAATCAAATCGAAAAGGGGACTGGCGCGTTACGATGTTGAATTCCGGAAGAAGATGGAAAAAGTCGAGGAGATCGTCGAGAAGTATCGAAACACGCTTCGAGCCCTGGCAAACAAATCGAGAAATGTGGAGAAGTCTGGCGGCAGCTACGTCTGGTCGATCAGGCGGTGGTGAATGGCGTAGAGCGCGAGTTCCAGCCGGTCGGAAACGCCTAGTTTGTCGAAAATATTGTGGAGGTGATTCTTCACGGTCTGCTCGCTGATGAAGAGCTTTTCGCCGATTTCCTTGTTGCGGAAGCCTTGGGCGACGAGTTGCACGATTTCCTTTTCGCGATCGCTCAGGAGCGGTTTTTCGCGGCGCGGGCCGGATTCCGAAGACTTGGAGAAAGCTTTCATGACTTCCGACGTCATGCGGTTGTCGAGCCAGATTTCGCCCGCGAACACGCGGTGAATGCTCTTCACCAGCAGGTCGGTGGCAGACTGCTTGAGCACGACTCCGCGAGCACCGAGGCGCATAGCGCGCACCACGTCGCGATCGTCTTCCGCGGCTGTGAGTACTACAACGCGCGTTGGAATCGTGTCGAAATTTACTTCTTCGAGCACGGCGAGCCCGTCTTTATCGGGCATACGCAGATCGAGCAGCAGGATATCCGGCTTCAGTTTCGCGAGCAGCTTGATGCATTCCGCGCCATTCTGAGCTTCGCCGACGATCACGATATCTTCATCAGCGCCAAGCAGTTTGCGCAAGCCGTCGCGGAAAATTGCATGGTCATCCGCGAGGAGGACCCGTATTTGTTGTTTTGGTTTGGCCATTAGCCGAGCGGAATCTCGATAGTCAGTCGTGCCCCGTGACCCGGATTGGACTCCACGGTCAACACGCCCCCCACGGTACGCGTACGCTCCTTGATGGAGATAGGACCCAACCGCAAACGGTCTAACTCATCGCCTGTGAACCGTCCAGCGAAGCTAAACCCTTCGCCGTTATCGTCAACCACCAAAACGAGCCGGCTGTCGTCCTGCGACAGTTTTACCACGACATGGGAAGCCTTAGCATGCTTTTTTATATTGTTGAGTGCTTCCCTGTATATCTGGAAAAGTTCCCGGCAAACCCGGTCCGGGGCCTGTACCTCAACGGAATCAATCAGTAAATCCAGTGCCAGAGTGGATTCGTTACGGAAACGTTCGGCGAAACCGATCATCAGATCGACCAGGTCGGCGCTTTGGACGCGAACCGGGCGCATGTCCGTAACCATACGGCGGAGTTCGGCGGACTCGCCCTTTACGGTCTGCTGCAGAAGCGCGAGGCTGGCGGAGGCCTGCTCTGGGGTCACACCGACCTGGCGGCGCAGCACGTCGAGCTGGATCTCAAAGCTCAACAGGGTCTGAAGGATGCCGTCGTGGAGGTCGCGGGAAATGCGGCTGCGCTCGGCTTCGATGGCGCGGGCGCGGAGATGGCGCAGCAGGAAGACGTTCTCGAGAGACGGGCCGATGTGGCGGGAAATGCGCTCAAACCAGGATAAGTCGTCGCGAGTGAAGCGGTTGCGCCCATTGAGAAGAAACAGGCGTCCGACCGGCTGTCCACCCTGATCGAAGGTCACCGTCATCATGGACTTCAACCCCAGTAGCTGTTGGGTAGGCCCAGGAAGGCGCGGGAGCGACTTAAGGGAGCGGCCGTCACGGCGATCCCAGCCGAAACCCGAGCCTGCGCTGACAAGGCTGTTCCAGCAGATGCTGGCGTCAGCGTCATCGAGCAGGAGGCCGTCGGCGCGGGTGAGCGGCAGATTGTCGGGCATGAGGCGCTCGCCCTCGCCGGCTCTCTGGCGCCACAGAAAGATGCGTTCGAGGTCGGTATCGCGGTAAACGAGCAGGGCTTCCTGAGCTTGGAAAGCGCGGGCGAGCTCATCCAAGAAAAGGCGAAGGCACTCGGCCAAGCCTTGATCCACCTCCATCGTGGAGGTGATGCGTGAAAAGAATTCGTTTTGTACGGCGAAGAGGCGGTTGCGGTCGCCCAGAAAGGCGATGCCTGCTCCGGCGGCAAAGGTTGCGCCCGCGAGACCCAGCCAGGAGACGATCCTAATCCAGTGAATCTCTCCTTTTACGACCGTAAGTAGCACGAGTTCCAGCGAGAGGAGCCCGGCAAGGGGGAAAGCGGAGTTGAGGCCCCAGCGAATGCCAGCGATGTAGCAGACGAACAGATAGGGAAACCAAGCGGGCACCATCGAGGGACTGACAATCATGAAATAGCTCAACGCCACGAGGTCAACAAGGAGAGGCAAATGCCACGAGCTGCTGGGAACGAATTTCTCGAATAGCACCGCACAAATGGACAACACCAGGTAGCCGATCAGAAACGAGATCGAGCGCTTGGCGTGCACCGGCGCCGACTGCTGCAGCAGCGCGATCAGAGCCAATAGAACGATGATCGGGCGAGCATAGGCAATCTGCCGTTCAAAATGCCGGCGATCGGTTTCGTGCGGATTCATGCGCGGGGACGCATTCCTATCATTCGAGTCTAGCAAGGGATGGCGAGCACGCGGCGGGAGCGTTTCCAGCTAAGAACGAGTCACCGAAAGGACACCAAAGGCGGAAGCGGGAGGTTTGAGGTTCGAGGTTGGAAGAGCGGCGCCGCGGAGTCAAGCGACTATGAATCCCCTCGCTGTTTTAAAGAGGAGGCCAAACGGCCAGCGTATACCGCCGATGGCCGCCACCCACCAGCAGACTGCGCCGCTTTGGCCGTCTCCGGATTGGTAATCGCGCGCCTGATTGCGGCGAGGGGCGCGTCGTCATTCAGGTGTACAGCCTTGCCGTCGCTTTCAATCCCGAGTTGCTTCCACATCTTGGAAAGATCGATCTCCATCGGCCGATCCTTCATTTTGGCGTAAAGTTCGCTCAGCACGGAGGTGCCCGTGGCTTGATCCCCGGCCTTCAAAGCTTCTTCGAGTTTCCAATCGTAACGAATGTCGCCGCCTGCGTTCAGAATTCCTCGAAGTGCGTCCTGCAGACCCTTCTTGTTGTGCGTCTGCTCTCGAATTCCGACGTCCGCCATGAAACAGAACAGTGCTCCGCCCCAGTACGTGCTCGCCCAGGTGTGCGTGTGGTCAAGGCCCTTATCGTCTGCATTCGGAACGCCCTTCCGCATATCGCGCGCCAGGTCGGTCCACATTTGGAGGGCGGTCATTTGACCAGCCTGAATCCGGGCGATCGGCTCGACATACGTCGAAATGCCCTCTTCGATCCAGTGGTGTTCGTCAGACACTGATGGGAACGCAAGGTGTACCATTTCGTGCGTCAACATCCAGTCTTCGTTGAGTCCCGCGGGTATTGTTTCCGTTCCGACACCGATCTTAATCAGGCCGCCGCCGTCGCGCCCCCAAGTCATGCCGTGCCGGACGCCTCGCCCGCCAAATGGGGCGATCCGAATCACCAATTTCGGAACCGGGAAGCGGCCGTAGTACGTGGCCACTGCTTCCCCTGCCTGCTGTACCCAGTGCACTAAATCTGTTTGCGAAAGTTTCCATTCGCCGGGTTCGATGGTTACGTCGATGCGCGAGCCGCCGATGATCAGTGCGGAGGTCATATCACCCGCCTTGGCGCGAACCATCCAGGAGATCCAAGCCAACGACAACACCAATATGCAGAGGCCGATACGACAGGACGAGCGAACATTGAGCCAAGTGCGAGGCATAGATACCGAACACGGACGTCAGACAAATCGTAATCTGTTTCAAGTTTCCAGCGAACGCGAAGCCGGTACGATCGACGTTCCACTGCGAAAACCGAGCAGCGCATCCACGGCAAACTTGCCCGGTCCAAAAATCAGGATGATCAGGGAAGCAATCAGAAACGTGTAGGGCGCCGCGGCGTAGAACTTGTCGGGATCCGAGAAAATCGAGAAGAGTGCTTCGCGATCCGCGGTGATGTAAGCGACGATCAAGTTGATGGTCAGCGCCAGCGCCGTGAGCCGCGAAAGCAACCCGATCGCCAGGAAAATTCCCCCAAAAAACTCCAGGCAGGAGATGGCCACAGCCGTTTGTGCGGGTATGGGCAATCCAAGGCTGGTAAAGAAGTCCGTCACTTTATCCAAGTGATGCAACTTGCCCCAGCCACTCTCGATCAATTGCCATCCCCAATAAAGTCGCACGAGAAGCAGAAACGGAGACTGCAGATACGAGACCAGATCGAAGAATCGATCGTAGAGTTGACGGAATTGCGTGAACAGATTTTTCATATCGATGTAAGAGCCTCGAGCGGCGGAAAAGTTTCAGGAAGCTGCCGGCTTCTTGTGCGGCCGGCAGAACCACCCTAGCGTGGCCCAATTCTGAAACCATTGCTGGACGGAAGCAGCCCGTTCGGCGAGCAGGATCGAACTTTTCCGGAACGCGGCATCGATCGCTTTTTCGAGCGCCTTGCCTTGCCGCAGAGCGCTCAGCACCGCGAACTCTTCCGCTTCAATGCGCCGGAAATAGACCGAATTCTCGATTCTGTGTACCACGAGAAAGATCACTCCTGGCTTCAGCTTTGCGACCGCTCGCACATGCTTGCGCTTGCGGCGCACCTCAAACGCATTGCTCGCAAAATCCCTGTCTTCATCTTCTTTGCGCACCGCGAGGAGCAGATCGTCCACCGGATAATGAAAGCTGAGCAACTGTACGTAAGGTTGCAATTGCAGGCGCAGGCCCGCGCCCGCGGCTCCCGCAAGATCTTCGGTGCGCAGCGCGGGCACGGCCGCGGCGTCGAACGCCTCGATGTCGCCCCATTCGAGCCGCGCGATATCCAGCACCAGGCGCTGCTTGGTTCCCGCCCACTTTGGATGCGCACGCAACCACGGTTCGAGTTTCGCGCCGAGATTGCGCAGTGTGAACGAGCGCGAGGGGCAATCCATCAGGTATGCCTTGCACATCGCATCGAACCGCTTCTCGCCCAGGACCGAGCGCACGCCGGGAAAATCTTCGGTCATGCTGGAGAGCAGCCGGAACCAGTATTGGCGATTGTAGATTTCCAGCCGCTCGAACGAAGTAAGGCGGTCGTTAGGCTTGATGAAGCGCGCAGCATAGGAGCGCATGCGCCGGCCATCCGGAGCTTTTTGCTGCATGCGCTCGGATGCAGTAAGCGGCTGCATCACTGCGCGAGCCATGGTGCGTTGTAGCTCCAGGAGTTTCATACCGCGGTCGCAAGCACGGTGGAAGCGAGGAACTTGTTCGCCTTCAACGCTTCGTCGTGGACTTCCTTGAACGAAGGAATACTGTCGTCCCACTCCAAAAGGGTAGCCGTGTGGCCGGCGCGGTGAATCGCGCGTTCATACAATTTCCACACCGGATCGATGACTGGGTGATCGTGCGTATCCAGAATGTATTTTCGATATTTCGAGTGGCCAGCAATGTGAATCTGCGCCACGCGCTCTGCCGGAACGCTATTGACGTAGGTCATCGGGTCGAAGTTGTGGTTCTGCGACGACACATAAATATTGTTTACGTCCAGGAGAATTCCGCAGTCGGCGCGCTCGACAACTTCGTTCAGAAACTCCCACTCGGTCATTTCCGAAACGTGGAACTCGGCGTAACTACTGACGTTCTCTACCGCCACGGGTACTTCCAGGAAGTCGCGGACTTCGCGTACCTTCTGCGCGGTAATTTTCGCGGCTTCAAACGTGTACGGCATGGGCAGCAAATCGTGCGTGTAGCGGCCATCCACGCTGCCCCAGCAAAGATGATCGGACACCCAGGGAGTCTTCGTGTGTTTGACGAGATCCTTCAGCCGACGCAGGTGTTCGCGATTGGGCTTCTCGGCCGAGCCGAAATACATCGACACGCCGTGCTGCACCACTTTGTACTGCTCCAAAATTTGATCGAGAATCTGCAGCGGCCGGCCGCCGTCGACCATGAAGTTCTCAGAAATAATCTCAAACCAATCGACCACCGGCTTGCGCGTCAAGATGTGGTCATAGTGCGTCGCGCGCAGGCCGATACCGATACCGTAGTCGGTAAATCCATTGAACTCATTCGCGGGCATAGCTATCTCCGGAGCCAGTTGCGGGGTTATGCAGATAACGAGGGCTAGTGAAGCTCACCAGCCCCCGTACAAACGACAAACGGTTGAAGGTTATCGTTAAGGGTGTTACTCGGGCATCTTGCTGCCGTCGGTGGCGCAGCCGCCCTTGCCCTTGCAGGAGTTCTTGGCCTTGCAGCCGTTGTCGCTCGACTTGCAACCGCCCTTGCCCTTGCAGGAGTTTTGGCCCTTACAGGCGTGCTTTTCTTTTACTTTCTTGTCGGCCTTCGTGTCGTCCTGCGCGGTGGCCGAAGCCTTGGCGCCGGGAACGAGATTGGAAGCCTTTACAGCCGCGCCAGTTCCCGCGAGCAAGCCCGCGATCGCTGCGCCAGTGAGTAGAAACCGATTTGACTTTGTCATTTTCCCCAACGTCCTCCTGAATGAATTTTACTTCTCCTACTTCAGGCAAAAAATCTGCCAGAAGACCGTGTGACTTCCTCAGAGCGCCTTCTCATTCCATCTTGACCGCAAAGCAGAATGCGAGCGTTTTTGTCTTGGTCAGGACTTGGGCTCCGGTGGGTGGTCTCGACGGCGATTCAACCTTACGCCCGAAGAGATATCACCTGCCAGCAAAAATATCGTCGCGACTTGCAAAAACTTTGTAACCTGGCTCGACGCTGCTCCTAGTACTGACCCGTTCACCATTCA
The DNA here is from genome assembly GCA_963721915.1 of uncultured Acidobacteriota bacterium. GTDB lineage: Bacteria > Acidobacteriota > Terriglobia > Acidiferrales > UBA7541 > Acidiferrum. Next base: position 784,455 of record CAVRLD010000009.1, on the reverse strand, counting down.
TCTCCGAAGTAGCACAGGCACTCCTGCCTGTGCTCCGGCGATCGCTAAAGCACATTGGGGACTACCATCGCGGCCGTACTACCCTGCAACCCTAAAACTCGACTGACCTTCCCAGCCACCTCTTCCGCCTTGAAAATCGGCGCCGAGCAGGTCCGCTCCGTACAGACATACGCGGCAGCGCGCGGAACGGATGGATATTGCACGTCCGCATTAGGAAGCCTTCCCTCTCGCGCATCCCACCATTCCAGCCGCTTATACAACGACGGATATTGCAGCGCAGCCAGGAACAAAGCCTTGGCCGCCGGATCATCCTTGCGGCCCACGACCGTCAGATGAAGCGGTGGGCGACCCACTTCATAGTCGGCCAGCAGCACGCTCGCAACCGGCAATCGTGTCGCCACCGGAGCCGCCGCCAAATAGCGCATGGCCACGTCGCTCATGGATCGGTACTTCGCATCGCCCGTGGAGTGGAAGAGCAAGTTCGCCGCGCGGGCGACGGAGACATTCTCATCGCGTTGGGGATGCGGCTGGTACGCGCGGTCGGTGGCTGCAGGTGCCGAGACGAACCCCGCGCCGCTAGGACTACGAAACCTCCGATCGATGTAACCCATCGACGCGGTCGCATTCTTCAACCATTTCCGGTCCGCAGTGACGCGATACAGTGCGACGTACGCACGAGTCATCGCGATCGAATCGCCCAGGAATGGCCCGCCGACATCCTTCGCTCCATGGCGGAATCCGCCGCCAGGAAGCGCCCGGTGCTCAGTCACCCAATCTGCGGCGCGAACGGCTTGGTCCAGGGTTACCGGATCGCCCGTAACTTCATAAAGCGAGGCCAGCGCCGCGATGGCCCAGCCGTTTTCGCGCGCGTAGATGTGCGTGTCTACCCGCGGGATGCCGCGCTTCCGGCGCTGTTGATCGTTCAGCGCGAAATAGTCCGCGCTGTGCTGGCCCTCGATGACGTCGGAATCCTGACTGGTGTAGAAAGCGCCGTCAGGGCTGGTCAGAAATGTCGTCAAGAATTGTTGAATCGCCTGCGCGGCATGCAAATATTTCGGATCGTGCCATTGCGCGTACGCTTCCGCGTAAATTCGGAGGTTCTCCGCTTGCACCGACATGATCTTCTCGAAATGCGGCTTGGTCCAGACGCCATCGGTCGAATATTGATAGACGCCACCCCATTCAGGGTCGAGAAGCTGGAGCTGCGCGTCCAACGTGTGCTTCGCCATGGTCTCGGTGTGGGCATCGCCATGCGCGGCCTTATCGATGGCCAGCTCCACCGAATCCACGTCCAGATATTTCTGGTCAGCGCCCCAGCTTCCCTGCTTCGCATCGTATCCCGCAAGGTAGTCGTTCTCCAGCTGCGCTCTTAGCGAGCCTGCAAGCAGTGGATTCGCCGGGTACGCGATCTCCGGCTCGGCCTGGACCGACGGTCCCGGAGTCGGATCATCGATGATCGCCTGCAGCATGCTGGCCATCTCGTCAGGCGTAAGGTAGCCTTGCCGCTTCACGATCTCGTGGCCCGCAGCGTCGAATACCACCGTGGCCGGCCATCCGTAGTCCTCGTAGCGATTCGAAAGATCGGGCCGCGAATCCTGATCCACGCGCACCGTCAAATATCTACCATGCAGCAGTGCCAAAACCTTAGGATCGCGGTACGTCGTTACATCCATGACATGACACCAGTGGCACCAAACCGCCTCCAAGTCCAGGAGGACAAACCGCTGCTCGTGTTTAGCTTGGGAGAATACTGCGTCCGACCACGAGAGCCAGTTCAGCTTCGAGGAGGGCGGCTCGGCGCTCGGCATTTGCGGAATGGCGCTCTGAGCAAATGCCGTAGAAGCCAGCAGGACCGCACCTAGTAACGCGCTACGTTTCACCAGTCAACCCTCAGCTTCGATATACGTGTTGCGGTGAATTTTGGATTTGAGGCTGTAATCCTACGCGACGTCCGTCACGTGGAGGCTGGGGGCCCTTTCCGCACACTATGCTCCTGAGCCGCCCGCCTCGACAACGTAAATTTTGCCAAGGCACACACCGGCTCGTTCCACACGAATGCGGCGAGTCGTCACGCTACGCCTCTGTTAGACTCGCTGGCCCCTAAATTGTGAGCGCGACCCGCATGGCATCGCCGGCTTGTATAGTGTGCAGCGTCCATACGCACACGCCGTCATCATCGTCAACAAATCTTGAGGCCGGCATCTCCGTGCCGATGGTTCGTTCTCCATCCGGTTCAGTCATGTTAAACTTCTAGCGAGCGGTGGGAGTAGCTCAGCTGGTAGAGCGTCGGTCTGTGGCACCGAATGTCGCGGGTTCAATCCCCGTCTCCCACCCCAAATTTCCCCAATGTTTATGCAGCGATTCATCGTTTCTGAGAATTGGTGTGTCCGAGCTGTACTCAAAACGTACTCAAAATCGGTTTACCCGCGGTCGAATGTTTCGGACACAGAAAAAGGCCCCCGCCGTCAGACGAGGGGCCAGGTTGGGTATTTGCGTTTTTTCTGTTCAGGGACCACACGCGCTGAGCCATCGCCACTTAACTGTTTTTCGCAAGCCTTAAATGGACCTGAAGTTGGACCTGTTTTCGCTTTCGATTTTTCGTAAGGTTTCGTCCAGCAGACCGTGTATTGCCTACCACTCCCAGTACTTCTAGCCTTCCCTATGGAGCTCGTAATTATTTTCACTGTCGTGCTACCCACCCTTCTCGTTGGGTTGTTTGCGTACAGCCTGTATTTGACTAAAGGCGTAGAACGCGAGCACTTCTTTCAGGTGTTCAATATGGAGCCGAAAGCACTACGAATATTGATTGTTGATGATTCCGAAACTACGCGCCGCGTCGTAGGCACAATATTGCGCTCGCGCCATTGGACCATTTGTGGAGAGGCGGAGGATGGCCAGTCTGGCGTTAAGAAATTCCGCCAACTCAAGCCTGACGTAGTCTTGTTGGATTTATCTATGCCCGACATGACCGGCATCGAAACCGCACAGCAAATGTCTGCGGCAGACCCTACAGTTCCCTTAATCCTATTCACGATACTGGAGATTGAAGGAATCGGAAACGCAGCCCGAAAGGCTGGGATTCGTGCGATAGTGCCCAAAAGTGAGGCTTGGAATCTCATCCCAAATATCGAACGCGTCGCCGACGAAGCAAATCGACATAGCGCTGCAAATTAAAACTCAACGTCCTTCGGCGCATCTGGCTTTTCCGGCTGAACAATCTGCTCTGGGCTAATGGTTGCAACGTAAGAGCCGTTTCCATATTCCACGCGATACCGCACACCTGAGGTAGTTCTGAGAATCGCGCGAATCACGCCGTCTACCGCCCTGCCTGCGAAGAGCGTGAAGCGGATTCGAGAGCCTACGCGGTAATTCATTTGGGTAACCACCTGTGCTATAATACGTCTAGCTACTCCTTGGTCGAGAATTGATTGGCTAATTCTGTTAGGAAGTGTCTGCGCGGAAGCCCCGTAGTTAGAGAAGAGTTTGGGTTTCCGAAAGTCGCTCTAACGGAAAGACCCCAGTGCTTGCAGGCACCGGGGTCCGAATCTAAGGGCCAAGGAGGTAACCAAACATGCTACGAATCTGGAAATTGCAGGTCAGCGTGTCCCACTCGAAAGGCAAATTAACTTTGTCAATCGAGTGGAGCTAAGCAACCCTGTGGGAGGTGTGAATTTGCCGTTCCCCTTCCACGGGGATAAAACTTACCCCCTAAGTATAGGTTTTCCCCTATAGTTCCGTCAAGCCCGAAAAGCAGGTAGTTCCTATCCCGGACAAGCCGGGGCCAGATTCCTTAGAAAAAGGCCCCATGCCGTTGGAGGCAAGGGGCCAGGTGGGTTATTTTCGTCCTTTCCTTTCAGGAACCACGGACAGGCGCTTGGAGTCAAACAGCTTCGCCGACTCCTTACGCTTGGCTTCTACGTGGGCGCTTCGCTCCTTTGCGACGTCCAAGCCGTTTTTGCTCGTGACGTGACGTTCAGCAACCTTGCTGGCCTTCGCGACGCGTTCGTCGTTCTCACCCTTGTGCTCGAACTCGCCGGTCAGGTGGCCACCAAAGTCCGACTCCTCGACGTGATCGGGTGTTGCTCCATGGGCCTCGACGACCACATGGTTGGTGTTCGTGAGCGGCCTATCTGGCCGGGGCTTCACTTCTTCTTGTGTGTTTGGCATTGTTTCCTCAATTGAGATACTTCTTCCGGGTTACGTTCCCGGTTTTGACGACATCGTTTCGATGGCGCAAACTCTTGTGCTGCGACTTATCTGCTGCGCGAGTCGCCTGTGTCTGGTTTACCGGTGGAGTAGTTTGAATTTCCTATGCGTGGCTCCCAGCTGCCTTTTGCCTCGAAGTAAATCTCCGCACCTGAGAAAGCCTTGCGCTCTGCGATTGGCTTCGATCCCTGCTCGATCAGAATGTCGGCGACGGTTTCGAAATCCTTCAAGGTGCCGCTGACCAAATCCCCTTCAACAACCTGGCCCTCACATTCCGGCGCCAGGTTTTCTCTGGTGATGTCATATTGAAATTTTTGACGGTCCACGAGCAGGCCTTTGGTTCCGTTCCACTTCACAACCCGAAAATAAATTCGTTCTTTTTCATTGATCATTTTCCGCTCCTCGATGCTTCGACTCCTACCCCACCTTTAGTTCTTTGATCCTCGTCACCCGGCTGAGTCGACCAGCCTCGACCCCAGTTTTCTCGGTCGTACGCGTAGTAAGCTTCAGTCGAATAATCCCGAGTTATTGATTTCAACCAGTATTGGTTCAGGCAGTGGTATTCCTCCCAACGAACACGGGCTTCCTCTGCGAGACTTGCACGCTCTTCCTCCCGCAAAGCCACCAACTCTTCTAACGTGCGCGTCTCTGTTTTTCTTTTCTTCTTGGACGACGGGGCCATGCTGGCTACGCCGCGGAGGATGTGTCCGGATTCAATCGTTGGCGCGCGGGGAGTCTTGCTGTGACCGTTGACATAGATGATCGGCCCGCCATCGAAAACGTATTCACGAGTTGTGAGCGAGATGACGTCGCCGCATTTGATCAGGTCGCGGCTTTCTTCTTTGGTGACCGTCTTTCGGCAAATGCAGCCGAGGATGAACTGGTCGTGTTTCGGATCTGAAAGACACGAATGCAACAGGACCAACCCTTCCTCTTTCAACCCTTTGGTCTTCTTCGCGGCCTTGCACTTGTCACACTCAGTCGTCGATGCCCTTCTAAATATGGAGATTTTATTTCCGCAACCACACACCCTTTCTGATGAACCCATAAGGTTCTCCTGGAATGACTGTCTGAAATTTGTGGAACTCGGAAGCGCGTGAGCGATACCGGGGATGATGCGAGGGAAAAGGTGCTCAGCGTGACCCGCGTTTTGGAATCACGGCGTGCCTCATGTTTGTCGACGGCGGGAGCTGCGGTAACAATCTTCGGCCGAGGGGTCGTGGTCCAGTCTTCAACGGGTCGGGAAGGGTCCGCGCTGGTCGGCCGTCCGAGGTTCTGTCTGAAGCCGGTCCTAATTCTGGTTTACGAGTTGCCATTTTCTCTCCTTTCATTCTCTGCAAACATCTCCAAAAGTTTTTCCTGTTCGGCGATCAAACGATCCTGTTCTTCTGCGTCCTCTGGAAGCGCTGGAACCGCTGGAATAGGGTCGAAAGAAACAAAACGCTTTGTTGAGTTCCATCGGGATTTTTCTTCTAAACAAAGCCTCTCCGACTCGGCGATTTCTTCAGGCGTAGGGGCTGGTCGATTCAACTGCGGTGGGCGGCAATGCGGGAACTTCACCGACTCTTGAGCCATTTGAATTCTCCTCAAAACAGTTTTTGCAGAACCACCGACGTTCTGGGCCGATGTCTCGAAACCTTTGGGCCATTTCCTTGCATTGCGAGCATCGCTTCTTGCGACGGCTGCCTTTAAGTCTTCGTCTGAAATTCATGTCGTCATCCTTCGCTCTTGAATCAACTCAAAGAGCGATCTGTTTTTATTCTCGGGACGGAGCCATTCCGATTGGGGTTCGACTGCAACTGGCTCCACTTCTGGATCGTGTGGCTGTAGTCCCAAGGCCATCCGGTCGATCTCATCGCGTGAGTAAATCGCAATATGGCTGGCCTCGAATTTGCCGTTGTTGTGAACGCGGACCCCGTGAAAGAGGGGATCGCCTTTGCGTAGAACGTTCCTGCGATTCTTGAACTGGGGATCGATATTTTTCCAACCGAAATAAAGATCCTCGCCTGTTTCTCGTCGTAGAAATCCAGCTAGGCAACGAGCATTGTTTTCAATGAAACGATCGACAACAGAGATCTCCCGATGCTCTTTGGGGTCTCCTACAAAGGGCTCACAGAAGATAGGATGTACGTCGACAGCATCTACCCTGTTGCGGCGTACATCTTTCTGAATCCGAAACCGCACTGGTGTTCCGGAAATCCAGCATTGAGAAGTCCGACCAATCTCGTCGGCGCGGATCGTCCCGTCGCAAAAGAAAATCCGCTGATGACGGCCCGACTCTTCGTAATTAATCCAACCGAACTGATTTGGTCGAAACCAGTCAACGAAACCATCAAAGTACCGACCGCTCATATAGATCTCCGGTGAAAACTGAAATGGAAAAGAGAAAGCCGCACAACCCTCGTTTTGGGGGAGGTGCGGCTCTCGTGTGCGTCGCCGGGGTAAGGGGCGAAGTTAGCCTGAGCGACCCGGCTCGCAATCCTCGCTCTGGGAAACTCGTTAAGTTTTGGTGGTCTGTACTTCAGCGATCGCTTGTGACCATGCGATCCTGTGAAGGGGTTGGGCCAGTTCGCCGATCAGACCCACGGTAAGAGCTTTCGCGGCGACCTTCATTGGTTGTGGGCGTTTTTCTTTGCGCCGGTTGCGCTTGAGATGACGCGGATTTCCGTGGCTCATTGGCGGAACTCCGCGGCACCATCGGTGTACGAGGTACATTGTGATTTGAGCTGATCAGCGGCCATCAATTTGTCAAACATGGCCTTGTATTTTTTGTTGTTGAACTTGTGACGAACTTTGTTTGTCGGAAGATGAACCCAGTCGCGGCGAACCTCTTCCTCCAACAATTCTTCTTCTGATTTAGGAGGCGTCGGTGGTGCGATCGGCGCGGGAGCTTCCCTCACGCCGGCCACGACTTCGATCGCTTCAAGTTCCTCCAGGGCTTCGCCTGAAAGTTTCGTGGCGAAAGTGACGACTCCGTTTCGGAGTATACGGATGAAACTTTTACAAATGGCCTTGAAGATTTCCCGTTTGAAGTCGTCGCGTGCAACCTGGCCAGCGTAACCCTTCTGGTCTACGAGGGGCGCGAACATCATAACGTCATCCTGAGCCTCGGGGTCCAAAGCCAGAGCGGCCGAGATGCGCCGAAACGCGTCGTTGGCGCCGTTCGTCGTGAGGGCCAGGAGGTTGCGGTTGACGTCGAGAAATTCCTCTTTTGCTACTTGCGTAAGATCGTTTGGTGTCGACATGTTCATTTCCTTTTACAGAAGATTCGCGGCCGAAGCTCGCGACAACAAATCGTTGAAAGCTGGCCAGGTGATTTGCTCACCGGCAAGCGTCACATAACCCCCTTTTGGCCGGAGGTTGGCACTGGGTTCCTTGATGAAATTTTGCGCAAAGCGGACTAGTTCAGCGCTGGCTTTCGCCTTGGTCGCTGACTGACCTGCAGGCGTGACTGCATCACCTACAGGCTGCTCCTGCATCTCACGACGAAGATTCGTTTGAATGAACTCGCGAAACTTTCCGTCGATGTTCTTTCTTTGACGTACTTGATCCGCTGTCGCTGTGGCCGCGAACCGAGACATCTCGCCCCAAGAGATTTGCTCGGGAGTCAACAACTTTCCGTTCTTATCCTTCGGACGTAGATCCTCTTCTGGTTCCTCGAGCTGCGCGGCTTGCACAAGATTCTTGGGCTTCAACTCCCCAGAATCGATGAGCAGCGTGAGTGCGTGGACCAGGTACCTGCTCGAGATCATTGAGCCACCGGCGATTTGCTGCGCGGCCGTGACCAGCTTGTCGCAGTCGGCGTCGGCGCGCTGCTCGACGTAGTAGTCCTTCTTGTATATTTTCCCGATCTCAGTGGCGAACATCTCCTTCAAAGCTCCCTTGAGTTCGTCTGTTTCATCTGCACTGAATACTATTTCTCCGTCCTGGTTTCTGGTGATCATCGGATGCTCCCTGGGCGACGGCGAAAGCCGACGCGTGAATTGGGTGTTGCTGGTTGCTGCGGCTCAGGTCTCTTATAGAGCGGAGCGTACTTCAAGAAGCCCATGTCTTCGGCGCGTTGCAGAACCCCAAGAGGATCTTCCGCGTATATGACTTGCGGATCCGTGATTCCTGGCACGTCGATACGAATGAACCACTTGGGACCGTTTGGTGTGTTTGCTGGTTTGACGACGTAATCATTCACGTCGTCGATGGATGCGGACACTTCTGTGCGCGTGTCTTTTCCGGACTGGCTTGACTCACTCGCAACTTCGATTCTCCTGCCGTCGCGGGCGTCTTCGATGAATGCGCTGTTGACGTGTAGAGATCGGAGTCGCGCGACGAACATCTTCGCAGCTGCTTCCGACATCGTGATGGCTTCGGAACGATTGACGAAATAGGGAATCGCTTCCCAGCGTCCGTCTTTGCTCTTGCGTTCCGTTTCACGCTGGTAGTATTGGGCGGCGCCGTTCGGAAACACGACCCCGACGTAGCATCTCTCCGCGGCCATCAGATCTTTCCTTGAGCGATAAGTTTGTCGACCCCGCGCCGAAATCCGGCAGACGATCTGTATTTCTTCACGACCTCGATCCGCGGCATTGCGTTGTACTGCTCGACAGTGAGAGTCGCTTCGCTCTGTTCAGCGGCAACTTTCGCCTTGAGTTCCGTGCTGAGGTAGAGATCGTAGTACTTCTTGAATTGCGGATCTGTCGCATACCTGCGTCTTTGCTCGAATGAACTGACGCGTGGGCTCTCAATCCAGTCGATGATCTCCTGCGGGATCAGTGGTGCAGCGGCCGGCTGCTCCGCTAGCGAGCCGCGGAATGGCTGGATAACATCCTCATCGAGCAACTCGAGGTATGCGCGCTCCCACGATGCGATCGAGGGGTACCCGCCTAGCTGCTCCAGGTTTTCCAGTACCCTCAGCCGCACGGCCGCGTTTGTTTTCCCGTCCGCAGTGAATCTCTTGGTCTGCATCCACTGGACCATGGTGTTGTCTATCTCTTGTTCGTCGAACATCACGACCTCCCTTCTTCCAACTCATCTAAGACAGATCGAAACCCCGGATCTCCCGCCTTCGAGAAAGGGTTGCGTAATTCTTCCAGCTGCTCGGCGGTCCATCCGGACGCCGTCAAAAACTCACTGCAAGCACCCCAGAATTTCTCAACTACTGTGCTGGGGATGTTGCTTGGGAAGTCGCCGAAGTTCCGCAGAACGAAGGCAAAGAGCTTCGAGACGGACTCGACATTTTGTTCCCTACCGGCGAGGGCTGCGTCGAGCAGGCTCCCCACTTCCGTGTTCCTGGCGAGCCCCATCAACCGCATAATCTCAAAGCCGATGAGTCGTTCCTTTTCTTCTTGTTTGTCGATCGTATTCATCAGAGACTCCATATGTCCGGCGCTGATGCTGGTGCTGGTGCTGGTGCCGGCGTTCTTGGTTGTTTGTTTGTCTTCCTTTCGACTGCGTTTCTTCACGCCGGATGCCTTCGCGGCCGCTCTTTCATCATCACGCCTTTGCCACTTTGCTGCGGCGTGCTCCACGCGGAGCGCTAACTTGTCGAGGAGACGCTTGCTGTCTTCGTCGATCCACAGGTCGCGGAATCGGACCAGCTGCTTCCTGGCCCAAATGATGTTGACCCTCGAGAGACGCTTCACTCCGCAGAGCTCGTCGAATGCGTTGTAAACCAGCTGGAAGCTGGGGTCCTTTCGGGCGATGCGTTCCTTCAATTCCTGAATGCGCTTCGCATACACAGTTTCGGCCACGGGTTATTCCTCCTTCCTCAGGCCGGGGTTTATTTCCCACGCCATAGTGGGCCGTCCGCGGCCTTCGGACTTCGGGAGATCTCGCAACCAACCTTTCTCGACCAACGTTTCCAGGGCCAGGTCGATGTACTCCGGTCTACTCAGGTCACGCCAGTGTTTCCGTTGGATGGCTCGAATAGTGAAACCAGAGATGAGATCCCCGTTTCTCAAGCGTTTCGCGATCGCCGATTCAGCCTTCTGAATGGGAGTTTGAATGCAGCCGTAGATGCGGTGCATGTGGGTTTCTAGGTACGCCAGGAGATCGATGGCCTTGTTGATGTGGGCCGGGTCGATCATGTGCGTTCCCGCCAGTGGTCCGTTGCTGACTAGATCAACGATCTGCAGCAATGCGGCGATCTTCGGGAGTGCGCCTTTGTATTTAGATAGATGCGACCTCTTGCCCGAATTGTCCTCCGCGTGGATTTTCTGGTTGAGACTTACGAGCCAGCTGTCGAAAACCGGCTGTGCCTCTGGACTGAAATGAATGATGATTTGTTTCTCGTTCATCTCTGCCAGTTCGCGGATGACTCGGCGGAATTGCTGCTTAGCCGAATCATCTGCCGACCGATCGACGATCGGGAGATCTGACTCATCCGGCCAAACGAGAAGCGGAAACCTGGGAATAGTCCCGTCACTAACGTTCGTTGCGTTGTTCAGAAAGTCGCGGAACATGTCAGGCTGAAAACCACCAAACACCGAAACGCACATTGTGGCAGCCCCGCCCTCACGTCCGATTCGGTCTACCGTGTAGGGGTCGTTTCCGTTCATCGCGGCCAGGAACATACCGCGTTGAACCTCACGCCCTTCCTTATCAAACTCAGCTACCCAACTAGAAAGCTCGTCCCGGAGATAGAACAGTCCACAGGGATTACTTTTCATGACATCGTGCATTTTCTCAGGCGTGGCGTCGTTCAACAGCAGACGACGAGAGGGTGTTGGCTCTTCGGGAGCTGGCGGTGTGTTTTGCACAACGCCGGTCTTCTTTTCGGTTTCCTTGTTTTTCTTGTCGAGTGCTTCCCAAGCCTTCGAATCCTCCGCGTATTTGGCAGCCTTTTTCTTGTGGTCCTCTTGCCAATCCGCTTCCTTCTCGACGACGATATTGGTAAACGTCTTCCAGGTTGGAGTTTTCGTCTTACCGGATTCCGCGACGACGGCGCCAGACAGAGCTATGGATTCCTTCCACTCTTTGTCCTTCGCTTTCGGGCAAACGAAGACGCGACGACCGATGACTCCCGCGATCGTGGTGAGTGCGCAGATGCCTGTGAAATCCAACGGAACGGACATGCGTTCGCTGACATCGACCACCCAAGGGCAAATGGCATCAGGCAAGAATTCCGGCTTGAACGGTGCGACTGGCCGGAGCTGGTCGTCTAATGGTTCGACTTCGGACCACTCCAAGACTTCGGGAACTGCACTCGTTATTGGTTGCGGCGGACGGGCTGGCGGCACTCCATCAACTAAAACGGTGTTCGTAGTTGGCTTGCCGAAGGGCAGCTTTTCGCCGACCTTTTCCTCCATCCAACTGCGCAGCTCCTTCCACTCGCGGTCCTCGCAGTGGGCATGCTGGCACTTATATCCCAGTTTGCCCTGCGAGGTCATGAAGACTGCGGAAGAACTACCACCCTCGCTGATGCCCTTGCCGCCTGTGTGCTCGTGTTCCCAAGGGCAATCGATGAGCCACCGGAACCCGCCACAGTAAGGCGCGGGGGCCTTGTAGTTGACGCCGGACTTCTCGAAAGCATCTTCGACAAATTCTGCGATCGTATTTTGCTCGTCTGAGCCAATTGCTGGACCGGAGTCGTAGATCGCCTCTGCATTCTGTTCTGGGGACTCCGCCAGCGGAACGTCGTTGATGATCGTGTATGGATTACCAGACTTGTGGATTGCACCAGCCCAGACTAAATAAGCACCGCGGCTGCGAATCTCTCCAACCGTCACGCCGTGCTTGCCGACCTTGCGACCGAGAGCATCGTAACGAACGGCTACCTTGTCGCCGCTCTTATCGGATTCGAGCTTCTCGATAACTGGCTCTACCGGTGGAACAAAGATGGAGTGCGTCTTGGAGCTCCCGCGGTAGTACATGTGAATGCCGCCAGCCTCGCCCGGCTTCAAATTGCGTCCACTGCGTACTGTCAAGGTTGCAGGTAGATCAGCAAACGGAGCCACGGTATCGAAGTCATAGCCGACCAGATTTGATGGACCGAGAGCAATGGCCGGGTTGTAGTTCGGGTTCTTGGCCCACCAACCCCGCACAACATTCGGATCATTCGAAGCGCCGAGCACACCGTTGGGTACAACTTCTCCCGCAGGCTCTTTGCCGCTGGGATCGCATGGGAAGACGTAGAAGCCGCGACGTACTGCATCCAAAGCCCAGTCCAGCAACGATTCGGGTGCAGGCTCACCCACCGGCGTCGCTGCTGATACCGATGTCGGTGTCGGTGTCGATGCCGAAACATCTGCAAGGTCCAGGTCGCTGACATACGCTACTTCCGATTCTTTCGCGTTGTTCCAGAGCACGCGAACCAGATTGTTGTTTTCTGCGCGCACGAAGATACCGACGCTGCCGTCTTGCTTATGCACGACCTTGGCGCCTTCTTCAAATTGCAATGAAGTGTGGAGGCTACTCATCGTGCCACCTCTGCAGTAACGTCTTTTGGCGCGACAATCCACGCTTTCTTACATGCGGGGAATTTTCCGCCCCTTCCTGGTTCTCCGACCTCGAAGCGCACAAGTGATCCCATCGGGGGAGGATTCTGGCCTTCCAAAATCTCTGCAGCGTGCAAAAAGTATTTTTTAATTGGGAACGACGGGGTAGGCTCTTCAACAAAACCGAAACCGCGATCCTTGTTCCACGACCTCAACATCCCGATCACTATCCTGACGTCTTCCATGACATTCCTTCGGTCGGGCGCACCGACCATTGCAAATAGATTTTCATCACCACCTGTCTGCCCCTCGGGGCCTTTCGTTGAGACCAAGGACCGTGTTGTTGGTCGAGCTGCGGCGCTTGGCGCGCCTTAGGGAAAATCTACTCTAGCGGCGAATGTTCGGCGTCAATGATCGCCTCCTCGATAATCGCGGAAGCAGTGATAACAGCCAGCTCCACGATATGACGTGGCGAGCTGAAACCGTTTTCGTCACCCGAAAGCAAGGTTGCCGCTGCCATCGTTAGAAGCTTGACGTGTTCATCTTTCGTCATTACTTCCTCCCCGGACGCGCCGCAACATTGTTGAGAGCCGGAGCCAGTCGCCAACACATCGCCGCAACCACGTCTCCTACCTGCTCAGCCAGCTGCGACACAGAATCACCGTGCTGATCGTGCACAATCACGAGCCGCTCGAGTGCTGCGTTATTCCTTTCTATCGCTGCGGTGTGCTTCCCCAACGCGCGAATCAATCTCCTTGCTGTGCTGACCATCTCTTGTTCTTCGGTTCTCATGACTGACTCTCCTTGAATGTGGTACATCGTCCTCTGCCGGAAATTCTCCCTCCGCGGCGCAGGTCAAAAAGGGGGAATGCAGGCTCTCAGGCCAGTGCTACGGCCGGCGCCAGGTCGGCTGCTGCGCCGCGTGTCACCGCGATCAATCGATCGAGCTCCCCGAATCTCAATTGCTCCATCAGCTTCTTGATTTCGACCACGCGTCGGAAGTCCAGAGGCCATGGAGCACTCACCTCTGCAAGCCGCTCGAGGCTCGCCAGGGCATCGTTGATCTTCGTGAGGCTCAGCGCGTCCAGGTCCCGCTGCCCGGACAAGAATGGGCTCAACCGATTCGTGTGGATTCCGCGTGTAGAAGCTGAGTTGCTGCTGAGAGATTCCCAGCCCAGCCATCCGCACGCCCGTGATGTTTGAATACGTCGACATCTGAATTTCTCCCTTCACTGCGTTCGAGCAAAAAATAAGTGGACCATGCCTTTCGGCATCGTCCGGTTCGGAGGGTGATCCCCAAGACAAATGAATCGATATACTCTGTCGCCAAACGCCTGGAAGACGTTGACGATAGGGGACTTAAAGTTTATAAGACCGACGAATCGATATGCTTTGCTCCGAAGGCTATGCAACGTACTGAAAACACACGACCTGTTTCCTCGCCCTCATAAGACGCGCGAGTCAGGGCTTGTCATCGCGGAATTGCTGTAACACGTTGAAAACAAGCGACCTGTTTCCACAGTCTCCGGATGTGGCCAGGGGTTTGGCGCCTGCCCCACAAAGCGGTCGGTTCGTGTCATGCTCGTTCAAAAAGCTAGAATCCGTTGACCAGCTTGGCAATTTGCGTCACGACCTGCGTCAAAGCCGTTTCGGTCAGTCGTCCTGGGGCATTCCACCCTCATAAGACTGACGACTTCGGGCATGCCGCACCCGCGACCGCTCAAATACGTTGGCCTGCTTGACTATTCGCACCCACAGACGGGGCAAAAGCCGTTTGAGCGTTTTCCCCTCATAAGACTTACGAACTACCTCACGCGGCACCCGCGACCCCTCAAATACGTTTGCCTGCTTAGTGATCGACACCGCTACCCGCGTAAAATCCGTCCACAAAAACGGCCAGGGCATTGCGGCCTGCTCCCATAAGACTAGCGAGTTGGGGCACGCGACCCTTGGTGCTGCCGTGAAATGCACACCTGCTTGACGATTTGCGTCACAGCCTGTGGTAAAAGCCGTTTTCAAGACCGGCCGGTCGACGGTGGGAAGCAACGAGCCCTTCCCACTATCTGTTTGGGTTATGTCATGGAGGCTCGACCAACCTACAAAACGCACACCCGCTTGGCTATTCGCATCACAAGAGGCATCTTCCCCTCCCATTATCTGTTTGGGTGGTGTCGCCAAGGTCTGTGACCCTCAAATACGTTCACCTGCTTAGCGATTTGCATCACAACATATGCAATCGATCAGGTTGATGCGAAGGGGAAGGGACTGTCTCCCCCTCCATAATACTGACGAGTTACGGCACGCGCGTGGTGTGCACGAATGTCACGTCACAAATATCCACGCCTGCTTGACGATCCTTCCGTCGTGATCATCACAAGCTGCGTATAGATGACAAATGTCTTAAGATGTCGACGTGATTATCACAAGAGGTGACGAGATTCGGTATTGGCCGGACAGTGGGCGACAATGTGTGACAACTCACCGATAAGGCGACCCACGGCCTTTGAGGGCCACGTGGCGTAGGTCTGAACGGCCGGTTGGCGCGCCGGGGAATCGCGGCTGCGGGGCCGCCGACCGGGCCAGCGGGGAGTGAAAAGTACACTGATGTGACGAATTTTATTTTTGTCACTTCTCAAGCGATTTTCGTCAGTGCTGGAGTGAATTTCGTCACTTCTCATGTGAATTTCGTCACTAAAAAGGTCAAAAAGAATATCGTCACTTCACGTTTTGCCAGATCGCCGGTTGCGGAGGGGAGGCGAATTTGATTTTTGTCACTACCCCCGCCCTTGTCCAGCGTTCGCATAGAAACACTTAAGTGTATGATAATACGGTACTTAGTAGAAGTAGTCAAAATGCGACTTATACAGGTTCCCGTAAATCACTCCCACTGGTCCAGAAACACTCGCGTGAAAAAACGAGGGTGGGGGTGACAAGTGACGAAAATACCTCCGCGGGTTCAGCGTAATTATATCGTCACCATTCGAGCGAATATCGTCACTGTTGCAACGAATATCGTCACTGTTGCAACGAATTTCGTCACTGTTTGGGTGAAGAGTTGAAAAGGGGAGCCCTTTCTTGCGAATAAGGTGAACTCATGGTGCAGCAGTCAGCCTCGAGAGGTTGGAAGCGGGTGGCAACCGCGACCGGTTAGTCCAACCTCTCAGCACCCTGGTCCCGGCCCCCTAGCCAAACGCGGGACCCACCGGCGCCAAGCTGTCGCGCCCCGCGTCGCGTAGGCGTTGCGACGTCGCAGCAGCGTCGGCGCAACGTCGGCTCCGATCCCTGGACCTCAGGAGCTCCCCCACCGGTCCTCCCGGTCCATCGTTGAAGACAAAGGGGATGTTAGCTTCAGAACGTGTTCTAAGGCGATTTGCCGCGTCCAGTTCGGCCAAGCTCCGGATCCTCACCCATGGCCCCGATCGCCTCAGGCGGCCGGCAATCTGTTGATTCACCATGGGTTGTACGCCCTGGTCCAGAAGTAACCGGTGGATGGGACCCAGCCAAAGAAATACCCCTACCGGCCCTCGAGAATTCTTTCCGTCATTTACATGCTTTTGGCTCCTGGTATTCAATCAGTGGGGTGACCGGTACCCTCACCGCCCAGAGTGGGAGACCCTGTGCCCCTAGGCCTCCTCGTAAAGGGGACCCTATCCTCAATTATATCAACAGCGTAAGAGAGTGTACATACTCCCCGCGCTATCTCACGCGCGCACGTCTCTTCAGTACACAACTAAAGTGACGCGGAGAGTATGACGTCTGCAAGTAGTTGTGTTTGCTTGCACTTGCAGGCAGGCGATAGGAAAATCTCGTTTCGAGTCTACAGAAAACCATATATTCCCACGTCCAGATCAGACCCCGATGTACCAAACTCTCCCCGAATGGGTAGAATACTCCCCATCTCCCCGCGCGCGTTACCTCCATTTCCTACGCGCCCGCGCGAGAGATCAACCGCGAAAATTTTGATCCTTATATAGGAAATTCGGCGCCCGAAACACAAACCCTGTGTTTTCAAAGACTTGACACTTTGCGTCCGTTTCGCCTTGACACAAAACGTCTCCGCGTTAACTTACACGTATGAAAACACTTGCGAACGATTCTATCTGGCGAAACGATCGGCGACATGCAAACGGATGGTGACGCAAATGGTCAACCGAGCACGTCCGTGACCAAAACGACTTGCTTTGTTGTCATGCGTTTGCATGTATGCACACGTTTGGCATTCGCGATGCACTAGCAACTGCGTTCGCAAGAAAGACCGGTCAAGCGGAGACAAGCGAAGTACCGGAAGAGCGAACACAAGCAAGTCGAGTCTACCGTGACTATGAGATACCGCTAGTCCGGACGTTGGATTGAATCAGTTGGCCTAAGGTGACGCCATCGCGCATACCGCGGATGGGGAGTCTGCAAGCCTAGGCACGCTGGAGGGTGGGCCAACGTAGCTAGCGGGAAGGGTACAGGTCACTCGACAGCTAAGTCTGAACCATGCGCCGGGCGAAGTGTGCCCTCTAGCGCGTGGCAGCGTAACCACATCCGCTAAGGGTAGCGGTTGAGGTGTGTCTGTAGATTCCCGCGCTGTCGGGCCGAGTCTACGGGTGTGCCTTACGGGTCGTGTCTCACACGACGTGGTGAAGGGTGACTACTCTTGCCCATTGCTGTCGAAAGACAGCGTCTGGTCCACGCGGACTAACTAGCGCGTGAATCAGGCGAAGTCTTTCGTAGACTTCCAAATCCAACACAAAGAGAGGCTATATGACTACGACTACGACAGAAATTTCTCGCGAAGAATTACTAGCGCGCATCGGTCAGCTTGAGGCCAAGCTTGAGGCCAAAAAATTGAACGACGGCAGCGTGATTAAAATCACGGCGCCTCGTTTGGCGGATGCTGCGAAGGGTGTCAAAGCATCCGACGGTGGTTCACTTTCGATGTACGGTTTGGGACACTTCCCGGTAACGCTGACGTTCACTCAATGGACGATTGTTGCGAAGCAATTGCCCAAGTTGTTCCTGTTCGCCGCGGCTAACTTCACCAAACTGTTCTTTAAGACTACGGAACAGCACGACGCGGCCGCAGAGTACCTCAACCTAGTCAAGAAGTAACCGCACATTACACACCCATCCTACATCCTCAGGGATGGGTGTGTTCCGAGCGCTTACTGGCTCAATCCCTGGGAGGTATAGGTGTGCCTACACATCTCGTGATCCACGAAGACTATCTACGACTCGCGCCAATGGTTGAGTCTAACCCGACGTTGAGGCGCCTCTTAGCGCGCATTTTCATGCACGCGGCTATTTCCAGTTTGTAATTAAGCGAGTGAGTGCCAGAGGGAGTCCCCGAACTGAGAAGCGGGGATTCCATCGGTCACTTACGAATGACCGCATACGATGCCGGGGATCTCCGTCTGCTCTAGCGCCGTCCAAGGGAGGAATCCGTATGCAACGTGATGTTCCGCTGTCGAACGATGAACT
Source organism: uncultured Acidobacteriota bacterium (assembly GCA_963721915.1). Classification (GTDB taxonomy): domain Bacteria; phylum Acidobacteriota; class Terriglobia; order Acidiferrales; family UBA7541; genus Acidiferrum. The sequence continues at coordinate 766,354 of CAVRLD010000009.1, read as the reverse complement.
GGATTTGCTCATCTATGCTCTCGTCAGATATCCCGATGAGAGTAGCGCTGATGTTGCTGCTGTCAGCGAACTGGTCGCCAAGCTGAGAGACTTTCGGGAGTAGTTTGCCTGTAGCGCCAACTGGTCAGCATAAAATCCAACTCACAGGAGAGAACTATGCGAGTGCTGTATGCGTTCATTGGGGCAGTTATCCTTGCGGGTGCTGTTCTGTATGCGGTTGACTTCGCAGTGGGTACGGTGCTGGCGTCAATAGGCGTTTAGCGCGAGTAGCATGCGTAGCCCATCGCGGTGGGCTACACGGGCCACTCGCCCGCGGGCAGGCTTGCGGCATTTATGCGGGGTGATCTAACACACCCCGGCTTGCCCGTTTCTAGATTCACAATTCCAAATCAAACAGGAGAAAACAATGAGCAAACCCCCAAACAGGGTTGGTGCTGGTGTGACAGTACGGCTGCTTAAATTCAAAAGCCGTGGTGACTTGCTGGGCTATCTTCGCGCTCAAGGGGTCAAAAAGACAAAGTAACCTGTCACCCCACCCGCATTCGCAAGAGTGCGGGTGACGAGACAGGTTAGCCGTCTCTAACTTTCGCACAGGAGAATTCTATGCAAAACGCAGCCAGCGCCGAGTAACTTCTCGTCCTCATCCTGCGAAGAGATGAGGGACACCGTAGTCTACGAAGAGCTGGTCCAGAAGTGTGCCGACAAAGTCTAACAGGAGGAATAGAATGCGACTACGCAGCTTTGCTCTTGCCGTTCGTGAACTCATCAGGGATTTCCACGTAACTTACCACTATGCTGACCGCGGATTCGCGTTTGCTCTCGTGAAGTCTGCCATCTCAATCCTGCTGTAACTAGCCCGCCTAGCCTGAGACATCAAGCGCATCAGTCGACTAACGGGGACTGGTGTGCTTGCCGAGTCAGGCTGACTACGAAAGGAGCAACAAATGGGATTCATGCAACGCCAAGTCACGGTGAAACGCAAATGGTACGAGATTGATACGAACGCTGGCACATGGTTCGTTGACGTTGACGATGTGGACGGCGGAAAGTTTGCCGAATCCCTCGCCGGCGGATTAGAGCTTGATTCTTGGGCTTTAAAAACACTGGAGTCCGATTATCTTCAGTACACAGAGGGTTCGCGGTTAAAGGGTTTGTCGGTCCGCGAGGGATATGGAGCACGGCTATCGGCGCCGGGTTACATGGATTGCACCGATTGGACCGTATTCGACACAGAGCAAGAGGCGATCGACTATCTCGAAGAGATGTACGGCGACGATGAGGATGAGGAGGAAAGCTGATGACGCCAGAATATATCTTGCGCAAGTCTTTGTGCCGTCCAAGCTGGAACAAAGACTACACAGAGCAAGCCAGACTTAGCGCCGCGGAAAACATCGGTTGGGCTCCTGCGTATGCAGAGCCTGGATACACAGACCCGGCGAAAGCGATCCTCTTCGGGAACTGGAATTATTTTAGCAACGATGTTCACCGCTTGCTCGAATCCTACGGTTACGAATTGGAGTGGGAGGACGAGTGGACCACTTGCAGCGACTGCGGCAAAGCTCTGCGCACGTCAGCGGACAGCTATGGCTGGCAGCCATCCTACTTCTGGGTGAGCGATTGCGAAATGGTTTGTATCGATTGCCTGGACGTCCCAGCCTATCTGGAGACGTTGGAAGACAACCCACGCAAAGCCCTGAATGACCACATCTCGCCTGCCGATTATGGCTATCAGAAGCTAGAGGGAGAATTCGAAAACGGATTCCATCCCGGTCAGAACGATAACCCGAGTGAGATCTACAAACGCTTGCACGCCGCCGGCCACAAACACTTGCTGTTCAACATCGATTCCGTAGGCCAGTTCGATGTGCAGTTCAGTATTTGGGAAAAAGTAGAGACGAATTCCGCGCAGTAGACCTGCCTTAGTACCTCACCTCAAAGCCTACCCGTTGCGCACATTCCCCGGTCGGAGTGTGCGCGCCGATGTGGGGTTTAGAGAATTTTCCAAAGGAGAAAATATGAGCCAAGGTTTTTCCACCACGCGCGTTACCTATGCGCCGTGCCAGCATGAACCAAAGCACGAATACCGGCAACGCGGGGAATGCGTTGCGCAATCTGCGCAGGCTCGCAAAAGAGTCAAACGGGTCGTCAGTTCCGGGCAAGTTCCCCACCTTTGGTTCCACAAGGTTCAGGACAGCGCTAAGAATTCCAACGGTAGTCTGTACTTCAATGGTCCAACAATCTTCTCCTATGGTTCACACTTCCCGATTGCGCGTCATGTTCAATCTGGCAAAAAGTCCGCTGTCCTGTTCACCGAGAAAGACTATTCAGTTACGACAAGCGGACACAAAAGCGCTGTACGGTCTGCGATTCCAGAGGGTACGACAGTCTTTCACGTGCCCGAAGTTTTCCAAGAAGACCGCTACGCGTCCAATGACCACGCACGAAACCTAGCCAGTTACGTGGAACGCGTTGCGGATCATCTAGCCAAGTGCGCCCGTGCGCGGCAGTCCTACTCCAAGGAATGGGAGCAGGGCAGAGCAGTTGCCTTACGCGAGGAAGCCCGGGAGTATGCGAAGTTTTTCCGCCTCAAGCTTCCGAAGATTGCACCAATCCCAGCACTGGACAGCGAGGGATTGGCCAAGATCAAAGCCCGTGAGGCCCTGAAGTCCGCCGAGAAAGCAGCAAAAGAACGCGAACGGAAAGCTGCACTGGCCAAGCAAGAGGCAGAACTTGCGGACCGTTGGCGCAAGGGCGAAGTCAATCAAAGCCTCTATAACCTGCCCGTGATGCTGCGCATTCGCACTTTTGGAGCGGATGAAAGCGCACAGCATGCCGTTGCGCGAGTGGAAACGTCGAGAGGCGCGCAAGTGCCAATCTCGCACGCTATCCGTGGTTTGCGATTCGTGCGTGAGGTAGTCAAACGTGGTGAAGCATTCCAGACGAACGGCCACACGTTCCACCTAGGCCACTACCAAATTGACCGCATAGACGTTGACGGCACACTCCATGCCGGTTGCCACGTAATCTCCTACCCCGAAATAGAACGGATTGCTCCTGAACTGGAAGCCCTTGCAGCAAGCAACCCGGCCTAAGTGTTTCGCTAGTGCTCACTCATTGTGAGTGGGCACGGTGGGAAACATTTCCCAGAAAGAGGAAAGACGATGGCAATCAAATCGCCAAAACGCATCCTGTCCGTGACAGTGCGACGAATGATTGATGAGAGTCCGGACTCATCTTGGCTCGGCGAGTATTCCAATCGGCCAAAGACAGAGTATGCAATCGACCGTGCGCACGCGGAGGACTGCGCAAGCTTGGAAGCAAATCATTTCCAGACGGTTGAACAACTCGAAAGGATTATTAGCCACCTTAACATTTGGCGGATGGAAGAGGGAAACAAACCCGAGTCCACCGAGTGGAAACCTCTGGACGAATCCATCGATGCACTCGTTTCTTTGCAGGATGAAGCAATGGAATGTGACTGCAGCGGTGGTGACATGGGACGCAGAGAGTACCGCTACTTCAATGGACTGGTGGAGAACTACAAGGGAGAGCCCCCGGAAAATATCCACAAGTATATCCGCCAAGACTATGACCGCATGGAATCCCTCAATCGTGGTGACTGGTGTTTCATCGGCATGCGAGCAGAGGCAGAAGTGCAGACGGGCTCCGCCGTGGTCCAGCGAATCACTTCAGGCGGCCTACGGGGAATCGAGTCCGACAGCGGACGCGAACACTTGGAAGAGACGCAGCGCGAAGAACTGGCCCAGTTGAAAGATGAGTTAGTGGGACTCGGTTTCTCACGTCGCGCGATTGCCACAGCATTCAAAAACGTTCAGGAGAAAGGAGACTAACTGCTTATGAAGCATACGTCAGGACCGTGGCAGACCGGCACGTACCAGCGCGGGAGGTTCTGCGTATACGCTCCGAAGTCAAACGCGCGTTGGCATCTGCGTAATGAGCAACACGCAGACCGTACGACCGGAAGAGGTAGCTAAGTACGGTGAGCACGGTCTCAACTTGGAAGCAGATGCCAACGCGCGTTTGATTGCTGCGGCGCCTGAGCTATTGGAGGCTTTGCAGCACATGAACGCGCTTTTCGATGAACAGGGAAACTTCCGTGAAGAGCACGAAGACCAAGCTTCGGTTGCATTCGAGAAAACGCATGCGGCGCTGATTAAGGCGCTGGGAAAAGAGAAACCATGAGCGCAATGTTCAGGCCGGTGAAGGAAACGTGGTACGAAGGAATGGATGAGTTCGTGGATCAAGACACACTGCTTCTAATTCTGGAGCATGTGGCGGATCAAATCAGCTCAGCTCACCAAACTACGGACTACTCGGACGTCAAGGTGTTCTGGGTAGAGAACGGCCGAGACTTCATCCGCTACATCGAAAAGGACGAAGACTTCGCGGCTGGCGACATCGCTCACGCTCTGGATATGAACTTGCCCGACGAGCTGTTCGATCTGGTATCCAACATGAAGAACAGCGTTGGCGTCTGGAGGCAAGCTCTGGATGACGATGGTTCGCTTCGATTCTACGTGGACTGAGTGAGCATGCCAGCGCCACCGTGATGGCGCTGTCGGGCGTTCGATACCCTCTCAGCACGTTTGGCGCGTTTGGCTGGCTTCATCGAAATAGTGTACGCGTCGCAATAGCAAGGGTCGTCGGTTGTAGGGTCACGGTACACACAGACGTATTTCCCCCTGACACTCAATTTGTGGAATGTTCCATCGTGCCCACAGTCACACACCGCTCCTTGTCTGCTCTCGTAAGTAGTCATATACGTACCTAACACATTATAGGGGATAGATGGCGAACTGTCCACCATTTGCGTGTTTCATTTAACCCTGTCGAGGAGGAGAACAATGCCTAAGAAGATCGACATCAAATTACTGCCCACCCCGGGCCGATGGGAAGTATCCAGCGGCGCAGTCTATTCGGTGGATGGCAGGCGCTTGTTGTTGGCCGACCAAGATAATCCTCAGACCTGGCCCACAGAGCGAGATGCCAACGTGAAGCTGGCAGCGGACGCAGTCAACCTAGTGCGCAGTATCGCAGAGCGCTTCGGTCCCATCGTGGATTCGGATGAGCCGTGGCAAGGCAGTGATGCCGTGGACGACTTCTGCGAGCTAGTGCGCGAAGCAAAGCAGGTGCTCCGTGGCAAAGCATAAGTATCGGATCGACTGGTATCTCGGAAAGGTCACACCTTCGCGACTCATAAAGACCACGAGATACAAGTGTATGGACACAGTAGCTGCACGCAAGTTCGCGAAGCTTCGCAGGTCCAGACTGATCGCAGTCATCACCCTCGTCAAGTAGTTCGCAGTTCAATCTAAACAATTTAGGAGAAGCTATGAGCACAAACGGAATCAGTGCGCGTGCTACTGGTGTCGGCACGTTCGAGGGAGAGTGAGCGTGGGTGTTAAAGCTCCCCACACCCCAGTGAAGCATTGCGTCTGCCGCATCAGCGTGGCCGGTCAGAGCACGACGGACCCCGATAGTTCCCGCAAGTGTCGCGAGCATGCCTCGCGATTTATCAACACCACGAACGGCAGAGTGTTTCTTTGCGCTGGCCACTTCCAAAACCACACGGTCATTGGCGGTGGACAGGATGTGGAAGTGTTCTCGCGAGTGAAGCCACGAGGGAGGAACACATGAAGCATGCATCGGAGGTGAAGCGGTGAGCACGACACCCAACCGAGACCGCGCAGTGCGGCGCGTTAAAGCTGCCATTGAGATGCTGGACGCAGCCGCCGGCAACTTACCAATCGATTCGACGGTGCGCAGGAAGATCATCGCGCGCCGCCAGGCTGGAGGATTTAGTGGAGGAGATGAACCGATGAGCATCAGCATAGCACTCACGGAAGAAGATCGCAGTCTGCTGCAACTTGCTTTGGAGATCGCTCGGGATAAGTTCCGAGACAACGCGCTGATTCTACGAAAGGAGATCGGAGGTTATCGAAGTCTTGCTGATCAGTTTGAAAACCAGGCCAACGACGCCGTCAGGCTGAAGCAGCGGATCGAGAATGCGGAGAACGTGATCATCGAGGAGGCGAGAGACTGATGGGCAACCACCTAGGCAACAGCCACAACTACCTGTGCCCCAAGTGTAAGACCGGCGACAACCTGTCCATCGAAATCAAGGTGTGGGCAACGCTGACCTGCGACGGCACGGACATCGAAGGCCAGGACAACGAGTGGGACGGAGACAACCGCGCCATCTGCAAGTGCGGGTGGGAAGGCAAGGTGTCCGACTTCATCCAGCTGCCGGATGGCGACGGCCAAATGTATGAGTGCCAGGATTGCCAAACCGAATGGCACGAAAATCAACTCAACCCGGCGAAAGATTTGTCGGAGCGAATGACTCCCGGCGATGTCTACACCGATGTGGAGTGCCCGTCCTGTGGCGCGCTCTGCTACCCAATCTAAGGAGGATCGATGAAGCGAGTTATAAAAGAAAGTCCACGCAGCGAGGAAGTACGAGCCGAGTTACGCAAGCAGGGATTCAGAATCTACTGGACCATCCAAGAAGACTTGGACCGGATTTCATTCTGGACGAATGGCGCTGGCAAGGCGTTGCTGCTTCGAGAGACTGCCCACGATCTTCAGTGGAACGGTTGGGACATTTACGTGCAGCTATGCCCAGATAATAGCACGGCCAAAACGTATGCGGCACTTGCGGAGTACGCACCAAAGGAGGAGGACTGATGGAAAACAAGTGCTGGCTGTGCGACTGCGAGCTGGACGAAGACGAAGTGCAGTATTGCACAATCTGCGAGTTGCAAATGATGGCAGAGATCAACGGGGAAGTAGACGAGAACGCCGGGGTACTGGATGAGGCCGTTGACTCCGATAGGAAAGTGTGATACATTGTATCCCATGAGGTTACAACAGACTTCCGTTCGCATTCCGCCCACCGAGATGAAGAAGCTCGCAGCTCTCGCCAAAGCGGAAGGGCTGCAGGTTTCTGATCTCATTCGAAGAGCGATCAGAGAGTACCTCGCGAGGACAAAATAATGCGACTGGACTGGAACCGTCTTTCCATTGTGTTTCTTGTGTTGCTCTTCTCCGGTCTATACGTTGCCAACAAAATTTGGCCTGGACAAACTCCAGAACAGCTTGAGCAGGGCCAACAACAGGAGTACCGCGCATTAGACGAAGCCGAAAAGAAGTGTGAGGCTGAACTCAACATGACGCTGGGCGAAGACTTTGACGACTGCGTCGGCTATCGGATGCGGGTATATCACCGGGAGTAGAAGCGCCTGAAGGAACTGGAGACTAAGTGACCAAGACAGACCCAAAAGAATGGACCTTCGCACAGGCTTCAATGTACTTCCTTGAGCACTGCGAAAAGCGTAATCGCGAACCGGTGAAGCCATCCACGCTGGAGGCCTACACCGGCCACATCAAACACATCAGGGAAGTGCTGGGTGGTCATAAGGTTGCCAGCTTCACCGTCGCAGACATGAAAGAGTTTGTGCAGACTCTCGTGGACAAGAAGCTGAAACCCAAAACGATTCAGACTATCGTCACGACGCTCAAAGCCATCATCGCTTTCCCGCGGGACAAGCACCTGAACCGGCTGTTCAAGATGGATTTCGACGCCAAGGTAATCGATATGCCGCGCGTCAAGTCTCGCGATCAGAAGGCTCCCACCGTCAGCCGCGAAGTTCTCGAAGCTGCGATCGCCAGCAAGGATGAGGTGGCTACGCTTCTGATCTTTCTTGCTGCTAGTGGCCTGCGCATCAGTGAAGCCCTTGGCACCAAGATCGGGGCAGTGGCAGATACCGTCAGCCGCTGGAATCCTGAACAGCCGCTGGTCCAGGTTCGGACCCAACAGGGGCACAACGGAGATGACGCCTCCTTGAAATCCGACGCGGCGTGGCGCGACGTGGAGCTGCCGATCGAGGTCCACGAGTATCTGAAGCAATACGCCACCCTGGGCAACGGTCGCCTGTTCCCACACAGCGAATCCCAATACCGCAAGATCATCGCGGAGCGCGGCGTCCCTGGCTTCCACTCGCTGCGGCGTTTTTATCGCACGAGCTTGTTCGACGTTCCAGCCGGCATCATGCGGCACTGGATGGGTCACGAGGACGGCTCAGACGTTTCAAACCGCTACGACAAGCTTGCTTCGGACCCTCGAGTTAGGCGGGAGTGGCGTGACAAAACCAACAAGGGGTTCGAGCTACCAGCTTGATTCGATGGCACCCGTGTGAATACGTTTGCACATGAGAGGAAACCGTGATAGCATCTTTGCAGGAAGGAGTGACGACCCCGATGACTGAGAAGAAATTCATCCCCGTGATCGACCTGTTGGAGAAACTTCCGATGATCGATGACGCTGGCAAGAAGTCTCCGCGAAACAAAAGCGCTTTCCTCGGGCTGCTACGGCGCCGTTTCAAGTTGAACATTCTCATGGTCACGTTCCCCGGCAGATTTAAGGGCAGGGCGGTGGCCGCGATCACAGATGCGGAGGCGAAAGCGGTTCAAGAGGCTTTGACGAAACCACACGTTGTCAGCAGTGACACACAGGCTCGGTAACACCCGCATCGACGTCGGAGGAACGCCTGATGAGAGATCCTGATAACCCGAATCGCGAACGCACATGGAAAGACGAGAGCCTAAAGCCATCGTTATTCTCCATTCGCATAAGTGGAGACCAAGAACTCGAAGCCTTTATCCGTGATCTTCGCCAAAAGAGTGAGGAAGCGGAAGAGGTAGATTTTTTCGTAGAGGTCAGTGTCGAGAAACCATACCTGCTCGGCACCCTGCTGACGATAGGTTACGAAGCCAAGTAACACCACTCGCAGTCTGTAGTTCGTTTGAAATAAAAACCGGATGCATGGTGCTGATACACCGATGCACCCCTAATCACGAAGGGGCAGGAACGTGCCGTTCATGACTACTCCCACTATCATTTGGTTTGCTCGGCACCGATCCGTTGACACTGTCGGCGGATATTCGGCTGGAAAACACTCTGCCACACGTTGGCAAGGTCTGGGTCATCGGACGCCACCCATCGAGAGGCAGGTAACTTATTGAGAAGGGGAAGGCTTCTTGCCAACAAGTATGTGTATAGCACGAACAGGATCTGACTTGTAGTCAACTAAAACCACCGGACTCACTATTTTCAACGCCGTCTCAAGCGCAGCTCGGAACTGTGGGTCGTCCTCCGGTGATCGCACTTGCAACATCAATCCTTCCGTTGGCCTAATACTCTCGGTTTCACCCATCACCATGACCTCCGCCCAGCCAACAACCCACCCAGCTTGGGTGAAAACAGATTTCAACTGAGAGCCAAAATCATGAATTTCCCAATCCCCCGCCAACGGATTGATGGCGATATGGCGTACTGGGAATGGAATGATGTCAAATTGTGAGTACTTGGACAAAATCGCGACCATTTGCTTTCGCTGTGTAGGGCTTATCCTCCGGGGAGCAGACTCTTTTTCCACTCTGTTCAGCCGCTGTTTCGCCGTTGCCAAGTCGTTGTAAGCAGACGTCAGTTGGGAGGCTGTCTCGGATTCTTTATGCATAGCGGCGTTGGCTTTATTCGAGGCTTCAACCACTTGGTTAGCCAAGTCGCGCCGCGCAACTGCTTGGATCTCTCCGAGCTGATGGTTTCTGATGGTGTACCGGACCGAGCCTATTACTCCAAAAAGCGTAATCGTCACAGCCACCAAAGCCGTGCCCTGAAATAGCTTTTCGAAGAGGGACGCCCTCCCCTCCATCGGTCTGACAATTTCTATTCCCTCTGAAATCGCATTTCTGCGCCGCCTATTCCAAACATAGGAGAGGAATCCACATACCGCCGAAACGAAGGTAGCAACGGCTGCGAGAATTGAAAAGATAAGTACAAACGTTTCCCACCAAGCCACGCTATCTTGCAGGAATTTCTCGCCCATAGTCCGGCGTGGATTCTACCACGTGCCCAACTACTTCTTAACCAGAGTATCGGCAATCGCTCGCAGGGATCCGTGTGGTTGGTCTCCTACTATGGTGTGCTATAGTCCCCAAATTGCCGAGGAGGCATTACATGGCGAATGTGATGAAAGTACTCAGAGAAGAACGAAGATTCCTAGCACGGCGTCTCTCTGCCTTAGATAAGGCTATGCTCGTCCTTATGGACAGAACTGACCGGAATGCTGTGAAGACGTTGAAGCGAGGTCTCAAGAAGACCCGGAAGATGTCGGAGGCTACTAAGGCGAAGCTCCGTGCGGCTGCTAAAGCTCGGTGGGCGAAGATCAATAAGGGATGATCTTATGGTTCTCATACTCGTGAAGAAAGACTGGATTGCCGAGATTGGCGGACTGGCGCAGAACCTGCTAATCAAAGAGCACTCGGATACGTTGAGCGTCGCATACGCTGGGCGTGTTCAAACGGAATATCCCTTCGTTTTCGCGGAACTTGCACGTGTTGGCGAAGGCAAGAGTTTCGTGCCCGTGCATATTCCCGCTGATGCTATTCGCGGCACGTTCGACCTAACCGAAGCTGAGCAGAAGAAGCTGGGTTTCTAGCGGGTTGGTTGCTTGAGTCACGTCCTACGTTAACCGTACCTGTGCGACGATTGCGCCAAGAAGCTCGGTCGGAAGCAGAAGGGATAGGTCATGCCAGAGAAGAGGCCAGTCAAAGCACTTGTTTCAGTCAAAAAGCATTGGACAAAGAACATGGGGTTGGGTGGTTTGTTTCACTCCGCCACTCCAGCCAATGAGGACACGGCGGAGTTCTACATCATCCCGGTGTCCAAATACGACATCTCTGATGAACGCTTTGTCGAAATAGAGTTCTATCCGCGAGTGCTGAAGGACAAGTGGGCACGAGTGTTCATCCCAAAAGATCAAGTTGTAGCTATTGTCGTGCTGGAGAGTTCCGAAGACCTCGGCAAAATTGGTTACAACGTATAGGCGGACAGTTTCCAGGACGAGAACACGGTACGCGTGGCAGTCGAAGGCGCTGGCCTCGGTTTCAATCTAGCGTAGCGGCAGCCACGCGCCCGTCACTCCCGCGGGAGAAGATAATCACTCTCCCCATCCGAAAAGCTTGTCCACCACAGCCTCAAATTCGGGGCTGCTGCACTGGCTTGAGGAAGCCCAAGATCGCATTGAAGACTGGCCTAAAGAAGATTTGGCGGTGAACTGATCGTCGGACGGTTCGATTACGCTAGCCATCGAGGCCGCGAAAAAGGTGACGCCTGCGCGGAAGGCCGAGTTCCGGCGGGTCTGGAAGCGCCAAGTCAGCGCGACGGATCGACTTTATAAGCGTAATGTGGGACGGCCTATCTCGGCGACAAGACGGTCGAGGGTTTGCTAAAAATAAGTCGGTAGATGCGAGGTCTCCTAGAAACCCGACAATTGCGCCGTCCAGTGCTCTACAGCGCCCAACTTGGGGTCATTTGTTTATCCAACTCCGGTGCCATAGGCACCATCTCTCCGGCTCTTTAGATCGTTATCCGACATTACTTCCTCGCGAAATCGATCCTTCGTGCTTGGTCTGCATCGCCACCCTGAAAATAGAACAGGCTCACGGCTGACCAACCTCTCGAAATACCAAGCTGGGTGCCATATGGAACCCGACCGCGTTGACCGACTGCAATCGCCTCGAAGTTAAGTTGAACTTGTTGCTTATCGTCCCGCGATTCCAACTTCCAGACACCGTTCCCTGTGACCAGCGCGACAGCGCCCTCTGGCGGCCCGTACAAGAGGTCTTCAGGCACCTCAGAGGCAGCAAATGTTCCATTTGCGTCTAAAACAATCGTTGCAACTGCTTTCTGTTGCGCCGCCGGTAGAAATCGTTGACGCGATTCATTCGTCACAACCCATGTTCCTGCCAGATCGCTCGGCCTCAGCCCCTTGCAGCCCAGCATCCCGAACAAGAAGAAAATTGCAATCGATAAGAATCTCAAAAAATTGATCCTTTCTAGTGCGCCTGACAACCGCCGCAATCCTTGTTTAGATTCTCGTGAAAATCGAAAATTTGCTCGGTTTGAGACATCGGTCCCGACGACAATAATTTATTCAAAGGCGTTCCAATGTTGTTGTTCCACCAGGGCGTATACCCAATCACTGGCGGATGAGTGGCCGACCCGATGCTTGAGTAGTTCCAAACATGTATGTTCAAAATTCCGTCGGCAACAGAGTACGTTAGGCCGTAAGACCCAAGATAGGTCACCGCGATATTTCCAGTTTGCCCACCTGTAAGGAGCGTCGAATAGTCTCGGAGATATTTCGGCACTCCTCCCAACCCGCTGAGGTCATAATTGTCGCGTCCGCTGGGTGCCATGTTTCCACTGCAAATCCCCTGTATTAACTGCTGGATGTGCTCATGGCGCCTCAAGAGTTCTGTAAATGGATCTCCATCCGTGAAGTGATGCACTTTAGTTGGCGAGCCCGTCAGCCACTCCCAGCCCACCTGCCAAGGAGAAGCGCTGTCGGCAAGCCCGAACGGATCGACTAGATTCGTGGGGCCGTTGTGAACATACGCATAGAAATTCATTCCGCCCATGAAGTGCGCTGAATCTTCGCTGAGAAATCTTCCTGTCAGCGGGTCGTAATATCTAGTGCGGTTGTAATAGAGACTTGTCTCGGAATCGAATTCGCGAGCTGCGTATCGGAACGGGTTGACTAACGATCCCGCAGAGGCGGTCGATTCTCCGAACGAATCGTACGTATACGTGGTGGCTAGTACTCCAGCTGCGTTGCTCAGCGACGTGACGGACCCAAGGCCATCCGCTAGGTAATGGCTGGTTACGTTAGAACGAAACTGAGCCAACGGTTCGTCGAGCTTCTGCATTTGAGTGTAGCGAGCGACGACGCTGCCGGAGGAGTTGGTCTCCTCGATTAGGTTATTTCCATCGTAAGCGAAGACACTCGTAGCGGATGACGATTTGTAGATTCTTCTTCCGAAGGGGTCGTACTTGAAGCTTACTGCGCCTCCAGTTCCGGGGAGCGTCACCTGCGTCAGGTGATTCTCGTAATCCCAGGTGTAGCTCGTTGTGCCCGTCGAGTCCGTCCTGCTCATGGTGTTGCCGTTGTTGTCATACGTGTAGCTGGCGTTTGAGGTCGAGGTTAATTCGTTGCTTACATTGTTGCTGTAGGAGGAGGCGCCCAGCGAGGCCGTACGATTGCCAACCGGATCGTACGTGTAGCTTTCCGTGGTACTCCCCGCTTGCATAGCACTCAGGAGTTGGTAGATCGCGTCGTACCCGTAGTTCGAAGTCACCGCAGTCCTCTGATCGGTCTTCGCTGCGCGATTCCCCGCATTGTCCACCGTATAGCTCGCGCCATCAATAGTACTGCCGGACAGTTGGTGCAGCACGGTCAACAAACGGGAAAGATTGTCGTACGTGTAGTTGGTCGCGACACTGTTGGGCCGGGTCATTTGCGTGCGGCGGCTCAATGCGTCGTAACTGAAACCAAAACTACCTGTGGTGAATGCCGAGGGCGGCGTCAGCGTCGTCAGCCGGTTGAGCGTATCGTAGACGTAGGAGGTCGAACCGCTTTCGGGATCGGTGAAGCCGGTGCGGTTGGAGGCCTTGTCGTAGGCGTATGCGGTAGTGAAGTTGCGCCCGCTCAAGAATGCATAGTGAGTGGTCGTGCCCGTCAGCCGCCCCATCTTGTCGAACGTGAACTGATACGTACCCGTGGGATCGCTCACTTGGGTCAACCTGCTGTCATTGTCGTACGTATAGTTCACCGAACTCGCATCTGGATAAGCCTTCTTTGACAGCCGGTTCACCTGGTCATACGTGTAGGTAATCGTTTGACCCTTACGGTCAATCTTGCTGGTCAGATTGTTGTTTGCGTCGTAGCCATAGGTCTCCACCTGTGACGATGGGAAATTGGTACGGGTGACCCGACCGAAAGCGTCGTAGGTGAACGAAGTCTGGTGATTGTTGGCATCGGTGATGCTCAGCAGATTGTTTTCCGTGTCATAGGCGTACTGCGTGACGTTGTTCGCGGCGTCGGTTACGCTGGTCAGGCGGTCGGCATCGTCGTAGGCGTAGCTGGTGGTCTTACCGTTTTGGTCGGTGACCGAAGTGCGGCGGCCACGGTAGTCGTAGCCGAAGGTCGTGGTGGTACTGTCCGGATAGGTGATCGTCGTCAGCCGGTCGCCCGCATCGTAGGCAAAGGTGGTTGTATGGTTCAAGGCATCCTGGACAGAGGTTCGGTTGCCGTGAGCATCGTATTGATAGGTCGTGACGTTGCTCTGCGCGTCCGTCACCGTCGAAATCAGACCGGCGGGGGTATACGTGAGCGTGGTGACGTTGTTGAGTGGGTCCTTAATTGTCAGCAACTCACCCTTCGTGTCGTACGTAAATTGCGTGACGCTGGCCGCCGTAGTACCGTCGGGAGACGGTGTAGTGACAGTCAGCAGATTTCCCTTGGAATCGTAAGTATTGGTCGTGCGGTTGGCCAGGGGATCCGTTACCTGCAGAACTTCCCCAAAACCGTTGTAGGTGTAGGACGTCGTTATAAGGCTGCCGCCCCCAATCGGCTTCTGGACCGAGGAAACGTTCCCCTGAGTGTCGTAGGCGTAAAAAGTATTATTCCCCAACGCATCGGTGGTCTGAACAGCGAGCCCCAAATTTGCGTCATATAAGTTATGGATCGTTCCGCGAGAAGTGCAACTGGAACACCCTGATCCTTGCGCGTCGCTGAGCACTCGCCGGCTGCCAACGGTTTGAGAAGTATACGACGAGGCATTGCCCAGCGAATCGGTCACTTGCGCGACGAGACTCACCTGAAAGTTGGGACCCAAGCCGATGACATTCGCCACGACGACGCTAACAGGCCCGTAGCTACTGGCGTCGTCTGGCACCACCGTCACAATCTGGGTATCGCTCCAACTTGTAACCGCAGCCGACCAGCCATTGAAGAATACGCTGCTGGTACCCTGTGTCGCGCCAAAGTTCGTCCCAGTAATGGTCACCACCGTTCCCGGCGGCCCGCTGGTAGTTGAGAGTGCGGTGAGAGTAGGCGTGGGCAGCACCGTGAAAGCGAATCCATTACTCGCCACTCCGCCGACGGTTACCACCACATTCCCGGTCGTCGCTCCACTCGGAACCAGGACGGCCACGCTCGCGGCGCTCCAACTCGTGGGTGTCGCCGCAGTCCCGTTAAACGTCACGGTGCTAGTGCCCTGGGTTGAGCCAAAATTCGCTCCAGCAATAGTCACCGGAGCGCCGACTGCTGCCGAACTCGGCGATAGACTAGTGATGCTTGGAGCCTGGGCCCGTGTTTCGCCCGGCAGGAGTGACAAGATAGCGACCACAAAGACGAAAGTGAGGATCCGCTTCCCGTTCAGCGCGCGCATAATTGCAGTCCCCCATTGCTTTGCGGCCAGAACCGCAAAGCCTAGATCTATTTCAAGACAAGGAGCTCAAACCCCGACGATTCTTCATTGGGGATAGGTGATCGTAACGGCCTCAACTCCGCCAGCCCGCGACGAAGTCAAACCGCGTCCATTGCTGTCATAGGTATGCGACTCGATAATCTTGCCGTTGGAGTCGGTTACCGCAGAGATCGAAGATTGCGAGTCATATGTGAACGACAGAGTCGTCAAATCAGGATTGGTAACCTGCGTTAAGCGCCCCTGCGTGTCATAGGCGTACGACAAAGAGAGTCCAACGTCGGACGTTACGCTCGTCACCAAACGACTGGAACCGTCGGCATAACCAAAGGTCAGGTGCCGCGAGGCGGGGTCGGTGACCGTGATGAGACGGCTCACACCATCGTAAGATACCTGCGTCGTGTTGCCATTCCTATCGAGCAATGCGATCAGGTTCCCACTGGTGTTGTCAAAACGTCTTTGTTCGCCGTTTTGGAAGGCGAGAGTCCAGTAAGTGGTGCCTTTGGTTAGAGTCGCGGTGCTGTTGCCAGGGGCGGCCAAGGTCCATGTTGATCCATTGACTGTGCCCAAATACCAAAAGCTTCCATCGCTCCGTGCATACACCATGTAGTTAACGGCAGTGCCGCTGCCAGGAAACACCCGCTCTTCGTAGGTCGAGCGCCAATTGGGGCCAAAGAGTCCGACCTGCAGCGCACTCTGCGAGGATGGCCATATACTGTTCCACGTCCTCGCCAGCAACAGTCCGCTTCCCAAGCCGGGTAGTTTCACATCGGTTTGCTGGATATAGGTGTTTCCACTGGTCAGGTTAATTGGCAATCCAGCCACCGGCACCCCATTGCTGCAGGTCGGACACGGGGCGACCGGCGGAGCGTTGCACCCAAGGCTCCGTGAACAGCACTCTCCGTACCAATGACCAGCAGGGGGGTTATAGACATTAGGAATCCATGTATAGTGGCAGGACGGAGCTGCTCCTCCATATTTCGCTGCGAGCTGCCCGAGGGATTGCTTCCAATTTGGGGTACCCCCAGGTCCACTCGACAAATCGCCTGCAGCTCCGCTTAGACACCACTTATAAGGATTACTACGATTTACGCAGCTGTCCTGGGAGTCCGCTGGGGCACAGAGCAACCCCACAAGAGCTACTGAAACGATGATCCTATCGATTACAAACCTGATCACGATCCCCTCCATGTCCATCCAGAATCAACTTCGATAGCAGAAACGAGCAAAGCTCCGCCGCGAACCGCAGAAGTGGCTAAAAGGACCGCAAAACCTACATGCGATTTCGGCGTTCTATAGTAGCTGGCGCAGTATGTCAATAGTCGGATACAAACAAAATGATTAATTATCGATGAAATTATGTGGAAAAGTTTTTAAGCAGTTTCACTACGACAGACTGGGCCGTGGTTGGCGAGACGGAGAATGTTATCGTCGAACTTTCAATGGCTGGGCAAGAAAGCGAAGTCTGCTTCGAATTGCAACCAGACTCCGGCAGTCCCAGCCATCCGCCATTAACAGACAGCGCCAGCGGGAAACACGCCGTTACGTTTACAGTGTAGAACCGACCGAGTTTTATCCTAAGGTGGCGCCTGCAGTGCGATTTAGCGCGGCAGGATGTCTGGGTTGTCGTGCTATCCTACTCTCACCGATTCCTCTCCTCCATAGGAGAGTCGTGCCCGCTTCACTTCAGAAATTTTCAGGCCGTTGAGAGCGCTGGCGACCAGCAAACCGCTGCCGATGAGATCGGATGGACGGACACGATGACTGGTGACTCCAGAGGTGGCTCTGGAGGTTTTGGCTACTTGTTCCCTGCTTTCTGTGGTGGAAAGAATTTGTCATCATAAAATTTCTCAAAGTCTTCCCGGTTGAGCTTCGTAGCGTCCACAATGACATTTTCGATCTCTTGTTTGACTTCCTCATTAAACCTTAAGTAGCTCTTATGCATCGGTCCCCGGAAGTCCAGCGTGGGGCGTTTCCGGTTTGTCAGATGAAAATCTATATAGAACATCGCGTTACGAGCCGTGTAATAAAGTCCTTTGACACGGTTTCCCCAATCTTCAATTTTGCCCTCGAACTCGTCCTGGTTTTTCTTCAGATCGTCCAACTCCTCTAACGTCGCCCGTAAGAAATCTGAAAGCGCTTTGTTCCCATCGTTCAGACTGTCAATCGTTCCGTGGACTAGCTGAAAGGAAAGTCTTTGTTGCCTGTTAAGGCCATAGAAAACGTCTTTGTAATACTGCTTGAAAAACAAGTTCGATAGAACGTTCGGTGTAACTGGCTCAATGCCGTTGAGAGCGTACATCTGCAACTGACGGCGATAACCCATTGCTACTCGTTCCAGTTGCTCTCTTAAGTCTTCTAGTTCCTCCAGTAATGCCCGTTTGAGTCTCCACGAACGATACAACTCCCTGGCCAATGCAGTGCCTTGACCGAGTGCCCAACCGATGACGACGGCGATCAGCGCGATTATAACTTTGTTGTCCGAATAAGACCCAAGTGAGCGTGGCGACAGCAAATTGTTGCTCCTCCAAGGATGAAGTCAGTCGTGAACTATTTGGGCGCGACCTTTTCAATTTTGCCTATCCGCATCATCTCGCCCTTTTCCATGTAGGCGTCATAGCAGAGAAGGTACTTGATCTTAAATCGGCTTCCATTCTTATCGTCATAACTGATCGTCACAGGAATCTCTACTTCAAGTATGAAACCCTCAAGCCGAATTTCCTCGTCTTCGTTTCCATGAGTTTTAACAGCATATTGCTGGACATCGCATCCCGAAGAGTTTCAAAACTTTTATATACATTGCGATGCCGTGAGACCAACCGACACCGACCATCCTCAAGATAAGCCAGTGAACGAAAGCCATCGTGCTTGAGTTCGAACAGCCACTCTGGGTCGTCGAACGCTTCGAGCGACCTAGCAAGCTTCGCGGGCACAATCGATGGCAGCACGCCTTTATTTTATCATGCGGGGCTAGACCGGGAACATGGCTGAACAAAGCGCGTCCGTGAAGGTCGGCAATCGTATCCGCTTCATGCTGTACATGGGCAGGGAAGTTAACGGGGTCATCCGAGCGATTCTGAAAGAGTCGTCCGGCACCAAGCTGATTGTGGAGTACGGTGCTGGAAACTTTATCGCTAGAATTCGTCCTGACCAGCTTATTCCACCACCAACCGAAAAGGATGTGCCGGGAGACGTTGAGTTCTAGCCCCGTATCACGTTAGGTGCCACTAGGAAACTCGATGTTCTTGATGCTCTGGTACGGTATCAGTACGCCTTTGCCGTCGAAGCAAGTGTTCGCGTCAAGGTCTAAACTCTCGCCATTTGCTTTGCACCAGCAATATCTCACAGCGGGTTCGAGCAAGGTAGGTGCAGAAGGGTCGTTGACTTCAAACTTAACGATGCAAGGCTTCAGGGCGTCAGAAATCTGCCAATGAATGGTCTGGCCAAATTGTTTCCTGTAGCCGTTGCATACGTCCTCGATGATTTCGGAAAATCCTAAATAATCGTGATTCCCCATTTGTCTGGATTGAAACGCTGTTTCCCTGACCAGCATCGCATAAGGGCCGGAATGAAATGCCGACGTAGTCTTCAACTGGTAGAGATGGTCCGGCACACCGATTTTCTTCAGCGTTTCAAGATTTGCACTTCGCTGTTTGTCGCCGGGTATCGAAATCAGGATTTGCCAAATTCTTTCAAGTACCAAACCTAAAGGCAAAATCCCTTCGGCAAATGTCGTAGTCGGCAAGGTCCTGGTCAGATGGAACCACGCAACTTTCTCTATCGGACCTGCTTCGCGCTTGAAGTGCGACTCAACAGCATCCACGAGAGCGCCTCTTCTCGGTTCTTCGGCAGCGTCACACGCCTCGTAGATTTCATCGACATCAAGACCTGTTAGAAAATCAATCAGAGCGCCGTCTGAAATTTGAAATGCGTCGCAGAGGCTCTTGCGTGCGGAGGCGTAGGACTCACAATCTAGGATGCGCGGTTGGACCATACGCGCCCAGAAGTATACTAACGATATGGATTACAGCGTAGGCTCCCGCATCCGAGTCCGCCTCTACTCAGGCAAAGTTGTCGAGGCAAAGATAACGGCAATCACGAACCAATCCGCAGGGCGAAAGGTGCAGATCGTCTATGGCAACGTGACGGCGTCGATCAATCCAGCGCAGATCACCGAAGTCCTCCCGGCAACATAGTGCGGAAGCAAATCCAAGTCGGCTCAACTGCCCTGGTCAGACTGTACGATGGTCGCGAAGTCGAAGCCAAGATCACGGCTATCGTGGATAGCGTAGCAGGGCGGAAAATTCACATCACGTACGGCATCACAGCGTTGAAAATTGACCCAGAACAGATCATCAAAACGGTGCAAGGATGATACAGAGTGAGCCGAGGCGAGGGCGGAAATGGCGCAGACGGCATCCTAAGAAGAGTGCGGCATGAAGACCTTCCGAACGGTATAGTCTTCTCGGGGCAGCAAGATGATTCTCGCCCGAATATTAGTCGCCATCATTATCGGCGGACTGGCCCTCAGCCAGTTAGGTTGAGGCTTCGCCGTTCAGCGACTTCTTTCCGCTTCAGAAGCTAAAAGCCTGTCGTGGCGTGGAAGATTGTGACTCCGTCGTTCACGGAGATGCTTTCCACCTTAACGGACTTGGCAAATATACTTTTCTGGAAGCGGTCTGGCAGCACTCTAATAATCGCTCCGATTTCGGGAAGTGTAGCGCTCTGGCCTAGCAGGCGCATTAGCTCAGGTTTATTGTCATTTACCTTCACGCTTAGGCGAATTCTATCAGGCGCGGGATTGGCCGTTGTAACTACCTTCTGCTCAGATTTCTGGTTCTTCTCTCTGTTTCCGACCGCAATTTTCTTCATGCGCTAAGAATACCATCCCGAAAGCTCTGCCGCCATGCGGCGCTGCAGCTCACGGCTCAGTTCGGGATTTGCTCGCAGCACTGTTTGCAGATTTTGCAGCGCAGCCGCCTTGCTGAGCCGGCCGTGATCGGCGCAGCAATCTTCGGCCACCTGGATCAAATCTGCCAACGGGTCGTAGTTCATCGTGCCCTCGCTTGTCGAACGGGCACTATAATCGGGGACTGTGAAAGGGATGTGAATTGCGGCCACAGGGGCTCATGCCGCAGCGGGCGTAAACTGGTCTCCCCGGAGTTGCAGCCGCGATGGCTAACAAGGAGGCGCGAAGCGCAGTGATTTGCAGCCAATTAAGCGCCCTCTCTCGAAAGATCGGTTTTCGTGCCAGACGCAAGATAGCCTACGTCGCTACAATGGCCTGATGATGATCCGAATTTATGAGGTACTCGCGGCAATAGAACAAGGAGGCTCTGAGTTATGCACAGGTCACTTATCGCTCGCCCTATCAACTTGTGGCATACTTACGCCCAATTCCCTAGCTCCCAGGCCCCAATTTACACATCTAGCAAAGAACGGAGATTCAGAATGCCAGCGACCGCAGCAACAACCAGCACCGACAATGAACGGCGAGCGAAGCTTTTGGAAAAGATCGGTGAGCGCGCGAAGGAGATACAAGAATCAACCGAAAAATCTCAAAACGCACTTGCCGAGATGGCGCAGGCCATCATCGATTCCAGGAACGAGCCCGGAAGTAAGATACTCGACCATGCTGAACAAGCCTTGAGAGTGATTCCACCATTCAACCGGTGTCAGAGCTTCCTCAACCAAGCAACTGCTGATGCGCGCGTAGGTAACTGGGAAGGCGCTTCGTCAGAGTTCAAAGCGTATTTCGAATGCCTCACGCCCCGCGCAAAGTTACCGCCGAACGAGTAGCGAGACAGTCCCCTCCCCTAACAGGAAGGCTCACTTTTTGCTGTAGGGGAGTGGTCTCCGAGAGGGGAGGGGATAGCTCTACTTGATGAGCTTCACGGTTTCACGAGCGACGGAAGAGCGGTAGAAGTCCATCGTCCAAACTTTCGTGAATGTGTAATTTTATGGAGGTAGCGGTGGGACTCGAGCCCACTAAGACCAGCTTTGCAGGCCAGCGCCTCGACCGCTTCGGCATCGCCACCTGTGAAAACCCTGTTAAAACCCTGTGCAACTTGTACCCAACTTTAGCTGTAGAACCCGAAGGGACTAACGACCATGCAGAACGGAAGGATCTATCGCAAGGGCAGCGCCTGGATACTCTCCTACGCTGTAAAAGCTCAGGAGCCTGATGGCAAGATTACCTGGGCGCGGCGATCAAAGAGACTGGCTCCCTACGGCGACGAATACAGAACAGAAGCGTCCGTCCGTCATCTGGCGTCAGAAATTCTGGCACCAATCAACGCTAAAACCGCACGACCGGAGAGCACGGATACTGTCGAAAACTTTATTGAGAATGCGTATCTACCATACTGCAAGGCCACTCTAAAGCCGTCCACGCACGCTGGCTACACGTTCCTGTTCAAGATGCTGAAGCCACACTTCAGAGGCCACCGCCTTCGGGACTTCGGAGCCGTGGAGGGTGAGCGTTTACTAACCGACTTCGCCGCTGAGAAGCGCCGCGCGCAGACCATGCTCAAGAATGTGAAGGGTTTTTTGTCTGGTGCGTTTCGCTATGCCGTCCGAACTGGCGTCATCCGGTTCAATCCGATGCGGGAGACGTTGCTGCCCAAGAATGGCAAGCCTATGGCAGAAGGGCGGGCCTACACGCTGAAGGAAATCCAGGCGATGCTGAACGTGTTGGAGGAGCCAGCTCGTACCGTGGTGTTGGTGGCCGCACTTACCGGGTTGCGCATGTCAGAGATCCGCGGGTTGAGGTGGGAAGACTACGACGGTGAAACCATTCAGGTGAAGCGATCCGTTTGGCGAACCATAGTGGGCGAGACGAAAACACCAGGGAGTGCCGCTGGGATTCCGGTGCTACCGCCGTTGGCCAAAGCGCTCGACCTGCACCGCGAGAAAAACCCAGGGCCGTGCATCTTCGCCGGCAGCACCGGCAAGCCACTCGTTCTCGCCAACCTCACGCGCCGCGACATTGTGCCCAAGCTCAAGGAGAAAGGAATCCCGTGGGAAGGTTGGCACGGATTCAGGCGCGGACTAGCGAGCACACTGTACGGACTTGGAGTGAACGACAAAGTAATCCAGCAAGTACTCAGACACAGCGACGTTGCTGTCACAATGAAGCACTACGTTAAGACGGACACGAAGCAAGCGGAATCTGCGATGAGGAAACTGGACAAGGCATTTAGCCGTACTCAAAGTACTCAAAACACCGCGGCCCAAAACAGCGTGACCCTCGGTGCAGCACCGAAGGTCAAAGCGTACTCAAAACGTACTCAAAAATGATCCCAGTCGAGCCCAATCAGCCCAGTGAACTGGCTCTCAGTACCACTGAAAACTAGGCATTTATGTCCAGTCCTGGGACTCTATACCGGTCTGTGGCACCGAATGTCGCGGGTTCAATCCCCGTCTCCCACCCCAAGCTCCCGCCTTCGACAGCATCTCGTTTGGCGTGATTCGCACCGCGCAAATCCAATGAAGGTTGTGGCATGAATATTCGTACTCTAGGTGTCCTGTTTGATCTCGATGGCGTTCTGGTGGATTCCACGCCCGCGGTCGCACGGTGTTGGGCGAAGTGGTCGCTGATCCACGGCTTCGTGGCCGAAGACGTCATCCGCCGCGCCCATGGACGGCCTAGCATGACCACGCTTCGCGAATTGCTTCCCAACGCCGATCACGATGCCGAGAACCGCCAGATGGAGCGATGGGAGATCGAAGACACCGACGGTGTGATTCCGCTGCCTGGCGTCCTGCAGCTGCTCAAGGCCCTGCCCGCCGATCGTTGGGCCATCGTCACATCCTGCACTCGTCCGCTAGCCGAGGTACGCATTCGCGTCGCTGGCTTGCCGTGGCCAAGGCACCTGGTCACTTCCGCCGACGTCCAGCGCTTCAAGCCCGACCCCGATCCTTATCTCAAGGGAGCCGAGTTGCTGAAACTCGCGCCCACCGATTGCCTCGTCGTCGAAGACGCGCCAGCCGGCATACGCTCCGGCAAGGCCTCGGGCGCGCCCGTTCTGGCGTTGCGCACTACCGAAGCCGATCCTTTATTGTCCGCGGCAGGCGCCGATTGGATCGTCAACGACCTCGCTTCCGTGCGGCTCGCTCCCCTCACCGGCAACCACTATCTCGGATTCTCCATCGACGACGAATCTCCAGGACTTTGACTCGCATCAACGCACTGTATAGAATCGCGCCCGCAAACGAACATTCGCACTTGGGAGCTCCGCATGACCAAAGTTTTGCGCTCTATTTTTCTGACGAGTCTGTTGCTGCTTCCCATGGCCTCGCCCTACCTCCGCGCACAGGAAACGCGCGAAAAAGAGACCAAAACGGTCGAGAAAGAAAAGCCCGCCGAGCCCGCCCCACCTCCGCCCAAAGAGGAGGCCTCCGTAACCGATCACACCGTAAAAATCGGTGCCCAAACCATTCCCTACAAAGCCACCGTCGCAACCATCCTGCTCAAAAACGAAAAGGAAGAGCCGACCGCGCTGATCTATTACACCGCTTACACGCGCACCGACGCGAAAGACGTGTTTCAGCGCCCCATCTCCTTCGTCTACAACGGCGGCCCAGGTTCCGCGTCCGTCTGGCTGCACATGGGCGCATTCGGCCCCAAGCGCGTGGTCACCTCGAATGCCGAGCCAACTCCACCGCCGCCCTACAAGGTCGACGACAATGCCGGCACTTTGCTCGACAAAACCGACCTCGTCTTCATCGACCCCGTCGGCACCGGCTTCAGTCACGCCGTCGGCAAAGCCCAGGACAAAGACTTCTGGGGCGTCGATTCCGACGTCAACTCTCTCGCCGAATTCATCACCATCTATGTGAGCCGCAACGATCGCTGGAACTCCCCCAAATTCCTGATCGGCGAGAGCTACGGCACCTTCCGCTCCGCCGCTCTCTCCAACTATCTGCAAAATCACAACGGCATGTATTTCAACGGCATCGTCCTGATCTCCTCGGTCCTCGACCTCGGCACCATCTCCTTCAACCCCGGCACGGATCTCCCCTATATCTTCTATCTACCCAGCTATGCCGCCACCGCCTGGTATCACAAGATCCTTCCGAATCGCCCCGACAACGTCCATGCCTTGATCGACGAAGCCAAGAAGTTCGCGGTCACCGAATACGCCTCCGCGCTCCTGAAAGGCTCGCAGATCAGCCCCGCCGAAAAAGCCGACATCGCCAAAAAAATCTCGCACTTCACCGGCTTGAGCGAAGACTACGTGATCAAAGCCAATCTGCGCGTCAACCTTCCGCAATTCATGGAAGAACTGCAGCGCAGCCGTGGTCTCACCACCGGCCGTCTCGACGCCCGCTTTTCAGGATTTACGTACGACCTGCTCGCCGAATACGCTGAGTCCGATCCGCAATCCGACGCCATCACCGGAGCCTACATCGCCGCTTTCAACACCTACTTGCGCGACGAGCTGAAATTCAGTCTGCAAGACCGCAAGTACCACACCATTTCTGAAGAGGCCGAACCCGCTGGGACTGGAAGCACAAAGGCGGAGAAAATTTCGGCTTCCCCGGATCGCCCAATGTCGAAGGCGACCTCATTCAGGCCATGCTCACCAATCCCCATCTTCAAGTCGAAGTTGAAAACGGCCTCTACGATCTGGCCACTCCCTTCGTGGCCACCGAATACACCATGGAGCATCTCCTCCTGCCCGAAAAACTCCAGAAAAACATCCACCTCCAATACTACGACGCAGGCCACATGATGTACCTCCACGACGACGACTTGGCCAAGCTGAAGTCCAATGTGGCCGCGTTCATCGACGCCGCCTCCAAGCACGAATAGCGCCTGGCGGCTCGTACCGCTTGCTGCCATTCAGTAAACGGTAATCTTCTCGCGCCAAACTCGAAGACTTAACACCAACCGGGCTTCCCGCTCGTCTACACTAGTCTTGTCGGATGGCCACTCGATCGGCCCTCTTCAGGCGACCCAGCGAGTTCGAGTAGAACCACGGAGATACAAAAGACTCATGGCTACAACTCCGCAGGCACCACCTTCTCAGGCAGCACCCCCTCAGGCGCAACCTGCTCAGCGCACCATTCACACCGCCCAGCTGATCACCGCGATGCTCAAGTCCAACGGCCACGTCAGCGACCTGATTTTTTCGCCCGGACGAGCCCCTCAGATCGAAGTCAGCGGCGAACTCGTTCAGCTGAAGTTCAAAGGCCTGGAATCCCTGACCCCCGACGACACGCGCTTCATTGCTTATGACATTATGGGCAAGAACGAGCACCCCGTGCGGAAACTGGAACAGGACGGCTCCGCCGATCTTTCCTATGGCATTTCTGGCTTGGCGCGCTTCCGCGTAAATATTTTCCGCCAGCGAGGCAGCTTTGCCATCGTCATGCGCGTGATTCCCAATGTCATTCCTAGTTTTGAACAATTGAACCTGCCAACGCAGTTGGAAGAAATCGTGCACCTGCGGAACGGCATCGTCCTCGTGACCGGCCCCACCGGCTCGGGCAAATCCTCCACGCTGGCCGCCATCATCGACAAGATGAACACCGACAAGGCCTTCCATATCCTCACCATCGAAGACCCTATCGAATTTTTGCACCGGCACAAGAAAGCCACCATTCACCAGCGCGAGCTCCACGGCGACACGCCGACCTTTGCGCTGGCTCTTCGCGCTGCCCTGCGCCAGGCTCCCAAAGTCATTCTCGTCGGTGAAATGCGCGATCGTGAAACGATTGAGATCGCTCTCGAAGCCGCTGAAACCGGGCACTTGGTCATGTCCACGCTTCACACCATCGATGCCTCCAAAACCGTCGAACGCATTATTGGTGTTTTTCCGCAGAGCGATCAGCAAGGCATCCGCACCAGGTTCGGAAAAGCTTTCCGGTACATTGTTTCCCAGCGCCTGATGCCTAAAAAAGACGGCCAGGGACGCATCGCCGCCATCGAAATTCTCAAAGCCACCCTGCGTACCCGCGAGTACGTCGAGAAGGGTGAAGGCGAGGGCAAGACGCTGCTCGACGCCATGCGCGACGGCGACACCGAGGGCATGCAACATTTCGACGGCGTCATCGAAAAATTCATTCGCGAAGGCACCATCGATTTCGAGACCGGTATGGCCTTCTGCACTAATCCCGGCAACATGCGCCTCGAACTCGCCGACTTTATCGACGACCCCCGCGCCGCTAAAGCGTCCGCGCCAAAATCAAGAGAGAACCGCCCCACCGAGATCGAAGTCGAGCCCTAGCCCCATTTCACGGTTCGCCTCCAGTAGCACAGACACTCTTGTCTGTGGCACCACATATAGACCAAAGCGAAACGCGATTGGCTAACCTTATATGGGGCCCAACCCTGACCCACACTGTCATCCAGAACCTACCCGACAAGGGTAGGTGAAGGACCTCAACGCCACTGCAAGCACTCCATTGCATCGTTCGCCGCCAGTATCACAGACACTACCGTTAACACCGAGCTTCGAAGCGTCTCTGTCACCCAAATAAAATGACATCGGCGCAAACCGGCGCGCTCAACTCGATCGTCCGACCGCTCACCCGGCCAACCCGCTAAAATTCGCCCCGTCCACACCCCAAAAACAGCCTACAATTCCTCGTTCATGATTGGCCTCCACGACGACACAGTTCTCCGCACGCTGCACCTCCTCTCCATCCCCTTTCGTTTCGCCCTGATTCTTGGCGTGCTCGGGCTCCTTTATCCTCGCGCTGGCCAATACACATTCGCCCGCATCGAAAGCGCATTCGCAAATTTCTCCCAGCGCCGCTCGCGAGCCGTTCTCGCCATATTCTTTTCCGTGATTGTCCTCCGTTTGCTCGCTCTCCCCTTTCTCCACGTCCCGGTTCCCGGCATCCACGACGAATTCAGCTATCTGTTGCTGTCCGACACGTTCGCTCACGGCCGGCTCGCAAATCCGACTCACCCGATGTGGATGAGTTTCGAGACATTTCACGTCAACTGGTTTCCTACCTATTCGTCAATGTATCCGCCGGCCCAAGGTATAGCCCTCGCGCTCGGTCAACTCCTCGGAGATCCCTGGTTTGGCGTGCTCCTCAGCGACGCCGCCATGTGCGCCGCGATCTTGTGGATGCTCCAGGCGTGGCTACCCGCCCGCTGGGCGTTCCTCGGCGCAGCAATCGTCGCCCTGAAACTTGGAATCGCCAGCTACTGGGTGAACAGCTACTGGGGCGGCGCGGTCGCCGCCATGGGTGGCGCGCTGGTTTTAGGGAGTGTCGCGAGAATCGTGAAGCGAGCACGCCTGCGCGATGCTCTTCTGCTCGGACTAGGCATCGCTATTCTCGCGAATAGCCGTCCCTACGAAGGATTTCTATTTTGCGTGCCCGTCGGCGCTTGGTTTCTCTGGTGGCTCGTCGGCAAAACGAAATCTACAGACTCTCTGCGCGTTCGCCTGGTGCGCGTTCTTGCGCCTCTAGCCATCTTTCTGGCCCTTACTGCCGCATGGATGGCCTATTACAATTGGCGCTTGACCGGTAATGCCATCCTGATGCCGCACGTTTTGAACACCCGCACCTACCACACCACGCCGCTTTTTCTGTGGGAACGCCCGAAGCCCGAAATGCACTACCGCAACCAGCAATTCGAGGATTTCTACAATGGGTGGGAGCGCGAGAACTATCACAACAACGCGGCCGACGCTCTCCGCGTTTCCTTGGAAAAGCTATTTCGCGGCGGAGTTACCTATTTCTGGCCCGGCTTGTTGCTCGCGTTTCCGGCGCTGCCGTTCGTGTTTCGCGATCGCAGGATACGCCTGCCCTTGCTCACCGTAGGGATTGGAGTAGTAGGCGTTTTCGTCGTGATTTGGTCAGCGGCTCATTACGCCGCGCCGATCGCCTGCGCGATCTATCTGCTAGTGGTACAAAGCACCCGTCACTTGCGCACCATGCGCATCGGCACGCTCCCGATAGGCTTGTCATTGTCGCGAGCGATTATTCTGGCTTTGATGTTTGACGCGGGAGTCAACACGTATCGCCACGTTTGCGATCCACTTTTCTGGGCTTGCCAGGGAGATGTCAGTCGAGCAGCCATTGCAACGAAACTAAATTACACGCCGGGCAAACATCTGATCATCGTCCGCTACACGGACGATCACAACATCCACGACGAGTGGGTCTACAACGGTGCCGAAATCGACAACGCAAAAGTCTTGTGGGCCCGCGAACTGACGCCAGAGCAAAACGCCAAGCTCCTAACCTACTTCAAAGATCGCAAAATCTGGCTCGTGACTCCTGACACCGACAATACCTACCTAGAACCCTACACTCCTCCCAACACCCCGCAAGTTCCGGAAAAATAGATAAGCCTAATTTCGATGCAAAACGAGCCGTATCAAGGCCAGTGTAGGCGCTGCGCTTTAGCGCGGCCAGCGGGCCTTCTACTCGGTAACTGTAAGGGCACAGCACCGCGCTGCGGCCCAACTCGGCAAACTGTAATGATCCAGGGATCGTCCAAGCGACACGGGACTCACGGTTCTTGCTCGTATTAGGCCCGCCCGAAAATATTCGTATTCAAAAATCCATTCCGGAATTTTCCCTGAGGATCATATTTGTTACTCAGCGCGATAAACTCCCCCAGCTTTTCATAGTGGGTGTGCAGTTGCGAAGGAGCCATAGTAAACAATTTCCCCCAATGCGGACGCGCACCAAGAATAGCCAACTCTCTCTCAATCACCGGTAAGAGTTGGCGCACCGCCGGCCAGTCCTGCTTCCAGGTGAAGTGAATGGTCACGCACGGCTGCTTATAGCAGGGACTCATCCACAAATCGTCAGCCGCAATCGTTCGAATTTCCGTAATCAACAGGTGTGGCGTAACTTGATCGTGCAAACGCTCCACCGCCAACACCGCATCGACCGCATGCTGACGTGGAACGAAATATTCCGATTGCAGCTCTTTACCCGCACTCGGCGTAAAACCCATGCGAAAATGCGGC
The DNA here is from genome assembly GCA_963721915.1 of uncultured Acidobacteriota bacterium. Classification (GTDB taxonomy): domain Bacteria; phylum Acidobacteriota; class Terriglobia; order Acidiferrales; family UBA7541; genus Acidiferrum. The sequence continues at coordinate 737,057 of CAVRLD010000009.1, read as the reverse complement.
AGCCGCTCGTACCAGGGGCCCGGAACGCCCATCTGCTCCGTGCAGTTCTCGGCGGAAAGCTCCGCGATCGGGTGCAGGTTCTTGGTCGCGCGTTTCGCGCCGTAAAATTCCTCGGGAGCGTGAAAAGTCTTGCTATCCTCGACTCGGCTCTTGAGCCACACCTCATTGAACTTTTTCCCTTGCCAGTCTGTAAACAAACTGACGCTGTAAGCGCTCGATTCAATCGCCTCAAAATTGTCTTTCCATTCCTTCATCAATAGATTTTCGTACACGTACTGCCGCATCTGAAATGTAGGCTGAACATCAAGCGTCACCTTAGTGATCACGCCGAGCGCACCAAGCCCAACCACGGCTCCCCGAAACATTTCGCCGTCTGCCTTCCGCGACAACTGCACCACTTCGCCTGCCGCCGTCACCATCTCCAGCGCAGAAACCGCAGTCGCCAAGTTGCCGTTCTTGTCCCCCGAGCCGTGCGTCGCGGTGCTGCAAGCCCCGGCAATCGAAATATGGGGCAACGAAGCCAGGTTGTGCAGCGCAAAGCCTTTGGCATCCAGTTCAGGGCAAAGCTGGCCGTAACTCATGCCGCCCTCGACGGTCACCGTACGCGCTGCCGCGTCCAACGCCGCAATCTTGGCCATTGGCCGCACCGACAAAAATCCGTCAGTGCTGTTCGCGATGGTGTTGAAGCAGTGCCGCGTGCCAAGCACCTTCAGCTTGCTCTGCTTCGCGACAAATTCCCGCACCTCTTTTACCGAATTCGCCGAGTACAAGCGTTCGGTTCCGTATTCGAGATTACCCGCCCAATTCTTCAATTTGTCGTCCGGCATGGCGCCTAGCAGCGGCGAGATGATCGGACTCGCCATCATCGCCGAAGAAAGCTTGATAAATGTTCTCTTGTTCATAGCCCTCTCACCAAAACAGCACATCCGCTCAAGACTTGTAGGAGCGCAGCACTGCTTTACCGTGAGCCTCGAACGGTGCGCCTCAAACGGTCAGCCGTATCAAACTAGTCCTCTCAACTGCAACGAAATTCCCGAAACGCTCTGTCGATCACCGCGAAGCCACCATCAAATTATTCAGTCCAAACTCAAATCGCTCGTGACGAAATTCCCGAAATCCACTCCGTTGCAGCATCGCGCGTAATGTCTCAACCGGAATCCGCTTCTGATGCTCGTCACTTTCCATCTCATCGCTAACCAGCCCCAGCCCATGCAACACCTTCAAAATAGGATCCACCAATTCTGACGGCCAGGTCATGATCAGCGAACCCGCCGGCGCCAAGATCCGATAGGCTTCGCGTAACACCGGCTCCGGCTCGCGAAGATGCTCGAGCACCGCCAGCATCACCACGTGATCGAATTGCCCGGATTCTACCGGTAGCGGCGCGGCAATGTTCCCCCGCACCCGCCACCACCGCCCGCGCACACCGTCTTCCACCTGGTCGTCCACGCCGACGCCGTGCGAAATCTGGTCGCCCGCATAGTCCAGGAACGCCGCTTCCAGCCCGCAGCCTAAATCACACACCCGCGATCCGCTCCGAATGTAAGGATACGCCGCGCGAAACCGAAGCCTCGCGATGAAATGGTCGAGTCCCGTGTAAGCCATCTATTTAAGGTCGTAGTCGCCGATGTACGTGCCGCGGCTGATGCCCAGCATACTGAGGAAAAACGAAGCAAAAGTCACCTGAATCCCGATGAAAAGCCACATCGACCAGAACAGCACCGCGCGCACTTCCTGCAGCGGTCCAAACCCGCTGGCCACCCAATCCCACACCACCCAGGCGCAGCCAGCAAATCCCGCCAGAAACAATCCACCGCCAAGCAACAGCCCCGACTCCAGCGACACGTGCGTCAGCGCCCGCTTCAGCGAAATATTTCGGTGATCGAAGCGCTCCGCGTAGCTGAACACTTTCGCGAACGCCCCGATCGATAAAATCTGCACACCCAATAGTGTGAACATCACGCCAAAAATCATCGTGTGCACGTCCAAGGTCACGCGCGGCGTCAAAACCCGGGGCCCAGGCAAAAGCCAGAACACCAGAAACAATCCTGCCGCCACTAGCGACGCCCCAGGCAAAATAAACAGCCAGTTCGGCGCGTACAACAGCATGAACCGCAAATGTCGCCACCCGTCGCGAAAACTCCGCAAATGCGGCGGACGCCCGCGCTTGTCGGGCCACAACGTGATGGGAATCTCCGTCACCTTCGCCTGTAACTGCGCCGCCTTGATCACAAACTCCGATGCGAACTCCATCCCCGTGCTGCGCAAATCCATCCGGTCGTACACCGCGCGTGTGAAACCCCGCATGCCGCAATGACTATCCCCGATCCCCGTATGAAAAAATAAATTCAGCACCGACGACAGCGCCGGGTTCCCAATATATTTGTGATGCCAAGGCATCGCGCCGCGCTTGATCTCCCCGCGAAACCGGTTCCCCATCACCACGTCGTAGCCCTGCCGCCACTTCTCCACGAATCGCGGCACCTCGCTGAAATCATAACTGTCGTCCGCATCACCCATGATGATGAACGTCCCGTGCGCCGCCGCGATCCCGGCTCGTAAAGCCGCGCCATATCCGCGCTGCGTCACAGCAACAACGCGAGCCCCTAGCTTCTCCGCGATCTCCACCGACCCATCCGTCGACCCGTTATCCGCCACCACAACTTCCCCGCGCAATCCCGCCACCCGAAACGCCTCGATCGCTTTCCCCACGCAAATCCCAATCGAGTTCGCCTCATTCAAGCAAGGAATCACCACCGACACATCCACCGCGCCCGCAATCGTTTCCGCCACAACGCGCGTAGAAATCTCCGTCTTCACCGTTTCAATGCCCAAGCTGCCATCCCATCCAACCCGCGTGTCATTTGATCGAGCCAATTGTCATCCCGAGCAAAGCGAGAGATCTGCTGTCCTTCCCATGTAGGGGCGCGCTTTAGCCCGTCCCAGCTTGCCCGGACTTCCAACCAACGACTTCCAGCTTGCATTTTTCCGCACCGCCACTATCATGGCGGCGTCGTTGCAAGCTCCCCTGAGACCCTCATTGTCTAACACAATCGACGCGTCCAACACCACCGCCGACACCCCGCCAATAGCCTCGGCCGCAGGTAGCACCGAGACCTCCGCCCGCTCCAGCGGCGGCCTCCTCAAAGTCCTGGGCGTGTGGTTCGGCATAGCCGCCGCCATCGGCAACACCATCGCCGCAGGCATAGTCCGCGCTCCCGGAGACATCGCGCAGTGGCTCCCCAATATTTACCTCTTCTTCGGCGTCTGGATCGTAGGCGGACTCTACGCCCTGGTCGGCGCATCATCGCTGGCCGAGCTTGGCGCCTCCATCCCCCGCAGCGGCGGCCAATACAATTTCTCCCGTCGCGCCATCGGCGACTACGCCGGCTTCGTCGTCGGCTGGAGTGACTGGCTCTCCACCTGCGGCACCGCGGCAGCCGTAGCCATCGTTATCGGCGAGTACAGCGGCGCGCTGATCCCGGCTCTCGCTGGCCCCCAGAAAATCAAAATCATAGCCGTCAGCGTAGTCCTCGGATTTTTCATTTTGCAATGGCGTGGCATCAGTTGGGGCAAGAGCACCCAACTCGTCACCGCGGCCATGAAGACCGTCGCTTTCCTGATTGTAGTCGTCGCCTGTTTCCTCTTCGGTGGCCACGCGCGCAACGCCATTCCCACCGCAGCGCAAGCCGCGAACGCAGCCCATGCCGCCGCATCCATGCCCGTACTGCAATCCGGCTGGCCGCTCATCATCGGCTTCGTCCTGGCGCTGCAAGCCGTCGTCTATACGATCGACGGCTGGGACGGCATAATCTATTTCGGCGAAGAGGTCCGCAACCCCGGCCGCGAAATCCCCCGCGCCATCTTCGGCAGCGTCTTCTCCATCATGGGTATCTATCTGCTGATCAACGCCGCCGTCCTCTACGTTCTCCCTCTTAACCAAGTCGCCGGCAATAATTTCTCACTTGGCACCGCCGCCGACCGCATCTTCGGCCACCTCGGCGACCCCGTCATCCGCTCCATCATGGTCATTTCCCTGCTCTCCTGCATCAACGCCAACCAACTCTTCTGTTCGCGCACGCTCTACGCCATGAGTTGCGACGGCCTCTTCTTCCGCCAAGCCGCCAAAGTCAACGCCGGCGGCACACCCACCATCGCGTTACTCCTCAGCACCATCGTCGGCGTCCTCTTCGTCCTCGGCCCATTCGAACGCGTCATCGCCTTGCTCTCGTTTTTTTTCGTAGCCAACTACACGCTCTCCTACGTCTCCCTCTTCGTCCTGCGCAAAAAAGAACCCCAAATGCCTCGCCCCTACAAAGCCTGGGGCTACCCCTACACAACAACCATCGCCCTAACCGGCTCCATCCTCTTCCTGATCGGCTCAATAGCCACCGACCGCCAAAACGCCCCCCTAGCCCTCCTACTACTGATCGCCAGCTACCCCGTCTACCGCGCCATGAAGTACGCCACCCGCCCAGCAACTCTGTAGTGGCGGGTCTTTAGACCCGTCACCGCGCACCGATCTCCGACACTCGTTGGCAATCCACGTACCTCCGCGCGTTGTCATCCCGAGCAGAGCGAGGGATCTGCTTTTCCCATGTCACGGCCTGCAACCTCAAAAACAAAAAATCCCGCCAAGCCAATCAGCCCAGCGGGATCAAAATGTCTTTCTTCCAACTTCCAACCTCGAATGCCCAAACTCTAATTTCCGACTTTCTCCGCAATACTCTTCCCCTGCATAAACAAAAGCAAATAATCCGGCCCCCCGGTCTTCGAATCCGTCCCCGACATATTAAATCCCCCAAACGGATGCGCCCCAACCATCGCCCCAGTACATTTCCGATTCAAATAAAGATTCCCCACATGAAACGCCTCGCGAGCCTTCTCCAATTTCTCCGCATTCCGCGAATAAACCCCGCCAGTCAACCCAAACTCCGTCCCATTCGCGATCTCCAGTGCATGATCGAAATCCCGCGCCTTAATCACCGCCAACACCGGCCCAAAAATTTCTTCCTGCGCAATCCGCGCCTTAGGGTCCACATCCGCAATCACGGTAGCCTGCACAAAATAACCATCTCCAGGCGCCCGCTCTCCGCCCACCAAAACGCGCCCCTCCTTCTTCCCCACATCAATATAACCAAGCACCGTCTCGAGCGCAGCCTTGCTCACGACCGGCCCCATATAATTCCCCGGTAACTCGCTAGGCCCCACGGTCACCTTCTTAGCCCGCTCGGCTATCTTCGACACGAACGAGTCATAAACCTTCTCCGAAACAATCGCCCGCGAACAAGCCGAACATTTTTGCCCCTGATACCCAAATGCCGCCTGCGCCACACCTTCCACAGCCGCGTCCAGATCCGCCTCGTCATCCACAATGGTGGCGTCCTTGCCGCCCATCTCCAACACGGTCCTCTTGATCCAGATCTGCCCCGGCATCTTCTTCCCGGCCGCCTCGCTGATCAAAAGCCCCACTTCCTTCGACCCCGTGAACGTTATAAACCGCGTCTTCGGATGCTTCACCAAAGCATCCCCAACAATCTCGCCCGCACCAGTCAACAAGCTCAAAGCATCCCGAGGAATCCCCGCCTCGTACAAAATCTCCACCATCTTCGCCGCCACCGCAGGCGACTCCTCCGAAGGCTTTAAAATCACGGTGTTCCCGGTGACCAAAGCCGCCGCCGTCATCCCGGTAGCAATCGCCGCCGGAAAATTCCAGGGCGGAATCGCCGCCCCCACCCCAAGCGGGATATACACCATAAAATTTTTCTCGCCCGCCATCGGGGTAGTAGGCTGCGGCCCCGCCAACCGCAACATCTCCCGCCCGTAATACTCCAAAAAATCAATGGTCTCCGCCGTATCCCCGTCCGCCTCCGCCCAGGACTTCCCCACCTCATAACAAATCAAAGCCGAAATCTCGAATTTCCGCTCGCGAATAATCCGCGCCGCCCGAAACAAACACTCCGACCGCCGCTCCGCAGGCACCTTCTTCCACGATTCAAACGCCTTGTTCGCAGCCAAAACCGCCCGGTTCGCATGCTCGGCATTCGCCGCTTGAAACACCCCAATCACCTGCGAAGGATGCGAAGGATTCGTCGACATCATCTTCGCGGTAGTAAAAACCTTCTCCCCGCCGATATACATGGGGTACTCGCGCCCAAACTCCCCCGCAACTTTCTTGAGCGCCGCCTCCATAGCCGCCCGATTCTCCGGCCGTGAAAAGTCCACGAACGGTTCATTCGCAAAGTCCCCAACCCACACAGTCGTCTCCGCAGTAGCCATCGATCTCTCCTAGATCCTCCATTCTACGTCGCACCAACAATCCCCACAACGCCACAAGACCCGTGGTAGCGGATCAGTTGGCGGGTGGCCCATCCTTTGCGCTTTTTGCAAAGGGTGGGCTTCTCTACTCGCTAACTTGCGGCCGTTGGCTCAGAGCCCGATATATTTGGCCCTTCCGGCGGATGGAGATACTTAACGAGCACGACCTCGCGGGTGGCCCATCTTTGCGCCTTTTGCAAAGGGTGGGCTTCTCTGCTCGCTAGCTTGCGGCCGTCGGTTCAGAGCCCGATATATTTGGCCCTTCCGGCGGATGGGGATACTTAACGAGCACGACCTCGCGGGTGGCCCATCTTTGCGCCTTTTGCAAAGGGTGGGCTTCTCTACTCGCTAACTTGCGGCCGTTGGCTCAGAGCCCGATATATTTGGCCCTTCCGGCGGATGGAGATACTTAACGAGCACGACCTCGTTGCCCTTTTCGTTGTAGATCAATTCATCGACGAGTTTTTTTGCCAATAGAATGCCGAACCCGCCCGGTCGCATACCCCGCTCATCGCGTACCCTAGCGTGGCGGAACAAATCATCGGGCGAGTTGCCGGCCGCCGCGTGACGCAGTTCTTCGAGAGAGAAACCCTTGCCGGGATCCTTCACACGGCATGCGATCGCTCGCCGCGCCCGTATGAACGAGATTTCCACGTGCTGGCTGGGATCGAAATGGCCGCCATGCTCCATGGCGTTAATTAGAATCTCCTTGAAAGCAAATATCACCTGGTCTCTCTCAGCCTCGGGAATGCTCGGGTCTTTGACGCCCTGCAGGAATTGCACCAGCCGATCCGCGGTACCAAGGTCACATCTGGCCGTCAAGCTGACCCACTCGGGCGTCCCGGAAAGAACTTCGATGCCGTCGTCCCAACAGGGTTCCGCCATGGCCGCACGCACCATCTCGGCGAGCTCCGAAGCTTCGAATGGAGCCGAGAAATAACTGAAGGCTCCCTCGCGCATCGCGGAAATCACATCTCCAGGAGTAAATTTATCGGTGAGGATGATCAGGCGAACATGCGGGCGAGCGCTCCTGATTTTGCGAAGAAGTTCCACATCCTCCGCGACGCGGGTTTCCCTCCCAGTAACGATCAAATCGAACGGCTTGGCCCTCGCAAGCTCGAGAATATGTTGATTGTCGACGACGTGCTGAATACTCCATCCCTCGCTGGACAAAACCTTCGTAAGCAGTTCATCGATGTCGCCGCCCGACGCCACTAAGAGCGCGGTTTTCTCTGTGGTGGGAGCAACTGCACTGTTGCAGGGGGTTGTCATGTGATCCCGCCTATACGACCGGCATGATTGTACCCCGCCTTGCAACCCATGGATCTCTGAGCAGCCATTCCCCTCGTCCAATCCCCCGCGTACTCCGCGGGTGGCCCACCCTTTGCGCCCTTTGCAAAGGGTGGGTCTGCGTCTATGCAACCACACCACAACGCCGTGTTACGACGAGGTTATCTCCCCAAAGTCCAAGCCTCCGCACTCCTCAGCGACTCTGCGTTTATCTTTGACTCAACTAACCTGACCCGCGTCCGCCCTCTGAGACTTTTCATGCCCGCGTTTCGTAAAGATTATGTACAGGAGAAATCGCCATGAAACCGTCTTTGACCTGGCTTGTGCTTGTCGTGCTGCTGGTGACCATTCTGGCTGGATGCGCGCCCGGAGCTAACCGGCTCAAGGGAACGCCCGGCGATCATTACGGAGTAGCGGGCTTCTGGCTCGGCCTCTGGCAGGGCTTTATCGCGCCGTTTGTGTTTGTAGCCTCGCTGTTCAAAAACAACCTCGGGATCTACGAGGTCCACAACAACGGAGCCTGGTACAACTTCGGCTACCTGTTCGGCCTAGCCTGCTTCTTCGGTGGCAGCGGCAACCGCACAGCGCGCCGCGGGTGAGTCTTAGTCTGGCAAAGGCGAGCATTCTCCGCGCTCCTCTACGTCTCCGCGTTATCTTTAGCCCTGATCTGCAGTTCTCTTCTCTTTCCGGGCGCGTTCGAACCGATACGCGACGGTGTGGCCTCCAATCTCCATCTTCTGTTGCAGTTCCAAGCCAACGCCAGGCACTCTATCGCTTGTCATTCGAATGATACCATATGATAATAGTTCTTGACGAGTTAACAGACCGGTGCTATCATGACTCGTGATAGCCAGCCTCCAGCTTCATCCATCCGCCCAGCTGCCAATGGATACCTCCGGCCCCTTCCGCATCTCTGTGAACCCTGTGACCTCTGTGGTGAATCTCTTTTGCTTTCTTCAACTTCCAAAGGCCTTATCCAGCAACTCCTTTCGATCGATACTCTTACCAACGCCCGAGGGTATACCCCGTAAGCAGTCAAAAAATTAACTCCGAAAAAAGGAAACCATCTTAAACCAACAATCCGCTAACTCCAATGCCTCCCACAACAACGCCGCGATCCTAGTTCACACCGAAGTGACGCCCGACAACCGCTGCCACCACCAGTTCGCCAACGGCACCCGCTGCCGCCTCCTCACCCGCTACTCCGATTCGCAATTCTGCCCTCGCCACGCCGCCGCACATCCTGACGCCCAAGTCACCGACACCGATCTCTCCGCAGCCTTCGGCGACGAGCCCACCGACTTCCGTTCCGCCGCCGAGATCAACGACTTCCTCGCCAAACTCACCAGCCTCCTCATCCAAAACCGCATCTCCTCCCGCCGTGCCTCCGTCCTCGCTTATATCTCCAGCCTCGAACTCCGCACCCTCCGCGCCATCGACCACGAACTCAACTCTCACGACGAATTCCGCCCCATCATCTTCGGTCCCCCGGATCCTCCCTCCACCACCGCGACCTCGGACGACCCTTCATGACCGATGACCGCAACTCCGGCAGGTTATGTAGGCGCTGGGCTTCAGCCCAGCCAGCGATCCATCCGCGTCTAACTGTTCTCTCCCAACACCTTGCGCCCGCGCGACTTGGCAAAATAATGCCGGTCCAGTCCTTGCCGCACCAGCGTCTTGATCACCGCCTGCCGGCTGATGTTCAGCTCCTTAGCCGCGCTATCCAGTTCCCGCAACATCTCGGCCGTGAAATCTACGTTCACCCGTTGGATGGGCTCCATCATCCGGCCCGCATTCGTGAAGAATCCCGAGACGTCCTTTCCCTGATCGGCTTGCCGCGCAATCCCTTCCGCCGAAGCTCCCTTATTTTTCCTGCGAGTGCTCTTCATATAGTTCCCTCCCCTCTCAGGGCGCGTCAAAATGAAATCGCAGCGGCTGGTATAACTGTTATACCACTGCCATGGCACGGGCTCCTGTCGCGGCTCCCCTTGCTGCGGACCCTCCAACCACTGGATAATTCCGCGCACGTCGCGCTAAGGATTCTCACTCGTGGCTATCACTTTTCGATTCCACTACCCCGTCGAACGCACCATGGCGTTCGAGCGCGAGTATCACCCCAACTTGCGTCTTACCCTTCCGGAGAAGCGCGAGTTGCTGAAATCCGCAATTACCATCTGGATGTTGGAAGCTGGTGGGAGAGACCTACGGTGTTCCGTGGAGCCACCAAGAGGACATGCTTGGATTCCGCCGCGATCCCGATGCGGTCTACTGCTACTCGAACACCATCCTGGGCAAGTACCAAGGCAAAGGTTACGGCGCCATCCTGAAGGCAGCCTTCATCGGCCGGGTCTCCCGCGACTTCAAACGAATCTACGGGCACGCGCGCCCCGGCCCCAGTCAGGCCCTGAACAAGAAATTCGGCGCCAAAATGGGCGAAACCTACAAAAACTGGTTTGGCACCGGCGAGGATTACCGGGTGTATGTCCTGTATCTTGGGAAGTGACAAGCAGCGAAAGGAACGTCAAAAAGAGCGTACAAAAGGCGGATATAGCGAGTACCAGGACCATCCTATGCGGATTTCTTTTGTCCCCAGCTAAGTCTCGTGAAGTGAAACGTTTATCTCATAACATATACGGCACCAATTCCAGCAAATTTACCGACGGACCGAAACCCAAGCGCAAACTAGGGGTTCCTATCCTTGAGGCCGGAGAAATCGCAATATCGCCGGCGGGTGCAAAATGTCGGTTCATTGTGACCCCTAAGGTCAGCGAGTCAAACGGGGCGCAAGGGACCTTGGGAGGATCCTGTGGTCCGCAAACTAATTTCACTTCCGGCTGTGTTCCTGGCCTTGTCGGTTGCTTTTGTTTCTCTGGCTCCCGCGCCCGCCAAGGCGCAAGTCGCGGTGGGCGTATCGGTGCGCATCGCTCCGCCAGCTATTCCGGTCTACGAGCAGCCGCCTTGCCCGGTCGAGGGCTATCTGTGGACTCCCGGCTACTGGGCTTACGGCGATGAAGGCTACTACTGGGTACCGGGCGTGTGGGTCGCTCCCCCGCGTGTCGGCGTGCTTTGGACCCCCGGCTATTGGGGCTGGGGCGGTGGCGTGTACGCATGGCACGCCGGATATTGGGGACCCCACGTCGGCTTCTACGGCGGCGTAAATTACGGCTTCGGCTACGGCGGCGTCGGCTTCGTCGGCGGCGAATGGCGCGGCGGACGCTTCGCGTACAACACGGCCGTGGTCCGCGTGAACGAGAGAGTAGTGCGAAACGTCTACGTAAATCGCACCGTAATCGTGAACGAACGTAACGTGACCCGTGTCAGCTATAACGGCGGCCCCGGCGGGATTAACCGGCGAGAGAACGAGGAAGAACGGCGCGCCAGCCACGAATCGCATATCGAGCGGACCTCGTTGCAGGCTTCGCACGAGCATGGCGCTCGTGCGAACCGCGCCAACTTCGTTTCCGAAAATCACGGCCGCCCCGCTACCCCGGCGATGAGCCGGGTTAACGCCCGCGAGGGCAATCAGCAGGCACGCATTGCCCAGGGCGCGCGCTCCGGCCAGCTCACTCCGCGCGAAACCGGCCACCTGGAAAATAAACAAGCGCACATTAACAACGAAGTGCGTAACGACCGCGCCGCGAACGGTGGCCACTTGACCCAGCAAGAGCGCACGCAAGTGAACCACCAACAAAACAACGTCAGCAAGCAGATCTACAATGACAAACACAACGCCCGCACCGACCATCCCGTGCAGCAACATAACGCCGAGCAACCAAAGCAAGAACGCAGGCCGAACCGCTAAGCGTTCCGAAGAAAACAAAGAAGCCGCCGGCGTAATCTCAGCCGGCGGCTTCGTCTTTTTTCAGCTTACTTACACGGGTAAGTCGACCCATTCGAAATGGCGCGCTAAGGAATTTTATGCTCGGAACCTTACAAATCGCCGGGCGGCGGTATGATGTGGCGGCCTGGCCGTCGATTGCACCGATGACGTGACGGGTCTAAAGACCCGCCACTACTTTGCCGCATCCAATCGGCGGCCTCTTCAGCCTGGCCAATTCGCATGCTCAACGAATATCGCAAGAAACGTGATTTCAAGAAGACTTTGGAGCCCGCCGGGAAAGTTCACGGGCGCGGCGATCGCGTATTCGTCGTACAAAAACACGCGGCGACGCGGCTTCACTATGACCTGCGGCTGGAAGTCGATGGCGTGCTGAAATCGTGGGCGGTGCCCAAGGGGCCGTCGATGAATCCGGGCGACAAACGGCTGGCGGTGCAAGTGGAAGATCATCCGTTCGAGTATCGAAAATTCGAAGGCTCGATCCCCAAAGGGGAATACGGCGGCGGCGAGGTCATCATCTGGGACGAAGGCACCTACGCCCCGGAAGGAGATATGAGCGCGCGCGACCAATTGGCGCGGGGCGAACTGAAATTTCAGCTTCGCGGCGAAAAGCTGCGCGGCAGTTTTGTTCTTGTGCGATTGCGCAAACCGGGCACCAAGCATGAATGGCTGCTTATCAAACACCGCGACTCTTTCGCGTATGACAAGTGGGACGCGGAGCAACACGCGGAATCGGTGGTGAGTGGCCGCACGCTCGAGGATATCGCGGAGGGTCGGCCGGCTTCGCGGGAGCGCCGCGTCGTGGATCCGTCCGAACTGAGCGGTGCGGTGGAAGCGCCCATGCCAAAGATGCCCGGAGGCGTTCGCGCCACGCTGGCGGAATTGAAGGAGAAGCCCTTCTCCGATCCGAACTGGATTTTTGAAATTAAATGGGACGGGGTCCGCGCGATCGCGGAAATCAAAGACGGCAAGACGACGTTGTGGGCGCGTTCCGGGCGGGATGTGACCAGGGAATATCCGGAATTCAAAGATCTGGCAGAAAAGTTTCGGCTGAAAAATGCGCTCGTGGACGGAGAGATCGTCACACTCGATGAGGATGGGCGCAGCAATTTCCAAAAATTGCAGAACCGGCTGGGCGTGCAGAATCCTTCTCCAAAACTCACGCAGTCCGTGCCTTTGGACTACTACGCGTTCGATCTGATGTATGCGGACGGCTACGACCTGCGAAAAGCACCACTGGTGGAACGGAAGGAGTTGTTGCGAAAGGCCCTTACCGGCAACGAAAAAGTCCACTATTCCGAGCACATCGCGGAAAAAGGCGAAGAACTATTCGAGGCGGCGCGAGCCAAGGGATTGGAAGGAATCATCGGCAAGATCAAGGACAGCACGTACTCTGGCACGCGCACATCATCCTGGCTGAAGTTGAAGATCGTCCAAGAAGTCGACGCAGTGATTGCCGGCTACACGGAAGGGCGCGGGAGCCGAAAATATTTCGGCGCGCTGGTTCTGGGGTTGTACGACGGCGATGAATTGAAATTCATCGGCAGCGTGGGAACTGGGTTCGATGAAGGAAAACAAAAGTCTATTTTCGATAGCCTGCAGAAACTGAGGACCGCGAAATCTTCTTTCGGAAAAACTCCGGCGCTGCGTGAAAAGGTCGAATGGGTGAAACCGGAACTAGTGGCGCGAGTCAAGTATGCGAATTGGACTACGGACGACCACCTGCGGGCCCCGGTTTTTTTGTCCTTGCGAAACGACCGAACACCAATTGATTGCACTTTCAAAGATGCAAGGCCTGATCCGGTGGAAGAAATTCCAGAAAGCGGTTCGCCAAATCCGCGTGCGGGAAAAACAAAGACAGTAAACACAAAGGGCGCAAAGACAAACGCGCCAAAAACGGCGGTGTCGGAAACCGGGCGCATGGAAACAGCTGAGCCGGAAAATAATGTGGCGAAGGTGACGAAGGCGAGTGTCGCGGCCCGGAGAGTCAGCGGGGCGGAAAAGGCCGCAGAGCTCCGCGGACTCCGCCCTGCGCTACACGGTGTGGCGCGCGCGACGCGTTCGAGCAAGCCTGGATCCGCTGCGATGGCCAGTCGTGAGGAAGAAGAGCTGCGGACGGGACGGGCGGAAACGGCCGACGTGGAATCGGACGGGCACCGAGTTCATCTGACGCACCTGAACAAGATTTATTTCCCCAAGGTTGGGTTGAAGAAGCGCGATCTGCTGGCCTACTACTACCGCATGGCGGAATACATTCTTCCGTTCCTGAAAAACCGGCCAATGGTGTTGCGGCGGTATCCGGACGGAGTAGGCGGGAAGGCGTTCTTTCAGAAAGAGGCGCCTTCGTTCCTGCCAGATTGGATCGATACCGCGACGGTTTATTCCGATGAACGCGGCGGCGAGATGCGATACATTCTGGCGAACACGCGGGCGGCGCTGCTGTACCTCACCAATCTCGGGTGTATCGATCACAACCCGTGGTCGAGCCGCGCGGAAAGTCAGGACAAGCCTGACTGGGTGTTCTTCGATCTGGACCCGACACCGGGAACGCCATTTTCGGATGTACTGTACATCGCGCACGAAATTTACAAGATGCTGAAGTCGATCCGTATGCAGTGTTTTCTAAAGACCTCGGGCGCATCCGGATTTCACATCTTTATTCCGCTCGAAGCGAAATACAGCTACGAACAGACGCGGACGTTCGCCGAGGTGGTTGGCCGCTTAGTCGCTGCGGAAAATCCGAAACTCACCACGTTCGAGCGCACCGTGAGCAAGCGCCCCAAGGGACACATTCTGATCGACGCGCTGCAGAATGCGAGCGGTAAGCCGCTGGCCTGTGCGTATTCCGTGAGGGCGGAGCCTGAAGCGCCAGTCTCCACGCCGCTGGCCCCCGAGGAACTCGCGAAAAACATTACGCCGGAAACGTGGACGCTGCAGAATCTCGACGAGCGCATCGCGGAAGTTGGCGATTTGTGGAAGGACTTCTGGAAAAAGCGGCAGACCCTCGATCGTGCGCTCGAATTGCTGGGCAAGAAGCTTCCTAAGAGCGAGGCCGCGGCAAGTTGACGGACTGAGACTCTATCCGTTTGGGCCAGCGGCAAATATCTGCAGACGATGATTCAGGCGGAGGGACGTGCTAAAGCGCGCGCCTACATTTTTTGAGATGCGACGCGGAAAATGGCATTACCAAGGATGATTTCAAAGCGGGCGATGCGATGGTGCTTCCGGAGGAACATCGATGCGTGATCTGGTGAAGCTGGTCTTCGCAGCGCTAACGGGATTCGCCAGCTGCGGTGCCGCTGCGCAGACTGCGAAGGTTGACTCCGTGCTCGACATGACGGAGTTCGTTCAGGACTGGAAAATTTCAAAGCAATTCACGGTGGATGTGGCGAACGCCATGCCCACCGAATTTTACGGCTTTAAGCCCAATCCTGAAGAGATGACGTTTGGCGAGCAAATGGTCCACATCGCGGGAGGCAACGTGTTCCGGTTCAACCAGATCACCGGAATCCAGCCGCCGCTCGTGTTCGATCCCGCGAAGCCTCCGGCGGCCGACAAACAGTCTGTCCTGAAAATGTTGGAGCAGTCTTTCGATTACGTGATTGCGGTGTTGCCGCAGATCACGCCCGAGCAACTACGGCGGACCTGGCATATTCCATCGTGGCGCGCCCGCCCGGATCCGGAGGGCCGCGCCATGATCGTGAACATGCTGGTGCACACGGCTCACCACCGCGCACAGTGCGAGGTGTACCTGCGCATTAAAGGCATCAAACCGCCGGACTATGTCTTTTGAATGGTTGTGTCGTCGGTTGCGGCAGGCCGCTGGGCGGATGGCGAATTGCGCCGGGCCTCAGCGCTCGACGAATGCTTTCAGCCTGGAGAGCGATTGATCCCACTGCTCGGAGACGAGATCGATGTAGCTCTTGATATCTTCCATCGGCTGCGGATCGAATTCGAATTCATTTGCTCTGTCGACCCATGCCCTTTTGCTCGGCTGACCGGTCTAAAGACCGGCCACTACCCATATTCCCATCAACTGCGCTTCGATGGGCTTATACCTCGACCGGCATTGCCGCCAAGGCGGCTGCGACAGCCGCTGTCCGCGGTATGAAAGAGAGCGACTCGTTTGGTTCGGTCAGGCTGAGAACCCAGGCGCGATTGTCGTCATCGATGTAGGTTATCTCGACGCCGAGTTCTGGTTCGGGGGTCGCTGTCCAGCGAATGACACCGCGTCCCTTGACCTTTCGCTTGTCCGCTCGAAAGTTAAGCAGCCGATCGACCGGCCCTTCTTTAAGCTTGAGCGTCGAGTGGATGCAAAAGCCACCACGCCCGAAAACGAGAAGCCTTTGGCTCAGTGCCATAGATAGGCTCTCAAAGATGGCATCGAGGATGGCGCCGGCTTTGCGGACGGGAGGCGACCTCCAAAGCTCTTCGCGTTCCGCCAGAACTCGGGATACCGCCGCGATCAGTTCCTTGCGCTCCACGGGTTTCGACATGACCGCTTCGACGCCGAGGTCGTAGGCATCCCGAGGCTGGATGTCGGTGAAACCGCTGATGAACATCACACTCGATTTATAGTGTTGGCTCGCTTTCACGTTCTTCAACAAGGTAATGCCATCCATCACCGGCATCCGCACGTCGGACACGACTACGTCGATATGATTTGCGAGGAGGATCTCCAGTGCCTCGGCGCCATTCCCCGCGACGAAGACGCGGCTTCCCTCTCGCCGAAACCATGCGGCCTGGATCTCGAGCAAATCGGGTTCATCGTCAACAAGTAATATCGTTGCATTCTTCAGCTGCATTTTTGGGCTCCTGGAAACGGGGAAGAAGAAATGAAAAGCAAGTGTGATGGTCGCGTTCGCTGAGCATTAGCTCGCCGCCGTGTTCTTCCACAATGGCTTTTGAAAGACTCAGGCCCAGGCCGGTTCCTTTGCCGAGCGGCTTGGTCGTAAAAAAGGGGTCCATAATCTGGGCTTTGATTTCCGGAGGAACTCCGGCACCGCTGTCAATCACTGCGAAAACGACGGGCTGCCCGGTGCAGGTGGTCACTTCCAGCCGGATCCATTTATCGCCTTTCGTGTCCACGATCGCGTCGAAGGCATTCTGGAGCAAGTTGAGGAGGACTTGGGCAATTTGAACTTCACGGCACAAGACTTCGATGCCCGGGTCTACCGTGGGGGCATCCACCCTCACGGAATGCACTCGGAACCGCTCTCTGCATAGGTCCAAAACCTCTTCGACAATCTGGGCCGCGGAAGCACGCAAAAACGGATCGCCGGTTCCCTTGCGGGCAATCTGACGCAAGCTCTTCACGATCTTGCTGATACGATTCGCAGTGCGCTTGATGCGGGCGCTGGCTACTTCCACCGCTTGCAGCGACACATCGCCGGTTTCCGCCATCTCCAACAAATCGCTGGCGGTGGCGTGGACGACCGCGAGCGGATTGTTGATCTCGTGGGCGATGCTTCCCGCCATCATTCCAAGTTCGGACAGGCGAGCGGACGAAACCGCCTGGGCCCTGCGAATTTCCAACTCCGTTTTCATCTGCTTGAGTTCGGTGACATCACGGGCCACTTTAGACGCTCCGACCAGGTTGCCCAGCGGGTCAAATATGGGCGAGATCCTCACGGAAACGTCGATGTTGTGTCCATCTTTCCGCCTTCACACCACGTCGTGTGCGCTGACTGTCTCGCCCCGCTTCAACCGCTCCAAAACGTCTGCTGCTACCTCCACTTCCTTGCCCGCGGGGAACAGCATGGAAATGTGTTTGCCGACGGCTTCTTCTACGGAATACCCGAAGATTCGCTGCGCACTCCGGTTCCAACTCGTAATAATGCCGCCGAGCGTCATGCCGATGATGGCCTCTCCCGAGGAGTTCACCAGAGCTGCCAGATGCAGCCGGAAGCCCACGGCGGGATCGCGGTCCGCAAAATCGCGGATGAGGCTCAGAATGATTTTCCCCTGTTGCGTCTCGAGCGAACTCAGGATGGCGTCCACTGGGAACTCTTGACCATCTTTATGCCGTCCATATAGTTCAACACCGGCGCCCCATAGCGCTGCGCTGCGGATCCTGGCGGTAGTGTTGACGATGCTCCACATACAGCTGACGGAATCGTTCCGGAAACAGTATCTCGACGGTTTGGCCGAGCAGTTCATCAGGGCGGTACCCGAACATCTTTTCCACCTGCGCGTTGACGCGAACGATGCAGCCATTCTCGTCGGAAACCACGATTGCGCCGGGAATGGAGTCGAACAGGATCTCGAGGAAAGCGTGGCTCGCCTGGAGCTTTTCATCGGTCCGTTCATGGACAAGCGCGTTGGTAGTCATGGAAAAGTAGGATGCTCGCTAGAAGACGCTGAAAATGCAGTTCTTAGGCTCAGTCCTGCAAAAGGACAACGGGAGAAGGGGTATTACGAGTTCCTATGGACTCTAGGCTTACGGAACGTAGGCGTCAAGGTGAACTTCCACTTGTGCTTCAAGGAGCGCGACTAGCGATTCGATCGTTTGTGCGGAGCAATGGGCGTGTAGATTCCGCGCTCAAGGCCGCAGGCTCCGAGGACTCCGCCCTGCGCTACAGGTGGTGCGGGTCGTGTAATGCGAGGCGCGTCGGGGGCGGGGTGGGCTCTGCGTAGGTAGCAGGCGAATGGAGACGACGAAGGTGCCGTGCTGCTTTCCTGTCAGTTCAAACACCGCGGTGTTGTCCGCGCCACCGCTGCTGGAGAGGCGCGAGGGATTCCCGCCTGAGAGTTCGGCGATATCGGGAGCTAGATTGTGGGCCTCGAGGCCAACTTTTGTTGGGGTGCCGCGGACGCGCACCTTCAGCGTACGATGGTCGCCCGGTGCGAGCGGCGAAGAATCTGCTTGGAGGGTGAGCTCTACGAACCTGACTACGAAACGCTGCGAGTCCTGCTTATTGCAGGTGACCACGACCGAGGCATCGCCGGGTGCGAGCTCGGCAGGAGGAAGAACCACCAGCGAAGTGGGCGAGGAGGCTAGGACCAGGGCGGGAAGACCGGCCACAGTGACCTTGTTTGCGTCAGCATCGCCGCAAAAGGAGCGGCCCGTAAGCTCGAAGCGATCGCTGAGGGAGGCCAGACGCGGGGCCGCCGAAACTTCAATGGAGGTCGAGGAGGCTTCCATGGGGCTGAGGATGGTCGTGTATACGCGCCCGGGACGTCCTGCGAGAACGGCCGAGAGGACGCCTGGATTCAATGGAGCTACGAACAGTGCGCGGCCGGTCGCGTCGGTGGTTACGCGATCGCCGTTGGAAAAGTTGATGCTAACTCCGGGGGTCAAGCGGCCATTGAGGTCGAGTACCGCGAGGGTAGAGTGTTCCCCAGAGACGATTTTGCGTGGAAGCAGTAGGATACGAGCGCCGGAGGAGGGTGGAGGTTGTTGCGCCGGGGCCGAAAGGCTTAGGATGAGCGCGGCGGATAGGAGTGCGAGCACGGTGGGAATGCGGCGCTGGGGCATATTCGCATTGTAACGAAAAATGGAGGGAATTCGCAGGATGTGAGATCACGAGAACGGTTTGCCGCTTTCGTTGGGGAACCGATCGAAGGGCACTCCAAAACGGTGGCCGAACGCAGCCCCTCGTAAGCGGCTAACTAACCGCTACCCTCTAAAGAGGGCGGCCGCGGCCAGCGCACGCCGTGTTGCGAAACAGTGAGTAATCAGTAGGGTTCAGCGGCTTCCGCAGGTTTGCGGGGTCTGCTAACTTGGGAGAAGGGTTGCCAAGGCATGGGTGTGGGCGGCGAGTGGGAGCGGCCTGCCAGAAAGCCAGAGGAGCCTCAGTGCAAATTGTAAGCGGCGGCGTGACGAATGTGGGACGCGTCCGCACAAACAATGAGGATTGTTTCCGCATTGTGGAAGACCTGAACCTATTCGTACTCTCCGATGGCATGGGTGGCGAGGCCCACGGTGAAATCGCCAGTGCGATGGCAGTAGATGCGGTCGTGAGACATTGCCAGGAGACCGAGAACGATCCGGCAATGACCATTTTCGGCGACATGCCCGCAGGTTGGAGCGAAAAGACCCGGCGACTGTCGAGCGCGGTGCACCTGGCGAACAAGAGCATCTACGATTCGGCGCAAGCGAATCCCGCGCAGCGAGGAATGGGCGCAACGGTGACAGCAGGGTGGATCGACGGGAACCGCTTGAGCATCGCGCATGTGGGAGACAGCCGGGCTTACATTCTGCGGGGTGGCAATTTGCAGCAATTGACCAGCGACCACTCCCTGGTGGCGGAGCAAGTGCGGCGAGGCATCCTGACGCCGGCGGAAGCGGAGCGCAGCGAGATGCAGAGCGTGCTATTGCGAGCGCTGGGCGCGCACGAGGAGATAGAGGTCGATTCCGAAGAGCACGCGCTGTTTGGGAACGATGTGTTGCTGCTGTGCTCCGACGGATTGACCCGCATGGTTACCGATCCGGAGATCGCGGGCACGCTGCAGGCGGAACCCGATCCAACCAAGGCGTCGGAAAGACTTGTGGAACTGGCCAACGAACAGGGCGGGGCCGACAATGTGACCGCGGTAGTCGTGCGTATGGAAAGCGAGCGCAAGGGATGGTTGCCGTGGTTGCGTCGCGGACCCCGGAAGCCTGCGCAAAGGAACGGTTCGGCAGGAGGAAAGTAAAATGGCGAAGCTCACGCTGATGTTCGAAAACAAGCTGGTCAAGGAAGTGCCGATCGGCAGCCGGCCGGTGGGCATTGGCCGCTCACCGGACAATGATTTGCCGGTAGATAACCTGGCGGTGTCCAACTACCACGCGCGGGTGTACGCGGAAGCGGGCCGCCTGGTGGTGGAAGACCTGGACAGCTTGAACGGAACCTTCGTCAACGACCTCCGCGTGGAACGCGCCATGCTTCACGATGGCGATTCCATCTGGATCGGAAAGCACCATATCAAGGTGGACGCCTCGGGTGACACCATGGCCTTCGGTGACCCTGGAAAGAAAGGGGCGGCTGCCCCGCGCATCAACGAAACGATGATGCTGGACACGAAAGCGCGCCGCGACATGCTGCAACAAGCCGCCGCGATAGGAGAGCGTACGCAGTTCGCCGCCAGCCGCTTGAAGGTGCCCACGCTCGTGGTGCTGAGCGGAAACACCGATCAGAAAGAATACATGCTGACGAATAAGCTTACCGTGATCGGCAAATCCAAGATGGCCACGGTCAAGTTGAAAGGCTGGTTCAAGCCGCAACTGGCGGCGCAGGTCAATCAACGTGAGGACGGATATTACGTTGGGCCGGGCGACAAAGTGCCTACGGTCAACGGCGCGCCCATCACGGGGCCGTTGCGATTGAATGATGGGGACACGATTGAAGTTTGCGGCTTGCGCATGAATTTTATTTTCCGGGATTAGCAAAGCCTTAGCCGCTTATTGTTCGGCATGTGGCTCATCGGCGGCGCTTGCCTGCCTTTCACCTTCCACGTAGGCACGTAGCATGCATTCACACGTGCGCGTCGACCGTTTGATTTGCCTCTTTCCGACTGGCCCGCTCGTGACCCGAAACTGCCAAGAACCATGCCGTAACCGCCCGAATATAACAAGCGTCAAATATGGGCATCCAATTCTGTGAAAAAGCCAAGCCTCTTGGACCCGTTCTTCTACGCAAGTGCCTGTGGTGATAGGATTTGCCGGAACGGCAACGTGGCGTTTCACTGACTGTGCAATTGCGATTTGTGTTTTGCCGATTCAACAGTCAAAGTTTCGTTCCAGGGCAGAGCGGGAACGCCGCTTAACAGCGATTCCGGCGGCGTACCCAAACAAACGTGCCGGCGAATCTAAAGGGCAGCATCCTAGAGCATGGACAGACGATCCTAATCCTTGACTCCAATGGGTGTGGTGTAGGGGAAGCTGAAAAAATATGTGGATAGTCCGATTAGCACTCTCTAGACCCTATACGTTCATCGTGATGGCGATGGTGATCGTGCTGCTGACACCCGTCGTGCTGCTAAGAACGCCTACGGACATTTTTCCGGATATCAATATCCCGGTCATCAGTTTGGTTTGGAAATACCAAGGTCTCGAGCCGCAAGAGATGGAGCAGCGCATCACCTCCAACTCCGAGCGCGCGGTGACGACGCTGGTCAACGACGTTGAACACATCGAATCGCAATCCCTGAACGGCACCTCGATCGTAAAGATTTACTTCCAGCCCACCGCCAACGTTCAGACGGCGTTGGCGCAAACAACGGCAATCGTACAGACCATTCTCTTCTCGCTGCCACCGGGAACGACGCCCCCGTTGGTGGCGATCTTCTCGGCGTCCACCGTGCCGGTCATTCAGATTGGGTTGACCAGCGACAGCCTGAGCGAGCAGGCGTTGTTCGATTACGGAAATAATTTCATCCGCACGCAACTGGCAACCGTGCAAGGCGCGGCGCTCCCCTTTCCCTACGGAGGCAAACAACGCCTGGTTTCCGTGGACCTGGATTCCGCGGCTTTGCAAGCGAAGGGCCTCTCGCCGGTAGACATCGTAAACGCGGTGAACTCGCAGAACCTGATCCTGCCGACAGGGACCGCGAAGCTGGGAACACTGGAATATACGGTGCAGATGAACGGAAGCCCGCAAACGATCGCGGGGCTCAACGACCTTCCCATCAAAACCGTAAACGGGGCGACCATTTACATGCGGGAGGTCGCCCATATTCGCGACGGGTTTTCTCCGCAGACCAACGTGGTCAGGGCGAACGGGCAGCGTGGCGTGCTGATGGCGACCTACAAGACGGGCAGCGCCTCGACGCTCGACATCGTAAAGCGCGTCAAACAAACGTTGCAGGATTACTCCGGATCGCTGCCGGAGGGGCTCCACCTGACGATGTTCTTCGACCAGTCGGTGTATGTGCGGGCGTCGATACAGGGCGTGCTGCGAGAAGCTTTGATCGCGGCGTGCTTGACCGCGATCATGATCCTGCTGTTTCTAGGAAACTGGAAGAGCACGCTGATTATTGCGACGTCCATTCCTCTTTCGATCCTCGTCAGCATCCTGTTGCTCAGCGCGCTCCACGAAACCATCAATATTATGACGCTCGGTGGCCTGGCGTTGGCCGTCGGCATTCTGGTGGACGACGCTACCGTGGAAATCGAAAACATCAATCGCAACCTGGCGATGGGCAAGGAAACTGTCCAGGCCATTCTGGATGGCGCACAGCAAATCGCGGTGCCGGCTCTGGTATCGACTCTGTGCATTTGCATCGTGTTCCTGCCGATGTTTTTCCTTTCCGGCGTCGCGCGGTACTTGTTTGTGCCGCTGGCCGAAGCGGTCTCGTTCGCGATGCTGGCCTCTTATATGTGGTCGCGGACGATCGTTCCGACGATGGCGATGTATTTGTTGAGCTCCGAAGACGAGTACATTCCGGAAGAACACCGCGGCGAGAAGCAGGGGTTTTTCCGTCGGGAACAACAAAGATTCGAGCGCATGTTTGAGAGAACTCGCGAAGGCTACCGGAACGCGCTGGGGTTCGCACTCGAAAGATCCATCTTCTTCTCTGCTTGCTTCCTGGGATTTTGCGTGCTGTCGGGCGGTTTAATTTTCGTGCTTGGCAGAGACTTCTTCCCGAAGGTGGACGCCGGCCAGATACGGCTGCATTTTCGGGCGCGCAGCGGGTTGCGAATCGAAGAGACGGCACGCCTCGCAGATCAGATCGACGGCTTCATCCGGCGAACCATTCCCGCCAAGGAGCTCGACACCATCCTCGACAATCTCGGGGTGCCCTACAGCGGCATTAATCTGAGCTACAGCAACTCCGGGACCTATGGTACCGCCGACGGTGAGATCCTCGTGCAGCTCAAGGACGAGCGCGGACGTCCGACCAGCGAATACGTCAACGAGTTTCGGGAAAAGTTGCCGCAAGAGTTTCCCGGTGTGCAGTTCTTTTTCCAGCCGGCCGACATCGTCACGCAGATTCTGAACTTCGGATCGCCCGCGCCCATCGATGTCGCGCTGATGGGCAACAATCAAGTCGGAAATTTCGCGGTGGCGCAGAAGCTGGCGCGCGAGATGCGGCACGTTCCCGGCGCGGTCGACGTACACGTGCAACAGGCGTTCGACCAGCCGACGTTGCGGATGGAGATGGACCGGGCACGCCTGCAGACCGTGGGCTTACAGGCCAAGGACGTCGCGCAGAACGTGCTGGTCTCGCTGAGCTCAAGTTTCCAAACGGCCCCGGCTTTCTGGCTGGACCCGAAAAACGGGGTGAGCTACAACGTGGCGGTACAAACGCCGCAGTATCGCGTGGACAGTTGGCAGGCGTTGCAGAACACGCCGATTAACGCGAGCACTCCGGGATCGATTCCGCAGATTCTGGGCAATCTTGCGACCACAACGACGATTGCCCGTCCAGCAGTGGTTTCGCACTATAACGTTCAGCCCATGATCAACGTGTATGCGACGGTGAACGGCCGCGATCTTGGCGGAGTTTCCGACGACGTTGCGAAGCTGGTTCACAATGTTGAGCCGGAATTGCCTAAGGGAAGCCACATCGTCATTCGCGGGCAAGTGCAGACCATGAAGAGCTCGTTCGAGGGCCTGGCGCTGGGACTCGTCGGCGCGATCGTGCTGGTGTATTTGCTGATTGTGGTGAACTTTCAGTCGTGGCTGGACCCCTTCATCATCATCACCGCGCTGCCGGGAGCGCTGGCGGGAATTTGCTGGATGCTGCTGATGACGCGCACAACGCTGAGCGTGCCATCGCTGACCGGCGCGATCATGAGCGTCGGCGTGGCCACGTCGAACAGCATTTTGATGGTGTCCTTCGCGCGCGAACAATTGAATGAAGGAAAGAGCGCACGTGATGCGGCACTGGAAGCTGGTTTCGTGCGCATGCGTCCAGTAATCATGACCGCGCTGGCGATGATCATCGGCATGGTGCCGATGGCCATCGGGCTCGGCGAAGGCGGCGAACAGAACGCGCCGCTGGGACGCGCCGTGATCGGCGGCCTGCTGTTCGCAACGTTTGCAACCCTCTTTTTCGTACCGTGCGTCTTCTCCATCATCCATGGACGCCGGGAGCGCAAGCGCGCCAGCGACAGTGGTTCGGCGATGTCGCCGCTCACCGCTTGATCGCAAAAAGACTTATAGTATGCGGAGCAACGAATGACGACGACGGAGATCAGGCCCCAGGTGGAACCTAAATACGAGGAATACGCGCCGGAACGCGAGCCGGAGAAAAAGAGCAAGCTGTTTTTGTTTCTGGTGCTCGGCGCCCTCGCGCTGCTGATCCTGGGCGCTTTCACGCTGCTGCAGCGGCGCACGCAGTATCGCGCCTTGGCGAACGAAACGGAAAAAATGGCAGTGCCGACGGTTTCGGTCGTACATCCGACTCCCGAGCCCGGACAGGAAGATTTGGTTCTGCCGTCCACGACGCAGGCCTATGTGGAATCCCCGATTTATGCACGCACGAACGGTTATCTGAGGAAGTGGTATCACGACATCGGCAGCCGCGTGCGGCAAGGCGAATTGCTGGCAGAGATCGACACTCCCGAAATCGATCAACAGCTATTACAGGCCCGCGCCGATCTCGGAACGTCGAAAGCGAATGAGGACCTTTCCAAGATTACGGCGAGCCGGTATCAGGACCTGATCAAGACGGATGGCGTATCGAAGCAGGAAGTCGATAACGCAACCGGCGATTATGCGGCGAAAAAAGCTGGCCTGCAGTCTGCGGAAGCCAACGTCCGGAGGCTCGAAGAACTTGAATCCTTCAAGCGCATCTACGCTCCGTTCAGCGGAGTCATCACGCGCCGCAACGTCGATATCGGAAACCTGATCAACGCGGGGAATGGCGGCGCGGCGCAGGAGCTATTTTATCTGGCGCAGACCGACCCGATTCGAGCGTATGTTCGCGTGCCGGAAATTTACGGTTCGACGATTCACGCCGGCTTGGGCGCTTATCTGGAGTTGTCGCAGTACCCCGGGGAAAGCTTCCAAGGCAAAGTCGTACGCACCGCGGACGCCATCGATCTCGCCAGCCGCACCCTGAATACCGAAGTGGACGTTCCGAACAAGGACGGCCGTTTGCTCCCTGGCGGCTATGCGCAGGTGCACCTGCTGGTGAAGGTGACCGGACAACGCTTGCAAGTACCCGTCAACGCGCTGCTGTTCCGCTCCGAGGGACTCCGCGCGGTCACTATCGACGAAAACCATAAAACACATCTACAGCCGCTTACCATTGGCCGCGACTACGGCACCGCCCTCGAAGTGCTGCAGGGCCTCAAGTCTAGCGATTGGATCGTGCTCAATCCTCCGGACTCGCTCGAGGAAGGCCTTCAGGTGAACGTGAAGGAAATGCAACAAACAGCGCCTCCCGTCGGCGTGAGCCAGCCACCGCAGGGCGGCGCAGGACAAAGCGGCGGCGGGCCCCACGCGAAAGAAAGTGGTTCGTCGACACCCAGCAGCGGAAATAAGCCGTAATGGGCCGCAGGAACGAACCTCGCCGCGGCTACCGGCCTGGGCCTGCCAAGTCCGCGCGCCTGACGCTAACGGCTAGTCTGCTTTTCGGCGGCGCGCTGCTGAGCGGCTGCACCGTCGGACCCAACTACAAGCGCCCTGTGGCAACTGTACCGGCGCAGTGGGATGTCGCCGCACCCTGGCGTGAAAGCGCGCCCAAAGATAGCGTCGCGAAGGGCGAATGGTGGGGCGTTTTCCACGACGACGATCTAAACGCCCTCGAAAAACAGGCTCTCGCCGAGAATCAGACCATCAAAGTCTCTATCGCGCACCTGGAGCAAGCACGCGCGACCGCCTCGATCCAGGTTGCCACACTTTTCCCTACCTTAAGTGTCGGCGGCCAGGTGGAACGCCAGCGATTGTCGGGTAACCGGCCGACGAATGGCGTACCCATCACGCTGAAGCCCGTCCAACAGAACACCTACGTGTTGCCATTCACGGTCAGCTATGAGGTGGACCTGTTTGGCAGGCGGCGCCGTAGCATCGAAGCCGCGGAAGCAGCCTATCAAGCCAACGCTGCGGACATGGAAAATGTCCGGTTGCTGATAACCTCGCAACTTGCCGGCGACTATTTCAATCTGCGCCAGTTGGATTCGGAGCTGGGAATCCTGAACCGCACCGTCGATGCGCTGCAAAAGGGCCTGGACCTGGTAAATTCGCGGCACCAAGGCGGCGTGGCTTCCGGGCTCGACGTCGCCCAGGAAGAAACGCTGCTGAATACCACGCGGACGGAAGCAACTCTGCTCCAGCAACAACGCAAGCAATTTGAGGATGCGATTTCCGTCCTGGTGGCGCGCCCCGCTCCTGACTTCCATGTGGCCGTCAGGGAGTTGAACGCGGAGCCGCCGCCCCTCGATGCCGGGCTGCCTTCGGACGTGCTCGAGCGGCGCCCGGACATTGCCGAAGCAGAGCGCCAGATGGCCGTCGCGAATGCGCAAATAGGCATCGCGCGTGCTGCCTACTATCCTTCCTTGAACCTGTTTGGACAGGCGGGTTGGCAAACATCGGACATCGCGAAGCTTGCCAATGTGCAGAGTATCTTCTGGGCCGTAGGCGCAAATGTGGCGGAAGATATCTTCACCGGCGGAGCGCGACGCGCGCAGATGCAATTCGCACGCGCCGGGTTTGATGCCAACGTGGCCAGCTATCGCCTGACGGTCTTGAGCGCCTTCCAGGAAGTGCAAGACGACCTTACGGGGCTGACCGTGCTCAGTGAAGCCCAGCAATCGCAGCAGCAAGCGGTGGACGCGGCACAACGCACGCTGGACATCTCGACCAACCGATATTCGGGCGGTTTAGTGAGCTATCTCGACGTCGTCACCGCGCAACAAAATCTGCTTACCAGCCAACAACAGCTTGCCGTAATCCGCGGCCAGAGGCTGGTCACCAGCGTGCTGCTGGTGAAAGCACTCGGCGGCGGCTGGGATGCCTCCAGCCTCGCGGCAGTCCAAGTCAAGCCTCAGCGAAGAGACATCATCACGCCATGACTTTCTCTGACGGCGGCATGAGACGCGTGAAATTCGGCCGCTTAAGAGGGCGAATTTTGCTCCTCAACCGGCGCTGAAAAGGGCTAAAATTCCCGATCTGAAATTCGCTACCGGAACAACCTCTTGACCATCGGGATTTTCCCCTATATCTAATAACATCCCCGCCCTGTATCCTCAGTCCTATTATGACGATACGGCCCAGAACACCCCTAAGAATCGCGCAGGTTTCACCCCTCTACGAAAGCGTTCCTCCCAAGCTTTATGGTGGCACGGAGCGCGTCGTTTCGTATCTCACGGAAGAGCTTGTCGAGCTTGGTCACGACGTTACACTTTTCGCCAGCGGGGACTCCAACACGAAGGCCCGGCTCATCCCTTGCTGTCCCACAGCCCTGCGTCTGAATCCCGACTGCATCGACCAGTTGGCGCACCACTATATAATGCTCGAAGAGATCTTTGCTCGCGCACAAGAATTCGACATCATCCATTTTCATATCGACTATCTCCATTTTCCGCTCTCGCGCGTTACGGAAATTCCGCAGCTTACAACCCTGCATGGACGGTTGGATCTGACCGATCTTCCTCCTCTCTATCACAAATATCCGGACATGCCGGTGGTTTCCATCTCGCGAGCGCAGCGCAAGCCGCTGTCTTTTGCAAATTGGGTTGGCAACATCTATCACGGCCTGCCCGCCGGGCACCTTTCGCTGGGCGACGGCGGCGGAAAATACCTGGCCTTTCTCGGGCGCATCTCGCCGGAAAAGCGGCTAGACCGCGCCATCGAAATCGCGGTCAAGGTGGGCATGCCGCTGAAGATCGCCGCCAAGATCGACCGCGTCGACCGCGAATACTTTGAATCGCGAATCAAACCGATGCTGAATCATCCCAATATCGAATATGTTGGCGAAATCACCGAAGACCAGAAGTCCGATTTTCTCGGCAACGCCTACGCCTATCTCTTTCCGATCGATTGGCCGGAGCCCTTCGGGTTGACAGTGATCGAAGCCATGGCCTGCGGCACTCCGACAATCGCTTTCAATTGCGGATCGGTGCCGGAACTGATCACGCACGGTACGAGCGGTTTCATCGTGGACAATATGGAGGATGCCGTGAAAGCGGTTCCTCGCGTAGCGGATTTGGATCGCGCCGCTTGCCGGCAAGCATTCGAGATGCGTTTTACCGGGTCCCGAATGGCCAAAGACTACGTTAAGCTGTACGAGTCGATGTTGAACATCCGCGCCCTCTCCGTGGAAACGTCCGAGGTCGACACGTTTCTTACTCAATAGGCGAAACAGGAAGGTTCGGTTTTTTGACGGACATTGTCCGGGTTGCAGACGAATATTACGTCCGCGCATCCTCCGCGTTGGTGGATGACCGCACACGTGTGCTCAAATGCGGCGACACTTTCGCCGTTCTCAATCGTTACGGCGATATCGAAGATCTGGGATTTTCCCAGTTCGGCCTGTTTCCACGCGGAGAGCCGTCATCTGTCGCGTTTCACGATGCGGCTCAACCAACAGCAACCCCTGCTCCTGGGCTCGACAGTGCGCGAAGACAACGCATTTCTTTCCGTCGACGTTACCAACGTCGACACCGCGCTGCACACGGACGACAGTTTACCCCGTGGCACGGTCCATATTTTCAGGTCGCAGTTTCTCGGCATTGCCAGCCATTACGAACACCTGCGCATCCTCAACTATGGTCTTGAACCTGTGCGGCTTGCGCTGCTCTTCCAATTCGACGCAGACTTCGCCGACATTTTCGAGGTGCGCGGCACAAAGCGCGAGCGCAAGGGCGAACGCCTGGCCGATCACATCGACGGAAACGCAGCCATACTCGCCTACAAGGGACTCGACGGCGTTTTTCGCCGCACGCGCCTCGAGTTCTCTCCGCGTCCGACGTCGCTCACCACGCGCGAAGCTCTATTTCGCATTTCATTGGAGCCCAAGCAGGAAACCTCCATCTACACCACGGTTGCCTGCCAACGCGATGCCAGCACGAATGGCGTCGTTCCCTTTCAGACGGCGTTCCGAGCGATGAGGAGTGAATCGGAACGCGTCCGCAGCGAAGAGTGCCAGATCACAACTTCGAGCGAGAGTTTCAACGCATGGCTGCATCGCTCGTCGGCGGATCTCCGCATGCTCATCGATAACAATCCCGAGGGCCCTTATCCGTATGCCGGAGTTCCCTGGTTCAGCACCGTATTCGGCCGCGACGGCATCATTACCGCGCTGGAATGCCTCTGGACCTCGCCGCACATCGCTGAGAGCGTCCTGAAATATCTGGCCGAGACCCAGGCGACGGAGGAAATACCCGAGCAAGACGCGGACCCCGGAAAAATCCTGCACGAAATGCGCCGCGGTGAAATGGCGGTAACCAAGGAAGTTCCATTTCGCGCGCTACTACGGCAGCGTCGATTCGACGCCGCTTTTCGTCATGCTTGCGGGAGCTTACTTCCAGCGCACAGGCGATCTGACGCTGGTGAAGGAGATTTGGCCGAACGTCAAGCGCGCTTTGCAGTGGATCGACACCTACGGCGATTACAATGGATCGGGTTTCGTGGAGTACCAGCAACGCGCCTCCAAAGGACTGGTGCAGCAGGGCTGGAAGGATTCGCAGGATTCCGTGTTCCACGCGGACGGTCGTATGGCCGAGCCGCCTATCGCTCTGTGCGAAGTGCAAGGCTATGCCTACGCCGCAAAACGCGCCGGCGCATTGCTGGCTCGCGCGGTGCACGAACCCGATCTCGCAGCGAAGTTGGACGCCGCGGCGGAAAAACTCCGCGCTAAGTTCGAGGAATCATTCTGGTGCGAGGACCTCGGTACGTACGCGCTCGCGCTCGACGGCCAGAAGAAGCAATGCCGTGTGCGCACTTCCAATGCGGGACACGCGCTCTTCTGCAAGATCGCCAGCCAGGAGCACGCTCAGATCGCGGCCGCGTCTCTGATGGAATGAACATTCCTTCTGCGGCTGGGGAGTTCGCACCGTCGCCGCCTGCGAGGCCCGCTACAATCCTATGTCCTATCACAACGGGTCCGTCTGGCCGCACGACAATGCCATCATCGCCCTGGGATTTTCTTTCTACGGCTTGCAAAATTGTGTCGCCAGAATTCTGGACAGGCATGCATGAAGCCAGCCGCCGGGTGGAGCTGCATCGCTTGCCCGAACTGTTTTGCGGCTTTCACCGGCGCCCGGAGACCGACGGACCGACTCTCTATCCGGTCGCATGTTCCCCACAGGCTTGGGCGGCGGGCTCGGTCTACATGCTGCTGCAGGCATGTCTTGGCCTCAGCGTGCGTGCTCCCGAACGTCAGATTTGTTTCACTCGCCCGTGCATGCCCTCCAATTTGAGCGAGCTGCGCGTGAACAACCTCCGGGTGGGTGATGCAAGCGTCGATTTCCAGATCCGCCGCGACGAAGGCGTCGTCAAAGTGGAAATATTGCGCAAGTCCGGCAACGTCGAGATCGTTGAATCCCTCTGAGCCTCCGTTCCTCCCGGGCTAGTGGAGCGAATCACCGAAACGCGCGATAATCGATCCGTAGGTGCGTACGAGACTTCCGGCGTGGGTGCCCGATTGCCTCAGGCAACCCCGCTCCCTATCGTGGAGGTCCAAGTATGGGGGCCGCACCGGCGAGGAGATCCGCACCATGCTGAATGTCATCTCTGGGAAAATGATCAAGCTCCGCACACAAGTTTTTGCATCGACGATGGTCTGCGCCGCGGCCCTCGCGTGGACACTGTCGTCAGCCGCGCAGCTCCCGACTCTGGACGTCTCAAAGACCGCGTCGCAGACCCCGGCAGCCGCTCCGAAGACTGACCCATCCACTGTTTCCACCAAGCCCCCCGATATTCCCGTACCGGAAATCGTCAAGAAATTCGGCGATCGCGAACTGGAGTTCAAGAAGGAACGCGACAACTACACCTACACACAGACGTTCGTTGTGCAGACGATCGATTTCGACGGCCGCCCCGACGGGGAATACCGCATGACCAGCGACATCTTGTTCACCCCCGATGGAAGGCGCTACGAAAAGGTGGTGTCCGCGCCGCCGCCGACGCTTCAGCGTATTTCGCTCTCGCAGCAGGATCTCGACGACCTCGAGCACGTCCAACCCTTCGTCCTCACTTCGGACGAACTGCCGAAGTACGACGTGAATTACGCGGGCCGCGAGCAACTCGATGAACTCGGCACCTATGTTTTCGACGTCAAGCCCAAGAAAATCGAAAAAAATCAGCGCTATTTTCAAGGACGCATCTGGGTGGACGACCGCGACCTGAATATCGTGAAGTCCGACGGAAAAGCGGTGCCGGACATCATCAAGAAGAACAACGAGAATATTTTCCCGCGCTTCGAAACTTTCCGCGAGAACATCGAGGGCCACTACTGGTTCCCAACTTACACGCGATCCGACGATGAACTGCACTTCAGCACCGGCGCGATCCACATGCGCATGACGGTGCGCTACGCCAACTACAAGCGGTTCGGCGCCACCATCAAGATCGGCCCTGCGGTTGAGATCAAAGACAAAGACAAAGAAAAGCCGAAGAATTAATTCGCGCTTCGGCAGTCTACAAATTATCCAGGAAGAACTGGGTCACGCGGTTCATCAAGACGCGCCTCGCTGGCGGGTCGCTGGCTCCGTGGCCCCTTCCGGGGATGGCAATAACCTCTACGTACTTCCCTGCTTCAATCATCTCGTTGATCAAGGCCAACGTGTTCGCGTAGTGCACGTTGTCGTCTCCGGTGCCATGCGCGATCAACAGCTTTCCCTTCAGGTTTCCGGCATTTTGGACGGGCGACGATTCCTGATAGCTCTCCTGGTTTTGCGGCAACAGCCCTAAATACCGCTCCGTGTAGATCGTGTCGTAGTAGTGCCAGTCGGTCACCGGCCCGCCTGCGAAACCCACCTTGAAATCCTGCGGGTCCTCGAAGACGGCGTGAAGGGTCATGTGCCCTCCATAGCTCCATCCCCAAATGCCGATACGATTTGCATCGACGTACGGCAGCGTCTTCAGGTACGCCGCGCCATCGCGCTGATCCGATAACTCCTGCGCGCCAAATCGAAAATGAATCGGCTCCTCGAATAAGTGGCCGCGCCCCGCCGAGCCGCGATTATCGAGCGCGAAAATGATGTACCCCTTGCGCGCCATCAGTTCATGCCATAGAAAGGTAAGCCCGCCCCACGCGTTCAGCACGACCTGGGCATGCGGCCCGCCGTAGGTGTACACCAGAACGGGATATTTTTTCGCCGGATCGAAGTCCGGCGGCTTGATCATCATCGCATTCAGTTGCATGCCATCGTGCGATCTCACGGAAAGAAACTCCACCGGCGACAAATGCAGATCGGCGAGTTCGGCCGCTTTGTTTTCATTCACCGCAGTGACGCGCGACCCGTCCATCCTCACCAGGTCCTGCCGCGGCGGATTCATGCTGTTGGAGTAGGTGTCCACGTACGCCGAAGAATTGGGTGCGAGATTAATGCCGTGGGTGCCGTCCTCCTTCGTAATGCGGGTGAAACCCGAACCATCGAGCGCCACGCGATATAACTGGCGCTCGAGCGGTGATTTTTCCGCGGCCGTGAAATAAGCCAGCCCTTTTGCTTCATCCACACCGGTCAATGCAAATACTTCCCAATTCCCTTTCGTCAACTGCGCGAGTTCTTTCCCCTCCAGGTCATACAAATAAATGTGCCGGTAACCGGAACGTTCACTCGACCACAAGAACCGCTTTCCGTCTTTCAAAAACCTCAGATCGTCACTGACATTGATCCAGTACAAGTCCTTGTCGGTGAATACCAGCCTAGACTTGCCCGAATTTGCATCCGCAACCAAGAGATCGATCGCGGTTTGCGGCCGGTTCAGCCGTTGTATCGCGACATGCTTGGAATCGACCAGCCAGTTGACCCTGGGAATGTATATATTGCTGTCGGAACCCGTATCCATCGCGCGGGGTTCGCCACCGTCCACGCGACCCACCAAAACGCGCACGATCGGATTATCCCCGCCGGCAACCGGGTAGCGTTCTTCCTCCGCCTCGCCTGTAAACGCCTCAAAATCCACCAGCGGGTACTGCGTCACCTTTCGCTCGTCCATCTCCAGGTAAGCAATTGCCGAGGAATCGGGAGCCCACCAGTACGCCGTGGTGATTTCGAGTTCCTCCGGATAGACCCAATCCAGCTCACCCTTGCGAATCTCTTCCGTTCCGCCCTTAGTGAACGGGCGCTCTTTTCCGTCCGCAACGCGAACCAGCCACACGTTGTGGTCGCGAACGAAACTCACATACCGGCCGTCAGGCGAAATCTTCGGATCCGCGATCGGCTCCTTTCCCGAAACCAGCGGGCGGGAGCTCTGCGTCTTTAGATCGAACCACGCGAGCGAGCTGGGTCCCTGAAACAGCAGCGCGGTCCCATCCGGCGCCCACTGATACTGTGCGGGAGCGTGGCGTCCCAGTCCGGTCGCCTGTGTCGCCTCCCCTTCCGCAGGAAGCACGGTTTCCAGTTTGTTCGCGGAAACCAGCATCTGGCTCTCACCGGAAGCCGCGCTCATCAGCCAGAGTTCCTTCCTGTCCCCTTTGCCAGCCCCCACCCCCAATTCCTTGAGGTAACTCAGATGTTGGCCGTCCGGAGCCCACGCAATCCCGGGCGTCGGGTGGCCGTTCAAGCTCGGCTCACTGTAAATTCGGTCCACGGTAAGACCTGCTTCCGCCGCTTGTTCGCTCCTCACCCGGCGGGACGCCGCAGGAACCTGCGCCAAGTCAACGGCGGGGTACATACCGCAAAAGAAATACCCAGCAACTGCGGACAAACACCACCTGGTCAAGGACCGCATGAACCCTCCGCAAAACCAGCTCCTATCTTAGCCTGCCCGCAAACGCTGGCAAAATAAGCGTCGAAGTCCAATTTTGGGACGTGCATCTTGCGCAGTACCGTGCGCGTTTATTAACAGATTCGTATTTACTTTCTGATGGACGTATCGTAGTTTATCTACTAGGTATTTATCCATTGAGTCTTCCTAACGGCTCTGTATAATCCAGGGAACTGCTCGCGGATCGACCCAGCCAGATTCCCAGACTGCGCTCGGTCAAACATCCGCCGCAAAAGTTAGTCAAAAAGTGGTTTTGCGCGGTTCCGTGTCCCGTTCCCGACACTGACCAGGACTTATCCGCTCAGAAAGTAAATCAGGGGGTTGTCGGCAAATGCTCCGTTTCCAGCGGGTGTGTATCGGTGTCGGTAATGGGTTTATAAGGGGCCATCACAGTGCCCGCCTCGCGTGCGGCACCCTTTTCGCGTGCGCATCGTTATTGGTCTGCGCCTCCGGCGCTTTGGCGCAAAATGTCGTCACCGGGCACTATGACAATGCGCGAACCGGTTTGAACCCCAACGAAACGATCCTCAACACCTCCAACGTAAACGCCACTTCCTTCGGCAAAATCTTTTCGCAATCCGTTGACGGCCAGATTTACGCGCAGCCCCTGTACATGGCGGGCATCACCATATCCGGTAAGGGCACTCATAACGTTATATTCGTCGCCACCGAAAATGATTCCGTCTATGCGTTCGACGCCGACAATAATGGCGGAGTGAATGCCTCTCCCCTATGGAAGGTATCGCTACTCGATGGAGCCCACGGCGCTGCCAGCGGCGCGACCCCAGTTCCCCAACCCGACATCAGTAGCACCGACATTCAGCCGCTAATTGGAATCACCGGAACTCCGGTCATCGACCCGTCCACGAACACCATGTATGTCGTCAGCAAGACGAAAGAAAACGGCTCCTACCCGCAGCGTCTGCATGCCCTGGACATCACCTCCGGAGCCGAAAAGTTCGGGGGCCCGGTAACGATTTCTGCCAGCGTCTCCGGCAACGGCAACGGAAGTTCGGGCGGCACCCTCAACTTTGACACCAAGTGGGAAAACAATCGCGCAGGCTTGCTCCTTTTGAATGGCTTCGTGTACATCGCGTTCGCGGCACACGGAGATAACGGCCCCTGGCACGGCTGGATTCTGTCCTACAATGCCGCCACTCTGGCGCAAAAGAACGCATGGTGTGCGTCCGCCAATGGCATCGGGGCGGGAATCTGGATGGGCGCAGCAGGCATAGCCGCCGACAGTAACAATCCCACCGGTTCGAGCCCGGGAGGTCGCCTGTTCGTCGCGACCGGTAACGGCACCTTCGACGCGAAAACTCCATACACCAACTCGATGGACTACGGCGACAGCATCGTCCGTCTGGACCTCAACAATGGCGTCATGACAGTCGCCGACGACTTCACCCCGCTCAACCAGTCCACGCTGAATTCCAGGGACCTCGATCTAGCTGCCGGCGGCGTCCTGCTTCTTCCCGATCAAAGCTCCGGCGGCCACACGCACCTGCTCGTACAATCCGGCAAAGAAGGAAGAATCTCGCTCGTCGATCGCGACAACATGGGCGGCTACAACACCAGCACCGACAATATCGTGCAAGAGCTTCCCGTCAACAATTCCGGCCAGACCAACCAAAACTTCCAAATGGGCGGCTTGTGGGGAATGCCGGGATTCGGCAACAATACGATTTACTTCTGGGGTACTTCAGACAAGCTAAAATCTTTTCCACTCACCAACGGAACGCTTTCCTCCACTCCGTCTAGAACCGGCGCCCAAACGGCTGGGTTTCCAAGCCCGACCCCGGTCATCACCTCCAACGGAAATTCCAGTCCCATTGTCTGGACGGTCCAAACAGACACCTACAACTCCAACGGTTCAGCGTACCTGCGCGCTCACGACGCTACTAACATCACGACCACTCTGTACAGTAGCTTGACCAACGCAGCGCGCGACACTCCCGGCGGTGCCGTCAAGTTTGTGGTTCCCATTGTCGCCAACGGCAAAGCCTACGTGGGCACGACCAACTCCTTAGCCGTATATGGACTGCTCAATGGCTCTCAGCAAGCGGCGGCGCCCTCCATTAGTCCCGGCGGGCAAAGTTTCACCGGCACCCTCAGCGTCACCATCACCGACAGCACTCCCGGCGCCTCCATTTTCTATTCGACAACCGGCACGGCGACGACGAGTTCCACTCCCTACACCGGCCCGATCATCGTAAACACCACGGAAACCATCTCCGCGATCGCCAGCGCCCCCGGTTTCCTGCAAAGTTTGCCCACCAGCGAAACCTACACGCTGCAGACGCAAACGCTTATGCCCACTTTCTCTCCGATACCCGGCGCGTACGGTTCCACACAGACCGTGACCATCTCCGATGCCTCGAATACTCCCACGATTTATTACGCGATCAATGCTCCCGCAACCACGTCTTCCACTCCGTTCTCCGGAAAGGCCACGGTGACCGTTGTCCAGTCAGAGACGATCAATGCCATCGCCACATCGCCGGGTCTCAGCGTAAGCCCGCAGGCCAGTGCCACCTACTCCATTGGCTCCGGAACCGGAATCAGCTTCTCATCCGGTTTCAGCTCCGCCGCAAGTTCGATGACCTTTAACGGGAAAACAGTGCTGAATGACACTCGTTTGCAGCTTACGGATGGCTTAGCAAATGAAGCGGGCAGCGCGTGGTACAACACGCCAGTGAAGATCCAGAATTTCACCAACGATTTCACCTTCCAACTGAGTAATGCTCAGGCGGACGGCATCACCTTCACTATCCAGAACACCGGTGTGACCGCGCTCGGACCCACTGGCGGCGGATTGGGCTACGGCCCGGACGCCCCCGGCGGCGCGGGCGGCATTCCGAAGAGTGTGACGATCAAGTTCGATCTCTACGACAACGCTGGCGAAGGCGCCGACTCCACGGGCCTTTACACCAACGGAGTATCGCCCACCATTCCTTCGACGGACATGGCCGGGAAGGTCGACCTCCACAGCGGCGACACGTTCTCCGCGCACATGGTCTACGACGGCATCACGCTCACCATGACGCTCACCGACGGCGTGACCGGCGCAACCTTCCGTACCAGTTGGACGGTGAACATTCCTTCCGTCGTTGGCGGGAACGCTGCTTTCGTCGGATTCACTGGCGGCACCGGCGGCCTGTCCGCCAGCCAGAAGATCGAGACTTGGAGTTTCGTCAGCGGCGGTACCGCACCGCAACCGGCAACTCCCCCGATCTTCAGCCCCGTCGCTGGCACGTACACTGGGACACAAGCCGTCACCATCACGGACACGACTCCCGCCAGCACGATTTTCTACACCGTGGACGGGTCCAAGCCAGGAACCACCGCGGGTGGCAGTACGTTCCAATATTCCACCCCCGTTTCGGTCGCCTCATCCGAAACCATCACCGCTCTCGCCACCGCGCCGGGCTTTACTACCAGCGCGACCAGCAGCGCAGCCTACGTCATCAACAATCCTTTGCCCCCAGCACCTACTCCAATCATCACTCCGGGCACAGGTACCTACACGTCGGCGCAAACCGTGAGCATCTCCGATCCCGGCGCCAACATTTTTTACACTACCAATGGCACCCCTCCGACTGCGGGTTCCACACCATACACCGCGCCCTTCGTGGTCAATGCCACTACCACCGTGCGCGCCATTGCTACCGAAACCGGCTTCAGCCCGAGCGCCACGGCGCAGTCGGTCATCACCATCAACACTGGCGGGTCAACCGGCGCGGTCAACTTTGGCTCCGGCTTCTCGGCCGCGGGCTTGCAGTTCAACGGGCACACCAAGCTCAACGGCGCTCGCCTGCAACTCACCGATTCAACGGCTACGAATGAAGTCGCCAGCGCCTTCTGGACCACGCCCGTCAACGTGCAAACGTTCACCAATGATTTCACCTTCCAGGTGACCAACCCGAACGCCGACGGCTTTACCTTCACCATTCAGAACGCCGGCATCACCGCCATCGGCCCGTTCGGCGGCGGACTCGGCTACGGCCCGGATGCTCCCGGCGGCACCGCGGGCATCGCCAAGAGCGTCGCGGTCAAGTTCGACCTCTACAGCAACGCAGGCGAGGGCACGAACTCGATTGGCCTATACGTGAACGGCGCTTCGCCAACGACGCCTGCCACCACCCTGAGCGGCGGCGTAAATCTCCACAGTGGCGACCTCATGAAGGCGCACATGACCTACGATGGAACGACGCTGACGCTAACCATCACCGACACGCTCAACACCGCGCAAACCTTCACGACCTCGTGGCCCATCAACATTCCCTCCACGGTTGGCGGCAACACCGCCCTCGTCGGCTTCACGGCAGGCACTGGCGGTCTTACCGCTCAGCAGGAGATCATTACCTGGACGTATAGCACTTCGGGAGGGTCGACCTCGAAGACGCCCGTCGTTTATCAAACTGCGAATTTACCCGCCGTGAGCTCAGGACCGACGTTCCGTCAATTTACTTTCGCGGGTTTCCCGGATACGACCGGCACGATCCTGGACGCCACTGCGGTCGGAAACAACGTCACGTTCACGGTCAACGTCGCGGCGGCCGGAATCGCTGACGTAAAAGTTTCCGTCAAAGGACTAAACACCCGTGGAATCTGGCAACTGTCGATCAACGGCACGAATGTCGGCTCGCCTCAAGACGAATACGCGAACACCAGCGCGGGAGTTTACGCGGTGTTCGACGTGGGCACGTTCAATTTCCCAGCCGCTGGAAACTACGCGTTCAAGTTCACGGTTACTGGCAAGAACGCCGTCAGCTCCGGCTACTCGATCTCGTTCGACGACATCACGGTAACGCCGCAGTAGTCACGGCAGGCAAGACAATAGGAAACTTAATTTGTTGGTCGCTGGCGGTTTGTCTACGTGAAAAACCGAACCCACATGCACTTGCCCGCCAATGCGACTTATCCGGAATTGACGATGCAAGGGACGCGGAGCTATGAACGTATGGCGCGGAGAGCTAAGGTTACGCGAATTTGGCTGTTATGCGAGGCATCATGCGACGTTGTGTCGTGAAATCGCACCCTGTTCTGTCGCTGCGGGTGTCTTGGCTGGGAAAATAGCGGTGATCTTTGTCCCCAAAGCATTGGAATCAATAGTCAATTCGCCCTGAGACTGGCGCACGCGTTCTCGCATTCCTCTAATCCCGACGCCAACCCCTCGGGATTGAATCTCTGCCAATCGTTCTTGCGACATTCCCTTACCGTGATCCTGAACCTCCACGTAAATCTTGTCGGGCTCGCGGGCAATACGGATTACCGCAGTTTTGCTTCCTGAATGGCGATGGATGTTAGTCAGACATTCTTGCACGAGACGAAATATGGCGAGTTCTACCTCGGGGGCAAGCCTTTCGAAGTTCGTCGGGAATATTCAGCTCAATACTAAGGCCGCTGCGCTCCGCCAGACCGTCTATGTACCAGCGAAGTGCAGACGACAGTCCGCTTTCGTCTAGCATTGGCGGGTGCAAAAGATAAGACGTCGTGCGTATCTCCTGGGTCAGAACCTGAATTAAATCCTGGGCATCTTTGATGCTCTTGGATAATCGCGCAGGATCCCGCTTCGCGTCGTTTTCGAGTCCGCGTAAGGCTCATTCCCAGTGCAGCCAGATTCTGACCAGCGCTGTCGTGCAGTTCACGGGCAATGCGCCGGCGTTCCTCGTCCTGAGCACAGCATCAATCTTCCCGAAAGGTCTCGAAGCTGATCCGACTGCTGAAGGACCTCAGCGTTTCGCCTCCGCAGCTCTTGAGTTCGAAATTGCACTTGAGTATCAAGCGCATCGGCGAGTGTGCGAAAACGTTGTTCGCTTTCATACAATTCACGCTCGACCCGTTTACGCCCCGTGACATCCCGCGCAATTTTCGAAGCACCGATGATTTTTCCTGCGGCATCTCTGACCGGGGAAATTGACAGTGATATATCAAGCGCAGTGCCATCTTTTCGCAGGCGAATGGTGTCGAAATGATCGATCCGCTCGCCCCGGCTGAGTCGCGCAAGGATGCTTGTTTCCTCGTCGCGGCGATCGAGCGGAATGATCATCGAGATATGCTGGCCGATGGCTTCTTTGGCTGTGTATCCAAAGAGTCGCTCGGCACCTGCGTTCCAACTGGTGATGACGCCCTCTAAAGTCTTGCTGACAATCGCATCATCGGAAGAATCCACGATGGAGGCAAGCAAGCCGATCGCCTTATCGGCTTTCAGACGCAATGCGGGAAGCTCGTCCAAAATTGATTGAGTGATCTTGTCTGTGCTGGCTTCCGGATCGTCAAGAATGCAACTCGCTAGCGCTTCATGCGTCGCAAGAAGTTGCTTGATGTCATCCTCAAACTGGATTTCAGGATGCACCTTGGTCCAGTAGTGCGCTGCTCGAACGAACGCCAAGAAAAGCAGCAGGTACTGAAGTCGAACCGTGCCCAGCAATCGTTCCAGTGCATCGAGGCATTCCGGGGCGTCCGCCGTCTGCAAGAATACATGACTGGCAAGAGCAAAAAGCCCATCTTCCATCAGCGTGTCGGCCGTCGGCATT
Organism: uncultured Acidobacteriota bacterium; assembly: GCA_963721915.1. Taxonomy (GTDB): domain Bacteria; phylum Acidobacteriota; class Terriglobia; order Acidiferrales; family UBA7541; genus Acidiferrum. The sequence continues at coordinate 696,264 of CAVRLD010000009.1, read as the reverse complement.
TCAATAAGAGGCGCGGGACATGTCGAGCAAAACGAAAGGCGTGACTTTAGTTCAGTGCCCGCGTGGAAGGGGCCGCCGCAGCAATTTGACTACATCCACAACGGTTTCCGCGCGGGCATCCTTGTCGCCGGCCGGTCGACCAAGTCCAATCAAGAAACCGGTGTGGCGGGCGATGCAGTAGCGGACAGCACAAAAGCGAGAAAGATGGACGAAAAGTCGTTCCTTAAAGACAGAGGGTAGGGGGTTATCGAGATAGGCTGCCTGGGCAAATCCCCACAGTTTTTCGGTGATCTCGGGAGTCTCGGGCGAGAGCTGGAAGAAGTTCGGAAGCACGCCAAACCGCTCGTTGACGCGCCGCTGTAAGTTCCGATGCAGTACTCGCCGATCGAGCATTGTTGGATGCCATAAGCCCGCCGCCCCAGTTAGTAACAATACGTTGGGCAAGTATACGAAATTAGCCCAATGGATGCCCTAAATTTGAATGGTGCTCTTCTGACTTCCTAGACTGAGGTCATCCCGGCGGCCAACTGAACTCGCGGCCTCCCAGCAAATGTAGATGCAAATGGAATACCGATTGGCCGGCTCCAGCCCCGCTATTTGCCACAGTGCGGTATCCATTTAGCAGCTTCAGCTTGCGCGCCAGCTCCGCCGCCACCAGGTGCATTTTTCCAATCACTGCTTGATCTTCCGAAGTCGCCTCGTTCAATGACGCAAAATGTTTGCGCGGGATGATGAGAATATGCGTCGGCGCCTGCGGGCCAATATCTTCAAACGCGAAGACGTCGTCATCCTCGTACACGATCTTGGACGGAATCTTCTTCGCCGCGATTTTGCAGAACAGGCATTCCGCGCTCACGGGTTCCCTCTCCAGTTAGTTTGTATCCACGCGAAAAATCAAAGGCTTCACGCCCTCACGTTCATGCAATTGCTCGCCCAGCTTCTTGGCAGCATCCTCGCCGGAAACCTTGCCCACGTGAACGCGATAATACGAGCCGTTGGCCGACTCAAACGACTGGATCGCCACCGGAGAATACAAGGAACTCAAGCGGTCGCGCAGCCGTTCGGCGTTGGCGCGCTCGCGGAAAGCTCCGATCTGCACGGTGAAGAAACCCGCCGTCGGATCGATCGCCGACAAAATTTCCAGGCGCACGGGTACGACGCCAGGACCTATCGATTCGATCTCTCGTGCCGCGGCATACGACAAATCAATGATGCGATTGTCCACAAACGGGCCGCGGTCGGTGATCCGCACGGTCGTCGATTTCCCGTTGGTCTTGTTCGTCACGCGCACCACGGTGTTGAACGGCAGCGTCCGGTGCGCCGCGGTGAGCTTGTTCATATCGTAGATCTCACCATTCGACGCGTGGCGGCCATGGAAGGGCGCGCCGTACCAGGAGGCTTTACCCTCCTCGAATACGACTCCCTCGTGAGGCGTTGGAATCACCGGCGAAGCGTTCGCGTCGCGTTTCGCGGTCTCCGCGGGAGGCGCCGGAGCAGGCTGCACGGGTGGCGCAGGCTGCCGATTCGCGGCCGGCTGCCGCCCAGCGCATCCAATCAGAAAAATCGCCACTAGAAAAAAGGACGCCGAGCCAAAAAGTCGACAATCGCGAAGTGAGCGGTGAGCGGATCGCCCGGTGCCACGCACATGTAGCGCAGGGCGGAGTCCGCGGAGCCCTGCTTGCCCTGAGTTTCGAAGGGCGGCTCTTTCGCGTGAGCCAAGCGACCCGCTCGCGTCGCGCAAAATAATCCCAGCCATTTTCACAAGGGATCCGCTCTCATGATCCCGGATTCTGAGGCGGAGGCGGCGTTCGCCGCGACATGCGGGCCTCAAGCTTCGCGGCAAACTCATCCAGCTTCCCGGAAACGTCGCGCAGGAACGAAGCCGTGCGCCGCTCGGTCTCCGGCGCTATCTCCTCATCCAAGTAGCGGCGGAGGCGTTCCACCTCTGCATCGATCCGTTTTCCGATCTCCTCGAATTTGTCCATGTTTTACCTGAAATGTCTGCCTGTGCTGTGTGCCCGCCGGAAGTATTAGCGGTATTTGGGTATTATAGAACGCTCTGTACATGCCGCAAGGAGGAGAGTTGGCGCTTCCCTATCAATGGCAATACCGCCTCGAGCGATGGAAGAACTCGCTGCGTGGCCTTTTCGGCGGTGGCGACCAGCAACCCCGCCCCAAGATCTGCCCCAATTGCGGATCGCTGGTAGGGATTAGCGCGACGCGATGCCACCAGTGCGGCACCAACCTCAGATTCTCCATGGCTGCGGTCAGCAAAGGCCTCTCCGGCCTGTTCGGCGGCCACGCTCCGGTAACGACCGGCCTCCTGATCGTGAATCTTCTGATGTTTGGCGTCGAGTTCATGGCCATGGCAGCACAAGGTCAGGGCGGTGGGCTGACCATTTTGTGGGGCATGGGCGGCGAAGCCACGTACCGGCTTGGTGCGAGTATTCCCTATTCTATTTTTATCATGCACGAGTGGTATCGCCTCGTGACGGCGATGTACCTACACGGTGGACTGATTCACATCGGCTTCAACATGATGGTATTGATGGACATCGGACCGGTCGTGGAAGAGGTGTACGGCTCGGCGCGGTTTCTTTTCCTGTACACCGCCACGGGCATCGCGGGGTTTGTCGCGAGCGCCTTCAGCGGGCACAACTCCCTCGGTGCCAGCGCGCCGATTTTGGGACTGATCGGTTTGATGATTGCCATCACCACAAAACGCGGCGGCTCGCAGATGCAGCAATTGCGTTCGCGGCTTATTTCCTGGGTGGTATCGATTTTCGTTTTTGGGTTTCTCATGTCCGGCGTGGACAACTGGGCTCACGGCGGTGGCTTGGCGGCGGGTTTTCTGCTGGGACGATTGTTCGCCGACCGCGAGCCCATGAATGCCAGCGAGCAGCGAATAGCGTACACCCTGGGATGGATCGCAGCGGTTGTGGTGGTGTCGTCGTTCGTGTTGATGATTCTGCACTACCGGGATCCGCTGCCGGGATCGTAGCAGGTGCTAACCAACTGACGGGTCTAAAGACCCTCCACTACAACGCCGCGATGCCTGACGCCGATGTCAACTCTTTCCGCACGATCTTTCCCATCAAGCACGTTGAGGCTTGGGAATGCGGTACTCTCGACTTCAAGGAAAATAGAACGTGGAACCACACTCGATTGTTGTCGTGAGCCTGCACACACCTAAGGAGAAAATCTGGGGCGAGCTGCTGTCCATCAATACAGCTGGCATCACGATGCGTGGCATCGACCTGAATTCGTTCGACCATTTCATCCGCCAAATCAATGAGCCCGACACGGAACGCGTGGGCGTGCCAACGCTATTCTTCCCGATGACCCGCATCGAGCGCATCACCCTCGATGAACCCTCGGGCTCGATTCCCTCCATGGACGAACTCTTCAGCCGCAAAATTGGCCGCCGATTGATCGACTATCTGGCTCAGTTCGCCTGAACTGCGCTATCCTCAATTCCCCATGCAAGGGCGGATTTTCACTGTACCCAACCAGATCACACTGCTGCGCCTCGGCTTCCTGCCAATTTTTCTGGCACTGATTTCGTACGAGCGCTACCGGTGGGCGCTCCTGGTGCTGGTTCTGGCTGGTCTGAGCGACGGAATCGATGGCTTGCTGGCTCGCAAATTAAACCAGAAATCGTCCCTCGGTGCTTACCTGGATCCCATCGCCGACAAGCTGTTGCTGTCCTCTTCCTTCGTCATCCTGGCCTTCAAGACCAGGATCGCGTGGTGGCTGACGATCATCGTCCTGAGCCGCGACATTTTGATCCTGATCGTAGCCGTCGTGATTCTGCTGATCTCCGGCTACCGGCCGTTCCCGCCCAGCATCTTCGGCAAGCTAACCACATTTTTCGAGATCCTGCTGGTGTTTACTGTGGTGCTGAACGCCGCTTATCCAGCATTTCATTCGCGATTGCTTCACAACGTGCTGGTCGATGTTGTCACGGTGTTTGCGATCGGCTCGGCGGTCCACTATTCGTTCGCGATTACACGCCACGCTCCCAGCACGTAAATCCTTATTTCGCTTGCTCGTATGCCTGGTTCAACCACCACAACACGTCCTTTAAGTCTTCCGCTGAATTGACATCGAAGGAGTGCCATCCTTTCGCGCGCATCCGAGTCCCCGTAGATACGCGCTGATCCTCGTTCGCGCGCCGCAACAAATCCGGCGGCATGGATTTCATTTTAAAGATGATCGAGTTCGGAGCGCCGATGCCGCGGGTCACCGGAAGCGCCGCGAAAATCGTTTTCTTCCGATAAAAGCCCAGCAGTCCAAACATCGGCTTGGTCTTAATGTGAGGCCAGCCAAGCAACTCGTGTTTGAGCATGGCCGACCATTCCTTCATCTCATCGCTGGTACGTGGCATACTCGGCCGGCGAGGCTTTGCTTTGGTGCTCATACGTGTCGATTTGCGTTTCGTTGGACGCGACAGCAACAAGAGCGTGTTCGCTACTGCGGCATCCTACCTGGACCACCCGGTGGCAGCAGCAGCTTGGGTTCCGTTAAAGATTGCACCTGCTCCAACGTAGCGTCTGGCGCCAATTCCCGGAGCAACAGCCCTTCCGGCGTGACATCGATCCATGCGAGTTCCGTGACAATGTGATCGACGACTTCGACGCCGGTCAGCGGTAGCGAGCACTCTCTCAAAATTTTCGGTTTGTTGTCGCGAGTGGCGTGTTCCATGGTGACGAAAACCCGCTTGGCGCCGGCGACCAGGTCCATCGCGCCACCCATTCCCTTCAGCATTTTTCCTGGAATCGCCCAGTTTGCGAGCGTTCCCTTTTCATCGACTTGCAGCGCCCCTAGTACCGTGAGATCGACGTGGCCGCCACGGATCATGGCGAAGGAATCGGCGGAGGAAAAATAGCACGTGCCGCGCAGTTCGCTGACGGTTTCTTTGCCGGCATTGATCAGGTCGGGATCAACTTCCGATTCGAGTGGATAGGGTCCAACGCCCAGCATGCCATTTTCCGATTGCAGGATCACTTCCATGCCCTGTGGCACGTAGTTAGCAACCAGCGTGGGCATGCCGATTCCGAGATTGACGTAGTAGCCGTCGCGCAATTCGAGCGAGATACGGCGGGCGATGCGTTCGCGCTTTTGTTCGTCGGTTAGTGGCATGGGGAGTTTACTGACAGTTTAAAATTCACGCTCAAAGGCGACCGAACGTCAAGCGAGCAACGCCGGGCTAAAGCCCAGCGCCTACATTTTGCGTGTCGTGCGGCGCTCGATGCGTTTTTCATAGTTTTGACCTTGGAAAATGGCGTTGATGTAGATGCCGGGAGTGTGGATCTGGTCGGGTTGAAGCTCACCGAGATCGACCATTTGTTCAACCTCCGCGATCACGTAGTCGGCGGCGGTGGCCATCATGGGATTGAAGTTGCGGGCGGTCTTACGGTAAATGAGATTACCCCAGCGATCGCCCTTCCAGGCCTTGACGAAGGCAAAATCCCCGCGTATGCCGCGCTCCAAAACGTATTGGCGCCCGTCGAACTCGCGGGTTTCCTTGCCTTCGGCGACCATGGTGCCGTACCCGGTCGGAGTATAGAAGGCTGGGATGCCTGCGCCGCCAGCGCGGATTCGTTCCGCGAAGGTACCTTGCGGATTTAGCTCCAACTGCAATTCTCCGCTGGTGACAAGTTGCTCGAACAGTTTGTTTTCGCCGACGTAGGTGGAGATCATTTTTTTCACCTGGCGATTTTGCAGCAGCAGCCCGATGCCGAAACCATCGACGCCCGCGTTGTTGCTGACGATAGTCAGATCCTTCGTACCCTTGCGGCGAACGGCGGCGATCAGGTTTTCCGGAATGCCGCACAAGCCGAAGCCGCCCATGAGGATGGTGGCGCCATCTTGGAGCTTTTCGATGGCGGCGTCGGCTGAGGAGATGCGTTTGTCCACGAGTGCTCCGAAGTGAGAGGAGAAGTCTACTTCAAGCAGGCTGGTGACAGTAGTCTGCCGAGGGCTGGACGTGAGGGGGTTTGTTTAGAAAAAGATTACCCCACCCCCCTCCCTGTTTTTGGTAAGTGTTGATTCCACAGCGATTAAACCGTTCCAGAATCAACACTTGTACAAGGGCGAATTCTAGAGGGGTTAGCTTGACTGTTCTGGTGTTGCGATTTGGAGTCACGTTCATGCGACCTATCGGAGGTGTGGGAGGTATTCTCATCTAAACCCCGCGGTCTCGCCCTTCGAGGCTCAGGGTAAACAGGCGTGGATGCGGGGCGCGAGAGGCTGGTTCGGTGCGTAGCCGCGCTGACGGGTCTAAAGACCCACCACTACACCTCGCGAGGCAGCTGCCCCGCTACGCTGGCTCTGCACTTATTGTCTCTTTGATTTGTGGGCGGGGCAATGGTTCACAGGTACAGAAATTGGACGGGACCCTGCGGCTGACCGGAGTTCATGGCTTTCCTGAATAAAAAGTGGATAATCGTCGCAACGGTCGGGGTACATCCATGCCGATGTCGTTATTCCATGCGCTGTGTGGGCGGAACATTTGAAAACCCGAAACTCTGGAGGCGATCATGAGGGCGATTTCTGTGCGGGCAGTGGTGATGTGGATGCTCGTACCAGCGGCGATTGCACTGGTTGATACAGCGATGCCGGAGAGGGTGGTGGCGCAATCCGCGATGGGGGTGCAGGCGCCGACGCATCCACTGGAGGGGTTGAAGTCGCAGGAGTATTGGGTGGTGTATGAGGTGTTGCAGGGTACCGGGAAGATGGATGCGGATACGCTTTGCATCAGCGTGCTTTTGCACGAGCCGCCTAAAGACAAGGTCCTGGTTTGGAAGGCGGGGGATGCGATTCCGCGGGAGGCTGACGTCATTTTGCTGAGGAAGGGCGCGACGATTGAAGTGCGGGTGGATATTGCGGGGCGCAAGGTGGAATCGTGGAAGGAACGAAAAGACGTGCAGGCGCCGACGTTTGACAACGAGTTTTTCGGGTTGGGCGATGAGGCCAAGAAAGATCCGCGGATGCAGGAGGCGCTAAAAAAGCACGGCGTGAAGGATATGACGACGGTGATGTGCGTGCCGGTCCCGATTGGATATTTCGCGTTCCCGGAGCAGGAGGGCCACCGGATTTTTTATGGCGATTGCTTCGACTCGCATGGAGCGTTTCTGACCTGGGGCCGGCCGATCGACGGTTTGTATTTCAAGATGGACGCGGTGGAGAGAAAGGTGTTGCAGATTATCGATGAAGGAACGACTCCGGTGCCACAGAGTGCGATCAACTTTGAGGAAGCGGCGGGTACGCCGCGACCTGGGACGACACCGATAGCGATTGCACAGCCGCTGGGACCCAGCTTTCAAATCAAGAATGGAGAAGTGAGCTGGCAAGACTGGCATTTCCGGGTGCGGCTGGACGCAAGACTGGGGCCGGTATTGAACCTGGTGCGACTGGAGGACGGCGGACGGGAACGGTCGGTACTGTATGAAGGATCGATGTCGGAACTATTTGTGCCGTACATGGACCCGGCGGAGAGTTGGGCCACGAGAGTGTTTGTGGACGCAGGGGAGTTTTATCCCGGGGGCGTGTTGCGCATGCTGCAGGATGGCATGGATTGCCCGTCGAATGCGGAGTACATCGACGGGCTGGCGTCGAACGAGCATGGAATACCGGTGCTACTGCCGCGAGAGGCTTGCTTATTCGAGACGTACTCAGGCGATCCGGCGTGGCGGCATTTCGAGAACGGCATGGCGTGGGGGCGGCCGAAGCGCGGGTTGGTGTTGCGGACCGCGGCGGTGATCGGGAACTACGATTATCTGCTGGATTGGAGATTTGAGCAGGACGGATCGATTCGCGTGGCGGTGGGGGCTACGGGGATTATCGAGACGAAAGCGGCAAAGACGAAAACGAGCGAGCGCGGGATGGGCGGGATGCCGGGAGCGGCGGATGAATTTGGGCGGTTTGTGGGAGAGAACACAATTGGCGTGAATCACGACCACTTTTTTTCGTACCGGCTCGATATGGATGTGGACGGGCAGAAGAATTCGTTCATGGCGGAGAAACTGAAGAAACGGGAGTTGCCCGCGGCTACGCACCGGAAGAGCATTTGGGTGGCGGAGCCATCGGTGGCGAAGACCGAAAGCGACGCGATGATGGACGTTGCGCTGGATAAGCCGGCGATGTGGATGTTTGTGAATCCGAATGTGCGGGGCCCGCTGGGGTATCCGACGGGTTACGAGATTATGCCGGGCATTACTGCGGCTTCTCTGCTGGATCCCGAGGATGGGGTGCAGAAAGTGGGGGCGTTTTCCGCGCACCAGCTTTGGGTTACGCCGTATAAGGCGGAGGAAACGTATGCGTCAGGGGTCTATCCGAGTTCGGGCAGGGGTGACGATGGGCTGGCGGTTTGGACGCGGGCGAACCGTGCGATTGAGAATACCGACATCGTGGCCTGGTATACGTTGGGATTTCATCATGTGCCGCGGGCGGAGGATTGGCCGGTGATGCCGGTGATGTGGCATGACTTTGTGATTCGGCCGTTTGATTTTTTCGGCGCGAATCCGGGATTGACGCTGCCGGCGAAGCCGTAAAAAAACAGAATAAGGAATTAGTGAAGTAAAGAAATAGCGTGGACGCGTGCTGAATTCGCTCCTGCCACCCTGATTTGGTTTGCATAAATCTGAAATATCGACATGATAGAGGCGCTCGATTTTGTGTGGGGGGCAATCGTTCATCTCGCCTGGATGGTCAAAGAATGAAAATGAATGAGGCGCGTTGGGTGCGGCACCGTTTTTTCGCTGCACGTGTTGTTCTTGTGCTTGCGGGAGCTGCCGTTGGGTTGCTTGCAACGGGCACTACCGTTCTTGCGCAGCACCGCATGCATGGGCAGCAGGAGAAGATCGACCGAAACCATCCGTGGATGAACGCGAGCCTTTCCCCAGACCAGCGCGCCGAAATGGTCCTGAAGGAAATGACGTTGGACGAAAAGATCGGACTGCTCCACGGAATGGGCATGCCAGGGTGGCCGCGCGATGTACAGGACCCGGAGCCGGAGTTGGGGAATGGCGGCGCTGGATTTGTGCTGGGTGTGCCGCGGCTGGGGATTCCGATCATCCAGATAAGCGACGCGGCATATGGTGTGCGAAGCAGCGGCGAGAACGGAAGATATTCGACGGCGTTGCCTGCACCCGTGGGCGCGGCAGCGAGTTGGGACACGGAAGCGGCGTGTGCGTACGGAGCGTTGATAGGACGAGAATTGCGCGCACAGGGATACAACATGACTTTGGGAGGCGGCGTGAATATCACGCGCGAGCCGCGGAACGGCCGCACGTTCGAATATCTGGGCGAGGATCCAATTCTAGCCGGAACGCTGGTCGGAAATTTGATGAAGTGCGAACAGGCGCAGCACGTGCTCGGAGACATCAAGCACTACGCGGTAAACGATCAGGAGAGCGGACGAAACGAAGTGGGCGCCATTATCGGGAAGCGAGCGCTACGCGAGAGCGATCTGCTGGCGTTTGAGATCGGCGTGGGAATCGCCGATCCGAGTGTGGTGATGTGCTCGTACAACTCGGTGAACGGAGATTTTGCGTGCGAGAACAAATATTTGCTTACGGATGTGCTGAAGAAAGAGTGGGGATTCAAGGGATTTGTGGTGTCGGATTGGGGCGGAACACACAGCACGGTGAAAGCTTCGGCGGCGGGGCTGGACAATGAGGAGCCGCTGGATGAGTTTTTTGGCGCGAAATTGAAGGCGGCGGTGGAGGCGGGTAAGGTCTCACAGGCTGAGTTGGATGAGCACGTGCGGCGAGTGCTGCGCTCGGAGTTTGCGAGTGGGATTGTGGATCATCCGACGAAGAAGAGTGTCGTGGATGTGCTGGGCGGGCTGGAAACGGCGCGAAAGATTGAGGAGTCGAGCGCGGTTCTGCTGAAGAACTCAGGTGGCGTGCTGCCGCTGGACCGTGCCGCGGTGAAGTCGATTGCGATCATCGGGCCGCATGCGGATGCGGAAATGATTTCGGGAGGCGGGTCGGCGCAGGTGGATGCGCCCGGAAGGCCGAACGCGGGATGGCAGGCACATGTGTGGTTTCCGACGTCGCCGATGAAGGCGGTAAAGGCGAAGGCGCCTTCGGCCAACGTGCAATTTGAGTCGGGTGCCGATGTTGCGCGCGCGGCGGCGCTGGCTAAAAAGTCCGACGTGGCGATCGTGTTTGTGTACCAGTGGATGGCGGAGGACATGGATCTGGAGAGTCTGACGCTGCCTGAGAAGCAGGATGAGTTGATCGCGGCGGTCGCGGCGGCAAATTCGAAAACGACTGTGGTGCTCGAGACCGGAACGGCGGCGACGATGCCGTGGGTGGATAAAGTGAGCGGCGTGCTGGAGGCGTGGTACGCAGGCAGCGACGGAGCGAATGCGGTGGCGAATATTTTGTTTGGCGATGTAAATCCAAGCGCGAAGCTGCCGATGACTTTTCCGAAGAGCGTCGCGGATTTGCCGCATCCGAAATTGGTGCAGCCGGGGCCGGGGCAGACTGGCGAGGCTGCGGTGATAAAGACAGGAGAAGCAAAGCCGACGTTCAGCGTGAGCTATGACGAAGGATTGAAGGTTGGCTACAAGTGGTATGACGCGGAGAAGAAGGCGGTGTTGTTTCCGTTTGGGTACGGGCTCTCGTACACGACGTTTGCGTATTCGGGAATGCAGGTGAAGGCAGGGAAAGAGACGACCGTGAACTTCACGGTTAAGAACACGGGCAGTTGTGACGGCGCGGAGATTGCTGAAGTATACGCGGCGCTTCCGGCAAGCACCGGCGAACCACCGAAGCGTTTGGTCGGATGGAGCAAGGTGTGGTTGAAGGCAGGTGAGAGCAAGGACGTGAAGCTGAGTGTGGATCCAAAATATTTGTCGATTTGGGATGAAGCCGGTGGATGGAAGTTAGTGCCGGGAGAATACGTGATCATGGTCGGCGGCTCCTCGGCCGAGCTGCCGTTGACACAGAGGATCGAACTGAAATGAACAGATAAGCCGGCAAGGATGCCGGCTCGGACAGTCTTTGCGCTATGCGGCGTTCGATTAAAGGCTGCGCAGTAGCTTGTAAAGTTCGTTAGCGGCGTCGAAGTCGGCTTCCAGTTCGCGGGAGTTCAGGCGCTCGCGGATGTCGTCGAGACGCCGTGCCAGGAGATCCAGCGCGGCCTCAAGCACCTCGCGATTGGTCAGGACGATGTCGCGCCACGTAGAGTAGGGACTGCCCGCCAGGCGAAGCGTGTCGCGCAAGCCCGGACCCGCAACGGTGATCGGCAGTCCGTTTTCATCCAATCGATCATAAAGAAAAGATGCGAGGGCTACGGCTACCAGTTGGGGCAGATGCGACGACAGGCCCACGGCGTAGTCGTGTTGCTGGGCGCCTAGCCAAATCGGACGCGCACCGATTTTTTCGATGAGCTTTACGAAGGCGGAGATGCGCGGATCGCGTTCCAAGGGAGGCGCCGCATCTGGGCCAATGCGCGTTGGCTCCGCGATTAAAGCGTACGGGGCGTTGCGAAAGAGGTCCGCGTCAGCGTGCGCGAAACCCGCCAGTTCGCGCCCGGCCATCGGATGCCCCGGGAGGAAAATTGGTGTGGCTGGATCGGCGAACAGTTCCAGGGCAGCTTGAGTGATGCGCAATTTCGTGCTGCAGGCATCGGTGATCAAAGCGCGGCGCGGCGCCGAACGTGTGAGGTCCGGGAGCAGATCGAGGGTCGCGCCGATGGGGAGCGCGATGAATATCAGATCGGCGCTGCGCAACGCGGGTGCCATATCGCCGGCGAAGACGTCATCGAACGCGCCACTCGATTGCGCGGCGCGCGCAACGTCGGGCCGATCCCAACCGTAGATGTGGAGATCAGTGGCATATTTGCGCAAAGCCAGTGCGAAAGAGCCGCCGATTAAGCCCGCGCCCAGGATCGCCACACGATTGATCAGATGAGAAGTCATCGGACCGAATGATCAGGCAATGCGCCGGCCAATGGCTGGGGCAATGATGCGAAGTTCGTGCATGAGCTGTGCGAATTGGCCTGGGTCCAGCGATTGGGCGCCATCCGACAGCGCGTGGTCTGGGTCGTTGTGCACTTCGATCAGCAGGCCGTCAGCCCCGGCCGCAACGGCGGCGCGCGCCATTGGTGGGACTTTGTCGCGCCGGCCAGTGCCATGCGACGGATCGCCGAACATGGGCAGGTGCGAGAGCTTCTTGACTACCGGGATGGCCGCGATGTCGAAGGTGTTGCGGGTGTAGGTTTCGAACGTGCGGATGCCGCGCTCGCACAGAATGACGTCGTAGTTCCCGCCCGCCAGGATATATTCGGCGCTCAGCAGAAGTTCTTCCATGGTCGCCGACATCCCGCGCTTCAGCAGCACGGGCTTACGAACTTCGCCAAGTGCGCGAAGCAGATGGTAATTTTGCATGTTGCGCGCGCCCACCTGGAAAATGTCCACGTAGCCGCCCATCATCTGCACCTGCGACGGATCCATGACTTCGCTGACGGTAAAGAGTCCAAATTTCTCAGCCGCTTCCTTCATTAACTCGAGACCCTTTTCGCCCATGCCTTGAAAAGCGTAAGGAGAAGTGCGCGGCTTGAAGGCTCCACCTCGAAGAATTTTCGCTCCGGCTTTGGCTACACTTTCGGCCACGGAGAGGATTTGTTCCCGGGATTCGACTGAGCATGGTCCTGCGGCGATGACAACGTCATTGCCGCCAATGGAGACACCTCGGCCAAGATTTATGACGGTGCCTTCTGGTTTGAATTGGCGGCTGGCTAACTTGAACGGCTGTGTGATGCGCATAACTTCGCGCACGCCGTCGAGGAGTTCGAAGTCGCGGTGATCGAAATCGCGGTGAACGCCTACGGCTCCCAGAACCGTGTGGGATTCGCCGGTGGAGCGGTGAACATTGAAGCCGCTCGCAATCAGACGATCGATAACTTGCTGGATCTGGGCGTCTGTGGCGCCCTCTTGCATCACGATGACCATGGCTGGGTTCCCTGATTTCCTTCCCTGTTTTGGTTCTACGCTACCCGGTGAAAAAGCGCCCGTCTCACAGGACGGCAGCTATACGAAATTAACGACTACACGTCCTTGGCCGGCGCGTCGCTGGAATGCATGGCTTCGCGTTCCGCGGAGCGCGCTTCGTCGATGATGCGTTCGAACAAGCGCCGGATCGCGGCGTCCGACAACGGCCCAGGATTTGCCCGTTCCGCATTTTCCAGGACTTCGCGCTCGCGGTCCGGTTGATAGAGCGGAAGATTCTGCGCCTGCTTGAGCTTGCCGATTTCCAGCGCGCACTGCGACCTCTCGTTGAGCAGCTCCACGAGTCTGCGATCGATTTCATCGATGCGGCGGCGCCAATCACTGAGCAGGCTCATAGCGCAACCTCGCGACGCGAGAGGCCGTGACGCGCGGCTTCTTTCAGAGTGCGGACGCGCGCAGCCAGCGCGGTCGCGGCGGCATCCACGGTTTTTGCATTTTCGATTTCGCTGACCAGCGCGGAGCCGACCACCGCGGCGTCGGCCAACCCGCCCAGGAGAGAGACATGCCCGGGCAGAGAGATACCGAAGCCGACAGCGATGGGAAGCTTCGTGATCGCGCGGGCACGGCGCAAGAGTGCCGGCAGTTCGTCGGGAAGCGAATCTTTCGCGCCGGTAACGCCGGTCCGTGAAATCAGATAAAGAAATCCCGACGTGCACGCTGCAATCGTCGCGAGACGCTCGTCGGTCGAGGTCGGAGCGCCCAGAAAAACAGTATCGAGACGATGAGCGGCCAGAATCCGGCGATAGTCAACGGATTCTTCAGGCGTGAGATCGGTGACCAGAACCCCGTCGGCTCCCGCGGCAGACGCCGCCGCGGCAAATTTTTCCACTCCCATCTGAAAAATCGGATTGTAGTACCCGAAGAGGATCAGCGGAACCTGCGACGATTCCCGAATGCGACCAACCAGATCGAGAACTCCGGCCAGCGTTGTCCCCGCCTTCAGTGCGCGTTCCGAAGCCCGCTGAATTGTCGGCCCGTCCGCAAGCGGATCGCTGAACGGAATGCCGAGCTCGATGACGTCGGCACCTGCTTCAGCCAACGCCAGAACAAATTTGTAAGTGGCGTCGAGCGAGGGATCACCTGCCGTAATGTACGCGATGACGCCAAGTTCGCCCGACGCGCGGAGTTCGGCGAAACGTTGCGCAATGCGGGTCGAGTTGGCGGGCGACGCATTCATTTTCTAATTTCGGGAAGCCTAAAGATTAGAGCAGGCGGGAGTAGGTGTCCATGTCCTTGTCGCCGCGGCCCGAGAGATTGAGGATGACCAGGTCGTCTTCGCTCATTTGCGGAGCACGCTCAATCAGGCCTGCTATGGCGTGGGCGGATTCGAGAGCCGGGATGATGCCTTCGGTGCGCGCAAGCAGTCGGGCCGCTGCCAGTGCGGCGTTGTCGGAGATCGCGGCGTATTCGGCGCGGCGTTCGTCCGCAAGCCAGGCGTGCTCGGGACCGATCGCGGGATAGTCCAAGCCCGCAGAGATAGAGTGCGTGGCCGCGATCTGCCCGTCGCCGTTTTGCAGAACGTAAGTATAGGTGCCTTGCAGCACGCCGGGCCGCGCTCCCGCGTATCCATGCGGAGCCCCGAGACGTGCAGCGTGCTCGCCAAGTTCTGTGCCGCGGCCCCCCGCTTCGATGCCCACCATCTTTACCGAAGCGTCGCGAAGAAAAGCGTAAAAAAGCCCGATGGCATTCGAACCGCCGCCAACGCAAGCGTACAAATGCGTCGGAAGACGCCGCTCCATTGCGAGGATTTGCTCCCGAGCCTCCCGCCCGATCACCGATTGAAAATCGCGGACCATGGTCGGGTAAGGATGGGCGCCAAGAACGGAGCCTAGCAGATAGTGCGTGGTGCGGACATTCGTAACCCAGTCACGCATAGCTTCGTTGATGGCATCTTTAAGCGTGCGGCTGCCAGCATCGACGCCGACGACTTGCGCTCCCAGCATGCGCATGCGCGAAACGTTCAGCGCCTGACGAGCCATGTCGTCGGTCCCCATGTAAACCACGCATTCCAGGCCAAGATGCGCAGCGATCGTCGCCGAAGCGACACCGTGCTGTCCTGCGCCGGTCTCAGCGACGATCCGCGGCTTCCCCATTTTCACCGCAAGTAGGCCCTGCCCAATGGCGTTGTTAATTTTGTGCGCCCCGGTGTGCAGTAAATCTTCCCGCTTCAAATAGACGCGTGGCCCACCAAGATGCGCGGTCAACCGCGAAGCGAATTGCAATGGCGTAGGACGCCCAGCGAAATTCTTGAGCAGACTCTGGAGTTCGGATTGGAAGGCGGCGTCGGACTTGGCGAGTTCGTAGGCACGCTCGAGCTCGAACAACGGCACCATAAGCGTTTCCGGGACATAGCGTCCGCCATAAGGGCCGAAGCGCCCAGGCACAGCGGCAGGATTGACGATCTGTGAGCTCATATATGCGTTGAAGCCTAGTGGCTTTCCCTAATCTGCGCGTTCGGCAAGAACTCTCCGTGACCTCTGTGCTCCGACCTCTGTGCCCTCTGTGTCAAATCTTTTCTCTTACTTTCTCTTCTAAAAATTAATCCGCCCCACGCCGATTCTTCATCGCTTTCAAATCCCGATTCGCGCGTTCCACTTCCGCAAAGAATGCCCGAAGCTTGCCATGATCCTTCTTGCCAGGCCGCGATTCCACGCCGCTAGCCACATCCACCGCATAAGGCCGAACGAAGCGAATCGCCTCAGCCACATTTTCCGGCGTAAGCCCGCCTGCAAGAATGATACGGTGCGATTTCGCAGCCCGGCGCGCCACCAACCAATCCGCCCGTTTTCCAGTACCGCCATATTGGCCTGTTCCCACGGCCGCGTCGAAGAGAAAGGCAAACGCGCCGCCGTATCTCCGAAGACTTCTCAGCGGAAAGCGCCCGCCGACCCGAAACGCCTTGGTAACTCGAAAATATCTCGTGCACTGCCGTACCACGCCAGGCTCTTCGTCGCCGTGCAACTGGACGGCATCCAGAGAAAGCGCGCGACCCAAAGCGACGACCGCCTCCGCCGACCAATTCACAAAGACCCCCACCGATTTCACCGTCTCCGGCAAGCGAGAAATAATCCTCCACGCATTCGCCGGAGAAATAACCCGCGAACTTCTCTCATAAAAGTTGAAGCCAAGCGCACCGGCGCCAAGATTGCAAGCCACACGAGCATCAGCGGAATTGGTGATGCCACAAATTTTGACGCGGACCATTTAGCCTATTCCGCCGCCCGTCGCGTGCCCAGGAGATCGGCGAGCGCCGCAGCCGGATCGGCAGCGCGCATCAGGTGTTCGCCAATAAGGAAGGCGTCGAAACCAGCGTCGCGCAGGCGCACAAGATCGGCGAGGGTAGCGAGACCAGACTCAGCCACCGCAATGCGATCGTCCGGAATAAGCTCAATAAGTTCGAGAGAAGTCTCGAGACGCACCTCGAGTGTGCGCAGGTCGCGATTATTGACTCCGATGACACGGGCCTCGGCAGCGAGTGCGCGGTCGAGTTCGAAACCCGTGTGGACCTCGACAAGCGGCTCCATGCCCAGTTGTCGGCCAAGCTCAATCAATTCAACAAGCGAATCCTGCTCGAGAGCCGCGACGATAAGCAGAAAACTGTCAGCATCATTCGCGCGCGACTCCCACACTTGCCACGAATCAAAAATGAAATCCTTGCGAAGCACGGGCGCAGCAATTTCTTTGCGAGCATCGCGCATGTTCTTCAGCGAACCGCCGAAAAATTCCGGCTCGGTGAGCACGGAAAGAGCAGCGGCGCCGGCAGCGGCAAGCGTTTGCCCCAGCGCGACCGCATCAAACGGATCGCGAATGACGCCGCGCGAAGGCGATGCCGGTTTTAGTTCGGCAATAACGTTGAGGCCCTCACGGGACAAAGCCCCGGCAAAATCCCGAACCGGCGAAGCAGCCTTCACCCCATACTTCAGCGCGGTCTCAGGCAAAACTCGCTTGCGATGGTCGACGGCAGCTCGACGCGCGTCAAGAATACGATCGAGCACGCTTCCCGTGTTGGCGTGAGCAGACATTCGCGTAAGTTTGTATGCTAGGGGTCGCACGCTAGAGTGTCAAATGCTGCAAAGTAGGGCTCAGAAGCGGGCAGCGACTGCCGCGCAATGCGGCGAATTGCAGCGGCAGCCATTGGAAGCTGGCCTTCGCGAGGAACGATCCGGCAATTCTGGGGAGACAATGAGCTACGAGGAACAATATGGAGCGTTGCTGGAAGCGATCGCGAACGAAGCAGATGCAATGGCGATGGCACATTTTCGCGCCGTAGGCATGCGTGTCGCGAGGAAGCTCGATGGAACCGCGTTGACCGAAGCGGACGGCGCGATTGAGGCCATGGCGCGAGCCAAAGTGGCCGCCAGTGGTATAGCGTTGAACGTTTTCGGGGAAGAGATGGGCAATGGCGACAGCAAAGCGACTTCGAAATCCGCGGCGCCCGCAAGATTGATTATTGATCCGATCGACGGCACCGAAGAATTTTCGCGCGGCATTCCCGACCTTCGGAACCCTCCTGGGAATCGAGCGCGATGGTGAGATCGTCGCGGGAATGGCGAGCGCCCCAGCTTTGGGAGCGCGGTGGTGGGCGTATCGCGGCGAAGGCGCCTATCGCAACGGACAGAAGATCCAAGTATCTAAGGTCGCGCACCTGGAAGACGCCATGGTCTTCACGACAGGCACCGGGCCAAGCAAAGGCAAAGAAGCGAGGGAAAAGATTCGACGCCTGGCCGACGCCGCGCGCAATGGACGTGCGATCGGCGGATTCTGGCAGCACATGCTGGTAGCAGAAGGCGCCATCGACGCCGCGTTAGACTGGACTTCGAAGCCCTGGGATCTGGCCCCGCTGGGAATCATCGTCGAAGAAGCAGGCGGTCGTTCGACGAATGTACAAGCTAAACGAACCATCTACACTGGAGACTTCCTGAGCACGAACGGCCTGCTTCACGAAGAGGCGCTGGCCCTGTTGCAGTAAAGCGATAGCCAGCGGGTCCCAAAAACAGGTGGAAAGTCTAGCCAAATTGGCCGTTTTCGAAATGAAAGGCGATTCGTAACCTGCCAATCAAATCGTCGGCAAGACGGGAGACAGCTATGAACGTGCAGGCCCAAGCGTTGAAAGCAGAACAGTTGCGCGCGCTACACAACGGGCCGAAGATGCTGGTGCTACCGAACGCGTGGGACGTCGCCAGCGCCCGAATCGTAGAAGATCTGGGATTTCCCGCCATCGCCACGACCAGCGCGGGCATTGCCGCGACGCTGGGTTATCCCGACGGCCAAAAGATCTCGCGCGACGAAATGCTCGGCGTAGTAGCGCGAATCGCAAAAGCCGTGCACCTCCCTGTCACCGCGGATGTGGAAGCCGGCTATGGCGTGACCGTCGACGACATGACCCAAACGGTGAAGGTGGTTGTCGCGGCAGGCGCAGTCGGAATCAATCTTGAAGATGTAACTGGCAGCGACGAAAGCTCCCAGGTCGACCTCACCTTGCAACTCGAGAAGATTCGCGCCATTCGCAAAGCCACGGAATCGCTGGGCGTGCCGCTGGTATTGAATGCACGTACGGATATTTACCTGATACCTATAGGGCCGCCGGAATCGCGTTTCGAGCGCACCGTCGAGCGCCTTCGCGCTTATCGCGAAGCCGGAGCCGACTGCCTGTTCGCGCCCGGTCTGCGAGATGCCGAGTCGATCGCGAAGCTGGTACGCGCCTTGAACGGTCCGCTAAATATTTTGATCACAACCGGCGCGCCAACGCTACGCGAGCTCGAGAAAATGGGCGTGGCCCGCGCGAGCGCCGGTTCGGGCGTAATGCGTGCCACGCTGGGACTGACGCGACGTATCGCGAAAGAAATGATGGAAGCGGGAACATACACCGGGATGCTCGACGGCGCGGTACCATTCGCCGAAATGAGCGAGATGCTCGCTCGCGAAAAGCCCTAACGCTATGCCCGACCCCGCGGAACTCCTGCAAATGCTGCACCAAGAAATTGTCGCCTGCCGCAAATGTCCGCGGCTCGTCGCCTATCGCGAGCAGGTCGCCCGCGAAAAGCGCCGCGCCTATCGCGACTGGATTTATTGGGGCAAACCGGTCCCCGGATTCGGCGATCCGAAAGCGCGATTGGTGCTCGTCGGACTAGCGCCCGGAGCCCACGGCTCGAATCGCACCGGGCGACCGTTTACTGGTGATGCGTCCGGAGTATTTTTGTACAAGGCCTTGTATGACGCAGGATTCGCGAATCAACCGGTAGCATTGCAACGTGACGACGGCCTGCAACTCCTGAACGCCTACATCACGGCCGCGGCACGTTGCGCTCCTCCCGACAACAAACCGCTGCCCGGTGAACTCCTCAATTGCCGCCCCTACCTCGAGCGCGAACTCGAAATCCTCAAGCCCAGGGCCGTGCTCGCGCTCGGGAAGATCGGCTGGGACGTCTACCTCAGCATTCTCAAACACCAAGGGCTGATCGCCTCCCGCGCGGCATATCCCTTCGCCCACGGCGCGGAGGTCGACCTTCCGGCTGCTGGCACCCGGTTGTTTGGCGTCTACCACCCCAGCCAGCAAAACACCGCCACAGGCAAAGTCACGCCAGCGATGTACGCCAAAGTCCTACGGCGAATTCGCCGCTTCCTGGAAAAATAGCGCCCGACCAAATCACGCTCGTCCCCACACCCCTGCCGATACAACTTGACGCTGCGATCCCACTCGTTACTGCACTCATGCCGATACCGCCTTGACGCTGTCATCCTGAGGCTACCCGACGAGGGTAGCCGGAGCACCTCAACGTTTTCGCTGTCGGGATTGGCTGGCGAATGGTGTGAACCAGCGACAGGATCGCCCCCGAGCCTCTCTTGACGGGGAACCGGCCGAACCGTAAACATCTGATTCCATAAGGCTTATGCGCGACCAGTAAGGGCGACACTGGAGCACAGAATGCTTGGCTTATCTCGTCGTTTTGTGAGGAGCAACAAGGAGAGCCGCATGATTTCGAACTGGGTTGGAGTCGCCGCGAGAAGTGCCGCGATCGTCACAATATTGGCCGGAGCGTTAGCGGCAGAAGCGCAAGAGCCCCCGCCGCATCCACAGGAATCGCCAGCGCCTCCTGCCGAGCAAAGCCAGCCAGCACCAAGGCCAGCCGACGGCAGGCGCAGTTCCAATCTACCAGTCGAGGCCTATGCGGTAGTCCCCGGCACAAAGTTCCTGGTGCGGCTGGAGGATGAGCTCGACACACGAGAGACACGCGAAAACCGCAAGTTCAAAGTGCGTACGCTGGAGCCGCTGGAAGCAGGCAGCGGGATCTACCTCCCGTCGGGAGCGGAGATCGTCGGCCATGTGAGCCGCGTCGAATCCGCGGGAATCGCGGGCCGCGCGAAAATATGGCTGACGTTCGACGACATTCACACCAAATTCGGGAGACTGCCGATCGTGGCGGAGGTCGTAGGTGTCCCGGGCGATCACAGCGTGAAGACGGGACCTGCGCAGGAAGGCTTGATTGAAGGGCGCACGAGCACACAGCAAGCCGCGGCCCAGGCTGCGGCGGCGGGAGCGGCACTCGGCGCTGTGAAAGGCGTGAAAGATAAAGACAAAAAGGAAATTGCCGAAGGAGCCGCCACAGCGGCGCTCGCCGCCTACCTCATGGAGTCCGGCCGCGGACACGAATTGGATTTGCCGAAGGGCGCGAAGCTGGAAGTGGAATTGGAGCGAGCGCTATATTTGGTCAAGGAATGAGTCTACGTTTGCAAAAGAGATTTGGCGCATCGCGAGAAATGCGTGAGCTCTTCAGCTCTCTGGAGAACTGCTCATGCGCCAGGAAAAAGGCTGAAATTCAGCCAGGCGCGCAAAGTCCCGCGCATTGCCCGTTATCACTGTGATCCCGGCTCGACCCGCACTCGTGGCGATGAGCGCGTCGTTGGTCAGTCGTACCTTTCCAATGTGTTCGTAGTCGTACCTGGCGCCCAGGCGAGCCAGAACCTTGCCCGCTTGCGTCCAATCGCGGATGTCAGGTACCAGGAGACGCCCGCTTTTCTCAAAGTCGCGCTCCAATCGCTCGACAGCGTGGCGAGCACGCTCGGTCGCGCCGGCATATAGCTCTTCGAGCACCACTGCGCTCAACCACACTGCTGAACCCGGAGCTACTTGTCTCGCACTGACGGCGGCATCGCCTCTTGCCCTCAAGGCAGTGATGTAAATCGATGAATCGAATAGGACCGGCCGCATCTATTCTTCCAAAACGCCGTAAACATCCTTGATGTCGACGCCGCTCTTGAAAAAACGGTCGTGTGCTTCCGCAACCAAACGATTTCTCTGATGTTCGGAAATAACCAGATCCAGCGCGCGGTCGATGGTCTCGGTTTCGGTATCGGCACGCAGCAACTTTTGCGCGCGTTTGATTTTGACCGCATCCAAACGGAAATGTTTGTGCGCTCGATTTTTCGCGGCAGGCATGGCCGTTCTCCTCCTCCAGTATATTCCATGTTCACAAAAAGTAGAATCATGAACATGCGTAAGATGGTGCTTGGCAACCAGGCATCGGCTTGTTAGAGTCGAGTGTCGAACTAACGTAAAATTGCATCTTGCAGACCAATGACTTTGGGAGAGGCTGAGCCGCATGGTTGAAGAGACAAAAACGGCGGTGCGCGCGGTGGAAACCGGCGAGCGGAAGGACCGCGTTTTGATTGTCGAGGACGAAGACAACTCGCGAAAAGGTTACGAGCAACTGCTGCAAAAGTGGGGGTACGAGGTTCTCGGCGTGGCAACGGCGGAAGACGCACTCGCGAAATTTGGCAACTTCCAGCCGGATACGCTCATTGCCGACGTCGAACTTCCCGGAATGAACGGTCTGGATTTGCTGAAGCAGTTTGGCTCGGACCTGAACAACGTTCCCGCTATCATCATCACCGGCAAAGGCAGCGATGAACGCGCGGTGGCGGCCATCGAGGCGGGAGCATTCTGGTACATCGAAAAACCCATGAAGGCGCCGGTGTTGCGCGCCCTACTGGACCGCTGCCTGGAAAAGGCACGAGACACGCGGCAGCTAGCCGTTTTGCAAAGGCAATTGCGTGAAACCGGTCGGCTCGGTGAACTCGTCGGCGCGTCGAAAGGAATGCAGGAAGTGATGCGCATCGTGGAGATGGCCGCGCCAAGTTCCGCGTCCGTACTGATCACCGGCGAAACCGGATCGGGCAAAGAAATCGTCGCGCGCAGCATTCACAAACTCTCCCCGCGCGCCTCGGGTCCCTTCGTGGCCATCAACTGCTCGGCGATTCCCGAAACTTTGATGGAGAGCGAAATTTTCGGACACGAGCGCGGCGCCTTCACCGGTGCGGCCGAGCGGCGCATCGGGTGTTTCGAACTGGCGGACGGCGGCACCCTACTGTTGGACGAAATCGGCGAGATGCCCGCGCCTACGCAGGCCAAGCTGTTGCGCGTCCTGGAAGATCGCAAAGTGCGGCGTCTGGGCAGCAAGAGCGAGACACCGGTGGACGTTCGCGTGTTGGCGGCCACCAACAAGGATCCCGAGCAAGCGGTAGGAAACGGACAGCTTCGGCAGGATCTTTTCTTCCGCTTGAATGTGTTTCACATTCATTTACCGCCGCTGCGAGATCACAAAGATGATATCCAGCTGCTCGTGGATCACATCCTGCGCGATGTGAATGCAAAACATGGAAAGAATGTACGCGGCATTGGCACCGAGGTGTTGGACATTTTCATGAGCCACACATGGCCCGGGAATATCCGCGAGCTGCGCAACGTCCTGGAACGCTCGACGATCATGTGCGAAAAGGATTTGATCACGCGGAGTTGCCTGCCGGATGAGTTTGGCAAATCTCAAGCCAAGGGTCCCAGCGATCTTTCGACCATCAAGTTTCCCGTGGGCACAACCGTGGACGCCATGGAACGCGAATTGATCTTGCAAACCCTGAACGCCACTGGCAATAACAAGACACGCGCAGCCGACTTGCTGGGAATCAGCCTGAAAACATTGCACAATAAGCTCAAAGAATACGGCGGAGCGAACGCCGAGGCGGAGTAGAGATCCAAAATGCAGCTGCGGCTGCGCACAAAACTTACGCTAGTTATGACCGGCCTGGTGCTGCTGGTCGTCGTCGTGCTTTCCGGCGTGTTCGTTGCCCAGCTTCTTGAGCAGGTTCTTCAGCAAACCGACAAGCGCACACACGAAATTGCGCACCAGGTTTTCGATCAGGCGCATCGCGCGCTAACCGATGCCGCCAACGAAGGGCTGCTGCCCATTTCCGACAGCGCCGAAGACATGCACGAATACGTCTGGCAGGCATTCAGGATCGATGAGGGGCTCCACTCACAGTTGAAAGCGGCCAAAGATATACCCTCGATCTATGAAGTTTCGATCGCCGATCGCGACGGCATGGTGCTGATTTCGACAGACGAGTCTCTCCAGGGAAACTTTCTGCCGCGGAGAATCCCGCTGTCACAATTGACGCAGCGTGGTGCCCTGCATCAAGTGAAGGCCCTCGCAGGGCCGCCCAAGATTTATGAACTCGATTTTCCGTTTACCAAGAGCGGTCAACCATTTGGTGAAGTTCGTGTTGCAGTTTCCTCCGCGCTCTTGCTTGAAGAGATTTCGCCGAGCGTCAGGAAATTTGGCACGATCGTGCTCCTGGCGCTGGTGATTTCCACCGGCCTCGCGGCGATCGTGAGCGGAGCAACGCTCGCGCCCTTGCGCGGCATCTCTGACCAATTGGACCGCATCTCTGCCGGGCAATTTGATATGCCGGCGCCGGAGGTGAAGGGATTCGTCGGCGGCACCGACGAGCTCGGCCAGGTGAGCCGCAAGATCACGCAAGTCGGCCAACAATTGCGCGGGGTGCACGAAATCTTCAGCACCATGCGCGAGAACATGAATTCCGTCATGGCCGGCATGGAAGATGGCTTGCTCCTCTTCACACGCGAAGCGCGCGCGGTCATGGTGAGTCCGGCGGCTGAGAAATTTCTCGGCGCGCCCGCCGGCGCCTTCTTGGGACGCCGCGTGAACGAGATTTTTCCTCCCGGGCACCCGTTGCACGATGTGCTGCAGGTGCAAGGCGACGAACTCAGCGAGATTGCGGCGGAAACCGACTTGCAGACGATCGAGGGACCAAGGCGGGTCAGCGTCAGCGTCCAGGCCATCCAGGAAGATGGCGAGCGCATGGGCGCGTTAGTCACCCTGCGTGACCTGGACTCCATTGAGAGCATCAATACTCAGTTGCAGGTGAGCGAGCGCCTGGCTGCCTTGGGCCGCATTACGGCGGGCGTGGCGCACGAAGTTAAGAATCCGCTGAACTCCATGCGGCTGTGGCTCGAGAATCTGAAGGAATCCTTGCCCGCGGAAATGGACAGCAACGCCATGCAAGCGGTTCAGGTGCTCGATAAAGAGATTGACCGCCTGGACGCGGTGGTAAAGAGATTCCTCGATTTCACGCGCCCGATGGAAGTGCGGCTGGAAGCCACGCAGCTCGCCGATATTTTGCGCGAAGTGGTTGAAGTGGCGCAGCCGCAACTCCGCAAATCGAGAGTAGAGGTGGCGCAACTCTTGCCGATTGATGTGCCGGAAGTTTATGTCGACCGCGCGCTGCTGAAGCAGGCTATTCTTAATCTGGTATTGAATGCCTTGGAGGCTATGCCCAGCGGGGGAAGATTGCAGCTGATGCTAAGCAGGCGCGGGGAAATGGCGGAGATCAGCGTGGCCGATACGGGTCGAGGGATTCCACCGGAAAACAAACAAAAGATTTTTCAGCTTTTTTTCACTACACGGCCAGGAGGAAGCGGAATCGGACTGGCAAGCACCTTCCGAATTGTACAGCTTCACAACGGTTCGATAGACTTTACGTCGGAGGTCGGCCGCGGAACCACGTTCCGGATCGAGTTACCACTCGCGGCCTGATCATTCAATGACGCAGAGATCGACCCAGTCCCGTACCATCTCGCGTTACGCTCGAAAGCGTTTCTGCTGCCTTGGTCTATGCGCCGTAGCGGCGGTTTTAAATGGCTGCGCCGCCGAGAAGAAAACAAAAGCGCGAACATTTCCTTGGGCCACCCTGACATCGGTGCGGCCCGTGCTGCCGAAAACGTTTTCGTCGTTGCCCGATTCCACTATGGACACTTTTCCGGCGGAATTTGAGCTCGACGCGCCTCCTCCACCGTCCCCGCTCGGAGCGATTCAGAATGCGCCGCCACGCCCGCGCGTTACGGCCGCTCCGTCCGAGGCACCCAGCAGCCCTTCGCGGCCAGAGGCTCCCCAAATTACGCCGCAGTTGACAGCGGAAGAAAGGGCGGCGGCAGAGCAGCAGACAAGTCTGAGTTTGAGCATCGCGGAACGCAACATTTCGGCTTCGCAGGGCCGGACCCTGAATCCGACGCAATCCGATCTGGCATCCAAGGTGCGCAGCTTCGTCACCGAAGCGCGTGAGGCCGCGCATCTCGGCGATTGGACCCGCGCGACCAATGCCGCCAAGAAAGCGCAGGTTCTTTCCGAAGAGCTGGCTCGATCTCTGTGAAGTCGTTTCCCGCCGCTGACTATTGTTGACTCTGTCTTTCCGCCGGTTTCTGATGGTGTTGCTGATCGTGTGGTTGGGCGTCTACTCGATTATCTCTGGCCTGTCAGGTCCGCAGGCGCATGCCCGCCCGACAGGATGCGCTAGAATGCCATCATGAAAAGCTTTGACGCTGCGATTGCCGGCGGCGGATTGATCGGTAGCGCGATCGCTCTGGAACTTGCACAAGCCGGCTTGAGCGTCGCCGTGTTTGAAAAGGGCGAACCCGGCCGCGAGGCTTCCTGGGCGAGCGCGGGGATATTGTCCCCTGCGCCGGAAACCCAAGGGATGATTCCGATTGTGCCATTGGCCAAAGCAAGCATTGGCCTCTATCCGGAATTTGTCGCCAACGTCGAGGAAATCTCAGGTCATAACGTTGGGTTTCGTCCCTTCGGGACGATGGACGCGTTGTTTACGCGTGATGCTACGCGCGATCTGAGCACGCTAATCGCGCTGCATCACGGGCTGGGATTGCAAGCCGAGCCGCTGCGTCCGGAAGAAGCGCGTGAGCTTGAACCGGCGCTCAGCCAAGAAGTCGAGGCTGCCGCGCTGCGGCCAGATGAAGCATCCATCGACAATCGCGCACTGACGCAAACAGTTTTGCACGCAGCGAAAAAAAATGGCGCCGAGATTTTCCCGGACAACGCGGTGGAAGCAATCTGGCGCGAGGGCAGCCGCTGCACTGGCTTGAAGCTTCGCGGCGAAAATGTTTCGGCGAAATGGACGATCATCGCGTCAGGTTGTTTTTCAGCGAACATTGAGGGAGTAGCAGCCTACGCACCGGTGCGTCCAGCCAAAGGCCAGATGGTTTCGTTGCGCGCGGATGCACTGAAAATTCGGCGCGTGCTTTGGTCCGAGAAAATTTACCTGGTGCCGAGAAATGATGGACGCATCCTGGCGGGAGCTACCGTCGAATACGTGGGATTTGACAAGCACGTGACTGCGGGCGCCATCGAAAAGATCTTGTCCGATGCCATGGAACTCGCGCCTGGCTTGGCAAACGCCCGAATCGAGGAGACCTGGGCTGGCTTGCGGCCGGACTCTCCGGACCATTTACCGATCGTGGGCCCTACAGACCTGGAGGGCTTGTTGATGGCGACGGGACATTTTCGCAGCGGCGTATTGCTCACGCCGATCACCGCGCGGCTGATCCGCGAGTGGATTACGGAATTGCGGGTGAGCGTCGATTGGGAGCGGTTAAGCCCGATGCGCTTCGCGGCCGCACGAAAGGAAACTACGGCGTAGAAAACAAAAGCGAAACTGAAGTCAACTTCAGTTCTTCGCCAGCGTCGTATTTTTCAAAGAGCTCCGCGGTTTCAAAGGCTGCATTACGCGCTATCGATCAAAAAATAAAATCAAGTTGCGTTACTGCGCTCGCGTTGGAGGCGGTGTGATGGGCGATGCCTGACCCACACTGGAATATTGAATCTGGCTTCCGTCGAGCGCCAGTTCGTGTTCGAGCACGACGTCGAGCGTGGAGCCACGAGGAAGCTCTGCTTCGGGCCCACGCGTGAGCAAGATCGCGCCAAGTCCCGCTAAACCACCAACTCCAGCGCCAATCCCGGCGCCCTTCGCGCCGCCCGCAATCGCGCCGATGCCCGCGCCGGTCGCGGTTGTTGTCGCCACGGTGCCGACGTCTTTGCCCTTACCGCCGCCACCAGTCGTCTTTCCTTCCGAATCCATGGTCTCGCGACCGCCGCTGTCCGCACTGCGTGGGGCCGCGTTCAAGTCAACGGTATAGCCATTGGGAAGAATCAGCGTGTTCAAGCGCATGCGAAACTCGCCGCGGCCTTTGATGCGTCCGGGACGTTTGGATTCAACGATTTCTCCGCGCAGGTAGGAGCCTACGGGCACAACAATGCGGTTATTTTGTGTGATCGGAAAAGCCGTCCGGAAATATAGTGAATCGCCGGGTTTGGCGCCGCGCGTCGAAATCCCATTTTCCAGCACAACGGCGAATCGCGTACCGGCAGGCACGCTGATGCGTTCCGCGGGACCACTGTTGCGCGCCTGGGCAGGTTGCGGGGGACGGGCGGCTGCAGCGGGCGGCGAAATCTGGGGTCCATCCGGCTGTTGGGCAAGCACAATGCCGCCCAAGGCATAGAAAGCGAGCAGGATGGTGGATGCGAAGCGAAGCAAACACCGATTCATAGTGACTCCCCTTGATGTCTGTGCGATGCCAGCGGAAGAACTACGGATGCCCGCAGCAAACGTGGTGGCGTCGCTGTCCGGGATGATTTTGGATACCGACTGACCCTGCCCCCCTCTTTTTTTGCAGTGACTTGAAAATAAAGGAGATACGCTTTTAAATGGCACAGTGATGTGATTCTAAAGGCTTTGCGCGGCGGTATCCGTGAAAGCATCGGCAGTGCCCTTCGTACGACAACCAGTTGGGGAAAAGCGTAAGCGACCTACCGGGCATTATACCATATCGATTAACTAACATCAAGCTTAATGGGGATGGGGTAGCGGGCCTTATGTGGTCTCAGAGGTGGGCTTGTTGTGCCCTCGCGGCAACAAACCCTGCCTGCTTGCTCGATTGGGACGACCTCTCGCCCGGTCGGAGTTTGACCGTCTAAGAAGCGGGAGATACGCTGATGAGTGGAATCGGGAGGGACGCATGGCGAAGCTGGCGTTGATCTACGGAATGCGGTTGTTGCCGGAGGAAGATTTGGGCGAAGTCAGGGATGCTACCGTGGTGTTGAAAAGCGGCCGGACGGCGCGGGTGACCATGCATCTGATTGAGGGAAGTAAGGAAGAGATTGAGGCTACATTTCGCGAGTCGATTGAGGCGTTTTTTGAGATGTATCCGGAGATTTGAGGTTTGGTTGGAGTGGGACGTTGCTAGGTTGAATTCGAGCGCTCGTTGAAATTGATTGCGTAGCCGCGGCGAATGCGCAAGCGGAGGGTCCGAGTCGTTGTTTACGCCTGGGCGTTTCGGGCACAGTGGTGCTGTGCCGCTACAAGTGCGAGGTGGCTTTTACGATGGGTTGCGCTCAGGGCCGGTTTTGTTTAGCGGTTGCCGAAGTTTTCTGGGTCTGCGTTGGGATCGCCCAGGGTATCGGAGATTAGGACTGTGGATTGGCCAGTCAGCTCGAAACGCTTGCGGCATTTGTAGCAGGCGACCAGGTCGTCCAAGCGGACCATGTACGACGCGGCTTTGGCAAATTTCCTGCGGTCTTCCTCGCCGGCGCCGCGGGGTAGTTCCTTTTTCTTTCTGCAAACCTTCCAACGCACGGGAAATTCAAATTCGCCGCGGCAACTGGGGCAAACGAGCTTGATCTTTCGGGATTCTTCGCGCTCGGTGTAGAAAGCTCTCTCGTCCATAGTTAGTTCGCGGGAGTATGCACCGCTTCCTGGATTGTAGCAAATTCGAGCCCGAGGTCGCGCCATCGTGGCAACCAGTACTCGAGAGCGGCGAGGGTGCGGGTACGGTCGGCGTTCTGGCCGCGATGGCTGCCGTCGTGGAGGCATAGGATGTCGCCGGTGTGGGGCGCGTGCCGCTGCGCTTGGGCGTGCGAGGCGATGGGCTGCATGCGGCGAATGAGCCATTCGGCTGAAGGGGCGCGCCAGTCGCGCGGGAGTTGCGTCCACATCACTACCCGCAGGTTGAGTTCGCGCGCTGCCCCCGCAAGCCACGGATTCCGGAAGCCGAAGGGCGGGCGAAACCAAACCGGAGCTGCACCTAAAGCGCTGGCAATGGCGTCCTGGCACCTGCGCAGTTCATCACCGATCTGCGCCGGGCCAAGAAAGAAGAGATTGGGATGGGTCTGCGTGTGATTGCCGACCAGGTGACCTCGCGCGGAAATCTCTCGAACGAGATCCGGGCATTCGCGCACGTAGCGACCGACCAAAAAAAATGTCGCGTGTGCGTTATGTTGATCGAGAAGATCGAGGAGCTTGGGGGTGATTGCGGGATTTGGCCCGTCGTCGAAGGTGATCGCGAGCTTGCGGGGCGACGTGGTGCGGCGAGTTGTCCGACCAAAGAGTTGCGCTTGCGGACTTCTGGCGCCATAGGCGGTTAGTGCCGAGACACCCGCGAGGACTGTGGGGACAGCGATCATCCACGAATTCACGCCGATATTCTCCCATGACCTGTGGCGGCCTGCCGAATGTGAATTGCGCGGTTTCGTCACGAGGACTTGCAGCGCCCGACTAAAGCGATCTGGCGGGCGAAGCCGAAGCACAAGCTACGGAAAATGCCATAAGCGTTTCCCAAGGGCTGAAAACCCGTTGAGAGCAAGCATTTTATGTCGGAGCTTAAGAGCTCCGACCCCATAGTCCTATGAATCGCAGAGCTAAACTTCGACCCCTTAAGAAAAGACTTTTTCCGCACCCTGTTTGGCCGTGTGGTAGGACGCGCGATTTACTCGGCAGCGGCGAATCAGCCTTCTAGAATGCGGGGCGAGTTTTAGCCGGGTAGGAGGCGGCGCGATTTCAAGTCCTCCAGTAGACGCTCGACTTCGGTGTCGCGGTCGATGCGCGTTAGGCGCTCGGCTACCTCAGCGTCGGACAGATCTACTTCCGCGCTGGCCACTGCTTCTGCACGGTGCACACGATCCTTCATGCGATCGAACGTGGCGCTTTTTGCGTGATCGCCGAGAGCGGACTGCGCGCGCGCGGCTTTTCCTAGCGAAATGCTGCGGCGGTGGCGGGCTAGGAGCATGTCGCGCTTTGATTTTGCTTCGTCCAACTTTTGTTCGAGCTTCACTAGGGCTCCTTTCAGGGCTTCGACCTGCGCTTTCTGATCGTTCACCTGCTCGCAGTAGCTCAGAGCTAGGCGCTGCGAGGTCTGGTAGCGATCGAGGGCTGCACGCGCCAAGTCGTCTTGGCCCTTGTCTACCGAGCGTTCCGCTTTGCGCATCCAGTCGGCGCCTGCGTCTTCGTTCTCTTTCAGTTTTTTCTCGAGCATGTGCTGATCGGCGATGGAGACGGCTACCTGCGTCTTAACTTGCATGTATTGATTCTCCATGTCGAGGATTACTTGCTTGATCATTTTTTCAGGATCTTCGGCGCGATCGATGGCGTCGTTGATGTTTGCGCGAATTAGAGTGCTGACACGTTCTAAAAGTCCCATGATGATTCTCCTTTCACAGATCGAAAACATCTAAGGTGCTTCAAGCTTTTGGTTCAAAAAAGGCGCGCTCCTGGATCGGAAAAACCGCAGGGCTCCGCGGACTCCGCCCTGCGCTACACTTGGCGCATCGTGGTGATCCGAGGCGCCAATTACGGGCGTTAAACTTTGTGCTAAAACACTTTTCGAATATAAATGATGCCTGGCCGGCAAAGCGGACGGCTAATAGCAAGGCGGTTGTCGCGGCCAACATCCATAACACCAAGGCTAACTTTCTGATGGCCATAACCTTCCCCCGAGGCGATCTCACGCCGTAAAGGCGGTGCCGAGCCACCGCACTCCAAGAACTTAAGTGCGCGCCGGGGCGGACTCCAAAATCCGCCCCGGCGGCAGTAAACGTCAGGAATTACCAGGCAACGAATTGCCGGACAAAGGTGACGGCGGCTTTTGTGCTTTGTCGCCGATCAGGCGCACCTTGCTTAGCAGGTCCGACATTTGCATGCCGGAGAGGGCTTCGAACAGCGCAGGCACTTGGGCTGCGATTTTGGTGATGTCGCCGGTCAGCTTGTACGAGCCGGCGGCATCGCCGTTACCGGTGGAGACGATGGTGACCTTGTCCACTTTGCTGAGTGGCTCGGCGAGGGCACGCACGATGTCGGGCATGCCGGTGATGAGCTTGTCGAAGACGGCGGCCTGGTTGTACTCCTGGTAGGCTTCGGCCTTGACGTTCATCGCCTTGGCTTCGGCTTCGCCCTTCTTGAAAATGATCTCGGCTTCTGCTTCGCCCTGCGCGCGTGTCGCAGAGGCGCGGCCTTCCGCTTCCTTGATCAAGCGTTGGCGTTCGGCTTCGGCGAGGGTCTCGATGCGTTGCCGCTCGACTTCGGCGGCCTTCAGGACGGTGGCGATCAGCTCGCGTTCGCGGCGCGCAATTTCGGCTTCCTGAACTTTTACTTGCGCTTCGCGTTCGACTTGCTGGACCCGGACGGCTTCCATGATCACCTGCTGTTGCTGGACATTGGTTTCGATTTCATAGGCTTTGTCGGCCTGCGCTTGGGCGCGCTTGGTGGTTTCGAGGTACTCAGCTTTCTTGATGTCGAGGTCGCGTTCCGCTTCCGCCTGCTTGGTGAGCGAGGCGGTTTCGGCGGCGACGCGCTCCTGGTCGGCTTGCGCTTTGGCGACTGCGGCAGCGCGTTGGGATTCGGCGCGCTTGATGGCGATGTCGCGATCGGCTTCGGCTGCGGCTACTTCCGCGTCGCGCTTGATGCGCGCGATGTCCGGGCGGCCCATGTTGGTGATGTATTCATTTTTGTCGCGCACTTCTTTCAGGGTGAAGCTGATGACTTCCAGCCCCATTTTGTTCATGTCGTCGGCGCAGGTGGAGCGCATGCGATCGGCAACCATTTCTGGCTCCTTGACGATTTGCTCCACGGTGAGCTGGCCGATGATGCCGCGTAGATGGCCTTCCATCACTAGGCGGATTAAACCTTCGCGCTGCTCGGGGCGCTTGGTGAGGAACTGTTCGGCTCCGGTGCGGATCGATTCCGGGTCGGACTTGACCTTGATTTGGGCTACCGCCTCGATAGTGACGGCGACGCCTTGCTTGGTGTAGAGGCTTTGCTGGGGCGCGACGTCGAAGGACATCAGCTCCAGGGATAGCTCACGGCACTGTTCGATCATCGGGTAGATGATCGTGCCGCCGCCTTTTACGATGCGGGTGCCGCGGAGGCCGTAGATGATCAATGCCTCGTGGGGCCCCGCTTTACGGAACAGCTTGGCCAGTACCGCCATGATGAAAAGCAAACCTAGGACGGTGAGACCTGCAATCACCGGGACTGTCATTTGATCGAACATATGGACCTCCCTTTTTTCTGCTTGCCCGGATCTTTACGGGGCTCGGTCCGGGGAAACTCGTTTTCGCGCTGTATGACGACGAGTCACTTTGTGAAGTCATCCCAGCGCTTCACGTAGGCGATTCCTTTTTCGTAGCGCTCGATGACAACTTCCGCGCCCTTCTCGACGGGTTCGCCTGCTTCGCTTCGCGCGCCCGCGCATCGGCGGACGCCACCGAGTGAAAAAATCACCTCGCCGGTGCCCTTCTCGCGAATCGGCATGCTCAGCGTGCCGACGCAGCCCTCGATGCGGTAATCGGCGTCGAGCATTTGCGAATCGCCGGCGCGCGTGAGCTTGAGCATGAAGCGGTAGACCATCGTTCCGGCTGCAAGCCCGGCGATCGCCGCGAGGGACAAGCTGGCGACGGCCACAAGATGCGATGTACGCGTGAGAATGTATCCGGCGCCGCCGAACCACGCGAGAAATGCCATGGCTGTCGAAGCGTTGAACCAGGAAACGTGGGCGCCGGTGCGGGCTCCTCCTCCCTTTGCAGCCACGCCGTGGCCTCCCGTTCCGTGGTGACCACCGTGCGCTGGCAAGTGCAGGCGAAACGGCAGATGGATATGGACCGCGCCCGCCAAGAACGTCAGCGCGCTGAACGCGAAGCCCACCAGGAAGCAGAAGAGATAAAAGTCTGACCAGGTCATAGAGCACCTCGAGCGCGCTTATGGTGCGCGAGCCGGAATTCGAGACGCGACGGTCGGGGATTAGTTGTGCAGAGAGGTCGAGGGCGGGGGATGCCCGCTGCCCTGCATCCGTACCGGCCGCAAGACTTCGCTGAGCCGCTCAGCAAGCCCTGGCGCGCGAAGAATTTCCGCGAGGAGCAGGAGTGCTTGCCGGGAGTCTGGGACTTCCGCGACGGTCAGCAGCGCTTCGCTGAGTTCCGGGTCGGCCGGAAACTGTTCGACGCCTGCGTAGAGCCAGCGATCCACTTTCGCGTCGGTGGCTCGGAGGTCAGACTGCAGCCCGAGCGAATAGCCTTCCGGATCGTCGACGAGGAAGCCGGGGTAGACGCGGAAAAAACGCGCCAGGAGATCGCGGGTCGATTGCGTCAGATGGGGCCGTGAGCCGCTTTCGATTTGCGAGAGGTAGGCCTGACTTAATCCGCGGCCCACTTCACGCTTCATGGCTGATGCGAGTTCGAGCTGGGTCATTGAGCGGCCCAGGCCGCGAAGTGAACCTTCTACCGCACGAAGGGAACGAAGTTTATCGCCGAGAGTCATGAGGTCACCGCCGAATATTGCGATATGCTAATCTTATATCGCAAATAGCTATTTCATGTCAAGAGGAAAATCAGGCTTGTTTTCAATGACTTAGAGCCATTACGACGCACTCTTTGTGGATTGCCCTCGTTGAGGTTAGGTATCGGTGGCGTGTCACCTAAACCCCGCCTTCTCCGAGAAGGCGGCTGCAACCGGGTCTTTCACGGCGGGTGAGGATATGAAAAAGATTTTGAAGCTTGTCGGAACTTTGCTATTCCGCTTTGCGGATCGACTGCAGGTCGATTCCTAATTGCTGGCATTTTTTGTAGAGGTGGCTGCGCTCCAGGCCCATCGCGCGGGCTACATTGGTCATGTGAAAGTTCTGGCGGTGAATTTCTTGGAGTAGGACTTCCCTTTCGAACTGCTCTGTACGTTCAGCCAGCGTTCCGGTGCCGGAAGCCGAAGCACCGCTCGCGCCGGCAGCGCCGTCGGACGTGGGCAACACCAGCCGCACATCGCCGGAGGCGACCGGGTCCTCACCCGCAAGGAGGACCAATCGCTCGATTACGTTGCGAAGCTCGCGGATATTGCCGGGCCAGCTATAACGGCGCAGCTCGTCGATCGCATCTTTTGCGAAGCTTTTTTCTTTCCAGCCGTTCTGCGCGGCTACTTGTCGCGCGAAGTGTTCGATCAGAACTGGAAAATCTTCGAGGCGCTCTCGCAACGGAGGTAGGAGCAGTGGGAAGACATAGATGCGATGAAATAAGTCGCGGCGAAAAGTGTTTTGCTTCACGAGATCTTCGAGATTACGATGCGTGGCGACCAATACCCTTACATTTACTCGGATTGGTTTGTCGCCGCCGACTCGTTCGACCTCGCCTTCTTCGAGCACACGCAGCAGCTTCGCTTGCATCGCTACCGGCATGTCTCCGATCTCGTCCAGAAACAAAGTGCCGCCGTCGGCTTGTTCGAATTTCCCGAGGTGTTTTGTCGCGGCTCCGGTGAAGGCGCCCTTCTCGTGGCCGAAAAGCTCGGATTCGATGAGTTCCGCGGGGACAGCGGCGCAATTGAGGGTGACGAAAGCATTTTCGCGGCGCGGGGACTTTTCGTGAATGGCGCGGGCGACCAGCTCTTTGCCTGTGCCGGTTTCACCGAGGATGCACACGCGGGTTTCGCTGGCTGCGACGCGATCGATCTGCGCGAGGAGCTTGGTCATGGCAGGGCTGGAGCCGACCAGCTCATGCTTTCCGAGGCGATCGCGAAGCTGGCGATTTTCCTCCTGCAGGCGCGAGAGGCGCATGGCATTTTCGAGAGTGACGAGGAGTTTGTCGGTGGAGAGGGGCTTCTCGAGGAAGTCCATCGCGCCCAGCTTGGTCGCCTGGACGGCCATTTCAATGTTGGCTTCTCCGGAGACCAGGACGACTGGTGTTTTTATGCCGGCTTTTTTTAGATCTTCGAGGAACTCGATGCCATTTTTACCAGGCATAACGACGTCGGAGAGGATTAGATCGAACGTTTCGCTGCGAAGCAGGTCCAAGGCGCGCGCGGCGTTGTCGGAAACGGTGGCTTCGTGGCCGGCGAGGCGGAACGCGCGAGAAAGCGAAGCCAGCGTGCTTGGATCGTCGTCGACCAGCAGGAGATGGGCTTTGCGCGGCAAGCGTTTTGTCCTTTGTGTTCGAAAGATCCCAGGGCGCGGCGTTCGTCGATGCTCAGTCGGAAGCCGCGGCGAACGTCGGAGGAAGATCTTTGTTGTCTTTCTCTTTCGATTCCTGTGGCGCAGTGACCTCTTCGCGTCGGGCTACCTCGGCGCCTGCCTGGCGCTTGGGCAATTCGATCCGGAAGGTGGTGCCGTGGCCTTCTTCGCTGGAAACGCTGATGGTGCCGTGATGATCGCTGACGATGGATTGCACAATAGCGAGACCCAGGCCGGTTCCCTGCTGTTTGGTGGTGTAGTAGGGAGTGAAGAGGCGGGCGCACTCTTCGGCGGTGAGGCCCGCGCCGGAATCGGAGATCTCGATCAGCACGTTCGCGCCGCGCTCCGAGGTTCGCAACGTGAGGATGCCTCCTGCGGGCATGACGTCCAGCGCATTCAGGACCAGATTCTGGAACGCTCGATGGAGGAGCACGGGGTCGGCGTCGATTTCGGGGAGCGGCTCGGTGAGAAAATATTCCGCCGCGATGGTGGGCTTGCCGACCACGTTAAATTGCGGCTCGAACAGGCGGATAATGTTGCGGAGGGCCTCGTTGACGTCCATGCGGGTGAATACGGGAGCTTGCATTTTCGAAAAGTCGCTGAAGCGCCCGACGATCGCGTTGAGATTGGCGAGCTCGACCTTGAGAGTTGCCGTCGATTCGTTGAAAACTTCCAAAAATTGTTTGGCGTCGAGTTGCTTCGCGCGTTGCAGATTTTCCACGGTGATTTGCAAGGGAAACAGTGGATTGCGCAGTTCGTGGGCGAGGCGGCGGGCCAGTTCGCGCCAGGCGGCCACGCGTTCGGTTTGGAGGAGGCGGTCGCGCTGGGACGCCAGCGTTCGCGTCATGTCGTTGAACGCAATTCCCAGTTGGCCGATTTCGTCGAGGCCGCGCACGTCGATGCGCGTCTCCCAACGTCCCGCTGCCACTTCCCGCGCACCTTCGGCGAGTTCCCTTACCGGGCGGGTGATGCGTGCGGCAACCCACAAGCTGACCAGCAAACCGATCAGGAGCGCTCCGGCGGCGACGGCTGCTGAAGTCATCACAATGCGGTTTCTTAGCAGCACGAGTTCCTTGCGCGAGCTTCCCACCAGCAAGACGCCGAGCAACTCGTTATTGCGGCCCATCAGCGGCATCGCGTGAAACGTCTCCGCCGAGGTGGCATCGGAATTCCAGTTGATGGTTTGCACCAAAGTCTGCGGCTGTCTTCGAATCTGGTCGATCAGGGGTTGTAGGCGCTCGGGTTGCTCGACTCCGTCTTTCACTCCAGCCAGGAGAGCAGCGGGGCTGAATGCCGGGTCGAGATTGACGTACAGAAATGCACGCATGCCGGAAGGAAGCACCAGAGTCGAAAGAAAATTCTGGTCGAGGCGACGTCCGCCCACAATGTAGAGGCTCTTGTCGTTGCCCCCGGATACCGAGCGCACCGTTGTTAACGAGAGTGCCGCACCATCCGCGAGGTCTTCCCTCTTCAAAAACGCGGGCGTGGCGTTCCAATCCTTGGTCGCCGTCACCCAATCTTCCTTATGGCCAACGCGCGCCGGATATTGCGCGGAGGAGATCACCGTGCCGTCCCAGCCAACGAGCTCGACGAAATCCATCTGGTGATCCTGGGCAGCCCCGGTGGCATCGTGAACGTAGAGGGATTGGTCGGCGCTCGGTCGCGCCAAGTCGATGGCCACACGAAGCGTGATGTCGGCATCCGCAATATTCTTAACTTGTTGCGCGGTCTCGTCACCGCGTTGCGCATATTCCTTTTTGAACTGGGCGACGATTGCTTCCGTGCGTTGGGTGTCCATCTCCTCGAACGCCGAACGCGTGTAGCGTGTGAC
Organism: uncultured Acidobacteriota bacterium; assembly: GCA_963721915.1. GTDB lineage: Bacteria > Acidobacteriota > Terriglobia > Acidiferrales > UBA7541 > Acidiferrum. The sequence continues at coordinate 659,010 of CAVRLD010000009.1, read as the reverse complement.
TCCGTAGGCTACGATGGAAACCGAGCCCAAAACGGTGATTACGAAGACCAGAAATAATTTGGTCCGGAAGCTCATCGAGACACTCCGCGCGCACGCGTTGACGTGTCCTCAGCTCTCGCAAGGAAAGCTGCTTTCAAGCGTGCCGGACCAAGGTCATGAATCAGAGGCGAGTTCATAGGGACGTATAATCTGCAAGCATATCCTGATCGCTACCGCGACAAAAGAGCTACGGTTCCCTAGCGGTGCCGTTGACGCAACATCAGTTCCGCCTGACTGCTCGAACCACGTTTTACTCGCGGGGGGCGGTGGCGTGTCATTTAAAACCCCACCCGCTCGGCCCTTTGAGGCTTAGGGTAAAAGAGGGCGCCTACGCACTGCACCCCGCCTGCGCGACTGATTGCTTGTTGCTGCAGGGGGCACAGACAGGAGTGTCTGTGCTTACGGGCGGCGGGGTGAACGTTTCTGGGCTTTGGCGGCCATGGCGGTGGCCGCCGGGTCGTCTGATCCATCGTCCGAGGAGGCGGATCCTGCGGGAACGCCGGAAAAGGCGGAGCGGAAGACGTCGTTTGCGAAGAAGTTTTTCCCATCTACCGGCACCATCATGATTTGCAGTTTGTCGGATAGGCGCTCGGCGATGATCTTTTGAATCAACATGGGATTTGACTTCAGCACGGCGGCCTCAAATTTCATGCGCTCGGAATCGGCGGCTGCCGTAACGCGAATGCGATTCGCCTCCGCTTCGGACAGATTCTTTTGGCGCTCCACTTCTGCTTTGCTGTCGATTACCTTGGCCTGCGCGGCGGCTTCCGCATTTTGCAACGTAGCTTCCTTGCGGGCCTGCGCCTCCAGCTTGGTCTGTTCGATCTGTTTCTGTTTCAACGGCAGCGTGTACTGCATGGCATCCGATTCCGCCTTCGCTTGCAGCACGCGGACTTGGGCCTGAGCTTCCGCCTGCTTCACCTGGCGCGCCTTCTGCGCCTCCGCCTCGAGTTCCGCGATGCGCACTTCCTTCTGCTTGATCTCCGTATCAGTCGCCAGCCTCTCGTTCTCCTGCTCTTTCAGCAGCAATCCTTCGAGGCCCTTCGCATACTCCTCGGGCAATTTTAAATCACGCAGCAGCACTTCGCGCACAATGATGCCGTCCGATCCCAGTCGAGCGGTGATGGCGGCGGCAGCGGAGGTGCGCAACTCTTCGCGCTTGGTCGCAAAAATTTCACGCGTGACGTAATTCGGCGCGAGTTGGCGGTAGATCGTTGCGACGGTGGGGGCCACAACTTCGTCGCCCACGGGCTGCGGCAAGTTTGCGAGGATATAGCTCAGGCGCTGGGGGTCCAGGCGGTAGCGCACGCTTACTGCGAGGCCGATGTTTAATCCTTCGCGCGCCTGGACCGTCAGAACATCGCCTCCGGGTTTGGGCGACTCGATCGCCGACGTGGTGTACACCTGCTCGCGTGTGTCGTACAACACCACGCTGTCGATCAACGGGGCCACGATGTGCACACCCGGATAGAGCGTGCCGGGACGGGCTCCCCAGATCTGGCTGATGCGGACACCGGCCGACCCGTCGGGAATTACCACGATGCTGAGGGCTAGCAGCAGGGGCACTACCGCAACGATCACCAACTGCCGCGCCAGCCGCCACCGCACTGGGCGCGGAGGTTGCTGTGGAAACGTGGCTCCGTTCGCGGCCTCGCCTTCGGCGGTTTTTTCCCGGCGCAGTAATGGCAATAACTGCGACGACAAGTAGATGTCGTAAATCACCAGCGCTGCCGCACTTCCGAAAACTCCCACGCCGAGAATCATCAACAGATATTTCAGCACTAACATTTTCTGGTTCCTTTCTAACTTCTCCCGGCGACGCCGCAGCGGATCGTTCTTCTTTGTTTCCGCCGCTGGCGTAAACCGTGGAATCTCGTTGTACGACTTCAGCCCCGAAGCCGTTGTGGGTTGTTGCGCTCCGTAAGTCGGCCCTCAGCGGCTGAATCTGGTTGATAGCTGTCACCTACGGCACGGCTAAACAGGCTGCGGAAAAAGTGAAAATGTGTCATTCCGAACCCCGTTTGGTTTTTGACGGGCTGAGGAATCTGCTTTTTCCTTGGCCTTTTTGCGAACAGCAGATCCCTCACCCGCAAACGACGCGGGTTCGGGATGGCAACCGCGGCTTTTTCCGCAGCCTGTAAAGCCGTGCCCTGGCGTTGCACCGATCTTGCGCTGACGTTGCCACACACGCTCTCCGGGACATTGCTTCGGCTCCGACGGCCGTCTCACCGATGTGCGACGAATGCTCGCGTCAGGCCTGCCGTCCATCGTGCCAAGTTCGCTCGCACTGCGACCTGGCGGGCTGCAGCAGGCCGCATCGACTCAGGCCGCAACGCCGCGGGCCGCATCACACGAAGCGTGAGGCGCAAGAGCAGCCAGTGGAACGCCGTGGCTGCGGCAAGTGCGAACAACGTGGCAACGGTGAGAGTCGTGATACTGAGTAAAGCGATCATGGAAGCCTCCCTGTCGTACGTCAGGGAAATGGCATCCCAGCGGCCAATCGCCATCTTGCTGAAAAAAGGATAGTTACGGTGATTAAAGGGCGAAAATATTGTGGGGCGCGACACACGATGTTGCTGCCCACACACATCGAGTGATCCGGGCGAGACACCTAGCGCGGCTCAGATGTTGCTTTCGCGCGTGAGCTTCGCCGCACCAGTTCGACATGCTGTTGCTGCCGAACCTGATTCAATCACTCTGTGCTAGGCTAAACCTGCAAACCATGAACCCCGGATCAAGCCTTCGCATCGGCCGGATTCTCGGTATCCCGATCTACATCCACGCCAGTTGGGTGATTATTTTTGTGCTCATCACTATGTCGCTTGGCGCGCAATTCACGGCGCAGCATCCGCACTGGACGCGCACGCAACACTGGTCGGTGGGCGTGGTGACCAGCCTGTTGTTTTTCGCTTCGATTCTCTTCCACGAGATGTCGCACAGCCTGGTGGCGCGGGCGTACAAGATCCGCGTCGACTCCATCACCTTATTTGTATTCGGGGGCGTGGCGCGCATCGGCCAAGAGGCTTCCAACGCGCTTCAAGAATTCAATATCGCTATCGCGGGACCTATCTCCAGTTTCTTTCTTGCCGGCGTTTTTTTTGTCCTTACGAGATTTTTCCCGTACGACACCATGACCGGTGCGCTGGCGCTGTGGCTCTGCAATATCAATTTGATCTTGGCGACGTTCAATCTGCTTCCGGGCTTCCCGCTGGATGGAGGGAGAATTTTCCGCGCGATTGTCTGGGGAATTACCAAGGATTTCACGCGCGCGTCGAAGATGGCGGGAACCAGCGGAAAGCTGGTTGCATACGGGATGATCGTTTATGGAGCGGGATCGGCACTTAGCACCGGCCAGTGGCAGCAAGGCTTGTGGCTGGCATTTATCGGTTGGTTTCTGTTGAGCGCTGCGCAGGAGAGCGTTGCGCAGATCGCCATTCGCGAAACGCTGTCGGGGCTGCAGGCTGCGGACGTAATGAGCCAGGAAGTGCCCGTCGTGCCGCGCGATATTTCGCTGGAAGACTACAGCCAGGAAGTGCTGCGGACCGGCCGGCGCTGCCATTTGGTGGTTACCGGCGACCGCATGGTTGGCATGATGAATGTGCCGATGCTCAATTCCGTGCCACGTGATGAGTGGGCGAACAACTCGGTGCAAGCCGTGATGATCCCGCGCGAAAAGATACTCTGGGCCAAGCCTGAAGAGCCGCTGCTTGGATTGCTTGAGCGCCTGCTGGCTGCCGACATCAATCAGATGCCTGTCGTCAGCGGAGGCGAAAATACCGAGCATAGCAACAGCCACATCATCGGGATGATTACGCGAGATTCCATCCTCCGCGTCATGCGGACGCGGGCGGAAGTTGGACCGCTGGTTCCCAACAAATAGCTTGGTGACGGTGCTTGGTAATTGGGGCTTGGTAATTGGGCTTTTGGCTATCGGGTGGGGCTGTTACTGGAGGCAGCCGGGATTTTCGTCGGAATAGTAGTTTCCGCAGAGCGGCGGATTGTAGGACGTTTGTTGGTCGTAGTTGTCAAAGCTGCTGAGCCCTTGAACGCTGGTGTCGAGCAAGGCCCCGCCGAGATAGGGCCACGGTCCCAATGCGAAACGGCCGAAGTTGAGCGCCAAGCCGAATAAATCTCCGAGGATCCAGAGGTCGTCGCCGCCACCGTACCAGCCGCCGCCATAGCCTCCACCATACCAGCCACCACCATATCGGCCACCGCCGTGACCAAAATGCCCATAGCCGTAACCATTGTGACCGTAGCGGCCGTAGCCGGAGCCACCGCGATGTCCGAAGCCGCTGCGTTCGGAGCCGAAGGAACCGCCAAAGCCGCCGGATCCGGATCGCGTGAATGACGTGTTCGTGAAATTTGCGCCGCTAGAGCGCGAGTTGCCGAAATTCGATCTGCCGCGATTCGCGCTGAAATACGACGTATTGGGTCTGTAGGAATTCCCACGGCCCGACAAATTTCCTGGAGTGAATCGGGCGCTGGGCGGCCTGTCCGGTTTCGCCTGGGTGTTGCTTACACCGTGCACAGGCAGGAGTGCCTGCGCTACTTGAGAGCCGGGCGAACCGCCGCGTTGCATCGCGTTTCCAAAGGCTGGACCGCCTTGCGACGATGACGATGTGCTCCAACTCGCGGAACTCGCTCGACTCTGTGGGCGATTCATGTCAGACGAAAGGCCGCGCCCCGCTGGGGCTCCCCGACCGGAGCCCCAACTGCCGCGACTGAATTCGTTTGAAAAATCTCGCTGGGCGCTGGGAGGGCGATTCGGGTTGAATGAGGAGTTTGCTCTCATCCCGCTGACCGAAAAACCTCTCGAGCCTGGGCTGCTTCCTCCGGACCAATTGTTGAAGCTGCGCTGGGAGCTTGCTGGCCGGTTTGCGCCGAACGAAGCGGCAGACCTCGATGTGCTTCCCCAACCCGAGCTTGGGTTGCGCCCAGACCAATTTCCTGAACTAAAGTTTCCTGAATTGAAGCGTCCCACGGAGGTGCGATCGGGACTCGACCAGCCGCCGCGGGCATATCCGGAATTGGCGGATTGGCGGGAAGGACGGGAAGAAAACGAGTCGAATCCTCTCGATCCAGATCCTCTATAGGATCCGCTGCTGCCTCCACGCAAGCCACCGAACCCGCCGGAAAAGCTGCTGTGCCCGCCACCGCCGCTAAAGTGTCCGCCGCCGCGGGAGCCGCTCTGGAAACCGCCACTGTGGAAGTGGCCGCCGCCAGATCCGCCACCGTGAAACTCACCGCCGCCGTGCGAGTGCCCGCCGCCACCCCCGTGCGAGTGGCCGCCACCTCCACGCGAGTGCCCACCGCCGCCATGCGACCCATGCCCCCCGTGGGAACCTGCCGCGAAACTCGCGGCGCTGGCGAAAGCGCATGCTCCCAACAGGAGCATGATTTTGGGGAGGGTGGGGCTTGGCATGTGATCCTCCGCTACCCTATCGAGAACGGCGCTAAGCGTGGCGCTAAAGGCACCTGGCCGTTTGCTGCTCACTGGAGCGAACCGCGTTCACAGGGCAGGTTCTGAACCCTTAGCACGTTGACCACCGACGCGCTCGTGAGGATAAGTTGTTGAAGGCCAACGGATTGGTTGTTGTTGGCTTTCGAGTCCATGCCAGATCCCGCCGACACCGGCGCCGGTGGGCGACAGCAGCCACGCATTCTGTCGCTGTACTGGCAACATCAACGGACAGTCGGCGGAAAGGCTGAAACGGAATGTGAGCCAGCGTTTATCCGGTTCGCATCTTTGGTCTGAAGCGCGATATTCTATTGGTCTGGTCGCGCTGCTGCGGAGGACAAAATAATGGCACACCCCGAGACGCTGCATGCTCCCGCGATGGAGCCCGGCGGCGACGCAACGCAACGCCGTGAGACGAAAGGGCCCATGACGATCATTACCATCGAAGACGCAGGAAAGTACGACGGCCAGGAGGTGACGATTCGCGGGTGGCTTTACAACCTGCGCGAGTCTGGGAAGCTGCTGTTTCCGATTTTTCGCGATGGCACCGGGATTATACAGGGTGTGGTGGCGCTGAAGGAGAATGCCGAGGCGTTCGCGGCGCTGAAAGGTTTGACGCAGGAATCCAGCGTGATTGTAAGCGGCAAGATTCGGGCCGAGCAGCGAGCTTCCGGTGGGTACGAAATTGGCGTCACGCAGATTCATGTGGTGCAGAGGGTTTCCGAAAGCCAGCCATATCCGATCCAGCTGAAAGAGCATGGCGTCGATTTTTTGCTGGACCACCGGCATCTCTGGATGCGCACGCCGCGCCAGGCGGCGATCTTGCGAATTCGAGCGGAGGCAGAGCGGGCTGCGCGCAACTACATGGACAGCCAGGGATACACGCTGACCGACGCGCCCATGTTTACCCCTGCGGCGTGCGAAGGCACGTCCACACTTTTTGAAGTGAACTACATAGATGACCAGAAGGCTTACCTTACGCAGAGCGGGCAGCTATATATCGAAGCTACCGCGATGGCGCTGGGCAAGGTGTACACGTTTGGGCCAACGTTTCGGGCGGAAAAATCGAAGACACGCCGGCACTTGACGGAGTTCTGGATGCTGGAGCCGGAAGCGGCCTACGCCGATCTCAACGACATGATGACGCTGGGCGAAGGACTGGTGAGCGCGATCGTGCAGTCGGTGCTGAAGAACAGACCGCGGGAACTGGAGGCGCTGAAGCGCGACAAGACGAAACTGGAAAACGTGAAGCCACCGTTTCCGCGGGTCAGCTACGAAGAGGCCATCCAGATTCTGCAGAAGAAGGGCAACGCGTCGAAATTTGGCGACGACATCGGCGGCGATGAAGAGACGATTGTGTCGAACGAGTTCGACCGCCCTGTGATGGTGCACCGCTATCCGGCTTCGATCAAGGCGTTTTACATGCAGCCAGACGCTGAGCGGCCCGACCTTGCACTGGCGTTCGACATGCTGGCGCCGGAAGGCTACGGCGAAATCATTGGAGGCAGCCAGCGCATCCACGACTACGATTTGCTGGTGAAGCGTCTGCGCGAGCACAATCTGCCCGAGGAAGCGTTCCAGTGGTACCTCGATTTGCGGCGCTATGGCAGCGTGCCGCACTCGGGATTCGGCATGGGCCTAGAACGCACGGTGGCGTGGATTTGCGGCGTCGAGCACATCCGGGAGGTCATCCCCTTCCCGCGCATGTTGTATCGCGTGTATCCTTAGCTGGGGTAGTTGAGACTGGTAGTTGAGACTGTAGTTGGCGTTGTTCCCGCGCTTTCTTTGGTTTTCTCGCACTTTTTGGAGTCACTGTTTTTAGAGTGACGGGTGAATGGTGACTAGTGACCGGTGCGTCCCGGCGGCGGGCGATGTGCCAGTCACTACTCACGAGTCACCAGTCACCGCCCCTAGGATCTTCGCGTGTCGCAAAAAGTTCGCATCATCGGCGTACCTATGGACCTTGGCCAGAACCGCCGGGGCGTGGACATGGGCCCTTCAGCGCTTCGCGGTGCGGGGCTGCAGGCGGCCATCAAGAAGCTTGGACTCACCGTCGAGGACATCGGCAACCTGGAAGTGAAGCAGCCCGAGGAAATGCCGGTCGGCGAAAAGCGCGCCAAGTATTTGCAGGAGATTGCCGAGACCTGCCTGGATATCGCCAAGACCGTGGAAAAGTCCTTGACTGAAAATTTCCTTCCGGTTGTTCTTGGAGGGGACCATTCCATCGCGGCGGGTGTGGCCGCGGGTGTCGCCAGCTTTTACCGGGAGCAAAAGAAAGATATCGGGTACATCTGGCTGGACGCGCACGGCGATATGAATACGCCGGAGTCTTCGCCGTCGGGCAACGTGCATGGCATGCCGCTCGCCGCCATCATGGGATATGGAGCGCCGGAGCTTGTCGACTTGATGGGATTCAAGCCGAAGGCGGAGCCGGGCAACATCGTGATCGTCGGGGCGCGGGATCTGGATGCGCAGGAACGCAAGATCGTTAAGAAATCGGGGGTTCACGTATTCACCATGCGCGATATCGATGAGCGGGGAATGCGCGATGTGATGTCCGAGGCGCTGAAATATGCGATGGATGATGCGGCAGGCGTCGCGGTCAGCCTGGACATGGATTTTGTCGATCCTACAGATGCGCCGGGGGTGGGGACGCCGGTGCGCGGGGGCGTTACCTATCGGGAAGCGCACCTGGCCATGGAGATGATTGCTGACAGCGAGGCGATGGTTTCGCTTGAAGTTGTCGAGATCAACCCCATCCTCGACGAACACAACCGCACCGCCCTGCTAGGCGTCGAGCTAGTCCTCTCCGCCCTAGGCCAAAAAATCCTCTAACTTCCATCGACGTCTCCGCGCACCTCAGCGCTCTCTGCGTCTCAGCGTAATCTATTCTCTTAGCCGGTGACCGGACAACGGTCACACCTCGAAATATCAATTGGTTGTCAGTTCGGAACTCCGCGCAGACTAGTCGCCCACCGGACCTCATCTTGCCTAGTAAACTAGGCACGAGCACCAAATACTTGGCAATGGAAAAAGAAAGTGATTCGCTCGAGACAGGACGTTCTGTGAACTCTTCCACCAATCAAAACAAGCGACTCCGCATCGGTGTGCTCTTTGGCGGCCGATCGGGCGAGCATGAAGTCTCGCTCGCATCCGCGGCCTCCGTGATTCGCGGCCTCGACCCCGACAAATATGAAGCCGTACCCATCGGCATTACCAAAGAAGGCCACTGGAGGATTGGTGCGGGCGCGCAAAAAATGCTGCCGGAAGTCTTGCGCGGTGGGCAAGCCGTCATGATGACGGCGGACCCGACGGATGCGTCATTGGTGCCGCTGAATGGCAGCGGGGTCGGTCAGCACCTCGACGTGATTTTCCCCGTGATGCACGGGACATTCGGCGAAGACGGTACGATCCAGGGATTGCTCGACCTCGCGGGACTGCCGTTTGTCGGCGCGGGTGTACTGGGTTCCGCGATTGGCATGGACAAGGATGTGGCGAAGCGCCTGCTGCAAGTGGCAAAAATTCCGGTGGTGCCGTGGATCACGGTTCATCGCCACGACTGGGAGAAGAGTCCAAGGCACATTCAGCGCGCGATTGAAGCCAAGTTCAAGTACCCCGTCTTCGTGAAGCCGGCGACGTTGGGGTCGTCGGTGGGGATGACGAAGGTTCACTCGCGGGCGGAACTTGCACCGGCGTTGAACTTGGCTTCGGAATTCGCGATGAAGATTTTGGTCGAGAAAGCGATGGTCGCGCGCGAGATCGAAGTTTCCGTGCTGGGCAACCATGACCCGAAGGCTTCGATTCCGGGGGAAATCGTACCGCACCGCGAATTTTACGATTACACCGCGAAATATTTGGAGGATGGCACGCAGCTGTTGATCCCTGCGAAGCTGAAGAGCGGGCAAGTGAAAACGATTCAGTCGTTGGCGGTTGCGGCGTTTCGGGCGCTGGAACTTAGCGGAATGGCGCGCGTGGATTTCTTTTTGGAGAAGCGCGCTGCAAGGAAGCTTTTCTTGAACGAAGTGAATACCATTCCGGGTTTCACGTCGATCAGCATGTATCCCAAACTATGGGAAGCCAGCGGGATTCCTTTTCGTGAATTGATTGATCGCTTGATCGGACTGGCGATCGAGCAGCACGCGGAGAAAGCGCGCACGAAATATGAGATTGAGCTGCCGGCTGGGGCTGCGGGGGCGCTCGCTGGTTGAGTGAATTTGCCGTCGGCGTGGGCGGCGGGAGTTGGAGCACACACGTTGAGATCCTTCGGCTATCCTCGTCGGATAGCCTCAGGATGACATGTGCGCGTGGATCGGAGGCGAGGCTCGGCTCTGGGAACTGAGCTCGACTCTTGGGACCGGGCTGGGGCAAAGTTGTCTGGCAGAGCGGCGCTCGCAGGGGTCGCGCTGAAGCGCGCCCTTACATTGGCTTTCGCGGCGAATTCCTTTCGTCAGTGAAGTCATTTACTCTCGCGCATGAATTTTGTTACGGTGTGAGTGTCGCGGAACGGGCGCTCGTCGCATCGTTCCAGCGGCTGCTCTGACGCTCGCAGGGCAGGAGACCCAAACTTGTCACTTCTTGATCCGCCTCCGGTTACATCGCGTAGATCTCGGCCATTGGCGTTTACGATTGCGGCGTTCGTGCTGGTTGCCGCTGTTTCACTGTGGTGGACGTTTCGTTTCTATCCAGAAAAAAAGGCCGTGGCGAACTTCTTCGACGCGTTGGTCGCCGGCGACACGGCCAAAGCCTACCAACTGTGGAAGCCTAAACCGAGCTACAAAATGGACGATTTCGTCGCAGACTGGGGCCCGAATGGTTATTTTGGCCCGGTGAAGAGTTACCGCATCATGCGCGAAAGCTCGCCGATCGGTTCGAATGCGGTGGAAGTTGCGGTGGCGGTCAGCCCGTTTTCGCCGATGCCGGACCCGGCTGACCCGACCACCAAAGAGCAAAGCCAAAAAACACGCGTAATCGGGATCTGGGTGGTGACGAGCGACAAGTCGCTGACCTTCCCGCCATAGAAATGCCGTGTTTCGTGATTTCGTGAGCCGTATTGCGCGATCTTTGCGGAACTGGCTGAAAGATCACGCTTCTCGCCGAAGTTCATCCAATGCGTGCTGGAGTTCGGCTGGGCTTACGCTCGCGGTGCCAAGCTTTCCGACGACGACGCCTGCAGCGATATTCGCGAGCACGGCGGCGTCGGCTAGCGATGCACCGGCTGCCGCGGCCAGCGCGAGGACACTGAGGACGGTGTCGCCGGCACCGGTCACGTCGAAAACTTGGCGGCCCGTGGCGGCGCGATCGACGCCGGCCTGACCCACGCGAGCGTAGGTCACCTCGAAACTCGTCGCGGGAATGTTCAGCGGCCGTGGCGAGGATTCCTCGAACAAGCTCATTCCCTTTTCGCCTCTCGTGATCAGCACGGCTTCGCAACCGAAGTGCGCCAGCAATCCGCGGCCGGCTTCCTCCACAGATTTTTCATCGTTCAGGGTTCGCGAAACAAACAATCCTGCCTCCTTCGCATTGCAGACGATGGCTTTGGCGCCGCGATAGGCGTAGAGACGCGATCTCTTCGGCCCAACAAACACAGGGACTCTCAGCTGGTGACAAGCACCGAGAACACGGTCCGCGAATTCGTCGGTGATTAGGCCCTTGACGTAGTCGGAGAGCACCAGCGCGTCCAGGCGCTTGAGTGCGGCAAATAGCGAGCGCAAGATGCGCTCTTCGGTTTCCGAACGCAGCGGTTGGCCGCGTTCGCGATCGACGCGGACGATATGCTGATGGCGAGCGATGATGCGCGTCTTGACGGTGGTGATGCGTTTGGGATCGGCCAGGACGCCCTTGTCGATGATGTTTGCGGCGCGCAGGCGATCGCGCACGACGGCGCCCGGCTCGTCGGCGGCGTCCTTGCTGCCAGTGCCGCCGATCACGCCGAACATTTCCACGTGTGCACCAAGCGCGGCAAGATTCGCCGCGACGTTTCCCGCGCCGCCCAGGCAATCGGTCTGTTCCACAAAATCGACGACCGGCACCGCGGCCTCCGGGGACAACCGGGAGGCGGTGCCCCAAAGGTAGCGATCGAGCATGAGATCGCCCACCACGGCGATGCGTTTGCCGCGCATACGCGGCACGAGGCGTTTCAACCGGGGCACAGATTCACTGAGATTTGCGGACATGCGCGATTTTTTCCAGGGCCACGGTCCAGGTCATTCGGGAGCGATGGTAGCTTCTTCAATCAGCATGACAGGGATTTCGTCGCGGACTGGATAGACGCGGCGGCACGATTGGCACTTCAAGCCGGAGTTATCGGGTGTAGGTTTCACCGGGGCTTTGCAGGCCGGGCAAACCAGGATGTCGAGAAGAACTTGGGGTATTGGCATGAATGGCTCCGTGTTATCGAGTGTCACTGTAGCAAAGGCGAGAGTCGGCAGTCGATAGGGTTCATCGCTACGCTGGCGTCCCGCGTGGAAGCGCCGGCGAGTGGAAATTGGACTCGGCGTGTGTTACATACGGCGCGGCCTTCGATGCTTGGTCGGGGAGCTTAGGACCTGTGTGCGGAGGAACTATGAGCGGGAAGCTGAAACTGATTTTAGTTTTGATGGCATCGGTGTGCGCGACTCCATCGTTCGGTCAGTCATTGACGCAACCGCAGTTGCCGCTGGACAAGACTGTGGTCGTGTTGGGACAAACGCTGCACTACTGGGATGTCGTCTCTTCTGCATGAACACTTCAAAGTTGAGTTCGTGGATTTGCTGGCTGGCGCTGACACAGACAAGAGTGTCTGTGCTACTTACGAGCAAATCGTGGCTGCTGCTGGGCGTCGTGCTGGTCGGAATGGATTGCGTGGCGCACGCGCAGTCTGCTCCGGATGCCGGTTGGCCCAACTATGGCAATGATGCGGGTGGCGCGCGCTATTCCTCCGCGTCGCAGATCAACCGCGAGAATGTTGCGCAACTGAAGCTCGCGTGGACGTATCGTACTGGCGCGATGGACCTGGATACGGAGTTGAACCACAAGGCCGCGTTCGAGGCCACGCCGATTCTTGTGGATGGAAAGCTCTTCCTGAGCACGCCGTACGATCACGTGATTGCGCTGAATCCGGTGTCGGGGAAAAAGATTTGGGAGTTTGATCCGAAGCTGGATTTGACGCACGGATATTCGGAGGTTACCTCGCGTGGAGTTTCGGCGTGGCGCGATCCGGCAGCCAAGCCAGGGGCGCAGTGCGGGCTGCGGATTTTTATCGGCACGCTCGATGCTCGGTTGATCGCGCTCGACGGCGCAACGGGGATACCGTGTTCCGATTTTGGCGCGCAGGGGCAAGTCGATCTGACGCGCGACGTCAATCTGCGCGATGTAGGCGACTATCAGGTCACTTCGGCGACTTCGATCGCAGGCGATCTGGTGATCGTGGGATCGTCGATTGGCGACAATCGCGCTGTGGATGTAGAGCGCGGCATCGTGCGGGCCTTCGATGCACGTACTGGAAAAATGCGCTGGAGCTGGGACCCGATTCCGTGGGCGAACGATACCAAGCCGCGGACCGGCGCGGGCAATGCGTGGTCCACAATTTCGGTGGATGCGGAACGCGGCCTGGTTTTCGTGCCGACGGGCAGCGCGAGCCCCGATTATTTTGGCGGCATTCGCAAGGGCGATGACAAATGGGCGAACTCGGTGGTGGCACTAAAGGCGTCAACCGGCGAATTCGTATGGGGCTTTCAGGTGGTGCATCACGATTTGTGGGATTACGACGTGGCCGCGCAGCCGACGCTGTTCACGTGGAAAGACCAGACACCAGCGATTGCGATCACCACGAAAATGGGGCGCGTTTTCGTCTTGAACCGGCTGAACGGGAAGCCCTTGTTTCCCGTGGAAGAGCGGCCGGTGCCGAAGAGCGACATTCCAGGCGAAGAGGCGTGGCCAACGCAACCTTCTGGAATTTCGACGGTGCCGGAAGGTTTGAAGCCGAGCGATGCGTGGGGACTGAATGAGAAAGAGCGCAAGTGGTGCGAGGACCGTATTGCGGCGTCGCGCTCCGAGGGAATTTTTACGCCGCCGAGTTTGCAGGGCACGATTGTCTTTCCGGGCAACGCGGGCGGTGTGAACTGGAGCAGCTCGGCGTTTGATCCGCAGCGTCATTTGCTGATCATGAACACGAATCATCTGGCGATGTGGGTGAAATTGATCGAGCGCGACAAACTTGCCGGCATGTACAACGACCGCGAACAAAATCGCATGAAAGGTGAATTTGCGCGGCAAACTGGGGCGGCTTACGGGATGTATCGCAAAACATTTTTGTCACCTGATCATAGACTTCCGTGCACGCCTCCACCTTGGGGGACGATTATGGCCGTCGATCTTTTTTCCGGTAAGAAGGCTTGGGATGTGGCGCTGGGCAGCCATATTCCCGGACAGACAACCGGCTCAGTCAATTTCGGCGGGCCGATCGTCACCGCGGGTGGCTTGATTTTTACTGCTGCTTCCCGGGACGGCCACCTGCGCGCCTTCGAGGCGGAAAGCGGGAAGGAGATTTGGTCGTACGAGTTGCCGGCGGGCGGCCAAGCGACCCCGATGACTTACTCCATGGGCGGGAAGCAGTATGTCGTGATCGCCGCGGGCGGCCATGGGAAATTTGGGACCAAGCAGGGGGATTACGTTTTGGCCTTCACGCTGCCCTAGGCCGAGGGAAATTTAGGAGGAGGCATACTGCCTCCGTTGTTTTTGCAAGTGTCTGTAATTTATTGAATTGAAGCGGGTTACGCTCGGCTTTCCTTAAGAGTCCACAACCTACTGGTAATACAGGGGTTAGATTCAGTATTTGTTTTGCGAAAACAGAAAAAGCGGCACAGGTTGGGCGCTTTGAACGTGAAGCTGACTGGCCAGAGTTTACCATAAATGTTATGCAAGTTAAAGGAAATCTTGCCGAGTTCCTTTGGAAGGGGTGATGGTTTCGTTCCGAATCATGCTGACATGTTCCAGTCTACTGGTAACACGACGAAGAAAAATCTATGGGTGGGTGGCCGGTCTAAAGACCGGCCACTACATTGCATTTTGGGGCAGTCAGGGGATATTGGCGGCGGGCCACAGTTTCAGAGGGACTTGGTGGCGCGGTAGGTGCGGACTACTGTGGCGGCATCGCGCTGGTTGGCGTCTACTTCGGAGTTCAGGTGGCGCATGTCTTCGGCGGAAATTTTGTTGGCTAGGTCGGCTAGGGCGGGGCGGAGTTGGGGGAATTTGGCTAGCGTGTCGCGGCGGACTATGGGAACGGCGTCGTAGGGGGGGAAGTAGTGGCGGTCGTCGGTTAGGGCTACCAGGTGGAGGGCGTCGATTAGGCCGTCGGTGGAGTTGCCGGCTACGATGTCTACTTTCTTGTCGACCAGGGCGCGGTAGATCAGGCCCAGGTCCATGACGCTGGGTTGTCGGGCGAAGTGGAGACTGTAACGCTGCGTGAAGCCTTGGTAGCCGTCTGGGCGCTCGAGGAATTCGTAGCCTACGCCTACGCGCCAATGCGGGGCTAACGGGATAATGTCGGAGATGGTGCGCAGGTGGAATTGCTGAGCGTCTGCGCCGCGGACGACCATGGCGAAGGTGTTCTCAAAGCCCAAGGGCTCGGTTACTTCGAGGTTGAAGCGATCCGCGTAGCCTTGTTTTACTCGCTGATAGATGGCGGTTGAGTCGCCACTCGGGGACTCGTTTAGGACGGCGGTCAGGGCGGTGCCGGAGTACTCCACGTAGAGGTCGAGCTGGCCGGATTCGAGGGCTTTTTGGCAGAGGAGGGTGCCACCGAGATTGGTTTTGCGCTCGACGTGGATGCCGGTGCGGGTTTCGATGTGTTGAGCAAGGAGCTCGGCGAGGATGACCTGCTCGGTGAAGAATTTTGAGCCGATGGTGATGTGGGGTTGAGTGGTGCGGCAGCCCGAGATGGAAAGAAAAGAGAAGAGGCAAAGGAGGCTGAGCGACGGGTGGCGCATCGCTATGAATGTCTCACGGGTGGGTGTGGAACGAGAAGAAAAGAGAGCAGAGACGAACCGCGAGGAAATTATTGCGCTACCTTCAGGTGGCGCTCCAGTCTGGCGAGGAGCACGTCGGCTAGGATGGCTAACAGGGCGGCGGGGATGGCGCCGGCGAGGATTACGGCGTCGCTGACCATAGCTACGCCGCGGAAGATGAAGGTGCCGAGGCCGCCTGCGCCGATGGCTGCGGCGATTGTGGCTACGCCGATGGTGATGACCGTGGCTGTGCGGATCCCGGCCAGGATCACGGGTAAGGCGAGAGGCAGACGGACGCGCCAGAGGATTTGCGTATTGGTCATGCCCATGGCTTCGGCGGCTTGGAGGACGGCCGGATCGATGCCGGTGAGGCCGACGTAGGTGTTCCGCAAAATCGGAAGAATGGCGTAGAGAACGAGCGCTACGATGGCGGTGCGACGGCCGATGCCGCCAATGATTGGTATGGGAATCAGGAAGCCGAAGAGGGCGAGGCTGGGAATAGTTTGGAAAACGCTGGCGATGCCGAGGGAGATGTTGCGCAGCGTGGGGCGCTGGACGATCAGCATACCAAGCGGGAGGGCGATGGCGATTGCGATGGCCATTGAGATGAGAACGAGAGTCAGGTGAGAGGCGGTGGCCTCGAGAATTTCGACTTGATGTCCGACAAAGAATTGCCACGGGCTCACGTGGTGGCTCCTGGGACGGGATCAAGAGAGGAGGCGAAGGCCTTAACTTCGGTATGGTCGATGTGGAGGAACTCTTGCGGCTTCGCGGAGGCGACGATGCGGCCTGCTTGCAGGAGAACGATGCGCGAGGCGAGCAGCATGGCTTCGCGCAAGTCGTGGGTGACGAAGACGATGGTTTTGCCGAGGCGGCGGGCGAGGCTGCTGAACTCGCGCTGAATTTCCGCGCGGGTGACTGGATCGAGCGCGCCGAAGGGCTCGTCCATGAGCAGGATCGGTGGATCGGCAGCGAGAGCGCGGGCGACGCCTACGCGCTGGCGCTGGCCTCCGGAGAGTTCGTTGGGGTGGCGGGCGGCGAATTCGCGGGGGTTGAGGCCGACGAGGGAAAGGAGTTCTTCGACGCGCTTCGCGATGCGAGTCGGCTCCCATTTTTCTAATGTGGGAACCAGCGCGATATTTTGCGCGACCGTGAAATGCGGAAACAGGCCACCTTCCTGAATGACGTAACCAATGCCACGACGCAGGCGAATGGCATCCCACTCGGACGTGGCGCGGCCCTGCACCAGCACCTTGCCGGACAGGGGTAATAACAGCCCATTGATCAGCTTTAATAGGGTCGTCTTCCCGCTGCCGCTGCGACCCAGAAGGACCAATGTTTCACCTACGTGAATTCCCAATGAGATGGAATCAATAATTGGGTGCGCGGCGTTACCATTAACGCTGTATGTTACGTCATGAAAGAGAATGGTACTTTCAGCCAGTGAGGGGGCTTTCGCATTCATTTCGATTGACACCTTCCGACCGTGGGAGGGACCATCATACTTGGCTCTGGCTCCCAGCACCGAATTTTGGTGCATCCTTCGCGCGGAAGCGGCATCGAATTCGGGGGAGACAATCGCATGGGAGTTCTTAGCAGCGCGGTTCGCATACGCCACGACCTGCACATGCGCCTTGCGGAGGCGCGCAAACGCACCGACGAGTTGTTTGGAATCGTTCGGGAAGAAGCCCTCTACGACCGGCCGATTGCGGAACGTCATCGCATCATTTTTTATGTGGGACATGTTGAGTCTTTTGATTGGAATCTGCTAGCGCAACGCGCATTTGGATTGCGCTCCTTCCACGAATCCTTCGACAAATTGTTTGCGTTCGGAATTGATCCGGTTGGCGGCGGATTGCCGACGGATAAGCCGTCGGATTGGCCGTCGCATGAAGAAATCAAGAATTACAACCAGCGGCTACGCGAAGATCTGGACCAGGCGATTGCGCGAACGCTGGCGAATCCGTCCGAAGGCCACCCGCTGCTGCTACAAATGCTGGAAGTGGCGATCGAGCATCGCCTGATGCACGCCGAGACCTTGGCCTACATGCTGCACCAGCAGCCGGCCGACCGAAAGATTCCAGCTACCAAGGAAGCTGTGTGGAAGACCGCGCGGGCGAAATCTCATTTGATTGACGTGCCCGCCGGCCAGGCGACCATGGGCATGCGACGCACGAACAATGGGGAATTCGGCTGGGACAATGAAATGGACGCGTGGGAAGCGTTCGTGCCCGGATTTGCGATCGACAACTACAACGTAATGAACCGGGACTTTCTGCTGTTCGTGCAGTCGGGCGGCTACGAAAACAGGTCGCTGTGGAGCGACGAGGCGTGGGCTTGGAAGAAAGCGGAAGGGGTCAAGCATCCGACTTTCTGGCGGCGCGAAGGAAGTTTGTGGATGTATCGCACCATGTTCGGAGACATTCAATTGCCGCTGGACTGGCCTGTCTATGTGAGTCATGCGGAAGCCGTCGCATACTCCAAGTGGCTGGGCCGCAAGTTGCCGACGGAAGAGCAATTCCACCGGGCGGCATACGGCACCTCGGATGAGCGCGTTGAGCGATTGTATCCATGGGGCGATGAGGCGCCCAGCGAGCGCTATGGGAATTTCAATTTTGCGCATTGGGATCCGAAGCCTGTAGGCTCGTATCCGCGCGGCGCCAGCGCATTTGGCGTGCACGATTTGGTAGGCAACGGCTGGGAGTGGACGCGGACGGAGTTCGCACCGTTTCCCGGCTTCGCGCCTATGTCGTTCTATCCAGGGTATTCGGCCAATTTCTTCGATGGCAAGCATTACGTGATGAAAGGCGGCTCTCCCCGCACCGCCGGATGTATGTTGCGACGATCGTTCCGTAACTGGTTCCAGCCGCATTATCCATACGTGTACGCGACATTTCGCTGCGTTGAGGACTGACCAAGACGTTAGTCCTGGGAGCCGACATGCAGACCTATTCCCTTCCCACAAGGCACGTCTCGGAGTTCGCGCGATGTGTGCGCGAATGTCTGGCGAAGGCCGGACAGAGAGAGCTGCCCTCGAAGTATTTGTATGACGAGGTTGGCTCGGCGCTGTTCGAAGCGATCTGCGTGCTGCCGGAGTATGGCCTGACCCGGGCGGACGCGCGATTGCTGGAAAAGCACTCCGGGGAGATCGTAGCGCGGTTGCCATTTCCTATCGAGGTGGCGGAGCTCGGGAGCGGCAGCGGAAAAAAGACGCGTTGGATCCTGGAGGCGCTCTCGCAGCGCCAGCGGACATACTACTACCCGATTGAAATTTCGCCGTCGGCGCTGGCCGCTTGTGAAAAAGAGCTTGGGCAAATCGATCTTGTCAGCATCGTAGGTTACGAACAGCCTTATCTAGAAGGTTTGCGCGCTGTTGCGAAGCGGCGGGATGACCGCGAGCATTTGCTGGTCTTGTTTTTGGGAAGCACGATCGGAAATTTCGATCGCGAGGCCGGCGAGGCATTTTTACGCGAAGTTTGCACCATCTTGCGAACCGGCGATGCGCTGCTGCTTGGAACCGACCTTGAGAAAAGCGCGGCTACTCAGTTGCTTGCCTACGACGATCCTGCCGGAGTGACCGCGGCGTTCAATATGAATCTGCTGGCGCGGATCAATCGGGAACTGGGCGCCAATTTCGATCTGTCGCAGTTCGAACATGAGGCTCGATGGAATACATTCGAGCGGCGCATTGAGATGCACCTCAGGTCGAAACAGGACCAATCGGTGACCATTCCAGCTGCCGGACTGCAGGTGAACTTCAAGGAAGGCGAGACGATCTGGACGGAGAGTTCGCACAAGTACCGTCCTGCTGAAGTGGTCGCTATGGCGCAAAGAACGGGATTCCGGTGCGATGGGCAATGGATTGATGAGGAATGGCCGTTTGCGCAGAATTTGTTGATTCGGCAATAGGACGGTGAGCACGGTCGGAGAGCCGGAGTGCGACCTGGAAAGCTGCTGAAAATGATTGTCTGGAGAGGAGGAACTCGATCAGACCGTGCGTCCCATCGCACGTAGCGTACAAGGCAGAGCGGCGAGGCAACGAACTGTTCTGGAGCCCTTGGACAATGTATCCACGCTCGCAAGAGCGGCACCGAAACCGCGAGGCAACGGTGTATCTGCCAGCATTAGGCGGAGACGGACCTAGACTTGATCGTACGATCAGAATATACAAATGCTCGTAAGCGTCGTCAGCCGAAGAGAGCCTAAAATGCTGCGCGGCTCTTCTTGCAGTGAGTACAGAGGCTTCCGGTTTCTCTGTCATGGGTAATCAACACTGCCGGCGTAGAGAGCAGATTTAACCGATCGCGTCATTTCAGCGGAACAGGGTAAGCCCGTAGCGCTCCTCGCAAGGGGAAGGACCATCGCAAGATGAATCTGATGGCGATGCGGGTAACGGAAAGGGGAGCAAGCGAAGGCTGCCCTGTAATCGGGCAGATAGAGGTTGCGTCGCCTCGTGGGGACAAGATTACCTCGCCGGAAACGGAGCTGACTTCCTGTTGGTGCTCAACTCGAGACCGCTTGAGGAACCGATGCATGAAGCAAAGCAAATGACGACGGGGCAACCTGTTGGTGCAGCTTCACACACGGCGGGCGGAATTTCCTCCACCGTGCGAATCGGCAGCAAGTCAGTATCGAGTAAGTCTGCTTCGTTTTGCATCAGGCCGCGTCCTCGTTTTTCATGGGGGCGTTTTTAGGTGCTCGAGCCGGATGAATGGGAAACCTTCAAGTCCGGTTCTTAGAGGGCTGGGCGCCAGCGATGGCGCCCGGCTACTCGACTATCCGGGACCGAAGCGTGCATCGACCCGAGGCGCGGGTTCCTCCACTGCGCAGCCCGGCGCTCAAAAACCGAGCGCGGGAAAAAGCCGGCTGCTCCGGTCGGGATGGCAGTTAAGTTTGCGCTCCCGCCGGACGATGGTTTTGGCTTTGCGCTCCGGTTTCCGGAGAGTTTTAGTTTTGCGATTGCGGGATTTCTTCAATTCGCCAGACGAGACGCCCGAGCCAGGATTTTTCTTTGGCGAAATCGGGATACCAAACCGCAAGGATTTGCGATCCCTGGTAAACACGTTCGAAACCTTCCTCAGACTCTGAAACCGTTTCAATCGGGGCGACCCAGAAGTGTTGTGCGCCGGGCGCATGAAGAGCAATCTTCACTCGCTGCCAGGCATCTTCCATGCGTAGCGTGGGGCCAGGAACGGCACCGTTAAAGCGCAGGTTTCGCGGGCCGTCGGGCGTTTCGAAAAAGCGATCTGCCGCGTCCGGGGCGAGCAGATTCACTACAGACTCCAGACCGATGGCGATGGGATTTGCGATCGCCGATTTGAATTTCACTCTGAGTTCACAAGCCACTTCGCAGCCGCGAGGGGCGGGGCCGAGCGAAAAATGCTTGGCGATCGTAGCCTCGGCGCCCGAACCGGACTTATCTCCGGGCCAAGCAATAGCCCCGTGGCGAACGAGTTCAGCATCTTGCGAAGAGGATGTATCGACGGTGAAAAGGCCGCCCGCAAGTCCGGCATCTTCGTGCAGCTGCAGAGATTCGTAGTCGGCCGCGGTGCGCGAAGGATCAAAAACAAATATTCGGAAGGAATGGCGGGGCCAGCGGTCGTATTGAAGAAAGCGATCGAGGCCACTTTCCTTGACCTTGGTCTGTTCGTAGGCTGAGGCGGTTGAAGTCGGCGGACGATAATTGGGGTCACGCAGGCGAGAATGATACGGCTCTGGACGGCGCAGGATGGAATTGATCAAGGTGGAAGACGTGGGGCGGAAATCCAGCGCGGCGAGCGTGCCGCCATCCGAAGGCTTCACAAGGGCCTGATATTCGGGGGCGGTAAATAAAAGTTCATCCACGCCGTCGCCGTCGTAATCCAGAGTTTCCACGCGAGGCGCAATCCCGCTGGGTGTGTGGCGATCGGCGATGGCTTCGGCGCGGATCAGATTCCTCGAAATCTCCGTGCGAAGATGCGGGGCGTACAGACCACCAAAAATTCCATGCCAGTAGGCGTCATTGCATTGTGCGCGGTGGAGCAAGTCGCGGGCGTTGGCCAGATCTTCCGCGGCTTTCGAGCCGGCGCGGCGTTTCGGCGCTTTGGCGATGCGGTCGGCGACGCGCAGCATTTTTTTGTGGAGCAGATTCGATTCGGCGTACTTGCGGAAAAAGCCGCGCCAGGGACAGCCGCGCAGGAACGAGAGCACCTCGGGACGCGAGTTGAATTCCTTGAGTAGCGCGTTGTAACGCTCGCGCGTGCGCGTGGGCAGGGCCCATTCCATCATCTCCGTGTAGGACGCCGTCGGCAGATCGGCGCGCCCGATGGGTTTGTGTGCGGTTAAGTATTCGGAGGGAGTGCAGGCATCGAGCCACGAAGAATTTTGTTCGAAGGCCGCAAAAAGGCTGTCGAGCCAGCCCTCCTGAAAGCAGTGTTCAAAGGTGCCGGGCCATCCACCAAATTTTTCCATGTCGTCGCCCATTGCGGCGATGCCATCGGGATGGGCAGCGAAGGTCTCCTGCAGGTGGGCCATCGTCTTTTCGACGGTGTCCCAGGGAATGAGGTAACGCAGAGATTTCTGCCCGGGGATGATACGGATGGTTTGGCCTTTGTCTTCGGCGATGTAGTCGCCAAACAATTCAACCTGCTCGAAGCCCGCCGACAGAAAGTGGATGTCGTCGAGGACCGTGTAGCCAACCTTGGCTTCGGCGAGGACCGAGGCGAGTTGCGGCTCCCAGACTCGTTCGGCAAGCCAGGCACCGCTCGGGCGCTCGCCGAAGTGGTGCTCGACGTAGTCCGCGAGCTGCACGATCTGGTCGTGCTGGTCCGCCGAGGGGATCGAAATCAGGATAGGCTCATAAAAACCACCGCCCAGCATTTCGACCTGACCACTGCTCACGATCTTTCGCAGGCGGTCAAAATATTGCGGATGATGCTGTTCGATCCAGGTGAGCAGCGGGCCTGAATAGTGAAGGCCGACGTGCACGCTGGGGTGCCGTTCAAGAACTTCGACGAAGGGCAAATAGCAACGAGCGTAGGATTGCTCGAAAACGTGATCGAAATTGCCGACGGGTTGATGCGCGTGGACGAGGAGGACCAAATGGAGCTTTGGCGGCACGGGGACTAGATCGGGCTCCTAGATTACAGCATAACCTGTAGAGCGCGGTTATGAACGCTGGGAGAAAACAGTGTAACGCGAATCGCGCACCTGGGCTCGATGCGGACAGGGTATGCGCGGGTGCGCCGCGCGTTTCCGAAAGGATGGGCCGTTTACGAAGGTGAATGTTTCAAAATCCAAGTGGAGATCGTGGATAACGCCTCGGGCGCGAATGTTTCTTCGATCGCGCGGGATTCAGCGGGCAAACCCAGGTAGCAATGCTGGAACTGGTGATTGAGGTCGGGCAATTCGATGACCTGAAAATCTTTGTTGCCTCCGGTTTCGAGCGCTTTTCTGGCGAGCGGTAGATTTTCTTTCGGGGGGACCTGCAGGTCTCTCTCTCCACTCAAAACAAGGACAGGGCATTTCGTATTTTGAAGCGCTAATGCGGGATCATAGTCGAGGAAATAGCGAAACCAGGGCGAGCTCGTCCAATGTATCTGGCGCTGAAGAAATGCAGAGGGCGCGGCGGGCCCTATACCGCTGACCTTTACCAGATCCTGGAGCTGGTTTTCCAAAACCCTGCGATCCTGGGCGTGACGCACCAGGTTGTACGATTCCCTGTCGAAGTCGAGACTCTTGGCAACCTGCTCAGTGGTCATCCCGGCTGCTCGGGTGATCAGGTCTGATTGCAGCAGCAGCGTCTCTTCGCCTTTGGTAGCGGGTCCAGCAAGGATAACGATCCAGGAGACATCGTTCGAACGCGATGCGATCAAGGGCGCGATGATGCCCCCTTCGCTGTGCCCGACGATGCCGATTTTTCGCGCGTCGATCTCTTTGCGGCGCTTGAGGAAAGCCAGAGCGGCTTGGGCGTCATCGGCGAAATCCGCGGTGGTGGCTTCTTCGTAGTCGCCGGAAGATTTGCCGACACCTCGTTTGTCGTAGCGCAACACGGCAATGCCCTGGCGCGTGAGGTGATCGGCAAGAATCAGGAACGGGCGATGACCGGAATCGGTTTCATCGCGGTCGAGCGGGCCGGACCCGACTAGCAAGATTGCCGCAGGGAAAGGGCCGGGGCCTCGGGGGGTGGTCAACGTTGCAGCGAGCGAAATGCCGGACTGGGAGTTTGGAAAAGTTAGTTCTTCCTCTTTGTAGGGATATGGTTTGACGGGGACTTGCGGGCGGCGCAACTCCAGAATCTGATCGGAGCGCTTGAACGTGAGCTCGCTGGAGTCGGCTCCCTGCCGCCATGTTCCCGAAAGCACATTGTTCGCGGGATTCAGATTGCCGTCGTACACGCCGCGAACAGCGGGCAAATCCAAGTGAACGGCGGACTGGCTCTGGGTGACCTGCGCTGCACGGAAGCCGTTGATGCCCTGATCGATGCTGTCCATCGACGCGACGAGTTTTCCCTGGGCGTCGTGCGAAATCCGCAATTGCAGTCGATACCGCATGCCGTTGGTTTCGAGCGCGCCTTGCCAGGTGCCTTCCGAGGTTGCCACCGCTCCCTGGGGGCTCCTGGAGACCGACATGTGCGGCTGACGATGGAACGTCAGCGGAAGGCTGGCGCCTCCCTGCAACCAGGTGCCGTCGATGGTGCGGTGATCGACGGAAACTTCTCCTTGATAGGAGGCGTTGACGGATTGGATTTCGAATTTGAACTTCGAGCCGTATGGCTCCTGGACGCGTGCCTCAATGCCATAGACACCCTGGTCGAGGCTGTCCAGGGTGGCCACAACCGAACCATGATCGGCGCTTGTAATGTGCAGAACGAAATGGAGGGCCGTGTCTCCGGCTTGCAACGTTCCCGACCAGATGCCATCCAGGGTTTGCACGCGGGATTGCGCGGTCGCGGACGAATTCGAAGCGGGAAGTTGAGCTCCCGACCGGCTGCCTGACGTGAGACTGCAGGTAAGCGCGAACAGCAGGCGGATTTGCCATCGGATCTTCAGACTCTTCTCCCTGTCTTATAAGCCCGCATACAATTTTAGATGAATCGATGGCGGCAAGCGTTGGAAGGGCAGGCGCTGGGAAGAACACAATTGCGATCTGCGCCGGCCGTGCTTGAAAAAGGAAACGCGGCACGCCGGAGCGTGCCGCGGAAAGCCGTTAGCAGTCCTGGAGAATCAAACCGGAGAGTCAAACCTGCGAGGCCGAGCTACTTCTTCGCGTAAAAGTCCGCGTTGACCGGCGTATAGCTCTGCCACTTCTCGGGTAGATCTTCGAGCGCGAAAATGGCGGTCACCGGACAAACCGGCACGCACGCGCCGCAGTCGATGCATTCCGCGGGATTGATGAAGAGCTGCTTCACGCCCTCATACTCGGGCTCATCTTTGCGCGGGTGGATGCAGTCGACCGGGCAGACGTCAACGCAGGCGCTGTCTTTTGTGCCGATACATGGCTCGGCAATCACATATGCCATTCAAGGTCTCCTTTGTTGGACCCAAGACCGGTGCCTCCATCGAAGTAGAGAGTGCGCACCTGCCGGAAATTTCTTATACCACGACCCGATCAGGGCCAACAAGCGATGAGTTCGATTGTACGCGGCGCGAATGAGTTTCTCAACTTCGGCTGGTGCGGCTAGAATAGCTGGGGAAGGGAACCTCATGAGCCTTCGGACCGTTTTCGTCGCACTCGCGTTTTTCGCGGCCGCCTCCGCGCTGGCCGCGCCGCAAGCTACCGCGCCCCGCGATCCTCAAGTGATTGACGCGCAGGGCTATCAAAAATTGGTGGAGCAATATCGCGGGAAGGCCGTACTGATCACTTTCTGGGCCACCTGGTGCGAACCGTGCCGTGACGAGTTCCCCATGCTGAACGAGCTGGCTAAGGAATATGCCCCGAAGGGATTGCACATCGTGGGCGTCAATCTCGATCAGGATGGCGATTTGATTTTGATGCGGCGCTTCATCGCGCGCTATAAGCCAGCGTTCCCGAACGTCCGCAAGAAAGCGGGCGGCGAGGATGCGTTTGTGCAGGCGGTCCTGCCGGGATGGGGCGGCGCGATTCCGGCGTCGTTCTTTTATGCGAAAGATGGCCGGCAGGTCGGCCACTTGCTCGGCGCAAACGATCGCGCGACGTATGAAGCGGCCATTCGCTCGCTGCTTGCATCGAATGATAGTGCTGCGGCCGCGCGATAACAGGGCATCACGTCCCAGCAAAACCTTGCGCGTTCCTTCCAATTTCTTTCCGAGGTCTCCCATGATCGACATGAAGGGAAACAAGATCATTTATTTCGGTCACAGCACGTTTTCGTTGACGACACCCAGTGGCCAGGTTGCGTTGATTGATCCATTCGTGATGAGCAACCCCGTCTGCCCCGCAGCGTTAAAGAAGTTTCCGCGGCTCGACGTCATCTTTCTGTCTCACGCGCATTCCGATCATTCCGCGGATCTGCTGGCGCTGGCGAAACAGCACAAACCGAAGATCGTGGCGATTTTCGAGACTTGCCTGTGGGTTCAAAGCAAGGGATTCGGGCAAGAAACCCAGCCGATGGGAAAAGGCGGAACGCAACAGGTTGGCGAATTTCAAGTCACGATGACCCATGCGTTCCATTCGAATTCGATCCACGATGGCGACAAAGTTGTCTACGCGGGCGAGCCGGCAGGATTGATCATTCGCATGCCCGGAGGCTTCACCGTGTACCATGCAGGGGACACTGCGCTTTTCGGCGATATGAAATTGATCGGTGAACTGTACAAGCCTGATCTCGCGCTACTGCCCATCGGCGACCATTTCACAATGGGACCTCGAGAAGCGGCACATGCCATTCGGCTCCTTGGAGTAAAGCACGTCATTCCGATGCACTACGCGACGTTCCCTTTTCTTACTGGTACGCCGGAGGCTTTGCGGTCGGAGGCCAAAGACATTGCGGGCCTGGAGATTCTTGCGCTGAAACCCGGAGAAAGCCTGTGATACGCACTGAAAATCTGCGCAGCGGATACATTCAGGACGACGTCGAAGAGTACCTTTACGAGCTTCTTCCCGAGCGCGACGCCGTTGTCACCGAAATCGAAGACTATGCGGCGAAGAATCGCGTGCCGATCATAGGTCCCGCCGTGGCGCGTCTACTCACGCTGCTGGTGCAAGTCTCCGGCGCCCAGCGAATTTTTGAGATGGGCTCGGCGATCGGGTACTCGACAATCTGGCTAGCGCGCGCTGCCGGGCCAAAGGCCGAGGTGTTTTACACCGATGGCGATCCGGAAAAAGCGCGGCGCGCCCAAGACTACTTTCGGCGTGCTGGCGTAGCCAAGCGCATCCGCGTTCAGACCGGAGACGCGCTCGCCTTGTTGAAGAAGGCGCCGGGAAAATTCGATTTCATCTTCAACGACATCGACAAGCATCAGTATCCCGACGCGTTACGCGCAGCTCTCCCGAAGTTGAAGCGCGGAGGCCTGCTGGTCACGGACAATACGTTGTGGTCGGGCAAAGCGGCACGCCCCGCCGCGGCTGACGACAAGCACACGCTGGGCATTCAGGAATTCAATCGCCTCGTTTATGCCTCGAAGGATTTGTACCCGGTGCTCATCCCGCTGCGCGACGGCGTCACGGTCTGCCGAAAGAGCTAGCGGGCTGTCTTTGGGGGGTCGTGAGCAACCTCCGCCATAAAGCTCAAGCCGAAATTAGAACGACACGGCTTCGACAATGGGGTGATAAGACGATGACGGCGGCCTCGGTTTCGGCAGTGAAAAATACAATGCAGCGTCCGCCGGGTCCCAAAGGCAATTTCCTGCTAGGCAGTTTGCGTGATGTGTCGCGCGATTGGCTTGGATTCTATGCGAGTTGTGCGAAGCAATACGGGGACGTCATGCAGCTTCGATATCTGCACGTTACGATATGCCTGGTCATG
This sequence comes from uncultured Acidobacteriota bacterium, assembly GCA_963721915.1. Taxonomy (GTDB): domain Bacteria; phylum Acidobacteriota; class Terriglobia; order Acidiferrales; family UBA7541; genus Acidiferrum. The sequence goes on along the minus strand of CAVRLD010000009.1, from coordinate 631,604 downwards.
CATCCACGCGACATCGAATACGTGCTGGTTACGAATCCCGGCAACTTCAGCAAATCCGCGGACTATCGCGCCCTGGCTCGGGTTTTGGGCAAAGGGCTGCTAACCAGCGAAGGAAAATTCTGGCAACGGCAGCGAGGCCTGATCCAGCCGGCATTTCGCCGCGAAAATATTGTGGCGTATGCTCCCGTGATGACAGGGGCGGCGGAGCGCATGCTCGATGGCTGGCGCCACAACGAGGCACGGAACATCCACGACGACTTGATGGCTTTGACGCTTGATATTGTCGCCCAATGCCTCTTCGGCGCACGGGTCGGCGATGCCGCCGAACGGGTCGGCAAGGCGATGCGCGTGGTGACCGAAAGATTCATGACCGACGCGGCGCAAGCTCTGCTGTTCCCGTTCGACATCCCTGATTTCCTGGCGTCCGGAAGGCGGCATGCCGTCAGCGAATTAGACGATGTGATCAATGGGATTATTCGGGAGCGGCGCAACTCTGATCAGCCGCGTGAAGATCTGCTGGGCATGCTGCTCCAGGCGCGCGACGTGGACGTCAAGCCGATGAGCGACGCGCAGTTGCGAGATGAAGTCATGACCCTTTTTCTGGCAGGCCACGAAACGACCGCAATTACCCTGTCGTGGACCTTTTTTCTACTGGCTCAAAACCCGCAAATCGAAGCTCGCGTTATCGAAGAGCTGCGCGCGGTCCTCCGTGACCATGAAGCGACGCCTGCCGATCTTCCACGTTTACGTTACACGGAGATGGTGCTGAAGGAAGCAATGCGGCTGTATCCTGCGGTGTGGGGTATTGGCCGGAGGGCGTTGGCGGACTGCGAAATTGGAGGGTACCGAGTATCCGCGGGCACCAACATTTTCATCTTTCAATGGCTGACGCAACGCGACCCGAGATTTTTCGCTGACCCGGAAACTTTTGATCCGGAACGCTGGCGGGAAGATCCGGTTCGCTCCGGAAAGATTCCGCGGTTTGCCTACTTCCCTTTTGGAGGAGGGCCCCGAGTTTGCGTGGGTGCGGCGTTTGCAATGATCGAGGCCACGATGCTGCTGGCCACAATCCTGCGGAGGGTTCATCTGGAACTCGTGCCCGGCCATCCGGTGGAAATGCTTCCTTCGGTTACGTTGCGCCCAAAGTACGGCATCCGCGTCGCACCCAAATTCCGCAATCCACCCCCGTAGGCGATCTTTGGCTCGCTATTTCTGGAAGAAATTTCGCAGCAGAAACCCGATGTTTGCCGGCCGCTCGGCCAAGCGGCGCATAAAATAGGGGAACCAGTCCTGCCCGTATGGAATGTAGACGCGAACGCGGTAGCCGCCCTTCACCAGGCGCCGCTGCAGATCGGTACGAATTCCATAGAGCATCTGAAACTCAAAATCGTCCTTGGAAATTTGTTTCGCCGCCGCCCATCGAATGGTTTCTCCAATCATGTGCGGGTCGTGGGTTGCGATCGCGTGATAAAAGCCGCTAGGCAGCAACATTTGCATTAGCCGCACAAAGTTCGCATCGACATCGCGTTTTCGCTCGAACGCGACCTCGGCCGATTCCTTGTAGGCACCCTTGCAAAGCCGCACGCGGCAACCGTAAGCCAGCAGGTCCTGGATATCGCCCTCGCTGCGGTACAGATACGCCTGGATCACCGTACCGATCGCGGGATTGCGCGCGCGGATGCGTTTCACCAGCTCGACGGTGCGCTGGGTGTAGACCGATCCTTCCATATCCACGCGCAGGAAATTATCGTAAGCCGCCGCGCGTTCGACGACAGAAAGAACCAACCCTTCGCAGAATTCTGCGCTCAAGTCCAGACCCAGCTGGGTCAGCTTGCAGGAGACGTTGGCGTATAGTTTTTCCCTGTCAATGCGGTCGAAAACTTCCAGGTAAGCATCACGAGCGCGCTGCGCATCGCTCGTGGTGGCAACATTCTCGCCGAGATAATCGAGGCTCACATACATGCCGGTGTCGTTGCACTTACGGGCGGCAGCAATGGCTTCGTCCAGCGTTTCGCCGGCCACGAAACGCCGCGCCATGCTCCGCGTGGCGGTGTTGCAGGTAACCCAGCCGGCAAAACCAGGGCTTTCGGAGAGCTTGAGGAGCGTCGACCTGAGCATTGGGACTCTTAATTATGACCGCGCGCGATTGCCGCGGCTAGGTCTGCGCTAGTCCTTGTGCTCTTCCAGGAACTTTTCCGCGTCCATGGCCGCCATGCAACCCGAGCCCGCGGCGGTGACGGCCTGCCGGTAGCGATGATCTTGCACATCGCCCGCGACGAACACGCCGGGGATTTTCGTCAGGCTGCCGTGCTTGGCGATCAGGTAGCCATTCGCGTCCATCTCCAGCTTGCCCTTGAGCGCCTTGGTGTTGGGGTCGTGCCCAATGGCGACGAAGAGACCATGGACCGGGATTTCTCGCGTCTCGGTCGACTCGGGATTGCGTAGACGCACGCTCTCCACCGAACCGTCCTTCGCAATGATTTCATGCACAACCGCCGGAGTGACAAATTCGATCTTCTCATTGGCCTTCGCGCGATCGATCATGATCTTGGAAGCGCGAAACTCCGTCCGCCGGTGGATCAAGTACACCCTGCTCGCGTACCGCGACAAAAAGTTGGACTCTTCCATCGCGGTATCTCCGCCGCCCACGACCGCGATGGGTCTGCCGCGGAAAAAATAGCCGTCGCAGGTCGCGCAGGTGGAGACCCCGTGACCGATCAGCTCGCGCTCGTTGGGCAGGCCGATCAGCCGAGCCGATGCTCCTGCGGCAATAATCAGCGCTTTCGCCTCATACGTATCTTTGCCCGCCACGATCTTGAACGGTCGCTGGGTCAAATCCACATCGGTAATGACACCGGCCTTGAATTCAGTCCCAAACCTGGCCGCCTGCTTCCGCATGTTTTCGATTAACTCCGGTCCCATGATGCCGTCAGGGAAGCCGGGGAAATTTTCCACGTGCGTGGTCAGGGAGAGCTGTCCCCCGGGCTCGTGACCGTCGATCACCAGCGGTTTCAAGTTGGCGCGCGCCGCGTAGATCGCGGCCGTCAGCCCCGCGCAGCCACTACCGATGATGACGACATTTTCCATCGAACGCTCCTAGCTATTTGATTCGCGATGCAAGTATTTGATTCCGCAATATATCCGACCGATACAATCACAAGGCATTGTAGCATCACCGCTGCGGGCGTCCGAACCGTGCGGGAGCGTCCAAATTGGAGCAGCCTTTGGGCTTAGCTGCGGTTGACCATGTCGGGAGCCACCGCTACGCTCAAGGTGGAACGCAGAGTTGACCTCGAAAGGACATTCGGATGGATCCACGCTACCCCATAGGGAAATTCGAAATGCCCTCGCACGTGTCGCCCGAGCGGCGGCGTCAAGCCATCGACGAAATCGCGGCAACGCCCGGGAAATTGCGCGCCGCCGTGAAAGGACTAAGCGACGCGCAGCTCGACACGCCTTACCGCGAAGGCGGGTGGACGGTTAGGCAGGTAATTCATCATGTGCCGGATAGTCATATGAACGCCTTCATCCGCTTGCGCCTGGCACTTACTGAGGACAAACCAGCCATCAAACCCTACGACGAGGCCCGCTGGGCTGAATTGGCCGACGCGAAGTTGCCGATCGCAGTATCGCAGATGCTGCTCGATTCACTGCATGAACGCTGGGACGTCCTCTGGCGGTCGCTTACGCCCGATCAATTCGCGCGCCCCTTGATCCACCCCGATCACGGTGAGCGCAGCATCGATTGGCTGCTCCTCATGTACGAGTGGCACGGACGGCACCACGCGGCGCATATCACCGACCTCCGCAACCAGAAAGGCTGGTAAATTTTCGCGAGGTCCGATCACGGCGATTGGTTCGCCGGGCTAAAGCCCGGCGCTTACATAAAGCGAAGCACTCCGATGCAAACATCACAAACCTGGGATCCTGAAAGCTACGCGCGCAATGCTCGCTTCGTCTCCGACCTGGGCGCCCCAGTTCTCGAACTCCTCGCGCCTCGCGCAGGGGAACGCATTCTCGACCTGGGCTGCGGCGACGGTGTCCTCACCGCTAAACTGGCCGCCATGGGATGCCGCGTCATCGGGGTAGACGCCAGCGCCGCACAAGTACAAGCCACAGAAATACTCGGGGTGGAAGCATACGTGGTGAATGGGGAACAGCTCGATTTCAACAGCGAGTTCGATGCCGTCTTCAGCAACGCCGCGCTGCACTGGATGCGCGATCCAGACGCGGTAATCGCTGGTGTGTGGCGCGCCCTGCGTCCGGGTGGGCGCTTCGTGGCGGAAATGGGCGGTCACGGCTGCGTGGAGACGATCAAGCGCGCACTCATCGATGCCCTGGACCGGCGAGGTATCAACGGGCGAGCTGCCGACCCCTGGTATTTTCCGACCGTCGAGGACTACTCCGCGCGCCTGACGAATTGTGGCTTCACCCTAAACTATATCGCTTTAATTCCTCGCCCGACCCCGTTACCCGGCGACGTCACCGCGTGGCTCGAAACCTTCGCCCAAAATTTCACCGCAACGCTCGCGCCCGGCGAACGGCCCGCCTACCTGGCCGAAGTCCAGCAAGCGCTTCGGCCTAAGCTCTGCGACGCGGAAGGCCAATGGACTGCCGACTATGTTCGGCTACGCTTTGCGGCGGGAAAAAGCGAAGTAAAGAAGTAACGACGTAACGAAGTAATGAGGTAAAGAAACAGCTTCCACGCACGCGGGTCACGATTTTTCGTTACTTCATTACTTCATTTTTCCCTTCACGCGCCAAACTGTCTTAAGTGATGATCCATGTGCAGATACCCCCAGCGCATCCAGTCCTTTTCCGACATCTCCATAAACATCGGATGAGGCTTCCATGCGAAGGCTCTCGGCTGGCGCGTAAACTTTTCGAATAGCTGCAACAGCTCTCGCCTGTCGGCTTCAAATTCCGCGGGCTTGGTTCCGCCGATCTCCTGATCGACCTCCGGCATGGTCTTCAGTCCATGCGGCCACTGGAGCGGCGCATACAGCGCGAACCACTTGATGACCCCGTGACCGAATGCCGGCCGCGGGGCTAACGATTTCTGTCCCATCACTCCGCGAAATGAACCCGCCAAATGGCACACCATCTGGTGCGCCGACATTTTTCCCCATTGCCGTTGACTGTCCGATCGCAGCCGTCCTACCCGTTCCGCGATTTCCTTTCGGCACTGCATGTCCGTCAGCGTTTTCATCCCTCGCTCCTCTGCCAATTTTCCGAGCTTCCCTTAATCTTGTCACCGTTGCCAGAAAATGGGCAGCAAGGGTGATTCGCCACGAGGACCGTTCCGATCGGCCGATAAATTTTTACTTGACATATTCCCATATGGGCATGTATTGTCTTGCCATGCCTCGCGCCTCCACAACCTCCGATGCCTTCAACGCCGTGGCCGAACCCCGCCGCCGCGACATCCTGAACTATCTGGCCCTCCAGGAACGTTCCGTTGGCGAGATTGTGGACAGCCTCAGCTTCGAGCAGCCCTCGGTCTCGAAGCACTTGCGGGTCCTCAAAGAGGTAGGCTTGGTGAACGTGCGTCGCGACGGCCGCCGTATGCTCTACCGGACCAACGCCGAGGCGATCCGCCCACTGCATGAATGGACCGCTACCTTCGAGCGCTTCTGGCAGCACCAGTTGAATCGCATCAAGGAACGCGCTGAAAGAAAAATCGATCCGTCCAACAGTTCTAATCTCACACCAAGGAGCAAACATGATCTCGACAGCAACAAGAATTGAAGATGCGACGCTGAGCGTCACGCAGGAAATCCACGTGCGCGCTTCGCTCGACGTCACCTTCGCCGCACTGCTTGAGCAACTGGGACCCTACAACGACACGCCCGACCACGGACCCATGCCCATGAAGCTCGAGGCCTGGCCTGGCGGCCGCTGGTACCGGGAGTTGGGGGCCGGCAACGGGCATTTCTGGGGATATGTACAAGCAATCAAGCGCCCGACGCTACTGGAGTTCAGCGGTCCTCTGTTCATGTCTTATCCGGTCGTCAACAACGTGCAATACCGGCTGAGCGAGGTGGAGGGCGGAACGCTGATCAAGTTCCACCACACCGCGTTCGGACTCATCATTGACGAGCATCGCACCGGCGTGAACCGCGGCTGGACCCACATAAACGAGAGCGCTCGCAAGCGCGCGGAAGCGCAGCGCTCGAAGTAGCCGCAATCCTGCGCGAAGGAGCCCTATGTGTCCAGCGTGCACCGCAAGCACCGCATTGATGGTGGCTGGAGTGATGTCTACGGGCGGAGTGACGGCGCTCGCCGCGAGGCTGCTTCGCTCAAGACCCACCTCCAACAAGCTTTGGCCCAAGGAACAAAAAAGAAAGGAGCAGTGATCATGGCAACCGCAACAAGCAAACCCGAAAATCCAAAGGTCGTGCCGCCGGCGGAATGGCTGGCCGCGCGGAAAGAGCTGTTGAAGAAGGAGAAGGAGTTCACACGTCTGCGCGACGAACTGAGCCGCGAGCGCCGCGAACTTCCCTGGGAGAAAGTAGAAAGGGCCTACGTCTTTGACGGGCCGAAGGGCAAGGAGACGCTGGCCGATCTATTCGGCGGCCGGAGTCAGCTGGCGGTGTATCACTTCATGTTTGGTCCTGGGTGGAAAGAGGGCTGCCCGAGCTGCTCGTTCATTGCCGACCATATCAACGCCAGCGCCGTACACCTCGCCGCACGGGACGTCCGGATGGTCGTGGTTTCGCGAGCGCCGATAGCGGAGATCGAGGCGTTCCAGAAGCGCATGGGCTGGCGTTTCCATTGGGTGTCGTCCTATGGCAATGACTTTAATTTCGACTATCAGGTCTCCGCAACGAAGGAAGAAATTGCGAAGGGCGAGGTGTATTACAACTACACGATCGGGAAGTTCCCCAGCGAGGAGAGGCCCGGTACCAGCGTGTTTTACAAGGATCAGGCGGGCAACGTATTCCATACCTATTCGAGCTACGGTCGCGGGCTGGACATTCTCATCGGTGCGTACAACTGGCTCGATCTCATGCCAAAAGGCCGTGACGAAGAGGGCTTGCCGCATGGGATGGCCTGGGTTCGCCATCACGACAAATATGTTGACGGCCAAATCGCCGGCACAACGAAAACGTAACGTGAATCGGCGCTCGACGGGATGCGCCTACGCTCTTCGCAAATGGTCCAAAATGCCGGGAAGCTCCGTAATGGAGTCGAGCAGAAATTCGGGGCGCGCGGCTCGCAGGCCCTTCTCGGTCGGAAAGCGGCCGAGAACTGCGATCGCGCGAACCCCAGCGCGGCGAGCCATTTCCAAATCCTGTGGGGAGTCTCCTACATAAACGCACGCGCCAGGGTCCAGGCGCATCTGTTTCAGCGCGAGGCGCAGTGGAGCAGGATGCGGTTTCTTCCGTGAGGTATCGTCGGCGCAGACCCGCGACGCAAAGAGACGTGTGAGCCGGAAGTAGCGGAGTTGCGAGGTGACGCGATCGCGGTCGCCGCTGGTCACGAGTCCAAGCCGATGATGACGGCGGACTCGTGCCAGGACACGGCGTGCGCCGGTTACGAGCTTGGGCTTGTGCTCGGCGTATTGCCTGCGCCAGGCGAGGTTGGCCGCGTCCCAACGGACGCGCGGAAGTTTCGCGGCGCGATAGACGTTGTACCAATTGGGCGAATAGTGCCGCGCGAGTTCGTCGAGTCCCCAGGGAATCCCCATCTCGCGGAACATGGCAAGGTATGCGCTGGAATCGGCGTCGAAAGAGTCGAGAAGAGTGCCGTCCCAATCGAAGAGGACGCCTTCGATGGGATGTTTTTGGTTTACAGGCATCGCTGGAAAAGCGTACCAGAAAATTTTCTTGGAGTTCGCATCCCCGGTTCAGAAATAAAAGAAGGGGTGCGACAAGCACCCCTTCTTCCCTGCTGTGATTGCTTTCTCTTTTCAACTGGCGGCTAGAACTGCAGCTTGACCGACAATTGTGCCTGGCGCGGGTCGCCGACGCCAACGCGCAGGAAGCCGTTGAAGTCGAACAACTGTGGCGACGACAACGGGTTCACATTGTTGACGTTGTTAAAGGTGTTGAACATTTCAAGTCTCGGGACGACCGCGAATCTTTCGCCGAGATGGATTGGGCGGGCAACGCCGAAGTCGAAGGTGAAGAAGGCGTTGTCTTTGCGCAGGTGGTTGCGGCCGCAGTCAATAGCCGTGCCGCCACCAGCTGGAATCACGAACCGTGTGAGCGAGTTCTCTGGGCTGCACGGCGCGCCCGTGCCGTTACCATTCACGTTGTCGGTGATGGGCTGCGCGGAGTGCGCCTGCATGCGGACGTTGGCTTCAAATCCCCACGGCAGATTGGCGACGGTGTAAAAGTTGAATTTGTGGCGTTCGTCGCGATCGGAGTTCGAATACTCCGCGGCGAGATTGAAGAGATTCGCATAGCGGAAGGTGAAGGGGTCGCGCTCGTTGGAATCGTCGTCCTTGTCAATGGAGTAAGTGTAGTTAGCGTCGAACAAGAAGCGGTGGCTCATGCGTTTGCGCAACCCGACGGTGAAACCCCGGTAGAGGGATTTTGCGGAGCTGACCGTGTCCGTGATGTCTCCGAGGTCGGGAAAGACACCGTGAACGCCAGTGTAGGTGACGGTGTCTGCGCCCACGGTCGGCAAAAGGAAGCCGGTGCCGGCGTTCGGATTGGTGAAGCGCGTCAGGTGCACGGCTTTCGATAGGGTGAAATCCGCGTAGGCCGCATAGTCGCCCATGAGTTGCTGCTCATAGCCAACGTTGGTGGAATAAATACGGGGATTGGCGTAATCCTTGCTGAAGACGGTTACGCCCGATTGGAATGGGAACATGCCGGGGGGAAGAAAAGGGATGGGCACGGTGTTGGGAAAGGTCGGCGGGGGGCCTCCGGCCGAATTTTCGCCGCATTGCGTAACACCTGCAACCGCGAATTTGAACAGGCAACTTCCAGCGGCGATGGACTGTTGCTGGACACCGTTCGTGGTTATGGCGCCGACCTGGGTGAGCATGTTCTGACGTGCGTTGAAGATGCCCCAACTGGCGCGCAACGCGGACTTTCCGTTGCCGCGGACATCCCAGGCGAAACCTAAACGTGGCTGAAATTCCTTGTACTGATTCGGGAGTTTACCCGTGGAAGGAAACGCCGGATTGCTTAGATCTGCGCCATACGCAGTTTGCGAAGGCGGAATCGTGGGATCGGGGAACACTTGCGCATCCCAGCGCAGGCCATAGTTCAGCGTGAAGTTACGCCATACTTTCCAGGTGTCCTGCACGAACAGGGAGTAGTCTTCGTTCGCGATATTGGAGGCGCCGGAGGAGTCGAGGGTTTGGCCCGAAGTTGTGGGTCCATGTTGCAGATAGAGCAAAAGCGGTCCACCGGTGAAGGCGCTGCCGCCCGGGCAGGTTCCGTTGGAATTCAAGGTTATGCCGGTGACCAGGGAGATATCGGTGAATGACCCGTCGGCGCATTCCGCGGTGGTCGGTCCAAAACCGGGGCCAAGCGAGGCGGGCGAAGCGTAATGAAGGAAGCCGGTCGCGCTGTCGAAAATGTAGCGGCCGGTGAAGAAGCCGCGGAAGATCTGGGTGTTGCGGGTGTGGAGCCACTCGCCGCCGAATTTGAAGGTGTGCTTGCCGCGGATGAGAGAGAAATTGTCGCGAACGTCGGTGCGATAGGTCAACTCATCGACGGTGGGTTCCAGGAAGAAAGGCTGGCCGAAACGGAAATTCGGGAAGAATCCAATGGCGGTGTCGGGCACCGCGTTGGGATCAACCGCCGCGCGCGGACGAGTCTCACGAGAATACGTAAAGTGCGCGTCGTTCAGCTTGTTGTTGGAAAGGGTGCTGAACCAGTTGCCGTTGGCCGATTGGATGTGAGAGGCACCCTCGATGCCGTTCGCGGTCGTGCCGTAAGTGGGTACATCGAAGGTCTGGAAGGGGTTGTTGGAACGGTCGAAGCTATAGGAGGCAAAGAATTGATTCTTGGCATTGAGGTTGTAGTCGACCCGGCCGAAGACCGAAGCGTTGCGGATGATACGGTCAATCGGCAAGCCGTCATTCTCGCCGAATTTGGTGGAGAGGAAGTTCAGCAGGGTTTGACGCTGGCAGTCGCCGCTGGCGGAAATCTGAGCATCCGTGATGGTGCCGCCGGGCCCAAAGGCTGGGCTGCTGACGCCGCAAGGTGTTCCGAGCGGCACGCTGAGATTCTTGCGGTTGAGATCTTCCATAATTCCTTCGCCGGCCACGAAGAAAAAGAGCTTGTCCTTGAAGATGGGACCGCCAAACGTGCCGCCAAACTGGTTGCGGCGGAAGCCATCGAGCGGGGTGCCATCGGAAGCCGCCGCAGTCAGGGCTTCGGTGCGGAAGTATTCGAAGGCGCTGCCGTGAAATTGGTTGGTCCCGGATTTGGTGATGACGTTGACGACGCCGCCCGCGGTGCGCCCATATTCGGCGTTGGCTCCGCTGGCGATGATTTGGAACTCTTTTACCGCTTCCAACGTGATATCGATCGCGGCACGCTGGCCGCCGGCTTGCTCGCCGAAGAATCCATTGTTGTAATCGCCGCCATCGAGGCTGATGTTGTTGAAGATGCCGCGCTGGCCATTGATATTGATTTCGTCGCCGTCGGGGCCCTGCGAAATGCTGACGCCCGGAGTGAGCGTAAGCAAATCTTCAAATTTACGCCCTAATACTGGCGTGGTCGCTACAGCCAACTCGCCGAGCGTGGAGGACGACTCCGTTTTGGTTACCTCCACGATGGGTATATCCGACACCACGATCTGCTGCGAAACCGCGGACACCTTCATCGTGACGGGAATGGTCACGACCTGGCCGACGGTCAAATTCACATTTTCCTGCAAAATGGTGGCGAATCCCGGCTTGCTGATGGTCAGGGTGTAACGCCCGGGGGCCAAATTGAGAAACACAAAGTGGCCGTCCTCGTTGGCGGTTTCCGCACGGACATAATTGGTGTCGAGGTTCGTTGCCTTGATGGATGCGTCCGGAACGCTTCCACCCTTTTCGTCAAGAACATCTCCCTGAACGGTGGCGGTGGTGATTTGCGCTTGTCCCCAACCGGCCGGGGCGCAAGCAAGCAGCGACAAAAATACAAATAATACGAGTCCACACGTCTTCATATTGTCCCCCCCAGGACGGAACCCCTCATCCGCAGTACGAGCGTCTTTGAAAGTTAGCGAAGGACTGCGAACTAGACTGGCGAGAGTTTAGGCCACAAAGCCAGGAAACAGCAAGTGTTGGGCGGAGAAAACTTTTAAGTTTATGAATCGCGAATTTTGATGGCAGGAATTGCCGCCGTCGAGCAGTTTATAAGCTTAGAAATCGCGAGGGCACGCGATCGTCGCGGTCGAACGACATGTCATCAAACAGGGCGGCCACGCCGTACCAGCCGGGCATGGCGGCGGGTTCCAATCGCCGCACGCGCGCCGTTGTGGCGACGACAACGTTTCCCCGGCCCATAGGACGACTGACCAGCACGATTTCCAGCTCGATCTGCGTGCCTAACGCCAGCTGCTTGGGGCAAAGAAAGAAAACGCCGGTCGAGCTGATGTCCCGCGTCACCAAAGTGATGGGAAATTCTTCCGGGATATTGTTAATGCCGCGCAGGCGGAGCGGGAGACGTAGAGTCGCGCGCGGGTATTCTCGATGCTCGGGATGAACGCCCACGGCGTGCGTTGGAACGCGGGCAAAACGGCGAGGCTGACTTTCGGAGGTTAGTGGCACGACACGCAATGCGGGCACGCGGGCAGTTGCTGCCTCGGGTTGCGCCACCACCGTCACGACTACCGGGGCAAGCTTGCGTGACTCCGCCGACACGGATTTCGAATCCGGCTCAATTACCCTTGCGAGGTTTGTTGCCCTCATCTCACCCTCAGAGAGCTGACATCACCAAGTTGTGTTGTTCCCGACCGACCGACCAACCACGGCCCGTTCAAAGCCGCTTTCCCACCCTGCGAAGGTGGGCCGCTAAAATGCCACTACTCGGCCGTTGCCGTCAACCTTTGTAACACGTTCGGCGTGTCCTAACATCTAACACGTGGTAATAGTACGAAGCGCTGGAAAAACGCTCTGGAATTTTTCCCTCCGGCTTTGAATCATCTTTGCGGATAGATTCGTCGATCCGCTAGGTTCATCGTGTTGGTCGTCGAAGGTTTATGTCGCAATCGGCGCCGCGCAGAAGGCAGCAAGTCGCTCCAATATGGCGCTATACGCGCAAGAATTTGGCGTCTAAGTTGTTTGCTTACGCGGCGGGAGTTGTGGTTCCCGCTGTAACTCAGGCCATGCCGACGATCACGGAAACTCCATCGAAGCCCGCCACAGATCCGCGCCCTAAGCCTTCGCTTGGCCAAGCGCGCAGTTCGACTTTGGTCCTGGTCGCGTTCGGCGCCGTGTATCTTATCTGGGGCTCCACCTATCTTGCGATTCGAGTAGGTGTTGAATCGTTTCCACCCCTTCTATTGGCGGGATCGCGCCATTTGGTCTTTGGCTTGATGTTCTACCCTTTTCTGCGCTGGAAGACTGGCATACGCCCGACGCTGGCGCATTGGCGCACCGCTTCCCTCACTGGATTCCTGTTGCTGTTCGTAGGCAACGGTGGAGTCTGCGTGGCGGAGCAGACTGTGCCTTCCGGGGTGACCGCGCTGCTGGTGGCCACGGTATCGCTGTGGATGGTACTCGTCGATTGGCTGCGCCCCGGCGGAGTGCGGCCCTTGGCCCGGGTCATGGTTGGGTTGCTGATGGGCTTCACGGGCCTTGCGTTGCTGGTGGGGCCAAGAGATCTTGGCGGATCGGCACGCATCAATCCGGTCGGCGTTGCGATCCTGATCGTGGCCTCCTTTGCCTGGGCCTGCGGCTCACTCTATTCCAAACATGGCGAGATGCCGAGTTCGCCCCTCTTGGGAGCGACGATGCAGAGCCTGACCGGCGGAATCGCGCTCTGGATGGTGGGCTGGTTGTCCGGCGAGGTGCGCTCCCTGCACTTGGCGGCGGTCTCGACGCGCTCCTGGCTGGCGCTGGGATATCTGATCTTTTTCGGCTCGATGATGGGATTTACCGCCTATATCTACATTCTGAAGCACAGCACCGCCACCCGAGTGGCGACCTACGCCTTTGTCAATCCGGTCGTTGCACTGTTCCTGGGATGGCTCCTGCTCGGCGAATCGATCACACTACGCACGATTTTGGCCGCGGCGGTAATTTTGGCGGCGGTATTGCTGGTGATCACTGCCCCACACCGCCAGGCTTTGCGGACTGCCAGTGCTGTCCCTGAAACCGCCGAAGCCTAAATTTTTCCGGCCAGCCAACGATTCTTCTTTGACGCGCCTTTGCGGATAGATTTGTTTTTTCGGCTGAGTTACTTTGGGTTTGCCATGATGAGTCAAACCATTACGCAGTCCGTATCAAACATTCCGCCGGGCGCCGCGGCACGCTATTGGCGCGCCACAGTATCACGCGACGCGCGCGCCGACGGGACCTTCGTGCTGGCGGTACGCTCGACCCACATCTATTGCCGGCCTTCCTGCCCGGCGCGACGCCCTTTGCGTCGCAACGTGGTCTTCTTCCGGACGCGCGAAGAGGCGGAGAAGCACGGATTCCGGCCGTGCCTCCGCTGCAAGCCCAATGAAGTAGCGGGCCCAGTAGCGCTGGTCGAGCGAGCCACCCGGCAATTGGCCGAGTCCAGTGAAGACACCGTGCGATTTGGCGCGCTCTCAACTTCGCTTGGCACCACGCCCGCAACGCTCCGCAGGGCGTTTTTGCAAGTCACCGGACTGCGGCCGCGCGAACTTGCCGAAGCATTGCGGCTCGCGCGCTTCAAGAAGATGCTGCGTGCCGGGAAAAGCATCACCGACGCGCTTTACGAAACGGGCTACGGTTCGTCGAGCCGCGTCTACGAGCGGAGCAACGCGCAGTTGGGCATGACACCTGCAACCTATCGAAAAGGAGGAATGGGCATGAAGATCGGCTATAGCATTGCGAAATCGACGCTGGGCAAGGTGCTCGTTGCCGCCACGAATCGCGGCGTATCCGCTGTTTATCTCGGGGATGCGGAAACAAAGCTGGTGCAGGAATTGAAAGACGAGTACCCGCGCGCGGAGCTTGTTCCTGCCGATGATTCCTTCGAGCGCTGGGTCAAGGAAATCGTGCAGCGCGTGGAAGGCAAGCCGCCACGCATGGAGTTGCCGCTGGACTTGCAAGCGACCGCGTTCCAGCGCCGCGTTTGGCAAGAACTCCAACGCATTCCGGCAGGAACGACCCGCACGTACTCTCAGGTAGCGCAAGCTGTAGGAAACGCAAAGGCCGTCCGCGCGGTGGCCCGTGCGTGCGCAAACAACCCGATCTCCATCGTTGTTCCATGCCATCGAGTGATTCGAGAAGACGGCAATCTGGCTGGGTACCGTTGGGGTCTTTCGCGAAAGGAACAACTGTTGGCGCGAGAGTCAGAAGTCAAAAATTAGAGATTGGAAGTTGGAGATTGGAACTTAGAGGTTGAGTCCGCGCGCTGAGTTCTAACTCTAATTTCTAACTTCTAACCTCTGGGTCATCTAACCTCTGGGCTTAACCCGATTCACGTCTTTTGGCCAATCCTGCTTAAACCTGGAGTCAGGGATCTTCAGGTTCTTCATCACACTGGAATAGTGGAACTGGATGTAGTCGCCTGATCCGGTTTCGAAGAACTTCTGTTGAATCGGCAGCCACGAAGATTCGTCGATCCACATTTGAATCTTGGTGATCTGCCGCCGCACCTCGTCCGATTTCGGCGTCAGCTCCAATAGAAAAGTCTTTTTGCCGTCCAACTGATCTTCGCCAATCAACTTCACGTCGTAGCTCTTGAGCATGTTCTGGCTCTTGGTGCCAAAACCCAGCAGCACATATTGATCGACCATCGCGCGATTTTTGCCGAGATCGTACTCTTCGACACGCTTGATCTTCGGTGTGTACACGAACAAGGAATCACCGCTGCGCAGAATGGTGCGCGGATCGGGTTTCAGGATTTCAATGCGCATCTTCTGGTCGCGGCGAACGAAGATCTGCCCGGTCTCGGTAGAACTATCCTTCACCACATCGGTGTACTTGGTGTTTTCGAGCTCGGCAGTAAGGCTGCGGAAGTCGGCCGCGGATTTGTCCATCATTGCCAGGACGTTCTCGGTGGTTGCTTGTCCCGGCGTTTGCCCTGCCCGCAGATGCGTGACGCAAGCCATCACACAGAGCCCCAGGAGGGCAGTGGACCAAAATTTACGTGTCAAAATGAGCCTCTGCGGAGGATGGACTGGCCGACAAATCCCGCGCGATTTAATCGTAGCACACAGGGACTGATGCGCGAACGCGGGAGAATGTTTGCATCGCGAGATGCCTGGAGGCTGCCCGAAGCGCGCTAGCTAACGGCGAATCTCGACCTGGTAGGCAATTACCGTGCCGGCCTCGTCGCGCACCGCCTCGATCTTGCTGATCGAAAACCGCCCGTTGCGCAACTCTGGCAAAGCTTTCTTCAACGCATTGTGCAAATCGTTTTGCAAGGCCGGCGTCTGCTCTGGCGGCGCCAGAACTCGCGCATCAACGCGGTAAGTTTGCCGTGCATCGCGTTCCGAGCCGGCAACCAGTAAGACCTGCCCCGACGACGCAGGCATTCCCACTTGCGGCTGGTCATGGAACCATCTGGGCGGCGTTACCAGCACAAAAATCAGGATGAGGATTACCGCGAGGTCGTACTGCCACGTGCCCCGCTCGTACGCCCAGAAAAAGGTCCGTGACAAAATGGTTTTGAGGCTCGCCATCTCAATCCGCGGGAATGCCGTCCACGATCACGCCGTCACGCATATGTACCACGCGGTCAAAGTAGGTGACCGCTTCAGGATTGTGCGTGATCATCACCACCGTCTGGCCCAGATCTTTGTTCAATTGACGTAGCATCTGCAGCACGACTTCCGAATTCTTCGAGTCCAGGTTTCCCGTGGGCTCATCCGCGAGCAGTATCTTCGGCTCGTTGATGATGGCTCTCGCGATCGCCACGCGCTGCTGTTCCCCGCCGGATAATTCCGAAGGCTTGTGATGAAGGCGGCCCTCGAGGCCCAGCATGTTGGTCACAACGTCGAAGCGGTGCGGATCGAAACCGTCGCCGTGAATAAATTGCGCGATGGCGATGTTGCCTTTGGCCGTGAGTGTCGGCAACAGGTTGAAGCGCTGGAACACGAAGCCGATTTTGTGACGGCGCAGCTTGGTGCGCGCGGCGTCACTCATCGTAGTCAGGTCGTTGCCGTCCACCAGGACATGTCCGCGGGAAGCTTGAGCCAGCCCGCCGATAACGTAGAGAAGAGAAGATTTCCCGCAACCCGAAGGGCCCATCACCGCGACCGATTCTCCTGGCGCGACTTGGAAGTTCACGCCGCGCAAAGCAGGCACCTCCACCTTGCCTGCGCGATACAGCTTCCACAAACCTTCCGTTTTGAGTATCGACTCCACGCTGTTTTGCCTTGGAAAAATCGGCCTTTTTACAAGTGTTCGTATTGTAGCTGCGTTTGCCATCGCTGCCTAGTTGCGTGCGAAGCTATCCGCGCGCCCTTTCTGCATTCCCCGGTGGTTGCGTTCGTCGATCGCGCGTGCCCTGATGCTCTTTCCCACTCGTAAAGCGTTCTTGGTGGTAAGGCCATTCCTAATCATAAGAAAGTGCCTCGACAGGATCCTTCCGGCTGGCTATCCAAGCAGGATAGCTGGCCCCAAGAATAGCCCCAGTCAACGCGATGCCCGCGGCACGCAAGATCCATTCTTGCGTAATCAAGATGGATAGCGTGGGAAATCCCGCCAGAAACGCCGCGCGCACAAGGTAGCTCAATCCGATCCCCGCCGCGATCCCAAAAAAGCACAGAGCCGCCGATTCCGTAAGCAGCGCGCGCACGATGAACGCGCGATTCGCCCCCATTGATTTCAACACACCGATATCGCGCGTGCGCTCGATCACCGTCGTGTACATCGTCAAAAAGATCACCAGCAAACCGATCGAGATCGCCAGCGCGATCATCGCGTGAATGAACGTCTCCAGCCCCGGAATATTCGTCGAAGTCATCAAAGACAAAAAATCCCGCAGCGGCCGCACAGTATAACCGGGCAACACGGCGCGAATTTCCTCCATCACGTCGTCGGTATGCTCGGGGCGGGTGCACTTGAGCAGGAAAATAGACGCCTTGTCCCGCGCGCCCACCAATTCCTGCAGCGTGGTGATCGGCACAAACAAGCGCGCGCCTTTACCGTGCTCGATGATGGCAGCAACGTGCCACTCGTGGTTCAGCAAATTATATGTATCGCCAACCTTGATGTGCTTCGCGCGCGCTTCCCAGTCATCCACCAGCAGATCATCCGGGCCTTCCATGTCGTGGCCGTGCAGAAACACAAACCCGCCGGACACGGCGCGAAAGCTGTCACGGTCGATGCCGTAAATCACTTCGACACCGCCGGTGGAATTGAATTGCAGCAGCGCCGGCGCAACCGCCTGAACATATTTTAGTTCTTCAAGTTTTTGGCCGATTTTGATCGGCATCGGCGAGCCGCTGAAGCCTAGAAAAATGGAAGCCGCAGGCGGCTGCAGCATCACATCGGCGCCGATTCCCTGAATGCGCTTGGCGGTTTCTGTCAGCAGGCCCGAAGTCAGCCCGACGATGAGCACCACCAGCGCGACCTCCACAGCCACCGCCATCACTCCAATGAAAGTGCGCAGCGGGCGATGGACGAGGTTGCGGACGATCAACTCACCCATCATCTCGATTTGTCTCCCTCGTTCTCGCCAACCCGCACCACCTCGCTGCCGGATGGCTGATCGAGTTTGAAGCGATCCGCCGGTATTTCCGCATTCAAATTGATCTTGGTGATCTGCAAGTCCAGCCGGTAGTCATCATGTGGGCGGTCGATGCGAATCGCCCGAGGAAATGCGCTGACCGGGCCGACAGCCGATCCGCTCGCCTGATTCTGTTCAGCCGCCGCTAGCGGCTGCCAATCCGATAGGTGCACATCCGAGAAAAGCACGCCTTTCGGGCCAAAGCTTTGCAGCCGCGACACCTGCAAGTCCACGCGATCGAACCAGATTTTCCGCAGAATCTCGGTTCGGTATCCGCCACGCAGCACCGTCAAGACGTAAGACCGCGCGGTGTCATCGTTGAATTCCTCGAACAGCACCGTCTCCTCTTTCCGGATCTCAGGCCAGAGCAGCGCCTCCAGTAAATGGTGCGGACGAAGGTTTTCGATGGGCTTGTTGCCCGCGCGCTCTGCCGCGACTTGACCCACCAGAAACTTATTTTTCGACGGAATCCACACGCGAAACGTTTCGCCGTCGCTGGTCATGTCAAACACGGTCGTGCCCACCACAGGCGCTTGCCCGATCATGCGAATTTCCGCCGGGCGGGCCGCCAGCAGAAATGCCTTCACCTCGTGATACTCCTCGATTAAGCCGCTATATTTCGACCCCGCCGTAGGTTTCAGCTCCACGGTGGCATTTACGGTTCTGACGCCTTGGGCGATCTGATTGTATTTTCCCAGCAGTTCTTCCGATGTGGCGTCTCTCGCCACCGGCTTGACGCTCTGCGGAATGGTGGTCTTGGTGCTGACGGCACCGCCGCCGCGGCAGCCGGAAGAAAACACCGCAAGTGTCGCTCCCGCCGTCCATGCCAGCACAGCCAGCACACGTCGATTCAATGAGTTGGATCCTATCCCACGCAAACGAAGCAATCTGTCAGCCACCCCAAATGGCCGTCAATTGGATGCCGTCAGGGTAGCAGGGTCACGCGCTGGTGTCATTTTGATACGCCTACGCGGTTGGATGCCGTCCGGGCACCTAGGGGCAATTGGCCTGAGGACTACCAAACTGGTATGATTTTTCTGTTTCCGCGGCAGCCTTTCTGGTGTCTGCGTTCATCCAACTGTCCCGTGTGTCCGGTCTCCATCGCCCTTTGTTCGCTATCACTTTGGACAAATGCGATCGAGAAGTACTATTGGGGCTTCTCCCGTTAGTACTATCGCCGCTTTTTCGGGCGTACTATTGGAGTCCTTTCGGGGTCAGGCTTATTCTGAGTCGCTCGAACAGCTAGAAATGTCGATTGGCCCATTGTTGCGATAGATAACAGTCGCGGCAATAAAGCCCTTCGACTTAAGTCCATCGAAGGAAGGCAAGACCGATGAAGAATTTTGTACGCACCTCCCTGTGTGCCCTCGCTATTTCAATTTTCGGGGGAATGACCGTCAACGCCCAGAACATCACCACGGTAGCAGGCGGCGGTCCCCCAGCGACCACTACCACGGGTATCACCCGGCTCACGGCAAGCGTTGGTGCCGCCCAGGCCGTGCGTAAAGACTCAGCGGGCAATATCTACATCCTCGACAACCAGTTCAGCCGCGTTTACAAGGTCGACCTGGCCGGCAACCTGACCCTGTTCGCGGGCAATGGCACGATTGGCTTTAGCGGTGAAGGCGGGCTGGCAATCAACGCCGCCATGCTCGAACCCAGTGGCATGTGCATCGACTCGGCCGACAACATATACGTAGCCGACTCAGACAACGCCATCGTCCGCGAGATTCCGGCGACGAATCAGACGTTTCCGTTCGCCATGACCGCTGGCCACATTTACACCGTCGCTGGCACGCAGGAAACTAACTTTACCTATGGCGGCGATGGCCTTCTGGCCACGGCCGCGGGCGTTCATTTGCACTTCCCGGACGGGTGTTCCGTGGATAGCCACGGCAATCTGTTCATCGCCGACCGCGGCAACAATGCGATTCGCGTGGTCATCGGCCAGGCCAACGTCCCTCCGGTTGGGCTGGCCGGCCCCACCGTGGCAGGACATATCTATCTCTACACCGGTTCGACCGGGGCGGTACCTCCAGCTCCGCCCGCTTTGGGCTTCGGCGCCGAGGGCAGTGCCACGGTCGGTGCCGCGCTGAACGGTCCTTTTGATGTGTTCGTGGATCCGCACGACAACGTTTTCATCGCCGATCTCGGAAACGACAATACTGTGTCAAACGAGGTCGTCCGCGAAGTGCCAGCGACAGCACAAACGCTTCCATTCGTAATGGCCGCGGGTCACATCTATACCGTCGCAGGTACCAAACAAACAAGCGGTCCTGCTACCAGCGGGGGAGTCGCTACCGCAGCGACGTTGAATGGGCCGAAGGGCATCTTTGTGGATGCATCCGGGAACCTCTACTTTGCAGACAACGGCAACGAAGTCATCCGTGAAGTCGCGGGACCTACCCCCAATGCTGCGAACGCCGGGATGACCGCTGGCCACATTTACAACATCGCGGGGAACGCCTCGGCCGGATTTTCGGGAGACACTCAGGTCGCACTTACCGCCAGCATCAATCACCCGAACGGTACTTTCGTGGACTCCACAGGTCAAGTATTCATCTCCGATACACAGAACGACCGAGTTCGCCTGGTTAGCAGCAATACCGGCAGCTACCTCACCGAAACCATCAACACTTGGGCCGGGAACGGCGTGCCTTCGTTCTCCGACGCCACCACTGCTCTCAATGGCCAACTCGACACTCCAGCAGGGATCGCGGTCGACGCGGCCGGGGACCTGCTTATCGCCGACGTGGGCCTTTTCGGAGGCGAGCAAAGCCTGATTCGTAAAGTTGCCAATCCTATTTCGACGGGCGCTCTCACCACCCTCGTCGGATCTCCGGGATTCAACGGCTTCGTAAACGACAATACAGGCAGGTATCCCAACTACGTGGAAAACGATGCCGCCGGTGTTACTTCCGATGCCGCCGGCAATGTCTATATCGCCGACACCAAGAACTGCATCATCCGCAAGTTAAGCGCGGGCGTGATGACCACGGTCGCAGGCGTCGAGCCAACCCTTGATCTCGTCAATCCTCCCAACAGCACGCCCAACTGCGGATTTGCAGCCCAGGGCGGAGCCGCGGTCGGCACCAAGCTAGGCGCCGTAAACAGTGTCGCACTCAACGCTGCCGGCGACATTTTCTTCTCCGACGTCACCAACAACATGATCTGGGAAGTCCCCAAGAACACCGTGGGCACCATGACTGCCGGCAACGCTTACGTCATCGCTGGCGTGCAGGACACCACCGGCTCGTTTGGTGGCGAGGCCGGTGCCGCTGTGAATGCCCATTTCAATAAACCCACCGGCGTCTACGTCGACGTCTACGGAAACCTGTTCATCGCCGACACCGGCAACAACATCATCCGCGAGATTCCCGCCGACAATACCTCCGGGATGACTGCCGGCTTCATCTACACCGTCGCCGGAGACATAGCCGGCCAAACCGCAGGCTACAGCGGTGACAATGGCGTGGCGACTAGCGCGACATTGAACGCCCCATTCACCATGGTGGTCGATAACGCCGAGAACATCTTTATCTCCGACACGAATAACCACGTCATCCGCGAAGTCCCCGGCGTCACTGTAGGCGCCAAGACCAAGGGCAACATCTATACCGTAGCGGGCAAACACGTCGCTGGTTTCACCGGCGATGGCGGCGCGGCCACCGCTGCGGAACTCAATTTTCCACAAGGCCTGGCAATCGACGGTGCCGGAAACCTACTGATCGGCGATTCCCAGAACAATCGCGTCCGTAGCGTCGCGGCAATCGCGAATCTTACGCCGGTTCCAACCGCGAACTTCAGTCCCAGTGCGGTGACGTTCCTGCCCCAGTTGGTAAATGTTGCCTCTACACCCACGGCCGTCACGTTGACAAATAACGGCGGTGCAAGCCTTACTGGGATAGCCATCACCATCACGGGCCCCGGCGCCGCTGTGTTCTCTCTGGCGCCCGCAGGCACTTGCACAGCCACGCTAGCCGCACATCAAAGCTGCACCATCAATGTGACCTTTACACCGACCTCCGCCACCACCAGTAACGCCGCGCTTTCCATTGCGAATAACGCCGCGGGCAATCCGCAAACCGTGCCGCTTACCGGAACGGGCACCAACGTTGCCCCAACTCCCAACGTCAGCTTCAATCCGACGAGCCTGACCTTCGCGAGTCAGACTGTGGCGACCGCCTCAGCGCCTCAGGCCGTCACCGTGACAAATACCGGGAACGCGACGCTCAACTTCACTGCCAACGGAATTACGCTTGCCGGCCCGAATGCCGGCGACTTCAGCCTCGCTCCCGCTTCCACCTGCGGCGCGACTTTGGCCCCCGCTGCAACGTGCACCATCAGCGTGACGTATAAGCCTGTAGCTGCCGGAACCAGCACCGCCATGGTGATGGTTGTCGACAACGCCGCCAGCGGCACGCAAACCATCAACCTCACCGGTACCGCCACTGCTGCTGCGGGGCTGACTCTGAACCTCGGCGCAGCTGCTGGCGGTTCAACCACCGCAACCGTAACCGCCGGCGCGACCGCCACCTACATGCTACAAATCAGTGCAAACCAAAACGCCACCGTAACCTTCGCTTGCACTGGCGCCCCAACGGCCGCAACGTGCACCGCTCCGGCGAGCGTCGCAGTGACCGGTGGAGCGGCCCCCGCTGCGGTCAGCGTGACCGTCTCCACCACCGCCCGCGGGATGCTTGCCCCGCAATCCGAACCCACGACTAGGATGCAACCTCCAGCCGCAATCCAGATGTTGCCAATCTTCGTGCTGGCCACGCTCCTATTGATCGTCACCCTGTTGGCCGCAACACAGAGCCCTGCGGAACGCCTGCGTGTAGCTCGCGTAGCGCTCTCTGCCTGCCTCGTGCTGATGCCGATCATGGCGGCTACGCTCCTCGGTGGTTGCGGCGGAGGTTCCAGCTCCACGCCGCCGCCCCCGGTCACCGGAACGCCCGCGGGCACCTATACCGTCACGGTCACCGCAACCTCCGGCAGCGCGTCCGCCACGACCAAGTTGACCCTCATCGTCCAGTAGCAACAACACATCAGGGCATCCCTGCGATGCCCTGACCTTCTCTCCAAGGGCGCCTTTCGCAACATGCGCAAGGCGCCTTTGGTTTTTGTAGTGGCCGGTCTTCAGACCGGCCACCACCTCCGGCGCGACCTTCCCAATCCCACCTCCACCAACCGCCTCCCCAAGCCTGTCATCCCGAGCGAAGCGAGGGATCTGTTTTCTCCTGGTCAATGGCTACGACCTCGAAGTGACGCCAATCGCAGCCGGCGACTTCGTATTTCAATCCCTCGAAAGAGGCGAGTTCCGCTTCGAACCAATCCTCAAGTGGATCAATCATCATATTCGCCACAAATAGCAAATGCCGGCGGCACCTATGTAGGCGCCGGGCTTTAGCCCGGTGACCCGTTTGCGCCTTGAACGAGGGCATGCGGTTCAACGATGCCCATCGATGCAAAACGTTCGAATTGCTAATGCGGGCGGGCGAGGTAGACGTCGAAGCGTTGGAGCGCGGGGCGAATGCGGCGAATGACTTCTGTGGGCCACAGTGTCTTGCTCAACAGCGTGACCCAGCCGTCTTCGGGTTCGCAGACGGCGCAGAAGGTGTAGCGCTCGTACGCCGCCTGGTACGCGTCCAAGCCGCGATGGGAGAGATCCTTCTCGAGCGCGGCGTCGGGCTCTTCGATGATGGCGCCCGCGCGCACGCCAAATGTTTCGGCGTCGAAGCGCTCGAAGATCAGCTCCAACTGTGTTTCCGTCGGCTGGCGCAGCACGATACAGCGATCGGCGGCTTCACGAAATTGAATCTCGTGCATTTTGCAAAACTCGCGCACGCGGTCCACGTGACTGAAGAAATCAAGCGCGAAACATTCGTTGGCTGCGAGCGCTGGAAAAGTTGCGGCCCAGATCGCGGCTGCTTCTTTACCCCGCACCGGTTCGCGACTTTCGGTGCCCAGCAATTCGAGTCCGACGGCCTTGACCTCCCCGCCGAGGTCAAGCGTTTCCACGTCCAGCGAAAATGGCGGCAGATCCATTGCTCCACTGCCCAGCGGCGCATTCCCTGTCGCGCTCATTCCACTTGCTCCTGCTCTTCGGGTGGGAACTTTGCCGTGAACTCCGGCGATTGCTTCCGCACGTCGAGCCAATCGAAGAAAACATCCGGCGTTTCCAGCCAGATGCGGAACCAGTTGGCAATCTCTTCCTTCTCGGCGCGTTTCTGCAGCTCGACCTTATGATTCCGGGCGATCATTTCGGCGCGGCGCTTGCCGAGGCGTCCCACGTTCAACACGCGTTCGGCGGCGGCCTGCTCCCCTTTCGCCCGGAATTTTCGCATCAGCTCATCCAGCCGCATGATGCTGACTTCCGCGTCTTCCAGCGTCTTGAAATGCAGCAGGTCTTCAAATTCCTCTTCATACTGATCTTCCGCTTCCTCTTGCAGCGAAAGCGCAACCTTGATACCCGCCGCCTTTAGGACATCGGCGATGTAGTCGTTTCCGGTTTTCCCTTCCTCGCCGTGTTCCGCCATCAGCCGGCGCCGCAGTTGGTCGATTTCCGCGGGAGTGAACAGTTGCGCGCCGATTTCACGTGCCGTCTGCAGGATTAATTCCTTTTTTGTTTTCACCGATTCATTCATTGGGCTGCGCCTTGATGCGGTTGGCGAGCAGAGTTCTTGGCCACGGGTGGCAACGGTACCACAGCCGGTGGCTGCGTCGCAGCGGGCCCCTTCAAAAGCTGGCGGTATTTCGTGACGTTGCGATTGTGCTCCTCGAGCGTCGCCGCGAAGAAGTGGCCGCCTTGCGTGTTCGCCACAAAATACAAAAAAGACGTCTTGGTGGGCTCCATCGCCGCGCGTAGCGATTCTTCCCCCGGATTGCCGATGGGGCCCGGCGGCAATCCTCCATGCTCGTAGGTATTGTAGGGTGAATCAAATTGCAGGTCCGCGCCGGTGAGCGTGCCTTTGTATTGCCCGTTCTGCTCCAGGGCGTAAATCACCGTGGGATCGCATTGCAGCCGCATATTCTTGCCCAGGCGATTTT
Source organism: uncultured Acidobacteriota bacterium (assembly GCA_963721915.1). Taxonomy (GTDB): domain Bacteria; phylum Acidobacteriota; class Terriglobia; order Acidiferrales; family UBA7541; genus Acidiferrum. Next base: position 606,729 of record CAVRLD010000009.1, on the reverse strand, counting down.
CAAACACGCCGGCCACCAGCGGTCGTTCCTCTGGCTTCGGAGTTTCGCGTTCCACCAGCGAAGCAAGGGTTACGACATGTTCGGTAAGCCCGCTGGCCGGTGCAATCTGTAGTGTCGAGCGAATCCGCGACCATTCTTCCTTGAATCTTTTCACCATCTCCGAGGTCAGCTCGTTTGCCGATGGACGCCGCGGCAAATTGTAGGTTGCCGGATACAGAAATCCTTCCAGCGTTTTGGCGTCCGGCGCAAAATCATGAATGAGTTCCGGGTTCTTCACCGCAGTCAGAAAATCGCTGGCCGCCATGAATTTTCCCGTTTCCAGGTCGCGCGCGATATCGAACATGGTTTCGCCTTCGCGCACCGTAAAGGGCTGCTCGTAGATGTGGCCGTCGGCGATTTGCCAAAAAACATCGTGGCCCGAAATGGGGCGATTGAAGAAATATTCGCCGGCTTGCAACCTGCGCTTTGGATGGCGGCGGGCGTAAATCTCAAACGCGACCGCACTGCGGACCACGCCATTCTGCGCGAGCAAATGCGACACCGTCCGGCTCGATGCGCCATGCGGAAGATCGACGAACACCCCTTCCGCGGGAAACGCGCGGTACGGCCGCTTGATGCTGACCCACAAATACGCGCCAACGGCGGCAACCAAGATCAACAGCAGCACGATGAGTTTTCCGAGAGTTTTCAAGTTCGCTGCGTCTCTCCCTCCAAGGGCATTCGGTTGCTACCACGAACTGCACGAGCGAAGTGCACGAGCGAAGTACGCGTGCCCTTCGTTAGCGGGGCCTCATTTTAGATGCTTTTCCCGGCGATTTGCTCTCGCTCTATATATTCTTTCAGGATGACCGCGGCAGCCATGGCATCGACGGAGGCGCGCGTTGATTCGCGGCGCTTCTTATGCGAGGTTTTCGCGTCGTCGTGAAAAACCTTGCCCGAGTGGTCTTCCAGCAGGCGCTCCGCTTCCCAACTGGTCAGCCGTTCGTCCACCATTTCCACGGGAATGCCAAGCTGCTTGCGGATGCGCTCGCCAAATCGGGCTGCTTCTTCGGCCATTTCGCCGCGCGAGCCGTCCAGCCGCAACGGCAATCCTACGACGATTTGCTTGATGCCGTGAGTGCGCACGATTTCGCGGAGCCGCCGCATGTCCTCGTTGCGATTGATGCGCTTCAGTGTGTCCAGCGGCCGGGGCAGCGCCGTTTGCGCGTCGGCGAGCGAGAGGCCGATGCGGGCGCGGCCATAGTCGATGCCCAGAATGCCGGTTCGCCGGATTTCGCCCGGCATTTCCGGAGAGTCGCTAGTCGATTGCGTCACGGTTCCAGTATACCGGGAAGCTGCGAACCGGGGTTTCGATGCCGCAGATTGGGCATTTTCGGGTCGTTTGATTTTCTCCTTTCTCCATTTCTTTCTTGCGCTCGCCGGGCTAAAGCTCGGCGGCAACATGAACCGATCTAAAGATCGGTCACTACATTACGGTTTGCGGCCGTGCGTGGCGTTTTGCCAGCTTTCCCAGACGCCTTGCTGCTTCATTTTTTCGGCCAGGCCGGATTCTCTGAGTTGTTGGTCGATCTCCTTGCGAGAGAGGCGCTTGCCTAACGGCTCGGCGCGATCGGCGATACCCCACGCGGTCACGGCGGCGATGACTGTGTTGATTTTCACCTCGCGGAGGTCGACTTTGTCCAGCGTGTCGGATGCCGCGTGATAATTTGGCAGGTAGTTCGCTTCTACCTGGTTCGCGACCATGGTGGGTACGCCGTCGAGGAGAAAATCCCAGTTGTCGGTTCCGATGTCGCCGTCCAGGGTATGGTGATTCACATCCCATGAGGCGAGAGGTTTTAGTATTTCTTCCAGTCCATCGCGAATGTCGCGCCGTCCGCTCAGGGAAAAACCCGACGTGCGGCCCGCTGCCTGAATCGAAAATAATTACGCCACGAATTTTATCCATCTCTGCGCGGTGCGCCGCCACGTACTGCCATGATCCGACCATGCCTTGCTCTTCCCCGCTGAATAGGGCGAAGCGGATGGTGCGGCGCGGAACGAGGCCCGTGGCCCGGATGGCGCGAGCCGCCTCGATCACCAGCGCGGCATTGCAACCATTGTCCAGCGCGCCGGTGCCGAGTTCCCAGGAATCCAGATGTGCGCCTAGGATCACGGACTCGTCGGGCTTTTCGTGGCCGCGAATTTCGCCGATGACGTTGAGTTGTTCGATGGGGCCGCCGATCTTGTTGGGCATCGTGAGGCGCACGCGCACTTTCCCTGGGAAGGCCGCGATAGTGCGCGCCAGATGTATGGCGTCTTCGCGTGCGACTACGGCTTGCGGGATGACGTCGATCTGGCCATCGCCAACATTTGTGTGGCGGTAAAGGAGGAGCCGCTCGCGGGCGCCCATCCAAAGAATGGCGGCGGCTTCGCCTTTCAGCGCACGATCGATGATGCCCGGAGGCAGCGCGTACTCTTTGAAGAGGTCGTTCCAGGTCGAGCCGATCTCGGTGGATACGAGCAGGATGGAGCCTTTGACCGAAGCACCCGCTTTGGCGAAGATCGTCTGGCGTGCCAAAGCCTACGTCGATGAGATTTGCCTCGATGCCGGCAGCTGGCGTTGCTGGCGACCACCCTTCGGAAACGAGGCGCACAGCAAATTTTTCAGGTCCGAGGAGTTCCAAGCGGGTATTGCCTTCGCTCCACGTTGTCGCCAGCGTGTATTTTTCGGTGTGGACTTCGACGCCAGCGGCGCGAAAAGCGGCGACCGCCCAGTCAACCGCCTTGGCCATTTCCGGTGAGCCAGTGACGCGGCCGCCGATTTCGTCGGTGAGGCGGCGGAGATTTTCTCCCATCGGAGAAGGTCCCATGACTTGAGGAATGATCTTGGCGGCCGCTTCGGCACAGGAAGCTTCGGTGGCGGAGCAGGCTTGGGCGGAGGAGGATGACTTGGCCAGCGGGTCGTTTTTGACGGGAGGGAGTTGGGCGTGCGAAGTCGAAGTAACGAAGCAGAGAAGCAACGAAGTAATGAGAAGAGCGCCGAGCCGCATTTAAGCGCACCTCGATGGACAATTTTGCCGAACTGAGATTCGTTGGGAACCGCAGCGAGCGAAGTATAGCGCAGGAAGGATGCCAAAGCTGGTTACGATAACAGGGCTCCCTCCATTCCTTTTGTAAGTGCGGATTTTAAAGAGGTTTAAGTCTTGTGTTTTGTAAGTGCGGATTCCATTGGGGTTACGCGCGGATTTCCTGGAAGTGCGGATTCTAAAGCAGTTGTCGAACTGGGAGGGATAAACGGAGGCTTTCAAAAGATCCGGGGAGATCGTTCGAACGGTAAGTTGAGGTAACACGAAGAAGAATATCGCGATATTTACCAATGTAAATCATAACTTAATGGCTATTCGAATGGACGGCGACTTCCATCGATCGTGAGGGACGAAGCCGCCGCGGATCGCCGTAAGATACCGACATGACTACGAACAAAATACGGCGAATTTCGGCCGCCTAGCGGTATCGAGGCGCTTTTTAACCGGATGATGGGATTTCTGGCGGGGCTAGGATCGGGCCGTCATTTATTTATTTGTTGCAGGTCCGAGGACGGAAGAGTGGGCGAATTTTCTGCGACGCCGGTGAACCTGATGGAGATTGGAGGGAAGCCGGTGCTGGTGGCGCCGAGGGGGCGGACGCAATGGGTGCGGAATGCGGAAGCTGCGGGCGAAATTGCGTTGAAGCGAGGCAGCAAACGGCTGACGCTATGGATTGCGGCCGATCGCGGATGAGGACAAGCCGAAGATTTTGAAGGAGTATCTGGACCGGTATTCGAGTGCGGTGAAGAAGTTTTTTCCCGTGGCGCCGGGTTCACCGGTGGAAGCGTTTCGGCCGATTGCGGGGAATTATCCGGTGTTTGAGTTAGCGGGGAAGTGAGGGGGACGGAAGGGAGATTGTAACGGATCGTTTGCGCGTAGAGGGGTGGGATGGTTTTGTGGCATCTAAACCCCGCCCGGAAGCGGGCGGCTACAGGGTGGGGATTTCGGCGGACTCGTGGAGGCGGAATTCGTTGTGGAGGGTGGTTAGGGCGCGCTGCATCGCGTGTCCTTCCACTACCAGGGAGATGTTGTATTCGCTGGAGCCCTGGGCGATGGCCATAATGTTCACGCTTTCGCGGCCGAGCGCGGTGAAGATGCGGCCGGCGACGCCGGGAATGCCGCGCATGTTTTCGCCGACGGCGGCGACGATGGCCACGTCAGGATTGGTGTTGACGTGCTCGACGGTTTGCTCGGCGATTTCTGGGGCGAAGGCTTCGCGTAGGGCGGCGAGGGCGCGCTTTTCGTCGGCGCTGGAGATGACGAAGCAGATGTCGTTTTGCGATGAGGATTGAGAGACGAGGAAGACGTTAGAGCGCGTGGCGGCGGTGGCGGCGAAGCTGCGGGCGAGGACGTCGGGGAGGCCGACGATGCCGGGGCCGCCGACGGTGATCAGCGTGACGTCTTTAATGGCCGTGAGGGCTTTGACGCCGCCGGCGGTTGAGTTGCCCTTCGGCGGTGATTTTGGTCCCGAGATTTTCGGGCTTAAAGCTGTTGCGAATCCAGACGGGGACGCCGGCGGCGGTGACGGGGCGCAGCGTGTTCGGGTGCAAAACCTTCGCGCCGAAATAGGCTAGCTCGGCGGCTTCGTTGTAGGAAATTTCGGGGATGGTTTGCGCTCCGGGGACCAGACGCGGGTCGGCCGTTTTCACGCCGTCTACGTCGGTCCAGATGACGGTTTCCTGCGCGTCGAGAGCGGCGCCCAGGATCGTGGCGGAATAGTCGGAGCCGCCGCGGCCGAGCGTGGTCTGCACGCCTTCGGGAGTGGCGGCGATAAAGCCAGTGACGATGGGGACGATGCGTTGATCGAGCAAAGGCTTTAGTCGCGCGGTGGCGCGATTTTTTGTCGGACCCATCAAGGGCTCGGCGCGGCCGTGGTGCGGGTCGCTGACGATAAGTTCGGTGGCGGAGATGGCGACGGCTTTTACGCCGAGGGCGTTGACGGCAGCGGCGACGAGCGGGGCGGAGAGGCGTTCACCGATGCCGGAGATGGCGTCGAGCGCGCGAGGGGTGAGCTCGCGCAACAGCGCGGTGCCGCAGAGGAGCCGTTCGAGTTCGGCCAGGACTTCGCGGATGGCGGTGGCGGTTTGCGCGCGGGAGGCGTTGTTGGCGGTGAGGGATTCGAGGGCGGTGATGTGTTGCGTGTGAAGATCGACGATAAGCGGGGAGATAAAGTCTTGTTCGCCTTGCTCGGCGCGGTGGGAGGCGTTGACGAGGCGGTTGGTGACGCCGGACATTGCGGAGACGACCACGACGACGGGGCGTTGGGCGGCGGTCGTTTCGATGATCGTGGTGGCGCGGTGGATGCAGTTGGCGTCGCCGACGGAGGTGCCGCCGAATTTCATGACTTGGAGGGTCAGGGGCATTGCGTTTAGGGATCTTCCATTTTCGCATAGAGAGGGGGTTGCGGAGGCGGGAAGGCGGTGCCCGTGACTTGATGTTAAAGCGCGCGTTGGGCGTGGAGGGGGAACCTTGGTCGTTGCGGACCTCGACGAGGCAGTTCTCTCCGTAGGCCGAAGTAAAGGCATCGGACGGCTTCGGTCGAAAATGACGAGTTGGTTGGTCCGGTCGGGATCGAAATGGATGAGAGCAAGACGCAGTGTTTGGGTGCCTGGGCGCGCTGAAGCCACGCCCGTACAAAACCAGGGCGGACGGCTATGGCTGGGCGTTGGGGGCGCAGCGGTGCTGCGCCCTTACACGTTGAGGGGTTAAATCTTTTGGAGTTTCCAGCGGCCGCGGTTGAAGAGGATGGCGCCTGCTACGGCGATGGCTCCTTCAGCGACCACGATGGAGATGAAGACGCCGTTGGATTGCAGGTGGGCGGGGATGGCCAGGACATAGGCCAGAGGGAATCTCGAGGAACCAGAAGCCGAAGAGATTCACCCATGGTTGGGGTGAGCGTGTCGCCGGCGCCGTTGAAGGCTTGGAGCATGACCATGCCGTAGGCATAGCCGATGTTGCCGTAACTGACGATGCGGAGACACGAGGCGGCCAGGGGCACGACTGCGGGTCGTGCGTGAAGAGGCGGACGATGGGCTCGGCGAAAAGGTGAAGAAGAGACCGATGCCGCCTAGAAATAGCATGTTGTAGAAGCCGGTGCGCCAGACCGATTGTTCGGCGCGTTCGGGTTGCTTGGCGCCGAGGTTTTGGCCGACCAGCGTGGCGGCGGCGTTGCTGAGTCCCCACGAGGGGAGCATGACGAAGATGACGATGCGAATGGCGATGGTGTAGCCGGCGAGAGCGGCCGAGCCGAAGATGCTGACGATGCGGACGAGGCCGATCCAGCTGGTGTGGGCGATGGCGAACTGCAGGATGCCGCGTCAGCGAGACACGGAGCAGGCGCAGCGAGCACCGCTGAGATTCACGCGAATCTGGCTGCGGAGGATGCGGATGCGTTCGCTGCCACGGAGCAGGCGGTAGAACTGGTAGAGGACGCCGATGCTGCGGCCGGTGAGTGTGGCTAGGCGGCGCCGGTAACGCCGAGTTTCGGAAATGGTCCGAGGCCGAAAATCAGGCAGGGATCGAGGATGAGATTGATGATGTTGGAGACCCACAGCAAGCGCATGGCGATGGCGGCATCGCCTGCGCCGCGGAAGATCGCGTTGTTGAGGAACAGCAGCATGATGGCGCCGCTGCCGCCGAGGGCGATGCGCGCGTAGCCGCTGCCGGTGGCGACGATTTGCGGTGAACGCTCCCATCAGCTTGAGGAGTTGAGGCGCGAAGAAAAAGCTCGGGATGCCGACGAGTGATGAGATCGCCAAACGCTAGGCTGATGGCCTGCACTCCGGCGACGGCGGCGCCCTCGGGATCTTTCTCGCCGATGCGGCGCGCGACCATGGCGGTGGTGGACAGGCTTAGGCCGAGGCCGACCGCGAAGACGAGGCTCAGGAGCGATTCGGTGAGGCCGACGGTGGCGACTGCGTCGGCGCCCAGGCGGCCGACCCAGAAGACGTCGACGACGGCGAAAAGTGATTCCAGCACCATTTCGAGGACCATCGGAATGGCCAGCAGCAGAATGGCGCGATTCAGGCTGCCCTGGTGAAGTCCTGGTGCGACCCGCGAATCGCTTCGCGGATCGACTGCCAGATAGGGATGGGCCTTTCTTCTATAGTAAGTTCCTGCGTTTCCATGTAACCCTTTATATTTCTGCACGAAAGCGGCTGAAAAATGCAGACGCTGATGGCGCGGCTATAGAAATTGATAGTTACAGCTTAGAGAGCAACCAGGTCCGCGAGGTTCGCGGATTAGAGGACTACCGGGGTTTGTACGATGACGATCTTCATCTGATTTCACCAGTCATCGTTGGGCCGGCGATGGCTTGAGCCGCAACGGAAGAATTACCTGGAAGGATTGTAGCGGGGATTGCGTTGGTGTGCCAGAAAAATCGATGGGCGTGGAGATTTAGCTGTTGGAAATATCGATGCGAGGGCGTGCAAGAGCGATCTTGCCAAGCCTGAGTCGGCCCGCACAGCCGTTACACAGCTGTGCACACTACCATTCAACTTTGAGCGGGATCGAGTAGGAGATCGGCGACGCTCGCGACTTGCGCCATTTCGGCGACGTCGTGGACGCGGACGATATGCGCGCCGCCGAGGATGCTGGCGGTGACGGTGGCGGCGGTGGCCCAGATGCGCTCTTCGGGAGGAACAGATTTGATTTAGGCGAGAGGCGCCTCGCTTCGTGGCCAGAGCTCACAGGGTGCGCCGAGGAAGCCCTTTCGCGAGGTGCCCACCAGCAGGGGGTAGCCGAGTTTCCCGAGTTCCGGCAACTGCTGCAGTAGCTCGTAGTTTTGCTGGAAGCTTTTGCCGAACCCGATGCCGGGGTCGATGATGATTTGCGATTTTGCGACGCCGGCTTTTCTCGCTTTTTTGATCGACGCTTGCAGCCCTTGCGTAACGTCTTTCATCACATTGCGGGCGAACGGCGGCTTTTGCATGGTGCGAGGTTCGCCGCGCATGTGCATGAGAATCAGCGGGACGCGGCGGAGGGCGGCGACTTCGGCGATGCGCGGGTCGTGGTTGAGGCCGGAGACATCGTTGATGATTTCGGCGCCGGCTCCGATGGCGATTTCCGCGACGCCGGCTTTGCGGGTGTCCACAGAAATAGGGATTTTCATTTTGCCGCGCAGGGCTTGCAGGACCGGGAGCAGCCTGCGGAGTTCTTCGGCGGCGCTGATGCCTGCCGAACCGGGTCTTGTCGATTCGGCGCCGATGTCGAGGATGTCTGCGCCGGACTGTTGCAGCGCGAGGGCTCGCTTGAGTGCGTGATCTGGCGCAAAGAATTTGCCGCCGTCGGAGAAGCTGTCGGGGGTGACGTTGAGGACGCCCATTATCAAGGTGCGTTTGCCTAGAGTCAGGGAGCGGGCGGGTAGATGCAGGCGGTAAATCTTTCGGCGAGGCATTGGCTTTGAAACAGTCTAGCGTAGGAGGCGCGTTGCGCGGTCGAAGGAACGGACAAAAGATAACGCTGAGACGCGAAGATGCCGGAGGATCGCGGAGAAATTGCAGGAACCGGAATTGTCGAACGTGATTGTGGCGCGGGATTGAGGGCGACTACATCGACGCGACTACATCGAAAAGACGGATCTACGGAGGGCAGCTAAACGATGACCGATCTAAAGATCGGCCACTACTAGTCGAGGTCGAAGTCGCGGATGGGTTTGGTGACTGGGGCGTCTTTGGCTTTCTTCATGGCTTCTTCGAATTTCTTGGTTAGGATGTCTTCTTTGTTGGATTCCTGGAACCAGGAGTCGCGGAATTTGTCTTCGCGCTGGCGATTTTGTTCGGCTAGGATGCCGGCTGCGTCGGTCAGGTCGACGCCAGGCCCTGCCTTGGGTGGGGCTTCGTGGGATAACACTACGCCCAGGGTGGCGTCTATGGTTAGCTTTGCGTGACAGCACGGGCAGGACACGTGAAGCGCGTCATCGGGTTTCTTCGCCATGAGGGTATTCTACGCTTTTTTTCTGGTGAAGAAAGAGGGGCCAGAATCGCCCGGTTGCACTGCGGCCTCGGGCTTTTGAAGGAGCCGGTCATTCGCCACTCCACCAACCAAACCAGGAGCCGGCCTGGGGCCGGGGGCGGGTCGAGCCCGCCCCTACAAAGGAAACCCCCGCAAAGAAAAACTGCTCCGCGGAGGGCGCGACGCGGCTCAGGTGGACGGGGCGGTATGGGCGTTTATATTGCCGCGAAGACCGAGGGCATCGGCGTTTTCGCGCATGGCTTTGATGCAAAAGGCGATGTGGTCTTCTAACGGGATGCCTAGTTCTTCGGCGCCCTTGCGGACATCGTCGCGGGAGACGTTGCGAGCGAAGGCTTTGTCCTTCATCCGTTTTTTTACCGAATCCACTTCCAGATCGAGAATGCTTTTCGACGGGCGCACGTACGTGCACGCGGTGAGGAAACCCGCGAGTTCGTCGCAGGCGAAGAGCGTGTGTTCGAGCGGCGACTGACGGACTACTCCGGAATAATCCGCGTGAGAAAGGATGGCGCGGACGGCTTCCTCCGGGTAGCCTCGTTCGCGGAGAATTTTCGCGCCTTCGGCGGGATGCTCTTTGTCGGCGGCGTGCTCGGCGTTCGGCCAGCGTTCGTAGTCGAAGTCATGGAGGAGAGCGGTGATGCCCCAGAGTTCTTCGTCGGCGTTGTTTTTTCGGGCGTAGGCGCGGACGCAAGTCTCCACCGCTAGCATGTGTTTGCGTAGACTCTCCGATTGGGTGTATTCACACAGAAGTTTCCAGGCATCGTCGCGCGTGGGCATTTCAATCTCCTCGCAAAAGATTGTGTAGTGTAGCGCAGGAAGCGAGATTCTGAGGAACGAGTGACCGGTCTGAAGACCGGCCACTACAACAGCCGGACGAGTCAATCGATCCGCGTTTGGAAATATCGGCGCGCGGACTTTCGCCTGTTTCGCCCCTGGCCGGGAGAACAGGCGAAAGCCGGGCGTAAACCGGATGAAACAGGGATGCGGGCCTAGAAAAAGTTCAAAAATACTCTTGACACAAAACATCTGGTGAAAGATACTCCCCGTCGCGCCAGTTACTGCCTTCCCCCCCGAAGTACGTTCCGACGTTCCTCTCCTATCCGCACGCCGGACAAAGTCAGCGAGGAGTACCGGTGTCTTTACAACTAGAAAAAGAGACGATGAACTCATTGGAAATGGATAGGGAAGTCATTCGCTGCAAGACTTGTGGTCTCGTACAATACCGGACGCGCACGGGGAATTGCCGTCGTTGCGTGCGCGCATTGCCCCAGCGTTTGGAGTTCCTGATTCCTCCACCGGCACCTCCGGAGGAGACCAACGCTGAAGCCACGCCCGAAAAGTTCGCCAACCGCGAGACGGTCGAGAATATCGGCCAGCGCATCCGTCAGCTGCGCGAATCTCGCGCCATGACCCAGAGCCAGTTGCAGTCGCGCTCCAAAGTGTCGCGCTCGTATCTGTCGCGCATTGAAAGCGGGCAGATGACGCCGAGCCTCGGCACGCTGGAGAAAATCTCGGAAGCGCTGAACGTCGGCCTCAACCGCTTCTTCATTCCGGAGTCGGACGGCGAGGCGCTGCTCGAGGATCCCTTCATTCAAGGATTGCGGCCATTCCTGCGGCAGTTGGATTGGGAACAGTGGCAATCGATCCTGAAGAGGCTTCAGGCGATCAGCGATCACGTTACCGCGGTTCCGGCGACCAATCTCCGCCCTATCGGTAATCCCGCGCGGTTGCCGCAGCCCGCGTCGGGAAATGGGAATGGCAACGGCCACATTACGCAGCCGGGCCATTCGAATGGGCATGTGCTGAATCATGCTCATGGTCATCCGCAGGGCTATCCGCTGCGGCGTCCCGGCGCGACGTTGTTCCAGCGTCCGTTGGCGCGATAACAGTTTTCCCAGCCTTTCCTAGCCGAGCACACGAGTGCGGCGCGATTTTCGGATCGCGCCGCGCTTTTTTTTTGGGATGAGTGTTCTTCGGCAGAGCGAAAAAGAAAGAGGGACGCGCTAAAGCGCGCCCCTGCATTTTCGAACGCAGAACCGCCCGATCTACTCGGCGCGGAGAGCATCCACAGGATCGACCGCGGCTGCGCGGCGCGAAGGCAAATAACTGGCAAGGAGTGCAGTCGCAGCGAGTCCCAGCGAGACCGCGCCATATGTGACCGGATCGAACGGCTTCACGCCAAAGAGCAGCGTCGACATAAAGCGCATGAGGATGATGGCGGCGACGAGACCGCAAGCGACGCCGATTCCAGTGAGTGCGAGTCCCTGCCGGACGAACATTCCTGTAAGTACCTGGCGTTGCGCTCCCAGCGCCATACGAATTCCGATCTCGCGGGTCCGCTGTGATACCGAGTAGGCGATCACGCCGTAAAGACCCACGACACCTAGAAGCAATGCCATGCTGCCCGCCGCTCCGATCATGATCAGCGTGAACGACGTTCGTGCCATGGATTTCCGATAGAAATATTGCAAAGTGTGGACATCGGCGAGCGGAAGATTGGGATCTACGGCCCAGACGGCTTCGCGCACATCTTTCATGAAATTTTCGGAGCCTGCGCGCTGCGTGCGCACAACAACCGAGATGTCGCGGCGGACAGAAGTGTCGTCCCCCTCGAAGTGCTGCATAAGAAGGGGCCAGTACACAGACGTCGTGGGTTTCTGGTTCACGCCATCATCGTGGACGTCACCGACAACGCCGACAATCTCGCGCCAATCATCTTTTGTGCTCACGCGAATGCGTTTGCCTAAGGCGCTGCGCGCATCTCCAAACACTTCGCGCGCCATATTTTCCGAGATCACGGCTACAGGGAGCTTTTTGTAGGTGTCATCCCAGGTGAGATCTCTGCCCGCAATGAACGGAATGCCCATGGCGTCAAAAAGGCCGGGGGAAACGAACTTGAATCTTCGTAGAGGAGGGAATTGGCCTTCCGCATAGGCTTGGCCGTCGATGAGTACGGGGTCTTGCCAGCCTTGGCCCGTCATCGGGAGCTTTGTGTCGATCGCAACGGAGGTGGCGCCCGGAATGGCCGCGACGCGGCGTACGATTTCCTGTTCCATGCGAATCGCGGATTCGGGATCCTTGACGTGGGTTTCGGGGATGGAGATTCGGAAGGTCTGAAGCTGCGCGGGCGCGGTGAATCCGGGATTCACTTTGGTGAGCGCGCGGAAGGTGCGAATCATGAGGCCCGAGCAAATGAGAAGCACAAGAGCCAGTGCAACCTGCACGACCACGAGGGCATTGCGCGCGCGATGCTGTTCGCGGCTTTGGCTGAGGGCGCGGCCGCCTTCACGAATGCCAGTGCTGAGGCGCACTCCCGCGTATTTGAGGATCGGAATGCACGCAAAAAGCGCGCTGGCGACGAAAGACACGAGAAGAGCGAAAAGCAAGACAGGGCCGTCGATGCCGATTTCGTGAATGCGGGGCAGCCCCTCTGGCGCAGCCGCAACGAGAATGCGTAGACCAACGAAAGCAATCGCCAATCCGATCGCACTACCCAGCAGTCCGAGAATTGCGCTTTCGAGAAATAACTCGCCGGCGATACGGCCGCGCCCGGCGCCCAAGGCAGCTCGCAAAGCGAGTTCCTGGCGACGGCCTTCCACGCGCACGAGCAAGAGGTTGGCCACGTTTGCGCAGACGATGAGAAGCACCAGGCCGATCGAGCCCATCACGATCCACAGAACGTTGCCCATATCGCCGACAACATCATGCTTTAAGGGGCGCACGTTTGGTCCTATGCGGGCGTCGTCAAACAGCTTCATGCTGAACCCTGGTGGAACCGGAAATGAATTCTTGACGACGTCCAGCATGCGACCAACGTCGGCGTTTGCCTGCCCGATCGTCACGCCCGGCTTGAGGCGCGCGAGACCTTCGTAGCTGAAGTTTCCGAGGTTCACTTTGGCGCGGTCGAATTGAAAAGGAGTGAACACGCTCGCATCCTGGTAGTCCAGGAAATGAAAAGATCGCGGCAGAACGCCGACGATGAGGCGACTATCCCCGTCGGTGATCAGTGTATGGCCGATCACGGAAGGATCTCCGCCAAATTTTCGGACCCAATAGCCGTAGCTGAGCATGGCGGTCTTGGGACTGTTGGGAAGGTCGTCGTCGTGCGAGAACAGGCGCCCAGCGACCGGCACCACACCTAGGAGAGGAAGCAGGCCGTCGCTGACATGCAAGGCATCGACCTGTTCGGGCTCACCAACTCCCGTGACGCTATCGGAGTCACCCTGGTAGAGGCCGACGTCCTGAAACGTCTTGCTCTGCTCGCGGTACACGAAGTAGTTCGAAGGAGCCATGTTCAGGTCGTCGGTATGAAGTCCGGCAGCGGTGTGCCAGACGCCGACGAGGCGGTCGGACTCCGGATAAGGCAAAGGCTTGAGGATCACGCCCTCGATCACGCTGAAAACGAGGGTGTTGGCGCCAATGCCGGCAGCGAGTGTGATTAGCGTGATGGCCGTGAACAGGGGCGTCAGACGCAGTCTACGCAGGACCTGCTTGAGCTGTTGAAGAAAGGATCCCATTGGCTAACCCCCCGACTCTGACGTCCGGAGCGACACGCCGCCCGTAGACAGAGGTACGAAAGTTAGCGGGGGAAGTTTCTTTTAATTTGGGGTTCAACTGATTGCGGTCGGCGCGTGAGGCTAGTCGCGAACGACGGCGACTTTTGCCGACGGCACTTCCAGCCGCATCAGCCGATGGTGCCCGTCGAGATACAGAAGCACTTCGAGATCGGAACTCGCCACGCGCAGTCCATCATAGGATTTGCCCCCAGCGCTGAGCGAGCCCTCCGATTCCACGGCGACCGATCCAGGCGTCAGTTCCTGCGGGACCAGCACGGGAAGATTCTGTGTGCCACCCTTGGACCAATCATAAACCCGCGCCAGTACCGCGTATTGATAATAAAGATTGTTGTCGAGCACCGCGATGAGCGGCGAGCCGAAGCTCATATCCTGTTCAAACGGCCGCGCGCCCTGCATCTGAAGCGTGATTTTGGCCACACCATTCGCGAACAAAATGTGCGCGCCATTCGTTTTTTCAGCTTGCGAGGTCCATTCGTAGCTGATCGGAGCGCCATCGGGCTGCAGGGTTAACGAGCCTGTGACACGCGCGGAAGCTGAGTCAGGCGGAGCAATGTCGGTAGTGCTGCGAGCCAGCCAACCCCCACCGGCCGGCTCAAGCTCGAACTCTTCGTGCCCCACCGATTTGCCATTCAGCTGAATGGTGAATTTTCCTTTGTCCTGCACAAAGACCGAAGGAGCGGGCGGAGCAGCGCTTTTTTTCTGAGCAGCGATCGTCAAAGTGGTGCATACGAAGAGGATCGCCATCACGTAAGTGAAAATCTTGGTTTTCAAATCGGCGTTTTGTTCCTGCACAGTTCCCTCCCCTCGATAAGCCGAGTGTGCCACACCAGGAGGGAACGCCTGGGCGCATCCTGATGGAGTGCGCTCAGAATGATACGGGTGTATGTTTGTCGGTTGCTGCGCTATCGCGGCGGACTCCTGTGAGTATAGGGGCGGAGCTTTGGCCACGTGCAGGCAGCGGGGCTCGCGTTGAGAGTGGGCTCCGACGCGTGGTGACGCCGATCGGTCGACACAGACAGGAGTGTCTGTGCTACTTAGAGAGACGTGCGATTTTCAGGGTTGCGGCTTTTCGACCACCAAGTGTGCTTCTCGGCCACCTGTCGACACGATTCCTCGACTGAGGATCTCCGCGACTACGCGCCCGGGTTCTCCGGAACTGTCAACGCGGTGCTCCGCCAGTTGATACGAGGGCAACCGCTGCGCGTAGAGCGCGCGAAAACTATTCTCGTCGCGAAAGAGCGGGCGTCCGGTCATCGTCATGCACCGCGCCAGCAAGACTTCGACAGGTGAGTCCAGCCAGATCACCGGAACATTCGCAGCCCGCAGAAATTCAGGCGCACCGGGTTGTGCATATGTGCCTCCTCCGAGAGCGAGCACGATAGATTCATTAAATTCGAACACACGACCCAGCGCCGCACGCAACTGGTCGGCTTCCATCTGCCGAAAAGCCTGCTCACCCAGCCTCTCGAATATTTCCGGGATGCGCAGCCCCGCCGCGGCCTCGATCCGATCGTCGAGATCGACAAAGCGCCAGGCAAGCTGACGCGCGAGCAGCGCGCCGACGGTGGTCTTGCCCGAGCCCATGAACCCGGCGAGGCAAAGCATCTGAACGCGTAAGGGAGGAACGCGCGAAAAAGGTGGTTGTGTCATTACTCGAGCACGGGTCGACCGTTGACGATACACCGCTCGAGCGGCACATAGCCGCTCCAAGGCAGCTACAAACGAGTTAAAGCGCCGCCGAAAACTCCGGCTAATCGCGCTTCAATATGCGGATTGTACCACTGTAGGAAGAGAGTTCGACCTTGGCCAGGCCGCTGCCGACGGTGCCGAAGAGCCCCTTGGTGAACTTCGACGCCATGTGCTTCATGCCATGGGAATCCGGTTTTAGATAAGCCTCCGCCTGATTGTCCACGGTGCCGGTCGCGGTTTGCGCCTTCAAATCGAAAGAATCGTTTCCGGAGAAGTGCACTTCGACGGTGCCCTTGCCGCTGCGCATGGTGTAAATACCGGTGCGGATGAAATCACCGTCAAAAAGAATGTTTCCCGACGTGGTAAACAAATTCACATTGGTCAGTCCCGGCTGCAAAAGCTGGGCGCTTCCGCTCACGGAATTAAAATCAAGCTTGCCCGCGCACTGCGCGCAAACCAGCGAACCGTGCGTAGTCCGAACAACGATGTAGCCGGAGACTTCCTTCAAGTGGATATCACCCGCAACGCTTTGCAGGGTCATATCGCCCATCACTTGTTCAACGTAAATTAGTCCAGCCTGCGTTTTCAGCTCCAGCTCGGTTTCTTCCGGCACGGAGAGCTGAAAATTGACTTCCGTTTCACCGGGTTGCGCGGTCACATCAACAATATTTGCCGAAACATCGATGCGGTCCCCGGCGTTTTCGGTCTCCAAGCTGACCTTCGACGAAGCCTGCGTACCCGCGACGACAACCTCTGAATTTTTCGTGGATTTTACGTCAATGCGGCCATTGCCGATGTTATGGATGCAGACGACCGGATGCCCTTTCACCGGGAAATGTTTCTCGAAGTGCTGCGGTGTCCCCACCGCCGGCGCTGCGCCCCAGCAAAACATTCCCACTCCAACCAGTGGCAGAATGCTTCGACTCATCGTTCGCGCGTTCATGTCAATTTACGCTCCCCCCGCGTTCCATCATCGCTGACAGCAATTCGGCCTTCTGCTGGTAAGCCCCGGTCAGATACTCGCGCGCCAAATCGTCGCGCGGTTCTTCCTTCATGCGTTGTTCGCAGTCCGCAATAAACTTGTTGACGATGTCCAGATTTTGCCGAAGAGAGACGTCCACCACGGAACCGCCGAGTTGCATTTGTGACAGGTTCGCCTCGTCGGCGTTCAGAACGGTGGCCGCATCCTCGTAAACGTTCCGTGCTTCGGTGGCGGGAGCAGTAGGATGTTCAATCTGCAGCGCGACCGCGGCAATCACCAGCAATCCCACGGCAGCCGTGGCCAGCGCCCGGGTGCGGAACACGCCCGAAAAGCCGTGCCACCAGGAAGCGCGTTCAGCGGCTGCCAGCTTGATGATTCCCTCCTCTTCGAGTTGCGCCCGTAACGAAGTCCAAACACGCGCTGGAGGGTCGATTTCGGCGGGAA
This sequence comes from uncultured Acidobacteriota bacterium, assembly GCA_963721915.1. GTDB lineage: Bacteria > Acidobacteriota > Terriglobia > Acidiferrales > UBA7541 > Acidiferrum. The sequence continues at coordinate 589,999 of CAVRLD010000009.1, read as the reverse complement.
GCAGGTGGGCCGTAGCGACAATAGCGGTCAAATCTTCCACCAGGTTCTGGCAAGCACTGCACCCGGCTAAATGATCGCGCGCCGCTTCTGGCAGAGGTGTCCAACCCTCTTGTTCAAGGACGACTTCCACATCTTTACACTGCATTGCCGTTCACTCCGTTTAGACGAGACGATAGGAGGCTTGCCCGCCCGATTTTCGAGGAATCGCGCGGCCCATCTTCGTCTGAAACAACACCCCGAAACTCTTCGAATTGTAGCTTAGCCGCTATGTCCCGTCTGCGTTTTTGCCGCATGACGTACCTGCCGTGCCTGTTCCCTTATTTCTTCCTGTAACAAATCCCGCAACTTGGTGCGTGCCTTATGCAACTGCGACTTCGAATTGCCTACCGAACAACCCATGATCCCGGCAATCTCGTTGTGCTCGTAACCCTGCACATCGTGCAATACGAACACTGTCCGGTAACCGGGCGGCAGCCTGTCGATGGACCGCTCGAGATTGACCCGGTCGACCGCCCCGCTCAACCTCAAATCGGGCGCCCCGATGTCCTTCCTTGGGCCGCCAGCCTCCTCATCCGGCTCCGTAGCTTCGTCTAAAGAAGCCACCGGAAGGGATTTCTTGCGGAGTCGCATCAACACAACGTTGACGGTCATCCGGTGCAACCACGTCGAGAATGCGGACTCTCCGCGAAAAGTGCCAATTTTGCGGAAAAGCTGCAGGAAAGCTTCCTGCATCAGGTCTTCCGCATCGGACGGGTTCCCTACCATGCGCAGGCACAGGGCGTAGACGCGGCGACCGTGGAGTTCGTAAAGAAACTCAAAGGCTGCGGCATCCCCGGCTTGGGCCAGACGGATGGCTTCCCCCTCAGTCAGAGGCTTAGGCTGCTGAGAAGAAGGCGATACGCTGGGATCGCTTGGTCTGGTTCTGGCCAACGGTCCTAAAACGGCGCATCCAACGGTTCGGATGCACCGGATACCTCCTGGAGTTGTATTAGCAATGAACCCGCGTTGCCAAATAAATACGCGGTGACTGGCGTTTTTCTTCTGTGCTGCCTGCCGGCTACCGGCAGACTTACCTATTCTCCCCCGACTGCGGCCATACGTCTATGCCGGATTAGCCCTTTGGCGGAGCGTGCGGGATCTTCCGTTCTATGTGCCTGAGCGCGCACGGATTTCTGGAACGTATCCAGTTGATCCTCGCGGAGAACCAGCAGAAAGGACTTGAGCAGCACGATCGCTTCTCGAAGGCACGTATTCAGATCATAGTGGCCTGCATCCACCACTCGCCAATCTTCCTCGGGATTTAAGGAAACCCCAGCGGAAAGATTCTCAACGGTGAGACGAAAGTCCTTGCCTAGATCCACGACCATTTCTTCAAGCGTGGCGATTTTGTGCAGGAATTGAGAGCGCTGCGTCAACAGAACCCTGCTCAGCAGATCGCTCATACGCGCTGTCCGTTGTTCCTGGGGTCCGTGGAAGTTTTTCGGGTCCAGCGGGGCGGTGTTGGGAATCGTACCGTAATGCTTTGCGTGTCCTCCCAGTCCTCGCAATAGCGCGCCCACACTGTCGGAAAGTCGAGCAGCCAAGTCTGCCGTCATGCCGACCGCTTGGTAAGACTTTGAGAATTTTCCAGTTTGCCGAAACTCGAGCGCTTCGTTCAGCGCGATGCTGAACATCATGTAGACGGATTCCATTTGTCGAACGTGCTCGTCGAAGACTTGCGCTTTCTCTCGCGCGAGCCAAGCGCACCAATCATCTTGCACAGAAGGAAGAGCGCGATTTTGCACCTGGATGACCTCCCGGGCTGGGGAGTATAACAAAATCCACAGGACATAGCGTATCTTTCTCAAGCGTGCTTCCACTGTTTAACTGATTAATTAAACTACTTTTGTCGTTTATGCTTACCAGTACTAAACATGTTCATGCATCGCTTTCTGAAACTTCCCTTTCGGTGACCCGTTTATATTTTTTGCTCGGCGATACCACCGGCCCAGCGGTTCGATTCCTTGCTCTTCGTGGCTGCTGGCCGCTATACTCGCCTGCCGTCATTGGAAAGGATTTTTCCATTTTGGAATTTGAGCCGCGCGACCAGTTTGAGCAGCGTCAGAAGAAGCTTGAGCAGATCCAGGCCTTGGGATTCGACCCCTTCCCGCACGAGTTTCGCTGGACCGACACGCCTGCCGCGCTAGTGGACCAATTCACGGGGACGCCCGGCCCGGACTTGGAAGCGAACAAGCGCGAGGTGCGCGTCGCGGGGCGCATCGTCTCGTATAGGCTGATGGGAAAAGCAGGTTTTGCGCACCTGCAAGGCTCCGGGAAGCGCATCCAAATCTATGTAAAGAAAGATGTTGTCGGAGAGCGCGGCTTCCAGCTTTTTCACTTGCTCGATTTGGGAGACTCGATCGGAGTGCGCGGGCACCTGTTTCGCACTCGCACGGATGAACTCTCGATCTGGGTGGAAGAAATTACTCTCCTTTCCAAGGCGCTTCTCCCGCTACCCGAGAAGTGGCACGGATTAACCGACGTCGAACGGCGGTATCGCCAGCGATACCTCGATCTCATCGCCAACGATAAGTCGCGCCAGATCTTTGTCACTCGCGCTCGTATCATTCAGGAATTGCGGCGCTTATTCGACGCCCGCGGTTACATCGAGGTGGAGACGCCGATGATGCATCCCATTCCCGGCGGGGCTGCGGCGCGTCCCTTTGTAACCCATCACAACACCCTCGACGTTGATCTGTATCTGCGCATCGCCCCGGAGCTGTACCTGAAGCGGCTCACTGTAGGTGGCTTTGATCGCGTGTACGAAATTAACCGTAACTTTCGGAACGAGGGCATCTCGACGCAGCACAACCCGGAATTCACCATGCTCGAATTCTATGAGGCCTACAGCAACTATCTGGACTTGATGGACTTGAACGAGAAGATTTTCGCCGAGGTCGCCAAGACGATCACGGGTTCGACCATCGTGAAATATGGCGACGTCGAGCTCGATTTCGGCAGAATGGAGCGTTTGTCGATGCGCGAGGCCATCGGCAAGTATTGGCCCGCGGAAGCAGGTGAAGCCCCCACGAAAGCGGATCTGGCTGCTCCCGGCGGCCCGCGTGCCGCGGCGGAACGCTACAACGCTTGCGCCAAGAAGACCGGCGCGCCTTACGCCACCGCAAAAGGCACACTCAACGATGGCGAGTGGACCGGCTTGCTCTTCGAGACTATGGCGGAGCATCATCTCGTTCAACCGACCATCCTCTACGATTTTCCGACGGACATTTCTCCTCTTTCCAAGCAGAAGCCCGAAGACCCAACTCTTACCGAGCGCTTCGAAATCTATGTAGCCGGAATGGAGATCGCCAACGGCTTCTCGGAATTGAACGATCCTGCCGAGCAGGAGCGTCGTTTTCTGGCTCAGATCGCTCAGGGAGGCGACCAAGTCCCCAAGCAACTCGACATGGACTACATTCGCGCGCTCTGCCACGGCATGCCACCCACTGCCGGAGAAGGCATTGGCATCGACCGCCTGACCATGCTGCTGACGGATTCCCCTTCCATCCGTGACGTGATTCTCTTTCCTTTGCTTCGCCCGGAAGCCCGCGAAGAGTCTGCTTCCGAGGCACACGGCGCGTGACGTATCCTTCTTCCCTCGATGCGATTTGAATGGTTCGTTGCGCGGCGGTACTTGCGGTCGCCCTACCGCCCTGCGGTCCTACGGTTGGTTACGGCATTTTCGGTGCTGGGTGTCGCCGCGGGTGTAGCGACCCTGGTCATCGCGCTGTCGATGAACACCGGTTTTCGCGAGACCCTTCAGGATCGCCTCCTAGGCGTCAAAGCGCATGTCTCGCTTGCGAGGCCGGGCACCGGCGGGATTCGCGACTACGAGCCACTCGCCAGAAAATTCAGTGCGATAACCGGTGTGAAGTCTGTTACTCCGGCCGTGTATCAGACGGTGCTGCTGTCGTTTGGCGGAGACGCGCGCGGCATCGTCACCAAAGGCATTGACTCCGAACGCGAGCGCAAAAACGATGAAGCACTCCAACGCATTATCGCCGGCCATCTCGATTTTTCGCCCGACGAACACGGCATCGATGGGCTGCTGATCGGCAAACAGCTCGCCGAAGAATGGAAAATTATCCCCGGCGACTATGTGACCCTGACTAGCCCGCAGGGACGCCTCACGCCCTTTGGGATGGTGCCGCGCACGCGCCGGTTTCGAGTCGCAGGCGTTTTCGATTCGGGCTTCTACGACTATGACGAAAACTGGTGCTTCATGACGCTCGCCGCCGGCCAGGCGCTTTCCGGCACCGGCGACATCGTCAATGTCCTGGAGTTTCGCCTCTTCAATCCAGAGCGTGCTCCCGAAATCGCCCGGCTCCTAGAGCGAGAGGCCGGACCCAGCTTCGCGGCCAGCACCTGGATCGACGAAAATCGCGCGCTTTTTCGAGCCTTGCGGCTCGAAAAACTGGTCACCGCGATATTCATCGGATTGATCACCTTCGTTGCCGGCTTGAACATCCTCGTTGTGCTTTCCATGACCGTAACCGACAAAGCCCGCGACATTGCTGTATTGATGTCCATGGGCGCGCGTCGCGAACAGGTCCGCCGCATTTTTCTATGGCAAGGTATTGTGATTGGTGCCACCGGAACGCTCTGTGGATTGTGTATCGGCTACGCTTTCGCATGGATCGCCGGAGCCTTTCACCTGATTCCTCTGGACCCGCAAGTTTATGCCGTACCCTACGTCCCCTTTCACCCCAGTATCCGGGATGGCGTGTGGATCACGGTGGTTGCCATGGCCATCTCGATTGGAGCCACGATACTCCCGGCACGCGCGGCAGCCCGGCTATTGCCGGTCGAAATCCTTCGTTATGAATAAGGGCTTTTGCTGCGAATCAGCGGATTTCCGGCGCGGCCCGAGGCCGGAGTGCCCTTCGAGAGACATTTGTGGCTCAATAGAAGAACCATTTAGGCCCGCGAAATCAGGGAGGTTTTGGTCAGCCGTGTGCTCCCCAATAGGGCGCAGGGGCGGGTAGGAGCGATCGGAGCAGGTCGAGGCTTGGGTTCACGATTGATCCAGGCTTAACTTATTGAAACATCGAAGGTTATATTCGTATCAGATTGAAACAGATCTTGGCTCCCTCAGCGCGAGGTAATGATCTGCAAGAAACGGGAAGAATCTGGGCCATCGACAGCTGGTGTTTCGGGGTACGGCCGCGGCACTCCAATTGCACTTACTGCATCTAATGGGTTAGGTGCAGAACGAATTCGGCGATGGTGCGGTGGCTGTAAAGCAAAAATGCAAAGCGACTCCAACCCGGACCCGATTAGGTTAAGCGCTTCGGCGATTTCGCCGGATGCCGCTGTGGTCCTGGAAGCTCGCAGTTTGAAGAAGTCCTACGGTTCCGGCGAGAGCACGCTGCCGATTTTGGTGGACGCGAATCTGAGTTTGCGGCGCGGAGAGATGGTCGCGATTGTTGCGCCATCAGGAGCGGGAAAAAGTACGTTGCTCCACTTGCTTGCTGCGCTAGACACGCCAACGAGCGGTACAGTATACTTCGGCACGAAAGCCATTGAAACGAATGATGACACTGCGGTAGCGGAGTTTCGGAATCGCTCCGTGGGATATTTGTGGCAACGGCACCAATTGTTGCCGGACTTTACCGCTGCGGAAAATGTAGCGATGCCGCTGTTGCTGCGCGGCGAGCATTTCACCTCCGCGCTGGCAACGGCGCGGAAATGGCTCGCGGAGGTCGGACTTGCAAGATCGGGCCGATCACCGCGCAGGGGAGCTTTCCGGCGGGGAACAGCAACGCGTCGCTATTGCTCGGGCGCTCGTCACCGAGCCGACCGTGCTGCTGGCTGATGAACCTACCGGAGACTTGGACGAGCAGAATGCTTGGGCCGTGTTTGAGTTACTAGAGCGATTGCACCGCGCGCACCAGTTGACGTCGCTCATTGCGACGCACAATCTGGCGCTCGCCGCGCGATGTGACCGAATTCTGGACTTGGAGCACGGCGTTCTGCGTACTCGCAAGGCTGCGGCCTTAGCGAGCGGGGCCCCAGGGGGAGAAGCGAGCTAATCGTGTTCGAACGGTATACAGAAAAAGCGCGACGCGTTATTTTCTTCGCAAGATATGAGGCTAGCCAGTACGGAAGCCCGTACATCGAGACCGAACATCTGTTGCTCGGCCTGATGCGCGAGGACAAAGCCCTGGCCAATCGCTTCCTGCGTCAGCAGGGCTCGATTGAATCGATCCGCAAAGAGATCGAAGCTCGCATCACCATCCGAGAACGCATTTCGACTTCGGTCGAAGTGCCGCTCAGCGCCGAGTGCAAGCGCATCCTGAATATGGCCGGCGAAGAAGCCGAACGCCTCGGTGTGAAGCACGTCGGCACCGAGCATCTGCTGCTCGGAATCCTGCGCGAAGAAAAGTGCTTCGGCGCGGAGATTCTGATGGAGCGCGGCCTGCGCCTCTCGACGTTGCGCGAAGAACTCGCGCGCACGTCCGGCGAAAAAACCGCTGCCGCACGCCCCAAGGAAACGTCGCTGCTCGCGGAATTCAGCCGCGACCTCACGCAAGCCGCTTCCGAAGGCTCACTCGATCCACTCGTCGGACGCGAAGGTGAAGTCGAGCGCGTGATCCAGATTCTCTGCCGCCGCACGAAAAACAATCCCGTTCTCATCGGCGAACCAGGAGTCGGCAAGACCGCCATCGTCGAAGGCCTCGCTCAGCGCATCTCCGACGGCGACGTCCCTCCGTTCCTCGCGGATAAGCGCATTCTTTCTCTCGACCTTTCTCTGATCGTAGCCGGCACAAAATATCGCGGCCAATTCGAAGAGCGCCTCAAAACCATCATGAAGGAATTGATGGAGAGCCAAAACTCCATCGTCTTCATCGACGAGTTGCACACTCTCGTCGGTGCAGGTTCCGCCGAAGGCTCCCTCGACGCCGCGAACATCCTGAAGCCCGCGCTTTCGCGCGGCGAAATTCAATGCATTGGCGCCACGACGCCGGGCGAATACCGCAAGTCCGTCGAAAAAGATCGTTCGCTGGAACGCCGCTTCCAATCCGTAAAAGTTCCGGCGCCCAACGAAGAAGAAGCCATCCAGGTGATCAGCGGCGTGCGCGAGCGCTACGAAAAATTCCACGCCGTCAGCTACACCGACGAAGCCCTGCGTTATTCCGTTTACCTTTCGAATCGCTACATTCCCGACCGCTTCCTTCCGGACAAGGCCATCGACCTGATCGACGAAGCCGGCGCCCGCGTAAAGTTGCGCCAGGCTAGCGTCCCCGAAGAAGTGGGCGAAGTGCAGAAGCGCGTAAAATTCATCACGCACCGCATGGAAAGCGCCATCGCCGCTCACGAATTCGAGAAGGCACGCTTCTACTCCGAAGAAGAGCGCAAAGAAAAAGAAAATCTTCGCACCCTTCGCGACCGCTACAAGCTCGACGACGCCTCCACGGGCATCGTGACCCGCGAAGATATCGAAGAAGTCGTCTCGCGCTGGACCGGGATCGGCGTCACGTCGATTAAAGAAGACGAGCAGCAGAAACTCCTGCGTATCGAGCCCGAACTCCACAAGCGCGTCATCAGCCAGGACAAAGCCATCACCGCGTTGGCTCGCGCCATTCGCCGCAGCCGCGCCGGACTCAAATCGCCGCTACGCCCGGTCGGCTGCTTCTTCTTCCTGGGGCCCACCGGCGTAGGCAAGACCGAAGTCGCCCGGCGCCTCGCCGAATTCCTCTTCGGCTCCGAAAAATCGCTGGTCCGCTTCGATATGTCCGAATTCATGGAGAAGCACTCGGTCTCCAAACTGATCGGCGCGCCTCCAGGCTACGTCGGCTACGAAGAGGGTGGCCAGCTCACCGAGCGCGTCCGGCGCACTCCGTACTCCGTCATCCTCCTCGACGAAATCGAGAAGGCGCATCCCGACGTCTTCAACATCCTGTTGCAGGTTTTTGAAGACGGCCAACTCACCGACGGACTGGGCAACACAGTCGATTTCCGCAACACCATCATCATCATGACATCCAATCTCGGCGCGCGGCATTTGCAGAAGCGCACTTCGATGGGCTTCCAATCCGGGACCGATGAAGCCGGCATGAAGAGCATCGAAGAAATGGTCATGGGTGAAGTGAAGCGGGCGTTCAATCCGGAGTTCTTGAACCGGTTGGATGAGGTCATCATTTTCAACCCGCTCGGCGACGACGACCTGCTCCGCATCATCGATTTGCTCGTGGGCCAGCTCAACGACACGCTGATCCACCGGCAGGTGCAGATCGTGGTTTCGCCGGAAGCACGCCAGTGGATCCTCGAAAAAACGTGCGCCGACCGCAGTTATGGCGCGCGTCCGTTACGGCGCGCTTTGCAGAAGTACGTGGAAGACCCTCTCTCGGAAGCGCTCATTCAGGGTGGCATCACCAGGCCTGCGACTCTTCAGATTTACGTCGCCGGGGAAGGCCTTGCGTTCCGTCCCGTGGGTGAGGCAACCCCGGTCGTCCACTAACGAATCAGACACAACGCATGGCGGCCCCGGCCTTTGCCGGGGCTAACATCACGGCCGGCCCGCACCGGGTACGGCGGGAGAAGAACAAATTGGGTTTGGGGGCGCGGCCTTGACCTCGTCAATGGCCGCTCAAATAAGGGTTTGTTCGCGGTTTGGGCTTCTGCGCGTTCGGATCTTCTGGATCGCGGGTGTAGTGTTGTTTCTCGCTTCCGGTTTGACCGCTGCTGCGCCAGAAAAACTTACGCCGGATGGTTCCGTTCATTCGCAGCCCGTCCCCGCATTGGATTCCGGTTCTTCCACAAAAGTTACTTCCTCCGACTCCCCAAATCCGGACGCCGATCAGCAGCCGCGCCCCGACCAGCAGCGGCAGGACCAGCAGCCTCCCGCGGTCGTGGACCGCATCATCTTCCTCGGCAATCGCCGCATTCGCAGTGACACCTTAAAAGCCCGCATCTTCAGCCGCGAAGGCGATCCCTACAACGAAGAAACCCTTCGCCGCGATTTTCAAGCTCTCTGGAACACGCAATTTTTCGAAGACGTCAAGCTCCGGGTCGAAGACTCGCCCGACGGTCCCAATCACAAGAACATCATCTTCGACGTAAAAGAGCGCCCGGTCATTCGCCGCATCCGTTATGACGGCATCCACTCCGTTTCCGAATCCGACATCCTTGACCGCTTCAAGGAGCGCAAAGTAGGTCTGACCGTGGAGAGCCAGTTCGATCCCACCCGCATCAAGAAGGCGGAAGTCGTTCTGAAGGATCTACTCGGCGAGCATGGCCGCCAATTCGCGAAAGTCACTCCCCAATACGAGCGCATCGCCTCCAGCAACGCCGTCATCCTGGTCTTCAAGATCGAAGAAGGTCCCAAGGTCAAGGTCGGCCACATCAAGTTCACCGGCAATCATGCCTTCAGCGATCGCAAGCTCATTCGAGCCATGCGCCACGACCGGCCCTACTCGATTCCGCTGTACTTCACTGATATCAGCGTCCTGACCAAGACCTACGATCGCGAAAAACTAAACGAAGATCTCGAGGTCGGCGTCCGCGGCCTCTATCAGGATAATGGCTACTTCAAGGCCAGCGTTGGCGACCCCGTTCTCGAAAATATCGACACGAAAGGTTATCGGCTCGGCGTGCCCCTCACCGGACGCACCCACGGCAAAGCCGTCAACATCACTATCCCGATCGAAGAGGGTGAGCGCTACAAAATGGGCACCCTCAAAATCGTGAGCGCCGATCCCGACAAAGCGCTTTCGCTCAAGGTTGAGGCCCTGAAGAGCATTTTTCCACTCAAGGAAAACGACGTCTTCTCCGCCGCCAAAATTCGCAAAGCGATCGAGGACTATGGCAAAGCCTATGGCCAGTACGGTTTCATCGATTTCACCGCCGAGCCCGCGCTCGATATCGACGACGCCACCAAGATCATTAACGTCACCATGCGCTTCACCGAGGAAAAGCAATACTACGTGCGCCGCATCGACTTCAGCGGCAACACCACCACCCGCGATAAAGTCATCCGCCGCGAGCTACTCCTCGACGAAGGCCAGCTCTTCAACAAGCGCGCCTGGGAAATCAGCATCCTCCGCCTGAATCAGCTCAACTACTTCGAACGCATCGAGGAAGACAAGGCCGTTCAGATCAAACGCAACACCAAGGAAGGTACCGTCGATCTCAACCTCAAGCTCAAGGAAAAGGGCAAGCAGTCCATCGGTCTGCAAGGCGGCGTCAGCGGTCTGGCCGGCAGCTTTATCGGCCTGACCTACCAGACCAACAATTTCCTGGGTCTCGGCGAAACGCTGACGTTCTCCGCGCAGTTCGGCGATCTGCAACGCAGTTTCATGTTTGGCTTCACCGAGCCCTATCTCTTCGACCGCCCCATTTCCACCGGCTTCACGATCTTCAGCAGCCGCTACAACTTTGACCAGGCCAAGCAGGAAGCCCTGGCTTTCGGACAATCGGTCAGCATCAATCCGCAGTTCGTCCAGAATTACACGCAAAATTCCACCGGCTTTACGCTGTTCGCCAGTTACCCGGTCAAGCGCCTGTCCTTTACCAGGCTTGCCATCACTTACGGGCTCACGCGCACCAACATCCAATCCTTCAACCAGGCCTCCACCTTACTATTCGAACAACTCCAGTTCCGCAGCGTCGCCGGCCCCAGCGCCCTCGACGGCATCGTCTCCAGCACCGTAACCCCGTCCGTGACCTACAACACCATCGACAATCCGCAAAATCCCCGCAAAGGCAAGAGCTACTACTATTCGCTTGCTGTTTCGGGTGGACCGCTCGGCGGCAACGTCAACACCGTCACCAACGTTTTTTCGTATACGCAGTTCCGGCCCATCTTCAAGAAACGTAACGTTCTGGGCCTGCATTTCACTTCCGCTTACACCACCGGTTATGGCGGCAAGGAAGTTCCGCCCTTCAGCCGTTTCTACATGGGCGGCGAAAATGATCTTCGCGGGTTCGACATCCGCTCAATCTCTCCAGTCACCTTTATCCCCGTTTCCACCGCGACGGCCATCAGCTTTCGCGACCCCACCGCGGCTGGCACCCTCCGAACCTTCACGATTCCCGTTCTCACCTACACCGCCACTCTCCCGGGTGGCGATATACAGACATCCGGAAATATCGAATATCGCATCCCCATCGTCGGGCCTGTCACCGTTTCCCTCTTCCTGGATGGCGGCACCGACGGCATCGTGCGTGAGAACGCCCTCAAGCTTAACCCCGCGGGTTTCGCCGATCTGCAACAGCAATTTCCGAATTCCAATGTAAGCAGTCAGTTGAAGATTGCCGGCGGAACGAATTTCCGCCTTCGAGGTGACACCGGCATTGAGTTTGGCGTGCAACTCCCCATTGTGCAGGCGCCATTTCGCATCTACTACGCCTACAATCTCAATCGCCTGCATTCCGAGATTGTCGCGCCGCCGCCATTCATCGAACCCAAGGACCTCACCAACCTGCAGCACGCTTTCGACGGCATTGATCCGACGATCTATCCGCTTCAGATTCTCCCACAGTTGAACGCGTTGATTAACAACCCCGGGCGTTTAAACTATTTCGAACCGAAGACTACTTTCCGGTTCACCGTGGGTAAAACGTTTTGATGGCCGCGAGCGAATTCTTTTCGTAGGGTACTGCGAGCCATCTTTATGTGGTGCGGGTTGCGGCGACACGATTCTGACCGCGATGCGGTTGATACCTGGGAGGCAGGCGGAATGAAGTTGCGATGCATAGCGAGCAGCGTTGCGCTAACGGCGGTGTTGTTATCTTTTTGGCTTGGTGGCTGCGGTGGCAGCAGCAGCGCTAACGTTGTTACTGTGGCGGTGGGCTCCTCGGCGGGTGCCGTTCTCATTCTGGGCCAATCCACAACCCTTACCGCTACCGTCTCAGGCGCCACCAACACCAACGTCAATTGGCAGCCCTGCCAGTTCACCACCACCACCGTTTCCGGTACTACCCCCACGACTTCGACCGCGACCAGCTGCCCTACGGATGGCACGCTGGGCACTCTATCCAACCAGGAGGCGACCGGCACCGCCACTTACACCGCGCCCTCAAAAGTCCCCGACCAGACCAAGTTCCCGGGCTTGCAGATCATAATTACTGCACAATCTCAGCAAAACACCAAGATCACGGGTAACGTCACCCTCACCTTGGATTCTGGCATCGGTGCGTCTCTTACGCCCACGACCGCAACGGTACCTACCAACGAACAGCAGACCTTCACGGCTGTTCTCACCAACGATTTACAGTCTCAGGGTGTCGTCTGGACGGTCACCCAATCCACTCCGGTGGCGGCCACATCCACGACTGCCGCTGTTAACTACCCCGCCCTTCCCACGTGCAGTCCCACCTGCGGAACGATCACCTCCAGCGGCTTGTACGGTGCGATCTACACCGCTCCGGCAGCCGTTCCTACTGCTGTCACTCCCTCAACTTCCACCAGCACCACTCCTCAAAACGTCACCGTCGTCGGCACCGCCAAGGCCGACAACACTCGTTTTGTCATAGGAACCGTCACCATCATTGCCGGCGGGCCTATCAGCTTCAACGGCGTCTCCCCAAGCATCGCTCCCCAGGGAGCTGCCTTGTGGGACATTTATCTGGACGCTCCCAACATCTCCTCCGCTTCCATCATTACCCTCACCGATCAGAATGGTGGTAAAAAGACCTACACATCCGTATCCGGCCAAGTCAAAGTGTTGTTCCCGATTCCCACTTCGGCAACCACCAATCCTCCTTCCACTGGCGCCCGCGTTCGTCTCCAGGAAGGCGATCTACCCGCTACTGTATCCTCTTACACCGTCTCGGTTACGGATCCCGGCCAGCCGGTGACTCAAACGGCGACCGGCAATTTCACCATTAACGTTGTGCCCGTCCGGCCAACCGTCGTCTCGACCCTCCCTCAGGGCATCGTCCAGGGCGCGGACCAAAATCAGTTTCCTGTGACGATCGATGGGGGCTATTTCGGACCGGGCGGCACTTTGGCCACCGCCCTGTTTCAGGGCAATCAGATCCCTCAGGGAACTGCGTCCAATTCCCGCAAGTTGAGCACCTTCTTTCCGGCCAGTGCCGTCGGCCCCCCAGGTTTGTATCCTCTATCGGTCTCGCGCACGTCGGCTCCGCTGCCGGTTCCTAACAACGCCGCGGTGTCCACGGTCGCCGTCTTTCCGGATTATTCCACGGCGCCTCCGACCGTCAGCTCCTCGGTCGCCACTGGTACCAATCCAAGCGCGATCGACATCGATCCGCAACTCGGCGTTGTTGTCGTCGCACTGACTGGCGCCAACGCGGTTCAGTTCTACAGCATTGCTCCAGGAGCTCTAACTCCCATCGGGGGTCCAGTCGCGGTTGGCCAAGTCCCCACAGGCCTTTCTGTCAACCGCACCAACCATTCCGTCGCCGTGGTGAACTACGGCAGCCAGAGCGTCTCCATCCTGCCTATCCCGGGTGCGCCAACTCCCGTTACGGCCGCCACCGTCGATATCTCTGGTGCTTTGCAGGGCCAAGCCGCGCCCCTGCCTCTACCCTACGCCATTGGCGTCGATCCAGACACCAACCTCGCTCTCGTGGCCTATTCCTCCAGCTCCGTTTCTTCGGCCGCGAATGTCGGTTTCGTCGTAAATCTGAATCAGGGCGCCGGCGCCCCCTATGGATGCTTGGGTGGGACTGGCACTCCCCCGTGTCTCTATTCGCAAGTGACCTTGAACAGCGGGCAGTATCCGCAAGTCGCCATGGCCCCGCACGGCCACTTGGCCTACGTCACCCCTGGTGGCTTCGGCGTCCTGCGCGGCGTGGATGTCACGTTACCTTCCACATCTTTGGCGATCAGCAGTATCACGCTCACGTCGGGCGTCGTTACCGTTACCACCTCCGGCACCCTGACGGGAATCGTTCCGGGCATTCCCGTCACCGTCTTGATAACCGGAGTGCCCACGACGAACTCCGCCAGCAACACGAATTTCAATGGCGTTTTCTCGGTGAACAGCACCAGCAGCAACACGTTCACTTATGCGTTGAACACCACGGCGAGCGGAACTGCTAGCGGTGGAACAGTTTTCTACGGTAGCCCCAACCTGAACTTCGGCGGCCTCTCTCAGACATCCCAGGGCATCGCCATTAATCCGATCACTCATTCCGCCGCGATCGTCGATTCTGATGCCACAGGCCAGAATCCGCAGATCAATATCTTGAACCAGCTCGATCAGTCGGTGACCTCCATCCGACTCTTTGCCACTTGCACAGCGTTCTCAACCACCTGCGCAAACGGGCCGGAATTCATCGGGACCGCTACGGTTGCGTGGCAGCCGTACACCAATTCGATCGTTTCCTACAATCCCGGCCGCCCCGGTTCCGGATCTACCAATCAACTCTCCATATCCGATCCCGTCACGGCCAAGCGATATGCCATCATTGACTTCGGCCAGGCCACCTCCGGCTCCGTTTCCTTCCCCGTTCAAAACGGCACCACCGGCTCACTCATTTTGTCGGGAGGCGTGGCCGTCGATCCTGCAACCAATCAGGCTTTCGTCGCACAGTCCGGCAGCAACCTGATCCAGATAGTCAATCTAGGTCCGAGCACGACCAACACCATGAAGAAAACGGAGATCACGGAGATCGTCGTTCCCAGCCCCAGTCCCGGAATTATTGGCGGCGTACCCAAGGCCTTGCTTCCCCAAGGAACGCTGACTTCCACGAGCGATCTCGCGGGCGTGAAGATATTCGGTGCTGGCTTCGTCGCTGGCGCTCAGGTCCGCCTCGACGGCACCCCCCTTCCTGGAGGAAACGTGAACATTGATCCAGGGGGCCGGCTCATCACCGCGACGATTCCCGCCTCCTTCCTGGCCATGCCGCATCATTACGCACTCGACGTCGTCAGCGGCGGCGTACAGTCCAACCCCACAGATTTCATCGTGATCACGGCCGTGGACATGAGCGTCGCGTGCACCACGGGACCCGCCACGCCCAGTTCGGTCGCCATCGCCGACCAACTCGCGAACGGCCCCTTCTCGCCCATAGCCGTCGTAACCAACAGCGGGTGCAACAATCTCTCCACCATCGATATCAACACCGCGAGTCCCACGTTCGGTCACGTATTGCACTCGATAGCGGTGGGCGCGACTCCTCAGGGCGTTGCCGTTAGCCCGCGGCTCGGCCTCGCGGTCACCGCCAACAACGGCGATGCGACCGCCTCAGTCGTAAACCTGCTCACCAATACGCAGCCGGTGGCCGCTGTGGCTGTGGGCACAAATCCGATCGGTGTCGCGATTAGCGATGCAACCGGCGTCGCCTTGGTCGCCAACTTCACTTCCAACACCGTCTCCGAGATCAACCTCGGCCTCTTGTTTGGCTCTGCTCCGGCCACCTCGCTTACGGCCTCCACCATCGGCGGAATCCAGCAACCTATTGCTGTTGCGATCGACCCGGACCGAGGCACCAACGACCAGGGCTTGGCCGTTGTCACGGGGTTGCAGCTCAACAACGGCGCAACCTCATCGGGTGCGCTCTATCCGGTGGACATTGGCCTCGCCGCACCAACCTTGAGCACTACTATTTCGGTTTCGACCGTAAGCTCGACTCCGACCGGCATCGTGTTTAACCCGGCGGTCTCCACCGGCACGGCAAATCCCGGTCTGTTTTACGTGAATGCCAGTGGCGCCAACACCATCAGTTCTTTCAATCCCGATACCGGGGGCGTCAGCAATACCAACGTCGGCATCAACCCGACCGCATTAGCCGTGAATCCGCAGAGCGGCGCGCTCTTGACCTCCAATTTCGCGGGAAAGTCTGCATCCGTTGTCGATACGACATCCGGAGCCAGGACCGTGCAAACTCTGGGTCTTCCGGGGTCGGCGCAATTCGGCGTGGCCATCGATCAATTCACTAACCTTGCCGTCGTCGTGGATCAGGCCAACAATCGGGTGCTTCTCTTCCCGATGCCTAACTAGCGCCGTGTTTCCGATTGCGGCGAGCCGCGCGGCTCGGCTATACTTCGGGGTTTGTGTAATGCTCGTGTAACCCGCTGGGGTGCGGTCCGAGCCAATCGGGATTCGTTAACGTCTATCTGTTAACAAGGAGAAACACAGTGAATTCGAGAATCTTCACCGCTTTGCGGTCACGCGGCATCTTGTTTCAAGTAGCCGCCCTCGCCGCCGCGTGCCTTTTCTCTACCGTTGCCGTTCACGCACAGGGCACGGCATCTGCCGGCGCCGCGGTCACCGGGAAGACGGGCGTCATCAATATTCGCCAGGCGATCGCCACCACCGCCGAAGGCAAACAGGCAAGCGCGGAGTTGCAGTCGCAGTTTGCAGCGCGCCAGACCGAACTTGAGGGCCTCAACAAGCAGATCAACGATCTGCGGCAGCGCCTCGAGACCGGGAGGGGCAAGATCAGCGACGAAGAACAAGCGCGCTTGACTCGTCAGGGCGAAGCAATGGCGCGGCAACTGCAGCGCAAGCAGGACGAATATCAAGAGGACGTGAACGCCGCGCAGGGCGAAGTATTCGATCGCGTCGGCCGGAAAATGGTTGACGTCCTGGATCGCTACGCGCGAGAGAACGGCTACGTGATCGTTCTCGATTCGTCGTCGCAGAACACGCCGATTCTCTTTGCGTCCACCAACATCGACGTCACCCCGGACATCGTGCGCTTGTATGACGCCGCGTATCCTGTCAAGGCTGGCGCCGCCGCTCCAAAGCCTGCCGCGAAGCCCGTGACGCCTCCCGCTCAAAAGCCGCCACAGCGATAAGCGGATAAACCGCGGTTCGGTCAACTTCGCCAGCGAACTGTTTGATGGAATGCCCCGGAAAGAAATTCCGGGGCGTTTCTTTTTCTTTCTTGCCGCGCGTCTTTCTTGGCGCTGGTCTTCTTGCCTGCTTGGTTCCGTTATTAACCGAGAATTGTGAGGAGGGGTTTTCTACCGCCTTGCAGTTCAATTCTCCTTCGATGTCTCCTTGGGTGCGTCGATCTGGTGGTTGGTGTCCACAGAAAAGAGCGCGTAGTTGGTCAGCACGTGGCGGTGGTGGTAGCGTTTGCCGTGTACCTGCATGTAGAGCTCCGCATACCAGGGCAGCCACAGCGAGGTCTTGCCATGGTCGAATTTCACCGGGCCGTAGTCGATGCTCAAGTGATCGCGCTCCAGCTCCAGCTGCGGGATCGGTTCGCGCAGGTCAGTCTCAATGTGCAGCAGGTCGTAGCTATTGGCGGCAACCCATACGCGGCCTTTGAGCGCTACGGGGAAAATGCCGTGAATGTTTCTCCAGGTCATCAGGCGCGACGCGATTTCTTTTCGCTGCTCGAAGCGAATTTCCCACGCGGCTTGCCCGCGCCATTCGCCGAGCCCCGCGCATTTGTAAGTAACGTCGCTCTCATAGTCCGGAGCGAACAGAAAAACACCAAGCCCCACCAAACCGCGCGAGGCCAGCGAAGTGGGAAAAGCGGTGAGGTTTTCGCCGCCGTCGCGTTCCTCGTCGAGGAAGAACGAACCTTGCCTTGTTTTGCGAATGAAGACGAGGTACGTGAAGTCTTTCGCTCTCACCGACCCCTGGTTCCCGTAGGCGTCGACATCCTGGTGTTCAATGTGTTCGGTGGCCATGAATTTTTCAAAGTTGGCGATTTGTTTCATGGTGCGCGCCTGCGTTCGCTGCAGCAATTGATCGGTCGAGCATGGCACATCGGGCGCCACCACATATTCCTTGGCATCCACGTCGGGCGGCGCCCAAGGTCGAATCACCGCGGGCGGCGGGGGAGCGGGCGGCGGCGCGGGAACGGCAGCTGACGTCGCGGAAGTCACTGCGTTGGTCGCCGGAGCCGCGACGGCCGCTATCACTGCCGGCTTATCGAGGGCGGCTAGCGCGGCCTTGGCCTCTTTCGCGGCGGCATCGTTCGGAAAATCCCGAATCACACCGTTGAACACTTGTTTGGCCTCGCCGGTCTTATTTTCCGTGACGAGGATGCGGCCCAACAAGACACGCGCCGGCACGGCGTGATCCTTGCCGAGGTCGGCGGCACGTTGCGCATGGGCCACCGCCTTCTCAAAATCCTTTTGCTCGGCATATGCAAAAGCAAGCAGGTAGTGCGTGTGCCAATCCGCGCCGTTGACGACGTAGGCTTTTTCGAGAGTTTGCGCGGCCAGTGAGGCCTGGCCGCTGCGAAGCTGGAGCTCCCCCAGAGTCACCAGTGCCCGCTCGTGGGACGGGTAAATGGCGACCGCAGTCTCCAGCTTCTTGCGCGCGAGATCGTAGTGCTGCTGGTAATACTCGAGCATGCCGAGAAGATACTGAACGTCTGGATTGCCAGGCGCCATCTTCGCGGCCTTGTCGAAGTGCACGCGGGCAGCGTCGAACTGTTGATGCCGCATTTTGTCGAGACCTTTGTCGATCTCCGATTGTAAATGCGGGGTCATGCTTGTCTTGGCGGGCGCAACGTTTCCCGATCCTGGCGCGGATTTCGGTGAAACGTATACATAAACGTTGTAGAAAGAACCGCCCGCCATGACCGATGTGTGTTCGGTGGCGGTTTTGTACCCGGTGGAGCTGACCTCAACTTCATAATCGCCGGCGCGAATGCTGGGAAACGTGGCGGCGCCGCCATCCCGGGTAGGAGCGGTCAAATGGATGCCGCTGAAATCGGAGGAAAGCTTGACGAATGCGCTCCCCTGGAGCGGCATGCCGCCGCTCTCGCGCACGCTGACCACAACGGTGACGAATGATTCGATTGGTAAGCTGCCGCCCTGTGCGCCGCCGGGAGGCTGCTGCGTCCTTTGCGCGAATGCGGGGATCGGTATCGTCGCGACGAGGATCGGCAAGAGAAGAACAGAGAGAGGTCCGCGCCTGGTGGGTAGGTGTTTCATATGCCCATGCGGAAAGGAAGCCAATGGGAATCGCTGAACGATCCCGCCGTCCGCAAACAATAACTTCGCCGCACTACTGCGGTCAAGAGTGTGAATAAACAAGGGTGGGTCCGAACCGCCCCATGGGTTTCGTGTAACGTTTTGATTCTGTGGAAGTTAGCTCGCAGTTTGGCGCAATGATTTGATTCTGAAAGATTTATCGACGGAAACGGGCGGGACCGGGGTAATTCGCGGCTGGAGGGAAATGATCTTTCACAGTACAGGGCGAGTATAACATGCTTATTTATCTATTGTAAATACTATTTACTAGTACTAGACTCGGAGCGATTCCCTGCATTGGTTCGAGGTCGATGAAGCCGAGGAGCCTCACTAGGTTAGGCTTGTTAGAGTGTCGGAAACAGAGTGACAGAGGGTTCGAACAAAGAGAGAAGGCTTAGGAACCCATAGGAAACTGACACGTTTCTTCCGGCGAGAGGTCTTCGCATTCGTCGAAGCGCAGCAGTTCGTTCGTCAGGCGTTCGCACTGTTCTCGTTGTGAATGACATGGGGAAGCGTACGTCCCAAAAGGCGTGCTATCGAGTTCTTGCTTCCCAATTCTCTTCTTCCATTTTTCGGGTGCTTCGTTCTCAGCCGCGGTCACGTTGACTAGGGACACAGACAGGAGTGTCTGTGCTACTTCAGGTCAAAACTTTAATGATGCGGGCGTAGAACCAGTAGTCGCAAATACGAAAACCATTCGTGAGCTATTGGAACCAGTATGGGGTTTGCTTGGTCCAGTCGCTGTCGGGGTAGCGTTTGTGGAGTAGGGCGAAAGCTGGCTTGGAATAGTTTTCGCCGGACGAGTCGGCGCAGCCGTAGCGACGGGCACGGACTACGAGATGGAGGGCTTCGGGGACGCGCGGATCATCGGGGTGGGAATTGGCCCAGTCTAGAGTTTGTTTGCCTAGCCAGTTGGTGGCGGCGGGTTGCGATTCGAGTTCGGCGCGCTCCTTCGTTGCGGTAGCGCCGTCGTCTTCGGTGAGAAAGATCGGGGAAGGTACTTTTCCCTGGGGGTAGATCTCGGAGAGCGGGCTGCTCAAGGTGGCGAACATGGTGTAGTAGTTGGCACCATAGGCCTGGTTCTGTGAAGCGGGAGTGGAAGCACACCACCAGTTGTCGTGGAGATTGTCGATGCGGTCGAAGCGTGGCTCGCCGACCGTATAAAGCTCTCCGCGATGATAGCCCGCGGAGACGAAGGGGCGGAAGCCAGGGTTGCGGAGTATAGCGAAGACGGCGGCAAATTCGCGCGATGAGGCGTCGGGGGCACTGCTGTAATCGGCTAGCGCGTCTTTTGTTTCCGGGACGAGTTCCTGCGCGGTAGGAACGAGTTCTCGAGCGGTGGCTTCGTTATTTAGAAGGATGGCGCGCGTCCAGGCGGCGATGACGATTTCGCGGCGTAACGACGCGGGAAGCGTCGTGGATTTTGCGGCTTCGGCGAGCATGCGCAGCGGAAATTTTTCGGTCAGAACGACGGAGGTGTCGGAATCGAAATAGAAATTGCTCCTGGTGGCGGTCGCGGGCGCGCCGCCTGACGCATCGGGCGTGTTCGAATTCGCCGGAACTGCTTCGACGTCGCGGGGCGCGAAATGGAGGAAATCCTGAAGGCTCGAGGCATATTTCATGCGCAGGGCCAGAAACTGATTCGTCGCGGAACGAGAGAGCGCAGGAGTACGTTGGTCGAGAAGCTGGTCGATTTGGCGGCTGGCGGCTTCGGAGGCGCCGGTTTGGGCCAAGATTCGCAGGCGGTGAAAGGTGACGGTGACGTAGGCGGGAGAGTCTGGAGCGATCTTCATCGCGGCGGCGGAGAGATCGGCAGCGGCTGCGTCGGTTGCGGATACTTTTGCTATCGCGGCGACTAGCCACGGTAGTGATTTTGTCTGCTGCCAGCGTTGCAGCGAGTGTTGCGGTGCGGGCTCGTCGGTTTGTTGAAACGTGAAAATCCAGTCACTCATGTCTCCGGGCTTGAGACGCGATTCCTCGTCGAGGGTCACGCCTTTGGTGGGCGGCTCTCCGGGCGTTGGGGACGGAGTCGCAATTGTTTTTGTCAGAACCGGACGATCGAGAAGCCAGAGATAGTCTGCAAGATCCTGGTGGAACGTCTGCGAAGTGCCGGCTGCCGAGAGCGAGGTTTCCAGTTCGTGGAAGCGCTGCTGGCGATGGAGACGAACGAGCACGAAGCCGAGGAGGCGTTGCGCAGGGGCGTGGATTTCCTGAAGATTCTTGTCGGCTAAGATGGCACGCAATTGTGTTTCGGCTTGCGATAGGACTTGGGGATCGTAGGCATCATCGCCGGTGGCCACAGTGCTTTTGCGGATGAGTGTGCGGGCGACGAGATATGGAGCGAGGTTGTGGTAGGGCGAACTCGAATCTTTCGCGATGGCTTCGAAGGCCGCTTGCGCGGCGTCATATTCCGCGGCGTAGAAGTGTGCGGCTGCGATTTGATAGGCGCGGTCGGCGCGAATCACGTCGGGGTCGGCGGGGTGAGCGGCGACAGGAATGACCGCAGGTTGGGGCTTCGGCGGAAACCCGGGAGCGGCGCTACCGCAATTCTCGAAGACTTGATCCTGCGCGGAGATCCAATCCTTTACGATGGGGCTCTGCGCGCCAAATTGCTGGATGCGATTGTTCAATGTTTGAACGGCATTTTCGAAGGCGCTGTTGAGACAATTGTAGTAGGAGAGGTACGTCTCGGAGCGACCGACTGGCCGCGCGATTCCGTAGCCGCTATTTTCCAGGCGAGGGGCAGGCATTCTACCGACGATCTTCGCGCGCGTATTTTCCCAAGCTGCGATCCAATTTTTTGCTGCGGCTGTTTCTTCGGCGGATGGCTCGGCGAGGGCTTTTAACTCAGCTGGGGTGAATGGTTTGCCACTGAGGTTACGGTAGGCGATGTAGAGAGGCTGGTGGTAATAGGTGTGTTGCAGGAGATCGAGTTTTCCGCGGTTGTAGCCGTCGCTGGGAGAATCGGGGCCGGTGGTGGTGGTGAAGACTGGACCGGTGAAGTCTGGGCCGCAGGCGAAGACCGGCGGGGATGGCGGGAATAGCGAGATGGCGAGGATGGACGCGATGGTGGCGCGAACCAAGTGCTTGAAATTTGGGATGCGGGCGATTGGGGAGATCGGGGGCACGCCGGGCTTAAGCCCGGCGCCTACATTGGCGCTTCGGCGGGGGATCATGGTTGCCACTCCTTTAGAATCGGGTTCGCTGCAGATGGGGTCCAGGGGGTTGGGGCAAAAACGTAGATTCGTTTTTTGTGCCAGCTTGCTGGCATGCCGGGGAATTGTTTCGTCAGCAATTGCTGGGAGATGGGCTCATCGGTGGAGACGCCGAGGGAATTTTGGCACGCGGGGACGCGGAACTCTTCGCTAGAGCGGAGAAATGCGGCGACGTTTGCGGCGTCTGGCCCCATGCGGAAGAGCATGGGAACGGCTTCGTCGATGGTGCCTGACGGGAGTTGCGCGAGCCAGGGATCGCCGATGCACCAGGAGGCTAACGCGGTGATGGAGAGCGGAATTTCTGTGTGCAACTTGCGGCGTACGTCCTGGAGCAATGCGGAATAGAAAGCGCGTTGAGAAGTGGTGGCGTCGAAATCGATTTGGATGGCGCGGACGGAGGGGATGTTTTGCAGCGATGCGATTTCAGAGGCGATGCGTTCGCGAGTTTCTGTCGTAGTGGACGGCGCGGCGGAAACGGAACGGTTGGTTGACGGCGTCTCGATTCTTACGACGGCTATCAGCGGTGTGCCGGGAGCGATGCGCAAAGTTTGCAAGCGAGGGCGCACGATGAATCGGGCTGGGGTGGTTTCTGGATTGGCGTTGCGCGCCGGGAGTTCGATTGTTTTGGCTAGAAAGGCTACGCCACTGTGCTGGGGATTCAGGAAACCCAAATCTTCGGGACGCTCCCAGGCCCAAAAGATTATCTCTGGCAAAGAGTTGGTGCGTGCGCGGGCGAAGACGGCTGTGTGCGAATAGATGGCTAGGGAGGCGCTTGCGATGGCGGCGGCCGCGACGTACGCGAGGATTTTGCGACGTGGTGTCAAGGCGAGTCCGGAGGGAGCAATTGGTGGGCCTGCGTTTTTGGGTTGATTTCACTACACTTATACTATGGGCGAATTGAGGGTGAAGATTCATTGGCACGGTGTGTTTCCTGAAAGCCACAGTTGCTGGGCGGAGGCTTAGAGGGCAAAAGCCGCGGGGCGCCGCAGACTCCGCCCTGCGCTACAGGATGGCCTGCGGCGGGACCCCGTATCTTGCTTTTACCGTGTTGGGGGAATATACTGCTGTTTCGCTCTGAAGCGGGTCGCACGATGAGTGGGCGCGAGCCCACTTTTTTGTTGGCCGGTTGCAGTGCTCTTGATACCGGCATTGGCCGGGGAGTCTTCGCGTGAATCTGGAGAAAATCCGGGGCGCCGCCGAGCGGGTGGCCCGTTCGGAGGGGCTGGAAGTCTTTGATGTCGAGTGGAAGATCGGGAAGCAGAGATTTTTGCGGGTGTACATCGACCGGGTTCCCACTTCGACAGGCTCGATAGACGCGACGGGCGACGAGGAAGTTGCTGGGACGCTGGGTGGCGCCGCGGTTGATCCTTACGGAGCGATCAGTCACTCGGATTGCGAACGGGTTAGCCAGCAATTGAGCGTGATTTTGGACGTGGAGGGGTTGATCGAAGGGCCGGGATATGTGCTGGAGGTTAGTTCGCCGGGTTTGGACCGGGCGCTGCGTAAGGCGGCGGACTTCGAACGGTTTGCGGGGAAGCTGGCGAAGATAACTACCAGCGAGCCGATTGGCGGGCAGAGCTTCTTTGAAGGACGGCTGGCGGGGATTGCGGACGGGAAAGTTCGCTTGGAGTTGGAGGGAAAGAACGCGCGGGTTGTTGAAGTGCCGCTGGAGGCGATTCGGAAGGCGAATTTGGTGGTGGAATGGTAAGGAGCGGAAAGCGAAGTAAAGACTTAATGAAGTAACGAGGTAACGATTTCCCGGCGAAGAGAGAAGCGGAAGTCAGAAGTCCTATTTTATAGGAGCATTTTAGGAACGAACGGAATATGGCGAATCTGCTCTATCAGCAAATTGAGATGTTGAGCCGCGAGAAGCATATTGAGCCGGAGATCGTGGTGTCTGCGATTGAGGATGCGATGGTGGTAGCGGCGCGGAAGTACTACAAGACGGAAGAGGATTTGCGCGCGAAATTCAACCAGGAAACCGGGCAGGTGGACGTGTTTTCGGTGCACGTGGTCGTGGAAGAAGTGACCGACCCGAAGAAGGAAGTCAGCCTGACGGATGCGAAGAAGAAAAATCCGGAGGCGGAGGTTGGCACCGAGATTATTGCGGCTAAGCCTACCGATGTATTGGGGCGCATTGCGGCGCAGACGGCTAAGCAAGTGATCTTGCAGAAGGTGCGCGAGGCTGAGCGCGATACGATTTTTAATGAGTATCACGGGCGCGTCGGTGAGCTGGTCACCGTGATTGTGAAGCGGGCTGAGGGTCCCGACCTGATTGTGGATATGGGGCGGACGGAAGCGCGGTTGCCGAAGCGCGAGCAGTCGAAGCTGGAGACTTACAATATTGGCGAACGCTTGCGCGTGGTGATCAAGATGGTGGATCGGGCTGCGAAAGGTCCGCAGGTGATCGTGTCGCGTGCGGATGCGAGCCTGGTGCAGCGGTTGTTTGAAATGGAAGTGCCGGAAATTTACGACGGGACCGTGCAGATCCGCCATGCAGCGCGCGAGGCTGGGGAACGCACGAAGGTGGCGGTAGCCAGCCGGGATAAAGATGTCGATCCGGTGGGCGCGTGCGTGGGCATGAAGGGTATGCGGGTGCAGTCGATTATTCGGGAACTGCGCGGCGAGAAGATCGACATTATTCCTTACAGCGAAGAGACGGTGGCGTTCGCGCAGAAGGCGCTTAGCCCGGCGAAGGTTACGCGAGTGCAGATTACCGATCCGGAGAATCGCAAGCTGGAGGTGATCGTCGAGGATTCACAGCTATCGCTGGCGATCGGGAAAAAGGGGCAGAACGTTCGTCTGGCGAGCAAGTTGATTGGCTGGGACATCGACATCAAGAGCGAGGAAGAGAAGCGGCGCGAGATCGAAGAGCAGATGACGGCTTTGACTGCGCCGACAACGCCTCTGACGGCTTTGGCTGGAGTTGGGGCCAAGACGATCGAGAAGATCGAAGCGGCGGGGATCACCAACGTGGAGAAGCTCGCAGGGATGACGCCGGAACAGTTGATGGAAATTCCGGGCATCGGCGAGAAGATGGTGGACAAGATTTATCAGGCGGTCAATCGGTTCTATGAGGGCGGCGGCGAGGCTGCTGCTGTCGGCGAAGCTGCGCAAGGCGCTGAGGGTGCGACGGAAGAAGTCGCGGCGGGCGAACCAGCGGAGGCTTCTGCCGGAGGCGAAACTGCGGAGAGCGCGGAAGCTGAGGTCGAGGGCAGCGCGGAAGCATCGGCCGAAACGCAGGACGAAACTGCCGCGGCGGAGTCGACTGTGGCGGAAACCGATACCGCCGGCGGCGATGGCACTCATACTACGGGGACTTCTGAAGAGGGCGATAAAAAGGACTCGGAATCGGAAGAAGAGGCTAAATCTTAGGAACGCATGACGACTGATCCAAACCAAGTACGCATTAACGAGCTGGCTCGCGAACTCGAGGTCAAGGCGAAAGCGATTATCGACCTGTTGGCGGGCTATGGCGTCACCGAAAAGAAGACGCACTCGAGTTCGATCCCCGTAGATGTGGCGGAGAAAGTACGCGCTAAGCTACGGGGAGATGCCGAGGCCGAGGCCGCTGCGGAGGCCAAGGCGAAGGCTGACAAGGAAGCGAAGGACGCTGCGGCTAAGGCCGCGCGGATGAGACCGAGTGTTGCACCGGTAGCAGCCGCTCCGGTAGCGGCTGCGCCGACAGCTTCGGCACCTGCGTCGGCCACGCCCGCGGCGCCGAGACCCGTGACCGCGGCGCCTTCACCGGTTGCTGCGCCCACTGCGCAGACACCGTCAGTGCCTGCGGCTTCTCCTGCTATGGCGCCGGTAGCTGCGACTCCGGCAACTGTGGCGCCCAGAACCCCAGCGCCCGCTCCTGCTGCTGCGACCGAGACTCCCGTGGCGGCTGCACCTGCAGCGCGCCCCACTGTGACGCCGAGCGCGCAACCCGGCGCTCCGTTGCGTCCTTCCACACCTTCGCCCGCTGGTGGCGTTTCGAGGCCGAGCGCTCCGGCTCCTGGCCAGCGACCTTTGCAACCGCAACGACCCGGGCAACCTCCGGCGGGTCAGCCGCTTGGTGCGCGGCCCGCAGCGCCGAGTGCTGGTGCACGTCCCTCGGCCGCCGCGCCTGGGGCGCGGCCTGGCGCTGCTCCGGCGCGTCCACCGATGCCGACGGGTGGGAATCGCGGTCCGGTACCTGGCACGGCACCGGGAAGTCATCAGCGTCAGGGCGGACCGCGACCGGGTCAGCCAATGCGTCCTTTGCAATCGGGCGGTCAGGGGCGGCCATTTACGCCACGTCCGGGGGGAGGCGGCCAAGGAGGCCCGGGCGGCCAGCCCGCAAGACCTTTTGAGCAGCGCCGTGGTCCCATACCGACGGGTTCCCGTCCGGGCCCGCGCATGCCGGGGCGTCCCGGGATGTTGCCGCCGATGCCAGATAAGTCCCCGTCCAAAGCCGAGCCAGGAAAGCCGCTCTACACCCGGAAACCGCCGCAGCGTCAGCGTCCTACCGCGGACAAGCGCGAGATGGAAGGTGAGCGGAAGCTGCACCCCACGCGCCAGCGTCCTGGTGCGGGACGAGGCGCGGCGGTTGCCACCATCGCTCCGCCGGAACCGCGCGCGCCGCGCGACGTGGCTATCACGGAAGGCATCACGATTCGCGAGTTGGCCGAGAAGCTTGACGTTCGCGCCAAAGAACTATTGAAGACGTTGATGGATCGCGGGGTGTTTGCCAGCATCAACCAGGCGCTGGATGTGCCGACGGCAACTACGATTGCGGAAGCATTTAATGGCGTGGTCAGTGTGGTCTCCTTCGAAGAAGAGATGGTGCTGGAGGTCGCGAAGGAAGAGACCAAGGAAAATTTGAAGCCGCGGCCGCCGGTGGTTACGGTAATGGGCCACGTCGATCATGGCAAGACGAGCTTGCTGGATGCGATTCGCGAAGCGGATGTTGCAGCAGGCGAGGCTGGCGGGATTACGCAGCATATCGGCGCGTATAAGGTGATGGTGAACGATCGCTCCGTGGTGTTTGTGGATACGCCTGGTCACGAAGCGTTTACGCGGATGCGCGCGCGCGGGGCGAAGGTGACCGACATCGTTGTGCTGGTGGTGGCGGCGGATGATGGCGTCATGCCACAAACCAAGGAAGCGATCGATCACGCGCGGGCAGCGAATGTGCCGATCGTGGTGGCCATCAACAAGATTGACAAACCGGAGGCGCAAGTCGAGCGCGTGAAACGTCAGCTCGCCGATTTGAATTTGCTGCCCGCCGAGTGGGGCGGCGACACGGAGTTTGTGGAAGTATCGGCGAAGCAGAAAACCGGGATCCCGAAGCTGCTGGAAACGCTGCTGCTGGTGGCGGATTTGCGTGAATTGAAAGCGAATCCGGATGCGCCGGCGACGGGTACCGTGCTGGAATCGCGGGTGGACAAGGGACGCGGGCCGGTTGCGACGATCCTGATTCAGAACGGCACGCTGCAATTGGGAGATTTCTTCATCTGCGGATCGGTGTTCGGAAAAGTGCGGGCTCTGTTCGACGATCGCGGGCGACCGACGAAAGACGCGCCACCATCTACGCCTGTAGAAGTGCTTGGTTTGCAGGGAATTCCGGACGCGGGCGACAACTTCCAGGTTACCGATGAAGCTAAGGCACGGCACATCGTGGAGTTCCGGCAGTCGAAGCAGCGCGATGCGGCCATGGCGCGCTCCAGCGGCGGGCGCATTACGCTCGACCAGTTGCACGAGCAACTGAAGGCCGGCGAGGTCAAGGAACTGGGGATCGTCATCAAGGGCGACGTGCAGGGGTCGGTGGAAGTGCTCAGCGAGATGTTGCCTAAGCTTTCGAACGATCAGGTGAAGCTGAAGATTATCGGCTCTGGTGTAGGTGCGGTAACCGAGAATGACGTTTTGCTGGCTTCGGCTTCGGGCGCGATCATCATCGCGTTTGGGATTCGACCGGATCGCAAGGCAGCGGAACTCGCGCAGCAAGAGCACGTGGAGATTCGGCCGCATACGATCATCTACGAAGTTTCCGACGAGATTAAGAAGGCCATGGAAGGCCTGCTCGAACCAGTGGTGCAGGAAACGTATGTGGGGCGCGCAGAAGTGCGGAACACATTCCGCGTCAAGGGCTCCGGCACGATCGCGGGTTGCTACGTGGTGGACGGAGTGCTCAAGCGCGATTCGCAGGTTCGCGTACTGCGCGAGGGCGCCGTCGTTTATACGTCGAAGCTGAGCTCGCTGAAGCGCTTCAAGGATGACGCCAGCGAGGTTCGCACGGGCTTTGAGTGCGGCGTGGGCATCGCGAATTTCAATGACGTTAAGGTTGGGGACATCCTGGAATGCTTCCACGTGACGAAACTGAGCGCCGCGGAAGCCGCCGCGCAGACGGGCGCCCCAGCGTCACGCAAATAAGCTGTTGCGACATAGGTGGTAACGCGATCAGTGGTAACCCGGTTCCTGGAGCCAGTCATGCCGGTCGGCTTGCTCACCCTTGAATTGCACATCCCGGACGCGCAATCGCTGAAGGACAAGAGACAGGTAATTCGCAGCTTGAAGGACAAGCTGCGACGTGAGTTCAACGTGGCGGTTGCGGAATTGGATCATCACGAGTTGTGGCAGAGATCGGTGGTAGGCGTGGTGACGGTGGCGAATGAAGAGCGTTACGTGCAGGAGTCTTTGCAGAAGGTTTTGGATGAGGCCGATCGGATTTTGGGATCGTTTTTGATTGGGCAGAAGTTCGAGATTGTTTAGGTCTTGCTTAGGGTTGTTTGGAGCGAAGCGGTTGAGATCTTGCCTATTGGGGCGCAACAGTGCCGCGCCGCGACAAGTTGAGTGGCTTGTTTTGTGTGCGGCGTTCAGAATGCCGCGGGGATTCCGATGAGTCCAACCAATCACCGACATGAACGCGTGGGCGAGGAAATCGCGCACGAGATCAACGCCATGCTGGCCGGAGAGCTGAAGGATCCGCGGCTCGAGGGGATGGTGGTGGTCAGCGAGGTGCGCGTGCAGCCGGACATGAAACACGCGCGCGTCTACGTGCACGTGCGCGGCTCGAACAAGGAACAGACGGACGCGATCAAGGCGCTCGATCATGCGTCGGGTTACATTCGCAGCGAACTGATCGAACGGCTGCAGCTTCGGCGATTGCCTGACCTGCATTTTGTGCTCGATCTTTCGCAGGAGCATGTCGAGCGCATCGAAGAGCTCTTGAAAGAAGTGAAGAAGGACAAGCCGGCAGCGCCATAGCAAGTCGCAGGGAAAGGATGTCGTCCGGAAGGACGAGGCTACACGGCTTGTGTAGCGCCGGGTTTTCGCCCGGCATTCTTTGGCTTTTATCCACAAATAGGCCGTACAAGATTTCGGTTTTACGGGGAAATGCGAACTCATGGCACGACAGCCGAGTCCTGCGCCATTTGACGGCGCGCTGGTGATCGACAAGCCGAGAGGCAAGACGTCGCACGACGTGGTGGATGCGGTGCGTCACCTGGCGGGATTCCGGCAGATCGGGCATCTCGGGACGCTGGATCCTCTCGCGACTGGCGTGCTGGTGTTGCTGCTTGGGCGCGCGACTCGGCTGGTGCAATTTTATTCCGGTCGGCGCAAGCGTTACTCGGCTGGCTTCCGTTTTGGATTTGCCACCGATACGTATGATTCCGACGGCGAGGCGCAAGGTGCGGACGCGACGCCGGTTCTGGACCGGTCGGTGCTGGAGAAGCTGGCTCGCGAGCGGATTGGACGTTTCGAACAGATGCCGCCGTCATTTTCGGCGAAGAAGATTCACGGGCGGCCTGCTTACGAGCTGGCAAGAAAGAAACAGCCTGTGGAGTTAAAGGCCGTCGAGGTCGAGCTTTTCGAGTACAAGCTGATGGAAATTGACGGAAACATCGCGCGGTTCGTGATTGAGTGTTCTTCAGGCACGTACATTCGCTCGTTGGCGAATGAGATGGGCCAGAAGATGGGATGCGGGGCGCATCTGGCGGAGATTACGCGACTGGCGGTGGGAGAGTTTTCGTTGGAGCAGGCGATCACGCTCGAAGAGGTTGCGGAAGGGACGCGGGCCGGGAAATTCGCCGATTATTTGATCAAGCTGGAAAATTTATTGCCGAATTTTCCGAGAGCCAACGTGCTGCCGGTGGTGGAGCGGCGGGTGCGGCACGGCACGAAGTTCAATGTCATGGTGTCGCAGATTCAGCCGGGGCGGGTGGAGGCGGCGCCGGGAGCGACCTCGGAGCTTGATGCCGGGGAGATTCGGCCGCCGCGGCTTCGCGTGTTCAACCAGCAGGATAAGTTGATCGCTATTGCCGAGGCGGTGGTGCCGCGGACGTATCAGCCGATCGTGGTCTTTGAGCCGTTAGCTTGAGTTTTCTTGCTGTGCATCGACAAAGCTGTTTGTCTTGAGGCAATCCAACAGGGATCGCCGACGGCCTCGACGTAAACATCTCGCTTGATTTTAACTGGGTGCACAGGCAGGAGTGCCTGTGCTACTTGTAAGCGTTGGTCGCGGTGGTTATAGTTTTTGTGTGGGGTTGCGATGTCGGCTTCTTCGTTGCCATCTATCGAGTCGGGTTCTGTTCCGGGAATTAGCCGGTTGTTTACGGTGCGGGATGAAGGCGATCCCGGGCGTGGGCGCGCGCTTTGTGGGGAGCTTGAAGCTGGGAATATTTTGTTTTTTCCGCGGACGCCGTTTGCATTTCCCGACGACGACCTGAAATTTTTGCTGAGCCGCAAGCAGACCGACGCTAGCTTTCACAAGAACATTGCTTACCGTCCCGCTGAGGATCGCATTACCGGACTCGATAAAAGCGCGGCAGGACCGGAAGTGGATCGGTTTCGCGCGATCGTTGCGGGTTATTCACTGCGTGCGACACAATTTCTGGCGGAACTGCTTCCGCCGTACGCTGGAAAATGGAAGCTCGACTTTGCGAGTTACCGGCCCGTGGAAGAGCAAGGGCGTCCGGCGAGGTTGCGCGCGCGTAACGACTTACCGCACGTCGATGCGTTTCCGACGCGTCCGACGAATGGAGATCGCATCCTGCGGCTCTTTACAAATATCAATCCGGCGCAAAATCGCGTCTGGATCACGACCCAAAACTTTGATGTGATCGGGCCGCAGTTTGCGAAGATGATTGGCCTTCCACAAAAGCAAAGCGCCAATCCCGTTGCGGCGGCCGCTCGCGCAATCGCCGCCGCGGTGCATCTGCCGGGGGCAAACCGCTCGCCTTACGACGAGTTCATGCATCAATGTCACAACAGCATGAAAGAAGACGGCGAATTCCAGAAAAATTGCCCAAAGCATCGTTGGGAATTTCCGCCGCACTCCACGTGGATCGTGTTCACCGATTTCGTCAGCCACGCGGTGCTGCAAGGACAATATGCGCTGGAGCAGACGTTCATCATTTCGCGCGATGCGATGGTGCGGCCGGAACTTTCGCCGCTCAGGATCCTCGAGAAACTCGCCGGCCATCCGCTAACCAGGGCAAACTAAGTCGAGCTGAATCGCGGCACCCGTCCTGTTTTTGGCCGGAAAAGCTATGGATTCATGCGCGGCGCAGATGTGTTCAATCGTAAAGCTAAGTTGGTCTTAACGCTCGGGTTGCGGATTCGGATTTGGCACCGGGGTCGGACCCACTGGCTGCGGGGGCGGAGCTGCGGGCGGCTGCGGCGGAGTTGCAGGCGGCTGCGGCGGAGTTGCCTGAGGCGGAGGCACACCCGCGCCAAGCGAACCGCGAGTTGTGGGATCGCCGCGTCCAGCGAAGATCGTGCGGGCCTGCCGCACCGGAGAACGCAGCCGCCGCGGCGTGATCAGAATCATGAATTCCGTGTCTTGCAGCGTGTCGTTGTGCGTGCCGAAGGCGTAGCCGGCATCCGGAATGTTGGCCAGGCCCGGGAGACCGGCGATGGCGCGTGTTTCTTCCTTATCGAACAATCCGCCGATCAGTGTGGTCTCATCGTCTTTCACGCGTACGACCTGGGTCAGGGTGCGATTGGAAAGGACGGGAATGCCGTTGATGTTCGTACCGGTCAGCGCGCGAATTTCAAATTCCAACTGCAGCGTGACTTCGTGGTTGGCGTGCAGTGTGGGCGTGGCCTTCACCTTCACGCCGAGATCGACGTACTCGGCTCCCGGATAGGGGGTTTGCGTAGGGGCACTGCCGGTGGCGAAGTTCGAAGAGTCTTGAAATATAGTGACCACACCTTGATTGGTGGTCGAGCCAAGTGCGGTGAGCGCGACATCGGGCAGCCCGCTGCTCGTTAAGGTCGCGCTGATAATCGCTGAAGGGCTGGTGGGTGTGGCGATTTCGAGGCGATTCGAAAACGTTCCTCCACCCAGTCCGATATAAATGCCCAACGTGCTTTGGCCTTGATTCGTCACCGCGAGGCTCGGGACGTTGCCGGCGGTAAAGTTCGCGATAACGACGCCCGCGGGAGTGGCCGCGGTGGGCAGCGGGGAACCAGTAGCGGCGCTGAAGGTCGCGTCGGCGTTGGAACTGGAGAGAATAATGGAGACGGAGTTGTCGCCCTGATTCACCACCGCGAGATCGGGAAGGCCGTCGGTATTCAGGTCGCCGACAGCGATGGCCACGGGATTTGTTCCTACCGCAAGAGGGGAACTATTAGCCTCCGTCAGGCCAAGGTTGCCGTTGGAATCGATCGAGCCTAGCAGGATGGTCACATTATTGGTCGTTTGGTTGACCACGGCGAGATCGACTTCCGGAGCGTTGGTGTTGTTGGCGGTGTTTTGTAGCGTAGTGTTCCTGAAGTTCGCGGTGGCCAGCGCGACCGGGCCTTTTTCGCTGATTGTTGCGTTATTTTGCAACGCCCATGGAGATAAGGGGAACGGCGTGAAACCGCCTTTGCCATCGCCTTTAAAGACGGAAATGGTGTTGTCCCCTTTGTTGGCGACTGCGAAGTCCAGATCACCGTCGCCGTTGAAATCCGCTACCACTACGGAACTCGGATCCTTCCCTACCGGGTAGGGAGAACCGGGCGCTTCGACGAAGGAGCCATCGCCATTCCCGAGCAGCACGGTCACATTGTTGGAAGTGGAATTGGCGATGACAAGATCAATGGGCGCTACCGTGACGCCGTTGGAATTGACGACTGTATTCCCAAGCGTGCCGGTGGCGATGGACACTGGGCCAGTTTCACCCGTGGGCAACAGGAAGGGCGATTTCGCCTGGGCGACGAAGTTGCCTTGGTCCTGATTCAAAAGGACGCTGACCGAGTTGTCATTGGCATTGACCACCGCCAGATCGGGAAGCGTGCCCCCACTGTAGGCCGCGGCGGCAAGGGCGACGGGATTGTTGCCCACATTAAAAGTGGTTTCGGGAAAGGAAGTGGCAGTGGGCAGCGAACCAAGGATCGAATTTGGGTTGGAGGTTCCGGTGCTGGCGCCGGTGCCGGTGCCGAGGCTTCCGGACAAAAGAGAGAGGGTGATGGGAAAGCGGTCACCTACGAAGAATGTGGCCGGCCTGCCGTCCTGCGCCCGCAACAGAACCTGCCTGCCGCTGCGCACCAAGGTAAGCGCGTCGG
This sequence comes from uncultured Acidobacteriota bacterium, assembly GCA_963721915.1. Lineage (GTDB taxonomy): Bacteria > Acidobacteriota > Terriglobia > Acidiferrales > UBA7541 > Acidiferrum. Next base: position 556,372 of record CAVRLD010000009.1, on the reverse strand, counting down.
AGAAATTGGCGGCCACGCTCGGCAGCGTTAGTAGGAATGTGGAATTGCCGCCGCCGAATAGAGTGAATCCCGGAACGCTGCTGAGCCCTTTGGCGCTGAAAAGCTGACCCAAGATCGTCAGAGCGTTGGCCAGGTCGGATGCTTTGGACAATGCGGCGATATCGTTGGGGCTGATCAGGAAGGCTTGTGCTGAGGAGGGCGGCGTGATGCCGAGATTCCGGGACTTGTCCCGATCGACCTCCAGCAACTCCACCTCGAGCATGACTTCGCCGCGGGCGCGCTCTACTTGGCTCATCAACTCACTTGCCAGGGCGAGCCTTTCCGGAGTGTCGCGCATGGTGATCGAACGAGCGTGCGAATCCAGCTCGATGCGCGTGGAGCCGGTGATTTCGCGCAGGATGCGCAGTAATTCCGTCATTTCTTCGGGAGCGACCGCGGATGCCAGCGGGAACGTCTGCTCCGCTTGCACCGCGTACTGGCGGCGCTTCTCTGCCGTATCCGATGTGACGAAAATCAGCGACGCGTTGATCGGGCGCCAGAAGGTTCCGGTTTGCTCGGCGAGGAGGGTCATCGCCGTGGCGAAGTCCACGCCATCGACGCGGAGTTTCACACTGCGCGCGATGAGGTCCGGGTCGAAGGCCACCTTGATGCCGAAGGTTTGTGCGACCTGATCGTAGGCGCTTTTTGTGTCGCCGCGCAGGTCCAGGTTGTGCTTGTCCTTTTGCGTTTGTAGTTGCGGAAGTCCTTCGATGGATTGCGGGCGCGATGCGGAGGGATCGTCTCTCATCGCCTCCATTTGCTGCGATCCGCTCGCGCTACGACGGCGTTGGTGGGATCGATGCGCAGCGCAACACGCAGTTCACTGGTGGCTTGCGGGATATCGCCGCCCAGCGCTAGGCTTTCTGCTTTGTCGGCATGTTCGCGGACGAGTTTGGCTCTTAGTGAAGCGCCTCGCGCCAGGACCGTGGTGTCCCGTGGGGCGAATCGCGCCGCTTCGTCGTAGGCGGCCAAGGCTTCGTCCGGCCGCCCTTCGGCGGCCGCTTTCTCTCCCCGCTCGATCGCACTTTGCGCGCGCTTGGTGTCGACGATGATGACTTTCGGAGATTGGGAACTTGCTGGCGCCTGTGTCTGGGCGAACACCTTCGGGAGAAATAGAGGGGCAGAAACAAGTGCGCCGCAAAGAAGGAGTGCGGCGGCCCGGCGAGTAGTTTGAGCAGCGAGCATGGTTGGGATATTCTATCGTGAAGATATAGGACCAGTGTGGTCCGGTTGACGGAAGTAGCTAATAAAGGTAAACTTATGTCGTATTTGCAACTGATTCACAACTGGAGTTTTCGTGCTCGCTGCGTTTCTCATCGCTCTCCGTGAAGGCGTCGAAGCCTCCCTGGTGGTTGGCATCATACTCGTCTACCTGTCTCGCACTGGCCGGGCTCATCTGGCCCGTTATGCCTGGTATGGCGTTGCTGCGGCTGTGGCGCTCAGTCTGGGCGTGGCCATCGCCTTGGAACGCTGGCAGATCAGCGAAGATGGTTTCGAGGGGGTGCTGCTGCTCGCCGCCGCTGCCTTCGTCATTACGATGATCGTATGGATGAATCGCGTTGCGCGCCACCTGAAAAAAGAAATCGAGCAAAAAGTGGAAGCTTACGCCGCCCGAGCGGGTAAGGCGGCCGGGTGGGGCATCTTTATTTTCGTGTTCCTGATGGTGGTGCGCGAAGGTGCCGAATTGGCACTGATCTTACGCGCCGTTGAGTTATCCACAGAGGGCTTACAGACCTGGATCGGCACCCTGGCGGGCATCGCGGCTGCGGTCGCCGTCGGAGTATTTTTCTTCAAAGGCACGTTGCGTATTCCCCTGCAGCGATTTTTCGCCGCTACCACCGTCATTCTGATGCTGGTGGTCTTTCAACTGGCGCTCACTGGCTTGCATGAACTGAGCGAGGCGCAGTGGCTGCCATCCAGCAAGACAGAGATGGCGATCATCGGGCCGATCGTGCGCAACGAACTGTTCTTTTTTGTATTTATTTTTGGCACGGCCGCGCTGTTGATTCTGCGCGAATGGCAAAGGTCGCGGATTGTTAGCGACGGCCCAGATGTCAACGAAGCGGGCCAACGCCTGCTGGAAGCGCAGAATCGGCGGCAATCGCGCTGGATGGTTGCAGCAGCGTCGGCATGCCTGGTGGTGATTCTCGCGCTGACTGCGGACTTCATCTATGCACGAGCGAGTATGGCGCCGCCGAGGGTGACGCAGTTGAACGCGCAAGGCGATGAACTGCGCGTGCCGATTCGGGACGTGCAGGATGGCGACATGCACTTGTTTTCGACGGACATCGGTGGCGGGCAAGTGGTGCGCTTCATGGTCATCAAGAAGCCGAACGGATGGGGCACGGCCTTGGACGCCTGCCGGATTTGCGGCGCTGAGGGTTATCGCCAAGACGGGCAAAACGTAATCTGCAGGCACTGCGGATCGGCGATTTACGTTCCGACAATCGGGCAAGCCGGGGGCTGCAACCCTATCGGGGTCGCCTCGCGCGTGGACGGCGCAGATCTGGTGCTGGATATTTCAGCGCTGACGCAAGCCACCCACGAGATTCCGAAGTGAGTAGCACAGGCACTCTTGCCTGTGTTCGGTGTAAGCACCACTTAGGCTGATGATGACCGACGCCAACCGATCGCGACAGGAATTGCCTGTGTTTAGGTTAATTGCTCGTATTGAGGCGGGCACAGGCAAGAATGCCTGTGCTACTTCGGACCAGTCCTTTACTGAATAACTAAAATGTTCCTACGCCTCGTAGCCGATTCCTTCCGACGCCGTCCGCGGCACAAACTTCTAACCGGGGCGGCCCTGGCTCTCGGCATGGCCGTGGCGACTGCTGCGCTAAGCGTCTCGCTCGATGTGGGCGACCGGCTTTCTCATGAATTCCGGAGCTTGGGCGCAAATCTTTTGGTTACGCCGCAAGCCGATTCCCTGCCCCTTGAGATCGGCGGCGTCGACTATCGCCCAGTGAATGCCGGAGCTTACCTGCCCGAAGCGGATCTTCCCAAAATCAAAACGGTCTTCTGGCACAACAACATCATCGGGTTTGCGCCGGTGCTGGAGGTGCCTGTTCACGCGTGGACGAAGTCTTCTCTAGACATCGATTACGCCGATTGTCGATGCACCCGCAACGGTCGTCGGGACCTGGGCGTCGCATCCGATTGCTCTTTCGGATGGCAGTGCGTTCTCTACCGGAATTGAAAGAACGAACCCATGGTGGCATCTCGATGGAGGCCGGTGGTTCTCGGACAGTGCCGCTGAATGCGTTGTTGGGACGAAATTTTTGAAGCGCGATGGCGTGAAACTGGGTGATACGTTAAACATTGAAGGCCCAAGTCAAAACATCGCGTTGAAGGTTACCGGGATTATCGCTAGCGGTGGTCCTGAGGACGATGCCATCGTCGCTCCGCTCGCGATCGCGCAACAGCTCGCCAACAAGCCCGGCCAATATCGCAAACTGTATGTTAGCGCGCTCACCAAGCCGGAAGACGACTTCGCGCGGCGAAGCCCGGGGACCATGACGCCCGACGAACTTGAGCGCTGGAGTTGCAGCCCTTACGTTTCGTCGATCGCGTACTCCATTCAGCAAGTTCTGCCCGGGGCGGATGTGCGTGTGATTCGCCGCGTTGCGGAAGGCGAGGGGCGGATTCTTACGCGAGTGCGCACATTGTTGTGGCTGGTGACGTTTGCGGCGCTGCTGGCGGCAGCGCTGGCGGTTGGGGCGTCGTCCGCGGCGTCGGTCATGGAGCGGCGCATTGAAATCGGGTTAATGAAGGCGCTGGGGGCAGGGTCCGGCATGGTGGGCTTCCTGCTGGCTGCGGAGCAACTCTTGCTGGCGCTAGTAGGCGGGGCTCTCGGGTATGGGCTGGGAATTTTGCTGGCTCGGCTGGTTGGAGAGAGGGTTTTTGGCGCTGCGCCGCAGCCTTCGCTGCTGGTGCTCGTGGTAATTGTCGGGCTTGCGGGAGGCGTTACGCTTCTTGGCAGTGCTATTCCGTTGCGGCGGGCTGCTCGGTATGAACCGGCGCCGATTTTGCGGGGCGAATGATGGCCGCAAGTCGCGCCATGTTTTGGCGCATTGTGCGGCGCTTGCTGGTCGCGAATCGGGGGCGGTTGTTTGTGATCCTGCTTGCTTTGAGCGCTGGGGCGGCGGTGACTGCGGCGCTTCTCAACGTTCAGGTGGACGCCAAACGGCGTCTCACGACCGAATTCCGTGCCCTGGGAGCGAATGTCATCGTGGCGCCTCGCACAGCGGCGGAAAGCTCTACCTTGGACCAAGGCCTGCTCGAACAAATTCCCGCTGGCGCTGAAGGGCAACGCGTTTCCGCCGTCGCGTATCTATACCTTGTCGCCGACGCTTACTCTCCCGCGTCGAAGAATGCTACCCACGTTGTCGTCGCTGGCTCGTCGGCGGCGCGCTGTGACGCCGGCGCAAAAGTAGCCGCCGAAATGCATTTGCAGGTGAGTGACGAATTGGTGGTGCGAAACCAAGAGCGAGAAGAAAAGTGTCGCGTGGCGGCGATTCAATCCACCGGCGGCCCGGAAGACGACCAGATTGCGATCCCGCTCGACGCCGCGCAACGGCTGGCGGCGCTTCCCGGCCGCGTCAGTGTAATTCAAATCAGCGTGGCTGGATCGCCGCGCGCGATTAACGATTACATTGCTGATTTGACCCGACGTCTGCGCGACGCCGACGTTCACGGCGTCCGGCAATTTGCGGAAGCCGAAGCGAGAATCTACAACCGCATTAGCGGGTTGCTTGGCACGACCGTCGTCGTGGTTCTGATCCTCACCACCCTCTGTGTCATGGCCGCGATGACCAATGTCGCCATGGAACGTAAAAACGATGTCGGGCTGATGAAAGCCATTGGCGGGGCCACGCGTCGGGTTCTGCGTCTATTCCTTGCCGAAGCCGCGATTCTTGGTCTCATCGGCGGCGTGCTCGGGGCAGCCGCAGGGATCGTGCTGTCCATCGGCCTGGGCAAAGCGGTCTTCGGCGTGGCGGCGAAGCCGCGTTTGATTGTGTATCCTATTGCCGTGACGCTGACGGTCCTCGTCGCTATTGGCAGCGCGTATCCATTGCGCCGTCTGGCGAGCGTCCGCCCCGCGTCGGTCTTTCGAGGTGAAGCGTGACGTCGCAGGTGGCCATCGAATCGTTGACCAAGCAGTATGGCGCGCTGCGAGCGGTCGACGCGCTCAGCTTCAACATCGATCCCGGTGAATGGGTCGCGCTGATGGGCCCGTCCGGATCAGGCAAGACCACGCTCATCAATGTTCTAGGCGGCTTAGACACGCTGACCAGCGGCCGCGTGGTCGTGGACGGCGTCGATCTCGCCAAACTCAGCGAAAGCGAGATGGTGCGCTATCGGGCGGAAAAAATCGGCTTCGTCTTTCAACAATTTCATCTCGTGCCGTATCTCAGCGCCGTGGAAAATGTGATGCTAGCGCAATATTTCCATAGCGTCACGGACGAATCGCAAGCCGCCGAGGCGCTGCGTCGTGTGGGTCTCGGCGACCGCCTGACGCACCTGCCCGCGCAGCTTTCCGGTGGCGAACAGCAACGCGTGGCCATCGCACGGGCGCTGATCAATCAGCCAAAGCTGATTCTCGCCGACGAACCCACCGGTAATCTCGACGAAGCAAACGAAACCGTGGTGATGGAGATTTTTCGGGAGCTGCACCGCGCCGGCCACACCATCCTGATGGTCACGCACGATCCGGACATCGCGCGGCGGGCTGATCGCCGCATCGAGCTGCAGCATGGCCACCTGCATTACGACAGCGTGCAGCACGGCCCGAATCATCCGCTGCTCTGCCCGCTAGCCAACACCGCCGATTGCTGCAGCACCCCAACAGGCGACGACGAAATCCGCTTCGATCATCTTCTGGAACAAATCTGGGTTTTCGGCGAGAAAGGCACGCCGGCGCGCGTCGATCGCCTCCACGCCACCGGGACCGCTGGGAGCCTCCCTTTGATCACAGACGAATCGCCTGCTCGCGTTCTTGGCCGTATGTCGGAGCTGCAGCTGGTGCAAACCGACAATGGCGAAGTGCAGCTTACGTCCGCGGGCACCAGCCGCGCGCGCGACGTTGTCCGGCGTCACCGGCTGGCGGAGCGTCTGTTCAAGGACACCTTCGCCGTCGATGATTCCGAAGCTCACGATCAAGCGTGTAAGTTCGAGCACATCATCAGCCCGGAACTCGATCAGCGCATCTGCACCTTTCTGGGCCATCCTAAAACCTGTCCGCACGGCAATCCCATTCCGCCGGGACACTGCTGCAACGGCAACCCAAAAAGTTGACAGTCGTCAGCTCTACCCTCGATTTTCGAGGCACTTTCTATTCCGTTTGTCTCCGTGATCTCTGCGTTCCGATCTTCGCGCCCTCTGTGTTAAATTTCCGGCCTTTTCCTTTTCTGAACTTTCGACTGTAAACTGCTAACTGTCGACTCTCCCGATGCCCACTCCAATCGATCAACGCAAAAAACCAGCCAGCGTGAAAATCCACGTGTCTAGCGGCGCTGGGGTAGATATCACGTGGTCTGACGGGCACGCCAGCCACTACGATTTTGCCTACCTGCGCGACGAGTGCCCTTGTGCTACCTGCAACGACGAGCGCGAAAAGAAAATATCCTTTGCCGCGGCGGGCCCGGCGTCATCCGCGGCGCTCCCCATGTTCAAACCGAAGCCGAGCGCAAAAGCCGCCACCTCGGTGGGCAATTACGCCATCCAGATCACCTTTACCGATGGCCACGCCACCGGAATCTATAGCTACGACCATCTCCGCACCATTTGTCCCTGCCCTACGTGCGCGCAATCGTTCCGCAACACTGCCGCAAGCTGAAGCTCAAGTCGCAGTTGCTCCGCGCCGCTGATTTGTGGAATGCTTCCGACACTTCACGAATCCGAGAGGTGCCGCTATGAGTTGCAGTCCCGAAACGCTACGCGCCGTCCCACTGTTTTCTCTGCTCGACGACGACGAGCTTTGCATATTGGCCAGCCAGGTAGAAGTCAAGAAATTCGCGCCGCGCCAGCGCATCTATAAAATCGGAGAGGACACCGGACACGCGTACGTCATGGTATCCGGACAGGTACGCGTTACCACTGTGGATGAGGATCAACAGGAAGTGATCGTAGACGAGCCCTCTCACGGAGAGTTTTTTGGCTTCGCATCGATGCTGGAGCAGACCCCGCACCAGACCAACGCCGTCGCGCTGGAGGAGACGGTGTGCATCGAAGTGGATCGTAAGGACATCGGCGTACTGATTGAACGCAAGCCGCACGCGGGAATGGACATGCTCACTGTCCTCGGCCGTCAGTTTCACGCTTCCCAACAGTTGGTGCGCGTACGCGCCAGCCGCAACCCTAACGAAGTTATCGAAGAAGACGCAACCTTTGGTGAACGCGTCGCCGACGCCGTGGCCCACTTTGGAGGCTCGTGGTCGTTCATCATCACCTGTCTGGTGATGCTGGTCGCTTATGTCGCCACGAACGTTGTCCTGCGAAGTTCAGCTTGGGATCCCTATCCGTTTATCCTGCTCAACCTGTTCCTATCGATGCTGGCCGCGATTCAGGCGCCGGTAATCATGATGAGCCAAAACCGCCAGGACTCGAAAGATCGCGTTCGCGGCGAGCTGGACTACGACGTGAATCGGCGGGCGGAAAAGGAGATTCAGGCTGTGACTCAGAAGCTGAATCTGCTGGACGATAAGTTTGGCGACGTCGCGGAACTTTTGCGGCGGCACCTGGAGCTGGGCGCTGCCGGGGATATGCCGAAGACTTGAGCATCGGCGCGCGACGCTAATCCGTGACGCCAGGGGCTGGTCGGCATCCCGAAAGGGCCGCTGCAAAGATAAATGAACTGCCGCTGAAGGCCAGCGCTACGAACAAACTCGTTAACTCGTCGGGATTGTGAATTGCTGCAAGAACGCGCGGCGTATGCAGCAGCATTACCCACAGCAGGAACATCACACCCAGCAGGATTCCCGCCAGGCGCGCCTGGATTGCCGTGGTGATTGCCAGACCCGCCGCCACCATTGCCGTGCCCGTGAGATAAATCCAGAACAGATGCGCCGGTATCCAAGCCATGACCAGCGTCGCCAGAAAAGATGCATACATAAAGTGTTGAACGCCAAACACGATCATGGAAATCCCAAACAGCAGGCGGCCGAACAAGATCAGCTTAGTGTTCACGCTGGATCCGGCCGTGCTTAAGCCACCCATTGGCTGAATCGCCGCCAAAGCGAACGCTGCGCCACTCAATGCCAGAGGCTCAAGGGCTCGGGTGCGATCGTTTCCGTTGTGCAATACATCGCTGAAGTGCGGCAGATGCAGAACAAGAACACACAGTAGAAATAACACGGCAACTACCAGCGCCGAGTGTCGAGCGTACTTCCCACTGATGATGCTTACTCCGGCCGCGAGCAGCACCACGCCAACCAGATAAGCGCCCACCGCTCCACCCGGCGCCCAGGGCGGCACAGGCGGCAATCCGCCCTGATACTTTCCAAGCGCAATATATTGAATTCCGAAGACCACCATAGGAATGGCAAAAAGGATCCGGCCCACCTTGACTAGATTTTCCATAGTTGAATTGCCCGTTAGGGCGCTCCGAGACTCACCCCTTTTGCGGGCAAGGATTTTGATATGTGATTTGTTAGACGGAGATTACGTCATTCCGGCACGGGCACAGAAGGGTTTTTTTAGGACAATCTGGCGGTTGGCTGAAAGCACTTTAGCGTCGTGGAATGGTGCCTCAGTGAAGGTGTTACGACTCCTCGAGAAATTCCGCCAACAGCATATGAAAATGATGCACTCCGTTTTCGCGGCGCACCGAGTAACGCCCGCGATCGTAGAGCGAAGACTGCAATCCGCGCTGCACGCTTTCACAGAGGCCGATGTCTTCCTGCTGCACCTCGTCGCTGAAGGCGACGGCCTTCTTGATGCGCTCTTGGACGTGCTGCGAGGAGATATCGTGAAAAAACCACTCAAAGATCGTCAGCGTTTTATCCTGAGATAGTGGCACGATCAGATTCGTTGAAACATTGTCTGGATAAATGTTCAGCATCAAGTTCGGAAAAATCCAGAAGTACAGCGCCTCTTGCGCGCCGCTACCCGGGGCGTAAAAACGTTCGCCCGCGTCGCCCCGCTTCATCGCGCGGATGGGAGCAAATTGCTGCGAGTGGTAGCGAAAGGTGTCCGTGCGGTATTGCGAGTAGTCGATCTCGCGCATCAAGCCTGGATGCGCGATAGGGATGTGATAGCCCTCGAGATAGTTGTCGACATACACCTTCCAATTACAACGGATGATGTAGTCGCGCCGCTCGGCAAACTGGAGTCCAGTAAACAGGAATCCACGCGCTTGTTCCGGGATATCTCCCAGGTAGGCCGAGAGCGGTTCGCTGGCATGGTCAAAATTGACGAAGATGAATTGTTCCCACGTTTCGATGCGTAGCGGGACCATTCCCATGGTGCTGCGATCGAAAAATTCGACACCCTCGACATCGGGAGTTCCAATCAGTCGCCCGTCCAGGGTATACGTCCAGCCGTGGTATGCGCACCGCAGTACATTCTGGCCGCCGCTGCCCAACGCGATGGGGCCGGCGCGGTGCCGACACACATTGCTGAAGGCACGCAGGGTGCCTTCCTTGTCGCGCACGACCACGATCGGCTCTCCGGTCACATCCGCAGTGAAAAAACTCTCAGGATCGGCGATCGTCCGGTTTACGCCATTGACCTCGCCACAGGCATGATTCAGCGTGCCCACAAGCTGCCATGTGCGGCGGAAAATTCGAGCTTTCTCGGTCTCGAGAATCGACGGATCGGTGTAAAAGCGCGATGCCAGCGTCTGCGCGCATTCAATTTGTTCGTTGACGTCGAGCTGCAGGCGCGCCGGAGGTTGCGACGGTTTTGTGCTCATGAAGTGCGCTTAAGCTAGAACTTGCGAGTCTCCTGACGAGACCAGCGTTCCACCACGATTTTCGATTCGGTGTAAAACTCCACGGCATCGCGCCCTTGCCCGTGCAAAATACCAAAAAAGCTTTCTTTCCACCCGCTGAATGGGAAATACGCCATGGGAGCCGCCACGCCGATATTGATGCCGATGTTGCCGGCTGGCGCCTCATAACGAAACTTTCGCGCCGCCGCGCCGCTCGTGGTAAACAAAGATGCCTGATTGCCGTACGGGCTTTTGGCCAGAAATTCCATGGCTTCATCAATCGATTTCGCGTGGACCAGGCTCAGCACCGGCCCAAAAATTTCCGTGTGCGCAAGACTGCTGGATGCCGGCAAATCGTCCAGCACGGTCGGCTTCAGGAAATTGCCTGCGTCATGATTCGGCACTTTGGCGTTGCGCCCGTCGATAATTGCTTTCGCGCCTTCGTCCACGCCCTGTCCGATCAGGGTTTCGATTCGATGCTTGCTCTCCCGCGAGATCACGGGCCCCATCTGCACGCCGGCATCGAGCCCATTGCCAATACGAATCTTCGAGGCCGCGTCGGCAATCGATTCGCCGAACGTTTTCTGCGCTTCTCCAATCGTCACCGCGACGGAAACCGCCAGGCACCGCTGCCCAGCGCAGCCAAACGCGCTGTCGCTGATGATTTGCGTCGCCAATTCCATATCCGCGTCGGGCAGCACGATGACGTGATTTTTCGCGCCACCCTGGCACTGCATCCGCTTGCCGCTAGCCGCGGCGCGCGCGTAAACATGCTTGGCCACCGGCGTGGAACCCACGAAGCTGATCGCGCGCACCTGCGGATGATCGCAAAGCGCATTCACCACCTCGCGTCCGCCGTTCACGAGATTCGCAACGCCCTTGGGCAAGCCGGTCTTTTCAAGCAAATCCATCACATAATGCATCGTCAAAGGCACGCGTTCCGACGGCTTGAGCACGAACGTATTTCCGCACGCAATGGCGTAAGGCAAAAACCAGAACGAAATCATTCCCGGAAAATTGAACGGCACAATCGCAGCCACCACCCCCAGCGGCTGCCGGATCTGCATCTCGTCCACGCCCGGAGTCACGTCTTCCAGGTTGTAGCCCTGCATCATCATGGGAATGCCGCAGGCGACTTCGACATTCTCGATGCCGCGGCGCATCTCGGCTTTCGCTTCGGCAAATGTCTTGCCGTTTTCGCGCGTGATCAGGCGCGAGATCTCATCGATATTTTCGTCGAGCAGATTCTTCAGCTTGAAGAGATACTGAATGCGTTCGCCCGGAGGAGTGCGGCGCCAAGCGGGAAATGCATCCGCGGCGGCCTGCACGGCGCGTATCACGTCCGCGTTGGTGGACAGAGGAGTGCGCGCGAGGATTTCCGCGGTCGCGGGATTGGCGACATCCACATATTCCGTCGCTGAAGACCGATGCCAACTGCCACCAACATAATTCTGCAAATCGGGAACCTGCGTTGCCACTGTGCTGCTCATAACATGCTCCTGCCTCCGCTCGCGCGTGGCGTGCGGCAGGCTTCATAAGTGAAATCTCGAACCGCGCACCGTTTTCCGGCGCAATACCGCCGTGGCCCAGCTTACCAAAGAAGTGTAAGGGTTGATACGGCGCCGCCACCGAGCCCTGAAGGCTATTAGCGGATGGAGGCCAACGCTTCGTACGCTGCGCCGAGAAGCGGTGCGGACTCATTCAGCACCACCGACACTGGAATATTGGACAACATGGACTCGAACTTCCATTTGTCCTTGAAGGCCTTGAAAAAGGCCCCGTCCTTCATTTTCTCGATGATTTTCACGGCGATTCCGCCGGCCACGTAGACTCCGCCAAGCGCCAGGACTTTCAACGCCAGATTTCCGGCCTCCGCGCCGTAGATGGAGGTCCACAGGTCCAATGCTTCCACACACACGGGGCAAGTCCGGGCGAGCCCAGACGCGTGATTTCCGGCGCGGGATCGGCGTCGGGATCGTCAAAGAAAGGATGTTTCACGTCGGGCGCGAGAAACTCATGAAGAGTGCGAAATCCGCGGCCCGAGAGAATCAGCTCCCAACTAACCTGGGGATAACGGCGGCGCATGAAGCGGAGCAACTCAATCTGCTGATCGGTGTGCGGGGCGAAATCGGAATGACCACCCTCGGAGGGCGAAATGCGGTAGCGGTTGCCATCCCAGACAAGAAAGGATTGGCCGAGGCCGGTACCGGCAGCGAGTAGCGCCACGGTGCCGCCGGGCTCGGGTTTTCCCTCGTTCAAGACGACAAATTCGTTGGACAAGAGATGTTGGATGCTGTGCCCTGTCGCGCCAAGATCGTTTAGCAAAACTATTTTCTCGACATCAAGTTCGCGTTCCAGAATCTTGGCGTCGACCGTCCACGGAAGATTGGTGGCGCGGACGTGGTTATCGATCACCGGGCCGGCGACACCAAAACCGGCAGCGATCACGCGATCGGAAGACAAATGCGACGCGGCCTGGCGGGAGAATTCCTTAACGATCAGGTCGAACTGCGCGAATTCCTTGCTCGCAAACCGCTGCTTAAATACGGTCGTGAGCTTTCCCTTCCGCTCCGAGAAAAGCGCAAGGTTGCACTTCGTGCCGCCAACGTCTCCGGCAAGGATCACCTGTCCCCCTGTCCCCAGTGCTTTTAAACTATTGCGAACTTTTATGCCGCTCGCTTATGCGTTTCTTGCTGTGGCTATGAATTGAACCACTGTCTGCCTTCGCGTTCCAGCAGAAGATCGGATTCGCGTGGGCCCCAGCTGCCTGCCGGGTACAGCGGTACGGTCGCGGTTTTCGCCGCGCTCCAAACATCCAGAATGGGATCGACCAGCGCCCAGGCGGCCTCGACGCTGTCGCCGCGATCGAATAGCGTGGCGTCGCCGCGCACGCAATCGCTCAGAAGCGTCGCGTAAGCGCTTCGTGCGCCATCGCCAAATCCTTCGCGGTAGCTGAAATTCATGGTCACGTTGCCAATGTTCATGTCGGGGCCGGGCTTTTTCGCGCCAAACGAAACCGAAATCCCTTCGTCCGGCTGAATATTCAAAATCAGGCGGTTCGCTTCCACGTCGCGTTCGCGGAATACAATGTGCGGCGCGCGCTTGAACTGAATCACGATCTCGGTCGTGCGTTTCGCCATGCGCTTGCCGGTGCGCAGATAAAAGGGAACGCCTGCCCAGCGCCAGTTGTCGATCAATACCTGCATAGCCACAAAGGTTTCCGTGCGGGAGGTGGGACTGACGCCAGGCTCCGAGCGATACCCAGGAACGTGCTTGCCTTCGATGGTTCCGGCGGCATACTGGCCGCGCACCACGGACTGCGCCACCATTCCAAGATCGAACGGCCGTATGGACTGCAACACTTTGAGTTTTTCGTTTCGCACCGCGGTGGCATCGAACGACGCCGGAGGCTCGACCGCGACGAGCGATGTCAGCTGCAGGACGTGGCTTTGAATCATGTCCCGGAGCGCGCCGGCGGTCTCATAAAAGCCGCCGCGTCTTTCGACGCCCAGGGTCTCGGCCGCGGTGATTTGCACGTGATCGACATAGTTGCGATTCCACAGCGGCTCAAAAATGCCGTTGCTGAAACGCAGCACCAACAAATTCTGTACGGTGTCTTTGCCGAGGTAGTGGTCGATGCGGTAGACCTGCGGCTCCTCGAAAACGCTCAGCACGATCTCGTTCAACTCTTTCGCGGAAGCCAAGTCCCGCCCAAACGGCTTTTCGATGATGATACGTACCCAGGAATTGGGATTCGTCGGCCGCGCAAGTCCCGCCTTGCCAAGCTGCTCGACGATATCCTTGTACACCTCGGGCGGCGTCGACAGATAAAACAGCCGGTTGCACGCCAGTTTCTTCTGATCTTCCAATTCCCTCAGGCGCTTTGCGAGATTCGCGAAATCTTCCGCCTTGCCGTATTCCCCCGCCTGGTAATGAAGATTCGACGCAAACTCCTCCCATTTTTTCGGGTCGATTGGTCCTATTTCCGACTCGCTCTTGGAGGCTTCTCCGAGCGAGGATCGGAAGCTTTCGTCGTTCATCGGCGTGCGGGCGAAGCCTACGATGGCATACCTTGGCCCCAGCGCGTTGTGGCTCGCCAGGTCGAACATTGCGGGAATCACTTTGCGTTTGGCGAGATCGCCCGAAGCGCCAAACAAAACCACGGTGCACGGCTCATTGCCATTCGCATCTCCCGAGCGTTTTGCATCCATGGTCTTCGTTCTCCCCTCAGCGCGATTCAGGCGTTTTCCGATGAAATTAACAACGTTTGACACTATACCTCAACGTCGTACTTTTCGAGATCACGCCGGAGTTGCTCGGCGTCTTGGTAATGGATCACGTTCATGCCCAATTTTCGAGGGCTTTCCAGGTTTAGGGGACGGTCATCGATGAAGATACATTGCTCTGGCGGGCGCTGGGTCACGGCGAGTGCCACTCGAAAGATCAGCTCTTCCGGCTTTCGCGAGTGTACGTAACACGAACTGAAGAAGGCGAAAAAGTCGCGGCGCAAATCAAACGCTTCAATGCGATATTGATTGAGCTCCAAAGGTTCGTTGTTGATCGCACCGATAAAGTATTTCCCCGATCGTGCCGCCTGGTCTAGGAGCGCCCGCGATTGGGGGAATTCCCTGGACTGCGCGAACATGAACGCGATGAACTCTTCGCGCGTGAAAGAGCGGGTGCGGTAAAACAGCGTGCGGTCCAGATACTCGTCCAGCGTGATATGTCCGGAATCAAAGGCCGGGAAGGTCAGTTCGTGCCGATCCTGGAACTCTTCCCAATCCAAATGAAAGAGCTCGGCCGCTTCGCGACGGGAGGAGCGGTCCCATCCATTCGTCAGGACCACTCCCCCGATGTCCCAAAACAGCGTGGTGATTTTGGACAAGCCTGCTAGACCTCGCCTCGAAAGCGTTTCCTCAAGCACAAATTGAGTTTAGTTGTTCGCGGACGTTCCAATTAGGGGTCCCGCGCCGCGAGTCTACCCTAGCAGGCTGCGGAAAAATTCGAAAATATGTCATTCCGAACCGCGTTCGGTTTTTGAACGGGTTGAGGAATCCGCTTTTTCCTTCGCCTTTTTGCGAACAGCAGATCCCTCACCCGCAAACGACGCGGGTTCGGGATGACAAACGGGCTTTTTCCGTAGCCTACTAGACTAGAGCTTATGCACCAGATGCTCGAGTTCTGACAAGCCCTGCTCCAGGCCCAGAGTGAAATGAAGTTGCATGACCAGCCTTTGCCGCGCCCCCAGCGATTCAAAGTCGCTCAGAGCCAGAGCTAATTGTAACTGTCCAAAGGTATATCCGGCACCAGGGATGCCAAGGTCCGCCGGGGGTTCGGTCGTGAGAATGAGGAACAGCCCCCTGGATGGCCCGCCCTTATATACCTGCTCGAAATTGCGAAGATAGCGCGGACCGGCACTCAACGAAACGGGTATGCCCAGACGCGCAACCAGTTGTTCGCGTAGTCGCCCGAGTGCCGCATCAGTCTCGGGTTTGCTGCCCGCGTAAATGATGATCGCTAAATAACCATCGACTTCCCGCGCTGTCAGGAAAGTTCGCAACGCCTCGGAGAGACTGAGGGTCGAAATCTGCTGCCGCGTCTCGGCTTCCGCATAGAGCTCGATTCCCTTTTCGCGCGCCCTCGCGGTACGAACCGGCCATTGGTGCTTGGCCGACAAGGCTTCGAGTGTGTGGGAAACTCTCTCTCGGTTCCCATGCACGTCCGGCTCATCGAACGGATTTACATTGAGCGGAACGCATGCCAGTGCTGTTGCGATTTCCCATTTAAACGCTTCCGCGCCTAGCTCCTCCGGGCTATCCATTTCTATCGCTACGGTCGGAACGCCGGCCCTTCTCAAATGCATTTCGAATTCATTCACTTCCGAATGCTCGTCTTCGCGCATCTTCAAAATTGCGGCACTGAAACCCTGTTGGTATATTTCCAATCATCTCGGGGGTTCATTGCAAATGGGCAGTAGTCCTTGCCCCTCCTTGCATGTGCTGGCACCCACGAGTTGCCCGATCCGGTAGGTCAGACCCTGCAAACTCCTGGTGCCAACCAGAAGAAGCTTGTCCTTTTCCTCGATTGCGGCGGCTGCGAGGAGCGCGGCAAGTCCTGGAGCCAGATTTTTATCGACAGCATCGGCTTGCCGGCACGCATCGCGCATGGCCACTGCGCGGGATACCACCTTGTGGGGCTCGCTGTTCCAAACCGCTGACAGGAGCAGGCCAAAGTGAATTAGCGATGAATAACGGCCTTTCAAATTCGCGGACCGTTGCCATATACTCACCGACCTGGTTCTGTGCTGTCGAGAAGAAACAACCGCCGGTATCGCATTTCCGCCGACGTGTTTAATAGGGTCTCCAGATTGCCACCGACCAAACCCTTTCGGCCCTCCGCTTCCCTCCACAACGTCGCATCTTTCGCCCACAAGCGATTCACGGCATCGCCGGCCACCAGCCCGTCAAGCTCCCGGCGCCAGGCCCCGGCAAGTTTGCCAGGGTACACGTTTTAGCTAGGTAGTAACAAGATCTCTCCTTATAGCTCTAAGTAATATTATTTTACTCGGACCGATACCAATATGACAAATCATAAACGCTTCGGATTGAGGCCTGCTTCCAATGTGTTACTCCTAAAGTGGAATTTCCGCCCTGCTTGAGGTATCGTCGAAATTCAGGTGTTTTTCAGGAGCCCCGATGGCCAATGATTCTTGCGGTCCGACACCCGCGCCGAGCGAGCCGGTCAAGCCCGGTACGCGCATGGTGCAGTGCGTAAAGTTTGGTAAAGAAATGCCGGGGCTCGACCGCATCCCCTGGAAGGGCGAACTTGGCAAGCGTGTCTTTGAAAACGTATCGAAGGACGCGTGGAAGCTGTGGATCGAGCACTCCAAGATGGTAATGAACGAATACCGGCTTAACCCACTCGATCCCAGCTCGCAGAAAATCATGGAAGAGCAGATGGAGCAGTTTTTCTTCGGCGAGGGAGCGAAGCTGCCGGAAGGCTACGTGGCGCCCAAAGCGAAGGGTTGATTTCTTGCTAGACCGCGTTAATTTGTCGAGGATTACGTGCAGCGCCCGGTAATCCCCGCTAGTGCTCGCTAGCTCTTGACGCGGAACGATCGGTCGCTACCTGACCATTCCTCTGGTCACAGGATGCTCCACCGCGAGTCGCGGCGCGATCGTGAATTGTAATTTTGCCTGCGCGGCGCGTAGCGCGCTTTCGGCTTCTTCCGGGGTTTCCGCGCGCGCAAACAAAAATCCCAGGTAGCTGGAACCCTCCGGCCAGCCCGCGATGTAGTCGTGCAGCCGCGCGCTGATCTGCACCTCGGTAATGCCCGGCACGCTACGGGCCTGCCCTTCTCCTTCCACGCTCTGCAAGATTCCACTTTGCGGCACCGGAAGCATCATCACGCCGGAAGCTTGCCGCTCGCGGGGCCAATCGCCGCCGGGCAAATCCACCGCATGGCGTAGCAGCAACTCCTCCAGCCCGATTCGCTCACCATCTTCCGCATTTTGAAATTGCAGCGCCCGTGCGCAAAGGCCGCCGATGGGCCGCGGCGCAACTTCAAGCGGCCACACTCCCTGCTCGTTCACTCGAAATTCGGCGTGCACCGGGCCATGCGACAGACCCAGCGCCCGGATCGCATCCGTCGCGCATCGCTCGACGGCCATCAGTTCCGACTCCGCCAGGCGTGACGGCGTCACGTAAATTGTCTCCTCGAAGAACGGCCCTTCCAGCGGATCTGGCTTGTCAAAAATAGCCAGCACGCGGAGCTGGCCATCGGTCAGTAAACCTTCAACGGCTACTTCCCTTCCCGGAATATAGCCTTCGACGATCACCTGATCCAGATTCGCCTCGCGCGTGGCCAACATTTCCGGCGACGCCAGCAGCTTGCGAATCCTGTCCGCCGCGGCAATAAATTCGTCGCGCGTGTTCGCCCGAATCACTCCCTGACTGGCCGAGAGCGACATCGGCTTCAGCACGCACGGATACGAAATCCCCAGCAGCGCCGGCTCCGGAGCAGGCTGCGACGCCACCGTGCGAAACCACGGCCCACGCAATCCTGCATCGCGAAATACTTCGCGCATGCGTAATTTGCTGCGGCAAGCTTCGACAGCCGCAGGATGGTTGTAGACAAGACCCAGTCCGCGAGCAACATACGCGGCCGTGATAGCCGGGCGGTCACCGAACGCCAAAATCCCATCGATGGCCTGCCCGCTGCCGCGCACCGACTCCAATACGGCGTACGCCGCCCCATCCGGGGCCTCGAAATGCACCGCGATCGCTCGATCGTTCCAAGGATCATCAAGCTGATGGCAACGGTCGGTAACGAACACAACGTCCACATCCAGTTTGCGCGCAGCCTCATCAAGGCTCCGCGTCTGGTACCCCAGCTTCCCCGCAAAAAGCAAAATTCGCCGCCGCGACAGCTCCTCTCCTTCTCTCATCCCAATGGCCCCACCGCAATAATCGCGCCGATCACTCTCTTCTCCGCTCTTCTCTGCGAACTCTGTGCTCCTACCTTCGTGCCCTCTGTGTTAAATCTTTTTCCCTTTGCCCTAGCCATCAAACAAATCCCTCCGCGCCAACGCTCGCTACCTTCACAGGTTTCTTCGCGACGCTCCCAATGGAAACCAACTGCTCCGAGGTCGGCTCAGCACAGCAATACCAAGGCTCACTCAAGAACGGCACAGCCGCTCCCGTTCCGTCACCCGGCGTCAAATCCGGCTCCGCAATTCCCGCAGCCTCATGAGCCGCCCTCCAAATTCTCACAAACGCCGCCGACCGCGACTCCTTCTTCCGGTCCGCATCCGCCGCAATTTGCTGCACGATTTCGCTTAACTCATCCACCCGCGAGTCCGCATTCTTCCACGGATACACCAGCGACTCCGCATCAAACGCTCCAACTTCACGCCGCACTTCCTCCAACTCCAGCAGCCGCGACCCCGCCGGAATCAGCAACCGAATGCCCAGCTGAATAGGCGCGACGTTCTCGACCAGATCTTCTGCCGCCAGCACTCCCAGTAAATCCAAATACCCGCGCACCGTGGTCCACGGCGTGAACGCCACAAACGTCGGGTGCAGCGTCATCCCCAACGACCGAAACGTCCGCGCCACGTGCAAGAAATCTTCCCGGGTGTGACCTTTATCCAGCCGCTGCAAAATCCCATCGTCCACCGACTCCACCGCGCTGATCACGAACAGGCAACCGGTGTCGCGCAGCGTCGTCAAATGCTGCTCGTATTTCCGCAAATGCTCGATCTTGATGGTCGCGTCGTAAGTCACATCGGGAAATTCCGCGTGAAACGCGGCAACTAGCTCCATCGCATGCCGTATGCCATTAAAAAAGTCCGGATCGCCGAACGAAATATGTCGCGCCCCCGCCGCGACTTGCTGTCGCACATCCGCCATGACCACGTCCCGGCTCACTATGCGAAACACGCCGTTGTAAACCGGCACAATCGGGCAATGCCTGCATAGATGCTTGCACCCACGGCTGGCCTCCGTCGATCCCACAACGCGATACCCATCCCCGGGAACGATCAAATGCGCGTACTTCTCAAGACTAGGCATCCCAGCCCGATCGGGCACCTCGAAGTTCAGCCGCTCCAACGAAATCGTCGGCTCGATTTGCGTCCCCGAATCCATGTAGCGCAGGGCGGAGTCCGCGGAGCCCTGCGGTTTTTTCTCACTGCCACCGCCACTCCGACTGCGGCTATCGCAATCGTCCGTGCTGATTCGCTCCGCCAATCCCACCAACCCACCCTCAAACTCCCCACCCAAAATCGTCCCAACCCCAAGCGACCGCAAATACTCAGCATTCATGGGCGCATAAAGCCCGTAACAACAAAAATGCGCCGCCGGATTCTGTTCCCGCAACGAAGGAATCAATTTCGCCGCCAACCGCGTAGCCGTATGCATCGGCAAATAAATCGCAATCAAACCAGCCGCCCGAACCACAGCGCGATCCAACTCCTGCCGCGTCAAATCGAAGCACGCCACCTCATGCCCGCGCTTCCGCAACCAAGCCGCCGGCGACACAATCCCAAACGGCTGCCGCCCCAATTCATAAGTCGAAATCAGAACGATCTTCATCCACCCAAGTATACAGTTTGGAGTAAATCCGTACCCAATCATCGGGCCGAAGGACAAATCGCGCAGCGATCCTCTGCGGATGTAAGTGCGCGCTTTAGCGCGACCCAGCGAGCGCCCCGCGAGCCGGCCCCGCCAGCATCGGCATCCCTCACTTCCCGACAGCCACGCGCAACTTATCACCAGCAAACCGAATCGGCCCGCCGTAAGCCGCCCGAATCGACTTCCGCACCGCCTCCTCCTGCCCTTCCACATCAGGCGCAAGATGGCTCAACAACAAACTCTTCGCCCCACTGTCCCGTGCCGCTTCTCCAATTTTCTTCGGGGGTGTGTGCAGATCGTACAATTGCGCCGGCGACCCCGGAGGATCCAGCACAGCACAATTGAAAATCAACAGATCCGCATTTTTCGCCAACTTCACCAGATTAGGCAGCGCTGATGCATCCATATCGCCGGAGAAAACAACGACCACGCCCTTGTAAGTAATCCTGTAGGCCACCGACGGGCAGTCGCCGTGATGCGTGGCAATCTCTTCCACCACTAAACCGTTCTCGTCCACAATCTTGCTGCTCGCGGAATCCAGACGAATCGGCAGATCGCGCACGATAAACGACTCGCGCGCCCCAAATGTCTTCTGATACGCAAACGCGCCGTCACGCCCCACCAACAGATCAACAAATCGCGAAGTCTTGGGAAATAGCCCCGCGCCGTCCGGCCCAAAAATATGGTAGGCGATGGGTCCGTCGGCGGTGAGTCCGCGCGCATTGAAAAACGCGGCCAGATCCCCGCTGTGATCGATGTGCAAATGCGTCAGCAGAACCGTGTCCACTTTCTCCAAATCCAGTTCCAATTCTCCAATTCGCAGAAACGCCCCCGGTCCGGCGTCCACCAAAATCCGCGGCTCACCTTCGACGGCCACGATGTAACTCGACCCCGCCCTCCCAAATGCGCGCGGCCCCCCAGAACCCAGCACCACCACTTCCAGCGCGGGCTCTCCTGGTAGCACAGGCACTCCTGCCTGTGCAGCAGCGGCCCGCAGGCATCCTGGGAAGAAAGCGCCGAAAACGATCGCGAGTGCCGTCAACTTTTTCATATTCTTCATTGATTTTCCCCGAAGAGCATCTCGCGATTCACATCTCCCATCATCCTAAACCGGCAGGGATGCCGGCGCTACCAGCTTGGGATCATGCTGCAAACTTCCTCATCGTCGCTCGATTGTGGGAGCTAGTGATCGCAGGACTGAGCGCGCCCCAGCAGGAATTCGCGTTCGCGCGCATTCTGCGTGAGCGATGCGGCGCGCTGGAACTCGGCTTGCGCTTCGGCTAGACGGCCCAGCTTGAACAGAAAATCTCCGCGAACGCTAGGCAAGAAGTGGTAGCTCTTCAACGTTGGCTCGGTCGCAATCGCATCAATGATTTCGAGCCCTGCCGCGGGACCAAACGCCATCGCGACCGCCACCGCCCGATTCAACTCCACGATCGGCGAAGGCATCAGCTGCGCCAGCGCATCGTAGAGCGCCGCGATCCGCTCCCAATCCGTTTGCGCCGCGGTGCGCGCTCGCGCGTGACACGCCGCAATCGCTGCCTGCAGCGCATACGGGCCGAGACCTCCTCCCAGTTTCTCGGCGCGCTGCAGCGCCGCGAGGCCATGCCGAATCAAAATGTGATCCCACCGCGTGCGGTCCTGATCGAGCAGCAGGATCGGCTCCCCCTTCGGGCCGACGCGCGCATGAATTCGTGACGCCTGGATTTCCATCAGCGCCAGCAGGCCGTGAACCTCCGCCACCTTCGGAACAAGCCCCGCCAGAATCCGCCCGAGTCGCAGCGCGTCTTCGCACAATGCGGGACGCATCCAGTCTTCCCCCGCCGTAGCCGAGTAGCCTTCGTTGAAGATGAGGTAGATCACTTCCAGCACGGACGATAGCCGCGCCGCCAGATCGGGCCCGCGTGGCACCTCAAAGGGAACGCGCGCTTCGGTAAGTGTGCGTTTGGCGCGAACGATGCGCTGCGCGACAGTCGGCTCCGGCACCAGAAATGCCCGCGCGATTTCCTGCGTGGTCAAGCCGCCCAACAAACGCAGCGTCAGCGAAACGCGCCCCTCGGTCGGAAGCACCGGATGACACGACACGAAAACAAGACGCAGCAGATCGTCTTCAATTTCGTTGTCGAGATTCGCGGTGTCGAAATTAGCCATGGCCGATTCCTGCTGGCTCTTCAGCTCGCGCCCCAGCTCCTCATGCTTGCGATCGAGGAGCTTGTTCCGGCGAAAGTGATCGATGGCCCGATGCTTCGCGGTGGCCATCAGCCACGCGCCGGGATTGTCCGGCACGCCCGACTCCGGCCACCGCTCCAGAGCAGTGACGAGCGCGTCCTGCGCCAGCTCCTCCGCCACGCCAACATCGCGGACAATGCGCGCCAGCCCGGCAATGAGCCTGGCCGACTCAATCCTCCAAACAGCGTCGATGACGCGATGGGTATCAGCAACAGACACCGCAAGCCCTCCCGTTTAGCACAGTCAGGCTAAGCAAGAGGGTTCGCAAGTGCAAGCGCCGCCGCGTCCAGCCGACGACTCACCAAATTTTCCACCGAGTTCTCTCAGACCAAAATTCCCGCGGAGTTTCTCCCAGACCGAAGTTTCCACCGAGTTTCTCTGAGACCAACGTATCCACGGAGTTGTCATCCCGAACCCACGCCTTTTGCGGGTGAGGGATCTGCTTTTTTGCTCGTCACGCGACCTCTCCTGAATATCTCAGAGGGTCCGACAACTCCTACGATCGCCCTGCGCTCTGCGCTTGCGGCGCGTCGTAGAGTTGCCGAAGCTCGCATTCGCCATCGGCAGCATGGCCAAGAAAGGTTTTGACGTGTTCGATGGCTTCTTCCCTGGAGTTCGCTTGTATGATCGCCAGACCGCCAACCACTTCCTTTGACTCCGTGAAAGGCCCGTCAGTCACCTTGATATTCCCGTTGGAGCGCCGAACGCGCGCCCCCAACGCGCTTGGCATGCAGCCTTCGACCGCAAGCAGGTGGCCGGCCTTCATCCCTTCTTCGATCAGCGCGCCCATTTTGCAAATTTCGTCCTGCGATGGCGGAAGCCCTGATTCCACGGTCTTGTAGATGCTTAGGAATTTCATGACGATCTCCTCAAAAGTTTAGATCCGGCGTCCAACAGCCGGGTGGCGAGGAATGACCTGCAACCTCTCCAATCGTGCGACGAATGGGGCCCTCCGGAATCGACACGAGAAAACCATTATTTTTTTCGCTCACCGAGACATCGGTTGGGCGCAAGGATTGGGTGCCGCACCCTTTGCGCTTTTCAAAGGGTGCGGGTTTAGACTCAACTTCAACCGCAATCGTTTTAACACACAGACTTTTCAGCCCCTAACACTTCCCTCCGAGATTGTTCGCTCTGTAGACCTCTTCTCGCAGAACAAAGTTTCCATCGAGTTTTTCCGAGACCAGAGTTTCCACCGAGTTTCCGCCAGACCAAAAATTTCCACGGAGTTGTCATCCCGAACCCGCGCCTTTCGCGGGTGAGGGATCTGCTTTTCGCTAGTAACGCCACCTCTCCAGAGGATCTCAAGAGGGTCCGACACTTTCTAGGACTTCGCAGCGCTAGCCCCCTGCGGCGCTTCGTAGATTTGCCGAAGCTCGCACTCACCCGTACCCACGACGCTGAGGAAGTCCTTTGCCAATTGGATAGCTTCGGCCTTGGAATTCGCCTGAAGAATGGCGAACCCGCCGACCACTTCCTTGGACTCGGTAAACGGTCCGTCCGTGACGCTTATTTTGCCGTCGGACAGCCGAACGCGCGCGCCGAGCGCACTGGGCAAGCAACCTTCCGTTCCAAGCAACCAACCGGCCTTCATCCCTTCCTCGACCAGCTTCCCCATCCTGGACATCTCTTCCTGAGAAGGGGGAACTCCTCTTTCAACGCTCTTGTAGATGCTTAGGAATTTCATGATGATCTCCTTAAAAGTTTGGATCCGGCGGTAAACAGCCGGGTGGTGAGAAACGAGCTGTAACCCCTCCCTATCGTGCGACGAACGGGACACTCCGGAATCGACGCAAGAAAAGTATTATTTTTTTCGGCGGCGGATACAACGCCGTCGAACGCGTGCTTCAGAAAAACGTGAAAGAAAATGCACACGACGCTGCCGTTACCCAGCGCAACTTGCCATTCCGGCTCTACGCCTTCGCGAGTTGCTGGCTGCGAAGCCCGCGCCAACTCGCGCGTAAGCAGCCTATCCCACAGATGCCAGAACAATGGCCTGGCTACCTCTTGCGCGATCTTGCAAGCTCGCTCCGGGAATTCGACGGCATCCCGCAGCCCCGGTACGAACGCGGCGGAAACGACCAACAGCGCCGGAATCAAAAGTTTTTTCATCGCTTTACCCTCCTTCACCTGTGAATTCGCCGCCGCCGCACCGCCGAAGCGTCCGCCGCAGCTACTTCTTCTTTTTCTCCAACTGCTTGGCCAACTCGCGTTCGCGATCAATGGCTTCACTCGGCCCGAAGTCCTCCATCTCGAAAAACTGTCGCAGCTCGATCTCGCTTTCCTGGTTCGGGCCGTGCGGCGCGGGCGCTCGCTTGGCCCACTCGATCGCCTCTTCCCGCGACTTCACTTGAATGACCCAATACCCGGCGATCAGTTCCTTGGACTCCGTGAACGGACCGTCGACGACAGTACGCTTCCCGCCCGAAAATTTGACACGTGCGCCCTTCGAGCTGGCTTGCAATCCGGCGCCATCCAGCAGCACGCCCGCTTTCATCAATTCCTCGTTGTACTTGCTCATCGCGGAAAGCAGTTCTTGGCTCGGCATGACGCCTGCTTCCGAATCCTTACTCGCCTTCACGATCATCATGAATCGCATCTCTTTGTCTCCTCTTGGTTTGAGCCAGAGCCTGAGCTTCTTTCCTCCGGCCACTGCCAACTGAATGCTGCCTCTACTCTAACGTCGATTGACGCAGCTCGAAATCGACAGGCTCGCATCTTTTTCCGCCAATTTGTTCTGGGCCCGCAAGCACTTGGAAATAAAGGATTAAGACAGTACCGACCACGGCCAAAATCCCGAGGATAGTCAGAGGTGGAAACGACTGCTGTATTTAGGCGTCGACGGGACATCGAACCATCCGAGTGGCAATAAATCCGGCGTTCAGAGTCTGTTTGAGAAATCCGGTTTTCGTCAGGGCATGGCTTCACAGGCCGCGGGAAGGTCTTTTCTTTAGGAGGTCGAAGCTTTAGCTCCGACGTGACGTCCTAACGATGCGGAGCCCGGTAGCTAAACAATTTTTGGCATTCTTGGCGGAGAAAAGCGCCGGTGACAGGAATGAGGTGATTGCCCTTCTCGAAAACCAACTCACAGGGAATCAAACAAGCCCGCCACTTGTAGTCTTCCGTACCGCGTTTGCGGCCATACGCGGCAATGTCTTCCTGGGAAACCCCGTAGACAACCGCTCCAATACGCGCCCACACGCAGGCACCAGCGCACATGGCGCACGGTTCGTGCGTGGAGTACAGGACGAAGTCGGAGAGGTAACGCCCGTACCCGCTGGACACGTATTTCAGCGTCTCCAACTCTACGTGTTTAATGCTTGATCCCGATGTTTTTACCCGGTTGCCCGCGCTGGCTATGACCACTTCCCGGCGGCCGGTAACGCGGGTGATGACCGCCCCGATGGGATAATCGCCTCGGTCTCCCGCGCGTTTGGCCTCGTCAATAGCCAACTCCATGAACTTTCTTCGCGGTTTGTAGGAAGCCGAGATCATATAGATAGAGTATGCGCCTATCGCGAGTCTTCTCAAGAACGTCGCTCCTCAGTTCGTAGCAACATGGGGTCCGATAACGAAAGCTGAACTAACACTCGCGGACAACCAGCGGCGCCTTCGCTCGCTCCGCACGATCATTCTTTTTCGGCTATCATAGAGTTGCGAACTCCGCGAAAGGACCGCCAGAATGGCCATCTCCGCAGGGAATTCCTTCAAAACACGCGACACTTTGAACGTCGGCGCGCAAGCGTTTCAGATTCATCGCCTGGAAATGCTCGAGAAACAGGGCGTCGCCACGCTTGCGAAATTGCCCTTCTCTTTGCGCGTCCTGCTGGAAAACTTGCTTCGCTTTGAAGATGGCCGCACGGTTCGCGCGGAAGACATTCGCGCCTTGGCTGGATGGACTCCCAACGCCGCGCAAAAAGAAATCGCGTTCATGCCCGCGCGCGTGCTGCTGCAGGATTTCACCGGTGTGCCAGCGGTCGTCGATTTCGCCACCATGCGCGAAGCCATGAAGCGCATGGGCGGTAATCCCAGCCGCATCAATCCGCTCTTCCCCGCCGAGTTGGTCATCGACCATTCCGTGCAGGTCGACAGCTTCGGCAGCGCCAACGCTTTCGGCCTCAACGCCGAACTCGAATTTCAGCGCAACGTCGAGCGCTACGCCTTCCTGCGCTGGGGCCAGACCGCCTTCCAAAATTTCAAAGTCGTTCCGCCGGACACCGGCATCTGCCACCAGGTCAATCTCGAATATCTCGCCCGCGTCGTCTGCGCCATGCCTAGCGGCAATAAATTCGAGGCCTATCCCGATTCCGTGGTTGGCACCGACTCGCACACCACCATGGTGAACGCGCTCGGCGTGTTCGGGTGGGGCGTCGGCGGTATCGAAGCGGAAGCGGCCATGCTTGGCCAGCCTTCCTCGATGCTGGTTCCCGAAGTCGTGGGCTTTCGCCTGCATGGAAAGCTCAGTGAAGGCGCGACAGCGACCGACCTTGTTCTAACTGTCACGGAAATGCTGCGCAAGAAGGGCGTCGTCGGAAAATTCGTCGAGTTTTACGGCACCGGCCTTTCCAGTTTGAGCGTTCCCGATCGCGCCACCATCGCCAACATGGCGCCGGAATACGGCGCGACCATGGGCTTTTTTCCGGTGGATGCCGAAACGCTTGCCTATCTTCAATTCACTGGCCGCAATCAGGAACAGATCGCTCTGGTCGAAGCGTATTGCAAAGAGCAGTTCCTGTTCCGCACGGACTCCACTACCGAACCGCTGTTCAGCGACAAGCTCGAGCTCGATCTTGCCACCGTGGAATCCACAGTCGCCGGACCGAAGCGCCCCCAGGATCGCGTCTCGCTACGCAATGCGAAATCCTCGTTCACGAAAGTCGTCGAAGGCGCGCCGGACAAGCATGTTTCCGTGCGCAACAATGGCGATTCGTTTGATTTTTCGAGCGGCGCTGTGGTGATTGCCGCGATTACCAGCTGCACGAATACCTCGAATCCCTCATTGATGCTCGGCGCGGGACTGCTCGCAAAAAAAGCCGTCGAGCGCGGCCTGCAAATCAAGCCCTGGGTGAAAACGAGTCTCGCGCCCGGATCTAAAGTTGTGACCGACTACCTCGCGGCGTCCGGACTGAACGTGTTCCTCGATAAGCTCAAGTTCAATCTTGTCGGATACGGGTGTACAACGTGCATCGGAAACAGCGGCCCGCTTCCCGACGCCATCGGAGCGGCAATCAAGGACAACAACCTTGTAGCCGTCGCGGTGCTCAGCGGCAATCGCAATTTTGAAGGGCGTATTCATCCGCTGGTACGCGCGAACTATTTGGCGTCGCCGCCGTTGGTTGTGGCCTACGCGCTCGCAGGCCGCATGGATTTTGATCTCACCACGGAGTCTCTCGGCAACGGTTCCGACGGGAAGCCCGTTTTTCTGCGCGACATTTGGCCGACACCGGAGGAAATCGAATCCACTGCGCGCGCCTCGGTGACCACCGCCATGTATCTGAAGCAATACGGCGAAGTTTTTGAAGGCGACGCACACTGGAAGGGGATGAAGGTTCCCGAAGGCGATCTGTACCAATGGGATCCGAAGTCGACGTACATCAAGCTGCCGCCGTATTTTGAGAACATGCCGAAAACGCCGCCGGCGCTTGCGGATATTCACGGCGCCCGCGTACTGGCCATCCTCGGCGACAGCGTGACCACCGATCATATTTCTCCGGCAGGTTCGATCCCGGTCGATTCTCCCGCCGGAAAATATCTCGTTGCCAACGGTGTGAAGCCACACGAATTCAACTCTTACGGCGCGCGCCGCGGTAATCACGAAGTGATGGTGCGCGGCACCTTCGCAAATATTCGGCTGCGCAATCAACTCGCTCCCGGGACCGAAGGCGGCTGGACGCTCTACCTCCCAGGCGGCGAAAAAATGACCATCTACGACGCCGCTGTGAAATATCGCGAAGCCGGCGTGCCGCTCGTGGTCATCGCCGGAAAAGAATATGGATCGGGCTCGTCGCGGGACTGGGCTGCCAAAGGCACGCGTCTGCTCGGCGCCCGCGCCGTCATCGCCGAAAGCTACGAACGCATCCACCGCAGCAATCTGATCGGCATGGGCGTCCTCCCGCTGGAATTCAAGCCAGGCGAAAATCGCGAATCGCTGGGTCTGACCGGCCACGAAGTTTTCTCGATCGAAGGTGTCGCGTCGCTCGTTCCCCGAAAAGACATCACCGTCCGCGCCAAATCCGACGACGGCAAAGAAAAGCAATTCACTGCCAAAGCCCGCGTCGATACTCCCGAAGAAGCCTCCTATTACCGTCACGGCGGCATCCTGCAATACGTCCTCCGCCAAATGCTGTGAACCAGAAATTAGAGGTTGGAAATTAGAAGTTAGAAACCCGGGAAGCATCACGTCAGCTGAATCGCGCAGTCTCCGTGCTCTCTGTGCTCCGAACTCTGTGCGCTCTGCGTTAAGCTGTTCCCTCTCTTGTTTCTCGCATTCCCTGTTTAATCCGCCCCAGCCTTCTCCGGCAGGCGGAAATGACTTTTGATGCGCACCAGCAAAATGACGCCTAGTGCGACGGAGACCAGGCTTGCGGCTTGCGCGTTGCTCATGCCGAAGAACGAGCGTGGATTGATGCGAATGAACTCGATCAGGAAGCGGGCGATGCCGGTCAGGATCAGATACCAGGAGAAGATTTCGCCTTTGGGCGCGTTGATCAAAGGGTCGCGGAGATATTTTGCGCCCACGCGCCAAAGGATCGCGGCGATCGCCAGCCAGATGAAAAACTCGTAGAGCGGCGTCGGATGGACGCGCTGTGTTGTAGGCACGACGCCGTTGGGAAAGCTCATGCCCCACGGGAGCGACGTGGGCATGCCGTAGTCGCCGTCGCCGGAAAGCAGGCATCCGATGCGCCCGTTGGCGTAGCCGACACACGCAGCCGGCGAGCAAATGTCCATAAACTCCAGCACGGGAATTTTCAGCCGGCGCGCCAGGAAAAGCAGTGCTACGAATCCGCCGAGGAATCCTCCAAACCAGGCGAAGCCGAAGCGGCTGAAGAGCTGCGGCCACGGGTCCGCAAAAAATTCGCTTGGGCTTTCGAGCACGTGATAGAGCCGCGCGCCCGCGAGACCCACGAGTCCCGCTATGCCGATGACCAGGAAGCCTTCGTCGCGTTTCCCGGGGTAGCCCTTGATCTTATCGAGCTGGGGCCGGCGCCGATCGAAATCGGCTTGCAGGACATAAGCCGAGACGAACAGAGCGGTGGCGACCATGAGGCCAAACGTTGGAATCGTGAGCGGGCCCAAGTGGAGGAAAGGGATCATCGGTAGTCGAAACAAAGAGTATACATGGCCGCCTCGATAGACAAAGTTGTCGCCCCCTAGCGCTGGGGAAGTACACGATCCCTTTAGGCTCGGGGTGGGCCGTCGACCCCTCGAGGCTTGGCACAGGAAGTCGAGAGCGAACCGGCCTGTGGCGAGTTCCAAATTGGGAAGACCCAGGGTGGGCGCGCATGCGGTTTCGCCCAGGATTCGCTTTTGGACCCCACACCCCCGGGGCATTTGTATGATTATCAAAGGAAAGCAGTTGCTGGAAAAGGAGTTTGGAAGCTATTGAAAACAAGGGATGGGGAATCGAGACAGACAGCGAAGAGAGAAAAGCCGGGGTGCTTTGCAATGAGTGAATTTGAAGCGTCACAACCTACGATAGCATACCATTTACCCTTTATTAAACACAGATTCTAGTATTCGAATAGTTATCTAAAGCGGAATAGCGATTTCGGGATGGGGCGGACCGGCAGACAGAGGCGGACGAGCCGAAACGCCCGCGCTGGTTCGCGACCTACATAACCGAAGGCTCGCAAAGAGGCGAGTGGATCGCGTCCCACAAGACGCCGAATGGGTGTGCGGGCGACTGCGACAGTGCCTGGACCAGTTCCCTTCGAAAGGGGGGAACCGAGGTCGATTATAGGTAGCAGCACCTACTGAATCGAGTACACCCAACTTGCACCGAGCGACTGTCGTCAACAAAGAGTGCGGATGGAAGGGTGGCGACAGAGGCGGCTTGGCTCAACGGAAACAAAGTGGAAAAGGAAGAAAATAAAGAAGAAGAAAGAAAAGAGAGAGAAAACACTTGACACTCACCGGCCTTCTCATGGAAGGCACTAGGTCCGACTGCTTGGATCGTAACCGGGACCTGGCAGATCGCGTCTATCGCGTTGGTAGGTTTATAATCCAACTAGTAAAGTTCTCGCCGGGCAGGGCAGGTTTCTCAGACTGGGAGGAGCTTATGTTCGCAGGCAACCGATTCGGCCTTCTTCTACTCGTGGCCTTGTTTCAAAATCCCGCAACTTCGGCACAGCAGGAGAACTCCGCAGGCCCGCATTACCCCAACAACATCTATTTGGACGTTGTTGTTACACAGAAGTCCGGTTCCCCTGTAACCGGTCTTTCGCAGCAAGACTTCACTGTCCTCGACAACAAAGCCCCTCAGACAATTACATCTTTCCAAGCGCCGGGTGGCGGCGAGGCCCCCACCGAGGTCATCGTGGTCATCGATGCGGTCAACGCCAAGCCTGAAACGATCTCTTACGAACGCAATCAGATCGACAAATTTCTCAGCGCCAATGGAGGACGCCTTCCGCATCCCACAACGTTCGCCATTTCTACGGACGCAGATACTCACATCCACCCAGGGTTCACGACCGACGGCAACGCACTGAGCGCCTCGTTGAACGATAAGATCGTAAGCATCAACAGGGTAACCCCATTAGCAGGTTACGAGGGCTCAACGGATCGCGTTCAACTGTCGCTCAAGGCTATGGCCACGATCGCGGCATATGAGTCCACCCGGCCGGGACGCAAGCTGGTGCTCTGGGTTTCTCCCGGCCCCTTCTCCGAGGTACGGCGATTCAGATCACATCTTTGCAACGAGAAGAAATGTTTGAAAATATTGTGAGTCTCTCGACACGGCTCCGGCAGGGACGCGTAACGCTGTACAGCATCGACCCTCTAGGTACCCGGGATATCGGTCTTCGCACTTCTGCCTACGCGGCTTACATGAAGGGCGTCCGCAAGCCTAAGGATGTTGAAATAGGGAATATGGCGCTTCAGGTGTTCGCGGTTAAAACTCCGGGAACGATCTTGCCGAGCTCTTGCAGAAATGCCTCAGCGATACCGAGGCCTACTGCGTGATCTCGTTCGAGACACCGGCGGCTGGCCAGCGCGACGAATATCATCATCTGGAAATCCGGCTCACAAAACCTGGGCTGAGAGCCCGCACCCGCCAGAACTATTACGCCCAACCTGCTACCGCGACAAACACTACAACGATTGGCGGACCTCAGACGTATACGACGGCGCAATCGCAACCTAAGTCGCGATAAGTCGCACGAAGCGCGCGGAAACTCGTATCGCTCGATTTCGTCAAGCGAGGCAGGCGCGCAATCGTCCACGCAAGGCCTGTCGATTTAACGATGCTTTCCATCGCGCGGAGGTCACGTGCATGATGTTTGGTAAGCCATCGAAAGAACGCTAGTCTCGAACGGAAGATGCACCGAATGTCGGAAGATTGGACACGTTCCAGCCTCCTCCCATTGCCTTGACCAGAAGCACGCTCGCGTCCAACCGACGCCGCAGGATATCGATGGCGTTTCGCTCGTTGGCGAGTTCGATCGTCTGCGCGGTGATGACCTGGAGGTAGGTATCGACGCCGCCTTTGTAGCGGTTCGTAAAAAGTTGGAGAGATTCCTGCGATGAGGCGACGGCCTGCTGTTGCTGTTGCGTTTCGTTCTCGAGAATGCGCAAGGCGGCCACGTTGTCTTCGACTTCCTGGAACGCTGTCAGCGAGGTCTGACGATAGGTTGCGACCGTGGCGTCATAGTTCGCGCGCGCCGATTCGGAAGTGGCGCGACGGCGCCCAGCGTCGAACAGAGTCTGGGCCAGGGCTGGACCGACGGCCCAGAAGCCGCTTGGCCAACTGAACCAATTCGAACCCTGCGTGCCGGCGAATCCTGCGGTTCCGCCGAGGGTCACGGTTGGAAAATACGCAGCGCGGGCGATGCCGATCTGCTGGTTTGCTTCCGCCACTCGGCGCTCCGCGGCGGCTATATCTGGGCGTCGCTGCAATAGTTCAGAAGGGAGGCCAATCGGGATACCAGGGGGTTGGTAGTTCAACGGGGCTGTGGCAAGGCCGAATTCCGCTGGCGGCTTTCCGATCAAGATCGCAATAGCGTGTTCGAATTGCGCCCGTTGCACGGTGACATCGGTGTCCTGCACGCGGGTGGTGTCCAACTGGGTTTGCGCTTGTGCAACGTCAGCCCTTGGAGCCACGCCTCCTTTGAAGCGCCTGAGGGTGAGCTGCACATTCTCGGTATAGGCGTTAACTGTATCGTCTAGAAGTTGTTTTTGAGCATCGGCGCTGCGCAGTTCGAAATAGTCCATGGCCAGTTCGGCCTCGAGACTGAGCTTTGCGGTGGCGTAGTCGGCTGCGGTGGCCTGCGCTTCCTCCCGCGCGGCAGCAACGCTGCGCCGCACGCGGCCCCAAAGGTCCAACTCATAGGAAAGATCGAAGGGCAGCACGAAATCGCCTTTGCTGGACTGTTGGATCTTCGACGGAAAGCTCGGCGAAAAATCGGAACTCTTGACATAGCTAGCGCTCGGCGAAGTCGAGATGGTCGGAAACTGCGCAGCTCGATTGAAGCGAATCGCTACACGAGCTTCGCGGAAGCGCGCTTCCGCCACTTTTAGGTTCTCATTGGAACTGGCGATCTGCTCTTCCAGCTTGTTGAGTTCCGGGTCGCCAAAAATCTCCCACCAGTTTCCGCGGCTCGTCTGATCCCCGGGTTGCGCGGGCTGCCACTGGTCTGACTCCTTGAATGAACCCGGCGGTTCCTCCTTATAGGTGGGCGTCGTGGGCACGCTAGGCTTCACGTATTTGGGGCCGACCGTGCAACCCGCGAGGAGCAGCACTAGAATCAGCGCGACGATGCTGGTAAGCATGAAACGGGTCACCGCCAACACGTGATTCATTGCTTCGACCCGCCTGCTGGTTTGCTGATCAGGCGCACGGGCATACCAGCGACCAGAGAGTCCGATGGGTCGACGATGACGGCGTCCGTTGGTTGCAGGCCTGAAACAATTTCTACGCTATTGCCATAATCGCGGCTGATCTTGACCGGAACCAACTCGGCTTTGCCGTTGCGAACCAGCCCGACCTCCAAGCCCTCTTTGCGAAAGATCAAGGTATTCGATGGAATGGTCACCGAGCGGGTCTCGTCAGGCAGCTTGAGGTGCACAAAGACGTAAGCGCCCGGCAGGAGCTGGCCAGTCGCATTGTCAACATCGACTTCGACAAGCAGCGTACGAGAAGCGATGTCGATGGAGTTGGCGTTGCGAACGAGAGTGCCATGGAGGGTTTGGCCAGGGAATTCATCGAGGGTCAGGGTGGCTGGTGCACCGGAGCGCGCGGCGCGGGAGTATACCTCAGGAACCGAGACGTACAGGCGGAGCGTACGAATGGCTGCCATGTGAAAGAGCTCCTTCGGTTGTGTGCTGGCCCCTGCATCGATGAGTGCTCCGATGTCCGTATTTCGGGCAGTGATGATGCCCTCAAAGGGAGCATAGATCTTTTCGAACGATTGCAGCTGCTCGAGCCGCCTCACGTTGGCGGAACTGGATTCGGCAGCGGCTTTCACCGCGCTGAGATTGCTCACCGCCTGGTCGGTCTCCTGCTGGGACACGGAGCCCGTACTCACCAGGTCTTGCCAGCGGCTCGCGGTGATTTTGGCAATGTTCAGGTTAGCTTGCGCGGTATCCAGGTCCGCTCGAGCCTGGAGCAGCTGCTGGTCGACTTCGGGGGTTTCGATCTCCGCGAGCAACTGACCTTTCTGCACGTGCGCGCCAATGTCGAAATACCAATGCTTTAGATAACCGCTGGTTCGCGCATAGATCGGTGCGTCGCTGAATGCCTGCGTATTACCGGGCAGGACGATTTCCTGTGTTGGAGCGCCTTCGCGCGGAAAGACCACGGCGACGGTAGAAACGGCGGCTTCCTGCGTTTTTTGCGTCAGCCGCGATTCGGCCACTGCGCGCGAGTGGATGCCGGAATAAATCACGAGAGCGAGAACGGCGAGCGCGCCTGCCGCGACAAGGATTGCGGTTCGGCGCCGGGCGCCGGGGCGAGGGTGAAATCCATCCGGACCCGGTTGCATGGTCTGCACTTCGATCGTTTCTGAATCGGGGGTGGTGGTCACGTTTTCCTCGCTCGATGTCATTCGTTTTCCTTTAATTCAAGCTTGAATTGGTCCAGGCTCGCCCGCGGACTGCTGCGGGACAGCTGAGGGATCGCGCCGCCCGTGAAGTAAGCTGAAGACCGCGGGGACGAAGATCAGCGTGGCCACGGTGGCGCACAACAGGCCGCCAATGACGGCGCGGCCCAGCGGTGCATTTTGCTCGCCGCCCTCGCCCAACCCGAGGGCCATGGGAATCATGCCGATGATCATGGCCAGCGCGGTCATGAGTACCGGGCGAAACCGGGTGAAGCCGGCTTCGATGGCCGCTTCGACCGGATCTCCGTGGTGCAGAAGCCGTTCCTTTGCAAAAGACACCACGAGAATACTGTTCGCCGTTCCGACGCCCATGCACATGACGGCGCCCATCAAGGCCGGGACGCTGAGTGTCGTATGCGTGAAGAACAAAAAGCCGACGATGCCGGCAAGCGCGGCGGGAAGCGCGGTGATGATGATGAACGGATCGAGCCATGATTGGAAGTTCACCACGATCAGGAAATAGACGAGAATAATGGAAAAGACCAGTCCGCCGAGCAACCCGAGATACGAGCTGCGCATAGTTTGCAGTTGGCCGCGAACGGTGATGAAGCTGCCGCGCGGCAAGGACTTTCGGCTGGCATCTACAATGCGCGTCACCTCGCGGCCCACCGCTCCCAAATCACGCCCCTGGACGCCGGCGTAAATATCGACCACGCGACGAATGTTGTAATGCGAGACCACTTCCATCTCGTTCGAGCGTTGGATGGAAGCGACATCCGCTAGAATTTCAGGGCGCGCGGCGGTCGAAGCATTGAGCGGAGTGTTCTGGAGGTCCTGGAGGGATTGAATCGAATATTGTGGGGTCTGGGTCACGAGGTTATAGCTCACACCATTCTTCCAATTCAGAAAGAACATCGGCGTGATCTGGAAACTACCGCTGAGCGAGTTCAACAGGCTATTGGCTACATCGCGCTGCGTGTAGCCGCCCTGGGCCGCCTTGGTACGGTCCACGGCCACATCGAACTCCGGGTAATCGAAGGCTTGCTGTATACGCGCATCGGCGATACCCGGAACGCGCTCGATTTGTTGCAGCATCCGGGCCGCCACTTCGCGATTGCCGTCAATATCGGTTCCCTCGATTTGGATATCCAGGGGCGCCGGCAAACCAAAGTTCAAGACCTGGGTGACGATGTCCGAGGGCAGGAAGTAAAAGGTCGTGCCGGGATACTCCCGCGGCAGCCTCTCTCGCAGGCGTTGAACGTAGTCTGCAGTGGAGTGGTGATCTTCGTTGAGGGACACCAGAATGTCGGCGTCGCCCGCTCCGATCAGGCCCGAGGTGCTGTGCATGAAATTGATCGCGCTGTACGGCAGCCCGATATTGTCCAGGATGTTGTTTACCTCGCGCTCGGGGATCTCGCGGCGTATGGTGCCCTCGACGAGATCGCACAGCTTCGCGGTCTCTTCGATGCGCGTGCCACTTTTGGCGCGGAGATGCAGGATGAATTGACCGCTGTCGGTGTTTGGAAAGAAATCCTGACCGAGCCATGGCACAAGGAGAAACGCGGCGGCGCAGGTCAGAAGAAAGGTAGGTACAAAAAGAGACCGCCGATGGACAAGCGTTGTCAGTAGGGCGTGATAGGCATTCCGAAGCCGTTCGAAACCACGCTCGAATGCCAACTGGAACCGCACCAGAGGATTCCGTGATCCGGCGCGGTCGGCGTGCTTTGCTTTCAACAGATACATTGCCAGCGTAGGCACGAGTGTTCGGGACAAGATGTACGACGCGAGCATGGCGAACACCACGGCTTCGGCGAGAGGCACAAAGAGATATCGCGCCACACCGCTCAAGAGGAACATGGGCAAGAACACGATACAGGTGCAGAGCGTGGATACCAGAGCGGGAACCGCGATTTGCGCCGCGCCTTCCAGGATGGCGTCGCGCTGCGCATGTCCTTCTTCGAAATATCGCTCGATGTTTTCAATCGTAACTGTGGCGTCGTCCACCAGAATTCCAACGGCCAGGGCCAGTCCCCCGAGCGTCATGATGTTGATGGTTTCGCCCAGAAAGCTGAGGATCATGACGGATGTCAGGATGGATAGCGGAATGGAGACAGCAATGATCAAGGTACTGCGCCAGCTTCCCAGGAACAGCAGAATCATCAACCCCGTAAGACATGCGGCGATAACCGCCTCGCGGATGACGCCGTTAACGGAACCTCGGACGAAGATGGACTGATCGGCCAGGGGCAAAATCTTGAGTTCCGGGGGCAGGGTCTGGGTGACGCGCGGAAGAAGGCCGCGAATGCCTTTCACGACGTCGATTGTCGAAGCGTTGCCGGCCTTGAGCACGGACACCAGGGCGCCGCGACGACCATCCTGGCGCACGACGTTGGTCTGCGGCGCAAAGGCGTCGCGTACGTTCGCTACGTCACGAAGATAGATCGTGGAATTCCCAACGACCTTGACCGGGAGTTCATTCAGTTCGGGGACAGTCCTCATACTGGCGTTCACCCGAACGTCGTACTCGAATGGGCCCATCTTTGCCGTTCCGGACGGCAAAATAAGATTTTGCTGCTGAACGGCATTGAGAACATCTTGTGGCGACAGCCCTTTCGACTGCATCAAGCCAGGATTCAAATCGACCATGACCTGGCGTTGTTTGCCCCCGTACAAGAAAGGAATCACAGCCCCAGGTACCGTCACCAGTTGGGGCCTTAGGAAATTCTGTCCGAGGTCGTTAAGCTGCTGCTCCGAGAGTCCATTTCCGGACAGACCCAACTGCAGAATGGGCACGCTCGAAGCGCTATAGTTGATGATCAGGGGAGGCAAAGTGCCTGGCGGGAATTGGCGCAGGCCGGTTTGGGATATGGCCGTCACCTGGGCATTCGCGGTGTCCAAACTCGCGCCATGCTGCAGGTAAATCCTGAGGATGGCTTGACCATTTACCGTGGTCGATTCGATGTGTTCGATGTTGTCGACGGTAGTGGTCAGTATGCGTTCGAACGGGCTCGTGAGGCGGCCTTCCAATTCTTCGGGATTCATGCCGGTGAACTGCCATGCAACCGCGATCACCGGGATATCGATGTTCGGGAAGATATCGGTGGGCGTGCGCAAGATCATGATCGGGCTCAGGACCAAAATGAGCAGGGCCAGAACGATGAAGGTATACGGTCGGTCCAGAGCGACTCGAACAATCCACATAACTAGAACTCCTCACGTGCCAATCGCGAATTGACCCCGCGATTCAGTGACGATGCCTCGGGCCGATAACGCCATCCGAACCGGTGAAACACAGGAATCCCAAAATCGCCAGCACAGCGACGAGCAGAAACGTCAGCATGACGGCCTCCCTTCGGCGCCGCGTTAACCACACGCATTGCAGGCAACCTGGTCTTGCGAGAGATGTCTGGTGTTACCGATCGCCCGTGAAGCGGCCCTTCCGGACGTCCAAGCTGGTCCGACAAAGCGATTCAATCTCTCGCGCAATTTCTTCCGTCCATGGAATACTCGAGCTTTTACCGCGCCAACGGAGATCCCCAGGATTTGGGCGGTCTCTTCCGTCGAGCGCTCGCCAAGTTCCCGCAGCTCGATTGCTTTTCGCATTCCTGGCCTTAACTCATTCATGGCCTCGGAGAGAACCCGTTTCCGTTCCATTTGTGCATAAAGTTGTTCGGGATTCAGCCCCCGGTCTTCGACGTCCATCCGGAAAGACGACTCTTCCGTTTCGGCCGATTCATCCAGCGACACATCCCAGAGACGCTGCTTTTTGCGTAGTTTCATCAGGGCAGCGTTGATGGCAATGCGCGATAGCCACGTGGAAAAACGGGAATCGCCGTTGAAGTTCTTGAGATGAATAAAGGCCTGCTGAAATGACTCCTGCACTACATCTTCTGCGTCCTCGTGGTTCCGCATCATTCGCCGTGCTACGTGAAAGATCGTGTTTGCGGAGTGTTTGCAAAGAACCTCGAACGCGGCCGAATCTCCGCGTTTTGCAGCAGCAAGAAACGCGTATTCCTCTGTCGCAAGCGTGCGTCGCCTGGCGCGCTCCCCTGCTGCTTTCCTGTGGTAATTCTGCAAAGATTGCTCTGACACGCGGCTGCTCCTCTGGGTCTCCTCGATCACGATGTACTCCTTTCTTCACAATTGACGAGTCGATTTCTTTCTCTCGATGTTGTCCACAAGATGTCGGGTGTAGATACCGGTCGCGATGAGTTCCGCGCCCTCTTTGGACAACTCGGCTAGTACCTTCTCTCCGCTCTTGTCGATGAAAGTCACGGCCGTGAGATCCACCACGCATTTTCGTTCCCGGCGAGTGGTTTCTGTCTTCGTCCAGCAGGACTTCAGTTCCGCGATCCACGGTTGAACGAGCCGGCCTTCCAGCGTCCACCTTTGTTCCGTCACTGTCTCGGCGATCGTGATTCGTAGCATTCCCATGAGTCGCGCTTCGTCCACTGGTAGCGTCCCCTCGACCACCAACCGGTTTACCGCCTTCAATTTCGAACGCTTCACGAAGCTCTGGCCTTCACGAACGGGACGTCGTTCGCGCACGCTTGCGCATATGGACTTCCGCCCCGCCTTGCTCAAAGTGCACATCGTCCATATACGCTTTCACCAGCTGGATGCCGCGCCCGTGTTCGGAAGCCGGGTCCGATGTGATGTCGTTACCCACTATCTTTTCGACGTCGAATCCTTTTCCCTGATCCGTCACGACGATGGATAGTTCATTGCCGGGCTGGCAGCGGCAGCGGATGTGTACCTTTGTTTCTGGATCTTCCTGATTGCCGTGCACGACCGCATTTTCCAGCGCTTCCCGGAGCGCCAACTCGATATCGAACTCTTTTCCAGGAACACATTGCGATCCTTCAATAAGCCTCATCAGGCGGTCCACCAACGGTGAGATCGCTCGAACTTCGCTCCGTATCCAGGAGTCGATTTCCAGGACAAATGAGCGGGAGCGTTTTCCTGGGAACGGCGATTGGGAATCCGGTGCTCCGTTCAGGCTTCCCATGCCACTCATGGCAAACGCCTCACGCTCTGGAGAAATGCATCACAAGGGCCAAAGCGCAGAGGGTTCCCAAAGTTGCGGAACTTATTGATTTATAGCGGGATGGCGATCCGAAAGAGAGCTCTTTTAATCACCCTGCTACCGTGGCACTGCCACCAACGTGGCGGGCTGCCCGTTTCGGAGCACAGCGAAGGAAAGCTGAAGGCGGGGAACTCCTGGACGAGGTTTAAACGAAAGACGGGAGCGCCGACTACGCAGAGCCGCGCGTAATTCCGAGCTTATGCATTCGCTTTTGGAGGGTGGTTCGCTTCATTCCAAGATGTGCCGCCGCACCACGGGGACCTGCCACAACCCAATTGCTCTGCTGAAGGGCGTCGACGATGTGCCGGCGTTCCGTTTCTTCCAAAACGTCGTGAAGTGCCCCGTTTGTCGGGGATTTCGGTCTCGCGGGTCTTTCCTCCGGAGGAGTGGCCTTGCGAAATTGTAGATCGGCAACATCAAGGTCCAGAACAGGCCCGGTCGAAATAATTACGGCGCGCTCGATTACATTCTGGAGTTCTCGTACGTTTCCAGGCCAATGATATCGGCGTAGGGCATCCATCGTCGCTGACGGAATCGTTTCAATCACCTTGTTCATACGTCTGGAGAACTGTTGTGCGAAGTGCCGCACCAGGAACGGAGTATCCCCTTCACGTTGTCGCAAGGGCGGAACGTGGACGGGGAATACATTGAGACGAAAAAACAGATCTGATCGAAACTTTTGCTCCCGCACCATCACTTCCAAATCGCGGTTCGTCGCGGCAATCAAACGTGCATCTGTCCGAAGCGTTTGCGAGCTTCCCAGCCGCTCGAACTCCCGCTCCTGCAGCACGCGAAGCAACTTCGTTTGTAATTCCAGGGGAATCTCTCCGATTTCATCCAGAAAAATCGTGCCGCAATTGGCCACTTCGAAGCGGCCAATGCGTTGCGCGATTGCTCCTGTAAATGCGCCTTTCTCGTGGCCGAACAGCTCGCTTTCCAGCAAGCCCGTCGGAATGGCCGCGCAGTTGAGCTTAACGAAGGGCTTCGAGCGCCGCGGACTCAAATCATGAATGCCGCGCGCAATCAGTTCCTTTCCTGTGCCCGTCTCGCCATAAATCAGCACCGTCGAATCGGTTGGCGCGACGGTTTCCACCCTCCTAAGGACTCCGCGCAGTGGAGCGCTACTCCCGATGATCTGAGCGAAATTCATTTCCGTGCGGATTTCATCTTCCAAATAGAGTTTTTCTTTCGAGAGCTGCTCCTTCAGTTCGTGAATCTCACGGAAGGCAAGCGCATTATCGACGGCGAGAGCAACCTGATTTGCAACCTGGGCTAGGAAACTGATATCGGCCTGACTGAAGGCATCGTCTCGAAGTCGGGCAAGAACCAAGGTGCCAATCGCGCGATTCCGGCTGATCAAAGGTAGAAAGCAGAACGACTTCAAACCCTCACGAACCGCGGTCTGAACGATTGGGTAGTTGAGCCAACCGGTGAATGGGCTCCGGAGCGTAAGAGGTGTCATCGTTCGAAATGCCGCGCCGGAGGGCGATCCCTCGATCGAATACACCAAGTCTTCCTGCAGGAATCCTTTTCCCTCCGGAAAGTCAACCGCGTAAAGTCGCAGCTGCTTGTTTTCCGCATCCGGGAGCGACAAGCCGGCGTAGTCGCACTGCATCACGCGCCGGACGTCCTGCGAGATGGCACGCAGCAGATGGCGGAGCTCCAGATTTGAGACCACCTGATTGGTGACGTCGAGGAGCAGCTGCAGCCGGTCGTTCTTACTCTGTAGTTCCTCAGACGCCCGCCGCAGAGCCGCCCAATTCAACGCATCGTCGAACGCCAGTGCGATATAACCCGCGACTTCGGACGCGAATCGGACTTCGTTTGGGGAGTAGGTATCGACCTGCTTGCTGCCGAAAGACATGACGCCCAATTTTTGGTGCGCTGTAGTTAACGGAATTGCGCAGATCGAACGAACGTGAAGGCTTTTCAGGACCGCTTGCAGCCGGCCATAGCGCGGCTCCATTTCATCTGTCGACCTCAGCAAAGGTTCCTGGTGCTCGTAGACCCACGACGTAAGCGTTTCTTCGGGCGTCAATTTCTCTTCGGGAACCAGAGCTGATCGACCCGCCACGTCGATGAAATAATTCTGAAATGTATCGGAGTTTTGGTCACGAAGATACACCCCGACGAAGTCAAACTGCACCATCCCCTGCAGCTCATCCATCAGGATGACAAGAAGGTCTTTAGGGTCGCGGTACGCTCCGACGGCTCGGGACACGCGGACGAGTGTTTCGTACCGCGTCGTAAGTGCCGGTGCTGCGAGAACTTCCAAGTCTTCGTTCACAGTTGGCACCACCGCATCAGGCAGGTTCCAGTCCATCAGATGCCCGGCGGAGAACAATTGTTACACGTCGCTAAAAGCGAAAAAAATGTCTATGCATATGTGCGTCTTTCCGCTGCCCCCGCAAAAACTCCTACCGACAATGATATCCACACTCCGGTTGCCAGACTCGGCGTGGTTCTCGGAGTGCGCGACGGATTCGTGTTGTCTGCGGAAGTTTGCTTGGTCGCCGTCCAAGTTTCGTTGGTGCTGTGCTGCTGAGCCTCTTGCGTGTGGCCGGAGACACCGGGAGCGACGTCAAGAATGACTGAAGTTATCGACTGGATCCAAAGCGTTGTGTCCAACAAAGCGACGCGATTTTCAGGATGGGGCTGAAATTTCCTCCGGTGCGTTCGCTACAACGATTCAGGCGCATGTGATCTGGCGGACTCCCAGTGGTGCATGGCAGCAACGATCTGGTGGTTTCGTGGATCGAAAACGAAATACTCGCCAGGCGTGAGCGAGGCGAATTGGCACAAACGAAGGCGCGCAGTCTCCAGGTCCCCCGCCACGGCAACCAAAGTGTGATTTCCGCAGCGGTCTCTCCTAAGAATATCAAATGAAGATAAGAACATCGTCATCCTCCAATAGTTCGGAGTGTCCGCTAAGCAGCGTAGGCGGCAGTCCGGGCCGTTTCCCGCTCCAGCTGATGCTTTTCCCAGCAGCTTTCTTGCTGCGTGGCGAAGAGTTCTGCGTGGTAGCGGTGGTAGCTTGGATCACGGCCATTGAGCGCGGGATCGTAAATCTTTTCCCGCACCCATCTTTGCCCTGGGACAATTGATGATCGGCAGTAGGCGCATTGGTTCGCAAAGCAAACGATCATTTTTCCTCCCTGGGATTACTCCCTCGACGGTAACAGAGCAATCGGTGTGCCAATTTAAAGGGCAGTCCAATCAGTTCGCAAACATCTGCGTGGGAAAGATGTAGAGAAGAAGAAAGGTCAAGCGCATCATCCTGGGCGACTGTCGTGGTGGCATTTAGTCTGACGGTGTCAAGCTATTGACACTGGCGATTTTGCACCGACACAGGACGCTTGCAAATCAACCAAAGGGTCAACCCTCTCAGGCTCAGGTGTTGACCTCAAGTCCAAGGCAGGGCCCAGCTTTCGATCATGCCGTAGCAGGCTGCGGAAAAACTCGAAAATATGTCGTTCCGTTTGGTTTTCGACGGGGTGAGGAATCTGCTTTTTCCCTAGCTTTCTTGTGAACAGCAGATCCCTCACCCGCAAGCGACGCGGGATCGGGATGACAAGCATGCATTTTTCCGCAAGCTGCTAGAGGAACGGCTTGCGAAGTTGGAGCGGACAGTCGGTTCCGACAGAACGTCTTCTACTCTCATGGAACTACATCAATTTGTAGTTTCATCTCTCCGTGGCCCTTGCCGCAGAAATGCGCGCATTGGCCTATAAAGTGACCGGTTTGTTGTGGAGTGAGCTGAATCTCGGCTTCCTTGTCTTTCTTTATGTCGCCAGACTTGATATTCAACCCGTCCACCTTAAGACCGTGTGTGACATCGGCGCTGCGCAACACCAAGACAACTGGCTCACCTTTCTTAAGAGTGA
The DNA here is from genome assembly GCA_963721915.1 of uncultured Acidobacteriota bacterium. GTDB lineage: Bacteria > Acidobacteriota > Terriglobia > Acidiferrales > UBA7541 > Acidiferrum. The sequence goes on along the minus strand of CAVRLD010000009.1, from coordinate 512,815 downwards.
TTATGTTTGGCTTGTAGGTAAATTTGCTTGCGATAATCTCGATTCGCCGGGGTGATTCGGCACGGCTCGCCGCCAGGCTCCCGACAAGAAATATAGCTGCTAAGAAAACTGCTGGTTTGACTGCGTTCACTTCTTTCTCCTGTCATTTAGAGGCAACTGCCGCGCGTGACTTCATTTTTGCGAGCGGGTCTAGCGCCTGTTGCAACATCATCCATAAAACGAATACAAAGCGTTGGATGTGCTCGCCGCTTTAACAGTCACAGGAGAGTTGTAAAGGTCTTGTCACAGCGAGCGGAAACGAACGCTGTCACTTTCGACGGATACTGGCAATAGTTTTGGTCCCGCCCGAAACTTCTACGGGACATCGTTCATGAGGACAACTGAAAGTGTTTCTGCGGGCAGTTTTTCAGAATCTCCTTTACCTTGTCGCGCCGCGTGATCGAGAGATACATGCCACGCGGCGTTCGAGGTCCGCCATTTCCAGAGGCGAGCGTGGGATGCGAATTTCGTCAAGAACAGGCGCTCACGTGTTCAGGACTCAAAGACGTGCTTGTTGATTCCGAGGGCTCTCATTTTCGATTCAAGGGTAGTGCGCAGGACTCCGAGTTTCGCCGCTGCGCCAGCTGGGCCGGCTATCCTGCCTCTTGATTCTGCCAAAGCCGCCACAATGATTTCCTTTTCCTGATGCGCGTCAAGGCGGCCAAGGGGGGTTTTTTCGCCCGTTTTATGGTCGCCCTACCATGGCGTACCGGCACCCTGCTGTTAACTCGCCGCCGTGCCCCCTCGTGTACCTCGCTCATGGGTTTCTAGCGATTCTTGCCGCCTCCATCATATTGTTTCTATTTGCTTTACGTGACTCCACCGATTGTCGAACCGACTGATCTAATAACCGATACACCTTCGATTCCTAGTTCCTACCTATTTCCGAGTATAGCGGCTCAGCCCTAGACGTTATTTATAAGTACGAGGGGATTTCGGGTGAGCACCGTAGCGACAAACGATCGCAATGGTCGCTTGCATTCTCGAATAGCAGGAGCGGAACTGAATCATTTTCACGTGAAGGCGGAAGACGCCGGAACTGTGGAGAGCACGCGAACGCCTAAAGGAACCGCATCCCAATAGCCAGGCAGCAATCACTTCCGCGGAGTGGTCAGCGGATAACGGGCAACCAAGCCACTGCTGTCCCAATTCTTCCGCACCGGGGAGCTAACGATGGCTCGACGAGAACATTGTGCCGATCACCTGTTGCTGCTCGGTGAAATGTTGGACGCCGCGGCCGAGTATATTGCCTTTTGTGAAGCGACGCTAAAAGACGAAGAGATCGCTATGGTCCAGCTCGCATACGAGCAGATCGCATCCCTTCAAAACCGCATCGCCCGGCTGAGCAAAAAACTGGATGAATTAGATCACCGGGTGCGCGCCAGATTGACACAGCTAAGTGGCGGGCCAACCTCCCCACCGAAGCGGCGAACTAAGGGCGCAGGCAGCTGAGACGCGTCTACCACGCTCGTCGGGCACAACCAGCTTTCAAGATCAGACCCTGTCATTCAGACTCCGCACGCGCACTAATTTTGCGCACGCGCTTAACCTTGTTTTGCCGCCTTCGGCAGTTGCAAAATGTCCCTGATTTTATTTCGATCCGAAACCTCCCGCGGACTACCTCCCTTTCGTTCCAGCCATTTTGTAAAATCCATCAGCTTCACCTCGTGTTCCACCGGCACGTCGGTCACGCGAACTTTGACCCGGTTGCATCCCTGCGCAATTCCCATGACCCACTCGTTCCCGCGCACCGCCGCCAGCCCCAGGGCCACGGCCTCATATAAGGTAGCGGCGGTCACTTCGACCGTATGGGAAATATCTTCCATATCCTGAATGGTGACGCGGCATGAGCGGACAGGCATAGCGGAGCCAGCCTAGCATATTCGCTTTTTGTTCGCTATGGGGATGAACTTCGGCTTCTTACGAAACGGACTCCTCTGCGGCCAACCAAGTCATGTTCGTGGAAGCGGGCGACGTGGTCTGTTTTCGTTCTTCAACCTCTCGTCTGACAGAGCACACGCGAGTTGTCCCAATTTATCGCCCCGCCTTTGTCGTCTTAAGTACTCGCCAAAGACCAGCCGGCCGGAAATAGATTTGGGCTCGCGAGAAAATCATTTTGCAACGCAAAACCTCGCAAGTGCGTCCATGGCACATGCTATTCTTCATCGTCCTCCACTGACGATGCCGAAGAAACAAGTTCGCGCAACGAATGCGCTCGCAAAAGAATCGGCGACAGCCCGTCGCCCAGCACCGCTCTCCATTCCCGCGGAAGCGGCACTCAGTTTCCTGAAAGACACCAAGGGCGCGGTGACGTGGACCGTTTTGGAACTAGCACACACCCTCAACATCACCCGCGTCGACGCCGGTCGGGTGATTGCTCTGCTGGAGGCTCAGGGATATGTCCAGCCCGCGCATGTGAACGGTGAGTGGATGACGACTCCCTCGGGCGAGACGGTGTCCAACGCCAAGGCCCCTCGCTTCGATCGAGACAGTGTCGAAAGCGCGCTAGCCGCCTTGCAAGAGCGCATCAAGCAGGTAAACAAAGACGCTAAGGCCGCCTTCAAAGTCACCGCCGCCGTGGCCTTCGGTGATTTTCTGGTGAAGGATCGCACCAGGATCCAGGCTGCGGACGTGGGCGTCCGATTGTCCCGGCGCGGCGACCGCGCCAGCGACCTGCAATCCGCATCCGACGCCCGCGAGGAGCGCGCCTTCCTCCGCCAACTTCGCGGAAGAACCGCACTTCTAGCCCTCAGACCCTATGCAGATTGGATGAAGAACAGGTCCAATATGAATTTGCTGTAGCTCCAGTATCCATTCGTGTGGCGCCACCGCTCTATGAGCCATCGCAGTGAAATCCTCTTCGACTCCTCGAGGTTCTGCTTCACGCGAAACGCGGATACGCCAAACCGCTATGCTCCCAGCTACCGGCAGCCCCGCTCACCGTTGGGGCGCAACCTGCGATGAAGATGGCCTTGACGCTCTCGCAAGAAAAATGGGCCTCGCAGTGACCACGCCTTTGCCTTCCTTGACCGTGATGAACTGATTCGGCTTGATATTGGCAATCGAGTCTTTCTGGCCGCTCGGCCATTCGATTTCGAGGGTAATCACTTTGCCGTCCTCCGGTTTGCCCAGCCCGAAAGTGACCGGAAATTCGCTCTGGGATAGGTAGCTCGAGCCGCTCTTGACCATCGCAAATAGATGCGCGCCCTTGTTGGTTTTTAGCGTAAGCTTCGCGCCGATCCCGTCTCGATTCGACCGGGTGCCGACGGTTTTCACGCGCAGCATGTCGTTCTGGTTTGCATTGTCGTTGCGTAGCAGGCGCGCCGGACCATTATTGGTTGTTAGCGCTAAGTCCAAGTCGCCGTCATTGTTGAAGTCGGCGTAAGCAGCACCGCGGCCTACCACCGCTTTCTGGAGCGCGCGGCCTAGTTTCGTCGAAACGTCTTCGAATTTCTTACCGTCTTTGTTGCGGTAGATGCCAGCAGGTTGAGCGTATTTCACCGTTGGCTGCACCACGCTGATGTCGTCGGAGACGTGGCCATTGGCCGCGAACACATCCAGCAGCCCATCGAGATCGTAGTCGAAGAAGAATGCGCCGAAGGTGAGTGATTGGTTGGTCATTTGGCCCAGGCCCGATGTGGGAGCTTCGTCGGTGAAGAGGCCCGAGCCATCGTTCCGATACATCGCCATGCTCTCGTTGGTGAAATTGCCGATCAGCAAACCCTGGTGGCCCGAGCCGTCAAAGTCGCCGGCGTCGGTGCCCATCCCGGCGCGCACGCGGCCCGATTCGCTGAACGCAATTCCGCCCATCACCGCCACGTCGCTGAACGTGCCGTTGTGATTGTTGTGATAGAGCTTGTTGGGCTCCGTATCGTTAGTGACGAATAGATCCATCCAGCCATCGTCGTCATAGTCCACCATCGCGACGCCCAGGGATTTGCTGGTGGGATCGTGCAACCCTGCGCGCTGCGTAACATTTTCAAACGTGCCGTCGCCTTTGTTGTGAAATAGCGTGGCGCTCTCGCCTTTGTAGGTTTGCGGCGTGCAATAGGATTTGTTCTTGTTGTCGAGCGAACAGTATTGATCAGTTTCGATCGACCAGGTGATGTAGTGCGTCACGAATAGATCGAGCTTGCCGTCGTTGTCGTAGTCGAACCAGATGGCGCTGGCGGAAAAGCCTGGATCAGCGACGCCAGCTTTCGCCGTGACATCAGCGAACTTGCCGTTGCCAAGGTTGTGATACAGATGGTTGGAACCGACCGTCGTGAGATACAGATCGTCGAAGCCGTCGTTGTCGTAATCGCCGACGGCGCAACCAAGCCCGTAGGTTTCGACGGCGAGGCCGGCCTGCTGCGTGACGTCGGTGAACGTGCCATCGTGATTGTTGTGGTAAAGCGCGGGCAAAGATTTGCCGCCGGACTTGTGGCCGGGCCAATCCATGGAATTGACGAAGAAGATGTCCTGCCACCCGTCGTTGTCGTAATCGATGAAGCAGACGCCGCTGCCCATGGTTTCGGGGAGATATTTTTTGCCGAAAGCGCCGGAGTTGTGTTTGAAGCGGATGCCGGCTTGGGTGGTGACGTCGGTGAATTCGATGGGGCCGGATGGACGAACGGGTGCGGAAGTTGTTTCTGGGGGGGGAACTGGTTGAGAAGTCGAAGGGGCGGAGACGGATGGGGCTGGCGCGGGCACTTCAGCTTGGGGCGAAGAAGTGGCGGCGGGTTGGCCCGAAGGTTCAGTGGAGGACTCTTTCTTACAGCTGTTCAGAAACAAAAAGGCGGCGAAGCCGAGCATTAGCGCGACTCGCCTTCTGGATTCGAGCAAGAGACTATTTCCTTTCGGTGATGCCCTGATTTTGGCGCTGTGCTGCCAGTTTTAAGTCACGGTGGACGGCGACGTACCTGGATGCATCTTGCCCGCGGTTACGTGAGCACAGGCAGGAGTGCCTGTGCTACCTGAGGGACAGGCGCACCACTGGGGCCGATCGGACCGATCTAAAAATCGGCCACTACATTGGCGCGCCCAACTGCATTAACTCAGGCATGCGCCGGCGCGGAGACAGCGTGTCGCGAATCCAGCCACATCTCGACGAGCAGCGCGGCCGGGCCAACCATGAATAGCGCATAGAACGGCGCGTAGACGACTTGGTTGAGGCGCAAGATCATTTCGACGAGGGCGACCAGGAAAGCGACGATGCACTGGCCACGCTTCGAACGCACGGTGGTCTTTGGATCGGTAATCATGAAAAAAATGAACAGCTGATACATTGGCCCGGTGATCGGCGCGATTTCCGATTGCCAGGGACTGCCTGTAATCCAGCTGCGCAGAAACGCAAACACAAGAAACGAAACCACGTAAGTGCCGGTAATGTGGAAGCGGCGGACGCGCCAGATGATGACCGAACCCAGGCACCAGATGACGATCATCGGCAGCAAGTAGTTGCCCCATTGGATGCTCAGGCTGGCCACGGTTTCCGGCGCGAGAAACAGCAACACCGAGACGCCGAAGTTCGACGGATTCCAGATGTGGCGCCCTTTTACGCGCAGGACGTACTTGGACATGATGGAAACGATGCTGCAGATTGCATAAGGCCAAAACGCGGGCGAACGAACCAGAATGCCGACGCTGATGCCAGTAATATACGCACTGGCCAGATTCGGAAATTTGCCGGTGAAGATACGGCCGAGGATGAGTTCCGTCAGGAGACTGGCGACAATCGCGATCGCCGTTTTCTGGTAACTCTCCAGGATGCCAAAAGACAGATGGCCAGCGAGAAGAATGCAGGTAATGAACGCGGGAGCCAGATAACGATTCTCCATGCTGAAAAAGCGCTTCCACGAAGCCTGCGGAATCGGCGGGGCTGCGAAGGAGGCGGCAGAAGAATCGCTCATGAAGGTTCCTTTATTTTTTGAAGCTGGCCAGGCGCGGGATTGTCGATCGTCTGCGTTTTTCCGGACGGCCAGCGGATGACGACTTTTTCCATTTGCGGAAATTTCCCGAGGCCGAAGTGCAGACGGCGCTGATTCTGCGAGGCGAAACCGTTGCCGCCGGACACTTCCTGAACTTGATGCTGACCGTTCCAGAAAAGCGTCACTTCCGCTCCGATCGCGCTGCGGTTGCTGCTCGTCCCTTCGAGTTCGAATTCGATCCACTGATTTTCCGGCGTAACCGTGTTCTTGTAGATGAGCAGCGGTCCGCGCTGGTTGGCCACGACCACGTCGAGCACGCCGCGATTCCACAGATCGACAAGCGCGACCGAACGTCCGTCGTAAGTGTCGGTGACGCCCACGGCTTGCGCCACGTTGACAAATTTTCCAGCACCATCGTTGAGCCATACATGTTTGGGCTGGTAGCCGGACAAACTGCGGCCTTCCATCGCGGGCCAATTTTTGGCGTCGTTGATGATGGCGCTGTGGCCGCCGGCAATTTTGGAAAAGTCATACCAGTAGCTGCGGTTTCGGTCGAGCGAGACGTAGCCATTCGTAAGGTACAGGTCCAGCGTTCCGTCGTTGTTGAGGTCCCCAAATTGGGCGCCGAAACTCCAACCGCCGAGTTCGACGCCAAAATCCCGCGCCAGATTTTCATATTTGAGCGTGTTGCCGGAGGTGCCTTCCTTGGGCACCCACAGATTATTTCCCTGGATGAGCACGCCTTCCTCGGAAATATTGGATACGTAGACGGCGTATCGCCCTTGGTTGAAGATATCGCCAACAGCAGCGTTCATGCCGCTTTTAGGCGCGAAGCCGACGCCTGTCTGCTCTCCGGCTTCGCGGAAATGTCTGCCGTCGTTGAGATAAAGCTCAGAGACGCCGTAGTCGTTGGCGACGAAAAGATCCGGATGGCCGGTGCCGCGCAGGTCGGCAGCAGCGGAGGCGAGCGCCCAGCGGCGGCTGTCGATACCGAGTTTGGCGCTGACTTCCTCGAACTTGCCGTTGCCGAGGTTGTGAAAGAGATATTTGCGGCCGCCATTTTTCGCATACTCGAAACTGTCAGGCATCATGCGCGTGTTAACGAGATGCCAGAGGTCCACGTTTTCGTTGTAATAGCCGCCTATGAACAGATCGAGCAGGCCATCGCCATCGTAGTCGAACCACAGCGCGGTGTTCGCGTTCACCCACGGCGGAAGGCCTGCTTCCTCGGAAACCCGCGTGAAGCCTCTGCCCGCATCGTTGTGGAATAACTCGGGGCGGCCCCACTTGACGAGCAGGAGATCTTCATACCCGTCGTTGTCGTAGTCGCCCCAGACCGCGCCCATGGAAACGCCGGTGCCCGGCCGATTGATGTCCGCGATGCCGAGTTCGCCCGCGACATCCGTGAACGTGCCGTCATGGTTGTTGCGGTAGAGAGCGTTTTTTGTGCCTTCACCGCTGTTGGTGACGTAGATATCCGGCCAGCCATCGCAATCGAAGTCCACGATGGAAACGGACGCGCCCATGGAGGCAACTTGCGGCATGATCGGCTCGAGTTTGGGATCGAGCGTGGGTGCGTGATGTGTGAAGTTGACGCCGGCGGCGCGCGAAACTTCTTCGAGGTAAAAGCCGTGGCGCGCCAGCGATGTTTGCAGGTCGAGCTTTGATTTCGCTACCTCACGCCGCGCTGCCAATCGTTTGATGAAAAGCGGAGAGAACACCAGCGCGAAAAAAACAATGGCGAGAACGATTCGGGCGATCGGGTTCCGGTTCACGGACGAGGTTCTCTCCTGAGCGCATTCTGGAACACGTCGGGCGTCACATAGCGCGTATGATAGTTCTGCCAGTCTTCCGGATGTTGACGGTAGACCCATTCGTCTTCCAGGCGGCCAGGCGGCGTGGTGTATTCGTCCTTCGCGTGATACGGCAGCGGCAGCACCGTCTTCGAGAAGGTGGAGTTAAAATCGCCGTCCTTGATCCAACCGTCGCCCATCAGAACGAAATCGCGTAGCCACCCTGCAGGCGGCGGAGGTTGCTCCGGAAACCGCAACGACATTTCGTCGCCTGAATTTACGATCACGTAGCGGTCGTCGATCTTGGTGAGGAGTTCGCGGACGTCGCCGTACCGCGTGTAATATCCGATCAAATCGCGCCAGCGTTGCTTGGTGCCCAAGATCGTGTCGTAGTCCGGCACTTCCGGCGCTGGCGGGCCAACCTCCGGGCGATTGATCACGGAATAGCCGCGATAGTGCAGGTCCGCGACGCTGGGATCGAGGCGCGTGGTTTTCACCGACGCTTCGGGCAGACCTGGCGCCCATTCGATGCAGTCCCAATAAATTTCGAGATTGGTTCTGAGGCGCACCCGGCGCGGAGTTCCTGGACGAAAGATGTTTGTAAGATTGAAGAGGATGGTTTTCTTCCGGCCGGCGGGAAATCCTAGATTGGATTGCGCTACGGCCCAGCCGCCATGACCGTAGGGCACTTCAACGCTCAAACCTTTAGCGTGCCAGCGATTGCCTTGGGTGATGGCGACGTTGAGCGACGATTCCGTATCATGAATGGAACCTTGCGCGATCAAATAGAGCGGGCCGGACTTGGGCGCATCGTCACCGAGATCGACCTCGAGATAGTGATCGCGGGTGATGCCCTGGAATTGACCTTGCCCAAAAGAGTCGAGGGCTTTTCCGTCGAGGGTATTGACGATGTCTGTTACGTCCTGGCCGTTGTCGTCGGTGGCGCGCGCGATCTTGTGCGGCGTCGCCACGGTGGTGAAGCCAGGTTTTGGCGGCGGGATCGCGAAGCGCTCGTCCACGAAAATTTCGGTGCCTGCGGGATGATCCACGGTCATGAGCCCAATGTAATCGTAGTAGTAGACCTCCCAGAGTTCCGCAGTGACGCGGAGATCGTAGTAGCCGTCGTGAGGGACGAGCTGGTCGCGGCCAATTTTGTACCACTCGCCGGTGGTGGCGATTTTTGCGGAGCCCAGCGTGTTGATGCGCAGACCAATAGCGGAGCCCCACGGCACGGCATCCTTGACGAATTCCATGTGTTTGCCGTTGTAGGCAAAGAGGAAGGGGCAGCTGGCTTTGAGGCGCTGCTCGGTGACGACCTCCTGATCGGCTTGCACGCCAAATTCGGCGCGCACGGTGCCGTTGGGCCAAACCACGCGCACGACTTCGGCACTGGTCTGATTGCCGAGGCCAAAGTGGATTTGTGGTCCCTCGATCGGCTGCTTTTGCACCAGTAAGCCGGAGCGCACTTCGATTTCGCCGCCAATGCCAAACGGATTGATGCGCTGGTCGCCTACGGCTTGCTTGGCGTGCGGGCGTACGATTTGCCAGTGATAATTCTTCGACCCGTGGTTGGCGGCTTGAACGGGTTGTCCGTCGGCGGAGAAACCGAGCAGGTCGAGGTGGCCGTTACTCGTTAAGTCGGCGGAGGCAAACACGACTGGAGGCGTGGACGCGTGATCCAGAAGGATGAACCTGCCCTTTTCGTCGGCGAGCCAAACGAGAGGGCTTAATCCGTTGTGCGTGGCGTCCTGCGCAACTGGACTGAGAAGCAGGTCGAGGCCGCCATTGTTGTCGAGATCGGCGACGAGCAGGCGTACCGCGCCGGACAGACTGCTCGCCGGGTTCGGAACATGAGCGATTTCCGAGATCGTCCAACGTTTTTGTTCGCTATAGGAGACGCTGGTAATGGCGCCATCGGATTGCACCGCGAGCAGATCGAGAATGCCGTCGTTGTCGGCGTCCGCGACATTGATAGCTTTGATCGAAGCGAAACCCATCGGCAACGAGACTTCGCGGAACTGACCTTGCCGCTCGTTGTGAAAGATGTGCAGCCGCCCCGCGCCATCGATGAGCGCGGCGTCGGCGTTGCCGTCGCCATCAAAATCCGCCCACGCAAATCCGAGTAGGCCGGAGACGCCTGCAAAAGGATGAATGGGCGTGAAGGTGTCATCGCCATTGTTTCGGAGGACGAGCGGTAGACCATCTTTTGCGCCGAGAACGACGTCGAGATCGCCGTCGGCCTCAATGTCAACAGCCCACGCGCCGGTGTAACTAGCATTGGTGATGTTCTTCGGCAATTTCGTCTTTGCCGTGACGTCGGTGAACTTTTTCGGATCGTCCTGGCGCATCAGCCGGACGCCACCGGCGCCGGCGAGAACGAGATCGTTCTTGAAATCGTAATTGAAGTCGATTTGGAGGACCCCGTCAGGTGATGGCGGAACTGCCTCGGAGCCACCCGGAAATGGCAGCACCGCGCCAGTTGCGAGGTGTACTTCGCGGCCATTCGCTTCGGCCACGACGGGCGCTCCCGCGCTGCTGAGAGAGATGGCGCCGACCCAGTTCCAGTGGCTGCCATTGGGAGTTGCGATCGGCTGCGGGGTGAAACCAAGCGCCATGTCCGCCGCGGCTGGCGCGAAGACCGGAGATTCCAGGCGGAGAAAATGAGTGAACGGCTCAGCTTCTTCGCCAGCGGGTGCTTTCAGAACCGCGAGGCTCTCGCGAAATTCTGGAACGCGCATCAACGTGTTGCGCAGAAACGTCGTTCGTGTCGCCGCTGAGCGAGGATCTGAGCTCGCAGCCGCGGCTTGTACGGCCGCGAATTGCTGCTGAACTTCCGGAGGCCACCCGGCTGATCGCGCAGCGATTTTGGCGATCGTGGCCTGTAGCGTAGCGGTATCGCCGCGTTTTGCGGCCACGCGGGACAATTCCAGATAGGCGGCAAGATTGTCGGGCTGGGCAACCAGGATCTTTTGGACCAGCTCCTGGAACTCAGCGTCGGCGTTGGGGCCGCCCTGGCGCTCGATCTCTTCCGCGAGGTTATATGCGGCGCGATAATTTTTCGGATTGATTTCGGTGGCCTTGCGCCAGTTGGCGATGGCTTCGGCGGAGTGGCCGCGGCTGCTCTCGAGCACCCCAAGTAACTCGTAGATATGGTCGTTCCCAGAAGCTAACTTCCGGGCGCGCCCGAATCTTTCCGCGGCGGCATCCAGCTTTCGCTGGCGCAGCGCAAGCACGCCCCAATTCGCCCAGCCCGCGGGTTCCGGTGGGACCAGTTGCGTTACTTCCGAGAGGCTGCTTTCGGCATGAACGTCGTCGCCGACCTGCAAAGCCGCCAAGCCAATGTAGAAGGCGGAAACGACTTCGGCATAGACTTTGGAGGATCTGTCGGGCAGCTTGCTCTCCGACCGGCACCCAGCGCAGGCAACGACAAGAAGCGCGGAGAGAAGCAGAGAAACCGCTGGCAGCGCGGCAATCGGACGTGTGCGCGAGGCCCGATGGGAGCCGGAGTCAAGCAAGCTTGAACTTCGCGCCGCGCGCGCAGCAATTTTCGTTTTCACGTAAAACCCGACGATATTCAAGTGTTGCGCTCCATTCTCCAACGACGAAACCCTCACGGCAAGTTCGTTCAACCCGCTTGAGGTTGCCTCTTGCGATAGCTGCGCCTTTTTGCGATAGCGCGAAACCACAGAAATCCCATACCGACAAACGGGAGCAGATAAAGCAGTAAGTCCCACCGGCCAAATCCCGGCGGCGTTGCTTCTACTTTAGACAGTGCCTCGCCGCCGCCCTGAGAACTCTCGAGTATGAGCCGCACACGCCAGATTTCATCGGCGTCAAACTGCACCTCCGTCTTGAACTCAACCTGCCCGCGAAGTTTTTCGCGCCATGCTGGATAGACGACCTCCGCAAGACGCCCGCTTTCAGGCTGCACGCCGACCTGAATCTTGAGGTCCGCGGGCACGCTGCCGCCGGGCGGAGGATCGACCATCACGAAAAATATTCCGGTCCCCACGTCCGGATGCGTCCACAGTGAAATCACACAAGGGCCAACGCGTTGATCGGTGATGATCGGAAAAGGCGGCCCGTTGTGCGCGGCGGCGGGAAGCGCTAACGCCAGGAGGCAGGCAAACATATAGCTGCGCCAGATTCGCATCCCGTATTTTGGCCAGGTTCTCACCTTTGCATCACTTAGATCTGTCAAAGCAAATTGACCTACCCACCTGACCTACCCACTCATGAACGTTGCGCGCATTTCCATCGGCTGCAGCATCAGCCAAATCGACGACGCCCAGATCAGCAGGCAGACCGCCGCCCAAGGTGCGAAGGCCATCATCGGGCGATCAGCGGAATCTTCTTCCGCGAGGCGATACGCAACCAGCAGTGAGCCGGCCAACCCCAAGATGAGAAATCCAAATTCCAGCGGCTGCACAAATCTCATCGGCAAACCGGTCAGCGCCCATCGCGGGGCGCCAAGAATCCGCACGCCCAAATCGGCGAGCGCGCTTAGTGTGACGGGAATGAAGGTGAGCAGGCCCGTGAAGAAATGGAAGCTATAGTGCGCCAGCCACATCCCGAATCCCAGCGGGACCAGCGCGTAGCTGTAACGCACAGCGAGCGGCAGGATCGGGCGACGACTGCCGCCGAAGGCGCGGGTCAGCCACGCAGCAAAGCTCAGCAGGATGACCGGCTCTACAACGAGTAAGAATGCGAAAATCAAGCCGAGGACCGGAGCTTCGTGGCTGACGTGGAGAAGTTTGCCGAGCCAATTTTCCAGCGCGTAAATAGGGCTGACCATGCCCAACGCGTTCAGCAACGCGCCGAAGCTGAAGATGATTGCGAGGGCGGCTAGATCTTTGCGCCGCGAGAAATAGCCGATGCCCGACCGCAGCGGATCGACCATCAACTCCGCCGCGGGAACACGGCTGAGAATGCCGATGTTGTCGTGCGGGCAGGCATGAACGCAGTCCAGACAGAAGGTGCAATCCATGTTCCCGACCTTGCGCGGTTGGAACAAAGCGAGCTCGCATCCTCGCTGGATGACGACCAGCTCGGATGACAGTCCGCTGTAGGCGACGGGCTTTAGCCCGGCCTGCCCGCGCGAGCTCATCATCACCGTCCGCGAGAGCCCGCGTGTACCTCGGATGCAGTCTTTGGTTTTGCATGCGACGCAAACATCCGCATCGCGCACCTGCACTTCCAAAGGAGAGAGTGTCGAGGCGATGAAGTTAAACTGCCCGATGGGGCACACAAATTTGCAAAAGGAAGCGTGCTTGAACACGCCATCGAACACCAGGACGGCAACAAAATAGTCCACGATCAGCCAGGCGGTCCACCAAGGCGACGACCAGAGATCAAACAGTTCATAAGTGAAGAGGATAAGCACGAAGAGCGCGACAGCCATCCACTTGTTGCGGAGCCATATTGGCCAGTTGAGCCGGGGACGAAAAAAACGTCGCGCAAGATTGCGCACCGCCATGAATGGACACGCCAGACAGAAAAAGTTGCCGGCGCAAAGAATAATCAGGACCAGGGCGCCGCGAAAGTGGACCCAGGTAAGCACCGTGGCGAGATTCTTTGGCGCCAAACTCGGACCCATCAGACCCTGAAGGATCATCACGATGCTGACGAAAAGAAAAGGAATCTGCAGGAAAGTTCGTGAATGGCGCCACAGCAAGAAGCGGCCAACGCCCGGAAACTTCAACAAATCGAAGGGAGCAGACTCCGCTATCGCCAGGGTCGGATTGGAAGGGGTAGACAACGTGCTCAGTTGGCCCGAACGGCGGGAACGCTGACTTGGCGGTCGAAACTGCGGCCGCCGGGCAGCCTGAAGTGAAAAATCAGAATCCAGTCGCCAGCCATCGCAAAATCGATTTGACCCTGGTAGCGTCCCTCTTCCAATTCCTTCGCTTGGCCGAAAACCGGACTCATGCCTGGATGCGACATCTCTGCCTCGATGGCAATCTGCGCCCCGGTTACCGGCTTCCTTGCAAGATCGGTTAATCGAATCGTGATCGTCGCCGGTCCAACGCGGGTTGGCTGCGGGCTAATGTCGTGATCCACTGAGATCGACGGCGACCGATCGATCGTTTTCGAGCAGCCGAAACAAGCCACACTCAACAGGCACGCGAGCGCACTGAGTACGATTTCCCTCCCGCGTGTGCTGCGGCGCCCGGCTAGGATGCGCAGGCTGGAGCCTTCTCCATCCCTTTCTTCCATTCGCACGAGCACGCCGCATGGCCCTCTTCTCCCACCGGCGGGAACATATGATAGTACATGCCGATGACCATGGGGATAAACACGATGGTGTTGTAGAAGAGGTGCAATTCCACGCGCGGGAAGAACAACTGCAGAACGCTGCACGGCACCGGCTTCCCCCAAAAGTTGTGATGTGTCGTCGCCTGAACGATCAGCAGCAAATGCTCGATGTGGTGCCAGAACTGGATCACCAAAGCTGCGGTCCACCACTTGCGACCTGTTCCGGTGAAGCCCTTTCGCAGCACCCAAATGCCGATCAGCATGACCAGCGCGTACCCATAGTGCAGCACTTCGGACTTAATCAGCCAGGGATACCACAGCCCCAGAAGTCCATTAGCCTTCGGGCGCGGCCATCCCATCACGTAGATTTGATATGCCTGGAAAAGGTGCTCCCCCCAATGTGCCAGCACAATGGCCATGAATATCTGGAGCGCACGTTCATGCCATTTCGAGTTCAGCTTCTCGTAAAAGCTGGAGCCCGCATCCGCGGTGAATTGAGCGCTATGGATGCTGGGAGCGGAAACCGCCATGGGAACATCCTCCGTAGCTTTAGGATACCGGAAACCTTAAAGAAGATCCTAGTGAGATAGCGGGACTATCGCACCGCGGCATTCTTCGATCAATAGTAGATTCATATTAGGAGCGCGGCGCGGAACGTGGCTCTGACACGGTCGCCGTATACCGCACAAGCTCTGCAGAAATCGACACTCTGCAGAAATCGATTATTGACGCATGCGGGTCGCGCTGCGAGAATGCGCATCGCTTAGGGCACCGAAGGGATGCAAACGTATCGTTGCCCTTGTCGTGTACACTTCAACGCTGGAGGCACCACTAAAATGTCAGAGCGCAATGTTCTCGCCAACCAGAAGCAAATTCTAAAGAACCAGAAAGCAATTTTGGGTAATCAGGGCCAAATCAAGGCAAATCAGGAAACGATCAAGAAGAATCAAGCAGCCATTTTGAAGAACCAGAAGCAGATCCTGGCGGCTGTCAAAAAGTAGCCTCCCGGGTTCTGCGTGATAACTGCATGCGACACCTGACCTTGGCGGAGGAAGCAGCCTCGTGACTGCACGCGAGGATGATCTTGCGGCGATTGCTGCTCAAGAGCGGGAACTGCAATTCACGCGATTCGATGACGATGTTGCCTGGCACTTGGGGTCACGGCTGCGCGAGATGGCTGCGTCGCGAAAGCTAGGCATTGCCATTGATGTGCGACGTTTCGGCCAGCCACTGTTTTACGCCGCGCTGGCCGGCACTTCGCCCGACAATGCCGAATGGATTCGCCGCAAGAGCAATCTCGTCGCAAGATTTCATCGCAGTTCCTACGCCATCGGCTTGGACATGGGCGCGAGCCTCTTTGAAAAGTACGGACTGCCGATCGCAGACTACGCCGCGCACGGCGGGTCGTTTCCGATCCGTGTGCATGGCGCCGGCGTCATTGGAAGCGTTACGGTCTCGGGACTCCCGCAGCGGTCCGATCATGAGCTTGTGGTCGAAGCGCTGTGCGCGGAACTCGGCAAGGACTATCCCACATTGGCTTTAGACGCTCCGCCAGCCTGAATCAGTTCGCTTCTCACTCAGGAATTCGCTCCTCGTCGTACCGGACTCAGCATCCCGGCGTCGATTTGCGGTATCGTATAAACTCCGCAAACGCTCCTGCAGTGCTGTTTGCGCAATCGAGGAGATTCACGAGTGAAAAGCATTCTCGGTGCGATTGTACTTGGCATTGTTCTGCTCGCTCCGGCCGCGCACGCGCAATCCGGACCCGAACGCGGCGGCCACGACTTGCAGATATGGACGGGCGGAGGCCACGGCCTCAACGGCAGCACTGCTAGCACCGGACTGTGGAACGTCGGCTTGCGCTATGGCTGGATTTTGACCGATCCGATTGCTCCGGGCCCACTTCGCGGGCGATTTGAATATGCTGTCGACGTTGTCCCTGTCTTTTGGGTTGTCCAGAAAACCGGCACCGCCTACGGATTCGGTCTCAACCCTTTCGCACTGAAATGGAATTTCGTTGAACACCACAATATCTCGCCCTACATCGACATCGGCGGCGGCACGCTATTCACCAACGACCAAGTTCCTCCAGGAACGTCGCGCGTGAATTTCACCACCAGCGGCGCGATCGGGGCGCATTTTCTGAGGAGCAAATATAACTGGAGCGCCGAAATCCGCTTTATGCACATCTCCAACGCCGGCCTCTCCACTCCCAATCCCGGAATCAATACTCTTCAAGTACGTCTCGGCTTTGGCCGGTTCAAGCATCCTGAATAGATAAGACGACGAACGGGCAGCGATTATTCCGTGCGGTGAAACCCTGACGCTGGCCTTTACATCTCAGTCCCTAGACAGTACGTTACGAAAGCAGGCCTCCCGAAGCGGGTTGGCGCCCGCTTACGGAAAGACGCTTACAGAAAACGAGGTGGGAGATGAAGTTTGTTTGGATAGCGGTGGTCTTGGTCGCAATGTTCGCCCTTGTCATCGGAATCAATGCGCTGCGCGCCGGCGATAAAGCTCCGGTCGCGGGTACGCCAGCCCCGGATTTCACGCTGAATTCGCAGGAAGGCAAACCGGTCAGCCTGCACGATTTCAAAGGCAAATGGGTCGTGCTCTATTTCTATCCCAAGGATTTCACCAGCGGTTGCACCGTGGAAGCCCACAACTTCCAGCGTGACCTCGCTCAATACGAACAGAAAAACGCCGTCATCGTTGGTGTGAGCATGCAGGACGAAGATTCCCACCAGAAGTTTTGCACCAAAGAAGGTCTGAGCTTCAAGCTGCTGGCGGACACCAAGAGCGAAGTTTCCAGCCAGTACGACTCCGTGATGAACATGGGCGTCGCCAAACTTTCATCGCGCCACACCTTCCTGATCGATCCGCAGGGAAAAGTCGCAAAGGTCTGGCTCGACGTCAAGCCCGACAAGCACAGCGAGGAAGTGCTCTCAGCGCTCACCGAGTTGCAGGGCGCGTCCGCCACAAAATAAAATCCTGCCGGGATGGATTCCGTAAAAGAGTTGCGTTTCACGGTGGAAGGCGCGGGTGAGGTGTCGGCAATCCTGGTGCGGCCTGCGAAGGCTCGCTGGCTGCTGGCGCTCGCCCACAGCGCAGGTGCCGGCATGCGTCATCCCTTTCTGGGAGCGCTCGCCCACGAACTCTCCGCAGTAGACATTGCGACGTTTCGCTACCAGTTCCCCTACATGGAACAACGTCGCCGTGCTCCCGATCGGCCCCCAGTGCTCACTGCAACTGTAGCTGCCGCCGTTCACGCCGCACAACAGGCCGCTCCGGGTATACCCGTCCTCGCCGGCGGCAAGTCCATGGGCGGCCGCATGACTTCCACGGCTGCGTCCCAGCAGCCACTCGATCAAGTCCGCGGCCTCGTTTTCTTTGGTTTCCCGCTACATCCACCCAACCAGCCCGGCACCAAGCGCGCCGACCATCTCGCAAAAGTCACGGTGCCGATGCTCTTTCTCCAAGGCACCCGCGACACCTTTGCGGATCTAGCCCTTCTGCGGCCCGTCTGCGCCAAGTTGAATCCACAACCGACGCTGCACATTATCGAATCCGCCGACCACTCGTTCCACGTCCTCAAAAGTTCCGGCAAAACCGACGCCGAGATCCTCCGCGAATTGGCGCAGACCACAGCCACCTGGGCGAGCAATCTGGACTCTTAGCCAAGAAACACTTTAGTGCGGCGCTCTCGGTTCTGTCTATCCGGCTTAAGTCGCTCAATCATCGGAGCTAACTCGATGTCCGGCGCAACTACTCTTTCACTGACGCCTGTAGGTTTCATTCAATCCTCACTCAAACGTCGCCAAGACGCCCCCAAACAAGGGCATGAAGGCGCACCTCACGCTTGGGTAGAAATAATTCCGGCCGTCGCGAAGGGCCAGCAAGGAATCACCGTCGGCCAGGAGATTATCCTTGTCACCTGGCTTCATCAGGCTCGACGCAACGTTCTGAAATTGCATCCCCGCGGAGACAAGAACCTGCCCCTTACCGGAGTTTTCGCGACACGCTCCCCGGACCGTCCCAATCCGCTGGGATTGCACCGTGTAACCGTGTTGGAAATTGTTGGGAACAGACTAAGGGTCGCGCCTCTGGAAGCTATAGATGCGACACCAGTAGTGGATATAAAGCCAGTTCTCTCAGCGACTGCTGATTCGTGACGTAAACCGCCAAGTGGGCCGACATAATCATCTTTGCACGCACTCTCCCAAGACATCCTCATCTTCGCAAGCGCTCTCCCAAACTGTCATCCCGACCGGAGCGGCCCGCTTTTTCTTGCGCTCGGATTTTTGAGCGCGGGCCGCGTAGTGGAGGGATCTGCTTGAGAGTCCACGATTGCAGCTGAGGTCCCGTGCCCGTGCGTTTGGGATAACTAGTTCTTCGAACAAACCTATTGGAATTCGCGCCTCAGCGGATAGTCAACGATGATGGCTCGTCCATCCGAGAGCGCCTTCACCGAATGCGGCACGTTACTCGGAACGATGCCGACTAAACCCGCTCGAGCAATCTGCGTCGCGCCGTCGATGGTCAATTCAAGCTCTCCCTCAATCACTTCGTAAACCTCTTCCTGAGGATGGAAGTGCTCGTGAATCGTCGACCCTCGCTTAAAGTCGTAATGCGCGAAGGTCATGTTCGTTGAATGGAAATAGCGCCCGGACCAGCCAGGCAGTCGTTCAATAACTTTGAGGCTGCTCGTATCAACAAAGGACATGGGCTCTCTCCAACCGCATCCTAGCACGACGAGTCTCCGCGTTCCCTGTTGGTCCCCCAACCGGCACCGTCTTGAGAAATCACGCCAGCATGGAAAGCAAAGGGCGAATTCGTGAAACACAACCGACAACCCGACAAAGGGTTGTCATCCCGAACTCCTGTGAGGGAGCTGCTTTTCCCTTCGCGCCATCGATACCTGGAGCGAAACGGATTCGATCCCGAACCATAATCTGGTCCAGCCGCCCCACGTCCACGAATCCGCCACCACCCATAGCCGCCCCCTTTTAAGAGAGCTCGCCAGCATGAAGACCAAGGGCGAATTCATAAAACACGACTCACAACCCGACGAAGAGCTGTCATCCCGAACTCCTGTGAGGGAGCTGCTTTTCCCTCCGCAGCTGCGCGAAACGGATTCAATCCGGAACTCTAGAATCGTTCCCAGCGCCTCCCGCTCGCGAATCCGTTGACGCCCACGGATGCGAGATGTAGACTCGCGCCCGCTTAACGGCCCCGGTACCTCGGCCCCGCATCCACGGAAAAATTGAGGAGGAAACATGAGGAAAGTCGTTTGGGCCATTCTGTTCATGGCCACGCTGCTGACCGCGCTCCCCGCCCGCGCCCAGAGTCCCAACTATGACGTCGGACAGGTCTGGCGCGTAACCTACTACCACATCAAGCCCGGTCAGGGAGAAGCATTCTGGAAAGATTTTCGCGAAAATCTGAAGCCCGTATACGAATCGTTGAAGAAAGAAGGCTTGATCGTGGATTACAAAGCCTGGATCAACGTGACCACGGACCATCCGGATGACTGGGACGTTGCCGTGGGACTTATGGTTGCGAACTATGCAGCGATCGACCAACTCGACGCCAAAGCCGCGACCAGCGTCGCCAAACACTACGGCTCGCGCGAAGCCATGATCGAAGCAGGAAAGAAGCGGAACGACCTGCGTGAAGTGGTAGCCAGCAAGCTGGCCCGCGAAGTAATGCCCAAGTAAAGCCGAGCAGAACCCAGCTTAACCAGACAGGCCCAGGCAGGACGCACGCAGGACCTTCGTTAAAATGGAATCGCGGCTGCGATAGAACCCGTGAGAACTCAGGCCCAGCAAATCCGGATGAACTTACCATCGGCCAGAGTTACCAGCGGCGTCGATCCGATACTGCAGACCGCCGAACTACGCTTCGTGCGCCCTTAGGCCATCGGCGTCAAATACCGATGCTGCGGAATGCTGCGAACCGCCAAATCATCTCCGTTCGAGCTTAGGCCCGCAAATCCGGCAAGGAGTTACCATCGCCGTCGATACCGATACTACAGAACGCACGAACTATGTTTCCGTGCGAGTTTGGGCCGACGAATGCGGCAAGGAGTTACCATTGCGTCGATATCGCTGTCGCAAACCACCGGACTATGCTTCCGAACCAGTTATTGCTTGGGCCTCTTCTTGGTCGCAGGCCTCGCCGTTGATTCTCCGCTCTTGGTGTTGATCAGCGTCAGGAAGTCCTTGGCGTTAAACGGATAGCGCTGAGTGGACTGTTGTCCCGTGGTGCTCAAGGTCACGTCCACGCGCCGATTGTTGGCGAGGACCATCACCGATAGATTTCTCAGCATTTGTTTCCGGTCGTCCGGAGTCAAGTCGGGATTCTGCGCGATCTGCGCCTTTACCTGTTCCGTGTTCAGTTCATCCTCTTGGCCAAAAGACCGTGTCTCGATCGCATTTGCGGACACGCCATGCCCTACCAGAAAACTCTTGGTACGTTCTACGCGCCGTTCGGTCAGGGCCTTGTTATATTCCGCGGAGCCGCGTTCATCTGCGTGGCCGCCCAGGATCAAGTGCGCGTCCGCCTTGAACGCCAAATACCGTTCGAAGTCTTCGGCCAGGTTTACCAGAATTTTCTCCTGACTCGGGACCAGCCCGCCGGTAGGATTTTTCGCGGACGGCCGAGCCGTCGGGAAATAGATGCTATGCAGCGCGAGTCTCGCTTCCAGCTCCACTATCCCCGGCGGAGGCGGTGGCTGTCGCACTTCGATTCCCAGCTGGCAATCCGCGGTGCCACCGGGGCCATCGCTGACGTGGCCTGTGACGGAATAGTGGCCCGCCTTCAAACCGGAGGTGTCGAACCTCGCGGTCGCATTCGTGCCTAGCGACGGTCCCCCGCTGGACTCCCACGAATAGCTCAGCGGATCGTTGTCAGGATCGCTGGCCGTTGCCACGATCTGCACCGGCTCGCCGATCGACACCGAATCATGGTCCGTGGAGCAACTCATCGTCGGTGGCCGATTCGGCCGAGGTTCCACACGAATATCCGTCGAGCAATCGGCCGTGCCACCGCGCCCGTCATCGACGCGCACTTTCACGGTATAAGCTCCAGGAGCCGCGTTGGAAGAGTTCCATCGGGCGTCGGCGCCGTTGCCTTCCACGGTCCCACCGATGGTCGTCCAGGAATAGGTAAGAGGATCGTTGTCCGGATCCCTGGCGAGAGCGTGCACCGCGGCTGCGTCTCCCGATCCCGCGTAAACCATGCTCTGGTCAACGGAGCAGGACACCACCGGGGAGCGATTGGGAGGCGACGAAGGATTCCCCCCAAAGCCGAACACGATTCCAGCGGAAAGCCGTACGTTGTTCTGCCAGCCATGATCTCCCGTGAGCGACGACGGATCCCGGAACCGCGTACCCAAATATTCGGCTTGAAAAAGACGGAGAGCGATTCGGTGAGTCATTCGCAGATCCAGCCCTCCTCCCGCAGTCAACGCGATTACCGTTTCTTCGGAGAGAGGCGCGCAGCCAAAAGTCAGCGCAGTGCACCCTTCGATGTTGACTTGACTGGCGCGCACTCCACCGCCGAGAACCTGCAGAGACGGACTGAGCCGCTTATGGTTGCGGAACGAAACGCGCGGGCCAAATAAGAGAGAAAAAACATTACCTCCGGTATTGACCGTCCGCGAGGTACCGAATCCCGCGCCAGGGCTGTTGAGCTCGAGCGAATCCACTCGAAAGCCGGCAAAATCAAAAACCAGGCCGAAGTGACTGTCGAAATTGTAGGCCAGCGAGGTGCTGCCGCCATGCATCTCATCGATTCGATTCTTAGTGCTGTCAGGCACATTCCGCCAATAGGAGTAGCCCATGAACAGTTCAATCTTCGGAGTCGTGTCATTGTGTTCTCTCGATCGGCCCGCGCTTTTGGGCAAGTGCCTTCCTTCTTTGCCCGAGGGCGCTGATCCTGACGATGCCGCGCGCGCAGGGAGCGCCTTTCCTCTAGCTAGCTTCGGCTTGGCCGGTGCGCTGGGCGTCGCAGTAGAGTTCGTGGAGTTATCGCTTTTCCGCGCGTCCGAAGGCTTTCCCGTGTCGTCCGCAAAAATTGCAGGCACCAGAAGAAAAGTAATAACCGTCAATGTGGCAATGATGCGCGTTCCCAATTTCATTGTGCTCTCCTGAATGGTGCCTAATCGATGCGAAGCGGCCAAAGAACCCGCTTCGCATCCATCAAGCTGGCCCGTGCTGCTTCTCGATGACTTTCTATGGAGCGGGTACGTTGACCACGGTGTTCACCATGGTCACCGAGGCGTTGAGTCCCAACGCTCGCCCATTGTGCGTGGTGATCGCCGCGTTGCCGGCGGTAGAGAACGTGACCCCTGCGGACGCGATGATCGTACCCACCATGGTGCCGCCGCCTGCGCCATTGATGGTGGCTGCGCTGCCTACTTGCCAGAACACGTTCTTGGCCTGCGCTCCGTTGATCAGGATCACGCTGCGAGGCGCTCCGGGAGCGCCCACGGTGAGCGTACTGGCCATCTGGAACACCCAGATGGCATTCGCATCGCCTTGCGCGTCCAAAGTGAGATCAGAGCCGGTGATCAGGAATGTTCCGCCCGCCGCTTTGTAAATGCCTGGAGGAAGTACCTGTGCGCCGAGCTGGCCTGCTCCTGGATCCATACCTCCGGGGCGTGAAGCGGGCGAAAGATTGTTGAAGGCGGCAAGCGCATCGGTGGCCGCCTGAGTCGCGATTCCAAACGTGGTAGCGGTACCTTCGGTCGGGCAGCCCACGGTTGGCGGTGGCGGAGCGGTATAGATATTTCCGTTGACGAGTCCGATATTGCTGCCCGTTTCCGTGTAAGTACATCCGACACCAACATCGTGGAAACCCGTTACCACCGTAGACACGCCGGTGGTTCCAATGTTTCCGTTAATCACCGATTGGTGCCCTGATTCGTGATACCAGCCCCGCCGCCGAAGGCTCCAAAAGTCGAAGCGGTTCCGAGATTCGGTCCGACCGGGCCGACCGACGCGCCGGTGGTAAAACTCCACGGATTCGCGATGCTTCCCGCCGCCAGCGCATTCCCAGCCAGGTCCTTTGCCGCATTAGAAATGGTTGCTGTGTATTTCGTGCTCGCCGTGAGGTTAGTCGCGGGTGTGAAGGTGGCGATATGACTTACAGAGTCGTACGTGACGTTCCCAGTGATAGCCGCCCCGCCCGCTCCGGCCACCGCCAAAGTAAGGTCCCCGGCGCAGTGATCGTCACTGGATCCATGGCGGTACTAAAGGTAGCGTTCACCGCCTTGTTGAGCAGCACGTTGATGTCAGTGTCTGCGGGACTCGTCAGCGTTATCGTCGGCGCAGTTGTATTCGGGCCGGCGGCGGTCGTAAAACTCCAGGGATTGGGCTTGGCCCCTGCCACCAAAGCGTTGCTACTCAGGTCTTTGGCCGCCGTTGTAACCGTGGCGGTGAATTGCGTGTTCGGCGCCAGATTTGCCGTTGGGGTGAACGTTGCTGCCGATCCCGCGTAGCTGACCGTCCCCGGAACAGCCGCACCGCCCACGCCCGCCACCGCAACAATAAACGTGCCCGACGCCGTGATCGTTGCCGAATCCATGACCTTGCTGAACGTCGCCGTAATTTTTTGATTGGTGGGAACACTGTTCGCCGCTGACGCTGGCAGGGTCAGGATAATTGTCGGCGGCGTTGTGTCTGCGGTCTTACCGGTCGTAAAGCTCCACACAGCGTTGGTTAGGAGTGAATTGCCAGCGGGGTTTTGCGCCGCACTGGTTATTGTGACGGTGTATTGCGTGCTCGGCAGCAAATTCGCTGTCGGCGCAAATGCGGCTGTATTCGTGGCCGCCACATAAGTCACCGTGCCAGTGACCGCCGCTCCCCCGGCACCTGCGACCGCCAGCGTAAACGTGCCCGATGCCGTCACTGTCGTCGAATTCATCGCTTCGCTGAACGTCGCGGTGATCTTCTGATTGAAGGGAACGTTGATGGCCCCGTTCAGCGGATTCGTGGAGACAACGGTCGGGATCGTTCCTGTCGTAAAGCTAAAAGTAAAATTGGCTGCCAAGCCGGCGCCGGTGGGATCTTGCGCTCCGGTTGTGACAGTGGCGACATAAACTGTTTTAGCTGCGAGCGCGCTCGTGGGCGTGAATGTGGCCGTCGTACCCGTGTAACTGACCGCCCCCGTCATCGCCGCTCCCCCGGGTCCCGTCAACGTGAACGTTGACGTGTTGATCGTCGCCGACGCCATCACCACACTGAAGCCCACGCTTACGGCAGTATGGACCACCACACCAGTGGCGCCATTCGCGGGAGAATTGCTTATCACCGTGGGGAGCGCTGGGCTCTGTGCGTGTTCGCGACCGCACCCTGCAAGCCCGACCAGCACGAATAACCCTAATGATAATTTCCCAACCTTGCGTTTGCGCATGAGCGTCTCCTGTTCCCAGCGGGAGACAATTGCAAAAGCAGGTCCAGAGCAGATTTATGAGCCAACTGCAATTCGACCGGATTGCATTTTTGTAACGCATTGATTTCAAAGGTACGACGACGAGGTCTCGTCAGCGTCTAAACCGCGGGCTAGCTTCCTCCATACAATTCGCAGCAAACTGGAACAGAATCCATGCCGTTTGAGGAAATCGGAGCCGTTTGGAATACATGCGATTCAAACAGGGACTTTCCGGAGTCCGGATTTGAGTAGCACAGACACTCCTGTCTGTGAACGTCAGCACCGGCAGAATGCATCGAGGATGGGAACCGCCGCGACCGTTGCCGCTACTTTTTGGGGCCGGGCCGAAGGACTACGAACTAAGGAAGAATTTCGACGTCCAGCACATGAAACACGGTCGTGCCGGTGTTGCTGATGCGATGCATATACGGCGCCTTCGTTCCCCCGATGAAGCCTACCGATCCTTCCTTGGCCGGTGAGGCGGCCCAGTCTTCACCAGGGAATTGACGCTTCATGGTAGCGTCACTCAGTTGGACGGGCACGTTGTCGAGCGAATGGCGGTGAAACAGCGTGGTCTCGCCCGGTTGGAGCACCACGTCAAGAACGCGCACGTATTGATTCTCGAAGATGACGTGATGATGAGGCTCC
The DNA here is from genome assembly GCA_963721915.1 of uncultured Acidobacteriota bacterium. Classification (GTDB taxonomy): domain Bacteria; phylum Acidobacteriota; class Terriglobia; order Acidiferrales; family UBA7541; genus Acidiferrum. The sequence continues at coordinate 487,737 of CAVRLD010000009.1, read as the reverse complement.
TGCTCAACAGCAACAGGATCGGTTGCCGTGCCCTGAGCCTTCGACTCGCCCGACGCTGGTTTCACTTCCACACCCGCGCTGCTCGCGCGTTTCAATTCGATCTCGATGTTTTGCAGCGGCGCATCGGAGAGGTTTTCCACTTGATGCGTCACCGGTTCGCTCCAGAAATACTCGTGCGCCCCGCGTGTCGAACTTCTCGAAGTGCCGTCCGGCAAGGTTGTGCGAATGTCATTCCGGGTAAGGATGACACCCAAACGGCTGGGATGCCCGTGCACAGCTGTTTTTTGATGTGGACCCAGCGACGCGCGCACCACGCGAATTTGCTCATTCTCAAATTCAACTTTGGCTGTGCCTGCGTCCGGCCCGGACTGCGCTTGCCCTAGGAAGGCGATAAAGCCGATCGAGGCAATCGAAAACGAGAAAAGCAAGAGCGCTGCGAATTTCGGCACGTTCACTGGGCTCCTGTGTCGCTGAACTAGCTGCCCGTTAAGGCTTTAAGCTGCGCAGCCGTTAAAGGAACCACCGACAACCGGCCCTGCCGCACCAAAGGCGAGTCCGCAAATAGCTTGTTCGCTTTAATCTCCGCCAGCGTCACCGGCTTCGCGAAAGGCTTCCCTGCCTTGATCGTGACCACTGGGCTCTTCGGATCAGACGCATCCACCGAAACCACGGTAGCCGTCCCCACCGCGCTCTTTTCATCCCCGGTGTGATAAATGATCAGCCCCGCTCCAGGCTGCATCTCCCGCAAGTTCCGGAGCGCCGTAGGGTTGGACACCCCATCCCACTCCGTAACCTTATCCCGTTGGAGATCGGCAAACGAATACACCGTAGGTTCTGTCTTGAGCAAATATCCCGAAGCCACGAAAACCCCCAAATGTACGATTTGCACCGAACGCCACGGCCGCCGGCTTTAGCGGCTCTATCGAACAGGCGCCATTCTACATCCCCACGCCCAGAATCCCACACCAAATGTACGCAACATATGTAGGCAACATATGTAGGCGCCGGGCTTTAGCCCGGCGTTAAAGCCTAAAACCTGTCCGGCCATCCCCACCGCGCGCCTAATCTCCTTCTTTCCTTCACCTTCCGCGAAAATAATTCGAACCCACCATTCCGGTCATTCGAAATAAATACTCATAAATAATAGTATTTGACAAGTTATAAAATCCATGCTACCATAGCTCGTGAATGCTCGACGCCACACCCGCGTTCCCACTCCCCGCAATTCCCTTTACCGCACCCTCCCTCTATCCCCAGCCCCTTCAACACCTCTCGCACTCCACTCCGCAACGCGGCACCCGCAAACCGCCCGCTTTCAATCTCCTACGCGCTCTTTTCCACACAACGAGCGCCATTTCCCCAGCTTGAAAAATCCACTTTCCCGAAAAGGAACAAAATCATGAATGACCACCCAGCACATCCATCTAACGATCCAACCACCGGTCCTATCTCCGCCAACCATCGGAACCGCTGTCTCCACTACACCGCCTCCGGCCGCCGCGGCCGCCTACCCCAACTTGATGCCACCTCCCGCCTCTGCTTCCGCCACACCCAGCTTCATACCCGGCAACCCGATCCGTGCGACCTCCGCTCAGCCCTCGCCGGCGAACTCACCGAATTCCAGTCCGCCGCCGACATCAACATGTTCCTTTCCAAGCTCCTGCTGTTGGTCGCGCAGAACCGCATCGCCGCCAACCGCGCCGCCGTACTGGCAGGTATCTGCAGTTTGCTCCTGCGCTCCCTCAGCGCAATCGACCGCGAAGCATCCGACGAATTACGCCCAATCATGTTTGGCCCGCCGGACGCCGACCAGGAAGAATCGCTTCAACCTTCATGAGACCGTTCGACTCCAAAGAGCTTTCCAGAATTATGGCGATCAGCCAAAAAAGGTCTATGCTTTGCAATCGTCGCGGCCAACAGCGTTACTATCGTGAAGTGATCCGACTTTGCCAGACCGCTGGACGCAAACGGCGAGGCCGCCGAAAGAACTGAGAGAGGATAGGCCATGAGAATTGATCGTAGAGCGTTCTTGAAGACGGCTGCCGCTGCCGGAGTCGCTGCATCTCTTGTACCGGCCTCGCTAAGTTGGCCCGCGGACTCCGCGCCGGGCTCCTTCGATTTCGTGTTCTTCACCGACACCCACATCCAGCCGGAACTCGACGCCGCCCACGGATGTGACCTCTGCTTCCGCAAAATCGCCAACCTCAAACCGGATTTCGCGATCATGGGTGGCGATCACGTTTTCGATGCGCTAAAAGTCGATCGCATCCGCGCCAATTCCGTTTTCGATCTCTACAAGAAAACGGAGCAGAAGCTCCAGATGCCGCTGCACCACACCATCGGAAATCATGATGTCTTCGGCATCAACACCAAGAGCGGCGTGTCGCCAAGCGATCCGGCCTATGGAAAGAAAATGTACGAAGACCGTGTCGGTCAAACCTACTATTCCTTCGATCACAAGGGCTGGCACTTCATCGTGCTCGATTCCATCCAGCCGACCGAAGATCGCATGTGGCAAGCACGAATCGATGATCCGCAACTAAGCTGGTTGAAGGCCGATCTCAACAAAATCGGCGCGATGACGCCGGTGATCGTCACCGTGCACGTGCCCCTGGTGAGTGCCTTCGCAACGTACGCCGAGAAAGTCGCCACTAAACAAAAGTACAACACCCTCACGGTCGACAATGCGCCCGACGTCCTGGCCGCGTTTGAGGGACACAACGTAGTGGCAGTCCTTCAAGGCCATCTGCACGTCAACGAGCTGATCGTGCTGAAGAATACGCAATACATCCTGGGAGGCGCCGTCTGCGGAAACTGGTGGCGCGGGCCCCGTATGGGCTTCCCGGAAGGCTTCACAGTCGTGAGCGCTCGCGAAGGCAATATCACCACACGATACGAAACCTACGGCTTCAAAGCCATCGCCTCACCGGAAAGGCCTTAGTCAGCGTGTTCGTCCTGGCCCAAGGATTCTTGACGCCGAGCCCCGAAGGCCCCGGCGCACATTCCGCCGTTTGCTGAGGGCGAGTGTGATTATTCGCCGGTGCGCGAACCAAGCTCCGGCGGCGTAGCAGGTACTGCCTCGCCTTTGACGTAGTGTCCGAGCCAGGCCAGCTGGCGCTCCAGCCGGTCCTTTATATGGGATGGGAATTTGAATTCGTGGTACTCGTCGGGATACACAACCAACTCCGTCTCCCGGCCAAGGCTCTTCATGGCCTGATACATCTGTTCGCCACCGATGATGGGGACGTTCCAATCGATGGCGCCGCCCATGAACAGAGTGGGCGTGGTGATTTTCGCCACGCGGTAGAAAGGAGACAACTTATCCCACAATGCCTGATTCTCCCAGGGACGACCGAGTTCGGTCTCGTAGTCTTTCTGGTACTGGTCGTGGCCATAGAGGGTCACGTTGAGCGCTTGGCCCGCATCGGAGATGGCGCCTTTGAAGCGGGTGGTCTGCGCGATGATGAAGTCTGTCGACATTGCGCCATACGAATGGCCCATAACGCCGAGCTTGTCGGGATCGGCAAGACCTTGTTCGATCGCGTAGTCCACCATGGCTATGTCGTCCTGATAGTCCTTGTTGCCCCAGTCTGCGAAAATGGCCTGGCAATATTTCTGGCCGTATCCCGAAGAACCTCGAGGGTTCGGCAGCAGCACGGCGTAACCGTGCGCGGCAAAAATCTGGACGGCTGTCTGGAATTCGGCGTAGTAGGCCCACACGGGACCCCCATGTGGACGAAGCAGCGTGGGCACTTTCTTGCCGGGACTGTAGTCGAGCGGCTTGTAGAGGTAGCCCGAGACGGTCGTTCCGTCCTTGCTCTTGAAGTGGACGTACTCGCCGGGCGATAGCTTTAGTTGCGAGATCAGCGCGTCATTGGTGTGGGTAAGGCGCGTGAGTTTGCCCCCCGATGCAGGCAGCGCGTAGATCTCGCTGGGTCGGTCCATCTGATCGATTTGCGCGGCGAGGTCGCCGGACTTGGCCAGCGAATAGCTGTAGACCATCACGCGACCCCCAATGGGCCGGGTGACCTCGCCGCCGGTAATAGCAATACGGCAAACGTTCTGGGCGCCGTCATCATCGGCGATGAAGTAGATACTTTTGCTGTCGGCGGAAAAGAGAAAATCGCTGACATTGCGATCAAAGCTGCGGGTAAGGACTTTGGCTTCGCCGCCGGTCGCTGGGGAGATGGCGAGGTGCTGGGTGGAATATTCGAGCAGCTTGGGCTCGGTCTGGGTGACGTACGCGATCCACTTACCGTCGGGCGACCAGACGGGCGAGCGGTCTTCGCCTGGATTGGTTGTGATCTGCGTGAGGTGCGCGCCCTTGTCGCTGTTGTCGGCGGAAACCGTCCAGACGTCGGTGTTGTAATTACGGTCGGCGTCAGAGGTGCGGTTGCTGGAGAAGGCTAGCTGCTTGCCGTCGGGAGACCAGACTGCGCCCGAGTCATCGAAGTCGCCGCTGGTGACCTGGGTCAGGCGTTTCTCGGCCACGTCAAAGACGTAAAGGTGGGTACGGCGGCGGTCGAGATAGCCAACTTCGTCGGCCTTGAATTGCAGGCGGTCGATCACCCATGGCTTTTGCGTCTTGGGCTTTTTTTCCTTGGGTGACTTGTCGTCGCGGTCTTTGTCCTTATCTTTGTCCTTCACGGCTTGCAGTTCCTCGGCAGTGGCGTCGCGCAGGATCAGGCAGAGACGTTTGCCGTCGGGCGACCACACGAAACTGTCTACGTCCTGCGGCGTTTCGGTGAGGCGCTGGGCTTCCCCACCGACGCGGTTCAGGAGCCAGACTTGGGTCTTGCCTTCGTCGCGAGCCGAAAGGAAAGCGAGATATTTGCCGTCGGGACTCCAGCGCGGGTGCCTTGAGGAGACGCCCTCGGCGGTCAGAGGAATCGCATCGCCACCAGCGAAAGGCACCATCCAGATGCGCTGCTCGGATTTGTCTTCCTTCAAGGATGTGGACCTGATCGTGTAGGCCACCCACTGCGCGTCGGGACTCAGCCTGGGACCTTCGATCTCGCGAATCTGGAATTGATCGTCGATCGTGATCGGCCGTTGTGCGACGGGTACCTGCTGGGCTGCAACAGTGTGCGCAGCAACAGTGAACGGTACGACGATCAAGGTGGCGACCAACCAAAGACGCGAGGCGATTTGCATTCGTACGGCTCCTAGGAATGGATATAAGGGCACAAGCAAACCGCGGAGTTTAACACACGGCGGTGGCCGGTGAAGGGCGACAGGAGATTCGCGGACACATGACTGGCGAGCAGGCGAAAACGAGGCGGCTTTACAGAGACGCGGACAAGCAGAGGAGAAAATGGCAGGAACGCGCAGGAACGCTGGAGCTGCGAAGGCAATAGTAGGAATTACAACAGTAGAAGGAGCGTAAGGTGCGCTACAGTACCGGTGAAAAAAATTGCGTGGAGCACATTTTTTTCTTGCATGGCGTGATGAACCTTGTATTCTGCGAACGCGAACTAGCTCCCTGTAGGCGCCGGGCTTCAGCCCGGCGAACCCATTCCACCGTGAGGAGCAAGCGTCGCTTTAGGAGGACGGTTAGTAAAAATTGAGCACGTTACCTTTTCCCTCCCAACTCCCCTCCCAAGCACTTACAAAAACCAGAAAAAATGTCGCCAAGCTGACGTTATGGCCGCTGGTCGCCGCGACCTTCTTTATGGTGTCTGGCGGCACTTACGGCACGGAGCAGATCATTTCCGGAGCCGGGTACGGGCACGGGATTTTAATTTTGCTGTTTTTGCCGGTGTTGTGGTGCCTGCCGACGGCGTACATGATCGGCGAGCTGTCGAGTTCATTGCCTTGCGAAGGCGGCTACTACGCGTGGGTGCGCCGCGGTCTTGGTAATTTCTGGGGATTTCAGGAAGCGTGGTTGTCGCTGGCGGCCAGCATTTTCGACATGGCCATCTATCCGACGCTATTCGTGTTCTACCTGAAGCAATTCTCGCCCTGGTTCGGCACGCCGAGCCACGGCATTCTGGCGGGTCTTTTTGTGGTGGTAAGCTGCGCGGTGCTCAATCTGGCGGGTATTCGCGTTGTGGGCATCACCTCGCTGTGGCTGTTCTTCTGCCTTTCGGCGCCGTTCGCGGTGATCGTCGCGCTCGCGCCGTTCAAGGCCGGGACGCTGGCGGAGGCGCATGCCGCGCCCGCAGCGGCGGGACTAGGGTTGGTAGGCGGCGTTCTGGTGGCCATGTGGAACTACATGGGCTGGGACAACGCGTCGACGATCGCGCAGGAAGTAGAGCGCCCTCAGAAAACCTATCCGAGGGCGATGATCGCGGCGGTGATATTGGTCTCACTGACCTATGTGCTGCCGTTCCTGGCGGTGTATTTCACGGGAATTCCGGCGACAACATTCGCGGAAGACGGGTCGTGGGCGACGGTCGCGGGCCTCGTCGGCGGGAAGGTTGCTGGATTTGAGTGGCTGCGCTTCCTGATCGTGCTGGGCGGCATGATGAGCGCGTTCGGCATGTTTAACGCGCTGGTGATGAGCTATTCGCGGCTGCCGCTGGCGATGGCGCAGGACGGGATGTTGCCAAAGGTGTTCGCGAAGACCAGCGTGAAGACCAATGCGCCGTGGGTGGGGATTGTGGTGTGCGCGACGTGCTGGGCGTTGTGCCTGGGTCTGGGGTTCAAGCGGCTGGTGACGCTGGACATCATGCTGTATGGCGCGGCGCTGATGCTGGAATTCGTTACGCTGGTGGCTTTGCGGATTCGCGAGCCGGAGTTGAAGCGCGAGTTCAAGGTGCCTGGCGGTTTGGCGGGCGCGATCATGGTCGGCGTGTTTCCGTTTGCGCTGCTTTGCCTGGCGTTGGTGGAGAGCGGGCGGGAGACGATATTGGGGATAAATGGATTGGTGTTCGGGGCCATGATTATGGTGGCGGGATTTGTGGGTTATCTGGTTACAAAGAAGTTTCGCGGAGCGGAGATTCGGCCCGTGGTTGCGGAGAGTGTGGCTGGGGATTAGGGTTCCGTTTGTGTTCAGGGATGTTGCCGCCAGGCTCGATTGAGCCTGGCGGTTTTTGTTTTTTGCGGGAACCGGCTCGCGAGATCGGAGCCAGTGCCTACGGCCGGGCAAGCTGGGGTGCAGCAGTGCTGCACCCCAGCCATGGGCGACATCCCTAATGGGGCGCAGCAGTGCGCCCCACAATGGTTGACAGCGATGACGAGCCGCTGACGCTTTCGGAGGAAACGCTCGCGTTTAGTCGGCGGCGTTGACGGTTCTTGGCGATTCGACGGACTCGGCCAAGCCGCGGCGGATGGGCCCCAGGACGAACGCGGGTACAGAGCGTTCGGGTGCCACGGTCAGGCTAGCGGCCTTGCGGGGGAATTCGGTGCGTTTGTCGAGGCGCATGCCGACTTCGCGGAGGAATTCGGCGGAAAAGCCCATGTCTTCGGCGCGATCGACTCCCCAGAACCATAGTTTTTCTTCGTGGCGCTGGAGGAAGTCCAACGACTCTTCGAGCTTCTTCATGGCGCGATCAAAAGAGGACGCCAGGAAATAAACGCCGAGGGACCAGGCATGCCTTGGGTAATGGACGCGAATGCGGACGCAGTACTTGCCACCCTGATTCTTTTCCATGCTGCAGCGATAGTCATTACGGACAATTGAAGTACGTGTTGGCATCTTCGTTCACCGATTCGAAAGCGTAGGCTTGGGGCAGACCATTAGAATTTTGTGTTACGGAAAAGTCCCCGAGAAGGAGCCGCTTGGCAACGGCGAAGTGGCCAAAACGACGTGCGAAAGGGACACAAATAGGGTACCGAGGCGAGGAGGCAAAGACAAGAGGACCCTTGTTAAATTTTAAGTCTTTTGTTTTTAACGCGTTAACTTAGGTCAGGTTGCCGAAGCCCTTAAGCTTTTCGGTCATGATCCGGAGCTTGCCTTCCTGCTTCAGACGGGCTTCGAGGGCCGTACGGAAGGCTTCAAATGCGAGGTTGCGCTTGGTTTGCAGCACCTGATCGGTCAGATCTTTCTTCTGTTTTTCAAAATCGGCAGGGTTCGGCTCTTGTTTTTCCAGAATACGGTACACAAACCAGCTGGTGCCGAGATTCAATGGCGGCCCGACATCGCCGGGCTTCATCTGGAAGGCGGCGGAAAGCTGTTTGCCGCTGGCTGCGCCGGTGATGGAGCCATTGCGAGCGAAGAGATCGCTGGTTTTAGGATCCAGACCGAGGGCTTTCGCGGCGGTTTCAAACTTTTCGCCGGACTTGATACGCTTTTCGAGATCGTCGGCCTTCTGGCGGGCGATTTCAGTGCTTTTTTGCTGCTTGAGTTCGGTGACGACACGGTCGCGGACTTCGTCGAGAGTGCCCTGATGAGCGGGAAGGACGCCTCTGACCGCGACGATCAGGTAGCCGCGGTCCGTATGGATTGGCAGGCTCACTTCGTCGGGCCGCTGGCCGAAGATGGCATCCTTTACTTCCTTTGAATTGCCCAACTCCAGGATTGGCTCGGTGGCGCTTACGGGACGCGTCTCGCCCACGGTGAGGTGAAACTGCTTGGCGAGTTCGTCGAGCGACATTTTATTGGACTGGCGAATGGCCGCGGAGAGCTTGTCGGCGATATCGGCGGCTTGTTTGTCAGCCTTGGAGAGCAAGAGGGGTGCGCGGATGGAATCTTTGACCTCGTCAAAGGTCTTGGTGTGAGCGGTTTCCTTGTCCAGGACCTTGATGATATGGAAGCCGTATTGAGTCTTTACGAGATCAGAGATGGTGCCTTTGGAGAGGCTGAAGGCCACCTTTTCAAATTCCGGGACCGTCTGACCCTGGGTGATCCAGCCCAGGTCGCCGCCTTTGTCTTTCGTCCCCGGGTCTTCCGAGTATTTCTTGGCGAGGTCTTCAAAATTCGCGCCCTTTTTGTTGGCCTGCTTGAGCACGTCCTCGGCTTTTTGGTGGATTTCTTCGACTTCGGCGGGGGTCTTGCCGACGGTCATTAACAGGATATGGTCGACGTGGACGCGATTGGGCACCTGGTATTGCTGAATGTCCTGCTGATACTGGACTTTGAGCTCATCGTCGGAGACTTGCGTGTTCTGGCGAATCTGGTTTACGTCGGCGAGGGCGTAACGGACGACGCGCTTCTCCGGGACCATGTACTTGCTCTTGTTCTTTTCGTAGGCGGCTTTGATTTCCGCATCGGGAGGGTTGATTTTCTCGGCGAGGTCTTCGGGCTTGATGAGAGCGTAGTTGAGTTTCAGCTTTTCGTTACGGTAACGAAATTCGTCCTGGAGTTCGCCCGGGCCCACGCTGATGCCATCGGTGACCAGTTTGCGGAACTTTTCGAGCAATAGCCCCTGGCGGATCTGCTCCTCGAAAACGGGAACGCTCATCTGGAAGCGGCTCTGGACCTCGCCGGCGTAGCGGTCCATGCCGACGAAGGTCTCGCCGTTGTACGCGGTGGGGAGAAACTGGCGAATGCGTTCGGCGCGCTCCTGATCGGAAACGTGAATGCCGAGGCGCTTGGCTTCGTACTCGATTTCTTTCTGGAAGATGAGCTGTTTCAGGATTTGCTGGGCGTAGAGAGACTCGAGTTGCTTGGGAACTTGATTGCGCTGCTCGATCTCGGAGAGTTGCTGGCGGACTTCGTCGGTGGTGACGGATTCATCGCCGACTTTGGCGACCGTGTCGATGGAGGCGGCGTCGCCGGTGCCTGGCATGCTGGGCACCAAGTAGAGGAGCATACCGCCCGCTAATACCAGGACGACCGCGCCTAGAAGAATGCGCGAGAAGAGTTGTTGTCGATTATTCGATGGTCCAGCCATACCTTAGTGCTCCCGAGTCCATGGTCAAACATTACATTATAGCGGAAAGTAGGGAACAGTGTAAGGGTCAGATTCAGCGCGAACGAGAGCTGGATCTGAGATTGAGCGAGTAGGCGGATGGAATGAGGCATCTGTGGTGATGCGACGACGGCGAGAGTTGGTGGCGGCGATAGCGTTCGCGGTGGCAGTGTGGAACATTGCGAAGAGTGATTCGCTCGCGGGAAGGGCGCCGAGTTCGGCGGCTGCGCGTCAGGGTCAGCGGGCGGGCGGGGATTCGCCAACGTTTTATCGCGATGTGCTACCGATTCTGCAGGGGCATTGTGAGATTTGCCATCGGGCTGGCGGCATCGCGCCGATGGCGTTTAGGAATTATGAGGAGACGCGAGGTTACGCAGAGGCTATTCGGGCGGCGAGCGGTAGGCGATCCATGCCGCCTTGGTTTGCGGTGCCCGGGATCGGGCATTTTGCGAATGATCCGTCGCTGACCGCGGAACAGATTGCGACATTGGCGGCGTGGGCTGAAGCAAAAGCGCCGGAAGGTGATCCGCGGGATGCGCCGGTACCGGTGAAGTGGGCCGAGGGCTGGTCGATTCCGCAACCGGATCTGGTGGTCAAGATGGCGAAGGGCGTGGCGCTTCCGGCACGCGGAGACGTTGATTACACCTATGAAATTGTGACTAGGCACTTCGCCGAGGATCGCTGGGTGCAAAGCGTGGAGGTGCTGCCGTCGATGCGGGCGAATGTGCATCATGCGGTGGTGTACGTGCGGCCGCCGGGCTCGAGCTGGTTGCGGCATGCGCCGGTGGGCGTGCCGTTTACGGCCGACATGTTGAGCGATCCGGAAGACCGGCGAGGGGCGCACTGGACCGATGCAGATGTGTTGCTGGTGTACGCGCCGGGGAGTTCGCCGGATGAGTGGCCGGCGACGATGGCGAAGTTTATTCCTGCCGGAGCAGACCTGGTTTTTCAGATGCACTACACGACTAATGGACACGCGGGGATCGATGAGACGCGCGTGGGGATGACGTTTGCGAGAAAGGCGCCGGTACAGCGGGTTTTGACGCTGCAACTGACGAACGATCATTTCGTGATTCCGCCGGGTGCGCCGGATTATCGCGTGGAGGCGCGGGGGACGCTGCCCAATGATGCATTGCTGCTGAGTTTTTTCCCGCATATGCATCTGCGGGGGAAGCGGTTTGAGTACAACATTGTTCGAGCTGGGGCGAAATCGCCGAGCGGAGACGGCGTCGGTGGTGGCGACAAGGTGGGGGCCGAGGTAGAAACGCTTTTGCGCGTGAATTATCACTTTCATTGGCAGATGAGCTATCGGTTGGCGGAGCCTCGATTGTTGAAGGCCGGAACCGAGTTGCAGGCGATCGCGTGGTACGACAATTCGCGGGACAATTCGCACAATCCCGATCCGGATGCGGCGGTGCGCTGGGGCGATCAGACTTATGACGAAATGATGGTGGGATTTTTTGATGTGGCGGTGGGGGCGGGCTTGGATAAGAGGAGCTACTTTGTGCGGCATTGAGATCGGCGGACGGAAAAAGATTAGGAATTAACACAGAGGACACAGAGAGGGCACAGAGTTCACAGAGAAGAGAGCGATGAATAGGGATTCGAGGGGTTACGTCAACTTGAAGGCCGGGGATGGGACAGAGATCCGGGCATGAACGCTGGCATTCCGGCAGAGGTACAGATCGGAACCATTGGCTTGAGTGGACTCACTTATTGAAACTCGCCTGCTTGCCCACGTTTTCCGGGTTTTTCTGACCGGGGTCGCCGGGCTGAAGCCCGGCGCCTACATAACCCTACATCGCTTAGTTGAGTACCAAAGAAGACCTAATTCGACAAAGTTGCGCACCTGCTATTTGCTGTTTGACTAACGCGTGCGCGGGCAGTTTGGACGAGCGCAAAACGCTGTGCTAGATTGCAAAATTGGCGCTATTGGTGCGCAGAAACTCGTGCCGACACAGACTCCAATCGAAACGAAGCGGCCGACGGACCCCGCCGGGCATCAGAGAGCCCCCCGCGTGGAGGTGTATTGGACCGCGGTTACGTATAAGACCGTGGTGATGTACGGCCTTCTAGCCCTGGCAATACTCTTTTCGGTCTTGTATATGGTGAGTCCGAACTGGTATTCGACGACGGTCCGCAAGATCAGCACGGCCATCGATACCAGTGACAACGAAAGCATCGCCATCAATCAGACGCAGGCCAAGTTCGTGAACCTGGATGGCAAGGTGTTGGTGAAGAAGGTGGATTCGGTGCAATGGGTGGAGGCCGACTTTCACACGACGCTCGATAAAGGCGATCTGGTGCAGACCGGGCCGGAGGGAGTGGCGCGCATAACCTTTGGTGACGGAACGTTTTACGTGGTGAAGTCGGACACCCTGATCACTGTCGAAGAAAATTCGATGGTCAGCAACAAGCCTACCAGCGTGGCGGTGCGCATCAACACCGGGTCGGTGGATCTGGCGACGCCGAATTGGGCTTCGCCGGACTCCAAGGCCACCGTCAGCGTGGAAGATTCCACGGCGCAACTGCATTCGAACAGCCGCGCTGCGGTAAAGACGGATCCGGATAAGAAGGAGACGGAGATCGTGATGGCGCGCGGCAGCGCGGACGTGCAGCGCGGCCCGGAGAGGATTGAACTGGCGCAATACCAGAAGGCTACGCTGCCGGTGGGAGGTCCGATTACAAAATCGGACGTGCTGGCCCCTCCGGATCTGGTCGCGCCGCTGAATCTGGCGCCCATCGTTGGGGAGAATCCAAAGACCACGAACATTCATTTTGAATGGAAGCCGGTACAAGACGCGGTTTCCTATACGCTGCGCGTCAGTACGACTTCGATGTTTACCAAGGCGGTGAAAACAGCGACGGTGGGCGGCACGAGCGCGGAAATTACCGGTCTGGATGGGGGCGATTATTTCTGGAATGTGTCCGCCATGGATCAGAAGAAACGGACGAGTGAGGTCAGCGACACATTCAAGTTCACACTGGTGGCGCAGGGCAAGACCCAGGAGATGCTGCTGGAGATCGACAGCACGCAGCTGCACGGGCGAATGGCGGAGATTATCGGGCGCACCGAGCCTGGAGCGGCGCTGATCGTCAATGGGCAGCCGGTGCCAAATATCGCGCCGGACGGCAACTTCCGGCACTTTACGGAGCCGCTGACGCCCGGCGAGCATACGATTGTGGTGATTGGGCAGAATCGTCGCGGAGGCACGGCGAAGCAGCAGGTGTCCATCGTAGTGCCCAAGTAGTTGTGGCCGGACGATCGTGCGAAACCAGCGTGGAGTCGGCGCACGAGAATAGGAACACGCCGATCGAAGGGAATCGCGCGGAAACAATTTTGAGGAGCGGAACGCGCAGCATGCGCGGTTCGTGGTGTCCGGAAGAAAAGTGGATCAGTTGATGGTCCCCAGTAAATTGTTTTCCGGGCAGTGGAGAGAAGTTCTCCGCGGGGAGATCGAGGAATGAACAAGAACGGTTACAACCTCAGGTCGGTCTTTAGCTTATTTTCTTCTGACCTGGCCATCGATTTGGGAACGGCGAACACGCTGGTGTTCTCGCACGGCAAAGGCATTGTGGTGAACGAACCGTCCATCGTAGCCATCAACAAGAATAGCGGCGAAGTGGTGGCCGTGGGCCGCGAAGCGAAGGACATGCTGGGACGCACGCCAGGCAACGTGGTGGCCATCAAGCCGATGAAAGACGGTGTGATTGCGGATTTCAAAGTCACCGAAAAGATGCTGACCTACTTTATTCAAAAGGCGCACAACCGGCGCGTGCTGGTGCATCCGCGCATCGTCATCGGGGTTCCCAGCGAGATCACGCCGGTGGAAAAGCGAGCGGTGCAAGACTCGGCGTATCGCGCACGGGCCAGCGAAGTGTACTTGGTGGAACAAGCGATGGCGGCGGCGATCGGGGCGGGCCTCCCGATTGAAGAGCCGTCCGGCAACATGGTTGTGGACATCGGGGGCGGCACAACGGATATCGCGGTCATCTCGATGAGCGGCATCGTGTACTCGCGCTCGGTGCGCGTGGCGGGGAACGAGATGGACGAAGCGGTGATGCAGTATTTGAAGCGCAAGTACAACTTACTGGTAGGGGAGCGCACGGCGGAACAGATCAAGATGGAAATCGGGTCCGCGTATCCGCTGGAGAAGCCGCTGACGATGGAAGTGAAAGGCCGCAACCTTATCGAAGGTGTTCCGCGGACGGTGACGATTGACGACAGCGAAATCCGGGAATCACTCGGAGAATGCGTGGCGACGATCTTGAATGCCATCCGCGTCGCTTTGGAGCGCACACCACCTGAACTTTCCGCGGACATCAGCGATCGTGGGATTGTGCTGACGGGCGGCGGGGCGTTGTTGAAGAATCTGGACAAGCGGATTCGCGAGGAGACTGGCTTGCCGGTGTCGATTGCGGATGACCCCTTGGCATCGGTAGTGCTGGGGACCGGGAAGATGCTCAGCGACTTTAAATTGTTGCGGCAGGTTTGCATTGACTGAGCGGATTTGTTGACAAGTTCGCTTCGCGGCGTTGCATGTGGATCGAGTTCTCGCTCATGTGGATCGAGTTTTAGTTGACGTTATGAAAAGGCGCACAGGCAGGAGTGCCTGTGCTACTGGATACTATGGTTGGCATACCTTCTCGCCATAAATCGCTGTTCCTGCTCGCGGGAGTGATCGTGCTGCAGGTGCTGCTGCTCGCGGTGCAGATCCGGCGAGACTCGCAGGGGCGGTTGATTCGCGTTTGGACCGTTGGCGCGGTGACCCCGTTTGAGCGCGCTGGCGCGACCGGAGTCGGCGGCATCCGCGGCGCATGGCGACACTATTTCGCGCTGCAAAACACTTCGCGCGAGAACGAGCGCCTGCGGCACGAGAACGACACGCTCAAGCTGCAACTCAATCAATTGCAAAGCAAAGCCGCCGAAGCGGACCGACTGGGGACATTGTTGAGTTTTCGGCAGGCGCACCAGTCGATTTCGATGATCGCGGCGCGAGTGATCGGCACGAGTGCCGATACCGCGAGCCAAACGATCTATCTTGACCGGGGGGAGCGCGACAATATCCATCGCAACATGGGCGTGATTACCCCGGATGGCGTCGTCGGCAAAGTCATCGAGTCCTATCGCAACACTTCGCAAGTGCTTTTGCTGACCGACAAGGATAGCGGCGTCGGCGCGATGCTGGCTGAAACGCGCATACAGAGTCCTGTTGGGGGCTTGGGGGAACCGCTGCTGTCGATGAAGTACGTGGCGAATGACGATATCGTGAATGTCGGCGACCGCGTGGTCACGAGCGGCATGGATCGTATTTTCCCGCGCGATCTTCCCGTCGGTACGGTGACTCAGATCAAGCCAGGAAATCCTTTTAAACAGATCCGGCTGCGTCCCGCAGCGAATCTCGAGCGTTTGGAAGAAGTGATCGTTCTGTTGTCGTTGCAGCCTCTCGATCTCAACAAAGACACTGCACCCTCGTCGGCCGAGGTGACCAAAAAGACCGCTCCGGGTCAGGCCAAGATGGAAAAGCCATGAACGATACTTACGACCTGCGAATCGCGGAAGCGCACATCGAGGTGCACAAGTTTCGCGGGGGCACGATTGCGGCTGCGACCATCGTGGCGCTGTTTCTGCAGACCTCGGTGCCGGTCTATTTTCCGAAGTTTGCGGTTCTGGACCTGCCTCTACTGCTTACTATTTATTTTGGTCTCAGCCGACGAAATCCCTCGAGTGGTCTGCTGCTTGGGATGGTGATCGGACTGCTGCAGGACAGCTTAAGCGGCCCGACCGTACCACTCGGCTTGTACGGCATCGCCAAAACGATCGTGGGATACCTGGCATCGTCGATTGGCGCGAGGCTGGACACGGAGCATCCGCTTGCCAGGTTCGCGCTGACGATTGTCTTCTTCGGTGTGCACCAGGGCTTGGTCGTCATTACGCGACGCTTGCTGCTGGCGCAACCGGAAGGCTGGTTTACGATGCACCTGGCCATCGGCGCCGCGGTCAACGCCATTGTCGGCGTTCCTTTGTTCATGCTGCTCGATCGTCTGCGTAGAAATTAACGAGATGGCCGTTTTCTCCTCATCGCGCGTTCTGCGAGCATCCGCAGATAGCGACTCTTCCCCTGACACCAATCACCTCGCTGAACATCGGGTTGCCTCGATAAGCCGCTAGTGCGAAAGCAAAAATTGCTTGAAATCGTCGTACCCGCTCGAAATCGGCAGAGACAGCTTTGGGCGCTTCAGATACGCGGCGAGGCGATCCGGGAGTGGCGGTGCGATGCCGATCGCGCGCTTAACGACGTCGGCAAACTTTGCGGGATGTGCGGTGGCCAGCACCAAGCCCTGGGAGGGCTCAGTGTGTTCGCGCTTGTACGCCTCCCAGCCGAGTACGCCGACCGCGGTGTGGGGATCGGCGATGTAGTGGAATCGCTCGTGCAGCGATTTCATGGCAGCGAGTGTTTCGTCATCGGTCGCGCCATGGCCCCAGATTTCCCGCTGCACGTATTCCAGGCGCCCACGGCACAAGTCCAGCAAACGCGGAAAATTATTGGGGCTGCCTACGTCCATCGCATTCGAAAGTGTCGCGGCCGCGGCCCGCGGATGGAACTCGCCGGTGCGCAGATACTGTGGCACGACGTCGTTTGCATTGGTGGACGCCACGAATCGAGTTACGGGCAGGCCGATGCGCTTGGCGAAAATTCCGGCCGTCAGGTTACCGAAATTGCCGCTGGGAACTGATACGATCAGCGGCACCGACGCGACCGGGAGCTGCCGGTAGGCGGCCACGTGGTAGAACATCTGCGGCAGCAGGCGGCCGATGTTGATGGAATTCGCGGAGGTCAGAAAGGCGCGCTTGTTCAGTTCGATATCGGAGAAGGCTTGCTTTACGAGGCGCTGGCAATCGTCAAACGAGCCGGCAACTTCGAGCGCGGTGATATTTTCGCCCAGCGTTGTGAACTGCTTTTCCTGCGCTTCGCTGATGCGCCTGGACGGATACAAAATGACCACGCGAATTCCAGGCACCCCGAGGAAGCCGTGCGCGACAGCGCTGCCGGTATCGCCTGATGTGGCGACAAGTACTGTTAGAGGGCGCGTCTCGCCGCGGACGAAATAGCCCATCAGGCGGGCCATGAAGCGCGCGCCGAAATCCTTGAACGCCAGCGTCGGCCCGTGAAACAGTTCGAGAATGTGCAGCCCGGGCGAGAGTGATACCAATCTCACCGGGAAATTGATGGCCTCGCTGACCACCTGCCACAAAATTTCTTCGGGCAGTTCGGGGCCCGCGAAGGGCTTGACCACGCGAAAACAAACCTCCGTAAACGGGAGCGCGCGGAATTCTTCCAGCTCTTCGGGCGAGCGGCGCGCGATCTCCACGGGCATGTACAGGCCACCGTCGGGTGCGAGGCCACGCAGGACGGCGCCACGCAGCGACGTTAGGGGAGCTTGCTTCGCTGTGCTTCGATACCTCATTTGGGGGATTTCATTTGATTGGGTTTCGCTTCGCTTGCCTGGCTAAAGCCAGACGCCTACATTTTGCGCGACGGAATCGGCTTTCGAATGAGTTTTTAGGATAGCAGAGGCTTGACGCTACAGTCCGCCGGCGCGGCCGGATTTTTTCTCGAGCTGTGCGCGAATCATTGCGAGAAATGCTTCGGCGCTGCCTGACGGATCCTCAGAACATTCCCACAAGGCATGCAAGTCGGCTACGGGTAAAGTGCAATGCGCCAAGGCCTCGTAGCTTTGGCGGCGGGCTGCGACCAGTTTTGGGTAACACCGCGCCACGGTGTCATGAGGAGTCTCGTCGTTCGTTGGCTGGAAGGCTCCGCGCCACAGAACTGGTTTTGGATCGTTCCGATATCGCTCAATCAACAGCTCCTGCTCTTGCGCGGAGGCCGCTAGATACACGATGGTCATCTGGCGCCGGAGCCGCCGGAGCACATTGTTGCCGGTGTAGATGACGCTGCCGGTGGTGTCCAGGATCAGCTCGCGGCTTGGATTTCGCTCGAGTTCGGTCAACAGCTCATCCAGCCCGGCGATTTCTGCGGCCAGATAGTCCGCTTCGCGCTGGGCGTAGGTGGCGCTGTCTGGCCAGCCCATCCAAGCGGCCACGCCGGTGATTCCGCTGTGGCCGTCGGCAGCCAGGTGTGAGCTGAGCCGTTCTTCGATGCGGTCGTCGCAGGAGATGCTGGGGTGGCCGGCTGCCGCTAAACGCTTTGCCCAGAATGTCTTGCCGGAGCCGGACATACCGACTAGGGCGATTCGCAAGACCGGGGACGGTTGGCTGGCCATGGGTTCGTGACAGTACGATATCGCGTGCCCCGCCCATCGGCAAGTTTTCCCGGCGAAGTGTCTCCTGACGGACGGAAAATCGAAGGACGTTTCATTACGCAGGGAGTGCGTCGGCTTAATTCCAGCCTAGTGCAATCGCAGCCAGTTGTGGAAAGTGACGGGGCCATTGTTGTCGAGCCCACCTCGGCACTTCGGTTGAATGAGCGACGGTGTCGGCGGACGCAGTGGCGCCAAACGCTCCAGCAACGGCCAGCGCCGCTAGTAGCTTAAAGGAACCTGTACTCGAGGACGGCTTGCAGCGCCTCGCCCGCGAGTGTACCGTTGAAAATGACTTCTCTCGCCACGCGAGAGACATGTCGGATGTGTATTTTCATGACGCGAGCAGGCTCCGATGCTATCGGAGCGGGCTGAGGACTAGCCGCTGATCCGCGCGGCTTCCGAAGAGCCGCGGATACAAAGACTCGCGCGGGGATTCCGTGTCGTACTGGTTCCGTGACGACAATCGATTGCCGCAAGCGCGGCTGGCAGTGGTCTCCTACGTTATCGTGGGAATGATCGGGTTGTTGCTGATCGGCTTCTGGAAGCTGCAGGTCATTGACTCCGACAAATATCTGCAGTGGGCGGACCGGAATCGCATCCGGTCCATCCCGGTGATCGCGCCGCGGGGACGAATGTTGGATCGCGACGGGCGCGTGCTGGTGGATAACTACCCTTCTTTCAGCGTCTTGCTGCTGCGCGACGATCCGGCGCTGGTGATGAAGAATCTTCCGGTGATTGCCGAAGGGCTGGGGGTTCCGCTCAACGATCTGGCTGACCAGTTGGACAATGCCAGGGAACTTCCGAAATTTCAGCCCATCGTTATCAAACCGGAGGCGTCGCCCGGGGATGTGGCTTTCATCGAGTCCCACCGCTCGGATATCCCTCTGCTCGAAATGTTGATGGTGCACCGCCGCCGCTATTTGCCGAAGGCGTTCATGGCGCACGCGAGCGGGTACGTCGGTGAAGTCAGCGAAAAGCAGATTGAGGAAAGCAATGGCAAGTTCCGGCCCGGCGATTTCGTCGGCAAGACGGGTCTTGAACGCCAGTACAACGACTCCCTGCAAGGCACGGACGGTATGCGCCGGGTCATTGTCAACAGCGTGGGCAAGGAAGTCGATCGCCTGCCGACACAGGAAGCCATTCCCGGCAAGCAGATCCAGCTCACGATCGACTACGATTTGCAGCAGGTGGCCGAACAGTCGCTTGGCATGCGACCGGGCGCAGTGGTGGCGCTTGATCCGCGAAACGGCGAAATCCTTGCGATGGTCAGCCGGCCCACGCCCGATCCCAATGATTTTGCAATCCGCATTTCGAACAAGCAGTGGAAGGACCTGAACGACGATCCTTTGAAACCGCTGCTGAATCGAGCGATTCAGGCGCAGCTCGCGCCGGGTTCGGTCTTCAAAATCGTGACCGCCACCGCCATGTTGGAAGACCATGTCCCTCAGGAGAATTTCACCGCCTACTGCCCGGGATATGCCACGTTTTACGGACGGCAATTCAAGTGTTGGGTTTTCGGGAAGAGTTCTCACGGTACGGTGGACTTGAAAAGAGCCATCATGGAATCGTGCGACATTTTCTTTTACAACGTGGGCATGCGGCTGGGCATCGACCGGCTTTCTTATTACGGCAGCCATTTCGGAATTGGGCACAAGACGGGAATCGACCTACCTTCCGAGGAACCCGGATTGATGCCGTCCGAGGAATGGGTCCAGCGCGTTTTTCATCGCAAGTGGTATGCCGGCGAAACCATTTCCGTATCCACGGGACAAGGCGCGATCGAGACTACGCCTCTGCAATTAGCCCGGATGATTGGGGGCATCGCGAGCGGCGGCGTGTTCAAGCAGCCCCACTTGCTGAAGGACGCCCAAAATGTCGGTGAAGAGCGGTTCGCGATCTCAGAACCGACTGTACAAAAGATTACCGACGCCATGTATGCGGTGGTGAACGAGGGCGGCACCGGTGGAACGCTGAAACTGGCGGGGATTGAACTCAGCGGAAAATCGGGAACGGCGCAAGTGATCGGCTACGCGACTCGCGAGAGATTAGGGAAACAGAAGAAATTTGAAGATAACGCCTGGTTTGTTGGCTATGCGCCGCGCCGCAATCCGGAGATCGTCGTCTCGGTTCTGGTGCAGGAGAGCGGTCAGCACGGTGGAACCGCTTCGGGACCCGTCGCGCGCGACATTATCAAAGCGTATTACGATAAGAAGACGAAGAAGATGGATGGGCAGATTACCGCCGAGGGGACGCAGTTTGATCCGGCAAAGACCACACCAGCAGCGGCGACGATTCAGCCGCAGCCGATCTTGAAGCAGCAGGGGCAGCCGCAGACAGTGCCTGCAAAGGCAAGGGCCGACAGGAATTAGCGGTGTTCAGGTTGCCGCGAAGACTGTATTTGGTTTGACGAAGAGGCTATGAAAGACGCGCCGGGAACTCGTGATTACGATTGGTGGCTGATTGCCATCCTGCTGGCCATATGCACGCTTGGCGTGATCGAGATCTATTCGGCTACGCAGGGCAGTAACCTGGCGGGAATGCACACCAAGCAGATTCGTTGGCTGGTCCTAGGCTTCATCTTGATGTTCGTGCTGTCCCGGCTGGACTACCATTTGATCCTCGATCAGGCCTGGATTCTCTACCTAATCGGCGTGGTAGCTCTGGTGGCGGTACTCTTGGTGGGACACACCCGGTTTGGGGCCAAACGCTGGATCCCTATCCTCGGAGAGGCTTTCCAGGTGTCAGAACTGGTAAAATTGATTATAATCATCTGGCTGGCGCGCTTCTTCGCTGAAGTGCGCACCGATGAGCTTTCCCTTCGCGATTTGATCAAGGCAGGGCTCTTGGTAGCTGTCCCACTAGGACTAATTCTGAAGCAACCCGATCTGGGCACCGCGTTAGTGCTCATGCCCCTGTTGGTAGTTGGCGCTTTTCTCGGGGGCTTGCAGTGGCAGCATGCAGCAATTTTTTCATTAGCTGGAGCGTTGTTAGTCGGGAGTGTTTTCTATCCTCCGGTGAGCAAGCACATTCTAAAGCCTTACCAAAGAGAGAGAATCACTTCCTTCCTGCACCCGGAAGAAGACGCAAAAGGCTCGGGCTATCAGTTGTTGCAATCCAAGATAGCCGTGGGTTCCGGCGGCTTCTGGGGCAAAGGGTTTCGCAACGGCACGCAAAATCAACTCGGCTACATCCCCGTCCGTTATTCCGATTTCATCATGTCGGCCTGGGCGGAAGAGCAGGGCTTTAAAGGCGTGCTGATTGCCTTGGGTTTGTATATGGCGTTGTTGCTGCGACTCGTGCAGAATGCCCAACGCGCGAAAGATCGCGCAGGCATGTTTCTGGTCATGGGCGTAGCCGCCGCGCTAGGTTTCCATGTTTTAGTAAATGTGGCTATGGTGATTGGCGCTATGCCCGTCACCGGCATCCCGTTACCCTTAATGAGTTACGGGGGCTCGGCCACTTTGTTTGTTTTTCTGGCGATTGGTCTGGTGATGAATGTCCGGATTCGCCGGTTCGTCAACTGAGCGATTCGCCAGTCCCGAGCGCGCCGCCTGACTTTACTTGAAGGCCGCGCCGGTGGTAGAAATCAGGAATATTAGAGTGAGGACAGCATCGTCCGCCGTTTGCCCCTCCCGGCAACGGACCGGCCTTATAGGCAAGAGGAAGTGCACCATCAGTACTGACCCCGGCATGACCGGGATCCACCCCTCCGGCTTCGTACGCACAGGCATCGTCTCCCCAAAGATGTCGCCCACGTATCCCCGCTTCACGCGGGGCAGGCTATTCGTCCGGACCCCCGCAGAGCGCACGCTCGCGGCGATGTCGTCCGGTGGCTCCGGCCCAGTCGGCGCCACGCAGTGCGATGTTCCCGGCTTGTCCGGGAACACGCAGAAAGGCGGCTCCGGCTTGGCCGGCGCCGCACATAACGAGGAGTTTTCATGTCGAAAGAATTGGTTATTTCCGCGGCCTCCCACGAACGGCGGGTCGCGATTTTGGAAGAAGGTCAGTTAGTCGAAATTTACATCGAGCGCGAAAAAGAGTTCGCCCTGGTCGGCAGCATCTACAAGGGCCGCGTCACCCGGGTGCTTCCCGGCATGCAGTCCGCGTTCGTGGATATCGGCCTCGATGGCGACGCCTTCCTGTACGTCAGCGACGTTTTCGAGAATCTTGAGGATTACGATCACGGTCATGGGCACGCGGAGCCGCACGCTTCCGCGCCCCCGCCGATTTCCGTGTCGGTGCACACCGAAGTGCTGCCGGGCGAAACGCTGGGGCACGCCGCCGAAACCGGCGACGATGCGCCTCATCTCGAGCTCGCCGAGGCCGAATCGCTCCACGAATCACATCAACACAATGAGCACCATGAACACGATCCGCATGAACATCATGTGGATGAGCAGGACCACGAACACGACGCGCATGTTCCAGACGAAGAACACGCTGCCATCGAAGAACATCACGACGCCGATGCCTCGACGCATTCGGACGCGCACGGCGACCCCGAAGAACGCCAGCCCGAATCGAACGCTTCGGCTCCACAGAATTTCGGTCACCAGTACAATCCCACCCAGAAATATCCTCCGCGCAATGATCGCGGCGGCCCGCCACGCAACGATCGAGGCGGCCAGAACTTCGGCCGAGGCGATCAAGGTGGAGATCGCGGCGGGGACCGTGGCCGTGGGCGCTTCGGACGCCGCGGCGGGCGCCGTCGAGGTGGCGGACGGCCATCCAGACCGGGAGGCCCAACCGGCGGCCGTAATTTGCCGCCGTCGAAATACGCCTCTCCGCAAGGCGGAGATCAGCAGCGACCAAGCGATTCCCGTGGGGGCTACGACTCACGCGGACAGCAGCCCCGCGGATTCGAACCTCGAGGTCAACAGCCTCGCGGCTTTGACAATCGCCGTCCCGAAGGCGGAGGTTCCCGTCCCGTTGGACCTGCCGAAACCAGCGCGGAAGACGAAATCATTCTCCCCGGTGAGTCGCTCGCGAAATATCGCAACAAGCCTGTAGCGGCCGCCGCTCCGGTTGCTCCCGTCGTGGCACCGGAGTTGCCCGAACCGCAGCCCGAAACTGATGAGTCGATGCCGCGCTCAGCCACGACGCAATCTGCCGGTTCGCCGGTGGGGCCCAATGTACCCCGGCGTTCCTCCGGCGGACTTCCCCGCTGGCTGCTCGCCGAAACCGGACCCGAAGCGGATGCCGCCGCCGATACGGCGGATGCCTCCAGCCCCGCTACCGACATCTCTACGTCTCCGATCGACGAAGCCGCCGAGGCCCGCGAGGCCGAACGCGTACGCGTCGAAAATTCCTTGAGCGAGGAAGACGTTGCCGCCCTGTCGTCGAGCCTGATTGAAGCCAAACAAGAGGAAACGCAGGCCAAGGCTGCCGTTGACGCTGTCGCCGGCGGTGCCGTATTTGAGGAAGAAGAAGAGGAAGAAGAAGCAGCAGTAGAAGCCGACGAAGGCGAGGACGAAGAAGAAACGCGGGGCGAGTCGTCAGAAGAAACATCGGAAGAAGGGGAAGAAATTCGCCTCACCGAAACGGAAGAGGTCGAAGTTTCCGAGGGATCCTCCGTCGAAGGAACATCCGACGAGGCCCTAAGAATGACCCCGCAGGAGCGCGCTGACGCGGAAGCCGATGCCGCTCATGACGACGCCGTACACGATGCCGCGCGCGGCGAACACCTCGAAACCGACACGCACGAACACGGCGACGGGGTCCACGATCGCGAAAACGAGCTCATCGAAGCGTCCGCGGGCGCACAGGCCACGCCGTCGGCTCCGATCGAGGACGACGTTATCCTGCTGCCCGGCGAGACACGTTCGCCGCGCAGTGCCAGCGCACCTCGCGAAGATTTTGCTCCGCGCGAGTCAGCGCGTATCGGAAGCGGCAATCCGCGATCGCGTTTTCAACGGCCCTTCCGTGGCGGTGGCCGCGACCGTGGTCGCGACAATCGCGGCGGAGGCGATCGCGGTCCACGTCCCGGTGGTCCTTCCCGTGGTGGACGCCCCAGCGGGCGTTTCGAACGCCGCCCCAGCGGTCCCGGCGGCCCAAGGCACGATCGCGGTTATCAGGGCGGACGCTCCGGACCGCCGCGCCGTCCGCAGCTGATTTCCGAAATGCTGAAGGCCGGTCAGGATGTCGTCATCCAGATCGCCAAGGAACCTCTCGGCAAAAAGGGCGCCCGCATCACCAGCCATGTGGCGCTACCCGGACGCTTCCTCGTGTACATGCCGACGGTCCATCACACCGGCGTTTCGCGCAAAATCATCTCCGCGGAAAATCGCTCCCGCTTGCGCCGTCTCGTCAGTGAAGCAGGCAACGCCTATCCCGGCGGTTTCATCGTTCGAACCGCGGCAGGCGAAGCTACCGACGACGAAATCCGCGCCGACATCGACTTCCTTGGCAAGACCTGGAACGAAATCAAGGAACGCAGCGAGCAGCGCAAGGCGCCCGCGCTTCTGCACCGCGACCTCGATCTCGTCGAGCGCATGCTCCGCGACTACGTCAGCGACGACTTCAGCGCGATCTGGATCGACAACGAAGAGGAATACGGCAAGGTCGTCGAATTCGTCAGCCGCTTCCAACCCAAGCTCGTCAACCGCGTCAAGCTCTACACCAAGGAAACGCCGATCTTCGAAGAGTTCGGCATCCAGCACGAGCTCGATAAAGCTCTGCGCGCGAAAGTCTGGCTGAAGTCCGGCGGCTACATCGTCATCAATCACACCGAAGCGCTCGTCGCGATCGACGTCAACACCGGCAAATTCGTAGGCAAAGGCTCCACACGCCTCGAAGACACTATCGTCAAGACCAACATCGAGGCGGTGAAAGAAATCGTCCGCCAGATCCGTCTGCGCGACCTGGGCGGCATCATCGTTGTCGATTTCATCGATATGGAGGAGCGGCGCAACCGGGAGAAAGTCTTGTCGGCGCTGCAGCAGGCACTCGAGCAGGACAAAGCCCCGTCGAAAGCGCTCTCGTTCAACGAGTTCGGCCTGGTCTGCATCACGCGAAAACGCACCAAGCAAGCTCTTGAGCGCGTTCTTTGCCAACCGTGCCCATACTGCACCGGCTCCGGCATGGTGAAGTCCAGCCCGACGCTCTGCTACGAAATCCAAGCCGAAGCCCGCAAAATGGCCGCCGCCGACCACGAGAGCCCAAATCTGACTCTCCGCGTCCACCCAGAAATCGCCAAAGCCCTAAAGACGCGCGAGTCCATGCTCATCGACGAACTCGAGCAGACTACGCACAAACACGTAATCATCCAATCCGACGCCACCCTCCACTGGGAGCAATACGACATCTACTAGTCGTAAGTTTTAAGCTAGGCGAGACGCCCGGGCTTGTGGCCCGGGCGTTTTGTTTTTTGGTGCGAGTGATTTGTCTGCGGAGAAATCTCAGCGCATGGTTAGTCGTATTACCGGTGAAGTTCGTACTGGGAACGGACGGCTGGCTGCAATTCGGCCCTATTCGCCGATGATGCGATCAGCCCACTCAACTAGAGAAACAAAGATGGCTGGGTTACCGAACTTCGCATTCCAATTGGCGAGATCATTTTCCGAAACCCCACGGGCTCGGGAGCAAGCTCCGCAAGAAAACACAGGAATGTGTTTGGCGACGATTTTCTCGCGCAATTCACTGAGCGGTGCCCAACCAATGGGAACCACTGCATCGGACGTCGCCTTACGCATCAGATACGTGGCGTCGGCAGTTAGAAATATCTGAACTTCGTGACCTGCGTCCGACAACGCGAGCGCATGTGCAAACACAAATGAGGCTCGGGACGGGTCGTCGGTTCCCCAGGAACTCCTCATCATGATCTTCAGAACTCTTTTCGATTCCTGGGCCTTCGCCCCAAGTGCTAGAAAAGGAAGACCGACCAACTGTGACAAGAATCTGCGCCTGGCCATGGCTGTTTTCTCCCGTTTGCTCCATCCGAACAGAGGATTCGGAGAAACCTATATTGACGAATTAGTTCTGTCAATTGGTACGTCGCGGCTAGTGGTGTAATCGGAAACTGATCCGCCCCGAAGGCTGCCTAAAACCCTAAGACTTCTCAATAGGGAAGGTCAGGCGTATCGTTGTGGGCGCACTTCCAGCCGGGTGCCGCACCCTTTGGGTTTGGTTTTTCAAAGGGTGCAGGTTTAGAGACAACTCCACAAAAACCATCACGGAAAATCGGCCAATCAGAACGCGGCGGGGCAACGCCACTCGGCCGTTGGTGGAAACCTTAGTCCGCATCGAGCGGCCCTGGCGCTTTACTTTTTGTGCGACAGCCTCCACGCTTAATCAGGACCGGAGAAGCGGTAATATGGTCCCATTGGCGCAGGCCAGTACGCCTTCGAGAACCGAAAATGAACTTCTTAGATTCGGTAAAAATACGTTTACCTACGAGAGCTAACAGAGCCGCGTGATAATTCTCTCCGCTTGGTCGTACAAGAGGCAGTCGTAAATCCTGCTGGCGTAGTTCGCTCCCATCCCGAGCTTCCCAAACTGGCAGAATTATCGAAAGGCGCGTCGCCGGTTGAGTCGACCGAAGCGTGCCGAAGCTTTGAGCTAACGTGGAAACGTTACGTAGCGTATCTGGTCACCGAAGAATGTGTCGGGTCATGCGGACAATATGGGGATGAAGTATTTGCTGGCACTCTATTTCGGGTCTACACAAAGTCGCATTTTCTTGAGCATCTTGCGAGAGACACTGGCGGCCACACCGAGAGAATCCTTCACTACAAGTTGACGTGCCTGAATCACTTGATTGACATTGCGGCTTACGGTCCCCCGGAAGTCAAGGAAATTGGCCCATAGCGGATCGATATCCAGCGATTCAGGGGAGGCCTATAGTGACCTGGGAAGATTCTCGATTCCTTTCCGCCACTTACGACCGCGCGGCGGGCAAGACCACAGTACCCAGCGGAGCTTGCTGAAATTAGGCAACAGCGCCGCCGCGTCCGCGATCGCTTGCTTATTATTTCGCGCAGAGAAATTTAGATTGAAGATCTTTCGGCCACGATAGACGTTGAAATTGTAATACATGAAGAGTTCCTATCTTTGCGGGATCAAAAACGCGCCGGGAATACTGCGATCCAGCGTCGCGAACGTGGCGTCGTTCGCTTTGGCGAGCGCGGCAAGATGTCCATCGGTGGTCTGCTTGGGCGTCTTCACCCAACCGGGTAGCCTCGTGGCATCTAGGTCGTCCATAAGAAACGTAAATTTGAATGCGCCATCCAACTTGACCTGTAGCAAAAGAGCCTTTGCTGCGGCGATAGAAAGTTCAGTCTGCGAAAGTTGCGCGAGCACCCGCACAAATGCCAACTCAGTAATCGCGCACGTCATAAGCTCGTCGTCTGAACTTAATGTCCGCAGCCACATCGCGACGGAAGTGTGGAATTCGTGATCGCCAATTCCGAGCGCTACCAAGACATTTACATCCAATAGATACTTCGTCATGGAAAGTCAGACAGGATTTCCTTCACCTGCTTGCTGGTGACGATGGGAGCATCGGATCCAGCGGTCAGAACGGGCAAACCGGTTATGGGATCGACGATGATCCGAGCCTTGCGCCGTCGCCGCTGCTTCGGAGTCAACACGATGCTGCCGCCCTCAAGCCTGGCGTCGAGCGGGTCTCCCGGCCTTAGCCCTAGCTTCTCGCGCAGGGCACTCGGCAAAACGACCTGCCCCTTTGTGGAAACCTTCGTTTGCATGGTAAGACAATCTTACCATAATTCCGCTTCACTCGCGGCGTTAACACCAATTCTCTGCCACCGACTTGTCAAAGAACGCATCGCCGCACGCTAAAAGTTCCCCGTCGCTACCAACTTCTTCTATCGTCCCAAGTAATATCCATCACGCGCCTGCACGATCAGATCCTTCTGTTTCGTCGCAACCTGAATCTTGTGGTACCCAGCGCCCGGGTTCTTGTCCAGCGGATAGCCCAAACTGTATTGGCTGCGAAGCTCTTCCTCAATTGCCGCATAGATCTTATCGGCGGTCTCTTTCTTCGACACCTCGAACAAACGGCCGCCAGTTTCCTTGGAAATCTGCTCCAGGATTTTCTTACCGTCCGGGCGCTGCTGCTGAGGGCCTCGTCCACTGCGACGCCCGCCGCCCATCGGCCCGCCGCCCATCGGCCCGCCGCCCATCCACCCGCCCCGATTTCCGTAGCCTTCGTCGTCTTTGAACAAGATCGAATACACGACGGTATCCGCGCGCTGTGCCACCTCGATCGCTGTCGCGAGCGTTTCCCTGCTGCCATGATCCACACCATCCGAAAGGATGATCAACGCCTTCCTACCCTGCTGCTTGCTCATCAATTCGTTGGAAGCCAGGTACACCGCGTCATACAACAATGTCCCTCCGCCTCTTTGGCGTTGACCTCCGCCGCCCCCTCCATAGCCACCACCGCCACCGCCTCCTCTCCCGCCTCTTCCTCCGCCGTCGAATTGCGGCGTTTGCAGCAATTGCAGGGCCGCCTGCAATTTCGGCCGCGAGGGTGTGAACCCCCGCAGTAATTCCACCTCTCTGTCGAAATGAATGACAAACGCCAAGTCCTTGTCCACGCGCAGCAAATGATCCAGAAAGCTGTAACTGGCCGTCCGTTCTTCTTCCAACACCCGTCGCTGGCTCAAACTGGTATCCACCAACAACCCTAATCGCAAAGGCAAATCACTCTCGCGCGCAAAATAAGTGATCGTTTGCGGCTTGCCGTCTTCGGCCAGAGCAAAATCGTCTTTCGTAAGATTCGAGACGGTCTTTCCATGTTTGTCGCGAACGGCGGCTAGTACGTTAACCACTTTCACTTCGACGGCAATTTTTTGCTGCGGCGCCGGGGCAGCCTCTTGCTGAGGCTGTTGGGTTTGGGAACGCGACGATGCCTTGCCAATCAGACTGTGGCCCAAGATCGCCGCCACTACGGCAAGCGTGCAAATCGCTTGCGCCCAGTAACGCCGGCAATAGCCGCCGCGAATTAAGTAAGCAAACTTCACTCTTTGGCCCCTAACACTGCCGCTGCTCACACACCACCAAATTACATTCCCTCGCGGGCTTGAATTCGTTCCGCAGCGTCGCGTCGCCTCCTCTAAGTCTTTTGCTTCTAAGTCTTTGCGTTTTCGGATAGGTTCTTGTAACCAAAGCCTCGAACGCCAAGTAATAAGGAACAGAGAGTGGCGGATGGAACTCCTGGAACGGTTCGCGGCGGGCGACCTGGATGCTTTCGAGGCGCTGTTTCGCCAGCATCAGCGGCAGTTCTACGCCTGGATCGTTCGCATCGTCCGCGACTCCGGCATCGCAGAGGATCTCACCGTGGAAACGTTTTGGCGCATCTACCGCTCCCGCGCACGCTTCGATCCCGCCGGCAATTTTGGGGCCTGGGCCTACCGGATCGCCACGAATGCCGCGCTCGACTACATGCGCAAATCGCGGCACGAGAATGAACTGCCCACAGACCTGGCGGCGGATGCGCGGCCCGATCCCGCGCTGCAGCGCGAAACGCGTGACTGTATCCGGATGGCCTTCGCACAGCTGCCGCCGAAATACCGCCTGGTCGCGACCCTTGCACTGATCGAAGACGAGCCGTACGAGAAAATCGCCGAGGCTGCTGGGATCCCCGCGTCCCTGGTGAAAGTCCGGGTGTTTCGCGCCGTGCGCATGCTGCGCAAACAACTCTTATCCGTGGGCATAATCTCTGGGAACAGTGTCCGAGAACAACGTCTGAGAACGAAGGGCCCTAAACCATGATTCCACACGACGACGAAGATTTGCGCGATCTACTCAAGCGAGCCATCGGTCCCGCGAGAGATAACGAACTGCGCCGCGACCTCTGGCCGCAGATGTTGCAGCGCCTCGATCAGAAGCAACCCGTCCGCGTGCCGTGGTTCGACTTGGTGCTGGCCGCCCTCGCAAGCGCTGCACTTATCTTTTTCCCGGGGGTAATCCCGGCTTTGCTTTATCACTTGTAACGCAGGAGGATTTCATGAACCAGCACGCGTATCTGCGGGCCTATATGGCAGGAATCGTGATACCCACTATTTTTTTCCTGATCATCGCAACGGTGTTTTACATGTGGCGTTACGTATACGACGTACCGGTGCCCATCGAGCGCGTCCTCATCTTTCCGATGGCGGTTGTGCCCAACCTCTGGGGGTTATGGAACATCCTGTTCATTGCATCTCACGAACGCACGCACTTGTCGATTGGCGTACACGGCGCGTTGTTGCCCTTTGTGCTCGCGCCACTCGGGATTTTGTTGACGCACGCCTTGGACTTTCCGGCCGTTCTCCATTTCGCGCAAATCTTTCCCATTGCCGCGCCTGTTGCGCTGATCGCTTACTACCTTGTCTGGAAGTATCTGGTCAACTTCCTGAACGGGGTTCTCGCTATCGCGTGAGCATCCCGTTGACACTCGCACGCTGGCATTCTCAATGCTGCGGTAATTCCGTATGATGAACCGGCAACCTGCTCAACGAGAAGTCCGAGGAAGAAATCATGCCTAAATTCCGTGGCGGTAGAAGCAGTCGCAGCCGATTTTTGGCAACATTAACTCTAGCTGTGTTGTCCTGCGCCCCGGTTCGAGCGCAGGACAAGCCGCCTACTGCTCGCGAAATCGTAAAGGCCATCCAGGATCATGTCGGCATCCCGTGGATGACGCAAACGGTGGACACCTTCAAAGGCGGCAATCCCGACGCGCCCGTGACAGGAATCGCGGTTACGATGATGGCCACGCTGGATGTCCTGCAGCGCGCCGCTGCCAATCACCAGAACCTTATCATCACGCACGAGCCCACGTTCTACAGCCACCAGGACGTACCCGAAGGGATGGACAAAAGCGACCCGGTCTGGGCTGCGAAGCGCGCTTTCATCGAACAAAACAATCTGGTCGTGTGGCGCTTCCACGATCACTGGCACAGGATGCACCCCGACGGCATTCTCGCTGGCATGGTCCACGTCTTGGGCTGGGAGAAATACCAGCACACCGATGATCCGCACATATTCACGCTGCCGGAAACCACCGTGTCGAAACTAGCCGCCGAGGTCGCCAAACAATTAGGCGCC
This sequence comes from uncultured Acidobacteriota bacterium, assembly GCA_963721915.1. Classification (GTDB taxonomy): domain Bacteria; phylum Acidobacteriota; class Terriglobia; order Acidiferrales; family UBA7541; genus Acidiferrum. The sequence goes on along the minus strand of CAVRLD010000009.1, from coordinate 456,568 downwards.
CCATCTCTCCGCGTAGTAGGAAATCCCGAAATGAAGGTAACCAAGGTAGGCCTGAGTCCCGGCGCCGCAGGCTTCGTCCGTGAAACTCACGCCCTCGAACAGGACAACGTCGAGTTGCTTCTCGTCGGCGAAACTCGCGAATGGGAAACCGTCGAGTACGTCGCCGACGCCGCCACCGAGGGCAAGCGCAAAGCCCTCATCATCATCAGCCACATCCCCAGCGAACAAGCCGGCATGGACGAATGCGCGCGCTGGCTGAAAACGTTTATCACCGGCACGCCCATCGAATTTGTCCCGGCCAAGCAGCCCTTTTGGCTGCCGAAATAGAGGCGGTGGGTACTTGCTTGCTGGGCGCTAGAGATTCTGACGGCTCAAAGCAAACCCCTAGAAGTCAAAACCCGCACCCTTACAAACCAAGGGTGCGGCACCCTCACATACCTGACCCTCTTCGTGTTGCTCATGTGCCCGAGTAGCGCTGCTCTTTCCACGGATCGCCGTACTCGTGATAGCCGTTGCGCTCCCAGAAACCGAGTTGGTCGTGATCCAGCAGCGTGAAGCCGCGTACCCACTTGACGCTCTTCCACCCATACAATTGCGGCACGACTAATCGCAGTGGTCCGCCGTGCTCGGCCGTGAGCGGCTCGCCGTCGTGATCGAAGGCGAACAGGACATTTGGACGCAGCAAATCGTCCATCGGCACATTTGCCGTATAGCCCTCTTCTGCCAGCACTAGCGCGTATTTCGCGTCCGGCTTCGCCACCACCAGTTTCATCACATCGGTGAACAGCACACCCTTCCAGTGATTGTCGAGGCGGCTCCAGCGCGTCACGCAATGAAAGTCCGAAGTCACTTCGGTCTGCGGCAACTTGCGAAACTCGTCCCACGTCAGGCGTTTCGGTGCATCTACCAGTCCCGTGATCTTAAAGTCCCATTTCGCCGGATCGAAGTGGGGTACGCCACCGGCGTGTAGCACCGGCCACTTCAGTGTCAGCGACTGCCCGGGCGGCAGGCGCCCTTCTGCCTTGGCCTTCCTCTCGAGCTCTCGCCGGTCTCCCTCCACAAACGAACTCATGATCCGCGGCTTCCTTTCGTAGTCCCTGGTTAGTTGCGATCTCTAGCATGACATCCTACCGCCAGAAGCGACGTGCGTGGTAGGTAAGGTGGCGGCGCGGTCGAAACCGGTTGAATCGTCGGCATGTTGGCCCGCATCGTATGGTGTGGTTTAGCGAAGGAGTAGGGACATGCCTGTGATCCGCGTGTGCAGTTCTTGTGGGCAAAAGAATCGAGTTCCGGCGAAATATCTCGCCAGTACTGGCCGTTGCGGGAATTGCAAGACGCCGCTGCCTCCCGTTGCCGAGCCGTTGGCGGTGGATGAGACGCTGTTCGATGAAATCGTCCAAAATGCACAGGTTCCGGTGTTGGTGGATTTTTGGGCGGACTGGTGCGGGCCATGCAAGATGGCTGCGCCGGAGGTTGCGCGGACCGCGGCGGACATGGCGGGGAGGGCTGTGGTGTTGAAGGTAGATACGGAACAGAATTCGCAGCTCGCGGAGCGGTTCCAGATTCGAGGGATACCCAACTTTGCGGTTTTGCGGGGTGGGCGGGTGGTAATGCACCAGGCTGGAGTGGTGGGGCACGAGCAGATGGAGCAGTGGCTGCGGTCGGCGGCGCCGGTTTCCGCAGAGGAGTAGCTGGGCTTGGCGGACGAACAAGTCAAAGGATTTAACACAGAGGGCGCAGAGGTCGGAACACAGAGGACTCGGAGAATGCTTGGCGGTGGCTCGAGGCGCCTGCCACTCTTCGAGGCTCACGGTAATCGGTCGGCGGCCGCTTAACGGCGAGAATTGGGACAAACTTAACACGATTGGGCGTCTCGGCAGAGAGTGCTAGGCCGTGTGTTACCATCGGCTTGCTGGCCTGCTCGGCGCAGAAAGCGAGATTTGATGACGGCACGCATCCTTGATGGCACGAAGATTCGCGACCTGGTTTTCGCCGATCTTGCCGATGAAATTCAGCGGCTCGGCGCCCAAGGGATTCGGCCGGGTCTTGCGGCCGTGCTGGTGGGCGAAAATCCGGCTTCGCAACTTTACGTGAAATCGAAAATCGCCGCGTGTCAACAGCTGGGCCTTGCGAGCTGGATGCATACGCCTTCCGCCTCGATTACCACCGACGAACTGCTGCGACTTGTAGACGAACTCAACACCGATGATGCCGTTGATGGCATCCTGATCCAGCTTCCGTTGCCTTCGCAGGTTGACACCAAGTGCGTGCTCGAAGCGGTCGATCCCGCGAAGGACGTGGACGGCTTTCATCCCGTGAGCCTTGGCCGCCTGGTTAGCGGACGCCCAGGACTTGTGGCTTGCACGCCTGCGGGCTGCATGGAAATTCTACGGCGCGGCGAAATCAAAATCGAAGGCGCGAATGCGGTTGTCCTCGGCCGCAGCGATATCGTCGGCAAGCCCATGGCGCTGCTACTGATGCACGCCAACGCCACCGTCACCATCTGCCACTCGAAAACGCGGGATCTGCCGGACGTGGTGCGGCGGGCTGACATCGTGGTCGCGGCGATGGGCAAGGCCGGCTACGTCGCCGCGGATTGGATTCGTCCCGGCGCGGCGGTCATCGACGTGGGCACGAACAAAGTTACCGACGCGAAAGAAGCCGAGCGCCTGCTGCAAAGTTTTCCGGCGCGTCTCGAGAAATTCCGCGCCAATGGCTCGGTGCTTGTCGGCGACGTTCATCCCGATGCGATCCACACCGCTGGGGCCCTGACTCCGGTGCCGGGCGGCGTCGGCCCCATGACCATCACCATGCTCATGAGCAACACCATCAAAGCCGCGCGTCTGCGACGTGGAGAGATCGACACGAAGACGGTTCCGTCGGCTGCCGGCGCTCGCTAATACTGCCCATGCGCAAACTCGGCCTCACCGGAGGCATTGCCAGCGGTAAGAGCACCGTGGCTGGGATGCTGCGGGATCTCGGCTTCGATGTCATTGACGCGGATTCGCTTGCGCGAGAGCTCATGGAGCCGGGCGAAACTGTTTATGAAGAAGTGGTGCATGAATTTGGACGGGGCGTCATCGATCCCAGGAGCAGCACAGGTCAGATCGATCGCAGGAAACTGGCCGCGTTGGTTTTCGCCGATCGCGCCAAACTCGATCACCTGAACGCGATTGTTCACCCGCGTGTTCAGGAAACGATTCTGCGGCAATTTGAGGAGTGGGCGTGCGAAGGCGACGTCAGCGTGGCGTTTGTGGAAGCCGCGTTGTTGGTCGAAGCCGGCTATCAGAAATACTTGGACGGCCTCGTGGTTACCTGGTGCAAGCCAGAGCAGCAACTCGAACGGTTGCGCGCTCGGGGCCTCGGTGAAGAGGAGGCGCGCAACCGCATGGCCGCGCAGCTCCCGGTTGCCGACAAATTGAAATTGGCAACCGAGAAAATCGATTGTTCAGGTTCGCTGGAAGACACCCGACGGCAAGTCGAAGCTCTAGCCACAAAACTTCGGAGCCATGCGTGAATTGCCGACACACGCGTGAGGAGTTTTGTATATCCGTCGTGGATTGTGTCTGACGGCCGCAGGACGTCGCGGACCGGCAAGCAGCGGGCGAGGAGCGTCGCGGGCTTTACGATCAGCAGACTCCGGAGTTTGTGGTGAGGCGGCCTGTTATGGACAGGAACACCGCGTGAAATTTGCCTATACTAAGGGTAATGCTTCGGAATGAATCGTTGTTCGCCGGGCTAAAGCCCGGCGCCTACATAGTGCGGAAGGATTCCGGAAATGAACGAGCGAAAACCAACCAGCCTAATTCGCCTGATTCTTGCGTGCGCAGTGCTGCTTCTCGGAGCGTATTGGGTGGGAGCGCGCTGGGGCCAGCATCAACCCTTGAACGTCGGCGCGGACCCACGCGGTGACAGTGGGATTCCAGCGCCTTCCGGGAAAGGCGGCAGCGTAGCGAACAGCGCGAGCAATGCCAGCACGGCCGCGCGCGACGCCGCGCTTACCGACGATGAGGCAATCAACGTGCGCGTGTATCGACAAGCTTCGGCCGCGGTCGCCAACGTTCTGACCAAAGCGACGGAGTACGATTTCTTCATGGACCCGGTTCCAGTCGAAGGCGCCGGCTCCGGTTTTGTAATCGACGAACGAGGCTACATCCTTACCAATTTTCACGTCGTTCAGGAGGCGCAATCGATCGAAGTGGTCCTGGGCGACCAAACGCGTTACCCCGGAAAGTTTGTGGGCGCGGATCAACGCAACGACGTCGCGTTGGTGAAAATCGATCCGAAGGGCAAGCATTTGGTGGTATTGCCGCTGGGGGATTCGGCGGCGTTGCAGGTGGGGCAAAAGGTCCTGGCGATTGGTAATCCCTTTGGCTTTCAGAGCACATTGACGACTGGGGTGGTCAGCGCGCTGGGTCGCACGGTGCAAACCAGCCAGACCACGCTGATCGATGAAGCGATTCAGACCGATGCCGCGATCAATCGCGGGAATTCGGGCGGCCCGCTGATCAATTCGCATGGCGAAGTGATCGGCATCAATTCCGCGATTTACACACCAAGTGGCACCACCGCGGGCATCGGCTTCGCGATTCCCATCAACACCGCGAAGAGAATCGCACAAGATTTGATCACCGAAGGTCGCGTGCACATGGCCTACATTGGCGTGCAAACGATTTCCGTGGGCGGCTATCTGGCGCAAGCATTGGACCTCCCCGTCGAGCAAGGGCTACTCGTGGAGACGGCGGCAAAGGGCGGGCCCGCGGCAGTTGCGGGCGTGCGAGGTGGCGATCGTGTGGCTCAGGCGGGCATGCAACGGATCGCGATTGGCGGCGATGTGATTGTGGCGATTGACGGCGCGAAGGTTGCCAACACCATGGACTTGAACATTATTTTGAACCGCAAGCGCCCAGGCGACACAGTCACGCTGACGGTGTATCGCGGCGGGAAAAAACTCGACATTCCCGTCAAGCTTGGAGAACGCAACGAAAATGTGCGATAGATGGACGTAATCGCCAGCGTGCAGCGGCGCGAACTACGCGAACTAAAGGTGGAATTGGGCGCGATGCAGGTCGCGCTCTGCATCGCTTAGCGAGAACCAGGATTCGGCGATGTCGCGGACGCGTTCGAGTTCGCGTTGCATTTCGGCGTGCTTGGCTTCCAATGCTTGCTGATTCGCGTCGGGAGGGACGTAGATTGGCGGAGCGAACAGAATTACTGCGCGGGCGAAAGGCTTGGGCAGCAGGAAATGATCCCAGGTATTCTCGAAGGTTTTGCCGCGATCGACGCCGATGTGAAAGACCATCACGGGACATCCGGTTTTTCGAGCGAGAATGACTGGACCGGGTTTCGCAACGTAACGCGGCCCGCGCGGGCCATCAATGGTGAAGCCACAATCGACGCCTTCGCCCAGGCGCTTGGCCATTACCGCCAGGCCGCGCAATCCGCCGCGCGAAGAGCTTCCCTGGGCGGTGCCGAAGCCTAGCCACTCGATCACTTTGCGGGTCCATTGGCCGTCGAAGGCGGTGGTGTTCATGATTACGACACCATGATTACGTCTCCACCATACGATGGGGATGATCACGCGGTGCCAAAACGCCCAGATGATTTGTTTCTTTGAGGCGTAGACGCGTTCGGCGTGCTGCCAGCCCATCACTTCATAGCGCAGCGTCGGGCCCAGCGTGCGAATTACGGTGTAGACCGCGGCGGCGATCAGCGGAATCTGGATGCGGCGCGACCATGGCAGATTGGGCAGGCGCGTATCGTAGTGGGCGCTGACGGTATCCTGTCCGGCGAGTGCTTCCCGCCCGGTCGTTGTGGTCGGCGCCGTGCCTGACTTGTCCTCTGCGGTTGACGTGTTGTGCCCTCGTTCAGAGGTGGAACGCTCGGCTGCGTCTGGCATGATGGTCGTCGTATAGTATAGGCGGACCGTCGTCGTAAGGCTGCGGCGAATCGAGTTCGCGCATCTGAGAAGGCTGGAGTTGCACGGATTGGATCTTCGAACACAAATTGAGGGATGGCGGCGGCGCGGCGTTCCCATCACCGCGGGCGCAGCGCTTTTTGCAGCGGCCCTGCTCACTGCGGCGGGAGCGCGCCCGGACAATACCGACGACACCGTGGGCACGATTGAGGGAGAAGCCATTGCGCTGCAGGGTCCGATGACGGTGGACGTGGTCCACGGACAAATCAAAACGATTCTTCGGAGTGGAAATGACATCCGGGTGAAGTCGGGTCAGGCGCGTCTGGAGTTGGTGGAAGGCGGGAAGATTGGGATCTGTGGTCCCGCGCATCTTTCGGTGCTGAAATCCGGAGGGTCGCTTACTTTGGCGCTCGATACCGGGGTCATTCGGGTACATGTCGAAAAGCAGCCAACGGTGACGGTCTACACGGCACAGATTCAAGCCAAGCCCATCTCGATAGGGGAAGGTCCGCAGGATGCCCTGATCGGCTTCGATGCGCCCGGCGTGATGTGCGTGCGGGCTACCGCTGGGGCGATTCGTCTGGAGCAGCAGCTGACCGGGCAAAGCGTGATCGTGCCGCAAGGCGGCAACATCCTTCTGAACAATGGGGCGCTGGAGGGTTTGCAGAATACGACCGGGCACTGCGCTTGCGAAATGGAGCTGGCGAAGACATCGCCTCCGCCACTCGAAGTCAGCCGACTCGCGACCACCGAGGAGATTCATCAGCGAGATGCTGAAGCCAAGGCTGAAGCGAAGGCTGAGACCAAGAAGGAAACGCCGGTGTCAGCGCCAGTCCCAACACCGGAAAAGCAGGCGGTAGTGGAGAATCCGCCTGCAGGGGAAAGGCCGCGTGCAGCGGAAAAGCCGCCTGCCGCGGAGAAGGCACCCGCAGCCAAGCAAGAACCCGTCTATCAAGTGTTTATGCCGCCGTTGGCGTATGATGCTCGCGCGGCGGCGCAAAATGAGAATTTCGACCCAAAACTGATCGTGCTGGTGCGGCGGGTGCGGGTTCGGCCGACGCTAATCTTTCAGGGTCGGGTGGAAGGCAACCCCGTGGCCCAGCCTGTCGCAGCTGTCAAGCCCGCGGGACCAAAGCCCACTATTCCTCCACGCGTTGCCCAGCCCAAAGACGACTCGGTAGTGAACCGGGTGCGAGCCTTCTTGCGGAACCTTTTCTCCTAAACACCGGAATATCAATCGGAGTTCCCCCGGCCTCAGCGCCTCGAAATTTGGCAAGAGAGCAAGGACGATTCTGTGGTGCTTCGCTTTCATTTTTGGTATGCTTTGCGTCTCTGCGATGCAGTCTAAGCCCAGTCGCTACAGGGGTTTAAGCGACCGTTACTTAAATAGATTGTTAATAGAGATGGCTTCCAGCCCGCGGAAGCCTTGACCCAAGAAAAACTGTTACGGAGCGACTCGGGAACGAGGTATGCCTGGGAGATTCGGGTCGTGGGTCCTGCCGCCACCCTTTCTTCGGGATGATCATCTAAGGAGGAGCGTAGGGGGTGTCGGCGACCAAGACGCCGAATAGAAACTGCGTTTTGGCACCATCCCCTCGTGTTTAGACCTTTACAGAAAGGTCTGAACACAGAAGTAACGTTATTGCACAGCTTCCCGCCCCGCGGAAGCGATTTATCTCGAAAATACGATCATACGGAGACTGCCTTGAGACGAGTCCATGCGCAGCGGGTGGAGCAATATTTCTTTGCCCCGGCAATCATAACGATCGCGATTGCGATCGCATTCGTCAGCGGTTGCGGTGGGGGTTCCAATGCAGGCCCCGCTCCCGATCCGGCAGTCATATCGGTGACGGTATCGTCGGCGACCGCATCGGTACAAGCCGGCCAAGTCCAGATGTTTACGGCCACGGTGGCGAATGACAGCACCAACAAGGGTGTGAGCTGGACGCTTTCTGGCGCGGGTTGCAGCGGTGCGACGTGCGGAGCGCTCTCGGCCGCCAGTAGCGCGTCGGGAACTCCGATTTCTTACACTGCGCCTGCAGCGGTTCCAACTCCGCCTGTGGTGACACTAACAGCGATTTCGGTGGCAGACGGAACGAAGACTGCGGCAGCGACGATCACGGTCACGGCCGTGGCGACCGTTTCGGTCACTCTTTCAGCGACCTCAGCAACAGTTCCCATAAGTACTACAGCGACGTTTACCGCGACGGTTGCGAATGATTCCGGGAACAAGGGTGTGAACTGGACCTTGTCTGGATCCGGTTGCAGCGGGGCAACCTGCGGAGCGCTCTCTGCAGCCAGCACCGCGTCGGGAACTCCGGTTACGTATACTGCGCCAGCGACAGTGCCGACGCCAGCTTCGGTGACACTTACGGCGACGTCCGTGGCGGACGGCACCAAGACAGCCACGGCGGCAATTACGGTGACTTCCAGCAGCAGTAGCAGTAGTGTGACGATCACGCCGACGCGTGGCGGTCTGACGCTGGGGCAAACTATGAATTTCACCGCGACGACGACGCCTGCGGGTGGCTCCGTAACCTGGACCGCGTCGAGCGGCACGATCACTCCAACGCCCGGGACGAACACGGCAACCTACTTGGCCCCGACATCGCCGGGAAAGGTAACAATTACCGCGACGGACGGGCTGCAGATTGCTACCGCGACGATTGGCGTGACGGACTTGGCGGGAATGACGACGTACCACAACGATTTGTCGCGCGATGGGGTGAATGCGCAAGAGTACGTTCTGGACGCGACGAACGTGACGACCGCGACCTTCGGAAAGCTTTTTTCGTGCGCCGCGGATGGCGCGATCTATGCGCAACCGTTGTGGATGGCGAATGTAACCATCGGTGGCACCGCACACAATGTAATCGTGGCGGCTACCGCGCATGACAGCGTGTACGTGTACGACGCGGATGCAAGTCCGTGCGTGACCTATTGGCACGCCAACCTGCTCGATACTGCCCATGGCGGCACTACGGGCGAGACCTCGGTTCCCTCGGGAATCACCGGGTTCTTGGTGGGATTCGGCGGCGGCGATATCACACCCGAAACCGGTGTGATCGGAACGCCGGTAATTGACTCAAACACGGGAACGATTTATGTGGTGAGTAAGTCTGTAATCGCCTCCGGGCCGACCTTCTTTCAGCGAATTCACGCGCTAGATTTGACCACGGGAAGCGAAAAACTAGGCGGACCCGTGCTGATCAGCGCGTCAGTGCCGGGAACTGGGGACGACTCATCTGGGGGCAATGTCGCATTCAACTCGAAGACCGGACTGCAGCGGCCTGGATTGGCCCTGGTCAACGGAGTGGTTTATGTATCGTGGGCTTCGCACGAAGATGCCGACCCATATCATGGATGGGTGATTGGGTACGACAAATCGACACTCACCCAGGTGGCTGTGTATAACGACACCCCGAATGGCGCACGCGGCGGGATATGGATGAGCGGTGGAGCGCCCGCAGCAGACCAGCTCAACAATCTGTACCTTATTACCGGCAACGGAACCTACGACGGGACCAGCGCTTTCGGAGACACATTCCTGAAACTCGGTACCGGAAGCGGATTGACGGTTGCCGACTGGTTTACGCCCGCGAACCAGGCGACGCTGGAGGCTGTCGATTCAGACTTCGGCTCCGGCGGAGCAGCGATGCTCGTAGACCAGACTGCCGGCCCGGTGATGCATCTGGCCATTGGCGGCGGGAAGGAAGGCAATCTGTTCCTCGTGAATCGCGACAGTATGGGGAAGAACAATACGACGACGGATCAAGTGGTGCAGAAGTTTAGCGCGGGGCGGATCTATGCGACGCCAGCGTTCTGGCAGAACAATTTGTACCTCGCGGGCATCGAACCAATGCAGCAATTCACATTTGACCCGGCGACGAGCTTGTTCAATGTGGTCGCCGCTTCGGTGTCGGGAAACTCGTTTGGGGGACGTGGCGCGACGCCTTCCATTTCTGCGCAGGGGGCAACGAATGGAATCGTATGGGCGACGGACTCTAGTGCCTTTGGCGCGAGCGCGAATAATAGCAATCAGGCGCGAGCGGCAGGCCCGGCTGTACTGCACGCTTATTCTGCGGCAGGTCTAGCGACGGAGTTGTGGAACAGTTCACAAGCCGCGGGTGGCCGGGACACCGCAGGAGACGCAGTGAAGTTCACGGTTCCGACGGTGGCGAATGGGAAAGTGTACATCGGCACGCGGGGAAATGACGACACCCAGACGCAGAACCCCACTACACCTGGAGAAATTGATGTGTATGGGCTGTTGCCGAACTGACACCGCCCAATACGAATAACCAACCGCTCGGGCCGGCGACTTACTTGCGCCGGCCCGAGCTTTATTTACATATCTGCTGTCTGTGCACACCAAGACGATATCCGCAGTTTGCTCTGTCCTTTAGTACAGTGCTCGATACGCTATCACGGTGTGGTATGGTACTCGGCCCCAAAACGCTTCGAACATTAGACTGAACTTCCAGCCTCGGACCCAAAATCTCGCCAATCGGAAATAAGAAGATGGGAGGCCTGCGTTGACGCAAACGCATGTGGGGCGTACCCCGGGATTTTTGTTCGCGATGATTGCCATGGCCTTGCTTAGTGGTTGCGGCGGTGGGTCCTCGCCGCAGCAGGAGCCCCTTAGCGCACCCGTCTCGGTGGCGGTGGCTCCGCCGACCTCATCCGTGCAAGTCGGGCAAAGCCAGTCGTTTACGGCGACCGTAGCCAACGACAGCTCGAACAAAGGCGTGACCTGGTCCCTGTCCGGCACCGGCTGCAGCGGAGTCACGTGTGGAACGGTTGCGCCGACGTCGAGCGCCTCGGGCGTAGCGGTTACCTACACGGCGCCTTCGAGTGTACCGAATCCCGCGTCGGTGATTTTGACCGCGACGTCTGTAGCCGACACGACGAAGACCGCGACCGCGACGATTACCGTGAGTGCCTCTCCGGGACCGGTGAGCGTAACAATAACGCCGAAGCGCGGCGGACTGGTGCTGGGGCAGTCCTTGAATTTGACGGCGGCCGTCACCAACGATGTCGCGGCTGCGGGCGTGACGTGGACCGCGTCGAGCGGTGCCGTCACACCACAGACGGCCACGACAGCGACCTACGTGGCGCCCATGTCACCCGGAAAAAACATCACTGTGACAGCCACGAGCGTCGCAGATGGCACCAAGACAGCTTCAGCCACCCTTGGCGTCACAGATCTTGCGGGAGTGACGACATATCACAATGACGCGTCACGCGATGGAGCGAACGTGCAGGAATATGCGCTAGACACAACAAACGTGGCGACGGCGACGTTCGGGAAGCTTTTTTCTTGTACTGTGGATGCAGCGGTGTACGCGCAGCCCTTGTGGGTGCCGAACGTCACAATCGGCGGCGGGATCCACAACGTTATCGTGGTGGCGACGCAGCGTGATTCGGTGTACGTATTCGACGCTGATACGAACAATTGCGCTACGCCGTATTGGCAAAAGCAACTGATCCCGACGGGCGAAACCTATGGGAGCTTTCTCGATGTTGGTTCGTCGGACATCTACAAGGACTTAGGGATTACCGGGACTCCGGTGATCGATCGTCCTTCGAGCACCATCTATCTAGTCACCAAGACGAAGGACGCGGGCACCACAACTTATCACCACCGTTTGCACGCGCTAAACCTCATGACGGGTGCGGAAGGGACGAATAGTCCGGTGGATATTGTGGCAACGGTCCCCGGAAACTGCGAAGGCGGGACGACAATTTCGTTTAATCCGTTGAGGCAAAACCAGCGGCCCGGATTGGCGTTTAACCCTGCCAATCACCTGTTGTACGTGGGATTTGGTGCGCATGGCGATATCGGCATTTATCACGGCTGGGTGATGGCGTACGACACGACCAACTTGGCGGCACCTCCGGGAGTTTTCAACACGACGCCAAACACGGTATCGGGCCAATCCTTTTGCCAGGGTGGAATCTGGATGTCGGGCGGTGCGCCCGCTATAGACCCGGCGAATAACAATCTATATTTGATTACCGGTAACGGCGCTTTTGATGGTGCGACGGATTTCAGTGATAGCTACGTGCGATTAAACCCTACGCTGACGACCGTCATGGACTACTTCACGCCTTTCAACCAGAGCACGCTGGCTCCGATGGACTTGGACGTTGGCTCGAGCGGTACGGCGCTGCTGATCGATCAGACTGCCGGGCCACATGTGCACTTGCTGATCGGCGCGAGCAAAGCGTCAGTCTTCTATGTGCTCGATCGAGATAACCTGGGGAAGTTTAACTCCGCCAGTGGTGCGACCGGCGATCCCGCGGTGGTTCAGGAGTTTGCGCTTAGTGGAGCTTCGTTCTCGACACCTGGATTCTGGAACAACAATGCCTATTTCTTTCCCACTCTGTTGCCAACCACAAATCTGTTCCCTGGGGAGAGCTTGGCCTTTGATTCAGCGACGGGCAAGTTCAACACCACGCCCACGCAGCAGACACCTTCTGTGTTTGGATTTTCGGGAGCGACGCCGTCGATTTCGGCTTCGTCTGCTACTACCGACGGCATCGTGTGGGCGATCGACTCCGGGGCGTTCGGCACCGGCGATACAGTCAGAGCTGCTGGCCCCGCCATCCTCCATGCATTCGACGCGAGCAACGTGTCGAAAGAGCTGTGGAACAGTTCGCAAGCTGCGGGAGGACGGGACACAGCAGGCAATGCGGTGAAGTTTACCGTGCCCACCGTGGCAAACGGGAAGGTCTACATCAGCACTCGTGGAAATGACGACACCACGGGGAACGGCACTACGTTTGGTGAGATCGATGTATACGGTCTGTTGCCGAACTGACGCCATAGACAACGACAGAACGATCGGGCCGGCGCTTGTCGCCAGCCCGATTTTTATTTGAGGACTGAACTACATGCCTTCGTAGTTGGGGCCGCCACCACCTTCGGGAACTACCCAATCGATGATTTGGTAGGGGTCGGCGATGTCGCAGGTTTTGCAGTGGACGCAATTGGCCGCGTTGATTTTTAGTTTTACACCATCCTTTTCTTTGGCCATTTCGTAGACCGCTGCTGGACAGAAATACTGGCAGGGGTTGCCGTACTCGACTACGCATTTGGTGGCGCAAACGTTCAGGTCGTGAACGATCAGGTGGCACGGTTGATCTTCTTCGTGGCGCGTTCCGGAGTGATAGACGTCAGTGAGCCGATCGAAGATGAGTTTTCCATCGCCTTTGAAGCGTTCCGGCGCAGGGCGGCCGTTAATTTTCTGATAGTGCTTGTAGCCCGCTTCGACGCGCATGGGATCGATCAAGCCGCGGCCGCCGGTGACGAATTGCAGGCCCGTGTGGAAGAGACCACCGTAAAGTCCGTACTTGAAGGATTGGTGAAAATTGCGGACGGCCCACAGTTCTTTCTTGATATAGCTTTGCTCGACTTTCTTGGGGAAAGCGCTGAGACTCTTCGCGGAGGTATCGCCAGCTTTGACCGCATCGAAAATAGTTTCAGCTGCGAGCATGCCGCTTTTTATCGCCATGTGGATGCCCTTTAGGCGCTGTGAATCGAGGAAGCCGCCGGAATCTCCGATGATCAAGCCGCCATCGACGTAATTGCGCGGCATCGAATAGTAGCCGCCCGCGGGTAGAGATTTTGCCCCGTAACGAACCAGCTTGCCGCCTTCGAGGATTTTCTTAATCGCAGGATGCGTCTTCCACTTCTGAAAAGCTTCGTGAGGATCGAATTGCGGGTTCGCGTATTCGAGGCCGATGACCAGTCCGATGGAGACACGATTGTTCGCAAGGCCGTATATCCAGCCGCCGCCGTACATGTCAGTGGCGACGGGCCAGCCCAGCGTGTGGGCTACATAGCCGGGTTGGATGCGGCCGGGTTCCACGTCCCACAATTCTTTTATGCCCAGGCTGTAGATCTGCGGGTTGAGGTTGTCGAGCATGTTTCTTGCGACGAGTTGTTTGGTTAGCGAGCCGCGCGGGCCTTCGGCAAGGACGGTGACTTTGGCGCGAAGTTCGTATCCGGGCGTGTAGTTGTCTTTGGGCTTGCCAGTCTTGTCCACGCCCTTGTCCTCAGTGATCACACCGGCAACGCCATTGCCCTCGTGAATGAGTTGCGCACCGCCGAATTGGGTGAATAGATTTACTCCGGCCTTTTCCACCAGCGCGCCGAGCCACTTGGTGATTTTGTTCAGCGAGACCACGTAGTTGCCCTTGTTCTTGAAGGGCGGCGGCGTGATAGGAAATCGGAACGAAGAACCTTCGGTGAAAAAGAGTGCCGCATCATCGGTGACTGGAGTATCGAGGGGCGCGGTTTTCTCGAAATCGGGAACAAGTTCGCGTAACGCTTTCGGATTCATGATCGCGCCGGAAAGCTGGTGAGCACCGATCTCGCGGCCTTTCTCGAGCACGTAGATATTTTCAGCGGAGAGCTCGGGCTTGGCGCCGGCTTCGTTGCGCTTCTTGATGAGGTTGGCGAGATGCAAAGCGCAAGAGAGCCCAGCAGGTCCAGCGCCGACGATAAGGACGTCGGCTTCAAGTTGTTCGCGCTGCACGGTCATGGATATGGTTTCATTGTAGCAAAGAGACCGAGGTCGACGGCGGTGTGCGAAACCTAAGAGTTCTTGGCTTTTTCCAGAGCTTCGGTCAGGGCGGGCATGATTTCAAAAATATCGCCTACGATGCCGTAGTCGGCGATTTCAAAGATCGGAGCGTTTTGGTCTTTGTTGATGGCTACGATGGTGCGTGAGCCTTTCATGCCGACTACGTGTTGGATGGCACCGCTGATTCCCAGGGCTAGATAAAGTTTTGGGGCTACGGTTTGCCCCGAGCTGCCGATCTGGCGCTCCATGGGGAGCCAGCCCTCGTCACAGATGGGTCGGGAGGCGGCGATTTCTCCCCCCAGCGCTTTTGCGACGGCTTCGGCCTGGGGAATATTCTCGGGAGCTTTAATCCCGCGTCCTACCGCTACAATTAATGGGGCCTGGGTCAAGTCGACTGCGGATTTCGCTTCTTTGAAAAGATCAAGGGGCTTGGTGCGGATCTGGCCAGCGTTGAGCGTGACCGAAACAGCGTTGACCGAGGCTTTGCCTGACGGATGCGTGGTGACCAGATCGGAACGGAATGAGCCGGCCTGGAACGAGGCAAACCACGGTGCTGCGCTTTGAAAGGTGACGTCGGCGGAGGTTTTACCTTGAAACATTTGGCGCACAAAGATCAGTTTGCCGGATTCATTGCGGTAGCCGATGCAATCGCCAATCATGCCTTTGCCTAATTGAGCGGCGAGCTTGGGTGCGAAATCGCGAACTTGGTAGGTGTGCGGGAAGAGAACGAGGTCTGGCTTGGCGGCTTCGATGACCTGCTTGAGCGCCACGCAGTAGCCGTCGGGCGTGTAGGCTTCGAGCAGGTCATGCTCAACAAGCAGGACCTCGGCGACATTCTTTGCGGCGAGTTCATTCGCCAATGTCTTGACACCCTTTCCGATGACGAGGCCGCTGACCGTGCTGGAAGTATCCGTTGCCATTTGCTGGGCTGCAGCGAGCGTCTCGAAGCTGGTGTTGTTCCACTTGCCCTGGCGTTGTTCGGTAACGACTAGAATTTTCATCGTTAGATCACCCGGGCTTCGAACTTGAGCTTTTCGACCAGCTTGGCGGCGGCCTCTTTGGGCGAGCCGGTGAGGAATTCGGTCTTTTTCGTTTTTGTGGGAATGTAGATTTTTTCGACGCGTTGCGTTGGCTGGACAGAAACGCCGAGTGATTCGGGCGCTAGCGTCGCGATTTCCTTTTTCTTGGCGGCCATGATGCCTTTAAGCGTGGCGTAGCGCACCTTGTTAATGCCGGATTGAATCGAGAGAACCGCAGGTAGCGGGCATTCGATGTGTTGGAACCAGCCGGCTTCGAGTTCACGTTTCAGGCGCAGTTTTCCTTCTTGGGCTTCTATGGCCATGATGATGGTGGCGTGCGGAAGATCCAGCAGTCCGGCGAGAAGAACGCCGGTTTGGCCGAAGCCGTGGTCTTCGCTCTGGAGGCCCGTGAGCACGAGGTCGAATTTTTCTTTCTTGATTGCGGCGGATAAATAAGTGGCTGCGCCTAGCGGATCGAGTTGGGCGAAATTGTCGTTGGCGATGTGGATGGCACGGTCCGCGCCTTTTGCCAGGGCTTCCTTGATGGTTTGCTTCACGCGTTCCGGGCCCATCGACAAGGCGATCACTTCGCCGCCGTGTTTTTCTTTCAGGCGCAAGCCTTCTTCGAGCGCGTAGCTATCCGGTTCGTTCATCTCGAAACCGATGTCGGACTCTTTGATCCAGTTTCCGGCGATGGTGAGTGGAGCATCTTTCGCGGGAACTTGCTTGATACAGACGATGATGTTCACGGGGATGTCCTTGTAATGCCCTGCAAATCTCAGACAAGCGACCGAGTTGTCATCCTGAAGCTATCCGGCGAGGATAGCCGAAGGATCTCAACTTCAGCATTTTTCGCCCGCTCACTACATTGAGATTCTTTCGGCGAACCACCTCAAAATGACAGGCCCCAAGACTGCCGGCTTACTCTAAAACCCGCCGTTCTAAAGAGCGGCGGCTACACAGACGGCGGCATAGACTGTTAATAGCGTTGCAGTGCTACTTGCCTGACCAGCGCTTGAAAATTAACGCGGCGTTCGTGCCGCCGAAGCCGAAAGAGTTCGAGAGCGCGTACTCGACTTCGGTTTTGCGCGCGACGTTGGGGACGTAGTCGAGGTCGCACGCAGGATCGGGCGTTTCCTGATTGATCGTCGGCGGGACAATCTGGTCGCGCAACGCCAGTACGCAGATGCCACCTTCGAGGCCGCCGGCGCCTCCAAGCAGGTGGCCGGTCATCGATTTGGTTGAGCTTACCGGCATTTTCTTGGCGCGATCGCCAAAGACGCGCTTCACCGCGATGGTTTCGAGCGTGTCGCCGATCGGCGTAGACGTTCCGTGCGCGTTTACATAGCCGATGTCGTCCGGCGAGAGCTTCGCGTCTTTCAGGGCCGCGCGCATTACGCGGTAAGCGCCGTCGCCATTTTCCGCGGGCTGCGTGATGTGGTATGCGTCGCCAGACATTCCGTAGCCGACAATCTCCGCAAGAATTGGCGCGTTGCGCTTCTGTGCGTGCTCCAGCGACTCCAGGATGATGATGCCAGCGCCTTCGCCGACGACGAAGCCATCGCGTTGCGCGTCAAATGGGCGGCTGGCGTGGGCGGGATCGTCGTTGCGCGTTGACAACGCCTTCATGGAAGCGAAACCGCCGACGCCCATCGGCGTGATGGTGGCTTCGGTTCCGCCGCAAATCATCATTTCCGCGGCGCCGCGCTCGATAATTTTGAAGGAGTCTCCGATTGCATGAGCGGAAGCCGAGCACGCTGTCGCGGTTGCGGAATTGGGCCCGCGCGCGCCGTAGCGTATCGAAACATGTCCAGAAGCAAGATTCACGATCGCGGAAGGAATAAAGAACGGTGATATTTTTCCGGGCCCGCCTTGCACCAGTTTCCAGTGCTCGCGCTCGATGATGTCGAATCCACCGATACCGGAGGAAATGTAAACGCCGACTTCGTCAAGGTCGGTCTCGGTTTCCTTCGTCCAGTTTGCCATTTTTACGGCAAAATCCGCGCCCGCCAGCGCGATCTGGATGAACCGGCCCATTTTCTTGAGTTCTTTTTTCTCAATCCACTGGAAGGGGTCGAAGTTTTTGACTTCGCCGGCGATGGTGCAATCGAAACCGGTGGTGTCGAAAAGCGTGATGGTCCCGATGCCGCTTTGTCCGGCGACGAGATTTTTCCAGCATTCGTCCGTGCCGATTCCCAGCGCGCAGACGAGTCCGACGCCCGTTACAACGACGCGGCGAGTCAAAGCTTCGTGCTCCCTGATGTGGTGGTAATACTCAGCGGATTCTTACTTCCCTTTGGAGTGTTTGTCGATATATTCGACGGCATCTTTAACCGTCGTCATCTTCTCAGCGTCTTCATCGGGCACTTCGATGCCGAAGGCTTCTTCAAACGCCATGACCAATTCCACCTGGTCCAGCGAATCGGCGCCCAGGTCGTCGACGAAGGATGCCGTTGGTGTGACTTCCGCTTCGTCCACGCCGAGCTGCTCGACAATAATCTGCTTTACGCGCTCTTCAACGCTGGCCATTCCTATGTCCTCCGCGATCTGCGTTCGTCGTGCTGGTTCGTGCTGAGTATGATTACCGTAACCGCGCGGCCTTACGCTACCGCACACGTCGTTTAGCCCTGTAAGTATAACCTGCCCATTCTAGTTAGCCCCCACCGCAAGGTCAACATTAGCAGGCGATCTCACGGTACAAAGTTTCTACGCCAGATGCATGCCACCATTAACATTTAACACGTGTCCGGTGATATACCCGGCCTCGTCGCTGGCCAAAAATACGATCGCCGCGGCAACGTCGCGCGCCGAACCTAAGCGACCCAGCGGTATGCGCGTCTTCAAATCTTCTTTTACTTTGTCGGGCAACACGTCCGTCATCGGCGTTTCGATGAAGCCTGGTGCGACGGCGTTAACGGTAATATTTCGCGAGGCGATTTCGATCGCGACGGCCTTGGTCAGACCAATTAGACCCGCCTTGGCGGCGACATAGTTGGCCTGTCCGGAGTTACCGGACTGCGCGACCACCGAGCTGATGTTTATAATTCGGCCTGCGCGGGCTCGCATCATCGTCGAGAGCGCTTGCTGGATGCACAGGTGCGCGCCGGTCAAATTTGTCTTTAGGACCGCTTCCCAATCATCTTGCTTCATGCGCATGGACAGGCCGTCGCGGGTGATAGCGGCGTTGTTCACCAGGATGTCGAGGCGTCCGAATTTTTCGACTACTTGCTTGAAGCCGGCCTTTACTTGCTCGGCGTCGGCTACGTCCATTCTTACGGCTAAAGCTGCGCCGCCTGCCGCTTCGATTTCGCCTACCAGTGCCGCTAGCTTTTCTTCATTGCGAGCGGCTACAGCTACTTTTGCGCCTGCCTGGGCTAACGCTAGTGCAGTATCGCGGCCGATTCCTTGGGAGGCACCGGTTACGAGCGCGACTTTATCCTTAAGGCTAAACACTCGGATCCCTCGTTAAATTGCTCGCACAATAATTCCTTGCTCGTTCAGCAAACGAGCACAGGCAGGAGTGCCTGTGCTACTTAGGCCGCGTCTTCGCGTGACTGGCCTAACTTCTCAACTGCCGTCGCCAGGCTTTTTTCGTCTTCGACGTTCAGCGTGCCGACCGAGCGTTCGATCTGGCGCAGCAAACCAGTGAGCACACGGCTCGGCCCGACCTCAACAAAGGTGTTCACGCCCTCGTCGGTCAATTCACGCACGGATTCTTCCCAGCGCACTGGCATCGTTACTTGACGGATCAGGGCATCGCGAGCTTCATCGCCACTGGTTTCGGTGTCCGCATCCACATTGGTTACCAACGGGAAGCGCAAGGCCGCGAATTCCGTCTTGCGCAAATCTTTTTCCAGCTTTTCCTGCGCGGGCATCATCAGCGCGCAATGAAATGGCGCCGACACCGGCAGAATCACTGCGCGCTTCGCTCCGAGCTGCGACGCAATTTCCACCGCACGCTTCACGGCCTCCGCGTGGCCGGAAATAACAGTCTGCTCCGGCGAATTCAGGTTCGCGGGCGAGCACACTTGACCTTCCGCCGCGCGCTTGCAGGCATCCATGACCACGGCGTGCGACAGCCCCATGATGGCGGCCATAGCTCCGAGTCCAGCAGGCACAGCCTCCTGCATATATTTCCCGCGCTTGTACACGATTTTTACCGCGTCCGAAAACTTCAGCGATTTCGCGGCCACCAGCGCCGAATACTCACCCAGGCTGTGTCCGGCCACAAAGTCCGGTGTGATTCCCTTTTCTTCAAGAATCCGGTAAATCGCCACGGAGCATGTCAGAATTGCCGGCTGGGTGTTGGCGGTCTGTTTCAAATCTTCTTCCGACCCGGAAAAACACATCTCCGAAATCGAAAATCCCAGCGCCTTGTCGGCTTCATCGAAGACGGCTCGCGCCGCGGGATATTTATCCGCGAGTTCCTTGCCCATTCCCGGGTATTGCGAAGCCTGGCCCGGAAACACAAATGCCGTTTTGCCCATCGTAGTTCCTCTTCCCTGATTCAATACGCCTAAATCATGCTTGCCCGGGCTCAAAGCCGGCGCTTGCATGACTCGCTACCCTGGTTCTATGCGCGCGTCACGATGCGGTCGGGATGCACGCCTGCGGCTGAGAGTCCTTGTTCAATCTTTTCGTTCATCCGCGCGCGCGCAAGGCCCGCGGCCACGCGAATCGCATTCTTGACAGCGTTGGCGTTCGACCGCCCGTGCCCGATCACGCAGACGCCGCGCACGCCCAACAGCGGCGCACCACCCGATTCGGCGTAATCGATTTTCTTTTTCAAGCCTTTAAACGCGCCTTGCGACAACATCGCCCCTACCTGCGACACCAGCGAACTTTTCAGCGATTTCTTCAACACCTCGAAAATCTGCAACGCGAGACCTTCGCAAATCTTCAGCGCGATGTTCCCCACGAATCCGTCGCATACGATCACGTCCACGTCGCCGGAGAACAAATCGCCGCCTTCGACGTTACCCACAAAGTGAACAGGGCTTTTCTTCAAGCGGATATTCACTTCGCGCGTCAACTCATTGCCTTTAATGTCTTCCTCGCCTACCGACAACAACCCAACGCGAGGGCGCCGATGGCCAAACGTCGCGCGGTAATAAATTTCGCCCATCACCGCAAACTGCACCAGATGCTCCGGCTTCGAGTCCACGTTGGCGCCAACATCCAGCAAAACGGAAACGCCGCCTTTGGCGTTCGGGAATGGCGCCGCCAGTGCGACTCGATCCACCGACTCCAAAGTCCCCAGCAGAAATCGCGCCACGGTCATGACAGCGCCAGTGTTGCCCGCGCTCACCAAACCATCGGCCTTGGTCTCTCGTACAAGCCGCGCCGCCACATGCACCGAGCTGTCCTTCTTCCGGCGAAACGCCTGCGCCGGGTGATCCTCCATGGTGATCACTTCGCTCGCCGGCACAACCTCAATCGGCAAGTTTGGCTCGGCATGCCTCGCCAACTCCGCTCGAACCACATTCGGCTGCCCAACAAGGAGAATCCGCACGCCGTACTCTCGCGCGGCTAGCACACTCCCTTCGACTTCGGGGCGGGGAGCATGGTCTCCGCCCATGGCATCAACCGCAATCGTGATCATGGGGGGCTGCGATCAGGCAATTCCGGAAAAAATACCGGTAGAAAGGCTCTCGCTCAAGTCGATACGAACGTCTCGTTAGGCCGACACGTCTTGAACCGCTTTGCCCTTGTAGTAGCCGCAGTGTGGGCAAACATGGTGCGGCTGCTTCATTTCGTGGCAATTCGGGCATTTAGCCAGCGCGGGCTTGACCAAAAAATCATGCGCCCGCCGCGTGCTCGTTCGTCTTTTCGAATGCCGTCGTTTTGGGTTAGGCATAGCACTACTCCTCGTATCCGGCAACTTGGCCGGATTGTATGGGCTTTCGGCCCTGAAACCTATTGTTTTTTCAGCCAGTCCTGCTTCAGGCGCGCCAAGGGAGCCAATCGCGGGTCCGCTGCGTGCGTCTCGCAACGGCACTCTTCATGATTCAAGTTTGCGCCGCAATTCGGGCACAAGCCTCTGCAGTCGCTGCGGCAGATCACTTTCATGGGTAACGCCAGCAGCACCTGTTCGCGCAACACATCGGCCAAAAAAAGGCCTTCCCCTTCAAAAAATCCGATCTCCGCGTCGTCCTCTTTCAGCCGCGCTTCCTCCGGCTTTTCACCCTTCGGCAAAGGGCTGTAAAAGAGATCAAATGACCGGTGAACCTCGTCTACCACAGGTTCCAGGCACCGTGCGCAAACCAACTCGACCTTCGTCTCGATTTCGCCTGCGACCCGTATCTGCCCTTCGAGCAATTCCGCAGTAGCATTCACTTCCAGCGGGTCCACTTGCTTCATTTCCGCGGTTTGATAGTCGATGCTGCCAGGCGCGTAACTCTTTCGAATGATCTGTTTCCGGACGGCAAGGTCCTTGATGTCAAGGAACATGTCTTCAGCGCCTCCGGCGCGCACGCTCATGCTTTCTCATTATTGAGGGGGTTGGCCGCCAAGTCAAGGAAACGCAAGGTTTCTCGCAAGATCAGATTCCCTGGCGATAAACGCGCCTACCGGCACCCTCCGGTCTCCATCTGGTAAAGCCTTAGCCTTGCCTCGCGGTTGCCGCGGTCGGCCGCGGCCTTCATCAGTACTTTGGCCTGATCGCAATTCTTGATTACGCCCTCTCCATGGGCAAAGCGCTCGGCCAGCGACACCTCCGCCGAAATCGAGCCGCTTTGTACCGCGCCCCAGAGAGACTCGACGCTGTCCCCCGAGTTCCAAACGGGTTCCGTTTTCGATGAAAGCCCCTGGCGCTCCAACATCGACACCGGGCGTTCGCCTGCCCGGTCGGTAGCACTTGGTGCGACCCCAGCCGATCCGTCTCCATGCCCCGTAGTCGCAA
The DNA here is from genome assembly GCA_963721915.1 of uncultured Acidobacteriota bacterium. Taxonomy (GTDB): domain Bacteria; phylum Acidobacteriota; class Terriglobia; order Acidiferrales; family UBA7541; genus Acidiferrum. Next base: position 434,140 of record CAVRLD010000009.1, on the reverse strand, counting down.
GGTCCTTTTCATCTGGCAGAACTGCATCGTCGGGGTTTGGAATTGCCGCATTCTTGTCGGCGGTCGGATTCGTAACCGGATTCGCGGAATTGTTAGCTGATGCAGACGGCGCTGTTGTTGTCGGCGCCGTTACTGCGGGCGCTGCAGTGGACTGCTTGTCCGGCACCACGACGGACGCCTTGGTCCTCCCCAGGGTCTCGCCGAGCCAGATCAGCGACGTGCTGACGTCTCGTTGATAAATGATCACCAGCCCCGCCAGTGCTACAAGCGTTGCCATCATCGCGATTCCGCGCCAGATTGCGGCAGACCTGCGATGTGGATCTCCATACACTACGGCATGATCACCCTGAAACGGCGCAGCGTACCGCGGGTCATCGATCGGCGCATAGTTGCCCGCTCGCAAATTCGCCCACGCAGGCGGCACGGGAGGTTCCTCTTCCACGACGCGCACACCCACCGCGGGAGCTGAGAACTCCTGGCCGGCTCCCACTGCTCGCGTACGCCGCGCTCCACCCACAGGCGAGGCTGCGGCGGCGTTCGGCGCAAACCCATGTTCTGGCGGAGCATTGGTTTCCTCCAACCACTTACGAATCTCTCGGTGCGCCTCGACCGGGAGATTCAAGAAGCGCAGGCCGCCCATGACCCCGGCCTCATCCGCCCAAACGATCTCGCCGTCGCCCGCAATCCGTCGCCCGCCGTTGATTTGGAAGCCAAAACGCGTCTCGCCGCACTTGACGGGCGTAATGGCCTGAAATCCGCAGCCGTGTTCGGAAAGATTCAGCATGACGCCGCCGTTTTCTTTGCCGAGCTCTAGGTACACGAGTTGCTGTGTACGTCTGCGTACGATCGAGCGCTTATCTTGTCTGGTCGCTTCCACGATAATTCCGCCTTAACAACTGCGCAGGCGAAGGCAAGCGGGGGACAGAGCTTGGCCTATTGGCGCAGCAGACACGATCATTGATTCTATCCGACCACGCCGCATCTGACATCGATATTTTATCTCGTTAAGGAACCGAATGGGGACTTTTCCTCTCCTGCCTGTGGGAATTTTAACGTCTAGTAACGCCAAACTGTCACTCCACTGTCGTCATCCCACTGTAATTTTAGGACTTTCTTGGTTTAGCGGCAAGCGAACAGCCTACGCCTCCGCTATACGCACCCAGCATTCCGTTGCCCGACATTCAATCATTTTCCAGGCATACAGGAAAATAGGGTATTTCGTGGACTTGTGCCAGGCATCTACCCTGTATGCCCGATTCGGTAGAATGGATGCGTGAGCGCCTTTCCCCAGAGGATTGACGAAACATCTGCCGTCAATCACCGTCCCTGCAAGCCACCATTGATTCGCAGACTTCGTCGCCACGAACTCCCGCCGGGAACCATCGCTCTGGCTCGATTCCTGATCGGCAAGGTCATTGTTCGCCAGCTTCCCTCCGGTCGCATGACCGGTCGCATCGTGGAAACCGAAGCCTACCCTCCGCGCGATCCTGCCGCTCATCACTTTCGCGGGCCAACTCCGCGCAATCAATCGATGTTTCTTCGCCGCGGCCACGCTTACGTCTATTTTACCTATGGCAATCATTTCATGCTCAACGTCAGCGCCGAAATTCCCGGCATCGGGGGCGGCGTCCTGATCCGGGCTCTGGAACCCATCGAAGGCATTCCCCAAATGGAACGAAATCGGCAGACCAATCGGCTCCTCGATCTTACGCGAGGTCCCGGGCGCCTCGCTTCCGCCCTCCGAATCGACCGGCAGGTCGATGGCGTGGACTTATGCGCACCTGGACCGCTTTGGCTCGGCGCGCTCTCTCAATTGCGTCGCACAGCCGGCTCCGAAACGTCTTTGGCGGCCCGGCTGGGCGTCAGCCCACGCATCGGCATTACACGCGCGGCTCACCGGCTTCTCCGGTTCTACGAACGCGGCAACCGGTTCGTCAGTGGCTCCGCTCGTCACCGCGCTTAGGCGATTCCACCCGCCAAGACGACTCAGCCACGTAACCAAATGCCGACCTGAGCTTGCCTTCAGGATTGCCAATCCCACTGCGAGAGTATGATGGTGCTTGGCATTGTCAAACCGGACGGGGGGGTGCACGATGTCCGATAGCTGGAAAGAATGCGAAGGCCAGGTTATTGATGGGGAGTTTACGCTGCTCCAACATTTGGGCGGTTCGGATCATAGTGTCGTGTTTCTGACGCAGCGTGGAAAGAATAGATCGGAAAAGGCCGCAATCAAGTTCGTTCAGGCGGAACCTGCGGAGGCCGAGCGCCAACTGTCTCGTTGGAAGCAGGCGGCTCAGATTTCCCATCCCAATCTGATCCGTCTGTTCGAAAGCGGCCGCTGCCGCCTGGCAGGAATGGATCTTCTGTACGTCGTGATGGAATATGCTCCCGAGAACCTGGCGCAATTCCTGCCGGAACGCGCGCTCACGCCTGCGGAAACGCGGGACATGCTGGAACCCTTTTTGGAAACGTTAACGCATTTACATGGAAGGGGCTTCGTTCACGGCCGCATCAGACCTGGGAATATCCTGGCGATTGACGATCAACTGAAGCTTTCCAGCGATTCCCTCTCGCGCATTGGAGAGCCTCAGCCTGCGCTCGGCAAGCCCGACGCGTACACGGCTCCCGAGTCCAGCGGCAGCGCTTCGCCTGCGGGAGACGTCTGGTCGCTGGGTGCCACGCTCGTTGAAACGTTAACGCAGCATGTCCCGGAGGAAAAGCAACAAGAGGAATTCAAAGTCTCGGACGCAGTGACGCAGCCCTTTTTGGATATTGTGCAGCACAGTTTGCGGCGTGACCCTCAGAGTCGATGGACCATTGCGGAAATCTCCACGCGACTCAATCCTCCGGCGATTCCTCCGGCTCCGAAAGTTTCCGCAGCGGGCGCCATACCCGATCCGATTAAGCCAGCTGCGGTCAAGCCACTTGGTGCCGCGGCGGCCTCCATCGAGGCAGAACCCAAAGCCGCAGCGCCCGCGAAGCCCGCCGCCTCCATCGACCCGTTGTCCGTGCCGCTTTCGAACGTTCCAGCGCTGCTTTCGTCAAAACAGCGCGCCCTCGGGAATCAGGCGATCGCAGGCAAAACCAACTACCGCTCGTACTATGTCGTGGTCGCTGTTCTGGTTGCTCTGACACTCGGTGCTATGCTGACTATTCCGCGATTGCGCGATCGTCAAAGCGACACCGATACGACATCCGTGTCTAGCCTTCCCACACCAAAGCCTGAGGCTTCAGCGACTCCCCCTCGCGTGGAGACAACGCCAACATCCCAGCCACAGCCGGAATCGCCACAAGAACAAACAACGCCAACACCAGAGCAAGAGGCTCCGCAACGCGCGGCGGTGCACCCCATGCAGAGTTCATCTCAGGATTCGCTGCAGACGACGAGCGACAAACAGTTCGTGAAGAAGGACCCCTCGACGGATAGTTCTGCGGCACCCAAGGCAGCCGCGCCTTCCCCGGCGCCTCTTCGGGCGAACCCGGTTGCTTCCACTCCAGCCAAAGCATCTCCGGTTATGCCTGCAATGACCCCGGGCGAGGCGCTAAATCAAGTGCTGCCGGAAGTTTCGGCAAGGTCGAGAAGCACGATCCACGGCACAGTCCGCGTGGTTGTGAAGGTTTATGTCAACGCGTCGGGCACCGTGACCGGCGCAGAGCCGGCTTCCACTCCCAGCAGATTTTTCGGCGATGCTGCTCTCCAAGCTGCCAAGCGCTGGGATTTCGCCCCGGCTAAGGTTGCAAATCAAGCTGTCCCCAGCGAATGGTTGCTGCGCTTCGATTTCACCAAGTCGGGCACGAAAGTTCTGCCCTCACAAACTACTCCCTGACGTGTCCGCTGCGATCCTTTGTAGTGGCCGGTCTTTAGACCGGCCAGCCCGAAATCCCGGCCCGCCTGTTGCAAAGTCAAACCAGGAATACCACCGGCCCGCGCTCGCGCGTTCACTCGTCCTTGTTCCAGGTGTTACCATGCCTAGACCCAGCACCCAGGAGAGAAAAAGATGCGCTGGACACCGGGTGGGGAAAGCCAGGACATCGAAGATCGCCGCGACGATTCGGGCGGTGGCGGAGGATTTCAGTTCGGCGGGATGCACATCGGCATCGGCGGCGCGCTTGTCCTGCTCGTGCTGAGCATCATCTTCCGGCAGAACTTCTTTGCGCTTCTTGGCGGCGGCAGCGGCCCCGGTCCCGCAACCGTGAGCCAGCCAGACACCGCTCTCGACACTTCCGAAAAGCCTCTGGTCCAGTTCATCTCCTTCGTCCTGGACGACACCCAGAACACTTGGACGCAAATACTCCCACAGCAAACCGGCCGTCCTTATCACCACGCGAAATTAGTGCTGTTTCGTGATTATACGCAGTCAGCATGCGGCAGCGCGCAATCGGCCACGGGTCCCTTTTATTGCCCCGGCGACGAACGGGTCTACATCGATCTAGGCTTTTACGATGAGCTGAAGCGGCGCTTTGGCGCGCCGGGGGAGTTTGCTCAAGCGTACGTGCTAGCCCACGAAATCGGGCACCACGTTCAGAATATTCTGGGGATCGAGCGAAGAGCCCAGCAAGGCAGCTCGCACGGCGCAAATTCGTCCTCGGTGCGACTTGAACTTCAGGCCGATTGTTTTGCTGGTATCTGGGCGCACTCTACACAGCAACGCGGGTTACTGGAAAAAGGCGACGTAGAGTCTGCACTTGGGGCAGCGGCCGCCGTCGGCGACGACCGATTGCAGAAGATGTCTTCAGAACGCGTCTCGCCCGATTCTTTTACTCACGGAACGTCACAGCAGCGCGTGTCCTGGTTCAGCAAAGGCCTGGACACCGGCTCGATCGACGCCTGCAATACTTTCAGTGAGCAGTGAATTAGCAGCGACCAGTGAACTAGTTCGCCAAGCCTTGAAGCGTGGAAGTAGTCTTATCCGTGAGAGAGATGTTCACCAAAAAACAGCGAATCACGGAATGGAGTGAAGACGTGACCATGGCCTTCATCACCAGAAGCGTAATCAGTTCTTCGCGCAGATTGACAGCTGCGGCAATCGCGTAGGTGATTGCGAGCCATTGCGTAGGATTTAGCAAACTTTGCTTGCAACCACCTAAGCTCATCGTCAATTCCCTTTCCCCGTAAGCCCAGTTCAGAAATCTCACCGCGCCGCTCGTTCCACTCGTTCCGCGCGGCGTCGCAATCCTCAAGCAGACCTTGGTAGGTCTCGCATACCTGGGTGTCGACTGCTGCCATCGGACTCATAGCGTCCTCCGTTAAGCGCCTTCCAGCGGGAAGGCATTTTCGGGCAGGTCTGGGAACGACGCTCTCAGGGTATGCAAACGGCGTGCCAATGTCCGCAGCACGCGTAACTTCCGGTTTTTGCGCGTATTACGATTTTCGGGAGGGCTCAAGAATGTCAGCAAGTTGACAGCGTGCCGATTATTTCTTGCACACGTCTCGTACGATTTTCTAAGGGCTTTGCGGTATGAATTATTTTTTCCGAGCCGGTAGGCCTCTTCGAGGCTGAATCGAAAGATGTTTAAGCCTTCTTGGCCTTGCCGTCTGGCGCGAGTTCCGGGTGCGCGGGCCCGGGCACACCGGGGTCACGGCTTTTCTCAATCGCCTTCACTGCGGCTGCCGCTTTTGCCGGATCCACCCAGGAGTCCTGTGCAACCGTCGTAGTCTGCGTCGGCAACGCCACCGTCCCGCCCGTCCGATCCAGCGTTTCCATCACCTGCAGCAGCAGGTCTTCCTGGACCGCAAGGAATTCGCCGTAGTCGCGCTCGAGAATGTAAGCATAGAGCTCAACTTCAATGGCATAGTCGCCAAACCGCACAGCCCGCACGCGTGCGGTCGATTCCTCCACCTTGGCATGCTGAACGAGAACCTCGCGAAGTTGCGCAAGGACGTAGCGCAAGTGATCGGGTGACAGGTCGTACCGCAAACGCAGCATCTGTTTGAAAAGAATCTTGTCGCGGAAGCGAAAGTTTTCGAGTGTCGCCGTCGCAACGGTTCCGTTCGGAATGGAAACCAGCGTGCGATCCTCGGTCCGGATTTTCGTCGAGCGCAGTCCAATGTCTTCCACCGTCCCCGCGCGGTCGCCGATTTTGCAGGGATCCCCGACGACCACAGCTTTGTCGGTCAGGATCGAGATGCCGCCCAGCAAATTTTCAAATGTCTTCTGCGCTCCAAGGCCGATCGCCAAGCCGCCGATTCCAAGGCCCGCAAGCGCGGCGGTAACGTTGACGTCCATCGACGTCAAAACAATCAGGGCGATGACCACAAAAATCGCCACATCCAGCACCCGGCGTGACAACGAAACCAGCGAGCGTTCCGCCAGTCGTCCTCGCTCCGTGAGGCCTTGCAAAATTCCTCGGAAGATCCAATGCGTCACCTGCAAAACCGCCCAATACACCGCGAACGCCAACAAGATCAGGATGATCCGCCCATAGTATTGGCGGTAGAGCAGCGAAGCCTCGATCTCTGCGACGAAAATGTAGTGAATGATCACCGCCAGCAGCATGGCACCCGGGCCAAAGCGCCGAACCGGCTGCGGCGGAAGAGGAGTAAGCCCGCGCAGGCGTCGCACCAACTGCCAGGCTGCGCGTCCCGCTAACGCCAGAGCCCAGCCTAATGCCATTGCCACGGGCGCAAGCAGAATGACCGCGATCCATTGCCAGACCGGCATTCCTAACGGACGGTACTTCACCAGATAGGTCGGGAGGCTTTTTTCCAGCCGGGGAAATCGCAGCGAGTCGTAAACCGCGGGCACTTGGTCGAGCGTTTGCCGCGAAATATACCAAAGTTTTATACCGCGCGGATCCGGCAGTCGAACGAGCGTGATCGGAAACGATTCGCTCAGTCCGCGCGTTCCGCCGACCTTGATCTGATCTCGCGGCTGCAGATCCTCATCCCGCCCGTCAGGATCGTTGCTGATCGATCCGAGAGCAGACGCCGCGAATCGCGCATTCAATACGGTATACAGCTGCGTCGCAAGTTCCTGAAGTTCCGTGGGGTTGTCCCGCCGACCCTTGGGCGGCGGCTGAAAATATTCGATCGCCGATTCGCGCTCATCCTGCGCCGCGCGCACAAATCCAACCAGCGTTCCGCGTGGTGTCTCGCGGCCCAGCGGGTCTGCCGGACCAGCAGACTGAGACGCCGCTGCGGGTTTCGTTCCGGGCAGCACGGACGATGCTTGACCGAACGCGAAACCCGCGCTAGCCAGGCTAGCCAGGAAGAGAACGAGTATCCGTGCCCGTGTCGCAGAAAATGATTTTGCCAAGGCCTCTAACAAGTTCACTTCCTCGGAAAAGCCGGATCGCGCTCGAGCCAGCCTCAGCCGGGTCAGCCTCAGCATTGTACCTAGCAAAGCGCGCCGCGGAAAATTCGCCTCTTTGATGCTTCTGGCCTTTGGAGAGGTGACTCGTGCTACGCGGACACCTTGGCAGCATCGGCGTCCGCCCCGAAATGCTGGCGGTATTGTCGAAGCAGAAATTGATCCGTCATTCCAGCAATGTAATCGCACACGACCACGTGCCTCGCGTCAGTGCGCGTAAGCCCCTCATGTGGTTCCGGCATCGCCCCCGGCGAGGCCAGGTAGTACCGGAAAAGCTCTTCCAGGCAGCGCACCGAACGATCGCGATCCTCGGTGATCTCCGGCCGGTCATAAATATTCGCAAACAAAAACCGCTTCAGTTCCGCATTGCGCGAGCCGAGCGTCTTACTGAACCCCGCAATGCGTTTCGGCAGCAGTCGGACATCCTCCACCGATGTGATCCCAGACTCCGTCACCCGGTGATTCGTCGTTTCAATCAGGTCGGTGACCAATTGATCCAGCACATGCTTAAGAGCCTCGTTGAATTTAAGCTTTTCGCGCGCGGAAGGATACGTTGCTTCCGCCACGGCATAGGCTTCCCCGAAAATCGGCACCTCGCCGCACAAAGCATCCAGATCAAGAAGCTCCGCCTCTCTCGCGTCATCGAGGTCAGCCGTGTTGTACGCGATTTCATCAACGCAATCGATCAGCTGCGCCTCCAACGGAGGCCGCAGATCCAGAAGGTATTCGGCAAACTGAGGAAACTCTTTCGCGGCATATTCGCGCGAATGCTTAATGATCCCCTCCCGCACCTCAAACGTAAGGTTCAGCCCGGGAAAGTCCGGATAGCGCTGTTCGAATTGCTCCACAATGCGAAGCGCATGTCGATTGTGATTGAAACTCCCGCCGCACAACCGCATCAGCTCGTCCAGTTTGCGTTCCCCGGCATGGCCGAACGGCGGATGGCCGATATCGTGAACCAGCGCCAGGGCTTCGACCAGTTCCGCATTCAATCGCAGCGCCGAAGCCACGGTCCGCGCGATTTGCGACACCTCAATCGTATGCGTCAATCGGTTTCGAAAATGGTCGGAGAAGCGTGTCGTGAAAACTTGGGTCTTGGCTTCCAGCCGCCGAAACGCCCGCGCGTGAACGATGCGATCGCGATCGCGCGCGTATTCACTGCGGTAACGGTGTAGTGGTTCAGGATAGCGGCGACCGCGCGATTGTGCTGCGTGCATGGCCCACGCCGCCAGTGTCAAACCTGATTCGATGGCCCGCTCCGTGGATCTCGCCGCCCGAGTAGCACAGACAGTCTTGTCTGTGTCCCTACAGCCGCGCGAACACCAACGCGCCAAGCTCCTATTCGCTCAAGATTTCGGCGCGATGGTGTCCAACCCGCGGTCCGCTTCTTCCGAAATAGCCGACTCAGGATATTCCTTCTTCACCAGCTGGTAAGTGTTCGCGGCTTCTTTCGGGTTCGTCTGCCGCAGCGCCCCCGCAAGCTCCAAAAGCGCCAGCGGACGCGGCACGAACACCGTCGGCTTGTCGGCCAGCGTCCGAAATATCTTCACGGCCTCATCGGCCTTCCCCGTCCGCGTATAGATCACCGCCGTTTGATACTCCGCCATGCTCGCAAGCTCTTTGTCGCTGCCCGACCTGATCTTCTTCAGTTGCTCCAGCGCCTGATTCTGCTTATCCAGGTCTTCCAGACAAAGCGCCGCATAGTAACGCGCCAGCCGCCCTGGAGTCGTGTTCGGATACTTGTCGGCAACCATGGAAAATTTCAGCTCCGCATCGTTGGAGCGCGCCGCGTCGTCAGGGTAGGTCGCCTCGCCGGGTTCCGCCGGATCAGCCGCGCCGACATGGCCCGAGTAGGCCTTCATGGCCGTATCAAAAGCCGCCGAAGCCGCCGCCGTCTGCCGGTCGGTGTAAACGCTCCACGCTCCATATCCCGCCGCAAAAAATGCAATCACCAGCAGAATAATCAGCGCAACCTGCTTGTGCGAATACACCGCCTCCGCGCCATGCTCGAAGGCGTCGTGAATCTTGTCCTGCTTCAACTCTTTCCGCGAAATATGCTCGGCCAAAACGTACTCTCCTATCCAACTCCAATCCAAGAATCGTAGCACACCGCCACTCTATCCGCGCGATGTGGCCGCCATGTACGCGCCCCATTTACGCGCCTGTGTAGGAGCTGGGCTTTAGCCCGGCGCTGGTGTCCTCTTTCCTTCTCTAAATCCTAAATCTCAACCCAGTCTACAAAACAATGGGTTACCCTAACGGCAAACCCATCACCCCACCTCACCGGTACCCTCTCCAGACGTGCTAATTTCGACCCATGCAAGCAGCCTGCAGTCACTGCGGCACGCAACACGTGCTGAAAGACGCGGACGTGGGCGCCCATCCCAAAGTCCAATTTCACTGCTCGAAATGTGGCATGAAGACGGTCGTGGATACCAAGCGCCATCCAAATGCCACCATGGTCATCTCTCCGCTGCCTTCCTTTGCCCGCGGCGATGCTTCCGGCTCCAGCGGCCAATTTCTACCACAGGACGACAGTGCCAAACTCCCCGCCACTCAGAGCGTGATTCTGACGGTCATTTCCGGCCCCGGCAAAGGCGCCACGCATAAACTATCAAAGCCCCGCGTCGTCGTAGGACGCGAAGGCTCGGACATTGCACTCCAGGACCCTGAGGTCTCGCGCCATCACTGCGTCATCGAGGTTCGCGACACGTACGTCAATTTGCGCGACCTCGACTCCACCAACGGCACCTTTTACGAGGAAGAACGCGTGCGCGCCGCCCAACTCGTGAATCAAGCCGAATTTCGCATCGGCGAAACCGTCATCCGCGTCAGCTTCCAGCCTAAGTAGCCACTCCACCAAACCACCGGCCACGTTTGTGAGATACTAAAATTAGCCTTCCAGGTCGCTTGCCAATACGTTCCGATGAACCGCATCTCCGCCTGCATCATCACGCTGAACGAAGAGCAGAACTTGCCACGCGCCCTGGCTTCTCTCGCCGGAGTCGCCGACGAAATCGTCGTTGTGGACGCCGGAAGCACGGACCGTACCGCCGAGGTTGCGAATGAACACGGCGCCGCGGTTTTCTCCCGTTCCTGGTCGAACTACGCGGAGCAAAAGAATTTTGCGGCCGAGCGCGCCGCCAACGATTGGATCTTCTCCATGGATGCCGACGAGGAGTTGAGCAGCCTCCTTCACACCTCTCTCTTAGACTGGAAGAAACGCAAGCCCGAAAGCCCCGTCTACGAAGTCTCCCGCAAAACCTGGTATCTCGGCGCGTGGATTAAACACTCCGGCTGGTATCCCGATTTTCAGCGCCGCCTGTACCGCCGCGACGCCGCCCAATTTTCCGGCATCATTCACGAATCGCTGCGATTTGACGGCAAGCCCGGACGCCTGAGCGGCGACCTGCTGCACTACACGGTGCATTCCTTCGAAGAACACCAGGCCAATGTCGAGCGCTATTCCACGCTTGCCGCGCAGCAGATGTTTGCACAGGGCAAGCGCAGTTGGCGCGGCGCCGTCTGGTTCGCCACGCCCTGGAGCTGGTTTCAGAATTTCGTCCTGCGCGGTGGTTTCCTGGATGGCTACCGCGGTGCCTTGATTTCCCAAATGGCAGCCCGGTCGGTCCGCTTGAAATATACCAAGCTTGGGAAGTTAATCGCGTCAAAGCGCCACATGGGAGTGGCGAATTCGTGAAGATTTTGGTCGTTGACTTGGACGCCGAATGGCGCGGCGGCCAAAATCAAGCGCTGCTGATGCTGGAAGGCTTCCAGGCGCGAAATCACCAAGCCGAATTGGTTTCGCCCGAGGGTTCTGCGCTAGGCGATCGCGCCAAAGCCAGAGGGATCGAGGTCCATCGCATCTCTCCGTATTTCTCCAGAGTTTCGGCGACCCTCAAGATTTTCGAGCTCACCAAACCCGGCCGATTCGACATCGTTCACGCCAATGAAGCGCACGCCGTAACCGCCACGTGGCTCGCCAGAACTCATCGGCGCGTTCCCTTCGTAATCTCGCGCCGCGTCGGCTATCCCATTCGCAAAAGTGCCCTGGCACTCTCGCGTTATCAAGCCGCGGCGCGCATCCTGCCAATCTCCGGCTGGGTCGCGGAGCGTCTGGCCGCGTGCGGCCTAGACAACGAGAGGATGACCGTCGTATACGAAGGAGTTGAAATCCCCCGCCTCCCCCCGCGCGAGGTCAGGCGCGAAGCACGCCTTCTGTGGGGCATCACCGATGACTCCCCGCTGCTCGGATGTGTCGGCGTTCTCCTACCCGATAAAGGGCAAGACCTGCTGATTCGCGTGCTAGTCGATCTACGCACCGAATTCCCTCAAGCCCGCCTCCTCCTCGCCGGCGATGGCCCAGATCGGTCCCGTCTCGAACGTCTCGCAAAGCAGCTGGGCCTAGGCGACGCTGTAATTTTTGCGGGCTTTGTCACGGCGATGGAGCCGGTTTATGCGGCACTCGACGTTTTTCTATTCCCATCGCGCTTCGAAGGCCTTGGCACCTCGCTCCTCGCCGCGATGAGCTACGCCGTCCCATCCGTGGCCTTCTCCACATGCGCGTTTGGCGAAATCATTGAGCACGGCAGAAGCGGCCTCCTGGCCGAACTCGGAAACGAAACCACGTTACGCAACTCCGCCGCTACCCTCCTTCGCAATCCACCCATCGCCAAACAAATCGGCGCCGCCGCCCGCACCCGCATCCAAAACAAATTCTCGGCCGCCAAAATGGTGGACGAAATGCTCCGCGTCTACGAAACTCTTGCTCCGAAAAATACCTGAGTTATACTCCCTGCAATTTGGTCCTTAGCAGGCTGCGGAAAAACTCGAAAATATGTCATTCCGAACCCCGTTCGGTTTTTGAACGGGGTGAGGAATCTGCTTTTCCCTGGCTTTCTTGCGAACAGCAGATCCCTCACCCGCAAACGGACACGGGTTCGGGATGACAAACGCGCCCTTTTTCGCAGCCTACTAGTACTACTGTGTCATAAAATAGTACACGGCCTCAGATTTGTGCAGCAGGATTCCATTTCCGGCTGATAGTCTGGGCGCATGAGCGCCTCTTCTTCGGCGCCAGGCGCGCAACAGCAACGCTTTGCGGCTTATCTCGACAGCCTGGCGCAGGCCGCAGGGCACCTGGATCGAGCCGTGCCGCTGAAATCGTACTGCACGGGTCTACTCCTTCCCGGCGAACGCAAAAGCGTTGAGCCTATGGCGGCACGGTTGGCCCCGGAGGATGTGCAGCGCATGCACCCGTCGCTGCATCATTTCGTAGCGAATGCCCCCTGGAGTGACGAAGCCTTGCTCGAGAGAGTGCGCCACTTTGTGTTGCCGGTGATGAAAAGAAACGGATCCGTGGTGGCCTGGATTGTGGATGATACCGGGTTCGTAAAGAAAGGAACTCATTCGGTTGGGGTGGTACGTCAATACTGCGGACCGGTGGGCAAGCAAGAAAATTGTCGGGTGGCCGTGAGTTTATCGGTGGCCACCGAACAGGCCAGTCTCCCGATCGCGTGGCGTCTGTACCTACCCGAGATTTGGGCTAAGGATCGTAAACGGCGCAAGGAGACGGGCATTCCGGAAGAGCTTTCGTTTGCTACCAAGTCAACCATCGCACTCCAGCAAATTCGCAAAGCGGTAGAAGAGGAAGTTCCCCTGGCGCCGGTGTTGGCCGATGCCGGGTATGGCAATGATAGTAAGTTTCGGGAAGAACTCAGCGAATTGCGTTTAGCCTATGTCGTCGGCGTTCAGGGATCCATGACCGTCTGGAGACCAGGAGAAGCCCCACTGCCCGCAAAGCGATGGAAGGGGCGGGGACGCCCACCAAAACTGCTGCGCCGGGATGAGCAACATCAGCCCATGGCCAGTGAAACAACTGGCGGAATCGTTGGCGGGAAAGGCTTGGAAAAACACTTCCTGGCGGGAGGGCAGCAAGCGGATGCTCCGCTCACGCTTTGCCGCTGTACGCGTGCGAGTTGCTCATCGAGACTATTGGCGAAGCGAACTGCCTCGAGAAGAATGGCTGTTGATCGAATGGCCCACGGGAGAGAACGAACCCACGAAGTACTGGCTTTCTACTCTTCCGGCCGATAGCAAACTCGTGGACTTGGTGAGACTAGCCAAGCATCGTTGGATCATTGAGCGAGACTATGAAGAGCTGAAGCAGGAACTGGGATTAGGACACTACGAGGGTCGCGGCTGGCGGGGATTTCATCATCACGGCACGCTGTGTATCGCCGCATACGGCTTCCTGGTAGCGGAGAGAAGTCGTTTTTCCCCCTCTGCTCGAGCCGGTCAGCTGGACCTACGCACCCAGAAAATTCCGCCCGACTTCCGGCCCCGCGGCTCGTCGCATTCGCGCCGAGCGGCATAATCCGTCATCGATCGCTACACTCCGGATTAAGCTTGCGAGATTTCTCCTCAAACGGCTTACTTGCTGTCCATTTTGTTGCGTTCGCCGTTTATGACACAGTAGTATTAGAGTCTGTGTGAGAACTCCGGGTTTACGTCAGGGCACGCCTTCACAGCCCGCGGAAAAAGTCTTTTCTTTAGGCAGTCGGAGCTTTCTCGCCCTGAGATACGAAGGGAGCTTCGACGTAAAGTGCTTGCTCTCAACGGGCTTCAGTTTATCCTGAGGAACGAAGGGCCCCTGAGGAGCGCTTTCGCTTCTTTTGTTTTTTCCGCAACCTGTTCAGCCGTGCCGTAAACTGATGCCGAATCACAAGGCTTCAGTCGAGGTCTGATAATGCGAATGATTGCGACAAGTCTGCTCCTAGCCACAATTTGCTGCCTCTGTGTAACGGCACAAAACGAAAAAGACTCCCAGCGCCCTCCCGACCTCTCACTCACGGCGATCGGTCGTCAACATCACGCCATCGATACCAAAAGCAAAGAAGCGCAGGACTATTTCGATCAAGGACTGACTTTCATTTACGGCTTCAATCATGAAGAAGCCCACCGAGCCTTTCAACGCGCCGCGGAGCTTGATCCGTCTTCCCCCATGCCGCTCTGGGGGATCGCCATGGCCGTCGGACCCAACTACAACTCGGATGTGGATGCGGAACGCGAAAGACTCGCCTTTGAAACAATTCAGAAAGCGCGAAAACTTTCCGAACATGCGGCCGTCGCCGAACGCGACTACGTCCAGGCCTTGGCCATCCGTTTCTCCGGCGAAGCGAAGCCTGACTACCCCAAGCTCGCTCGGAATTACGCCGCGGCGATGAAGGCACTTTCCGCAAAGTATCCCGACGATCTGGACGCCGCTACGCTTTACGCCGAAAGCCTCATGGACCTAAATCCCTGGAAGCTGTGGTCACATGATGGTCAACCCGCGGAGAACACCATCGAAATCGTGCGCGTGCTGGAATCCGTGCTGGCTCGCGATCCGAACCACGCCGGCGCGAATCACTTTTACATTCATGCCGTCGAAGCGTCGCCCGCCCCTGAACGCGCGCTGCCCAGCGCCCACCGCTTGGACACTATGATTCCCCAAGCGGGACATCTCGTGCACATGCCCGCTCACATCTACCTCCGCACCGGCGATTACGCCGCAGCGGTGAAAGCCAATCAAGAAGCCGCCAAAGCAGACAGGACGTACGCCCGCAAGGCCGATCAGGAAGGCAGCATGTACGACCTGATGTATCACAGCCACAACGAACACTTCCTCGCTGCCGCCGCGTGCATGGAAGGACGCTATGCGGTAGCCAAAGCGGCCGCCGATGGCATGGCCACCCGTCTGATCCCCCACGCAAAGACCATGCCCATGCTCGATCTCTTCATCTTCTCGCCGCTGTGGGTCGATGCCCGATTCAACAAATGGGATGTGATCGTAGCCACCCCGGAGCCACTAAAAGAACTACCCGCAACACATGTAATGTGGCGTTACGCGCGCACGCTAGCCTTCGCAGCTCGCGGCGAAAAGGAAAAAGCAGGCGCCGAGCGCGAGTTGTTCACCGCGGAAGTATCTGCAATCCCGGCGAACGCTAGCATGGGCGAATTCAACTCCGCGACGGACCTGCTGAATCTGGCATCGCAAATTCTCGACGCGCGCGTCGCCATGGCGCGCGGCAGCAAGGACGAAGCCGTCTCTCACTGGCAAAAAGCAGTCGAACTGCAGGACGCCTTGCGCTACCACGAACCACCCGACTGGTATTATCCGGTTCGAGAATCCCTGGGCGCCGCTCTTCTAGCGGCAGGAAGACCCACAGATGCCGAGCAAGTCTTCCGCGAGGATCTCCAGCGCAACCCCCGCAATCCCCGCTCCCTCTTCGGCCTGATGCACAGCCTAAAAGCCCAACAAAAAGACGCCGGCGCCGCCTGGGTAGAGTCCCAATTCAACTCCGCCTGGAAAAACGCCGACACCACCCTAGACCTCGCCACCCTCTAGCCAACCCAAACGTAACCCAGCGCGGAGTCCATGTAGCGCAGGGCGGAGTCCGCAGAGCCCTGCGCCTTGCGGCGGCGAAGGCACGCGCACATTACACCGAAGGATTTGTAGGGGCACAGTACCGCTGTGCCCATCTCGCCAAACCCGATCGCGCCAGCCACCGATCCACAAAATTTTCACCCGCAGCCCATGTTCGCGCCTTCGCGATGTCTCCGTGCCCTCTGTGCTCCGACCTCTGAGCCCTCTGTGTTAGATCTTTTTCCGTAGCCCTTTTTCTTTACTTCGTTACTTCCTTACTTCCAAAAAAGAATGAAGCGCCGTGCGGCCTTCTCTTCCGCGCGGCGCTTCAACTCCTATTCTTTTGTTTGCACCAGTTATTTGTCTTCCGTTCCAGGCGTTCCCCTCCTATCCGCCCTACCGTTGGGTCGAGCTTTCTTTTGATTGAACAACCCATCGCCCCGTCGGATCGAGGAACTCCACCCCAACTGCATAGCCGTCGCCATGCAGTGGTTGGCAGTAAGCCACCCGAGCCAACGAACGAAACTCTCCAGTGCGCAACCCAAACGTCAGCGCTTCGCCTTTTTCCCATCGCCGGCTGCTGACCACGCGAGCTCCACGCGCACTCACATTCTCTGTAAAAGTTGATTCCGCCCCCGGCGTCCTGCGATGGCCGTCGAGCACGACGGGAATTTCCATCGGGATCCGCCGTTCGGCGCGGTGAAACGTGAAATTCGTCTTGACCGGCATCTTCGTGTCATTCCTCACAGGCACGCCGCGATGCGCGTGAGATTTTGAATGCTGCCGCTCCGGTTCTTCATGCCGTACAGCGCGCGATCCGCGGCCCCTAGAAGTTGCTCCGGCGTATCCCCGTCTTCAGGAAACGCAGCGACGCCCGCGCTGACCGAAAGCGCAGGCCGTTCGGGCTCCGCGGCCAGACGTTCGCGAATGCGAGCAACCACCCGCGCCGCCACGTCGCGGCCCGCCTCCGGCAGAACCAATGCGAATTCGTCTCCGCCGTAGCGCGCCGGGGTATCGATAGCCCGCGAATGGTTCGAAAGAACCTTGCTGAGCCGCACCAGCGCGCGGCTTCCGGTCAGGTGCCCAAACTGATCGTTGATGGTCTTCAGCCCGTCCATATCCAGCAGAATCACGCTGAAAGGCCGCTGCGTACGCCGCGAACGGTCCAGCTCGGTTTCCAGAACGTGGATGAGGCGCCGGTAGTTCGCCAAGCCCGTCAGCGAATCGCTTACCGCCATCGAGCGCACCTGTTCGAACAAGCGCGCTTGCTCCAGCAGCGCTCCGCCAAGAATCACGACGTAACTCGCCGTCTTGCACAACTCCGCGACGAAAAACGGTCCATCAAAAATGTGGCGGGAAAGAGCCGCGGCCGCGTGGCAAACAACGTTCAAGGACGCCACCGCGAACAGCGAATATTCGTAAAGGCTTGCGGGATTCTTGCTGCTCTTGTCGCGGTCCAGGCGTTGCCGGTAGCAAACCGCCGCAGCCAGGAACAACACACCAGGAAGCAAGTCCCAAGGGCGCGACAAAATCCACGCCGCATGAGAAAAGGGCGCAGCCGGCGCAGCCAGGAACGCTGCGCTGGTCAGGTAAGCCGCCAGCAAAACCACCAGCAACGCGCCCGCGGTTTCCCGGCTAGGTTGTCGCGCCGTCGGCATGTAGCGTTCCACGGCAATCGCCGCCAGCAGCATGACCGCCAGCAGTACGCGGCTGACCATCCAGCCCATAGGCACGGTCGTAGGTGCCGCGTGGCCCGCCTGCATGTGCGCATTCAGCGCGAAATACCCAACCGTCTCAATGATTCCGGACAGCACAAAGCCAAACGCCAGAATCAACGCGGTGCGATCATGAGTTCCACGGAACCGCACCAGGGCGTTTGCCGCATAGCAGAAGCTGATCAGCGTCCCGCCAACTTCAAGATACAGATAGGTTTGTGGGCTTCCCGTAATGCCGGCGTAGCGCAAGTAGAAGATGAACCCAAAAAACGCCGCCACAGCAGCGACGTAGGACGCAATCACCCAGCGAGACGGCATACTCCTCGCCTCGACACCCGCGCGGCGCTCCACGCCCGTCCTAGCTCCAAGGCGCATGGACCGCAGAAACCCGATGATCTTGCCCCAACGCCCCACGAAATCCCCCAATTGCCGAAGAAAGCCTGCGAACCCCGATAAATGCACGTCAGTGTCCCTTCTCCAGGGAAACTGGCGGTTTGTAAGTCGCTTAATTTGTTTTACTTACGTGAGGGGTAACTGGCAGCGCACGGTCGTATCGGATCAGCGAGACAGTGGTATCACGCAGAAAACCATGGGTATGTCCAGCTATCTAATTCATTTTTGGACACTTATCGGTGAGAATCACGGAGCGGACGCGAGACGAGACGCATTCTCAGTCTGAGACTCGTCTCAGCCTAAATTGGGAATCTCTAATTTAATCATTGGGCTACGAACCTACAAGGTAACGTCTACGGTGCTCCTGCAAGCAATGTCGCAAGACCCTTTTCGCTCGCTCTGCAGCACTTTCTCGCTCGCTCTAGAGTTTAGGCTTTGGCGCCGGCAACTCGCGCGCGGCTACGGTGTCGGCGAATCCGCACGCTTTATGGGATCCGTCGCAGAATGGTTTGTTGGCGGAGTGGCCACAGCGGCATAGTCCTATCGCCGTCCGTCCTGCCAAGCCGAAGGTGCGGCCTTCGGGATCGACGATCTCGAAGTCCCCTTCAACGCGGATCGAGCCGTTGTGATTCACGATAATCTTGGTTGCCGCCATCTTCTCTCCTGGGAAACCTGCGTCAAATTGATGATACCGCAGTTGTAGTGACCGGTCTTCAGACCGGTCACATATTGTTTTCTAAGCCTGCAGGAAATTGGTCGGACCGATCTAAAGATCGGCCACTACATCAATACTTCGGCACGGTAGGATCAACTTCATCCGACCAGGCGAGGATGCCGCCCTTGAGGTTCAGGATTTTGCGGAATCCGGCTTTGCGCAGGAAATCGACGGCCTCGGCGGAGCGCTTGCCACTGCGGCAATGCGCGACGATTTCGCGCGAAGAGTCGAGTTCATGCACGCGACGCGGCAATTCGCCGAGCGGAATCAAGTGCCCGTTGAAATTGCAAATTTGATATTCGTGCGGCTCGCGCACATCCAGAATGAAGAGATCGTCGCCGCGGTCGAGCCGCGATTTCAATTCTTTCGGCGCGATCTCCGGAACCTGCACGTCCGGACCGGGCGCTTCTTCGCCGCGCACGCCGCAGAATTCGTAGTAATCGATCAGTTTGTTGATCGTGCGATGCTCGCCGCACATCGGGCAGTTCGGATTCTTGCGCAGTTTCAATTCGCGGAACTTCATGCCCAACGCATCGAACAGCAGCAACCGGCCAACGAGACTATCGCCGCGCCCAAGAATCAGCTTGATCGTCTCCATCGCCTGAATCGAGCCAACGATGCCCGGAAGCACGCCCAGAACGCCGCCTTCAGCGCAAGAAGGCACAAGACCCGGCGGAGGCGGTTCGGGATACAAGCAGCGGTAGCACGGACCGTCCGGCATACCAAACACGGTGGCCTGCCCTTCAAAACGAAATATCGAACCGTAAACGTTTGGCTTGCCCAACAAAATGCAAGCGTCGTTCACCAGATAGCGCGTGGGAAAATTGTCGGTGCCATCGACGATGATGTCGAAATCCTTGAACAATTCAAGCGCATTCTCGCTCGTCAACTTCGTCTCAAACGCTTCGATCTGAATGTCCGGATTCAGATCGGAAAGCCGTGCACGCGCCGCTTCTGCTTTGGATTTGCCGACATCCGCGGTGCCAAACGCAATCTGCCGCTGCAAATTCGTAAAGTCGACGACGTCGAAATCCACGAGTCCCAATCTGCCGACGCCGGCAGCGGCAAGATACAAACCGAAAGGAGCGCCAAGTCCGCCGGTGCCGATCAGCAACACCTTGGAGTTCTTGAGCTTGAGCTGACCTTCCATGCCGACTTCCGGCATGATCAGGTGGCGGCTGTAGCGCAGAATCTCTTCGTTAGAGAGGCTGGTTGCCGGTGCAGCGGCGGGTGATTCAGTTAACGACTGTACTTTGGTCGACATTGCAAAATCCCTCGAAATTCCCTCGAATTATGAAAGCGTCGCATTTCGTTGATCTTAGTCCCAATTAGATGAAGCGCGGTCCTGCTCGAGCAAAACCGCCGCCGGAGCACGTAAGGCGAGCGGGGTCAACAACAACGAATGCAGGCGACGACCGCCTGCGATCGAGGGGACGATGCTGATGGTGTCGCCGTCTTTGGTCGGGGTGTTTTCCTTGGCAAGATAACGAATGTCTTCGTCGTTGACGTAGACGTTGACGAAGCTGCGGAGCTTGCCGTCTTCTGTGAACAGATGCTTGCGTAAATCGCCGAATTGCGTAGTTAGGTGTCCCAGCGCTTCGCCCACCGTCGTCGCGGTGACTTCGGCGGAATCGCGCTTGCCGGCGTAGACCCGCAGCGGCGTTGGGATCATTACTTTTACCGCCATTTAGTTCTCCTCATGAGAGTCTAAGCAAAAACTTTGCAACTTGCCAGCCGCGCCCGAAGACGGAGCGCCGGGCTAAAGCCCGGCGCCTACATTAGGCCTTTGCGCTTTCACGGATCTTCAGAGCCTCCGACGTGAATTGCGAGCGATCGTCGGTCAGGCGCCACGATGTCATGTCCTGGGGCTTGCCCTTGGCTACGCTGACGATGATGTAGCTGTACCACGGCCAGGCGTGGTCGCGGTCGTACTCGCTCGGCGCAGCCGGGTGATCGGGATGGGAGTGATACCATCCGACGACGTCGATACCTTTTTCGCGGGCGGCCTTTTCCGCGTCACGCACGTCGTCGGAGGTGACCGAGAAACGATTGCGCGGGGAATCGTCGCGGCGGTTCACCAACGGATACAAAGCCAAAATCTCACGCGAGGGCAGTTTGGCGACTTCGGGAGTGGAAGTCGCTCCGGCGTCGAGGTCGCGCCCCAGGAGCGCGCCACAGCATTCATGCGGATAGGTTTCCGCGCCGTGTTCGCGGATTTTCTGCGCGATTTCAGAACTGAGTGCGGTGGCCATGGTTAAGATTCTTCCCAAAAACGTTCGGTAAGATATTTTGCAGCGGAATCGGCGAACACCGTGACGACGACGGCGTGTTGATCGCGCAGAATGTTTTTCGCGACGTGGAAGCAGCCAAGCAACGCCGCCGCCGCGCTGGGGCTGACAAGCAAGCCTTCTTCCCGCGCAATCTTTTTCACCAGTACATAGGATTCTTCCGTGCTTATTTCGAGATTCTCGTCGGCCAGAGTGTCGTCATAGATGGCCGGACGGATCGCGGTTTCCATGTGTTTCCAGCCTTCGAGACCATGGAAAGAAGCGTCGGGCTGCAGGCTGATGCAGCGAACCGCGGGATTCAACTCCCGAAGCCTGCGCGTCACACCGACGAAAGTGCCGCTGGTGCCGAGTCCCGCGACAAAATGGGTGATGCGGCCGGCGGTCTGCTCCCAGATCTCATTCGCAGTGGTGCGGTAGTGTGCCTGCCAGTTCGCCGGATTGCTGTACTGATCGGGATAAAAATACTTCTGCGGGTCGGCGGCTACAATTTCGTGCACGCGGCGAATCGCGCCGTCGGTGGCTTCGTCGCCCGGGGTGATCACCAACTCCGCGCCAAACGCGGTGAGAATGCGTTTGCGTTCCTGCGAGGCGCTGTCCGGCAGGCACAACTTGACGGGATAGCCCATCGCTGCGCCGATCATGGCGTAGGCAATTCCGGTGTTACCGCTGGTGGCATCGATGATGGTCTTTCCCGGAGTGAGCGCACCGCTCGCCAAACCAGCTTGGATCATGCTCAGCGCGGGTCTGTCTTTGACCGAGCCGCCGGAGTTGAACCATTCGGCTTTGGCGGCGAATTCGACGTTTGGGAAGTCGCGGGCGATTCGCTCTAAACGGAGGAGCGGGGTGTTGCCAATGAAATCAAGCACGGAGCGCCCTGCAGAATTGTGTTCTGTGGGCGCCCCGAAGGACTCCGTGTGCTTGGTAGCAAAGGTGGTCATGAGCTGACCCCATTTTGGAACGAGCTCGTTAACCGACTGGGGTACCCCCCCGCCATTTTTTGTAAGTGCGGATTATAAAGAACTTTAAGTCCTTTCGATTTGGAAGTGCGGATTCTAAAGGAGTTACGGACGTATTTTGTGGAGGTGCGGATTCTAAGGGGGTTATGCGATTCTGGCGTCAGACCGGAACTGGGCGTGATTGCGCTTTGCGCTAGAGAGGAGATCTGCTCAGCCACGACAGGAGCATTATAACGCATAAGTAACCATTTGTCAAGCACTTAACGCACCGGACTGCTTTGCGCAGCATGAAACCCTGCGACGCTCGGGAGGCCTAAGATTCTATACGCAAATAAGATGCGCGTGCTGGACTTCCTGTTATGGGACGGAGTTCCGGCCGCTTTCAGGAGGTATGGGAGCTTGGAAGTTGTGGCTCCCGCGCGTTTGGCGGCGTGGTGGTGGAAAGGCCGCAGGGCTCCGCGGACTTCGCCCTGCACTACAGGGGTCCACAAAAAGCGGGGCCGGTTTCGGCCCCGCTTTCGTTTTCAACCACTGGCGACAGCGCTTGGTTAAAACGTCAGGTGCAGGGCCATTTGCAGGAAGCGGGGGCTGCCGATGGTGTGTTGGATTAGGCCAAGTTGACCGTTTGGCGGGCAAACATAGGCGTCAGGCGCCGCGCAATTCTTTTGCGTGGGATCCAAGGTGGCATTGGGGAATGGAGCGGTGTATTGCGGTGGATTACCGAAGAACGGATTGAACTCGACGTTGTTGTTGGGCGTATCAAAGCTGGGGTGGTTGAAGATGTTGAACGCTTGCACGTCGAACCTCAGCTTGAAACGTTCGGTGATCTGGAAATTCTTGAAGATAGTCATGTCGACGCGGGACTGGAAGGGACTGACGAAAATGTTGCGGCTGGCGGCTCCGAAGCCGGTTTCGTAGACGTCGCAAGCGCCGGTGACGGGATCGCAGGGCGGCACGCCGTTTTGGCCGGGTTGCAAAAGCGGGATGCCGAAGGCGGCGCTGTTGAGGACGGGATTTCCGGGATTGACGCCCAGAGTGCCCTGCAGAACGGGTTTCGCGCCGGAGGTACTGCCAACACCGCCGATGGGCACAAGTGGGTTGGTGATGAAATCATTGCCGCCGCCGTAGAACTGGCTGGCAATACCGCCGCTGAAGTCGATGACGCTATAGGGCTGGCCACTTTCGGCGGTGATGACCCCGCTGGTTCCCCAGCCGTTGACCGCCTGCGCGCGCCAACCGTGTAGATTCTGCGCCTTAGGGAGCTCGTACTGATAGGAGATGACGAATACGTGACGCCGGTCGAAGTCTGAATTGCCGTAACCGGTGTGAAGATTTTGTGGATTGTCGCCGTTGTAAAAGAGCTGTTCACCACTCTCTTCGTCCAGGCTGTGCGACCAGGTGTAGGAGCCGGAGAGGGTAAGGCCGTGGCTGTAACGCTTGGTTATGTGGAATTGCAGGGCGTGGTAGTTGGATTCACCGGCGGCTTTGGCGTATTGCGAGTTAGGGTCAAAGCCGATGAACGGAGTGCGCAAGTCGGTGTTCCCGCTGCCAAAGCCTTCGACTAATGTGGATGCGCTCTCTGCGGTGACGCCTGGAACATTGTAACCGTAAGAATAGATCTGCCCGTTGATGGGATTGCTGGGGGTGGCAATGTTCGGTTGGTTGAAAGGAACCGGAATCACTTCGTGAACGCCATGATTGCCGACGTAGGCCAAAGTGAGGACCAGATCGTTGCGAGGCTGCCATTGGAAGTCGAGGGTCCAATTTTCGGAGTAAGGAAGTTTGTTGGTGGGGTCGTAGCCGGCAAAGATGAAGGGGCTGCAGAAGCTGATGCCATTTGCGGTGCAATAGGGCGTTGTGTCGCCTTGCAGCTGGGCGATGTTGGGAATCAAAGAGGCGAGGCCAGAGAGGTTTTTGGGAGGAGGCGGAGGGGGAGTAGTTCCAAAAGGAACAGCGAAGCTATTGCCGGGCTGGGTGTAGAAAGGCACAGCAAAGGGCTGCTGCACAGTCACGCCGAAGGGACCACCGATGCCGCCGCCCGCGCTTTGCGAGAGTTCGGCGAAATATTCGCCGCGGTCGTAGTACATACCAAAGCCGGTGCGAACGACGACGTTCTTCAGGAACGAAGGAGTCCAGGCGAGGCCGATGCGTGGCGCGAAACCCCACTGGCGCCCAGTGAGGGTGGAAGCGCTAACGCCGGGCGTGCCGAAGTCCTTGTTGTTTCCGGCGACAACCACGCCAATATTGGAGATGGTGTCGGTAGCGGCGTCATAGCTGTAGTCTTTGGGATAAAAGTTGGTTAGCAGTCCGTTTTTCTCGACCAAGGGACCATTCCAATCCCAGCGGAGGCCCGCAACGAGAGTGAGGTTGGACTTCAGGCGAAAGGTGTCTTGAGCAAAAACGCCGACCTGGTTCGAGCGATAGTATCGGTTGGTTTCTCCACTAACGAAGACGGAAGGGCCGCCTTCGCCGCAGAAGACCGAGGGATTGCAGAGGCTGCCGGTCAGAAAGTCGGCGAAGTTATTGAAGTTCAATAAACCCTGATTTCCGTTCTTATTGATGATGTTCAGCTGAGCGTGGTCCCACTGAGCGCCGAAGGCCAAAGTATGGCGGCCTACGGTCCAGGAATATTTGGTGGCGCCTTCGAAGGTGTTCTGGAACATTCCGGCGTTGGCAAAGTTGTTGGAGGGGCCGATGCTCAAAGGATTCCCGGAGATATTTAGATTGGGGGTGCCGATGGTTATACCCGGAACATTCGAGGTGCCAAAGATACTCATCCCGTAATCGCTGTTGGAGTAGCCATCGATGGTGTGGGCGAAAGCTTTTTCACGAATGAAGCCAAAGGTCTGCGTCCAGACCGCATTTGGCGAAATCGTGGTGGTATTTTCGAGAGAGAAAAGATGCGAGCCGGCGGCGAGTTCCTGGGGAAAATTCCCGACTTGGCTAATGGCAAAGGGGGCAAAGGTAGGATCATTTTGGTAGTAATACTTGCCGGAGATGCGATCGCGGGAACTGAAATTATAGTCGATGTTTCCGTTGACCTGGTCGGCATTGAAGGTGGTCTTTGGGCCAAAGACCAGAGCGCTGTACCCAAGCTTTGCCTGCTGTGTGAGGCCAGCGGCGGTTGCCGAACTGATGGTTTCGGAAGGAATAAAGAATTGGCCGTTGGGTAGTTTGAGGTTCATCAGTTTCAGAGCCGTGGGATCAATGTCAGCGGCGGTTAAGGTCGTGCCGAAAGCAGCATTTGCGAGGGCTGCCAGGCTTGCGGCATCGCGATTGGTGTCGGTCAGGCCGGGGAGGACAGAGGCTTCGGAAATGGAACTGTCTTCATCGGAAACGCGCTGGCCTTGATAAGAAGCGAAGAAGAACAGCTTGTCCTTGCGAATCGGCCCGCCGAAGGTGACCCCGAAATTGTTGCGCCTTAGCTCGGGAACGGTCTTGCCCAGGCTCCTTAGGGTGGGGTCCTGGTTAAAAAAGAAAGGCGAAGCGTTCCAGGCGTCCGTCTGATGATATTCGTAGGCTTGGCCGTGATATTGGTTGGTGCCGCTGCGCGTTTGCAGGGTAACGTGGGCGCCGCTGTATGAGCCTTCGGAAGCGTCGTACATGGACGTGTTCACTCGCAATTCCTCCAGGGTTTCTTGTGGGGGTGCGGGCAAGGCTTGTCCAATCGCGCTGTAAACGGAAGTACTGGTTTGAATTTCGCCGCCGGCGGTCTTGGAGGTGTTCTGACCGGTGTTGAGCACGGCGCGGTTGTCGGCTACGCCGCTGGAGGATTTGCCGTTGAATAGATTGTTGGTCTGCACGGCGTTTACGACGAAGCTGTTGCTGGTGTCGCGCTGGCCGTTGGCGAAAATGTTCTGATTGCCCAGGCCGGCGTTGGTGCCGGAACCCGTGAGAAAGTCCGCATTCACGCCAGGGCTGAGCAGCGCCAGTTGCGTGAAACTGCCGGTGCCGAGCGGGGTGGCCTCAATAAGTTCGGAGCTCAAGGTATAGCCGTTCGTGGTGTCGGTCTGATTGAGCAGCGGTGTTCCGGTGACGGTGACGCTGGTGGTGACTTCGCCTGGTTGCAACGAGCCGTTCACGGTGGTGGTGACGCCGCCTTGCACCATGATCTGGTCGTGAACTTCGGTCTTGAAGCCATCGCGAGCGAAGGAGACCGAGTATCTGCCGATCGGAAGGGCGCTGACGAAGAACGAGCCGTCGTCTTTGGTCGAGGCTACCTGCTCCAAGTTGGTGTCGAGATTGCGGATCTTCACAGTGACTTTGCCGAGGACGCCACCGCTGCTGTCCATCACGGTGCCGTTGATCGAGCCTAGGGTTTGTTGAGCGTGGGAAGGAGGGCAAAGAAGAAAGAGAAAGCTGGTGATAATCGTAAACGAGCGAAACCACTTTGACATTTTCACATACCCCTTTTCACTCGACATAGTTTGTTAAAAATGTGAGGCAGATATATCACAGATGCTGGATGCAAATCGAGTTTGGCCTTGTGAATATTTTTACTTCGCAGGATGCCCCACGATTCATAAACCGGGAATATAAACGGAAAAGCTGGCGATGGTACGCTTACATGAATAAAGAACAAAAATTCTTCAGCAAAGGGATTCAAATAATTCATCGTGAATCCGGAACTACGGGCGCGCCTTTCCTGCGAGCATCCTTTACAGACGGGCGCGCATTCATTACCCTAACTACCTATGTGGAATGTCGATGAACGGTTTGATCCGAAGGCAATTGAAGGACTGGCGGCGCTGGGCTTCAAGGTGGGTAGCACGCGCGGCGTTGTGCGCGTGGAGAAATATGGATGCGGCGCGGAGTTTCGAAAAGGAACCGACGGCCTTTACCAGATGACCGTGATGCCTACGATCATGGTTAAGGGACAATTCACGCGGCTGTGGGACGCGGGCTACCAGAAATTTTTGCTGACCGATGATGGGCAGAAAATCCCGGCTCTGGCGTCTCATCTGGAGAGCTTGCGCAAGTTCAACGAAGAGCTGCGGACGGCGCTGGGCGTGCCGACGTTCTACAACGAGGCGCTCGGGTCGGTGAGCCAAATCTCGGTGTACGACCGCGTGAAGGGGCGTAACGGCGCGGTGCCGGACGATACAGTGGGCGCGCACAGCGGCAGCAGCGGGCACTAGACTTTATCCCGAATCGACTGTGGCTTGCCGCGGTCTGGCGCCAGCAGTGGCCGTCGCGCGGGCTTCGGGTTAGAACGCGGCAATTTTTGGTTTCCTCAACGATTATGGTTGTTCCCCCTCCTCGCAGGCCGCGAAGCAGCGTTTCGAACAGGGTTGGCGTCTCTTCTAAAGAATGCTAACGCGGGTTGCGCGGCGTCGATGCGGTCGTTACCACGAGTGCCGGCTACGAACCAAAGAGATTCACCACAGAGGGCGCGGAGAACACAGAGACGGAACGGGACAGAGAGGCGGATTCGCATGGGAAGAGTTGTGGCACTGATGGACGATTTATTTTTTCAGATGAAGGTGGCGGAAACCGCGAAGCACCTCGGCTTGGAGTTGAAAGTTGCCACCAACGGAGATGCTCTGCTGGCGCTGCTGGAATCCGCGCCGAAACTCGTGATCGTGGATTTGAACGCGCGGAGCCAGCCGATTCAAACGATCGAGCGCGTGCGTGCGAACAAAAATGGCGTCCGCGTGATCGGATTTCTCTCGCACGTGCAAACCGATCTGGCGGCACAGGCTCGGGCCGCGGGTTGCGATGAAGTGATGCCGCGATCGAGCTTTACGCAGAATCTGGCGGCGATTCTTGGCGCCGCGAAGGACTAGCGTGAAATCGGCAGGCCCCGCATTTTGCGCGAGCATTGTGCTCGCCACGGTGCTGGCGCTATTCGCCGGCAGCGATAGTCGCGCGCAGGAATCCAGTTCGAGGCCCAACGCGAGCGCCCCTGGGGCCCCAACAGGACCTAGTCTCGCCTTGCGGGAAGCGCTCGCGGCGGCTTGTTCTCAAAGCGAACGCGAATTCACCAAGTTTCTTACCACGCGCAATGCCGAAACTTTCGCGACTCTAACGCCGGCCGCGCGCGTTGCGCTGATGAAGCGGTTCGTGCTGCTCGATGAGCCGGGCAAGCCTTCGCTGGTAACCGGCGCGTCCGGCAGGCCGCTGGTGCGCTGCGAAACTCCCAGCGGCGCCGCCGAGACGCAAATTGGCGGTGCGGAAATTACCGACAATCTCGCGTTCCTGCCGGTGGAAATCCGCGATGCCACCGACACCGTCGGCGAAAACGTGATGCACGTGAAGATGGGGCTCATCCGCGAAAATGGGGAGTGGAAACTGCTGTCGGTCGGGCTTGTGCTGCTGGATCTTCCGTCTCTCGCGGCCGAGTGGGATTCCGCGCAAATCGATTCCACCGAGCGAGCCGCCATCGAGGCGCTCAAGGTCATCGCCGACGCCGTGGAGACTTACCGCCACACCTACTCGCGGCTACCTGACTCCCTCGCAAGCCTGGGACCCGGCAAACGTGGAGCGGCCGCCAGTCCCGATGCCGCGGGCCTTTTGGACGCGGACCTCGCTTTCGGCGCGCGGAGCGGCTATAACTTCCGCTACGTGATCGCGGGAGCGAGCACACTTGGCGCACCCGCGAAATTCGCCCTCGCGGCAACGCCTCAAACGTACGGCCGAACCGGGCGCCGCTCATTCTTTCGCGATGTGAACGGCGGGTTGCACGGGGCGGACCGGCAAGGGTCCGTAGGCAGCGAAGTCGATCCGAAAGTGGAATGAGGCCTTCTCGCCAGGAGTACGGTTGGCGCTTTGGAGCAGGTTGCCATGGTTGAGGTTGCCCCAGCCCGCGGATGCTCTCAGAATTAGTTGCAGGGTCACCTTCCGAAATGCGCTGCCTCAGCATAGAGAGCAGCACTTACGTTCTTCTCGTTTCCGGGGCCGAACAGAATTCAAGGAGCCCTGATGACAGATGTAATGGCCGATCGACGCGAAACGCCGCGCTACGCGTTGACGCTCGTCGCGGAAGTTTCCGAACTCCTCAGCTCCGTGGTGTTAAATGCGCGCTCTTCCGACGTGAGTCGTGGCGGCTGCTACATCGACACGCTGAATCCCTTGCCTACCGGGACGCAGGTCAAAATCGAATTGCGCAACGGCAAAGATATCTTTCAGACGCAGGCTCGTGTGGTCTACACCTGCCCGGGACTCGGCATGGGCGTGCATTGGGGCGCCAACCCACCGGACGCCCAATTCGCCATACTGGATCGCTGGCTGAAAAGTGCCGTCCGAACTCCCACCTAGGAAGCTACGCCGCGTGATTGTGCACAAGCGTGCCAAGCCCATCGGTGGCAACGCCTGACAAAAATTCCGCATGCACCGTGCACAACATTTGTACCGGGGAGTGCTTGGCGCTACTATCGAGCGTTTCCGTATGGGCCACCCGACACTCGCGCGTCTGATGCTCCTGGTCCTCGCCGCTTCGTTGCCGCTTCCGACGCGCGCCGCGACCGCAGAGTCGCAAGTGGATTCGCAATATGGTCCGCTGCCGGTCTTTGAATTGCACAGCGGATTCTGGATCAATCTCCATCACACCCTGTACGGGCAGGCCAGGCAATCTCGCGATGGCCGAGGGAGTCCATCGGGCGCGGGCGCCGCAGCGCGACGCACTCCCAGCGAACAAGCGGCCTGGGACGCGGCTGTTTCCTATTACGCCGCGAATTATCAGGACAAGGATCTGCTCTTCAACACTGAACTGATCCTGCTAAAAAATCAGCTTGGCGACTTTGAGCAGTGCGACGAAATTTCTGGCGTAAAAAAGAAAACTTGCGACGCCGGCCTGCCGCCAAAGCTTACCCGCATCCTGGACGCGGCCGCCCCCGTGTACCGCGCTCACGAGTGGCCGGAGCACGATCGCGCCAACCGTAAGTGGATCGCCGGAGTATCGCCGCTCGTTCGCGTTAAAGGCGTGGAACTATCACAGCGGCTCGCCGAGATTTATCAAACCCGCTGGCCCAAGGAGCGCATCCGCGTTGACGTCTCCGCATTCGCAAATTATGCCGGCGCTTACACTACGCTCGATCCCTTGCGCGTCGTTATCTCCAGCACCGATCCCCGCAATCAGGGCAACTCCGCGCTCGAGGTCTTGTTTCACGAGGCCTCCAACGGCATTGCCGAGCCCGTGCAGTTGGCGATCAGTCGAGAGTGCCGCCAGCGCGACAAAGCCATTCCGCGCGATCTGTGGCACGCGCTGGTCTTTTACACCACCGGCGAAATCATCAAGCCCGTGGTGAACGCGGAAAACACCAGCGCCGGTGAGGGCGAATACACTCCCTACGCCTTCCGCGAACGACTGTATCAACGCGGATGGGACGATTACCTCAAGCTCCTCGAACGATTCTGGCAACCGTACCTTGACGGCAAAGCTACCTTCGACGACGCCATCGCCCGCATCGTCTCCGCTCTCTGACTCCAAGAAATTTGGGCCCGAAAAGTCCGCGCAGAGCCCGGACGACGAAATGGGCCGGCAACACAAAGACGGCTGGGCCTGGGTGCTGTCCGCCCTGGCCGACGCCCTTGCGGGCCGCCGCTCGGTTTCGTCCGCCTCGGACTAAGCTCCACCTCGGATTAACAAGGTGCGTCGCCGAGGTTGGTCGTTAGCAAGCCGCTTTCCGAAGCGACGTTTTTTCCGCAGCCTTTGTCGCAAGCCAGGTCGCCGTCTAGCAGGCTACGGAAAAATGCGACAAAGCGAAAAAAGCTTTCTTCAGGGGCTGAAGCCCGTTGAGAGCAAGCACTTTACGTCGGAGCTAAAAGCTCCGACCTCCTAAAGAAAAGATTTTCCCCGCAGCCTGCTAGTTCGCTACAGTGGACGACCCAGGCTGACCATTTCTACTGCGAACAGCTCTCGCTGACCATCTTTAGGCCTGTAACAGTCATGTGGCCGTGTTCGGTGGAGTTCTCGGCGACGCCGTGCTCTTTCGCCTCGGCCTTTGCGTCCTCTTTCGCTCCGTGCATCGTGGCGTTGGAAACCACGCCGGTAACCCTTACGGTGTGGCCGACATGCTCGCCGAGTGCGACGCCATCGCTCTTGATTTCCCACGTGCCGCCTTTCGCTGTCG
Source organism: uncultured Acidobacteriota bacterium (assembly GCA_963721915.1). Lineage (GTDB taxonomy): Bacteria > Acidobacteriota > Terriglobia > Acidiferrales > UBA7541 > Acidiferrum. The sequence continues at coordinate 403,285 of CAVRLD010000009.1, read as the reverse complement.
TAAGCTTGTATTCTTTCGCGTCCTCGCCCTTTTGCAGGCAGCCCGACAGCGTGCGAACCTTCTTGTGCGTGGTCGGCTTCGTCGCGTCGTCTTGCGCCGCGACGACCGCGACCGAAAATCCCAATAGCCCCAAAGTCATCATTGCAATCCTAAGTTTCATCGTTTTTGACCTCCGTCAAATTTGCGTGTTTGCGTGCGGGCCCGGCGGGAATTGCCTTAGTGTTGGATGTCGGACGCGGGAAAAGGACTGCCGCGCTCATCCCTTCGCTTGGCCTGCTGCCATGCCGAGTGGACACGCCGATGCTTGCTACCCTTCGCTTCGAGAAAGGCAGGCTTGCGCGGGAAATTTCTGGCGCTTGCCGGCGAGCAGATTTCTGGTTAACAATTTGTCCCTCCCCCCGCCTATTTTTGGAAGCGCGGATTCTAAGGCAGTTACGCATCTATTTCGCGGAAGTGTGGATTCTAAAGGAGTTCGTTGGTGTACGACCGGGTGCTCGAGACTTCTGTGGACGCAGAGAATAGACCGATCCAGATTTAGAGTAAAGGGAGTAGACAAAGGAAAAAGACGAGGACGTATTGGGGCGGGACTAGGAGCGAGGGCCTTGGAGGTTTCCCTCGTTTTTCGGGGCAGGCAGGGTAAATGGGCAAAGATTTAATTTGGTATACACGCAAAAGCATAGCATATGAGCATCAATTGGCTAAGTATTATGATGGGAATGGCGAGAATTAAGGATTGAATGGCAGATGGGGAGATTAAAGGGCAAGGGTTGCGTGCTCGATAGCGGGGGCGTCTCCGAATTTGAAGAGGTATGAAGGCGGGGAGGAACGGCAACCCCAAGACCCAGGTTCAAAAAGCGAACCTGGGGCACCCGCCCCGACGCTCTCGCCGCCCGCCGCTCAGCGCCCTGCTCCGATTGACGAGGTGCGTCGCGAGGGTTAGTTCTAGAAGAAATGGACGAGCGGAAAAGTCAAAACCCGCACCCTTGAAATGCGCAAGGGTGCGGCACCCGGCTGCAGGCGATTTCGGGGCGATGGAGACTATGGCGGTTGGGGGCTGGCCGGGCTTAAGCAGGGCGCCTACATTTCCCGGTTGGGCTCCCTTCGTGCTCCACGAATAAACCTTGTGATGCCGCCACGCGCAGTTTCAACTTCTGCAACACGGTCGACGTGTTCCTCGCTTTCCAGAGAGGTGCCGCGGTGATATTCTCTCCTCGATTCCAGTGTCAAATTTTCAATCCGGGCCATTTGTCCCAGGATGTTTGAAGAAGAACTAGCCGGAAATGAAAGCTCCGCTGCGTATTTTGTATCTTGAAGATGACCCCAAGGATGCGGAGCTTGTGCAGGAAGCGCTCGCGGGCGACGGGATTGCCTGCCAACTGACGCGTGTTGAAACTCAGGCTGATTTTATTGCTTCGCTCGAACAGGGCGGCTTTGACCTGGTGCTCGCGGACCACACTCTTCCTACCTTCGATGGCCTGTCTGCTTTGAGGATCGTGCAGCGAAACTGGCCGGAACTCCCCTTCATCTTTGTTTCCGGAACGCTGGGCGAAGAAGTGGCGACCGAAGCACTCAAGGTTGGCGCGACGGACTTTGTCCTCAAGACGCGGCTGTCGAGGATCGGGCCCTCAGTGCAACGCGCGTTGCGCGAGTCCGAGGAGAGAATTGAGCTCAACCGTTCCGAGGAGGCGCGGCAGAGGAGTGAAGCGTACCTGGCCGAAGCTCAGAAAATCAGCCACACCGGCAGTTTCGGCTGGAATGTTGGCAGCGGAGCGATTTATTGGTCTCGAGAGACGTTTCGGATATTTGAGTTTGAGCCCAGCGCCAAGCCTACGATTGAACTCATCCTGCAACGAACGCATCCGGAAGACCGATTAACGCTGCAGCAATTCATGGAAGGCGCTTCGCGGGAGAGGAGAGAGTTTGATTTCGAGCATCGGTTGCTGATGCCGGATGGATCGGTCCGACACGTACGAGTGGTCGGCCGTCCTTCGAAGGATGGGGCGGGCAACTTTGAGATCTTGGGAGCGGTCACGGACATTACCGAGCGCAAGCGTGCGGAAGAAGCGTTGCGGCGAAGCGAGAATTATCTGGCGGAAGCGCAGAGGCTCACGCATTCGGGGAGCTGGGTGTGGGAAGTGGCGAGAAGAGACGCGTTGCATCTTTCGGACGAGTGGTACCGCATCTACGAGTTCAACCCAGAAGATGGCATGCCGGGTTTGGAAAGACGCCTTCAGCGCGTCCTTCCTGCTGATCGAGCCAGTTGGCAAGGGGCAATCGATCGAGCGATCCGTGACAAGACGGACTACGAGGTGGACTTCCGGATTCTTTTGCCGGTCGGAAGGATCAAGTGGATCCATACCGTGGGCCATCCAATTTTTGACGCATCCGGGGAATTGGTGCAATTCGTCGGGAGTTCGATGGACATCACCGAACGCAAGCGCGCGGAAGAGGAGTTGCGGCGGAGCGAGTCTTATTTAGCTGACGCCCAGAAATTGAGTCACACCGGCAGCTGGGCTGTGGACGTGGGAAGCATGGAGAACATTTACTGGTCGCCGGAGATGTACCGAATCTTTGGGCTCGACCCCGCGCCAAAGCCGCCCTCGTACTCGGAGGTTTCGCGCCTGCGGCTGCACCCTGACGACACGTCATACCACGGCATTGTGGAGCAGGCGATTCGAGACAAGACGGATTTCGAGGCCGATTACCGCTTGCTGCTTCCCCATTGCGGGACGAGGCACATCCATACCGTCGGGCATCTGGTGATGAACGCGGGCGGCGAAGTCGTTGAGATCGTTGGTACCGCGATAGATGTTACCGAGCAGCGCGAATCGCGGGCGGCGCTGGAGACCGCGTTTGCGGAGATAAAAACATTAAGGGACCAGCTCTATAAAGAAAATATCGCTCTGCGCGAGGAGATCGACAAAGTCTGGATGTTCGAGGAGATCGTGGGGAAGTCTCCTGCTTTGCAGGCTGTTCTCAAGCGCGTCGCCAAAGTCGCGCCTGCCGATACGACGGTGCTGATCACCGGGGAAACGGGTACTGGCAAGGAGCTGATTGCTCGCGCGATCCACAAACGGTCACATCGCGCTTCGCGCCCGTTCGTGAGTGTGAATTGCGCGGCGATACCGACAACGTTGATCGCCCCGGAGCTGTTCGGTCATGAGAAGGGAGCCTTCACCGGGGCGGTGCAGCGGCGGCTGGGCCGGTTCGAGCTGGCCGACGGAGGCACGATCTTTCTGGATGAGATCGGTGAACTGCCGGCGGAGACTCAGGTTACCCTGCTGCACGTTTTGCAGGAGCGTGAATTTGAGCGTATCGGCGGAAGCCGGACGATTCAGGTGGACGTGCGGGTGATCGCCGCGACCAATCGCGACCTAGAGAAAGCGATCGCGGAGGGCGCGTTTCGAAGCGATCTATTTTATCGGCTGAATGTGATTCCCATTGAGATTCCGCCTCTTCGTGAACGCAAAGAAGACATCCCCACGCTGGTCGAGTACTTCATTCAGATCTATGCCCGAAAAACAGGGAAGAAAATAACGACCATTGAGAAGAGGACTCTGGAGCTGCTGGAGTCCTATGCGTGGCCGGGAAACATTCGAGAGCTGCAGAACGTGATCGAACGGTCGGTCATTGTATGTGATGCGGATCGCTTCTCTGTGGATCCGAGCTGGCTGTCGCTTAAGTGTTCGGCGTCGCCTTCCGGCGTCGTGTCCATCGCCAGGAAGTCCGCGGCTCAAGAGCGGGAAGTCATTGAGAAGGCGTTGGCAGCTACCGCGGGCCGGGTTGCAGGTCCAACGGGCGCGGCGGTGATGCTCGGGGTACCACGACAGACGCTGGAATCAAAGATTGCCAGTTTGGGAATCAACAAGCGGCGGTTTAAGTCGGCTTCGAGTTGGGGCGGCGATCGGCCTCGAATCCCCGGTGAAGATTAAGGCGAAATCCAGGCGAAGACTCACGACATCGGGGCACGCAAACCCCTTGGATTGATGGGTCTGCACCCCTTTTGTGCAGGGACCAGATGTGCTAGTCTCTCCCTGCGGAAATTCAGCCCCGGCCGTACGACGCGAGTCCTAGCGCCGTAAGCGACCTCTCTCTTCGGTTCCAGATGGCGCCTCCCCGCCGGAGGTGCCATTTTGGGAACCACCATCGTCTGGGCTCAGTTCGCCGCCCCGCGGTCTTTCGTCAAAGGTTGGCCGCGCCTCGGAAGCACCGATAAAGAAAGAGGATGCGAAAAATGTCCGGCACGACTGCAACCTCCAAAACCGCCCAGCAGACTTTGGAAATCAAGCTCGCGCATTCTCCCGACTCCGACGACGCCTTCATGTTTTACGCCTTGGCGACCCATAAGCTCACCACGCCAGGCTATAAGTACACGCATGTGCTCTCCGACATCCAGACGCTGAACGACGCGGCGCTCAAGGAAACCTACGACGTCACAGCCGTGAGCTTCGCGGCTTATCCCACCCTGCGCGACAAATATGTGCTGCTCGACTGCGGGGCAAGTTTCGGCGAAGGCTACGGACCCATCGTAGTTGCCTCCAAGCCACTGCATCAACAGGAGTTGACCGGCAAGCGGATTGCTGTTCCGGGGCTGACCACGACCGCTTATCTGACGCTAAGGCTGTTCGAACCCAACTTTGAAGCGGTCGTGATGCCCTTCGACAAAATTCTGGACGCCGTGCAAGCCAATGTTGTCGATGCCGGGCTGCTGATTCATGAAGGGCAACTGCTGTTCCCGCAGCTCGGACTGCACCGCGTGCTCGATCTGGGCGTCTGGTGGCACGAACGCACCAAGCTTCCGCTGCCGCTCGGTGGAAACGCCGTGCGCCGCGCGCTCGGACCGGAGTTGGGGCGCCAGATCGCGCAAACCATTCGCGACAGCGTCGCCTACGGACTTGAGCACCGCGAAGAAGCGCTGAATTACGCAATGCAATTCGCCCGCGACATGGAAACCGAGCTCGCTGACAAGTTTATCGGCATGTACGTCAACAAATGGACGATGGGCTACGGCGAGCGGGGCAGGCGCGCGGTGACGGAGCTGATTGAACAGGGCACCGCGGCTGGATTGCTTCCTGGGCCGCCCACCGTCGAATTCCTCAGTGAAAATTAAGCGGGCGCGAGGGACGAGCTCGACAATTTTCGCGCAATTCGCCTAAAGTCTTTCGCGCATCGGCCGATAGAGGCTTTTGTCTGGCAGCAATCGCAGGATGGCAGTCTCGGCTTCGGCCGCCCCTCTCCGTGAATCTTTCCCGTCCTGGCAATTCTCTTGACGCTGCGCGCGGCGTATGTGCGCGCGTGGAGGCGAATCATGGCAGCTACAGGTCTCGCTAATCTCGCACAAATTCTTCTGAATCAGACCACGGTGGCGCAGGAACTCCCGGCGTTCCCTGCGGTAACTGGGGTGGGTGCTATCGCTCGCGCGGCAAATCCAGCACCACCCCTGGATCAGTTCGTGCGGTCTTCCTAGAAAAACAGTTGCAGGCATTGAACAACTCGCTGGCGGCACTGGGATTGAGCGCAGCGGATATTCGCACGGTTGATCGGATAGCAAGCGTCATTAACAATTTCAACCCAACGTCATTCACCGGTCTGGTCTATCAACTCGAGGGGCTTGCAGCGAACGCGGCGCAACAAGACGGCAACGCTGCGAATTCTCCGGCCGCCGCCACACCCGCAGCTACAAGCGTCAGCGCTGCGAATGCCACGATTGCAGCGGTCGCAAACTCAATCGGCGGCAAGTTCGCTTTGCAGGGGCTGCAACTTCAGTTGATCTTTGCCAGGAATAACGAACAAGGCGGACAGGCGCAGTCGGTCGCCGTGACTGCAAACCCAACGCCTGCTCACGCGCGGTCTGCCACTGCGTAAACTATCTGAGAATCTGTCTGCGTGAGGTCGTCAATGCGCAACGGTCTCAGGTGCGATTTCTATCCGAAGTGAATCACGCCCGTCCGAGCTTACCCCGCCTGAATACGACGCTCCTTGACGCTGCCTGCCGAATCGCTTACTGTCTTGCTCGAAAATGAAAATTATCTCTTCTGGGCGGGGGCGCGCGCTACTCCTGGCGTTGGTGTTGCCACTGGCACTTGCATCCGTTGCGCACGGTCAAGCCGCGGCGGAGTTTCGTCCGCATGCGATGCACCCGGAGCAGTGGCCGAAACGCGCGGTGAGCGCGGCGCATGGCATGGTGGCGACCGATGAGCAACTTGGCTCACAGGCTGGCGTGGAGATTCTGAAACGTGGCGGCAATGCAGTAGACGCCGCGGTGGCCGTTGCCTTTGCGCTCGCCGTCGTCGAGCCTGCCGCCGGGAACATTGGCGGCGGCGGATTTATGCTCGTGCGCCTTGCGGACGGGCGCACGGAATTCCTCGATTACCGCGAGGTTGCGCCCGGCAAGGCTATGCGCAACATGTACATCGGCGCGGACGGCAAATTGCTTCCGGACGCTTCGGTGACCGGGTCCGTGCTTGGCTATCGCTCGGTGGCGGTGCCAGGAACGGTCGCGGGGCTTGAGCTGGCGCTGAAGACTTATGGCACGCTGAAACTGGCGGAGGTCATGGCGCCTGCGATCCGGATGGCGAAGGACGGATTCCCTGTCAGCGAAAAACTGGCACACGAACTGAATGAAGAAAAATCGGGCCTAGAGCAATTTCCCGTCAGCAAGCGCATTTTCTTGAAGGACGGCAAGATGCGGCGTTCAGGGGACACACTGCGGCAACCGGAACTTGCTGCTACCCTGCAACGCATCGCCAAAAATGGCGCCGCCGAGTTTTACCGAGGCGAAACCGCGCGCGTCCTGATTGACGACATAGCGCGTAACGGCGGCATTATCACGCTCGAGGACCTGGCACAATACAAACCCAAACATCGCGAAGTGCTCCACGCCGAATATCAGATCAATGATCGCGAGGGGTCCGCTCACAATTGGGAAGTGCTCACGTCGCCACCGCCTAGTTCGGGCGGCGTGGCCATCATTGAAGCGCTCAACATGCTCAGGAATGTTCCGCTGAAAGGTTGGGACGATGTGGAGAGCGTGCACATGGTCGCAGAAACGATGCGCCGGGTCTTCGCAGATCGCGCGGCCTATCTCGCCGATCCTGATTTCTCCAACGTGCCGGTTGCCGGCCTGACCGATCCTTGCTACGCGAAAGAACTTGAAGCCACTATCGATCCGCAGCACGCTTCCTCGAGCAAGACGGTGAAAGCAGGCTCGCCGCATACTTGCGCGGCATCCTCGTCTCACACCGCGCCAACAACCGTGAGCTTTAACGATGGTCCGCACACGACGCATTTCTCCGTGGTCGATGCAGCCGGGAATGCAGTGGCCAGCACCTACACGCTGAACGACAGTTACGGTTCGCACGTCACAAGTCCCGCGGGATTTTTGCTGAACGATCAAATGGATGACTTCACCACACAGCCCGGAGTTCCCAATGCGCTCTTTGGGCTGATCCAGTCCGACGCGAACGCCATCGCGCCCGGACATCGGCCGCTGAGTTCGATGTCGCCGACGATCCTCCTGCGCGACGGAAAGCTTAGCTTCGTCACTGGATCGCCGGGTGGACCCACGATCATCTCCGCAACGCTCCTGAGCGTCATCAACTGGATGCGTCTCGGCATGGATGCGCAGGCGGCAATCAATGCGCCGCGCTTCCATCACCAGTGGCTGCCGGATCTAATTTTGATGGAGCAGAATTTTCCCGAGACGGTTGAGAAAGAGTTGCAGGCGCGAGGCTTCACCACCAAGCGGCGGGGTCACATCGGGCTGGTCAACGCGATCGGGATCGACCCTAAGTCCGGGGAGCGCATGGGGGCTGCGGATCCACGGGACAACGGCGCGGCCGCGGGATACTGAGCACTTAGTACAGGTGCCCCCTTCTTCTTGATCTTCCTCTCTTTCTTCTCTCGCACACCAGAGAAACGTAGGCACCATTCCATCGCCCAAACTCGTGGATAATATCCCAGGCGAATCTATGCAAAGACTCTTCTCAACCTATATCTTCGTGTCTCGTAAACTTACACGTGAGCTGCTCGGGCAGATTGCGAATGCCGGCTTTGAAGGGCTCGAGATTTTCTGCTCGCGCAGCCATTTCGACTACACCAACAAATCAGATGTGCAAGAGATGGGGCGGGCGCTGGCCGACAATCGCCTGAAGCTGGCTTCGCTGCACGCGCCCACCAGCCGCGACCTGAGCGCTATGCGCGAGGGCGGGCAGCCACTCTCGATCTGCGAAGTGGAACGCGTCCGCCGCGTCGAGGCCATGGACGAGCTCAAACGGGCCCTCGATGTCGCCGAAGAGATCCCGTTCTCTCGAATGATTTTCCACATGGGCGGGCCGCGCGAGACCGCCGACCCGCGTAAGCGTGACGCGGCCTTCAGCTCTCTCGAACATTTGATCCTGCACGCGCGTCATCGGAGCGTCACGATCTGCGTCGAAAACACCACCAGCGAGATGGGCGCGCCTTCCTATCTGCGGTCGTTCGTTGACGAAACGCGACTTGCCGGACTGCGGTTCAACTTTGATATCGGCCACGCGCACCTGGCCGACGGCGGCGAGGAAAATCGCATTGCGGACAGTTTCGAACCGCTGCGCGAACTTGTTGCCGGCGTGCATGTGCATGACAACCACGGCAAGAAGGACGAGCACCTGCCACCGTATGAAGGCACAATCGATTGGGCAGCGGCCGTCAAGCTGCTTAAGACCGCGCCAGAAGCGAATCTTCCGCTTACGCTGGAATTAAAAGAAAAGACCGGGCCCGACGCGCCTGGCACGGTGGAGCAGCTCGCGGCCGCACGCAAATCCCTAGACCGGCTGGAAGAGGAGTGGGGTTAGCACGATAGCTTCGTCTAAACCTTGTTCGCGCGCTGATTTCCCTCAACCCGGAACGGCTGGCAGCACATCCGAAGTCGCTCGTGGAGTCCCCGCCCGCTGCTCAATCCTTCCCCAAATCCCATATCGCGGCCGCAACGTAATCGACGGCATCGGCACCACCGGACGTCCATCCACAAGGCGAATCTGAAACCTCTGCGCAATCGTGGCCAGTAGCAACTGCGCCTCCATAATTGCAAAATTATTCCCAATACACTGCCGCGGACCTCCGCCAAACGGAAAATACGCGAAACGAGGCAGCCGCTTTATCAAGTCCCCTTCCCATCGTTCGGGCCGAAATTCCTCCGGCGCATCAAACCATCGCGGATCACGATGCACCACCCACTGCGCAAGGGAAACACCACAGCCTTTGGGTATCGGATAGCCGCCGATTTCGACGTCCTCGATGGCTACCCGCGCCATTCCCCAAGCCGGCGGGTAGAGGCGCATCGATTCCGTAATCACATGGCCGGTGTAGCACAGATTCGGCAAATCTTCCAAAGAAGGGGTGCGCCCCGCGAGCACTACATCCAGCTCTGCGTGGAGCTTCGCTTCGATCGCCGGATTCTGTGCCAGCAACATCCACGTCCAGGAAAGCGCGTTCGCCGTCGTTTCGTGCCCGGCGAGAAAAATGGTGATGGCCTCGTCGCGTAATTGGCGGTCCGTCATGCGCGAACCGTCATCGTCGCGTGCCGCCAGAAGCATCGACAGTAAGTCGCCGGCATCTTTTCCCGATGCGCGGCGCTCTTCGATAAAGCGAAAAATTATCTTGTCGAGGCGCCGGGTGGCAATCGTCGCGCGAATATTCCGCGGCGTGGGCAGCCACGTCGGTGTCAAAATCAATTTACGGAAATCGGAGTTCAGCTCCATGAGTGCTTCCAGAGCGCGCCCCACTTGTCGAGCCTCGCGGTCCACGTCCGCATCGAACAGCGTCTTTGCAACAATCTGCAGTGTCAGCCTCATCATCTCGGCGTGGATGTTGCGTTCTTCCCCGCCCTTCCACTCGGCAACCAGCCGGTCCGCATACCGCACCATGGTGTCCGCGTAGGAAACGATGCGCGCGCGGTGAAAGGCAGGTTGCGCCAAGCGCCGCTGTCGCAGCCAGAAGTCTCCTTCGCTGGTCAGCAATCCGTTGCCGAACAATTGCTTGTTCTTGCGCAAGATTCTTCCTTTGATGAATTTGCGGTTGTGGGTCACCAGCACTTGTTCGATGTAGTCGGGATGGCTGACGAAATAGACGCGAAAGTTGTAATAGCGCATGGTCACGATGTCGCCATAGTCGCGCACGAGTTGCGGCATGTAGCTCAACGGATCGCGGCTGTAGTTCTTGAAGCTTGCGGTCCACGATTCCGGGGAAGGGCCGGGCGGAAGTTTGCTGGGTGTGAGAAGACGCATAGTACAAATATACGGCAGGGATGGGCGTTTCTCGATGCCAGGTCGTGGCTAAGGGCGCGGTCAACGCGCAAGCCATTCCGTCAAGCTACGTGGGTCCGTACGGCTTGAAATCCAAACCCGCCAGGCCTGAATTGAACGTAGACTTGCGAAAATCCCGCAGCCGCAAGCCGAGCGGGAATTGTCACGGGATCTATCGGAACGAATGTGCTGCGCCAGTGAATCGCCCGATGCAGCAGTCGGTCCGGTATATCCACCGCGAAGAAAATTCCTCCGGGCCGCAAGACGCGGAATATTTCCCGGGACGCGCGCTCCTGTTCTTCCCTGGAGCGCAAATGATGCAGCATCAGGACCGCAATCGCCGACGAAAAACTCCTCTCGGCGAACGGCAATGCCGCAGCATCACCCTGCAAAACGCTGCCGTTGCCATTTCGATCCTGCGCCGCCAGATTGGCCGCGAAACTGTGGCTGTATTCGAGACTCGTGACTCGCGGGGCGAGTCGTCGTAGCTGCTGCGTTGCAGCTCCTGGCCCCGCGCCAATCTCCAAGACATGATCCCCGAGCGACGCTCCTGAGATAATCCAAGGCAATACCTCTCGCTGAGTGATGCGCCGCCAGTACTTGGTCGAGCAAAACCAATTCTCCAGTGCATTCACGGCTGTTTGTGCCGCAGTCGCGCTGCGTCGCAAGCCGGAAGTCTCAACGATTCACCAGAGACATCATATGCTCTGGATACCGCGCCCCGGAGGCTGCTCCTTGAGGCGCGACTTCATCGATCCGCCGCAAATCTTCAGGCGTTAGCGTAACGTTCAGGGCGCCGGCATTTTCTTCCAGATACTTTCGGCGCTTCGTCCCTGGAATCGGAATGATGTCCTGCCCCTGCGCGAGCAACCATGCCAACGCAAGCTGGCTGGGCGTGCACTTCTTTTCCGTAGCGATGGCCTCGACGCGGGCCACCAAATCCAGATTCTTCTGGAAATTCTCACCCTGAAAACGCGGGGAAAATCGCCGGTAGTCGTCGGGGGCAAGGTCTTCGAATCGCTTGTACTGTCCGGTAAGGAATCCGCGTCCCAGCGGACTATACGCAACAAAGGCGATCCCGAGTTCTCGGGTCGTGGGTAGCACTTCGTCTTCCGGATCCCGCGTCCAGAGCGAATATTCCGTCTGGAGCGCCGCAATCGGATGCACCGCAGCAGCACGCCGTATCGTGGCAGGCCCCGCTTCCGACAAACCGATGTGGCGAATCTTCCCTGCGCGCACCAACTCCGCCATCGCGCCGACGGTTTCCTCGATCGGAGTATTCGGATCGACGCGATGCTGGTAATACAGATCGATGGTGTCGATGCCGAGGCGCTTCAGGCTCGCATCGCAGGCAGCCCGCACGTATTCGGGCTTGCCGCTGACGACGCGCGCATTGGGATTCGCTTTGTCACGCACGAAGGCGAATTTGGTGGCCAGAAAAACCTGGTCGCGAATGCCGCGAATGGCCTTGCCCACCAGCACTTCGTTGTCGCCATAACCGTAGGCGTCGGCGGTATCCAGAAAAGTTATGCCAAGCTCGATCGCGCGGTGAATCGTCGCGATCGATTCCGCGTCATCACGAGCGCCATAAAATTCCGACATGCCCATGCAGCCAAGGCCCAGCGCTGAAACCAACGGACCATTCTTCCCTAATTGTCGTTTTTGCATGAAATGACTCCCAACGTAGAATTTCTAGTGAGATGCGCTGGCGTTTGACAAGGGTACAATCGCGGCGAGGACGGCGGTTGCACAGCGAATGACAACCGGCAATGACGCGGACCTGCCGGGTCGATTATCCTGAAAAGTAGATGGGACACGACGAGGAGCCGCGAACGGACCAGGAACAGAATGGTGGCCGCACGGGTGCCGCTTCGACCGGCACGAATGAAGACATGCTGGCCGGAAGCGACCTTGCGCCTTCGCAAACTGCGGACGACACTCGGATCGATGGACCGAGCAGGGCGACACGAAGCGAGGCGGCACCAAGCGGCGCGGCCTCAAGTCCTACCAAACCCACAGAAGCGCCCGCGCTGAACAAATGGCAGTCGAACAAGTGGCAGAAGTTTTGGCGCGGGGTTCTGCATGTGGACACGGCGAAGATGGACCCATCGACCGCGGCGCGCAACGCGATCGGTGTCGCACTGCCGCTGGCTGTGGGCATCGCGGTAGGCATGCCGCTCGGCGGCCTGGCGGTGGCGAGTGGCGCGCTCAACGTGTCGTACTCCGACGGCCACGACCCTTACAAGCAGCGGGCGCGGCGCATGCTGGCGGCGAGCGTGTTGTGCGCCGTCGCGGTGATGGCGGGCGGACTTGTGGGACATCACAATGTCGCGGCTGTGACACTGATTACGATTTGGGCGTTCGGGTCGGGAATGGCAGTCGCGGCGGGACCTACGGGCGAAAGCCTGGGCGTGATCAGTCTGGTGGTCCTGATTATTTATTCAGCGCAGACGCTTACGCCGGAACGCGCGGTCCAAGCGGGCGCGTTGGCGTTCGCAGGCGGCTTGATGCAGATGCTGTTGTCGCTGGCATTGTGGCCGGTGCGCGCGTATGAACCGGAGCGGCGCGCGCTCGCGAAATTATATTTGACGCTTGGACAGGCGGCGTCTTCGCCCGCACAACTCATGAAGGCTCCCCCTCCGGCGCAGGCCAGCACCGATGCACAAGCGGCGTTGGCTGGCCGCGCCTTCGATCAGAGTATCGACAGCGAACGATTCCGCTCGCTGCTAAGCCAGGCGGAGCGCATACGGCTGAGCCTGCTCACGTTTGGGCGGCTGCTTCGGCGCATGCGGCGCGAAAAATTCGGCTTCGCGCCCGCGGAAATGCTGGAGCACTTTCTGGAGTCTGCCGCGCACGTGATTACCGCGATCGGCGAATCGCTCGCGCGCGACGCGCCGCTGAAGATTGACGAATCGTGGTCGAGCGAAATGCACCACGCTGCGGAAGCTCTGTGCGAAGTACACGAAAACGCGGAACGCACATTTCTCGCGGCGGTGGTGCGCGATGCCCGGCACCAGATGGATGCGCTGGCAGGCCAACTGCGCGCCGCGATGCAATTGGCTGGGGACGTTACGCTCGCGGGATTAGAGGCCACGGTGCGCCGCGAGAAGACGCTTCCGTGGCGCATGCGCTTCACCAGCAACTTTCCGCGCGTGGTTGCGAACCTAACGTTGCAGTCGGCGGTGTTCCGTCACGCCATTCGCATGGCGGTCGCGGTGGCCATCGCGGAGAGCTTGTCGCGCAGCCTGGAAACGCCGCGCGCGTACTGGCTGCCGATGACCACGGTGTTGGTGCTGAAGCCGGAGTTCACGGTGACCTTCACGCGGGGATTGCTGCGGATCGCGGGCACGATTGTGGGATTGTTGCTGGCCACGGCGATGTTCCATTTTCTTCCCGCGGGAATCGGGTTGGAAGTGGTGTTGATTGGCGCGTTCGTGTTTTTGCTGCGCTGGGTTGGTCCGGCAAACTACGGAATCTTTGGAGTGGCGGTGAGCGCGCTGGTGGTGCTGATGATTGCGATCACGGGCTTGTCGCCGAAATCGGTGATCCTGCCGCGCGGCCTCAACACCATCATCGGAGGAACCCTGGCCCTGCTGGTCTATGCGGCGTGGCCAACCTGGGAACGCATGCAGGTCGGCGAAATGATGGCGCGGCTCCTGGATTCGTACCGTGTTTATTTCTTGAAGATGCTGGATGTACTGATGGGTCGTGAGGGGGCGAGCACGGCGGAGCTGGACAAATTGAGGCTGGCGTCGCGGCTGGCGCGAACCAATGCGGTTGCTTCGGTCGATCGGATGCAAGCGGAGCCGGGAAGCCGGGCGGGAGAAATCGCGTTGCTGATTGGCATGCTGGCGAGTTCGCATCGGTTTATCCACGCGGTGCTATCCGTGGAAGCGGGAGTTCTGACTGCGACGCGGCCGACGGTCCGCGACGAGTTCCGGGCGTTTGCTGGGGATGTAGTAAAAATGCTCGAAGCACTAGCCGCGGAGCTTCGAGGTTCTCGGGTGCCGATCGCGAAATGGCCTGACCTGCGCGAAGACCACCGCCGACTGACGGCAAATCCGCTCTCGGCGGGCGAGCAGTACGCGCTGGTGAATGTGGAAGCGGACCGCATGACGAACAGTCTGAACACCATGAGAGAGCAGGTTGACAGGTGGCGCCGGTTGAAGCATCCGCTGAACGCGCCGGTAACTCTCGCTTGGCGGTGAACGCCATTCTGCACTCCGGTCGAACGCTGGAAGCGAAGTTCTGGCGAAAACTGAGCTAGCCGAAGCTAGCGTGCAATTTTTGCCCGAGACGTCCGGCTAAATTCGGAACCGGCATCTCGCCACAGAAAAAACCGCATCCTTTGAGCGAGTTGGACAATCCAAGCGTGTGCGTGTCGGCAGGCCTCATCGTGAAGGTCTAGGTAGAGGTCCGGTAAATCGAGTTTCTTTTGAGGAGGAGGTTGCTTATGAGTCCGAAGAATGGCGGGAAGGCTTCAGAATTGGCGGCGGGGACGGAACGGTCTCGGCCGATTTTGCACCAGAAGGCGCGGGAGATTCAGCCCTATGGGAAGATCGCGAAGTTGCCCATTGCGCTTGACGAGAAGGTTTGCTCGGAGAGCGTCGAGAATCTGAACCAGGTTTTGGCGGATACCATCACTTTGCGGGATATGTACAAGAAGCACCATTGGCAAGTGGCAGGGCACACGTTCTATCAACTGCACCTTTTGTTCGATAAGCACCATGAGGAACAAGACGAGTTGGTGGATACGATTGCGGAGCGGATCCAGTTGCTGGGCGGGATCAGCCTGGCGATGGCAGCGGATGTGGCGGAGACGACAATCATCCCTCGGCCGCCCAGGGGCCGCGAGGAGGCGCCGGTCCAGATTTCGCGATTGTTGGAGGCGCACGAGACCATTTTGAAGGAAGCGCGCACAATGGCCGGGCAGGCGGCTGAGTCGGGCGACGACGGGACGAATGATCTGCTGGTTAGCAATGTGATTCGCACGAATGAGTTGCAGGTTTGGTTTTTGGCGGAGCATTTGGTGGATGTGCCGTTGGTCAAGGCGGACGACGCTGCGGCGGGCGAGCCGGCGAAGGGCAGGGCGGCGAAGGCTTAGCTCGTGGGAGCAAGCAAGACCCGCGCCCTAACACGAAGAGTGTGGTACTCAGCCCAGGCGACTGGCATGTTAGAGCGATGTGGGCGGGGTTCCAATTGAAACGCCGCCTTCTTTGCATTGCTAGCCAAGCCTCAGCGAGGGTCGCGCTAAAGCGCGCCCTACATTGGCCCCGGCAAGGGCGAGTTCGTGGGGAGGTGCTACAAATCAAGGAATTGGGAAAAGGGATTTGACGGATTTGGAATTTGCATTGGACTTGGGCGGGGGCTGCTCCTAGAGTTAGTCTCCCGCAGAGGCTTGGCAGAGGGCTGCAGAACCCAGCGATGTTCCATGGCGGTTCTGAGATTGCCGAGGCTTGAGCGGGAACTGACCTTTAGACTGCCAGGCGGCCGCAGGGTCCATGACTTCGCGCGCGCGGCGGCGGGGACAGGCGGTCGAGAAAGACCCCATGAGCGCTGCGGCCCTGCCATCACGAATTGGAATCCCACGTACGCTCTTACACTATCCATACGGATCTGCTTACGACGAAATGTTTGCGGCGCCGGACGTGGCGCGCGCACACTACCAGGCGCTGCAGCGGACTTTGTTGGGGCTGCGCCCCGAGGAATTGCGGAAGGTCCAGCAGGCGGCGGACCTTACGTTTCTGCAAGAAGGCATCACGTTTACGGTGTATGGCAGCAAGGAAGGCACCGAGCGGATTTTTCCCAACGACCTGATTCCCCGTATCATTCCCGCGCACGAGTGGGCGCAAATCGAAAAAGGGCTGACGCAGCGGCTGACGGCGCTGAATTTGTTTTTGCGCGACATCTATCACGAAGGCCGGATTTTGACCGAGAGGGTTGTGCCGCGCGAGCTGGTTTACAGCTGCAAACATTTCCGGCGGGAAATGCGCGGGATCAATGTGCCGCGCGATACTTACGTGAGTATTTGCGGCACTGATTTGGTGCGGCTGCCAGACGGAAGCTTCGCGGTGCTGGAAGACAATCTGCGTGTGCCGAGCGGCGTGTCGTACATGCTGGCGAATCGGAAAGTTCTGAAGCGTGTGTTTCCGACGATGTTCCGGGATTACGGGGTGTCGCCGATCGATCATTATCCGCAGGCGCTGTTGGCGACGCTGCGGAGTCTGGCACCGGAAAATTCGCCGTATCCGCAGGACCCGACGATAGTGCTGCTGACGCCGGGCGTGTCGAACTCGGCGTATTTCGAGCACACATTTTTGGCTCAGCAGATGGGTATCGAGCTGGTCGAGGGGCGCGACCTGCTGGTGCATGACAACGTCGTGTACATGCGGACCACGGCGGGGCCGCGGCGTGTCGATGTAATTTACCGGCGGGTGGATGACGATTTTCTCGATCCGTTGTGCTTCCGGCGGGATTCGATTTTGGGCGTGCCAGGGCTGTTTAATTCCTATCGCGCTGGAAATGTGACCTTGGCAAACGCGATTGGCACTGGAGTGGCAGACGATAAGGCGGTGTACGCGTATGTGCCTGAGATTATTCGATTTTATTTGAGCGAAGAGCCGATGCTACAAAATGTGCCGACGTTTTTGTTGACCGACGATGTACAGCGCGCTCATGTGCTCGACAACATGGAGCAGATGGTGGTGAAGGCGGTTGGACAGTCGGGCGGGTACGGGATGCTGATCGGACCGCACAGCTCAAAGCAGCACCGCGAGGAGTTTCGGGCGCGAGTTTTAGCTGATCCGCGGAATTATATTGCGCAACCGACGCTGGCGTTGTCTTCGGCGCCGTGTTTGATCGACGGCGAAGTGGAGTCGAGACATATTGATTTGCGACCGTACATCTTGATGGGTGAAAAGGTGACGCTGGTGCCGGGCGGTTTGACGCGCGTGGCGTTGCGCAAGGGATCGCTAGTGGTGAATTCGTCGCAGGGCGGCGGGAGCAAAGATACCTGGGTGTTGCGCGCCGGGAACGGCAACGACCACGTTGCGCAGATAGCGAAAGCGGCAGTGAAGGCAGTCGTGGAAGGGCCGGCAGAGAGATGAGAGAGATGCGGCCACCACGCAATTATTTTGTGCGGGCGTTCCGGCGCGACGCCGGGATGCTGTCGCGCGTGGCGGACAGCTTGTACTGGATGAGCCGGTACTTGGAGCGCGCGGAGCACACGGCGCGACTCGTGGATGTGGAGCTGCAACTTTGGCTCGACCAGTCTCCGGAGGCGGGAGCAGGGCGTTGGAGGTTTTTGCTGGAGGCACTGCGAACGCCGGCGCCGGCGGGGCCCATCGATCCAACGAGGCTCGTGGATACGCTGGTATTCAGCCGCAAGAATTCGTCCTCGATTGTGTCGTGCATCGCCATCGCGCGGGAAAACTTGCGGCACGTGCGGGAACAGTGCAGCTCGGAGATGTGGGAGCAGCTGAACCGGCTGTACCTGGAAGTGATGGATGCGCGGCCCGAGGAAGCATGGATGCTGAAGTCGCACAGCTTTTTCCGTGCGGTGCTGGAAGGGGCGCATCTTTTCCAGGGAATTACCGATGGAACGATGAGCCATGGGGAAGGCTGGCAGTACATCCAGATGGGGCGGTACGTGGAGCGCACCGATACGCTGGCATCCTTGATGGAGACGCACTTCAAGCGCATGGCGCAGCCCGCGGACCAGGTTGTGGAAAGCGCGGAATATTTGGAGTGGGTGGGATTGCTGCGAGCTTGCGTGGCGTTCGAGGCGTATTGCAAGGTGCATACCGCGGAGATACGGCCATTGCGCGTGGCGGAATTCTTGCTGCTGAATCCGGAGTTTCCACACTCCATTCGTTTCTCGGTGGATCGCGTGAATGCGGCACTGCACATCATCGGCGACTTGACCGAGCGCAAGGCTAAGACGCCGACGCGGATTGCCGGGAGGCTACGGGCTCAACTCAGCTTCAGTCAGATCGAAGAGATCATGGCGGACGGGGCGTACGCGTATTTGGAGAATGTGCGGAGCGAATGCTCGCAGATTCACGCGGCGATTCACCAGATTTATTTTGATTATGCGATTGAAGCGGAGCTGGCGTCCTAAGAAGAAGTAAGGATATATTGAATTAATTAGATAACGAAAGGCATAACAGAATAAGGCTAGGCGCTTTCTAAACGATATGGCCTACTCGGTGCGGCACATCACTAGCTTTCGGTATGAGCCCGCAGTGCGGGAAAGCGTTATGGAAGTCCGCATGCAGCCGCGAACCGATTTCCGGCAGCGGTGCCTGAGCTTTTCTCTGAACATCGATCCGCGGGCCAACATGATGGTGTACCGCGATTTCTACGGCAATGCGGTGCACAACTTCGACATTCCGGAACGGCATCGAACGATTGAGGTGATGGCGCAGGCGATTGTCGACGTGCTGCCGACGAGGAGCCTGGAAGACGCGGCTGTCGATGATTGGGACGAGCTCGACCAGCGGGTGGCCCAGACTGATTACTGGGAGATGTTGCTGCCCAGTCATTTCGCGATGCCCACGGATCTGCTGCAGAAATTGGCTTGCGAGCTGGACCTGCGCCGGCGCGGGAATCCGCTGGAGCTGCTGCAAGAATTGAACGGCAGGCTGTATGAGTTGTTCGACTACGCGCCAAATACCACGGAAGTGGATTCGCCGATCGATGATGCGTTGAAAGCGCGCCGCGGGGTTTGCCAGGACTTTGCACACATCATGACTGCGCTCGTGCGACAACTGAAGATACCGTGCCGGTATGTGAGCGGGTATCTCTACCATGAGGACAAATCCATGGACCGGTCTCCGGCCGGGGCGACGCACGCGTGGGTGGAGGCATACCTTGGGGAGCTTGGATGGGTGGCTTTCGATCCGACAAATAATTTAGGGGGGTGCGACCGGCACGTGCGCGTGGCGGTGGGGCGCGACTATTCTGACGTGCCGCCGACACGTGGCGTGTATAAAGGCGAGGCGGAGAGCGAGTTGAGCGTCTTGGTCACGGTTTTGCCGGTGGATGCGCCGGAGCCTGAAGAGATGCCGCGTACAACGGTGATTCGCTCTAGGTCGCGTAATGCCGAGTTGAATGCCGATATTGAGCAGCAGCAACAGTAGTATTCCCTCCGAGTTTTCTACGATTCAATCAAAAGTCTACGGTTCGATGCGTGTGCCCAGGACTTTTAGGAATTGGGCTAGCCACGCGTGAAGGGCGGGCCACGCGGGGCCGGTGACGAGATTCCCGTCGGTGTGGGCTTGGTCCATCGGAAGGTCGACCCAGGTGCCCTTGGCGAGCGTTACATCGACGCTGGAAGCTGGATAGGCGCTGCACTTTCTGCCTTCGAGGACTCCCGCGGCGGCGAGAAGCTGCGCGGCGTGGCAGATGGCCGCAATAGGCTTCTTGGCTTTGTCGAAGTGCCGGACGATTTCCAGGACGCGCGGATTCAGGCGGATGTATTCGACGGCGCGGCCGCCGGGAATGATCACCGCGTCGTAGTCCTCGGGCTTCACGTCGTCGAAAGTCGCGTTGAGGACAAAATTGTGGCCAGGCTTTTCCGTATAACTTTGGTCACCCTCGAAATCGTGGATTGCGGTGCGCACGAATTCGCCGGCCTTTTTATTGGGGCAGACGGCGTGGACGGTGTGACCGACCATCAGTAGCGCCTGGAAAGCGACCATCACTTCGTAGTCTTCGACGTAGTCGCCGATCAGCATGAGAACCTTTTTCTTCGACATGGGTGGCCTCCGAGAGCGTTCAGGATAACAAAGGATTATTGGAGTTGGGTTAGCTGGCCTTCAGTCGGGTCTGAGAAGACTTGCGGGCCGGCCTAAAGCCCGGTGCCTACATTTTGCCTGCGTTGCCTGGACCGCCTACCGGTTGCAGGCGGGGGAGACGCTGCTCGACCACGGGGAGTGCCGGGAAGGGGGCGTGAGGCTCGGTTTGATACCAATACGCGACGGAATAAAAATTATCGGAGCGGTGATTGGCGTGGCCGTGCTCGATGGTGGCGCGGAGCGACTTGGTGAAGGTGATCGGAGAATCGAGATGGAAACGATAGACGGAGCTACGGCTTCCGGCGCGTTCTTCACCCTTTACCGGTGCGCCGAAGAGCCGGTAAGAGAATGCATGTTCGCCAAAATCATACGCTCCGAGGAAATAATCCTCGGAACCCGTCCCTGTGATGGATGGGCGAGAATCGCCGTCGATGAAAAACATATCGTCACCTTCGCCCCACCAGAAATTTTGATTCTGAAGGACGGACATAGTGACACCAACATAATGGCCCTGGCCGGTGGCTTCCATCCAGACGTAGTTGTCTTTACCATCGAGATTTTTTATGTCGTCGACTTTTGGATCGCCGTTGTTCGTCCACTCGTTCGTCCAGCCATGATTGGGCTGCGCTTGGCGAAATTGCGCGTGGAAGTAGAGAATGTCCTGCGGAAGGCGGTGGGCGTGCGCGCGGTAATCAAGATTGAAGTAAAACGCGTCGACCATTTGCTGGCCTTCGTTGGAAACGGTGATGCGCGCGTGCTTTTGAAAGGGCATGGGGAAGAACGAGTTCAGCGCGCGCTCGTGAGCCACCGAGAGAAGTTCGGATTCCCAGGTGTAGTAATCGCCCAGGCCCAGTCCGAAGAAATCGCCAAGAGGAGTTTCGACGCTCGGTGTGGCCTCGCCATCCCAGTACATTCGCAGAACAAGCTTTTTCAAGTGAGTGGTTTCGCGGCTTGAGAGCGTGACCCAGATATGCGTAAGCGTACCTGGACCGTCTACGTCGAGAACTGTGAGAGTCTGGCCCGGAGTGATTTGCCGATAATCGGCGTTTCCGCCCGAGCGATCGAAGCTGGAGACGCGCTTGAGGACGTAGTTTTGTGGCTGGGTTAGATCAATTTTGGCCGTAGAGGCGGACTGCGCGAACGAAGATGGGAGCACAGCGAGCAGGATCAGCAGCAAGATAAAAGTTGGACGGAGAGAATGCATCATGGCCTTCTCTTTACATATTTGAGTGATTTGCTGGGCGGATTGTGTACTGAAGTACGGATTCTGACAAGTGTGCGGATTGGGTGAAATGACACGCAGAAGAGAGAAGCGCCGGGCTAAAGCCCGGCGCCTACATAATTGGTGGCTCGCTGGCGGGACAGCCACGAACAGCGGTCCCACTTGCGAAGTTATTGTGGCTGAGTGGAAGCCAACGCCACGCCAGATTCTTGGATGGTCAGCATGTCGGTGCGGCGCTTCTCCCACTCGAGCAGGGTGAGGCCGTAGGAGGCGAACAGGCGGCGGATGCGCGCGGAATCCCAGCGCAAAACTTTTTCGAGCACGGGGACCAGGACGCTCATGGCGTTGTCGCTGAGAACGGTGCGCTTGGCGACGCGCGTGATGTATTTCGCTTCGGAGACGGCGATAGTCAGGCCGTCGTACTGGTTGACGTGCATCATCACCGGGAGGTCGGAGCTGCCGTCACCCATATAGATGATCTGGTCGTGGCTGATGCCGAGCTGCGCGCGGAGTTCTTCGAGGACGGTGATCTTGCCCCAACCCGCGGAGGCGCGAATGATGGAATCCACTTCGCCGGTCGCATCGTTGTAACGAAAACGCGTGCCGAAAATGTGATCGCGCGGAACGATGCCTTCGAGCGCCGACTGAATGATTTCCTGCGGCGCGGCAGAAATAACGTAGAACGAAAATTTGTAGCCGTCGGCAAGATTTTCGAGCGCGCGCGCAAAGAGAGCGACGTCGTGCTTCAAACGTATGCGCTTGCCGGTTTCAATCAGATGCTCGCGGCGGACGCGGCGAAATTCCGGATCGTGAAGGATCAGATACGAGAGCTCAGCGCCCTGCTGCACCAGGTTCATTTCCGATAGCCCGGAAACCTTGTCGTGGAAGCCGTGAAAACCGATGAGTTCGCTCAATACGACTCCTGAGTCGTTGAAGCTGAGCGTCTGGTCGAAATCGCTGGCCAGAAGAAACTGCTTTACCATGTTCTAGTACTCCCTCTTTGTTAGCCGACAATTACACCTTAACCGAGGCTCTAGGATGCCAGTCACGAATTATTTTAATGGTTTCTATGCGTATAAATCGTGAATGTTTTGTTAGCATTTACTTAGATGCGGTGAGGGGGTAAATAGTTATAACCAAAGGGCTTGGGCCAAAGCGGGGTGGAACGAGCGCCGTGAGAACGGCGCCCACTGAGGCGAAAATGGAGAGAAAGGCACCTAACTGGTGTGACGGGAAGGAGTTGACAGTCCACAAGAGCGGGTGTGTTACCACAACCTTATTTAGCGGGAGGTAAGGAGGTAATACCAAAGGTAGGACATTGATTCAAGCTCCGACAGCCCTGCCGTCAGGTCGAATGCGGTCAAGCGGAGCCCGCGGGCTGTCCGTTCACCGATTGGATGTACGGGGTGGCAAAAATCGCGGAACAAATTCTCAAACGTGTTAAAAAAGTGAGAGCCCATGCCCACTCATTCGCTGCGGAATCCAGTCGAGTCCCACCGCGCACTCTAGCTGATTGCCTGTTTTCGGCGCTTTCGGCTCGGCTACGTATCATGCGTCGATTCGCGCATTCGTTTTTTCGCGGGCTTCCTGCGCTGCGCTATTTTGGAGAGCGTTCGTGTGTACTCCTGGATGGTTTCGGGTACGACGCGGCTGCGAACAAATTGGCCTTCGCGTCGGCACTCGATCAAGTCGGCTTCGACGAGCACTTTGAGGTGGTGAGAAACGGTGGCGGGGGTAACGCCCTGCATTGCGACGATTTCGCCACAATTCATGGGTTGCTGGGCGGCGATAGCCTCGAAAATCTTAAGCCGCGTTTCATCGGCCAACGCCTTGGAGACCTTTTCAACTCGCGCGCGTTCCATAGATTGATTTACCAGACCCGCTGGGACAGTACTGGGCTCCAAAACAATCGTACGCCTGCCCCAGAAGCTATGCAACGTAATAGTTAGACACTCATCTAAGTGTCTAAGCAGTGGGCAGCGAACCGGTACGTGCCGGGCGCTGTGCCCCAATGCGATGTGTGTCGCGACTTCGGTTTACGGAGCGCGCAGAGTCTATGAAATCCGACAGTCCTTTGGAGGGCAAAATGAAAAGATTACAAGGAAAAGTCGCGGTAGTGACCGGTGGAAACAGCGGAATTGGATTGGCCTCGGCGAAACGGTTGCAAGATGAAGGTGCAAAGGTGGCCATCGCTGGGCGCAGCCAGAAGACGCTGGATGAGTCCGTGAAGTATTTGGGCAAAGACGCGCTGGCGGTGCAGGCAGACGTGGCTAAGCTCGCGGACGTGGACAAGCTGTACTCCGAGGTATCCAAGAAACTGGGGAAGATTGATATTTTGTTCGTAAATGCGGGAGTAGCGAATTTCGCGTCTTTCGCCGATACGACGGAAGAGATATACGACAAGAATTTCGACATCAACGCCAAGGGTGCATTTTTTACGATCCAGAAGGCGATTCCTTTCCTCAACGATGGAGCGTCCATCATCCTGAACACGAGCGTGGCTGGGCAAAAGGGTTTTGAAACCGCAGGCAGTTATGGCGCCACCAAGGCGGCGATGCGTCTATTCGCGCGCACGGCGGCTGCAGAACTCGTCGGAAGAAATATCCGAGTCAACACCGTGGCCCCCGGCCCCATTGAAACCCCGATATTTGGCCGACTGGGGTTAGAGAAGTCGGCCGCCGATGAGGTGGCAAAAGGCTTTGCTGCGCAGGTCCCGATGAAGCGGCTGGGCCAGCCGGAAGAAGTGGCGGGAGTCGTGGCGTTCCTGGCGTCGTCGGATGCGTCGTTCATCACCGGCGTGGAAATCAACGTGGACGGCGGCATGGGCCAGATCTAAGCGAGAGAAGGACAAACTCGATCGAAAAGAGGGCGGCGATGTGGCCGCCCCTCGCTATTTTCGGCGTAGAACGTCGAGCAACGTTTCACTGCTATTTGCCGGCCGAGGACGGGTCGGGCGCCGTTGCCGAATTTACATCGAGAAACCAGGCATGCGCCGTGTCTCCTGGCGCGTAGCAGTTTCCATCCGCGTTATAAGTAGCGGCGCAGCGCGCTGTGTATTCCTTGCGTCGGGGTGATTGAACGAATTGCCAGATCGCCGCGTACGGAACGCCACCGGCGGACACGGGCGGAGGATTTTTGGGCGCGCCACATCCCGGGGACGGAGGGCAGACGTCGTTGTAGACCCAGTAGACGAGTTCGCGATCGCCAATGTGGTGGCGGATATCGTCGGCGGTGAGAATGGTGACGCCGTGGCCCTCGTCGACATGAATCGCTGAGCAGTAGACGCCGGGCCGGAACCCGGCGCGCGTGAGTTCATCCGCCCACGCGCGCAGGTAAGTGTGAAAAGTGGGTGAGAGACGCCCGCCGTCTTCGATATCCAGGAAAATGATCGTGCGCACTGTAAAGCCTTCCGCTTTCGCCGAGGCCGCGGCGTTGTGCGCGTCGAGCGTTCCCTTCTGCTTTGCTTGGACGTCCTTCTTGACCTCATTGGCTTGGCGGGCGCGATAAAGCGCGGCAAATCCGAAACCTCGCGACTGAAGCAACGCCCGCTTGCCGCCCCAAGTGTTGATCTTTTCCCCAGGCGGCGGTCCAAGCCAATAGCCCGCAAAGGCGAAGGTCTTGCGCAAGGCGGGGAGCGCGTCATCACCCGGATAGACGTTGCGGTCGAAGCCGAGATACGCGGTAGGCGATGAGCCGGAAGGCATGGCGGGCGAGGTTCTCGAAATGGCGAGGACCGAAACAAGCGCGGCCGCGAGCAAAGCCACCCATGCGGCGCATCTCCAGACGGAACGACGCATGAGTTCACTCTACCATGTACGGCCGTGGTAGAAGCCAGCGAAGGCGGGCGCCCACTGATGGTTTAGCGAACCAAAGGCCCGCGCACACCCTACGAATCCATGTAATGCGGAATCCTCCTCGGCAGTTCGATGCCCGCCCACCGCGGAAGGCACAGGTGCGAACCTTCGCGGCTACAGGAGCGTCGCCACGTTTTAAGTGACGGTTGAAGCTGACCCGAAGGACCCTGAGGTGAAATCAGGTTAAGACTGTATTGCATGCCTTTCGCTTCGCAGTTCAGGATTGAATCTGGCCCAAGCTTGAGGGCGAAATATGAACACCATTGTGGCTATCATCGGGGTGATTTTTATCGTCGGCCTATTCGCGTATCTTGTGTATTTGACAGACGGCGCAGAACGCGAGCGCCGATAGTTGCCGAAACGAGAGTCGAATGCACCTCTGTCCACGATGCCAAAGCGAACGAATCTATAGGTCAAAGCGGAGAGGACTTATCGAGCGCGGACCGTTGACGTTACTCACTCTACGTCCCTTTCGTTGTAGGGACTGCCAACGTCGCTTCTTTCGCACCGTGGCCACCAGGCGCCGTGGTGCAAGCAGGCCGAATCCCTTCGTCGAACAATTCAAAAGGTGGCGGGCGGAACCGGGCCACGGTTAGCGACCCGGCCGGAAAACTGCTGTTCCATTCCACTCTTTATAGTTTATAGATCGTCACACACAGGCGAAAACGATCCTGACCCGTACGTCAGCCGACTGTAACGTCGGTAGGCGCGAAGGCTTCAGGAAACTATTCGCTTATAAAAAGTTAGTTCTTTCTAGTCTGTTTATTATTCGCAGCGCGCACGTTTTGAAGCACGCCGATTGCCTTCGTTGCGTCAATGTCGTTCGGGTTAAGTTCCAGCGCAGCTCGAAGCTCCCTTTCTCCATCTTCGAGATTTCCAGTGCGGCAGTACATCAATCCTAGGTTTCTGTGGAGGTGAGCAACCTCTCCACACTGCCCGCAGAGCGCAATAGCTTCTTTCATTTGTTCCAAAGCCTGAGGCCAATTTTGGGCGTTGGCGGCCTGGATCGCAAAATTTCCCAGCTGCCCGACTCTGTCAATAATCTGCTGGTTCCTTTGCAAGGTGTCGAATCGGTCTTGGTATTGCTGCGCCTCGGGGTCGTGCAACCTGTTTAAAGTTCTCGCGAGATCGTAGAGAGCTTCGGACTGATTTGGATCAGCTTGGAGTGCGAATTTCCAGTGCTCGATGGCGTCGCTTGTTTTTCCGGCACGTTCAAGATTTCGGCCTAGAAGGTATTGTGCGTCCGCGTTTCCGGGTTCAAGCACGACAACTCTTTGTAAGAGTTGTGTCGCACGCTCCAGTTGATTATCTCGACGCTCGGTCAGAGCGAGGAAATAGAGCGCGCTGGCGAAGTCCCGCTGCAGACGCGAGGCGGTCACGAGTTCCCTGCGAGCGTCGTCATACTTGCCGGCTTCGAAATAGAAACGACCGAGGTTGTAATGGGTGCCGGGGGAATCAGGATTGAGCCGGGCAGCTTTGGTGAACTCTCTAAGCCCGGCCGTCCGATTGTATTGGTCCACCAGGGCAATGCCCAGGTTCAAATGGGCGTCCGCGGAATCCGGCTGGAGCGCGACAACTCTTCGAAAGCTCTCGACCGCCTCTTCGCCGCGGCCATTCTTGGCTTCTAGCATCCCGAGCGCGGTGTACGCCTCCGCATTCTGCGGATCAAACTGTATCGCCGACCGGAATTCTCGCTCCGCTTCGGCAAACTCGCCGCGCCTTGCCATTGTCAGGCCCAGATTTACATGGGCCTGGATATATTTCGGGTTGCTCTGGATCGCCTGTCGAAATAGATTCGCAGCCTCCGAATCCTTTCCCTGCTGAGTGTATACGACACCCAAGCTGAGGCATGCGGGCGCAAAGTTGGGATCGATTTGCAGGACAGCCTGGAATTCCTCGACGGCTCTATCTAGCTTTTGCCCTTCCTGAAGCAGGGTACCTAACGCGAAATGGGCGGCGGCTGAATCGGGTTTCTGCTGAACGGCATTTTGCAATTCGCTAGCGGCGCGGGCTCGGTCGCCCTTTGTCAAAAGCGCGAGGCCCAAGTTGTAATGCGATTGCCAATTCTGATCGTCCAGGCGCAGCGCGGTTTCGAAGGCGGAGATGGCACATGTGACGCGACTGTCCCGAGCGTATAAAGCTCCGAGCGTGTTGTATGCACCGGCCGTGGGGTGATCGCGAATCGTTTGTAGCAAAACGCTGACCTGCTCCGACGGATGCCCCTGGGTCAGACAAGACTTGGGAAGAGCCTGCGAGGATTTGCCATCGGCGCCACTTCGCGAGACCGGTGTACGGTCTTGCGCGATGACAGGATTTGAGCCGGCTACCGTTAGCAAGATGATTAGCTTCCAGAGACGCACGGTTGCGCGCTTCATCTGGCTCTTGACCTCCAAAGGGATGGCCTCCACGATACGCTGGAAACGCATCGTGGACAACCAAACGAGAGGGCAAAAGAACCGCAGCGACCGGAAATACCGCCACCCGTCATTCTCCGGCAGCAAAAGTGAGATTACTCGCTTCTCGACGCCAAACGCCGAGTAGGCCTGGGGAATCTCACCCCAAGCCCCTCACAGAATTCCGGACTTGAACCTCTCGATTCATCCGGCTCGTGCCATCCGGTGAGAGCTGCCGCCCTCCGTCAAAACCGGCGGGCTCCTCCTGTTTCCAGTTGGCCCATTATGGTTCCGACGTGGATAGCCTGCCTGCTTCGCTCCACGGACATTACTCCGCTTCAACGCTACTACCAGGCAGTCCGCCCCTCGGCATCGCATCCGTACTCTCGCCCTCGTGGTTCAGTCCACTTGTGGCTTCTCCGTTTGTATCGATGCCAAGGTTCTCATGTTCCATACGCCCGCCTCTTCTAGGTTCAGGCCACCTGTATGCCGGATGCCGCTCCGTCCGTAAGCAGGTTCCGCCGGAGCTGCTCCCGCGATCTTCTAACTACCGCGGTTTCGACATCGTCTTAGCTATTTTCGACACGGCAGTGGTTCGCTTTCGTTCCTCTCCCTAGAAGTCACCTGACCCGAATTTCGCTTCCGGGCCTTTTCCTTCTCCGCTCACCACCACCCTCCTGAGAGGGCAGCAGCGGAAGGTGGTTTGAGTCCTGCTCCTGCAAGCCGGTTCGAGGGGCCTTCCCTCATCAGTCGTATAGTTACGCAAAACCGAGCAGCCAGCCGCGTTGCTCCGTTTTGCTCATGACGCAATCAGAAGTAGAGTTTTAGGCCAAATTGCAATTGACGGGCCGTGTTTGCCGTGCTCGAAATCGTTCCGAATTTGTTACCGTCGCTGATGTTTACGTCCGGTATGCTCCACACTGGAGTGTTGGTCAAATTGAACGTCTCGAAGCGGAATTCGAGCCGTTTGCTCTCGGTGATTGGGAACTCCTTGAAAAGCGAGAGATCGAGATTCTTGAACCTGTCAGACCGCAGAGTATCGCGGCCCAAATTGCCAAACGTACCGGGAGCAGGAATTGAAAAGGCGGCAGGGTTAAGCCATTGAGAAGGTGAGCGGTTGGAGGCATAAGGATCGCCCCCGTTGAAGTTGAGTCTTTCGTAGTTGCCAAAACCGAGCGCGCAACAAGCGGTATTGGCCGCGATATGTGCAATATCGCCGGACACGCCGACAAAAAATGGCGTTCCCGACGTAAACGAAAGTATCCCATTCAGAGTCCAGCCGCCAATGACATAGTTTAGCGGGCCGTAGGTTGAGGAGTATTTTTGACCTTTGCCGAAGGGAAGCTGATAAACCCAGGACGCGGAGAAAATCTGGGGCACGTCTGTGCCGGCCGGACCCTTGTCGTTCTTCAGAGTGTATGGATTCTGAATGCTGCAGCCTTCCACGCCATACCAGCCGGTGCAGCCGAGATCCAAGGTTTTCGACCAAGTGTAGGACACCAGATAGGTTAGCCCGTGAAAGGCCCGCCCGTTTAGTGATGCCTGCAAAGCATTGTAGCTGCTCTTACCGACCGCAGTGTCGAAATCAGCGGGCGTAATGTAAGGATAAGGAGAACTTGTGGTGGCGCCCGTGGGAAGGTAATTCGCTACCGCCGAAGGCGTCTTACCTGTATTTCCGGAGAAGCCGACGTCGAGCCGGTGACCGCGGGAGCCCACGTAGTTTGCAGTCAGGACGGTACTCGAGCCCAGTTGATGTTGAACGCCGAAATTAAACTGATCCGCGTACGGTCTTTGCATGTGTGGATCGGCATACCAGTTAAAGCCAGTAAATGGACTTGGTCCGGCAATCGCCGGTCCAGTGCCGGTGGGAGCTTCGGCCAAACCTATGCTCGCGGGGCCGTTCAGCGGGTTCAAGCTCCCACCGAGCTGGCCCGTATCCGGCCAAGATCCTTCATAGTTCTGAGCACTCTGAGTGACAGCAGCCCAGTTGTCGTAGAACCTGCCATAAGCGGCTCGCAGAACGGTAGTGTGCGACAGCTCGTAAGCGATCCCGACCCGAGGCTGGAAGTTGGTGAGGTCGTTTTGAAATATGGCCCCGTTCGCGTGGGGCGTAACAACCACGTTTGCCGGGAGATAGCTCTGCCCTGGCTGAGGGTTCAATCCTCCTGGGCCGATACCGAAGGGCACGCATGGCGGCGCGGGATTTGTTCGGTCGCACACCGGGGGCAAGTTCGTCAGAACGTAAGTTCCGTTGTTAAAGTTTAGATCACCGGTGAATCCATTCCCGTCTTTTAGGCTGCCATAAATGGGCATTAGCGTCAGGTCGTAGCGCAAACCGAGGTTGACCGTCAACTTATTCGTGACCCTCCAGGAGTCCGCCAAATATGCGCCGTCAACCCAGCCGCCATGCTCAGTCTCCTTCACATTCCGCCGCTTGAAGCTGTTCGGAACGCCCAGGAGGAAGGATGCCAGGGAACTCCCTGCCGTCCCCGTTAGGGCTGCGTTATCGGTATTTGAAGAAGAAAATATTTCGGAGGCGTTCAAGTACAGCGCGTTGGCATTGTTGGTGGCAAAGTCCGCGCCCATTTTGAAGGTATGGCGGCCGTGGTTCTTGGTAAAGTTTCCACCGAATTGCCAGATGTTCGTGCCTTGCGTCTGGTCGGTGTGCGCTGCGCCGTGTGCGCTAGGGTCAATGCTGCCGATGAACCCGTTTATAGTGATGTTAGGAATCAGGGAAACACCGCCGATGAAACCGCTGGCGAAATTGGGCGCGAATCCCAGACTGGTTCCAGTGGCCCCGGACGAATCTACAAAGCCCGAACCTTGGGAGATGTCCAAAAGGACGCGGCCGAAATGAGTTTCCATTACGGCGCTACTTGAGAATGTATGTACGTATTCTACTCCCACGGTGTATCCGTTCGTTATCTGAAAGTGAGAAGCACCAGTAAATCCACCGGAGCCTGTGTCAGGCTGCCTGAACTGGCTCCAGCGAGCAAAAATGTTGTCGTTCGGGGTGAACTGGTGATCCAACCGTGCGTGAAATTCGTCCTGTCGGACAATCGATCTAGTGGTGTCTACGGCATTGAACGCTGATGTCGATGTGGGAGTGCGGTTTGGGCCGGGGAAAAGGGCGGTGGCATACGCCACCATGCTCGGGTCGAGCATGTCTGTGGGGATTTTATTGCACGGAGTTCCCGCCGACTGAATCCTATTGGTGTCCGGCGAAGGGTTGCCGCTGGCATTGCACAAGAACGGAGTACTGGAGAACCCGGTAGGACTGCCAGCGTTTGCAACGATGCTGAACGGATTATAGATCTGGCCCTTGAAGGGCAGTCCCCCAACTGTCGTCAGGTCGCCGCCGAGTTCCGCCGCGGTGGGTACGCTGTATAAGTTGGAGGCGGCTGTGTGGAGTCGAAAACCCTCATAGGCTGCGAAAAAGAACGTTTTAGGAGCTCCCGAGTGGCGCCAAGGTATGGAGACCGGGCCTCCCCCGGCTGCGCCAAACTGATTCTGCTGAAACGGAGTCACGCTAGTGAGGAACGGATTGCGTGCATCAAACTTCGTATTCCGCACAAATTCCCAAAGAGTGCCGTGATACTGGGTCGTTCCGGACTTGGTAACCACATTGATGATGCCGCCCATAGCGCCACCATACGACGTATCGTCGTTGTGGGACTGGACCTTGAATTCCTCGATGGCGTCGATTATTGGCGCAATTGCATACGTGCTTCCAAACGAGCCCTGATCATTGATGCCGTCGAGCAAATAGAGATTGCTGCGGTTCGTTTGGCCGTTTATCGACGGATAGGAAAACGTCCCAATGGGGTTGGACCAAATGCCGCCGCCGGTCGCGGAGTTCTGCGAGACATTCACGGAGCTGACACCCGGAGTCAGATTAAGCAACTGGGTAAAATTGCGCCCATTCAGGGGCAGGTCATTCACCTGCTGCTTGACAACCGCCACGCCTAACTCCGAAGTGGAGGTCTCAAGGGCCACGGCTTCTGCGGCCACAGTAACGCTCTCCGTTACAGCGCCCGCTGCTAAAGTGATATCGAACGTCGCCGTTTGGTTCACGACCAGAGTTATGTTGGATTTCACGATGGACTTGAAGCCTTGCTTCGTAACTTTTAGGTCGTAATCTCCGGGTTGGATATCGGGAATGACGTAAATCCCAGAGCTGTTGGTCGTCGTGGTTCGATTCAGATTAGTAGCCTTGCTGTGCAGCACCACATTCGAGTCGGGGACAACGCCACCCGACGTATCGTACACCGTGCCATTGATCGCCGCGATGGCCTGACCACGAGCCGTTCCTGCGAGCAACACGCAAGCGCATAGCAACAAAACGAGCCCCACCCCAACGGACCCAGCGTTTGAGACTTTGCGAAAAGTTAGGATTGTCATTCGCTCCTCCTGACGTCGAACGAGCAAGCTTTCTTTGGCCCGCACCCATCCGCAATGTGACTTGGAATCGCCGGATTGGCGTCCCCGACACTTTCACTTCGAGAAAGAACAATGCCGAGTTCTGTAACAGTTATGATAGATGCTGTCAAGCAAAAAATTTCATATAGTTGAACATCGTTCCAAATACTGGTACGATCCTGTTTGGAATGCGAACCCGCGGTTGCTCGCTTTGCCGAGGCAGGTATCGCCCTGTATGGAGAACTATTAACATTGAGCAACGCCGACCGTCGGAGAGTTGTTTCAGGAGTCGAAACACAATACCGTTTTATCGCTATCCTGAGTTGCCATTTGGCCTCCTAGGATCAAAGGTCAAGTGCGAGTGCGTTTTGTTGAGACAACATTCGAGATCCTAGGCTGCGAGAGGAACCTCCAAGCCTGCTGAATTAGAGGAATCATGGGAAGAGGCAAACCTGCACCGGTTGGCGTAATTACGAAGGTATTCAGAATCCTTGAAGCTATTCAGGGGTCTTCCTCCGGATTAACCCTGAAGCCTATCTGCGACATTACTGGGCTGCACAAGAGCACGGCTCATCGCTTTCTGAAGCATCTCGAACGCGACGGATACCTGATTCGGACCGAAACCGGAGTGTATTTAATCGGACCAAAGTTCTCTCATCTGAGTGCTCGGGCAAACCACCGGGCCACGCTTCAAGCCGTGGCGCGTCCGATTCTTTGGGAAATCTGGAAATCAACACGCGAAACTGTGAATCTAGGCACCTTGGACCAAGGAACCGTGCTCTACATTGAAGTTATCGAGAGCCCCCATGAGTTTCGGCTTTCTTCAAGGGTAGGCACGCGCCGCTCTCTGCATGCGACCGCCTTGGGCAAGGCACTGGCTGCCTTTCTCGCGGACGACCAAAAGGAAAGGGTACTGGCTACGATACAATTTCAGCCGCTGACGCCGAAGACCATCATGAACCTCGTGCAATTCCGCCAGGAGCTGGAGATCATTCGGAAACAGGGATACGCCGTGGATGACGAGGAGACAACTCTGGGAGCGCGCTGTGTTAGTGCACCGATCCTCGGCGCGAATCGAGAGGTGGTTGCGGCCCTGAGCGTTTCCGGGCCGGTGACGAGAATCAGCCCAGCTCAGGTGCCCGCGCTCGCGGGGGCAGTCATGAATGCCGCCCGCGCAATTTCGGTGACCATGGGATTTGCGCAGTCCGATCGAGACCCGACAGACGTGCACTCCGATGAGAAATCTCCTTCCATAGTTACCTGAGCCTTTCTTGCTGCTTGGGACTTCCCGAAGCCTCGCGCATCAACTGTGGTTGTCGATCGTTGTGAGTTGAACCGGGTTCTTTCGACGTGGGGTTTGTCATTTTTGGAGGATGGCTTTCTGAGCCTCCGCTAGTAGTGCACGGATCGCGGTGTTTTCAGGAAAAATCCGGCTCGCATGTGTCAGGACGTTGCTAGCTTCGGTGGACTTCTTCTGAGACAGATATGCGGCCCCCAACAAGCGGTAAAGCTCACCGTCATGAGGGATGATTTTGATTCCTCGCTGCAACGCGTCTCCGGCTTCCGACCAACGACCGGTGCGTATCAGCAAGCTACCACAGAGTTCAA
This sequence comes from uncultured Acidobacteriota bacterium, assembly GCA_963721915.1. GTDB lineage: Bacteria > Acidobacteriota > Terriglobia > Acidiferrales > UBA7541 > Acidiferrum. The sequence continues at coordinate 369,712 of CAVRLD010000009.1, read as the reverse complement.
AGTCGGCCGGAGACGTAGATCCTTGGTTGATAGCGCGATCCAAGTAGTCGATGGCCTCGGCCTCCCCCTTACTACTTTTCCTTTCAAGCGCAACGTAGGCAAGAGCTTCAAGCACCGAGATATCCTCTGGTGTGGACGCTCGGAGTTTCTCGGCCAGCGCCGTGTACCGCTCTCGATATTCGGGATGAGTGTTCATCAATTGACCGTACGCTTGTAGGAGCGTAATGGGGGGAAGCGACGTATCTTTCTGGCCCGGTATCGCGTCGAGGTGAACCAGGTCGGGGAGTTTGGGCGTGACGAGCCGGAATGCCGCGTCCGGATACGGTTCATCAGACTCCCTAACGATCCGATGGTTCGTAAGCATAGAGTGTGGAATCTCTTTCACGTCGCGCTTCGGCATGTGGCACCCCGCACAATCGTCCGGCGGGTTTTTGCGCTGGCGAATCGCGAAAGGGACGGCGCAACTCTTTTCCGTGTGACAGGTGAGACACCTCAATCGAAACACGACTGATACCTCTCGTCCAGTTGGTTGCGTGTGTGGGTCGTGACACGTGATGCAGCTGAGGCGGCTGTTGCTTTCCCGGTAGCACTTGCTCAGAGTCATGGAAAAATAGTGCTCAAGAAGATCACTCCGAAGAGGAGCGTCGCGTCTTGGAGGAACCATCAAAATTGCTAAGGTATCATCGAGTGCGGATCCGGGTCGAAAGTCCTGAAAATTCTTGCCGGGCTTCAGTACGCGAGCATCTCCGGTTTGGTGGCAAGACGCGCAGATATTGTCTGCAAGCCATGAAGGAAGTTTCGCAGGGTTCACGATGGAGTGGTTGCTGTCTCTCGCGCCCGGACTACTTTGTTTCATCTCCCTCACATGCAAAGCACCCGGGCCGTGGCAGTTTTCACATCCAATCGCCAATTCTTTGAAGGGAGGATCTAGAAAACGACCGTTGCCGTCGGGAATGGGGCGGGGGCGACCACTGTGGCAGGCAATACATGCTGGGAGAATCGGACGACTGAAACCGTAATCATAGGATTCATAGCCAGGGGACAACGCCCAGTGTTGAGTTTTGAAATAAAACGAGAGAGGAGCCTCAAAGAGAGCGTCGCTACGCCGGATAATTGCACTGAACCCATTTGCTCCCGAGCCTATGATCCATTCTACTTTTCGCGTGTCGCGGAAAATTTCCTTCTCGTCCGCTCCAGTTTCGTAATCATCCTGGTAGAGGTCGCCGCCCCTGACTGAGACTTCGAACTGGCGGTTCAGCTTGGCATCGACAATGTGCGTGGAGTTGGGAATTTTCTCGAGCAGCGCAGGTGATACTGGGGACATCGAACGGCCCATGTCGGTTTCGAAGAAAACGTTGTAAATCGCTCGGTGGCATTCGGCACAAACTTTGGAGCCCACGTAATCATTGCTCGAATCATTGCTTCGAGGTGATGTCGCCTGTGCCCCGCGAGCGCGAGCAGGGCCAACAGGCTCAAAGGGAAGGAACGCCAGGACGGCTCCGAGGAGTGTCATGGCAGATAGCACCACTGCAACACGTCTGCACCCCACCAACCTCGACATTTCGCGTGCACTCATGTGGGTGGCATGAAACCGAGCTGAATCTCGTTGGTTCAGCGAACGGAGTAATTTCGATATGTCATGCGAGGCTTCTGTTTATTTCGCGCCTAGGCCATGGCTCTTCATTTGCACTGGGCTGATACCGCGTACCCGTTTGGAATCGACCCCGCTACCTTCGTGCACAACATAGTACTGATTTGCCGCAAGATCCGTGAGTGTCTCGACCAGTCCGTTAGGCCAGCGGATCACGATTTTCTCCGCCTTGATGGCCTTCCCGAGGCCGAAGTGAACTCGCAAATCGCTCTGGGAAATAAAACCGTCGCCGCTACGAACTTCCTTTTGATATTTATCGCCGCTTTGTTCGAGCGTCACCCGCGCCCCCAAGGCGGCGCGATTCGATTTCAAACCAATCAATTGAAGGCTGATGAAGTTGCCCACCGGCGCGGTGTTGCAATAGAGCGAGGGAGTTTCGTTCATATTGTTCACGAGAGCCTCTTCGCGCCCGTTGTTGAACAAGTCGCCAAGAGCCATGCCACGGGCAGAGTGCAATTCGGTGAGCGTGTTTCCAGCATGCGCCGTGATATTAGCGAACTTTCCGTTGTGCAGATTGTAGTAGACCACTTTCGGTTGCCGGTAACTCGTTCCTAGATCCTTGCCGTCCACCTCGGGGTAAACGTGACCATTGGCGATGAGGATGCCGGGCCAGCCGCTATTGTCGACATCATAAAACTGGACTCCCCATCCCAACCAGCTCGTAATACGTCCCAAACCAGCATTTTGTGTGACATCGTCAAATACGTTCTTGCCCCGGTTCAGAAAGAGTGTCGGTGTATCGTCGCTGAAATTGGTCTTGACGATATCCTGATAGCCTTCATGCGTATAGTCATCCGCAGAGATGCCCATGCCAGCCTGCATGGAGCCCTCTTCGTTGAAGGCAACACCGGCCAGTTTGCCGAGTTCGGTGAAAGTGCTGTCCTGATTGTTGTGGTAGAGGAGATTTGGCGTTGCGTCACAAGCGACATAGATATCCGGCCATCCGTCACTGTCGAAATCAGCCGACAGAGAAGTGAAGCCATAACAGCCGGACGCTCTCGCAATTCCGGAGGCCTGCGAAACATCAGCGAATGTGCCATCGCCGTTGTTATGATAAAGCGCGTTGACACTCATTTTGAGGCCCCGCGGTCCGCACATTACGTTTATGCCTTTCCACTTGCACCACGGTCCCTGGCCAGGCCTCGGGACTGAGTCATAACTGAAGTCCACATAGCGCGCCACGAAAATATCGGCGCTGCCGTCGCGGTCATAGTCGAGAAAGCTACATCCAGTGCTCCACTCAGGTTTGGAGGTCTTCAGCCCAGCCTTTTCGGTTACGTCCGTAAAAGTGCCGTCCCCGTTGTTGTGATAGAGGATATTCTGCCCCCAATACGTCACCAACAGGTCTAAATACCCATCGTTATCGTAGTCACCGACGCAGGCACCTTGGCCCCATCCGGGGTGCGCGAGTCCCGCCTTTGCAGTTACATCCGTAAAGCTTCCATTCTGATTGTTGTGATAGAGGTGTCCACTCGGCTCCCGACCTTTGGTGAATCCTTCCACTCGCGAGCCATTCGGCAGAAAAATATCGGGCCATCCGTCATTGTCGTAGTCAAAGATAATCGCACCGTTGCCAGTACTTTCGATGATGAACTCTTTATGTTTATCGCCGCCGTAGGAATTAAGCGCAGTCAAACCGGTCTGACGTGCAATGTCTTCAAAGTGGACTGCGGTCGGTTTAATGGATGCTTGGTTGCCTTTCGATGAGTTCGACGCCAGCCCGAAAGCAATGATCGCGATAGCAAACGTGGAAGCCAAGGTAACCGGGAAGAGGAACAGCTGTAAACGCCTCATGCGTCCCTTCGTCTGGCCTAGGAATCGAGCCTAGGCTTTCGCTTCCTCACTTTAGATCCAAGCTTCCCAAGCACTATAGCAGCGCTTCTATTCAGATGGTCGTGGTTACTCGTCGAGCGCGAGTGGCTCGCCGGGGAGCTCGCTCGAGCGATACAGTGCCTCTACCAGCGCCATGGTTTGAAATGCGTCTTCGAAGTGCGATGGCAAGGTGGAAACTGACCCCTCGGCGAAGGATTGCAGAGCGCCCATGGTGCCCATGAAGGCGTCCGGAAAGTTGTTGCCGCCAATCCGCAGGGATTGCCAGCGAGGAGAGTTGGGAGCGCGCTCGGCGTATTCGGCGGTATCTGGCTTGCCGGTGGGATAGTCGAGGTTGATGCCCATCGTGATGCGTGCTGCGCCCCTGAGCCCCTCCCATTGAACAAAACTGTGCTGACTTTCGGGACCGAAGTCGTGGTTGTGATTGGTGGCAACAAAGACGCGTTTGGAGTTGCCGTAGTCGAGGATTGCGATGGTCTTGGTGGCGGCTAGGTTTGCTGTGTGCGGGTTTCTTACCGTGCGTGCCAACACGCTTTGCGGGTTGCCCATCCACGACCGGATGAGATCGAAGTAGTGAATGCTGTGATAGAGGATCTCGAGTCGCGGCGCCGTCGCGAGAAAGGTCCAGAGATGCCACGGCGTGTAGGTGCTTGTTTGAACTTCGATGTCGTGGATTTCCCCGAGGAACCCACCGTTCGCGAGCGACGTGACGGCGAGGTTGTTGGGAGCGTATCGGAGCGAGAAGTTTACTGCGGCGATCAATCCTTTATTCCGGCAGAGGTCGCGGATGATGAGGGCCTCTCGGAGAGTCTCGCCCATGGGCTTCTGCATGAGTACGGTCGCACCGTCATTGAACTGCGGAAGGATGTGGACAAGCTGAGAGGCGGGAACTGCCACATCGAAGATGGCGTCGGGCGGAGCGAAGCGCACGGCTTCGGCGACAGAGCCGAAGGTACGTGGGATGCCACGCTCGGAAGCGAGTTCTGCGGCTTTGGCCCTCTCTTGATCCATGAGGCCGATGACCGGGAAGCCCGCCTTCTCATAGGCGGGCAAGTGACCAGCGCGAACGATGCCTCCCGCGCCGATGACGATGATGGGACGAACCTGCTTTGGGCGCGGTTGCCAGGCAGTTTGGACAGCTGCGAGAATCCGCGCGTCAAGACCTTCAGTGGCGGGAGGATTTGGCATTTGGTCGTTCTCCATCTCTTTTTTTTGAAGCTCGCCCCTCGCACAGCGCCTCGGCCTAGTCTTGACCGTGCCTTTCGCGTCCCGGCGTCATCAAGACTCGCTTGATAATCGTAGCTGCGTGGCCGCCCATGCGCAGTCTAACGCCGATCGTCATCGCCGTTTCCCAGAGGATGCAAAGCATTCAAGAAAATTGCCTACAGGCTGCCAACTGCCAACAGGACAATAGCAACCGTTAGACTGACCATGCCGGAGCTCAACAGCAGTTTGGCGGAACGCGACGCTTGTTGCCACTCGCCTGTCAATGCTCCCGCCAGCGTCGCTGTCATAATCATGAAGATCTGCAGCAGGCCCCATCCGACGGATGTCCCCAGGGCGCCAAGGAAGGTTGCACTCATTCCGTAAAGAGCGAACGCTCCCATCCAGAGAATGCCCATCAGGCAAGACCACAAGAGGTCTGCTCGTGCACCACCACGGAACAAACGCCAAGTCCGATTCTTGAAAAGCAGCCACAGGCTGTAAGCAGCGTTTGGAAGAAACCCTCCCGCCAATCCGATCGGCCAAACTGCATAGGCGCTGCGCACGGGCTGATTTCCAAGGCGGACGGCCGTCTGGGCGATGCCTTGCCCGAAGGCGAACGAGTAGTTGAGCATGGGGGCCATGAGGCCACACAGCACGGCAAGCAAGATGGCCGCCGGGTAGGCCCGATGCGATGCGCTCTGAGAAACGTCCGTTGCGCGCTCTTTGATTTGGCCACCCCACGCGACCAATGAGATGCCGAACACCATGACCGCCACACCGCAAATGATCAACTGCATAGCGTGTTCTCTAGTTGCCGCCCTTTGCTGAGCGAAGAGTGGCACCAGCGTTCCCAGAACCGCACCTAGGCCAACAATAATGGCGTAAGCGATACCCAGTCCCAGACGTTTCACAGAGACGCCGAAGAGAATTTGCGCGACTCCCCAACCACCGCCAAACAACATCGGGACGGCGAGTTGGCGAAAAGGTAGCGCACCGTAGGTCTCGAAGAGACTGCCCACCAGACCAATAGCGAGCATCCAGGGAATTATCACCAATGAGATAAAGCTGAAAATCAGCCACAGATTCTCCCATTTCCATGAGCGCACAAATTTCATTGGCAGCATGCATGTGCCAGACATGAGGCCAGCGACCATGGTGAGCGAAACTCCCGTCAGCAAAGCTTGCCCCATCAGCCAGCCTTTCCTGAAGTCAATTTCAAGTCGCACGATGCACCGGGTTCCTGTGGTGTCCTGTAGCAGCCATCCGCTACGAGTGCTGGGGAAACGAAGTGGTTGCGCAGGTGCGGGATGTGCTCTAAGAACAAGACGTCGTGTGCTAGCGCGATGTGGTTGAACAAGACAAGGTGTTGGTGCAATTGCCCCATGTCTCCAACATGCGGCACTACTGGAAGGAGGAATTTCTTCGCAAGAAGGCTGACAGTAAGAAACTCACTCACTCCCCCTAGTCTGGTGCAGTCGGCTTGAACGTAGTGCAGGGCCCCCGACTGGAAGAAGTTCTTGAACACGACTCGATTGGGAATATGCTCGCCCGCCGCGATCTTGACGGGGGCTATCTCACGCGCCAGTACAGCATGCCCGCGGACGTCGTCAGGGTGCGTAGGTTCTTCGATCCACAACGGCCGATAGACCATCAGGTCGCGGGACATGCGAATGGCAACTGGAAGGCTCCACCGTTGGTTGGCATCGAACATGAGAGTGCCCGACTCGCCGATGCAGTCCCGTAACACGGCTGCCCGACGGAGATCGCGACCCTCATCGTCCGACCCCACTTTGAGCTTGAAGGCTTTAAATCCCGAGTCGAGTGCACGAGCGGTTAAATCCCGCACTTTTTGATCGTCGTACGCCATCCATCCGACCGACGTATCGTACCCGGGATAACCAGTCTGCAGAATGGGAATGCGGCTGTTACGGCTCGTAAGTTGGCTTAGGAGCAGTTCGAGAGCGTCTTGCTCGCTCAAGACCTCTTCGAGATAGCTCAGGTCCAGAAGACGAACGACGTCTCTGGGGTTCAAATCGAGGAGCAACTTCCACAATGGTTTGCCACGGCTCTTGGCCCAAAGGTCGAAACAAGCGTTCGTGATGGAGGCCAGCGCAAGGTGAACGACTCCTTTGTGGGGTCCAAGCCAGCGGAGGGACGGATCGTCCGCTAGCTTCCGGGACACGCGGCCGAAGTCAGACATGAGTTCTTCAATCGCGATGCCAGCTAGGGGTCGTGCCAGCAACTCGATTGCTTCACAAACTAGGCGGTTGCCTTCGCCGAGGGTAAGCACGATCCCGGTTCCCCGAAGGCCGTCCTCGCCGGTCAACAACGTCACCGCGAAGCTATATTCAGAATTCGTATGGACGGAATCGGTCCCAGCACCTGGCGGCAGGAGAAAACGTGCATCACATGTTGAGACTGATCGAATCGTGGAGTCAGGCATCGTGCTCCGTTCTCGTTGCTGCCGATCGGCTGATGCCATCACCACATCCGGTCAACACGATGCTCTTTTGTTCGAGATCACCAAGCATGGGAATAACGATTGTCCCAGTTGTCGTACGCAGTTTTGGCAAAACGACCCATAGCCTTCTTGACGTACTGCTCTGCAACCTCGCCCTCCTCTTCGCGCAGGAGATCGATGATCCGCTGGTGCGCTTCCAGGTCTTTATCCCACGGCGACGTTGTTTGTCCACTTGCTGCCACTCGCATGCGAACGAACGCAAAGAACGGCACTAGGAGTCGGCGACTCTGCTCCACAATATAGGGGTTGCCAGAAAGCTCGCAAAGTTCAAGGTGAAACCCAAGATCGAATTGAAGTAGCACTTCACAATTGCCCTCGTTTGCCGCGCGCCGCATACCGTCCACTGCGGACTGCAGTTTCGAGAGGTCGGGTCGAGCTGCAACTGCCAGGCGAGCCGCCAATCCCTCCAAGGCGCCTCGTAGTTCGTAGAGTTGCTCCACATCGGTCTCGCTAAGGTGGATAACTCGCGCGCTTCGTCCCGACTCCTTGGTGACGAATCCCTCTAGCGCCAAAATGTTAATGGCCTCTCGGATTGACCCCTGCGCTACTCCAAATCTCTCGGCCCACTTGCCCTCGATGATCCGGACACCGGGGGGGAGCGAGCCGTTCATGATTTCGGCTCGCAAGCGATCGGCAAGGTCGTGTTTGACGTAGCCGCGAGCGACAAATACGGAATGAGCCGGCATAGTTTTAAGTGCTTAAATGTTTGACATCGCGAACCATACTCGGGCTATAACCCTCCCGTCAAGACCTTTTAAGGACTTGTTCTTGGCAGGCCTGTACAGACCAGCCTTGTGCGCAATGCAGACGGGGGGATTCCGGTTCTATGCGCCGATTTGCCATGACGATCCGCCTGAGGCCCGGAAGCGAAGAAGCCTACAAGAGGTACCACGCGGCTGTTTGGCCGGATGTTTTGGACAAGATTCTCGAATGCAATATCAAGAACTATTCCATTTATTTGAAAGATGGCGTTCTCTTCAGCTATTTCGAATACCACGGCAACGACTTGAAAAGCGATTGGAACAAGATGGCTGCGCATGCCAAAACCCAGGAATGGTGGGCGCTCATGCAGCCGATACAGGAACCTCTACCTACGCGAAAAGAAGGTGAGTGGTGGGCAGAAATGGACGAGGTGTTCCACCTCGACTGAAATCCCTGCCAAGGCTATTGAAGACTGGAGATTAGGGACATGAGCGTGTACTTGCTGGATCGACGAAAGTTCATGAAGCTCACGCTTGCCGCTTCTTCACTTTCCTTCGCATCGAATCTCGGATTCGCCTTTGGCCCAGCGGAGGATCGGACGGCTTGGTATCGCAACGCCAAATTTGGAATGTTCATTCACTGGGGACCCTATTCTCTCGCGAGCGTCGAGGCCTCGTGGCCGATCATGAGGCCGGCCGCCGGCGGCATCACGGAAGCGGAGTACCGGGAACTGCCCAAGCGATTCAATCCATCAAAGTTCGACCCGCACGCCTTCGTTGATCTGGCCCGCGCTGCCGGCCAACAATACATGGTGTTTACTACGAAACACCACGATGGCTTCTGTATGTTCGACACGTCTTACACGGACTACAAGATCACCAACGCTCCGTATGGCAAGGACATTGTGAAGCAACTGGCGGATGCCTGCAAAGAACGCGGCATGCCCCTCGGGTTCTACTACTCTCCTCCCGACATGCACCATCCTGCATTCCGCGACACATCGAAGTTGGCGAAGGACAACTGGAACGGCGAACCAACACGTGCTGAGTGGCCTCTCTACCTGGACTACATGCAATTGCAACTGACCGAGCTTCTGACCAGCTACGGCCCAGTCGCATTGATCTGGTTTGATGGCCTGCATCACCAGGAAAAGTATGACGGGATTCGTTTCTTGGAGCTGATACGAAAACTACAGCCCACCACCTTGGTGAATGACCGCCTTGGCCAGTTGGGAGACTACCAGACACCAGAGCAGTTCATTCCCAACGCGATTCCTACCAAGGGTGTCCGCTTCAATGCCGTCGATACGAGTGTTCAACAACAATTGAAGCCGATGGTTCCCAGGCCCGAGGACTTCCAGATGTGGGAGACTTGTATGACCATCAACAACACCTGGGCTTATAACATGAATGATCGCGAGTACAAGTCGTCGCGATTTCTCATTCGAGTTTTAGTGGAAGTGGCAAGCCGCGGAGGAAATTTTCTGCTTAACGTGGGCCCACAACCCGACGGTGTTATTCAGTCCGAATTTCAGGAGCGTCTCCGCTCTATCGGGGACTGGCTTGCGGTCAACGGTGATTCCATCTATGGAACCACCTATGGGCCAATACAAGGGCTCGGACCCGTTCGGGCAACTGCAAAGAACGAGAAAATCTTCGTTCATGTCTTCGATTGGCCGTCATCATCGCTGGAGATAAATGGACTAGAACCGAGAGTCACTTCCGCCCACTTGCTTGCCAACGGCCAACGGCTGAAGTTTCGTCAAGCAGAGGGAAGGCTGCAGATCGACCTCCCCTCCCAGCCGCCCGATCCGAATGTCAGTGTCATCGCTCTGAGAACCTAGCGTTGACGCTCTGATCTGACGCAAACTGATTAGCCTTCTCGGCCTCCGAGGGCTATTTGTTTGTTTGTTTGTCCCAGCACTTGCAGTACTGCAGCGATGTCCGGATCGTTAGGCGTGAGTTTTTCGCTCCTCACTGCCCCTATGCCGACTTCACAGGACAATTCTCCCGGTTAGCCGACCATTCGTCCAATATCGGCGGATTCGACGAGCACCAAGGCAGCAGGACGCTCCACACTGCCAGGCCGATTGCAACGACGAAGTAAGTTGACGGCTGCGCACCGATATTCTTGATGCCGTATTCCTCGTTCGGGTGGACGAATCCCACCGAGCCCGGCCTCATCTGCGTGCTCCTGCCCTCCACGGTCAGCTCGACGATTCCTTCACGGATCAGCCACATTTCACTGTGGAGATGGCGGTAGGGAGTTCCGCCCGGAGACAAAGTGGTCTCGTGAACTTCCACGGAATCACCGTGGCGAGCTTGCCCTTGAGCACTGTCGCGAATTGTGGCGAAGTTCGATGTCCGCGGGAGTGAGCTTCTCGAACGGAAACATCGGCGTAGGCAGCATATAATTGCCTTCGTCGGCATCGGCGCCCGCTGAAATTGCAGGAAGCAGAAGGCTCGGTGCCAACTCCGCGGGAAGAAGAGCACACAACTCTCGATATGAAATGACCACGAGTTTTTTGGTAAGGCTAGAAGCGGTTTCGCTCGGCCCACAAACCGAGACCAGGATTGTCGATGAAATAGATTTCTTCCCCCTGCACGCAATTCCAACCGTGCTGAAGCTTGGCCGGATCATAAAGTTTCATCATTTTGGCTGGCTCAGCGTACTGGAAGCCTACTTGTTCCACCTCTTCGCGATTCAAATGGCCCGGACACCAAACGATGTGGAAGCGATCTTCAGAGGATCCGTGAATCAGATGCGCTGCAGCGCTGAGATTGGCTGCCAAGTCGTCATGCTCGCTGACCATCGCGAGCGTTGCTTCTGTGCCGTGATAACCGTATTTTCTGATTAGTCTGTCGATTAGGGGATCCTCGCCGAACTCGCGCACGCCTGGAGCTAGAATGATCAGCTCTCCACCGTTTTCTAGCGCCATGCGGGTACGGTAAATTGCTTTGTTTCCAAGCCAGGTGCTGTGAAATTCTCGCGGATCGAGGTAAACCACGACCTTGCGCAGAGGCTTCGGCATGAGGGCAGTGTTCACCTGGAAGCTCAACTCCGCCGCGCGATGAAAGCATTCCGAATCGTCCCCAATGAACAAGCCGCGGGCGACGGGAACTCCTGCGGAGTTTCGCGACACGACCGTCAAAACATAGACAATCGGGAGGCTGGCGAGAAAATGAGAAGCGGCGTAATTCAACACGCGACGGACTGGATTATCCGCGCGCCCCATGATGCGCTCCATGCCATACACGGCGCCAAGATAGTGGCTCCGGTTGATACTGTCGGGTCCGCCCGTTCCAATCAAAATGTTTTTGTTGTAATTCGCCATGCCGATAACTTCGTGCGGAACGACTTGTCCGAGTGAGAGAATGAGATCGAATTGGCCACGAGAAACTAGCCGATTCACCTGGGCCGGCCAGTCGTAGTCGAGCCGCCCTTCCGATTGTTCGCGGATGAAATCCCTAGGAACGACGCCGATCGTTTCCACATCCTCGCGCCACTTGTGGGCGTGAAAGAGGGAGCTCGGAATCTCGCCAAACATCGATAAGAGCTGTTCCGATGACATGGCTCTGTGCGTTCCGAGCGCAGGCAGGATCGCGCAAAAGCCCGGACCGTAATATTTCCAAGTGTGGCGAGTCAATTCGCCCGCCCGCGATGCGGCACGCGTGTGATCGGGTGGGATAGCAAGGACCCTAGAGCGCTTGCCTACTTTTTCCAGCGCACCGAGGAAAAGATCTCTGAGCTCATCGGAGGTAAGCTCGCGGTCTGAGCCGCCTTGTCCGCAATAGAGAGTCATCGACTAGGGCTTGAATTTTTGAGTCAGGCTTCGACTGTCACCCAATCGGTTGAGGCCACAAAGGTACCAAATCTTCAGCCATGGCTGAGGTATCCCAGGCCCGCCAGGACACCTCGCATGTACGCAAAGCTGCTGATAACGCCGGGCATCGAATCGTCGGGATGAATTTCATACTCCAGATCGACGAAGCCTTTATATTTTATCGCGCTAAGAGCTTCAAAAATCTTCTGCATCGGCATGATACCGTCTCCCACCGCGACTTGGCTATCCTTACTCTGAAAATTCGCGAGGTCCTTCATGTGTACGTTAAACAGCCTCGGGCCCGCTTCACGGATAGCCTGAACTACATCGGTGCCGGCACGAACCGTATGTCCGACGTCGATGCAACACCCGATGCGCGGATCCATGCTTTTAACGGCACTCAGTACATCTAGCGGCGAATGCCACAACGTATCTTCTGGCCCGTGATTGTGGATCGCGAGGCGAATGTCATACTCCCGCACGAACTTCTCGATTCGTGGCAGAGTCTCCAGTGCGGGGTCGCCCGCGACAATGACGGCAATACCCGCTCGCTTGCAGTATTCGAACTTAGCGCGAATGTCGGCATCTTCGTCTTTCGGGAAATAGATCGTCCCGGCAGCATGAAGCTTAATGCCAGCCGCGGCATAGTCCGCGAGCGCAGTCGCTTCCTCCTGCGGATCCGCAGGGAGATGATCTTTGACGTCTTTTGCATTCAGCTGAAACACATTGAGCTGTTTCATGAAACCGATCATCTGCGCACGACTGAAGTTGCAGAACGTGTAGCTGGCGAGACCCAGTCGAATCGGCGCTCCTTCGTCAGCTGATGGGTGACCTGTCGCAGCTGCGAGTAGGGTTTTCGAAGCAGTGAAGGCTGCCGCAACAAGTGCACCGGAGCGAACGAAATCGCGGCGCGATAAACCGTTTTTCATTGAAATCTCGTCGCACGGCTGGAGGACCCGCCGCTTAGACATGGGGTGCCCAGCCCTTCTCGTACTCGCGCCCCCACATCTTCATCGCTTCCGCGTCACCCTGGATGCGTCCGTCCTTCGTGTCGAGCTGCAATTCGCGGTTGACCTCCCAGGCGATGTTTGAAAGCTGCAGCATCGTAACGGCGACGTTGCCGACCGAGATTGGCGCGTTAAGCTTCTCGCCCTTCCGGATTCCCGCGATGAAGTTCGCGAAGTGAAGATCGGTCATGGAATCGGCTCCGCGGAGGTCGCCGGATGATGTTGTGCTGCCGACCTTGAACTCGTTCGTCTTGTTCCCTTTGAGGTCGTAGATCTCGTTGCCGTCGCGATCCACGACCACGGTGCCAGTTGTTCCCATGACGGCTGAGCCACGGTCACGGCCGTAATACTTCATTCCCTGGCAGCTCTTGCCCTCCCAGGCGAGCATCTTGTCTTCGTATTCGAAGCTCGTCACCAGCGTGTCGTAAAACTGCCAGTCGTCTTTGAATTGGTATCTGCCGCCCGACGCCGTGACCCGCGTTGGATAGTCAACGCCAAGCGCCCAGCGGCAGACATCGACCTCATGTGTGCCGTTATTGAGCGTTTCGCCCGTGCCATACATTCTGAACCAATGCCAGTTATAGGGGTGCACATTATCCGCATAGGGACGACGTGGAGCCGGGCCCTGCCACAGGTCCCAGTCAAGCCGCGCCGGCACGGGCACTTCCTTGCCTGTGCCAATTGATTTTCGCACATTGCTGTACCAGGCTTTCGCGAGGTACGGCCTGCCTATAATGCCCCCGTGAATCTTTTCGACGATTTCTATGCTGTGCGGCGAAGACCGCTGCTGCGTACCCATCTGCACGAGCTTTCCATACTTCTGCTGCGCCTCGACCAGCATCTGTCCTTCAGCTGGATTGTGGCTGCACGGCTTCTCCACGTAGACGTGTTTGCCTGCCTCCAGCCCGGCGATGGCCATCGGTGTATGCCAATGGTCAGGAGTGGCAATCGTGATGGCGTCCACATCCTTGCGCTCGAGGATCACGCGAAAGTCTTTCTCCGCCACGGGAGGCTCGCCCATTTCGCGCTGCACCGCATCGGCGAACTTTTTGAGAATGTTGGCATCCACATCGCAGACGTGTGAAATGCGCGCAGCGCTCTTGTTTGCCTTGAGAGACGAGAGATGAGCGTACCCGCGCCCATTCAGGCCGATCACCGCAAAGTTCAAGCGATCGTTGGAACCGAGGATCTGGCGATAGCTCTTTGCCGTAGTTCCCACGGCCAGTCCCGCAGCGCCCACTGCAAGTGCATCGAGAAACTCGCGTCGGGTAACCATCATTAATTATTCCTCATGTGGAGCGGCGGTTGCCGGTCTGTCCCAACCGAAGGGATAGTTTGTGATCCCTGGAGACGTAACGGAAACACCGAGGACTAAAGCTGATAGAGCGCCATTTCAGGGCTAGAACGTAAGCTTGGCGCCAAGTTGAAGAACGCGACCTCCGCTGGCACTCGTGATTTGACCAAAGCTGGTGCTACCCAGTGTGGTGCCAGCCGCTGTATCCCCCGCCGGTGTACCGTTGGTGTTGTTGAAGAAGAACTGCGGCGTATTAGTCGCGCCAAAAGCCTCCAGGCGTAGGTCCAGAACGAAGCGTTCCGTCATCCGAATCGACTTGGAGAGAGCAGCATCCAGGTCAAAGAAGTTGGGCCCGCTAAGGTAATTCCGCCCCACGTTACCGAACGTAGCGCCCACCGGCGCAGCAAAGCTCGATGTAGTGAACCAGGGATTACCAGGGCCGACGCCGTGAAGGATTTTCACCGGAGCAACTAAATTGGGCGTTTGCGTATTGTTAGGCGCCTGAAGCGAGGTGGAATTAGCAGTAAAGTAGAGGGGAAGGCCCGACATGATCGTGAGAAAGCTAGACACGCGCCAGCCACCAAGGATCGCTGCGCCCACTCCCGACGAAACCAACCGCTTGCCTTTTCCAAATGGCAAATCGTACACAACGCTCTGCACAAAGGTATGGGTGCGATCGAAGTCGTTGCGGGCGTAATCCCGGCGTTGATTGATGCCAATACATGGACCAAGATTCTTGGTTCCCCTCGGATCCACGGCAGGCTCGCCGAGTAGCCAATCAACGGGGGAGGAGGATTGCCAGTGCCCGCAAATCCGCCAGCACTCGATCGCAACGATCTTAGCGAGCCGGGTCGACAACATTTTCCACGTTAAGACGCACCTAGTCTCCTGAGTCACTGATTTCTTGCATATTGTTTGTGCCATGTGCAGCCAGAGTACGGGAAGCGAACCGTCCGATGCTGTTAAGAATCGCATCGGCACTTTTGGTCCACACAAAGGGTTTGGGCTGCTCGTTATGCACCTCGATGAACTCCAAGATGGCGGATTCCAGTTCACGCACGCTGTAGTGCGAACCTCGTTTGATCTGGCGTTGAGACAGTAAGGCGAACCAGCGCTCCACTGTCCAACACCAGATGGACCGTCAGGTCGGTACGAACGGCACGATCGATCTGCTTCAAGAATTTGCGGAACTCGATGGCGCGATGGCGCGGCCAGCACTTGCCGATCACCGATCCGGTGGCGATGTGGTCTCTGTAGCCCGGTCCGTAACCAGATCGCCGAGCCCGTAGATGGGTGATTATCCTACCGAGAGGGAGAGCAAGCACAATCGCCTTGCAACCCTACATCGACATCCATAATCCCCGGTATGGTCAGCCTCGCGTTCAACGTAGAGAATCCAATTGCGCTTAAGAGCGTTACGTAGCGAGGAGATTTCGTTAGTTTTTTCGGTCGACTAGGCATCAGAGAATTTCCCCGGCAAACGCCAGGGATTGACCGCATATCGCGTGGAGAATTGTATGGTTTCTCCGTCCGCGAGTTCCCGCAACGTTGAGACCCACTCAGTGGAAGCTGGGCCAAGACCTATTTCTGCGTCAGAGAACGAACGGCGATTGCAGGTCCAAGCTGGGCGCGGAGTGCGTTTGTTCTTTAGGCCGAGGGCGATTTCCGCGCTGCTCAAAACCGCCTATTTGGAATGGAGCAAGGACAAAGCGCCTCGGATGGGCGCAGCGCTGGCTTATTACACCATTTTTTCTCTGGCTCCCCTCCTGATCATCGCGGTTGCAATTGCCGGCCTGGCTTTCGGGATGCAAGCCGCGCAAGGTGAGATCGCTGGGCAAATCCAGGGGTTCGTAGGCCGAGAGGGCGCGAAAGCCATCGAGGCCATGATTCAATCGGCTCACAAGCCTGCCTAAGACTCCGAAGAAGGATGTCGAACTACTGGCTAAGGGACCCGTCTCTACCAAACAGGTTCTGATCGCCAAGTAGCGTTTCACAAAACCACATCGTTTTGAGGGCAAGCTCACCAGGTCGGGTTTGCCCTCTTTTTTTCGCATACCCGGTCGTCGAAGACATCGTACGCCACTGGTCTTCAATTCATCAATGAACTGAGGCGTGGAACGCCGTTCTTTGCTTTGACCGATTGCTTACGCTCGCGTGCGTGCGACGAGAAAATAAACGTCACGTTATCTACTTCCATTCGCCAACGTCATAGAGATTTGCCCGGCATGATGTGAATTGTGAAAAAGCACATGGGCAAACAACCTTACTCTGGAAACAGTGCCAAAGAACGGAGTATCAACTGGTTTGAGCCAATCCTCTTCAGGGCTGTTTTCTGCGAGGTCTTGAAGCATTCGGTATCCTCGCTCAATTAACTCTCTGCTCTGACCAATGTCATAATGCTGACCCTTATCGATTTGACCTATCGTCGTGTTTTTTACATCAGTTGGTATGCCGAAAAACTGACCGAATAGATTGATCGTTTCACCGATGTGACGATAAATGAAGCCGATTGATGCTGTTTTGTCGTTCAACCTTAAGCTCGCATTTTCTTCAGTGACTCTGTCGGAAGAAAAATGGCTGGTAAATTGGTTTTGCTTCACCATTTCTAAGAGAATGTCCTTTTGCATATCTTATCCCTTAAATTTAAGTCAAGAGTTGAAGCTCTAGTCCATTTTAAACAAACCGACCTTCAACGCATCGCAGATTCGATTCCACTCTGCGTCTGAGCACTGTTCCGTCGCCTTCGCAATGACTACTTGCTCGCCGCCTTCATCGCCCATGCGTCGAATGCTCCGATCCGGGGATATCCAGTAGCCTTTGTGTCGATGTAATCTTTAGCCGTCATGGCCGCGCCTCTCCAACAATCTGAACCACTACGTTAATGTATTTTCCTGGGGTATGCACTCCAGCAGTTGTCTCACTGCTCTTCCGGCCCGATGGTCTTCCGTTTCGCTTAGTCTGCTGTGTACGGAATCGTACATAATAATCAATACGATAAATGGCCTTGCAATTCCCATGACGGAGGAGGATAAGGAGGGTAAGGTCGGGTAACACGCAACATTAGGCAGATAAGAATAAGCAGGTGCGCCATGAGTCCATATGGCTGGCAGGCACTCTATAAAGCGGTAGCCCTCGAAGCCGACTTCCGAAAGATGCCACACTGCATCGCACTAGCAGAAAAAGCAATTAAGCAGAGATTGTTCGATGGCCCTGCCTTGCGAATTGACACCGTAGTGGGGATTCCGATGAAGGTGATCGGGGTTCCGGGCTGATGGTGATCAGCGTTCCGGGGTCGCTGTGATCAGCAGTCGGAGCGAAGCGACGCTGGCAGTTGGATTTTGTAGAAAGTGATCACGATCGTCAAGAGGAGTTTGTTGTTGTTGGAGCTGTGGGAAAGTGGAAATCGCTCCTGCGATTTCCAAGGGCGTTCTTTGCCCGTCTTTTCCACAGCTTTTGGCCTGCCGATCGTTGTTTACTTCTCTCCTCGCTGCTTCCGCATCGATTCGCCGCGCATCTCGATGCGATGAGCGTTGTGCACCAACCGGTCGAGGATGCCGTCGGCCAGCGTGGGATCTCCGATCTGCTCGTGCCAGCGGGACACCGGCAGTTGCGAGGTCAGGATCATCGAGCGTGCCTGGTAGCGATCTTCGGCGATCTCCCAGAAGTCTCTGCGCTCTGCCTCCGACATCGGAGCCATCGCCCAGTCATCGATCACCAGAACATCGATACGGTTGAGACGCTTCAGAAGTTGTCGCAGACTGCCGTCCGCTCGTGCCAGGTTTAGATCCCGGAACAGCGCCGCGGTTCGCGTGTAGTAGACCGCGTAGCCATCCCGGCAGGCTTTTTGTGCCAGTGCCGAAGCGACATAGCTCTTGCCTACGCCCGTTGGGCCGAGCACGAAGATGTGCTCGTGGTTCTTCACCCAGGCAGAGTCCTGAGCCAACGCACGAATCACACTCTTGCTGAGTCCTCGTTCGGCTCGGTAGTCGATATTTTCTACACAAGCAGCTCCCTTCAGACGAGAGGCGCGGACTCGCCGCGCGAGAGCCTGGTTCTGTCGCCAGTTCCACTGCTGATCGATCAGCAGTGCCAAGCGATCCAGAAAGCTCAGTTCTCGCGCGGCCTCATCTTGTTCCTGTCGCTCCAGGGCTTCGAGCAACCCTTGCAGCTTGAGGGCGTGAAGTTTTTCCATCATTGGTTGTTGCAGCATGGTCTCTTCTCTCCTCCTTACTCGAAATACTCAGCGCCACGAATGTTGTCGTGCGTTGGCGGAGGAGGAAGTGAAGGCGAGGTGCTGAGTGGTTGTTGGTCGAGCGAGTTTTTCAGAATCGATTTCACGCTCTGGTAGCGGCAAGCGCCGGTCTCGAGTGCACGATCGGCGGCCGCTTCCATCCTGGCCGCCGAGTATTTTTCGGCGAGTCGGATGATGCCAAGACACGATCGATAGCCCATCTCCGGATGTGGCTTCTCGGCGAGGATCCTCTCAAAGAGTCGAGCGGTGTGCGGTCCGATCTGCCCGGCCCAGTGCACCATGCGCGAAGGCGTCCACTCGAGATGCGCTTGATGGCTCTTCGGCCGGTGCTCTTTCTCGGTGCATACCTGGCCTCGTCCACGACCGCGGAGATGCGAAGCCACACGTTGTCCCTTGTGAAAGATCTCTACGGTGGTTGGTGTGGCTCGCACTTCTATCAGCTCGTGAACCAGCGTGTACGGCACGCTGTAAAAGTTGGCGTCGAAGGCGATGTGGTAATCGATGTTCACGCGGGCGCGGGACCACTGGCTCATGTCAAAGCGTTCGGCCGGCAACGAACGCAGTGCCTTTCGTTCCAGGGACGCAAACACACTGGCACGCGATCCTTCGCGCTTCCGGAACGGTCGTTGGTTCAACCGTTCGAGCAGTTCCCGGATCGCGCGGTTTACTTCTTCCAGCCGGAAGAACTTCTGATGACGTAAGGCCGCAATGATCCAGCGCTCGACGACCTGCACACCGACTTCAACCTTGGCCTTGTCCCGCGGTCGATAAGGACGAGCCGGCACCACGCCAACACCGTAGTGCATGGCCATCTCTTGATAGGTGGGGTTGAGATCCGGATCGTAGCGGCAAGCACGGCTCACTCCCGTGCGCGGGTTATCCGGAACCAGAAGCCTCGGCACTCCTTGAAAATATTCAAAGGCGTGCATGTGTGAACTGAGCCAGGCAGTCAGCTGCTGATCTCTCGTGGCTTCGGCGTAGGTGTAGGAACTCGCACCCAGTACCATCACGAACAGCGAAGCTTGCCAGATCTCGCCAGTGACTGGATCGTGCACGGGGATCGTGGCTCCGGCCCAGTCGACGAATCCCTTCTCGCCGGGCTTGTGTTCTTGGCGAAGAACCACATCCTGCTTCTTGCGCCACCGCCCGTAGAGTTCGCAGAAGCGACTGTAGCCGTATCCTTCCGGATGCACTTGCCGGTACTCTTCCCAAGCCAACTGCAGGGTCAGGTGAGGATGTTGGTGTAACTGTGTGTGTAGAGATGGAAAGTCAGCAAGGACACGTTCACGAGGTCGTTCGAAGGGACGCTGCTCGCCGAACACCGCTTTTTCGATGCGTTCTTCGTCCCAGCCTTCCGGCAGCGGCCAGTGGATCTCTGCTGTCGCCGCTTTCTTTAGGTAGTTATGGACTGCACCCTGGCTGATCGCACAAGCTCGGGCGATCTCCCGCTGCCCCAGCCCCAGCTCGAAACGGAGCCGAAGCACTTCCTTGATCTTACGCATGGACAATCTCCTGGTTGGCACGCTGTCTCTCCCTAAGTTGCCTTCGGAGAACAGCTTGCCTTCTGTGATGTCCAGCGTTACTCCCTCCCTGTGGAAAACATTCCGGGATCATCGTGATCACCGTTCCGGAAATCGCGATCAACTGATCACAATCATCCCGGAACAGCTGATCATCTTCATCCCGGAATCCTGATCACGATCATCCCGGAATCGCGATCACGATCGCCCGGAACAACCGATCACCATCCTCCGGAATCCCCACCGTAGAATTGCGGGCCATGCATAGCGCACTGGATGCGTTGGTGGTCCTCAAAGCTGAGAGTACGGCACAAGGGTCTTGGTCAATCCTGAAAGACGTGTAAGTCAAGCGAGAACAGATGAACAAAGCAATCGGACTGCTGCTGGCTGACGATGCGGAGATAATCCGAAACGTTCTCACGCACATGCTAGGGACACAACCTGAAATACATATTCTGGGAGAAGCAAAGACCTTCGCTGAAACCCTAGAAATGACGGCAACCCTAAGACCCACCGTGGTTCTGATGGACATCCACATGCCCGGTGAGCGAGATTTTAGTGCTAGCTTCATCAAGGTAGAGCTTCTAAGCTCCGCAAAACACGTTCTGGCGATGTCGTTGTGGAATGACGATGAGTCAAAGGCCGTCGCGCAAAGCTACGGTGCGTCAACTCTCTTGGACAAAAGCACGCTTGCTTCTACCCTGATGCCTGCAATCGAAGAGTGCATACGAAAAGACCGAAGAGCACAATACGTCTAAGCGGGTTGTCTCACTCTTCCGGTCTTGCCCATTCAAAATGTTCCAAAGAGGACAGTTTTGAGGCTGCGTTTATAGCAGCATATTCGGCATGAAAATCGGCGATTTGACCAAAAAACAGTGGAACTCCGTCCCTTGTCCAACATGCGGTGTTCCAGCCGGGCGTCGTTGCCTGTTGTTCGCAGGTGGACTGCGCTTAGAGCCGCACACAGACCGGAAGCTAATTGCGGCAGAAGAGGTTGGAAGCAGGAAGAAGAAGTCGTAGAGCATGCCCAATGAAACCAACCTGATATTCAAGTGCCCCAAATGCACTTGGTGGATAGCAGGAACCCACATCTCTCCAGAACTGCTGACGAACCTTCAAGTGGATGAACAAATGTTTGACCTGAAGTGTGAGCAGGGTTGCGGTTGGTCAGGTCAGCTTGCCGGGCGTGAGGGTAGTCCTGCACCAGCAATGAAATGAGACTCAAGATGCAGTTTCGCTCAATTGAGCAAGCCTTGAACGCATTCTACGAGGCCGCCCACACCGTCTGGCTTGGATAGGACTGCGTCAACACCAACAGCCCCCGTGAGCGAGGAGCCCACCAGTTCCTTGTACATCGTTAGCCAGACTATTGGCACGTCCGGCATCATACGCTTCAGCACGGACGCCGCTTCCACTCCGTTCATCCTTGGCATCGCCACATCCAGCACAATCAAGTCTGGCTTCAGTTGTTCGGCCTTCTCAATGGCGTCAACGCCATCCGCCGCTTCACCGCAAACTTCAAAGCCTTTGGTCTCAAGGAAAAAACGAATGATCGACCGAACGATGTCGTTGTCATCTGCGATTAAAATGCACTTGGCCATCGCCTGAAACCCCCGATATCACTTTTATAGGCAAGACGCAGTACAAAGCAATACAGGTTATCCCTTACGACGGATGAGGCGCGCTTCGCACTAAACTAGCGTGCGAATCAGTCGATAGCGGGACATTAGCTCTTCACCGTTACCACGCCGCTCGGGGTCAGTGAATCCTCTCGTCGCGTGTGTTTATGGAGAGCCTCTCTCCCGTTTCGTGATTCACAATAACGTACGTACCAGGCCAGAGCTTCGCGAATCCTTCGACGCGCACCCTCGCGGATTCGAGGTCTTCCGCTCCCTCGACGAAATGAAGGCTCCCGTCGTCACGCGTCTTGAAGATCGAAAACGGAGGCTGCACCCGGCAAACTCCATGGGCCTACCGGGGACAGTAGAGGGGTATTACATCATTGGGTGATTAATCTCTCAAGCAGCTCACTGAGCTTGCGGCCTCGATTTTTGGGCGACCAGACTTTCGATGCTTCCAATGAGGTTCCAAGCTTCGATCTTGGGAACTATGGCGCGAATGCCTGCCTCCCGCGCAGCGTTTTCGATCCCTTCAATCTCCAAGATCGTGAAGAGAATTAGTGGGACAGTAGGATCGATGGCAGACATCAACTTGGCGGCTTCGATCCCAGTGATGTCGGGCATCGACAGGTCCAGCAGAACTACGTCGGGCTTGAGTTGGTGGAATTTCTGGACGCCAGACTGGCCATCCTCAGCTTCGCCGCAGACGGTCCAGCGGCGGGAACGCAGGATCGTGCCAAGCATACGCCGGATGGTTTCGGAATCATCGACGATCAAAACCCGCAGCCGCATGGCCCTGGTGTCCCGGACCGTTTGTACAGGGAGACGATATGCGAAGCAATACAGGCTATCCTTTATAAAGTGTGCCTAGTCAGATGGGCGGTGTCTCAGGTTGCATAGACAGCAATAGTGCTTCCGTGCCCCGATCCATCAACAGAGAGACTTTTGCACGTGCGCGTCGAGGTCGTATGCACGACGGCTTTCATGGAGGCGTTGCGACACGGTTTGGGAAGAGAATTCCGATTCCGGCACTGCCAATGTCGTCCGTAACTCGGGATCGGCTAATAGGACCAACGATCCACGCGGACCTTGCTGGATTCCGCGAAACTCAGCGCCATTTTCGGCCAAGATCGCTTCGTAATGAGCGCTATTTTTATCCATTTCGCCAACCTATCTTTCGAAAGACGACTAGCCTGCGATGGCAGTCCGTGGGAATGAAAATTCAAGTGGTTTAATAATTAGTGCGCTGGCGTACGTACCGGGAAAGCTGGCCTACAGTAATCACCCTACAGTAATCACCCTATCGACGGCATGGCACAGTTCTACGACCATGTTCGGCCTTCGGAGGTTCCCAGCATGGCGACATTCATTGTAGGCATATTTGTAGTCATCATTGTTGGTGCGGCCGGTGCATTCGCCTATCTTGTGCTTGCCGACGAGAGCGGCCGAACGGGTCCGTAGTCAGCTTTCGATAGACGGAATGGAGCGAGTCCGAAAATGCAGAGCGAGTCCGAAAATGCACCGTTGTCCACAATGCCGAAGCGAGCGAACCCGGAGGTCAAGACGCAAAGGATTTGTTGAGCGTGGGCCGTTGACGCTGCTTTCTATTAAACCGTTTCGATGTGCGGACTGCGGGCATCGTTTCTTTCGCTGGTCGATGATCCTCAGCAACTTTGACGCAACTGACCCTAAGTCCTTCACTACCCCAGACTGCGACAATTAGCTCCTCAACCTAAACGAACCGAACTACGCAATGTGGGAATTGGCTTGCTCACATTGCGGCTGCCGCTAGCTACGCCCATCGCTCCGCCCACAACCACCCCCATGGCCATGCCCGTGCCAGGCTGCTCTCCCGTGTCGGCGGGAATAGCGGCGATCTCTTTTTCGGTGACCTCGGGCGTAAGAATGTTGATTCTGGTTCTGGGAATTTCCAATGGCACGAGCTGAGCGGCGCTGAGCGCTGCATCGGATCGCGATTTGAAGACACCGACCACAGCTTTCATATTGGCCTCCTGTTTTTAGATGCGTAGGAGGCGCGAAAGATTGAGGCAATTAGGCCTGAGGTTAAGCCGGTCGCCGCGTGCGTGTCGAGCATGAGGTCAAGCTGAGGGATTTTACAAAGTGGCTGGGCGGGTCGCCACGCGAGGTGAATGACCGTCAACGGATTCCATCGAGCAGATCGCTGCAAAATGGAGTATCGTCTTCGCTGTCCACTTGACACCATATGTTCCGTCTGAGGTTAAGGGAATTGGAATCACTGCGCCTCGTGGTGGCAGACGATCACGACATTGTCAGGAGAGGGCTGCGCGATTTGCTCGAAGCGCACGTTGGTTGGAAGGTCGTTGCGGAAGCCACCACGGGAACAGACGCCGTCACAAAGGTCCGTGAGTTCAGCCCAGACGTTGCAATTCTCGATATTTCGATGCCGTCTCTTAATGGGCTCGAAGCTACGCGGCGAATCATCCAAAGCGGATCGAAAACCAGAATCCTCATTCTGACGCTCCACGACTCTGACACGATGATAACGGAAATGCTGGACGCAGGCGTCAAAGGCTACGTGCTCAAGTCAGATGCTGCACGCGATCTGTTCGTGGCAGTAGAGGCTTTACAGCATGGCAAGACTTTTTTCACTTCCAAGGTAGCGGAAATGATCCTGAACGGCTATTTGAAGAAACGTAAGAATCCCACTGCAACGGAATCAGGCGCGAGCCATATTACGCCGCGACAACGAGACGTTCTAAAGCTATTGGCTGAAGGGAGAACGAACAGTGAGGCCGCCGCAGCCCTTGGGATGAGCATCGATACAGTAAAGACACATCGGGTTGCCCTCATGAGGCGTCTCAATTGTCACTCGGTCACCGAGTTGGTCCGGTACGCCACCCGTAACAAAATCATCGAGGTCTAGCTCCAGAATTTACGAGAACGGACGCAGCGAACTCCGACGATGAAGAGACAAAAGTGAGCGGCATAGACGACCTTGGATCGTAAGTTCAGCAGTTTGGACGATAGTCCCCCCAATTCAGAGCGGAACATAAAACCGTGTCGTCGCCGGATAGGAATGACGCTCTAGATAGCTTCTGTCACGCTAAACGCAAACTCCTTAGGGATGCCCGAGCTTCACGGCCAGCCTTGTCAGGCACAATAATCAACTCAAGTACTGCCACTTCGGAGAGGTCAACAGTGTAGTCCTCGATCGATCTCCCGCACGGAATCCGGTGAGCTGAAATTCCACTGTTGGCGAACGATTTCTCGGAAAGAATGGCCAGTACCCAGCGACCATCGCAGGACGAACTCTTGCGTGCGTGTTTTTTCGGTATCCTCAAAAACCAACCGAATACGTCTCAGCGCTTGAGGTTCATCGAAGATCAGCCGGGTTATCTGAGTTCCTGGATTGGCCGCACGCCAACCACGGTTTTCATTTTCATCTGGTAGCAGGGCAGATTCGATTGAGTGCGCTTTTTCTTCCGACGTGACCTCAACCAGAACAGTGCGACCCATGTCCAACCAAGCTTGATCAGAAGGTTCAGCGCTCCGTAGAGTCGGGCTAATGTGGCGCTTGCGCATGTCAGTCCTGCTCTGAGCCCTAGTACTACTGTGTCATAAACGGCGAACGCAACAAAATGGACAGCAAGTAAGCCGTTTGAGGAGGCTGACCGGCTCGAGCAGAGGGGGAAAAACGACTTCTCTCCGCTACCAGGAAGCCGTATGCGGCGATACACAGCGTGCCGTGATGATGAAATCCCCGCCAGCCGCGACCCTCGTAGTGTCCTAATCCCAGTTCCTGCTTCAGCTCTTCATAGTCTCGCTCAATGATCCAACGATGCTTGGCTAGTCTCACCAAGTCCACGAGTTTGCTATCGGCCGGAAGAGTAGAAAGCCAGTACTTCGTGGGTTCGTTCTCTCCCGTGGGCCATTCGATCAACAGCCATTCTTCTCGAGGCAGTTCGCTTCGCCAATAGTCTCGATGAGCAACTCGCACGCGTACAGCGGCAAAGCGTGAGCGGAGCATCCGCTTGCTGCCCTCCCGCCAGGAAGTGTTTTTCCAAGCCTTTCCCGCCAACGATTCCGCCAGTTGTTTCACGGCCATGGGCTGATGTTGCTCATCCCGGCGCAGCAGTTTTGGTGGGCGTCCCCGCCCCTTCCATCGCTTTGCGGGCAGTGGGGCTTCTCCTGGTCTCCAGACGGTCATGGATCCCTGAACGCCGACGACATAGGCTAAACGCAATTCGCTGAGTTCTTCCCGAAACTTACTATCATTGCCATACCCGGCATCGGCCAACACCGGCGCCAGGGGAACTTCCTCTTCTACCGCTTTGCGAATTTGCTGGAGTGCGATGGTTGACTTGGTAGCAAACGAAAGCTCTTCCGGAATGCCCGTCTCCTTGCGCCGTTTACGATCCTTAGCCCAAATCTCGGGTAGGTACAGACGCCACGCGATCGGGAGACTGGCCTGTTCGGTGGCCACCGATAAACTCACGGCCACCCGACAATTTTCTTGCTTGCCCACCGGTCCGCAGTATTGACGTACCACCCCAACCGAATGAGTTCCTTTCTTTACGAACCCGGTATCATCCACAATCCAGGCCACCACGGATCCGTTTCTTTTCATCACCGGCAACACAAAGTGGCGCACTCTCTCGAGCAAGGCTTCGTCACTCCAGGGGGCATTCGCTACGAAATGATGCAGCGACTGGTGCATGCGCTGCACATCCTCCGGGGCCAACCGTGCCGCCATAGGCTCAACGCTTTTGCGTTCGCCGGGAAGGAGTAGACCCGTGCAGTACGATTTCAGCGGCACGGCTCGATCCAGGTGCCCTGCGGCCTGCGCCAGGCTGTCGAGATAAGCCGCAAAGCGTTGGTGTTGCGCGCCTGGCGCCGAAGAAGAGGCGCTCATGCGCCCAGACTATCAGCCGGAAATGGAATCCTGCCGCACAAATCTGAGGCCGTGTGCTATTTTATGACACAGTAGTACTAGAGCCGCTTTCTCGCCGGGGATCCCAAATCATCGCGCATCAGCGCCATTTTCAGGATTCGGTCGCGATGGATTGTGCACGCGTCTTAGGGGTGTACGCTAGGGTTCGTTTTTGAAATCTGTTTCAAGGCGCTAGCCGCGGCTGGGCCGTCATGCTTCAAGGCCAAGTCGCCCAAGGACACAACGCCTACGAGGCGCTTTTGGCGATTCAGCACCATTAACCGGCGCACCTGTAGTTTGCTCATGTTGTGTGCCGCCACGTGGGTTGCTTCGTCTTCAAAAACGTATTTGATCCTGGAGGACATGACCTCACGCACGGTACAGTGATTCGGTGGTCGGCCTTTTGACACTGCGCGAAGGGTGATATCTCGGTCCGTGACTACGCCGACTAGCCTGCCATTTTCTCCGACGGGAAGCGCGCCACAATTTATTTCAGCCATAAGCTTCGCCGCTTTTTCGATCGAATCCTTAGGTGAAGCAATCTTTACGTCTTGGCTCATTACTTCGCGAACTTGCTGCATCGGGGTCTCCTTTCCGCCTCATCGCTTGTAGAGTTCCGACCGGGAATAATTTTGGGAGCGGGCGAATTTAGAAAACGCCGGTAGCACCCACCCGGATTTCCATTTTTCAGAAGCTGCGATCAAACATTTGTGGTTGTTACTCAGGTGTTCTCAGTCTGTCAAATCCTTTTCCCACTTAACCTGACGTTCGTATTACGGGCGGTCACCGAGACCTTAAAACAGTCTTCCCTGCTTCGGGTCTCAGCCAACCACGCAAGGCGAACGGAACCTACGTTACGAACTCTGATCGGAACTCGGATTTCCTGTCAGTCGTTTGTGTTTTTCTTCCAGCAGTTCGTTAATTCGCTGAATGAGTTTAATCAACCTCGCTGGGTCTTGCTCGACGGATGCTTGTTGACACAACCTTACCCACTCTTCTGTATGTGATCTCACGTGACCACGCCTTTCCTCGCTTGAGCTAGATCGAGGTTAATCGGGCGAACGAACACTGCCTCCTATGCCGACGATTGGCTCCTTAAATAAAATCACCGCGTATTCGCTCGGGCCCAAATAAATTTGCCCCAGCAGCTGACGGTGGCCATCGGTTTGCTGTTCCCCTGATCACTTGGAATGTGTCAGGTGATCACTTTCGGTTCTACACTAGGAACTCGATTCGAGCCACAACTTCTGGACACATCCAAATGTATCGCTCAGAGCCGTTCTTAACCGGTTACAATTTCCAACCACAATCGCACTTGAACTGGTCCTGTGGCTTTGGCTTACGTGCTGTCCCACCGCAGTGCGGGCACTTCATTGCGCAACCGGACATCATTTCAACCTCCTATTCTGTCCGAATCTGAGCGAACGACGCTTGCAACGATTTGGTGAAGGTTTTGATCGAAAGCAAAGTATTCGCCAGGAATGACCGAAGCCAATTGGCGCAAACGAAGGCGCGCAGCGTCCAAGTCTCCAACGGCGTCAAGCCAAATGGGGTTTCCATGCACATCCTTCTTGAATATATCCAATGAGAGCGAGGACATGTAGAGTTGTACCCTCCGTTGCCTGATATGCATGCGATCTGTGCAACTGGTTTGCCATCGTCGTAATGCTTGGATTTGCTGGAACTTGTTTGGATCGTTCGTCAAATTACAAGCAGTAACAGTACGCACATAGTGCCCACTTAGAGTGGGGCTGAGAAGTTTTTCCAAAGCCAAATTCGAAAGAGCTACGTGGTTTCCTGTAGCGTCGCTGACATGTGTTCATGACCTGCCCTCCAGATGTCTTTATGGTAGGAACCAAGAGAATGCGAGCGATCGGTGTGACGTTTATAAAGCTGTGTGCCATGAAAAATGGGCGATTCGTAAAATTCTGAACCTACGGGTCAGACAAACAGATGATAGGATGCCCGTGGCGGGCGCTGCAGGATGCGAGTTTCGTGGAACGACCAGAACCGGGCGAAGCCGATGGCTACGCGTGCGGCCTTTCCCAGGCTGACGTGCGTCTCGTCCGAGAACGAAATATTTGCAAGCAAAAACGCATCCTTAGAGAAAGACTCCGAAATCTCGCACTATCCATCGCATAAAATCACCCTACCTCACAAAGTAATCTACACTGGCGAAACTGTAGTTCGCTCTGCCTCTTGTTCTCGGTGAGATAGAAGGCGTATGCGGACAAACCAAGACCTAGGAGCACTTCGATCACGCCGAGAATTGCTACCGTTGTGACCATTCTTGGCTCCAGTCCCGAGGCTACGTACAATCGATTCCGCCTGATCCCAGTCGAACTACAATTTGACAGGTTCTTTGATCAAAGACGAAATAGTCACCGGGAATTACGGAAGCTAACTGGCTCAAACGAAGGCGCGCGTTTTCTAGGTCCCTGACAGCGTCAACCCAAACAGGACTTCCGCGCAGGTCTTCCTTGAAAATGTCCAAACTCGGTGAGGTCATTCCGTTGTTCCTCCCAGAACGGCTTTGCCGGGAAGGAAGCATTCTGCGTGCCGTGCTTGTAACTGTACGAGCCGAATGCGATTAGCGCCGTGCCGGGGCCGGTAGAGGGGAGTAACAGTACGCCATTAGACCCGGTTACGGTTTGCAGGCGAGAGATTTTTCTAAGGCCGGATTTCACATGCGGTACAAGGTCTACTGTAGTTGCTTGGGCTTCTGGCAATGTCGATACGCCTGCGGCTACGCACAATATGGCTAGCGGCGTCACGCTAAACGCAAACTCCTTAGGGATACCCGAGCTTCACGGTCGGCTTGGTAATGATCAATTCAAGTGCTTCCACTTCGGAGAGGTCAACAGTGTAGTCCTCGATCTCCCGTACTGCCCATTGCGCACTCGCGCCACGTAGATCCGGTTGTCTCTCTCAGGTATGCAGCGGGCCTGTCAACGCCAGTATGTATTGTTTCAGATGGAAAAACGCCGTACGTTCAAGCAGCCAAGGAATTGCGTATCTCCTTGCAAGTGCCTTCTTCGTAGCAGAACGAATTCATTATGCTGAAGCGCATTCTCGCTGTGGACGACAGTGCCAAGTTTCGCTACGCCGTTCGAGCTTTTCTGGAAAACCAAACTGGATTTGAAGTTTGCGGTGAGGCGGTGGATGGTGCCGATGCCATCGAGAAAGCAAAGGAGCTGAAACCAGATTTGATTCTCCTGGATTTGGTCATGCCCGGCATGAATGGTGTGGAAATCACCTCAATATTGAAAGCTATGATGCCCGAGGTTCCGATAATTCTGCTCACGGCGCATGACGACAAAGTAGGCAAAGCTCTGGCCCCTGTCGCCGGCGCTAGCCTCGTCGTCGACAAACAAGGCGGAATGAACAAGTTGATAGAATGCGCTCAGGGCCTGCTGGAACGTTGCTGACCGTCGCGCATTGCGATTCATCTATCGGTTCCTACCAACGCAATGATTCATGTCCTCCAGACTTTCGATAAAGTTGCACTCTTCGGAGCGTTTGTTGCTGTCGGCCTGTTCGCGCTGGCTGCGCAGCGGTATTTTGCGAACAGAAGGCGAAGCAGCAATCAAGAACAGCGAGACCAAGATAAGCAGAACTAACCGAGTTTTTACCTGGTCCGACATTCTGACATTTCCCTTAACCTCGCAACTTCGCAAGTCCCAGTAGGGAAGCCCACTGTAGTGCTCCCCGCTGAAACGAGACTACCGAATTCGGTATGATTCAGGGCCTCCAAACAGGAGGCAGCATGGGCCGGAAACCACGCGTAGATCGAACCCCGGAAGAGAAGTGCCAGATCGTGCAGGAAGGAATGAAGAGCGGGAACGTGTCTGAGACTTGTCGGAGACACGGTATCGCTCAGACGCTCTATTACCGTTGGAAAGACGAAGCGGAGCAGGGAGCGAAGGCAGCGCTTGGGGGGAAGAGCGCTGCGGCCGGGGAATCCGAGAAAGATCGTCGTATCCGGCAGCTGGAACGAACGCTAGGCCGCAAATCACTGGAAATTGAAATCCTAAAAAACGTCGTCGGGGAGTGAGCCGCGATGAAGTTCACTCCCAGGCGCGAGCGTTGGTGGAACAAGGATACGCGGCGGCGGTAGTGGCCGCGGCGCTGATGATCAGCCGCTCGAGTTTGTATTACCGGAAGAAGCCGCGCGGCAGCCGAGCGGATCGGAAGTGGGATGAACAAATCGTTCAGGCCTGCGGAGAAAAGACGGCCTACGGGTATCGGCGAGTGACCTGGTGGCTGCGCCGGAAGGAAGGACTTCACGTGAATGGCAAACGAGTGTTGCGGGTGATGCGCGAGCGAAGCTTGCTGGTTCGCTCGCGACGCCTGCGCGCACGACGAAAGAAGGAGTGGGGTCGTGTCGAAGCATCACGACCGAACCAGATCTGGCAATCGGATATGACCAAGATCTGGGCGGGTCCTGCCGTGGGTTGGGCGTACCTGGTGTGCGTGATCGATTGCTGTACGCGGGAAATCGTGGGATGGAACCTTTCGCATCGCTGTCGGACCGAAGATGCACTCGCCGCGGTTGAGCAGGCGGTGCTCGAACGGCTACCCGCGGGCAGCCGAGAGGAGAACGTAACGCTGACCACCGACAACGGGACGCAGTTTACTTCTTCGCGCTTCTTGGAGACGTTGGGACGCTTGGGCATCACACACCAGCGGACGGCGTACCATCATCCCGAGGGCAACAGCTAC
The DNA here is from genome assembly GCA_963721915.1 of uncultured Acidobacteriota bacterium. Classification (GTDB taxonomy): domain Bacteria; phylum Acidobacteriota; class Terriglobia; order Acidiferrales; family UBA7541; genus Acidiferrum. The sequence continues at coordinate 338,653 of CAVRLD010000009.1, read as the reverse complement.
ATCGAACGGTTCCATCGCAGCTTGAAAGAGGAGGAAGTCCGGACGGCGGAGTATCGGAGCTTGGAAGAATCGCGAGCCTCGATCTCTCGTTGGATCGAGGAGTACAACTTGGTTTCATACTGCCCCACCTCGCTATGTGGTTGAGAACAGGCTGTCGTGCTGTTCGGAAGCAAGTATTGCGGTCCGGCTTTTTCCCAGGCCGAGGCGTCGTTTCAATGCTTGAGCCGCTTCGCTTTGCAAAGCGTCTCTGCTGATAACCCAAGGTCCATCCGCAAAAGGATGATCTGCGGAGATGTCTCCGCGATCGATAGCGAGCCGGAGAGTTCTCGGACTCACTTCGAGAAGAGCGGCAGCATCAGTCAAGTTCATCCAGGATCGTGATTGCTGCTCATCTGGCTTGTAACAAGGAATGCGATGATGGCTGCGCAGTGCGGTGATTCTCTCTCGCGTCCAGCGATTGCCGCGTCCGGTAAGATGTCCATTGCGGTTGAGAACGCCGGCGATAAAATCATCACTGCAAATACGAGCCAGAACTACCACGGCTTCTACTAGCTCTTGCGATGTCTGCGTGCTGCACTGGCCACGACGGCGGCGAGGGAGGCGCAGCTCGGTATGTGCGCCGCCCTTCCAGTGCAAAATGAGAATCAGTTCGCCTGCGGCACCATCCACGTCTACGAGAACTTCCTCGATCAGTGTGCGGACAATGCGCTTTTTCAATCGCGCACTGGTGGCTGGATCGGTCCAAATGGTCTCCAACTGTTGGGAAAGCTGGTGAAGATCCTCAAGTGAAGGGCTTGGACGCGGTTCGATCGCCTCGCCGTGCTGCTCGATGCGCACTTCGATTTCCCGCACATGCTGCAAGGCCAGGTTCCAGCGGCGTTCCAACTCCGCCGTAACCAGGCGGTTCTCCGGATCCGCCGCATCAAACTGCCGTTGCGCCCGCTCCGCTACATAACGGGCTGCTTCCAGATCACGGTGTAGAGCGTCCACAATGTCATCTCGTTGGTGGCGCAGCTCTTCTTTGGCTAGCATCGAAGCTTCGAGCGCTGCGGGTTGGACCACGCGTAGGACCTCTCTGCCGATTGCTGCGTCCACGCTGATGCCGCCGAAGGCAATGCAACGCGGTTCGCCATTATCGAGCCAGCCGCGCATGCAAGAGTAACGCAGCACATCGTGACCGCTCCCCGTGTATCGCACCGTGAGCTTACGTCCGCAGCGCGAGCATCGCAAGAGTCCTGTTAACAATGCTTGCCCATTTTTGGCTGCACCAGGCTGCTGTTCCCCGGGTGTGTTCGCACGGATGACGGCTGTGATGCGCTCGAATTCTTCCCAGCTCACATAGCCTTCGTGTGCACCGGGGATGAGGGCCAGCCACTGTTCCCTGGGCTTGCGGCGGCAGAGATGGCGCGGTTTCCCTCCGTCATAGCGGACCAGTTGCTCGGTCTTGCCATAGGTATACGCCCCTCCGTAAGCGGGGCTGGTCAGCATGCGATGCATGGAGCGATAGACCGGGCGCTTCCAGCAAGTCTCTCCGCGCGCATTACGTGTGGGGACCTGGAGGCCATGCTCCAGGAACCACATCAAGGTCTGTCGCACCGTACCTAACTCCACGAACTTGCGAAAGATGAGAAGGATGGCCTGTTGCACACGCAAATCAGGATCTTTTTCCAGACGTAGATCTTCCGTCTTGATGTAGCCAATCGGTGCTGCCTGGATCAGCTCGCCGCGCCGTGCTTTCTCACGCCGCGCCTCCACCGAACGTTGCCTCAGCAAATCCAATTCGTACTCATTCAAGCTGCCCTTGAGACCAAGCAAGAGTCGATCGTTACTAAGCCTGGGGGCGTAGACCATCTCCTGATCGATCAGCACCGTGTCGACTACACGGCACACCTCCACCAACTGTTGCCACTCGCGACTGTTGCGGGCAAAGCGGGAAACTTCGCGAGCCGCCACAGCTCCCACTTTTCCCAGGCAGACCTCAGCAACCATGCGTTCGAATCCAGCCCGCGTGACCACTCCCGCAGCAGACCGCCCCAAGTCCTCGTCCACGACCTCGATCTCGTGCCATCCCAGTTGATGTAGACGCCCCTCCATGGCGTACTGCAACTTCTGACTCTCCAGGTTGTGGATCACCTGGTAGGGTGAGGACTGACGAACATAAAGAATCGCTTTTCGAGCTAGGTGTTGCGGCCTGATCTTGTCACTCATCGTTCACCTCCGGTCTTCCGACCATTGAGGTGCTGTAGGTATTCGTTCAGCATCCTGGCCAGCAGTCGAACCATTTTCTGACGTACTTCCGCTGGCAACTCGGGGAGCTTCACTGGCGGAGAAAACAACTTGCCTTGACGGCTTCTGGACAGAGTCGGTTTGCGCATCAGCATCTCCTGAACTGCTGGAAGGATGCTGCGCTTGTATCACGCACCGTTCATTTCGTTCCGTCACCGCCGAAAGCAAATGCTGCAGAGCTAACAGGGCGGCGCAATCTACAAGGGGGAATTGGGCTGGCTTCATCCGGCCGCACGCATGGCAGTCGAACATCCACTCCGGAATCTCCAGGGCGGGAAATCTCTCAAGCTCATCGCGCACGCACCGCAGAACAACACCGCCCGCTCGTCGTGCCTCGCCACGAATCAGCACCCGTTGTCCATGCCACGGATGCCAACGATACAGCACTTCTCGAGAACCAGTTTTATGGGTGTTTCGTACGTCGGTTGTACAATCACGACCGTCCGCATCGCGGAGTCGAAAATCGCACTCCGCACGAAGCGTTTTTGAGTTTTGCGCTCTGAACGTCTAAATTAGCGGGGTGCCCTACGCATCCCATAACAATTCCCAGCGGCACAGTGGTCCGCAACGTACCCAACTCAATAGAGCTGCTCCAGCGATCGCCAGGGCCGCCCGCCCGCGGTACCTTAAAGCGGCGACAACGTCCGCGCCGGGCCCCCACGTCTCCACCCCAGGACTGTGGTGAGGAAACGAAAAAGCCTCCCCCGCGTCTAGCAGAAATAGGCCAATGGCGCTCCGCTGCCACGGATCGTGAATCACCAGAGGTCGAATCCTATGCAATCCGTCGGGCAGGATCTCCGCTATTCGACCCGCTTACTCAGCAAGGCGCCGGCGTTCACCGCTGTCATTGTACTGACACTGGCCTTGGGCATCGGCGGGAACACGGCGATCTTCAGCTTGGTGAACACCGCCTTCTTTCGACCTCTCCCGCTGGCCGATCCGGATCGCACCCTGCGCGTCCTCGATTCGTATCGCGGACCGGATGGTCACAGCCGCACGTTCGGCATGCACAGCCTGAACGTAGCCACACTCCGCGAGGTAAATCGGGTCTTCGACGGTATCGTGGCGCTCAGAGGCGAGGACCTCACTCTGACAGGCGGAAACGAGCCCGAACGCGTCTCGGTCATTTACCGGTCCGAAGGCTGGTCCTCCACCCTCAAAGTACGGCCGTTCCTTGGACGTGATTTCACCGCGGAAGAAGAAAAGCAAGGCCTGAATAGCGGCGTTGCGCTAATCGGCTTCGGCGTGTGGCAACGCCATTTCGGTGCGGCTCCTTTCGTCCTGAACACTTCGGTCCGAATCGACAACCGGTCTTTCCAGATCGTTGGTGTGATGCCGCGCGGCTTCAATTTCCCTTACAACGCAGAGGTTTGGGTTCCCTTTGTGGTGGACCCGGCCGATCGCGCACTCGACTTCGCGGTCTTCGCGCACGTCAAGCCCGGAATTACCATGAGGCAAGCCCGCGAATCGCTCGACGAAGTTTCGGCGCGCATTAAGGAAAGGTCCCTGGAAACGTTGCCCGGGTATGCGGTCACGTCGATTACCCTGCGGGAAAACCTAACCGACAATCAAGACGGCACGATGCTGGCGTTGCTGTGCATCGTGGGATTTTTGTTGCTGCTGGCGTGCATCAATGTGGCCAACTTGCTCCTCGCGCGGTCGGTAACGCGCGCCAGGGAATTTGCGATCCGCGCGGCACTGGGCGCCAGCCGGGCGCGCCAGCTTCAACAGATGTTGACCGAGAGTTTGCTGCTGGCCGTGCTCGGGTGCGCTTGCGGCCTTTTGTTTGCGACGTGGCTGAACCGCTTCGCGGACAGCCTGTTGCCGGTGGACATTGGCAAGCAACTGGGGATGAGCGCGTCGCAACTGGATGGGCGCGTCCTGGGTTTTGCCGTGCTCGTGTCCCTGCTTGCAGGAGGCGTAGCGGGTTTACTTCCGACCTTGACTCGCTCGGGCGGCGCATCGCCGGAAATGTTGAAGGAGGGCGGACGATCGGGTGCCGGCCAGGGGCGCGGCACGCACCGATTGCTCAGCGGCTTCGTCATTGCCGAAACCGCACTGGCGCTCGTGCTGGTGGCTGGAACAGGGTTAATGATGGAAAATTTTCGCCGCCTGCAGCACCGCGATTTAGGATTTCAACTGCATCAGTTACTCACCATGGAGATTACGCCGTCGCAGACGAACTATGCTCCGGGTCCGCGGCGAACTTTGCTGCTGCATCGCATCCTGGAGGAAGTTGCCGCTACACCCGGCGTGAAAACCGTGGGCGCAACTACCGTCAATCCACTCGGAGGTGGAAGCTGGGGCGCGGCAGTTCTGATCGAAAGCGTTGGAACCGGGACTTTGAGCGATGCGTTCAATGTCAACCACCGTCTGATCAGCCCGGAGTTGTTTCGGGCGATGGGGATCCCAGTGCTGCGAGGCAGAAGCTTCACCGACCTCGACAATGCCTCAAGTGAACCAGTCGCGATTGTCAGCGAGGCTATGGCGAAACGCTTTTGGCCCAGTCAGGATGCGTTGGGCAAGAAGGTTCGCGTCGCTCGCCTCAACGCGCCCTGGATGACGATCGTCGGCATTGTCGGAAATGTTCACGATTTCGGTGATCCGGGCGACCCGATCGAAACCTGGTATCTGCCGTATGCCCAGCAAGCAACCACGTCTGCAGCTGACTCGATTTATGTCATGAGCCGACTTAACGCCGACCCCGCGGCCGTCGTTTCAGCTATCAAGCAAGCGGTGTGGCGCGCGGATCCCTCGCTCGCTGTTTACGGCGTATCTACCATGGATCACTACTATTCCGAATCGCTTCAACGAGAGAGGCTTGGCACCCGTCTGATGAGTTCCTTCGGTGTTTTCGGCTTGCTACTGGCGGCGCTGGGCGTTTACGGCGTGATGGCTTTCGCGGTGGCGCAGCGCACACGCGAAATCGGCATTCGCATTGCCCTGGGTGCAGACGCAACGAACATTCTATCGTTGATTCTGCGGCGCGGCCTGACACTGGCGTGCGCCGGCCTAGGGATCGGATCGATAGCTGCGGCTGCGCTCAATCGCGTCCTCGCAAGCTTTCTCACCAAAGTACATCGAGTAGAGCCCGCATCGCTGGCAATCGCTTCTGCCTTGCTTCTCGGTATCTCCCTGCTCGCGTGTTACCTGCCCGCCAAGCGTGCGACAGGCGTTGATCCCCTCACCGCGTTACGCGCCGACTGAGTCGTCGGATCGAGGACGAGCCGAAACCCTTGCAAAGATCCACGCACAGCGCCTGCGGCAGTCGGCAACCGGGAAAGTTTCCTAATTCGGAAAGGGTTTTGAAACCAGTGGCTAAAACGAGGGCTGGACTTTCCCGGGCACGCCACCTGTAGCGCAGTGCGGAGTCCGCAGAGCCTTGCGGCTTATTCCCGTTACTACCCGCGATCCAAAGCCGGGGGCAGAATAGTAGTCCTTTTTATCGCTCCTACCGTGCCGACTCGCGTAACAGTTCCACCAGGTGCTCCTTCCACAATGCCGCATGCGTATGCGTCCCATGACCAAACGTCTGCTCGCTCGCCGGAATCAAAATGAAACGCCCATTCTTCAATCGCTTCACTTCGCGCTCGGCAATTCCCAGCTCCGGCGGATTGATAAAGTCATCGCCCGAATTGATCCACATCACCGGCGCTTTAATCTTTTCGAGTTGCGGAGACGGATCGTAGTTCCGCGATGCGTTCACCTGGTAGAGGAGATCGTTGGCATCTAGCCCGCTGCTACGATCGTGAAAATATTTGTCCAGGTATTTGTCGGCGTCGTCGCGCGTCGGCATGCTCTTTTGCATCGGCTGCGGAGCACTTCCGGCGATGAGAAGAAAGTCGAGCGCGATGCGAAGGCCCTGTGGAGGCTCCGTTGTGTAGTCGCCGCCTTTCCACTCAGGATCGTTTCGAATCCCATCCATCACCATCTTGCGCCAAACCCGGTTTCGTCCAGCAATCTGCACCGGCAGACACGCCATCGGCATCAGCGCATCCATAAAATCCGGATACGTCTGGCCCCACACAAACGAGTGCATGCATCCCATCGACGTTCCGAAAATGAGCCGCAGGTGATTCACGCCGAGACCGTCGTTGAGCAGCTTGTAATGGAGCGCAACCATGTCGTCGTAGTCGTACTGCGGAAAATGTGCGTGCAAGCCATCGCTCGGCTTCGACGATTGCCCGTGGCCGACTCCATCCGGCAGAACAATAAAGTAGCGCATTGCGTCTAGGAGTTGTCCGGGACCAAATAGTTCGCCCGCAAAATACGGCGCCAGAAATTGATGGCCGCTGCCGCCCGTGCCATGCAAGATCACCACCGCATTCGTCGTGCGGCCTTGAGCGTCCCGGGCCGGTTTTCCCAGCGTCGTGTAGTGAAGCCGCACATCCGGCAATGATTCGCCGGAGTGAAATTTGAAATTGTGCACGACGAAATCCCCCTCAGTCGTTGGGGGCGCAGTCATCTGCGGGCGCGCAGAAGCCGACGTAACAAGAAAACTCGCGGCAAGCATGGCGCCGCAAAAACGAAAAGACGATCGAATCATCAGTAACCTCGGCGGCGAAAAATCTATCACAACGCGATTCAACGATTGTCCCGTCGTTTGTAGGGGTACACGGTAAACGTCGCATTAACTGAACTATATTCATGTAGATAGACTGGTGCCCGGGGTGGGAGTCGAACCCACATGAGGAAAAATCCCCGGAGGATTTTAAGTTTTGCGCGCGCGCGGAACTCGATTCCCTGCCACTATCCCTTAATACGCTGTACAACTCCATACAACGATAAGTCTCTTGACTGGTATCAGTTATGACGATCCTTCGTCGCACCACTGGCGAGTTCTCGTTGTATAGCATCGTAAGAGATCGTAAGGGAAGAGGACCCGAAGTGTAACAGCTAGTGTACGAACCACTCGCTGGTTGCAGTTTAAGCCTAACTTAAAGTGCGTTACCAGAGGCTCTTCGCCTCAAGCCTGCGCGGGGCCGCTTGTCGCTGCTTCATAAAACCCGCAACTGCCCTCCTCGCCTACTTCGGCCCGGCTCTTTCTAGGTCGAGCCGCATTGGACGTACAATTTGAGATAATCACCCTGGCTGGACGATCAACCTGCCGCACGCTCCCGCTGACGGCGGTCCCGCTTGGGATGACGACTTGGCCGTTCACAACAACCTCATAGTCAACCTCAAACTCCACGGGCTGTCCGGGCTTGGCGTCTTTCTTATAAAGACTTTTTGTCAGGCGGAGTACCACCGGCGTGCCAGCGGGCAGAAAAAAAAAGGGCACCTCTGTGCAGAGCTGCCCTTTTTCCGTCCTACGCGACGGTGTCGGTTATGTGTCGCAACTACGGAATGTAGTAGCGGAACGAAGTCCAAATCATGTTGTCGTTGGCCTTGGGAGAGATGGCCGGAGCCCCGGCCGCCACACCGCCGGTGCCGGACCACGCGGCTTTGTTAAGATAGGAGTATTGGATGCCGAATTGCATGCGGCCCTTCGAACCCTGGTAGAACTTATACCAAAAGCCGAGAGTGGGTTCCTGGATGCTGCGGATGTCGCCAGCGCAATTTGCGCCGTTCGACGGGTTGAACTGGTTGATAGGAACGCCTTCGGTGGCGCAGCCGCTGTTGTTGGCGGCAACGTTGCCGTATCCACCGATGCCGGTCGTTGAAATCGTGGTTTTTGTGGTGGCTGGAATGGCGGGGCTGGTGGCCGTCGCGGGAATCGCCGTGGTCTTGGTGATGGTAACTGCCTGGTAGCCGGAGTAGCCAGCGCGCCATGCATATTCCATGCCCCAATAGCCGTAGATGTCCAGCTTGGGCGTAGCGTGCCACTCGAGCCTTGCCAAGCCGTGAGCGGTACGGATGAGGGCGAGGGAGCCATTAGGACGAGCCGTGGCACCGAAGGCGGTGTTGGCGGACCAATGTCTCATCGATCAGAGAGCGAAGATCATCGTCGCCCAACGGAATCATCTGGTTGAGTTCATGCGAGGTCCGAAACCCGTCAAAGAAATGAAGGACCGGAATGCGCGATTCGAGGGCGGCGGCCTGCGCGATGAGCGCAAAATCACTCGCTTCTTGCACGGAGTTGGAGCAGAGCAAAGCGAAACCCGTGGCCCGGGCTGCCATCACGTCGCTGTGATCTCCAAAGATCGAAAGCGCGTGGGAAGCCACGGTTCGGGCCGCCTCATGAATCACCGCGGGTGTTAGCTCGCCGGCGATCTTGCACATGTTGGGGATCATGAGCAGCAAGCCCTGAGAGGCCGTAAACGTCGTACCCAAGGCGCCCGCCTGCAAGGCCCCGTGGAGTACGCCGGCCGCACCGCCTTCCGATTGCATTTCAATAACCTTGGGAATCGCGCCCCAAATATTCTTGCGGCCTGTTTGTTGCCACTGGTCCGACCATTCGCCCATAGGCGATGCTGGAGTGATGGGATAGATGGCGATGACTTCGTTCAGGCGATAGGCAACGTCTGCGACCGCTTCGTTTCCGTCGGCGATGATTGAGGCACGCGTCACAGGTATCTCCGGCTTAGGCCCGAATGACGTCAACCGAGCAGTGCGCGTGAATCGCCACGCTTTCCGAGACGCTGCCCATCAGCATGCGGTCCATTCCACGCCGGCCGTGAGAACCCAGCACGATCAGATCCGCTTTCCATTCTTTCGCCAGATCCAACGTGAGTATGCGCGGATCGCCTATAGGAGCGGGTTTGCTGTCCAAGACTTGCAAGTTTCCTGCCAGCAAGATCTTGCGCGCACACTCGACAGCGTCTTCCGCATGTTTCCTGGCGCTCTCTAGTAACTCTTCCAGTAGAGTGGCCGGGTAGATCGCACTCAGGGAAGACGCTCCCATGGGATTCTCAAAAATGGGGAGTTCCGCGATGCTGAGAACCCTGATTTGACTTCCGGCAGGCCACTGGCGATCCGCGATCGATTTTGCGGCGGCCGTGGAGAAATCTGACCCGTCAGTTGCGAGCAATATTTTCATGGCATGAGAAGAAGCAGGCGGCTCCGACGCGGTTTGTCGCACGATCTCTACAGAGCACGGAGCCGTGCGAAGAACGCCTTGTGCCACACTGCCGAGTAAAAAGCGCGCGATGGCTCCTTGCCCATGCGATCCAACCATGACGAGATTGGCTTGCCATTTCTTTGCATACTCCGCAATTTCATTTCGAGGGAAACCAAGAAGCACATCGCTATTTACCTTGCATCCTGCGCGAGACAGTTTGCCCGTAGCCTCCCGGAGCAGCGTGGTGGCCTCCCGGCGGGCATCGTCGACAATCGCCGGAAGGTGCGCGAAACGATAGAGATCCACGACGTTCACGATGGTGAAGAGGGTGTTGGCGGGCCACGGGCGAGTGGCCGCTTCCTCGAGGACGCACTGGGATGCCCTTGACGAGTCGATAGCGATAAGGATTCTCACGACGCCTCCCGTATTTCTACCAGAGAGTGTCGCAAGACGGATGTCGGGAAGCAGTGATGCAAATCACAAGACAAGGTGATGGCTGCTGGACCGGGCGACCCCGTGGTTTCGAGGATGCGGCTGATTTCGTCGCCGGGTGAAACGATGCGCTCGATGTCGCGTCGGAGGCGACCACCGTGGAGATAGTCGCTCCAGAGTGCAAAATCCTCTGCGCGTCCTGCGGCCTCAAGAAGTTTCGTTAGGGCCCCGACAGTGACACGGATCACTGGGAAATGTGTGCCGGAGCACAGAGATTTGCCCCATGCCACGTGCACGATTGGCGTAGGGAGATGCGTTATGACCACCGCGCAGGCAAACAAGCGAATTACTCTGAAGAACATCCTGTTTCTCACGGATTTTTCGGAGCCCTCGGCATCGGCCTTGCCTTTTGCGTCGGCGATCGGGCGCACCTACGGATCCGTCGTACACGCGCTTCATGTTCTCCAGCCTTCCGCGTACACCTACATGACTCCAGAAGTGGCCACCACTCTCCTGGACGACGAGGAAGATCGAGCCAGAGGCGAGATGCAGCGGATCGAGGCCGAGCTAACCGGGCTACCGCGGGAAACTATCATCGAACGCGGCGGCCCCGTTTGGCCGGTTCTCTCCAAGGTTTTGAAGGAGCACGAGATTGACTTGATCGTTCTGGGAACGCACGGAAGAACGGGCGTGCAGAAAGTACTGCTCGGGTCGTCCGCAGAACAGGTGTTCCGGCGCGCCCGGGTGCCGGTGATGACGATCGGACCAGGGGTGAGGAATGGCGCTCACTGGGGAGGGCGTTTCCGTTGCGTGCTCTTCGCCACGGATTTCAACGCTGTTTCGATAATGGCTGGTGCCTACGCCGTGTCGCTGGCGCAGGAAAATCAGGCGCGTTTGATTCTTCTCCACATACTCTCCAGGTTCCGTCAGACCAAGACAGGTAGGTCCGTTGAACTGTCAATTGCCGAAGCCATGCACCAACTGCACGAACTCGTGCCGCCGGAGGCGGAGCTCTGGTGTCGGCCAGAGGCCCTGGTGCAGCACGGTGATCCCGCCGAGCAGATTTTGGTTACGGCCAACCAATGTGGAGCGGATTTGATTGTTCTCGGCGTTCGTGGATTGGACGCCTTGACGGGAGTCACAACGCACTGGAACCGTGCCATCGCCTACGACGTGGTCGCGCACGCACCCTGTCCCGTGCTCACGGTCCGCGACTAGGAGTCGCTCCATGTGTCGTCGGCATCTCCCGGAAAGGATCGCCTCGAGAAACGAGAGTATTCGGAGGTGAAAGATGAACCGCCCGAGGATGGCAGTTAAGGATAGCGGTGTGCGGAAGACATTGCATCGCGACAGTCGGCGCAAACGTCGACGCGCGTGCGGGATGGTCTGCTCAAGGACTGGCGTGACGCGAACGATCGAAAAAGGGACCTGGCACAACTGGCTGATGGAGGAAAACTACCTTTGAAGCAAGAGGCCCCTCAAGCTCGGGCGTCCTGAGTGGGCGACCCGTTGGGCGTCGGGCCAACGGAAAATAAAATGGTCCATGGGCCGTTAATGGCCCGCGTCAGGGATCGGTTGTCTGTCCTTCGAGAGAGTGCGATTGCATTGTGCCCGGCGGAGCCGTTACAGGCGTCACTCACGAAATAGATTGGCTCGTTTTGTCAGGCTGCCACGGCTCGGATGCGAACCGGAGGAAACTTCTGGCCATACAGCTTCTTCAGACTCCTGATGATTTCCTCGGAGGAGAGTTCGCAACAACCTTCCCATTTGTTCATGTCTCCATGAGTGATGATGTCGTCCATGGAGAGGATTCCTTGCGGTATACCTTCGTCGTCCACGACGGGCAGGCGCCGCACTTTTCTGTCTGCCATCGTGCCCAGGGCTTCATGGATTTCGTCATCTGGCTTGCACGTGGAGACGTTCCTTGTGGCGATCTCTCCGACGGTAAGTTTTCCCGCCAACCGGTTTCTCGTTCCCATGGCGATGCAGATGTCCCGGTCCGTGACGACTCCTAGGAGCTTTCGATCGCTTCCGACCACCGGTAGCATCCCGCAGTTACGCGTCCACATGAGTTCAACTGCGGCACCTACGTTGGTGTCGGCGCTGCAACAAACGGCAGACTGCGTCATGATGTCCTTGACCTTCATGATGTTTCCCTCCTCTTTGCCGCCGCCAAAGCTTGAAACCCACTTACTGCCTACTGGCACCCAATCGCTTCGAGAGCAGGGCGATTGGAGATCAGAAGCGTCGAGCCCTGCAAAGTCACAAGCTGACGGTTCTTGAATTCGCTGAACGTCCGCGTCACGGTTTCTCGTGTCGAGCCAATGAATTCGGCAATCTCTTCGTGGGTCAACGGCAGCTTGATCGGCGCCCCTTGCTTTGTTTCCTTCGCTTCGGCGGACCAGTCGAGAAGCAGGCGGGCAAGTTTTTCGGGAGCGGAAGCCGACAGACCAACCGTCCGCAATTGCTCGCAGGCGCCGCTGTAAAGCGTGCTGAGCTGTTTCACAACGCCCTGGTACACTTCGGAATGCTTGGCGACGAAGCGCAAAAAGTCGTCGCGGCGAATGAAGGCCACCTGGCACGGATGCAGGGTCTCGGCGGTGACCTCGTACGGGCTGCCCGACATCGCGGCCATCAGTCCAAGGATTTCGCCGGGTTTGGTAATTCTCAAGATCAGCGTCTTTCCTGCGCTGGAACTAATGGAGAGCTTCACCTGTCCGGCACAGAGCACGAAGACGCCGCGGGGGTCCTGTTTCTCGAGGAACAGCACCGCACCCGCCGGATACGTTGCCGAGGACTTCACGGCATTGAAGTCTTTCACGGCCGCCGGGCTGAGCTGGCAGAAAAATCCATTTGCCCGCAACTTGCACGACTGGCAGTTCTCATTCGGTTCGAACCCATAAGGACCGCGCATTCTAGACTCCTTCTTCTCCGTGTTGCGGAGATTGCTGCATTGCGTCTTCGGCGTAATACCGTGTCAGAGGCGAATCGGACAGGAAACAAGCGTTCGTCTTCTGATAGATGTTCCGCAAGAGCTGTCTTCCCTTAGCATCGACGAAAGCCACACCGCGCAAATCGAGATGCAATTCCTTGGAACCAAGCGAAGCTGCCAGAGAACGCCAAGTGCGACCAAATTCTTCGACCCAAGGCCCAACGATCTTTCCTTCCAGTTGGATCGTTTGCGCCCTTGCGCCGTCGTGAATCGTAATTCTTAGCATCCTCGTCCACTCACCTACCTGCCTGACGATCTGGGTAATGCAGGTCACACGCCATATGTGACGGCTCTCACAGGGGACAGGACATGCCCTTGAAAACGGGAGAGTTATGCAGTGTAAACGGTGGGATGATGCGGATTTGCGGTGCGCCGGATCACGGGGTGACGAGACGGGATTTCGTCTCGGGACTAAATGTAGTCTCGCCGCTGGATACCAAGCTTTTTCATCTTCGAGTTCAATGTGGTTCGTTTCAAACCGAGGCGTTCCGCGGCACCGTTGGCGCCACCGATCATTCCCTTGCACTCGCGGAGGACGCGAAGGATGTGGTCGCGTTCCGCGGCGTCCAGGTTCGAGTCCGTCGGTCCGGCGGATTCTTCGACGGCTTCGAGTTCGGCGAGGGGCGCGCGCAAAACCGAACCCTGCGTGAGAATGACCGACCTCTCCATGAAATTCTCGAGCTCGCGGACGTTGCCCGGCCAGCGCCATTTGACGAGCGCCTGCAAGGTCTCGGCGGGAATCGTTTCGATGCGTCGGCCCATACGCTTGGAATGGCTGCTGAGGAAATAGCGAACTAGAAGAGGGATATCGCCGCGCCGCTCTCGCAGTGGCGGAATGGTGATGGGAAAGACCCGCAATCGGTAATAGAGGTCACTGCGGAACTCTCCTGCGTTGACCATCTTGGCGAGGTCGCGATTCGTGGCAGCCACGAGGCGGACGTTGACGGGGATCGTACGCGTACCGCCGACCCGCTCGAACTCCTTCTCCTGCAATGCCCGCAGAATCTTGGGCTGGAGTTCCAAGGGAAGGTCTCCCACTTCATCCAGGAAAAAGGTTCCTTGATGAGCAAGCTCCAGGCGTCCGATCTTCTGCGCGATGGCTCCGGTGAAAGCGCCTTTTTCGTGACCGAACAATTCGCTTTCGAGAAGCCCGGAGGGAATGGCCGAGCAGTTGAGTCTGACAAAGGCATGATCGCGTCGTGGGCTCAATTCGTGGATGGCGCGCGCGATCAGCTCTTTGCCTGTGCCGGTTTCTCCGAGGATCAGAATCGTGGCGCCCGTTGCCGCCACATCTTCCACCTGTTTCAATACTCGCTTCAGTCCGGAACTCTCGCCAACGATTTCCTCGAACTGGTGCGTGGTGACGAGCTCCTCTTCGAGATAGCGCTTTTCTTCTTCGCTTCGCCGTAAGGCTTCCTCGTCTTTCTTTTTTTGTGAAAGATCACGAATGACCCCGAGAACAACCGGGCCTTCCGCTCCTTCGATGGGCCCGAGCATGATGTCGACCGGGAATTCGCTTCCGTCTTTACGCCTGCCATACAGCTCGAGTCCGGCACCCATAGTGCGCACACGGGGTTGCGCGGTGTAGTCCGCGCGGTGTTTCGGGTGTGTCCCACGGAATCGCTCTGGAATGAGAATTTCAATGGGTTGGCCTAGCAGTTCCGAACGGTCGTACCCAAAGAACTTTTCGACCTGCGCATTGACTTCTTCGATCTTTCCTTCCCGATTGGTTACGACAATGGCGTCGGGCGAGAATTCAAACAAGCCGCGCAACCGTTCCTCGCTTCTCCGCAAAGCCTGCTCGGCCTTCTTGCGCTGTGTCACATCGCGGACGACGGCCAATGCGAATGGCTTTCCATCGAGGCTCAGCGGACTGAGCATGATATCGACAGGGAATTCGCTTCCATCCTTACGTTTGCCAAATAGCTCGAGCCCTAGACCCATCGGACGCAGTTGTGGTTGTGCGTTGTAGCCATTGCGGTGGGCGGGGTGAATCTGGCGAAACCGTTCAGGAATCAGGGTCTCGATGAGTTGCCCAACCAGTTCGTCACGGCTATATCCAAAAATGCGCTCGACCTGGGCGTTGGCGCGAGTGATCCGACCGTCCGAGTTCGTTACGAGGATTGCATCCGGGGCGTTCTCGAACAGCTGCTCGAAGAGGAATTGGGCGTGCGCGGAGATTTCCGGTATTGCACCACCCATCGATCGACCCTCGATCCAGGTGAAGTAGGCTTGCTCAGAGGAAGGCTAGCAGAGCGCGACGCTCCGCCGCAAGCGACGTCGAGTGGCTGAAGTCTTGAGTATTTTGCTGTATTTGCCCTCAGGAAGCGGGTTTTTTGCACAATTCCATGCGCTCAAGCGCAGTTCGAATTTCGAGATACTGACGATGAGGATGCGTGATTCAGATCACAGCCTGCCGACGATCGAGAGGGCAGACTATGCTCTTGAGGTTCTGATGAGACGTCGAGTCCAATAGGGAGGGATTCATGATCGTCCGAACTCTCAGTATCCTGCTCAGGTTCCGTGTAGTGGCGGCATTGATGGTTGGCCTTTGTAGTGGTCGAGAAAAGCGTGTGCCGAAAGTGCCAGAAGCGCATTCGGCGAACTCGCCTGGGGCGGAACCGTAAAAGCAGCGTTGCGTCGTCTGCCATGGAACCGACTTGAACGGTAACGGGCCGTTCGCTTCTCCCTACAGAGTGCCTCCCGTACGTTGTCACGACGTCATGGCGGCAAATTTCCCGAAGCCTATGTGTCGAGCGTACTGCGGAATGGTGTGAAAATACCGGCGCACGGACCTGCCGAGATGCCGGTGTGGGTAACGGAATTCGAAGCGGTGAACCCAGCCGATAAGAGTGAAGTTGAATCGCGGATCAAGAATCTGACGAACTACCTCAGGTCACGTCAAGCCAAGTAAAACAGGAAAGCACTTCCTGCAAACAGAAAGTGGGACCTTTAACCTTAGTGTTATTTCGCCTGCAACGATGCGATGTAAGCGACGACATCGTCGATGTGTTGTTGGCCCGTTGGGTCGCGAACCGGATCGAGTTCTTTAAAACGCGATCCCCAGACTGGCATTTCTTCCGACTCGTGCGAAGCCAGGCTTCTGCCGAATTTCAGCACAGCACCCACATAGCCGGCCGGATACTTAGCTTCGTGGCGCTTAGAAATCGTCGTCAGATCGGAAGGCGGCGGCTTCATCGCGACGGCCGCTGGACCACCTCCCTTACCATCTTCTCCGTGACAGGAAGCACAGTACCTGAGAAACGTCTCCTTAGCGGAAGCTACGCTGGCTTGTCTTGCGACGGGTTTTTGTTCCCTTTTCTCCTGCGGTCGAGCGATGCCAAAAACCGTCACTAGGCTTACACTCAGGAGAATCAACTTGAGAACAGAGACGAGCAGGTTGTCGTTGTGTTTTGGCGGAGCGGTTTCGTGCGTCACGAGTAGAGAGACCTTCCGGCCGGAATATACCACGGTCGAAACGTCCGAGCCGTGGCTTTCCCGCGCTTATGTTCAAGTGAGCGTCGATGACGTTCGTGTGGCGGTAGCGCTCGCGGACTCGCCGACGTCGGCGATCGCACGATAGCCGGTCATGGATTCGATTTCGATACAGTAGAACAGCGGCGGAATGAAATCGTTATCCGACTTGAGCCTCCGAGAGGCAAATGCTGTCTGCCACCAGAGGGAGCGCGTTTCTAAAAGCTTCCTCGCGTGGTCGCGCTCCTCCGCATACTGGGGCAGGTCGGGCAATTCGCGGTAGCGGCCGTAGAGGACCACGCTCGTCCACTGAAAGTGGTTCGCGATTTCATCCATCTCGACGCACACCTTTGGATTCGCGCGCATCCAGTCGATTTTTTGCCCGTCAGTGGCAAATCCATAGAGATGGTCAGGCTCATACACGAAGTAGATAGGCACGACATACGGCTGGTCCTCGCGTGAACATCCGAGTCTTCCCAGGGAGGTGCGCGTTAAGATCTCGCGGCAGTCCTGCGGGGTCATTTCTCCAATTTGCATCGTAAGCCTCTTCTCTCGAACCACCGCGCAGAAACGCGCTGTGTTCGGCGACATGTAGTACAAGACCAAACCAACTACGATTGGGGCGAGCAGCTCTTGGCAAGTTCCGAAATAATTGAGCTCTTCATTGCTCAAGCCTTCCTCGTTCGGTGCCGCATTCATCGTCCACGGTTTCTGAAAGAGCGGCGCCTGTAGCTGAAAATGAGCGACGGACAGGAGCCCCGCAAGGATTACGCGAAACCCACCCGGCCCGCTGTCCGTCGCAAGTGTCGCGCAACTAGTGGCGAACGGTGAGCACCGGGCAAGTGGCATGAGACACGATCTTGTGCGCTGTCGCGATTGGCAGATGCGTGGCCGCGCCGGGTATGCCTTTTTCCGGTCGGACACCGAGAACGATCAGATCGGTTTCTCTTCCCTTGGCGAATTCCAGAATTTTCTCCACGGGGTCGCCGCGTTCCACGAAGTACTCGGGCTTGCACCAGGCTTCGGCTTCCGGCGGGACGAGCTTGCGCAGCAGCTTCTCCGAGGACGTCGTGACGTCAGCCGCGGAAACGAGGTCACCCGGCTTCCGTTCCGGAATCACGTGCAGGAGAATCAGCCGTGATTGAAACTCTTGGGCCAGGGACACCGCGTAAGCCGCGGCACCTTGCGACTCGGGACTGAAATCCGTTGCATAGAGAATTTCTCGGAACTGACCACTCGCTCCGCGAGACGAGTCTGAATGAGGTCCAACGGTGAGCACCGGGCACGGTACTGACCGGAAAATCTCTTCCGCAACCGAGCCCAGCAGAAGCTTCCCAAGGCCGGTGCGTCCTCGAGTACCGATCACGACGAGATCCGTGTCGTTCTTCGCGATGGCTGCGTCCAAGCTGGACTGGATGCTGCCCTCTTCGATCAGGACTTGCGTACGAATTCCGGCAAAGGTCTCGAGAACCTCCTGGCGATGCTGGTCATCTTGGGCTTTCGCCGCTTCGATGTCGACAGGCCAGGTGCCCGGTTCGGTCATCGGGTTCACAACCGGGGGGCGAACATGCAGGGTTATGAGGTCGGCCTCGTAGTGTTTGGCAATCTTCTTAACGTACGGGATGGCCTGAGCGGCGGCTGGGGAAAAATCCGTCGCGAATAAGATGTTGCGGAGTCGAACAGCGGTTCTTGCGGTGGCGGTTGTCATGGTTTTGCTCCTCTTGTGGCCCATTGTTCGTTCAACGCAGAGCGAAGTGCGGTGACGCACGTCACCGGTCGGAGTGACGTGGCTCGCATTCACGGATGCGGCCAGAGGCCTACGGTATCGAGACGCCTTCAAGTCATCTGCGGTTCTCTTTGCTGCAAACTGTGGAAAGGGCCCTCATTCCGATAAGACAATAGGGATAGCTGAGGTGGTATGACGACGGTTCGCAATTCGGATCAGGCCTTCACAGCGGACGTAACGACACGCAGTCCGCGGCGGTCTGCGATGCGGACAAGTCACCCTGAACCGGCGCCGCTCTGGACAAGGATGGTTACCTTGGTGGCATCGGCGGGAATTCTTGTTCATTTACTGATGCGATTTGGCTGGAACAGTCCGCAGGCAGTCGCGGAAATCCCCCTGTACGTGGCGCTGGTGTTGGGCGGAGCGCCTCTTGTTCTGAACCTCTCGAGGAAACTGTGGGCTGGAGTATTCGGTTCTGATTTCCTGGCCGGCGTCTCCATTGTTACCGCCGTTGTTCTCCAGGAATATCTAGTAGGCACGATTGTGGTGCTGATGCTGTCGGGCGGGACCGCGCTCGAGGAGTTCGCAACACGACGCGCTTCGCATGTCCTCGATGCGTTAGCCAAGCGGATGCCGAACATTGCTCACCGAAAGTCGGAAGTGGGGCTCACGGATGTAACGCTCCCTGAGATTCGCGTTGGCGAGACGCTAGTTGTTCTTCCTCACGAGATCTGTCCCGTGGACGGAGTTGTGACCGAAGGCCAAGGATCGATGAACGAGGCGTATCTGACCGGCGAGCCCTTCGAGGTTGCCAAGACGCCGGGTGCGCTGGTGCTTTCCGGGGCCTTGAACAGAGAGTCTCTGCTGACGATCCGTGCCGAGCAATTGCCGACGGATTCTCGGTATGCCCGCATCATGCGCGTGATGGAAGAAACGCAGCAACGCCGTCCTCGCTTGCGACGATTGGGAGACACGCTCGGCGCCTGGTACACGCCGCTGGCGCTTGGCATCGCGATCGTCGCGTGGATGTTGAGCGGTAAAGTAGAACGGTTCCTCGCAGTTCTAGTGGTGGCAACGCCTTGTCCCCTGCTCATTGCCATCCCCGTGGCGGTGATCGGAGCGATTTCCCTGGCCGCCCGGCGTGGCATCATCATCAAGAATCCCGGGGTTCTCGAACAGATCGACGCCTGCCGAACGTTCATTTTCGACAAGACCGGTACCTTAACCTACGGCAAACCCACACTGACGGGTATCGTGTGCGCGCTCGGCTTCGCCGAAGCTGAGGTGCTCGCCTCAGCGGCGAGCCTGGAGCGATATTCGAAGCATCCTTTGGCAAGTGCGATTTTGGAGTTGGCGCGACAACGAGGTTCCGCGCTGTCGGCAGTCTCCCGCATCAGCGAGCGGCCCGGCGAGGGTTTGCGGGGAATGACAAACGGTCGGGAAGTCTGGATTACTGGACGCAACAAGCCTTCCGCAGAAGGTTTGCAGCTGCCACCGGTCGAAGCGGGCCTGGAGTGCCTGGTCTTTCTGGATAGAGTGTTCGCCGGCCTGTTTCGGTTTGAGGATTCCCCACGGGGCGACAGCCGCGTCTTTGTGGGGCACCTGTCACCACGGCATCGGGTTACCAAAGTGATTCTCGTATCCGGCGACCGTGAAGAGGAGGTTCGTTCTCTCGCGGCGAAGATCGGAATCCAAGCGGCTTTCGGAGCTAAGAGCCCGGAGGAGAAGGTGGAGTTGGTCCGCGCGGAGGCGCGGAAGCAAAAAACCGTTTTCGTGGGTGATGGGATCAATGATGCTCCCGCGATGCAGGCGGCGACGGCCGGAGTGGCGTTCGGGCATGAGAGCGACATCACGTCGGAGGCTGCGGACGCTGTGGTACTTGAACGATCCCTCGCGAAAGTCGATGAATTGATGCACATTGGCAGGCGGATGCGCCGGATTGCGCTGGAGAGCGCCATCGGCGGCATGGCACTCAGTGCGGCGGGCATGTTGCTCGCTGCTTACGGTGTTCTACCCCCCATCGGTGGGGCTGTTGCGCAAGAAGTGATTGACCTGGTCGCGGTGCTCAACGCTGTACGAGTGGCGCTTCCGTTTGGTGTCTTGCGTGATTTTTGAGCAGGCGAAGTATTTCCGAGAGTGTGCGGGGGGGTGCCATTGCGAACGGCGGGGCGAAACGAAATAACCTGGGAGTGACGGACATCACCAACTCCGGTGACGTCCGTCACAGCTGTCCTCTCTCGGCCTTGCGTTAATGGGGCGAGACGATCGGAGGTCAGTGTAATGTCAACCTTTCAGATAGCCATTCCCAAGAAGCGAGCCGCTCCGTCTACGATGAAAGCCCTCGTGTTCCGGGGGCCCAACCAGATCGGGATTGAAAAGGTGTCCATTCCGAAACCCGCACCGGGCGAAGCCGTAATCCGCGTGACGCTGACGACGATCTGCGGAACGGACCTGCACATTCTCAAAGGCGAGTATCCCGTAAAAGCGGGCCTGATCATCGGTCATGAACCCGTCGGCGTCATTCACGAGTTGGGTATCGGTGTCACAGATTATACAGTCGGCGAGCGGGTCCTGGTCGGGGCGATCACCCCGTGCGGTCAATGCAATTACTGTTTGAGTGGCGAATGGTCACAGTGTGGCGGGCCGATCGGCGGGTGGAAATTCGGAAACACCATCAACGGCGCACAGGCCGAATACCTGCTAGTTCCGAGCGCACAGGCCAACCTCGCCAAAATCCCCGACGACTTGAGTGATGAGCAGGTTGTGCTACTGGCCGATATCGCTTCGACCGGAATCTCTGCGGCAGAGAGCGCGGACGTTCAGATTGGCGACACGGTGGCGGTTTTCGCTCAGGGGCCGATCGGCCTCTGCGCCACGGCGGGGGCAAAGCTCAAGGGCGCAGGTTTCATCCTGGCGGTGGAATCCGATCCCGTGCGATCCGAGATGGCCAAACGCATGGGGGCGGACTTGGTTCTCGACCACACGAAGACAGATGCGGTTGAAGAGATCCGGCGACTGACACACGGCGTTGGGGTCGATGTCGCTATCGAAGCGCTCGGCACGCAGGCGACGTTTGAGAGCGCCCTGCGCGTTCTCCGCGCGGGTGGGACGCTGTCGAGCCTGGGTGTCTATTCCGGGAAATTGTCGGTGCCGCTCGAGCCTTTCGCAGCGGGCCTTGGCGATCACAAGATCGTCACGACGCTTTGCCCGGGAGGCAAGGAGCGAATGCGCCGACTCATGGAGCTGGTACGGCACGGCCGACTGGAGCTGCGACCACTGCTGACGCACACGTTCCCCCTCGACCAGATCACCGAAGCGTACAAGCTGTTCGGTGACCGGAAGGGCGGCGTTATCAAAGTCGCTATCCATCCGTGACCGTCTTGCAGTTGTATCGAGTGCGGATATTCCCTTGCTGACTGCTTTTGTTCCGACCAGAAATCTTTCGCAACAACAATCATCCTGACCTGTGTGATCCGCGTCACACGTGAAGGTAACCCAGCACACCTCCGCTCTCGTAGTGTTGTGTCAGACTGGGATGGTAGGGAAAAGGTAGCCGCAAGGAGTCTGCACTGTTTACTGCCTCGGAGGCAATTCATGACGACATTCCGGTCGGTGTCTCGATCACCAGCGACCCCGGTCGAACTCGACAGAGACGCCAAAGGGAGCAGAATCATCTACTGGCACCGCGAATTACCTCCGTTGGATGCCGAAGCGATGGGGGAGCATGTTGTCGAGGCGGCGAGCGGCCGTGTACCCGGCACGCTCGCACTTGATGGCGCAAACTCGCATACGGCTGGAGCAGGAGGTAGCTCGTCTCGGAGGCAACTCTGCGCACGTGCTCAATGAATCCGTCGACAGCAAGCACGATGATATTTCCGGTGAAGCTTGGTTGCACGGTCGCTACACTTACGTGCTCTACCGCCAGCGGTTAAGTCGATGACCCGCCCACGGTTGTTCAACGTGTGTCCCATTCAACGTACCGGCGTCACGCGCGAACCGTTAACACTGGGCAGTTTGCATGTGAGATCACTTGGTGTGCCACAGCGGTCGGCAAGTGCGTCGCACGCACAACGCCTTTGACGTTCCGGAGACCCAGGACGATCAAATCGGCTTGTTCTTCCTCGGCTACCTCGAGGATCTTCTCCGCGGGTACGCCGTGCCGGACCATCGCTTTAGGTTCACACCAGAGTTCTGCTTCTTCGGCGAGCAGAGCACGCAGGCGATCGAGTGCGGCCGCCTCCAACTCCTGCGGAGGAACCAGTTGCCCTGCCTTGGGATGCGTCACAACGTGCAGAAGTGTGAGATGCGCCTGATGTTCCTGCGCCAACGCCACGGCGTACGCTGCCGCACCTAGTGAAGCGTCGCCGAAGTCCGTCGCGTACACAATCTTTCGGAACTTGGCTTCTCGCGGGGGTCCGGATGGAGAATGCGGCCCCACCGTCAGGACGGGGCACTTGGCCCGGCGCAGAATCTCTTCCGCTACGGAACCCAGAATAAATTTCCCAATCCCCCGTCTTCCGTTCGTGCCTACCACGATCAGGTCGGCCTTCTTCTGTTGGGCCACGGCCTCGATCACTCCGCAAACTCCTCCTTCGGCAAGCAACACCTGACTCTCGACGCTTGGAAACTGTTGATGCAGGGTTTCCTGCAGTTCTCTTGCTAATTTCTCCACCTCCGCGTTGGCTACCGGCCAGATTTCCGTTGCTGGCAACGCATAGTTTTCCGGTGTCTTCGCGTGTACCGCGAAGAGCTTGGCACCGAAGCGTTCCGCAATTTCTGCCGCAAACGGCAAGGCGGTCGCGGCAGCGGGGGAGAAGTCTGTGGCGAAAACAATGCTCTTAAGCTGAATGCGGTTTTGAACAGCTACTGCTTTCATGGTCCACCTCCCTGTCAACTCAGCTTCTCCTATGTCTTGGACTTGGCGCAGTGATTCCAAACACTCCGAGGTGTGATCTGCGTCACTTCGAGCCACCACCACTTCTATACTGACTTGCGATTCAGGGAGTCCAAAGGAAAGCGGCCCGGAACCCTTCAGTTCCGGGCCGTTTCTGCTATCCGCCACTTACGCGGCGATTTGCTTCACAAACGGTGCAGTCGTTTTGATTTCGATCTTCCGCGGCAAGGCAGCCACGGCGATCGGCGCTGCGATTTCCAACACGCCGTTGACATACTCGGCGGTCAGCTTCTCCACAATCACTCCCTCGGGCAGCGTGAGCGTCCTCTCGAACACGCCATAAGCAACCTCTTGTTCGATGAGTTCGACTTCCTTCATGCCGCGAGTCAGTTTCCGCTCGCCATGAATCGTGAGCAGGTTCCCTTGCGCTTGGACTTGCACTTCCTTCGGCTCAACACCCGGCAGTGTCACGCGGCAAACGTACTTCTTGCCCTCTTTGTCCACGTAGGCTTCCACTGCTGGTGTAAAGTTGAACTCCTTCCTGAATGCAGGCAGTTCTGTCCACTCTGTCCATGGCTTGCCCGCGAGAATCCGATTGAACATCTCGTCGAATTCACGACGGAAACCAAACAATTCTCCATATAGGTTTCTCATAACTCCTCCTTTGCTCGCCTCCCCTAAGAGGCGGTCGCCTGTTGCATTTCGGAGGCAGCGGCAGAAGCGAAGCATCTTCCGGCCCGATGGCCGGTGCGCCGAGACCACCGGCGCTTCACATGGACTTCAGATCTCGCCGCTGCCCCAGTTGAGAAGGACCCGAGCTCTGCTAGGTCGAAACCTCGTTCAGAGTCTTGAGGTAGAGCCACAGGGTAAGCCGTTTTCCTTTTTCCTGGCAGCCCCGTCAGCTTCTTCCCTTGGCAGTCTCTGTCCTCCTGCGCCTCCTTTGTACGATGGCACGCATGGCAAAGTCAGTGACTGCTGTCACGCCTCGACGTGACCATCCTCACGTATTCCCGGCATTCCGCTGCCGCCCTGCCCTGGAGCGTTTTCGATGCCGTTGTGGCATCTCGTTTTTCAGACGCTCGATCCGGTTCGCGCCGCGACGGTCCGATACCTCGACGGGGGAGGTCGCTTCTATCGAATCGGTTCAAAGCGAAACGAGTACCAACGTCTTCGGTCGTGTGGTTACGGCTCGCGTATGCCCACGTCGGCGGGTGCGCAGACGACAGCAATGATCGCACTCCTGACGATCGGCTTCCGCAACAGACACTGAATGGAGCAATAGTGGGTACTAGGGAAGCTCCGCAGCACGTTCCTTGTCGGCCCGTACTACGGAACGCTGCTAATGCACTTCTCGCGATTTTTTCGAGACCTACCTTGTCGGTTCCTAGGCCTTCGGACCAGCAGACAACAGCGGTGCGGACGCGCCTGGAGTCGGAGACTGGCGATTGCGCTCCTGCTCCAGTCGCTCGATGGTATTGCGCAGCCACGCACCCAGCGCTTCCTCGACTTCCTCCTGCGTTCCCAAGCGATAGTAGGTGTCAATCGTAAACCCCTGGGTATTGAGGGGAATGTGGCGGCAAGGGATCTTCTCGTTACGGCAGTCCTCTGGGACGAGATTCATCAAACTGCACTCGCTGCAGGGCCGTGGCTTCTCCCTCCTGCCATAGTTGATGCAGGTCGGTGAGTCCTCGAACAGAAACTGAGGCCTCCATCGCGCACGGGGAGAAGTCCAGTATCCACCTAGTTCTAGGAACGCAAGCTCGGTCTTCAATACTGTCAAGAGGTCGCGATCATCGTTTGCCATGGTCGTCTCCTTAATCTTAGTGGTAGAGGTTCATGCGCAGTGGACTCGGTTTGCGGTCCACAACCAACTCCGGATGTTCCCGCCGAAAGGTCTCGGCCACATGGCAACTCCAGCAGACTGGCCGGTGTGTTCCCAATGCATCTTGCAGGTTCTCGGCAGGGATATCGTTCCATTGCACGGTCTTTTGTTCTTTACTGAGCAGGGCCGGCGGGTGGTCGTGCCAGTGGATTTCTCCAAACGGTTTGTGGCAATACGCGCACACCTGCCCTTGATACCAACGATTGATGATCGTCCAAACTAGGCAGGCTTTTGGCGCTTCTTCGATTTGCGCCAGACACTCTTGAGGGCAATCTTTCCGGTCAGGCCAACGCGAGCACGCGCTTAACCTGAGTTGCTGAGTTCCGACCGTTGCCTCAAGGGCTGCCTTGCCTGCGGCGACGCGCACGACGGCAGGTCGGTGATTTTCCGGACACGAGACGAGCCTGTTTCCTCGAAATGTCATATAAACGCGAAACGCTCGGACAAGTCCGAAGATCGCGTAAGCTGCAATTAGAGATCCCGTGGCAATCAGCAAATAATTTACAGGTGTCATAGATACCTCCCATAGTGCAGACGACCCAGCGATCGAGCCTAAACGTCACTGCTACGATCAGTTGCACTGCGATCGGCTGCCCGTTCAAAGTATGTTGGCTCGGTAACCATTTCCGTGGCCTCCGCCCTCTGAGAAATTCTCGGTCCAAGGTGTACTCGCTTGCAGTGACCCTCGTCACGGAGAACGGTGCGGTGCATCACCGGAACTCCGGAGTGTGCGACTCGGCGTCGAATTGAAGTCGTGACCGTCTGTCCGGGTTCCAAGCAACCTTTTCTGTGAACTCTGGCGCACTCGACCAGGTCAGTTAAGGTGCCTGCGCGCAAGAGATGGCGCAAGCCGGGCCTCGCAGACCGTAGACGACAGATATTCAATTGCCCGCTCAACGGCCTCTCGAGCAGTCGTTCCGTAGAACTCCTTGCTGTCTCGCGTGCAGGCTGCGGGCACACGAACGCGAAACTTCTCAGGCCACGTCGTCAAGCCCCAGACCAACTCTTCTACGCGGAGAGCGTGTTCATTCGTACCGACGAAGAAAAAGTATCGTTCTTCCTTGATGAGATCACCCACAGACGCCTCCAGAATCCGGTTCGCTCCGGCGGCCCGGTCTTCTTTCATCATTGGTAAAACGGAGGCGAATAGCAGTGACATTGGTTACTGCCCGATGTGACGGTAAACACAAATCGCCGCGCAAGTTCCTGACCTGCTGAATGTTTGAGTGGGGGGCGATCCCGCTTTTCTTTTGCTGAACCTATCAGGGACCAGTTTTGAGAACGAGTGTGTCCGAGGACACCCACGAAGGTGACGGCGCTTACATACGAGCCTCCTCAAGAATCATAGAGTTACCGACAGCGGATCAAGGAAGCGGGCGCTTAGAAGGAGGTTCTATGAGGCCGTATCGAGACGTGGCAACCGTGGCGGGTGCGCAAATCGTGTGTTTTCTTTTGCTAACCCATCTGGAACCCAACTTTTTCTTGATTCACTTGTATCAGTCGATTCTCTATATCGCAATCTTGGTGATGTTGTTCTATATGGAGGACCGGTGGGCGTACATGATCGGAATGCTGGCTTCGGTCGTATGGCTGGGGCTCGCGTATGAGTCCGGCATATTGGGCAGTGGCGTACATCAACTGTCGGAGCTGAGAACGGCCAGCTTGACGGCCAATCTCGTGGGTATGGCCGCACTAACGACGGGGCTGCTTGCGATTCTGATGATTGCCTTCTGCGGCAGACATTGGATGAAGGAATATTCGGGACTAGGGAAAGCGCGAAGTACGTTCTTCGTGAGCCTGGGAATCGTTGCTGTGTACTATGGAACCCTGCTGCGGTTTTTCTGGGAAATGATCCCGAACGCGTGACTCGGCAGGGTTTGAATGAGGTCTCGAGCCAGTCCCTGGAACCCTTTGATCGGCAATGCGGGACAGCCAGGGAGTCTGCATTCTGACGTCGGCCGCAGGGATTGGTCGTCAGGCATTGAGGAGGATCCAATGGAAGTGCTCGTCGAACATCTGGGCGCGGTTCAGTTCGAAATAAAGGCGCGGCAACACAAGATTGCGTGCGATCAGCCCCCAGAAAACGGTGGCTTTGATGAGGGAATGACATCCCCGGAATTGCTGTTGGCGTCTTTGGGTTCTTGTGCGGGGTTCTATGCAGCGCAGTATCTGAAGAAGTACAAACTGGCGAGCGAAGGCACAAGGGTTCGCGTAACGGCCGATAAGGTCAACGACCCAGCACGAATGGATAACTTTCGGATTGAAGTTGAGATTCCATCGGCTCTCAGCGACCAACACCGAAATGGAGTCGAAGAAGCGATACACCACTGCTTGATCCATAACACGTTGCTGTATCCTCCAAAGATCGCGCTGGAAGTGAAGACCGCTGTACTTGTGAGTAACTAGTCGTCCACTTAGACGCGGGCGGGTCCACTATTTGAATGGAAATCTGCGCGTGCTCTACCGCTTCCTCCGGTTGGAATAGGAGAGTCGATGCCGGCGATTTCACCTGGTCATGTATTTCACGCGCGACTTGTCTTTGTGGGAAGGGGTTACATCCACTTCTGGTTTTAATACCGGCACGAGGTAACTGGCGAAGCCGATGCCACCAAGAATCGTCCCGAACGACTTTTCCGGCGTGAAAGTCCGAACTATCGATTTCCCAAATTTCAAGCTTGTAGAGCTTCGTTTTTATAACGCCGCGCAAAAAGCTGCTGCATCGCTTCCCGTAGATTGGCCTCCGCTTCTTCGACCGATCCGCTGCCGGCATACTCGCACGCAAAACCGCCCAGGTACGAACCGTCCGAACTGCGATAAACCTTGGCCAAAAGCAAGCCGGCTGTGATCCGTGTTCCGGGCTTATCGGTATGCTGGACAGCGATGATTCCTTCGAGCACGGATCCATGGTGGATGTCAGGCAAGTGTGGGATTCGACCGCCTCTGGCGGCAGCACGGAAGTGTAAAGCAGCACATTGTAATTCTCGATGCCGGCCATGTGCAGGGCTGCATCATAGGATCCGGTCTCGATGCCGACATCGCTGCCTCCCCGCCGATCACCCAGAAATAGTTCTTGGGAATCCGGCAGCCAATTTCGGAGTAGCGTGCGGCAAGATGTTTCGGCATTTTGCGTTTGCCCGGGGCAGCTTAATGTGGTCCCCGGTCGGCCGTCAAACGGAGGTCCCGGTAACACGACTGCCTATCCGCGATCAGATTCCTCTACTCAACGAGTTGTAGGTTCAGAGCAATACGCACACCGTTGACGAGGATGACACTCTGATCCAGGAACTGCTGGTTTGTGATTTCGGCGTTCACGAATTGTTTCAGGGCCATTCGCGGGCAAATGAATTCAATCGCTTCGGAAGTACCTTTCGCGCCGGGAGAAAGTTTGTTGAGGACGGAAAAGTCAAAGAGCTGGAATTCCAGGTCCGGGGAAACCTTATCGGATAGATCTTTGAGCTGAGGGGCTAGGAACAGGTCGAAGCTCTGCGCGGCCCTTTTGTAGATGGAACCCCTCGCAGGCCCGAACTGGATGGAATTTCGCAGGGTCATTTGGAGTGCCAGCTGATCGTGGAAAACCATGAAGGCGGGCGGAGCGTACTCGACAAAATGATATTTCGCTGCTCCCTCCTTGCCGAGAGCAGCCAGCTGCGATTGATACCTTTCGTTCAGGCGGTCGGCTTCGGCTTGCGTTGGCGCAGGAATCGCCGGTGGTGAATCGGAAGCCTTGGGTAAAGGCGAGGTTGGCCTGGCGCTTGCCGGAGCAGTATCCACAGGAGGCGGCACAACCGCGGATGCAGATGGCAGCGAGAGGTTGGATCTGAGTAAGGAAGACCGGCCTGCCGCTGTCGAAGAACGCGCCGTGGAAGTTGCGTCGGGTTTGGCAGGGACGGATCGTGGCAGCGCCTGAACGTTGAGAGGATCACGCTCGGTGAGGGAAAGACCGAACTCGGTTCCGCTGACATAGACTTTTGAGCGATTCACAACCTCCTGACGCTCGTGATCGGTGGAGGCGCGGGCCAGCGCCCAAGCATCGTCACGGTCCAGCACCACGACGAGAATTTCTTTGCCTTCATAGTCGTAGCTGCGATCCCGGGTGTGGGCGTGATGAGAAATCTCGAAACCGATGCCGTCGCACGCCAAATCTTGCGGTAGAGCGGCAGTCACTTGTTCCAACACCGGAAGAACGACGGTGCGAAACGTAGCAGCCGCACGCTCGTTCTGGGTGAGACGAGCGGTGTCGTAAGCCGCGTTGTAATTTCCCGTTACTTTCAGAATCACGCGATCTTGAAAACGGACGAATTCCAATCCGCGCGAGTCGGCCTCCGCTTGCTGTGCCGGATCAAGGCCAACAAAGCGGCTAAGATAGAAAGGAAATGGGAATTTGGTTCTGGCGATCGATTGATTAAGAGTCTTCAACTGCTGGAGATAGGACTCTTCAAGTGCCTTGAGATCGGGATTCAGGATTTCCGACGGGCTTACCTGTGCCAGCGCAGGTGACGTGGAAAAGCTCATCGCCAATCCGATTGCCAAGAAAATTGCCTGGCGGCGGAATCGGTACGAAACTCTGAGCTTCCTAGTTCGCACGAAGGTGCCTCCTATTTGGTGGAGTATTGCGACGCGATTCGAGCTGGCGACTGATAGGGCGGCTGGGCAATGGCGCGCGTGAAGGCAATCACGGAGCGAATTTCCTCCGCCGAAAGCATACGCCCGTAGGGAGGCATCATTGCCGATTTGCCCATCGCAGCACCACCGAGCGCAACGAGGTTCTGCATGTACTCGTCGCTTTCCGCATTCAGCGTTGCCCCGTCATTCAGCAATGGCGGAACAGGGGTCAGGTTGGAACGATTCGAAGGGCCTGCCGGGGTCGCGTCCGCGTGGCACCAGACACACTGTTGGTAAAAAATGCGTTTCCCTTGTGCTTGCTGGTAGCTCAGAGGAATGACGCGCTGTGCATCGTTCCAGTCGGCCTCGGTATCGTACGCTGCGAGAAGCGGATCGGCTTCGGCGGTTTCGGAGTGCTTGCGGCACCCAGAGACGCCGGCGAGAGTCACGCATAGGAGCGCGCCGATCGAGGCTCGCAATGTCATCGGCCTGCCCCTTGCGCCGCAGCGTACCTTGCAGCGGTACTCGCGGTTTTTTGCGGTTTGATGCCTTGCCGGAAGGTCATCAAGTAAGCCGTCAAGGCCTTTACTTCCTCTTCGGTGAAGTTTCGACGCGGCTCGATGGTATCTGCAATGAGGGCCTGTGGATTTCTGAGCCAGGCCTCGATCCATGCGGGCGTCAGCCACCCACCCGCGTTGTTGAGGTTGGGCCCAACGTAACCTCCGGTGCCGCCGATGGTATGGCATGACTGGCACTGATACTTCACTTCGTAGAGTTGTTTGCCGAGCGCCACCATGCCAGGTGTGAATTCCTTGGCTTCGACATCCGTGGGATTCGTGGCGGGATGCTGCAGCACCATCGTCATGTAGTCGGCTAGAGTGGCCGTGTCTTTGTCGCTCATGTTGAATTGCGGCATGCGTAGAACCAGAGTCGGACGCAGCGTCTGTGGATTTTTCAAGAAATCCACGAGCCACTGCCGCTGGACGCGGCTGCCTTCGTAGCTCAGGTCAGGCGCGAGGTCCCCGCCGTAGCCGTTGAATTTATGACAGGTGTAGCACTTATACCGCTCGTAGACTTCGCCAAACGAACCCGCCGGATGGAAAGCAACGTCCTTGCGTGGCACCACGAGGTTCTGCGAGGCGCTGGTCGCGGGCGCTCCTTTCATACTGAGCAGAGCGGTGGTGATGGCGTCGAGATCCGATGGATTCCAGTTGTAATGCGGCATGCGCGCCGCAGGATTCACGGAAGCGGGGTCCTTGAGTTTCGCCTGGATGTAGGCCACAAGATTGTGCGGAATTTTGGCGGCCCCAAACTCCAGCTCAGAGGCGTTTTTCCCGCCGAGTGCGCTCAGGTCCGGGCCAAAATCTTTCTGAGGATTCAAGCCGGCAATCGAATGACAACTCGCGCAACCTTTTTCCAGGAATAGACGACGTCCAAGCTGAATCTCCTCCGCGGTCGGCTGCCCTAATTGGGGAACGCCCGTGAGCAGGTCGGAATCGGTTAGTTTGGTGGTGATGTACTGCGTGATCTTGTAGAGGTCTTCGTCCGACCACCCGTAGCGTGGCATCCGGGTGTGCGGCAAATAGCCCTCGGGATCGCGAAGCCACGCGACGAGCCAATCCGGATTAACCTTGCTGCCGACTTTCGTCAATTCCGGACCAATATCGCCGCCGATGAGCTTTGTCTCCCCAGCCCGAGTGACCGCCAGCGAATGACACGTCGAGCAGAACATTTGCCGGAACCGTAGCTCCCCCTGCGATGTCAATTCCGGATTCTTACTCCAGCTGGCAACGACCCGGGCGTCGATCTTGTAAGGCACGATGGCTTTGGCCTCTTGAACGCTGAGGTAAGCGGAAAGCCCGCGGAGTTCGGCCTCTGCCAGACGGAATTTGGGCATGCGCGGCTCTTCCTCCGTCTCGTAACCATTCACCGTGACATTGCCGTCCTTGTCGAGGATCGTGCGCGGTTCCTTCAGCCACTTGTAAATCCACTCGCGATTGACTTTAGTCCCGATGTTCGTGAGGTCGGGGCCGAGCATCGCGGGGCGCTCGATTCCGGGCAGGCGATGGCAGGCCTGGCAATTCAGTTCGCTTAAAAGCGCGCGACCCCGTGTCAGCTGCGGGGTCTGGAGCAAGTCTTCGTGATGACATGTGCCACACGACGCTTGCAGGAAGCGTGTGGGCAATATCGGCTGTTCCCAGGCAAGCGTCGATTCATGCGCTTCCGCGACTTCCGTTGCCGGACCCTGGCCCCGGTGACAGACCGTGCAGCCCCAATCGCGAACGTTGTGAGGGATGGGTGGATGTGCGCGGAAAGGTTGGGGTACCGCTTTATCCGCGAGGCTGGTCTGCGTGATCCCCTGATGGCAGGTCGTGCATCGGTCGACGACGTTCATTCCCGGAAGCCAAATCTGATCGATGTCGGTGCGGTAGTCTGCCAGCAGTTTTTTTGTATCAGGACGGGCTTGCGCCAACCGCCGGTACGAGCGCTTGTATTGCTTCCACTCGCGTCGAAAGTCCTTGAAGGGCGAGATCGCGAGCACGGCCAAGAACACGACGCACGAAGCCGCAAAGATCAGGCGGGTGCGGTCGGTTACTCTGCCCATCTCTTCAGCCGGCATGGGTTCTCCACGGCCACACCCACGACCAGCCTGGGCCCCGGAAGTATGTCCCCACGACGGTCAAACAGAGAGCGACGGCAATGAACCACGTCATGACCCACCAGGAGAGCGGTTTGGTGGCTAGGGTATGCGACCAGCCTTCTTGTCCTTGCCTGGCAGTGTAGGAAAAAAGCAAAAGAGCAGCGATGAGCACCGTAGGCGCGAAAATCGTCCAAGCATGGAACACGGCCAGGAATGCGAGGAGGACGACCACGATGACGAGAACCGTCCACAGATTCTGTGACGGCCGCCGAGCCCAAATCGCCTCGCCTTCGACATTGACGTTGAAGTACGGAATGACCACGAGGGCGATCACCACCAATGTCGGAATCAAGATTCCGGCGACGAAGGGCGGAAAAAAATGCAGCAGCTCCTGTAGGCCGAGAAAATACCACGGGGCCTTGGCAGGATTCGGGGTAAGCAGCGGATTCGCGAGCTGTTCGAGCGGAGCGTCCCAGAAAAGAGCGACGAGTACCATGGCAATCACAAGCGCTTGAAAGGCGATGGCTTCGCGGATCAAGAGATGGGGATAAGTCATCAACTGCGGGCCGGGATCGCCGACGACCTTGGCGGAGGTCTTCTTCGTGACGAAAACGACGCGGCGTGGCTCGTTCTTCGCGTCCGAGCTAAAGCCGGTTTCGATGTTATTCTTTTCCATTGTCGTCCTTGGGCTTTACGGTCAAACCACCGTCCTTCTGCACGCGCCAGAAGTGAATGCCGATGAGCACGAAGGCAACCAGGGGAAGAATCACGACGTGGAGCACGTAGAAACGCAGCAGCGCGTTTTCGCCGACGATGTTCCCGCCTAGCAGAAGAAACCGAATCTTGTTGCCCACTACGGGCATCGCGGAAATGATATTGGTGCCAACAGTCACGGCCCAGAAGGCGAGCTGGTCCCAAGGCAAGAGATAGCCCGTATAGCTAAGGAACAGCGTGACCAGAAGAAGTACGACACCGATCACCCAGTTGAACTCGTGCGGCGGTTTGTAGCCTCCGCGGTAGAACACGTGGAACATATGCCAGAAGACCGCGAAAACCATCAAATGCGCGGCCAACCGGTGAAGATTGCGAAGAAAGACGCCATTCGAAACGACGAACTGCAGATCCTTCATATCTCGGTAAGCATGCGGCGCGGCGGGGTGGTAATAGAACATCAGCAGAATGCCGGTAACGAAAAGAACGATAAAAAGGAGGAAGGAAATCGAGCCTAGATAGTACGAGGCCCTTACGCGGAGAGACTTCTCTCGAACCTTGACGGGCAGCCAGTGGAGGAAAAGATTGCCGAAGACGGCCAGGCTGCGGGTGCGGTTGGTGTTCGCGGGGCCGCGACGAAAGATGGACTTCCAGACCTTCGTCTCGCGAAGCTGCTGCAGCGCGGAATGAAGAGTGGTGGCCATCGTTTCCCTTAGACTTTCAGAACTTGCTCGGGCTTAATGTTTTGCAGTTTGTCGACGAGCAGTTCGCCATCGGCGGTCAGCGAGATAGCGAAGTGCGGGAGCGGCCGCGGCGCGGGGCCTTCGACTTTAGTGCCATTTGCTTGAAACTTGCTGCCGTGGCAGGGGCACGCAATCATCCCGGCGTCGGGCTTCCATTGTGTTACGCAGCCAAGATGCGTGCACACGGCGGACACCGCGTAAAAGCCTTCCGGCATTCGCACAATGTACACCTGCTGGTCCTGCAGAAACGTTACAGAATGGACAGGATAAAGATCGGGATTGCCGGCTCGAAATGTCGGCGATGGTTCAAACAAGACGTTCGGGGAAAAAAACTGATACGTGACAGCAACCGACCCAAGGCCCGCAATTCCCAGCGCACCCAGGGTGATTTCATTTAAGAAGTCACGCCGAGGGATGGCATTCGCCGCTTGGAGGGAGAGGGGCACCGCTGGAATCGAGGAATCATTTGTGTCACTCATGCGTGGAGAACCACCTCCTCAATTTGGACGAGATTGGGGTCGCGGTCGAAGACTTCGAAAGCTTCCATCGTTATGGTGTTCACCGGGCAGCGCTCCGCGCAGAGCCCACAACGGATGCAAATCGTCTCGTCTTTGACCATCACCGAACCTTTTGAGCTGGAAAGTTCTTCGGGCGAGACGTGGAGAAGTTCGTGAGCGCGCGAATCGGAGGTAGCCGATAACTGTTGCGTAGTCTCATCGGAGAATTCGAATTGGCTGAGGGGCAGGAGCTGCAGGCAGTTCTCTGGACAGACGTCCACGCAGCCACCGCAGAGGATGCACTCACTACCATTCGCTTCGGTGCCTTCAAAGATGGTGTTGATCCAACACTGAAGACAACGCGACGCTTCACGCCTGGCTTGCTCTTCTGTGAAGCCGGTTTCTACTTCAGCTATGCCGGTGCGGCGTTCTAGAGGGATGACCGGGACAGCCAGGCGTGAATATTCGTCGTACTGCTCAGCCATTTGGTGATGATCGAGGAGCGTGATTTGCACGTACTGGGGCTTGGGCTTCCACTCGGGTCCCTGAATAAATTTGTCGATTTCTTCGGCAGCTTTTTTGCCATCCGCAACGGCGTTGATGATCAGGCGCGGACCGAAAGCGACATCCCCGGCTGCGAAGATTCCCGGCGCGGTGGTCATCAGAGTTGCGGGATTGATCTTTAGCGTGCCCTGCCGCGTGGTTTCGAGGCCATCCGCAGGTTTGAGGAAGGACAGATCGGAAGCTTGCCCAATGGCCAGGATTATCGTGTCGCATGGAATGATTGTTTCCGTGCCGGGCACGAAGGTGGGGCTAAACCGCCGTTGTGCGTCGAATACGGACGTGCAAGTGATCACTTCGAGGCCCGTTACTTTGCCATTCTGACCAACGAACTGCTTCGGGCCCAGCGACGGATGGATCTTGATTCCCTCGACCAAGCCTTCTTCAATCTCTTCTTCGGATGCGGGCATCTCCTTGCGCGATTCAAGGCACACGAGGTGCACTTCCCGGGCGCCCATGCGCAGTGCCTGACGGGAAACGTCCATGAACTCTTTCATAGCGACGTCCATCTCACTGGAAGTCAGTTCATTGGGAAGCCCGGCGGTATCTGTATTCGCTGCAAGCTTCTGCTGTTCGCGCATCGCGGAGCGCGCGACGTCGATGGCCACGTTGCCCCCACCGATGACCACAACTTGCTTGCCGACCGAGAAGCGGTAGCCAAGATTGACGTTGAGGAGAAAATCGATGCCCTTCACGACGCCGTCCAGGTCATGCCCCGGAAGATTGAGGTCGCGGCTTCGGTGCAGGCCAAACGCCAGCAGTACCGCCTTGTAGCCCTGGCTGCGGAGATCCTCCAGTGAGAAGTCACGACCGAGTCGCATATTCAAACGAAGCTCCGGCCCAAGGTCGAGAATCTCGCGAATCTGAGCCTGTAAAACATCGCGCGGAAGGCGATATTCCGGAATGCCGAGATGCATCATTCCCCCCGGCACAGGTGCGGCTTCAAAAACGGTTACGGGATAGCCGAGTAGGGCCAAATCGTGCGCCGCCGACATGCCGGCGGGACCGGAACCGATGATCGCGATTTTTTCTGGGCGTAAGGCACGGGGCCTTTCCGGAAACACATCGATGGGGTTGCGTGATTCTGGTCCGTGACGTTCCGTGACGAAGCGCTTTAGAGCGCGAATGGAGATCGGCAGGTCCAACTGTCCGCGGCGGCAGGCAGGTTCGCACGGATGTCCGCAAACGCGGCCACAGATGGAGGCGAAAGGATTGGGGACCCGGGCGTAGCGGTAGGCTTCCTCGTACCTCCCCTGCGCGATGAGCGCGACGTACCGTCCGGCCTGGGTGTGGACGGGACATGCTTGCATGCAGGGGAAGTTTGATTCGAGCCACTCGAGGTCGACGAGTTTGGTTCGGCTGGCCACGACCTGTGTCCTGAGTCCCTTCACGCTTACTTCTTGACCGTCAATTCCACAGTTGCCGTCCCAGCGCTGGCATCCACAGCTTGCGTCGTTGGTTTACCATCTTCGCTCCAAGTCTTCAACGTGTACTTTCCGGCAGGGATATTCTTGATTTCGAAATTGCCGTCTTTGTCGGTCACCGCAAAATAAGGCGTCGGCACGGCGACGACATAGCC
This sequence comes from uncultured Acidobacteriota bacterium, assembly GCA_963721915.1. Classification (GTDB taxonomy): domain Bacteria; phylum Acidobacteriota; class Terriglobia; order Acidiferrales; family UBA7541; genus Acidiferrum. The sequence continues at coordinate 302,633 of CAVRLD010000009.1, read as the reverse complement.
GGACATTTCGGGATGCACGTTGCAAAGGAGAGAGGCCGTGCCGAGGTCATTGAATTGGAACGGTTTCTTCTCGCCCTTCGGCCAGGTGCCCAGATTGTGAGCGAGTTTTTTGTTTCCGCTGATCGACGGCCAATAGACGTTATGGCCGACGGCGTCGCTATTTAGAAAATCCACCGTGGTTCCCTGCTGCACGGCGACCACATGGGGAATGAAGGCCATTTTCCGCTGGTCGACCACGACGTGGTCTTTCGGCGGGTCGAATTTCTTGTCCGCAATCACATCGACGTATACGGCGATGTTTTCTGCCGACTTGATCCCTTGCACGCTGACTTTGCCTTTGATTTCATTGGCCCAGCTTGCCCCTGCTAGGGCCAGCGTAATACTCGCTGCGGCTACTGCCTTTACTGTGATTCTCGATAGACTCATGGCATTCCTCTCGTTTCAGATGTACTTGCGTTTCGATCTTGACGGGCACTGCCTCTTAGAAAACGTAGTCGATTCCGCTGACAATGCCGTTCGGGTGGAAGAATGTGGTGGTACCGTCGCTGAGGGTAGCGGGCTGCTCCCACCTGTGCTCGTATTCGAATGCAACCTTAATATTCGCTCGCACCAGGAACTGAATGCCGGGGCTGAAGCGGTTGCGCGTATCGTTGCGGGACGCGCCGCTGGAAAAATCCGTGGGCGAATTCACAACGTCGTAACGCATCAACGCGATCATCCAGGGGTAGATCCAGTAATTGGCTTGCGCAAATCCGCCCGTGAACGTCACTGGGGAGGTGCGAACGAAGCCGGTTCCGGTCGCGATATTCGGCAGCAGGTTCTGGTCGTGTCCGTACATACCAACGCCGTAGACTTCCAAATGGCGATACTTGAAACGGAAGTCTCCACCGACGCGATAGAACGGCTCGTGTACTGTGCCAAATCCCGGGAATAGAGAACCATCCATGTTGAGTGCGTTGCGGCCGTAATAGTAGAAGGCGCCGAAGCGGATAGAAGTGTGGTCACGCGGACCGGTGGGCCCTGCTGCCTGGACAGCATTGCGGCTTTCAGGATCGCGCTCCAGGTTGAAGCGCTGCGAAACACGTAGATACACGTCTTTCGAGTTGCGAAGTGCAGCTGTGTTGTTCGAACCATCTACGACGGCAGCAGACCAGGTGAAATTCCCGTCATTCGGGTACCCGCCGATTTCGATTCCTCGCTGTGGAATCCCAAATTGCAATGGATTGTTGGTCGTGCAGGGAGTCGTCGTCGAGGCGCACGCCGCATTGTTTACGGTCGCGATGCTGGCTTGGCTGTACACATCATAGGGGGTGAGGTTAATCGTGCGAGCTTGCGTGATCGGCAGGTCTAGTTCGAATTGGCCCATCCTGAGATTTAGTGTGTCTTTCGGTAGGCCAAGCGCATGACCCAGATCATTAAACTTCAAGTAGCCATCACCCAAACCGGCTGCGGCGTTGTCACCGCCTGCTGAAATATCGTTGTCGACCCAGAATGAAATCGAGGGGCCAAAGCTGCCTGCGCCGATAATTGTGAAGGTATTTGGCACAAAAAGATCCGTCCGAGGTAAGAATCCGGCGGCAATGGGCTGCTTGCTGTTGTAGTTGAAGTTCCCGGAGTAGCGAAAGGCCACGGGCACGGTGCCAGGAATTTCCCCAGGGTACACCGCCTCGGGAAACGCTTCCTTCTGTGCTTTCGCGCCAAGCATCACCACGGCTTCTTTTATGAAGGCTTCGTCGTCTTTGGGAAACTTGAACCCGTTCTTCTTGAATGCCTCGCCGAAGTCGTTCAGTTCTGGATAGTTGTTGTGGCAGGTGGTACACGACGTCTGGTACTTCCGCGAGAACGCGGGGATCGCGGAAGTCTTAGGTACCGCCGCAAGCATGACCCAGGTAACGACCACGACCGCAGTCAGACTCGCCACGCTGGTATTACGTACGCGACCTTTCATTCGCTTGCCCTCCAAATCTTGCCCACCGAACAAGGGCCAAATTCCCGAACGCACCACCAAGCTTCAACGCTCTGCATTGTTTCCTGTAGACCGATTGACGTGCCGTGACTTACGTCACCGATCAATGTGACGGGCGTCACACGCCTTGCTGAATGGGAGGTTCCGGGAAGGGAAACGGGGAGCTAAGCGTCCACGACCGATTCGAGCCCTGCCTTGTTCTTGATGATGAGTGTCGAGCCTTTGACTTGCACGAGCTGTTTCTTCTTGAAAGAGGCGAACAGTCGCGTCACTGTCTCTCGAGAGGCCCCGATCATCTGCGCGATTTCCTCGTGCGTGAGGGTGAGCGTCAGCTTCACCTCGCCTGTTCCCTCCTCATGGCCTGCGCAGAGATCCAGCAGGAAGCGGGCCAACTTTTCACCTGCGGAGTGAGAAAGCCCGATGGTTCGCATTTCCGCGATCGCAGAATGATAGGTTTCACCGAGTTGCTGCGCGACGCGCAACGCTGCCTCACCGTGCTCGCGAAGGAAGCGCAAGAAATCCTCCCTGGAGATGAAATTCGCCTGAGTAGGTTCGATTACCTCTGCCGTGAGTTCATAGGGTTTTCCCGTAACGGTGGCGGGCAAGCCCAGAACTTCTCCTGGCTCCGAGATTCTTAGAATCAACGTCTTCCCATCCGCAGACGAAGTCGAGAGCTTAGCCTTCCCACTGCACAAGATGAAGACCCCACGAGGTGACTGTCCTTCCACAAAGAGAGTCGCTCCCTTCGGATAAACTGCCGCTGAAGTGATGTCTGCCAGCACTTGTGCCGGAGCCGGCGGAAGATCGCAGAACAGGCGATCCTCACGGTGGGGGCAGGACAAGCAACTTTCAACAATGTCCAAACCGTACGGGGCACGTGCGGCTCCGGTGCCCGGGAGCAAACCTCCCTTTCTGCGCGACAAGAAACGAAACCGGCTTGGCATACGCATTCGTCCGACAGATGGCAACTACTTCCCAGCTTTTTACCGCCATCAAAGGTTCCTGGCTGTGATTGCCGTCACGCTGCTGGGTGACGTGTGTTACGGCAGCGGGTCTCGGGTAAGTGCATGTTTCGACGTGAGTCGGAGGTGCAAGATGCAAAAGGATGAGCGCGACCTCTTGGAGGTGCTGAAATTCGAGCTCGAATTCCTCGAGCAGGGAGGCTACGGGCGCTCGCCGAGGATGCCCTGGAGGCCTCGCTATATCTTCGAAGACTCCCTCACTTGTATGAACTACGATTCCAAAGAGAACCCCGGTCCGTGCAGTGATTGTGTTCTGATGCAGCTAGTGCCACCAGTGCGCCGCTCCGAAAAGATTCCCTGCCGTCACATTCCGTTCAACGTATCCGGTGAGACGCTGGATTCTCTGTATCGGTACAGCAATCAAAACGAAACCGAAGAAACAGTCGGAAGCTGGCTGAGGGCCACTATTCAGCGTCTGGAAGAAGAACGAGCAGCGGCTCGACAGGCTCACAGCAAACAGCCGCCCGCCGGCAGCGGAACGGTGAGAGGAACCCCCCTGTTTCAGAAGCAGCATCCCAAGTGTGCAAACCCGGCGTGTCCGACTGCCTTTCATTGGACCGGGGGCGGCAAGTTCTTCCGATTTCGGCCCGATCCGATTTCAGCAACTGGGAATAATCCAACGGCTGATTCGCCAGGTGGAATCCATGGCGTAAGACATTATTGGCTGTGCGAGCGTTGCTCACATGTTTTCACATTGGTGTACGAGGAAGAATACGGAGTCGTGCTTAAGGTGCCGTGGCCGGAACTTCCCGTCGCGGAAACTCATAAGGAGTTGTCGGCCGCCTAGCGGGTCCGGCGCTTGGGACTGGCCGGTGCCGTGTGAACGGGCACTCCGCTGTCCGTTCCCGCTAAGTGCATATTTTGAATCGAGAGAGAGGTGCAAGATGCAAGAGGATGAGCGCGATCTCCTGGAGGTTCTGATATTTGACGAGATCGAAGAAACAGTCGGAACTTGGCTGCGGGCGATTATTCAGCGTTTGGAAAAAGAGCAGACGGCGATTCGAAGGGATCACCGCAAGCGGCCAACCCCAAACGGCGAAACGTTGAGAGGAACGCTCCTCTACCAGAAGCGCCGTCCGAAGTCTGCAAAGCCGGCGTGTCCGACTGCGTTGGACCGGCGGCAAGTTCTTCCGATTTCGGCCCCATCCGGTCACGGCAATCGGGACTGCTTCAAAAGTTGATTCCCCACGCGGAATCCACCGTGTAAGACACTATTGGCTTTACGAGCGCTGCTCAGGTGTGTTCACTCTGGAGTACGCGGAGAGATACGGCGTGACGGTCAAGCCGATGTGGCCTGAAGTTCCTGTCTCGGAAGCTGCCAAGAAGTTCTCGGTGGGTTAGGTAGTCTGGCGGTCCTCAAAGGGCAGATGTTGGCATCAATGTAATGCAGGTTGATCCCCTACCCAGGCCTCATATATTTGGGCTGCTTGAGAACAGGCTGTCTTCGTCCTAGCTCTCCACGGAACGTTAGGCCTTTCTGACTCCTCCAAACAACACTGAGTATCTCCTAAAGCAGCTTTGTAAGTTGTTGAAGCGGGCGGGGAGCCCCGGCCTGAGCCACCGGTATCAGATTCCGGTCTCAACCTGTATCGAATCACATGCTTTGATACGGCAGAATTGGGATCACGGCGACGCTGATAATTCAATACTTAGAAAGTGGCGTTTCGAAGGCCCTTTGATACAGCTTGCCAAGAGGGGTCGATCAGAAGTATGACAATCTAAAGTTTCTGGCAACGATAGATTTTCGCTGAGGTATTCCAGTGAAGAATATCAGTCCATGGGCGCAGCGAGCGAAAGACCACTGGAAGCGGCACCGGCCCAGCATGTACGCCGACCTGGAAGCGAGCGGGCAGTTGGACGATCGGGCGGAGAAGGCAGCGGAGCAAACGCGGGAGGAATATCACGTGGGGATAACGAACGGAATGGACCCGCAAGCGAGCTGGGAGAGCGTGAGAGAGAATCACATGTTCTTGCCCGACGAAGAAGACAGCCAAGAACCAACCGGCGGTCCTTCGGAGTCCTCCGACGAACCAGACTATTACTCGTAACCTCAGCCAGTTGATCTGCCTGACCCGAAAACCGGCTAAGTGAACTTAAGAGCTGGGGAACCCCACATTCAGCGGTAGAAGCTGCAATTCTCCTATACCGATATCGTGAAAAAATGCGGCCCTTGACAAGGCGTGGTCCGGCAGATCAAAAACAAGCTTATATAGCCCAAGCCGAAGCTGAGAGCGAAGGTCATATTATCGCCATCAGCCTGACACGAAGACTAAAACTCCTCAAAATCTCCTCCGCGCAATTTCGGGAAACTCATATTTCGGTGCACCCCATTGGAGGCCGCATTGGAGGCAGCGCAGCGAGCCCCCTGCGACCCGATGCACTAGGTTCGGTCCGGCACCGCAGCGAGGACACGCTGCCTCTGCGTCTGCCCGACACATCGCTTCCCGCTGCGCCGCCCACACCGGCTGAATCGACTTCATCGCTTCGCGCTGCATCATCGCCAGCATCGGCCCGATGTCCAGCTCCGCCTTCTCGGCGGCCAGCCACAACGCACCAGCCGCCGCGTTCGCACAATCGTCGTGCTGCGACGGGCGGTGATCGATCTTGTCCTTCCCACCACTGTGCCGCATGCGCACCAGACCGGCCAACTGGAGCTTCAGCCGCGCGTGGTCCAGCAACATCACCTGACCGGAGTTCACAGCAGGGAGAAAACTCAGATAGATGTCGCTCTTGTTTAACGCGCTCTTCGTGTAGCTGATGCGGTTCCGCTCGAACGTCTTACTGACCCACGCCGCCGCGTAGTTGTCGCCCGTGACGCCGAAACACCGATAACGCTTCAGCGTGGCACAGAAATCCTCCACAACGGATTCAGGATCGAACCTCGGCGTCACTTCGCGCAGCAGATCAAGTATCACGGCGCCGCCCTTCACGTGCGCGATGGCTAACGTCATGGAGTCAGAAGAGCTGCCAGACGGATCGCAAAAACCAAAGTAACTTTCACCGGCAATCGGCGGCAACTCGTAACGGCCAGGCACGATGCACGCAGTGATCACTTCCATCGACAAGAAGCCGGCAACATCGTCCCTGAACTGCGCGCCGATCTCGGCGATCGCAGCAGCAGGGTCCTTCGCATATTGCTTGTCGATCCACTTCTGCTCGATCGTCGGGTTCATCGACTTCGTGTCGGCTTGCCACACCAGCTCGTCTGTTTCCTTGCCAAAGTTCCGCTCGTACGCCTCATACAACGCGCCTTGCCGCGCGTACGGGCTCGACAGCCCCAGATGCATCGCCGCAGGCACGTTAGCGCTGCCCTTCTCGACAGCGTTCAGGATTTCGGTGTCCGGCGAGACGCTGTGCTCGTCTGTAGGCCAGAAAGCCAACTCGTCGTAGATGCCGCCGATCATCGTGTAGCCGCGCAAGCTGCGATAGTCGCTCGTGTGAACTTCAATCTTGATGCCGTTATTCAACTCGATCGAATCCTTCGTCTCGCTCACGACCATCTCCGCCAGCAGCGGGACGTCACGGAAGAAGTTGTTGACGTAGCCGAAGATGACGCCGCTCTGATTGCGATCGCTGGCGATGATCGGCATCACTCCCACCTCGCCGCGCTGCAAGGTCGGGTACTTGCGGAACACCGCGTTGTACACGGCTATGAGCGCAGCGATGCGACTCTTGCCGCTGCGCCTACCGCACGCGAGCCACGCCTTCGTGAACGCTTCGGTTGGCGGCGCCGCGCGCCCCGTGTGCTTCTCGTAGATTTTCAGATCTGCCGCGCTCATCGCGAGGCCGTACAGAGCCTTCAAGAATACTTTCCACGGGGCCCACGTGTCGCCTTTGAGCCACTTCAATACGAACCATGGACGGAAGAGCGCCGACTCTTCCATGACCTCAACGATCGTCGGGGTGCTTCGCATGATCCTCACTCTCGCTCTCTGCTGGATTCACCGCTTCTGCGTTTTCTCTCTCGCGGCGTTCCAACCACGCATCTAAGTCTTCGACCTTTTTCGCCTGGCGGTCGAGGCCAAGTTGCACGAGCAGTCGGGCCAAGGAGTCCACTAGAGATTGCCGTTGCGCGACGATGGGAAAGAGCGAGCGCTTCCCTTTGTTGATGAGACACTCCCCGTTCTCGATCAAGAAAGAATTCACATGAGCGATCAACAACTTCGTCACGGCCGCCTCTTCGGCTATCGTGCGCCGTTGAATGCTAACGTTCTCCTCGCCGCCCAAGTCCTGCAACAACCCCGAGCGCCAGGCCGTTACTGCTTTCGCTGCTGCGCCCCGGCGATCGACTCCGGCCATGCCGCGCGCCGCTACCTTGCGCTTTAACCTCGCCAGCCCAACGTGCTTTCCCATGCTGCTGCCTCCCTCGAAAACTGCCCAGCGTACGCTAGCGTACACTTCTACCTACTACCTATCTCCGCTCGAACTCGTTCGATCTACGCCCTATCTCGTCGGGGCGCCGCTTCTCACGTAGGATATAGCGTTCTACGTGGAACGCGCTAAATGTCTCATTCTAATAGCACGCCTCTCAGGCTGTAACACTTTCTGTTACACTCGGGGCAATTCCGGGAATAGACGCTCATATGTCGTAAGCCTAGCGCTTTCATATGGTTAAGCCCAAAGTAGCGCTAATAGCAGCTGTGAATCGTAGGAGTGTTAAAAGCTTTGGCGACTGACTTCAGAAACCGTGAAGTCAGTTGAAGTCAGTCGGGGTAAAACAGGGGCAAAGCGGACTGACGTCACTCGCGCGCGTATGTCTATGACTACTATCGTAACACTTTCGCTACGTAGGACTTAGCAGCCGACTGACTTCAACTGACTTCATCCCTTTTAGCCCTCCCTTACCCCCTTCCCCCCTATCACATATCGCGAGGACTTTGAAGTCAGTCGCGCTGCCCCCAAGTTCATTCGCCCTCCTCGTCGTCGCGAATCCGGCGCAAGAGTTTCGGGCGCTTCGCGGTCTGTACTAGCTCGCCGTTGTATTCCAGGCTGGTGACCGCGCGCTCGAACGCGCCGGGGCCGAAGCGGTTCGCGTTGATGGCTTGGTAGACGTCGCGGCGCTTGACGTACCCGTTTTGGTTTTCCAAGAGGGATAGGATCGCGAAGGCGCAGCGAGCGTCTAGATTTTCTCCGGGATTCGGCTGCAGTACCTTGCGCACTTTGCGCTGGTACTCGGCAAATGCTCTTGCTGGTCCGAGTTCATTTGCTAGCAGCTCGGGTTTGCCATCCCAAGCAGCACAGACGACTGCTGCGCGAATGGCGTTCTCAAAGATGCGGCCACCGAGTTCTTCCTTCTTCCATTCCTTTCGAACATCCCAGACGTCGCGCTGGATCTTCACTGCGCATGGATTGGTTTCTATGACTTCTCCGTCCCAGGGTGAGAAGTCATATTCGAATCCCGTCGGCCACAACGCGAAGATGAAACGGTCATACAGTCCGAAGGTGGTCGTGTGTCCGAAGCTTTGCTGGAAGTTCTCTGTGACGATGCCGCCGAGCAACGAGAAGCGGGCTCGGAATTTCAGCTCCTTCTGCCCGGCCACGATGAGCGAGACATCATCGTGGTAGTAGGCGTGGTTCAGGAAGTACGGGAACGAAGCGCGGTCGATGGCCGCCTTGGCCAGCAGGTGCGAAAGTTCGTCGACCCACGCGAGCCGGGCTATGCCGCAATCCTTGGCCTCTCCGATCTTTTTGACCAATCCTTCGGCGCTGCCAGCGAAGACTTTCACTAGGAGGGGGTCCTTCACGCCGACCAGGTTCAGCGCGCGTTCGTTGACTTGGGACTTGCCTTCGTTCGGGGCTGCGGCCAGCGCGGCGTACAAATTGGTCCGCACGTACGGTTGTTCGGATTGCGGCACTAGTGAGCCTGCCGCGGTGACGAGCGCTATCCAGGCAGCCGATCGCGGAAAATCCTTCAGGTGTTTCTGGCAGATTTCGCCCAGTCGTCCATCTAGCGCGGCGTCGGGCATATCGTCGAAGCCTAAGCTTGTCGGTTCTGCCCTGGCCGCGCGCCGTGCGGTTGTGAACAGCTCAAAGAAAGCGCCATCCCCGAACCGGCCGATGAAATCATCCGGCCCGTTGACTCCGGGGGACGCGGGCAGTTCGATCACCCGCACATCGCAGAGGAGGGACTGCAGATGCTCGATTAGTTTTGCGCGCGCCGCCGAAACGCGCGCGTTAGTTGCGGCGTTCGCGTCGTAGATCACGTAGACGATCCGGTTGCGGCAGAGTTCCAGATCGGGCAGCGGTCCTTTCTCGTCGATGCGCGCGCCTTCGGCGGTGCTGGTCTTACCGATACGCCCACGCCAGCTATCACAGCCGCCGAGCGCGATCGGCAGGAATGGGTGTTGGTGCTCTTCGGCCCAGCGCAGGATCGCCAGACCCGACTTTTCCGCTTCCGCGAGGATGACCGGTGTTTCGGGTTTCTCCATCCAAGAGTGGTCGCACGGCGTGAAATACAGATGCCGGTTGTCGCCGTACGGCGTACGGTATTTGTTGTCTTTCGCAGCGACGAGGCGCGCCCGGCTAGTCACGTGGTGGCCGTTGCCGTTCGGCAGGAAGTAGGGAAACACGATGGCGTCGTCGCCCTCCGTGTTCAGGCCGAACTCGGCGGAGGCTTCCTGCGCGCTGCAGCGCACGATCCTGGCGCGCGCCAGCAGCTCGTCCGGGATGCCCAGGCGATAGAAGACGAGCTTGTCCGCTTCTGTGAGCGAGCGGGACACGAGTCGGCTACGCTTCTTCCGCTGCCAGGTCTGCCCGTTCCGCATTCGGCAGGACGGCGATACGGGAGTCGATCTCTCCGTTCCACTCGACTTCGAGACCGGCGCGCTTCAGGGCTTCGACGACTATGCGTCCGGCTTTAAGATCATCATCTATGAATGCTTTCGGATCGTGCGGATGATCGCCGTAGTTTAGATATAATTTACGACGCAGTACTCCATCACTTTCACTGGTTTCTAGCCAGTGATCCCTTACGCTCCAAGGATCGTCAAAAAAAGAACCAGAGTCTTGTAGGTGGAAGAAGACGTACTGACCGGTATCTTCCGGAAGTTCACTGACGCCGCAGCTGCCGCAGCACGCGTGGTCCGTCGCCGCGAAGAAACCTCGTTCCTCCAGTTCACCGAATGCGCTCTCGATGCGTTCCAGGTCAGTCATGATCGTGATTCTCCTTTCGAGTTTTCGCCCCCAAGTTTGGCCGCCAGGTACGCGGCCCACAATTCGTCGAGACAAGGCACGTGGATAACGTCTCTTAAGTAGGTGAGCGCTGCCTCGTCGTCGTCGGGCGCTTCGGCCGGGTAACCGGCATAGTCGAAGGCGAAGAACGTCACGTTGTCTTCGCGGCTAGCGAATTCTTCGTAGGAGTTTTTGTGCTGCCGCAGGCGGCAGTGGGCCAAGAACGCGCGCAGGCGAAGCCACTGGCGGAAACCCGCGCGGGCGCAGTCGCCCTCGTAGTCATCGAAGTCGGGTTTGTCTGTCGGGAAGCCGAGCCCGGCGTCGGCTAACTGGCTGGCGCATTCCGCGCACAGGAGAACGACTCCATTGTCGGTAGTGAGGACCTCGACGACCGCCCGGGGTGGATGTTCCTTGTCGGCGCCTCCGCCGTAACGCGGGTCTTCGCAGCAGGCTGAGGCCCACCAGTCGAAGCCGCACTTGTCGCAGAGTTCGAGTTCTTTGCCTTCGATTCGTATCTTCGTCGTCATCGTGTGTGCTCCTCTCGGCTGCCCCGGTTGATTCGGTCGCCTTGCTGTAACAAAAACGCGTCGAAGTTAATTGCCCGCCGCAACCACTCCCGGGTCGCCGCTTCTCCGGGCTCGCCGCAATACAGATACGGAAACAACATGTAGCGGCGCAGCGCGTAGCCTCCGCTGCGCGCATAGGCGCCAATCAACAATCCGTCGCCGAGGCGCTGCCACAAGTTGCTCAAGATAAGGTCGTCAGGGTCCGTGGCGGACGACTCCAACGTGTTCTCGCCCTCTGGCCGCAAGACACAGAAGCCGAACGTGGTCGCCCGAGGGGCGCGGGCGCGGACGGTGTCCAGGAACGATCTAAGCTCGCCGCAAGTCACTGTGGTTCTCCGAGTGCGGCCCACTCGGCGACATACCAATCATTGAGCTGCTCGCACTCCGTGCAGCAGTACGTGTCGTGGCAGAACTTACCGCAGCAGAGGCAGCGGAATATCCTTCCAGGACCGTACGTCTTTCGGGACTCGATCTGCCCGCAATGCAAGGTGCCGCCGTGTTGGTCAATGTCCGGGTCGTAGACCAAGGCGAACTTCTCTCCGAATAAAAACGCACGGTTTTCCCAGTGCTCCACGGACAAGTACACGCACTCATGTCCGTATTGCGTTTCAGCGCGCAATTCTTTCATCGTGATTCTCCTTTCGATTTGACTTCTTCGAGTTCCGCCTCGCGGCGCTCGCGCTCCGCTCGGCGAAGTTCCTTACGCTCGCTCGCCCCGCGCTCCCGGAGTGCTCGCTCGTCTCGCCAGGCTTGGGCGAACTCTTCGCAGCTCATCGCGGGCGCTCCGCCACGTTTCGCGCAGAATCCGCGATACTGCTCCCAGCTGACGTCGAGCTTCGGGTTAGCGCCGCTAGCGGCCCAGAACTGTGCGATGGTCGGCGCGGGACCCGTCGCGACGACGGGGGCGCGGGGCGGAACGACGCGCTTCTTTGGCTTCGGTTCAGGTTCAGGCTTGGGTGGCTTGGGCTTGAGCTGCTCGAAGAGATGCTTGAAGAATTCCTGCTTGCGGTCAGCTCCCAGGCCCACGGACAGCAGCAGCGCGCGCAGAAGTTCGGGCGTGTCGCACCGGGTAGGCGCGGCGGGTGGTGGTGTGCGCAGTGCCGTCAGGTCGCGCACCGCTTCCGGTGGCAGCTGCTGCGGTACGGCGGGCAGAGGAGAGCGGGCGTGTACTGTGCGATGGTCCTGGCTGCGATTGTCGGCCAGCCAGCGCGCTGCACCGTTGCGGCTCACGACGGCACTTCCTCGCCGCCTTCGTCGTCCTCGTCACCGGCCAGCATGTCGAGGATGAGCTCGCGGTCCGCTTTCTCCTCGAACTCCTCCAGCAGCCGCTGGAGCATCGTCTCGTCCTTGTATTTGACGTAGCGAAGGAGGTCGCAGGACCAGGGGTGATAGTACGTGGGCAGGCAACACAAGACTTCGTAGTGAACGGTGCTGGAATCGAATAGCTCGTCTTCGATCTCCAGAAGCGCATCCAGGACTTCCAGCAGCGGCGCGTACAGGTGGGCGGCGATCATCGTGTGATTCTCCTTTCGTTTCGCGGCCCCCACATCATCCGCGCGACGCCACGGACGGCCAGCAGGCGGGACAAGAAGGTGAAAAGTTTTTTCATGTAGAGAAGTCTCATGCCGCACGCTCCTTGCTCTTTAGCTGTTCGGGATGAACTCGCGCGATCCAGTCGGCGAAATAACTGTTTTGGTTCTGCTCGCACGTGCTGTCGCAGAACGAGCCTTGGCAGCGCTGGCCGCAAGAAACACAGCGTGAGGTGCCTTGCGGCTGGGGTTGAAGGACCGGCTCGTAGAGGTCGAGCTCCACGATCTTGGCGGCGCGCTTCACGACGTACTTCGCGCGGGCAGCGATTTGATTCCGCGTCCTTGATTCACAGCCGGGCGAATGTTGAGACGCTGGCCAGCGGCTTTGCCTTCGGCGTAGGAATCGACATCCCGGCTTTCCCGATAGCTACCGCGCGCATGGTTGATGTAGGAAAACTCCTCGTTGACGTATTTCCGAAGAGCCTCGTCGTCGTTGACCTTTACGATGGCCAGCTCTTCCCGTTGTTCAGAAGTGACCGCCCGCTCGTGTCGCCGCCGCTCATCGTGCAATCGTTGATTGAGTCCTTCGTACAGACCCTGATAGAAGTCCAGCTTGGCGTAAGCTCCCTTGCCGGTTTCCTCCCGGTGCTGCTTCCATAACCGCCCGAACTCCAGACTGAGGAAGTCGTACACATACTCGGCAATCAGGATGTTGCTTTTGCGACCGATGAGCTGCATCCCCCAGTCGCCTTCCGTCATCCCGGCATATTCCGGAACCTTGCTGAATTTCAAATATCGTTTCGGGTGATCGTCGCCGGGACCTTGCCGTCTCACAGGGGTGATCGTCGTCGGGACCTTGCCAGGTCTCATGTGAATGTTTGAGTACAGCACCTTCACGTGGAAGTGGGCTTGGAGCAGCCGGGAGATGAATTCCTGCTCGGGGGGCCGTCGGTTATACGGTGTGCCGACGAAGTGCTTCGAGAATTCATCGGGCTCGGCCTTCTCTTTCAGGTCGGCCAGCGCGAGATCGTGCTGGAGCATCAACTGGTGCGCTTTGGCCATGGCCAGCTCGGCTTCTTCACGAGATGGATTGCCTTCACCGGCCAGCGTGAGCAGCTTTTTGATTCTGGAGATGCGACTGTCTTCGTTCATGAGATTCATGACCGTGCCCTTTCTATACGTTCGATCCCCTTGTGGTCTTTATTCGCAAATCGCACCAGCTCGGCGCGTGGCACCAATACGCGCACCCCGACGCGGCGCGTGCGCAGCTCGCGAGTCTTGATGTAAAACCAGACCATGCTCTCGGACATGCCTAGAACAGCGGCGGCCTGCGGCACGGCGTACAGCAGCTGGCCCTCGACGGGCTGTTTAGTCTCGGCCATGGAGTTACGCTTGCGCGATGAGCTGGCGGCCCTGCTCGCGGCAATAGCTCGCGAGTGAACGCTGTTCGATGAAGTACTGCCAGCCCAGCCGCTTGGCCTGGACACGGCCTTCGCGGACTAGCCTGTAGAGCATCTGGCGACTGAGCTGAGTGGCCGCCATCGCCTGCGTCACGGTGATGAATCCCTTCATGGTGACCTCCTGCGTAATTTAATTTTTTTACGTTACGCCGGGAGGACCTACCCTGTAAATACATAAGCACAATTTTGTCTAGAAGCTATTACGCGTACGATACGCAAAATCCGGGCGCAAAGCTATTACGCGGTTAAAAATAAGGCTAGCGTGGAGTAGCTATATTTAATATAATAGTCTTCGTGCGCAAAAAGTATTACCAGCTCCTGGCTCCGGTCGTCCCCGGCTTCTGTGCGACAACCTCAGCCGTCGCCCGAAAGACCAGTTACTACGGCCACACCGCGCCCGACTACCTGCGCGCCGTGCGCTCCGGGCTCGGCTACGTCGTCGGTAGCGTGGGCGGCGACTACGCGGACCCCGGACGCTGGGAGGAGCCCCCGCACCAGCTGCTCGCCAACTTGGGCTGGCCGGGGACGGCTAAGCTCGCGCAGGTCCGCGACTTCACGCAGACGGTCGCCCCGCTCGAAGCCGACATAGCCCAGATTCCCGAGAAGGGCGACCAGTTCGAGATCTCCGTCGGGGTCTTCGGATGGACGCAGGACAAGCTGCGCCGGGCGTGGAAAAAACCCAACGCCGAGAACCTCAAAGCGCTGTGGTTCCCGGAGGGGCTCGAAAACCTTGAGCACGCCTGGCTGCCCGTCGCCTGGGAGTCGCGCGGCCTCGTGCTGCGCCCGGCCGACTTGTGGACTTATATTCGACTGCTGTTCGTGCGCGATCTCGAAGAGGGTCGCGTACGCCGCTGCGTCAACGAGAGATGCCTCCATCCACACTTCATCGCCAGCCGGAAGGACAAGAAGTATTGCGGGACGGCTTGCCGCAACTTAGTCATGCAGCGCAATTTCAGGAACAGGAGAACAACATGAAGAACACCAGCTAGAAGGACAAGGGCAAGTGGAAGAAAGACAAGGTCGATCGCGGGCTGCTGCTGCGCGGCCACGTATGGTACGTCAGGTACCACGACCAGAACGGCGTGGGGCACACCGAGGCCGTGGGGCCGTCGAAGGCGCTGGCGCGCCAGGTCTACCAGAAGCGTAAGAACGAAGTGCGTGAAGGGCGCTTTTTTCCAGAACTCACACGGCGGGGCGTGCTGCTGTCGGAGCTGCTCGACGACGCCATTCGCAAGGCCCGCGAGGAGCGCCTGCGGCCCGGCAACCGCTACAAGATTCTGGCGCGCTGGTTCGCCGGGCGCACGGCGGCGAGCATCACCTCAGACGAGATCGGCAAGAGGCTGGCCGCCGAGCGCGTCGCCACAGGGCCACGCAAAGGGCAACCCTTAGCGGCGGCGACGTTCAACCATTATCGCGTGGCGCTCTCGCACGCCTACAAGATCGGCATCGAGAACAAGAAGGTGACGGAGAACCCCGCGCGGGGCGTCAAGCTGTTCAAGCTGAACAACGAGCGCATCCGGTTTCTTAATGATGTTGATGCTTTAGAAGAGCGTAAGCTGCGCGCGGCGATGGCGAAGCAGTGTCCCGCGCGGGAGGCCGAGTTCGATCTAGCGCTCCACACCGGGATGCGCTGGGCCGAGCAATACAGTTTGCAGTGGGAGAACGTCAGCTTGGAGCGCAAGCAGATCACGCTGCTCCTGACGAAGAGCGGCAAGCGGCAGGTCGTGCGCTTGAACTCGGCGGCGGTGGCGGCGCTCGTGAAGTTAGGACCCAAGGAGACGGGTATCGTGTGCCCCGACGGCGACGACGAGTGGGCGCATCGCACTTGGTGGGACTCCGTGCGCCGGGCCGCGAAGATCAGCGACTTCCACTGGCACGACCTGCGGCACACGTTCGCCTCGCGGCTGGTAATGAATGGCGTAGACATCTACAAGGTGTCGAAGCTGCTGCGGCACGGCTCCGTCAAAGTGACGGAGCGCTACGCGCACCTGGCCGACGTTCACCTGGCCGACGCCGTCGAGCGAAGTGTAACAGCAAGTGTTACAGCCCCCCGCGACGGCGTCGCCTCCGCTACTCCGACGATTCACTAGAACCCGCGTAAACATTGGCTGAAATTGGTGCCCGGGGTGGGAGTCGAACCCACATGAGGAAAAATCCCCGGAGGATTTTAAGTCCTCAGCGTCTGCCATTCCGCCACCCGGGCACAACATCGCTATAATACAATGTTTTCAGTTTGATTAGCCGCGACTCTGCTTTTTGATTCGTTTCGAGATCGGGCGCAGCGGTGCTGTGCCAGTGTAACGCGAGTGGCACGTAGACGCGTGCGTGTTTTGTGTTTGGCCGCATCCACAGGTTCGGTGTTACCAACGATGTTGTTTGAGGTTGAATAAGGCTATCGTCTTTATGGCCGCTGATTTTCATTGCTACAACTTGCGGAACACCGCGTCGAATGGTGTTGCGAACGGCGCTACGCCGAAGTCATGCAGCCGAAGGCCTGGCATGGACCATCACCTACTCAGCTATCTCGTTGCACTACCGTCCTCAGAATCCGACCAGATCGTTCAACTCATTGGCGCTAAACGTGGAACCATAGTCCGCCGGCATCATCTCGAAGAGGCAGGCATGAACTTCGATCGGTTTGCCTCGACAACGATTTACCTTGCGATTTATCGGATTTGGCGGTGTTTGGTAACGTTTATCGAAAAATACCCCGACGGGCCACTGCCGGAACCCTCGACGGGCCGGCAGGTTCAGCCTTTCAAAAAACCGGATAAAGAAGGGTATTTCCCGACATCTGGAGCAAGTGTCCCTCATCGCCACGAGTAACCGGGTCGAAACGCGCATTGCATCTGGAGATATCTTGTCGTAGTTTCTCTGCCGATAGTTGCAGGAATAGAATGCGACTTTTTCGAGTCGATGTTTTCTCTGTGAATTTACACAAGGAGGGATCTTGTTCCAGCGGAGAATTTTGCAGGCAATTCTCGCCATCTGTGCTGCGATCGCGCTAACACAGCATTGCGCCCGAGCGCAGCAAAGCTATGAAGCAATCGTGCAAAATGGCGTCCCCATGAAAACGCGCGACGGCGTGACGCTCCGCGCGGACATCTACCGTCCGAAGGCCGATGGGAAATTTCCGGTCATCCTGATGCGGACGCCTTATGACAAAAGTGTAGGCTGGGCGGCCTCCCCAGCGTATCAGATCGCGGCGCACGGCTATGTCGTCGTTGTACAAGATGTTCGCGGGCGCTACACCTCGGATGGCGAGTTTTACCCCTTCCGCCACGAGTCAGACGACGGCTACGACGCAGTCGAATGGGCCGCCGCGCTGCCATCCTCGAACGGCAAAGTCGGGATGATCGGCGGCTCCTATGTCGGCGCAACACAGATGCTCGCCGCGATTGTACATCCGCCGCATCTTGCGGGAATCTGCCCGGTGGTGACGGCCAGCAACTATCACGAAAACTGGACGTATCAAGGGGGGGCGCTTGAACAATGGTTCGATCAAAACTGGGCGACCCAGCTGGCCACGAACACACTGTGGCGATTGATCGCGAAAGACACCAACGCGCTGCTAGGCGCGCCCACGCTTCCGCTTACTCAATATCCTGCGTTCAATTACGCCGCGCTTCCAGCAGGCGCCGCGGCCACAGCCCAGATCGCGCCGTATTATCTCGATTGGCTCGCGCATCCCTCCTATGACGAATATTGGAAGCAATGGTCCATCGAGGAACGCTTTTCGGATATTCAAGTCCCCGCGCTGCACATTGGCGGCTGGTACGACATCTTTCTGGGCGGCACGCTAAGAAATTACATGGGAATTAAAGCGCACGGCGGCACGGACGCGGCACGCAAAGGCCAGCGCCTCCTGATACAAATCGGCGGGCATGCCGGCTTTGGGCGGCGCATCGGAGACGTTGAATTTGGCGACGAAGCACTCAAATTCCCCTCCACAACCGTGATACTCGACTGGTACGACTACCTCTTCAAAGGCGTGCAGAACGAGTTCGCGACGGAAGGGTCTACAGTCGAGGGCAAACCCGTGCACATTTTTGTGATGGGCGAGAACAAGTACCACCAGGAGTCGGATTGGCCTCCGCCGGAAGGCAAACCCACTCGCTACTTCTTACACTCCGGCGGCTCCGCCAATTCTCTGCGTGGCGATGGCGGCCTCTCCGTCGCGCCGCCAAAAAAAGAACCATCGGACAAATTCACATACGATCCAGCAAATCCTGTGCCGACAATCGGCGGCTCGCTCTGCTGCGACGCCGAGCACTACGAACCGGGCCCGCGCGACCAGCGCGCCGCCGAAAATCGGAGCGACGTGCTGGTCTATTCGACCAAAGCGCTCGCCGAAGATACAGAGGTCACTGGCCAGGTTACGCTGGAGTTGTGGGCCAAATCGTCTGCGGTGGACACTGACTTTACGGCAAAGCTGGTGGACGTCTCACCCGATGGCTTTGCCATGAATCTGGCTGACGGAATTCTCCGTATGCGCTATCGCGATTCTCAGGAGAAATCGATGCTGATGAATCCGAACCAGGTCTACAAAATCTCGCTGGATCTGTGGGCTACCAGCAACGTCTTCAAGAAGGGCCACACAATGCGCTTGGAAGTTTCCAGCAGCAATTTCCCGCGCTTCGATCGCAACCTGAACACCGGCGCGGATCAGGCGACGAGCCGCGAGTTTGTTTCGGCCACCAACACGATACTCCATGACGACGAGCACCCCTCGGCGCTCGTAGTTCCGGTGATGCCTGGCGCAGCCGCGCCGCGATGATGGCACGCGATTCGCGCCCCGCCGCAGTGGTTGCATGACACGCCGCTCTACCTCGACGCGAAAGGCGGGACACCTTACAGCATCAGGGAACGATCTTGTTTGGCGGAGCGTTTTGAGAAGTGCCTGCAGTCTTCGAGCGAAATTCCTGTAGGGTCAACTCTGGGCGGCCTTCCTGGATTGCATAGAATCGGTCGGCCTTGACGTCGCGAAAAACCTGGTGGGCGCCGCTTGGCCAGCTTACTTCCACGGTCGATGCCGTCGTGGCACTCCCAAGACCAAAGTTGGCTCGGAGATCGCTTTGGGAGAGGTAACTGCCGCCCGCGGCGATTTCCCGAATCTGCGAAATTTTCCCGGCGGTGAGGCGGACCCGGGCTCCCAAGGCGTCTCGATTGCTCTTCGTTCCAACGAGCTTGAAATTTACGAAATGATTTTCGTGAGTGCATGAATTATGCAAAACCGTCGGCGGATCGCCATTGTTAGCCACCACAACGTCGATGCAGCCGTCGTTGTCGAGGTCGGCGAAAGCGACGCCCCGGCCCGCGCGAGCCTCCAGAACGCTTAAGCCGCCGGGCCCGGAGGTCTCCTTGAATTTTCCGCCGTCCTCGTTGTGGAACAGCGAGTTATGTTGCTTGTAGTGCGTTTCCGGTGAGACCTGCTCGATTTCGGGATAGACATGACCGTTGGCGATAAAGAGGTCGAGCCAGCCGTCGTTATCGTAGTCTAAAAATCCGCCGCCGAAGCTCAGGACATCGCGTGTCGGGACCGTGATTCCCGCTTCGTCGCTTACCTCGTCGAAGTAGCCCTTTCCGGAGTTGTGCCACAGGTGGTCTGAGCTCTTCTGAAAATCTGAAATGTACAGATCGAGCCAGCCGTCGTTGTCGTAATCACCCAATGAAATGCACATCGCGGCCATGGTTTGTCCGCGTAAGGTGAAGGCCATCCCCGCAGTCTCACCATTCTCTTGAAACTTACCGTTATGTAGATTCTGGTAAAGGTACGCGGGCAGTCCGTCGTTGGCAACAAACAGGTCGGGCCAGCCGTCATTGTCGTAATCCGCAGCTCCGACGGACAAGTTCTTTCCTTCGGGCTGAAGGATATGCGCCGCGGTCGAGACGTTTGTGAACGTGCCGTCGCCGTTGTTGTGATACAGCGCGTTGGGGCTGCCGCGGTAAGCGCTCGGCGGACAACTCGAAAGCGTTCCTCCAATGTTGCAATAGCGCCTGCTGTTCTGATCGAATGCGACGTAACTTCCGACGTAGAGATCGATCCGTCCGTCGCGGTCATAGTCGACAAAAGTGGCGCCGGAATGAATCGGACCTGATTCCTTGCCGGCGACGCCAGCCTTTGCGGTCACGTCAGTGAAGGTGCCGTCGCCGTTGTTGTGGTACAGCACGTTGCTGCCGAACTGCGTTACGAACAAATCGGGGAAACCGTCATTGTCGTAGTCTCCCCAAGCGCAGCCGAGACCGTAGGCCGTGCCTGGCACGCCCGCTTTGTCGGTTACGTCCGTGAAGGTGCCGTCGCCATTGTTTCGATACAATGCATTCTTGACGGCGATGCCGCGCTCGTAACGATCGCGCCCGTTCACAAAGTAAATGTCTTGCCAGCCGTCGCGGTTGAAATCGGAAACGCAGACCCCCGGACCAAATTCCTCGAGATTGATGGAGATTCCTTTGTTTCCTTTGAAATGTGCGAATTTGATTCCCGCAGACGCGGTGACATCCACAAATTGGGTCGATGACGCCGTCTGACTTTGCCCGCCCGCGTGGATCACGAGAGCAAACAGAAAAGCAACAAGCATAAAGGAAATTATTTTGCCTGAAAGTGAGTCGCGCAAGGACGAAAGCCGGGACGGCATGGGCTTCATTAATCTAGCGTTCTGAGACGTCCGCGATGGTTTGGACGGCATGGAATGTTGGGCGCCGTTGCATCACGCTGATTCGACGGAACGCGAAGCTATCGATATCTTCGGATCACGAGGTTGTGACGATCAGAACGGTATAACCCCAAAACATACAGAATGACACTCCCTTTCGTGGAATAGATCACTTGGCGAATGCGGAGGAGCGGCTCGCGTTTCGGGACTCCCAGGAGTTCGGCCGTTCGGGGATCTGCAACGGTCACGTCGACTTCCTCGTCGGAATAGCCAAGTTCGATGCCGTACTCACGTTCCAAGGTGGAGAACAGAGACCCGGTCTGCAACTGAGCCGAGAGCAATCCAGAAAATTGCGCGGCAGACAAGTAGCAAGTCTCCAGGGCAAACGGCTCGCCTGCCGCCTGCCGCAAACGCTCCAGCTTCAGAACCCGGCTTTTTGGCGAAAGGGACAGGCGAGCGGTAGCTTCCTCTTCATTGTCGATGATCTTGGCAAACAGGATCTTCGAAACTGGCGCCAGTCTGCGGCTTCCCATCTGCTCCGTGTAACTCATTAACTTGTTGAAGTGAATTTTCGGAGCAGCCACAAACGTGCCCACACCGCGCCGACGCTCAACGACTCCCTCGCGCTCAAGCGAACCCAGCGCGTGCCGGGCCGTCATAAGGCTGACGTTGTGAAGTCGAGCGAGCTCCCTTTCGGAAGCCACGACATCCCCGGGCTTCAGTTCGCCGTCTTCGATAACACGCTGTATCGCTTCCTGGATCCGCCGGTAGGCGGGAATCCCGTCTGCCCTCTTCGTCAACATCTCGATTTTCCTCGACTCCACCGTGAGCTACAACCCGACCGAAGAATTCGCCGCGAACTTAAGTACGATTAAGAACGCAAAAAGTTTGGCCCGCACCCTTGCCATAACGATTTTCTTCTGACATTTCACGCAATTGGCAACGCTTCCGGGGCCCGACCGCATCCGGTACTTCCCTCCCGGGACGCTGCACCGCCTCCCAGCGAAAAAAGTGATATAGAGCACTTATAGTTCAGTTTCGTGCCGGAGTGCAAATAAATTTCCACAATCAGCGCTTTTCTCTTGACGAGCGAACCATTCCGCTATATAGCTATGCCCCATCGGGTACTTGGGGCTCTGTCGTTTATCTCGAAATCTGAAGGAAGAGTCGTTGCGGGCGCCGTGGGGTGGCAACCTCTTTCGGGGGAGCAATAATGAAAAATAGTTTGCGTGTCGCTTGTTGGGTGGTGGTCAGTTTGGCGCTTGCTTTCAGCGGAGCGCAGAGGGTCGTGGCACAGGAAGTAACCGCTACTGTGACCGGAACGGTCACGGATACCAGCGGTGCGGCGGTGGTCGGCGCGGTGGTTAACGTCAAGTCCGTCGAACGCGGTATCGTTTATTCCGCGACGACCAATGACGTGGGCCTTTACCGCGTTCCGCAGCTTCCGATCGGTAACTACGAAGTGAGAGTTGAAAAGGCGGGGTTCTCTTCGGTTGCGTATCCAGCTTTTACGCTCTCGTTGAACCAGGTCGCCCGTATCGACATTGAAATGAAGGTAGGGCAGGTCAGCGAAACCGTGGAGGTGACCGGCGCCGCGCCGATCCTCAAGACCGAAAGCACGCAGGTCGATACCATTATTGACGCGGCGACAAACGATGCGCTTCCCCTCGCCACTCGAAACTACGTCGAACTGACACTCCTGTCGCCCGGCGCTGTTTCTCCCGATCCCAGCAGCTTCAATAATGGCGACAACGTAGCCAGTGGCGGGCGGCCGTTCATCAACGGCAATCGCGAGCAGGCGAACAACTTTCTCCTGGATGGCATGGACAACAACCAGGTATCAGACAATCTTCTTGGGTACACACCGTCGCCTGACGCCATTCAGGAATTCAACTCCATCACCAATAACGCTCCCGCGGAGTTTGGAAACTTCATGGGCGGCATCGTCAGCGCGACGATCAAATCGGGCACCAACGGCTTTCACGGCGATGTCTGGGAATTCTTCCGCAACGACAAACTCAATGCCAACCAGTGGGAAAACAAGATCAATCCGAACTCGCCGGCGATTGCTCGCGCACCGCTGCGCTGGAACATGTTTGGCGGAACCCTGGGCGGTCCGATCCTTAAGAATAAGCTCTTCTTCTTCGTCGACTACCAGGGACAGCGGTTCGACCATCCGCCTGCAGGCAGTTTCATCTCTGTGTACACACCCGCCGAACAAGCCGGTGATTTTTCGGCGCTCTTGACCGCGAAGACTCCGATCCAGCTGTACAACCCCTGTCAGGGGACTACCGGGCAGAATGGCACAGCCTGCGTCGCGGCCACGACTCGAACGCCGTTCCCGGGTAATATTATTCCCGCTAGCATGATCAGCCCCGTAGCCTCAGCACTGTTCGCCTCGTCGTTCTATCCCAAAGCGATTAACAACAATCTGACCAACAACGCCCTTCAGCTGAAATCCAATGCCCTTAACGCCGACCAGGGTGACATCAAGGTCGACTACCGGCTTTCGAGCAAGGACACGATTTCCGGCCGCTTCACCCGGGCCTACCAGACCGATCCTTCGACTAACTCACAACTCCTTTTCGGCAACGGCGAATCTACCGCGCCGATCTGGAGCGTTGTGGGCGACTGGACTCGTAGTGTCCGCAACAACCTCATCAACGATGCGCGCTTTGGCTGGAACCACATCACCCTCAACACCGGATCAACATTCGATGCGTCGGTTGGAGCTTTTGGTCAAACCATCGGAATTCCTAACTCCAATCCGGCTGGACTTGTCGGCCTGTTGGGCCTTGATTTTGGCGGAGGAACGCCAACCAGCCCCGGCAACGGCACGCTCACCAATATTGGCAACAGCCTGGTGACCCAGAGCTTCGACAGCAAGGTGTGGCAAGGCAATGATTCCATCACCTGGATCCGAGGCCACCACACATTGAAATTTGGCGGCGAATATATGTACGACAAGATCACCGTGTTCTACTCTGGAAACAGCGGTGAATTGGGCGGTATGGTCTTCGGGCCAAACTTCACTGCTTCCAGTCCGACCGCCCCGTTGAAGAACACGGGCGAAGGGATGGCCGACTTCTTCCTTGGCTTACCCACCGCATTTGGGCGCGGCCTCACCACCGGCGGTTGGCAACAGACCTCCAGTGTTATCTCCGGCTACGGCCAGGATACTTGGCGCGTCTCGGACCACCTCACCCTGACTCTGGGTTTGCGTTACGAAGCCCATACGCCGTGGGTTGAAACACACAATCAGCAGGACAACTTCGATCCCGTCAGCGGCAAGCTATTGACTGCCGGCCAAGGTGGCGCCAGCCGTTCGCTGTACAGCGGCGTCTACGGCGGCAAGGCTTTCCAGCCGCGCCTTGGGTTTGCCTGGACGCCGGGACGCTTCAATGGCCACACGGTTGTCCGCGGCGCTTTCACGGTCTCAGACTATCTGGAAGGCACGGGCACCAACCTGCGCCTGCCCATCAATCCGCCGTTCAGTGGCGGGGCGTCTGCGGGCGAATTCCAGACTCAATATCTCTCGCAAGCCCTGCCGACCACGACTGCGTCGGATGGCATCATTGCCGCGGCGCCCGCAGGCACGGCATGCCCCAATTTCACGTGCTTTGACGGACAGATCTTCCGTCTTTGGGATCAAAACGTTCAGCCGGCGATCGACGATCAGTGGAACCTGACCATCCAGCACCAGTTCGGGAACGACACCACCTTGCAGGTCGGATACGTCGGACAGACGGCCTATCACTTGATGGTGCCTTTCTTCTACGGCCAACCGGTGGCAGAACCGGCCACCTCGTGCGGAAAGCCTCCTTGCACGGCTCCGAGCCCCTTCTTTGCAAATGGCGACGGACCTGCCTTGATTGCAGCGATTAACCCAACCGGTGGTGGCACCGTTTCCGGCACGCAATCCAACGGCCGGATGATGTACAACGCGCTGCAGGCAGTATTCCAGAAGGCGCCAAGCCACGGCTTGCAGTATCAGGTGGCCTACACGTACGGCAAATGCATGACCAACAACAGCGGTTATTACGGAACTTGGTCAACTGCTAGGGCCTCAAACACCGCTTCGCCATATTGGCAGAACATTTACGACCCGAAGGCCGAATGGTCACCCTGCTACTACGACGAAACTCAAAACCTGACCTCCTACGCCGTTTATGACTTGCCATTAGGCAAGGGCAAGAAATTTGGAGGAGACATGAACAAGGCCCTGGACGCCGTTGTGGGTGGCTGGTCGGTTAGCCCGATCGTTACCCTTCATACGGGTTTCCCGATGGGTCTTTACAACAACGGCAAAGACCTGACCGGCACCGCCTCGCGCGGCCTGCGCCCGGATTGCAACGGCACCAACACCGTCTTCGGCCGGCAGAACGCCACAGCGGCCCAAGGCGGCGGCATCCTCTGGTTCGATCCCAGCAACTACTCCAACGCGGTAGGCTACGGCACTTGCGCACCACAGATTGGTCAATTGCGCGGGCCTGGTTTCTACAACTGGGATCTCAGCCTGCAGAAAAACTTCCACCTGACGGAACGGTTCAAGCTGCAATTCCGCGGCGATTTCCTGAACGCGTTCAATCGCGTCAACCTGGCGGCGCCAAATACGACGGTGCAGACATCCACGACCGGCGTGATTAACGCTTCACAACCTGCGAGAAACATTCAGTTTGCTTTGAAGCTCTACTATTGACGCAGACGACGTACAATGAGGCAGGCGCGGACACCGCCTGCCTCATTTTTGTTTTTGTGCTATGCAAGCTCAAGGCTATTTTTGAACCGCTCCATGACGGGCAAATGACCAGAGTCTCATGCGCAGTTGCCATCTCTAGCTTGGCGTTTGGCGTTTGGTTTCCCGCTTCGGTCCTAGTTGCTCAGGAGGTGAAGCCTAGCCCTCCCGCGGGAAGCGGCGCAGGAGTGACCGAGGAAAAGGCTATTGCTCTTGCGGAGCAAGGTCATTGTAAAGAGGCACTTCCATCTCTTAAGCGAACCTTAGGCGGTCAAGGATCGGCGGAAGGCAAGAAAAAGGCCGGCATCGTAGGTCTGCGCTGTGCGATGAGCATGGAGAGCCCGGACGCCGCGCTGGATTTCGTGCGATTGCTGAACCACCAGTTTCCTCAGGATCCCGACATCCTTTTTGTTCTGGTCCACGCATACTCTGATCTTTCCACGCGGGTCGCGCAGAATCTCGCCAGCACCGCGCCGCAGTCACTGCCAGCTCATAAACTCAACGCCGAAGCCCTGGAGATGCAAGGGAAATGGGACGAGGCCCAGCGCGAGTATGAGGACATGATCGCGAAGGAGCCCGATGCGCCCAGTTTGCATTATCTGCTCGGAAGACTCTTGCTTTCGCGTCCTCAGCCTGACGCCAATTCCGCACAGCGCGCAAAGGATGAATTCCAAAAAGAAATTCAGATTAATCCAAGCAATGCAGGCGCCGAATACATTTTAGGAGAGATGGCGCGGCAGGAATCGCAACTTGAGGAAGCCATTTCGCACTTTTCGCGAGCCGCCAAACTGGATTCGAGCTTTGGAGATGCCTTTATGGGCTGGGGATTTTGTCTGGTCACCCTGAAGCGCTACGAAGAAGCTATTCCCCCTTTGCGGGCCGCCGTGCGGTTACAGCAAGGCAATCCATCGGCGCACTACAACCTGGCAGTGGCGCTGAGCCGAACCGGTCAAAAAGAAGAAGCAGACAAGGAATTTGCCATACACCGGCGATTGGCGCAGAAGCCTGCGCCGGCGGAAGGAAACGCGCAGTAACGCTTGAGCGCGAACATTGTTGAGCGCCTCGAAGAATGATGGAACCCCATTGATGACTCGGCGGCAATTGCTTGGCGCTCTGGCTGCCACAGCGGCATTCGGGGGGTGCTCACGAGTTCTGAGGGCGGCCGCGCCTGCGCCGGAATTCCCGTTCGAACGAATTCCTGCTTCGGCCAGCGGTATTTCGTGGGTTCACGTGAATGGAAAGTCTCCAGAGAAATATCTGCCCGAAACTACAGGCGCCGGCTGCGCGTTCCTGGATTACGACAACGACGGCTGGATGGACATCTATCTCGTCAACAGCGGCAAGTGCGATTTCTACACCCCCGATCCGCCGCTGCGGAATGCTTTGTATCGCAACAACCGCGACGGCACCTTCACGGACGTCACCGAAAAGGCTGGCGTCGCGGCGGGCGGGTATGGCCAAGGCATTGCTGTCGGCGACTACGATCGCGACGGATTCTCCGATCTGTATGTGACCCAATACGGCCGCAGCATTTTGTATCACAACAATGGGGACGGCACGTTTACTGATGTGACTGCAAAGGCCGGCGTCGCCGCACCCGGATGGGCTTCCAGTGCCGTGTGGTTTGACTATGACAATGACGGGCTTCTGGATTTGTTTGTTGGGCAGTTTGTGCGTTTCAGCAAAGAGGAAAACAAGCCGTGCGGCGTTCATGACGACGGAAAGCATCACTATTGCATTCCTCAAATCTACCAGCCGATGCCCAGTTGGCTGTTCCGCAACAATGGAGATGGCACTTTTACCGACGTTTCGAAAGCGTCTGGTATTGCTGACCATTTAGGGAAAGCCTGGGGCGTGGTCGCCTCCGATATCAACAATGATGGGTGGTTGGATCTTTTCGTCACCAACGACACCGTCGCCAACTTTTTGTTTGTGAACAGTGGAAAAGCAACCTTCACGGAAATTGGCACGGAAGCGGGTGTGGCGTTCAGCGCCAACGGGCGCCCACGCTCGGGCATGGGAGCGGATGCGGCTGATTTTAACGAGGATGGCTGGCAGGATCTTTTCGTCGCCAACATTGACCGCGAAAACTTCGCCATCTATCAGAATAATCGCGACAACACCTTCGACGACCTGGCTATTCCCACGGGAATCGCCAAATCCACAAAATTCATGAGCGGCTGGGGCCTCAAATTTTTCGACTACGACAATGACGGCGACCTCGATCTATTCCTCGCCAATGGCAATCCGGACGATCTGATCGGATCGCTCCACAGTGAAGTAACCTACGAAGAGCCGCTGCTGTTGTTTCATAAAAACGGGAAAATATTCGAAGACGTCAGCGCAAAGAGCGGCCCGGTCTTTTCCGCGAATATGTCCTACCGTGGGTTGGCGCTCGGAGATTTTAACAATGATGGCGCCGTCGACGTTCTGATTTCCGTGAACAACAGTGCTCCAGTCTTGCTTCGAAATAATGCGGCCCGGCAAAACCACTGGCTCGGAGTTCATTTGATTGGGAAGAAAGCGAATCCGGATGCCATCGGCGCCGTGGTCACCTACAAAGCCGGAGACCTGACACGCAGACGGCTAAAGATAGGCGGAGGTAGCTACCTCTCGTCTCATGATCCGCGCATGGTTCTGGGATTGGGGAAACGGACGGCGATCGACTCACTGGAGATAAAGTGGCCGCAGCCCGGGGGCGAAATACAGCGCTTCAGCGGCCTTCCCATCGACCGGTACATCACAATTGTGGAAGGTGAGGAAAAATGGAAGTAGCTAGGCGGTGGACCATAAGCTTCGCCAGCATTCTAGCAGCGACGTTTTTTTTCGCGACGCAGTCGCGTTCGCAAGAGCCGGGTAACCCGCCGCCTACCTTTACCAAGGATGTCGCGCCCATTCTGCAAAAACATTGCCAGACGTGCCATCGACCAGGTGAAGCAGCCCCCTTCTCGATGCTCACTTACGAAGACACGCTGCCCTGGGCGCCCACGATGAAGATGGTGGTCACGCGAAAAATCATGCCGCCTTGGTTTGCCGACCCCAAGTACGGCCATTTCTCCAACGAACGATCGTTGTCCGCCGATGAAGTGCGAACTTTGGTGGCATGGGTCAATGCAGGATCGCAGAAGGGCGCCGCAGAAGACATGCCGTCTCCGGTGAAGAATTTTGTGGAAGGCTGGGGCATTCCCACCCCAGACGTCGTCTTTCAACTTCCCAAGCCTTTCTCGGTTCCGGCCGCTGGAGTCATGGACTATCAGTATGTGATCGTTCCGACGGGTTTTAAGGAAGACAAATGGGTACAAGCGCTTGAGGTACGCCCGACCGATCGCGCCGTAGTCCACCACATCATCGCGTATCTTCGCGAGCCCGGCTCTCATTACTTCAAGGACCAGAAGTCCGGCGTATTCTTCATCGCGCCGCCTCCGAAAGCCGACGAGAAGACCGACACCAGCGCGTTACCGAGTGATTTCCTTGTCGGCTACGCGCCGGGACAGCCCGCAGAAATCCTGCACCCCGGTGAAGCCAAGCTCATCAAGGCAGGGTCCGACATCGTCTTTGAAGTTCACTACACGCCAAACGGCAAGCCGACCACAGACCAGACGAAGCTTGGGCTTGTTCTTTCGAAATCCGCGCCCAAAGAGCGCGTCTTGACGCTTTCCGCCTCGAACGGAACTTTCAAGATCCCTCCAGGCGATCCAGATTACAAGGTGGATGCGTCATTCGAAGTACAGAAGTCAGTAAAGCTAGTCAGCTTACACCCGCACATGCATTCGCGCGGGAAATCATTTGAATATCGGCTGACATTTCCAGACGGCAAAACGGAAACGATCCTGAGTGTTCCGGTCTACAACTGGCATTGGCAGCTTTGGTACAACCTCGTTGATCCGATTGACCTTCCCCAAGGCACAAAGATCGAATGCACCGCGCATTTCGATAATTCACCGAACAATCCTGAGAATCCGGATCCGACGAAGGCGGTCATCTGGGGCCAGCAAAGCTGGGATGAAATGATGGTTGGATTTTTCAATTTGAAGTTTGACTCGGCGATGCCTGCGAAGGAAATCTCTACGCCGGGAGCGGTGCACACTCACTGATATGTTTCGACTCGGGGGAAATTTGCATCTCAGGGTGCTTGGCCGATTCCTCGCGCTGGCCCTAATGTCCTGCTCAGCAGGTCATTCCGCGACCGCGCAGGATCGGACCGCTCGATTTCATGTGCTTGCGCTCGCTGAGCGCGGGGGCATCCACAAACCATTTGTCGACGCGGCAAGGATTTGGCTGCCAAAGCTGGCCAGCCAGAACGATTTCGCGGTGGACTACATCGAAGACACCCAAAAAATCGACGACGCATTTCTCGCAAAATATGCCCTGTTTATCCAGCTGAACTATCCTCCCTACAACTGGACCGACACGGCCCAGGCTGCATTCATCAAATACATCGAACAAGGCAAAGGTGGCTGGATCGGATTTCACCATGCCACGCTGTTGGGAGAGTTCGACGGCTTCCAGATGTGGCCCTGGTTTCACCAGTTCATGGGAGGCATCCGGTTCAAAGATTACATCGCAAGTTTCGTCAGCGGTACGGTCACTGTCGAAGACACAAATCATCCGGTGATGAAAGGCGTCGCATCGCCCTTCGTGATCGAAAATGAAGAGTGGTACACCTATGACACCACGCCGCGGCCGAATGTCCACGTGCTCGCCAGCGTGGATGAAAAGACGTACACACCTTCCACCGACAAGAAGATGGGCGATCACCCCGTGATTTGGACAAACAAGCACGTCAAAGCAAGAAACGTTTACATTTTCGTGGGGCATCGTCCGGAGCACTTCAACAACCCATCGTTCACACGGATTTTCAGCAACGCCATTTTTTGGGCTGCCGGTCAACCGGGGGCTCGCGAGAAATGAACCAAGCTCGTGCTTGTGGAAGAGTTCGTGGCAGAGGGTTCCTGCTTGCAGCGATTCAGGTACTGCTTGCGGCTTCTCTTTTCATGACTCAATCGAGCGGGTACGCCCGTGCTAACGACCCAGCTTTTAAAGTCCTCGCGTTCTATTCAACCGATGTTGAGCCGGATCACGTCAAAACCGCGAAAGACGCGCTCGCCTTCTATCATGAACTGGCGGCAAAACGTAACTTCATTTTGGATACCACCACTGACTGGACGAAGCTCAACGAAAACGATCTCAAGCCGTACCGTCTGATCCTGTGGCTCAACAACTTCCCGCAAACTCCCGAACAGCGAGCGGCATTCGAAAAGTACATGGAACACGGCGGCGGATGGATTGGCTTCCACGTCGCTGCATACAATGATAAAGATACGCATTGGCCGTGGTTCGTCCAATTCCTCGGAGGGGCCGTGTTTTACACGAACAACTGGCCCGTGCTCCCGGCGAAACTGACCGTCGATGATCCCACGCACCCTGTGACCAAGGGTCTTCCTGCAACTTACGAAGCTCCTGCCAACGAGTGGTATCTCTGGAAGCCGAGCCCGCGTCTCAATAAAGACGTACGCGTCTTCGTGACGCTAGATCCTTCCAACTATCCGATCGGGAAAAAGGACATCATCACCGAAGGCGATCTTCCCGTCGTCTGGACGAATACAGAGTACAGAATGCTTTACATCAACATGGGCCACGGACCCATGATTTATGGCGACCCGACCCAAAACAAACTTTTTGAAAACGCAATCCTCTGGCTCGGAAATAAAAAGTAAATGTGTCGGCTGCCAGCATCGTGGAGGCTCCGAGTGACGAGTATTCGAATGGCTGCGATCGTTCTTTGCTTAGTGTTCAGCGGCCGATGCCAGGCTCAAGTGCAGCCTAGCACTCAACCGATGAAGCATCTCCTCGTGCTTGGCGAAGAAAAAGGATACCGGCATGAGGCGGTGTCGCATGCCTTGGCGACGATCGAACGCCTGGGTCGCGAGTCCGGCCTGTGGACGGCCACAATTCGAACCGACACCGAAGTGCTCACAAAGAAAAAGCTCGAATACAACGCCAAGAACCTGAATGATTTTGACGCTGTGCTCTTCTATACCGGCGGCGAGCTTGAGATGAACCCGGAGCAGAAGGCGGCGCTGCTCTCGTTTGTGCATGACGACGGGAAGGGCTTCGTCGGCGTGCACAGCGCGACCATCACGTTCACTTCCTGGCCCGAATACGGAGAAATGATCGGTGGATATTTCGACGAGCACCCTTGGGTCACGTTTGATGCACCCATTATCGTCGAGGATCCAAACTTCCCTGGCATGCAACAGTGGCCGACCTCCTTTGTTCTGAAGGACGAGATCTATCAGATGAAGGATTATTCGCGGGATAAGGTTCGCGTATTGATGCGACTCGATGCCAGCAAACTCGATCTGAACAATCCCCACGTTCACCGGAAGGACCGCGATTTCGCCGTAACGTGGGCAAAAATGTACGGAAAAGGGCGCGTCTACTACTCCACACTTGGCCACGTCGAGCAAAATTGGGACGATCCTCGGCTCCAGAAAATGTTCGTGGAAGCTATCAAGTGGGCGATGGGTCTTGTGAATGCCGATGTGACGCCGCGAGCGCTCCCGGCCCGATCCGGAAGGGCTGAAAGCGAGGGACCCAAAATTCATTCGGGTGCGGTTAGGTCCGCATCGGAATCGCGAAAGTAAGTGACGCGATCGGCGAGAGATTTTGCTCAGGATGGTCGAAACGGAGGTCGGAGGTTTTATGTGGCAACTGTTCTTCGCGTTGTTGTTGGGGCTCCCGCAATCGCAAGCCCCTCGCGACATCTCGACGGCCGCGTCGGCGACTCCGACAGGGCATCCGATTCTGACGCTGGGCTCGCCTGCTCCTGACTTTTCTCTGCCTGGCGTAGATGGAAACACCCACACGCTCGCCGACTATGCGTCTGCTCCGATTTTGGTCATCGTCTTTACCTGCAATCACTGCCCGATCGCTCAAATGTACGAGCAGCGCATTCAGCAGTTGGAAACTGATTATCGATATCGCGGGGTCGCCGTTGTGGCCATCGAACCGAATGACCCGAAGGCTCTTCGTATCGACGAGTTGGATTCATCGGACATCAGCGACAGTCTCGACGAGATGAAAATTCGATTCGAATATAAGCATCTCCACTACCCGTACCTCTATGACGGGGATACACAGTCAGTCACCCGCGCGTATGGTCCGCAGGCTACGCCTCACGTCTTCGTCTTCGACAAAGACCGCAAGCTACGCTACGAAGGTCGCATGGACAACAGCTATCGCAAGGAAATGGTGAATACTCAAGATGCTCGCAACGCCATCGATGCCCTGTTGGCGGGACGCGAAGTAGCTGTCAAACACACCGGAGTCTTCGGGTGTTCGACCAAGTGGAAAGAAAAATCCGCTTCCAGTGCGGAGGCGCTTCGAAAGATCGCGGAACAACCAGTGAAGTTGGACCTGGCCACGGCTGAGGACCTAAAACGCCTTCGGCAAAATACTGGCAAGCACATGGCGCTGATCAGTTTCTGGGCGACATGGTGTGGTTCCTGCATCGACGAGTTCGCAGACTTTCAAGATACCTTTCAGATGTACAAGGTTCGCGATTTCGAGCTGATCACCGTGTCCGCGAACATGCCCGACGAAAAAGATGGTGTGCTCAGGATGCTCGAGAAAAAGCATGCCACAAGCCGGAACCTGCTATTTGCTTCGAGTGACACTGCCGCCCTACAGGCGGCGTTTGACCCAACGTGGGAGTCGGCAGTCCCCTACACGGTTCTACTCGATCCAAATGGCAAGGTTCTCTACAAGAATCTCGGAACCGTGGACATTCTCGAGTTGCGCCGAACGATTTTGGCGAATCTCCCTTCCGACTACATTGGCTTTAACGAATATTGGCAGACCAGTTCCACTCAATCAGGCTCCGCGAAGAGTGACAGTCGATAAAATCTTGGCACCCTGGTTCCACCGCAACTTGCTCTCTCCGAGGAGCTCCCTCCGGATTCTGAGTGTGAACGCTTGCA
The DNA here is from genome assembly GCA_963721915.1 of uncultured Acidobacteriota bacterium. Taxonomy (GTDB): domain Bacteria; phylum Acidobacteriota; class Terriglobia; order Acidiferrales; family UBA7541; genus Acidiferrum. The sequence goes on along the minus strand of CAVRLD010000009.1, from coordinate 269,550 downwards.
AACAATTGGTAGTGTTTGGCGGAACCGAATGCTCTTTTTCCACCTAACGACACTTTTGGAGACTTGATGAGAAAAACCCTGCTTACCCTGTTCGCGGCTGCCGCTTTCTGTGCAATCCTGCCCGCCGCCTGCGCGGCTGACGAAATTCCCAAGATCGCCTGGAGGCGGCCTATCGGGCAACCACTCGGGAATCCAGGAGTGCGAAAAAACAAGACAGATATTGATGATGGCTACTGGCAGGGCGCACCGGTTGGAGGATTCGGCGCTGGAACGTTTTCAAGAACATATCGCGGCGACTTTGCCCGGTGGCACATAAAAAGCGCCGTTCACAAGTACGCGCCGGTGTCCGCGAACCAATTCGCCATGTTCCAGCAAGTCGCTGGAGCAAACGAGGGGACAGCGCGCGTGCTCACGACCGATCACCCGAAGGGCGGTGAACTATCCACTTGGCAGTGGGACTATCCCGTGGGCGCCGGCGAATATGCGGCACTCTTCCCAAAATCTTGGTATGACTACAAGTGGGACAAATTCCCGGCCAACGTAGTGTTGGAGCAGTTCTCACCGCTCCTCCCCGAAAACTACAAGGAGAGCAGCTATCCAGTAGCGGTTTACAGGTGGCACGCAGAGAACCCAACAAGTAAGCCGGTCACCGTTTCGGTTTTGTTGTCCTGGACCAACATGGGCGGATGGTTTCGAATGTACACGCACGATTTTCAGGCGGTTCTGAATCAGGGCAATCAAAATCACTTTCGTAAGGAGACTCTATCCGCGCACACGGCCATGAAAGGCGTGGTGTTTGGCCGGAGTCGCGCGACGGGCGTGGTAAACGAGTGGGACGGCGAATTCACCATCGCCGCGCTCGAGTCGCCGGGTGTAGAGGTTTTCTATCAAACAGAATTTCTCGCCGATGGCGATGGCAAAGCCGTGTGGGCTCCTTTCTCCAAAGATGGAACGCTCGCGAACAGCGACACCTCGTGGGTCAGCGCAAGCGAAAAGGTAGGCGGAGCCATTGCCGTCAAATTCACACTGCAACCCGGCGAAAGGAAAATTATTCCCATGGTGATCGCTTGGGACTTCCCCATCGTTGAGTTTGGCCAAGGGCGAAAATGGAATCGTCGGTATACAGATTTCTACGGCACCAATGCCAATAATTCGTTTACGATCGCTCGCGATGGCCTGCTTCACGCTTCCGAATGGAGCGATGCTATCGATGCATGGCAAAAGCCTTACGTTGAAGACGAAAGTAAACCTGCATGGTATCGCGGGATGCTCTTCAACGAGTTCTACACGCTAACGGATGGTGGAACTTTTTGGGGCCGCCAGCCGAATTCCGATCGCAATGCGCCTGCTACTTTCGCGCTGCTCGAATGCTTTGACTACGCCTATTACGGAACACTGGACGTCCGCTTTTACGCCTCCGTGGCGCTCCTGAAGTTTTGGCCGACCATCGACAAGCAAGTACTGCGCGAATTTGCGCAAACCGTACCCCGCGAGTATCCGGAGTTGGGCTTATGGGTCGCAAAAACACAAGAGACGGGCAGCCCAGTGTTGCACAAACGCAAGAAAATCGGCGCGGTACCCCACGATTTGGGCGTTCCGGAAGGCGACCCGTTTATTTCTGTCAACGAACCCGGCTGGCAGGACACCAATGACTGGAAGGACTTGAACTCGAAATTCGTGCTGATGGTCTATCGCGACTATGTTCTGACCGGGAAAACCGATAAGGAATTCTTACGCGAGATGTGGCCTGCGATTCAGGCGGCCATGACCTATCTCAAGCAATTCGATCGTGGCGGCGGCATACCAGAAAATAGCGGCTATCCCGATCAGACATATGACTCCTGGATCGTTCGCGGAGTGAGCGCGTACTGCGGAGGACTTTGGCTCGCGGCGTTGCGCGCCTCGGAAGAAACAGCGCGTGTCCTTGGCGAGGCCAAATCGGCTGAGGATTATCACGCATTGTTCCAGAAGGCGCAGAAGACGTATATCGACAAGCTGTGGAATGGCGAATACTTTCGCTATGACGCCCAGAGTGAGTACCGCGACAGCATTCAGGCCGATCAACTCGCCGGACAATGGTATGCAAACATGACCGGGCTGGGCGATCTGGTGCCGAAAGAAATGCAGATTTCGGCACTGAAAAAAATCTTTGCGAATAACGTTATGAAGTTCGGCAATGGAGAAATGGGAGCCGCAAACGGAATGGCCGCGGATGGCAGCATCATTCGCGACAACGAGCAGGCACAAGAAGTTTGGGCCGGCACAAGCTTCGCGCTGGCAGCGCTTCTCCTTAGTGAAGGATTGAAAGACGAGGCGTACCACACGGCGTGGGGCATCCATCACATTGTTTACGAGACCAAAGGCTACTGGTTTCGCACTCCCGAAGCCTGGGACGACACCGGAAATTTCCGAGCCCCCATGTATATGCGTCCTGCAGCGGTATGGGCAATGGAGATGGCCAACCCAACTTCCCACTAGGCATTGACCTCAACTCAACGTCGACAATGTCTGTAGTATATTCGCAGAATTACCGTCCGCGACTTTTACCATCACAGTCTCTTCCATTTCTTAGCTTCCGATTATTTCGCGTCTTGAACCTCAGTGCCCGTGATTGGGAGAAGCGGGCAGGAGAGGATTGAGAGCGGCGCCAAGTTTTAGATGCATGAGGCCGCCTTGTTCGACCATTCGAGCTGGATCGTGTAGGTGCCCAGCGTTCGCGTTTTCCAAGCGCAGATGTCGCCGATTTCCCCATTACTATCGTCGTACCAGCCCTGCCCCGGAACAGGATCGGTGATCGCCTCGCAGAGTTCATGCGAGGTCGTTGTTGTAAGTGCATCGGACACCGCAAGCCCTCCGGTGCAACCCGCGCAGCCAGGATAGGGCATCACGGCGTAGTAGACATTGCTGCCGAAAGAATCGTGGTATCCGCAGAAAGACTGGCACGAGGCGGTATTTCCTTGCGCCACCTGCACGCCCTGGGGCAGAAATACGAAGTACAGAGTGTTGGGGTTGGTGGCGGGCAGCGTGCCAGCGTCGATCTGCTGCTGCAGCAATTGCTGGATGGCACTGTCCTGCACAGATTTGCCGAGAACAGGGGAGGTGAGCACGATCGTGCCAATACGTGAGCCGTGGCCGATGGCCTGACCCGGTACACTGTACTCACCCAGCTGATCGATAAGTTGGCTGGTCAAAATGTAGTCGAAGAACTGATTGATTTGCTGGAGGAGGCCGCTGTTTGGCGCTTGCTGCCAGGCGGAGCCCCAGAAGACGGTAAAAACTTGGACGGCAATGAGTAGTGGGCCGTTGCGATACGTGAGATGAGGCGCAACTGCGGCAGCCGCGCGGGCCGGTGCCTCGGGACGATACAATGGAACCACACGGATCGGATGTTGGGGCGCAACGCGCGATTTCGTGCGGCCAGGCTTTTTGGGCATGATCGATTAGCTCCCGTGAAAAGTGACAATTCCTGAAATGGAGAAAAAAAGGTGGGCAGAACCACGGTAACGAACGGCAAGCTAAATGTAAATGGGACCTTTGATGGGACCGTCAGAATATCTACTTCGACGTACACCGCCGGGAAACATGCACGGTGACACATTGCGCCTGTCGAACAACTTGCTAGTGGTTAGGCGGCCTGGAGCAGACTTCGCACGCACTCGATTAGCTTCCACCCGCCCTCAGGCTTGGAGACTACGATGTTCGCACCTGCGCATAGTGCCAAGTCGCGGCCCACGGTATCGTCGTACATCGTGAAGAGAACGATCGGTACTCCTGGCATCATAGCCCGCAGCACAGACGCCACTTCAACGCCGTTCATCCGGGGCATCGCCAGGTCTAGAACAACAAGGTCGGGCTTCAATGCTCTCGCTTTTTCGATTGCGTCTACGCCGTCAACGGCCTCGCCACAAACCTCAAGGCCCAATTGGCTCTCGAGAAACAGCCTAGTGATTTTCCGACAGGTATCACTATCATCGACGATCAGGATGTGTTTCGACATACGAAAATCACCTCTATAAGTCAGACGCGGCTAACGCGCCAAAGGTTTGAGCTGCCAACTCGCAACAAGCTCCTGAACTGGCCTACCGCAAGCTCTCTTCCGCTTTGGGCTGAAGAGCCTTCACAACTTCCTAGATAGGCTAAAAATAAGGAAGATCCAAAAATCGTGCCTAGTCTTTTAAGGATTCAGCCTTTGCCATTCCGCCACTCGGGCGTCGTCTCTACAAATCTAGCGAATGCGCAGAGCTACTGCAACACCGCAGTCGCGCCGATCCCACCCCTCTGGCTCGCCGGACCAAACGAGGATCCGCCAAATTGTCAGTTGTAGATCCAATCCCCACTGATAACTTGTTCGTGGATCCAGGTCTGAACCCTCCGGCGAGATGATGGGTGCGCCCATGATGCGAATCGAGAACGCGGATACACCAGAACTAGTTCGTCTTGCACGCGAGCTTTTCGTCGAGTACTCGGAATCGTTGGGAGTCGATCTTTGCTTCCAAGGTTTCGCGGAGGAGTTGGCGCGGCTCCCCGGTGAATATGCGAGGCCCGCCGGGCGACTGATGCTCGTTTTCGATGACTGTAGGGCGGTTGGGTGCGGGGCGCTGCGGCCGATCGACGACCGCGTATGCGAAATGAAACGCGTGTATCTGCGGCCGTCGGTCCGCGGAAAAGGCGCGGGCCGCGTGTTGATCGGCGCGTTGATCGAAACCGCACGCGAGATCGGTTACGAGCAAATGCGCCTCGACACCCTTCCTTCGATGACCCGGGCGATGGAAATCTATCGCTCGCTGGGTTTCAAAGAAATCGCACCCTACCGGGTCAACCCGGTTCCCGGCGCGTCATTTTTGGAATTAAAACTCAACCCGGGCGGAGCGAACGAATAGCTCAATTTGACTCACCAATCTTGACGGACGGGCAGTTTTCGGTGAGTCACCGGCATCCAGATCGGCCGCGAGTAGAGGCCCAAAAAAGGCCCAGCCGCTATTCCAAAATGCCTGCTATACTCCTCTAGATAAAAGAGATACCTCCGCAGACCCACAAGAGGACTATGCCGCAACCGACGAACTGCCGGGAAAATCCGCGACGCTTTTTCCGGAAAATTCGTGTCCCCACCGTTCGCCAACAATTTGTCTTCGTGCTCTTACTCTCTCTGGCGGCTAGCGCCGCGACCGGGAACGCCAATGCGCAAACCGCCGGCGCGCGCGATCAAGGCCTCACCCCGATTCGAGAATATATCTCGACTGGATGGGACTCGCTCACGCGTTCCCTCACGGAGTGCAAAACGATCGTCGATCCAAAGCTCGCTGCCGCGTCCGTCCTCTACATCCCCGCCGACTTTGAAGCTCCCCCCGCAGTTCAGCAACTTCAAACACAATGCAACGTTCAGGCGCAGCACCTGCCCATGGTCATTCACAATCTCGGCGAGGTAGATCCGGGCAAGATTGATCCCGCCGGATTGCTTTATCTCCCCAGCAAATACGTCGTGCCCGGCGGAAGATTCAACGAGATGTACGGCTGGGACAGCTACTTCATCATTCGCGGCCTGGTGCGTGACAAGCGGCTCGATCTGGCGCAAGGGATGGTGGAGAATTTTTTCTTTGAGATCGAGCACTACGGTGCGGTGCTGAATGCCAATCGCACGTATTATTTGACGCGATCGCAGCCACCGTTTTTGACATCGATGATTTTAGCGGTGTACGAAGCTCAGAAAGCCGCGGGCCACGAGGATCGCGCGTGGCTGCTAAAGGCATACGGCTACGCCACGAGAGACTACAGCCTATGGACGCGTGAACCGCATCTGGCAGGGTCCACGGGGTTGTCGCGCTACTATGATTTCGGCAACGGTCCGGCGCCGGAGAGCTTGAAGGACGAAACCGGGCATCTCTCCCAAGTGGCAGCGTATTTCCTGGCGCACCCAGGCGGGGGCCGTGGATATCTCGTTCCGGCGAAGAGCGGCGAAACGTCGCCGGCGCTGGCCGGACCTCTTTTCGGGCTGCAAGTCTGCGAGACGACCACCACGATGGCGCAGTCCGGGTGCGCTTCGGCCGGAACCGCCTTGTTGAGCACCGATTACTATAAGGGCGACCGCGCCATGCGTGAATCGGGCTACGACATTTCGTTTCGCTTCGGGCCGTTCGGTGCGGCCACGCACCATTACGCTCCAGTTTGTCTGAACAGCCTCCTCTACAAGACCGAGGAAGACCTCGCTCTGATGAGCGACGTGCTGGGCCGCAAGAAAGAAGGCGCCGACTGGCGGAAGCGCGCCGATGACCGCAAAGAGCGCATTCAAACCTATCTGTGGGATGTCAAGCGGGGCTTGTACTTTGACTACGATTTCGAAAAGCAGCTGCAATCGTCGTACGAATACGTAACAACGTTTCTTCCCATGTGGACCGGCATCGCGACTCCCGAGCAAGCGCGCGCGATCATGAAGAATCTCGCGGTGTTCGAGAAATCCGGTGGACTGGTTATGAGTCCGTACGAAAGCGGCGGACAATGGGACTATCCGTACGCATGGGCGCCTAATCAGTTGCTGGCGGACGAAGGCATCCGGCGCTACGGCTTTAAGGATGACGCGGACCGCGTTTCGTACGAGTTTCTCTCGACAGTGGCGGAAAACTTCCGGCGCGATGGAACCATCCGTGAAAAATACAACGCGGCAACGCGATCTTCGGAAACTCAGGTGACCGCCGGCTATCACATGAATATCGTGGGTTTCGGCTGGACCAACGGCGTTTTTCTCGCACTACTAAACGAACTCCCACCCGACTCCGTAGCCCGTCTAGCGCAGGAGCAGAATGCCGCTCCCGTAGCCACCAAGCACTAGCAGGCCGCGGAAAAGGAGCACTTTGTCATCCCGAACCCGCGTTGTTTGCGGGTAAGGGATCTGCTGTTCGCAAGAACGCCACAGAAAAAGCAGATTCCTCACCCCGTTCAAAAACCGAACGGGATTCGGAATGACATCTTTTTTCAGTTTTTCCGCAGCCTGCTAGATTTTATTCGTGCCCTGCTCACCGGATCCCGCCGAGCGGTCATGCGGAGATTGGCGTCGCTGGGCAGAACCTGTCCTCGTTCGCTCGTTCCGGAGTTATTCCTCGCCGCTCACCGCGGTGCGAATCTGTTGCAGGTAATAATCGTCGCGCGGCGGAGTCGCACCCGTTTGACTGGCCACCCACGCGCCCATCCGATTAGCCGCCTCGTTCAGCGTGGCGAGAGATCCGCGGCGCAGATAGTGATAAACAAGCGCAGCCGTGAACGCGTCGCCCGAACCCACAGTGTCGGCCACCACCACACGACAGCCCGCATGCTGGCTAGTCTCACTCCGACTGACCAGCAAGCTCCCCTTGGCCCCGCGCGTCACGCAGACGAGTTGCAAACTATAGGTGTCCCGGAGCCAACGCGCCGCTCGTTCGTCATTTTGAAACTCGTGCCCCAAAAGTTTTACGACGATGGGCAACTCGTCCTGATTCAGCTTCAAGATATCCGTGAGCGTCATGGACTCGGCCATCGTATCGGCTGAATAAAAGGTTTGCCGAAGATTCACATCGAAGACCCGCGTTGTGCCGCGGCGCACCTCCTTCAGAAACGCGCGAATGGTGTCGCGAGATTGCGCGGAACGCTGCGCCAGCGAGCCAAAACAAACCGCATCCGCCGTAGTCGCGAGCCGCTCCCACTCTGGCGTCCATTCAAAAAAATCCCAGGCAACAGACTCCGCAATCTCGAAAGTGGGCTGCCCCGCGGGGTCGACTTCCACCTTTACCGTGCCCGTAGCATGTTTCGCGTCAATCTGCAGGTATCTGCTGCGAAGCCCGATGCGCTCCAACCTGCGACCCGCCGTGCGGCCCAAAGCGTCGCTGCCCACGCGGCTGGCGACTATTCCGTAGTCGCCCAACAAGCTCGTCATGTATGCAAAATTCGCAGGCGCCCCGCCGAGTTCCTTACCCTTCGGGAAAACGTCCCAAAGGAGTTCGCCCAAGCCGACGACGGTATAAGCTTTAGTATCCGGCATCGGTGTGGTGGAACCAGCGATCAGAATTTGAACTGGTAGAGCTCGTCGCCGGATGAAAACTGTTCTCCATCGAAGTCGTCATGGCTTTGCGGTCTGCCGCTGCTCCAATTGGGCCGCTGCGTTAAGTTCCCGCTCGGCGTCTTCCGTGCGCCCCATATCACGATACGCTTGACCCAGCAGATGATGGGGGATGGGGTTGTTGGGATCCATGGCGAGAGCGCGTTGCAAGGCACGCACGGCCAACTCCGTCTCGCCCTTCTTTGCCAAAACCTTGCCCATCAGAATATAAGGACCTGTAGACGTGGCATCCAGCCAGATGGAACGCTGCAAAAGCTTCTCCGCCTCGTCGAACTTTTGGACGCGGTAATACGCGTCCGCCAGTTTGTAGTAACCCGCCGCGTAACCAGGATTCAGCGCTAACTCCTTCTGAAACTCCGCAATGGCTTCCGGAATCTTGGAATGATACAGGTTCAGCTCTCCCAAAAGAAAATGGACTAAAGGCAATTTGGGATCAAGCGCCGCGGCTTTCTGGGCATACTCTTCCGCTACAGGACTAAATTCCTGGCGGAGCAACATGCGAGCGGTAAATAGATAGCTGGCGGCCGATTCGTCACGCACGCCGTACATTTTCGCGAATGCCGAGCGCGCATGAGGGTAGTCTTTGGTTTGGATATAGCAGATCCCCAGAATATAAGCGGCATCGACGTTGGCGCTCGCGAACCACGTCTGCACTCTTTCCAGCGCAGGAATCGCATCTGCCGGGCGATTGGCCAGGTAGTAGGAGATCCCCAGCAATTGCACCGCTTCGCTATCGTTTGTGTTCTCTTCCTCGGCCTTCTTTAGAGAGTCGGCCGCTTTCAGATAATCGCCCTTCTTGTAATACGCCAAACCGAGTTCATGTGACAGCCCTGGCGTCCCCGGATGTTTTTCCTGGACGTCATTCAGCACCGCGAGGGCTTCGTCATACTTTCCCTCTTGAAGCAGCTTCCGGGATTGTTCGAACTCCGGGCTCAGCGGCTTCAGTGCAGATTTGGGTGACTCTTCCGGCGCTGGTCGAGGCGAACCTGCGACCGCTGCGGGCGTTTGGCTTGGTTGCGCTGACTGCGCGAGTGAGATGGGGCTGTCGCCAAGGGCCAGCAGACCGACGAATACCGCAAACACCCACCTGAAATTTTGCATCCGACAACCCATGCAACTCAGAGAAACGATTAGAGCATAAAAAACGGGGAGCCCGCGAGGGGGCTCCCCGTTTTGTTTTGGGGTGTTAGTGGGGTTAAAAGGTGACCCGGACGCCGAACTGGAGTTGACGCATGCCGACGGGTGAACCCGGGGCTGAGTCTGCCTCGATGTCCGTGATCTGGCCCGCGCTGCCGCCGCAATCGATGCACTGATTGCCTGGAAACCCGAGCACTGGATGGTTGAACACGTTGTAGGCATCGAAACGGAATTGTGCCTTGACGCGCTCGGTGATCGTGAAAGTCTTCGAGAGCGCCATATCATCGTAGAAGGCATGCGGACCGCGTAACGAATCGAATCCGGCATTGCCGATCTGGCCGCAACCAGGAAGAGAGAAGATACTAGAGGTCGGACGCGTAAACGTGCAGGAGTCGAGGCCCGCCTGGGCAGGCGTGAGACTGTAGGCCAGCGGCGCAACCGGGGTATACCAGAACGTACCGGCAGCCGTATGCCTGATGCCAGTCTTAATCTCATGACCGGCGGCGACGTTTGGACGGCACGGGCCAGCGTCTTCGATCGTGCCGCACTCCCCGATACTCGGAGTGAACGGAAGACCGGTGCCATAGGTAAGAGTGTTCGTCACCTGCCAACCACCGACGATTAGGTCCATGGCACGGCCAGAGCCGCTCATGAATTTTTTGCCTCTGCCAACCGGCAACTCGTAGATCGTGTTGGCCACGAACACTTGATTGCGATTGAACGGGTTCGGGCCCCAAGCGAACTTTTTGTTCACCGAGTAATAATTGCTGTCGTAGGCGAACGCGTGGGAGAAGGTGTAGTGCGCGAGGAACTGAAGACCCGCACTGACGCGTTTTTCGGCCTTGATCTGCAAGGCGTTGTATTTGTTGTCGGCATCGTTTCCGTAGTAGCTTGTGTCTACGGCGCAGCAAGGTGGTGTCGGAAGCGTCGATACAATACCGGTCGTCGGGTCCGTAACGTTGTAAGTAAATCCTGGATAGGTGAATGCAGGCACGCCGTTCAGGAATAGGCGGCGGCGATTCGCTTGCGCTTGCGCTGGAGTAAAGGCCACTTTGCAAGTCGTCGGGGTAGGGCAGGTCACGAGACTGGTGCCCGGACCGATCGCGATTGCGTTGCTGTTGTACGATGGGCCGGTACCGGCGAAAACGTGAGTTCCCTTATTGCCGATGTAGCTGACGGTGATATTCAGGGTTGGCGTGACCTGACGCTGTACCGTGGCGTTCCACTGGTCAATAGTGGGAAGTCGCTGAACCAGCGGACGTGCTCCCGCCGAAGTTTTGCCATCGACGCCATCGATCGGTAGTGTGCCACTGGGTGAAATGGCGCCCAAGACTGGCCCGAAATTAAATGGTTGCGGACCCTGGGAGAGCGTGAAAATCGCGCTGCGATTGTTCGACGCGGCGGTATTAAAGCTCGTATCCGAAAGATCCTGCCGCGCGAGAACCGGCAAATTCTGGGTGACCACGTGACCGAAGTTGGAGCCAAATACGCCGATGTCGAAACCACGGCCGTAACCCAGGCGCAGGACGGTTTTGGAATCGAACTGGTACGCAGCGCTGAGGCGAGGTGCAAATGCCTTGTAGGTGTTGTCGACATTGCCATTCGACCCGACACCCCCAAAACCGGCGACCCTGATCAGGCCGTCATCTAGGTCGGCAAAACCACCATTGCCCTTGGCGTTAACGGTTTCGGGGAAATATATTTCCCAGCGTACGCCGTAGGTCAACGTAAATTTGTTGCTGACGCGCCAGGAGTCCTGACCGTAAAAGAAGGTGCGCTTCTGGCGCTCGGCGGCAGTCAAGCTGGTGCTTACATAGCGCTGGAACTGGGTGACGTCCCCGAGAATGAACGTAGCCAATCCCAGGCCATTGGATCCCGCATTCCCGGTGCCGAGCTGATCGAAGAATAGCAAACCGGAGCGGCTTTGATCGCTGGGCACACGAAGATTCATCGCATAGCGAATATCGGCGCCGAACTTGATGGTGTGGTTGCCTTGCGTCCGCGTCCAGTTGTTTACAAACTGGAATTGCTGTTCGCTCTCCGTCAGCGGGCAATTGCAACGGGCGGCGTTCAAACCATCGCCAAAGGAGTACGCCCCACCGTTGTTGTTACCCAGTTGGCCGTTCACCCCTCCGTTGTTGCCATTGTTTGTAAACAGGAAGCCAGACAAGCCCCCGGTAGTCGGCGGACCGGAGATTCCAGGTCCGGTGTTAAGTCCAGGGAAGCCGAATTTGTCCATAGGCGACTGAGTCCCGTCGGAGTACGCCGTTTTTGGATTGTACTTAAAATACCCGAAGCGGAAGTCGGTGAGCCACTTGACGCCGATCGCCTTCGTGAAGCCAGTGGCCAAGCTGTAGTTATGAACGTTGGAACTACCGTTCAAACCGCCGGGGCCAAACCCGACGCTGCCGAGCGGGCCAAGTCCGCCCGTACCAGAGAGGGAGAAGTAATCCAGACTGAAGCGCCCGAACACCTGGTAATTGTGGGGAGCGTTGTAGTCGATGCGGACGTCAAATGATTTTTGATCAAACGGACCTGAACCGCTGTTCGTGAAATTGTTGTTAACGCCGGCGGCTGTTGGAGTCGGAAATAGAGCCAGGACATTGCCAACATTCTGGCCGATCATTCCGATAGGAATCATGTTGTTGGCAAAGGCCGTACGCCCCGAACCGGTGAGCGGATCGCCAGTGTTGGGGTTGAAGACTTGGCCGCTAGGAATGCCACCTACCGGTGGTCCGTAGGCGTTCAGATATTCGCTCAAATCGCAAAAGCCCGGAGTCGCGCTGGTACCATTTGTAGCCGGATTGCAAGTATTAACTACTTCCGGTGTCGGGACGGTGTAGAGGTTCGTAATGCCAGCGGTCTGCTTGGTTCCCTGATAGTCGCCAAAGAAGAAGAGCTTATCCTTCAGGATGGGACCACCGACAGAGCCGCCAAACTGTTTCCAATTTGCTGCGGGAAGTGACACGCCCGGCTTGTTCGTAAAGGGATCGCGAGCCTGCTGGTCGCTGCTGCGGTAGAAGTAGAAGCCGCTGCCGTGGAACTCATTCGAGCCGGACTTGGTCTGCACTCTGACGATTCCAGAAGTACTCTTCCCCGACTCGGCGTCGTAATCCTGAAGCGCAATCTTGGTTTCAGCGATGGCGTCGAGATTAGGATTCACCACGATGATGCCGAGGATCGGATCCTGGTTATCGGTGCCGTCCAGCTCAAAATTGGTTCCCGAGAAATGCTGTCCGTTGACCTGGATCTGGCCTCCACCCTGAGGATTTTCGGTGGCCGCGTGGTTGAACCCGGGTAGTTTCTGAGTGCCCGGCGAGAGCAATTCAAAATTGGTAAAATTGCGATTGAGGATCGGCAGATCTTCGACATACTTCTGATTAAACTGGATGTCCACGTCCGCGCGGTCGGTCTGCAGTTGAGGAATTTCGCCGGTAACTTCGACCGTTTGCGTCACTTCCCCGACCTGCAGCGGAGCATCCACGTTCGCGGATGAGTCGGCGTTTACGTCTACGTTCGCGACGTCGTAAGCCTTGAAGCCCGGCGCTTCAACGTGAACGCGGTAGGTATCCGGAATCAAGTGCGTGACCGAATAGTTTCCACTCTCGTTCGAAATAGCTTCGTATGCCGTGTTCTTGGTCACCGAAGTTACCGTGACCTTGGCTCCGCTCACAGCATTGCCTTGGGCATCTGTCACGGTGCCGAGAATGCTGCCGAAGACGGCCTGAGCTTGGGTGCTCGACGTATTAAGCCCGAACACCAAGCAAATAACTGCGAGCCCTACATAAATCGATCGCTTCACGATTTTACCCTCCTCCGAGAAACCCAGCCCACACCAGCCGACTTCTGCCCATCGATTGGAATCTTGGCCCAGCACGAATCCGAGCCGCCCTTCGGTTGACGTTTCATGTAGAAAGATTGGAAAGGTTGAGCGTCTGGGAGAAAGCCGTAGCAGATACACGCCAGCACAGACCCGTTCTGGTCATGAACGCACACCCCTTCAGACGTACAACTCCCCGACGCGAAAGAGCACCCCAAGCGAAAAACTCTTCCCGAAACTGCCTCGAGAAGACACCAGAATTGCAGGTCCGGGCCCTCGACAGGCCAGACTGTGATTGCGATGCCTACTATTAGTTTTTTTTCTGTGTTAGATTGAAGTCTCAGGGCGTCTGATACGGTGACGCTTCTTAAATCCTCATCTTGCAAGCAGATGCGCCGGTTGTTACACTCCCTTTAACCGGTTGTCACGAGGGTTCCGTTGACCGAACGCGAGCAATATCTCGGGCAGATCGACAAGCTGGTGAACAGCCATGTCCTGCATGGCTCCGAGTCTCTGTGCAAACTGCTCCGCTACCTGGCCAAGCACGTCTTGGATCATCCCGGTTCCCCCATTAAGGAATACCAGATCGCCACGGAAGTGTTTGGCCGCTCTACCGACTTCGACCCGCAACTCGATTCCATGGTCCGGGTTCAAGCAGGACGCCTTCGCGTAAAGCTCGCGGAGTACTACGGCTCGAACGGGGCCCAAGATCCCGTCGTCGTTGAACTTCCTAAAGGCACTTACGTCCTGTCATTCCATCACAGGACCATCATCCCAAATCGGTCGCCAACCGGAAGCATCCGGAGCGATACCCCAGGGTCCGCCCTGCGGCGCAACTGGATCATTGCCACGACTTTGCTCGCGGTCCTGCTAGCCGTAGCAGTCATCGCCATACTAAGCATGGTTTCCAGCCGAAATCCCGCGCAAGCCGGCATTGCTCGCGATTCGGACGGAGTACCCGCGGCATTTCGGGTCTTCTGGAACGCCTTTGCCGCCGGCCCGCAAGAGCCTTGGGTGATTTTCAGTAATGCCAAGTTCGTCGGACGCCCCGAAATTGCCTTGCGCTATTACGACCCCGTCAAAGACGGCAGAAATAACATGATCTTCGACAACTACACCGGCGTCGGCGAGGTCCTGGCCGTCCACGAACTCGATCACCTCTTCGCTACACTCCACCGCCAGTTACGCGTAAAACGTGGCAGCTTATTCTCTCTCGATGACGCCAAAAACAACAATTTGATTTTCGTCGGATCCTCTCTCGAGAATTTGACCCTGCTGGAATTACCTGGGACGCAGGAATTCGTCTTCCACCGCGTGGCTTCCGGTCCGCGCAAGGGCGACCCGGAGATTGTCAACGTGCACCCGCAGCCAGGGGAGGCCAGGGAGTTTCTGGGAACGCCGCCGGATGAACCGATGACCGAAGACTATGCTGTTATCGGACTCGTGAGAGGTCTGGACCCCGGTCAAGCCGTTCTGATTTTAGCGGGCGACACGACCATGGGGACGCAGGCTGCCGTCGAGTACGTGTGCCGCAAAAAATCTGTGGAGGAGCTGCTCTTGCGCCTTTCGGTTTCGCAAACCGGCCAGCTCAAACCATTTGAGGCAGTGATTCGCGTGAAAGTGACGCGCGGCGTGCCCGTCTCGACCGAGTTGGTCGCTCTCCGCAACAACAGCTAGCAGAGCACTCGTCGTTTGCGCATGAATTAAGCAGGCTTCAACGTGGAACAGTCAATCGCGGATCGAGTTCACTGGCCTTCTGGAACTCTTTTGCAGCTTCTTCCTTCTCTCCCTTTCGCTGTAACGCCAGTCCCAATTGAAAGTGCGCGGGAGCGTAGCTTGGCGTCGCCGTGATCGCCGATCGGAACTGAGAGATCGCGCCATCAAGATCTCCCGCACCGAGTAGCCGTCGTCCCGAATTTGTAGCAAAGAGAGCCGCTTGCTGATCGGTCTTTTGTTTGCCGATCTCGGCGCCCGCCTTGGACTCCGCGGCCGCCCCTTGCGTATCACCCAGTTGGCGCAACACTGCCGCCAGCGTCGTGTGCGCCCCGGCGAAATCCGGCTGGAGCCGGATCGCCTCCCGCAAGGAACTCGCCGCTTCCTCGAATTTCCCTTGCTGCTTGAGAACGGTCCCCAGCGTGTAGCAAGCCTCAGCATAATCCGGCTTCGCTCGAATCGCCGCGCGAAGCTCATCGGCCGCTGCTGGAAAATCACCCTGCTGCCATAACGTCACACCGAGCGTGTAATGCACGTCAGCCTGCCGCGGATCCAGCTCCTCCGCCTTCCGGAACTCCACCGTAGCTTCCGGGAGTTTGTCCTTTAACTTCAGTGCCAAGCCCAGGTCGTAGTGCAGTGTCGCATCCTGCGGAGACGTTTTGAGCGCAGTCTCAAACTGGCCTGCCGCCGCATCAAAATCGGTCTTCTGGAGGTACGCAACTCCGAGATTCGTTTGGTATCCAATATCTTGCGGACGCAGACGTAGTGCGCCCTGAAATTCGCTGATAGCCATAGTTGCGTCACCCACCTGCAAGAGTGCAAGACCCAGATTGTTGTGCGCTTCCGCATTTTCCGGGTGTGTTTTTACTACCTGGCGAAACGCCGCCACCGCTTCATCCGCATTGCCCGCTCGCTGCTCCAGCAAGCCAAGGACGTTCTGAGCGTCCGCCAGATCTGGCTGCAATTTCACCGCAGCAAGAAGTTCGCGCCGAGCGGCGTCCTGGTCGCCTTTTTCATACAAAGCCTGACCCAAGTAGAAATGCGCCTGCGCATTGCTAGCATCCAGCCGTACCGCTTCCTCTAGATGAGGAATCGCTTCCTCGATCGACTTCTCCTGCAATTTCAAGACACCTAGATGCAAATGCGCGGCCGCAAATTCCGGCTGCAGCCGCAATGCTTCGGCAAATTCCTTCTCCGCAACATTAGTTAACGATGTGGCTGCTCCAATTGACGATGTGGCTGCTGCGTTGGAGCCTGCTCCCGCCGGATCTTTGTCTGCGCCCGCGCCATGCTGCGCGGTCTCATCAGCAGAGGCCGGACCAGCCGGCATCGTCGACTCGCGTACCAGCAAAGTTCCAAGCTCATCGTGCAATTCCGGTCGGCCTGGATCCAACTCCACCCCTCGCCGCATTTGCTTGACGGCAGCGGCGCTATCGCCCGAAGCATCCAGAGCCCGCGCCAGCGTGCGATACGCCTCGGACTCCGTCGGCGCAAAGCGCACAGCCTCGCGACCTTCACGCGCCGCGCGCTTCGGATCGCCCTTGAGCAAAAAAGCGGTGGACAGATTCATATGCGCCTGAAAAAAATCCGTCCGCAAATCCAGCGCCGCCTGGAATTGCGCAATCGCCAGATCTACCTGACGCTGCGCAAGGTATACCCATCCGAGCGAGTTGTGCCCCTCGGGACTTCGCGGCGAAAGTTGCACCGCTTTTTCAAACGCCGTGCGCGCCGCCGCCAAATCGCCCTGCTGCAACGAAGTGATCCCCTGCCGGTAAACCGCATCCGCCTGTGCTGCGCGTCCAACGACTGGCGCGTTCACTTCCTGGCCGTGTACCACGAACGGCAGCGCCACAAATAGAATTAACACGTCCAGCTTCACGCGTGAACCTCTCACGATTGGATCTCGCAATCCTAGCACGCCACTTCATCCACCTAAATCGTCGTGATTCGCAAATGGGGGAATGCGGAACGATATAACCTGGCGTCGAGTGTGAGCAGCGTGTGTGCGTGGCGAAGTGCGTGAGCCCCAACGAGGAAGTCAGCAAGAATTCGCCGCGGTCCCTCATCCCGTTGTTTCCTCCGCCGTGCCGCGTAGGCCTTGAAGGCACGGCCGGCGATTCTCCATATCGATTCGTTCAGATCCCAATCCACCTGTATTCCCGTGTCTCTCAGGAAGGAATCTAGAAAGGCTTCCTCACGAGCGGGAAACGCTAGAAGCTCCGCGAAGACGGGAGCAGATATCAACAGATTTCCGCGCTCAAACGCCGCATCCAATGCTCTTTGCGCGGCCAGATTCAGGGTTTCGTCGCGATTCCATAGAGCGATCAAGATATTCGTATCAATCGAAGTGGCCATCGCGGCCTATATGCCGCGCATCTTGCGAAGATAGCGATTAATTCCCGCACGTCCTGAAGGCCCTTTCTTGCCGACACCTCGATATTTTTCAAACCGGCTCTTGGAACGGACAGGTTTCAGGCGAAAGCTTGTTCCGTCCTGTTCAAATAACAGGCTGTCCCCAGTATCGACACCCAGCGATCGCCGGACTTCACGCGGCACCGTGATCTGTCCCTTACTCGTAATGCGAGCCACCTTTTTCATTCTAACCTCTCTTCTTGATTCCTTACTTTATCATGCGCCTCCTTACTTTTTGTCGAATTATTGCTTGCTGGATACTGGCACGTCGAAACACCTGTAGACTTTCGACAGATAGTTGCCAACCGGAGCCGCGCCTTGACCGCCTCTCGCCCACACCCTACTATCCGTTGAAGGCATGGCTTTCACGACTCCCCGTCACCGCCGCGCGGTTTGCATGGCCCTCCAAATTGTCTTTGCTGCCGTTCTCCCGTTTTCCTTACTCCTCGCGTTCGACAGTCCTCAGAGTACAACTCCCAAGCCGCTCGCCTACTTCACCGACATCGCAAAACAAGCCGGCCTCACGATGACCAACACCTTCGGCGGTGTCACCACAAAAAAGTACATCATCGAAACCACCGGCACCGGCGTCGCCATCTTCGACTACGACAACGACGGTTGGCCCGATATCTTCATCGTCAACGGTACAAAGCTCGAAGGCCCTCCCGTAAACGTAAAGGATGCTCCCAGCAATCATCTCTACCGCAACAATCACGACGGCACGTTTACCGATGTCACTGAAAAAGCAGGCCTCGCCCATGCCGGTTGGGGCCAAGGCGTCTGCGTCGGCGACTACGACAACGATGGTTTTGAGGATCTGTACGTCACGTACTACGGCAAGAACGTCCTCTATCACAACAACGGCGACGGCACCTTCACCGACGTCAGCGAAAAAACCGGCGTAGCGGGTTCAGGCAAAGCCTGGGGCACCGGTTGCGCTTTCGTCGACTACGACCGCGACGGCCATCTCGATTTGATGGTAGCCAACTACGTCGATTTCGATTTATCGACCACGCCCGCGCCAGGCGAGCGGTCCACCTGCATCTGGAAAGGCGCTCCAGTTATGTGCGGACCGCAAGGCCTGCCCGGCGCAAAAAATATCCTCTACCACAATCGCGGCGATGGGACCTTCGAAGACGTCACCATCAAATCTCACATCGACCAGACCGATGGCCACTACGCCTTCAGCGTCACCACTCTCGATTACGACGACGACGGCTGGCCCGACATTTTCGTCGCCTGCGATTCCACCCCCAGCATCCTCTATCACAACAATCGAGACGCCACCTTCAAGGACGTCGCCATCACCGCGGGCGCCGCCTTCAACGAAGACGGCCGCGCCCAAGCCGGCATGGGCTCCGCCGCCGCCGACTACAATGGCGACGGTCGCCTCGACATTTTCAAAACCAACTTTTCCGACGACACCGCTACGCTCTACCGCAACAACGGCGACGGCACTTTCGACGACGTCACGTACGCCGCGGGTCTCGGCCTGCACACCCAATATCTCGGTTGGGGCACCATGTTTTTTGATTTCGACAACGACAGTTGGCCCGACCTGCTGCTCGTAAACGGTCACGTCTATCCCGAGGTCGACTCCCAGCATCTCGGCAGCAATTTTCAGGAGCCGCGCGTCCTCTATCACAACAACGGCAACGCAACGTTCACCGACATCTCCGCAACCGCCGGACCCGGCATCAACGATGTCAGCTCTTCACGAGGTCTCGCTATCGGCGATCTGTGGAACGACGGCCGCCTCTCGGCCGTGGTCAGCAACATGAACGCGCCACCCAGCCTCCTGGTAAACCAGGTCCGCAACGCAAATCACTGGATCGCTCTGCGGCCCATCGGATCTTTCCCCGCGCTAAAAGTGCAATCGCGAATAGTGCCAGGCGCCGCCGAATCGCCTGCCACAAGGTCCAATCGCGACGCCATCGGTGCGCGTATCCGCGTGAAAGCCGGCGCCCGCACACTCGTTGACGAGGTCCGCAGTGGCTCCAGCTACATTTCCAATAACGATATGCGCATCCATTTTGGTTTGGGATCCGCCACAAAGGTCGACTGGGTCGAGGTCCGCTGGCCCAGCGGCCTCGTAGAGAAATTCAACAGCCTCAAGGTCGACACATTACACACTCTGAAGGAAGGAACAGGAACGCCCGTACCGAATCCGCCCTAGCGCCGGAGCTCGTTTGTCCTGGGCCGCGAAGGGCTCCTAGGCGTAAGAATCAACTGTGACGGCGAAGACGGCGAGAGTTGCGCGAACTGGCGCCACGAAAAACGTCTGCGCACCATGGAAAGTAGAGCGCACTTGCGTATCTCGGCGCCCACTTTCCAATAGCGATCAGCCTATTACTTTCACGCCGAGCCGCGCGACCTATCGTCGAAAGGAAACGCGTGCCCCGCGCTTCGGTCAACCGAAGCTGCCAGGCGCAACTTCACCACTGGACTGGGAAGCAATGGCAGGGGTCGCAAAGACGTGATCGCCACGTTTCCCGGAACGGTCGCTCTCTTGTGCACGCTGTTGACCGTCAGAAACACCGACGCTTCCAGCATCAGGTCCACACGCCCCCGCACATCGAATTTCTCCAGCAACGACGAAACGTGAAACTTTATGGTATGCACCGAAACGTTCAGCTTCGCCGCAATTTCCTTATTACTGAGGTTTTGCGCAACGTTCGTGAGCACCTCACGCTGTCGCCGGCTTAGCGGAAATTCGGGTGTCTTCGTACCCGAACAGGCCTGGATGAGCTTGGCCGCGCGCGCCGCAATCGCCGAAAATAAGGCTTCCCCTGCCTCCACCATCACTCCGAAATCTCCCGGCATTTGCTGTCGAGCTACGCAATGAATGGCCAGCAGGCTTACCGCCTGCTCCACCGGCATCTTGCCGTCCTTGTCGGCTTTTATCTCGAATCGCCGCGTCCCCGTCTTTTTGTCAATGAATACAAACTCCTTGGGACGCATCGCGTGCCCCCGGACCAACGAGTGCTTTGTTCGCATTCTTTTTACCCGGTCCATCGAGCCCCTCCGTGCATCTCGCATTTCTCATCACCCACGCAATCTAAGGGCAGCGGCCCGCTCAAGCGGTTTCGCAAGCAGGCCGCCCTTGTTCGAGGACATTGCTCGTCATTGCATCCTAGCGGTGAACATGGGCAATCGCAGGGCCACGCAGCCCCGCCATCACCCACTGCGGCCGTTCTGGACGCGATACCTCATAGAAATCGAACTGCACACCTATGCCGTGCCCTCCCTGTGTCGACTCCATCATCGGCACCACGCGCACCACATGACCCGTGCAGAGCCACTGCGCCGTGGCCACTCCCGTGATCTGCTCCGGCATTTCCACCACAAGATCGAGCGCCGCTCCTTTATTCAATTCCAGGTCCGTCGCAAAGAAAACGCCCCTCTGCGACAAGTTTTTCGACTCCACTTTCAACTCGCCTGCGTGCGACTTTCGCACTCGTATGCGCATGTCCGTTCTGAAATTGTGCCGCCGGGACAAGCGCCGGTCGTGCTCGAACTTATCTACAAAACGTTCCATGGCGAAGACCTCCTGGTATTTAGGCGGGTGCGGGCGAAGAACGCTCGAGGAGGGGTACCCCACAGCATCGGCCCGTTTCAAGGATTCGCCTAGGCTCAATTTAGTACCGGCATCGCGACGCCCTCGGCATGGCAGCTCTCCGCTGTGGCGGCGATCCCTTAGTCCTCATCCGAATAAGAACACTTAATTGAAGTACATACGAGATATTATTTTTCATAGATTTTGGTGGTAATTGCAACCGAAACTCACAAATACGCCTGGACCTCAAGGCCTCCGCGTTAAATAACCACATCGCGTAAACAAAGGCGCTTCAGCCGTTTGGCAGCAGGCGGTCGTTTTTGTTCGTGAATTTTCGTACCTGGCTTTATTCGGTCCGATAACCATGAAACCGAAGCTTATGACCGATTTGGGAAGGAACAACCACATGAACGGACGCCAAATCCAGCGAAAAGGCCATATATGAAAGCTGCCGCACGAAAGATACGCGTGTACATGCCCATGTTGACCGTCGCAACAATCACGAGGAACTAGTCCATTGCATCGTTCCCTATCCCCAGGAAACTCTCGTGCGCAATGAGCTGAGTATCGTTCTTGCTCTCCTATTTCTCGGCCTTGGCGCGCTGCTCGTGTATGAGGGCAACGGCGCTAGTAGTGATCTGGCGCAATCCGCAAGCATCATCGGCGGGGCCTTGCTGCTCGCGCTTGGTCTCACCACGCCGATGGTGATGAGCAACTGCAAGTGGAAGAAACCTTCAAGACGCTACCGTGGGTTTGACGCGACACCGCGCCTCACCTCTATTTCAGCGCGTCAGCGCCAGCCTTGGCACACTGCCCGTCCTGCGGCGCGGTTCCGCCCGACACCCCAATCGCCCCGGCGATCTTTCCCTCTACCAAAATCGGAATTCCCCCTTCAATAGGAACTGCGCCCTGCAAACGCAAGATGCGCATTCCGTCCCCCCGCGGCCAGCGCGTCCTGATACGTCTTGGTCGGCCGCTTAAAAAGTGCGGCCGAGCGTGCCTTTTCAATCGCAACGTTCGCGCTGCCAATCTGCGTGTTGTCCATCTTTTCGTAGTAGACGAGATTCCCTGATGGATCCACGATGGCCACCGCCATCGCCCAATTGTTCTTGGTCGCTTCCACCACCGCAGGCGCCGCCACCTTCTTGGCATTCTCCAAACTGATAGCCGCACCGTAAGGATTGGGCATCTGCGCAAACGCACTCGCCAACATACTCATGGCAAAAATCAGGGTCGCACCAAGTCTTACGAAACATCCCTGTGACATGCTCGCTCCTTTTCCAGCATCATCGAAAAGCTTGCCAACTACCTAGGGCTGCGGATGCGGCAACGCGTTCGCTCGATCCATCATCGCTTGCGGTGCACTCGGCTGGTGCAGTGGAGGCTTTCCGAGACTGATGGCCCAGTGCTCCAGCCACCCTGCTCCCTCTTCGCCGACATAGGTATCCGGCAAAGCGTACACCGAATCGCCCAACGCGCTCTCCAACGTTATAAACCGGTAGCCACGCTTGCGAATCAGGTCCAGCACCTCGCCGATATGCTCTGCTTCCAACTGGTTCGCATGCATCAGCAAAATTTGATTGGGCTCATACCCGACCAGGTCGCGGGAAAGCTTTTCAAAATAGGAAAACACCTCGGTCGTGTAGGAAAGATACGAGTGCACAACTTCCTGTTGCAGCGCCGTGTCCCCGCGCTTCTTCGCATCGTCGTAGACGGGTCGCAAACATCCAGTCCCACGCATCCAAAGTCACGGGAGCAATGCGGTAGCCGCGCTGCACCAGAAACGCTTCCGCCTCGCGCCGCGTTTGTAAATCACGTCCCGTATCCAGATACGGGTGCCGGAAGTAGCGCAGCTTCATGTTGTGTTGTGTCAGCAAAAGCCGCGTGACGCTTTCGCCCTGCACGACGGAATCTTCAAACTCCTTTAAGCTCGCGCGATTCAGTGAGGTGTGCGCGTAGGTGTGGTTTCCCAATTCAAATCCGGCGTCCAGCCACATATTCAGCGCCGCGATGCGCTCGTCCACTTCGCCCCACTTGAAATAAAGCTTTCGCTCGTTGACGAATCCGACGACGGGAACTTTCTGCTCGCGCAACGTCGCCAGCAGTTGCTTCGTCATCGTGGTGATCGCCGCAGCCGGCATCGAATTCGCGGCACCCGCGGGAAGATCGTCGATGGTAATCGCGATTCTGCGGTCGGGCGGAGTATCCGCGGGAGATGCCAGCGCCCGCAGTGCTACCGAAACAATAAGAAGCACACCCAGCAATATCAGCACCGGCTTCATCGGACAAATTCCTCCAGAGCGCACCACGGTCGCGACACCATAACACAAGAACGCTTCTGCTCGTGCCGCGTGTCCGTTACCTAACGCCGACGCGCTCGGAAATTTGCTTTGACTTCAGCAACATCTACATATTCTGCGCCGCTCTTCACTTGACCGTCTTACTCCCTTTCGGTCGATCAAACCGTTCCACGCGAACAATCCCCTCCCCTTCTTTCACATAGATGAGTTGGTTCGGCTTGATCTCTCTCAGCGCCTCCACCAGCCCGCTGGGCCAACGAATTCCCAGCAAATCGACCTTCTCAGCTTTCCCAATGCCGAAATGAACGCGCAGATCGTTTTGCGAAATGTAACTGCCGCCGCTGCGCACCTCGTCGATCTGCGCATGCGGTTTTGGCTCGTCCGCCGGCTGCGTGACGCATCGCAGTCGCGCCCCGATCCCGCTGCGATTCGACTTCGTGCCAATCGTTCGTACCTTCAGCCAGTTATTGCCTGTTGAGGAATCGCAGCGCAGCAGTTGCGGAAAATCATTGACGGTGTTCACGACCACGTCGATGTCCCCATCGTTGTCGAAATCCCCGAAAGCGCAGCCCCGCGACGCGACCGGAACCGTGATGCCTGGCCCCGCTTGCAGCGAAACATCCTCAAACTTGCCACTGCGCAGATTCTTGTACAAAAGTTTTTGCTGTGGGTAGCCCGCCTCGGTCTTGAGCTGCTCCACCTCCGGATAGACATGCCCGTTGCAAATCAAAATGTCCGGCCATCCATCGTTGTCCATATCGAAAAATCCGCAGCCCCATCCAAGAAATTGCGTGTGACGCCCGAGTCCCGCGGCAAACGTCGTGTCCTCAAATGTGCTGCCGCCTAAATTGCGATACAGCGACGGCGTGTCTCCCGCAAAATTTGTTTTGACGATGTCCAGGTTTCCGTCGAGATCGTAGTCCCCGGCGGAAACGCCCATCCCGGCTTGCGGCTTGCCGTCCGCGCTCAGCGAGCAACCCGACTCCATGCCGATGTCCACGAATTTCCCGTTGTGCTTGTTCTGATACAACGCGCTGGCTGTTGAGTCGTTCGCGACGTAAATATCCGGCCAGCCGTCATTGTCGAAATCGGCGGTGAGCACGCCGAGTCCGTACGTCCCGTTAGCCTGGAATAAGCCAGCAGTCTCACTCACGTCGGAAAATGTTCCATCGCCATTGTTGTGATACAGAATGTTCTTGCCGCCATTCAGGCCGGGAGGCCCGCACGCCACCATCACTCCCTTGTACAGGCAAGGACCAGACTCCGGCACGGGCGCGGTCGCGAGGTCTAGATCGATGTAATTCGCGACGAAAAGATCCAAACGCCCGTCGCGATCGTAATCGACGAAAGCGCAACCCGTATTCCACCGCTTCCCGGAACCCGCAACGCCAGCTTTTTCGCTCACGTCGGTGAACGTTCCGTCTCCGTTGTTGTGGTAAAGCACATCCTTCCCGAAATACGTGACAAACAAATCCTCGAAGCCATCGTTGTCGTAGTCCCCGATACAAACACCCTGGCCCCATCCGGAATGCGCAACGCCCGCCTTTGCGGTCACATCCGTGAAGGTGCCATCGCGATTGTTCTTGAACAGGTGCGAAGTCGGCGTCTGGCCCGCGGCGAATCCCTCCAGACGAGACCCGTTGACCAGGAAAATGTCCAGCCAGCCGTCGTTGTCGTAGTCGTAGAACGCGACGCCACAACCAGTCGTCTCCAGCAGGTATTTGTTCTTATGCTCGCCGCCAAAGACGGTCTTGACGTTGAGTCCAGACTCGCGAGCTACGTTAAGAAAGCGGACACCGAGACCAGGCGGCTGCACATCCACAGAAACGTCGGACCCTGCTGTAGCGCAGGGCGGAGTCCGCGGAACCCTGCGGCCTTTCCCCGCGAATCCAGGGACTAAAGACCGCGACGCAGCCGCCGCAAGCGCGAATACATTTTCAAGCGAGAGCACCAGTGCGGAACGGCTCAACGATTGCAAGAATGTACGCCGCGACGAAAACAAAAGTGTGGTACCTTCCCGCACTGGGCACGCTATTCGCCCAGTACTCCGCTCAGCTCTTGGGTGCCCCACCCTTGGTTCTTAAGGGTGGGTCTTGTCGTTGTTTCGTAGCTTGGTACCCACCATTGGTTTTTAAGATGGGACTCGGCTTTTATCTTAGCGTATGCGCCTCAAGATTCTGCAATTTCAGCGATTGCGTAGATCCGAGAACAAAAAACGTCGTCACAAGCACATGAATTCCTCTTCTCACGGCTTCCCTCGATGTAGGCGCCGGGCTTTAGCCCGGCAAGCCATTCGACCAATGCAATTCATGCGGCCAATGCTTGCTCCGTTCGCGGCCTTCTTGATCTTCGCATCCGCGCTCTCGATCGCTTCGGCGCGGACACCGAGCGAACTGGCACACTCCCTGGAATTGTCGCGTCCCGCAAGGCCCTGGGAATTCTTGCCGGTGGTGGGAACGCGCGCGGCGCTGTTCGGCAACGAAGCCGGACGCATGGAGCGTGGGTCTATCCGCTGAAGTTTTTGCGCGAGTTCCATCTGATATTTCACGAGGGCGATCGTCATTATTTCGCAGGAATCGCTGGCGCGGACGGTCATCGTTCGGCCGGAGTCGAGCACCATTGTCTACAGCAGCGACACGTTCACCGTGCGCGAGACCTTCTCGTGCCCGGTGAAAGAGCCCGGCGCTATCATTCTGCTCGATGTGGAAACCGAGCAGCCGCTCGAATCGAAGCGAGCTTCGTGCGCGATTTTCAATTGGAGTGGCCCGCCGCCATCGGCGGCACGTACATGTCGTGGGACGCGAACGCCCGCGCATTTTTCATGGGCGAGGAGACGAAGAAATTCGTCGCGCTGGTAGGGTCGCCGACGGCAGCGGAAGAGCGCCAGGAATACCAGACCAACTATTCGCAGTCGCAAGTGAATATCATTCCGCCTGGGCGTTACGAACAAAGGCAAAGACAAAAAGTTTATCGTGATGGCCGCGTCCATGAATGGACGAGCCGAGGCGGATGCCTCCATCGGCATCTTTCCGCTGACTATGCGCAACTCCTGAAGGACTCCGCGGAATACTACGAAAATTATCTGCGCGACACCGTGAGCCTTACGCTGCCTGATGCGCAACTGCGGAACAAGCCTACGACTGGTCGCGCATCAGCGAATTGCAAGGCATGGTAAGCAATCCTTTGGCACGGGACTGGTTGCGGGATACCGGACCTCGGGTGAGAGTGCGCGGCCGGGCTTCGCGTGGTTTTTCGGGCGCGATTCGCTTTGGACATCGCTCGCATTAAACGCAACGGGTGATTTTGCAAATACACGCACCGCGCTGGAATTTGTGAGCAACTTCCAGCGCGAAGATGGAAAGATACCTCACGAAATCGCGCAAACCGCGAGCCTGATTCCCTGGTTCAAGGATTTCCCCTACGGATACGCATCGGCGGACGGAACGCCTCTGTACATCATCGCGATGAACGACTACGTGACGCAAAGCGGCGATACCGTTTTCGCGAAAGAAAAATGGGAGAGCGTGTGGAATGCGTATCAATTTTTGCGCTCAACGTATAACGCGCAGGGCTTTCCGCAGAATTTCGGGATTGGACACGGCTGGGTGGAGGGCGGGCCGCTCCTGCCCGTAAATACGGAGCTTTACCAGTCGGGGCTCGGAGCGGAAGCGCTGCGAGCACTTGCGAATCTCGCGCAGCTCACCGGCAAAGACGATGCGAGCAAGGACTTGATGCAGGCGTTCGAGCGGCAGCGGCCACTCGTCGAAAAGGCTTTCTGGCTCGCGGAGAAAAACAGGTACGCCTTCGCTCTGGACAAGGACAACAAACCCGTGGACGAGGCCAGTGTCCTGGCAACGGTGCCGATGTGGTTTGGCCTGCTCGATGAGAAAAATGCCGGCCGGATGATCTCGCAACTTGCGGATTCCGATCACCAGACCGATTGGGGCATGCGCATTATTTCCAATCGCGCGACGCGATTCAGCGGCGGCGGGTATCACTACGGCTCGGTGTGGCCGCTGTTCACGGGCTGGGCATCGGTCGGCGAGTATCGCTACCACCGGCCGCTGCCTGCGTATGAGAATCTGCGTGCAAATGCGTTGCTGGCGCTCGATGGTTCGCTCGGCCACGTGACCGAAGTGCTGTCGGGCGATTCGTATCAGCCGCTTTCGACGAGTTCGCCACATCAGATCTGGTCCGCGGCGATGGTGGTCAGTCCGATCCTGCGCGGAATGTTGGGTCTCTCTTCGGATGCGAAGACGACGACGCTGACGTTCGCTCCCCACGTGCCTGCAGATTGGTCGACATTCTCGATTCACGGAGCGCGTGCAGGTTCGGCGCACATGGACTTGACCTATGCGCGATCCGCGGAAGCGATCACTCTGCAGGTAAATTGCACGAGCGCGACGGCGTGCCCCGTCGAGTTCTCGCCGGCGGTCAGCGCGCGCGCGCAGGTGCTCGGTGTGGAATTGAATGGGCGGCCGGTGGCCTTTCGTGTGGTGGCGAACAGCGAAGACCAGCACGTTACGATGCGCGTTTCGGCGTCCGGGAAATCGAACACGCTGACCATCCGCGTCCGGAACGATTTTGGCGTCAGCTACGAACCGAGCTTGCCGCCGCTGGGATCGCACAGCCAGGGATTGCGCATGCTTTCCGAAACCTGGACGGCGAACCGCGACACCTTCACCATGGATGTTGCCGGCGTTGCCGGCGGCGTCTATGAGTTGACGGTGTGGAATCCCAGCCAGGCCGCGACGGTCGAAGGTGGCGAGCTACTCGGAGCAGCGAATGGAGGGGCCAAGGTTCGCGTGCGGTTTCCACCGAGTGAGTCGGACGAGTATGCGTACGGGAAACTCGTGTTTCACTTTTCCGGAGCACGCGACCACAAAAGCAAGCCGAGAGCTCCCAGCGAATAAAAATTCAGTCGCAAATCACGGAAATAGTCCGGCGGAAAACAAGATCGAATTCAGGCTGAATAGAACGAACCTCTGCCGAGCATCTAAGTAATTCCTACAACGGCGCGTCGGGCATCTGGAGGCAGCTTCATGTCCAAGGTATCGATCGTTGTCGGCTTGTTGGTGGCCACTATGTGCGCGTTTTCGCCCTTCGCTGGCGGGCAGTTGAAGAAGATTGACGCGGAAGGCCACGAGTGGTGGCACCACGCGGTTTTCTACGAGGTTTATCCGAGGAGTTTCGCCGACAGCAATAATGATGGCGTCGGCGATTTGAAGGGGATCACCTCGAAGCTCGGCTACCTGCAGCATCTTGGCGTCAATGCCATCTGGATCACGCCGTGCTTCCCTTCTCCGCAAGTCGATTTTGGATACGACGTGAGCGACTACGAAAACATCGATCCGATGTACGGCACGCTGGCGGATTTCGACCGGCTGGTTGCTGAAGCGAAGACGCACGGAATCAAGATCATCCTGGATTTTGTGCCAAACCATACATCGGATCAGCACAAGTGGTTCCTGGAATCGAAATCTTCGCGCACTTCGCCGAAGCGCGATTGGTACATCTGGCGCGACGGCAAAGGGCCGAAGCAGCCGCCCAATAATTGGGTTTCGACATTTGGCGGATCGGCGTGGAAGTACGATCCAACCACCGGCCAGTATTACTACCATTATTTCTACGCCGAGCAGCCGGACCTGAACTGGCGGAATCCCGAGGTGCGGAAGGCGATGATGGACACCATGCGCTTCTGGTACAAGCGAGGCGTCGCTGGTTTCCGCCTGGACGCGGTCGATACTTTGTTTGAAGATCCCGAGCTGAAAGACAATCCCGTTCTGCCTGGCCTGGACAAGTTCTGGATTCCCGAACACCAACGAAATCTACAACAAGAAGATGCCGGAAGTGCACGACGTCATGCGCGAAATGCGCAAGGTGGCCGACGAATACGGCGCGGTGCTGATTGGCGAGACCTGGACGCAGAACGTGGCACAACTGCGCGAATACTATGGCGCGCGCAACGACGAACTGCAGATGCCGATGGACCTGATGATGACGGAATTCAAGCGGCCTTCGGCGCCGGTTTTTCGCGAGCACGTCAGCGCGGTGGAGAGCGCAGGCGGATGGCCTGTCTTCGTCATCAGCAACCACGATATCGTGCGCTCGTATACGAGCTGGGGCGATGGCGTACACAACGATGACATCGCCAAAGTGATGGCGGCGATGTACTTGACGCTGCGAGGCACGCCGGTCATGTATTACGGCGAAGAAATCGGCATGGAGAACAACGACCCCAAGAGCAAGGATGAGGTGCGCGATCCGATCGGGCGGCGTGGCTGGCCGCTGGAAAAAGGACGCGATGGCGAGCGCACGCCCATGCAATGGAGCGATGCAGCGAATGCGGGTTTTACCGGAGGGACGCCGTGGCTGCCGGTCGCGCCGAACTACAAGACACACAACGTGGCCACCGAAACAGCGGACGCGCATTCCCTTCTGAACTTTTACCGGCGGCTTTTGGAGTTGAGAACCACTGAGCCAGCGCTGCGTGATGGCGAGTACCTGGCGCTGAACGAACAAGACCCGAACGTGTATGCGTTTATACGGCGCCTCAAGGGCGAAGCGGTGCTGGTGGTGCTCAACATGTCGGGATCCAGTCAAACCGTGAAGATCGATTTGAAAGGCGCGGGCTTCTCCAGGCCGATGAAGGTGTTGCTGACGAGTTCTCGCACACCGATCACGAAAGTTTCGAGCGAGCTGGTCATGGAGCCGTTTTCAGTTTTGATCGCGAAGACTGTGGAATAACAAGCTTCGCAGGCCTGTGTCGTCCCTGTGTAAATCCGCCGGAGCCGGGTGTGTCTGTTTTCTGGAGTTTAGCTACCCACGTGTGGAGTCGAGGTGTGGCGCGGTGGTTTAGGTGGAACTTATCGGTTGCCGGCTCTTTCGTTTGCCGGTGCCTCACTAGTCCCACCTTGCTTCCGTTTCCACACCCCGCTCATCGAACCGGACGTGCGGATTTGCCGCATCCGGCTCTCGGAGAAGACTCACGCAATCGCCATAGCCATTGCCTGTGACGCTGTCTGCAACTTCTGAAAACAACTTGGGAGTTGTCAGGCTCATCGCCAATCTCCCTTTCGTCGTCGCTTCTTGCGTCCGCCTTCAACTAAGGCCCCTTCCCTCCACCGGAATTACCCAGGCTTCATCGGTACTACGAGCCTCTCCGCCATCCCAAACGGCCCGGCCTTTCTCTCACGAGCTGCCAGTTGATCCACACCGCGATCACCGCTGGGACTTCCCGTGTTGCGCATGGTCCACTTTGCCTACATGCCGTCGCCAATACCCCGGCAGGTCAGATGGAAGTTTGTTCGCTCATACATTCCATCCACTTCGGCCTTCCCCGAAACCGGGGCGGGTCGGCTCCTGCATCACTATTTTCGGGGCCTGCTCAGCGTTCACTTACGTTACGGCCTGCATGCTCGCCAAGTCGCCTAGCGACTCTCTGCACCAGAGGCTTCAGCAGTCTCGTTGCCTCCACTCACGCGCAACATAAATCCCAATTTGACCTTTTCAGTGAGCTTTCTGACTAGCCCGAGGGAGCATCCGCTATACGCAGGACCGCGGAAGCAAGGACAGTTAGCTCAAGGAGGGGAAGAAAGTAGATATGTCAGTAAATAAGTGCACACACGTCAGCTATTTTGCGCACTCCGAAGGTCGATATCATGGTGTTATACTCCCATAAGAATAGCGAGAGAGAGGCAAGCGGCCCAGGATCGACTGAATGCCTATGTGTGCCGTTATTACTTGACATTCGTTGAGAGTTGTATTATGGGATCTTTCATGACCACACCAGCCAAAAGAAAGGCCCTACTGGCTTCCGGGACCTTGAACCCGCATCCAGAAGCAGTGCGCTCGGAGCTGTTCCAAATGGATTTCTTCGACCCCTACGATCTCGCGCAGGTTAAATACGAGATGTTGCGCGCCCATTCGGTCGATGATGACCCCGTTGCTGAAGTGTGCCGCCGATTCGGCCTCAGCCGAGAAAGCTTTTATCAAATTCAACGGGCTTTTCTTGAGCTGGGGTTCGGTTCTTTCCTACCGCGAAAGAGAGGCCGCAAGGGCCCGGTCAAGCTCAAGGGCGAAGTACTGGAGTTCGCCTTCGCAAAGCAAAAAGAGAATCCCGATCTCGATCCGGGTCGATTGGCCGCTTTGATCCAGGAGCGTTATAGCATTCCGATCCATAGGACGACCGTGCTGCGGGGAATGAAAAAAAAACGGCGCTCCCCGAGAAAAGGCTCGGCGATTAACATTCGTGGCGAGCAACGACCCAGTGCAGGAGATCTATGAAAATGTGCGTAGTGAAGCACTCGAGAACACAGAACCTCCTTCCCGGGGCTTGGAGCGAGTTCTCCGGTATGGAGTGGCCAGCCTGCTTCCCGGCGTGCAACAGGATTTTCCTTTCGTCCTTTACGCTCAGAGTGTTTCTCGCCCGGCCTGGAACGGGAAGCGAGATTTTCACCGGGAGAACCTCCGTCAGGTTTATGAATTCCTTACCCAGGAGGTGATGAAACATGCGAGCTGCCATCTATGCCCGGGTTTCCAGTGAGAGGCAAGAGAAAGAGCATACGATCGGTTCGCAGTTGGAGGTCTTGCGGAACTATGCAGCCCAAAACGGGATGGAGATCATCGAGGAGTTTACGGATGAAGGGTACAGCGGGGCACGTCTGGATCGCCCGGCCCTGGATCGGATGCGCGACCTGGCAGAGCGCCGGGGATTCGAAGTGCTGTTGACTCACTGTACGGATCGACTGGCGCGGAAGTTTGTCCTGCAGGCCTTAATTCTGGAAGAGTTGGAACGATTCGGAGTGAAGGCCATCTTCCTGGAGGGTGGGGCCGCAGACGATCCGCTTTCGAAACTCATGCACCAGATCACCGGAGCTGTGGCCGAGTTTGAGCGGGCGAAGATCGCCGAAAGGAATCGGCGTGGCAAGCTCTACCGGGCCCGGTGCGGCGAGATTGTTGCTGGGCAAGTTCCTTTCGGTTATGTGCGCATCCCGCGCCGTGACGGCGTGGCATCGCACGTGGAGATCCGAGACGACGAAGCGGCCGTGGTGCGCAGAATCTTCGATACGTATGTGAAGCAAGGCCTGACCGTCCGCCAGATCGCCAAGCAACTCACGCTGGAAGAAACTCCTACGCCGGGCGGTGGCCGGGAATGGAATTGGGCCAAGGTGGATCGAATTCTTCATGATGAGGCCTATATCGGCACGTTGTACTACAACCGCTTTAACTGTGCGATGGCAGAACGAACATATGGTCAGAAGCGGCCTTACGTGAAACGCACTCTTCGACCACGGGAGGAATGGATTCCGATTTCGGTACCCTCTATCATCGACTTAGAGACCTTTCACCAGGCAGGAATGAGAGGCAAAGACAATCAGAAATTCTCTCCACGGAATTTGCAGGAGCCTGCTTATCTTCTGCGGAAGCTTGTCCACTGCGGACATTGCGGGTGCAGTTGCTTCGCAAGGACTTTGAATCCAACTGCCGCGAGCCCCTACCATTATTATGTTTGCCACCGAGTGCAAAGGCGCTTCCTTAAAGAGGAGCGCTGTTCACAGCGACGCATCCGTTCGGATGCGTTGGACGAACTGGTTTGGGAGGAAGTGAGCACCAGGCTGCAAGAACCCGAGTTGGTGCTGGAAGCGTACAGAGAGGGCAGGACTCATCGTGTGGATCGAGATGAGTCTGGGTCGAACGAACAAGCGCAGAAGCTGGCGACTCAGATCAAGTTGGCGAACACGGAGATGACGCGGCTTCTGGATGCTTACCAGGTCGGTGCGATTGAACTGTCGGACTTGCAGAAGCGCCGACGGCTGGTTGAATCAAAGCTCGATACCCTCAATCGAGAGAAGGAACTTCTGGAGAAGATCGCTGCGGAGCAAAGGCACGAAGGCGATGCTCGAGGTGAGCTGCAAGAGTTTGCCGCCCTGGTGTCGAGTCATCTAGAACTCACTTCGTTCGAGGATAAACAGAAGCTCCTGCGCATGGTATTGGACAAGGTCGTAGTCAAGGACTGGCGTGTCGACGTGCACTACAATATCCCACTTTCTCGACCCTCTGCTCCGACGAAACAAAGAGTGTCAACCAATTTGGATTTGTGTTGCGCACGTACATTGCTGCTCTGATTGCTACCGGGTGGAGCGAACCAGTTCCCGGGCGGGTTACTCCCGCTGTGGACCACCACCTTTCACGGCGCACCCGGTATTTTTCGTATGAACATCAAAACTATATGTTTACCGAAATGCAACCTGTAAGTTACTGATTGCAGAGGGCTTCCTTTTAGGTTTCTTTTTGGGTGATTTGCGCTGCGGGCATACCCCCGGGCATTTGTAAGACTATCAATCGAGGGCATTTACGAATTGAGGCGTTCCCAAGCGATTGATTCCACGAGACTAACGATTTGCGGGGGGCTTAGTTTTAATAGGGCGGGCAAAAAAACGCCGCCCTACTGATTGGGCGGTTTTCTTACCGACTGAATAATACCAAAGAATTTAATTTATCTCAAGCAATTTCCCTGGCGGCTGGGGCACCTTCCTGCGCCGGGTGGACTTTGCGGGTTACGGATGCTTCGCTGTCGGCGGGGGCGGGATTCATTGTGGTGATCTGCGGAAATATGATGCTGATGCCGGGGTTGCCGGAGGCGTCGCGGGCGGCTTCGATTGATTTGGATGATACGGGGAGATTGTGGGAGTTTGAGGGCGGTTGGTTGTTGGGCTACGAAGAGAAAGAAAGAAGAAAGAATTTAACACAGAGGGCACAGAGGGCACGGAGAAGATGGGTCGCCGACCGGGCACGAATGCTCGCCGCATGGCCATCGTCTCGGCGAACGAGACCAACGGTGGGCGACGAGCATCGTGTGATGAACCTGCCGACTATTCTGTGCTGGGGACGAATAGTCCCGCTAGATGTTGCTTGTTGCGGATGGCTACGATCACCCAGAGCACTACCACCACGATCGCCAGGGGAAGACCGGACGGGGCCATTAGGGTGTGGAAGAAGAATATGTTCACAATCACCGGGCCGAGAATTACGAGGGCTAGCGGGACGAAACGGTTGATTAGCAAAAGCAAGCCGCCGATGACCTGCACGCCGAAGATTACCACCCAGTAGTGAGAGGCGAAAATGGCGCCAAAGAACTGGCCGGCAATTCCCGTAGGCGGCGGCATAGGAATGAAGTGCAGGAAGCCGTTTAAGCCGAAGACCAGGAAAATCAGGCCCAAGAGTATCCGTGCGATCAGCGATGCAATTTTCATGTCGTTCTCCTTTACGAGATTTGGATGCTCAGCAGCTTGCGGAAAAATACTACAAAACGAAGAAGAGGCATTTCCTCAGGGGCCCTTCGTTCTTCAGGATAAACTGAAACGCGATCAGAACAAGCACCTACCGATGGAGCTCCCTTCGTTCCCCAGGGCAAGAAAGCTCCGACCCCCAAGAAGGGTCCGCAACCTGTTAGACGGCGGCGTGGGCCTTCACCTTTTCCAGCACGGGGGCGAGGAAGGCTTGGGGATCCACTTTGCCGCCCATCAGTTGCGCGGTGCTTTCGGCGGCGATGATGGTCACGTCGGTGATGCCGATGAAACCAAAAACCGTGAGCAGGTAAGGAGTGACAAAGTTGTAGGAGGCACTCGGACTGCCTTGTTCGTAGGCGCCGCCGCTCGCGATGAGCAAGGTGGCTTTTTTGCCGGTGAGTAGACCCTTCGGGCCAGCAGATGAGTAGGAAAACGTCTTTCCGGCGCGGACCACCTGGTCGATCCAAAGCTTTAGCGTGGAGGGGATGCTGAAATTATGCATGGGAACGCCAAAGACGTATTCATCCGCCTGCTGCAGATCGATAATGAGTTCGTCGGAGATAGACAGCAGCTTGGCCTGTTCGGCGGTACGAGTTTCCTCAGAGGTATATGCAGCGGCAACCCACTGGGCACCAATGGATGGGATATCGAGAGCGGTAAGATCGCGGGAGATGATCGTGCCGCCTGGGTGCGACTTGAGCCAAGATTCGGCGAACTGGGTTGTGAGCTTGCGGGATATGGAACGCTCGCCCATAGGGCTAGAGTCGAATTTGAGCAGAGTGGACAAGGAGGCCTCCTAATGGTCAAGTGATGTCTATACGGCATCTGATGCTTATAGTACACAACAGATGTCGTATAGTCAACACTTATATTTTAGTTTCTCTGCTATACTTGGCGCAGGGAGGAGCAATGCTTAAAGGGGACTGCGAACGGCTAGACCCGCGTATCCGCAGGACACGCCACCTCCTGCAGGATGCGCTGCGGCGTCTTCTGGAAGAGAAAGAGTTCGATAAGGTCACGATTCAGGACATAACGGAGGCGGCGACTTTGAATCGCGCGACCTTCTATGCTCACTATCCGGACAAATTCGCGCTTCTGGGAGAGTTGGTTCGCGTCAATTTCCTGGAGCTTTTTGCGCAACGAAACGTGCGCTTTGACGGCTCTTGCTCGTCGGCATTTCAAGCCATCATCCTGGCGGTCTGCGACTATCTGGCCGAGGTGCAGAAGTCGCATTCCTCGAATCAGCATCAGTTCGAGCCGTTTGTGGAGGCGACCGTAATCGACCAGATCCGGCTGATATTGCTGGAAGGGTTTCGGACGCACCCGGCGGAGCGGCCCATTTCGCCGGAAATTATTGCTGCGACGGCTAGCTGGGCGATCTATGGTGCGGTGAAACAGTGGCTCAATACGCCCGAGCGCATTCCGGCGGAGCAGTTCGCTGGCGTCGCTGCGAACCTCGTGCATCCGATTGTGATGGCTGGAGTGGAGCAGGTCCCCGAGGGTTGATCGCGGAAAGAAAGAAAGAAAGAAAGAAAGAAAAAGACTTAATACAAGAGGGCACAGAGGTGAGAGCACAGAGGACGCGGAGAATGAGTGCTTGGCGGCGGGATAGCGTTGCGTGTACGGGGACACAGGCAGGAGTGCCTGTGCTACTTACGTGATTCCTAGTTTGCGTTGCATTTCTTCTAGGGAGACGCCTTTGGTTTCGGGGTAGAAGGCGGCTACTACAATCAACTGCAGGATCATCATGGCGGAAAAGAAGACGAAGGGGTAGGCTCCGGAGGAATGGGCTACCAGCGGGAAGATCAGGGAGATTACTCCGTTCATGAACCAGTGGGAGAAGCTGCCTAGGCTTTGGCCTTTCGCGCGGACCTGGTTGGGGAAGACTTCGCCGATATAGACCCAAATTACCGCGCCTTGGGAAAAGGCGAAGAAGGCTATGAAGCCGACGAGCAGCCAGACGAGCAGGTTTTGATGCTGCTGGGTGAAGAAGATATAGGCTACGCCCGCCAGGCATATCGCGGTGCCTACCGAGCCGACCAGCAGGAGGGTTTTGCGGCCGATTTTGTCGATTACGGACATGGCGATCATGGTGAACAGGAGATTGGTGCCGCCGATGGCCACGGCCTGCAGATCGCCAGAGACCTTGCTGAAACCGGCGAAGCGGAAGATGTCGTTGATGTAGTAGAGGATGGCGTTGATTCCGGAAAGCTGGTTGAACATGCCGATCGATACGGCCAGGAAGATCGGAAAGCGGTACTTCCAGGAGAACAGCGCGTCGCTGGAGGCGTGTTCGGTGTCGATCGAATGTATGATCTCGTGTAACTCTTCTTCGTAATTCTCCTCGCCGATCTCGCGGAGGACCTCGCGGGCTTCCTCGACGCGTTTCTTTTTGACGAGCCAGCGCGGGCTTCGCGGAATGCCGAACAATAGAATGAAGAACAATGCGGCGGGAAGGGCCGGAACCGCAAACTTCCATCGCCACTCGTCTGCGCCGAAATGGGCCAGACCAACCAGGTAGTTTGAGAAATAAGCCAGCAGGATGCCGAAGACGACGTTGAATTGGAATAGCCCGACCAGGCGCCCGCGATATTTGGCGGGGGCGAGCTCAGCGATGTACATGGGTCCGAGTACGGAGGAGCCGCCGATGCCCAGGCCTCCCACGAAGCGGAAGAAGACCAGGGCGGACCAATTCCAGGCGAACGCGCAGCCCAAAGCGGAAACGAGATATAAGATGGCGAGGACGCGCAGGCTGTCGCGGCGTCCCCATTTATCGCCGGGGATACCTGCCAGCATCGATCCGAAAATTGTGCCGAGGATTGCGCTGAAAACGGTGACGCCCAGAAGGTACGGGGAAAGGTGAAAGACCTCGGTGAGCGAGCCGGTGGTGCCGGAAATTACGGCGGTGTCGAAGCCAAACAGCAAGCCACCTAGTGCGGCTACTCCGGTACTCTTAATTAGGGTGCGATTGAGAGCCATAGCTCTGGGCGGAGATTGTACAGAAGTCTGCGGAAAGAGCGGCATGATTTCTGGGCGCTGTTGCCGGCTGTTGACCCGGACACAGACAGGAGTGTCTGTGCTACTAGCGGTATCGAGACGAAGTGCCGCAGGGCTCCGCGGACTCCGCCCTGCGCTACAGGTGGTTGCTGACGACGCCGAAGGGGCGATCGATGGAGCGCTCAGAGTCACGAAAGCTCGCCAAATGTAAATTTGCAGCAACAGAATTGACATGAGCCACGATGACACGATACGTTGGCAACTCGTCTCTCCCAGTGGTCTTGGCCCATCGGAGGAGTCCCCCAGAGGACTTCGACACGGGCCGATCGTTCGAACCATAGGAATCGCCCAGCGGGGCGGGAGGCGAACGCAGTCGGAGGTAGCCGCAAGTACCCCGAAAACCCCCGAGCATGAGAGCGGTTTTTTCAAATTGGAAAATAAATCCCTTATCCGCCGCGTTGGGCGGCGCATCTAAAATCGTCGAACAGTAGCGGGCGGCTTTCCCTCCCGCGCGGGAGTCAATGTGAGTCAGCCGAAGAGTCAGCAGGACCTCGATCTGCTAAGCATCAATACGATACGCACGCTGGCGATTGATGGCGTACAGAAGGCCAACTCTGGCCATCCTGGCGCGCCTATGGGGCTTGCGCCGGTTGTGTACGCGTTGTGGCAGCGGTACCTGCGCTACGATCCAGCCGATCCGCTGTGGCCCAATCGCGATCGCTTCGTGCTTTCGAACGGGCATGCTTCGATGCTGCTGTATGCGACGCTGCACCTGACCGGGGTTCGCGACGTCGATGGGGATGGAAATGTTACGCCAGGTAAACCCGCGATTTCGATGGACGATCTCAAGTCATTCCGCCAGTTGGATAGCAAAACGCCGGGGCATCCGGAATCGCACATGACTGCGGGCGTGGAGACCACCACCGGGCCGCTGGGGCAGGGCGTGGGGAACAGTGTTGGGATGGCCATCGCGAGCAAGTGGCTGGCCGCGAACTACAACAAGCCGGGATTTGAGGTATTCGATTTCAACGTGTACGCGATGTGCGGGGACGGCGACATGATGGAGGGCGTTGGCTGCGAGGCGGCGTCGCTTGCAGGACACCTGAAACTTTCGAATCTTTGCTGGATCTACGATCACAATCACGTGACCTTGGACGGGCCGGCGGCCTATTCGTTCAGCGAAGATGTGATGACGAAATTTGTGGGACTTGGGTGGAACGTGACGCGGGTGGCGGATGCGAACGATCTGGAGATGCTTGGGCGGGCTTATGAGACGTTCCTGAAAACGAAAGACCGCCCGACTTTGATTGTGGTGGACAGCCACATTGGATATGGATCGCCACACAAGCAGGACTCGTCGGATTCGCACGGTGAGCCGCTGGGCGTGGAGGAAGTAAAACTGGCAAAGAAATCTTACGGTTGGCCGGAGGATGCGCAGTTTTTGGTGCCGGATGGCGTTTACGATCAGTTCAAGAAAGGTATTGGAAAGCGCGGGGCTGAATTTCACGGCGAATGGTCGAAGAAATTCGAGGAGTACAAAAAGCAGTTTCCGGATTTGGCGGAGCAGCTGGATTTGATGCAGCACTGGAAATTGCCCAAAGGTTGGGACAAGGACTTGCCGACGTTCCCGGCGGATGCGAAGGGGATGGCTACGCGGGATTCGTCGGGGAAGACGCTGAATGCGCTGGCGAAGAATGTTCCGTGGTTGATTGGTGGGTCGGCAGACTTGGCGCATTCGAATAAGACGAATTTGACGTTTGAGGGAGCTGGAGATTTCTTCCCTGACGAATATAAAGGGCGGAACCTGCACTTTGGCGTGCGGGAACATGCGATGGGGGCGGCGGTCAACGGGATGAGCGTGTCGCGGTTGCGGGCCTTCGGCGCGACATTCTTTAATTTCAGCGATTACATGAAGCCGAGTATGCGGCTGGCGGCGCTGATGGAAACGCCTTCGATGTTCATTTTCACGCATGATTCGATCGGGTTGGGGGAGGACGGGCCTACGCACCAGCCAATCGAACAGTTGGCCGGACTCCGGGCGATGCCAAACATGGTTGTTTTGCGTCCGGGCGACGCGAACGAGGTGGTGGAGGCATACAAGGTGATGATTCAGCTGCGACATTCACCTTCGACGCTGGTGCTTACGCGGCAGCCTCTGCCGACGTACGACCGCACAAAATTTGGGCCGGCTTCGGGAGTGGCGAAGGGCGCGTATGTCTTGGCCGATGCGGAAGGCGGAAAGCCGGATGTGATTCTGATGGGCACGGGGAGCGAAGTGCGTCTTTGCGTCGAGGCGTACGAAAAATTGAAGGCGGAGGGAATCAAGGCGCGCGTGGTTAGCATGCCTTCGTGGGATTTGTTTGAGAAGCAGGACGCTGCTTACAAGGAAAGCGTGCTGCCGTCGAGCGTGACTGCGCGGGTTTCTGTCGAAATGGCTGCGACTTTTGGGTGGGAACGCTATGTCGGGCCGAAGGGCAAGATGATTGGGATGCACACTTTTGGGGCCTCGGCGCCGCTGAAGGATGTGCTGAAGAAGTTCGGGTTTCTCACCGAAAACGTTGTAGTGGCGGCGAAGCAAGTTTTGGCGAAGTGAGCATATAATGAAGGTGGCAACTGGGTCGGACCATGCCGGGTTTCAACTGAAAGCGACCATTGGCGAATATTTGATCTCGCTGGGGCATGAGGTGATTGACGTTGGCGCGTATGACGAGACCCCTTCGGATTATCCGGATTTTGCGGAGAAGGTTGGGCGCGCGGTGCTGGATAAGCAGGCGGATCGTGCCGTGCTGATCTGCGGGAGCGGAGTGGGCGCCAGCGTGGCGGCTAACAAACTGAAGGGCATTCGCGCGGGGATGTGCCATGACACGTATTCGGCGCATCAGGGCGTGGAGCACGACAATATCAATGTGCTGGTGCTGGGCGAGAGGGTGATCGGCGTCGCGCTGGCGAAGGACCTGGTCGCGGCGTTTCTTGGGGCCAAATTTACGAATGAAGAGCGGCATGTGCGGCGGCTGGGCAAGGTCGCGAAAATGGAAGACAAATTTTGTGATAGCTGAGGGAAAGTCCAAGCAGGTTCTAAGGAGTCTTGGGGCTTTCCTCGTAGAGCGGGGCCACTAGGCGGGGCGTAGAATAGAGGTTGGGGAGTTTGCGGTAAAGGAGAAATTTATGACTACGACATCGACAGTTCCAAATGTGGGCGCGAATAAGGGCATGAATCCGTTGAAGGGTCTGCTCGCTTACAGGCAGTCGCCGTGGATGGACTACATACGGCGGGACCTGCTGACGGGCGGCGGGTTGAAGAAAATGATTGATGAGGACGGGCTGCGCGGGATGACGTCAAATCCGACGATTTTCGAGAAAGCTATTACCGGCAGCAAGTTTTACGCGGATATTCTGGAAGCTCCCGATGCGAAGCAGCTTGGCGCTGGCGGCGTGTACGAGAAGATCGCGATTCGCGACGTTCGGGACGCTACCGACATTTTCAGGCAGGTGTACGACGAAACAAAGCGCCGCGATGGTTATGTGAGCCTGGAAGTTTCGCCGCTGCTGGCGAATGACACGAAGGCCACGATTGAGGAAGCGCGCCGGCTTTGGAAGACCGTGGACCGCGAGAATTTGATGGTCAAGGTGCCTGCGACGCCCGCCGGCATTCCCGCGATCCGCCAACTGTTGGAAGACGGCCTCAACATCAACATTACGTTGCTGTTCGCGCAGTCGGCCTACGAGCAAGTGGCCGAGGCGTTTCTTTCGGCGCTTGAGGCGCGCGTGCAGAAGGGCCAGGACATCAGCCATATCGCCAGCGTCGCCAGCTTCTTTGTGAGCCGCATCGACACGCTGATCGACGGAATTATCGAAGGCAAGCTGAAGACGGAAACGGACCCGCAGAAACGGGAGCTGTTGACGTCGATCGAGGGCAAGGTGGCGATCGCGAACGCGAAGCTCACGTACAAGAAGTATCAGGAGCTTTTCGGCGGGGCGCGGTGGAAGGCCCTGGCGGCGAAGGGAGGGCAAACGCAGCGGCTCTTGTGGGCCAGCACCAGCACGAAGAATCCCAAGTATCGCGATGTGCTCTACGTAGAAGAGTTGATTGGCGCCGATACGGTCGACACCATTCCGCCGGCGACGTTTGATGCGTTCCGAGACCATGGCCGGCTGCGCGCGAGTCTCACGGAAAATGTCGAAGAGGCCGCGAAGACCATGGCCAACCTGGAGAAGGCGGGAATCTCCATGAAGGAAGTCACTGAGAAGCTTGTTGTCGATGGCGTCAAACTTTTTGCTGACGCTTTCCACTCGCTTCTGGAAGCTACGGGCAAGACTGCTGGAGTACACGCGTGAGTCTAAATCGCCAGAGCTACAAACTCCCAGCCACACTCTCTGGCGACGTCAAGGCGTCGCTTGACGATTGGAAGAACAACAATAAGGTTGCGCGGCTATGGAAGAGCGACGCCTCCCTTTGGACCGGTACGGACGAGAACAAGTGGCTCGGCTGGCTTACGATTGTAGACGAACAGCTTGCGCACATCGACGCCCTGAAAAGCATTGCAGCCGACATCAAGAAAGCCAAGTTCAAGCATGCTTTGCTTCTGGGCATGGGGGGCTCGAGCCTGTGCCCGGAAGTGCTGCGCCTTACGTTTGGCAAGATCAAGGGGTTCCCAGAGTTGCATGTCCTTGATTCCACCGATCCGGCTCAAATCAAGGCCATCGAAAAGAAGGTTGACCTCAAGAGTACCGTTTGCATCGTCTCCAGCAAATCCGGGAGCACGCTGGAACCGAATATTTACAAGCAATACTTTTTCGAGCAAATCAAGAAAAAGGTCGGCGAGCAGGAAGTGGGGAACCGCTTCATCGCCATCACTGATCCCGGATCAAAAATGCAGCAGGTCGCGGAAAACGACAAATTCCGCAAGATCTTTTTCGGCGTGCCCAGCATCGGCGGACGGTACTCGGCGCTGTCAAATTTCGGGATGGTGCCGGGCTCGATCATGGGCATCGACATTCCCAAATTTCTGAAGATCACCGCGGAAATGGTGAAAGCCTGCGGCGCGGATGCGGCTGCCGACGTGAATCCGGGGGTCATACTTGGCGCGATCCTGGGAACCGCGGCGGTTCATGGACGCGACAAAGTTACGATCATCGCTTCACCGGGAATTCACGACCTGGGGGCGTGGCTGGAGCAACTGATCGCCGAATCCACCGGGAAGATCGACAAAGGCATCATTCCGGTCGATCGCGAAACGCTCGGCAAGCCTGCTGTCTATGGCAACGATCGCGTCTTCGCTTATCTGCGCCTGCAGACGAAGCCGAACAAGGCGCAGGATGCCGCTGTCGCCGCGCTCGAAAAGGCCGGACATCCGGTTGTGCGCATCGCGGTCGCCAACATTTACAATCTCGGGCAGGAATTTTTCCGGTGGGAAATTGCCACCGCCGTGGCTGGCTCCATCATCGGCATCAATGCCTTCAATCAACCTGACGTCGAAGCCAGCAAGACCGAAACTAGAAAGCTGACCAGCGAGTACGAAGAAAAGGGCAAGCTTCCTCCGGAGACTCCTTTCTTCGAAGGTAACGGCATCAAGCTTTACGCCGACGAGAAAAACACGGCAGCGCTTAAGGGCAGTTCGACGCTCACCGGCGTTCTGCAAGCGCATCTTGGACGAATTCACGACGGCGACTATTTCGGCGTGCTCGGCTACATCACGATGAACGCTGCCAACGAGGCCGCCCTGCAAAAAATCCGGCTGGCCGTGCGCGACAAAAAGAAAGTGGCCACGGTGCTGGGCTTCGGCCCTCGCTTCTTGCACTCCACCGGTCAAGCGTACAAAGGCGGCCCGAACAGCGGCGTGTTCCTGCAGATTACGTGCGATGACGCCGTCGATCTACCGGTACCGGGACAAAAATACACTTTTGGCGTGGTCAAAGCCGCGCAAGCCCGTGGCGATTTCGCCGTACTCAACGAACGCGGCCGCCGCGCCCTCCGCGTCCACCTGGGCAAAAATGCCACGAAGGACCTCGCCAAGCTAGACAAGGCGCTGCAACAAGCATTGTAGTGGCCGATCTTTAGATCGGCGCATTTCTCCAAACCGCTGAGGAGCGCACACAAAATGCAACTGGGGATGATCGGACTAGGCAGAATGGGCGCCAACATGGTGCGCCGGCTGCTAAAAAATGGACACCAGTGCGTGGTCTACGATCGCACGCCAGCAACCGTGAATCAGCTCGTCGGAGATGGCGCTACCGGTTCGACCAACCTCGACGACTTCGTCAAAAAGCTCAACAAGCCGCGCGCCGTCTGGCTCATGGTACCAGCGGGTGTAGTGGATGCGACGCTCCACGAACTCACCAGCAAGCTGGATGTTGGGGATATCGTCATCGACGGCGGCAACTCGTATTACATCGACGATATTCGCCGGGCCAAGGATCTCTCCGCCAAAGGCATTCATTACGTTGACGTAGGCACGAGCGGCGGCGTCTGGGGCCTGGAGCGTGGCTATTGCCAGATGATCGGCGGCGAAACCGATATCGTGAAGCACCTCGATCCGATTTTCAAAACGCTCGCTCCCGGGCGCGGGAATGTTGAGCGCACTCCGGGCCGTGAAAAAGTCGGCGGCACCGCTGAAGAAGGATATCTGCATTGCGGCCCATCCGGCGGCGGCCATTTCGTAAAAATGGTGCACAACGGTATCGAATACGGTTTGATGGCGGCATATGCCGAGGGGCTGAATATTCTGAAACACGCGAACGTCGGGAAGCTCGATCACGAAACCGACGCCGAAACGACGCCGCTGCGTCATCCAGAGCATTATCAGTACGACTTTAATCTCGCGGATGTTACCGAAGTGTGGCGACGCGGCAGCGTGGTTGCGTCGTGGCTGCTCGATCTCACCGCCATTTCGCTGCTCGAGCAGCCGACGCTCGAACGCTACTCAGGCCGCGTGTCTGATTCCGGCGAAGGCCGCTGGACGATCATCGCGGGCATCGAGTCCG
This sequence comes from uncultured Acidobacteriota bacterium, assembly GCA_963721915.1. Classification (GTDB taxonomy): domain Bacteria; phylum Acidobacteriota; class Terriglobia; order Acidiferrales; family UBA7541; genus Acidiferrum. Next base: position 225,260 of record CAVRLD010000009.1, on the reverse strand, counting down.
GCGCACCGTCTCCGGTTCTCACCGAATCCCTGTACGAGCGATTCACTTCCCGGGGAGAAGCTGATTTCGCGTCGAAGATTCTCTCCGCCATGCGCTTTCAGTTCGGCGGCCACATCGAAAAGAAGCAGTAAGCACTTAGGCCAGATAGCAAGATCAGGAGCACCAAACCTCTCATGAACTCAAACCACCAAAATTTGAATCCCACGCCGTCTCCCTGCGTCATGGTCATCTTCGGGGCCACCGGCGACTTAACCAAGCGCAAGTTAATTCCGGCGCTGTGCAATCTCGCGAAGGACAACCTTCTCTCGAGGCAATTCGCCATCATCGGGTTCGCATCCAACGATATGAACACCGACGGTTTTCGGAAGATACTAACGGAAGAAGTCCCAAAATACGCTTCCGCGCAAATTGATTTGAAAGAATGGGACTGGCTCAAGGAGCGCATTTACTACGTAAAGGGTGATTTCCAGGATCCCGAAGCCTACAAGCGGCTGGTGCAGCAAATCGAAGCGGTCAACAAAGAGCACAACACCCAGGGCAACAAGTTCTTTTACCTCGCAGTAGCGCCGCGCTTTTTCTCACCCATCGTTCAGCAATTGGGCCAGGCGGGACTCACCAAGGAAGAAGGCAGTCAGTGGGCTCGCGTGATCGTGGAAAAACCTTTCGGTCACGATCTGGCTTCGGCGATTCAGCTCAACAAGGATTTGAAACAGGTCCTCGCGGAAAACCAGATTTATCGTATCGACCACTATCTCGGCAAAGAGACCGTGCAGAATCTGATGGTCTTCCGCTTCTCCAACAACATCATCGAACCGCTCTGGAATCGCAACTACGTCGATCACGTGCAGATCACCGCGGCGGAGACCGTTGGCGTCGAGCATCGCGGCGGCTTTTACGAAACCGCCGGCGCTCTACGCGACATGGTCCCTAACCATCTCTTTCAGCTGCTCACCATGACCTCGATGGAGCCGCCCATCTCTTTCGACGCTGACGAAGTCCGCAACAAGCAAGCGGAAGTGCTGCACGCGATCCAGCCGTTGATGCCGGAAGACGTGCTTACCAACACCGTGCGCGGCCAATATGACGAGGGCGTCATCGAAAGCGAACGCGTTCCCCGTTATCGCGCTGAACCCGACGTGGCGCCCGCTTCCAATACCGAGACCTTCGTTGCTTTAAAGCTGCAGATCGACAACTGGCGATGGGCCGGCGTTCCATTCTACTTGCGCACTGGTAAGCGCCTGGCCACCCGCGCGACGGAAATCGTCATCCAGTTCCGGCGTACGCCGTTCGTGCTTTTCCGCAACACCACGGTGAAAAATCTGGAAACGAACCGCCTGGTGATTCACATCCAACCGGAGGAAGGCATCTCGCTGAGTTTCGGCGCCAAGGTTCCTGGCTCGGTGATGAAGCTCGGCCTGGTGAACATGGATTTCGATTACTGCAACTATTTCGGCGTAGAACACAGCACTGGCTACGAGCGGCTGCTGCGCGACTGCATGGCGGGAGACGCAACTCTGTTTCAGCGCGCCGACATGGTGGAAGCGGGCTGGAGCGTGATTCAGCCCATCATCGACGTTTGGCACGCATTGCCTGCGCGAGGTTTTCCGAATTACCCCGCTGGATCGTGGGGCCCACCGGAAGCCGACGAATTGATCGAGCGCGACGGGCGTTCCTGGCGGCGCATCGGCGAGGAAGACATCGACAAGCGCATCAGCCACGTGAGTGTGCCGACTGACAAGGCCGCGGCTGCAAAGTAGCCGGGCGCACTTACTATCCTCAAGGGCTAAAGCCCGTTGGGAGGGGACTCTTTATGTCGGACCTGGAGCTCCGACCCCCTGAAGATCCGACGCCTTAGGGTCCGACGCCTAAGGAAAGGACTCAGAGTGACTGTGAACCGCGAAGTTCGAATCTTGGCTGACGGGGCCGCAATCGCCCGGCGTGCTGCCGAATTGATTGTGGACGCTGCTACGGTGGCCGTGCGAGAAAGGGGCGCCTTCACGATTTCGCTGGCGGGGGGATCCACTCCTAAAGCCCTTTACGGACTACTTGCCACCGATCCGGGTTTCAAATCGCAAATGCCTTGGGGCAAGACGCAATTTTTCTTTGGCGACGAACGCCATGTTCCTCCCGACGATCCTGACAGCAATTTCCGGATGGCCAACGAGTCCATGCTGTCAAAGGTTTCGCTCAAGCCGGAACAGGTCTACCGGATCAAGGGCGAGTACGAAGACGCGGAGAAGGCTGCGCTGGAATATGAGCAGACCTTGCGGTCCTATTTCAAGCTGTCGCCGGGACCACTGCCGCGGTTCGATGTTGTATTGCTCGGAATGGGAGACGAGGGCCACACACTTTCTCTCTTCCCCGGAACCAAGGCTCTGCACGATAATGGACGCTTGGTGATGTCGAACTGGATTGGCAAGCTGTATACCCAGCGGGTAACGATCACGGCGCCGGTGGCGAATAATTCAGGGCTCGCGATCTTTATGATCACCAAGGCCGACAAGGCTCTGGCGCTGAAGGGCGTGCTGGAAGGCCCATTCGAGCCGGAACAATTGCCTTCGCAATTGATCCAGCCGAAGAACGGAAAGCTTTTGTGGCTGTTGGACACAACCGCCGCGAGCAAACTCGCGGCAGGAACTGGAAATCGAGAATAGCGAAACCATTAGCCGCGGGTCAGAGCGAGTTGAGCGCCTGGCAGTCACAAGTCCTACGCAGCCCATAGGTGAAAGAGGAGATTGCAAATGGCAACGATCGCAAGTGGAAGCAAAGTGGAAACGTATCTCGGCGCAAAAGCCGAATACTTGTTGGGATTCAAATCGCCGAAGATTTCGAAAGAGCGCCTGCACTTGCCAGGCCCGAAGTTCATCGATGAAGTGTATGCCGTATCTGACCGCAACATCCGGGTGCTTACCAATCTGCAGCGTATGTTCGGCCACGGGCGACTACGCAACACCGGCTATCTCTCGATTTTGCCTGTCGATCAGGGCATCGAGCATTCCGCCGGAGCCAGCTTTGCGAAGAATCCCGACTATTTTGACGGTGAAAATATCGTCAAACTCGCGATCGAAGGCCAGTGCAACGCTGTCGCCTCCACATTTGGCGTGCTCGGCTCGGTCGCCCGAAAGTATGCTCACAAAATTCCCTTTATCGTGAAGCTGAACCACAATGAACTGCTCACCTTCCCCAATCAATTCAACCAGATCTTTTTCGGCACCGTGAAGGAAGCCTACGATATGGGGGCTGCCGCCGTTGGAGCCACGATTTATTTTGGTTCCGAGCAGAGCGACCGGCAAATCATTGAGGTCAGCCAGGCGTTCGCGGAGGCGCACGATCTCGGCATGGCTACCGTTCTGTGGTGCTACCTGCGCAACAACGCGTTCAAGAAGGACAAGGACTATCACGTGTCGTCGGATCTGACGGGCCAGGCCAACCATCTCGGCGTCACGATCAAGGCGGACATCATTAAGCAAAAGCTGCCGGAAAATAACGGCGGCTACGAGGCCCTGAACATGGGCAACTCCAGCTACGGCAAATTCGACAAGCGCATTTACACTGACCTTAACAGCGATCACCCGATTGATCTTTGCCGCTATCAGGTCATCAACTGCTTCGCGGGGCGCTCGGGGCTTATCAATAGCGGCGGTGCGTCTGGAGCGAATGACTTCGAAGAGGCTGTGACCACCGCCGTGATCAACAAACGCGCTGGTGGTACCGGGCTGATCTCGGGACGCAAAGCGTTCCAGCGGCCGATGGCGGAAGGCGTGCAACTGTTGAACGCCATCCAAGACGTGTATTTGAGTCCCGACGTAACCGTAGCGTAGCGTCGTCCGTGAATCCGTTGTGGGGGCGCGGGATTCCGCGCCCCGGTTTCTCAAGCTGCTCTTTATTTCACCCCGTCTCTCTGGCGCTCTCAGCAAATGTAGCGGTGGCTTAAATTGTTTGGAAACAGATTTCCCCGGCCAGCATCTCAACCTTGACACAAACCAAGGAGCGTACATCGTGGCGAATCGGCTGGAGGGCAAGGTAGCGGCGGTTACGGGCGGCGATCAGGGTATCGGGCGAGCCATCGTGGAGCGGCTCGCGCAGGAAGGCGCGGACATCGCGCTCTGCTACCGCGCAAACAAGGCTGGCGCGGACGAAGTCGTTGCCGAGGTGCGGAAGCTGGGACGCAAAGCGGCGGCGTTCCAGGCAGACGTCGGCAAGGTTGCGGAGGGGCAGCGGTTCATCGCGGACGCGGTTGCGCAACTTGGCCGCGTGGACATCCTTGTGAACAATGCCGGGCTGGAGCGGCGGGCTGATTTTTGGGATGTCACCGAGCAGGACTACGATCTCGTGCTCGACGTAAATCTGAAGGGTCCGTTTTTCGTGACGCAGGCGTTCGTCAGGCATCGCATGCAGGCAAAGGCCGGCGGAAAAGTCATTAACATCAGCTCGGTACACGAGGAACTTCCCTTCCCGCACTTCACTTCGTACTGCGCCAGCAAGGGTGGCATCAAAATGATGACCCGCAACCTTTCGATCGAACTCGCTCCGCTGGGCATTACGATCAACTCCATCGCTCCGGGCGCAATCGAAACTCCCATCAACAAGAATCTGCTGAACGATCCCGCGAAGCTGAAACCCCTTTTGGAAAATATTCCGCTTAAGCGGTTGGGAAAACCCGAAGACGTCGCTGGAGTCGCGGCCTTCCTCGCTTCGGCGGACTCGGACTATATGACCGGCACGACTGCGTTCATCGATGGTGGTTTGACCTGGAACTACGAAGAACAGTAGCAATCGAACGAGAAGAAAGACGCTGCGATCAACGACGCAGAAGTTAGCGCGGTGCCGCCGTTCTCTTTGAAAGGAAGAACATGCCGCAAACTCCTGGAACTGAAAGCAAGCCGGTACGACTGGTTATCGCCGACGTGGATGGCACGCTGGTGACGCACGAAAAAATTCTGACCCAGCGGGCGATTCAAGCGGTTTTCAAGCTGCGCCAAGCCGGCATTAAGTTCGCGATCACCAGTGGGCGCCCACCCAAAGGCATGGCGATGTTAATCGAACCGCTGAAACTCGACGAACCGATCGCGGCGTTCAATGGCGGCGTCGTAATTCAACCGGATCTCAAGACCGTGCTGGCGCAAAACGTTTTGCCGCCCGACGTTGTGAAAAAAGTCGTTCAGCAGATTCTGGCCCATAAACTGGACGTATGGATTTATACCGACACGACCTGGTTCGTGCGCGATGTCAGTGCTCCGCACGTTGCGCGGGAACAGTGGACGGTTAAATTTGAGCCGGTGGTCACGGACAAGCTGGAAACGCTGGTGGATAAAGTCGCGAAAGTTGTGGGAGTCAGCGACGATCTGGAGGCCGTGGCGCGCTGCGAGAAAGACGTGCAGCAAGCGTGCGGGGCGAGCGTCTCGGCCGCGCGCTCGCAGCCTTACTATCTTGACGTGACGCATCCAAAAGCCAACAAAGGTGAGGTCGTGCGCATCATGTCGGACCTGTTGAAGATTTCGGCGGAGGAAATCGCCACGATCGGCGACATGCCGAACGATGTGCTGATGTTCGTTAAGAGCGGCGTCAGCATTGCCATGGGGAACGCGAGTCCCGAGGTGCAGAAGGCCGCGACCTACGTGACGACGTCGAGCGAAGACGAAGGGTTCGCCAACGCGATGGAGAAGTTTATTCTGCAGCGCCACGCTGCTGCTACCTGAACGAAGATCAGGCGAAAGTTTGCGGGAAGAAAGCTGAACCAGGTCGCGCGATTAGCGCGAACCTACGCGCGAGCCATCGTGGCGGCGCGAGCGGCTTGCAGGAGTTTTGCGGCGTTTTCTCGCGGATCGCCGTGGCCGAAGACCGCGTTGCCCGCGACCAGCAAGTCGGCCCCGGCGCGGACTACTTCGCCAACAGTCTTGAGATCGACTCCGCCGTCCACTTCGATACGGAATGCCAAGCCGCGTGATTCGCGGAGACGTGCCAGCGTTTCAATTTTTCGCAGCGAGTTTTCGATGAAGTGCTGCCCGCCGAATCCCGGATTCACAGACATCACCAGGACGTGATGCACGATGTCCAGCACTTCGTCCAGCATGTGGACGGGCGTCGCGGGATTGATGACTACCGCGGGCTTGCATCCGTGCGATTCGATTAAATGCAGAGTTCTATCGAGGTGCACGCAGGCTTCCTGGTGCACGGAAATCCAGGTGGCACCCGATTCGGCGAAAGCGGGAATAAATTCGTCGGGATTTTCGATCATCAGGTGGCAGTCGAACGGAACGCCGGGAACGGCTTTGCGCAGCGACGCGACTACTGGTGGGCCGATGGTGATGTTGGGAACGAAGTGACCGTCCATGATGTCTACGTGCAGGACGGTGCCGCCGCCATCGATTGCGGATTGAGCTTGAGCGCCTAGCCGGGCGAAGTCGGCTGATAGGATCGATGGTGCTAGTTCGATCAACGAGGTGCTCCTTGCGGTCGAAAGCGGCGCGGACTCGCAGCTAAAATCTCCCAGTCCGGCCCAATCTCGAAGACTCGATTATACGCGAACGGGCACGTTCCTCTCGCAAATGTGCAGATGCGGCTTGCGGGCCTGCTCCATACGAAGCGAGAAGAGGACAGGAGGCTGCGCGACCATGCCATCCTTGTCTGGGGGGCAGCGTGCTGCGTCCCTACACGAGAGGCGCACGATCCCGATGGAAGCATCACAATCGCGAGGTGGGCCATGGGATCGTGCAGTGCTGGGCGCTGCTTTCGCGGGCTAGCTCCAGTGCGCGCATGACGTTCAGGGCGTGCGGCAGCGTGACAGCTGGCTCGCCTTTGCCGAGGAGGACGTCGCGGACGTTGGCGTAGTAATCGCGGTAGTCGCCGGTGCCGGACGGGATGCGGCGTTGCTCGGTGGTCCCGTCGGGAAGCGCTAGCGTCAGCAGGCCCCAATTGCTCTCCGGTTCTGCGCCCCAGGGGCCGTCCTTCGGGATTTGCCCCGCACGGAGATTCATTTCTTGCGGATCGAAGGTTTGCTTGAGGAAGGCACCTTTTGTTCCGAAGAGCAGGAAACGCGGACGCTGGATGGCGGCGAGAATGTTGGAGCTGAGGACGGCGCGCATGTTTTTCGGATAGTGGAACATGACGTCGAATGCGTCGTCGGCTCGGCCGCCTTCGCGCTCGATGCGAACGTCGGCGGTGACGGCTTCGGGGAGACCGAAGAGCACCATCGCGTGGTCGACCAGATGCGGAGCGATGTCGAACAAGATGCCTGCGCCCGGGACTTTCTGCTCTCGCCAGGCGTTGGGCTTTAGGTTCGGGCGGAAACGATCGTAGTTGGTCTCAAAGCGGATGATGCGGCCGAGGGTGCCGGCGGCGACGAGTTCGCGGATTGCCTGGAAGTCGCCGTCGAAGCGGCGATTCTGATAGACGGTGAGGAAGCGGCCGGATTTTTGCGCGAACTGCACGAGAGAGGCGGCTTCTTCGTAGGATGTGGCGAAAGGCTTGTCGACGACCACATCGCGGCCCGCGGCTAGACATTGGCGCGCGAACGGTGCATGCGTTTCGTTGGGCGTCGCAATGACGATCAAGCGAATGTCGGGGATCGCGAGAAGTTCGTCGAGGTTGCGTGCGATGCGGGCATCCGGGTAGGCGGCAGCCGCTTTGGAACCGGTGCGCTGAAGGATTGCGGCGAGTCGTAGCCCTGGGACCCTGCTGATGACCGGGGCATGGAACGACCGCCCGGCGAGACCGAAGCCGATAAGTGCGACGTTAATCATAAGAGTTGATGATTATGAAAGGGGGACGCGCCGGATCGCGGATTGCCGAGACTCGTGAGAGAGGGGATCTGATTCATGGCGTTAGGTTGAAAAGCGTATACGAATTTTGTGACGCACTGTACGATTTTTTGCTATCACGTACGTTTTTATTTGCTGACTGTTAATGCGCGGTGCGGCTTACGGGGACACAGGCAAGAGTGCCTGTGCTACTTTGCGGGTTGCCGCGGACTCCGTGCTCCTTCAAAATGACGGCACCTATGGCCGCCACAACTTCCGTTGTCAGCAGCGTCAGCAAAAGGACGAGTTTGCTAGCTTTGCTGGGCGCTGGATTCGTGCTGACCGGAATTCCTACGGTTATCCTTGGGCCGATCCTGCCGCTGTTTATTTCGCGGTGGTCGCTTACCGATGCGCAAGCAGGGTTGTTTTTTACCGTGCAATTCGTCGCGGCTCTTTGTGGCGTTTGGATCACCACGGGGCTGACATCGTGGCGCGGATACCGGCCGGGCCTCGTCATCGGATACCTGGTAACGGGCGTGGGCCTGGCGGTCTTGAATGCGCCGACCCACGTATTGGCGCTCGTGGCGACGGCTGCGTTTGGAGTGGGCTACGGCATGGTGGTGCCGCCGACGAATCTGTCGGCCGCAGAGGCGGGCGGCGCCGGTACGGTTAGCCTGCTTAATTTCGCGTGGTGTATTGGCGCCGTGGCTTGCTCGCCGCTGGTGTTGCTCGCGCTTCGGAATCATTTTCTATCGGCGTTCCTTTGGATCGTGGCGTTGGGCGCGTTTATTTTGGCAGTCTGCTTTCTTTTCGTTTCGTTCCCGGAAGCTCATGCGAGGCCGGACGTCGCATCTCGATCCATGCCGGCCCGTGCGCCCGTGCTAGGAACCACGATCGCGCTGTCGGTGCTCTTTTTCATTTACGTTGGAACGGAAACGAGCATCGGAGGTTGGGCCGCTGAGGATGCCAAGCGGCTTGCGGGTCACGCGACCAGTCTGACCACGATGGCGCCGTTGTTTTTTTATGCGGGATTGATGGTGGGCCGCGGCGTTGCATACCTGGTGCTGAGGCACATCGGTGAAATTCGTGCGGTCTTGACGGCACTGTGTTTGGTTACGCTGGGTATCGGTGTGATTCTTGCAGCGCATTCTCCGGGGACGGCCATTCCCGGTTTTGCGATTGCGGGCTTGGGCTGCTCCAGTATCTATCCAATTTATATCGCGTGGTTTTCGAAATGGTATGGAGCCGCGGCGCGGCGACTGGGCGGTGCGGTTTTCTCGACGGCATCGCTGGGGGCTTCGGCAATGCCATGGTTGGTGGGATTTGTTTCGACGCAAACCGGTAGTTTGCACGTGGGGTTGCTGGTTCCGCTGATTGGGTGCATTTCGATGTTCGGATTGCTGGCGATCTTGCGGCGGCGAGGGTTAGCATTTCGCTGATTAGCGGTGCTGCGAGGGAGCTATTCCCAGCAGCCAGGGAGTAACCGGTCTGAAGACTCGCCACTACAGGCGGCAACCTGTTTATGTGACGGGTTGGGTCTGAGGTATTCTTGGCGCGTGCAGAGTTCCTCTTCGTGGCAACGGTCGCCAACAAAAGCACTGCTGATCGGGTTGATCATTACTTTGGCGGCCATCGTTGCGTATTCAACTTACATCACCGTGCAGATCGCGGGCTTGCGGCAATTGCAGCGGGACATGGTGGATCGCAACCGCAGAGACTCGCTGCAGCTTTTGCGGTTGCAGAACGATTTGAATTCGGTGGCCTTGGCGATGCGGGACATGCTGGACGCCGGCGAGCCATACCCATTGAGCGCGTGGTCGGCGCAGTTCGATCGCCTTCGAGGAGATCTGGACGCGGCGCTGCACATCGAAGAGGACAATGCGGCGGCGAAGCGCACGCCTGAGCAGCGAAACTATCTGCGGCAGCAGTTGACGCAATTCTGGGATGCGATGGATCGCATGTTTGCGCTGGCCCGGAATGGCAAAGAAGAGGAAGCGCGCGCGCAGATCCGATTGTCGCTGCAAGCGCGAGAAGCGGCGCTGAGCACGGCGGTGTCGCGGCTGCTTGTGGAGAATAACGAGGGTGAACAGCAGGCCGCCGTCCAGATCGAGGAAATCTACAACGGAGTCCAGCGGCAGGTGTATTTGTTTCTGGCAGCAACACTGGTGGCGATCGTATTCACCAGCTTGTACTTGATCCGCACGAACAAAGAGATCTTCGCGAGGCTGGCGGCGCTTTCCGAGCAGCGCAGCGAACTGGCGCAGAAACTGATTGCCACGCAAGAGTCCACGCTGCGGCACATTTCTCGGGAGCTGCACGACGAATTCGGGCAGGTGCTGACAGCGATTGGATCGCTACTGGGGCGTTTGGGAAATCAAGCGCCGGAAGGTTCCCCGTTGCGGGAGGACTTGCAGGAAGTGCGGGAAATCGCGCAATCGACGCTGAACAATATTCGCGGATTGTCGCAGGCGCTGCATCCGGTGCTGCTGGAAGAGCAAGGGCTGGAGAGTACACTCGACTGGTACATTCCAACGGCATCGCACCAGATGGGCCTTTTGTTGCACTATGAAAAATCAGGCGCGACGTTCCCGGTGGACACAGCGGCGGGGGTGCACATTTATCGTGTACTGCAAGAAGCGTTGAACAATGTGAGCCGCCATTCGGGAGAGCGCGAAGCGTGGGTGCGGCTGAAATTTCTCGACAGCGCGCTGGAGTTAGGCGTCGAAGATCACGGCAAAGGGTTCGCCGCGCAAAGCACGCATCAAGGAATCGGGCTTGTGGGGATGCGCGAGCGGGCCGAATTGATTGGAGGATCCTTGGAAGTGCTGCAACCCGAAAGCGGAGGAACACTGGTGCGCTTGCTGGTGCCGCGCGAGAAAGCTGAGGCTCATGGCGGATAAGATCAGCGTTTTGCTGGTGGACGACCACGCGCTGGTGCGCAAGGGATTCCGAAGAATGCTGGAAGACGATGCGGCCATCGCAGTCGTGGGAGAGGCCAGCGACGGAAACGACGCGGTGAAGCTGGCCATTGCGCTGAAGCCGAAAGTCACGGTGATGGACTGCGCGCTGCCGGGAATCAGCGGGATCGAGGCGACGCGGCAAATTCGCGCGAAGCTTCCGGACGCGGCGATCTTGATGCTGAGCATGCATTCGGAAGACACGCTGATCCGCCAGGCGCTGGAGGCTGGGGCTCGCGGATACATTTTGAAGAATGCGATCGATCTGGATCTAATCAGCGCGGTGAAAGGGGTGGCGGCGGGGAAGACTGTTCTCGACCCGCAGCTGGTGAAACAGGATACGTTGAAAGGCGAACGCGATTCCGGGTTGACGGTGCGCGAGCTGGAAATCCTGCAGCACATCGTGGCCGGGAAGTCGAACAAGGAGATTGCCACGGAGCTAAAGCTCAGCGCGAACACCGTGGCAGTACACCGGGCGAACATCATGGATGCGCTGGGGATTCACAAGACGGCGGAGCTGGTGGTGTACGCGATTCGCAATGGCCTGGTTACTTTGCCGTGAGACGCCGGGATTTTCTGGCGAGCGCTTGCGGAGCGGGATTCGCGGCGTTGGCCTCACCTTTCGAAGGCTTCGCCAGCCCAGGTGGTTCAGCACCCGGCTTCCGGCTCGTCGATGTTACCGCGCAGGCGGAAATTTACTTTCAACATAATAGCGGCGCATATGGCGGCAAATTGCTGCCAGAGACGCTGGGAGCCGGCTGTGCGTTTCTGGACTACGACGCGGACGGCTGGCAAGACATCCTGTTGGTGAATGCGATGGATTGGCCGGGCCACAAGCGCCAGCGCTCCACGCTGCGTCTTTACCGGAACAATCGCAACGGCACATTCGCCGATGTGACGAAAAGCGCGGGGCTCGACACCGAAATGTACGGAATGGGCGTAGCGGTCGGCGATTATAACAATGACGGCTTCCCGGATATTTTGATCACCTGCGTGGGGCAAAATCGATTGTTCCGCAACACCGGGAAAGGCACCTTCGTCGATGCAACGCAGAAAAGCGGGCTTCAGGGGCGGCAAGCGTTCAGCACCTCCGCGATCTGGTTCGACTACGATCGCGATGGATTGCTGGACCTGTTCGTGTGCAACTACGTGCGATGGTCGCCGGAACACGATGTTTTCTGCAGCCTGGATGGACAACACAAGTCGTATTGCACGCCGGAAGCCTATCGCGGAGACACCAGCTGGCTGTTTCACAATCGGGGCGATGGGACGTTTGAGGACGTGACCGCGACGAGCGGAATTTTCGACAGCAGCTCGAAATCGCTGGGCGTGGCAATGATCGACTACGATCACGATGGCTGGCCGGACTTGCTGGTGGCGAACGATACGCAGCCGAACAAGCTCTATCGAAATCTGGGAAATGGGAAATTCAAGGATGTGGCGGTGGAGGCGGGACTAGCCTTCAGCGCTGACGGCAAAGCGCGCGCGGGAATGGGCGTGGACGTTGGCGACTTCGAGAACTCGAGCAAGCCCGGCATTGCGATCACGAATTTTGACAACGAGATGATCGGCTTGTACCGGGCAACGCGGCCGGGGGTTTACGACGATATCGCGACCCCTTCGGGTATAGGGCTGGCTACGCGAAACACGCTGGGATTTGGGTGCGCGTTCCTGGATGCCGATCTCGACGGGATGCTGGACCTGGCCGTGGCAAACGGACATATCGATGAAACTGTGCGCAACATTCGAGGCAACACGGGCTATGCGCAACCGCCGCAACTTTTCTTGAATCAAGGGGGCTTGAATCAAGGCGGCGCGCGATTTGTGGACGTGGCGAGCGAAGTAGGCGGCGGATTCGATCAGGCGAAAGTGGGGCGCGGGCTGGCATACGGTGACTTCGATCGTGATGGAGACCTGGATATTCTATTGACCACCAATAATGGTCCGGCGTTTTTATATCGGAATGATCAGACGGCAGGAAACCGCAGCATTCGTTTTCGATTGCAGGGAACAAAATCAAATCGCGACGCGGTGGGAGCGGCGGTGCGCATTTTCCTCAGTGGGCAGACGCAGAGCCGAACGGTGCACGGTGGATCGAGTTATCTTTCGCAATCGGAATTACCGGTGACGTTCGGGGTGGGCAACCGAGACAAAATTGAACGGGTTACGATTGACTGGCCTAGCGGGCGTAGCGAAGAGTTCAAGGATCTGAGTGGCGGAAAAAGCTACCAATGCATTGAAGGGAAAGGACTTGAAGAGGAAACACGAGCCTAGTTCTTTCGCACTATTGTCATGATTTTGAGGTACGTCTATAAAGGGTGCACTACATCGCTTCCAGCGAGGCCAAAGACTTTGCCCCCAGGAGGCACCCCAAGCACTTGCGGCCGGATGCACACCCATCCGGCCGCTGATTTTTTGTAGGGATATATTTGGAGTGGGAGTAGAGCGATTGCAGGTACACACAGCATTAAGGGGAGAGTGTCGATGACGTGGATCAAGACTATAAGCATGGAAGATGACGAGCGGGTGAAGAAGGCGATGCTGGAGCAGCGCAAGCTGTATCCGGTGGAATATGCGACGCCGGTGCCGGCCGTTGATCACGGAATGGAAGCAGGAATTGTTGCATCGCACTCTTTGTTTCCCGACGTCATGTATCACTCGTTCAGCGCGTTTGGAGCGATGATGTCGCCAGAGTTGCCGCTCACGCGGCGGCAGCACGAAATGATCACGACTTTGGTATCGGTGACCAACCGGTGCCATTATTGAATCGAATCTCACGCAGAGTTTCTGCGTCGAGCCTGCCTGGATGATGCGCTCGTCGAAGCGCTGCGAAAGGATTACCGGACCGCGCCGATCAACGAGCAGGACCGCGTCATGCTCGATTACGTGGTGAAAATTACCAAGGATGCCACGCGGTGCTCGCCCGCGGACCACAATGCGCTGCGAGCGGTCGGATTCGACGACCGCGGAATCCTGCAAATTACGCTGATTACAGCGTGGTTCAACTACATCAACCGGGTGGCGGACGCGCTGGGAGTCGGCCGCGACTGACTCCGTGCGCGCCTGACATCCCGAGTGAACGAATCTTGTATGGGCACAGCACTGCTATGCCCGCTGTACGCAACGCGCCAGGCTGCCCTCCGTAGATCGATATTGTAGTGTAGTATTCAGTGGTTTTGATGTGCCGTAACGCCTGCGAGAAAATTGCAATTCGCAGGTAGAGCGGATCGCCTCACTGCACCAAGATGATGCAAGACAACGTTGTCATCGGCGTCGATGTGGGTGGAACGAAAGTCGCGGCCGGTCTGGTCGATTGCTCGGGGAAAATTCACTCACAAAGCCGCACAGCCATGGTTGCAAACGACGCCGCTCGCGGTTTGGCGGCGGTGTCCACCGCGATCAACAAACTCCTGAACGGTTCGGGAACGCGCCGAACTCCAGCGATAGGGATTTGCGCACCAGGCCCACTGAATCCCACCACCGGAATCGTCATCAATCCGCCAAATCTCCCGGCCTGGCACAACTTTCCACTGGCGGATGAACTTCGCAGCCTTTATCCCGGCACCATCATAAAAATCGACAATGACGCCAATGCCGCGGCGCTGGCGGAAAGCAAGTGGGGCGCTGGACGCGGCTATCGCAACCTGTTTTACGCGACGATTGGAACAGGGATCGGCGCGGGTTTGGTCTTCGATGGGCAGATCTACCATGGTCGAACGGGCTCAGCCGTCGAAGGCGGCCACCAGGGCATCGACCCGCGCGGCCCACTTTGTCCCTGCGGCAAGCGCGGGTGCATTGAGGTTCTGGCGGCAGGGCCGGCGATTGCGCGCCGCGCGCGCGAAAAACTTTCGCACTCGGCGAAATCCGCGCTACTGGAAATGGCCGGCGGCGATGCGCAGGCGATCACCAGTGAAATGGTGGCCAAAGCGTATTGGGCGGGGGACGGCGTCGCGAAAGAGGTCATGAAGGAAACGTTGGACCTGCTTGGCTACTGGCTGAGCAACGTGATCGATCTGGTGGAACCCGACGTGATTGTGATCGGCGGAGGAGTCTCCTCCATGCTTGCGCCTTTTCTCGAGGAAATCCGCGCGCGCTGGACAGGCGCATGCCTGAATCCGTACCCGCAGGAGATCCCATTGGTACTTGCGCACTACAAGGAAGACGCCGGGATAGCAGGCGCCGCGGCTCTCTGTGATACTAAATAAAAGTAGTTCAAGGCAACAGGGATGGGGTGACCTATGGCACAAGCAACCGTAAGCACCACGACTGTGACTGCGGGTGTGGATTCCGGCATCGACTACCGCCGGCCCTTGGCGATGGTGACCACGCTGTTCTTCATGTGGGGATTTCTCACCAGCCTCAACGACATCCTGATCCCGCATCTGAAGTCGGTCTTCGATCTCAACTACGCGAAGGCCATGCTGATTCAATTCGCGTTTTTTACGTCCTACTTTGTGTTCTCGCTGCCGTCTGGAAAATTGATCGACGCCGTCGGGTATAAGAAGGCGATGGTCGCGGGTTTGTTTACGATGGGGATCGGGGCGCTGCTGTTTATCCCCGCGGCTAGCGTTCCGTCCTTCCCATTCTTTCTTACGGCGCTGATCGTTCTTGCGGCCGGCATGACGATCTTGCAGGTCTCGGCGAATCCTTATGTGGCGATTCTGGGTCCTGAAAAGACCGCAGCCAGCCGCCTGAATCTGGCGCAAGCGTTCAATTCTCTGGGAACCACGATTGGCCCGAAACTCGGCGGCCTGCTGATTCTTAGCAGCGCGCCCCTAGCCGTGGAAGTGATGCGTCAGATGTCGGCGCCCGACCTGCAAACCTACCGGATCCACGAAGCCTCCTCGGTCAAAATGCCTTATCTTGTCTTCGCGCTGGCACTGATGAGCCTGGGCGTCGCCATCGCGCTGTTCAAGTTGCCGCGTATCGCCTCGGTCGAGCAACGACCAGGAACGGTACACGACTCCATTTGGCGACACAGCCATCTGATTCTGGGTGCGCTCGGAATTTTCGTCTATGTGGGCGCGGAAGTTTCCATTGGCAGCTTTTTGGTGAATTATTTCAGCCAGCACGACATTGGAAACATTTCAGAGAAAGTAGCGACCGGGTTTGTTTCACTCTATTGGCTCGGCGCAATGATCGGTCGCTTTATTGGCTCGGGATTGCAGCAGAAGATTTCTCCAAACAAGATTCTCGGCGTCGCTGCCTTGGTGGCCGCAGTTCTCGTCGCCGCGTCCATGCTTACCTTCGGCCATGTCGCGATGTGGACGATCATCGCTGTCGGCTTGTTCAACTCCGTCATGTTCCCGACGATCTTCACGCTGGCAATCGAAGGCCTCGGCCCTCTCACCGGCGACGGCTCCGGGTTACTGGTGGCCGCGATCGTGGGCGGCGCGATTATCCCGGAACTCCAGGGTCTTCTTGCCGACCGCATTGGAATCCATCACGCATTCTTCTTGCCCATACTTTGCTACTTCTACATCGCGTACTACGCCTTCATAGGCTCGCGCCGAAAGACCGCGGTGCAAACCGCCTAGCCCGTTGTAAACACCCGCGACCCCGCTCCCGCAGTGGCACCCGCGATGTGCCGCGAAGCGAAGATTGAATCCGGGCAACAACCTGAGGCGGTGAGTCGCGACAGCGCGATCGTCGAAATCGGATTCTCCCCCTCCCACACGCACCCATTCGTCATCTTGACGGAGCGAACGGCGGTTTCCCACCCATTTGTCATTTCGACCGGAGGGACGGCGGTTTTTTGCCGGCCGGAGCGGAGAAATCCCTCCGCAACTCCGCAAATTTGCGTTTATGGGTGAACTTTTCCGTCGGCCGTCAATCGATCCAGCCAGCGCCGGGCGGTCGCGGCTTCGGGGCGGTCGCCATGGTTCTTGATGAAGGCACGCAGGGTTTGGGCCGCGTCGTCGTATCGGCCAACGGCGGTGAGCGATTGCGCAAGGAGCAGCTCGACCTCCGGCGCTTTGCCATTCGAGGACGCGAGCGCCGTCTGCGCCTCTTTCACGGCGCTCGCATATTGCTGCTGATGGTAGTAGGCCTTTGCCAGTGTCCAGTGCGTCTCCCAAGTGCTGTTTGCGTCCAGCTTTAGCGATTGTTCGAGGGGAGCGATCGCCGCGGCGTATTGCCCCTCATCCGAAAGCGTCATGCCCAGCGCTGCGAAAGCGTGCGCGTGCGAAGGATCGATCTGCGTGGCTTTTTCCAGAACGCTTTGCGCGTCCGCGTAGTTGCGCTGTTTCAGATCGACCACACCCTGCAGGTACAACACGTCCGGATGCCCGGGCGCGAGTTTCATGGCCTCGCCTGCATATTTGTTTGCGTCTTTCAGTTTGTTGGCGCTTAAAGCTTGCAAGGCCTTGTCGAAGGCTTCTTGAGCTTTTGGCGCGAGCACCGGCTTACCCGGAACTCCCGACGTTTCGTTGGAATTCGGCAGGCGCTTTAAAACAATCTCGACTTCGGACTTCAAGGCCACCGGAATGGACACTTCCTTTTGCCCGCCGTCGTAGCCCGGAGCGCTCACAGCAACGGTATATTCGCCCGGCCCGCTGAGGATAAAAAACACCCGGCCTTTTCGCGTCGCGCCCTGGTCGGTGAAAACTCCGGACCGGTAGATCTTAACCATTGCCGGCACCGAGATTTCTCCGCCGGAACCGTCGCGCACGGTGACCGAAATTTCCGGCCGATCGCCGCGCGTCATGTTCATTTCCGCGGAACTGTCCTGGCAGCGCGCCGGCACCGAGAGAACGCATATCGCCGCCAGAAGGAACGCCGTCGGCAAGAATGCTCGGTGTTTCGTAGGGTGCATATGGCCCGTCAAAAACTGTTCGAAGCGTAGCCCCGTGCGCCAAACCCCGTCAAGGACAACATTGTCCGGCCGCCGTCTGCCGGCTCCGGCCCTGCCAAGTTCTCCCCGACCCCAATCTCCGATCCAACTTTGGGCTTGCCCCTGGCTATGATATTGTCCCTCCGGCATTTTGGAGGCAACGGCATGAGCAAGTTGGGATCCTGGCTGATGTTCGCGGCAACCGTGGGAACGGTATCACTCGCAGCCACAACGCTTCTCGGCGCAGGCTCCGCTCCGAAGGTGAAAGTCGATTCAGGCAAGCTCGAAGGCAAGTCTGATGGGACGATTGACGCGTTCCTAGGGATTCCGTACGCAGCCCCACCAGTGGGTGACCTCCGATGGAAGCCGCCCGTGCGGCCAGCGAAATGGAAGGGCGCGCGCAACGCCACGGAATTTGGCTCCCGTTGTATGCAGACCCGTGTCTTTGACGACATGATTTTCCGGGATCCGGGGATCAGCGAGGATTGCTTGTACCTGAATGTGTGGACGCCGGCGAAGCGCAGCGGCAAGCTGCCGGTGATGGTGTGGGTTTACGGCGGCGGATTCGTCGCAGGGTCCACTTCCGAGCCGCGGCAAGACGGCACCAACCTGGCCAAGGAAGGCGTCGTGGTCGTCTCCATGAACTACCGTTTGGGGATTTTCGGTTTCT
This sequence comes from uncultured Acidobacteriota bacterium, assembly GCA_963721915.1. GTDB lineage: Bacteria > Acidobacteriota > Terriglobia > Acidiferrales > UBA7541 > Acidiferrum. The sequence continues at coordinate 207,062 of CAVRLD010000009.1, read as the reverse complement.
TCGCGCATCCCGACTTGGCGAGAGAGTCTGGCCGGAACTCCGCGGGGAACTATGGATTGCTTGACCAGGTCGCGGCGCTTGAGTGGGTGAAGCGCAACATCGCCGCCTTCGGAGGCGATCCCGGCAACGTTACGATCTTTGGCGAAAGCGCCGGCTCTTTCTCGGTAAGCGAGCTGATGGCATCGCCGGTGGCAAAGGGATTGTTCCACCGAGCGATCGGCGAAAGTGGCGGAGCGTTTGCCAGCCAGGGTTTGCCAATGCACACGCTGGCAGAGAGCTCGGAGGCTGGCGCGAAATTCGCCACGGACGCACTGGGCGCGAGGTCGCTGGCCGAGTTGCGTGCCCTGCCAGCGCAAAAGGTACTGGAAACGGCAGCGGCCACCAAGACAATACGATTCGCTCCAAATGTTGACGGGTACTTCCTGCCAGAAACCGTACCGGCGATCTTCGCCGCCGGCAAGCAAAGCGATGTGCCTTTATTGGCAGGCTGGAACATGGACGAAGCCGGCTCGGCGGCCGCCAATGCCCAGGACGGCCAAGTGGCCAAGTTGAAGGAAACAGCGCAAAAGGATTTTGGCGAGAAGGCCGACGAATTCCTGAAGCACTATTCCGTCGAAAACGATGCTCAGGCAGAGCGCGCGTTGAAAGATTACGCCGGCGACCATTTCATCGCCTTTTCCACCTGGAAATGGGTGGAAGCGCAGAAGAGCACCGGCAAGTCCCCGGTGTATCGATACCGGTTCGACATGCCGCACCCCACCGATCCAAAGCGCCCGCCAAACGCCGGCGCCTACCACTCCGCCGAGATCGAGTTTGTCTTCGGCACGCTGGACTCCGAGAATTGGATCAGTTGGCGCCCGGAAGACCACACGCTGAGCGAGCAGATGCGCAAGTATTGGTCAAATTTCGCGCGCACCGGCGATCCCAATGTGTCCGGCCTGCCGAAATGGCCGACTTACGATGCAGCGACCGACTGGCAGACGATGCATTTGAACGCAGAGTCGAAGGCAGAGAACGACGCCCATCGCGATCGTTACATTTTCCTGGATAGCATCTGGGGAAAGTAACAAGGTCAGCGACGGGTTAGCGAGCGGCTACCCTTGCAGCAAACAATGCTTTATTTGGGGGAGATTGGCACGCCAGCCTACGCGCAAACCGCGGTTTTGCCGCTCCAATCCCAGTTTTAGCGGAGTGAAGGCGCCGAAGTCCGTGGCTATCCCGTTGCGATTTTGCCAGATATAACCCTAGCAGCATCACCACAGATGGAGCAGTGAGTGGCCAAGTACATATCCGACGCCGAAGACGCCGATCAGCACAACTCCCGACCAGAGAATCAGACCAAGGAAAGCCCAAGCGAGCTCCTTGTGATCGTCGACCGGTTTAGCGGGTAAAAGTCCGGAATCTGGGCCTTTGCTGCTTAATTGTGTATCGTCTAGGTCCATGAAGGTGACTCTGCGGATTGATCCTGGGGATGGGTGCACTTCTGGTTCTGCACCATTTCCCACGTGCGTTGCAGCAACTCTTCGAATTCGATGTCAGACAGCGCTTGATCGCTAGTGTGCGGTTCGCTTGCCGTTGCCATTTCCGTCCCTCCACGCGGCTCTTTGTCCCTGATGGGGCGAGGTCGGAGCAAAGTGCCAGTCAAGAGGGGAGCACGTTGGATTCCAGATGGTTTGCGCTGTGGAAATCTTCCAATCGCATGAAAATAAAGGATGATGTGCGCCGTAGCCCGTTCGTCCACGGTCACAGGTAAGAAACCAGTCTCCTATCAGAGACACAACTTCGAGAGAGTTCGGCTCCGAAAAGTCTCAAGTTCCCGAAGGCCGCAATCGCATGAATCGCGGTCAGGTCGCCGCTGCCCTTTGCGCGGGCATTCGTCCGATCTTTCTTCCTTTCACGGCCCCGCTCCCCTCGAATATCCAGTCCCTTTTCTTCTCACGCCGCCCGTTTGCGCAAGTGAGCTCGCATCGCGTCGAGACCCGCCGCCATGTTGCCGCGCCCATACCCGATGCGAAACCGATCCGCGGGCGTAGCACCCAAGTCTGACTTGTAGACGCTGGCCGGAAGCAACAGCACCCCGCTCTGTTCCACCAGTCTGGTCGCAAAGGTCTCGACACCCTCCGTGCCCAGGTAGCGGGGAAACCCGATGCACCCGCCGTCGGGCAAATACCACGCAAACAAGTCCGGATGCTCCGCGAAGAACGCCTCCAGAATCGCCAAGTTCCTCACGATCAATCCCCGGTTCCGCGCCAGAATCCGCTCCCGCGCCTTTAGCGCGATCTGCGCCAGCAATTCGCTCGGCGACGCCCCGCAAATCGAGGTGTAGTGCTTCATCCGCTCCATGCGCCGCAGTGCTTCGACATCTCTGCAAGCCACCCAGCCAACCCTGATCCCCGGCAACCCATATGCCTTCGACATGACTCCGAGCGAAATCCCCCGCTCGTAAATGTCGGCCACTTGCGGCAAGGTCATTTCCGGCCGCCGCTCGATCAAGCGGTACACTTCATCGCTGAACAGGTAAATTCCCCGCGCGCGACATAGGGAAATGATCTCGTCCAGCGCCGCCCGCGAGATCACCTTCCCCGTCGGATTGTGCGGAAAATTGATGCAGATCACCCTGGTATTCGACCGAATCGCGTCGCGAAGCTGCTGCAAATCCAAATCCCACCCGCGCTCAGCATGCAGCGCGATACCGGTCGTGTCGCAAATGCTCAGTGGCACCGATTCCACCGACTGATAGTTTGGGATAATCGTAATGGCGTGGTCCTCGGGCCCCAGCAGCGCATGCATCACGGCGAAAATTCCCTCCTCCGCCCCAACAAAGGTGAGGATTTCCGAAGCCGTCATGCTCTCGTAAGTACCCGCAATCGTTTCCCGCAAATCGGGCGAGCCCCACGTCTCGGTGTAACCCAGATAGAGAGCATCCCAGGCCGCTCGGTCGACCGCATCGGCCATTGCGAGCAGTTCCGAGAGCTTCATCGACTGCATATCGGAAGCGCAAAGATGATGCCGCGCCGTAAACTCCCACTTGCTGAAGAACACCTCCAGCGCAAACGGCCGCAACGCTCGCATCGTTTCTCTCCAAAGTAGGCGCGGGTCTTCTAGATCCGTCTCCGTACGGTAGCACAGACACTCCTGTCTGTGCCCCAGCACACATCCAGCAACCAATTTTACGTTGGATAATCGCAGAGATTCCCGGGCGCACGAAGATTCGCCGAAAACGAATCACGTTCCATCAACTCTGCAGACCCAGAGAATTCCTACACAGTCGGAATCAGTATTTCGGTGACCAGCTCGTCCTCAGGCGTCGTTCTCGGATCGTTGGTGTAATGTTCGATGCAGTAGTCATCGCGCATTTGGATTTTCTTCTCTGTGACAATCTCAAAAACGCGCCCAGACGCCTCCGGCAGGTTGGCATACGATCCCGTCAAATCAAATCGACTGTACTTGCCGCCTTTGAATTTTTCGTATTTAAGGTTCTGAGGTAGATTTTTGGGTTCCGCGGCAAGTGAAACACCCGCGCGATAGATCTTTGGCTCGGCCTTGTACTGGCTCATGTATCCCGTAATCTTGTTGCGCTCCAAAATTTGGGCAACAACCGGATGCAGGTCTTGCCAAGCCTGTGGTGCGGTTTCTTGAAAAGGCCCAATCTTCTCCACAAAAACGTAGTGAGTTTCCGGCCAGGTCACAATGTCGGGTTCTTCGGTGAGTTTCAGGGAAGCTCTTTTCGGGGTTGCCATCAGCTTATCCTCGTTTCGAAATTTCTCCCGCCAGCTCAATACGCTGCGCGAAGCAATTCAAGTCTGATCGATATCGCTTTTTAAATGCAAGTTAAATTCAGGTTGCGATCATACGCTGAACGTCTACTTTTTCTGTCCGTAGTATGCCGAACTGCCGTGTTTGCGCAGGAAGTGCTTGTCGTGCAGGTGCTTGGAGATGGCGCGGGCCTTCGGATTGGCCGTAAGCGTGTGCGTGGCGAGCGCGGCGATCTCTTCGATCACTACGGCGGCGTGCGCGGCTTCAATCGGTGTGGCGCCCCAGCAGAATGGAGCGTGCCCAGCGACCAGAACACCCGGCATGTGCAGGGGATCGAGCTTGGCGAAGCGGCGGACGATGGCGTGCCCTGTGTTGACCTCGTAGTTGGAGCGAATCTCCTTGGGAGTCAGCGGCTTGGTCACCGGCACGGAACCGTGGAAATAGTCTGCGTGTGTTGTGCCGAAGCACGGAATCTCGCGCTGCGCTTGCGCCCAGGCGGTCGCAAAGCGAGAGTGCGTGTGGGCCACGCCGCCGATGCCAGCAAACTCCTTATAAAGGACCAAGTGTGTAGGCAGGTCGGACGACGGCCGCAACATCCCTTCCACCACTTTGCCGTCCAGATCGACGACCACCAGATCCTCTGGCTTCATCTCCCCATACGGCACGCCGCTGGGCTTGATCACCACCAGCGAGTCGCCACGCGAAATGCCGCTGGCATTTCCGAACGTATACAACACAAGGCCGCGCTGTACCAATTCGAGGTTCGCTTCCAGGACTTCTTCGCGCAAACTTTTCAGGATCATGCATTGCCTCGCGCGCTCGCCGCAATTTTCCGCAACGTGGGAAGCACGCGGCCCACGGAAACGGCCGCGGCGTCCGCTTTGCCGAAACCAAAATACAGCTCGCGGTACAGCACGTACAGTTCTTCGTACACGCGCGCCGCTTTCGGATCGGGCTCGATCACGCGATGCTTCGGGCACAAAGCATCTTGCGCTTCTTCGAGGCTAGCAAAAGCTTTCGCAGCCATCGCGGCAAAAATCGCGGAACCTAGACTGGTAGCGTCGGACTGCGGAATCAAAATCGGCTTGTTCAAGACGTTGGCATACACACGATTGAGCACATCGTTCTTTTGCGGAATGCCGCCGGCGTTGATGACCCGATGAATCGGCACGCCGTGTTCTTCCATGCGCTCCAGAATGATACGTGTGTGGAACGCGGTGCCCTCGATGGCCGCAAACAGTTCGTCCTGCGCGGTATGCGAAAGATTCCAGCCGAGCGTGATGCCGCCAAGCTCGGGATTCACGAGCACGGTGCGGTCGCCATTGTCCCATGTCAGGCGAAGCAAGCCGGTTTGGCCAGCGGCGTAGGAATCAAGACCAACCGAAAGCGCGGCCACGGTACTGTTGGCGCGCTGCGCGATTGCATTGAAAATGTCGCCGGTGGCGGAAAGGCCAGCCTCCACGCCGGTTTTCTTGGGATGCACGGAACCCGGCACGACCCCGCACACACCGGGAATCAGACGCTTGTCGTCGCTCATCGCGATGATGCAGGTGGAAGTGCCGACGACGTTGACCACATCGCCGGAGCGCGCGCCCGCTCCGATCGCGTCCCAGTGCGCGTCGAACGCCCCCACCGGAATCGGAATCCCGGCGCGCAGGCCAAGTTTGGCGGCCCACTCCGGCGCGAGCGTGCCAGCCAATTCGTCGCTGGCCGCGTACCGGCCGTTCAGTTTGGCGCGGACGCCCGCGAGAAGCGGGTCAACGTCGATGAGGAATTTTTCCGAGGGCAGGCCGCCAAGCGAGGCGTTCCACATCCATTTGTGGCCCATCGCGCAAATCGAGCGAGGAACTTTCGCCGCATCGGTGATGCCGCAGAGGGTGGCTGCAACCATGTCGCAGTGTTCCAACGCGGTGACCAAGCGGTCACGCTTGTCAGGGTTGTGCCGCAGCCAATGCAGGAGTTTCGAGAAGCCCCACTCGGAGGAATAGATGCCGCCGCACCAGTCGATCACTTCCTGTTTTTCTCGGTGCGCGGTCCCCGTGATTAGCGATGCTTCGGCCGCGGCGCGATGGTCGCACCAGAGATAATAGTCGTCGAGCGGTTCGAGATTCGCGCCGACCGGAATCACGCTGGAGCCGGTGGTATCGATGGCGAGAGCGGCTACTTGATCGCCGGAAATCTTAGCCGAGGCGACCGCCTTATGCGTGGCTTCAGCGAGCGCGCGCATGTGATCTGCGTGGCTCTGCGTGGCGAAATCCGGATCATCCTTGCGGCGATGCAGCGGATATTCGGCGACGCCCGAGCCCAGCCGACCGCGCGCGGTGTCCACGATCGTCACGCGAACACTGAGAGTTCCAAAATCAACGCCGGCCACGATCGCCACAGTTTCCTCTCCGATGTTTCGGGCGATGGCTGCAGCCCCCTGCAATCCTTTGTGTCTGTCATCTCTGTCTGTCATCCCGAACCCGTTCGCGCTTTTTGCGAACGGAGTGAGGGATCTGCTTTTTCGCAAACGGGTACTATCGCGATCAGTCATAGAGAAACCGAACGTCTCGCGGAGGGCACGACTTCACAGGCTGCGGAGAAAGTCTTTTCTTTAGGAGGTCGGCGCTTGAGCCCCGACGTAAAGGGCTTGTTCTCACGGGCTTCAGCCCCTGAAGAAAGCTCTCTCTTCGTTTTGTCGCATTTTTCCGCCGCCTGTTCAGTCGTCCACAAAGGTCGCCCTATGAGTCCTACTTCAGCCGCTGTGGACGATTTTGTACTTGCTCATGCAACGTATGTAGTGCCCCTCCATAGAGCCGGTCAAGGGTGAGCCACTCAATCACGGTGCGCGTACATGTCCCAACCAAAATATCGCGTGGTTGCCTCGTGCACCACGGGCGCGACCGTCGAGAAATTCGCGGCCACATGATGCTCGAATCCGTTTTCGCAGATGTAGCGCAGCAGCTTCTGCATCTCCGGAATTTCCACCACGCCCGCTCCGCCGAAGGTTTCCAGCGGATCGTCGGTAAATCTCCCGCCGCCGGAATAACCGCGGATTTTGCCGGAAAGGTCGTCAGTCGAAAAACGCGCGAAGCTCATGGCCCCGGATTTCACCTTGCCCACGCAGGTGCCGAACGTATTCTCCTTGCCGACTGTGCCCGCAATGATGGCTTGGAAGTCCATCGTGACTTCTTTGAAGAAATGCTTAGGCAAGTTGCTGCAGTGGAAGCAGACGGCCTTGTTGGGGTCCGCGCCGTAGTTGTTGTTCCAGTCGAGCAGTGCGCTGGGCGTTCCCGATGCTAGTTGCAGAACGTGCATGCCGAGCACGCCGCAAACGTCAACCTCGCACGCGCTCGACAGCAGCGCATCGCTCATCATGCTCATCACCGTGCACGGCACTACGCCGAGATTCTCTTCGAGCGAGGTCCAACATTGCACCGCGCTGATCTGCACGTCGGCGGACTTCATCCAATCATCGACCACTGCTCCTAGTTTCGCCATTTTCAGCAAGGCTACCTGCGGAATTCCGCTCGTTGACACGTATTTCTGAATGGAATTCAGCTTCCCCGTGGCACTCGGGTCGTCATCCTTCATACGCGAGATGCGGCCGAGGACTTCGGAGAGGTCGAGGGTTTCTACGGAGATTCCGTTGCGCTCGAGGATTTTTTCGCTGTAGCGCACGGTGTTGAATGCGGCTGGACGCGCTCCGATAGCGCCGATGCGCAGGTTGCGCAGACCTTTGACGACGCGGCAGACTCCGGCGAACCATTCGAGATCTTTCTTAAATTCTTCGGAACTGGGAGCCTCGGTGTGCAGTGAGGTGATCGAATACGGAATCCCGTATTGCTTCAGGTTGTTGCACGCAGACATCTTTCCGCAGAAGGAGTCGCGGCGATGCGCAATGGTCATTTTCGCGGGTGCGTCCGGAGTCGCTTGAATCAGGACCGGTACGTCGAGTCGAGCGAGGCGTAAGGTGTCAGCGATGGCTCGCTCGTCGCCGAAATTGGGCAGCGACACGATTACGCCGTCGATTTTGTTCGCGGATGCTTTGAATAATTCGGCGCAGCGCTTGGCTTCTTCGTGCGTTTCCACGGCACCGTGCTTGCTAGCTTCCGGACTAAGAACAACTACTTCCAGACCCGCGGCTTCGAGAACCTGAATCATCTCTTCGCGCCCGGTTTTCGCGAGGTGATCCGGGAAGAAACCGCGATTCCCTACGATCAAACCCATTGTCATCTTGGAATTTCCCATGGTCTACCGCCTTACGAGGATAGGAGCATTGGCTGCCCGATGCAGAATGAAGCGTCGGGAATCCTACATCTTGAAGGATTTCAACATTTCGCAATCAAAGATCTGAGTAAACGATTACCGAGCACTTACCTTAGGCGACTGGATTAGTCGTTGTCAAACTTGGCGATTGTTTTTGGGGGATCAATTTTGCCGCCAAGCCCGAGGCTTTCGCTCAGTGACACACTGGAATCTTGTAGGAGCACAGCACGGCTGTGCCCGAGCTAGGCAAGAAGCTGCGGTAATGATTCCGTTGTCATTTGTGGTGCAACCACGAATGGCGATTGCAAAAAAATCTCTATTTCCCGGTTAGTTTGCGGATCAAGTCTGTTTCTTTTGTGTCGTACGGCGTGCCGTCGGGACGGAAGATGTCGTGGAACCACAGTGGTGGCTCATCCGGGTATTGCTTTTCCCAGGAGTCCCAGGGGTAGATGGTTTGGGTTTTCCCGGAGACGAAGCCCCAGTTGTACGCCCCTACTTTTTCTTTCTTTAGGATTGGAAGGATCGCTTCGAAGGTGCTACCTCTCGGCCGGGCCATATATTCTGTGCAGATGATTGGACGATTGAAGTGACGGAGGGAGTGAATGCTGATTTGTATTTTTTCGGGTGGGTCGTAATTGTGGAAGGTGATCACGTCGGAGTCTTTCAGTTGGAGATGTTCCATAGGGCTTAGTTTGGAGTCGTCGGACCAGTCTTGCTTTCGCCAGACGCCGCTGGTTAATGGTTGGGTTGGGTTGGCTTCCCTGGCCCAGCCCCAGACTCCTTCTAGTAATTGCTGCGCGGCTTCGGCTTTGTTGGGGAGCTCCGACGCTTTTTTGCCGTTGTCGTTGTCTGGCTCGTTCATCAGGTCCCAGATCAGGACCCGGCGGTCATTCCGGAAGTGGCCTACTACTTCTTTTATGTACGGTTCGATTTCCGTTGGCCAGCTGGATGGATCTTTCAGGATCGCGGCGCCGGGGGCTTGCAGCCAGCCAGAGTTATGAACGTGGGGTTTGGGCGCGCGCTGTTTGCCGATTTGGGGATTGGGATCCCAGACGGAATCCAGTAGCACAAACATTATTTTGATGTGGTGTTTGTCGGCCACTTCCAGGAATTTTTCCATGCGGTTTAGGAAGCCTGTGCGGTCTTGCTTCCAGGCCAGATTGTGCAGGAACACCCGCATCGTGTTCATGCCCAGGCCTTCGGCCCAACCAAGTTCGCGGTCGATCGTGGGCAGGTCGAAGGTGTCGGCTTGCCACATTTCGAGTTCGTTGATGGCGGTGCTGGGGATAAAGTTGCTGCCAACCAGCCAGGGCTGTTTGGCGTACCACGCATTGGCCCGCTCGTGTGACCATTGCTGAGGGGCATTGCCGGATAGGACGCCGAGCGGCAAAGTAAGGGAAAGCAAAGTCAGAAGCACGACGCGAACACAGCTCATTTTTGGCTCCTTCTTTGTCCTTGACATCCAGTTACCAATGTGTTACTCTTCTGTGTGTTATCGCAACTGTTAATTCGAATACCTCGGACGCCCTCTCTTCGCTCGGACGCCCACCCATCGAAAGCCATTTTAGCCATAAAGCCTTTGGAATCCGCACTTCCGATAAAAACGCCCGTAACTCCTTTACAATCCGCACTTACAAATTCGCTAGCGTTAAAGTCCTTTAGAATCCGCACTTACAGAAAATGGCGGGGGGAGGGTCATATTGTTAACCAGCAACCAGATACTCTCGGTGAAGGCTCATGCCACCTTGATTTGTACCAGGGTTACGGAGGTTGCGGGAAACGGTCCGGACCGGTTGTAGACGCCGGGCTTCAGCCCGGCGTCCCGTTTCCCGTCACTTCCGCGACCCCACGGTCACGCTGTCATCCCGAATCCCCGCGTTTTGCGCGGGGTGAGGGATCCGCTTTTTCGCTCGACATTTGCGCTGTCCAGTGTGGCTTCAGGCTTGTTTATTTATTAGACCGGATCGGCGATCACGTTTTGATTTTGCTCGCCGAGCCCCTGGATGCCGAGTTGGATTTTGTCGCCGGGCTTCAGGAAAACCGGGGGCTTTTGGCCCATGCCTACGCCTGGGGGGGTACCAGTGGAGATGATGTCGCCGGGGTGCAAGCTCATGAAGCGGCTCAGGTAGCTGACGATGTGGGCTACGGTGAAGATCATGGTTTTGGTGGTGCCGTTCTGGTATTGGTGATCGTTTACTTTCAGCCACATTTTGAGATTTTGCGGGTCGGGGACTTCGTCTTTCGTGACGAGCCAGGGGCCGATGGGGCCGAAGGTGTCGGCGCTTTTGCCTTTGGTCCATTGGCCGGTGCTTTCGAGTTGGAAGGCGCGTTCCGAGAGGTCGTTGATCACGCAGTAGCCGGCTACGTGGTTCAGGGCTTGGGATTCGGTGACATATTTGGTGGGGCTGCCGATGATTACGCCTAGTTCTACCTCCCAGTCGGTTTTTTGGGAGTTGCGGGGGATGACTACGTCGTCGTTCGGGCCGCAAATGGCGCTCGTGGCTTTCATGAAGATTACTGGTTCGGCTGGGGCGGAGTTGCCGGTTTCGGCGGCGTGGTCGGAGTAGTTTAGGCCTATGCAGGTGAATTTACCAGAGTGGGCTACGCACGGGCCGATGCGCGGATTTCGGTTGACGAGTGGGAGAGTCGTCGCGTCGAGCGCTTGGAGGCGTTGGAGCGATTGCGGAGATAGGGCATCGCCGGCGACGTCGGGGATGATTCCGGTGAGGTCGCGGACTTGGTTATTTTTATCTAGTAGAGCGGGTTTTTCTTTGCCGGTTGGTCCGTAGCGTAGGAGCTTCATTTTTTTCTCCGGATATGGGTCTGCGATTTCACAGTGTCCAGCCGCCGTCGATTATGTGGATTTGGCCAGTGGTGAAGCTGGATTCGTCGGAGGCTAGGTAAACGGCTAGGGCGGCTATTTCTTCTGGGGTGCCCAGGCGACCCATGGGTTGGCGGGCTATGAACTCTTTGCGGGCTTTTTCTGCGTCGCCCAGGGCTGCGATTCGCTGCTCCAGGCTGGGGGATTCTACCGTGCCGGGGCAGATGGCGTTGACTCGGATGCCTTGGCGGATTACGTCGACGGCTAGGGCTTTCGTCAGGCCGATTACGGCGGCTTTTGTGGTGCCGTAGACGAAACGGTTGGGGGCGCCTTTGATGCTGGAGGCGCCGCTGGACATATTAATGATGCTGCCTTTTTTGACGGCGATCATGGCTGGGAGGAAGGCTCGGCAGGTGCGGTACATGGATTTTACGTTTAGGTCGAAGGAGAAGTCCCAGTCTTGCTCGGAGCAATCGAGGATGGTGCCTTGGTGGACGAAGCCGGCGCAGTTGAAGAGAACGTCGATGGGGCCTAGTTCAGCGGCTAGCGCGTTTATGGCTTGGGTGTCGCGAACGTCTAGTTTTCTGGTTTCGATACAGGGGAGTTCCGCGGCTAGTTTTTGCAGGAGGGATTCGTTGATGTCGGTGGCGTAGACTTGCGCGCCTTCGCTGGCGAAGGCGCGGGCGGTGGCGGCGCCTATGCCTTGGCCCGCGGCGGTGACTAGCGCTTTTTTGCCTTGCAGCCTTGGCATCGACGACTCCCTTTCGAGGGTTGGTGTTCAGCTGGGAACAACTGCACTGCCGCGGTACTGCGAGCCCCAGAACGAATAGAGAGCGATGATACCGTACGCGAGAAGTGGGACGCAGTAGGCGAGCGCGAGACTGTGGGTCTGCTCGGAGATGAAGCCCATGAGCGGAGTGAGAACGGCGCCCCCGACGATGGCCATTACCAGAAGCGAACCGCCAAGCTTGGTGTTTGGGCCTAGACCTTTGAGACCGAGGGCGAAGATTGTCGGGAACATGAGAGACATGAAGAAACTGGTTAGGAAGACGCACCAGATCCCTACCCAGCCGGGCATGAACACTGCGACCGCGACCAGGAGAATGTTGGCTACGCAATAGGCGCCCATTAGTTTGCTGGGGTTGATGTACCGCATCAGCCATGCGGAGGCGAAACGGCCTACGCCAAATGCGGCTAGCGTGCCGGTCAGGAAGTAGCCCGCAATTTTTTCGGATTGGTGGGCGTATTCCTGGACGTAGGAGATGAAATAGCTCCAGGTGCCTACTTGCGCGCCGACGTAGACGAATTGGGCGAATACTGCGAAAAGGAACTGCGGGTTGCGGAAGAGGTCGCTCAGGTGGCCGTGGTCGCCGGATTCGTTTTCGTGCTCGCTGTGGATGGCGGGAAATTTCGTGCGCAGGATCAGCAGGGCCCAGAGCAGCGCGATCGCGCCGATGACCAGATAGGGTTTCACTACCCGGAGTGTTTCGAAGCGCAGGTACGCTTCATAAGTATGGTGCGCTTGCTGGTCGGCGATCTGTTGTGGGGTCAGCTCGACGCCGGAAAAGATGAAGACGGTGCCGATCAATGCTCCGGTGATGGCGCCAATAGGATTGAAAGCCTGGGCGAAATTGAGGCGGCGCTCGGAGCTGTCCGGATCACCTAATTGGGCGATGAAAGGATTGGAGGCGGTTTCGAGGAAGGAGAGGCCGCTGGCGATTACGAAAAGAGCGAACAGAAAGAAGCCATAGCTACCGGCGAGGGCCGCCGGCCAAAAGAGGAAAGCGCCCGCTCCGAAAAGCACGAGGCCGGTAACGAAACCCGACTTGTATCCTGCGCGGCGCATCAAAAGCGCGGCAGGCATGGCGAGCAGAAAGTAGCCCATGTAAAACGCGGATTGCACCAGGCCTGCCTGAAAGCGCGAGATGGCGAAGGACTTCATGAAATGGCGGATAAGGACATCGTTAAGATTGTTGGGAATACCCCAGAGAAAAAATAGAACGGTGACGAGGATGAAGGGGACGAGATGTCCCGCGGGGAAAAGGCGAGGAACTGCCGCTGCGCCTACGGGACGCGAGGAAGTGGCTTGCGGTGCGATGGAGATCGATGCAGCAGACTCGTCGGTTTTTGAGTTCATCGGATCCATACCTGTATACGCGCGGTCAAATGCGTTCGGAGTTCCGAGCAGGCACCTCACTTTGCCTGCGCTGCACGCGCAAACTATCACGTTTTGCGACGTACAGTCGAATCGGGGTGTTGGGAAGGGCGGCTCTGACTATCGAGGATAATGGTGGGACCGGGGAGATTCGAACTCCCGACCTGATGCTTCGGAGGCATCCGCTCTATCCATCTGAGCTACGATCCCGTGAACTTGTCGAAGATAAACTCCAGACAGTGTGATTCTATCGTTGATTCGAGTCCCGCGCTAGCTTCCTGCTGTTAGAGCAACGAGCCGGCAAGGATGCCTTCGACGCTCAGGACAAGCCCTTCGAGGCTCAGGGCAAGCCGGCGCTACCAGTCGAACGGTCAGCCCCCCTTCGCGCGATCCTTAATTTGCCTTGCCAACTTCTCGATCTCTTCGGCCTTCTTCACCATGCCTATCGACAGGACAGTGGTGGCGTCCGTCTTTTCCACTTCCGTCTTCAGCTGCGTAGCAAGGTTGTAGAGCTTCTCGATATCTTTCTTAATGTCTTTCTGGTGTTGCTCGAGCACAGCCTTTTTGGTGGCTCCAGCCGGAAGCGGGTCGTGCGCCGGATCTTCGGGACCATCCTCCCGCCGAGGGTTTGGCAAAACCGGGGGATTCTGAAGGGTAGTCGAACCTTGGACTGAGCTGATTTTGGATTGCACAAGAAACGCTGCAACTCCAACTGAGCCTGCAACTAGCACACGACGTCTGGAAGGATCCATGGCTGCTCCGAAGGGTTAGGGCGCGTTCCCGCGGAAGCTGCGCGCCTCGGTCAATGCTATACTTTCTCTCCCTACGAATATGATGTCCAGTCCGTTCACGCAGTGGCTCAGCCTCTCAATTCCCGCCGCTCTCCATCTCCTCGGAATCCTCGTCATCGCACTTCTGGCGAATCGCCTGCTGCGTGCGTCGACAAATTTGCTGATCCGGCCGGCTGCCTCACAATCGCGGGTAGCGCTAGCACGCGAACAGCATACGCGCACGCTCGCCGGGACGTTGTATAGCGCCGGCAGCAAAGTGGTTTGGGCGATCGCCATCCTGACGGCGCTGCCGGAATTTGGGATTAATGTAGTGCCGGCAGTCGTCGTCGTCGGAGCGGCCATGCTGGGGCTCGGATTCGGGGCGCGCCGCCTGGTTGGTGATCTGATTGCCGGCTTTCAGATCGTGTTCGAAGACCAGTATAGTGTCGGCGATACGATTCAGACGCAGCACCTCTCGGGGAAGGTCGAACATCTCACGCTGCGCCGCACGGTGGTGCGCGACGCCCGCGGGGCGCTGGTCACCGTTGCAAATGAAGAGCTTCGGACGGTAGGAAACCTCAGTCGTGACTGGTCCCAGGCTTTCGTGGACATTACCGTCGGCGCCGAACAACGACCGGAAAAAACGTTGCAAGCTTTGGAAATTGCCGCCGCTGGACTCCGCAGCGATCCGTCCTGGTCGCAAGCGCTCATGGATGGCCCGCGCGTCCTGGGCATGCAGGCTTACGGACCAAATGGCCCCACGTTTCGGATACAGCTCCGCACTACGCCGACACGTCAGGAGGAAGTCTCGCGGGAGCTGCGCCGGCGTATTCAAATCGAGTTTCAGCGGCAAAGCATTCCGATATCGAGATCCCAGGATCTTGAACAGACTGTGGTCTTCCGCGAGCCAGAAGAAAAAACACAGGTGTGACTCACGGAATTTGAAAGAGAGGAATCCACGATGCCTCAATTGAGCTATGACGAAGTAAATCTGATGCTCCGACTTTACGATATGAGGCGTGAACCGCGGCTTAGGCAAGCGCGGGCGTGGTTCATGGAACATTTTCACCCGCTGTCGCCCGAGGAAATGATGCAGAAGTTCCCGCAAGGCGGTGAGGAAAACACCTACATCCGCATGGTCATCAGTTATTGGGACATGGTGGCGAGCATTGTGAATCGCGGATTGATCGACGACGAACTGTTCTTTGAGAGCAACGGCGAGATTTGGGTGGTGTGGGATCGCATGCGCTCTATCGTTCCGACGTGGCGCGCAGCATTCAAAAATCCACACCTGTTTCAAAACATCGAGGACACCTGTAAGAGGCTTGAAGCGTGGCGGGAAAGACGCGCGCCTGGGTCGAGCGCAGCCATGCGAAGTCTGTTGGCGCAGACGACGCCGAGTCCAAAGGTCAAAACCACGTGAGTCAGCGCACTCTGTGAACGATTTCGTCGGCGGAAACGGAGGCTTTCGCAGATTCAACGTCAGGCTTAGCCATACGGACACAATTACGGCCTGCCGCTTTTGCCGCGTACATCGCGGCATCAACCTCAAAGAGCAATTCTTCCACCGGCCGCCTACCCCAATCGTTGCTTAGGAGAACCCCGAAGCTCATGTTGACTTGTAACTCTCCAATGGTCGTCTGGATTGGCGGGGCGCTCACGACTTTGCGAACCTCCTCAGCGCGCGTTTCCGCGGATTGCGGATTGCAGTTATTCAGGACCAGCAAGAATTCTTCGCCACCGTATCGGCCGACGAAATCATAAGAGCGTATGGACAACAACAGGCGGCGAGCGATTTCCGCCAGGACCTGGTCGCCGACAGGGTGGCCGTGCGTGTCGTTGATCCACTTGAAGTGATCGACGTCTCCCAACAGCACGATCGTACAGCCCGATTCGCGTTGGGACCGGGCCAATTCGCGCCCCAGGAGGTCCAGGATCACGCCTCGGTTCCAAATCGATGTAAGCGCGTCGTGCGTGGCTTTGAAGCGCATCATCTCACGCGCCTCTACCAACCGGCCTTCCAGGAGCAGAATGCGCTCACCGGTTCGCAACCTTGCCTTCAATTCATCCGCGTTGAAGGGTTTCGTGAGGTAGTCATCCGCGCCCGACTCCAGGCCAGTAACAATATCTTCCTTCGACTCTTTGGAGGTCAGTAGAACCATGTAAACGTAAGCCTGCTCGTGCTGCTCTTGTTGACGGCGCACCGCCCGGCAAACTCCGGGGCCATCGAGTTCCGGCATCACCCAGTCGAGCAACGCGAGACGCGGACCGTCCGGCCGGTTCAATTGCTCCACCGCTAGACGTCCATTCTCGACAGCAACGACTTCGTATCCGGCGCGCTCCAGTGTTTTTTCCAGAAGCCGCCGGGAGATGGCTTCGTCGTCCCGCGATCAGTATTTTCAACGCCACACCTCGGTCGTATAGGCCTCCATCTCCGGCAATAGTCCCTGCACTTCCATTTCGAATGCAGCGAGAGCTTCCCGTACGGAGATGTTCTCTCCCGAGCGCGCCAAATTCTCCAACTGCGCGGCGCCCTTGGCAGCTTTGGTGACCGCCAGATTCAACAGCATTCCTTTCAGCGTGTGACTTACGGTCGCTATTTGTTTCATGTCTTCCCGGGATACGGTATCCTGCAGAGCCTGCAGGTGCCGCGGGAAGTCGTCCTTGAAGATAGCGAAAAGATCGAGCAAGAGTTCGCGGTCGTTATCGACGCGAGAGAGCAGTTCCGGAAAATTAATGCTGGATCCCTCAGACATATCTCGTGCTTTGTCCATGGTCTCGCCCCTTCTATCTGCTTGTTGTGCGATGACGACACAATTTCCTGAATGCAAAACTTCGCGCCGTATAGACTTCGAGATGCATTCGCCCCGCGCTTGCCGGTCTGATCATCCATTCGGCGGACTGGCCCACTGACGACCTGCCGGGCCAATGCGAGCAGTTTGGAGCTGAATCTCAAGTGCGCTTCGTTCGCAGCGACAAGATTTACTTCAAACCGCAACGAATCATTTTGGAAAGAGAGACTCAGCATTCCTCCAGCACTCAAAAAATCCGGGGTCTCGCCGATTGTCAGGACGCCTGCTCCCTGAACAATGTTGAGAATCTTGGGGTATTTCTTTACTTCGGACTTGCTGACAAATAGAAGATGGCAATTCTTCAGCTCCTGGTCCTTGTGCGTCCATCGAACGTCAATGTGGCGGGCGTGAGGCGAAGCAGTTCGCGCAAGTTCCGCCAACACCGTGCCAAATTGAAAATCACCGAGGACACAAACCAGAAACGGAGCCTTGGCCGAGGTAAATGCGCTCTCGGGCCAGTCAATGAAGCTAGGAACCACTGTGAGAAAACTCGCTTTGGTCCGATACTCCGGCGGGACAGAGGCTTGCGCAGTTGTTGAGTGGGGCGCAAAGAGCAGAGTCAAGAGGATTATCAGGCGTGTCAGATCGCCGCGATGCCACCCACGCCACGGATGGCGTACCGCAATCTGTCGCTCCGTTACGGCCTTTCGGTTGCGCACCAATACGAAATACACCGAGGTTCTCCAACCTTTTGGGGCAAGCCGGAGGCCAATCCGCTGCGCGGAGATTTGTTCAGGCGCTTGAGGATATGAGGCTTATAGTCCGCCGGGCGGCGCAACAAAGCGTGGCCATTCCCAGGACGGAACGAGGACAGTTTCTGGGTTCACTCTGAAACAATCCCGTTGGGATGGGAAATCCTGGCGGTCACCTAGTCAGAGTTCTCTAATGCCGGTCTGGCTTTCAAATAAATCAGTTACTCTTCGTATATCTCGTGCGCCCATCATAATCGGCTACTTAAACTGGTACACGCTCGTTGTACGTGAACTACATGGAGCACTGTATTGTTCGCTCTAGCCCCTCACTCTATAACGTTTCCATCAAACTTAGTACGTTCTGCAAAGGAGTGTTTCTCAAATGGAGATCCAAGCGAGTATTCCGGAACGGCAGCTGGTTGCGAGGGCACAGGCGGGAAACGACGAAGCCTTTACCGAACTCGTCCGCAGGCACTCAGGCCAAGTTTATGGGCTCTCCCTGAACATGCTGCGAAACCGGGAAGACGCCGAAGATAACTTGCAGAACGTGTTGGTGAAAGCGTTCCATCACATCGACCGATTTGAGGGAAATTCACAATTTTCCACCTGGTTGGTCCGCATCACGATCAACGAAGCGCTCATGAAATTGCGGAAGCGCAACTCCGAACGCATCTCCGACTATCACGACACGAACAATGCCGAAGATGAGGCGCGCCCCTTTCCGGAGATTGAAGACAGCCGCCAGGATCCAGAACGTCAGTATATGAGCAAGGAGCTGACCCGGAAGGCGTTTAGCGGCCTGAATCCCTCTCTGCAAGACACGTTTATTCTGCAGAAGGCGGAAGGTTGGACCAATCGTGAGCTGGCCCAGGCGCTCGGAATTACCGTTTCCACGGTAAAGTCGCGTGTTTTTCGCGCCCGGGTGAGACTCCGCCAGCAACTGCTGTCCTTGACGCAAACGGGGCCGGTTGCTCTTCAGGGTTAGTCGACATTTAAAATCAATTTTGGAATCGTCCCGGAACCCGCCCACGCGCCCTTGAGTTGCGCTTGCCAATGCGCAACCTCCCTGCAAACTCTCCCTGAAGCGCTGCACACTGACTTCTGTCGCCTTAACTTGATGCTCTTGAATTGCAGCCATTCTCAAAAACAAAGAGCCAGTTTGACGCCTGTCTAGCGTCAAACTGGCTCATCCGATTTGTAGTTGCTTCGAGAAAGCCTAGCTGGTCGAGCTAGCCTTCTGATTCTTCACTTCAAGTTCATTTACGACTTGCTTGACGTTCGGCACATTGGAGGCCAGTTTTTCCAGCTGTGAACGCCGCGATTGTGAAGGCACATCACCTTTCAAGGTGACTACGCCATTCTTGACATCGTATCGGACGCCCTTCTGCAGTTTGTTTTTCACCAGCATGGCATCCAGGTTCTTTTCGATAGCTTTATCCATATCCGAATCTACGGTCCTCGCGACACTCTCATCGCCCGGGGGCCGCACCGCAATTTGATCCGCCACAACCTGTGCCCCAGCGCCAGATTTGGCGATCGATTCAGCTTGTGCCTTGTCGCCTGCGGTCGGCACGGTCCCCGCCAAGGTAACAACGCCCTTTTCCCGATCTTGACTGACGCTGACATCCTTGTACCCTGCCTGGTCGAGCGATTTTCGAATGTTGTCCGTAACATCTGGCGACTTATTGGTATCCGAACATCCTGCCAGCGCCCCTGCCAGGATGACCGGGACCGCTGCAAGAAACATTTTGCTCACTCTCATATCTCTCCTTTGCTAGTCCGGGGTGGCTGCTTTCCACCTGTAGTCGGGCTGCCGGCGACAAAATAAATTTGATCCGGCGTTGCACACAATTTGCCGTTGAACGCCGCATGTCTCAATCGGGAATTGGCGGTATAGCTGTCAGGAAGGAAACGTAAGGAGCGCGAAACTAGCCGGTAGATAGGGTTACAAAACGGCGGCCAAGGGTGGCTTCCAAAGACGGTCAAACTGCAAAGGCCCGTTCGGGCCACCGTGGGCAGTCACTCCCGCAGGACATGGCCGCCGCATTCGGAGTCGAAGGTATCGCTCTCCAGACAATGGTTCTATCCTGTGAACTCTGTAGAAAGCAATAGCGTTTCACGGGGAGCGTGGGGGAGGCCGAATGCTGAAAAAACAGAACTAAAATCAAAGATAAGAGTGAAGTGAAAATGCTTAGGACTGGTTCTCCCCATGACCTTAAGCTCCGAGAATCTAATCGAGCTTGTCGGCAACCGATTCGAGCACATTCTTACCCGTACGCAAAGCTCGGGTCACGCTGTATTCTCCACGATCCAGTAAATCTTGTGCTTCAAAAACCAGCCTCCGGCCGCGCCGGCGAATCTGTCTGAATTTATCCTCGGCATTGGTGCTAATCCACTCGCGAGTTTCATCTCCCGACTGCGGCGCAAACAAGATCGCTAGGCCCACACCCAAACCAAATCCAATCAGCAAACTCGCAAATTCACTTCCTTTGTCCGACACAGGGTCCTCCCTTCGCGAAGAGTAAGGAGTCTCGGCGTCACCGTTGGCAACGTCATGGCGGTCGATACTGTCACGTCGATCTTGCATGATGCAACCCTAGCAGGCTGCGGAAAAACTCGAAAATATGTCATTCCGAACGCCGTTCGGTTTTTGAACGGGGTGAGGAATCCGCTTTTTCCTTGGCTTTCGTGCGAACAGCAGATCCCTCACCCGCAACGACACGGGTTCGGGATGACCAACGCGCCTCTTTTCGCAGCCTGCTAGAGCTAGAGGTAACAAGATTCTATCGGGAAGGTGCTGTATGAGAGCGGTCAACACAAATCGCGGCTCCAGCAAATGAGCAGCCCCGTTCTAGTTTTGACGGTGCTGGCGCATTTCCTCAACGACCCTCTGTGCAACGCTCTCGTCAATGGCCGGGCTTACATAGGTGCCTTCACCCAAAACCACGTTCAACGCTCGCACCAGCTCTTGTTCCGCGTCCGATTTGAGCACATAGCCTCGTGCTCCGGCGCGAAACGCGCTGCGCACGAGCTCCGTCGAAGAATGCAGCGTCAACAGCAAGATTTTCGTCTCCGGGTGCGCGTCTCGAATGATGCGCGTTGCTTCCAAGCCGTTCAGCACGGGCATGGAGACGTCCATGATGATAATTTCGGGTCTCAACGACTCGGCAAGCCGCACCGCTTCCTGCCCGTTGTCCGCCTCGCCACAAAGCTCCCACTCCGGAAATGAATGCAAGATACCCTGCACTCCTCGCCGGATTGCGGCGTGATCATCGACGATTAGTACTCGCGGCACGTTCCCTCCATGGTCGTTCGATGGAGAAGGGGGACGTTACGCCGCCATACGCCTGCTCCAAACTGAGAATCATCAAACTCACCAAAACACTTCTACGCTTCTATGATTTGATTCCGCACAGCATACCGAACCAATTCACTCACGGAATGCAGCTCCAATTTCCTCATGATGTTCGCGCGATGAGTCTCCGCTGTCTTCACGCTGATTCCCAAAGCCACCGCGACTTCCTTGCTGCTCTTGCCTTCCGCAAGCAGCTGCACAATTTCACGTTCGCGTGACGTCAGCCTGCTTCGCAGCAACGTCTGCGGGTCCGGTGCCGCGTGTTGCCGGCTGAATCCATCCAGGAGCATATCCGCCGCCCGCGCCGTAAAGAAAGAGCGGTGGTTCGACAGCGCTTCGACTGCGGACACCAAGTCTTTATCGGCATCCGATTTCATAATGTAAGCGCGCACGCCAGCTTCCACGATTTCCCGCACCAGTTGGTCGGAGAAGTGCAGCGTCAATATTAATATTTCCGTTCGGGGAAGCGCTTTCTTGATGCGCCGCGCGGCTTCCAAGCCATTGAGGTCCGGCATGCTGATGTCCATCACCACGATGTCGGGTTTGAGCTGCTCGGTGACAGACACCGCTTCCCGTCCCGTTTTGGCTTCCGCGCACACCTCCCACCCCTGATGCGCGGTGAGAAGTTGCTTGAGTCCGCGGCGGATGATGTCGTGATCGTCAGCAACTACGATGCGCAGTGCCATTGTTTATGCGGAAAAATCCCGATCCTCCGATGGCCATCCTCTTGGACCTTTGCGTGCTGCGTTATAATTGGGCACCAACCCCTTAGATTGACATACCTTTTTCCCTGTATTTTGTCCAGCGCGGGACCGAATGCACTGCCGATTATCTCTCTCAAATCGCAGGCAAGAGTGCCCGTGCTACAAAAAAGCGAGCGGCGATTCGAAATGGTCGCAGCGCTCCGAGGAGCTCCAAGGTTGAGCTGTTTCAGGATGCGTACAAATACTGCGGAGTACCTCGATGGCTACACGAATGCACCGATTGTTCAAACCTTCGCTTCAGCGTTTAATGCGCGGTCGGAGGTCAAAAGCCCCAAGGCCGCACCGCAACGGCGAATGGGGCGACAACAATCATGATCACCATTCTGGTTGTAATCCTGCTCTTAGTGGCGCTCGGGGCGTTGCCGACCTGGCCCTACAGCCGTGGTTGGGGATACTATCCCAGCAGCGGTTTGGGTCTGGTTGTGTTGGTCCTCGTAATTCTTTTGCTCCTCGGGCGCATATAACTCCTGGACTGTTCAGCCTCGCGAGCGCAACGTTGTTCGAGGCTCGAGGCCCAGGCTTTGCGTCCACGCCGTCAGTTTTTCGACCGTCCGTGCGTGAACGGTCATTGAGCTGGACGCAAAGGGAAGAACGTTCATCAGACGGAGTTAAGCATGCTTGAGATCAACTCGCGCACCGGCCCGTTAACCGATATCCGCATGGCGGATAGTACGTAACATGGCCGACACCACGCAGCTCGGGACTCAGCCGCGACCACCCGTCAGGGTGGTCGCGCTTCTTTGGGTTATCGTAATTGCTATCATCGTCGCCTTCGGTTTTTTCGCCAGCTCGCTCTGTATTACGTTCCTCTTGGCTGGATTTCTGGCCATCTTGCTGGATCCGATTCCCACGTATTTTGAACGTTTTCACATCCCCCGCCTCATCTCCACGGCCATACTCATCGTCTCCGGGGTGCTCCTGGTCACCCTGCTGATCTACGTTTCGTACAATCGCGCTACGGTGATGGTCGACGACATACCCGAGTATGCCGAAAGGGTCCGCGACGCAGTTAAGCCGCTGAGCCGGCGAATCGAGCAAGTGCAAAAGAGCGCCGGCAGCATCACCTCCACACCTTCGCCAAAACGCGTCCCGGAAGTGCGGGTAAGCGAGACGCCCGTATGGCCTTCTTACTTGATCCGTGGTGTCGGCTCGGCGTGGGGTGCCGTCATCATCGGGGGTATCGTTCCGTTTCTGATGTTTTTCATGCTGGTGCGCAAATCCCATCTCTACGACTGGCTGGCGAACGCCTTTGGCGCAAAGATGGACGTGCCTAAATTCACCGCTCGCCTCACTAAAATGGTACGCGGCTTCGCCATTGGCAACCTAATCATCGGTGCAGCGATGGCCGCGATCACCGTATTCGTTTTGTTCGAACTAAAGCTTCAAGGAGCCGTGCCTCTGGGCATCGCCAGTGGCATTCTTAATCTGGTGCCGTTCATAGGTGCTATTTTGGCCGCCGCCCTGCCGTTGCTGGCGGCGACTCTTCAGTTCGACAGCGTGGGTCCTTACGTAATCATTCTGCTGACGGTAATCTCTCTCCACATAATCTCTGCCAATGTCTTGGTGCCGAAATTCATCGGATCCCGCGTAAACATCGGACCAGTCGCGGCGACCATGGGAATGTTGTTCTGGGGCTGGATGTGGGGCGTTATGGGAATTCTTCTGGCCGTGCCGCTCACCGCGTTCGTCAAGCTCGCTGCGGATTGCCACCCCTCATTGATTCACATTTCTAATCTTCTGGCGGAAACGCCGAGACCTGTCCCAAATTGGGCTCAAGCCGGGCAGGCCAGAGTGGCTCAAGCCATTCCTTTTCTGCGCAAACGAGCCCCCGCAGAGAGTGAAAACTAGGCCAGTTTTTCTCCTGATTCCGTGGAAATTCCGCGTTTTCCAAGCCAGCGTCGAACCGGCCTCTAACCTCGAAAACTCTAATCTCCAACTTCCGACTTTCGACTTCCCTTCCCCTGGTAACAATTTCGCCTGACCTGTACTTACGATTACACAAGTATTACAGAGCCCCACTTCCCCACATGCTATGTTCGTAAGCGTACCAAGCACGAAATCGGTACCCGAAATTAATGCCCGAAATTAATGCCAAGGACCCCGAGAATATGAGCCTTGCTCAAACAGATCGCACCTTCAAGCAGCCGCTGAATTGGACCACAACCTCCTTCATGATCTTGTTCCACGTCGGCGCCATAGCCGCTCTCTTCTTCTTTTCGTGGAAGGCGCTCGCCGTGACCGTTGTGCTCTATTGCGTTGCCGGGTGCCTGGGCATTGGCATGGGCTACCATCGCCTCCTAACCCATCGCGGCTACAAGGCCCCCGTGTGGATGGAATACTTTTTGACCACCTGCGGAACTCTCGCCCTCGAAGGCGGCCCGATCGCATGGGTCGCTACGCATCGCATCCATCATCAGAATACCGACAAAGAGGGCGATCCCCACTCTCCGCAAGACGGCGGCCTGTGGGCGCACATGGGCTGGATTATCACTGGGCAGGCCATGCACCAGAACACCGCGGAACTCCTGCCTTACGTTCCTGACCTGCGAAAGCACAAATTTCACATGTGGATCAGCAAGTACCACTGGGTGCCGATCGCGGTTCTTGCTCTCGTCACGATCCCGTTTGGCCTCTCGGTCATGATGTGGGCCGTGTTTCTTCGCACTGTCTTGGGCTTGCACTCCACCTGGCTGGTTAATTCCGCCACGCACATGTGGGGTTCTCGCCGCTTCATTACCTCCGACACTTCCACGAACAGTTTCTGGGTCGCGATCCTGACCTTCGGCGAAGGCTGGCACAATAACCATCACGCCGCGCCGCAAGCAGCGCGTCATGGTCTTGCGTGGTACGAGTTCGACATGAACTGGTACGGCATTTGCGTATTGCGCGCCCTTGGTCTCGCCTGGGATATTAAGCTGCCGAAGCTCAATCTCACACCTCAAGAAATTGCCTCTCCAGCGCCAGCCCTGCTGATAACGCCAACTGTAGTCGAACCAGAAGCCGTGGCGTCCGGAGACTAAGCCGCGAGCAACGACTATGTAGCCGCCGGGCTTTAGCCCGGCCAGCCAAGCGGTTCCGTATCTCGTGCCACCAGACCGGAAGTGCCAATCCTGATGAGATACAAGCTAAGCGCTCATCTCACACGCGCAACACCGTATTGGTGCATACTCCACGCGTATGCACTAAAATACCCAGGCAATGCGCATCACCAGCCGCGGCAAGACCATCGCCTTTTTCATTACGCTGGGCGCCTGCCTCGTTGCCCTGGCCGTTTTTCTCAATGTCAGTTGGATCGTCTATCACTGGCGCAGCGTCGTCCCGCTGGTCCTCGGCATTGTTTTCTTCAGCGTCATCATCGCCGGCCTGGTCGTCAATACCATCTTCATCGTTCGCGAAATCCGCCGCAATGAGCGCCAGGACACTTTCCTCAACGCCGTCACCCACGAACTGAAGACCCCGATCACTTCCATTCGCTTGTACCTGGAAACTCTGCAGACGCGTCCCCTCGACGAAGCCCAGCGCGGCGACTTCTATCGCATCATGCTGGAAGATGCCGAGCGGCTCCTTGGCACCGTCGAACAAGTCCTGAAGGCCGGTGAAGCCCGTCACCTGACCCACAAGCGCAATTGGCAGGAGATCAACTTCGGTACGATTGTCGCGGACACCCTCGAACTCGCCCGCCTTCGTCATCATTTGCCCGCGGAAGCGCTGCGTTTCGCCGCCACCCCGCCCGCCGATCTGTTCGTTATGGGCAATCCCGAGGAACTCCGCACCGCCGTCTTCAATCTCTTCGACAATGCCATCAAATATTCCGGCGAAAACAAAGATATCGCCGTCGAAGTCCGCACACCCGATATCGACACGATTTCCCTGAGCGTCTGCGATCATGGCATCGGAATCTCCCGCCCCGAGTTGAAGCGAATCTTCAACCGCTTCTATCGGGTGCAAAGCGCCGCCACGGGTCAAGTGAAAGGCACCGGATTGGGTCTTTTTATCGTGCGCGCCGTCGCTCGCCGCTACGGTGGCGAGGCCTTCGCCGAAAGCGCAGGCGAAGGCCTCGGCAGTACCTTCACGCTCAGACTTCCCAGGGTCTATCGCGCATGAGCCGCATTCTGATTGTCGAAGATGAAGCTCACCTCGCTGAAGGGCTCCGCTTCAATCTCGAAGCCGAAGGTCACTCCGTGCAAATCACCGGTAAAGGTGAGGAAGCCCTGGAGATTCTCCTTAATTCGAACAACGACTTCGAAGCGCTCGTCCTCGACGTCATGTTGCCGGGCAAAGATGGATTCACGGTCGCACGCGAACTCCGCGAGGCCCAAAACTACATTCCACTACTGATGCTTACTGCCCGCAGCCGCTCCGAGGATGTCCTTAAGGGGTTCGAATCCGGTGCCGACGATTACCTGCCCAAGCCGTTCAACTTGGCCATCCTGCTAGCCCGTCTCGAAAGCCTCCTTCGCCGCAAGAGCTGGCAACAAAGTTCCAAATCCTCAACCGCGACCTCAAACAAACGTGGTGGCAGGTCTTTAGACCCGTCATTACCAGAGCCCTTCCAATTCGATGGAAAACTCTTCGATTTCCAAACCCTGCAACTCCACTGCGGCGAGCAAACCTTCCAACTAACGCTAATGGAAGCCGAACTTCTTCGCTACCTCGTCCGCAACAGCGGCCAACCGGTCTCCCGCAAAGCCATCCTGCACGACGTCTGGAATCTCCACGAAGACACCGACACCCGCGCCATCGACAACTTCATCGTCCGCCTCCGCCGCTACATCGAGCGCGATACCTCGAAGCCGCGCCACCTGCTAACCATCCGCGGTCTCGGCTACCAATTCGTACCCGACCCCGAAAGCTAGATCCGTAGCCGAGGGCTCCCTTCATTCGAGCGCCCTGCGGACACTTATGGCCTCTTTCTTTCCGTCCATTACTAACAATTCTGGCGAGTGACGACGACGGGCGAGGTAATGATCCGAGAAATTCGAAGGGTTCCTGTTGATAATCCTACCTGTCGAATGACCATAAACGATTGATACTAAATATCTTAGGAGAAGCTGGGAGCCTCTGGAGGGAGTACCACAAGCCAACCGCCCATTTACCGCAATTCCTGTATAGCCGCCCCTGCCGGCTCGCAGCCAGCATAGCTGTATGAGCGTCCTTGAGATCGTTCACACGCATCCTTTCGCCGCCGGCGTCGCCGTCGGCATCATTCTAGCCTATGGCTCGCTCCTGCTCTGCGCGGCGTTTTTGTTCACCCTCGAGAAAATGAAAGCCATCGCCCGTGCCACCGCTAACCCCGACCCAGAAAACCTGAGGAGCGGGAACTCGAGCCGCCGGCTTTTTTCAGAATCTACTGTCGGTTCGCCAGACTCCACCTCAGTCACCTAAGGCAATAGAAACTCGCCAATGTGGCCAATGTAGGGGCGCGCTTTAGCGCGTCCGTTTCCGCCTCTAGCCCCAGCTCCAGCAGCATATCCACTTAGCCTTCCTGGAGCGCGCTTTTGCACCGTGGCTCGAATTTCGTGGGCGGCGACGAGCCACTGCCGTCATGGAGGGAGAAACAAAGGAAGGTCGATCTCAATTGGGCTGCGGTTGAATCGCCAGATCGAACGCCAAGTCCACGCTAACGCTCTGGCGGTTCGGGTGATTTCGGCGGTCGTGCCTTGGATTCACGATCGCTCTGGCGCGCCACTCTGAGTTCCGAGCACGCCCGCCCAATGAGGCCGTCTAAATCATCATATTTCGAGAACACCGCGTGTATTCCCGATTGGTACGCAGCGAGTTCGAGTTCCCGGTTCTTGTAAGCGGTGAGCAGAAACAAGGTTGCATCCGGCACGATGAACCGCAGCGCTCCAGCCGCTTCCAGGCCATTCATTTCCGGCATCGCCAGATCCAGGATGATCAGATCGGGAGAACACTCTTCCGCCTTCGAGATTGCCTCGGCGCCGTCCGCAGCTTCCCCGCAAACCACGAACTCCGATTGCGACGAAAACAGCCGCCGAAGTTCCCTTCGCACGGCTTCATGATCGTCCACGATCAGCACGGATTTCGGCACGGACCACTCCTGGTAACCCGCCGATCATACCTTCCTTCGCCTGGGATTTTAAATACCCGGCGAGAGAAGTTGAGACATGTCCCCCTGACGAGGCCATTCCCATATTCCTCCTCTGAGATTCACGGAAGTAGATAAAAGTTGCGCTTGCCGTCGAACCGGCAATACCGAAGGCGTGCCCGAAGTTGCCTCACTGCTATGACTGGTAGTAGTTTGGCCGGTCATGGATTGAGCGCCGACGGCGAATCTACTGCGTTCGGGGCAAGCTGCGATCGTGGACTTGCTAGTCCCCGGACGCCCGCTTGGTTCTCTTGCGGTGCTTGGACCAGCGGCCCAGGCGGTGTTCGTTCTCCTGCTCAGTGGCCGAGTCGCGAATTTTCACTTTTACGTCGCCGTTTGCGTCGCACGTGTATTCTTCCTGAATCCATCGTTCCTGCGCCGGTGTGTAACGCCGCACC
The DNA here is from genome assembly GCA_963721915.1 of uncultured Acidobacteriota bacterium. GTDB lineage: Bacteria > Acidobacteriota > Terriglobia > Acidiferrales > UBA7541 > Acidiferrum. The sequence goes on along the minus strand of CAVRLD010000009.1, from coordinate 179,139 downwards.
GGTTGATCTGCCAGCTCCGAAGAATTCCCCAGGCTGGGATCGAAAGGCACGCGAATCTCATCCCAGTTGTTGATCTCACCGTGTGGCTGATTGTTGGCGCCCAGTTGCGCGCATTCCAGGTATCGAAAATGGCCGATGTTGTGCATCGGGCGGTAGGACCGAACGATGCGCAGAGGCTCCTCGCCTCTCGAAGGAAGTTTTACTCCTCGCGGGAACAGGACGTCGAAGACCACGTTGCGGCCATCGTCCGCTTCCCGCCACACGCCAAAGTTCTTCGTGAATTGGTCGCGGAGCGGCAGGTCTTCATGCCCTTCGGCGCGGATGGCCAGGCCGATGGCCGTGGCCGAACGCATGTATGCGGAACGCCGTACTCTGCGTCCGAACGTTTCACGCAGTACCCGCGCGACGGGAGGCAACTCCGACCCGCCTCCCGTCAAATACAGAGTATCAATGGGATGGTCCGGGTGCGATGCCAACAGGTCCTCCACGACTTTGCGCGAATCCTCCACCAAGGGACGGCACAGCTCATAGAACGGATCCACGCTGATGGAGACTTCTCTCCAATTTTTTCGCACGCGTTCGAGATCGACTGTAATTCTGCGGCTGTTCGGATTGAGGGATTCCTTCTTTTCGCGGCATTCGTCAAACAGCAGGTACCACTCCCCGGGCGTCAGCGACTCCTCGTGCGCTTCCGGTTTTCCGGCTTCACTAAGGGCGAGTCGTGCCAGGATCTCGTCGAAATCATCGCCGCCCAGATCGGCGATGCCGTCCGACGCGACGACAGAGTGCTCCGCTTCACCAAGCGTCACGAGTGAAGCATCGAAAGTTCCGCCACCCAGATCGTAAACGAGCAGTCCGGCTTTCTCACGATTCTTGCGGTCGCTGCCGTTGCGATAGGCAAACTCAACCGCGGCGGCGGAAGGCTCGTTCAGCAGCCCAAGCACTTCGAAGCCCGCGGCACGCGCCGCCTCCTGTGTAAGGAATCGCTGGTTGCTGTTGGCGTTCGCCGGTATCCCCAGCATGATTTGGAGCCGATCGTATTTGCCCGCCCCCAGCGTAGATCGCTCCATAAGCTCGCGATGCAGCGCCGTCATCATTTCCGTGACAATCTGGCTCACGTTCAGCCGCCGTCCGCCGATCGCAATCTCGCTGCAAGGCCCCGCAATCTTGAGGCGGCGCTTGATGGAACGCACCACGGTCCAGCCAGGTTTGCCCTGCTGCTCCAGCGCGTCCCATCCATAAACGCGTCGGTCGTCGGAGACTGCCAAGAGCGACGGAAACCAGTCCCGAACCCGTCCATCCGGCGCTTCGAAATTTACCAGCGGATAGTTGCCGCGGTCCGCCGCAGCCACCACAATTCGTGTAGTACCAAAATCGATCCCTATCTTCACAGCACAATCCTTTTCTTTACAGCACTTCCAATTTCTTAACGCACTTCTATTCTAAAGTCCGCCGTTCGTCCAGCCAAGTGCTGCAACTAACTTACAGTGTTCCGTCCAATGCTCCTACACCCGCGCATTCGTGAACGCGCGGGCTCAAGCGAATTCCGTCCGCAGGCTTGATCAGCAGAAGCGAAGTTTTGGCGGGATGCCAGTGGTAAACGTCCGAAATGAAAATCGGGAGCCGCCATCCAGCCAGGGGGCATGTATGGGGCATAGCTGAAAGCCGATGTACCTTGGCCGTGGGCCGAACTAAGCTGGTGTATCCCCAGTGGTTGGGGCCAAATTAACAGGTTTAACCGGCTTGGCTTTTAGAGCGGCAAGTCCTTGTTGAGCTGCTTCAATGGACTCGTGCTCAAGCTTGCTGATTTCGATGGGGCTGTTAAGCCTTTCTGTTATCGCCGCGCGCGCATCTGCAATTCGGAGAGCCATACTAGCGTTGTCCGTTTCAAAAATGGCGGACACATATGCTGTCCGCCAAGCTGACGAGGAAGTATCGGTCATAAAGCCTGCTTTCGGGAGGTCCCGCCAAACTGTACGCCTGCGTACCCAGGATTGATACACCTAAGATTTTCGCCCCATAGGGTACTTAGTCGTCCTAGAGTAAGGGCCGTATTTTCTGCTACCTCAACAATTGGTATTTAACTCGGCTTTGCGGATGAACCTGCATGCATAAGGACAAACGGGAGCGTTTCAAGGAATTATGTGAACTAGCAGAGGTTCAAGAAGATGCCAAGAAGCTGGGGAAGATTGCAGAAGAAATTGACCGCATCTTGGATGCCGAGTTGGTCCGCCTGAAGAAAATCTCGCTCAAAATCACGAAGCCGGTCACCTGATATATCGGGGTCTTAGGGAAGAACTTCGATAATTTGCTCCGGGTTGATTGCAATACTCTCTTTCCCCGCGGAAATCCGAATCTTGCGCCCAGTGGACTGGTTCACTATTGCCCTAAATCTCGGCCTCGATAATCTTGCCGCTATAAAGTTTGAGCCGGATGCGGGAGCCTACGCTGTAGTCCATATGGTTAGTATATCCACTGGCGGAGAGGAAACGGGAAGGCAGGATAGCACGCCCACTGTTGAAAGCTGCTACAATCGAAAGCGGCACTCAACATGAACGCATACTGCCTGCGATCTTTGACGGCTACTGTGCTTTCTCTTTGGCTGGGCTTCCTGGCGTGTGTACTCGGTTGTGCGCAGCCAGTTCTCGCCTCAACGCGCTCCTCACATACACAAATCTGTGAACCGGCAGTCGCGAATGAAGACAATAGCGGCAGGATCGCTGATGCGGGGCCATGCTGCCATCACAGCGATGGCGCTTCACAGAAAAACAAGCAAGGTGCTCAGACGGTTTCCTGCTGTCCTTTGGACGCTACGCTGATTCAGAAGCAGGACCCGGTATCACCCATAAGCGGCCATTCCTACCTCGTTGTTTTGATGCTGTTGGTGCTCCGTCCTTCGTTCCAGCTTTCCGCGACTAATGAAACAAACGCGCCTACCGTTTGGCACGCGGGAAGAGACGTTCTTCTACAAGCTCGCGTTCTTCGCATCTAGAAATACGAACCGATCACACCGGCTCCTCGTGCGGGTGGTTCCATCCGTCAAACAACAACTGTTTCTATTCAGTCGGACCTATCGGTGCAGGAGAACGGGAACGACAAACAATTACTCCTCAGATTTCGCGAAACGAGCGAGAACTTTCGACGTACCGATTTCCCTGTATGTTCAAAATTGAACACGTCGGCCATATTCGATAGGGATAGACGAATGGCTAAAATCCTCTTGGCTGACGGTAACGTAAAACTTCGCTCGCTAGTAAAAGCTGTTATTGAAACCAGGGAGAGGTGGCAGGTTGTCGAAGCGACCGATGGCCACGATGCCGTGGCGAAAACTCTAGAACTGAAGCCCGATCTGGTCGTGCTTGACTTTGCGATGGCCGGTTTGACCGGACTGCAAGCCGCAGCCAGGATTATCGCCGACTGCCCGAACCTGCCCGTTATTCTTTATACCTTTTATGGCTTCGACGCGATGGTTAGTGTGGCTAAGAAAGCAGGCATTCGAGACGTGATCAGCAAAGGTGACGACAGCGAACGCCTGCTGGAAGCTATTGCGAAACATCTGGACAACGGAGCAAAGACCTCCAGTGTTCTGCCAGCCGAAACAAAAATTACAGACACCACGAAGAAAGAAGGGCCACCGGACGCGGTCTGACGCAGGTCCTTCCCTGTGTTGCTGATTCTCCTATTCGCTCAAATCGTCAGAATGGCCAGAATCCCCGTATGGAGGTACCCGCCGGTACAACGGGCAACACTAGGGAAGACGATCGATCTAGACGACGATTGGCAGGGCACTGAGGTTGGGGGGTCGTACGGAATCGTACAAAGTGGAAATAATTTTCCATGTCTACCCCAACAGGCCCTACACTTCTCTCTTATGACGCGTGGATCCAGAAGAACCGAATCGCCGTCACCACACCCACGAACACGCCTAGCAGCATTAACCACTGGATAGCGGCGTACTTGATGTCGTTTTGCACTTTGGAAACCTTGGAGTTGCGGGGCATTCGTTTCTCCTCAAGGATTAACCAAGCAATCGGATAGCCGTAACCTCCTGCCAAACCGGGCACACCCGTCGAGCGTCTTTGCACGCCGCCAAGGAACCTCAAGAACAATTGGAAGCCGATTTTAGCGCACGCTTGGAATCGAAACCCGATCATCGCGCTTCAAACGCAGGCACACACGAGTCGAAAATTCGCCCGATTCATGGACGCGAGCAAAGTGGCGGGAAACGAGCGTTCCTTCTCTTTTCTTGGTTGTGCCACAAGCCTCCAGCCAGCACCCGCGTTCATCTTTCCGCCCTTCGTAACATCGATACCTAAAACCTTTGTTTTTGCCATGACGGGATTCCTCCGCGTTCAAGCTAAGTTCACTTTTAGTTCAGCCGCGGTCTTTGATATGAAGCTTTCTTCCACGGGTAACCACTAATCACGCGCTGCACCTTTTCAGTGTCGCGTTTTGCGTCGGGTCCGATAAACAGCTCGGTGTTGGTGACCTTGGTATCGCCCAATTCCACGGGACCTTCGTCATACCTTACGAAACTATTCGTGAAACTGCTCCCGATGAAATAAAAGCCATCAAGTTCGAGCATCGTATCTCGCCACTCACACCGAACGCATACAACCGATACGCCCGAGAATTTCGGCCAGAAATTCGAGATGTTGCCAATTCCAGAGAAGCTCAAGAATAGGCGAAAGTTGATGAGGGGTCGCGGCGGCTCAGGAAACGGTTGTTGATCGACGCTTAACGCGCGGTCCTTTTGAAATACGGCCACTTGATTCTTACCGCCGACGCCCGGATGCGCCTTTGATGTGTAGTAGGCAAGTCTCTCGGCAAGTTTCTTCATCTGCTCAACTGTTAAGTCTTCACCTCCGTTGTTGCTTTTGGAAGCGCCGTACTCTTGAAGGGCAACGTCGTCTGAGTGAAGTTCCGGGTGGTCGAGAAGCGTTTGCGCCACGTCGTCCATTCCGTTGAGCTTCTTTTCCAGCTTGCCTTCCAAGCTCACCACGGAGAGCTCGTCGGTTTCGGAAGAGATAGAACCGCGACGAACTCTAGTCCTCAGAACGATTCGTCCAATTTTTGGTCTTTCATCTAAATCGTACCCGGCGACGATCAGCTGAAGTTCGTACCAATCAAGGGTTGGGGGCTTCAGGCGAGGAGTCGCATCCTGAATGTTAGCTATCGTTGTCAAGTACAGGTTGAATGTGTCGGCCAACACCTGCAGCCTCTCGGAGATCGTCTGAGCCTTCTGGGTTGCTGATTGCCGGGCATATTCGCTGATGATTGCCTGCGTGTGTGTATCAAGCTCGGTTATAGAGGCTGGACCGGAGTAAAACCCCGCCATTGCGCAAACCGTTCGTTCGTCTAATCTGAACAGCTTTTTTCCGGGATGGTCCGGGTGAGGCCCGTCTGGCCCCACTAAGCATGGAATCGGTCAAAACTACGATGCCGTTTTTGTTTCCGAGCGCGACGTTTACTGTGCCGCGCACCACCTCGGATTCGGATGAAGTTTGGTCGGCAACGGCGACAGCTTGACTGAACAGTGCGAGCAGGAGCAGCGTTCGCAACATAAGCCCTCCGCAGTTAGAACGGAGCCGACGAAGAACCTTGCGGCCAAAGCTGGAGACGTTTTTGGAGCGAGACTCTCTTCCGCAATGTACGCGACTCACAGGCCGCCGCCGAGCATCATCCCAAATTGCTCCCCTCACAGCATTTTCCAACGACTTAAATCGAAAAATTCCAAATTTCACATTCCGTGTTTGGGGACCCAATTCGTTGCTGATTACCACCCCCCTAAGCAGTACGCCTAAACATCTCCTCATCTCGCGCGCGAGGTTTCTCGCAGAAACACGCAACTCAGGCGTGAGCAGAGGTTTTGTCAACCGCAGTTCAAACGCAAATACTGTGCAATGAGTGTGCAACGCGGAGTCAAGCCAAACCAACTAAGTGCTTGAAAAGAGTGGAGGCGCGGGTGGGATTCGAACCCGCGCCCAGTGTTGAGAACGCGTAACTTATTGATTCTACGTAACGCCAAAAACGCTCAAAACGCCGAAAACCCCTATCTCAGTTACGCGGCGGTTACGCGGGATCGGTTAGAAGCTCGGAGCTTAAAATGTACAGATTTCGATCCGGTCTCTTTGAGGGACTAACGATGGAACGAGCGATCCTAAGAAATACGGCAGCAGTCTATCAGCGGGGTAAGTGGGCGGCAGAGAATGTTGAGAACAAACCTCGGCTAGTGGCGATGCTGGGGGAGTTTCGTCGGCTACGACGCTTGCTGCGCAACGCACGGTGCAAAGCGCGATGCAGCGAATCCGGTTGTGAGAAACGGGCTCGTTGGATGACTTTTGAGGAGGCGGATCGAGGTTATTCTCCATTCCCCACATTTTGGTGCAACAAGCATGAGCCGTCGGACTTTGAGTATCTGACCACGAAGATGCGGATAGAGCTAGAGGCGATGAGACTGTTCAAGGAACTGAAATATAGGAAGGTCTTCTGCAAACAGATTTTGGCGGCTTTGGGAATTGCGAAGGGGACGCGAATTACAGAAGCTTACGCGCATCACTTTTTCGAGAATCTGCGCATTCGTCAAGAGAGTTCAAGTACCGACGTGTGAGGTCCGCCAGAAAATTCTCATGTACGGGGACACACTAAGGAACGGGGAGAGGGGACCCGTGGGCGTGGAAAACCGGCTGAGCCTGATCGTACAAATGAATTTCTAATCTATGGACCAGCCACAGGCCTCGGCGACTTTTACGAGATGGCTATCCAGGCCCCGAAGGTCAAAATGCATTACTTGCGGACTACCATCGAACGGGGTGAACTCGAAAGTCAGGGTCTTCGCTTTGGCCAGAGTCTTGGCGAGAGTCATAGCGCCCCCGTTCATCGCCACAATGTTGGCCTGGTCGTCCAAGATCATGTCCCTAGCAAACAGTGCCTTGTGGGCAGTGGACTCTCCCCAAGATTCATAGGTCGCAGGGCGATCATCTAACCGAAGGCGAACCTTGTGAAAGTCGGTCGGGCCACCATCAATGCCCTCTTCGATGCTGGCCGCCATGCCGGTTTCTACGTATACGTCGGTCTTTTTTTCCTTGCATCGCACAATCAGCGTCGGCGTAATTGCACCCAATGGGCCGTGAATTTGTTCCTCAGCATCCACCAGCAGGACTTCGGTTTTTGAGTCATCCATCGGTGAGTGGGACTCTGTAAGATGCCATTTGTCTCCAGGGGACGCTGCTACGCTCGGAGTCGCGTCCACCCGAGATGAACTCGATGCAATCCTTCCGACAGCCCAGATGAGCACCAATGCGCCGATCGCCAAGCCGGCAATCCTCTTCGTGTCCATTTCTTCACCCTCCATAGCTGTATGTCCATCATGATACTTATAGTCCGTGGACACATAAACGGCGGAGCACCAAGATGACGCGCAATAGTAAATGGAAGACGTACGCGTCAGATTCGGCAGAGCACTCCGCAGGCGAAGGCAACGGCTAGGGGTGTCACAGGAAGAATTCGCCGATCAATGCGGTCTTGATCGAACCTATATTGGCGGAATAGAGCGAGGCGAGCGAAACGTGGCGCTGGTGAATGTTGAAAAGATTGCAAAAGCGTTTAGACTGCCGTTATCTGAACTCTTCCGCGATGTGTGACAGGCCCTCGGTTTACCGATTCGGCGAAGAACACTCAAGCTCTTGCTTCAGAATGCCTGCCGCTAAATGCCGGTAATCTGGCCGCTGCACACCAATATTTACTGGATCTGGGTCGAACTTAAGTCTTCTAAGTCTACTAAGTCAAAAGATAAATAAATGAGATAGATAAAGTCTCGTGCCTGAAAGGTTGCGTGTCGGTAGAACTCAAGAGCCGTAGCGGGATCTGCAGGTGACACATCATCAATTATCAGGTCCCCCCTGCGACTTCGTTTTTTGATGGCCTTGCGGAATTTCTTTATAAACCGTGATTCCAACAAAAGCATTTCTGTGGCTTCTGTGTCTGATGCGACCAAACGTGCTATCGGAAAGGCGCCATTGTCAACATATATGCGTTCTCTTACCAAATTTATTGATGTTGGAGTGAACTTCCCCGGGATTTCTGCCTTTGACCTTTACAAGAGACAGCCCAGGTGGACTGGCTAAAAATTCGAAGACCCTCTGTAAATCTTGATCAGTCAATGCATTAACGGGCTGCATGGTGCCTCCAATTTGAAGTCTCTTCCGCTATGTTGCTGTTAGTGAGACCGGTGGGAGGTAAAACGAGAGGATTTGCACACCTTTCCAAATCGAATCTTTCGTCTGAGAGAGAAGTGAGTCGTTGCCAGTGCTCGAACCCCTGCCAAACACAGAAGATCATGTGATCGGCTGTTTCGAACTTTTCAACGCGGATGTTTGTGGACGATCCCCCGCTTGACTTCATTCGGGTCTCCTCATGAGTTGCTGGTTGCCAGGTATAGCGCGTCCAGCGGGGTATTGTCAAACACTAAACTAATTACTTATCGTATATAAATCGCCAAAAACGCTCAAATCGCTAGAACCGCCAAAAAGGAACGGCCATTGCTCCTGAAGGACGAAGTGAGCTGCTGAGTGACCGTTTGATTTCTGCTCCAACCACAACGAGTTCTTACTATCGGTGAGTGCCGTGTGACGTTTGCAATGCCGATGATCTTCGGTCAATCCTATAAGCATGCGTAAAATGCCTGACTCAAACCCAAGCACTTGGGTTTTCCTGATGGATTTCCTGTGAATGAACTATTGGAAAAGCTGAAACCGTCGCTCCGCCGACAGATTTTGAAAAGAGTGACTACACCAAGCGACCAGGCGTGAGGCGATTCGAAAAGATTGTACGGTTCGCGACCATAGCTCCCGTACGGCTTCATTCTTTCTGACTGCTGCAAGCAAACTCCGGTAGAAGCACGGCACGCCGATGGTATGTCGTGCTTCTCCGTCTTTTGGATAGTAATCAGGCCAACGCCAGGCGTACAGGCCGGCGAGGTCTGATGGATCCGCAAGGCCTGTTTCTTCACTTTTTGGTGAACACAATCACCGCAGGATCGAACGAAGTGGTATACCCCGCAAATTTGCCGTTGACGTTGCCCGTGAAGTCCACGCCGCCGACCAGATGCTGGCGGAAAGTGTGGCCCACGCGCCCGAGGAGAACGGTGTTATCTCCCAGAGCGAATGGCGTGGCTGCCGTGATCGTGTGCCACCAGGTGACGAAAAAGAGGTTGGTGCGTGGCGGATCAGTCGCATTCGGGCTTGGATTGGCGTCGAAGATCACCTGATGCCGCCAGTTCGTTGTCAACACCGTGGTTCCCTGGCGGAACGAATCAGGATTGGGAGTTGTAAGATCGCCGCTTGGAACAGAATTGTGGTAGATGGTGGTGGTTCCCTCACGGATAACAATCTTCAGACTGCCGTGATTTGTGACTTTCTCCGTGACCGAGTCATTGTAGAAGGTAAGCAACGCCGAAGCCTCATTCTGTGGGACACCAGGGAGGTAGATCAGGTCGTCGCTCACGCCACGTACGTGGCTGACGTAGCCATACTGGACGGATGTAGCGGGGAGTCCCGGCCCAGTGGGCGGAAAATTCTTGACTTGTCCGATAAATTCGTACATCTCCTGATCAATCTGTGAAAAATCGAACGGAAGTTGTGCAAAGGCTGAACCCGCGGCGCAGGCCAGCAGCACAACACCAAGACAGCAACGAACAAAAAACATCATCGGCTTGTACTTCATTGCATTCTCCTTGGCGGCTCTCCATCGGGGACCGGAGGCACGCCGGCGCACCATCGCAGCGATGCGAACGCCCGGCAATGCAGGAAGCCTGAAGATTGGCTGAAGCTTCCATATAGAGCTAAACCGCTGCTACAGAAGCTCTTAGCCGCCCAATCCACAATCGGGCTACACCTCGTGAGAAAGGCGGGTTAGCTATGGCAAGAAGCGCGACGTGCATGTATCATGCCGCCTAATTGACGGGGGTGCTTCCTGCCTGTGCCCTTGTACCAGTTTGAAGGATTCGAGCTTGACCTGAAGCGCTACGAATTGCGCCGGAACAGCCATGTTCTGAAGCTCGAGAAGATTCCGATGGAGCTGCTGATCCTGCTGGTCAGCAAAAATGGGGAGCTGGTTTCCCGCGACGAGATCGTCGAGAAGCTCTGGGGCCAGAACGTCTTTGTCGAGACCGACCATAGCGTTAATACGGCAGTCCGGAAAATCCGGCAAACGCTAGGCGACGCCCCTGAGAATTCCCGGTTTGTGCAAACCGTGGTCGGGAAGGGATACCGCTTCGCCGCCAAGGTTAGCAGTAAACCCGAAGGCCCGCTTGCGCCGCAAAGATCAGAACAAAAGCTAGAAGAGCCTCCTCAGAACGCCTTCGAAACGGGCGGTCTGTGGCGCTGGCACTGGTACTGGGTTGCCGTCGCTATCTTGGTGATCGCAGCAACCAGCTTTGGTTTCAACGCGCTAGGGATGCGAGACCGTTTGTTGGGCCGGGTGCGGCCTGCCCGCATCGGATCGCTGGCGGTACTTCCACTGGAAAATTTGTCGGGCGATGCCTCACAAGAGTTCTTTGCAGACGGAATGACGGACGAGCTGATCACTGACCTAGCGCAGATCCGTGATCTGCGAGTGATTTCCCGGACCTCGGTCATGCGCTTCAAGGGGGCACGAAAACCGCTGCCACAAATCGCCAGCGAGTTGGGCGTGGACGCGGTTGTGGAGGGCACTGTCGAACGGGCCGGCAGTCGGGTACGCGTGCGTGCGCAGTTGATTCGGGCGAGCGACGACCGACATTTGTGGGCGGAGAGCTTTGAACGCGATCTAGCCGATGTGCTGAGCTTGCAGAGTGAGGTAGCTTCCGGAATCGCAAGGCAAGTCCAGGTCAATCTGTTAGCGGCGCGCCCGGGTGGCAATCGTCCGATCAACCCGACTGCCTACGAGGCGTACTTGAAAGGCCGCTTTGTCTGGAACAAACGGAGCGAAGCCGGGCTCCAACAAGGTATCGATTTTTTCCACCAGGCGATTGCAATCGATCCCAATTACGCTGAGGCGTACTCCGGGCTCGCCGATTCCTATACGACTCTAGGATACCTGGGTTACTTTTCGCCGCGAGACTCGTTCCCGCAGGCGCGCGCAGCCGCCGAGAAAGCCATCGCCCTCGATCCGTCGCTTGCTGAACCGCATACGTCGCTGGCGTACGCTCATCTGTATTTCGACTGGGACTGGGCCGCAGCCGAGAACGAATTCAAGAAAGCGATCTCCCTGAATCCCAACTACGCCACGGCCCACGAGTGGTACAGCATCTATCTGATTGCGATGCAGCGGCCCAATGAAGCTAAAGCGGAAATCAACCGCGCTCTCGAACTGGACCCGTTATCTCTGGTTATCAACACAGATGTCGGTTACCAATTGTTTTATGCCCGAAAATACAACGACGCCATTGAGCAATTTCGCAAAACCCTGCAAATGGCCCCAAAATTTGGGCTTGCGCACCTGTGGCTGGGCCGGGCGTATCAGCAAAAGGGAATGTACAACGAAGCGATGGAAGAATATCGCGCAACCGATGCGGCCACACCGAATTGGGTGGTCACGCTGGCCGGAATAGGAAACTTGGAGGGCGTAGCGAATCATTACGACAAAGCGCGAGAGATGCTGTCTAAGCTTGCTGTCATGTCCCAAGAAAAATACGTGACCCCGTACGGCATTGCTCTGATCTACGCGGGAATGGGTGACAAGGATCAAGCCTTTCACTTCCTCAACAAAGCCGTGGACGACCGCGCGCACTGGCTCGTCTGGCTGCGTTTCGATCCGCGTTGGGACGACATGCGGGCAGATCCACGGTATGCAGATCTGGAGCGCCGTATCGGGTTACCGATTAGCGTAAGAAACTGAGGCAAATTCGTCTTTCTGATAGTGGGCCCTTGTTAGTGTTAATGTGAGGGAGGACTATGCATTCGGTGCTCCAGGTCCGCTGTAAACGCCTGTTTCTCTCGTGCGTCCTTCTCACCGGACTCAGCGCCTTTCCCGCAAACTCTTTCGCGCAAGGTTGAATGCCGGTGCGCTTTGACTCTCCCCGTGTGGGCGGAGCATCGCGGCCCCAATTAGCCGCGCATCAATGGCAGATCGATGTTTCGTACCGGCACCTTACGGCAGACGAATGGTACGTCGGCACCAATGTAAATGAGGCCGCAGCTCCCTTCGGCCATCCGCTGTATCTGGACATCCATTCGGTGGCGTTCACTTTCAACTATGGCATTACCGACCGAATCAGCCTGGCGGTAACGGTGCCTGTTTCTCACGGCTCACACTCGCGCTATTACGCAGACGGGACTCGCCACAAGGTCAATGCGTCTGGCATCGGTGATGTTAGCGCAGTCGGCACCTTCTGGCTTTGGGATCCCAAACGAAGTTCTAACGGAAATCTTTCTCTTGGCTTTGGCGTGAAATCGTCTTCGGGAGACAACGCAGTCCTCGACAACTTCTACCTATCGGGCGGCGTGGTGACGCAAAGCCCTGTGGATCAATCAATCGAACTGGGTGATGGAGGGTTGGGGATTGTGGGTCAAGTTCAGGGCTACAGAAAAATCGTCAGGAACACGTATGGATACGCGCAGGGCTGGTATCTTCTAACTCCAAGAAACACGACCCACGTGATTTCTCCTTATCCGGGCGTGCCTCTTTCGGTGCCCGACATCTATTCCGTCCGTTTTGGCGCGGTCTACGACATCCCTCGGGCCCGTGGCTTGTCCGTTAGTTTTGGTCCGCGCATCGACGGCATTCGCTATCGCGATCTGCTTGGCGGAAGCAACGGTTTCCGCCGGCCGGGTTACAGCCTTTATTTGGATCCTGGAGTGATGTTCGTGCAAAAGCACGCCACCATCACAATCAATTTCCCATGGCTCATCCATGAGGACTTTCAACGGAGCCGCGTGGATTTTCAGTTGAATAAATTGGGCGGCGGAGACCTCGCCGAACACTTATTACTGGCGCAGTATAGCATTCGATTTTGACCTCTTGCGTCGTATCAACCGCCTATGCAGGCAGCTTTTCTTCAGGAAGCAGGGATTTGTACCGTTTAGCCGTCGGCACTAAATACCGATACAGTTGCAAGCAGGCAAGCTTCCGCCAAACCCAAGAAAATCGCTATAAAGTTTCTCTTCATGGCTTCCTCCTTATTTCCGGTTGGGTTAAACGCAGATGGCTTTGCGACTCCAGAGATAGGCATCTAGCCGACCCGAACGAAGCTACATTTACTTCAAGAGTGTTCTTTACCCCAGGCATGGAGGGATCGCGCCACAAATTGACAACGGCGCGGGAGAGATCACACCGCCAACAGGTTTTGAATATGATGCCGTGGCTTTAGTCGAATGTGACGCAGGTAAGGTTATCGAATCACGCGAGTCTCGGCCCAACCAACGGATTAAAGTCGCTGACAGTTTGACTCCAACAGAGATGACTTTTGTCATTCCGGGACCACGCTGCGTTGATGAATGTCGAGAATCCGCTTCTCGCTCAGCTATTGCTCCGTGTTAGTTAGCTCCATTTAGCTCCAATTCATTTGGCTGATAGTGGGTAGCACCGTGAAAACGCGGGGCTTAGTAAAGTTAAATAACAATTCGATCTCCACCGCTGCCACCCAGCACAGTTCCAAACTAACCCTCTCAGTCAACTAACGTATTGAAGTCGCGTTTACCATGCGAGAGCCGCAGATATCCATACGGTCGGTTGCTCTGAAATTTCTGCATCGATGCTCGCCCGCCATATTCGACCGGTCCGCGCACCCCGCCGCGTACAACGGAATAGAGATTTCGTTTCCATGATCGTCCACGTAAAGCAGAGCATTTTCGGTCGCGCGGTATTGCTGAAATTGGATCAAGCGACCATCCTTCAGCACAACAGTGTGAGCGCCCGCCGAGATTGCGGCCAAAAACAACCCTACCAAAACTGTAATAAACCGCACACCGCTGAAACGCATTGGAATACGCCCCCAATTCAGAGTCTCCTCTTAATTCTCGCCTCGGCCCACTTCACCGACAAGCTAATCTGGTCGTGGTGTTTCTGCTCGTGTACCAGTACAAACTGCGACGTGGTAGACCACGCCAAGTTCTTCCGAGCGCTCGGTCAGCGTATTCGAGACCTGCGTCGACAAAATCGGTACAGCCAGGAAGACATGATTTCGTTTGGGTTCTCGGCACGACACTGGCAGCAGATCGAGGCTGGTCGTCCGATTACAGTCAAAACTTTGCTGCGCATCTGCGATGTTTTGAAAATCCGAATTGATCGAATCGTTCGCGGATTGGACAAAGGAATTTACCGGAGCTAAAAGGCTAGCCTACCTAATAATTCTACTTGACGCTCAAAACCCCATCCCAGTTACGCGGGCGGTCACGCGGAACCTCACGACCGGGGGGAGGCGGTACCTATCTCTGAAGTCGCCAAAAAATGCTCAGGTACGAGTAGCCGCTAAAGGGCCGGGGAGTTCTCTTTTGGGTTCGAAAACAAACCCGGCTGGGCTGGATCGAATCAAAAGAAATTTGGAGCGGCGATGGGAACCGAACGACGGGCTGAACTTTGGCAAGGTTCGATTTATTAATGCTAACGCGCTGGAACGGTGGCACTTACCAGCTAGACAAACGATCCGAAAATGGTAAACGCATGGAATACGGACAACGATCTATGTCCCACGATCAAATCGCTTCGCGCAACACCCCGCATCCTTCAAGATTGTTCTCTAGCTAGAGCGGAATGGACCTCACTCTTATGCTGGTGCTGGGGGCCAGAATCGAACGGTACAGCCAACGATTCGGTTTCGAGTTGAAGTTGCCGCCTAGCTCGCAGCTCTGTTCAGGATGAGGTTGGATGTCACCACACCTCACAGCCTAACTCACACAATCTTCTACATCCGCATCATGTGTTCCAACCAATCCTCGATGTACCAAGCCTCGTTTTGTACGTCTGTTTCGTCAACCAGATGACCGGCCCTGCGAAAGGCATTGACAAATGCTGGGGTGTGATAGCGGCCGCAAATCACGATTATGCTCTCCGCACCTCCTGTTTCGGCGAGTACTTTCTCGTACATATATTTTTCGCGCTGTTAGTGAAACTCCGCCTTCTGTCCGCGCGACAACTTCGGATTTGTCTCGTAATTATTCGGAATCTCCCGTTTTGCTCTTTCGTCTGGATGCATCTCGATGTTGGCATATCGGCACCGCTCCCAAGCGCATATATCCTCAGCAATCGATGGCTCATCATGCTTGCTTTCTTCGCCAATAAATTGAACCCCTCGTTCGGCGATTCTTTTGCGCAATAGCTCCCGAAATCGGTCCTTTTGATCCTTCTCGAAGCGTTCAAGTTCGCCACCCGAACTGTTGCTCCATATCCGAGCCCACTGAATCTGATGGTTGATTCCGATGATGAGCACTCGCATCGTCGCTCCATTTCTACATTTTCTGGGCGAACAAATGCACGCAGCAGAACATATGGCCAGTGATGGAGAATCTCGCTAACGATTTAAACAAAATATCCCCGAATTCCATGGCAACGGTTCCCGTATCTATCCTTGTGCGGGTTGAGTTTGGTATCGCGCATGGATTCTCGGGCAAAAGTTTTATCGCAGTAATGACACGCGATTGTAAAGCGACGGGGGGCGGACTTGCGGGCCGAGTAAGATTGAGCAGCCCTCTTAACACTTGTGCCGAATGGTTTAGCAAAATATCCCGCCGATTTTACCAGTTCGATGGCGACACGCGGTTGGAATTGTTCTTCGGTTATCGTAATGGATCGAATTTTGTCGCCCGTGTACGATTTTAAACCAGTGGTGCGACTTCGCCCGCCCAATAAGTCCCACGCGTAAAAATACTCCCTGGCTACGCCATCCGCGCGACGTTTATACGTGAGGGAGTACGGCTCAACTTTCCGCTCCAATCCGTCGTAAAAGAATTTCACAATTCGATTGAGGCGGGCCGCTTCCATAATCTCGGCCCTCACGTTGCTAGAGAAATAGTTCAACGCCAACCCACCGCCCAAACCGGCGCGGACAGGGCTCGCACCGCTTAGAGCAAAAATCTCCGCTACAACCGCTTTGAACCAAGCCTCGGCATCATCGAAGCTAAACAGCGAAGCTCTTGGACACACCAGGTACTCATTCCAAAAACCCTTTATTGCCTGAAACGGAAGTTCGAGCAGTAGCCTTCGCGCCGTCATTGGTTCGGGGCCGTATATGGTTTGTTTGAGAAAAGTTGTCAATATTTCCAAGCGGGAAATGTTCAGCGTCTTTTGAAAGAAGACCGCGTGCACGAAATCGTAAAGATCGGGAGAGTGACGCCGGAGGAGCAAGGCTTTTAGCTTTGAAGCCAACAATTCTTCCAGTTTTACGCAATGGATGTTCGCGTTGCATGCATAGGCGTCGGAGAATGAATGGATAAGCCGCCGGGTCTGAGTCGGAAGGAAGAGCTGTTCATGTTCTCTAACGTCAAGATCAACACGAATCCTAACGTCCTCTTCCGCATAAAAACTCTTGAAATAAATTCGAGCCTCGTAAATATGAGACTCGGCATCCGCCAAGAGCCTTTCTGACACCCGGCATTCGTCTACAAGAAACTCAACGCCGCTATTGGCTTTTGCGAATTCGCATGCACGTTTCAATCCCGCAACAAACAACTCAACGTCTAGTTCAGTCCGAACGGAAAAATCCAAGTCATTAGAAAATCTCGAATGTTCAAAATACGCTTTTCGGAAACAGTTACCACCCTTCAGTACAAGGAGAGGCCGCAGCGAATTTTCGTTTTGATAAATGCCGGACAGAAGCCGTCCAAAAACGTAGTCCCGCTGGACGTTTGTGGTATGTACTCCCAGCTCCTCCGCTTTCGCATCGATTTCCAGTTTTTCGATCATCGCGGCATGCGGCGTCGGTTCCTCAGTCGCACTTCAAGGTGTCGGTTGCAGGGCGAAAGATCGCGGTCAACGTGCAAGGAGCACAGTGTTTCCGTTCGCCCAATCGGCCTCCGGATCGTCAATCTGAACTTGATGGACACCGCCCGCAAAACTCCGTTGAATTAGATTGTACTGCTCTCGAAGGTCCTCAACAGAAGGCTGCCACTCCCACAGGTAATAGATTGCGCTCACTTTTGCTTGCAATGCGGTTTTTGTGCAATCGAAGCAGGGCCGCATGGTGGAATATATGATCGAGTCTTCGACCGCGTTGCCGAACCGGGCTGCTGTAATTAGTGCATTCTGCTCAGCATGGACACAAACGCAAACGTCGTATCCGGCACTAGCCTTGTACTTTTCTCGATCACGACAGCGAACGCATCCACCATCAACGCAATTCGTAAATCCCTCCGGTGTTCCGTTGTAACCAGTAGAGATAATACGGCTTTCCCTCACAACTACAGCGCCAACTTTCCTGCCCATGCAGTTGGCGCGTTTGCGAACGGCAATGGCGATGTTCATGTAATATTCGTGATTGTCCATAAGCCCCTCCCTTGGTTGCCACAAGAAGCGACGGCAGTGAGGCCCCAAAACTCCTCCACTGCGCTCAGCATCGGCGTCAGCAGTGTCCCGAGCTATAGTACTTAGTCAAAGAGATAATAACGGATGATCTAATTATAACGGGGGCTTCAGGGGCAGAGTCTTGTTTTGCATTAAGCGTCGGAGCATGATTGCGCCGAGGGAGTTTTCATGACAACTCGTACATCGAGAGCGGTTCGCACCGGACTCCGGCGGATCAATTCCGATCCAAAAACGAGCCGTGGAATGCGCATGAAAGCGATTCAACTTTTGATGGCCGTGGAGGGCGTCCCGTCCATCGCCACGGCAAAGTCTCAGGGAGTCAAATCCTCTGCCAACCAGCGGAGGCTTAGGGAGTTGCTGGCTGAAACGCCGAAACAAACCTTTGCGGGATCACCCGGCGAGTCTCCTTTGCCCTAAACATCATGCCTCGCGCGCCAAGCGACAAGGACACTGCGCGCCTAAAGCGCCAAATCCTCGAAGGTACCGCCGAGATTGTGCGCCTTAACGTGCGTATCAAAGAAACTCTCCCGGATCGAGGAAAAAGTCCTGCCCAACGCCGTGAGTGGGAACAAGCATGCAAGGAGTTTCACGAACGCTATGCCGGACTTGCCTTTCCGGGAGGATACGGCGGTGCACTGGAGCGAATAGCCTCCGGCGACCCGGAAGCCATGGAAGCGGCGATTTGCTTCCTCGAATGCCGCCCGTACTTTTTTCGCTCGGGCTACATGTTCAAAGATATCCTTCGCCGTTGTAGGCGAGCGCCGCTTTCCTCAAATCAGGCAGCTCGCCTCTGGACGATTGAAATGAAGCTAGCAGAATAGCGAGAAAGTAAGTTATCCAAAAAGCAAGCCACAAATTCACTTGTCCAGTAAGCGCTTATCAGACTTGGCTTGGGTGCTTTCTCGGGAATACTCTAACTGGCTTACCTTGCCGCTACGGAGCCAAAGACATGGCGCTGACTGTTCACGACAATTTATTGGTTTCCTACGAAGTTCGATGCGATGTGCGGACGATCCTACTTCGCACTGAGCATCGAGTTAAGAACGAACCCACCGAGTTCGTGAATGTTGGTTTCAAGGGCGTTCAGGGCTATCGCTTCGAGAATGATGCATTCGGAAATATCATCCTTGAAGTGGAAACCCTTGCGATAGACCAATTCCTGAAAGAGCACGGCACAGAGATTTCTGAATCTTACAGAGTGGCTGGGGCTCCTGGGCCGTGGGCTGCAAATCTTGAAACGGCCTCGGGCCATCTACTGGAGCAAAGAATACAAGGGTTCATTCTATCCTCCTCATACGGTTTGTCCGGCTGGGTCCTCGCACGTGAGATTTCCATTTTCCCGGCCCAACAGAGCTTTCCAGCCGACCGCCTGGATGCAGGTACCTTCTGACTTTGGGTCAACTCTTGATAAGTCGGATGACGGGACAAGGACACCCCGAAAGGTTAGCCCCCGACTGACAGAACGCAACCTTACGGAGAGGCATGCCCTTTTGTGGCTATCGAGGCTCATGGAGTTACCGGAGAAATCCAGCGGAAATGGCATCACTTCGGTCACTTCGTTGCATGCACCAGAGTGGTTTCTTCGGTTCGGCTGAAATTAGGATGAAGCGGCTACGGGCTCCCGTTGACGCTACAAAATGCCTTTCAAGGCTTCACGATGTTTCGTGGTATACGCTACGCGAAGCACTACTATAGTACTTCGAGGGAACCTCACAGTGACATCGGATCAAGCCGCAGTGCAGGTGTTGGCGAATAAATTCTATCAACTTTCAAGCCGGCGGCATTTTGCGAGGCAGGGCCGCTCAAATCCTCCTGACGGATTTCTTTACCATTACACGACGGTCGCGGGTCTACAGGGCATCATAGAAACCAACTGCCTATACGCAAGTGGGGCTTACTTTCTTAATGACTCAAGCGAATTAGAGTATGGTCGGAAAATCCTTGGAGCCGTTTTGGAGCAATGGGAAGAAGACAATCCCGAGGTCAGAGACGATCTTACTGCGGAGTTAGTACGCGATCTGCGGGCCAAGATTACCAATCAAAGCGGGCTCGAGGAGTTAGTGCGTTCGGTGTACGTCACCAGTTTTTGCCAACGCGACAACGTTCTCAGTCAATGGAGAGCATATGGCCAAGCTGGAGGATATTCGCTCGGATTCCCTGTTCAGGTGGGCTCAATTCGTAATCTGACTTGCGAGTCGCCCTCATTTACGCCATTGCTGATCAAGGTTGAATATCAAAGGGAAAAACAAACAGCTAACTGTGGCGAAATTCTGAAATCCGTCCTCTCAATAGTAGACACCTCGGAGCTGCAACGCCTTGCGAGAACGGCGATGATACCGCAATATCACGGCCCCTTGACCGCTTACGACTTCATGTTGAGCATAGCCGAGGAAATGCTTGTTGACGAAATCGTAAGCTTCAAAAATGCGGCATTTGAGGAAGAGGATGAATGGAGGCTGATAGTCCGTCCGCGCAAATATCTCTTGTCTGGAAGAGACGATCGGGGGAAAACTAAACTAAAAACGTATTTCCGTACGCAACGGGGCATCCCGATTCCATACGTCAAACTAGTGCCGATGAATGGGAAATTACCGGTTGCCCGAATTAGATCAGGACCTTCGATAGATTTGGTAAGGGCAAGAGCCTCGGTAGGACTGCTATTGCGGGAGAATGATTTTCCCGAGATTAAGTTCAACGGCTCAGAGATTCCAGCTCTGCTCTAATAACAGCACCGTGGCAACATTCTGCCTCGCGGAAGGACTGGTTAGAACGGACCCCGCCAGCGCCGCACCACCGCCTTGCCGGTCTGTTCATCCGTAGGAATCGCGTAAATGGCCGTGGACGCTATGTTCCGGTCGCCTAGCGCTTGCTTCACTATCGCCAAATGGACGTTGGCCGCAACGAGGGCGAATCCAAGCGCGTGCTTGAGACCGGATGGCGCCGATCCGCTGGCAGGCCGCGCGATCCGCAATGGACTGGAACACACGAAAGAATTGCGAGCGGTGAATCCGTCCGCTCTTTTGCGACGTGAAAACGAAATCGCTGGCGTCGGCTCGCACCACTTTGCCTTGGTCGGCCTCGGTGAGTAAGTCGGGCGATGCGCTTCGTGCCGGCCAAATCAGGTTGTTCGCCACGGTTGCGTTGCTTTGTCAGTGCTCTCCGAAGATTGTGAGCGTCCGTATTTCGTCCAGCGCGGCCTCCACGGGGATAGACGACTTTGACGCATTCCGCCAGACCAAGGCTAACAGCTGGCTACAGTTATCAGGCGTTTGGAAAACGGATAGTTCCCAAACGCCTGAAGGTGTCCCTTCCCTCGTCCTAGGAGTGTGTCCGAGATTTAAGTTTTAATGGCCTCGGGTTATGGGGTTTTCGATTCGGGTGGTCAGCAGAAACCTTATAAGGAGTTGGAGCTGGTCCCGTGAATAACTTTTGTCCGGGAACAGCTTCGCGGCCTTATCCCGGAAATTCCCGTGCTATCCACTGCAAATGATCTTGTGAAACTTCAGTAGGTTGTGAGTCATGCAGATCAGGGCCCACTCGCCTCGTACTTTCTCCAGTCCGCGTAAGAGAAACTGTCGGAATCCGCGCGCCTGTTTGATCTGTCCGAATACCGGTTCAACGATGAATTTTCGTGTCGCATATACCGCCGCCCCAACCTGGGTGGCCAGCTTCCGTTCCATCCGCTCGACTCGGCTAGCTCCCTTCGGTAACGGCCCTGGTTTGCAAGGTTCGCGCCGTTCGTTGTGCTTCTGCTTTCCCGTCGCTACGAATCCTTCGATCTTTCTCTTATTCAGGTACTTCAGATTCTCATCCGAGCAATACCCATTGTCGGCCACAACTTCTTTCGGTTTTTGTCCCGACTGTTCTTCGATCCTCTCCAGCAACGGCACCAGCTGCTGTTTATCATTCGCGGCTTGCGTGACCTGCTGCCCTACAATCAACTGAAAGACCGGTTCGACGGCGATCTGCGTGTTGTAGCCCTGCACGAATCCATCTGCCCCTTTCAGAATGCGGGACTCCGGATCGGTAAAGCTGTATTGCGCTTTCTGCGCGGGCTGCGCTTTCTTGGCATCCTTTCCCTCGCTCCTTGCTTGCTCGCGCGCCCGCTCTTCCAGCGCGCGTTTGGCTTCCCGAATACGTGCGATCCGCGTTTCCCGTCGCTGCAACTCTTCCGGCAATTCGTCTCCCCGCCGATCCCGACCGTAACGCTGGTCCTCTTCTTTATCCGCTGCCTCTGCTTGGCTCAACAACTTTCGCACTTCCTCCCGCAGCCGCTTCTCCGTCTCGTCCATCCTTCCGTAGCTCATGGCCTTGTGCTTACTTGCGTTGGCCTTGACCTTACTCCCATCCAGAGCCACGCGCCCCAGCTTCATCGTTCCCGTCTCCAGCGTCAGCCGTAACATCTGCTGGAACATCTCTTCCAGCGCCTTTAGGTGCAGCTTCCGAAAATCCGAGATGGTCCGGAAATCTGGTTGATTACCGGCCGCCAACACGCGAAAGGCAACGTCTTCCACCAATCGCTTCTGGATCTTGCGCGACGAAAACACTCCCACGCAATACCCGTAGAGCAGGATCTTGGTCATCATCCGCGGATGATACGGCGGTTGCCCCCGATCATCCTCCTCATACACCGACTCGATCGCCGAAAGGTTCAACTGATCCACCACGTCGGACACGAAATAAACCAAGTGCTCATCTGGCAACCATTCGCGCAGGCTCGGAGGTAAAAGTAAATCTTGTTCGGGAAGGTAGGATCGGTAGGTTTTCGCCATGGTTCCGAATAATTCGCACACCCTTGCGCTCTTTTTCAAGTGAATTCAGCAGAACCAAAGATGAATTCTCGGACACGCTCCTAGAATCAACGACTTAACGTCCTCCGGGCTGCGCGGGTTTTCCAAACGCCCCGGGGAAGCGGCCCTGTCACGAAGCAAGCGCCTATGGCGAGTCTTTGTCAGTTGCATACCCAGACTCCATTCAGGCGCTTGGCGAACGCCCCGGTCCCGCCACTCGCGTTAGGGATTGGCTACGGTACAGTTGTTGCAATATGTGAATGTCCCGTTGGGAGGCGTACCCAAGGTGACGAACGGCGTGTTCAGCAACTGAAATTGCGAATTGATGAACTTGGGGATGGACGCTGAAGTGGAATAAATTTCTTCGCGACCCAATGCACCAGGACCGACGATGTAGGCGGTAATGTTGGCATCCGTCAACACAAATCCTCGCGGCACGTCGTTGAGTGAGTTGGTAGCCCTGTTCTTGGTGATGTTGGTGAAGTAGAGCCCATTGGCTCCGCAGGTGGCGGCCGAAAGGTCTACTACGTTCTGGCCCCCGCCACGGCCGGGTTTCCCGGACACGTTAATCACGGTCACGCCGGAGGGGCAAGTGGTGGTCCCGTTGAAGTCCAGCACTTTGGCCGATTGTTCGCCATGTATGTTGGTTATCACCGCCTGGTTGAAGCTCTCGATCTGGACGGATGACTTGATGACGTTGCCAACCTGGCCATTGCAAGTGATATTGCGAACTTCGCCGGGACCGCCCCCGCCGTTGCCTCGCATCCGCAAGCCAATTGTCGAAGCGGAGCCCGCACCTTGGGGAAATATCTCAAGGTCTCGCATGATGTAGTTCTGGGCTGGGATTACAGAGAACAGCGTAGCGTCCACGTTCACCCCGAACGCGGCGCAATTCACAATTACGTCGTTTATGGCGCCTGCCTGCTCGTTGATGTCGGTCGCGAAGATGCCCGTGCTGCCCGCGACCGAAATTGCAGTCGATTCGTTAAAGTTCTCAGCTCGCACGCCCTGGGTTCCGTCCAGCTTCACCAGTGGGGTCCCGACGGGCATCGACCCTCCCACTCTAATGATGGTTCCCCCTGTTGTGCCAAATATGCGGCCTGTCCCTATCAATCGCTGCACAGACTTTGGTGAGAGCTGGACATTGGTCGTCCACACACCCGCGCCAAAATATACGTCAATGCCTTTGCTAGCGGACCCGTTGAATGGATCAGTGGTGAAGGTCTCAGGGTTGGTGTCGAAGATGATGCAGCCGGCAGGCGGGCACGCGCTGATTGCCGCGGATAGGCTGGTATATTTCACACCGTCTACATATTCGATGTTGTCGCTGAGTCCGGCGCTCAGCCTAGCGCTCGTCCCGTGCGGCGCCAGTGGGCACGCGAGAACTGCGAGAATCAAGGTGCGTTTTTTCATTGTGGGCGCCTCCCCACCAAGCGTCTCACAGAATGACGATAGAAAATGAAGAACGGCAATCAGGCGGAAGACCCTTCGCGTCTCACTCGCTGCGGCGGTTTTCAGATGTCCGGTAATGCCTGCCGCGCTTATCGGTCAAGTAGTTCGAGAACCTGGACGGCACTCTCTTATTTCGCTGTTATGAGCGTGCTCGTTGTAACTACATACTGCCATGTGCCCTGGAGCTTAATCCAGGTATCGACGAATCGTTCGCGGTGGACGTATGGTTTTCCTTTCTCCGTACCCTTGATTCGAAACACCCCAACGACCACAGCAACATCCTCATAAACCTGGACAGTGCTTTGCTCGGTGACAGCTTGGGATGGCTGATAGTTAGGCGACTTGATACTCGCCAGAAATTCGCTCTTTGACGACACGCTTCCGTCGATATCGACAGATACAAACGTATTTGCCAAAAGCATGTCCAGCGCCTTCGCGTCTTTTGCTTCGAGGGCGTGATTCCATGCGCTTTCAAGCGCCATCACGCGCCCGCCCTCGTCGCTCATGCTCGGTTGTTGCGCCGAGGCCAAACCAACAATGAGCAGCAGCGCCCAGACAGACTGAAACATCTTTCCAATGATTTTATCTCAAGGGGCAGTCGAAATTCCTAAATGCGAATACGTCTAGCGTAGAATAGAAATGCCATCTCGCCTCCCAACATTACATGGACTGGAAATGGTATTTGGATCGGCGAAGGGGTATATCACTTTTCCCCGTCCTGTAACCATACCCGCAGACGCCTTGACGAAATATTACGCGCTGAGGGGAAATTCCTACAGCTGGCGACGCGATGAGCGGGCGTCGAGTGCAAAAGAGGCTTGTTGCCACTTGATTGCACAACAATGTTGGCCCATCTCGACACGAGCAGACTTTGGGTTGATAGGCTCGGGAGGAAGGGAGCCGGGAGTTCGGTTCGTACGAGGATAGCTTGGTACAGGTTACGTTCCCATTCCTTTTCTTTACAATCGGGGATTCATGGCGGTAACCTCGTGTCCAACCGCAGGGCCTTGCGGTCAAACCGTGAAGATTCATTCCAACTTACGATTGCTCTCTGCCACTGGTCTTTGTGGACTGGTAATCTTTGCGGCTGTGGCATTCGCGGCGTTATTGCAAATCGAAGTAAACGGACCGATCTACCAGCGCATTTCTTTGAGCAAAGATTTGATTTCCGACTACGTACCACCGTCGGAGAGCCTTCTCCAAGCAGCACTGATTTGCGGCATGATGGGCAGGGCGTCCGATCCTGCTGAACTTCAGCGATACGAGAAAGAGTTCGATACCGCCCGGAAGGGCTTCGAGACGCGACATGCCGATTATATGAGCCGCGTGCCGGAGGGAGAGCTCAAGGACTTGATGCGCGGCACGGCCTATCAGTCTGCCGAAGAATACTTCCAGATCGCACGGCAGACATACATTCCGCTAATCCTGCAAGGCGATCATGAAGAGGCACAGAACGTACTACTCTCGCGCTTGAAGCCTCTCTACGACAAACATGCCGCAGCGGTTGATGAGATTGTGGGAGTCGCCAGTCGGCAGGCTCTGGACGGTGAGGCACTGGCGGCGAGAAACGTACGGTTCTACACGGGAATCATGGCGGCCTTCGGTGCTCTGATCCTGTTGGTTGGAGGATCGCTTTCCTTCGCGATGGCTCGGGGAATTTCCAAACAAACCGAGGAACTGCAGACATCCTTTGAGCAATTGCGGGCACTCGCCGGACGATTACAGAGCATCCGGGAAGAGGAGAGAAAGAGAGTTGCGCGCGAAATTCACGATCAATTGGGCCAGGCTTTGACGGCTATCAAGCTAGACGTGAGCTCGTTGGTACGGGAGTTGCCAGCAGCGCAAAGAAACGAATCAAACAGGGTACCGTCGATTTTGAAATTGGTGGATGAAACGATTCAGACGGTGCGTCGAATTGCAACGGAGTTGAGACCGGGAATGCTAGACGATTTAGGACTCGTTGCCACGATTGAATGGGCTGGAGAGGAATTTGGGGCCCGCACTGGAACGAAATGCAGTCTGGAACTCCCTCAAGACGATATCGTCGTAGATCAGGAGAAGGCCACGGCCATTTTCCGCATATTTCAGGAAACCTTAACGAACATAGCTCGGCATGCAGACGCAAATGAAGTAAAGACGCGACTTGCAGCAGAAGATGGCAACGTTACATTGGAGGTCCGTGACAACGGTAGAGGAATCCACGAGGATAAGCTTCGTAAGGGTGGGTCGCTGGGAATCCTCGGAATGCGAGAGCGGGTCACGCTGCTCGGGGGCGATTTGACTATCACGAGCAGCCCTGGAAATGGCACTGCGGTGCTAGTGCGGATTCCGCAGGGCCCCGGCAACTAGGAAGGAACGAAGCGATGATCAGAGTTTTGGTTTCCGACGACCACGCAGTGCTCCGCGCGGGGGCGAAAGAGATCGTGCTGCGGGGATTTCCAGGCGCGATCTGTGGGGAAGCAGCGAATGGGGAACAGGTTCTCGAGCAGGTGAAGAAGCAGAAATGGGACTTGGTCATTCTGGACGTCACAATGCCCGGGCGGAGTGGTGTTGAGATCCTCAGTGAACTGAAGCGCCTGCAGCCAAAGCTTCCAGTGCTGGTTTTGAGCATGCATCCCGAGGACCAGTACGGCAAACGCATGTTGCGGGCGGGTGCTTCCGGCTACATGAACAAAGACGTGGCGCCCGACGAATTGATCAACGCGATCCGCAAGGTGCTTGCCGGCGGCCGGTACGTGAGCCCAACACTGGCTGAAAAGCTGGCCATGGATTTGAATACAAGAGACACAGGACGGCCGCCGCATGAGGCGCTATCCGAACGCGAGTTTGAAGTCCTGCGTATGATTGCCTCAGGCAAAGCGGTAGGCGACATCGCGGAGGAAATCCATTTGAGTGTCGCGACGGTCAGCACATATCGCGCTCGGATCTTGCTAAAGATGAGTATGAACACTACCGCAGAATTGATTCGTTACGCGATCGAGAACCGCCTGGTGATTTAGGACCAGCCTTCACAAGTCTTCCAGCTTCAATCCGCAGTCATCGCGACAGAGGAGCGCAGTCGGGCTCACTGCCTTTCCATACACGCGCGTCCGCCAGTGCTGTCATACAAACAATGACATCGTCGCCGAGACTAATTCGACGGAAGAATCACATCTTCACTGATAGCGTCCCGCATCCTGAAAGGAAGATGCTGGCGCCAGACCTATGAGAGTACTAATAGCGGATGACTCGGAGGTGATTGTGCAGCGTCTGATCGCGATGCTGGCGCATGTCAGGGGTGTGGAGATCGTCGATCAAGTTGGCACTGTTGATGAAACCAGGGAGGCCGTGCGGAGGTTAAGACCCGATGCGGTGATTCTCGATATGCAAATGCCAGGTGGGAGCGGGATCGACGTGCTGGAGAGCATGAAGAAAGACCGGCTAATCTCGACAGTCATCGTGTTGACGAACCATCCTTATGCGGCGTACCGGAAGAAGTGCCTTCAGGTCGGAGCAAAATTCTTTCTGGACAAGTCAAACGAATTTGAAAAGGTCGGCGAGGTGCTAGAAGGGCTGATCCGCGACCCGGATCGCGAGGCCGAGCGGGACTGTCGCGATCACGAGGACGTGTAGATGCAAATGGCGAATCATTGTCCCCCGACAAGCGCACCGAGAAGCTCATGGCCGAACAAGTCTTCGGCAACAAGGGCGCTGAGCTTTCAGGGGGCACGACTTCTGGAACAGGCTGGCAGTTGCCGCTGTGAAACCGAAAGTCTGCGATGGCTGCGAGCTAGAGGGAGGTAGGAATGTCATGTCTGTCGTGTGGTTCTAAGAAGCAGGCCGAGTTTTCCGCTGAGATGCTTATACACTTCGGGGGGCTCAAGAATCTGGACAGACCCGCCGTCTGGCTATTCCCGGAGGTGTTAGTGTGCTTGGACTGCGGCATTGCTCAAGCGACAATCCCGGCATCCGAATTGGCGCAGCTTGCCGCCGGTGCGGCGACCAGTGAATCACCCGAGAGGGACGCGTCCGTTTGAGGAAACACGCACTGCGAATTGCATTCGGAGTGAGGGGAACCGTGGTCTCTGTTGAAGCCCTTCGGTAATAGCCCTTTCTGTTCCAGAGGCAGAGCCTGCAGTGCGATGCAGTCATCATCGAAAACTGACAGTGCCTGCGCAGCGTCAGAACTCAGCGTGAATTGTTGGTCTAAACCGTCGTGTGGGTATTTCCTGAGTTGTTGTCTGCTTGGATTGTGGCACCGCGGAATTTGTTGTTCCGGACGAAGATCTGCGCCAACTCGAAAAGGGAGACGCCGCCGCAGGTTAAGCTAGAATTGAGTCTTACTTCTCACTGAGAATAAACGGATGAGTGTTCCGCACAGATGCTCTGGAACACGTGCTCGTCTTCCTCGCCGTGAGAGCCGCTCAAGGAGTACCCACAGAGGATATCCAGCCCAAAGGTTTTGCCTACCTGGTTGAAGAGTTGTTCTACGCGAATCGCGGCATCCGCCTTACCTTCCGTCCACAATGTAGGTGAACATTCTCCACAAATCACAACGCGAGAATGCTCTCCTTTCGCCGCTTTGGCGGCTGCCTCAATGAGACCACTCACGATCTCGAAAAATCGAGCCGCGTCGGGCATATCATTGACCATGAATGTGGAGAGCGTCTTGGCAACATCCAATTGAATGTATGTCCCCTGTTGAGTGGCGGCGTCAACATTCACGCCTTGTGTCTTCAATCTCAGCGCAAGAGCCTCCCGGTGCGACTCGGTAGTGACAACGATAGCTGCATCACCGGCCGTGAGGGCAACAGCAATAAAACGAGCAAAGGTGTCTAGCAAAACTGCGTCATCAGAATAGAACTGAACCTCATGGCGATGAGGGGCTTTCGTTGCTAGGACGTGTGCAGGCTTGTAACCTTTTATGCTGCTGCTTACAAATTCCCTACCCTGCAGAACAGCTTCGATAGCAGGCAAAAGATCGCTTCGGACGTCTGTCTTATGAACGTAACCCAGGGCGCCCGTGCTCAAAGCTGCCTGCACAATGTCGCTGTCGTTGTTCTGGCTTAGGAAGATTATCTTGGAGCTGGGAGAGAGTTGTCGTATCCGCCGGGCAGCTTCGATGCCATTCAGATTTGGGAGACCGATGTCCAATACAATCAAGTCCGGCTTCAGTTCATCGGCCTTCTGAACCACTTCCGAACCATCTGACGCCTCGGCTATGACTTGCCATTCTGGCCGCGCCTGAAGCAGCGAACGAGCTTGGCGCCGCCAGCCTTCATAATCATCAGCTATGAGAATGCGAATTGATGACAGTAGCAGAGCTTCGCCTGCCTGAGGCTCTGCGTGAGGCAATAGCACTTTGATCGCCTCCGCGAGCTTAGCGAGTCCCTCACTCTTGGATACGATCATGTGGAATCCGGCAGCGGCGAGTTGTGTCCTACGATACTCTCCAGCAAACATGGCTAAGCCAATGATCTTGGCGCTGGGGACCATGCTGTGCAGGGCCGACGCGGTCTCGACGCCGTACAACATCGGCATGCTCAGGTCCACTATGACCAAAGCGGGGGCGCGCTCCCTCGCTTTTGCGACGGCAGCCTCCCCGTTGCCAGCCTCGCAGCAGGCTTTGAAGGGAGTGGCCCTATCGATGAAGTTGCAAATCGCGCCGCGCACCGCAGCGCTGTCATCTACAACGAGGATTCACGGTGTCCGGGGAGACGGCATGGCAGAAGAAACTACTACCGTTTATTATTTAGGGCAATGCGACTTTTCGACGTTTCTTGTGTAACCTGTGCAAATTTTGTAGCCCATCAGTCGCCAAGTACGATCTGGCGACCAAGCTCCTTCCCTGAGTTTCTGTGAATGTCAGCAACCACGAACCGAAGGTAGGTTGGCATCGGGGTTAGCGTCGCACAACCGTTCGATTCTCGGCAAACTCCTGATTGACGCGGAACCGGCCAAGTGGATCGGCCCCAAAGCTTTCCGGCTCCGCTCGAATCTACTTGTCCGGCAGTGCAACTTACCAGGTTTATGGAATTACTTCCCCGTGGACCTAGCACTCTTGACAGCTTGTCGCATCCTTCGCGCGGGTGCTAACATTCCCGACTAATCGTCATTGGTACCTCATCCAGCCCGAAACAGCGGGCACGGTACGTGAGCTGCGAATGGGTGAATTGAATCTAAGACCTGAAGTACCTGAAAGCCATCGTCTCAACTTGAGTCCCGCAGCAGTCTGTGTACTCATCGCAGATGATTTCCCACCCTGTCGGCAATTCGTCTGCTCTGCCCTTGCGAAAAGGCCCAACTTGCAGGTCATTGCAGAAGTGTCTGACGGACTCGAAGCGGTTCAGAAGGCGGTGGAATTGAAACCGGATTTGATTCTGCTGGACATCGGGCTTCCAACGCTGAATGGCATCGAAGCGGCGCGACAGATTCACGAACGTGTCCCTGAATCCAGGATAATTTTCGTGAGCCAGGAATCTTCCGCCGATGTTGTGGAAGAAGCTCTGCGCACAGGTGCATGGGGCTACGTTGTGAAAGCCAATGCCGGAAGCCAGCTACTTGCTGCTGTGGACGCGGTTATTCTGGGGCAACAGTTTGGCACCAGTTCGACGCACTGACGCTGCGCAATCCCGCTTGTTGAAGTTCCGCAAGGGGAGCGGCAAACGACGAAAAACCGCACTCCAAACAAATCAACAACTTTGAGAATGCCCAGACGCCGGGATTGTCCAAATACTTGCGTCCGGTGAAATGTATCATCATCTCGCTATCAAAATCGGCTTGATTGTTAGACCCGCACGACGGACACATAAAATCTCCCTTCCAATGGCGCATTCCCGTTCAACACACCTAATAGCCCCGTCGCCAAAATTTCATAAGGGAAATCCTAAGCAATCAAAGCGGCTGGAGGTCTGGGGGGATTTCGGCATGGTCGCTTCCGACCTAAGTGACGGTCAAAAACCTGGACAGCATCTTGCGTACGCGAGCGTACAGACTATCGACTGTGAAAGCAATTGGATTGAGCGGGTTTAACAAAAACATCGAGGCCGAGCTGTGGACGGACCTAGTACTCAATTCACGCGGTAAAGGGGCACGAGGCTGACAGCCGAGATGTCCGGTAACCCGGGTGGTCTCAATGGGTCGACGCAACACTCAGCTCGAACCCACCTTGTATTGAAAACAAAAGCCAAAATCGCTCACTAGATTAGCTCAGCTGGAACGCTATCCTGGCTGGGTTTTGACCGGGTACAGCCAAAACGGATCGGTTTTCCAGGGGAAGTAGTGTCGGATCAACTGGGTCGAAAATCAGTGCGCTTGTGCTTGGCTGGGTTGAGGATTGGGTGGTTCGATCCGATAGCCGAGACTTCGGAGTTGCCGGATCATTCTGGCAGTGCGCCTTTGCTTCGATTGTTTGGTGACGGCGGGGCCTCGTTCTTCGTAACCGACTCCCTGGTGCAGGATTAGCCAGATCAGGCGACACTGTCGATGGGCAATGGCCCCGATGGCTTGATTATGTCCCAGGCGCGTGACCGAGCGGCGATAGACAATGTCGAAGATGCTTCCTTTCGTCCTCGTTGCGGCGTTGGCCGTTTGGTTGAGAATGCGCCGCATGTGGCGGTTGCCCTTTGGAGATCGGTGGCTGTAGTTGACGCCTGCGCTCTCTTCGTCGCCGGGGCTGGCGCCCATCCACGAGGAGAGCTGCTTGGCCGAAGGAAAGGTTGCTGCCGTGGGACCGACTTCGGCAATGATTTGCTGCGCGGAATCGACACCCAGACCCGGCACTTCCGCTAACCGCTGGACGGCATCCTGGTGCGAATGGAGCAGAGTGGCAAGCTCTTGGTCCAGTTGACCAATCTGCTGCTCGAGGAATTGCAACTGCTCCAGTGCCATCTTCAGGAGCCGTCGGTACACGGGCTTGAGGTCCGTGCACGCGCCGAGCGCATCACACAATTGTTCCGGCGTAGCGCGTAATTTCTGATCGGCCAAAGCGGCAAGAGCTGCCGGATTGGTTTCTCCTTCAGCCAGCGCCCTCAACATGCGCCGGGCACTGGCGCCCAGCAGATCGGAGACCAGGCTGGACAACTTAATATGGGCCTCTTCCAGAAGGGACTCCAATTGGTTGTGCAACCGCACCCGGTCGCGTCTCAACTGGTACTTCTTGCGCGTTACCGTTGGCCATAGACGCTGCTCGGCATCAGGCACAAAACTCAAAGTCAATTCCCGGGCCACCAGGCGCTTCACCAGGCGTTCGGCATCGGGAAAATCCCTCTTGCGTCCCCGTCGTCCGCGATTGGATAGTGCCTGCGCCAAATGCAACGTTCCAGACTTCCGCGTCGCGCCTTCTCGCTTCTCGCATAGCGGCTTCCAATACCTTTCCAGCGCCTCCCACACTGGCTTCCAATATTGGGCCGTCGATTCCATGACTACTTCTTCGGCCTCTTGCTCGAGCAGCCATGCGGCCAGCGAGCGCAGTTGGTCGGGGCTGCTGCCAAACATCCGCCGCTCAAACTGGTACTCGCCTTCGATTTCGACGTTGGACACGACTACAGCTAGCACCTTTTTATGAACATCGATTCCCGTTATTCTGTAGGACATCAGCTTCCTCCTGGCCGGGAGCGGAGAGCGTGCTGCGGTTACCTTAAGCAGGGTCGCGGGCTATCGCCGCTCCCCCAGGGGAAGACAACGACGCCCAATTATTCGCTCAATCACGCACGCTCCGGATCAGACAGATTAACGGCCTCGACTTCTCCATTGAGATCTCGACCTCGCCGCTCCAGGCCCTTGCGATCCTACCAGTAATTTTCATGAGGTTTCGCGGGCCGTAGGCCCTAAAGGACAGATTAGATGGTGTTGCGTCGACCGGTTGAGCTGGCACGACTTGTCAGGAATTGGCCGCTATTGACCTGCATCTTCCCGTAGCTTCCATTTCTTGCCCATGATGAATTCGTAAGAGGGCACTGGTACTTTTACTAGTAACCCATGGCACAGTCGCTCGCCATCATCCAAGTGTTAATGGGGTAAGCTCAGAGGTTCCGCATAGCGAGTCCAGGGGTGGTGTCCAAAGGAGACATTTTATGGTGAGACCTATTTTGAGAGTTGCAGTTGCAGCATTCTGCTTTGCAACACCTCTTCTGGCACAATCCCCGCCAAGTGGCATTACAACATCAGCCCCTACCTCGGCCAAACAATCCGATGCCGCATCTTCCCCTGCGAAGAGTATCGGCATGTTTGCTTACCCGAAGAACCAGCAGAGTAGTGACCAACAGTTGAAGGACGAAAACGAGTGCTTCGCTTCATCCAAACAACAATCGGGAATTGACCCGCAGGCTCCGCCACCCGCTGCAAAGACCGAGGAGCAAAAGAAAGCAGAGCAACAGGCTGCCGCGGACAATGCCAAGCAGGCAAAAGGCGGTCGTGTAAAAGGAGCTGCCAAGGGCGCCGCCGGAGGTGCGGCTATCGGAGCGGTCGCTGACGATGAAGCAGGCAAAGGAGCAGCCGCTGGAGCCACTGCCGGGACTATGGTGGGGGGCGCAAAGCAAAGAAGAGCCAACAAAGCATCCAAGCAGCAAGCAGCACAGGCCACTGCGCAACAGCAACAGCAGCAGGAAGCGCAAGCACAGGCTACATATCAACAGGGTATCGACAAATTTAAGCGAGCATTCTCTGCATGCATGGAAGCTCGCGCATACTCCATTAAATGATAATTCTGATCAAGGGCCTGAACCGGACATCAAGTGAAGTCCTGGTACGTCAGATGTCCGGTTATCCGACGCAATATAAAAGGGCGCCCCTTGTGGAGTAGGGTTTGAGTGCTTCGCTCAACCGCTCCAGAGGAGGAGCGCCCTTATGATCAGCACTAAATATATCGGCATGGATGTGCACAAGGAAAGCATTTCGATTGCGGTCAGGAATGCTGCTGGAAAGATCGTGATGGAATGCGTGATCGAGACCCAAGCGAACATCATTTTGGACTTTATCCACGGGCTGCGTGGAGAGTTGCACGTCACGTTTGAAGAAGGAACCTGGGCCACCTGGTTGTACGACCTGCTGAAGCCGCATGTAACGAAACTCGTGGTGTGTGATCCACGGAAGAATAGCAGACAGGGAAACAAGAATGACCGGATCGATGCCCGCGAGCTGTCCGACCGCTTGTACATGAACAAGCTCAGCTCGGTCTATCACGGCGGAGCAGGTGTCCGCACGCTGAAGGAACTGGCCCGCAGCTACCTAACCATCAGCAAAGATCTCGCACGAGTCATGATCCGGGTGAAAGCCATCTATCGCAGCTGGGGTATTCCTTGTGCCGGCAAGCAGGTCTATGCGCCGCGCCATCGTGCCGAGTGGCTGGCGAAGATCACCGAACTGGGAGTGCGCCGCCGGGCGGAGTTTTACTACCAACAACTCGATGCCCTGAGGTCATTGCGCCACGAAGTACGGCGCGATCTGTTAGCCGAGAGTAAGCAGCACAAGGCGACGAAACTGCTCTGCCAGATTCCCTCGATCGGTCCGATCCGGGCGGCGCTGTTGATCGCACTGATCCAGACACCGCACCGCTTCCGCACCAAGCGACCGCTCTGGAAATACAGCGGTTTTGCCATCGAAACGCACAGCAGTGCCGATTACCGTTCGGTGAAAGGACAGCTACAAAAATCCAAGAAGCAAGTCTCAGTTCGCGGACTCAACCGAGACTGCAATCACGATCTGAAGAACCTGTTTAAGAGTGCTGCCACCATCGCTTCCGTCAAACCGGGTCCGTTCCAAGAATTCTACGCGGCTTTGCTTGCCAAAGGGATGAGACCGGAGATGGCCCGTCTGACCTTGGCGAGAAAGATTGCCACCATTGTGTTGATCGTATGGAAGAGAGGAGTAAGCTTCGACGCAAGGTATCTGAAACCACAAACAGCTTGAGTCTCTCTGAGTGAGTCCGCTCCATCCCGGGGATCTTCTCTGGCGGTGGCCGTCGGGTTCTCGAGACACTCTGGTTCGAGAGCGAGTCTCAGCTGATTAGTTAGGCGCTGCGTGCTTCGGGCACCGAGTCTCACACCCGGCACCGAGTCTCACACCCGACCCTAGGCCCTCTCGGATAACCAGAAAAAGCTATGGGCCACGAGTCCCGGATAGAACTATGGTCGCCAAATTTGACCACCGTTCTGCTTTGTTGGTTTCGGAACAGATCGGCTTCGTTGCGAACAGGCGATGAAAACCGCTGGTAGAGAAAACCCAAACCGCTGCGCCAAAGTAGCCGGCAACCGAGCACCTGGTGCGGACGGCCAGAACAGAACCTGCTCAATCCAGTGGGCTGAGAAGCAAGAAAAATTCCGGCCGATGCGGAAGTGTTTTTTCTTGACTTCCCCCTTTATAGAACAAATCAGGAGTTGGGCAGATCTTCAATCCTAGCTACCTCGAATCCGGCAATGGTCTAGCGGACCGTTGGCTTGCTAGGTTTTTGAGTTGGAGACCGCTCCTCCAAACCTACCGTTCCGCCTGGAACTGCCATTTCTGACAGTAGGAAAGCGACACGCAGCTAATATATTCAAGAAGGAGTCATATAGCTTTGATGAATTGGACCACTGTTGTGTCTGAGAATCATCGCTGGAAGCCCCTACTGGTGGGAATGCTATCGCTGCTGATGGCGTTTCCGGCGTCAGCCAAAATCGCTATCGATTTCGATCCCAATCTCGATTTCTCAAGGTTCAAAACCTTTGCATTTATTGACGGCGTCGAGCAACTCGCCAGATTGCAACTGAACCCGGACCAGCTCAACAACCAAATCCATCGGGCCGTGACACGTGAACTGACATCTAAGGGAATCCAGGAGGTGACGCCCAAACAAGATCCGGACCTGATGGTGCGCTACTTCGTGGAGAGCCAGATCGGCGTCGAAGTTGCCACCAATACCAACTGGGGCGTCTACGGCCCCTACTACGGATACCACTGGGGTTTCATCTACTACTCCATGGAAGCTTCCACGACGCACAAGGGCACCCTCGGCATTGACCTGATCAATCCTCATTCGCGCGATCTCGCTTGGCGCATGTTGGCCAGTGTGAAGATCATTCATACCGACCCCGAAAAGATTTGGCAGACCGCTGACAGCAACATCAAAAACGCCTTCAAACGCTATCCGCCGTCTCCAAAGGAGTTCGAAAAGAAGAAGCAACAGTGGGCCAAAGAAGACGCCGCGAAGAAGCCCTCTCAATCAGATTAGGGGCGCGGAAATGGCTGGAAATGACGTGCCGCACCTATAAGTTACGGTCGAATCCACACACTCTGGACAACAGGCTGGGATCGTGGGGTTTGTGCGGACAATGTGTGGCGTCGTTCGCAATGGCCTTTTCCTTGACCTCATGCAGCGGGCTGACCTCGTCCCCGCCGAATAACGGCCAAGCAGCCAGTGGTCCTGCATTCAGTCTCGTGGTTCGGGGCCGTCCGCTATCCCCTTCCCCAAATACCAACATTCTTTCCTTCAGCGCACAGATTGTGGGAGTTTCTTTGACACCGGAGAGCGGCGGGTCTGTAGACGTTCCCCTCAACTCCGCTTTGTACCAAGTAGACTTTACTCGTCTTCAAAGTGACACAGCCTCGCTTGCGCTTTCGACTGCGGTAGCACCCGGAACCTACACAAACATGGTTGTAAGCCTCGCGAATCCGGCCGTCACTTATTGCACGCAGACTGAAGGAATGACAGGGTGTGCAACGGGTAGCGTAGTGACCTTAAGCGGTGGGCCTGCTACACCCATAATCATGACGGCTCCCTTCCCGTTGACTATTGCGCCTGGCAAGAGTACTGGGTTAGCTATCAGCGTAAGCATCGTGAATGCTTTGACGGTCAACGCTCAGACCCAAGCAGTTACGGAGATCAATCTCGGTGCCGCTAACGTGTTGACCGCTGCCTTGCTTCCACCGACCTCCAGCTCCTTACCGCCTGGAGCGTTAGACTTCGTCGAAGACATCACGGGAGTCGTGTCCTCTGTCGATTCCGCCACTCAGAGTGTCACGGTACAAACGGCAACAAATGGTGCCATAACCGCTGTTGCCGGACCCTCGACAGCGGTTTCGCCCAATTGCACCACTTTCAATCTCGGTAGCACTTTTGCGTGCGCGAAACAGGGCCAGGTCGCTAGCCTCGATACGATTCTGAATTCGGATGGCACGTTCACCCTTTTGGAATACGATCCCTTAGGAACCACGGCAGGAGATTGGATCGAGGGGGTTGTTGGGATTACACCTTCGTCCGCTACGCAATTCCAGCTTGTGACCAACAATTTCGTTGTCGCACCGTCCAAAAGTGTGATCGGAAGCGCTCTCGAGCTAGGGGCTCCCGTGAGCGTTTCCTTAACTAACCCCAGGCCGTTTGTAGTGGATTCTAAAAATCTTAACGTCCCCAACACACTGTTCAGCGGAGCCACGGATGCTTCAATTTTGGCACCCGGCCAATCTCTCGCCGTGCATGTAGTGTCGTTCACACCAGCTTCCGACACTGCTTTCGCGGCTGCCAGCGCAGATTTCGTTTATCTCCGCCTCACGCGTGTCACGGGCACAGTATCTACTTCAGCTCCACCGAACACCTTCGCGATGCAATCCTTTCCCTCGTTCTTTGGGTTGACCGGACCCGTAACTGTCCAGCTGACCGATGGCTCGCCCGGAACGAACTTCGATGGGGTTGATGACGCCAGCGCTTTGGCTTCCGAACAGACCGTCTCGATTCGCGCCCTCTATTTCGGCCCTCCGACAGGGCCCACACCCACGCCCAGTCCATTTAGCGCCGCAAAGGTTCGCGTCGCATTGAAATCTTTTTGATTCGCGCGCGGATTACGGAGTATCAACGACGCACAGCCCACTCTTGGTTGACGTGACATACTTCGACGAGATCATTCGATGTGAGAACCAACTGCCGAAAAGAAACGTCCCTGGAACGGCGAAGCGATTTCAATTGTCCATGGCCGACGTGATAGCTGATCTTGAACGGCGTTTGCCGAATGACAAAGTGACGGCGGACTCGGTTCGTGAGCGGAACAGAAATGTGTACAGTCTTAGCCGCAATGAAGGCTTCTTTGCCAAAAAAGTGATTCTTGTTGAGGGCGCGACAGAGGCGGCTTGGCTGAATGGGAACAGATTAAAAGAAAGAAGAAAGAAGAAAGAAGAAAGAAATGGCTTGACGCTAACCGGCCTTCTCATGGAAGGAGTTAGCGCCAATTCATGTTAAAAAGAACGGTACATCTCAACGACTCGTGGGCGTTGCAGCCTCATGAATCTACCAAGCCAATATTCTTATAATCCGAGACTGTCGCTGGTCTTCTTGCTCTTCGGTGGGGGCCTTGCATGGCTACTGGTGGGGGCACTTGTGTGTGGATGCAGGCCCCACGGATTCGTCCTATGGTTCGGCCTCGCTCCGACTATTCTCGGGTTGCTTCTGATTGTGCGTCGGCTTGCATTCAAGTGCTTTCTAGTCCTCGAAGAGGATGCACTTGTTCTCCCGACTGGCTTCGGACGGGTACGAGCTACTCGGATTCCGTACGCGAGCATCGAGCGTGTCGCGTAATCAAACAGAATCAAACGCAGACATCGAAGCTATAGCTTGTGCTGGCCAAAGCTGAGCGGTCGGTTGTGGCCAAACAACGACCCTAGACCGTCTTCAGGCGATTCTGACAAGCGGGTCGATCCTGTCAGTAGTGGATCAAGCAGCGAACTTTCGGATTGCCATGATCGTGAACGCCAACCCGCAAAACAGTGCACCAAGCGCACCTACGAGCGGCAGTCTACTGGCGGTCTTCGGCAATTCTTTGGGTGCTGGTTCGGCCTTGGCGGCTGGCGCTGGTGTTGGCAACGCCATAACGATCAGGACCGGCACATCCTGCTTGGGTGGCGGCGGAGGCGGCGGCATTGTTCCAGTCCGCTTTACCTGCTGAGTAACGACCGTCTCCGGCACTTCGGTAATCCTCTGGGCCGAAACCACCATGCCCTTCTTTAGTCCGAACGCGTCGGTCTCTTGTCCGTTGATCGTAAATTTCTGGTTGTTGGGAATCTTGAAGCTCTGGTTCGAGCCGTCCTCGAGTGTCAAAATAACGGTGCTTGGTGGCGTTACGTGCCACACTTTACCCGTCACTGTTTCCACTTTCGTAACCACTCGTGGTGTTGATGTTGTGATGGTCTGTCTCTCAACCTTCATTCCTGGCTTTAACTGATGAACGTTAAGATGTTGCCCATCGACATTCACCGTGACACTGTCCGGTACATTGTAGAAGTCCCGCAGCGACCCGTCTTCCATTTTAACTACCATGTCGTTACCCGATACGTAAACAATTTCCCCGCGCTCGAACGTAACTTGATGTGCGGAGGTACCATGCTCGACTGTTTCCGTGCTTTTCACTTGCCCTGCTGCCGGGAGCGAGAAGGAGACACAAAAGGCGCCTCCTACAAGCAGGCCCCGCATGATCGTCCTTGAGGTCATTTTCGTCTCCTTATGGCTTTTTGCCCACTCCTCGCCCTTTAAGCTGCGCTTGCCATCTTGTTTGTCGCAGACGACAGGGCGGTCTGTAGTACTCGATAATGGCGGACGTTAAGGCAGTTTCGGAGGAACCGGCAACTGTCAAAATAGACAGGAGGTCTCGTTTCCGGGATTTTGGAAATCCCGGCGGAATCATGGCCCGGTAATTGACGAGAGCGCTGCCGTGGGACTGGCATAACCAACAGTTGACAAAACCACCACCCGGCGCCTACCGTGCGACGGTAGTTCTCCTTATTGCCCCGGCGTCATTCTGGTGGCCCGCGAATCGCGTTGCGGTCTCAGGCGTGGTTCAATCCTCCAGAGGACGCCGGGGTTTTAATTCCCAGCAACGTCTACCTTTTTTCCATTTTTCACCGCGACCAGCCCGCGAATCGCCTTGCAGGTTCTAGGCGTGGCTGTAACCGCCAGACCCGCCCGTTTTCTACCATGCAAAGAACGCGACTCGCAGCATACCGCTCGAATTAACGGCCCTGCTTGAGGGATTGCTCACCACCCAACTCGTGGGAAACGTGGCCGTCGCCGTTGAGCGCCATGAAGCTGACCGAGCAACTCGAACAACGCCGCGAAAGTCGGGCATACAAACCAACAATTAAAAACGGAAGCGGGAGTCCGTTTAGTCCAGAGGGCGGCCGCCTTCTCTCGATTTTCGGAAGACTCATCCAACTCCCAGTAATGTCGCGTTACCGGTCATCAAGTGCCT
This sequence comes from uncultured Acidobacteriota bacterium, assembly GCA_963721915.1. Lineage (GTDB taxonomy): Bacteria > Acidobacteriota > Terriglobia > Acidiferrales > UBA7541 > Acidiferrum. The sequence goes on along the minus strand of CAVRLD010000009.1, from coordinate 139,214 downwards.
TTCGCCCCTTGGGCCAAAGGGTGGGAGTTGAGCACCTTTCTTAGAACGGGTTAGCCAGGCACGAAGATCCAGTCCAGTCTGTCAAAAGTGACAGTATCAAGCCCGTATTCCTCAGAATCAACTTAGCATCATGGCATTTCCGCGAATAATGCTGGCCGATGACCACACGATTCTACTCGAGGCTTTCCACAAGCTACTGGAGCCTCATTGCGAAATTGTGGGCACTGTTGCGGATGGCCGCACTTTGCTGGAAACCGCGCCGGAGCTTAAACCCGATGTGATCGTCGCGGACATCAGTATGCCGCTCATGAACGGTCTGGAAGCCGGGTTGCGATTGAAGGAAGTGCTGCCCAGAATGAAGCTCATCTTCTTGACAATGAACGAGGATCCGGACTTGGCGGTGGAAGCCTTACGCTGCGGGGCGTCCGGTTATCTCTTGAAGACTTCCGCCGCTTCGGAATTGATTCGCGCTATCCAATTGGTGCTCAAGGGAAAATCCTACGTTACGCCCCAGATAGCAAAGGGAATGCAGAAAGCATTTATCCATAATCCCAACCCTGGCCCGAAAGCGCCCGCCAAAACCGTGACCGCTCGGCAGCGGGAAGTTGTGCAGCTGTTGGCCGAAGGGAAATCCATGAAGGAAGTCGCCAGTGTGCTGAACGTGACCACGCGGACAGTGGCATTTCACAAATACCGCGTCATGAAAGAACTGAATCTCAAGACCACCGCCGACTTGATTCAATTCGCCATCAAATCACGAATTCTCATACTCTGAGCCAGTTTTGGCTCTGCTTGTTGTCTCCTCGCCCCGTTGCTCCAGCCAACGAACCCAACTGAGCCCCGGTTAGAACTCGGCCTATGTCCACTTCACGGAGACGCAACAATGGCTGCTTCGGGAATTGCAATCGTATCCACCGAGCTGAGATCACATTTTCTCGATGGATTGGCTCCATCTGCCTGCGAGCAAATCCTGGGAGCTGCAACACAGCGCAGATTCCGCGCTAATTCTGTGGTTACAAACCATGGTCACCCTGCCGACCATCTTTTCCTGCTGACGAAAGGCCTCGTCAGATTTTTCGTCATTACAGATGAGGGCAGGAAGCTTCTCTTTCGGTGGCTTGGACCACGAGATCTATTCGGCGGTATGACTGCTTTGTCGGTCCATTCTTCTTATCTCTTGAGCACAGAAACGGTAACGGACACCTCGGTGTTGGTGTGGGACCGTCCCACAATCCGAGGCCTTATCGCACAGCATCCCAGGTTGCTGGAGAACGCGTTGGTAACTGCGTCAGACTATCTGGCTTGGCATCTGGAGGCCCATATAGGTTTAGCTTGCCATGCCGCGCGACAGCGGGTTGCTCAAGTACTCGTTACTCTGGCTCGCACAGTCGGAGAAAACGCTCCAGGTGGTATCGCACTCCGTATTACCAACGAGGAGTTGGCGAACGCGGCGAACGTCACGCCGTTCACTGCGAGCCGCCTGATGAGCGCGTGGCAGCGCAAGCGCGCTCTGGTAAAACGTCGCGGCAAGGTGCTGCTCCTTTCACCAGAACGGCTTTCTTGGATATGATATAACTCCGGTTCAATTTACCTCATCCCTTTCCCGCTGCTGTGGCATCGGTGTTCGAGAACTTTTGCAGCAATTGAGGTACTCAACTCCTGGTAACGCCGTAACCGGAGAAGTCCTATAAAAGGGAATGTCAAGAGACATATCTCCCCGTTAGCTCGGTGCCGACACTTTTTTTGTCTCGGCATTCAGTCCAATCGTTTGAACGTGCACGCGCGATCGGCGAGGGTTCTTCCTCAGGAAGTCGTTGCTTCGTTTCGTCACACGAAACGGTAAGACTCTTCTTCCTGCCTGTGGTTCCATTTTACTGTCGTGACGGCGCCTGCGTTCCTGAAACTAAACAAGCGTAACGGTTATCCGCCTAGATAAGCGGTAACTCATGGTCCTATCGGAGACTCGTGGCCTATGACTTTCTTTGGTTATCCAAGGGGGCATAGGGTGGAATCGGAGACTCTCGTGTTCTAACGACACGGTGGCCTCACTTCTCCGGTGGATACTCGTCCTCGAACCAAGCGTCTCAAGAACCCGACGGCCACCGCCAAGGATGATCCCCAGGATGGAACGGACTCTCTGTCAGAGGCGCTCAAGCTGCTTGTGGTTTCAAATAGTTGGCGTCGAAACGTACCTCCTTCTTCCAGACCATCAACGTGATCGCGGCAATCTTCCTCGCCAAGGTCAGGCGTGCCATCGTGGGCTTCCTCCCCTTAGCCAGCAAAGCCTCGTAGAAATCGTGCAGCGGCCCGCGGCTGCTGCTAACTCTCGTTGCTGCCCCCTTGAAAATATCTTTGAGGTCGTGGTTGTGGTTCTTATTTAGACCACGAACCGTCGCGGGTTTCCTGGAACGCTGTAGTTGTCCTTCCACCGCGTGGTACTGTGCGCTGTCATGCGTTTCTAATCCTAGCCCGCAGTAGGTCCACAGTTGTCGCTTGGTGCGGAAACGGTGCGGCGTCTGCATCAGCGCAACCAACAGTGCCGCCCGGATGGGACCAATCCCCGGAATCTGCCGCAGCAGTTTCCACGGCTTGTGCTTCTTGGCTTCCACCAACAAGTCCCGCCGCACTTCCTGGCGCAGGAGCCGCAAAACATCGAGCTGTTGGTAGTAGTGTTCGGCGCGCCGCCGGACGCCGGCTTCGCTGATCTTGCCGAGCCATTCCGCGCGATAACGTTGTGCGTATACTTCTTTGCCGCCACAGGGAATGGCCCAGCTGCGATACAACGCCTTGAGCCGATTCATGACCCGAGTGAGATCTTTGGTGATGGTCAGATAGCTGCGCGCCAGCTCCTTCATCGTTCGCAACCCATGCTCTCCGTGATAGACCGACTTGATCTTGTTCATGTACAACAGTTCCGCTAGCTTGTGGGCATCGATACGATCACCTTTGCTGCCATCTTTTAGCAGGGCAGCCTTTCGCGGATTACACACCACGACTTCCGTCACGTGCGGCTTCAGCAGGTCGTACAACCAGGCCGCCCAGGTTCCTTCTTCAAACGTGATGCGCAAATCTCCTCGCAACCCGTCGATGAACTGCAGAATCGTGCTCGCCTTTGTTTCGATCACGCATTCCATCACCACCTTGCCGACGGAGTTCATCACCTGAATCGAAATACTTTCCTTGTGCACATCCATGCCGATATATTTAGTGCTAGTCATGAGGGTGTTCCTTTCCCTGTAGGGAATGAGACTGCACTCAAAACCTACTTCAAAGGGGCGCCCTTTTATAATGTGTGGAAATCGGGCAAAAAAACCACTTGTACGATTACGCGACTTATCGGGAGTGCGCCTCCGCTGCGAGGCGATAACTCGAAGTGAAAGATTTTATCCGCAACTATCCAAGCATTTCCGAGGAGTCGGCGGAGTCCCACTGAAAAGAATGACAGTTGTGTCCCGCAACGCTGTAATCACAATCGTGGACAGGCTGCTGAGAACTTCTGACCTGGACGAGATGCTCAGGCCAGTGAACTCGCGCCCAGGGTGTTTTTGCATAATTCGCAGCTCGCTCTTGGGTTTGTACTGCAGTGAGACTAAGCCTCAAGTATCCTCTTGTTTTGCTGCTGGCTTCCTTCTGTACGCCTGGGATGCTCCTCCTTGCCCAGGAGCCTCTCGATATTCTCTCCGGGCCCTCAGACGTTCTCTATCTCTATCTCCCTGAGCGGTGGCACGAGTTGGTTGCCATAGATCCGGCTAGGTTTCCTTCCCCTCTGCCGTTGGCTCCTGCCGCACAATTCAATACGCCCAGCACTAACCCTTTTCCAGTCGCCTTCGCGAACGACCAGTCGGCTAAATCGTCTACCAATTCAGACAGCGACATAAATCCCCGGTATTCGAAATCTCACTCGGACTCCGGCCAGCACTTCCGCTGGGGGCATGCCATCAGCGAATCCCTGCTGTACACCGGGATTATGCACACGTTCGACCTCGCCCTACAGGCCGGAACGCGTGACGCCCTGAACGGACATTGGTTCGCCCACTATACGCAATCTGTCTCCGAACTCCGCGGTTGGAGCGATAGTGACACATTCATGGCCCCCTACGTCGGCCATCCGTTGGAGGGCTCCGTTTTTGGTTTCATTGAGCGTCAAAATGACCCCAAGTACCGCTTAGTGCAGTGGGGCGACGGCCGCGATTACTGGATCAGCTTGTTACGCTCGATGGCCTACGGTGCATTCTGGCATACGCAATGGAAAATCGGCCCCGTCAGCGAGGCGTCCATTGCGAACGTGATGTTGCATGCCTCACCCGGTTTCATCACCCTGGTTGATACTCCTACGCTTGGATTTTGTACCATGCTTGCCGAAGATGCCGCTGATCGCTATCTGATCATGGGCCTAGAGAATCGCACCAATAATCGCCCCATTATCATCCTTGCACGGAGCTTCCTCAATCCGGGCCGCACCTTTGCCAACTTGATGGCTTTCCGGGCTCCTTGGGTCCGCGATACCCGCCTCAATCTCTTCGGCACAAACTATGAGATCCGCAAGGAGCTTTTCGAAGACTACAAGAACGGAAGTGGCGAAAAACCTTTCCAATTTGTCAAGAACGCTTGGATGCCGGCAGACGTTGAGTTCAGCCATCCGCGCCCGATGGAAGCCCCTATCGAACTTACTGCCTTTCCCTATTACGAAAGCTTCCTTGGCGGCGGCTCCTGCATCGGTGGGGGCGGTTCGGGTGCGGCGCGAGTGAATCCCAAGCTCCAAGTCATTACGGAAGTGAGTGGCTGCCAGATCATGAACATGCCGCACGCCAATTACAGCGCCGATTCGCTCTTCTACGGTGGCGGGTTCCGCTGGACTCCCAATGCCGCTAACCGATTCTCCCCTTTTGCTCAGTTCATGTTTGGCGGAAGAAAAGTCACACTGGAAATCATGGACGCGGCCCTGCGCGAGAAATTGCTGAACGAATGGAACGACGGAAGCGGTACGCTGCCGCACTATCCCAAGCGAAGCGATTATTCCGTAGAGACTGCCCAGACCGGGCCCAGCATTTCCATCGGAGGAGGGTTCGATCTGGTGATCACGCGGCCTTTCGCCTGGCGAGTCCTCAATATCGAATATACGCATTCTTGGATGCACGACATCGCACAGATCCATCCGCAGGAAGGTCTGAAGATTTCCATGCAGGCGGTGGTGCGCATCGGTACTTGGTAGAGCCAAGCCAAGCTATTCCCACGACTCGATCCTGCTTTGATTAGTCGTTGCCGCGCCGCCGTATCGTAGTCTTTCATGTGGTCGTCGATGGGCTACAGCAATGTGTTCAGCTAGCTCCTGATTGTTCAGCTAGCTCCTGATTGATGATAACGACGCCGGCCTCGCGACGGCCCGAGTAGACTGTTTCGGTGATCACCCTAACAGTGCTCGGACCGAAGGAGGCCGAGATGAGAATTATAGGATGTGACTTACATGCTCGCCAGCAAACGCTAGCGATGCTGGACACCACAACGGGAGAGATTGTGAATCTGACTCTGACGCACGAAGGCAACAACGTGCGGGAGTTTTATTGCAAGCTTCCACGCCCCGTGCGAGTAGGGATTGAAGCCAGTGGATCGATGCAATGGTTTTTGAACCTGATGGACGAGCTGGGAATCGAATGCCAGGTTGGTCACCCAGCGAGTGTACGGGCGGCCGAGCCCCGGAAGCAGAAACATGATCGGCGAGATGCGGATTTGATTCTGAAGCTGATGGTGGAGAACCGCTTTCCGTCGATTTGGCTGCCTTCGAAGGAGCTTCTGGATCTGCGCGCCTTGTTGCTGCACCGCCATCAGTGGGTGCGAATGCGAACACGAGTGCAGAACGCGCTCCAGGCCATTGCGTTGGCAAACGGGCTGCGGCGAGGCCCGTCGCTGTGGAACCAAGCAGGACAAGACCAGCTAGCATCTTTGCCATTGGCGCCACACACGGCGCATCGGCGGAGTGAGTTACAAGCCTTGTACGCGAAGTTTGCGATGGAGATTGAAAAACTGAATCAGCGAGTGGAAAAACAAGCTGGGGAACGTCCTACCGCTGTGCGATTGATGACCCATCCCGGAGTCGGGCCGATCACGGCCTTGGCAACGGATGTGTTTCTGGGCGATGCGACGCGGTTTGCGGATGGCAAGGCCCTGGCCAGTTATGTAGGGATCATCCCGAGGGAATACTCCAGCGGAGGTCGTCCGCGGCTTGGCGGGCTGACGAAACAAGGTAATCCTCTGCTGCGATTTCTCTGGTGCGAGGCGGCGATACACGCAGTACGCAAGGATCCGGAACTGAAGCGTTTTTACTGCCGCAAATTGTTTCAGAAAGGTTTGGGGAAAGCACGCGTAGCTGCAGCTCGCAAACTCGGGATCCGTTTGTGGATCCTGTTGCGGGACCAGATTGACTATAACGAGTTCTGTCGTCGCGGGCAGAGGCGACAGAAGTACGGTGGTGCCTGTGCGGGGATGCCTGAGCGCGTTATGGCGCAGAACAGTCGCTGACTGATTGATTAGGCTACCCGCCTCCCGAAAGGGAGTTCGCATGACTCATCATAGTTGATCGTGACTGCAGAGATGTTTGGTGGGCAAAACCGAAGCGATGAAGGAAACAGGCAGAGCAGGCTAGGGTGACACAGATGAAGAGAAGCGCTGAGACAGACGCGGTTGCTGCGCCAACGCACCGGTCTGCTCAAAAAGAGCTACCTTCAGGAAAAAGTCCTTGAAATAGGCCGGCGTCGTTAGAGATAACGCGGTTATCGGAAAAGTGAAAATCGGCCAGAAATCACTTCTCCGGTAACGCGACTTATCGGGAGTTAGCCCGTGCGATTTTGCGGATGAGAAGCTATTTCTCGCTGGTTTGGGCGCCGAGCCCGAAACTGGCCTGTAGACTTTGACAGATGCTGCGTTCTCTAGGATATGGCCGACTAGCCCTCAGGAACGAGACTTAAGGGGAACCACGTGCGACACGTTGAATCACATCGAACTGGGGGCAATGTCGGGAAGGGGTCCGGGAGCAATCATTTTTCCCAGTATCCCTTTTAGTCCTGATTGTGCCTGCTGGGGCTGACGACAAATCGAAAAATGAAGAAACTCTACAATGTTCTCATCCCAGGGAGATGCGGAAGTGTTTTCTCGAAAAGGCTCGGTAGTTTCGCTTGCGCGTCGATGGGTGGCACTCGCTCCGCTGCTGTTCGCGGCTCGCCTGCAGCCAACCGACAGTTCCCTCTCCGGGAATTCCGTCCGCAGGTGAGTGGCGCACGTTCGAAGGTACTTGGTCCGCCTCAGGTACGCGGCAGACGATCAACCTCGAGACGAATCACCGCGCCTCGATCTTCGATCTAACCGGGTCGCTGCTCCTCATCAGGGATCAGGGGCTGGGAGTTGGGTTCCAGGCGCAGGCCATAGGCTTCACCGACAGTCTTGCCGGCATGCAGGGCCGGTGTGTCTGGACTGACGAGCACGGCGATAAGGTGTATAGCGAATTGAAGGGTGAATTCGTGGCAACCGGGAACCACATCGTGGGCACGTTCCTGGGAGGGACGGGCCGTTACGCCGGAGTGACCGGGGAGTACTCCTTTCAATGGCGGTTCATCGTCGAGTCCGAGGATGGCACCGTTAGCGGGCGGGCCGTCGACCTTAAGGGCCGGGCGCGGTTAGGCTCGGCGGCTGCCGCGCCCGCCGGAGAACACGGAAAATGAGCGCAGGCACCACCAGCCTCCGCAGTCTGCTCAAACAAGCCGTGTCCTTCGCCCTGGCGTTCGGCATTTGGTTCTCGCCGATACCAGCCGGGCTGACAAAAGAGGCTTGGCATCTCTTTGCCATATTTGCGGCGGCTATCTTCGCTGTCATTCTGAACGCATTTCCACTCTTGACGGCCTCGCTGCTGGCGGTATCGGCTGCGGTGCTTACTCGCACGGTCGATCCCGGTAAGGCCTTTGCCGGGTTCGCCAACGCGAGCGTGCTCCTGGTTGTCGTCGCCTTCCTCGTCGCCAACGCGGTCGTGAAATCGGGACTCGGACGGCGCATCAGCCTGCTTGTTGTGAGTGTATTCGGGCGATCCACGCTCGGGTTGGGTTACAGCATTTTTCTCACCGATGCCATGATCGCACCGGCGTTTCCGAGCAATACGGCGCGCGGTGGCGTGCTCTACCCCATCATTCTTTCCCTGGCCCAAAGTTCCGGCTCCATGCCGGACGAGGAGAAGAACCGCCGGATGGGTGGCTACCTCATGTTCTGCGGGATGGCCAGCCTCAGCGTCTCGTCAGCCCTCTGGCTCACCGCCACCTCCGGCAATCCAATCGCGGTCTCGTTGGCAGAGCACTATGGCGTGAAGATCAACTTCGGCTCGTGGATCGTTGCCGCGTCGATTCCGGTGTTGACGATGATCGCGTTGCTTCCCCTGATCCTTTACAAATTGTTTCCACCCGGCGTGACCAAGACGCCCGATGCGCCGAAGGCCGCACGCGACGCCCTGCGCACGATGGGACTGCTCACGCGAGACGAGTGGATCGTTGCAGTGGCTTTTGCATTCATGGTGACAGGATGGGTGATGGCGGGGACACTAAACTTGAGCCTCGCTGCCGTGGCCTTCGCCGGCCTCGGTGCGCTCCTTGCAACCAATGTCCTCACGCTCGAAGACATCAACCTGCAGGGAGGTACGCTGGTCACCTTTATCTGGCTCGCAGTGCTCTTTGCATTGAGCGGCCAGTTGAACGAGCTCGGCTTCATGGGCTACGTCGGAGGACGGCTGACGTCCCTGCTCGGTGGCATCACCTGGCCCATTGCGTACGTCGTTCTCCTCGTGCTCTACGTCTTGATGCACTACATGTTTGTCAGCCAGACCGCACAGATATTGGCTCTCTTCGACGTTTTCCTGGGAGTCGGCGTGAAGACCGGCGTTCCCGCACCCTTAATGGCTTTTGCTCTGCTCTTTGCCAGCAGCTACTTCTCGACGATCACCCCGCAGGGTGGGAGCCAAAACGTCATCTTCGTCGGGAGCGGCTACCTCACTCAGGGTGAGCTCTACCGACTTGGCCTGCTGACCACGGTTTTCTGTCTGCTCGTGTTCCTGGTGGTCGGAACGCCGTGGTTGCTTTTCGTCGCGCGGTGACGCGGGGTTCAAGAAGGCTCTCCTCCTCCTTCAAGCTGAAGAGCTTGGGATAAACACCGCAGAAGTGGAAATCGGGCCAGAAACCACTTGATGTACGGCAATCCGACTAAACCGAGCACTTGGGTTATTTCCGAGCGTCACCCGGAAATCGAAGTAAGCTCTTCTCCTCGCTTCCTAGTACCTGATTACTGATGTCTGATATCTCTTCCCCCCCTACTCCTTCACGTGCGCCAACGGAATCTGCGAAAACAATTGCAAATCGACCATCATGCTCAACCGCCGGTCCAATTGAAAAAACGTCGCCGTCTTCTTCCCCGGCAATACCTGGGTCACCACCGGCACATACTTCAACCGCAATGCCTGCGCCTCAGCGTCTACCTCCAGCGCGTGCCGCACATAAATCAGCGCATCCTCGTCCGTCATCGTTCCCCACATCTCCGCGTACTGCTTCAACAACGCATACTTCGCGTTGTTCACTTCATGCAACTCGTCCGTGTAGTGTTTGTAGATGGGCCAGAACTTCTCCGCCTCCATATCCGACAGCGACATATTCTGCCCAATCACCTGCATTTTCATTGCCCGTATATCTTGCCGCAGCAAAGCAATGTCCTCGTCCGTCACCGTCGGGCTGATGACCCTCTGCACGGTAACTTGCTGCCCCTGCACCGCCGCCTCCTGCGTCTTCGCCCCTGCCGCAGTCATCCCCCCACCCAACGCCGTCGCCACCACCATCCCCGCAACAAACGCCCCAGCCAATCCCACCGCTACCGTCATTTTGCTCTTCATAATCTTTCTCCTAGCCAGCACTCCACAATCTCCGTCCGCCCGCCAATCTCCTCGTACAAGATACGACTACCCGCACATCAAAGAGAAGGCGTACTACCCTGTGGCATTGTCATCAGCAGATAATGAGAATGCTCAGATGAGACAGAAACTTATCTCAGCACTTGACGGCAAAGGCTAGGCCGGGCCAACCCTTTTCGCGTTCTAGTACTCTAATATTTAGAAATGGCGCTATCGTTACCAGTTGCGATTTCCGGGTAGCTAACAGGTTCAATTCCATCTTCAGGAAGCCACCTTACTGAACCAGATGGTTTTTCTCCGGCGTTTGCCAGCAGCAACTGGGGTGGGGCGCAATCAACAGGCCCAAGGGCTTGTTCGGCTTTAGCAGCCGAGCAGGTGCAGTATGCACGGTTACAGTACAGACTCCGACGAAAAGAGAGTCGTTACTCTTTACCTCGCGGGTCTGGCAATTGCCCTCGCCTGGGCGTCGTCCAATGTTCTTGCATTCGCCCATTTTTCGATGCCGTGGTGGATGGATGCACCCTCCAGCATGTTTTTCTATGGCGCGCTCTACGCTCTTTTCGATAGGCATCTCTGGCGGAGCCGGCTGATACACAAACTGGGGCTGGTGAAAACGCCTAACCTCGCGGGCCGGTGGCAAGGTTATCTGACTTCTTCGTTTGATCACCACGCGAAGCGCTACGACTTGTGTGTGCAAATCGTCCAAAGTTGGACGCAAATTTCCGTGCTCCTCAGCACAGCCACGTCCGCATCGCGGAGTTGCGTGGCAGTGATTCAAGTCGCCGACCCAGAAGGCGTCGCGTTGATCTACCAGTACGAAAATCAGCCCGTTGCCGATGCGACGAGTACGATGCACATGCACTACGGCACTGCAATGCTGAGAATGTCCGGCGGCACAGAGTTGACGGGAGACTATTACGCTGGACGGGATCGGGGGACCTTCGGTCGGATTTCCTGCCGTAGAATGCCGGAGACTGTAAAGCAAGCCTTGGGTGCCTTGCGCCCTCGCCTAACCTCCGCGTCGCACCAATGAGCCTCAGCGCCTGACAAACGCTAGCCTGTGGTTCGCCAAAACTCTGGCCGGCTGTGAAATCAATAACATAGCCGCCCTCCCGCCCCTGTTCTGTTATAACTCCTAGCAGCCTGTGGTGAAAAGCGGCTTTTGTAACCTGAAGTAACTTGCCTGCCTCGGAGATCTCTGTAGAATGCGGAACAGATTTTCGGAGAACTGCCGATGGGAATGGGAACGCGGCGGCGAAGACAGCGACAACAGCAGATGTGGGTCGCACAGCAGGAAATCGCGAAGGGGCCAGCACATCCGTTTTACGCGCGAGTGAACGCATTGTTGGAAGAAAAGAAGTTTGATGAGTTTGCCGAGAAGGAGTGCGCGAAGTTTTACGCGGACGACATTGGCCGGCCATCTTTGGCGCCGGGAATCTATTTTCGTTTGTTATTGGTGGGCTATTTTGAAGGGATCGATTCCGAGCGAGGCATCGCTTGGCGGGCGGCGGATTCCTTGGGTCTGCGAAGATTTCTGGGAATGGGCATCGACGAGCAGACCCCGGATCATTCGACGATCTCGCGGACGCGGCGGCTGATCGATGTGGAGACGCACCACAAAGTGTTCTTCTGGATTTTGGAAGTGCTACGAGACCAGGGAATGGTGAAGGGCAAGACGGTGGGGATCGACGCGACGACGCTGGAGGCCAACGCAGCGATGCGTTCGATCGTGCGACGCGATACGGGCGAGAGTTACGAAGACTTTCTGAAAGGACTGGCCCAGGAATCAGGAATCGAGACGCCCACAAAAGAAGAGTTGGCCCGACTGGATCGGAAGCGCAAAAACAAAGCCAGCAACGAGGATTGGGTGAATCCGCATGACGAAGATGCGCGGATTACGAAGATGAAAGATGGGCGAACGCATCTGGCGCACAAAGCCGAGCACGCCGTGGATATGAAGACGGGTGCGGTGTTGGCGGTGACCGTACAGGAAGCGGATGCAGGAGATACCACCACGGGGGTAGAGACTCTAGCGCAAGCCGGTGAAAACGTGGCGGAGTTGATCGGGACAGAAAAGCCGAGCCAGAAACCTAAAGAGCATCTGAAGGGCATTGAAGAAATGGTTGCCGATAAGGGCTACCACAGTGGAGCGGTGGTAATGAATCTGCAGAGTGCGGAAGTGCGGACCTACGTCCCGGAGAAGAAGCAGCCCGGGCACAGACATTGGGGAGGCAAAGCCGAGGAGCAGCAAGCGGTCTATGCGAACCGCAGGCGAGTGCAGGGCGCCTATGGCCAGCGCCTGCTGCGGAGGAGAGGCGAGCTGCTCGAGCGGAATTTCGCGCACTGCTACGATAGGGGCGGAATGAGACGAACACATTTACGAGGGCACAAGAATATTCTCAAGCGACTGTTGATCCATGTTGGCGCGTTCAATCTAAGCCTGATCTTGCGCACCCTACTGGGATCCGGGACGCCTCGAGAGCTGGAAAATCGCAGGACCTCGCCTATTTTTGTGCTCATATTCTGGTTCCGAAACCTTTCAGCACCTGCGTGTCACAGAAAGTCTTCCTCTTCATCATTCAAATTCAGCTCGCGTCGAAATCGTCGCATCTCAGGTAAAAACTTCGCCACTCCGGAAGGCGCGATTCTGCCACGGGCTGCTAGCCATGTTTCGATTTATCGGCCTGTGCTTCGGAACGCTGGTTCGCCTCCTGCGCGCGCGTCGGGGCCTCTTACTCGAGAATCTGGCGCTGCGTCAACAACTCGCCGTCCTGAAACGTCGGCATCCGCGGCCAAGGCTAGACCTGCTCGACAAGCTCTTCTGGGTCGCCATTCGTCGATTTTGGTCCGCATGGCAACAATCCCTCATTGCGGTCACGCCGGAAACCGTGGTGCGTTGGCACAGGGGCGGATTCCGTTTGTACTGGAAGCTGATCTCCAAGGTCAGGAGGCCCATCGGGCGACGACAGACATCGAAGGAAGTTCGGGAATTGATCTTCCGAATGGTCGTTGAGAACCCAACGTGGGGAGCGCCACGCATCCATGGCGAGCTTCTCATGCTCAGTTTCGAGGTCTCTGAGCGAACGGTCTCTCGTTGGATGAAACGGGCACCTCGAGATCCGGAGCCTGCCACGCGCTGGCTTACCTTTCTCCGCAATCACCGAGAAGCGATTGCCGCGATGGACTTCTTTACTGTTCCGACGATCACCTTCAGCGCGCTCTATTGCTTTTTTGTCATCAGTCACGATCGTCGTCGCATCCTGCACTTCAATGTCACAAAGCATCCGACAAGCTCGTGGATCATCCAGCAGTTGCGAGAAGCATTCCCATTTGGATCCGCTCCGACGTTCCTCATCTCTGATCGTGATGCCAAGTATGGACTGGAAGTCCCGACAGCGGTTCAATCCCTGAGCATGAGTCCTGTCAGCACTTCGTTCGAAAGTCCTTGGCAGAATGGAGTCGCAGAGCGTTGGATAGGGAGTTGCCGCCGTGATCTCCTGGATCACATCATCGCAGTTGACGAACGCCACCTGAAACGCCTGCTCTCCGAGTATATTCGCTACTACCACGAGGATCGCACGCATCTGGGACTCGGGAAGGGGACGCCAGACGGCAGAACTCGCACCATAGCCTCAAGTCACGTCCTTTCTCATGTGCGACTGGGAGGGCTGCACCACCGGTACGATCAGGCCGCCTAATCCGAACCAACGTAGGGTCGCGAAAACGTCCGGGTTCCCTCATCCTTTATATATACAGGTACACCGCGCGGGGGTTCCCCCGGGAGAGAATCTTGGCGCTCGGGGGATGAAGGGATAACCCCGATCGGATATCGGTCGCGACAGGGAATCGCGCTATTTTCAGTGCGTATAGAATTTTGGCGAAGCACAGGCCGAAGATCACAAAAAGCCGCGTTCCAGATACGTTCCAGTTGGGCGCAATTCCTGATGCGAGAGCGTTTTTGGCGTGTCGAAAAATCAATAACTTACGTGTTTTCAACAAGCCTGAATATTCCGACTCCCCCGCCTCCATAGTGTACCTATATTTCATAGTAATTATCAGTTATCACAGCTCTTGATAATCGTATGTGCGGTTAGTACGACTGGGATTATCGATTTCAATCCGACCGTCATCACAGAAGCAACCTATGCCAGTCGCGCAAGTGGCATATAGCTTCGCAGATCCCTTTCCGCCTTTGCCACCGGCTGCTTTACCATAAGGCGCTTCCCCTTGACAAAATATAGTGATATCACTATATTGTCTTAATGACAGAAGAGCCGCCGCTGAAGCCGGTTGTTTGGGTGGGGTCAAGCCGAAAGGATTTGAGGAAGTTTCCTGATCCTGTCCAGCATCAAGTCGGCTATGCGATTTATATCGCGCAGCGCGGTGGCAAGCATCGCGACGCCAAAGTGCTGACCGGGTTTGGAGGAGCAGGCGTGCTTGAAATGGTTGAGGATTTTCGCGGCGGCACGTTTCGCGCTGTGTACACCTTGAAGTACTCGGATAGCGTTTATGTGTTGCACGCGTTTCAAAAGAAATCGAAAAGCGGACGCGAGACACCTCGCCGAGACATGGAGCTTATCGAGCAGCGGCTGCGCGAGGCCGAACAGATAGCCAAAGGGAGAAAGTCATGAGCAAGAAGTCTTACGAGATGGGAAGCGAGAACGTATTCAAGGACCTCGGAATTCCGAATGCCGAAGAGCATTTGGTCAAGGCGCAGCTCGTCTTCAAAATTGACACGATCATGAAGGATCGTGGTCTCAAGCAGGCTGCATCTGCTGATCTCTTGGGCATCAAGCAGCCCGACGTTTCCAAGATGCTGCGGGGTGATTTCAAGCAGTTTTCAGTCGAACGGCTGCTGCGCTTCCTGGTGGCGCTTAACCAAGACGTCGAAATCGTCGTGAGACCTCACCGAAGCCGGAGCGATGCGGCGGCGCTGCACGTGTCATAAAGGGGACTCGCTAAGCCATTCTTGGCAAATGCGATGGTTGGTGGGGGCGGACTTCTTTGCTCATGTCGCCGGAACTCGTCGACATTTCCTGGAATCGGACTCCTGGATGACTTCCGGCTTGCGTCAGTCGGGTGGAACGGTAACGGGCCCTGCGAAGGTCTGATTTGTTTGTCCTCACGCCGCCTTCACGTGCAAAATAACCCCAGCGGGAGGCAGTCTGGTCATGAAACACTGGAACTCCGCAACGACAGCATTCATACCCGGGATCATAACCTTCTCTATTTTCACAGTGCTGACTGCTAAGTCCGGTGCCGCGCAGACTCGAGTTTCCCTCCAGCCTTTCGCTCAGCACGTGCGCCAAGTGGAGACCTCACTCGCGTATCTTGGCCAGCCGCTGGACCAGAGCGATTACGAGGCGATCAACCAGGCCATTGCTGCGCCCGATGAGGCTGCCGCGGTTGCGCGCCTGGAGCAGATTCTCGACAAGTACACCCTGTTGATCGCAGACATCAGCCCAGAGAGCCGGGTCAAGGTGCAGTCCGGCGCGGCGAAGGCTGAACTGGTTGAGGCGGGAACGCGCATCTTTCTGGTGAAAGTGACGAACAAGGCGGGAGTGACAGCACAGCTGGTGGCAGAAAGCCCAAATGCTCTTCCGATTTTTGTGCAGTCGGATCTTAGCCCGGAGCCGCCGAAGGTAATTGTTGCTGCCGACTCGAGAGATAGATGGATGGACCTGGAGCTCTACGACAAGGATCCCATGTCGCCGAGGCTCTCTGGTCTGCCACTGGAATATCGGATCCTGACAATCTATAGCCGGGATCGAGGGCAGCGCTCCGCGGCGATTGGATTCGACGTCGGGCAGGGCACGCAGGACATCGGCTTCCGCAATGAGATGACGGTGCTATTCAACGCGCTTCCGGCACAGACGCTGCGGCTGGGAGTTCGCGACGAGAACGGCGCGCCGACCGTGGCGGCATTCACGATTCGTGACAGTCTGGGCCGGCTCTATCCAAATCCCGCGAAACGCCTGGCACCGGACCTGTTTTTTCAACCGCAGGTTTATCGTGAAAACGGCGCCATGGTTCTCGTGCCAGCTGGTTCATATACCGTGACCGCCTCGATGGGACCTGAATATCAGCCCCAAACGAAGAAGATTGAGGTCACGGCGACGGGCTCAAATGAAATTTCGTTCGCTCTGCAGCGCTGGATCGATCCGCCAAGATACCACTGGTATTCCGGAGACCATCATGTACATGCAGCGGGCTGCTCACACTACCAGAATCCGACGGAAGGCGTGCGACCGGAGGATATGGTGCGCCAAATCCAAGGGGAGAAATTGAACGTCGGTGCAGTGCTGACGTGGGGACCGTGTTACTACTACCAGAAACAGTTTTTCAGCGGCAAGGATCATCCTCTCTCCAAACCAAATGAGCTAATGCACTATGACTTGGAAGTCTCCGGATTCCCGTCCAGCCACGCTGGACACTTGGTATTGCTGGGCCTGAGCGATCAGAATTACCCACATTGCTTGCGGATCGACCAGTGGCCCACATGGGATTTGCCAATCCTTCGCTGGGCGAAGTCGCAGGGAGCGTTGGCAGGGTTTGCACACTCAGGATGGGGACTCGAGGTGAAGTCGCGGGAAGTACCCAACTACGAAATTCCGGGGTTCGACTCGATCGGCGCGAACGAGTACATCGTGGACGTGACGCATCCGGGCGCAGTGGATTTCATTTCCACAATGGATACGCCGTACCCCTGGGAGCTCAATATCTGGTATCACACGCTGAACGTCGGATTCCGAACGCGGATTTCCGGCGAGACCGATTTCCCATGTATTACGGATGCGCGCGTTGGCCAGGGTCGCGTTTATGCCAAAGTCGATGGGCCGCTCAGTTACAGCGCCTGGCTGGAGGCTCTGCGCGCTGGTCGCAGTTATGTATCCGACGGCAGAAGTCACCTGATGGATTTCAGCGTGAACGGCGTGGAGATGGGTACGGGAGAGAGCGAGGCAAAGCTGGCTGGAAAAGGGACTGTTCATGCCGCAGTGAAGGTTGCGGCGTACCTGAATCCAAGTCCGCTGAACGCCGACGCAATTCCGTCTGATCGCGGGCATCGGTTCTGGATGAGCAGTCTAAACAACGGCAAAGCTTCGAACTCAGGCGAAAGCATCCATGACCGCGCGATAGATCAAACGCCGTACTGGCACATCGAGCGGGCGCGCATTGGAAACACGCGCGAAGTGCCAGTAGAGCTGGTGATGAACGGGAAGCCGGTGGCACGGAAGAACATCGTTGCAGACGGAAGCATTCAAGAGGTTTCGTTTGACCAACCGGTCGAGCGGAGCAGTTGGCTCGCGGTCAGGATTCTTGGCTCGTCGCACACTAACCCCGTCTTCGTACTGGTGGACGGGAAATCCATCCGCGCGTCGCGCGAGAGTGCCCGGTGGTGTCTTGCCGGCGTCAATCAATGCTGGTCGCAGAAGGCTCCAAAGATCTCCAAAGCAGAGCTTCCCGACGCAAAAGCGGCCTATGACCACGCGCGTGAAGTTTATACGCAGCTGATCGCGGAATGCGATGAATAGGTCGATGAGTACTCTGAGTTGTCGTTCGCCACAATGTTTGCTGGCCGAAGAATCAATGACCTACAGCCTTGGTTCGGACCGCCGTCTGCTATAACCCTGGCTCATGGACAGCCTGTTTTTGCTCTGGTTCGGAGTACTCGTTCGCCTTTTTCGTGACCGTGGGAAACTTGTATTGGAGAATCTCGCCCTGCGGCAACAGCTCACCGTTCTGAAACGTCGCCATCCAAGGCCACGGCTCGATTTGTTCGACAAACTGTTCTGGGTTATTGCCCAGCAGTTCTGGTCCACCTGGAAAGAAGCTCTGATCGTGGTCACGCCCGAGACAGTGGTTCGGTGGCATCGGGCAGGCTTTCGTTTCTACTGGCGTTTGATCTCCAGGGTCCGAAGGCCAGCAGGGAGGAGAAGAATTTCGAAGGAGGTTCGGGATCTGATCTACCGAATGGTTGCCGAGAACCCAAGCTGGGGAGCGCCGAGGATACATGGAGAACTCCTCATGCTCGGCCTTGATCTCTCCGAGCGAACGGTCTCTCGTTGGATGAAACGAGCGCCCAGGGACCCTCGAGCGACAAGACGTTGGCTCGTTTTCCTTCGCAACCATCGGGAAGCCATTGCGGCGATGGATTTCTTCACCGTACCAACGATCACTTTCGGCTTTCTCTACTGCTTTTTCGTGATCGGCCACGATCGTCGGCGCATCCTGCACTTTAACGTCACCAGTCATCCGACGAGTATGTGGATCGTCCAGCAGTTGCGGGAGGCGTTTCCGTTCGAGCCGCCTCCCAGGTTTCTGATCTTCGACCACGATGCGAAATACGGGTTGGAGGTCCCGGCCGCCGTTCGATCTCTGAGGATGAGTCCTGTGCGGACCTCCTTCGAAAGTCCCTGGCAGAATGGTGTGGCGGAGCGTTGGGTCGAAAGCTGCCGACGAGACCTGCTGGATCACATCATTGCGCTAAATGCGCGCCATCTGAAACGGCTGCTCGCTGATTATGTCGGCTACTATCACGACGACCGCACGCATCTTGGTCTCGGTAAGGGAACACCTGACCGCAGGATTCGTTCCGTAGCTCCGGGTCGCATCGTTTCTTACGAGCGACTCGGCGGGCTCCATCATCGTTACGATTGGGCGGCCTGATCCGGACTATCTTTTCACCCATCCTTATATATAAGTAGCATGCGCACGTTCCCACCCAAGAGAACCTTCCCGCTCCTCAAAGCAATTCGTGGTCGAGTTCAGACTTTTCACGCTGTGACTGAGGAGAATCGCGCCATTTTCGGGGCGTGGATAGAATTTTGGCGAGGGACAGGTACTCCTATCCCGTGGAGTAACAAAAAAATCGCATACACCGCAAGCCGTGGACTCGGAACCGAAAAATTATCAAGTGAATTAACTGCCACAACTGCTCCGACCGACATGGACAATCACAACTTGTTGGTGAGGAAAACCCTATAAATAGGGACCGCGAAGGGTTCTTCTGCACTTGTCTCCATGCTGACTTGGACTACCTTCCAGCGCTCGCCTCTGCGGTAAACAAGGGTACTTTGCTCGGGGACAGGTTTGTCACCATCCATGTCGAGATCGCTCTCTTCCGTGGTTGGATCGCCGTTGTACCGAAACACGATTTGCTTGGCGCCTCTCATACCTTCACTGTTGTGTTGCCGCACCGTCCGAGGATTCCGAAAGGCCGAATTTGTATCCCTCCATCACAGCGCCGACGCCCATGTGATCGGCGGTGCCGTCCGAAATTTCTTCCACGCGCACAACCCTGGCCCGCCCGCTGATAAATGCACGGGTGGCTTGAGTGAATTCCCAGGGAGGCATAATCGAAAATCCAAATTTCTTCCCTGCCCTAAGCCTTTGGCCGATCCTAAAATAGAAGCCATGAGACGAAATATCGCGTGTCATGCCCGAGATCGGCTCGGACTCGAGCCTGATTTCGACCTGCAGGACCAATTTGTAGCGACGAGCTGCTCGACGTTCTTCCAATTTGACTAGCCGAAGGGGTTCACAAACTCATATCAGCCCCTCATCGAGTTCAGTAGGAGAGAGGCTCGGGAAGAATGGATGGGGGCGCAATCCTGAACTCCGGCTCCGCGAGTAGCTCTAGGCCACCTCGGATTCCGGAACGTTGCCAGACTTCCCTAGCAGCGTTTTAAGTTCGAGATTCAGCAGGACTGAAAGAGCGTAGTCTATAGCCTGGAATTCCTTCCCGCTAATTGCCGGTGAACGATCTTCAGTCAAGCACCACACTATTCTTTGGCGGGCCTCACCTATACGATCCTGCCTCTTTGTGATGTCAGTTTCGAGAACTGCGGCTAGATACGATTTCTGCCAATCGTAAGCGCCACTCATATCTCACCCCACAGAATCAGTTAGTTCAATCCCAAGGAGTTCTGTCTTCATGGGGATCGTCGGTCAAATAGACCGCATAGAGCATCAACCACAGGAACAAAACGGCGAGCGTTCGCAAGAGTATGAGTAACACTTGTCATGGCCTGATCTTAGGCCACGACATGGCGTTCTCACTTTCTAGTGACAGCGTCAGAAGGCCAGACCAATTCACAGCTAGCGATCATTCGCCAAATTATCGGGAATTCTTATTGAGGAGTTCTTATTTCCGTTGAATGGACAGCAACCGCAGCAGTTCGCGACCAGAGGGGACCACGGGCTCGGCTGAAGGAATCATTGCAGGAGTTCGAGACGCAAGATCTGCAATCGTGCTGCCCCGGCGAGAAACTACGAATTGGTGCGCGATCGTTACGGCTCCGGCCCTGGGGCCAGAAGGCGATCCGACGAAATCATTGGAATGATCGTCGTAGAGATTGAGTGTTTCAGGTATCTCACTGCAAACTAGACCAAAAGCGAGGCAGAAGAATAACAGGATGGAAAATTCTCTCAGGGATCGCATTTCTGTTGAGGCCCCTCCCAACAACTGAGCCTGAAATTCTAAACGGCCAGTTTCAGCATTCTGATGGCGAGCGGAGTTCCTGTCAACACAGTTTTTTGGCGGCATCACGGGCCAGCACCCATTCTGGCTCGACCTCCGTCCTTACAAAACGGAGCCGTGACGAAAACGTCTGCATTTAAAACGCAATTCTTTAAGGGCTCAGAATTTCACCTCCATGGGAACCCTACATTCCCTGGTAGGGTCGAGGAATGGCGCCATACTCCGTAGGTCCGATCTATCGGGTCCTCCCCGTTTCCTCTGGGAGTGTCTCACTAACCGAACCGTAAGCTGGTTTCCATCCCCCGCCACGTCGAACGGAGCATGCAGATTTCCCGCACTCTGCTCTCCTGCTCGCTTTGCAGAAAGGTTTATGAGACGCAGCCAATTGGAGGTGCTTTCGATCCGGTGAGGTCCACCAGCATCTACTCCACACCATCCAACCGCTTCCGCCTTCCTCTTCCTGTATATCCTCTGTCTCAGGTCTTGCAGATTTCCGAGCGTTTTTATCAGACGCCCCTGCCTTCCATCATTGCCAGAGGAATTACGAAACAGCTGGGTTCCTTCGCTCCCTGGGAGTTACCCCAGTTCATCGCTACTGCAAACCCTTCCGCCACCTTCTCGCCTTCCTTCCTTTTCCCGGTTTAGCCGGTTATAGGTCGGACCTGCTCCAGAGTCTTTCGCTCTGGGACGAGTAAGGTTTCTCCAGTTGCTTGTCATGCCCTTGCCACCGTGCTGCCCCTACCACCCCGCCGGAGTGTCATGTCGCCTCGGTCAGCCCGCGCCATGCCATGCTGCCTTCGCCCCGAAGGAGGGGGCTCGGCCTCCAGATCTTTATTTTGTTTCGAGGCCACTTCTGGGTTCACTTTTGTTGCGGCCCGGTGCCTTGCTCACCATCCCTAAGATGGCTTTGTCGGTCGGCTTCATCCGCTTCGTTTTCTCCACGGATACGACCCAAGCTAAGGGGCTTCTGACTTTTACCCCTGTAGGTCTACTTCCTACTGAACATGTCTGCCTTTCCTGGACGCACTCCCTCGCCAAAATCCAGAATGGGTTTGAAATGAATAGCATGTGGGCGGGCCTGTAACATTGTTACGGGACGAGAATTATGCCCTTGCGGAGTCTTGGCGAATGACACCATCTCGATGAGCAGAAGCTGACGGTCGGAGCTACCGCAAAGTTGACAGCCGACGTCATTGCTGGCGAGGTGATCGTGTACGGAACTGTGAAGGGTAATGTCCATGGGAAAGGCAAGATCGTGATCAAGAAGGACGGTTCGGTGAACGGAGATTTGACGACGGCGCAAATCATCATCGAGGACGGAGCATACTTCAAGGGCTCGATCGTGATCGAGAAGAGCGCAGCGGTGCAAACAGAAATAACTCAAGACGCGATCAGCAAAGCGGAGCGGATCATGGTGAAGATCGATGCGCGCTGGCCAGGGGACAAAGTGCCGGGGAAGTTGTAGTCGATCTCGATAAACTCTGGTCTCAAATCACAACTTGTTGGTGAGGGAAACCCTATAAATGGGGGCCGCGAAGGGTTCTGCCATGCTTGTCTCCATGCTGACTTGGGCTACCTTCCAGCGCTCTCCTCTGCGTTCAACGAAGGACCCTGGCTCAGGAACCGATTTGTCACCATCCATGTCGAGATCGCTCTCGTCAGTGGTTGGATCGCCGTTGTACCGAAACACAATTTGCTTGGCGGATCTCATGCTTCACTCCGTATATTGAGGCACCCTCCGAGGATTCTGCTTCGCCCGCTGTCAGTTCAGTCTCGCTTCGTAAACCAGCCAGTGCGCAATCTCTTCCCAGTGATGATCGTTGGCATTGTTCACCGCGCCCGAAAGCTCGGCTTGGAGTTTGTCTCTAAGAACAGGAAGGTGGCGGGCGTAGCGTTTTCCAGCCTGATGCTGGCCTCTATGCTGGACTATCGATCTGGCAAGACCTATCCAATAGTCGGCCTTCCTGCTGCTTACGATGTGGTCGTGAATTTCTTGGGCCTTTGATGAGAACGGCATGGCAGCCCCTTTGCCTACCCAGCTGGGGCCTCGCTACAGCTTCATGGTACAAATTCAGTTGTCGTGTCCTGCAGTTAGATAAGCAACATACGCCGCCGATCCTAAGAAGAGGACAACGATGATTGAGCCGATGATTATAACTGTTACAGCCATAGCTCTAACTCAAGCGAGATTTGACCGCCCCAGCTTGGGTGCGTCGGACCGCGTCCGGAACCCTGGCCAGGCAATGCCGTGCCGAGTAAGCTGTGGTCGAAGGATGGGTGAGCCTGCGCGTCATGGTCACTCCCTTCTGGCATCGACCCAGAAACTTGATCGACCCACAGCAATGACATTGTGTGTGCGTTCGTCAAACACAACGTACTCACCCGGGGATAATGCAAGCAGCTCTTTAATGCGAATGTTGGCAGACGCAAGGTCGTTCACCGCCTCGAACCGGCAGAAACTTCCCTCCGGTCTTTTCTTCAGGATGTCAAAAGGGGAATGCATGGATACCTCCTGTGTTGCATGGTGCTGTAAGGCAAACTGAAGGAGGGGAAAAGGTGGTCACGCTCAGGTGAAGACTTGGCGCGGAAGACCGGCAACTAATCCTAGTGGCTCGGACAATTTGCTGGCTGAAGTATGGGCGCTAATTTCGCCGAAGTACAGTCTGTTTTAAGCAAGACGCCCGATTCACGAGCTTCCAATCAACACCAAAACGTCAGGTAGAATCCCGACCAATAGAAACCAAAGAGCGTGCTGCGGTCTCACAATAGTAGAGTAGGAGTCTGGACAAGGCTGCATCTCGCACGAACTACCCGGCCCACCCGAGGTACACCGCAAGGAGGTTCCTACCATGCCTATCGGCGCGCCTTAGGGGACGATCTTAGAACTTTCACGCTGATCGGAGAGTGCCGCATTTGGTTGGACGAACGAAGCCACGCACCCCTGACGTCGACAACAAGGACGATTGCTACGAGAAAAGTCAATTAAGATAATTTCGTGAATGGGTATCCATGCCCAATGGAGGTGCGCAATGATCCCGGACCGCGCGCAATCCCATCGCGTCGTTTCGTTTCGAAAGTTTTCTTTTTTCACCACGCTCCGTTCCCTTTGCGTCCTCTGCGCCTCTACGTTTATTTTGTTTTTTCCTTCTGCCGCTGCCGAGGAGCACGTCAGCCCTTCCGTTGTTCTCGACCTGAAGCTCGACGGTGAAGTTGAGCCCATCCTTGCCACGTATATCGACGATGGTCTCGCTGATGCGGCCCGCCGTCATGCCGCGCTAGTTCTCATCACCATGGACACGCACGGCGGCCTCAGCGACTCCATGAAAGACATCATCCAGCACATCTTGAGCTCGCCCGTCCCAGTTGCCGCATATGTTTCCCTACGGGCTCCAGCGGTGGGTCCGCGGGATTTTTCATCCTGCTTTCCGCGGACATCGCCGCCATGGCGCCGGGCACCCATACCGGTGCGGCTTCGCCTTTCATCGGCGTTGGCGCATATCCCGTTGCGATCGATGAGACGCTGCGAAGAAAAATCACCAACGATGCCACAGCCTTCCTTCGCAGCGTTGCCGATAAACGCGGCCGAAACGAGCACATAAGGTCCATCGGCTCGAGCATTGAGGAGCAGCGCGTGGAGTTCTTCAACGATCTGCTGGCTCGTGCGGGGCATGGGGCCCGCATCGCTCCAACCGAGGCCCGCGCGATCATAGCTGCAAGCGCTCGTGAACTTCGCCACCTCAGGCTGCACAAACGTCCAACTCAGCGAAGTACCGGGAAATCCGGAGTCCATCACGACCGTTGGGCTGCCTTTGCCTGTGCGGCACATGTGCAACCTGTGGCCACCAACGTCGACCATTTGACCGGGAGGTGGGAACCTCCGCGCGTCTCTAGCACTGCTGATCTTCTGGACCAACCAGCAATTCCAGGATGTCGGGTTTCAAGAGATGCAGTATACCGTGTGTCAGGACTTCCATTACATCAGAGCCTCTCCCGAGGGGGATAGATTAGCCTGGACTGTCAGTAGGTGCCCATTTCTGAACAGCGCCTTCCCGTGGAGGTCTTCTTGCTTACTCTGCGTGCCATACGTGTCTTCGCCACGAGAACCAAGAAATGGCCTGGCTTTTTAGGAGTTCAGCACAACCAAATCTGATCGGGGGTGCATGCGCGGCGCAAAGGGACGGGCAGTGATCTGTGGTCGAAACGCAGGATCCCACCGTCCGGGAATGCTGGCGCCACAAGATGGGCAGCAACCCTTAGGCGTAAGGAAGTAGCCTGTGATCAGATAACTGTGGCGTTCGATGAGAAGCTGCCGGCAGTTCGGGCAACGCGTGTTCTCCCGGTCGCCGACCTTACCTGGCAAGTTCCCGGCATAGACGTAACGCAAGCCTGCGCTCGTGCCGATCTCCGCTGCCCTTATCAGCGTCTCGGCGGTGGTGTTCTCTGGGTCGGTCATTTTGTAGTCTTTGTGAAAGGCGGTTACATGCCAAGGAATATCCCGCGACACACTTGCGAGGAACTCGACCAGCCGAGTCAGTTCATCGTCCGAGTCGTTAAAGCCAGGAACCACCAGCGTGACGATCTCCAGCCAGAAGCCCATCTCGTGCAACTGTCGAATGGTATCCAGGATGGGCTGTAAGCGCCCGCCGAGCTGTCGATAGTGGCGGTCATCAAAGCTCTTTAGGTCAACCTTGTAAAGATCCACCCACGGTCGTACGTACTCGAGAGCCTGTGGGGTGCCGTTTCCGTTGGAAACAAAGCCGGTCACCAATCCGGCTGCGCGCGTTTCCTTAACACAGAGACGGCCCATTCACTCGTGATCAGCTGTAAGCCAGTGCCCCTGGATGCGCATGGAAGAAGGGTTTTTTCTCTATCGGATCGCATTGGATGCCGCCGACATAGCCCCAGGGCACATACAGCGTTCCACTCCCGTTGTAGCGAACCTTGCAAACCCCAGGCTGGCCGTCTGGGATCTTGCAACAGTGCCCGCAGGCAAAACACCGCACCCAGTTGCGGTCGAGCTTTTCGAACAGTTCGCCCTCGCGAACGTTTTCATGAATGATTTCGTGGAGCGTATGCATTGATGCCAAGCGCAGTGCCGAGGCAAACGTCAGCTACTTGCTTTTTGATACTTATCAGGCTGAAATTTACCGCCGTCAACGTAATTCTTGTTGGTCTCGATGTACGCGTGCCATTTCTCCGGCAGATCATCCAGCACGAAAATTGCCGTCACCGGACAGACCGGAACACAGGCCCCGCAGTCAATGCACTCAATGGGATCGATGTACAGTTGAGGCACTTCATCGAACGTCGGGCGGCCATCGTCGTAGGCGCGACCTTTCGCCGGATGGATACAATCCACCGGGCACACATCTACACAGGCAGTGTCCTTCGTCCCGATACAGGGTTCGGCGATGATGTAGGCCACCGGTCACCTCCATGCATGGACCGTATCAGCCTCTGAAAGGGGGTGGTGCTGCTGTGTGTAACGCCGAGCGGTAAATAACCAGATTCAGCCAGCAGACCCAGGTAGCAACCCCAGCGACGCAGCCGGGAGCCAACTTTATTCCTCCAACCGAAGAATGGGGGCTCAAGCCCGTCGCTACACAAACCACCAAGAAAAACACGTGAGATCGTTTGCGTCACCCTTTCTGAGCGAATGAGCAGACCCTGGGCTTTGCCAGACGAACATAGTCGTCGTACCGCATGCGAATCGCGTCGCGGTGCGTCCCGGCGTTGAAGACAATCGCGTCATCGGCGGCCAGCGACTCATCCACGTACACAGGCAAGTTGTAAAGTGACCCGAAAGGCGGCATGGCGCCCAGCTCGCAATCGGGGAAGAGACTGCTGAATTCCTGCTCGGTAGCTAGCCGCACAGACTTTCCCATCTCGGCAGCCAGCTTATCGAGTCTCACGTGATTCGGCGCGGGTAGGACGGCTAGAATCATTTCTTCGCCCGTCCACAGAACCACGGTCTTGGCAAGCTCTTTTCCAGAGATCTGCATGGTAGCGGCTGCACCCTGCGCGGTGTAGACAGTGGTGTGCGTCATTACCGAGTAAGGGATTTCGTTTTCGTCAAGAAAACCCTTCAGAAGTGTGGATATGCTCATGGGCGTACTCCTTTCGCCCTGTGCATTGTCAAGATTATCGCGCAGCCTAAGACAAAAGGGAATACCTACCCCGCCTCTCCAGACCTGAGGTGAGAGCAGCCGAACTCAGCCGAACCACTCGTTGTCCCTATCCCGAGCGTAGTCGAAGGGAACGGAGCCAAATCCCCCGGGGAGTCATCAAAGGTTGAGCCAAAGAACAAAACCTCCGGATGGCTCATACCTCGCGTAACCGCCGCGAAACCACATTATCGCAGTGAATGAGCTCCACTTGGAATGACTCCTCTCCGAGTATGTTTGCTACTACCGCGAAGACCGCACGCACCTCGGGCTAAGCAAAGAAACACCAAACGGCAGAGTTGTTCAGCAGATCATGGTCGCGTCAGTTCTCATGCGAGATTGGGAGGTCTGCACCACCGCTACGATCGAGCTGCCTAACCAAAGAGCAGGCCGAGCTGTGTTTCTTAGGCCTAGCCAATTTACGTCGAAAAAGCCACCGTGATCGGAACTCGGGGAAAAACTGCAAATGTGAGCCTTGAACTCACGGACTTTTTGCTTATGAAGAGTAGTGAATTGCTCTGCTTTCGGTGCAGATGGAATTTTGGCAAGACACAGGTCTAAGAGCTAATTTCGCGAAGCGGTTCGAGGAAGGCGCGGAGCTTGCGCGAGCAGGAGGGGTGCCGCAGCTTGCGCAGGGCCTTGGCTTCAATCTGGCGGATGCGCTCGCGGGTGAGGGCGAACGTCTGTCCCACTTCTTCGAGCGTGTGCTGCGTGCCGTCTTCCAGCCCGAAGCGCATCTTGATGATCTTTTCCTCGCGGGGGGTGAGCGTCTTCAATACTGACGCGGTCTGCTCCTTCAGTTTCAAATTGATGACCTCGTCCAAGGACGAGACCACCGCCTTGTCCTCGATGAAGTCGCCGAGGTGGGAATCTTCCTCCTCGCCGATCGGCGTTTCGAGTGAGATAGGCAGCTGGGCGATTTTCAACATCTTGTGCACCCTGTCGACCGGGATATACATGCGCATGGCGATTTCTTCCGAGGTGGGGTCGCGGCCAAGGTCCCCCACCAACTGGCGGCTGGTGCGGATCAGCTTGTTGATCGAGTCGAACATGTGCACCGGGATGCGGATGGTGCGGGCCTGGTCGGCGATAGCGCGGGTGATCGCCTGGCGGATCCACCAGGTGGCGTAGGTGGAGAACTTATAGCCGCGGCGCCATTCAAACTTGTCAACACCCCTCATCAGGCCGATGTTGCCCTCTTGCATCAGGTCGAGGAACTCAAGGCCACGCTTGGTGTACTTCTTGGCGATTGATGCGACCAAGCGCAGATTGGCCTCTGTCAGCTCCTTTTTCGCCTGTTCGGCTTCGGCCTCGCCGTACAAGATGTGTTGCGGTGTACGCCGGAACTCGGTAAAGCCGACCTCGCTCGAGATTCCGATCTGTTTCAATTCCGACCGGTGCGAGCGCAGCTCCTTGCGCGCTGCGCTGGCGGTCTTGCCCTTGGCGCCGCCGCGGCGCTCGAGTCGGTCGACCTCGCGCTCGAGCGAATGGAGCCGCTCGACGGTGTGGCGGATCTTGTCGATCAGCCGCTTCTTTTCTATGGGTTGGAAGTCGATCGAGCGGACGAGCCGCGACACCTGGATACGGGTCCGCGCAAGCGCGTACCTGGCCCGCAGGTAAGCGCCCTTCTTGGATTTCCTGGTATTTTCGAGTTTGGCGGCTTGCTTGAACGCCGTCTGGTAGAGTTTCTCGATCTTATCGATGAGGTGGAGGGCCCGCCGGGTCTTGTTTTCAATCCTCTCGTCCGTCAGCTCCTCTTCGTCGAACTGGACGATTTCCTTGATCGACCGGGTGTCCTTCCGGAGCTCCTCGCCGATCGCCAGCAGCTCCTTGGTCACGATGGGCGAGCGCGAGATGGCCTTGAGGACCAGCATTTGCCCGCGCTCGATTCGCTTGGCGATGGTCACCTCGCCTTCGCGCGTCAGCAGCGGTGCGCTGCCCATCTCGCGCATGTACATGCGCACCGGGTCCTTCGGCTTCTCCAGTGTGCCCGGTGTCAGGTCAAGCTCGACTTCCTCAACCGCTCCTTCCTCCCGGGGTTTGGCCTCACCGGGCTCGGCGGGTTCGGCGGCGGCGTGCGCGGCCTTGGCGCTGGCGACATCTTCGTAGACATAGATGCCGTAGCGCTCAAAGGTGGAGAGCAGGTCGTCGATCTCCTCCGAGGAATGCACCTCGACCGGGAGGATATCGTTTACCTCATCGTATAAGAGGTAGCCGCGTTCCTTGCCCATGTTGATGAGCTGGCGGACCTGGTCGTACTTTTCTTCAATCACCAGCGACAAAGGTTTCCCCACTTGTCAGGCCACTGACAGAGTTGGCTAGGCCTGACACAGGGCGATACCCTCGTCGAAAGAGGGATACCCAGACGCCCCTACTGGATAAGGAGAAAGATAATACTGAGATTCCAGACTTGAAGTAACTGCCCACCGCACTGCTCTTCGCGAGTCCTGGCCCTAACCGTCCGGATGCCCTCGGGCCCGCACTGTACATCTCGTCCGAGAATTTCCGACTTGAATTTTGCCTTTCTTGAAAAATTATACACCAGTGGCCTCGCGTCTCAAGCTGAGATCGAAATGGCGGGGGTTGGCGGTCGATTGTTATGGGTCGAGAATGAGCATGGCAGCGGCAGCACGTTCCACTTTACGGTGTGATTCCGGCTGCCGAGGGGGCACATGAAAAGGCCGAATCCACGTTACAGGTCGAGCGGGAAGCGCTGCCCATGCGCGCCGTAGATGACAACTTGACGAACCGTTCGGATCATTCAGGAGATTGTCGGTCGCCAAAACTCCGCAAGGCCCATAATTCTCGTCCCGTAACAATGTTACAGGCCCGCCCGCATGCTATTCATTTCAAACGCATTCTGGATTTTGGCGAGGGACAGCGATAGGAATAGGAAGACGAAGAGAAGTCTTGATGAGGCGACACTTTCCGCCATTATGAAAGAAATGGCCAAGCCCCGCCTAGCCGCCTCCGTTCGCAAGGGCATTGGAAACGGTGCTTTAGAGCTTTCCAACAACAAGCCCCTGAAGTCATCGGATAAGCCGCCAAGGGACTAGCCTTAGTTAAACTGGTTTCCGTGCTCTTCGGTCTTGTTGAACGCACTCTTCGATTGCATGAACCAACGTCGAAGCAAGCTGACTCTTGTCTAACAATTTCATGGCTCCGTAGCTCTGCGCAAGGCTGGCTGTCTCTTCGTCAGCGAAGACGGACATCGCCAACAAACATGAACCGTGAAGATGGCCTTTAATAGTCCCTGGCGTAAACAGGTTTTGGCCCGGCATACGTATGTCCATAAGGACTACATCAGTAGTGGTCGCGTTAAACTTCTTCAGGAGTTCCGCGTAATTGCCAGCTTCGCCACACACCGCGATGTCCGTTTGGGCTTGGAGCAGTACACAGATGGCACGGCGAATGGTTGCAGAATCGTCGGCAAGCAGAACGCGGGTAGGTATGCCCATATTTGACCGTATACGCCGATTAGACATTTATGTCTAGTCAGAAGTACCTAGTTAACAACCCACCCAATCCGGGTCCTACATCGGCCCTATCTGCTAGGACCCGCCTCGGTGGACCCAATCTTGAAACATTTTCAAGCGAAAGAACGCAATTAATCTCACTTTAAAGGAAAACCAATGAACCTCTATCCCGGTAGCGATTTAGAAGGCGACCCACGCCAGGCCGTGGATTTGAAAATCACTCGTACTGTGCAACCCGTGAGAAAGGCGATGCCAGCGGTTAGCCATATGGGACTTTATCTGCGTCTCAATGTGCCGGATGGCCTAGAAACCGATGGCAGCCACGCATACAGGTACATCACGGCTTCGACGGATGAGCACCGCAATCCAAGCGAGTCGGTTATTCGACGGGAGGCTAGCGCCTAAAATCGCCTCTTGAGATTGGAATCCCTATTCTTCTCAGGAGTATCGCGGTCGATACGGAAGTTGATTACGCTTGCGTCATCAAGATAGTGGTGCGCGGTACCCTTCAGTTTTTCGCTTATCGTGAGGTAATCAGCTTCCATGTTGCCAGTATCGACGCGCAATATGTGCGAACTATCGTCTCCGACCGCGAAAACGCCTTTATAGGTGTGGGGCTTGAGTGCTACGTAATCCACGTGAAAAGTTATTTTCTCTTGGATGGCCATAGAGGGGACACCTCCGCTCAGAAGTTATCTCGCAAGTAAGTACCGCGCAAGTAACGCTTTTGGCAAGCATCCATTTATCGGTGGCGCTTGCGGTCAAGGCTCAATTGAGAGCGACAGCGGGGATAGAGTGTCCCGCGATTCCTCAGTCTTCTAAGCGGATTTTGCGACCGCCTAGAGGCTTTCCAGATAGTCCGTCCAGGCTGCTTTGCGTCAGCCCGTCAATCAATCCGCGAGTTACGGCTATCTCCGTTTCGCGTTCCTGGACTTCATCTGTCATGCCAACGAAGCCGATACCACCCTGGTTAGCGAGCGTGAACTCGTCGCCAACCTTAAAGCCTTCTTGCTGGTCTAGAGGGAGATTTAGTTGCAGATTGCCGTATTTTCCTGCGAGCTGAACAAGCAGCTTTCTGTCGTTCAGCTTCGTAACACCTGTCACTCCGAATATAAATCTCATTTGCATCCTCTCTACCGGATACGGTCGCATTGGAAACGAAAATTCGTCTAGCGTGTTATGCTGCTCGCATGGCGATGCCCAAAGTAGGCTCTCGCATTCGCTTCACGCTCTACATGGGCAGGGAAGTAGACGGCGTGATTCAAGCGATTGTGAAGACGGTAGACGGCGAGCGGTTGCGCGTCGCATACGGCAACAATCTAGCGACGATCAAATCTGAGGCGATTGTTCAGCCGGAAAAGCCAGATGTGCCGAAGGATGTTGAGCTTTAATTTGCAGCGTTGACGTGGGCCGCCTCAATTACTGTTCTGAGACGGGGATTTTCTTCAGACGGATCAGCTCAGCATCTAGGATGCTGTCAAT
Source organism: uncultured Acidobacteriota bacterium (assembly GCA_963721915.1). Classification (GTDB taxonomy): domain Bacteria; phylum Acidobacteriota; class Terriglobia; order Acidiferrales; family UBA7541; genus Acidiferrum. The sequence goes on along the minus strand of CAVRLD010000009.1, from coordinate 107,684 downwards.
TTCTTTGGCAATCTTCCCCAACTTCTTCTTCCCCAGCTTCTTTTGAACCTCTGCTAGTTCACATAGTTCCTTGAAACGCTCTCGCTTCTCCTTATGCATACAGGTCCATCCCGCTCAAACCTAAAGTACCTATTGCTGAGGTAGGGCGAAATACAGCCTTTCCTGTAGGACAGCTAGGTACGCTAATGGCTCCAAAATCTTAAGTGTATCTATCCTCCGTACGTAGGCGTAAAGCAATGCCGCGAGAGTTTTATGCGGTACCGATTCACTGCTAAGCCGCATGAATGCCCCCACTGCGGTAGCCGACTAGTGCACCATTCGCACAAAAGAAGTGTGCTTGAGCACTTCGTGCGTCTAGCTCTAACTCTTCAGCCCTACAGGTGTGACAATTGCGGCGCGCGGTTTTTCCAGTTCGCGAGGCATTAAGCTGCGTGTCACCCCGCTCTCGACACTCGTAGATTAGCTGTAGCTATCAATGCTCGCGTTCAACGGCTATAAGCAGATGGACGCAGTATGCAATCGCAACTACAGTTGGCAGGCCGATAGTCAAGATAATCATCAGGTCCATATGTGAGAAGGTTGAACTTCCGCTAGCGGCGAGGGAATACACCGTTTGCTTGATGAAACCTTATGCGATTCGAAGGCTCGAATTGACTTTTAAAAGTGACCAGTGGAGTGACCGACTCTGGCCTGAATCCGGCTAGTCGGTCAGTTTGAAATTTAGACGAAGCGACCCGGTCGGTGGGGTCGCTGTCTTTAGGGCCTGGAGGGTTTGTCTTTGATGAGGAAACCGCTAAACTCCAGTGAGTCTCTGCTCCAGTCGCCTACAACAAAATACAGAGAATACCTGACGCAGGCTGAGTACGGTAGCGCTCCAAGGAGAGAACCGCGTCAGGGGGACAGAGTTTTGAGCCATCCCGCGAATCGCGCGCGATGTTCGTGTTCCATCGCGATGAATTTCACGCCCATGCCTTGCTTGGGGCTACTTCGTTGGACAGTGGCACGAGCGCGTACCTCACCTGTAGGCGCATCAATAAGCAACTGAATGAAGGTTCCAGCAGGCGGCGGATCCGGTGTACGGATGAACAGTCCGCCCAAGCCGAGGTTGTCCACTACCGAAACCGCTCTTTTGTTGAACTTATGCCAAGCGACGATCGTCCCTTTCGGGGCGGCAAAGCGAGGATAAACACGACGTTCGCTATCTTGGTCTGACATTGGCGAGCCTGCGGCCGTTCTGTGAATGGAAAGCGTGCGGCTGGGGGTGCTCACTATACGGCCGAGGGCAAACCCGACCTAATGGGCTTGCCCTCAAAACGATGTGGTTTTGTGAAACGCTACTTGGCGATCAGAACCTGTTTGGTAGAGACGGGTCCCTTAGCCAGTAGTTCGACATCCTTCTTCGGAGTCTTAGGCACGCGATACGTCAGTTCCACACCAAGATCGGCCAGGTACATCGACCGGACAAAGCTGATGCCGCCGTGGCGTTCGATGGTCAACTTACTGGAGTCGCCTTCATTGCGCGTGTCAGTCACGGACGTGAGGATGAAGGCACCGCCATTCGGTCCCTGGAGGAATACCTGGTTGAACATCGTCTTCAGAGAGAAAGTGTAGTCACCAGCGGGCAATGAGGCATCCCCCCAGCGAACGTCATTGGGCAAAGTGAATTTGCCTTGGAAGGCATTCTGAGCGGAGGCAGAACTCGCAGATGTGCAGATGGCGATCAATCCGAATGTGGCGATTGCAACGATGCGGGTGAATTCGGTTTTCATGCTGGGCTCTCTTTCTAGACTTAAATTTCGTTCAACTCTTCGATGCTTCGTTTCTCGAACGCACGCCCAGTACGAGCATTTGTCTGGCCGCGAAGGGCAAGGTTCAAGCCCGTGGTGCGTTTCTAGTGGAAGTGTTTAGCTAACAAGGAGATGAGGGGCAATGAGTGCGGGAGATCAGAACATTCGAGTGCCGCGCAGTTCAAATGTCTATCCGATTCGACAGTTCCACTATCCGTTTGGATAGTCCAAATTACGGCAGCCAGACCTTGTACTAGATTTGCCTAGAGCAGAAGAATGATAGTTGGCCTTGGCATAGGCTCCCGCATCCGGGGTCCGCCTCTAGAGCGGCAAATTCGTAGAGGCCGAGATAACGGCGATCACGAACCTGTATCTGGCGAATTGATACCTGGGCCGATTTTGCGGGTAATCGTGCCGCGAAAGTAAGATGCGTCTCACTTTCGGAACGCACCTGGTAGAAGCGAAACGATCGGATCCGCGAAGCCCGCTGCAACTAAGAAAGCAAACACCGGATGATTTCGTTCCAGGTTTCTGCAGAGGTTGACCGTATACCGCAGTGAGCCCGAGCCCTTAATAAGTTAGGCAGCTATGGGGGTCTGATATAGGCCTCGACAGTGAGGTTGCCACCGAAACGAGGGGAGATTTGCGATTGGTCGTGACACCGGCGTATCGGGCGTTCGCCCTTCTCGTGAGGTATGCGTGCGATAGTTGTTGAAGTAGGTTCTGAAATCGCGCAGCTTGTTTTCAAGATCTGCAGTCGTCCAGAACAACATGTGATCCAAATACTCGCGTCGCAGGGTGCCGATTAGCCTCTCCACGAATGGATGGGACAGGGGAACATAGGGGATGGACTTGAGTTCTGTCACCTCCAGTATCCGCAGATTGGCTTGCCATTGGTGGAACCGATAAAGCGGATCATTGTCGGTGCTTAGGTACTTTGGCATCCCGCGTTGGCCCCGAATGGCGCGGTTGAACATCCGACAAAGTGCGCCAGCATCGACCGTCCCGGCATGGACGCCGAATCCAATAATCCGGCGCGTATATTGATCCATGACCGACCAGGACCCACTGGGTCCGCAACGTGGCCGACTCGCACCTGAATAGATCAATACTCCAGAGACTGTCTTTCATGTGGCCCAGGAAAGTCAGCCAGGAAGGACCATCGGGTTGCTGTCCCGGCCGGTAGTGACGGGCGAGAATCCTGCGAACCACGTCTTTGTCGATTTGGAGATGGAACGCCACGTCCATTTGTTGAGCGATTCGCGGACAGCCCCAGTTGGGATTACGTTGCTTCATTTCGACGACCGCACGTATCAGTTCTGCGCTCGGACCTCTCGGGCCGGGCTGCCGGCGGCGATCCGGAGAGAACAGCATCCGGTACTTTCCTTTGCTCAAGGCTTTATGAATGGCTAGCAGTGTCGAAGGCTTCAGAACGATCGCGGAACGGAGCAGACGAGTGGGACGCACCAAGAGCGCCATCAAGCCAGCAAGGATCCGGTCCGACGCGTGTAGATTGGGAGATCGTTTCCGGGAGCGATTCATGATGAGGATCTGGTGCTTGAGGAGAAGCGACTCCGCAACGAGGGAACGGACCCCGCCGGGACCGAGCAACCGAGCCAGGACGGCGATGAAATGGATGAAAAGAACGGCCAGATTGCGCATCAGAGAATCGTAGCATGACGGAGAATCCTGAGGAATCTTGGGAGAAATAACAATTCGCCAGCTACACGTTGATACCGTACTACTCTCGGGCGAACCGTCTGCCCACGTCCATGCAGGTTTGGACTCCGTATACGCGTATCTAACCGCACGGACCTAGTGTCCGGCGGTCATTTAAATGCAGCGAGCAGGGAGTCTAGCGCAGTCATTGCATCGTCGCCCCGGCCGGCACATGAGCACCGGCCGGGCGGGGCGACGACGCTTCCCGGGTTAAAAACTCAAGTGAAGTCCGAACTGCGCCGAGCGTGGTATGCTCTGCGCGGTTGCTTGTCCGAATTGCCCGCTCGACAAATCGCTGATCACCTGCGTGAGGTTCACGCGGTTGAAGAGATTGAAGACGTCGGCGCGGATCTCCAGGGCATATCGCTCCCTAAAGTGCACCGTCTTGGCGAACTGGGTGTTTACGTTCGCCAAGCCAGGGCCGATGAAAGTGTTACGGCCTACATTGCCTTGACTTCCCAACGCCGGTGTTGGGAACGCCGAGGCGGCAGCGAATCCTTTGATGAAGTCACTTCTGCTTCCCGTGGACACCGCGCCCTTGGACGGCGCATTGGGGACATCATAGTTGTAGCCGTCAGCGTTGAAGTCGCCGCTCCCGGGTTTCAGTCCGATTACGTTCCCGCTTCCATCGAGAATCGGATTGAACGCCGCGCTGGTGTACACGGTAAATGGCGTTCCACTCTGCAGCACGATGATATTGGACATTCGCCAGCCGCCGAGAATCTGGTTCGCCAAAACCGCTCTTGAACGGCGATGGCAAGTTCACGATGCTGTCAGCTGTGAAGCGCTTCGATACGTCGAAATCCGACAAGCCATGTTGCGACGAGATGTCCAGCGGATTGAAAATGGCCTCGCCGTTGTTGGTACCGTTGTCGTTGCTGCTCATATCATCCGTCGATTTCCCGAAAGTGAAAATTCCTCGCAATTGGTAAGAGTGGCTGAACCGTTTGCTTACCATAACGGTCGCATAGTGACCATCTGCAATGCCGATGGTTCGGCCAAAATGATCGGGCCGAAGCTCGGATTGAGACGCGTCTGAACTCCCTGGTTGATGATCAAGTCGCCCGGGAATCGATTCACGTCGGTCTGGATGTACAGGTGATCGCTGTGGGAACCGTTGTAGTCCACTTCGGCCACCAAGTCGTGTCCGAGATCTTTCTGAACGGCCAGCATCCAAACTGAGTGCGCGGCTGATCGACGTTGGTTGCACGCCGGACGTGAGCACCGGAAGCCCGACAATTCCTCCGGCTGGGTTCGTCGTGAAGGAAATTCCCGGAGGGACCGGCCAAACGGTTCCATCCTGCTTCCCAAGGCGTAGCTGAACGGCCTGCGTGCTGTTGTTCAAATTGAAATTCGGGTTGGCCCAATTGGGAGGATTCGTTCGCGACGGAAACGACCATGAGCCGTCCGCCACGTTGTTGTAGAAGAGGCCGTAGCCGCCGCGTACCGCAGTCTTCCCGTTACCGAATACGTCCTAACCAAAACCGATACGAGGAGAGATTCCCATCGGAGTATTGTCGACGACGTACGCGTTGTGTCCTCCCCGGACAGACATCACTCCCGTGCTCACCTGGTCGGCAAAATCAGTGCCGGCACCTGGAGTGAAGAACGGAAAGGGCGTGGTCGAGTTGTGATAATTGCCCCAATGGCCAAAGTAGTCATACCGAATGCCCAGATTTAAAGTGAGCCTCTTGTGTGACTTTCAAATCATCCTGGACAAAACGCACCAAGATAGATCCAGCGAAGAACCTGGTACAGATTTGCCTGCGTCGAGGGTTCCGCGACATTCACAGTCGGGCCGCTCTGCGAAAAAGGCTGGTCTTGTGCGAAGTCGATCAGGTTTGCGAATCCAAACGTCGGCCGCAATACAGCGGCGGTGAAGTTGTCGTCGTCGTGGTGGCGATCGAAGTCGATGCCACCGCTAAACGTGTGGCGCCCGTGCGTCCAGGTGAGCACGTCATGCCAGTTAAAGTTTTCGTGGACCCATCCGGCAGGTCCCCATTGGTTGAAGCCGGCCGCACCGGAAACGTTGATGTCGGGCAGATCACGATTGTTTGCGGTGCCTGGGTTGGATCCGACGGCGCGAACGACGGTAAATCCCGCGTCGTTGAGCAACGTCGGCGAGAACGTATGCGTGTAGTCGAGCTTTGCGATAGAAGCCGGTGTTCGGAACCACGACGCGATAGAGAGGCCGTGGATCCTCCTGAAGCTGGTTCGAATACGTGCGGAACAGGTCGAAGAAGAGGCGGTCTTTCGTCGGGTTGATGTTGTAGTCCACGCGGAAGTGCCACTGATAAGCGTTGTGCGTGAGGCTCTCCGGCACCACCGCGGTACCAGCGACAACGAGATCGGATGGAAACGCCGTGGACGGGAAGAAGCCGGGATTCTGCGCTTCCACTTGCGCGACCGTCTGGAAGTTGCTCGTCGGATTGATCGCCCGGAGGCGCTTGCTTGAAGAACGCGCTTGCACAGATTGTTCGGGAAATTCGTCTGGACGAACTGCACGAATTGCGGCGTTTCGACGGTTGCGACGTCGGTCGTTGCGTTTGAGGAGCGAAGACCGAATGCGCCGCCGAACACGAACAGCTTGTCCTTGAGGATCGGTCCGCCGACTGTTCCACCGAATTCGTTGCGACGGAATGCGGGAATCGCGCGGCAACCTGACTCACCCGACGGGCAATTCTGAAAAATGGTACGAGCTGTCAGCGCGTTGTCGGTGTGGTATTCGGAAAGCGAACCGTGCCACTCGTTTGTGCCGGGCTTGGTGAAGACTTGCACGTAAGCGCCGCTGTAACGGCCCTTCGCCGCGTCGAACGTCGCGCCCGAAATTCGAATCGCCTGAATGAAGTCCGGCTCCGGCGAAAGATTCACGACGCCATCGCGCGACGCGCTGTTTATGCCCGAACCATCGACGTCGTACTCGTTGTTCTCTTGGCGCTGGCCGGCCGCGTTGATTTGATATCCGGCTTCCTGTTCGAAGCTGTCGTTATTCGCCGAACCTGAGCCAAGAGCGCCGCCGCTGGGAAGACCCGAACCGGTCACGCCGGGCGCGAGTTCGATCATGCTGGTGTAGACGTTGCGTCCGAGAAGTGGCGCGTCTTTGATGCTCGTTTCTGAAAGCTCGACGGACGTGTTGCTCTTGTCGGTTTCAACCGCTGAAACCGCGCCGCTCACTTCGACGGTCGTTGTCTGCGTCGAAAGGCCGAGAATCGGATGGAGCGTCTTGACTTCGTTCGACTCGAGAACGACGCCTTTTTGCTCCCACTGCTTGAAGCCTTGCGCGTCAACTTGAATCGTGTAAATGCCGCCCGGAAGCGACGTGATGCGAAAGTCGCCGCTGTCCGATGTGATCGCATACCGGCTGACTTGCGTATCCTGGTTGATCACAACCACCTTCGCGCCACCGACGGCGGCGTCGCTTTGTTCGACCACGACGCCGGTGAATCCGCTGTTGAACTGAGCTCGGGCCGGACACGCAAGAAAACTGAAATAGGCAATTATCGAAATCAAGAAGATTGCTGGTGACTTGAGACGTGTTGCAACGTTCATCATCTCCCCTTTCGGTCTAAAACCTATCGTTGCGCTGCTGCTGATTCTTGGTCTGCTTTGTTCTTTGACTTTCTCGGCTTCTTGCTGACTTTCAAATTTGTCGATCAATGCCTGGCCTTCCGCTTTTCTTCCGGATTTCATGTAAAGGCGGCCAAGCGTGTACTCCGCGCCGACGTGATTCGGATCGACGCGCAAGCACGCGACCAAATTCTCTTCGGCGAGTTTGGCGACTTGCGCATATAAACTTTGGAGAGCTGGTAGTACGAATCGGAAAACGATGGGTTCAATTTGATCGCGTCGCGAAACGCATGCTCTGCTTGGCGGGACATCGCCGTCGTTGGCGGCGTCGCGTTGTTCGATCTGCATCAACACCACGCCAAGGTGGTAATGCATGTAGAAGTTGTCGGGATATTTGTTGATCGCAGCGCGTGAGCGTATCGACTCGAATTCCTGCAATTTTTCCGCGTGCGACTGAACGATCGCCAGACTGAGCAGTGCGACGTCGTTATCGTCTTGCAGTCGTGCTCGCTTTCTTCAAAACTTCTTCGGCTTCGTCCAATCGCGCGAGCTTTTCCAGGACCGCGCCCTTCTGCACCGTCAGGCGATACGAATTGGGAATATGTTCGAGGCCGATCTCGGCGGCTTCAAGTGCCAGCGGGAAGTTCTCGTAGTCCGCACAGAACGTGCTGAAATCCAGATAATTGTCTTCACGGTCGGGTGCAAGCTTGGCAGCCTGCTTCAGCGAACGCAGCGCCAGTTCGAACTCCTGATTCTTCTCCGCGATATGCGCCAGCAGATTCAGCGAATCCGCGTCGGGCGTTGTGGCAACCCGAGCCTTCAGGATTTGCAGGGCCTCCTGCGTGTGGCCAAGTTTGTCTAATGCCTGCGCGCGCTGAAGGTCGAGCGCCTCCGACGAACTGCCCGCTTTCTCGGCATTGTCAAAATCCGCTAGTGCGCGTTTTTCCTGCCCTAGCTGCGAATGTAGTACGCCCGCTCTGAAGTATTCGGCTGGGGTAATTCCGCGTACTCGGTCGAGATGGGCCAGGACCAACTCTGCCCTTTTCGATTGATGGATTTGAGATAGGGAGTCCGCGAAGGAGAGGATTGCGTCCGGATATTGATACAGCAGGTTTCCCGCTCGTTCCGAAAATGCGACGGCCTTGGCATGCTCCCCATGCTTCGTTGCAATCATTCCCAGAAAAAGGTCGGCAACCGGCCGGGACTCCTTCGAGGCTCTCGCCAATTCTTGAAATTCGGACGCCGCCACATCTAACGTGTCCAAGTTGAAATGCATCATGGCTAGATTCTTGCGCGCAGGAATAAATCCCGGATCGACCTGGAGACTCTTGACGAAGAATCCTTCGGCGGTAACGAACTCGCCTTTGAAGCTGTAGACGGCACCCATTGCGTCCAAGAGAGCGACATTTCGAGGGTCAACCGCCAGTCCTTTATCGAAGGTTCGAATGGCTTCGTCGACTCGGCCTTGTCGAACGAGTCGAATACCCTCGCTGTACGCGCGTTGAGACCGGGGTTCGACAGAAATACCGGTTTTTGGCGTTTGCTGAGATCGAGAAGGAATTGGCGTGCAAATAAGACCGCACAAAACAAACAGCGCGGCTGCTAAGTAAGCGGGAATGCTGGAAAACGAGTGCATCAATAGATCAGGGATTCGATGTCCCTGACAGTCTTCGTGAATCTTCAGCACGTTCCACCCCGAAAGACAGACTCTGTCCCGGTCCCGGCACTACTGCACAGACCCGACGAGGGCTGCTCAAGAAGCATTCGCAAACACTGGCGAAGCGCCCGCGGAGGCACCGACTTGAAACGTTCCAAGCAATGTCCCGGGCAAAAAGCCCCATTCAACTGTTAAATTGACGAAGTCATCAAGCACCCCGCTTCTGTGTGGACAGAAAATAAAACGTTTCAAAATAATTGTCAAGCGCGTTTTTTTGAGGCATGATGGTCCCCGTTTCCGAGACTTAACCATCTGCTGCAAACGAAGCTCACGACGCTTGGCTTCGCAGCACGGACGCAAGCGTCCTGAGACCGGTCTGGACACATCTGTACCAGGCGCACGAACTGCACCCGTGACGCACGGCAGCTTGGTAGAAGACACACGGAGAGCGAGACCTCGATGTATCAACCAGAAGCGTATGCCGTGGCGTTGCTGTTCATGATCGGGAGCATGCTGTGTTGGGGTTCTTGGGCCAACACGATGAAGCTCACTCCTGGTTGGCCATTTCAGCTTTTTTACTGGGACTATGTCGTCGGGATCATCGCCGGCAGCCTATTTTGGGGACTGACGCTCGGGAGCGCTGGAGGTGGATCCCTCTCTTTCCTCAATAATATTCGTGGTGCCGACACGGGGCACATTGTGTTCGCTATTCTTGGCGGCGTCGTTTTCAACATCGCGAACTTGCTGCTGGTGGCTGCCATTGAAATCGCGGGGCTGGCGGTCGCGTTTCCCGTCGGCATCGGGCTCGCGCTGGTCGTAGGAGTGCTCCTTAACTACGTCATTTCTCCCATGGGCAACCCGCTTCTTCTTTTTGGCGGCGTGCTTCTAGTCGTCCTCGCGATCGTCATCGACGCGTTGGCCTACCGCCGGCGGGAAACAACCCAGAAGGCCCTGAGCGCCCGCGGCCTTCAGCTCAGCCTTGCTTGCGGAATCTTGATGGGAGTTTTTTATCCTCTTGTTGCCAAGGCAATCACAGGAGAGCATTCGCTCGGACCTTACTCGGTGGCGTTCTTCTTCGCCGTAGGCACTGCGCTCTGCGCGATCCCGGTGAACTACTTCTTGATGCGCAAACCCCTCACCGGAGGGGCTCCAGTGAGCATGCGGGATTATGCTCAGGGGCGCGGAAGCTGGCATGTGTGGGGCGTTCTTGGTGGATTTATCTGGTGCACGGGAGCCGTCCTGAACTTCGTCGCCTCGCACGCTCAGATCATCGGGCCGGCGATTTCCTACACGATCGGCCAGGGCGCAACCATGGTTTCCGCGGTCTGGGGTGTTTTCGTCTGGAAGGAATTCGCCAATGCTCCTGGCGCTTCGCGAAAACTCATCCCGCTGATGTTTTTATTTTTTCTCGTAGGCCTGGGCGCAGTTGCCCTAGCTCCCATATTCCCTCGGTGACTAAGTAAGAGTTGTACGGAATGATGCAGCCAAACTTTACAGCCACATGGCGAGATTTGGGACCGACATGCAGAAGAGACTCGTAGTCGTAGGCAGCATTAACATGGATTTGGTTGCCGCAACGGAACGCATCCCGCTTGCCGGCGAGACCGTCTCCGGTTCGAGTTTCCGCACGTTCCCGGGCGGAAAGGGCGCGAACCAGGCCTTTGCGGCCGCCCGGCTCGGCGCCGCAGTCGGAATGATCGGAAAAGTCGGGAACGACGCTTTCGGGTCCGAGCTAAGAGCCAGCTTGGACGGTTCAGGCGTGGACACAAGCGCCGTGGATGTTGCCTCGACCTCGTCGGGCCTCGCGCAGATTACAACTGCTGCCAATGGAGACAATGCCATTGTCGTCGTCGGCGGCGCCAACTCGCATCTATCTCCTCGCGATCTCGATCGGCATCTCAACGTCATTCGCAAAGCTGGCATTCTGCTCACGCAGCTTGAAATTCCATTCGAAACCGTCGAGCATCTTGCTCAAATAGCACGACACGAAAACATTCCCCTAATTCTCGATCCCGCGCCCGCACGGTCGTTGCCCACATCTCTTTTGGAATGTGTCGACTGGCTCACTCCCAACGAGACCGAGACTTGCGCTTTGCTTGAATTCAAGATGCAGAATCTTCCTCAGGAGGCGATTGAGGAAGCCGCGACTCAGTTATTGCGGCGCGGCAGCAAAAATCTCGTTCTGAAATTGGGATCGCGGGGCTGTTATCTTGCACTTTCGGATGGCAGACGTGCCCTGGTGCCCGCGTTCCTGGTTCGTGCCGTAGATACTACCGGCGCGGGCGATGCCTTCAACGGTGCTTTTGCAGCCGCGATTTTGGAGGGCAAAGACCCGATAAGCAGCGCTTCGTGGGCTTCGGCCGTTGCGGCTATATCCGTAACTCGACACGGAGCGCAGCCCTCCATGCCGACCCAGGAAGAGGTCGACTTGTTTCTGATGGAGAATGCCGACCTCGAGCGCACGACCTAGGACAAGAATCGTATCGTCGTGTCGAGAGACCCGAACTTGTGTGCGAAGGTAAATCCGACGCTTAGGATCGCTCGTGCCGGGGCTCTGCTCCTGATCTCAGTTCCCTTCTGCAGCTTGCTCGCCGCGCCACAAGAAATCTCTGAGCACTTCGACGAACCAGCGGCGATTGTGTCTGGTTCCAACGACACAGGCGTTGTACGCCAAGACTTCGTCGGAGACGCTGCTTGTCAGTCCTGCCACGAAGACAAGTTCAAGACTTTTCTGGAGACTCGCCATCACCGCACTTCTCAACTTCCCAGCGAGACGTCAATCGCCGGAAAATTCAGCCCCGGCGAAAACTGGATGAAAACCTTCAACCCAGAGCTCTCCTTCCGAATGGATGCAAAGAATGGGCATTTTTATCAAACAGCGATTCTTGTGAAATCCGGCCACACAACGGTGCGTTCGGAACAATTCGATATCGTCGTCGGCTCGGGAAAGAAAGGTCAGACCTACTTATATTGGAAGGATGCTCGCTTATTCGAATTCCCCGTCTCGTATTGGACCGATCTGAAACGATGGGTGAACAGCCCGGGCTATGTGGACGGCTCCGCCGACTTCGAACGCCCCGTTATACCGCGCTGCGTGGAATGCCATGCCACATACTTTCAAGCGCTCGGTCCTTCGCCCGCCGACAACGCCTTCAACAGGAACAACTTCGTACTGGGAATTTCGTGCGAGCGGTGCCACGGACCAAGGTCCAGCCACGTGCAACAGCGAGGAGCAACTCCTTCGCGCCCGAACGCTGAAGATCGAAGCGCTGGAAAAACAATGGCGCCCATCGGTTTGACGAGAGAGGAACAAATCGATATCTGCGCCCAATGTCACGGCGGAGTCGGCGACGAAATCGCTCCGGCATTTTCCTTTGTGCCCGGAAAGCGCCTGTCGGAATACATCAAGCTAGGCCGTCCGACGCCCGACGAAAGGGTCGACGTTCATGGCAACCAAGTAGCTCTTCTGGAAAAGAGCCGCTGCTTTCAGTCATCGCCTTCAATGACGTGCTCCGTCTGTCACGATCCGCACGCGCCCGAACGACCCGCCGCCAGCTACTCAGACCGATGCATCACTTGTCACCAACCCCGGAAATGCGGTTTGTACGCAAAGCTAGGACCTCAGATCGCCTCTAATTGCATCGATTGCCATATGCCTGTGCAGGCTTCCCGCTCGCTCGTTTTCGACGATGCCGACAACCGGATTGGCGCGCGCGTCCGCAATCATTGGATCCGGGTGTATCCGGAGAACCGGACGCTGCCGAATGCGCAATAACGCCTTCGTGCGATTTGCAGCGCAGCGGGATGATGAGATATTAGTTCCGCGATGACCATCACTCGCCGAACATTCATGCAACTCTCCTTGGGCTCGGTCCTCTCTGCAACGGCTCAGCGCCTGCTTGCACAAGGGGTCTCCGCTCATAAGGCCAAGCCCTTGGCGCGGCCTGCTCCGTCGGGACGTCCGTTCCACGCACACTTCGTCGACGTCGCCCACTCCGCGGGCCTGCGCACCCCTGTGATTTATGGCGGTGAGGAAAGCAAGAAATATATCCTGGAATCGGTTGGCTGCGGATGTGCCTTCATTGACTACGACAACGACGGATGGATGGATATTTTCATTCTCTCGGGAACTCGCCTGGAAGGTGCGCCCACGGATGCGACCAACCGTCTCTACAAGAACAATCGTGATGGCACCTTCACCGACGTAACCGACAAGGCCGGCCTGCGCGCCGTTGGCTGGGCCTCGGGAATTTGCGTTGGCGACTACAACAATAACGGCTTCGAAGATATTTTTTGCACGTCTTTCGGCCAGAACATTCTCTACAAGAACAACGGCGACGGAACCTTCTCCGACGTCACAAAGGCCGCAGGTCTTTCGAACACTGAGCCGCGATGGGGCGCGGGCTGCAGTTTTCTCGACTACAACCGCGACGGCCACCTCGACCTATTTGTTTCGAACTATGTGCGGTTCTCGATCGAACACGCTCCAGTCCCCGGCGCCGATTCGAATTGCAATTGGAAAGGCATTCCGGTTGAGTGCGGCCCGCGCGGCATGCCGACAGGGCGCCATTCCCTCTATCGCAACAATGGTGACGGCACATTCACCGACGTCAGCCAGGAGTCGGGTGTCGCCAAGGCCACGCTAAGCTACGGGATGACCGTCGTCGCAGCCGATTTGGACGAAGACGGCTGGCCCGATATCTACGTCGCCTGTGACTCAACGCCCAGCTTGCTCTTCATGAACAATCGCGACGGGACTTTCCGCGAGGAAGGGGTCATTCGCGGCGTAGCGCTAAGTGAAGACGGCATGGAGCAAGCCGGCATGGGCGTCGGCATCGGTGACTACGACCTTGACGGCCACCTCGACCTTTTCAAAACGCACTTTGCCGATGACGCCAGCGTCCTCTACCACAACGACGGCAAGGGCAACTTCGACGACGTAACGCGCTCTTCGCGCGTCGGCGTCGAGACACGCTACATCTGTTGGGGCGCCGGCATCGTCGACTTGGATAACGACGGCCATCCCGATTTGTTCATGGTCACCGGCAACGTATATCCCGAAGTCGAAAGCAAGCTTCCGCAGTACGCCAACAAAACGCCGCGCGCCGTATTCCGCAATCTCGGCAATCGCACCTTCGAAGAATTGACCGATCTCGCTGGTCCCGGCGTTGCGGATGCCCACTGCAGCCGAGGCTGCGCCTTCGGAGACTTCGACAACGACGGCGACATGGACATTCTCATCGTGAATCTCAATGAGCCGCCGTCTCTGCTCCGCAACGACGTCTCCGCCAAGCAAAATTGGATCAAGATCAAATTGGAAGGTGTGAAGTCCAATCGCAGCGCCATCGGCGCTCGCGTGCTCGTCCGATACGGACTCAAGACCCAGGCCCAGGCCGTTTTAAGCCAGTCGAGTTTTTATTCTTCCAACGATCCGCGACTTCATTTCGGCCTGGGAACTTTCACGTCAGCCGACGTGGAAGTCTTCTGGCCCAACGGCCTGCACGAGACTTTCAAGCGTGTGTCCGCAAATCAACTTGTTACTCTCCGGGAAGGCGTCGGTCGAGTGGACAACAGAGGCTGGTCCAAGTCCTCTGGCGGATAAGCCGGGATTGACTCGAGTCGGTCACCCGCAATCCGCCGAAAAATTCGTCTTCTGCCTTGCGGCCGGTGCCGGAACGTTGTTGAAAGCTTTCAATAGATCGGGTCAGCCAATGCGGTCCATCCGTTAGCTTTCGGTCCCTCCTGTGGTTTTGAGATGGACATTCTGTTTTGAAACGTTTTATATTGACTGCCGTTCGGACGTCCGCTGCACCAATTCAGGAGGGAACGTGCTCTCGAGAATCGTGCGCTTGATGGTTATTCTGATTGCCTGCGTCACACCTGTGGTTGCTCAAGACACCAAGTTTCAACCCGAAGGTCAGCAAATCCCAGGCCCTGGCTGTCTCAACATGAGAGGTGCCTGGGAGGGCGGAACGAAACCTTGCTCCGCCGAAGAGCACGAGAATTGGCTCGCTGACGTACGGCACTGGCGCGACGAACGGCGCATTCGCATCGGCTACGACGGCTCCCGATACGATATTCCTGCGTTGAAATGGGCGCAATCGAGTTTTATCCAGCCGCAGATGATGGTCGAGGATCGTTTCTTCTACGACCCCGTCGCAAATCACTACACCGTGGATCGTTACCTCGACGATTTGGAAAAACGCTACGGCGGCATTGATGCTGTCTTGATCTGGCCAACCTATTCCAATATGGGCATCGACAATCGCAATCAACACGACATGATCCGCTCTATGCCGGGTGGTGTAGCTGGCGTACGTCAAATGATCGCCGACTTTCACAGGCGGGGCGTTCGTGTTTTGTTTCCGATGATGATGTGGGATCAAGGGACGAACGATCCGGGAAAACCATGGCCTGATGCAATCGCATCTCTGATGGCGGAAATCGGAGCGGACGGCATCAATGGCGATACACAGGACGGGGTTCCTCGCGCTTTTTCCGAAGCGGCCGACCGCGTAGGGCATCCGCTTGCCTTCGAACCTGAAGGCGGCCCGCACGACGAAGGCGTTGCCTACGACGTACTAACCTGGGGTCAATACAAATTCTCTTTCGCACCGAAAGTCGACCGCTACAAATGGCTCGAGCCCCGGCACATGGTGAACATATCCGATCGCTGGAACCGAAACAAAACAGATGATCTGCAGTTTGCGTTCTTTAACGGTGTCGGATGGGAGAGTTGGGAAAATATCTGGGGAATCTGGAATGGCATCACACTACATGACGCGGAGGCAACTCGACGAGTTGCCACCATTGAACGCGGCGTCGCGCCGTTCCTGGTAAGTCAGGATTGGGAACCGTTTTCTCCGATGCTGCATTTCGGCGTATTTTCCAGCCGATGGCCCCTGGGAGACGACACGGTCTGGACGATCGTAAATCGCAATGAATATAACGTCTCTGGGCCCCAGATCGAATTGCCTGCGAACAACGGGATGCACTACTACGATCTCTACCATGGCGTGGAACTCAATTCGGATAGTCGCGGCAACAATGTTGTCCTTACGTTCGATCTCGGTGCAAAGGACTATGGAGCGCTTCTTGCCACGAAATCAGCTCTAAGCGAACCCATAAGAAATTTAATGACGAAGATGAAGGCCATGACGGCTAAGCCGCTCACGGCTTTCTCTCATGAGTGGACTTTCTTGCCGCAGCAGATCGCGCCGCTGGCCGCGACCAAGCCACCGGCCGGAACGCCCACCGAAATGGTGAAAATCCCTGCGGGTGACTTTCGATTCAAGGTGCAAGGCATCGAGATTGAAGGATTCGACGATGTCGGGGTCGATGTGCAGTATCCATGGGAAGATTCGCCCCGCCGGTATCACGAACACGTGATGAACATTAAGTCGTTCTGGATCGACAAATATCCGGTCACAAATGAACAGTTTAAGAAATTTGTGGATGCCACACACTATCATCCCAAGGACGATCTGGATTTTCTGCGCGACTGGCAGAATGGCACTTATCCAGAGGGCGGAGCGGACAAGCCTGTGACCTGGGTCGCGCTCGAGGACGCGCGCGCCTACGCAGCTTGGGCGGGGAAACGCCTCCCGCATGAATGGGAGTGGCAGTACGCTGCGCAGGGTACAGACGGACGTCTATATCCGTGGGGCAATGACTGGAACTCATCGGCGGTTCCGGTCCCAGACAAAGGACGCGTCATGCGCGGCCCGGATAGCGTCACAGCGCACCCCAAAGGCACAAGCCCGTTTGGTGTGATGGATCTCGTCGGCAACGTGTGGCAATGGACGGATGAATTTGTCGACGAGCACACGCGCGGGGGTATTCTGCGGGGCGGCAGCTACTACCAGCCGCAGGGATCTATCTGGTATTTCCCTCAAGCCTATAAGCTCACAGAACACGGTAAACTCGCAATGATGGCGCCAAGCAAGGACCGATCGGCAGCGCTGGGCTTCCGTTGCGTCCAAGATGCACAGTAATATAGCCGCTACTTGACCGCAGCAGACAATCCGAGACGAGAGCATCCGAATGCACATTCAGGATAGGCTCCTTATTCTATGACCACTGCAACCACTATGAAGCAGATCGCCGAGCGTGCTCAGGTCTCACTCGGCACGGTGTCGCATGTCGTCAACCAAACTGCTCCGGTTCGAGAACGATTGAGGCTCCGCGTGCTGGAGGCGATTCGCAGTCTCGGCTATCAGCCCAGCCAATTGGCGCGCGGACTGCGACGAAATTCTACGAACATGTTGGGAATGGTGATTCCCGACATTACAAACCCTTTCTTTCCCGGCGTGGTTCGAGGCGTGGAGGATGTCGCGTTCAAAGGATCGTTCCGAGTTGTGTTGTGCAATACGGATAACGATCCGGCGAAGGAGAAGGCCTATCTCGACGAACTACGCTCCTACCGTCCCGCCGGCCTTCTGGTTATTCCAGCCGCCGAGAGCAATCTCTCGGCGGAACTCGGACCGCCTACGCCGACTAGCGTTCCTGTCGTCTGCATTGATCGACGCCCCGCAGACTGGAAGGGTGACGCCGTTATGGTCGCAAATGAAGACGGCGCCTTTCACGCAACGGAGCATCTTTTGCAGATGGGCCACACTCTGCTGGCGGCTATCGCGGGCCCTTCTCAGCTCACGAACGCTGTCGAGCGTCTGGCCGGATTTCGCAAGGCGCTGGCAAAACACGGCGTACGTATTGCGCCGGAATATATTCAGGAAACAAAGTTCGATCGAGACAGTGGTTACCGTAGCGGGATTCGCTTGCTCAGTATGTTGCCGCGCCCGACGGCTATTTTTGCGTCAAACGATCTTATGGCGTTGGGAGCACTGCTTGCCGCCAGAGAACTCGGATTGCGTTGTCCCGCGGATATCTCGATCATCGGATTTGATAATTTGGATCTAGGAATGTTCACAGACCCGGCGCTTACATCGGTTCATCAATCCGGCTATCAGATGGGCGCCAGAGCGGCACGTCTTCTCTTGGACCGTATCAAGGGCAAGAAAGGGCGAGCGCAGCAGATTGTCCTGCCCACGGAACTCAAGATCCGTAACTCTGTCGCTTCGCCAACGACGTCCAGTTCAGCGCAAAAATGAGGTGTCCACCCTGCTGTGCTACGCAGAAATTCCATAGGGCCCGCATCTCATAGAGATGCTGTTACTTACTAGTTCGGTTTCTCCAAGCGAGGTAACGGTAAAAAGCTCGACTAAGCTGGCAGAAAATCCTTCTCAGTAAACTGCCCGTTGTGCCATCCTGACACCCCATGTCACCATTCGTTCCTAACAGGGCGCGATCATTTGACGCATTTCTTGGCTTGATCACCGAACTGGTCAGAGAAGGATTCCGTTTCTTGGGTCTCATGTTCCGCTCGCGCACGGCCCTCAGTGCAGAGATTCTGTTCTTGCGAAAGCAACTGGCGTTCTACGAAGAACGGCACGTCGAGCCCCGACGGTTGAACGATTCCGCTCGCTTCTCCCTCGCCCTGTGGTCCCGCCTGTTCAATTGGAAAGACGCCTTGGTGATCGTCAAGCCCGAGACGCTGATCGGCTGGCATCGCAAGG
Organism: uncultured Acidobacteriota bacterium; assembly: GCA_963721915.1. Lineage (GTDB taxonomy): Bacteria > Acidobacteriota > Terriglobia > Acidiferrales > UBA7541 > Acidiferrum. Next base: position 89,379 of record CAVRLD010000009.1, on the reverse strand, counting down.
GTTTCACGTTGTTCTGGCGACGGAAGAGTCAAGCGGGTTGCCCGCGACTTCCTGAGGACGTTCAAAAGCTCATTGCGCGGATGGCACGGGAGAACCCGACGTGGGGACAGGCTCGCCTGGCAGCTGAGCTATCCCTCAAGCTCGGAATCTATATCTCTCCCCGTACGGTACGAGCTTATTGGCCTCCCGAGCCGGGGAAAAGAGGCCCGTGCAGAACCTCTTCGCAACACTGGAGGACCTTTGTCCGCAATCACGCTCAGTCCGTGGTGGCGTGCGACTTCATGGTCGTGGTGACCGCCCGGTTCCGAACTCTTTATGTGTTCCTCCTGATGGAAGTAGGAACGCGACGGATCGTGCACTGCAACGTGTCTCTGGCGAATTGATACGGTGGCGGTGAAACGATCGGATCCGCGAAACGCGCTGCAACTATCATAAGAACGCAAAGACCGTATGATTTCATCGGGTGTTTCTGCCGACGTTGACCGGATACTGCGGCGAGCGAGAGTCTTTGAAAAGTCAGGCGGCGGCTGGTGTTTGGTATAGGGCTCGACAGTGTGGTTGCCATCGAAACGAGCCGAGATGGGCTACTGGTCGTGACACGGTTGTATCCGGCGTTCGCCCCTCGAGTGAGGTATGCGTGCGATGGTTGTTGAAGTAGGTCCTGAAATCGAGCAGCTTGTTTTCGAGATCTGCCGTCGTCCAGAACAAGATGTGATCTAAGTACTCGCGCCGAAGGGTGCCGATTAGCCTTTCCACGAATGGATGGGACAGGGGAACGTAGGGGATGGACTTGATTTCTGTCGCCTCCAGTATCCGCAGATTGGCTTGCCATTGGTGGAACCGATAAAGCGGATCGTTGTCGGAGCTGATGTACTTCGGCATCCAGAGTTGCCCTCGAATGGCGCGGTTGAACATCCTACAGAGTGCGACACCATTGAGCGTTCCCGCATGGACGCCGAACCCAATGATGCGGCGCGTATATTGATCCATGACGACCAGGACCCAGTAGGACCGCAACGTGGCCGACTGGCACCTGAATAGATCAATACTCCAGAGGCTGTCTTTCATGTGGCCGAGGAATGTCAGCCAGGAGGGGCCATCGGAATCCTGTCCCGGCTGGTAGTGATGGGCGAGAATTCTTCGAACCACGTCTTTGTCGATTTCGATTTGGAACGCCAAGGCGATCTGTTGTGCAATTCGCGGACAGCCCAGGTGGGATTACGTCGCTTCATTTCGACGACCGCACCGATGAGTTCTGCACTCGGTCCTTTTGGGCCGGGCTTCCGTCGGCGATCCGGGGAAAACAGCAGCCGGTACTTTCGCTTGCTCATAGCTTTGTGAATAGCTAGCAGCGTCGAGGGCTTCAGTACAATTGCAGAACGGAGCAGACGAGTTGGACGCACAAAGAGCGCCATCCAACCGACAAGGATGCGGTCCCACGCAGATAGATTGGGCGATCGTTGCCGCGAGCGATTCACGATCAGCAGCTGGTGCTTGAGGAGAAGCGACTCCGCAACTAGGGAGCGGACCCCGCCAGGTCCGAGCAAGCGGGCCAGGGTAGCGATCAAATGGATGAAAAGAGCCAACAGATTGCGCATCGCAGAATCGTAGCAGGACGGGGAATCCCGAGGAGTCATGCGCGAATTAACAATTCGCCAGCCACAGGCTATAGTGCGAGGTCTGCCGTCTGGCGTTCCCTTCCCGAGTCCGAGATGTGTGCGGTCCTCGTGGTAGTAGCGAATATACTCAGAGAGCCGGCGTTTCAGGTGGCGTTCGTCAACTGCAATGATGTGATCCAGGAGATCACGCCGGCAACTCCCTACCCAACGCTCTGCCACTCCATTCTGCCAAGGACTTTCGAACGAAGTGCGGACAGGATTCACCCTCAGGGATCGAACCGCTGCCGGGACTTCCAGTCCATACTTGGCATCACGATCAAAGATGACGAATCTCGGAGCGGATCCAAATGGAAATGCTTCTCGCAACTGCTGGATGATCCACGAGCTTGTCGGATGCTTTGTGACATTGAAGTGCAGGATACACCGACGGTCGTGACGGATGACGAAAAAGCAATAGAGCACACCGAACGTGATCGTTGGCACGGTGAAGAAGTCCATCGCGGCAATCGCTTCCCGGTGATTACGGAGAAAGGTAAGCCAGCGCCTGGCCGGCTCTGGATCTCGAGGTGCCCGTTTCATCCAACGCGAGATCGTTCGCTCGGAGACATCAAAACTGAGCATGAGAAGCTCGCCTTGGATGCGTGGCGCTCCCCACGTGGGGTTCTCAACGACCATGCGGAAGATCAATTCCCGAACTTCCTTCGATGTCTGTCGTCGCCCGACGGGCCTCCTGACCTTGGAGATCAGCTTTCAGTACAAACGGAATCCGCCCCTGTGCCAACGCACCACGGTTTCCGGCGCGACCGCAATGAGGGATTGTTGCCATGCGGACCAAAATCGACGAATGGCGACCCAGAAGAGCTTGTCGAGCAGGTCTAGTCTTGGCCGCGGATGCCGACGCTTCAGGACGGCGAGCTGTTGACGTAGGACCAGATTCTCGAGTAAGAGACTCCGACGGGCGCGCAAGAGGCGAACCAGCGTTCCGAGGCACAGGCCGATAAATCGAAACATGGCTAGGAGTTATAACAGAACAGGGGCGGGAGGGCGGCTAAGTCATTGATTTCAAAGTCGGCCAGAGTTTTGGCGAAGCTATTCATTTCAAACCCACTCTGGATTTTGGCGAGGGACAGATCGGAAGACTACTTAAGCAGGCTTCTTTCCAAAAATTTCTTTCAATCCGGCTTGCGCTGTTTCGGCGAGTCGTTCGGCAGTGAGCTTTCGCCCCGCGGCCATGCGAACGGCTTCCCGAATCGTGTCCTCGACTTTTCCAAAGAGCCTGTCGGCCGCCCCTTCGAGTTCCGCTACGCGTCGCGGATGCAGTTTCGGCGCAACAGCACTGCGAAAGAGCTTTTGCAATTCATCCAGAGTTTCCGAGAACACTTCGATCGTATCGTGCATGTACAGCAAGTCCTTAGCTTTGTCTTTGTAGTCGCGCTGCTCATGGATCAGAAGTTTTTGTGCCAGGAAACTTGCCGGATTGGCGATCTGCGCGGTCTGCTTCGGTGACATCGCGTATCCGTTCTCCTCGCCTAACTCTACCTTCCAGGGCGAAATCAACAGGATGTCGATGTAGCGAAGCAGTTGCGACGAAACTCCGCCCACTTCCTTCGTAGCTTTCCGCTTGCCGTTCCGGTCGTATTCACTTCCTTCGAGCGGTGCCAGGAACTCCGCGTAGAAACCGCCTCCCTTTCCGTAGTGGTAATGCGTTGCCGGTGGACGATCCTCTCCGATGAACTCTTCTTCAAAGCCGGCCTCCAGCAGGCGCTTCCGCACCGTCGATTCTTCCTTTTTCAGTTTCGGCGGTACGGCGACGTCGCCATCGAGCGTTGTCACCGGAAGATAGTCGAGCTTCCTCGCGCGGGGATCGAGACGGTACAGACGATGTGCCCATCCTCCGACAAGAACCACCTCGCCGAGCCAGGGCTCCAGCGCGACAATGAATTTCGAAAACGCTTCGAGTTCGGGATTCTGTTCACTCATGGTTCGGACGATTCAAGTGCTCGAGACAGAATCCTTCTCCAGATAAGGTCTGCCTGTTCCTTGCCTCGGGACGGATGCTGGCTGACATCCAGCCAAACCTGAAGAATATCGCTCACTGGCACGCCGTCTTTCCGGACAACTCCACGAAAAGCACTCTCGCGGTTCCCCGGAATGCGCACGTAGAGGTCTGCTTCTTCTTCCTCTGCGTTCCCCGAAAGGCCGAGGTCCTTCAGAACTGCCGCGTTCAGACGCTCCAAGTAAAGATATGGCTTCACCCCATGCACAAACCCGATGCCGAGTGCTTCCGCGGCTTCAAACAGTCCAAGGCACAAACGTGGCCGTGGTGACGAGAGCTGATCGGGAGGATCTGCAAAGGGCATCGCTTCATCCGATCTGTAGGAACGGACTGCGTTCCAGAGGGCTTTTTTCCCCCGGTGAAGAACCCAACGCATCGGGATTTCCAGAACGCGTCGCTGACTCGCAGCCATCCACCGGTTCAGCAATTCTCTCAATCGAACCAGCCGCAATACTCCACCCCCGGACTCGATAAAGCCTTCTTTTGAAAACTCCTCGACGAAGCGAAATGCGCTCATGACGGAGACGCCAGCTGCTTCCGCCAGCTGCGACGCTCCCTGATACTGCCCTCTCGGAGCCGACAAATATGCTTCCGGAATTCGAGGAGCCAGAAGGACCTTGAGCATCCATTGGTTCAAATCGGAAAAGAGCTGCGGCGCGCGCGCGCGCATGTTTGGCGAACGGAGTTCGCTGTGCGACCGCCTTGACGAACTCAGTGACTCCAATCCGTGGCCTGCGAAGAGCCGAAGGCCTTCGAGGTCCACTACTCCAACTGCGACTTCCGGGGCCCGCTCCCGCATGAATTGCTTCGCTTCCTCGGCGATGGAATCCGGGATACGCTGTGCGCCCACAATCGCAAGGGGAACCGGATGGCCGGGCAGGACTCGGGAATAGTGGACAGCTTCCAGCGCGGCCTGGGAGAGCAACGGAATCACGCGGTCCTTTCGGCCCTCCGAGGCTCGTTTTAGTTCTACGACGAATTTCTTCCCGTGCCCCGACACTAGGAAATCGGGCGCAACATTCTTTTCTCGCGGCTCTTCAGCGACCTTCCAGCCTTCCTCACGGAACAGACTGGCCACGATCCGCCCGAGTCGGGCTTCGTTGTCGACGGGTGCGCTTGGGTAATGGCTTGGCATTGGTTTACCACGGCCATGGTAATTATCATGGCCACGTTAATTATCATGGCCATGATATAGGCCGCGAGATCGATAGTCAACCGCTTTCTCCCCTCCCGTGTGGTCAAAAAACTCGTCCTGGTCGCTGCCTTGAAATCATTGCTCAACCACGTTGATGAAATCACGCCCGCGAGGTCTTTTGCCAGTCGAGATTCCCAGTATCCTTAATATATGTTGTGAGTCGATCGCCCGCTGTCCCGTCGACTTTTATGCCGCTTCCCTCTCGTAGTACTTCAGCAGGCCGCCCAGTCGTTCTCGACACCGCACTGCTCCCATGTTCCTCCTTGCCTCCGGCCGCGAAGGAAACAAGATCCGATTGTCTTTGCCCTGATGGTTGCGCTCCTCGTGGTAATGTACGATGTATTGCTGCAACGCTCGCCGCAGGGACGATTCTCCAAACAGGATCAGCCTCGACAGACATTCTTCTTTGACCGACCTCACCCAGGGTTCCGCATACGAGTTTAGATTCGGACTTCTTGCTGGCAATCGAAGCGGATTCACGCTTCCCGTCTTGATCAGTTCTCGAAATGATTGGCAGAACTTCGCATCTCCGTCATGCAGCAGATAGCGGCAGCCTCTCAGGCATCCCCACTCCTCCATAGTCATGTTTCGCGCCTGCTGCTCCATCCACTCCCCATCCGGGTACGGCGTGAATCCGGCCAGATTCACCCGGCGCGTCTCCAAGTGGATGAAGAACAGCACATAGTAGGTCGTCAACCCTGGTAGCCTGTCTCTGGCGAATTGATACGGTGGCGGTGAAACGATCAGATCCGCGAAACGCGCTGCAACTATCATAAGAACGCAAACACCGTATGATTTCATCGGGTGTTTCTGGCGACGTTGACCGGATACTGCGGCGAGCGAGAGTCTTTGAAAAGTCAGGCGGCGGCTGGTGTTTGGTATAGGGCTCGACAGTGTGGTTGCCATCGAAACGAGCTGAGATGGGCTACTGGTCGTGACACGGTTGTATCCGGCGTTCGCCCCTCGAGTGAGGTATGCGTGCGATGGTTGTTGAAATAGGTCCTGAAATCGAGCAGCTTGTTTTCGAGATCTGCCGTCGTCCAGAACAAGATGTGATCTAAGTACTCGCGCCGAAGGGTGCCGATTAGCCTTTCCACGAATGGATGGGACAGGGGAACGTAGGGGATGGACTTGATTTCTGTCGCCTCCAGTATCCGCAGATTGGCTTGCCATTGGTGGAACCGATAAAGCGGATCGTTGTCGGAGCTGATGTACTTCGGCATCCAGAGTTGCCCTCGAATGGCGCGGTTGAACATCCTACAGAGTGCGACACCATTGAGCGTTCGCGCATGGACGCCGAACCCAATGATGCGGCGCGTATATTGATCCATGACGACCAGGACCCAGTAGGACCGCAACGTGGCCGACTGGCACCTGAATAGATCAATACTCCAGAGGCTGTCTTTCATGTGGCCGAGGAATGTCAGCCAGGAGGGGCCATCGGAATCCTGTCCCGGCTGGTAGTGATGGGCGAGAATTCTTCGAACCACGTCTTTGTCGATTTCGATTTGGAACGCCAAGGCGATCTGTTGTGCAATTCGCGGACAGCCCCAGGTCGGATTACGTCGCTTCATTTCGACGACGGCACCGACGAGTTCTGCACTCGGTCCTTTTGGGCCGGGCTTCCGTCGGCGATCCGGGGAAAACAGCAGCCGGTACTTTCGCTTGCTCATAGCTTTGTGAATAGCTAGCAGTGTCGAGGGCTTCAGTACAATTGCAGAACGGAGCAGACGAGTTGGACACACAAAGAGCGCCATCCAACCGACAAGGATGCGGTCCCACGCAGATAGATTGGGCGATCGTTGCCGCGAGCGATTCACGATCAGCAGCTGGTGCTTGAGGAGAAGCGACTCCGCAACTAGGGAGCGGACCCCGCCAGGTCCGAGCAAGCGGGCCAGGGTAGCGATCAAATGGATGAAAAGAGCCAACAGATTGCGCATCGCAGAATCGTAGCAGGACGGGGAATCCCGAGGAGTCATGCGAATTAACAATTCGCCAGCCACACCTCAGAAGCCGCTGAGCAGCACCTGCGCATGGCACGCGTGCGCGCCGTGGAGAACCGCCGCTGGCTAGTGCGCGATACCAATAGCGGTGTCACTGCGTCGGTCACCACAAGCGGACTTGATCGGCATAGGGGCGACGGTTGCCCGCCGACCCCTGCCACACCACCGTGCGTACGGGTCCGTACACGGCGGTTCGAGATGGTTACGCTAGCACTCCTCGTATAAGGACGGAAGTCCGAGCGATTTGAAGTAAGCATTGGAAAGCCCGACAGAGAGGGCCTTGGCCTGCGCGAGGTAGCGAGGGCCGCGGGAGCTGCTAGCGGTGTTGCGCGCTAGTCGCGGGCGCACCCCCAATTCGAGAAGTGCGGCCCGACGACGACGTGGTGTTTTCCACTGCCGCCACAGAGCCACTCGAAGTCGCAGCCGGACCCAACGAGTAAGATTGACGAGTTCCTGGGGTGTTTCGCAGAAGCCGAAATAGCTGCGCCAACCCCGCATGTAGGGGGCTAGTTCTGCCATCGTCATCTCGATGCTGACACCTTTCGCTCGTCGCGTGATTTCCCGGACCCGTCTCTTAAAACGGTCCAAGGCCTTCGGCGCGATGACGCGCTGGACCTCTGGCCCGTCCGTAAAGCTGAATCCAAGGAATTTTCGCTCCTGCGGTTTCGCCACCGCACTCTTGGACTCGTTCACTTTGAGTTTGAGCTGCTGCGTGATGAATTTCGTGATGCTCTTCATCACTCGTTGACCGGCTCGCTCGCTTAGCACGTAGATGTTGCAATCATCTGCGTAACGAACATAGCGATGTCCACGGCGCTCCAACTCCCGATCGAGTTCATCGAGTACGAGGTTACTCAACAAAGGCGAAAGTGGACCTCCTTGCGGAGTTCCTTCCACACTTGGACTGACTAACCCGTTCTCCATCACCCCGGCGTTCAGGAACGCCCGAATGAGTTTTAACAGCCGCTTGTCCTCGACACGTTTCGCGACCTGCCCCATCAATTTGTCGTGATTGACTCGATCGAAGAATTTCTCCAAGTCGAGATCGATCACCCAACGGTAACCTTCTGCAAGGTACAGCTGTGCTTGGGTTACGGCTTGATGCGCGGATCGTCCCGGTCGAAAACCGTAGCTGTGATCGGAAAACGTGGGGTTCCACCGCCGCTGCAGAACCTGCATCACCGCTTGTTGGAGAAATCGATCGAGCGTAGTTGGGATACCAAGCTTTCGCATCCCCCCTCCGTCCGTCTTCTCGATTTCCACGCGCCTTACCGGCTGCGGTTCATAGGTCCCGTTCAGCAGTTGTTCCCGGATGGTGAGCCAGTGCTGCTTCAGGTAGCCGCTGAGTTGGCCGACGGTCATCCCGTCGATCCCGGCGCTACCTTTATTAGCCTTCACCCGCCGTAATGCCTCCAACAGATTTTCTCGCTCACATACTTCCTCCATGAGTCGGATGGTGTTAGCTGGGCTTTCGGGTTCATGCATCGCCTGACGCGATTCGGTCTCTTCCCTTCCGGCTTGGCGGGCTTCACCCTTCCATTCGGATGAGAAGTCCAATTTCTCTTGGATGTTCTGCCGCTTGTCGCGCCTGAGATCCATGTCCTACTCGCCTCTCCTCTCGTTCGGGTCTTCAATCACCGTTCCCGGCTCGGCCTATCTGTTGGCTCCACCTTTCGGTATTGGAGTGCCTCACTAGCTTCGCCGACGTCGTGATCTACTACACCCTCTGCTGACTTCTGCCCTGCGGTCAGATTGCCTCTCGGCTTTCTCAGTCGCCGCAGCGACACAGGACAGATCTCCCGGGGTAATTCCAGCCGCCTTCTGTGCACGGTCGCCGAATCTACGCTTCGCATCCTTGATGGATTATGGACTTCGCAGTACGTTGCCCGCTCGTCCGACGCTCACGCCTTATATTCGGTTCTTGTTCATCGACTCGCACATTTGCTTGACGCTTCCTTCAGACCCCGCCTCGCGGCGATAGCCCTTGCGTCATTGCTAACCCTTCACCTCCATCAGGTTGGGTAGAGGATTTGCACCTCCTAGCTGCTGAACATGCCCGGCATACAACGAAGCCGCCCGTGCGGCGGACGCTTCGCGTGAGGCGAACGGAACGCAATGGATTCTCACTTGTCGGATGACCGGCTACTCTGACGTAACGCAATTAGGTAAGGGTGGCCGACGATCCGCCCAAGATCGGACCTGTCGCTTCCCAACCAAAGTTCAGCTTGTCTTCGCTGAGAGCCACGCGGCCGCAATCAAACACACTGTAATCAGGGTCGAGAAAACGATGGGGGTGGTGAAGGCGTATCTCCAGCTCAAAGCTGTGACTGCGACAAAGCAAATGGCGAGCGCCCACGCAATGCTGCGCATGCGCGCCAAAGTCTCTGCCGGAAGTCCCGCCAGCAGCCACGCTAATACCGCCGCGAACAAAAGAAACACGGAGAAAAAAAGCCCGAACGCGCTGAAGAAGTCCCAATAAGTCCGACTAAACCCTTGTGCGTCAAAGTGGATGGACCGCATTAACCCAAGAACCGCGTCCGCCCCCCATTCCGGATTATTCTGGCGAAACCCAAACGTATGTCCGGCTGCAAAAAGCAGCAGAAGAACAGAAGAGATTCGATAGAGGATTGGCGCTTTCATGTACTTCCTCCCGAGCGTTCGCTGCGGCAGCTTACCACATCAGTCAACCTGGTCTGGCGATAGCTGCCGTTCAGGGTGGTTTACGGGCAACCCTTCCATAATCCGGATAAGGGAAGGGTTGCCGACGATGCGGGAGTTGCTACATCACACCTATGTGCCGTTGATTCACTCCAAAAAGATATTTTTCCAGAGCTTCCTGCGCAGCGAATCGGAAGTCTTCGCCCCGCTTCGAAACTCAGCTCTTACCGTGCTTGATGATGAACGTAGTTTTATCTTGCCTTCCGCAACTTAGACCCCGCGCACCAACTCAAAGACAGTAATTTCGGGCCGAGAACTGAACCGGATAGGGAAACCGGTGGTGCCTATGCCGCGATTGACGTAGAGCTGCCCGCCGGGTTTCTCGAACCACCCGCTGATGTAGCGAGTTTCTATTCGGGTGAGGGAGGCGCCGCGATGGATGAACTCGAACTCGCCGCCGTGGGTGTGGCCGGCCAAGGTCAAGTCGATGCCCAACTCAGCAGCACGATCAAAGATGTTGGGATTGTGGCTCAGAAGGATGTTGACCACCTCCGGCATTACCAGCTTTTCGTTCCCCGCAAGATACTGATCAACGTCGTGTCCAGAATGATCGGTGGAGAACCGCAGGCTCTGGTAATCAATACCAATCAGGTTCAGCATTTCGCCGCGCGATTGAATCGGCACCCGCTCTTGACGCAAGATGCGAATCCCCTCCGTCATCAGCCAAGTAGTCTCCGGTCAGCACAATCAGGTCAGCCTTCAGCTCATTGACGAGTGTGACGCAACGGCGAATTTCGCTCGCAGGCATGAAGGGGCTGATGTGGATGTCTGACAGCTGGGCGATGTGAAAACCCTCGAACGCTTTGGGTAGGCGCGCTAGCCGGATGCGGTGGCGAGTGACTTCCACGTTAAATCGGCCGTAGAGTAGTCCGTAGCCCGCGGCCACAAATGGTGCGGCGCTCAGGGCTACGGCGGTCCGCTCCAGCAACCGGCGGCGGTCGGGCGAGGGTGGATCGGAAGCTGTGGCATCTGGTATGGGAACGGCGGCCTGGCTCGACGCAGCATTGCGCGCTTTGTGGTAAACCCACGTTGCGGTGCGCATCATGCGGTCTACCGTCCAAAAAACCATCACCAAGCCGAAGCCCACCCACGACCCTACCAGCCACACCGACCAAATCCCGTCAATCACAAGCCTGCGCATCGTTAAATGGGTTGAGTCACCACCGAGCAGTCTGTCCCCAATGCCGAAGTCGTGAGCCAAGAAGAGTGCATAGACAACGATCACGATAATCGCGAGCCAGACGCGCTGCGGCTTCCCGCTAATGAATCGTTTCCCAAGCGCGAGGATGCCGCCGATCCAGAAAAGTTGGGCGGAAATCAGCGTCACGAAGCCTATGGAGAAGACCAGGAAATATAACGGCTCAGGTCCCTCGTGCCAGTTGGGAATGATGAAGAAACAGCAAAAAACAACCCACGAGAAAATGATCACCGTCAGGCACATGTGAGCTCTGAAGAAGGTGATCACCGTCGTTGCCGTCTTGGTTTTCCTGAGGAACATCGCAGAGCGATTATAGGCTTGGAGCTAGCGGAAACAGTTATGAATTCGCGCACCTGATCGAATCGAGTGCTACCAGGTGTCGCCGGATGGGAAAAATACTCGGCTCACCCGCCACCCTTGTGTACGTCGAAAGTTTTCCTGGTCGCAGCAACGAAGAGTCACGGCAATGTTGCTACGGGGTTTTGGGCGAGTGACGAGCAAACCGGATTGCGACCTGAAAGCTGTTGGAATGATTGTCTGACAAGGAGGAAATCGATCAGACTGTGCGTCCCATCGCACATAGCCTACGAGGTTGGAGCGGCGAGGCAACAGACCGTTCGAAGCCCTCGGACAATGGACCCACATTCGTAAGAGTGGCACCGAAACCGTGAGGCCACGGTGTATCTGCCAGCATAAGGTGGAGCGGGGCTAGGCTTGGTAGCAGGGTCAGAATACACAAATGTTCGTAAGCGTCGTTAGCTCGAGAGAGCCTAACATGCTGAGCGGCTCTTTTTGCAGTGAGTACCGAGGCTTCCGGGTTCTCGTTCATGGGTAAACAACACTGCAGGCAACGAAGGAACGCAGATGGGGCAGGGTGCGAGCCCTGCAACGTTTGCTGACCCACTCTTACAGCGGCAAAGTTCTCGCCGTTCGACGAGTGACGGAAAACAACGGCAAGAAAACCCCCGGTGTGGACCAAGAAATTTGGGACACACCAGAGAAGAAAGCACAGGCAGTACATGCGCTGAAGTGTAGGGGTTATCAGTCTCAGCCCCTACGACGTGTTTACATCCCGAAGTCGGACGGCAAAACGATGCGCCCGCTCGGAATTCCCACGATGAAGGATCGAGCGCAGCAAGCATTGTATCTGCTGGCACTCGCCCCCGTTGTGGAAACTACTGCTGATAAAAACTCTTATGGGTTTCGTCAGCAGCGGTCCTGCGCCGATGCGATGGAACAGTGTTTCAAAGCACTGAGAAGCGCAAACACGCAGTGGATTCTGGAGGGTGACATCAAGTCCTGTTTCGACAAAATTTCACACGATTGGCTTTTGACTCACGTCCCGATGGACCGAGTCATTCTCCAAAAGTGGCTGAAGTCCGGGTACATGGAAAAACACGTTCTTCACGAAACCACAGACGGGACTCCCCAGGGTGGAATTATCTCCCCCGCGCTCGCTAACTGCGCGCTGGACGGACTTGAACGACTCCTGCAGGAAAAGTATCCAGCAGGAAAACGTCTCAAGTCCCTTGGAGGTGAGAAACCTTGTGTCAATCTCGTCCGTTACGCGGATGACTTCGTCATCACCAGTAAATCAAAAGAATTACTGGAAGGGGAAATCAAGCCTCGGGTCGAGCGCTTTCTGCAAGAACGAGGTCTTGAACTCTCTCCGACAAAGACCGTCATTACGCACGTGGAGCACGGCTTTGATTTCCTCGGACAAAACGTGCGCAGATACCCTAACGGGAAACTGCTCATCAAGCCTTCCAAGAAAAATGTTGGAACCTTCCTGAAGGGCATCCGAAGAATCATCAAAGACGCACATGGCGTGTCTGCCGCCGATCTGATCGATCAACTCAACCCGAAAATCCGCGGTTGGGCGAACGATCATCGGCACGTGGTGAGCAAACACACGTTTGGACACGTGGATCGCAACATCTTCTCTAGTCTGTGGCAATGGGCACGACGAAGGCACCCGAACAAAAGTCCGCGCTGGTTCAAACCGAAATACTTTGACCGGCGCGGGAATCGTGACTGGTCCTTCTTCGGTGAAACCTGCGATGACGAAGGACGGCCAAATAAAGTCTGGCTGTACTACGCCAAGAGCACTCCCATCAAACGACACGTCAAGGTCAAAGGCGAAGCTAACCCGTATGATCCAACCTATGAAACCTACTTCGAAGAACGCGAAGAGGCTCACAGGCTGGAAACGTTTCGGGGTACCCGCACTCTTCGCTATCTCTGGTATGAGCAACGTGGACTCTGCACCCAGTGCAACATAAAAATCACCCGGATCACCGGCTGGCGCCTTCATTACTCCGTCCCCCGTGTGATGGGTGGTTCGACAGGTGCTACGAACTGCGTTTTACTTCATCCCGAGTGCCATGACCGGGTTCATCGTCAGCGTCTCTCCGTTTCGAAACCGCGTCTCCCCTAAAGAGGCGTTCGAAGGGCCTGAGCTGGGTGAAGGGAAACCTTCACGCCCAGTTCTGAGAGGGCCAGGCGGCTGCAAGGCCGCCTGGCTACTCGGTAGTCATTCACTAGACGAGAAAGTCTAAATTCGGGAAGGGGCTGATCTTCTTCCTTGCGTGGAAAGGTAAATTTCCGACCCACAACTCAACCCACAGCACGCAACATCATGTGCGACTTTCAACGACTTAGGCGGCGTTTGGCAGTCCCCGCGGTTTTGTAAGTTGTTGTAAAACCTATTCGCGCCGCGCTGATAAGGGCGAGGTCGGTGGTTCAAGTCCACCCAGGCCCACCATTTACTTTCAGCAAGTTACTTGGTACTGGCTTCGCTGTGTTCGCGGGAGGATTCGGCGAGAACTCCCCTCGCACACCATACCTCCCAGTACTGCGAAAAATCGCCGGAATCACGGCCGTCGGTAGCGAAAGTTTCGCGCGATGAGTTTCGCCAAAAAAGCAGCAACCGCTGCCGGTGGCACAAGCGATGCGGGTTTGGAGCTGGCCGGAGCGCGACTGGGAAAACCTGCTTCGATTGCCGATTCGAGCTCATTCCAGTGCACGCGGGGTTCGGTCCGAGATCAGGCCTCATATGCTGGCCGTTGCTTCCCTGCTGCATCGTATTCCCAGACAAAAACGCACGATAAGAACGAATAGCGCGGTTTTCACCCAAGTAAATTACTTCAGCATTCCCCGTCAACCGGGGGCAATCGCGATCACTTCCTACAAGCCGACTTGAATGAAGCCGCCCGTGCGGCGGACGCTTCGCGTGAGGCGAACGGAGCAGTTTATGGCGAACGGCTGAAGTAAGTTGTCGGGTCATAAGGAGGTCCTCATGACCCGACTTCGCAAAATGATGCTCGAAGAACTCGAGCGTCGTAATTATTCTGAGGCTACCACACGCTGTTACATTCGCACAGTTGAAGATTTCTCAAGACGATTCAAGTGCTCTCCAGATGGTCTGGGTCCTGAGCACATTCGTGAATATCAGGCCGAGCTGTTCAAGAAGCGCAAGTTGTCGCCGGGCACGGTTACGCAACGATTGGCAGCTCTGCGATTCTTCTACATCAAGACTCTCAAGAAAACCTGGAGCATCGCGGAGACGCCCTACCCGAAAAAAGCATTTCACCTTCCTTCGATCCTCAGCCGGGAAGAAGTCGCGCGACTCATCAACGCAGCTCTAACTCTTTTTCATCGCACTCTGTTGATGACCCTCTACGCCACCGGAGTACGACGCGCTGAATTGACACACCTGAAAGTCAGCGATGTCGACAGCAAGCGCATGGTGATTCACGTCCAAGGCGGCAAGGGACGCAAAGATCGGGATGTGATGCTCAGCCCAAAACTGCTCGAGGTGCTGCGTGAGCACTGGCGCGGATTACAGCGCAAGCCCAGCGCCTGGCTGTTTCCAGGCAACCGCTGGCATACCGGTGATACTCCGATCACCACCAAAGTGGTCTGGGACGCTTGCAAGAAAGCCGCCCAGCGAGCGGGCCTGCAGAAAGACGTGCACCCACATACGCTGAGGCACTGCTTCGCCACACATCTACTGGAAGCAGGCGCGGATCTGCGAACCATCCAGATGTTGCTAGGGCATCGCGATCTGGAAGAAACCACCATCTACCTCCATCTCTCTGAACGGCACCTCAGTGCGACCGCGAGTCCTCTGGACTCGCTGGAGCTAAAAGACCGTCCACTACAGCACGAGTAGATGGACCGGCCACCCCTCGAGGTGGCCGATCTGGTCCGCGCTGCGGGAGACGCCTTCATCGAACGAAGCCGTAAGTGGATCACCTGGAAGCACGTCAAAGTGCTCCTGGCGATTGCGCGGTGTCGCACCGCCGCGCTCGGCGGACATCTCGATGAGTGCACGCGCTGCGGACATCGCGCCATCTCCTACAACTCCTGTAGAAATCGGCACTGCCCGAAGTGTCAGGCAGGAGCTCGCGATCGCTGGCTCGCAGCACGTCGCCAGGAGCTTCTCCCAACGCGCTACGTCCATGTGGTTTTCACGCTTCCTCGTCATTTGGCCCCGTTGGTCTTGCAGAACAAGAAGGTCCTCTACGATGTCCTGTTTCGCACCAGTGCGGAAACTCTTCTCGAAGTGGCCCGCGATCCCAAACACCTCGGTGCAGAAATCGGCTTCTTCAGTGTGTTGCATACCTGGAGTCAGAAACTCACGGTCCACCCACATGTTCATTGTGTGGTGCCAGCCGGTGGATTGTCTGCCGATCACACGTGCTGGATCAAACCACGCTACGATTTCTTTCTTCCCGTCGAGGTGCTCAGTCACGTCTTTCGCGGAAAGTTCCACGAAGCGCTCAAGCGCGCCTTTAATGACGGCAAGCTCAACTTTCATGGAGATCTAAAACTTCTCGCTCAGCCGAAAACATTTGCTGCGTGGCTGAGACCACTGTTCCGAAAGGACTGGGTGGTCTACTCGAAACGCCCGTTCGGAGGTCCAGAGCATGTGCTTCGTTATCTGGGCCGTTACACTCATCGCGTAGCCATCTCCAACCATCGCCTGGTCTCGTTTGCTGATGGGAAGGTCACGTTTCGTTGGCGCGATTCCGCACACAGCAACGAACAGAAGTTGATGACCCTATCTCTCGATGAGTTCTTGCGCCACTTCCTGTTGCACCTGCTCCCGGAAGGTTTCGTGCGCATCCGCAACTTCGGCTTCCTGGCCAACCGCGAACGTGCCACCACCTTGCCACTTTCCTTCCAACTGCTCGGCAGGGCACCGCAAACCGAGCAAGAGGCCTCCACCGCCGGTCCGAGCGATCTGTGGTCTTGTCCCAAGTGTGGTGGGCCGATGCTGGTCGTCGAAAGACTCACCGCTACGGAAATCCAACTTCGTTCCCCACCGCTGGTCACGGCTGCGGCGTGAAGCCACTCTTTCCAATTCGAAAGTGTTTTTCCCACCGCTCCGTACCCCTGTGCCTGGCCTCGGAACGGACGTCCTTTTCCATCTCTTCAACCGCGCTTATCACGATCCTTTTTCGCATTCGGCCAGCTTCCGGGCTCATACCGTCACGGGTCGCGCTCTGCGGCACAGCCTCCGCACAGCTCCACGCCGCTCTTTCCCACCATTGAATTTGCATAGGGCCCGCGTCCGCCGCAAATCGCGGGCGTCTTCCTTCAAGTCGTTGTATCGAAAGCGCGCAAACACACCGTGCTCGTGCAGGCGCATTACGCTTCGCGCTTTCGATACAACCCTAAGACTTGTCGTTACCGATCCGCATGTTCCAATCCGGATTACTTCCGAATCGCCCGCTGGTCCAGTATCGTCGAGTTAGCCTAGCGCAAACCCGATGAAGTAGACTACGACAGAGTTCGGGACAGGAGATCGCTATTTATGAAGTTTGCAGCACGTCAACGCAAGCATTCCTGGTTGGACTTCCTTTTATTGTTAGCTGCCACGGGTGCTTTTGCTGCAGGCGCACACGCACAGAGTCTCAAGGTGACCCTCTTGGGTACTGGCTACCCGCAGCCACGAATGGACCGCTTCGGTCCAAGTATCCTAGTGGAAGCCGGGCAAGAGAAGTTGCTGTTTGATTGCGGTCGCGGCGCGGCGCAACGCCTGGAGCAGCTCCGAGTACCGTTTGCAGAAGTCAGCGCGTTGTTCCTCACCCACCTGCATTCCGATCACGTGGTTGGAATTCCGGACCTTTGGTTAACCGGCTGGATTCTTGGGCGCAAGGCGCCGCTTCGCGTGTGGGGGCCGGCGGGCACCAAAGAAATGATGTTACATTTGGAGCAAGCCTACCAATTTGATATACACATCCGGCGCGATGTGGATGAAAAATTTCCGGCACAAGGTGTGGTGGTTGAAGTGAAGGAAATCACCGAAGGCATCGCCTATCAAAACAACGGGGTGAACGTAACAGCTTTTACGGTCGACCATGCTCCCATCAAGCCCGCGCTTGGGTACCGCATCGACTTTGCGGGACACTCCGTAGTGCTCTCCGGAGACACCCGATACTCTGAAAACTTAGTCCGGTTCGCTCAAGGCGCGGATGTATTGATTCACGAAGTGATCGATCCCGTAGCATTTCGTGCGCAAGCCTCTTTCCTCAGCCCGGAGCAAGCGCAAAACGTGATCGCGCATCACACTACCCCGGAACAGGCAGGGAAAGTCTTCTCGCAAGTGAAGCCCAAATTGTCCGTGTACTCGCATATCGTGCCGGGAGACGCTCCGAACTTGATCCCTCTTACACGAAAAACGTATTCGGGCCCGTTGGAAGTAGGCGAAGATTTGATGAGCATTGAGATTGGGGACAAGGTAGTGGTACGCCGTCACACGCTCTAGGTCTTTTCTGCCCGCTCTTGGTTCTTCACGAATCAGACCTGCTGCTCCGCTCGGTCATGGTTTTTTTGACGTCAATCCAAACCAGAGCTTCTAATGCTGGGTATCTGGACGATTGTCGGATAACCGGCAACGTGGTCCACCTTGCAGCGTGGCCGTTATATCCGAGTGGCCCACCTGGAAGTAATTTCAGGAGATATGATCCCCGCCGCTCCGGCAGATATCAAGAAATGTTGGTCCAGGTGTCGCTGCCTCCTGATTTGCTCTGGGATGGCCGCACTTCATCCGGGGTCGCGACAATAAGGATTCGGCAAATGAGGTTCCATGTTAGATAGCCCGTAAGCCACGGCGACAAACGGCAACTCCTCACTCGTGTTCTTCCTATGGTCGGCTCGAAGCAGCGCGGCCGGATGTTCCAGCGTTAGCACTGGAAGCGGCTCCCGATGGTCCGGATGCGTTCTGAAAATGTCGGCGAGCAGCGGCATGAGACTTCCCCCCGCCCATCACGAGTACCTTGTGCTGCCGCCAGGCTATAAGTTCAAGTGGGTTACTGCTCAGCTTGCTAAGGACTTCGTTCGAAGCTTTCCGGTAGGAATCGTAAATCTGCGGATCCTTGGCGACGTCGTCAGGCAGGAATTTCAAGGCGACGAAGCGGTGCACCGCGCTTCGCGAACCGGTAGTATGAACTCCGAAATACGCGTTGGCGCAGTTTACTTTTCGGAGAGCGAGACAGAGGCTATAGTGCTTACTCTCGCGGGATTCTACGGCGCGGAAGGGCAGATGCGAGAATCGACGAAACAGAACGGATTTCCCCGATACGCCATTCTGGCCGTCATCGTTCTCTTGGTTTGTATGGTGGCGGCCGGCGTGACGCTGGCCGTTCGCGAACGCGAAGACAAGGAAATGGCAAATCAGCTCGAACGCGCCGAAAACGAATTGCGCGGCCTCGGCGCGCAGATCGCCAGCATCAAGGATGCGGATCTCAGTACGGCGAACGACTTCATCAGTGCGTACGCGCAGATTGAACCACTCGAAAAAGAATACGAGGTGAAGCTGCAACGATTCACCGACCTCTACACGCAAGCCAGGGACCGTGACAGCCACCGCGGCTGGCTGGACCTCCAGCGGCTGCGCGGCAAACACCACGCGGAAACCTGGGAAGCGATGGCGGAAATCATCGGATTGGTACGGCAGATCAACGAAATCACGAAGCGCGAAATTTCCGTAGTGCACGCGATGGCCTCGCTCCCCGAGCCTGAGCGCATGCGTTTCTGGCATGAACAGTTCATGCCGCTTGCCGCGCAGGAGCACGCACTCCGCGAGCGACTTCAGGTAGTAGGGCAGGGCCGGACTCCCGACTCCTCCGTCCAGTAAGTTCCTGAAACGATCGACTGAATCTTCGCGCCATCTGCGTCTGTTGCAGCTCGCCTTGACCTTGTCCTCGTTACAGATATAACATCAGATAGAAATGACCGTACGACACACAAGCGAGAGCGCGTGGCTGCTGCTGACGTTCACGCTGCCCACGAAACGCGCCAGCCAGCGCGTTGAGATTTGGAGGAAGCTGCAGCGCTACGGAACCGTGCCGCTCGGGAATTCCGGCTACCTGCTTCCGAACAACTCGAGCAATGAGGAGCGGTTTCAGTGGCTCGCGACGGCGATCCGGAAGTACGGAGGAGACGCATCGGTGGTTCATGTGGACTCCATCGACAATCTGTCGAAGCCGCAGCTGATCGGCCGTTTCGCGGAAGCGCGTGCGCGGGAGTACCAGGAGTTGATCCGCGAGCTGCACGCGTTTTCCTCGACCCGCGTGGAAGGCAAAGGGGCGGGCCGCCTCAGCCGGTTGCGCAACCGGTTTCAGGAGATCGTGGAGGTTGATTTCTTCGACAGCCCGCTGCAAAAGCGCGTTCAGGAATTGCTCGAGCAAGCGACCAGGTCGAACGCGGCCAAGTCCGGGAGCGTGGCCACCAAGATCGATCCGAAAAAGTACAAGGGTCGGGTGTGGGTAACGCGACCAAGACCGGGTGTCGATCGGTGCGCTTCCGCGTGGCTTATCCGCAACTTTATCGACGCCAAAGCCCGCTTTGCTTTTGCGCAGGAGGATCGCGTGCCGAGCGGAGCCGTGCCGTACGACATGTTCCATGAAGAGGGGTTCGGACATCGCGGCGAGGACTGCACATTTGAAACCCTGACAAAGCAGTTTCACGTCCGACATCCACGCGTTGGCATCATCGGACAAATCATTCATGACGCGGACCTCTTGGACGACCGTTTCGGCCGCAAAGAAGGCTATGGAGTCGACGAAATCCTGAAAGGCTGGGCGCGGCAAGGAATCCCGGACGACAAACTTCTGGAGCGCGGGATGCAGTTGATCGAAGGAATCTACCACGCGCCGCGAAAGTAAGTTGAGGAGTAGACGAACGTGTTCGCACATCATCGGGGCTACTGGAAAACGGGCTTAAGCGTCGTGTTGCTGCTGGCCATGGGGACGACCATGTCGGCGCAGTCCGACCCGCAAAAAACGAAAGTGTTCACGCTCGAAGAAGCCGTCGAGTTCGCGCTCAAGAACTATCCCGCAGTGCGCGCTTCGCTCGAACGCGTGCGAGCGGCCCAGGCCGGGGTGGGCGTCGCGCGAACAAGCTATTTGCCGCGCACCGACCTTCTGTGGCAGTCGAATCGCGCGACGGACAACAACATCACCGGATTGACAATCCCGAACTCGGTGATCGCTCCGATTACTGGCCCGGTGCCACTGTCGACTTCCAACCGCAGCGCTTGGGGAAGCGCGAGCGGATTGTTGTTCTCCTGGGAGCCGCTCGATTTCGGATATCGGGGAGCGCGAGTGGACGCGGCCCGCGCGGCGCAGAACCGCTCTTCGGCGGAAGCCTTGCTCACGCGGCTCGATGTCAGCGTCGCCACGGTCAACGCCTACCTCACCTTGCTCGCCGCAGAACAAACAGTGCACGCCGCGCAAGCAGACCTCGAGCGCCGGGAAACCTTCGCGAAATCGGTTCACGTGCTGGTCGACAATCAACTTCGCGCTGGGGCCGAGGCCTCGCGAGCGGATGCGGAACTCGCCCGCGCGCGCGTGAACCTCGCGAGAGCGCAGCAACAGGTGGCGATCAGCCGCGCGCAATTCGCCGACATTCTCGGCATTGCCGACCAAGTGGTCGAAGTCCGGGAATCGGTATTGGTCAGCACGCCACCCGCCTCTGCTCCAGCCGCGGCCTCCGTCGCCTTAAACCCATTCGCTCAAGTGCAACGCGCCCGCGTCCAAGAAGAGCAATCGCTAGTGCATGCTCTCGACCGTTCGTACTACCCCAAGCTGTATCTCCAATCGGTGGTGATGGGGCGCGGGAGCGGCGTCGATCCCAACGGAAAATTCCTTGGGGGTACCGAAGGGTTGGGGCCGGACCGCGCGAACTGGGCCGCGGGGCTGAGTGTCACGTTTCCGGTATTCGACATTTTTTCCATCAAGGCGAAGAAAGCGGTGGAAGTGGCGAACGAGCGATCCGAAGAGGCGCGCTACGATCAAGCGTTGCAGGATTTGACGGGACAGCTTCGAAAAGCGCAAGCCTCGCTCGACGGCGCCCGCAAAGTCGCCGAGAACACGCCGCTCGAACTCGACGCCGCTCGAACTACTGAAACGCAGGAGCGAGCGCGCTATCAAGCGGGCCTCGCGACACTCGTGGACGTTGCCGACTCACAAAGCCTTCTCGTGCAGGCGGAGATCGATGACGCGCTGGCGCGGCTCGCCGTCTGGCAGAATCTCGCGGCGGTGGCGGCCGCCCAGGGCGACCTCGGCCCCTTTTTGCAGTCGCTGCACGACGCGGCGCAGGGAGAGAAATAGCCATGTGGCTCCTGCGCAGCGCCCTTCGCAATCCCATCTCGGTTGTCGTTCTGGTGATCGGCGTGGCCCTGTGTTCGATTCTCGCGCTCACGCGAATGCCGATTGATATTTTCCCGAACCTGAATCTGCCGGTGATCTACGTGGCGCAGCCGTACGGGGGAATGTCCCCGGCGCAAATGGAAGGGTACCTCGTCTACTACTACGAGTATCACTTCCTCTACATCACCGGCATTGAGGCTGTGGAATCGAAATCCATCCAGAACGTCGGGCTGCTGAAACTGACGTTTCATCCGGGCACGGACATGAGCCAGGCGATGGCGCAGACGGTCGGATACGTGGACCGCGCGCGCGCGTTCATGCCGCCGGGAACGGTCGCGCCGTTCATCATGCGCTTTGACGCCGGCAGTGTGCCCGTCGGGTATCTCGTCTTTTCGAGCTCGACGAAGAGCGTCGGCGAGATTCAGGACCTCGCGCTGAACCGCGTGCGTCCGCTCTTCGCGACGCTCCCCGGTGTTTCGGCTCCTCCTCCCTTCGGCGGCGCGGCGCGAACGATTGTGGTGAGCGTCGATCCCGAGCGGCTGCGAGCCTACCGCATGGCTCCGGACGAAGTGGTGCAGGCGCTCAATACTGGGAATACGATCGTGCCTGCGGGCAACGTGCGCACCGGAGACTTGCTGCGTCTTGCGCCGATCAATTCCGTGGTCTCGAACATCAAGGATTTGCAGAACCTTCCGATCCGCACCGGCGCGGGCCCGACGGTGTTCTTGCGCGACGTCGGGACGATCGAAGATTCGAGCGACATCATTACCGGATATGCCGAAGTAAACGGGCGCCGCACGGTCTATATTCCAGTGACAAAGCGCGCCGACGCCTCGACGCTGGCTGTCGTCAATGAAGTAAAAGCGAGCCTCGCACAATTTCAGTCGGTAGTTCCGTCCGATATCAAGATTGACTACGAGTTTGACCAGTCGCCGTATGTTCGAAACTCTCTGCTGTCGGTCGTGAAGGAAGGCCTCCTTGGCGCGGTGTTGACCGGTGTGATGGTGCTCCTGTTTCTGCGCGACTGGCGAAGCGCGCTCATTGTGGTCGCAACGATTCCTTTCGCTTTGCTGACTGCGGTCGTGGCGCTGTGGGGCGCGGGCCAGACGGTGAACATCATGACGCTCGGCGGTCTGGCGCTGGCGGTCGGAATTCTCGTCGACGAATCGACGGTCGTGATGGAAAACATCCACAGCCATCTCGGCCAGGGCCGTGGCCGAGCGGTAGCGGTGCTCGAAGCGAGCAAGGAGGTGCAGATTCCGCGGCTCCTCGCGATGCTTTGCATTCTCGCGGTCTTTGTTCCGTCCTTCTTCATGACCGGAGTCTCACGCCCGCTCTTCGTCCCGCTCGCACTCGCGGTGGGATTCGCCATGGCGGCTTCGTATCTGTTGTCGAGCACGCTCGTTCCGGTATTGTCCACGTGGATTCTGCGCGAGCACGCGCCGGAAGCGGAGGATGCACCTTCGCTGCTGCATCGCGTGCGGGATAGACTTGGCCGGATTCTGAATGGCCTCTTTGCCATCCGAGGTCTTACGGTTGCGGCGTACGTTGTCGTTTCCGTGCTCGTGGTGGCGTTTCTCGGTCCGTATCTTGGACGGGAGATTTTTCCGCGAGTGTCCTCCGGTCAACTGTTTCTGAGATTCCGTGCGCCGATCGGAACGCGCGTCGAGACGACGGAACGACTGACGCTCGGTGTCTTGGACGCGATACAGAAAGAAGCCGGGGCGGGCAACGTGGGCGTAACGCTGAGCTACGTTGGTGCGCCGCCGCCGAACTATCCGATCAATACGATCTATCTCTGGACGAGCGGCCAGCATGAAGCGGTGCTGCGTGTGGCACTCAATCCCGACTCAGGCATCCGTGCCGAGCAATTCGAAGAGCGCTTGCGAAAAGTTCTGCCGGACAAGTTTCCGGGCTGCCAGTTTTCTTTTGAAGGGGCGGACATCGTCACGCAGATCATGAACTTCGGAGCTCCGACGCCCGTCGAAATCAACGTCGGCGGCCCGGACCTAGGCGTCGATCGCGCCTTTGCCGCCAAACTTCGCACCGAAGTCGCCAAGATTTCGGCATTACGCGACTTGCAGTACGACGAGCCACTCGACTATCCGAGCATCAACATCAACGTGGACCGCGAGCGCGCGGGGCAGCTGGGAGTAACGGCCGCCGGGGTGGGCCGTTCGTTTCTGGCGGCGACTTCCTCGAGCCGGTTCGTGGCGCCGAACTATTGGGCCGATCCCAAGTCGGGGGTCGCGTATCAGGTCCAAGTGCAGGTTCCGCAATCCGACGTGACCTCGATTCAGGACGTCGAGCACATTCCCGTGACCCTAGGCGGTGCTTCCCATCCTTTGATGGGGGACGTGGCGCAAGTGGGGTACGGAACCGTTGTCGGTGAATACCACCGCCTGAACGGGCAGCGCATGGTGACGCTGACCGCGAATGTTTCGGGCGAAGACCTTGGACGGATTTCCTCGGAACTGGACAGCGCCATCCAGCGCGCCGGTGAACTGCCGCGCGGCGTGAAGGTCACCGTTCGCGGCCAGATCGGTCCGATGAAACAAACGTTGACGAATCTCGGAGTCGGTCTGCTGCTTGCGGTGCTGGTGATCTATTTGCTGCTTGCGGCGACCTTTCAATCGCTGAAGCTGGCGTTCGTCGTGCTCTCGACAGTGCCCGCGGTGATCTCCGGGGTGCTGTTCATGCTGTTGCTCACGGGCACGAGCCTGAACATCCAGTCGTTCATGGGGGCGATTATGGCGATTGGCGTGGCGGTAGCGAACGCGATCCTGCTCGTGACGTTCGCCGAGGTGTATCGCCGCGGGGGCAACGCCGCGATCGATTCGGCGATGCGCGGAGCGAAAACCCGCATGCGACCAATCCTGATGACCAGCATGGCCATGATTGCGGGCATGGTTCCGATGGCGCTCGCCATCGGCGAAGGAAGCCAGCAAACGGCTCCTCTTGGTCGCGCTGTGATTGGCGGCCTGCTCTTCGCGACTGCGGCCACGCTGCTGATCTTGCCACTGGTATTTTCGCTCGTTCAACAGCGTGCCGGAGTAGCGTCGCCCTCGCTTGATCCCGACGATCCTGCAAGCGCATTCGCGCGTGGCACGGCTGTGAGGCCCGGAGAAACGACATGATCAGACGCAAACTCTTTACGCCCGTCATCTTGAGCTTCACCGCGCTGTGGTGCGCAGCTTGCGGCGCGAACTCAGATTCCACAACGAAAGCGGCACAGGCGCAAGCCGCAGTGGAAGTGGTGAAAGTCGCCTCCAAAAAACTCTCGATCACGACGCGTCTGCCGGGGGAACTGCAGGCATACGAAACGGTCGCAGTGTTTCCGAGGGTGACCGCCTACGTGGACTCGATCAGCGTGGACCGTGGGACGCGGGTCCGGTCCGGGCAAGTGATGGCGCGGCTGGTGGCGCCGGAGCTGGCGGCGCAACGCGCCGAGGCACAGTCGAAGCTGCAGGCGGCGGAAGCGCAACGCGCGGAAGCGGACGCAAAGCTTGCCTCGGATCAAAGCACGTTCGACCGGCTGAAGAATGCGTCGGCCACGCCCGGTGTGGTTGCAGGCAACGACCTCGAAGTTGCGCAACGCTCGGTCGACGCGGACCGTGCCAAGGTTGCAGCCATGCGAGGCAGCGCGGAAGCGGCGAAGTCGGGCCTCAAATCCATTTCGGAAATCGAGGGATATCTCGAAGTGCGCGCACCGTTCGACGGCGTCGTGACGGAGCGCAACGTTCATCCGGGCTCGCTTGTGGGTCCCGCCACTGGCGCGGCGACAAGTTCCCTCCCGATGGTGCGAGTGGAAAAGATCAGCAAGCTGCGTCTCGTCGTTCCCGTTCCCGAGAAGTATTCCGCGGGAATGAGCGCGGGGACGAAGGTGGACTTCAGCGTTCCGGCGTTTCCGAATCAGACCTTCACGGGCACGGTGGCGCGCATCGCGCACTCGGTGGACGTGAAGACGCGGACGATGCCGGTGGAATTGGATGTCGAGAATAGGGACGGCCGGTTGAGCTCGGGCATGTTCCCCGAAGTGCTCTGGCCGGTGCGGCGGTCGGAACCGACGTTGTTTGTTCCGGTTTCCGCAGTCGCGCGGACCACGGAAGCGACTTTCGTGATTCGCATTCGCGACGGCAACACCGAATGGGTGAACGTGCAGACCGGAGAACAGGACGGAAAAATGATCGAGGTTTTTGGCGGACTGCACGAAGGAGACGAAGTCGCCGTGCGCGGGACCGATGAGTTACGCACTGGAAGCCATGTGATGACAAAACCTTTTACAGAGGCCGCACCCGCTAAGTAGCGCAAACGAATTTGACCAGCCAAAAAACTAGACACGGAGGTGTTTGATGTCGGCAACCAAGAAATACACGCAGTTAGCTCTGCTCGCTTGTCTGCTCGTTTTTGGCACGGCGGCGTTCGCGCAGGAGATACCCGGCGACTATCAGGAAGTTCTGAAATCGCTCGACCGCAAGGGAGACTTCAAGGACGGGGTGCTGAAAGTCAACATTCCGCGAAACGATCTCAAGATGACGGTGGCAGGAGTTTCGACGCCGACGCCGTTCGGTTTCGGCGGTTGGGTCGCATTCACGAAGGCGAGTGACGGCAGCGAAGTGATGATGGGCGACCTGGTGCTGCTGCAAGAGGAAGTGAATCCGGTGATGTCAGCGCTGCTCGACAACGGAATCGAAGTCACCGCGCTCCACAACCACTTCTTCTGGGACGACCCGCACGTCTACTACATGCACGTGCACGGAATGGGGAAAGCGACGGATCTTGCGCGCGAAGTGAAACCGGCGTTTGATCTGATCGGCCACGTGAAGCCGGAAGCGGTCACTCCTTTGGGCAACTCCGGCGCGGCGCTCGACACGGCGAAGATCGCACAGATTGTTGGGCACACCGGCGAAGCGTCCGGCGCGGTCTACAAAATCACCGTGGGCCGCAGCGACTTCGCGATGAAAGACCACGGCGCGACGATCAATGCGCGCATGGGCCTGAACACCTGGGCCGCGTTCTACGGCACGCAGGATGACGCCCTCGTCGCCGGCGACATCGCCATGCTCGAGGGTGAAGTGACTCCGGTGTTGAAGACACTGCGGAAGAACGGCATCGACGTCGTGGCAATTCATCACCACATGACGGAAGAGAAGCCGATGGTGATTTTCCTGCATTACTGGGGCCGTGGACCGGCGGACAAGCTGGCGAATGCGTTCAAGGCAACGCTCGGCGAGTTAGGCAAGGGGATGTCATCGCACTAAACGAGGGACTCATGCGAGACCGAAAACTGTCTTGGCAAAGAGCTGCACTGCTCCTGGGCTCACTTCTGAGTGTGGGCGCGAGCGGCGCGTTCGGACAGACCTTGAAAGAGGTTACGAAATTCGACCTTCCCGGTCCGGGCGGAAAGCGTTTCGACTACCTCACGATTGACCCGGACGACCACTACCTGATTTCGGCGCATCTCGCAGCAGACCAGACCTACGTGATCGACGTTCGGACGAACAAGGTCGTGGCCACGATAACGGACACACCCGGCGCCGAAGGCGTCGAGTACGTTCCCGAACTCAAGAAGTTCTACACCTCGAACGCCCACGACAACACGATTGGGGTCGTGGACCTCCAGCAGATGAAGGTCATAAAGAAACTGAAGACGGAAGCGAAACCGGACGGGAGCGCCTATGCCGCTCCCTTCCACAAGCTGTACGTGTCCGACGAACGCGGCAAAGCGGAAGCGGTCGTCGACGTGACCAAAGACGAGATCGTGAAGACGCTGCACTTCGACAGCGAAACAGGGATGCCGCAATACGATCCGGTCGCGCGTAAGGTGTACTTGAATCTGCAGGACCAGAACATCTTCGCCGTCATCGACCCTGCGACGGACACCGTTGTGGGCCGCTACCCGGTCGGGAAATGCACGGGAAATCACGGCATGGCTCTCGACCCCGAGCATCACCGCGCCTTCCTCGCTTGCGAAGGAAACGAGCTGATGACCGTCTTCGATCTGGACAAGAACGTCCCCATCGCCTTTCTGCCGCTCGCGGGCGGACCGGACGTCATCAAGTTCGACCCGGGCCTGCGGCGCATTTATGTCGCGTGCTACAGCGGCGCGATTTCCATCTTTCATCAGGACGACGCCGATCACTACCGCAAGCTCGAAGACTTTCGTGTGCAGCACGCCGTGCACACGGTGGCCGTGGACTTGAGTACGCATCGTCTCTACACGCCGGAGCAGGAAGAGGACGGAAAGCCGGTCGCGCGAATGGTGGTGTACGAAGCGGTCGGCGATCGCTAACCGCACGGACAGGTTTGAAAAGGAAGAACGAGGTTCGATACACCCTGCGATGTCGCTTATCGATCTCATGCCGGTGGCGCTGCGCTCTTTGCCGCGGGACGCCGTGATGCTGTTCTTCACGCGGTTTGTGCGGCTCTTCGCGTACGGTGCGCTCTCTGTCGTTCTCGTGTTCTATCTTGTCGGCCTCGGGCTTACGGAATCACAGGTCGGACTGCTTCTAACGCTGACGCTTGTCGGCGATATCGCGATCTCGCTGCTGCTCACGACGAGAGCGGACCAGATGGGGCGCCGCCGCACGCTGATCCTGGGTGCGATTTTGATGGCGGGAGCAGGCATCGCCTTCGCGTCGACACACAACCTGCTCTTCTTGATTATCGCGGGAACGATTGGAGTCATCAGCCCGAGCGGGAATGAAGTCGGTCCGTTTCTCTCGATCGAACAGGCTGCGTTGTCCCACGTGGTGTCTCCGGCGAACCGGACGGAGGTTTTCGCGTGGTACACGCTGGCCGGCTCGGTCGCGACGGCTCTTGGCGCGTTGTGCGGTGGTGCGGCCACGGGTATCGTGCAAAAGGCTTCGTTCTCCGCCTCCGACAGTTACCGCTTCGTGGTTCTCCTCTATGCCGCGCTCGGCGCGGCACTGGCGTTTCTCTTCCTGAGTCTCTCGTCCTCCACGGAAGCGCGAGATTCCATTCCCGAAGAACGCTCGGCACCGAGGAAGTTTCTCGGTGTGGGTCATTCGCGTTCGATTGTCTTCAAGCTGTCGAGCCTGTTCGCTTTGGATTCTTTCGCGGGTGGTTTTGTGGTGCAAAGCTTTGCCGCGTACTGGTTTTATCTGCGGTTCGGAGTCCAGCCCGTAAAGCTCGGCGTGATTTTCTTCTGGGCCAACGTACTCGCGGGAATTTCGGCGTTGCTCGCTTCGCGGCTCGCCTCCCGCATTGGATTGGTGAAGACGATGGTGGTGACGCACTTGCCGTCGAACGTGCTCCTCATCCTTGTGCCGTTGATGCCCAACCTGACGCTCGCCGTGGTGGTGTTGCTCATACGGTTTAGCATCAGCCAGATGGACGTTCCCACAAGACAGTCCTACACCATGGCGGTGGTTCGTCCCGAGGAACGTTCCGCTGCAGGCGGCATCACCGGAGTGGCGCGGACGGCAGGTGCCGCAATTAGCCCTATCTTTGCCGGGTTCCTCTTCTCGCGTCCTGCTTTGATAGACGTCCCGTTTTTCATCGCCGGGATTCTCAAGATCGGGTACGACCTTGCGCTCTACCGAGGGTTTGCGGCGGTCCGGCCACCGGAAGAGGCCGATTAATGGCAGGTTAAGCCTCGCCAGTCGAAAATTCGGAGCTGAAACTATGGCATTGCTGGGGACCAACACGCATCGCGGGCGGACGGTTCTGGAAATCACCATCAGTATCGTTGCGTTCTGCGTGTTTAGCGCCTCGTCGTCATCCTGCGTGCGTGGTCAAACGCTGAGGCAGCTTGCGAAATTCGATCTGCCTGGTCCGGAAGGAAAGCGCTTCGACTATCTCACCGTGGATGACGAGGATCATTTTTTACTTTCGGCTCACTTGGGCCCGGGCATTTTGTACGTGATCGACCTGCGGTCGAACGAAGTCGTGAAGGCGGTCCCGGGGTTGCCGGGCATCACTGGTCTCGAATACGTGCCGGGAACACATAAGGTGTACACATCGAATTGGGGCGAAGAGAAGATCGGTATCGTCCATCTGCAATCAATGACCGTAATCAAACGCCTCCCGACCGCTGCCAAGCCCAACGGGAGCACGTATGCGGCTCCTTTTCACAAGCTGTATGTCTCAGATACTTTGGGAAAAGCCGTTGCGGTCGTCGACGTCACAAAAGACGAGATCGTCAAAACGATAGAATTCGCCAGTGAAACGGGCATGCCGCAATATGATTCATCGTCGCGCAAGGTCTACGTAAATCTGAGAAACACGAATGAAGTTGCGGAGATCGATCCAGCCACAGACACTCTATTGGAGAAATATCCAGTAGATGGCTGCCAATTCAATCATGGCATGGCCGTGGACTCAGAGCATCACCGAGCGTTTCTTCTCTGCGCCGGAAACCGAACATTTACGGTGTTTGCCTTAGACACACACAAGTCCATTGCGCACCTTCCCCTGCCAGCGGGTGCCGATGTCGTTAAGTTCGACCCTGGCCTTCGCCGAATCTACGTAGCTTGCTCAAGCGGTTTCATTTCCGTGTTTGAAGTGAAGGACGCAGACCACTATCAAAAACTCGAGGATTTCCCAGTCGAGAAAATGGTGCACAGCCTCGCAGTGGATTTGGCCACCCACCGCCTTTACGCGCCCGAGCAGGAGGAGCGCGGGGCGCCCGTGGCGAGGATGGTCGTATACGAGGCGGTGACCTCAGATCGGAGCAAACCATGAGGACTAGTCCACCAATGTTCCTGACTGTGCTGGTACTCGTGTCAGCGAGAGTTGCAATGGGGCAGGCGGCGTCTCCATTGAAGTTGGAGCAGACGATCGAACTACCGGATGTACAGGGGCGCATCGACCACATGTCGATCGACGTTGCGGGCCAGCGGTTATTTGTTTCGGCTCTTGGCAACGGCACGGTGGAAGTCGTCGATCTCAAAGTCGGCAAACGCGCACACACGATCTCGGGGCTGAAGGAACCGCAAGGTGCGCTCTACATCGCGGACAAGAATCGGCTGTTCGTCGCGAGCGGCAAGGACGGAACGGTCAAGGTGTTCGACGGAACCTCGTTTCAGCTCCTTAAGACCGTTGAGTACGGCGATGACGCCGATAACCTCCGCTACGATTCGGCACGCGAGCGGGTGTATGTCGGATTCGGAGGCGGAGCGCTCGGAGAGATGGATACCGAAGGACAAAAGACCGCGGAAACGAAGTTGGATGCGCACCCGGAGTCGTTCCAATTGGAAAAAGGCAGTTCTCGCATTTACGTGAATTTGCCGGGGTCGCGGAAGGTCGCTGTGGTGGACCGCGAGGCACATTCGGTTGTGACAAGCTGGGGAATGGGATTGACGCTGGGAAACTACGCAATGGCGCTCGACGAAGCTGATCACCGGCTCTTCGTCGTCTCGCGCGTACCAGCGCGGCTAGTTGTGATTGACACAGCAACCGGCAAGGTCCTTCAAAAGCTCCCGGCGGTCGGCGATTGCGACGACATTTTTTTCGATCAGGCGCACAAACGCATTTACGCCACAGGGGGAGAGGGAGCGAGTTCTGTTTTCGAGCGGCAAGACCCCGATCACTACCGGGAGATGGCTCGCGTCCCGACGGTCAAGGGAGCGCGCACCAGTTTCTTTTCCCCGGACCTGGGCCGGCTGTACGTCGCCGTTAGACGGCAGGGCTCGACGCCCGCGGCGATTCAGGTGTTCTCGGTCGTTCCGTAGCTTTTGTGTCACTCGAGCCAGCACGGTAGACGAGCAGGAGTTTTTCGCTCGGCGCTCGAAGTCTGAGTTGAGAGTCGCCGTTGACGCCAATGTCTAGACCGAAGAGGCCAAGGGGACGTGAGGAACGGAACGTTTATATGGGCGCGCGCTTTCGGGACACTTCTGTCCTTGATGGCGTGCTCCCCCGTTCGGACCGCTGCGTTCTCCGAACCTGGCGAACAGGCTCCTCAAACCGAAAGGGGAGCGCCGAACGCGGCGGTGGCTGTTCGGGTCGACCAAGGTCCGAAGATGGACGGATTGCTCGACGATCCACTGTGGCAGTCGGCAAAAACGATTTCGGACTTTCGCCAGCAAGAACCGTACGAGGGCCAGCCCGCGACCGAACGGACGGAAGTGCGGATTCTGTACTCAAGACATGCGGTCTACTTTGGAATTCACTGCTTCGATTCTGATCCCTCTCGAATCATCGCGAGCGAACTGCGCCGCGACGTGAGCCAGGACCTCGACGACCATTTTGAAATCCTCATCGATTCCAATCACGACCGCCGCGGAGCGTACGTGTTTCAAGTCAATCCGCGCGGGACACAAATGGACGGGCTCATCGTCGAAGAGCAAAGAGACAACTCCAGCGTGGATTTCGACTCCGGGTGGGACGGCGTCTGGACTTCTGAGGCGCGGGTCGGCGCGGATGGATGGACCGCGACGATCGAAGTTCCGTTCACCACACTCAACTTCACGCATTCCACCGATGTGTTGTGGGGGGTGAATTTCAAGCGGTTCATCCGCAGAAAAAACGAGTCGGATTTGTGGAGAGCCTACCGGAGGACATTCGGAATCACAAAAGTGTCGGAGGCAGGAGACCTCGAAGGCATCAAGGATATTGGAAGCGGTCGGTTGTTCATCGTGAAGCCATACGGCCTTGCGCGCTACGACAAGCAAACCGGGCAGGACCCGAAGTTTCCACTTACGGGCGGAGTGGACGTCAAATACGGCCTGACCTCGAATCTTGTTTTAAATCTCACGGGAAACACCGACTTCGCCGACACGGAAGTCGATTTGGAGCCCTTCAACATCACACCGTTCAAGGTATTCATCCCCGAGAAGCGGCAGTTCTTTCTCGAAAATGCGGGGGTCTTCAATTTCAGTTTGGGCGACCAGGACCAATTGTTTTTCAGCCGGCAGATCGGCATTGACCCGGTCACCGGCAATCAGGTCCCCATCAACGGCGGAGCGAAGCTGACGGGACGCATCGGCGGTTTGGAATTGGGCGCAATGGACGTGGACACCCGCTCCAGCGGTCCAAATCCCTATTCAAATTTCGCCGTCGTTCGTCTGAAGGAATCCCTTTGGGCTGGTTCTTACATCGGTGTCATGGGAATCGACAAGAGATCTGGCGACGTCCTCGACAGCTTCAACCAGACTGGCGGTGTGGATACGAGGCTTGTTTTTTTCAAGGACTGGTTCGTCGACGCGCACATGGCGGGAACACAATCCCCCGGAAGTTTGAGTGGAAACAGCGATGTTGGCGCCTCGCTGACCTACCGCTCGAACTGGGTCGAGGGAATCGTCGAACGAAGGAAGACCGGGCCGAACTTCAACCCGGAGGTCGGTTTCGTCCAGCGGCCCGATTCCAACGAAACGTACGGAGACCTGACGTTCAAGGTACGGCCGAGCATTCCGAGCGTCCGGGAACTGCAATTCGAAGGTTTCCTGCTGCATGCGCCGGACACGACTGGCCAGGTGTCGACGCAGGAGTGGCAGAACACGTTGCGGGCCGAATTCCACAACGGTGCGTACACCGACGACGACATCGTCGATGTGTTCACGCAGCGAATCACCACGCCGTTTCACATCTATAAGAATGTTTTTATTCCGAACGGTCTATATCACTTCACGCGGCATCAGCTGACCTACGGGTCGGGGCAGGACCGGAAGTTCACGTACAACTTCTTCGAGCGCTTTGGTGGGTATTACGGTGGCA
Source organism: uncultured Acidobacteriota bacterium (assembly GCA_963721915.1). GTDB lineage: Bacteria > Acidobacteriota > Terriglobia > Acidiferrales > UBA7541 > Acidiferrum. Next base: position 56,253 of record CAVRLD010000009.1, on the reverse strand, counting down.
CGCTGAACGAGTTTCGCATCAGAGCCAACTACCGTCCCACCGCAAAATTCTCCATTGCCGCCTCGGAGACGTGGGACCGTTTTCGGCTGCCCTTGCCTAATGGCAATTTTTCCGTCGTCCTAGCAAGCCTGCAAGGAAACTACTCGTTCAACCGGTTTCTGACGTTCACGAGCCTCGTGCAAATGGACACGTCAAACGCCCAAGCGGTGAGCGCGAATCTTCGCCTTCGCTACAACTACCGACCGGACAGCGACCTGTATGTCATCTACAACGTTGGAACGCAGTTCGCCAGCATAGCGCCGTCAAATCCGCCACAAGTGCGGGAAACGCGCTTCGCGATCAAATGGACGTACTCCTGGCAGCGATAAGACAGAGGATGAGCGATGGGAAACACGCGACGACACTTTCTAAGAACGATTTCCGGCGTGGCAGCCCTGCCAGCGATTGACTCCGTGCCGATCACGGAGCCGCGAACAGGGCTCGGTGCGGCGAGTTCAAGGGACCTGCGCGCACAGTTCCCGTTGCTCGGGGATTCCATGAACGGACATCCTCTGGTCTATCTCGACAGCGCCGCCACAACGCAACGTCCACGCGCGGTCCTCGATGCGCTGGATACCTTTTACCTACACGAAAACGCGAACCCTTCCATGTCGCTGCACGCCCTGGCGCGCCACTCGGCATCTCTGTACGACGAAGCCAGAGCGACCGTGGCCCGGTTCCTCAACGCACGCGGGTCCGACGAGATCGTGTTCACGCGCGGGACGACGGAAGCGATCAACCTCGTGGCATCGTCATGGGGTGGCGCGAACCTCGGTCGCGGCAACGAAATTCTGATCACGGTATCCGACCACTATTCGAGTTTAGTTCCCTGGCAGCTCGCGGCGCACGGGAGCGACGCTCCGCATATGGGATGTCAGCGACTACGGACATTTGCAGCTCGACCAGTTGGACACGCTCCTTTCGAAGCGAACGAAGATGGTGACGTTTCCGCACGTGTCGAATGTCCTGGGCGCGATCAATCCGGCGAAGGAAATCTGTGAGCGGGCGCATCGGTCTGGGGTAGTGGTTCTCGTCGACGCGGCACAGTCCGTCCCACATTTCAGCGTGGATGTCCGCGAGATCGGCTGTGATTTTCTGGCGCTTTCCGGACACAAGATGTGCGGTCCGATGGGGATTGGCGGACTGTGGGCGCGCCGCGAGCTTCTCGATGCAATACCACCGTTTCAGGCGGGAAGCAATATGGTGCATGAAGTGGAGCTGGAGTCCGCTCCGGCACGCTTCGCGGAAGGTGCACTCAAATTTGAAGCAGGGACACCGAACGTAGCGGGCGCGGTCGGGCTGGCTGCAGCGATTAGGTTCCTCGAGTCTTTGGGGCGTAAGGAATTGTGGACGCGGGAACAGGAGCTGACGGAATATGCGTTGGCGAGCCTATCGAAGATAAAGGGACTGCGAATTCTCGGTCCGATGAAATCAAACGAGCGGATATCGGTGTTCTCTTTCGTGGTCGAAAATCGCAAGCCGCTGAACATTGCGGCCTCACTCGACCGTTTGGGAGTTGCAGTACGCGCGGGCGACCTAGCGTCGCTGCCAGCTTTGAAGAGATTCGGTGCGACGGCCGCCGTGCGGGCCTCGTGCTACATCTATACTTCCACCGAAGATATCGACCGGCTCATCGCTGGACTGCAACAAGAAGGAAGCTCTTGAAATTCGGTTGGTTATCTACTTAATCCAAATATCGCGAAACGTCATCGGCGAGCTGGGATAAGACTGAATGCCGATGAATCCGGCGGACTGACCGGCCAGCTGTGCTATTCCACGCCCGGTGTCAGGGTTGTCGAAGATCGTGGTGACTTGCGAGGCACCGGACTGCGTGTTTGTCAGAGTCACCTCGTAGTGATTTCCGGTGACGACGATGTCGTATTGAAACCAGACGCCCGGAATCAAAGGCGGTCCCGGCGTGTACTGCTGCAAGCGCGCGTCGTGGCCTCCTGTTTGGATAATCAGGTCGCCGGCAGGGATTTTATAGATCGCGCCGGTGCGATTCTTAAAGAGTCCATCGGGTTCCGGCCGTCGGCCGTAGAAGTCCTTGTTCACATCACCGCGCGCGTTGTCGTCGATCTGAACCTCAAACCCAGAGATGACAGCACTCCACGCTGGATTTCCGCCGACTTTTTCGGCGTCGGCTCGTGATGCGAGGGCCGTCGGAAGGCGCAAACGCGGATCGCGGAAACGTACGAACACTCCGCTATTGTTGTTGTTCGGATCGAAGGATTTGAACTGCAGCCGCAAGTGGAAATCGGCAAACGCCTTGGTGGCGAAGTACAACAGAGCGAAATCCGCCGATCCGTACGTTACGATCTCTCCATCGATGAGAGCAAAGCCTTGTCCGTTTTTCGCGTCCGCACTCTTCCAGGAATTGAAGGTATTTGCCTTTCCATCGAAAAGAGCCGTAAAGCCCGGATCAATGACGCGGGCTAGCGGCTGAGGCAAAACATTCGCCGTGAGCATGTCCGACGTGCGGTGGGCTAAGGCGATGCCGGTCAGCATGGGATTGGGCGAACCGAGCGCAGGAAAAATGGCGGGGCTCGCAACGTAGCAATTCGTGGTGTCGTGGATTCTCCCGAACTCATTGGTCACGGATGTGGCAGGGTCCGTGCCCATGAACAGGGTTCCAGCATCGTGGTGTGTGGTGCCGAGGCGGTCTCGGCGACCCGGATATGGATATGCAGCCTTGATCTGCGCTGCGGCGGTGTTGGCGGGCATGTTGATGGTGGTTCCATCGTTCGCAAGGATGTCGAACGGCAGTTTGTTCGCAAACGCTGCCGCAACTTGATCGGCGAGCGCGTCCATCGCATCCCACACCTGCTTGTCAATTTGGGATTGTGGAGTGGTGCTGCTGCCGTCGCGGACATCCGCCATCGTCACTTCGGCTGCGGGGCGACCGAAGTCGGTGAGTGTCGGGGACAGTCGAACAAAACTATCCGGATTGTGAGTGGACATTTCGCCGATGCCGCGCACGGTGATGACGACGTGCGTGTCCGTGGCGTTGAGGAGTCCTTCCAAGTGTTCAATGTCGGGAACCTTCTGGAACAACTCCGCTTCAGAGTTGTCTCCGAGCTTGCCGAGGCCGGAGGCCGTAATCTGCAGATGGGAAAAATGATCCACACCGTTGATGGTGGTCTTGCCTTTCACGAAAAGGGCAGAAACCTCCAGCGACTTGCGATCGGATGGCGCGAGAAACGATAGCGCCGCGATGGGGATGCGGATTGTGAGGTTGGAGCGAAGATGGGCGACCAGGTTCGTTCCCATCCGTTGAGCCGCGCGCCCCGCAAGGGAGTCCTTGAAAGTGCTAAGTGCAAGGCGTGTGCTCTCAATTGTTCCAAGGGCGATGATGACGGATCCTTGGTGGCCGTCGCTACTCGGCTGCGTAAGGGAGATGACTTGTTCGGCGCCGGTTGCATCCTGCACGCGAACACCGGTCGCGCGTACCCAATTGTCGCTCTGCGTTTCGGTAATAATGTCGAGCACGTGGCACTTGGGGACCACCATGAGTCGCTTCCGCGCATCGGCTTCGGTACCGATTCCGCCCGTTTCGCCAGCAGCGATGCGCGACGCCTTGGTTAGCGTAGGCACGGAACTGTACTTGTTATTCGGAAATTCACCGGGAGCCGTGCGTGCTTGAACGGCAAGCGGAGCTTCGAGCTTTAGGAGATTCAGAAGGTCGGAACGAGGTGTTGTATCGCTCAGGTCAAAACCCAACCATTCGCGCAATTGGCTATCGGGCGGAACGGGTGGAGGCGGAATGGTAGTTACTGTGCCTCCTGCTGCGCCGGCTGCAGCCGCGAGTGTCGCACTCTGGTTAAAGTAGCGCACGGCTGGATGATCCGGCAGCGTCGCGAGCGGGATCGCGCCTGGAACAGTGGCCGGGGTTTTCATTGCTTGAAAAAGCTGTTTTCGGAGCGCGTCGTGAAGGCGCCCGAAGATGAAATCATTCGAATCGGTCGCGCCGATCTGATCGCTTGAGATTTCGAAGTACTTATTGACCAAATCTGCCGCGACGCTTGCAGGCCAAGAGCTGATTTCCGCTGGTAACATCTGCGGCGACCAGCCGCCCCAGGCTAACGAGCGCCCGCCCACTGCGAATAGCAGACCTGGATGCGCGAGGGCGGGGTGCGAGTCCCACGGTTTGCGAAAGTCTGGCGTCCCGCCCTGGTACGGCATGTTCTGATTGTGTTCGGGCAAGGCGAAGGGGCCGGCCTCCAGAACGAGAATGCGGCGGCTGTGCGTCGGGTCTGCGAATAACAAGGACGCCGCGATGGCCGCGCCAAATGTACCGCCTCCGATGACAATGGTGTCAAAGTCTCCCTGTTTGCCTGCGACTTGGACGCCGGCGCTGTCCCGTGCCTCCTGCAATGTGTTGCAGAGGAAACGGCCCATGTTGTCGAGAGTAAAGGCGGTTTCCTGGACGTTTACCGGATTCAGACCCTCCTGAAGGCTGCGAATCATGGGGACCTCCTGTTATGCGGTGGGAAGAAAGACAGACTCGGTCGGCTTCGTTACCTGCACCCGGCCACACGAAGATGCTCCGTCAGCGCCGAGCGTAGATGCTTTCCGACGCGACCTCTTCACATAGTGCGCGAGGAGGAGCGAACGTTTCAGAAATTGAACTGGGGCACTGCGAATCGGGGACATCATGTCTTGCTCAACTGCTGGCTCGGTTATTCCTTGCGCCATCGGAAGTGGTGCGTCCTCGGATTGTATGCCTTTTGGCGGCTCGTGAATACCGAAGTTAGGCGGAAGGCTCGTAGGTCAATGCATTGGCGACTGCCTGCGTGCTAGGCAGGCGTTCTAACCAACTGCACTACGCCCCGCAAACTGACTAAAAATGGCTTCCCGCTCCTTCCACAAGCTTGCAGTGTCTTGCACTGCCTTGCACGTCCTTCGACATGACAAGCCAGCAATCTCGACAATGCCTAGCCGACTTTGGATGTTTCATGCGGGTCGCGCATCGGAACGCCCCGGATTACGGGATCTATGGCCTACTCGACTTTTGGCAAATTTTTGGCAAAACCGTTTTTTGATGACAAGTCCCCTGGAAGGGGAAAGTGAGAATCGCCGCGTATATATTGGTGATTTGAATGGTGGGCCTGGGTGGACTTGAACCACCGACCTCGCCCTTATCAGGGGCTTTTATCGTGCTATATGCATAGTAGCGTGGCGATCATTCAAGAATTTTGCACTAAGTAGTTTTGCTTGGCGGCGGTTTGGAAAACCGCTGGCTAGAAGCTCCGCGTGAAGATCGGTTCAGCAAGCAAAGCAACAATACACAGCACGCCTTTAATTGAAAATCAATCCGGCCCCAGGACCTTGCATCCGAGTTGTCACGAGCTCGCAGTGCGATTTACCGCGGGGACGATCCGATAATCCGCTTGATAAACCAAATTGTGCAGATCGCTGGATGCTATGGCGCGGAGTACGGATAGCTGGGACGCGGCGTCTTCGTCGCTGAACACGTTGAGTGGCCAGTCATGAACAGTCGTTCCTCGAAGATGAGGATGGTGGAAGCCGCGTCCGAAATGGGCTTGCAGTGCGATCGGTTCAATTCCGGCTGCCTGCTGTTCAGGCCAGGTCAAAGCCCACGACGCGATCAACCCTCCATCGGCTGTGCGTCGTAGGCCCGTTTCGGTGAGCTGCCCGGTGTTGAGCAGCAAGCTGGTGTTCATTTCGGTGAGAACCTGGCGAGCGACGGGCGCCAGCAGTTGCACCGCCTTCTCGAAATGGGCTTCCTTGTCCTCGCGACTTGCGGAGCCGCCGTGCGTACCGTCCCGAAGATCTTCGAAATGGCGGATTAGGCCGGTGATATATGCAGGTGCCGTGTTTTCCGGCATTGCCTACCTCTTTCTAAGACTAATAATGCTGCTCGCACGCTTCCTATCAGCGCGCATCGACTACTTCCACCTCGCGTTAGAGAATGGCCCTAACGACACCGCCATCTACTCGCAGTGCCGCCCCGTTCGTCGCCGAAGAGACCTCGCCCGCCAGGTAGACCGCCATCGCTGCGACTTCATCCACGGTGGCAAAGCGCTTAAGCAGTGACGATGGCCGTACACGCTCAAAGAACTGCTTCTCTATTTCTGCCTTCGATTTGTTTTCCGTCTTCGCGATTGCCTCGACAAAGGCGCCCACACCTTCCGACTCCGTCGGCCCAGCAAGAATGCTGTTCACTGTCACACCGGTGCCAGCGACCGACTCTGCGATTCCGCGCGCAACGGCAATCTGTGCAGTCTTTGTCATCCCGTAGTGCACCATTTCCGGCGGAATCTGCACGCCCGATTCGCTCGATATGAAAAGGATGCGGCCGCAGTTGCGTTTCAGCATCCCAACTAGGTAGTGTCGCGAGAGCCGCACTCCGCTCATCACGTTGATCTCGAAGAGGCGGTACCAGTCCGCATCTGGGATTTCGGCAAACGGCTTCGGCTCAAAAATGCCCACATTGTTAACCAGCACATCCACCGTGGGTAGTTTCACAAACACCGTTTCAGCGCTGCCTGAATCCGAAAAGTCGGCCGCAATCCCGTCAACCTTAGCCCCTGGGGCGTTCGATCGAATTGCCGTTATGGCCGCATCCACACGGTTCTGCGTACGTCCGTTTACGTAGACATGCGCACCTTCCCTCGCAAGCGCCTTGGCGATCGCAAAACCGATCCCTGCCGTCGATCCCGTAACCAGCGCGATTTTTCCCGTGAGTTTTAGATCCATGTCGTTCTCCGATAGAAAACCCGCGCCCTCTTGTCGTCACCCTGTTGTTGGCTCTACCTTAGCCGCCTGCTCCCTATCTCCCGTCGTTTCCCATTTGATCCACTTGAGATCGAGCACAAAGATTGAATAGAAGACGGGGACCAGTAGCAATGTGATGAAGGTAGCTACTGCAAGTCCGCCGATCTGGGCATAGCAGAGAGGCTTCCAGAGTGGGCCACCTTCGAGCGCGAGAGGAAATAGGGCAAGGATTGTCGCGGCAACGGTAATCATCACGGGGCGAATGCGCTCGATGCCGGCATCCGGAAGAGCACGCTCCAAGGGCTCGCCCTTTTCGTGCATCTCCTCGATGAAGTCGAACAATACGATCACATGGCTGACAATGACCCCGATGAGGCTGGCCACGCCAAGAAACGCCATGAACCCGAAGGGCGTACCCATGATTGCCAGAGCGATCAACGCTCCGACAGCGCCGTACGGCGCGGCCGCAAACACAAGCAAGGGCTTGACGGCATTCTTGAACTGTATGAGCAAAGCCAAGTAGATGCCGACCAGAGAGATTAGGAGAACGACAGCCAGATTCAGGAATCCGTCGTCCTGCTTTGCTTTCTCGCCCGCGACCTTCAACTGATATCCGGGCGGGAGTCTATTCTGAAGATCTTTTAGTTGGGACTGGATCGGCCCAAGGATTTCCGACGCGAGGACTCCGGGGGCCGGAAAGCACAATATGGAAATCGTACGAAAATGCTCGCGGCGTCGTATGCGACGTGTTTCAAGAATATTCTTCACGGTCGCAACAGAGAGTAAGGGCACTCTAGTCTCCTGCCGCGAGGAATAAACATAGAGGCTCTTGATCTGCGACAGTTGTGCACGATCTTGAGGGCGCAGACGGGCAACAATCGGGATACTCTTGTCGCCTTCTTTAAAGGTGCCAACGGGTGCCCCGGTGATTGCCGCCGCAGACGAATTGGCTACGTCTGCGTTTGTGATCCCGACTACGTTCGCGCGGTCCGGATCAATCTCGATCTTGACCTGTGGGCTGTCCGGGGCCCAATCATCCCTCAGCACCGCAATGCCAGGCGCCTGTCCTACAACATTCATGACTTGAGAAGCTAAGGTCCGAAGGGTTTGTATCTCCTGGGTTTCTGTGCTCGGGTCCGTGTCGGCCTGACCCGAGATGAGAATTTCCACGGGAGTTTCCACAGGATTAGTTTGCAACTGCCGGACTGTGATCCATGCTCCCGGCACTGCTTTGTTCAATGCGCTTTGCAGAGGCCCAATGAGTTTCGGCGTGGCTTCTTTGTCGCTAACCTGAACAATGACTTGCGCATAGTTGGTCTGTGGAGCTTCCGGAGAAATGGAAAACCAAAAGCGCGGTCCGCCACCCCCGATGAAGCTCGTCATCGAAGTGAGGAGGTGCTTTCCCGATTCCTCCTTCGAAACCGTTTTCGCCGAACTTTCCACAATCTGACGCACGACCTCTTCCGCCCTCACGGCAGCGTCGCTTGTCGCCGTCAAGGGGACATCGTTCGGTAGCCAAATATCGAGGTAAAACCAATATTGGACGTCTTCAGGAAAAAACTGTTGCTTCAAGTGCGAAGCCACAAATCCACCCATCAATAGGAAAAGGAACGAACCCGCCAACACGAGCCATCGGTGCTGAATGGCCCGACCTACCAACCCATTGTAGAAACCATAGAAGCCTCGCTGGCGCTTTTCCTCTACCGTCAGCTCTTTCTTTTTTGGCGGCCTCTGGATGTAGTAACCCAGGAGAGGAACGAACGTCATCGCCACGACCAGAGCGCACAGCAAAGCTGCTGTCATCACGATAGGGAGGCTTCTAAGAAACTCTCCGGTGTTCCCGGTGAGCATAAGGAAAGGCAGATACGCGATGATGTTCGTGAGCGTTGCAAAAAAGATCGCGGTTGCCAGCTTGGTTGGACCCAGCCAGGCCGCGACGGCCCGAGGCAACCCTGCGGCAAGGCCGCGCTTGATGCCATCACCCGCCACTACGGGTACGTCTACCAAAAGGCCCAGCGCAATGATCAGCGTCGCGACCGACACTTGCTGCAAGTCGATTCCCAACATGTACGAAACGCCGAACGTCATGCCCAGGGTAATGGGAATTGCCAGCGCCATGATGAGCGCCAGACGCCATTCCCAAAACCCAATTAGGGAAACCACGACGACAAGGACGATTGCTTCGTACAGAGCACGCAGGAATAGATGAATGTTTTCTTTGACCTGCAGTGGCTGGTCAGACGTATGCGCGATGATCAGGTCCGGCGGCAGAATCTTCCTGAGTTGCGCAAGTTTCTGATCGACGGATTGACCAAACGTCGCGATTTGCCGTTGGTCGCGCATGTAGATCGCAAGGGTGACCGCGCGGCTCCGCTGCCATTGCCCCTTTGGGCCCTCCCACGTGTAGTAGTTCAAATACTGAGCGGGACTCTGGTAGCCACGACTGATTTCGACCAAGTCGCGGAGATAAACTGGCGCGCCAACCGATGACGTAGAGACAGCAACATCACCAATCGCGTTGATATTTTGGAATTGACCGGAAGGGTTGAGAATCACCTGCTGCTGTCCGGTCTCGAATGCGCCACCGGGAGCAATGATGTTACGAGCGCTGAGCACGCTTCCAAGCGCCGCTGGTTGCAACCCGTACGCAGCCAACCTGTCCTGTGAGTATTCAAGGTAGACCGCCTGCGGCAATACGCCTCGCCTTTCCACCTTGGAGGTTTCCGGCGCACCTTGAACCGTGCGAGCGATGAGGTCCGAGAAATCGTCAAGATCGGCATAGCTGTATTTGTCGCCCGCAACGTTGGCCAATTGCTCGCGAGTTTGCTGGGGATCGCGAATGATGATTGGTTCCCAAGCGTCGGGATGCAAATCGGATCGCTGCAACCGCGTCTCAAAGAAGGTTCGGAGAAAGTTACGGATCGCTGCGTCGTTTGCGGTCGAGACACCATCGAGAGCGATAAATCCACTTCCCCGAATCGGCTGCGATGCCTTCATGATTCCTGCCTGCTCTGCTTGCTGTTCAAAAAGCTGACCGGCGTCCTGTATTGTTTTGCTCAAGGAAAGAGATTGAGGAAATGAGTAGACGATGGTGACCGGCGCACCCTGCTCCTTGGGTTTCTTCGCTGTTCTTGCAGTCTGGATGGCCGATTCAATAGCTCGTGAGCGGATGTCGATCTCGACTGCGTCCGCTTTTGGACTGGCAATGGTCAGCATGAGTGCCGCGGTGTCGCCAAAATCGCTTTGGAACGAGATAGGTCCAGCGCCGGTGGGCAGTTGGCTGCTCAATGCATTCAGCTTCAGGTTGATGTCGCTAAACTGTCGCTTTACATCCGAGACCTCCTCTGCAAGCTGCACATAGATGTAGGAGTAACCTGGAATCGAGACAGAACGGATTCCGTAGTCGGCAGCAGTTCCTGGATGGACAGTCTTGTTTTCAGCAACGGCGGCTTCAATCGGGCGGGTAATAAATTGCTCGACTTGCTGCGCGGTTGCACCCGGCCATGAACAGGAGGCCACAGCTACTCTGACGGGAATGTCCGGATCTTTTCGCTGTGGCATGGAATGGTAGCCAAACCAGCCCCAAACCAGGACGCCAACAAGGAGTACCCAGGAAACTTGCGGGTTCTCGACGAAGAACCTGGGGACGTTGCGTGTGGTCTCGATCCGATCCTGGTCGCTTCTGTGTGCCATAGACTCGTCTACCTAAGGAATGACTTCGATGGGTTCTCCATCCTTCAAGAGTTGGGCACCGACGGCGACCACCTTCTCTCCGGGTTGCACTCCCGCGACAGCAATCGAGCTCTCGTGGGTTTCGCCCAGGTAGACTTCGCGCAGACTGGCCGTCCATTTGCCGGCACGTTCTTGTGCCACCATCACAGCAAAATGTCCGGGCTGCGAGGGGTACGGAACGATGGCACTAAGTGGAACCGAAGGAGCCGAAGTACGAGAGCGTTCCGCGAGGCTGAGCGAAGCAATCATGCCCGGCTTCAAAGAACCCTTATGATTTGGTACGGTCACTTCGACAGTGAAAACGCGGTTTCGCTCATCCGCATTCGGGGAAATGCTGGTCACCTTCCCCTGATAATCTTTGGGATCATCCTGCAGGCGAATCGCGAGCTCTTGTCCCAGGTGGAGCTGCTTTAATACATAATCCGGTACGCCAAAGCTAACTTTCACGGCGCTCGTATCAACAATCGTGAAGGCTGTTGTCGCGGGCGTCGCTAGATTTCCCAGTTCAACGTTGCGCGCCAGAATGAATCCAGAAAATGGCGCCTTGAGATCCGAGTCATTCAGAGCCAATTGCGCTTGATGCAAAACGGCGTTGGTCTGGTTCACCGCGGCGAGCGTGGAATCAAATCTGGCTTGTGCCTGATCAAAATCGGGCCTAGTTAGGCTGTGAGTTGCATACAGAGCCTTCGCACGCTCATAGTCCTGCTCTGCCTGTACGTGTTGGGCTGTGGCTTGGCCCATCTGGGCTTCTGCCTGGTCGACCTGGTTTTTCAAATCCTGTTGGCGAATCTGCGCAAGGACCGTTCCGCTGGGAACATAGTCGCCCGCATCTATATTCCTGCGGCGTCCGTCTGCGCCCAGGACCTGTCGAATATTGGTTATGTAGCCGGAAGACTTGAATGGCAGGCTGGCCTGTGCGAAGGGCACGATGGAAGCCGAGTAGCGCAGACCTTCTGGAGAAGCGTATGAGGTCACTTCCGCTAGCCGAACAGGTGCCGGAGATTTCGCGGGAATTTGCGTATCCCGCTGACAGCCAGTAATGGCTGTCAGCAACGCACACAGTCCGGCCAATCCTGATGTGCGACCTCGGTGTCGGGTTCTTACGAGGACCTCCATTTGACTACTCCTTACCCAATGCTCGTTCGAAATCTGCGCGCGCTCTCCAGAACGCAAGCAAACCTTGCCGATACTGATCCTCTGCACTCGCAACTGCGGACTGCTGCTGCAATAAGTCGCTCAAAAGAATCGCCTGGCGAGAATAGGCATCCATCTGGTTACGAAGTTTTTCGGCTTCCGCATCTCTTGTTGCCTGTGTCGCGGTGAGCAGTTGCCGTGCTTCCCGGAGGCGTCGAAATGTTGAGTCGACTTCCTGAAGAACTTGATCTCTCACACTGTCGATGGAAAGTTGCGCCTGTTTTTCGGTATCAGCCTTTTGGGCAAGATTGTGGCGCTTTTGCCCCCAATCCCAGGGTTGCCAGGTCAACAACACTCCAACGGCACCGACGTTCTGGGGGAGGAACGAGATATTGGGGGTCGTAAGATAGTTCGCTTGAATAGAAACGTCCGGAATATAGCGGGTCTTCTCGATTTTCGTGTCTAAAGCGGCTCTTTCTTTCTTGATCGTTTCAGCCTTAATCTCCGGTCGCACTTCAATCGCGCTTGTTCTAGCTTCTTGCAAGCTCGATTCCTCAGGGAGCGAACCTGGAACCATTTCGACCGTAAACTCCGTCAGCAGGTCGCGGCCCAACAAACGGTTCAGAGCCTCCTTCCGATCCGCCACTGCATTTTCGATAACTGTGAGTTGGTAGGAAGACTTGCTGCGTTGGGCGGTAATGCGGAGACTGTCAGCCTTTAGCACCGCCTCTTGTTGCTGGCGTCTGTCCGTGAGTTGCTGCAACTCCTCAAGGTAGGCAAGCAAAGCTCGCTGTGATTCGAGTTCGCTCTGGGATTGTAGGATTGCGTAGTACGCATGCCGAACCTCGTTAACAAGCTCTTGCTCATGCTCCAGGTAGGACTGCTGACTGAGCTCCGCCGCTAATTTCTGCTGCTTGATGGAGAGGTTGATTCGAAACAGTTGGGTAAGAGGCTGGGTGGCGGTAACGGAAGCGATTGCGACGGGGCGGGCTGGGGTGTGAATTACGGAGTCTTTCGCTGGAATCGGACCTGTAGCCGGAAAGGTTCCGAGCGTGCCAGATTTAATTGTGAAGTCCAGCGGAGTGAGAAGTTCCGATCCGAGAAAGTACGTATCAAAGCGTGGATAGAGCTGCGTCTTAGCTTCGCTAAAAGCTTCCTGCTGCTTGTGGATTTCGAGTCCCGCCTGTTTCAACTCGCGGTTGTGTGATCGCGCCAATTCGATCGCTTGATCCAAGGTTAGGACGTTCTCGGTTCGCTCTTGCCCTGACGCAGCCGTCGTCAACATCAGTGAAGTGACGACCACCAGGAGACAACTGCGTATCGAATTCCTTCCGATCATTGATCCTCTCGCCCCGCCCGCGACAATGCTTCACGAGGTCTCCTTGAATGGTAGACGATATGACACAAATAGTCTATTACGTCTAGCTAGCCTGGGCGGTTCTTCAAGCTGCGAAGGCTTGTGAGGAGGCCTGATTTCACATAGATGACGAGCGCGTGGCATGATTGATACGTGAAAGCGCCTGGAAGGAAGAAATCCGAAGATACGGCAGAGAAGATTCTCGTTGCGGCCATACAGAGGTTCAGCAAGTTCGGGTACCGCCGAACCTCGATCAACGATGTCGCAGCAGAAGCTGGACTGGCGCGCGCCACGGTCTATCTCTATTGGAAGACGAAGCAAGACCTTTTTGTGGCTGGGCTGGAGCGATTTAATTCGCAATCTTGGATTCTTGCTGAAACCGCCGCTGCGAAGAAAGGGTCTGCCAAAGGACGAATTCTGGCAACTGTCATGGCGCAGTACGGCGCGACTTCGGACATCGTCCACGGCACCGCAAGCGGCCATGAGCTCTTTCAAGCAAACCTTCAGCTTGGGCGGACTGTGGTCGAAGAATGCTTGCGCCATGGCGAGAGTCTCCTGACGCGCCTCCTGCAGCAGGGTATTCGAGACGGCGAATTCAAACCGCTCCGATCCTCGGTCCGCTCGGCCGGCGTAGCACATATCATCGTTAGCTTTGCCCAGAACTCGCTGCTTGATCGGCATCACACCCCCTCCTCGTACCGGAAGAATTTGCGCAGGACACTGAACTTCGTTCTGGATTCGATTCGCGCATGAGCTCTTGACCGGCTCCTTCTTTTCCGTCATATCCCTTTTGGAATGGTTTGCGGGCTGCTGAGTGCGAAACGTGCGATCTCGTCTTTCCGCATGAAAACGTCTCCGGGACTGTTCTGTGCATAGACGATGAATTCTTCAAGGACTTTGGTTCGCGACGGACGCTCGGCGATGCGATCGTGAGCACTGACCGACATCATGCGACGACGTTTCGATGATTCGGCGTAGAGCACGTCGAATTCTGCTTTCAACTCTCCGGTGTATTCTTGAGTGCTGAAATAGCACGATTCGTAATCAACGATGTCGTTGGATGTGCAACGTATATGGCACTACCGCGAACAGGAAGGCTACGATGATGGGCTAGAACGCAACCCGGAGTTATCAGTTCGCCCGTTGGGTTAGTACCGACAATCCGGAAACTAGCGAGCAAGGACCATCCGTTGGAAGCGCATCCGGAGTTGTGGCTTATCGGTGAGTTGCAAAACTTAGGTCGGTTAGCAGTTTCCGATAGAAACGCTGACGCTCTTCATGGAAGGAGCAACATAGTCTGTGAAGGTAGAACGTTTTCTACTGGGCTTGGCCGGAACATCGGCACGCGATCGCCCGAGAGGCGACTCCGGTTGGAGGGATGCGAGGTAGGCGCACAGCGATAGTCTTACAGTCCGGCGCGTTTCTCTTATGACTTCGGGTCCAACCCTTCCGGATAGCGTGCATCGAGTGCCAGCCTTCCGCCTCCAACGACCAACAAAAAGACGAGGCCGAGCAGCATGCTCACATCCGTGCGCGCTTTCGTAAAACGGCCCACTCCTAGAGCTTCCGGGAACAGAGACTTCTGAATGCCTTCGGACAGGAAGACACACCCGACGAGAATGCGAATGAGCAGGGTCGCTTCCAAAACGTTGCAGCGCCTTGCACTGCCGTGCACGTCGTTCGACCTGATAGGGCGGCATTCACGACATAGCCTAATCGATGCGAGCTGTCCTGCCTTCACCCGAAGGGTCTTAACGCCCTGAGTGTAGTGCCATCCGCCCAAACGTGAAGTTGACAAACGGTTGACAAAACGGTTTTTTGAGGAAGGTCCCCGAAAAGGGGAAAAGTGAGAATCGCCGCGTATTTACTGGTGATTTGAATGGTGGGCCTGGGTGGACTTGAACCACCGACCTCGCCCTTATCAGGGGCTTTTGTGGTGCTATATGCATAGTATTATGCGTCTGCCTGCCAAGCAGGTGTGTTATTTGCGACCTCTTGTAAACAATTCTTCTGAGTGCATCAACTGGTCGCACTCAGATTTTCATGCGTAACAACCGTTCTGCCGGGCGGCGGATTGAAAAACCTCTACGCAAATTTGGCTCCGCTCCGTAGCAGGGACCTTCGATTTTGATCCGACAGATCGTTGGTTTCAAATCAAGCCTCCGCGACCCCAAGCTATCTCCCTATCGCGAAGTATTCGATCCGCTTGGCGCCGAAAGGACGGACTTGACTCTGGACTATACTCCAGGGTGTACCTTTTAAGGCGGGAGTTCCAGAATGCAAATTGGCATCGTTGCGAAAAAGATTGGGCTGAGTGTCGATGCGATTCGTTTTTATGAGCGCAACGGTTTGCTTCCGCGTCCGCCCAGGACCGATGGAGGATTCCGTCGCTACGTAGAGACCGATGTAGAGACGCTGGCCTTTGTCCGGCGCGTACAGGGGCTGGGATTCAAGCTCAGTGAGATTCGAGGACTTTTGAGACTGCGAGGGAATCGCTTGCAGCCTTGTGCGCCGGTGCAGAGACGGTTGCAGGAAAAATTGACCGACGTACAGCGGAAACTCACCGATCTTCACAAGTTGGAACAGGAACTTCGTTTTTCTCTGCGCAGTTGTAAGAGAGAGATGCGCAAACAGCACGCTCATTGTCCAATTCTGAGAGACAGAAACCCTCAAGAACCGGAGACCGGGAAGTGAAGATCGAAGTCCTGTATGTGGCGGAGTGCCCCTCTCACCCGGCGGCTGTGAGGATGGTCAAGGATGTCTTGGCCGCACAAGGCGTGGCGACAGAAGTTCATGAAGTCCTTGTCCGAGATGAAGGAATGGCCACCGAACTCAAGTTCCATGGGTCTCCGACCATTCGAGTCAATGGAAAAGATGTTGCCGAAGATACGCGGAAGGCGCAGAACTTTGCACTGAGTTGCCGTTTGTATCTGGGATCGAAGCAAGTCGGGCTTCCCGCTGCCGAAATGATTTATCGGGCCGTGATCGAAGCCCTGCAAGGGGAAAGAGGATGAAGCAGGGGACAGGCGTCTCGGCTTCTTTGGTGGCGATGCTAAGCTCGGTGGCAACCCTCAGTTGCTGTCTCCCGCTCGGGTTTGCCGCCGCCCTCGGAGCCGGTGCGGCAAGCGCCTTGTTCACGACACTGCGTCCGTGGCTCTTGGGTCTTTCCGTTGTTTTGCTGGGCTTGGGATTCTGGCAGCAGCATCGCGCCAAGCAGTGCTCAATCCGTGGCCGGCTGATCGGGAATGTGCTGCTGTGGACGGCCCTTGTCGTGGTCGTGGGAATGATTCTGTTTCCGCAGGAAATCGCCGCGTTCATCGCAGACAGGTTTTCCGGGAAATGAAAAGAAAACGCCTGATCGGTGTCGGAGTGGCGGCAATTCTCCTACTGCTGGCCGCCGTATACCTGTGGAGTCCCGGCTCGGCACCGCGCGGCCAAGATGCGGTTGTCACACTTTCGGAAGGAAATCTCGGGGAGTTCGAGAAAGCGTTCGATGCCGAGACCGACGTTCCGCGGTTACTGTTGCTACTGTCGCCGACTTGACCGACTTGTCTGCGGGGGGCCTCCGCAGCTCAGCAACTGTTAACGCGGCACAGCGACCGAAAGCTGCGGGTGCTCGTCGTGTGGGAACCGATTCTCCCAACGGACTAGCGACCGCCGAGTGGCAGCACTCTCGGACGAATCCCGGACGGCCAAGTACATCAGTTCTGGGACCCAAAGCATGTCGTGTCCGCGGAATTGAAGGCGCGCGCAACCCGAACCCCGCAGCCGAAGCCTGATTGCTGCGTTCAAAAAGGGTTCTACTGGGACGAAGCGATTCTGTACCCGGCCGGCACGCACTGGAAGGATGCTCCAGCTTCTCTGTTTTGGAATGGTCCTGTTGTGATGTGGTGTGCCACGCCGTCGGGCTCGAGACTGGAACGGCGTGCCAGAACTACATCCAGCTGTACCAAGGCGACGCGGCCCTCCTGATGGAGAGTCTGGAAAACGTCCGGCTTGCGGCTTCCCGCATTCTCGATGGGATGAGCGAGCGCGAGCCCGCCATCTCAGGCGATTAGTCAATCAAACCGAAGTCGTAGTGATCGAGAATCTTTCCGAGCAGGCGAGTGTGCCTGGTTTCCATCAATGAGCCTGCAGCTTCCGTTGCAAATGTGGACTCGGAGAGATCAAACAACGCGCAGGCATTCCTCGCTGGATCGTGGCGCGCAGGGTAGAGCAGACCAGCGGGTTTTGCCGGATGATCGCGCAGCGCAGCTGACCAGCGCTGTGCAATCGCGTGCGAGCCGCTGAACAATCGGGCGTCTGCGCCAATGCGAGTCAAACCTCCCGAACTTACGAGATCGATGAGAGTCAGAGGCATCGTCGTGGTCAGATAGGAAAGGTGGCGTTTCTCCAATTCAGTTCGAGTCACAAGGCGGATTCCGGTCGACTGCCCGAACGTCTCGATGAACGCGCAGAAGTCATCGCGCCCGACGTACAACACGCCAAAACTTCCATCCGGCGAATCGAATCGATAATTCCCCGTCTTTCCGAAGAAGATGGGTCCATAGTCCCGGTCGTGGAGGCGAGATAGAATCGTGCCTGGATCCAGACGCACGAGTAGCAGCGACCGGGAGGCAAGGTCGCTCGGTGGCTCCGGATGCGGACCGGGTCGGTCCGTCACGCAGCGCCCTGCTCGCCATAGCTTTCGGCTGCACGAAGCACCGGTTCGAGTTCACCGGCCCTCAGGAGATCTAAGGGACTCTTGCCTTCGAATCGATCATTTCCGTTCACGAAGAAAGCCATCTGCATCCAGGAATCGTGCCCTCGCAGTGCGTGGAGGACAGGCTCTAGGTGGCGAAGAGTTCTTCCCCCTTCGAACTGCCAAGCGGGATAGGCGTGTCCTCGCCTACCGAGCGTTAGCCCAATCAGCTGTCCTCGTTTTTGCCGCTTGTGGACGGCCTGTCGGGAAATACCTAGAAGCTTCTCGACATCGGCGACCGTCAGCACGCCACCGAACTGTTTCAACATGCTTTGCTGCCGCTCGACGCCGCGGATTTTGGCGGCCGCGAGAGGGTCTTTGACCGCAAGTTGCGCGGCGACGGAAGGTTCGGTGATCGCAGCCAAAAGCACTTGGTAGTCGGTCGCAGCGGCACTCGCTTCCTCGATGCGCTCCTTCGGCATTTTCTGTTCGAGCCCAGTCAATGCGTTGAGCGCTCGCGTGATGAATATGGGATGCTTGGTATTTTCGGCAGCACTGAGACTCTCTTTGAGAGCCCAGGAAGAATGGCTCATCTTGAATTCACAGAGAACGTACCCCTTGTCGAGCTTCATGCTGACGTCAAAATAGGAGAGAAACAGCTGCAACTTCGATCCGGCCAGCTCGCAAAGCAATTTGTTCTCTTGCACTTCGAGGCGAACGTTGTTATCAGGCTTCGAGCGCAAGACGAGAAGGTTCTCGGACTTCCGCCGAAGGAACTCGATACGTGGCCGGCGACGGCTATGCGCACCCCAATTCTCAAAGGCCTGGGTAATCTCTTCGAACGACTTGGGATGGGCGGTGAGTGAACTACTCATGACTCCCTCCAGTTGACTAGATCAATGTACCACAGGTGCTTATACTTCGTCAACCAGCCCGTGACAATCAAAGCCGGCGCTTGGGGACAATGTTCTTTGATAGAGGACTCTGCGAGGAGGTCGCAGAAACGATTCATCCAAAGGGTTGCCGCGCGAACGAGCTAGACTCGCTTCGTCGTGAGACTAACTTAGCTTCCGACCTTCCAGGATCGACAGTAGCTCTTCTTTCGTTTTGTTTGTCCACGTCGGCCACGAGAGGCCGCAAGGTCCACCACGCGTTGAAGAAGAACCGGTCGATCTTTTCCATGTCCTTGAGGCTAGCTTCCCGGCCGTGACGAATCAATTGTGATCGAATCCGGTAGAAGTCCTCTACATTGGCGACGATTTGCTTTCGATTGCTCGAGCGAATTACTGCGCTACTCGCCACACCAGCGAACCAGCCGCTCACGATGCTGCGGTCTCATCGGGTTCTGACGCGCCCCGAAACCCACCTCCGTAATGGATGATCGGATATAGGAGATTTCGGCTGAAAGCTCTCTTAGGCAGACCTGGTCATTATTCTCGAAAAGAAAAGGCAGAAACTCGAACTTGTGTTTCAGCTGCGCTGATGCTCGACGAGGCGGCGGTAAAACATGCGGTGGAACTCAGTAAGGAAAAATACTGTTCCGTTGCTGCGACGCTCCCAAAAACGGCGGAAATTGGCTCGCGCTACGAGCTTCTGCCTTCGGCTACTTTTTCGGTTCCGTCGGGCCAGACACTCGCTCCATCGGCTCGAATTCCTCACCCATGATGCGCATGGCCACTCCCGTCACGCGCCCCACGATTTCGACTTCGCCGGGATACCGGAACGTCCGTGTCGGGAGTCCGGAATCCGGATGCGGGATGAGCGTCAATATGCCGTCCTTGATATCGCACCAGCCGCAAGCGTAGCCCGTGCGTATATCTAGAAAATAGATCGGACGTGCAAATTGGACATGGGTCCCCGTCTTTTTCCAGGGCCCCTTTTGCACGCGGTTCTGCTTGGCGTCAATCTGCAGGAACGTGCCGGGTGGGAGCAACGGCGACATCGTCCGATCGGTCGTACCAATATAGGCATACAAATAGCGCCGAAGATCCACATGGCGCAGCAGCGGCACAGGCACGTCGCCCCAAATGTCGACGATGCGGGTCAGAAGATCTGTTTTCTCGACCCCCGACTTTGCCAGCACATCTTCCACTCGGAGAGGATTCTCGCGATCGCCGTCCTCAGCAGGCTCGATCAAATGCGTTTTGGGTGGCCGGAACAGCGGACGCCTCGTAACGATATCGCCCGGCTCAAAGCCGTAGAGCCGGTGGATCTCCGCGAGGGAAAGTTGGTAGATGGTGCTGAGGCTTGCAATCTTGTAGGTGCCCGGAACGAACCTGCCCTTCTCGATATCCGTGAGCCAGGCTCGGGAAAGCCCAAATTCGCGGTTCCCGCGTTCCGCCACAAGGTTCATGCTGCGCCGCTCCACCTCGCGTAAACTGAGGCCCAAACGCACACGGATGGCGTTCAGTGTGGCACCCGCCCGACGGATGGTGGCTGCGTCCGTCATCGGCGGAAATGATACTCTCAACCTCGGTAACTGTCCATGTACTTACCATGAGTTTTATTTACTTCCACGTAGTACTAGCGGCGGTCCTCAACCATACCGTCCGGTGTGCCGGACGCTTTTAAATATTCCACCAGCAAGGCCTTGGCCTCGCCCATCGTATCCGGCGCGTCGCCGGGGTGTGTTTTCTCGCCCCCAGCATTCTCGATGAGCCGCAAAAAACGCCCAGCCTTTCGAACTTCTCATGGGTCCGTGGGTGCCCGGTCCGTTGCGGCAACGTCGACGGACGAATCCGCCGCCCAACGGAACGAGCGGCTCGCGTGGCGCGTCCGCGACATTCTTGCGACCAGGAACCTCACTCTCTACAAGGTATCCGCCCGCAGCCGCTCGGACCATCCGGGAGAGCCCGGCTGCCACATCCCCGCCAATTTGTACTTTCGACAGCGTTCGGCAAATTGGACGCCAACGCTCTACCAGCTTTCCGTACTGAGCAAGATGTCGGAATATCACTTGGCGGACTGGCTGGCCGTCTTCGGGTTTCCGCCCGACGCGATTTCGCGCGTGCAAGCCACGCTTCGCCGCCCGCGTACGATCTCGTTGGACAGCACACTCCACGATCCGCGCGCGACCGTTACATGGTTTCGCGAACGGCAACCGAAGCGCGCAATTCCACGCGTTGCAGCGCTCAGTGAAATCCTCGAACTGTCCGGTCCGCAGCAACTCTCGTCGCTCATCCCCGCCGGATCTCCCGACTACGTGTACGCGAAAATCGGCACGCAGGACGCCTTTGCCTTTCCTGAACTTCTGCCGGGAAGCATCGTGCGCGCGAATTCACAGCTCGTTGCGCCGCGCGGAACAAACGATGCAACGGCAAACTCGATTTTCCTCGTCGAACACCAGGGTGGATACTGCTGCTGCCGCTTGCATTACGAGAAAACCGACCGCATCACGCTCCTGCCGACACAGCTTCCGTTCGCCAATGTCGAGTTCCAGCTCGGTAGCGAGGCGCGAATCATCGGTGCCGTTGACCTCGAATTCCGCTTCCTGGTCGATCCGGAAACAACGCGTACCCCACGCTGCAGCTTGCCGGAAATCGCCCCGGACCTTGCGCGCCTCTGGGCGCCCGCACCCTTTCGCGTCACCCCGAGTGCCGGCCAATTCACCGTCCTGCTCCGCAGTGCCAGGCTCCGCGCCGGGCTGTCGTTCCACGATGCTTCGCAACTGAGCCGGACCGTAGCGAGCGCGCTCGGCGACGAACGCTACTTCACATCCCAGGCGTCCCTCTCGGATTACGAAGCCAGAAATGCCCTTCCCCGCCACATCCACAAGCTCTTCACGCTTTGCGCTATTTATGGGATCCCTTTTCACGAACTCTTGGATTCCTTCGGGCTCTTCTTAGAAGAGGAATGGACGACCGCGATTCCCGACCGATCGATGCCCCCAGCGGATCCATTGGAGGAAATCCAACGAGGGCAAACGGCCCCACAGACGGACCGCTCGCGAGCATTCCTTGGTTCTGTCATTGGACAGTTTGGAACTCCTCCCTTTTTCTTGCGCGACTCGCTCGCGACGCTCTTCGGGCTCCCCGAATTTTCCCTCCACGACGTCTTTTGGGCGGGCGGACAGCCGGCCGCGTTACACCCATCGCTCGCGGGTGCGCTCTTCGTTGTCGTGAATCGCAAAAGGCGAACGCCTCCGGCCTTTTTCAGAAAATCCCTCTGGGACCAGCCCCTGTATCTTCTGGCGCGGCGCGATGGATCGCATGTGCTGGCGAGCTGCGCCCTCGAAGACCACCTGATCGTGGTGCACCCGCACACAGGCAGTTTCGTCCGGCCTGAGCGCCTTCGAAATCATGCCGACGCCGAAGTCGTGGGACAGATCGTCGGCGTCGTTCGCACGCTTCACCCGCCGACTTGAAAGCGATGCCAAAGGAAATCGGTCCGATTTCCTCCCTTGAGACAAATAGAGTCCGCATCCGAACGCCAGTCCCCCACAGAAATGCGCATGCACCGCGACATTCGCTTGACAGAGCTTCGTTTTGTGGAAGGTAGTGTCCATTCGCGAATATTTTTTCGAATACGTTGCTTCCTCACTCTCGTTCTGACACGCTCGGCCCGTTCAAGGCTATTCGCAGCTCAAAACAGGAGCTTCCCGCCGTGAAGCTGTCGGAACACGTTCGCTCAACGCACAACCAGAACGGCGCTGTCGTCCTCGACGTCCTTCACGGAGAGATGTACCGGTTGAACTTGGTCGGCTCGCGCATGCTCGAACTCTTGAAAGCCGGATTCACGAACGCACAGATCGCCGAGGCCATCAGCCGCGAATTCGGCGTCGCGCGAGAGACTGTCGCGATGGACCTTGAAGAATTTCTTACGCATCTCGAAAAACACAACCTGCTCACCTTGACGGAGCCTGGGAGGCGTCCTGTCCTATGACGACGAACCTCGATGCGCACGCCAACCCAACTCGAGCACGATTTGTTTCGCATCCTGCTTTACCGGCGCGACGCAAGCGAGTTCCTTCTTGAGACGGAAAACGAAGGTCTGCAGCTACCAGTCATTTCCATAGTCAAACACACTCGAGTCGCCGAAGAGTTAACCAAAGCGATCAAGGGCGAATGGGACCTCGATACGTATTGCCTGTTTCCCGTTTCCGAGAATGGTTCTCCGAGCGCATCAATTCCCTTTCATGCCGTTGAGCTTTGGAACGGCGAGGCCGCCCCACCGGCTCGGATGCGGTGGTTGCCGTCCGCGGCGCTAGCTGGCAGCGAGTTCCGATACCAGGGCGATTTCGCGGCGGTGCAAGCTTTACTCGCAAAGTTCGAACAATTCCCGTGCGGCGAGCTTTCCGGCGCTTTCGCAAAGCCTGGTTGGCTACGAATCGTAACCGAATGGGTCGCGGCGCAGGCCGGTGCAGTCGGGCTCTCGCTCACAGGAAACTTCCGCCAATTCAACGCTAGTCAGACCTTCAGTCTGCTCCGGTTCGAGACGGATGGTCCCGCGCTCTGGTTCAAGGCCGTCGGTGAGCCAAACGTCCATGAATTTTCGATCACCCTCTATCTCGCAAGACTTTTGCAGAGCTTCGTGCCGCGAATCATTGCGTCACATCTTGGCTGGAACGCCTGGCTCTCCTTAGAAGTCGAAGGGGAGCATCTCAACGACACAACTCCGTTGAATGCATGGCAACGAGCAGCCGCCGCGCTTGCCCATCTCCAAATCGCATCGTGCGGCCACGGGCTCCACCTTATCGACGCGGGATGTAGGGACCTAAGGGTCTCGTCTCTCCTCCCTCTCGTGCATCCCTTCTTCGAAGGGATGGCAGAGTTGATGGAACGGCAAACGAAACCTGCACCTCTGCCGCTTGCACGCGCGGAAATCCGCGCGCTCGCAGCAGAGGTTGGTTCGTGTCTCGAAGAATTGAACGGCTGCGGGATTCGGAATGTCATCGGGCATCTCGACTTCAATCCAGGCAACATCCTCGTTTCGCCCGAACGATGCATCTTTCTCGACTGGGCCGAAAGCTCTGTCGGCCATCCCTTTTTCACATTCCAATATTTGCTCGAACATTGGCGGCGGTTCCACAGCACGGAGCTCCACTCCCAGAAAACGCTCGTCTCCCAATATGCGTTTGCATGGCAGGCCTTTACCTCACCGGATGACATCGAGAAGAGCCTTGCGCTTATGCCGCTGCTGGCCGCCTTTGCCTACGCCGCCGCCCTCGGCTGGAACAATCCTGACGCTTGCCGCCGTCCGCTAATTGCAGGTTACTTACGCAGCCTCGTTCGCCGGATGAAGCGCGAGGCGGATGCGTTGCACGAGCGGAGGGTCGCATGTGTACCGTAGCGCCGCCTCCGTTTTCTCTGATCGAACCCGTCGTCGACGTTCTGCACGGCGTCCCCGTCACCGACCCTTACCGCTGGCTCGAAGATCAGAACTCACCGCAGACGCGCGCTTGGATCCTAGAACAGACGCGCTACGCGCGAGCGTACCTCGATAACATTCCGGGCCGGGAGCGCATTCGCGAACGAATCCGCCAACTGCTGGACGTTGAAACCTACGATTCATTCTCGAAAACCGGGAATCGTTATTTCTTCCGCAAGCGACTTCGGGGCCGGCAGCAGCCATCGATCTATTTCCGCGAAGGCGCGGGCGGAGAGGACCAACTCCTGGTCGATCCCGCCGAGCGCGGCACCGGCGAATACACCGCCGTCAAACCGCTCCGCGTTTCGTCGGATGGATCGCTGCTTCTCTACGAAGTCAAACAAGGCGGCGAACGCACGGGAACCTTTGAGATTTTGGATGTTACCAATCGCCGGACTCTCCCCGATTCTCTTCCCCATGGCTGCTTGCGAGGATTTGCCTTTGCACCGGATGGCAAGGGCTTTTGCTACGTTCACGAAGCCACGAAAGCACTAAGGCCGTTCTATAGGGCCGCGTACTGCCATGTTCTTGGAAGCTCCTTCGAGAACGACCGGGAAGTCTTTTGCGCCGGGCAAGGCCAACACATCCGGTTGATGATCGTTCCTGGCAGACGACAACTGGGGCTACTCGTCTGCCGCTTTCTCGACAGAACCTATACCGATTTCTACGTTTGGCGCATGGGTACCCTCGATCCCCCCGTACCCATCCTCTACGACGTGACCTACAGTTTTAACCCACGCTTCGCAGGAGCACGCATACTGGCTGCGACTGACCGCGACGCGCCGAATCACAGGATCGTTGATGTACAACCGCGAAAGCAGCGGGACCCTCTCTTCATCGATCTCATTCCCGAAGCGGAGGAGGCAATTCGCAACTGGGTGGTCACGGCAAATCGCATCTTTGTCTCGTACGCTCGTGGCACAAAGTCACCGACTGAGATTTTCAGTTCCTTCGGTAAGCATCTTGGGCGGATCCCTTGTGAGTCGAGCGACACCCTTGGTGTCGTTGCCGGCGATTCCGAAGGCGATGAGGTATTCATCGAGTGGGAATCCTTTACACGGCCGATCGAAATCCATCGCTATTCGGGGTCTTCCGGCGTCGCCGAGCCGTGGGCACGGCGCGAGATTCCGTTCGACGCAGCCTCTTATGCCTACACCGAGGTGTCCTTTCCCTCGAGAGACAGTACGAGCATCCCCATGTTCCTCCTCGGTCGTCACGAGGTCGTAGCCAGCGGAAGCCACCCCGTCATCATGACCTCGTATGGCGGTTACGGGGTACCCATGACACCCCAATTCAGTGCCTTCGTCACGTTCTTGATCGAGCGCGGTTGCCTCTTCGCGTTGCCGAGCATTCGCGGCGGGTCGGAGTTTGGCATCGAGTGGCAGAACGCCGCGAAGCGCCGCAAGCGCCAGGTAGCCTTCGACGACTTTCTCTCGGCCGCCGAATGGCTCATCGGAACCGGACGAACCACCGCGGCCAAGCTTGCCATCTTCGGGGGCTCGAACTCCGGACTTCTGGTGGCCGCAGCCCTAACGCAGCGTCCCGACCTCTTTCGTGCCGTGCTCTGCATGGTCCCGATGGCGGACATGCTCCGCTACCACCTGTTTGACAGCGCGCATGTCTGGAAGGATGAATTCGGCACTGCGGACCATGCGGAGGATTTTCAAGCTCTATTGAAGTACTCGCCCTACCACGCCGTCCGTGAAGGCGCCCTCTATCCGGCAACGATGATCGTTTCGGGTGATTCCGATCAAAGTTGCAATCCCCTACATGCACGCAAGATGACGGCCCACCTGCAGGCCGCAAACTCGTCCAAGCACCCAATTCTGCTCGACTACAGCCCCTATCGCGGACATTCGCCGGTTCTACCATTGAGCACGCGGATCGAAGCGCTCACCGACCGCATGCTGTTCTTGTGCGATCAGCTGGGATTGAACGTTTGAATCGAGGTACAGCGATGTCGTTTCTCCTCGTAAACGCATTCTGGAATTTGATTCTCTTCGATCTGTATCGCGCGAGGGGGAATTTACGAACAATCTATAACAACGTCCGGCAAATTCGGGTCGGAGCTCCCGTGGCGACTTCGGACGTCGTGGAACGCGTCTGCTCTGCCGTCGATCTGGCATGCATCTGGTACTGGAAAGAGGTGCTGTGCCTGCAGCGGTCTGCAGCCGCCGCTTGTTTGTTAAAGAAAAACGGTGTGCCAGCCGAACTCGTAATCGGTGCCCAGCAGATGCCGTTCAGGGCGCACGCCTGGGTAGAAGTGGAAGGCCGCGTAGTCAACGACAAACCGTATATGCAGGAAATCTACACCGTTCTCGATCGCTGTTAAGCGTTGTGTGTGAGCGGAGGCAACCACAATGAGTGTTCAATTTGGACGATGGAACTTCAAAGGCGAGCCGCCTATGAGAGACGAACTGGAGCGAATTGACAACATCCTGACGGCCTACGGTCCGGACGGAGGCAATACGTACTCCGCGTCCGGGATTCATATCCTCTACCGCGCGTTCCACACCAACCAGGAGTCGCGTCAGGAAGCCCAGCCTCACCTAACCCTCTCGGGTGAGGTCGTAACCTGGGATGGACGCTTGGACAATCGCGAGGAACTGGTCATCGCACTGGGAAACCGATCTTCGCTCCACCACCCGGACGTCGAGATTGCGGCGGCAGCCTACGAACGATGGGGGCTGGACTGTTTTGCGAAGTTGATCGGCGACTGGGCGCTTTCCATCTGGAATCCTCACGCGCAAACATTGATCCTTGCCAAAGATCCGCTAGGGACGCGACATCTTTATTACTCCACAGAAAACGGACGCCTCACATGGAGTACGATTCTCGAACCAATAGTGCTGTTTGCGGGTAGAACCCTCTCGCTTTGCGGAGAGTACATCGCCGGCTCGTTTTCCTCCTTCCCTGCCACTCATCTAACTCCGTACCTTGAAATCCAATCCGTACCGCCTTCCTGCTTCGTGCAATTGGGCAATGCAAAACAGTACATCGGGAAGTATTGGGATTTTGATCCTGAGAACAGAATCCGCTATTGCTCCGACGCGAACTACGAAGAGCATTTCCGTACGCTCTTCGTCGAATCCATCCGCAGGAGGCTGCGCTCGGATTCTCCCGTACTTGCCGAGCTCAGTGGAGGGATGGACTCTTCGTCCATTGTCTGTATGGCGGACAAAGTCATTGGGCAGGGAAGGGCCGGGACTTCACGGCTCGACACGCTTTCTTACTACGATGACGCGGAGCCCAACTGGAACGAACGTCCCTATTTCAACAAGATAGAGGAAAAACGTGGCCGAATCGGCTGCCACATCCATCTCGACCCAAGGGAATTCTTCAACCTCGACTTTCCGCGCGATCGTTTCATGCCTACACCAAGCTCCGCCGTCTTCCTCACTGAATTTGCCAAACAGACCGTTCGTTGTATGACCTCGCAGAATAACCGCGTCGTACTCTCGGGCATAGGCGGCGACGAAGTGGCAGGTGGCGTGCCGCACGCAACTCCTGAACTGGCAGACCTCCTCGCAAGTGTCCAAACGAAGAGGCTTGCTCATCAACTGAAAGTGTGGTCCCTCGACAAGAGAAAGCCATGGCTCCATCTATTCGCTGAAACTGTGCGGAGATTCTTTCCTCCATCTCTTGTCGGAGTCCCCCGACAACGGAGACCCGCCCCATGGTTACATCCCGATTTTGTGCGCCGTTATCACGATGCTCTGCTTGGCTACGAAGGGAAACTAACATTGTTTGGCGCACTACCGAGCTTTCAGGAAAACATGTTTACCCTGGAGGTTTTGCGGAGGCAGTTAGCACGGTCAGCGCTCTCGTCATATCCACCTCATGAGAAACGCTACCCCTACCTGGACAGAAGTCTGCTCGAGTTCCTCTACGCGATCCCTCGCGAACAATTGGTCCGTCCGGGCCAGCGCCGCTCCCTGATGCGTCGCGCGCTCGTTGGGATAGTCCCCGACGAGATACTCCAGAGGAAGAGAAAGGCGTTTGTCGTTCGCGGACCAATGACGGTTCTGTCGGAACGGTGGAACAGCTTGGTTCCCATGAGCCAGCACATGATCACTGCTGCTCTCCAAATTGTTGAACCCCGCCGTTTCTGTGACGCCCTCAACAGGGTCAAACACGGCCAAGAAGTCTCGATCGTAGCAATAGTGCGCACCCTTATTTTGGAGTCGTGGCTACGAGATTTGGCGACTCGCAACGTGGTTTGCACACCTCAAGGGGGATGGGAAGCAACATGGAGAAACAAATGAGTAACAGCAAGACTCTATAAGGCTTCACCGAATCTCGTGCATGGCTGCAAAAGAAGTGCTGTCGCACACAAGTGACAGCCGGACGCAAACGCTTTCTCAGCTGGGAAGATCGAAAAGGAAAGGAGGTGATATCGATGAGATACGAGAAGCCCGAACTTGTCGCACTGGGACCTGCAATCGAGGTCGTCCAGAGCCACCACAAGACGGGAGGGATATGTGACTCGCTGCCGTCCGACTGCGCGTACGAAGCGGACGAGTAAGCAGGGGCTGGAGCGCCCGCACTATCGGACGCTCCAGCACATCATCACCCGTTAAGTCGCGTACCATATCTAAACCTAGGAAACTGCTTCGGCTTGCAACTCCCCGATGGAGCAACGCCAGGCTACGGGCTCGCTGGCGGCGATAAACCTCCTTGATGCGCGCCAGCTCCCAGAAACTGATCCAACCAGGCGTAGATTCTGCCCCACAAATCCCGGATGTTGGCGGGGGAGCTAAACAGATGGTCTTCTCCCCAATAGCGGATAAATTCTGCTCGTTTGTTCTGCCGATACAGGGCAGTAAAAAACTCTTCCCCTTGTTGGATTGAAATATAGTCAAGATCTCCTTGCACGATTAATAGGGGAGTATGAACGCGCTCAACGTACATGATCGGGCTGTTGCGAATGTACCTTCCCAAATCTTTCCAAGGAGGGGAACCCATACCCGCGGTTTCCGCATCCCACATTCGAAACGGCTCTTCGTGTACGGTCGAGTTATAGCGAGAGGGCGCCAGGAATGTTCCATACAAACTCAACCAGTCACAGGGGCCAGCCAGTGCCACCGCCGCCTTGAAACGGTCCGTCAGCGTGATGAGACCATAGGTGCTGTATCCCCCGTAGCTATGGCCCATCACCCCGATGCGCTGCGGGTCCGCAATTCCCATCTCGATGGCTTTGTCCACTGCAGGCAAAACCCCGTTCGTCAACTCCAGGTAAGGGTCTTCGGTCTGGCCGTACGGTTTAAGGGGCATGCTCGGCATCAAGACCACATATCCATGGGCCGCCAAAAGCTGCAGGTTCAGGAAGAAAGCAGGATTGGTGCTCCCGTGGAGATAGTCCATAGGAGGCTCGTCGCCGAACATGGATCCGGCGTATGTCCAAGTAATTAAGGGATATCGTCGCGGTCCGGAATAGCCCGCGGGCAACAGTATCCATCCCTTCAAGTTCTGCCCGTCCAAGCTCCGGTATTCGATCTTTTGCAACTTTCCTTCCTCAATGCCACGTACAAACACATTCGTTTCGACCACTCGTCGGAACTCTTGGCGCCCCGTTTCTTTTAGCCACAAATACGTTCCCGTGTCGTTGTGCGCCGTAAACGCGATCGTGCTCGCCTGCGGATCGAAAGCGGTGAGTTCCGCATCCAACGACGGCTTCGGGACTGGTGTCACCCGACCTGACTTTGGGTCTGCGAGATAGAAATTCGTTTCACCGGAATGATGAGCCGTGAGGACGAATTTGGCGTCACCGGTCGGGCTCGTTGATTGCGCCGGCAAAATAGACCTAATCTCTTCGTCGACACTCGGCGCAAGGTCCTCCGTCGGAATGCCATCTTTGTTGATGCGCCACGCCCTACCATTGACCACTCCAAGAAAGCCGGCTCCGCCAACCTCTGTCAACAGCTGCGTTGGTATTTGCTTGGGATCTTTCTCGTAGCCGAACAAGTCGTGCAGTTGCCCGCTACCATCGGCGACCCACCACTTTCGAGTCTCTGCGAAACCCTCCGGAGTCGAATCTGGTGCTCGACCTTCCATCACCAGCTCATGCTTGCCAAACCAAAGATACGGAACGCGATTGACCACGTTCCTTCCCCATAAGTCGAACGCGGGCGGAGTCGTAGCAGCAGGGTGGCAGCTTTCTTCCGCCAGAGAGCATCGGAAGAGTTCCTCTGGAGACGAAGCTGCGAGGCCGTGCCCTATCACCGCCAACTCCGTACTATCTGGCGACCAGAGGAGCGAACCCGCAAAAGCTTCTCGTAGCCCTCGCAAAACATGCGTTTCTCGTGGACGGTCGATCCTCGTGACGTCTATTTCAAATACGGGATTGATCAGTTCTGTTACCGGCCGAGCAGAATTGGGATGCCAAATTCCCGTTTGCCTCAAAAAAGCCACCCATCGGCCGTCCGGAGATAAACGCGGCGTTGCAAAACAATATTGTCCGTATCCTGGCGTGGTCGAGACCTCTTCCACATCGTGCGTACTGACGTCGACCACCAGCAACGAGGACTGCAAGATAGGCGCCGGGGAATTTAGAATACCGCTCTCGAGCACGCTCGCGGTGGCGTCGCGACCGTTTCGCGCTTTGGCCCATTCCCGTTCGGCCTTTTCCGGTCCTTCCGTATCAAGGACCAACCGCTGCGCCTTCTCGCCTTCCGGCGCGACCCAAAAGAGAATGTGGTGGCTCGAAATCCAAAGGAAGCTATCGGGATCCGGTGAAGGGACTGTAAACGGCCAGAGATTTACGGCTCGCTCGGAAACCAAATCCAAGCTCCCCGAATCCTTATTCCATACCCACAGTCTTATATTCCCTCCGCGGGTCGAGAGCATCGCAAGCCATTGCCCATCCGGCGACCACACGGGATCCCAAAAACTCGAGGCATCTACTATTCCCTTCGTGATATTGCGAGGTTCTGTGGCACCTTTGCCAACCACCCAGACATCCGCACGATCGTTCCCATACAAATACATCCGTCCAAACGTAGGAACTGTTGCCATCGGGCGCTGAATAACATATGCAACCGAAGACCCATCCTGCGCAACCACAACCTCTCTGATGGCCTCCAGCCGAAATAGATCGTCCGGAGTCATCACCCGCTTCTCAGCGCCACAGGCCAAGGAGCAGAAAAACATTACACTGGTGACAATCAACTGGCGCAGGATGAGACGGTGCATGATTGTTCCCGAGTCCGATTGCCGAGTAGGCCTGGGGAATCTCACCCCAAGCCCCTCACAGAATTCCGGACTTGAACCTCTCGATTCATCCGGCTCGTGCCATCCGGTGAGAGCTGCCGCCCTCCGTCAAAACCGGCGGGCTCCTCCTGTTTCCAGTTGGCCCATTATGGTTCCGACGTGGATAGCCTGCCTGCTTCGCTCCACGGACATTACTCCGCTTCAACGCTACTACCAGGCAGTCCGCCCCTCGGCATCGCATCCGTACTCTCGCCCTCGTGGTTCAGTCCACTTGTGGCTTCTCCGTTTGTATCGATGCCAAGGTTCTCATGTTCCATACGCCCGCCTCTTCTAGGTTCAGGCCACCTGTATGCCGGATGCCGCTCCGTCCGTAAGCAGGTTCCGCCGGAGCTGCTCCCGCGATCTTCTAACTACCGCGGTTTCGACATCGTCTTAGCTATTTTCGACACGGCAGTGGTTCGCTTTCGTTCCTCTCCCTAGAAGTCACCTGACCCGAATTTCGCTTCCGGGCCTTTTCCTTCTCCGCTCACCACCACCCTCCTGAGAGGGCAGCAGCGGAAGGTGGTTTGAGTCCTGCTCCTGCAAGCCGGTTCGAGGGGCCTTCCCTCATCAGTCGTATAGTTACGCAAAACCGAGCAGCCAGCCGCGTTGCTCCGTTTTGCTCATGACGCAATCAGAAGGACAGCTTTAGCGCCAGTTGGACGCTGCGCGGACCGCCCGTCTGGTAAAGAGGGTTGAAACCACCAGCGGATCCCCCAGCTCCCAGACTCGGTGCGAGCATTTGAGTAGATTGTCCGAACAAAGGATCCCCAATCGTACTGTCAGGATTGCCAAAATTCGGATGATTCAAAAGATTGAAACACTCGGCGCGGATCTGCAGGCGCGCACGTGGATTCAACTGAAATTGCCTGTGGACCGCAACGTCAGCTTGCCAAGCTCCAAAGCCCCTCAGAACGTTCCGTCCCAGATTGCCTTGTTGGTCCGCGTTCGCGGAACAAAACGGGCCAATACATCCAGGGTGGTTCGGATTCACAGTATCGTTAAAGGCCTTGCCGCCTGGGTATTGAGGTCCATACAGAACGAGGGGTACTCCCGACAATACATCTGGACGCGCCTGGAACGAGATCCCGCCCACGAAAACATATTGCCCCAAGATGTTGACCGGTGTAGCCGACCTTGCAAAGATGAGACTATCCAGCGACCAGTGGCCTAGCACTGCGTGCGCAGTTCGACTCCGGGGAGACGGTACGTCATACACGGCAGCGCCCGTGAATAAATGGCGGACATCGAAATCCGAATCCCCCCGATCTATATTCGGACTATTAATGGAAGACGGCGTGTTGAATGCACCCGAATCAGTGGAAGCAATATCGATCGAGTGCGAGAACGAATAGGAAACCAGAGCCTGCAAACCCTTCGAGAGTCGTCGCTGGAATTTGACCTGAAGGGCGTGGTAGTCCGAAGTGGCAGTATTCCCAGTGATACCAACGTACCCAAAACTGGCATTCGGGGATTCCAGAGAATCTTGACGCAACAGGTCCCGCCCCAGCGCGCCGACGTAGGTGGCGGAGACGCTCTGGCTTGCACCAAGAGCTTGCTGCACGGCAACATTCCACTGATAAGTCCGCGGCGTCTTCAAATCAGGTATCGCCACATACATCCCATTCTTCGGGGTACTCCCAGAAGGAGCGACGGCCTCTGGTGCATCGAGTGGATAGGGTGAGTTCTGCACGGAGTTGACCGCAAAAAACGGATAACCTGCGGTCGCATATCCAAGAAACCCCGATCCAAGATCATAAAATGCTCCGAAGCCTCCCCGAATGACAGTTTCCCAGTTTAGCTTTCGCGTGGCCTGGTAGACTGCGCCGAATCGCGGCGCCACATTCCCGTAAGCGGTCCGATAAAGCGGAGTTCCTGCCGGCGCCAACGTCATAGTTGCAGGGTCATTCAGCCCAACAATCGTGTACAAGCTGGTACTGCTGTTCTTGCTTCTCAAGGGCGGGTTAACATCCCAGCGCAGGCCGTATGTAAGACTCAAGCGTTCTGATACTTTCCAAATATCCTGGCCAAATAGGGAGACATTTTGTGAAAGTAGAGTGCTTTCGCGACTGCCATAGACGTTGGTTTCCAAGGGGACTCCCGACAAAACTCCTCCTGGTCCCGCCATCCCTGAAAAAATCGGCAGTTGCTGGTAATACTCAGGGCTACTGAACGGCGCCAGCCAACGGTAGTCCACACCGAATTTCAGCTGGTGCGAAGAGCGCGCAACAGACCAATTGTCGACAACGTTGAACTGGCGTTGTTCGTTGGCTACGACCTTACCCGTCGACAATTCTCCGACACCGAATACCAAAAAACCAAAGGACCCGGAACTAAAACCCGGGGGTAGAAGCGATGTGAACGGCGGCGCTACTGCTCCGCCGAAGTTATCCTGTGCGTTTTCAGTGCTGGCTCGTACATTTGTGTAATTGGCCCGCAGATCATTGCTGATCGCTGCCGAGGCGACCGCAGTCAGGCCCACCGTCAAAGTCTGCGAAGCAAACGCGGTCTGCATTACGTTGCTCAAAACCGCGGCACCGTCGACACTCGGTCCCCTCTGTATCGTTTGGGAAGGCGAGTAG
This sequence comes from uncultured Acidobacteriota bacterium, assembly GCA_963721915.1. Taxonomy (GTDB): domain Bacteria; phylum Acidobacteriota; class Terriglobia; order Acidiferrales; family UBA7541; genus Acidiferrum. The sequence goes on along the minus strand of CAVRLD010000009.1, from coordinate 22,376 downwards.
CTCCAGCGTCCGAACAACGTCAAGCGCGAATTGATGGTCTGATCGACTCGAAAGCTGTAGGCATCGAGTGTCGAAGGGTTTGAATAGCTGCCGTTGAATTGCGCTAGGCCTCCCCCTATTTCGGGGCCGTTTGGAACCGGAAATCCATTCACAAATGGCAGGATGGGCGCCGGTGCCTGCTGGCGCGAGGCCAGGTCCGGCACAACCGTTTCCTGGGTTACCGGCTGCTGCAGACGCAGCCCCTCGTAGGAAAAAAAGAAAAACGCCCGGTCCTTGACGAGAGGCCCCCCAACTACTCCTCCGAAATCATTCTGCCGCTCCTTGGGTTTGGGTAGTCCGTTTCTGTTCGCGAACCAATCGTTTGCGTCCAAAACATCGTTCCGAAAATAGTCGAAGAGTGTCCCGTGAAGACTGTTTGTACCGGAGCGCGTCACGATGGAAACCTGCCCGCCCGGAGTACGCCCATATTCCGCCGCAAACGATGAGGTTTGGATCCGAAACTCCTGCATCGCATCCACCGAAACAAGGCTATTAGTTCCTCCCAAAGCACTCAGTCCAGGAAGCGATCCCGCCGCACTCTGAGCTAGGCCATGTCCAAAACCGCCGCTGACGCCGGCGTTTGCGCTCACCCCATCTACACTGAAGTAGTTTGCGTCCGCCCGTTGGCCGTTGACGCTGAATTGCCCTTGTTCGTTCGGGGTAGCAGGTGTCAGCACGACTCCAGGCGTAAGCGCAATTAACGTTTGGAAACTTCTGCCGTTCAGTGGCATGTTCTCCGTGAACTCGCGGTCCACCACCGTACTTACAGACGCGTCGGTCGTATTGATCAGCGGCGCTCCACCTTCCACGGTCACCACGACCGACGACGCCCCGATGGGAAGCGTGAACGTGATGGCCAGCGCATCCTGCACGTTCAAGATGATGTTCGGCTTGATGATGGCCTTGAAGCCGACCTTCGAAACTTGAATGCGATATTGTCCCGGCGGGAGATTCGTGACGGCGAAGAAACCCTCGGCGTTGGTCTTCGCCTCGTATTGCACCCGAGTGTAGTCGTTCACAACGAGAATCTCGGCGTCGGCGATGGATTTCTTGTCCGGGTCGAGGACAACACCGCTGAGGGAAGCGTTCGGGGATTGCCCAAAGAGAGAGCTTCCACCGAACATCGCCAGCACCACGATGAGGAAGGCCAGGTTGACGCGCACGCAGATTCTCCTATCACTCGAAAGAGATGTGTCGACTTGTTGGGACATACCAGTCAACGCGGTTTCTGTACCAACACACTTCGAGTGAGGGACCACAGGTGAAAGGAACTGCGACGCTCAAAACTTACTACGCGGTGGATGGCGTCTGGGAGTTGTCGTATTGCTGTCCGGTGTACCGGACGCTTTGGGTTCACTTGGGTCTAACGAGTCGTCACCAGTCACTGGCCACTCTTCTTATGGGTGGTTGGGGTCCATCTTGAGGTAGGCAAACATGAAGGGCTTGCGGCTTGGCTTAACACTCCCGCCGCGTGGCTCTATGGTGACAAAGACCGCATCGATCTGTGACAGCGTGTGGGCGTCATCGAACTTCAGCACCCAGCGCTTCTTCGAAAGATTATCCTCGTAGAACATCCCGAGGTTCAACGCTTGCTGCTGGTCGGGACCGCGCATCCCCCACGCCTGCACGGTACTTGCATTCTTCCATCCCGGCTCCTCATCCAAATCGAAGGCGTAGAAGACCAGGGACTTCCCTTTCGTGTAGAAGACACGGCCGAAGGCTTTCTGGGTTTCTCCCGTTCGTTCCACGTCAATGACCTCGGCCACGTATAAATCCCGCGCGCCCATCAATTCGCGGATGTCCTTGTCCTTAGCCAGGAGATCCTTTTCCTTGCCAAGGTCCTTCTGCTGCTCCGTTACCACGCGGGAGAGTTCCGCGACCTGCGCCTCGAGACTCGCGGTATGGATCACCGAATCCGATCGTTCTTTATCTATTTTGCGAAGTCTGTCCTCGGAAGCTTGCAAAGCCGCTTGCCCCGAGGCGAGTTCCTGCGCGAGGCGATCGCGCTCGCCACTCAACTGGCCTTTCTCCCCCGCGCTCGATTCGAGCGCAACTTCTTGACGTGCCTGCAGGGTCTTCAGGTTCGCGTTCTCGCTCAGTTGCTGGGCGATTTCGCGTTTCAGCGCCGAGATCGTTTTGTCCTGTTCCGACAATTGGGCGTTCGCGGCGTCGCGTTCGCGGACTGTGGCCGCGAGTGTTTCACGCGAAATTCCGTCGCGCGGAGTCACACTTGCCTGCTCTCGCCGAGTCATGTCGGCGCCGCGGTGTTTCCCCATGCGGTAGGTCAAGATTCCTAGGGCTAGGCAAAGCAAAGTGGCCGCGGCGAGCGGTAGCCAGAAATGCACTCGTTCGAGGCTGCGGCGGAAGTTCCGGCTACGGCGCACGACGAGAGGAGAGAGCCAGCCGTCCGCTTCTCCGGATGGCCCCGCGAATCCTTTTTTTTCTTCCGACAGACGCTTCAAGAACGACGTTTCGGCCGCCTCCTGGTTGAAGGAGGGATCCTCTTTGACAGCTTCTCTCGTGAATTCCGGCGAGAGTTCTTCTGCCAAGGCCGGAATTGCGTTATCGACTACATTCTGAAATTCCTTCGCCGCTTCTCGGCACTCAGCGCACGTCGCCAAATGCTCGTTCAGCTTCTTCCTCTCCTCTTCGGTCAGGTTTCCCGAAGTCGACACCGCGCAGAGTTCCAGAAACTCTTCGTGCGGACCTGCGCCTGGCCGCAAGTTTTCCTCCGGCTTGCCCTTCCCCTCTACCATGCTGTGTCCTGATCTCGCACTACGCTTGCCCCGGCCCGAGATTCCCCGGAAGTCCGTACCTGTGGAAGTGAACCGACTGGTTAAAAATTCAATGAATTAGCCCCTCGTAAACTAGCACCGCCTCCCTGTGGCGTGCCAGCAACCTTTTCACTGTGTCCGGTGTACCGGACACCCATGCGCCATTTCTTCTTAACGCTACCCACTCGTCACTCGCCACCGCCCTTCCGCGGCAGGTGCTTCCTCAGTCGGTCCAGTCCTCGAAAATAGTGGTGCCTCACGTTCCCTAAGGATTCGCCGAGCTTGGAGGCAATCTCGTCCAGCGCATATCCCTCAAAGAAATAGAGTCGTAGCGTCTCGCGCTGCGCTTCGGATAGTTCGGCAAGGGCGTTGCGCAGCCGTTCCCTGCCGAAATGCGCCTCGATGGACTCATCGTAAAACGGCACAGTGACAGCGGCCAAATCCGCAGCGCTCTCATTCAAACGGGCGGAATAGTGAGCGTGCCTGCCGTTCAAGTACCTTCGCCGCTTGTACGCCAACCGGTAGGTCATGTAGACGATCAAGGTGCGAGCCGGTCCCTTCGATGCGTTAAAGATGGAAGTCTTCTGGTGAACCATCAAGAAGACTTCCTGCATTACATCCTCGGCTTCTCCGCGATCCCTTAGAATCCGCTGCGCGATGCACCAGACCAGGCGGGCGTAGCGGCGGAACAAAAGACCTAGAGCCTCTTCGTTGCCACCGCTTCGAATGCGCTCGATCAGCGCCTCATCCGAGGGCTCCGTAGATGCACTAGCCGTATCCTTATATATGGGACCGGCAGATGTGGCCTCTTCCTCTTTACTGAGAGGGAGGGCGGGAAACCGTGCGGCTGGAAAGGAGCTCGACACGGTTAAAAGCTCCCGCGAGGAACGCGCCCCAGACGCGCGGTTGCACAGTACTCTGGCCTGTAAAGCATTCCGAGCAGCTGCCGTTGCTCTTTGCCGTTGCCGTCTCGGCTCTCTCGTCTGGGGAATCGCTCGACGGCCAGGTCGGGTGATCGACGCTTTGTAGTCGTAATGGAGTTACGCGCTTGTTCTGCTTTTCTCTCGTCTCCTTCACTTGCCACTCGCCACTCGCCACTCCCTTTACCTGGCAAGTGCATCCGCAACCGATCGAGCCCTCGAAAATAGTGATGCCTCACGTTCCCTAACGACTGACCCAGCCGCTCGGCAATTTCGCCCAGGCTATATCCCTCAAAAAAATAGAGTCTCAGAGTCTCTCGCTGTTCTTCGGACATTTCGTCCAGAGCCTCCCGAAGCCGTTCCCTGCCAAAATGCGCTTCGATCGATTCATCGTAAAGCGGCGCTGCCGGTGCGGCGACCCTCGCGGCTTTCTCCTCCGCTTCCTTCGGGGCCTGATAGTGCCTGGCGCTCAGATACCTGCGTCGCGAGAGCGCCCGTTGGTACGTCATGTGGACAATCAATGACCGAGCTGTGCCTTTGGAGCCGTCGAATACCGAAGCTCTTCGTTGAATAAGAAGGAAAACGTCCTGCAAGAGATCGTCTGCTTCCGCCTTGTTTCGGACAATTTTTTCCGCGACGCTCCACACGAGGGGGGCATAGCGACGGAAAAGAGTGGCTAGGGCCTCCTGATCGCCAATCGCGATCTGCGCGAGCAGAGTCTCGTCCGGTACTTCCGTTGCAGCTTGGAGCATACCCTCGGCAACAGGCGGCGTGCCCGCCTTGTCTCTCGAAAGCAAGATCGTAGCGAAGCGAGCGGCTGGCAAGGAACTCGACATCCCTACGTCCCCACCAAGTGCGCACAAAAGTACCGAGATGGCGGAATTCGAAGGGATAGCATACTTTGTGGAATCATATACTGACCTAGCTCACGATTCGTGCTGCCAATGGCCCGCTCTGGCAGCACCGGTGATCGCGGAACCCTTGAGAAACGGGCATTCGCACGTGTCTTGATCACGGTTCGTGAAGAACGCGGTCTCACGCAAGAAGCCTTAGCCTTTGACAGTGGCTATCATCCGAAATACATAAGCATGCTCGAGCGAGGCGTAAATAGCCCATCTCTGACTGCTATCTTGGAAATTGCGAGAGCGCTCGACATCACGGCAGCTGACCTAGTCAGGCGGGTCGAGAATTTGCTTCCGGGGAACCGCAAAAGACGCCGCGATTCTCGCCCAGACTAAGCCAACGGGCCGCCTAAAGTCCAGCACGCGAAGCGCCATCACAACTTCACGATGGATAGTATACTTCCTGGAACTATGCTGTGCAAGCTTTCATTATGGGCCGCTTATGGCGAAGAAGGATGCCACAACGGCCAAGAAGCCGCATCCCCAAAACCCGGTGGTTGTCAAAACTCTTTAGAAATGTCCCCTTCCTTACCTCATTAGAAATGTCCCTTTTTCTTTTGATTTGCCTGTTGTCGTTGGGGTGTCCGCCGAGCGAAGCCCTGCGCCGCGGTTTGTGCGGCGCGTTTAGGGCGTAGCGGAGGCGGACACCCCAACGAGTGCTGACTCCTGCGATCGATTCAACCGTTGCAACCTCATTCTCTGCTCATAGCCTTGCCGCCAGGGATGTTCCTGCGCAGGTTTACTCCTTACGTGCTTAGCCGGCTCGCGTGGCGCGGCCTGCGCCGCTCGGGGTCGCGCTACCAGATCTTCGTATTCCATGCGTTCTCCGCGATAGTGCACTTCTACCCCCCCATCTTCTCCCTCATAGACCAAGGCCTTGGCTTGTGTCGGCCCATAGCGCTTATTCTGCGGCTTGAGTTGCAGAAAATGCCCCCGGTACTGCACCACCCAATCGTTGCTGATCCATCGCTGCGTCTCTAATCGCAAGACCTCTCTCAGCTTCGCGGCGCTCGGTGCCCGAACGTGATAGTTCTCTGGTCGAGCTGCTTCTCGCGCAAAACGCCGATTGTGTTCCGCAAGATATTCCCCTTCCATATATTCATTCGCCGCTTCGTAGTTCGCTATCCCCTGACGGCGCAGTTTCTTCACCAAGCGATCTTGATGCACCCCGTTGTTGCGCTCCACCCGTCCTTTCGCTTGCGGAGAACTGGCAGCGATAATGCGAATTTCCAACCGCTCGCACATACCCCCAAATTGCGTTGTAGGCGCCTTTCCTCGCAGTCGCTCTTTCTCCGTCGGTTCACGCTTATAGACATTCTTCCAATCGGTGTACAACGCCCGGGGAACCCCGTACTTCTCGATCCAAGATCGCAGCACTCCTACCGCTGCCCAGATTGTTTCCTGCTCTCCCAATCGCGAACACGTGGTCCCCGTGGCGTCATCCACCATATTCATCAGACATCCGCGTGGTCCCCGCTCCTCAAACCACGCATGGAAACTGCCATCCAGCTGCACCAAGTCGCCAAAGTGCTGCCTCCGCTCCCTCCGCTTCCGGTGGGCTTTCCGTCTCCGCATGCGGCTCCATAACCCTTCCGCCAACATCCAGCGTCGCAACGTCTCCTCGCCCACTTCCAGCCCATCCTCGTCCGCCAAATGCTCCGCTGCCAGCGTAGGCCCAAACCGCTCCTGTTCCGTTCCGGAATACTTCTCCCGGATCAGCTGCAACACCTTCCGTCGGAATTTCTCAGGCTTCGCTCGGTTCGAACTTCTTCCCGCGCTGCGGTGTTGCAGCCCCTGGGCTCCTTCTCCGCGATAACGCTTCCACAATCTCTTCGTCTGTCGATAGCTCAACTCCAGCATCTTCGCTGCGTCCACCAGCCTCAGCGTCTGGCTCTTCACTCGCCCCAGAACCTCGGCTCGTCGAAGTTCCCTCGTACTCATCGCTGTCCTCTTCAACCGGACCTCCTCTGGAGGTCGCAGTGTAGGGGACATTTCTAATGGGGGCTGCAGGGGACACTATCAAAGAGGTTCAACACCCCAAAACCCGGTGGTGCGGGCGGCGTTCGCAACTGTCATTCGTCAGCTTCGTCGGAAGCTTAGACTCAGCCAAAAGCAGGTAGCTGATATGAGCGGTTACAGCGTGAAGTACATAGGTTTCTTGGAATTGAGAAAAAACACGCCGTCTTTGACCGCGGCCCTTATGATTTGCATTGCGTTAGGAGAGGATCCCGGGAAGATTGTGAACCAGGTCCGTTCCTTAATGCCGCGGTTCAAGCGCCTAGAAGGTAAAGATCACGAAGCGGCGGATATCTAGCACTTCCAAATCTAGACGTCCCCTCGACGACTGGCTAACCCCATTATCTCCCGCTAAAGCGGTGTCCGGAATTCCGGACACTTTCCGGTAGTTTGACTTTTCGCTAGGGAGGTTTGGTACGGTTTCGCCTGAATTGGCGTTAGCCTTTATATGGTTTGCCCGAATTGCAATTCGAGCGACGTGAAAAGAGTGTCGTTGATCCACGCCGCGGGTATGTATGAATTGCGCGGCCGGATCTCGCGGCCGGATCTTGGGATTCCTTGCGGGGAGTGTGACGGCCTGCTCTTCGGGAGGTACAAGGGAACTAGCCAGAGCCGCTTATCCAAGGCTGTAAGTCCACCCACGAAATTGCCCTACGCCGCACCAGCGATCCCCTGGCTCCTGGGTTTCTTCATCCTGATGGCATTCGCAGGGCGCGGAAAACTCTCCTGGATGATCGGCATTGTGTCTGTAGGTGGCGTCCTTCTTTTGCCGGTATACCTGTTCGCAGCGTTGTTCTACAACTTCTTCGTTCGCCCGAAGAAATACCGGGATTGGTTGGAGAAATTCATGTGCCAGCACTACGGGGCATTGAACGAAGCCCTGACGGTTCCCCAGGGGCGATTCGCAAGTGGGCCCTTCCGAGGGGCCTCGGGTCAAGCGAGAATGGGTCGAGTCAGCCGTGATATAATGGTCCGGTGGAGAGGTAGGGGAAAATGACGACACGGCGCCTTCAGGAACAACGAGTCGACAATCGCTCATCCAATGACGACTTGAAAAAAAGCATAAATACACTTCCCACATCAAGCCCGCAAAATCCCGCCCCGAACCCTTTCATTGTCGGGCGGCGACCTTCTCGAAACAACGACAACGGCAACCAGTCGAACAGCAACAACAGTTCAGCCACTCGCGGGGACTGAGAATAGTGATGCATGACGTTCGACGTCACTGGATTGCTCATTTTCCTTCTTACGATTGTTCCGGGATTTCTCGCCCAGCAGGCGCGCGCCCGGCTCGTGCCTCGTCCTCTCCGAAGCCAAAGCGCCCTCGAAGAAACCGGAAACTATGTCCTGAACAGCGTTCTTGTTCACCTTTTTCTTCTCGCCGGATTCCGAGGGTTTCTCGCGTTAATCGCCAGCCCCACACCAGCCGCACTGGGTTTGGCTATCGCCCAGAAACAATTCGGCTTCTGGGCCTGGCAGCATCTATATCTGATCGCTTCCTACTTCGTTGCCAGTCTGATTTGCGGACTTGCGCTCGGGGTATTGCGTGGAATTGCGGAGCGCAATGGACTGATCGGAACATGGCTAGCCGACAGGGGTTGGTTGAGTCGGATCTTGGTCCGCCTAGGCTTTCTCAGCTTTCTCGAGGAGGCCCCCGTTTGGTACGAAGCGCTCAAACAGAAAGCACGTCAGGAGCGCAGGTTCGTCGAGGTAAAGATGAAGGAAGCTCGGGGATTCTACGCGGGCGAACTCAAGAGCTACGGCATCGTTTCCGATTCGGAACGAAACAAGGACTTTCTGCTCGTGAATGTTGCCTACAAGATCAACGCGGTATTGGGGTGCCGCGGAATCAGCCAATCGCTGAGCGTGTAAATTGCCATTCGACCGACCTGAAGTCACGACGGTCTCAGGCGCTGTAGTTCCTGCAGTTCTGTCCCAGCAGACCATCGAACTCGTCGGCTCGACCGTGAGAAGCGCTGTGGTTCCAGTTTTATCGTGGCTGTCCCGTCATGGCGTATCGGCCGCAGGATGGATTGGATTCAAGCTAGGTCTTGCGCCGGCCGTCGTCATAGGCTCCGCCATCGCGACCTGTGGGGTTTGCATTCTTTTGTTGTGCGGCGTCCGGTTCCTGCAACGTTTGGACAAACGCTTCTCGATCCTTTCGAGTTTCGCGGAGAATTGGCGCACTGGCATCGATTGGTTCAAATCGATCTTTGCATCCAGCTTTGGGTCCGCTTTTGCGTGACTCATTCCGTTGCCCGCACGAGTCATCCTGTTCGACCTATCGCAAAACCGGCACAACCTCGATGTGTCCCTCAGAACAGACGTGCACATGTTGTTGATACTTGTGGCCAAAAGTGGCGTTTGTACGGCCAAACTCGTAGCCTGCACCACTGGCGAAACTCGTCGCTTCCTCGCTCCAAACCTGCGGACTTCCGTTACTCCCATTACCCCCAATGAGTCTATTGACTCGCATCCTGAGCCACGCGTAGCATCACTCATCGAGCCGTAACGATACTAACTAATTTTACTCGGTCGTTCTCATGCTTTCGAAGCACCGTTCCGGCGTAACGCGCGGTATTTCCGATCCCGCTGCATCCGCGCCCCTGTGGCTCCTTGTCTCGAACCTGCTTCTCTGCACCGTCGCCGTCGTCTTGCTTCTCGTCGTCCTCGGGAACCGCGTGTACGGCTCCAATCTTTCTCTCATTGCGCTCATCGCGGGCCTGCTGGCGTTGGCTTGCTCTGTCGTTCTGCACCTTCGGTTGTGGCGTGAGGGGCGAAAGCACGCTCGCGACACGGAACACGAGCTCGAAGCGGTTTTTGAGCATGCGCTCGACGCCATTGCGATCCTCGACGACGAGGCCGTATGCGTCGACGCGAATCCCGCGGCGTTTGCGATTCTGGGAGCGCCGCGTTCCGTGCTGGTCGGACATTCCTTCGCGCAGTTTCACGAGGACCAGCAAGAGTTCGAACGCCTGTGGCGCATTTTTCTCGAACGAAAACATTACAAGGGACACACGCGGCTCGTCCGGCCGAACGGCTCGCGCGTCTTTGTCCATTACACGCTCGCGGCCGATTGCGTTCCCGGACACCACGTCATGATCCTCTGCGATACGACCGAGCGCGTCGAGGCGCTCGATTCGCTGCGCGAACGCGAAGAACTGCTTCAGCAGATTTCAGACAACATCCGCGAGATCGTCTGGACCCTCGACGCGCGCACGAAGGAAGTTCTTTACGTCAACGGCGCCTACGAGGCCATTACCGGCCGGTCGGCGGCGAGCATCCTCCGCCATCCCTCCTCCTACGCGGAGATCATCCATCCCCTGGACCGCGCTGCCATGCTCGCGAAACTCGAAGATGCCGTGCACACTGGCCACTTTGAGGACGAGTTCCGCATCATGCGCCCCGACGGCGAAGTGCGCTGGGTCGGCGTCAGCGCGTCACCGGTGCGCCGCGACGGCGAGATCGTGCGGCTGGTCGGCAGCCTCCAGGACATCACCGCGCGGAAAATCGCCGATGGCCAAGTGGCTCTTCATCTCGCCGAAGCCGAACGGGCCCGGAAGCAAGCGGATGACGCACGAGCGGAGGCCGAGGCGTTGCACAAAGCCACTCTGACCTTAACGCAGGACCTGCGCATGGACGCAGTCCTCGATACGCTGCTGCAGACTCTGTTTCAGATCGTTCCTTACGACACAGCCAGCGTCATCCTGACCGAGGAGGAGGGCCGGGACCGTCTATTTGTCGCGCGCGAAGCGCCTCCTTCGCCCGTGGGCCGCACCATCGTCACGCTGGATACCGGCCCCAACAGGCTTCTGCAGCGAGTGCTGCTCTTGAAGAAGAGCGTGCATCTCGCCGACACCCGCGAAGAAAACGACTGGCGCGAGAACAAGGCTCTCGGGAATGTCCGTTCTTGGATCGCCGTGCCCTTGGTGGTTTCGGACAACGTGCTCGGCCTGCTTTCGATTGGCAAGACTGAGCCGCGGGCGTTCAGCCCCGAACATTTCCGCATGGCGAAATCTCTGGCCATCCCCGCTGCCGTTGCCATTCACAATGCGAGGCTCTACGAGTGGGCACAAATCTACGCCAACGAACGGCAAACCTTATTGAAGAAAATCGACGAGACACCCAAATCCGCCGAAGACGATCCGCGGCCTCCCGGCAGACGATTCACGAATTGAATTTCTTGGACCAACGAAGTGCTATCGGTGCCATGCCTTCTCTCCGCCGGAGTCCGCGATCCGCGCGCGAACGTATCCTTCTGCCATTCTTTTTTTTGGGCCACTGTTTCGAGCTAATTCCTGCGCCCGGTTTCTGCTCTCACGGTTGCTCCCGAACTGCACGGTTCCCGCCCATAGGGCATCCACGACATGCCCGCCTCTACATAACGCCGAGATAATGCCGCTGCTCGCCGATCCACATACCGCTTCTCCATACAGAGGAACGGTCGCGCCTATCGCATTGATAGCATGGCCCGGACAGCGCAATCCCCGGCCAAGCTCGTCGCTTGTCTGACCGGCCCCGCTCGTCGCATGGTCACTCTTGCGGCGCGGCCAAACTCATCGCTTGCATGTCCGGCCAAATTCGTCGCTTCGAATCGCTTACTGATTGGCCAGAGCCATTGTTCGTCTTAACGTACGGCTTCACATACTGTGCTGGAATCAGTCGCACCTCGTGTCCCTGTTCCCGCAGAGCTCGGCCAAGAAAATGCGCACCGCCGCAGGCTTCCATGCCGATCAGCTTGACACACATGTTCGCGGCAAAGCGCAGCAGTTGCGCACGCGAGAACCTCTTGCGCACCACAACCTCGCCGTGCAGGTTAACTCCGACCAGATGAAAAACTGTCTTACCAAGATCAATGCCAATGGTGTGTAGTTCCATGGGATGCCTCCTCCGCAAGCCTCTCATACACAGACAACTGACACTGACTAGGTAAAAGCGGCGGACCATCCCATTAGTAATCGCCAAAAACTGTGTCCTAAGTCATCGGCAACTTCCATCGGGTTGCGGTTACGCACTCTAGCCACAATCGCCGAGCGCATTTCTCACGGCCATCCGGCGCTCACCGTCGCAGGAGCCACTCGAATCGAGCACCATTGTGGAACCTATGGCGATTGTGACGCGACTGATTTTTTCTGTACCGCTTAACCTGCTCACATAGCTCGGCCGATACCGCACCGATCTTCCCAGCTCAGTAGGCCAGCCTTTTTCTGCCGCTCATTTTTCCTGGGCACTGCTTCGGGCTAATTCCTGCGTCCTGCAGCTTCGCGGCTTCTGCTTTCCCGGTTCCGCCCTTACACACCATTGGGTTCCCTCCCATAAAGCAGCCGCTCGCCTTGGAAGCAGAAGCCCTCGCTTTTGGGTGCCCCAGAAAAATGGGGCAGAAAAAGGAGACATTTTCATGTCCTACTTGAACTCAGTAACGATCGTCGGATTTGTTGGAGCCGACCCGGAGCAGCGTCAAGCGCGGAACAACGGTTCAAAATTCACCGTCCTTTCCGTCGCCACACAAAGCTCCTGGAAAAACGCAGAAGACGAATGGGTCTCGAAAGTCGAGTGGCATCGCGTCGCGATATTTCGCCCTCGGCTGGCTGAGGCTGTTCTCACTAACATCAAGAAAGGCGCTCATGTGCTCGTCGAAGGCAGCCTCGTCAGCTCGACCTACGAGCAGGCGAATGGCAAAGGCAAGAAGGCCAAGACCGCGAAGATCACTTCGTGGTCGATTCGCGCGGATGTCGTGCGCAAGCTCGATCGGAACGAGCGGGAGCCGGAAGCGCCTGCCAGCGGGCCGGCAACGGAATCCGACGAAGCCCCGTTCTAGCGCTTCGTTCTTGAGGGCCCTCCGGCGATGCCGGAGGGCCCTTTTCTTTTGTTTTTCGCTTCGTCGTTCTGTGATCTGTCGCCCCATTGTGGTTCCTTTTGCTCCGCTGGTTTCTACGCATGCGTGTTTTCGTTGCTCTCCTTCGTTTCGCTCCGCGATCGGACCATTCCCGCCTTCCCTAGCAGGTCGCGCGCCAGGAAAACCCTCTGGCACTTCCCCCTGCCACCCGGTCCGGCCTGCACGGTCCTCATCGCTGCGCTCCGGTTCCCTGTTTCGCGCTCTCGCTCCCCCAGTGTCTCTGACGGGAGCTCCCCGAAACAGGAGAACCACCATGAACGTCGAGCAAGTGAAATCCATTCCAACAACGCAGTTCGTCGAACCGAGCCGCGCAACACCATTCTCGAAGGAGACTGCACGAAGCTTTTGCGGCGCATGCCCGCGGGCCGCGCGGACTTCGTCCTTACCGATCCGCCGTATCTCGTCCGCGCTACCGCTCGCGCGACGGCCGCACCATCGCGAACGACGCCGATGGCTCGTGGCTCTTGCCCGCGTTTGCCGAAATCTTTCGCATCCTGCCGCGCGATGGGCTCTGCGTCAGCTTCTACGGCTGGTCGCAAGCCGACCGCTTCATTACCGCATGGCGCCGCGCGGGGTTCCGGCTCCAGGTCACTTCTCGTTTCCGAAGGCGTACGCTTCGACCGAGCGGTTTCTGCGCTACCACCACGAGAACGCCTACCTGCTCCTCAAGGGCAATCCGACCCGGCCCGCGGCGCCGATTCCCGATGTCATCGAGTGAAAGTATTCCGGCAACCGGCTGCATCCGACGCAGAAACCGCTGTGCGTCTTGACGCCGCTCATCCAGTCGTTCTCGCGTCAAGGAAGAGCATAGGCGGATCAAGGAATGGCTGGCTCAGCTTCTCTCGACATGGCAACCGAGAACTATGCTCTGGGTGTCCCGGCGGCCTCGTAGTCGATCCGTTCTGCGGCTCGGGCTCCACGCTGCTCGCAGCCAAGCTCGCCGGACGGCGCTTCCTCGGTATCGAGTTCGACGCCAACTATTGCGCCATCGCGCGCAGGCGTCTCTTCACCCGGGCCGCTTGAGCGGCCCAGGTGTTTGTTTGTTTTTTTTCTGGGTGTCCGGTCATGCATCCGGAAAAAGAAAAACTGCACAAACGCGGGTGCCCGCGAGCAGTATTTCTGGGTTTCTTCCGCGCTCCGGATTCCAGGGTTTGCGGCGTGCGAGAGGAAATGATTTTCGGCCCTTCATCACGCGGCACCACTGCCGGCCCCGTCCGCGCTGCCGGTAGAAAACTCAAGATGCGCTGAGACACCGAAGCTCGCAACCAGTGCGGCAGCCCCATCGCTTGCCATCCGGGAGGCCGGTCATGAGAACTCGCTCCGCTCGCCGTTGTCTTCTCTGCGAATTGGAGAGTCATTTGAAGCGCGAACTACGCGAAGCGGGGCGCGAGGAACAATACGCAAGCATTGCTTTGTCCGATCCCTTGCTGTCCGGTTATCCGTCCGTCTCCGCGCTGAGTGCCCATCTGCGCTCCTGCCGGAGCGACGGCAACGTCACGCACCCCGCCGACGCGATTCTCCTCGAAATGCTTCACCTGCGGCAGCGGAGCGGAAGGGACACTTTGCTCAGGGATGTGTTGCTGCTTGCCTTCATCCCCGTTCTTCACTCCGCGGCCCGGCAACTGGCCCGCCGCTATCCGCTGCTTCCGCCTGACGACACGGCCCAGCATCTTGTTGCATCGTTCCTGGAAACCCTAGACTCTGCGGAACTCCTGGCGCGGGATTCCCACTTGGCGTTTGCCATCTCGCGCATGGCCAAACGCAGCATGTTCGATTGGGCCCAACGTGAAACGCGAACTCCCGGCAACGCCGAACGGGATGAACCGCTCGCGCCGACCGATAATGTTGTTTGGGGAATTCCCGAACCGCTCGAACGAGCCGTTCTCTTGCGGCATTTTCTTTTCCGCTGCCAGAGGCAAGGCATCGTCACCGGTCCCGACCTCGAACTCCTCGTCCACATCAAGCTCGAAGGAAACTTCGGTGAGCCGAACGGAACGCTTGCCACCTACTCGAACGCGCTGCGGCAACGCATCAAGCGCCTCCTCGGAAAACTTCGCAAAGCGGCGCAAACGACGTCTACGACTGAATCCGATGATGAACCTATATGACGCCTCCGCTCGATGCGCGGTCCCGCAGCCGGAAAATATTTTCGCGAGAGCGCGACACATTTCGCCTCATGTTTTGCTGATTAGATATATATGGGAGCAGTTTTCGCCGATAACTCCCGGCGCAACGGCCGAACGCAATCGCCGCTCGAGGCCGTACCGCGCCTTCCCGTCAACCGCTGCGAAGAAGCCGGGGACACCTTGTCCGGGGCTCGTGCCCACTCGTGTCCCTCGCGAACAGAGTTTGTCCTCGGCGGCTTCGCTGCAGCCCGCCCCGGAGATGGGCGGGAACTTCCCTACAGCTCGCGCTACGTGGAGCCGACGCTATGAAATCATTCCTTCGCCAAACCGTCTCGTTCTTTCGCCTCGGACACCGATATCTCAGCCTCATCTTTGGCTTGCTGCTCGCGGCCCCCGCCTTCGCCCAGGCGAACTCCCCGTGGGAGAACGCCGTAGGTGTCCTGCAGCAGGCTTTCACCAGCACCATCGCGCGCGGGCTTTCGCTCGTTGCGATCGTCGTCTCGGGACTGACCTTCGCATTCGGCGAAGGTGGCTCGAAACGCGTGCTGGCCGGCGTGCTTTTTGGTGTCGGCATGGCCATCGCCGCGGTGAACTTCCTCGCCTGGCTGTTTCCCGGCTAGGAATTTCGAAACTCACAGAAGGAAGGTGCCTATGCCCAACCCGAGACGGATCAACCCGGTGCATCGCTCCATGTCGCGGCCGCTCACTATCCTGGGAGCGGAACGGAAGCTGTTCTTTTTTGCCATGTGCATCGGCGCCGGCACCTTCAATCTGCTCGGGAGTCTCCTGGGCGGCCTGCTGATGTTCCTCCTACTCTATTTCGTCGCTCGCTGGGCCACCAGGACCGATCCGCAGATTCTGCGGCTGCTCCTCGCTTCGGCACGCCTGCGCGTGCAGTACGATCCAGCGAAATTCGCTCCCATCGCGGTCCGCAGGGTTACCCGTGCTTAGGCTCAAGCGCATCGTCCAGAATTACGAAGAGACCGGTGCCTTCAACGCCCAGGTGAATCTCTACGGTTTCCTCAACGACCAGATCTTCCTCACCAAGACCGGCGACCTCGGCGCGATTCTCGAAGTACGAGGGGTGGACTTCGAGTGCCTCGATGGCGCGTCGATCGATGCACTGACCAAACGGCTCGAATCCGCGCTTAAGCTCTTTGGCGACGACTACCGCATCTATCAATACCTGTTCAAGAGAAACAACCCGGGCATTCCTTACCAGCTCTACGGCAATGCGGTCGTCGATACCGCGATTCAAAACCGCGTCGCTTATCTCCAGAGCAAATCCGACCGTTTATTCTCCCTCTCGATCTATTACGTGGTGCTCTTTGAAGGAGCGCGCCAAGCGCGCACGCTCGGCAGCGTACTTCTCGAAATTCCCCAGCGCCCGCGCCAGGCGCTCGGCGAGTTGCAGGCTTGGTTCTCCACGCAAAAGCAAGTGGTCTTTCTCGACCGCGAACTGGTCAAAGCGCAATCCACGCTGCTTGAAAAGGCTGGCAGCTTTCTTTTGCAGGTCGCGGATTTTCTCTCCGTGCGTCTTTTGGATAAGCAGGAAGCCTTCCGTGTGCTCACGCAAATCCTGAACTTCGCACCGCACAAACTCGAACACGCACGGCTCAAGCACGATACGTTTCTTGACTACTACGTGGCCGCGTCGCACCTCGAATGCCACCGCGGACATCTCCGCGTCGACGATTACTTTGTAAAGGTGCTGACGCTCAAGGAGCCCTCGGCGCAAAGCTTTCCTCTCATTTTCCAGCGGTTACTCGAAGTCCAGGCCAACTTCTACGTGGTGACGGAATGGAAAAAGGAGGACACCGGGAAGACCAGGCGCGTCATTCAGGCCAAGCGCCGCCATTTTCACAACACCAAACGCTCGTTTATGAGCCAGGTGAACCTCGACGCCGCCGCACCCCACGATGCGCTGCTCGACGATTCGAAGGAGTCCCGGGTGCGCGAGCTCGGCGAAAGCATCAAGGAAATCGAGCTGCACAGCAACTATTTCGGTCAGTTTTCGTTGACCATCGTGATCTATGATCTCGACCTGCAGGCCGTTGACCGCGCTTCGGCGGAGTTCTACAAAGTCTTCAGCGTGCACGACGCCCAGCTTTACGAGGAACGCTACAACCTGCTGAACGCCTTCCTTGCCGCCGTTCCCGGCAATCACGCCTGGAATCTTCGCGGCTTGTATCTGCTCAACACCAACTACGCCGATTATTCGTTCCTCTTCACGCTGCATTCGGGCGAGCCGCGCAACGCCCACCTGCGGCGCGAGTATCTGGTGGTGCTGGAAACCTGCCACAGCACGCCGTACTTCCTAAACCTCCACTATCACGACGTTGCCCACACGCTCGTTCTCGGCCGGACGGGATCGGGCAAGTCGTTTTTAATGAGCTTCCTCATCACCCATCTTCAGAAATACGCTCCGCACACCTTCATTTTTGACCTCGGCGGCGGTTTCGAAAGCCTGACGCGGCTCTTTGGAGGCTCCTACGTCAAGGTGGGCATCGACTCCCCGGAGTTTTCCATCAATCCATTTTCCCTAGCTCCGAGCAAAGAGAATTTGGATTTCCTGACCCTCTTCGTGCGCGTCTTGCTGCAAGGAAGGGGAACATTTGAACTCGATCCCTCCGGCGAGCGCGAACTCTACCAGCAGATCGAGAATCTCTATGCGGTCGACGCTTCGCTCCGCACCCTCGGCGTTCTGGCGAACATCCTCCCGCATGCGCTCGCCGAGCGTCTCGCCAAATGGGTGCGCGGAGGGCAGTTCGGATTTCTGTTCGACAACGCCCGCGACACCGTTTCCTTTTCCCGCTTCCAGTGCTTCGACTTCCAGCAGATGAGCCAGTACCCCGAACTGCTCGAACCGCTGCTCTTCTATATTCTGCACCGCTCAAGCGCGGTTATTTGCGACCGCGTAATCTCCCCCGTCTTCAAAGCCTTCTTCATCGATGAAGCCTGGGTGTTCCTGAAGAATCCGAGCATCCAGCGCTATGTCCTCGAGGCCTTGAAAACCTGGCGCAAGCACAATGCCGCCATGATCCTCTCGACGCAATCCCTCGACGAACTGCGGCGCTCGGACCTTCTCGACGTCATTCTCGAAAGCGCGGCCACCAAGATCTTCCTAGCGAATCCCGATATGGACCGCGACCTGTACCGCAAACAGTTTCATTTGAACGAAACCGAAATCGAGCGGATCGCCGGACTCATTCCCAAGCAGCAGTTCCTCATCAAGACACCGGAACTCGCCAAGGTCGCGAACCTCTCCGTGGACCGCAAAAGTTACTGGCTCTACACCAACGATCCCTACGACAACCGCAAGCGCGAGGAAGCGTTTGAGGCCCACGGCTTTGCGAAGGGGCTCGAAGTGCTCGCGGGAGCCGAAGCATGACGCTCGCGCCCCCCTTCACCGTGGAATGCCTTTTGACAAGTTGTCGAGCCCGAATTTCCCGGCAGCGAATTCTTTTAAGGAGCAAGGCAAATGATTCGAAAAATGACCTCTCTTCAAAAGCGCGGTGTTTTTTCCCTTCTGTTTCTCGGCACGCTCTTGCACTTGCCTCGAAATCCGCTGGAGGCGCGCGATGGCGCGCGCGTGGTGAAGTATGCGAAGGAAGATGTGATTCCCGTCCGCGCCAAGCTCCGCTATTCCACGCTCCTGGTCCTTCCGGAGAACGAGGAGATCCTCGACTTCACCACCGGGGACAAGGAGTTCTGGATTATCAACGGCGCGCACAATCTCTGCTACATCCATCCGGCGCAGGCCGGCATTCGCAGCAACCTCAACCTCATCACCGCAAGCGGCCGCGTCTATTCCTTTCTGCTCGTCGAAATCAGCGCCGACCCCAAGGCCGAACCCGACCTGAAACTCTTCATCGAGCCCAAGGAAAGCTCCGGAGCCACGAGCCTTCAAGGCTATGTCCGCGCGACTGACGCTGAGGCGTACAAAAAAGAACTCGAAATGCTGCGCGCAGAGACCGACGCACGGATTCGCGCCGCCGAGGCTGCTGCCACCGACCGCGTGAACCGCTACCGCTCCGAATACGCCGGCAGGTTGCAGTTTGATTACAATCTCGATGCCAACGCAAAGCGCGAGCCCTTTCTCGTCTCCGCCATCTATCACGACGACAACTTCACCTACCTCAAGTGCGCCGCCCGCGAAAAGCCCGCTCTGTACGAGCTGAAAGATGGAAAGCCCAACCTGATTCAATTCCAATTCGAAAACGGCCTGTACATCGCATCGAAGATCATCGACAACGGCTACCTCATGATCGGCAAGAAAAAACTCGCGTTTTCGCGTCAGGTCGCTGGCAAGTAAAGGAGCGGCCGTGAACGAACCTCTCACCTCAGGCATCCCCGACAAGGCTCCGAAGCCGCCCGGCCTGCTGCCGAAGAACGTCCAATCCTGGCTTATCCTTGGCCTCGCGTTGTTCATGGTTGCCATCATGTGGCTTACGGGAGCAAAGAAGCCCGTCACGCCGAAAACAAACGCACCCATTCCGGCGGGGCTGCCCACGGTCGAAGTCAACGAAGGCAAAATCGCCGAGATGCAAAAACGTATCGAGCTCCTGCAGCGCGAACAGCTGGTGGCCCAGAATGCCCTCGCGCAGCAGACCCGCATTCTCGGAGCCGCCCCTTCTGGCAGCGAGACGAATCCGCCGGGCGGCGCGCCACCGGAACGCGCTGAAGACGCCATCCAGGCGGAACGCAAGAAGCGCAGCTACCTCTCGTTGTTTGCTTCGAACGTCGCGCTCACCTACCGGAAGCAGGCTCCGATAGCAGCGTCTGTCGCCGGCCAAGAAGGCAATCGTCCTGAAAATCTTAGTGCGGAGATTCCCGATCCCAAGACCCCGGACCTCGCGCAACTCTTGCGACAGATGCAACCGCCTTTTTCTGCCCCGACTGCTGTGCCAACCGCTCCCGTTCCCAGCGCCCTCGCGAGTTCCGCGGAACCGGAACCCAACAACAACCAAAGCAAACCCCCTGCCGCCACATCGACCGGCGCTGCAACGGCGGTGGCGGGGAAAACCTACCTTCTCTTTGAGGGAACGATCGTTGAAACCGTGCTGCTCAACCGGCTCGATGGAGCCAACACCGGTCCCATCGAGTGCCTGGTGACCGGCGATGTTTATTCCCGCGACCGCCAGCATCTACTGGTCCCGGCGGGCAGCAAGGTTCTCGGAGAGACGCGCAAGGTCGAAGCCTTTGGCCAGATGCGTCTCGCGGTGGCCTTTCACCGCCTGCTCATGCCGGACGGCAACTCCGTCAGCCTGGACCAGTTCAAGGGGCTCAACCAAGCCGGTGATGTCGGTCTCCGCGACCAGGTCAATAACCACTACCTGCGCATCTTCGGCGCTTCGCTCGCCGTTGGCGCCATCGGCGCCGCGGCCGAAGCCGGAACGGGCGGCATCCTGACCGAGTCCGGCACGGATCGCCTTCGTCAGGGATTCGCGCAAAGCACCGCGCAATCTTCGGCGCAGATCCTCGACCGCTTTCTCAACATTCTTCCGACCATCACCATCCGCGAAGGGCATCGCGTGAAAGTCTATCTTTCGGGCGATCTGGCCCTCCCCGAGTACAACCATCACCACCTGCCTTCCGATCTTTAGGAGGCAAGAAGAGGAAAAGACTCGATGAAAAGAAAGATTGCGATACTCGCGCTGCTAACGGCCGCTTGCGTCGGGACGGCTTCCGCGCAATTCGGCGGCATCGTCTACGACCCCACCAACTACCAGAACGCGCTTCTGCGCTACTACCAGTTACAGCAACACTTGCTTCAGCTGAGGGCTAGCTACGTCCAACTCGTCAACCAGTACAACCTCGCGTTGCAGATGGCGCGCAACATCGAGAACATGCCCGCGCGCTACCGGGCGCAGTTTGCCCAGTGGAGAAACACATTTGCGAACGATACCTATGGAAATACCGGCACTTGGGTGACGGGCATCAACTCGGGGCAGTTGCCCATCATTACGGCGGGCTACCAGCAAGCAACCACGCAACTTCTTCTCTACGACCCCCAGGTTCTCGCCGCCATGAATGCGGATGAACTCGCGCGCGTGCGCTCGCAGTACGCTTCGGTCGAACTGTCCGACGGCATCAACCTCAACGCCATGCAGACCATCGGCGCGATGCGCGGCAACGCGCAAGACATCCAAAACCAGATCGCCAACCTAGAAGAGGATTCGTTCTCGGGCGACGCCAACCTCAATACCGAAGTCTCAGTCCTGAACAAAATCAACGCGGCCAACATGCTGACGCTGCGCACTGCACAGGATTCCAACAAACTCCTGGCCTCGCTTCTCGAGCAGCAAACCCTCGCCGCCAAACAGCAACGCGAAGTCACCACCAACACCATCAATGCCGACATCACGCGGCGCGCGAGTCTCGCCGGCAACATCGCCCAGGTCACCGGCACCCTGACCGATTCGCTCCAGAACTTCCGCATGCCGTAGTCCCGATCGTTCGAACCCATACGCCGAAGGAGCCGTTTCCTCCATGCAGACCGATTACCTCCAGTTTGTCTTTCAGGCCATCCGCCAGTTGCTCACCAACAATCTCGGCTTCTTCGACGCCATGGGCCAGAACCTGTTCCGTTCCTTCGCCACCATCCTCATCGTCTGGTACGGCATCAAGTCCGCGCTGGCCGCCGCGGGCGGCCGGAGCCCGTTTCACTTCGACAACTTCGCAGGCCTGCTGCTCACCATCAGCTTCGGCTTCGCCATGGTGAACTACTACAGCAATCCCATTCCCGGCGTCGGCACCAGCTTTCATGGCCTTGTGACCGACGAAGCGCAGTTCCTGTCGGGCAAGATCGACCAGGCGCAACTCCAAACGGTCAGTCGCACAAATCGCCGACTTTGAAGTCCGCATGGATTCCCCACCTGGGGCGACATTCTCGGCACCGCCATCTACGTCATCGTGATCCATGCTGCTCGCGGCGGCGCAGGCCGTGGCCATCGTCATCATCGCCTACGGCTTCATCGCCACTGCCGTCTGCGTGCTGGTCGGCCCGATCTTCGTCCCGTTCTTCATCGTGCCTAAAACTCGAATGGCTCTTCTGGGGCTGGCTTCCGCTGCTTCCTCCAGTACGCCTTCTACCAGGTGATCGCCGCTGCGGTCGTCTTCGTCATCGGGAACCTCATCGTCGGAGCCCTCCGTCTTCCTCCGGCTGGCGCTCTCTCCACCGTCCAGCTTCTTGCCTGGTTCCCGGTCCTCTTCATTACGTTTCTCGCTTCCATCTATGTCCTGCTCAAGGTACCCGCCCTCACCAATCACATTTTCAGTGGCACCGCCGGCGGCTCATCCTCGGACTTGCTCGAAGCTCGTGGCTGCCACTGCCGCCAGGGGGCATGATGAACCGCGATGCCAGCTTTGAAAACGCCAAGCGCTTGTACCTCGAATCCTGTGGTGACCCCATGGTGACGAACACCTATCTCAAGATCGCACTGGCCCTGCTTGCGCTGGTTTGCGTCGCGCTCGCGTTGATCGATCTGCGAACCATCCGCACCTTTGAGAACTTTCGGCCCCTGGTCATCCGCATCGACGACCTGGGCCGCGCCGAGGCCATCAACTACCACAATCTCGAATACCAGCCGCAGGACGCCGAAGCGAAGTACTTCCTCTCGCAATTCTGCGCGCTCTACTACCGCCGCAACCGCTACACCATTCACGACGATTTCGCGAAGGCCTGTACTTCCTCGACGGCA
>CAVRLD010000008.1:0-257408 GCA_963721915.1 uncultured Acidobacteriota bacterium | reverse complement strand
CGATTTTGCAGATGTGCAGATGTGCGGTTACCCGACGCAATCGTCCAAGTGAACTCAGTCCGGGCCGCTCTTGCTAGCAACGGTGGCTTCCAACTTCGCGGTCTGTCGCAAAGGTTTCGGAACGGGAAATCTAAGTGAAGTGTGCACGACTTTGGGCGGAAACCTAGCTGTACGCCAGATGGAGGAGTCCGAACGGGGAAACCGAGCCCGGTCCGTCGAACCGGCTGATCTTTCGCTCTTGCTATTCCATTCTAAGTGCCTCGACCGGATTGATCGAAGCAGCCCGAATGGCAGGAATCACTGAAGCCACCATCACCACCAAGAGCAATGTGACAGCAGCAAACGTTAGGACGAGCGGATCGAAAGCCTTGACCTGGAATAGCAGAGAAACCATCATCCGGGAGACGAACAGAGAGCCAAGCGCGCCAGCCAAACACCCGAACACCGCTAGGCGCACCGCCGTGCGAAGAATCAGGCGAACGATACCGTCGCGCTGCGAACCGAGGGCCATGCGAATCGCTATTTCCCGGACTCGCAGTTCAACTGAGAATGCAATAATGCTGTAGATGCCGAGAACCGCGAGCATCACGGCCGCACCGGCAAAGGCGGCGATCACCGCGGTATTGAAGCGCCGCGGAGCCTCGCTGTCGGACACAGCCTGCTCCATGGTCTGGACCTGGGTCAGTGGAAGTTGCGGGTCCAGCGATCGCACCGTAGAGCGCAGTGCGTTCTCCATTTGTTCCGAGGGGAGCGCCGCGCGAAGGGCGATATAGCCACCCCCTCCAAAGAAATCGGTTGGCGCGGCAAGAGCGGCGAGGGACGTCTTATATTGTCCCACCGGCTCGTAATATTGCTCCGTAGTATCGACATCCGGCGAGTCTTGTTTCACGTCGGCAACTTCGCCAGCGATCGTCAGCCACGGCGTTTTCAGCTCCGGGGTACCCAACCGCAGACGCTTGCCAATGGGATCCTAGTCCGGCCAATAGTGCTGCGCGAGCTTGTGGTTAACGATCACCACGAGTGGCGCGCCTTCTTTGTCCCCTTCGGTGAAAACCCGGCCCCGCAGAAGGGGAATCTTCAGCGCAGAAAAGAAGTTACCCAAAACAAGCGTAACGGACGCGAGGCTCATGTTAGCCCCTTGTGGCGGAACATATCCCTCGGGAACAAAGACGGTACTGCCGACCGAACCCGACATCGGGAGTACGGAAGTAAGGCCGACGAACTCGGCTCCCGGAAGTTCCTTGAGGCGCCGCAACAGCTCGTCATTGAATCGGTTTACAGCAAGTTCCGAGCCATATTGCTGCCGAGGCAGCGAATACGAAGCGATTAAAACGTGCTCGGGGCGAAAGCCAAGTGCGACCTCGCGCATCTTCTCAAAGCTGCGCAGCAGCAGCCCAGAGGCTGCAACCAGCACCAGCGCGACTCCGATTTCCACTACGACGAGCGTGGAGCGAAGACGCGCATGCCCTCCACCCGCGCTACCTCCACGGCCCCCTTCCTTGAGGCTCTCGTTCAAGTCCGTGCGGATCGCCGCGAAAGCGGGCGCAAGGCTGCAAAGAATCCCGGTAGCGAGCGCCAGAAACATCGCGAAGGCGGCGACCGTCCAATCAACGCCTATCTCTGAAATGCGCGGCAGATTCTCCGGCAGTTGGTTAATGGATACGCGAATCGTGATGGCAGCGAGCGCGACGCCCAGCACTCCCCCAGTCAGGCTGAGAGCCAGGCTCTCGAGCATGCTCTGCCGTAGCAGAGCGGCAGTACTCGCTCCCAGGGCCAGCCGAACGCCAATTTCGCGGCGTCGCCGGATGGCACGGACCAACAACAGCCCCGCCAGGTTGGCGCAAGCAATCAGCAGGACAACGCATACCGCAAGGAAAAGAATCCGGATGAGAGGACGCGCTTCCGCAATCGTATCTTCCTGGAGCGGACGCACTACGGCGGTGATATGTATATTTCCTAGGAACGTCGGAAAGCTGCGCATGATTTCCCCGGCTACTTGATCCGCGTCGGCTTGCGCTTGCCGAACTGTAACCCCAGGTTTGAGCCGGCCCACTATCTGGAAACTCCAGTTTCCGCTTTGCTCGAGATCAGGCGGCGTGAAATTCATAGGAACCCAGAGCTCGGAACGGTTTAGGTGACCCGGAAGCAATGGGAACTCGAAATCGCGCGGCATGACACCGATCACGATGTACGGCTGGCGGTCCAGTTGGATACTCGCGCCAAGTACGTGAGGATCGTCATGAAGTCGACTCTGCCAGAACGAATAACCAATCACCGCGACATGCTGGCGATCCTCGTCCTCCTGTTTCGTGAAGAAACGGCCCATCAGCGGCATCACCCCGAGCGTGGGGAATACTCCGGCGCTCAGGCGTGACGCATTGACCTGTGTGGATTCACCTGCGCCTGAAAATTCGTATGCGAGAGGCTGGTAGCCACCGAGGCTCTCAAAAGTGTGCGTCTCTCGGGCATAGGTGCCAATCTCGGGCGCAGTGACTGGGGGACCGCTGCCGGTCCCAAGGCCCGTTCCCTCCAAACGGTCTCCAAGGGCGACCAGCCGGCCAGGATCACGGAACGGAAGCGGGCGCAGGAGCACACCTTCGACAACGGAGAATGTAGCTGTGGTCGCTGCGATGCCCAGCGCTAGCGTAAGCACGGCGATCGCGCAAAATCCCGGCGATTCACGGAATTGTCGGAAAGCGTATCTTATTTCGAGAAGTACTTTCTCCATACGACAATCCTCCGCCGAAAGCCTGCATCGGCTGCTGTTTCGAGTCAATCTCGATTATTTCGAACCTTGTTTTACATGATTCGCGCCACTGTTTTCGCGGATTTCAATCACGCCGACAGGTGTCCTAACGTTAGTCAGAGCTTTACCGGATGCGCGTTCTCGGTAAGGAGTGAACGGAGGCGGGGAGCTCTGCGCGCGTCCGGTAAAGCCGTTTGGATGTGGCCGCCCGTGGTTGCGGTGGACGCGGGCGCTATGGAAACGGAGCGAATCGCCTTGAGCCAACGAGAACGGGACCGGCTACGCATGCTACACGAGCTAAGGCAGAAGCAGATCACGCAGAGCGAAGCCGCCAGACGGCTGAAGATCAGCGATCGGCACGTCCGTCGTTTGCTGGTTGAGCTGGGAAAGCGCGGTGACCGAGCGGCGATCCATGGATTACGCGAACGACCATCAAACCGCAGATTAGCCGCGCGCTGGGAGCTGAAGATTTTGCGCCGGTGCGGCAACGCTATGCGGACTTCGGACCCACACTGGCCGCCGAGCACTTGGCCCAGGAGGGGTTGCCGGTGATCCGGGAGACGCCAACCCACTATTAATGCTCGCGTGCCCGTCATATACTTCTAGCCCAAAACCTCGTCGGCGATTGGATGGTATTGCGCTGAGGGTACTCCGTGAAGCGCAGAGCGAAAATACGTATTGGCAATTATCGGTCTCGTCGTCGTCGCGGTTGCGTCGCTTCCTTTTCTCCTGAACGCGAACACGTTCCGACCCACTATCGAGATGCAACTCACAGTGGCGCTCGGCCGCAGCGTGAAGCTCGGCGACTTGAGACTGTCACTTCTCTCAGGCAGCCTAGTTGCCAAAGACCTCAGTGTAGCCGACGATTCCAATTTTAGCGTCGCCCCGTTTCTGATAGCGAAGGAACTTCGTATTGGCGTCTTGCTGCGGCCATTAATTTTCTCGCGCAAGGTGAACCTGGAGAGTTTCGAGATCATTTCGCCGCAAATCACCTTGATTCGTGCGTCCAATGGCACGTGGAATTTTTCCAGCATTGGACGTGCTGCCCCAGCGGGTGCCCCTGCTAGCGGCGCCGTCGCGGACACCGATTCGGGAATTTCAAATAGACCCGCGCCGGGGCTTCCTACCTTTCTCGTCGCTCGCATCGCTATTGAAGATGGTCGCGCCGAAATTGCGAGAATGCCCGCGCACGGCGAGCCCGTCGTGTACCAGCATGTAAATCTTACGGTGCGCGATTTTTCCTTCGCCTCACAGTTTCCGTTCGAGCTGAGTGCCGACCTGCCCGCTGGCGGTGCGATCAGTGCCACGGGCCACGTCGGGCCATTTAATCGCGACGACGTGGCAGCTAGCCCTGGCGACGCGCAAGTCTATGTGAAGGGCCTCGACCCAGTCGCCGCCGGATTTCTTGATCCCGATGCCGGCCTAGCGCTTCTCGCAGATATCGACATACATGCTGCGTCCGACGGACAAACCCTCAACACTAGCGGCAACGTTCACATCCAAAACCTAAAACTTCGCAAAGGTGCCGCCCCCGCGCGAAAGCCACTGGACTTCGCTTACAGCGGAACGTATCACATGAAAGCCAACAACGGACAGATCGAAGACGCCGCCGCAAAAATCGACGCTTCTGCGATACACGTGAGTGGTACGTATCAGATCACCGCGCTCGGCGTGGAAGATCCGCTGCTGGATTTGAAAATCGCTGGCCAAAGTTTGTTGATTGATGACCTCCAGTCCCTGATGACCGCTGCCGATGTTCATTTGCCAAATGGCGCGGTGCTAAAGGGCGGCACGCTCTCACTGGACCTTTCCATCACCGGTCAGGTGAAATCGCTCATTGTCGCCGGGACCATCGCCCTTGATAACACGCGCTTGGTGGGTTTTGACCTCGGTTCAAAAATTCATGGAGTCGCGGCGCTCGGCGGCCTAAAAACGGGCGACACAACGGACATTGAAAAGTTGCGCGTTACAGTCCGCATCACAAACGCCGAAGTCGCTGTCGAGAAAATCGAAGCTGTGATTCCGGCTCTGGGCGAGGTTATCGGCAGCGGCATGGTAGGAGCTGCCGATGAGCTGGACTTCGACCTCCTCGCAAAAGTCGCAGCGAAAGGCATCGGCAAAGTCGGTGCCAGCTTGCTTACGAAGCTAAATGGTTCAGGCGGTGCCTCGGGAAAAGTTTCCGGTGTACCCCTGCGCGTCACCGGCACGCCCGAGGAACCCAATATTACTGCGGACGTCGGAGGCATCTTCCAGAAAAAAGCAAAATCCCTCGCTGCCATCTTCGGCAAAAAGACGTAGCTTACTCAGCGTCACACGGACTCTAGATCCTTTTTCTATTTGAGTTAGGCGGAAATCATCGTCTCGCAGAGTTCCGAATTGGCTCCGAATACTGGGTGGAGCTCAAGGACAAAAGAGATTTTCTATTCAAATGGCGAGGCTGTGTGTTCTCAGAAAATGCACAAAATGCATATTCGACTGCGATAGTGAAGTCGCGACAGACGAGGCCGTTTATCGTTCCACGCGAACGGAGGCTCAGGAGTGGCCCGTTGGTTGGCCGACAGAGTGACGGAACAAGTGGATTGACTTCTCCGGTCACGCGACCACTCGGAAATTAGCCCGGCGCGGAGCATCCCCCCTATGGGATCCGTCTTGGTAATACAGAAGCCCTTCTTGAAAGCAAGCTTAGTGACGATGCCCCAGGCTCAATTGTTTTGCTATTTCTTGCGCTGATCGTCCGCCGGATCAACAAAGTCGATACCGCCAGGCCCCATGAACTGAACTTGCAAGATCGTTTCCTCATCCCCGGTCCAGGTATAGTGGGTATGCTTTGCCGGCAGTACAAACAGAGAGCCCGGCTTCATCATTTCGCCCTTAGGCTCGAATTTTTCACCGAAATTGTTGCCGTAGCTCCCGGTCAACACGGTCACGACCTCGGCATATGTATGGGTGTGCGGTGGAACGCGATAGTGGGGCGGAAACTTCACGCGCTGGACGATTACTTCGGCCTTCGTCGGGTCGCCAACCAGAGTGGCAATTTTGGCACCTTTGAAGATCGGGTGGTCGATCCACGTCACCTCCTCGACCCTGACCACCTTGTGAGCAGTTTGCGCCAAGGCCGAACCCGTCAAAGCGATAACCGCGGCCGCGATAAGAAGCCTTTTCATGTGGTCCTCCTGCGTTGCCTGCAAGGCTCAGGACGCGCACCCACAAGCAGCGCGCAGACGTGCGCGAAGGCGATGCTGGTGGCCCCTGCAAAATGCAAGACAGCGTGAGCCGAGATTTCCATTTTGACTCCCGGCTGCACGGAAACGTACGCCTGACCGTCTCGAAATACAACGTAATCGATATGCCTGATTAACGCTAGTGCTTTACCGGATGCGCGTTCTCGGTGAGGAGTAAACGGAGGCGGGGTGGTCTGCGCGCGTCCGGTAAAGGCGTTTGGACGTGGCCGCCCGTGGTTGCGGTGGACGCGGGCTCTATGCAAATTCAATCGCGGGAAGGAGCGGCGTTAAGCCGTGCCGAGACTGTGCTGCAGGGCACGACATATGACACCGTGCGCGCGGAGATTGGCTACGGCGAAAAAGTATCGCGAAGACTGTGGTGGAAGAAGCTGGAAGAATGGATCGCTTTGACGGCGAGCCGCAGAGATGCGCAGCGCCCGGAAGGACACAGAGTTTTCGAGTTGGAGAGAGTAGTCTCATGCCGCAACGCTGATCCGTGGTGGAGAACGAAGTTGGATTTCGGCAGCGGTAAGCCTTTCGATGACCTTCATCGGTCCACCACATTTAGGGCAGCGCCAAAGATCGGGACAATCTTCGGTGGAAGAGGCGTGTTGTTGTTCGGCTTGCGGCTGTTGTTCCGAACCCAACAACTGAAAGCAAAGTGGTAGGAGCGTGGCGCGTTTGCGGTTGGCTAAAAAGCCGAAGTTACGAATGCGCACGAAGCCTTTCGGAAGAATGTGCAGTAAGAAGCGGCACAAGAATTCATCGAGCGATAGGGGCAGCAACTTCTGTTCGTTGTGGTGAGCAGAATCACGCCAGCGAAAAGTGACTTGGCCATCAGTGAAAGAGACCAGGCGATGGTTGGAGATGGCCACACGGTGAGTGTAGCGGCCCAGATAGTGCAGCACATATTCGGGGCCACCGAAGGGACGTTTCAAGTAGACCACCCAGTCTTGTCGGTAGAGTGGCCGCAGCCAGGCAGCGAAGGTCTTGGGTTGAGCGAGGAGTTTCAGATCTCCCTCGAAGCGGAGCTGGCCATTGTGAAAAGCCTCTTTGAGCGCATGGACGAACTTGCCGCGAAAGACTTCACGCAGCACGCCTTTGGGAAGAAAGTAGTTGTCTCGTGAACGAACCCAGCGGGTGTGATCGAGTGAAAGGCCGCCGGCAGGAACGACACAATGTACATGCGGGTGAATATTGAGCTTCTGACTCCACGTGTGTAACACGCTGAAGAAACCAATCTCTGCACCAAGATGCCTCGGATCGCGAGCCACTTCGAGAAGGGTTTCCGCACTGCTACGGAACAGGAGACCGTAGAGGACCTTCTTATTCTGCAGCACCAGCGGAGCCAACCGATGGGGCAGTGTGAAGACCACATGCAGATAGCGGGTCGGGAGAAGTTCTCGTCGACGCGCAGCGATCCAGCGTTCCCGCGCAGCGATCTGACACTTGGGGCAGTGGCGATTGCGGCAGCTGTTATACGAGATGGTGGCACGATACCCGCAACGGGTGCACTCATCGAGATGACCGCCGAGTGCGGCAGTACGACACCGGCGAATGGCCAGCAACACTTTGATGTGCTTCCAACGGAGCCAGTGGCGATTTCGTTCGATGAAGACATCTCCCGCGGCGCGGATCAGATCGGCCACCTCGAGTG
The DNA here is from genome assembly GCA_963721915.1 of uncultured Acidobacteriota bacterium. Classification (GTDB taxonomy): domain Bacteria; phylum Acidobacteriota; class Terriglobia; order Acidiferrales; family UBA7541; genus Acidiferrum. The sequence continues at coordinate 249,784 of CAVRLD010000008.1, read as the reverse complement.
GTGGCCGGGCCATCTACTCTTCCTGCGGCGAAGGGCCTTCGAGCGGCAGTGAATCCAATGGACTCGCGGTCGCATGCAAGTGACGTTGGGAGAGATGCAGGTAGCGGGCCGTCTCTTTCAGATCGTTATGACCTAACAGGATTTGAATGGTGCGCAGGTCAGCACCATCCTCGAGTAGATGGGTCGCAAAACAGTGCCGAAGCGTGTGAGGATGAACACCTTTCTGGATACCAGCTCGCTTGGCGGCTTGCTGGCACGTATGCCAAACGGTTTTCGTATCGATCGGGTGATCGGCGCAATGGTCGTGGTTGCCCGGAAATAGCCAGACTCTTGGTTTTCGGCGTAAGCGGTGCCAGTGGGCACGAAGTTCTTCAAGCAATTTAGGACTGAGCATTACGTCGCGGTCTTTGCGGCCCTTGCCGCCTTGGATGTGAATCACCCTACGCTTGCTGTCGACATCGCTGAACTTTAAATGTGTCAGCTCGGCACAGCGTGCGCCGGTGGCGTAGAGGGTCATCAGCAAAGTGCGATGGAAGAAAGTGCCGGCCGTCTGGATCAATCGCGCGACTTCTTCCTGGCTGAGGATCGCTGGCAGGCGATGGTCCTTTTTCGGATAGGGAGTGTCGGCGATGCTCCAAGCTCTCTTGAGCGTCTTACAGTAAAAGAACCTTAAGGCTGCCAGACGGACCGCGACGCTACCCGCTGACAACGTCCGTTTTCGAAATAGCTCGGCTTGATATTCACGAATGTGTCGCGGGCCTAAGCGATCCGGGGAGCAGTTGAAGTGTCGAGCGAAATCCTCGACGGAGTGGATATAACTGCGTATAGTTTCGTCAGAGTAGTTAAGGCGCTGGAGTTCTTCCAGCATCAGTTTACGAAGATGGGTCACGGGGACCTCCTGTGACCCAAACTTATCTTAGCCTTTAGGCAACCACCGCTCCGTTCACCTCACGCGAAGCGTCCGCCGCCGGGCGGCTACGTCCTAACGCCGTATCAACCGGAGAAGTGGTTTTGGTTTCAGATGTCCGGTCATCAATGCTAAACGTAAAGTGTTCTTCATGGCTTCCCTCCAGCCTGTGATTTGGCAATGGCCTGTTCGACCTTGGACAGAAAGACAAACTCGCTCATATCATCAAATGGGGCTATTTGTTCATCATCAAGAGGATGGACCTTGCCACCGCTTAGCTGGTAAAGAGACCCGATAATTTGTTCATATTCATGTTCAGGGATGTGAGGTTTAACGAGAAAAAATAAATACTGCGAGCCAATCGCTGGAAATCCTTCCCCGTTATTGACGTAATTCCTAATGTGACCGGAGGGGAACTGTATTGTTCCACCGCCTCTTGACACGACAATTCGCTCTCCTATGGCAATATTTGAAGAAGTATCTTGTTTGAGGACCCGGTCCACCCGAACTTGATAATCAGAATAGACGTAGCTGCGATCCCTGCTTACGAATGCCTTCCCGGTCAGAACTGTCCCGATCAAAATAGCCGCAGATCGCGCTGCTGGAAAAGGGTCCAGCGGTTCAGCGTAATCACTGATCTGTAATACGTAGTCTTCTGTCGACTCTGGAGCAATGCCGCTACTGCCTGTGTCGGTGATTTCCGAATAAGTGTTTTTGTAGCGACTCTCTCTTTCCACTCGTCGGTCTTCATCCGAGACAAGTTCATCGGAATGATTATTTTGAAATTCACCTTTGGCTGGCACATCGGAATACTTGGTCGGTTTTTTTAGGCGCTCTGCGTCTCCTTTTTCCGAGTCGTTTTGTTGATTTTGCGCGCTCGCCTGCGGCGGCAAGAGCCACATAGATGATGGCAGCGCGATACACATGCAGATACAGAACAAAGCCGCTGCGTGCCTATCCATGGTGCAAGCCTAACAGCGCCACGAGAATTTCCCGACGCTTGATTAACGGAATGAGCGGCGCTGTCTGCGACTTGCAGCTACAAGCGACTTCATTCCTGCCTTGAGGTGTGGCCCTCAACCGGAGAAATCAACTCAGCATGTACTATGCGCGCGGTGCTGCGGGTTCCAGTTCCACGGCTAACCGCCTCAACCATCGGTCCAGACGGGCCCGATGTTCCTGCTCCATGGAAACGATGGCGAGGCCCATACCTCGTCCTGGGACCAGATTTCGGACGATGGCGCGTACTCGTACCTCGCCTTCCGGCGCGTTGAAGAGCAACTGCAGACTGGTTCCTACAGCAGGAGAATCCTGCGTGCACACGAACAAACCGCCTAGCGCCAGGTTTTCCACGCGCGAAACATGCTTTTGGGTCCCCTTCATCCAGGCCACGAGCACTGGTTTTTGAACTTTGGACCTCGGATAACGGCGCGCATTTTGTTCCCTGGTCACAGGTGGCTCCTGCAACTACCTTATTCCAACGGGTCGAGATGAAGAAAGGCCGGTTTAGATGAGATTGACGTATAGCACAATCAAGAAACGCCAAATGCGTGAATGCGGTAACAACGGTTAGAGAATGACCTGGCGAGCCGAAATTAAGATGGGCACGAGATAAGTCCATCCATGAGAAGGCCGGTCGATGTCAAGGCACACTCTCACTTTCTTCTTCCCGTGAGTCTGTTCCCGTTCAGCTAAGCCGCCTCTGTCGCCATCCTTCCATCCGCACTCTTTGTTGAGCGAATTTTCGCTCGGTGCAAGTTGGGTTAGCCTAATCCTCAGCCTCAATTCAGTGAAGGATGCGACGAACCATCCGCATCAACGGTCCATGCTTTTTGACCGGACCTCTTAAATTTTTTCCGTTCTATACTCGAATTGTGCACCGGAAAGCCCCGGAAGGCTCGCGCACCGGTTGTTCATGACTATGATGATTCTTGGTTTCTTGTTCGTGCTGATCTTTTGCCTCTATGGGGTGTGGCGGCTCTCTGCCCGGTCTCCACGCAATCGCTATGGCTGCTCACCGATATGGCGCCTGGCCTGTCTCATTGCAGTGTTGCGCATCAGCGCCCTGTGGGTCGGACTGGCTGGCCTTCGCCGTAGTGACTGGTTACAGGTACCAGCTAATTTCGTGCTGATGTTAGGGTTACCGGATATCTACATCGTTAAAGCAGCGCGGGCTCAGCCACTGCGGTGGGCGATTTTGGGCAGCCTGACGCACAGTCATTCAAATTGACGGATTTTCTTGTTGTTGGTCCGCCGGAGATTGACGACGTGCGTGATGCCTAGATCCTGGAGCTGCTCAACATGGCCCCATTTAGTGATCCCACTGCCAAACGCCAGCCGCCTTATGACAAAAAACAGTTTTCACAGCGAGCGCTGTTCCCAATCCAATAGAAGGCGGTCGATCAAAAAAGACAAGAGCTCGGCCTCTTCTCGCGGGTCGTCTCCACCATATTGACGACGGTCGCGGACGTTTCACGTCGACCACGAGGTCAAGCTGATGGATTTTGCGAAGTGGCGAGCACGGGCCGAGAGCCCATACTCTGAAATGCTAGACCTGAAAGCAGGGCCGCCGCGTACAAGCCGGTCGCCAGCAAGTAGAGGAACTGAAAGCCAAAGTACATCGAGTTGTATTCGAGAATGCCTCCGCACATCGCGCCCAGCAGGTTCATGGACATGACGCTAGAGATCCTAGACTGCGAAGAGAGAAGGGAGGAGAAAACAATACCGGAGAAAAATAGCGGACAGGTGAGAGCAACGGCCGTTCCGACTCTTCCAGTCGTGGTCGAGGGCAGCCCTCCCCCCTTGGCAATCCACCAGCCGACCGCAAGACTTGCAAACAGAAGCAGGTAGGGGAGGTAGGGACGGCTCGCCCGAAGCAACTGGACGATGCCGTTGGCTAGGAAGGCCATAATTAGAATACTAGCTATGGCAATAGCGATCACCTGCCATGTGTTGCCAAACACGAGGCCCATCTCCGTGATTGCCTTCGTCTCGACCAGCATGAATCCTGCGCCCAGAAAGAAAAACGGCAATTGCGAGAGGCGTGGACGTTCCTGGAGGAAGCTTGCGTTTAAGACGAGAGAGAGTAGGAAGACAAGCCCGAGCACGAGCAGGTAGGAGACTGGATAAATCCGGCGCGGCATGTATAGGAACGGCCAGTCGTCGGTCGAGACATCGACCTTGATGCCGGAGTTTCGATAGAAAGCAGAGCGCTCCTCAAAGCGGGCTTCGGAAAGCACCGCTGGCGGGATCGAAAGATTGCCGTGTTTCGACTGAATGAAGATGACCGAGCCGTCGTACAAAGCAGAAATACAGACGGGTTCTTTCCCGTCGAATGCCTCTCGCATCATCTGAAACATTTTGGTTCCAAGGTCCTCGTTGATGACGCTGAACGAAAGCGAAAGCACGCCATCGTCTTTCAGCCGCGACCTCGCTTCGCGCAATCCCTCGATCGTGTAGACGAATGAGTCCAGCCGAACGCTGGAAGCATGGCTGAGCAGGGTGTGGGAATCCAGCAGCCCGTAGACAATCAGGTCGTAGTGATTGCGGGTATTCCGAAAGAAGGAGCGAGCATCGTTGACGGCTGGCCGGACGCGAGGATCGTCGTAAGGTTTCTCCGGGTGGTTGACCTTGCCGGCGAGGAGAATCGCGGGGTCGATCTCAATGGCGTCCACGTGCTGGGCGCCTGAGCGCAGAGCCGCCGCCACATCGTTGCCCGTGCCCGCGCCGACAACGGCGACCTCGTTCTGTCCCGGGTGGATCCTGTAGGGAAGCTTGTAGTAGTTGCGGGTCTGGCGGAGGCTCGGATCGGTCGTTGCCTGAATGGCGGTGTCCGAAAGGTTGTGCACCCGCTGGTAGTAATGCCCGGCTGCCCGGATGAACATCAACCCGGTATCGCTATAGCCGATCTCCAGCAATTGGTAAGGAGAGTAGAGGCGGTTCCAGAGCGGATTCACGGGCCAGGCTAGGATCACGGTGATCAGCATGGTGAAGCCCGCGCCGAGAAAGAGCGATCTCGGTGTTCGCACCAGGAAGAACAGCAGCGCCAGGCAGCACAGTCCGAACCAGACCACCGGCGGTGTCCATAGGAAGCTGACCAGAAACATCAAGGAGACACCTAGGACGCTGCCGAGCAAGTTCAGTCCGTAGGCGGAAAGCTGGGCCTGGCGTTCCATCAGCTTTCCGCAGAGTTGCCCGACCGGGACAAACGCCAAGGCCGTCAGCAGAAAAACGACGCTGAGCAGCAGATAGATGACGGCAATCTGAATCGGCTTGGCCGCTCCGAGGCCCATGTTGAGCTGCTCGCGGAACGGCACCATATCAAGACTGTAGTGTCCCGGCATTGCGTAGCGAAGTACGATCAGAAATCCGAGCTGCCAGGCGAGCACGGGAAGCGTCAGATTGAGCGGGACTCCGTTCTCGCTGCGGCAGACCGCGTAGCCGAGGCCCAGCCCCGCGAAGCAAGCGAGAAGTCCGTAATTCTTGTAGAAGGCAAAAAACTCAAAGATCGTTCCCTGCCAGCGGATAACCGCGAGTTCCAGGAATAGGCTGAGTGCGGCGGAACCCACGATGGCGATCGAGAGGAACGGACCGGAAATGGTGTCAAGGAAAGCCGCCTGATTCCGCGATTCTCTCGACAAGTAGGGCTCGATCTTGACAAGTAGCAGGTAGAACGCGACAAACGCGCCTGCGGCCACGACGCCGTACAACGCCATCTTGTAACTCGCGCCGGGAGGGAGCCGCGCGATGCCGCTGACGACCGTGGAGAGCGCTGCGAACGGCGGTAGAATCAGGCTTCCAAGGAAGGTAAAAGTAAGAAAATACCGGAACGATCGAATCATGTGGGGCCCTTCTCATCCCTTGGTCCTTGGTCGATTTCGAGACCGGGATTGAGATTCGAGCACCCTGGAAGCAGAAGTCTCCGAATGAGCGGCATCGGCGGGTGTCCTTGATCGTGCAAGCGAGTTTCTCGGCCCCGTGATTCGGGTGCGCAGTGAACGAAGCCGCTAGCAAAAGGCTGCATTCTGTTTGGAGTGTTGGGAGAAGTCAATCGCAAATGAGGAGTAAGGGCCGGCCATCAGGCGCCTGATGTGTTCGACGTTTCCATTGCCCTCCCTAAAATTCGATGGAGTACAGTGGCACATGAGTTTGATAGCTCCTGGATGAACGACGGTGTTAAACGCAAGACTTTTTGCAGCATTAGCGGGGATAGCCCTTCTCTTTGCATTCATGGATAAGGGGCATCTATTCGGCCGCGCAAATCTCGATTCCCCTAGACCTAGTGCGGGCAGCATTTTCTGAAGGCTTGAAAGGGGCTGAATCGGAAAATAAGGAAAACGTGGTTGCGGCGTAAGTGCTTGAAAATAATGGAGCGGCCTATCGGAATCGAACCGACACCTGAACCTTGGCAAGGTTCCGTACTACCACTATACTAAGGCCGCTCAACTTCAATTCTGTTTATAACACGCTGCTTCAGTAGCGACAAGTGCTGCTTGATGGCCGATTTGCGTATTCAACAGTAAACCAACGTGAAATTCCGCTCTCAGGAAACCTGGCTGACGCGCGCCGATTTGACGACGGGCGACCGGCGTTGGCGCTCGGCAAAACGCGAGGCTTTGTCTTTGTCGGTATACACGCGGCCGAACTTTTCCCCGTCCGCGTAATAGACGGTGACGAGCCAATGGTGATGTTTGCGCCGCCGGTCCTTGCCGAAGGTACTTTTCTCTTTGCTCGTCGTTTTCTTGGTCGCTATTTTTGTCACAGTAATTTTCCTCTACTGGAAGGTCGTTGAGGCACTATGGCAGGTAAATAAACCTTCCGCAAGTACCATAGCAGATAGTTACGTGAACTCTATCACAATGAAAACTGGGAGCCACTAGTATTTAGGCGTGCGCCGGACAAAGTCTGTCTTCGCAGGAACGTAATCGGGCTATGTATTCATTTCACTTCGCGGGACTCTCCCTACCGCGGAGCCAGATGGACCCGTCGTCAGTCCCAAACTCTACACGCCGCAACCGTGATAGCAGCCGACCGAAACGGAAGCGGCATCTAAGGCTGGCATATTCCCAGGGGACCGGAGGGCTAAAACCAAGGCTAGTTCGCTTCCGGGGCGGTTGTAGTGCGCGCTGGAGAGCGTGTACCTTCGCGATAACTCGTTTACTTTTCGTCTATAAGACCGGATTTCTTCGAGACACAATGTTTACACCCCTCGGACACCCCCGTGCATCCAATTAGTGGCCAATGCATTCGAATACATACCGGTCGAAAAGTTGCTGTTCATGAAACTTTTGCCGAATTCTTACGTCTTTATAGATGAGGACAACGTTAAGCTAATGTGGCGGACAAATAGGATGACCATGACAGTACAAAAACAACCGCCTCTCTTGGAGGATCTGCGGAATCATTCCCAGGAGCAGGTCTCGGAGCTTCGACTGCTGCTGATCTCGGGGGCACCTTTGCGCGCGGATGCACGTCGGCCGGGTTTCTTTGAAGTAGACGGCGATACCAACGTCTTTTACATTTTCAAATACCCCACCGGCACGAAGGTTCTTCTGCTAGGCATTTGGGAACGCGATCGCGTCGCCGAGATGGCGGCTTGCGCTTACAACGCGGCGTAGTCCGCAATCACCGTCTTACGCTAACTTTTTTCGGAGCGCGCTGCGGCAACCACGCGGCGCGTTTTACTTTTAGTCCTCGTCCAACTTCAGCGACAAGGAATTGATGCAATAGCGCAGCCCGGTGGGCTGCGGGCCATCCTCGAAAACGTGCCCCAAGTGCGCGTCGCAACGACTGCACTTCACCTCTGTGCGCGACATTCCATGACTCGCGTCCGTCTCAGTCTCTACCGCGGCCTCTCCAGCGGGTGCATAAAAGCTCGGCCAGCCGGACCCGGAATGATATTTGGTTTCAGATCGAAACAGCGGCTGACCGCAACAAACGCACTTGTAGGTGCCCGGCGTGTCCGCATCCTCATACTCGCCGGTAAAGGGAGGTTCGGTCCCCTTCAAGCGCGTCACATGATATTGATTTGGCGTCAGTTGCTTCTTCCACTCCTCATCTTTTCTGTGAATCTTGTCATCCTTATGAACCTTGTCGTCCATCTCGATCCTCCGCTGTATTCGAATGACGTTCCAGGTCGGCGCACGCCCCATGCAGTATCTGATTCGGCGCATCGCCTTGACGTTGCAATGTGCTGTGTCAAACTTGACATAAGAAAGTGCCCACGAACAAAGAAAGCATGCCTGAAGAGGCGGAGGAGCAGTATGCCGAAAAACGGCGGAGCCGTCGGGCAAAAATCGCTCGGATGTTGCGAGTTCGCCCGTCGGAGCCCAAAGACGACCATTTTGAAGACTTACCACTCAGCATCAATGCATCACGGGAAGGAGTCTTGTTCAAGACGCGGCGGACTGCCTACTACCCCGGCATGCGCGTATTCGTGACCTTCCCCTACAGTTCTGCGCACGATCCGATGAATTGCGAGTATGTGGCGAAAGTAGTGCGCGTTGACAAAATGCCTAACGACCGGTTCGGCGTGGCGGTAGAGCTTCTGATGACTGTGAACTACAGCGGGAGCGGACCTGGATCGCCCGTTCGATCCTGAGATTTGTTTCCGATTTTCAGTCGAGCACAGCACCAAGCCTTGTAGTCAACTCGGCCTCTCGCAAACAATCGATTGACACTCGATGGGACTTTCCTTATTCTGCCATTTCGGAATGATCGCGTACACACATCGGCACCATCATCATCACGGCCACAAGCCGCGTCCGATGAGGTGTGCATAGCGATTCGCTAGAAAAGCACTCATCGGCCCGCTGGCGCAGGAGAGCCCAGCGGGTTTTTTGTTTTTATGGCGATGATTTGCCTGAAGGAGAAGAAACGTGGAGATCGCATTCGCAAAGGCGGGCGGACTGGTTCCCGCGATCGTCCAGGACGACCGAACCGGGGACGTCTTGATGCTGGGTTTCATGAACGAAGAGGCGCTAGCGGAAACACGGCGCTCTCGCGAAGTGGTCTTCTACAGCCGGTCGCGAAATCGCCTCTGGAAAAAAGGCGGATCGAGCGGGCATGTGTTGAAGGTACGCGAGATACGCGTGGACTGCGATGCCGATGCGGTTCTGGTTCGCGTCGAGGCCGTTGGCCCCGGCGTTTGCCACGAGGGCTATCGAAGCTGCTTTTTTCGACGCATGGAAGACGATGGGACCGCAAAAGTAATCGAGGAACGCACGTTCGATCCCGACCGAGTTTATGGACAGGAGAAAAACCAATGAGCCGGCTGAAGCTGGGCATCCCGAAGGGTAGCTTGCAAGACGCGACTCTCGATCTTTTTGCGCGGGCCGGGTGGAAGATCACGGTCAATTCGAGGAGTTACGTACCGTCAATTGACGACGCCGAAATCGAATGCCTGTTGGTGCGGGCGCAGGAGATGGCGCGCTACGTCGAAACCGGGGCGCTGGACGCCGGCATCACGGGCCACGACTGGGTCGTGGAAACAGGCTCGGAAGTCGACGAGCTGGCCGAGCTCATTTACGCAAAGCAACGGCTGGCACGTGTACGCTGGGTTCTTGCGGTGCCGGAGGACTCTGCCATCCAGCAGCCGCGAGACCTGGCGGGAAAGGTCATCGCTACAGAGGTCGTGCACATCACCGAAGCTTACCTCGCTCGGCACGGTGTCACCGCGCGGGTGGACTTTTCCTGGGGCGCCACCGAGGTCAAGGTTCCGCAACTCGCCGACGCCATCGTCGAAGTCACCGAGACGGGATCTTCCCTGCGTGCCAATCGCTTGCGGATCATCGACACCGTCCTGGAATCGGCCACTGTATTTATTATGAATCGCCGTGCAGCGGCCGATGGATGGAAGCGCGAAAAAGGCGAAAACCTGATTTTGATGCTGCAAGGCGCGATTGCGGCGGCTACTAAGGTGGGCTTGCTATTGAACGTTCGGCGCGATGATCTTCCGCGCGTTCTCGACGTTCTCCCGGCGTTGAAAAACCCCACTGTTTCCACGCTGAGCGATCCCGAATGGGTCGCGGTAAATACGATTATCGAAGAAGCAGTGGTGCGGCAGATTTTGCCGAAGCTCAAAGCCGCTCATGCGCAAGGGATCGTCGAGTATCCCTTGAACAAGATCGTCCTATGATGCGCATACTCAAACTAACATCGGGAGTGGAAATGCAGCTTCTGCGCTTGAGACAGAATCGCGACACCGGCGCCGAACGCGCGGCGGCCCGTATCGTCGACGATGTGCGGCGGCGTGGGGATTCTGCGCTGCTTACCTGGACGAAGAAGCTCGATGGCATCGATCTTCGGAGTGAAGGCGTGTGGGTTTCGAGCGGTGAAATTGCAGCGGCCACTAGTCGGGTCAGCTCCGATTTTCTGCGCGCCGTTACGCATGCGGCTCGCAATGTGCGCCGGGTTGCGGAGAAGCAATTGCCGCGGACTTGGACGATTGCGGTGGAGCCCGGCGTGACCATCGGGCAAGTTGTGCGACCGATCGAAACCGTCGGCTGCTACATCCCTGGCGGGCGTCACGCGCTGGTATCGACCCTTGTGATGACGTGCGCACCTGCGATGGTCGCAGGAGTATCTCGAATCGTAGTCGTTTGCCCGCGCCCCAATGCGGAATTGCTCGCCGCTGCCAAACTGTTGGGCATTACGGAGATAGCTAGGATTGGCGGTGCCCAAGCGATCGGCGCGCTAGCTTATGGAACGAAGAGCGTCCCGCGCGTGGAGAAAATCTTCGGGCCGGGTAACCGCTACGTGACCGCAGCGAAGCAACTTGTCAGCAGCGATTGCGCGATTGATCTCCCCGCGGGTCCCACCGAGGCGATCGTGCTGGCCACCGAGGGCAACCCGCAATGGATCGCAGCAGATCTGCTTGCACAGGCGGAGCATGCACCGGATGCGGGCAGCTTCTTTGTCACCCCCTCGAGGGCTTTGGCGGTCAAGGTACAAGCGGAAGTCACAGCTCAGTTGCAGCAGCTCCCGCGAGAGAATCCCGCTCACGTTTCGATTCACCGAAGTGGCGCGATTGTATTGGCTCCTTCGATCGCAGCAGCTCGCGATTTCGTAAATCGTTTCGCCCCGGAACACCTCAGCCTTCCCAGCGACTCTGGTGCATTGCTGAAAAAGTGTCAAGCCGCGGGCACGATCTTTGTGGGGCCGTGGGCAGCGCAATCCCTCGGCGACTATGCCAGCGGCAGCAATCACGTCCTGCCGACGGGTGGATGGGCGCGACGACGTGGCGGGCTCAGCGCCGCGGACTTCGTAAAGTGCATCAGCGTACAATCCATCACGCGCCGCGGCTTCGCAGGGCTCGCAGACCCGGTAGAGACGCTGGCGCGCGCGGAGGGATTGCAGGCGCACGCAAATTCTGTCGCCGTAAGGCAAACGAAAGTGCGTGCAGGCTTGAATTTACACGGAGAACGGAAGGGCGTGTCCCTTCTTGGCGAGGCCCGCCGATGAAAACTCAATTGCCGGTGCGCCAGGCGATTCTGAATCGCCGTACCTACGAACCACCCGGCGAGGGACGCGCCAATAAGGTGCGCCTTGATTTCAACGAAAACACCGCAGGCTGTTCACCTGCCGTCAAACGCGCGTTGGCGAAACTCTCGTTAGAGCAACTCGCGATGTATCCCGAGTACGAGCGCGGCACCCGGCGGTTGGCACAGCACTTCGGCGTGGATCCTGAAGAACTCCTACTCACCAATGGTGGCGATGATGCGCTGCGGCTGTTCTTCGACGCCTTCGTTGATTCGGGGAGCAGTGTCGTGATTTGCGAGCCAACCTTTCCGATGTACCGCTACTGGGGAGAAGTTGCCGGAGCAAAAATCGAAGCGTTGCGCTACGGGCCAGCCATGGAATTCCCGCTCGAACGTGTCCTGAGGGCGCTGAGGGGGCGCCCTCGCGCAGTGTTCGTGTGTAACCCGAACAATCCGACGGGGACGCTGTTGCGCAAGGATACGATCGAAACCATTCTGAAGGCCGCGACGCACACAGCGGTCGTTGTCGACGAAGCTTACGTCGAATTCTCCGGTGTGACCGTCGTCCCCGAAATTCGGAAGTATCCGCAGCTTTTTGTCGCACGTACATTCTCAAAGGCTGCAGGGCTCGCCGGCTTGCGTCTGGGCGCGGTAATTGCCTGCACAGAGTCATTAGCGATTCTGCGGCGCGCGACAGCTCCCTTCTCTGTGAATGTCGCGGCACTCGCTGCCGCCGAAGCAGCCGTGGGCGACCCGCGAACGATGAAGCGCTATGTCCGGGACATCCTCCGTATGCGCGCGTGGTTCGAGAAAGAGTTAAAAATGCTCGGCGTGACGACCTATCCGAGCGCCGGCAATTTCGTGCTGGCGGATTTCGGCCCAGGCGGACCGGAAATGTGCCGCCGTCTGGAAGAAAAGGGGATATTGCTGCGGGAGCGCTCCAAAGAGATCGGCCCGGGTTTCGTGCGTGTCAGCATTGGAACAAAAGCCGAGATGGAGCGTTTAGTTCGATTGATCAAGCAATACCGGTAGACCATCGATGCCAAGAATCGCGACGATTCATCGCAAGACTAACGAGACGGATATCCACATTCGCTTGAATCTGGACGGGCGAGGCACTTCGCGCATCTCCACCGGAATTCGCTTTCTCGACCACATGCTCGACCTCGTTGCGCGCCACGGCGCCTTCGATCTGGCGCTTGACGCTAAAGGTGACCTCGACGTCGATCAGCATCACACCGTCGAGGACGCGGGCATCGCGCTAGGAGAAGCAGTGCTCAAGGCCCTCGGAACCAGGCGCGGCATCCTACGCGCGGGGTATTTCCTGATGCCCATGGACGAAACGCTCGCCGCTGCAGCAGTCGATCTCGGCGGACGCCCGCATTGCGTTTGCAGCGGCAAAATAAACGCCATGCGAGTCGGTGATTTCCAAACCGAGCTAACTGAGGATTTTTTCCAGGGCTTCGCGCAAGCGGCGCGCGCCAATGTCCACCTGCGTATCGTTTACGGCCGTTCTTCGCACCATCAGGTTGAGGCCATGTTCAAGGCGTTCGCGCGAGCGCTGCGTTTCGCGGTGTCCCGCGACAAACGGTTGCGCAATGTTCTGCCGAGTACGAAAGGGCTGCTATGAAGGTCGCCCTGATTGACTACGGCGCGGGAAATGTTGCCTCCGTCGAGCGCGCGCTTCAGCGGCTTGGCGCGGAATCGACAAAAGCGAGCACGCCGCAATGTCTGGCGGACGCCGACGCGTTCATTCTTCCTGGAGTCGGGCACTTCGCCGCACTCATTCGGGCGCTCGACGAGCGCGGGCTGCGCGGGCCGCTCCTGGACGCGTTGCGCCGCGGCGCACCTTTTCTTGGGATTTGCTTGGGTTTGCAGGCTCTCTACGATTCCAGCGAAGAGGCGCCCGAGTTGTGCGGGTTGCAACTCTTTTCCGGACGAATCCAGGCGCTTCCGCCAAACGTCAAGCTGCCCCACATGGGTTGGAACCAAGTGCGCCTCACGAATAAATCTCGATTGCTGGAAGGCATCTCGCCGGATGCACACTTTTATTTCGCGCACTCTTATGCCGCACTTGCCGGAGCAGGGGACGCCGAGACCTTCGCCACATGCACCCACGGCTCGGAATTCACTGCCGTCCTCGAACGCGGCAACATCAACGCGGTCCAGTTCCACCCGGAAAAGAGTGGCGCAGCGGGTGCCCAACTCCTCGAAAATTTCTTGAGACTCGCAGCATGACCCTGGCGCACCGAATCATTCCTTGCCTCGATACCGACGGCGCTCGCGTCGTCAAAGGCGTTAATTTCGTCGGCTTGCGCGACGCCGGCGAACCCGCGACGTTAGCGGCCCGCTACAACGCCGAGGGCGCCGACGAACTCGTCGTCCTGGATATCGCCGCCTCGCGCGACCGCCGACCCACCTTCCTCGAAACGATCCGCCGGGTAGCCGCCGAACTCGCAATCCCGCTCACCGCGGGCGGCGGAATTCGTACCCTGGACGACGCGCGAGCCGTCGTGCGTGCCGGCGCGGACAAAGTCACCGTTAATACCGCCGTCGTCGATCGCCCCGCTCTGATCTCCGATCTCTCCAACGAATTTGGCGCACAAGCCGTCGTCCTCGCAGTCGATGCGAAGCGCAACGGCGAGCGATGGGAGGTGATGGTCCGGGGAGGCCGCGATGCCACCGGCCTCGACGCGGTCGCGTGGGCCAAAGAAGGCGTGGCGCTGGGAGCGGGAGAAATCCTACTTACCTCGGTCGATCGCGACGGCACTCAGAAAGGTTTCGACGTTCTTCTGACTGCCGCGATCTCGCGGGCCGTCACGGTACCGGTAATCGCGTCAGGCGGCGCGAGGCTGCCTGAACATTTCGTCCAAATATTCACCGAAGGCGCAGCCGACGCAGCGCTGGCGGCCTCCATTTTCCACGACAGCGTCCAACCGATTCGCGAACTAAAGGAATATCTCGCTGCGAGAGGCATCGAGGTCCGCCTCCCGTGCTGATCCCCTGCATCGACCTGCAAGGCGGACAAGCCGTGCAATTGGTTCACGGGCGACGCCGCGAACTCGCCGTGAGCGACGTATTCGGCCTGCTCGAGAAGTTTCGCAGATACCCGTGGCTGCATATCATCGACCTCGACGCAGCCATGGGCAAACCCGCAAATGACGACCTAGTGCGCGATCTGTGCACCGAAGCTAGCGCGACCTACAAAATAAGGGTCCGCGTAGGCGGCGGCATCCGCAGCGTAGCGCGCGCGGCAACAATAGCAAAGTGGGGAGCCGCGCAAATCATTATCGGCAGCGCTGCCTTCAGCAGCGGAAAAGTAAATACGAGATTCCTGCGTCAACTAGTGAAGAAAATCAACCCAGTCCGAATAATAATCGCGCTCGACACAGAAAAGAGCCGAATCGTAACAAACGGCTGGCGCCGCACGCTAAAACTCCGTCCTGAGAGTGTTATGGAGCAACTGCAGCCATTCTGCGCCGCTTTCCTCTGCACCGACGTGGACCGCGAAGGTACCATGAGCGGCGCGAATCTGGAATGGTTTAGAAAACTCCGCGCCGCGACCTCGCACCGGATCATCGCCGCCGGCGGAATCAAAACGCGCCGCGAAATCACGGTGCTGGAGACAATCGGCATGGACGCTGCCGTAGGCATGGCCGTCTACAAGAACCGCCTGCGCTAAGCTCGCGCCGCAACCACAAAAACTCCTTAGCGCAAGTAAGCATCCGTTACATACTGTTGCACCATGCGCTGGGTGTTAAAGAAAGAGCCGTTAATCGCAATGGCATGCTGCATCACCGTCAAATACCGGCTACGCTCCTTATAAAACATCGGCAAAATTATATTCTCCAGCTTCCCGTACAGTGACTGCACCTCCGCAGCCCCGTCCGTTGGGGTAGTGATGCCAGCAGACAACCGCGATTCCCCGATCGACCACCCGGTGATACCTTCGATGTGCCCTTCGACCCACCACCCGTCCAGAATGCTCAAACTCGGCACGCCGTTCAGAGCCGCCTTCATTCCGCTCGTTCCCGAGGCTTCGAGAGGAAACTGCGGCGTGTTCAACCACAAGTCGACGCCCGCGGTAATCTTTCCGCCAACTTCCATGTTGTATTCATCGAGAAAAACCACAGGCACGGCCTTGCGCAGCGCCTTCTTCGCACGAAAAATGTGACGGATAATTTCTTTCCCGCCGGCATCGTGCGGGTGAGCCTTCCCGGCATATACGATTTGAAATTTCCCCGCGGTCTTCGCGATCTGGCGCAATCGGTCCAAGTCACTCAAAATCAGGTCCGCCCGCTTGTACCCCGTAGCGCGCCGCGCAAATCCAATCGTAAACACGTCGGGATCAAGCGATAGTCCGGTCTTGGTCCGCACTGTTTCCAGCAGCGCATGCTTTGCAATCAGGTGCGACGCCCACAACTCCTCCGGTGGCAACCCAAGAGCACTCCGCAAACTGTAGTTGTCCTCCCGCCAAGACGAAATGCACCGGTCAAAAAGCTCCTTGAACGCCGGCGAAGTCCACGTTACCGCGTGAACCCCGTTTGTAATCGACTCCACAGGCACGTGCGGAAACATTCTCCGCGAGGTCTCGCCGTGCAACTTCGCCACCCCATTCACGTAAGTACTCAAGCTCAGCGCCAGGTATGTCATGTTCAGTGACGCCCCAGCCCGCGCAGCCTCCTGCATATCCGGAAAACCCTGCTCCGCCTGCAAAATCCGCTTCACCAGATCGGCCGAAGAAGCATCCTTCAAGTCAAAAAATCCGTTCTGATCGGGAAAGGCCCGAGTCAGATACTCCATTGGAAACCGGTCGTGCCCCGCGGGCACCGGCGTGTGCGTCGTAAAGATGCACTTGCTCCGCACCTTCTCGATGTCTTCCCCGCGAATCGAGGTCCGTCCCGCTTTCTCCGCCTCTTCGCCCAACAATTCCAGCGCCAGCAGCGCAGCATGCCCCTCGTTCATGTGATACCGAGTCAGTTCGGTGTATCCGAGGGCGCGCAGCATGCGCACCCCGCCTACCCCGAGCAGCACCTCCTGGCACAGCCGGTAATAGGCGTCGCCACCGTACAGGCTGCCCGTGAGCGCGCGGTCAGAATCCTGGTTCTCAGGCAGATCGGCGTCCAGAAAGTAGACAGGTACTTCGAAACCGCGGACGCCCTTGACGTCGTATCGCCACGATCTCAGCTCCACGCGGCGGTTCTCCAGCGGCACGGTAACCCGTGCAACCTCTTCGTGGAGAAAGTCTTCCACTCTCCAGACTGCGGGCTCTTCGGTCTGCGTCCCATCCTCGGCCAGCCGCTGAGTGAAGTAGCCCTTGCGATACAGCAGGGATACCGCAACCATGGGCAGCTTGATATCCGCGGCGGCCCGCACGGTGTCCCCCGCAAGCACGCCGAGTCCGCCGCTGTAGCTCGGCATAGCGTTCTCCAGCGCGATTTCCATCGAAAAGTACGCGACAATTCGCTTTGGCAAGCGACCTGGCTTTACCATGTGCCTCGACATCCCGCGTGCCCGCACCCGGGCACGCCACACCCGAAAAAGACCACACCCAAACACCCCATTGTCGAGGAATACCGGCAGGCGCGCAAGGCGACACGCCCTGTGAGTTGCTAAACTAGGGTTGCGAAGGCGCTCCGACTTGTTACATTTTCACCCATCCTGCCAGCCTCCCGATTGCTTACCTCTTGGAGGGCTCTGTTGAGCGACGAGTTGGGACTCAACCGGCCCAAACTCGCGTCATTTGCCACCACGCAGGCTCAGGGCGACGGACACCCTGGCGTTCTCCGCTATAATCTCGCCCGTGACCTCTCCTCTCCATTCCATCCGCGTTGTTGAGCTCACCGAGGCTCTCGCCGGCCCCTACTGCGCCATGCTCCTCGGCGACCTCGGCGCCGATGTCATCAAGGTCGAGCGCAACGGGACAGGCGATCAGACTCGCGGTTGGGGTCCGCCGTTCGTCGGCACGGAATCCGCGTACTTCCTTGCGGCCAATCGAAACAAGCGTTCGATCACCCTTAATTACGATGATCCCCGCGACGCCGGCATTCTCCAGCACCTTCTCGGAACCGCTGACGTTTTCGTCTCGAACCAAGCTTCTATCGCCTCTCTGCAAAAGCGGAGCCTCGATCCGGAAACGCTGAGCTCCAAATATCCGCGGCTAATTCACGCCAACATCTCCGGTTACGGCCTCACTGGTCCAAAAACGGGGCGGCCTGGATACGACATCGTCTCGCAAGCCGAGGCGGGCGTAATGACCTTCACCGGCGAACCCGGGGGCGAACCTATGCGCTATCCTGTCGCCATCGCCGACCTGACGTGCGGCATGTACGCCGCCATGGGCATCCTTGCGGCGTTGTACGCGCGCGAACGCACCGGCCGGGGTCAATTTCTCGATATGGCCCTGTTCGATTCCCAGCTGACTTGGCTTGCGAATATCGGCAGCAACTATCTGAATGCAAATGCATTGCCTCAACGGTGGGGAAACGCCCATCCGAGTATCGTGCCCTATCAGATGTTCCGGGCGGGTGACAGCAAATACTTCGTCGTAGGAGTAGGCACCGAATTGCTGTGGAAGAAATTCCTTCAAGCGCTAGGCGACGAAGGGACTCTGGGCGCGGACCCGAGGTTCCTGAACAACGCTCTGCGCGCGGCGAATCGCGCCGAACTACTAACAACGTTGCAACGGAAATTTGACCGCGAAGCGGCTTCAGTCTGGCTGGAAAAACTGGGGCGCGCTGGCGTTCCGAGTGCGCCAATCAACACCGTGCCCGAAGCATTGAACGACGCCCAAACACTTGCGCGCGGCCTGATCGTGCAACTCGAGCATCCATCTCTCGGTCCAGTGCGCAGTATCGCAAACCCTATCAAGCTTTCCGATATGCCTGTCACTTACCGCTTGCCGCCACCGTTGCTCGGCGAGCACACAGGCGAGATTTTGCAATCCCTCGGATACTTAAAGGATCAGATTACGCTGTGAGGTTGCCACGGGCCTTGACTGAGCGTAGCGTGATCGTGGGCCACTTCATCCCGCCAATTTGGGCAAGGTTGAGTCTAAACCCCGCCCTCTCGGGGAGGGCGGCTACAGGCTGGCGGCCGACTACAGATCGCGTTGTTTCATTTGCGTCACGGCGAAATCGCACGCCCGCGCTGTCAACGCCATGTAGGTGAGCGAAGGATTCACGCAGGCTGCCGAGGTCATGCAAGCCCCGTCCGTCATGAACAGATTCTTCACGTCGTGGGTCTGATTGTGTTCGTTCAGAACCGATGTTTTCGGGTCGCGGCCCATGCGCGCCGTGCCCATTTCGTGGATACCGAGGCCCGGCGTTGACATGTCCTGGTACACGCCGATCTCTCGCGCGCCCGAAGCCGCCAGCATTTCCGCGGCCTGCACAGCGATGTCCTTCGACATGGCCTTTTCGTTGTCGCCCCATTCGCAATGAATGGTCAGCGTGGGAATACCCCAGGCGTCGAGCTTGTCCTTGTTTATCTCGACGTAATTCGTGTGATACGGCAGGCATTCGCCAAAACCTCCGAGGCCCATGCGCCAAGCACCCGGTTTTTTCAGCGCATTCTTGAAGTCGACACCGATGCCGGCCATGGTGGCGCCGCGTCCCCAATTTTCGCGGCTTCCGCCGCCCTGGTAACCGTACCCACGAATAAATTCCTTCTGCTTGGTTTTGACGTTGCGAAATCGCGGAACGTAAATTCCATTTGGGCGGTTTCCGAACGGCATTTTGTCTTCGTGTCCGGGCATGATTCCGCTGGCGCCCGCGCCCATGTGGTGATCCATCAGATTGTGGCCGAGTTCGCCGCTGCTGTTCGCGAGGCCGTTGGGAAATTCCGTAGTAGCGGAATTGAGCAGGATGCGTGTGGACTCCAGCGTCGAGGCGCAAAGGAAAAAAACGCGCGCCTTGTATTCCGTCGTGCTCTTGGTTTGCGCGTCGATCACGCGCACCCCGGTCACTTTCCGCGTCTGGGGGTCAAACACCAGGCTGTGCACCACGCTGTATGGACGAATCGCAAATTTTCCAGTCTTCTGCGCGGCAGGCAAGGTTGAACTCAAGCTGCTGAAATAGGAACCCGTGATGCAACCGCGATGACACACGCCGCAATAGTGACAAGCAGCCCGGCCTTTGTGGACTTGCGTGAGCACGGCGGAGCGCCCGATCGTCAGAATCCTATCGTCAAAGTGTTTCTTCAAACCGTCGCGGAAATCGAGTTCCGCGCAGTTCATCTCCATCGGCGGGAGGAATTTCCCGTCGGGCAATTGCGGCAATCCTTCCGCTTGACCGCTGATGCCCGCAAAGTCTTCGACATAGTCGTACCAGGGCGCGATGTCCGCGTAGCGAATGGGCCAATCGACGGCCACTCCATCTTTCAGATTGGCTTCAAAATCGAGGTCGCTCCACCGATAGCTCTGACGTCCCCAAGTGAGGGACTTTCCGCCAACCTGGCGCCCGCGAATCCACGAAAATTTGCTTCCGGGAACGTTGGTATAGGGATTTTCGACGTCACTTACGAAGAATTTCGAGGAGTACTCATCGCACGCGTAATACACTTCGCGCTGTACCGGCTGCGTCTTCTGACGCTTGGCGCGATCGTCCCAGTTCCGGTATTTCAACTCCCACACCGGGACATGCTCGACGTAGTCCTGACCCGGATCGATGGTGCGTCCCGCTTCGAGGACCAGTGTGTTCAATCCTTTTTCCGTAAGCTCTTTGGCCGCCCAACCGCCTGTGATTCCAGAACCCACAATGATTGCGTCGTATGTATTCACTGGCATGTGATCTCCCTTAGGCCTTTTTCCCGGTCAATGGCACGCAACCATGGTAAGCACCCGGAATAATCTGCAGATTTTCCTCCTGCGTGAAACCAATTTCCGAGGTGTAGTAGCCATGAACAGTGATGCCCTTGAAGACGTCCCAGAAATTGCCCTGAAGTTGTTTGTCGCGCTCTTCGGGAATGGTGTTGCCATGCCGCGCCAAGCGGCGGTTGGAGTGGCCGGCCATTGCCGCATCGTCGATTGCACGCAACAGAGTGGTTTGCTGTTCGACCGAGGCATCCACGAAATCCTTGCCGAACAGTTCCCTGCTGCGCTTATCGATATTCGCCAGGCCATTGAGAAATGCCTGGCGCTCATCGTCGTTGGCCCAGTCCGTGAGGATGACATCGATGAATTCATTCACACGCGCAGCCTTCGCGCCAGGAGTATCAGTAACCGGAATGATCAGGTCGATCATGGCGACGACCTGGGCATTCTGCTGAGGGCTCAGGGTGCGTAGCTTGTAGGTGGAGCCGACTTGGGCGTGGGCTTCCTGAAGATGAGCAAGTAAGGCTGGCGACAGAACGGGAAGAGCCGCCCCCGCCGCCAGCAGCCTTAGAACTTCGCGACGCTGCATGAGATTTCCCCCTGGACATCGTGGTTCCCGGTAAACGCATACTCTCACGGACGCACCAAGAAACACTTGGGTTTCCAGGTGGATACCGGTCGAGGACCAGAATACTACCCCAACCGCCTGGCATTCCAGTGGGGATTGTTTGCCGTTTGCGGGCATTAAGTGCAGCCTTGAGTACGGGTGATCAAGCTGTGGATGAGTCTGAATATTCCGGAAGCAAGGTTCATGTTGCTTTCGGCAAAGCGTCCGTCACGTATCTGACGATTACGAACGAACTGCGTTACTCGTAGCGTAGCGCCTGTGTCGGCGCAATTCGGGATGCTCGTCGCGCGGGCACGTAAGCCGCCAGCATGGTCACGAGAAACAACGACGGCAGCACGACGACGTACGCCAGAACGTCAACTCCTCCGGCATTGAACAGCATGGCATTCATCAGGTGCTCGACGGCGAAACCCATCACCAGTCCGATCGTCGTTCCGATCCCGACCAGCACCAGCCCCTTGCCCATCATCAGGCGCAGCACGTCCGAGCTTGCCGCGCCAAGTGCGATGCGTATGCCGATCTCGCGGGTTCTGCGGCTCACGTTGTACGCCACCAGTCCATACAAACCGGCGACGGCCAGCAGCGAGGCCCACGGCGCCCATGCTGCCAACCAGCTTGATGGCAATCCCTGGCCCTTTCACCGCCGTGTTCACGTAGAATTCCTCGTAAGCCATCGTCTCCAGCATCGGCAGATTTGGCATCGAGTGTCCGGACAACGTCCTTCACAGGTTGGATCATTTGCCAGGGATCCCCGCTGGACCGCACCATTAGGATCATACGCGCGACGGATGCTGGGCCAACGGCAGATACACGAAATCCATCGGCCTTTCAGAGGTGTCTGTGATACTTGATGGTTCGCGCGACGCCGACGATCTCCACCAGCGGGCCGGCGCGGCTATCGAGCCGGATGTGTTTGCCGACGGCCCTCTGGCCCGGCCAATAGTGATTCGCGAACTGATCATTCACGACCGCGACACGTGGCGCGTCCGCGGTATCGGACGTCCGGAAGCCGCGGCCCTGCAAGATCGGAATCCCCATCGTCTCGAAGTATCCTTCGTCGATCGTATCCATAGTCGAACTGAAATTCTCGCGATCGCGCGGCATCTGAAAACCCTCCGGCACGAAGGCGACGCCATCAAAGCCTGTCCGTCCTGAGCGGAGATGTTCTGGGTGAGCGCGACGCCCTGCACGCCGGGCGCTTTCCGCAACGTTCGGCGAGAAGCTTGTAGAACTGCTGCGTCTGGGCGGAGTTGTACTGCACCAGGCGTGGATCGAAGCTGGTCATCAGCAGATGGTCTTTCGTGAAATCGGTGCCTCAGCTGCAAGGTATGCTGGAAACCCCGGACCATCAGGAAAGACGCCGTGAGCAGCATCAACGACGCGGCAACCTGCGCGACCACCAGCACATTACGGCCCCAAAGGCGATTGCGTGCCGGGCACGTCTACGTCGGCCGACTTGAGTCCGTTCACCAGGTCCGTGCGCGTACTCTGTAGCGCCGGCGCCAAACCGCAAAGGAGCGCGCTCACGACCGACAACACGAGGCTTGCCAGCAGTACCGCGTGTCCATCTGAAACGGGATCGCGACCGGCAAGTCAGTCATCGAGTACCGACGCTTTGATTCGAGTGGAACCACTGCACGACGCCGTAGCCGATGGCGATCCCGGCCAACCCACCCAGGAGCGCCAGAATCAGGCTTTCGGTCAACAGCAGCCGGATTAACCGGAAACGCCCGGCGCCAATCGCCAGCCGTACGGCGATTTCGCGCGTTCGCGAGCGGGCACGGCTCAGCAGAAGTCCCGCAACGTTGGTGCACGCCACCAGCAGGACCGACAGCGCAAGAATCACAAAGATCACGCCGAACTTCCAATTCACGTCGTCGCCTCGCGTACGCATTTCGAACTGGGTGTGTACCGCAGCGCCGCGG
Organism: uncultured Acidobacteriota bacterium; assembly: GCA_963721915.1. Taxonomy (GTDB): domain Bacteria; phylum Acidobacteriota; class Terriglobia; order Acidiferrales; family UBA7541; genus Acidiferrum. The sequence goes on along the minus strand of CAVRLD010000008.1, from coordinate 227,034 downwards.
CCGTGATTGAGCCTTTGGATATTCGCGCTCGAAGTTTTCCGCGAGCACGGCGAGTTCATTCTGTGCCTGCTGCAGCGTCGTGCCCGGTTTCAAGCGCGCCCTTACACTCAGCTCGCGATCGTCGCGGTCCTCGAAAAAATTCTTCTGGCGATTGGTCGAGAACACCGGCGCCATCGCCAGCGGCATGTAGAAGTCGGGATGCCCGAAGATCATGCATGCCCGGGAAGGTTTCCGGAGTCACGCCAATCACGGTGAAATCCGTACCGTTCAGGCGAATCGGTCCTGCCCGATGACGGCCGGGTCGCTCGCGAATTCGTGCTTCCAGAAGTCCGGTCCCGAGCACCACAACGGCGTCGCGACCGGGCACTTGATCTTCGTCATCGCGAAATCCGCGCCCCAAACGCGGCTCCACGCCCGAGCACGCGGAAATAGTTGCCGGAAACCATCATTCCGCCCCTGACCCGCGGCGTGGCTCTGGGTTCGGCGCTGAAGCCGACCGCTTCCATATCGTCGTTGGCGATCACGCCGTAGTAGCTCTTGCGTTTTGTCGCGGATGTCCAGATACTCGCGATAGGAGAAACTTTCGAAGCTGTTATCGTGTGTCGTGCTGACCAGGGTGACCACGCCGTTCGGATGCGGCACCGGGTAAGGCCTGAAGATCAGCGCGTCGACCATACTGAACGTCGCCGAGGTCATCCCGATCCCCAGCGCTAGAGTCATCACCACGAACGCCGTAAGTCCGGGTGTTCGGCGCAGGCTGCGCATCGCGTAGCGCACGTCGTCGACGAAATCCGTCAGCCAGTGAATGCGTCGCATGTCTCGCATCTGCTCTTTTCGTTGTTCCAATCCGTCCATCGCGCGCATTGCCGCGTAACGCGCCTCTTTCGGTGACAGCCCACTAGCGATGCCTTCCGCGATCTTGTGCTCCAGGTGGAACTGGAGTTCTTCAGCGAGCTCCCGCTCGACGCGGCGGCCCAGCAGGATTGATCTCAACCGCAAGGGCAACGTGAACCACCAATGTTCCATCCGCATAACTTCTCCTAACCCTCGGAAAGCTGGCCCTCGGAAAGCTGAATGACTTGCGAAATGGCGGTGGATAACCGCTGCCAGTTCGCCGCCTCCGAGTCGAGTTGCTTCTTGCCCAGACGGGTAAGCGAATAAAATTTTGCGCGCCGGTTATTTTCGGTTTGCTTCCACTCGGCCGTGATCCACCCTTCCTGCTCCAACTTATGCAATGCCGGGTAGAGCGATCCTTCGCTAACCTGCAGCACGTCTCCAGAGATGGATTTGAGCCGGAGACTGATGGCCCACCCGTGCAAAGGCTCCAGCGCCAGAATTTTCAGGAGGAGGAGGTCGAGGGTGCCTTGCACCAGGTCGTTGGGCTTGCTCATATCGGTTTCCTAGGGGAGAATACAAGAGCTTCTCTCGGTAAGCAAGGGGAATCTTTTTATGGCTGAGACCGGTCAGCGGGGGACTTGCGGGACAACGCGATTAACAGGATTTGAGCAAATCGCGAAGATCAAGGATAGGCCGTGGACGGATTTCCGCTCAGATCTCTTTTTTGCGGAAACGATCAATAAGATGATCGCAGGCGCGGACCGTGACCGCCATCATGGTGAGCGTCGGGTTCTGGCAGGCAGACGAAACAAAGCTCGCCCCGTCCATCACGAACAGGTTTTTGACATCGTGCGTTTGATTGAAGGTGTTCAGCACCGACTTCTTCGCATCGTTCCCCATGCGAGCCGTTCCTAACTCGTGGATCGCCATACCTGGCATTTCAACGCGGGACCGCACTTTGATGTCTTTTGCGCCCGCCGCTTCCAGCATTTCGGCCGCCTGTGCCGCAGCGTCATCCATGAGCGCGGCTTCGTTGTCCCCGTGAGTCATCGAAATCCGCAAGGCAGGAATTCCCCATGCGTCTTTGAGATTGCTATCGATCTCGATGTAATTGTCCCAGCGCGCCAGTGATTCGCCGAAAGCGCCCAGACTAAGCGAGTAAACGCCTTCTTTCACCGCGCCCTTGAACGACACGCCGTACCCTTCGGCGCCGAAGTTGAATTCCGCACCGCCAGAGCCCTGGTAACCGTAGCCGCGGATAAACTGGGAACGTTTTTTACTCGAAGGAGTATTCCGGAAACGAGGGATGTAAATCCCGTTGGGGCGCTGAGGCTGATTCGCATCGGGACGAACCTTCATATCGGGCAAAGAACCCGACGCCCCGCCACCCACGACGTGATCCATCAAATAATGACCAAGCGCGCCGCTGGAGTTGGCCAGCCCGTTGGGATATTCACGTGTCGAAGAGTTCAGCAGGATGCGCGTGGACTCCAGCGCCTGCGCGCAAAGGATCACCGACTTTGCGCGGACCTCCTTCACCTGGCGCGTCAAGCGGTCCACATACGTCACTCCGTTCGCTTTGTTCGTCGCATTGTCCATGTTCACGTGGCTGACCACCGCGTTGGTGAGCAGCGTGCAATTGCCGGAGTTCTGTGCGTCCGCAACAGTCGTAAACGGACTGCTGAAATAGGAAAAGGTCCGGCATCCGCGTTCGCATGGTCCGCAATAGTGGCAAGCGGATCGCCCGTTGTGACTTTGCGTCAAGACCGCCGCGCGCCCGATAGTGACCGTGCGCCCGAACTTGGCTTTGACCCGCTCTCTGAGCAGAACTTCTCCGCAGCTCATCTTCATCGGAGGTAGAAACTGCCCGTCAGGCAGCATCTCGTTTCCCTCTGCGGCGCCGGTGATGCCTACATACTTCTCGACGATGTCGTAGAACGGAGCAAGATCGGCGTAAGCGATGGGCCAGTCGTCACCGTACCCATCGCTGCTCGCCGCCTTGAAATCGTTGTCGCTCATGCGATAGCTCTGACGGCCCCAGACCAGCGATCGCCCTCCCAACACGCGCAGCCGCTGCCATGTAAATGGCTTGTCGGGCGGCGTGCTGTACGGGTTGTCGAGATCGTTGACGAACCATTCGTAGTTGTATTCCATGCACGCGTAGCACTGCTTCTGGATCGGCCGCGTGCGCACGATCTCCGGCGAGTGGTCGCGGTACTTGAGCTGGTATGCGGGCGTGTGCTCGGTAAACTCGGTCGGGCTGACCGCGCGTCCTGCTTCCAGCAACGCAACTTTCAGCCCCGCCTCCGCGAGTTGTTTGGCGGCCCATCCGCCCGTGGCGCCCGAACCAACAACTACCGCATCGTAGGTTTGCTGCAGAGGGTCTTGCTCCATGAAATTCCAGCTCATTTATGATTCCCTTCGGGATGGTTGCAACCTTGATAGACGCCGTGTGTGAAATTGCCGTCCCAGCCGAGTTCGCGCGTGCCGATCTGTGAGTTGTAATACGCAACGCCGATACGCGTCTTCAACTGTTCGAAATGAGTGTGGCCTACGTCGGCCGCCGCGGCTTCACCGGTCCATCCGCTGCCGCCTCGCGGATAGGCAAGCGCGTGCAATAGATCGTCCTGATCTTCTCGACTCAGGTAGCGGAACGCCGCTTTGTAGCGCCGCATGCTTTCGCCATCCAAATAACTGAGACTGTTTAGAAAAGCTCGTTGATTCTCGTGGGTATCGGCAGCCAGCACGAGGTCGATATAACGATTCACCAGGGCTTCCTTGGCGCCCGGCGTGTCTGTAGGGGGGATCATCAGGTCACTGACCACGATGAGCGTTTCATTCTGGTGCTCGTCCAGAAAAAGCGGCTTCCATCCCGGCGCCGCGAGGTCTTTCGAGGCGTCAACACCGCGTTGCGCCGGCGTCAACTCTGACGACGGAGTCGCAGCGCTCTGCGGCATGACCAGCGGAGGGCGCAGCGCCGCGGCAGCACCTGTAAGAACACCGGCACGGATTAAATCGCGTCGTTTCATCATCGCTCCTCAGGTCTCCGCGTAGCATACACACCCATCGTTTCGGCGCGCTGCTCTTGCACGTCAATCCGCGAGAATCATACCGATTCACTGGCGCACGACGCGACCCGAGCCGTCATGGCCATCGGGAAGTCTACACCAAGGCGAAGGAAAAATTAGAAGGCGTCAGTAGGAAATATGCATTGATGAAATATTCGCCTACGGACGTAGTCGGGACAAACCGGGCACCGCCGAAGCCCCGATCTGGCTCGGAGCCATGAAATGTACGGACGAATGAGACGTACGGGCGAATCAAATGTGGGGGCGCGCTTTAGCGCGTCCCAACGAGCCCGCGCTTTGATTTTCAACGCCGGTCAGGCCACAGCGAGTACAAGCAGCGTGGCGTCATCGTGCCAGTGCCCGCGGCAGAAATCGCCGGCGGCCTGCATGATTTTGGCCTGGAGTTCGTTAGCGCTGGACGCGGTGCTTTGCTGCAGCACCCGTACCAGTCGCTCCTCTCCAAATTCTTCGTCATCGGGGTCGCTGGCTTCGGTCACGCCATCGGTAAACAACACGACGCGATCGCCCGGCTGGAGCTGCGCGGTGCCCCGAGTGAACTTCTGGCTTGGAAAAACACCGAAGACGCCGCCGCCCTCCGTTAACCGATCATGCGAACCATCTTGATGCAACACCACCGGTGGATTATGGCCGGCGTTCACGTATTGCAACACCCGCGACGCGCCATCCAGCTGCGCGTAGAAAAACGTGATGAACCGGTCGCTGGCCATATTGCGGTAGAGTAGCGCGTTCAAACGCGCGCACAATTCCTCAGTGGGCAGATCCGCGGAAGCAAACCCGCGAACGGCAGCTTGCAGATTCGACATAAGCAGCGCGGCGGGCATTCCCTTCCCCGCGACGTCAGCGATGCACAATCCCAGGGTTTCGCCTCCTAAGGGAAGTACATCGAAATAATCTCCGCCCACGACGCGAGCCGATTGCCATGCGCTGGCGAGTTCGTAGCCGGGGATCTGGTGTATTTCCTTGGGAAGAAAACCCTCTTGAATCGCACGCGCCTCGGCGATTTCCTGCTCGTGCCTGTGCAATTGAGATGCGACTTCCTGATTGGCTTGCTTTTGGCGCACGTTGCTGCGCGCCAGTTCTTTGCGTTCGCGTCCCAGTAAGATCTGCTTTTGCAGACTTTGCAGAAGCTTGGCATTGGTCCAGGGCTTCTCCACAAAATCTGTGACACCGTGCTGCATTGCCTCCACGGCGATCCCTACCGTGGCCCAACCGGTCATCACAATAATCGGCGGCGTACTTTCCAGCGCCGTCAGTTGTTCCAACAAGTCGAGCCCCTCGCGGCCCGATGTGGTATCTCGCGCGTAATTCAAATCCATCAATATCAGATCGAATTCCTGGTGCGCGATCGTTTCCAGCAGCTCCGAGGGCGAAGACACTGATTCAGTGGCATAGCCGTGCGCTTTCAACAGCATATGCAAGGCGCCTATGACGTCGGGTTGATCGTCCGCGATCAGGATTCGAGTTTGCATTGTTCCAACTTGAGTAAAAACCTCGATTGCCGCTGCCGCCATGGTTCGAACCTCCCTTACCTTGCGCTCCGGGGTGCAGTTCGCCGGCTAGGGTAGGCATCGCAGGAACCCTTCCACTATAGACGTTCCTGTAAGCCGCTCGTTTGATGAAACTTGCAGGGAGCAGGTTGTTTCCGAAACCGGACATGCTGCTCACTTGCGGGACTGCGCGTCCCGATTTCGGACGACTGCGTTCGCACCAGCTAGTCGAAGGCGAATGCCTGCCCAAACCCCCAAGAAGTCCTATTGCGGGTCGATTTTCAGAACAGCCGCGCCCTCAATGGCATCGTTTTTTAGTGCGTTGAGCGCGCGGTTCGCGTCCTGGAGCGGAAATAATTGCACGTGTGTGCGTATGGGAATTTCCGCTGCGATCCGTAAGAAGTCCTTGCCGTCCTGGCGTGTATTGTTTGCCACGCTGCGAATGACCCGCTCCTGGTAGAGGAGATCGTAGCTGAACGAGGGGATCGGGCTCATGTGGATCCCGCCGAGAACCAGCGATCCACCTTTGCGAAGCGCGTTGAGAGCCGCTGGAATGATGGTTCCGGCGGGGGCGAAGACGATGGCTGCATCGAGCTTGACGGGAGGCTCTTCGAAGGTGTCGCCAGTCCACTTTGCGCCGAGATCGAGCGCGAGCCGCTGGTGGCGGACGTCGCGCGTCATCGCATATACCTCTACGTTCCAGTGGAGCGCGACTTGAATGGCGAGATGAGCCGCGGCGCCGAAACCGTAGAATCCAAGTTTCCCGCCGGCTTTGATGCCCGATAAGCGAAGCGAGCGAAATCCGATAATTCCAGCGCACAGCAACGGGGCTGCTTGCTCGTCCGAGAAGCTCTCCGGAATCGCGTAAACGAAATCTTCAGGCGCGACAATGTACTCGGCGTATCCGCCATCGACGCTATAGCCGGTGAATGCGGGGTCGTCGCAGAGATTCTCTTCTCCGGAGCGGCAGTATTCGCAGGTGCCGTCGGTGTGATGCAACCAGGCAATTCCCAGCCGGGCGCCCGCCGGAAACTTTTGTGCACCCGGACCAGCCCTGTGCATGGTTCCCACAACCTGATGGCCTGGGATAATGGGCGATTTGCGCCGGCGCAGTTCACCCTCGACAACGTGTAGATCCGTTCGGCATACGGCACAATGGGTGACGCGAACCAGAACTTCCCCGGCGGCCGGCTCGGGCACAGGAACGTCGACAAACGCGAGTGGATTGGTTTCCACCGGAGCGGGCGTTTTGAGGATGCAGGCCTTCATGGCGTAGTGATGTTTGAAGCGCTCCTTTGGATGCGTGCCAATGCAATCGGAAACGGCACTACCTGTTCAGCCGCGACACCGCGGCTCGTGCGGCGTGGTATCCACACATTCCATGGACACCCGCTCCCGGCGGCGTCGATGATGAGCACAAATACAGGTCGCGCGCCGAAGTCGCGTAGTGACGCCAGCTTGGACGAAACACAAATTGCCGAATATCCATGGCTCCGCCCCCGATGTCGCCGCCAATAAGATTGGCATCCATGGCTTCAAGTGCCGACGGAGAGAAAACCCGCCGCGCCAATACGTTATCTCGGAACCCGGGGGCGAACCGCTCGATCTGCCCTTCGAGCCTCTCGAGTATATCCATCGCCGATCCGTTGGGGACATGACAATACGCCCAAGCGATGTGTTTGCCCTCGGGCGCCCGCGTCGCATCGAATAAGCTTGGCTGCGCCAGCAACACAAACGGCCGTTCCGGGTGTTCACCGCGGCCAACCGCTGCCTCGGAGGCAGTTATCTCAGCGGCGCTCCCGCCCAGGTGCACGGTGGCAGCCCGCAAGCACTCGCGCGCTTTCCACGGGATCGGACTCGCGAGCGCGTAATCCACTTTGAAAGTACCGGCGCCGTAGCGAAATTTCTCAAGTCGGCGCTGAAAGCTTGCCGACAGTCGATCATCCGCCAGGCGCAGCAGCTGCCTTGGAGTTACGTCGCACAATGTCACATCGCATGTCGGAAGATCGCCAAGCCCCGCGACACGCGCGGATGTCTTGACCTTGCCTCCCAGATTCGCAAGATGCCCGCCCAGGGCGTTAACGATGGATTGCGCTCCGCCCTTTGGTATCGGCCAGCCCACGGCGTGAGCGGCGGCCCCAAGCAAGACGCCGAATCCAGCGCTGAGTGGTTCATCGAGGCTTAAAAAGGAGTGCGCCGCCAAGCCCGCAAAGAGTGCCTTCGTCCTTTCTTCGCGAAATAGAAACCCGCTTAAGGCATTTGCGGAAGGCAGGGCGCTGAGTCCGAAACGCGCCAGCAACCACGGATGCCGGGAAACAATGTGCACGGGACGCAGCACTTCTGCCGAGAGAGCCGGCCAGTTTCGTGCCAGCGGCTCCATCAACCGCCGCCACGTCTTTCCGTCTCTTCCGAGCGCGACCTCGCTTGCGGACAGGTCGCGCTCAAGCGTGACCGCGGTACCATCATCGAAAGGATGCGCAACCGTCGCAGGCGAATGAATCCACTCCAGCCCGTGGCTTGCCAAAGGCAACGAGCCAAAGAACGGTGAGCCCACCGCGAGCGGATGAACTGCCGAGCCAAAATCGTGGAGAAAGCCCGGAATGGTTAGCTCGAGCGTACGTGCCGCGCCACCCGGCTGAGGCTCAGCTTCAAACACGTCCACCTGGAATCCAGCTTGAGCAAGAACAATCGCCGCGGCGAGCCCGTTAGGCCCCGCCCCGATCACAATGCCACGGCGGCTCATCTGGAAATTTGCTTTCGAGGAAACCCGCACCACGCGCGAGAATGTAGGCGCCGTGCTTTTGCCCGGCGTCCACCGAAAATCGCCTGCGCCCCATGCGTCCGCCGACGCAGACCGCCACGACCGAGCACCTCGAAGATCAGGCGCGACCCAGTAGCGCAGAAGACCCCTTCGTCGTCGAGTAAAACAATGGTCATGCGCTCATTCGCCGTTCGTTCGCGCTTCGTTCATTCACGCGGCGTTGCGATTCTCGGCCACTCCGCGACCGTGATTTTTCCATCCGTTTCCCGCTGCAGTGTTGGAGCGTACAGCCCTAATAATTGACGCCTCCACCACACACCATGCGCCCGCTTCTCCTCCGGCGTACTGAACCAATATTGCCAAATCACGGCGCGCACTTGACGCGGCGGCTTTCCCGGGAAAGGATTGCCGGCGAAGAGCGCAAGAACATCGGCGCTTCCCGTGAGCAAACGTTCTTCGGTCCGCGGCACGATGGGATTCGAGCGCCACTCGCCAAGCGAGGCGAACCAAAGATTCCAATCGAAACGCGGTTGATAGGGTGCGTAGATACCGGGCGCCTTGCGGGGATCTTGTGGCTTGTAGCGGAACGGATACGCCGTCCACTCCTGGCCGTCTTGCGACCCCTGAAACTCGATTTCGTACCGCCCTCGCGTCATGGTCGCGAAAAGTCCATACCGGTCGGCGATTCGAAAGGGCTCGAGCGCGACCACCGGCGTGCTCGGGAATGGTACACCCGGCCAGAGCATCCACAGCAGCAACACCGTGCTGGAGTAAAAAATCCACGCAAACATCACAGCCGTGAGTGCGAGTTGGAACGACGCCAGGTGCCTCCGCACGGTTCCGAACCCGGACGCAGCAGCGTCTGGTGCCGCGCCGCCCTCGTCGGTTCCGCTGGGCGCCGGGAGGGGCGCGTCCGTTGTCGTTTGCGCCGCCACCCGTTCCGTCGTCAATATGGATTGCGAATCAAAAGCATTCCGTTGCGGCTCGTTCGGCACAGTCGCTCCCGAAGTGTGCGGCAAGGTATGCGGTAAGGTCTCGCGCCACCACTGTGGCGCAAAGCGAACGAGAAACCGATCGTCGAGCAGCAAAAATCCCAACGTAAGTACCAGGTAGTTCAGAAACGTGTAATTGGCCGTCAGGATGATTCCGATCTGCCATGGCGTCACAATAAAAAAACACACGATCCGCAATCGCCGCGGCAAAAACAGCATCCACACCAGCACCCACTCGACCGCTAAGGTTCCAAACGCCGTCGCCGCATGAAACCAGTGCGGTAAATGCTGCACATACCAGCCAATCCAGGTTGGCAGCGGACCATTCTGGTAGTACTCGTCCATCGCCGTAAAGTGCCGCCATTCCGGATCGCCACTGGTGATTTTTGCAATCCCCGATTCGAAATAGATCCGGAACCACTCCCACAAGAGCAAGAACACGCTCGCACGGATCGGCGGGTGCATGGCCCCAAAACCCGGCCGCAAACCGTGCGGCGCAAAAAACAGCGAGATAAATCCGGCCTCCAACAGCATCCCGTCCGACTGATAACCCGAAAACTCCCCCGCCGCGCTCACGAACGAAAGAAAACAAACGAAAGCAAACAAACAACGCACCGCGCGGCCACACATTAAGCACCACCAGAATCGATGCAACGATTCCGATCCAGCAGACCGCCATCAACATATGCGAATCGCTGGATACCCAGAAAACAGTCGGCGCATACCAAAATCGGGCACGCCCCGCCGATGCCGCCACCGCTCGCAAGTACTCCCCGGCGGGCAAAATTCCCGCCGGCCCGATCAAACCGCGAATCTGAAAGATCAGTGAAAAAAACGCCGAGAAATAAATCAGTCCAAGCGCCCGCAAAAAAATCCACCGGGCAATCAGCCGTCCAGAATCGCCGCAAGCGGGGTGCACTAACCACCGAATCACCGAAGCTGGCTTCCAATCCCTCATTTCCGCCACTATACCCGAGCCCAAGCTGCCCCGAACTCCCACCTCGCCCCGATGCCATGCTGCCCCTGCGTCATTTTTCATCCCGCGTGAATCTATACCGTTCCCGCGTGAATCTATACCGTGAGACCATACAACTCCCGGAGAATATTTGGATGGCCTACCAACCCATCGAGGACTACGGCATCATCGGCAACATGCGCACCGTCGCGCTGGTCGGCATGAACGGCTCGATCGATTGGCACTGCTCCCCAAATTTCGACTCCCCCAGCGTCTTCGGCGCGATTCTCGACGACGCCAAGGGCGGCCGCTTCCAGATCGCGCCCGTCGCCGACAAGATCCGCCACAAACAGTTTTACTGGCCCTCCACAAACATTCTAGTGACGCGCTTCTCCCATGAAGACGGCATCGTCGAGATCGAAGACTTCATGCCGGTAGGCTTCGTTCCCGACTCCTCCGCCTATCATCAAATACACCGCCGCGTGCGTGGCGTACGCGGCTCCGTCCGCGTCTCCGTAGTGTGCCGCCCCGCATTCGACTACGGCCGCCAACAGCACGAGCTACAGATATTCGATGGCGGAGCAAGCTTCAATACCAACAGTTCCCACTTTAGCCTGGCCACCGATGTGCCTCTGCAACGCGACGACCACGGCGGCGTCGCTTCCGAATTCATCCTCGAAGAAGGTCAATCCAAAACCTTCATTTTCCGAAACGGCGGCAACGCCTCCCCTGCCGCCACACCAGCCTCCGAGCGCGAAGCCAAAGAGCCCTTCGAGCGCACCGTAAAGTTTTGGCAAGACTGGCTCGCTCATTGCACCTATCGCGGTCGCTGGCGTGAGCGCGTCGAGCGCTCTGCCCTCGTCCTGAAACTCCTCACCTTCGAGCCCACCGGCGCGATCGTCGCAGCCCCCACCACCAGCCTCCCCGAAGTCATCGGCGGCTCTCGCAACTGGGACTATCGCTTCGCCTGGATTCGCGACGCCGCCTTCACCGTATATGCTTTCGTTCGCCTGGGCTTCTTCCAGGAAGCCGCCGGCTTCATGAATTGGTTGCAACACTACGTCGCCAAGCATCGCCGCACCGGCCAGCCACTCCCAACCGTTTTCACAATTTACGGCGAGTCTCTCCCACCTGAAGAAACTCTCCCCCACTGGGAAGGCTACATGCGCTCCGCCCCGGTCCGCATCGGCAACGCAGCCTCGGAGCAATACCAGGCCGACATCTACGGCGAGCTGATGGATTCTCTCTACCTCTCCAACAAATACGTTGGCCCGATCCCTTACGATTTCTGGGTCCGCATCCGCCGTCGTCTCGATTGGATTTGCGACAACTGGCAAAAGCCCGACGAAGGCATCTGGGAGATGCGCAGCGGCAAACAAGATTTCGTCTACTCTAAATTAATGAACTGGGTGGCGCTCGATCGCGGCATCCGCCTGGCCGACAAGCGTTCCTTCCCGGGCGACCGTCACCACTGGATGAACGAACGCGACGCCCTCTATGAAGAAGTGATGACCAAAGGGTGGAACGAAAAGCGCCAGGCCTTCACGCAATATTACGGCAGTGAAGATCTCGACGCCTCCGTTCTCATCATGCCGCTGGTCTTTTTCATGGCCCCCACAGACCCCCGCATGATCTCTACCCTCAAAGCGATTCTCGAAGAGCCAAAAAACGGCGGCCTCGTCAGCGACGGCCTCGTCTATCGTTATCCCCCGCAACCTCGCGTAGACGGCCTCCCCGGCGAAGAAGGCACCTTCAACATGTGCACCTTCTGGCTAGTCGAAGCTCTCACCCGTGCCGGTGCCTCAAATCCCGAGTGGCTCGACGAAGCCCGCATCCTCTTCGAACGCATGCTCGGCTACGCCAACCACCTGGGCCTCTACGCCGAGCAAACCAGCGCCCAAGGCCAAGCCCTGGGCAATTTCCCGCAAGCCTTCACACACCTAGCCCTGATCAGCGCCGCCTTCAACCTGGACCGCACCCTAGACTCGAAGTAGTAGCACAGGCACTCTTGCCTGTGCACAGTGTCAGCAGCGCCAAAAAACTGCAACCAAAGCACCGCCGAATCCATGTATCGAAATAAAATCCCACGTATCTAATAAAGAGCACAAATCGAAATGCCAAACGCCAAGCACGAAAGAACGGGTTTCACCTCGTGCTAGCATGAGGCCGCAATGAAATTCAAAAAAGTCGAACCCCAAACTTTCGAATGCACCACGACCGCAGCCCGCCCTTTCGGCTGCATGGAACTCTGGGCCGGCAATGAAAAGGCCCACCGTTCAATCGAAATAGCGGGCCTGGAAGCCGACGTAATCGCAGTCCCCTCAGGCTCCGACAGCGGCGGCGACCTCTCCGCCGTCTTCTCCTGCACCGACGACGTCGCCCGCGTAGTCCTGGCCGACTGCGTAGGCCACGGCTACAGCGCCAGCGGTGTAGCCCACCACATCCACCGGCTCCTCCACAAATTTCAAGACATCCGCGACACAGCAGGCCTGTTAGCCGCGTTGAACGACGAATTCACGCTCAACGCAGAAGACTCCGACGGCCCTCTGCGCATGACCACGGTAGTCACCGGCACCTATGACGGCCGCACTGGCGAGTTCAATTTCGCCTACGCCGCGCACCCCCGCATGCTTCTCTGGCGCGCCCGCGACGCAGTGTTCCACCAGATCGGCGATGGCATGGAAAATTTACCTCTGGGCTACATCACCGGAGAACAATACACCGAGCAAAGCATTCGCCTGGATCCCGGCGACATGATCCTCGCTTTTTCCGACGGTGCCACGGAGGTGAAATCCCCGAGCGGCGATCAACTGACCGCAAACGGCTTCCTGGATTTCGCTCACGCCACCCTCGACAAGCTACCGCAACCCGTCGTCCTACCGCACTTCTCAAAATCCCTGCTCGAAGGCATCCACAACTACCGCGGCCACCACGAGCTCGACGACGACATCACCCTGCTAACTCTCCGCCGGTTGGTCTAAGCCTTTCACCCCGTCTTGTAGGGGCGCAGCACTGCTTTACCCTGAGGCGCGAAGGTGTGCCCCAAACGCGCAGGCCAAAAATCCGTGATTATCTTTTCTTCGCGATACTCGGCGCTCTCTGCGCCTCTTTACCCCGCTTTCCCTATGGATCGAAGAGAGCTTCGAAGGGTGCGTTATCTTCCCGCTCCCCGAACTATTGACCCGCGGCAGGCGCAACCGGATGCCCCGCAAAATACTGCTCCAACCCCGCCTTAACCCGCCCCATAATCACCTGAACGTTCCGGTCCAGCGCCGCAACCACCGCGCTTACATCTTTCCCACCCACCGGTTCGTCATGCGAATAATAATGCGACCACACCGTCGCCCCGCTCTTCGTCTCCCGCAATTCGTATTCCACCGCCACCCGCGCCACCAGCGGATTCGTCGACACTTCCTTAAAATCGTACAGCCGCCCCTGCAAAATAAAGTCCCCGCGCGCATTGCTCCGAAGCGTGTTCACGGTCCGGTATTGCCCCGACGCCCGCAATTCCCGGAACAATACTTGCTGCACCATTTCCGTCGGCGGTTCGGCCCATCGCTGCGAATCGTACATGCCCATGTGTTCGCCCGGTGTGCTGTATATGATGTGGTCCTCTCGGTACAGATGCGAACCGCTCAGCGGCCCAATCAACAGCGTGACCGGAAGAGCATTGGCGTCCGTCGCCTGCGTCATATCGCCCGGCACTGTCAGTTGGTAATACTTGATCGGCCGTGCAGCGCCGCACCCACTCGACAGCAGCGCGCCCGCCACCCACGTCCACGCTATCACGTCACGCTTCATCATTGCTGCTCACCTGGCTTGTGCTCCCGCGGATTGACCGCGCGAATCAACGAGTACGGGCGCGCTTTGATGGTGGCCGAAAATTCTCGCAAATTTTCACTGATCTGCCGCAGGTTATCCAGCAGTTCGTCGATATTTTCAGAGTTGACATTCAAAGTTTGATCCAGCCTCGCCGTGAGGCTGGTCGTGTTCACCAGTGTTCGGCGCAGCTCCAGCACCGCTTTATGAACGTCCTCGCGGTTCTCTCCTATCGTTCCGTCGATGTGATCGAGAGTCTTGTTCGCCTCCGCGGCCGTATTCCGGAAATCCTCAAGTAGCGGCTGCAACTTCTCCGTCAACGCATTCAGGTTCTTTATAGTGGACTTGATCTGTGGGCGATTCTCTTCGATTAACCCCCGCGTATCTGCCAGCGTGGCCGCAAGGTTCGCGCGGTTCTGCGCGTTCAACAAATCATTCACGCGATCGACGGTCACTTTCAATTCCACCGCTCGATCGTTCAAGGTGTGCATCAACTGCTGCGCATCCGGCGCAATATCGTTGATCCTCTTCGTCAACGCGTTGAAATCCAGGTAATCCTCCGAAGCCAGTAGCGACCCGTCTTGCGCTAGGCCTGCCTGCGGGCTGCCGGGCACAATCTCCAGATGGTTCTCGCCCAGCGGGCTCAGGCTCATAATCTTCGTTTTGCTGTCCGTCTTTACCGGCAGATCCGATTGCACGCTGAAGGTCACTTCTATTCGCGCAGGATCGTGCGGATCAATTTTCAGCTTATCCACCCGTCCTGCCTTCATGCCGCCCGAATATCTCACGGTCGCGCCCGGTTCCAGCCCGCCGGCAAACGCGAAATACGAGTGGAATGTCTTCACGGAGCGACCAAACGCTCCGCTGATCGTGAAGACCGTGCCGATCAACACCAACGCGGCCACTATCACAAACAGCCCTACGAGGGCCTGCTGGCCTTTTGCATTCATCAGGTTCCCCTTTTTCCCCCGACTACATTGACCGTCCGCCGGTCCTCCGTCAGCATTTGCAGATAATCCAGTTCCCGAGCGACTTCCGGCTCCGCCACACGATCCAGAAACTGCCGGACGCGAGGCTGCTTGCTCGCCCGCATCTCCTCTTTGGTCCCAATCGCCACGACATTGCCCTTGTCGATTAATACCATGCGGTCCGCGATCAAAAACGCGCTCGCCAATTCGTGTGTCACCACGATGATCGTCATCCGAAATGCTTTCTTCATTTCCAGAATCAGCTGATCGATGCCCGCCGCGATAATCGGATCCAACCCCGCCGACGGCTCGTCGAAAAACAAGATCTCAGGGTCCATCGCCATGGCCCGCGCCACCGCCGCCCGCTTCATCATTCCGCCGCTCAGCTGCGACGGCATGTAATATTCGAACCCCGCCAGCCCAACCTGCTCCAGCTTCAACCGCAACATGATCTCGATCGTTGAGTCTTCCAGTTTCGTGTGTTCGCGCAGCGGCAGCGCCACATTCTCGCCCACGGTCATCGACCCAAACAACGCGCTACCCTGAAACGACATCCCAATCCGCTTTCGAATCTCATCCATCTCGTCGTGCGAAAGCTTCGCGATATCCTTGCCTTTAATCCAAATCTCCCCCGAGCTGGGCTTCTCCAATCCCACCAATGTCCGCAAAAGCGTGCTCTTTCCCGACCCCGACCCACCCAAAATAACCAGCGTCTCCCCGCGCATCACATCAAAATTAATCCCATGCAAAATTTCCCGGTCCCCATAACTGACGCGCAAATCTCGCAGCGAAAGCATCGGCTCCGAATCAACGAACTCCATGTTTTCCGCGTCCATCAACAAATCCCTTTTCCCGTCGCTCTTCTCTTCGCTTCTGTCTTCTTTCTTCTCTTCGCTTCTCTCTTCTCTTCTCCGTGCTCTCTGCGCTCCGAACTCTGCGCCCTCTGTGTTAAATCCTTTTCCGGCTTTTACTCGTTCGTTACGTCATTACTTCTTCACCTCGTCCTTTCCCTCATCCTCCAATAAAAAAGAACAACAACGTAAAAATTAAATCCACCACGACAACCATAAAGATCGACATCACCACAGCCCGCGTAGTCGACTTCCCAACCTGCTCCGCCCCCGCGCCCGTATTCAACCCCTCCAAACACCCCACCGCGGTAATCGTAATCCCAAACATCACGCTCTTGATCAATCCAGTCACGATATCGCGTAAAAATAAAGAATCCACCGAAGTCCGTATATACCGCCCCCAGGTAAAATCCGCCTGCGCCACCCCAAACGAAGCTCCCCCCAAAATCCCCATCGAATTTGCCCAAATCGTTAGACAGGGCAGCATCACAATCATCGCCAGAAATTTCGGCGTAACCAGAAACTGAATCGGACTGATCGCCATCGTCTCCAGCGCATCAATCTCCTCGGTCACCTTCATGGTCCCGATTTCCGCCGCGAACGCCGACCCCGACCGTCCAATCACCACGATCGCCGTAATCAAAGGCCCCAATTCCCGCGTCATCGATACGGCTACAGCAGTAGCCACCAAATCCATAGCCCCAAACTTCCTCAGCTCGTAAGCAGCCTGCAGCGCCAGAATCAACCCAATAAAAAACGTAATCAGGGAAAGAATCGGTAAAGCCCGGACGCCCACTTCCAAAGCCTGCGACACAGCCCGCTGCAAACGCAGCGGCTTGCCCCGAAACGGCGCCACAAATGTGAAATAGGCCGCCCGCCAGGCCAGCGTCGTCAGCGATCCTACGTAGGCGAGCCCATCGATAACACCCCCGCCAATTTGTGAAACCAGTTCCATCCAAGTAGCACAGGCACTCCTGCCTGTGTCCCCGTCAACCGCACCACTACTTCAACCGCAATTACAATCCGCCACCACACCCCGATGCCAGAACACATCCCCTAAGCCAATGCCTGCTCCTCCGTATCATGCACCTCGAAAATCTTCAACAACCTCGACAACTGCAATACTTCCCGCGCCGCCGGACTCAACCCAAACAAAATAAATCGCGTCCCGGCATCCCGCGAAGCCTTCAAGCCTTCCACCAAAGACGCCACGCCCGAACTGTCGATATATCTCACTTTCACCAGATTCATCACCACTCGCGGCGTCTTGCATTCCTTGATTTCCTTGAGCAAAGCCTTCCGGATTTCCGGTGAATTCGCCAGATCAATATCTCCGGTAATATCGAAAATGGTCGTCGTCTCGATTCTCCGCGCCGAAATCTGCAAGGCCTTTTCTCCCCTCAAGGTCAGTCCTGCTTCTCAGACTGCAAATACTTGATCAAGCGCAGCACGTTAGCGCCCCGTTCGTGCTTGAACTCCACCACATCCATACTTTGGCGGATGAAATGAAGGCCCAACCCGCCAGGCTTGATTTCATCCAGTCGCCGCCCCTGTAATTTTGCGGGGTCCACTGCCGGGCCCCGATCACTCAATAGAACCTCAAACCCGTCGCCCGTGCCTCGCCGTTTGGGCACACGTTGGCACAATACCTCGATCGGGCGGTCCGTCTGCCCCGCATAACTATGCCTCATGATGTTGGTGAGCGCTTCATCGACAGCCCGGGTCACCGATCGGCACTCCGGCTCGGTAAATCCGAACGCCTCGGTCAATCGTTCCATCGCCGCCCGCACGACGCACAACATACCCGGATCGCTGCGCAGTTCCACCTTCAACAATAAATCTCCACTCATGCGCCGCCGAATCCTCAGGTCCCTGTACTAGGCGAAAAGTTATCGTGCGCGATCTGTGCCGTCTTCTTGGCGAAGTCGTACGTAGCCCGCAGATTCCCCCCGAAGAATCTCACCTTCCCTTTTACATCGCTTTCCAGCAGTGTCTTCCCCTCTTTGTCGCTGAACACGCAGTGAATAGTAATCGAGGTTGCGCCCGCCACCGTCGTTACCTGCCGCAACATCTCGCTTCCCTCTTTGAACCCGCTGACGGTACTATGCAGCACGACTAGATCGGGGGCGTTCGCCGCGTTCCGATCGCCCTGCCGGTAGACATGTTCAAAGCCGCCTTTCTTTTGCAGCTGTTGAATGAGGTCTTCGTACAACGCAACTTGGAATTCCGCGGGTAGCTTGATCTCGTCGGAATGAATCATCTCCACCTTGATGGCGGACGCCTTTATCTTCTTTGCTGGCTTGTGTTCCTGAGCGCGCAAAGCGCCCCCGCCGGCGAGAGCGGTCATTCCCAGAACACCTGCGATTATCCCTCGAACAACAGTCTTCATTGCTTTTGCTCCTTCGCGGCCGGTGCCGTGTTCGCCGCTTCCTCAGGCACACTCGTCTGCGCTCCCTGCGCCAGCAGCTTCTTCTTGATCTCATCGGCCTTGCCCACCGGCATTGTGAAAATCGCGCCGTGTAATCCATCGTCCCCGTCGTGGTACTGAATCGTGAGCGTGTCCAACTTGGTGCGGAACAAACTCAGGAATCGCCCGGATCCATACGGCGCCGCCATTAGACCCACCGAGCCCATTGTTCCATGGATCGCCCGCTGGCTGTCCGCGCCGGTAACCACGTCCGCCACCGAAGCAGCGGGCAGATCGACTTTCGTCGCCCCGTGGCTAAAGTGCAGGTTCCCGCCATCCACCGTGAGAACCCCGCCGGTGTTGTTCTTTACGCCCGGCAATCCGGTAATCTGGGTCACCTTCACCGACCCTTCCGGCTTCTGTGCGAAACATTGCTGAACCAACGGGCTGAACGCCACTAAAGTGACGACCGTCAACGCCTTCTTAAATCCGACCACCATTTTGGCCTCCTTCTCTTTCCGAGTCATGCAGTCCCGCCTATGCCTTCTGCCTCATCGCTTCTGCTTTGTGCTTCTGCTCATCCGCCCTGCTTATCGACCTGTATCGCGCCCGCTTCGTCAGGTCTGTTTCAATCCTTGGTTCGATACTTTCGCGGCGGATGGCCGCCCTATTTTTTCGTTGGCAGTGTCCCTCTCCTTGTCGGGCAGCTGTAAAATCCGGAATTTGAGCTCTACAGTCCGCAGAGCAAGATGAAATGTGCACGGGAGCATAATCCATAGAAACAAAAAAAGATACGCCCCATTAAAAACGATGCCAAGCGGGCACCAAGCGCCGCTACAGGCACTGTAGCCTCCCTCACCTACCCTGAGCTTCGAAGGGCCGAACAATCGCCCGCTAGACCTAGCCAAACCGATCTCCGGGCACGTAAATGTAGGGGCGCGCTTCAGCGCGTCCCAGCAAGCGGAGCGAGCTGGCCCTTTCCGTGCCCAGTAGTCCTTTCCATGCTCAGTAGCCGCCCTCTTTTACCCTGACCCTCGAAGCGCCGAGAGGGCGCGGCTTAGAGCTGACCAAGCCGATATTCTTTAGCGATAACCGCCCGCACCCAGACCGTCCCCGCGCGCATCAGACGTATGCCCTTTGGCAAGGATGCTAAACTCATATCGATGCGAATCCTGCTCCTCAATCTCACTGCCGAGTCCCTGCTCGAGGCCAACAACGCCTTGGCCGGACAAGGCTACGACATCACCACAGAAATCGGCCTAAATGTCGATCAAGTCCTAGCACTCTCCCCCGAAGTCCTAATCACCGAATCGTCTCCGACCGACCTGGCCTGCTGCGGCCTGATCTCGCAGCTAAAATCTCGCTCCGACATGCGCACGCTGAAGATTCTGATGATCGTTCCGGGCGGCGCGCTCGAACGCGCCCGCTCGCTCGACCTTGGCGTGGATGACGCGATCTCCCTGCCCTTCGATGGCGTGGAATTTGCCGCCCGCGTTCGCGCCCAGTTCCGCGAACGCCAGCCCGAAGAAGACCTCAAGAAAATGCTGCAGTACGCGACCCAGCGGGAACAGATCGCCGATCTCGCCGTCGAGTCGCTCAACGACGCCGCGGTGGTCACCAAACGCCGCCGCTGGCTGCTTCCCGCAATCTTCGGCGTCAGCGTCGTCGCCGTCGTTGCGTCGCTCTCCATGTTGGTCTCCGACCGTCGCAGCCGCAAGGACACGCTCCAGCTGAAAGCGGAGATCGCCCGCCTCAACTACGGCTTGGGCCAGCAGCAAAGCAGCTTGTTCGAGCGCATGAAGCAGGAGCGCAGTTCCCTTGAGGCGCAATCGCGTTCCGATTCCGCCGCGCGCGATTCGCTGAAAGCGCAATCGGAAGATTTGCGCAAGAAGATGGCCGCCGCTGGCGGAGGCTCCGATTCCGACGCGCTGCGGCAGCAACTCACGGATACGCAAAAGCGCCTGAAGCTCCTCGAAAACGAAGGAAAAGTCGCGGAAACCGTGGTTCATAGTTACGGCCCGAGCGTCTGCCTCCTGCACGTCGTCGTGGAATTTTTGGACAAGCAATCCGGCAAGCCGATCCAGATCGCCGTGGATGCCCTCGGCAAGCCGCAAGTCGATGCCCAGGGCATGGTGCAGCTCGATTCCGGCGGCGCGGGACCGCATCTGCAGATCGACGTCTTCGGCACCGGCTTTCTGGTGAGGCATGATGGACGCATCGTCACCAATCATCACGTCGCCGAGCCTTGGTGGAATAACGATGAATTGAAAGAACTTCTCGATCGTGGCGCGGCAGCCTATGCGCTTTCCTACAAAGCTTACTTCCCCGGAAGTGCCGAAGGGATCCCGGCGAAACTCGATCGCATTTCCACGCAGGCCGACGTCGCAACGTTGAAGCTCGAAGCTCCCGTCCCGCCTCGCGCCACGCTGCTGGAACTCGACGACCGCCGCGACGCTACTGTGACCGGCGATCCCGTGGTGCTGATCGGCTATCCCACCGGCATCGAAGGAATCCTGGCGCGTGCAGGCTCCGACGTGGCCAGCAAAATTACCGACACGCAAAACGTATCGCGCATCATGTCGCAGCTAGCGTCGCAGCAATTGATTCGGCCGACCACGACGCAAGGCCACATCGGCGACATCCTCCAGGACAAGATCGTTTACGACGCGGCGACCACTTCCGGCGGCTCTGGCGGTCCGCTATTCAATCGCAGCGGCAAGGTGATCGGCGTCAATTTCGCCATCCTAAAAGGTTTTGGCGGCTCAAATCTAGCGGTCCCAGTACGCTACGCCAACGAACTTCTGAAATAACCCGCGAACCCACTCGAAAATATGTCATTCCGAACCTCGTTCGGTTTTTTGAACGGGGTGAGGAATCTGCTTTTTCCCTGGCTTTCGTGGAAAAAAGGGCGTGCTTGTCATCCCGAACCCGCGTCGTTTGCGGGTGAGGGATCCGCTGTTCACAAGCTATTGTCCCGCAAGCCATCAAGACGTGCTCCCAGCGCCGCTCCTGTGCGCGTTGGCTTGGACCCTCAGCACCAGCATGTACAAAACGACGGCTACGTTGGCCAGCAGGATCACCCACTTGATAGGGGCGGGATGCCGAATCAGCGAGTACATTTCCCAAGGTAGATACAGGGCGCCGGAGAGCATTGCAAACCACTCCGCCCATTCCCGGTCGTGCCAAAGGCCGTAGGCTTCCGCGAAACGCACCAGGGAGTAGATCATTGCGGCGCCGGCGAGGGCCCATAGGCTCTTGTCCGAAGCGTGACTCGCGGCAGTGATGAACAGATTGGAAATGTGTCCTCCGGGGCTGGCGTGGAGGAAGCGCATAATTTGCTCGGCGATGTCTTGCAGATTCTTGTGCAGGAAGCGCAGGAGCCCCAGACCCAGTGCAAGGACGAGGAGGCCTTTGGCGGCCTCGAATACAGCGACGGAACGCAACGCAACAATCTTCTTGGAAGGATGCATAGGCCGGATGCCAACTAGACGGTACGGTCTGCCGGGAAAAAGTTCAAGTGGCCCGGTCTACCGCCGCAAATTGACTCGACCAGAGGCGGACTCTGGGCGCTAATCATCTCGCCGTCGCGCCAAATATCGCTGAGCCGCCAGGAGTAGCAGAACGACGGAGATAATCAGCCCGAATAGTGCAGCTGTGCTAAAACTCAAAGCCCTACCTCAACGACCGGAAGCTTTAATACTTACCCGCTTCAACGCGGCAGTCGATACTGGTTCAGCCGTATCTTTAGTTAAGCGTTCATTTACAAACAGCAGCAACCCGTTTGCCTGTTTAAGAACGAAGACCGGGCACTGACTCAGAAATCGTTAGGCATCGTCCTTCACGAGGTCGAGATGCGAACGATCAAAACCCACTCTAAAGCGCCATTTTATTGGGTTTCAAGGTCTGGATTGGCGATGCAGCAGAGATCAGCAGAAAGCGAGTGCGCAAGCAGAAGACCGACCGCGAGGATGTCGGAACGTGAGCAAATCACCGTAAGCGTGATCAGATCCGAGCGGGAGGGTCGCCAAGACCCAAGTTGACAGTCTTGAATGTCAGAGCCTTACTAAACTTCGTCGAGGCATTTTCGTGCAAGAGAGGCTGCTTGCGTCCGATTCAAGGCGTTGATCTTACGGAGTAATTTCTCCACCAGCGTACGTATCGTATTTGGACTCAGTCGGAGGCGCTCTGCAATCTCCTTGTTCGAATAGCCCTCTTCAATCAGCAAAAGTACATCAACAAGGCGCGGGCTCAAATCGAGGCGCCGGGTCAGTTTCTTGTGCGGAGACAAGGTTTCCTTGAACAGCAGAATCTGTTGATCGCCGTTCTCACTGTCACAAACCGTGACCATTAGAAACGATTGCGAATCTTCGGAACTGAATCTGTGCCTGGAGCAGACATGCCTTGAGCGGGCGTGCAGCAATTGCACCAGTTGCCGGGGAAGCTGGTGCCGGTTACGCAAACGATCTGGGAAGTATTGATCAAGAAGATCGGAAACCTGGGGAGTCGAATGAACCACATACGCATGAAAAGCTATCAATGCGACGGCCGTTTCTGCCCCAATTAAGCCTTCCATGAGTAATTCATAGTGTCCCCATGTTTGTTCTGCGGCGATCTGGCGTCGGATTCTTGGAATCAGTTCGTGTAAGACACTTTTTTCTTTGAGACTGAAATCACGTTTGGATCGCGCAAGTGCCAATACTGGAGTACCCATTGAATCGGATGGCAACGCTACAGCCATCTGGGTCGAAATCCCGAGGGGCTTGAAGAACTCGTTAAACATTCCGGTCCCAAGAAAATCTCGAGCATCCGCGCAATCAGAAATTCGGACAGGGTTTCTCAATCCAGATATTACGAATTCCTTGAAGAGTGGGTGCTCGAAGCGATTTGCAAGAAAGCGTTCGAAATGTCGAGAGATCTGGTGGTCCGCGTCAGACCAGCATCGTTCAGCGTAATCGCCATTCCGATCGAAGGCTTCAATTGCGGATACTTCCGAGGGAATCACGGACGTGAGAGCTTTGCCGATCCGATGGTAGATGCTTTCGCCGTTTGTGTGCGATCGAATGATCTGCAACGCAGTCTGAGCTGTGCCGTTCACAGTGCTTTCTCCAATCCCGCTGCAGGCCAATTTCCTCAGTCCGATACGTCAATTGACGTATTGCAGAGAAACCGAATATACACCTATCTTCTTGTGTTGAGGTCGCAGTTTGCTCGAAGCGAGCTCGGACGATTGGAAGTCAGGGGCGAGTTCCCGCGTCTGGTGCTTGGCCTAAGGCGTGCGGACTTCGAGTTCTGGTCGTTGTTCTCCCCGTGTGCTCGGAACCCAATCTAGCCCAATCAAGGAGATCAAAATGAATCTGCTTCACCCGAATAAACTCTGTGTCTGTTTCGCGCTGCTGAGCCTCTCGTGCATCGCTCCGGTCAATGCGCAGAGCCCGTCGGCCAATGTCTCCGTATTCGCCACCGGCCTAAGTAATCCTCGCGGTTTGAAATTTGGCCCAGACGGCTACCTGTATGTCGCCGAAGCCGGCTTCCCCGCCGGAGTCCCGCTTGAGGCTCCTGCCGGCTTAGGCGGAGATTGCTCGGCCGGAGCGAATGGTCCGGGGAATTATTTTGGAAGTACGACCGGATCGCGCATTTTAAGGATCGATGCCAACGGCAACGTTACAACCTTTGTCGACAACCTGCCATCCAGCGAGGCCGACGGTCTTGCCAGTGGAGTTGCCGACGTCGCGTTCATTGGAGACACCTTGTACGCCATTTACGCGGGTGCTGGATGTTCGCACGGCGTGCCCAGCATTCCCAACGCGGTCGTCCGCATAAACCCTGATCACACTCCGACCATTATTGCCGATCTCGGGGCTTTTCAGCGGACTCATCCGGTGGCCAACCCCACCGATCCGATCACCGGCGACTTTGAACCCGACGGCACCTGGTACAGCATGATCGCGCTGCGAGGTGATCTCTACGCCATCGAGCCCAATCATGGCGAACTGGACAAAATCACACCGGACGGCGAGATCACGCGGGTGATCGACATTTCCGCCTCACAGGGTCATGTGGTGCCGACGGTGGTTGCCGACCACGGTGTCTTCTATGTCAGCAACTTGGGCCAATTCGACCCTGATCAGCTCAACACGCAAGACGTGTTCCAGATCACTCCGAGCGGTCAGCTCAAGGTCGTGGCTTCCGGCTTGAGCAAGGTGCTGGGCCTGGCTTTTGACGGGCGCGATCGTCTGTATGTGCTGGAAACCTCGTACTCAACGAGTTCCCCAGGTCCCGTACCGGCAACGGGTCGTCTTATTCGCATACTGCCCAACGGCCAGCAGCAGGTCCTTATCGACAGCACGCCCGACGATCCCCTCTTCTTTCCCACCGGCCTCACCTTTGGACCCGACGGCTCGTTCTATATTTCGAACCACGGTTTCGGTCCGCCGGGCGGCGAGATTCTCAAGGTCGAAGTCAAAGACTGAGATGGGCGGGTGGCCCTCCTTGCGGTTTTTGTAAGGGTGGGCTCTTTCTTTACTTCTTACGGCCGGGTGCCGCACCCTTGTGGGTTTAAAGGGTGCGGGTTTAGAGCCAACACATTCGAACGCCGCTACTTCGCTGCCTCGGATGCACACTCCGCGATGTAGTTGCCGTCCTCACTCATTCGAATAACCACTAGGTAAAATTATTCTCTTGACCTCATTCCAGTTTCGTGTATAATAGCCATGAATAGGGGAGGCGCAGCAGAAACGCTGCCCGTGTCCGCGCAACCTCCGCCCCAGTCCCCTCCTAATCGTTACCTCATTACGTCGCTACATCCTTACTTCGCTTTCTCCCTCTGTGTCACCCCACCGCCGCCACCCTCGCGCCACCAAAAAATCATGCACCCGCCTGGACCAAACCCCTCCGCCTGTAGCGCAGAGCGGAGTCCGCGGAGCTCTGCGGCCTTTGACGTTCGTTTTCTGCTAACTCCTTTACAATCCGCACTTCCAGAAAACACACCCATAACTCGTTCAAAATCCGCACTTACAAAAACACAAGACTTAAAGGTCTTTAGAATCCGCACTTACAAAAATTGGCGGGGGGAGGGTGCAAATTGTTAACCAACTTCAGCCATAGGCAAGACTGGGGAAAGAGTCGAAACTCGCACCCTTACAACTAGACACCTTACAACCGAAGGGTGCGGCACCCAAAATTCGTCGCGGCGCTTGCGTCTACGCCAACCGCCCAAGCAGCCTTGCCTCGCCGGAGAGCACAGCGCGGCTGCCTGGACCGATTCGAGCGAAGCCTCAGTCCGCGGAGGCGGGCTTCGCATTCCCAGTAAAGTGGACGGTGATCAGGAACCCATTCGTCCCGTCGTAGGAAAACTTGTGACCGTCCCCCTCGAAGGCTTCATGTTTGCTCTTCCACATGCGGAAGCCATCGTTGGATTGCGCGCCCCAGTATTTCAAGTTGTGAATAACAACCTCGTGGGTGGCATTATTACCGCTGACACGCTCCAACATGACCTCACCCTTGCCGTTATCCATCTTGGCGTGGGCCAGACCGGCTTTGGTGTCCACGTTCCACGAAAACGCAGCGGTATTCACTGCCTTTTTCTGCCACGGAATCGGATAGAGTTGCCCGAGGATGTCGCCCAGCGCGGCCTGCTGCTCCTTGCCGACGCTGGGATCGAAATTCACCACCAGCCAGGAGTCCTTGCCGGTGCTCCAGTCGCTGCCCAGATCCGTAGCGATCCAGACTTTGGCGCCATCGAGCTTGGTATCTTTGTAAAAGCCCTTGTCCACTTTGAGGACGAGATTGGCTCGGCAAAAATGCGCATCCATAGCATGCTCATCCATATGATTTGTGGAATGGGTGTTGAAGTAGCAGGGACAAAACATGTCGCAGCTGCAAGCTTCGATGTAGCTGGCGGTCATATCAAAATCGGGTTTCGGAGTTTTCTCCTGCGCGGAAGAAGTGAAAAAGATGAGGCTAGCGGCAAGCCCAATGAGAAGAAGCATAAGGATGCGAGACATATGTGGCATTTTCCCCTCCGGAGGAACTGCGTTGTGAAGGGCCCAACCGAGACTACCCGGAGTCTACGCCCGAAGTTCGGCAGATACAAGATTCTTCCAACCGCCTACCGCCAGCGAAGGCCGCGAAGGGGTTGCTTCCCTGCCAAATCGCGGCCCCTGCCATGACTGCCTTTGCGCGGTGAGGCTTTACAATCGATCGGCGGAGCTTCCATGGCACTACAATCCCACGCGGCGCTTGCCGAGATCCGCGACACGCTGCTGGAAACCTACGCGAGCAACGACGGAATGAACCAGCTCATTCTCTCAGAGCTCGACCCTCGTGCGTGGCGCGCTCCGCCGCCGGGTCAAAAAGGCAGTGGCCGGACCATCGCGGCAATCTTCGCCCATCTGCACAACAGCCGGCTTGTGTGGCTGAAGAATTCCGCGCCGCATCTGAAGCGTCCGCGGCCACTCGATCCCGACCGCTGCACCATGATGCAGGCTGCCGCCGCGCACAGGAGAAGCTCCGCACAGTGCCTGCGCATGTTGTCGGATGCGCTCTCGGCCGCTCCGGATCGCCGCGTTGCAAAGTTCTCTCGCGGCAGTTGGACGCAAACGTGGCCCGCCGGAGGGACCATGTTCGCTTACATTTTCGCGCACGAGGCGCATCATCGCGGTCAGATTTTGATGCTGGCACACCAGCTGGGCTACCGCCTCCTCGACAAGACTCCCGGCATCTGGCATTGGGAGAAGCTTTGGAAGCAAGCCGGGCTTACTAAGCGCCCGCGGTGAGTGAGGCAAACGCGTGCTTGTGGGGGCTCTTTTCGGTGCGGGCTGCGGGGACACAGGCAAGAGTGCCTGAGCTACTCGAGCGGGGACACAGGCCCTTCGGTTCTCAGGGTAAACAAGAGTGCCTGTGCTACTCGAGAATCGTAAAGGAAGGACCCACCCTTTGCGAGAAACAAAACCGCAAAGGATGGGACGCCCTGGGACGTCGCCGCAACCTTACTGTTTGTCGTAGACCATGGTGCTGCTTACGGCCTTACCGTCCGTGGTGCCTTTTCCATTGAGGGTTGTTGTCTTTCCGTCCTTGGAGACTACGCTGGTGCTGGTTCCGACGTCCTTGCCATCCTTCTTCAAGGTCGCGGAAAACTTATTGGGACCGGTGCGTTTGATGGCGATGTGGTCGGCTCCATAGGGCATGCCCGAGCCGGTTACAGGAGCGTCTTTGCCGTCATACTTCACTGTAAAACCATACGCCACGGGTTTTCCGTCGGCGCCCGTTCCTTCAAAGCTGTACTTCACGCTATCGCCGTCCGCTGCTACGGTACGGGTGAGGCTCTTTGGTCCTTCCATGCCGGTGTATTTTGACTTCTCGGCGTTGAGCTTCCAGGTGCCGAGGGCGGGATTGTCCTGGCCGAGCATCAACGCTGGGATTGCTAGACAAAGAGCGACAACAGACAAGATTAAAGACACTCGCTTCATTTTTTCTCCTCTTACGTTTGCTTTTGGTTTCCGTTGGGCCTCAGGGCGGGTCCAAAGTCGTCGGCGGGCGGAGCGTATAGCGGTTTCGGAGCGGCGTCAAGCTAGTTCACTTGTGGTGGCGGCGAGCGGTAAGGAGACGCCGGGCTAAAGCCCGGCGCCTACATGGGTCGGCACTGCGTGCCTACGAGGCTTTTTCTTCGGCGTAGGCTACGAATTCTTCGTAGGGGCCCTTGAAGTCGTCGATTTTGCCGCCTTGCGAAATGCCAGATGCGGGTGGCTACTTCGTCGATTACGTCGTGGTCGTGGGTGACCAGCAGGACTGTGCCGTCGTAACTCTGCAGGGCGATGTTCAGGGCGTTGATGGACTCCAGGTCCAGGTGGTTGGTGGGTTCGTCGAGGACCAGGAAATTTGGTTTCTGCAGCATGAGGCGGCAGAAGATTAGGCGGGCGGTTTCGCCTCCGGAGAGGGCGCGGGTGGGCTTGAGGGCGTCGTCGCCGCTGAAGAGCATTTGACCCATCAGGCCGCGCAGCTCTTGCTGGTTGGCGCTGGGATCGAATTGCCAGAGCCAATCGATCGCGGTGGTGTTGTCTTTGGTGAAGGTGTCGGTGTGATCTTGCGCGAAGTAGCCGCCGGTTACTTCGTGTCCCCAGACGACCGTGCCGCCGTCGATGGGAAATTGCCGATCGGAATCGTCGATAAAGCCAGTGGCGTTGCGGATCAGCGACTTCAGGAGCGTGGTTTTGCCGGTGCCGTTGCGGCCCATGAGCGCGATTTTTTCGCCGCGGGTTACGCTGGCGGTGAATTTCGGGATCACTTTCAGGCGTGTCGTAGGATTTCTCGACGCTCTTGATTTCGAGCGGGATGGCGGCCGGAGGTGCGCTTCATGTCGAACGGATGTAGGGGCGCTGAATGTTGGAGCGGGCCAGTTCGCTGGTTGCCAGGCGCTCGACTTCTTTTTTGCGCGCTGGTGGCTTGCGGCGCTGCGCGTGCCGGCAGAGAAGCGGGCTATGAAGTCGTTGAGCTGGGCGATTTTCTTTTCGCGCTGGGCGTTTTCGGATTCGATGCGGGCACGGATTTGCGTCTTGGCGACGACCATGTCGTCGTAGCCGCCGACGTACATGATGACGGTTTCGTAGTCGATGTCGGCGGTGTAGGTGCAGACGGAGTTCAGGAAATGGCGATCGTGGGAGATTACGATCAGGACACCTTCGTAGTCGGTGAGATATTCCTGGAGCCAGTGGACAGAATCCAGGTCGAGGTTGTTCGTGGGCTCGTCGAGCAGGAGCGCGGTGGGGTTGCCGAAGAGGGCTTGCGCTAGCAGGACGCGGACTTTCTGGCCGCCCTGTAGCTCGCCCATTTTGCGCTCGTGGAGATCGATCTCGATGCCGAGGCCGTCGAGCAGGGCGCCGGCGTCGGCTTCGGCGGTGTAGCCGCCTTCTTCGCCGACGATGCCTTCGAGTTCGCCGAGGCGCATGCCGTCGGCGTCGGTCAGCTCTTCGTGGGGCTTAGCGTAGAGGGCGTCGCGCTCCTGCAGGGCTTTCCAGAGGGACGGAGTTGCCCATGATCACCGTGTCGATCACGCGAAATTCGTCGAAGGCGAACTGATCCTGGCGAAGGATGCCCAGCTTTTTGGGGCGGGTTACGGAGCCCTTGGTGGGCTCGAGTTCGCCGGTGAGGATTTTCATCAGGGTGGATTTGCCGGCGCCGTTGGGGCCGGTGATGCCGTAGCGGCGACCCGCCATGAAGGTAGTGGTGACGTCCTCGAAGAGGACGCGGGGGCCGAAACGCATGGAGATATTATTGATGGACAGCATAACCCTCCAAGTATAGCAGCATCTGTGCGCGAAATAGATGCGGGAGATCTGACGACTGTGGCGAGGGCGCAAGGGCAAGGTTCGAGATTTGCGCTTCAGTCTTCAGTATTGTTATGCCTGTACTTCTCTGCTTGACGCCTCCCGAGGTTCGCGATACTGTTTGGTCGCAAATAATCGTGTTGTCCAGCCCAGTTCGTGAAACGCCGTGGATCTGGTATCCATGACGAAGAGAAATTCCTCTTAAGTTTTCGGAAGCAGGTCCCCACCCGAAAATCATTCACTTTGAACATGGGGTGTGGTCGTCTGGAAACGCGGGCGTGAAAAGGAGATCTGTTCATGATCCAGCTGCGAAAGTGTTTTTGCTCCATGGTGTGGGTGCTTTTCCTCACCGTTCTGTGTACGTCGGCGTCGGGACAAGCGGTGCCCGTGTATGTGTCGGGGGGCTCAAACATTTACAAGATCAGCGGAGGGACGGCCTCTCTGGTTCTGGCCGTGTCTGGTGCGAATTTTGAAAGTTTGGCCATCGGCCCGGACAATGCCGACACGGACGGCTTGGGCAATGCTCTCCACCCATTCCTGCTTTACGCTTGCGATACCGCGAACAACAAAATATATCGCTTTGGCTTTGACCCGACGGGGACCACGATCACGACGACCGATACGGTTTACAGCAATGGGGTTACAGGCTTGCAGCCGGTGTGCGGGCGCTCCTCCTCGACGGGAGACTTTTATATCACCAACAAGGCTGGGGCCGGAGTCTACAGGTTCTCTAGTCTCGCGAATGTCAAGGCTGGCCAATTAGCTTCCGCGTCTCCCACACTACTTCAGACAAGTCCCGTATTCCCGGCGGCAATGGATGGGCGAGGGATCACGCAGAAATATGACGGAGACTTGCTCGTGGTTGATAACACCGAGAACCAGGTTTTGCTATCCTCCTTCGCCGTAAACTTCTCGACGCGTTCCAACTTTATTCCCAACCCCTCCGCTCCCAGTGCCCTTCTATCCAGTCCAGTGGGCATTTCGCGCATCAGCACGGGAGAAGTCTTCGTGGCCAACAGCGTTTTGGCAAGCCGCAAGACCAGTTTTTCACCTGTGGCGCATTTTAATAGGAACGGCAGTGCGGCGAGCACATGTTCAGGGCTGAATTTCTCGAAGAAAACCAATGAGGTTCCCGCGTACCTGGCAACCGTACCCTTGGCCAATTCAACGCAGACCGCGGTGACTGATGATATCTACCTGGTTACTGCTTCAAAAAGTGGGGGGACACTATGGAACTGGAACACTTCGAACGGGAACTGCAGCCTTAGCGCACTGGCAAGCATCCAGAACCCGTTGACCGGGGTCGCGGCAGCTCCCGCGCCCGTAACACTGAGCCTGCAAGTAACCACACCGGACCCAACAAATCCAACGCCGACCATGTTTGATTTCCACTCAAATCAGTTCTGGCTAACGGGAGCCGATGGGTGCAAGGCGAACGTGACTGCAACTCCGTTGATTCCTGCCACGGTCACCGCAATGATCTCACTGGCCCAGGGCGGAATAGCTCCGTTTCCGCACGGTGCGGGGCCATCTCCCGATCTGGGCGGGGCAGGTTATGAGACTGTATACGTCGCCCATTGGCTCGCCCCAGCTTTAGCTCCCGCTCCTGGCTGTATGTCCGTGTTCACCGATCAGGGTTTTGAGACCTCGATCTTCGGTTTTTACGACACTAATCAGTACAACAACCCACGCATGGTGCAGTGCGATAACGGTGACCCAACAATATTTCCGCAATCCACTGAGCCGCACATCGACGGTATCGCGGCTGGAAATGCTGCTACCACGTGCTTTGCACCCCAGAGCGAGGGGGTTTATCCCATCGGCGGACCTCTTCCTGGGGATCAAGGACTCACATCCAAGAATTCCTTTTTTGCCACCGTCAATGCGGGGATGACCGCTGCGGACCCCGGAAAGTTCTGTGGATTTCAGTCACCTTTAACCGGCGATGGCACTAATCTGCCCAGCCCGCCCCCAGTCTTCACTGGTAATACCATTGCCGTGAAGTTCAAGCTGGCCAAGGCTTCTGGGAATTGCCAGAACGGGCCGTATATCTCGGACGCAAGCGCGTTGATCTCTGTGGCTCGACTCGCCGATTCAAGCGGTGCGACGGTTTTCAATGCCATTCGGGTAAACGCAACCGCTAATTCCCTGGATACGCCGCCCCTCTTCAATGCCGGCAACAACCAATATTCGTTTTCGCTGAACACTGCGGGTTATGCTCCCGGCACCTACAGCCTGACGGTAACGTTCCTTAGCGACAACACGATAAACCAGACGACCGAATTCAAGATACCGTAGAAGAATTCGTCGGGAATCCGAAGAAGGGAGCCGGACAACGAGTCCGGCTCCCTTCCTATCTTCTGGTTTTGTTTTACTTCCCGGCTTCTTTCACAATGGGTTTAAAGTCGGCGCGCTCCAGCAGCGCATCGGTCTGGGACTCCTGGCGCATCTGTTCAACGTATTGCGCGGCTTGCTGCAGGTGACGGTCTGCGTCGGAGACGTTGCCCTTCTTTCGAAGCGCCTGGGAGAGCAAATAGTGTGCTTCCGGGAGCAGCGATTTCATTCCCAAATCCTCGCTCTTCCGCACCGCGGACTCCAGTTCGTCCTGTGCATGGGCGTAGTCCTTGGAAGCCAACAATGCTTCGCCGAGAGCGATGGAGGATGCGGTGGCGAGATATTTCACACCCAGGGAATCGGCCTCTCTGATCAAGCCTCTCAAGGCGCTTACGGCCGTGGCCGCATTACCATCTTTTACGGAGACTCTCGCCAGATACAGCCGGGCGGTCAGGGTCTGGATGCGATCCTTGGCTTTTGATGCGGATTGCTGAGCGCGTTCGAAGAAGGGCCGCGCCGATTTGAAATCCCCCTGATAGTAAAATCTTTGCCCCTGAAAGTTGAGTATCTTGGCAGCCAGCGCATCATTTTGAGCGGAACGGGCGGCGTTGAAAGATTCGTCCAAGGTCTTTTGGCCTTCCGTGCCCCGCCCGAGACGGTTCAATATGTTGACGTAATCCGCTTGGCTTTCCGCAAGGAAGGTCCCGGATTGCTGTTCCAATTGCTGCGCGTTCTTGACGGCCTCCTGCTGGGCTTTCAAGGCCGCGCCATAACGCCCTTGGATCAGGAAGAGCTCGGCCATGCCGTCTGAAATAGCCGATATCTGCTCCTTGGCGCCCACCTTGCGCGCCTGTTCAAGCGCTTGTAGGTAACTGTTAAGGGCTGAATCGAACTGACCAATCATGGCGTAGCTAAGCGCGAGATTGTTCAGATTCGTCGCCAGTTCGGTGGGCATGTTCATTTTCTGCAGGAGGTCGACCGCGCGCTGTTGATACATCTGCGCGTCGTCGTACTTGGTCAACTGGAAATAGATCCAACCGATGTTCGTCAAGCACATCGCCTGTCGGGGCTGGTTCCCGAATTGCATTTGGATTTGCAGCGCCTGCTTCGTGTTGGCTAACGCCTCCTCGAATCTGCCGTTATCCTGCAGGAAGGCCCCGAAATCGAGCAGAGCCACTCCCAGCCCCTCCTGGTCACCAAGCTCTTTGCGGAGATTAAGTTCCTGCCGATAAGTTTTCTCGGCGTCTGCCGACTTACCGAGAAGACCGTAGACCAGGGCTATTTGGTCCAAACTGGTGGCCATTCCTTTCTTGTCGCCAATTTGTTGCTTGATGTCCAGCGATTGCTGGAAGTTCTGGAGCGCGTCCTGCGGCCGGTTCAGTAATTTGTAGGCTTCACCGAGATTTTGAAGCACAATCGCTTTCCCCTGACGGTTGTTAAGCTCGACGGCAAGACTAAGGGCGCGATTCAAATAGTCAAGTGAGCCCTGCGGGTTGCCACGTTCGTATTCGACCTGACCGATTCCGCGGAGAGCGTCAATATGTTTGGGGTCGCTCTCGAGGGCCTTGGCGTAATGCTCATGCGCCTGGTCGTAGACACCGTGCTGCTCAAATAATTCGCCCAATTCGAATTGAACTTGTGCGTCGTTGGGCATGAGCCCTAGGAGTTTGTTGTAGGCGTCGAGGGCGCTCTGATAATTGTTGCCGATGCGCGCGTTGGCGGCCTGGATCATGTACTTTTCCACGGGCGAAAGGCTGCCGCTCAATTCCACGGACCTGCTGGCACTCTGCTGGGCCTGCCTGTCGTACCCCAGGCGCGCGTAGGTTTTGGCGAGCATGGAAAAGGCCAAGGCGAAATTGGAGTCAGCCTTGGTGGCGGCTTCGAACTGCTTGACGGCTTCAATGTGATTGCCCTGGCGCGCGAGTTCGAGTCCCTGGGTGAAATCCTTGAGAGCTGCTTCCGAGCTGGAAGTTGGTGTAAAGGCAGCAGCTTTCAACTCTTTGAGTACTTCAGAGGAGACCGCGAGATTCTTACGGATGAGTTCCGCAAGCTGATCGACGGTTCCGCGGATTTCCTTTTCACTGGCAGCCTCGATTTTCAACGGCACCCGGCGGTTCTGCTTCAGGTCCTCGAGGGTGGCGTCGATGCGGATCTGATCGCCGGATTTGGAGAAGCGGCCCCAGACCAGCATGTCCGCACTGGAGAACTTGGCGAGTTGATGCACCGTGTCCGGATCAAATTCAGCATTTGCGGGAACCCGCAGATCTTTCAAGACCTGATAGAGGCGATCGGATGAAACGGTCCGTAGGTGCGCTGACTGGCCCACGTCCGTGGTCAGCATGTCCGCGAGACTTGGGCCTAGCCAGTCCAAGGAGAGATCGGTGGTGGCGTTGTGGAAAGGCAAGATCGCTAGAGAAATTGGCTGGACGACCGCGGCGGTTCCCGAGGGAGAATGCAGTGAGAGCTTGTCGCGAAACAAGTAGACGCCGAGGCCGAGGAACACGACGGCTCCGCCCACAACGAGCCATTTTTGGTAGGAAGGAGCATAGCGGATGCGGCGGGAGGTCGGGACGATGGTGCTGTGGGGCACGCCGCCCTTCCAGGCTTCCAGGTCGTTGGTGACTTCGCGGGCGGACTGGTAGCGCTCGTCGGTCTTGATCTCCAGGCATTTGGAAACGATGTCGCTGATCACTGGCGGCACGCCTAGATTGAGCTGCGACAGAGGAGTGGCACGCTCCTGGGTGCGCTTGAACATCATGGCCATGGCGGTGTCGGCTTTGAATGGCGAGATGCCCGTGAGCATTTCGTAGAAAATGATGCCGAGCGCGAACAAGTCCGAGCGCGCGTCCACCTTTTCGCCTTTGGCTTGCTCTGGCGACATGTACTCCGGCGTGCCCATCAGCGCGCCTGTTTGCGTCATACCCTGGTGTTCCAGCGAACGGGCGATGCCGAAATCCATTACGTAGACGCGGCCGTCCTTGTCGGTCATCACGTTCTGGGGCTTCAAATCGCGGTGAACGACGCCGGCGGTATGGGCGGCATCGAGCGCGGCGGCGATTTGCAGCACGATGGGAACGGCTTCGTCGGTCGTGAGCTTCCCTTTTTCGTGGATCAGGCCCTTGAGGTCGCGCCCCTCGACGTACTCCATCGTGATGAACTTGATGCCCTGAGCTTGCCCGAGATCGAAAATACGAATGACGTTGCGATGCGTGACTTCGCGAGCGAGGATCAGCTCCTGCTTGAAACGGCGAAGGATTTCGGGATGGCTGGCGAGTTCGGGGCGAATCAGTTTAAGAGCGACCAGGCGCTCAAGTTCGGTGTCGCGCGCCTTGTAAACGGCGCCCATGCCGCCTTGGCCGAGGAGCTGTATAATTTCGAAACGCTCGGCGAGGAGAAAGCCGGGATCGAGCTGCCCTTTCGCCGCAGCTTCGCTCGAGGGGCGCGGCGTGACCGCGACGGACCATGCCTGGGTTCCGCCGATTGCGGTGCCCATCGCGGTCGGCGCCAAAGTCACGTCGGCCAGCGGCAACGGGGTGCTGCACTTCGTGCAGTGGTCCGCGGTAGGCGGGTTATCGGCTTGACAGAGAGGGCATTGCATTGAGCTGGCGGTCTAGGTCACCAGAATAACTCAATTATGATTTGTTGCCGCATAATTGCAAGGTGGATCCGGGGATGTAGCTGACAAGATAGTAAGTTTCTAGGACTGAGGGGGGTCACCGTGAGTCTGACCACGGGTAGGCTTCAAAGGACGCTCGGGTGCAGACCTCGACCGGGGTCTTCGGGATGACGTTGGAGATCTCACGGACAGAGATGGCGTGCGCAGCGGCTACTTTTTGAAAACGGCGTCGAGCGCAGCCTGTGCGATCGCCTCGTCGATCTCGGATTTCGCGCCACTTGCGGCGATGCCACCGATGGTTTTGCCATCCACCTTGATGGGCAGCCCGCCTTGATTTGGGAAAAAGTCGGGAAAAGACAGCGCCTCGACGCTTCCCTTTTTCACGTAGTCGGCACCGTCTTTTGAAGGGCTGCCGTAGAAGGCCGCATGCCGTGCTTTCTTCTGCACGAACTGGATGGTGTTCAGCGACGCGCCGTCCGCCTTTTCCAGGAACAGCAGGTTGCCGCTGTCGTCGACCACACAAATGGTCACTTGCACGTTGCGATTTTTGGCCTCCGCTTCGGCCGCGGCAACCATGGTTTTGATAGTGGCGAGATCCAGATATTTCTTTGTAGGCAAATCGTTGGCAACGGCTGGCGGCAACGCCGCCAAAAAACTCAGCATCACGAAAAGTAGTTTGAGCATGCGGTGGATGCTATCAATTGCATTTCGCATTTGCCAGATGAAATGTAAAATCACCGCAAAGGAGTACCGTTCGGTCAGCGCAAGCTGGACCATCGTACGAGTATCCCTTGCGCTTTTGGGGCTAATTCCACATTCGACCTCGGAACAGCCTGTGGCCTGGAGGCGTCCGGGAGTCCGATAAGGGAGTTGCAAAGGGGCCGTGCATCCCGGCCCCTTTTTTCGTAGTGTCTTCACATTTGTGCTGGGCTAGTCACACGGTCAGCGCCCTGCTGCCGCGGCTTTTGTTTGAACCTGCCCGGAACTCCCGATCGCAATCTGCCGACGCTTGGTCTCGGCCTCCGGTACCGGAATGCTGATTTCGAGCACTCCATTCTTGAAAGTGGCGTTTGCCTCATCAACCTTAGCGCCTTCCGGCAGGGGTATGAGCCTAGAGAAGCGCCCGTAGGTTCGCTCGGAGAGGTGCACGCCCCCTTCCTCGCTGGAATGCTCTTGGTTGCGCTCACCCTCGATGAGCAAGCCTTCGTCGGTCACTTCCACCTTCACGTCTTTTTCCGACAGGCCCGGCAAGTCTGCCTGAATGATCAAGTTGTTGCCGGACCGTCGCACCTCGACAGCAGGCATCCAGTTGAAGTTTTCGGCAAAGATATCGGCGCGCTGGTGGCTCCCGAACCCGGAAACCACTCGGTCGATGTCATCGGTAAATCTCCTCAGGAGCGTGGCCGGACTCATCGTGAAGAATTCTCCGGGGGTTACGGAGAACATTGAGGGCAAGTAGCTTCGAGGACTGAGGCTCGTCCCTCCCAATGGCCTCCTGGCGAGGCTTTCCGTTCGCTCGGACGGCGTTAGCCTTGTCGCTTCCTCCGAACGCTGTCTCTTGGTTCCAACTTCGTTCATGTTCCACCTCCCTGCACGCAACGCGTGTAAATTTTCCCGTCGTGAGTTCCCGACGCGGAAGTTCCACACCAATACAGTCCGCTCGTCCGGTCAATACAGCGAATCTGGCATGAATGAGAATTTGTGGAATTTTCCACGCTTGAATCGCCGGTATTCCGGGACTTGTAATCGAAACATCATGTGACTGAGAGTCGTCGTGCTGATGCCCAGATTTCGGCGACGCTCCTGCTTGCGCCTGCGTGGGAAAATATGACGCGCCACTTGAAGAAAGTTCGTATGGAACGAGGCTTTCTGGGTTGGACGTTCACCCGGGTTCCCCGCAAACACGCCCAAACGGAGAAGTTAGAGGATTTAACATTTTTGCGGCGCGCGCGGAGTATAGCGTGCTCGAAATTGTCCACCCGCTCAAAACTACCTTGGAGGTTCTATCTAATGATCCGAAAGCTTGTTTCCTGTGTTTCTCTTGCCGCCTTTGTCCTAATAGGCGCGATAGGCGCGGCACGAGCCCAACCCGATCGTCTGCAATCGGACTCCGGAAAGCAGTCGGAGCCAACGACGAAGAGTGTCGCCGGCAAGGTAGCGTCGATTGGAAATTCAGGCACAACGTTTGCGCTGCAAGTGGACGGAAACGACAAACAGGTGATGAACTTTGTCGTGGGCAAGAACACGGAAGTAAAAGGCCACGTGACGACTGGAACCCTAGTAACGGTCGAATATCAGCCCAGCGATGGTGGGCAGAATGTGGCCCTGAGCATCACCGTTCGTAGTTAAACGCTAAAAAACGACTGGAGGTCAGCGATGACAGGGGCGGATGAAATGGTCCTAGCAGTCTAGGCTTCGCATCAAGACATTCGCCCCAATGAAAAAAAGAACGACGGCTTCCCGGATGTCGTTTCCACGATCTGGGAGCCTTGGTGGTGAAGCTCGGTCGCAAGTCAGGCGTACAACTGGTGTGCCAACTCAGCGGCTGCAATGGGACGACGAATATCGGCCTTAATCCGACGAACACGGCCACCTAAGGCGAGTGCAACTTTCAACTCTCGCTGCGTTCTCGAATTCGAATCTGTTGGTCCCAAGGTGCAGAGCCCGGGATGGCGGCAGCCGGATTGCGACCGCCGCCGGGGCTCCGCGGCCGCACGGTAAATCAGTTACCAGGCAATTTTATCGGGGAAGAATTCGGAGACGAGATCTTCGTAATAGGGCAGAATTTCTTGGGTCTTGGGCCGTTCGCGGCCTTTCGAGTACAAATCGTATTGATTGAATTTTCGAACCCCCTCAAACATGCGCTCGTCTTGTTCGTTCATCAGGTGCCGGTAAGCGCCGTGCCGGTGTGCAGGGTAAAACGAATGATACCGGAGCATGTACTGAGCCTCCTCCGGCAGATATCTTCGCGTCGCCTGATAGATGTATTCGTCATGCCCAAACGAGAGGTGGACTTTGTCGAGCCCGCAGTTCTTTTCGTAGATGCCATTTTCGGTTTGGTAGCCGGGGACGTTGGTGTCCGGATTGGCTGCAAAGAATTCCGGGAAAACGATCTGATCCGAGTATCCACAACCGACAGGAAAGGTATCGCCCACCACCGCCCATTGCGGCTCTCCATACAGGCAGAGCACCTTTCCAAGATCATGCACAAAACCGGTGAGGATGAACCAGCGCGGATGACCATCGTTTCGAATTGCTTCGGCGGTCTGAAGAAGATGTTCGATCTGTGTCAGATCGGTGTCGGGGTCGCTGTCGTCCACCAATGTGTTTAGATACTCGGCCATTTCCCAAATACTTTTCTCGCCTCGATTCAAGCCGCAATATTCGGCCTTCTTGCTCAGGACAAAATCAAGCGTCTGGTGGGCGTGGTTCTGGCGGTAAAACTCCGTTACCGTGGGATTGGCGTCGGCCTTGTAAATGCGGAATTCCTCTTCCGATTTGCCCTGACGATAGCGGGTGGCTACGAAGTCGTCCCAGTCATCCAGCTTCTGGAGAGGGGCACGATCAAGTCCGTATTGCATAGCGATACTCCCTTTCTACAATTATGAGCGCCTGCAGCTTCGCCCGCAATAGGGGTCTATTGTTTCCACTGGGCTTTCAATCGCTCGTGATGTGTCTGATCTTACTGAGCGTGGGGATTCCCTGCTCGTGCGACCTTCGCATTATGAGGAAGATCGTCGGCACCGCGCTGGTCGTCGCGTTAAGGGTCATGAGAAGCTCCCGCCATACTCGTTTTTGCGAGAGGAGAAGCCTGGCCGAGTTGTCGCAGCAAGCCCAGGAGGTCCCATCTGGCGTGAGAATCAAGAATCTTCCCGTTTGAGATGAGGTGAATCGTGATTCCCTCTATGGACACCTTCCTGCCGGTCGCGGGAATATCCATGAACTCGCTTTTATGAGTGCCGGAAATAATCCAAGAGACAACAACTTTCCCCTTTTCGGCGATCATGTCTTCAATTGTGAAATGCAGGTCGGGAAAGATATTCGTGAACTCGACCACCCGCCGTTTGTACATTTTTGGACCTACCTGCGAATCCGATGCGAGGGGATCATTAAGTGCGTGGCTTGGCGAGATCAACGCGTCGACAACTTCCAGTCTTCGTTTATTCCAAACTTCGTCGTAGAGGCGCCGAACGATTGCCTTGTTGTCCGTGTGCATGTGGGCTCTCCTCCTCCGGCAAGTCTCATCCGCTCTTGTGGAGATGGGGCCGTGCCTTACGAATTTCGTTGAGGACAGGCTGGGGTAAGGCTGAAGAGAGCCTACTCCCGAAAGATTTGGGTTGCAACGCAGGTCCGCCTGTTCCGGCAAGGCCGACAGGACTTGAGTTTAACTTTTCGCAAGACGTTGCGTGTAGCCTATTGCAGGCTTGGAGCAACGGCCCCCATAGTTTGACTCATGGCATTACTACCGCGATCGCTAACGTTTGGCTTTCTCGTCACATTGCTTCTGCCACGTGACGGTAGGAGGCCAGCAACGAAGTACACGTTACTTGTGTTTCTCACGTTTCTCACAGGATGCAGTCAGGCGAGGCGGCCGTCTCCGATACCGCCGAATGTAATTCCTGTATCCGGTTCGGTCACGATTACTTTTGACGATGGCTATCAATCCGCATACGAGAACGGTATACCTATTTTCGATGCGGCGCATATCAAGACAACGCAGTTCATTATTACTGGCGAAGTCGGCCACCGGGGATACATCACACAACCCGAACTCGCACTGCTGGCACAGCACGGTCACGAGATCGCAGCACATACTCAGACCCATCCGCACCTTTCAACACTCAGTGAATTAGATCAGCGACAAGAGATAATCGGTTCGTTCAATGACCTGACGTCATGGGAATACGCGCCGCAAGTGTTTGCGTATCCGTATGGAGACTACGACCAAGATACGCTAACCATTCTCAGCGCAAGCAAGTTCATCGCGGCTCGTTCAATTCGCAGTGGCTTCAATGTTCCGACTACGCCGCCGCTCGTACTCTTGACCCAACTTGCCGTCTCAACGACTACCACGGCGGACGTTCACAACTGGATAGCCCAAGCGCGCGCGAACCGCGCCTGGCTCATCTTGACTTTCCATCGCGTGGACGATACAGGGAATTCCATTTCTGTATCACACGAATTGGTTCGAGAGACTGCCGACTACATCACAAAGACAGGTTTAGATGTTGTGACGGTGTCGCGAGGTTTGGCGAAGTACGGCATTCGGTAGGAGGACAGCTGAAGTCACGCAAAGGGGTTAAGTGGTGCGCCCGGGGGGATTCGAACTCCCGACCTTCTGGTTCGTAGCCAGACGCTCTATCCAGCTGAGCTACGGGCGCATCCTTTGAACTTGTTCATTCTACGCTGCTTGCGATGACTTTTGCAAACTGCCAATCGGGACAACTTGGGACAATTGGGACAATCCAGAGACCTTCTCGGCCAGTTCTGAGAGAGCACCCGCGCCACGGTGAGTGTAATGGTCAGTGATTCGGAGATTAGAATGTCCTGCCCACTTCATCACAATGTCATCCGCTCATCAATGAGGCACTTGGGCTGCACGTCGAGGATATTGGTGCTTGTTCCTGAGTGCGTCCACGGGTGAATGGTTTTATCATGCTAGCAGTCGGTGCATCTACGTTCGCTGTCTAGTGCATGGCGAGTCGCTCATTCCTGATTCTCAGCAGGGGCTTCCCTGGGTTTGCTGATTTTGTTTGAGGTGTCGATTTCGAACAACCTGTAGTCGCTGAGGTAATGCCGATGATGATAGCGCTTCCCATGCAATTCCATGAACATCTCGGCGTTCCAGGGTAACCAGAGAGTTTGGTTACCGCTATCGAATTTGACGGGTCCGTAGTCCACCCGCAGATGGTCGCGAGTGAGTTGCAGGTGATTCACTGGCGCAAGCAAGTCGGTTTCGACGCGCAAAACGTCGTAGGTTGATCGAGAAATCCAGGCGCGCCCTTTGAGCGGGATATTATAAATCATGTCGTGCTTGCGCCATCGACGCACGCTGAGAGTTTCCGTATTATCTTCCTGAAATCGAATCCGCCAAACCGTTTCACCTCGGAGCTTTGTCAGGCCTTCGCAGTTGTAACGAAAGTTTTTCCTGTCAGCGGGTTGCAGGAGCGAAATGGCTAGGCTGTTGAGGCCCGTGGTGGCTAGTGGAGTGGGGAAGGAAGCGGTGGTTTTTTGGTCGGCGTCGCGGCTCTCTTCAAGATAGAACGAGTCACCATGATAAGGAAAGACGAAGACGATGTAGGAGAACTCGCTGGTTTTCAGTTTCCCGGGATTTCCGCGGCGATCGATTTCCTGATGCTCTATGTGCTCGGTGGCGGTGAACTTTTCAAAGTTGGCTAATTGGGTTTTGACGCGCACGAAGGCGTGGTCGACAACTTCATTCGCCGAGCACAAGTCGCCCTGCGCGATGGGAAGGAGGTTATCGACGTCTGGAGGCGACCAGGAAATATCGGCTTCGATGATGGATAGGTCGGCGACGGGCGGAACTCTGGGCGGCGGAACATTGGAACTCTCCGGAGTTTTTCCCGACGTGCCGGGGTTGCCTTGGAGTTTGCGTTTCGCTGCAGCCGCCGAGGGATCGGAAGGCCAATCGTCGACGAGTTTCTGCCACGTTCTCCTCGCGTCGCGCGTCCTTCCTTGAGCTAATTGAATTTCTCCCACCAGCAAGCGGGCCGATCCACCTTTGTCTCCCGCGAGATTCGCGGCACGACTCGCTTCTGATTCTGCGTCGGACAAGCGTCCACCGACTCTCCAGTAGGCGTTCGCCAAAACGAGATGCACTCTCCAGTCCGCCGGATTTACCGAGAGAGCATTTTCGAGGGTGGCTGCGGCCACGCTAGTTTCCCCTCCGGCGAGTTGCATTTCTCCCAGCGACAAGAGAGCCTTTTCGTAATTCGGATCGAGGTTCACGGCGCGTTCGAAGCTCTTGCGCGCGAGATCAGTTTGCTGGAGGCAGAATTCCGCAGTACCCAGCAAGAACGCCAATTCTGGGTTACCCGGAGCGATCTGCACACCCTTTTGGAATTGTTTCTTCGCCAAATCACAATTGTGTTGGTGTATCGCGTCCACGCCCTTGGCCATGGTTTGTTGCAATTGAGGAGTCATGACGGTACCGCGCGCATGGGAATTGTCGGAGCCTTTTATCACGGCAGGCTTGAGCAGGACCGGGAAATAGGTCTCCGTTCCGATTGGGGGCAGACTTAGTTCATCCGTGGCTGGTTGGTATCCTTCACAGCGCACTTCGACCCGATAGTCGCCGGGGGGGACAGAGAAGACGGCGTCGGAAGTGCCTCCCGTAATCGAAGAGGTATCGTAGCCAGTGGTCAAAGAGTAGAGGTGGACGCTTGCGGGCGTAGCTGGAGGAACTCCCTGTACATCGCGGACCGCGATGGCAACGGAGACGTTGCCGCTCGAAGCACGCATCTGCATGCCGCCAGTATCGGGTCGTTGCGCGAAAGCGAGGGAATCGATCGCGAGCAGAGCGAGTATGACGCAGAGCGAAGCTGTGGTCGTCCGCGAAGCGAAAAATCGGGCAGGCATAGGCTGGCGCTCTTCCCGTGGGTATGCGAACAAGCTGACTTAACTGGCTTCGAACGCCCCCACGTGAGACCTGGTCAAGAGTGTTGCAATCCTACCGCAAAACGGTTACACAACGCACGAGTCCGCTGGATTGGTCAGTTTCCGGAGTACGTTGCTATCGATCCACATTGTCCAGCACCCAAATACCACCCGACGCTTCCGCCATCGTCAGCACCAACTTGTCCGCGGTGATCGAGAGCTCAACTGGCGGTATCCATCGTGGAATCGTTAAGCCGGATCCACCAAACGTGGAAACGCGGAACGGTTCTCCAACTGGCTTTCCTTCGGCCGTGTCGAAGTGAACGCCCCACACATTGAAAACACCGCCGCGTCCCGAAACGAAGTAAATCGTTTTCCCATCGGGAGACCAGCGAGGCTTATCGTCCCAGTGCTTGCCGTCGGTAATCCGCGTCC
The DNA here is from genome assembly GCA_963721915.1 of uncultured Acidobacteriota bacterium. Lineage (GTDB taxonomy): Bacteria > Acidobacteriota > Terriglobia > Acidiferrales > UBA7541 > Acidiferrum. The sequence continues at coordinate 183,545 of CAVRLD010000008.1, read as the reverse complement.
ACGCGCCACCCGCAACGGGTACGACGTAAAGCGCTGATTCCGCGATCGTCGGTAAGTTTGCCACAGCCTCAAACACGATCCATCGACCGTCAGGCGAGAAGTGTGGTTGGTAAAGATCGTACTTTGGATCCGAAATGACCTTTCGCGCCGCGGTTTCCGCATGCGGTGCCGCTGCCACAGGTAGCAGCCAAACCCCCTCCTTTTGTGACACCAGCAGCGACGCACCGTCGGGCGACCAGTCGTAGGCGTACCTTTGGGTTTCGCTCAACGTGGTAAGCGGCTCTTCACTGTGGGTTTGACTGGACCAAATCATCATCTGGTCCGGCGTTGCTCCGCTGGATTTCTGACGCGAGTACACGAGGCGCATACCATCGGGAGACCACTGTGGCCCTGCGCGATCATATTCGTCGGCGATAATCGGAACCTCGCGTCCATCCACGAGTGATTTCTCCCACAGGTCCCAGACCCCAGCGCGGAGTACGGAAAACGCCACATGTTTGCCGTCGGGCGACAGGTTTGGAAACAAGGCGGTCCTACCGGCCGCCGTAATCGCTTGGCCCTTGTCGGATATGCGGCCGGTCGTGGCATCGAACGGGAAGAGCCAATTGCGGATCTGTTGTGATTTTGCCGTGAAGGCCAATCGTCGGCCGTCGCTTGAGACCGCCAAACTTCTATCGGGTCCCGGTCCTGTGGTCAGTCGCTCTACCGCGGTTGCCCGTAATGTCTCCGGTTCGATGTGTCATCTTCCAAATATTAATCGCCCCTCTGTAGCCACACTCGAAATACAGGGTCTTGCCCGAAGGTGACCATGCAAAAGAAAAGTCGCCCTGGTGTTCCCCGCCTACTCTTCCATTGGCTACTTCTGTGAGTTCGTGTTCGATCGCAGGGGCGATCCCCATTCTGATTGCTTCGCCCCCTGATATCGGCACCGTCCAGATGCTCGGGCTTGGCGCAGCATCGGAACTGAGCGTCTGAGATCTGGCCAACGACGAGACCCAGACCGACACCCGCTTTCCGTCTGGATGCCAAACGGCTGCAGCCGGCCACAGTTTGTGCCGTGCCAGGAATTCGGCTAAAACCTCCCTGGGTGGCCCGCCGTCAAGATGAGCCGCGTAGAATTTATTGATGTCATCGATCTGCCCAAAATGAGTCTGAAACAATATTTGGGAACTGTCTGGCGACCAGCGGGGAAAATAGCCAAACGACGAAATCCTTCGCTCCGATCCCGCGCCGCTCAACGCAGGAACGATGTATAGCCCCCCGTCGCCCTCTTCGGAACGATAGGCGATGTACTTGCCATCGGTTGACCAATCCGGCTGCCAATGGTGACCTGGTCCTTTCGTGACTTGGACAGGATCGCCGCCGCTGACCTGCTGCACCCAGATGTCGAATTTTCCTCCGCGATCGGAGCTGTAAGCGATGAAGCGGCCATCGGGCGACCAAGTCGCTCCGATCTGCAGGCCGTCGTCAAATGTGACGCGTGTCAGAGTTCGCTGCCTCGGCAACGCGGGAGCATGCCGTCCCTTGTAGACAAGAAATCCTGTACTGGCCAGCAGCGTCAATGCGCCGAGCAGAAGTGACGCGCCCAGAATCCGCCGTCGGCGTGCTGCGGCGGTTTCGGCCCTCGTGATCGTGGCCGGCTTCACGCCATTTTCCGCATTATCGAGCGGCGCGATGAATCGGTAGCCTCGCCGGGGCAGGGTCTCAACAAACCGTGGGTTCTCCGCTGAGTCGCCTAACACCTCGCGAATCTTGTTGATGGCGGTGTTCAGGTTGTGATCGACATCGACAAAGGTGTCGGGCCACAGACGCTTCTGCAAATCCTCGCGGGTCACCACCTCGCCCGGTCGCTCCAGCAGAATCGCCAAGACTTGGAATGGCTGCCCGCTCAACTTTAGCTTTACGCCACCTTTGCGCACTTCTCCTGAACCGAGATCCACCTCGAAGGTCGCAAAGCGAACTAATTCCGCGTTATCGAACCTGGATTCCACGGCGGGTTACCTCAGATCTAGGTGACGACAGTCTAGCACTGAACTCAAACAAGTCCTCGCGACGATAGGTTTCACGCGCTAAGCCTCGCATCAACAATCGCTTATCCGACGACTTTCTTTCGACTTTCTCTCGACTCTCCATGCATTGAGGTAGTTGCCACCCACCTCCAAAGTCGCCCTCGCCGCGCATCCGCGGCGGAGGCAACATGCGATCCCCAGCCGGCGATCAGCTTCTGGCAGCTCGAACTACCCAACACGCCGACCGCCGCACTCTTCGCCCCGCGGTTGTCCAGGTTGCCTTTGGAGTGATTTTGTTGATTCTGTCGTTGCCGCTTCACGCTCGATCCGAACCCGCACCACCAACTACAATTACCGTACTCGTTTACAACTACGTCCACATCTCGCACGCGACGCTCGCTGCAGCCGAACGCGAAGCCAACAAAATCCTGGGAGCAGCGGGAGCGCAGGCTGCCTGGATTGAATGTCTGGACCAGCCGTTAACACTGGACGCGAAGGACCTCTGCCAGAAAGGCTGGACCGCACAGATTCCCGGGCTCCGCTTCATCTCCGGCAGCAACAAATTCCAGGACGCCGAATTTGCTTCCACTGCGATTCCGGTTCTCTCCACTATTTACTACGAAAAGATCGCGCGTCGCGCCCACCGCGAGAACGCCGACGCAGGGCTTCCGGTTTTTCTAGGTTGCGTAGTGGCGCACGAACTGGGTCACATCCTTCTGGGCGACCCAGTTCACTCCGGCGGCGGCATCATGCAGCCGCAATGGGGGCATCCTCAGATTCATCAAGCTCTGACCGGCAACTTACTCTTCACTCGCGAGCAAGCGAACCGTATCCAGGCGCAAGCCCGTTTGCTTGCGAGCCTTCGACCCACCGCTGATCCTGCCTTGCCGTCGTCTACACCGTAGTGGGCAGGAGCCATGGAAGGCTCCAACACCCGATAAGCCCGGACTGCGTCTTCGACGCGTCACTGGTGCCAGAAACTTGTCTAGCAGGCCGCGGAAAAAGGAGCACTTTGTCATCCCGAACCCGCGTTGTTTGCGGGTGAGGGATCTGCTATTCGCAAAAACACCCAAGAAAAAGCGGATTCCTCACCCCGTTCAAAAACCGAACGGGATTCGGAATGACAGATTTTTTCAGTTTTTCCGCAGCCTGCTAGTACTACTGTGTTACAAACAATTACAAGCGCCTTTGGTAACAAAACGGGCAGGAGGGGAGTTGCTCGATAAGATGTCGGGCAATCTGAATTCGTAGGGTCGCGATGGAATGAGGATGGTGACGTTCAACACGCACGCGGCGAGCCGCGCGGGTGGAACTCAGGCGGAAGTTTCGTGGCGCGTAAGTCCAGTCGACCGGCGCTTGTGGAGGGGGAAAAACGACTTCTTTCCGCGACGAGGAAGCCGTAAGCGGCGATGCATAACGTGGCGTGATGGTGAAAACCTCGCCAGCCCCGACCTTCGTAATGTCCCAGTCCCAACTCTTGCTTCAGCTCTTGGTAGTCGCGTTCGATAATCCAACGGTGTTTTGCTCGTTTCACCAACTCTCTCATGGTGATACGGGCCGGGAGAGTAGAAAGCCAATACTTGGTCGGTTGGCTCTCCCGCTCCGGCCATTCGATCAACAACCATTCTTGGTCACGAGGTTCGCTTCGCCCATAATCCCGATGAGCAGGTCGCACTCGCAGGGCCGCAAAACGGGAGCGCAATTTCTGCTTCGTTCCCTGACGCCAGTAGACCGCTCTCCAATCCTTGGCTGGCAAGGAAAGAGCCACTTGTTGGACAGAAACCGGTTGATGTTTTCTATCCCGGCGCAACAACTTCGGTGGGCGCCCCAGCCCGCTTCCTGGTTTTGCCGGGAGTGGAGTTTCTCCAGGTCGCCAAACCGTTGTGTGCCCGCGCACGCCAACAACATACGGTAGGCCCAATTCGCTGAGCTGTTCCCGAAACTTAGTTTCATCGCCATACGCGGCATCGGCCAACACCGGCGCCGCGGTAACTCCATCTGCCAGCGCTTGGCGAATCTGTCCGAGGGCAATCACCGGCTTGGTTGCAAACGAGATCTGTTCCGGAACACCAGCTTTCTTGCGACGCTTCTGATCCTGGGCCCAGATTTCCGGTAAATACAAACGGTACGCGATGGGCAGGCTGGCGTGCTCGGTGGCCATCGACAGGCTTACCGCCACACGACAATTTTCCTGCTTCCCTAACTGTCCGCAGTACTGGTGCGTCACCCCGACGGAGTGCGTTCCTTTCTTGGGGAAGCCGGTATCGTCCACAATCCAAGCGATCACCGGTCCGTTGCGCTTCATGGCGGGTAAGACGGAGTGGCGCACCTGCTCGAGCAAAGCTTCGTCACTCCACGGAGCATCCGCTACCAAATGATGGAGAGATTGATGCGTCTGCCGCACATGGTCCGGAGCCAGCCGTGCCGCCATGGGTTCGACGCTCTTGCGTTCCCCGGGCAGAAGCAGACCCTTACAATACGATTTCAGCGGTTCCACGCGATCGGCGTGCTCTGCGGCTTGCGCCAGGCTATCGAGATAGGCCGCGAAGCGTTGCTGTTGTGCGCCTGGCGCCGAACAAGTGGCGCTCATGCCCACAGAGTGTAGGGAGAACGGGTGCCATCGCTACTCATTTTTGCAGGAAATGTATCCTATTTTATAACACAGTAGTACTAGAGTTTGGATCCGTTCCCCGGCCGGCAGCCTATCAGTTTCGGCAAGGGAATGCTCGTTCAAGACCGGTTTGATACGCCAACGCCTCCAAACCACTTAACGAGGGTTCGCCGGCGGGTACGCGGAGTGTGTCAACTTGCGGAGAGACCGTCGCCGATTCGTAGTCTCAAGTCTGGCAAGTTCGTGAGTCGAACGGAAGTCCTACCGGCCTGTGAGATAAGCGTTCTGCTGCCTTAATACCATAGTACCAGTGACGGTGCCTGAGGGGATTCCTAAGCTCCTCTTAGGTGGAATCGGTGGGAAGAATTCCAATAGATGTGCTTGTGTCCGCTGCGAGCGTCGAACAGGACGGTGACGCACCCCGCTCCTCGTCTAGCGCTGGACCACAGAGTTCCATGCAGGTGAGGATCTATATGCCAACCCACTTGCGACTTGAAGTCTGCTTGATTGCACTGGTCATTATAATCTCCGGATGTGGAGGAGGTTCTGGCGTTCGTGACGGCTCGGGCGGATTGACGACTCCGCCTGCGCACCTGGACCATATTTCGATTTCACCCTCTTCCCTGACGGTCGCGGCGGGAGCTTCGTTCACGTTCACCGCAAGCGCGTTTGACCAGTACAACCATCCGTTTGTCGCTCCGATCACATGGTCTTCGGACGGCAACCCGGTTACGGACGGAGCGGGTACCGGAGTTGACACAACGCAAAGCCCCACTAGCTCTCATATCGTGGCTTCCTCAGGCGTTGTGAAAAGCAACCCGGCGATATTGACTGTGACCGGCGCTCCTTCGGTTCTGACGTCCGCTGCGCTCGCGCCACTCAATCCAACGGCGATTCTTACCGGTCAGGCACAACAGTTCTCCGCAACAGGCTTCGATCAGTTTGGCAACATGATGCAGGGCATCCCGGCGGTCTATTCTTCCAGCGATATGACGGTTGCGACGATTGATGCGACAGGAAGAGCGACAGCCTCGTTTACCCACCCTGGAACTACCGTAATCAGTGCCACAGTGGGCGGAAGAACCACGAATGTGAGTACGCTCGTCGTCAATCCAGCACCGTCAGTGCTGTATTCCATTGTCATCACACCGAATACTTCAACCAATCCTGGCATTCCGACCATACCGGCATTGACGGCCTTTCGATTCGTGGCCAGCGAATTCGACCAGTTCAACCAACCCCTCTCGATTCCTCTGGCCTGGGCAACAGACAATGGCAATGCGACGGTGAGTGCCAATAATTCCGAAGGAGTGTTAAGCGGCACGGTCAACGGTGTGACACCAGGTGTGGTCAAAATCACTGTCACCGTACCTACCGTGCCGTCGTTCACCGTTCCGTCATTCCCGGTGACGATCACCAGCCCGCCTCCCCCGGTTTTGACTTCTCTCAGCGTTTCGCCTTCTAATACCAGCTTCAACGCTGGCGATACGCAGCAATTCACGGCGGACGGCATCGATCAATACGGCAATCCGTTCCCTATTTCGAGTGTCACCTGGGCGCCTCCCGCTGACGGCTCATCTTCGGTGTCTTCGACCGGACTCGTTACAGGCAATATATCGGGCCCTTCGTATGTGACCGCCGCAGCGGGTGGAATTACGGGCACGGTCTTCTTCACGCTTACGACTCCGCCTCCTCCGCCTCCCGTGCCTCCTTTGATCTCGGCCTTGTCACCGCCAATTGCGATCACCGGAAGCGCGGATTTACAGTACTTGACCATTTCTGGAACGAACTTCGCTTCCAACTCGGTGGTTAACTTTGGTTCTGACATTCTGACTCCAGTCGGAATCACAGCTACCTCGATCTCGGTACAGGTTCCAGCTGCTGATTTGATTTCTCCAGCAAGCGTGGCAGTCACAGTCACAAACCCCGGCGCGGTTTCAACCACATCTAATCCTCTGAATTTCGTTGTGAGCCAATACGGCTTCGTTTCTATCGACTTTGACGATGGTTATCAGTCGATGTACGACAACGGCTTGCCTTTACTGGACGCGGTGGGTATCAAAACCTCGCAATACATCGTCACGGGTAGTCCCAACAACGCGATCGTGAACCCGGACCAGGGTCTCGTAGGAATCGTAGATGTCTCCGGAAATCCGGATTTCCTGAGTTGGGCCGAGGTCCAGACTATGGCAGCCAACGGACATGAGATTGGCGCTCATACCCGCACTCACCAAGGCCTCTCTACACTGTGCGGCGTTACGCAGACCGGAGGAGCCACCAAAACTCCCTGTAGCGACGCGGGCGGAAACCCAACCAGTGCGGACGACTCACTCGATCTCGAAATCGCCGGCTCAAAGGCGGACTTGATCGCCCAGGGATTCAACCCGCTCACCTTTGCCTATCCCTACGGAGACTATGGCTATCCCAACCACACGATAGGACAGGCCGTCCAGACCGCCGGCTATCTCGGGGCGCGCAATTCCGACCTAGGCTACAACGGCTTGAGTGCGTGCTCTGCTGGAAAGTCAATTAGCCACTGTAACCACCTGTACCCATATTATCTTTGGAGCCAAGCCGCCGAAAACGACTTGAACACAACGCAAAGTCAGGTCAACGCATGGATTCAGTATGCTCATGACAATCAGCTTTGGCTGATCATCCTGCTTCATCGTGTTGATGACAATCGTCCCGGCTCCTCCGCGATCAGCATCGACTCTACTCCGGCAACTGCCGCGGCCGCGGGTCATCCTGCCGATGTCGTGACGCTACAAGGCATCGTGGATTACATAGTTCAGAATGGCATTACGACGGTCACAAACTCGCAAGGTCTGGTGATTGAGAATCTCAATGGCCAAAGCGGAGCAACGTTCCAGTTCCCGAAGTAAAATTCAACCGTTCGAACTGAACGCTGCCAATGTGCTGCATCATTCGCAGACGTTCTGCAAATAAGGCGCACCGGCAATCACCTTGCCCGGATTGCAGGGGATCGCACTCAAGTACTCGTAGATTGCCCGGAGTTCCCGGTCAGTCATGTTCTTGAAAAACGGCCAGCGCATGACCTGGAGCAAATCGCCGTTGAAGGGTGGCATGAGGCAGTTGGGCGGCGTGCCAGGGGTGGGAGGCGTGCCCGTGCAACTTGGATGTACGTGATCGAAGTCGGTGCCTAGCCTCATGATCTGGACGAACTCCGCGTAGCTGTGTCCACCTGCCGGCAGCCCCGTTTTGTCTGGTGTCAAATTGCGGGAGTAAAGGTGCGGAATTTGGTTTTGCGGCGGGAGCGGCCCGAATGGGCCAAAATCCCGGCCTCCGCCCAAATAGTTGTTCGTATTTATCTCTGCTGTTCCGCTAAAGGGAGGGGAAAGGAAATAGGGGTTGCCGTTAGGAACGACAAATTCTGTAGCTGGGCCTGCCGAGTGACAGCCGTTGCAATCGCCCACAGCGTTGACAATATAACTACCCAAACCCACCAACGCCCGGTTTTTCCCTTGGAGGCTCAGGGGAACAGGGGCGATGTCGAAACCACGTTGAATCCTGGATTCCTCCGACTGGCCACCGGTGTCATCCTGCGCTGTGACGCGTTTCGAGCTGTTCACCATCCCCGTGAGAATAATGGCAGCGAATGCTGTGATGGCCCCCGTGGTTTTCAGGAACCTGGTTTCTGTCATGGCGAGTCTCCTCAACCTTCTTCTTGAATTGACAAAATGGGGACTTGACGGCACACGATATACCTATGAGGGTCGTGTGTATACGGCTTTTTCTTTTCTTAACAAATCAAGCCGTTAGACTCGTTAACTAGGAAAGGTATAAACCAGGGAACCGACTAGGCCGGCTAGCTCCCGGTGAGTCGTGCGGACAAGTGCCCTCGCTGGCCGGAAACGTGGTTGCGCGAAGCAGAATACGAGGCTCTCGGCGTGTTGTCCGCAACCCTTACCTAATCGCGTTACGTGTGGAGTCGAGATGTGGCGCGGTGGGTTAGGTGGGACCTATCGGTTGCCGGCCCTTTCGTCCGCCGGTGCCTCACTAGCCTCACCATGCTTCCGTTTCCACATCCCGCTCATCGAACCGGATGGGCGGATTTCCCGCTTCCGGCTCTCGGAGAAAGGTTCACGAGGTCGCCCACGGGAGATGGCGCGGCCGCCGGCTAAGGCGGACTAGACCCTGCACGTTGTGTAGGGAGGCCCTCGAAAACCGCTTGGTCCCCGACCTCACTTTGTGCTTGGCACACAACCACTGACGTAGCCTTTTGCACGCATGGTTTTCCACCGCGCTGTAGGCATTGCTGACTGGCCCTAGACAGAAGTAGTTGGCCCACCCAATCATCGTGCGGTTGAGTTTCGCTACCACTATCTCCTGGTCCAGCAGAGTTTGCTCCCGTCCGGTCGTCTCGCTAATTGCCTCGCAGACGCGGATCACCCGCTTCTTCGAGGGAACCGTACCGATGTACGCGCGCCCTGTCTTTGGCGAATAGCACCGACCAAACGTGTACCCCAAAAAGTCGAATTTCTCTTCTGGCAGTTTGCAGACCCGCGTCTTCGTTTCATTCACCGTCAACTTCAGCTTCGTCATGATGTCTCGCATCCTAGCCAGCGCTTCTTCCGCGCGGCCTCGGCAGCAGATCACCAGATCATCAGCGTAGTTAACGATGTATGCAGCAAGACGCTTTTCGTGTCCGAGCTTCTTCCATCCCAGCACGAATCGACGCATGTACAAGTTGCTGAACAACGGGCTGATCGGATCTCCCTGTGGGGTTCCCCGTCCCTCATCCCGGTTGCGCGTACTCCGATGCTTATTCCCGTCCTCGTCGGTCTCTTCAACCGGAGCTTCCAGCCACATCTTGATCAAATGCAGCATGGCTCCGTCGGCGATCCGTCGAGCCACCGACTTTAGGAGGTCGGAATGTGGAATCGAATCGAAGGAAACCGCGACACACTACCCATCACCAGCACCTGCCCGAGAGAGTCACCGTTATTCGTTCTCATCATCCATTTGAAGGTAAATCGCTCGCCGTTCTTGGACCGACACATCGCAAAGGTCGGTTGCATCTCGTTCTGATCTTGCCCGACGGCAGTAAATCACACATCCCTGCCGACTGGACAGACCTTGCCTCCGCCGCACAGCCTCCGCACGCTGTCTCTCCGCAGACCGCAACGCTCGGCTCTCTGGAAGACTTGCTTCATGCCTGCGCCGTCGTTGACGCTCTCCTCAGCCGCCTCGCTGCACCTGAAAGCGAGAACGCCAGTTCCGCCGCAAAGGAGGAGGGCATCCTTGCAACGAAATCTGAATCTCTTCGACCTTCTTCTCAACGAAATCTACGTGTGGGAAACACTGGAGAACGACCAGAAGATTCTCGCGATCGAACTCCTCGCACGGCTCATCGCCAACGCAGCCGTAAACACCCGCGATCAGGAGCAAAACCATGAATGATCTCGCCAAAGTGAAACCCAGTCATACCCAACGCGCAGCCGTCGTCTATATTCGCCAGTCCTCTCCTTCGCAGGTCGAGTACAACCGAGAGTCCACAGCACGTCAGTATGCATTAGTCGAGAAAGCTCGTGAACTTGGCTGGGCGAAGGAACAAGTGATCGTCATCGACGAAGATCTCGGTCTGTCCGGCTCCGGATCGGCGAAGCGTTCTGGCTTCGCTCGCATGACCGCGGAAGTTGCTCTGCGCCACGTGGGGATCGTGCTCGGACTCGAAGTCTCCCGTCTGGCACGCAACAACGCCGACTGGTATCGCCTGCTCGATCTCTGCGGCATGACTGACACGCTGATCGGAGACAGCGACGGCGTCTACCATCCGGCGCTATTCAACGATCGTTTGGTGCTCGGATTAAAAGGCACCATGTCGGAAGCGGAATTGCACATTCTTCGCGCACGGCTCGACGGAGGGATTCGCAATAAAGCCGCACGCGGTGAACTGCGTCGTGGTTTACCGGTCGGCTTCATTTGGGGAGAAGAGGACGGAGAAGTTCGTTTTCATCCCGATGAATCCGTCGTCAGCACCATTCGCACCGTCTTCTCTAAACTCACTGAGCTTGGATCGGTACGCAAAGTCTGGCTCTGGTTTCGCTCCGAGGGTCTTTCTTTCCCCCTGCGATCCAATATGAAGAGCGAGATCCGGTGGGTTTCCCCAACCTACACCGCCATCCATCACGTGCTCACCAATCCGGTGTATGCTGGCGCTTACGCCTACGGAAAGTCTCGTCATGAACGCTACGTCGATGAACAAGGATCGCTCCGAAGGCGAACGCGTCGTCTGCCGATTGCCGAGTGGTCTGTACTTCTTCCCGAACACCATCCAGGTTTTATTGATTGGGCAACGTTCGAGGCCAACCAAGCACGCATCGACACCAACATTCATCCTCAACCACACCAAGCGGGCGGTGCCGTGAGAGAAGGCGCCGCACTGCTGCAAGGTCTCGCCACGTGTGGAAAGTGTGGCCGCCGGCTGCACACTCACTATCAGGGCAGGAATGCGACGCCCGGCTACCATTGCTCCGGCAAGGACATCGTCCATGGGCGCGGCGTGTACTGTCTCAACATCGGCGGCGTCCAGATCGATCAAGCGGTCGTCGACGCCTTTCTCAAAGCTCTGACGCCTGCGGCTCTCGAAGCAACGCAGCTCGCCGTGCAGCAACTCGAAGCCGACCACGATGCAGCGCTGGCTCAATGGCGTCTGGCGGTAGAACGCGCTCGCTACGAAGCAGAACGTGCCGAGCGCCAATATCGAACTGTCGAGCCCGAAAACAGACTCGTTGCACGCGGACTGGAAACAGAATGGGAAAAACGTCTACGCGATCTCGCCACCGCTGAGACGGAGTTGCAGCGGCGAGAACAACAGCGCCCGCGCCTGCTCAGCCTGGAGGAGAAGAAGAAAATTCACTCTCTCGGTTCCAATCTGCACAAAGTCTGGACGACGGCGACCACCACAGATCGCGATCGCAAAGAGCTTCTGCACACTCTTCTGGAAGAAGTGATTGTTGCCGTCAATCGCCCTGAACGGCGTGCTCATCTCACTTTACGCTGGAGAGGCGGTGCTCTCACTGAGCTCGATCTCTCTTTGCCGCATTCTCAGCCTCATGGAATTCGCACCGACGAAGATACACTCTCCCTGCTTCGTCGCCTTGCCGCTCATTACTCCGACGACGTCATCGCCGGCATTCTGAATCGTCAGGGACGCAAAACTGCTAACGGCGAACGCTTCACTGCGAATCAGGTTGGCGGCTTGCGCCGTTATCGCAACATTCCTCGCTACGAGCCGCCGGCTGAGGCTCCAACAGGGGAACTTGTCACTCTCAAAGACGCAGCCAAAATCCTTGGTGTGGCGGCATCCACGATTCACCGATGGATTAACGATGGCTTTGTTGCCGGAGAACAGATTACTCCAGGCGCACCCTGGCGCATTTCAATGACCGACGAACTGCGTGCGCGCTTTGTTGAGGAAACACCGCCACAGTTCCTGCCCATGCTCGAAACCACAATGAAACTCGGCGTCACACGCCAGACGGTGTTGCAGCGTGTAAAGCGCGGCGAGCTCGAAGCCGTTCATGTTCGGTGCGGACGACGCAAGGGCTTGCGAATCAAAGCCGTAGACACTCAACCCGGCCTGTTTCAACACTCATCATGAATAAGGGGGCATTATGGAGATAGATCCAAGTAGCCGCTTAAATCCGCGTCTACAATTTGTCCATGGCCAGTGTTGAGCAGCTTGTGGACATGCCTCACGGCATCCAACGCACTGCGGTCTGCCCGATAGGCGTACTGTTCCGGCTGCAGATCGGCCTCGAAGATCGGTTCGAGCACCAAGACTGCCGCCGTCTGGGCTACGCGATCTTTGATCGCGGGCACTCCTAACGGTCTCTGCTTGCCGTCCGGCTTAGGTATATTCACCCGCCGCACGGGCTGCGGTCGATACGTTCTACTTTTCAGCTCTTGCGTCAGTTCGTCCAACCACTTCTTCACCCCGTACGCTTCGATGTCCTCAAATGTTTGGCCGTCTACTCCTGCTGCTCCGCGGTTCGCTTTGCAACATTCATAGGCGAATGCCATCACATCTTCTCGGTACACCTTGTCGTACAGAGCATAGAAGCGGAAATTGGGCGATCCCTTCGCTTTGTCGTGCAACGCTGTCTGCAACTTCTGAACGCTTAGTGGAGTTGTTAGGCTCATCGCCAATCCCTCGGTCCTTTGTCGCTTCTTGCGTCTCCTTTCAACTGAGGCCCCTTCCCTCCCCCGGAGTTACGTGGAGTCGAGGTGTGGCGCGGTGGTTTAGGTGGAACCTATCGGTTGCCGGCTCTTTCGTTGCCGGTGCCTCACTAGTCCCACCTTGCTTCCGTTTCCACACCCCGCTCATCGAACCGGACGTGCGGATTTGCCGCATCCGGCTCTCGGAGAAGACTCACGCAATCGCCATAGCCATTGCCTGTGACGCTGTCTGCAACTTCTGAAAACAACTTGGGAGTTGTCAGGCTCATCGCCAATCTCCCTTTCGTCGTCGCTTCTTGCGTCCGCCTTCAACTAAGGCCCCTTCCCTCCACCGGAATTACCCAGGCTTCATCGGTACTACGAGCCTCTCCGCCATCCCAAACGGCCCGGCCTTTCTCTCACGAGCTGCCAGTTGATCCACACCGCGATCACCGCTGGGACTTCCCGTGTTGCGCATGGTCCACTTTGCCTACATGCCGTCGCCAATACCCCGGCAGGTCAGATGGAAGTTTGTTCGCTCATACATTCCATCCACTTCGGCCTTCCCCGAAACCGGGGCGGGTCGGCTCCTGCATCACTATTTTCGGGGCCTGCTCAGCGTTCACTTACGTTACGGCCTGCATGCTCGCCAAGTCGCCTAGCGACTCTCTGCACCAGAGGCTTCAGCAATCTCGTTGCCTCCACTCACGCGCAACATAAATCCCAATTTGGCCTTTTCAGTGAGCTTTCTGACTAGCCCGAGGGAGCATCCGCTATACGCAGGACCGCGGAAGCAAGGACAGTTAGCTCAAGGAGGGGAAGAAAGTAGATATGTCAGTAAATAAGTGCACACACGTCAGCTATTTTGCGCACTCCGAAGGTCGATATCATGGTGTTATACCCCCATAAGAATAGCGAAAGAGAGGCAAGCGACCCAGGATCGACTGAATGCCTATGTGTGCTGTTATTACTTGACATTCGTTGAGAGTTGTATTATGGGATCTTTCATGACCACACCAGCCAAAAGAAAGGCCCTACTGGCTTCCGGGACCTTGAACCCGCATCCAGAAGCAGTGCGCTCGGAGCTGTTCCAAATGGATTTCTTCGACCCCTACGATCTCGCGCAGGTTAAATACGAGATGTTGCGCGCCCATTCGGTCGATGATGACCCCGTTGCTGAAGTGTGCCGCCGATTCGGCCTCAGCCGAGAAAGCTTTTATCAAATTCAACGGGCTTTTCTTGAGCTGGGGTTCGGTTCTTTCCTACCGCGAAAGAGAGGCCGCAAGGGCCCGGTCAAGCTCAAGGGCGAAGTACTGGAGTTCGCCTTCGCAAAGCAAAAAGAGAATCCCGATCTCGATCCGGGTCGATTGGCCGCTTTGATCCAGGAGCGTTATAGCATTCCGATCCATAGGACGACCGTGCTGCGGGGAATGAAAAAAAAACGGCGCTCCCCGAGAAAAGGCTCGGCGATTAACATTCGTGGCGAGCAACGACCCAGTGCAGGAGATCTATGAAAATGTGCGTAGTGAAGCACTCGAGAACACAGAACCTCCTTCCCGGGGCTTGGAGCGAGTTCTCCGGTATGGAGTGGCCAGCCTGCTTCCCGGCGTGCAACAGGATTTTCCTTTCGTCCTTTACGCTCAGAGTGTTTCTCGCCCGGCCTGGAACGGGAAGCGAGATTTTCACCGGGAGAACCTCCGTCAGGTTTATGAATTCCTTACCCAGGAGGTGATGAAACATGCGAGCTGCCATCTATGCCCGGGTTTCCAGTGAGAGGTAAGAGAAAGAGCATACGATCGGTTCGCAGTTGGAGGTCTTGCGGAACTATGCAGCCCAAAACGGGATGGAGATCATCGAGGAGTTTACGGATGAAGGGTACAGCGGGGCACGTCTGGATCGCCCGGCCCTGGATCGGATGCGCGACCTGGCAGAGCGCCGGGGATTCGAAGTGCTGTTGACTCACTGTACGGATCGACTGGCGCGGAAGTTTGTCCTGCAGGCCTTAATTCTGGAAGAGTTGGAACGATTCGGAGTGAAGGCCATCTTCCTGGAGGGTGGGGCCGCAGACGATCCGCTTTCGAAACTCATGCACCAGATCACCGGAGCTGTGGCCGAGTTTGAGCGGGCGAAGATCGCCGAAAGGAATCGGCGTGGCAAGCTCTACCGGGCCCGGTGCGGCGAGATTGTTGCTGGGCAAGTTCCTTTCGGTTATGTGCGCATCCCGCGCCGTGACGGCGTGGCATCGCACGTGGAGATCCGAGACGACGAAGCGGCCGTGGTGCGCAGAATCTTCGATACGTATGTGAAGCAAGGCCTGACCGTCCGCCAGATCGCCAAGCAACTCACGCTGGAAGAAACTCCTACGCCGGGCGGTGGCCGGGAATGGAAT
The DNA here is from genome assembly GCA_963721915.1 of uncultured Acidobacteriota bacterium. Classification (GTDB taxonomy): domain Bacteria; phylum Acidobacteriota; class Terriglobia; order Acidiferrales; family UBA7541; genus Acidiferrum. The sequence continues at coordinate 168,352 of CAVRLD010000008.1, read as the reverse complement.
TGGGCCAAGGTGGATCGAATTCTTCATGATGAGGCCTATATCGGCACGTTGTACTACAACCGCTTTAACTGTGCGATGGCAGAACGAACATATGGTCAGAAGCGGCCTTACGTGAAACGCACTCTTCGACCACGGGAGGAATGGATTCCGATTTCGGTACCCTCTATCATCGACTTAGAGACCTTTCACCAGGCAGGAATGAGAGGCAAAGACAATCAGAAATTCTCTCCACGGAATTTGCAGGAGCCTGCTTATCTTCTGCGGAAGCTTGTCCACTGCGGACATTGCGGGTGCAGTTGCTTCGCAAGGACTTTGAATCCAACTGCCGCGAGCCCCTACCATTATTATGTTTGCCACCGAGTGCAAAGGCGCTTCCTTAAAGAGGAGCGCTGTTCACAGCGACGCATCCGTTCGGATGCGTTGGACGAACTGGTTTGGGAGGAAGTGAGCACCAGGCTGCAAGAACCCGAGTTGGTGCTGGAAGCGTACAGAGAGGGCAGGACTCATCGTGTGGATCGAGATGAGTCTGGGTCGAACGAACAAGCGCAGAAGCTGGCGACTCAGATCAAGTTGGCGAACACGGAGATGACGCGGCTTCTGGATGCTTACCAGGTCGGTGCGATTGAACTGTCGGACTTGCAGAAGCGCCGACGGCTGGTTGAATCAAAGCTCGATACCCTCAATCGAGAGAAGGAACTTCTGGAGAAGATCGCTGCGGAGCAAAGGCACGAAGGCGATGCTCGAGGTGAGCTGCAAGAGTTTGCCGCCCTGGTGTCGAGTCATCTAGAACTCACTTCGTTCGAGGATAAACAGAAGCTCCTGCGCATGGTATTGGACAAGGTCGTAGTCAAGGACTGGCGTGTCGACGTGCACTACAATATCCCACTTTCTCGACCCTCTGCTCCGACGAAACAAAGAGTGTCAACCAATTTGGATTTGTGTTGCGCACGTACACTACTGCTCTGATTGCTACCGGGTGGAGCGAACCAGTTCCCGGGCGGGTATACCCCCGCTGTGGACCAGCGCCTTCACGGCGCACCAGAGTTGCCCGTGACCCGCCCAAAATCAGCGGCAGGGCTACCGAATTGCCTTTTCCGCAATGGGGCGGCAGGTTCGGATGCTTCTCAGAACGAAGGTTCGCTACCACGTGAGAGCAGTCTGGGGATGTGGCGCGACCGTGGCGGGCAGGGTGAACCGAAAAGTTGCGCCGCGCGGAGAATTGTCGGCAGCCCACAAGCGGCCGCCATGCGACTCAATGATTGACCGGCTGATCCGCAGCCCCATACCCGTGCCGTGGGCCTTGGTGCTAAAGAAAGCATTAAAGATCTTGTCCGCCTGCTGCGGTGGAAGCCCCACGCCCGTATCGCTGACCGAGATCAGCACCTGACCATCCTCTCCGCGCTGCGACTCGATGGTGAGCTCGCGCGTCCCGTCCAGATCTCTCATCGCATCGACGCTGTTCATCATGAGGTTCATCAACACCTGTTGCAGTTGCACACGATCTCCCATGACCTGAGGGAGGTCTGCAGCGAGTTCCGTCTGAACGAATATGGCGAATTTCGTTGCCTCGCTGTGCAGGAGAAGCATCATCTCTCGAATAATCTCGTTCAGATCGAGCAACTCCCATTGCAGAGTATCCTTCTTGAAGAGCAGACGGACTCGGTTGACGATTTCGCTCGCCCGCTTTCCGTCTTGTTCGATTCTTGACGCAGCCGCGCGCGCCTTCTCCAAATCGGGTTGATCGCGGGATAGCCAGCGCAAGCAAGTACCGGCGCTGGTGATGATTGCGGCAATCGGTTGATTGACTTCGTGCGCTAGCGAGGCAGTCAGCTCTCCCATCGTGCTTACGCGGTTGATGTGCGCGAGATCCGCCTGTGCCTGGCGTAATCTCTCGCTACGCTCCTCCTCCCGCTTTTGCTGGCGTCTGCGGTAGGTGTAAATGGCTGCCGCCACCAGAAGAAGGGCGGTAATGTACGTGAGTCGGAACCACCAACTGTTCCACCAGGCGGGCAGAATCTCAATGAGGAGAGCGGCACCCGGTTCGTCCCAGGGACCTCGGTTTGTAGCACCCTCCACGCGAAAGGTGTACTTACCTGCTGGCAGCGTTGTATAGGTGGCGAACCGTTGATCGCGTCCGACCTCATTCCACTCTCGATCAAGCCCTTGCAGCATGTACCGATAGCGATTTGTTGGCGGGTTTAAATAGCTCAGCGCAGAGTATCCGATCGAGAAGCTGTTCTGCTTGTGGGAAAGCTTAATACTATTTGTGTGATTGATCGCTATTTTTAAAGGCGAGCCGACTCCGGGAATCACTGAGGTCCCGAACAGTCTGAAGTCTGTCAGAACGATAGGAGGGACGTACGAACTATCCGTTACTTTGTCGGGGAAGAACGCGGTTGCGCCGCCGAATCCCCCGAAAAACATTTCGCCTTTTGCACTCTTGAAGCAGGTGCCCCAGCCGGTCAAGTCGGGACCTGGGAGTCCGTCCGCAGTCGAGTAAGTCCGAAATGTCTTTGCTTGTGGATCGAATCTTGCGACCCCATTGTCAGTGCTCATCCACAGGTAGCCATGACTATCTTCCAGTACGCAGCCCACGACGTTGCCCGGTAGGCCTTCCCGCTGCGAATAAGTGGTGAACCTGCCAGTTGTTACGTCAAATCTATTGAGGCCTTCCTGAGTACCGATCCACATGGTGCCTGAGCGATCCAAGTGGACGGAGTTCACGCGGGGGTTGCTTAATGTTCCCTGACGCTCTACGTCGTGTTGATAAATCATAAACTGGCCCGTCTCCGGGTCGAAACGCAGCAGACCAGAAGATTCGGTACCGAGCCACAGTATTCCGTTCGGGTCTTCGACCAGTTCCAAATAATTTGGGTGTACGCCTTGCAACCTGGCTCCGTAATTTGTAAAGGTACCCGTCGCCGCATCGAAACGATCCAAGCCATCATGAGTGGCTGCCCAGAGCGTTCCATTGTGATCAACGAGAAGACGGGTGACAATGTTATTGCTCAAGCTGTGTGGATCTCGGGGATTGTGTTGAAACCTTTTGAAAAGCGCTGTTCGGGGGTCGAACCGGAAGAGTCCATGACTATACGTGCCCACCCAGAGGTACCCTGAGCGATCCTCGCAAATAGTGATGACATCGGTTCCCTCCCCTGCGGCGGTGAGGCTAAAGGCATCGTGTCGCTCTGCTTTGCGGTCGATTCGATTAAGCGCTTCGTGGGTGCCGATCCACAGGATCCCCTGATGGTCCTCGTGAATCGCCCCAACGAAAGGTTCATCCCGGCTGGCCGGATCGCCAAAATCGTGGCGATATCGCTGGAACGGCCGGGGCCTGGAGGTAAATCGTGTAAGTCCGAAGCCGCCCAAACTAGCCCAAATGATCCCCTCCTGATCTGCGAACACTTCGCGGACACTGTTTTGGGCCAGGCTCTCAGGATCGGCAAGGTTATTGCGATAGCGAATGAATCTCCGATGTTCCCGGTCAAATTTAAGCAGGCCGGCACCGTTGGATGACAGCCATAGAACCCCGTTCTGGTCTTCTAACATGCCCGTGATGCCCGTCAAAGCCAGGCCGGGCGAATTCTCTTCGTGAAATGAAAAGTGAGTTAGGGTGTGTGTCTTCCGGTCAAATACGGACAATGGATTGGCAGAAACATGATAGATCCAGAACACTCCGAAGCGATCTTCGTAGAAAGAGAATGGGTACGAAGGTTCATATAGGGGTATATGCAGCGTAACTTTGCCAGTTCTTCGATCAAATGAATCGAGGCCGTCGCTGGTGGCAACCCAGAATCCGCCCTCTCTGTCTTCACCACTCGACTTAATATCATTGCTCTCGAGGCTCGCCGGATCGTCTGGATCGTGGAAATACCGTCGGATATTTCCATTCGCCGGATCCAGCGAATACAAGCCGCTAGGAGTAGATAACCACAGGGTGCCGGCAGCGTCCTGACTGATGTGGAACACGTAGGAAACGCGATATCGCGTGAACGTCTCGGTTTTGCTATCGAACTTGTTCAGGAATTGATTGCATCCGACCCAAAGCGAGCCGTTATGGTCCTTGAATAGCGCAGTGATGGATGACCCGCTAATGCTCTTGGGATTTCCTGGGTCGTGGGTGAAGACCTTGAAGTTGTAACCGTCGAAGCGGTTCAAACCATACGGGGTGCCGAACCACACAAACCCCTGATCGTCCTGCACAAAGGGTCCAGCGTTGGATTTCGAAGGCCCTTCGATAGTGTAGAAGCGCGCGAAGCGGATATCGGCTCCATCGATGATGGGCAGCCGAATCTGTCGAGACTGCACGCTCGCTTGTGGGACTGCGCCCTGTCCGAGTCGGCGATCGTCCGCACTTGCATTCGTGACCACGCCGGACGACAGGCTCAGATATAAAAGGGACAACAGCAGCCTCTGCACAGAAGGCAGGTGCCGACATCTTGTGCACCCAAGGTGGCTGCGGAAGGCGGTAGCGCAAAGGTCCGCTCGTCTCATGACCTCTCTGATGCGGGCGATTGAATGTGTGATGGACTCAAATTCGAAAGCGAACAGGGGGGCGACCCAGTCCTTCAACCCCTTCTCCGGTTCCCGAAGGTTTAGAACCCGACGATGCGTTAGAGCTGGGTTCCGCAACCGGGCTTTACGAAGGAAACGATCATATCGCAGAAGCCTACACCCGACCACAATCCGGAGCGTCGGCGGGACGCTGCGTAGTCCATCCGCCACGCTCCGCGCTGTTAGTCCTCTCTGCCGAACCGGCCAACTCCCGATTGTCGGCAAATCGGAGGTAATCCGTTACATAAGTCACGCGGCCCGCTGGCGGCACTTCTTCCGCCGTTCCCTCGCCACCCCCAATTTCCGATCCCGGTCGGCATGAATCTCCTGCTGATGCCCGGAGAGCCTGTCCTTCGGCGGTGTCAGCGCCATGTTCGACCTCTGAGCTGTTCCGCCGACAAGAAGTGGAATATCCCGGAGCAAGAACCGCCATCATGCAAACAAAATCTCCCACAATCCGATAAGCTCGGTTCGAAGCTCCCAGGTGCGGATTCCGGACCGTGGTGATCACTGGTTCCGGGCGATGGTGATCGCGATTCCGGGCTGGACTTCCTGTTCGAACTCAAGGCTAGCGTTGGGGTGTTCCGATTTCGGCGGGAGTAGCCGTGTTCATCGCCGGGTCACGGAATTAGCTTCTGGACCTCGATCTGAGCAAGCGGTTCGTTCAGACCGGTATTCCGCCGAGAGCCTTGTATATTGCAATTACTGCGGTGTAGACGTCACGCTCGCTCTCAGCGACACCATCTTCAGCTTGCAACTGTGTACGCTCGGCGTCCAACAGCGACAAGAAGTCGATCACGCCCTCGCGGTAGCGCAACCTCGCTATATCGGCTGCTCGTTTGCTTTCTCTGGCTTGTGCGTTCAACTTGATGAGCCGTTGCTGTTGCGCATGGTAGTTGGAAAACGAATTCTCGGCTTCTTCCAATGCGCGGAGCACGGTTTCGTCATAAGAAGCGAGAGCCTCCTCGGTGGCTGCGTTGGAAGCGCGGACGCGTGCCCGCGCGCGGCCCAGATCGAAAGCCGACCACGTTACCGATGGCGACGCCGTGGTGGCGAAGGATTGCGTTGTGAAAAACAGACTGCCGCGTCCCGCTAGAAACCCAACGAATGCAGAAACGCTTACCTGCGGAAACAGCTGCGCCACAGCTATCCCCTGACGTTCGGTTGCCGCGGACAACCGTCGTTCGGCCGCGCGCACGTCGGGCCTTCGCCGGAGCAAATCAGCGGCATTCCCTATAGGCAACGCCTTGTCGATCGGAGTGTAGCTGCGGGGAGAAAGATCCGCTGAAAGCTCTCCGGGCCTCGTGCCAGTTAACACGGCAATGCGATATTCCGCTCGTTTCTCATCAAGCTCGAACAGCGGTATGGTCGCATCTGTGGCCGCAACACGGGCGGCGGCGCTCGCGACATCCTGCTCTTCGCCCACTCCCGCGTCTCTACGAAGCTGCGTCAATCTCAACGTGTCTTGCTGATTCTTGAGGCTTTGTTCGGCAACGGCCAGGCGCCATTGCGCACCGCGTAACTCAAAATAGTTGCGGGCTAATTCTGCTACAACACTGACCTCAACATCGTGTAAATCCGCGTCGAGCGCCTGATTGTCGCTTCTTGCAGCTGCGATTCCATGACGGACTCTGCCGAACAGATCGATCTCCCACGACGCATCGAAGCCGGAACGAAATGTATTGATCGTGTCGGGCTGGTTGAAGAAACCAGGAATTTGTTGCTTCGCATAGCTATAGCTGGCATCCGCGGGCACCGTTGGATAGCGGTCGAATTTGCGCTCGTCATATACCGCCCTTGATTCCGCCAGCCTGGCTTGTGCCATCCTTATGGTGGTATTCGCCGTGATCGACTTGTCCACCAGGGAGTTCAAGACTGGATCGTCAAATTGCGTCCACCAGCGCGGGTCGAATGGAGCGTCCGTCATCGACTGCGGATCTGCCGAGTAATACGTCACCGGCGCTGGCTGTGGCGCTTTGTAGTGTGGTCCGACGGCGCACCCACTCGTGGCGAAAACAACGGCCATCGATGCTGCGTGTCTCAAAAGTCGGTTGCTCATGGTCTTAGTCGCCCGCCGAAACGCTGGGCGTGAGTCCGGGATTTGCAGCCGATTTTTTAAGCTCGCGCCCCTCCACAAATCTCTGGATCAGCACGTAGAAGACCGGTGTCAAAACCAGTCCAAACGCCGTGACGCCGATCATGCCGAAGAAAACAGCGACTCCGATCGCGCGGCGCATTTCTGAGCCAGCCCCGGTTGACAGCACCAGGGGAATGACTCCCATGGTGAAGGCGAGTGACGTCATCAAGATCGGCCTCAGGCGCAACCGGCACGCCTCTAAAACAGCCTCAACTCTATTCATGCCTTCTTGGAGCTGCTTCTCTCTCGCAAATTCGACGATCAGAATCGCGTTTTTGCAAGCCAGCCCTACCAGAACGATCAAACTGATCTGCGTGAAGACGTTGTTATCGCCTTTCAGGAGCCACACACCGGTAATCGCAGAAAACAGAGTCATGGGAACGATGAGAATGATCACTAACGGTAGCGACCAACTCTCATATTGCGCGGCAAGCACCAAGTACACGAGGAAAACGGAAAGAGGAAAGATGTAAACCATCGTGTTACCGGCAAGTATCTTCTGGTAGGTCAACTCGGTCCATTCGTACTTCATTCCGTTAGGGAGCTGATTGTCCAATATCTTTGCTATAGCATTTTCTGATTGTCCGGTGCTGTAGCCAGGCGCCGCCGCGCCGTTTATCTCCGCCGCGGGAAAGCCGTTGTAGTGCATGACCCGATCGGGTCCGTAGATCGGCTTGACAGACACTACCGAGCTCAGCGGGATTAACTCACCAGCAAGATTTCTTGTCTTAAGATGGCTGATATCTTCCGGCTGCAGCCGGTATGGAGATTCCGCCTGCACGTTGACCTGATACGTTCTCCCAAATCGGTTGAAGTCGTTCACATAAAGAGAACCGAGGTAGACCTGCATCGTGTCAAACACGTCGCCGAGGGGGATTCCGTATGTTTTCACTTTTTCACGATCCACGTGGGAATCGATTTGCGGCACGTTGACGTCGAAACCGGAGAACACCCCGGCTAACGCTGGAGTCTGGTTTCCCTTTTGTATTGCGGTGGTCGTCTCCTTATAGAGCGGCACCAGGCCCATACTCGATCGATCCTCGACGTACAGTTTGAAGCCGGCTACCTGGCCCAATCCCTGCACCGGAGGTGGCGGAAAGACGGCGATGAAGGCTTCTTGGATTGCCCCGTATTGTCTATTCAGGTCCTCGGCCACCGCATCCGCCTTGAGGTTAGCTGACTGTCGTTCCTCGGAAGGCTTCAGGATCGCGAAGACGATTCCAGCGTTCGGGCTGTTCGTGAAACCGTTGATGGACAGTCCAGGGAACGCAACGGCGCTCTGTATTGCAGGATTCTTCAACGCAATGTCGGACATTCTGCGAATCACGTCTTCTGTTCGGTCGAGAGTCGCGCCATTCGGCAGCTGTGCAAACGAGACGAGGTACCCCTTGTCCTGGGTTGGAACGAAACCAGCTGGAACTCTTGAGAATCCGAGAACGGCGAGCCCGACCAAAGCGGCGTAGACCACAACAGCAATCGCCGTCGAACGAAGCGTGTGGGTGATAAATTTTCCGTAACCGCCCGATGCTCTGCGAAAAAACTTGTTGAAAAGCTTGAAAAACCAACCGAACACGAAATCGATCACCTGTGTCAGACGATCTTTTTTTGCCCCACGAGGCTGCACAAGCAAAGCGGCCAACGCCGGGCTCAGGGTTAGCGAGTTAAATGCCGAAATTACCGTTGAGATCGCGATGGTAAGCGCAAACTGCTTGTAGAACTCTCCCGAGAGTCCGACGATGAACGCCGTCGGGACGAATACCGCGCACAACACCAAAGCAATAGCCACGATTGGGCCGCTGACTTCTTCCATTGCCTTTCGGGTGGCTTCGTGCGGCTCGAACCCCATCTCGATATTTCGTTCCACGTTCTCGACGACCACGATCGCATCGTCCACTACGATTCCGATCGCTAGGACCAGCCCGAAAAGGGACAGCGTGTTGAGAGAGAATCCCAGAGCGAGCATGATCGAAAACGTCCCAACCAGCGATACCGGGAGCGCCAGAAGCGGAATGATCGATGCCCTCCACGTTTGCAGGAAGACCAGCACGACAATTACCACCAGGATCAGGGCTTCAATGAATGTATGTCCCACTGCTCGAATCGATTCGCGCACGAAAATCGTGGGGTCATAGACGATCTTGTAGTCAACACCCTCGGGAAATGACTTCTTCAGACGCTCCATCGTCTCGCGGACCTGTTGCGAGGTTTGCAGAGCGTTCGACCCGGGACGTTGCGAAATCGGCAACGCCGCGGCCGGCTTATTGTCGAGCAGGCTGCGAAGCGCATACGTACTGGAGCCCAATTCAACCCGACCGACATCGCGCACTCGCGTAATCTGACCATCCTTGCCGGCACGAATGATGATGTTTCCGAATTCTTCTTCTGTCGTCAGACGCCCTTGAGTATTCACCAGCAATTGGAAAGCGGTGCTTCCCGTATTTGTCGGAGGAGCGCCCAATACGCCTGCGGCAACTTGTACGTTTTGCTCGCGAATCGCCTGGACAACATCGGTCGCAGTTAGGTTGTGCGATGCCAGCTTGTTCGGATTCAACCACACCCGCATGCTGAAGTCGCCGGCGCCAAAGACCTGCACGTTTCCGACTCCCGGAAGGCGCCCTAGTTCATCCTTCACCTGGAGAATCGCCAGGTTCGCCAGATAAAGCATGTCGTAACGATTGTCGGTGGACTCCAAATGCACAACCATCAACAGATCTGGAGAGGTCTTTTCCGTCGTTACGCCGAGACGCTGAACTTCCTGCGGAAGCCGCGGCAGGGCCTGCGACACCCGGTTCTGCACCTGAACCTGGGCTTTGTCCAGATCCGTGCCTAGACCGAATGTAATCGTGAGTGTCATTACGCCGTCGGCCGTCGCTTGGGAAAACATGTACAGCATCCCTTCAACACCGTTGATCTGCTGTTCAAGAGGCGACGCAACCGTGTCCGCAATGACCGTCGGATTTGCGCCCGGGTAGGTTGTTCGCACAACTACCGTCGGCGGCACGACCTCTGGATATTCACTCAGCGGAATTCGAAAATATGCCAGAGTGCCGATCACGAAAATGACGATGGAAATGACCGCCGCAAAAATCGGGCGCTTGATGAAAAAGTTAGAAATATTCATGGTTGTGTAGAGCTACTCCCTCGCGTTCGCCTCGCGCAAACTGGGCTTGCTAGGGCACCGACTCGGGTTGCGCCGTAGATTGAGAACGACTTAACGAGGCAGTCATGGAAGCTTTCCTTGGGGAGACCGCAACGCCGGGACGCACGCGTTGCAAACCGCCCACGACGACAACGTCGCCTTCACGCAACCCTTTGCGAAAAACCCGCAATCCGTCCGACATCGGGCCGAGATCCACTGCGCGGTATTCGACCTTGTTGTCCTTCGCCAGCACATATACATATTTCTGGTTCAAGTCCGTTACCACGGCGTCGTCCTTTGCCAAACATCCGGCGTAGGCTCCGCCACCCTGCAAACGAACCCTGGCAAACAGGCCAGGCGTCAGGGCCAGGTTCTTGTTTGCGAAACTGGCTCGCACTCGAATGGTTCCGGTCGTAGAGCTGACTTGATTGTCGACAAAGTTCACGAGGCCGGTGTGAGGAAATCCGTCCTCGTCTGCCAGACCCAGCAGTGCAGCACCGCTTTGCTCATGCGATCCAGCCCCGTGAGCACGAGTTATCCGCGCGTATTTCAGATACGTCTGCTCGTCCACATCAAAATAGACGTAAATCGGATCAAGAGAAACGAGGGTCGTCAGTGGCTTCACCTGCGCGGCGCCGCTCTCAACCAAGTTCCCTTCCGTAATTTCCGCGCGTCCAACGCGGCCCGTTATAGGAGCTACGACGCGTGTGAACTCCAAGTTAAGTTCCGCTCCGCGAAGTGCTCCCTGCGTGGAAGCAACGCGGGCATCGGCTTCACTACGCACTGCGGCGCGGCGGTCATACTCTTCCGCGGACATTCCGTCGTTATTATGGAGACGTTGAGCTCGCTGAAAGTCACTCTGAGCCCGCTCGCTTTGAGCTTTCGCTTCCGACAGTTCGCCTCTCAGGCGATCCACTTCCGCCTGAAGGGGGCGAGGGTCAATTTGAAACAAAAGGTCGCCCTGTCGAACGATCTCGCCCTCTTTGAAATGGACGCCCTGCAAGTAACCCGAAACTCGGGGCCGAACCTCCACGGCGTTAACGGCATCAAGACGACCCGTGAATTCGTCGCTGTCGCTCACTTGTTTGCAGACGACTTCCGCTACGGTCACTTCGGGGGCCGCCGGCGCCGGCGGTTGGGCAGAACCAGAACAGCCAACAGCTAACGCCGAGATGGCCAACGATGCGACCGCCGCAGCAAGCCGGAGCATCCACATGTCGTCATTTCTTCGATTGAGCATTCTGTTTCTTTCCGATGGCATGATGTTCCCAAGGTTCCGATTGCTCCGCTCCTGTCGGGTACCTGGCGGCCCGACCAAGGCACCTATAAATTGAAGCGCGATAGGAACGTGGTTGAGTAGATGAGAACCCGGGTCTCGAGGTTACATGGGCGTACGTTAGACGCAGTCAATACATGGTATACAATGTGTAACCGCCCCGACTATGGCCAAACGCATGGAATTGTGCCCTGTCGAAACCACAGCTCGCATCGTCGGCGGGCGCTGGAAGGCGGCTGTGCTGGAGCAACTCTTTCACGATGCGAAGAGGTTTTCAGAACTGAAGCGATCGATTGCTGGGATAACACACCGCACACTATCTCAGCAGCTTCGGGAATTACAGACGGCCGGCATCGTGGAACGCACCGTCTATCCCGACAAGCCGCCCCGCGTGGTGTACACAATCACGCCCCTGGGGAACTCTTTGCGTCCCTTACTAGACGCGATGTGTCATTGGGGGAAATCGCACTCCGCCGCCATGGCGCTTAGAAAACTCCGCGCGTCGGAGCGTCAGTCCGTTTGAAAAGTGCTCTTTTTTTGGCCCGCTCGAAAGAGCAGTCTGCGCAAGGGGAACCGAAGGTCAAGTAAGCGTGCGTAACCGCTACGCGAGGAACTCAACGATTCCCGTTTCGAGGTTGTACATCGAGCCTGCAATCTTTATGCTGCCGCTGGATTCCAGGTCCCGAAGCACAGGGCTCTTTTCCCGAATGTTGGCGATAGTCAGTGACACGTTCTTTCGCGCCACAGCGTCTACGAACGCGTAGTTTTTGGCCGAGCGCTCCCCAGTATACTGAGTGGCTTCAACGGCCGGACGGATCTTCGCCAACAACGCCGTGAGATTGCCAAGCTGCACCGCGTCAATGGCACCCTTGATAGCGCCGCAGGCGGTGTGGCCCATGACAAGCACGACCTTCGAGCCTGCCACCTTGCAAGCGAATTCCATGCTGCCCAATATGTCCTCGTCAGCAACGTTGCCTGCCACACGACCGCTGAAGATATCGCCGATACCAAAGTCGAGAATCAACTCGGCGGGTGCTCGCGAGTCAACACAGCTGAAGACAATCGCGGCAGGATACTGTCCCTTCGCGGTCGCCTTAGCTTCGCGCATGAGATCGCGATGCTGCGGTTTGCCCGACCGGAAGCGTTCGTTGCCAGCTTTCATCTGCTGGATGATTTCGTCCGGCGTCAACTTGTCACGCTGCTCCTTGGTGAGGTCTGCGTGGGCCAACACGCTTCCCAGGCTTGCCTCGACTACCCCGACAGCGGTCGCAACGCCAGCAGCCTTGCAAAAGGCCCGGCGGTCAAATCGATCTCTTCCATCGCTTAATTGTGAATGCTGCATCGGCGCGCTCCTTCGGACTGCGTTTATCCAAGATCTCATTTTTTGACCTCGAAAACTGCGGGCATTGTACTCCCATCTGGCGTCTCTGCGCGTCGTTTGAACGGGTTTCAATCTAGGTCGTCCAAATCCGCGATCCGCACCACCGCGGCCGAAAAGGTCCCAGATTCCATCCCACCTTTGCAACACCTCTCCCCTCCCAACTGAGAAATGGGAGTGCGTTGCTCCTCGGATCAAAAGTCGCGGGGCCCGCGTCGCCACCAGCTCCCGGTCAGTCGCTGGTTTGTCGCCTCGCCGGATTGAGTTACCACAAATACCTACCTTGTTTTGTTCAGCACGCCAACGCTCAAAAGAGGGCAGATTCGAGGAAGCAGCCAGCCCACCGATGCGTTCACTCCAGGGAAGTCTGTGGGATCACTCGTCGAGGATTACGAAAAAGGGGCAGGCCCCGACCCGGACCAAAAAGTACTAATACCCGTACTACGCCCGCAGCGAAGTACCTTTGTACCTTTTTTCCGGGACGTGCGGTCCATTGGCCGAGCGGACAGGAGAGGGCAATCTGCTGTCCGAACGTACAGGGTCCCAAATCGGGCGATCTCTCGAACGCCTCTCTCGCCGGCGAAACGGACGAAGTGACCACAGCGAGGGTCAAAACGATCCTGTTTTAGGCCAAACGCTTCATTTTGTGAGGCTTAGCGAGCTCTTAAATGGGTCAAAGCCAACACAAGACGAAAAGACGAGGGAACATCATGAGGTTAGCAGCTCTATTCCTACTGTGCGCATCGGTGGCTAGCGCCCAGGAGGTCATGGCTCCACGGGTCATCACCACCCGAGATGCCGCTCCAAACATCACAGGCAGAGCGCCAACCACCCAAGGCAGCATGTGGATCGATTCGGGTGGATCCAGCCCGCTCGAAAAGGACTTCGCGGTGCGTGTCTTCGGAGAAGAAGGTGTGATCGTCCACACCCTCGGCCCATTTGACCTAGGTGCGTATGTCAACACAACCGACAGCTTTGACCAGCACAGTCTGGACTGGAACCGCTTCACTCGTGCAAGTGGTGGCCTCAAGCTGGTGAAAACATTCTCGTGGAAAGGTATCGGCGGCCTCGCCCGGGCCGACGCTGGGTACACCCTCGAACACCGCTTTGTTAGCGGCAACTCCGCAGCGGCTCCTACGGTCGACCTCAACTACTGGATCGGCTGGAATCCTTACGCTGGCCGGCTTCCGGGAAGCAGTTGGGGCATCGCAGCATTGAACATCAGCCCTACCGAACTCCATAACACCTTGCTCGTGGACTACGTTAAGCAGGGCGTCACCGTGTGGAAGGACAAGGGGCACGGTACCAATAGACCGCTCCCCAGCCTCATCGTGTTCGGGCAGATCACCGCCTCCAAGGACGTCAAGCACTATGACTGGAACAATTTTACTCGCGAGGGCGGGGGTATAGAATTGCTGGTCCCGACCGAGAATTCGACCTTCGAAGTGGGCGCCGTGTACCTGTACGAAACCCGCACCGTCATCCCGCGAACGGGCGCAGGCGCGGAAATATTTATAAGGTTCTGGTTAGGTTGGCAAGATAGGCATTAAACAAATTGGATAAATTCAATTCGTTTTCCAAGCGGTCCGAGGTTCCGCCTCTGCGCGAGGGACGTCACCAAGCTCGGGGCCGCATGCCAGGCAGTAGAGAGCAAGAACTTGTCTGGCGTTGTTCTGTCGAGGAGGAAGAATGGGAAAAAAGAAGATCTTAATCTCGGTGACTATCCTGATCTTCACAGCGGGCCTTTACGGTTGCAGCTACGGGGGGCAACAGGTCAAGTCTGGCCCAGCTACGCCTATTGGCACACCAACGCCCACGCCAACTCCGACACCAACCCCAACTCCAACACCAACCCCAACTCCAACACCAACACCAACACCAACCCCAACCCCAACACCAACTCCAATCCCAACACCCACGCCAACACCAACTCCGACCCCTCCTCCCGTCCCTCCAGCCCCTGTCCCTATCCCGCCGCCTGGAACGACCGTGACCCAGAATCCCGCCACCCCGGCAGGTCAGGGAGTATGGACGACCTCATCGACCTTGATGCCCATCAATCCAGTGCACGGAATCCTCCTCAACACTGGCAACGTCCTGTACATCGCGGGATCAGGGAATTGCCCACCGGGACTTGCCGGCTGCCCGACGGACTTTGGCTCGGCCACGATTTGGACTCCTACCACCGGCGCGTTCAATACGATACCTCTTCCTTTCGACGCCTTCTGCAACGGTGCCACTCAAATGGCCGATGGCAGGGTTTTCATCAACGGAGGGACCGCTACTTACGCAACGGGTCCAGCAGCGGCCATCATGCGTGCAATGGGCCACGGCCGTGCGGTTCCAGGCGGCAGGGCCTCGGTCGCCACGGAAGGCACACCGGGACACAAACCTCCTCGCGACGCTACTACCGCGCAAGCCCAGGGTTTTGGCGGCAGTAACTTATCCGCGATTTTCGATCCGGCCACCTCGACCTTCACGGTCACTCCTCCAATGGTCGCGGGGCGCTGGTATCCCAACACGACCTCACTCGCCGACGGCCGTGTGATGACGTATGGCGGGCAAGATGAGAAGGCTGATGACGATCCGCTCGTTGAATATTGGAATGGCTCTTGGAGCGCACCCGTCATCCCGACCTGCTCCATTGGGGCCGGTCCTGTAGGAGATTGCCGCACCATGACGTATTCCGACGGAAGCTTACCGGTGCCGGGAGCTCCCGCGCTCTATCCTCGGATGTTCTTGCTACCGAATGGCAAGTTGATTCACGCTGGACCCGAACCCGAGACTTGGGTGTTTGATCCTGCTGCCGGCGCGGGTTCCGCGAATTGGACCTACTTAGCAACGAATGTCGCTAATCAATACCGTTCCTACGGCTCGGTGGTTCTGCTTCCCCTACTGCCCGAAACCAACTACCAACCCGTCATCTTGACCATGGGAGGTATGGGCAACTCTGTCGTCGCCACCAACACCACTGAACTGATTGACATGTCGACCACAGCCCCGATGTGGGTTTCTGGTCCGGCCATGTCCCGTCCGCGTGTGGAGATGAATGCTGTCCTGCTTCCCACCGGGAAGGTTCTGGCTGTAGGTGGAAGTGGCAATGACGAAGATGGTTCGACGGCGAGTCTGACGGCTGACCTTTATGACCCGAAGACAAACTCCTTCTCTTCGGCAGCTCCTAACGTCTACCCTCACCTGTACCACAGCACCGCGCTGCTCCTACCGGATGCGACCGTGGTGCTAAGCGGCGGCAACCCGCAACAGGGTGTCTTTGAGCCGCACATCGAGATTTACCAGCCGGCATATCTATTTAACGCTGACGGTTCCCTGGCAACGCGGCCTTCACTAACCGCGGCACCGAGCACCGTGGGATATGGAAAGACCTTCACCGTAACGTCAAACGGAATCATCGCCAGCGCGGTACTCATCCGCGAGGGTGCTACTACCCACGCCTTCGATATGTCCCAGCGCGCGGTGGGATTGTCCTTCACCACCAACGGCCAGACCCTCACTTTGAGCGCACCTCCAAATGGTAACGTAGCGCCTCCGGGCGTCTATCTCCTGTTTCTGGTCAACACCAATGGTGTTCCCTCGGTCGGCCAGGTCGTGACCGTTCGATGAGGGTCTGCGTCCTCATCGCGGCGAAGAACGAAGGAATAGCCATCGTATCGACGATCGACAGCGTCGTTTCCGCGGGCGTCGACAAAAGCGACGTTTATCTCGTTAGCGACGGCTCTTCCGATGATACGGCCGAGCTAGGCAGGGCGCGCGGCATTCAGGTCCTGGAACTTCTGGTGAACGGCGGAAAGTCTTTGGCGATCGCCAAGGGCATCAAGCACTTCAATCTCGCCAGCTATGACTTGCTTGCGCTAGCCGATGCCGACACCACCTTCGAACCGGGCTACTTCGCCGCCATGGCACGCGCCTTTGAAAAGTTCCCGAATGCGGCGATTGCTTGCGGCAAGGTCAAGTCTCGCCCCAAGAACTGGCTCACCGCTTGGCGTGCTCTTCAGTATGCGGTTGGGCACTGGTTGATCAAAGAAGGACAACACGCGCTAGGAACGATTAACGTCGCGGCGGGTTGCTGTTCGGTTTTCCGCATGAGTCTCTTCGATCAGATTTGGGAAAGCAGACCTAGCATCGTCGAAGACATGATGGCAACACTTCGTGCCCATGACCTTGGCTACGACGTGATCTACGTTCGAGACGCGGTGGTCGTCACCGCCGACCCTCAGGATTTGCTGCATTCTTACAGTCGCCAACTGACACGCTGGAACGGCGGCGCATGGTCTTGCACTCGGCAACTCAAGATGTGGGGCAGCACGCGCAGGATTGCTCTCGAGACCCAACTGGTGATGAGCGAGGGATTTGTCGTCTCACTCTTGCTCTTGCTCCTACCAATATGGTTCTACCTGTTCCCAAGAACGGTGGTGACCTGGCTGACCATTGATGGCGGGTTCATGCTTATCAGCGCCGCCGTCGTCAGCTTCTCGCACAAGCGCTGGGATATCTTGTTCTATATGCCTACTTATATCGTCCTGCGCTTTGTGGATAGTTACCTATTTCTTAAAGGCTTTCATCAGGCGTTCTTCGGCCCCAAGTCTGAGAAGCTCTCCTGGCAGAGTTCTACTCGCTACAAGCTGAATTAACGAGTTTTCCAAGCAAATGTAGGTGCTCGCTTTAGCGCGCCCGCTACAGACCTACCTGGCCTGCCATCTCCCCGGCATATCCAGCGGCTTAGAGTGGTCAGTTTCTTCTGCCTGGTCGACACACTCGCGCCATCACGCGGCTATCCCTTTGTTAGTACCGCCCGCTAGTACCAGGCCAAAGTAGTATTACTAATACTGAGTACTACTAAATGCATAGATCAGACGTATTGGCTAAAACTGGGCCGACGTACTGTTGGTTATATTAGCGGAAGCTCTAAAATGACACAGGTGCTCTCATTCTCGAAGATCTCGAAGATGACGCGACAAATGAAGGCGCTCAGGAGGAAGTATGTTGTATGGAGTATGGTATCTCTCAGGTCCCAGTTCATTTGTGCATTTGTGTGCGAAGTACGTGCTTCCGTTCTGGCGCAAATTTCGCTGAAAAGGGGCGGGGAAACCGTGGGTCTTAAGCGGTATCAAGGAAACCTCTGATGAGATCATCCGTCCTGCTTGTCGCACTACTGTTCCTGCTTGTCGCACTACTGTTCCTGTTTGTCACAGCAAAAGCACAGCCTGTTTCATACGACTTTTCATACGACTTCAACAACGGCCTCGGCAAAGCTTGGCGTATAGCCTCGTGGCAATCTCCCGATTCGAAGCCCGGCTTGAATCATGGCACGTACGTGCCGGAGAACGTTGACTTCGCTGATGGCATGCTTCGCCTTAAGGTTGAACAGACGCAGGGGCCAGACGGTGTCATTTCCAGAGGAGCTGCCGTATGGACCAGGGAGAAGTTCGGGTATGGCACGTATGAATTTGTCATGAGGATGGCTTCGGAATCTCCGACACCGAACGGTCTCGGTAAGGCACAGTCCGGCACCGTGTCGTCGGCCTTTTTGTATTTTCAAAATTCTGAAACTGAGATGGATATCGAGTTTCTTGGTGACAAGAATTGCGTGTGGGCGACAAACTACCATAACCTGAATCTGAATACGCAACCGGGCTATTTGCCGGAAGTGCGAACAACGGACCAAGTTCAGAATTCGTCCCTGGCGAACCAGTTCCACAACTACAAACTCGTCTGGCAACCCGAAAGCGTGAAGTGGTACATCGATGGGGTACTTGTTGCCAAGCACCACACCAATGTACCAGTCGCGCCTGCCTACATCATTCTGCAGATCCGCGGCACCAATAGCGATCAGTGGGGCGGTAAAGCGACCCTGAACGTTACGCGATATGCGTACGTCAAGAGCGTCAAGTTCTATCCCGCTTAGACGGGACGTTGGTCTTAAGGCTGGAGGCCGCTCACAACTGCATTTAGCAGGCGACCGTCGGAGAGATCATGGCTGAGATTCCAGGCCATGACGCCGCCTAGATTCTGGCGACGGACGTAATCCATCTTAAATTTGATGGAGGTGGCATCGTCGTAAGTCCAAAAGTGTGAGCCGTTATACAACCAGAGCGCCTGGGTAATCGAATCACGACGCTTTTGAAACTGAGATTCGATGGTAACGATGTAATTGTACGCAGCGCCTTGGCCGTCCGGAGCTCCCGGCTCGAAGAGCCCATTGTCGATGTTCGGTACGTTGCTCCACTGGTACCCGTAAAACGGCACACCGAAAACGATTTTTCCCGGCGCCACGCCGGATTCGAGATACCCTTCGACGGTGGCGCTGGCATTGTTGTTCGGCGCGGGATCTTTGAGAGACCGGTACAGCGGTGCCACGAAACCGGTGTTGTACTTCCAGGGTCCGTCATAGTCGTACGTCATCACACCAAAATAGTCTAGATACTGCTGCGCCTGATTCAGATTGATGTACTGGTAAGCCCATCGGCCGTTCGGGCCCGCAATGGCAAGTGTTAGTCCGGGGCGAACCGCATCCATCTGGTGGCGGAACTCCGCGAGCAAACTGGTCAGGTTATCGCGATCCGTGGTGGATGCGGGAAACTCCCAATCCACATCGAAACCATCGAAAATACCTGGCGCAACCAGGCCCGCTGCAAAATAGCCGCGAATATACATGTCCACGCAGCTTTTTACGAAAGCCGCGCGATTTGTGGAGAGCGCCGCCGAGCGGAACGCGTTAGGGTTCGAGCTTCCGCCCCCAATGGACATGATGATCTTGAGACGCGGATACAACTTCTTAAGCTCTTGGAGCTGATGAAAGTTGCCTGCGAGGGCTCCCTGGATATCTGCCTGACCGTTGACCGCGTGCCCGGCCGTGACGGGAGCTTGGTAGTCTGCCCAAGGGTCAAAGCTGACACATCGATTGTTGACGACGTTTGCAAAGGCGTAGTCGAGATGGGTCAGAAGAGGAGCGGAACCGCTGGTGACGATGTTCTTGACAAAATAGTTCGAGTAGATCCCCCACCGCGGAAAGTAGCCGACAACTTTCATCGGGGTTCCGCCGTTCGTGGCGCCCACTTGTCCGAGGAGTTTTGGCGCGAATAACATCGCTGTGAGAAAATACACTATCGTGGTAAATAGACGGACAGCTTTCATCTTCGCTCCGATTTCAGAAATTGAGATTTGAAGGATTAATTCAGATTGTGGATTGCGGGGATGGTGTCTTTTAACAAATGCGGAGCTGAAGTGTCAAGCTATTCCCGTTCCAAACCAGCTGAGCTCCTTCAGGCATAACGGCTCGGGCAAGCTTGCGTGGATCATTTGAAGCCGCATGCCGCGGCGCTGAAGGTGGCGCACCCGTTGATGCTGCGGGCCATTGCGGCCGCGAAAAAGGGGAACGACCGCATCGACCCGAACAAACGATGCGCATCAGTCGCTTCACTTCTTCGCGCTCGTCGACAAACTCGCGCCGGGCTCTTGGAGTGGACCGTGGCCAAATTGCGCTCCTTTGGCTTCCGGTCCCAGACCGATCACCGCGGCTCCCAACAAGAACACTACGAACGCGAACGATCCCATCGCCTCCGCGTAGCTCATGTGACCCGCCAGGCGCGCCTCTATATATGGACTGCCGGCTGCTAGCAGCACACCAAACTGGTACGCCAAACCAGGGAAAAATCCACGCAACTGGTCGGGCGAAAGTTCGTTGATATGCGCCGGGATCACGCCCCACGCTCCCTGCACCATGAACTGCATCAGAAATCCGCCGAGCAGAATCAAGGGAAGACTCGGAGCGAACATCCACAGGGGGATAATCAGCACGCCCAGCAGGATCGCCCTCACCATGGCGCGCCGACGCCCGTAGCGATCGGAGAGGTGCCCGAACGTGAGCCCGCCCAGGATAGCGCCGACCATAGAAAATGCAGTGAAGTCTGAGGTCCGATTCGGGCTGAAGCCTTTCTGCTGCTGCAAATACGTCGGGTACATGTCCTGCGTGCCATGAGAGATGAAATTCACCATGGCCATCAGCAAGACGAGATACGCAAATCGCGGCCAATTGCTAAAGATGGCGCGACGATAGGTGGCCCAATCCGTCCGCGAGCGTTTCCAGGCTTCGGTCTCGGTCACTTTCGCGCGGATGAAAAGAGTGAGCAGCGCCGGCAGTCCGCCAACGAAGAACATCGGACGCCAGCCCCAGTGAGGATAAACAAATCGGTAGGCACCCGCGGCCAACAAGAATCCCAGCGCGTAGCCTTCCTGCAGCAAGCCCGACAGGACGCCTCGCCATTTCACCGGCACCGATTCCATGGTCAACGAAGCGCCTACGCCCCATTCGCCGCCCATCCCGATACCGTAAAGCAAGCGCAACACAAGGAATGTCGTGTAATTCGGAGCGAGTCCCGATAGAACTTCGATCAGCGAGTAGTACAAGATGTTGACGATCAGCGGAATGCGCCGGCCGTAACGGTCGGCCAACAGACCAAACAAAATCGCGCCAATCCAGCGGGTCGCGAGGCTCGCCGTAACCGTGAGCGCGATGGCGGAAATCGATGTGCCAAATTCTTTTGCAATGGGCGCGAATATAAAGGTGAGGATGAAGAAATCAAAGGCGTCGAGCGTCCAGCCGAGAAATCCGGCGGTCACGGCATAGCGGGCTGCGGACTTTTCGGTGGGCGTAGTCACTGAGAAATCGGAGCGCGTGCGGCACGTCCCGGAAATACCCCTTCAACGAGTTGCCCATCTTTCACGACAGGCACGCCGTTTACAAGGACAAATTGAATGCCCTGGGAATACTGCAAAGGGTTGTCATAGGTGGCTTTGTCGATGACGCGGTTGGCGTCGAAGACCGTGATATCGGCGTCGGCACCCACGCGAATTCGGCCCTTATTCTGAAACGCGGGGGCGCGCTTTTCCAGACGTTGCGCGGGCATCAGCGTCATTTTGCGCAGCGCGGTCATCAGGTCGAGAGCCTTTTCTTCGCGCACGTAGTGCCCGAGCACCCGGGAAAAAGTACCCTGGCCGCGGGGATGCACCTTCGCACCGGTGATCATCATCCCGTCGCTGGCGATCATGACGATGGGATTCGCGACCGCCGTTCGCGCCGCCTCTTCGGGAATGGAATGGATGACTACGATGCCGCCTTGCTTGCGATATTGCTCGAATGTCTCCGCCGTAAGCCGCTCGCCGGTCTCCGCCCACTGAATATCCTTGTAGGTGATGCCCATGGCTTCCTGCCAGCCGGAATCGAAGATCGCGGATTCCAAGGCGGTGCTTCCGGCCCTGTAGGGATAGCACTCCGTAGTCACGTCGAGACCGTGGCGTTGCGCACCTTCGACCATGGCGATCAGGTCCGGCGTGTACTTCAACCCCATGCTAGTGATGTGCACGACGTGCAGCGGCGCTCCCGTCGTTGCAGCAGCTGCAACGGCTTCTTCGAGCGCGGCGAGTCCCGTCGTCGGCTCCTTTATCCCCGCATAGCGTAGGTGCACATGCACCGAAGCGTGGTACTTCGCGGCTACACGGAACATTTCCACGATTTCCGCGTGTGATGCCGCCGCCGTATAGTTCACGCCCATGCCTTCGGCGAGCGCACCCTCGCGAAATCCCAGCTCCATTGCCGCGACGATTTCCTTGAGCTCTTCCCTCGCAGCCGCGCGATGCGCCGCGTCTCCGGTTGGGAGGAACGTTCCTGGATCGTGCATCACTTTCATGCGCACGGGGATATGGCCGATACTCACGCCGAAATTAATCAGCGCCTTCCCTTCCCGCTCGGCATACCACTTCTCGACATTGTCGGTGCCGGCCTCAAGTTCCAGTGAAGTCGTTACACCGTCGTGTGCCTGAAACTGGTAATTGCGCGGCTCCTGCCCATGTTCATGAAGATCGATGAATCCCGGTGCCACGACCAGCCCCGTGGCGTCGATAGTCGACTTCCCGGCCAGCGGCTTTTCCGATATGGCGACAACCTTGCCTCCTCGGATGCCAACGTTGCGCACACCATCCAAGCCCGATTCGGGGTCCATTACCCGGCCAGTTGCGATCACCAGGTCATAGGCCTCAGCCGCGTCATCCGGAGTCCTGCCGACGGCCCGACCGAACGCGAAAGCCAACATTACACCCATCACCGCAGCGCTGATCTGGCCTACGCGAAGCCCTTTGAAAGCCATGTGGGAGTCCCCCAATTCTGACGGCGGTAAGTGTATTGAAGTCGGCTCCAAAGGGAAACCCCGGGTTCCTCTGGGGGGAGAGGAACCCGGGGTTGGGGGTTACTGCTTGAGGGGGGCCGGAGGAAACTCGATAACTTCGTTAGTGCACTGTCTGCGTCGAGAGCAGGCAAATCTGCCGCAACTCGTCGTACGTGAAAAATGTCTCTTTCTCTTCACCGGCGCTTTCGGTGTGTCCTAGCCCGGATTCGCTGGAGATGCGGCGCAGCTCCTCTTCCTCAATTCCGAGTAAAAGGGCGGCGCGTCCTCGTGTCACGTATTTGGGAACTTGATTGTTCATATGCGGCCTCCTCACGCGGAGAGCAGCGCCATCGCGTCTTCTTCTACTGCCAAAATCATCGTCTTATAAATATCGATGTCCCAACCGTCGCCAATCCGCATCCGCACCGTATCCCCGCCATCCTTCAGCATCTTGCCCCGCAGTGGCACGTTGATATCTCCAAGCGCCACTCGCAGAACCACCGGAAGTCCTACCCATGTTGCGTACGCGCTGTCCATCTCGGCTCCCTCGGGCACTTCGTCCTGACATGAGCAGAATCGCGCACAGCTCCGAAGGCGCCAATGGTACAGCGAGGGTACCCGAGTAGTAAGAACGTACTGTTTGCCACTTGGGCATGCGAAAACACGCGGATTCAAGCGAAGTACAAACGTACTGTTTATTCGGGACGCCAGACCCATTGGTCGGCACAGCGTACATTGGCATCCTTATCGGGTGATACGAGAACACCAAGCAGCGCTAGATAGTGGTCCAACCCCGGCGCGCACGGCCGGGAATCGGGCTGGCCCTGGGTGGCGGGTTTGCGCGGGGCTTCGCGCATTTGGGCGTCTTGCAGGTCCTCGAACAGAATCACATTCCTATCTCCTGCATCGCCGGAACCAGTGTCGGCAGCATTCTGGGCGCCGCGTATGCCAGCGGCGCGACCCTGGCCCGCATCATGGCTACCTGCCGGACCCTCAGGTTTCGCGACATCGCGCGTTGGCGGGTCTCGCGATTGGGGTTGGCCAGCAACCATCGGCTTGGCGACCTGGTCGAACACGTGTTCGAGGCAAAGCGATTCGACGATCTGCGCATTCCGATGGCGATTGTCGCCACCGATCTGAACACGGGCGAGCCTGTGGTGCTGACCGCACGGCAAGTCTGATGGACGCGATACGGGCAAGCTGCGCGTTTCCCGGTCTTTTCGAGCCGGTAGAAATCGGCACGCGATGCCTGGCCGACGGCGCGCTGGTGGCCCCGGTGCCGACGCCGGCAGCACGCGATATGGGGGCGTAATTTGTGCTGGGCGTCTCGGTGGGAATTCAAGACGGGACCGCGGTGCGCCCACGAACATCTTTCAGGTCGTCAGCCGCGCGGTGAGCGCCGCGCAAAAGCATCAGCTGGAAATCTGGGAACGCCACGCCGACCTTGTGCTTCGGCCCGAAGTGCAGTCGCTGGCCTGGGACGACTTCGACCGAGCGGACGAGGCCATTGAAGCAGGCGCGGCGGTCGACACGCCGTGCTTTACCGCGGATTCACAAATATCTGTAACGAGCAGAACGTCAGTGAACCGTAGGCTTGCAACCAGAAGTACAAAGCGCATCCGATGCTAGCGGAGGTGACGCGATGATTCGGCTAAGCTGCTGGATCTACAGCGTTACGGCGATGGGACTTGCTGCTCTGGTAAGAATGCGGCGATGATTTTGCGCTTTTCTGTTACCGTATTAGGCTGTAATGTTTTTACTGTTCGCCGGCAAGCAAGCGCTTGCGCTCGTGCCGATCCGGCACATCTTGCCGGAAATTCGATAAGGAAAAACGACGCGTGCTGCAATCGATCCTTCACTTTTTCCAATCCCTCTACGACCGCAGAGGACTTCAAGAACTAATCCGCTGGGGCGGCGCGCCCCTGGTCTGCTTCATCGTCTTCATCGAAACCGGACTTTTCGTCGGATTCTTTCTTCCGGGCGATTCCCTGCTGATCACCGCCGGAATCTTTGCCGCCGCCGGAGTGGTTCCGTCTACGCTGGCTTCTACTGCCGGTGATGGCGTGCGCGATCGTTGGCGATCAGCTCGGCTACTGGATTGGGCGCAAGCGCGGGGCCCGCGCTTTATCGGCAGGAAGATTCGCTGCTTTTTCCGGCGTAGCCACCTCGCAACGTGCTCATGACTTCTACGAGAAATATGGTGGACGGGCGGTGATTCTTGCGCGCTTCGTGCCAATCATTCGGACGTTCTGCCCGCCGGTCGCCGGGGCAGCGCAGATGCCTTATGCCGCGTTACGTTGCATGTTCGACGTGGTGGGCGGAATCTTCTGGGTGGGCGCGATGATTCTCGGTGGGTATCTTCCTGGGCCGCTCGGTGCCCAACATCGGCCAGCGCATCCACTACGTGATCTGCGGTGGTCATCGTGCTATCGATTCTGCTTCCGGCGATTATCAGTTTGATTCGCGGCGCGACGGGCGAGCCGTAGTACCCGCCAAGGAGCGATAGCTGGTGCCTCCGCGGAAGCTCCGCGCCATCATCTTTGACATTGGCCGAGTGCTGATTGGGTTGGATGTGCGCGGGCCGATGACTGGCTTGGGCAGCGGACTTTGCGCTTTCGCCCGACGAAGATGTGGTCGGCCTTCGAAAAGGACCCGCGATGGCTCGACTGGCAGGAAGGTCGCATGTCGCCGCATGACTGGCACCTGCATTGACCAGGCGCCTGGGCTCGCCACTGAGCTTTAAGGAGTTCACGCAGGTCTGGAATCAGGTGACTGCATCCGGAACCCCTTCACGATAGCGCCCTGTTCGACAAACTCGGCAAGCGCTATCGGCTCGGACTGCTATCGAATACGGACCCAATCCACGTGGCGCACATGGAGGCGCAATACGACTTCTTCCGGTTCTTTCCGAGCGCGTACTACTCCTGCGTGTTGGGTGCCAGTAAACCCAGCCCGCTCGTCTATTTCAGAGGCGTTGCGCGCGTGCAGGGTGAAAGTCCAGTGAAGCGGTCTATATAGATGATATCGCTGCGTATGTCGAGGCAGCCCGCAGCGACTGGGTATGGCCGGGCATCCATTTTCAAGCGCCGGAAGGGCGAAAGAGGGCTGCGGCAATTTAGGAGCTGAGCATTCGAAGTAAGGTAGATTCGCTGTGGCAAATTTCGGTGAATCCCGACACATGAGTAAACTTTCCCAGGACTAGTACTGGGCCCCTTCCGAATTTTGTACACCTCTGAAGTCAGGTTACCTGCATTACATCAACTCACCAGCCCTAGACGCGCGGGAAAGGGCGACTGGCGCAAATTTTGGTGCGAAGCATGCACTCTTCCCTGGCAGGGTCGGGAAAATGACATGAATCCCATCAGGGGTGAAGGAGAAAGATGTCTATAGTCCGAAGAAAGATCATTGAACGAGAATCACCGCATGGCACCTTCCTGCGATGATCGTCTTGGGACTAATCGCGATTGGTGGCTTGTGGTTTGGTTGGAACGCGTCTTCGAAGCTGGATAGCACGCAGCAAGCGGTGACCGCGCAGACTCAAGACCACGGAGCAGGCCGTGCAGCAAGATGTTTCCTCCTTGAAAGACCGTCTGGCGCAAGACGAAAAGGCCAACGCGGATCTGCAAGGCGACCTCACGGTTGTAACCAAGAAGCTCAAAATTACCCAAGGGCAGCTGAAGAACGCCCGCGAACCGAAGCGACCAAGCTGAACGACGCGACGACGCAGAAGCTCACGGCGCTCGACACGTCGGTGCACACGGCAACTCGCGACCAAGGCCACCGCGATGACGTAAAGACGTGGACACCAAGGTCGGCGGCGTTCAAACCGACCTGAACAGCACGAAAGAAGACCTGAAGATGGCGCGAAGTGAAATGGGCACCCTGATCGCGCGCAACCATGACGAAATCGACCAACTCCGCCGCCTCGGCGAGCGCGAGTACGTCGAGTTTAAGGTGACGGCAAGAACAAGCCCGTCAAGGTCGGTAACGTGACCGTCGAGCTCAAGGGCGTCAATGAGAAGAACAACCGATTCACCGTGGCCATGACCGTGGAAGACAAGAAGTTTGAAAAGAAGAACCGCGCAATGAACGAGCCGATCTTCTTCTACACTTCCGGCGCGCGGTTCCCGAAGAAATGGTCATCAACAAAGTCGGCAAGAACACCGTCAGCGGCTACGTGAGCATCCCGAAAGCAAACTCACAGCCACAGGCGACGACCTCAAGCTCCGGCAACTAACCGTTCGGTTTCAGACCGACGACAAGCCACATGATTACGCAGAAGGCGGGCAGCTTCAATGCCCGCCTTTTCTTTTAGTCGCAGACCCCGATTGGCATGCAGCTTTGCTCGATTTGTGCGAGGCGAAAGACTCCGGCCCGTATCCGGTCACGGATTTCAACAACCGGTTGTGGGCTACTTTGGCCCACTATCCAACAGCCTGTTGACTTTTCTGCATTTCGTGGTATTCTACAGGGAGTTAGTCTTGTCGTTCAAAAGCGCCGAATTTTTGGGCGCTTTTTTCATTTCAGGCGAGCCAATCGGCCCAGTTCACTCAAATTCGTGGTTTCAGGCGGCCCTTTAGAATCAACATCTTGCGAACGCCTCCTGAACTAAGAACCTTCCTTTGTTACTCATACAAACCCCCGGGGGGTGGGGGGCTGATCGTCCCCAGAACCGTGAGGGCCGCGTAGCGGCGGCGTTCGATGCGAAATAAGCCCTGGGGAAATACAGGCTAGAATGGTTCGCAGCATCCCGGAGCTATTTGATTGCGGCAAACGTCTGCGATTGTGTTCTGTGCGGTTGATACGATTGTGCCTGTCCGCGGAAAGACCTCCTCAGGATTCGAGGAGTTTGGCGCCCAACTGGATCATGCGGGGGTGCCGATTGTATGGGTGACGGCGCGTTCGCGGCCGCAGATGGACGAACCCCGCCGCAAATTCGGACATCAGCATCCCTTTATTGGAGAAGATGCTTGCGGAGTATACCTTCCCGAAGATTACTTTCACCTGCGTCCCGCAAAAACGGTGCGCTTGGGCCGGTTCACCTGTATCCCGCTAGCCGAGGTTCAACCTGCCGCTTCCGAAGCCTTGGAACTGCTTTCCGAGCAAACCGGAGTATCGACGGTTTCGCTACGCTCGCTTGCTCCCCGGGAGTTGGAACAAAACACAGGCCTTCCGCCGCGTGATGCGGAACTGGCGCGGCAACGCGACTTCGACGAGCTCTTCTTCTTCGCCGGAGCGGCCGAAACGGACGTCGCGCGTTTCGTGGCCGAGGCAAACAACCGAAGAATTGCTTTGCGCCAGCACGGAGTTCTCTGGTCCCTTGCGGTGGGAGCCGATCTAAGCCTGTGTGTTCGCGAGCTATCTAAACTCTACGACCGGGCGCTGAGGGCCCATCCAACGGTTTTAGGGATCGCTACCTCAGCGGAGGCCGACAGTCTCCTCCCGGCGTGCGACCGTGGCTTGCTGCTGGCAAAGCCGTCGGAGTTCGATTCCCTTTCCGCCTCATCTCGCGGTTCCAAAACGAGGGTGCTGCCGCTGAACTCCCCGGACCTTTGGGACATGGTCTTCGCAAGCGTCACCTCCAGAGGCTAGCTCTCGGAAGAAAGTGTCTCCAAAGTCGAACTCTTTGCCCAACTTGGCCGGCCGCACCAACGAACGCGACGCCACCCGGTAGGCCTCAATTCCTTTGTTTTCGCTCAGATAGCACCCTGCGGGTCTGGCAATACGCGCTGGCAGAGGAATTGCCATTAACCAATGAGCAGACCGCACTGCTATAGATGGCGCAGTTCTAGAAGAAGTCAGAAGTACTGGGAGATTTATAACTATGCAATGGTCTCAACTTAAGCTCAGCGGCACAGCTACGGAATCGCAGAAGGGTCTTGTCCTCACGGTTTGTTTGCTTCTCATGTCCGCCCTGTGCATCGCATTAATCTGGCAGGCTCAGATCATTTCCGAGCAGCGCGAAGACATCAAATGGCTCCAAACCCTCAAGTTCGGTGGATGATTCTCATGGGCGGAGCGGCTGTGCGAACACGGGTGGTCGATCGCGGTACGCGTCGAGAACTGGCTTCTACTCGACCAAGACGAGTTTGCACTTCGTGCATATCGTATACAATCCTTCGCGACTTAGAGTCCAACTTGTGATTCAATGTTCCCGCTGAACAGTTTGCATATCGGGAGATTTACTGTGAAACACATCTTCAAGGGTCTTTTCCTCGCAGCGTCGGCGTTATTCCTGGCGGTGACCATCGTAACAGCAAGCGCGGCGGAGCCGGCGGCTCGCCCGAGGCACCACCGGAATCACGGGCACAAGGGTCACGCCGTGACACACCATCACACGACTCACCACGCCACCCATAGAAACCAGTAAGAATCGGCGCTGAAAGTGAAAACGGGGAGCCGCCACGGCTCCCCGTTTTACCATTTGCTGTTGTCGTCTCGGAAGCGGCGCAGAGTTGCGCGTTGTTTCTGGGCGACGCGCACCGCGAGAGCGGTGTGTTTAGCTTGTGCTGCGCTCTAAGCCCGGTGGAGTCATGCTCCCCTCCGAAGCTCGTCGAGCTCGCCTCATATGTACGCCCTGGATTCGCTGAATGCAAGCAAGAAACGTTGAAAAATGCAATTAGGCCGAAGGGTGTGGAAATCGCTCGCTACTTAATGAAGAGCGTTTCGCGGAGCTGGTCGCGGGCGATAAATGATTTGGTGGTGCGGTACCTGGCGAAGAGATCCTGTATTTCGCGGTTTTGGTATACGCGCTGCGCCGGGCAAAGCAGCGGGCTTGAAATTACCTGTAAGGTACTTGAGTCCGCGACGCGATACCGCTGGAATCCTTCGGGCTTCTTGCTGTGAAACATGGCGAAGATCACGCCACCCGGGCGCAGGAACTCCGTGATGCACGCGACCGCCTTGGTGGCCATCGGCTGTTCGAGATAGTCCAGCACGTCCCAAAGGAGCACGGCGTCAAAGGATGCGGCCGGATATTGGAGGTTTGATTCGAGGAACCTGGTGGCTCTACCCGCGGGCGTCTGGTCTAGTGACGGGTCGAGTGTCTTGCCCGCTTCGCGCAGGGTCTTTCCCTCTTGGTCGAGAAACTGCTTCCACGAGCGGAGCAAGTCGTCGGAGGTGACGCGGAAACCCTTTTCGATAAAGAAGCTTAGGGTGGTTTGCCAGGCGCATCCCAGGTCCAGAAGCGTTCCACGACCGAGGCCGTCGAGATTCCAGAGCAACTCTTTTAAACCGTTTGAGACGCGCGTAGGTTCGCTGCCGGAGTCTGGCGTTCGCGTGGAACTTACAGCAGGGACCACCCCGCCACCCTTCGGACGTGACCTGTCGCCCGAGCCTGCCGTTGCGACGGAGCGAGAGACATCACGGGTCGGCCCGCTGCCTGGCCCGATGCCGAACTTGTTGAGGAGACTCATGATTTAGATCGTCGCGGTCCCGGCCGGCACCGAAGACTTGGATATCGCAACTGCCTTACTGCGGTCCTCAGTTGCCTTCTCGATGGGCTTGCCGGTCTCCACTTTACCACGGAGAACGGCGCCGTCTTCAATCGCCAAGCGCTGCGTTTGAACCTCGCCGATGACTTGTCCGGTGCTCCATAGTTGAACGCGCTCGCGCCCGGAGATCTTGCCTTCCACTCGTCCGCGCACAACGACCTCACGGGCAACGACGTCGGCTTTCACGGTGCCGTTGGGGCCCACCGTGAGGCTGCCATTCGCGAGGTTAACCTTGCCTTCAATGGGACCATCGACAAAGAGATCTTCGCTGCCGGTAATTTCACCCTTGATGCGAATTCCCTGACTGATGCAGGCGGCGGCTCGTGAGGAAACGGGAGACGTGGGAGCGTCACGATGGCTGCCGGCATGACCGCTTGCCGAAGGTGACGGTGTGGCAATCGAACCCGAAGAACCTTCCGTGACTCCACGGGACGGAACTCCGTGGGTTGGAAGCCCTTGGGGTTTTGCGTCTTCTTTTTTCCACATCGGGACACCTCGGCGAAGATTTTAATTTTCGAAGTCGTATTTCGTGGGCTGTGAAGGGCACACGACTCAGAATGGCGAAGATAGTACAGCACTTAGGCAGTGTAAAGAGAAATGGGCGGTAGCAAATCTGGGGTGTTACGTCACGCTCTACACTAGATATTGTGGTTCCAATGCGCCCAGTCCCACAACGGCTGGTGTGTTGGCGCTTCCCTTGGGCTGGCCACGCAGTTCCCAGATGGCCACGACCATCCCCGCGAGCTCCCGGGTGAACTCTTTCAGCGACTTCCGCGTCTGCCACCAGTGGTCTGGGTCGAAATCGCCGTCGTGCGCTCCGGAAACGCGCACCAGGGTTTGCGACGGAAATACATGCAAGAAAATATAGCGTGCTCGGCGGGTGTGATAGTTGGAGGTCACGACAATCACGCTGCGCCACTTGCGTTCCAGGGCTTGCTGCGCCATCGCCTGAGCTTCTTCCCTGGTGTTCTCCGCGTTGTGGGACACGCGCAGGATCTTGTCTTTGGGCACGCCGCGCTCGATCAGATCATGCTCCATCAACTCGGTGATGCCCGCGTTGGGCCGCAGCCTCCTGCCGCTGGCTACCACGATTGGTGCCATACCGTGGCGATAGAGGTCTGCG
Organism: uncultured Acidobacteriota bacterium; assembly: GCA_963721915.1. Lineage (GTDB taxonomy): Bacteria > Acidobacteriota > Terriglobia > Acidiferrales > UBA7541 > Acidiferrum. Next base: position 137,074 of record CAVRLD010000008.1, on the reverse strand, counting down.
GCATGCGTGGCGCGGTCGGCGTAGAAATTGTCGTCGCTCAGAACAATGATGGCGTCGGCGCGACTGAGGGGGTCTTCGACGATCCAACTCTCTCCGGCAAATCGAAGGATGGGCCCACGAGCGAAATAAAGCACAGCACATAGCACAACGACAAAGATGAGTGATAGCAACGAGGAAATGATGCCGCCGGATTGGGGTCCCAGGCCGCGCTGGCAAAAGCGCCACCTCATGAATTGGGATCCAGCGAACGCAATTGTTCGGCGGCTTGCTCCGGGAGCAGAGAGTTGAAGTAGACCTCTTTAATGCTGTACGACTTGCTGCGCTTTTCGAGGATGGGAAGAATCTCGATGTGCCAATGAAAGTCTTCGGCAAGTGTCTTCCAATAGCCCGCTAGCTCGCCTTTTTTGTTCCGCGTGTTCGGAGCGGTATGGACGACAAGATGAAAAGCGGGGGCGATTTTGTCCAACCTTCGCAAGATGCGTCCAAGCAGGGCGGCGAGATGCCTGCGGTTGGAACCTGCCCGGGGTTGTTCGAACAAATGGTTGTGCTTGCGGTGCATCAGCCACATTTCGTAGGGCACCCGGGAAGAATACGGACAAAGCGCGTAATACTCTCCCTGCACATCCACGATTCGTTTGCCCTGCTTTTCATCCTGGCGCACAACATCGCAGAAGATGCAGCGCTCGCGCTCGTGATACCACTCGTTGGCGGAGTTGAGTTCGTACTTGATGCGCCTGGGTACGAAAATCGTGGCGGTGATTTGTGAATGGGCGTGCGACCAATCATCTCCGGCGAGCGCGCCTTGATTCTTGAACACCGCGACGTACTTGAATCGAGAATCTTTTTTCAGGTCGGCGATTCGAGCGGCCCAGACCCACAAGACACGCTCGATCTCTTCGTCACTGAATTGCGACATGCGTTTGGCGTGATGCGGTGTCTCGACAACTACTTCGTGTGCGCCTAGAGCGCCCATCTTGTCGTATATACCTTCGGCGAGGCGCCCGGGCTCTCCTTCAATCCGGTAGAGCGGATCGGGATGAGGTATAACGCGCACTTGCCATGGTCCCTCGGTGGGCCAGGTCAGAATGGCAGGTTGTTTCTCGACAACCCCACCATCGAAGGGGCAAGGCTCAGGCGCATCGTCCGGATGCTCCCGTTGCCCCAGGACTACCCAACTTTGCGTGATTGGATCGCGACGGATTTCCATGCGGAGTTCTAACGCAACGATCGAAGGTTACTGAGAAAATCGCTCGGCGATTGCAATCTAAGGACCTCGAACCTGCGGAGTAGTTTGTTTGGCCCTACTTCGATTGTCAAGAAGCGCAGACAAAAGAAAGAGTTAACGCAGAGGGCGCGAAGTTCGCATCACGAGTTCGCAGAGAATTTTCATAGGAGGTGCGCAAGCCCGCAGCTCGCGTCCTGCCGTACCTCCTCCGTTTGCGTCCTTCGGCGGAGAGTTTGGTCGCATGGTATTCTCTGGCCGAGCCTGCGAGTTTATGGATAACGATCTCGAATTCATGCGTTTGGCCCTTGAAGAGGGACGCGCGGCGGCGTTGGCGGGAGAGGTCCCGGTCGGCGCAGTCCTGGTGCGAGACGGCGAAGTTGTCGCGCGTGCGGGCAATTGCACGATCCGGGATTGCGACCCCACCGCGCATGCGGAAATTCTGGTGTTGCGCGAAGGTGCGCGGAAACTCGGCAACTACCGTCTGGCCGCGACGACCTTGTACGTTACGATCGAGCCGTGCAGCATGTGCGCGGGCGCGATTATTCAGGCTCGCGTCCCGCGCGTGGTGTACGGCTGCGACGATCCGAAGGGCGGCGCGGTTCGCTCCTGTTTCGAGATCCTCACCCACCCGCGACTGAATCATCAGGTTGAAGTTACCTCTGGACTGCTTGCTTCTGAATGCGCCGCGCTCATCCAATCTTTCTTCGCTGAACGCCGCTAGCCGTCGCGGGTTTCTGATTTCTCGGCGGCCGTCAGACACTCCTGAACCTCAGAGTGCATTGCCGCAGGAGCGAACCGTCTGTTACGATTGGAAATAGCCGCGGAGAGGTGACTGAGCGGTTGAAAGTACTCGCCTCGAAAGCGAGCGTACGGGAAACCGTACCGTGGGTTCGAATCCCACCCTCTCCGCCAGAATATCGAGTTCTCCCGGGTTGAGTGGGTATCACTTCAGAGCTCAAGGGGCATCGATTATTTCAGGTGCGAATCCCAAATCAAGTCAGCAAGCCTGTTTAGAAATGGCAGGATGAGGCGCCGCGCTTCTCCAGATATTTCTGGTGATATTCCTCCGCGCGGTAAAACGGCCCGGCCGCGGTAATCTCCGTCGCGATCGGCCGCCCGAATTTCTTGCCTGCATCCAGCGCGGCCTTGGCCTTTTTGGCTGCTGCTTCCTGTTCCGGTGAGTGAAAGAAAATAGCCGTGCGGTATTGCGAGCCGAAATCGGGTCCTTGGCGATTCCTCTGCGTGGGATCGTGCATCGCCCAGAAGGCGTCCAGCAACTGTTCGTACGTCACTTTTGCAGGATCAAAGGTCACCTGCACAACTTCCGCGTGCCCCGTTTCGTCAGTGCAAACATCCTGGTAGGTGGGGTTGACCGTGTGTCCACCGCAGTATCCCACCACCGCATCGACAACACCGGGAATCCGGCGGAACGCCGCTTCAATCCCCCAAAAGCACCCGGCACCAAACGTTGCAATCTCTGTCATCTCATTCTCCCGTTCCTGAGAAATCCGTTATGGGGTCGTGTCTAACGCAAACCATTGGATGCAATACACAGCATTCACGATTCTACGGGGCGACCGACAAGGCTATGACTTCGCCCGAGTTGTCGTGCCGCCCATGGCTTTCAATTTATCCTGTGCCAGGGATTTGTAGGGACTGTTCACGGATGCCGCGTCGGTCAATGCCGCCTTCGCTTCCGGTATCCTCTTCAGGTTGAGCAACGCGAAACCCAGCCGGTACTGGTTGCGCGCGTAGCTGTTGGCATCGGGCTTCAACAGTGGAGCCGCTGCCTTGAGGTTATCGACTGCCTGCGCGTTATTCTTCTTCTGAATGTTTACCTGGCCTAGCGCGCTTAATGCCAGCCCTTTCTGGAGCGCGCTCTGCTGCTGCCACTGTTCGTCGGTCAAGCCTTCCGGCTTCTTCGCCGTGTCCAGCACAGACACAGCCTTCTTTGCATAGGTTTCCGCCTTGTCGAGCTGTTCGCCCTTTTCGCTGTAATAGTCTGCCAGCAGGATCAGCATTCCCAGGTTGGAGGGATCCTTCGCCAACAGGCCGTTGGCGGTCTCCAACATTTTCGGTGTATTTTGGGTTTGCCGGTAGGAAGCCGCGGCTACGCCCAAGGCCTGGTCAGCGTAGGGCGAATCGGGAAACATCTGCGCGAATCGCACCAGCAGCGCCGCGCGCTTGCTCACATCCGGCGTTTGATACGCTCCGTTGAAAATCAACTGCTGCACATAGATGGTGCTGTCGTGAGCGTTGTCCAGGGTCTGTTTCTTCGCGTTGTCCCAGTCTCCCTGGTTTTTCCCCTCCGGCGCCGGCGCTTCCTTGTAGCGCTTTAAAATGCCGGCCACTTTGTCGCCGTAGGAGAACAGCTTATCCGTGTCACCCTTTTCTTGCGCAGCCCGCACCATGTTCACTCCATTGGAGAAGCTGTCCGGGTCCAACGCGAATAGTTTGTCGCCATATTCAAATGCCTTATCGTAGTTCTTGGCGGCGATGTAGTAGTTCACGTAGAGATCATCCGCCACGATGGCCATGTCTCCCTGCGCGATATTGGTGGCAAATTTGTCGATCAGCGCAAGCTTCTGCGCCGGGTCGGTCGTCGCGTTGATTTCGGTCAGCGCATGATCCGCATCGGATCCTGCAGGTATGGGGACGTATTTCCCGATTTGAGCGTAAGCCGGCGCCAGGGCGCCCAAGGCTCCCCACGCCAACACAAACAGTAGCCCGAAGAACATTCCCCTGTTTCGCCGCATGGATACCTCCTGGCAGGCGCATCCGGAATTGCACGCATCTTAGTGCCGAGCGGGCTTTGTGGCAAGGTCCGTATGAGCGGTCCGTATGAGCGGGTTCTGGTAACCATAGAGGCTGCCGTACGTCTAACTGAATTGGAGCCGCTAAACACTTACGCAGAAAGTCGCCCTTGGCCAGATTTTGACGAGTACCCCGTTTTCACTGCGCCTGAGCCACTCAAGTACCGTTTACAATCTCGGAATCAACGTAGCGACTGCGCTCGCTTGAGGCCCCCGGCGATGCGAAAATAGTTTGCACCTCTGCATCCTGGTAAGCGCCCTTGCTGGTCACCACGCGGGTGATGCAATCCGGACGTGCGGATGCGAATTAACGGCGCCCAATTCCGAACTTGAATGGATTTTCGGTGATTTTTGGAGAAAAAGTAGAATGACCGTGCCATCGCCTCGCTCCGTCAATCGAAGCCGCAAAACGATTTTTGGCGTCCTCATCTGGTTCACCCTTGTCGGCTGCGCGCTGCAACTCCAGGCGGATGAGCCTTATTCCCGCACACGCGACTACGATCTCCAGCACTCGAAGATCGCTTTGCGATTTGACCTCGATCAACGAAAGGTCATCGGCGACGTCACCCATTCCCTTTCCATTCTTCGCGACAATACCTCTAAAGTCTCGTTCGACTCGGTCGGACTCGATATCCACAGCGTTACAGTAAACAAGTCGCCCGCCAAGTTTGAAACCACGGCGACCAAACTCGTTGTTCCGCTTCCGTCGGCAACCCATCCCGGTGACAAATTCGAAATCGAAGTTCGCTATGACGGCAAACCCACGAAGGGTCTCTACTTCATTCTCCCCGATAAAGACTATCCCAACCGCCCGAAGCAAATCTGGAGCCAGGGGGAATCCGAAGACACCCGCTACTACCTTCCGACCTACGACTATCCCAATGACCGCCTCACGACCGAAACGATCCTGACCGTTCCCACGTCCTGGCTGACGGTTGCCAACGGAAAACTCGTTAGCGTCACCGACGCGGGCAACTCCATGAAAACCTGGACCTGGCGCGAATCTGTGCTGAGTTCGACATACTTGATTACTGTGGTCGCCGGCGAATTCGATGAAGTAAAGCAATCGTTGCGAGGCCTGCCGGTCAACTACTACGCGCCCAAGGGACGTGGCGATCGGCTGCTCCCAAATTACGAGCGAACACCCGCAATGATCGACCTCTTCACCAAGAAATTGGGTGTCGATTATCCGTGGGAGAAATACGCGCAGGTGATGGTGGACGACTTCGTGGCCGGCGGCATGGAAAATTCCAGTGCTACGACGAACACCGCGACGTCCTTGAAAAGCCCCAAGCTACTGCCTGAATTCCCCACGAACGAAGATCCTCTCATCTCTCACGAACTGGCCCACCAATGGTTCGGCGATCTGGTCACTTGCAAGGACTGGGCCAACATCTGGCTCAATGAGGGCTTCGCAACTTTCTTCGAAACGGTGTGGGCGGAATCTCACTATCCGAAAGATCAGGCCGATTACGACACCTGGAACACCGCGCGGGAATGGTTCGGAAAAACTGATCTCTATAAAAAGCCGATTGTCCGCTTCGACTTCGATGAATCCGAGGAATTCGATGGAAACGCTTACGAGAAGGGCGGCTGGGTGCTGCAAATGCTCCGCCATCAGCTCGGAGACGATGCTTTCTGGCGAAGCCTGAAGCGCTACCTCGAAGTCAATCGCGGGAAAAACGTCACGACCTCGGATTTAATCAAGGCGATCGAGGAAACCACCCACGTCAGTGTTGACCGCTTCTTTCATCAGTGGATCTATGGCGCGGGCGCTCCGAAATTCGATCTGGCCTATACGTACGACAACGCCAAGCACCAAGTCTCACTGACGGTTAAACAGACGCAGAAGATCGAAGGTCATGTGGGCATCTTTCACGTTCCCGTCGATGTCGAAATTACAACGCTGTCGGGACCGAAACTTTATCCAGTCATGGTCACAAAGGACGTCGAGACTTTCAGCTTTCCTTCGGAGGCCGCTCCGCTGATGGTTCTTTTCGATAAGGGCGGCCACGTCCTGAAAACGGCTGCTTTTCATAAAGAACAGAGAGAGTGGCTCTATCAACTGAAGAACGCCACGGAATTTGCCGACCGCGCCGATGCGGTCATCGCGCTTGGAAAATTGAAGAATGACGATGAAGTTGTAGCAGCACTCGCAACAGCACTGAATACCGACCAAGCCTGGGGCATTCGCGCGGTATCCGCCGACGCGCTCGGCCGGATCGGTGGATCCGGCGCGTTTAAACACCTGGTCGACGCGCTGAAAACGAACGATCTTCCCGCGGTTCGCCACCACATCGTAGGAGCGATCGGCGAGTTCAAGAATGAAGCGAGCGCGCCCGCCACGCTGGAAACCGTCGCACGCGACGACCGCTCTTACCGGGCCCGCGCCAGCGCCCTGCAAGCGCTGGGTCACCTCAAGTCGCCTAACGCGTTCGGCATTCTCACCGCAGCTGTCGAGGGCGAGTCACCAGACGGATTTCTTCGAAACGCCGCTTTGCGTTCCCTGGGCTTCCTGGGAGACGACAAGGGTGTTCCCCTGCTGCGGGAATGGTCGGCTCCCGGCAAGGCCGTGGATTCGCGGAGTGCCGCCATTGCGAGTTTGGGGCGCGTGGATAAAAGCAACAAGGAAGTCACCCGGCAAATCACCTCCTATCTGACGGAGCCGCGTTTCACGATCCGATGGGCAGCGATCTCCGCGCTGGGAAATCGAGGGGATGCCAGTGCAATCCCTGCGCTCGAGGCCTTGCTCAAGAGCGATGATCTCAGCATCGAAATGGTTCCTGAGATCAAAGGGCAGATCGAAAAGCTGCAGAAGTCTCAAGCAGCAAAGGCAAAGGGGAATAACGACAAGGACGATGAAACGCAGGACGAAGACAGTGACAAGGCCGTTGGTGGAATGGATCAAGCCTCGGTGTCGAACCGCCTCGATCAAATCGAGCGAATCGTCCAGGAGATGAATAACCGGCTTAAGGGCATCGAATCTCGACTGGCGCTTCAACCAAAAAACTAGCGCCTCGCCGGTAAAACGCACGGCTCAGCGAGTAGGATCCGAAAGTCGCGCAGATTGTTGCCAGTAGGCCCCGTGGTAATGGCGTCGTCGAGTCGCACAAAAAAGTTGTACGCGTCGCTTCGCCGGAAGTACTCGTCCGGATCCATCCCCATCGCCATGGCGCGCTGCAGTGTCTCTCCATCCGCCACTACTCCCGCAGCCGGACTGTTTCCATCGATCCCATCCGTGCCGGCGCTCAGAACCGCGATGCGTCGTCCAGCAATCCTGGGCACGCACGCCAGCACGAATGCGGAGTTTCTTCCCCCAATTCCGTCGCCGGTCACTGGCGAACTGACTTCTCCATCCGCAATCAAGGCCACACGCTGTCCCAGATGCGTCGCCAGCAGCTCCTCGAGTTGCGCTAATAAAAACGCTGCGGCTTTCTCCACGGGCCAATCGTCGGTCGTGTTGTCGCAACAAGTGATGCATCCCTTCCCCTCAGCTGCGTGGTGCGCCGGATGAAACAGGTCGTCCATACCCAGGAGTAGTGAAAAGTGCGCGTTCTTGAACGCAGGATCGCCGGCTTTAGGCGTCTCGATCATCCTTCCATCATCAATCGACTGGCAAACGGCCGCCGGCAGCTGGGCCCGCAAATCGTATTGCGTCACTACCTGATGCGCATCCGCAACGGTGGTCGGATCAGGCAGCGTTGGCCCTGAAGACAACGCTGCCTCCTGCGTCGCCGGGACATCGCTCACGGCAAGCGTGATCTTGGTTGCCGGACCAGCCGCCGCGGCCAGTCTTCCTCCCTTGACGGCGGATAGATGGCGGCGAACTTTCCCGATGTCCGCGATTGGCGCACCGCACGTCACCAGCGCCGAATACACTTTTTGCACATCCTCGAGCGTATGCCTCTCATCGAGGGGCAACTCCACAAGCGCCGATCCCCCGCCCGACAACAGGAAAAAAACCAGCGTCTTTTCATCGCAAGTCTTCAGCAATGCGAGAACCGCCTCCGCTGCCTGCCAGCTGTCGCGGTTGGGGATGGGATGTCCTCCGATAAAATATCGCAGACCATCCAAAGATTTCGCAGGCGGAGTTGGCGCTGAAACCACACCATCCATGTTGAGGCTCGAGGGAATCACCGGCGCGAGACCTTCGACCATCCCATGCGCGGCCTTCCCGATGGCGATCACGCAAATGCGGTCGAATGCACGCAGATCCAAAACGATCTCGTCGCCACAGTGCAGCACCGGTCCATCCCGCCACAGCTTTCGCCGCATGGTCGCAGGAATATCAATAGCCGCTAATGTTTCGTGGAAAATCCGGCGGGCGAGTTGCTTTAGATCCGCCATGGAAGTGAATCCCCGCTCAATTCGCTTTCAGCACGTCGGGATTCAACATGTTTGCAGGCCGCTGACCCTTGAATAACTTCACAACATTCTCGGCCGCGATGGTGGCCATCTTCGTCCGCGTTTCCAGCGATGCCGAGGCAATGTGTGGCGCGAGAACCACGTTCGGCCGTTTCAGCCCGGCATGAATAAACGGCTCGTTCTCGTATACGTCCAGGGCGGCGCCGGCGATCTTCCCACTCTCTAGCGCGTGCACCAGGGCCGCTTCGTCCACCACCGGCCCCCGCGATGTATTGATCAAAAACGCGGTCGGCTTCATTCTGGAAAACTTCGCGCCATCAAACAATCCCCTCGTGTCCGCCAGCAGCGGCACGTGTACGCTGACAAAATCCGCTTCGGCAAGCACGGCGTTAAAATCACGATGTTCGGCCTTCAACTCTTTTTCGAGGTCCAGCGGAGCGCGGATCGCATCGGTATAAATCACTTTCATCCGGAATCCAACGGCCCGCCGGGCCACGGCGCGCCCGATGCGCCCAAATCCCACCAATCCCAGCGTCTTCCCCCAGACGTCTGTGCCCACCAGTTGATCCAGATCCCAGCCTTTCCAATTGCCGGACCGCGCCAACTGCTCGCCTTCTCCAATGCGGCGCGCCACCGCCATTAACAGCGTCCACGCAAAATCCGCCGTCGTCTCGTCCAGCACTCCCGGGGTGTTCGTCGCAACCACGCCGCGTTTCGTGCACGCCGGCACATCAATATTGTCGAAGCCTACCGCCACGTTGGCGGCAATGCGCAATTTCGGTGCGGCTCGCAACAACTCTTCGTCCACCTTCTCGGTTAGAAGGCAGACCAACCCTTCTTTGTCTTTCACTCGCTGAAACAACTCCTCCTTCGAAATGCGCTCAGGTTGCGTCCAATACTCGACCTCACAGCCGGCATTCAAAATGTGTTGCGCCGCCGGAAATAGTGGTCGCGTCGCTAGCACTCGGGGCTTCGGCATCGGGCGGGTCCTCCCTTAGGTGAGCCGCTACACTAGCACAGGTTTCGGGCTTCCACTGCAGGCGGGTTGCGCGGACGAAGGTATCCTCTCTATAGTGAACTGGCATCGCCCTAGCTTCAACGCCTATGACTCAAGGCTTCATCCCCGAGCTGAAGAAACTTATAGGCCCATCCGCGGTCTTGCACCTGCCGGAAGACGTGCTCCTTTACGAATACGATGGCTCGGTGGAAAAGGGCCGCCCCGACATCGTCGCCTTTCCTGGGAACACCGAGCAGGTCTCCCGGATTGTTGCACTCGCCGCGCGGTATGACATTCCCATCGTCGGCCGCGGCGCAGGAACGGGACTCTCCGGCGGCGCGCTCGCTCCCCGCGGCGGCCTAATCATCGCTTTCACGCGCATGAAACGCATCCTCGATCTCGACTTTGAAAATCAACGCGCGGTGGTACAACCGGGCGTCGTCAATCTGGACCTCACGCGCGCCGTCGAGCATGCCGGCCTCTACTTCGCTCCTGATCCATCGAGCCAAAAATCCTGTACTATCGGCGGTAACGTAGCCGAAAATGCCGGAGGCCCGCACACCCTCGCCTACGGGGTGACCACAAACCACGTCACGGCTCTCGAGCTCGTTCTGCCGGACGGTCAAATCGTACGCGTCGGTAGTAAACAGGGCGACGCCTTGCTGTATGACCTCACCGGGCTGCTCGTCGGATCGGAAGGCACGCTCGCGCTGATCACCGAAATCACCGTCAAACTCTCCCGCAAGCCAGAAGCGGTCAAGACGCTCCTGGCTATCTTCGATACCATCGATGACGCTTCAGAGACTGTCGCCGACATAACCGCGCGCGGTATCACTCCTGCTGCCTGCGAGATGCTTGACGGCTGGACCCTCCGCACGGTGGAAGACTACATCCACGCGGGCTTTCCCCTCGACAGCGCTGCAGTCCTCCTGATCGAAGTCGAAGGCATCACGGAAGCCGTCATCGCAGAAGCGGCGGCCATCGACGAAATCTGCCGGTTGCACAGGGCCCGCGAAGTGCGCGTCGCCCGCGATGACAAAGAGCGCGAGCTCCTCTGGAGAGGCCGCAAGAATTCTTTCGGCGCCCTCGGGCGGGTGGCGGCCGGCATCTACGTGCTCGACGGCGTTATCCCGCGTTCGAAACTCCCGCAAACTCTTCGCCGTATTCAGGAGATCGGTGAACAATTTGGCTTTCGCATCGGCAACATCTTCCACGCCGGCGATGGCAATCTTCACCCGATCGTTCTCTACGATCCGCGTGACGCCGAGCAATTCGAACGCGCGCTCAAAGCCTCCGCCGAAATCATCCGCTATTGTGTCGAAGTTGGTGGCAGTCTCTCTGGCGAGCACGGGATTGGAATGGAAAAGAGCGAACTCATGCCCCTGCTTTTCTCCGACGCCGACTTTGCCCTGATGCGGCGTCTCCATGACGCGATGAATCCCACTTGCTTGCTGAATCCCGGTAAGGTATTTCCTGTGAACAAAGGTTGCGGTGAGACTCGCATTCGAGCGCAAGGGCCGCAAGCAGCCGCTCACCCATGACGGCCGTGACGAACAACATCGCCGCAAGGCTCGGATCGCTTGGTCCTACTCCGCCAGGTTTCGCCGATCCTGCGGACCGCGAATCCTACGCCATCGATGGCTTCGTGCCGGCCGCGGTCGCGAAGCCCGTCTCCGTCGAGGACGCCGCCGAAGTCGTGCGCTTCGCGGCCAGAGAAAAGCTCGCGGTGGTCCCTGTTGGCGCACGGACCAAACTCTCCATCGGCGCGACCCCCATACACTACGACATCGCGCTGGATATGTCCGCCGTGAATCAAATCTCGCAGTATGACCCCGGAGACCTGACAGTCAGCGTGGGCGCTGGCTTGTCACTCGCAAAATTGAACGCCGTGCTCCTTGACCACAACCAATTCCTTCCGCTCCTGGTCCCCTATTATTCCCAAGCGACCGTCGGCGGCGCAATCGCCTCGGGCATCGATTCCCCACTCCGCCAAACCTATGGCACGGCCCGCGATTTTCTTCTCGGTGCCGAATTCATCGACGGCACCGGCGCACTTGCGAAGAGCGGCGGCCGCGTCGTGAAAAACGTCACCGGCTACGACTTGCACAAACTGCTCATCGGCTCTTTGGGCACCCTCGCGGTGATCACCCGCCTCAACTTCCGCACTTTTCCGGCGCCTCTTACTCCTCGGGGATTCCTGGCGTCCTTCTCTACTCACGAAGCCGCACTGGCCGCGCGTCGCAAAATCGTCGAGTCTCCGCTTTCTCCGCTGACGCTCGACGTCATCAATCCCGTCGCCGCCAGGATTTTCGCCGAACGTACTCCCGGCGCGCCCGAACTGTCGGTGTTTGCCGACGAAAAACGTCAGATCGCCCAAAGTCCGCTAAGCTTGCCAGGTGAGTGGTTTCACCCCAGTGATTGGCAACTCTGCGCCGGTTTTGCTGGCATCCCAGAAGTTTTGACACGTTACAAACGCGATCTCACTCGCGTAGCCGAGCAATGCGGCGCGAAATCCATTTCCGTCCTCGACGACGTAACCCGCCCATCCGTTTGGGGGCGCCTTCGTGAGGCCATCGCACTCTTTCGCGAATCCTCGCCATTCGCCGCCATCTTTAGATTCAATGTCCTGCCTTCTCTCCAGGCTGAAGCCATCACGATCCTGGAGGCCGTGGGCCATTCGGCAAAGTTGCCTCCGGCACTAATCGCCCAAGCTTCCGGCACCCTCTATATTGCCCTGCTGCCTGACGCCGCCGCCCAGTCCCCGGCTGAAGCTCTCGCACTCCTGGCGCGAGAAATCCTCTCCCTGAGCCGCCGCTTTGACGGCCGCGCCTCTTTGCTTTTCGCGCCGGCAACAATCAAACGTGTACTCGAGGCAGCCCTAAACTCGCATCCCGCTTCCGACCTAGCCCTAATGCGCCGCGTCAAATCCGCGTTCGATCCTCAAAATGTCTTCGCTCCCAATCGCCTCTTTCCGGATCCCTCGTAGCGCCGCGTTCCGAGCGCACGCCTTTTGCTCCAGCGATTTCTCGCCGCCCCCGTTTCTCGACCTTCGTTTAAATTCCGGCCAGTACGGAAATCGTCGAAGCCGACAAACGGAATCTCCTAGGTTCGAGACCCCGAACCTCCGTGCGAATCGCAAACAATCCGCCCGCCAGCTTCTCATCGTCTCCGGCCCGCAGAGATGCGGTCGTAACGTATAGCGTTCTATAGTCACTCCCACCGAAACAGCAGTTCGTAATATTCGACACCGGCATCGGAATCGTTTGCACGACTCTACCCGCTGGTGAGATCCGCAGGATGCATCCACCGGAAAAGCGGCAATTGCCACAGACAGCCATCCACGTCCATCGCGGATCCGTCCGGAACTCCTGGCAGGAGATTCTCGACAAGCACGCGGCGGTTGCTCACCGACAGACTTCGACCATCGTAGTCGTACGCGTAGATGACATTCCGAATCGAACACCCACAGTAAAAGGTACCCTGATCCGGGCTCCAAACCAGGGTATTTGTGATGCCGAAGCCCGTGTCCATCACGCCCACCTCCCCGTCCGGCGTCACCCTATACAACGAGCCCGTGAGGTCCTCAACCTCCAGGTCACTGCCATCCTCCCCAACGTTGTTGCGCATGCTCCCCACCCAGAAGGTGCCGTTCGGGTCGGTGGCGCCGTCATTCAATCGATTCTTTGGCCAATCGCGTTCCGGTTGCGCAAACGGTACTCGCCTGTCCCGCACTGGCGACCACAAAATCAAACGTGGCCCCAGCGCCACAAGCAACCACTCCAGATCGGTTGTTAGTGAGATCGCACTGACAGGAACATCAAACCGCCAGCTCTTACGCTCGTGCGTCGCAGCGGAGTAACGGTTGATTTTGAATCCGTTAACATCCGTCCAATACACGCACTCGTGTTCCAAGTGCCACAGAGGACTTTCTCCAACGATATCTTTCGCGTCGACGAGGCACTCGACATTCATTCGCGGCGCCCAATCCGGATAGGCCTACGTCGAACGAATCCATCAAATCGATTCCCTCTGGATTTGGCAACGTCATGGCACGGCCGCAACAGCTTGCGGAAAATGCAACAAAAGAAGAGAAAGCTTTCTTCAGGGGATGAAAGCCCGTTGAGAGCAAGCACTCTACGTCGGACCCAGAGCTCCGACCTCCTAAAGAAAAGCCTCTTCCGCAGCCTGTGCAAGCCGTGCAGTAAGTGCCTGCTGTCATCCGGTTTTCAGCTGAGGGCCGGATTCTTTATCTCACACCACCGGCAACTGACTTCATGCATCCGCTGGCGCTCGCCCGTTGGCCTGCTTCACCCACTTATTCAGAACGCCTGCGAAATAGGCGGGCATTTCGTCGAACGTCAATCCCATCCCTCGCTTTGGCTCGATACGAGCCACCGTCCCATGGGCTTCCAGAAACTCCGTGTCGGTATAGATCTCAATGACCACGGTTGTCCCTTCAGGAAATGGATTCGACATTTCCACGTAACATCCATGATGACTCAGATCGCTCACTCGCGAGGACGTTCGGGCATTTTCTTTTTCGTCGATGATTTCGGCCCTCGCAATAAATGGATACCGCGGTGCGCGGCGTCGCTCGGTTGGCATCAGTGCTACTCCTCGGGAACGCTGCTGCGATGCTAACGCCGTTGCCCTTGCGCGCTTGTGCAATCCTAAGCGACGGCCACCTATCGGTCACGAGCGCGGGAGCACGTCCCGGGCGCGTCGCCAACTGAACCTCGATCGTCGCGCTCGGTGGCAAACTGCGCCTGGTAGAGGGAGTCGATTCCTCAGCCATGGCGCAGTCGCCCGCGTAATCGTTGGTCCAAGCCTATTCCAGATTAAAATGATTCACTAAGGGGTAAGGTCGGGTTTCGCCTTTTCCACTCTTTTCGGGCCTCGTTCAGTTGTCCGAGGCTCGCTTCTTGCGGTGGTCCCGTCTCCGACGAACATTGGCACTTCGTAGTCACGCCAAACAGCAGCAATTCGGGGTTTGACATCTTGCGTAGGCGCTGGCGCAATCTTTCGATCTCTGATTCCTTGACCTCATGTCTGTCTTTGGAAATTCTGAATATAGCGGTAGTGGCCGCCACTTCCCTTCTCCTTTCGTAGTGGAAATTAAAAACGCAGCTATTTTAATAAGTCGTAATATTCTGTCAAGAAGAAATTACTTAAAGGTTTATAATGATCCTTCGAAGCGACTGGCTCCAACGCCGGCATCAAAAAACTAACCACGAAGGAGGGGGAACGAAAATGGCCCGCAATCTCGCACTATTCTGAATGGCATCCAGCAAACACCGGCCTTTACGCAGATAACTATTGCTATTATGAGTTGTGAATCCCTCAAAGCAGATCATGACCAACCCGCCACCCATTCCCGGCCAGAACCCCACTTACGAAGACTACGCCCGCTGCGTCCACTGCGGCCTGTGCCTCAACTCTTGTCCCACCTATCGCCTCTGGAACCTGGAAGCCGATTCGCCACGCGGACGCATCCACCAAATGATCCATGTTTCGCAAGGCGAGCTCACCATGGTTGCGCCGCCCGAGCCGGTGAACGGTAAACAGATCGCTTCGGCGACCCGCACCCGCTTCCACGCACCGATCACCGATTCGTTCGTCGAACACATCGATAAATGCCTCGACTGCCGCGCCTGCGAAACCGCCTGCCCTTCCGCCGTCGAATACGGCAAGCTCGTGGAACACGCCCGCGCCCTCATCGAACGCGATTACAAGCGCCCGCTCTTCAACAGGATCGCGCGCAACTTTATGTTCCGAGCATTGCTCCCTTATCCTCACCGCATCGCGGCAGCCGCGCATATCCTTCGCTTCTATCAGCAATTCGGATTCCAAAACCTTGCACGCACTACCGGGCTGCTAAAACTTTTGGGACTCGCCGATCGCGAAAGCCTCCTCCCTCGCATCGACGATTCGTTTTTCTTCAACCAACTCGGCCGCACATTTCCCGCCACCGGCCGGCGCCGCGCCCGCGTGGCCTTCTTCGCCGGCTGCGTCGCCCAGGTCACCTTCACGCACCTCAATGAAGCCACCATCCGCGTTCTCACCGCGAACGGCTGCGAAGTCGTTGTCCCCGCGGCTCAGCTCTGCTGTGGCGCTCTCGCCGCCCACGCTGGAGTACGCAACGCCGCCCGCGACCTCGCGCGCAAAAACCTAGTGGCCTTCCCTCTCGAAAACTTCGACGCGATCGTCACCAATGCCGCAGGCTGCGGCTCCACGCTCAAGGAATACGATCATCTTTTCTCCCTCGGTGAACCTGAACACGCCCAGGCCCTGGCTTTCCGCGGTAAAGTTCGCGACATCACCGAATTCCTTGCCGACCTCGGGCTGTCCGCGCCGCTAGCACCCCTCAAGCCGCTCACCTTGCGCGTCACTTACCAGGACTCATGCCATCTCCTCCACGGCCAAAAAGTCCACAATGCCCCGCGCCAACTTCTGCGCGCCATTCCCGGCGTCGAACTCGTGGAATTGCCTCACTCAGATATCTGCTGTGGCTCCGCCGGAGTCTACAACGTCACGCAAACACAGGCATCGCTCGCACTGCTAGCTGACAAGATGCATCATGCCGCTGCCACCGGCGCCGAAACCATTGTCACCGCTAACCCCGGCTGCCTCCTCCAACTCCGTGCCGGCACCCAGCTCCACCACACCAATCAGGAAGTCCTGCACGTCGTCGAACTCCTCGACCGCTCCATAGAAGCCCACACGACATGAGCGTTTCCGTCGAACAATAGAAGGGGCTCGTCGCAAACGTATCCCGTCATTGTTGGGGCGCAGCGCTGCTGCGCCCCAACTCGGCAACCAATACCAATTTCTAGCACCGCTCTTTCTTTTTCCGGCAAATTAGAAGTTTCATTCGTTCGTTACTTCATTATTTCCTGCCTCTGCTCCCAAGAAACGACGACGCCCCTCCCGCGACATTGGGGGACGTCGCGGAAAGGGCGTGCCGTCTTCAGGAGAGAAGCTCGTTGTAACTATCCGTCGCTGATACTAACGGGGCCTTCGCACACCAGCCTACTGCTGACTGGTTTACTGTGGCGCCGGAGCGTCCGCGGGCGGAACCCGCATAGCACCTCGCACATGATTTCTGGGCCCGCCCTGCTGCACGGTGTAATCGGACGGCACTGTGAACAACGCCGCCGCTGGTTCGGTGCGCTGCACGTTCGTCAACGTGTAGGTAGTCGTGCCGAAGCGGGGGTCGGTCCGCGTGCTCTTCACCACTACTTGCAGGTCCGGCGAATACCAGCGCTCGAACACGATCAACATTGGCTTGTCATTGCCGATCTGGCCCGCGGGGATGGTATGCGTGATGCGCGTGCCCTCGCTGCTGACGTCGTTAATCGTCTGCGTGCCGAGCGACTCCTTCTTGACCGTTCCGGACGCTTCTTCCTTCTGCAGTCGCGCCTGCATCTTCTGCTGGAACGCCTGCTCCTGCTCCGCGGACGGCGCGCCGTGCGCCTTCATCGTCATCTGATGCGCGATTTTCTGATCGGCATCCAGCATATAGCGCGAACCGGCCACAGGATCAGCAATCATGATCATCGTATGCGGTTTCCCGGACGCCTGGAGCGGACCAAAGCCGGACAGCGTCACTTCACTTCGCGAACGCCCTTGGCTGTCGCGATACAGGGTGCTGGTCGTCGAACGATGAATCGACGTCCCGTCGCCCAACTTTTGCGTTGTTTCTGTCGCTGCGGTCGCGGTGAAGGGCGCTCCCTTCACCACTTTGTTGCCATGCAGCCCTTCAAAACCCATCAACTCGATGCGGTCGGCAAAAGGGCCGCCGGGTCCACCGGGACCTCCAGGGCTTCCGCCGCGCATCATCGCATCGGGCGGTGGAGTGGGGGATTCCTGACCTCGCGCGGTGCTGAAGCCCAACAGCAACGCCGCACTCAAGATCATGCAGGCCCAGCTTTTTCGATTCATCGTCCTCTTCTCCTCTTCTCTCCCGAGCCTTGCTGATTCCGCCTCTACTAGAAAATTTGCAGGTAGCTTTCTAATTGCCGCGGGCTACCACGCCGCCTATATTCCGGCAGCTCGCCACGGAGAACCTAACCGGTTGCTCAGCGCGGCAGGCGGACAGCTTGGGGCTGCCCGTCCTGGCCAACGAACAAATCCACTTGAATCCATTCGCCCGCACGCTCTTCGTTCACCGGCAGTCCGAGTGCCCCCAGCGCCCCTCGCTGCAAGCGAACGCGTACAACCGCAGCGTCGCCCGTCTCCTGCGGCATACTACCGGGCAACAGCGTGAACTCTTCCGCATCATTCGCGGCAACCAACGTCGAGCCACTCGCGGTATCGCTCTGACCGTTATCTGGCAGATTGGGGTCTGGAGCATTGGCCGTCACCCCGCCGACTGCGGCCGCAGCCAAGCTCGGATTCCCCTGCGAATTACTCTTCGTGGGAATGTTTACGCTTTGCAGCGGAATATTTTCCTGCGCAATATGCCAGTTCCACCAAACCATTCCCACGACCAGCAACGCCGCGGACGCCAGAATCCAGGCTCCGACCACCGCCGTGGCTCGCGCCTTCATCGCCCGACGCTTCGCCCAAAACTCCTGGCGCAACCTCATCTCCACGCGCAGGGGCGCGCCAACATTTCGCGTCGCTGCGCCCAACGCCCGCAATTCCAACTGCGCCTCTTGCCAGGACTCTTGCAGCGCCGCGCAACGCACACAGGTGTTGACGTGTTCAATCGCCGCAAATTCTTCAGGATCCATGGCACGGACAGCAGCGCCACGCTGCCAGTTCCCTGTCGCGGTCTCCCGATCCAACCCCAACCCGACAGCCTCAAATTCTTCGCAATTCATCGCGCACTTCCCTTTCGCTGCGTTGCCCGATTACCATCCAACTCTTAAGCCCGTTCCTACCGTGCCGCGCTGAAACGCCGCGGCACGTCCCGCAACATTTCCAGTTTCGCCAGCAACAACGCCCGGCCACGATGCAAACGAGAGCGAATCGTTCCAATGGGACATCCGATCCGCTGCGAAGCCTCCTCGTAACTAAGCTCTTCCAATTCGCAGAGGACGACTGCCTCGCGAAATTCCGCCGGCAAGTCCAGCACGGCGGCGCGAACCTGCTGAATGCGTTCCTGCCCTTCGGCCCAATGCATCGGCGTCACCGCGTTGATGACCGCGGCGCCGCCGCGAGAACCGTTTTCGTTCTGCTCGTCCAGCGCAACCTCGCGCGGCAAACGCTCCAGATGTTTCATCACGCGATTGCGCGCGATCCCGTAGAGATACGCCGCCAGTGCCGCCCGTTCGGCGTCGTACTTTTTCGGCTCGCGCATCAAGGTCATAAAGACGTCTTGCACAATTTCTTCTGAGGCCCAGGCGTTGCCCGTCATGCGCAACGCAAACCGGTAAATAGCCGCCTGATGCCGCCGGTAGAGGACCGTGAAGGCGTCCTCGTCACCCTTCGCGGCACGCCGCAAGAGCACGTCGTCCCTGGCTTCTTCTAGAATGCCTATCTCCCTCGGCACGACGCCTTGTGCGGTCCGCGATCGCAACTGGCCTTCTCTCTCATTTCCCATTGCCATTCCAAAAAGTTCCCGGCACAACGCCCCAGGGCTGAACGAGTCTGTGTGAGAACTACGGATTTCGTCAGGGCACGGCTTCAGCCGTACTGTGACCGGACGCCGAATGAGAAGGCTCTAGCCTTGGGGCTTGGCTCTCAGTTCTCATACAGACTCTGAAGGCCTGTGCCATCTCGGTTTTGCGGCCTGCTATTTGAACACTCGAACAGCTTAAGTTGGACGCTCAGAGACGCCTTGCTAAGTACAGCAAATAGCTCTTGACAAGAATCCCTCCATCAGCCTATTTTGCTCTAGGCCTAGAGTCAACAAGGCTTGGCCCGATAGCGGGAGGAGTTCTGAAGAAAGATAAGCAACGCGATCTCTTCCCAGGTGCGCTGGAAATGATGATCCTACGAACCCTGAAGCGCCAGCCGCTTCATGGCTACGCGCTGGTGCAGCACATAAAGCGAACCTCGAACGACCTGTTGCAAATTGAAGAAGGGTCGCTGTACCCGGCACTCCAGCGACTACTGAAGGAAGAGTTGGTGAAAGCTGAGTGGGGCATCTCCTCCACGAACCGGCGCGTGCGCATCTACAAATTGACGGCCGCGGGAGCGAGGCATCTGGAACATGAGGTGTCGCGCTTCGAAAAAATGCTCGAAGGAATTACGCGAGTGTTGGCGCCGGGTGAATCATGAGCTGGCTCAAAGCATTGTTTTCGCGGCGGCGAATCTACGGGGATCTCTCCGAGGCAATTCGCGAACATCTTGAGGAAAAGATCGCAGAATTGGAAGCAGGAGGTATGTCCAAGAGTGAAGCGAGCGCGGTGGCTCGGCGTGAATTTGGAAACGTGAGTCTGGTGGAAGAGGATGGGCGGGATGTTTGGCGCTGGCCGCGCGTGGAAGACTTCATGCAGGACATGCGCTACGCGTTGCGGATGCTACGCAAAGCTCCCGTATTCACGACCATCGCAATCTTGACGCTCGCGATTGGCATTGGCGCGAATACTGCGGTTTTCAGCGTCGTCAATAGCGTCCTGTTGAAGCCGTTGAATTATCCACAGCCGGAACAATTGGTCTCATTGCACCAGATTGCTCCGGGCGCAGCAGGGCTGGCGGACTTTGAGAGCGGTCTGCACCTTTCGCCTTCGATGTACTTCACGTACGCCGAGCAAAATCGAACATTTCAATCGTTGGGTGTGTGGGATACCGGCACCGCGAATATCACCGGACTGGCCCAGCCAGAACAAGTGCGCACCGTGGATGTGAGCGACGGCGTGTTGCAAGCTCTCCGGGTTCCGCCGATCGCTGGCCGGTGGTTGTCGCAGTCCGACCAGGTCCCACGCAGCGCGGAAACCGTGATGCTTAGCTATGGATATTGGCAGCGGCGGTTCGGCGGTGACTCCTCAGCGATTGGGCGCAACCTGTTGGTCGATTCGCGGCCTCGAGAAATCGTTGGCGTTATGCCCCAGGGATTCCGCTTCGTCGATACCGATTTCGATGTGATGGTGCCGCTGGCATTCGAGCGCGGCAAGCTGATCCTCGCCGGGTTTGGATATAGCGCCATCGCGCGGCTCAAGCCCAACGTCACAGTCGCGGAGGCCAATGCCGATGTAGCGCGGATGTTGCCGATCTGGATGGACTCGTGGTCCAACGGACCCGGCAGCAATCCACACATTTATGAGACCTGGCGCATCACCCCCGCGATCCGTCCCTTAAAACAAGAAGTGATTGGCAATGTGAGCGAGGTCTTGTGGGTGGTGATGGGGACGATCGGCGTCGTAATGATGATCACCTGCGCGAACCTCGCGAACTTGCTGCTCGTGAGAGTCGAAGCCCGCCAGCAGGAATTGGCGGTTCGCGCGGCGCTCGGCGCCGGTTGGGCGCGCATCGTTCGGGGACTTCTTGTCGAAAGCCTGTTGCTGGGCCTGCTCGGAGGTGCACTCGGAGTTGTCTTGGCTTATGCCGGCGTGCGGTTTCTGGTGACGATGGGGCCGGCAAATCTCCCGCGCCTCAGCGAGATTTCGCTGGACGCGCGGACCATCGGCTTCACCGCGCTTCTTTCCCTGCTCTCGGGCCTGGTGTTTGGATTGATTCCGGCCGTGAAATACGCGGGGCCCCAGGTGGCATTGGCTCTTCAAAGTGCAGGGCGCACAGTGAGTACCAGCCGCGAACGATACCACGCTCGCAATTTGCTGGTGGTGGGCCAAGTAGCAATGGCACTGGTGCTTCTGGTGTGCGCCGGCTTGATGATTCGCACGTTCCGCGAATTGCGCAAAGTCGAGCCCGGCTTCACGGATGCGCAACAACTGCAAACCCTGCGCATCTCTATTCCGGACTCGCTCATCTCGGAACCTGCACGGGTCACCCGCACACAGAACGACATCCTCGACAAGTTGCAGTCCATTCCGGGCGTGAAGTCTGCTGGATTCGTCAGCGAAATGCCCATGGAAGGGTTCGATTCCGACTGGGACGCCATCTATACCCGGAACACAGCTTTTTCCAACGACGTCATTCCCCCACTACGCCCGTTCAAGCATGTTTCGCCCGGTTTCTTTGGCACTGCGGGCACGCGCATTGTCGCCGGCCGCGAGCTGACCTGGACCGAGGTCTACAGCCTCCGGCCGGTGGTGATGGTTTCCGAAAATCTGGCCCGCGAATTGTGGGGCTCGCCATCCGCTGCGATCGGCAAGCAACTAACCGAATTCCCCAAGATGCCGTGGCATGAAGTGATTGGCGTAATACAGGATGTCCGTGAAAACGGCGTGCAGGCCAAGGCGCCGGAAATCGTGTACTGGCCCACGGTGATGGAAAACCTCTTCGGCCCCGGACCGGTTCAAGCGATGCGTACGGTCACGTTCGTCATGCGCAGCGAGCGTGCCGGAACGCAAGGATTTCTCGACGAGGTACGCCAGGCCGTGTGGTCGGTGAACGCGAACTTGCCGCTGGCGAACGTGCGGACGATGCAAACCGTGTACGACAAATCGGTCGCGCGGACTTCGTTCACGCTGGTGATGCTGGGGATCGCGGGGGCTATGGCGCTGGCGCTGGGGATCATCGGCATTTACGGTGTGATTTCCTACACCGTGTCGCAACGCCAGCGCGAAATTGGAATTCGTTTAGCGCTTGGCGCGCAACGTGGAGAGGTGCTGCACATGGTTCTGCGGCAAGGCGGAAAGATGGCGGTGTTGGGTGTGGTGATTGGAATGTGCGCGGCGTTGGGATTGACGCGATTGATGACGAGCCTGCTTTTCGGTGTGAGTCCCGTCGATCCGTTGACGTTCGGAACCGTGGCCGCTCTGCTGATTGTCGTCGCGCTGGCGGCCTGCTACGTGCCTGGCCGACGCGCCACGCGGGTCGATCCAGTAGTGGCGTTGCGGTACGAGTGACGCCGGATAATCGATTCTTCGAGTTTAAGAAAGAATTGGTCCACTCTTACGGAGTGAAGCATGACTTGGGTTAGGCGCTTGTTTTCGCGGCGGCGGATCTTCGGCGATCTTTCCGAAGAAATTCGCGAGCATCTCGAGGAGAAGATTGACGAATTGGTGGCAGGCGGGATGTCGCGGAAAGAGGCTGGCGCGGCGGCGCGGCGGCAGTTTGGAAATGTGATGTTGATCGAGGAGGCCGGGCGCGCTACGTGGCGCTGGGCGGCGATTGAAGATTTGTTCATGGACCTCCGATTTGGTGTGCGCATGCTCCGCAAAAATCCGGGGTTCGCGGCTGTGGCCATTGTGACGCTGGCGCTTGGAATCGCAGCCAATTCGACGATCTTCAGCATGGTAAGCGGCTGGATGTTGCGGCCCCCGAGCATCAAAGATCCCGCCAGAGTAGTCATGATCTCGTGCACCAACCCGGCAAAGGAATTGGGCTGGGGATGGGACCGGAACCCTGTTTCGGTCTTTGATTTTGTTGCCTGGCGGGAGCAGAGCCATGCCTACGAGGACATGGTTGCGAGTCAAGGGAGCGATTTCGCTCTAACGGGAAAAGATGAGCCGGAGCGGCTCGAAGGGATGCGCGTATCAGCAAGTTATTTCCAGGTGCTGGGCGTGTCAGCCGCCCTGGGGCGGACCTTCCTACCCGGTGAGGACCAGCCTGGTCGAGACCAAGTGGTTATTCTAAGCCACCGATTGTGGCAACGACGGTTCGGCTCCAACCCAAAGGTGGTCGGGGAGGCCGCGCGGCTTAATGGCGACAGTTACAAGGTGATCGGGGTCATGCCGAAGAGTTACCGGCTGGGGCACTACGGCCCGCAATTGTGGACGCCGCTTGTCTTCGCCCCAGAGAGCGTTCTCCCGGCAGCCCGCGAGGACCGTAGCCTAAGCGTCCTGGCGCGCCTGAAACCCGGAGTCAGCGTTGAAATGGCAAAAGCTGAAATGGCGGCTCTCGCCAAGCGCTCCGAACAAACTTACCCGGGCACAACCAAGGGTTGGAGTGCCACAGCTATGCCGGTCCAACAATACATCGCCGATGAGTTTAAGGCCGGGGTTGGGTTCCAGATGGGAGTGGTCGTCTTTGTCCTGCTCATTGCCTGCGCCAACATTGCGAGTCTGCAGCTTACCCGCGCCACCGACCGCCAACGAGAATTAGTAGTCCGCGCAGCGCTGGGTGCCGGTCGTTTCCGGCTCGTCCGGCAACTGTTGGTTGAGAGCCTCCTGCTTGCTTTCGCTGGCGGGGCACTGGGCCTGCTGCTTGCGTCTTGGGGAGTGGCCGTGCTCCGCAGCGCTCTCAACAGGGTCGGCTCCGTAGAATCGTTGGCGCTTGAAGTCACCATCGATCACAATGTCCTGGCATTCACGCTCGGCGCATCGGTTTGCGCAGCCATCTTTTTCGGCTTGGCGCCAGCTCTTCACGGGACGGCCCTAGAGCTCCACTCGACACTCAAAGAGGGTGGCCGGACGAGTTCACAGAGCAAGACCCGCAACCGCATGCACAGTATCTTGGCGGCCGTGGAAATCGCCCTGGCGCTGGCGCTTCTGATCGGCGCGGGAATAATAGCCCATGATTCTCTATACAAAGTTAACGCGGGATTCGGGATCGATCCGAACCAGGTCTTGGCGGCCAACATCTCTCTTTCGAGCACGCGCTACAAAGAACCTTCCAAGCAAGCGGATTTCTTCAAGGACGTCATCCAACACCTCGATGCACTCCCCGGCGTCATTTCCGCGGGTGCCACAGCTACACTAGTGCCCGGTGAAGACGAGCGGGTTGTGACGTTCAGCATTGCCGGCCAGCCTGTGTTGTTACGCGCGGAGAGAGAACGGACGGATTACTTCACAATTAGCTCCGATTATCTTCGCACGCTGCGCATTCCGCTGCTTCGCGGTCGCGGCTTCCTCCCCACCGACAGCTTCCAGGCGCCTCCTGTGGCCCTCGTCAACCAGACTTTCGTTCAGCGCTACTTCCCTAACGACGAACCGCTGGGGAAGCGTGTGCGGCTCGACACCAGTGCCTCGGAGCGTCCGGATTGGAGTGAAATCGTTGGCGTTGTAGGCAACGTGAGCGACAGGTTCGGGGAGCAAAAGGATATGCCCCAGGTCTACGAGCCCTATCTTCAGAAGCCATCCTCGGTGATGACTCTGGTCGTCCGCACGAGATCCGACCCGGGGGCCTTCGCTCCGCTATTGCGCAACGTCGTCTGGAACCTCAACAACGAGCAGCCGATCATCACTGTTAAAACCATGAATCAAGTAATGGCCGATTACATGGCCGCCGTCGTCGTGGTGAACTCCCTCATGGGCATCTACGCAGCTTTGGGAATCTCTTTAGCGATCGTGGGGGTCTTTGCGGTAATGGCCTACACGGTGGCGCGACGCACCCACGAAATTGGAATCCGCATGGCACTTGGCGCCCAGAGAAAAGACGTCCTGAGAATGGTTACGAGGAAAGGAATCGTCCTTGGAGCGTTCGGGGTCGGAATTGGACTGGCGCTGGCGACACCGCTGATGTGGCTGTGGCCGATAGGCACCGAGCAATGGTATAGCTCCTTCAATCAGCGCATCGCCGTTTTTCTGGCCGCGGCTTTTCTGATTGGACTCGCTGCTCTCCTAGCCAGCTATATTCCCGCGCGGAGGGCAACCGAAGTGGACCCAATTGTGGCCCTGAGGTGCGAATGACAGCCTGTTTTCAGCGTTTGCCTGGTGGACGGAAAAGTTTGGCGGCGATCGTTGTGACCACGCGGCGTGGAACCAGGCGCTGGACCTGCGCCCCGAGGTAGTTGCGGTTGCCTGAGATTACATAGCTCTTTCCGGCCGCGAGAGCTTTCAATCCCGTTCTGGCCACTTTCGTCGCGGTTTCGCGCCTGGTGTTGGATGCGGGCACGTTTGGTTGGTTTGCGACTTGCTAAAACTCGGATTCCGTCGAGCCGGGGCACAGGGCGCAGACGCGAATGCCGTGAGACTTAACTTCTTCCGCCAGGCCCTCCGCAAAAAATAAATCGAATGCCTTGGTTGCCGCGTACGTGGAAATGTAGGGTACCGCCTGGAAAGAGGCCGTGGAGGCGACGATCAGAATATCTCCCGAGTCGCGCTCGATCATCGCGGGCAGAAACAGGTGCGTCAGTTGTAGCACCGCGGCGCAATTTACTTGAACCATTTCCAGTTGACGCGAGAGATCGGAAGTAGCGAATTCGCCGTAAGCGCCGAAGCCGGCGTTGTTGACCAGCAGATCGATATGGATATCTTTCTCGCGTGTAAAAGCCAGGATTTCTGCTGGGGCAGCGGGTTGGCTCAAATCAGCGGCAAAGACTTCGGCGCGAATCTTGTACGCGTTCGATAGTGCCTGAGCCAGTGCTTCCAGGCGTTCGCGACGCCGCGCGGTGAGGACTAAATTCGTGCCTCCGGCCGCTATTTCCTCGGCGAGCGCCTTACCGATGCCCGCGCTTGCGCCGGTCACCAGCGCCCACTTGCCTGACCAAGGCGTGTTGGCTCTGTCCAACGGGGTTCGCCCTCCCGAGATGCGCGTCTCTCCGCAACCGCCAGATGAACAGCAAGCCGGCTTTCAGTACATTAAAGCCGGCGTCAGCAAACATGATTCTAAGCGCCGGCTTTCTTGGCTGCAGGAAGGCCGGCGTCTTCAGCGGCCACACGCCCGAGGACAGACCAATCGCTGTGTTCGTTGCCCCGAGCCATGGCTGTGAGGAAGCGATCGCGCAGAACACTGGCGATGGGCATGGGCACGCTTTGCGATTCAGCGGCTTGGAGCACCAGCCTGACATCCTTCAATCCCAGTGGAAGTGCGAAGCCCACGGGCTCGTACTTCCCTTGCACGATCAAACCCCCGTAGGTTTTGTATACAGGCGCGTTGAAGAGCGTGCTGGTTAGAAAATCCATCAGCCCGGCCGCATCGACTCCGGATTTGCGCGCGAAAGCAATGGCTTCCGACAGTGATTCGAGGACCGTGGCGATCAGAAAATTGCCACAGAGTTTTACGACGTTGGCGAGCGACGGCTTATCCCCAACAACCCAAAGCTTCGGACCCATGGCCTCAAACAAGGGTTTGCAGCGGTCGATCGCTGCGTTGGGCCCTGCCGCGACAACCGCGAGTTTGCCAGCCTCTGCGGCGTCCGGGCGTCCAAAAACCGGGGCGGCGACAAACTCTTGGCCGGCTTTGGCGTGTTCGGCAGTTAGTTTGTCACTGAGAGCGACGCTGATGGTGCTGCAAGAAATGTGAACCGCTCCCTTCGCCAGCGAACTGAGGATGCCTTCTTTACCGAAGACCTGCGCTTCGACCGCGGCATCATCAGCAAGCATGGTGATGACGGCCTCACCACGACAGGCTTCGGCAGGTGTGCTGGCAACAATCGCGCCGTCCGATCGCAGCGCTTCAGCCCGGGCGCGTGTGCGGTTGTAAACCGTTAAACGGTGTCCCGCGCGCAGCAAACTCTTCGCTATCCCCAAACCCATATTGCCAAGACCAATCAGACCGACTTCCATAGGCCTCACCTCCGGGCGATCTTTGCGGAGCTACCTTGCGAAAACCATGTACTGTAAAACGGGTCCCCGAAACTAGTTTAGCGGGGGCTGCTCCAGTTCCTTTGATTCGACAGATTGTTCCGGAGGGACATTTTTTTCAGCGGGCCAAACGGCTTCCCTAACGCGATCTCCCTGACGCTTCATGCGGTCCATCAAGCGGCGAGCCCAGATAAATTCCGCCGCGAGCAGGCTTAAGCCAAGAAAAATTACCAGCCATCCCGGACCAGGGGTGACGATCATCACCACTCCGGCGAGCAACAGGGTAAACCCGGCGACGATCCGAAATGCGCGGCGGACTTGCTCAACAGTGCGGACGATCATGAGGAAGTTTCGATATAAGTCCGGCTAGCCAAGTAGCGGAACGGGTGGGATTGGAATTCTTCGGCCACGCGCAATCCTCGCAAAGTGCTGATTTTGTGTCCGGCTGAGTTCTTTATTACCGCCTCAGTTGCGCAAGTCGGTTGCGGTTTTGGTACCCAAAACAGCCTATCACGATTTCTCGATCTCGAAACGGGCGGACTTGTTCAACGTTCCGTCAGGATGCCCGGCACACTTCTGACTTGCTCGAAGTCGCGACGTCGATGCTGATGCCGTAGTCGACGCTCCCGAGGGACAGAAAACTAACGGCATCAACGAGACCAGTGACCGCCGTCATTCCGAGGAGGACATAGGGAGCGATTTTCTCCGCCGTTGGATTTACCGCCTGTCGAGAGCTATTCGTCATACCTGCCGTGGGATCCTTTCCGGCGTCGATCTTGTTTTCATTTCGGGGTCAGCACCTCAAATGAGGGCTCCCACTGCCATAGACTCGGTGCAACTGTTACCGTTCCCCGTAGACTCCTAGGCCTTCCATTCGGTACAGGATGAGGACGAACTGGTAAGTACGATTCATGTTGTTTGCCCCTAAAACTTGTATCCCGCCCATAGCGCCCAGTAATTCAGGTTGCGGCCTGGCTGGCTTTCTTTCACGAACTTGCCCGCATAGAAAATTCCGTAGTCGGCTTGGAACCAGAAATGACGATTCGCCTGCCAGCGCACTTCCGTGCCCGGCCGGTGGCCGACGAAGCGCGCGTCGCTCTTTCCCGCAGGAATAATCAGAAACCCGGGGACGGAGTACACTCCATCTCGCAGGCTCTCCCTCCACTGGAAGATCCAGTCGACGGAAACAGTCACACCCTTCGGCAGCGTCGCTTCAATGCGAGGGTGTGCGTCAATAAAGTTGATGGGGCCAGGGCCAGCCGTGGCGAGAACGCCAAAATAATTGCCCTTCGGGAACAACGGATTGAAGGTCCTGAGCGTGTTCTTCCTCGGATCGTCGCCGCTCGAGATGTCCGCCTTGGCGCTGAATCGCGGTTTGAGCGGAATGTTCGGGAACCGGTAACCGGTTTCCGATGCTACGGTCCACGCCCGGATATTTGCGGACCCGAAACTTCCGAATTGCCAAAGCGCCTCATTGTCGAAATCCCAGCCGGGCTTCCTCTCGGCGATGGGACGAGAAAGACGCGCACCGATAGTATGCCGCACTTCGTGGCCTACACCCCGGTTGAATGCAGCTGTTTTTCGATCGAGACCAAGGTAGTAAGCGTCCAGCGTGATAGACTTCGTCAAAGGTCGGACGCCATATACGCCCCAGAATCCGATAGCGTGATTGGGTGCATTGTCAAAAAACCCTGGCTTGTCCAGGTCTGGGCGCACGGCGAAGCCGTCAATCTGCCAAGAACCGACACCAGCTTTTACCTTGAACCCGTCAAAGCTCAAGCGCACGTTGGGGCCCTCGCGAACATCGATCAGCCGCCCAGAGCCATATTCCAGCTCGTGTCTCCCGGCTCTGAGCTTGATCCAGTTGCGTTCATCCCCCGTTCCGACTTCGAGAAATGCCACTTGAAAATCGAGCTTTTTTTCGTCGATCGGCCTCGGACCACCGATACGGTAAGAATTCAAACCGCTTTTGAACTCGACGAACGACCGAACGTGCTTGCCGTAGTGAACGTCGAAATAAAGCATGTACCGTTCGTTGAGATAGGCGTTCATGAAAGGCTGTTGGCCCCAGTTGTCGTTTCCGATCTGTTCCCAAACCTCGCGAACTTCGCCGCCCATGGACAGGAACCAGTCATTCCGATCGGACCGCAGACGAATGTATTTGATGGGGTCCCAAAACTCCTGCCGCTCAGCCGGGTCGGCCAGAAAACTCCAGTCGTCGTCCTCGCGAAGCAAGTGGTAGACCCGGGCAGGCGCGGGGGATTCAGCGATGGGAACTGATTGCCCTCGCGAGAGTGGCGGCGTCGCAAGAGACACAACCATTAAGATCATCAACGTTCGCATGTATCTCTTCGTTCCAATCCCAGGTGTGGCACGGCGATTCGCGGATCATCGTCAGAAGTCGTCTGCTCTTCTCATTTCTTTATTACCGAGTGGATTTCCGCGATGTATCCTCCGGGGAACTGCACGACGGCGGATTCTCGCTCGTCGGTCTTATAAGGGGGTACGAGGACGTCGACGCCGCTCGCTTTTGCCTTGGTGAGCGTGTCCGTCAGATTCGTCACCTCATATCCGGTCGTCTCCTTGCCGTACGGATACGGAAGGTGACCGTCGGTAACGAACGCGGTCAACTTGCCGAACTTCGATTCGATCCTTACTCGCCGATAGGTTTCCGTGGGCTTCCCTATTTCGACCCCCGGTGCGCGCGGTTCATCAGAGACGAGACTCCCGTGAGAAAACGCGAGAAAGCTGGACGCAAATGCATCCGCTCGGTCCTGCGAGACATAGACCCGATTCTCCGGAATAGTTTGGAGCGGGGCATAAGATGGCGGGGTGGTGTGCCAGTACAGTTGTGTGTTCACGCCACCCGGCCATTGAATAATCGCGTCTCGACCGATCGGATCGTTGAAGGCAGCGACCAAGACATCTGCGCCCGTGGCCTTGGCGGCGCGAATCGCGTCGTCCACATCAGTGACCAGATAGCCTGTGCGCTCGAACCCGAATGGATACGGGACTGGGGTCTTGAATCCGAATACTGATACGGTGCCTACAGGAGTCATGACCAGCTGCGACATGGTGCTGCTGGGTGTCGGAGTTACGGTGAAAACGCCCTGCTTGGTTGTTGTGCCACCGAACGTGGCAATCAGGCTCGCGACAAGACGGTCAAAGTCCTGTGGAGCAACGTAGACATGCGTCGTGTCGTACTGCGAGCCGACAGCTACGCCCGCCGTTTTGGCGATCCGGACACTTTGGGCGAATGTGCTGGAGTATCGCGATTCGCGCGCGAAGCCAATCGCGAGAAGTATCGCGACTGATGTTCCGGCGAGAATCTTGTTCAAGCGCATTTGTTTCTCCTAAATTGCTGGTCACCCAATCCCATGAAACACATTCGCATTCTGCTCGCGCTAAGGTGCCTCGGACGAATGCGGCCGGTCGTAGCGTTCACCGACAAGGCATACGGATGCGGCACGCGACACGTCGAGCTTCTTCGTCATGAATCCAAGTCCCGAACTGCTCGCCAAGCACCATTCCCAAAAGGCCGAGTAAAGCGACGATCGGCGGTGCCGGACTCTTTACCCGGATGAGTCCGTAGAGGACACCGACTCCGAGACCAACGATGAAAGATAAAAACAGTATCTTCATTTCGATCCCTCTAGCGACGCGTGAATCAGAACGCAAAGCAGTCGCAACCCAGCCCCCATAGGCCAAACTCTCCCAGCACTTGAAGGTGTGATCGCGTCCGGCCATCTGACGGCGCCTCAACATGCGAACAGGCAGCGGAGTGAGATGCGCCAAGAGTGTGGTTCGGGGCTTTCGCGTAACCTCCGTATTCTTTGACAGGAGACCAGCTTGGGCTCACTGGCAGCGGAGGCGGCGCAAGTTTTGAGAATTCGTCGCTGGCATAGACGATCTTCCCACCCACGATGCGTAAGTACCGATTCGAGATGCTTGATCTCCTCTTCGGGAATGGAAAAATAATCACCGGAGAGAACCGCCAAGTCGGCCAGCTGGCCTGGGGCAAGCGCTCCTTTCTTTCCGTCTTCGGTTGAAAACCAGCTGCTCCCCATCGTGTAGAGCTTGAGTGCTTCCTCCCGATCCAATCGGTTCTCTTGCGGATAGAGACTGAGTCCCCCGACGGTCTTGCCGGTGATAAGCCAATAGAGGGAAAGGTAAGGGTTGTAGCTCGAAACCCGGGTCGCGTCGGTTCCGGCTCCCACCGGAACACCCATTTCCAGCATGCGTCGGATTGGCGGAGTGCGCTTGGCTTGCTGTGAACCGTATCGCTCGACGAAATACTCGCCTTGAAAAGCCATGCGGTTCTGCACAGCGATGCCGCCGCCCAGTGCTTTCACGCGTTCGATATTGCGGTCGGAAATTGTTTCGCAATGATCGAAGAACCAATGCAGGCCGTCGAAGGGAATCTCGCGGTTCACCTCTTCATAGACGTTCAGTGCCCGCTCGATGGTCTCGTTGTAGGTCGTATGTATGCGAAACGGCCAGCGATTCTCCACGAGATGGCGAATCACCGCTTTCAGCTCGCTTTCCATGACGGGGAGCATGTCCGGGCGCGGCACGAGAATGTCTTCGAAGTCCGCGGCGGAGAAAACCAGCATCTCTCCCGCTCCGTTGACACGATAGAAGTCGTCGCCGTCGCCGGGCTTTGTCATTTTGGTCCAGCTCTGAAAGTCAGCCAGTTCCTGCTTCGGCCTCTGCGTAAAGAGGTTGTACGCGAGGCGAATCGACAGCTCTCCATTGCGGTGCAGTTCGTTCACCACGCCATAGTCGTCGGGATAGTTCTGAAATCCGCCACCGGCGTCGATCGCGCTGGTGATGCCGAAGCGGTTTAGTTCGCGGAAAAACAGCCGTGAAGAGTTGAGTTGATCTTCGCGCGAGAGCTTTGGTCCCTTGGCGAGCGTGGAATAGAGAATGTTGGCGTTGGGGTTGGCGATGAGAAGACCCGTGGGATTTCCGTGGCGATCACGCTGAACCTCACCAGCTGGGAAATTCGGAGCGTTCTTGTCATAGCCCACTGCACGCAACGCTGCTGCGTTCAATAATGCCCGGTCATACAAATGCATCACGAACACGGGTGTGTCTGGAGCAACTGCGTTGATCTCATCGAGCGTAGGCATCCGGCGTTCGGCGAACTGGAATTCGGTCCAGCCTCCGATCACCCGTACCCACTGAGGCGCGGGAGTTCGTGCAGCTTGTTCTTTCAGCATCCGCAATGCATCGGCGAGCGAAGGGACACCGTCCCAGCGCAATTCCAAGTTGTAGTTGAGCCCGCCCCGGATCGGATGCATGTGTGAATCGTTGAGACCAGGGATGACGGTTCGCCGGCGCCCGTCAATTACGCGCGTTTGCGGGCCCCGCAGGCGCAGAATTTCTTCATCCTTGCCCACAGCGGTTATCTTTCCGGCCGTTATGGCGATCGCTTCGACAAACGAGGGCACCTCGTTCGTAGCGATCTTGGCGTTGTGCAATATGAGCTCAGCAGACACGGTAATCTCCCTTTCAGATTTTCCAAATGGATTGAGAAGGGCGGAGGAGGCTCCGCCCTTCAGGTTTTACTTGTGAGCTGCGAGGGCGGCTGGAACTATATATTCGGCAAACTTCGTTGCTGGCAAACCATGGACCATGGTGTAAGCGTATTCGACCCCAATACCATAGGCTCCGAGATGCGTTCTCACGATGTCCATGACTGCGTCGTAGGTTCCCTTCTGAGCCCAATCGCGTTGCCATTCGAGCATGACGGACATAGAGGTGACCGGCTTTGCGCCGGCCTGCATGACGCGCTTCATCGCATTGTCGTGAGCAAGCTGGCTCACATCGCCGCAGCAATCTTCCACGACATAGACTTCGTAGCCGTCATGAATCGCCTGCACCGTGGGAAACGCAACGCAGACTTCTGTCCAAAGGCCGGCCAGAACGATCTTCTTGCGGCCGGTTTTCTCGATTGCCGCAACGAAGTTCTTGTCATCCCAGGAGTTCATGGAAGAACGCTCGATGGGTTCCTGCCCGGGAATACGGCTCGAAGCTGCGGCCACATATTTCCGCTGAAAGACTTCGTTTCGACCGTACTTAAGACAACAGGCACATCGAAGACCTTTGCGGCTTTTCCGAAGGCCACGGTGTTGTTGATAATAGACTGTCGATCGAAGTTGCTGACGCCGAATAGCATCTGTGGTTGATGATCGATCAGGGCCACAACGCAATTGTCAGGTGTCAAGAGCCCCTTCTCGCTGAGTTTCGGACGATTGCTGTTTGATGATTGTTGAGCCATACGATTCAGATTCCCCTTTCAAATGTCGACTTCGAAACTGGCTCTATAAGGGAAAGCAACCGTGTGTCCAACGCCGAACACGCGGCTGAGACTCGGCAATCCGCCTTGTTTTCAACAAAAAGGAGACGGTGAGTTCAGAATGAGGAATTCCTCTTGCAGCTATGTCATGCCAAGGATTTGACGATAAGGTCGAGGTCGTGACTGAGTTCCGAGCTCTTGCACGCCGTGCGGATGTAGCAAGCCCGCGCAGACCTTCGCGTAGTCTCTGGCGGGTATCGCTGATTCACACAGCGTTTCCGATTTCTTTCTGCAACGAACTCGTTAAGCTTTCGATTCTACGGTGCAGATAAAGGAACGCTTTGAATCGACCCGCGGTCGCTCGTTGTGGTTCCGAGCCCTGGTAAGCACTGACCGCGCGTTCCAGGGACGCAAGCGTCTCTTCGAAGAAGCCTGCCTGCGATGGGCGCCCTTCGATTCGATCTGCGATGGCTTCCAGCGCTCGCGCCAATTCGTCATCGAAGGCTCGCTGAGCCGCGCCTACAGTCTGGGGTAACTCAAAGCCTGGAAGCCCAGCGCGGTATTTCCAGAGTGCAATTTCAGCTATGAAAAGCAGCCGCAGCTGCGGCTGCCACTGTCTGAACTTGCTACGCCATGCAAGGTCTTGCTGGCGAGAAGGGCCGAATTCAAACAGAACGCCGTCTGCGGAGGCTCGCACGTTGTCGAAATTGTTGTTGATCGCGTCGCGGAGGGAGTAACTGCGTTCCGCGGCCACCTTGTAGTCCTTGGAGGTCGGCTCTCGTGTAAATTGAGCCAGCAATCGAACCGCCGAAAGGAAGGCCCTCTTCATGTCTGAGACGGCGGATGCTCCCCATAGTTGATCGAATACGAACCACATCATGATCAATCCGAACAAGATGCCGACGACACGATCTCTAGCTATCGACAGCGAAGGCTCGATGGCAAATGATTGGAGATGGATGAGACAAAAAGCAACGGCGATCTGCACGCCAAAGTAGGACAAGCGCGGGCTGGAAGTCATGAACCAGGAAGCGAAGGCGGTGACAACGACAAAAAGAATAGTGAATCCCGCAATCGAATCCAGATAGGGCAAGACGAACACTTGTGCGCCCATCCCAATAAGGAAGCCGCCCGCCACGGCTCCAGAGATACGCAGCACCTGCTTTTGTCGAGACGAGCCGACGGTAGAAAGCGCGGTGAGGAAACAGGTCGTAACCGCTGTGCTGATTCCTGGCCAATCCACCCCGTTATAAATGATGTAGCACAAGCCGGCCGTCAAACAGCCTTTCAAGGCAAATTGGATATGCGCAACGTTGAACGCGTCACGAACGAGGAACGGCGGTGATGGATCGGCACTTGAGGGCTGTGGTGTAAAAATATTGAGCGCTCGAGCGCCTATAAGAACTTCCTTCATGAGCTGGACCGTTTTCTCCATCTCGGCGATCAAGGGAATGCCGTGCGGAGCATGTCCTTGCGTCACATGGAATGCATTCAAGAGTGGAGTTCCTTCCGCCAACAAAGCCGATCGAACGCTGCCGACGTTCTCGGCCAGAAGACGAATTTGTGCGCGATCATCAACAGCCAGGTGGGAGGGACTCCTCAGATTGGCGGCGAGATCGACTAGTCTTCCTGTAAGAGCGATCACTGCTCCCATTTGTTCGGCATAGTTCGGCGCATAGGCAGACCGTTGCAAGATGCGCCGCAACATCGACGTTCCCACCATGGCTAGGCGCACTACATTTGCTTGTGTTGGTGGATCGACGGGACGGTCCTCCGCAAAACGCAGTAACAAGCTCTCTACGGCGGCAAGACGGTCCACGACGCCCGCGACGATGTCGTCACCGGGCTTCATCCGCGAGAACAGTATTTCTACCGCCACCGTAACCACGACACCGATCGCGGATGCCAGACAAAGCCACAGCGTATCTTCGACATTCGTTTCGGCTGAAACATGGCGGTCCCAAAGAGGCACTCCGATGCAAAGAACGATCGCGAAGGTGGAACTGGCACCGAAGTTCTTGACGATGCTGATCGCGTAAAATCCCAGAAAAAATGAAGCGATGACCCAGAGCAGATGCAGTGTTGGTATGCTGATGACGAACCAGGCCGAAGCCAAAAGATACGCGCCGCCGACTCCGGTCAATGCGAGGATCGACGCAGCCGACTTGAGCGTGGCCTGAGAGCTCTCTCGAGAAACGATGAGCGCGTAAATCGAGCCTTGGTACGCGTAGGGGACGCGGAATACCATGCAGATCATCATGACCACGGTCGCGGCAATGACCATTCGTGCGACCAACGCTGTTCTGCCTCGGTACGGTGACAATTCGTCCTTAAGAAACTGTCCGAACCTAGATAGGGAGGAGGGCGTCGCGGAGACGCTTTGTGCGGCAGTAGCCATGCTCAATTTCCACGAATCGTCACAACCGCAGACTCGCCAACTCGAAAAAGTTCTGGCGTGGGATTCTCCACCCGCACGCGAACCGGATATCGGGATGCCAGGTGTACCCAGTTGAGCGTTCGCTGTACATCCGGCAGGCCTTTGTCCAGCTTTCCGATGACATCAGGATCCGGAGTGACTCCAAAACCTACACTGTCCACGACGCCCGTGAATCGGACATTGGGTGTCGATAGGACATAAACATCGGCCCGCATTCCCGGCTTGATGTGTGACAATTGTCCTTCGCGAAAGTTCCCAATGGCCCACCACGTTCGCGCGTCAATTAAAGTGAAGACGTCCTGCCCCACATGGGCGTAAGCCCCTTCCGAAATCGTCAGATTTGTGACCAGGGCATCAAACGGCGCATACACCTGGCAGTTGTTGAGGTTGTAGCGGGCGTCCTTCACGGCTGATTCACGCGCACCTCGCTGGTTGACCAGAGGCTCGAGTGTGGTGACCGCGTTGTGCGCTTGTTCGTGTTGCGCCTTGCTCTGTTCGACAGCCACCTTAGACCGCTCGTATTGCGCTTGCGCGGATAGGAGGCCTGCTTGAGACAGCCTCAATTGCGAATCCGCTTGCTTCAGTGCTTCCGACTGCGAGATTTCAGAGGTCTTTGCACGGTCCACCTGATCGACGGTGACGAATTGCTTTGCCAGAAGCGGCTCAAGACGGTGCAAATTGTTGCTCGCGTAGGTCCGCTCTGCTTTTGCCCGGCTCACCCCTTGCTCCGCATTGGCCACATCCGCCCGCGCTTGTTCGACGGCCGCCGCCCAGCGCGCCACGTCGGCTTCGGAGCTCGAAACACTCGCTTTGGCAACGGAGACGCCGCTTACCAGCGCATTGATTTTTCGCTGCTCGTCAGCGATTTGCCCTTCGAGGGCGGCCTGTTCCGAAAGAGTCCTTTCGAGCGCGTACTGATATGGTCGTTCATCAATCTCGTATAGCAGTTCGCCCTTCTTGACGAACTGGTTGTCCCGCACGTTCAGGCGGACGATTGGACCCTCGACTTGCGGAGCGATCCCAATAAAGTTGGCGGATACTTCGGCATCGTCGGTTCGCGGAGAGTGGTTAATGTGGTAGAGCACAGCGAGGCCCAGGGCGATTGCCCCTAATAGAATGCCGATGGTCACCCAACGGCTAAGTTGCCTTGTGGTTGTCGCGGTGGGTTCGAATTCCATGATCTTTACGCCTCGCTGCTCAGAATTGCAGTATGAGAAATTCAATAAGAGTCGTTAGTAAAAAAAGATGAGCCACAGCAGGAAGGTGAAGAGTGCAGCCAGGCTCGGGTAAACCAGCAACGGTAGTGCTGCCTTCACCCGCAACCGCAACAATGCCAACCGGGCGAGGGCCGTCAGCACAATCGCCACAATGAAACACACTAGCCATGCAGGGAAAAACGAACCTAGTACCTCTATGGACGGCGCCCGCGAGCAACTCGATAGTAGCGGCGCCACCAGCAGGAGGGGTAGGAGTCTTACCAAGCGGGAGTCTCGAAGGCGGGTCATGGTCTGGGTTTCATTGCGTTCGATTGAATTGAGTCCCCCGCTCTGAAAGCCAAAGCTGCCAAAGTCGTAAGGACCTGCGTGCGGGCGAGGACGTCGGTCGAGCGAGCTTGCGCGAGTGTTCGTTGCGCTGCGGTCACGTCCAGCAGATTGCGAAGCCCATAGTTATAGGATTCCAGAGCCGCATCGTAAGAACGGCCAGCGGCTTCGAGGAGCGCAGTCGCGGCTTCGCGCTGGCGCAAGGCAGTATTCAAATCGGAGTATGCCGCCCAAACTTCGTTCGCGATCTGATCGCGCGAAACGCGGATTTGAGCCTCCGCCTCATGGACGTTGGCTTCCGCTTGCGCGAGCTTATTTTTTCGTGCCCTCCCGTCGAACACGGTCCAATTCAAGCTAAAGGCCATGCTGCCCGTCAGGCCTGCCGTTTGTCCCCAGGGAAACTGCTGTTGCAACCCGTACAGCGACTGCGCCGTTGGGCTGACGGTGAAATTCAATGAGGGATAGTAGGCCGCGCGCGCTTCCTTCACCCTGGCTTTCGCCGCTTGGACGTCGGCAACCCGCTGAAGGAGGTCAGGGCGCTGCGCCAGTGCGCGATCCATCGCAGAGTTGACGGTGTCGTCGATGGTGCTCGGAATCGTCAGCTCTCGCAGTGGTTGAACGCGTATGGCAATTGGCGGAGTCGTTCCGAGAGCCGTTGCCAGGTTTCCATGAGCGATTTCCTCGGCTCCCAGCACCGCCTGCAGTTCGTATTCTGCCTGCGCGGTTGCGCTGCGTGTTTCGAGTACGTCTGGGAGAGTCGCTAAGCCATGCTTCAGACGCTCTTCGGCCGCTTGCTGCACGGCCTGCGCGTTGGAAAGATTCGCGCGGGCGGCTTCTTCCTGGCCAGCGGCATTCAAGAGTTGGTAGTAGGCCTGCTCGACTCGGTAAATCACGTTGCGGTGTGTGTCATTGAACGCGAAATTCGCAGCCAGAGCCTCAGCTTTCGCAGCGTTGATTCGACCAGCCCGCGCACCGAAGTCAAGGATGGTGTAATTCAGATTCAAAGCGACCTGAAAGTCGCCGATTGTCTGGCGGAAGAAACGGTTCGCTAGGTAAGCTTGTTCGCGGTCAACGCCCGCGAGCGCCGCTGCCGCTACCGTGGGATAGAGCTCACTGCGCGCGATGCCCCAAGCGGCGGCTTGCGCGCGGGCGCGCTCCCACGCAACGCGCGTCTCTGGATTATGCGATTCGGCGAGATCGATAAGCTCCGCCAAGGAGTAGGTCTTCTCCGGATCGAAGTTAAGTTTGGCTTCGGTGAGGTTTCTCACGTCCGCTTCGATCCTCGCTTCGCCAAGTCCATGCCAAGCATGGTCAGGTGACACAGGTGCACGCTGCGCGAAAGCGAGACTCGCACTTTGCAGACTAATCAGCAAGATTGTTCTCAAAACCCAACGCAATTTCCAAAGCCTCCGTTTTAGTACCCAAGTCAGGTGCGCTGAAGGAACGAATGCAGCCCCGTCGCGTGTGGAGGCCGACCCGCAAGACGGACCCAGCAAGTGTGTTTCGGTGGTGCCGCTCAGCAGCGGTATCGGAGTGTTCTCAACACTCCGAGTTCATGGGTCTCGGTTTTTTAGACTTCCTTTCTAATTTGGGTAGGGCACGCGTAGGAGGGTGCCAGCGCTTGACGGCAAGACGTACCGGAAG
This sequence comes from uncultured Acidobacteriota bacterium, assembly GCA_963721915.1. GTDB lineage: Bacteria > Acidobacteriota > Terriglobia > Acidiferrales > UBA7541 > Acidiferrum. Next base: position 98,274 of record CAVRLD010000008.1, on the reverse strand, counting down.
CCTGCGTAAACCATGCTGAGATGCGCATTCTTCGGGTCACCCGGAGCCACAGACCAGGGATTGCGAGTCAAATAGGAATACTGGACATAAGTCTGCAGGGCTCCATACCGGCGGTCCTTCCAGAGAGTTTGCAACCAATCGAAGGTAACTTGCTGAATGGCGCGGTTGTTGTTGCTGGGAGAGCCAGGTCCACCGTACCCGATGATGGTCCCGGGATGCGCTGTGTTGGTAGTGTCGGGAAAGAAACTCCGTCCGAAGTAATCTGCGCCATAGTAGACGGCAAACGCCTGTTTTGGACTGGCTCTCCATTCGAGACCAGCGGAGCCGGCTCCGGCATGGACCATCGAAAGGCTGACGTCCGTACCGGCAGCGTTTGGCCGAACGACGAGTTGGGGGCCCGTTCCAACCAGGTAGTGGGCGCCGCCGTCGCTCCAAAACGCGTTGGCCAGGAGGACGAGCTTGTTGGGGATCAGTTCGTAGTTCATGGCGATGGCGCCACCTCCGCCGACAGTTGAGCGCGTTTTAAAGGAAGGTGACCCGAGGGGCATGACCGAAGCGTGCGCGCCCGTAAACAGACCCACGGCTTCCGCATGAAAGTGTCTGCCAGCAATATTACGGTCATGGGTGATCTTGGAAAGAATGTCCGGGAAAAAGTTGGGTGCCCCTATTTGGGAGTTGTTGTCGAATTGAGAGCTGACGGAAGTAAACGCCGCAGGGAGCGCGACGAAGCCGCCGGTGTATTGATTAGAGCCCTCAATTCCGACTCCCATGGCCCAATGCTCGTTGGGATGGTAGGCCACGCGGAACTCAGCTGCTCGGGTATAGGGAACCCCGACACCTATATCCGGAGCCTCATTGTAAGTAATGGCTAAGTCGACAGGCATTGGTCCGATCCCTTCGCGGTTCGGCGTCAGCCAGCTCCAGGTTTGTCCTCCCAAGATTTCCCACTTGTTGTGTTTGAGGTCCATGAAATAGAGCCGGAGTCGCTCGGTATGGGGATTAATCGTCTGGTATACGCTCGAAGCATCGTTGCCGCTGAAATCGGTTTCCAGATAGCCCACAATATCGTTTCCAGCAAATTTGTCGGTGACTTTGAAGCTGAAGCGCGAGAATTGCGCGGTGGTGCGTAATTCGCTCACTCGTCCCTGTGCCGTGTCGTTGAAGGTTATGGTGGCGAAAGGGGTGCTAATGTTGTCCTGCGTGTTCGTCGTGCGATAAATGTTCTCGAGATCGACGAACCCACCGACATCAATAACCGCATCGCCGACTCGGAAGGACCCCAGTGGCACGTCTTCTGGTTTGGTTTTTTCCTGAACTTGCGGACTTGGCTGTTGCTGCTGGATATTTGCACCCGCAGACACAGTCGTCGGCTCGAGTGCCAAAGTCGCCGAATCGGCCGCGGCTATCTCGCTCGGACTCAGCGCTGGCTCGTTTGTAACGGTGCGCGTCGCTCCGTCCTTGGCTCCCGCTTTCAACGTTTCAATTTCCCGTTGCTGCGCGGCCATCTGCTTCTGCGTTTGCAAAAGAGCTTCGCGAAGGGCCTTGACCTCGGCGGCCAAATTGGTGTCGTTCGCCGAGGAATCTGGATTTGCACTGCTGGTCTGTGCCTTTACGACGCCCGGTAGAAGAAAGCATGCCAATAGGATGTAGGTCGGCTTCATATCTAGACAGCCTCTGCACTCTTCCGCGCGTGGCCAGTTTCGCGCAAAAACATACTGAGCAGGATGGCGAGGACAATACCCGTCATCCAGAAGATGCCGCTAGCACGGAAGTGGGCGCCATGATTTTGCGTGGCAGCGAAACCCTTCCCGACTAAATCGGCGAAAATGGGTCCAATCAGTGCCGTCACTCCGAAGGTTAGGAAGTTGATTCCCCCTGTCGCACTCCCTTTGACCTCGTCCGGATTCACTTCCTTGACGATGGTGTACGGAATCATCGCGGCGCCCGAGGCGATGCCGAATATGAAGCAGCCTATTGCCGTAGACGTGTGACCTGTGCTGAACGTGATTCCCGCTGCGGATAACAACATCGCGACGGCGCCTCCGATAAGCACAGGCTTCCGACGTCCCACAAAATCCGCGAGCCAGCCGAGTAGCGGACAACCAATCACCCAGCCCAACGGAACCAAAGAACCTGTTACCACTGCATCGTGGAAGCTGAACATCCGGTCGCGCTGAAAAAAAGCCACCCCCCAAGTCATGTCACCAATGGTGGTGGGCACAAAAAGAAGTCCCGCCACAACGCCGCACAGATACGATTGCGGGTTGCGAAATACAATCGAGTAAGGACGCAACACGGACGACCAGCCGGAACGGGCGGTTTGCGGCCGGGTTTCCGACGGCGTAATCACGAATAGGAGTACGCCGACTACAAGGCTGGCGATGCCGAGCCAATGCCAGATGGATTGCCATCCGACGCCGTGCTCGAGCCAAGGGCCCACTACGAATTGCCCCGCCGACCCGCCAAGCATGCCGAGGCATTGTGTTACGCCGATTGCTGTGGCCAGCCAACGCGCAGAGAAACCGTGCGCGGCCAGATAGACCGCGCCAGTAAATGCAAAAGCTGAACCCGCGCCCTGCAGCAGTCTCCCCGCGTAGCCTGCTGTCGCGATCGGCACACTGAAAAGCAGGCAGCCGATCGCCAAGATGAAAATGCCGACGGGCACAGCTTTCTTCGCGCCTACGCGGTCCAGCGCAGCACCGGCGATAAGGCTGGTGGTTGAGTAGGTGTAGTAATAGGTTCCGAGAATCGCGCTGACGCCGATGGCGGTGGTGCCAAATGCGTTTGCGAGATGCTCGATCATCACCGCCGGTGCTGACCTCGATGCGTACTCGAGAAAGTAGAAGCAAAGGGCGAGTCCCCAGGCGATTTGGTAGCCGCGAATTTGCCATCCGCTGGTTGCGTCGGCCGCAAGAGGTGCTGCGATTGGCTTTGTCGTCATCTGAGGACTCGCTTTTCAGGTTCGCTAGCGAAACAGGTTGACCTTGGCGAGGTCGATGATTTCATCGCCGCGTCCGTTGAGAACCGCTTTCATCATGAACAGGCTGAAGCCCTTCGCTTGTTCCAGAGTGATCGTCGGGGGCATCGCGAGTTCCTGACGCGCGACGAAGACCTCAACCACGGCAGGACCGTCGTGCTTCAGAGCTTGCGCAATCATCGGCTCTACCTGGTCCGGCGTTCTCACCGTCAATCCCAAAAGCCCTGCTCCTTCGGCGATCTTCGCGAAATCTGGGCTCTGCAGGTCGGTTGCAAACTCGAGGAAGCCGGACGCCTTCTGCTCCAGTTCCACAAACGCTAGTGATTCGTTCTTGAAGATAATCACCTTCACCGGCAATTTCTGCTTGTTTCAGCGTAATGACATCCCCCATGAGCATCGAGAAACCGCCGTCGCCCGACATCGAGATGACCTGGCGGCCGGGATAGGCGGCCTGCGCTCCGATGGCGTGAGGCAAAGCGTTCGCCATCGAGCCATGGTTGAAGGAACCCATGAGACGACGCTTCCCGTTCATCGTGAGATAGCGGGCTGCCCAAATTACGGGCGTACCCACGTCGCAAGTGAAAATCGCGTCGTCGGTTGCGAGTTTGTCGATCACGCGCGCAACGTACTGGGGATGAATAGGCCCTTTGTTGGAATTAGCAGTTGCCAGCTCATCCAGGCCTTTGCGTGTCTTCCGATAGTGTTCCAGCGAATCTTTCAGGTGCTGTTGGTATGGGTTCTGCTCCAGCTTCGGTAGCAGGGCTCGCAGCGTGGTCTTCGTGTCTCCAATGAAGCCGAAGTCCAGCTTGCTGCGGCGTCCCAGGTGCTCACCGCGAACGTCGATCTGCACGATGGTCGCGTCTTTGGGATAGAAATCCCGATATGGAAAGTCCGTTCCGAGCATCAATAAGACTTCGCAATTCATCATGGCGTAATAGCCGGAAGAGAATCCGAGCAGTCCTGTCATGCCGACGTCAAAGGGGTTGTCGTACTCAATAAATTCCTTACCGCGAGGGCATGCACGATGGGAGCCTGCAGCTTGCCGGCAACCTCCATCAGCTCCGCATGGGCTCCGGCGCAACCCGCACCGCCGAGGATCGTGATCTTTTCCGATCGATTCAGGAGTTCGGCAAGGATGTTGAGTTCTTCATCCGATGGACAAACGCTGGATTGTCGGTTCGTGAAAACGCACACGCGGCCCCTGGACGGCGTCTTTCAGAGCTACGTCCCCGGGCAACACAATCACGGAGACTCCACGCTTCGAGATTGCCGTCTGAATGGCGGTTTCCAGGATGCGAGGCATCTGTTCGGGATCGGAGACGAGCTCGCAGTAGTGACTGCATTGCGCAAAGAGATGTTTCGGATCAGTCTCCTGAAAGTATCCGCTGCCAATCTCCCGGCTCGGAATATGTGCGGCAATAGCGAGTACTGGAACACGGTTGCGTTGACAATCGTAAAGGCCATTGATCAAATGCATGTTTCCGGGCCCGCAGCTTCCGGCGCAGACGGCCAATGTTCCCGTGAGATGCGCTTCGGCTCCAGCAGCAAAAGCTGCCACCTCTTCATGCCTCACGTGGACCCACTCAAGATTGTTCTTTACGCGAATTGAGTCCGTGATGCCGTTCAGCGAGTCGCCGACAACGCCGTAGATCCTCCGGACACCTGCTTCAGCCAGAACATCCACCAACAGATCCGCCACTTTCTTAGTCATGCCGCCACCTTTCTTTGGCTCTTGGCCACATCTTGCGGAATGAGACAGTGCAATTCGCTTTCCACCAAAAGAGGGCTGCAAGACCTTCTAGATCCACAACATAAAACGGAGCACCGAGTATGCTGGCCAAGCGTCTAGCGTTTTCGTCAAGCCGTTGGCACAACAGAGCGTGCAGCAAAGTGGCATTCGAGATTTGCGCTTCACCCGCGGAGCACAACAATTAGGCTAGGGATCAGAGAGCTTGCCGTGCACACTGCGTACAACAAACTCGAAAGGACGCAGCAGATGCTGAGGGTGTCGGAGGAGGTTGTGGTCTGCGCAGCGAGTCGAACCGCGTGCTGCAGCAAGAACTCTTGCAAGGGGCCGCGCTCAAATCGCAAGCTGCAATGACGACCGCCCAGGAATACGACGCCGAGGCGCTCCTCCTCCAGCACAGCTGGAGTATTTGCAGGCGCACGACGAGTTCATTCACGCGATGGGCCTCACGCCCGAATGACGCACTCGCGTCCATGCAGTGCCTGACCTTGCGTCGAGGTCGTGGCAATAGCCCAAGCGACTGCCGGGCAGTGACAACACATTTCATCTTGCGCAGCGATTGCGCCTTCGTCCGCATAAAGCCGCGAAGGCAACTGGACACTGATGTGCACTTCGCACTTTCGACTCAGTCCTGCGAATGGTCTGCTGGTGGCGCAATACCAAGGCGCTTCATCTTGTAAAACAGCGTGGTGCGCTTCAGGCCAAGTCTGGCAGCTGCTCCTCGCGGACCTCCGAGCTTCCAATTAGCGCGCTGGCAAGCAGCCAGAATTTCTCTACGTACCTTGTCTTCGAGGGTGGGGTTTGAAATCTCGGGTTCCGACTGCTCGTAGCTTTCGAGAGGTGCTGGTTCAAAGACGCCATCATTGGAGAGAATGACGCCTCGCGCGATGTAGTTTTGGAGCTCTCGAATGTTGCCGGGCCAGTGGTGGCGCACCAGAGAGCGCATGGTTTCCTGAGGAATCGATTCGATCGATTTGTCCATCGAGGCGGCAAACTGTTGAACGAAATATTCCACGAGTTCTGGAATATCGGCTTTTCTTTCGCGCAGGGGCGGCAGATAAATCGGGAAAACATTCAACCGGTAGTACAAATCTTCGCGGAATTCACGATCCTGAGCCATTCGCTTCAAGTCTTGGTTGGTCGCAGCAACAACGCGAACATCGACTCGCGTTGTGCGCGTGCTGCCGACTGCCTCGAACTCACGCTCCTGCAAGACGCGGAGCAGCTTGGGCTGAAGCTCTAATGGCATGTCTCCAATTTCATCGAGGAACAGAGTGCCGCGATCCGCCAACGCGAAGCGGCCGACATGAGAGTTGATGGCACCCGTAAAGGCTCCGCGTTCGTGCCCGAAGAGCTCGCTTTCGAGAAGGCCGGCGGGGATTGCCGCGCAATTCACCTTCACCAGGCTTCGGTTCCGACGGGGGCTGAACTCGTGAATCGCGCGAGCGATGACTTCCTTGCCGGTGCCGGTTTCGCCCGCGATCAGAACTGTCGTATTTGTGGGCGCAACCGCTTCGACGAGAGACAGGATCCCACGGAGACTCCCACGTCGGCCCACGATTGTCTCCACAAAGGGAAGTTCCTCGTGCTCGTCCTTGCGAGCGCGTAGCTCGTCACTACGAAACACAAGCGCGTTCATTGGCATGTTTCCTGAATGTTCGTTAATTTGCATCACGGAATTAAAAGCTGAGCTCATTTTTCACTCCTATGTTCACGCCAACGCTTCCTGCGTAAATTGACCCGCGTGCCTGCCCGCTAAAACGATGCTTGGATCTGGAGCCTGTCTTTCCGGTTCTCGTAAGAAAGCCAAAGCTTTATCGGCAGGGTGCCGATCGATGACGAGCACATCGCCTTCATGGACCTGTGCCGTGGCCAGCAGTCTGGCAATTGGATAGACCACGTGCCGTTCAATGGCTCGTTTCAGGTGGCGCGCTCCGTAGCGTTGGTCAGTACCTTCTTGCAGAAGAAACGCGCGCCCCTCTTCGGTGATTCGAAATAGGAACGGTCGCGTCGCCGCGTCCAACACGCGCTTCTGCACATTGCTCAACTCGATCTCCAGCACTTCGTCGAGTTCCTCGCGCTTTAGTGGGTGGAACACTACGACCTTGTCCAAGCGATTCATGAATTCTGGGGAGAACTTGCGCCTGGCCGCCTCTACCGCCGTCCTCTCCACCTTTTCGTGCAATCCAGTTGTCGGTTTGTCGTTCGGTTGCACGAATCCCATTCCTCCTTGCATCAGATCTGCGATCTGTCCGCTTCCGAGGTTCGACGTCAGAAAAATCACTGTCTGCGACAAGTCCACTCGCCGGTTGTCGCCCAGTGTCAGCGTCGCTTTGTCCAACATCCCCAACAGCAACTGCCACAGCGCGTCGCTCGCTTTCTCGATTTCGTCAAAAAGCAGAAAGCTCAGTTTCAGACCATCGCGATGGCTTGCGGCCAACGCTTCTTGCGTTATGAGCGGGTGTGTTTCGCGGTGTCCCAGATATCCTGGCGGCGAACCAATCAATTTAGAGATTTCGTGAGAGTGTTGAAATTCCGCGCAGTCCACCTTGATAACTGCGCGACTGTCTCCAAACAGAATCTCGGCAGCCGCTTCGACGATGCGCGTCTTCCCAGACCCTGTCGGCCCTAAAAACAGCAGGTTTCCGATCGGCCGGGAAGGTGACTGCAACCCAGCGCAAAACATTTGGTACAGGTCGACCAGGGCCTGCACGGCCTGATCTTGCCCCACAACTTTTTCCCGCAGTGCACGCTCAAACTGGCAAGCCGTTGAACTCCGTTTTTCCGTGTCCAAAACTCCGGTGAGTCCATGATCGGCAGGTTTCCCCCAGCATGCACCGAGTTCTCTCTTATGGGCCGATTGTGTTGCTGTGACCATAACTGCTCCTTCTTCTGCAAACGCTCAAATCAAATGGGACGCGTTCATTCCCTATGTCTCCGGACTCTTGCCAGATTTTCTTTCCAGCCGCTCTCTCCTGATCCACTCTCGGATGTAAAGGCCGCAGTTCTTCAGCTTGATCGAGTCGGCCTCCCACTTCTCCAGAAATTTAACGGCCTCGCCATCTACCGACCTCAGATCTGTACAGTCCAAGACAATTCGTCTGCCTTTTGTTTCTGCCGCAATGAGTGTCTCCATCTCCGCCACGTTTTCCGCGGTTAGTTGACCGCTAACCTTAAAGACCACTTCCCCGTTTGCCTTTCTCGTGATCCTCAGCATCTGGTTCCTCGTCGCAATCACAACTTGCGTCGCTTAAATGGCAATTAAGGCGCCACTCGTAAGTAGTTGAAAAGACGACTCCGCTATTGCCGAAGCAACGGCGAGATTTCGACAATTGGCGGACGGTTGAACAAACCAACGAGGATGAGAATCCTCGACTTGGGCGGTTTCTTCGCTTAAGAGCCGAGTGATTCTCGCACTCAAGACCGACGACGCTGACGGGCTACTTCCGCCAATCGATAGATATCATGCGGTCGACTAAAGCCGTCGCAACGGCTCGCCATCGCCTTCCTGATATACGTCACAAAATCCTTGGCGAGCGATGGCTTTGCCTTTCATTGCATTCGAGTAGCGAGGAACGTGCTACTCTAAATCGACTACCACGATGTGGCGCTCGGCGGCCGCCAAATCAATGGGTGTAAAGGCGAGAAGAACGCTTGAGTGCCGCCTGCTTTTCATCGGAAGGCATCAGTGCCTGCAGCAGATCTTCATCGGATCGATCCCCTAGTGGCGCGGTCGCGCCATGCGGATCTCGTCGAGTCGGCCGTCGCCGCCGAAAGCTCCGTTCCGACGGACAGTGAAATCGTCCTTTCGTGGCGTCGTTGCATCGGCGACTATCATGTCGATCCCAGAAGCAGCGCGACACCACACATCATCACCCAGACTGAGCTCACCCTCTTCAAGGAGCCTGTGAGTGACGTCCTTCTCCACGCGCGGGAAGAGATCGACCGCCTGTATGCCATTGTCCGGCAAGAAGATTACGTCGTTTTGCTGTGCAATCGCGAAGGAGTCGCCATTCAGCATCGTGGCGACGAGGCGAAAGCGGAGGAGTTCAAACATTGGGGCATCTGGCTGGGCGGAGTTTGGTCCGAGCAAGTCGAGGGGACGAACGGAATCGGAACTGCGATCGTTGAACAACGTCCAGTTCTCGTCCACTGCGGGCAGCATTTTCGCACGCGCCACGCCAACCTGAGTTGTGCAGGCGCCCCTATCTTCGACGCGGGCAACAAACTCATCGCGGTTTTGGATGCTTCCAGAATCGATCTGGGACGGTCCGACCGCACCCATGGACTGGTGCTGGCTGCCGTAACCGCTTCTGTGCGTGCCATTGAAGAGCGGCTTTTCCGGCACTCCTTTCGTCGTGCTTGGACGATTGCTGCCGCTCCCCCACAGACCAGCGGTGCAGGGCTTCTCCTGGCCGTCGACGACGATCAACGCGTTGTTGGCGCGGATCGCGTAGCCCGTGAGGCACTGGGCCTCGACGAGAAGGATCTGTTAAGCGGCAAATCTCTATCGGCGTTTTTTCACTACGACCGCTCCCTCTTTCGACGTGGTGATGAACAGGACTCTTCGGCGCAATGGATACGGGTCGATTCGGAAAGCGCGTGGAACGTGTTAATCACGCCGCCCCTTCGAACGTCCAAGGAACTGCGTAACTCGGAATATGCCATGATCCACTCGCGCCCTCGACTGAGCACGCTTGAAAACTTATCGGCGGAAACAATTCCAACTCCGAGCCGCGGCGGCCTTCCTCCCCGCGTGTTGCAGCGCATTTGCGAACACATCGAAGCGCATATTGAGGAGAAGATCAGCGTCGACGCCTTGGCGACACTAGCAGGACTTTCCGCGCCACATTTCACTCGCGCCTTCAGGCATTCCGCCGGATTGCCGCCGCATACCTATGTACTGCGGCGGCGGCTGGAACGCGCAGAGTTGATGCTTCGCAACACGCGATTGCCGTTGTCGGAGATCGCGGCGGCAATGGGATTTGCTGATCAAAGCCATCTCACACGCCATTTCCACCGTCTGACTGGTGTCGCCCCAAGCCTCATCCGTTGGAACGCGCGCTAATAAGCCAAACGTTTATAAATAAACGACTTAGATCGCCAACGAGCGCTTTGCAAAGCCGATTGCCGACCCGCGGCTGCCCTCCGGCTTTGCGCAAAAACGTTCCAACGGAAGCCGATTCGTTCAAGACGACACGATTCCGGCAGCGCCACAATTGGCGCAGATCATCGAAAGGAGGGCAAGCCAATGGAGAAAGCCGAGGCCATTCACGTTCAACCAAACTCAGGTACAACAATGGGGTCGGCCGCCGCATGCAGATTCTCTGGGTGTATCATGCCCGCCATGGCCTCCTCAGGACAGGGATCCGAGCGTTTGAATGCCCAACTCCTTGTTGACTCGATTCCTGCGCTGATTCACACCGCCAGGCCTGACGGTTACCTCGATTACTTCAATAAACCTTGGCTGGAATACCTCGGCGTCACTTTGGACAAAGTGGCCGGCTGGAATTGGACCGCTTACGTTCACCCCGAAGACGTTGAGGGGATTGTGGCCAAGTGGCGAGCCTGCCTCGCGACTGGAGAAATCTTCGAGTACGAAACTCGCGTCCGCAGCGCGAATGGAGAATACCGCTGGATGTTCCACCGGAAAGTGCCGCTTCGCGATGCAAACGGCAACATCGTCAAGTGGTATGGATCGAGCCTGGATATTGACGAGCGCAAAACGGCGGAAGAACAGCTCCGCCGCAACGCCGCAGGAGCTGCAAAGAAGCGAGTTTTATCTTGCCGAAGGGCAGCGTCTTGCCCACATGGGAAGCTGGGCCTTCGATCCCGACGGCTTCTACTATTGGTCTCCCGAATTATTTCGGATGCACGGACTCGATCCGGCCAGCAAACCGCCTAGTGTTCAGGAATACCTGGATCGTGTCCACCCACAGGATCGCGAGTCCATGGCAGACCTGATCAAGGGAATCCTGGCGAAAGCTTCGCCCTTCGATGCCACAAAGCGCATCGTGCGTCCCAATGGTGAGGTCCGGTACATTCGCTGCGTCGGTGCTCCTGTTGTCGAAAACCAAAGCCTGAAAAAGTACGTTGGCAGCGCCATAGACGTTACCGAGCACGAGCTCCTGACCCAGGAACTCCGGCGACGCGAAGCGTACCTGACGGAAGCTCAAAGGCTCAGTCACACAGGCAGCTTCGGGTGGAAACCTGACACCGGCGAGATTGTCTGGTCAGACGAAACCTATCGCATTTTCGAGTACGACCGCTCGGTCAAGCCAACAATAGATTCAGTGGTGCAGCGCGTCCATCCCGAGGACCGCGCCGACTTCAAAGAGGTCATTGATCGCGCCTTTGCGGGAGCGACAGATTTCGAGCATGCCTATCGCTTGCTACTGCCTGACGGGCGAGTCAAGCACGTCCACGCGATAGCTCACGTTTTACAGGATGCATCTGGCAATCGCGAGTTTGTCGGGGCGGTGACCGACATCACCGAGCGCAAGGCGGCCGAGGAAGCCCTCAGGAGCAGTGAAGCGTACCTGGCGGAAGCGCAGAGGCTCAGCCAAACCGGCAGTTGGGCCTGGAGTCCCGACGACCGACGTCAGGTACTGGTCGGAGGAATGCTACCGCGTTCTGGGTTTTGATCCACGGGATGGTTTGCCCCGAATCGAAGACCTCATCCAGCGAATTCATCCCGACGACCAACCGGCGTTCAGGGAATCTAGCCAAGAGGGCCATGCGCAGAGAAGGCAGACGAAGAAGTGGATTATCGCATCGTGCATCCGGGTGGCGCCGTCAGGGACATTCACAGCGTTGGTCATCCTGTTCTCAGCCCGTCTGGCGATCTCATTGAATTCGCCGGTACTGTGATCGACGTCACTGAGCGTAAACGAGCAGAGGAGGAACTGCGCAGGAGTGAAATGGAGCTCCGGCAGATGCTGGACCTCGCGCCTCAACATGTTGCGGTATTCGGACCTAATCGTGAACGTCTTTACGCCAACCGCGTCTTCGCTCGATTACCTCGGTCTTAGTCTTGAAGAGTGGCGGCAACAGGGTCTCCTGGCGAGTACGTTCATCCTGATGACAACGGGCGGCTCGACGTTGTTTTTGGTCACGCTGTCGCTCGGTGGCTCTGCTTACGAGTTGGAGTTGCGAGTACGCAAACGTGATGGCACTTATCGCTGGTTCTTGGCTCGTTTTAACCCATTGCGCGACGAACAGGGACAGATTACGCGTTGGTATGTTGCCGGGACGGACATCGAAGATCGAAAGCAGGCTGAAGACAGACTTCGGAGCGAAAACGTCGCTCTGCGTGAAGAAATCGACAAAGCCTCGATGTTTGAAGAGATCGTTGGAACATCTCCTGCTTTGAAAGCTGTACTCTCGCGCATCTCCAAAGTCGCACCGAGTGATTCTACGGTCCTCATCACGGGTGAAACAGGAACAGGCAAAGAGCTAGTTGCACGCGCCATACATCGAAGATCAGATCGTGCTTCGCGCGCGTTCGTTAGTGTGAACTGTGCGGCAATCCCTCGTGATCTTATCGCTTCTGAGTTGTTCGGCCATGAGAAGGGCGCCTTTACGGGCGCGACTCAGCAGCGCCTGGGTCGGTTTGAACTGGCAAATGGAGGCACAATCTTCCTCGACGAAGTCGGAGAACTTCCAGCCGAGACTCAGATTGCCCTCCTGCGTGTTTTGCAGGAGCATGAGTTTGAGCGTGTCGGCGGCACTCGTCGAATCCGCGCTGACGTTCGAGTGATCGCAGCCACCAATCGTGACTTGCAGGCCGCCATCAGCGCTGGGTCCTTTCGTAGTGATTTGTTTTATCGGCTGAATGTCTTCCCGATTGAGATACCTTCTCTTCGAGAACGAAGAGAGGACATTCCTCTGCTGGTCGAATACTTTATCGATCGCTATGCGCGAAAAGCTGGCAAGAACATAAAACGTGTCAACAAGAAGACGCTGGAATTGCTTCAGTCATATCCCTGGCCGGGAAACATTCGCGAACTGCAGAACGTCATCGAGCGTTCGGTGATACTTTGCGAAACAGAGATTTTCTCGATCGACGAAAACTGGTTACCGCAGCCGCCGCCTCTGACACCAGAGTCGAAACAGCAAGTTGAGCTCCCTCGGAGACTCCTCGTGCAAGAGAAGGACATGATCGAGGCTGCACTGAAAGATACCCGTGGCCGTGTGTCGGGACCCACGGGCGCTGCGGCCAAGTTGGGCATACCGCGGTCTACGCTGGAATCGAAGATTCGGTCGCTGAAAATCGACAAGAATCGCTTCAGGCCCTATCCGGGAACTTGAGGGCTCCCGTCTCCGTCAGCGCGCTCCGGCGATCGGTAACCTAGTCGGACTGGGCACCGGTGCCGTTCCGCGCAGCCGCTTGAACTCCTCGTTATCGAGCCAAGCGTTCCGCTGGAGTTGCGCTTCTAGTGCGTCGCCCACGGGAATCCACTTCTTCTTGTGATAGAGGTAGTAGGCGCCCTTGTCCTGCCTCAGCTGGAACTGGAGAAGGCGTTCTTCCGTTAAGATAACGGAGAGGACGCATGAGAAAAGAGCGAAAGCATTACACAGGAGAAGAGAAGGTTGCCATCCTGAGGCGGCATTTGTTGGATAAAGTGCCGGTTTCCGATCTGTGTGATGAACTGGGACTGCAGCCAACGGTGTTCTATCGTTGGCAAAAAGAGTTCTTCGAGAATGGCGCTGCGGCCTTCTGTGGCAAGAGCCGCCCGGACCATCAAGCCGAACAGCAACGGATCGAGTTCCTGGAGAAGAAGATCCAGACCAAAGACGAGGTGTTGGCGGAATTGATGGCCGAGCACATAGCCTTAAAAAAAAGTTTTGGGGAGCTCTGACCAAAGTGTGGGTGCCGCACGATGTGCGGGACCTGGTGGTGGATTTCGTCCGGTACTGGTCAGAAAAAACCGAGATCGGCGCCGGACGATTCATCCACTGGCTGGGCGTGCGAGCCAGCAAGTTCTACGACTGGCGAGAACGCTATGGGCGCGTCAATGAGCACAACGGTTGGGTTCCCCGTGATTTCTGGCTCGCACCGTGGGAGAAGCAAGCCATCATCGACTTCCACCGGGAACATCCCTTGGAAGGCTATCGACGACTGACGTTCATGATGCTGGACGCCGATGTTGTGGCCGTCAGCCCCTCCAGCGTTTGGCGGGTGCTCCAGCAAGCCGGATTGCTCTCCCGATGGAAGAGTAAGCCTTCGCGCAAGGGGAGCGGTTTCGAGCAACCACCGCAGGCGCACCAGCATTGGCACATCGATGTTTCCTACATCAACGTGAGCGGCACCTTCTATTACCTGTGCAGCATTCTGGATGGCTATAGCCGTTCCATCGTTCATTGGGATCTGCGGGAATCGATGACCGAAGCGGAAATCGAAGTCATCTTGCAGCGAGCCCGTGAGAAGTATCCGGAAGCAAAACCACGGATCATTTCCGACAATGGACCGCAGTTCATTGCCAGGGATTTCAAGGAATTCATTCGCATCGCAGGGATGACCCACGTGCGAACCTCGCCCGGCTATCCGCAATCGAACGGCAAGCTGGAGCGTTGGCACAAATCGCTAAAATCGGAGTGCATTCGGCCGGGCACACCGCTGACCCGGGAAGATGCGCTGCGCCTGATTCAAACCTACGTGGATTACTACAACGCCGTACGCTTGCACAGTGCCATCGGTTACGTAACACCGCACGATATGCTCACCGGGCGACAGGCTGAGATCCACGCGGCACGCGATCGCAAGCTCGAGGAAGCGCGTCGCCAACGGCAGCTGCGACGAGAGGCACGATCACTGCTTGCAGATTCTTCGAACACGACTACAATGACCTCGCCAGGTGAAACAGAAGCGGGCTCTGCAGGGATGCAACCATGCTGAGGGATAACCTGGTAGGACTCATCGAGCCGATGCGCATCCAGAAACAGGCATCGGACGATGATCCTCATGCCTTGAAAATCCCCGCCCCGCAGGGGCGGAATCTTCACTAACGGAAAACGTTACCTCTCCATTTCACGCTGAGCCAGCACACCCTCGGCATGCTCTTCTTCCTTGTTGGCGACGGTGCGGCGGTTGGGCTTGATTTTTCCGTTCGAACGGAACGCAGCTTTGCACTAGCGCCAAGAGCCGTTTGCGAGGTTGATGTACTTGTACAGAGTGAATTTGGGCTGAGCCATGAGAATCTCCAGGCTGGCTAATACTGAGGTCCGGAGATTTCTTAGGATTTGATTTTAGGAAGGCTCTATCCCGTTGATTCTAAAGATATGGCGGAGAGGGTGGGATTCGAACTCCATCCCCCCACTGATCCGACGCAAGTTACTGATTTTCCCTACAGCTACGACCGCTAGGAACGCTACAACCGCCCTAGTCGGGTACAGTTTCCGTACACATCGACTCAAAGACCTCACTGTCGAGGTGGCCGCGTGAGCGCCGCGGCGTGACGTCGGGCGCCGGCGGGCTGCTCAACCTGACGCGCCCGGACCTATCGGGCTTTGTCGCGCTGGCCACGAACCGGGAAAGCCTATCAAGCGGCAAGGAGATCGTCTCGAAGCAGGATTACGAGACGCCGGGCAAGATTCTGCCCTCGAAGGCATTGGAGAAGCAGGCCGTCTTCACCGTGCGCCGTGCATTGCCCGCGCTCGACCGGATGATCGACAGCAACGAGGACGTTGACCTCCGCTCGTTCGTCGGCGGAAACCTGGGCTTCCCGAACTATCGCGACGATGCGGAACGGCTTATTCGTGACACAGCCGAGGCGGAAAGGGTATATCAGCGCGTCGGGAAGCTCGCGAAGACGGACCCAGCGCAGGCGCGGCAATTCATGAAAGATCCGGACAATGCGACGTACGCACTTTTCTACCGCGATCTGGCCGGCATGACCAAGACGTTGAATCGGATCGACCAGGCCAAGGAAGCCGTCGAAGGCAGCAAGCTGAGCGATGCGGATAAGCAAACTCGCCTTCAGGCCATCGAAAAGGCCCGCGGGAATCTGCTCTCTCACGCTGACGGGATGAACAAGCTGCTCTTCGAGCGGCGACAGAAGGCGGCTGCTGTGCCGCAGGTCGGCAAGGATGCGTTTTCGCCAATGCTGCCCGGGCCACAATCGCCCTATTCGCCGGCACCGAGGACGCCGTAAATGCCACTCAGGCGCAATGACCGGCACGACACCGACCCTGTGGAATCGAAATTGATAAGTGTCGGACACCACCTCGTCCGTTTTGCACGGCTAAAAGGGCTTACGGTCAGTGAAAGAACCCTATTCTGGGAGGCTGCCGAGATCATCTGGAACGCCAAGCGGGAGTATAGGGCAGAGTTGAAACTGCGCCGTGAGCAGCGGGCGGCTGTCACCAGGACGGCATTTGCAAAAATTCGCGCGGCTTCAGCGGCGGTCTATGTCTCCAGGTGAACACTGATGGGCAACCAAACGAAATCAAACTCGAAGCTAGGACACATGAACGGGGCGAACGTCAAAAAGCGGGTGAGCATTGGCAGGCATAAACGGCAGTGCGGAATCTGCGCCCATCCTCAGAAAGAGCAGATTGAAGCAGACTTCGTCTCCTGGCGCAGTGCCGTTGTCATCGCGGAGGAGCACCAGCTTGGGGACAAAGTTAGCATCTACCGTCATGCTCATGCGTTCGGACTGTTCGCCAAAAGACAACGCAATGTCCGCGCAGCCCTCGAGCAAATTATCGAGCAGGCGGGCGACGTGGAAGTTACTTCTTCGGCTGTGGTAGCAGCGATTCAGGCGTACTCGAAGATCAATGCCCAGGGCCAATGGGTTGACCGCAGCGAGCACCTAAACATGAATGAATTGTTCGAGCGCATGAGCGTCGAGGAGAAAGAATCCTATGCGAGAGAGAGCAAATTGCCCGATTGGTTCACGCAAACCGTAGGCGCAACGGCTTTGGCCAGTCAGGAGAGTGGAAGTGATGAATAACGCACGGGATAAGTCTCGCCTACCCGCAACGGTTTCTGTTTCCAACCCTGGAGATTTCCCGCTCGGTTCGGTAGAGTCCCGCGCCGCTATGCGGGCCATGATCGAGCGCGACAAAAAGACCGGTCTTCGCTGGAGGGTAACAATGATTGGCCACCGGCCTGAAGATTGCCAGGGACGGTGGTGCAGTGGGGTATGCGGGTTGGTTACCGGAAGCTTCTTTATCAATGAAGACGGTCAGGTGGAACAACTGTTGGTGAATCATGGGAGGGTGTAGGCCAGGAGATTTCCCGCTTGGCTCAATCGAATCGCGGGAAATCCTCGCGCCTCCACGGCCAGAATGCGTCCGCGAATATTACGTACCCGGGGGAGCGCGAGTTTGGATGTCTGGCATGAGCGAATCAGCAAAAGCAGAGAGTGGGACAGTTGAGAGAATACGGACACGCAAAAATAAAGGGACCCGGCAGCGTTCCCGGGTCCCTAAACATCGAGTCGAAAGGGTAAAACTTGCAGGTGAGTGTGACGCGAAAGCCAAATGCCGCGTAACTGGCAATTCTCACAGTCCCCCGCACCGTATCGTCGGTAACGAACAATCAAGGAGGGCGGGGAGTCCAGTGGTGTTCTCACTCACCACAAGGGTGCGGACTCCCCGCAATGGAGGTCAGCAAAAGCTAACTCACTCCGCAAGAGGTCGCAACTGTTAGAACTGACAGCCGCCCGCGCACAGGAAACCTAAGTGAAACTGAAAAACAAGCGGCAAGCGCAATTACTCGCTGAGGAGCGAGTACCGCGGGCAATGCAGAGCGGATCGCCTGGAAGACCTTGCAAAGATGTGTCGGCCGATCTCTTACGCGAATAGGAAGGGACTCGAACATGGACACGCCTAGGCTAGGAGATCAATCGGGAGCATCGAGAGTCGCGCAGCCATGCGTTTGCAGTTGGCGAATCGCCGCGACTCGCGCCGGAGAATTGAGATTGTGTCGAACATCGCCAGGCTGGATGTGGACAACGCGAAACTGCACATGTCGCCGTGAGTCTCAGCGCACCTTCGCTTCGTGTTCCACCAGAAAATTTCCCTGGATCATGTAGCCGACTTTTACAGTCCCACTGATGTTTGTCGCGATATCGGTTTCAATGTCATTGCTACTCCGCACTGGCCTGCCATCGATGCTTGTGACGATGTCCCCCGGAAGAATTGCGGCGCGTGCCGCCGGGGAGCCCGATCGTACCGAAGTGACCCTCAAACCACCATCGACGCTGCAGACCATGACGCCGAGCATGGCCGCCTCGTTACCGCGCTCGCATGGCTGCGCTGGTTGCGACGGTTGCGACGCGACTGTCTTTCGTTCAGGACGAGTCAGTGGTCGTTCAGCACGAGCCGGCGGTTGCGCAGAAATGTTCGACGCTGCTTGGGGATTTGAGGCGCCTGAAGTGCCTGCGTTCTGACCCGGATCAAGCGCTCCCGAACTACTCGCATTAATCGCCCAATTGCTATGAATTAAATCGCATGCCTGCTGCACGTTCTTTTTGATACTGCCACCTTCCTTGTTATGCAGCAGGTCTCCATTGCTGTCGAAGACCTCAATTTGATTGTCCCTGTAGAGTAGCCCGTGTTCGATATGGTTTAGCCGAATGGTGTAATCGGCCGCAGTCAGATTGATCGTTATCTTCACATCTGAGCAAACTCTCAGAAAATCCTTGGCCATTTCCATCGATTGATCCCTGGATGCATTCCTATTGCTGCCGATACTCACTGATTCCAAATAGACACGCGGCTGAGGTCTAGCATGCTGAGGTCCAGCGTACGGATTCGTCGGCGTTTGCCCGAAGCAAGCTACGGCGCACAACAGAAGGGCGCTTTCGGCAGCCAGATGACAAATGATAGATTTCATTTCCGTTGCTCCCTTTTCAAAAGCCAACGAACGACCTAACTCACCATTACCGGAATTCGTACGCTTTTGTTTCTGTGCGGAGCCGACAGGGGGAACGATACAACTATCCGATCTCTCGACTGTGCAGTTTGGATTCCGTTCCGAAAATTAAAACCCAAGCCGCTTAGTTTCAACTAGTTACGGCGTTACCGTTTAATGATATGGTCGAGATAATCACTACAGGGATACAGTCGGTGACCTTAGGGCGGTCACGATTGGTTACCTTGGAGCTTGCGTCCGCCGCGCACTCATCCGTCTGATGGCTGCGGTTGAAGCAATTCACGAGACAGCGCTCGTCTGCTCGTCTCTCTCCTAAGGAGTTGCATCGCCTCGGCGGAACGGCAAACCCGGAAAATGAGGGAGCAGGGATTGGTCGGCTGTTCCTACCGGAAGCTGTGGCAAGGATGGTCCGTGGCCTCTGATGGATTACCGGTGCAACCCAGAAAGTGTGGCCGGAGGGTAGGGAGATGGCGCTAGAGTCCAGATGCAGAATTAGAAGAGTATGACTTCCAGCTCTTGTCCTGGTTTCACTAATCCCTTGGGCAGTTCTTTGGTGAGTGAGATTTCGATAGTGTTCGGATGTCCGCCCATCATTAGGGTTGACAGTACCGGGATGATTCGGACCCCTAAAATACTGCCGACTTGACATGGAATCAACCAAAGGTCTTCGTTCGCATCCAGGTCTATCGTATCGACTCCCGGAATTACAACCCAAGACCGATGCGATAACGCCTCAAATTCCTTTGGATGTAGTTCGACGTTGATCGTTCCAGGGTGTAGTTGCAGGCCTAATTTTTTAACGACTTCAGCATAGAAACCCTTTCGCTTCTGTGAGAAATGTTCGCAGCCGGAACGAATCGTGCCTTTGACGATAGTCATCGGTCGAAAGATGGCAGCTCAGTCTATCGAACGCAATACGTTCCAGCTTGGGGCCTCTACCCGCTAGCCGCCGTACGCGAGCAGCACTTGGAAGGCATCGTCGGAAAGCGAAGGGACAGCATCTACGAGCCGGGGAAACGAAGCGCCGCGTGGAACTACAGGGAGCCTATCCAACTGTAAACCGGTAAGGAAAACTGCAAGCCCATTGCGAACTCATCTCCCTTCAAGGGCTGACAGTAAGTAATCCGCGCTCGGGAGGGGAGGCACTCATGGGGCAGTTTAACTAGAACGCTGTCGTTCGGGCGCCAGTGCCTCTTGGTGACGATGCGTGCTCCGTGACGACTGACGTTCTCAGTGAAGGTGGTTTCGTAAATGGGAGGTTCATCTGGATCAGAGAGCTCCAGCCCAACTCTGGTCGGAATCCGAGCTTCCATTCGCTGCTGTTCGGGCTTTCTCAGTGCTATTCGAATCTGCTCTCTCTTGAAAAAAAACAAGAAGACAAGCATAGCGGCAACTACCGTGCTGAGAAATGTCACGATGGTCATCAACCAGATCATTTGTTCGCTCGCACTCAAACCGACGACAGTGCCGAGGCCACTGCAAAGGGGGGAGACTTTCCTTCGCTGGTTGATATTCTAGAGCAAGCTCGGGGCGGGCATCGCCGTATCAGTTATGGCAGTTCGGAATTCACTTGTTTCCCGAACCCTGACAACCCCGCTGAGGTGACTCGCTGAATCAACACCTTACAGCCGGTGTTTGGATGGGGTTTTCGGAACCCGTTACGCGCTGCCTTTCATTCGCCTGAAACCGGTGGCGGGATGTCAGTTTCCCGGAAGCACGTGAATACGGTCGGCTCGCATTGCTATCGCCCGAACGTCTTTCTCTAGCGTGGGTTTGGTTGGAAATGCTGTATCGTAGCGCATGGACTCGGCCGCTCACGACGTGTCCCGTATCTTGATTGAGCTGGGTCTTGTCGTCGTCGGCCTTGCTGTGCTGGCGCGCGTCGCGAGTCGTTGGGGCTTCTCTGCCATCCCTTTCTACCTACTAGCTGGTCTCGCCTTTGGCAACGGGGGACTGGCGCCACTGGACGTCAGTGCAGACTTTATCCACATCGGCGCCGAGATCGGCGTGCTCTTGCTCCTTTTTATGCTGGGGTTGGAGTACACAGGAGAAGAGCTGAACCAAAACCTGCGGAGTAGCTTCGCCGGGGGCGTCGTGGACCTGATGCTGAACTTTCCGCCTGGGCTGGTCGCGGGACTGCTGCTCGGGTGGAAGCCGCTGGCGGCAGTATTGTTGGGCGGGGTGACATACATCTCGTCGTCCGGCGTGATTGCCAAGGTGCTGGCCGAACTGAGACGGCTCGATAACCCAGAAACCTCGGCTGTGCTGTCTGTGCTGGTGCTGGAGGATTTGGCGATGGCGGTGTACCTGCCTCTCGTCGCGGTGCTGCTTGCGGGAGGAGGGCTAGCAAAAATGGCTTTGTACGTCTCCGTGGCCGTAGCCACAGTGATCCTCGTGCTCTTAGTCGCGGTCCGGTTTGGAAAACGACTGAGCGTTTTTTTTGCTCACGAGTCAGATGAGATCATCCTCCTAACCACGTTCGGAACTGTCCTTCTCGTTGCCGGTATTTCACAGTGGCTCCAAGTATCGGCCGCCATTGGGGCATTTCTCGTCGGCATCGCGGTGTCGGGCCAGATGGCTCAGCAAACACGTCGGCTCCTCACCCCCCTTCGCGATCTCTTTGCCGCGACATTCTTTTTCTTCTTTGGACTTCAGATCGACCCGGCAACGCTGCCACCAGCGTTGCTGTCTGCTGTCTTGCTGGGCGGCGTCACTACGCTGACGAAAGTTCTAACGGGATACTGGACGGCTCGACGAGTTGGAGTGGACCGGCGAGGAGGTCTGCGAGCAGGGATGGCATTGGTAGCGCGCGGCGAGTTCTCCATTGTAATCGCAGGCTTGGGTGCTGGCCTTGAGCCACAACTGGGGCCGCTTTCGGCCGCCTATGTACTCTTTCTGGCGGTGCTCGGTCCCATTCTCACGCGCGCCGCTAAATGATAGAACTCAGGTTCAAAAAACTTTTCCTGAGTTTTGGAACCCGCCAGGGCGATGCGGTTGATAGTTCCGACTCTACCCCTGCCGGCGGCGATCCGCTTCCAGGCGAGGCCCAGCGCAACTGACTGTGGCTCCGGGATGCGGATGTCATTTGTCCGATAGCCGCAGCGTTAATCAAGCACTGCGTCAACTGGCTGACGGGAAGCCCGTTCTCAGCAGGCATTCCGAGCGCTCAATCCCTTCCGAACATTTCTTTGCAGAGTGTCTCAAATCGTACAGCTTTACGAAATGAGTTGAGGCAGCCTTTTCTAATGAGAATGGGAGACATGACTCCAAGACACTTACTTGCCGTCCCCTGTCCTACATGCGGGGTCGCTGCCGGAAAGCGCTGTTTGTTGCATGCGGGTGGGCTGCGCACCGAACCACACATCGACCGAAAGTTGTGTGCGATTGAGGCTGTTGAATCGAGAAGGCTGACCAGAGCATCAGGCGCTGCTCACGGGTGAAGTCTTCGAGCATTGCAGTGGCTTAGGAGGTTGGCAATGCACATGACCACAACCACTCGACAAGTAGGTGGCGTCACGATTGTGGACATCGGCGGCCGGATTGTGCTCGGCGAAGAGGGCGGCGCGCTACGCGAGCTGGTTTGCGACCTGCTGAGCAATGGACATAACAAAATTCTGCTCAATCTTGGTGATGTCAATTACATTGACAGCTCTGGTTTGGGCCATCTGGTCAGTGCCTTAACGAGGGTGCGGAAGCAAGCGGGAGAACTGAAGTTACTCCACCTCACGAGTAAGGTCCAAGAACTGATGAAAATTACAAGGCTGTATACGGTCTTCGACATCATGGACGACCAGGCAGCGGCCGTTGAGTCTTTCGGTCAATCGGCAGCGGCAACCGGTTGACTGTCGATTCGGCTCGCAGCCAAAGATCCCGGAATCGACACAGCTTATGCGCCAACTTCAAGGCTTGGCCGAGTAACCTAGCGGCCGGAAGCTTGCCAGCGCCTCGGCCTCATCCTCAAAGGTGGGAATAAGGTCTAGCAAGTGAACCAGTTTCAGCACGGCCCGGATCCGACTGCTCGGACAGAGTATTCTCAGGCTACCGCCTTGTCGGCTAAGAGATGCGTACGTTTTAGCGATAGCGTTGATGCTCCAACTGTCCATCTGTGTCACGGCCGTCAGGTTCAGGAGCAGCTTGCTCGCACCTTTGGCGACGAGCTCTTGTAGGTGGGGACTCAACAGATCGGAATCAGGGCCGGCCATTACTCGTCCCGTGAGGTCCAGAACGGTTACGTCATCGGATTCCCGGGTCGAGATTTGCTGATCCATAATGGCCCTTTCTAAACAGGCCATCCAGCGGCGACGACCCGGCGCATCATATCCCCCTTATCAAGCCTTTGCTGGCCACAGAGCCCGTTCTGGTCGCGATCCCGAGCAGACTGCTCTTTTATGAATACAATTTAGGCTTGCATACGACCTGTCTTTGCTCTGGAGCAACGACATCGCGCAGTCCGCGATATTAGTGTTCAAATCAGACTCCTCTAACATCTCTCGGATTTGAGTCGGTCCGGTGCGCGATGTAATTACTTCCGCGTGGGCTTCCAGGGGCATTTCCACAGTTTGTATTTTCCCCTGCAAGGCCGAGGACCATCCTAAGGAGCGGCGCAAGATGATTGGCAAAGTAAAATGGTTTAACAATGCAAAGGGATATGGCTTCCTGGGGCGGGATGATGGTCCGGACGTTTTCGTTCATCACTCTGCAATTCTAGGCGATGGGTATCGGACCCTGAAGGAAGGAGATTCGGTCGAATTTGAGATCGTACAAGGCCCAGAGGGACCTCAAGCGGCCAACGTAAAAAAATCCACAGAAATGAACCGCCACGCGACCGGGAGCTACGACACTTAACCGTTCTTCGGGTCCCGACCCTATGCGTGAAACGTATTTCTTCTGCGAAAAAAATACCGGCGTCTCCCATTTCCATGTGGAGGCTTCGGCAGACGGCCAGTTTCCGGTCGAGGAAGCGGCAGGCCTGCTGGCGATGCATTGCAAAGTTCGTGGGCAATCGCCGCGCGATTACGTGGTGATGGTCGAGGCCGCGCATGAAGCTCTAGCAGCCCGTGGCGGAATCGCATTTTTCTGAGTGGCGAAGTCTGTATCTGAGATAGCGATGATTTTTCCGCCGATCGAATGGTGGTGATGAAACACAAGGTTTTCTGGGACTCGAGGCCACGGAAGGGCGACGGAACAGAAAAAGCAGCACACAAAGAAACGAGGACTGACGATTTCTCAGCTCCCGTGGGGTACCCGAGCCCAAGAGCGAGCGAAAAATTAGACTGAGATTGAATGCCCCAACGTGAATCAGCAGTCGCTTGAGAATGTTTCGGTGTCCTCGTAGATGCGTTCGTCTCATTCCGCCCGTATCGTAGCAGTGCGCGAAGTTCCGCTCGATCAACTCGCCTCTCTTCCGCAGCAGGCCCTGGCCATAGGCTCCCTTCACTCGCCGCCGATTGGCATAGACCGCTTGCTGTTCGTTGGCTTTGCCTTCCCAATGCCGTTGCCCGGGCTGCTTCTTCTCCGAAATGTAAGCCCGCACTTCCGCACCCTGCAGATTCGCTACCACCGCTCCACTGTGGTAGCCCTTGTCGGCCACCACTTCTTCGATGCCCTGCAGATGCACTTGTGGTTTCTGGCTCGGTTCTTCTGTCCCAATCAACTCCGCGACGTTCTCACCGGCCTGCGCTAGAGTCTCGACCACCGTGGTGGTATCCCCCGAATCGGCTTCCTGCAGCGTCACCGCCAACACCGCACCGGTCTTTAGATCCACGGCATGCTCGGCTTTGTGTGCGAGATGCGTTCGCCCATCTTTCATCTTGGCGATGCGCGCATCTCCATCATGCGGATTCACCCAATCTTCGTTGCTGGCCTTGTTCTTCCGCGTGCGATCCACTCGCGCTAGGTCTTCCCGGGTGGGCGTCTCGATTCCTGATTCCTTGGCCAAGCCCTGCAAAAATTCCTCGTAACTCTCACCCGTATCGCGCCGCACGATCGAACGCATCGCCGCGTTGGCCTCCAGCGTGGTCGCGTCGATCCCCACCGTCTTGCCCTTCACCAGCCCCTGCTCTCGCAGCACTTCCAAAATCCAGAAGAACACTTTGTGGTGCGTCTCCACATCGATCAGCCGCCGTGTCCGTGAAATGGTCGAATGATCCGGTGTGGGCTCGTCTATGCCGATTCCCAGAAATCTCCGTAAGCCCAACGAGTCCGCCACCCGCCAGGCGATTCCCCGCTCGGAATCGAGGCCCTCAAAATAGCCCACCAACAACAAACGAAAATAGATCCCTGGCGCCAAAGAGGGTCGTCCAATGTTTTCCGCGTAAAACTTCGCGCACTCCTTCTCGGCAAACTCGTCAAACTTCCTCTCTTCCAGCAATTCATTCACCCGCTTGTAAAAAGGATGTGCCGGCCCCTTCGCTAGTTCCTGCTGTGCGATCCACATCTGCTCTTGTCGCTGTCTTTGCCGTCGCGTTCCCATGCCCATCAGCAGTTCTCCCCAAAATCTGTTCCGCATTCTACAGAGATTTCCGCAGCACGGAAGTTACTTCAGGTTACCAATCGATTTTCACCACAGGCTGCTAGTACTACTGTGTTACAAACAATTACAAGCGCCTTTGGTAACAAAACGGGCAGGAGGGGAGTTGCTCGATAAGATGTCGGGCAATCTGAATTCGTAGGGTCGCGATGGAATGAGGATGGTGACGTTCAACACGCACGCGGCGAGCCGCGCGGGTGGAACTCAGGCGGAAGTTTCGTGGCGCGTAAGTCCAGTCGACCGGCGCTTGTGGAGGGGGAAAAACGACTTCTTTCCGCGACGAGGAAGCCGTAAGCGGCGATGCATAACGTGGCGTGATGGTGAAAACCTCGCCAGCCCCGACCTTCGTAATGTCCCAGTCCCAACTCTTGCTTCAGCTCTTGGTAGTCGCGTTCGATAATCCAACGGTGTTTTGCTCGTTTCACCAACTCTCTCATGGTGATACGGGCCGGGAGAGTAGAAAGCCAATACTTGGTCGGTTGGCTCTCCCGCTCCGGCCATTCGATCAACAACCATTCTTGGTCACGAGGTTCGCTTCGCCCATAATCCCGATGAGCAGGTCGCACTCGCAGGGCCGCAAAACGGGAGCGCAATTTCTGCTTCGTTCCCTGACGCCAGTAGACCGCTCTCCAATCCTTGGCTGGCAAGGAAAGAGCCACTTGTTGGACAGAAACCGGTTGATGTTTTCTATCCCGGCGCAACAACTTCGGTGGGCGCCCCAGCCCGCTTCCTGGTTTTGCCGGGAGTGGAGTTTCTCCAGGTCGCCAAACCGTTGTGTGCCCGCGCACGCCAACAACATACGGTAGGCCCAATTCGCTGAGCTGTTCCCGAAACTTAGTTTCATCGCCATACGCGGCATCGGCCAACACCGGCGCCGCGGTAACTCCATCTGCCAGCGCTTGGCGAATCTGTCCGAGGGCAATCACCGGCTTGGTTGCAAACGAGATCTGTTCCGGAACACCAGCTTTCTTGCGACGCTTCTGATCCTGGGCCCAGATTTCCGGTAAATACAAACGGTACGCGATGGGCAGGCTGGCGTGCTCGGTGGCCATCGACAGGCTTACCGCCACACGACAATTTTCCTGCTTCCCTAACTGTCCGCAGTACTGGTGCGTCACCCCGACGGAGTGCGTTCCTTTCTTGGGGAAGCCGGTATCGTCCACAATCCAAGCGATCACCGGTCCGTTGCGCTTCATGGCGGGTAAGACGGAGTGGCGCACCTGCTCGAGCAAAGCTTCGTCACTCCACGGAGCATCCGCTACCCAATGATGGAGAGATTGATGCGTCTGCCGCACATGGTCCGGAGCCAGCCGTGCCGCCATGGGTTCGACGCTCTTGCGTTCCCCGGGCAGAAGCAGACCCTTACAATACGATTTCAGCGGTTCCACGCGATCGGCGTGCTCTGCGGCTTGCGCCAGGCTATCGAGATAGGCCGCGAAGCGTTGCTGTTGTGCGCCTGGCGCCGAACAAGTGGCGCTCATGCCCACAGAGTGTAGGGAGAACGGGTGCCATCGCTACTCATTTTTGCAGGAAATGTATCCTATTTTGTAACACAGTAGTACTAGGGGGCCTAACCGACAAAGCCGAAAAGCTGCTGCAAGTGGGGCATTCGGTGGGAAGTTCGGTGAAACTGACTGGCCGCGAAGAAGTGGTGCTTGGCGGTGTGATGCGGAGCCTGGCGAACAAAGAGATTGCCGCGTCGCTGAATCTTTCCGAGCGCACCGTGAAATTTCACGTCTCTTCGCTGCTGATGAAATTCCGTGTGCGCGGGCGGATGGAACTGGCCGAGGCCAATCGGCGCATACCTGCGTCGGTGACCGGGCCACAATCTTTCGCGTCGCGTGAGGCGCGAGACTATGCAGCGGCTCCAGCGAGTTACCACAGAGCACCGCACGTAACTGAAGGTTCAAAAAACCCTTTCCCGAATTTTGGAACCCTCCAGGGGAATGCGATACAGAGTTCTGACCCCAATTCCCATTTCAGCGGCGATTCACTTCGCTCCTTCTGTGCTTCAATGCGAACCGGGTCCTTGCAGAGCGACGCGGTATTTTTGGAAACTCTACCGGTTAGGCCCTTTCTCTCGAAGCGGCCCGTCGCAGCAAGGGCAGTTAGCAGGTGAGAATGCCCACGCCATAAATCATCGCCCGGTACCTCGGCTATCGCCCAAGCGCGGCCCACAGATGCTTCGCCAGATGGCCCGCAAAATCAAATAGAATCAAAGCCAACTATCGAAGCGGAACGGATGGAGTCAGACCGCACAAACGGGTAAAATCCCCGCATGGACAAGCTATATGTGCCGGTCACGGTATGCACGGTTTGCCATGCGCCCGGCCACATCATGGCGGCTGTTAGTCAACGATGCTCCAGGGTTTACAAGCGAAACGGAAAGCAGGACCGATGTCAGGGAGTAATGCAAAGCGCCATCGACGTGAAGGATTGGGGAGAATGTCCATCCTGCAACGCAACCGGTTGGGAGGGCGCGACAAGTAAACGCTGCACGCAATGTGACGGCTCGGGCTGGATCTTCGTGCGAGAGGCGCCATGAGCCGCGTTGTACTCAATTGGAGTGCATCCCTTACGGCTTTTTGGGTAATTTCAATGCCTTATCTCGGCAATCGCCGCAGATGTCACCGTACGGGTATAGCATGGTCGCTGCCGACGCACCGACCACGCAAGGGCTACTGGTTCGCATTCCAACTAAGCCGCTAAACATTCCCACGGCATCGGAGGCAGCCCATGGAAACCGGCCGTAGTCGCCTATCGTGGAGCATGGCGAATCTGGATTCCCGGATCCACACAGTGATCCTAGTGTGCCTCGTGGCTGTGCTGTCGTACCTCGTTCCAAAACTAACAGGGGCGCTGATGTTATATCCCCAAACGGTCTGGCCGCTTTGGCCAGGTTGCGCGCTGCTGGTATCCGTGTTGTTGCTGGTACCGCGGAGAATCTGGCCACTAGTTATCCTCGTAGCCTTTGCAGCGTTTGTTCTCTACGATCTGCAGGCAGGCGTGCCGATTGGTTCGATTGCTTGGTTTATTCCGGCCGATACGATCCAAGTCCTCACCGCCGCATTCTGTCTTAACTATTTCTTCGACGGGGTACCTCGGCTGAATAGTGTAAAGGCCCTGAGTAAGTATTTGATCTTCGCGGCGATTCTCGCACCATTCGCTGCGGCATTTCTTAGCGCGTTTGGCATCCCCGGCGACTATTGGACTAGTTGGAGGATTTCCTTTCTTTCCGAGGTGCTCGCTTTCGTCACCCTGACGCCGGCCATTTTGGGTTGGGTTAGCAACGGACCTGCGTGGGTGCGAAAACCACGTCCCTACCTCTTGGAATTTGCCGCGCTGATCGCCGGGTTGGTTCTTCTGGGCTATATCACCTTCGCCGCCTCTGAGAGCAGCAGCGCGCCAGCACTGTTTTATTCTCTCGTGCCATTTCTGCTGTGGGCCGCTTTGCGTTTCGGATCAACGGGTGTCAGCACTTTGGTGATTGTAGTTTCTTTTCTATCGATTTGGGGTGTAGTCCATGGCCGCGGGCCCTTCACCAAAGCGGGGCCACTCAGTAGCGTGTTATCGCTACAGCTATTCTTGGTTTTCGCTGCAACACCCTTCATGGTTCTTGCAGCCCTTGTAGAGGAACGCAAGCAGGTGGACGACGAACTGCGAGAAGGCCAAGAACGCTTACGTTTGGCGATGGACGCTGGCAAATTAGGGGGATGGGAATGGGACCTCAAAAGCGAGCGAAATCCCTGGTTCGGCGGGGCGCACCACCTGTTCGGAATAACCTCGGCCGATCGTTCTGGATTTGTTCAGGATTTTTGGGATCGGGTACATCCGGAGCACCACGGCCAGCTGCGGAAGGCCATTGAGATTGCAAAGCAGAGCCACGAGGAGTTTGATCAGGAGTTCCGTGTCGTATGGCCAGACGGGACGATGCACTGGCTGCGATCGCTGGGCAGGTTTTTCTACGCGCCCGACGGCGAGCCAGAGCGCATGCTTGGTATTTCGGGGGATATTACGCAGCGCAAAAGGGCCGAAGAGGCTCTGCAAGAAAGTGGAGCGCGAGAGCGCGCAAGAGTGAAGGAGCTCGAGACCTTGCTCGATGCAGCGCCTATTACGATCCTCATTGCGACGGACCCCGAGTGTAAGTCCATAACGGCTAATCGCACTGGTTGCCAACTGCATCACGTCCCAATCGGCACGAACGTCTCGATAAGTGCTCCCGCAGTCGGACCCTCGCCTCCGTTTCGGATCATGCGCGATGGGATAGAAATCCCCGCGGACGAGTTACCGTTACAACGGGCGGCTGCCACAGGAATTCCAGTGATTGGAACGTTTACTACGTTGGTGTTGGAGGATGGCACCGAGCACCACATGATTGGTAATACGGCTCCTCTGTTTGGCGAGGATGGCAAACCACGCGGCGCAGTCGGCGCTTTCGTGGACATCACCGAGCGCAGGCGAGCAGAGGATGCGCTGCGCGAGAGCGAGGAGCGGTTACGTCTGGCGGTGCAAGCCGGAAGGATGTATGCGTTCGAGTGGGATGCGGCAGCCGATGCGATAGTGCGATCAGGACAGTGCGCAAATATTCTCAATTGGATGGACGACCCAACGCGCGACACTGGTCAGCAATTTGTCGCCAGAGTCCACCCCGACGACCGCGGAGCATATGATGTGGCTACAGATAGTGAGCTTACTCCTGAAAATCCTACCTATCACACCAACTATAGGATGCTACGTCCCGACGGCAGTGTAATTTGGCTGGAGGAGAGCGGACGTGCCTTCTTCGACGGTCAAGGCAGGATGGTGCGGACGGTTGGCATGGTGGCCGATGTTACCGAGCGCAAGCTTGGGGAAGAGGCCCTCTCCAGCGTGAGCCGCAGGTTGATTGAGGCGCAAGAGCAGGAACGCGCCCGCATTGCCCGAGAGCTACACGACGATTTGAGTCAACGGATGGCGCTCCTCTCGATTAGCCTCGAGCAATTCGAGCAGGACACTGCCTGGCTTTCGTCCACGGCCCGACAACAACTGCACAACATTGCGGAAGTATCCACGGAAATTTCGTCCAGTATCCACGACTTGTCCTACCAGCTTCACCCCTCCAAACTGGACACTCTGGGTCTTGTCGCCACCGTCAGCAGCTACTGCAGGGACGCCCACGCGCAGCACGCTCTCCGAACCCAGTTTGTCCATCATGACATTCCGCTACAGATTCCGAAGGATGTGAGTCTGTGCCTTTTTCGGATCGTAGAGGAGGCTTTGCAGAACGTTGTGAAGCACAGCGGGGCCGCGGAGGCCAACGTTGAGCTATCTGGTCATGACGATCGAATCGATCTTTGTATCTCCGACTCCGGTGCAGGATTCAGCCCTGAGTCTGTGAAGGGAGATACTGGTCTTGGTTTAATTAGCATGCGCGAGCGGTTGCGACTGGTCGGGGGACACCTTTCGGTCGAATCCTATCCGTCCCGTGGAACGCGAATCCGTGTGAGTGTTCCGCTGTTTAGAGCCGACGCGGAAGGCACAAACGAGGGAAAGACCCGGAAGGCAGGCGCATGAGCATCGCCGACGTGAGATCACGCTGGGCATCGTCATATACTTCTGGGGTCACGTGGAACGTTATACCGGGTTCAAAAAACCTTTTGCGGAGTTTTTGAACCACCTAGGAGAGGCGCATCGCTCCGACTGGCCTTGTGGATCGTCCCGACGCCGACGCCTAGCTCTGCGGCGATTCTTTTCCATCCGACGCCCTTGGCGCGCAGCGATGCAATCCTCTTCGTGTCCAAGATCTTCTTTGGACGCCCGAGTTGTTTGCCCTTCGCCTGGGCATTCCGCAACCCGGCTTTCACCCGCTCAACGATCAAGCCACGCTCCAGTTCAGCCACGGCGCCCAGGACGGTAAAAACCATCTTGCCGGCGGGTGTGCTGGTGTCGAGCTGCTCAGAAAACGAAACGAACTCAATGCCTTGCGCTCGGAAGGTTTCCAGCGCTCTGAGCAGATGGCTGACTGACCGGGCGAAGCGATCAAACTTCCAGACTACAACAGCATCGAAGTGCCTGCGGTGCGCGTCACCCATTAAACGATCGAGCTCCGGGCGCGTCTCCTTCGTCCCGCTGATACCCACGTCGACGTACTCGCCGGCAAGGGCAAACGCGAAAGTGTTGTGTGTCACTGGCAGATGCGGCTCAAGAAAGTATTCGATTTGGCGGAAGTTTCAAAGGGCCAGGGCAACGCAATCTCGCATCGTTTCCGGGACACTTTCGCGGTCGAGTTGCTACTGGCGGGCGTTCCAATCGAGCGGGTCTCGATTCTTCTGGGCCATCAAAGCGTGCGGGTCACGGAGAGGCATTACAACCCGTGGGTGCGCTCGCGACAAGAACAACTCGAGGCCGACGTCGCGAGTGCGTGGAAGCGGGATCCGGTGTTGAATCGCAAAACGGACGGTACAAAATCCGTACAGTTTCACAAAGGCCCGGTCAACTGAATGAAAACACACGCGAAAGAATGGCGGAGAGGGTGGGATTATAAGCCAAGACACTGAGAATTTCGCAGTAACGACGATATAATATAACCCTCTCGCTGTCAATGGTTTTAACGTCCTCTGTCAAAACTCTTTAGAAATGTCCCCTTCCTTACCTCATTAGAAATGTCCCTTTTTCTTTTGATTTGCCTGTTGTCGTTGGGGTGTCCGCCGAGCGAAGCCCTGCGCCGCGGTTTGTGCGGCGCGTTTAGGGCGTAGCGGAGGCGGACACCCCAACGAGTGCTGACTCCTGCGATCGATTCAACCGTTGCAACCTCATTCTCTGCTCATAGCCTTGCCGCCAGGGATGTTCCTGCGCAGGTTTACTCCTTACGTGCTTAGCCGGCTCGCGTGGCGCGGCCTGCGCCGCTCGGGGTCGCGCTACCAGATCTTCGTATTCCATGCGTTCTCCGCGATAGTGCACTTCTACCGCCCCATCTTCTCCCTCATAGACCAAGGCCTTGGCTTGTGTCGGCCCATAGCGCTTATTCTGCGGCTTGAGTTGCAGAAAATGCCCCCGGTACTGCACCACCCAATCGTTGCTGATCCATCGCTGCGTCTCTAATCGCAAGACCTCTCTCAGCTTCGCGGCGCTCGGTGCCCGAACGTGATAGTTCTCTGGTCGAGCTGCTTCTCGCGCAAAACGCCGATTGTGTTCCGCAAGATATTCCCCTTCCATATATTCATTCGCCGCTTCGTAGTTCGCTATCCCCTGACGGCGCAGTTTCTTCACCAAGCGATCTTGATGCACCCCGTTGTTGCGCTCCACCCGTCCTTTCGCTTGCGGAGAACTGGCAGCGATAATGCGAATTTCCAACCGCTCGCACATACCCCCAAATTGCGTTGTAGGCGCCTTTCCTCGCAGTCGCTCTTTCTCCGTCGGTTCACGCTTATAGACATTCTTCCAATCGGTGTACAACGCCCGGGGAACCCCGTACTTCTCGATCCAAGATCGCAGCACTCCTACCGCTGCCCAGATTGTTTCCTGCTCTCCCAATCGCGAACACGTGGTCCCCGTGGCGTCATCCACCATATTCATCAGACATCCGCGTGGTCCCCGCTCCTCAAACCACGCATGGAAACTGCCATCCAGCTGCACCAAGTCGCCAAAGTGCTGCCTCCGCTCCCTCCGCTTCCGGTGGGCTTTCCGTCTCCGCATGCGGCTCCATAACCCTTCCGCCAACATCCAGCGTCGCAACGTCTCCTCGCCCACTTCCAGCCCATCCTCGTCCGCCAAATGCTCCGCTGCCAGCGTAGGCCCAAACCGCTCCTGTTCCGTTCCGGAATACTTCTCCCGGATCAGCTGCAACACCTTCCGTCGGAATTTCTCAGGCTTCGCTCGGTTCGAACTTCTTCCCGCGCTGCGGTGTTGCAGCCCCTGGGCTCCTTCTCCGCGATAACGCTTCCACAATCTCTTCGTCTGTCGATAGCTCAACTCCAGCATCTTCGCTGCGTCCACCAGCCTCAGCGTCTGGCTCTTCACTCGCCCCAGAACCTCGGCTCGTCGAAGTTCCCTCGTACTCATCGCTGTCCTCTTCAACCGGACCTCCTCTGGAGGTCGCAGTGTAGGGGACATTTCTAATGGGGGCTGCAGGGGACACTATCAAAGAGGTTCAACAATGGTTTTAACGTCCTCCAGAAATTTTCCCATCGTTATTGGCAAATCTGAACCCTCCAAAAGTCCTCGATTGTGTAGAAAAACGTAGCACGGCGTAGAAAGCAAAATCCGCGTTGACGGGTGATTGCCCGCCGCGTTAGGGTCCGGACGCGATGCGTACCTATGGTCCTGACGACGATGAAGACGACGTGAAAATCAACTGGATCGAGGCAGGCATCTTCCAAACGTGCAAGGTGCAGGTGTTGACCCGGAAGCAATTCGGGCTCTGCTCGCGGATCGAGGTGGGCGTCCGTGTTTTCGATTTGCGCAGGTCGGAGGAGATTTGGCAGCAGCAGTTTCACAAACGATGCGACTAAGGAGGAATATGCAGCACGCAGCGGATTTCAGGAAGTTCACCATCAGGGTAAGCGAGGACGTATGAGTTCAGCAATCTTGAGAACACCCGCACTGCCGACCGGGCGCTCGCCTATCTGCTGAAAATCAAGCAGCAGGAAATGTTGGCGCTAAGAGAGGAATTGGCACCGAAGGAAAATTCCAAAGAAGGAAAAATCAGTGTTTTAAATAACTTGCGACGCTCTCATTTGCGCCAAATCACTCATTTGCAGCCTAGAATGCACCAAGAGTGCACCAAAAATAGACCCTGAATGATGCACCTTGAGCACCTTTTTTCGCAGCAGATAAACCTGAGGCGGATGCCTATTTCAACGTTCTTGCTTCAAGTATCTGATCCCACTGCCAGCGCCGACGATCGTACACTGAGCATCCGAGTGCCTCAATAGCGGTAAGGTCGCCGGAATTAGTGCGATGCCGGCCCGAATGTGACGCGAAGCGCGTAAGCGTATTTCGTAGGAGCTTGCGCGGGGAGCCGAACGTGTAAGCCGTCGCCACTCTGCTCGAACTGTAATTTCGCATCACTGCCAAGCAGGGCGACGGATTGGACGTGCTCACTGCCCGTGGACTGCGCGAGAGCATGAATTACGGCTTGCGCATTTGCCGGCCAGCCGAGTCCGACTACATAGAGCGCCTCACCCTTCGTCGTGAAGCGAAAATCCTCCGGCGTGTAATGCGCCGTGTCGGTGTCGTGAAACGAGCCGGCCGCGACTTTGGTTGGTCCTTCACCGTAGATCCTCCACGCTCGCGTCCCATAGATGGCTTCGCCGTTTACGTTCAGCCAAGCGCCAATGTCCAGTAGCACTTTCTGAACCTCGTCTGGAATCGTGCCCTCGGATTTCGGTCCGATATTCAGCAATAAATTTCCGTTCTTACTGACGATGTCAATCAGTTGGTGCACGACGAACTCAGGCGATTTGAACGTGTCGTCTCTAATGTACCCCCAGGATTTGTTGCTGACGGACGTATCCGTCTGCCACGTGAGAGGACGAATCTCGCCAAGCTGTCCGCGTTCCAGATCGAGCACAGCGGCGTGCTCCTGCATCGCGTAGTCCTTATAGTTGATCACTCCGACGTGATCCCCATATTCCAGCGAACGGTTGTAATAGAACGCGGCGAATCGCGTGAGATTCAGCCGGATCGAAGGCTGGCCGATCCACCAATCGAAGTACACGATGTCAGGGTGGTACTTCTCAACGAGCTCTGCGCCTCGCGCAAGCCAGTCGTCCGCCCATGCCGTCGAGACGTAGGTGAAATCGTTGCTTACCGGAGTGCCCTGGGGAGCCGCAAGCCATGGATGTGCCGGGCCGTAGAGCGTAGCGTATTGCGGATCGTTCACGTCGGACGGAATGCTTCGGCCCACTCCGAGAAAGAAATTGTGCTCCACACGATGTGAGGACACCCCGAAATGCAAACCCTGCGCCCGCACCGCGCCGGCCAGCTCGCCGATGATGTCGCGATGCGGTCCCAACTTCGCCGCGGTCCAATCGCTCACTCCGCTGGCATACATCGCGAAGCCGTCGTGATGCTCCGCCACCGGTACGACATATTTGGCGCCTGATTTTTGGAACAATTGTGCCCAAGCAGCGGCATTGAAATCCGCGGCCTTGAACATTGGAATGAAGTCCTTGTATCCGAACTTGTCTTGCGTGCCGTACGTTGCAATGTGGTGGTTGTATTCGTCGGAACCCGCGCTGTACATGCTCCGGGGATACCACTCATTTCCGAAGGCTGGCACCGAATAGACGCCCCAATGGATAAAGATGCCGAACTTCGCATCCTTGTACCATTCGGGGGCCTCATATTTCTGGAGCGATTCCCAATCAGGGCGAAAGGGGCCGTGATGGTCGGCGGCATCAACCTGTTTGAGCAGCGCGGCGCGTTGGCCGTCGTATTTGCTGCTGGCCTTCTGCCAGATTGCGTCGATCGCTTCCGGGTCGATAGAAGCGGTTGGAGCCGTCGGACTCTGGGCCTGCGCTCCGGGAACTGCTAGAAGCGCGAGCAAACATCCACCACATGCAATCGTCAACAGCGGACGGGCAAGCATGATTCCTCTCTCCTGCAACTGGAATAAAGTTCTGATGCCGTCAATCCACGGAGACCATGATCTTCTTGAAGCTTGCCGGATTCTCGCTCCACGATCGCAGGGCATCCGCCGCCTCTTCGAGCGGCACCACCAAACTCACAGCTTGGTCGACGGGAAACTTTTTCCCCTCGAGAAGATGGATTACCGCACGAAAATCTTCCGGCAGTGCGTTTCGCGAACCGAGAATGTCCATCTCTTTTTGCACGAAGAGTCTCGTCTGGTAGCTTACCGGTTCTTTTGCATAGCCGATGTACACCACTCTTCCCGTGAAGGCGACTTCTTCAACAGCGGCTCGAAAGGTTTGCGGTGTTCCGATCGCTTCGATCACCACATCCGGGCCGCGACCTTCCGTCAGTTCTTGCAGGCGATCGTGTAGCGATTCCTTCGCGGTGTTGATCGCATCAGAACCACCCGCCGCTCGCGCCACGACGAGCTTCTCATCATCCATATCAACAC
Organism: uncultured Acidobacteriota bacterium; assembly: GCA_963721915.1. GTDB lineage: Bacteria > Acidobacteriota > Terriglobia > Acidiferrales > UBA7541 > Acidiferrum. The sequence continues at coordinate 62,074 of CAVRLD010000008.1, read as the reverse complement.
AAATCGTGCGAGCGCCGCGTGCGTTCGAAGCAGCGACGGCTCCGAGTCCCACGCCGCCGCACCCCAAGATGGCGACAGTGTCGTCTGCTTTTATTCTGCCGCGCGCCACAGCATGAAATCCCACCGTCAGCGGTTCGACCAGGCATAACTCTTTCCTCGTGAGTTTCGCCGGATACAACTTCTCTCTAGGCATCGCGACGAATTCTGCAAGCGCTCCGTCTCGTTGTACGCCGAGGGTCTGATTGAACTGGCACGCATTCGAACGTCCCCTCCGGCACGAAGCGCAGCTGCCGCAGCTCGTATATGGAGAAAGAGCTACATCTGTTCCAGCAAGCAGCGAGCTATCCCCCTCGATGACCGTGGCTGACACTTCATGTCCGGGGATCCGCGGAAAGGTAACAAGTGGATTTCGTCCGCGAAATGAGTTCAGATCGCTTCCGCAGAACCCAACCATTCGGACTCTCAGTAATAATTCTCCGGGTGCAGCCACCGGATTGGGAACCGTTTCGACGGACGCTTCGCCCGGCTTCTTGAGTACGAGTGCCTTCACGCTGGAAGTAGCCTCTGGAAGGATTTGCGACAGCACCCACACTGGAGTTGAGTGTCCATTGTGTTCGGGTCCATCTCGAAAATGCGTGATAGATTCTCCACCGCCACGCTGAGTGTATACTACCCGTTTCATAGACTGAACTCTGAAAGACAAATACCCAAAAATGTTGGATATCAATCCGGTGCAACCTAGCCGAACCTCAGGGAACAATAAATGGCCCAAAGACGTGCTTTCAGACCTTTCCGAGCAATTCAGTACCAAATCCTGCGCCGATCTCAGGTCCGTCGGACATTCCTGTTTGCGCTTCAAGCGGGATCTTCGCTCGTGAGTTCACTTCTTGCCAGCTTGACTCTCCACGCTGTGGCTGTGGCTGTGCCGGTAGCGGCAGCACAGAAAGTCCAGATGTCCGTTGACGTTTCCAAGGCGGGCGCGAAGATTGACCGCAACATCTTCGGCCAATTCGCCGAACACCTCGGCCACGGTGTTTACGAGGGCATCTGGGTCGGCCCGGACTCCAGGATTCCAAACACACGCGGAATCCGTAACGACGTTGTTGCTGCGCTGAAAGCGCTGAAGGTGCCCGACGTGCGCTGGCCCGGCGGATGCTTCGCCGATGAATATCACTGGCGCAAAGGCATCGGCCCGCAGCGAACCGTAACACTCAATCCCAACTGGGGCGGCGTAATCGAGCCAAACACTTTCGGAACGCACGAGTTCATGGACTTCCTCGACCAGATTGGTGCGGAGGCCTACCTCTCCGTCAACGTCGGTTCGGGTACTCCACAAGAAGCAGCGGAATGGCTGGAATACTTAACCACCGCTCAGCCAACCACGCTCGCAAAGGACCGCGCGGCACCACACCTGGAGTTGGGACATGAATGGGCTTTCGATGCACTCCTACACCGTTGTGAAATGGTCGCCTTCCTATTCGTCGGTGGGTTTCGGAGAGACCGAGTACGCGCAGATTCTCAAGTCCACGCTGGAGATGAACGATCTTGTTGAGAAGCACTCGGCAATCATGGACAAGTATGATCCGGAAAAAAAGGTGGCGCTTGTTGTGGATGAGTGGGGCGGCTGGTACGCGCCGCTTCCCGGCAGCACTCCGGGCTTTCTAGGAGTGTGTCCGAGATTTAAGTTTTAATGGCCTCGGGTTATGGGGTTTTTGATTCGGGTGGTCAGCAGAAACCTTATAAGGAGTTGGAGCTGGTCCCGTGAATAACTTTTGTCCGGGAACAGCTTCGCGGCCTTATCCCGGAAATTCCTGTGCTATCCACTGCAAATGATCTTGTGAAACTTCAGTAGGTTGTGAGTCATGCAGATCAGGGCCCACTCGCCTCGTACTTTCTCCAGTCCGCGTAAGAGAAACTGTCGGAATCCGCGCGCCTGTTTGATCTGTCCGAATACCGGTTCAACGATGAATTTTCGTGTCGCATATACCGCCGCCCCAACCTGGGTGGCCAGCTTCCGTTCCATCCGCTCGACTCGGCTAGCTCCCTTCGGTAACGGCCCTGGTTTGCAAGGTTCGCGCCGTTCGTTGTGCTTCTGCTTTCCCGTCGCTACGAATCCTTCGATCTTTCTCTTATTCAGGTACTTCAGATTCTCATCCGAGCAATACCCATTGTCGGCCACAACTTCTTTCGGTTTTTGTCCCGACTGTTCTTCGATCCTCTCCAGCAACGGCACCAGCTGCTGTTTATCATTCGCGGCTTGCGTGACCTGCTGCCCTACAATCAACTGAAAGACCGGTTCGACGGCGATCTGCGTGTTGTAGCCCTGCACGAATCCATCCGCCCCTTTCAGAATGCGGGACTCCGGATCGGTAAAGCTGTATTGCGCTTTCTGCGCGGGCTGCGCTTTCTTGGCATCCTTTCCCTCGCTCCTTGCTTGCTCGCGCGCCCGCTCTTCCAGCGCGCGTTTGGCTTCCCGAATACGTGCGATCCGCGTTTCCCGTCGCTGCAACTCTTCCGGCAATTCGTCTCCCCGCCGATCCCGACCGTAACGCTGGTCCTCTTCTTTATCCGCTGCCTCTGCTTGGCTCAACAACTTTCGCACTTCCTCCCGCAGCCGCTTCTCCGTCTCGTCCATCCTTCCGTAGCTCATGGCCTTGTGCTTACTTGCGTTGGCCTTGACCTTACTCCCATCCAGAGCCACGCGCCCCAGCTTCATCGTTCCCGTCTCCAGCGTCAGCCGTAACATCTGCTGGAACATCTCTTCCAGCGCCTTTAGGTGCAGCTTCCGAAAATCCGAGATGGTCCGGAAATCTGGTTGATTACCGGCCGCCAACACGCGAAAGGCAACGTCTTCCACCAATCGCTTCTGGATCTTGCGCGACGAAAACACTCCCACGCAATACCCGTAGAGCAGGATCTTGGTCATCATCCGCGGATGATACGGCGGTTGCCCCCGATCATCCTCCTCATACACCGACTCGATCGCCGAAAGGTTCAACTGATCCACCACGTCGGACACGAAATAAACCAAGTGCTCATCTGGCAACCATTCGCGCAGGCTCGGAGGTAAAAGTAAATCTTGTTCGGGAAGGTAGGATCGGTAGGTTTTCGCCATGGTTCCGAATAATTCGCACACCCTTGCGCTCTTTTTCAAGTGAATTCAGCAGAACCAAAGATGAATTCTCGGACACGCTCCTAGTCCAGCAGAACAGCTTGCGCGACGCGGTGTTAGCGGCACTAAACCTCAACATTTTTGCGCGGCATGCCGACCGCGTTCGCATGGCCAATATCGCGCAGATGATCAGTGTGCTCCAGGCCATGATCCTTACCGACAAAGAGAAAATGGTTCTCACGCCAACCTACTACGTCTACAAAATGTACGTACCGTTCCAGGACGCCACCTTCGCGCCGGTCACTTTCGACACGGGCACGTACACGCACGGCGATATCACGTTACCGCGCGTAGATGCCATCGCAGCGAAAGACAGAGCCGGAAAATTGTGGCTGGCCATCACCAACGTTGATCCAAATCAGCCCTCTGAAATCGAAGTTAGTCTCGCCGGTACAAATGCCAAATCGGCGGCAGGAGAAACGCTGACCGCGTCCAAGGTCGACAGTGTAAATACGTTCGACGCGCCAAATACAGTCGTGCCAAAGCCGGTTTCCGCGAAAGCCCAAGACGGCAAGCTAACTCTCGAATTGGCTCCCAAATCCGTAACGGTAATCGCAGTCGAGCAGTGAAGCTAAATAGAAACATCAATGCTTGTTCCGCGTCGATGCTGTTTCAAGAAAGGGTCACGATGACAGGTGCAAAATTGGTCGGCGGGATTTTGCTTGCTCTGTGACTACGCCGACTAGCCTGCCATTTTCTCCGACGGGAAGCGCGCCACAATTTATTTCAGCCATAAGCTTCGCCGCTTTTTCGATCGAATCCTTAGGTGAAGCAATCTTTACGTCTTGGCTCATTACTTCGCGAACTTGCTGCATCGGGGTTCTCCTTTCCGCCTCATCGCTTGTAGGGTTCCGACCGGGAATAATTTTGGGAGCGGACGAATTTGGAAAACGCCGGTAGCACGCACCCGGCTTTCTATTTTTCAGAAGCTGCGATCAATCGTGTCCCGCGGTCCGCTCACTTCGGACCATTTTTGCGGTTGTTACTCTCGTGTTCTCAGTCTGTCAAATCCTTTGCCCACTTAACCTGACGTTCGTATTACGGGCGGTCACCGAGACCTTAAAACGGTCTTCCCTGCTTCGGGTCTCAGCCAACCACACAAGGCGAACGGAACCTACGTTAGGAACTGTGATCGGAACTCGGATTTCCTGCCAGTCGTTTGCGTTTTTCTTCCAGCAGTTCGTTAATTCGCTGAATGAGTTTAATCAACCTCGCCGGGTTTTGCTCGACGGATGCTTGTTGACACAACCTTACCCAATCTTCTGTATGTAATCTCACGTGACCACACCTTTCCTCGCTTGAGCTAAATCGAGGTTAATCGGGCGAACGAACACTGCCTCCTATGCCGACGATTGGCTCCCTAAGTCACTGCGTATTTGCTCGGGCCCCAATAAATTTGTCCCAGCAGCAGCCGGGGCCGTCGGTTTGACGTTCCTCTTATCACTTGGAATGTCTCAGGTGATCACTTTCGGCCCTACACTAGGAACTCGATTCGAGCCACAATTTCTGGACACATCCAAATGGATCGCTCAGAGCCGTTCTTAACCGGTTACAATTTCCAACCACAATCGCACTTGAACTGGTCCTGTGGCTTTGGCTTACGTGCTGTCCCACCGCAGTGCGGGCACTTCATTGCGCAAACGGACATCATTTCAACCTCCTATTCTGTCCGAATCTGAGCGAACGACGTTTACAACGATTTGGTGAATGTTTTGATCGAAAGCAAAGTATTCGCCAGGAATGACCGAAGCCAATTGGCGCAAACGAAGGCGCGCAGCGTCCAAATCTCCAACGGCGTCAAGCCAAATGGGGTTTCCTTGCACATCCTTCTTGAATATATCCAATGAGAGCGAGGACATGTAGAGTCGTACCCTCCGTTGCCTGATATGCATGCGATCTGTGCAACTGATTTGCCATCGTCGTAATGTTCGGATTTGCTGGAACTTGTTTGGATTTTTCGTCAAATTACAAGCAGTAACAGTACGCACATAGTGCCCATACTTGCGGCCTTGCTTCCCAGATGGACGTGCGTCTCGTCCGAGAACGATATATTTGCAAGCAAAAACGCATCCGTAGAGAAAGACTCCGAAGTCTCGCACTATCCATCGCATAAATTCACCATACCTCCAAACCGGCGTACGTCAACGAAGCCGTAGTTTAGCCTGTCCTTTATTCTCGATGAGGTAGAAGGTGTATGCGGACAAAACGAGGCCTATGAACATCACAATCAGGCCCAGGATTGCTATCGTTATGATCATCCTTGGCTCCGTTCCGGAGCTACGTCCAGTCGATTTGGTCTGACCCTAGCCGAACAAGAATTTGACGGGTTCTTTGATCAAAGACGAAGTAGTCACCGGGAATTACGGAAGCTAACTGGCTCAAACGAAGGCGCGCGTTTTCTAGGTCCCTGACAGCGTCAACCCAAACAGGACTTCCGCGCAGGTCTTCCTTGAAAATGTCCAAACTCGGTGAGGTCATTCCGTTGTTCCTCCCAGAACGGCTTTGCCGGGAAGGAAGCATTCTGCGTGCCGTGCTTGTAACTGTACGAGCCGAATGCGATTAGCGCCGTGCCGGGGCCGGTAGAGGGGAGTAACAGTACGCCATTAGTACCCGGTTACGGTTTGCAGGCGAGAGATTTTTCTAAGGCCGAATTTCACATGCGGTACAAGTTCTACTGTAGTTGCTTGGGCTTCTGGCAATGTCGATACGCCTACGGCTACGCACAATATGGCTAGCGGCGTCACGCTAAGCACAAACTCCTTAGAGGGATTGCCCGAGCTTCACGGTCAGCTTGGTAATGATCAATTCAAGTACTTCCGCTTCGGAGAGGTCAACAGTGTAGTCCTCGACCTCCCGTACTGCCCATTGCGCACTCGCGCCACGTAGATCCGGTTGTCTTCTCAGGTATGCGGCAGGCCTGTCAACGCCAGTATGTATTGTTTCAGATGGAAAAACGCCGTACGTTCAAGCAGCCAAGGAATTGCGTATCTCCTTGCAAGTGCCTTCTTCGTAGCAGGACGAATTCATTATGGTGAAGCGCATTCTCGTTGTGGACGACAGTGCCAAGTTTCGCTACGCCGTTCGAGCTTTTCTGGAAAACCAAACTGGATTTGAAGTTTGCGGTGAGGCGGTGGATGGTGCCGATGCCATCGAGAAAGCAAAGGAGCTGAAACCAGATTTGATTCTCCTGGATTTGGTCATGCCCGGCATGAATGGTGTGGAAATCACCTCAATATTGAAAGCTATGATGCCCGAGGTTCCGATAATTCTGCTCACGGCGCATGACGACAAAGTAGGCAAAGCTCTGGCCCCTGTCGCCGGCGCTAGCCTCGTCGTCGACAAACAAGGCGGAATGAACAAGTTGATAGAATGCGCTCAGGGCCTGCTGGAACGTTGCTGACCGTCGCGCATTGCGATTCATCTATCGGTTCCTACCAACGCAATGATTCATGTCCTCCAGACTTTCGATAAAGTTGCACTCTTCGGAGCGTTTGTTGCTGTCGGCCTGTTCGCGCTGGCTGCGCAGCGGTATTTTGCGAACAGAAGGCGAAGCAGCAATCAAGAACAGCGAGACCAAGATAAGCAGAACTAACCGAGTTTTTACCTGGTCCGACATTCTGACATTTCCCTTAACCTCGCAACTTCGTAAAGCCCAGTAGGGGAGTCAACGGATACTGGGGCGTTACAATTGAGCGCGTGCTGCTGGAACCAACTTCTAGATCATCTGGCCGACGATGCGATGCCGCGCGGTTATTTCTTTGCTGCTGAAATAGAGATTCCGAAAAAAGTTGATGTGTTTCGGTCGGATGACACACAGACCGAGTTTGCCTACCCGATACACGTCCAAGCAAAACACCCGGCACTCTATCCCGGTCGGCTGGTTTGGTGGACGGTGGGTGTTCGGTCTCAGCGGACGCGGCTATTACGTCAAGGACGAAACGCTATCCGCCTTCAAGATTAAACCACGCATAAGCACGCCCCATCGTCAGGTTTCCGGCAACCCTTCGGAAGAACCGCTAAAGTTTGCCTTTCCCTTTTTAGCCGCAAGCTGGTCCAGCAATGCTGGCATCGCATCATGCGCAAATGGCGAAGAATTGGCCATCGCATTCAGCCGCTTCTTGGAAGTTGGGCATCCCGCACAACGATGCCGCTTCCGTCCCCCAGTGACAGCGAATTCTCTACAGTGTATCCCGCGTTAAAGACGGGATGACACCCTTGACGTGAACCTCTTACTCATACTCACGCCTAAAGTCGGTTCCGGATTGAGCCTAAGATTGGCCCAGTGCAGCATTCTCCAGGCCCGACGGGGCAGATGGGCCCGAAGCAGCTCTTTTCCCTCACTTAAGTTATGCTCGCCGCGAGCATAGAGTGCCCCTAAACCGTGGCGTCTGGCGAGACAAACATTCATGTAGTTTCCGACTTGGCTTCCCCAGCGGGCCTTATGAGGACTTTGCCCACCGAGAAAGTCATAGCATCGAACTCCTTCACCGACAAGCTGCTTCAGAACATGACCTCTCAGCAGGTAGCCAATTTTGTCGGAGCGGTGCTTTGGGTCAAAGCCTTCTTGCAGTTGAAAGACAGCGTCCCCATAGCGTAGAGCGAACTGCGCCGCCACGGTTTCTCCGTCCAAGTCCAGGAACCAGAATTCCAGCCTTCCTCTGGCCAGCAGCAGCCGGCTCATTTCACCGTAGAATTGACGGCGGGCTTCGCTGCAGAAGGTTCCAGGTTCACCTCGGACCTTCCAGCGTTCTTGGTGCAGCCTGAAGAGGGCTTCGAGGCCAGCGGACAACTGCGTCTCCTGTGTACATTTGTAGATCCGCACGCGATAGCGTCTTTCCAGACGCCGTTGATACCGGACAAGGTTATGACGATCTTCGCTCGAAAGCTGGCCCAGATAAGACTCCCAGGAATGCGGCAAAGGAACTACCGATCGCGGTCGCAGGCTGTGAAAGGTATTCCAGTTCCGACGTTTCAAGTAATCTTGCAAACGATTGCCCGCGGGGGAATTAGCAGGCAGCGTATTCAGCTCGCAGATGTCCCAGAGGTGTTCGTGGGCGTCTAGCCAATCCAAAAAACCTCTGACGAAGGCTTCTTCGTAACCACATCGCACGGGAAGATCTAGGTTATCCGAATCGCCGCTACCATCTCCCATCAGCCGCAGAACACGCAACTTCAGGCCGCCCAGAGCGTCTACGGTACCCAGGGTCAACGGCGCGAGGGCAACTAGCCTTTGTGTGGTATCGAAAAAACCTATGATTCGCGGTTCTAAACCAGCACCGAATGCCCGCCACCAAGGCCCTAGCCATTCCGGAGTGCAAAACACGCTGGCGTTCGGGAACTCCGACAGCAACTCCTCCCAGGCCGGGAGCAAGCATCCAGTGTCGAGGTGTGTGAAGACACGAACCTGAAGAGCTTCCAGCATTCGGCCGGGCCTTGCTAGCAACGAGGTCGCAACCTGATAATTACGGTCAAATGCGAAGATCTGCAATCGGGTAAATACCTGACTTGATGAGCACGGTTGAAAAGTTCGAGAGGCACCGACGGCTGAACTTTTTCTAACACTATGCTATCTAGGAGGCATAATGCGTGGCAAACGTGCCTAAAAAGAAATGCTATTCGGCATGGAGATAGATTTCCACAGCTCAATCTCGGTTTTGTGTATGCATACCAAGGGTTCTCCGACAGATCGTTTGACAGTGAGAGTGGCAAGGAGCGCTGCTGAAATCGAGGAGCTTCGTGAAACCTGGGTGTCTTTGCACCAGCATCCAAATTCAGACATCGACTACTACCTGTCGAATCTTCGAGTGGTTCCCGGAACCCTCAGGCCACACGTCCTCGTCGTTTACCGAGGCGACCGTCCCGATAGCCTGCTAATTGGCCGGCTGCGAAATAGACTTAGCCCTATAAGCGTAGCCCGCATCCCTCTGCCGCCGGGGCGCGTACTCGATTTCATACAGGGAGGATTCCTCGGCAATCAATCGATGGAGAGTAGTGAGCTCCTGGTTCGGGAAATCGTCCAAGAGTTGGGCCGGGGCGAAGCTCACGCCGCCGAGCTGAACGACCTGCCGGTGGATTGCCCTCTTTATAGCGCCGCTATGCGCATTCCTGGTGTCTTTTGCCGTGATCATTCTCCGATTAAGAGAATCCATCGACGCCTGTTGTTGCCGGACAACTTTCCCGCATATCTGAGCAGCCTTTCCGCCAAGGAACGCTCCAATGTGCGGAGACATGAAAGGATATTGCTGAAGATGTTCTCGGGAAAAGTTCGCCTTCGCCGGTTTTCCTTGGAGGAGGTGGAACACTTGATCCGCGATGTCGAAGAAATTGCGAGAAAAGGATATCAGCGGGCATTGGGCGTTGGATTTACGTTCGCTGACGCTGACGGGTTACGCCTGCAGGCCCGAAGCGGCGTACTTCGGGGTTATGTCCTATACCTCGCGGAGGAGCCCTGTGCTTTCACGATCGCTGTCTGGTACAAGGGTGTGCTGCATGGCAAGTGCATGGGATACGACCCGAAATACAGCAAATACTCCCCGGGTCAGTATCTATTGTTGCGTTTGATTGAAGATTCGCTTTCACCTGCCGTTAACGAAAAGACTGTCGCGATTGACCCTGGCGCTGGAGGTCAGCACTATAAGAGTACGTTCACGAATTTCGAGTCACAAGACGGCATTGTTGCGATCTACGCCCCATCATTCCGGGGGCTGATGGTTAATTTCGTAAGAACGACGCTCGTTATCAGCACTCGGTTCGCGAAAGCATTGCTAACCAAGGCTCATCTCTCGGAGACAGTCTGGAGATCCTGGCGACATCGCGCTCTTCGCGCACGGCGAGATGCGGGCAGACCTGGAGAAGCGGACGCTGACGCGTTTCAAGGATGAATAAGGGTAGCGTGCCACACAACAGAAGGTCGGAACGGGAGGCATGAGCAGAAAACTAAGGTACGGCGTTGTTGGACACTAAGGCGCGGTTGTAAGAGCGGCGTATTTTCCTGAGCGGCGCAAGGGCTAGGCAGTTGTTTTTGTCTGCCCACGGTTCTTCGCAGCGGGTGTGAAGAGCGACGATAACTTCTCCTGTTCTGGTCTTGGCTAATAGAGTGGTGCCGTTGAGTGGCGTTACGAAGTCGGCGCTGTCATTGCACTGGCTGCAAACTAACCCGCTTAGTCGCATGGGAACCCCCGCACCTTAAATGAGATAGGTACCAGCAGCAGCGGTACTACGGAATAGGGTGTTTGCTGTAGACGGCCTGAGACTGTGCCGTTGGTGCTGGCCTACCGTCACGCCCGGCAAGCTGACCTGACCACCCACAACCCTGAGCCACGCATTTCAGGTCAAACATTTGTTCATCCACTTGGAGCTTCGTCAGCGGTTCCAGGGAGTAGCGGGTTCCCGCTATCCACCAAGTGCATTGGGGACACTTGAATATCAGATTGGCTTCATTGGACATGAATCAACGTGGCGATTTTGACGCACTGAGGAATGGCGACTTCAAGGTTTCCTTCTCCTGCTTCCGACCGCTTCTGCCGCAATAAGCTTCCGGTCTGTGTGCGGCTCGAATCGTAGCCCACCTGCCGACAACAGGCAACGATTCCCGGCAGGGACACCGCACATCGGACAAGGGACTGAGTGCCACTGTTTTTTGGTCAAGTCGCCGATTTTCATGCCGGATATGTTGCCATCAGCTGAGCCTCAAAACTGTTCCCTTTGGAACACTTGAATGGGCAGGCCGCTAGAGCGAGACAACTTCTAAAACCATTTTCGGGCATCGCACCCCGGACCTAACAATTTCCCTTAACGTCGCGCGCAAGGCTGCGCTCGGTCCTCCTGACCTGCCACGCGTCTAAAAAAACAGGAGGCCCTAGGAAAGCGCCGTCAGTGTCTTCCAATGGCGCTCCGATGCCGAGCGCGGGGCCGCCGAGTTGGTGCCATTGGAAATTCCCAAGGCCAAGCATCAATGTTCTTACGCCCGCAATGACCGGCAAAGTTCTAAGTCCCTTAGGACCAGTGGGCCTAGCAGCGATTCGTCGTGTGCGCTGAAACCTCGCCGTATTTCTTGTGCTAGACTCCCTTCGCACTCGGGAGCCCGCCCCGAAAAAGGGGTGGCATTGTGGGTACTGAACTTCGTGTTTCGGCTTCTTTCCCGGGGACCGCTATTCAACGCTACAGTGCGGCACTGGCCGCGACTCTCGCTGCGTTGCTGTTGAGCGGAGCGCTGACATCTTTCGCGGGCGCTGCCTTCCCTTATCTCGCGCTTTTTTCAGCATTGGTCTTTTCTGCTCTGTTTTGTGGCGTTGGACCGTCCGCCGTGGGAACCCTCGTCGCGCTCTTGGGGATGCGCTATTGGTTTGCCACGCCCGTCCGGTCGTTCAGCATGCCCGACGCGCCACAGTTCCTAAGCTTCCTCGCTTTTTTGCTCCTGTCGGGCCTCGTCGTGGCGATGGGAGAGATCCATCGCCGCCGCGGAGAAGCGTTGCGGAAGACTCGCGAAAATCTCGAAGGGCGAGTCCGGGAGCGTACGGCGGAACTCGCAACAGCCAACGAGGAACTCGGCGATCTCACCGCCCGGTTGCTTCATTTGCAGGATGAGGAGCGACGGCGCATCGCACGCGAATTGCACGACAGCGTCGGACAATCCCTCGCGGCACTCAACATGAACCTGTCCAGCCTGGGAGCGGACCTCGAACGTCTCGCCAAGGCGACGAGCACGGTATCGGATAGCACGGCCCTGGTGAACGACATGACCAAGGATATCCGCACGATTTCCTACCTCCTTCACCCGCCCTTGCTTGATGAAGCGGGGCTTGCTTCCGCTCTCAGGATGTACATCCAGGGATTTACGGAACGCAGCAAGATCGCGGTGGAGCTGCAATTCCCGGACGATTTTGATCGGTTGCCGCGCGATTTGGAGACAACCATTTTTCGGTTGGTGCAGGAGTCCCTGACGAATATCCATCGTCATTCCGGAAGCCCTGCGGCGGAGATCCGCGTCGCGCGCCTGGAGAACGAAGTGCGAGTCGAAGTCAAGGATCAGGGGAAAGGCATCCCGCCGGAAAAGGCACCGGAACTTCTTTCTAACGGCACCCCTGGAGTGGGAATCCGTGGGATGCGCGAAAGACTCCGCCAACTGGGCGGCAGTCTCGAGATTAGTTCTGAGGGGAACGGAAGGGGTACCGTCGTCGTGGCACGAGTGCCGCTCGTGAACGCGCGAGCAATGGCCGCTACGGCGAGCGCTGGCGCGACGCATTAGGCCTCGGCTGTTAGCCGGGACAGATAAAGGCGGCGCTAAAACCAGTTTCCGTTTGCGAGTGATACCAGCCCCGGGGCTATCGACCTCTGGAAAGCGGGAAACGTGAAGTTCACAAATCGGCTCTACCGACTAGCAGGCTGCGGAAAAATCGTGCGGAGCCAGCAATTTCTAGGTTGGTTTAAGTCACTCGGGAGTTTTCGAGCCTTTGCGGCGTGATTTGTCGTGCTACCGAGCGCCCGAAAGAGGTGTTTCAGCTCCGTTCAGAGACACTACGGCCCGCACTGACTACGTTGGAACTGCGCTGCGCATCAGGTTTCGCATGCGCACCAGGTTGTAGGCCGCGCAAGCGAACGTAAAGATCCAATCGACCTTCAGCGTCCCGCGATGCCGCACTTTGCGCAGCAACGCAATGGTCTTCAACCAACCAAAACATTCTTCGATGCGCTTCCTTTTCTTCTGACTGATCGCATAGCCCGCGTGCCGCGCCGTGCGACTATCGATAGCGCTGCCGCCTCTGCGCCCAAGGTTTTGCGCCACATGCGGCGTCACCCATAGGTTCCGACACTCGCGCACGAAATCCGCCGTGTCGAAGCCCTTGTCGCCAGCTACCGTCACCCGCTTGCTTCCCGGAAGTTCCTGCAGCATTTCCAGAGCGGCATAGCGCTCCGCCGTGCCCGTGGCTTCCCACACCCGGCTGTCCACCATCAACCCGTTGCGATTCTCCACCAGCAGATTCCCGCTGTAGCTCAACTTGGCCTCCTTGCCTGGACCTTTGCGCGCCATCTGCGCTTCGGGATCGCTTTTCGACTCATGCGTTTCGTTCGAGCGCTTCTCGCCGCGATAATCCACCGTGGGATTTCCGGGATCATCCGGCGGAGGCCCACTCTTCTTGTTCTTAGGCTGAAAACTCTTCACGCCGGCCCAGGCTTCCAGCAAACTTCCATCTATCGTGAAGTGCTCGTCCGAGGCCCAGCCCTGCCCGCGGGCTTGCTCCACCACCAGCGCCAGAAACTCCTTGGCCACTTCGGCCTCTAGCAAACGGTCGCGGTTCTTGGTGAACACCGTGGCATCCCACACCTCATCGTCCAAGTTCAGCCCCACGAACCAGCGAAACAATATGTTGTAGTCGATCTCCTCCACCAGCAGCCGCTCGCTGCGCACCGAGTACAGCATCTGCAGCAACAGAGCCCGCAGCAACTGCTCCGGCGGAATCGACGGACGGCCCACTTGGGAATACATCTTGTCGAACTCTGGCGAGAGTTCCTTGAGGACCTTATCTACCATCGTGCGGATCGGCCGCAGCGGATGATCTTGGCGTACCCGCTGCTCCGGTGAAAGGTAGCTAAACACATGCCCCTGCTGCTGATCGTTTCCTCGCATGCCTAATCAGACGCACCGCGCGCCGCCTCGTTACAAAATTCCTGGCTTTTTCAGCATCCTGCTAGGCCACTGCCTCGATCTTCCGCACTCGGATCGTCTTATGCGGCGCATCCAGCGTTCCCGTGACTGTGACTCTTTGTCCCTCATATTTGCTTGCGGTAGTTTGATCATCCAGCAGATAGGTGCCGTACGTGCCGCCATCGGATGACTCCTCAAGTACGAACCTACCGTCAATTTTGGAGATCTTGCCTTTGAATTCCTTGACTTGGCTTTTTTCGTCGTCTTGCGGCTGGTGATGCGCCTCCAATGGCTGCGATCGGGAAAGCTCCCGAAGAGCAGAACTGTGAAAAGCAGCTCGCGGCGATGCCGAGCCCCACGTCAAGAACGCGATCGCCAGAACCGCCAGGGCAAGAAGAACGCGTGTCACCATCGGGCTTTACCTCGCGACGGAATGACCGTACGACCAAACCTACAACGGAGCAATCGGCTAACCAATTTCGAGAAAACATAAACACAGATTCATCAGGAGGTTAGTGGCTGCGTAAATGCTCGGTAGTGACTTTCTTCCTTTGCCAGGAAAAACATTCCCGTTTCGATGCGTCTCTCTAACCGTCAACATACATGCCGAGTTGCCTGACTCGAAGATACCTACTCTGCCGTATTGCGCACATCATGCCGAGGGTCGAGCCTAGTCTCCATCGCAGCCCCCGCAGTCGGAGTATATGTCACGTTCTATGGACGCGATATCATAACCACAAACCGTCTGCGTCGTTGGCAGACCAGGATGAGGTTCGATGAGCCGTGTCTGCGGAGAAGACCATCCCGCCAGAGATACTCCAGCGCGTAAACTCAATTCAAACTGTGACGCTACAAAGCTGTAGCTCACTCTGGACCCACAGACAGAAATGCCCACGAAGCAGGTCCGTCTTGGTCAAAGGTGAAACCCACCCGCCCATCTGGTTGCCGACGCGGCTTGCCTCTCGCAACGTAGGCGTCATATATCCCAAAGAATCGCTGTTCCTTTCCCTCTTCCCAATACACGTACACGTCGGTGTCCTGGTCCAGCTTGGAAAGTAATTCCTGAAGTTTCTTAACTTTCATAGGTCACCCCAGGGATCCACTAACCTTTCTTGACCTTCGCCCAACGCGCCTTAGCAGCTTTCGCGATCTTCGCTTTCGTGGCAGCGGACATCTTCCGCGTCTTCTTGAGACCTCGCTTGAGAGCTTTCATAGCATTCCTGTCAGTTCTGTCCATAAGGACGAGAATAGCCTTATCCAAGGCAGAGAGACGCCGCTCCAGGAATCGTTTCTCTTCTCTGAGTACTTTCACCACATCGGCCATTCTAGTGCCTCCTCCGGCAAAAGTGGACTATAGCACACCATAATTAGGAGATGCCCTACGCTATGGATCCAAGCAAACTCGTTCCCGCAAACTACTTAGATCGCCTAAGACCGTCTACAGGGTGTCCGCTCAGAACTGTGCAAGAGTAGGTGGAACTGTGGAAAGACATCGCGCCCATCAAATCGAGAATGACGGTGCATGGCGGCCACTTTTTCGACGGTACGGGAAAAATGGTCTTCACTGTCCTGGGTGCCATCGCTGAGCTGAGCGATCGTTGATCGTGGAGCGAGTGCGAGCGGGCTTGCGGAACGCGCGCACCAAAGGAAAGTCCCTCGGTCGGCCCCGTGTCGCCGTGGACTCGGCCCGGATTGCAGCCCTGCGCTCGCAAGGGCTGTCCTGGGCGAAGATCGGGGAGCGACTTGGTTTGGGAGAGGGTACGATCCGGAGGACGGCTGCGGCGTCCGCCAAAAACCCCTTCAAAATCGCCCCTGCAACTCCCGTCGAATCAGCGGCGGATTGAAGCACTGTCCCACACGCCAGAATCAATGTTTGTGGCGGTGGAGTTAGAGTCGAATGCTCTATCGAGTCGTGCTGTAGGGTACCAAAATTGGCGGAAGGCAACGCAGCTGTTACCCCATCAGTGATAGGATCGCCGCAATTAGTTGCAGATCGCCAATGCCAACCCAAGGTAGCGAACGTCGCGTTTATCCTCGCCTTCCTGCTCCGAAGGGGACGATTGTCGCGTGGCACAGTTTCAACAAAAGAGTGGTTTCCGCAGTGGATAACCTTGGGTTGGGCGGGCTTTACATCCGCACCCCCGATCCCCCGGCAACCGGAACCTTCATTCAGTTGCTGCTGGATGTGCCAACGGGGGAAGTTCGCGCTCGTGCCGCCGTCCAAAGGAGTAGTGCCAAAACAAGGCATGGGCGTGAAGTTCGTAGCCATGGAGCAGGAAGATAGGGCGCGATTCGCCGGATGGCTCAAATCTCTGTCCTCCTGAGAACTCGGGCAAGGGCTTTTGATCCTCATCCGTCCTCTGCCAATTTGTTACGTGCAACTAAGCTATTGAATATCTGTATGCTGAAATCCATGCGAGACCGGAAGAGCTATTGGGTAGACCCAGCACGGAACATCCGTTGACGAGGGTGGCGAGCAGCAAATCATCGCGAAGGCGACCGAAGAGTGCTCGGACGCGGAATGGAATCGAATCTGCGATAGGCCGAACTGAGGTGCGCGAAGGAAGTGCAAGCAACAAAGCCGCCGAGCCTTTCTAAGCATCCAAACTGAGCTTAGATGCGTGCGTGGAGAGACACATGCACCAACGTTGGAACTATATTTATACAATTCTGCTGCTGTTATTCGCGGGCGCTCTGTTTTCCGACAGCGCCCGTTGCCAAACCGAGTCATTCGAAGCCTTGCCACCTTTGCCCTCTCTGGTAGAACACTCATTTAAGATTCCTGCGGGTGGAGGTTTCACTTCTCTGCGTCCGGGGACGTTTGAACGAGACGCAAGGGGAGAAGACTCGGCTGAGTTAGACGCGACGGGAAGCTCGGCGCGACCGCAGATCCGAACGCAACAGTCGGATCGTGAGGGACTGGTAATGCGCTCTGTGAAGAGAACCTTGGAGGACCAGAAGGAGCTCTATCGAGCTCCCTTTAAGCCTTCCAACTTTAAGTGGGACGCGCTGGTGCTGGGGGGAACAGCGGCGCTTTTGGCCTCGGACCGACACATCGAGAAACACATTGGCACTGCACATCAGACGGTTTATCAGGCCAGCTCCGACGTTGCGATCGCCGGACTGGGAGCGACGCTGGGTGGAGTGTACCTGTGGGGCATTAAGGGCGATCATCCGCACGCCAAGGAAACGGGAGCGCTGGAGTTGGAAACGTTGGTGAACACATTCCTGATCTACACACCGATGCAGTTACTGGCGGCACGGCAACGTCCGGATGAAGGAAACGGGAATGGAGATTTCTGGAAGCACCACAACATCAACACTTCCTTTCCCGGTGGACACGCCATGTTCACTTTCGCGATGGCGACGGTGGTGTCACACGAATATCCGCAAAAGTGGGTGCAGGCGCTGGCCTACTTGGCAGCGAGCATTGTGACGGTCAGCCGATTCATGGCCCGGGATCATTGGTCGTCAGACATGTTGGTAGGATCAGCGCTGGGAATCGGAATCGGGGCGCATATCTTCCACGCGCATTGCAATCCGGACCTAAGCGATTCGTGCAAACACCACGTGCGTTGGATTTTCTGATCAAGAAAACAGGCCTGGGTTCTGGGTGCTAGGTTCTTAGCCGTTCGACCATCTGCTTGCCAAGCACTAGCAGGCTGCGGAAAAATTGTGCGGAGCCAGCAATTTCTAGGTTGGTTTAAGTCACTCGGGAGTTTTCGAGCCTCTGAGTCGTGATTTGTCGTGCTACCGAGCGCCCAAAAGAGGTGTTTCAGCGCCGTTCAGAGACACTACGGCCCGGACGGACTACGTCGGAATTGCGCCGCGCATCAGCTTCCGCATGCGTACCAAGTTGTAGGCCGCACAGGCGAACGTGAAGATCCAATCGACTTTCAGCGTTCCGCGATGCCGCACTTTGCGCATCAACGCAATAGTCTCGGCGGATTCGACTTGGGCAACCGATACCGACCTTCAATAATTTCAGCAACCCTGAGGTTCAAAATTTTCTGCGCTATCCGTTTGTTTGTAGTCCCCGTACTTTCGCAATGCTGTCTGCTGCCGTCCACAACATAAGCCATCCACCAGATTCTTCCGCGTCTGTAGAGAGAACCTCTCATGACGGCGTTGTTGGGTTTGGGGAAAGGATTTCGAGAACAGAGAAGTTGAGGATCTCAGCAGATGGAAAAGTTCGCGAATGGACAATCGGTTGTCGTTATTCAGCGACAACCTAAATTCGGAGAACGCACCGACTCCCTCCGCGAGGTTCGAAACCAGGCTCAGTTCGATATCGCATAGTGCGCAATTACAGGAAACTTGCAGGGGCATGGCCGGACTCCCCTCGCGCCCAGCCGAAGGCTGAGGGTATTGCTTAATGCTCCCGTGTCGAAAGCTGCTCGAGCGCGCACGGCAAAATGTGGCGGCGGAAAAACGCTTGTACTCCGCTTCGCGAGAAGCGCACGAGCGCTGGCTTGCCGCGTTCACACACGCCGAGTCCGCCGGAGACACGGAAGCACTCGCGTCCATGCTGGCTGAGGATGGAATGATGATCACGGACGGCGGCGCCGAACGCAGACGGGTTCGAGGAATTCGGAATCTCCAAGTGCCGCTGGATGGAGCCAGGAAGTTCGGACTGGCGATCCGAAGTGCACGAACTCAACGGGCAGCCGGCCCTTGTCTTTTACGACGTCGATGCCCCGTTCGCGGCGTTGTTGCTGGCCGTTGCCGACGAGCGCATTCATCGGGTGTTCTTTCACGCCGACCTGAGCCGTCTGCGGCGCCTCGGACCGCGCAACGCCCGATTGCAGTAAAGAATTCTTCTCGTACCACGCGTCCTAGTTCAGAACCGTCGAATTCGACACCGCATCCGAACCTGCCACAATGAACTGGTGTGCAACAAATAGCGACTGACCTACGCGGAGCCGTAATTAGCCGAGCGTTTCCAAGCGTGGGATGAAGTTGACGAACGTCCGCGATACAACATCGCGCCAACATTGAGCGGCGCGGCAGTACCCTCCGCGTCTTATAACCCCAATTGACTCTCACGGTGCTCTCTAGTTCGGCGGCCTCTTTTCACTCGGATGTGAAGGCGGCGCCTGCTGATGCGGCGGCTCCTGGCGCTGCTCCATCTTCTGTTGCTGCTGCTCATGTTTTTGCTGCATCTGCTGTGTCTGTTGCTGATGCCGCTGTTCCGTCTGCTGTTTTCTCGCGTCATCGGCCTTCTGCTGATCGAGCCGCTGATGTTCTTGGTCCTGTTTTTGTTGCAGCTTCTGCCGCTCCTGGTCTTGCTTCTGATACATCTTTTCTTGTTCCTTTTGGTATTTCTGGTCCGTCTTTGGATTTCCGGTGTTGGGCGGTCGATCCGGCCGGTTCGCCTTCGGCAATTCGCTAGGGTGAACGTAATTGGGCCGGTTGGTATTGTTATTCTCCGGACGGTTGGCATTGTTCCCCGGACGGTTCGTGTTGTTTTCCGGCCTGCTAGGATTCGCAGTACGGTTGTTCGCGCCACGATTCGGTGGCGGATTGTACTTGCCTCCTTCTCTTGCCGGCACCACCGCGCCTCCGCTTAATGCTCCCGGTCTTTGTGTCGCAGCAATCGGGGGCTTCCCGTGATTCTCGGAGGCTCGCAATTCGCGATTCGAACGCGCCGCCTGTACATGTTGGGTCTGCGCTGCCACCGCCGCCATGTGCCGTTGGCCAGCTGCGGCTTGCTCCTCGGCCGTCGCTCGCGCATTGACACCGCCGTTCCCACCGTTATAACTCACACGAGTAACGTTGACGTTGTTCACTAACGTGGTGTTGTACACGTTGTGAACTTCGGTCACGTTGATGTTGTTCACCGTACGGTTGTAGTAGAAGCGTCCGCCCTCCCAGCGTCCACCTTCATATCCGCGGCCAGAGTATCCGTAGCCGTAATCGATCCCACCATAAAAACCTACTCTCGGCCCCCAGTATCCTTCGTAAAAGACAAACGAGCTACCGCCCCAGCCCCAATAGCCGGGAGTCCATAGGTAACCAACTTCCGGTGCCTGTACCAAGTTCCCGGCACCCAGTAGTAGTCTTCATCGTCGGGGTCCCAGGCCCAGTAACCAGGGGTCCAGATATATCCCTCGCCAGGGCAAATTGGCTGCTCGTATACCGGCAACTCCGGCGGTGCGAAGCCCACCGAAATGCCAACGCTCACTTGCGCGGGGGCCGACGCTGGCAGCACGGATGTCAGCGTCAACATCGCCATCACAGCCACCAACAAATGAATTGAATTCGCTAGCCGCACCTTCCCTCCTCTGCCCGCTGGTCTTTCTCGATTTTTTGGGGATGCGGGCGCCCTGAACTGCTTGAGACCGTGGGATGATCTGGGTCTCAAAATGTTACCCTCTGGGCGCTCGCAGTTCCTATAGGGTTGTGCAGGTAGAAATCCAATAGGAGCGCGGTATGCCTAATTTCGCATATGTGCTCATTTGTTCGTCACTGGGGCCACGATTGACTTGCACCCATAGTCTTTTCCCTCTAGATCGCAGCGAAAGCCACTGTCGGCTGTTTTGGAAAAAATTGAAGTCATCGGCTACTGGCAGATGGTTGAACTTGACAGTGCAGACCTTTTTTGCGCAAATCGCTCCGGCGGCCGAGTGAATAGCGCGACAATCGTCGCGGAACTTAATGGCAGGCTTCGCTGAACTCCGCATTGCAGTGTGCGTGAAAAATGTGGCGGCCAATGAAATAGCCGAGGGCCGTGCCAACGAAGGTGTCGGCTGCAAAGTGGTCGTGGGCTGTGAAGCGAGTGACGGATACGGTGGTAGCCGCGCTGTAAAGAAGTGCCTTCACCCACCAGCGGGGATATTCGTGAGCGACTACCGTCGCCATGGTCCAGGCAAACATGGCATGGCCGGCCGGGAACGAACCGTCGATCCAATGTTTTTGCAAGAAGCGGCCGTTGCCGGTACCCTCGCCGGGCCGTTCGCGTCCCGCAACTACCTGAAGAACGGTATAGATGGGCATCGCGTCGGTCAACGCCTCCAGGGTCAGCAGGCCGGTTTCTTTCTGATGCGGGTTGTCGCTGATCAACCCGGCGATCCAGATGGAGCCAGCCACAGTTCCCGTTCCATAGATCGCGGCGTTGGAAATGTTTGAGCTTACATCGATGGTGTGCTGGGAAACGTCGGGCACGGTCTGGCGATCGGTTGCAATGAGCGCGCCGGTACCAACCAAGACCATGGCATCCCACTTCAGACTGGATTTTTTGAACGGCGCCGCCCACAGTTCCTCTTGATCTCTCCAGATTCGCGTGGCGGCGCGGTGAAAAGTGCCAGCATGGTCCGGACCCTGTTGTGAGCCGTTGGCGGCGCGATTTTCCCATGACGGAAGCCCGTCGCACATGGTTCTGCTCAAGAGCAGGCATTCACCGCGTAAAGAGAAAGTGGGCGGCTGCGGGGAAGCGAATACTGGCAGCGGGACCGCAGGGGACTGAGCGGTTGCCGTCAACGGAAAAGCCAAGGTCAAGACAGGACCACACGAGAGGACGATCGTGGCGAACCTAAAGCAGTTTCTCATGCCCATGGGAACTACTTTCCGGGCTGGCACGACACAAAGTCCCAAGACTAACCGGGCGGGATTTGTTCAGTTGCGCCTCAATGATACGAAAGAGAACGTGGAAAGGACCTACAGTAAATTAGGTATGACGCACGCCAGCCGCGACTGAAGGACACCCATCGGTGCAGGTGTTCCCTACGCCGTTCTGCCAAGTGTGACGATCCTCGTTGTGGACAAGGCCGAAAATGTCAAGTAGGAGGAATCGCTGCTAGCCCCTGAGCAGCGCGAACAATGGCAGCGTGCCACAAACAATTTCGTTCTTCTGGAGCAGGTCCTGCGTGCTTGAGCCAGAGCGGTGGCCTAAAGTTAAACTAGGGATCCTTGTGATGATCGAAGTTCCCCTTGTTCTTCTGCGCGCAAGGCACGAATGACCGCCATTTCGACGTCGCTGGGGTAACCCCGGATATCGAATTACGTCGAAGGCACCCTTTGCCAGGGCCTCAAAGTAGAGGCTCCAGTCACCGGCCGCCGTCGTTACGACAATTCGCGGAATTCGACCCTCCCAGTGATTTGCATGAATAAGGTCGGAATAACACCCATCCGCTAGTCGCTCGTCACAAAAGACGATCTCAAACCCTTGTCCGGATTGTTGATTGGCCCGTGTTCCGCGCGCAACTCCTTCGGAGATGAGCTGGGCAGTTCCTATGAGATGCAGCGTTGTGCAGAATCCTACCCTCACGATGTGGGCGTATCAAGACTGTTAGCGAGATTATAAACCGGAACTCGGGTCGGCTCAGCCTACGCTCATTAACGAGTTCTCTGAACGCCCTTTCGGCTTCAGTTTGACTGGTGTATTGAAGGCCTCGGAGCGTTTCTGTATCTCGACGAGCATCCTGTTGATAGCGCGGCGACAAGCAGGAGTCTTATCGATCGCGAGTTGGTCGAGATATCCGTTGCTCATGCTTTGGCTTTCCTTTGATATTTCTTGGCCATCAGTTCGTTCTCAATCGCACTTAGCAAATGCTGCGCACCATCTTCCTTGGCAATCACCTGTCGGATGTCCACCAGTTTGGCGGCCACTTCCAGTTCACGAGTTTTGTACAGGGTGTACCTCAATATGGGAGTGTCGGGTCTTGAACTGGAAATCTCAGAGCCCGCCTTGATTCCATTCGCGACGGGCATCTTGAAATCCAAAACCACAATGTCGGGTCGCAGCGCTTCTGCTTTTTCGATGGCCTCACGACCATTGGTAGCTTCGCCGCAAACCTCCCACGGTGGATGCAGCTTGACTGTGGCCTTAATTGCTGTGCGCATTGATTCGTGGTCGTCCGCGATTAAAATCCTGGTCATAACAAACCTCCAACCTTTCATTTAGTGTTTAGCCCTTCATTGCCCATGGTCTTTGACCCTAGACCGGCCTGAGCTTTGTAGCTCGGAAACGACTTCCTCAATTGTCACTACTAGCCTCCAGCTTTCCGCCTTCGACACGACTCGCCAAATACCCGCATTGCGAGCTGCGCTTTCGAGTCCCCACGGGTCCAACAGCGTAAACGCGATGAGCGGAACCGAGGGGTCGATAGCGTGCATTTGCCAACCTCAATGCCGTCAATATCGGGCATGGCCAAATCCAGGAAAACCAAATCCGGCTTGAGTTCGCGGAATTTCTTCACTCCTGAGTTGCCATTCTCTGCCTCGCCACACACCGTCCATCGAGAGCTAACCAACGCGGACAGTATGCGAAAAGAGGTGCCGGACTCTACGGGCACGTTTAAGGTTGGCGACGGTTGGGCCATCGTGAAGGAGGACACTCTAGACGGTGTCTTGGGTACCGAGCCCGATTTATAAAAGCGATAAATTCACACCGAGGTCGTTTTAGCTAACAAGTGTGAGCCAATGGCGCATGGACGCAGACGTGTGAACTAGTTGCCCAGCGTTCAGAGGGAACCAATTGGTCCTCGTGACGAGTATCGCAGTCATCGGCGTGGCCGGGTACCTCATCGTCGACAGCCAGAGATTCCATGGATACTTACTCGCTCAAATTGAGAAGCAAACAAGTGAGGCCACGGGAGCAGAAGTACGAGTTCAGAATTTGGCGCTCCACGTCTCACAGCTCACCGCGGACGGCTACGGAATTACAGTTCGCGGCAATCAGCCGGCATCCTCGCGCCCGCTCGTGCAAGCGGAGCAACTAACAGCCGTTTCAAGTGTTGGCCACGCTTCTGGAACATCCCGAAAAAATCGTTACTCGAGAGGAATTGCAGTTCTTTGTTCTCAAGTACACGCTTCGCCTTACATCAGCAATTAGCCGATTGACTGCTTTAATGGCAAGCTCACGCCTTTCCTTCGCAGTGAATCCCTCTTTGTTTTGGCTCATTTGGACCGTCGCCTCCAGCCCCAACCCTCCCACTAGAATCAAAATACTCCCATCGTGCCGAAAGATACAAAGGCCTTGGCCATTCTCAGAGTTTGCTCGAATCGCGCCACGGATGGGTTTTGCGGAAAGGCTAAAATCCTGACGGTGACCTCAGACGTCCTTTTGCACAGTAGAGGAGTGTAAACACAGGATATTTTCGCCGTGGTGCGTCTTGATGCTCAGCGTTACCATCCGGCTAGGCGTGCGGATTGCTCCGATGGAAACTGGATTGGCTTCGCGCGTCGGCGCGCAATTCACCTGGCGCAAAATAAAAAGGCCAGCCTGTTGTGAGGCGCCCAGTTATGTCGAATCAGTTCGAGATCATCTTTGGCGGGTTCATTGAATCAATCGGCGGCGAAGTGTTGACACGCTCCGAGGAAGAGAGCGCCGACTTCATTTTCCGGGGTGCGAAGGTGGTAATCGAACTGAAAACACTTGAACGCGACGCGAGTGTTGAGCACGCCCAGAAATTGGGAGGGCTTGCTACTGGCTGGGGGCGACGGGGCCGCGTGCGTGTCTACGGCACTACTGTAATGGATCTGCAGACCATCCATCCCGAATGCCAACTTGAGTGGCTCGATCTTTTGGAGGCCCCTATTGAGCGGATCGTTCGGAAGGCAAACAGCCAAATCCGTTCGACGAAGAGGCGGGAAGACTTGCCTGATGCGAAAGGGCTGCTCCTGATTCTAAACGACGGCAATCTGCTCCACACAGCACCGATTGTGTTCATGAACCTTGTCGCAAGGGTTCTGCACAAGAAGGCCGCAGGGAGTGCCACGAAATTCCCAGAGATACGCGGAGTCGTGTATTTCTCGTTCCGGGTCAGGGCCGCAGGCGAGCCAAATCTCTTTTGGGTGCCAGGAACGATTGACCCTGAGGCCGATTCCGACCTTCGGGCTTTTCAGGACAGACTGAGGCGGGAGTGGTTTGCGTATTTTGCAAGACTAACTAGACGGTCGGTAGCAGAAGACCCTCGAACCCTCTGAGGGCCAAGCGGTAGGATTCTTTTTGCGGAGCTTTTCTCAAGCGCCGTTGAGATGTGAGCCATCCTCAGCCGTGGGCGTCCTGCCCCTGTGGTCGCGATTGTTCTGCGGTACCTGGAGTGCATCCCTTACGGCTTTTTGGGTAATTTCAATGCCCTAGCTCGGCGATCGCCGCAGATGTAGTGTCCCACTGCGTATTTCCATAATCCTTCCACTTGCGGGAAACTCTTGCGGCAGAATCGGCAATGAGCGATCTGTCAAACCGTATTCGGAATGACCAACGCACCAGACAGCATCCAATAGCGATTGTGCTGGTGGATAACTCTCGGGGCGTCCCTTCGTCATGATTGCCCCTATTTGCACTTCTACTATAGCGCTTCCCTGAGGGCGTTCACTAAGCCCATGACCTTGCAACGGGCTACAAGAATTATCATTCCCGCCCATCATCGGCCTGTACCTCGGCTATCGCCCAAGCGCGGCCTGCCCAACCGTTTGGTAGGTTTGGCGACCGGCGTGCGTCAAACAATCCCGTGACGCTTGAGGATTTCCAGAATCTGCGGCTCTGGCGGAGTCTTTGCGGTTCGATAAATAAAAACATGGGCCATTCCTTCAACCACGCTCAGGCCCATGCGCTTTCCGTCCTGATACCAGCCTGGAATGTGCTCGGCGTTTAGTTCGTTGAGCAGCGATTCCCACTCGATGTGCTGGTTCAATGGAATTTCAGTGATGTCAATGGAGTCCCCCCGGATCGTGATGATCATCGGAGTCCCTAGCTGTCGCCGTTAAATAACCGCTGAGCCGTATTGTACTTCAACTGGAACGGCGCGGCCGTCCCAGCCGATTGTTTTACCTCGCGCGTCCGGTGCAAACACGCCATAGTGACATCGGCAAAAGCTGGGAGCATACTCCTGGCTTCGAGCCCAGCGTAGAACCCTGCTCTCAGGTCTGAGGCCGTACCTGATGCCAGCTCCCGAGCAGAGAGTGGTGAATTGCCCTTGCGGAACAAGGTTGCTGCTTCGATGGACCTGGTCGATAAGATCGGCCATCTGTCCAGTGCGCTGTCCCGATTGCGGCGCAGAGCATCAACTTCATGCGACCCCGCCGATTGAGGTATATCACCTCGACTCCCAGGGCAACTGGGAATACGTCACAACGATCGGGAGAGCGCGGACCTAACTGCGGGGGTTCGGGCCAGTGTTGTGTTCCAAAATCATCTGAGCGGTCCCGCCTCAATGGTTTGTCGGTTCGTCGCCTGTGGTGATCGTCAGCCTCTCTCCCGTTTCCTGACTCACAATCACGTACTTACCGGGCCAGAACTTCCCCAGTTCTTCGACGCGCACCTTCGCGGATTCGAGGTCTTCCGCTCCCTCGACGAAATGAAGGCTCCCGTCGTCACGCGTCTTGAAGATCGAAAACGGAGGCTGCACCCGGCAAACTCCATGGGCCTACCGGGGACAGTAGAGGGGTATTACATCATTGGGTGATTAATCTCTCAAGCAGCTCACTGAGCTTGCGGCCTCGATTTTTGGGCGACCAGACTTTCGATGCTTCCAATGAGGTTCCAAGCTTCGATCTTGGGAACTATGGCGCGGATACCTGCCTCCCGCGCAGCGTTTTCGATCCCTTCAATTTCCAAGATCGTGAAGAGAATTAGGGGCACAGTGGGATCAGAGGCAGACATCTCCTTGGCTGCTTCTATGCCATTGATGTCGGGCATCGACAAGTCCAGCAAGACCACGTCGGGCTTGAGTTCGCGGAATTGCTTAACGCCGGAGTGGCCATTCTCCGCTTCGCCGCAGACGGTCCAGCGGCGCGAACGCAGGATCGCGCCAAGCATACGCCGGATGGTTTCGGAATCATCGACGATCAAAACCCGCAGCCGCATGGCCCTGGTGTCCCGGACCGTTTGTACAGGGAGACGATATGCGAAGCAATACAGGCTATCCTTTAGACGCATAAAGTGTGCGTCGTTAGATGGGCGGTGTCTCAGGTTGCACAGACAGGAATAGTGCTTCCGTGCCCTGGTGCCATCAACATAAAGACTTTTGCACGCGCGCGTCGAGGTCGTATGCACGGCGGCTTTCTTGGAGGCGCCGCGAGACGGTTTGGGAAGAGAATTCCGATTCCGGCACCGCCAAGGTCGTCTGTAGCTCGGGGTCGGCAAATAGGACCAACGATTCACGCGGACCTTGCTGGATTCCGCGAAACTCAGCGCCGTGTTCGGCCAAGATCGCTTCGTAATGTCCGCTATTTTCATCCATTTCGCCAACCTACCTGCGAAAGCGGCGACGCGTCGATACCGTTATTTCTGCACAGAACTGACGGCACAGCTACCGATTTGAGTTAAGAAAGGTCTTGATAGAAAAGCCGGTCTCCAGTCGATTGATCGAAAATGCTGTAGTCACCGGGAGCCGTTTCGGCCAGTTCCATCAGTTTCGCTTTCGCAACATCGAGGTCCAAGAAATTTCCGACCCATCCTGTTCCTTCCGACGTGGTTCGATAAAGGTCCAGTGAAACCATCACCGCCCCGCAACCTGTGGTCTTCGTAGTGGTACAAGTGCGTGAAAACTGTTTGCGTCCGCCCATGCATTTAGGCATCTCATGTGCAGCGTCAGCACCGTTTCTCCCATCCCAGTTCTTGCCAAAAATGTTGTCCCGTTCAAGGGATCGACGAGGTCATGTGCGTCGAGGCACTGATGGCAAATACGCCGGGGCCGTCTTTCGCGTTGCAGAACAGTTAGCGCATTGAGCGTTTTAACTATTGCACGTCTTTCGGCCTCGTCAATCGCAACCGTCATCACACGTTGTCCTATTGCTTTTTGGGCAGTTCTGATGCGCTCAGGCAAGACTTCGGAGTTCGTTTCGAGGACGGCGGCTTCGTAAAACTTCACCCATCCGTAATTTACGTTCATCGCTATCCCTGTCCGGGCTGGGGAAGGGGACGATTGTCTGGAATGCTAGTCCGAGGGATATAAAGTCAAGTAACTTAGCACTTGGTACGCTGGCGTACGTCCCCAAATACCTGGCCTACAGGAAACACCCTATCGACGGGATGGCACAGCTCCATAACCATACTTGGCCTTCGGAGGTTCCCAGCATGGCGACATTCATCGTGGCCATATTTGTTGTCATCATTGTTGGTGCAGCCAGCGCTTTCGTCTATCTTGTGCTTGCCGACGACAGTGGCCGAATGGGTCCGTAATCGGCTTTCGATGTCAGAATGGAGCGAGTCCGAAATGCGCCGTTGTCCACAGTGCCAAAGCGAACGGACCCGGAGGTCAAAACGCAGAGGATTTGTCGAACGCGGAGCCTTGACTTTACTCCCTCTGAAGCCGTTTCGTTGCAGGAACTGCGGATACCGTTTCTTTCGCTGGCCGATGACCCGCAGCAACTTTGACGCAACTGACCCGGAATCAGCGAACCGCCCTCACAATCTGCGTCTCATCCACCTTAAACGCGAAGGCACCGAACGTGATGTGAATCTTCCGCCCTACAACACTGTCCACAATCGCCGTAACCTTGGCGACGACTACGCGACCATCGTGAAGTCGGGCGATGACCATTGAACCGACGTGGATTTGTCTCGCCACTACGTTGTCGGCAGAACTTCGGTAATCTGCGCCGGATTAATCGACGTCGTCACGTTGCCATAGACGATCTGCACCTTTCGCCCTGCGGATTGGTTCGTGATTGCCGTTATCTTTGCCTCAACAACTTTGCCTGAGTAGAGGCGGATCTCCGGCTTCAATACCGTCAATATCGGGCATGGCTAAATCCAGCGGAACCAAATCCGGCCTGAGTTCCCGGAACTTCTTGACCGCTGACTTTCCATTCTCAGCTTGCCGACAAACTGTCTAGCGGGAGCTAACTATCGCGGAAAGCACACGTCGAGTAGCCTTGGAATCGTCAACGATCAGAACTCGTACCTGCATTGGTCCACCTCGTTGAACTTCTACCGAGTCTCGCCAGGCTCTGGGTATACCCTATTCTTCGTATTTCGGTCCTAGCAGGATGCTGAAAAAGCCAGGAATTTTGTAACGAGGCGGCGCGCGGTGCGTCTGATTAGGCATGCGAGGAAACGATCAGCAGCAGGGGCATGTGTTTAGCTACCTTTCACCGGAGCAGCGGGTACGCAAAGATCATCCGCTGCGGCCGATCCGCACGATGGTAGATAAGGTCCTCAAGGAACTCTCGCCAGAGTTCGACAAGATGTATTCCCAAGTGGGCCGTCCGTCGATTCCGCCGGAGCAGTTGCTGCGGGCTCTGTTGCTGCAGATGCTGTACTCGGTGCGCAGCGAGCGGCTGCTGGTGGAGGAGATCGACTACAACATATTGTTTCGCTGGTTCGTGGGGCTGAACTTGGACGATGAGGTGTGGGATGCCACGGTGTTCACCAAGAACCGCGACCGTTTGCTAGAGGCCGAAGTGGCCAAGGAGTTTCTGGCGCTGGTGGTGGAGCAAGCCCGCGGGCAGGGCTGGGCCTCGGACGAGCACTTCACGATAGATGGAAGTTTGCTGGAAGCCTGGGCCGGCGTGAAGAGTTTTCAGCCTAAGAACAAGAAGAGTTCGTCTCCGCCGGATGATCCCGGAAATCCCACGGTGGATTATCGCGGCGAGAAGCGCTCGAACGAAACGCATGAGTCGAAAAGCGATCCCGAAGCGCAGATGGCGCGCAAAGGTCCAGGCAAGGAGGCCCAGTTGAGCTACAGCGGGAATCTGCTGGTGGAGAATCGCAACGGGTTGATGGTGGACAGCCGGGTGTGGGAAGCCACGGGCACGGCGGAGCGCTATGCCGCTCTGGAAATGCTGCAGGAACTTCCGGGAAGCAAGCGGGTGACGGTAGCTGGAGACAAGGGCTTCGACACGGCGGATTTCGTGCGCGAGTGTCGGAACCTATGGGTGACGCCGCATGTGGCGCAAAACCTTGGGCGCAGAGGCGGCAGCGCTATCGATAGTCGCACGGCGCGGCACGCGGGCTATGCGATCAGTCAGAAGAAAAGGAAGCGCATCGAAGAATGTTTTGGTTGGTTGAAGACCATTGCGTTGCTGCGCAAAGTGCGGCATCGCGGGACGCTGAAGGTCGATTGGATCTTTACCTTCGCTTGCGCGGCCTACAACCTGGTGCGCATGCGAAACCTGATGCGCAGCGCAGTTCCAACGCAGTCAGTGCGGGCCGTAGTGTCTCTGAACGGAGCTGAAACACCTCTTTCGGGCGCTCGGTAGCACGACAAATCACGCCGCAAAGGCTCGAAAACTCCCGAGTGACTTAAACCAACCTAGAAATTGCTGGCTCCGCACGATTTTTCCGCAGCCTGCTAGGGCTACGAGCAGGATTGACATGCGCAAACGCAAGATTATCCCGACTCTACAGAATGCTGAACCTTCTAATCACGCTTGGCTGGACATGGACCGCAACGTTTTGGTTGAGGTCACATCGGAAGAAAAAGCGTACCCAATCGAATCCGCCCTGCTACCAGATGAAAATGAAAACTGCGGTTGGCGTTCGGCCAATCCAGGCACTCAAATAATCCGATTTATCTTCGATGAGCCTCAAACGCTGAGACGTATTTGGCTGGTTTTCGAGGATACTAAAAACACGCGCACCCAAGAGTTCGTCCTGCGATGGTCGCCGGGTACTGGCCATTCTTTCCGAGAAATCGTTCGCCAACAGTGGAATTTCAGCTCACCGGATTCCGTGCGGGAGATCGAGGACTACACAGTTGACCTCTCCGAAGTGGCAGTACTTGAGTTGATTATTGTGCCTGACAAGGCTGACCGTGAAGCTCAGGCATCTTTAAGGAGTTTGCGTTTAGCGGGACAGAAGCTATGTCCAAACTGTTGAACCTACGATCGAGGTCGTCTGTGCCGCTCACTTTTGTCTCTTCATCATCGTTGGGATCTTATTCGCGATTTACGACAAGCGCCATCGACCAATCCAATGTGCAATGAACAGCCCGTTAAATCCTAGCGAGGAATTTTTCTTAGTACTACGCCGAAACAGCCATTCGACCGCGCAAACCTTTTGTGTCGTAGCTGAGTCTGACTTATAGAGGCTGATTTTCTTATGTCGAAACACATCCTGATCGTCGATGACAGCGAGACCTGTCGGAACGTCACACGGCTTTTTCTAGAGAGCCAATTGGGCCTTGAGGTTTGCGGCGAAGCCGTTGACGGCGTAGACGCTATCGAAAAAGCGAGAGCATTGAAGCCCGATCTTGTGGTTCTAGACCTGGCGATGCCCCGGATGAACGGCGTGGAAGCTGCATCTGAACTGCGAGCTATGATGCCCCGAGTGCCGATTGTTTTATTCACGATGTACGACGACGCTGTGGGCCGGGCCTTGGCATTATCCGCAGGCGCGAACCTCGTAGTTTCCAAGCCTAGCGGCGGGTGGAAGCTAATTGAATGCGTTCAAAGTCTGCTTCAGGCCGCCTGACCCCCTTCGTATCGAACTCAGCTATCCCGCTTCCTGAAGGACAGACGGCGCAAGTCGTTATCGCACTTGGAGGTACCACCTAGAAGTAAATACCCGATTTTGCCGATAGCATTGAATACGAGATTAGCTCTCATTGTAAACGAAGCACTTGCTTTCCTCCAGCACTGGGGATTCAGTGAAACGCATTGACGTTGACCTTGATAAGGGGCGGGGCGGCGGAAGGGCCATTCTGGTCGTTGACGACAACCGACAAATACGTCGAGCCGTGTGCCGGGCTTTTCTTTCCGATGGTTTCAGCGTCTGCGGTGAAGCTGATAACGGGCACGAAGCGATCAGCCTATGCAAGCGGCTCAGACCCGACTTAATCCTTTTGGACCTCTCCATGCCCCTAATGAATGGCTTACAGGCAGCCCCCGAACTTCGCAAAATTGCACCTAAGACTCCGATCATTCTCTTCACGATGTATGGCAATGCGCTTAAACAGGACCAAGTCGCTGCACTCGGGATCGATTTGGTGGTCTCCAAGTACGAAGCGCTTTCTGAGATCATCGAGAAGGCACATACGTTGTTGGAGGCTCAGCCCCCTGATCGGGCTGAAGGCGCGTTTGGGTGAGATCAGTAGGTTGACGGAGAAATGGAAAGAAGAACCACCAATTGGGATTCGTAACTGTTCTCGCCGGGCAGTAAACACCGCCGCAAGGTGCAGATTCTCTACGGTAGTCTAACAGCATCCATCAACACTAGACAGATAATCAAAGTGCGCATTGAGCAGACAAAACTAGCTGAATTATGTTAAACACTCCGGCGGTCCCGATTGAGGTGACATGATTAACGAAAACAAAGAACGCTGGAAAGTGCTGTGCGAACAGGCCGCAGTTGAGCAAGACCCGGCGAAGTTGCACGAACTCATTAGAGAGATAAACCACCTATTGGAGGTGAAAGAGGCGCGGTTGAAAGGCAATCAATCCAAGAAGTAACGTCGCGGTGGGCGCAATTTTTATTACTCCTTCCAATCGGGAAAGGATAATTTGTCTCGCTGCAAGCCACGCAATACCGACAAGGCGTCGGCGATGGCTTGTCGCTCGGCTTGATGGCCAGGGTCGTGTGCCAAAATCTGACTACGTTCATAAATGGCGTGTTCCGCCTCCTGAATTTTCCTGCGTAACTCTGGCGAGCCGGAGTCCGAAAGTGCTGCATGATATGGCCTCTGCCAGTGCGGGTACTCCAATTCTTCATCGCTCATGGTCATCCTTAGACTTTAGATTCAGCGTATAAGCGCATCTCTTCGAGGAGGCTGCTCAGGTCTTGGCTCGCAGCGTCCGGGAAGTAGCACCTTTTGTTCCAAAAGGAAAGCCTTTCAGGTGCACAACCGCGTCCGGCTAGCTAAATCGCCTGATGATCGGAGAGCACGACACATGTCAGGTTCAGCTGACACCACCCCAACTGGGTGATCGCGACAATGGGTCGGCCTTGAAAAACGACCGCTTCGATTCGTTCATTTCAAGGACGAGCAATGGATGAAACTTCGAGTACAATGGCGGGCGAATGCGGATTTTACTCGCAGACGACCATGACATCGTCAGGTTGGGACTGAGGCAATTGCTAACAGCCCACCCAGGATGGGAGATTTGCGCCGAGGCGGCGACTGGAAACGACGCGGTAACGCTGGCCAAGCGGTTCGAGCCGCACGTGATAGTGATGGACATCGGAATGCCCGAACTCAATGGAATTGAAGCCACGCGCAAGATTCGCAAGCTTCTCCCTCAGACGAAAATCGTTATCCTCACAATGCATTTTTCGGATCAGCTGATCGGAGAAATTGTTGAAGCTGGAGCCTGCGGCTACATACTGAAATCCGATGCAGACCGCGAACTTGTAGCAGCCGTGCAAACGGTAGCCACCGGTGGCTCATACTTCACGCCCGAAGCGGCTAACACACTACGTGGTCCCCACACCATGCCCACTTCGTCGGCTTTCCAGAGACGAATAACGCCGCGAGAGCGCGAGGTAGTACAGTTTTTGGCTGAAGGTAAGTCTAACGATGATATTGCCGTATCGCTTGGGATAAGCGTTGATACGGTGGTAACTCACCGAGCAAACGCAATGAGGAAACTACAATTACATTCAATCACGGAATTAGTCCGCTATGCGATTAAGAATAAAATCACGGCGGCGTAGCACACAAAACCAAGCGTGAGGTTTCTGTTGAAAGATTCCATTTCGCAATACGGGCACTTCTTTTTCCGCGGCTCCACACGGTACCGGCCCCGCTAGAAATACCCTCACGCTATCGAGGGGCTTCGGAGTGCCAAGTTCCGTGGTTGTGACAACCTCTGTAATTCGTCAGTATTCGCCATTCCGCTCGCCCACCAAAGTATGGGAATGTCTGGTGCCCTACTTCCGATTGAGATAGATTTCCCACGGAGGGTTCATGGACATTCTGGCAGCGATCAAGCGTGAAGAGCGGAAGCTACAAAAGCAGTTAGGCAAGTTGCAGAGCCAACTAGGCGGTGTTCAGGCCGCAGTGAAAGCCTTAGGGCGTTCGACCAATCACGAAATATCTGGCGTCAAGAAGCGCGTCTTGTCGGCTGCGGGTCGAGCGGCGATTGCCAAGGCGGCGAAGAAGCGGTGGGCGAAGGTGAGGGCGCAGGCGAAGAAAGTGGGGGGATAGGGGTTCAGCAAGTTCAGCAGAAAACTTCGCGCTCAATCGGACATCGCTCTGTGGTGCACTGCACAGCTTCGGGGTTCGAACGACACGATCTTCTGAGCCCCCAGATAGTTCAATCCGCTGCCGCACTCTGTCGAAAATCTCAGAGTGCCCGAGATTAGACAGATTTCTTCGCCGCAGACAGATGCGCGATGATGCTGTTGGCAACCTGTTCCGCATTTCTGCATTCCTCGCGCACGTCCAATCGCGTCCAGCTTTTCGCTTTGTCGTGTTGATGGTGCCAGCAGCCACCACCACCATTCGGTGAATAGATGTGGTCATGGTCTTTGATCTCTATGTAGCCGGGGAATTTTACTTCGGCGCCGACGCCGCGAGACTGGAGAACGGCTTCCGTACGCCAGAGCATTTCGATGCTGTTCACGCTATTCTCCGCAATTCCAGCCGCTCGCGGCCAGTGTTCTCTCCGTCGCCGATCTTACCCGAGGTGAAAACCGAGACCAGCCAACTCAATCGCACCAAAGGTCAGGTCAGGTCTGGACTTCATCTTCTCCTGCCGGGGTGACGGGCGCGTGGCTGCCGCTACGCTAGATTGAAACCGAGGCCAGCACCTTCGACTGCCGCGCGTACGGTGTTCTCGTCTTGAAAACTGTAAGTGTCCGTCACGGACACATCAGAGTGTCCGACCTGGCTGCGAACTATTTCTTCCAGCACTCGGCACTTGCGGAGCCACGAAATTCTGAACCTTCTCGCGGCATGTGGGGCGGCATCAGGGACGCGTTGGGCCATCCGATAACGCAAGCGAACGGATACCACAGCTGTCTCGGGGTTCCAGGAAGTCTGCCCCTCGTCGCCACTAAACCGCACAGCCTGAGCCGCGCTGACTCTGAGCCCGGAGCCGCACAGGAAAGCATAGGTTAATCTCTCTTGCTCCGTCTTAGCCTTCCGAAGCAAAGTCTCTACCTCATCGCGTGTGAGACAAGGTGTGTGTTGCTTGTCGCGTTCTACTCGCGGCGCGCTAATCACGCGGCGCTTCCAGGTGCGGGGGAAAAGCTCTTCTCCTTCGGCATCGGTGGCCGAAGAAATGATGAGTTTGATTACAAGAATGTGATCGGCCAGGGTGGAAGGCGCCCACTTGAACCGCTTGGCGTCTCGCACAAAGTTTGCCATCGCAGCGTTCTTAAAATCCTCAAGTCTGGTCTGCGGGCCTACGACGGACAAAATTGTTTTTGCTCTGCTCTCAAAAGTGGCGAGGGTTGAAGACGCTATTGGATCGCAGTCCCGAGTGCGGTGTTCCTATAGGGCACCGTTGTCTATTGCAGGCAGGTGGCTTGCGCACCGAACCGCATACGGATCGGAAGCTTGCAGCGATAGAAGCGATTGATCAGAAAGAGGCTCCCATGAAAAAGGGAATCCAAAAGATTGCAGCAGCTACCAGAAAGACCCGATTGCTATTCGCATAGCAAGTCTGTACGGTTCCGTACGCAAGGTGCTCTCCAGCTTTTTGGCTGTCACCACATCGGAGGTGACAGTGCCTAACATCCTCATCGCAGATGATTGCGCGGCGGTTCGCACCGCAACACGTCATTTTTTGGAAGATCAACCGGGATTCAAGGTCAGCGGCGAAGCTATCGACGGACTTGATGCCCTGGAAAAAGCCCGCTATCTGAGTCCCGATTTAATTATTCTGGACCTTGCGATGCCTCGCATGAGCGGTTTGCAGGCCGCTCGGGAACTCCGGGCTATGTCGGTGGACGTACCAATCATCTTGTTTACGATGTACGCCGATGCGGTTCGGCCCCAGGATGCCTTGGCCGCAGGGGTCACTGCCGTTGTCTCCAAAACGGACTTAACTGCGTTGCACCAACAGATCGAAAGCTTGCTGGTAGCCTGAAGCGCCGTTTCATGTTGGCTTTGCGAGGATGTCAAGTGCATCGACGCCATAGCACGATGCGAACAAAGAACGCTGGAAAAGACTCTGCGAGCAAGCTGCCGTCGAGCAAGACCCCAAGAGGCTACTGGAACTCGCCAGAGCGATAAATGACCTGCTTCTAGGCAAGCAGCACCGTTTGAATCGTGATACCCCGCTCGACACACCGAAGGATTCAGAATGAATTTAGCTCCGGTGCAGCGTCAATCGGAACCGTCAGCGGGGCCGAGCAATACAGGAATCATGGGTCGCCGGATATCTAAGCCTTGGCCTTCTTAGCAGCCTTAAGGCCTTGATCGACGCACTTTCGGGCTGCGCCGGGTCCTCTCACATCCAAGACCCGAAATTCTTTGCCTGTTAATTCGTGGTAGTTGACGAAGAACTCCTCCAGTTCCTCGACGAACTGCTTACCGAGATCATCAATATGCTTGATATTCGCCCAGGTGTGATTTGCGGCCTCAATGGCAACAATCCGATCATTGCGTTCGGTCTTCTTGCCTTTCCCTTGTTCGCCCTCGATAACGCCAATTAAGCGGCATTTTAAGGCGCATCCGGGAAAAGCTGGCTCATCCATGAGAACTAAGACATCGACCGGATCACCGTCATCCGCCTCCGTTGATGGTACGAAGCCAAAATCGTAGGGGAACGTCATGCCCGCAGGCAGGACCTTTTTTAGGGTAAAAATTCTTTCCTCGGGATCATAAGCGTATTTGTTTCGGCTTCCTTTAGGAGTTTCGATGATGACTTTTATGATTTCTTCGTCATCTTTGTCCACCGCTTTTAGTTGCGATGGATTAGCCAAGCCGTTCCCATTTGCGCCCATACAGCCTCCGCATAACCCTGCACTGTTTTCTATGTCAATCCGCTTGCGTCCTGTATCGGGCGTTTACCTAGAATCTGAACTAAATGACTGTATTGATGCGTATTGACACTCCCAATCCCTACCGTAAGTCAATCGCGTGCGGTCAATTCCGAAGTCGGTGATGCCAGCGAGGCAGCATTCAACGCGTCAACTAAATCCCTAACTTCGAGGTCTTCAGGCGGTTGAGCCGAAATCCGTTACCGAGGTGCGCTTGAAGCGAATGCTTGCGGCTGGAACAGCTTGGGTCTTGCCGCAGTGAGGGAATATCACTGGGTCTGGACCGTCAAAGATCTCTGGCTCTTCGCCTGGAATATACCTCACTGCATCGAGCAGCCAAACCCGCATCCGACACTCCGGGCATATCGCGGTTGCGACCATTTGGCAAGTCGTCTGTGCCATTGCCTACGCCACGCTCGTTCAAACTGCTCCTGGCTCCCGACCTTCGACCGTTTCAGATACTTCGAGAGCGCGATAGGCTTCTGTCAGCAAGCGGCCCATCTCGCGGAGTAAGGATCGTCTCCGCTCCGGGTCTTTCGTCACCTTCAGTTCCGCGAGCGCCTGGTCAAGCTGACCCTGCGTTTTGGTGAACTTATTTTCAGCCATGGCGGGGAAGATTATGCCACAAGCGAACACAGACCAGCCTCCTGCGGCAAATCCACCCGCCTTTCAAAAAGGCAGCATCGATGTTGGAATCAGCGAAATCGAGCCGCTACTTGGCGAGTTTCGCGAATATTATCTCTCTACACTGAATTATTTGCTGAGGTACGAGCCGAAGGATCACGCCCTTATCCTCGTATGTTTGGTCTGGCCGACCACTCTTCAGTGGAGCAGAACATCAAACTCTGAGACTCTCAGATCTTCTTCTGGTAGTACGGCAAATTCCTTTGCTATTTTTCGCCGGGGCGTCGGCAAAATTTCCCACTCTGCCTTGCGTATTACTTCCGACTCGAATCCAGCCTCCCGAAAGAGGCGCAAGAGCTCCAGATACCGGAGGCGATTCGTGTAAAAGCGCGAGTTCGCCATAATCGGAGACTCCCAAATTCCCACGCCGAACCGCAAATCATTCAGCTTCCCGCCGATAATGGCTGCCAGCTCAACCGGTCGATGCAACACCATCTAATCTGTCCTTTAGGGCCTACGGCCCGCGAAACCTCATGAAAATCACTTGGAGGTAGGATCGCAAGGGCCTGGAGCGGCGAGGTCGAGATCTCAATGGAGAAGTCGAGGCCGTTAATCTGTCTGATCCGGAGCGTGCGTGATTGAGCGAATAATTGGGCGTCGTTGTCTTCCCCTGGGGGAGCGGCGATAGCCCGCGACCCTGCTTAAGGTAACCGCAGCACGCTCTCCGCTCCCGGCCAGGAGGAAGCTGATGTCCTACAGAATAACGGGAATCGATGTTCATAAAAAGGTGCTAGCTGTAGTCGTGTCCAACGTCGAAATCGAAGGCGAGTACCAGTTTGAGCGGCGGATGTTTGGCAGCAGCCCCGACCAACTGCGCTCGCTGGCCGCATGGCTGCTCGAGCAAGAGGCCGAAGAAGTAGTCATGGAATCGACGGCCCAATATTGGAAGCCAGTGTGGGAGGCGCTGGAAAGGTATTGGAAGCCGCTATGCGAGAAGCGAGAAGGCGCGAGGCGGAAGTCTGGAACGTTGCATTTGGCGCAGGCACTATCCAATCGCGGACGACGGGGACGCAAGAGGGATTTTCCCGATGCCGAACGCCTGGTGAAGCGCCTGGTGGCCCGGGAATTGACTTTGAGTTTTGTGCCTGATGCCGAGCAGCGTCTATGGCGAACGGTAACGCGCAAGAAGTACCAGTTGAGACGCGACCGGGTGCGGTTGCACAACCAATTGGAGTCCCTTCTGGAAGAGGCCCATATTAAGTTGTCCAGCCTGGTCTCCGATCTGCTGGGCGCCAGTGCCCGGCGCATGTTGAGGGCGCTGGCTGAAGGAGAAACCAATCCGGCAGCTCTTGCCGCTTTGGCCGATCAGAAATTACGCGCTACGCCGGAACAATTGTGTGATGCGCTCGGCGCGTGCACGGACCTCAAGCCCGTGTACCGACGGCTCCTGAAGATGGCACTGGAGCAGTTGCAATTCCTCGAGCAGCAGATTGGTCAACTGGACCAAGAGCTTGCCACTCTGCTCCATTCGCACCAGGATGCCGTCCAGCGGTTAGCGGAAGTGCCGGGTCTGGGTGTCGATTCCGCGCAGCAAATCATTGCCGAAGTCGGTCCCACGGCAGCAACCTTTCCTTCGGCCAAGCAGCTCTCCTCGTGGATGGGCGCCAGCCCCGGCGACGAAGAGAGCGCAGGCGTCAACTACAGCCACCGATCTCCAAAGGGCAACCGCCACATGCGGCGCATTCTCAACCAAACGGCCAACGCCGCAACGAGGACGAAAGGAAGCATCTTCGACATTGTCTATCGCCGCTCGGTCACGCGCCTGGGACATAATCAAGCCATCGGGGCCATTGCCCATCGACAGTGTCGCCTGATCTGGCTAATCCTGCACCAGGGAGTCGGTTACGAAGAACGAGGCCCCGCCGTCACCAAACAATCGAAGCAAAGGCGCACTGCCAGAATGATCCGGCAACTCCGAAGTCTCGGCTATCGGATCGAACCACCCAATCCTCAACCCAGCCAAGCACAAGCGCACTGATTTTCGACCCAGTTGATCCGACACTACTTCCCCTGGAGAACCGATCCGTTTGGCTGTACCCCGGTCAAAACCCAGCCAGGATAGCGTTCCAGCTGAGCTAATCTAGTGAGCGATTTTAGCTTTTGTTTTCAATACAAGGTGGGTTCGAGCTGAGTGTTGCGTCGACCCATTGAGACCACCTCCTTGATTGGAATGGTATGCGAAGCTACTCCGCCATGGCGCTGAATGCGCCGCAGTTCTTGCAGGGTCGGAACGAACTGGTTGCGCCGCACGTAGGGCAGAACGGCATTGGACCACACGAAATCCACGGACGCGGACGGGATCTTGCGTAGCGAGTCGAGACCTTCGGTCATGTATTCGGCCCCACAAGCCGCAGCCACGTCGTCCATGGTTCTGCAATGATCAAGGTTGGGAGGATACAGACCCAACTGGCGCAGGTGAGCTTCCATCCGGCGGTAAACGCTCAGGTCCGTGGACGCACAGGGCTCGACATCCACCAGGAACGTTCTAGAGCCTCCAAATGTCTTTGCAATCAACGCTGAACATAGCGAATCGCCCGGGCCTAGCTCCAACCCAACGAAGCCGTCGGCTTTTCCCGCTAAACCGGCGGCGTCAAAGTGACGGCGAAATATCTTGAGGGCGTATTCGGGACGTTCCATCCCGCCTTGCTTGAAAAGGCCGATTTTTTCCCAGGAATGATACGAGAAAGGCAGCCGTGCCAGCACGATCTTGGCGGCGATCTTCAACTGCCAAGGAACACTCTGCATATGGCGCATACTTTTGCACCTAGCTGGGGACGCCCTTGAGTCAAAACTCAATCGGCCAAGGGTAAATTCAGACTAGACTAGCGCTAAAGAAACAATTCTACCAAGTTGAGGCTCACCCGGTCTGTCCCGATACGCACATATTAGATTCGTTTCCTTCAAGTCGGTTCGCCTGATTCCTTCTTGACTTTCTTTTTCATCGAACATCGATGATGACATCGAGACCGAAGCACTAAAGTTCAATTTAGAACGTTGCCAACAATCCGCGACAGACATCGCCATGCCTGGGTGGGGTGTCCTACCTGTGAGTCCCGCCCAAAGTGAAAGCTCAGGCTGACGCCGTAGAGATCGACCGAACGCGGCCCAGCGGGATAACTTTGTCGCGGGGGCCGAAAATCCTGCAGACCGCCGCCGGCTGAAGGACCAAGCTGTATGTGAAGCGTGCTCGTAAAGCCGTCAAGCCGCAAACGTCCGCCCCAGAGTTGCGCGAGCGGTAGGAGCGATTGCGTGAGAATCAAAGTCTTAACCTCGTGCATCGGCGAAAGGCTTTTCAGATCATTCAGGCCCTGGTCACGTTCGTAAGCACCCGCGAATAGGTAACTGAAATGGGCAGGGTTTCTCTGGGTTGTCGGGCAGCAGGAAAGACGCTGTGACAATGGCACCCGCACCGTTGGAACCATGGTCACAATCGGCGCAACCCGGCCTTGCGTCGGGACAATCTGTGGAGTGGGTTTTTGTGCTGCCGCCAGCACATGGCTGCCCAGAAACACGCCGAGCGGCAGAATGAACCGTTTATGCATCACCGCCTCCAGTTGCGCGGGGATTCCGTTCGGGGTCGCGTGGATGAGAGGGCCTAGATAAGACATAACTTTACTAGCTTCAGAATCACCCGGTCTGTGCCGATACGCACACGTTAGATGTGTTCCTTCAAGTCGGCTTGGGGCGCCGTCGCGAGTCTGTTCGGTACTCCTCCATCGGCCCATCCACCCTCTTTAGCGAGAGGGCGGGGAAAATATAGGCTTCCGCATTGGCATCCCAACGGTAGCCGACACGGAACCGCCACAGCCTTCGGGATCGCGCGGGCCACTCGATCAATAAGTGAGGATGCTTAGGATCAACCTTCACCGAAACCCTTAGGAGATGAAAAGACCAAATCATTCGGGGAGGGCGAGCACCCTCAATGGTCAACTTCCGCTGGATCGGGCAGCCGACACGACCAAACAGTCGGTGGTCGGAGCCTTCGTGCGGGCAGCCTTGACCCGCCAACGAGAGGCCAAACAACAAAGCGATGAGTGGAACCATTGCGCGCCTGACCTGGGGAGATGTGAATTGTACAGTGCGGGAGAGCCCGGATGTCTTTCAATGGGCCGAAAGCATCAAAGATTCGGTACCTGCGTAGTAGAACTACCCTCAGTCTCACCAGGAATATGTTCTCGGACAGGGCGGCAGTCTGTCATGACACGGGAAGCGCCAGAATACGCGCCGACTTCGGGGACCTACCAAAACGCGCCGCGGGTCGGTCTGATTGCACTCGGGAAACGTCAACGGATGTCTTGAAACCCGAAACGGGAGGGCGGTTCCTGTAGTTGGCGGCCGAAAGTTACTAGGGGGCTCTCCCAACCCACCAAAGAACCTTAGCGACAATCTTCCAGGAGTGTTTGGCGCTGAGGGTAACCGCTTCGTATTCGTTATTGTCCGGCTGAAGAACCTCGGTGTGGTCGTAGCGGTGAAAGCGCGAGATCGTGAGGCCTATATCTTTGTGCGAGGCGATGACGATTTTTCCGTCAAGCTTCGCCCATTCCGCTTCGGAGGAGTCGACGACGACTATAAATCCATCCTGAATCAGCGGCTTCATGGAGTTGCCCCGCACGCGGACGCAACTGGTGTACGTGGGATGGGGACACCAGCTTCTTGGCACCGCGATCATGCTTTCGATGGGTGCATCGCTAAGCAGCGGCAGGTTGTCGCCTTTCGTTTCCAGGTAGCCGGCTGTTACTTTCAAGAGTGGCACCACAACGAGTTCGTGCTTAGCCGTTAGCTTCTTCGACCTACTGTCGGGGATCACGATTTCGAAATCACGCAACGGGGAGTGAAGAGTAGGCAACACGCGCATTACGTCTTCGCTACGCAGGCCGGCACGTTCCCAGAAAAACCAAGAGTTGGCGTCGCGGGAGAGATTTCCAAGTCCGATGTAGCCTTGAGAGGGAGGTTCCTGAGCGCCCCGCTCCCAGCGCGACACAGTCATCGCCGAGAAGCCCGTGCTGGCTCCTAAACCCGCCTGACTTAACTTGAGATGGAGACGCAAATCGCGGATGGCCTTCGCCCATGCGGGGTGGTGGGAATCTTCCGGTTTGCGTATTTGGCTTGCCATACAGCCGGGCGTCGGAACAATCTCCGCAGAGATCGTCAATGCTCACCGTCTTGGAGAACATACTGGCTGATTTGACCGCCGGGTCTATAACGTCCACTGACCTAGTGAATCCAGCTTTCAAACAGTAT
Organism: uncultured Acidobacteriota bacterium; assembly: GCA_963721915.1. Lineage (GTDB taxonomy): Bacteria > Acidobacteriota > Terriglobia > Acidiferrales > UBA7541 > Acidiferrum. The sequence goes on along the minus strand of CAVRLD010000008.1, from coordinate 19,519 downwards.
TACTTCACGAGGCTCCGAGGCACACTTCGCGACGAATGAGGAAATACCTTGCAGAATATCGTCGAAACGTGATGCCTCTGTCTGTCAGCAAGGTCCTTGCTGCACTCTGATCACGCGATCTTCGTATGACAAGTCCAGGCCATTGAATACCGGGTGATCGGAGACACAGCTGAGCGTCGCACAAAGCCTTAGGGCCATCGAGTGCTGTCAGTTCCTTAACAGTTGGGGCAGCCATATGTTTTTATTCAGAGCGTCTCTCAGTCGTTCCCCGTGGTTTGATTTGATAGAACAGTTTCTTCCTCATCGATTGATCTAAGATAAAGTAATCGCCGGGTTCGACGACTTCCTTCAGTTTCGCCTTCGCATCCTTGAGGTCCAAGAAACTTCCGAGCCATTCCGTCCCTTCCGATGTGGTTCGGTAGACATCGAATGAAATGATCATCGTCCGGCGGCGCGGGATTTTCGCATGGGTACGAGGGCCTGAAAACTGTTTGCGTCTGCCCAATTGACCGCGCATCTTGTGTGCAACGATATCGAGATGTCTCCGGCGCGGGTCTTTGCTAAGAATGTCCTGCCATTCATGGGAGTTACGAGATCGTGCGTGTCTTTGCACTGATAGCAGAGTGGATTTCGGGACACAGATCGTTCGCGCTTGAGGACAGCTAGTGCATTCAGCGCTTTAACAACTGCGCGTCTCTCCGCTTCATCGATTTCACTGTTGACTACGCGTTGTCCGATTGCGTACTTTGCATCTTCTATGCGGCCGGGCAGTTTGTTGGGGTTCGTTTCGAGGATCGCGGCTTCGTACAATTTCATCCATTCATAATTTGTATTCACGGTCGTCTCCTTTCCCGCAGGCTGGGAAGAGGGTATCAACGACGACTAGCCAAGTATGTTAGCCCCTGAGGATCTAAATTCAAGTAATTAAATGATTGGTACGCTGGCGTACCGCGGGCTTACTAAGGTGTGCTCAAAATTGAATGAGGTTCCGCTAGCAAATCGTTCGAACTTCTGCGCGTCCGTCCACTTTCAACTGAACTCCCCGAGCGCAATTCGTGACCCTTACGGCCCAGCGTGTCAACGATTTTGTAATTGCTTAGACCTCCCGCGGCCGTCGACTGTCACAGGCTGTTGCGCAACGGGTAGTTGCATGCTTCAACCGGCGCGCCTTCTCCCCATTGCGCTATATTGAAGCGTCCTTAACGGAGGTCTCAGATGCCGCGTTTGGTTTGTGTGTTATGCCTGCTCCTGCTTCTGGCGGGGCCCTTTGCGCAGCTGAAGACGATTCCCATTTGCTGTTGCAAAGACCTGCGTTGGGGCGCACCCAAATCGTTTTTTCCTGCGCAGGTGACCTCTGGAGCGTCTCGCGAGACGGCGGTGAGGCTACTCGGCTCACGGCCGGAGCGGGTGTCGAGACCAACCCAGTCTTCTCGCCCGACGGCACGCAGATTGCCTTTACCGGCGAGTACGACGGCAATGTGGATGTGTTTGTGATTCCCGCATCCGGAGGTGTGCCCAAGCGCCTTACCTTCCACCCCGGCGAGGATGACGCTGTGGGTTGGACGCCAGATGGCAAACAGGTGCTTTTCCGTTCGGCTCGGAATAGTTATTCCTACTTTGACCGGCTTTTCACCGTTCCGGTCGAGGGCGGATTTCCCACAGAAGTGCCGCTTCCCATGGCGCAGCAAGGTTCATTTTCACCGGACGGTTTGCGGATCGCCTACGTTCCCAATTCTCAATGGCAGGAAGCCTGGAAGAGGTATCGCGGCGGTCAGATCACGCCGATCTGGATCGCTACTCTTTCCGGCGGCCGGATCGAGAAGATCCCTCGGGACAATTCCAACGACTTCAATCCCATGTGGGCGGGCGACAAGATTTACTTCCTATCGGACCGGAACGGACGGGTGACCCTGTTTTCCTACGACACGCGCTCGAAGCAGGTAAAACAGGAATTGGAGAATCACGATCTGGACGTGAAATCCGCTTCGATTGGCCCGGACGCCATTGTTTACGAGCAGTTCGGTTCTCTGCATCTTTACGATTTGAAATCCGGCACGGCCAAACAAGTGAATGTGCGTATCGCGGGCGACATGCTGGAGCTTCGCGAGCATATCGTAAACGTGAGCAAGCGGCTGGAAAGCGCCCACATTTCCCCAACCGGGGCGCGCGCAGTTTTCCAAGCGCGCGGCGACATCCTCACGGTACCTGCCGAGAAGGGTGACGCGCGAAACCTCACCAACACTACGGCCGTGATGGAACGAGACCCTGCTTGGTCTCCCGATGGCAAAACGATCGCATATTTTTCCGACGAAAGCGGCGAGTACGCGCTCCACCTCCGCGGCCAAAACGGGGAGGGCGAGGTGAAGAAAATCAGCCTCGGCGCCGGATTCTATTTCTCTCCTCGCTGGTCACCCGACAGCAAAAAGATCGCTTATCGCGACAGTCATCTCAGCATCTGGTTCGTCGATCTGGAGCAGAAGAAACCCGACGCATCGCTCGGGTTCGCAGCCATCGCGCCGCAGCACCATCACTTCGGCTGCATCCGAAATCGATGCTGGAGCAGCACTGCGAGCCAGCGCGATCTCGGCATTCTCGTCCGGAATCAAATACTGATCGAGAAGCGCCATTGCCGGATAGGGAGCCGCCTTTTCCACCTGTGCTCGTAAACAGATCGGACAGGATAAAAAGACCAGAACAATCAATGCTCAAAGCGGCGATCCTGATATTGATCTTCCGCATCTGATCCTCCGTTAGAAGCAATTGTGCGAACCTACATTTTTCGGACATTCAGCGTGCTACCGATCGCACCAGTTTGGATGCGTCAGTGCAAGTGGGACTATTTCTTGGCTGCTCGAGCTGCCATTTGAGCGCGGAAGGTTTTTTCCTTCTGAATTTCCTCGTCGTTGAAGGCAGATGCGAAGTCTTCGGGCTCCAAGATCTGGCGGATCTCTATGTCGGTGTCGCCTTCATGGGGGTTGGGGCATCGCTTGACCCACTCGATCGCCTCTTCGAGAGACTTGACCTGCCAGAACCAGAAGCCGGCGATGAGTTCCTTGCTTTCGGCGAAGGGGCCGTCAATGACGGTGCGGTTCTTGCCGGAGAAGTAGACGCGGGCGCCTTTGGAAGAGGGGTGAAGACCGTCGTAGCCTAACAAAACTCCGGCTTCCAAGAGCTCGTCGTTGAATTTGTTCATGTCGGCCATGAGCTGGGGATCGGGGGGTGCGCCTTCGTTTTCGGAGTCTTTCGTGGCTTTGACGATGACCATGAATCGCATTTTGTTTGTCCTTTCGGGTTGAGTTGGTCTGACGTTCAAGTTCAGAGCTTAATTGATGGTCTACCGATACGTCGAACGAGAAGGTGCCGAATCGACACGGGTGACGATTTTTTTGGGGGGGGGCGAAGGCATACGTCGGGGGCTGAAGCCCGGCTTGTTGGGTGTCTGTAATGACCAGGCCAGTCGCTTCATCAGCACCCTGGGGGCAACATGACACGTGAGCCCGGAGTTCCCGTCTCCCACAAAGCAGTAAACGGCGAGTTCAGGACACTCTGGCGGTTCTTTCCGCACCGTTCGTCTTGCTGCTCTAAACCTGCGAGCCGGACATCTTCGACTGAGCTCCTAGCGGTTCGCGGAAAGGATCCATCGGAATCGGCGAGTACTCGACCTCGATGACCTCGAGATGCTCCGTCTTCGCTGGCGCGCGCAGGTCCACACGGTCGCCGGGGCTCGCCTTCATCAGCGCATTGGCGAGAGGCGAGCGCCAGCTGATGTAGCCGCGGTCGAGGTCCACCTCGTCGATGCCGACGATCGAGACGACGTGTTCGAGGCCGGCGGCGTCCTTGTAGGTCACGGTTGCGCCGAAGAAAACGCGCGTAGCGACTGACCCTGGCCGCGGAGCGGCGGGATCGACTATCACGGCCGCGTCAATGCGTTTCGTGAGAAAGCGAATCCGCGAATCAATCTGGCCTAACCGTCGTTTGCCGTAGAGGTAGTCGGCGTTTTCACTGCGGTCCCCGTTACTAGCAGCCCACGCTACGACCTCCACTACCGCGGGCCGCTCGCGACTCAGTAGGAACAAATGCTCGTCTTTCAGTCGTTGCAACCCGGCGGGCGTGATGTAGTTTTTGAGTGTCGGGCCCGCTTCCTCGAGCACCGGTTCTCGGAGCGGCCGCTTTTTTCGCATTTGCCAATCTGCCATGGGATTTCGTGTACTTGTGGGTGACCCAACCTCGGAAGGTCCGCTCCTCGGTCCCAATAATTCCTCGCACGGTAAACGTGAGGTACGCGGGCTAGATGTTGAATGATACATCGGTCTTTCCTGTGACACTCTTAGAAAATGCGGTGACCCGTCCGATTGCATATCAAGGCAAAGAAGCATGCGGTTCACCTAAGCGATGAGCCGATGAGGCGCCCATTTCCAATGAAGTATTTGTTTTCGACCTGTCACGCTGATTCCGGGCGGTTGGTCGGCAAACCTTAGTGCGACCTGGAAAGCTGCTGAAAATGATTGTCTGGAGAGGAGGAACTCGATCAGACCGTGCGTCCCATCGCACGTAGCGTACAAGGCAGAGCGGCGAGGCAACGAACTGTTCTGGAGCCCTTGGACAATGTATCCACGCTCGCAAGAGCGGCACCGAAACCGCGAGGCAACGGTGTATCTGCCAGCATTAGGCGGAGACGGACCTAGACTTGATCGTACGATCAGAATATACAAATGCTCGTAAGCGTCGTCAGCCGAAGAGAGCCTAAAATGCTGCGCGGCTCTTCTTGCAGTGAGTACAGAGGCTTCCGGTTTCTCTGTCATGGGTAATCAACACTGCCGGCGTAGAGAGCAGATCTAACCGATCGCGTCATTTCAGCGGAACAGGGTAAGCCCGTAGCGCTCCTCGCAAGGGGAAGGACCATCGCAAGATGAATCTGATGGCGATGCGGGTAACGGAAATGGGAGCAAGCGAAGGCTGCCCTGTAATCGGGCAGATAGAGGTTGCGTCGCCTCGTGGGGACAAGATTACCTCGCCGGAAACGGAGCTGACTTCCTGTTGGTGCTCAACTCGAGACCGCTTGAGGAACCGATGCATGAAGCAAAGCAAATGACGACGGGGCAACCTGTTGGTGCAGCTTCACACACGGCGGGCGGAATTTCCTCCACCGTGCGAATCGGCAGCAAGTCAGTATCGAGTAAGTCTGCTTCGTTTTGCATCAGGCCGCGTCCTCGTTTTTCATGGGGGCGTTTTTGGGTGCTCGAGCCGGATGAATGGGAAACCTTCAAGTCCGGTTCTTAGAGGGCTGGGCGCCAGCGATGGCGCCCGGCTACTCGACCCTTACCGGATTATGTCAGGGTTGCCCGTTATCCGACCGGAACGATGAAAAACTCGTGGCGACAAGGCAGGATCTGTTTCTCACTACGTTTTTTCGAGCGACCTTCGACGCTTGGCATTGCGGCCAGCGATGCGGCTGTCGGAAGTCAATGCAAGTCACTCGTGCCGTAGCGCTATCATAGGATCGATGCGAGATGCTCGGAACGCAGGCGCGTAGGCACCCAGGAACGCTGCGCCGAACAGAATTGCCGCAGCGGCCAGCAGAGAGGCTGGATCGTTACGCTTGATTCCGTATAGGAACGACTCGACCAATTTGGACGCCGCTAACGCAACGACCATGCCGGCGGCCAATCCTGCCGCCGCCAGCAGCCAAATTTCGCTCAAGATCATTCGAATGACCTTGCTGGAATGCGCTCCGAGCGCCATCCGGATTCCGATCTCTCCGGTTCGGCGCGCGACGTTGTAGGAAACGGTTCCGTACAGGCCGATGCAGGTGATCGTCAACGCCAGAATCGCAAACCCGACGCACAACTTCGCGAATGCGATCTGTTGGCTGATCGTCTGATCGATGTCCGTCACCTGTGTTTTGATTTCCGTTACCGGAACCGTCGCATCGGCGCGACGTACGATTTCGCGAACGGTGCTGGCGTAGGAAAGCGGGTCACCCACGGTGCGCAACGCATATTCCGCTTGATCCAACTGGGGATAACCCTGGTTAAAAATGATGTACGCCACGGGTGGAATGTCTCTAGTTAAACTTCCATAGCGCGCGTCGCGACTCACGCCGACAATCTCCATATCCCGCGCAACGCGCGGCTTTTCGCCTGCTTCCAGTAGGACGACGCGCTGACCTAGCGGATTTTGGCCGGGAAAATTGTCCTTGGCAAACGTCTCGTTCACCACAGCAACAAATGGCGTGCCAGGCCGGTCGTGTTCGTCGAAATCACGCCCTTCGGACGTGTGCGGGAACGGCGGCACGTCGTGAAGTTACCTGGCCGCTACAAAGGAACTCGCAGGCGCCGCGAACCTCAGATCGCAGCTGAATGCCCGTGCGGTGTCATGCACGCCGCTATCGCCACGCTGTTCCTTTTGGCCGCGATTTTCTTCGCGTCGCCCACGCGCGCAAGCGACCCTCGCGGGTGCTCCTCAAGTAGCGCGAGCTGCCCTACTATCACGGTCACGGCGAATGACACTGTCGCATTTTTCACGCAACAGCAGAACACCACAGCCCCAACGGATAATAATTCGGACGCCTACTCCCCGTGTTTCCAGCCGTTGGAAGCGGCACAGGTTGTTACACGGCGGCCAACTCGTTCAGCGTGACCTGTATCAATGCGCTTGGTACGCACATCCCGGCTCATTTGAGCGGCTCACTCTCAGTGACCGGAGCTACGACGACGACGCAGATTGTCGGACGTTCGTTTTTCCATCGGAACGTTTTTCTGGTGACGCTGAAGTCAGGCGTGAGTGCCGCGAATTCCATGCGTCATCGCGTCACAGGCTAGGCGCGACCCACTCTGTCCGCCCGGAGGGGATAGGGGTGTTTTTTTTAAAGTTGAATCTGTTTGCGGACCGTCGCGCGGCTTTGCGCGCGTGGTCGCAGCAAAAGAATTTAGGGGGTAGAACGAAAAATGGGGGGTAGAGGATCAGGCGGGCACAACCAGACGCCAACAGCACTAAAAAAGCTTCTCGGCAATCGCGGAAGGCGGCCGTTGAACGAACACGAACCGCAACCTAAACCCGGCGAACCAGAAATGCCGAAGCTCTCTCGTGCTGCGGCAAAGGAATGGCGACGGATCGTCCCTATTTTGATGGCACTGGGAATCTTAACCATCGCCGACGGATCAGCGCTCGCGATTTATTGCGCTGCATTCGCGCGATGGCAGCAAGCGGAACGTCAACTTTCGAGATGGCCGAATCTTGCTTCCGATAAATCCCGCAAGCTTTTCTCAATCGCTGAGAAATCGATGAAGCTCGCAAAGAGCGTTCTTGTAGAATTCGGGCTGACGCCAGCATCGCGCCCGAGGCTCGCGAGTTTCTGTATCATGCCGCTCACGCCTGGCGATGACCCTCGCGAAGACCCTGCAACAAAGTACTTTTTCGATCCGCCGGTGCAGTGAGGAAGTGTCACTGCTGAGGCGGAAACCGGCCAAAGGCGCGATATTCACAAGGGGAGCCTTTCGACCTCTCAAGACTTTGCGACCGGATGCTGAATCTATTGCTTCGCGGGATGTCTGAGGGGGACTGTTTGAAAATTCCGCTAGTTCGCGAGATGCATCACCAATTCACAGTCGACAAAATCGCGCGCTCTCAAGGGGCTATTTCGATCACGCAGAATCAGTCACTTGCGACCAGGGTAGACGAGGGGTTTTTGGGCAGCCTCGGCCCAGCGAAGGAATCGCCACCTCGCCCCATCGGTAAACACTAGCCGACTTATCGGTACTGATCGCTTGGTGCCCATTTGGATTACCTTCTGTTGCCGACCATCTGGATACAATTACGCAAGGCGGCGGGTGGTCGTTCCGAATGTGGTTCTCTTCAGGGATAGTCGTGCCTCATGATCCCCGCGCCAATCTGTCGCCCACTGCCCCTAATCGTTTCACAACCCCGCGAGCGCAATGTCGGGACCCGGGCGGCCACTCGATAAGGGTACTCAATACGGCACCCGCCAGTTTCTGCTCGAAAGCATAGGTCTTTACAAAAACTCTTATATTATACATAATCTAAATTACTGATGGACCCCGAGGCGATTAAACGGTCTTTGGACGGCAGCGGGCTGCGTTGCACTGCGCAGCGCTACGCCGTGATGGCATTCTTGATGGACCACAAGGGGCATCCCACGGCGGCGGAAATCTTCAAAGCCGTGAATCGCATGGATCCTCGCTCTTCCAGAGCCACAACTTATAACAATTTGCGGGACCTGGTGAAGGCGGGTTTGGTGCGGGAAGTGGCCGTCGAGGGCCGCGCCGGGCGGTTCGATCTGGAAGGTCTGCGGCACCACCACTTCATATGCGACCGCTGCGCCAATGTGGAGGACGTGGAGTGGTACGACGTGCCCAAACCTGCCTCGCGTTCTCTCGGCAAGAGAGTTGTTCGTGAATGCCAACTTATTTTCCGTGGGCTTTGCGCGAAGTGCGCTCAGCGTGCTTCCCGTTAGGACAGGAGATGTGTGGACACTTTTTGAACGGCCGACCAAGAAAGCGCGTCGGCACTTAATTGTGCGAACCGCAGTCTGATGGGTTCTTAGAGCATCACAGTTGTGAACTAATTCATAAGGAAAAGCATATGGAAAATCCAAAACATATGGAAAACACACTTGCCTCTTCATCGGGGACTGTTTCCCCGGAAGATCAGAGCAAAAACACATCAAGCGAATCCAAGTGCCCGTTCAACCACGGAGCCTCCGCTCCCACGAACCGCGACTGGTGGCCGAATCAGGTGAACCTGAAGGTCCTGCACCAGCACTCCGACCTCTCTGATCCGATGGGTAAGGAGTTCGATTACGCCAAGGAGTTCAAGAGTCTTGATCTGAATGCTGTGATCAAAGACCTTCATGCGCTCATGACCGACTCGCAGGATTGGTGGCCGGCCGACTTCGGGCACTACGGAGGGCTGTTCATCCGCATGGCGTGGCACAGTGCAGGCACGTACCGCATCGGCGATGGCCGCGGCGGAGCCGGGGCTGGGCAGCAACGCTTCGCACCGCTCAATAGCTGGCCGGACAACGTGAACCTCGACAAGGCGCGCCGGCTGCTCTGGCCCGTCAAGCAGAAATATGGCCGAAAGATCTCGTGGGCTGACTTGATGATTCTCGCCGGCAACGTTGCCCTCGAATCGATGGGATTCAAAACCTTCGGTTTCGGCGGTGGACGCGCGGATGTGTGGGAGCCCGAAGAGGTGAATTGGGGGCCGGAAGGCACGTGGCTGGCGGACGAGCGCTACAGCGGCGATCGTGATCTGCAGAGTCCTCTCGGCGCGGTTCAGATGGGCCTGATTTACGTGAACCCGGAAGGGCCCAATGGAAAGCCGGATCCTGTCGCAGCGGCAAGGGACATTCGCGAAACATTTCGCCGGATGGCCATGAACGACGAAGAAACAGTCGCACTGATTGCCGGCGGGCACACCTTCGGGAAGACCCACGGCGCTGCAGTTCCCGCTGACTACATCGGCGCCGAACCAGAAGGTGCCGACATTCAGGACCAGGGCTTCGGGTGGAAGAATAAGTTTGGAAAAGGTTTTGGAGCTGACACCATCGGCAGCGGCTTGGAAGTCACTTGGACACAGACACCGACCAAGTGGAGCGACAACTTCTTCAACAACCTGTTCGGCTTCGAATGGGAACTGACCAAGAGCCCGGCCGGCGCGCACCAGTGGACGCCGAAAAATGGCACGGGCAACGGCACGGTGCCGGATGCCCACGATCCTTCAAAGCGTCACGCGCCATCCATGTTGACCACTGACCTCGCCTTGCGGTTCGATCCTGCTTACGAAAAGATTTCATGGCGCTTCCACGAGCATCCGGATCAGTTTGCGGATGCATTCGCGCGGGCGTGGTACAAGCTGACGCACCGCGACATGGGTCCGATCGTGCGTTATCTCGGCCCGCTGGTTCCGAAGGAGCAGCTGCCATGGCAGGACCCGATCCCCGCTGTGAATCATCCGCTGGTCAACGAGCAGGACGTTGCTGCTCTGAAGGCGAAGATTCTTGCGTCTGGCCTGTCCGTTTCCCAGCTGGTCTCGACGGCTTGGGCGTCGGCGTCGACGTTCCGCGGCTCTGATAAGCGCGGTGGAGCCAACGGCGCGCGCGTTCGCCTCGTGCCGCAAAGGTTCTGGGAGGTTAACCAACCCACGGAATTGGAGAGGGTGCTGGCGAAGCTGGAAGCAATCCAGAACGAGTTCAATGCTTCTGCCTCTGATGGGAAGAAAATCTCGCTAGCGGACCTGATCGTTCTCGGCGGCGATGCGGCGATCGAGAAAGCCGCGAAAGACGCCGGAACCGACGTGAAGATCCCCTTCACGCCGGGGCGCATGGACGCGTCGCAGGAGCAAACTGATGTGGAATCCTTCGAACCGCTCGAACCAAAAGCAGATGGATTCCGCAACTATTTGCGGGGCAAGCAGCGGCTGTCGGCTGAGGAGTTGCTGGTCGATAAGGCGCAATTGCTGAAGCTGACCGCGCCTGAGATGACGGTCCTCGTCGGTGGTCTGCGCGTTCTCGGGGCAAACACCGGAAATTCCAAGCACGGCGTCTTCACCAGCAAGCCCGGCACGCTGACCAACGACTTCTTCGTCAACCTTCTCGACATGAGCACGCAATGGCAGCCGTCCAATCACTCCAATGGCTCTGGCGAAGTGTACGAAGGACGCGACCGCAAAACGAACCAGGTCAAGTGGACCGGCACCCGCGTCGACCTAATCTTCGGTTCGCACTCGCAGCTGCGTGCCCTCGCGGAAGTCTATGCCTACATGGACTCCAAGGAGAAGTTTGTGAAAGACTTCGTGGCGGCGTGGATCAAGGTGATGGATCACGATCGGTTTGAGGTGGCCTGAGCTCGACGGAAAAGAGAGCTGTTAAGACCCATTTTCTGTGTTTGGATCGGGAAAAATGGAGGCGGCGCTTTGGCTCGCGCGGGGCTGGATCGCGCCACCTCTGATTCTGCATGGTCTTAATCGCTGAAGGCACCGAGTAGGCTCGGGAGCTTTCGGTCGAGTTCTCGGACGGACAAACCATCAGGAGGATGACCGGCGTCGCTGAGTAAGTCAGCTGCTGGTCCCCCTTACTCGGACTAGAAGTCGGTTTCACTAGATAGGTAACAACAAACGCGCATGGAGGTATGCATCTTCCTACCCATCGGAGCTAGAAATTGTGGCGCATGGCTGACCATTGGGACAGAACTCTTTCTCGATGATGGAAATAAATGGCTATATCAGGCAGAACTGGAGGAGCGTGGCAATCAGGCAAGTCGAACTGAGCGAGGATCTGCGCCATCAAGACTCAGTGAGTGGTTGTTTTCGCTAGTTGTTGGGAAGCCGGCAAGCCGACGCGCTTTGATATCCCGTATCGGCGGTTGACCGAAGAAGCGTTTGTACTCGCGGTTGAACTGACTTGCGCTCTCGTAGCCGACTTCGAACGCCGCGCTGGCTGCATCGAGCCCCTCGATGAGCATTCGCTCCCGCGCGGCAACTAATCGAAGTTGTTTCTGGTATTTAAGTGGGCTCATCGCCGTCAAGGCGCGGAAGTGATGATGGAGCGTCGAGATGCCCATGCGTGCAACCTCCGCGAGTTCTTCCAGACGCAATGGTTTCGTGTAATTGGCCCTGAGCCAAGCGATAGCTTTTGCCGTTCTGTGACTTTGGTCGCCTAGCGTCGCGATTGCGCGGAGACGCTCTCCCTGAGGACCTCGAAGTAAGCGGTACACGATCTCACGTTGGATCAGGTTGCTCAGGAAGGGTAAGTCCTCTGGAGCGTCGAGAAGGTCCAAGAGCCGAGAACAGGGCTTCAGCAGCTCGACTGTTGTCTTCCCAATCGCGATGCCACGGGCTTGGGATGAACCCTCAAGGGCATGGAACTCCTCCTGGCCGAGAATTTCCCGGGCTACTGCCATATCGAGTTTGAGGAGCAAGGATAGCAAGGGCACCTCCTCGCTCGCTGCGACGATTTGGCTCACGACTGGCAGATCGACGGAGCTCAGGAGGAATGTCGATTCGTCGCATAGGTACGTCGTTCCCCCGAGATTTATACGCTTTCGCCCTTGAACGAAGACGTTCAGGCTTGGCTCGTAGGTAGCGGGATAACAAGGAGTCGGTGCAGTTCGTCGGTAGAGTGTGAGAGCCGGTATGGCGGTTGCCTGTTCCCCTGCCGCTTGAACATGAGCAGCAATCTTGCGGGCCAGTTCAGCCCGCATCTCAACGACCGCTGAATGTTGATCTCCATTCTTGGTTCTCTGTTTAATCATTTGGCCCACCATTGCTCCCCCCCTCGTCGACCTAGAGTACCTCTGCGACTTGAGTACATGTGAACAAAATGCTAGGCCGCGACAGGAATAGGCAATTAATAGGAAGGATCGGGATACCGCTCGAACAAAGGTCTTCTGTACATTTGGGGTGAGAAAGCTGGAGGCACACGAGTGACGGAACCGAACATGAAAAGACTGCTTTCGCTCGGCGTAGTGTCTTTGTTTATCGGTATGACCGCAATGATGCTGTCCGGCAGCCAGGATCGCGGTGGAAACGAGGGCATCCGGGGACGGTTTGTCGGAGCGTGGCGGCTGGCCTGGCTCGAAGAGGAAGGCGCAGATGGGAAAATTCACAGGGCTGACTGTACCGGGCTGCTTGTCTACACGCGCGACGGCCACATGTCGGTCCAGGTGATGTATCGGAACCCGCATGCGGGGACCGACGCTGCGCCTGTGCAATACGCGCAGGGCGGCTACGAAGCCTCCTTTGGCACATATGAGATCGACGAACGCGCTCACAGCTTTACCTATCACGTTGCGGGCGCACTGGTGCGGACCCTTATCGGCAAAGACCTGACGCGCGTATACGAGTTGTCCGGCAAACAGCTCATCGTGAAGTCGTCTAGCCCGGATGAACACTGGAGGGTTGCTTGGGAGCATTACTAGGCCGCCTCCGCAAATCATCGCACGCATAGCTTTGTATACAGGAGACAACAGTGCAAAAACGCGAACTCGGAAAAAGCAATCTCGAAGTTTCAGCTCTGGGACTCGGCTGCATGGGCATGAGCTTTTCCTACAGTCCGATTCCGGACAGGAAAGAGATGATCTCTCTTCTCCATGCGGCCGTGGAGCGCGGCGTCACATTTTTTGATACCGCCGAAGTCTATGGCCCGTACACAAACGAAGAACTGGTGGGCGAAGCGCTCTTCCCCTTCCGCGGACAAGTAGTCATAGCCACCAAGTTCGGCTATCAGCTCAAGCCCAATGGAGAGCCGGGTTTCTTGGGGCTGGATAGTCGGCCAGAGCACATCATCCAGTCTGTCGAAGGCTCGCTCAAGCGTCTTAGGGTTGATGCCATCGATCTCTACTATCAGCACCGTGTGGACCCCGAGGTTCCGATCGAAGACGTCGCGGGAGCCGTAAAGGACCTCATTCAGCAAGGCAAAGTCAGGCACTTCGGCATGTCGGAAGCAGCCGCGAAGACGATCCGTCGTGCACACGCAGTTCAGCCGGTCACTGCTGTCCAGAGCGAATACTCGCTTTGGTTCCGAGAACCTGAGAAGGAAGTGCTGCCGACCCTTGAAGAACTTGAAATAGGCTTCGTTCCGTTTAGCCCTCTGGGAAAGGGTTTCCTGACAGGCAAGATCGACGAAACTACGACGTTCGATAGCTCCGATTTTCGCAACACCGTCCCGCGGTTAACGCCGGAGAACCGAAAAGTGAATCAGGCCTTGGTCGATCTGCTTCAGAAGATCGCACACGGGAAGAAGGCGACGCCTGGTCAAATCGCGCTCGCCTGGCTGCTCGCCCAAGAGCCGTGGATTGTTCCAATCCCAGGTACGACCAAGCTGCATCGCCTCGAAGAAAACATCGGTGCGGCAGCAGTCGAACTTACAACCGACGATCTCCGCGAGATCGAAAGCGCCGCCTCAAAGATTACGGTGCAAGGGGCTCGCTATCCCGAACACATCGAGCAGATGAGCAATCGCTAGCGAGGCCAGTTCCTGGGAGAAAGAGCATGCGAATTGGCATTTCGGGTTCAGGATTGAAGGGCGGTAAGCTGGGAACGATCTTCGCGTGCGCTGGACACGAAGTTGTGTTCAGCTATGCCCGGAGCAACGACAAGCTCAAGCGGCTGGCGCGTGACGCCGAAGGAAACGCACGCGCCGGCATTGAGGAGATGTCATGAGTAACAAAAAAATTTGGTTTATCACTGGAGCCAGCCGTGGCATGGGTGGCGATTTCGCCAGGGCCGCCCTGGCGGCCGGCCACGCGGTTGTGGCTTCGGGCCGGGAGAGCGCCGCCGTCTCCAAGGCCTTGGGTCAGTCGAACGACCTGCTGACCGTCAAGCTGGAAGTCAGCAGCCGCGCCGATGCAGAGGCGGCAGCGCGGGCCGCTGTCGATCGGTTCGGCCGCATCGACGTGCTGGTCAACAATGCTGCCAGCTTTTATGCCGGCTACTTCGAGGAGCTGACGCCGGAGCAGATCGAACGGCAGTTAGCGACGAGCCTCATTGGCTCAATGAACGTCACCCGCGCTGTCCTGCCGGTAATGCGCAAGCAGCGCTCGGGGCACATTATCTCGATTTCCTCGGCAGCGGGCCTCGTCGGCTTCGAGTTCTGTTCCGCGTATGCCGCGTCGAAGTTCGGCCTTGAGGGCTGGATGGAGTCGCTGCATGCCGAGGTCGCGCCGTTCGGCATCACCACCACCATTGTCAACCCGGGCTTCTTCCGCACGGAGCTCCTCACGGAGCAATCAACGCAATACGCCGAGCCGTCCATCAAGGACTACGACGAGCGCAGAGCGAAGCAGCTCGAGTTTTGGAAAGCCCAGAATGGCCAGCAATCCGGCGATCCGGCTAAGCTCGCGCGAGCACTCATCATCATTGCGAGCCAGGAGCCGCCGCCGCGCCGCTTTATCGCCGGCGCCGATGCCATTGCCATCGCGGAGCAGAAAGTCGCCGATCTGAAGGCGCAGATCGACGCCAACCGGGACCTCTCGACGTCCCTCGATTTCGACCAGGTCGGGCGCGCCGGGAGCGGCAGTTAGATCGCCATGCGCCTACGCGCACTTTATCAGCGGCGGGAATCGTATCCCAAAGAGCTGCAGCGCACGCCCGGCCGGTAGCAAGAGAGGCGATCCTGATGGAAATCAAAAGAGTTGGCTCGCAACCTTCCGCCAAGGGTCCGTCAGAGTGGTTCACTGGCGTGGTACGGATCGATCCATTATTTCAGGCACCCAATCCGACACTCGTTCAAGGCGCCAGCGTAACTTTCGAGCCCTGCGCGCGGACTGCATGGCATACGCATCCACTAGGTCAGACTCTCATCGTCACCGCTGGCTGCGGCTGCGCACAGCGCTGAGGCGGAGCAATCGAGGAAATTCGGCCCGGTGATGTCGTCTGGTTTCCGCCTGGCGAGAAACACTGGCATGGAGCCACGCCAACCACGGCCATGACGCACATCGCCGTTCAGGAAAAGCTCCACGGTAAGGTTGTCGACTGGATGGAACACGTCAACGGCGAACAATACCGCGCCGAGAAATAAAGGACAATTGCATGAGCAATAAGCCAACGCGGAACGATGCTTTAAGAAACCGCCTTTCCCGAACTCGCGAAATTAACATCAGTGTGACCGGAAGAAAGTCAGGGCGCACCATCTCAGTCCCAGTTTGGTTCGTATTGGACGACGAGCAGCTGTGCCTGTTGCCGGTGTACGGGTCGGACACACAGTGGTACAAGAACGTGCTCAAGAACCCGTCGATTCGGATTGAGGCGAGGGGTACAGAGGCTGAATTCAAGACCAGTCCTATCACTGACGCCACACGCGTGTCAGCCGTCGTCGAGAAATTCCGCGGCAAGTACGGTGTCAGCGACGTGAGGAAGTACTATTCAAAATTCGACGTTGCCGTTCTCGCCCACATGGGGTGATTGCGTCTTTTCAACTGCCGGTCCACCCGCCGCCAGGCGCGAAGTTGGCAAAGACATACGTCTTTAGACTCCCGTCATTTCCAGATAACAGGCAATGCAGTAGTTGGGCTTTTCGAGATTAGTCCCGACAAACGCTAGCGCTTTACCGGATGCGCGTTTTCGCTAAGGAGTGAACGGAGGCGGGGAGTTCTGCGCGCGTCCGGTAAAGCCGTTTGGACGTGGCCGTCCGTGGTTGCGGTGGACGCGGGCGCTATGCAAATTCAATCGTGGGAAGGAGCGGCGTTAAGCCGTGCCGAGACTGTGCTGCAGGGCACGACACATGACGCCGTGCGCGCGAAAATTGGCTGGGGCGAAAAAGTATCGCAAAGACGGTGGTCGAAGAAGACGGAAGAAGGGATCGATTTGACGGCGAGGCACAGAGATGCAGAGCGCCTGGAAGGACGCAGAGTTTTCGACTTGGAGAGAGTAGTCTCATGCCGCCGCGCTGATCTGTGGTGGAGAACGAAGTTGGATTTCAGCAGCGGTGAGTCGCTCGATGACCTTCATCGGTCCACCGCACTTAGGGCAGCGCCAAGAATCGGGGAGGTCTTCGGTGCCGGAAGCGTGTTGTTCGGTTTGCGATTGTCGTTCCGATCCCAAAAACTGAAAGCAAAGGGGTAGGAGTGTGGCGCGTTTGCGGTTGGCCAAAAAACCGAAGTTACGGATGCGCACGAAGCCTTTTGGAAGAATGTGCAGTAAGAAGCGGCACAAGAATTCATCGAGCGATAGGGGCAACAACTTCTGTTCGTTGTGGTGAGCCGAATCGCGCCAGCGAAAAGTGACTTGGCCATCGGTGAGGGAGACTAGGCGATGGTTGGAGATGGCCACACGGTGAGTGTAGCGGCCCAGATAGTGCAGCACATATTCGGGGCCACCGAAGGGACGTTTCAAGTACACCACCCAGTCTTGTCGAAACAGCGTCCGCAGCCAGGTGGCAAAGATCTTGGGCTGAGCGAGGAGTTTCAGATCTCCCTCGAAGCGAAGCTGACCGTTCTGAAAAGCCTGTTTGAGCGCATCGACGAACTTGCCGCGAAAGATTTCACGCAGCACTTCCTTGGGAAGAAAGTAGTTGTCTGGTGAGCGAACCCAGCGGGTGTGATCGGGCGAGAGGCCGCCGGCAGGAACGACACAATGGACATGCGGATGAATGTTGAGCTTCTGACTCCAGGTGTGCAACACGCTGAAGAAGCCAATCTCCGCGCCGAGGTGCTTCGGATCACGAGCCACTTCGAGGAGTGTTTCCGCACTGGTGCGGAACAGGAGACCGTAGAGGACTTTCTTATTCTGCAGCACCAGTGGGGCCAACCGATGGGGCAGTGTGAAGACCACGTGCAGATAGCGGGTCGGGAGAAGCTCTCGTCGACGCGCAGCGATCCAGCGGTCCCGAGCAGCGATCTGACACTTCGGGCAGTGGCGATTGCGGCAGCTGTTATACGAGATGGTGGCACGATACCCGCAACGGGTGCACTCATCGAGATGACCGCCGAGTGCGGCAGTACGGCACCGCCGAATGGCCAGCAACACTTTGATGTGCTTCCAACGGAGCCAGTGGCGATTTCGTTCGATGAAAGCATCTCCCGCGGCGCAGATCAGATCGGCCACCTCCAGCGGTGGCCGGACCATCTACTCGTCCTGCGGCGAAGGGCCTTCGAGCGGCAGTGAATCCAATGGACTCGAGGCCGCATGCAGGTGACGTTGGGAGAGATGCAGATAGCGGGCCGTCTCTTTCAGATCGTTATGGCCCAACAGGATCTGAATGGTGCGCAGGTCAGCACCATCCTCGAGTAGATGCGTCGCGAAACAGTGACGCAGCGTGTGAGGATGAACGTCTTTCTGGAGGCCCGCTCGTTGGGCGGCTTCCTGGCAAGCGTTCCAGACCACCTTGGTGGTGATCGGTGTATCACCGGTATGCCAGCGGTTGCCTGGAAATAGCCAGACGCTTGGCTTGCGCGGTAATCCGCGCCAGTGCTCACGCAGCGCCTCGAGCAGTTTTGGGCTGAGCATCACATCCCGGTCTTTGCGTCCCTTGCCGCCCTGGACGTGAATCACCATGCGTTTGCTATCGATGTCGCTGACTTTCAGGTGGGTCAATTCAGCGCGTCGTACTCCGGTGGCATAGAGCGTCATCAGCAGGGTGCGATGGAAGGAAGTGCCCGCGGCCTGGATCAATCGTGCGACTTCTTCTTGGCTGAGGATCGCTGGAAGGCGATGGCCCTTTTTCGGATAGGGACTCTCGGCAATGCTCCAACCTTTTTTGAGCGTCTTGCAGTAAAAGAACCTTAAGGCTGCCAAACGGACCGCGACGCTACCCGCCGACAACTTGCGCTTCTCGAATAGCTCCGCTTGGTATTCACGAATGTGTCGAGGGCCTAAGCGATCGGGGGAACAGTTGAATCGTCGAGCAAAATCTTCGACTGTGCGGATGTAGCAGCGTGTGGTATTTTCAGAATAATTACGACGCTGGAGCTCTTCCAGCATCATTTTTCGCAAGTGGGTCATAGGGAAACCTCCTGTGACCCACACTTACATCACAAACCATAGAGCAACCAACGCTCTACTACCTCACGCGAAGCGTCCGCCGCCGGGCGGCTACGTCCAAACGCGCTTGTCGTCAGCGCTTAATTTCTTGGCGACAAGCCGACTTCCCATTACTAATAGGATGGTGAGCGATCCAATGATCACGAATGCCGTTGCCAATCCGCAGCAAATCCCATGCCGGCCGGACGGGTTAACTCGGCGCCGCGCCAGTGCCTATAGAGGGCAATCACCGCGACATGGACATCATGCTCGCTTTCGGCAGTGGTCGTCGGGGACAGTCTTGTCAATCGCCAAAAACCGTTGAAACAGTGAGATGTCGCCATTTCTCGGCCTCCCTTGCGCGCGCAGCTTCTGCTTGCTGCACTCGCTTTTCCGCATCGACAACGAGGATCAGCCGCACCGGCACGTCATCGCTGTTCGCCAACTGCGCAACTATGTCCGCGATTTTCCGCGGATCGCCTTCCAAACGGCCGTCGAGGCCTCGCAACATCTTCAGGAACGAACCGACCGAGGCCTCATACTCCGGCAGCAAGTCCGGCGCCTTCTGAACGGCGCGCCGTGCCCAGTTGGTCCGAATACCTCCCGGCTCTAGCGTGCAGACCTTGACCCCGAACAGCGCCACTTCGATCGCCAGCGAGTCGCTGAAACCACCCACCGCCCACTTGGCCGCGTGATACGGCGTGTTACCCGGAACCGCGTGGCGGCCACCAACCGAAGACACCTGAAAGATGTGACCGCTTTTCTGCTTACGCATCACTGGCACCGCGGCGCGCGTGGTGTACACCACGCCGTAAAAGCATGTGTCCATGATTGCCTGGAAGTCCTTCGCACTCATCTGCTCGAACGGCGCAAACTGCCCATAGCCTGCATTATTCACCAGAACGTCCAGCCGCCCGAATGTATCCACTGCCAACTGCACGGCCGCTTTTGCGGCGGCTTCGTCGCGCACTTCCAGTTTCACGGGCTTCACCCGCTCGCTGTACTGCGCTACCAGAGGTGCCAGCTCTTCTGTCCGACGCGC
>CAVRLD010000007.1:0-521043 GCA_963721915.1 uncultured Acidobacteriota bacterium | reverse complement strand
CTGCAGGAGCTCGATACGTTTTTGCATCTCGGCGATTTTGCCTTCGTTGACTTCGACCGTGGGCAGCCCCGCCGGAATGGGTGCGTTTGTTTTCGGCGTGACGGGCTTCTTTGCTCCCGTAAGCCACATGATGGCAACCATGAACAACGCGAGGCCAAGGATAAGCCAGGATTGGACGTTCTTCGGCAGCAGGCCGGGCGGCTTCGGAGCCTTGTCGGGAATGCCTGAGGTGAGGGGTTCGTTCACGGCCGCTCCTTTACTTGCCAGCGACCTGGCGCGAAAACGCGAGTTTTTTCTTGCCGATCATGAGGTAGCCGTTGTCGATGACCTTCGATGCGATGTACACGCCGTTTTCGAATTGGAATTGAATCAGGTTGGGCTTTCCATCTTTCAGCTCGTACAGAGCGGGCTTTTCGCGGGCGGCGCACTTGAGGTAGGTGAAGGAGTCGTCGTGATAGATGGCGGAGACAAGAAACGGCTCGCGCTGCGCGTTGACAGCGAGGTTGTAATCAAACTGCAACCTGCCGGCGTATTCGGAGCGGTAGCGGTTCACGCGGTCGGTGGCAGCAGCCTCGGCGGCGCGAATCCGTGCGTCGGTCTCTGCGCGCAGCATTTCGAGTTCTTTTTTGTACGCCTCAGCGTCAGTCGCGCGGACATAGCCTTGAAGGCTCGTGGCTCCGGAGCTTTCCTTGGGCTCGATGAAGAGTTTCAGGTCGGGTTCGGCCTTGGGGTCGGCGCTGATTTCGACGAGCAGAAAGGAATAGACGCGGCCGCTTGCGGTGATGAGGTTGAGGTTGCTGCGAATGCCGGCCTGCGCGGGATGGATGTAGCAGAGATTGTGTGCGCCGTTGATGATCCAGAACTCCTTGTCCCCGGTGGTGAAGTCGAGGATCTCCTCGTTCTCAGGAAGGACCAGGAGCGTGGAATAGCGGAGCTTGGCGCGGACGGGAATCACATCTTCCTTCGCATACTTCACCACGCGCGCGCCGTCGCGCGCCTCCAGCGGATTTCGAGGCAAGTGCAAGAGCGTGCCGAGAAGCAGAAGGGAAAAAACGCCGCGCTTTTGAAGAGAAGTCATTTTTCGAATCATTTGCCTTGCTCCTTAAAAGAATTCGCTGCCGGGAAATTCGGGCTCGACAACTTGTCAAAAGGCATTCCACGGTGAAGGGGGGCGCGAGCGTCATGCTTCGGCTCCCGCGAGCACTTCGAGCCCCTTCGCAAAGCCGTGGGCCTCAAACGCTTCCTCGCGCTTGCGGTTGTCGTAGGGATCGTTGGTGTAGAGCCAGTAACTTTTGCGGTCCACGGAGAGGTTTGCGACCTTGGCGAGTTCCGGCGTCTTGATGAGGAACTGCTGCTTGGGAATGAGTCCGGCGATCCGCTCGATTTCGGTTTCGTTCAAATGAAACTGTTTGCGGTACAGGTCGCGGTCCATATCGGGATTGGCTAGGAAGATCTTGGTGGCGGCGCTTTCGAGAATGACGTCGAGGAGTTCCGAGCGCCGCAGCTCGTCGAGCGACTGCGTCGAGAGGATCATGGCGGCGTTGTGCTTGCGCCAGGTTTTCAAGGCCTCGAGGACATAGCGCTGGATGCTCGGATTCTTCAGGAACACCCAGGCTTCATCGATGACGAACGCTTTGAAGACGGGGGAGATCGCGCGGTCGCAAATAACCGCGCTTGAGCGGTGCAGAATATAGAAGAGCAGCGGTTCGAGCAGTTCGGGGTACTGGCTCATCTGCTGGAAGTCGAAGCACTGGAAGCGGGAAAAGGAGACGGTGTCGCGGGCGTTGTCGAACAGAAAACCGAACTGCCCTCCGCGCACCCATTTGGCGAGACGCTCGGCGAGCGCATGCGGGAGGATGTTCGCCAGAACGCCGAGGGTGCGGAGCGAAGCGTCGACCGCATAGAGATTCTCGATCT
Source organism: uncultured Acidobacteriota bacterium (assembly GCA_963721915.1). Classification (GTDB taxonomy): domain Bacteria; phylum Acidobacteriota; class Terriglobia; order Acidiferrales; family UBA7541; genus Acidiferrum. The sequence continues at coordinate 519,126 of CAVRLD010000007.1, read as the reverse complement.
GCTGGTAGAGTTCGCGCTCGCCGGAGGGATCGAGTTCAAATGTTCCCCTTCCTTGCAGCAAGACGCGCACGAAGAGGGTCAGGAAATCCAAATTCTCTTTGCTCGGAGCTAGGGAAAATGGATTGATGGAAAACTCCGGGGAGTCGATGCCCACCTTGACGTAGGAGCCTCCAAAGAGCCGCGTCAGGCTTTCGAAACCGCCGCCGAGGTCAAAAATGAAGGTGTGCGGAGCGTATTTCTGAAGATGGGTGATGAGGAAGCTCATTAAAAACGACTTGCCCGATCCCGTCCGGCCGAGAACGAGCGTGTGGGCAACGTCGTGATAGTGGAGGTTTAGGAAGTACGGCGTGCTGTGGCAGGTTTCCAGCACCACCAGATACTCGCGCCGCAGGTGGGCGTTGCGCGGCTCGCCCGAATGCAGCGTGAAGAGGAACGAATAATCGGCGTAGTTGGTGTTGAGCAGATACAAGCCGCGAAGATTCCAGGCGTGATTGCCGGGAACGGCGGCAAGGAAGGCGTTCAGCAGGTTGTAGCGTTCCTCGTAAAGCTGGGCGTCGTGCACGCTGAAGACTTTGTAGAACTCCGCCGAAGCGCGGTCAACGGCCTGCAGGTCGAGATCATAGATCACGATGGTCAACGAAAACTGACCGAAATAGTTGCTGTGCAGCTCGATTTCCTTGATGCTTTCGCCGAGCTCGCGCACCCGGGACTCCTTCGAATCGTCGAGCAGCGCATCGTGGGGTGCGGCGGCGTCGAGGTTCACCTGGCTCATAAACGAGCGTTTGGTGTTGTGAAAATGGCGGCGCTTGGCCTGAATGACGCGCCTGGTCTTCCCGGTGTCCTCCTTTTTCCATTCCGTCACCACGTAGAAGTTGGCCTGGACTTCGAGTAACCGCTGGAAAATGAGAGGAAAGCTTTGCGCCGAGGGCTCCTTGAGCGTCAGCACCTTTACAAAGTAATCGTCGACGCGGAGATGTCCGCGGTGGCATTCGAGGTGCGACGCGGCCACGTAGTAGTCAAGAAACGTATCGTGCTTGAGCCGTGCGTGTTCGAGTTTGTGCGGTGCGAAGTTCAGGATTTGCGTGAGCACACGGAAGGCTTCCTGCTTATCCAAAAGACGCACGGAGAGAAAATCCGCGACCTGCAAAAGAAAGCTGCCAGCCTTTTCAAGCAGCGTGGATTGCGCTTTGACCAGTTCGCGGTCGAGAAAGACCACTTGCTTTTGCGTGGAGAACCAAGCCTGCAACTCGCCGAGCGCCTGGCGCGGGCGCTGGGGAATTTCGAGAAGTACGCTGCCGAGCGTGCGCGCTTGGCGCGCTCCTTCAAAGAGCACCACGTAATAGATCGAGAGGGAGAATAAACGGTCGGATTTGCTCTGGAGATAAGCGACGCGGTTTTGAATCGCGGTATCGACGACCGCATTGCCGTAGAGCTGGTAAGGAATGCCCGGGTTGTTTCTCTTGAACAGGTATTGATAGATGCGGTAGTCGTCGCCAAAGAGCTTAAGCGCGGATTCGAGCCGTTTGGTCAGTGCATCGATCGACGCGCCATCGAGGCACTCGAAGTCCACCCCTCGTACTTCGAGAATCGCGCCGAGGTCGCCGGTCTTGGTGAGGAAGATCTGGTCGTTGAGGAAACCGTAGAGATTCACCTGGGCGTTGAAGGCACCGGTCTCTTCGTAATTCTGGACGATGCGCTTGAGCCTAAGCACGGGTAACCCTGCGGACCGCGATGGGAGCGAATTTCGCTGGATCGTACTGCACGCGCAGGCGTGCCGAAGCGAGGAGCAGCCGCAGAATCTGCGGATCGGTCCTGGTGGCCCAGCGAGCGACGAAATAGAGTAGGAGGAACATCAGCAGGCCGCCCAGGAGACTCCCGAGCAGATTGAAGGTGCCGGCGCCGATGCACATGGCAAAAAAGAACAGCTTCCGTTCCGCTCCCAGGATAGTGAGCGGCCGCGACATGGAGCGATGCACCGGGTTGATCCGTCTCGGGTTGGGCATAGGCACCTTCCTTCTGTGAGTTTCGAAATTCCTAGCCGGGAAACAGCCAGGCGAGGAAGTTCACCGCGGCGATGGCCATGCCGACACCAAAAAGCACGCCGGCCAGCACGCGTTTCGAGCCACCTTCGCCGAATGCGAAGGTCAGTCCCGAGACGACGATCGCAACGAGCGAAAGCCCGCGCGCGATGGTGCTGGTGAAAGCCTGCTGCAGGACACCTACGGCGTTCTCCCACGGGGAGTTCGCCTGGGCGAAGGCGGGGGCCGCGAGCAGCAAGCCAAAGATGAGGCTGAGATATCGGTGTCCGAGGCGAAAGAACGAGACGGTTTGGCGAAGGAATGATTTCATAGCGTCGGCTCCACGTAGCGCGAGCTGTAGGGAAGTTCCCGCCCATCTCCGGGGCGGGCTGCAGCGAAGCCGCCGAGGACAAACTCTGTTCGCGAGGGACACGAGTGGGCACGAGCCCCGGACAAGGTGTCCCCGGCTTCTTCGCAGCGGTTGACGGGAAGGCGCGGTACGGCCTCGAGCGGCGATTGCGTTCGGCCGTTGCGCCGGGAGTTATCGGCGAAAACTGCTCCCATATATATCTAATCAGCAAAACATGAGGCGAAATGTGTCGCGCTCTCGCGAAAATATTTTCCGGCTGCGGGACCGCGCATCGAGCGGAGGCGTCATATAGGTTCATCATCGGATTCAGTCGTAGACGTCGTTTGCGCCGCTTTGCGAAGTTTTCCGAGGAGGCGCTTGATGCGTTGCCGCAGCGCGTTCGAGTAGGTGGCAAGCGTTCCGTTCGGCTCACCGAAGTTTCCTTCGAGCTTGATGTGGACGAGGAGTTCGAGGTCGGGACCGGTGACGATGCCTTGCCTCTGGCAGCGGAAAAGAAAATGCCGCAAGAGAACGGCTCGTTCGAGCGGTTCGGGAATTCCCCAAACAACATCATCGGTCGGCGTGACCGGTTCATCCCGTTCCGCGTTGCCGGGAGTTCGTGTTTCACGTTGGGCCCAATCGAACATGCTGCGTTTGGCCATGCGCGAAATGGCAAACGCCAAGTGGGAATCCCGCGCCAGGAGTTCCGCAGAGTCTAGGGTTTCCAGGAACGATGCAACAAGATGCTGGGCCGTGTCGTCAGGCGGAAGCAGCGGATAGCGGCGGGCCAGTTGCCGGGCCGCGGAGTGAAGAACGGGGATGAAGGCAAGCAGCAACACATCCCTGAGCAAAGTGTCCCTTCCGCTCCGCTGCCGCAGGTGAAGCATTTCGAGGAGAATCGCGTCGGCGGGGTGCGTGACGTTGCCGTCGCTCCGGCAGGAGCGCAGATGGGCACTCAGCGCGGAAACGGACGGATAACCGGACAGCAAGGGATCGGACAAAGCAATGCTTGCGTATTGTTCCTCGCGCCCCGCTTCGCGTAGTTCGCGCTTCAAATGACTCTCCAATTCGCAGAGAAGACAACGGCGAGCGGAGCGGGTTCTCATGACCGGCCTCCCGGATGGCAAGCGATGGGGCTGCCGCGCTGGTTGCGAGCTTCGGTGTCTCAGCGCATCTTGAGTTTTCGACCGGCAGCGGGGACGGGGCCGGCAGTGGTACCGCGTAATGAAGGGCCGAAAATCATTTCCTCTCGCACGCCGCAAACCCTGGAATCCGGAGCGCGGGAGAAACCCGGAAATACTGCTCGCGGGCACCCGCGTTTGTGCAGTTTTTCTTTTTCCGGATGCATGACCGGACACCCTACGAGGCCGCCGGGACGCGAGAACGACTGGATGAAGAACGGTGAATTTTTGAACCGTTATTCCGCGCCGCCGAGGAAGTGCCGCCCGGTAAGCATGGTTGCGAGTAGCGTGGAGCCCGAGCCGCAAACAGAAATCCCACTGAGCGATGCGGGGCTAGCAGCGCTTGACGATGGTGTATCTACGCTTGAATCGTTGCTGAGCGGTCTCGCCTATGTTCCGACACCTGCCGGCCTAACGCCCCTTCAGCTTACGTGAAACAGCGCCGATCCAAATCGAAGCGGCGGACTGAGCTAAAGACAAAAAAATTAAAAAGGCCCTCCGACATCGTCGGAGGGCCTTAGTGTAGAAGACATCAGAGCGCAACTTCGTTGGACTCCGGTGCTTGCGCGGGAGCGGGCGTGTTGGGCTCTGGTTCACCGCGATCGAGCCTGCGCACGACGTCGGCGCGGACTGACCACGACGTAATCTTCGAGGTCTTCGACTTCTTGCCTTTGCCGTTCGGTTGTTCGTAGGTCGAGCTGACGAGGGAGCCCTCGACGAGCACGTGAGCACCCTTCTTGATGGTCGTAGCGACTCGCTCTGCCAAAAGTGGCCGGAACACAACGACCCGATGCCACTCGGTTTTCGACGTCCACTCGTCATCGGCGTTCTTCCAAGAGCACTGTGTGGCGACAGAGAGCACGGTGAACTTCGAACCGTTGCCTTTCGCTTGACGTTGCTCTGGGTCAGAACCAACAAACCCGACGAGAGTCATAGAGTTGAGGTAAGACATAGCTGAATTTTCTCCTTTTTCTTGCCCCATTTTCTTGGGGCACACAGAAGCGAGTGGCTTCTGCTTCCAAAGCGAGCGGCTGCTTTATGGGCGGGACCCATGGGGTTAAGGGAGGAACCGGGAAAGCAGAAGACGCGAAGCTGCAGGACGCAGGAATTAGCCCGAAGCAGTGCCCGAGAAAATGAGTGGCAGAAAAAGGGCTGCTTACTCAACTCAGAAACAATCGGCATTGGGAGCCGGTTCAAGACAACGACCAAACCCGAAGAAGAGTCAGAAGTGCTCGACGCCTGTCACGAACGTAGTCAGGTACGACGTGTGGCGCCGTCCTTACTAGTGGCCGCGATCCAGTTCCCTGTCGCAACGAGCAGGTGAGGAGACGAGAAATCAGAAGGCGCAAGGCTCATCGAGGAGGAAGTCAGTCGAAGCGGGATCATGCGAGGCAAGAAGGATAGAGGCCGGAACCGATGAAGATCGTGTAAGCAGCAAACACAGTTCGCCAGTCGGGGCGTGAACGAAAGAGGACAAGTCTATGGGTGTTGGAACGTTCCCCAGTAGCGTTTCTGTTCGCCGAGGTACGGCATCCATGCCTCGTCGAAATAGCAGTTGTTTGGAGCGGTGACAAACAGGGGCGCAATTTCATCATGACGAAAAGCCAGCGAGGCCGCAGCCAATGGCAGTAACCTTAAACTCGAGGTCCGGACGGCTTTTGGCATACTCGACGAATGCCTTCACGTAGCCTGACACCTTCATGAAGGGCAGAGTTTTGATGTTGTGATCCTTGGTTGGAACGGCGAAGCTATTTCCAGACGGACCAAACCCCACGCCCGGCTTGGCACCGCAGTTGCGCCGCGCGTACAAGGCCGCTCCAGCGCCGTGGACACCGGCTTCGTTGCTGCCGAAGACGAAAATCATACCGACTCCTTGTGAACGATGAAAATGATGCTCGGACATGAATTTTCTCCTTTTTCTGTCCCATTTTCTTGGGGCACCTAAAGGCGAGGGCTTCTGCTCCCAAGGCGAGCGGCTGCTTTATGGGAGGGACCCACGTTGTTGTTCGGGAGGAACCGTGAAAGCAGAGGCCGCGAAGCTGCCGGGCGCAGGAACTAGGCCGAAGCGGTGCCCGAGAAAATGAGTGGCAGAAAAAGGACAAGTACCAGAGTCAGCGGAAATCGCGCAAGGAGCCGGGGAACCGGATGAATGTTCGTCGTCGTCGCAACCTGCGGGGCGCCGCTGGCCACTCCCCACGCTACGGCCTAAACGCTCCGCCTACGGCTACGCAGGCCTCCGCTTCGGGCGTGGCCAGGGAGACTCAAAGCATGCTTTAATGACTCAACCGTCAGCGCGGGAACCGGCTCGAACCTATTCCACTTAACATATATATAAGACATTTTGTTTTTACCGTTTCTTTCTGCCCCGTTTTCTTTGGGCACGAGAGAGAGCGAGGGGGCGTGGAGTCGCAGGCTAGCGTCTGCTTTGTCGGAGGGAACCCGGTGCTGTTGAGGGCGGAACCGACAAAGCAGAGGACGCGTAGGCCGGAGCGGAGAGGAATTACCTGAGCGGTGAGCCCAAAGAAAATGAGGGAAGAAAAAAAGAAATGTCGAAGCTCAGGAACGTCGGAGAGAAGCAGACCCGGACCGCGGATCGATCGCAGTACGACGCGTGCTCTCGTCGCTGCACGCTGGAATAGCCCTCAAGGGAACGAACTGTATGTTCGCGCGCGGATCATCGACTCCGGGGTCGCAAGCCGATGGCGATTCATCCCACAGCAAAGACTCAATTCGTGAATCGTCTGCCCGGAGGCCGCAGATCGTCTTCGGCGGGCTTGGGTGTTTCGTCGATTTTCTTCAATAAGGTTTGCCGTTCGATGGCGTAGATTTGTGCCCACTCGTAGAGCCTCGCATTGTGGATGGCAACGGCGGCGGGGATGGCGAGCGATTTTGCGAGGCGGAAATGCTCGGGGCTGAACGCCTGCGGCTCGGTCTTGCCGATCGAAAGCAGGCCGAGCACGTTGTCCGAAACCACCAGGGGTACGGCGATCCAAGAACGGACATTCCCGAGGGCCTTGCTATCGCGCCAGTCGTTCTCTTCGCGGGTCTCGGCGAGATGCACGCTCTTCTTCAAGAGCAACACACGCTGCAGGAGCCTGTTGTCGCCGGTTCCCAGCGTGACGATGGTGCGGCCCGCAGGCGACGGAGGCGCTTCACGCGCCACAAATAGACGGTCGGTGCTTTCCTCCTCGGCTAGGATGACGCTGGCCGTGTCGTACGGAACAATTTGAAACAGAGTTTGGAGCAGCGTATCGAGCACGGCGTCCATGCGCAGGTCCTGAGTCAAGGTCACCGCGGCCTTGTGCAGCGCTTCGGCTTCCGCGCGCGCGTCGTCGGCTTGTTTACGGGCGGCCTCGGCCTCCGCGAGGTGAATAGCGACCTGGCCATCCGCCATCTTCCGAGCCGTGATGTCCTGAACGCTGCCGACGAGCCTTACGATCTCGCCGTGACGCCGCACGGGAGAAGCGCTGACGCCCACCCAGCGCACTTCGCCGTCGGGGCGCATGATGCGGAACTCTTCCTCGAAGTGGCCGGTGTGCACGGCGTCTTCGAGTTTCGCGAGCACGATGGCGCGGTCGAGGGGATGGATGATCTCCGCGTAGGAGGAGGGATGCCGGAGGATACTCGCCGCCGACCGGCCGGTAATGCCCTCGTATGCGCCGTTGACGTAAAGAACTTCCTTGGTCCGGGCGTCGAGGGTCCACACGATCTCGCGGATGTTGTCTGAAATCTGCTGGAGCAGTTCTTCGCGTTCGCGCAGCGAATCGAGCGCTGCGACGCGCTCGGTCGTATCGCAGAGGATCATGACGTGGTGTCCGGGAACACAGTCGGCCGCGAGCGTGTAATGGACAAAGACGCGCGAGCCGTTCGGCCGAACGAGCCGCGTGTGTCGCTTGTAATGTTTTCGTTCGAGAAAGATGCGCCACAGGCGTGCGAACTCTTGCTGGTCCTCGTGAAACTGCGCGAAGGAATGTCCGACCAGGACCGAACGAGGCGCTCCAAGGATCGCAAACGCCGCGGGATTCGCGTCGACGCATACGGCCTCGTCGTCGAGGATCGCGATGGCGTCGAGGGCATGTTCAAAAACGGCTTCGAGCTCGCGTTCGGTGTCGCGAGCGTGCTTTCGCCCCTCGCGCCACAACCGAATGTGCAGAACGACAGAGCACGCCAACGCCAGCAGGCCCGCGACGAGTGCAATGAGAGAAAGATTGGAGCGGTACACACGGTTCCCGAGGACGACGAGAAGCAAGACGACGGCGACGGTGCAGAGAAGCAAGTTCGAGACAAGGAGCCATAGGGGCACGGATGCAGCGGGGTCGGAAATACCGCGCGTTACGCCGGAATGGTGCTTCGAAAGCATGGGAACGACGGAGTAAACAGTTAGTATCGTTACGGCTCGATGAGTGATGCTACCAAAAGGCAGTGGTTAGTGGCTAGTGGCTGGTGACTAGTAACGGCAGTGGCGAGTGGAAGAGGGCGTCGGTATCCGCTTCCAGGTCTTCGTCATTCTGTATGTCAACAGGAACTGTCCTTGCGATACGTCCGCTAACTTAGAAAAATACCGCAGGAGAGACGTGAAAGCGCTGGCTGAGCTTTTCCATTTGTTGGCGGTTGAGTTGTCGCTTTTCCTGCAGGATCAGGGACACAATGCTCTCGCCGCCAAAGTCGTCTGCGCCAAGATCGATCACTGCGCCGATCGCACTGGGGGTGCTTTATTTTGCTTCGGGCTTTCCGATTTGTCTTCTTTAAATACCTAGCCCAGTGCAAGGCTCTGGCCGGATTTGACTCCCAGAAATAGACACCGGACCCAAGCCAATCGTATTCGTTTTGACTAATCTGGAACGGTTTATTGTTAAGGAGGCGTTCAGCAATGGAGCGGTCGCAGCCGTGGCAGGCAAGAATGAAAGAAGAGGAAAGTTCGTGCACCTAAATTAGCGTTTTGCGCGGTACCGGTTGGTCAGCTTACCGGAGGCCGTAAGAACGCCCTCCTCCCGAAGGAACTTGCGCGCCTTCTTGGCGGATGAGGCGTGCAGTTTCCTGACGCGTACCATCGACTTGATGAATTCTCTTAGCTGTTTTTCGTTCATCGCAATTTCGCTGAAACTTACCCCCTAAAATTACGCGCTTTCTTGCGACGTGACAAAGGAACTGGTGCTCACAGTGGGAAGCCCGAGTTGCAGTTCGGCAAGGCTTAGGCAGTGGAACCTGCAGTGACCAGTGCGGAGTGAATAATGATGAGATGACCCGACGGAGAGCGCTAGTCTATTGCTAGGGAATCATTTCTTTGATGAATGCCACGGATTCCGCGTCGGCGAAATTGAGAAGGACACCGTCGGCGTCCATGGGAACGTATCGCCCTTCCTCGGTCGTCTTGTAGGCAACATTCACGAGCAGAAAGTCCTTGTTTCGTTCCGAATCGGAAACGATGCCGTAGCTCTTGAGTTCGCCCGCGTAGAATCCCCGACCTTCCTTCATCTTTACCTCGACGAACGTGCGCTCCTGACGTGCTTTCTGTTTGAGCGCTTCGTACCAAACGGGGGCCTCCTCGAGAAAGCTGAGAAAGCCTAGCCGGACCAAGATCCGACTCAACCAACCTCTGTCGGCTAGCCATGTTCCGATCAGTCCGTTGCGCTCCGCAATTCCGCGCAATACCCCGAGCGCAAGTCCGCAAATCAGACTGGCAACGAAGTAGGAAGCGATCAGATATCGATGCTGCCAGGACCAGAAGCCGAATTGTTTCTGGGCGATAGCCAAATCCAGAGCGGCTGGTGTGGGGCTGGCGATTAACGCGAGAAACGCTCGGAATCCGGCGAGAAGAAAAAGGTGAACAAGAACACTGTTCAGGACATAGTTTCCGGTTTCTTCGAGGGCGCTTTGGCTTCGGAGAGGACGAGGCACGAGCCGGGCGCGCGCCTGCTGGGCAAGAAATCCAGGCACAATCGTAAGAAGGAAAATGAGCAATCCAGTGACGTCGAACGTCATGGATCGCTATTCTCAGTCCCTGCGAGTGGCTGAACTGTTGTTGCTGTTCGACTGGTTGCCGCTGTCGTTGTTTCGAGAAGGTCGCCGCCCGACAATGAAAGGGTTCGGGGCTGGATTTTGCGGGCTTGATGTGGGAAGAGTATTTATGCTTTTTTTTAAGTCGTCATTGGATGAGCGATTGTCGACTCGTTGTTCCTGAAGGCGCCTTGTCGTCATTTTGCCTACCTCTCTACCGGACCATTATATCACGGCTGACTCGACCGATTCCCGCTTGACCCGCGGCCCCTCGGAAGGGCCCACTTGCAGGCCGCTTGAAGCATCTACGGCTCGATCAACACGCTGGCCAGTGTGTGTATGAGTTCAAGTTGTTGCGGAGTGGATTTATCTAGAAGTGCCTCAATCCGCTTGCGGAGATCCCGCTCGTCCTCTTCTCTTCGAGGGACAAAAGGATCCGCGGCGACAGGTTCAGTCCTTTCGCCATAGCGATAATCGTGTCGAGACTCGGAACCTTCTTGCCGCGCTCCACATCCCCCCAAAAATTGGCGGTTATGTTTCCACGTTCCGCGGCTTTCTCAAGACTAAGCTTGGCATTTTTTCTGAACTCGCGAACGCGTTTGGCGAATTGGGAGCGATGTTTCAGATTGGGCCCGATTGCTAGATTCCGAGGAGAGCCCTCACAACACGAAGAACTTGCCGTTGCTCTTCCAGCGTTCGGTCCCTAAGTGCCGACTGAAGTTTCTCGATCGGATGGCCAACTTCCTGGTCTTGAAACTCAAAGAATCTTGCCGGAGAGACATTGATTGCTCTCGCGATGGCACGAGTGACCTTCAGTCTAGGCCATCTCTCGCCCCGTTCAACTTCACCTAAGTATCCGACGGATATTCCAGCCCGTTCGGCGGCGACTGCTCTGGATACCTTGGCGGCCTTTCGCGCAGCCTGGATATTTTCTCCGAACTCACGGTGGTCTTCCACCTTGTGAACTTCGCGGTCATCCGTAGTCATGGATGGGAATACGGTATAGTTCCAACGATGCAGTTGGAATCGGCTACAAGCCTATTAATTGAGTTGTTTTGTAGGCGAATAGCCTATATATTTATAATGGCTGTCTACCTGTCGGAAAGGTGAAGAGCGAGGATTGCGCTGTGAGGCGAATAATTTCCCAAGCCGGAGTCTCGAGGCCCTTAGCGACGCGATACAGTGTCCGAATCCCCGGTCCTTGTATACCTCTTTCCAGATCGCTAATGAACGTGCGGTCAAGCCCTGTCCTCTTTTCTAGTTCAGCCTGGGATATTTTGAGTTTCTCCTGGCGAATTTTCCGAATCACCTGCCCAAACGCTTTTTCTACACCAAGTCGAGGCTGAATTTGTTTCCGGCGCTTGGCCATGTCGTGAGGTATCGTGCTCAGGTGTAGGCAATAGGCCAAGGGTCAGTTACCGACATTTGCAGCGAAGGACTGATAGTGATCGATGCGATGAAAACGAGAGCTTGGGGGAAATGAGCTCCTTCCCAGCCGCCCGCTTTCGCGCTCTGCCTCTCAGCAAAGAAAAAGAGGCCGTTGAACCTGTATATAAGGGTACGACCGCGGTTGGGCAGGCCGGGGAGGCTTCCGACGAATCGCTGCTTTCACAGATTTCCACGGGTGACGGGGAAGCCCTGGCCATTCTTTTCCGGCGTTACGCCCGATTAGTGTGGAGCGTCGCGGAAAGAATTGTCCGAAACAAGGCGGAGGCGGATGACTTGGTGCAGGACGTGTTCCTTCTGATCTCTCGGAGAGCTTCGGTGTTCGATAGTTCCAAGGGGACCGCTCGGTCATTGATTGTCCACATGACGTACCAGCGTGCGCTATCGCGACGCAGGTGTCTGAACGCCAGGCACTATCAGGCCCCGAAGGATGCAGAAGAGAATGCCGCGAAGGTCGCTGCACCTGCGGCGCCGCTTTACGATGAATCGATCGAGGCGCATTTTGGCAGAGAACGGCTTCGGAAGGCCCTGGACGAAATGTCCGAAGAGCAGCGAGAGACTCTGCGGCTGTATTTCTTCGAGGGATACAGTCTTGGCGAAATTGCCGGCAGGCTTGGTCAGTCCATTGGGAACGTGAGGCACTACTATTTTCGCGGACTTGACCGACTGAGGAAGTACATGCCGCGCAAACGCAGTGACGAGTGGCTAGAGGCTGGTGCTGGACAAAAGCAAGGAACGAAACAAGACCGTAACTCCATTACCACCACAAAGCGTCCATCGCCCGACCGGCCCGTCGGGCGATTCCCCACACGAAAGAGCGGAGACGGCGACGGCAAAACGCAAAGGCAACCAACAAGGCCAGAGCAACTGCCAAGGCCAGATCAACCGCAGAGGCAAAGGCAACTGCTCGGAGCGCTCTACGTACCAGAGTACTTTGCAGACACGCGGCTGCGGCGCGTTCCTCGCGGGAGTTTTTAACCGTGTCGAGCTCCTTTCCAGCCGCTCGGTTTCCCTCCCTTGCTCTCAGCAAGGAGAGGGAGGCGGCCGATCCTTTATATAAGGACGCGACTGGTGCATCTACGGAACCTTCGGATGAATTGCTGATCGAGCGCATTCGAAGCGGGGGCAACGATGAAGCTCTGGATCTTTTGTTCCGCCGCCACGCCCGCCTAGTTTGGTGCATCGCGCAGCGGATTCTGAGGGATCGCGGCGAGGCTGAGGATGTCATGCAGGAAGTTTTCCTGACCGTTCACCAAAAGACCTCCATCTTCGACGCATCGAAGGGACCGGCCCGCACCTTGATCGTTTACATGACGTACCGCTTGGCCTACAAGCGGCGCAGGTACTTGAGCGGCAGGCACGCTCACTACTCCAGCCGTTTGAACGAGAACGCTGCGGATTTGACCGCTGTCACTATGCCCTTCTACGATGAGTCCATCGAGGCGCATTTCGGCAGGGAACCACTTCGCAATGCCCTTGCCGAACTATCCGAAGCGCAACGCGAGACGCTGCGACTCTATTTCTTTGAAGGATATGCGCTGGACGAGATTGCCTCGAAGCTCGGTGAATCCTTAGGGAACGTGAGGCACCACTATTTTCGAGGACTCGATCGATTGAGGAAGTACTTGCCGCGGGAGGGCAGTGACCAGTAACGGGTGGCTAGCGTTAAGAAGAAATGGCGTCGCGGGTGTCCGGTGCACCGGACACAATGAGAAGATGGTGGCCGCCACAGGGAGGCAGCGCTAGTTTACGAGGCGCTAATTCAGTTCACTTCCACAGGTACGGACTTCCGGGGAATCTCGGGCCGGGGCAAGCACAGTGCGAGATCAGGACACAGCATGGTAGAGGGAAAGGGCAAGCCGGAGGAAAATTTGCGGCCGGGCACAGGTCCGCACGAAGAGTTTCTGGAACTCTGCGCTCTGTCGGCTTCGGGAAACCTGACCGAAGAGGAGAAGAAGAAGCTGAACGAGCATTTGGCGACGTGCACTGAGTGCCGAGAAGCGGCCAAGGAATTTCAGAATGTAGTCGATAACGCAATTCCGGCCTTGGCGGAAGAACTCTCACCGGAACTTACCAGAGAAGTTCTCCAAGAGGATCCCTCCTTCAACCAGGAGGCTGCCGAAACGTCGTTCTTGAAGCGTCTGTCGGAAGAAAAAAAAGGATTGGCGGGGCCATCGGGAGAAGCGGACGGCTGGCTGTCTCCTCTCGTCGTGCGCCGTAGCCGGAACTTCCGCCGCAGCCTCGAACGAGTGCATTTCTGGCTACCGCTCGCCGCGGCCACTTTACTTTGCCTGGCCCTGGGAATCTTGACCTACCGGATGGGCAAACACCGCGGCGCCGACATGACTCGGCGAGAGCAGGCAAGTGTGACTCCGCGAGACGGAATTTCGCGTGAAACACTTGCCGCCATAGCCCGCGAACGCGACGCCGCGAATGCCCAATTGTCGGAACAGGACAAAACGATCTCGGCACTGAAGCGCGAAATGGCCCAACAATTGAGCGCAAACGCGAAACTGAAAAGCCTCCAGGCAATTCAAGAAGCTGCGCTCGAATCGAGCACGGGGGAGAAAGGCCAGTTGAGTGGCGAGCGCGATCGCCTCGCGCAGGAACTCGCCTCGGGGCAAGCGGCTTTGCAAGCTTCCGACGACAAACTTCGCAAACTAGAGAAAGAACGAGCAGAGTCGGTGATCCATAGCGTGAGCCTCGAAGCGCAGGTCGCGGAGCTTTCCCGCGTAGTAACGGAGCAGCAGAAGGACCTTGGCAAGGAAAAGGATCTCCTGGCTAAGGACAAGGACATCCGCGAATTGATGGGCGCGCGAGATTTGTACGTGGCCGAGGTCATTGACGTGGAACGAACCGGAGAAACCCAGAAAGCTTTTGGCCGCGTCTTCTACACGAAAGGGAAGTCCCTGGTCTTCTACGCTTTCGATTTGGATGAGGAGCCGGGATGGAAGAATGCAAGTACCGTGCAGGCGTGGGGGATGCGCGGCCCCGACCAGCAGCAAGCGTTGAACCTCGGAATGTTCTACGAGGATAATCTTTCGAAGAAGCGCTGGGTACTGAAATTCGACGACGCCCACACGCTGTCACAGATCGATGCGGTCTTTGTCACCATAGAGCCACGCGGCGGCAGTGTTAAGCCAAGCCGGAAGCCTTTCATGTTCGCCTACCTCAAGATGGACGCCAACCACCCCTAAGAACAGCGGCTAGTGACTAGTGACGAGTGGCTAGCTACTTTCCGTCGCAAAATAGCTCGCTTTGAATGAGCTATTCGTTTCTAGAGACCTGTGCTACGCAGAAATTCCATCGGGCCCGCATCTCATAGAGATGCTGTTACTTACTAGTCTGGTTTCTCCACGCGAGGGAACGGTAAAAAGCTCGACTAAGCTGGCAGAAAATCCTTCTCAGCAAACTGCCCGTTGTGCCATCCTGACACCCCATGTCACCATTCGTTCCTAACAGGGCGCGATCATTTGACGCATTCCTTGGCTTGATCACCGAACTGGTCAGAGAAGGATTCCGTTTCTTGGGTCTCATGTTCCGCTCGCGCACGGCCCTCAGTGCAGAGATTCTGTTCGTGCGAAAGCAACTGGCGTTCTACGAAGAACGGCAGGTCGAGCCCCGACGGTTGAACGATTCCGCCCGCTTCTCCCTCGCCCTGTGGTCCCGCCTGTTCAATTGGAAAGACGCCTTGGTGATCGTCAAGCCCGAGACGCTGATCGGCTGGCATCGCAAGGGTTTCACGTTGTTCTGGCGACGGAAGAGTCAAGCGGGTTGCCCGCGACTTCCTGAGGACGTTCAAAAGCTCATTGCGCGGATGGCGCGGGAGAACCCGACGTGGGGACAGGCTCGCCTGGCAGCTGAGCTATCCCTCAAGCTCGGAATCTATATATCTCCGCGTACGGCCCGAGCCTGAATGCGCCGTGCCATCTTGGCCGCTTCGATCAGCGTGGTCTGCAGATGTTTGTTGCGCTGCTGGGACAGCGGTGTGCGTTTCACAAACTCCGCCGAACTACTCTCGGCGCCACACAGCCCGCAATAGCTGATGGCTTTCTTGATCGAGGAGAAGCGCTGCACGTCGCCGACTTCCAGCGCCCAGGTCAGCGCCGTGATCGGGCCCACCGCCGGAATGGTCATCAACCGCTCCACGCGGTCCACCAGCAAGGAATCGCTTTGCAGTGAGCGCACTAGCGCGCTCTCGGTTCTTCCCAGTCGCACCACCGTTTCGCGGCACAGCCGCAGTAGCGACCGCAGCCCTTCGTCGATCTCTTGGTTAGTCGGCAGGAGTTCGCGAAAGTACCCAACCTTGTGGAGCTTCTGCTTGTTGTAACTCACTCCGGATTCCATCAGCAGCACGGCGATTTTGTTCTTCATCTGCACCATCTGGCGGACCAGCAGGTTGCGATATCGCAGGGTGCGCCGACGTTCGCGAATCGCGGTCGAGGCCATGTAGCACTCCGGCAGAAAAGCGCACCGCAAGCAATCGCAAATCTTGGTGGCGTCGATGCGGTCATTCTTCTTTTTCGCAGCCGCAATGGCTCGCAGCATCAACGGATGCGCCACTTTCAGCGCTGCGGCATGCGGCTTAAGATGATCGTAGATCCAACCGGTGAAAATGGTCGCTTCCATCGCGGCGGTCCACGGTTGCGGTAGCGTCTTCATCCAGCGATCTAGGTCCCATCGCGTCGCGGGAACCACACCTTCCGAGTAAACCTGGCCACTGCCATCCTTCACGCAATAGTTGATGATCCGCTTGTGAACATCCAGCCCGACGTAATACATATTCTGCATGGGGAGCCTCCTTCGGTGTCTCTGAATCAGCGTCCGCTGACTTCAGCTTTTGTACACCAAGCGCTCCTCCGCCGACCTATCCATTCAAACTAACCATCCAAGGAGAATATGCTCATCCGAACCACAGCGGCTCCCAGGACCAATTTTGCTGATGCCTACTCCGATGAATAACTGCAGGGCAGTTAACAGCGTTTTACGCTGTCGGTGGTACGTTGCGAACAGTCGGGATGGTATACAATCGTGGCCGTTTTTGAAGTCAAAAAGGAGATCCCGGCTGAGAGGCTTATCCATGGACCGTGATCCCAAAGACATGAGGGTTTTCCCGCCACTCGGAGCGGCGATCAAGGTTCTGATGGTCTGGCCCCGTTTTCCTGCCTCGTTTTGGAGCCTTGGCGAAGTGATGCAAATGGTCCCAGAGCGGTCCCTGGTGCCTCCGCTCGGGCTCATCACGGTGGCGGCGCTTTGTCCCACGCAGTGGGAAATTCGTTTAGTGGACCTGGCATTTCAAGACTTGCGCGATGAGGACATCCTGTGGGCTGACCTTGTGATGGTCAGCGCGATGGCGGTCCAGCGCAAAGGCGTCCGCCTGACACTCGAACGCGCTTCCAAGTTGAATCGTCGAACCATGATCGGAGGTCCCTACGCCAGCAGCGACCCGGACGCATTGCTGCCGCTTGCTGACCATGTAGTCGTAGGTGAGCCGGACAAAATCTTCCCACAGATCGCTTTGGATCTTGAGCGCGGCTCAGCCCGCAGGCTGTACAGCATTGAGGAAAAGCCCGATATCAGCCGCACCCCGGTGCCGCGTTTCGACCTGTTGGCATTGAACAAATACACGTTCATGTCGGTGCAATTTTCGCGAGGCTGCCCGTTCACATGCGAGTTCTGCGACATCATCACGATCTACGGACGCCGCCCGAGGACGAAATCTCCGGCGCAATTGACCAGAGAACTTGATGCGCTTCTGGAGCTCGGCTGGCGGAAAGATGTCTTTGTCGTGGACGATAATTTTATCGGAAATCACAAGGCGGCTTTGGAGCTCGCCCAGGAGTTGGAACGGTGGCAGCACCGCAACCGTTATCCGTTCGGGTTCTTCACCGAAGCTTCGATTGATCTTGCTTCACGGCCGGCGCTGCTGAGTGCGATGGTCAAAGCAAATTTCTGGCGTGTGTTCATTGGAATCGAATCGCCCTCCACGGAGGCGCTAAGGGAAACCAAGAAATTCCAGAATCTCCGCCGCGACTTATTGGACAGCATTCGTTTTATTCAGCAACATGGGCTTTGGGTCATGGGCGGCTTCATCGTCGGTTTTGACAGCGATCCACCGGATATTTTTGACCGCCAGATTGAATTTGTGGAGCGTGCCGCGATCCCCTGGGCCATGACCGGCATGCTGCAGGCGCCGCCTACCACTCCGCTCTATGAACGCATGAAAAAAGAGGGCCGACTCCTTGAAGACAAGCCCGAACCGAGTAACTTTGACCCCCCGAACTTCCGAACCGTGCTACCCCTGCCCGAACTGCTCGACGGCACGAAGCGCATGCTCCTTGCGCTTTACGACCCGCGTCGCTTTTACCAACGTGTGCTCGATTCCCTGGAACGCTGGCAGCTTCAACCGGAACAGAAAGCCTCGGCGATTTCTTTGCGGTATCTGTTGACGGTGCTGCTCAAATCTGTTTGGAAGCAAGGCGTGCTCTCCCGCTATCGTGGAGCTTACTGGCGTTTTATGCGACGGCTCATGATGCGCTGGGGACGGGACGCACAGAAGAGGCGGCTTGGGTTCGAGCTGGCGCTCTCCGGTCACCACTTCATCCGCTACGCGCGGCAAGTCGCCGACGCTCTGGAAGCGGAAAGCCGCCGGGCAGTTCGGTTCCTGCATCCCGGATGTGTTCCCCAGCCGGACGGACAAACGCCGAATCTGGTGCAGATCAACAGCGTGCCCGGACATTCGTAGCTCTCCGCTCACTCAGCCACTACAGCCCACTGCTGGGTGGGCGGAATGGGAAGAGGGAGTTCCAACAACTGACGGGCTACCCTGATTGACGCACTTATCGGACCATCTGGATTTCAGTCGTCACGTAGCAACCGAGCTGCCCAAAAACCTCTCGTCCCACTCTGCCCAAAATCCCTGTCGAAAATGGCTGCTCACAAATCATTCTTTTCGCTTGCCCACAATTCACCGTCCAGCTTGCCCACAAAGATTTGTTTTTGATGCGTCCACTTAGTCGCATGTCGGCTGGAAGCGGATCGCCGCAGAGCTAGGGGGTCGGAGTCGGAACAATCTATCGCGTTGCCCTCAAGGGTTCCAAAATTCGGGAAGAGGTTTTTTGAACCCACGCCCTCAACATTGCCAACAAGGCCGTATCAATAGGGGCGATAGCTAAGTTTGGTACGGCGGTAAGTCGCTTTGTGTCCGCAATTCGGACATTCCAACTCAGAGCCACCTTCAGGAAATTCGGGCCTTGTCGTCTGGAAGAAGGTTAGCGCTCCACAATCGTCAGTGATGGAGTGCGTGAATACGAAATTACAGCTCTCGCACTGTAAGTTCCATCTCGGCATATTCAGACCTGCAATTACCGTACGCCGCGGAAAAACTTTCAATTACAGAGACACCTGAACCAAGCTGAGTACGCTACCGCGCCAAGCACGTTTGGGATATCCGGCCGGCACTCTTTAGCGTAGGGTTGAACGGGACCGAGAGCAGCCGCAATCGCAACAGGCTGGCTCTGTAACTGCAAATTTTGACGACCAGCTATGGATGGTCTAATACGCAAATCGAAAATCTCTTCCCGGCCTGCGTGGGCGAAGGCGATCAGCGATTTGCGTCTCCACCTTAAGCTGAGTCAGGCGGGCCTCGGCGCCAGAATCGGTTTCTCGGCGATGACCGTCTCCCGCTGGGAGCGCGGCGCGCAGGAGCCTCCCTCTCACGGCTACATTGGACTTGGAAATCTCGTGCGCGGCCCCACCTGTTGGTTTTTCTGGGAGCGCGCCGGCCTGCGCAGCGAAGATGTATTGCGCGCTGTACCCAGGCTCCAGCGGACTGCGGGCTCTATCCCACTTCAGAATTTAGAGATCGTGACTGCCGGAAGCGGCCCCAAGAGGGCCGAGGCCAAGGTCAACTTAGTGGCGATCCCTCTTTTGAAATTGGTCGCGGCCTCTCACGGCGAAAAGGGCGATAACGTTTCGGCGTTGAGTGACGCGCCCGTCGAGAACATCGTTGCAGCGCCAACAGACTGGTGTCCCCATCCCTCCTACACGAGTTGCCTTCGCGTGCGCGGCAACTCGATGGCACCCTTGATTCAGGATGGATTTGTCGTCGCCGCGGATTCCTTCGAAACGGACAAGAGCGATCTCGGCGGAAAAATCGTTATTGCCTGGCATCGAGATTTGGGACTGACTATCTCGCGCTTGCGGCGCTACGACCACACAGAGGTTCTACAGCCCGAGAATGCCCAATACGAGGCCGTTACTCTCAGCGGCAAACACTCTTGGAAGATTGTCGCAAAAGTGCTTTGGTGGATTGGGAGAGCGACGTAGAGACGACCTGGTCTAGCACTAGCCTGGACCATAGTGCGCACGCATTGCGCCTTGCCCCGGGCATGTGCCGGGATCGCGATGTACGCGGAGTAATCCACCTGGACGTATGACGCGCTTTGCGGACAACTGATGAACGGGGACTGCAGGGAGCGCTTACCAGTAAAACCGTGCCATGACGCTGCCAGACATCGCACATATCGGCCTAACGTGCTGTTACTGCACGGTTTAGAGTAATTAAATAAGTAAGATAATATATCTGTACATTTACGTCGCGACGATCCACTGTGGTGGTCTAATCATTTGTTGAGGAGGATTAGATGAGAACAATGAATCGCTGGGAACAACCTTTCCGTGGGGCTACGACCCTGCAGGAGCAGATCAATCGCGTGTTTGGCGATGTGGTAGGACGTATGGGCGAGGAGTCGAACTTGACCCCTTGGGCCCCGGCCGTTGACATCTACGAGACCGAAAATGAACTAGTCGTTAAGGCGGACCTGCCGGATGTGAATCCGCAGGATCTGGACATTCGCGTGGAGAACAACATTCTCACAATTCGCGGCGAACGCAAGTTTGAGAATAAGGTGAACGAGGAGAACTATCTGCGCGTCGAGCGCGCCTATGGCTCGTTCAGCCGGAGCTTCTCGCTGGCGAACTCCGTGAAATCGGAAGCGATCAAAGCCGATTATCACGATGGCGTGCTGACGCTAAGCCTCCCTAAGCGCGAGGAAGCGAAGCCAAAGCTGATCAAGGTGAATGTGAAAACGCACGCAATGGCAGCGGCAGCTGGCGCTCGCTGAAGAGACCCGGACCAAGACAGAGGGGCGAGAGCTGTCGATATGGCGTGTTAGAGCTTAGCTTAGCCCTTAAACCGACCCGCTCCTTGATTTCCCGTTTGATAAGCGCTAGTCGGACACCTTCGGCAAAAAAGAGCGAAAGTGGCAGATTGTAGAGAGACAAATGCTCTACATGAGCGCTATCGTAGCAACCTGTTTGGCAGAATTTGACGGAATTCTGACTTTGTAATGGGGCGGCTCTCAATCGAGCCGCCCTTTCCATTTACCCGACCTTCTTGAACCCTGGGGAAGATCGCTCTAAGGCGATTTCTCCGCCAAACCCGAGTTCCCGACAACGCTGCCGAGGTCTTCCGAGTGACGGTGTACTCTGGAAGTTGGTCGGGCTATCGGACGTCGAGTCCTCATTTCCGACCCGCAATTCCCTGACACCGCAGAACGTATACTTGCCACAGATCTCCCTCGCCTGAGGAGCTTTGACCATGCGAGACGAAGAATGGATCAAGAAACTTGAAGACGGCAGGGGCGTGAAATTCACCTATCGAGAACTGCCGGAAGACAGGGCGTTTATCACCGTGCAGCTTGCCGGCAGTGAGGTCATCTATTCGGTCGTATTGACCAAGCAAGAAACTCCGCTTAGCCTTATCTGCTGCCAGATTCTGTGGCCGAATTCCGAACTGGCACACGCGCTCGAGCATTCGTCGAGTGGCCAGCACTTCTTGGCGAAAGGGCGCCGGCGTAGCATCGACCGACAAAATCACTCGACTCGTCGTGTCGACAAGATAGTTGTCGTAGTATCCGAGCGTTGCTGGCCCTCTTTTGACGGCCCACGCAGCATCTGGATCAGTGCTCGACACCATTTCCTGAGGAAGCGGGCGCGCTTCTGGATCTGCCACGGGGTTCTGCCGCTCCAATTCGGTCAGGTATTCCTGAACCGTTCGCGAGATCTGCGCCACCTCGACTAATTTCTCACGTGGAACTCGGCTTTGGTTGCTGGCGTTGGCACCCACCAGCGTCCCGTCCACCGCCAGGTTCCGGCCCTCTACCAGGCCGACCTCCACACAGCGCCGCACGATCTCCTCAAATACTTTTCGAAATACACTGCACCGCCGGAATCGGCCGTGCCGGTTCTTGGAAAACGTCGAGTGGTCCGGAATCTCTTGTTCAAACCCCAGCCGAGTGAATCAGCGATAGGCCAGATGCATGCGTACTTCGTCCAGCAAACGCCGTTCGCTGGTGATTCCATAGAGATAACCGACCAACAACAGGCGTAGCAGCACTTCCGGATCGATCGACGGTCGGCCCATCGGACTGTAAAAATCCTTTAGCTGTTCCCGCAGAAAACTGAAATCAATGTGGCGATCAATGAGGCGCAACAGGTGATCTTCGGGAATCTGGTCCTGCAAGCGAAAGTAGTAGAACAGCGACTCCGTTCGCGGCTGCTGACCCAACATCGGCGGTGTCCCTGATATATAACCTGTTTGGCCAAGCAAAGCCGAATGCGCGAAAACGTTTCTCCTCGCAATATTTTTCTAGCCGCGAGTCTAGTTGCTGTTCTCGTCGCCATCATCGTGCGTCTCGTCATGGGCAGCGACTATTTCGGATTTGTATCCGTTTTTGTTTTCCTTGGGCCGGCCGTAAACACGTCGAACTCAGAACACACCCCTCTGAGCTTTTCGAACGACCACTCAGTCCGCCTCTATGCCTTTTGCGCTTTAGCCCAAACGATGACAGAGCTGGCGATAGCCATGATAAAGAACAGAATAGCCCCGTCGAGGAAGCTCCGATAGGAAATCGGAATTTTCCCCGGG
This sequence comes from uncultured Acidobacteriota bacterium, assembly GCA_963721915.1. Lineage (GTDB taxonomy): Bacteria > Acidobacteriota > Terriglobia > Acidiferrales > UBA7541 > Acidiferrum. The sequence goes on along the minus strand of CAVRLD010000007.1, from coordinate 497,205 downwards.
GTTGACACAGGGAATACGAAAATACCCAGCACTGTGAGTCCCCGTGTGATGAGAGCGAGGACTGTACTAACGAGGCCGATCCAATAAGCCGCTGTGGCTAACTGTTTTTCCAAGGTGTCCTCCCTTCGGCGGATTTTGACAGGAATTTCCGATTAGACCTCTGGCTCGTGCATCGTACGCTTCTCCTGCGCTGGACACAAGGAATCAGGTCCCGAATCAGGTCCCAACGAGATCAACGGGGATATTGAAATCGTTGCGGCTACTCGGGCTGGAAGCGGAAGCGGCCGCCTTCTTCGACTGCTTGGCCGACATCTACCGCGTGGAATCAACGACGGAGACTCCGGGAATCTCCGAGGAGACTTTTGAATTTTGGCAGGCAGCAGTCAGTTAAGGCGCGAAATAACGCGAAGGGCTCAAACTCGCGGTCTCAAATCGCCTTGTTGGTGAGGGAAACCCTATAAATGGGGACCGCGAAGGGTTCTTCCGCACTTGTCTCCATGCTGACTTGGGCTACCTTCCAGCGCTCTCCTCTGCGGTCAATGAAGGACCCTTGCTCGGGAACCGATTTGTCACCATCCATGTCGAGATCGCTCTCTTCAGTGGTTGGATCGCCGTTGTACCGAAACACGATTTGCTTGGCGGATCTCATGCTTCACTCCGTACATTGAGGTACCCTCCGAGGATTCTGCCTCGCCCGCTGTCAGTTCAGTCTCGCTTCGTAAACCAGCCAGTGCGCAATCTCTTCCCAGTGATGATCGTTGGCATTGTGCACCGCGCCCAAAAGCTCGGCTTGGAGTTTGTCTCTAAGAACAGGAATGTGGCGGGCGTAGCGTTTTCCAGGCTGATGCTGGCCTCTATGCTGGACTATCGATCTGGCCACACCTATCCAATAGTCGGCCTTGCCGCTGCTTACAATGTGGTCGTGAATTTCTTGGGCCTTTGATGAGAACGGCATGGCAGCCCCCTTGCCTACCCAGCTGGGGCCTCGCTACAGCTTCACGGTACAAATTCAGTTGTCGTGTCCTGCAGTTAGATAAGCAACATACGCCGCCGATCCTAAGAAGAGGACAACGATGATTGAGCCGATGATTATGACTGTTACAGTCATAGCCCTAACTCAAGCGAGACTTGACCGCCCCAGCTTGGGTGCGTCGGACCGCGTCCGGAACCCTGGTCAGGCAATGCCGTGCCGAGTAAGCTGTGGTCGAAGGATGGGTGAGCCTGCGCGTCATGGTCACTCCCTTCTGGCATCGACCCAGAAACTTGATCGACCCACAGCAATGACATTGTGTGTGCGTTCGTCAAACACAACGTACTCACCCGGGGATAATGCAAGCAGCTCTTTAATGCGAATGTTGGCAGACGCAAGGTCGTTCACCCCCTCGAATCGGCAGAAACTTCCCTCCGGTTTTTTCTTCAGGATGTCAAATGGGGAATGCATGGATACCTCCCGTGTTGCATGGTGCTGTAAGGCAAACTGAAGGAGGGAAAAAGGTGGTCACGCTCAGGTGAAGACTTGGCGCGGAAGACCGGCAACTAATTCTAGTGGCTCGGACAATTTGCTGGCTAGAGTATGGGCGCTAGTTTCGTGCAAGTACAGTCTATTCGGGGTGCAGCACAGCTCGGGGCATCCAAGACCTGATCGATCGCGGTTATGCCGCCTGGAATTTCAGAAGCCGCGGACCATCCTCGCCACCGCTTCTGGGATGTCTTGCGGAACAGCGCGCGGTTCCACACTCAGTTGCGCCGTCGTCGCGTGTCCCCGCCGTGTACCTCGCTCATGCGATTCTGGCGATTGTTGCGATTCTCGCGGTACGTGGATTGAATGGCAGAACTTCGGTAATCTGCGCCGGATTAATCGACGCCGTCACGTTGCCGTAGACGATCTGCACCTTCCGCCCTGCGGACTGGTTTGTGATCGCCGTTATTTCAGCCTCAACAATTTTGCCGCTGTAAAGGCGGACTCGGATGCGGGAGCCTACGCTGTAGTCCATGTTCTAAGTATACTCGGCGTATTCCTGAGTTCGTCAATGTAACGTGGGAGAGCCGAGAGCATCCAAACGACGGGGACTTGCGTCTACCCGCCGAAGCTAGGAGGTAGGCGTTCGATATGTTCAAAAAAGAGCCTGGCGGTAGTGTGCGTTGGCTAGGAGTGTGTCCGAGATTTAAGTTTTAATGGCCTCGGGTTATGGGGTTTTTGATTCGGGTGGTCAGCAGAAACCTTATAAGGAGTTGGAGCTGGTCCCGTGAATAACTTTTGTCCGGGAACAGCTTCGCGGCCTTATCCCGGAAATTCCTGTGCTATCCACTGCAAATGATCTTGTGAAACTTCAGTAGGTTGTGAGTCATGCAGATCAGGGCCCACTCGCCTCGTACTTTCTCCAGTCCGCGTAAGAGAAACTGTCGGAATCCGCGCGCCTGTTTGATCTGTCCGAATACCGGTTCAACGATGAATTTTCGTGTCGCATATACCGCCGCCCCAACCTGGGTGGCCAGCTTCCGTTCCATCCGCTCGACTCGGCTAGCTCCCTTCGGTAACGGCCCTGGTTTGCAAGGTTCGCGCCGTTCGTTGTGCTTCTGCTTTCCCGTCGCTACGAATCCTTCGATCTTTCTCTTATTCAGGTACTTCAGATTCTCATCCGAGCAATACCCATTGTCGGCCACAACTTCTTTCGGTTTTTGTCCCGACTGTTCTTCGATCCTCTCCAGCAACGGCACCAGCTGCTGTTTATCATTCGCGGCTTGCGTGACCTGCTGCCCTACAATCAACTGAAAGACCGGTTCGACGGCGATCTGCGTGTTGTAGCCCTGCACGAATCCATCCGCCCCTTTCAGAATGCGGGACTCCGGATCGGTAAAGCTGTATTGCGCTTTCTGCGCGGGCTGCGCTTTCTTGGCATCCTTTCCCTCGCTCCTTGCTTGCTCGCGCGCCCGCTCTTCCAGCGCGCGTTTGGCTTCCCGAATACGTGCGATCCGCGTTTCCCGTCGCTGCAACTCTTCCGGCAATTCGTCTCCCCGCCGATCCCGACCGTAACGCTGGTCCTCTTCTTTATCCGCTGCCTCTGCTTGGCTCAACAACTTTCGCACTTCCTCCCGCAGCCGCTTCTCCGTCTCGTCCATCCTTCCGTAGCTCATGGCCTTGTGCTTACTTGCGTTGGCCTTGACCTTACTCCCATCCAGAGCCACGCGCCCCAGCTTCATCGTTCCCGTCTCCAGCGTCAGCCGTAACATCTGCTGGAACATCTCTTCCAGCGCCTTTAGGTGCAGCTTCCGAAAATCCGAGATGGTCCGGAAATCTGGTTGATTACCGGCCGCCAACACGCGAAAGGCAACGTCTTCCACCAATCGCTTCTGGATCTTGCGCGACGAAAACACTCCCACGCAATACCCGTAGAGCAGGATCTTGGTCATCATCCGCGGATGATACGGCGGTTGCCCCCGATCATCCTCCTCATACACCGACTCGATCGCCGAAAGGTTCAACTGATCCACCACGTCGGACACGAAATAAACCAAGTGCTCATCTGGCAACCATTCGCGCAGGCTCAGAGGTAAAAGTAAATCTTGTTCGGGAAGGTAGGATCGGTAGGTTTTCGCCATGGTTCCGAATAATTCGCACACCCTTGCGCTCTTTTTCAAGTGAATTCAGCAGAACCAAAGATGAATTCTCGGACACGCTCCTAGAAGTGCTCGCAGACTTTGAAGCCGCCCAGTTCCGGGTCGAAGAACTAGCGGTGTCTATTCCCGGCGAATACTTTATTTTCAGTCTCGCAACAGGACGTAGGCTCGACATTAAACGTGACGATGTAGGCGCAAGTGCGGAAGCGAGCGGACGCCAAACATGAATTGAGAAGGGGCGTTGTGGGTCTTCAAGTCTCAATCCGGGAATGCGGCGATGTCACCATATTGGACCTTCGGGGAAGATCGACCATCGACGGCGGCGAGAGCGAGTTGCTGAGCAGCCATCTGAAGAAATTGGTCGCCAACGGTGTCCGCAAACTGTTGTTGAACCTAGCCGACCTCACCCAGGTCGACAGTTCTGGCGTTAGCATCATCGTTGAGACATATGTTTCCCTCAGAGGTCAGGGTGGCGACTTGAAATTGCTGCGTCCGGGCGGCCGGGTGCTGAAGGTGTTCAGGGTACTCCACCTGCTAGAGATTGTCGGTACCTTTGAGGACGAGACCCAAGCCCTGGCCAGCTTCCGGCCGCTGGGTTACTCCGCAAAGTCGTGAGGGTTTTGAACTCACGGCGGTGTGCCTTCGGCGAAAAATCCGGAGACTGGACACGCTTCCGGGGAGGAAGCGACTAAGGCGGACACTGCCGAGTTTACTTGCCTCGTGCAATACGTCTGGTGCCTTGCCTGCGCTTGAGATAGATTTCACCTCGGAGGACTCATGGACATTCTTACTGCGATCAAGCGCGAGGAGAGAAAGCTCGAAAAACAGTTAGGCAAGCTACAGCGCCAATTGAGCGGAGTACGAGCGGCTGCAAAAGCTTTGGGCGATTCGACGAGCAAAGAAATAAAGGGCGTAAAGAAGCGCGTCTTGTCGGCTGCTGGCCGAGCGGCGATTGCCAAGGCGGCAAAAAAGCGCTGGGCGAAGGTTAGGGCACAGGCGAAGAAGGTAACAGGGTAGCTCCACTGGGAATTCCACTTGTGGGATTAGCACGTCCATCAGGCACTGAGGCTCATTGGTGCGACGAGAAGCCGGTTAGGCGGGGGTGCCACGCACCCAAGGCCTGTTTTATAGTCCGTGGCAGTCTGCGGAGGAAATCCGACCGAAGGTCCCTCGATCACGTCCGGCGTAATAATCTCCAGTTAACCTATTGCCATCCGACATTCTCAGCATTGCAGTGCCAAAGTGAATGTGCATCGTTCTCGTCGCATTGGCAAGGGGCTGATTTTCATATTGGTAGATCAACGCGACGCCCTCTGGATCGGAGACTTGAATCACGGCCACGCAACTCCACGAGGCAGACGTGGCGGCACTGAGGAAGACGGAAATTTGCGTCCAACTCTGGACGATTTGCACGCATAAATCGTAGCGCTTCGCATGGTTATCAAACGAAGTCGTAAGATAACCCTGCCACCGGCCCGCGAGGTTCGGCGTTTTCACTAGCCCCAGTTTGTGCATCAGCGGGCGCCGCCAGAGACGCCTATCGAAAAGAGCATGGAGCGCTCCATAGAAAAACATGCTAGAGGGACCATCCATCCACCACGGCATCGAAAAATGCTCGGTAGCAAGAAGGTTAGACGACATCCAAGCTAGGGCAATTGCCAGACCTGCGAGGATGAGAGGAACAACTCTCTTTTCATCGGAGTCTGTACTGTAGCCGTGCATACTGCACCTGCTCGGCTTCCAGAGCCGAACAGGCCCTTGGGCCTGTTGATTGCGCCCCACCCCAGTTGCCGCTGGTAAGCGCCCGGAGAAGAACCATCTGGTTCAGTAAGGTGGCTTCCTGAAGATGGAATGAACTTGTCAGCTACCGGGAGACAGCAACTGGTAACGATAGCGCCTTTTTGAATATTTGGAGTACTAGAACGCGAAAAAGGTTGGCTGGCCTCGGCCGCTACACAGGGATCGGCATGCAGTGCTCTGGACTTGTTGGCGGTCTTAAAAACAGAATGACTATGCATGTGAATTTCCACATGACTGGCAGAGCCACAAGCACACATTTCTATACTCATGCTGCGATGCTCGGGAAAACACGCTATAAAGACAATTTGCGCGGTGCGGAGAATTATGAAAACAAAATTATTGCTGGTGACTTTTCTGCTTTCGGTGAACTTGGCCGCGACCTTCTCTGCGCCTCAACCGCAGTCCGAGTCTGCATCCAAAATCCTTGCGCTCGAAGACAAATGGAATGAGGCATACAAACAAGGGGACGTCGCCACCATGAATTCTCTGCTGGCAGACGATTTCATCATCACCATAGAAGACGGCACAACCTTCAGCAAGGCAGGTTATATAGCACACTGTGGAGATACCGACAATCGCGTGCTGATTTCGGAGATGTCCGACCTCAAGGTCCGCATGCATGGTAATACGGCGATAGTGACAGGGGCGTACCACGAAAAAGGAACCTCGAAGGGCAGGCCGTATGAATACCATGACCGGCTGACAGACGTGTTGGATGATGATTGACAGTCGATGGCGGGTCATTGCCTCACACTACGCCATCCCTGCAAAATGAAGACGAAACAATCCCCTTTCGGATGCCTTCAAATTATTCCCCCCTTCAAATAGAAAAGATACGCTACGAGATCAAGGGCGAGCATAAATCGCCGAAGTCTTCTTCCAGTTTTCTTTACGCAGGGTTGTAGTTGCACGCTGATCCTCAAAGATCGACGATCTTTACCCGTGACCAACCCTTCTGCGCAGAGATTTATCGACCAAATCCAGTCTGTCAGACCTATGTAGCTGGCTGTAAAGGGCAGTCCTAAGGACTTTTTTCCTGGCGATATATCTAGCACCTTCTACATGGTTCCAGCGCAATAATTCCGGACGTGGCCCTCCCCGCTCTTTTCTCGGAACATCATCCTTCACAGCAACAGGCTGGGCGCATCGTTCTAGCCTTCCGGCTGCGGCTCCGCGTCAGGACGATCGAGGAAAAAAGTCACAACCTCTTCAAATACTTCCTTACCAACGTTCACGGCGCGGTGCACGCGCTCGCTCGGTTCTGACCAATCGACTTCGCCTAAGGTGATCTCCCACGTCAGAGTTTCTCCACCATCTCGGAACTCGATGTTCAGCACATCCCCGCTTAGGACCACGGTCACCCGGTGAAAAGGATCGCGATGCCAGGGCGACGTCTCGCCCGGCGCCAGGCGTTGCCGCCGGACCAAGTAATTTCCGCGATGATGCAACACTTGCTGGTTTGCTGTCAGCTTCATTATCGTGATTTCTCCGTTGGCGGCGGCCCCTGACGCTGGTCGATTCCCCAGTCCTTATCTGCCCTCATGCGGTTTCAAGAGTTAACTCGGCCGGTTGTGGTCGGTCAACGAGCATCGCGCCCCAACTCGATAGGGACAGCAGCCGCGATCAATATCTGCCGTACGAGACTCGTGCAGCTCAGCTCTTCTTAGACGTAGTCGCGTAAAATGCAGCCCATTGCTGTTCGACCTTCGTGCCGCCGCACTTCGGGCATTTCACTTGACCCTTTTCATGTTCCGCAAGAGTCAAAACAATTGAGAATCTCTTACTGCAGGCCGAACATACGTACTCGTAATGAGGCACAGCGCCCTCCTCCGTCCGCACACCATTCGCGGATTCGCAACTCCAAACGTTGGTCGAAGCTATTCTGTTGACCGAGTTACATCGATGCCGCCCGGTAGGTCGAGTAAGCAAGGTTCGACGCCCGGGCGGCCTGACAATGCGTTCGTATGTATTAAGTCGCCGCGGCGGCGCCGGCAGCCAGCTCAAGGGCCTTCGCTGCCTTTCCTGCGTCCGCGACGCCGAAGATCAGCATCGAAGAGTTCGTCACTGCGTCGGTCCCGCAGTAGCCGTAGTTGATGTTGATTCCCGCGTCGCCCAGCCGCGATGCGGCGCGTCCCAGCTCTCCCGGTCGATGAGCCAGCTTGATGTGGGCAACCTCGGTCTCTGTGTAATCTGCTCCTTGTTGATCGAGAACCGCTTTGGCCGCTGTGTGATTGTCCAAAACGAGATGAATCGAACTCTTGCCTTTCTCAGAAGGGAACGACTGAAACGCGAGGATGTTGATGTTCTGATCGGCGAGGGCCCGGCAGAGCTTTCCAAGCGTTCCAGGCTTGTCTTCTTGGCGGATGGCAAATTCCTTGGTGATAGGCATGGTAGGAACCTCCTTGCGGTGTACCTCGGGGCGGGCTGGGACGTTCCTGCGAGATGCAGCGTTGTCCAGAATCCTACTCCCACGATGTGGGTGTATCAAGCCTGGCGAGACTACCGGCGGGATCCTACCTCGCTGATTTTTTTCAGATACCCGGCCAGTCGGCCAGCGCTGATAATCAAGCGAGGATAGGCAATGAATCAGGCTTCCCACCAGCCCTTATTCCCTCTTTGGGTTCGCTGGGTAAGTCTGGCGTGGCTAGCAGTTTGGATTCCGGTTTACGCACTCTACTGGGGTTGGGCCAACTTCCTTCATTTATGCGATGTCGCGGTTCTTCTGACGTGCATCGGCTTCGCGCGTGGCGATGTGCTGATGCTTTCGAGCCAAGCTGTCTCATCCCTGATCGGCGATCTTCTGTGGTGTCTTGATGCAAGTTGGACGTTGTTCTCTAACGGGCACCTGATAGGTGGCACCGAATATATGTGGGACACACGGTTCCCTCTTTGGGTGCGTCTACTCTCCTTATTCCACGTCGTTCTTCCGATGCTGCTACTCGCAGCCCTGAGCCGCACGGGTTATGACCACCGCGCTTTGCGTCTTCAGTGTGGGATTGCAGCCGCTCTTCTAGTGGCGTCGCGCCTCTTGTGTCCGAGCCGGAACATTAACTACACTTTTGCCGACCCCATCTTCCACCGTGCGTTCGGGCCAGCACCTGTGCATCTGGCGCTAATCTTTGCGGCACTGACAGGAGTCATCTACTGGCCGACCCATCTGCTTCTTGCACGGGCTTTCCATCCCCGGTGGCCTCGGCGAAAGAGACCAAGCGCTAAGCTGGCTGGAGCGGGCTTACCGAAGACCATGACCCATGGCTGGTCTATATTGCCTCGTATCCTGGCTTGGATCCCTTGCGTTCCGAGCCGCCGTGGGTGGATCTTTACAAGGTCCTGATTCCCATTGTGGGAAATTGGCAGCTCCATTTGGAGCTGCTCGCTGCGAGAGCGCTGGTAGGGTCGCACTCCAGGAGGAGGAAATTGAGCGAACGGCGCCAAAAGATCGCTTGCTGCGCTCAAATTCGTTACCAAAATGTTTCCAGAGATAGGCTTATCGATGAAGCTGACCGCCTTCTGAGGGAGTCTTGATTCCGAAAATCGGCTAAGCGAGTTCGGCTTCCGGGAATATGCTCGTATGCCGGAACATCCAACTGTGCCATCATGAATTGGCCGCGCTTGTTGCTTTTCGAAACGTCTCGTTTATCTAAGAGGCTTTTAAGTCCACGCTTGCGACTGTTTCCTTCTAGAAATGGCGGCTCTTGTGAGTGATGCGGTTATCTTGCAGTACGTTGGATTTGAGACCAAGGGTGCAGTCCGCGAATACGCTTTTACCCTGCGCCGACATGACGGCGAATCCTCCGAATACTTTGTGACCATTGCTAACGACTCTTTTGCGGCGCATCGCGTCCGCTATCAGGATGCGCCGGATATCTGTTCCTTCCGACTTCACCGGGAATTCACTACCCAAACCGACCATCCCCCTTCCACCAGCTTCTCTGTCATGGACAAAGAACTAGCCGATTACATTAACTCCCACGGGCCGAAACTCAAGCCCAGCCGCCGTTCTTCCAGGGACGACAAGAAGACTCTTGATGTCGCTCGTAGCATCTCGGTCGTGCAAGCGAGGAGAATTCTTGGCGCGACGCATTGAAGACGAATTTGGCTACTTTGATCAGCTCATCGTTCTCGGCAAGGAGCGCGGCTACCTGCTCTACGATGAGGTCAACGATGGTCTGCCCGCGGATGTGCATTCATCCCAAGAAATCGACGAACTCCTGTCCATCTTGGAGCGCCAAGGCATCGAGATATACGAGGACCTTGCCACCGCAAACGCCGCGCGTTCCGCTGCAAAGGCCACGGACCGTCCCGAGGCCGACCCGAAAGAGGAACTCGCCGCCGAGGCTGACCTTGACCTCAGCGTTGGCGTGGACCCGAAGTCCCAAGATCCGGTTCGCCTCTACCTCCGAGAAATGGGTTTGGTGCCATTGCTCACTCGCGAGGGCGAAGTAGCGCTCGCCAAGCGCATCGAGTGCGGCCAGCTCGTGGTGATGAAGACCATCACGCGCTCGCCCCTGATCATTAAGGAACTCATTGCCGTCGCCGCCGATCTGCGCGAGGGTGCACGTTCGATAAAGGAAGTGGTGCAATTCGACGACGAGGACCTCACCGAAGATAAAATTGCCAACAAGACCAGGCAAACGCTCAACCACATTGACAAAATCTCCAAGCTGTACGAAACCGGCCTGAAGCAGGCGGAAAAGCTCGCTAAGACTCCAAAATCCAAAAGGCAGTCCTATGTCCGAGCCAAGTGGGCCGTTGCCCGCACCCGCATCCAAATTTCTCTCGCCATTCGCTACATCGCCTTCCACTGGCTCGAGAAAAAACGCTTAATCGATAAAATGCGTGCAGCTGTCCAGCGCTTGTATTCCATCGAGCGCGAAGCGTGCCGCCTCGAGCGCCGGGTGGACGCCGCCCTGGGCGATCTCGCCGCCGCCGCTCGCAAAGAGCTGCGTGTGCGCCGCGCGGAGCTGAAAGAGATCGAAAAATCGAGCGAAGTTGGGCCGGCCAGCTTCAAACGCATCCTCACGCTCATCCAGCGTGGTGAGGCGCAAGTACAACAGGCAAAAAGAGAGCTGACCGAGGCCAACCTTCGCCTCGTCGTCTCCATCGCGAAGAAATACACCCATAACGGCCTACAGCTCCTGGATTTGATCCAGGAAGGCAATCTCGGCCTCATGAAAGGCGCCGACAAGTTCGACTGGCGCCGCGGATACAAGTTTTCCACCTACGCTACATGGTGGATTCGCCAGGCCATCACGCGCGCCATTGCCGACCAGGCGCGCACCATCCGCGTGCCCGTTCACATGATCGAAGCAATCAACAAACTCGCGAGGTGCACCCGCAAACTCGTGCAGGAGCTTGGCCGCGAGCCCACCTCCGAAGAGCTCGCGAAGCGCATGGACATCACCGTCGAAAAAGTCCGGCGAACCCGGAAGATCGCGCAGACGCCTATTTCTTTCGAGACTCCTATTGGCGAAGAGGAAGACTCCCACCTGGGCGATTTCATCGAAGACAAGGGCGTAGTCTCTCCATCGGAGTTGGCCATCAGCCTCAGCCTCCAGGAAAAGATGGCCTCGATGTTGAAGCAATTAAATCCGCGCGAAGAACGCATCATCCGCATGCGTTTTGGCTTTGAGGACGGCAACGCGCACACCCTGGAAGAAGTTGGCCAGACCTTCGCCGTCACTCGCGAGCGCATTCGCCAGATCGAGGCCAAGGCGCTGCGCAAACTGCGCCACCCGTCGCGTTCCAGCCTGCTCCGCACGTTTCTCGAAAGTTCTTTGTGAGGCAACGTCGGTCAGACAATCCTTTTCACTTGGGCGGAGTCGAGAACAGGCGCAGTGGCTGTAGTCTCCCGGTGGCTAGTTGGCGTGGCTTTCGCTTTGCCGCCTCAGTCCGGTTTGGCATGGCGCTGTTTCCTGTTCCCGCTCATCGAACCGGACGTGCGGAATTACCGCATCCGGCTCTCGGAAAAGACTCACGATTTCGCCCGCGGAAGGTTGCCGGTCCGGTTGGGTAAGCTAACCAATCCGAGCACATCGTACAGAGATTCTGCCGGAAATCTCTTGGCTCCCGGCCACTGTAGTTTGTGCTTCGTGCACAGCCACTGGCGTAGCCTTTTCTTGGCATGTCGATCGACAGCCTCGTAGGCTTTACTGACCGGTCCCAGACAGACGTAGTTCGCCCATCCGATCATCATCCGGTTGAGTTTCCCTACCAGCGTCTTTGAATCCAGTTGGGTGGTACGGCGTTCGATTTCTTCGCTAACAGCTCGACAGATGCGTTGCACTCGCTTCTCTATGACTGTCGATAACAGATCCAACCCGCGAGTCGAGTCACTGTAAAACTGCGCAGCTTCGCCTACAGGGAACGTTAGTATGGCGCCGCGACTGTACCGACTGATGGCGGCGAGTGTTCTGTCGCTTCATGCGGCGTATATTGCCTGGGTCATCTTCGGCGGATCCTTTACGCGCGGCCGACCGCGGCTCGCCGCGTTGCACGTGGGCACGCTGGCGTACGGAGTGATCGTCGAAATCTTTGGTTTCTGGTGCCCTCTCACAGCGCTTGAAAACTAGCTTGAAGTGCGCGGCGGCGTTTCGGCATATCACGGTCCGTTCCTTCTGCACTATCTCGATGCGCTGGTGTATCCCAATGTTCCCCCGAATCTTCTCGTTGCGGGCGCGGCCGCCCTCTGCGTTTTCAACCTATTGATCTACGCCCGGTGTCTCCTTGTCCGTCACTCACTCGGATGAAAAAGAGGCCGCGGGGGCGGCTGTAACTGTGCGTATTGGCTGTACTGAGCCGGGAGTTAGGGTTGGCAGAGCTCGTCGATTTTGGCGGCCAGGATGAAGTCACTCTCGGTCAGGCCAGAGATCTTGTGTGTCCAGATCGTGATCTCAACTTTTCCCCACGTAAGAAAGACATCTGGATGATGCTCCTGCTGTTCAGCAAGCTCGCCAACGCGGTTTACGAACTTGAGGGCTTCGCGAAAGTTCGAAAACTTGAAGGTCTTCGCGATGTGATGCTCTTCGACGATGTTCCAGCCGTCCACCTGCTTTTGCAAGCCGACGAGTTCCTCGCCTTTGAGCGGGGGAGCCCCTCCTCGGCACGGGACGGTCGATAGCTCTGACATTTGAGGGATGATTCTAGCATTGAGCTGCCGAACTAAGGATCAGGACGAGAGGAAAAGGCAGCGCGGCGGCCATAGGGGGCGCGGAGCAGCGGGAGTTTGACTACGGTTGTTGCGTTATACTGGTGAAACGACGAAGGACACGATGGCGTACATTATTGCCGAGCCCTGCATCGGAACCAAGGACACCGCCTGTGTGGATGTGTGTCCGGTGGATTGTATTCATCCGGCGAAAGGCCGAACCTATGACGATGGCCGACCAGCGTTCGATAAAGTGCCTCAACTGTACATCGATCCCACTGAGTGCATTGATTGCGGCGCCCGTGTGCCGGTCTGCCCGGTGACGGCCATTTTCGTGATGGACGATCTGCCGGAGAAGTGGCACGCGTATATCGAGATCAACAAGAATTACATTGACGACGGTAAGTTCCAGCCCGACAAGTATCAAAAACCAAGCAGCTGACGGCCGCCTCGGCTGGTAGGGTCGAGGAATGGCGCCATACTCCGTAGGTCCGATCTATCGGGTGCTCCCCGTTTCCTCTGGGAGTGTCTCACTAACCGAACCGTAAGCTGGTTTCCATCCCCCGCCACGTCGAACGGAGCATGCAGATTTCCCGCACTCCGCTCTCCTGCTCGCTTTGCAGAAAGGTTTATGAGACGCAGCCAATTGGAGGTGCTTTCCATCCGGTGAGGTCACCAGCATCTACTCCACACCATCCAACCGCTTCCGCCTTCCTCTTCCTGTATATCCTCTGTCTCAGGTCTTGCAGATTTCCGAGCGTTTTTATCAGACGCCCCTGCCTCCCATCATTGCCAGAGGAATTACGAAACAGCTGGGTTCCTTCGCTCCCTGGGAGTTACCCCAGTTCATCGCTACTGCAAACCCTTCCGCCACCTTCTCGCCTTCCTTCCTTTTCCCGGTTTATCCGGTTATAGGTCGAACCTGCTCCAGAGTCTTTCGCTCTGGGACGAGCAAGGTTTCTCCAGTTGCTTGTCATGTCCTTGCCACCGTGCTGCCCCTACCACCCCGCCGGAGTGTCATGTCGCCTCGGTCAGCCCGCGCCATGCCATGCTGCCTTCGCCCCGAAGGAGGGGGCTCGGCCTCCAGATCTTTATTTTGTTTCGAGGCCACTTCTGGGTTCACTTTCGTTGCGGCTCGGTGACTTGCTCACCATCCCTAAGATGGCTTTGTCGGTCGGCTTCATCCGCTTCGTTTTCTCCACGGACACGACCCAAGCCAAGGGGCTTCTGACTTTTACCCCTGTAGGTCTACTTCCTACTGAACATGTCTGCCTTTCCTGGACGCACTCTTTCGCCAAAATCCAGAATGGGTTTGAAATGAATAGCATGCGGACGGGTCTGTAACATTGTTACGGGACGAGATTTACTGACATTCACGCCCAATAGAGCACGGATGGAGTTTTTGCGTACCACAGGTGGTGCGGATGCGAAGCGGTTTCACCTTTGCATTGATATTGCTATCGGCTTCTGGAGTACTCTCGCAAAAGAACGCTGACGTCCAGGTGCGGTTATCGCTCGCAAATGGCAAGGATTTCTACCGTGGCGGAGAACCGATCGTTATTGAGCTTACATTCACGGCAAGAGTGCTGGGTTATCGGATCAATGAGGTCACCACGGAACCCGACTCACCGGTCGATCAGGTTCTGTTATCTCCGGCGAATGGCGTTTATCCCTGGCTGGATGATTACTCTCGTGAACGTCGGTACTTCCCAGACTACGAAACTTCAAATGAATTGCAGCCGGGCCAACCGGTTACCATTGAGCTGCCTCTGAACGCTTTGTATCGTTTCGACGAGCCCGGCCGCTACACCGTGCACGTGGTCACCTCCCGCATTTCGAGTGGCGACTTCCTGCATCCGCAATCTGCTGCTCCGCTTATCAGTAATGACATCAGTTTTGATACCGTCCCGATGGATGACACGGATGAAGCCGGTAAGGCCGAGAACCTTGAGTCACTGATTCGTTTAGCCCACGATCTTCGCACAGCACAGCTCTATGCCAGCCAGCTTCAATGGTTAACCGGAGACCCCTCCACCCACGCGAAACTCTCGCTGTATCTTCGCCCAAAAGAGTTCTACCCCTTCGGGGTGGACGTCTCGTACGGGCTTTGGGTGGCGCGCAATCGTGCACTTGTCGTTTCAACGCTGGAACAAGCCATGAGCGATCCACAACAGCCAATCGAGCCAACCGCTTCGGTGCTCAACATGGCCGTAGCTCTAAAGTCTCGTCTGGAATCGCCGTATAGTCCTGGTTCGACCAACTCACTTCCCCAGGCTGAGAAAATCGAGGACGACTACGTGCGCCGCATCGCTGCAACGCTGCCGCTGCGAAAAAATGCCAACCTAACGAGCACTGCTATTACGTTGTTGACCTCTTTGCCTCAGCGCGGCAAGGCCGGTACGCCAGAATTCCAAGCCGCACGCGAGGCACTCATTACTCATTTTGCTGATGTGGACGAATATCAAATCGACTGGGTCCTGAACGCGTACGGCAAATATCTCGAAGATTCCCGCATGATTCCGGTGCTCGAAAGCATGTTAGGGATAGTCAAGTTCGACTCGACTCGCGTCGCGATACAAAATCAGCTCGCTGCGTTGCACGCGAAGAATTAGAAGCATTCACAAAGCCCTAATTGCGATTCGGAAGTCACCGACTCGATTGTGACCGCTCGGCGCCAAGCCAAATCTTCCGTGGTGCCTGGTAAATCGTGCGAGCTCAACCGGTCGATGCAGCACCATCTAATCAGTTAATCCGACAATACTTCCCCATAGAGAGAACCGCTCCGTCCGGCTGTACTCATCAGAACTAGACAGGGTGGTGTTTCGTCTGAATCAAACGCTCGCGAACGACTTTAGCTGTAGAGACCCCCGGAAGCAGACTTCGAGCTCGTGTTGCGTCGACCCGTTGACTCCGCAGCGTTAATCAGGCAGTAGCGAAATTCCAGCCAACTTCAGCCATTATTCTGGAACGGGTACTTGATAGAGGTTGCGGTGCACGCTGACACGGGAGAACGCGTACACCGAAGGATTGTGGCCAAACGAGATGTGTGAAATACCCTCGAGGTCAACCTTTTCAACGACCGGTAGACCCGACAAATCTTTCTCGTGATCCACCCCGTCAGGAGAAAAGTTGGGAGTCGGCCGGCCAGGGGCCTGAGCAATTACAAATACCTTGCCGCCCTCACCGCTGCCCTCGGCCCGAAACCTCACGAAGAAGAACCTCTGATCATGCGACCATGCCGCATCGCAGTACGTACAGATACGAACTGGTGCCCCACTTTGGATCGGATAAGCGAACACTCCTGTGGGCCTTTCCTCGCCAGAGGCTGGCCCTGCAGCGATAATCCACTGACCGTCAGGCGAGACTGATTTCATGATCAAATCAGGATAAGAGAGAAGCTTCTCTTGTTGGCTGCCATCCTCCTTCATGCGGAAAATAAATTGACGCCCGGCTTCGGAGCGATGAAAAATAACTTCTCCACCGGGACCGAAAAACACCCGGTCGTTTTCCGTCGGCGCTAACCGACGTGGTGAAAACCGCCGTTGTAGCGAAGCGATCCACACATAGGATTGACCTTGCGCGTCGGCCGCGCAATACACGACTCTTCTCCCGTCAGCCGATATTTCAAAGGCCGTCATCGACACACCGGGGAGGGGACGCTCGCTCAGGCCAGAGTCCATGTCGGTTACCCACAATTCCCCTGCCGCCACGGTGCTGGCTGGACCGCGGCGTACGACGTAGTAGAAACTTCGTCCATCCGCAGAAAAGACCGAAGAGACAGGACCAACACCTAAGCCCGGCAAATTGGCGTAGCCCTCAGACGAGATCTGACGATCACCGCGAGCGTCATGGATCCAGACGGCACTCTCCTTGCCCCCGGCGGAAGTAATCAATGAGCGTCCGTCCGGGGCCACGGCGATACCTTCCTCTTCGGTCGGACCAAAAGTCACTTGTTCACGCCGCCCCTGCAGGAAGCGCTGCCGCCAGATGTGGTACCCCGTACCGGTGTCCGCAGCGAAGTACATCCACTTGCCATCTGGGGACCATGCCGCCGAGGTACAGGGCGCGCCCGGCCCGACCGGCTGCCCGAGAGACGTGCCGTCAAACGGCACGAGTCGACAAGGCAGCCATCCGGACTGATTCATCTCGGAGACCAGCACCCATTTGCGGTCGGGCGAGAGCGAGGAGCGATGCGCCATGCCAAATTCGGTTGGCGGAACGTAGATCTGACGCTCTTCGCTCCGGTTTTCATTCGCAGCCATCACGGTCATATGTTGACCTTGGATAATTTCAGAGAACATAACGTGATCGACGTCAGTCCAACTTAGTCCGGAAGCATTGGGTAGTAAACGCTGGGGCTGCCCGCCGAGGATGGGCACGATCCAAGTTTCCCAACCACCGGACTCACGGATAACCGTGTAAGCAACTCGGGAGCCCACTGGTGAAAAAATGGGACTCATTTTTTCCTCATTATCGTGCGTGAGCTGTGCGGGATCGCCATCCGGCAAAAGCTTAGCGTAGACTTGTCCGCGACCTGTGAAGGTTCCCGGTCCCCGAATGAAGGCCACGAGACGACCATCCGCCGAAAGCGCTGGGGAAGTCGCCGAATCGGGAAAATGTGTGAGTTGAACCCAAGTCGAAGGCGCTGGCGCACGCGGGTGGGTCCAACGCTCGAACGCCAAACCAGCTAACAACAAAATCACCAAGACGATGGCAGCAACATAAAAAGCGAACCGAGGCCGCGCACCCTCGCTCTGTATGGTGCTTGGAAACAATTTGCTCGATTCTGAATCGCGTTTCAGGCATTTCAAATCCGCGCGCAGGTCGGAAGCGTGCTGGTAGCGTACCTCGCGATCCTTCTCCAGCATCTTGTCGATGATCCGCCCTAGTTCTGCGGACACATCCGGGTTCAAGCGTACGGCAGACGTGGGAACGCGGTTGAGAATGGCATCAAAAATCAGTCCAGAACTGCCCCCACGAAATGGCAGCGTGCCGGTGGTCGCCTCGTATAGCACCACTCCGAACGAAAATAGATCGGTACGTGCGTCCAAGTCCTTAGCACGAACCTGTTCGGGGGACATGTACGAGACTGTGCCTAAGGTCGTTCCGGGACTTGTCAGGTGCGGTGGTTCGTTTGTCAGCGTTGCCTGGGTTCCGGAGGTACCTGGAGTCTCCTGGGCCGTTATTTTGGCGAGACCAAAATCCAGAACCTTGGCGCGACCCTGCTGCGTAACAAATATATTTGCAGGCTTGATGTCACGGTGCACGATGCCACTGGTGTGCGCGGCCTCCAGCGCATCGGCCACTTCGATAGCAAGTCCAAGCAGTTGTTCCAAGTCCAGAGGACGCCCGCCAATCATGTGCTTCAGCGTCGCACCGTCCAGAAACTCCATGGCGATAAAGGCTTGACCGTTTTCTTCGCCGATGTCGTAGATAGTGCAGATATTGGGATGGTTCAAGGCGGATGCTGCCTTGGCCTCACGACGAAAGCGCTCTAGCGCCTGGCGATCTTGGGCAACATCCTCAGGCAGGAACTTCAAAGCGACAAAGCGCTCGAGTCGCGTATCCTGAGCTTTGTAGACCACACCCATCCCGCCGGTACCGAGCTTTTCTACGATGCGGTAGTAGGAGACGGTCTGCCCGAGGAGTGATCGGGAATCCACCATCAAGGCACATCTTAGCGCGTTCTCTAAAAGAGATATCAATAAAAAACACTTCCCTAACGACTGAAAGGAGCCAGAAGTTCAAGCTGTTCACTTCGGAACACTTTCGCAGATACCGCTCGCACATCATGAAGGTCTACGGGTGGAAACGGGCGGCCTGTTGCAGGTATCTATTTGCTGTACGCGAGCGTACAGTTGAGCCGAATCCGGAACTCTGAAAGAAGGTTTTATGAGCGATATTTCCTCGTCCTTTTGGCGAACAGCGTACTTTTCCGCCATCTTTGAAACAGACCCCGCTAAACTGACTCTCACGATTGCAGATGCGCGGGCGGCAATCACCGAAAGGCTTAACAGTCCGATTGAAATTAGTAGACTTGAACACGAGGCTATCGAAGCTGCCCGACTAAAGCTCGCCACTCTAAAAGCCACGCCGGTCGAAGTCATCAAGGTGGCCCTGGTCGCTGGGGACACACCAACTTAGCATCGTCGCTTTTCGTGGACCGGACGCAAATTGTAAAGATGCTCTGACTACATGTTGCGGGAACTGTTTTGATGCTGAATACGTCAAAGCCAACTTGGCAATTCGTCCCTACTTGCCATCTCGGTTTGGAACGATGCGGAGACAGCTACCCTTCGCAGAGCTACGGGGCTATCAAACTGGGCAAAGGTGACCTTGCTTCCACCTGATGTCGACATCGAAGAGTGTACTCGGGGAAAAGCGAAAAAGCGCAGGACGTGTCGTCCAGTCAGCCCTAAGCTTCGTTGGCGATCTGTTCGATATTTGCGATGAGGTTCCAAGCCTCACTCTTGGGCACTATTGTACGAATTCCTGCCTTTCGGGCTGCATCTCCAATTCCTTTAATCTCCAGTATCGTAAACAAGATTAAGGAAACTTTAGGGTCTGCCGCAGACATTTGCTGTGCGGCTTCAATGCCAGTCATGTCAGGCATAGACAAATCCAACAGGACTACGTCTGGGTTTTAATTTCTGAAATTTCTCGACGCCTGTTCGGCCATCCTCCGCTTCCCCGCAAATCGTCCAATGTCGCGAGCGCAATATTGTGCCAACGATGCGGCGCGTAGTTTCGGAGTCATCGACGATCAATATTCGTAGTGCTTCGGGTCCCATACGCTTGGACATTTGTCACCTCGCTCTAGGTGACAGCCAAAGAGCTGGAAGCACCGTACGTACGCCGCCGTACCAACTGAGGAGCGAAAGCGCAATAAGGTCTTCGCTGTACACAGGTTGGGTGGATATTGAAGGACGAATCTTCAAATACGAACTGCTTTGATCCCCGCCACATAACTAAACAGCTGACGAGTAGGGTGCCGCAATGTTTCAGGTCTCATCTCTAGTCAGCCGATATGTGTCCCCCAAAATATGCCCATTCGCCTTGAAAGCATCCCCCCTTGCCGTTCTCTCCACTTCTCAAATAGTCGTGGATTGTTCTTCAGTTGTAGTAACGCAGACGCAATCAATTCCGCGCGCGGGATATCGGCGTACGCCACAACAGAAAAGCATGTCGATTCGCCGCGGTGCCAGGTCACACGCACGGAATTAGAGTCCACCAGGAAGTGCCTACGCCCGGCTGTGAGGTGGTAAGTGCCATCGTCGTCTTGCTTGGCTCCAGTAAGCCACGCGATACGCTCCAGATACTCTGCTGCGCGCTCGGCCGGCGTGGATCCGGTTTGCGTGCTCATTGCGTGCCGATTACTGCGCACGGGTGAACACCTGGCCGTCGGCCTTAAACGCCACATGGTTCTGGGCGACCCACCCATCGAACAGCGCAGGATTGTTCTTGAGCTGCAGTAGCGCGGTGGCAATTTGCTCCGCTTTTGGCATCTCTTCGTGTGCGGGATAAAAACAGGTTTCCTCATACGCACATTTGGGATTGGTCAGGTCTTGCATCCGTCTGACATATCCATCACACACTTGGAATCTAGTTGTGCCGACATCCATGGCGTAGCCACAACCCATTTGCGTGGCGCCGGTGAGGGCAACGATGCGACGCAGATACCTTTGCGCGCGATATTTTCGTTCGACGGGGTCTGCACCATCCGCACGGTTCTCAAGCTCGCCTGCGACCAGTGTTAAACCGACAGGGTCTAAGATGCAGAGGCCTAGCTCTAAGGGGCCGTTCTGTCGCGGTCGCAGTGCGTCAATTTCTCCAACCAGCCATTCCCGCCCCACGCCAGTAAACACAAACCTCCGCAGGGTCACCGCGAGGAATGGAATCAGGGATAGCGCTACAGGCACCATAGAGATACCCCGCAACACAAATCGCTTGTTGGTTTCAGTCGAAGCTAACTAGGTTTTGCATTTCCCGAGGTCTTTAGGCAACCCGCAAGGCTAGCCGCCTGCGATGGGATGAACCATCAAGACTTCGTTCTGCCTGCGCGTAACTTTCTCGATGCGTTCACCGGTCGTCATATCGAACGGCTGCGCACCGGTCTTGGCTTCATATTCGGCAATTACCCTGTTCACTTCCTCCATGTCGGCGGTGGCCGGATCGTATTCGAGAAGTGTGGTATCACCGTGGGATGAAAACGTCAGAATCTTAGCGGCCATGTTTGGCCTCCTGCGGGACATCCGTTTGCGGGTCTTCTGTGGAACAGCAATCAGCGGGTTTGGGTCCCTTCCGCCCATATTGCACCGTTTCTCAGAGTTGTCAATACACGACGGGCATTCTCCAGCCCCTACTCTCAAAAACCAAACGGACAGGGAAAATCACAAGCTGGTCGAATGACCGCGGCTCGACGCTCGTGCAGCTCAGCTCTTCTTAGACGTCGTCGCGTAAAATGCGGCCCATTGCTGGTCGATTTTCGTGCTGCCGCACTTTGGGCATTTCACTTGACCCTTTTCATGATCCGCAAGAGTCAAAACGATCGAGAATTTCTTACTGCAGGCCGAACATACGTACTCGTAATGAGGCACAGCGCCCTCCTCCGTCCGCGCACCATTCGCGGAATCGCAACCGCAAACGTTGGTTGAAGCTATTCTGTTGACTGGCCTGTGTTCCGCGCGCAACTCCTTCGGGGATGAGCTAGGAAGTTCCTACGAGATGCAGCGTTGTCCAGAATCCTACTCTCACGATGTGGGTGTATCAAGACTATTGGCGAGACTACAAGCGGAACTCGGGACGGCCGCACCCGCAACAGGAATGACCGATATAAACGGGTTGGTCGACACTGGTGCCGGAGAGTCGTGCATCGACAACCTGCTGGCCGGTCAGTCAAACCCGCCATAGTGACATCGGCAAAAGCTGGGAGCATACTCCTGGCTTCGACCCCAGCGTAGAACCCTGCTCTCAGGTCTGAGGCCCCACCCTGATGCCGGCTCCCGAGCAGAGAGTGGTGAATTGCCCGTGCGGAACAAAGTTGCTGCTTCGATGGACCTGGTCGATAGGATCTTCCATCTATCCAGTGCGCTGTCCCGATTGCGGCGCAGAGCATCAACTTCATGCGACCCCGCCGATTGAGGTATATCGCCTCGACTCCCAGGGCAACTGGGAATACGTCACAACGATCGGGAGAGCGCGGACCTAACTGTGGGAGTTCTGGCTAGGGCTCCGAAATCATGTGATTCCCGAACCCCGAAGATCCCGTACAGGTGGCTCGCTGAATCAACACGTTGCAGCCTGTGTTCGGATAGCGTTTTCGGAACCCGATTCCGGGTGCTGTCTTAATCTCGCTTCGACTCTGGGGGAATTTGGCGTTCTAATTTTTGGACAAGGTTATCAGCTTGCTCAAGAAGTTGCCGCATACGCCGCAACAGGGAGCGCCTCTGTTCTGTGTCTGAGGTCGCGCTGAGCTTTCGTTGGGTAATCTCCAAGTCCTTGTTTATTTCACTAAACGTTCTTGGCATCGGAAATAAGATTATGACACGGTTCAAAAAACCTTTCCCGAATTTTGGAACCGTGGATATTGATCCAAGTTGTGGCCCTACTTCTTTGAAAGCTCGCCCTTGAAATGGCTTTCCACATCTTCACGACTAAGCGGGTTTCTTGCTTTGGTCAATACGACCGAATAGACGACCTCACTACCGGCAAGCTGCGCGGTAATAAACGCCCCGTCTTCCGGCAGTTCTCGGTAGGTGAATTTCACCCCCCTGCCGTCTTCAAGTTTCTTGATCCATTCTTCGTCTCGCATGGTCAAAGCTCCTCAGGCGAGGGAGGTGTGTCGCAAGTATACGTCCTGCGGTGTCAGGGAATTGCGGGTCGGAAATGAGGCTCAACGTCCGATAACGCGACCCACTTCCGGAGAACGCCGTCACTCGGAGATCTCTGCTGGGTTGTCGGGAACTTGTTTGGCGGAGAAATCGCCATAGAGCGATCTTCCCCAGGGTTCAAGAAGGCCGGGTCAATGGAAAGGGCGGCTCTCAATCGAGCCGCCCCATTACAAAGTCAGAATTCCGTCAAATTCTGCCAAACAGGTTGCTACGATAGCGCTCACGTAGAGCATTTGTCTGTCTACAATCTGGCACTTTCGCTCTTCTTTGCCGAAGGTGTCCGACTAGCGCTTATCAAACGGAAATCGAGGAGCGGATCGGTTTAAAGGCTACGCTCCGACATGCCATATCGCCAGCTCTCGCCTCTCTGTCTTGGTCCGGGTTAACTTTAGCGAGCGCCAGCTGCCGCAGCCATTGCGGGCTTTTCCGCATTGACGTTGACCTTGGCTGAGCCTCCCTAAGCGCGAGGAAGCGAAGCCGAAACGGAGTTCGCCAGCGAGAAGCTCCGACTGAACGAAGCCCAAGGGGTCAAGTTCGACTCCTCGCCCGCACGTCCCACCCCATCGCCAAACACGCGATTGATCTGTTCCTGCAGGGTCGTAGCCCCACGGAAAGGTTGTTCCCAACGATTCATTGTTCTCATCTAACCCTCCTCAACAAATGATTAGACCACCACAGTGGATCGTCGCGACGTAAATATACAGATATATTATCTTACTTATTTAATTACTCTAAACCGTGCAGTAACAGCACGTTAGGCCGATATGTGCGATGTCTGGCAGCGTCATGGCACGGTTTTACTGGTAAGCGCTCCCTGCAGTCCCCGTTCATCAGTTGTCCCCAAAGCGCGTCATACGTCCAGGTGGATTACTCCGCGTACATCGCGATCCCGGCACATTGCCCGGGGCAAGGCGCAATGCGTGCGCACTATGGTCCAGGCTAGTGCTAGACCAGGTCGTCTCTACGTCGCTCTCCCAATCCACCAAAGCACTTTTGCGACAATCTTCCAAGAGTGTTTGCCGCTGAGAGTAACGGCCTCGTATTGGGCATTCTCGGGCTGTAGAACCTCTGTGTGGTCGTAGCGCCGCAAGCGCGAGATAGTCAGTCCCAAATCTCGATGCCAGGCAATAACGATTTTTCCGCCGAGATCGCTCTTGTCCGTTTCGAAGGAATCCGCGGCGACGACAAATCCATCCTGAATCAAAGGCGCCATCGAGTTGCCGCGCACGCGAAGGCAACTCGTGTAGGAGGGATGGGGACACCAGTCTGTTGGCGCTGCAACGATGTTCTCGACGGGCGCGTCACTCAACGCCGAAAACGTTATCGCCCTTTTCGCCGTGAGAGGCCGCGACCAATTTCAAAAGAGGGATCGCCACTAACTTGACCTTGGCCTCGGCCCTCTTGGGGCCGCTTCCGGCAGTCACGATTTCTAAATTCTGAAGTGGGATAGAGCCCGCAGTCCGCTGGAGCCTGGGTACAGCGCGCATTACATCTTCGCTACGCAGGCCGGCGCGCTCCCAGAAAAACCAACAGGTGGGGCCGCGCACGAGATTTCCAAGTCCAATGTAGCCGTGAGAGGGAGGCTCCTGCGCGCCGCGCTCCCAGCGGGAGACGGTGTTCTATTCTTGCGAGATGAGCTTTAATTTGCAGCGTTGACGTGGGCCGCGTCAATTACTGTTTTGAGGCGGGGATTTTCTTCAGACGGATCAGCTCAGCATCTAGGATGCTGTCAATTTCTTTGGCAATCTTCCCCAGCTTCTTGGTATCTTCTTGAACCTCTGCTAGTTCACATAGTTCCTTGAAACGCTCTCGTTTGTCCTTATGCATACAGGTCCGTCCCGCTCAAACCTCAAAGTACCTATTGCTGAGGTAGGGGAAAATACAGCCCTTACTGTAGGACAGCTGGGTACGCTAATGGCTCCAATATCTTACCTGTATCCATCCTTCGTACGCAGGCGTACAGTCAGGCCGTACCTTCCCCGAAGGAGGTCCCATGACAAACCCTGAAACCTACGGTTGGCAGGCGGTCTACATTCGCGCAATTGTGGAAACAGATGATTTGCTGATTACCGGGCGAATCTATGAGGCCATCTCTGCACTTGAACAGAGACGCCTAAGCCCGGTTGAAAGTAATAGCGATGAGGACTGTGCTCTGAACGAGGCTGAGGTGGGAATCAAAGCTCTGATTGCTGCAAGGACCGACAGATTTGTTTGGAACGCTACTCCCGGTCACTGGACCATTGGGCTTTGAAACCGTGCGCCCACCGCAAACTATCGGTGCTCGCGTTCCACGCCTTTGGTCAAATACAGGCAGTAGGTAAACAACCCAACGAGAAGGGTGGGTAGCACGACAGTGAAAATAATTACGAGGCCCACGAGACGATCCTAGGATCGGCCCTGGTCGCTGGGGACACACCAACTTAGTTCGTCCCCGCGCTATTCTGCTCACCAGTTTCCCTCCGGTTACGCGGTCTCGACATGCCACTTTTTAACTTGGCGAGTCATTGTTTCGTAGCACTCGCATGCGGCCTCTTCTAGGCGAAGTCGGTCCTCAATCTTCACAGTGCGGTGCTCGCAAGTAATGAGCCCGGCTTTTTGCAGGACGCTTATAGCATCGGTAACAGTGGCCCTGCGAGTACCGAGTATGTGAGAGAAGGCTTCTTGGGTAAGTGGTATAGAGTCACCCCCTAAGCGATCTTGGGACATCAGAAGCCATCTGGCCAGCCTCTCGTCCACATTATGCTGACGATTACACGCCGCCAGCTGAGCCGATTGCAAACCCATTTCTTGCGAGAATCTTTGCAACCGAATCGCAAGGATTGGACACAGCCGAAGGGCGACGACAAGGTTTGTGGCGGCTATTCTGAATGCACTGCCCTGTACTTGCATGAGCACCTGCGCAGAGCTAGTCGTGAAGCCCGCCGCCAGAGGAAGTCCGATGAAACCTTCGCGTCCGCACAGGCCTACTTCTGTCCTCTTTTTGTTGGCCATAATGTTGATGAGGGAGGCCAAACCTGCATTCAAGAAATAGGCGAACTTTATGGGCGCTCCCTTCTCGACCAGTACGGTGAGCGTGGGCAACGACACAAATTCCAGCTTGGGGAAAATCGCGGCACGCTCGTCATCTGGAAGCGCGAGCAGGATTTTGTTTCTCAGGCGGTGTCCACCAATGATGTTTTTCATGGACCTCCGATTTCTAGCTGCTTCAATATAGTGGTTCTTATTTTGGGGGCAGTGTACGATACCGTACGGTAGATCGCAGCGGAAATCTGCTACTCGACACGGGTGTTTGCTTGGAAAGACTCGGCCTTACCCAGCGGCGGCCATAATCGCGGGGACCAATTCAGATGCTAGGCTTTTCCTGACTGCGGTTTCCGCTACTCGAATCCAATCCTTCACGAAGTTCCACTCTTGGTCATCCCATACGAGCAAGTATTTCTGCGGACAGTCAGCGCACTGGATCAGGCGTTCGCTGTTCGGGTTGATCAGGCGATTGTCTGAAAATCTCTGAAGTGAAGCGGGCATGACTCTCCTTTGTTAAGAACCGCCCGGCGATGCGCTGGAGGAAACGGGAGAGCAGGATAGCACGACGGGCGAGACTTCAAAGATCACTGGCGAAGTCGGCTCTGAGAAACCAGTTCAAAGTTGGATAGACAGAATCGGGATGAGTCCCGCTGGTCTTCCGTTTCCCGCTTGGTCTACTGTGTACGGCAGCGCACATAATAATTGATTTGATAAATGGCCTTGCAATTCCCATGAGGGAGGAGGATAAGGAGGGTAAGGTCGGGTAACACGCAACATTAGGCAGATAAGAATAAGCAGGTGCGCCATGAGTCCATATGGCTGGCAGGCACTCTATAAAACGGTAGCCCTCGAATCCGACTTTCGAAAGATGCCGCACTGCATCGCACTAGCAGAAAAAGCAATTAAGCAGAGATTGTTCGATGGTCCTGCACTGCGGATTGACACAGCTGAATTGCGGGCTATGCATCGCGCACTGGATGCGTTGGTGATCCTCAAAGCTGAGAGTACGGCACAAGGGTCTTGGTCAATCCTGAAAGACGTGTAGTCAAGCGAGAACAGATGAGCAAAGCAATCGGACTGCTGCTGGCTGACGATGCGGAGATAATCCGAAACGTCCTCACGCAGATGCTAGGGACACAACCTGAAATACATATTCTGGGCGAAGCAAAGACCTTCGCTGAAACCCTAGAAATGACGGCAACCCTAAGACCCACCGTGGTTCTGATGGACATCCACATGCCCGGCGAGCGAGATTTCAACGCTAACTTCATCAAGGTAGAGCTTCTAAGTTACGCAAAACACGTTCTGGCGATGTCGTTGTGGAATGACGATGAGTCAAAGGCCGTTGCGCAAAGCTACGGTGCGTCAACTCTCTTGGACAAGAGCACGCTTGCTTCTACCCTGATTCCTGCAATCGAAGAGTGCATACGAAAAGACCGAAGAGCACAATACGTCTAAGCGGGTTGTCTCGCTCTTCCGGCCTTGCCCATTCAAAATGTTCCAAAGAGGACAGTTTTGAGACTGCGTTTATAGCAGCATATTCGGCATGAAAATCGGCGACTTGACCAAAAAACAGTGGCACTCTGTCTCTTGTCCAATGTGCGGTGTTCCTGCCGGGCGTCGTTGCCTACTACACGCAGGCGGACTGCGATTCGAACCGCACACAGACCGAAAGCTTATTGCCGCAGAAGCGGTTGGAAGAAAGAAGAAGTAGTAGAAGGTAAGACCGGCAGTCATGCCCAACGAAAATAATCTGATATTCAAGTGCCCCAAATGCACTTGGTGGATAGCAGGAACCCACATCTCCCCGGAACCGCTGACGAAACTTCAAGTGGATGAACAGATGTTTGACCTGAAGTGTGAGGAGGAAGGTTGCGGTTGGTCAGGTCAGCTTGCCGGACGTGAGGGTAGTCCTGCACCAACAATGAAATGAGACTCAAGATGCAGTTTCGTTCAATTGAGTAAGCCTTGGACGCACTCTACGAGGCCGCCCACACCGTCTGGCTTGGAGACGACTGCGTCAACACCAACAGCCGCCGTCAGCGAGGAGCCCACCAGTTCCTTGTACATCGTGAACCAAACGATTGGCACGTCCGGCATCATACGCTTCAGCACGGACGCCGCTTCCACTCCGTTCATCCTTGGCATCGCCACATCCAGCACGATCAAGTCCGGGTTCAGTTGTTTAGCCTTCTCAATGGCATCAACGCCGTCCTTCGCTTCACCGCAAATTTCAAAGCCTTCGGTCTCAAGGAAAAACCGAATGATCGTCCGAACGATGTCGTTGTCATCTGCGATTAAAATGCACTTGGCCATCGCCTGAAGCCCCCAATATCATGTTTATAGGGAAGACGCAGTACAAAGCAATACAGGGTATCCCTGAGGACGGACGAGCCCTCGGCAAGACCATGCAGCAACGCGCTGGGACGTAATATGGGAGACCGGAGAACATCCAAACGGAGGCTTGGGGCCAAATCGAGATTGAAGGAGACATTATGGTGATTGGCGACCGCTTAAAAGAATTGCGCGAATCAAAAGAACTTTCGCAAGGCGACATTGAAAAACGCACAGGCTTGTTCCGATGCTACATCTCACGCATTGAAAACGGTCATTCAGTGCCAGCGGTTTCGACGCTCGAAAAGATGGCACGCGCCCTGGAAGTGCCGATGTACAGGCTCTTTCATGAAGGCGAAGCAGCAGTGTCAATTCGCACGTCGAAACGTCCGGCGGGCGGTCAGGAGTGGGGAAGCAAAGGCAACGAAGCCGATTACCTGTCCAAGCTGTGCAGGCTCCTCGCGAAGATGGGGCCTAGCGAGCAAAAACTTCTGCTCCACATGGCCCAAAAAGTCGCGAAGCGGCGCTAACTTAACCGCGTCTCAGGGGGTGCCTTGGCGCGTGCGATTACATTCAAAAAGAAAACAAAAATTAAGGGCGCATCAGCCGTTAAGCTTTTGCGCCCTCTTTTAATTGATCCGTAAAGTTTTAACGCTTCCCGGCCATACCCTGGCCGAAGGTCGCGACGAGATTGTTTACGGCATCTCGGGAGCGTCGGCAAACAAAGTCCAATCGTCGCGGCTAACAGTTGTTGACTAAACTGCCTTGAGAGCTTCCCGCTGCGTATAGACATGGCTGGCGAAAATACTGCCCTTGACACTGCGGATTGAGAAAATCACTTTCTGTCCCTCTTGCGGGGATTGATGGCGAGTAACGTCAGACAGGATGAAAGCCAGTTTCGAGCCATCTGAAGCTTCGATAATGCCAAATCCCTGCGGGTCAAACTTCTTTACGATGCCTATCATTAGGTCCTCTCCTTTCTTACTTCTGTTGCGTTGGCACTTGACTGCGATCTTTTCTGCTATTTCCTTTTTCTGGCCGGCCAAGGAGTTATAAAAGGAGAATGCCGTTCCGCTCAACTAGCTCGGCTTCAAGCTCGGCAAGTCCTCTCCTGGCATCTTCAATCGCTTTGTGTTCAGGACTGTCGATTAGGAGCGGCCTGTGAAGCCTCTCGTCGATAGCCCTTCGTGCCTTATTAATACGAATGGACAATTGCGTGGGACTCGTCTCTAAAACCGCAGACCTGTAGGCCGTCTGCCAGGAATAAATCGCGTTCCTCATGGTTTGATTTCGATACTCTGATTTGGCCCCATTCGATACTTTGATTTGGCCCCACCTTACTGAGAACCATATACCGTGTACTCCGCTTCGGGCTCAGTCGCCCCAAGGGAGGCCGGGTGGACAGGAGAGCCAAGGTGGAGCTATTCGAACAGATCCGACGTGAGTATGAGCATGGTGGTGGAACGATTCGAGGGATCGCCAAGAAGTTGGGGATTCATCGGCGCATGGTGCGTGAGGCGGTGCTCAGTGCTGTTCCGCTAGAGCGCAAGACACCGGTACGAGAGAGACCGAAGCTGGAACCGGCGATGGCCTTCATCGATGCCGTTCTGGAAGCGGACAAGCAGGCTCCCCGAAAGCAGCGGCATACCGCACATCGGATCTGGTGCCGGATCCGAGCGGAGATGCCGGAAGTGCAAGTAGCCGAGTCCACGATACGACGCCACGTTCGCGAACGGAAGATCGCGTTAGCGTTGCTACACCGCGAGACGTTCATTCCGCAGTCCTACGTTTGGGGTGGAGAAGCGCAGGTGGACTGGTATGAAGCTTACGCAGATATCTGCGGAGAGCGGGAGCTGGCCTACGTATTCTGCATGCGCAGCATGGCCAGTGGAGGAGCCTTCCATTGCACCTTCCCGCACGCCAGCCAACAAGCGTTTCTGGAAGCACATGAACGAGCGTTTCTCTATTTCGGTGGAGTATTTGCTGTCTTGAGGTACGACAACCTTAAGAGTGCAGTGAAGAAGATTTTGCGAGGGCATCAGCGAGAGGAGACCACGCGATTCATGGCCTTCCGATCGCATTGGGGTTTTCAGTCAGAGTTCTGCACCCCGGCGGAAGGTCATGAGAAGGGTGGAGTGGAAGGAGAAGGCGGGTACTTTCGCCGGAACCACATGGTGCCGGTGCCGCAGGTAGGCAGTTGGGAAGCTCTAAACCTCTTCTTGCTGGAAGCATCCAGGCACGATGAGCAGCGTTTGATCGGCGAGCGGGCACAGACAGTGGGTGCAGGAATGAATCTGGAGCGAGAACACCTGCAGGCACTGGCGGAAGAAGGTTTTGATCTGGCGGCGATTCACTTTCCACATGTGAACGCCAGCGGCTGCGTGAAGGTGCTGACTAACTTTTACTCCGTTCCTCTGCCCGTTGGCGTCGAAGTGCAGGCTAAGGTGCATTCGTCCTACGTGGAGATTTGGCACCAGGGAGAGTGTGTGGCGCGACACGAACGGTGCTTCAACCGCCAGCAAAAAGTACTCAACCTGGAGCACTACCTGGAGGCACTGACGAAGAAGCCCGGAGCGTTCGCTGGTTCGACACCGCTCGAGCAGTGGCGAGCACAAGGACGTTGGCCGGCCAGTTTCGATCGCTTCTGGGAGATGCTGAAGCAACGAAGAGGTCAGCAACCAGGGACACGGGCCATGATCGAGGTGCTCTTGCTGGGTCGGCAGCACGGATACCCGCGCCTGCAAGCGGTGATCGAAAAGGCTCTGGATATGAGTTGTTTCGATGTGGAAGCCGTGCGCCTGCTCCTGGATGCGGAACGAAACAGGAAACGCGAACCGTGTGAGACGGTCGAGGTGGGTGCTTTACGAATGTATGACCGACCACAACCGACCACCACGAACTACGACCAGTTGCTGGGGAACCATTCCGTTAGCGAGGTGATTCAATGAGTGTCGCGACGGTTCCCGTGCAACAGGCGACGATTCGGCAGTATGCCAAAGACCTGAAGCTCGCGACGGTGGGTGGCCAGTTTCTGTCAATGGCCGAAGAAGCGGTCAAGCAGAAGCAGGGGCATTTGAGTTATCTGGAAGCGCTGCTCGGAGCGGAAGTGGAAGATCGCTATCAGCATGGGGTAGCACGGCGGATAACCGATGCCCATTTCCCCAAGGTGAAAACACTTGAGGACTTTGCGTTCTCCGATGCGCCACATCTTCCCGCGGCCCAGATCCGGAACCTGGCAGAAGGTGGTTACTTGAGTCGAAGCGAGCCGGTTATTTTTCTTGGGGAGACCGGAACAGGTAAGACTCACATGGCCACGGGACTAGCGATAGCCGCATGTCGTCAGAGGAAACGGGTACGGTTTACGACGGCAGCGCAGCTGGTGAACGAACTGACGGAGGCCAAGAACAAGAGCGAACTAAATCGTGTGACCAATCGATGGATGCGCTATGAGCTGATCGTGATCGACGAGATGGCGTATGTGGCGATGCCGGAAGCAGCTGCCGAGCTGTTGTTCCAGATCATCGCTGGTCGAGCCGAGAGGGCGGCAGTGATCGTCACCACGAATCTGCCGTTTTCGGAGTGGACCACGATGTTCCCGAACGCCAGGTTGTGCAAGGCCATGTTGGACCGGTTGACCGATCAGGCGCACATCATCGAGACCGGGAACGAGTCGTACCGGTTTCGGAGGACGTTGAAGAAAAAGGGTGGCGGTAAATAAAAGTCTCTCTCTGCCCCCAGCCTACGCTACGCCCTAAACGCGTCGCCCTACGGGCGCCGCAGGGCTTCGCTCCGGCTGGGGGCAGAGAGAGGATTCACCAGAAGGTGGGGCCAAAAGAGAAGATCAAAAGGGGCCAAATCAAGTTGACGGAACCATGGTTGTCCCTCGCCAAAATCCAGAATGGGTTTGAAAGGAATAGCATGTGGACAGGCCTGTAACATTGTTACGGGACGAGATTTATGGCCTTGCAGAGTTTTGGCGAATGAGTAGGGCTACTTTTCTGAATCCCGGCCCCCTCGCCCAGCATCCAAAAGGGCCGTCAGGGGACCACTTAAGATGTTTGGTGCTATAGTCGAAGAACTGTCCACCCAGGAAACCGCCGACGCGTTGGGCATCTCGATTTCGGCCGTGAAATCCCGCTTGCTTCGGGCCCGATTGAAACTCGGGGAAAAACTGAGCCGACATTTTCGGCAAGGTGCGCTGAATTGAACTGCAAAGGCGTCATCCGCGAGATTTCGAACTACATCGACGGCGATCTCGATCCCGTCGTGCAGCAGGAACTCGAGCGCCATCTCGAGCACTGCGAAGACTGCACCATGATTGTGGATCAAACGCGCAAGTCGATTGAAATTCTCTGTGACTCGCGTCCCGTCGCACTACCGACAGACGTACGGGCGCGGCTTCATACGGCGTTGCGTCGCAAAATCAATCACGACCCTTCCTGAACCCTCCCGGCGATCGGCTATCTAAAGGTTTACCTAAATCTGTTATTATTCGGGAAATTACTGCGCGGCCCCAGCTTTCGGAGTCGCCTGACTTCCATTCAGTCCTTTGACGGAGGATTCGCATGTTCTGGGTGCCCCTAGTTACAGTTGAAGAGGCGACTTCAGAAACAAAGAACATCTACGACTTTCTCCAAAATACCTGGGGATTCGTGCCGAACTACTATCAGGCCCTGGGCCCATATCCGCAGTTGCTCAAAGACCAGGTAGACATGTTCACGCACGTCATGTTCGTGGAGCGGGCTCTCCCACGCGCAATCAAGGAGCAGATTGCGCTGGTCGTGAGTGGAATCAATCTCTCGAATTACTGTCTGGCCGCAGATCTCGAAATTCTCGGAAGGCTGGGATTCGACCGGGCGTTTGCAAGAAAACTTGCAATGAACTTCGAAAGCGCGGCCGTCGAACCCAAAGTGATGGCGCTATTCAAGTTTCTCGCGAAAGTATCGCGCCAGCCCGCAGATATCGTTCGTGAGGATTTCGACAGGGTGCGAGAAGCGGGTTGGAGCGATGCGGAAATCACGGAAGTTGTTCTTGTCGCTTCGCTCTATGCCTGCGCCAACCGCTTCTCAGCCGCCATCGGCCTCGTCGCCGACTTTTGATCGGATATCAACATTCCGCACAAATACGCAATGAATCCTCAGTGGCGTTCACCCGGATCGCCAAATCCTCGAGGAATTACCGCCGTTGGCATATTTTTGGTATTTGGAGCGGCAATGACGTCTCTTGCGGGGACAACCTTGGTCTGGCCAGGCAGCGCTCTTGACCGCATTTGGAATCTCAATCCGCGGGCTCACGAAGAACTGGCGCCGTTCGGAAGAGTCGTGGGAATCCCATTCTTGTTGCTCGGAGCGACTCTTGCCGTCGCGTCCCTCGAGCAGTACTGGGGCGCAATCAAGGCGCTTGCCGCCAGGCTGTTAGCAAAGAACTGGGAGCCGCTGAGGGCTCTCGGAAGTGGAAGCACGTGTTCCCAAGAAAATGAGAGCACCGCGAAGTACGTGATTGGGCAGGAAGTGATTGGAATGTTGGCACAACACGAGATTGCCGCCCGATTTTAAGGCGAACTTATTTTTGGTTCAGCGAGATTCCGAAATCGCCAAGGAGCACAGCTCCGACAGCGGTCGCGGAATAAACGGCTGTGTTGGAGGAAGTCACGATGTTTTTGCGGACGAGTGCTCTGGCAGTTTCACCCGCGGCCTGCCGGCGAAGATAATCAGTATTGGAAGTCAAGCGAGCAGACAGCTGACACATTTTCTTCCACGCGTCTTCCAAAGCAGAGCAGAGCGCACGCAAGTCGTTGTTTACCTGAACTTGGACGCTGATGAAGTCTTCGGGCCGGGCGTCATACAGGACGGTTGTCCATTTTCGATAGATCCCGATCTTGTCACGGCGCGGCATGAACGTGTTGGCATGGGCGTCCGTGAAAACCGCTGGAAGCTGTTCATGAACCAAATTTCGGTAATCGCTAAAGGTTTCCTTCAGTTGTCGGAGCCGATCGGAACTGACCTCCGGCTCTTCCTTCAAGCAGGCCTCGTAAATCCGGCTGAATCGATCAACTACTTTGAATCCCAACTCAGCGGCCGCATAGAGCCGCAAGTAGACTTCGTCTGGAAACCGAATGCTGTCACCTAAGTCCTGACATTTCTGGATTGCGCGCTCAAGGTTCACATAGGTCGAATAGTGGAACATGGCAAGGAACTCGAAATCTTCGTCAATCCCGTGGCGCGGCTGGATTGACATTGGCCCACGCAAAGGCAGTAGATGTATCTGCCAAAATTCTTCGTAGTGATGGAATAGATCACGAACGCTAGTCCATGTATAGCGTTCGAGAGTGTCACCGTCGGTCAGAAGTGTTCGATTTTCCACGGACCCCACGATACCATTCCTCGGCGGATGAAGGGTTTCGAAAACCTGCCCAAGACTGTCTCTGCAAGGCGTCGATTCAGCGGACCGCGCGAGAGAGCCTGTCACGGTTCGGAAAACGCATGATTTCCGAGCCCTAGCCAGAACTTCCGCACTTAGGACTGCGCTCTACCGATCGTTGTGACGTATTCCCAGTTGCCCTTGGAGTCCAGGCGATATACTTCAATCGGCGGCGTAGCATGAAGTTGATGCTCGGCGCCGCAATCGGCACATCGCACTGGATAGATGGCCGATCCTATCGACCAGGTCCATCGCAGCAGCAACCTTGCTCCGCATGGGCAATTCACCACTCTCTGCTCCGGAGCTGGCATCAGGTAGGCCTCAGACCCAAGAGAATGGTTCTACGCTACGCTGGAAGCCAGGAGTATGCTACGGGCTTCGCCGATGTCACTGTGGCGTGTTTGCTTGATGGAGCCTGAGATGCGAGTGACGGTCGGGTGGGTATACGTACTACCGATAGAAGTTCCAGCAACCGTCTGCCGCGGCACATCCGCGTTCACCGCAACGGGTTGGGAAGGCTCCTGCTAACGTTGAGTCTTGCGTTTTTCCGCTTGGATCGCGTTACGTTTCGCTAGGCCTTCTCGGATTGCGTTGTAAGAAACCCCAAAGCGAGTCGCGAGGGCCTTAATCCCGATGTCCTCATGCTCGTGCAGACGGAGGATCTTGCGCCAGGCGTCGTTGCTGAGGAGTGTTTTCATACGACTCGATTGTGACCGCCGACGTCCGGTGCATTTCGCTGTGACCGCCAACCCCACCGCAGAATGGACCGCCCGACAACTCTTGCAAGCCTTCCCCTCGCCCCGCAGTATTTACTGCGCGACCACGAATGTATTTATGGAGAGAAGTTTTGTGAGACCACACGATGGATGGGGATTCACGAAGTCCTGACTGCGCCCCAGAGTCCTTGGCAGAATCCCTATGTCGAACGGCTGATTGGTTCCATTCGGCGCGAATGCTTGGATCACGTCATTGTCTTCCATGAGGCTGGGTTGCGTCGAATTCTGAAGAGCTACTTCGAATACTACGAGCGTTGTCGGACGCATCTGTCTTTGGAAAAGGACACACCTGTTACCCGCCCCGTCGAGCCTCTCGCGCTCGGCCGTGTGATCCAAATTCCACAGGTCGGGGGCCTGCACCATCTTTACACTCGGAAAGCCGCCTGATCGAGTAAAACTTCCGAACGCTCGTTAGAGCGTTCAGAAGCGGGGGTGTGCTTGTTTGTTGTGCGAAGCTTCAGTTTCCCACCAGCAGACGTTACTCCGTCGAGGTTTGATCCGAGACGTGACGGTATGGAACACGGCCTTCTTCGCTGTTGGTCGGGCCGACTGACTTCGTGGTAGGGACAGGTTACGCGTGTGCCGCAACCGTGGCAGGCAGGGTGAACTGAAGAGTTGCGCCCGGCCCGGAGTTGGCAGTGGCCCACAAGCGGCCGCCATGCGACTCAATGATCGAGCGACTGATGGGCAGCCCCATACCAGTCCCGTTATCCTTGGTCGTAAAGAATGCCCTGAAGATCTCGTCTGCCTGCTCCGGGGGCAATCCCACGCCGGTATCGCTGACCGAGATCAGCAGTTGACCATCGCCGGCTTCCGACTTGATGGTAAGCTCACTTCCGTCACTCGTTTCCTTCAAGGCATCGATGCCGTTGAGCATCAGGTTCATGAAAACTTGTTGTAGTTGCACACGGTCTGCCATGACCTTGGGAAGACCCTCAGCAAGCTCGGTGCGGATGGAGATCGAATAGCGGCTGGCCTCGCTGCGCAGCAGGACAATCATTTCTCGAATGAGCTCATTTACATCAACCAGCTCCCGCTGCAGCGCGCCCTTGTTGAACAGTGAGCTGATTCTGCCAATGATATCAGCCGCGCGCGTCACGTCTTTAACGAGTCTCGATGCGGTTTCGCATGCCTTTGCCACGTTGGGCTCATCGCGACCAAGCCATCGCAAGCAGGTTTTAGCGCTTGTTAGTGCCGCGGATATCGGCTGCCTGATCTCGTGCGCTAGCGATGCCGTCAACTCGCCCATCGTCGTCACCCTATTTATGTGCGCAAGATCAGCCTGTACCTGACGCAATCTCTCGCGCTCTTCATCCGCCCGCCTGCGTTCGGTCACGTCCATCAAGATACCCACGAATTCGCCGACATCGCCGGACGGGTTGAAAACAGGATGACCTACTCCATGCACGTATCTCGTCGTACCGTCTGGAAGAAGGAGTCGGAATTGCGCCTCGAAATCCTTTCCCGCGCAGTTTGCTCTCTCGGCGCTTTCAACGACCCGAGGTCGATCTTCTGGATGCATACGCTGTACCATTTCTTCGAATGAAGGTATCCCCCTCTCCGGATCGAAGCCATACAAGCGGGCGTGTTCCTCGGAGGAGTGAAGGATCTCTCGGGTAGCGATATTGCATGCCCAACTACCTGTGTGGGTTAGCTTTTGCGCTTCTGCTAAATAGGCCTCGCTCCGCTGCAAATCGGCGGTTCGTTCCGCCACCTTCATCTCGAGTTCGTTGCGGGCTTGACTGAGTTCCGCCACCTTCGCGTCGAGTTCGTGGCGCAGGCGCGCGTTCTGAAACGCCGCCGCGGCGTGATTGGCAGCAACGGAAAGTAGCAACTGGTCAATCTCGCTGGGAAAGTCGGTGCGAGTGCACGCAGCAGCGACGAGGCCAGCCTCGGCATTGACACCAATGGGAATGACAACACCGCGACACGTCTCCGCGCCGCCAAGGTCGCAACGATTTCCTTACACGAAAACTGGCCCACACCGCCCAGGTGAGTTCGCAGCCATTCGGGGAATGCGTTCCATTCGTGCCCCCGCGTCACTTCGATTGCGCCGCCCCCTTTGGGATCGCACAACCGCACAAAAGCGAAATCCAGTTGCAGCGATCCGACCAGCACATCGGCAAGCCCGGCGGCAATGATAGGCGGTTCTCTTCCTACCCACGCCGCCGGGATCGTCGAAAGTGCTACCAGCTCTCGGAGTGCTGTTCGCAGCGCCCCACTCTCAGTATGCGATTCTGTGGGCATTTAGTTCGCCATGCCGGCACTTTTGCGAACCGACCGTCGCTCCCGCAACTCGAGGAGAAACTGATCGGGAGGAACGAAGAACGGGTTCTCCTGCAGGATGCCGCCGATAATTACGACCGGGTGCGTCCGCATGATGTCCATCACCATGCTGGCCGGAAATTTCGACAGGTCGTACGTACAGATCACCGGATCGTCGTACTTGGGAAGCACGTAGTTGAGCCGTGTCTCGTATTCCACGAGGTTATCGACGCCGGGTTTGTCGAGCAGCGCCCATTCCATGTGCGCCACCAGTCTGGTGAGTGGGTACCCGGCCGTATCGGCCGATTGGAGCACCTCTTCGATCAATGCCAACATCGCATTCTGGTCGAAGTGATCCCCGCGCAGGTAAGCATCCTGCCAACGCCGCACCTCCAGCTGGCCGGTATCGATCGCCCGATGCACATTGATACCTGCTTCGGCGAGCCGCCTGAGATGTTCTTCGCGTAGCTCGGAGTCGACGAGGTGGAAGGCTTTATCCCCCCGGTCGAAGCCATCTTTGATGAACGAGCGAAGCACCCTGTGCTCCTCGTCGATGCTGTTGAAGAAAGCACAAATATGACGTTGCCCGCCGAGACTGCCTCCGGCGAACTGTACGGAATGACTCTCGGTTCCCATATATCACCTCCCACGCATAGTAGACATCCGAACGGGGATCTCACATCTGGGTCTATCGGCACTTAGTTTGCCGTGGCTGCGCTCTTGCGAACCGACCGTCGCTCCCGCAACTCAAGGAGAAACTGATCGGGGGGAATGAAGAACGGGTTCTCCTGTAGGATGCCGCCGATAATTACGACCGGGTGCGTCCGCAGGGCGTCCATCACCACGCTCGCGCGAAATTTCGACAGATCATACGTACAGACCACAATACTGTCGTACTTGGGAGTCACGTAGTTGACCCGCGTCTCGAACTCGATCAGGTCTTCGACGCCTGGCAAGTCGACGAGCGCCCATTCCATGTGCCCCAGGAATCTTGTCTGTGCGTACCCTGTCGCAGGCCCGGACTGGAGCATTTGTTCGAACGACGCCAGCCAGGTGTCCTCGTCAAACCGGCCTCCGCGGAGCGGAGCGTCTTGCCACGGACGCACCTCCAATTGGCCGCTGTACATCGCCTCTTGCACATTGATACCTGCTTCGGCGAGCCGCCTGAGATGTTCTTCGCGTAGCTCGGGGTCCACGAGGTGGAAGGCTTTATCCCCCCGGTCGAAGCCATCTTTGTAGAACGAGCGAAGCACCCTGTACTCCTCGTCGGTACTGTTGAAGAAAGCGCAAATGTGACGTTGTCCGGCAAGATTGCCTCCGGCAAACTGCACGGAATGACTCTCGGTTCCCATATATCACCTCGCATACATAGTAGACATGCAACGGAAAGCACAATCGCGAACGCATACCGCCTGTTTACGGCGATAGCCGTTAGGAAAAGCCCCCTCACACGATTGAAATATTCCTGGAGAAGAAGCGCCAACCTGAGTGCGATTGCATGGACATAAGCGCAAGAACGTAGCACGGAACAGGAGGTAGAGAAGTCGAATACGAAGGGGCCGAGGGCCATGGCTCGCCTCGCTTGGATCGCGTGAGAGGTCGGGTCCGCGACCGGCTTTCCGAAGGAAAGATCATACCGCATAAACCTCGACTCGACGAGGGTCGGGAGTGTTGGGAGAAAACGATGCACGCTGGCGCTCACGCCATTCTCAAAATCAATCGGTAAACCGTAGGTCGCGATCAGGACTCGGTTGGAAAAGGTGGAGTAGGCAGTGGCTCTATGGGAAGCTGGGACTCTACAGCGATTACCGGCTTCGTCGACCATGGTCAGTGACGAAAGTCCAGCCAGCCGATTCAGTCACATAACCCTTGATCGGAAGCGAGCAGGTAAGCCCATTGCTGGAAATCGGCACGATGGGTTTGAAGTGGCGGGGGCTGGAAACCAGCTTACGGTTAGGCTATTGAGGCACTCGGAGCGGCCGACAAGGCTGCAAATCTAAAAAGGTGGAAGTCCCTTTTCTGTCAATTGCCTGTATTCGGACAGATAGCATATCCGGTGCGTGCAGAGGCAACGACGCACGATAAGCCCGGATGTAAGAGCCTCGGGTGCCCTGTGGAAATATTCGCAGCGGTAGGAGCGACCTGGGAGGCGAGCAAACTTGGAGACCTGGACATAAGAAATGTCTGCAACCTCGAGAAATAGCCCGCGGAAAAATCGCGTTCGCGGATACCAACGGGAAGCCGACCTAAAGAGTGTCTTGGGAAGGCCGATGACACCGAGGAAGAAACAGGTAAATGCACTCGGTGGGACCGTCGGGGTAGGGGACCAGGCATCCGGGGACAGATTTGCAGAGATAACGTCGGGAGAATCCCGGTGGCAGCAGGGACTGGAAGCAACCTGCACAGACTCCACGAACGAGGCCAAAAGCCGAAGAATGAGGAGAGCCACACGGGATTGGCGCATGAGTCCGTAAGAGCGATGAATGAGGGGTAACGCCCTCAGAGGAGATGGTACACGTCTCCC
Source organism: uncultured Acidobacteriota bacterium (assembly GCA_963721915.1). Taxonomy (GTDB): domain Bacteria; phylum Acidobacteriota; class Terriglobia; order Acidiferrales; family UBA7541; genus Acidiferrum. The sequence goes on along the minus strand of CAVRLD010000007.1, from coordinate 457,407 downwards.
TGATGGAGGTAACACCGACATCAGGCAAAGGGACTCTGGGCACTTGGTGGTTCCTACGACAGGCGCGGGCTTGGCTTGATAAAACCGAGCACTCAACCGCAGCCAGGGCTAGGGACGAAGCTACGAGCAAACTCTTCGAGGACGGGGCGTACGCGCACCAGCGCTTGAACCTCGGGACGAAGGGGAAGGCTCATGGACGAAATGCCAAGGCTTCAAACCGGACCTGAGAAATTCGGACGTCCGGCATTATAGGAGGGGCCTCGGGAAACGCAGCCTTGGCGGAATTGTGAACCCGCCTCGCAGACCGAAAGGGCGAGGACGGTAACCCTCCACCTTCCAGGCTGGCGCGCCCGAGCTCTATCCCAACCTAGAGGAAACGGGGAGCAACAGCTAGGCCGAACCTACGGAGCACGGCGCCAGTCCTCGACCCGACCAGCCCCTCGACTGTCTCTCGGCGGGTGGCGTACCCTTTTCCGGTGGGGTACTCTTGTCGCCAGGTGCCCTACCTTTCGCTTCGAACCGTGGGCTTACTTAGGTTGTTCTTTGAAAGTGGCGCGCCTTAGGGGACGATCTTAGAACTTTCACGCTGATCGGAGAGTGCCGCATTTAGTTGGACGAACGAAGCCACGCACCCCTGACGTCGACAACAAGGGCGATTGCTACGAGAAAAGTTAATTAAGATAATTTCGTGAATGGGTATCCATGCCCAATGGAGGTGCGCAATGATCCCGGACCGCGCGCAATCCCATCGCGTCGTTTCGTTTCGAAAGTTTTCTTTTTTCACCACGCTCCGTTCCCTTTGCGTCCTCTGCGCCTCTACGTTTATTTTGTTTTTTCCTTCTGCCGCTGCCGAGGAGCACGTCAGCCCTTCCGTTGTTCTCGACCTGAAGCTCGACGGTGAAGTTGAGCCCATCCTTGCCACGTATATCGACGATGGTCTCGCTGATGCGGCCCGCCGTCATGCCGCGCTAGTTCTCATCACCATGGACACGCACGGCGGCCTCAGCGACTCCATGAAAGACATCATCCAACACATCTTGAGCTCGCCCGTCCCAGTTGCCGCATATGTTTCGCCTACGGGCTCGCGCGCTGGGTCCGCGGGATTTTTCATCCTGCTTTCCGCGGACATCGCCGCCATGGCGCCGGGCACCCATACCGGTGCGGCTTCGCCTTTCATCGGCGTTGGCGCATATCCCGTTGCGATTGACGAGACGCTGCGAAGAAAAATCACCAACGATGCCACAGCCTTCCTTCGCAGCGTTGCCGATAAACGCGGCCGAAATCCATCGCTGGCGGAAACCGCTGTAACGGAAGCCAGGGCGTTCACTGAAAAAGAAGCTCTCGACGGCAAGCTGATCGATCTTCTGGCCCCCTCTGAGGACGAACTCCTTCGCCAGCTCGACGGACGTCAGATCACGCGCTTCGACGGGACACACGCCAAGCTTGCACTGTCCAATCCCATGCGCACGCCTTTCGAACTTTCCGGGCGCCAACAATTCCTCGCGCGCATCGTCCAGCCGGATATGTTTTTTATGCTTCTCATCGTCGGTGTGCTGGGTCTGTACACCGAATTTACGCATCCTGGGATGGTCGCGCCCGGCGTCATTGGCGGCATTTGTCTAGTGCTTGCGCTTTACGCCATGCAGATTCTCCCGGTCAATCTTGCCGGAGTATTTCTCATTCTTCTGGCGCTAGCTCTGTTTATTCTGGAAGCGAAATGCACGAGCCACGGAGTTCTCGTTGCCGGGGGCATTGTTTCGATGCTTCTCGGAGCGATGTTCCTGATCCGCTCCCCGCTCACCGCGGGTGGCGTCAGTCTTGGCATCGCGGTCGCGGTGACACTTCCGTTCGCCGCGCTCACCGTTCTTCTCATGCGTTTAGTGCTTCGCTCGCGCAAATGGAAAACGACCACCGGGCGTGAAGAGTTGATTGGCGCTCACGGCGTAGTTGTTTCATCGATGGCCAACGGCACAGAAGGACTGATCCGTATCCGTGGCGAGCTCTGGCGAGCCGTGTCCGCGCACGCGGCCCCGGAAGGGAAGTCTGTGCGCGTTCTGAGGGTCGACGGTCTGAAGCTGTACGTCGAGCCGGTTGAAGCGACCGCGTCGGCGGCATCGTAGATGTTGTTCGCGTTTGAGGAGGGCATATGTTTGGGTTCGGTATCGGTACGCTCGTCATCATTGGTTTTGTGCTGATCTGGTTTTGGAACTCGCTATACATCATCAAGGAATGGGAGCGCGGCGTCGTGCTACGCCTCGGGCGTCTGTTGCCCGAAGCCAAGGGCGCCGGCTTGAACCTGGTTTTCTGGCCGATCGAAAAGCTTACGCGCATGCCGCTTCGAATCGAAACTTTGGACGTACCGCCGCAGGACATCATCACGCGCGACAACGTCTCTGTAAAAGTGAACGCAGTGTGTTACTTTCGCGTGGTAGATGCGAATCTCGCGCTTTCGCAGGTGCAGAACTATCAATACGCGACATCACAGCTCGCGCAGACCACAATCCGAAGCGTGGTCGGCCAATTCGAACTTGACGAAATTCTCTCCCAGCGCGATAAGGTGAACGCGAAGCTGCAGGTGATTCTCGACCAGGACACCGAACCCTGGGGCATTAAGGTCTCCAAGGTCGAAGTCAAACAAGTCGACATTCCGGAACAGATGCAGCGCGCCATCGCACGCCAGGCGGAAGCCGAACGTGAGCGTCGCGCCAAAGTCATCCACGCCAACGGCGAATTCGAGGCTTCGCAAAAACTTGCGGACGCCGCGAAAGTTCTCGAAACGCAGCCCTCTGCCATCCAGCTCCGCTACCTTCAGACCCTTACTGAAATAGGTGTCGAGAAGAACACAACGATTGTGTTTCCCCTGCCCATCGACATCATTAACAGTTGGGTGCAAGCGTTAGGGGGAGCGAAAAAGTAAGGATGCGATCTGGAGGAAAAAGAGGCGGCGCCGGAGACCGTGTACTGGAGAGCGGACACGTCATCGGTTGGCCGCGCGAGTGGCTGCCAGCCAGAACTATTATTCGTAGCCTCTGTTGCCGTTCGCATGCTGAGCGAGCGAATAGCTGTTGCGAACAACCCTTCCGACCACCCAATGCGGTTACGGCCTGAGAAACGCCGTTTTCGGAAGATGGCATACTCAATGCGCTCCCTTTTAAACAGACAGCTCAAGCCTCGACGTGTTAGCTTGTTCGACGACCCGGGGCACGAGAGAAATCCCGGATTGGCCGAACCCATGCGGGAGAGCAGCGATGTCTTCATTACCGGCGGGGAAACACGCGGGCTCAGGCGCGGCGAGTAACCAACCTGCGGTCGCCGAGCCTACGTTTGCCGAGCGAGCGCGTACCTTGGTGTACCTGGGCCGAATCGGCAGTCTCTCGACACTTTCACGCAAACAACAGGGTTTCCCCTTCGGATCCGTGATGCCCTATGGGCTGGACGACCACGGGCTTCCTGTCTTCCTCATCAGCACGATGGCCATGCATACGCAAAATGTGCAGGCAGATCCGCGCTCCAGCCTGTTAGTGACCCAGCTTGACGCCAGCGGCGATCCCTTGGGAGCGTCCAGGGTCACGTTACTGGGAAATGTTCTGCCGGTACCTGAGTCGGAGGTGGCTGAAGCACGGAAACTCTACCTGGCGCGTTACGCCAACAGCAAATACTGGGTGGACTTTGAAGACTTTTCCTTTTACCGCATGGACGTGGTGGACGTTTACTACGTGGGTGGCTTCGGGGTGATGGGCTGGGTCTCCGCCTCGGAATATTACCGCGGGCAACCCGACCCGCTGGCTGACACTGCAACCGACATCATCCAACACATGAATGCCGATCACGGGGATGCGCTCGTCTTGCTTGCCCGGGCATTTGCTGGGATTGAGTCTCAGGAAGTGGCGATGACTTCGGTCGACCGGCTCGGCTTTCACGTACGCATGAAAACCCAAGATGGTACGCGTGGTGCACGCATCGCATTCTTGGGGGAAGTGAGCAGTTCGGCGGAAGCCAGAAACGTTCTGGTAGATATGGTGGCGCAAGCGCGGCAAAGGTGAGCAACCGTGCGACGCTCCTAGTGGCAGGTCCCACTGCCCGATAAAAAACGTCAGCTTGGACGATGTCCTCGAAGGGGAGCAAAACGGTCGACGGGCAGTTTCAACGCTAAGTAACGCAACTCGAGAGGGCGGTTCCAAGCTGCGCTCTTATTCTTAGAAGGTGGGATGGCGAACTTTTCACTCGTATCTATTGTTGGAGCGTCTGCGCGGAGGTTTCCATCTGTGCGGCGGATCTTGCAGCGGTAACCACCTCGCGGATAGCCCCGGTGACCAGTTCGGGGTGGTCAAGATGGATCCAGTGTCCGCTGTCGCTCGCCACCAGATGTAGCCCACGCGAGGAGAGCTGCGCTAGCTCACGTTGCCAGTCGGCGCACGGTGCCGCATGATGGTCTCCCGAAAGCACGACCAGCGGCACATCCACGAGCGAGCTCATCGCAGCCGCTTGCGCAGCACTGACCGGCAGTGCGGCAACGTGCTGTCCCAGGCTCATGAAATTCTTCGGCTGCGACCACAACGCGCGCACAATTGGCAGGATCGGTGCGGGCAACTTGCGAATCTCACCTGCAATCCGTTGTACCGCTGCAGCCGTGCCGACGCCGAACGCGCTCGCCGCCGCCCATCCCAGCCTGGGCGAACCCTGCGCCAGCCGCGCGAGGCAAAACCGCACCAAACCCAGCCGCGCGAGCCAGGCCGCAATCCAAGCGTATCGCAGGCCCACTTCGATGATCCGCAACTGCTCCGGGGTCGGATTCTTCCATTCGGCAGGGTGAACTGAATCCACCAACACCATGCCAACGACCTTATCGCGATACAGGTGCGCGAACGCCCGATTCACATAGCCGCCGAACGAGTGCCCAACGAGAACGTACGGCCCGGGCACACCCGTTGCGTCCAGCAAGGTGTGTAGCTCCTGCGCGATCTGCCGAGCCGTGCGCGGCTCGCGCGCCGGATCGCTCCAGCCGTGTCCCGCGCGGTCGTAGCTCACCGCGCGAGAGAACTGCGCCACCTGCGGCTGCACCAGCGTCCAGCTCAAGCAGGACGCGCCCATGCCCGATTCGAAGACCACAGTTGGTGTGCCTTCTCCGGTTACATGGATGTGCATCCGCCTCTCGTTGACTCGCACGAGACGCCCAGGGGGCGGAAAGCGTCGGCGGTCCCCCCACGTTCCGATGGCCTGGTACGCGGCGCCGACCGCCGCCAGTAGAGCGAGTGTGCCGAGGAGAATCACGAGAATCATAAGTGTCGTTTGCATGGGATACCCTGAGCATCCAAGAATACACTCGTCGAGCGGTCTTCTTGGCCAATCACTCGCTACTAGAACTCATTTTGCTGTCTCGACCGAACGCAGCATTCTTCCAGGTGCACCCTAATCAGTTCGAATTCACGAGGCGCCGCCATTTTCTCGTTCCGAAGAGTTCAGACAGCAGAGAAGGAGGTGGACTGACCGTCTCACCGGCGGGTGGTAGAATAATCCTACGATGTCCGACCTTGCGGCCAAGACATGCGTTCCTTGTCGTGGAGGAGTGTCCCCGCTCAAAGGTGAGGAGCTCTCCATACTTCAAAAGCAGGTCGATGGGTGGAACATCATCGCAGAGCATCACATCACGAAGACTTTTAAATTTCCCGACTTTGGCGGAGCCCTTAACTTCGTAAATCACGTTGGTGAGCTTGCCGAGGAGCAGGGACACCACCCAGACATCTTACTTGCCTGGGGAAGAGTCGAGATCACGACCTGGACGCACAAGATCAATGGTCTGACGGAGAGCGATTTCATCTTGGCAGCAAAGATCGACCAACTCCACAAATCCTAGCTTCCCCTACGCAAGACCACACCACACTCCCAAAGGCCGCGCCGCGACCTCTCTTCATCCGAGCGAATGTCGGACATGGAGACGCCGGGCGTAAATCCATAGATTCAAAATGCAGACGGCGACAGCGCCCGCAATGAGAAGGTTCGGGGGGACATCAGGCTACACCACGGCGTCGAGGTAGTGCAGCAGGAAAGGGCCGCGATAGGCCGGAACGTTGCCACGTACCTCAAGCCACTCTTCAAGCGCCGTGAGCGGGCACCAGAAACCAAAGATTTCGATGATCACTCCGTACACCAGAGTGGCAACGTGTAGCGCGGCGAGCCGCGGCCGGCCCCGCGTGAAAAATGCGCCGAAGATGACCCATACGATGTAGGCCACATGAAGCGACAGAATACTGGGCGCCATCGCTCGATACAATCCGGGCGCAATGGTCATATTCTCTGGAGACAAAACCGAGAAGGCTACTCCGGTTTTTATTGTAAGGAAGGAGCGAGTCGCCCGGTCGTCTATCTTTTGGCGTCTCCTTGGTCCAGCACTTCGTGCAAAGCGTCTTAATGGGATAAGGGCACTAGTCCTGGTAATTTGCCTCGCCACACTCCCATTTCGCCCCGCAGCGCGACGATGGAGTTTTTTGAGAACAAAGAGAACAACAAAAAGAATTCTAAACCTGGGTACAGATTGGGTACAGCTGAGAGGGAAAAACTGGCTTTGTCTTTCACGTAAGCGACGCCAGACAAAGCCTTTAGTATTTTTGATATGCTATTTCGGGACCAGGAGGTCGAAGGTTCAAATCCTTTCGCCCCGACCACTTCAAAACCCTGCCCTTCATCGGTTTAGGCTACCGTTGCAGTTTCAGCAGCGGCTGCGTTTCGTGGACCAACGTGTACCAACTCAAAGCCCAGCCCGGTGCGTTCAACCCCGATCTGGCGGAATGCAACATCCTCTTTGAGCTTTGAATAGAGGTCCCCAACTTCTTGGGGTGCGTGACCCATCCAATAGCGTTCCAGGTCTTTTGGAACACCATTCTTTCGGAGCCAGGTAAAACGAAAGCGTCGGAACGCGTGAAGCCCGATACGTTTCACGCCCTGCGCGGTCGCAAACAGAGATCCGCTGATGCCAGCGACGTAACTTCTAACAACACACGCCAGACTCTCCGGAAGATCCACCGCTCGTATAGCGTTTCAGGTCTTCGGTTCCTGCTGTCGCCCTCGCCAGATGCTCCGTCGAACGTGGAGCCCGCGGCAATCCGGTCCAAAATCGGTTCGGCGTAACGCGAGCCCCTGTCCGCAATTACCGGATTCCACCGCGCTCGCCAACGTAAATGTTTAATTGCCATGCCATCAGCTTGCCAAGTCTCTTTCCACGGAATCCAGATAGTTTTGGACCAGATAAAACACCACTTCGGGACGCGCCGCTCGAATTCTTGAAACAGCCTCGGCCTGCGAGAATCCGAATGCCCGCAAGAGCGCGTAACACATCGTAGGTCCGCGATTTAACCCAGCCGAGCAATGCAGAAACACTTTGGTGTTCGCCAGCGACAACGCTGGGAAGGCAAATTGAATTCCTTTTCGATATTGTCCTGGAGGCCGCATCGTGCCGTCGTCCACCTGCGGGAGCCAGAGAATCGTGATGCGATTATCGTTCAGCGTGTCGTCATCGAATTCCGCGCGCATGTCGATGACGTGGGTGATACCCGCACCTACGATTTGATCAACGTCGGCTTTGGACAAGATTTCTCCGCCAACGGCAATACGTTCGGTCACGAAATTGAAAGATACGCTCAAGATACGCCCAAGCATCGAACGCCGTTGGCCTTCTGCCGCATGGCCCTAACCCCATCTCCGCGTGGCTTCGGTGCTGTCGCGGTAGATGTTAGACTATCTCACTCCAGCCCGACGCAAAAAAGGCGACCTGTACCATCGGACGGTGTTGTCTTCGCGCCATGGCCAGTTCGGCTTTCGCCGCGGTCTGAGAGACTTACACAATGACGCGTCGATTCATCTTCGTAGCGTTGTGCCTCGAGACGGCCTCGGCGGCGCTCGGCCAGAATGTCCGGCCAGCCTCTACGGAAACGCCCGGACCGCGTCCCATCGCCAGAACAGAGGGTCGCAAGATTCTGGCTACCATTCCCACGGTAGAAGCCGAGTCCGAATCCGAAACGGACTGTTCCCACCTGGTCCACGACGTTTACGAACAAGCCGGCTTTCCGTACGACTACGTCAGTTCGCGCGAATTGTACATCGGCAGCGCAAATTTCACGCGCGTGCGCACGCCCCAAGCGGGCGACCTGGTTGTTTGGCGCGGCCATGTCGGCATCGTCATCGATCCCAAAGAACACTCCTTCTTCAGCTCCGTGCGTTCCGGTCCCGACACGCAGTTTTATAACTCGCCCTATTGGCGGTCGCGTGGTATCGCTCGCTTCTTCCGCTATATGACCGAAAAGCCGCTCCGTTCCGCCCGAACGATCGAAGTTACGCGTCACGCGGACCAGCAACCTATTCAGGCCGCCAACCGCAGTTCGGAGAATCGACCACCTTCCAGACTGCCAAAGCCGGCACCTGAGTCTGCGTCGAACTCTACCCCCGCAGTTGAAGCCTCCAGTACGGCAACAGTCGAAACTCCTCGCGAGATCGTTCTGCAAGTGGCCAGAAAAAACCCTTCGCCGGACGAAGTCGCAGCCGCATTTGTCGAAATGAACCAGGATTCCGGTGAATCCCTCCGTACGCGCAGTCTGAACAGTCTCGGCAAACCCATAATCGTTTACCGCGAGGTACGCGTCTCAGCAATGCAAATCAAGGGCAAGCGCGGAACTGCGCTGGTTCGGATCGAATCGTTAAGCGCTCCTCCGAATGCGCAAACGGGCTCACAGTTTCGCTGGAAAGAACAGTCTCTGGAATTCGAGAAGACGAAAAGAGGCTGGGTGATGAGCCCCATCCAGGAAGCTACTTACGTCAAGCGTGAAGTTGCGTTGCAAGTCTTGTCGGCCCGGCTCGCGGAGCTCGCACAAAACACGGACGTCACTCCCGAACAGGAACGCGAGCAGAAACAAATCATTCGGCTCCTGAATTTGATGGTTACCGACGATTCCAGCTCACAGTAATTAAGACAGAACAATTGAACGTCGAAGCCCGATTTCAGAGAATGTGCGTTGACGGAGGACTTTGATGATAGGCACTCTCGTCAATTCACTTCGTGTATTCAAAGGTCTGTACGATCTGGCCTTCTCGGAAGATCCGTTCTACGTCGAACAGAGAGCTGAGCTCCTGGGAGGCGCGCGACATTGCGTCGAACAAGCAAAGGAGGGTTATCGCGATCCTTTGCCGGCGCAGGAACACGTCCGGAAGCCGTTTAAGGTCTTGCTCGGCATCCTGATATTTATCTTGTTTTTGGCCTGCTGATCGGCGCTTACTGAGAAGTACAAAAGGCTCTTGAGGAGCTCTACACTTCCGATAGGTTTGTAGACTCACAGTGGCTTATCCGCACCGATTCGATTGTCACCATCACACCTCCCCTCAATTGGGGGGGCGTTTCGTATAAACAATCGATTATTCTGCAACATGACATATCGTGTTTGGTCCGTGTTGACCCAGTTTTGGAGCGAGGCAATTTCTATTTGACGCACCACTTTGCCGCAACTGAACGTGTATCGCCCGGCGTAGGCCATGAATGTGGAATAAGCCTGAGCTCTCTCCTCAGCCGGAGCCGCAACCCAGTCAGGAATGGAAAGTGGCTTCCGCCCATCGTCGGAAATGATCGCCATCATTCTGCCATCCGCCGTGTAGGTGAGAAGCCATGAAGGGTTTTGGCCGAGAACGACTCTATCCACGTCGCCCTTTTCAGTTGCGGCTGTGTCTGATGCAAGTTTCCAGGTTCCTACAACGCTGTCTTTACATTGTGCATTCGCCGTCGATGAGAACACGACCGCGAGGACTGAGCCCAGAAATACCAAACTGCTTCTCATGTTGCCTCCCCAAGGCGCGATAGAACAACTCGCTGGAACCGCAAGTCGATTCCCTAAGACAAACCCCCGTGCACTTTGCTCAATCTATCATTCCCATCAGACAGCGTCGATAACGACCGAGCCGACCATTTCAACGAGACTGCGACTGGCTAGGCGGACTTCTCTGGTAACCGCTGCCAGCTCAACCGGTCGATGCAACACTCTTCAAACTGTTGATCGGGCAACGCTTCCCTGTAGAGAACCGAAATGTCCGGCTGTAATCAATCACACTAGCCAGAATGGTGTTCCGCTTGAATCAGCGCTCGCGAACGATCCTTAGCTGCTGAAAGCCCTGCGCGTGGCTTCGAGCAGGTGTTGCGTCGACCCATTGAGATCGCCGCGTTAATCAGGCGTTTAGATGCCTTTGTATATTTTCTGTCTCTTCTGATTCTGAGAAGTCCCGATTGAGAGATACTGCGTAACGAGGAAGTGGAAAGTGAAACTGGCATGAATCGATGGAGGCTGGCGGTGTCGGTGTTCGGCGCACTCGCGCTAGTCATCGTCATCTACGGTGCATTCCTCATTCACCGGGGCTTTAGTGCTTCGTCGGAACCTTCAGGTCCCGAACGTGTTATTGCGCGGCTCATTCGTGATTTGTCGATTCCCGGCCGATCTGCTCGTGAGGCGAATCCGTGGGAAGCTACGCCCGACAATCTGAAAGAGGCCCGAGAGATATTCACTGCGCGGTGTGCCGTGTGTCACGGCAACGACGGCACCAGCCAGACCCTAGTGGGTCGAAATCTATATCCCAAACCGCCGAATCTGGTGCTGCAACAAACGCAGAATCTGACGGACGGACAAATCCACTACATCATCAAGAACGGCGTGCGACTTACCGGGATGCCTGCATAGGGTAATGCGCACGAAGAGGAGGACGACGCGAGCTGGAAGCTCGTGCTATTCATTCGGGATCTGCGTCAACCGAGTAAGCAGGAGGTCGCTGAGGGGCGGCAGACCGCAAAATCTGCACACTATGTAGGCTCCAAAGCTTGCGAAAACTGCCACACGGAACTCTACAGGCGATGGAAGAAGACGCCGATGGCCAACGTGGTACGCGACCCTCGTGAACACCCCGACGCGATTATTCCAGACCTGGCCAAGAATCCACTGGCTAAATTCACCAAAGAGCAGGTGGCGTTCGTTTATGGGAGCGTGTGGAAGCAACGCTATTTTACGAAAATCGGCGACGACTATTTCCCCGAGCCTGCGCAGTGGGACGTGAAAAATAGGGTGTGGCGGCCTTACTTCGTAGCGAAAGGCACCGACTGGTGGGAGCCCTTCTATCCTGCCAATAATTTTCAGCGGCCCACGGCCCCTACCTGCGACGGTTGCCATTCTGTCGACTACAACATCCACACCAAGCAGGTAACCGAGTGGAATGTGGGATGCGAACGCTGTCACGGACCGGGAAGCGAGCACGTTGCGTATCCCGCGCGCGCCAATACGTTGAACCCGGCTCGCATGGATTACGTGAGCGCGAGCGACACATGCGTTTCGTGCCATTCGCAGGGGCGTCCGCTCACCAATCCGATGGAGGGCAAATATTTCGATTGGCCGGTGGGTTACCGAGTGGGGTTGAACCTACGCGATTTCTGGCAGCTTGAGGAGCATCCGCTCGGTCAGCTAACTTTCACGCATTTTCCCGACGGAACGGCGCACAAGAACCGCATGCAGGGGAATGATTTCGTCCAGAGCGTGATGTATCGCCGCGGGGTGACTTGCTTCAGTTGCCACGATGTCCATGGAACGGATAACTACGCGCAGCTACGGAAACCGGCGGACAAACTTTGCCTGGACTGCCATGGACCAATGTCGTTGAACGGGCCACGAACGGCCACGCTGGAGGAGCACACACATCACAAGGAGGGCTCGCCTGGGAGCCAGTGCATAGCCTGCCACATGCCGAAGATCGAGACGACCGTCGCAGACGTGAAAGTTCGCGCCCACACGTTCGGGTTCATCACGCCAGCCATGACCGATCAATATAAAATTCCTAATCCATGCACGTCGTGCCACGGCGACAAAACCACCGCATGGGCGACCGATGGGATGCGTCACTGGCCAGAACGTTCGCCGTGGCGGCTTGACTGAGGTCAGGACAAGCCAACCCTAACTCCCGATAAGCCCTAACTGCGTCTTCGACGCGTCGCTAGTGCCAGACTTGATCTTCATCATCTGGCGAACTGGTTGCAAGGCTGCGGAGTGAAGAGCGTGGCCCTGCAGTCGACCGATGAGGTCCCGAGAAGATCGGCGCCAAGTTCACGGCGAAGAGTATATTGAATCAATCGGGGATTTTTGTTAGCGACGGCTCCTTCTCGTCCAGACGAAGCTGTGTACCATGTGTACCAACCAAGAGCAGGTTTTCGAGTGCGATCGAGCCGTATATGCGACACCGGAAAGACATTAGATTTTCCGACACTCTGGTTCGGGACGGGGGGTCGAACGTTCAAAATCCTTTCGCGCCGACCACTTCTTACGTTGAAGGTCCTCACGCGGTTCGGGATATTTTCAGCTGGCTCACACGCCCACCACGCAGCTCGCGTTCAAATCCACGTTGAGATCCCTCGCCATGCTCGGGATTTCGCCTGCGTCCTGGACGCCCGAAAATCGGCTCGCGTTCAAATTCATTCGATACAATCGGGTTTTTCTCTTGGTTTCCTCCATTGCATCGCGTTATTAACGGGTCTAAAGACCCGCCACTACATGGGGATTCCAGAATGATTTTTAGCGCATTGGTGTGGCGTTTTGCGTTGGTGACTGCTTGCCTGTGTTTGTTTTGCAGTGAGCAGACTTCTGAACGGCAAATGGCGGCGGCCGGAAAACCCATTGTCATTAAGGTTGTCGTGATTGCCGCGTTTGAGCGTGGCGAGGACACCGGGGATGCGCCCGGTGAATTCCAGTTGTGGGTCGAGCGGGAGCATTTGGAGCAGGTGTTTGAGTTGCCGGCCGGGTATCGGCATGTGCGGATGAATAAGGATGGCGTGCTGGGGATGGTGACCGGGGTGGCGACGGCTAAGGCTGCCGCCTCGGTGATGGCGCTGGGATTGGATCCGCGCTTCGATTTATCGAAGGCGTATTGGATTGTGGCGGGTATTGGCGGGGGCGATCCTGCGGACGTGTCGCTGGGGTCGGCGGTCTGGGCGGATCATGTGATTGATGGGGACCTGGCGTTTGAGATTGATGCGCGGCAGATTCCGGAGAGCTGGCCGACTGGGTATGTACCCTTGAGGAAGGGAACGCCTTACGAGCAGCCGGTGCGGAGCGAATTGGAGGGCGAGGTTTATACGCTGAACGCTGCGCTTGTGCGCTGGGCGTTCCAGTTGACGCGCGACGTGACGCTGGCGGACTCGGATGCTTTGCGAAAGGCGCGGGCTCGGTTTGTGGGATTTCCGAATGCGATCAGGGCGCCGTTTGTTGCGCGGGGCGACACGATGTCGGCGAGCACCTTTTGGCATGGATCGAAGATGGAGGATTGGGCGAATGAATGGACGAAGTACTATACCGGAGGCAAAGGAAATTACATGGTCGCGGCGATGGAAGACTCGGGGACGTTGCAAGCGTTGACCTTCTTGAGCCGGGCCGGGCGGGTGGATCTGCAGCGGGTCCTGGTACTGCGTACCGTAAGCAACTACGATCGCGAAGCGCCGGGCACAACCCCAGCGGACAGCTTAAAGGGCATGGTTTTCGGAAATTACTCGGCTTATCTTCCCGCGCTGGAAGCCGCCGAGATTGTAGGAGATAAAGTGGTGCGCGATATTGTGGAACACTGGGGCGAGCGGGCCGCGGTGATACCTGGAGCGCAATAGGCCGGCAGCGACGTACAACGAGTGCGGAGGTGGGAACTCAGGCGAGCCACAACATCTTGTCACGGACCAGCGGCTGAAGGTGGGTGCCATTTAGGGTTAAAAGTTGAACTTCACCGCCAGCTGAATCTGTCGCGGATTGAATAGAGCCCGCGGCGTTCCGTACAAAGGGTTCGGCGATCCTTCTCGGAAAGAGGATGGGGTAGCAGGGCATCCAAACGCCGTGGGGTTGAATGGGCAGAAGTCCGACGCCCCGTAAACAGTGTTGAAAAAGCGAGTGTTCAGAGTGTTAGAGAGGTTGAAGGCCTCCGCAATCAACTCGAGGCTCTTCTTCTCCGGGAAACGCAAGGTCCGAGAAAGACGGAGATCGACGGTACGGAAGTTGTCGCCGATAAAGGTGTTGCGGGACTCGATGCCCACACGGTCATTGTTTCCAAAAATATCGCCGTTGGCATCGAAACCGGCAAACTTGGTGAAACGAGGCGGCGACTGGATGGTGATGATTGCTCCAATCAGGAAATCGCGCGCGAAAACGTTCCAGGTCGTCGGAGTGGTCATGGTGCCATTCAAAACCAAACGGTTGCGAATGTCATCCGAGGACGCTGCGCGCTCCGCGCGGAAGTTCTGACTGTCCTGAGGAATCAGCACGAAGCTGGGGTTCGGTCCGTCGTCAATGGTCTTCGACCAGGTGTAGCTGAGGCCGTACGAGAAGCTGCGCGTCAGACGCTTGTTCACGTTGATCAGCAGCCCGTCGTACTGCGAATCCCAACGCGAAGTCGCTTCAAAATAAATAGCGATCGGAAAGTTTCGGACACTTGGCGTGAATGGACAGGCGGGAGCTGAAGTGCAATACAGGTTCTTCACCCCGGACCGACCCTCTGAATCGTGAAAAGTCCGCTCATCAAGCGGGAAGCTGAGGTTCGGATCTGGCTGGTTCACATTGAAAAAACTCCCGAGGTGCACACCACGAACGTGGAGCCCGCTGATGCTGACGGTGGTGTCCGGCAGGGGTTCGAATTCAAGCGCTAAGCTCGCCTGGATTCCATACGGATTCTGATGATCCTGGTTAAACCGCACGACGACGGCAGGGCCGAAGAAACCGAAGTCGGACAGAGTACATGCCGGCGGCCCCGGAGGGCAACCAGGCTGCAAAAACGCTGGCGCAGGGGCGGCGTCGGGATAGGTTGCTGTTGTAAGTCCCGGGGCAACAAGTTGACTTAGGGCGTACCCGGTTATGCTGGGCGCACTAGCATAGGCGAAGAGCTCCGTCTTGGCATTAAGACTATTCTCAAAGGGCCGGCCGGGGTACTTGCCGATTGTTCCGCCGCAGGAAGGCTCCTGGCAAGCGAGCAGTGGAGCGGGGATCATGCCGTGAAAAAGGCCAAACCCGGCGCGGACCACGACATTGCGTTTGCTTCCCAGGTTGTAAGCGACGCCCAAGCGGGGATCGAAATTCTTCCACTGGGTGTTGAGCACCCCGCTAGGCCAGGTCTCCCATTCCCACCGGACTCCTCCGTTGAGGGTGAGACGGCCAGTTGCGCGCCACTTGTCCTCCACGTAGAGCCCGTCGTAACTGTGGTTCAAAGTCGCTTCCGCCTGGTTTCGGATTGCCGGCGTGAATCGCGTCCCTTGATAGACCGAGGTGTTCAGTGTCGGTTCATTGAAATCGGGCGCTTGGAAGCGCTCATAAAAAATGACGTTGGGATGCTGGCAACCGGACGGCCCCGGCCCACCGGGATCGCCAACCGGAGAGACGCACTGCGGGCCAACGACTCCATCGTTACCGAGAAACGCGCCGAGGTTCGGGAAATCCGCTTCAAACGGATAGAAGAGCGGAAACGACTCCGTGGTCCTCACAAAATTGTAGTCGCCGCCGAAACTGAATGTGTGTCTGTCGAAGCTGTGCGTCACGTTATCCACGAGCTCGAAGCGCGACTCACGATAAAAGTCGGGATTACCGCGGTTGACGCCGATCGTGAATATGTTGGACAACTCGAGATGGGGCTGGGTGGTGACGGTTGGGAAATCGAATGAGCGCCGAGCAAACTGCAGGCGGAGTTCGTTGACGAACTTCGGATTGATCACGGAGGCTAGCGTGCCGGCCACGGACTGGTCCCGGTAAAAATTATTCTTGTAGGCCGACGGAAGATCGAATCCGTCATTCAGCGGCGACTGGTTGAGCAAGCGGCCGTCGTTAACGAAGTATCGCACGAAGAGTTGCTCGTTCGGATTGAAGCCGTGATCCAAGCGCAGGAAACCGTTGTCGTTATCATTGGTGCGAAGAACGCTGCCGAGTGGCGGCTCGGTAGGTAGGCCATAAACCGCCTTGACCGCGTTGATGGCGTCTATGTTACCGAGCACGGCGGAATTGTAAAAAGGAGATTCACCTCGCCGCTGCGCCTCGTAATTCCCGAAAATAAAGGTCTTGTCCTTCTGGATGGGCCCGCCGATTGCCGCGCCATATTGGTTTTGCCTCAGCACGTGTGCCCCTGAAGCTTGTAAAAGATTGACGGCGTCAAGCTTGTCATTCCTGAAATACTCGTACAAAGAGCCGTGCCATTCGTTGGTGCCGCTGCGGGTGATGATATTTACGATGCCGCCGACAGCCCGTCCAAATTCCGTGGAGTAATCCGAGTTGATCACGCGAAATTCCTGCACGGACTCCTGAGGGGGAGTGCCGCGCTGAATTCCCGAAGCGGTGGAAATGTCGTCCGCACCGTCTACGGCGATAAAGTTGTAGTGAATGTTCTGTCCGGCGAAGGAAAGTTTTGTGACTGGCTCGACAATGACATCGGTATTGCCGGCAGTGGTGTCGCCGATGGTCACGGATGGGGAGAGCAAAGCAAAGTCGATAAACTCGCGCCCGTTGACTGGCAGGTTCATAATCTGGCGTTCCGTGATCACCGAGCTGACCTGGGTTCGCGTGGGTTCTATAAGTTCAGAAGTCGCCTCGACTTGAACTTTTTCCGCAATGCCCCCAGGAGTTAGTGTGAAGTCCAATTCAGCGGTTTGGCCCACCAGCAGTGTGATGTTCTTGGACTGTTTGCCGAAGCCGGCGAAATCGGCTGACACTGTGTAATCGCCCGCGGGCAGTAACGGAATCGAGTATTCGCCGTTTTCATCACTTTGAGCGGAGCGCGAAAATCCTGTCGCGAGATTCGAAGCAGCGACGGTTGCCTTTGCGACGGTTCCTCGGGAAGTATCTGCCACCCTACCGGATAGGGTGGCATTCACTGCCTGACTTCGCGTCGAGTCCGGCGAAAGCACAAAGAAAGCTCCGAGAAAAACGACCAAAAGTGTATGGATCCAAAAATTCCGCTTCCTACCAATCACAGTACACCCCCGAAGTTGAGTTTCTCAAATTGAGGACCCTTCGCCGTAGACATAGCCTGTCCAAGCGACACCATTGTTTGCTGCGGATGTACTGTCAGTGTACGTAGGATCAGCGCACCTGAGCGTGACAGTTTTGGCGCTCGCTGGCTGAACTTAAGGACAGGGAGAACTGGGTGTAGTGCACGCTCCGGGTTGATGGACGGGACGAGCAAAACGACCCCGACCGAACGGTTCGTCGCAATGCACTGGCGCTGAGTTGGAGCTGAGCCCATCCCTAGCTCCCGCCTCGACCGAGAAATACCCGAATGGAACGGTACACTAGGCGTATGGAAGTGAGAATGTCAAGGCAAGGATTCGCCGTCGGAGAATGGACGCAACCTGGTCGGCGACAGTCAAGTGTTCAACAGTTCCCAACTGAACCAGGCGACTTTCGTACTGCGGCCTGCGGGAAGCTGCGCGACATGCTGTTGTGGTTCGGCAAAACGCTGGCCAACCTTGAAATCAATGACATAGCCGCCCTCCCGCCATTGTTCTGATATAACTTCTAGCCATGTTTCGATTTATCGGCTTGTGTTTCGGAACGCTGGTTCGCATCTTGCGCGCGCGTCGGAGTCTCCTACTCGAGAATCGCACTACGTCAAGCGATTGCCGCGATGGACTTCTATCGCACGCGCTCAATTGCTGGTGCAGGTATGACGGAGGCTGGGGATGAACCTGGCGAACATACCGGTACCCACTTGGTGCAGATGCGCACGCGGAGTCACCGGCAATCCGTGAATTATTCCGGGCCAGAAGTCCGGTTCGAGGAGATGACGGCTCAAGCTGTTAACCAGCGTGCACAAACCGATGTGCTCTCCCGCAAGCCGTTTCCGGATAGCTTCCGAATCGGCGACAGTCGGTCCAGAACGATGCCCCAGGTCTCTCTCGACCCGCGATCGTTCGTAAAATGAATTGGGTTCTTCTCGGGCTGATCTTTGCCCGTTTGCTTGACCTGGGCCACAAAAAGAGCGCTTCCTCTCCACTAGCTCGTAAAATGACGCTGGCCGCCTGCGATTATGAAGCGTCTGACCGTATTGGTATGATGAATAAGATCCGCACGCATTATCTCCAAACTGCTCGGGCGCAAGTGGCGGTAAATTAGTCTAATTCGCGGTTTTCTGATCATCGGGAGTAGCTATGAACGGATTTTGGAAACGAGTAGCTTTTGCCTTCCGGTGTTTCTTTTCAATCCTGTTCCATGCTGGCATTCCCAACGATATCGCACAGACAATTGTCAAGCCTACCGGTCCGGTTCCGCAGGTGCCAGCCGCTGCTGTACCTTCCGTCTCTCGTCTGAAGCAAGTTGAACGGCCGGCCTCTGAAGCGTTCGACCGCGCCGTGCAGATGCTTGCGCTGCTGCAACGCGACGGGCGGCTTATCGATTTCCTCGCGGAGGACGTCTCCGTCTATCCCGACGCGCAACTTGGAGCCGCTGTTCGCACAATTCACGAAACTTGCCGACAGGCACTCGAGCACTATGTAAAGTTGGAACCGATTCTGAACTCCGAAGAGAATCAACCAGTGACGGTCCAAGCGGGTTTTGACCCGGCGACCATCAAATTGATCGGCAACGTGGCGGGAGAACCGCCAGTTCGCGGCGTATTACGACACAAAGGCTGGCGCGTCAAGGAAGTGAACCTGCCCCCGCTGCCACAGGCCGCCGGGCGCATGGTGGTTGCGCTTGCTGAGGTCGAACTTTCATAACGGCTTATCGACAGTCACGCAACAGATGTGGGGTTGAAGAGGAGATTTTCGTTGGCGGCTAAATACATCGTTGGCATCGACCTAGGGACCACAAATTCCGCGCTGGCACGCTGCGAGGCCACTGCTGCCGAAGAGGTAAGCCGTATCGAGGTCCGCAACATTCCGCAGCTTGTGAATCCGGGAGAAGTGGCGGAACGCACATTGCTGCCGTCGTTTCTCTACATCCCCAGCGAATTGGACTTTCCCAAGGGCAGCCTCGCCTTGCCATGGGAACCCGAGCCGAAGTTCGTGATCGGCGAACTGGCGCGCAAACGCGGCGCGGAAAGCCCAAACCGACTGATCGCTTCCGCCAAATCCTGGCTCTCTTACGCTGCGGTGAACCGCACCGCGCCGATTTTGCCTTGGCAAGCGCCGGACGAAGTGCCCAAGCTATCGCCGGTCGAAGCGTCATCACAGTTCTTGCAATATTTGCGTACCGTGTGGGACAGCGGCGAGGCAGAGGAGCAACGGGAACTCACTCTTGCGGAACAGGACGTGCTCCTCACTGTGCCCGCTTCGTTCGACGAAGAAGCACGCGAGTTGACCAGGCGCGCCGCCGAACAGGCCGGCTATCAGCACGTCACTTTGTTGGAAGAGCCACAGGCAGCCTTTTATGCGTGGCTTGAAACCCAGGGTGACGCCTGGCGCCGCCGAATCAAGGTCGGCGACCTTGTTCTCGTATGCGACGTCGGTGGCGGCACCACCGATTTCAGCCTCATTATGGTTTCCGAAGAGAACGGCGAACTGACGCTGAAACGCGTCGCCGTCGGCGACCACATCCTGCTGGGCGGCGACAACATGGACCTGGCGCTGGCGCGCGTTTTGCAACAGCGCCTTGAAGACTCTGGCAACCGCGTCGATATCTGGCAGTTGCACGGCTTGTGGCATCAGTCCCGCACCGCGAAGGAAAAATTGTTCGAATCGCCCAAGACGCAGAGTCGCCCAATCACGTTGCTCGGCAAGGGGACGAAACTCGTTGGCGGTACCATCAAGACGGAACTGGCGCGCGAGGACCTAGACAAAGTTCTGGTAGAAGGATTCTTCCCCAAAGTCGCGAGCGGCGAATTGCCTGCGAGGCAACGTCGTGTTGGCTTTCAGGAGTTGGGCCTGCCATACGCGGCCGATCCAGCAATCACCAAACACCTCGCGCGGTTTCTATCGGAGCAAATTCGCAACAGTCCCGAGGCGGCGGGTATCCGGCGCGGCCGTAGCGGACTGGCATGCCCCACGCACATCCTGTTCAACGGCGGAGTGATGAAAGCGGCGGTACTGCGCAACCGGGTGGCCGAGGTGCTGAACGGTTGGCTGCGACAAGAAGGGTTCGACGCGCTCGGGGCAGAGCAGATCCTCGAAGCTCCCGACTTGGAGCACGCTGTTGCGCGTGGCGCCGTTTATTACGGGAAGGCGCGTCGAGGTCACGGCGTGCGAATCCGCAGTGGCGCCTCGCGCACGTACTACCTCGGAATTGAAAGCGCAATGCCTGCAGTGCCCGGGATGGAAGCTCCGCTCAAGGCGCTCTGTGTCGTTCCCTTTGGCATGGAGGAGGGCACCGAAGCCGTGATTCCCGACAGAGAGTTCGGGCTAGTCGTCGGCGAACCTGCCGAGTTTCGCTTCCTAAGTTCCAGCGTCCGTAAGCAAGATAAAATCGGTAGCTTGTTGGAGGATTGGGCTGCCGACATCGAGGAACGCAGCCCTCTGGAGGTCACGCTCAAACTGGATGGCCAGCAGGGAACCATAGTACCGGTGCGGCTCGAGACTCGCGTTACCGAACTCGGCACCCTCGAAGTGTGGTGCGTATCCCGCGACAGCGCGCACCGCTGGAAGCTCGAGCTAAACATTCGCGAAAAAACCGGGAGCTGAGGTCGTCAGTGCCTTCTCGTTATCTGATCGGCATCGATCTGGGCACGACAAACTCTGTCGTGGCGTATATCGACACTCAAGAAATTGCTGATGTGGGCTCCCCTGTTCGTGTGTTTCCAGTACCGCAGTTGGTTGGGCCGGGGGAAGTCGGCACGCTTCCCGCACTTCCTTCCTTTCTTTACTTCCCCACCGAAGATGAACTGTCTGCTGGAGGTGTGAGCGCCACCTGGGATGAGGATTCCGCCAATGGTCACAGGTGTGCTCG
Source organism: uncultured Acidobacteriota bacterium (assembly GCA_963721915.1). GTDB lineage: Bacteria > Acidobacteriota > Terriglobia > Acidiferrales > UBA7541 > Acidiferrum. The sequence goes on along the minus strand of CAVRLD010000007.1, from coordinate 436,510 downwards.
CGCGCGAACAGGGAGCGCTTGTACCGAGCCGCCAAGTGTCATCGGCCAAGTCGTGGCTTTCCTATCCTGGCGCGCATCGCCGCGCCAGAATTCTCCCGGCGCAAGCTGAACCCCCGCAGCCGATGATTTCCCCTGTTGACGCATCCGCGCGTTACCTCATGCATCTGCGCGATGCCTGGAACGCCGCGATTGGAACTGACGCAGAAACGCGTTTTGAGCAGCAGGAAATCGTCCTGACCGTACCTGGTTCGTTCGACGAGGAAGCGCGTGAGCTGACGGTCGAAGCCGCCAGCAGTGCCGGGCTCGACAACCTCACTCTGCTCGAAGAACCGTTGGCAGCATTTTACGCGTGGATCGCTACGAATCGACACGGCCATGCAAGTGGCCAATCCTCGCGTCCATATTTGGCGCGGGATCGGAACCGTGAAGACCTCGTCGATGGCGAACTGATTCTGATCTGCGACATCGGCGGCGGCACGACCGACTTCAGCCTGGTTCGCGCTCGCTTGGTCAATGGAGAGATGCAGTTCGAGCGAACTGCCATCGGCGAGCACCTTTTGCTCGGCGGCGACAATCTCGATTTAGCGTTGGCCCGCCACGCGGAAAAGAAGCTCAAAGGCATCAAGCTGACGATGCGACAACGTTATGCGTTACGTCGGGCGTGCTGTTCCGCTAAAGAGCGGTTGCTGAGTGATTCGTGTTTGGAGCGCGTGCCGGTCACGGTCTTGGGTAGCGGTCGCGCCGTCGTCGGACAGGCGCTCAGCATTGACCTGACGCGCGAGGAAGTGCTGCAGACTCTGACAGCCGGGTTCCTGCCAATCACGGCGCCGGACGAGAGGCCGGTGACTGGCCGGCCAAGCAGGATTGCGCGAACTGGGCCTGCCCTACGCCGTCGATCCTGCCATCACCAAGCACCTTGCCGCATTTCTGACACAAGCCGCTGTCACGATGAATGGTTCGTCCGCAAACCAGCGCATGACTCGACCCAATGCCGTGCTCTTCAATGGCGGCTTCTGTACGCCATCGGTGACTCGCGAGAGGATTGTCGAGGCAATTTCCGTCTGGTTCGGCGGAGCCCAAAGCGGCTGGGGACCCAAGATTCTCAAGAACGAAGGCGTAGACAGTGCGGTTGCTCGCGGCGCTGCTTACTACGGTCGCGTACGCGCGCGGCATGGGTGTGCGCATCAGAGCCGGCAATGCGCGCACGTACTACATTGGGTGGCGACTCGGACGACGGTTTGCAGGGCATTTGTGTTTTGCCTGCCGGGGTCGAAGAGGGCACCACGCTTCCGCTGCTCAACCGCGAATTCTCGGTACTGGCTAACCGTCCGGTGTCATTTACGCTGTACAGTTCGCGCACAAGGCACGACGCACACGGCGAAGTCGCTGCATTGGACGAAAAAGACGTACATCGTCATCCTCCGCTAGTGACCTTGTTGCGATACGGCAAGAAAATGCGCGACGTCTACCTGATTATAGGTCTCAGAGTCATTTTCACCGAGGTTGGTACGCTTGAACTCTGGTGTGAATCGCGGGCCACGCCGCATCGCTGGCGGCTGCAATTCGAACTGCGCGGCGAAGAGGCACAACCCCGGCAGCTTGACACGGTGAAATTACAACCCGTGCCGACACATTCTTCGGTCGTTACGACTTCCGATGCGACTGTAGAATCTGCTGCGCAATTGATCGGCAGGGTTTTTGGCGGTTCCTCTGGTGGCGATACTTTAGCGCCCGAGACCCTTGTCAGCCAAATGGAAGCAGAGCTCGGGGCGAAAAGAGACTTGTGGCCTACCTCGGCCATTCGCCGGTTCAGCGATGTGCTCATCGAGGTTGGCGACAGCCGTAAAAAGTCTCCGCGTCATGAGACACGTTGGCTCAACCTGTCCGGCTTCTGCTTGCGGCCGGGCTTCGGTGTGCCGGGCGATGATGCGCGCGTGAACGCCTTGCGAACAATCGTGTCAAGCGAGCTCGCCTTTGCGGACGATCTCCAATGTCAGGCCGGATTGCTGGTGCTATTGCGTCGGATCGCCGGTGGCATCAATGCTAGCGAACAGCAGGCCCTCTACCGCGAGCATACTAGTCGTCTTGGTGGCAAGCACAAGGGCCGCGTGAATCGGCAACTCGAGTACGAAGAGTGGCGTCTGGTCGCGAGTCTTGAGCACGTTCTAGCCACCAGGCGTGCCTTGTTGGGTCAAGAGCTGATGGCGAAGATCAAAAAAGAACCTGAAGATGCAATTTGGCTGTGGTCACTGGGCCGCTTGGGTACCCGCATTCCACTGTATGGGCCGCTGCACTCTGTGGTGAGCCCCGAAATTGCCGGCCAGTGGCTGAAAGCCCTGCTGGACTTATCCACGTTCACGGAAGTAACGAGTTCCGCCATCGTACAGATCGCGCGGCGCACCGGCGATCGCTCGCGTGACATCGATGATGCAATTCGCGAAGAAGCAATCTCCCGCTTGGTGACGACTGGGATGGGCGAAGAAGCAATCGAGCTTCTGTCAAAGTACGTTCCGCCCGAACGGGCGGACGCGGTCCGCTGCTTCGGGGAATCGCTGCCGTTCGGATTGCAGGTTGTCAGCTCTTCGAATTGCTTACTATCGGTACCGGCGTTGCACAATTCTGGGTCCGACTTTTCTGAAACCGGCGTGAACAGCAAGGACCCATCAAACTAAAACAGAGCATGGATGGCCCGAGCTATGGCTACCAATTCGTGCGTGAGGATCCCGCGCCTGCCCAAAACCCCTCTTCGAAAGCGCGTCGCAAGTGACTGATTACAAGACTCAGAAAATCTATGATTCGAATGCCCACAAAGAGTTGCCAGCTCAACCGGTCGATGCAACACTATTTAAGCTGTTGATCGGACAATGCTTCCGTGTAGAAATTCGAAATGTCTGGCTGTAATCAATCACACCTAACCAGGATGGTGTTCCGCTTGAATCAGCGCTCGCAAACGATCTGTAGCTACTGAAAGCCCCGCGCGTGGACTTCGAGCAGGTGTTGCGTCGACCCATTGAGACCGCCGTTCTTTTTGGGCAACGTGAAGCTTAAAGATCGTGGTGTGCAAAGTGAGACACTTACAAGCAACTATTCGAGAGGGTTTTTGGGAAAGAGCTGCAATCCCCTGCGAATACATATTTTTCTGTGTGGAATATCGGCCGCACAAAGCATAGCCAGTTTCGCGCAGTGGCGGCGGGAAGGGCCAGAACCGGATTCCAAGCAGGCAAAGGGCTTGCCGTTTAAGAGCGTCGCTGTCCGGTCGTTGTCTCCGCAGACACCAGGCTTCTGGAAAGCGTCCTGATCTGTATTCGCAGGCAGTCAAAAGCTCTTCGCGTCATTCGATGTCCCGCAGCCAACGTTCCGATTTCGGTCCTGCTCGGTCTCAGCGCCGATTTGTTCCTCACTTATTGGACCCGTGGTCTCCGCCATGAACATCGCAGCATCATTCCGCTCTCCGTTGGCTTCTGTCAGAAACAGATCGGATACGATGTTGGACGGAGAAGATAACCATTCATGGCAATTTGCGAATCAGCTTATTCAGCGCCTCCTGATCCGGCGCCAAGAGCTCGGAGATCCGCTCGTGGTTGACGTTGGCGACGATAATTTGGCCGACCTCGGTGTTGACCTCGCGGAAGATGCCGTGAGACCTCATCTTTCCGGCCTGGTACTGGTTGTCATCGGTGGGGGTAACGTAGTGCACTACGTCGGACTTGAAGCGGTGCACCAGGAAGAGGTGGACGAGGGTCATCAGGCGCTTCCTGCGTAGCGACTCCGCAAAGGTGTTCTGGTCGCGCACCGAGAGGATGCTGCGGCCACGCCGGTCCTGGATGGGTGCGAAGACGACGTTAGCGAGCTTCTCCTCCCCCTTGTCGTAGACTCCGAGCTCGAGCAACTCCGAGCCGGCGCGGTGGGGCCGCAGCTGGACGTGGAGCGTGCCGGGGAGCTCGTAGTGCCGCGTCCACATTGCCAGCCACTCCTCAAGCAGCTTCTTGGGCACCTCTGTCTGTATCAGGTGCTGTTGCTGAGTCGAGCCCTTGCCCATCGCCATGGTTGTCGCCGTGCGCCCCGACGTAGCGGCCAATGCGGCGTCCGCGCGCGGTCCGCCGACGAGGGTCTGGGGCGTGCGGTAGGGAGACTCGACCATGCGGAGTTTTCGTTGCAGGCGGGCAAGGGAGAGCATGCCGTCTTGCTTGAGGGCGGTGGCGAACTCCTCGGCGGCGAGGCCGTCGATCTGGTGACCGCCGTAGGTGATGAAGTTGAAGACGAAGCCCAGCTTGCCGAGTTCCTCAGGGAAGCGTCGCATTTCTTCGTCGCTCATGCCGGTGGTGTCCCAGCTGAACGACGGCGATAGATTGTAGGCGAGCATCTTGTCGGGGAACTCGGCATGGATCGCCTCGGCGAACTGGCGGGCGTCGGCGAGGTCGGCGGTCTTGGTCTCCATCCACAGCAGGTCGGCGAAGGGCGCCGCTGCAAGCGACTTGGCGATGGCATACGGAATGCTGCCGCGCACCTGATGGTACCCTTCGGGCGTCTTAGCCGCCTCACAGTCCCACTCGACGTCGGTGCCGAGCTCTCCCACCTTCTCGCGGGCGGCGTAGAGCGAGGCGCGCGCAGCGAAGCGCTGCCACTCGTCGGTGCTCATCTCGAGCGGCTCGCCTTCGTCCTTGCGGAACTCGAGCACTTCGGCAACGGCCTCTGCGAAGGTCCGGAGGCGGGCCTCGTCTTCCCACGCCTCGAGGAAACGCGCGGCGATCCGGTCGAACATCGCGTCGATCGAGGTCTCTTTCCCTTCCCGCAACGCCGCCACAGCTTCGGTGGCCTGCGCCAAAATACCCCGGCGCTCCAGCCACTTCTTGGCGACGGCGTGCTCTCCGGCCGGGATGGCGTATAGGAGATGGCCGTTGAGTTCAGCGACTCCCAGCTCGTGAAAATGCTGGATCAGCGCAAGAAAGCACGGCTTGTAGGCCGGTACGTCGGGGTTCGTCGCCCCAAGCAGGAAGGGTTGATCGCGCTCGTCGCCGCGACCGTCGATCAGGTTGGCGGCTTCGGCGTCGGTGCGGGCGACGATAAGGCCCGGGACGCCCATGACGTCGAGCTGGAAGCGGGCCGCGTTCAGTCGCTTGTTCTGCTCGTCCTGTGCCACAAGCACTTTACCGCCCTGATGGCCGCACTTCTTGGTACCTGGGCGCTGGTCCTCGATGTGGTAGCCCGCCACGCCGGCCTCCACGAAGCGACGGATGAGGTTGCGAACGTGCGGGTCGCCGCCGTGGCCGGTGTCCGCGTCTGCGATGATGAACGGCCGGAAGTCGTGAGCCTGCGTCGCGGTGCGCTGTGCCTCAGTCATCCGCAAACGCAGATACTGCTGGTTACGATCCGCCGTAAGCAAGGTGCGCACGAGCGTCGCCGCTTCGTCGGGCACCTGGCTGAGCGGATAGCTGGCGAGATCAGGTCCCGGATCCTCGCTCGTGCCGCCCTTGGCGGAGGTCGCCCAGCCGCCGAGGTAAATCCCCTCGATCCCCATCCGCTTCATCGTCACCGCCTGCCCCGGCGAGTACGGACCAAAGGTCGTGATGCACTTGCGTTCTGCGAAGAGCTGTCGCAGGCGGTCATGGAATGCCGCGGCGGCTTCGCGCGCCACGGTGTAGTCGGAGGCGATAGTGCCGCGCTGCTCTACCACCTGGCGTGCGGTGTAGAGGCGGACGATCCCCGCGAATCTGGGGCTGTCGAACCACTGCTGGGTCGCGGCGATTTCCTTCTCGAAGGATCTCATGACGGCGCTCCTTGCTTCAGGCGACTAAGTCGAGGTTCTCGGTGATTCGCGTTCCGTCGCGCTCGAAGGTCTCGATGTAGGCCTGGATGCGGGACTTGGCGGTGGTCAGGTCGTGGTTATTGAGGTTGAGGTTCAAGAGGTCGACGTACCAAGGCAGCTTGACGCCATTAGTGACATAGGTCGCGACGATCTCCCGCGCGATGGGCAGCGTGGTGGCCTTCGAGTCGTCGTGGACGTCGCGGTCACGGGCGCGGAGCAGCTTCTCGTACTCTTCGGCGAGCAACCGCGCGAAGAGCGTCGCATCGAAAGTATCGCCGGCGCGGGTTCCGGTCGCGGGGTCGTCGTCGGTGAGCTGCGCGCTCTTCTGCAGCCACTCCCAGAGGATGCTGACACGGATCTCACCAGTCGCCATGTCCTCCATCAGGTAAAGTTCGTTGTCGTCGCCGAAGAAGTCCGCCGGCTTGAGCGCCGCAGCCTGAAAACCTTGCTCGAAGGCGTTGCCGTACTGCAGGGCAACGCTCAGCAGATCGCGGGCGCCCCGGACGGTGCGCGGCGCCGGCTCGAGCAGCACCAGCCCGTCGGCGTCCTCCTGTGTGTAAGTGAGCGGCGGGAACTCACGTTCGAGTTGGTTGTCGGCGCCGACCTCCTCCCACACCGGCCGCACTATGTGCACCATCTTCCAGTGCGCCACCCACTTGCCGCTCGCCCCCGCGAGGAGCTCACGCTTGCCGCCGGCCTTAGCCCTGCGCATACCTGCGGCGACGCCCGCCACGGAACCGACCGGGATGTTGGGCTCCATACCGCCTTGCCAGAGGGCGCAGTGGCCGTTCCGGTCGGGGGTGTTCACCGCTCGGCGTACGCGGTCCTCATAGTTGCGCATGTAGCCGTAGGTCATACCGATGGCGTCTATATTGGGGTTGAGGAAGCCCGGCTCCCAGGCCATCGCGTCGGCGACACTGTTGATGTAGTCCCACCGCCCAGTGTTGAAGCCGACGAAATGGCAGCCGAGGGCGGCGCGGATCTCCATCAACTGGAAGGCCGCCTCGATCTGCTCGATGAGGACGTAGGCCTTGAGCGAGCCTATCGGCAGCCCGAGGTGCTGCTCGAGCGCGGCGAGCAGGTCGTTCCACAGCGCTGCCTCCTCGGCGGTCTGGATCTTCGGCAGGTAGAGGACGATCGATGCCCCCGAGTCGCGTAGGCGCTGGTGGTTGTTGACCACGTAGAGCGCGAGGTCGACGATCGAAGCGGAGAAGCCGGTACCGTCCTGCTCGCGCACGTGGCGGTCGTCGAGGTGCAGTCCGCGCGCGCGGAAGATCTTAGTGGTGAAGTCGAGCTGTCGGCGCCAGTCGGCGACGATGGGTCGCCCGAAAAAGCCTTGCGCCCACTGGTTCATCTCGGCGGCGACTTCTTCGGCAACGCGCAGGAAGCGTGGGTCGCTGGCGATCGCGAACCGGAGGTTGCGCTGGTTGTCGAGCGACATGGTGTCGACCTGCCCGAGGGCATCCTCGCCATCGAACATCCAGCCATCGGCACCTGAGAGGAGCGCGTAGGCGGCGTTGCGCAGGCCGCTCTCGGTGCTCACCCTAGGCTTGGTGACGGGCCCGGTGCCCTGGATCCACTGGCGCTTCAGATCGGCCGGGATCTCGCTCCCCTCGAAGTTGCCGTCTCGGGCGTCCTGAACCCGGATGCCCGTGCGCGGGATCAGCGCCTGGGGGTCGAGGAAAGCGATGCGCCGCCGGCCGCGCTGCCGGGTCAGTCGCCGCGCGATGCGCCTTGCCATCAGCTCGCGACGGTCATGGTTGAGCGGCGCCAGGACCTCCAACGCCTCAATCGCCGCCGAGGTGTAGACTTCGGGGTATGTATCAAGCACGCCGTTGCGGTAATCGAGTCTTCTAGTCATCTGCTTCTGGTACCAAAACTTTTGCTACCGAGTGATCCCTAAAAAACAACAATGCTAAGGACGCGATCAAAGCGTTTGCCAGGCTCGGCCGTAAGGGTGTGCTTATTTCGCATCGAGCCTTAGCATTGCGAACCCGAATTTACCATGATTGAATTTGTTGATTCCGAGCTGCCAACGCCAACATCGGCCACATGAGTGCCGCTTGCTCGGCTAGGGTCATTTGTTGTTCTCCCATGAAGGCTCTATATTCAAACCGGCTTGCCGCAACGCAAGATGGAATGTCTGTACCAGCAGTTTGATCTGTTCCACGGCGACGAAGAGGCATAACCAATTGAGCCGAGCACCTTGTTCCACAACCTCACAATTCGTTAGTGAGGAAGACCCTAAAAGTCGGGACCACGAAGGGTTCTGTCGCGCTTCTCTCCACGTTGACCTGGACTTCTTTCCATCGTTTTCCCTTACGATCAACAAAGGAGCCTTGCTTAGGAACAGTTTTGTCACCATCCATGTCGAGGTCGATCTCTTCAGTTACTGGATCTCCGTTGTAACGAAAGATTATTTGCTTGGCGGTTCTCATCCTTCCCTCGCTGCATAGAAGCATCGACAGAAATTCTCCGTCCGGAGGCGCCGATTCACAAGTCGAAACCTTCTCCACCTAATGGTAGCTTGATGCGTCCTCGGCTAGGGCACTCGCGTTTTGTGGGACTACGAGACTATAGGGACCCGAGCAAGGGGCTTAAAGTCTTGACCCCTTCCGTCAATTGTCAATCGCCAGTGTCAATCGGCTGACAACAACCCTCCCCCGTCACCGCCGCGACGGGTGCACGATGGGACCGCTGCGGCTTCTTCTTCACCTGTATATCTTTCCGCTTAACCATTTAAGAATTGATTGGGCCGTCTTAGATTGGCACAGCGATTGCAATTCGAAGCGATGCGATCCCAGCCGAGAGTAAAGATTGATCGTTTGTGAATCAACAAGCTCTTAGGAAAGAGCAAAGAGGTCACCGGGTTTCGCGAACGCGACCTTTCCATCGTCTGCGAACTCTTTGAAACCTGAGTGTCCGAAGATCGAAAGGACTTGTCCCATGGTAACCGGCGAATCGAGCCAAAAACTCTTCACTTATGCCGAGGTCGTGGACCTTACCGGAATTTGCGTCGAGCATCTGCACAACTTCGCGAAGCGCCGTCACTTAGGCTTCATCGCGCATGCCGCCGGGGCGGCCGGCCACGCCGACCATCGGCTATTCACACCGTGGGATTTGACGGTCGTGGTGACATTGTGCCCGCGGTGCTCGCACTGAGGTCGAGATGGCGCTTGATTCTCGACCCTCGAGGAGGCGTAGGCGTGATACGCAGACTTCACTCGACATTTTCAGAGCAAATGTAAAGCAAGTGTTGGAAAAGTGCTTAAAGCGTTGGACCCAGACGGGTCTCAGTGTCGACCGAAGCCAGCTGGCTAAATCTTCGTTTGAGGCGATTACGGCCTAAAGAGACGGCTAAGCTGGCGGGGGTGATCCCTGGCGTGCGATTCTATTTCTTAGAAAAGCTCCAAAACGAGACGGTGAGGCGTTCACCGTAAAACAACCTATCTCTGGCCTGGATCGAGGTAGACACCAGAACGGACGAGATCGTCGCGCTAGCGCCGGTGTCTTGCGAGACACCGCAACGCCACGATCTCGTCGCGTCAGACGACGGTATTCGGGCCCGTGAAGCGATCTTCGGTAGTGGTAAAACCCGCTACGATGAGAGAACGCCGGGAGTTGCGTGTGCGTGGAGAGCCAGAGCGCCCGAGTAAGGGAGCAACGGTTAGCAGAATCATTGCCGAAGTGGGTGCCACTGCAGCAACCTTTCCTTCGGTCCTTCGGGCAAGCGGCTCTCCTCGTGGGTTGGTGCATGTCCCGGTGAGGAGGAGAGCGCGGGCGTGAACTACAGCCACCGATCCCCTAAGGACAACCGCAACATGCGGCGCATTCTCAATCAGGATGCCAACGCGGCAGTCAAGGCTAAAGGAACTATCTTTGAGATTGTCTATCGTCGTATGGTACCGCGCCTCGGACATAAACAAACTATCGGGGCGGTTGCGCATCCGCAGTGTCTCCTCATCTGGAAGGTCCTCCACCACAGAGTTCGTTACGAAGAACGCGGCCCGGCGGTTACCAATCAATCTAGGCAAAGGCGCACTGCCAAGATGATCAGGCAACTCCGTAGCCTCGGCTATGGAGTTGAACCCGCAAATCCTCAACCCAGCCAAGCACAAGCGCAGTGATTTTCGACCCTGAGGGCAGACTGAAACAGAGGGCTTCCCAATCACAACAAAACCAGCGCTAGATCCCTGACGAATGTAAATACTCCGCCAACGCGGCCAAACCATTCTTTAAAACGTTCGAAAGCTACGATGTTATGGATAATCCATACAACTTATGGTAGGAACCTTAGTGTATCGGTATCTACCTACGACGTAAACGAAAGAAAACAAATCATTAATTCCTTCTTACTTCTTGGAAGAATGGTTGCACGACTTCTAAACCACGAGTCTTTGATCCGGGGCCCTAGACATTCTTGGAACCAAGATCTTCCGCGATGGAGGGGGAAATGCGCCTTTCGAGACTGTTGCTGTTGTCTAGCGCTTTGCTGCTGGTTTCCAATCTCAGAGTAGCGGCCCAAGAAACGACAGCTGGTTTGCAGGGGACTGTAAAGGATCCGTCGGGAGCCGTGGTGCCGGGAGCAACAGTAGCCGTCACGGCCAACAGCCTGGTTGGCACCAAAAGCGTCGATACCGATTCAGGCGGCTATTATCGTTTCGCAAATCTCCCTCCAGACAACTACACCATTTCCGTAACCGCGAAGGGCTTTTCGACGGCGAAGCGGGCGGTACTGCTGGAAGTGGGTCGCTTGCCCAGCGTTGATTTTCTGCTGGAGGTCGGTCGATCCGAAACGATCGTGGAAGTCAGCAGCGCAGCTCCGCAAATCGATGTTACGACAAATGTTACCACTACGAACGTAACGCAAGATGTCATTGACAATATTCCACACGGACGATCTTTCCAATCCGTCATCCAGTTTGCCCCCGCCGCGCGCAACGAACCCTTGATGGGGAATACCAGTCTGGGAGGATATCCAGGCAACGGGACCGGGGGTTCCGCTCCGGGTAGCACCGCCAATGGAGGCGATCACGGCTTTTCGGTGGCGGGCGGTTCGGACTCCGAGAATTCCTACCTTGTGGAAGGCCAGGAAACGGCCAACCTGATCGGCGGCTACTCCCGTACCACCGTCCCCTTTGATTTCATTGAAGAAGTGGAAATCAAGAACTCGGGGATCCAAGCCGAGCACGGCGGCGCCTTGGGTGGCGTTGTCAATGTCATCCAGAAGAAGGGGTCGAACAACTACCACGGCTCGATCTTCAGCTATTTCGAAAATGATGCTATGGACGCACACGCGTCCACCTTTAGCCGCTACGATCCCAACTCCAGTTCCGTCCTGGCAGGCCCGGCGGGGGCACCCTGGGGCCTGACCGACCCGAACTTCCAGGAGTACGTGCCCAAGAAAGACAAGACCGCGGATATCTTCCCTGGTTTCACCTTCGGCGGACCCATCTGGAAAGACCACATCTTTGGCTTTGTGGGGTTCAATCCAGAATTTACCACCGATGAGCGCACCATCATATACCCCGTTGGAGGCGTGGTACCCGCTGGGGGTGCGATTGCATTCAGCCAAAATACCCAGACGTACTACACCAACGCTCGTATCGACGCAGCAGCGACCAAGAGGCTTCGCCTATATGCTTCCTGGCTCTACCAACTTCAGAGGCAGAGCGGCGAAAACCTGCCGTTTCAGGACCCCACGAACCTGCCGCTTGCCTCCACAATAAACGGCTCACCCAACAACGTGAGCGCCACAATCTCTCCCGCGGTTTACGCGCACGCCCTGGGTTATACGTCTCCCAACTCCACCACCAACGTGGGCGCGGATTTCAGCATTACCCCACGGCTTATTTTGACCGGCCGATACGGCTATTATTTTGAGAATTATCACGACTTCGGCTTCCCGCAGGTCGGGACCCTCACGAATTTTACGGCAAACGGCGTTGGTGCCACCGATGCTACCGGTGCGCCGCTGCCAGCTTCGTTACAGGAACCGGGCGGATTCCAGAACCTTGCCAATAGCCCGAATTTCACAACGCACAATGCCGACAAGGCAAGTCAGGTCGACGTAAATTTAGCTTGGTTCAAGAGCGGATGGAAGGGCACGCATAACTTCAAGTTCGGTTATCAGCTCAACCATCTCAGCAACAGCATCAACCAGCACTACAACGTCCCGCGCGTCGATTTCTTTGTAGGTAGCGGAAGCGCCTACTCCCCCCAGGGGCCAGTGGGTACCGCTAATTGCGCTCCTTTCGTCGCTCTCTACGGGCAGTGCCAAGGGCAGTTCGGTTACATCAGCGTGTACGATTTCGGCTCGAACGGAAATGTTACCAGCAACAATCACTCTTTCTTCTTCCAAGACTCCTGGTCGATCGCTAAGGGCATTACCATCAACGCCGGCCTTCGCATTGAAAAGGAAGCCCTGCCGGCGGAGAACCAGCCGTCGGGCGCGATCAGCTCTCCTATCAACTTCGGCTGGGGTGACAAGATTGCCCCCCGCATCGGTGCGGCATGGGATCCTTTACGGAACGGTAAGATGAAGGTGTTTGGCGGCTACGGACAATTCTACGACCAGATGAAGCTCAACCTTGCGATCAGCTCGTTTGGCGGTCAGTTCTGGCAACAGTGCTACTACGCTCTGGATACAGCAAACATTGCCTCCATTGCTCCCGCTTTCAACAGCGCGGGGCGCTATTGCGTGGGCCCGAATTCCTCCAGCCAGGCGAATTTCCCCGGCGGCACGCCTGCGGGGCTGACCTTCCTGGAGAACCAAAACTTCCGGACCTTCCCGACCACCTGCCCGACCTGCTCTACGAGCCAAGAGGGCGTTGCTCCGGGCCTGAAACCCTACAAGCAGCACGAATTCACTTTGGGCGTGGACTACCAACTAACGCGGACGCTAGCTTTCGAGGCTCGCTATGACCGCCGCCGGCTCGACCATGTGATTGAGGACTCCTCCATTTTCAACACCAGCATCGGCGAGACTTTCGTCATCGTTAATCCCGGTGAAGGCGTCAACAAGACATTCTCGGGGTTCTACAACTTCCTGGCTGGACTTAACCCGGGAGATCCAAAGGCTTCCACCTGTACGCCGACCAGCACGCCCGCTTGCCCGAATATCCTTCCGCCACAGCGCAATTATGACGGCGTGGAGTTTCGACTGACGAAGGCTTCGACCAATCACTGGTCCGGAATGTTCTCGTACACCTACAGCAGGTTGTACGGTAATTACACCGGCCTGACCAGTTCGGACCAAGCAGACGGCGGTGGGGGCCGCAATTCTCCCAACAACGGCCGTGCTTTCGACGAACCCTTTTTCTCATGGAACGCGAATGGCGGATCCTCCAGTGGTCTTTTGCCGACCGACCGTCCCAATACCTTAAAGGGCTACGCTTACTACGAGTTGGGCTGGATGCGGCACTTCACAACCCAGTTTGGAATCTTCCAGGTTCTATATCAAGGATCGCCCCTGACAAGTTATCTGGATGCAGGCTTTGCATTTCCGACCGGATACAACGTCCCCAATGCAGGCGGCGGATTTCCCGTTGACGTGGTTAACCGCGGCAAGTGGGCAAACGTCACACAGGATCCGACGACCGGCGCGATCACAGTTGGTAGCCCGTACACCAAGCGCACTCCTTGGTATAACCAGACCGACTTCAACTTGACCCAAAACTACAAGATAACCGAGAGCAAAACTCTGGGCTTCTCAGGAACGATTACCAACCTGCTGAACGAACGCTCCGTGACTCAGCTACAGGCAAATATCGACAGTGGCTTTAATCCTAACTACATCGCGCCAGGCGGCCATACTTTGTTCGACTGGCATACCCTTTTACACGTCCGCCTTTCAACCCTACAATTTTGCGGCGCTGCTGAACTCGGCGCCATCGAACACCACGCTGGGTGGTAAGGGTCCGGGCCCGGTTACGATTAACAGCGGGTACGGCTTGCCAAACAGGTATCAGGCCGGCCGAACCATCCGTTTGGGAGTGCATTTCACCTTCTAGCGTATGTTTATTTTGGCGGGTGGCAGGGGCGCCGATCAACTCTCGGCGCCCCTGTCGGCTTATAATAGGTTCGCTGAATTTCGCCGATCTCCGCCTAGCGCTTTGGTATGACTCCGGTGAGGCAAATTCCATGATCAGCGGGCGACTGCGGCGGGCTCTGCTCCTCGCCCCGCTTTGCTGGAGTTTTGGCGCCCGTTCCGCGAGCGCCCAGGTGTTCTCTGCTCCGGCCTCATCCAATCGATTCGGCACCATGCCGGTCCTGGATGCGATCCAAACGACCAGGATGGATAGCAATTTATTCCTAATCAACAGCCGGAGCTCCGGAACGAATAGCCCGTTGCAGGCACCCAGCGGCTCGATATCGAAGCTGGACCTCAAATCCCCGGGGAAAGCTCGGCGCGAATACGAAAAGGGCTATCAACTTTTAATGAAAAAGGATTTGCAGGCTGCGATCACGCATTTGACCAAGTCCATCGAGTTTATTCGAGTTTCGTGGCCGCCCACAATGCTCTAGGCACGGCCTATCTAAATCAGGGTCAGAGCCAGCAGGCGCGGGATGAATTTGCCCGCGCGTTGGCGCTCGACGACCATCTACCGAATTCGTATCTAAATCTGGGGTGCGCGCAATTAGCGCTCCAGCAATATGCCGAGGCGGAAACCTCCCTGAAGAAGGCTTCCTCGATCGCTCCACTCGATCTTCGACTGCTGACGGCTCTGACTTACGCGGAGTTTGTGAACCGTGACTATCCCGCCGTAATCTCCACCGCACATCAGGTCCATGACGGTGAACACGAGGGCGCTGCCGTGGTGCATTTTTTTGCGGCTGGAGCCCTGGAGGCGCAAGACAATCTCACCGAAGCTCAGCGTGAGATGGAAATCTTATTGAGCGAGGACCCTAAGTCGCCCTCATCCGGCCGGTTTCGTCAGATTCTGGATCAGATGAAAGCAGACCAGGTTAGTCGAGCTGCGGCCAAACCGTCTCCTGCATACACCGTCAGTTCATCTTTCAGGGGCCCAACCGCCGAAGAGATCGCGCGGGGCGCCCAGCAAGTTTTGCAAAACAAGAAAGAAGAAGCCCAGATCGCCGAGGCCGAAGCGGAACCCGGTCAGGCCTGCACGGACTGCCGCATCACTGCGCCGACAGAACCTTCGGCCGGCTCGAGTTCTATGCCGCGGTCAGCGCGGCTCACTTCCGATGAACCCAGTTCCGATCAAATCCGCGCGAATATTTCCGGACCAACGCTCCGAGTTGCAGTCGACGAGGTAGCGATATTTTTCGCCGCCACCGACCACGGAAGATCTGTGACCAACCTCGCCTCTTCCGAAATTCAAATTCACGACAACAGCCAGCTCCCGGAGTCCATCTTGTCATTTCGCAATGAGTCTGAGCTACCCTTGCGCCTCGGGCTGATCATCGACACCAGTAACTCGGTAACAGACCGTTTTCGCTTCGAGCAGGAAGCAGCGACCAAGTTCTTGAAGACGGTAGTAACCGACAAGGACGATCTGGCCTTCGTCGTAGGTGTCAACAACTCTGTGCTTCTCGTCCAGGATTTCACGGCAGACCAAACGCTCACGGCTCGAGCGGTTGGCCAACTTGCACCGGGCGGCGGGACCGCACTGTGGGACGCGGTAGCCTTCGCTGCCAATAAGCTGGCCAGGCATTCCGAAACGCAGACGGTTGCCCGGATTCTAATTGTCATCAGCGATGGCCAAGACAACTCAAGTAAGTCCACTCTCAAACAAGCAGTAGGTAGAGCGCAGCAAGCGGAGGTTTCCGTCTATACCGTCAGCACCAGGGAGCGTTCGCTTCAAGAGCCCAGCGGATTGATTGGCGATCATGCGTTGAAAACGCTCTCGGAACTGACGGGCGGCTCCGCCTTTATGCCCGGCTCGGTTCATGGCCTGAATGGAAGCCTCGCCGATCTTCAGCAAGTCATCCGTGGCCGCTACTTCGTTTCATACAAGCCGTCTTCCTTCCGTCTGGACGGACGATACCACGCTATCGATATTCAGGCTGAAAAGGAGGGCCGCAAGCTCACGGTCTACGCGCGCAAAGGTTATTACGCCTCGCCCGTGCAGTCGAGTCCGACCAATCATTGAGGCTTATCTTCCCGCGCTGGACGCCGCCGAAATTGTAGGAGACAAAGTGGTGCGCGATATTGTGGAACACTGGGGCGAGCGGGCCGCGATTCCTGAAGTGCAATAAGGGCGGCAGCGAAGTATTATCGCGTGTCGAAGTTAACGCCGGGCGGAGCCCTTCGAAGTTCAGGATAAACGAGACCGCCCCGACAAGGGGATAAGTCGCAGAGTCGCTGGGGTGCGCTAAGGCGCAGGCAAGGTTTGCCACTGGTCTTCGTGTGATTCGCCGGCGCGGATCAGATGGACAGGCTTCGTGGCGATTCTGCGCGTCAACCTGTTTCATGACGCGATAGATGTGGTTCTTCACCGTAAATTCAGAGAGATTCAGGTTCGCTGCGATTTCCTTGTTGCTCAGGCCCATGGCGACAAGGGACATGAGTTGGCGCTGGCGCTGGGTCAGTTCGAAGCGCATACCGGCGCGCTGCTCGGCGATAGCAGCTTGTTGATTGGCCTCGCTCGACAAGGCCTGGAACAGCACTTTGCAGAATTTCGGCGGGACAAACCGCTTCGCCCTGGGCTACGCCGCGGACGGCGTCGACCAGTTCAGAGGCAGAGGCGCTTTTCAGCACATAGCCGTTCACACCTAGCCGCACGGCTTGCAGAAAGATGTCGGTGTCCTCGTCCATGCCGAATAGGACGACCCGGATGTGCGGGACCGATTCGCGGAGATCGCAGATCAGATCGTCGGACTTGTGATTAGGATTCAGGCAATCCAGGAGAAGCAAGTCGGCCTGCGCGGAGACGACACGTTCCGGAGTCGAGTCGGAGTAAGAAGCATCGCCGACCATGCTGAAATCCCCGCGCTTGCGGAACAGGCGCACCAGCGACTCGCGGAGCAGTCGATTTTCGGCTACAACATAAACGTTCGTCGCTGGGACGACTGCTTTTCGCTAATTTGCGTCATTCAGAGCCCTCAGAGCTCTCTTCAAATGAACTGCGGAGTCTTCTCCGTCGGCCTCAACCCCTTGAAAATGACCTAGTTATGTATTGCGAGCCTACAACTAGTATACATTCAAAGTGTGGCCTAGTATCTCTCAAAAGAGTTTTGCATGAAAGTTAATTGTCGGTTCGAGGTGGTCAAGAGGCTGAACGGAATGAAATGTCTCAACCATCACCTAGTGCTGGCCTCCCTCGGGCTTGAGAAATTCTTAGTACTTTTCAGTTTTCGCACCGCACATTTCTGATGCTTTAGGCCTGATGCTAGGTTGGCAAGCAACAGACGTCTTCTTTAAGCCTCCTCTTTTCTTCGCTATTCGCCAATACTTAGGCGTACGAGGAGAAACTCATATGCGCAGGTCCCTTCGCATACTGGTAGCCAACCAGCCGAAATTGATGCGCGAACTAATTCTGGCAACCTTGTCGGACGAACCCGGCATCGAGATAGTGGGGGAAGTATCCGATGAGTCCGAAATTCGCCAACGGGTGCGTCAAACCTCGCCGGATTTATTGGTGATCGCTCTCGATGAGCCGGCGAAACGTCCTGACATTTGCGACACTTTACTGCGAGATCAGCCCGGACTGCGGATCATCGCGGTCGCGTCGCAGGAAAATTGCAGCGTCTTCTACTGGGCGTCGTTCGACATTCATTCCAGCCAGATCGAACCATCCGAGCAGGGGATTCTGAACGCAGTGCGAAACATCGCACCGGCGGTGCGGTAGAGCGCGTCTGATGCGCCGAGAACCTGAGTGGACGATGTCTGATGGTTGATTGTCGAGATACGACGAAGAGCGGAGCAGCAGACAAGATGAAGAGAAGCAGAAGGTCAAAATCGATTGGATCGCTGAAATCACGAAAATGGCGGATTGCATCTTTTACGTGCTTCGCCTGCTGTTCCTTTGTCGGCGCAACCGTTGCTTCCTCGCAAGAAGACCAGGACACGCCAGAGACCTGTGATGCCCAGACTCCGAATTGGGACGCGAGAATTTGAGCCGGGTAGCGGCTTCCGCTGCGGACATCAAGACGATCTTGGTGAAAGATATCGGGCTGATGGTGGAGTTGAAGCGCTGGGTTGCCAAGGACGCGACGTCGCAGGGGCAGATCATCAGCGAAGTGGATCTGACGGATGATGCGATTTTCGATCGCCTGCAGAGCGGACGTGCAGTTCCGATCGATTGCGACGCAGCTCGTGCAGCGGTATGGGTATCTGGTTCCGCAGCTAAATCCAGATTCGGCGGCCGGAAAAGAGCAAGAGCTCCTGGTAAAAGAACGCGCCAAATTGATCGCGCAGAAGGAAGACGAGGAAGAGCAAGAGCGAACGAAACTACGGAAAGCGCGCAACGTTCAGAATTCGGTCAACTGCAATGCGCTTGATCCGCAATGTGCCGACGAGCGCGGGATCGAACTGACGAGCAGATTCCCGAACCGCAGCGCGAGCAGGATTTTGATCAAGGGAATCCGCCTTCGCGGATGGGCCCGACGAACAAATCCGCAGAATCCTTCGTCGAAACGACCAACTCTTGCGAGCGCAACTCGACCCGTCGTCGGACAGGGAGTCGATTCAAGGTGAAGGAGTTTTCCCCGAATTGCCGCTGGGAAGCGGACTCGACTCGACGTTGTCGCTCGGGCGGCGGGAGTTCGAGTCTGATCGGGCGGCTTCGCTTCGCGCAAGCAGAGACGCGGACAGTCAATCGGCGGAAGTTTGCAGTCGGTCGCAAACCCGGAAAATCGCAACATCGTGGATTCGCTCGCGGTCTACGGAGTCGGTATCGAGCAGACCCAGCCCGAACCCGATGGACACTGTATCGTTCGAACGGCGCGACGCGAATCACGTCCTCTTCGACGGGCAGTTCGTCGACATATTCGCCGATGCTGCCGTTCGATCGCGGCGTATCAGCCCAAGCCGCAGCCTCCGGCGCCTGAGTTGGTGCGAGCCGCGCAGCCCGTACAACGACATTCCATCGCTTTACGATATGTACGTGCAGGCGATTCCGCGGCCCGACGATGCCGAAACGATTTGGTGCCGAAGTCTTCGAGAACGGGACGCGCGATTCGCAACTGATTCCCGATGGATGTGCCGGCGGGTCCGGACTACGTTGTTGGACCAGGTGACGGACTGTCGATCGATTTGTGGGGCGGCGTGAGCCAGCGCATCTTTCGCGTCGTAGATCGCGAAGGGCGTGTCAGCTTGCCCGAAGTCGGGCCCGCTTCTGGTGAGCGGCAAGAGTCTGGCCGACGTTCAGGCCAATTTGCAGGAAACGCTGCGGACACAATTCCGGCAGGTGTCGGCGGAGGTCTCGCTCACGCGGTTGCGCACGATTCGTGTGTACGAAGTCGGAGACATCGCCAATCCGGGAGCGTACGACATCAGCTCGCTTTCCACGCCGCTCAACGCACTGTTCGTTGCAGGCGGGCCGACGCAAAAGGGATCGCTGCGGATCGTGAAGCACTATCGCGGCGATCAGCTCGTCCAGGTCGTCGATCTATACGATCTTCTACTGCATGGCGTGAGATCCGGACTTCAACAACTCGAGAATGGCGACAGCGTGTTGGTGCCTCCCGTCGGACCGCAAGTCACCGTCGAAGGAATGGTGCGGCGTCCGGCGATCTACGAACTGAAGGACGAGAAGAACTTGTCGTCCGTGCTTGGAACTTGGCGGGCGGTCTGCTTCCGACGGCAACGCTTCGGCATATCGAAGTGCAGAGACTGGTGGCGCATCAAAATCAGACGATGATGAGCCTCGACATCCCGGAAGTCGACAGCGATTCCGAAGTTACGAAGAAACTGGAAGCGTTCGAAATTCAGGATGGCGATCGCATTCGGGTATTTCCGATCGCGCCCTACAATCAGGATGCGGTGTACGTCGAAGGGCACGTGATCCGGCCGGGCCGATACTCCTATCGACCCAGACATGCGCGTGACCGACGTAATCGCGTCGTACAAGGATTTGTTGCCGGAACCTGCCGCGCCAATACGCTGAGATTATTCGCCTGAATGCACCGGACTTTCATCCGACGGTCGAGAGTTTCGATCTGGCCGCTGCGTTGGCAAATCCGGCGCAGGCGCCGATCGCTTCAGGCGATGGACACGGTGCGAATTTTCAGCCGATTTGATTTCGAGAATCCGCCGACAGTTTCCGTGTTTGGCGATGTGCGGACGCCCGGAACGTTTCGTACCGCCGGACAGATTCACTTGAGCGACGCGGTGCATCTGGCCGGCGGAATCGTCGCCGGACGCGAAAATTGATGACGCGCAAGTCTTCCGATACCAGCCCGACGGCAAGATGAAAATCTTCAGCGTCAGCCTGAATCTGGCCCTCGAAGGCGATCCCGCGGCAAATATTTGGCTGCAACCTCGCGACCGGCTACTGATTCATAAGAGTCCGGATGCTGATTCAGCCGGCAAGTGTGTACGTTCAAGGGGACAGTCGGGAAGCCTGGCCGGTATCCGCTCACCACGAACATGACCGTTGCCGATTTGATTCGAACTCGGTGGCGGATTGAAACCGAGTGCGGACAATCAAACCGCCGATCTGACGCACTACGCGTGGGCAGACCAAGGGCGAACTTGCCGGGACACATCAATCGGTCACGATTTCCGAAGCACTGGCTGGAGAGACGACCGCGAACGTCCCACTGAACAATGGTGACGTTCTGACGATTCGTCAGCTGCCGAACTGGAATGACCTTGGCGCGTCGATCAGCGTGAAGGGCGAAGTAAAGAACCCGGGCGCGTACGGAATCCGACCCGGTGAAAAGCTGAGCTCCGATTCTGGAGCGTGCCGGAGGATTTGGGCCCGCTGGCGTATCCCTACGGCGCGGTGCTGATGCGGCGCGATGTTCGCGAAGATGGAAATGAACGCACGACTGGAAATGGTTCGGCGATTGAAGCAGGAGGAGATCAATCTCAAGCAGTTGCCGGAGACGGAAGTCGATCAGAAGAACGCCAAGCTGACCGCGATTGCGGAGACGGAGACGACGCTCCAGCAGCTCCAGGCGAATCCGCCGATCGGGCAGGGTCGTCGTGCGCATTCCGTCCGATCTGAACAATTGGAAACAGCTCGGCGGACGTGCCCGTCCGCGATGGAGATGTCCTGCTGATTCCAAAGAAAGCGGACTACGTCATGGTGAATGGACAGGTCTTCAATCCGACCGCGGTCAGCTACAGGCCGGGACAAAGCGCCCGTGGTATCTGAGCCAAGCTGGAGGAACGACGCAAATCGCCGACAAGAAGGCAGTCTTTGTCATTCGTGCGGACGGCTCGGTTCTGTCGGCCAAGAACAATGGCGTCAGGTTGGTGGTCGGGTGATCCGCTGGGCGAGACGCTGAAGACCAGGAGATTCGATCGTCGTGCCAGAGGCTGCGCCGCGGATCGGATCTCGTAATTGGCAGAACCTTTTCCAGGCTGGACAACTGGCTGCATCGGCGGCACTGGCGGTCGCATATATTCACCCGTGAGGCGGAGGTCGGTCATTTCGGGCAAGGGTGATCGCGTTCTGCTGGATGTGGGCTCTGGGAAGCTTGGGTCTCATCGAGGTCGCGATGGCCGCACGAGTCACAAGAACCGGAGGCGCAGAGCGACGCGAAACCTGAGCAAACCGAACAGAAGCAAGCCGAGGACGCCCAGGAGAAGGATAAGCAAAAAGCAGCTGAAAGATCGAAATGATTTGGATCAAGACTCACAGTATCGCGCTTGCGTGAAAGGTTTAGGAAAGGATTTTTTGGACGATCAGAAACAAATTTGGACGAGTCCGGCGCGGCTGCGCTTTGTCGATGCTGATTGGCTGGTGCCCGCGAGCGGTTTTGCTGCGGGTCTTTTCACCACCGACCGCGATTTCAGCAGCGCACCTGTCGAACGATCCGCAACACCCTGAGCCGCAACAAGACTTATTCCGACGCAGGTGTTGCCGCACTCATTGGCGGCGCCGGCGCGATGTGGCTGCTGAGTTATCCTTCGCATCGCGAGCATTGGCGCGAAACCGGATTTCTGGCGACCGAAGCGGCAATCAACAGTCTGGTTGCGGTGGAGGCGCTAAAGTACACACGCGGAGAGAGCGGCCCTTTCAAGGTGATGGCAGCGGATCGTTTTTTAGCGGAGGAACATCGTTTCCATCAGAGCATGCAGCGGCGGCGTGGGCGGTGGCGGGAGTAATCGCACACGAATATCCGGGACCGATACCCAAGCTGTTGGCGTACGGTCTCGCTTCGTTCGTCAGCTATTAGCGCATCGAGCGCGACAACATTTCCCGTCCGACGTGTTCGTTGGCAGCATGATGGGTCAAATGATTGGGCAGGACGTTTACAGTCGTCATCACGATCCGGACTTGGGTGGTGGGACTTGGCAGTCGTTCAGCGATCTTGCTCGAGCGTGGGAGTCCGGTGGCCCACAGAATCTGGGCACGCCATACGTTCCACTGGACAGTTGGATATACCCGGCTCTGGACCGTCTGGCCGGATTAGGATTGATCGATAGCGCATTTTCGAGCATGCGCCCCTGGACGCGGCGCGAATGCATGCGCCAGTTGAGTGAGGCAGAAGAAAAGGGAGTGGACGCGGGCGAGAACACAGAGGCCAGCAAGTTAGTCGAGGCCCTCGAACTTGAGCTTCGCCCAGAGACGGAAGCTTTGGGAGACGGGAGCGATGGTGCGGGATTTCGGCTGGAGTCTGTCTATTCGCGCACCGAGCACATTTCCGGGGCGCCGCTGACGGACGGCTATACCTTCGCGCAGACGCAGTACAACGATTTCGGACGTCCGTACAGTCAAGGGTGGAGCACGGTGAACGGTGTTTCCGCCTACGCGACCAAAGGCCCTTGGGTCGCTTATGTGCGCGGCGAGATGGAAACCGCCCAGAGCATTCCGGCTTACTCGCTGGCGACGCGACAAGTCGTCCAGCAGATAAATATACTTCCCGAGTTGGCGCCGGGCACGGCTCAGCCGTCAGTGACCGATTTCCGTCTGCTCGATGCCTATGTCGGCCTCATGCTTTCGAACTGGCAGGTCTCTTTCGGAAAGCAAAGTCTTTGGTGGGGGCCGGGTGACGGTGGTCCGTTGGACTTCAGCGACAACGTTCAGCCGATCAACATGTTCCGGATCAACCGGATAACACCGCTCAAATTGCCCAGCTTCCTCGGTTGGCTGGGGCCGATGCGCACGGAGTTCTTCCTGGGTCAGCTAGATGGCCAGGTGTTTCTCGAGAATGCGTCAGGTTCCGTCGGACAATATGGGCAGACGCTCAATCCCCAACCATCTATCAATGGGCAGTACATAGGCTTTAAGCCGACTCGGAATTTTGAATTTGGTTTCTTCCGGACCACCATTTACGGCGGGCCTGGCTACCCACTCACTTGGCACACATTCTTCCGAAGTGTATTTTCCGCCGAGAATCAACACTTGGGGGCAGCAAACAAGGCGGGTAATCGAACTTCGGCATTGAGTTTCAGTTATCGTCTTCCGCATTTACGCAATTGGTTGACGTTTTACGGCGATGGCTACACCGACGATCAGTTCTCTCCCATTGCTTATGCCGACCGGTCCGCCTGGCACGCGGGACTCTACTTTTCCCAGCTTCCGCGCCTACCAAAGTTGGATTTGCGAGTAGAAGGCGTCTACACAGACAATCCAATCGGCGGAAATGTGGGCAACGGATTTTACTATTTCAATTTTACATGGCGAAGCGGTTACACAAACAACGGCAATCTGATTGGCAGTTGGATTGGAAGAGAAGGCCAAGGGGCACAAGCGTGGACAAATTATTGGTTTAGCGCACGCAATCGTCTGCAATTTAACTATCGGCACCAGAAGGTCAGCCAAGAATTCGTTCCGGGCGGTGGCACCGTCACGGACGTGGGAGTCCGGGGAGATTATTGGTTCCGGCCAACCGTCGGCGTTTCTGCTTCAGTGCAATACGAGCGCTGGCTTTTCCCGGTGATTCAGCCGAACGCGCAGAGAGACGTGAGCGCATCCGTACAAATTTTGTTTCAACCGGAGAAGTTGTTCCGCAGGTCGGCAATCGCCGGAGATGAAGCCGATTCGCCAAACGGAGGCCTGCCGTGACGTATTCGACCGGCGCGCCAGTGCGGCGACCCTTGCCTGAACTGCCTGACAGCGATTTTCCTGGAACTCCTGCGCCGCAGGAGACTCCGGAGGGGAGCAAGAAGATCCTCGCCTATCTCCGGCTGCTGTGGACTCACCGCGGAATGCTGTATCGAGTAAGTCTGTACGCGTTGCTCGCGAGCATCCTCATCGCGTTCCTCATCCCCAAGCGATATGAGTCCACTGGTCGCTTGATGCCCCCGGATAATCAATCTGCTTCCGGCTTGGCCATGGCCGCCGCGGCCATGGCCGGCGGGGCCGCGACCGGAGGGCTCGCGGGCATCGCCAGCGACGTTCTTGGGCTTAAGAGTTCAAGCGACATTTTCGTCGGCATCCTAGGCAGCCGTACTGTGCAGGACAAACTGATTCAGCAATTCGACCTGAAGAAGCTTTATGGGACTCGCAGCATGGAGGATGCGGAGAAGGCGCTTGGGGAACACACTAGCATCTACGTCGATCGCAAGAGTCAAATCATATCCATCACGGTGACCGACAAGAGCCCGCAACGAGCGGCTGCGATCGCGCAGGCCTACGTGGAAGAACTGAACCGCCTGGTTGCGGACTTAACCACATCATCAGCACGCCGCGAACGAGTCTTTCTAGAGGAGCGTCTACAAGGCGTCAACAAAGATTTGGAGGATGCCGAGAAAAATTTCAGCCAGTTTGCGAGCAAGAACTCCGCGATCGACGTTAAGGAGCAGGGAAAGGCGATGGTTGAAGCAGCTGCGACGTTGCAAGGTCAGCTCATCGCCGCGCAGTCCCAATATGAAGGCCTTCGGCAGATCTACACCGACAACAACCCTCGCACGCGAACGGTCAAAGCCCGCATCGACGAATTGCAGCGCCAGCTGGAAAAGCTGGGCGGGAAAGGCGAGAGCGCGACGGAAATTTCCAGTGGGTCGAGCGAGTCCCTTTATCCCTCGATCCGAAAATTGCCGCTGCTCGGCGTCACCTATGCGGATCTGTATCGCCGTACAAGGGTTCAGGAAGCTGTTCTCGAGACACTTACGAAAGAATACGAGATGGCGAAGGTACAAGAAGCGAAGGAAATCCCGACTGTGAAAGTTCTCGACGCACCCAACGTTCCGGACCGAAAGTCATTTCCACCGCGACTGCTGATCATGTTTCTGGGAACGGTATGCGCCTTTGCGTGCGCGACGGTCTGGCTGCTCGCAAGAACCGCGTGGGACAAAACCGATGCGCACGACGCACGGAAGCTGTTTGCGCAGGAAGTGTTTACGGAGTTGAAAGCCCAATTGCCAAGACTGGCGCAAAACGGTTCGGGCGATCACACCGGAGCAAAAAGTTTGCTGCGTTGGCGTCGGGCGGGCCCGGATAAGGACGAAGCGCCCCACTAGCGCGAACTGTTGTAAGGTTATGAGTGTAAATGGGTTAGGTCACAAACGCCCCTGTAAGTGACGGGGCGAAGCTGTCGACAAGTATGAATGCGAAAGCGCGTGGATATATTGCCAAATATGGCTCTCGACCCGAAAGATATGGAAGGCTTGCCGTCTGACTACGTTGAGCCGAAATGGTACGCTGCGTACACAACTGCCAATCACGAGAAGCGGGTCCGGGAACAGTTAGAACAGAGATGCGTCGCATCATTTCTCCCGGTCTATGAAACTGTGCGGCGCTGGAAAGATCGGCGGATGCGCCTCCAGCTTCCTCTCTTCCCGGGCTACGTGTTCGTCAGGATGGCTCTAGTTGACCGCTTGCAGGTCTTGCAGATTCAAAGTGTGGTTCGTCTCGTGGGATTCAACGGACACCCGTCTCCGTTGCCCGACGAAGAAATCGAAGGGCTCAAAAAGGACTTGGCGTCGGGCGTTCTAGCCGAGCCGCACCCGTTTCTGACCGTCGGTCGGCGCGTCCGAATCAAGAGCGGGCCCCTTGCGGGAAGGCAAGGCATTCTACTCCGGCGAAAAGGAAGTCTGCGAATGGTTCTGTCGATTGACCTCATCATGCGGTCTGTTGTCGTGGACGTAGATGAGGCGGATGTCGAGCGATTGTCACGTAGCGATGCGAGGTAATATTTCTCGATCTGGGGCAAATCCGGGATTTACACGGATGCAGACTGCAGTGACGCAATTGCGATCACCCTGTAATCGTTGAGTAAACTAAGATCGTTCCCAACGCCGGCAAGCTCGAACATGGCTGAAACTTGTTCCAATCAGACTGCGCACTTGACCAGTGGCCGTCGCCTGGTCCGTAACACCGTTTGGAACTTAGTAGGCAACGGTGCGCCTATGCTCGTGGCCTTTTTCTGTATTCCCTTGCTTATCAAAGGGTTGGGTACGGACCGTTTTGGAGTACTGACGCTTGTTTGGGCGCTAATTGGATATGCCACCCTCTTCGATCTGGGACTGGGCCGGGCGCTCACGCAACTGGTTGCAACAAAACTGGGATCTGGCGAGGACCATGAGGTTCCCCCCCTGGTCTGGACGTCGCTGCTGCTGCTGCTGCTGCTGGGGCTTCTTGGTGCCGTGGTCGTGGTCTTGCTCACGCCGTGGCTGATTAACCATGCACTCCATGTCCCCGGCATGCTTGGGCAAGAGACCCTGTATTCACTATACCTGCTCGGGCTTTCGATTCCTGTTGTGATTAGCACTGCGGGTTTGCGTGGTTTATTGGAGGCGCATCAGCGGTTCGGACTAACCAACGCCCTGCGTATTCCGATGGGCGTTTTTGCGTACGTGGGTCCATTGCTGGTTTTGCCTTTTTCAAAAAACCTCTTTCCGGTGGTAGCCGTCCTTGTTTCGGGTCGGGTTATCGCTTGGGGCGCTCATCTACTGCTTTGCCTTAAGGTGATGCCAAGGCTGCGCCGCCGCATCGTCTGGCGGCGTGCAGCGGTGGGTCCACTGCTTCGCTTCGGAAGCTGGATGACGGTTACTAACATCGTCGGCCCGCTGATGGTTACGTTGGACCGCTTTGTGATTGCCTCGCTGCTTTCTGTCGGCGCGGTGGCTTACTACGGGACGCCATACGAAGTAGTAACAAAGTTCTGGCTCATTCCCGGGTCTTTGCTAGGTGTGATGTTCCCCGCTTTCTCCACGAGTTTTGTGCAAGACCGCAATCGGACGGCGCTGCTTTACGGCCGGAGTGTGAAATACCTTCTACTGACCTTGTTCCCTTTGATTCTTCTCGTCGTCGCCCTGGCAGGGGATGGTCTTAAGCTGTGGCTGGGAGCCGAATTCGCACAACATAGCGCTCGCGTACTTCAATGGCTGGCGGTGGGTGTGTTCATTAACTGTCTAGCTGCGGCACCTTTCGCGGTGGTGCAGAGTGCCGGAAGGCCAGATCTCACAGCAAAGCTTCACTTGATCGAATTGCCGGCGTATCTGATAGCCTTGTTTTGCCTGATCAAGTTTCGGGGGATTGAAGGTGCGGCAATGGCCTGGACGGGACGTGCCGCTATCGACGCCTTGGCCCTCTTTGGCCTTGCGGAGCGGCTCTTGCCGATTCGTTCTTCCGTCAAGCTGCAGGCGCCATTTTTGGTCATAGGTGCGTTGGCTGTATTGGGGCTGGCCACTCTTCCCAGCAGCCTAATGCTTAAGGTGCTGTTTATTCTATCGGCGCTTTTGGCTTTTGTTCTGGTCACGTGGTTCCTTGTGCTTTCCCCTGAGGAACGCAAGTTGGTGCAGGAGGTCCCGTAAGACTGTGACGTCGATGCTTGCTGCACCCAAAGATCTAGCGGATGGAGACGGATCGCAGAGGCAGACCCCTACCGGCATAAGTGTCATTCCGCGTCCTTTTTGCCCGCTGTGTAGCTGCGAAGGAAAACCGCTATACACCGGACAAGTTGATTGGTTATACGGTGTACCAGAAACCTGGGGAACGCGCCGCTGCCCGACTTGTAGAGTGGCATGGCTTGATCCTCAGCCAATTGCGAACGATATTCCAAGGTTGTATTCCCACTACTGTACGCACGACGCCAGTCAGTCGATGACTTGGATCGGTCGACTTCAGCAAGCGATGACGGAATGCGTATTGGCGCGACTGGGGTATCCTGTGGACTACCCGAAAGGGATAGTGCCCCGGCTGCTTTCGCGTCTGCCTTCCGCCCAACGCACGGCCGTTCTCAGCGTGCTTGGCTTGCACACCTCCAGGGCAGGGAGCCTGCTCGATGTGGGTTGCGGAAATGGCCAGTTTATCGTTCGAATGCGTTCTTTCGGCTGGAAGGTATTTGGCATCGACCTCGATCCTGCCGCCGTGTCGTACGGCCAGAGTCAGGGGCTTGACGTCCGCACTGGTACGATATCGGACCTGCCCGAGACTAACTGCTACGACGTAATTACCCTCAGCCACGTCGTTGAGCATGTCGCTGATCCAGTCGATTTGCTGCGTGAGTGTGGAAAACGGCTGCGGCCGGGCGCCGGGCGCATCATAGTAACGACGCCTAACATCGATAGTCTCGGCCATTGGTGGTTCAGAAAATATTGGCGTGGTCTGGAAGTGCCGCGCCATTTTATTGTCTTTTCGCCGGCCGGGTTGCGTGACTGTGTCGAGCGTGCCGGCCTGAGTCTCCAGTCCCTGAGCACCGAGACTCGCTTGGCCCAAATGATTTACCGTCAGAGTGCTTGCGCGAGCGCAGGCGATCGGAGCGTGGGAGAACGAATCAACTTCAAGATGAGCACAAAGGTTGCCGCGCGTCTGTTTCGCATGATTGAAAACTCGATGGTCCACGTCAAGAAGGACCTCGGGGAGGAAATTTTTTGCGTCTGCGTGAAGCCGATGGAAAACCCAGATTCAGAAAACCACAGCCGAAGTCACTCTTAGCGAGGCGCTCTGCGGGCCCGGTAAATGACAGTATCGCATGAGCCTCCTTCACGCGAAGCGATCTGAAGAACGAGTCGAAATGAACCTGCGTTGGATAATACGCGAAAAAATGTGGATGTTACCATTACCTGGACCCGTAATTCAGACCATGAGACATGTTCTGAAGAGGCGCGTTGCCGCGCGGGCGCTGTTTCAGTTCGAGATCGAGAACAAGGCCGGCCTAGAAATAGGCGGTCCTAGCACTATATTCCGTGATGCCGGCGAACTTCCAATTTATCGCTACATGGCGGCCTTGGACAATTGTGTATTCTCACTTGAAACGATTTGGGAAGGTAGAAGGGCGGAGGCACGCTCATTCTCATATCACTCTCGCAAAGAAAATGGGTTCAATTTCATAAGAGAAGCGACTGACCTAGGCGATATCACCGATCATGCGTATGACTTCGTTCTTTCGTCGCATAATCTGGAGCACATTGCCAATCCCATTAAGGCACTCAAGGAATGGAAACGGGTTGTCAAACCTCGTGGAGCGATCATCGCTATTCTTCCAGACTATCGCCACACTTTTGATCACCGGCGCCGGCCCACGTCCGTGCAACACATGAAGGAAGATTACGAGCGGGAAACGGACGAGAGAGATTTAACCCACCTGGCGGAGATCCTTGAGCTACATGATCTGGCTCTCGATCCGGGCGGTAAAACCAAGGATAATTTCCATCAGCGCTCGCTGTCCAACTTTGAGAACCGTTGTTTGCATCATCATGTCTTTGACGAGCGGAATAGCCGTGAACTCTTCGAGGTGGTTGGGCTGACTATAGAGGTCCAGGAACTCATCAAACCGCATCATATCGTCTTACTCGCGCGCTGTCCTTCGGGCTGAGAATTGAACCCGCTATGGCTATCGAGACGACTCCTCCACCGCCCGTTGCACAAACGATATGCGCCGTAATTGTCACATATTACCCCGACTCAGACCTTTTCGATCGCATTGAGAGAGTGGCCAAACAAGTCGCTCAAACCGTGATTGTGGACAACGGATCGCCGGGATCATGTATTGAACAAATCAGGAAAGTTGCCGATAAATTGGCGATGCATTTAATTCTAAATGCTTCCAACGAGGGAATTGCGTGCGCACTAAACGTAGGTGCCCGATGGGCTGTGTCGCGAGGCTATCGATGGGTTCTTACCCTAGATCAGGACACGGTAGTTGCACCAGATATGATTGATTCGCTGACGGAGGTGTTTCGCTGTTATCCCTTTCCGGAACGACTGGCTGTTATCGGATCAAATTATCGTCATAAAGCAAACGGAAGGGTGTTGTGTGACGACATGATCGGGCCCAACGGTTCTCCCGGCAGGGAAATGAAAACTGTGATTACGTCTGGGAGCTTAGTTTCGGTTGATGCCTTTCAGGCTATTGGTGGTTTTCGCGACGAGTTTTTCATTGACTGCGTGGACCACGAGTACTGCCTCCGCGCTCGCGCACATGGTTTTAACATAATGATGACATCGAAGCCGGTCATGGAACATGGGTTAGGATATCTGACGGAGCACCGGCTTCTATGGAGAAAGGTCGGCACGTCGAATCATTCTCCCGCACGTCGATATTTCATGACGCGAAACATGTTGATTCTCGCTCGCGAGTATATAGGCACCGAGCCTCAATGGATCCTCAGGTATTTATGGGCATCGGTTAAGTCAATCCTCCTGGTTTGTCTCTTCGAAAAGGAACGCATTTCAAAAGTAAAGAGTATTACTCGCGGCTGTATTGACGGCATTCTGGGACGGACGAGTATTTTGGGTAGCTGATTTTCACCGGCACTGGATAGGACTAGGTTGGACCAAATGACAGAAGTCACCCCAGTTCCGATGGACTGAGGCTCTTCAAGTTTGTGCCCGGCAATTCAGACATGGCAGAAACCGCTTCAACTGCTTGGTGGGAATCGAAGTTAGCGCGGCGACTGGACGTATTGGCCGCGATCGCGGCGATGGTGGTCGTGTGCCGGGTGGCGCTGCAGGAGAACTTGTCCTGGGTTGCCTGGGCGATGACTGCAGCGGCGTTCCTTATTTTAGTTGTCGTCCGCTGGCCATATGGGGCGGTGCTCGCCCTAATCGGATCAAGCGCGATGCCCCGTTTTTTCGTGGAACTATCTGGTTGGAAGGCCCGACCAGAACACTTTGCCGTGGCGATAGTTTTCGTGGCGGTGGTCATTTGGTTTTCGGCCTACAAACGGCAAATCCGGATAGAGAAACTAGACTATTGCATTTTAGTGTATGTCGCTCTAAATTATGTGAGTTCTGCTGTGACATCCCTCGGGCCGTCTGACACTTTGCGCTGGGCGCTACTGCACAATCTAGCTGTTCTTCCTTATTTCCTGATTCGCGTGCTTCTGCAGGATCGGCAAACACTGGAAAGGGCTTTCCGGATTCTGCTCGCTGTGGGGGTTGTCGAATCGGCCTACGGAATTTTTTGCTACGCATCGCACCATGCCTTCGGCACTACTGGTGGCATGGAAATCGGAGCATATCTGGTCGATATAGCTGCACCGTATGGTTCGCTGTACGAACCCAACCTATTTGGAGCGTATACAGCATGCTGCGGTGTCGTGTTTCTGGCTATGTACATGATTGAGGGCCATCGGTTTGTCCACCTGCTTGGCTTTCTCGTTACGTCACTGGCCACCACGCTTAGTTTCTCTCGAGCTGCTCTGCTCGCGTTTGTAATAGTCATAGTCTGGGTTCTTTGGAAGGCAGACGACCCGGTCAAGAGTCGCCGCAGCAAACCGGCCATTTTCGCTCTAGGAGTGGGGTTGGTTCTGCTGATAGCTGTCGCTACGGTAGGCGGTGTGTTGAAAGAGAGATTCACCAATCTCTTTCAGCAAGGCTTGGCGGAGGAAACAGCCGTAACACGCCTCATTGTTACGGCAGAGGCCTTACAAGAAATCCCCAAGCATCCTCTTCTGGGCAGTGGAACGGCCAGCTTCAATCTGAGCTTTGACTGGGCTCAGTATGTCCCGGAATGGGAGGGTAACGCAAGATGGATTGGGAATGCGCCGCTGCGAATTCTCCACGATACGGGCCTCTTTGGTTTAGCCGCGCTCCTGAGTTTTTTCATCCTGGTTTGGTGGAAGATTCGACGGGGGTTGCGCGCACGGAATAGCCCGGTTGCGATGCTTCTTGGACTCTCCGCTGGAACCTTAATCTATAGTATTTCCTTCCAGTCTACGGATGGTAGCAACTTAGCTTTCTTCTGGGTTCAGCTGGGGTTCCTGGCCTCGGCGGCGGTGCTCATAAACGGCTGTGCCAGCAGCGCAAACGGTATGGGCACGGGCGGAGCAGAACAGAGGTCAACCTAGCGTTCCTTCGGTATGTGTCACACGTTTGGGGAGTCGCTGGAATTCGGAATGCCGCCGTTAAATCAAATACAGAATCAAACACCAAGCCGGAAAAGATCCTACCGACATCGCGGTCGTCTACGGATCTACCCCAAGACACCGAGGCCGTTTTGGCACTCCAGTCCGGTGACGACAAATATCGAGTTTCCGAGATTTGTCTGAAATCTTTCAAAGACTCTCTCGGCGGACTGCGCGCGAGGATTTGGGTCCTTTTGGATGGCTGCCCACCCGAGTACGCGGATCTCTTTACGAAGTACTTCGACCGTAATGATCTCATCCTATTGATCTAGGTGGTATCGGGAATCAGGCAACATTTCGTCGGCAGATCGAGATTCTCCTGGAGCAGCAAGATTCTGGCGTGGTATATTTCGCGGAAGATGATTACGTTTATCCGCCTGGACAGTTCCGTTGCATGATTGATTTCCTGCTTCGGCATGAAGATGTAGATTTCGTTTCTGCTTATGATCATCTCGATTGCTATACGTTTGACCTACACCAGCAGCCAAAATGGCTCAAGGTTCATGGTGGCCGGCATTGAAGAACCGCCGCTTCAACTTGTCTGACATTTCTCACGAGACGAGAGACGCTGCGGAACCCTCAGGCTGTTCCGGAACTACCAGCGAAGGAGTGTTGACTGCATCCTTTGGCTGAGCTTGACCAAGCGCCGAGTGTTCAATCTGCTCTTTTTCGGCCGGCATCTGATTCGAGGAGCTTTTTTTGTAGAAATCGTTCTCAAGTCTTTGGCCGTGTTGCTGGCGGCAAACTCTTTTTGGAAAGAGACGGACCTGGGTTCCTATTCCTGTGATCGCAACGCATCTAGACTGCAATGCTCTGTCCCCCAATGTGGACTGGTGCGGCGCGCTCATGGAACAGACTAAAAGTCAGACGCTAGAGGAAGTTTCAATTGCGAAATGCAGCTGAACCAAAAACCGGCATTCCTTTCGGGGGACAGAGATGAAACCTGTGGTCAAAATTGTATTACTGTTATTCT
The DNA here is from genome assembly GCA_963721915.1 of uncultured Acidobacteriota bacterium. Lineage (GTDB taxonomy): Bacteria > Acidobacteriota > Terriglobia > Acidiferrales > UBA7541 > Acidiferrum. Next base: position 403,357 of record CAVRLD010000007.1, on the reverse strand, counting down.
TGTCGCCGCTCCTTCCGCTTGCTGGTAAAGCACAGTGCACGAATGGGACAAATGCGTGCGCTCAGGCAGTGCCTCATCTCGTGACGTTTAGGGGAGCATTGAGAAATGTCTCGGGCGTGCCGCGCAGCGGTGTCGTGGCGATCAAATTCGTCATTTATGGCGATTCAACGGGTGGAACCCCTCTGTGGCAGGAAGTGCAGAATACGCAAGTGGATCAGCAAGGACACTACGAAGTAATGCTCGGGGCAACTGGCAGCGAAGGAATTCCGATGGAGTTGTTCACATCAGGCGAGCCGCGTTGGTTGGAGGTGCAGGCGCTGCTGCCCGGAGAAGAAGAGCAGCCCAGGGTGCTGCTGGTGAGTGTGCCTTACGCATTGAAGGCGGGAGACTCCAACACGTTAGGTGGGTTGCCGGCATCTGCGTTCGCGAGGGTAGCTCCGAGCCTCCCTAATCAGCAACTGCCTTTGGATGTGAACGCCCCTGACCTGCCGGGGGGGCCGACTGGGGCGGGTTTGGCCTCCGTTTCGGCTACCGGCTCCAATTTGACTTTTCCGGGTAGTACGACCAGCACGGTGCCAAAGTCTTCCAGCGGCGGCTCTATCGTGAACTCGCAGATAACCGATAACAACGGGACAGTGAGTGTGCAGGACCTCTCGAATATCCTGTTTGCCGATCGGTTCTCAGGTGGGGTCCCGGCCGCTATAGCCGCATGCCCTGCGAATGGATGCATTATTTATGCGGTTTCCCCGAAGGTGAATCTAAATCTAGGAAATATCGATCCTGGATTCAGGGCGATTACGATCTATCTTGGTCCGTTCACTTACACGGTGAAACAGATCACGTTGCGTAAGGGGTTGAAGATTATAGGCATGGGTGCGTCGGGAGGCGTGAACGGAAGCGTGACATGCAGCACCGCAGCACCTTGCAATGGGACTGCCCTGCAATCTATCAATGGAAATAATCCAGTTTTCGTCGTCCCACAGGCCAACAACTCTCCAGCCACAGACGTGCTGCTTTCTGGCTTCCGCGTTTTAGGGTCCGTCGGGAACACGAGTGAGGACGGTTTTTTGCTGGATACTAGTTCATCAATCAACTCGGGGTTGTGGTTCTCAACTTTTGATGACGTTACCATGCTGGGGTTCGCCGGGATCGGAATACACATAAAGGGACGGAACAACGATTTCACGTCGGCTACTCAGTGGATCCTGTTTAACAATGTAACTGTAATCCGCAATCCTGGCGGTGGCAATGCTGTAAGGATGGAGGGCGCCGTTTTTGAATTGCGTTTCAGGAATTGTCAGTTCAACGGGCAGGCAAAAGGAGACGGGACCAACATTTATATCGGTGGTCTAGCCACCGCGCCTGGTGATCGTGGTTTTCCCTTCAGCCTCGTATTTGAAGGTCTGGTATCGCAGTCCGCTGCTACAGCAGTGCAAATCGATGGCGGCGTCAATCTGACATTCTATGGTTCTCACCATGAAGAACTGTCGGGGGGATATCAGATAACGAACAATACCAACCTCGCAACCCGAGGATTGACGATCTCCGACTCCTATTTTGCAAGCAATGTAGGGACGAATGGCGGTTCAGGTTTTGACCTAAATATTACAACAACAGCGGCTTCGGGAATCTTCTTTGTGCATAACCGGGTGTTTGGAAACCCGGACTCCGTCGTGAAAGGGACAAATATCGCCAGCGTCGTTTATCAAGACAACTTCTCTTCCGAAACGTCCGATGGTCCACCCACCTCCGGTATTACCACTCAGGTGTCCCCAGCTACCTCGATCAATGTTCGCGGTGTCCATTCAATCGGCCTGAATCCATCTACAACACCTATCACTACGATTCAGAGCGGGTTGGGCCCTGGAGAGACGATTACATTTTTTACGTTGGGAGGTGCCGTCACGTTCGGCGCGGGTGGAAATATCGACCTGATGGGCATGAATTCATTGACGGTGAACGGTTCTATCACTTTTGTCAGGAGCGATCTGGGAGGTTTGTTTTGGAAGCCGGTATCGCAGTGGAGTCCAAACGCAGCCGGTCCAACAGCGCAGTCTCAGAAAGTGTTGGGCGTTCGTCGTCAGGCTCGTTCAACCGAGCGCGCAGCTTTCGCAGAATCTCGTCCAGGTTCGGCTTCAGAAAAATAAGGCGGCAGAGACTTCGCTCCTCCACATCATTTCATGACTGCTCGCACAGCCATCATCATCCTGAACTGGAACAGTTGCGAAATGACTGCGGAGTGTATCCGTAGCCTGGGGGCAATGGACATTTCGGATTTTGAAATCATCGTTGTGGATAACGGATCAAGCGACAGTTCTGCTGACAAGCTGCTTCAACAGTTTCCTCAGATCACCGTACTCCCTCAGGGTCGGAATCTGGGATTTGCGGCGGGATGCAACGTCGGCATGCGACACGCTCTTGCGAAGGAGGCGGAGTACGTAGTGCTGCTCAACAACGACACTGTTGTCGCTCCCGAGTTCATCCGCGAAATGCTAGCGACAATTCAAAGTGATCCTCGCATTGGAGCTGTTTGCCCAAAGATCTATTTTGCCGACCGACCGAATCGGCTCTGGTATGCGGGCGCGGACTTTAGTCCGTGGACAGGCACTTCAAAGCATCGAGGTTGGAAGGAGGTCGATCATGGGCAGTTCGATGATTACGAGGAAATTACGCAAGCAACCGGCTGCGCGATGCTCGTGCGGTGCAGCGCGCTGCGCGATGTGGGACTTCTAGACGAGCAATTCTGGGCTTATGTGGAGGACCTGGAGTGGTCTGTGTGCTTTCTGAAGCGAGGATATCGGCTGGTATTCGCTCCGAAAGCGCGCCTTTGGCACCAGGATGGTGCCACCGCGGTGAAATCACTGGGTTCGGGAAGCGCAACCATACGGCAGTTCTTTAGCACCCGAAATATGGTTTTGCTGGCGCGCAAGCATGTGCGCTGGTGGCAGATGCCTACGTACGCGTTCGGTTTTATGATCAATCACGTCGCGTTTTATACAGCGCTGCGATTGTGGCAGCATGATTTTCGGGCTCTCTGGGCAATTTACAGGGGCCTTAGTCAGGGTTTGAGAACGTCGTTGAGTTCCGGACGGGCCATGAAGACTCATCTCTCTCAAAAGGAAGAAGTTTTCGATGCGAATCGGAATTGATGCGCATTGCATAGGCCAGAGGAAGACTGGAAACGAGACCTATACCCGTAATCTCGTGAAACATCTCGGGCTGCTCGAGCCAAACGGAATCGATTACATCGTCTATCTCACCTCGAAGGCGGACCGCAATGGAGAAGCTTTTGCCGGCCTACGGAGCCGTACAAAGTTGATTCGCCCGGAGACGCCCTATCTCCGGATTCCGATTGGGTTCGCATTGGAGAGCCGTGCAGAAAAACTGGATGTGTTTCACGCACAGTATCTCTTACCGCACCACTTACGCTGCCGTACGGTGCTCACGGTCCATGACGTGCTTTTTGAGCGCTATCCTGAGTTTTTTACAAAAATGGACCTTTATCGCAACAAGATCGGGATCCCGTGGTCCTGCCGGCGCGCAGACCATATCATCACCGTTTCGGAGTCGAGCAAGCGTGATTTGATCCAGATTTATGGCCTAGACGCAAGTCGCATCACAGTGACCTACCACGGACCGGACGACTCGTATCGTCCACTCGATCAAGAAGAAGCAAAAGAACACCTCAGGAAAAGATATGGCTTGGGGGGCGAATTCATCCTATACGTCGGCACGATTCAGCCAAGAAAAAACGTTCCCAGGCTGGTTTCTGCATTTGCTGAACTTAAGTGTAAGCACCGAATACCACATAAGCTCGTCATCGTAGGCCCAAAAGCATGGCTAGCTACGGAAGCGTTTCGGGCGATAGAGAATCGATCAGCTAAAGGGGACGTGGTTGTGACGGGCTATGTGCCCCAGAAAGACTTGGCGTATTTTTACAACGCCGCTACAGTTTTTGTATATGTGCCCATCTGCGAGGGATTTGGACTTCCTGTTCTTGAGGCAATTGCGTGCGGCACTCCCACGATTACTTCTCGTGGTTCTTCGCTTGAGGAAGTCGCGGGTGGGGCTGCTGTGCTTGTCGATCCGTTGGACGTATCGGCAATCGTGTCTGCAATTGAAAATGTGCTATCAAATTCCGATCTAAGGGCTAGTCTTCGGGCGCTCGGTCTAGCCCGGAGTAGCCAGTTCAGCTGTCATGAAATGGCAGTGCGAACGCAAGCCGTCTATCGCCAAGTCATGACTTGACGTGAGCTGGTGAAATTCTCGTGAACTTTCCAGAGAACTGCGACCGGAGTGTGAACGGTGAGTAATACAAAAGTGAACGAGGCTCTCAAAGCGGGAGGGAGATTGGCGCAAATAACGCTCTGTGGGGGCAACGTTGCGTTTGCATCGATGCTGCGTCATCCGAGAGCGGCTTTTCAGTACGCCGCCAGCAGCCTATTCTTACACCGTTTGGCTTCTAGGCGGGGACTGGCCCAGAAAAAGCCACAGGAAATACTGAGAACCGGCGGCGACACGCAACTGGCCGTTTCTCTTTGTCCTCAAAGCTGGTTTCACTCGTGGGATCCGTCATTTGGGATGGACTTATTCTGGCTGTGTCTGATTACTCGCCTCCTCCGACCGACACGCATTTTTGAGATTGGGACCTCACTAGGAGTTAGCGCACTCCACTTTGCACTTAACTCGCCGGAGGAATCCCGAATCTATACCCTCGACCTTCCCAAGGACGGCACAGTCAGTCCAGCGCTCACCACGACGCTTATGGATAGAGAACACATCACAGAGTGGGAGAGATCGCAGCCTGTGTTTGCCAACAGAGAGGAGAAAAAGAAGATTACCGAACTGTTTTGCGACAGCGCCCTATTTGATTTCGGCGATTTCCACGGAAACATAGATTTGTTTTTCATTGATGGCGCTCATTCGTATGCCTACGTGAAATCAGACACCGAACGTGCATTTGAATGTTGCCGCGTTGGAGGCGTAGTGCTTTGGCACGATTATGGTCGCTACGGCGTGAACGGCGTTACTAAGTACTTGCATCAGTTAGCGAAGACACGACAGATTTATCGATTGCCAGGATCCGCCGTCGCGATGCATTTGATTCAATGAATGTTGGTTTTTTGTAGCCTCTCTGTTCCTTCATAAAAGGGATTCCTGGGAACGAAATCATGCAAGAAAAACTCAAGATTGCAATGATCGGAATTAAGGCAATCCCAGCACGATTTGGTGGATTCGAGACCGCCGTGGACGAAATTTCCCGCGGGTTGGTTGGGCTGGGACACGACGTGGTGGTGTACAACCGCGCGGGAATGAGCAAGCACCCTGGAAAGTACTACGGTGGCGTGCAGTTAGTGACTCTGCCCACATTGAAGTCCAAGAATTTGAGTACCATCGTCCATGCGTTGTTGGCGACACTGCACGTTGCATTTCACCGTGTGGACGTAGTGCACTACTTTACGACAGGCACCACGGTGTTTGCTCCTATACCGCGGCTTTTTGGCATGAAGGTGGTGTGCTCCGTGGATGGGACCGACTGGCAGCGCGGGAAATGGGGATGGTTTGCCCGATGGTACCTGAGGGTATCCGAACGACTGGCCACCTGGCTCTGCGATGGTCTCGTCTCTGATTCCCGGGCGGTCTTGCGTTACTACCGCGACATGTACGACGCGGACTCGTTTCTCGTTACCTATGGCATGCGTGACTCAACGTGCGAAGGGCAGGAATGGCTGGAACGCTTTGGGTTGACCAGCAGGCAGTACGTTCTGTTTGTGGGACGCCTAGTGCCCGAAAATAATATCCACCATTTGATTACGGCGTTCGAGCATACGAAAACGGACCAGAAACTGGTCATTGTTGGGGATGATCCTTGGGAGAAGGAATACGTGCGAGCACTGAAATCTACGCAAGATCCTCGCGTTGTGTTTACCGGAGGTGTCTACGGGGATGGCTATCAGCAATTACAGAGAAACGCCTACTTGTTTGTCCTGCCCGATGAAGTCGGCGGGACCCATCCTGCTTTAGTCGAAGCCATGGGTTATGGAAACTGCACGCTGGTGAACGATACGCCATCGAACGTAGAAGTCATTGGCGACGCAGGATTCAGCTACCGAGGAGCCGAAGGCGCTGAAGATCTTGAGAAACAACTGCAAATGTTGATTGATAACGTTCAAGTGGTACAAGAGTTCCGGGCTAGGGCCAGTCAGCGCGCGCTGATGCACTATCGCTGGGAGGACGTGGTTCGATCTCACGCCGACTTTTACCAGCGTGTCCTTAATGGGGAATTGTTGGGTGCCGTTAAAAGGATCGCTTGAGCTCCCAAGTCGTTATCCAACGTCTTAGCAGAATCGGTCATCCAGGTTGCGGCACTCAGCGAATAAACAACTTCGGCCTCACACTACGCCTGAGGGAAGCCGCACCTGGTATGGATTCACCAAGAAATCTTTGAAATGGGCGGCACAAAAGCTATTGTAATAGTCGCTGCAACGAATGAATTCCCAGTGAAAGTTGCTTGCCCGAGATGCTTTGTCGAGAACTCCCAGCTCAAGACCTTTGGTTAATCCTGTTTCGGCCTTGGCAGGCAGGCGAGAACGAGTCTTGAGCTCTGACGTTTTCAGCGCCCGTCCCTGGGATAGACGACTGACGGCAACGATTTCTCTTATGTCGACAACACAAGCAGAAGCCCTCGTTGGGCAGGGCCGCTCCCCCAATTGGGATAAGCCAGTGTTGGTGGCCTGCAAACGGGCATTTGATTTTGCAATTTCTTTCTTGCTCATCGTGCTGCTCCTGCCTCTTTTTATAGTTCTCGCGGTAGCGGTAAAGCTGTCTTCGCCCGGCGCGGTTTTTTATCGATGGCGAGTGGTTGGCGAGGGAGGTCGCGCTTTCACCGGATACAAGTTTCGTTCAATGTATTCGAATGCCGATGAATTGAAGCAAAAACTTGAGTCTTTGAATGAAATGTCTGGACCTATGTTCAAACTCACGAACGATCCTCGAGTGACCAGGCTCGGTGGCTTTCTCCGCCGCTACAGTTTGGACGAATTGCCACAGATCTACAGCGTGCTTAAGGGCGACATGAGCCTCGTCGGCCCGCGGCCTCCACTGGTTACGGAGTACGTTCGGTTCACGGAATATCAAAAACAGAAGCTGGCGGTTAAGCCCGGCATCACATGCTTGTGGCAGGTCAGCGGCAGGAATGACATTCGCGATTTCGACGATTGGGTGAGACTCGACCTGGAATACATTCGCAGGTGGAGTTTGCAACTGGACTTCTGGATTTTGATGCGAACCGCGGGCGAAGTTTTTGCCGGATCGGGCAAATAGGACGCGGCCATTCGATGAATGTTTCAGATTGCTTGATCAAGAATCGCGTGAGGGCTCTTCGGGAGGCTTTCTAAGATGAGGGTGCTAGTGACGGGCGGGGCGGGCTTCATTGGGGCGCATCTCGTGGATCGGTTTCTCTCTTACGGGTTCAAGGTGCGGGTCTTGGACAGTCTCGATCCAAAGATTCATCCGCACGGGCTTGTGAGAGGCTTCCCGAAAGGAGTCGATTTCATACAGGGAGACACGCGGGATCCCGACGCGTTATTGGCGGCTTTGCGGGATGTGGACGTGGTATCGCATCAAGCCGCGTATCAGGATTACATGCTCGATTTCTCACGATTCATGGATGTGAATGCGGTTTCGACGGCGCTGATTTACGAGTTGATTGTTCGAGAGAGATTGAAAGTCAAGAAAGTCATTGTGGCCTCTTCGCAAGCCGTGTATGGTGAAGGTCAGTATGACTGTGCTGTTCATGGCTTCTTCCAGCCGCTGCCCAGGAGTCAGCAACAGTTGGCTCGCGAGCAGTGGGAGGTGCGGTGCCCGGAGTGCCATCAGCCCGCTAAGGCCCGCCAGTTGGAGGAAGGGCACACAAACCCGTTCAACCAATATGCGGTCTCCAAGCTGGCCGAGGAAAAGATTGCGCTAGGCCTCGGTTGGCTTCACGAAATTCCTTCCGTCGCCCTTCGTTATTCGATTACGCAGGGCCCCCGGCAATCCCTCTTCAATCATTATTCGGGGATTTGCCGCATTTTTGTAGGCCGGGCTCTAAAAGGGGAGCCATTAATTGTTTACGAAGACGGTTTGCAGACTCGAGATTTCGTCCATATCGACGACGTCGTGGACGCCAATATGGGCGTCCTGGAAAGCGACGACGCGAACTTCCAAGCCTTCAACGTTGGTAGCGGCAAGCCTACGACCGTTCTAGCCTATGCGGAACTTGTCCTCAAGAAGCTTTCTTCCCATGTCGGAATAAGCTACACGGGAGAATATCGCCGGGGGGACAACCGGAATAGCGTTTCTAGTGTTAACAAGCTTAGGAGCATCGGGTGGGAGCCTAAGCGTGACCTGTCCACGATCCTTAATGACTTCATGGCATGGGTAGAAACTATTGGTGGAAACCCGAGCCAAGTCCAGGACGCTTACGCAGACATGCGCCGGGCGGGTGTTGTCGTCAAAGGAACGGTGGGCCATCGCGTCGTCGGTGTTTTGCCTCAAGGTGGCACTTAGCCTCCGGGAGGGGGGTATGCCTTAAGCTACCTATCGATTTCTGAATATTCTAAAACTTTGACAATCCCTGCCACAATTGTGCACGGAAGTTGACAATAACTGGGGTTGAAAGCTCATGGAAGCCAATTTCTGGATTCGAAGTTGATCAGCAAGCGCAAACGGGTCTGCGCGTGATGCTCATTTTCCTGGAGGACGTTGAATGAACGACCGCATGGAGGTTCTAGAAGCAAAGCAATATTTCCAAGAGCTGCAAGACGTCGCCGGTAACGTTTGCGTTAAAGGTATCGACCAGATCGCAGACACACTGGTAAAAGTCTATGAATCGGAGCGAACGCTTTATATCTTCGGGAACGGCGGAAGCGCCGCCCTCGCATCGCACTTTGCTTGCGATCTAGGAAAAGGCACCGCCTATTGCAACGGCGGCAGAAGATTTCGCGTGCTCGCTTTGACAGACAATGTTCCGACGCTGACCGCTTGGGCAAACGACTCTGGTTATGAGGACGTTTTTTCAGAGCAGTTGAGGTGTTTCGTGCAGCCGCACGACATTGCATTCGGCATAAGCGGGAGTGGAAATTCAAAGAATGTGTTGAACGCTTTGCAAGTTGCCCGAGACGCGGGGGCCATAACCGTGGGCATCTCAGGATTCCAGGGCGGGGAAATGAAGTCTTTGTGCGACATCTGCGTTATCGTCCCATCGGAGAACATGCAGATCGTTGAAGACTTGCATCTCGCCATCACCCACTCGATCTATAGGATTATCTACAGTCGCCTTGCCCGCCGGGCTATGACGGCATCTTGCCCAAGATAACACAACTTCAATTTTGTCTTTTTTAATTTCAAGGGCGTGATTGCGACGATGAATCAGAGAATTCGCCAATTCGTGCTGCTTCTCGATCTGCTCTGGATTAGTGCGGCTTTTACGTTCGCCTTTGGGCTCCGCTACAAATACCTTGGATTTGGTCTGGACTCGTGGGCTTCCTTCCGCGATTTCCTTCCCGCACTGTGTTCCGCGCTCGTAATTTGGATCTTTCTTTACCTGAGCAAGAATCTTGAAGGCTTCCGAGGAGGCTGGCACTTACCCACGGTATTTTCGCAGATCGTGGTGGCTGTTTTCTACTTGATGGCGTTTCTGCTGGCCTTGGCCTTCCTTCAAAGACATTACTATTCCCGTCTGTTATTGCTTTATCTAGCATGCCTGCTGCCGATTGGACTGATTACGATTCGCTGTTTGACACGCTGGATGATCGCTTCCCGATCATGGCGTGGTGCCGCCCGGCGGGCGGTTATTTTGGGCACGGGACATCTTGCTTCCGAACTCGCGTACAAGATTTCTCGTCATCCCGAAATGCTGCTGGAGGTCGTCGGTTTCCTTTATCCCTCCAGCAGCGAGGCTTCCAACGGCTCTTCAACCCCCAATGAAGAACTCGTTTCGCTTCCATCCTTAAACGTTCATGGCCTGCTCCGCGATCAAGGTGTGCAGGAGTTGATTGTCGTAATGCCCCAACCGGCGGCCTCGGATGCGGAAAAAATCATCTCGAAATGCCGCGCGGCGGGAATGCGCGTCCGCCTCGTGCCGCAATGGTATGAGCTATACATTTCTGAGGCTCAAATGGTCGAGGTTGATGGCGTTCCGCTGATCTCGCTGGAGGAGCGGAATATCTCAGCGGTCGCACTCGGGTTGAAGAGAGCGGTCGACTTACTTGGAGGAGCTTTTCTACTCATTCTGAGTTTGCCCACTTTGCTTGTGTCCCTTGTGAGTCTAAATCGCAGAAAAGGACGAGCTTTCGTCACTGAACTTCGCTGCGGACGACTGGGTGTGGCATTTCGGATGTTCCGACTCAACGTAGACCGGCACAACCCTGGTCCGCATGGCTTCGATAAGCTTCTAGTAAGGCTGAGTTTGACGGAATTGCCGCAGCTCTGGAATGTCCTTCGCGGGGAAATGAGCCTGGTTGGACCGCGCCCGGAATCAGCGGAGCGCGTCAGACACTACTCCGATTGGCAACGCCAAAGACTGTGCGTCAACCCGGGGTTAACCGGCCTAGCCCAGGTCCACGGCCTGCGGGAGCAGCATTCCTCGGAAGAGAAGGCCCGGTTTGATTTGGAGTACATTTTTCACTGGTCCCTCTTCTTGGATTTCTCCCTGATCTTGCAGACGGCGTGGACGCTCGCAGTCCGGTTCCTGAGGCCACCGCGAATCAAACCAGTTCCGGCCCTCGAACCGCGCAACCCCATCGAAGTCGTGAGTCTCAAGGAGGTTCTGCGTGTTGATAGTACGCAGTCCGGTGCGGATTAGCTTCGGGGGTGGAGGAACCGACCTTCCTTCGTACTTCGAGCGCTTCGGCGGCGCGGTGCTAAGCACCTCCATCAATAAATACTTTTATACAATTCTGCAGCGCAGGGCCGATGGGAAAATACAGGTCATCTCGTCAGACTTGCGCGTCGCCGAAACCTGGCACGACATCGAGCGCATGCCCGTAAAAGGCAGCCAGCTCGAGATTCCGCTTTCAGTGATCAAGGAGTTGGGTTGCGACGTTTCGATTGACCTTTTCCTGGCCTCGGAAATTCTGCCAGGAACCGGCCTGGGGTCATCTGCCAGCGTCTGTGTGGGCGTGCTCAAGACCCTAGCCACCTACCTTGATCTTCGCCTCTCTAAGCACCAACTGGCAGAGCGAGCCTTTCATATCGCTCGTAACGTTCTTGGCAAGCCCGTCGGAAAACAGGACGAGTATGCCTCGGCGTTTGGGGGTTTCAATTTCATTGCTTTTGAGCCGGATGGAACGGTTCATGTGAAGCCTATGAATCTCAGACCTGATCTTCTTCGCGAGCTTCAGAGCGATCTCATGCTTTTTTTTACTGGTTCGGCCCATAATTCCTGGAACATCCTGCAAGAACAAGAGACCTTAGGCTCGAATGGCAACCGAGAGGCCCTCGAATCGATGCACTATATTCGCGGCGCCGCCGAGCAGATGCGGGACGCGCTCGGCAGGGGAAATTTTCGTGCGTTTGCTGCCTTGCTTCATCAAGGCTGGGAGGCAAAAAAGAAGGTTTCTTCCAAGATTTCGAATCCATTGATCGATGAAGCCTATGCGGCGGCGCTCCACGCTGGCGCTCTCGGCGGCAAGATCACAGGTGCTGGTGGTGGTGGTTTTTTGCTGTTGTTTTGCGAAGAGCCGCAGCAGGCGAAGGTCCGTGAGGCGATGGCAAAGCTCAATCTTTGGCAGATGGGGTTTGAGTTCGACCTTCAGGGTGCGCAGGTTGTCGCCAATGATCCCTTCATCGACGGAGATGAACGTTGCGGAACTCGCTGGAGTTTCGCTCCCATCTCAGTCGCCTAGATTTCAACGATCGGCAGGTCGCCGTTTTTCCCGGCTGCTTTCTGATCCCCTTTTGCTTGATCCTTCGCAATGAAAGCCTTCTTGCTCGCAGCCGGCCACGGTACACGGATGAAGCCTCTCACCGATTCCGTTCCCAAGTGCCTGTTGCCTATTCGTGGCGTGCCGATGCTGCAGATTTGGCTCGATCTCTGCCGGCGATACAGCATCGACGAGGTCCTCATCAATATCCATGCTCACGCCAACGCGGTGCGGAAATTTCTTGAGAAATCCTCTAGCGGCGTCAAAGTTTGCATTTCCGAAGAAACGCTCTTGCTTGGCAGTGCCGGAACCTTGAAGGCCAACCGCCAATGGCTTGGATCCGACTCGGCATTTTGGGTTTTCTATGCCGATGTTCTCACAGCCGCGAATTTGGCTGCTATACTCCACCTTCACAAGACCCGCTCGCAGGTCGCGACCTTGGGTGTTTGTGAGGTTCCAGACCCAAAACGCTGTGGCATTGTGACTGTAGATGCGAATGACATCGTGCGCGAGTTCGTTGAGAAGCCCAAAATTCCATCGGGCTGCCTTGCCTTTTCTGGAATTATGGTCGGCAGTCCCAGGCTGCTTGATTTCATTCCGAATCAAGCTCCCGTGGATATCGGTTTTCACGTGCTGCCGAGACTTGCAGGGCAAATGGCCGCTTATCGGATTTCCGATTATCTCCTCGACATAGGAACTCCGGAGAATTATCGAGCGGCGCAAACCAATTGGCCGGGACTTCAATCCTGAGGGCGAACGAAATATGCTACGAGCTGTTATCTTCGACATGGATGGCGTGATCGTGGACAGCCATCCGATCCACAAGAAAACCTGGCGTACGTTTCTCGCTTTACTCGGTAAAGAGGTAAGCGAACAAGATCTTAACTTCATCATGGAGGGGAGAAAGCGTGAGGAGATCCTAAGGCACTTCCTTGGAGATCTTTCCGAGGAGCAAATGCAGATTTTCGGTCGGCAGAAGGAGCAACTGTTCAGGCGGGAATCCGCTGCGCTCCAGACGATCGAAGGCCTTCGCGAATTCCTTCAGGAATTAGACCAAGCAGAAATTAGGCTTGCTGTAGCTTCTTCTGGTAGCAGCGGCAGGGTAAATGATATTCTTATTTCCTTGGATCTTCAAAATTACTTCCGGGCGATCGTAACGGGGGACCAGGTTACGAATGGGAAGCCCGATCCTGCGATTTTTCTAATGGCCAGTGATTGTCTAGGTGTGTCGCCGGCTGAGACCCTGGTGTTTGAGGATTCCGTATCCGGTGTTAAGGCCGCCAAAGCAGCCGGTATGAAGTGCTTCGGTGTCGCTAGTAACGGCATCATTCCCACGTTGCTCGAGGCAGGTGCGGACCATATCATCCCTGATTTTTCTGGTGTTTCCATCGACGTGATGCGGGACCTGTTTGAGTGACTGCTCGCCAAACAGGAAGGCAATAGTGCATCGACTCGGGGCTGGTGGATCTGACTTGCCCGAAAACCGGGTGCGTGCTCCCCGGCGACTCTCGATAGGAGGTATTGGCCTGGTGAGGAACATATGAAGGGCGTTGTGCTGGCCGGCGGCACTGGAAGCCGGCTCTTCCCGATAACGCGAGTGACCAACAAGCATCTGCTTCCGGTCTACGACAAGCCGATGGTGTATTACCCCATTCAGACTCTTGTAAATGCCGGAATTCACGAGATTTTACTTGTTACAGGTGGAAAGAACGCTGGAGATTTTCTCCGACTGCTTGGTAATGGCAGGGATTTTGGTCTAAAGCATCTCAACTACACTTATCAGGAAGGTGAAGGTGGCATTGCCGAAGCACTCGGCTTGGCGGAACACTTTGCTGACGGCGAACCGATCTGCGTCATTCTTGGTGACAACATCATCGAAAATGATATTTGTGACGCTGTGGCAAATTTCAAAAGACAAAAGGAAGGCGCCAAGATCCTTTTAAAAGAAGTTAGCGACGCCCAGCGGTTTGGCGTTGCTGAAATCCGCGGTAATCACGTCATTAGCATCGAGGAAAAACCGCAAGCTCCCAAGTCAAACTACGCCGTGATCGGTGTGTATTTGTATGATTCGACCGTGTTTCAGAAGATTCGCGGCCTGAAGCCCTCGGGCCGCGGCGAACTCGAAATTACGGACGTCAACAATTTCTACATCCAGGAGCGCACTTTAACTTACCAGGTGCTTGACGGTTGGTGGACTGACGCGGGCACTTTCGAATCCCTTCTACGTGCAAGCAGTCTGGCAGCGAAGACCGGAGCCAACAAGATGAGGAGTGAAAGCCTCGCCGCTATCGCAGCGGCCGGAGAAGCGTCCCATTGAAAATTCTTGTAACCGGTGGAGCTGGATTCATCGGCTCAAATTTCATCCGCCACGCGTTAGAAAATGTCGCGAACTGCACAATCGTCAACTACGACAAGCTGACTTACTCCGGGAATCTCGCCAACCTCGGATCGATTGCCGGGGATCCGCGTTATAGCTTTGTCAGGGGTGACATTTGCGACGTGAACGCTGTACAGGCGGCGATGCATGGCTGTGATGCCGTCGTACATTTCGCGGCGGAGTCCCACGTCGACAGAAGCATCTACGAGCCTGCTCCGGTCATTCAAACTAACGTTACCGGAACATTCATTTTGCTCGAAGCAGCTCGCAAACTCTCCGTCTGCCGTTTCGTGCACATTTCTACCGACGAAGTGTATGGTGATATTCTCCCGGGCGTCTTTGCCGACGAGAACTTTCCACTTCAGCCTAGTAGTCCATATTCGGCTTCGAAGGCTAGCGCGGATCTGCTCGTTCGCTCGTATGTCCGCACCTACAAGTTTCCAGCACTAATCACACGATCTTCGAACAATTACGGTCCAAATCAATTTCCGGAAAAATTTGTGCCTTTGATGATAACCAATGCATCGCTCGACATGGCTCTGCCCGTTTACGGGGACGGCAGACAGCAGCGCGACTGGTTGCACGTGGAAGACAACTGCTGCGCAATTCTCACGGTTCTGGAAAAGGGCAGAATCGGTGAGACCTACAATATTGGCGGCTCGGAAGTGGAAGCAAATCTAACCGTTGCCCGCCAATTGCTCCGGCTCACCGGCAAGCCTGAAAGCTTGCTCTCTTACGTTCAGGATCGCCCGGGGCATGACCGACGATATGCATTGAATTGCCGCAAAATTCAGAACGAACTCGGGTGGCGACCGAAGATACGCCTGGAAGTGGGACTGCAACAAACTATCGACTGGTACAAGCAGAACAAGCAGTGGCTTGACAACGTGCGCGCAGGAGAATATCGCTCCTATTACGCGAAATACTACGAGAATCGAGATTCTTCCCTTCACGCCATCGCTGGTTCTGGCGCCAAGGCTGTTGATTGATCGCTGCGTGGCCCCCCAGCAAGGGCTTCGTGCAAACGAAGGCATATTTTATTTTGAAGCCGCTGAACTGAATGGAACGAGTCGAAACATCTCTTCCTGGCGTCTTTGAGTTGCGTCCGGTAGTGCATCGCGATTCGCGCGGTTTTTTCATCGAAACCTACCACCAAGCCAAACTTGCCAATCTTGGTATTGAGGATTGCTTCGTCCAAGACAACCACTCGCGTTCCACCCTAGGAACGCTGCGCGGTCTTCACTACCAATTGCATCATCCCCAGGCAAAACTCTGTCGGGTAATCGAGGGCGAAGCTCTGGACGTCGCCGTCGACATTCGTTTCGGCTCGCCTTACTTTGGCAAGTGGACCAGCGTTCTTCTCTCGGCTACCAAGCAAAATCAGATTTATGTTCCCGCCGGATTTGCGCACGGCTTCTTGGCGCTGACAGATATCGTCCAGTTTCTCTACAAGTGCAGCGACTACTACGCTCCGTACGACGAGTGCGGCATCCTCTGGAACGATTCTGATCTCGCCATTTCTTGGGGAACTGTGAGCCCGGTGCTGTCTCAAAAGGACACGAACAACCCAAGACTCCAAAAAGTCTTGTCCGAACGTCTGCCGCGATACCAGCCCAGATGAATTTCACCATCCTGCTAGTGGGCAAGAACGGCCAAGTCGGTCACGAACTGCATCGTTTGCTGCCCGGTCTAGGAGAAGTCGTTGCACCGGATCGACACCGGTTAGATCTGATCGATCCGGACAACATCCGTCGCGTAATCCGGGAGACCTGCCCGCAACTAATCGTCAACGCCGCAGCATATACCGCGGTGGACGCCGCGGAGACCGATGAAGCTCAAGCACACGCCATCAACACGGAAGCCCCGGCACTGCTCGCCGAAGAAGCAAAGAGACTCGGCGCCGGGCTGGTACATTACTCGACGGACTACGTGTTTGACGGCTCGAATACGGAACCGTACGACGAGGCAGATCCCACGAACCCACTCAATGTATACGGCCGGACGAAATTGGCTGGCGAGGAGGCTATTCGCAGATCAGGTGCGCCTCATATGATATTTAGGACTTCCTGGGTGTATGCCACGCGCGGGCGAAACTTCCTTTTGACGATCGTGCGCCTGGCAACAGAGCTAGAAGAATTAAGGGTTGTTTGCGACCAGACAGGATCTCCGACCTGCGCCTCGGACATCGCTGTAGGTACTAACAAAATCTTGATGGGTATATACAAAAAGCACTCAGAAACATCTGCTTTTGCTAAAGTTGCCGGAACGTATAATATGACTGCCGCTGGCCAAACGACGTGGTATGACTTTACGAAGGCTATCCTTGAACTGGCCTCTGCCACAGCCGAGCAGATGTCCTGGGTCAAGGCCGCGCTAAAAGGCCGCCCGTTAATCACCCAGCGTGTTCTTCCCATCACGTCGGATGAATTTCGCTCTGCTGCTCGTCGGCCCGCCTATTCCGTTCTTTCGAATTTGAATCTAGCTCGAACCTTTGGGTTTGAATTGCCTGATTGGCGTATCCAGTTGCAAAAGTGCTTTGCGGTTGAAAACATCGACGGTCCCCTGGCAACTGCTGGAAGTATCCCAAGGGCGGAGTATCCCGTGCCGAAGCGCGTTTGCCGATGAGCTGTTCAAATCCGCTCCCCGTCACATCGGCGGAAATCGGAACTGGGTTTTGTATGTTGGTTCTGCTATGCCCGAACGCCCGAGGATCGTGAAGGTGGTGATCCCCGCCGCAGGCTTCGGCACGAGGATGCTGCCCGCAACCAAGGTCATCCGCAGGGAATCGTCCCTCTCGACGTTCACCAGTACGCGCTTATTGACGCGCATGTTCGAGTCATCTTGAGTTGTGCGATGGAGACTGTGCAGTAGTCGGCGGGCTCTCAACCGCGAGAGCTTGCGGTACGATTGAGGGTGCTTCCCTTTCTCCAGATTTTCGGGCTGGGTACGAAGCCACCCATGCAGGCCAAGAAGAAACGTGCAGGAGTCGCTCAAGTGAAGCGTAGCTTCCTGCTCATCTCGCTACTGCTTGACTTCGCGCTGCCCGCGGCCGCGCAGACGACGCCCTTCAATGGTGGAAATGCGGCGTTGAAAACCCTTAGCGCAGACAACATGCGCTATGTTTCTACGGCCGGGAACGATTCCAATGACGGCCTATCATGGCACACGGCTAAGCTGACCCCGCTCGCGGCGGTCAATGTCGCAACAAGCACAGGAACGGCTCCGGGAACGGTCTATCTAGCGTGCGGAACTTATCCCGGATTGCCTTCCGCGAATTGGTATCAACTGCTAACGCTTATTTCCTCTTGCAACATGGCTCTTGGGCCACTGTGCGGACAGGCCTTCTGCGGTCCCAATAATGCCTATGGCAGTACTGCATCTGACGTGATTTTCCAATATTTCGGCGGTCTCACGATCGGCCCAGCCAAAGGGACGCTCCAGAATATCGACTTGCGCGGCATCGTGTTTGATTTCCAGAATTCTGGCGGCGGACTCACGCTGCAAAGCGTGGTTGGATTCAACTGGAGGGACTTCGCTGTTTACCGCTGCGGGAACACCACGACTGACTGCCTGGTTTTGACGACCGGCAAAGCCAACCTGCAATCGAATAGTTTCACGAACTTTTTCATAAACCCGAACACTACAGCCCTCCAATATGCCAACTGCTTGAGGCTGCAAGGTACGGGCGCGGTGCTGTCGGGCCAGATTGTCACCAACAATGTGTTCATCAACGGCTTGTGTGCCGGGCAAATTAACAACGGCTTGGATTTTGAACTCAACTCGGACTCTAACTTCTTTTGGGGCTACCGACTGTTCAACGCCCTCGGTTCCGCGGTTGCCAACTCATCTGCGCTAGTGTTCAACAAAACCACGCCCGGAAGCGACCAGGATGCCGGGAACGGAAGCATCGTTGCCGGCCTGAACGTGGGCGGGCTGTTTTCCAAAACCATTTCGATGGGCCAGACAACGGGTGCATGGATTAGCTCGCAGACCGGTAGCTCGCTGGCCGTGAATGTTCTGGGCGGAACACCTGCTTACGACATTCAGACCATGCCATTGACGGCAGGAACTAAATCTCAGATTCAGGTCGTCGGAACGGTTGCCTCCAGCCGCTTTTTAGCGATTACAGGGACGCAGCTCACGACCGGGCAGTTTTCTTTCGGCGGAAATTGGGGGACGAGGGCTTCCTTTACATCGGTAACGGGGACTGATGGAGCATTCACTTTAACTTTCAGTTCAGGAAGCGGCTCGCCGGGAGCGAATCCAACGATCCAGCTCAATTTCGCCGATGGCACTTGGACCAATCCTCCCGTATGCAATGTCACACGAGCCGATGGCAGTTCGCCAGCGACGGCATATTGGGCCCCGACGCTGCCCGGATCGGCGACGTTCCTCACACTCAATTTCTTAGGCACGCCCGCAGCTAACACCAGCTATGCGGTAGTTGTGACTTGTAGCGGGAAGCCCAACTGATATGGCTGACATTCGCAAGAAGTCGGAACCTTGTATCGCGTCGCCCAGACGGTACCAAAACTCGGGAAAAGGTTTTTTTGAACCCTACGACCGACTGAGCGCCGCGTTCGATGTAAATCTGGTAAGCGGTCAGCTCAATTTCTTCACGTGCCACCTAGCGCAAAAGCCCGGAGGGTTCCTCATCAGGCCTCATGGCGTGATCTTCCATTCGACGCCCGGGTAGAGGCTTGGTATCCGGAAGGCTCGGTAGGCCAACTGGCCATTCAAGTCCATTTGCCAGACTAACCGGGGGACCGTCTCCTGTGTGACTTCCTGGATCCGTGAACTGAACGGAGAAGCCAGGAAGACGGCGATATCGTACTCGGCGTTTCCATTTCCCAGGACGTTGATGCTTCCACAGCAATCGGAAAACACGGGTAACTTGTATTGCCAGAGAATCTGCGCGGTCTTGGCGTTTTCGTCCAATTGAAAAATGACTGGACGACTGTAACAGGATATGTGCATACCGTCGCATTGCGTTCCGCTGGAGTCCACCACACGATTGTTTCCGTTGTCGAACATCATGAGCGGGTAGACGCCTGAACTCTTTCCGCCGATAAGAATAGGATAGTGCTGGGCGTAGTTGAAATCGGCGGCACCGCCGCCGGGAATCGTAAAGTCGCCGCCTGGGCCGAGTTTCCAAAGAACACCCCCATCGCCTCGGCCATCTTGATAGTTGATCTTGATGACCCAGTTCTGATCGCGCATCGACACAATCAGGTCGCCGTCGTCGGGCGAATAGATCACGGCATTGGAGTGAGTCCAATCGGGGAAGCTGAGCGGCTGGTGATTGATATCCAAGTGATCGAAGGTTGACCAGACCCAAACCGGGCGCTGATGCTGATCCAAGTCGATCAGAATGTCGCCTAAGACCTGTGTGTCGCCGGGAAGATTCGGAAGATCTGTAAAGGTCCTGAAAGCATTGGCCAGCACAATGAGATGGCCATTCGCCAGGGGTAAGATATCGTGGTGCAGTGTGAACAGGGGATCCACTTTTATTCCGGCTTGCGTCAGGGCTCCCTTGAGATTGTCGATGCTCAGCTGAGTAACAACGTCCCCCGCCAGATCGATTTCACGGATTCCATTAAATACGCCGGTTGGTACCATCAGGAAATCGCCATTGGGTAGGAGCTTGATGGGAAACGGAGAATCGAGTTGAGCGCCGTCCTGTAGGTCATTAAACCAAATCAAGTTTCCGTTCAGGTCGAAGGCCGCGGCAGTGATTGGGGCGGTTTGCGAGGGGGTACCCTGATTAAAGATGTCTACCAGCTCGATGCCTGGATTGGGCTCGAGTCCGCCAGGGAGCGTAACGGTGACGGCCGGGATGCGTTCGGGCGGCAATCCCCCCGTTTTGAAGGTGTGGTCTGAGTCTAGGAACTGCGTGCCATCATCGTAGTCGATCCTGGCGCGCATATGGTAGGTGGAGAACGCGCGCATACCAGCGACCAAGACGCTGATCGCGCTGCCCGTTGACGTTTGCAAGCCGTAGTTCGTGTCGAGCCCGAATTCGACGGTTATGGAGCCGGGATGCGGCGGCACGATGGTATACCGCGCCACTTGCGGGTTTTGCGTGGAGGTCACCACGCCGGTGAGAGCTGGGGATTCCGTAGCGACGCTGCCGGATGCGGAGGGATGATTTGAATTTCCGCAGCCGAGGACCCAAAAAATGGAAACAAAGAGAGACACCAATAGGTACCGACTATTTTTGGAATGCATTAATTGCATGAGGCCTCGCCCCCGAATACGATGTTCACGTACGCCGATTCCCCCGATCGACGTACCTGCCTATGAACAAAGAAGCGCAGACGATAGCACGAAAGTCCCGTTTCCTCCACAAGTTCTGCAATGAATAAAAGTACAGGTAGGAAGGCAGCGAGTCCGCCCGGAATGTCGAAGGAAGTGGCAGATCGATTCGGCTCCAAAAGGTTCCAAATGTATCCGGGCAGCGGAGATTCTGAACTCAAGTGCCTGACAAACGCGCTTCTCGGATAAGTCCCACAGCGTTTGCCTGCGGTTCCGAAAACCCCATCCGAACACTGGCTATAAGGTGTAGATTCAGCGAGCCACTTGAATTGGATCTTCGGGGTTCCGAAATCACATGATTTTGGAAGTCACGAACAAAAAATGCTCAATGTGTCTGGTTCGGCTTTGCAAAACTAGACCTCATCAGTTGAATCTTACTCAAGAATCCTCGCAATAGTGCGTCGTGCTGCGGCAGGCGACTCTCACTGATGGCCTAGATTGTGCGCGCCCGCTTAACTCCATCAAATCATCTGACGAACACAGATTCACAATTAGTGTTCGCAAGCGCTCTGCACTTTCCTTCAGAATCTTAAGGTCCCTCACGGTGTCACGAATTACCATACTGGTATGGTTCTCGTATATGACTGACCGTAAAAAATGAGCAGCACCGCGGAGCCTGGCAGCGTCCTCTCCGTACATGCGCTTTTCGTCCTCCGCTCCAGCCTACTTCCCGAAGGTGCTGCGTTGGAATCCAGTCTTCCTTGGTCGTGTCGGCGTAGATATTGAAGACCGTCATGGCGGTGGCCATCCGCGTCAGATTCTCGTGAATCGCCATCAAGTAGTACGCTTTTCCGACGCGATTCAGGAAACCACCTTGCCAGGGAGTCGTCAAACGAGTTCACTTTTTTCCAATCTCCAAAATTGCTTTGAGGTGACTTCGCACAGATATTTTGCGCGACGCAGAAGCCCTCTTGATTTGCACGGAGTGGGAAGCGTTTCGTCAACTCGACTGGGAGCGCGTGGGCAAACTGATGGCGCGCCGGCTCGTAATTGATGGTCGCAGCCTGTGTTTGCCCGCACGCATGCGGGCACTCGACTTCGAGTATTTCTCATTCGGCCGGGAATCGATTCGCGGCTGATGTAGCGTGGAGTATTCTGTGCGAATCGCTACCTGAATTCGTGTCGTGGTGGTGTGCACCACTATGTGTGCAGCACTTTAGGCTATCGTCAGGCCAATATTCAGCTGTCTATTCGTGATCCCTTGCCTCGGCAGCCTCTCCTCGCATACTTGTCGCGCCTTCAAAGTTAGAACTGGCATCGCGGTTCTTCTCGTCGTCTGACGCTCTTCTCAATCCTCGCTGACGGCTGTAAACTAGTGCCTGCCTATGACAACGATGGATTGAGTTCGCAGTCTGAAGGAGTTCCTACTTGTCTGAACGGGCGTTGATTACAGGCATCACGGGTCAGGATGGCTCGTACCTGGCCGAGCTGCTGCTAAGCAAGGGCTACGAAGTCCACGGCATCATTCGTCGCGCCAGCACATTCAACACCGACAGGATCGATCACATTTATCAGGACCCTCACGGGACCGACCGGCGGCTGCATCTCCATCACGGCGATCTTTCGACTGCGGAACAACTGACGGGCCTGATCTATAACATGCGCCCGCAGGAGATCTACCACCTTGGTGCGCAAAGCCATGTGCGTGTGAGCTTCGACGTGCCCGAGTTCACAGGTGACGTCACCGGGCTCGGAACCACGCGCATCCTCGAAGCGATCCGCAGTAGCGGCATCAAATGCCGCTTTTATCAGGCGGGATCGTCCGAGATGTTTGGGTCCACGCCGCCGCCGCAAAACGAAAATACGCCGTTTCACCCTCGCAGCCCGTACGGCGCCGCGAAGCTCTACGCCCACTGGATGGCCGTGAACTATCGCGAAGCGTACGGGATGTTTGTTTCGAACGGAATTCTTTTCAATCACGAGAGCCCCCGCCGCGGCGAAACCTTCGTCACCCGCAAGATCACGCGTGCCGTCGCTCGCATTCACGCCGGAAAGCAGGACAAACTCTACATGGGCAATCTCGACGCGCGGCGCGACTGGGGCTATGCCCCGGACTATGTCGAAGGGATG
The DNA here is from genome assembly GCA_963721915.1 of uncultured Acidobacteriota bacterium. Lineage (GTDB taxonomy): Bacteria > Acidobacteriota > Terriglobia > Acidiferrales > UBA7541 > Acidiferrum. The sequence continues at coordinate 380,689 of CAVRLD010000007.1, read as the reverse complement.
TGGCGTATGCTGCAGCTGGAAGCCCCTTCCGACTATGTGCTGGGGACGGGCGAATCGCACACGGTTCGCGAATTCCTGGAAGAAGCGTTTGGCTATCTCGATCTCGACTACAGGAAGTACGTCGAACTCGATCCTCGATATCTTCGCCCCGCGGAAGTGGACTACCTGATGAGCGATTCCATCCGAGCCCGCAAAGAATTGGAATGGGAGCCTCGGATCAATTTTCAGGAATTGGTTCGCATCATGGTGGACGCGGATGTCGAAGCAATCGGCCTGACGACGAAGGGCGACGGCCGCCGCGTCCTGGAGCAGAAGTTCGGCGACTGGCATCAGTGGACTGGGGCCGTGTCTCAGTCCCTGGCTGCGGATTCCGGAACCGCCCTCGGGCATTGATTTAATTACCAAAGTGAAGCTTCCACCATGAATCTCAACGCAAAAATTTACGTTGCGGGTCATCGCGGGCTGGTGGGCTCGGCCATTGTTCGTGCTCTTCGCCAGGCGGGCTATACGAACCTGCTGCTGCGCACTCATCAGGATCTCGACCTCACCCAGCAAGTCCAGGTCCAGCGATTTTTCATCAGCGAGCGCCCTGAATACGTTTTTCTCGCCGCCGCAAAAGTGGGCGGCATTCTGGCGAACAACACCTATCCCGCCGATTTTGTCTATCAAAACCTGATCATGGAAGCCAACGTGATCGAGAGCGCTCGCACCGCGGGCGTCGATCGCTTGCTTTTTTTGGGTTCCAGCTGCATTTATCCCAAGTTCGCCGCTCAACCTATGCGCGAAGATGCGTTGCTCACCGGTGCGCTGGAGCCCACCAATCGCCCGTACGCCGTGGCAAAGATTGCCGGAATTGAAATGTGCTGGGCTTACAATCGTCAGTTCGCCACGCGATTTTTGGCCGCGATGCCTACCAACCTCTACGGTCCGGGCGACAATTACGACTTGCAAACCTCCCACGTCATACCTGCGCTCATCCACAAAATGCACGACGCCAAAATGATCGGCCAGTCAGAAGTTTTGCTTTGGGGCACCGGGACGCCTCGACGGGAATTCCTCTGTAGCGACGACCTGGCGTTGGCCTGTCTTTTTCTCATGAATCTCGATCCGCAGGTGTTTGCCTCATTGGTGGCCGGCGAAGGAGAGCCTCCCCTCATCAATATAGGCAGCGGCCACGATCAAACCATTCAAGAACTCGCCGAGCGCGTCGCCGAAGTAGTTGGCTTTAAGGGCAAATTGGTCTTCGACGCCAGCAAGCCGGATGGCACTCCCCGCAAACTGCTCGATAGCTCCAAGTTTGCGTCTCTCGGGTGGACTCCGAAAACCAGCTTGCTCGAAGGTCTGCGTGACGCCTATCGTGATTTTCTCGAGTGTGGATCCTACTCTACCTTCCACGCCGCGGAACCCCTTCCGACGCAGCCGTAATCCGGCTCGCTGGCCAAGCTCCCAAAACAGCTCCTGAAGAATGCTCACGCTAGGAGTGGCCGATAAACGGTGGATCCAGAGGAGCCGTTTACTTTCGAATGCCGAGACGCTAGCAGATAACAGGTGAGGTCAAGAGTTTGCAGTTGGGAGGCTGCACGATTCCAGTACGAATGATCGTGTACCTAACCGCATGGATCGCAAGGTCGGAAAAAATCATCCTCCGTGACGCCGTTTATGACAGGTGACGCATAAGGTGATGAGGTTCTCCACGACATCGTCGCCCAGCTGACTTCTCTTAATAAGATGATGGACTTGCAACTCTTTCGATGAACCGCATTCTTGACAGCGCCACCCGTCGCGTCGGAGTACTTGTTCGCGAAGAAAGCCATATTCTTCGAGGCTAAGCTTCAGTCGAGGCCGTTTCTGATGAAGTCGCTGCATGTCTTATTAAGGTTGTCCAAGGTCAAGACCTTGGGACCCTTTCAGGTCCGCCGACTCCGAGAATTAGGGTTCCCCGTCTTGGGCGTTCGCTCCCGCTAGGAAATCCGCACAAATCATCTCCAGGCAGTAACCCCGAGACTTTTCGCTCCCGAGCATAAGCGCCGCCGTTTCGACCGCTTTCTCGACCACGGGCAGCTGACTCTTGTAAAGCTTGAAGTAGATAATCTCCCAAGGTTCTGTCTCCTTGCCCGTGAGGTGCCGTTCGACCTCGACTTTGAAGCCCTCCTTAGGCATCTCGCTCGCTTTGTGCAACCAGGTTGCACGGTCAAAGCCTTCTCCGTCCCTCCGGACTACCTTAACCAGTTCCACCGCTTTGCTCCAGCCCACTTCCCGAAGCTGCTGCTTGGGAATCTGCGTTAGGTTCTCGTGAATCGCCATCAGGTAATAGGCCTTTCGGCGGGATTCCGGGAAGCGCTTGGCCAGGAAGTCGTCAAATGAGCTCAGCCTTTCCATTCTCCAATACTGTTGGGCCCGAACCTCACACAGATATTCCCCGAGCTCGACAAACCGCACGTCTCGCTCTTGCTCCTTGGTCTTTTCCCAGGTCAGGATCTCATCGATCCTGCCAAGCACGAACACGGCCCGGCGATGATTGAGTTCCGGTGACACGGCCCGGCGTCCGTTAATCCACAAGCTCGTCAAGCCAATCAAGGTCGCTCGCTCCTGCCTTGCGGATGAGGTTGGCTGCTACCAACTGCTCGTTGTTCAGACACAGGCCCAGATGGGAGCAACTCACGCACCCGTTTTGAGGAAAGCGAATGCCGCTGTGCGGATTAAAGTGGCCCGCTTCGATCTGGTTTATAGTTGTCTCTACGAGTCGACCAAATTCCCGGCGCTGCTCTTCCGAGATCGAAGCCCTCAAATATTGGATCTCCGGTGCATGCTTTCGCACGAATACAACCATGGCTACCTCGGGGATTCCGCTGATCCATGAATAGCAGATGAGTTGGGGATCGAGCGAAAGCAAACCTTCGGGATCCTGTAGGTAGCGACTCGTTGTGGTCTTCCAGTCGATCACGCAGCGTACTCCGTCAACTTCGCCGATGGCATCGAGATAAGAGACAAACTCGCTCCCACCGGTAAGGGTTTGAAGGATCTTGATCTGAAGATTCGTCTTCGGACTATGGATACGAACACGATTGTCCTGCGCGAATCGCTCGAGCAAATGGACGCCCTGGTGGACCAGGCGGTCCCAGGTATTGCCTTTTTTGTATTCGAATGGAGCATCGCGGTAAGCACTCCATTCCGTGAACAGTGCCGCACCGCAGTCCTCTCCACGAAAGTACGCGCCCAGGGCGTTCTCGAAAGCAACGGCCGAAAGCCATGGCCGCGCGGGTTTCCTTTTCCTTCCAGCCATCGAGGTAGCGGTACCGGTAGCTGCGAGGGCAGCGGAGATAGTTGCTGACTTGCGTGAAGCTATAGGCCATCAGCGTCTCCCTAGCTGTCGGTAGAACTGATCGACGCGCAGGAAAGTGCCTCCCACTCTCCGGTGGGCGCGAATGCATCGAGATTCTGATACGAACGGCCGTTCATGGTGGTGTGCGAGGTGCGGACGACCCCTTGCAGGTTCAAAACAGACTTTTCATCTACTTGATCTCGGTTCAGCAATTCGGTGTCGTAGCCGAAGTCGGTCAGAAACCAAGTCAGTTTCCACAGGGCACGTTCGGTACAGTACAATTGCCCAGAGAAGGAGCGCGACTCGAAGGATTTTGGTTCCAAGACAACGAATTGGAGCGCCAAGAAGGGCTTTTGTCGATGCCACCGGTAGGCAGCTCTTTCCACTCGGACCAGAAATAACCCATCGAGATTGCTTTCAAGATCCTGCTGCTTCGAATGAAGTCCTGGGATGTGCCGTCTCATGACTTCACCTCCTGTGGTTGGGCGTAAGAATTGAGCTTGCAGACCAAGGCGTCCCGGTTTTCCTTTGCGGACGCAGATAGATGGGCGATGAAGGACTCGACCAGATCGCGGCTGGCCCCGCTGAGGGTTTGCGTGCCGCAAAAGTCCGCGGCATACGCTTTGACGAGAGTTGGATCGAGGTTGTGCTGTCTGATCAGCAAGCAGAGCTGATCCCGCAATCGGGGCTGACCGTTGTTCGCGCCATTTCCGTTGCGCTGCTCATCTTTATGCGCTGGTTCCGCAGAGCGTTTCGGAGATCCGGCCGAGCAACCCAATTCCTCGACGGAGCAAATTCCAATGCCGTACGCCTTACGAAGGGCCCGGTTAACGCTACGCGCATCTCGGCACCGCGGACGAGCGGAGATACATTTAGTGGATCGGCGTCACCGAAACCGACAAATCCACGTGATCGTGCCGACTTATAGACAGTCGCTTTGAAAACCCATCGACCCGCGATGGGATCGGACTGTCGTTCTTGAAGAATCGTGCGGATTCCCAAACATCGCCGCCTTTGGGCTACCTGTAGGAGGCCCGAGTGTGTGACGTACCAGCACCCTTCCAGAAGCTGCAGGTGTCCCGCTGATACGGACAGGCCATATGTATCGGTTAGCTCCGCCAGAGCACCGATACAGTGCTTAGATAGCGTGCCCCAGTTATCCTTGGCATGCTTTGCGTTCGAGCGACGCAAACCGGCGTTCTTTCTGGCGATTCCGGCCTCGCTGACGTGACCATCATTCCGGGAGGGAGATTCTGCCTTGTCTGGGCTACGCAGAGACTTGGTTCCAATCGCGCACTGCATGGCCATCGAACACCTCCATTTGCTAAGCTACGAACGCCGAGCTTGCTTGCCGAAGCTACGGTCGTTAAGTCAGTGTGTACTTTTAAAAAGCATACTCTTAAAATGACTAAAGTCAATAGAAAAACGGCGGGCCGTCCGCGTCGATCGGACAGCGAGGTAGACCTGGAGGCGCTGGGGAAGAGGATTAGACACCTACGCGAACTGACGACCCAAGAGGAATTTGCTCGAGCTCTAGGAATCAGCCAGGCGCAATTGTCAAAATACGAATTAGGACAGAGCGCAGTCCCGCTCAGCGTTCTGATTAGGTTGGTGAAGAGATCCGGAAAGAGCGCCAACTGGATCTTGACGGGAACAAGTTAGCGCAATTTTGCGGATACAGAAAGCCAGGGCGGGGAAGTGGTGTCATTTGGAATGACACCAGTACCCCAGGGCGCAATGATTTGACAGAAGGCCTACGACCGTCGATACTAGGAGCAGAATTCTCCTCCAAGATTAAGCACGCCGATTCGTTCCTCCCTGAAATAAAAAGGATGCCGATTTGTTCCAGATTCTGGTTTTCGGGGGGACTACCATGTCCATACAGCACGAGCCAAACCGTCGAGCTGGATCGCGGACAAGAAGCGGAGAGCTCCGCGCAGGCTCCGGGGTCCGCAACGGTCTCGCTCTCGGGAGTCAAAACGTTCTGCCTTCAAACAGACGTCGCCCAGAGCGAGCCATCGATTTCGCCGAACTCGGTGATGGAACGCTGGTTGAAGTGGTTGAAGATCCGATGAATCCAAGCCGGACGCGTTTCGCAATTTTCAACCAGGGGCGAGTACGTTTCGCCGACCAATTGGAGTACGGCGGCGAAATTCTCGTGCCCATTCCTAGGTCGATCGTTGGGTTCTCGGACGTGAAACTCCCCTGCGGAGTCCTTCCCTATGGATCCGTCACGAGGTTGATCGGCGAAGTCTTGGCCTTCATTAAGTACGGCGCCGACATCTCCATTTTAGACATTGGAGTGCTTGCAGCGTTCGTCCTCTACTCCTGGCTTGCTGACCGCTTGCTTCCGGCCGTTTATCTGTCAATTATTGGACTCCCACAGTCCGGTAAAAGCACCCTGCTGGAGTTGTTGAGCATGATCTGCCGACAACCGCTGCTCGTCAGCGACATTAGTGAAGCGGCTGTATTTCGAACCTGTCAACAATTCAGCCCGACCTTAATCATTGACGAGGTCGAATGGCATTCGTCGAGGACCAGTCGGTTACGTCAGCTGCTGCGTGCGGGCATTGGTCGTGCCTCGCGCGCTCTTCGGATTGGGGATTGCAGTTCCTCCTTCGGTCCCAAAGTCTTTGGCTCCTTGGAACCGTCCACGGATCCGGCCCTGAATAGTCGCTGCCTGCAAATTGTAATGGCTGAGACCATGAAACGTAAACTCGTGAAGCCGGGCGATCCGAGGATGGTGAGCTTAGCGAAGGATCTGCGACAGATGTTGTTGAAATTCCGCTTTAACTCTTACCGCTCGATTGGCCCGGCTCCGCTCCTGGGTGCTGAAACTCTCAGGCCACGGTCGCGCGATCTCTTCTGCAGCCTTGCGGCACCTGTGCGGCGGAGCAGGATGATGGTAAATGCCCTGTCGGATTTCGTGAAACGTCATCACGATCCAGTGACCCGAGAATCTCTTGGCCCCGGACAGGATGCGCTACTCGTGGTTCTTTTCCAGGTGATGCATCATCACCCCCCAGCTGGTTCGGTGCGCGTAAAGTTCCTTGCCGAAACGACAAATGCTCTTCTTCAACGTCGTGGTGAAAGACTAGCGCTCACGGATAAAGCAGCGGGCACCATCCTTTCCACCTTGGGTTTCAAGAGCAAATGCCGGACCAATCAGGGCTGGATCCTTTGGTTGGACTCTGACACTCAAAAGCGGGCTCACCAACTTTTGCAGACACATGGCATCGTACGTCTCGAACCGGGAACCGCCGAGAGCTTTGCAAAGAGATGTTCGGCGTGTCAGACCATCATCAGCCCCAAAGGTTCGGCAAAGACTCCAGGTTCCACTAGGGTGGTTGGACCAAACCGTGATGAAAAATGACAATTCGGACGGGACGAGGCCGCGAAGTTTCGGCGCGGACCTCGGCTAGGTTAGCCGTGAACATCGTGAACGTCGTGAACATTGGGGACAGCGGTGCGGCAGACCGGGTTGACGCGACGCAGACGGTGTTGGTGCGAGCGTCGGCCTGTCGGTCCGTCCGGCAGTTCGGCGCTCCGCAGCGTTACGCCACATACCCTATGTAGTCGGTGAACGCTTGCAGAACCTGCCTGCCGGCACAGCCCACATGCGTTGTCAGTCCAACGACATCGCTGGCCGATTTTGTGTCGCAGGCGGTGGGCCTTCCGCCCGCTGAGGTTCGGGAAAGCCGGGTACAAATTGCGGAACGAACCCAACCTCGCCAGTGCTCCAGGACGCCGACGCCTCGCTAGGACCTTGTTCACCTGCTGCCTGGACGCTAGACTAACCGGCTACCGTCGCATGAATCGCCCGATCAGGGTTGCACTCGCAAGCGGTACGATGACCTATTCCCGCTCTCGGTGGGTGATGTTTCCCTCCGCTCAGTCGATCACGTTTCGCTGGCATCCACGGCGCTCCACTGAAGGTAACGTGCGCGGCGTCGTGCCGGTTTTAAGCTGGCGGTCCCTATGAATTAGGGAAGCGGGCAACAATTTTCGCTAGCGCGACCGTCAACCGCGAGGAACAAGAAATTTGCGAAACGAACTCGGCTATCTCGTTTTAAAGTAAACAGATGGCAATTTTGCTCGCACTCTTGACGCATTCCTACGTAACAGCCAGGATGCGCAGCAGCCAGCCAGCAAGAGCGCCGCCAAGGAGCGGGCCAACGACCGGTATCGGCGCATACCCCCAATCCGACCCGCCCTTCTCCGCGACCGGCAAAATCGCATGCGCCACCCGCGGCCCCAAATCTCTCGCCGGATTGATCGCATATCCCGTCGTGCCTCCAAGCGATAGTCCAATCCCCCAGACCAGCGATCCCACCAGGTAAGGCCCCAAACTACCGGGCCCACTCGCTGCCACGCTCTTCGAAAAAATCGCGCCCACCACAAAAACCAGCACGAACGTCCCGACAATTTCGCTGATCAAATTCGGAATCAAGCGGCGAATCGCCGGCGCCGTACAAAAACACGCCAACTTCGCCGCAGCATCGGGCGTCTCCTTCCAATGCGGTAAATAATGCAACCACACCAGAGCCGCCCCAACAACCGCGCCAAGCATTTGCGCCCCGATATACGGCGCCACCTTTCCAAAATCTCCTGCCCGTACCGCGAAGCCCAGCGTCACCGCCGGGTTCAAATGCGCGTCGCTACTCCCGCACGCAATCGCCGTAAACACCCCCGCCATCACCGCGAACGCCCACCCCGCGTGATCACCATCCACCCGCTCGCCTCCGCCTTCGAGCGTTTCAACACCACTCCCGCCACCACGCCGTTGCCGAGCAACACCAGAATCATGGTCCCCAGGAATTCACCCAGGAATGGCGATGTCATCTGTTTTTCCTCTCAAGCATCAATCCAATCGAACGACCGCGTAACTGCCTTCTTCCATTCCCGGTACAACGTTTCGCGTTCCAACTCCTCGGCATGCGGTTTCCACGTATGATCCACCGCCCAATTCGCTCGCAGTTCTTCCAGTCCCGAGAAAAACTTCACCGCAAGCCCTGCCGCGTACGCCGCTCCTAAAGCCGTCGTTTCCTGGTCACCGGACGCATCACTTCGCGATTTAAAATATCCGCCTGGAACTGCATCAGCAGATCGTCGTTACCATTCCACCGTCCACCGCAGACACTCCAGCGATAATCCCCGAATCCTTTTCCATCGCCTCGACAACTTCGCGGCTCTGGAATGCGGTCGACTCCAGCACCGCCCGCGCCAAATGCCCCTTGTTCGCATACCGCGTCAGCCCCGCAATCACGCCGCGCGCGCTCTCCTTCCAGTACGGCGCGTACAAACCAGAAAACGCGGGCACGAAGTAAACGCCGCCATTGTCTTCCACGGTCCGCGCCAGCGTCTCGACATCGGCGCTCTTCTCGATGATCCCAAGGTTGTCCCGCAGCCATTGCACCAGCGCGCCTGTGATCGCAATGCTTCCTTCCAGCGCGTAACAAGTCGGCTCGTCCCCCAACTTGTAAGCCACAGTCGTCAGCAAGCCAAACTTCGACGGCACCATGCGTTCGCCCGTGTTCATCAACAAAAAGCAACCCGTGCCGTAGGTATTCTTCACTTCACCGGGCTGAAAACACGTTTGCCCCACAAGCGCGGCCTGCTGGTCGCCCAGAATTCCTGCGATGGGCACGCCAGAAATCACGGGCAGTGCGGCCGTTCCATAAACCTCGCTGCTCGACCGTACCTCCGGAAGCATCGCGCGAGGAATATCGAAAGCCGTCAGGATCTCCGCGTCCCATTCCAGCGTCTTTAAATTCAACAGTTGCGTCCGGCTGGCGTTCGTCACATCCGTGACATGCCGCCCGCCGTTTGGCCCGCCCGTAAGGTTCCACACCAAAAACGTATCGATATTTCCGAATAGCAATTCTCCCGCCGCCGCTCGTTCACGCGCGTCCGCAACATTTTGCAGGATCCACCGCAACTTCAGCCCGCTGAAATAGGTGCTCAGCGGAAGTCCCGTCTGCGCCCGGAACCGATTCTGTCCGCCCTCACTCGCGAAGTGCGCGACATCCTCCGCCACCCGTGTGTCCTGCCACACCAGAGCATTCGCTACCGGTTCGCCCGTTCGCCGGTCCCACACCACTGTTGTTTCCCGCTGATTCGTGATCCCAATCGCTGCCAGGTCGGAAGCCTGCAACCCGCGCTTCGCTAGCCCCTCGCCAATCACTTCGTACGTTCGCCGCAGGATTTCCAACGCATCGTGTTCCACCCAGCCCGGCCGAGGAAAGATCTGCTCGTGTTCCTTCTGCGCCACGGAAACAATCCGCGCCGACCGGTCAAATACCATGAAGCGCGTGCTGGTCGTCCCTTGATCGATAGCCCCGATATAAGCCTTCAACATTCACCCCTGAAGTTCTGAATGGACTATAATTGCGCGGTTTCTCCAATACTTGCCCGAACCATTACACCTTCACAAGGCGCTGCGCCACACGGAATGTACGCGATTTCACGCGTTCCTGCATCTAATAAACAGGGATGAGAGGAAGGACAATTTGATGAATAGGATATCTAGGTCGAAGCGGAGGACGCCGGCATTCCTGGCTACGTCTGCCGCTATACTTGCGTTAATCGTAGCAGCGCCAGGACGCGCGGCGGCGGCCAGCGGGTTAGCTTTCACCACCGTGACCGCCGTCGGAAAAAAGCAGCCTCCACCACCAATTAAGAAGGAAGACGCAGAACTGTTTCAAGGCAAGGAACGCATTCCGGTAGCCGATTGGAGGCGCGGGGAGACCCTCTTCCTCGCCATTTTGATCGACGACTCGCTGGATGCCGAAGTAGCCAGCCAGTGGAACGATCTGAAAGCCTTTATTGACGCACAACCGCAAACTACATATGTCGCGGTTGCCTACTCCCGCAACGCCTCAGCGGCCGTCGTCCAGGATTTCACCAACGACCACGCGCTGGCTGCCAAGGCCCTGCGCATAACTACAGGTTCGGGCGGCGCATTCAGCAGCCCTTATCTTTCGGTCCAGGATTGGATCAAACGCTGGCCGGACCATGGCGGCGATCGCCGTTCCATCCTCATGATTTCTTCTGGCGTTGACTACTTTCGTGGCGGCTTCGATCCCATCGATATCGATCTGGACTCCACGGTCGAGCAAGCACAAAAGAAGAACATCAATGTGTGGTCCATCTACTATCCTGACGCCGGACACGTAGGTCGCCGTTTCTTCCGTGTCTTCAACGCACAATCGAATCTCAGCCGCCTCTCCGAGGAAACTGGCGCCGAATCGTACTATCTTGGTTCAGGCATCCCGGTAACCTTGAAGCCCTACTTCGAAGAAATTCAAGGTCACCTCGAAAACCAGTATCTGCTTTCGTTCGCAGGTAACGCTGGGAAGAAGGGCAAGTTCGAGCGAATCAGGGTGCACACCGAAATTCCGAACGTGGAGTTTCTGGTGCCATCGGCGGTCTTTGTTTCTCCTCAATGATCCGCCAACCGCGGACAGGCTAGTGCTTCTTTCAGTTCAGTAATGCAGGAACAGGCGCTGGCCGTTTAGCCAGCGCCTGTTTCTTTACAAGTCTTCTGTCTTTCGCCGCCGCCCTCATGCGACGAGATGACGCGACGGAATGATCCGACGGACCGCCCGCCACCACCCGCGAACTAGTCGTCCGAGCCCGTCAGGGAAACCGCTCGCGTCGATTCCCGAATCACCAGTGCGGGATTCATCTTATGACTCACGATGTTCCATTCCCGCTTTTCCAGCGACGCGTTAATCCCTTCCATCACAATGTTCACCGCCAATTCACCCATCGCCTCCATCGGTTGACGCACCGTCGTCAACGAGGGCGCGGACAGTGATGAAAGCGCTACGTCGTCAAAACCCGTCACCGAGCACTGCTCCGGGACCTTAATGCCAGCCTTCGTCAAAGCTCGGATCGCGCCGAATGCGGTCAAATCATCGAACGTCATCATCGCGGTAAACTTCTTCTTTCTCTGCAGCAATTCCTCGGCGAAACGAAATCCGCTCTCGAAGCTCGAATTCGGATCAAGTGATTCCGGCAACTGCTGAACCAGCACCGGATCGATCTCCAGCCCCGCACCTTGCGCAAATTTCTGAATCCCCCGCCATCGGGGTGCGCTATCGATCAGCATTTTGGGTCCGCGAATAAACGCAATCTTCCGGTGCCCCAGTTGATACAAATGCTCTAACGCCAGTCGCGCTCCGGCTTCGTTGTCCACCATCACCGAGCTGATCGTATCGCCCGGCAATTCCCACCCGATCGTCGCTGCGGGAATATTGCGTTTGCTGAGATCGCCAAGCAGCTGAATATCGACGAAGAGCCAGTTGGCGACCACGATCAACCCTTCCACGTGCCGCTCGAGCAACATTTCCAGATACCGTTCGAAGCGGTTTCGCTGGTTGTGCGCGTCGGCAAAAATGGATACGTACGAGGCTTGATAAAGTGTGTTCTCAATACCGCGCATGACCAGTGTGCAGAAGGGGTCGGTGATATCGAAAAACAACACGCCCACGCTGTGTGTTCGTTTGCTGCGCAGGAAACGCGCCATCGCATTTGGCCGGTAGCCCAGCTTTCGCGCCACTTCTTCAATTCGTTTTTTGGTTGCGGGCGCGATGTACCTCGCCAGCGGCGCGTTGTTCAGCACGATCGACACGGTGGCCGGCGAGAACCCACTCTGCGTCGCCACGTCGCGCATCGTCACAGCCGCATTCTTCCCGCTGGGCCGCTTCACTGGTAGGGGTTCCTCCGCGGGCATCATCATCCTTCCAGAATCACCCAATTTGCAATGTCTCCTGCACGCGCAAGCTCCTATTCCGCGGGCACTTCAAAAGACAGCGGTTCCCGAAACCATTTCGTCTTCCACACTCCAAAGGCGATGCCCGCAATCATCCAGATGCTGCCAACAATGATCGCGGGACGGCTAAGGCTCAGCCACAAGGCGAGGCAGATAAAAAACCCCACCACCGGAGGAATGAAATTCCACACTTTCTTTTCCTCCGCGCGCACGAAATACCGCAACAGCGCGGCCGCGTTCACACCCATGAACGCAATCAGCGCCCCGAAGTTCAGCATTTCTGCGCCCAGACCGTAGGAAAGAAAGAACGCGCCGATCAATACGATCGCTCCGACGAAGAAGACGTTGTTGCGCGGAACCCGGTGTTTCGCATCCACCACGCCGAAGAACGACTTCGGCAGCGCGTTGCTCCGTCCCATGCCAAACAACAATCGAGCTGCGCCAAGCTGCGCCCCCATGCCCGACCCAAAGTTCGCCAGCAATAGCGTCAATCCAACAACGGTGAACAGAGGTTTCCACGCTCGCCCGGCTACCCACACATACGCCGTGTCGACATCTGGAAATTTCTGGGACGCAGGCCAGATCAATTGCGCCACATATACTTCGACCGCTGAAAGCAACCCGATCACCACGCAAGTCAGAACGGTCGCCAACAGAATATTGCGCCGGGGATTTTCCGCCTCTTCCGAAAGAGTCGAAATACCGTCGAAACCGATATACGTCAGCACCGCGATCGATGTGCACCCGAACAGCGCTTTGTAGTTGAATGTCTGCGGATCGTAAAACGGCCGCGTGAAAAATCCCGGGTCATCGTGGGGATGCCCCAGAATGTACCGCGCCGCGGCCACAAAGATTACCGCAATCACCGCGCCCATTCCCGATCGCCATCCCGGCGTTGATCCGCGCCGAAGTCTTCACTCCGCGAATATTCAGCAGCGTAAACACCGTCGCAAAAAATATCTTCCAGCCCCACACCGGTACGTTCGGCGCAAAAGCATGTGCCTGCTGCGCGCACCAGATCGTGCAAATCAACGGGTTCAGCATGTAGTCCATCACCATGCTCCACCCGGTCACGTACCCCAGGCTCGGATGAATCTCCTGCGCCACATACGTAAACGCCGACCCCGCGCTCGGATACGCCCTCGCCATCCTTCCGTAGCTGATCCCAGTGAACAGCATCGCCACCATGGCGATCAAAATCGCCGTCACCACGTGGCCCCGTCCACGCTCGCTCAGCACCCCAAACACAGACATCGGCGCCACTGGCTGGATCACAATCACGCCATACAAAATCAAATCCCACAGCGTGAGCGTTCTTCGCAGCCCCGGCTCAGCATTCGTCACCACCGCCGCTTCGCTACTCACCGCATCTCCTCACCCTCAAGCGCATTCAACGCCGCAAATGTCACCACCTGTAGCCGACCTCTTTTACCCTGAGCTTCGAAGGGCCGAGAGGGCCTGGTTTAAACGCAACGTGTCCGAGGGCCATAACGACGAAGTCTCTTTTCCGAGGCGGGCTTTAGAACACACCCAGCACCATCAGAACGTCGAAGCCATCCAACCCGCTCCATGCCATTCCCGACCGGATATTGAATCGTTTGAATAAAGCATTTTCCGAAAATCCAGCCGCTGAAGCAAGGTCAATCTTCCCCAGACCTCCTCCCAAGTACTCCATGCGATACTGAGACCCATCCCCATGTTCCGCCTCAGCCAGCTCTGCGAATCCATCTCCGCCACCACCAAGAAGACCGAAAAAATCCGCCTCGTCGCAGACTATCTCCGCACCTCCCCGGGAAGACACCGCCGCTTGCCGCCCTCTACCTCTCTGGTCGTGTCTTCCCCCGCCGCGAAGAGCGCGTCCTCTCCATCGGTTTTTCTCTCCTCCTACGAGCCGTCGCCGCCATCGCCAACAAAATCCCGCACGAACTCGCGCCCACCCTCCGCCACCACGGCGACTAGGCGCTGGCGCCGAAGAAATCCTCCGCAAACCCTAGTCCCGTCATCGCTGACTCTCACCGACATCGCCGCAGCTCTACGATTCCCTCGGCCGTCAGCGAGGTCCCGCCGCGAAACAAGCCCTCTTCGAACAAACCCTGCGCCAACTCTCCGCCCTCGAAGCCAAGTACTTCATTAAGCTCTGCACGTCCGAGCTCCGCATCGGCCTGAAAGAAAGCCTCGTCGAAGAAGCCATCGCCCAGTGCTTCGACCAGCCTCTCCTCCTGTCCAGCGCGCTAACATGCTCACCGGCGACATCAGCGAAACTCCTCCGCATAGCCACCGCCGGCCAATCTCGCCCAGGTCCAACTCGAACTGTTTCGTCCGATTTCCGTGATGCTAGCCAGTCCAGTCGACACCGCCGCCGAACTGATCGCCACCTTCCCCACCGGCGCGCTTGTCGAAGAAAAATTCGACGGCATCCGCGCCCAAGTCCACAAGCGCGGCGCACAAGGTAGAGATCTACTCCCGCACCCTCGACCGTGTCACCGAATTCCCGGAACTCCTCGCACCGATCCGCAAAATCCCCGCCGACTTCATCCTCGACGGCGAAATCATCGGCTGGCGCAACGGCCGCGCCATCCCTTTCACCGAACTCCAGCAGCGCCTCGGCCGCAAGCAGATCGATCTCTTCACCACCACACTCGTGCCCGCAAGCTTCGTAGCCTTCGACCTCCTCCTTCTCAACGGTCAAACGCTCCTCGACCTCGAACTAGCCGAACGTCGCCTGAAACTCACCGATCTCCTCACCCATGAACAACCCGAACTCCAGTTCACTCGCGCCGATCTCTGCACCACCGCGGAGGAAATCGAAACCGCCTTCCAATCCGCAATGGCCACTGGCAACGAAGGCCTGGTCGCGAAAGCCCCGCAATCTCCCTACGTCCCAGGACGCCGCGGCCAATTCTGGATCAAGCTAAAACGCCCGCTGGCCACGCTGGACGTCGTGATCACCGCCGCCGAATACGGCCACGGCAAGCGCCGCGGCCTGCTCTCCGACTACACCTTCGCCGTCCGCGACGCCGACCGCCTCGTCAACATCGGCAAAGCCTACTCCGGCGTGACCGACGCCGAAATCCGCCAGCTCACCGAATATTTCCTGGCCCACACCGTCGAAGATCACGGCCACATTCGAACCGTTAACCCCCGAAATCGTCCTCGAAGTCGCCTTCAACAACATCCAGCGTTCGAATCGCCACGACAGCGGCTTCGCCCTGCGATTTCCCCGCATTATCCGCCTCCGCCCAGACAAGCCCGTATCCGAAATCGACACCCTCGACCGCGTCCGCGAACTTTTCGACGAGCCAGCACCAACACCACGAGACCCGCGAACCATAAATCACGCCCGCAAAAACAATAATCCCTGATCCAACTTCCGCAGCTCGCAAAAAAAGACCTGTACATATGTACAGGCGGCAAAATCCATTAGTACGGTACCTTTTATGAAAACATTCTTACTTTCCACCGCAACGCCTAAGCCCAATCCGGAGTCTAATGAAGTGAGAGGGCCCGGTCTCGGCCGAGGTCAACAACAGCATATGGGCAAGGGCTCACTCATCTCCGACCGCAACGGCGCGACGCCTTTCCTGGCGCACGCCTCCGGCTTTCTCGTCCTCTTCTTCCTCTCCATGTGGCTGCGCGTGGTCCCGCTGCAATCCGATCCCATCCTCCAGGGATATCTCCAGGTCACCACCGGCCTGCTCGCTTTTGTTTTCGCCGCCGTCACTCTCGTTCGTTTCCAGGGCACGCAAGACCGCATCTCCCTCATCCTGGCGTTCCGGCTTTCTGCTTTCCGGCACGCTCCTCACCGCCTCGAGCCTGCTGTTCTTCCAATTTCTGCAGAAGCGCCAGTACATCTCCGCTGGGCGCCCGTCTCATGGTGGGCAGGCCGCATCGTCCTCGGGCTTCTTGCTCGTCGTCGCCCTTCTCGTCGAACATTTTCTCCCGCGCTCCCGTCACCGCGCCTCGAAATCGCGGGCGCCTTACTCACCGTCGTCGGCCTCAACGTACCTCATCACCGCCGCGCTGCGCCGTCTTCCTCCCGAGACCTCCCCGCACCCAGCGTCGCTTTTCCCCAATCCCGCAGCAACTCCTCCCCGCTGGAATTTTTCTCATTTCTCTCGATCTGGTATCGTCGACGCCTGCGAATCGAAGACTCCGCCTTCGACCGCGCCATCTACTCCGCCGCCTGGATGAACGTAGCCGCGCAACTCGCAGCCTCGCAATCCGCGCGCCTCTTGGATTCTCCTTTCGTCCTCGCGCAAGCCCTCACCGTCACCAGTTACGCCGTAGCTCTGGGCGGCGCGCTGCTCGACAACGCCCGCCTCTTCGAACAAGTCCAGCCACCTCGCCGTCAGCGATCCCCTCACCGGCCTCGCCAACTATCGCCGTCTCCTCGACGTCCTCGAAAGCGAAACCGAGCGCACCAATCGCAACAGCCGTCCGTTCGCCGTTCTCCTCCTCGATCTCGACGGCCTGAAAAAAATCAACGACACCTACGGCCACTTGGTTGGCAGCCGCGCCCTCTGCCGTCTTGCCGATACTCCTCCGCATCCACTGCCGCACCATCGACACCGCTGCACGATACGGCGGCGACGAATTCGCCCTGGTGCTCCCTGAATCCCAGGAATCCGAGGCGCAACTCGTAGCCACCCGCATCCGCGAAGTCCTGGCCGCCGACACGGAGACGCCTCCGCTCTCAGCCAGCATCGGAATCTCAATTTACAATGGAAACGGAGAAAGGATCGAAAAGCTGCTCTCAGAAGCCGACCAACACCTCTACGCCGAAAAAGCCCGTCGCGTCAAACATCCCCCAACAACACAGCATCACCGCCGCCGCGCCCAAAAAGCCTGATCCCAATCCCTTGTTTACTGGTTGTCTCGCCCTGTAGTCCGGCTCTGGCATCTTGCTCGTGTAGGGGCGCACTTTAGCGCGTCCCTCTTGCTCTTTCATGACGTGCCCAACTCCATTTCACCAGGCTGTCATCCTGAGCGAAGCGAAGGACCTCAACCGATCCTCGTCGCCGACGTCGCCGTCAAGCAAGTCTCGCCCGCTATTTCGCCGCTTCCCCCGAATAACCGGTCAACTGCTCCCCAACCTTGGCCTTATCCCCGACGACCACAATCGTCATCAACTCCGGCTTAATGTACTTCGTCGTAGTTGCCGACACCTCCGCCGGCGTAACCGCATTCACCCTCTGCACATAATTCTTCAAATAATCCTCACCCAACCCCTGCAAATCCACAAACCGCAGTTGCCCAATCAAAGCCTGCCGCGTCGAATTCTGAATCACAAAAATCCCCGAAAGATAACTCTGTATCCCCTTCAACTCCTCCGCCCCAGGCGCGTCCTTCTGCAGCCTCGTAATCTCCCCAAAAATCTCCTTCAACGAAGCCCCCGTATCCTTGGTTGTCACGTCCGCAACCTCCACCCAATAAGCGTCGTGATACCGGGTGGAAATTTGGCTGCGCGGCGAATACGTGTATCCCTTCTGCTCGCGAATATTCGCGGTAATCCGCGAAGCAAACGAACCTCCCAGCAGGGAATTACTTACAATCAACCGTACATTGTCCGGACTGGTCGGATCCGCCACAGGCAACCCCACATAAAGCGTCGACTGCGGCGCCCCCGGCCGATCCGTAACATCCAGAATCCTCTGCGTCTTCGGCGCAGCCGCCTTCTCCACCGGCGCCGCACCCTTCGCCCAACCCGAGAAATTCTCCGCAATCGCCTTCTTCACCGCCGCCGCATCAAACTTTCCCGCCACATACAAATGCGCCCGCGCCGCACCATAATTCGCGGCATAAAATTTCTTCGCATCCGCAATCGTCAACTTGTTGACAGTTTCTTCCGTGGGCAACACGTCCCCATACGGATGATTCCCATACATTAGTTTCCGAAACCGCGCCAAAGCAATCTGTCCCGGCTGCGTCTTCGCCACCGCGATCTCCCGCAGCGTGTTCGTCTTCAACCGCGCAAGCTCCGACTCCGGCAACAGCGGATGCTCCACAACGTCCGCCAGCAACTTCACCGCCCCCGCTCCACTCTCCGACAACACATCCATCGCCACGGTAGTCTCGTCCGCGCCTACCGTAACCCCCAGCGTGCTACCCATGCGCGCCGCTGCTTCCGCAATTTCTTGCGAACTCAGCGAGGTAGTGCCTTCTTTCAGCAACTCCCCGGTTATGTCCGCCACACCTAACTGTTCCTCCGCCTCATCGATATTTCCGCTTCGCAACGACAGACTGACGGTAACCTTCGGAATATTCCCGTAAGGCACCAAAGTAACCTTCATCCCATTCGCCAACGCGTAAGTCTCATGAGCGGGCACCGTAAACGCCTTAGGCGCCCCACCCACAGGCGGCGTCTGCTTCTGCGCCAAAGCCGGCGCCACTAAAACGCCTGCCGCAATAAATCCAATCGCCAACTTATGTGCGCTCATGCAAATCATCCATCCCTCCAAGTAGCACAGGCACTCCTGCCTGTGTCCCACGTCACCACACCCAGCCGAAAGCCCAAGTGCTGCAACCGCAACTGCCAATTCTTTCTTCCCTATCAGTTTCAGCTGTCAACGGTAGACTCGATCAATCTTCGTCCCTCAAGGCTTCGGCGCCTCCGCAGCCTTCGGTTCCACCGCCAAAACCGTCCGATTCGTCGGCCGCAAATACTCCGCCGCCGTCTTCTGCAACAATTCCGGCGTAACCTTCTCGAGCTCCCCAGCCAAAGTATTCACCCGCCCCGGATTATCATCAAACAAAGCGAAGCTAGCCAAAATATTCACCAACCCAAATCCACCCTGCTGCCCAAACGTGTCATACAAATCCGACCGCGCCTTCACCAACGCCCGGTCCAGGGTCTTCCGATCCACCGGCTTCGTCCGCAAAGGTTCGATCACCCCGTCGATCGCATGCAAAATGTCGTCCGGCTTCGTCGAGGGATCGTACATAAGATCCGCGATAAACAGCATCGGCCCCTGGTAATCGTACGGATTTCCCAGCAAGTTGATCCCGCCTTCCACTCCGCCCGTAAATCCGCGCTTTTGCACCAGTTCCTGATGCAGCAAACTGTCGTCCCCCTCAATCAATATCTCGTCCAGCAAAATCATCGCGTAATATTCCGGCGTATTTCGTTCCGGCACGTGATAACCGACCGCAATCGCCGGCCGCTTCGTCAACGCATCCGTCTTCGTCTCCCGCTTCTCCTTCTCCTGCTTTGGCTCGGCCAGATCGGGCTGCGCCGGCAGCTGCGACGCCTTCAACGGTCCAAAATACTTTTCCACAAACCGCTTGGCCTCCGCCGGATCGAAATCTCCAACAATCGCCAAGGCCGCATTGTTAGGCGCATAGTACGTCTTGAAAAAATCCTGCACCTCCGTCAATTTCGCCGCCTCGATATCCTTGATGTCCCCATAAAAATTGTGCGCGTTATACCAATTCGAATTCGCGTACTGCGGCATATCCAGCCAGGGAAACCCGCCTAGGGGCCGGTTCAACACGTTCTGCTTCACCTCGCTACCCACCACCCCCTGCTGGTTCGTCAGGTTCGCGTCCGTGACCGCCAACCCGCCCATGCGGTCCGCCTCCGCCCACAAAGCCGTCTCCAGTTTGTTCGCAGGCAAAACCTCAAAATAATTCGTGAAATCAAATCGCGTCGATCCGTTCAAAATCCCGCCGTTCTGCTGCACCAGTTTCACAAACTCCATCTTCCCCAGGTTCTGCGACCCCTGAAACATCATGTGCTCGAAAAGGTGCGCAAACCCGGTCCGGTCCCGCGGCTCAATCCGAAACCCAATGTGGTAATACACCCCCACGCAAATCGTAGGCGCCGTATGATCCGGCGAAAGCACCACCCGCAACCCATTCGCCAACTTGTAATACTCGACGGGCACCTTAAACTCTGCCGTCGGAACCCCCGGCTTCGGAGGCCCAGCGTAAGCCCCAGCTACGTCTCCGAATACCAACGCCGCCGTAATCCACGCCGAAACAATCGCCAGACCCACTCGCCCCATCCTCAATCCCATGTCTCCTCCGCCTTCTTAGGTAGCACAGACACTCCTGTCTGTGTCCCCGTCAAAACCGCCGACCCTCACCCGACATGCCCGAACCGCCCCTCATACAGACGCAATCCCAACCAACAAGTTTCAATCGATTCGCTCCCTTGTAGGGGGCTCGCTCCGCCCGGCATCAACCCCAGCACCAAGCCCCGTGGAGTCCTCTTCCTCGCCCGGTAACATTCAACCGTAAACTGCCGACTGTAAACTCTCTCCGCTAGTACACCGCCCGCCGCTGCACCGTCTCCTTACTCGACATTGAAAATCGAGCCTCTCCCTCAACCCCATCCAAAATCCGCCCAACCACATACTCCCCCACCGCAGGCCCATGCTTAAACCCATGCCCCGACCCGCCACCCACAAACCAAACATTCTCCATCTCCGGATGCCGGTCGATCAAAAAATCCCCACTCGACGTATTCTCATACTGACAAACCCGCGTCTCCACGATCGGAGCATCCCGCAAACCCGGAAATCGCCGCCCAACATACCGCCGCACCTCTTCCGCAGCATCCTGGGTGACAATCCGCGACTGCGTATCCGGATCAACCCGCACACCATGCCGGTCCAGCGCAATCTTAAACCCGCGCCCCTCCAAATCCGGCATCCCATAACTCTCATCACGCTGAAATAAAAAGGTGGGCAGCGCCGAAGGCGAAAACCGCATGTCCCCGGCTGGCACACCGAAAAAAAACACTTCCTGCCGGCTCGGAAAAATCCTCTCCCCAAGCACATCAGGAAACACTTTCCCCAGCCAGGCCCCGCAAGCAAACACAAACTGATCCGCCACAATTTTCTCACCGCCACGCGTCGCAATCGACGCGAGCCTGCCAGACCCCTGTGGAGTCACAATCTCTGCCACTCGATACTCCGCCCCGCGCACAACCACTTCCTCCGCAACCGCCGCCACCGCCCGCCGCGCCATCAACACCCCGCTATCCGGTTCCAGCAACCCCGCCACAATTCCGTCCAACCCGATCTGCGAATATCTCTTCTCCAACTCCCCACGATCCAGCTCTTCAAACGCCACGCCACATCGCGTCAAAGTCGCCGCCGTCTCTCGAGTCCGCGCGTCCCCCTCCCCGCCCAGCCACAAAACCCCAGTTTGATGAAACAAACCTGGCCGCTTAAATCCAAAAAACTCCTTCCACTGCGCCAGCGACCTCTGCGACCACCGCGTATAAATCTCGTCGGCCCCATAACCCATTCGAATAATCCGCGATTCCCCAGCCGAACTACTCCGCGCATTCCCCGGCCCGTATGCATCCAGCACCAACACCCTCTGCCCCCGCCCCACCAAACACAAAGCCACCCAGACCCCAAACACTCCCGCCCCAACCACCACCACGTCATATCGATTCATGACACCAATCCCCGCCGCATTCTATTCCATCGCCAGCCCGCAATTGGGCCCGCCTGAAACTGTGCCAAATTGTTCCGCTAGCCTTGGTTTGAAAGGAACGGTCCCGAATGAGCCTCGATGTCTCCGTGTCCTCTGTGCTCCGACCTCTGTGCTCTCTGTGTTAAATCCCTTTTTCCTTCCTCCGCCTCCGCGAATCTCCCCGCCCTCAGCGTTATCCTTTCTCCGCTCCTGTTCTTCTTCCTTCGTCTCGTTACCTCTTTACGTCATTATTTCATTACTTCATTTCATTACTTCGCCGCTCCCACCCGAAACGCCTCTCCCAGCGGCCCAACCCAATGCGACAAGCCATCTAACGATTCCGTATGCGTAGGATCCAAATGCAACGGCGTCACCGACACCGTCCCCGCAAAGATCGCCGCATAATCCGTATCCGGCGCCACATCCCGATTGATCTTCTGCTCAAACAACCAAAAATACGTCCGCCCCCGCGGATCCTTCCCCTCGCTCAACTGGTTCCTCGTAATCTTTTTCGACTGCCGCGTAAGCTTCACCCCGCCAGCCCAGGGCTCCGGCACATTCACATTCAAAAGCACCTGGTCCGGCAATCCCTCTTTCAAGATCATCTCCGCAGTCGCACGGGCCACCCGCGCCGCTCCCCCAAAATCGACGCCCGCCTTCTTCGAACACAAAGACATCGCCAGCGCCGGAATATGATGCAGCGCCGCCTCCCGCGCCGCCCCCACGGTCCCGGAGTAATACACGTTCTCGCCCAGATTCGCCCCGTAGTTAATCCCGGAAATGACCAGGTCCGGTCTCTCCGGCAGCAACTTATGCAACGCAACGATTACGCAGTCCGCTGGCGTTCCGTCAACAGCCCACTCTCGCTCCCCGACGTTGTGGCAAACAATTGGCTGCCGCAACGTCAAAGACTGCGCCGCCCCGCTCTGCTCGTGGCTCGGGGCAACGATGCTTACGGTTGCGAATCCCTCGAACACTTCCGCGATCGCGCGTAGGCCTGCGCCTTGAATTCCGTCGTCATTTGTCAAAAGAATGTGTGTCATGGTCCTTGCAATCTTAACAGCACCCTGGTGAAGCGCATGAATCGCGCCATGCCTCGGCGTCAGGGTCGAGGCGGAAGCCCCTGTCGCGTTTCGCAATTTCTTCGTAAGGGGTTTAGTGTAGTACAGCTTTTTATGGTTCTTTGTACGGTTCTGGCCTATCATCAGCATTCGTTGCGACGCGCGTGTATGCTGTTCTCGTTCCTAAACCCGCCGTCGGGTGGTCGGCATGTCGTCTAGAAAAAAAGCGCGTCTTGCTTTCGTCTCCGCTCTGATTCTGCTCGTGGTCTGCGCGCTTTCCGCCTCGGTGACCGTCGTTCGTTTCTTGCACGCCGATAAATGGGTCACTCATAGCTACGACGTACGGTTGGCGCTCGGCGACCTTCAGTCCGCCCTCGCGAATGCCGCCCGCGCGCGCACTGGTTTCCTGAATTCGGGTGCCCCCTCCGATCTTGCTTCCTACAGCGGCTCGAAAACCAAGGCTCACGAGATGCTGGTCCAGATTCGCGATCTCACCAAAGACAATCCCATTCAACAAGCGTTGTGCATCCAGTTGGACGACAATGTCCTTCGCCGTCTGGAATTGCTGGACACTTCCATCGAGCTGCGCAGGTCCGGACCGCTGGACGAAGCGACTCAACTTCGCCTGAGCCGCGAAAACATCGCGGCCGCCACCGACTTCATGGACGTCACCCAGAAAATGGACGACGAAGAAGAAAAACTACTCGGCCAGCGCAAGGAGCTTTCCGGCAATTTGTTTGGCACCGCGCTGGTCATCGTCTTGGCCATGTTCGCCTTGGCCATTCTGCTCCTTTGGATTCATTTCCGTCTCCTCAGCAGCGAGCTCGCGCAGCGCGAACGCGCCGAGGAAAGCTCCCGCCGCCTGAGCGTCCGCGTGCTGCAGCTCCAGGACGAAGAGCGCCGCAAATTCTCTCGCGAACTCCACGACAGCCTCGGCCAGCTCCTTGCTGTGGCCAAAATGCATATGTCCGTTTTATTGGAAAAGAATCCTCACGACGAGCTGCTCAAAGAGATCGACAAGCTTTTAAACGAATCCGTAACCGAGACGCGCACGATTTCACACCTGCTGCATCCCCCGCTCCTCGACGAAGTCGGCCTCGCTTCCGCCGCGCGCTGGTACGTCGAAGGCTTCGCCACGCGAAGTGGCATCGAACTCACCACCGACATTCCCGATGAACTGGGTCGCTTGCCGCGTCCCGCCGAACTCGTTCTCTTCCGCGTCCTCCAGGAATCCCTCACCAATATTCATCGCCATTCCAAGAGCCTCCGCGCGGAAATCTCGCTGCACTCTTCGAAGGCGGCTGTCATCCTTCAGATCCGCGACTACGGCAAAGGCATGCCGCGCGAAATGCTCACCAATTTCCTCAGCACCGGAACCAACGTCGGCGTCGGCCTGGCGGGAATGCGCGAGCGCGTCCGCGAGCAAGGCGGCCGCTTCGACATCCAGTCCGACAAAACCGGAACCACCATCACGGTGACGATGCCGACCGTAACTCCTAAGGTTTCCGGCAACGAACTCGCCTCCGCAGCTTCCGCCGACTAGCCGCGCAAGTTCAAAACAATTCCGGAAAAACTGGGGAGCTGGAAGAATTTCGCTAGGAATTCACGTAGCAGAAACCGCGCGGTACTGCCAGAAACTTAAAGCGGAAAAGCAAAAACTGTAGCGCAGGGCGGAGCCTGCGGAGCCCTGCGGCCTTTTGCCGACAAGACCAACCTGCGGCGGATGTCGATGAGAAAAGTGGTCGGGACGACTGGATTTGAACCAGCGACCTCACGCACCCCAAGCGTGCGCGCTACCAGGCTGCGCTACGTCCCGACCGGGGTAAAACACCGCAAAAGAAATCGCGACCGTCATCTTAAACCAGCAACCAGATGGCCAATTCGCGGTTCTTTTTCCAACCTCTAACTTCCAACGTCGGACTTCCGACTTCTACCGTATCACCGCCGTTCGAGAAGCGTCAAGAAAGCGCGCAGCGTGTCGCGCAGGTCCAGCAGCATTTTGCGGCTCAGCAGTTCCCCGGCATTTTCGGGGTGTCCGCCATGGGCGCTGTAGCTTCCACCCGAGCCCGCGCCCGCCCCTGTGCCCGAGCCTGAGAAAGCTCCGGAATGGGCGGCCTGCATCGAATGCGCCGACGGTTCCACTCCGATCGTGCCATTCGTCTCCCGCAGGTGCCGCCGCGCGCCGGCAATGGTGAATCCTTCGTCGTAGAGCAGGCGCTTGATCTTGAACACCATGTCCACGTCTTCCTGACGGTACATGCGGTGTCCGCTGGGGCTCTTCACCGGCTCCAGCATAGGGAATTCAGTTTCCCAGTAGCGCAGCACGAATGGTTTCAGTTCGGACAAGCGGCTGACTTCGCCGATGCGATAGAGGCGTTCGTCAGTGGCGGTTTGCGTTGCGGTTCCGGTGCTCGTCATCTTCTCTCTTCTCGATTTTCCCTGGGCTTCTCAATTCTCTCACCGGCTTCCCGTTCTTACCGGTTTAGCGGGAGTCAGACTCTTTCATCCTAGGCCAAATTTTCGCGCTGTCAACGCGCCTGTTGCGCATGCAACCCCAAGGGACGCGCTGAAGCGTCGGCCCCTACAAAATACGGAACTCGCCGCACCGCCGGGCCGTACCCGCCCTTGTATTGGCCCGTGCAGGACCATGTAGGGTCTATGTAGGGGCGCGCTTCAGCGCGTCCCTTGCCGCAAACCTGCGCGCAACTCGGGCGTCGACTCGACCTCCGGGCACAGGCAAGAGTGCCTGTGCTACTTCGCACCGGTCCTTTACTGCGCGGCGACACGAAAAGCGCCTACGACCAGGTCGCGCAAACCTTCGTGCCACTCGAATTGTTACGCAACCCTCTATTCATCGTCATCTCGCGGTGCTCCGGGTCTCGGCTCCCGTTTGCGTAAACGCTGGATGAAGCGGATCGGCGCGCCGGGAAAATCCCACTTGGCGCGGAGCTGGTTTTCCAGGAAGCGCTCGTAGCTGAAGTGCAGCGGCGTTTTCTGATTGGTGAAAATCAGGAACGTAGGCGGAGCGGTTTTTGCCTGGGTCATGTAATAGATGCGCACCGGCCGCGCTTTCGGCGTGGTGCCGCGCTGCAGATCGACTTCTTCCTTGAGCCAGCGGTTCAGTTCCGGCGTGGAGATCTTCTTCTTGCGCGCGGCCGCGACCTCATCGATCAGCGGAAACAGCTTGCTAGCGCGGTCTCCGGTCTTGGCGGAAAGAAATACGATCGGCGCGTAGCTCAGAAATTTCAGTTTGTCGCGCACCATCCGTTCGTAATCGTAGAGCAGCCGGCTTTTGTCGAGGTCGCCGAACGCGTG
This sequence comes from uncultured Acidobacteriota bacterium, assembly GCA_963721915.1. Lineage (GTDB taxonomy): Bacteria > Acidobacteriota > Terriglobia > Acidiferrales > UBA7541 > Acidiferrum. The sequence continues at coordinate 354,789 of CAVRLD010000007.1, read as the reverse complement.
GACTCCCGCGGTTGCACCGGTCATAGCTCCGCTGTTAGACCCGACGTTGGCTCCTGCGCCCGATCCCATGTTGGACCCCATGCTGAACCCACGCTTGGATTGAGCGCGCGCCTGCGTCTTCGATTGCGCCCGCGATTGCGCCACTGTGCGGGCGCTGATCCGCGCATCGGCACGCGAGCCAGCCCGCGGCCTTTGCGTCGCGCGCGCGGCCAGCTTGGCCTTGCCCTTGGTGGTGCCCGCATCGCGCTCGGATGCTTTGCGCGCGGCTTCGGTCGCCAGATCCCACTTGTTCATCACGATGATCACGCTGCGCCCAGACTCTTCGGCGTAGCTGGCGATCTGCGCATCGCCCTGGGTGACGCCCTGCTCGCCATCGACAATCAGCAGCGCCACGTCGCAGCGCTCCAGTCCGCGCCGCGCCATCACGACGCTAAGCTTTTCCGCCACCAGGGTAGTCTTGCCCTTACGCCGAATCCCCGCCGTATCCACGAAGCGGTACAGATGCCCGTCGTGAACGACTTCGGTGTCCACAGTGTCCATGGTGGTGCCAGGCACGGGCGAAACGATGGAGCGGTCTTCGCCCACCATGCGATTGAGCAAGGTCGATTTGCCGACGTTGGGCCGCCCGATGATGGCGACCTCGACGGCATCGGGAACTTTTTCGTCCTCCGTGGCCCCTCGACCTTGAGACAGTGAATCGTTTTCGGCTTCGGCCCCCTTTTCAGTTTCGGACAAAGCCGCGTCCAGCAGATCATCGACGCCGGTGCCATGCTCCGCCGCAATGGGAAACACCGGTACGCCGATCCGGTGAAACGCCGCGGCATTGTTCTCCTGCGAGACGGCGTCCACCTTGTTTGCCGCAATAACGAAAGGCTTGCCGGTAGTGCGCAGCAGCCGCGCCAGCTCTTCGTCCATCGGCGTAAGCCCCGCCTGGCTGTCCACCACCAGCACGAGCAGCGCAGCCTTGCTGATAGCGATGTGCGCCTGCCGCAAGATCTCCTGCGGGATGAGCGCTTTGTCGTCCGGCACGATCCCCCCGGTATCAACAATCTCCAGGTTGCGCCCGCGCCATTCGGCCCTGCCGTAGATGCGGTCCCGCGTGATGCCCGGCTCGTTGGTAACAATCGAGCGCCGCGTGCCGGTAAGACGATTGAACAACGTGGACTTGCCCACATTGGGGCGTCCGACGATCACGAGACTAGGCAGTTTTTCCATGCTTTGCGCTGGTAAGACGTTAGCATGTTTGCAGGTTGGAGCGTTGGGAACGGCAGAGCGAAGAAGGATGCTTCCCGTTGGATACAGTGCCGGGTGGAGATGGGATTTCGAGTTAACAATTTGCCCCCTCCCCCGCCATTTTTTGGAAGTGCGGATTCTAAAGGGCTTTAAGTGACCCATTTTTGGATCTGCGGATTCTGAACGAGTTACGCGCCCATTTTTTGGAAGTGCGGATTGTAAAGGGGTTAGAGCGGTTGCTTGCGGTCGGGGGACACTTACAGAAAAGGACTCGGAGAAACGAAGCAAGGATGTAACGACGTAATGAGGTAACGATTGGGAGAGAACTTGGCCGGTTGGTTGCGCGGACACGGGGAACCCTTGCTTTTCCCCCTTATTCATAGGAATAGGATGAGTATATGCCAATACTAGGATCTAGTCAAGTGAATTATTTTACTTACTGGTTATTCGAATGAGCCGGTCTGCGATGTGTTCGAACGAAATAGGGCGGGCGGGAAATGCCAACCCAAGAACCCAGCTTCAAACACCGAGCCTGGGGCACCCGGCAGCTTAAAGTCATAATGCAGTTCAAGATAAGAACGGGGAAACCAAAGTGAGATCGTTGATCTGCATCGTGCTCGTTGGCATTACCTGCGTTCTACTCACAACCTCGTTGATTGCACAGAAGGAAATCTTCGCGCCCGCAAATGATGTGTCGTTCAGGGTTTCTACGGACCGGAGCAGCTATAGGGCCGGAGAGCAGATCACCCTGAAATACCGGATCACAAACATCAGTAATAGTCCTTTGTACGTACCGCGAGAATGGGAGGTGACTTGTCCGGGAGCCCCTCATCTGTGGGCGTGGTTCGAGGATAGTGTTGGAAAACACTTTGTGCCCGGGTACGGCGGTTCCTGCAGCACCAGTCCAAAAACCGTCACCGAACGCATGGCCAAGGAAGGGGTATTGCTCAAACCGCGCGAACACCTAGATGGCACATTTCGATTGGACTCTACGCTTTTCGCCTTGAAGCCTGGAGCGTACCGGATCGAAGCGACTTTGTCTGGTTGGGCCCAGGAAAAATTTACCGATGCAGATCGCTCTGAACTAGCGCGAATGGGAGCCCCTTTTTTGCAGGGATACATCCCAAGCTCGGTGCGAATAAAATTGACACCGTAGCGTGAGAGAGCAATCGCGTTAGAATCGGTTGACTGAAGTACCAGCAAAGAAAGAGTCCACCCTTGCAAAAACCGCAAGGATGGGCCACCCGCCGCGTATTGCAAGAGGATAACAAAAGTCAGGAGTAAACATTCAATGAATAAAGCGCAGTTCGTAAGTCTTCTCGTAGTATGGGCTCTGGTTATTTGTTCGGCATCGCACGCAACTTCGGTTGTAGTTCTCGCGAACAAAACTCAGATTGGTGTTGCCGCGGACCACAAGGTGCTTCGAGCCAATGGTTCGCGGCTGCCTGATACGTGCAAAATCATGCGCCACGGTAACTTTTTCTTTTCATTCTCTGGGACCGTGAGCAACGGCAACATGGAAAGCACGAAATTTAACTTAATGGATGTCCTCGTTCAGGCAAGTAACGGTTTGAAAGATTTGGACGCGATAGTTCAGAAGTTTGATGAAGCGGCACTGGGTCCGATGCAAGAACAGCTCAACTATGACTTTGCATACCATCGAGATTCTTTTCGGCGACAAATCAAATCAGTCCAGTCTACGTACCTTGAGATGATTATATTTCGAGTTACGCCTGGTGGTTCTGAAATGGTGCAAAGCGTATTTCCTGCGACGTTTGGAAAAATGGCAAAGGTAGAGAAACCTTACCATCGCGTTTGTAAGGCTGGGCAGGGCGAATGCCAACTAACGGTCGGCGAACAAGATAGAATGATAGATTACTTGCAGGAGCATCCTTACACCACCGACCTAGCCGCCGACGCGGAACGTCTCGTTGAGTTTGAAGCGCGTCTCAATCCGAAAAATGTGGGCGGGAAAATCACCGTCCTCTTGATTGACAGCACGGGCGTTCACACCGCAGACACAAGCGATAGGTGCCCAATAGAATGGCGCAATAAACGTCCTTCGCAGTGAGAGCACGGTCACCCGCTTTCTTCACGTTTGCCAAGACCGCAAGGATGGCCGCGCGCTCTTCCACAGCCGTTTAACGGATTGTTACTTAACATAAGCTAAACTGCGGCGCAAAGTTTCTTTAGTTTTTCCCCCGGTGTTTCTCACTGGTTTCTCGCGGTTCTTTCTCATGATTTTTCGGACGAGCTTCGTGGGCTCCCCAGATCATCTCTGGCGAACACTGCATTTTGGTGCGCGGCCACGAGTCGATTGGGTGGTCCGATCGATTTTGTAATTATTCCAGGTCAGTCAAAGGAGGGTAACCATGAACCAAAAGGGCTCTGACGTATTGAAGAAACTTCAGCAGAATTGGGTGAGTCGTCGCAATCTGATTCGCGCCGCGGCAGGGGCAGCGTTGGGAACGGGTCTCGTGGTTCCCAAACCAGCCTATGCCTGGCAAGAAGATGAAAAGCGGTGCAAAGGCCCCAGGCTCAAGCCAATTTCCGGGGGTGTCGTGCCATTCAAACCCTTTGGGGTCCCCGTCCACCATAACCCGCTGAATCCCGCCACTCCGCTGGCAAACATCAGCGACCCGTCGCAGATTACAGACTTCGACGGGTTCGTGGGTTTGACGCACATCCGCGGTGGGGGAACTGGAACGGACTCCATGGGTACCCCCATGCCGCTCGCGTACCAGGCAGACATGGGCTTTGGGAAGGGCAAGTTCATCGACATCAACGGCAAGCAGCGCAGCGGTACCTTCGCCTTTGTTTGACTTGACCTTTACACCGGTCCGGCCGGATCGGCAGCCCTCCCGCAACAAATTCATGACTTCAACGTGCACATCGATTCCAACGACGTATTCTGGATGGTCGAAGTAGATGAAGACGCGGTCGAAGTTGACTTCGACTCAGGACGAGCGCGCCTGCGCGTGCGCGGGTTAGACCTCTACGATGACCATGACCTCGCCAACTCGGTGACCCAAGGACTGGGGCTGCCAGGTGGCCTGGGCCTCCCGTATCCAGCGATCGCACCGGTTGCTCCCATTCGCGCGACCGTTTCGTTCGATGTGGAATGGAGCGGCATCGTCGACACCGCGCAGATTGAGAATACGATGCAGCATTTCAACGGCTCGTTCCTGAGTACCGGAGCCACGATTCAGTGGTCAGCCAAAGAGGAAGGCTTCGAGTTCCAATCCGAAGCGCCCGACCCAAGCCGAAACGTCGTCTCCGTGCTGGGGCACGAGAAAAACGGCGTCTTCTTTACGTAAGCCAGATCGTCGCGCGATAGATGCCCGTTTCGACGCGATTTGGAATTCAGACCCGCTTGACCGTCTGCCCGCCGATTTTACACCCGTGTCACGGCCGGGGAGACGAAGAGCGGAAGAGTCAAAGCCCCCACCCTTAGAAACCAAGGGTGGGGCACCCAGGGGAGAAAGAAACAGCATATCCCTCGCTCCGCTCGGGATGACATCGGCGCGAGTCGGGATCAAAGACAAGAGGGGCGCTCGGCAAACTCACGAGCGCCCCTCTCGTTTACTTCCTAATTCTTCGTGTACCTCAGTGGATCACCTCCTTACTCGACAGGAACGTCGCAGCCCCAATGTAAGAAACATTTCGCCCGGCGTCAACGCCTTCTGTGGGAGAGGCAGAAAACTGTGCACTAGTGTCGCGGCACCCGGACGCTGCTCTTTAAGCAGGGACCGGTCTGAAGACCGGCCACTACAGAGGAGTTGCATTCAGGGGATGAGAAGACCCCGACTGGTTCGGTCAACGGAGAACCACTTTGTGCGCCCTAGGGCCGGCCTGGGCCGCCTCAAACCAAGGTGGCGAGCTGAACTCGCCGCTACAACATCTAAGGTGAAAACTGCGGGGCTCCAAAGATTGGTTTTGCGGGTCACGCGAGCGAGTGAGTTGTCTTGACGGTCCGCGGGGGCACGGGTAGTGTAAGTGAATCGTCGAGCGGTCCTGTCCGGCGTTTGTCTTGGGGGGAAGGCCGGAGGAGTCCTGGGGACCGAAAATGCAATCCAATTGTGTAAGGTCTGGCCGCCTTGTTGCGGCCACATCGGTGGGTGACCACGAAGGAGAATCCATAATGAGTTATGTCCGCAGAGTGCGCTTGTTGTTGCGCGTGTTGGCAGGGGTGTTGGCGCTGGTTTTGGGTGTTGGGGCAGGGGCGCAGACGTTTCGGGGAACGATTTTGGGGGCGGTGACGGATTCGTCTGGTGCGGCGATCAGTGGGGCAACCGTGACGGTGAAGAACCTCGACACGGGGCTGGTGCGGACGGTAATGACGAGCAGCGATGGGTCGTATTCGGTGCCGGAGTTGCCCATCGGGAACTACAGCGTGACGGTGGAAATCAGCGGATTCAAGACGGCGGTGGTAAAAGGGATTGGCGTGGAAGTGTCGAGCGAGCGGCGGGCGGACGTGACGCTACAGCCGGGGGAAGTGGCGCAACGCGTGGAGGTGTCTGGCGATACGCTGCCACAGGTGGAGTCGACGAGCAATACGCTGGGCGGGATTATCGAGTCGAAAGTGGTGACGAATCTGCCGGTGAACGGGCGCGATTATCAGAAGCTGATTTTTCTGGTGCCGGGCGTGGCGGGCTCGCCGGATGAGATTTCGGATTCACCGGGTTCCTATGGATCGTTTTCGGTGAACGGAGCGCGCGGGAGATCGAACAATTTTCTGCTGGACGGTACGGACATGAATGATGGATACCGCAACGATCCGGCGATCAATGAGGCGGGGGTGTTTGGGACGCCGGCGACGATTTTGCCGGTGGAAGCAGTCGCAGAACTGCGCGTCGCGTCGAACTTCGAGTCGGAATACGGGCGCAGCGCCGGCGCGGTGATCAACATCGTAACGAAAAGCGGCACGAACGAATGGCATGGGTCGGGCCTGGAGTTCCTGCGCAACACGGTGCTAAACGCGCGGAACTATTTCGATCAGCAATCGAATGGTCCACAGCAGCCGTTCCACAACAATCAGTTTGGCGGGTCGATCGGCGGGCCGATCGTAAAGGACCGGACGTTTGTGTTTGGGGACTATGAAGGGATGCGCGAGAGCGGGTCGCAGAGCGGGTTGGCGTGCGTGCCGACGACGGCGAACATCGCGGCAAATACTCCCGCGGGTGGAATCAATCCGGTCATTCAGAACTTGATCACTTCGGGCAAGGCTTGGCCGGCGCCATCGCAGCCAGGCGTGGACTGCTACGACAATGGTGGGACAAACGCGATCGTTGCAACGCCGTTTTCCAATCGGGTCGATAGCGCGATCATTAAAGTGGACCACAACATTAACAAGAACAATCTGCTGACAGGACGCTACTACTTCGGCGACAGTTCGCAGAGCTTTCCGCTGGCACTGACCGGCGGCGGACTGCTGCCAGGCTACAACACGGCGGTACCGACACGCGTGCAGCTGGTGTCGATCTCGTACGTAAGTACTGTGAGCCCGACCTCGGTGAACGAGGCGCGGCTCGGCTGGAACCGGTTTGCGGAGGGCTTCTTTCCGGAGGATCGCAGCTTCGACCCTGCGTCCATCGGACTGGACACGGTAGGAGCGGGAACGCCGAACAACGGGAATAAGGCTAATTTCGGGTTGCCGGTCTTCAACGTTTCCAGCCCGACTGGCAGTTCGCTGGCGCAACTGGGCGCCGACAAGGCGGACCCACGGCAACGGGTGGACGCGAATTGGCATTTCATCGACAACGTGTCGTGGAAAGTAGGGAAGCACGACATCAAGTTCGGGTACGAATACCGGCGGACGACCATTTCGCAGATTTTCAACCGCGGGTTCCGGGGACGGCTGCGTTTCGATTCGCTGGCTGATTTTCTTGCGGGAATGCCGAACAGCAGCAGCGTCCAAGGCACAGGCGACACGAACCGGAACACGGTGGAGAACTCGCACGCTGCGTATGTGCAGGATAGCGTACGGCTGTCACGGCGGCTCACGCTGAACGTGGGACTGCGGTACGACTATTTCGGACTGGTGCAAGAGAAGCACGGGCAGTTCAACAACGTAGACCCGACGACGGGAACGACATTTGGCGTGGGACACGGACGATTGTATGAGCCGGACTACAACAATTGGGCGCCGCGGGTGAGCGTTGCGTGGGACGCGACGGGCAAAGGGAAAACAGTGCTGCGCGCGGGGTACGGGGTATTTTACGACGCGGTCTCGCAGGACATGTTTCTGGGGCACTTGCCGTTCAGCAGCAGCTTCGATCCCGGACCGGCATACTCGGGCACCGGCATCAACCCCATCTCTTTCGGAGCGCCAACGGGGGTGCCGCTGGCGCCGGGGGTGCCGGTGTTTGGTGGCTACTCTCCGATGACCGACTCGTTTGGATTCGATCCGCACATCCGGACGCCGTACATTCAGAATTTTAATCTGAACCTGCAGCAGGAGTTGACGAAGCATTCGGTTCTGCAATTGGGCTATGTGGGATCGACGGGACACAAGTTATGGGATTTCCGGGACATCAACCAGCCTTCGGCCGCCCAGATCACGGCTGCGGACCTGGCGTGCGCGTGCATCAATGACGGTAGCGCTGAGCCTAGCGTGCCGCGAAGACTGACCGGGGCAAACTTCAGCTATATTTATTGGGAAGAGAGCGCCGCGAACTCTAACTACAATTCGTTGCAGGCGAGTTGGCGGATAAACGATTGGCACGGATTGACGTCAACGCTGAACTACACGTGGTCGCACTCGATCGACACGGCGAGCGACGGTGAAGACTACGTGCCCAATGCGGCGCAACCTACGGACAGCACAACGCCGAACAGCAACCGGGGCAACTCGAACTTCGACGTACGCAACCGGCTGACGTGGAACTTTATTTACGAGTTCCCGAACCGCAAGGGTGACTGGCGGCGTCTGACCGATGGCTGGGGAGTAAATGGGATCGTGACGGTGCAGTCGGGTCAGCCATTCCATATGATTTATTCGGAGGACGATTTCGATGGGGCAGGGACGTTCTTCGCGAAGCCCGACGTGGTGGGTCCGGTGAAATTCAATTACAGCAATCCCAACAATTTTCTGGACCTGACGTCGTTCGCGGTGCCGTGCAGTTACCCTGCCGCGGGTGGAGACGGCTTCGCCGACACTTGTATTCCCGGTTCGCGACACTTCGGGAATTTGGGGCGCAATTCGCTGGTCGGACCGAACTTCCGGCAATTTGACTTCTCTGTTTTCAAGACCACGAGCATCACCGAGCGGGTCAAACTGGAGCTGCGGTTTGAGGCCTACAACCTGTTGAATCATCCGAACTTTGCGAGCCCGCTGTGGCCGAACTTTCTGTCGGATGCAGCGCCGAATGGCATCAGCACAGGTACGGCGACCAGCGGGTCCTGCGTAGGTCTGGCCGCGGGCCGGAGTTGCGGATTCCTGCCTCTGACGGTTACCGCGGACGTGGGGATTGGCTATCCGTTTCTGGGGGGTGGTGGGCCGAGAAGCATGCAGGTCGCAGCAAAGATCACGTTCTAGCACGAACCGAGCGGTTTAACCTGTGGCACCATTCGGCGGAGTCGTTGAAGCAGTGGGGTAGTGTTTGTGCAGTGCTGAACGGTTGAGGTCCTTCGCTCCGCTCCGGATGACAGTTACTCGCTTAGGATGACAATTATTGGGGAAGGGAAAGGGCTCGGGGAATCCCCGAGTCCTTTCTTGTTTTAGGCGAAGGGGTTTGAGATGGTCAGGCTTCCAAATTGTTGTCCATCCTGAAAGTCTTCACTGTAGAGGACGTCACATTGGCCTTCGATCGCGGACGCGACGATCAGCGAATCGTACCAGGGCAACCGGAACCTGGCTGCAATCCGCAGAGCCTCGCCATACAAAGCAGGGGAGGAATGCACGGAAAGGAGAGGACGAAACGTCGTGGACAAATATTGTTCCGCATCTGCAGTGCTCATAGGGTTGGCAAAGCGGCGCAGCGCAACGTTGAAAAATTCTTGCGCGACTTGATAGCTGACGATACCAGCGTGCGTCTCGATCACGCTTCTGATCAGTTTCCTTGCTTGCGATGCTTTTATCGGTGAATTGGCGTCGAACGAATATACGAAGACGTTTGTATCGAGGAAAAACCTACCGCTCATTCATTTCGTCCCGACTGAAACGCCGGCCAGCCTGTACGTGCTTCAGGCGCTTCATGAGAGAGTCGTATTCCTGCGCGCCGCCGCTTTGAGCCGTGATCTGTTCCAGCCATTCGCGGAACATGGAGTTGAGGGTCTTATGGCGGGATTTGGCCAATAGGCGTGCCTGCTCGATGAGCTGTTCGTCCGCACTGAGAGTGATGTTCCTCATACGGGACCAGTGTACACGAGAATCGTGTGATTGCCTACAGGGCGGCCGCTGCTGAAAGATTGAACGATCCTGCGCCAGGTGGACTTTGGGATTCAAGACACATTGAATGTTGGCGCGCTGAGGCTTAGCAGTGCTTGTGCCCCTCCAAGATTGGGTGTCATCAGGCTATGGCGCGACTTGGGGACTCGGTAAGGCTAAAGGACGCGCGTTGGAACTTACAGCTTTTGGGGGTAATTCTGTTACAGTGCTGCGGCGCGGGGTCGATTTGGGGCTTGATCAGACGTCAAGCTATTGAGCAGGGCTTGATCGGCTTTAGCAAATCACCTCGGCGCGGATAACCCTAATGTAGGGCATCAGCTCCCTTGGCCAGCTTGGCCAACATAGGGTTTATTGGTAGATGGCACGGGTGGTTCGGCTTGTGTAAGTTTTTCATGCTCCGCTGCGTACTAGTCTATGGATGCGCCGAGACCAGATCGGATGAGCGCGCCGGGGAAGACGGAACCGACGGATGCTATCGCACGGGCACGGGCAGGGGATGCCAACGCCTGGGGCGAGCTTTACCGGGAGTACGCACCCGCGATGTTCCGGTTTTGCCGGAGGGCGCTGCCAACCCGCGAAGACGCGGAAGACGCCACCATGGAAATCTTCATGAAATTGCGAGACAAGCTGATCCAATACGACGAAACTCGATCCTTTAGCGCCTGGCTGTACAAGGTGGCCGCCAACCACTGCTGGGACCTGCTGCGGCGGCGCAAAATCCGGCAAGATAAAGAGACCGACGATGTGGCGGATGTGCCGCTGGAGCATCCGGACCCGAACCAGCTGGATCGAATGATCGAGCAGAGCACGAATGAAGAGGTGCGGCGGGCGCTGGCGAAGCTGGGGGCCAGGGCGCGCATGGCGCTGGTGATGCGCTACTACTCAGATATGAGCTACGACGAAATTGCCGATGCGCTGGGTGTGCGGCGCGCCTTTGTGGGCGTGGTGCTGCTGCGCGCGCGGCATGAACTGCGGCAGGCGCTGGGACAAACGGGAGCGCTAGCCGCGGGAGGAGCCTTGTGAGCGATAAAGAGAATCCGGTGGGTGGCCCGGTGTCTGGCGATCAGCCGACGAAGCATCTTGACGAAATGGTTTGCCTGCTCTATATCGAGCGGCAACTGGACCGGGCGCGGGCGCAGGAGGTATCGGCGCACACGCAGGATTGCAATCAATGCCGATTGCTGTTGCGCGCGATGGAGCGCGAATCGCGGCTGCTGACACGCGCGATGTTGGAGGAAAATGAGGCGCTGCCGTTACGTTTGGCACAATTTCAAGAGCGGGCACGCAAGTCGATGCAGTGGATCTGGGGACTAGCGTTCGGGCTGGCGGCGACGGGTGTCTATGCGCTGTACGCGGATTACATCCGGCCTTGGGAAGATCAGTTGGCGCAGGCTGGGTTTGGAAGCACGAGCATGCTGAATCTGCTGATATTCCAAGGCGCGTTTTGGAAAGGGTGGCAATCGGTGATCACTCTGCTGGAGGTGGTGGCGATGCTCACACTAGCTGGCTTCGGCCTGGCGTTCTTCCGGCGGCGGCTGCGGCGCGGATCTGCGGCGCTGGCATTGGTGCTGACGGGGTTCTGCGCGGTGGGAGCGCTGCTGATGAGTCCGGCGGCCTCGGCACAGGACGTGCGCAAAGGCGACACCACGGAAGTGCCCTCCGGGGAAACGATAAGGGGTGACGTCTTCATCTTCAGCCACCACACGCGGATTGATGGCACCGTGGATGGCGATGTCTATCTGTTCACTCAGGATGCCAACGTCGGCGGGCACGTCAAAGGAGACATCATCGCTTTCGCGCACTCGCTGCGCGTGGCCGGCGAGGTGGACGGAAACATCCGATCGTTCACGAACAATCTGACGGTCACAGGGAACGTCACGCGCAACGTGCTGGCCTTCCAGGAGATTCTCAATCTCGACCCATCGGGGAAGGTTGGAGGAAGCCTGACGGCGTTTGCGCAGAGTTTGAATCTAGACGGTCAGTTGGGGCGCAACCTGCTTTTCTTCGCGCAGCATGCGACGCTTTCGGGCACGGTGGACGGCAAGGTCGATGGCAGAGGTGAAGCGCTGAGAATCAACGGGCCTGCCAAGGTAGGCGGACCCATTTATTTCGTAGGCGAGAATCCACCGGATGTTTCGTCGGACGCCAAACTGGCCTCCCCGGTTGATTTCCACAAGATGCAGCACAAGCCGAAGTATGAAGAGGGCAAGTACTACGTTTGGCAGGTGATTTGGATGGCGGCATTCGTGCTGTTTGGGCTGGTGCTGTTCCAGGTGATGCCGGAGTTTTCCAAAGAGGCAGTGGTCAACGTGGAGCATTACGGGGCGTCGTTCGGGCTTGGCGTGCTGGTATTTTTCGGGGTGCCCATCACGGCCTTGATTGCGTGCGCGACGGTAGTGGGAATATTTATCGGAATCTCGACATTCTTTCTTTGGTACGCGACGCTGTATTACGCGCAGATTGTGGTAGGAGCACTGGTGGGGCAGTGGTTGCTGGGGCGAACGCGGGAGACGTGGCCGCTGATTGGGCGGATGGCGGTGGGAGTGGTGATCGTGCGGATATGCGCGAGCGTGCCGCATGTAGGGGGTTGGGTGAAGTTCGGGGTGATTTTGTTGGGTACCGGCGCGATTTCGCTGGCGTTGTACCGGCGATTCCAGCCGGCCATTTCGGCGGGGTTGCCTGGTGCGCCGGTTGCGCAGACTCCGCTGCCACCGAATACGACGATTGGTGGGATGGCACCGGCCTAAAGCCTGCGCATATTTTCTAGCCGATAAAAATGGGAAACGGGCCAGTCCGAGTCTTGTGGACTGGCCCGTTTTCGTTTTTTTTCTTCACGTTTCTTCACGCTTGCGCATGGCGCTGGGAGTTTTGGCATAGGGTTAAGTAACGGTGAGCGAGACCGTTACCTGCTGCGACTGCGCGCCGGAAGTACCTGTAATTGTAAGGGTATAGGTGCCAGCGGGCGTGCCCGCGGGATTGCCGGGCACTCGCAATCCGCTGCAACCCGCCAAGACGAGCATAGAGCACAGAGAGAGTCTCCAAATCAGCCGCCTGGTACCTTGGCGCTGCGCCATCCAGGCCGCTAACAATGCCAGCAAGAGCACGACGGGCCACACTGCTGGATACCTTGGGCTCATGCGGAATGAGCCTGGCGGTGGAACGACGATGGAACGCGCTTTCGTCACAACGGTGGCATTCGACGTGGTACCGCTCGCCGATGGCGTTACGGAGGCCGGAGAGAGGGTGCACGTGGAGTTCACCGGAGCGCCCGAACAAGTTAAGGCGACGGGGGAAACGAACCCGTTCAGACCCGTTACCGTCACCGCAAAAGTAGTGGTGCCGCCGGCGGCAACAGTGGCCGAGGTGGGGGCGACGCCGAGACTGAACGGAGCCGTCGATGAAATGCCGGTGCCAGTGAGGGCGGCGGTCTGCGGCGAGCTGGCGTCGCTGTCGGCCACACTGAGCGTCGCGGTATCCGCAGCCACCGTCGTGGGGGTAAAAGTCACGCTAATGGTGCAAGTGGCCGCGACTGCCAGCGTAGTGCCGCAGGTGGTAGTTTGCGCGAATGACGTGGCCGACGTGCCGCCGATAGTGATGGCGATGCCGGTCACGGTCGCGGCGCTGTTGTTGGTCAGGGTCACGGTCTTAGGGGCGCTGGTGGTGTTGATGGTCTGGTTGCCGAAATCGACGGTCGTTGGATTCAAGAACACGGTGGCTGGAGCGGCTGTGCCCGTGCCGGAGAGCGAGACGATCTGCGGACTGGTGGTGTCGCTGTCGGCGATGTTGAGAGCTGCGCTTTCGGTGGTTGTCGTCTTGGAAGTGAAGATTACGGTAATCGAGCAGGTAGCGTTTGCGGCAAGCGTGGCGCCGCACGTGGAAGTTCCCTGGGTAAAATCGGTTGAGTCGGGGCCTGTGAACGAGACAGCGATATTGCTTAGGAGGGAAGAGGAATTGTTGAACAGGGTAACGGTCTTTGGGGAACTAGGCGTGTTGACGATTTGATTGCCGAACGACAGGAATGCTGGAGAGGCAAAAACGCCGGTGACCGCGCCTGGCGAAAGTTTGGCGACGAAGCCATCGTTATTGTTGGTGCCGGTGACATCGTCGACGGTCTGAAAGGCTCCGACGGTAGTGGGAAAGTTGCCGCTCGTAGTGCCGGTGATGTAGGCGTTGGGGGGTGATGCGCCGTCGACCGCGACGGCGAGTGCTTCCTCGAGGCTTCCTCCGAGGTAGGTGGAGAAGAGCAGAGCGCTGCCGGTAGGGTTCAACTCAGACAGAAAGGCATTCTGACGACCCACTTTAGTGGGTTGAGGCACGCCGGGAGTGACGGGAAAATCGGAGCTGCTGGTGGTCCCGGTGACGTAAGCGTTCCCAGTGGAATCAAGCGCTATGCCAAAAGCGAGATCGGCGCCCGGCTGGGTTGAGCCCACGCTAAAGATGGTGCCGCCAAAATAGGTGGAGAAGGGTAAGGACGCGACGCCCGATTTGGTGGTGTCAACGCGGGCGATGAAGGCTTTCTGGAAAGGGGTGTTGCTGGTGGAATAGAGCGGAGCGACTAGAGGGAAATCGGTGGCGTAGGTGTAGCCGGTGACGTAGGCAATACCACCGGTGGGGGGAACGGCGATGGCGGTTCCGACATCACCCGGGCTGCTGCCTTGCCCGTTGGGAGTGCCGCCGAGATAGGTGGAGTAAACGAGCAGCGCGGGTTGCGTGGTGTCGATCCTTGCGACGAAGGCATTGCTGCTCGGATTTTTCAGGGCTTGCTGAAAGCCGTTTTTGACTGCTGGCTGGGGGAAGTCTGTCGAGGAGGTGAAGCCGACGATGTAGGCGTTGAAAGCAGAATCGACCGCGACTCCGCGGCCCGAGTCTGCTTTCGTTCCTCCGAGATAGGTGGAATAGACAAGCGAGGGAGTTCCACTCTGGGAGGGATCAATCTTTGAGAGAAATGCGGTGCCCTGGGACGGCGTCGAAATGTTGGAGTTCTGGACGGCGGTGGCGAGGACGATCGGGAAATCGGTGGAAGTCGTCGAGCCAGTGATATAAGCGGCGTTGTTGGTGTCTAGAGCAATGGCGCTGAGCGAGTCTCTGCCGCTGCCGCTGAGATATGTGGAGTAGAGAAGCGTTGAGCCTGTGGGGTCCAGCTTGCTGAAGAAGCCACCTCCTCCTTTGTTGAAGGGTTGATACGCGGACGGTGAGAGCGGAAAATCGGAGGAGGACGTGTTCCCGACGATGTAGGCATCGCCCGCGGAGTCCACGGCTATGGCATCCCCACTATCGCCGATCGTTCCGGTGCCTCCGAGGAAGGTGGAATAAACGAGGCCGGTGCCATCTTGCTTGAGTTTGGTGATGATGGCGTTTGCGGTGGTATTGGTTATGGTTGTGTGCAGGCTGCCCGCGACCGTTGGAAAGTCGGCGGACGTGGTGGTCCCGGTTACGTAGGCAAAGCCGCTGGAATCGGCGGCGATGCCGCTCAAGAGCTGGTTGGCGGTGCCGCCAAGATAGGTGGAGTAGCTGAGGACGGGATCGATGATCAAAGGCTGGGTAGCATCGTAGGATGCGACTTCAATGCCGATGGTGTGCGGTCCGCGCTGGATGAAGTTTGCAGCGACTTCCTGCTGCGATCCTGCTCGCTGCTGGTAGGCGCGGGGCTTGTGCAGGTGGACGTCCCCCAGTTTGGTGGAGAGGACAACATCACCTTTGGAAGTGAGCTTGAGCTTATCGGCGCCTTCGATGCGCACGCCGATCTGACTCGGGCTGGCGCCGGGAGTGAGGACGTAGTCCGATTCGAGTTGTCCCTGGTTCCCGTAATAGATCAGGTCGATGCCAGGATAGACACTGCGATACCTCACGCGGGCGAAGTGCGGAACGTGGCGGTGCCAGTTTGAGGGATTGCTGCCGATCAGGTAGTTGCTTTTACCAAGCTGGGCGTCAAGAGGCTCGACTTCGGCGCGCGGATTGGCTCCGGCCAAAGCTAGGCGGACGGAGGTGGCAATGCGCTTGGCGGATTTGGAGACCCCGGGGGGTCTTGAAGGGGATGCATCCTCGCCAGATTGCGCGCGCAGCAACAGAGTAGCGTTCTCGCGGGTGAGGAAAACGGTGTAGCCGTTGCCGTGGGCGAGAAAATCTACGCGCGCGTCGGTTTGACCCTGATTCGTTTCGAAATTGAGCGGTAACTTGCCGTATGCCGCGAGGATGTCAGCTTGTGACGCGGATGGGCTCGCTGGCTGAGCGGGCGCTGCAGCGTCGTTCGAGTGCGAGAGCTTGTGCCGCACTGGCGCGATAGCCAGCATTGCCAGGCACACCATGCAGAGTGCGAAGAGATTGCGTTTCATCGGAGTCCCCCACTTCGTGACTCAAAACGGCGCACCCCAGCCGGCCAAGTTGGATGCAGAGTCGCGCGTTTTGACTGTACCGCTTGTGCGGCGCGATCTGGTGGAAACGGTGGGGGGTATTGCTCAAAATTTTACTGGCGAACTGAAGACACGACGTGATGCGCCACAGGGCGTACGCATCGCGGACGGGTAGATCCGTCGGGCTGTAGAAATTGTGCTCGGGGTTCGCATTGGACCCCTGCGATCGCGGGGTAATTGGTTAGTGATTGCGTATGCTATCGTTAGCGGTGGCGCGCCCGCGCCAAAGTGTGGGTGCCAGGATATCCTTTTTTGACCAAGCGAGAAACGGTCACGTCGAGAACCCGAGCTGCGGCGACAGGGCTGGCGAAAAGCGTTCCAGCGGAGCGCGTGTACGCTTCGTTCGACGAAGAAGTGCCGACGCGGCGGGAAGTGGCACGAACGGAAGGCGAGAGTTCCAGTGCGCGCGAGAAGACCTCAGGGCCGGCGATGGAGGAGGTTTTCGGCCCGGGCGGGCTGCTGGAGCGCTGCATGATCGGCGGGTACGAGCATCGCGTTGCACAGCTGGAAATGGCGGAGCTGGTACACGATGCGTTCACTTCGAAGCATCATGCGGTCGTCGAAGCGGGCACTGGGACCGGGAAGACCCTGGCGTATCTGCTGCCGGCAATTTGTAGCGGGCGGCGCGTGGTGATTTCGACAGCCACGAAATCGCTGCAGGAGCAGCTCTACCAGAAAGATATTCCTTTCTTGCAAAAGCATTTTGCGCCGGAGCTGAAGGTCGCGGTGATGAAGGGGCGGTCGAATTTTTTGTGCCGGGTTAAGGCGCATCAAATGGCCGACCAGCCGATGTTGAAGGGGCTGGAGGAGATCGATGCGTTCCGACAAATCGGCGAGTGGGCGAAGCTGACGGAAACCGGGGACCGCGCGGAGCTGACGTTTTTGCCGGATGATTCCGATTTGTGGACGAGGCTGGATGCGCGGCGCGACACCTGTTCTGGCCAGAAGTGTCCGGAGTTCAATCAGTGTTTCGTCACCGCGATGCACCAGCGTGCGAAAGACGCGGACTTGATCATCGTGAACCACCATCTGTTTTTTGCGGACCTGGCGCTCAAGCAGGACGATTTCGGAAGTATTCTGCCGGAGTATTCGGCGGTGGTGTTCGACGAAGCGCACGAGATGGAGGATGTGGCCAGCGACTATTTCGGGCGGCAGATTTCGAACTACCGGTTTGAGGAGTTGGCGCGGGATGCGGATCAGACCTTGCGTCTGTTGAGGTTGGGTTCGGCGGCGCTTTTGCGGCGGACGCAACGAATCCGCGAAAGAGGGCGTGCGTTTTTTGACAGCTTTCCGGCGCGCGACGGGCGATTTCCGTTTTCGCGTGCCGAACGGGCGGCATTTCTGGAGCAGCACCGCGAGGCCTACGATGCGCTGGCGATGGCGCTGAAAGGGCTCGAGACTGAATTCGCGGCGCTGACGCAAAAGCCTGAAGAACTGACGCGCATCGCGCGGCGGAGCTTCGAGATGCGGCAGGAGCTCGCGTTCCTGTTCGAATCGAACGAGAAGAATTTTGTGTATTGGTACGAGCGGCGGAACAAAGGCGTTTTTCTGGCGGCCACGCCGATCGATGTCAGCCAGATTTTGCGCGAGCGCTTGTTCGAGAAGTTCGACACCGTGGTGCTTACGTCAGCCACACTCACCGTCGGTGGGCGCTTCGAATACATACGCCAACGCGTGGGACTCGACCATACGAAGGAGAGCGCTTTGCCCCCGGAGTTCGACTGGGCGGAGCAGGCGCTGCTATACATGCCGCGAACGATCCCGGACGTCCGCAATCCGGGATTTGCGCCGGCTGCCGCGGATGAAATTGTGAAATTGCTGGAGCTGAGCCAGGGGCGCGCGTTTTGTTTGTTCACCAGCCACTCGCAGATGAATGATTTGTTCGAGCGGGTGCGCAACCGGGTGTCGTTTCCGCTGCTGCTTCAAGGCACTGCGCCGCGGTCCGTTCTGCTCGAGCGCTTCAAGAACACTCCGGGCGCGGTCCTGTTTGCGACGTCGAGCTTCTGGCAGGGTGTGGACGTTCCGGGCGACCAGCTTTCCTGCGTGATTGTGGATCGGTTGCCGTTTGCGGTGCCTAGCGACCCGATTGTTGCGGCGCGCGTTAGTGCTTTGCAGGAGGAGGGGCGCAATGCGTTTGCGGAATTTCAGGTGCCGGCGGCGGTGCTGGCTTTGAAACAGGGGTTTGGGCGGCTGATTCGCGCGAAGAAGGACCGCGGGGTGTTGGCGCTGCTGGACAGCCGTATCGAACGGATGTCGTATGGTAAAATTTTTCTGGAGTCGCTGCCGAAGTATGCGACCACGCATGAATTGCGGGATGTAAGGCGGTTTCTGGAGAAGAGATAGGCTGGAGTTTTTGCGCGACCTGCGGTGAGCTTCGTCGAAGAGATTTACGCTGGCGTTTCGTCTAAACCCGCCCCTCTAAAGAGGGGCGGCTATAGAGTTGGTCGCGTGTCGAGGGGATTGGAATAGAAATGTTCCAGGTTAGTGTGGAAGAGACATTTTCGTCGGGGCACGCGCTGCGTGGTTATCGCGGCAAGTGCGAGAACGTGCATGGCCACAATTACCGGGTACGCGTAACAGTGGAAGGACCGCGACTGGATGAGATCGGTTTGCTGTGTGATTTTACCCAGATCAAGCAGGTGCTGCGCGGAGTTATCGGAGTGTTGGACCACCAGTTCATAAACGATCTTGAGGCGTTCCGCACCGTGAATCCGTCGGCTGAAAATCTGGCGAAATACTTTTATGATGAGGTGACCCGGCAGTTGACGGATTTGCCCGCCGGAGCGCGGGTTACCGACACGATCGTGTGGGAAACGGACACGGCCAGCGCGCAATATCGGCCCGGGGCGTAAACGAGGCTGGCGACTTTGGGTTTCGCATCGGGGAAGAATGAATCGAGCTATTTATATTGTTATGATCCCGGTCCTGCTGGTGGCGTTGGGCTATGTCCTCGTTTTTCGGTCCGTGGGGCTCGCGCCTGGATATGCGCGGTTGATCATTGCGGTTGCCGTGTTTTTCGCTGCGATCTGGTGGTTGGCTCGTGGGACAGCGCGCGCAAAGTCCGGACGGTAATCCAAAACTAAGAGCGCAGGTCATGTTTGTCACCGAAATATTCAAGTCGATTCAGGGAGAAGGAACGCGCGCCGGCCTTCCGTGCATTTTTGTCCGGCTTACCGGCTGCAATCTTCGCTGCACCTGGTGCGATACCGCCTACGCGTTTCACGGCGGGAAGAAGATGAGCATCGACGAAGTCTGTGCGCGCGTCGATGAGTTGGCCGGGCGCAAAGACGGACAGCACGCAACTACGGCTGCGGTGCCGTTGGTGGAGCTGACCGGGGGCGAACCGCTGCTTCAGGAAGAGGTCTACGGCCTCGCAAAAATCTTGCTGGCGGATGGTTACGTCGTCATGGTGGAAACTAGCGGCGAGCGGTACATCGGAAAGCTGCCCAAAGAAGTGATCAAAATCGTGGACGTGAAGTGTCCAGACTCGGGAGAACCCGACACTTTCGAGGTGCGCAACCTGGAAGCTCTGAGTCACTTCGACGAAGTGAAATTTGTCATCTCGACGCGGCGCGACTATGAATTCGCCGCCAAATTTACGGCGAAACACAACCTGCATGCCCGCGTGCGTCAGGTGCTGTTTTCACCTGTGTTTAACGATCCCGAGGGAAAGTGGCAAGGGCTGGAACCGCGACAATTGGTTGAGTGGGTTCTCGCCGACGGTCTGCCGGTACGTTTAGGATTGCAGCTTCACAAATTTGTTTGGCACCCGGCCACGAAAGGCGTCTAGGGGAGCAGCGCGGAACGCGTTGGGATCACCGGATTCCAGCCGAAAATAAAATGAGCGATTCACGCAAAGCGGTTGTACTACTGAGCGGTGGGATGGATTCGTGCGTCAGCGCGGCGATTGCCCGGGAGCGCCATGGGGCCAACAACATTGCGCTGCTACATGCAGGATACGGGCAGCTCACACAAGATCGTGAGCGCCGGGCCTTTACGGAGATCGCCGATTTCTACGGTGTGCAGCAGCGGCTGGTCGTGCAGCTCGATCACTTCCGAGCCATTGGGGGTTCGGCACTAACGGACAAAAATATTGCGGTCCCGGAAAATCAGCTCGACGCAACCGCGGCGCACGGGAGCACCATTCCAGTCACTTACGTGCCCTTCCGCAACGCACATTTTCTCTCCGTCGCGGTAAGTTGGGCGGAAGCGATTGGAGCCGGCGCGATTTACATCGGGGCGGTGGCGGAAGACAGCTCCGGGTATCCTGATTGCCGACCGGAATATTATCGGGCGTTTCAGAATGTGATCCGCGAAGGGACGCGGCCGGAGACGCAAATCGAAATCGTGACCCCGGTAATCGAGCTGAAGAAAAGTGAAATCATCCGGCGCGGCGTCGATCTGGGCGCGCCGCTGCATCTAACCTGGTCGTGTTACCAAAGCGAGGACGCAGCGTGCGGCACGTGCGATAGTTGCCTGTTGAGGCTGCGGGCATTCGCGGAAGCCGGAGTGGGCGATCCCCTACCGTACCGTCAGGGTGTCGCTGCCCGTTGAGCTTGGCTTCCGGCGTAAAATAGCGATAATAGGGCGCATGCCGCCCCGGGGGCTTCGGGCAGGAGTCTGCCTGTGACAAAAGGAGAATCGAGCATGAAGCTATCAAAGTTGAGCGCTTCGCGGTCACCCCGTCAGTTGAGCGCTAGCGCTTCGCGGTCAGGGAGTCAATTGACCGCTCAACATCCACACGGGAGGAAACCCTGGGTGGGTATCGCGATGCTCGTGGTCGCGCTGCTTTGCGCGATTGCGCCTCGCGCTGCCGCGCAGGACGGCTCGTTGAGCGGCAACGTTGTGGACGTGGCCGGCAAGCCGTGGGTGGACATGGCAATCGACGCGGTGAGCGATCAAGGCGCCAAGCTCACCACGAAGACGGACAAGGACGGAAACTACGCCTTCCACAATCTGCGCCCAGGTGTTTACAACGTCACGATTGAACTGCCCCCGCCGAACAAGCCCTATGAATTTGCGCAAGTGCGCGTGCAAAGCGGCGCGGAAACGCCGAAAGTGAACGCGAACTTCAAGGACATCATGTCCAAGCAGGGAGCGGCCGCCGTAGAGGCGCAGAAAAAGCAGGAAGAAGAAAAGCAGAAATTCCAGGGCATGAAGCAACATTTCGATGCTGGGGTTGCGGCGTTGGCGCAAGCGACGCAGGCGAAGGCGGATCTGGCTAAGGCCCCTGCGGATCAGCGGGACGCGCTGAAGACGCAAGTGGCGGACCTCTCCGGGAAAGCGGTAACGGAACTGGAAGGTGCGAAGGCTGCTGCTCCGGAGAAAGACGCCAATCTTCACTTGATCTATGCGCGACTCGGCGACGCGTACGACGCAGCGGGACGCGCGGACGATGCCGCGAACGCCTACAAGCAGGCGGTTGCGCTGAAGCCCTCGGCGGCCTATTACAACAATCTCGGGGGAATACTTGGGCGCGCCGGCAAGATCGATGACGCGATGGCCGCGTACGCAAAGAGCGCGGAGCTTGATCCAACAAACGCCGCGCAAGCTTACCGGAATGCGGGAATCACCATGTATAACGCGGGAAAGATGAAGGAAGCGGTGGAACCGCTGAAGAAGGCAACGGAGCTCGACCCGAAGAGCGCGCAGGCGTGGTATCTGCTGGGCGCTTCGCTGGTGGGCGCGATGGAATATAAGAAAGTAGGCGAAAAGTTGGAAGTTGTGGTGCAGCCTGGAACCGTCGAAGCTTACCAGAAGGCCGTCGAGCTAGATCCCAACGGCCCGTATGGGCAGCAGGCCAAGCAGGGACTTGAAGCACTGGCGCAAATCGCCCCTGGAATCGACACCAAGACCAAAGTAAAAAAGAAGTCCTAAACGCGATTGATCGCAGTTTCGGGGGCCGGCTCTGGAAAGGGTCGGCCTTTTGTTTTTGTGAGACGGATTCCTGGTTCGAAGGGATCCCGCTTGGATGCTTGCTGGCCTGGCGGAGATTTGCTCAGCTGTGCGTTAGCGTGCCGGTTGTCTTGGTGCGTCGCAGCGCCGAGGAAAAAACGGCAATCGAAATCGGAAGCAAGACCGCAGCGATGAGAAACAGAATGGCTACGGGTCGCCACACAACGGCAAGTGTCGCGCCGGAGAGCAGAGCCGCTCTCATTCCGTCCAGTGCATAGGTGACCGGATTGAACCGGGCCGCGAACTGCAGCCAGTCAGGCAAGATGCTGGTTGGGAAGAGCATGCCACCCGCCACGTTGGAAAACGAGAGCAAAAGCCACTTTGCCGGATTGCCGCGCTTGAACAGCAGCACATAGCTGGCGGAAAGAATGCCGAGGCCGGAGAAAGCGAGCAGCGTCGCCAACAGGACCACGCAGACAGCGATCCAATTCGCGAAGCGCAACGGAAAGCCAAAGAGCGCCGTTCCCCAAGCCACGTACACACCCACTCGAAGAAGCGCCGCCAGAAAGGGATAGAGCGCTGAGCCCGCGAGCATGACTGGCAACGACGTCTGCGTGATCAGGAGTTGCTCGAGGGTACCGCTGTCGCGGGCCTCCTGAATGCTTTGATCGAACGTGTCGATCGCAGTGCGCAGGTATTCGAAAAATATCCAGCCGACGAGCGCGAATGCGAAATAGGTGGTTCCCTGCGGCAGCGAATTTCGCAGCTGCGGGCTGTCGACGAATCGCGACATGTAATAAAACATCGCCGCACCGAAAAGCGCCTCGATCGCTTCCAGAATGAATGGCGCGCGATACGTGCGGGCGATGGTCAGGTCGCGCCAGAAGAAAAGCCAAAGATCGCGAGCGACGCGCATCATTCGTGCGGGCCTTCGTCGAGCTGTGCAGTGCTGCGTCCGGTCAGTCGAAGAAAGACCTCCTCCAGCGTTGACGAGTTGGTGCGTTTCTTTAATGCGGCGGGCGTATCGCAAGCTAGCAAACGGCCCCGGTCGATGACCGCAATGCGATCCGCCAGGAGGTCAACCTCGGGCAGGGTGTGGGAGGCGAAGAGCAGAGAAGTCCCCGCGGCTTGCACGATTTCTTTTTTCAAGAAGCGCCGGAATTCCATGGCGGCGATGGCGTCCAAACTTCTGGTGGGTTCATCGAGTAAGAGCACGCTCGGCTGATGAACCAATGCGCGTGCCAGACTCAGGCGCTGGACGGTGCCGGAGGAGAGCGTGCGTACCTGCCGGTCGAGTGCTTCGCCGAGGCGGAATTGCTCGCCTAGTAGAGCAATCCGCTGCGTGGTCGCTGCGCTCGAGAGGTGGTTCAGGCGGCCGAAGAATGTCAGATTTTCGCGACCGGTCAGGCGAGCGTAAAAACCGTGATCGGTACCGGCGTGATATCCCAACCTGCGACGTACCTCCCTGGGTTGGCGCACAGCATCAAATCCGGCGAGGCGAGCGGTGCCCCGCGTGGGGAGCAAAAGCGTCGCCAAGATCCGCAGCAGCGTGGACTTGCCGGCGCCATTCGCGCCGAGCAGCGCGAGCGCCTCACCCTGGCGCACCTCAAAGGAAAGACCGGATAGCGCCACCGCGGTCGGCTTTTCAAACGGTTGCAAGAACGTGCGCCAGCCGCTACGTGTTGGCGGGAAGGATTTTTCGACGGACTCGATAGCAATGGCAGGTTCAGGCACGCAACGATTTATAGCGTGTCTTCTTTGCGAAGACAAATCCGGCGATGCTGGACGAGCGATGTAGGCTGGCCACCCGCAGAACTGGCGCTGCATCGAAGTACCTTTGGAATTCCGTGGCCCAGTGATAAGGTTGGGGCATCACCGCGATGGAGGGACCGGTGAAGTGGATATCGGGGGAGATGTAGTGACGGTTTCGTTTACAGATCGAGCCGCGGTGCTGCCGCACGTGATGGTACGGGTGCTGGACAATGAGGCGGTTTTTTTGAATCTGGAAACGGAAAAATATTTTGGCCTGGACCAAACAGGCACGCGGATGTGGCAGCTTCTTACGGCCGCGCCGTCGATCGATGGCGCGTTTCATGAACTTCTCGACGAATATGACGTCGCTCCGGAATTACTGCGGTCGAATCTCACGGAATTGCTGAGCCGGCTGGTTGACCACGGCTTGCTTCAGATTGTCCCCGCCAATGTGGAAACTCCTTCATCGATTTAACGCATTGGACCGCAGGGCGCAGGGACTTTTTCTGCTTGCCGCCGCTCTGTTACCGGTGATTGCCGTTAGCCTTCGGCTCCGCGGGCTTCGCGCAACGCAGGGGGCGCTCGCGCGCTTTCTTTCGAGGCCCAACGATTCCGACCGCCAGTCTGATGCCAGCATTGGCAAAGACGCTTCGCGTACAGCGCGCATGGTGCATGCGGCTGCGCGTTACGGACTTGGGCGGCCAACATGCCTGGAAAAATCGCTGGCGCTGTGGTGGTTTCTCGGCCGGCGGGGGATTGCGTCGAGCTTGCACATCGGTACACGCAAGAACGGTAACCGGCTGGAAGCGCATGCGTGGATCGAATTCGGCGATAGTGCACTCAATGAAACTAGCGGGCCAATTCCGGACTACGCACCCTTCGATGCTACGTTTCCTATGTAGACGCCGGGCTTCAGCCCGGCGTCTCGCGTTTTCGCGGAAATAAGTGGTGACTCCAACAGGACCGCTCCTCGAATCTATTGTCGCGATTAACGTTTGCTCGCCTCGCCCCTTCTCAACCACTAGTGTGCGGTGATCGGGTCGCGTATGCTTCGTGGGAGCGATCACGGATTTCGGAGACTTCTTGCCAAACGCTTCTGCAGATCAACACAATGCGCTATCCGCGGAATGGATGGCCCTATTGCAGTGCGTGAATCCGGAGTTCGCCACGGATCGCCGAAACGAAATCTTTAGCAAAACTCTAGATTGGTCTCGTTTGCTGACGCTTGCGGAAGAGCAGGGTGTACTGCCACTCCTCACAAAGCGGCTCGGCGAGTTGGACGAGGGCATCGTGCCGTCCGAAGTTCGCCAAAAACTGCGCGATGCAGCGCGCGCGCAAACGCTGTTCACTTTGAGCCTGACGGCGGAGCTGTTCCGCCTGCTCGACCGTTTCGCTGCGCAGGGCATTGGCGTACTGCTGACCAAAGGGCCCGTTCTTTCTGCGCGATGCTACGGCGACCCGGGGCTGCGGCAATACACCGATCTCGACCTAGTGCTCCGCGACGCCGACATTGCGCGCGCAACCGAAGCGATGATGGCGCTGCACTATGAGCCCAAAGTTCCACTGAAGGCCATCCATGCGAGGAAAGTTCCCGGTGAGTACGTGTTTGTGAGGCGCGACACGAAACTTCTAGTCGAACTTCACACCGAGCGCACTTTCCGGTATCACCCCAAGCCGCTGTCGGTCGAGAAACTGTTTGAGCGGCAAGCACGAGTGCGCTTCGACGGCCACGATGTTCCCTCGTTGTCGACCGAAGATGAGTTGATCTTGATCTGCATTCACGGCGCGAAACATTTCTGGGAGCGGCTGATGTGGATTGCAGACGTGGCCGCGCTGGTGACACGGCAAAGTGTCGATTGGGAGCGCGCGGCGTCAGAAGTGCAAGAAGTGGAAGCGGAGCGCATGCTGCATGTGGGGCTGCTCCTTGCGATGAATGTGACGGGCGCGAAGCTGCCGGCTAACATCAGCGACGAATTGAATTCCGATGCTCCCGCGGCGCGCATTGCCGCGCAGATCGCTCGCCGTCTACCTCTTGTCGATACCGAACCGTTTGGCCTGCTGGGTCGAGCGGCTTTTCGTATCCGGATGCGTGGCGGATTTCCGCCCGGGATCGCCTACTTGTTCCGGCTTTCGCTCTCCCCGACGGAAGAAGATTGGCGAGCGGGCACAGAGGAAAAGCGGGCTGGCATGCTGGACGCGATCAGCCGGCCCTTCCGCCTCGCGCGCAAGTATGGACGGAGCGGAAAATGACAAGAGGGCGAGTGCTACATCGTGCGCTCGCCCCGTAATGATGCTGTGCCCTTGCTATTATTGTGATGGCGGTAAAAAGGGAAGCTACAATATCCGGAATTAAATGTTTGTGCTGCGGGCGATCTTGCGCTTCACCTTCTGGGCGGGTGCGGGTAAGTCTACCGTCAGCGTAACTTCGCTCTTGTTGCGCCACACGCCTAACTGTGCCGGCTTGCTGTCGTTCTTTGCCGCCAACTTTTCACGCAAATCGCCCAGCGACCGGATTCGCTCGCCGTCGAACTTGGTGATCACGTCGCCGGCTTTCAGCCCTGCCTTTTCCGCGACAGATCCAGCATTGACGCTGCGCACCAGCACGCCCTCCCCATCCGGCGCGCCGAAATAACTGCCGAGCTGACCGTTGATGTCTTCGGCATCGATTCCCAGGCGCGGATGGCTGCCGGGCAAAACCATCATGTCGCCGTTGCCCCAGTCCATCGTCGGCATTTCCGGCATATCCGGAATTTCCACGACTTCAGGCAGGCGAAATGCAAAAGCCCCGGGTTCCGCGTTCAGCATCGCGCGATGATTCTCTTCCGCTTTTCCGAGCGTTGCGGTGAGCGACCGTGAGCGTCCATCGCGCCAGATGGTAAGTTGGACGGCACGCCCCGCTGGTATCTCGCGAATCATCCGGCGAAATTGCGCGGCACCTTCGACGCGCTGTCCATCAACCTCGGTAATAACGTCGGTGTTTTTTATTCCGGCTTTCGACGCTGGACTATCTTCTGCCACCCGGCCCACCACGACACCCCGTTCGGCGGGCAGCCTAAACTCCTTGACATTTTCCGGCGTGACCTCACGAGCCTCGACGCCCAGCCAGCTCGGTCCCTCTTCGCCCAGCAACACGGTGACGCCGTCAGGTTCTTGCACGCGCACTCTTTGCGCGCTCACAATCGCCTGACCGTGGTCATCCTGTTGAGCAACCGATTGTCCGCCCGACGACCGGCTTGGCAGCGCCATCAGCACGGGCGCCAGCACCGCAATTCCCGCGGCGGTGATCCAAATATTTAATTTCATTGTCGTTCCCTCTGATGTTTAGACGCGGGAGACGCTAAACCGTCGACCGGAGCGCGACAACTCGGATTCCACCGTTGATCGTGTTCAAATGTATCGGCACGCCGCCCTTCCCCAGCCTGCCGTGGGTTTCGCGCGGGCGTTGCGTACTTTGCAATGCCAGTGGCAGTTCGGAGGAAAAGCTGCCATTCAAGCATCGAGCTTCTACATCGGCTTGCGTACTGGCCGGGACGGCCAGCAGCACGGACCCATTCGTCGTCTCCGCGATCGCGCCGCTCTTATCCTGAACGTGATGCAACTCCAGGTGCACGTTCCCATTCGTGGTGTGCGCGTGCACCGCGCCACCGCCTTCGTAGACTTCGATGTTGCCGTTCACTGTGCGCAAATCTTCCACGTCTTCGACGCCAGCCACTCGTAGCGTGCCGTTGACGGTGCCCAGATGCTCGACGTGCGCGCAGCGCGGCACATGCACCGTATACTCGACGGCGACCTCGACGCCTTCATTTTGCGGATACCGCGTAGTCACCGAGACGGCATCGGGTTTGGCATCGACGTCGATCGACACCAGCTCCAGATCGGACTCCTGGCGCTTGGCTGTTTTTACTGCGCGCACCTCGACCTCATCGCGATCCCAGGTCTGCACGTCCACGGTGCCGTTTACGTTTTGCAGCTCGAACGAGCCGCCCGGCTGCAGCGGGTAGATGCGATCAAACTCTTTGCTGATCGCAAAGCAAGGCGCAGCCGAAGCTGTTGCCAGGACCAGCGTCAGGAATGCAGCGATACCGAAAACGCGGCGAGCCATAAAGTTCCCCCTTCGATGATCTTTCCGATCGACCCGAATGACCCGAGGACCTGAACCAAAACCCGCGGTATTCCGCGCCAGCGTATGCTGCTTGCGTTAATGCAGGATGAAATTAAATGTTACCGTCGAGATGACATCGCCCCGCTTGGAAAGCACCCAGGTCGGATTGATTCGCCATTGCTTTACAGCCGCGATCGCTGAATCCGCCAAACTCGGCGCGCCGTCGATCAATTTCTCCACTTCAACGTGGCCATCCCGGGTTGCCCGCACCTGCAGCTTCACCAGCCCCTGCACTCCGGCGCGCATGGCGATTTCGGGATACACCGCGGGCGGCTGAACGATCAGATGCTTCATGAATTCGTCGGTATCCTCGCGCACGCCGCCGACGAACGCGATTTGCAGCCGGTCCAGCCAGCTGTCCAGCCAATCGCCTTTGTCGGGCGGCGCCGATGCAGGTTGCACCTGCGACGATTCGGACGCGTCGAAGCCCGTTGGCATCAACTGGACGCCGTGCTCGCTGAGACGCTCTTTCTGATCGCGAATCAGCGAATCGCGCAACGCAACTTCCGAATCCAGAAATCGCAGATGAATCGTTCCCGAAGTCGAGCGCAATTTTAGCGGAGCGCCGCCGCCATTCAACGCGCCCGCCACGTGCACCGTGCCAGGTCCGCGCGAAGGCTGCATCGTAAGTCCCAATGCAGGGTCGGCCTCGATCCGGTGTTCGCCGCCCGTCTCGACGGTGGCATCAATGTCGGCCGCGAGATTGCGGGGAAGAAATACGATGATGTCGCCATTGCCGGAAGTGAGTTGTGACACACCCGCCAGATGAACCGTGCCACCGGAAGAAGGCTTGTCGGGATTGATCCACGCGCGAATGCTTCCGCCTGCGGTCGCCGCTCGCACCGAGCCCGCCACGCGCGTCAGGCAAATGCTTCCGGCGCTCGATTCGACTTCCATCGGCCCGGAGACATACATGATGCGGATACCGCCGCCGCCGGTTTGCGCGCGAACCGAACCGCGCACCTCGCCGAAGTCAATTTGGCCTCCACCTGTCCGGACGCTTACGAGACTGCCCGCCTGGCCCACGGTAATATTGCCGCCATCGGTTTGCAGATCTGCGCGCCCGTTGATCTGCTCGGCGCGGATATGGCCGCCGCCGCTGTGCAGCAGTGCGTCGCCCGCGATATTTCCGGCGTTGATGTGCCCGCCCGCAGTGAAGGCATTCAGGTCGCCGGCGACGTCGAGTACTTGAATGTGTCCGCCCTCGGTTGCCAGCTTCGCGGCCAGATGTCCGGCGCGCGCTTCGCGGGAATTGTTGACGCCGATGCGCCCGGTGTGAATGTTTCCGCCCAGCGTGGAAAGATTTGCGGTGCCGCCGATGTCCTGCGTTTCGATGTCGCCGGCCTCGGTCTTGACCTCGATGTTGTAGCCGCGCGGCACTTCGATCTCGAATTGCACCCAAAATTGAGTACCTGCCGATGATGAGCGAGCGGTCGGGGGCAGAGTCCCGTTGATTTCCACACCTGCATCGGTGGCTTCCGCCGTAAGCGAGTAGCGGCCAAGCAAACGTTGCGCGAGTGAGGCGCGGGCGTCGGTTTCAATATGCACGGTATAGCGGACCACAGGCGGCGCGCCCGCCGGCAGGGGAACGATCTTCACCGAGCCAAGATCGGTCGTGAGCCGCAGCGTGAGTCCATCTTTCGTAGGAAGTGATCCGTTGCGATCGGCGGCCACGCGGGTTGCGGAAGGCTCGCCTGGCTTGGTGGGTTCAACAGGAGCGAGGTCGATCGAAGCGGCCGCAGCAACTCCCGCCCACGTCAGCGCCGCGGATAGCAGCACGGAAACCACCATGGCGCGGGACTTTACTCTCAACGCTGCAGCCCAAAACCTTGGAATCGACCGGAGGCTCATCTTTTGCTTAGCGATTTCAGATACGTGCAATTTTCCCGGTGCTGGCTCGAGGCCACTCGCCAGGCCTTCATTGCACATCGCGTGTGCCAATCTGGCGCAACGCCGCGGCGCTCCGCAGCCGCACGTACCGGTTCGGATCGCGGCGCTCCAAATCCTCCAGCGCGCGAACTACACGTTCCACCGAAGAATCGCCGGAAACGGAACTCACTTCCGTAGCCGGGAGTTCGCTGGCGGATCCGGGGCCATCCTGCGAATCGCCTTCCAGCGATCGCACCAGTAAATTCACAGCCTCTACGCGAACACCTGGATTCGAATCGTGCCGCAGCGCCTCCAGCAAGACTTCCCGTACGGAATCCTCTCCAGTGGAATCGCGAAGCGCATCCAACGCTTTCAATCGCACCGCGGCGTTTTGATCTTTCCGCGCCGCCGCCACCAGCGCCCGACGCACATGCTCATCAGCACTGCGCGCTTTCAGAGCATCCAGGCAATCGAGGCGCACGCCGGGATCGAACCGCTCGCCATTGGCGACCACGTAGGTCAGCACGCGGCGAACGTCGGTGTTATCCACGCTTCCGATCACCATCAACGGCTGTTCCGTGCGCACCTGCACTTGCAAAGTTCCAGGAGCGGCATCCGCTGTCGGAGCAAAATTGATTCCAGCTACGGCCATCTTCGACAGATCTTCGTCCGTGATCCGCGGCGCGGCCATCACGTTTACAGCTTGGCTGGCGCCATCGCTGGAGCCGTCCGCACCGCCGTTCAATGACAGCCACGGCGTTACCTGCGTTCCCACGCCAATACCAATCAAAATCAAGGCTGCTGCGCTCCACGCCGGCCGCATGGCCATCCACCGACGCACCCAGCCGAACGGAATCCAATGCTCTTGCACCGGAGGAGCTTGAAGATCGTCGAGGTGCTCGGAGAGTTCGCTGCGACATTGCGCCAGCAGCGCGCCGGTTGGGTCCAATTCGTCCGCGGGTTGCGACGCGCCGGAAAATGTACTCTGAAACATCGATTCTTCGCCAAGCTGCCCCGCGCAAGTGGGGCAGCTCGCAAGGTGCGCGTCGATCTCCTCGCGCTCCTGCGGATCGACTTCGTCGCATGCATAGAAAACGAGCAAGGGAGCTATATCCTCGCACCGCGTTAGCGGGCGGCCGCTCATCGCAGCTCTCCCAACTGGCTCCGCAACTTGCGCGTGGCGCGGAACAGGGAATTTTTCACGGTCTCTTCGGTCGTGCCGAGTGCATCGCCGATCGCGCGAAGCTTCAGTCCCTGGTAATGCTTCATCTCAAAAACAACCCGCTCCCGTGGTGAGAGCAACTCCATCGCGGTCGCGATACGCGCCTGAATCTCTTTGCCAAGCAGTCGGCGCTCGGGATCAAGCGTCGGACGGTGCTCGCGCTGGCGCTCGAAGAAGTCGCTGATGCCGTCTTCATGATGCACTGAATTGAGCTCTGGCGCCTGGTCTTCCGGCCGCGCTTGGCGACGCCGCAACTGATCCAGGCAGACGTTAGTGACGATGCGATAGAGCCAGGTGTAGAAACTGCACTCGAAGCGGAAGCGATGCAGGTTGCGGTAGACCTTGAGGAAGGCTTCCTGATAAACGTCGCGGGCGTCCTCGGGACGCTTCATCAGGTTCAGCGCGAGCCGCAGCACATCGCGGTCGTAGCGGCGCACAAGTTCCTCGAAGGCAGTGCGACTACCCGCCTGCGCCTCTGCTACAAGACACCGCTCGTCGAGCTGGGGCAATGAAGCCACCGTGGCCAGAGCAGCTCCGTTACCGGCAGCCTGGCCCAAAACACTTGCCAAAGCCAATCGAGGAAGCGGCATATTCGCTTTCTTTTCGCGCCGTGTGGCGTTATGGCTCGTGACCATAACACCTTAGCCCAATTCTAGCCTTCGTCCACGGTTGAGTAAGAGAGTACCACCAAATTGGACGGACTCCAGCGCAGTGGGTAAGCAGCCGCCCCCCGTCTGTTATAACGCTGGCACTCACCCATTTGTTTCTAGTTTTTACGGCGACCTTCAGCGCCGCGTTGGCGCCGCAGGGGCGACGGATGGGGCCCGTGGTCGGGCCCTGGTTTGTCAGGTTCATAGTCGGATGCTGGTTCTTCTGGAGGTCGGGGCTTGAGAGTCTGTGTGGCAACTCCTTGGATTCGTCAGGGCATGGCTTCAGCCATGCCGTAAGTGCTTGAGTTTCAATCCGGCTTCAGCCGCTGAGGGCCGGTTTTTCAGGCTACCACCCAGACTCTTGAGCCCCGACATAAGGTCCCGCTCGCAACGGGCGTTAGCCTCTGAAGCTACTGGCCAACTGCTATGGATGATCGTCAATTGGCGAGCTACCGCGCAGTGTTCAAGGAAAGCCAAGCCTTCATGCTTGAAACGGTGCGGAAGGTCTTCGAGTTGAGCTTCGAGCCGGCAGTCTCCCAGTAGACGGTTGCGCTGCATGTGAGACTGTCGATACACAGGCGCTTATGAACGCTGGTCCCCGAGTCCGGCCGTTCATTCCGAAACCAGGCGACGCTGGCGTCGTCGCTGTCCTTTACTTCAACAAAGCCATCCACGCGAGCCGCAGCCTGAAATTCCTGGAGTTTTTCCATAACACCTCGAGTCTACTCTACTTGCCATGGCAATCTCCGGCGCTGACTGCAAGAGATTCCCGGGAGCCACTATCGACTCGTGTACCATCGTTCGTTGATCACTCAATCGCCAGCTTACCTGGGGGCCCACGAAAAAATGGTTGGCATCTTGGTTCACGGCAACAACCACTTTATCCTCAGCGGACCGCGCCCCGACGAATCCGCTGCACTCACTCTTGCGCGGCATTGGTCCGTCATCCAGATCGGCCCTCCAAAATCGCAGAGTCTCGAACAATGGCAGATCCGCACAAAGGAATTTCGTGAAAATCTGGAATGGGCCGTGATCGTTCCCGCCGAGCGTGATATTTCGCCAGGAGTAGCGGAGCTGCTCGCGGAGCTTTCCGCTCGGGGCATAGCGATCGACCGCTGCGGCCGGGGTTGTTGGTAGCGTTGCGGTTGAAGAATGACGAGGTCACGTTGCGGGTGCCGGAGGTTGCGTCCCGGCCCCACTTGCAGCGGAGTTCGCGCGCCAGGCAAGCAGTGGCCACGCTAGCAGCATTACCAGCGCAAGCACCACCGCGTATCCGTTCAGTCGATAGAAATGATCGGGTTGTCCAAGAAGGTCGGCAGCGTCAACCGCCAGCGCGGTGATCGCTAGTACAAGAAAACAGCCGAGGATATTGAAGCGCATCACGTAGCGCACGCCCAAAACGAGGACGCTGAGTAAGATCAATTCAGCCGCCCATTGTTTGGCGAAATCCGCCGGACCGCCCCAGTTGCCGGGCATCACCGCTAGCGTTGCCAGCGAAAATGTCAGAACGCGCTGCACGGGGGTGCGAAATTGCGCGGCGATGAAGGAGGCGGCCAGCGCAACTCCACCGGTGAACAACAAACTGTGCAGCGTCGCCGTGCCAAGAATGGATGCGGCCGGAACGAACGCGTCGAAATTTGTTCCGAAGGAAGCTTCCGTCGAGCGATGTGTCGTAACCAAATGCTGCGAGGCCTTTTGCAATAACGTCTGCAAACCGATCAGCGCGCCCGCTCCACCGAGGCCGATGAACACCGCATCGCGGTAATAGGATGCCGGCATACCTGTCCAGCCCGGGAATTTTTCTTCGGCGAACGCCCGCTTCGCGAAATACCACGCCATGCCGAAGAGGAGGGCTAGCGCGCCGTAATAGAAAGGCCCGCCGAGAATTGCACCAATGGCCAGAGTGCCGAGCGTGACCTTGAACGGGATGGCTGTGTTGTAAGCGCCAAGAAAGGCGGGAATGCGGTTGCCGAGCGCGAACACCACCACATACGCGGCGAGTCCCCAGAGCGCCCACAGCGACAGGCGTCTCCATGGAATCGACCGCGCTTCGTCGGAGCGCAAGTTCTTCAAGAAAATAATCAGCGCGGTGATGGCCAACCCGCCCAGAAACAACACGGGAATCGCGATGGTAAAGGCCATCCGGGAGAGAGTTAACTCTTCCTGCTTCCGTTTCCAATCGTCCGGGATCTTTATGTACGTGCGGTAGTCGGTGACTTCATCGCCGCGCACTACAAGCTCGATACGCGCATACGCATGCCCACCTGATGTCGGTTCGGGTGCCGTGTGCAAATCGAGCGATTCAGTTTGTTGCCAGGTCAGCGTGTGGTCAATACGGTGCGGGCGCTTGTCGGACTGCGCTTCCACAAGCATCCACTGGCTCAGGTCGATCTTCTTTTCCTCGCGCAGAAATTTCTCAGCACGCGCCACCGCTTCGTCTTTGGTCAGCGACGCTCCGGGCGCCGCTTCCGCAAGCGTGTGCCGCACGGAATGGAGAGAGCCGTCGGGCTTGAGGATGACGGCATATTCTTCCGGCTGGCTGTCGCGGAAATAGCGCACCCGCCACAACGCGCCAGGCACTCGCTTGTCGTAAATCTCATTGACGCGCGCGACGCCTCCGCGCTGGCGCAGGAATTCGTTCACGACCTGATCGGTCACGTTCACAAACATTGCGGTGTGGATGTAGGTATTCGGATGGACGCCGCGCTGGTTCAGAATTTCGTCCGCGCGTACGCGAGCGGTCTTCGCGTTCACCGACAATTTCAAATAGTCGCCGATCGATTCCGGCTTCAATCGCCATGCGAGTAATCCACCCGCCAGCAAGCAAACCGCGAGCAAACCGAGCATCGATGGCGCCAGCGCATCATATCGCCGCACTTGCGCCGCGCCGGTCGCCGTTGGCAGCGCCTTAACCGCGTCGAGCTCTGGAGCTGGCGCCGCTCTATTTAGCAAATCTTCGTCGGGTTCGAACCGGCCCCGCACCAGGTACGAAATCCCGGAAAAGGCCAATGGCGCAACCGCCGCCGCTGCCACCACTACGCCGGAAATCTTGAAATAAAGACTGTTCGAACGCACCAGAAACAGTCCGACCAGCGACGCGTCCACGGTGTAGTGCCAGATCAGCGTCGCCAGAATGCCCCACCGCAGCATCACCAGCCCGGCGACGATTCCGATCAGCCCGATCTCGATTCCGCGAATGTACGGCGGCTCTTGCGGATAGTTGCTGTGCAGGAATCCCCAAAGGAATGCGGGCACGATCACCGCGATCCATCGCGACTTCGTGAGCCGCGCGAAGAACGGAATTGCGAACAACCGGAACGTGAATTCTTCATTTGTGGAGGCCAACAAGCCGATGGCCGCGCCCGATATCCACGGAAAAGCGGTGTTGATGGATTCCTCGTAGCTGATTTCCTGCGGGGCCCAAGCGCCGAAGTGGCTCGCTACCACGTAGAACGCTACGACGTAACCGATATGCGCGGCAGCGAACGAAAGTCCTACCACCGCTGCGGAGAAAAATTCCTTCGACCGCAATCCTCGCAGCGTAAACGTTTTTGCCAGTTGCAATTGCCGCGGCTGCGAAGCGCGATAAAGCGGCTCCGCGGCGGGAAGAACCAGCGTGATCGTCAGAGCAGTGAATACCGAGAGCAGCAGGGCCGACCCGAGTTTTAGCGCGATGAAGCTTCCGTATGCGGCATTGGTGTCGTAGGTCGCGCTCCACAGCGGCCAGCTGTTCAGGTTTTGCAGGAACAGCAAAGCGGCCACCAGCGCGCCCAGGAGAATCGCTCCGCGCCAGGAGGTCTGCCCCCGGTTGGTGAGGCGAATCGCCAGCCAGACGGCCATCCCCAGAATCAAAATGTATGGAACGGTGAAAACTGCCGCCAGCGTGTCGTTGCCGGACCGCAGTCGCTCGAAATCGCGTTTCCAGGCCTCGGGCACCAGTAAATATTCTTCGCTGCCGCCGACCTTGTCGCCGTACAAGGTCGCTTGCAGCCGGTAAGGAGCATCCTTGGCGCGGAAGCCGTGTTTTTCCCACGTAAAGGACCAATCGAGTCGATTCGGCCGCTTGTTCGAATTCGCTTCTTCCGGCAGAAAATCCCATTGGCTCAAATTGACGCCCAGCTTCCCGCTCAGAAAGTTCTGCGCCTTATCTTGCGCTTCCGCGCGCTCGAGCGACGCGCCCGCTCGCGACTCTTCGACTTTGTGCTCGTACCCGACGATGTTTCCCGACGGGCTGACGCGCACATCAAATTCTTCCTCCTGCTGCGGCCGGAAGAAACGCACATCCCAATACCAGACGTTCAACTGCGACGACATCAACTGGTTCGCTTCCTGCAAACCAAGTCCACGCTCCAGGTAGGTTTTCCCGTTTTCGTCCACATCAAACACGATGGAGGAGCGGTACCCGTTGATGCTTTCACCCAGAACGCTCACGAAGCTCTGCGCGCGTTTCAGCGCCTCCCCGCGCGACACGCGAAAATCCACGGAAGCTTCCGGGAAAGCCCGAAAGAAATAGTGATGAGCGAACCACACGCCAACAACGCCCGCCAGCACCCATAGCAGCAGGGCGCGTTTGTCAGAACCCTTCAGCCGATCGCTAGACAAACAAACCTCCTCAAGCAGTCGCGAAACTGAGCCTTCACTCTATAGACGAAACTGAGCCTTCACTCTATAGAGAGGTCTGCTCCAGGCGCAAGCTTCGAGGGCCCACACCGCCAGCAGTGGTATAAAAGAAGCAGCAATGAGCGCCGCCACCGCCGCACATCGAATGCCGCCTCTCACTTTGTCCACCGAAGTCCGCATGATTAAGGGGGTAGGTCCGCAGCGCGCCGAACTCCTCGCCAAGCGCGGCCTCCGCACCGTCGAAGATCTGCTTACGTACCTGCCGTTCCGCTACGAAGACCGCATCCATTTTTCGAATATCAAAGACATCCAGCCAAACGGCATTTACACCATTCGCGCCAGGGTGATGAGCGGGCAAGCCCTTCGCGGCATGCGCGCCTACAACGTGATTTATCACTTACTCGTACAGGATGCGGCAGGCGGTTTGCTGCCCTGCAAATTTTTTCATGGCGGTTACCTCGAAGGACGCCTGAAACCCGGCCAATGGCTCGTACTGCACGGCAAAGCGGAAACCGACAAGCTACGTCCCGCGCGCCTGGAAATGGTCAATCCGCAGATGGAGATGCTCGGCAATGGCGAAGCCGATTCCACGGAAGTCGGCCGCATCGTGCCCATCTACGAAGCCATCGGCACGTTCGGATCGCGCTCGATCCGACGCGCGATCTACGCGGCGCTGCAATTACTCGATCCTCGCATGCCGGAAGTTCTGCCGGAAGAACTGCGCGCGCGCTTCGGATTTCCTTCGCGCGGCCAGGCTATCGCACACACGCACTTTCCGCCGCCCGGTGAATCGATCGAAGCGCTGAACGCCTATCGCTCTCCCGCGCAGCAACGTCTCATCTTCGAGGAATTTTTCGTATACCAACTGAGTCTGGCGCTCGATCGGCGGGCGACGCGAAAGGAAAACGCCATCGCCTTCAAGTTGCGGGAAGAAAATGTGCGCGACGCGGTGAAACGCATCCTGCCTTTTAAGCCGACGGCGGCGCAAAAGCGGGTGCTCGGCGAAATCGCCGGCGACCTGGAAAAGTCCACGCCGATGAATCGCTTGCTGCAAGGAGACGTCGGCAGCGGAAAGACGATCGTCGCGCTGCAAGCGGCGGTGATCGCTATCGCCAACGGTTGCCAGGCTGCGTTGATGGCGCCGACGGAAATCCTCGCGGTGCAACATTATCTTTCGGCGCGTCGCATTCTCGAACACGCCGGCTACAAAGTGGAGTTGCTGATCAGCGGAATGAAATCGGCGGAGAAGACCGCCGCACTCGAGCGGATCCGCAGCGGCGAAGCGCAACTTGCCGTCGGCACCCACGCGCTGATCGAAGATAACGTGCAATTTGCGAAACTCGGCTTCGTGGCCATCGACGAACAGCATCGCTTCGGCGTGCTGCAACGCAAGCGCCTGATGGATAAAGCCGCGTCCCACGGCCACGCTCCTCATGTGCTGGTGCTGACTGCGACGCCGATCCCGCGCACTCTTTCGCTTACTCTCTACGGCGATCTCGACGTTTCGATCCTCGATGAACTCCCGCCAGGGCGTACTCCAATCGAAACGCACCTGACCAGCGAGCCGCACCTCAATGGCGTTTGGGGAGGCGTCCGCCGCGAAGTCGAAGCGGGCCATCAGGCGTACATCGTGTATCCCGTGATTGAAGAATCGAAGCTCGAGCTGAAAGCTGCGATGGAAGAATACGATCGCTTATCGCGCGAAGTCTTTTCGAAGTTCAAAGTAGGTTTGCTGCATGGGCGGCTCTCCAGCGATGAAAAAGACGACGTAATGCAGCGTTTCCGCAAAAACGAAGTGCAGATTCTCGTCGCCACCACGGTCGTCGAGGTCGGCGTCGACGTTCCAAACGCCACAGTGATGATCATCGAACACGCCGAGCGGTTCGGCCTTTCGCAACTCCACCAGCTTCGTGGACGCATCGGCCGCGGCGCGGCAAAATCCCACTGCGTGCTGGTCGGGCCGGTTCGAATGACCGACGAAGCGCGGGCGCGGCTGGAGGCCATGGTGCGCACCTGCGACGGCTTCGAAATCGCGGAGACGGACCTGAATCTGCGCGGCCCCGGCGAATTTTTCGGTACGCGGCAATCAGGCACGCTGGGATTTCAGATCGCCAATCCACTGCGCGATCGCGAAGTCCTGGAGCAAGCTCGTCGCGAAGCCTTCTCCATCGCCGAGGATTCCGCGAAGGCCCGCGAGCTCGACCGCATCCTTCGGCAGCTACCAGCCGAGTGGCAACGTCGCTACCATCTCGCGCGAGTCGGCTGACCGCAGGCTCTTCCACTTCTAGACGTGAGCCCATGCGCCAAACCCAATGATCGAGCTTTGTAGTGGCCGGTCTTCAGACCGGCCACCACAAATCCGGCTCACCGCTGGGTTAAGCTAAGCAGACATGCGCGTAATCGCCGGGATCTATCGCAGCCGCATCCTGAAGAGTTTGAAGGGGCATGCGCTCCGTCCTACGAGCGATCGATTGCGTGAGACATTGTTCAATGTTCTCGGCGATGCGGTGGACGGGGCGCGGTTTATTGATGTTTTTGCCGGAACAGGCGCCGTCGGCATTGAGGCCCTGAGTCGCGGCGCGAGCGAAGTTGTTTTCATCGAGAATCACGCCCCCGCCGCCGCGCTAATTCGCCGCAACCTGGAATCGCTTGAGATTCGTTCGGGAACAACAGTGCTTGCCGCCGATGCTCTGCGCGGTCTGGAAAAGCTAGCGACGCGGCGTGCGTCGGGGAGTCCAGGCTACGATTTTGTTTTTATCGACCCACCCTATGCCGAGGCCGAGGAATACGCGCGGGTGCTTCGTTTCTTGGGAGCGTCGGCACTCCTGGCTTCGAGAGCGAGGGTCATCACCGAGCACCGTTGGGATTTCGCGTTACCTGAGTCGGGCCAGTTGAGGCGCACCCGCATGCTGAAGCAAGGCGACGCGGCACTCAGTTTTTTTTCATTGCACGGCCAGCCAATCTGACGATCAACGCCCGGCCCGCAAAGCATGGCTCCGGAGGCGTCCTCATCAGGCACGTCGCCGGGCAGGGTATGAGGCGACACTCGGGCACTTGTCGGAATCATTCTGTTCGATCGGCTGTTCGATGCGCGAGACCGCGGTGTTTGTTTTATTGACGATACGCGGCCGGCTAGGGATTACGCGCTAGCTAGCACGGTCCATCCTTGTTTGGTACTTACCGCTGCCGTAAACGTAGTACACAGGCGTCTGCGAACCAGCACTGTGCGTGCGCCGGGCAGAGCGGCGGAGCCGGTTGCGCTTCTTTTCACCATACAGCCATTTGAACAACACAAAAATCATGAAGTCCATTCCCAGGATGCAAATTGCGAGGAATATAGTCAGCGACATACTTGTCTCAATGCGCCGCCAGGAAATCAATCGCCTGCGACTTGCTAGCGTAGAGGGCCGGCGCGGAGAAAGTCCGGAGAGAATTGTTAGGAAAAGATTAGGAAGTATGGCGGGTAAAAACGTGCACCCCTTAGGAAATGCTAACGGACAGCTCAGCATTCCTGAACGACCCTTTTCCTATCATGCCTCTCTGTGAGTAGCACACTGCGGAGAGGCGTGGAGGAGGAACGTCGATGTCGTACGGTCCCAAGGGTAGTGAAGAGCTGTCGAACTTATCGTGCTGCGTTTGTGGACGCGTGAAAGAGTTATTTGAACTACCTGGAAGAGTCGAAAAATATTGCCTGGAATGCAGCGCGGACGTAGCAACGTCGATCCTTCTGGCAACCGAAATAGATGTTGCACAGACCGCGGGGCAGGATACCGAAGGCTTAATCGTGGAATTCGCTGAACTCAGCAGCCGGATGCTGGAAAGAGCCCAGTCGGCGCAGAGCTAAAACGACGCCAACCGCCACGATGGGTCCAGGCACACTCGCATGTCCCAACGACTGAGGCAGTCTTCAGGCCTGCTCGCGTATCCGATGGAAGGCACTCTTGGGTGCTTGCACGTCCTTCCTGTTCTTGTTTTTCCTACTCATTGCATCGTCACGCTAGGGCCGCCTCTGGCTTCCAAGTTCATTTTAGCGAGCGTTCTCGTTGATTTCGCCGCGGTTGACCTTCCGGCGTCAATCCAGCAAGCTGGTAGTGATTAGACTGACAACAGCGAACCACCCGCATGGCTCTCTGAACCTGCTTGGGTAAAGCCTCGACCCCGCTGGTGTCTCCACGGCTGCCGACTGGGCTAGATCCCGAGCGCTCTGAGTCTAATCTTCCTCATCTTCTCGCTCGTCGCCTCGTGCACGCAGCGCGTGTCTCGAAACGTAATCCGCCACGGCTCTACCCAGCATATTTGCGCGCACGCACGAGGTTCGAAAATGAATGCCGCCAAATACGCGCGCATTGGCGATCTCCGCTACCGCGTCCGAGAAATTCGAAAACGAACGAGTGCCCGGACGCACATCAGAGGTAACGCTAAACGCCGTATTCTCTCCAAACGCGGCGGCCAGGATGAACGCGGCTGAACCACTCACCGAGGAATGGCCCGATGGATACTCGGGATGCGCTGGAGTGCCGCTCGGAAAAAAGTCCAGCCAAGGCACCCACGTTGGGTCCGCGTCCGCAGGCGTAAGGCCCGCCCGGATCGGAGTGATCGGCCGCCAGAAAACGTAGCGGTACTTGGAATCCCAGCACGCGATGGCCGCGTCGGCCATGCTGACATTCAGCAAGGCGAACAGGTGTGCATTCTCGGTCAGAGTCAGCCCGCGTTCTGCTGCAAGCTGCGCGCCGATACGATTCCAGTAGAGCGGCGTATTGCCGGCCCAAAACAACGCGAGTTCGGATTGGTCCGCCGTGCGCGATGAGCCATCGAAGATGCCCATAATTTTCAGTTCGTTGAGGTCGGCAGCGTACTCCGGGCTGTTGAGCGCCAGTGGCGGCGGCAAGCGAAACTGCGATGGTCTGGCCAACACCCACGGCGTCATCGACGCGAATTGAGGTCCCGCGCCCGGTGCGTTGAGCAGCGGCGTCGGCCGCCAAGCGCCGACGGCACCAGGTGTTCCGACGATGCCCAGCACGCCCTCGAAAGGAGGGGGCGGCGGCGCGATCCCATCGGTCAGCCTCCAGGCCCAAATGGCGTCTGCGACTGTTTGCCCCCAACCAACCCCAGCCGCAATGGATTGAGCGTTTACACTCAGGGCGAGCGCTGCGAGCGAAGCATTCCGCTGAGCGGTGAGCGTCGCGGTCTGAGGCGGGTACAAATCCACAAGAATGACATAGGCCGCCTGAATCGCCGCTGCGCGTCTGGATGCGTCGTGCGGCGCATTCGGTTTCACGTGGAGTGGCCGGAAGTGCGGATCGATGCCGTTGACGGCATCGAATACCGATGCTGACACCAATGCGACCACGCGGCTGCTCACCAGCGGATTGGTGCCGCCGGCAATTACAGTGGTGTTCATGATGCCGATCCACTCCAGCACCGGGTCCGGCGCGGCTGCCGACACGGGTAACGGACCGGCGGCGAGCAGCACCACAATCACCACCAGCATTGCACTCCAAATAGTCGCGCCGGCACCTCGCCGGCAAAATGACCGAAAAAGACTCGAACGGGACCGGGTCGCTTTGCGAAGCATCTGTCCTCCTCCTCCTGCTTCCCTCGATAGTCGCTGACGAAGCGTCAAATCTGGGCAACCGAGGGACGACGGTAGCGCCCGAACTTGATCACTTGTAGCGGGATGCTCCGCCCTTTGTGTGTGGTAGCGCAACGTGCATTGCAGGGCAAACTGCGGCAAAGAGTGGCACTCACTCCATTTTTGATCGGAACCCGTTATTGCCACGGGACGCAACCAATGTGATAATCCCCGCCAAGCAGGAGCCCCAGGTCATGCCCACCGAGGCGACATTAAGCACTAGGACCATGGCGGATTCCCAAGGGAGGCGTCTGGAATCCTGGAAGAAGATCGCAGATTATCTGGGGCGTGACGTCACGACCGTACGCCGGTGGGAAAGACACGAGGGACTGCCGGTCCATCGTCTC
Source organism: uncultured Acidobacteriota bacterium (assembly GCA_963721915.1). Lineage (GTDB taxonomy): Bacteria > Acidobacteriota > Terriglobia > Acidiferrales > UBA7541 > Acidiferrum. The sequence continues at coordinate 312,608 of CAVRLD010000007.1, read as the reverse complement.
CTTCACAAGAAGCTCGGTTCGGTTTACGCCTACTCAACGGAACTGGATGCGTGGCGGGATAAACGGGCGCTTGTAGTCGCAATCGATCCTCCGGATGCGCGCCCTGTTTCAGAGGTCGTCCGACATGGAGCTAGTGCGCACAGGGTGGTTACATTCGCAGTGCTGGCCCTAACGCTGGTCCTTGCCCTGATATGGCTTGTGCACAAGCGAACTATCCGGCCTGCGAGTGCCATCGGCGGTATCCGGTCGCTCGTCGTTCTTCCATTGCAAAACTTCTCCGGCATTCCTGAGCAAGACTACCTCTCCGATGGTTTGACGGAGGCGCTAATTGCCAGACTTTCGACGATTCACGCCTTGCGCGTGATCTCGCGCACCACCGCGATGCAGTTCAAGGGCACGCGCAAGTCCGTGCCCGCGATTGGCAAGGAACTAAACGTCGATGCGGTCATCGAAGGCTCGGTATTACGATCGGGAGACAAGATTCGTATCGATGTTCAGTTGATTCGGGCCGACACCGACGAGCACCTCTGGTCTGGCACGTATCGCGAACTGCAGGACGTCCTGGCGTTGCAGAGCGATGTGACCCAGGGCATTGCGCATCATATTGAGGTCGCGGTTAGCGGCCCGCAAAGAGGCTCGCCCGTTGCCCCGCGTGTGGTGACGCCCGAAGTCTACGAGGCGTACCTGAAGGGTCGCTTTGCGCTACATCAGAACACCCGGCCAGGGCTCGGGGAAGCCCTTTTGCATTTCCAGGCCGCGGTCGATACTGACTCCACGTTTGCACCGGCGTACGCGGGCTTGGCGGCTACTTACGCTGCTCTCGGGCTCGTTTTCTACGGCGAGCCTCCTGGCGAAACTCGCCCAAAGACGGTCGTCGCGGCGCGGAAAGCATTGGAGTTGGATCCATAGCTTGCGGAGGCTCGCGTGCTGCTTGCAGACGCGCTGCAAAAAGACTGGCACTGGGCGGAAGCGGAGGTGGAATTGAGGCAAGCCATCGAGCTGAGTCCAAGCAATGCGGGCGCTCACTCGGGCCTCGCCGGTTGGCTCCATAGCCAGAACTGGTCCAGCATCCCCTGCGAGACTTTCGCGCCTGGTCGATTGGCGCCATAGAACATGATGGCGAAGTCTTTCCAGAACTGAGAACGGTCCTTAGCGAGACCGCTGCGCAATCCGTCGAACACTTCGATCGGAATCCCTTCCGGGTTGGAAGCGGACTTCACGAGTATCGGTGGCACCGCACCAATTAGGATGGCTGCGGCAACCCGCTTTGTGCCGTGCCGCCCGATGTAGCGCGTCACTTCGCCCCCGCCGGTAGAATGACCCACTAGCGTGACGTTTTTGAGATCAAGTGCCTCAATGACTGCTGCCAGATCGTCGGCGTACCCATTCATGTCGTTCCCCGACCATGCTTGGCTCGAGCGGCCGTGGCCACGCCGGTCGTGCGCAACCACGCGGAATCCGTTCTGAGCGAGGAAAAGCATTTGGCCGTCCCAGGCGTCGGAACATAGTGGCCAACCGTGCGAAAACGTAATGACCGGTCCTCTGCCCCAGTCTTTGTAATAAATCGTCGTACCATCTTTCACTGTAATCGTGCTCATGTGTCTTTCCTCCTTGAGTTTTTGTGAGGCAGAAACGAGTGCAGTTTTGATTCAGTTTGTGGGAACCACTATCGGAGCGCCTTTGTCCTTCACGAAGACAAATTTCGCTGGTTTGGTTTGGCTGGCGTTCCGCCCAACGACGTGGACATCATCCGGGCCTTCGTAGAAGGTCTGCCCAGGCGTCACAGTCACTTCCTTTCCGCCTCTCACCTGCATCACGATCGAGCCCTCCAGCACATAAATAAACCCATGTGCGTTGTGACGATGTATGGGGTCCGTGCTGCCCGGCGGATACTCCACCATGAGCATCACACCTTCCTTGCCGGGCAAGTCCGCCAGATCTTTCGAGAAGACCGGTGTCACCTTCGCCTCTTTCGGTTCCGTAGCGACGGACATGAGACACACCAACATCAAAATCAGTTTTGTAATCGTCATAAACCATCCTTTCGTTTGAACGAGACCACTAAGGTTTCATTGGTTACATACGCTCGTGCTGGTAGTTACGCGTAATGGCGAACGAGTTGCTCTTCGGCACGCAGCCAATCTTCCAAGTCGTGGCCATCCTGCCGGCCACGCGATTCGTACAGACTGTAGGCGAGTTGGGCAATCTCGTCGTGTGTAGGCGACGTTTGACCGCCGGTGTACTTTCCCATACCCCATGGGCGCAGGTCAGCAGCCCTGAGAACGCTAAGACAAGTGGTGTCCGCGGCGACGATGAGAGCTGTGCATGTCATGACTTCTAATCTCGTTGTTTTGTCTCTTTGTATGTATCCCCCTCAGGCAAACCGAACTTTCGTTACGGCTCCTAGCGAGCGGCTGCAGCCACTATCGCTGCAGGCTGAGAGAGCCAGGTTTCAAAGCGCGTCTCGCCGAGTCGTGCGTTATTGCCCGGAACCAGTGTTGTCTCGCTGACTTTCGCCCCGGAGTAAAGCGCTTTTGGGTCAGCGATGACTTCGCGGGAATCTTTGAGTGTTGCCAGGCGCCGCCGGACCAGTTCATCCAGGCGAAACTGTTCGGGGCCTCCAATTTCGACGATGCCGTTTACCGGTGGACCCACTGCAATTTTTGCTACGGCACTCGCAACATCGTCGGCGGCCATCGGCTGGAAAAGCACAGGTGGCAAATGCACCTTGCCATCCTTCATGGAAACGTCGGCAATGCCCTTGATAAATTCAAAGAACTGCGTCGCGTGAACGATGGAATATGGGATGGGAGGGAGATGCATGACGATCAGCTTTTCCTGCGCGATCTTGGCGCGGAAGTAACCGCTTTCAGACAGCTGGTCGGTTCCTACCACCGACAACGCAACGTGATGTCCTACGCCTGCGGCCGCTTCATAGCTGAGTAGGTTACGGGTGGATGTATCGAAGAAGTTCAGCACAGCTGCGTCGTCCCAGGACGGGGAGTTTGATACGTCAACGACTACCGAGGTATCCTTCAGGACTTCGGCTAGTCCTTCGCCGGTAAGTGTGTTGACACCGGAATTGGGAGATGCGGCAATCGCCTCGTGCCCGTGTTCACGAAGTTTGTTGACAAGCTTTGATCCAATGAGTCCAGTACCGCCGATCACTACGATTTTCATGGTTTCACCTTCATTTCTATTTCGATTGGGCTATTTCAGAATTGCCCGTCGCACTCGCTAAGACCGGACAGCCATTCGTTTTGTGACACAGCCTTACGGACGTGGACGAGGTTTCTTTGCGAAAAAACTTGGGCAGATCTGTCACAACTTCCGTTGCTAGCCGGTCTTGCTTCGAGAGGCAAAGCGCATGAGTAACGATGAAAAGGAAGAACGAAAGCCTTCCAGCCCATACAGACGATTACTACGAGGCAATTGCTAGTCGGGAGGAGATATACCTGGAAGAGGTCGAGGAAAACCTACGCGCGGTTCTGACCTCCAAAACAAACACTGCTAACCGCGAAGCTGGCAGTTTCGACGAACAAGTAGAACGCGCTGCCGAAGAGGTGCTCACCGGCGATTCTGATGATCGTCCCCTTAGCGAAAAGACAATCACCGAAATGCTAAGCAGGCCACTATTGTGAGGAAGTTCGGGCTAGCGACGTTGGGTACGCAGAAAATCCACTAAGCGGATGGCAGAAGAGCCTCCAGCGCAAACTCCACGACCCTTTCGCACCGAGCTGGAGACCCGTGAACAGGATGACAGCCTGTCAATATTTGCCAGCGTGCGTACACGGCTATTCGGCATAGCATACGCACACACCCGCCGCGAAACCTACATCGGGACGTGGCTTCCCGAGCCGGTGGATACCAGCTGCGATCCCGGAATAGGTGCGGAGTTCTCGTGTCGCGCGATAGCGTACCCGTGACGCTCGGGACGATGGATGCCTCCGCGCAAGGCATTGATCAGATCATGTGGTTCCTGAGACCAAGCAAACTTGTGGCGATCTCAAAGTCAGGCCAAAGATTGGGCAACGGTTACGCGTCTGGACCGGCTGCCCTAGCGTGGCTTGCGTCCGCTTGACAAGAAATCTGGCCCCGACATAACCTCCCACCAGAGTTAGATTTGTTCCGAGGTGCGGTATGGGGGCCAGTGTAAATACCTGTGTGTTATTGGGGAGCTTGGCAGCTTTTGCTGGCTGGACGCTCTCCCGCTTTTCTGTGCCTCCGCGTAAGGTTTGGGTTCACAGGCTTCGTGGGGTAGGTATCCTCGCTCTCTTCTTCTCTATGGTATCTCCCGAAGTGGTTATTATCGGTCCCGGCCCCGACGGCGTGTTCGGCACGTCGGATGATGATACATTTCAGCTGCAATTAATCCGGCCAGCAACTCCTTCCGTCACTATATCCGCACACACGAGAGTTGCGCAGCGCCGATCGCTAACAGACTTGTGGATCAATGCATTTGTAGCCACAGGAGACCCCATCCTGGCTCCACGAACGGGTCGCTCTTTTGTCGCGGATCGGCCTCTTGAACGTCAGACGCACTTCCAGGCTTCAATCTCGATCCATTCCCCGCCAATTGCTTCATGATGTCCTTGCGATCTCAATTCTACATCTGGTAGTGCGGTATCCTTCCTCTGTTTGTTCGGGAGGAATATCGCTCTGTAAATCCCGCATTCCACCATTCTGGTGCGATCATTTCCGTGAAATGGAGATCGAATATGGCAACAGCAGGAAAACCTCTACCGCAAACTCCTCCGTCCCTTCGCAACGTAGCGACCGGCGAACACGACGACGGTCTTTTAGCTTTTGCCCCAGTGCGTCCGCGTCTGTTCGGCATCGCTTACCGTATGCTCGGAAGTGCGGCGGAAGCCGAGGATATAGTGCAAGACGTTTGGTTGCGGTGGCAGTCTACAAATCGGAGCACGGTTGAGAACCCGCCCGCATACCTGGCGACGACAACCACACGACTGTGTATCAACCTTGTCCAGTCCGCACACACCCGCCGCGAAACCTACATCGGGACTTGGCTTCCCGAACCGGTGGACACCAGCGCCGATCCCGGAATAGGTGCGGAGCGCGGCGAAGCACTCAAGCTTGCAGTCCTGCTGCTCCTTGAGAAGCTCTCTCCCACAGAACGCGCCGCATATATTCTGCGCGAGGCGTTCGATTACTCCTACGACCAGATCGCGTCCATCCTGCAAATGGAGGAAGCAAACGTCCGCCAACTCGTCTCCCGTGCTCGCAAACATATCGCAGATGGCCGCCGCACATCCGTCAGTTCGGACGAACAGCGGCGCCTTCTGGAGGCCTTTCTCGCTGCCGCGCAGAACGGAGACATGGCCGCTCTAGAAGCCCTCTTCGCAGAGGATGTTGTTTCTTACTCAGATGGCGGTGGACTTGTGCGCGCAGCGGGACTCCCAGTTTCTGGTCGCAAGCGTGTAGCAACGTTCATCGCCGCTATCTCCACGTGGTGTTGGAAGGGAGTGACGCTTGACTGGGTCGAGACAAACGGACAGGCAACTGTTCTCGTATTGCGCGATGGCGTTCCCTTTGGGCTTACTATTGATGCCTCCGCGCAAGGCATCAATGAGATCATGTGGTTCCTGAGACCAAGCAAACTTGCTGCGGTTTCAAAGTCGGTCCAAAGAGTGGGCGAGCGTTATCCGGCAGGACCTGCAGTTAGCTGAGTCTCCCAGCCGACGCCGACTTTACCGATTATGTCGGCGTGGCGCATCCATAAGCCATGTGGATTACTTCCGAGTAGCCAGGCGGCCTTGCGGCCGCCCGGCCCTCTCAGCACTAGGCGTGAAAGTTTCCCGTCACCTAGCTCAAGCCCTTCGAACGCCTCTTGAGAGGAGACGCGGTTTCGAAACGGGAAGACGCTGACGATGAACCCGGTCATGGCATTCGGGATGAAGTAAAACGCAGTTCGTCTAGGTTAATGAACCGGCTGCAGGTAGTGGTTAAAGGCAACTTCGCCCACCTTGTTCCCCAGTTTAATTCCCTCGGTGACTGCGTGCCGGAAGTGAAACCCGATGTAAATGCGCGAGTTGCCGTTTTCTTCCGCCGCTTGGGGGAAGCTCGTGAATGAACGAGTGACCCCTGGCTGCGTCGTGCTGCTGGTGCTGAAGCTGACCTGGGTGCCGAAGAACCGCGTCAGCACCTCTGACATCGCTCCTCCCTCGACGCTGTGTCCTGAGGTGTAATCCGGGGCGGGTGGGGTCCCACGCAATGAGTCCCACGTCGGGTCAGCGACAGTATCCGGGTTGCCGTCGGTATCGGCGGCACGGATTGCGGTGATCGGTCGCCAGAACTTGAAGAAGTACTTGTTTTCAAAATCCGCGATGTAGCCGTCCGCCGAAGCGAGATTGAGCAGGCCAAACAGGCGCGCATTCTGCCACAGATCAAGGCCATACTGGGCCGAGACAATTCTCGCGATCCTATTCCACCCCTGGGGAGCGCCTTCTACCCAGAACAGGGCGATTTCGGTTTGTTCGGCGGTGCGGGTGCTACTGTCCACAGCGCCCAGACTTTTTACCTCATTGAAATCCGCCGCGTATTTCTTGCCGCTCAATTCGTAGGGCGCCTTCGGCCGGTGCTGCGAGCTGGAAGTAAGCACGAAGGGAGTGACATCTCCCCATGCTGGTCCAGCGGCGAACGGAAGTCCGGGGATAAACTGGAAGTCTCCCGGATTGGGCCCTGGGACGTAGGTAAAATCAAGGAAGGGGGCGTTCGACCCATCCGCGTCTCTCCGGACGAGGATGGCTCCCGCCGCAGCTTGGCCGATCAGGATACCCTGGGCCTTGGCCGGGGTATCTGGGATTGCAGCGAGCGCCGCGACGTAGGCCTTTTCGACAAGGTCGGTGGCTGCGGCTGGGGTCAAGCCAAGCTCACTAGGGAGATGAGGGAAGACCGCGACGAGCACATCGTGTGCAGCCGCAGCTACTGCAGCTTCGGGGGAGGACCCCGCTGGCGCCTGGGCGCCCAGGGCGTAAGGCTGGAACCGCCGCTCGATCGCATTCAGCGCATCATGGATTGCCGCGTGCATCATGGCAAAGATCCGCGATTCATGCAACGGGTCTACACACCCATCCGAATTGTCCAGGCCCGCAGCGAAGGCGGCGCTGGCGGCGGTATTGTTCCAATCAAGGACTCCATCAGCCCTGGCAAGCCCGGGCCAACACAAAACGAGAAGTAGAAGTAGTAGTTTTTTCATATGAGGCTCCTTTTTTGTGTTTCATTCGTTGGTCTGTTGATCAGAGAGGTGCCCCTCGGATTCTTGCCTGGAGACGAGCGAGGGAGTGCCTCACCTCTCTTCTGAGGCGCTCGAACACGCAAGGGACTTTGCCTCTTGCGAGCTGCCCGTGCAGGCGACCACTTCGTGAATTTCCCCCCTTCAGGTTTCTTGCGACGTTTGGCACTGTAAAAGCCGTATTGTTCGGGTATTCGACCTTCGATGTTGCCGACGGATGCTATAGACTCGGGGAAACGGTGCCGAGACGAGCTGGGCAAGATTCTTCGAGAGCAGTACCAATTTCCGCAGCACACGTAGGGCGCGCAATGCACCAGCGGTTGTCTCCCGGTTATTTGCGGGTGTTGAACCTCTTTGATAGTGTCCCCTGCAGCCCCCATTAGAAATGTCCCCTACACTGCGACCTCCAGAGGAGGTCCGGTTGAAGAGGACAGCGATGAGTACGAGGGAACTTCGACGAGCCGAGGTTCTGGGGCGAGTGAAGAGCCAGACGCTGAGGCTGGTGGACGCAGCGAAGATGCTGGAGTTGAGCTATCGACAGACGAAGAGATTGTGGAAGCGTTATCGCGGAGAAGGAGCCCAGGGGCTGCAACACCGCAGCGCGGGAAGAAGTTCGAACCGAGCGAAGCCTGAGAAATTCCGACGGAAGGTGTTGCAGCTGATCCGGGAGAAGTATTCCGGAACGGAACAGGAGCGGTTTGGGCCTACGCTGGCAGCGGAGCATTTGGCGGACGAGGATGGGCTGGAAGTGGGCGAGGAGACGTTGCGACGCTGGATGTTGGCGGAAGGGTTATGGAGCCGCATGCGGAGACGGAAAGCCCACCGGAAGCGGAGGGAGCGGAGGCAGCACTTTGGCGACTTGGTGCAGCTGGATGGCAGTTTCCATGCGTGGTTTGAGGAGCGGGGACCACGCGGATGTCTGATGAATATGGTGGATGACGCCACGGGGACCACGTGTTCGCGATTGGGAGAGCAGGAAACAATCTGGGCAGCGGTAGGAGTGCTGCGATCTTGGATCGAGAAGTACGGGGTTCCCCGGGCGTTGTACACCGATTGGAAGAATGTCTATAAGCGTGAACCGACGGAGAAAGAGCGACTGCGAGGAAAGGCGCCTACAACGCAATTTGGGGGTATGTGCGAGCGGTTGGAAATTCGCATTATCGCTGCCAGTTCTCCGCAAGCGAAAGGACGGGTGGAGCGCAACAACGGGGTGCATCAAGATCGCTTGGTGAAGAAACTGCGCCGTCAGGGGATAGCGAACTACGAAGCGGCGAATGAATATATGGAAGGGGAATATCTTGCGGAACACAATCGGCGTTTTGCGCGAGAAGCAGCTCGACCAGAGAACTATCACGTTCGGGCACCGAGCGCCGCGAAGCTGAGAGAGGTCTTGCGATTAGAGACGCAGCGATGGATCAGCAACGATTGGGTGGTGCAGTACCGGGGGCATTTTCTGCAACTCAAGCCGCAGAATAAGCGCTATGGGCCGACACAAGCCAAGGCCTTGGTCTATGAGGGAGAAGATGGGGCGGTAGAAGTGCACTATCGCGGAGAACGCATGGAATACGAAGATCTGGTAGCGCGACCCCGAGCGGCGCAGGCCGCGCCACGCGAGCCGGCTAAGCACGTAAGGAGTAAACCTGCGCAGGAACATCCCTGGCGGCAAGGCTATGAGCAGAGAATGAGGTTGCAACGGTTGAATCGATCGCAGGAGTCAGCACTCGTTGGGGTGTCCGCCTCCGCTACGCCCTAAACGCGCCGCACAAACCGCGGCGCAGGGCTTCGCTCGGCGGACACCCCAACGACAACAGGCAAATCAAAAGAAAAAGGGACATTTCTAATGAGGTAAGGAAGGGGACATTTCTAAAGAGTTTTGACATCCCGGTTATTTGCGGGTTGACAGCTAAGCTGTTGAGGGATGAACCTACACTCTTAACCGTTGTGGATGGAAACTTGGTTGAATTAGCCCAATACGGCGACGGAGCAGTCAACGGCTACCGTTTCGATCGCTTCGAAGTTGACGTGCGCACCGGGGAGTTGCGCCGAGACGGCGCTCGCGTGAAACTCCAGGACAAGCCCTTTCAACTCCTGATCGCACTCCTGGAGCGTCCGGGCGAACTGCTGACACATGAAGAACTCCAGCGGCGGCTCTGGCCCGCGGACACCTTCGTCGACTTCGCCCTGGGGCTGAAGGTCGCCGTCAAGAAGCTGCGGAATGCACTAGGGGACCATGCCGGTGCTCCCCGGTACGTAGAGAACTTGCCCCGGCGGGGGTACCGGTTCATTGCGGCGGTGGAACCAGTTAACCACACGATAAGTCGCCTTACGGCAGGAGAAAACAACGCTCAGGCGCAGGAACCGGCGCAGTCAACGGCCAACAATTCTGAGCGCAACGCCGGAGTAGGCGAAGCGCGAGGCCACTCGACCGCCATGCCCGCACGGTTCCGGCAGAGGAGAGTGATTACCGTTGCTGCCGTTGTGGTCCTTATCGCAGCAGTGACGACAGTGCTGGTAGAACGCCTTCGTCCGACCCAGCCGGCTGCTGCGCAACCAGGCAGTCTCGCGGTCCTGCCGTTTACGGTAATCGGCAACGGTGGGCAAAGCGAATACCTCGGCCTTGGAATGGCTGACGCCCTCATCGTCCGCCTTGGACGGTTGAAACGGTTTGCCGTTCGGCCAACCAGCGCGGTCCGTAGCTTCAGCGCATCCAAGCCGGCCGCCGTGGCTGCCGGTCGTCGGCTCGGCGTCGAGAACATTCTGGACGGCCATATCCAGCGTTTCGCTGACCGGGTTCGCGTTACCGTGCAGTTGGTCCGTGTCGCCGACGGCTTCGCTCTTTGGACCGAGCAGCTCGACGAGAAGTTTACGGATATTTTTCGCTTCCAGGACTCCATCGCGGCCCGCGTCGCAAGCGCGCTCAGCCAGCCGCTTTCCGAAGATCAGTTCCGCAGCATGGCGCGCCGATCGACTGTCAATGCTGACACCTACGAGGCATTCCTGAAAGGACGTTTTTTCTGGAACAAGCGTACCGAGGACGGTTACACCCGCGCGATCGCGCACTTCCAACGTGCTATCCAGTTAGATCCGAACTTCGCGCCTGCCTATGCAGGCTTGGCCGACGCTTACGCGTTGCTTGGTTCCATGGCTAACAAAACCATTCCGCGCAGCCATGCCATGCCGGCAGCGCGCGAAGCCGCCACTCGTGCTCTGCAACTGGACGACAGCCTGGCGGAAGCGCACACCTCCCTGGCGTTCGTGCACATGCACTACGACTGGAATTGGCCCGCGGCGGAACGCGAATATCGCCGCGCTCTCGAACTTAACCCGTCCTATGCCACGGCCCACCAGTGGTACGGATTCTACCTCGTAGCCCAGGGCCGCAGAGAAGATGCGATTGCGTCCGTCGAGCGTGCCCACGACCTCGACCCGCTTTCGCTGATCATCAGCACCGATTTAGCTGAGCTGTTGGTCTTCAACGGTGAGTACGAACGCGCTGTAAGGCAGTGCCGCAAGACGTTGGAGATGGACCCGAACTTTGGCCTCGCGTATCGCATCCTCGGGCACGCCTATTCCAGACTGGGCATGCACCATGAGGCCATCAAAGAGATGGAGCGTGCCCGCGAGTTCGCAGGTTCGACCATGTTGCCGGATTTGGCTTACATCTATGCTGCTGCCGGAAAGCAATCAAAGAGCCGTGCTTTGTTGAAAGAGGCGTTGAAGCTCTCCGACGAGCGTCAGAACACCAATTGGAACCTCGCCGCTATCTACGCATCGATCGGCGACTCCGAACGAACGTTCCAGTGGCTGGAGAAAGCGCTTGCGGCACGAGACGGTTCACTCATCGTCATGAAGGTCGAGCCCTACTTCCAGCCATTTGCATCCGATCCGCGATACCAGAAGATCGCCGCCACGGTCGGTCTGCAGTAACAATTCGCAGCAGTCTTGGTTCTACCGTGGTTCCTAGCGGAATCGCGCCTGTACTTCCCGACGTCCTCGCCGACCGGGGCCACGTGTGACGCCGCAGGGTGTCGATCCTGGCGACATCGAGTCGTCGCGTCTGGCGTTGCGCTCAATCGGGTTTGTCCTGGATGGGTCGGCGACACGGAAGTATCCCCCAATCTGCGCCTTTGGTGTTGGCTGTGCTGCGGCTCGGATCAATCCGAAATTGCACCGTAGGAATTCCATACAAAATGCGTCTCTGACTTAACCTCTCATCCGTATCCATCAGCCATGTGGATTACTACCGAGTAGCCAGGCGGCCTTGCGGCCGCCCGGCCCTCTCAGAACTGGGCGTGAAGGTTTCCCTTCACCCAGCTCAAGCCCTTCGAACGCCTCTTTAGGGGAGACGCGGTTTCGAAACGGAGAGACGCTGACGATGAACCCGGTCATGGCACTCGGGAGGAAGTAAAACGCAGTTCGTAGCACCTGTCGAACCACCCATCACACGGGGGACGGAGTAATGAAGGCGCCAGCCGGTGATCCGGGTGATTTTTATGTTGCACTGGGTGCAGAGTCCACGTTGCTCATACCAGAGATAGCGAAGAGTGCGGGTACCCCGAAACGTTTCCAGCCTGTGAGCCCCTTCGCGTTCTTCGAAGTAGGTTTCATAGGTTGGATCATACGGGTTAGCTTCGCCTTTGACCTTGACGTGTCGTTTGATGGGAGTGCTCTTGGCGTAGTACAGCCAGACTTTATTTGGCCGTCCTCCGTCATCGCAGGTTTCACCGAAGAAGGACCAGTCACGATTCCCGCGCCGGTCAAAGTATTTCGGTTTGAACCAGCGCGGACTTTTGTTCGGGTGCCTTCGTCGTGCCCATTGCCACAGACTAGAGAAGATGTTGCGATCCACGTGTCCAAACGTGTGTTTGCTCACCACGTGCCGATGATCGTTAGCCCAACCGCGGATTTTCGGGTTGAGTTGATCGATCAGATCGGCGGCAGACACGCCATGTGCGTCTTTGATGATTCTTCGGATGCCCTTCAGGAAGGTTCCAACATTCTTCTTGGAAGGCTTGATGAGTAGTTTTCCGTTAGGGTATCTGCGCACGTTTTGTCCGAGGAAATCAAAGCCGTGCTCCACGTGCGTAATGACGGTCTTTGTCGGAGAGAGTTCAAGACCTCGTTCTTGCAGAAAGCGCTCGACCCGAGGCTTGATTTCCCCTTCCAGTAATTCTTTTGATTTACTGGTGATGACGAAGTCATCCGCGTAACGGACGAGATTGACACAAGGTTTCTCACCTCCAAGGGACTTGAGACGTTTTCCTGCTGGATACTTTTCCTGCAGGAGTCGTTCAAGTCCGTCCAGCGCGCAGTTAGCGAGCGCGGGGGAGATAATTCCACCCTGGGGAGTCCCGTCTGTGGTTTCGTGAAGAACGTGTTTTTCCATGTACCCGGACTTCAGCCACTTTTGGAGAATGACTCGGTCCATCGGGACGTGAGTCAAAAGCCAATCGTGTGAAATTTTGTCGAAACAGGACTTGATGTCACCCTCCAGAATCCACTGCGTGTTTGCGCTTCTCAGTGCTTTGAAACACTGTTCCATCGCATCGGCGCAGGACCGCTGCTGACGAAACCCATAAGAGTTTTTATCAGCAGTAGTTTCCACAACGGGGGCGAGTGCCAGCAGATACAATGCTTGCTGCGCTCGATCCTTCATCGTGGGAATTCCGAGCGGGCGCATCGTTTTGCCGTCCGACTTCGGGATGTAAACACGTCGTAGGGGCTGAGACTGATAACCCCTACACTTCAGCGCATGTACTGCCTGTGCTTTCTTCTCTGGTGTGTCCCAAATTTCTTGGTCCACACCTGGGGTTTTCTTGCCGTTGTTTTCCGTCACTCGTCGAACGGCGAGAACTTTGCCGCTGTAAGAGTGGGTCAGCAAACGTTGCAGGGCTCGCACCCTGCCCCATCTGCGTTCCTTCGTTGCCTGCACGATACGCACTTGGAGTCGGCGAACGTCGCGGTGTTGAACCTCTTTGATAGTGTCCCCTGCAGCCCCCATTAGAAATGTCCCCTACACTGCGACCTCCAGAGGAGGTCCGGTTGAAGAGGACAGCGATGAGTACGAGGGAACTTCGACGAGCCGAGGTTCTGGGGCGAGTGAAGAGCCAGACGCTGAGGCTGGTGGACGCAGCGAAGATGCTGGAGTTGAGCTATCGACAGACGAAGAGATTGTGGAAGCGTTATCGCGGAGAAGGAGCCCAGGGGCTGCAACACCGCAGCGCGGGAAGAAGTTCGAACCGAGCGAAGCCTGAGAAATTCCGACGGAAGGTGTTGCAGCTGATCCGGGAGAAGTATTCCGGAACGGAACAGGAGCGGTTTGGGCCTACGCTGGCAGCGGAGCATTTGGCGGACGAGGATGGGCTGGAAGTGGGCGAGGAGACGTTGCGACGCTGGATGTTGGCGGAAGGGTTATGGAGCCGCATGCGGAGACGGAAAGCCCACCGGAAGCGGAGGGAGCGGAGGCAGCACTTTGGCGACTTGGTGCAGCTGGATGGCAGTTTCCATGCGTGGTTTGGGGAGCGGGGACCACGCGGATGTCTGATGAATATGGTGGATGACGCCACGGGGACCACGTGTTCGCGATTGGGAGAGCAGGAAACAATCTGGGCAGCGGTAGGAGTGCTGCGATCTTGGATCGAGAAGTACGGGGTTCCCCGGGCGTTGTACACCGATTGGAAGAATGTCTATAAGCGTGAACCGACGGAGAAAGAGCGACTGCGAGGAAAGGCGCCTACAACGCAATTTGGGGGTATGTGCGAGCGGTTGGAAATTCGCATTATCGCTGCCAGTTCTCCGCAAGCGAAAGGACGGGTGGAGCGCAACAACGGGGTGCATCAAGATCGCTTGGTGAAGAAACTGCGCCGTCAGGGGATAGCGAACTACGAAGCGGCGAATGAATATATGGAAGGGGAATATCTTGCGGAACACAATCGGCGTTTTGCGCGAGAAGCAGCTCGACCAGAGAACTATCACGTTCGGGCACCGAGCGCCGCGAAGCTGAGAGAGGTCTTGCGATTAGAGACGCAGCGATGGATCAGCAACGATTGGGTGGTGCAGTACCGGGGGCATTTTCTGCAACTCAAGCCGCAGAATAAGCGCTATGGGCCGACACAAGCCAAGGCCTTGGTCTATGAGGGAGAAGATGGGGCGGTAGAAGTGCACTATCGCGGAGAACGCATGGAATACGAAGATCTGGTAGCGCGACCCCGAGCGGCGCAGGCCGCGCCACGCGAGCCGGCTAAGCACGTAAGGAGTAAACCTGCGCAGGAACATCCCTGGCGGCAAGGCTATGAGCAGAGAATGAGGTTGCAACGGTTGAATCGATCGCAGGAGTCAGCACTCGTTGGGGTGTCCGCCTCCGCTACGCCCTAAACGCGCCGCACAAACCGCGGCGCAGGGCTTCGCTCGGCGGACACCCCAACGACAACAGGCAAATCAAAAGAAAAAGGGACATTTCTAATGAGGTAAGGAAGGGGACATTTCTAAAGAGTTTTGACATCGGCGAACGTCGCGGTTGATGGCCTGCCAGTCGATGGCGTACCATTCCGCCGCTTCGCGTGAGACCGCACCAACAGCTTGCGCTGTCGTCATCTGCTTTGCCTCATGAGCCGATTAGTCAAGTTCTCTCGTGTGAAGCACCGTAAAGGGAAGTCAGCCCGCTTTCGCGTCCGGTGATGTTGTCGATGATGCTGACGCAACCGATATCCACTCCATTACAGAGTGGCATTTGCTTTCTCCCTCGTCTGTTATCCGCACCGCCATCGGTCCATCTTGCGATGAACTTTCCCCTTGCGGGGAGCGATGTGGATTTACCCTGTTCCGTGGGAATGACGCGATAGGTTAGGTCTGTTCTATGCGCCGACAGTGTTGTTTACCCATGACCGAGAACCCGGAAGCCTCGGTGCTCACTGCAAAAAGAGCCCCGCAGCATATTAGGCTCTCTCGGGCTAACGACGCTTACGAACATTTGTGTATTCTGACCCTGCTACCAAGCCTAGCCCCGCTCCACCTCATGCTGGCAGATACACCGTGGCCTCACGGTTTCGGTGCCACTCTTACGAATGTGGGTCCATTGTCCGAGGGCTTCGAACGGTCTGTTGCCTCGCCGCTCCAACCTCGTAGGCTATGTGTGATGGGACGCACAGTCTGATCGATTTCCTCCTTGCCAGACAATCATTCCAACAGCTTTCAGGTCGCAATCCGGATGCCCGTCGCCCGTCACGTGGACAATTGTTTACGACGCAGCTCAAATGCGGCGCTATCCCGTGAGTACGAAGCTCAACAATTCGAGAGTTGACGATGCCGAGTCCGCATTCGCCCGTCATCTTGGATACTCCTACTCAGGCGAAGCTTGTTTTTTAGCTTCAACTGCTTCTGAACACATATGCGGGGACTCTAAGATGCCGCCGCCTCGCCGGCGAAGGCTCGAACCGCCTTGGGCTGAGGACGCAGCAGCAAATAAAATGCGACGACGTGCGTGATCATCAGCACGGGCACGTAGATGATCGGAATCGCGTACGTGGCGCCCAACTGTCCCGCCAGCGCGGGAAGGCCGACCTGGATGGCGTGGTAATAGTCGAGGATGAGATCGACCATCCCCACGAGGTTGAAGGCCACGACGAACAGCCAAAAGAGCGAACGTATCCTTACCGTGAGAAGCGCCAGGATGGCCAGCACCCCGGTTGCCAGGTCCCAGTAGGCGGCGAACGTGGCGAAGCCAGCGATTGGCAGATTCGGGCCGATGACGCCTGGAAGAATAAAGACGAGCCCGAAGAAGCGGAAGCTGTGCAGCGTAGCGATGGCGCGTAGCGCTGCGACCAGGTCCATCGACTTGAGCCAGGGCAGGATGTATACGACGAAGCAAAGCAGCCACGCGACATAACCAAGAATGAGATGCAAATTGAAGATGATTTCCGGTAACATTTGCCCTCCTATGGGATTGTCGAGTTCACTTGTTGGTCGGGCTATCTCTCAACAGTATCCAGAGCGGCATGAGAGGCCCGACCGGAATGAACTGCTCATCCACGAGGTTTTCCTTCGAGAGAGGCAGGCTTTCGATGAGGGCCCGAGCCTCCGCCGCGTCCTTGCAGTTCAGTAGGAAGATGACGCCCTTGCCGTCGCCGCGCGTGAACCACTGCTGAATTTTGCCGTCGAGATACAGGGGAACGGTCGCACGAATTTCGGCGGGCATGATTTCATGACTTGCTCGACCGTAACCCCCGGCTTTGGCGTCAGGATCGTCAGCACGCCGGTGATCTTGGGCTGCGGCGGTGTGGACTGACCTTGCGCCATGGGTGCCAGGACGGTCGCGAACGCCAGCAGCATGTAAAACATTTCAATCTTCATGGTTTTAGCTCCTTGTGCGCCGGTTAAACCGGCGAGGTGTAGTGAATGCAAAAGTCATACGACTGTGAACTAGCGACCCACATCGGCCCCGAGTCATGCGGAGCCGCTCGCAAGAGCGGCGTCGAAGCGTTGACAGGGGAACGTGCGGGCCGGGTATTCAGCCGCGTAAGTTCCTTCCTCCGGGACGCCGACGCTGTAAGGAGAAGCGGAAGGCCCCATCTGGAACGCCGATATCGCGAGGTGTTGCAGAGTCCCGCGCGGTCAGAGACCCCGTGCACGTACGCAGACACCTCGCTCGGGAACCGGGAGATCCCAGGTTTGCCCAAGGCCGCAGTTGCCCTGGGACGTGTCGGGAAGTCTAAGGACGTACGCCGATGACGAACGGACCTGGGAAGTCGGACAGCCCTGTAGTACCTGAGAAGTCCCCGAACAAAGCCGGGCAACCGGCTGCGGAGGGGATGGAGGGAAGGGGGCTGGCCAAAGGGAACCTGCCCCAGCAAAACGCGTCCCGGACACCGAGCCGGACTGACGCGCCGAGTGCGCTGGAGCGGGTACGTCAAGCAGCAGGAAAGGATAAGAAGTTGCGGTTCACGGCGCTTCTGCACCACATCTACAACCTGGAAACGCTGCGCATGGCCTACTTCAGCTTGAAGAAGGAAGCTGCGCCGGGCGTGGACGGGGAGACGTGGCGGCACTACGGTGAGGAACTGGAGAGGAATCTCCAGGACCTTTCCGAAAGGCTGAAGCGAGGAGCGTATCGAGCGAAGCCGGTGCGTAGAGTGTATATCCCGAAGGCCGACGGGCGGCAAAGACCGCTCGGAGTCACAGCGCTGGAAGACAAAATCGTCCAGCGCGCGGC
Organism: uncultured Acidobacteriota bacterium; assembly: GCA_963721915.1. Lineage (GTDB taxonomy): Bacteria > Acidobacteriota > Terriglobia > Acidiferrales > UBA7541 > Acidiferrum. The sequence continues at coordinate 295,149 of CAVRLD010000007.1, read as the reverse complement.
GGTCGAGGTGTTGAACGCTATCTACGAAACGGACTTTCTCGGTTTTTCGTACGGGTTCCGACCCGGGCGCAGCCAGCATCAAGCGCTGGATGCGCTGTACACGGGACTGCTGACGAGAAAAGTGAACTGGGTGCTTGATCTGGATATCAAAGGCTTTTTGGATCTATCTCCATAATGCCCCCTTATTCATGATGAGTGTTGAAACAGGCCGGGTTGAGTGTCTACGGCTTTGATTCGCAAGCCCTTGCGTCGTCCGCACCGAACATGAACGGCTTCGAGCTCGCCGCGCTTTACACGCTGCAACACCGTCTGGCGTGTGACGCCGAGTTTCATTGTGGTTTCGAGCATGGGCAGGAACTGTGGCGGTGTTTCCTCAACAAAGCGCGCACGCAGTTCGTCGGTCATTGAAATGCGCCAGGGTGCGCCTGGAGTAATCTGTTCTCCGGCAACAAAGCCATCGTTAATCCATCGGTGAATCGTGGATGCCGCCACACCAAGGATTTTTGTGCTGGCTCAGCGTGAAATGGAGAGGTAACGTTTTCCGTTAGTGAAGATTCCGCCCCTGCGGGGCGGGGATTTTCAAGGCATGAGGATCATCGTCCGATGCCTGTTTCTGGATGCGCATCGTCTCGATGAGTCCTACCAGGTTATCCCTCAGCATGGTTGCATCCCTGCAGAGCCCGCTTCTGTTTCACCTGGCGAGGTCATTGTAGTCGTGTTCGAAGAATCTGCAAGCAGTGATCGTGCCTCTCGTCGCAGCTGCCGTTGGCGACGCGCTTCCTCGAGCTTGCGATCGCGTGCCGCGTGGATCTCAGCCTGTCGCCCGGTGAGCATATCGTGCGGTGTTACGTAACCGATGGCACTGTGCAAGCGTACGGCGTTGTAGTAATCCACGTAGGTTTGAATCAGGCGCAGCGCATCTTCCCGGGTCAGCGGTGTGCCCGGCCGAATGCACTCCGATTTTAGCGATTTGTGCCAACGCTCCAGCTTGCCGTTCGATTGCGGATAGCCGGGCGAGGTTCGCACGTGGGTCATCCCTGCGATGCGAATGAATTCCTTGAAATCCCTGGCAATGAACTGCGGTCCATTGTCGGAAATGATCCGTGGTTTTGCTTCCGGATACTTCTCACGCGCTCGCTGCAAGATGACTTCGATTTCCGCTTCGGTCATCGATTCCCGCAGATCCCAATGAACGATGGAACGGCTATAGCCATCCAGAACGCTGCACAGGTAGTAGAAGGTGCCGCTCACGTTGATGTAGGAAACATCGATGTGCCAATGCTGGTGCGCCTGCGGTGGTTGCTCGAAACCGCTCCCCTTGCGCGAAGGCTTACTCTTCCATCGCGAGAGCAATCCGGCTTGCTGGAGCACCCGCCAAACGCTGGAGGGGCTGACGGCCACAACATCGGCGTCCAGCATCATGAACGTCAGTCGTCGATAGCCTTCCAAGGGATGTTCCCGGTGGAAGTCGATGATGGCTTGCTTCTCCCACGGTGCGAGCCAGAAATCACGGGGAACCCAACCGTTGTGCTCATTGACGCGCCCATAGCGTTCTCGCCAGTCGTAGAACTTGCTGGCTCGCACGCCCAGCCAGTGGATGAATCGTCCGGCGCCGATCTCGGTTTTTTCTGACCAGTACCGGACGAAATCCACCACCAGGTCCCGCACATCGTGCGGCACCCACACTTTGGTCAGAGCTCCCCAAAACTTTTTTTTAAGGCTATGTGCTCGGCCATCAATTCCGCCAACACCTCGTCTTTGGTCTGGATCTTCTTCTCCAGGAACTCGATCCGTTGCTGTTCGGCTTGATGGTCCGGGCGGCTCTTGCCACAGAAGGCCGCAGCGCCATTCTCGAAGAACTCTTTTTGCCAACGATAGAACACCGTTGGCTGCAGTCCCAGTTCATCACACAGATCGGAAACCGGCACTTTATCCAACAAATGCCGCCTCAGGATGGCAACCTTCTCTTCTCCTGTGTAATGCTTTCGCTCTTTTCTCATGCGTCCTCTCCGTTATCTTAACGGAAGAACGCCTTCTCCAGTTCCAGCTGAGGCAGGACATTTTGGCTGCGTCTTTGAGAGTGACAAGTTCCCCTGTTGGAGCCTCAGCCGGCGGCTCGTAGCGAGGAATGTTGCGATAACGGCGCAAGCCGCCAACCTGATTCGCAGTGAAGCGTTCGCCGTTAGCAGTTTTGCGTCCCTGACGATTCAGAATGCCGGCGATGACGTCGTCGGAGTAATGAGCGGCAAGGCGACGAAGCAGGGAGAGTGTATCTTCGTCGGTGCGAATTCCATGAGGCTGAGAATGCGGCAAAGAGAGATCGAGCTCAGTGAGAGCACCGCCTCTCCAGCGTAAAGTGAGATGAGCACGCCGTTCAGGGCGATTGACGGCAACAATCACTTCTTCCAGAAGAGTGTGCAGAAGCTCTTTGCGATCGCGATCTGTGGTGGTCGCCGTCGTCCAGACTTTGTGCAGATTGGAACCGAGAGAGTGAATTTTCTTCTTCTCCTCCAGGCTGAGCAGGCGCGGGCGCTGTTGTTCTCGCCGCTGCAACTCCGTCTCAGCGGTGGCGAGATCGCGTAGACGTTTTTCCCATTCTGTTTCCAGTCCGCGTGCAACGAGTCTGTTTTCGGGCTCGACAGTTCGATATTGGCGCTCGGCACGTTCTGCTTCGTAGCGAGCGCGTTCTACCGCCAGACGCCATTGAGCCAGCGCTGCATCGTGGTCGGCTTCGAGTTGCTGCACGGCGAGCTGCGTTGCTTCGAGAGCCGCAGGCGTCAGAGCTTTGAGAAAGGCGTCGACGACCGCTTGATCGATCTGGACGCCGCCGATGTTGAGACAGTACACGCCGCGCCCATGGACGATGTCCTTGCCGGAGCAATGGTAGCCGGGCGTCGCATTCCTGCCCTGATAGTGAGTGTGCAGCCGGCGGCCACACTTTCCACACGTGGCGAGACCTTGCAGCAGTGCGGCGCCTTCTCTCACGGCACCGCCCGCTTGGTGTGGTTGAGGATGAATGTTGGTGTCGATGCGTGCTTGGTTGGCCTCGAACGTTGCCCAATCAATAAAACCTGGATGGTGTTCGGGAAGAAGTACAGACCACTCGGCAATCGGCAGACGACGCGTTCGCCTTCGGAGCGATCCTTGTTCATCGACGTAGCGTTCATGACGAGACTTTCCGTAGGCGTAAGCGCCAGCATACACCGGATTGGTGAGCACGTGATGGATGGCGGTGTAGGTTGGGGAAACCCACCGGATCTCGCTCTTCATATTGGATCGCAGGGGGAAAGAAAGACCCTCGGAGCGAAACCAGAGCCAGACTTTGCGTACCGATCCAAGCTCAGTGAGTTTAGAGAAGACGGTGCGAATGGTGCTGACGACGGATTCATCGGGATGAAAACGAACTTCTCCGTCCTCTTCTCCCCAAATGAAGCCGACCGGTAAACCACGACGCAGTTCACCGCGTGCGGCTTTATTGCGAATCCCTCCGTCGAGCCGTGCGCGAAGAATGTGCAATTCCGCTTCCGACATGGTGCCTTTTAATCCGAGCACCAAACGATCGTTGAATAGCGCCGGATGGTAGACGCCGTCGCTGTCTCCGATCAGCGTGTCAGTCATGCCGCAGAGATCGAGCAGGCGATACCAGTCGGCGTTGTTGCGTGCCAGACGGGAGACTTCGAGTCCGAGCACGATCCCCACGTGGCGCAGAGCAACTTCCGCGGTCATGCGAGCGAAGCCAGAACGCTTCGCCGATCCGGAGCCGGACAGACCGAGATCTTCGTCGATGACGATCACTTGTTCCTTCGCCCAGCCAAGTTCACGCAGCTTTCTCGACTAATGCATACTGACGTGCTGTGGACTCTCGGTTGTACTCGACCTGCGAAGGAGAGGACTGGCGAATATAGACGACGGCTGCGCGTTGGGTATGACTGGGTTTCACTTTGGCGAGATCATTCATGGTTTTGCTCCTGATCGCGGGTGTTTACGGCTGCGTTGGCGATGAGCCGTGCGAGGAGTTCGATCGCGAGAATCTTCTGGTCGTTCTCCAGTGTTTCCCACACGTAGATTTCGTCGAGAAGAAGATCGAAGAGATTCAGATTTCGTCTGCAAGGATGCCCTCCTCCTTTGCGGCGGAACTGGCCGTTCTCGCTTTCAGGTGCAGCGAGGCGGCTGAGGAGAGCGTCAACGACGGCGCAGGCATGAAGCAAGTCTTCCAGAGAGCCGAGCGTTGCGGTCTGCGGAGAGACAGCGTGCGGAGGCTGTGCGGCGGAGGCAAGGTCTGTCCAGTCGGCAGGGATGTGTGATTTACTGCCGTCGGGCAAGATCAGAACGAGATGCAACCGACCTTTGCGATGTGTCGGTCCAAGAACGGCGAGCGATTTACCTTCAAATGGATGATGAGAACGAATAACGGTGACTCTCTCGGGCAGGTGCTGGTGATGGGTAGTGTGTCGCGGTTTCCTTCGATGGAATTTCTCACGAATGGCTGGTGAAGTTCGTCGAGCACCGGATCGCAGACCGGCGCGTTGTGCGGCTCATCCAGAAATGGCTGAGGGCCGGCGTGCTGGAGGATGGGAAACGAATACGGACGGAGGGAGGGACGCCCCAGGGCGGAAGTGCTTCGCCGCTTTTGGCGAACGTCTATCTTCACTACGTATTCGACTTGTGGGTCCAAGCATGGCGTCAAAAGCGGGCACACGGCGATGTGATCGTGGTGCGCTTCGCGGATGACATTGTGGTGGGCTTTAACTGCAAAATGGATGCCGATCAGTTCCGGGAAGAACTTACGGAACGAATGAGGAAGTTCAACCTGGAATTGCATCCCGAGAAAACGCGACTGCTGGAGTTTGGTCCGTATGCGATCGACCAACGGCAGAGGCGTGGAGAAGGAAAACCGGAGACGTTCAACTTTCTCGGCTTTACGCATATCTGTGTGAAGAAGAGGAGTAATGGACGGTTCACGGTGTTGCGGCAGACGATACGCAAAAGGATGCAAGCGAAGCTGAATGAGGTGAAAGCCGAGCTTCAGCGACGGATGCACGAACCCATCCCTGAAGTAGGCAAGTGGTTGCAAGCGGTGGTGCGTGGACACATCCGATATTACGGGGTGCCCATGAACCAACCGGCGCGGTGGCTCTTTCGGTTCCAAGTGGGGCGGCTTTGGCATCGCGCGCTGTCGCGGCGCAGCCACAAAGGCCGCGTCCTTTGGGATCGCATGCGGCGCCTCATCACTCGCTGGCTGCCTCCGCCTACCATCTGTCATCCCTATCCCCTGCGCCGCATGGGCGTCGTCACCTAAGGCAAGAGCCGGATGCGGGAATCCCGCTTGTCCGGATCCGTGGAGGGGGTTGTGTGCAAACATGATTCCTACTCCGACTGATTCCTCACAGAATGTGGATCTTGTATTGGTACCCACGGGTACCACATGCTGATAAGACGCATAGACTTGGCGAAAGTTTCACGACTCGCACTTTTTTTCCTGCTGGCAGGCCAAACACAGACCACTCTCCTGTGGTACTATACGGTACCCGCGTCGTCAGGGAGGCAGTGATGGCTAGGGCAACGATGTCAAAACGCCGCCAGAAAGGCGGCGACGAAACCGGGGTGCGCGAGCGCATCCTTGAGGCGGCCTTTGCGGCGTTCATGAAGAGCGGCTACGCAACGGCCAGCACCATTGAGATCGCGACGCGCGCGCGCGTTTCGAAGCGAGAGCTCTATGCGCTTGTTGGCAACAAACAGGAAATGCTGATCGCCTGCATAAGCGAGCGCGCCAAGCGATTTGACGTCCCTGCTGACCTGCCCGTGTTGCGCGATCGCGAGATCCTGGAGCAGGTGTTGGCTTCTTTCGGGACGAAGCTCGTCCGCGAGATAAGCGATCCCACAGTCATTGCGGTATTCCGACTGGCGATCGCCGAGGTGGTCCAGGCCCCCGAAGTGGCGCGCGCGCTCAACTCGATAGGACGCGAGGCAAGCCGCGCCGCCCTCCGTAAAATCATGGCCGAGGCCCAGGCGTCCGGACTGCTCACGGGCCGTCCCGCCGAACTTGCCGAGCAGTTCGCCGGGCTGCTCTGGCGCGATTTGATGGTCAGCCTGCTGCTCGGCGTCGCCGAGCGGCCGACTCCACGCGAAATCGCGGGACGTGCCCGCGACGCCGCAGCCGCCTTCCTGCAACTTCATCCGCTACCAAATGACGGCCAAACCAGAAGCGATCAATCACGTCCTGCCCATCGTGAGATATAGCGCGGTGCCCCAAGTTCCGTTTTTTGGTGCCTCGGCGGGCGGGCGGCCCATCCTTGCGCCTTTTGCAAGGGTGGGTCCTGTTTTTCTCATTCTTGAGCTATCGAATGCCACATCTTCTAACAGAAGCACTCCACCAACAAAAAGGCCGGGCGCCTGCGCCCGGCCTTCAGTCATCAAGAATGGTTACGGGGAGCAGATTTGAACTGACGACCTTCGGGTTATGAGAACGTAACGAACATGTGACTGTTGATTCTGTGGCTCTTAACTAAGCCCAGACGAAAAAACTTCCTTCCCAAATCTTTCGCATTCTAGGCTGAGACTTTGTGCGCAGGCTTCTTCCTTTTGATTGAAACAATTTTTGCAGCCTTGGCTTCTTTATTGGCCTTCTTTGCAGCCTTTGCTGCGCCCTTCCTTGCTTCGAGCCGCTGTTCATAGCTGCGTTCCTTTGTTTCGGTCTGCCGTGCTGCGTAGGCGGTTAGCCACTCTTCGTCAATCTTATTTTGCGACTTCAATTTCTCAACCACGGCGGTTGGGTGAACCAAAAGAACGTATTTATAACGCTGGTGACCTAGCTTCTTGGATTTAATGAACCCGAGCGATTCGAGGAGTTCCATATTGTCGCGCCAAGTTCGGACTCCTCGACTGCTAGTGTAGCCAGCCGCATAGGCGTGCTCGCCTTCCGGGCGCATCTCGATCAATCCTTGATTCATGTGTCTCGCCCACAATTCGAGATACACGCGCGAAGGATTCTTCCTGCCGCTCAGAGATTTTGAAGACAGCAGTAATAACAGAAGCGGTAAAGTGCGTGGGGAAGAAACCCAATTCCTTCTCGCCGGTCCACGCATCATCGTTCGGCCAGAATTTCCGGCGAAGTTCATTCCTCATTTCTTCGCTGCGCGTCTTAAACATTCGATACCTTTCTTTCAGCGCAACACTCTGCGGTAAAGCTCAGCCGAGCGCTCGCTGCTGAGCTTCACCTTCGCGGTGAACCGCCTTTACGAGTGGCGCAATCACCGGCGATGAGAACAATTGTGAGGAACTCGCCCCGGCGCATCAACGACGTACTTTTCGCAAGTTAACGCGCCACCGCGCTGCTTAATGCCTAATTATACGTGCCAACCGCGAGAAAGCGCCATCAACATCGGGGAAACGGCTACAAATCGCACCTGCTTGAGAGAAAACCATGCATTTTTGGCCCTCATTTGGGGTATTTGGGTATCCCCTGTATCCACGTATCCTCTGTTTCGCTAGTATCGCGTGTGTCTCTGGTGTCCTTGGTGCGCGTTTGATCGAAAGTGATCCCTACTTCACAAAGACCTGCACGGCCGGGTGCCCCAGGTTCCGTTTATTGGTACCTGGGTCTTGGGGTGCTCCGATCTTTTTTCGAACTAAAAAACGAAAAGACCGGATGGAGGCGGGTGGCCCTTTTGCAAGGGTGGGTCTTGACTAATTCGCGTTTCCAAAGAGGTCGTTCCTCAGCCGCTGGTAAGGGTCGCCCGGCCCGTTCACTAACAGGTCTGGCCGGTTGTTTTTCACCCACTGATAGAAATTCAGCGGGCCTGTTTCGTAAGTGCGCTCCTCTTCCGGTAGCTGTAGCCACAACTGAAGAAGTTCAGCACGTCGGTCTGCATCTCGCATGCGTTGGTTCCTCATCGCTTCCAATCTTTGTAGGTTCCTATCAGCGATTTCGCGCTGAAAAATGCGGCCTCGAGAGCAACATCCAAATGAGATGGCTTCGCCAGCTCGTTCAATGACTGCCAAAGGTCTTCTGCGTTGAAAGACTTATTCCCGGCCATCAGGCTCGCGATTGCCTTATAGAGTCGACTATAGATTTCATTTAGCCCTACAAACTCATTCGACGCTGCGTGCCGACCGCTATCGGTCAGGTTTGCGCCAGCCATCGCGAGAAACAGTGGCTTACTTTTGTCACCCAGTGCCTTAAACCACTCCAATGTCGATTGCATACTTCCTCCTTGTCGGCCGGCAGATAACTAAAGCTCGGGGTCTCCCATGGTCTTCATGAATCTTGCATAGAGACGCGCTGAGCCAACACATCGGCGTCGCGTCGTTACTTTGCTCTTCCATTTAATGTCCTTGCCGGACTTCAGGTCCATAGCCCACATGCTAGTAGCGTTCCCCCCGAAGTCAGCTTCAATGACGATGCCCAACAGCTCTAGATACGCGGCCAAGTCTTTAGGTTTCCACTTCGCTGCATGTAGGAAGACGTGCCGCGTGCGGCCGTTCTCGTCGAAGAAGAAGGGAGGATGTACGCGTCTAGGTACTACCAGCAATTGCTGCCAACTCCACGGACCGGCGTTTACCCACGAATACAACGATTCAGCCGCAGGTTTTTGCACCAGAAGAAGGAGCCCTGCGAGTTTTGAAGGTCTGGAACTGAATGGCGGACCAGGATAACCCCATGCTGGATAGCTTCGACTTCACCCAGCGCCCGCGACCCCCATTCCTCCTGACGCCGCGTACCTGCCCGTAGCAGATCCGGCCCTCGCGACGCCAGGGGAAGCATCAATGAGCGCTCAGGGAGGCTGCCTCGCGCTCGCTCTGCCTGCGCTGACGCGCTGCTGGGCTTCTATGCAGCGGCTTGGATCAATCCGAAATTGCATCGTAGGAATAGCAAATTCGGATAGTTACGGCCCCGGGCAATTTCCCCTTGACGTCTAGTTACCCATGTGTTACCATCCGTCGTGTTACCTCAATTGTTAATTCGAACGAGCCGTGGCCAATTTTGGTCCCCTGACTCCCGCCCGCCAAAAGCCTTTCCAACCGTAAGCTCTTTAGAATCCGCACTTCCAAGAAATAGCCGCGTAACTCCTTTACAATCCGCACTTCCAAATTCATTAACCTTAAAGTCCTTTAGAATCTGCACTTACAAAAAAAGGTGGGGGCGGGGGACAAATTGTTAACCGGCGCCGCGTGTTTACCCTTCACGATGTGCAGGGAGTGGACATTTGCAGCGGGCGGCCCAAAAGAACGGAGACCGGCCAGCTTCCAGGCCTCAGGAAACGGGTCTTGGCGCATCCAAGTACCGATGCCAGCCAGAATTGGGCGCAGGGCTGGCTACGAGTCGCGGTTGACCTTGGGGCGTGAATCCAGCAACCTAGTAGTGATACGACTGATGACAGCGAACTACCTGCATGGCTCTTTGAACCTGCTTGGGCAAGCCTCGACCCCGCTGGTGTCTCCACGGCTGCCAAAGGGGCAGGAACCACAACTCGGCGTGGCTTGGGGGGATTTCCACCAGGGCATTGGCAGCAGCGTAGCGGCCTTATTCGCGCGCGGCGCCGCGAGAGGCTTCACGGGTTCCCGCTATTTCAAGGATTGCTGGGTCGAGCGGCGAATACCCCGGCGAGCCCTGGTGGCAGCGGCGCTGTGGCACGTTGCGTTTATTGCGATGCCGTTTCCCCAGGGAGCTTTCGACCCGAAGAAGAACCTGGCGCTCGACAATTTTCAACTGACCTGGTCGGGACCCATCCAGGACCTGCCTTTACTCGAAATTCCCAAACAGAGATCCAAGCCCGCGCCGCATAACGCTCCGAACGTACCCTTGCCGGACAAAGGCGCGGATGCGTTTCATCCGCGGCAACGGATCTTCACGGATCCAGTGCGGCCCACCCATTTGAAGCAGACGCTCATTAATCCAAAGGCGCCGATGGAAGCGCCTAAGTTACTCCCTGAATTGCCCAACATGGTGCAGGTGGAGCAGACGGCGATGCCTGCGAAGCCGCGACTGCTGATCAGCGAGGAAGCGCTGAGGAAACTGCACCCGCGCGAGAGAAAAGTGAAGACTGTGACGGTGGCGCCGCCGCTGGATGCGCCCGCGATGGAACAGCAAGTCGCTGGCGACTTGAATCTGCCGGCTACGCCAAATGGTCCGGCGCGGCCGAAGCTGGAGATCAACGCTGGGGCGGCGCCGCGCGTCGCCAAGCGGGAGCAGGCTGGCGATGCGGGGCCTGCGCCAGAAGTGGCGACAGCTCAGTTGAGTGCGGCCAATGGCAGTGCATCTACATTGATTGCGTTGTCGGCGACACCCGGGCCGCCTGCTCCGGTCGTGCCGCCGCAGGGGAATTTGGCGGCGCGTGTCTCGATTTCTCCGGAGGGTACGAAGAAGGGTGGTTCGGAAGCGGCTGGCGCCGGCGGCAAGAGTCCGGTGGGCATCAGCATCAGCGGGGGAAATCCTCCCGCCAAGACCGGAATTTCGGGTTTGGGCGGCGGCCTCGGCTCGCCTTCGATGCGCGCGCTGAGCGCGCGCCAGCACGATTCGGTTGCGGATGATGTATCAGAGCGAGTGGGGCCCCCGGATTTCAAGACGCTGCCCCCGGGCGCGAAGCCTGAGGCGATTTTTGCCACCAAGCGCGTCTACACCATGAACGTAAACATGCCCAACCTGAACAGCGCCACCGGAAGCTGGATTTTGAAATTTGCGGAACTCCATCGCGACCCCAGCGGGCCGCACGTGGCGTCGGCGGATCTGTCGGCCCCAGTGCCAATAAAGAAGGTGGACCCCAAGTATCCGCCAACGCTGATCGACGAGCGCGCCGAAGGCGAAGTGGTGCTGTACGCCGTGATCGGAAAAGATGGCTCGGTAGGCGAAATTCAGCTTGTTCACGGCATCGAAGATCAGCTCGACGAAAATTCGAAGCAAGCCCTGGCGCAGTGGAAATTCCGCCCCGGAGCCAAGGCGGGAGAGCCGGTAGACCTCGAAGCTATCGTACACATCCCATTCCGAGTCCCACCGCGCGAGTGAAAAGGATTATGAGGGAAGGGACGGGCACACGGGCTGAGCTAAAGCTGCGATTCGGCGAGCTTTACCAGCGTGAAAAGGGCGTGATTTACCGGCGTTGACACGCCGAGTTGAGCGCCGCGGCGCGAGACGTAGCCGTTCAGGGAGTCGATTTCGGTGCGCTTGTTGCGCAGCATGTCCTGCGCGGTGGACGAGAGCGCTTCCGACATTTGTCCCGCTACCTTGATCGCTCCGGCCAGCGCGGCTTTGGGATCTTCGAGGCCTGGCGGGTGGATGTTGGCGGCGCGGGCTACCGCCAAAACTTCATCGACAATTTCTGCCACTAATTTGCGGGCGTCTTCGCTGGCGGCGATCTGGCCGTATTTTGCGCGGCCGAGCGCGGAGATGGCGTTGAGCGCGCAGTTCCACGTGAGCTTCGTCCATAGCTCGCCTTCAATGTTGTCGGAGATGCGGCACGGTACTTTTGCATGCTCGAAGAGGGCGGCGATGCGCTGGGTGGTGGTGTTGTGCGGTCCGATCACGAGATCGCCGCGGCCTACATGCTTCACGGTGCCGGGTTGCGGGACCGAGGCGGCTACGTAGACTACGGCGCCAAGCGCGTCGATGCCCGAAGCAGCGCGGATCTGCTCGGCGTTATCGACGCCATTCTGCATGCTGATGATGATGGCTTGCGGGGAGAGCAGCGGCGCGAGATCGCGAGCGGTGGCGGCGGTGTCCGTCGTTTTCACGCAGAATAGTACGACTTCGGCGCCACGGGCTGCTTCCAGTTCCGTGGCCGCTTGCACGCGGATGCTTTCCCTGAAGTGCAGGGTGTCGAGGAGCAGGCCGTTCTTGGTCACCACTTCCACGAATGGCGCGCGGCCAATCATCACGACTGGCGCGCCCGCGCGAGCCAGCATGCCCCCGAAGTAGCCGCCGACCGCGCCAGCTCCGACGACGGCGACTTTGGGCCAAGCGTCCGCCGGCGTCATGCGGTAATCACGGAGATGAGGCGATCGATGTCGCGCTCGGTGTTGTACAGGTACGGGGAAACGCGAATGCTGCCTTCGCGCAAGCTGACGATGATGTTCTCCTTGCGCAAGCGATCGTAGAGCGCCGCCGTTTTTTCCGGCGCGCGTGCAGCAAAACACCCGTAGGGACCGCGATGCGCCGAATCGAGCGGACTTGTCGGCACGCAGCGATCTTTGGGCAGCCGTGAGTAAAGCAACTCAATCAAATTGTGATTGTGCTCTCGCACGGTTTCGGGTCCGGCCTGCAAAACAAATTCAACCGAAGCATTGAGCGCTGCGTGGTTGAAGTAGTTCGCGGTCTCCGCGACGTCCCAACGCCTGCCGCTTGGGGCGGGCATTGGGTTGGCGAAATCCATCGAAGCAAAATTGTGGTCCACGCCTTTGGCAGCCATCCAGTAGAACGGGCCGGGGCGCATGTTGGCGAGGTGCTCTGGCTTGGCCCAGAAAAATCCGGTACCGAAGGGGCCGAGCAGAAATTTGTACCCGGCGGAAACCAGAAAATCGACTCCCATCTTGCCAACATCGATCGGCACAGCGCCGCATCCCTGGCTGGCATCGAGCAGCAGCAGCGCGCCCTGTGCGTGGCACGCCGCGGCCATCCGCGCGGCGTCGAGCAGCACGCCATTGTCAAAGCGCACCAGGCTGATCGAAACCAGCCGCGTCTTCGGCGTAAGCGCCGCGATCACATCGTCAGCCGTGAGGTAGCGATCGCGCGGCGAGACGATGTTCAGCTTCACACCTTCGCGTTCTTCCATCGGCTTCCAGGTGGAATATTGAAGAGGGAATTCGCGGATCGCGGTAAGAATCTCGTCGCCGGCCCGCCAGTTCAGGCCGTACGCCACCGCGGACATGCCGGTACTCGCACCAGAAGTCAGCGCGATGTCTTCGGGCTGCGCGCCGATCAGTTTTGCGAGGGAGGCGCGGAGGCGATTGGGAACGTCGAAGAAAGCGGTGTCGGGCATGCGATGCGGGAATTTTTTCAACTCGATGGCCGCTTGCACCGCGCGCACAGCGACTTTCGGCATGGGGCTTTGACCGGCGAGATTGAGATAGGTGGCGTCCTCGATTTCAAACCATTCCTGGCGCCGGTCAGAACGAGGAAGAGTGGTGGTTGCTGTGGCCATGGAAACCTCCGGATAGGAGAGTTTCGAGTCAGGAGGCACAGTAGGCAACGGCCAAATTGGAAGAGGGGAAGCAGGGAAGAAGGAGAATTTACCACAGAGGGCACGGAGGGCGCAGAGACGGAGCAAAGGAGGAAAACGCTAGAAGTGGCCGCGGAGTTCGCGGAACGCTGGGAGGATGACCAGCTTGCCGGAGCCGGCGACTACCGGCTCATGCTCCAGTTGCCAGGTGTGCTGGTGGGGGATGTACACGGCGTTCAGGCCGATCTTCATGGCGGGGTTGATGTCGCTGCGCGGGCTGTTGCCGATCATCCAGGCGTGCGTCTTGACGATTTTATGTTTGTGCACCAACGCGCCATACGTCTCCGGATCTTTCTCCGAGACAATCTCGATAAACTCAAAGAAACCCTGCAAGCCGGAGCGCTCCACCTTCGCAGCCTGCTCCGCGGGCTCGCCCTTGGTGAACAGAATCAACCGGTGCCGCTCGGTAAGATATGCGAGCGTTTCCGGCACGCCATCCAGAATTTTCGGCGGCGTACGCTCGAGGTCCACCACACGATCGTGAATCTGCGCGAGAATCTCGCGGCGCGCCATATGCTCGGCGAGCTTGAGGTAGGTTTCCTCCAGAGAGCGGCCAAAGCTGCGCACGCCGTAGCCGTATTGGCGGATATTTTTGCGCTCGGTCTCGTTGAGAATGTGGCGCACGTACGCGCGGGTGTAGCCGCACGATTCCACGAGCCCAATAAAATCTTCGATCAACTTTTCGAAGAATACGTTGTTTTCCCAGAGCGTATCGTCGGCGTCGATCAGAAGTGTGTGGCGTCGCATGAAAAGAGGGCTGGCGCGTCTCCGGCGCGAGCGTAGATCAGTCTAACAGCGTCGGCGCATCTTCCGCGACTCTGGCGGCAAAAGTCATGCGGATTTCGGATTTCCAGTCGCGAGCTTTTCCAGGATGCCGCGCGCCACGCGCTGAATCTCGCCGAAGCGCGTCAAGTAATCCTGAAATTCCTGATTCAAAATCTTGGCTTCTTGCGGCTGGAGTTTGATGCGCAGGATCATGTCGCGCAACTTTACGGGATGCGGCAGGAGCGCATCCTCTTGCAGTTCCTCAAGCGCGGTTCGCGGATCGTAGTGGTACATGGCGTCTCCCGACGAAAGCGATTTCTCAAGGGGCATTGTACTCGTGTGCGGGACGACCAGCGAGCAAACGGTGGGAGAGCGATCCAGGCGCGTGCGGAGGAAACGAGCAACTAACTCAGGCAGCGGAGGCGGTGGCGGGGAGGAATTCGTAACGCTCGATCTTCGCGGCTACGCCCGTGTGCCCTTCGGGAGCCGATTCGACGCGCACGATTTGCCCCCGGCAGCGGATGTCGACCTCGCCGGTTTGCGTGGGCAGTTTCGGCAAGGTCAGCACAAATTCAATCTCGGTGCCAACTTCAAATTGGTCTTCGGCTACGAAATAAAGTCCCTGGTAGCTGACGTCGCGGGTTTGCGCGCGAAGTTCGTGGTTGCGCGATGCGCGGGGCAGCACCCGGAGCGGGAGGCTCATGGTAAATCGCCGAGCCACGCGCCTTTCCGATCCATCTGCCATCAACCCTCTCCAGTCCAGTCCGCTTCAATTCAAGGAAACGTAACATTCGCTTTCGCAAGTTGCAATGCGAAATATCAGCATTTCTGTCCTAGTACGAGAGGTTAGCGCTTTGTGCAATCGGGAGATATACTTGGACTTACCCTGACTCAGGTGGATTTACTGTAGGGGTTTATGGACAGGCGCGAGCACTATCGCGTCCAGCTGCGGCTTCCCGCTCGACTCCGCTGGACGACGCCGTTCGGCCAGAAAACCGAGGTTTGCGACACCGTGAACGTCTCGCGTGGCGGTGTGCTGGTGCCTTGCCAGGAGCCCCACGCGCAAGGCATGTCGCTGTGGGTCACGTTTCCCTACGACGCCGCGATTCCTTACTCCCAGCCCGAGATCCTCGCGCAAGTCGTGCGCTCCGTCGGATCGGAGTCGCCAGCGATCCACGGCGGCGGAACAAATGTGGGAACAAATGTGGGAACAAATGGGAATGGTGCACCGCACAACGCCGGCGCTCGCGACGGAGAGCGTGCTCCTACGATGGCGGACAAGACGCCGGACGTGCCGGTGCAAGTGGCAGATCCTCTTCGCCAAACAGTCGCGGCGCTTCGATTTGAAATTGCGCCACGCCATCGCTCGAACGGAAATGGCAACGGTCACCACCGGGAGGCAGAGCGCCGCGCGTCGCCCCGGCAACAGCTCGCTGTAGCAGTACACGTGCGGCCCGAACATGTGCCCTGGTTTGAAGAGACCATGACCATAGACTGTTCCGCGGAAGGATTGAAGTTCCGCAGCAATCGCGAATACAGTCCCGGCGAAAAGCTGGTGGTTTCGTTCGAGAGCGCGGACACGTCGCCGTGGCCGGTTGCCAGCGAATGGATATTGATGGTCGCGCGTATCGAAAGAATGTCCGAGACGGTCGCGCTGAACGTTGCCGTCTCCCGTTCTCGGCAATTCAGTTTCCGATTTTGAATCGTGTCGGTTTCGCCGTCGCTGAAATCTACTCACTGTGAGGGTGTGCTATGAGGGGCGCGTCGCTGTGAGGACACGGGTCGCAATGGGAGGGCACGGCTTTACAACCTGCGGAAAAAGCCGCGTTTGTCATCCCGATCCCGCGTCGTTTGCGGGTGAGGGATCTGCTGTTCGCAAAAAGGCCAAGAAAAAAGCAGATTCCTCACCCCGTCAAAAACCAAACGGGGTTCGGAATGACACATTTTCGCTTTTTCCGCACCCTGTTCAGCCGTGCCTTAAAGGAGTTCTGGAAATTCGGCTTTAGCCACTGAGCGCAGGTTTTTGGATGGCAGGATCTCTCGCGCCCGCTACGTTCCGTGTTCCTTGAACAGTATTTTTTCGGTGACCATGCCCCACGAATCGAAAAATCTATTCTTGGAAGGCCCAGCTGGAAGACTTGAGGCGATCCGTTGGAAGCCGCAGGCCGTGCCGCAACCTCCAATGGCGGCGGTCGTTTGCCATCCGCATCCGCTTTTCGGCGGCACCATGCACAATAAAGTTATTTATCAGACAGCGAAATCCCTGGATGCGTTGGGGCTAGCGGTGTTGCGGTTCAATTTTCGAGGCGCGGGAATGAGCGAAGGCACGCATGACCGCGGCCGCGGAGAGCAAGGAGATGTGCGCGCCGCGCTGAATTTTCTGGCGAACGAATTTCCGGACGTCCCGCTGTTGCTGGCGGGCTTCAGCTTCGGCTGCTGGGTCGGCTTGCGGGTGGGATGCGAAGACAATCGTGTAGGGGAGTCGATCGGACTGGGCGCGCCGGTGAACAATACAGATTTTTCGTTCCTGGAAAGCTGCGCGAAGCCAAAGTTATTCGTGCATGGTGAGAACGACGAGCACGGCGACGTGCGGAAAGTCGAGTCACTTGTCGCGACGTTGCCCGGTGAGAACCGTTTCGTGGCTGTTCCCGGCGCCGATCATTTCTTCGCAGGCAAGCTCGATCAACTCGACCGCGCCGTGACGACCTGGTTAACGAATCGCCACCCAGAGCTGCACTCGGGAAGCTAGGCGCCTTCGCCTCGGGTGAACAGTTTGCTGAACTGATCGACGGTGGCTGGCGGCACGCCAACGAGCTTGGCATTTGCCTTTACATGCTCGACGTGGGACATGCCCACCAGCGCCGTCGTGATTCCCGGCGACGAGCGCACAAATTGCAACGATCGCTGAGCGTCATCTTCCAAACCCAGAGCTTCAGCCACGAAACCCGGCAAATTGCGCGCCACTTGCCCTTGCAGCAGCGATGCGCTAGCCACCAGCGTGATGTCGAGTTCGCTGGCGGCCTCCATCACCGTCTTATCGTTGCCGCCGATCGATTGATTCCCCAGCGTGAGCGCCTCCGTCATACCCAGATTGAATGGCAACTGCACGAACCGAAAGCGATGCTCGTCCCCGGCGATGTCGTGCGCGAGTGTAGCGAGTTCCGCGAGTTGCATGGCGTCCCGCGCCCGCGCTTCCTGGCGAAATCCGTTCCACGTGGCCATGCCGTAGAACTGAATTTTTCCCGCGGCGACGGCGGATTCAAGATAAATGAAGGCATCGCGAACGCGCTCGAGGAAATCCGGCCGCGACACTTCGCTGAGCTGCGACTCCGGATTGTGGAGATAATAGATGTCAATGCACTCGACCCCGAGGTTGCGCAGGCTGCGCCCCAGCTGATCTTCCAGAAAACGCGGCGTCATGCAGTGGCTGCCGCCAACGAGATCGCTGGGACTGAATATTCCAGGCTGGATGTATTCGCGGTAGAAATATTCGGTTGGGTCGGAGGGCATCGCGCCGTCTGGCGACAAGTAGCCGCCCTTAGTGCAAAGAACAAATTCTTCGCGGCCAATGCCTTGCTTGGCCAGAGATTTGATCGCTGCGCCGATGCTGCGCTCGCTTCTCTGAAAGCGATAATTAATGGCCGCGTCAATTACGTTGATACCGCTCTCGACGGCTGCAGCCACACACGCCGCATAGCTCTGATCGGTTTTATCGTCGGGCGCGCCCAGGTACGTGCCGATCCCCAGCGAGGAAAGCACAAGCCCGTGCGCTTCGCGAAAGTGACCCTCAGCGGCGCGACCGTCGAATCGCTTCGTGTATTGCGCGGTTCCTTTCGGTGTTGCGGATGCGCTCATGAGGCTCCATTTTCCGGACTTATCTTCGCTTCGTTCTTCGAGGCTTCCGCTACACTGGGCTTCGGAAGCAGCAGCCGCGAGCAGGCCCGCATGATTTTGCGGTACGGCCAATCCTTCTCCCGAAAGAAGATTTCGCCCTCGCGCGGATTACTGTAATACCATCGCGCCACCAGCCACAAATGTTCGCCGAGATCGTTCTTGCCGGGCGACACCTCCGCAGGTTGCTCAAGGTAGTCGCGGAAAATCTGTTCGGCCGAGCGGGGCTGCCCGGCAATTTCCGCGAAGCGCACGAAGCTGGGTTCCGAGAGCCGGCCACCGCGAACGGCATACGCGGCAATCGTCTGATCTTCCGCAGCGCGTTGCAGGATCACCGCATTCAAATCCTGGATGCGGCGCGCCAAGTCCGGTTTGCCTCGCAACACATCATCAATCTTTTCGATGCGCTTGTGGACCGCGGCGGCACGCTCGAAATCGAGATCTTCGCTGGCGCGCTCGCGTTCCTGCTCGATTGCTGCGCGCAACGAGTTGCCGTCCGTTTCCAAAAACTGCACCAGTCGCTGCACTTCCACGTCATATTCCTCTTTCGAGCAGCCAGCGAAACAGGGTGCCAGGCACATTTTCATCTCGGAATAAATGCACCCAGGAAACGTGGGGTCGCGCCGGATTTTGATCTGACACCGCCGCACCTTAAATAAATCAAGCGCGCGTTCCGCAAAAGCCTCAGCCGACTTGCGAGAAGGAAAAGGACCGTAGTAGGCGCCGGCCGTAGGCGCTCCGGCGTCGTCCACAGCAATGCGGCGCGTCACAAAGCATCGCGGGTAAGCATTGCGCAGGCTGACTTTGAGCACCGCGGGCGGACGGAGCCGCAACACCTTGGTGTAGCGATGGGGAAGAAACTGCTTCGCGTTTTGATAGTAGGTAAAGGTCTGCTCGAGCGCCGAGCCCGTGAGCCGATAACGGACACCGCGCGCGAAGCTTTGCAAGTTCAGACGCTTGCTCGATGCATCGATCACACCCAGCAATCGCTGCAGCCGCCGCCGCAAATCCTGCGTCCGGATCAGAAAAGGCTCGGCCTTTTCCTCACGTGGTTCGATCAAACAAACCGCCGGGTGCGATGGCAAGCCCGCAAAAAAGTCTTCGCGACGAGCAGAATCGAATTCAAGCCCGCAATCAAGTTCCAGCACAACCCCAGCATACTACGCCTGAAAATCGCTATAGCGCTTGCGAGCCCATCTAGCCGAAAGAATTGCGCCAAGAATTCCTGATGGGGCCATGAGCAGTATCCATAAAACTCCCCACCCGTCGTCGCCACCGTCAACATGTCCGCCCCACAGCGGCACGAGGAGTTGAACCAAGGCAAGAAGGAGCAGACCTCCGAATAACGCGGATACGATTCCCCCGAGAATCACCGCGAATGCTTGCCTGTCGCTCATCTCACTCTAATTTTATTATCCACTGGCTGCTTCAGGTCGATTTGGTCATGAACGCAACACCCAGGAGGAAATCACCAGACGCTGAATTTCGCTGGTGCCCTCGTAGATTTCGGTGATGCGAGCATCGCGGTAGTTCCGCTCGACGGGATATTCGCGGCTGTAGCCGTTGCCGCCGTGAATCTGGATCGCTTTGTGCGTGACGCGGGTAGCCATCTCGCTGGCGAAAAGCTTCGCGATCGCCGCGTCCATGCTGAATCGAGCCCCGGTGTCCTGCTTCCATGCTGCTTTGCGAACCAGCAGGCGCGCAGCATCGATTTCCGTGCTCATGTCGGCGAGCATGAATTGAATCGCCTGGAATTGCGAGATGGGATGGCCGAACGCCATGCGCTCCCTGGAATACGCGAGGGCCGCTTCAAACGCGCCCTGCGCGATGCCCACCCCCTGCGCTCCGATACCGATACGCCCGCCGTCCAGCGTGGAAAGCGCGACTTTGTAACCCTCACCCTCGTTTCCGATGCGGTTGGCCAGCGGCACCTCACAATCGCTAAACACGAGTTCGCTGCACGCTGTCCCGTTGATCCCGAGTTTTTTCTCTTCCTTGCCGGCCTTGAAGCCCGGCGTACCTTTCTCGACCACAAGCGCGGTGATCCCTTTTTCACCCTTCGGTGGGTCGGTATTTACATAAACGATCGCGGCATCGGCCGCCCCGCCATTGGTGATCCACGCTTTCGTGCCGTTGATGACGTATTTGTCTCCGGTCTTTACGGCTTTGGTTTGCAGAGCAGCCGCATTGGAGCCCGCCTGCGGCTCCGTCAAGGCGTAACAACCAATCTTTTCCCCGCGCGCAAATGGCAGAAGAAATCTCTTCTTCTGTTCTTCCGTTCCAAACCGATGGATGGGATCGCAGTAGAGCGAATTCTGCACGGAAAGAATTACGCCGGTCGAAGCGCAGCAGCGTGAAATCTCTTCAATCACAATGCTATACGCGATGTGATCAAACCCAGCCCCGCCCTCAGACTCCGGCAACGCCACGCTGGTCAAGCCAAGCTCCGCCGACTTTTGAAATGTTTCGCGCGGAAAGAGCCCAGTCTCGTCGATCTCTTTCGCGAGCGGCTTCACTTCCGACTCCGCGAACTCCCGCACGCTCTTCTGCAGCAGTTTTTGCTCTTCGGTCAGATCGAGGTTCACCGCGGTTTCCCCGAATCATCCAGCGCCAGACCGTTGCGCAAGCGCTCGTAGGTCGTTCGCAAGTCTTCTGGAAGCACGCGCGTCTCCCCGGTCACGGTCATGAAATTGGAATCGCCAAACCAGCGCGGCAAAACGTGCAGATGCACGTGCCCGACGACACCGGCGCCGCCCGCACGGCCAAGGTTCATCCCGAGGTTCAGGCCATCCGGTTTGTAGTTGGAGCGAAATGCGCCCTCGACGCGCTGCGCCAGCTTCATCATTTCGCTCAAAGCCTCAGGCTCGCAAGCACCAAGCTCGCCGACATGCGCGTAAGGAACGATCATCACGTGCCCCGATGTATAGGGAAAACGATTCAGGATAACGAAGACTTTCGCGCCGCGGTACGCCACCAGCGTTTCAGAATCATCGGTACGTGACGCTGCGTCGCAGAAAATGCACTCCGGCTGCTTGCCCGATTCCACTTGCTTCATGTACTGGTAGCGCCAGGGAGTCCAGATGTAATCCATTCGCGAAGCGCACCTTTCGCCCAAAGCCTGCAAACAATTGTGCCCGCCAAGGATAGCGTAAAACGATTGAAGTTGGAGTTTGCGGTTGTCGAAAATCGGCAAAAGAGAGTGCAGTCGCGTTTGCGTCTTGCCAGCTTTAGAGTTGAGATCCTTCGTGCATCCCTGTCGAATGCGCTCAGGTGACAGTTGGAAGGTTGGAATTGAAAATCCGGAGTAGGACCCGAATCGAAAATGGTTACGCCGCAGGAATGCCGTCGGCGGTATTCACGAAATCCTTCAATTCCTTGCTGGGCTTGAAGAAGGGAATCTTCTTAGGCGGCACTTCCACCTTCGCTCCAGTTTTTGGATTGCGTCCCACCCGCCCGCGCCGCTGCCGCGTCCGAAAGCTGCCGAATCCACGAATTTCGATCTTGTCGCCTTTTTGCAGCGCATCAATAATGCTCTCGAAAATCGTCTCGACGATGGTCTCCGACTCCTTCCTGGGGAGCTCGGTCACGCGCAGGACCTCTTCGATGAGGTCGGCTTTCGTCAATGTAGGTTGCTTGGTCATCATCCCCTTGCCTCGTCGCACCGCTACTTATCGCAAACCCGTTAACCGCCGCAGTTGCGTGATCTGAAACGATTTACGGGGGCAGTGTCGCCCAGTTGCCCTTCTTCCTATCACTAAATTGGCCCGGAGGTAAACGAAATTAATGGTGCTAGGCCCTGCCTGCCCCTGGGGCCGTGGGAACACCTATCGCGCTGAAAGTTTGGACTTCATCATGTCGCCGATCGTCGCCGTCGAAGAGGATTTCGTCGTCGAGCGATACTGTTCGATCTCGCGGCGTTCGATCTGCTTGGCCGCCGCGCGATAGCTCAGGCCGATTCGGCGTGTTTCCGGACTGATCTTGATGATCTTGAAATCGTACTCTTTGCCTGGCTCCAGCGGCCCAGCACTCTTCAGCGGTCCGGTAGAGGTGCGGTGCATCGACGAAGGACCATCGTCACGCCGCTTCCGCTCCTCGATCTCTGTGTTGTGGCACAGCGCTTCGATGTTCTCACCAAGCTCCACGAACGCGCCAAAGGTCGCGATGCGCGAAACCTTGCCCTTCACGATCTGGCCCACCTTGTGCTCTTTGAACCAATCGCCCCAGATGTCGTTCACCTGCTTGATCCCCAGCGACACCCGCCGATTCTCGGGATCGATCTTCAGCACCTTCGCAGTGATGGGCTCGCCCTTCTTGAACACTTCGTGCGGATTCTTCACCCGCCCGGTCCAGCTGACATCGCCGACGTGTACCAACCCGTCGAAGCCATCCTCGATTTCGATGAACGCCCCGAACTCCGCGATATTGCGAACCTTGCCCGTTACCACCGTCCCGACAGGGTATTTTTCCGCCGTCTGCAGCCATGGATCCGGCAAAGCCTGCTTGATTCCCAGGGAAACCCGCCGGTCGCTTGGCTTGATGTCCAGCACCACCACATCAACCTCGTCGCCAACCTTCGCAATCTTCGACGGATGCGTAACTTTCTTGTTCCAGCTCATCTCCGAAACGTGCACGAGCCCTTCAATCCCTTGCTCCAGCTCTACGAACACGCCGTAGTCCACCACACCCACAATCTTGCCCTTCACTTTGCCGCCAGCCGGATATTTCTCCGAGGCGCCGACCCAGGGATCGGGCATGAGCTGCTTCAATCCCAGCGAAACCCGCTGCTTCTCTTTATCAAACTTCAGGATGATGACGTCCAACTCCTGATCAGGCTTGACGATGTCCGACGGGTGCTTCACCCGGCCCCAGCTCAGATCGGTCAGGTGCAGCAAACCATCAATGCCGCCAAGATCGACGAACGCACCGTACTCGGTCACGTTCTTCACGTGGCCATGCACGGTTTGCCCTTCGCTCAGTGTCTCCATCAACTGCGCCCGCTTGGCGTGCAACTCCTCTTCCATCAGCGCTCGCCTGCTCACCACAATGTTCCCGCGCCGCCGGTTCAGCTTGGTAATGCGCACCTGAACTTCGGTGTTCATCAAGTTGTCCAGGTTCTGCGCCGGCCGCAGATCGTATTGCGAACCCGGCAAAAACGCGCGCGCCCCGATATCGACAACCAGACCGCCCTTAATGCGATCCACAACTTTACCGGTAACGGTTTCCTTCGCTTTGAACGCCGCTTCGATTCTTTCCCACGTGCGCCGCCGCAGCACCTTCTGGTAAGACAAAATCGTATAGCCGTCTTTGTGCTCGCCAGTCCGCTGCACTTCGATCGTGGCATTCGGCTCCGGGCGCGGAATATCCGTCTCGGAGAATTCCGCGGCGGGAATCAGCCCTTCGGTCTTGCCGCCGACGTCGACCACCACACCGTGCTCGGTGTAGGCTACTACCTTGACTTCGATAATCTCGTTGTTCGCCGCGCTCTCCTGAGGCTCGCTGTACTGCTCGATCAGCTTGCTCATCTCTTCCGAGCCGGCAGCTTCTTCGGCCGCAGCCGCAGCTTCGGCATCCACAGGCGTCGTCGCCTGAGCGTGGGCTGGGGCGTGAGCTTCCGTCCCGTGACCTTCCGCGTCGCCCGGTGCAGCAGCCTGCGCCGCAGGTGCAGTCGCCTGCTCCGGGCGCGGATCGCCGTCAGCTTGCGCAACCGGAGCGGCGGTAGCCTCTTCTTTCGCAGCGCTTACTGTGGCTTCGGTCTCGCTAGCGCCACCCTGAGCTTCGTTTCCTGTCTTGGGAGCTTCTTTTTCGGAATCCTGAGCGGGCGCGGCGGCTGCCGCAGTCGACGGGTTGTCATGGTCGGAAAACATGGTTGGTTGCCTCCAGTAGATAACTTCAATCGATTCGTCTAGTTGACCCGGCCGGGCCGGAGTCACATGTGCTGCTCGCGAGAATCCTTGCGCTTTCCCATTCGGGGCTATGCAAGGAGGTCAATCGTTCCGTGTGGTGGCGGGTCTTTAGACCCGTCACCGTCAGTCAGGTGCCGAGCAACGACCAGGTCAACGGTCGAAACAAGACCGCCCACCAGTTACCGCTCAAGCAACCGATTGAGTCCACCGCGGAAACGACCGTTAAGCGCTCACCGAGGACAAACATGCTGCGGGCGTCAATAACGCTGCAACGTCCAAAATGATACGCGCCGCCTCAACCCCATGTCAATGCATGCAGATAAACGGCCCTAGACCCTTGCTGATTCAAACCACTTGAGAAAAATTCTAATTGTCTCGCCAAGATTCAGCGGCCCGCACGCCCCAACGAACTGAGTCTTCTCGACTCTATACATGACCCAGTTATTTTCGCTGCGCTGGATTTTGACTTGGTCGAGATGTTCGTATGCCCTTGCCGTGTCCTGGAGATCTATCTTGATGATCCAACCAGGGTTGTCTAGCGTCTCGATAGTTACGCGCCAAGCGTGTTCCCAGTCCCCATTACACCGGTCAATAAACCATTTTTGAAGAAGAGCGATGGTTTCGGTGTTGCCGTTTCCGTCCATCGTGTACTCAGGCATGGATCCGGCCGGCTTGACGCACCTCGCGCCGAAAGTCGGGCGCAGAAACTTCCACGGTTCGGCACATTTCATAAAGCCGCGACCTCATGCGCGCCCCGATCCGATCCCCAAGCGAATCCTCACGCACAGCCAGGCGTTGCCCACCCGGCAACCGAGGCGCCGGCTCAACATTCGGCACCTCATCAAAATAATTCGTAGTCAGAATCGTTACCCGCCGCTCGTTATACCGCGCGTTCAAAACCAGTCCGATAATGTCCAGCACCCAAGCGGAAGGCTTGCTAGCCCCAAGATCGTCCATCACCAAAACCTCGGCCGTCCGCACTGGCTCCAGAATGCCCATCTCAGTCGATTCGCTAGCTGGGTTGTAGCTAGCCTGAATTTCTTTCAGCAGTTCGCGATAATCGCAGAAAAGGCCGGCATGACCCCGGCGGATCAGTTCCTTCAACGCCGCCACGCCCAGATGCGTCTTTCCCACACCTGAGGATCCCATGAGTAGCAATCCTTTTTCCGTTGAACCCGGATAATCCCGCACAAATCCCTGCGTCAGCATCTTGGCCTGCTTCAACGATTGCGAATGCTGTGTCGTCCAGGTCTTGCCGTCGGCCAAATCGGTGACGTAGCTCTCAAAGTCGCAATGCTCGTAGCGCTTGGGAATGCGCGCCCGCTCCATCACGCGAACCGCCCGCTCCTCCATGCCGCAATCGCAAGCCACAGCCACGCGCCCCGGCGCACCATCGGCCCGCGCGACCATCTTCCATCCAGTCCCCCGACAAAGCGTGCAGTTTTCCAGCGTCATCTCAAATCGATCTCACCCGATCCACACTAACGTCACCCGATCCATAGTAACGTCAAAAACCGCGTCCAAACGCTAGTCAGCGGCGCCACCCGCCAAATGTAGGGGCGCGCTTCACGCGTCCCTTCCGGCAATCCGCTGCTCCCGCAACTCCCTGTCGCACAGGGCGGAGTTCGCGCAGCCTTGTTCACCCTGATCTTCGAAGGGCGGTTTTTTCCCGCTCGTATCCCCGACGCCGACAGCATACGAGCCCGCGAAGTCCACAGCAAGCGCCGAACTCAGTCCTCAAATTTTTATCTTGTGGATTACAGAGGAAGAACCCCAATGAGCTATCAGGCCACTACGATTCCCGAACGTTGATCCGCACCGACCGCGGCGGCACAGCCCGCACAATCGCATTCCGCGGCGCAGGCTCTCCTCGAAGCGACGCCACCCGCGCCAACTCCTGCTGCACGACCGTCGCGAACTCCGTCATCTGCCGTTCCATCTCCACCATCTTCTCGCGCATGTTCAAAATAATCTCGATGCCCGCCAAATTCACACCCATGTCCCGTGCCAGCGTCAGGATCACGTCCAGTCGCTCCAGGTCTTCATCGGTATACAGTCGCGTATTCCCCTGCGATCGCGAAGGCTTCAGCAACCCGACCCGCTCATAAAGCCGAAGCGTTTGCGGATGCAGCTTATAAAGCTCCGCCACGGCACTGATCATGTACCCAGCCTTAGCCCGCTTTTTTCCTCGTGGCACCATAAGATGAACTCACCGAACTCCGATTTCTTAATCGCTCTTTCATTAGTTACTTCCTTGCTCCCTTGCTTCGCCGCCTCTTCTCACACGCTCGCTTTGCTGAACAAATCCGCCCGAGGATTCTCCGGTTCGATCTTCTCGAGCTCCTTCATCAAATTCCGGACCCGCTCATCCGTAGGCTTCGGCACAATCACTTGAATCTCCACGTATTCGTCGCCACGCGAACCGTCCCGTGCGCTGGGTATGCCCTTCTCCCGTAAGCGCAGGGTAGTCCCACTATTGGTTCCCGGCGGAATGCGCACCAGCGAGCGTCCATCAATCGTGGGCACTTCGATCTTCGCGCCCAGACTCGCTTCGCTCACGGTAACCGGAACCTTCACGTAGATATCGTTGCCGCGCCGTTCGAAAAACTGGTGTGGTCTCACCTCTACGCGCAAATACAGATCGCCCGGGGGCGCTCCCATGGTTCCGGCGTTGCCTTTGCCGGGCACCCGCACGCGCGACCCGCTCGCGACGCCAGCCGGAATGCGAACGTCGATCGTCTCTGTCCGCCGCACGCGGCCTTCGCCGCCGCACGTCTTGCACATGGTGCGTAGCTTGCCGGTGCCGCCGCAACGCGTGCACGGCACGTTAAACTTCATCTTGCCCGCAGCCTGCTGAATCGTCCCGGTGCCGCCGCACGCCGTGCAAGTTTGCGGCGAACCGACCGCGCCCGTGCCATGACACGTTTCGCAAGTCTCCATGCGCGTGATTTGAAGTTTCTTCACCGCGCCGCGAACAGCATCCCAGAAATCGATTTCGATCTGATATTCCAGATCGCCGCCGGGCTCCTGCTCCACTTCCATTTCCCCGCCGCGCCCGCCGCGGAAAAACTGGCTGAACAGATCGCGAAAGCTCGCGCCACCGGTGCCGCCCGTTGCTCCAGTGCCGCCGCCGGAGTTGAAATCGAATCCGCCAAAATCAAAATTGACCCGCGCATCCTCAGGATCGCTTCCCGGAGGCGGGCCGCCAGGCTGATAGTTGTCGCTGTAAAATCCGTGCTGGTCGTACATCTGCCGCTTCTTGGTATCCGACAGCACGTCGTAAGCTTCCTGCAATTGCTTGAATTTCTCTTCCGCCGACTTATCCCCGGGGTTCAAATCCGGGTGATACTTCCGCGCCAGCTTCCGAAAAGCCGAACGAATCTCCTTAGCGTTCGCCTTCCGCGAAACCCCCAGCAACTCGTAATAATCCTGTTTAGTAGTAGTAGCCATCGCTCGATTTCTTAAGTAGCACAGGCACTCCTGCCTGTGCGGGCTTCAACCCCGCCCAATCGCATCCGCGAGGATCGAATCGCCCCACGTTTCTCCATCCCCTAAAATCAAGAGCGAGGTGCCGCTCAGCAGTCGACTCTCCCACGAGTCATCGACCCAGCTCGCCAGCACCTCGCTCCGTAACGCGACTTAATTCGGCCGCTTATTGTCATCCACGTCGACATACTCGGCGTCGATCACGTCACCCTGCTTCTTGTCGCCCGCGGAGCCACCGCCGGCAGTCTGCCCGTCAGCACCATGTCCGCCGGTACCCGCACCAGTTCCGGCCCCTGCAGCCCCAGCCTGCTGACCCGTCTTGTAAAGCGTCTCCGCGATCTTATGCAGCGTGCGCTCCACGTTTTCCGTGGCCGATCGCAGCCGAGCCGTGCCGCCTTCGTTCATGGCTTTCTTCGCGTCTTCGATCGCCTCTTCCGCCGACTTCACATCGGCCTCGGCGATCTTGTCGCGGTTCTCGCGCACCAGTTTTTCGGCTTGATAAACCAAGCCGTCCAACCGGTTGCGCGCCTCGACCTCTTCCATCCGCCGGCGATCATCCTCAGAGTGCGATTCCGCCTCCGTCCGCATCTTCTCCGCCTCTTCTTTCGTCAAGCCGGTCGAAGACTGAATGGTGATCTTCTGCTCCTTGTTGGTAGCCTTGTCTTTCGCGCTGACGTTCAAAATCCCGTTCGCGTCGATATCAAAGGTCACCTCGATCTGCGGCGTGCCGCGAGGAGCGGGTGGGATGCCGTCCAGCTTGAACGTGCCCAGCGAGCGATTGTCCTTGGCGAACTTGCGCTCACCTTGCATGACGTGAATCTCTACGCCCGACTGGTTATCCGAAGCGGTGGAATAAGTCTCCACCTTGCGCGTCGGGATCGTGGTGTTGCGCGGGATCTGTACGGTCATCACCCCGCCGAGGGTCTCAACGCCCAGCGAAAGCGGCGTCACGTCCAACAGCAGGATGTCCTTGACATCGCCGCCTAGCACCGCGCCTTGCACGGCCGCGCCGACCGCCACCACTTCGTCCGGGTTCACGCCCTTGTGGGGCTCTTTCCCGCCGAAGAAGTTGCGCACCAGTTGCTGTACCTTAGGAATACGCGTCGATCCGCCGACCAGCACCACTTCCTGAATGTCGTTCGGCGACATCTTTGCGTCTTCCAGCGCCTGCTGCACCGGCTTCATCGAGCGGTCGAGCAGATCGCTCATCAATTGCTCCAGCCGCATACGCGTCAGCTTCACCTGCATGTGAATCGGACCCGACGGGCCGGCAGTGATGAAGGGAAGGTTGATGTCCGTCTCCATCATCTGCGAAAGCTCGATCTTGGCCTTTTCCGCCGCTTCCTTCAGCCGTTGCAGTGCCATGCGGTCCTTGCCGAGATCAATGTTGTTCTCTTTCTTGAACTCGTCGATCAGCCAGTTGACGATCCTCTGGTCGATGTCGTCGCCCCCCAAGTGGGTGTCGCCGTTGGTGGACTTCACTTCCACGACGCCGGCGCCTACTTCCAGCACGGAAATATCGAACGTGCCGCCGCCGAAGTCGTACACCGCGATGGTCTCGTCGGTTTTCTTGTCCAACCCGTATGCCAGCGCTGCCGCGGTGGGTTCGTTGATGATACGCACCACTTCCATGCCCGCGATTTCGCCCGCCTGCTTGGTGGCTTGCCGTTGCGAGTCGTTGAAGTACGCCGGCACGGTGATCACTACCTTCTGCACCTTCTCACCGAGGAAATCTTCCGCCGCGGACTTCAGCTTGCCTAGAATCATCGCGGAGATCTCCGGAGGGCTGTATACCTTGCCGAAAATCTCGATGCGCGCGTCGTCGTGCGGGCCCTTCACCACCTTGTAGGGCACGCGCTTCATCTCTTCTTGAATTTCATCGTAGCGGCGCCCCATAAAGCGCTTGATCGAGTACACGGTGTTCTCGGGATTCGTCACCGCCTGGCGCTTGGCCACTTGCCCAACCAGCCGCTCGCCGCCTTTGGTAATCGCCACAACCGATGGAGTCGTCCGCGCGCCTTCCTGGTTCGGGATCACCACCGGCTCGCCGCCTTGCATCACGGAAACAACGGAGTTCGTCGTTCCCAGGTCAATTCCAATAATCTTGCTCATAACTACTCTTCCTCCTGACTCTTATCTCCGCAGCCGCTCATGCATCGCTCATGGAGTGGCCGATCTTTAGATCGGTTCCGTTGGCAGAACGATTCCATCGGCTCGAAATCAGTTCTTCGGCCCGAACGAAGCGTCCGCACCCTGGCACCGAGCCTCACTATACAGGTTGAGTGCATCTTTGTCAAGTTTTCTTATAACAGGAATAATCACCTGTTCTTTCAATAATTTAGAGGCGCTCACTCCCTCCACAGGAAAATTTCTTTGACGAGCATTCGCTTTTGCCAGTAGCACAGGCACTCCTGCCTGTGCAGCGTCAACCCCAATCACAAATCGTCAACGCCGATTACAATCGTCCCGCAACGAAATTGTGACCT
This sequence comes from uncultured Acidobacteriota bacterium, assembly GCA_963721915.1. Lineage (GTDB taxonomy): Bacteria > Acidobacteriota > Terriglobia > Acidiferrales > UBA7541 > Acidiferrum. The sequence goes on along the minus strand of CAVRLD010000007.1, from coordinate 265,407 downwards.
CAACCTACCCGGCGTCAATCTAACCAGCCAGGATCATTAAACCGTCTTTTAGAATGATAGACTTACGAACTGCCAATCCCCTAAGGCTTCAGATTGATAGTCTTACAAATGCCCCAGGGTGCAGGGGGTCGGCACTCCCCAAACTCGGTCTCCAAGCTCCGCAACTGACAGCTCCATCCTGTGATAATCTGCCGTCCGCGTCGTCGCACGAATCCGCATCTAACTTACTCATGAGCCGGAGGGTTGTCGTGAACCGTCGAGTCAAGTCATTGAGAGCTGGGTACCCCGCCCTCCTGGGCATCTTTTCCGTCGCTGTCGTGCTAACCAGCTTTGCCGCTCATCCCAACAGGGCCGCACAACCTCCTTCGATGCCGCAGACCGTGGCGTCGATTCCAGATATCGATCCGCACGAAGCCCTCGGCTCAAAAAATGCTCCCGTCGTCATGGAAGTATTCAGCGATTTCCAGTGCCCCGCCTGCAAGACTCTGTACGTTTCGACGAATCGCCAGCTCATGGACAATTACGTGAGCACCGGCAAGGTCTATCTGATCCACCGCGACTTCCCGCTACCCATGCACGCCCATTCCAAAGTCGCGGCCCAATACTCACGAGCCGCGGCGCAGATCGGTAAGCTTGAGCCAGTCGAAGACGTGCTGTTTCAAAACCAGGAAAAATGGGAGCAGACTGGCGACGTGGACGGCACCGTAGCGAGCGTTCTCTCCTCCTCCGAAATCGCCAAAGTGCGCGCCCTGGTCAAAGCCGGCACTCTCGACGCCGCAATCGCGAAAGACCAAGCCTTGGGCCAGACCTATCGCGTAACCCAAACTCCCACAACCATTTTCCACGCGAACGGCCAGACATTCCCTTACGCTGGTGTAATGAACTGGGAAATCCTGAAACAATTCCTCGATCAACTCCTAAGCCAAAAGTGAGTTCACCGAAAAGTTCGTGTTGTTTCCCAGCGGTTGTAGCGGCCGCCGACCGTTTACCCGGAGCTTCGAAGGGTGGCCGGCGCTTCTGGCAACCAGCGCGATGAGCCCGCCATGATGCAATCCAGCCCCCTCAATCTCCGCCGAGCCGTAATCTGGCTGGGCCGCCTGATCCTCGGCCCCATCTTCATCTACGCGGGCTACTCGAAGCTTTTTCTACCCAACATGCACTTTTGGCCGTATTTCTTCTTAAAATTCTCGCTAGCAACCAACATCGCGAACTTCGCCTTCCAGGTTGAAGCCTTCAAGTTGCTGCCGCCTTGGGGCGTGCAGTTCGTCGCGCACACCCTACCCCCCACCGAAATCGCCCTGGGCTTCCTGCTGCTGATCGGATGGCGCCTTCGCATCTGGGCGACCCTGTTAAGTGCCATCATGCTCGGCTTCTTCGTGGTGGTAACCCGTGCCTATCTCTTGCACATGAACATCAATTGCGGCTGCTTCGCGACGCCCGAACCAATCAACCTGAAAAAAATTCTAGAAGACGCCGCGCTCTCTACCTTGGCCGTACTTATGACGTACTTCGCCTTCATCGAGGCCCGCAGTCCGCACCCGTGGACCACCCCTGAACCTAAGTAACACAGACACTCATGTCTGCGCCGACGTAGACGGTGGCAAGTTGTGTCCTTCGCGCTGCGGTTTACAGCAGCACAGGGAACCGCGTCTGTGCTACTCGATGCCACGCTTTCAACTGTAAACTGTCGACTGTAGACTGATCGTATGAAGTCTCTAGCCGAATACCTCGATCTTGCCGCCGTAGCTCATGGCCATATCTGCGCCGGGCAAGTCCTTGGCATCCGCCTCGCCATGCTAGGCCTGCGCGAACTCGGCATCGACGACCCCGTCGCCGAACGCAAACGCATCGTCACGTACGTCGAGATCGATCGTTGCGTCACCGACGCGGTCGCGCTGGTCGCCAACTGCCGCCTCGGCAAGCGCGCCCTCAAATTCCGCGACTGGGGCAAAGTGGCCGCCACCTTCGTCGATCTGCAAACGGGCCGCGCCATCCGCATCGCCGCCAAAGAATCGAGTAAGCAAGCCGCCCGCGAAATGTTCCCGGAAATGCCAAAAGAGGCTGGCCAGCAAAAAGCCTACGCGCAGCTCTCGGATGAAGTTCTATTCGCCAAAAAGTGGGTAAAGGTGGAGGTGCAACCCGAAGACCTGCCCGGCTTCAAAGGTCCCAGGGTAGTCTGCGGGGAATGCGGCGAAGGCATAAATTTCAAGCGCGAAGTGTTGCAAGACGGCCGCACACTGTGTCGTTCCTGTGCCGGCGAGAGATATTACTCGCACCTCTAACCTGTTGCATTCAGAGCCCAAAAGCATCGCGCTGGATGGATTGCTACGTGCAATCGCGCATGCTGGCCTTCTAGATGATGGCTCGGTCGATGGAAACTTAAATCAAGCTGTTCCGTCCATAAGGCCACTCATGTGCGCTAAAATTGGTAGTTCATGCTGAGTCTGCCTCCGATCACGTTGCGGCTTCGCGGTTTTAAGTTGATCGACCGCGTGGCGCTGGCGTTTCTGCTGCTCTGCGCGATTGCGCTTGGAGCGGCGTGTGGACTGCTCTTCGTGTACGCCAGCGATTTGCCGGAGATTCGCGCGCTGGAAACGTACCGGCCCACGGTGGTCACGGAAATCTACGCGGACGACGGGCAAATGGTCGGCAGCTTCGCGCTACAGCGACGCATCCTGATGACCTACGAGCAGTGCCCCAAGGTGCTGTACAACGCGGTGATCGCGATTGAAGACCAGCACTATGAAGAACATTGGGGCATCGATTTCCCGCGCATCGCCGGGGCCGCTTGGCGCAACGTGCTGCATCACCGCATCACCGGTGGCGCGAGCACCATCAGCATGCAACTCGCCGGGAATCTTTTCCTCGACCGCAGTGACCGCAGCTTCCGCCGCAAGATGCAGGAAATGTTGTTGGCGCTGCAGATCGAGCGCCGCTACACCAAGCCGCAAATTTTTGCGATGTATGCGAACCAGGTGTACCTGGCGCACGGCAACTACGGCTTTGCGGCCGCCGCCGAATTTTATTTCGGCAAGCCGGTGACGGATTTGAAGTTGCAGGAAGCCGCGCTACTGGCCGGCATGGTGAACGGTCCAAAATTTTCGCCGCTGACCAATCCGACCGGCGCCCTCGCGCGCCGCAACCTGGTGCTCTACCGCATGGAAGAAGAGGGGAAGATCACTCCCTCGGAGCAGGAAGCGGCCAAGAAGACGCCACTTGGTTTGCACGTGCAATATCCGCGCAACGATCTGGCTCCTTACTTTTTTGAAGAGGTTCGCAAGTATCTCGAGTCCACCTACGGCACCGAAGCCGTCCACGAACGCGGCCTGCGCGTCTACAGCACGCTGAATATCGCCATGCAGCGCGCCGCGAACCAATCCATTCGCGACGGTTTGCACGGTTACGACCGGCGTCACGGCTGGCGCGGCGATCTCCCCAACATCGTCCGCGACAACCTCGGCAAACTGGACTCCTATGAAGACGAAGACTGGCGCCATCCCATCGAAAAAGGCGGCTACGTCACCGGGCTGATCCTTTCCGCCGACGAAAAAAACGCCACCATCAAGATCGGCTCATACCGCGCGATTCTGTCGCCTTCGGATTTCGCCTGGACCGGCCGCAAAAAGCCCGCGGACCTGTTGAAGGTGGGCGACCTGGCTCAGTTCCAGATTCTGGAACTGCGCGAAAACACCGTGCGCGTACAGCTCGAACAGCAACCTGCCCCGCAGGCCGCGATGCTGGCCCTCGACAATCCCACCGGCGAAATTAAGGCCATGGTCGGCGGCTACAGCTTCGAGGATTCCAAATTCAATCGCGCTACGCAGGCTTACCGGCAGGTGGGCAGCTCGTTCAAAGTCTACGTGTACGCTGACGCCCTGGAAAAAGGCGCGACGCCCTTCGACACGATTCTCGATGCGCCGTTCACGGTCATCAGCGGCGGCCAGCCCTATTCGCCGCACAATTACGACGAAAAATTCGAGGGCACCATCACGCTGCGCCGCGCGCTGGCGGGCTCGCGTAACGTTCCCGCCGTAAAGCTGGCCGAAAAGGTTGGCATCTCCTCGGTTGTGGATGTCACGCGCAGGTTCGGGATCACGACGTCGCTTCCGCCCTACCTACCACTCGCTCTCGGCGCCGCCGACATGAAGTTGCTGGAGCACGTCTCAGCGTTCACCGTTTTTCCGAATGACGGGATTCGCATCGACCCGCACATGATTCGCCGAGTAACGAGCTATGACGGCGCGCTGCTTGAGGAAGCCCATCCCGAAGTACACGACGTGGTTTCGCCGGAAGTCGCGCGTACCATGACCGCGATGCTCGAAGAAGTGATTCAATTCGGCACCGGCATGCAGGCCAGAGCGCTGGGCCGGCCCTCAGCAGGCAAGACCGGCACGACGCAGGACTACACCGACGCGTGGTTCATCGGCTTCACGCCGCAACTCACATCCGGAGTATGGGTCGGGTTCGACGACAAACAAATCTCGCTCGGAAAGAAAGAGACCGGCGCACGTGCAGCGCTGCCCATCTGGCTCGAGTTCATGCAATCCGCTCTAAGCGGCGTGCCCGAAGTCGAATTCGCAAACGTAGTACCGCTCGAACAGGAAGCCCACGACCACGCCATCCACGTGGACACGCCAGACACCGCCCCCACCGAAGACGAACCCACCGAGCGCAAAGCCAAGCCGCCGGCAGCAACATCGCCGCCGCCCGCTAAGACCGCGGCCACAAGCGCCGCGACTACACAAGCTGGCACTTCTCCGCGCCCCTGAACCAACACATGGATGGATAGTTGGCCGGTCCGATCGCGAATTTGCTGGTTAATTCGAGTCCAGTCGTCGGAGCACAGGCAAGAGTGCCTGTGCTACCAGGAAGGAACGGAGGACCGATGGAGTTGGAGCCAAACTTCCACGACGGATTTACTGGCTGCAATTTTCCAAGCTCGAGAAATTCAAATCAACAACGCGATCCCGTCTTGAACGGATCCCACCCGCTCGCATGCAGAGCTGACTCCCGCTGGTCGCGCTGGACGAGCGTCAGACGAGTTTCGAGCGTAATTTCTCCCACGGCTGTGAGCACGACGCCTTGGATGGTGCGCGGTATTCTGCGGGCTTTGTCGGGTCGTACCGCGAACAGGAGTTCATAGTCGTCGCCGCCGTTCAGTGCGAGATCGAGAGCATCGGCCTTTTCTACGCCGGACCGATTTGGGACCCGCACGGCGGGAATGAGCGAGGCGTCCAGTCGCGCGCCGACCCCGCTCGCGGCGCACAGGCGCGGAAGGTCGGTCGAAAGGCCATCCGAGAGATCCATCATCGCTGTGGCTATCCGATGATCGGCCAGCCAGCGGCCCAGAGCGATTCGCGGCTCTGGGTAGAGATGCTTTTTGAGGACATGGTCGCCCTTTGCGACCCGGCGTAGACTTCGGAGGCGCTGGAGTCCGAGTTCGGCTTCGCCCAAGCGGCCGCTCACATAAATAATGTCGCCGGGCCGCGCGCCGGACCGCAGCAAAGCCCGGCCGGATCGAATTTCGCCGACTACCGTGACATTCACTAGGATTTCCCGACGTCGCGTGGTGTCGCCGCCAGCTAATGGACATTTGAACCCTCTTGCAGCGCGGTGCAGTCCCGCCAGGAATTCGTTGAGCCAGCGGCCAGCGTGTGTTTCTGGGAGAGCGAGGTTCAGCAGGAAGCAGCGCGGCTGGCCGCCCATTGCGGCGATATCGCTGACCGCGCGCGCCAAACATTTCCAGCCGACCGAGTCGGCGGGATGTTTGTCGCGCAAAAAATGTGTGCCTTCCAGGAACCAATCGCACGTTAAGATGGTTTCATAGCTGGGCCGCGGGGTAAGCAGGGCCGCATCGTCGCCAATACCCAGCCGAACTGCCGAATTTCGGCCCAAGTGGGCTGCTCCGATTGCGCGAATTCGGCGGACCAGCTCATTCTCTGAGGTGTTTCGGGTATTCATGAACGGGTTGTAGGTAGTTTCATGTAGTGACGCCCACCGCTCCGCATGCGTCTAGTTTAACGTGACAATCTCATTTCACCTGTCCGTTCGTACAGGAGGCAGATTTTCAGCACCTGAACTTTGACCAGGAAAATACAGGATTGACTCTAGCACCTACAGAATTTAGTATGTGCCACGGTCGCGGGACCGATTATACCGTCCGGACGAAGCGAATCAGGGTGCTGTACCACGTTGCGGACACACAGCACAAGGTCCGCGTCTAACATTCGTAGGGAGCTGAAGGCGTAAGGAACTGAGGGTTCCAGCGGAAATGAAAGGCAAGACCTACACATTTTTTATCGCGTCCACGCCAGGTAAGCTGCAAAAGCTGATCATTCCGGCGTACGTGTTGCACGCCATTGCGGTGCTCGCGCTGATCGGGGGCATCACGGTTGTGGCTGCGGCCGGGTCCTACTCGCGCATGCTGTGGAAGGTCGGGAACTACAACGCTCTCCGCCATGACCAGGAAACATTAAAGAAACAATACCGCCAGTTGCAGAATACCGTCGACGACACCAACCAGCGCCTGGACTCGCTGCAATCCCTGGCAACCGAAGTCGCGATGACTTACGGTGTGTTGCGGTACCACCCAGCAGCTTTCGACCAGAGCGACAACCCGATGGACGCGCAGGATGCCTTTGCCCGGTCCGTGGAGCAATACACCTTTCTGAAGAAAAATGCGGCCACGATCGCCATCTCCAGCGGCGGCTTGCGCCTGATGCCGGTGATGACCTTTGCGGACTCGACGTATACGCCTTCGATCTGGCCGGTGATGGGCCATATAACAGACGGCTTCGGCGAGCGGCTCGACCCCTTCAGCGGTGAAGGCGCGTTTCACACCGGCGTGGACGTGTCGTCGGATTATGGCGCGCCGGTTCATGCTACCGCGGACGGGGTAGTCACCGTCGTTGAGAATCACGCGGGTTATGGACGGCTGGTGGTGATCGATCACGGATTCGGCATCACGACCTGGTACGCGCATCTTTCGTCGTTTTCGGCGATTGCCGGAGCGCGGATCAAGCGCGGGACCGTGGTCGGCTATACGGGGATTAGCGGGCGCTCGACTGGGCCGCACGTTCATTATGAAGTGCGTGTGAACAATGCGCCGGTCAATCCCTGGCGGTATATGAAGGCGACGCCGGCCGGCGATTAGCTTCTTCCGTCTTCCATTTCTGGTTCTTCTCGCCAAAATCAAAGCCAATTGTGAACGGTTTCTTTTCCGCGCTTTGGGGTGGAGTACATCTACATCTAAACCCTGCCGTCTTCGAGACGGCGGCTACCGGTTCACGTCTTATGGGCTGAGTTGAGATTGCATCTAAACCCCGCCCCCTTAACAGAGGGCGGCTACATTATTTGTGCTGCGGCGGAGGCTGAGGGGCTGTCGGAACGGCGCTGCGGGCTGCGGCTAGGAATTTTGGCGTTATGTCCAAGACTACGCGGACGGATTTGGTTTCGCCTCGATCGAGACGGGAGATGTCGGCACCCTTGAGGATTTCGAGATAGGCTTCGCGGGCTTGGGGGTCGAGTTGCCGCCGGACTTGCGGACCGTTCAGGCCGGCTTGCGCCAGGATTAAGGCGCCGCCGAGGAAATCGGAGAGTTGGCGCGCAACGGCGTCGGTGGGACATTCCCCTTCGATCACGATTCGGAGACGGTCTCCCTCGGGCTTTCCCGCCATGGTGACCCACTGGAGCTGTTCAACCAGCACGGCAAGTTGCGGGGACTGCAGGCCACCCGGCGTGCGCTGAGCAAGCGCGGTGCTGGTTTCGGCGTCCTGGCGGACTACGGCGAACAGTGGCGAACCTGCGAGGCGGTCGAATCGCGCACGCCATTCCTTTTCGTCGCCTCCATTCATAGGTTGCGCCAGGAGTGCGGGTAGATCGGCGTTGTCGGTCAGCGCGATTCTATTCTGGCGCGGGAAGGCGAAAGAAATTTTGCGCGCGCTTCCGCTTACGGGAACGGTGAAAATTTCGCGGCCGCCGCGGCTTTCATGCGTTCCGAACTGCGAGGTATAGGTGTTGATTTTCTTGCGGTCGAAACGGCCGTCGGCAACGACCAGATAAGTGGTGCCTGGTGCGCGCCGGATGAGCGCGACGGCGATGCGATCGAGATCGCGCTCGTAGTTGAAACCGGTATCGCGCAAGAATTGCGCGTACTCTGGATCGACTTGCTGCGGAGTTGGCGCCCAGTCTCGGAGGCCCGCGATAAAAGGCGTTTGGCGCAGGGCGGCAAAATCAGAGTAGATTACGGTGTGCGTGTCCGGCGGTATTGTTGCGAGCAGGCTTTCTCTCGCGGAGTTTTCACCGCCGCCCCAGTGCAGCACAGCGTAGAGTGTGATTCCTCCGAGCAGAATCACAACGCCGACCGATATAATCCAGAGATGTCGCTTCATCGAGTCTTCATCTTCGCGCAATCTGGCTGAAAGTGGAATTGTTGCATCTTGAGCGGGGGGTGTCCCATCGAATGAAGGGCAACTTAGAGGATAATTCTCACAGGTTTGAGGTCTCTCCGGCCCGCTACCTAGGGTATCTGAGCAGATGGAGCTAAAGCTTTAGGAATCTGCTAGATAATGGTTGCTGGGAGGGAACCTGCGGTTTGGTTTTCCACAGCGCTGGCCACCGGCGTGCTGGAAATTTGGCTTGCGTCGCTTGCAATTCCAGTACCCTATCTGCTATTCTTTGTCGGTTTGAGAGCGCTGGCGTAGCTCAGCTGGTAGAGCATCTGATTTGTAATCAGAGGGTCGGGGGTTCAATTCCCTCCGCCAGCTCCACCGGTTGGCTTGCGGGGGAATGAGGCGAAGCGAATCCTCAAAGACAAAATTGACGGGCTGGTGTCTTTTGACACGAGTCCGTTTTGTGTTTTCGTTTGCTGCCCGCTGCGTTTTCTGACAAATGTATGCTGAACTTGCATTTGGCGTGAAGGATAGATTTTCGAGGACGGGTGGGTGAGTGGCTAAAACCAGCAGACTGTAAATCTGCCGCTCCTTGCGGGCTACGGAGGTTCGAATCCTCCCCCGTCCACCATGTACTCGTAGCGCGTAGATGTGGGCCTTGGGAAATTCGGTCCTGTAGAATGTAAGTAGAAATAAAAGTGACGCAGGCCGACCGGGCTGGATCGGCAACCAAGCAGTGAGTCAGTCGTCGAGAGCAGTTCGTAGTAACCGCAGGGCAATCGCATGAAGCGATGTTCGAGCGCGGTCTAAATCGCGGCAAAGGCGCCGCCAAGGAAAAGTGCGCCGCGAAGATGGAGTTGATGACTGCGCAGGAGTTAGCGGTCGAATGAATTTCTAGGGGGACACGGGTTGGGCCTGGGTAGCTCAGTTGGTAGAGCGCGTCCTTGGTAAGGACGAGGTCACCGGTTCAATCCCGGTCCCAGGCTCCAGAATCAGAGGTTAGAAGTTGGAAGTCGGAAGTTAGAAGAAGCGGGAACTCAAAAGGATTTGACGCGACAGGGCGGGGGTAACTCAACGGTAGAGTCTCACTCTTCCAAGGTGATGGTTGCGGGTTCAAATCCCGTCCCCCGCTCCACTCAACGCCGGGCTGAGGGAAGTGCGGCGGGGTAGTCGAGATCGTGGCGGCAAGGGTTTGCGGTAGCAACGGGCAAGAGACGAAGCAGATCTTACGCTGAGGGCAGGAGAACATGGCCAAGGAGAAATTCGAGCGCAACAAGCCGCACTGCAACATCGGGACGATTGGTCACATTGACCATGGCAAGACCACGTTGACGGCGGCAATTACCAAGGTGTTGTCGAAGCACAACCCCAAGGTGCAGTTCCGGGCGTTTGACTCGATCGACAACGCGCCGGAAGAGCGCGAGCGCGGAATCACGATTGCGGTGTCGCACGTGGAGTACGAGACGCCGAACCGGCACTACGCGCATATGGACTGCCCGGGACACGCGGACTACATCAAGAACATGATCACCGGGGCGGCGCAGATGGATGGCGCGATTCTGGTGGTGGCGGCGACGGATGGACCGATGCCGCAGACGCGGGAACACATTTTGCTGGCGCGGCAAGTCGGCGTGCCGGCCATCGTCGTGTTCCTGAACAAGTGCGACATGGTGGAAGACGCGGAGTTGCTCGAGCTTGTGGAACTGGAAGTACGCGAGCTTTTGAAGACCTACCAGTTTCCTGGCGACACGATTGCCATGGTGCGCGGATCGGCGCTGCAGGCGTTGAACGGCGATGCCAAGTGGGAAAAGGCCATTGACGATTTGATGGAAGCGGTGGACAAGAACGTGCCGCAGCCGGTGCGCGATATTGACAAGCCGTTCGCGATGCCGATCGAAGATATTTTCTCGATCTCGGGCCGCGGCACGGTGGTGACCGGCAGAGTCGAGCGCGGCAAAGTGAAGGTTGGCGAGGAAATCGAGATCGTGGGATTCCGGCCGACGCAGAAGAAGGTTGTGACCGGCGTCGAAATGTTCCGCAAGCTGCTGGATGAAGGCTTGGCGGGCGACAACGTGGGATTGCTGCTGCGCGGCACGGAAAAAGAAGACGTGGAGCGCGGACAGGTAGTGTGCAAGCCGGGATCGATCACGCCGCACACCAAGTTCAAGGCCGAAGCGTACGTACTGACGAAGGAAGAAGGCGGGCGGCACACGCCGTTTTTCACGGGGTACCGGCCGCAGTTTTACTTCCGCACCACGGACGTGACCGGCGACGTGAAATTGCCGACAGGCGTGGAGATGGTGATGCCAGGCGACAACGTGAGCTGCGAAGTGACGCTGATCACGCCGGTCGCTCTCGAGAAGGGCTTGCGGTTCGCGATTCGCGAAGGCGGCCACACGGTTGGAGCAGGCGCGGTTACCGAAATTATTGAGTAGTTGCGTCAGCTGAGCGGGGAATGTAGGCGCTGGGCTTTAGCCCGGCGAACCCGACTCCGAGAATACAGAAGGGAATTAAGTCATGCGAGAAATCATCACGTTGCAGTGCGGAGATTGCAAGAACCGCAACTACACGACTACTAAGAATAAGAAGAAGCACTCCGAGCGCGTGGAGACGCAGAAGTTCTGCAATACGTGCCGCAAACATACCGGCCACAAGGAAGTGAAGTAGTTCTGGGACGGATTTTTGGAGGGACGGTTTTGGTTTTAGGGGAGTCGTCCAACGGCTAGGACTCCGGTCTCCAAAACCGGGTATGGGGGTTCGAGTCCCTCCTCCCCTGCCAGAGATTGATCGGACCGGCGGCGAGTCGGTGAAGTTGAAGTGAGGAACGTATGGCCATGCAAGCGGTCAAAGTGAAGAACGAAGAACAGAGTGGGATCACCGCGGGAGCGAGCAGGCTCGGCGGGAAAGTCTCCGGGACGTTCGAGGATGCGCGCGAATTTTTGCACGATGTCCGCCTGGAGATGAAGCAGGTCACTTGGCCTAGCCGCGACGACGTGATCTCGACCACAACCGTTGTGGTGGCGACGGTGGCTTTCTTCGGCGTGTTTCTGGCGGTGGTTGACTGGCTGGTGCAGCGCGGCGTTACGTACGTGTTCAAAGTTTTCGGCGTCTGAGAGGGATTAGAACTCGATGGGAATGCAGTGGTACATCATCCATACGTACTCGGGCTTTGAGAAGAAAGTGAAAGAGAGCCTCGAGAGCCGCGTGGAGGCGTTCAGCCTGCAGGACAAGATCGGCCGCGTGCTGATTCCGATGGAGGACACCATCGAGATGCGCGGCGGCAAAAAAGTGATTTCTTCGCGGATGTCGTATCCGGGTTACGTGCTGGTGGAGATGGATCTGGACGAGAACACCTGGCACATCGTGCGGAATACGCCGCGAGTTACCGGATTCGTTGGGTCGGCGACTTCGCCTTCGCCGCTGTCGGAAGCGGAAGTGGACGCGATTATTAATCGCGTGCATACACCGACCGATCGGCCGAAGCCCAAAGTTGTGTTTGAGCGCAACGAGCAGGTGCGCATTGTGGATGGGCCGTTTGCGAATTTTAACGGAACCGTGGAAGAAATTGACGGGGATCATAGCCGGTTGAAGGTTTCGGTGACGATTTTTGGACGGTCGACGCCGGTGGAATTGGATTTCGCCAGCGTGGAGAAGTTGGGATAGCGGAAGTTTTTGAGATTCGGCGGCCGGGCTAAAGCCCGGCGCCTACATAAGGCGATTTGAGGTAGGACATGGCTAAGAAGATTCAAACGACGATTAAGTTGCAGCTTCCGGCTGGCAAGGCTACGCCTGCGCCGCCGGTCGGCACGGCGCTCGGCCCTCATGGTTTGAACATTATGGATTTTTGCAAGCAGTTCAATGCCAAGACGGCCAAGGAACCAGACGGGATGATTTTTCCTGTGCTGGTTACCGTTTACACCGACCGCACGTTTACCTTTATTTTGAAGACGCCGCCGGCTTCGATTCTTTTGCTGCGCGCGGCGGGCATTGTCAAGGGCTCTGCTGAGCCGAACCGCAATAAAGTTGGAAAAGTTACGAAGAAGCAAGTGCAGGAAATCGCCAAGATCAAGCTTGTCGATCTCAACACCACAAATCTGGACTCGGCGATGAAGACCGTGATGGGTACGGCTCGCAACATGGGTCTGGAAGTCGTGGAAGCCTAGGAGTTCAGGCGCTACGAGGTCGGACTGGGGTAGAGGCATGAAGCAGGCAGGCAAACACGTTGAAAACGCGCGCAAGAAGGTGGAAGCGCGCCCGTACAAGCTCGCGGAAGCAGCGGAGCTGATCAAGAAGACGCACCACACCAAGTTTAACGAAACCGTTGAACTGGCCATCAATCTAGGTGTGGATCCGAAACATTCGGACCAGGTAGTGCGCGGGACCGTGGTTCTGCCGCATGGATTGGGCAAGTCGGTGCGGGTGCTGGTGATCGCGAGCGGTGAAAAAGTTCGCGAAGCGCAGGAAGCCGGCGCCGATTTCGTCGGCGGCGAAGATATGGTCACGAAGATCGCCGGCGGCTGGACGGACTACGACGCGGTGATCGCGACGCCGGACATGATGAAGTCTGCCGGTAAGTTGGGAAAAGTTCTCGGCCCGCGCGGGCTGATGCCGAACCCGAAGACCGGCACGGTGACCTTTGACGTGGCCAAAGCGATCAAGGAAACCAAGGGCGGCAAAGTGGAATTTCGCGTCGACAAGGCGGGAATCGTCCACTGCGGGATCGGCAAGATTGATTTTGACGCGACCAAGCTGGCAGAAAACGCGCACGCGATCATCAACGCGGTGATCAAGGCCAAGCCGGCAGCGGCCAAGGGCAAGTACGTCAAGAGAATCACGTTGACGTCCACGATGGGCCCGGGCATTCCGATCGATCTGGCGGAATCCGAAATTCTGGCGGCCGCCGCTTAATTTCGAGTCTATAGAGGATAGCGAGCTTATGAAGAAGCGCAGCGAAAAACAGGAAGACTTAGACAAGCTGAAGGTCGCGCTGGCCAAGGTGTCGAGCGTGATTCTGACCACGTTCCAGGGAATCACCGTGGAAGACGACACCAAGCTGCGGCGCGCGGTGCAGGCGGCGGGCGGCAAGTATCAGGTGGTGAAGAATACGCTGGCGGAGCGCGCGGGTTCCGGCACTCCAGCCGAAGGCTTGCTGAAGAATTTGACCGGCACGAATTCGATCGCCTACACGAACAGCGATCCGGTGGCGCTCGCAAAGGCGCTGACCAAGGTCGCCAAGGAAGTTCCCGCGTTTCAGTTTCGCGCGGGACTTGTTGAAGGGCGTGTCATTTCAATCGCGGAAATTCAGCAGCTCGCGAACCTTCCTTCGAAGGAAGAGTTGCTCAGCAAGATCATGTTCCTGCTCGACGCACCAGCGCAGCGTCTGGCGAGGACGCTGAACGCGCTGCCGCGCAACATCGCGGTCGTCGTGAGCGAAGCAGTGAAGGCAAACAAGTTTGGGTCCGGCGGCGGGGCGAGCGCGCCAGTAGCCTCTACGGAAGCAAAACCTGCGGAAGCAGCGCCCGTGGAAGCAACGCCCGCACCAAGTCCCGAAGCGGCCCAGTAAGATATTTTAATTTCGAGAGGAGAAGGAACAGTCATGGCGAAGGTAGATACGATCCTGGAAGAAATCAAGGGGCTGACGTTGCTGGAAGCGTCGGACCTTGTGAAGAAGATGGAAGAGACGTTCGGCGTTTCGGCGGCGGCTGCCACGGTTGTGGCGGGCGGCGGCGGTGGCGCGGCAGCTGCGGCTCCGGCGGAAGAGAAGACGGAATTTGCCGTCGTGCTCACCGACGTGGGCGGCAACAAGATCAACGTCATCAAGGCGGTTCGCGAAGTCACGAGTCTGGGCTTGAAGGAAGCCAAGGACCTCGTCGATGGCGCGCCAAAGACCGTCAAAGAAGGCGTGAGCAAGGACGAAGCCGCGACCATCAAGAAGAAGTTCGAAGACGTCGGCGCCAAAGTCGAAGTCAAGTAACGGTTGCACGGCACGAGCAACAAGAGCTTCGCAACGAGAGCTGCAAAACAAGGGCTTCGATAGGGCGGCGCGGCTCATTGAGCGGACCGCGCCAAAGGATTTCATCACGCAAGCCGAGGCTGGGTACTACAACAACTTCAAGCGCCTATACCTGGCGCTCTGCGGTCGTGTGCGCGCGCTGACTTTGGGCGGGCAGGGCGAGCACATCGATTCGCTGCCTTCACTCAATTTGTCCGAGCATTGCCCACAAGGGATGAGGTAATTCATGTCGACTACCAATCAGCATGTGCGGGAACGTCAGCGTCTGGATTTCGCGAAGATCCAGGGCTCGATTCAGATTCCCAACCTGATTGAAGTACAGATGAAGTCGTATCAGCGCTTTCTGCAGATGGATTTGCTGCCGAGCGAGCGCGATGACGGCGGACTTCAGTCGGTGTTCACGTCGGTGTTTCCGATCAAGGATTTCCGCGAAATGTCGCAGCTGGAATTCGTGGACTACTCAATCGGCAACTGGGAGTGCAAGTGCGGCAACCTGAAGGGCCTGCACCACTTGCGCGCGACCTGCCGTAATTGCGGAGCGTCTGTCGTCACCAATCCGTACCAGACTGGCGACGTGATCTGCCACAAGTGCGGCACGTTCAACAAGAACACTCCGACATTTTGCAACAAGTGCGGCGACCCGGTGGCGATGCAGTTGAAGTATGACGTAAACGAGTGCCAGGAACGCGGAATGACGTACTCCGCGCCGCTGAAAGTCACCATAAGACTGACCATTTACGACAAAGATCCGGACTCCGGCGCGAAAACCATTCGCGACATCAAGGAGCAGGAAGTTTTCTACGGCGACATTCCGCTGATGACGGAGAACGGCACCTTCATCATCAATGGCACCGAGCGCGTCATCGTCAGCCAGTTGCACCGCTCGCCGGGCGTTTTCTTCGAGAGCGCCAATAACCGCTCCTACTTCCTCGGGAAGATCATTCCGTACCGCGGGTCGTGGGTGGAATTCGAGTACGACACGAAAAACATTCTCTACGTGCGTATCGATCGCAAACGCAAATTCCTGGGCTCGATCTTCCTTCGCGCCCTGGGCATGAAGTCCAACGAAGACATTCTGCGCACCTTCTATCAGGTGGAGCGCATTTCTCTGCGCGATAAAGACCTGTACTGGAATATTTCGCCGGGGATCGTTGACCGCAAGCTGACGCACGAGATCAAGAATCCGAAAACAGATGAAGTGATCATCGGCGCGCACAAGCGCATCACCGAGAACCTGTTCAAGGAATTGATCAAGGCCAAAATCTCGCAGGTTCGCTCGACACTCGCGGACCTCGAAGGCGCCTACAGCGTCGCCGACGTAGTGAACCGCCAGACCGGCGAAGTTTTGCTGGAAGCCAACAAGCCGTTGACCCCCGAACTGTGGCAGGCGTTTGCCGAATCGGGCATCACCGAAGTGGACGTGTTCTTCCCGGAACGCGACGACATCGGCGTGGTGCTTTCGCGCACTTTGGACAAGGACGGCATCCGCTCTTCGAAGGAAGCGCTGATCGAAATCTACCGCAAGCTGCGCCCAGGCGATCCTCCGACGCTCGAAACGGCCACGAACTTGTTCCGCGGCATGTTCTTCGACCCGCGCAAGTACGACTTCAGCCGCGTGGGCCGCTTGAAGTTCAACATCAAGATGGGCCTCGACACGCCGCTCGACAATCGCACGCTGGACACGCCGGACTTTGTTTCGGCGATCAAGTACCTGTTCAAGCTGCGCAAGAACATCGGCGTCGTGGATGACATCGATCACCTCGGCAACCGCCGCGTTCGCGCGGTCGGTGAGTTGCTCGAAAATCAGTTCCGCATCGGTCTCGTCCGCATGGAACGCGCCATCAAGGAGAAGATGAGCGTGTACCAGGAGATGTCCACGGCGATGCCGCACGACCTGGTCAACGCCAAACCGGTTATGGCCGCGATCCGCGAATTCTTCGGCTCGTCGCAGCTCAGCCAGTTCATGGACCAGACCAACCCGCTCAGTGAAATCACTCACAAGCGGCGTCTGTCGGCCCTTGGACCCGGCGGTCTGTCGCGTGAACGTGCCGGATTCGAAGTGCGCGACGTGCACCCGACGCACTACGGGCGTATCTGCCCGATCGAAACGCCGGAAGGCCCGAACATCGGCCTAATCAGCTCGCTGTCGTGCTTTGCGCGCATCAACGACTACGGCTTCATCGAATCGCCATACCGCAAGGTCAAGGGCGGGCGCATCATCGACTACGTCCACATCGTGAACGCTGGAGACAGCGAATTCAAAGCCGGCGAGATCGTGGAAAAGGACCGCGTCGAAGAGCTCAACGAAGAGCTGAAGCGCCGCAAGGTGACTGTCGAGCCGTACTGCTTCTATCTTTCCGCTTGGGAAGAAGACAAGTACGTGGTCGCGCAGGCTAACGTTTCGCTCGATGACAAGCTGAAGATCACGACGGAACTGGTGAACTGCCGGCAAGCCGGCAACTTCGTGCTCAAGAGCCGCGATGAAGTCGACTACGTTGACGTGTCGCCGAAGCAGCTCGTGTCGGTGGCCGCCAGCTTGATTCCGTTCCTCGAGAACGACGACGCCAACCGCGCACTAATGGGTTCGAACATGCAGCGCCAAGCTGTGCCGCTCATCCGTGGCGACGCCCCGCTGGTCGGCACCGGTATGGAACGCGTCACCGCTCGCGATTCCGGCGCAGTCGTGCTGTGCAAGCGCGATGGAATTGTCGATCAGGTCGACTCCGAGCGCATCATCGTGCGCGTCGAGTCCGATCACTCCGGCGTTCTCAGCCGCGAAGTGGGCGCGGACATCTATCAGCTCATCAAGTTCAAGCGCTCGAACCAGAACACTTGCATCAACCAGAAGCCGCTGGTGCGCGTCGGCGACCGTGTGAAGAAAGCCCAAGTCCTCGCGGACGGCCCTTGCACGGAGCGCGGCGAACTCGCCCTGGGACGCAACGTGCTCGTGGCCTTCGTTCCCTGGCGCGGGTACAACTTCGAAGACGCCATCCTGGTCAGCGACAAGCTGGTCAAGGACGACTACTACACCTCGATTCACATCGAGGAGTACGAAATCGAAGCGCGCGACACGAAACTTGGCCCCGAAGAAGTAACTCGCGACATTCCCAACATCAGCGAGTCCTTCCTTCGCAACCTGGACGAAAGCGGCGTGATCCGCATCGGCGCGGTAATCAAACCGGGCGACATCCTCGTCGGCAAGGTTACGCCGAAGGGCGAAACCACGTTGACGCCGGAAGAAAAACTGCTGCGCGCGATCTTCGGCGAAAAAGCCGGAGACGTTCGCGACGCTTCGCTCTATTGCCCGCCGGGCATCGAAGGCACCATCGTCGATGTCAAAATCTTCACCCGCAAGGGCGGCGAAAAGGATGAGCGCCACAAGGCCATTGAAGCCACGCAGGTCTTCAAGCTGGAGAGGAACCTCGCTGACGAAATCCGCATCCTCACGGATGAGCGCCTCAAGCGCTTGTCGGATTTGCTCGGCGGCAAGATTCTTCAGGCCGACCTGCACGACGAAAAGACAAACAAGCGCCTGCTGACCAAGGGCGTCGAACTGACGCGCGACATCATCGAGAAAGTTTCGACGCGCAACCTCAAGCGCCTGAAACTCAACGAGAAAGATCCTCTGCTCATCGAGAAAATCGAAGAGATCGAGGAGATGACTTCGCGCCAGATCGATGTGCTCCGCAAGATCACCGAGGAGCGCAAAGAAAAACTGAAGAAGGGCGACGAGCTGCCGCCGGGCGTCATCAAGCTGGTCAAAGTCTATATCGCGATGAAGCGCAAGCTCTCCATCGGCGACAAAATGGCCGGACGCCACGGGAACAAGGGCGTGATCGCGCGCATCGTTCCTCAGGAAGACATGCCTTACATGCCGGATGGCACTCCGGTCGAGATCGTTCTGAATCCGCTCGGCGTTCCGTCGCGTATGAACGTCGGACAGGTTCTGGAAACGCATCTCGGCTGGGCCGCGAAAGAACTCGGCAACAGCCTCAAGCGCCTGCTCAGCAAGGAAGTGCGCGCCGAGGCCGTGCGCCGGTGGTTCCGCGAGGTATTCAGCGACACCACCATCTGGAAGACGCTCGGGAAACTCGACGACGATGAGCTACTGGAATATGCCGAAGGGTTCCGCGAAGGAATTCCATTCGCCACGCCGGTATTCGACGGCGCGCGCGAAACGGAAATCCGTCACTTGCTCGAAGTCGCGGGTCTGCCGCATGCCGGCAAGATCAACCTCTTCGACGGCATGACCGGTGACCAGTTCGATCAGCCCGTCACGGTCGGCTACATCTATATGCTCAAGCTGTCGCATCTCGTCGACGACAAGATTCACGCGCGCTCGATCGGTCCGTACTCGCTTATCACCCAGCAGCCACTCGGTGGCAAGGCGCAGTTCGGCGGCCAGCGCTTCGGCGAAATGGAAGTCTGGGCGTTGGAAGCATACGGAGCGGCGCACATTCTGCAGGAACTGCTCACGGCTAAGTCCGACGACGTTTATGGCCGCGCGAAAATCTACGAAGCCATCGTCAAGGGCGAACCGGGCATCGAGCCCGGCGTGCCGGAATCATTCAACGTGCTGGTGCGCGAGCTACAGTCGCTGTG
This sequence comes from uncultured Acidobacteriota bacterium, assembly GCA_963721915.1. GTDB lineage: Bacteria > Acidobacteriota > Terriglobia > Acidiferrales > UBA7541 > Acidiferrum. The sequence continues at coordinate 246,402 of CAVRLD010000007.1, read as the reverse complement.
CCTCGACGTCGAACTCATGAAGCGCCAAAAACCACCGGAAGGAAAAGCAGCCGACTAGGTCGGCGTTGTAGGGGCGCAGCATTCTGCGCCCCATTTCAGCAAGCTGTAAGCAGTCGAAGTTCTTGAGCAGTTTGGGTTCTCAGCCGGCCGGGTGCAAAACACCAGGCCGCGTCCCCGGTGGAAGCCGGGGAGGGAGGAAACAACCTTGTACCGAAGCAGCCCTTACGATCGCGCCAGTTTGATTGCCGATTTCGATTCCATCCGCATCAGCCTGGCAAGCCCTGAAAAAATCCGTTCGTGGTCTCACGGAGAAGTCACCAAGCCCGAGACCATCAATTACCGCACGTTCAAGCCGGAACGCGACGGCTTGTTCTGTGCCAAAATTTTTGGCCCCGTCACCGACTGGGAGTGTTTGTGCGGCAAGTACAAGCGCATGAAGCACCGCGGTGTGATTTGCGACAAGTGCGGCGTGGAAGTCACGCTCAGCAAGGTTCGCCGTGAGCGCCTGGGACACATCGAGCTGGCTTCACCGTGCTCGCATGTGTGGTTCTTCAAGGGATTGCCCAGCCGCATCGGCTACTTGCTGGACATTTCCATGCGCGACCTCGAGCGCATTCTCTACTTCGAAGCGTTCGTGGTGGTGGATGCCGGCGAAGTTGCCGTGCTTCGCGAGCGCGAAGTGCTCCTCGAAGACAAATACCGCGAGCTGCAGAAGGAATATCCCGGCCAGTTCACCGCCAAGATGGGCGCCGAAGCGATCAAAGAGCTGCTCCGCCGCGTCGAAGTGGAAAAGCTGTCCGAAGAGCTTCGCGAAAAAATGAAGGTCGATCCGTCGCTGCAAAAGCGGATCAAGTTCGCCAAGCGCTTGAAGGTGCTGGAAGCGTTCCGCAAGAGCGGCAATAAGCCGGAGTGGATGATTCTCGACGTGATCCCGGTGCTTCCACCGGAGTTGCGCCCGCTGGTGCCACTGGACGGCGGACGTTTTGCAACCTCAGACCTTAACGATCTCTACCGCCGCGTCATCAACCGCAACAACCGGTTGAAGAAGCTGATGGAGCTCCGCGCGCCGGACGTGATCGTTCGAAACGAAAAGCGCATGCTTCAGGAAGCTGTTGACGCGCTGTTCGACAACGGACGCCGCGGCCGCGTGCTTCGCGGGACCAACAATCGTCCGCTCAAGTCCTTGTCCGATACGCTCAAGGGCAAGCAGGGCCGCTTCCGCCAGAACTTGCTCGGCAAGCGCGTGGACTACTCTGGCCGTTCCGTCATCGTCGTCGGTCCGGAACTGAAACTGAATCAATGCGGTCTGCCTAAAAAAATGGCGCTCGAGCTGTTCAAGCCTTTCATCTATCACAAGCTCGAAGCGCAAGGGCACTGCACCACGATCAAGCAAGCCAAGGAAATGGTCGAGCAGCAAGATCCAGTCGTGTGGGACATTCTCGAAGACGTCATTCGCGAACATCCCGTGCTGCTGAACCGCGCCCCGACGTTGCACCGTCTCGGTATTCAGGCGTTCGAGCCGGTCCTCGTGGAAGGCAAAGCCATACGCATCCATCCGCTGGTCTGCACCGCGTTCAACGCGGACTTTGACGGCGACCAGATGGCGGTCCACATTCCGCTGTCGCCCGAGTCGCAAGTCGAAGCGTCGGTGCTGATGCTCAGCTCGCGCAACATCCTGTCCCCGGCGCACGGCTTGCCTCTCGCCGTTCCGTCGCAGGACATGGTGCTCGGCATCTACTACCTGACCAAGGCGCGCACCGGTGCCAAAGGTGAAGGCCGTGTCTTCGGCGCGACCGACGAAGTCGTCCTTGCGCTCGAAGCCGGCGAAGTCGAACTGCTCACGCCGATCCGTCTGCGCTACACCGGTGAAGTCATCGACCTCACCACCGCCTACGACGATCAAGACGTGCCGCACACCGTTCCAGTGAAAATGGAGCGCCAGTTCATTCAGACCACCGTCGGCCGCGTGATCCTCAACGATCACTTGCCGAGCAATTTCCCGTACATCAACGGCTTGCTCAAAAAGAAGGGCGTGCAGCAGCTGGTGTATTACGCCTACCTGCGCTTCGGTCTGGAAAGCACGGTCGTACTGCTCGATCACTTGAAGGAACTTGGTTTCATGTATGCCACCAAGTCGGGAATTTCGATCGGCATTGACGACATGATCATCCCGGGCGACAAGCCCAAGCTGGTGGACAACGCCGAAAAGGAAGTCGTCAAGGTGCAGCAGCAATACCTCGACGGCGCGATCACCAACGGCGAGCGCTACAACAAGGTCATCGCCATCTGGGGCGACGTCACCGAGAAAGTTGCCGACGAACTGTTCAAGACCCTCGAGAACCAGGACAAAGAAGGCGGCATCAACCCAGTTTATGTCATGGCCGACTCCGGCGCGCGCGGATCGAAACAGCAGATTCGTCAGCTTTCCGGCATGCGCGGCCTGATGGCCAAGCCGTCGGGCGAAGTTATCGAGTCGCCGATTACCTCCAACTTCCGCGAAGGCCTGAACGTGCTGCAATACTTCATCTCCACGCACGGCGCGCGTAAGGGCTTGGCCGACACGGCGCTCAAGACTGCCGATTCCGGCTACCTCACCCGCCGCCTCGTCGATGTGGCGCAAGACGTCATCATCAACGAGCGCGATTGCGGCACAACCGACGGCATCTTCGTCGAACCCATCATCGAAGCCGGCGTCGAAGTCGAGCCGCTGCGCGACCGCATCGTTGGCCGCGTTTCGCTCGACAAGATCAAGGACTTCGAAGGCCACGTCATCGTAGACGTGAACCAGGAAATCACCGAAGAGCTTGCCAACTCCGTGCAGGGCGCGGGTATCGAGCGGGTACGCATCCGTTCGGTGCTGACTTGCGAATCACGGCGCGGCGTTTGCGCGCTGTGCTACGGCCGCAACCTCGCTTCCGGCCGCATGGTCGAGCTTGGTGAAGCCGTCGGCGTCATTGCCGCGCAGTCCATCGGCGAACCCGGTACGCAGCTCACCATGCGCACGTTCCACATCGGCGGCACCGCCACTCGCGTCTCCGAGCGTTCCACGCTCGAAGCGCGCAACAACGGCGTCGTCAAGTTCGTGGACCTCAAGCATGTGCAGGGTCGCGGCGGCACCGCCATCGCCATGAACCGCTCCGGCCTCATCGCCATCGTCGATGAGAAGAATCGCGAAAAGGAGCGCTACCACGTTGTTTACGGCGCGCGCCTCCGCGTTGCCGAAGGCGACACCGTCAACCACGGTCAGATTCTGGCCGAGTGGGATCCGTTCACCTTCTCGATCCTTACCGAAACCGCTGGCTCCGTGAAATTCGACGACCTGCGTCCCGGCCTGACGATCGAAGAGCAAGTAGACGAAGTCACCGGTCTGTCGCAGGACGTCGTAACCCTGCCACCGGGAGACGAAAAACATCAACCCGCGATTCTCGTTCGCGATTCGTCCGGCAAGGTCCGCAAAAAGTACCTGATGCCTTCGCGCGCTCACTTGATGGTCAAGGATGGCGACGAAGTGCAAGCCGGCGACGTGCTCGCGAAGATCCCGCGCGAAACCACCAAGACGAAGGACATCACGGGCGGTCTCCCGCGCGTCGTGGAACTCTTCGAAACCCGCAAGCCCAAGGATCCAGCGGTCATCAGCGAAGTCGACGGCGTGGTTCGTTACGGCGATATCGCCAAGGGCATGCGTAAGATCTACGTCGAAAGCGAAGACCGCAAGACCACGAAGGAATATTCGATTCCTCGCGGTATTCACATCAACGTTCAGGAAGGCGACCACGTCAAGGCCGGTGAGGCTTTGATCGACGGCCCACTCAACCTGCACGATTTGCTGGCGGTCCTCGGCGAAAAGTTCACGCAATCGTACTTGGTCAACGCGATTCAAGAGGTTTACCGGTTGCAGGGCGTGAACATCAACGACAAGCACATCGAAACCATCTCCCGGCAGATGATGCGCTGGGTCAAGGTCGAAGACGTCGGCGACACCTCGTTCCTCCTTGAGGAGCAAGTGGACAAGTTCCGCTTCCGCGAAGAGAACGACCAGGTCATCAAAGACGGTGGACGCCCGGCGACGGGCCGCCCGCTGCTCCTTGGCATCACCAAGGCGTCGCTCTCGACCGACTCGTTCATCTCCGCAGCGAGCTTCCAGGAGACCACCCGCGTCCTCACCGAAGCCGCCGTTGCTGGCAAGGTCGACTACCTGCGTGGCCTGAAGGAAAACGTCATCATGGGCCGCCTGATCCCCGCCGGCACGGGCCTCGAGCACTACCGCAGCATTCAGTTGCTGACGGAAATGCCCATCCCCGCTCCGGTCGAGGAGATTCCGGAAGCCGCCGAACTAACCCCCGAGGAAGCCGCGGCCCTGGACTTCCTGCAAAAGGACACCGAGGCCGACGCCGCTACCGAAGGCTAACCAATCTGTCGGACGGGGTTTTTCTCCGTCTGCCACAACGAATCGTCGGCGCCTCCGATCGCAGTCGGAGGCGCCGATTACTTTTTAGGCACTACGTATTGGTATCTGTTCAGGCACTTCAGGCAATCCTGTTGTTGCTGGCAAGTTTCGGGCATTCCTACAATAGAGGGTACCGTTGATCGATTAGCGCGGAGTCCAAGTCTCGCGTAAAGCCATGCCAGAAAACAGGAAAAACCTTCCGGGTTCCGCGGAGACTTCTTCGTCGAACAATCAGCACCGCTCCGCGATTTCCGATCGGCTCGCGCAGTTTGAAAAGCGCCAGAGCGAGCTCTGGCGGCTCACCTTTTTCCTGCTCCTCGTGATTTCCATCGTGTTCGCGGTGGTCTCTTGGAACAGCCTCCGTTCGTTTGCCCTTCGTTTCGAAGCCCTGCCCATCGGATTGGTGGTTCTGGTGGCCCTTTTCGGCTGGTACACCTGGAAGCGGACTCGGGAAATCTCCGAATTGCGCGGGCTGGTGCGCGGCCTCGAGCAGCGCGATGCGGAGCCGCCAAGCGACGGGCAACTCGACCGGCTCTTCTCGGTCATCGAGCGCTCCCAGCAGGGTTACCGCGACCTGATCGATTCGTTCGACGACGTTCTGCTTGCACTCACACTGGAAGGCGAAATCCGCGCCGTCAACAGGAGTTTCGCCGATCTCGTCGGGTCTTCGTTTCAACAAATCATCGGGCGGCCTTTGACGGATTTTGTGGAAGACGCGTCCGACGACGCTCGCAACCTGATCGAGCGGGCCATGCCGCGCTTTCTGGAACGTCGCCAGTGGACCGGCGTCGTCCACGTCCGGATCAAGAAGCTGAACGCCATTTTCTATTACGATTGCGTCGCGCATCCTATGCTCCGCGGCGACCAGGTGCACGGAGTCACTATACTCGCGCGTGACATCACCGCTTCACGTAAGAACGAAGCGCGGTTTACCGAGCTGTTTGAAACGCTTCAGGAAGGCATCTACATCGTCACGCCCGACGACCGCATCCTGGACGCGAATCCAGCGCTCGTGCGCATGCTGGGATACGATTCCAAGGAAGAGCTTCTCTCCCGGTCGCTCGCCGACCTTCTCCCCGATGCGGAGCAACGCCGGCTGCTGCGGCAGGAGGTAGACACGCAGCCCATGCTTCAAGGGCGCGAGCTGACGCTGTATCGCAAAGACGGCAACCCTATCATTTGCTTGAACACCGCGGCGGCCGTGCGTGACACCATGGGCCGGGTCGTGCGCTATCACGGCGCATTGATGGACATCACGGAACGCCGCCAAATGGAGCGGCGTCTTTACCAGCAACAGGAATTCGCGCGCCGCCTGGTGGGTGGCTTCCCCGACCTGATTTTTGTGCTCGACGCCTCGGGTCATTACACTTTCGCGAGTCCACGGGTCAAAGAAATCCTCGGCTACGACGCCGAAGACTACGATACGCAAGAATTGGGCGAACGCACCCACGCGGAAGACCGCCCGGCGCTGCAATCACTATTCGCCGAAATGTTTGATGGGCGCCAGTCCTTTGCCTCCCTGGAAATTCGCGTACGGCACAAAATGGGCGAGTGGCGCCGCATCCGCTGCCATTTCAGCCCGCTCTGCGACGAAACCGGCAAGATCGATGGTGTGATCATCTCCGGCCGCGATGTGACCGATCTCAAGCGGTTGGAAGAGCAGCTCATCCAGGCGGAGAAACTCGCGGCGATGGGCCAGATGCTCGCCGGCGTCGCTCACGAGCTGAACAACCCTCTCACCGCCATCCTGGGAGTGACCGAACTTCTGCGCGAGCGCGAAGGCTTCGACGATTCAGCGAAACGCCAGCTCGATCTTACCCATCGCCAGGCTCGCCGCGCCGCGCGCATCGTGCAAAATCTTCTCGAGTTTTCGCGGCCCGCATCGCCGCAGAAGAAGCCGCTCGATGTCAGCAGCCTGATTGAGCGCACGCTCCAATTGCACGACCATTCCCTGCGCCGTAACAACGTGCAGGTGGAATTTCAGCCGCAGCCTGGTTTGCGGCCGGTCGTTGGCGATTCCAATCAGCTCATGCAAGTTTTCCTGAATTTAATCAGCAACGCGGAGCACGCCATTCGCGAAGTCCGCGAATCTGGCCGCATCCAGATCCGTATCGGACGCATTGGTGAGCAGATCGCCGTCACCGTGCAGGACGACGGCGTCGGCATCTTGCCGGAAGCGCTTCCGAAACTTTTCGACCCGTTCTATACCACCAAGCGCCCCGGCGGCGGCACCGGACTCGGCCTCAGCATCTGCACCGCGATTGTCCGCGAGCACGGCGGCTCGATCGATGTCGAGACTTTGCCTGTCGGCGGGTCGGCTTTCACCGTTTTCCTTCCGGTAGCGTCGGTTAAGGAGTCTCCGGAGCCCATTGTTGATGGGGCTACACCAGCTTTTGCGCGCATGCCGGCGGCAAGCCCCGATCTCCTGAAGGGGCGTGCGATTCTGGTTCTCGACGACGAAGAAAGCATCCGCATGCTGCTCGAAGAGGGCCTCTCCGCGCACGGTTTGCGCGTCGATTGCGCGTCCACTCCAGCTGGCGCCGTTGAGTTTGTCAGGGGCCGCTCCTACGATATTCTTCTTTGCGATTTGAATCTTTCCGCCAATGGGTTTGCGACGGGTGGCCGCGAAGCTGCGCAGCAGATTGTCGCTGCCGCGGGCAAGCGCAAGCCGGTCGTCATTTTCATGACCGGCGATCTCGTTGACACCGTGAAAAGTGATTCCTCGGAGCCTCACAGGTTGCAAAAGCCCTTCCGCATCTCCGAAGTGCTCGCCATGTTTCGCGAAGTCTTGTCCGCAAGTCCAGTCGCAAAACGCTGATCACCGTTTTTGGGCTCTGGTCGTAGCTCAGACTCCACTCAGGCGTTCCCTTATTTTTCCCGCAGGGTGGGTTCCCTGGCGAAAACTTTTCCATCCTCCGCACTCTTCTTACCGCTAACCTCTCATTTCTATTTCTTCCCATCCACGCCGAAATCCCAGACAAAAAGATTCAGCCCATCGGGTAAAATTTCCGCCAAGGCGTACTCCCCCGGAGGCAACGGCGCGCTCAACGTATATCGGTAAACGGTCTTGGCGACTTCCCACTGCTGGATGGAGATCGTGTTGCTCTCCCGCCCCACTTCTTCGCCAAACATGCTGCGGATCGATTCCAGGATGCGTTTGTTTCCCTTGACCGTTGCGCGAATCAACTCCACCTCCGGCCCCGAGTTCCCTTGGCGGTGGGTACGTTCCAGCGCCGAATCCTTATCGTAATCTGGCTGCACCTCGCGCAAGTAAAACTCAGGGAATTGTGTATTGATCCGCAGCGCTGCCTTCCCTCCCGGGATTTCGATGTTCTGCTTCGCGGGTATAATCGGAATTGGCGAAAGTATCCGCTTGATGCTGTTCTTTCGGTCGTTTTTTACCGCCGAGCTCACCTGCGGTATGGCAATCACCGATTTTCCCTCGAGGGCGAACATCCCCTCGCCCGGAGGCAGGAACACGCCGCTCGCCACCTGCAGGCTGGCATCGATGTCCAAGGTGGTTTCGATCTTGGTGGCCTCTTCCTGCTTATGAATCTTGCTCACCAGCGCCTCGACAGCCTTCGCCCCGTCACGTTCCGCCTTGGCCGTCGCGTCCCAGTCCACCAGCGCCGCCGGGATCTCCTCCCAATCACCGCGCTCCATGCTGTAATACCGCACCCGATCGCCCTTACGCTCGTAGCTTCGCGCCAGCTGAAAACTGCCGTCCTTCAGCACCAGCTTCTTCCCCCGCGTGATCCGTGCATCCGCCGCGTCCTGCCCGGCAGTCGTCTTGGCGTCCGCTTGGGGTGCGCTCGCGGTCTGTGCATCGGTAACGTCCGTTGAGCTTTGCGGAAGAGGAGTTGGCGTTGCCAACGCAGCTGCAGCAACCCAACAGGCGCCGGCGATACAAAACACAATAGTGAACATTCGAGAGAAGGTGGGTATTCTAGATAAGCTCATCGGATCGTTAAAGGTGCGATGCAGCCTCGCATCTGTGGGTTTGCCGCACCTTCGAGAATACTGCCACCCCTCGCGCCCCCGCAACCCGCACAAGGTCATTCCATCGCAAATCCTAAAGCCGCCCAAGCACTGTAGGGGCGCAGCACGGCCGTCCCCCAGCTTGCCCGGGCCGCGAACCAATGTAGGCGCCGGGCTTTAGCCCGGCGCGTGCAAAAACCAGATCAATTTGGAAGGTCTTTTATCGCGAGAATGTGTCGCAATCAATTGAAAGAAGTCGAGATCCAACCGCACCGCAAACAACTTATCGATTGCCCTCAACCACCAGCGGCACCGGCAAAGGATTCCGTTCGGCAAACTGCCGCTGATGCCAGTAAGGATAAATCGGCGTCCGATCGCTAGCCTTATCGAGCTTCGCAACCTGCTCAGGCGTCAGATTCCAACCGATAGCTTCCAAATTCTGCCGAAGCTGCTCTTCATTCCGCGCGCCGATCACGATATTCGCGACCGTGGGACGCTGCAAAAGCCAGTTCAAAGCAATGACGGGAACGCGCTTTCCGGTCTCCCTGGCGACCTCGTCCAAGGCGTCCACCACGCGATAGAGATACTCGTCTTCGACTGGCGGCCCGTAATCGGCGGTCTTATGCAGCCGGCTGTTTTCAGGCAGCGGCTGGCCGCGCCGAATCCTTCCGGTGAGCCGCCCCCAGCCCAAGGGACTCCAGACGATGGTTCCAACACCTTGATCTAGCCCCAGTGGCATCAATTCCCATTCGAACTCCCGCCCGATCAGCGAGTAGTACGCCTGATGCGCCGCATACCGCGACCATCCATACTTCTCAGAAATCGCCAGCGACTTCATCAAGTGCCACCCGGAAAAATTGGAGCAAGCGATATAGCGCACCTTACCGCTCTGCACCAGTTGATCGAGAGTCCTCAGTGTTTCCTCGATGGGCGTCAGCGCGTCGAACCCGTGCAGGTGGTAGATGTCGATGTAGTCGGTGCCGAGGCGGCGCAGGCTGTCTTCGCACGCCCGCAGCAGGTGATACCGCGAAGATCCAACGTCATTGGGACCCTTACCGACCCGGAACGTCGCCTTCGTAGAAATCAAGAGATCGCCACGCCGCCCGGCAATCGCTTTCCCCAGAATTTCCTCCGAGAGGCCGTTCGAATAGATATCCGCGGTGTCGAACAGGTTGACACCTGCCGCCAGGCTGACATCCACGAGCCGAGTGGCTTCGGCCACATCGCTGCTGCCCCAAGCCTTGAAAAATTCGTTCCCGCCGCCAAACGTCCCAGTCCCAAAACTAAGAACCGGCACCTTCAAACCAGAATGACCAAGTTGTCTGAATTCCATACCAAGTAGATGCTGCCGCCCGAATCCGGTGACGCGGAAAAGTGGCGAGTAGCCGCAGCGCGCCACCTGAAACTCGCGGATCCAGCCGACCGGACCTGAGGGCTATGCGACGAGGCGTAGCCGAAGGGCCTCAACTGACCTCAAGCGCCGATGTAAATGGATGGAAGCAACGTAAGCAGGCCGCCAACGTGCACATTCGGAGACAAAAAAAAGCCCTCCAGACAGCCGGAGAGCACAATTCTACCGTCGATTTTTCCGGCGCAATTAGTGCGTGCAACGCGGAAACAACGTAACCAGCACCATTAGATCCGAAATCGTGAACAGCCACTGATCCGCCTGCAACCCCGCGCGTTCCGCAGCTCGCGCGATGAACCCCAAATGGCGGCTCTTCGCGAAATTACGCAGATGATCCACGCAGATCCCTGTCAGGCTGGCGACTTCTGAATCGGTGAAAATTTTCTGGCTGGCTTTGACGGTTACCATGGCCTTGGCCCTTTCTGTGTCCCGCCGCTTTTGCGATCCACACTGCGTTGGATGCTGTGTGCATCGTAATAGCTGCATCGACGTAAGAGCAATAGTAGGTCCGTTCTGCTAGGGCAAAACGCCGAGGCTAGTACTTTCTACAGAAAACCCTGTAAAAGCAGGCGTTTTCGGCGAAAAAACGGCGAATTTTAAGCAAACCGAAACGATGCAGACTGTACCAACGGGCAGGTAAAAATGTCCCATTTTTGCAAAGTTGCTATGGCTTTCGGTAGGAATTGGCAATTTTCTGCAACTGTTTTTCGTGCCGAATTTCGTGACAGGCGATCATCTGCAGCCATTCGTACATGTTCAGCATGCCCAGGAAGGCGTGTCGCCAGCGATATTTGCTCAGGTCGCGACCCTTCGTTTCGTCCACGAAGGCGAGTGTACGTTCGCGGATTTCTCGGAGTTCCGCGAGCATCGTTTCTTTTTCGCGCACGAGTTGCGGATCCAGTGGAATGGGCGTTTTTCGACGAATCAACCGGGCTTCCACCAGCGCGAGGGGAAGATGAAATCTTTTTAGCGCCGGGATATGTCTGGGCGCATGCTGCATTACGCGGTCGGCGCTGCCAAGAACGGCTCGCTCGACCATAATGAGGTGGGCCACCAACTCGCCCGCGGACCAGCCGCCGCTTTTCGGGCGCATTTGCCACTGGTCCGGGCGGACGGAATCGGCGGTGCTGAGCAGGCGGCTCTGGGCGTGAGCCAATTTCTGCAGGATCGGGTCGAGCTTGGTCACGAAATGTGGAGACGAAGTTTCCGCTCGATCAGAGCGCCGCAATTCCGAACTGTGGACGTCAAGACCGAGTGTCGACTTCATACTGTCGCGCCCCCGGCTTGCTCGAATGCGTGCGCCAATTGCAGGACGCGGGCTTCACCAAAAGCGGGACCGAAAATCTGCAGGCCGACGGGGAGCTTACCGCAGACCTTTCCGCAGGGCACCGAGATGCCCGGTATGCCCGCCAGCGAGCCCGTAACTGTATATATATCAGCGAGATACATCTGGAGTGGGTCGTCCGTGCGCTCGCCCAGTTTAAAGGCAGGCACCGGTGAGGTAGGCGTCACGATCACATCTACCTTCGTGAAGGCGTCGCGGAAGTCCTGGGCGATCAATGCTCGAACTTTTTGGCCTTTTAGGTAATAGGCGTCGTAGTAGCCAGCGGAGAGGACATAGGTGCCGAGGACAATGCGGCGTTTTACTTCCGGGCCGAAGCCGGCGCCCCTGGTCTTGCGGTACATCGATAGCAGGGAATCGTCGTTCACGCGGAGACCGTAGCGCACGCCGTCGTAGCGCGCGAGGTTGGAGCTCGCCTCCGCGGTCGCGATGATGTAGTAGACAGCGATGGCGTAGTCGGTATGTGGCATGCGGATCCCGACCATCTTGCAGCCCAGTTTCTTCAGGACCTCGATGCCGGCTTCGACCTTTTTTCGGACCCCGTCATCCATCCCTTCGCCGAAATATTCCTTCGGGATGCCGATTCGCAAGCCAGCTACGGGTTTCGCGATCTCAGCGGCATAGTCGGGAACCGGGGCGGTTGTGGACGTTGAATCATTGGGATCGCGCCCGGCGATTACTCGCAGCACCGTCGCGACGTCGCGAACATTGCTGGCGAATGGGCCGATACGATCCAGAGAAGACGCGAACGCGATCAGTCCGTAGCGCGATACTCGGCCATAGCTTCCCATCATCGCGGGCACGCCGCACATGGCGCCCGGCTGGCGAATGGAGCCGCCGGTATCCGTTCCAAGCGAGGCGACCGCCAAGCCTGCAGCCACCGCCGCTGCGGACCCGCCGCTCGATCCACCGGGAATACGGTCGGTGGCTTCCGGGTTTAACACCGGGCCATAGGCGGAATTTTCATTGGAGCTACCCATGGCGAATTCGTCGCAGTTGGTTTTCCCTAAGAGGACCGCGCCTGCGGCTTCCAGACGTTCGACTGCGGTCGCGTCGTAGGGCGGTACGTAATGTTGTAAGATTTTCGATCCGCAGGTGGTGCGCACGCCACGGGTGCTGAGGACATCCTTGACGGCGATTGGGACGCCAGCGAGCGGCGGCAACGGTTTTCCTGCGGACACAAGTGCATCGATGCGGTCGGTTTGCACATAGGCGCGTTCTTCTGACAGCGTGAGGAAGGCGTTCAGTTCTGGATTGCGAGCCGCTATGCGTGTGTAGTGTTCGGCGGCGAGCTCGCGCGCCGAAATCTTCTTCGCTGTAAGAGCCTGTTTTACGGCGTCAATCGTCCAGTTCGTCATATTCGTTAAATTCATCGAGGCGCCGCCCTAAAGGACGGCGCCTGCATTGGATCGCGCTAGCGCTCGATCACTTTGGGCACTCGGAAGTAGGGTGGCTCAGGATCGGGTGCTTGCTTCAGCAATTCCGCGGCGGTATGACAAGGAACTTCCACATCGTCGCGTAGCGTCGCGTCAGCCGTTTGATCGTCGGTCAAAACTTGCGCCATGGGCTCGACGTTCGTGGTGTCGAGCTCGTTCAGTTTTCCGATGTATTCCAGAATTTCGTCTACTTGCTTGCGGTAGATCTCGAGTTCTGATTCGCTTAGATCCAGGTAGGCCAGTTCCGCCACTCGTACGACATCTTCGCGGCTGATTTTCATGGGTTTACTTCCGCAGTTTTTCGCTGATAGTGGCTGCTGATGTAGTTGTCGACCAGGGTCTGGAAAGCGGCGGCTAGCTCGTCGTAGGTGCCTTCCAGGGTGACATCTTTTTTGCCGTCTATATAGACGGGGCAGCGAGGGGCTTCGCCGGTGCCTGGGAGGCTGATGCCGATGTTGGCGGCTTTGGATTCGCCGGGGCCGTTGACGATGCAGCCCATAACCGCTAGCGTCATGGTTTCGACACCGTCGTACTGCGTCTTCCAGATGGGCATCATGTCGCGGATGTAGCCCTGGATGCGCTCGGCTAGTTCTTGGAACGTGCTGCTGGTGGTGCGCCCGCAGCCCGGACACGCGGTTACGCTGGGCGAAAATGAGCGTAGGCCCAGGGCTTGGAGGACCTCGCAGGCGGCGTAGACTTCTTCGCGGCGATCGCCACCGGGTTTCGGTGTGAGCGAGATGCGGATGGTGTCGCCGATGCCTTGATGGAGAAGGACGCCTAGCGCGGCGGCAGACCAGATCTGGCCCTTCATGCCCATGCCTGCTTCGGTCAGGCCGAGGTGCAGCGGTTGTTCGGTTTTGGCCGAGAGATCGCGATATACGGTGATCAGGTCGCGGGGGCGCGAGGTCTTGCAGGAGATGATGATCTGATCGTGGCGCAGGCCGGATTCCAGGGCTAGTTCGGTGGATTCGAGAGCGCTTAGGACCATGCAATCGTTGATGATCTCTTCGGACTCTTTGCCGAGGTTCTGGTCGGTGTTCTCCTGCATCTTGCGCATGACCAGCTCTTGATTCAGGGAGCCGCCGTTCACGCCGATACGGACGGGTTTGCCGTTGTCGCGTGCGATTTTGCAGATGGTGGAGAATTGTTCGTCGCGGCGCTGGCCTGCGCCGACGTTTCCGGGGTTGATGCGGTATTTGTCGAGAGCTACAGCGCACGCGGGATACTTGGTGAGCAGGACGTGACCGTTGTAGTGGAAGTCGCCGATGATCGGCACGTTGCAGCCAGCGGCGAGCAAGCGCTTTTTGATTTCGGGAACCGCGGCAGCCGCTTCGGGAACGTTGACCGTCCAGCGCAGGATTTCCGAGCCGGCTTCGGCTAGCTCGATCGTTTGCGTGAAGGTCGTGTCGATATCGGCGGTGTCGGTGTTGGTCATCGACTGGACTACGATAGGGGCGCCACCGCCTACGCGGACGTGGCCTACGTTCACGCCGTAAGTTTTGCGGCGCGGGTGGCGGGAGGCCGTCACGTCGAAGCCTTCAATTTGGTTGAGCATGCTCATTTATTTTAGCAGAGAGTTGCGAGTGCGTCGTGATTGGCTGGCGAACGGGTGACTGGCCTCGACATTCGGTTGGAGGTTCGGCAACGATTGGCGGCGCACGGTGGGGCACATATCGTAGGAGCACAGGCAAGAGTGCCTGCTACCTCGGAATTGGTTAACAATTTGCTCCCTTTGGAATGACGGTTTGGGTCTCGGTCGCCCTGACCGCTGGTAGCTCTTAGTCTTCGGAAGATTCGAATTTTGCCGACAAACTTTTGGGGGCGGTGTTGCGCCAGGCGGCCTCTAGGGCTCGGCGGACCGTCGGTTTCTTGGCAGACTTCAGGTGGACCGTGGTGCTGCCTTTTCGGCCCCAGGCTCCTGCGGCGGGGACGAAGACTTTTGGTTCGTCGTGCATTAGTTCTGCTTGCTGTTCTGGGGTTAGTTTGACCATGGCCCAGGATTTGTCCGGGTAACCTAGCGTGGCGAAGATTTTTCCGGCTACACGGAAGTCGGGGTGGTGCATGTGAGCGTGCTCTTCGGCTTCGTGGAAGCTTAGGGCGAGTTGGCGGAATTGTTTTGGGGTTAGGGACATTGGCGATTGCTTTTTTGCCATGATACAACGCTGATGGTTGGTAGCCAATCGCCGAGATAACGATCGAATGGCGTGACGAATTTGCGTTGTGCGTTGGGTGCAAGTGCGCCCGCCATACTTCGCAGCTCAGGGTAAAGGGGCGGCGGCCGCTACATGTGCGGATGCAGCGCCGGACTAGAGTCCGGCGCCTGCATAGAAGCGATCCGTGTTGTGGCAAGGCGCATCGACCGGAAGGGCGAGCCGCTCGCTTACAGAAGCGTGTGGATGCGGGCAAAAAAAGTGGGCGCAACTTGCGTTGCGCCCGTCTAGAAAAGCTAATAGGAAAAGTTGAGACGAGTCTAGGCCTTCGCTGGGTTTTCGCCGCGAGTGAAGCCTGGCGCGGGGCGGAGTTCCGGTCGAACTACTTTGGGGTCGGTGCTTGGCGCGCCTTGGGCTGGTGGCGTCGGCGGAGTGCGCACCTTTTCGGGTAGCGGCTTATTTTCCATCAACAGTTTGACTTCGGTGGCGTCGATCACTTCGCGTTCGAGCAGGGCCTGTGCGATGCGCTCGAGAGTTTCCTTGTTGTTCGAGAGCGTGGTCTTGGCTTTTTCATAGCCTTCGCTGACGATGCGCTTCACTTCTTTGTCGATCTGGACGGCGGTGTCTTCGGAGTAGTCGCGGTGTTGGTTGATTTCGCGACCCAGAAAGATGGCTTCGTCTTTTTTGCCGTAGGCCAAGGGGCCTAGTTCGCTCATGCCCCATTCGCAGACCATGTTGCGGGCGATTTCTGTGGCGCGCTCGATGTCGTTGCCTGCGCCAGTGGTGATGTGGCCCAGGAAGATTTCCTCCGCAGAGCGGCCGCCCATCAGTACGGCTAGCATGGTTTCCAGATAGGTGCGCGTGTAGGTGTGCTTGTCGTCTTCCGGCAGCTGCATCGTGAGACCCAACGCCATGCCTCGCGGGATGATTGTTACCTTGTGGACGGGGTCGGCGCCTGGGGTCATGGCCGCTACCAGGGCGTGGCCCGCTTCGTGATAGGCGGTGTTGCGCTTTTCTTCGTCGGAGAGAATCATCGACTTGCGCTCGACGCCCATCAGGACTTTGTCTTTCGACATTTCGAAGTCGACCATCATTACGAATTTGCGGTTCTGGCGGGCGGCCCAGAGGGCGGCTTCGTTTACCAGGTTGGCCAGGTCGGCGCCGGAGAAGCCCGGGGTGCCGCGCGCGATGATCGAAAGATCGACATCGTCGGAGATGGGAACTTTTCTGGTGTGAACGCGGAGGATTTCTTCGCGGCCCTTCACGTCTGGGCGCGCCACGACTACGCGGCGATCGAAGCGGCCTGGACGGAGTAACGCTGGGTCGAGAACGTCGGGGCGGTTGGTCGCGGCGATCAGGATTACGCCTTCGTTGGATTCGAAGCCGTCCATTTCTACCAGCAATGCGTTCAGGGTTTGTTCGCGCTCGTCGTGTCCACCGCCCAGGCCTGCGCCGCGGTGGCGGCCTACTGCGTCGATTTCGTCGATGAAGATGATGCAGGGCGCGTTCTTTTTGCCTTGCTCGAAAAGGTCGCGGACGCGGCTGGCGCCTACGCCTACGAACATTTCTACGAAGTCCGAACCCGAGATCGAGAAGAAGGGGACGTTGGCTTCGCCAGCGATAGCGCGAGCCAGCAAGGTTTTGCCCGTGCCTGGAGGTCCGACGAGCAGTACGCCCTTCGGAATGCGGCCGCCTAGCTTTTGGAATTTTTGCGGATCTTTCAGGAACTCAATAATTTCCTGGAGTTCTTCTTTGGCTTCGTCGGTGCCGGCTACATCTTTGAAGGTGGCTTTTTTCTGCTGCGCGGAAAGAAGGCGCGCGCGGGATTTGCCGAAGCTTAAGGCTTTGTTTCCGCCCGCTTGCATCTGGCGCATCAGGAATAGGCAGAAGCCGACCAATAAGAGGAGCGGCGCGGCATTCAGGAGAATGAGAACCCAATCTCCGCTGCGCACTTCCTTGACCTTGATCGCGACGTTCTTTTCCTTGAGTTGCTTGGTGATATCTGGAGCGGCTTCCTTGAAGATGGGGACGTGAAATTTGCGGTTCGAGGGGCGGATGTATTCGCCTTGCAATTCGTAGCTATTGGGCGAGAGATAGATGGTGACTTCCTTGACGTCGCCGGAGTCGACTTTCTGCATGAACTCGCTGTAACTGGGTTCATCTTCGCGAGCGGATTGGCCGTTCGCGGACACGAGCTTCCAGAGCATCACGCCCAGGAAGACGATGGAAATCCAAAAAAGAATCGTTTTAACCGTAGAACTAGAATTCACGTCATCCTCACTTCTATCCCGAGCCCATAAGAAAACCTGCTGGCCCAAAACCCGGACTCTGGTCCGGTTCCCTTGCTGCCTACCGCACGCATTTGCCGTCTCGGCGACTACTGCTTGTCGAAAGAAACTCGATGGCTGCGGGCCTTAACGATTAGACTCCGCTAGAAGCGCATCCCCTATTGTATTAGATGCAGTCAAGGAGCCAAAGTAACCAGTCACAGTTGGCACTTGCCGCTTCGAACAGGCCATCGCTAATCGCGCCGAGACTTATGGAATTTCTTCCTCGGCGATCAAGATGCCGACTCGGGTCCTTTCATTCGCGGCAAACTCCGGTGCGACGGGGAAGCCGCGAACCCAGGCAAGAACGCCGGCGCTGGTTAAAACGGGCCAACCTTCGCGTTCCCACCGGCTGACGCGCTTTTCGTTCAACAAGCGTTTCAGCTTATGCGCTTTGCGATGGCCCGAGGGCCGGAACTGATCGCCTGGGCGCCAGTTTCGCAATACGATGGGGGGACAAAGAGCATGCCGGTCCAGCACCGTTCCCGTAACACTAGTTTCTCCCGTCTTGGCGGGCCAGTCAATCCTTGTAAAACGGAAGAGGCATGCTAGGCACGGTACTTCGATGACGGTTTCGGGTCCGGAAAGATCGATTTGCTGCTCGAACGTTTTGGGGCCGTCGGTGAACCCGTAACCGCGCGTTGCGCCGAGTTTCGGGCGGAAGATGAGTTTGTCGTGCTCGCGGCGGACTTCGATGCCGCCTGGTAGCGGCAGGGATTTTCCGTTTTCGCCGTGTTCGGCGAGATGAAGAATGGAGTCTACGTGCGCTGCTGTTAGTTGGCCGGCTTCGGGTTTTGCTTGATGGACGATTTGGCGGATCATGCGCCGGGCGATGGCCTTGGTTTGGGGTTGGGTTGGCTCTAAACCCCCACCCTTTGAAAAGCGCAAAGGGTGGGTCACCCGGGAGTTCGGAAAATCGGGGCGTGCGGGAACACTCGCGTTGGACTCCGGTGCTTTTAGTAGTTCCGGAATAATGTTGATCGAGATCGTTTCCTTGTCTCGCTCACATAGTGCATTCACGGCGGTCGCCGCTGTGGAATCCAGGTAGGAATTGTCATCGCGGGCGAAAGTGGCCAGGGCGCCGAGATGTTCGACGACGGTGGGCTGGAATTGTTTTTCGAGGAGCGGGAGTAATTTTTTGCGAATGCGGGCGCGCATTTTTGTGATGTCGCGGTTGGTGGCGTCTTCGCGCCAGGTTTGTTTGCGATCTTTAAGATATGCGCGCAATGCCGAGCGGCGAATTTGCAGCAGTGGGCGAACGACGTTGCCGGATGTGGGATGGATTCCGCCCAGGCCGGCGAGTCCGGTGCCGCGAAGAATGTGGGCTAGCACCGTTTCGGCCTGGTCATCGGCGGTGTGCCCGACTGCGATGCGCGTCAATTTTCCTCCTTCCACAAGTTGGACGAAGAAGGCGTAGCGGGCGCGGCTTGCGGCGTCTTCGAGGTTTGCTTTCTCGCGGCGGGCTTTTGCTGCGACGTCGTCGCGGCCAACGTGAAACGGCAGACCATGTTTGGCGGCTAATTTCTTTACGAATTTTTCGTCGGCGTCGGATGCTTTGCCGCGGAGGTGGTGGTTGAAGTGAACCACACTGAGGACGATGCCCAGTTTCTCTCGGAGGTCGACGAGCAAATGGAGCATTGCTACGGAATCTGCGCCGCCCGAAACGGCGACACCGACGCTGTCGCCGGGGTGGAGGGCGCCGGCGGCGCGAATCTTGACTAACAACTCGGTGGCTAGTGAGGAGGTATGGCGCTTCATGCGATATGCCCGGTTGATGCGGACTCTAGACCCGCACCCTTAAAAACTCGAAAGGGTGCGGCACTCAAGAGAAGGCGATCCTTGGGCGCATCGTAGCATGATGAAAGGAGATAGCGATGCGCTGAGGATTCTTGTGGAAATCATCAAATGAGTGTTGACAGGGGTAGTTTGCGTCCGTATACTCACCAGGTTGTTCGTTAGCCTTTCTGCTGGACAGGGAGGTCTTGCTCTTTGACAATCGATACGATGTGCCAGAATCCGTTCGAAACCATTCGTCCTTTTCGAGCACGAATGGTCTGAGTAAATCGAGCGACAATAATTCGCTTGGGCAGGCTGGCTCTCCAATGAAAATTGGAGGGCATTTTTTTTCGCCCAAGCTACCAGTTTCAAACGAGAGTTTGATCCTGGCTCAGAGCGAACGCTGGCGGCGTGCTTAACACATGCAAGTCGAGTGCGCGCCTGTAGCAATACAGGTGGCGCACGGCGCACGGGTGCGTAACACGTGGGTAATCTGCCCTTCGATGGGGAATAACTCGCCGAAAGGCGAGCTAATTCCGCATAACATTCCGAGAACTTTGGTTTTTGGATTCAAAGGCGTAAGTCGTCGGAGGAGGAGCCCGCGCACGATTAGCTAGTTGGTGAGGTAATGGCTCACCAAGGCTATGATCGTTAGCTGGTCTGAGAGGATGGCCAGCCACACTGGAACTGAGACACGGTCCAGACTCCTACGGGAGGCAGCAGTGGGGAATCTTGCACAATGGGCGAAAGCCTGATGCAGCGACGCCGCGTGGGGGATGAAGCTTTTCGGAGTGTAAACCCCTTTCGACCCGGACGAATGCCTCGCAAGAGGACTGACGGTACGGGTATAAGAAGCCCCGGCTAACTACGTGCCAGCAGCCGCGGTAAGACGTAGGGGGCCAGCGTTGCTCGGAATTACTGGGTGTAAAGGGTTCGTAGGCGGTGTGGCAAGTCGGGAGTGAAATCTCTGGGCTCAACCCAGAGTCTGCTTCCGAAACTGCTGTGCTTGAGTGTGGGAGAGGCGCGTGGAATTGCAGGTGTAGCGGTGAAATGCGTAGATATCTGCAGGAACACCCGTGGCGAAAGCGGCGCGCTGGACCACTACTGACGCTGAGGAACGAAAGCTAGGGGAGCAAACAGGATTAGATACCCTGGTAGTCCTAGCCCTAAACGATCAGGACTTGGGGTGCCGCCCGTTCGGGCGTCGTCCCGGAGCTAACGCGTTAAGTCCTGCACCTGGGGAGTACGGTCGCAAGACTGAAACTCAAAGGAATTGACGGGGGCCCGCACAAGCGGTGGAACATGTGGTTCAATTCGACGCTACGCGAGGAACCTTACCTGGGCTCGAAATGCTTATGACCAGCTGTAGAAATACGGCCTTCCCGCAAGGGACATGAGTATAGGCGCTGCATGGCTGTCGTCAGCTCGTGCCGTGAGGTGTTGGGTTAAGTCCCGCAACGAGCGCAACCCCTGCACGTAGTTGCCACTCCGCAAGGAGGGAACTCTACGTGGACTGCTCCGGATAACGGAGAGGAAGGTGGGGATGACGTCAAGTCCGCATGGCCTTTATGTCCAGGGCTACACACGTGTTACAATGCAGGGTACAAACCGTTGCCAACCCGCGAGGGGGAGCTAATCGGAAAAAACTCTGCTCAGTTCGGATTGCAGTCTGCAACTCGACTGCATGAAGCCGGAATCGCTAGTAATGGCGTATCAGATCGACGCCGTGAATACGTTCCCGGGCCTTGTACACACCGCCCGTCACATCACGAAAGTGAGTTGTACTAGAAGTCGTCACGCTGACCGCAAGGAGGCAGACGCCCAAGGTATGACCCATGATTGGGGTGAAGTCGTAACAAGGTAGCCGTAGGAGAACCTGCGGCTGGATCACCTCCTTTCTAAAGTAGTCGTGGCTCAACCCGCTATGGTGTGCGGGCTATGCCACGCAAATGCATGCCGAAGCTCTCACGGGCCTAGGGGTGCACGTTCGGTTTACAACTTTGGGCGGATTCTGACAGATCGTATCGATAGTCAAAGCGCAAGTACGAACGCGCAAGAAATTGAAACGGCGGGCCTTCGGCCCGCCGCTTTTGTTTTTGTACCTTGTCTTCTTGGTTCCCCGCTCGTAGTTGCTTAACTACTCATCACGGTCGAAACCAATTCGACGCACCATTTCAAAATGGTCCAGCTTTTTGTTCATTTTGGGATTGGCTTGGGATTGGCGAATGCACGGCGAAGGGTGTACCTATTTGAAACAGCAAGGCTTAAGGCGTTCCGTTCTGGGAAGCCATCTGGTTCCGATCATGCTCTAGACTTTGCACGGGCAAAGAACTAGTGAGTAAATATAAACAATTAGGTATATGGAGATGGCGGGGATCCCCGCCCGAGAGGGGCACGGCACCTCTCTTTGAATTGTTGGTCACGAACATCGCTACAATTACCTGCGCCTTGGGAGCGACTTTCGCACTCATTATGTCGGTATTTCACCTGTGTCCGTACTCGGTCGCGGTTGAACTATTCCGATATTCAGTCTATGGCGGCACGGCAAATGGTTTGTTGAAGAGTTCAAGAAAATTGGGGATACGAGACCGGAGGTTGCCTTAAGCGATCAACGATCCGGGAATGTTTTGGTTTGACGCTTTCGTCGGATCACGACTTCGAGCAATGGCTTTCGCAGATCTCAGGCGAACAGCTGTGTTACCTGTCCTTGCAATAGGCCGAGTTGGCGGGCCATGCCCATTTGGTCCCAGACGTTCCAGCCCTCGGTGATGACTCCGTTCTCGGCGCGGCATGCGCTCATCCCACGGAGCTCAATCCTTTGGCCGTTCGGCGATACGCCCAGGCCCTCACCGGTGACGGTCATGGTGGCGGTCCAGCGGGCGAAGGCGGTCTCGTCTTGGTGGACGACGTGGTCAAGAACGATCTTGATGTCGGGGCAAGCGCTTCGCATGTTCCGGTGAAACTCTTTGAAGACTGCGGGCCCCTTCGTCGAATCTTCGGGCCGGCCTACTCCCCACATGACGGAGGTTTCGGGGAACATTTGGTCGATCGTATCGGACCTTCCCTGATTCCAGACTTCGTCGAACCAGCGGCGCATCAATTGTTCGGCATTCGGGATGGGTGCTGTTCCGGGTGCTGTTCCGGCTGCGTGCATGACGGTGCCTCCATGTACTTCGGGCGTACTTTAGCACATCAATACCCCGGCGGGTTCAAGGCAATTTGAATAGAGCCGTTGTGGGTCTCCCGGCGAGGTGGAATGTCCACGGGCTGAAGCCTGTGCCACTGTTTGCAGGCGCGCGCCAGGGACGCTCGGTTCTCGTCACAGTGTCGTAAGATTGAACAAGACTCCACCGGCACCGCTGTTACCGCGAGCCGGACCTCACGCCGCACAGTCAGGATTTCTTGGACTCTTTCCTTCGACATTTATTTCGTTTGGCGTATCACGCGGGGGCATTTGGCTTGCTCACCGTGGGCATCCTCGATTCGTCGTTTTTAATGCTGCCGCTGGGCAATGATTTGCTGTTGCTTGGTCTTTCGGCCCGGCATCACGACCGCGTTCCGCTTTATGTTGTGGCCACCACGGTAGGCTCGGTCTTGGGTGTCTTGCTGACGCTTTGGCTTTCGCGTAAGGGCGGGGAGCGGATGACGAAGGGCCGCAAGGGGCGGACCTGGAAATACGTCGAAAGACAGATGAGGGAGAAGGCCGGGTGGGCGCTGACGGTGGGCAGCCTGATGCCGCCACCATTTCCGTTTACGGTGTTTGTTGCAGCGGCCGGTGCGTTGAAAGTGCCATTCAAGAAAGCGTTGCCCTTTGTTGCGGCGGGAAGACTGGTGCGGTTCGGAATCGAAGGCGCCTTGGCGGTTTACTACGACCGGTGGATCTTGTCGCTGGCCAATTCGGCGGCTTTGAAAATTCTTGTGGTCGTCATGATTGTGATTGCGGTCGTCGGCAGCGCGTACTCGATCTATAGTTGGACGCGCCGGTAGCGCCTGCAACGCTTCCTAGGTGTTTGCAGTTTTGGCAGAATTGAGGCGCTTGAACAGATAGAGCGGAAGCGCGAGCGACAATCCGACAACCAAATTGCTCAAGAGAACGAGCCACCATCCTTCGATCTTCTTCTCTCGTGCTTCGCGACGCGACCAGCCCAGAAAAATCACTGACGACAGAATGAGGTCAGCGGCGAAAAAGCTCGAGATGCGTGTCGCGAAGACCTCTTCCGCGAGCAATCGGAAATTTGGTCCGTGAATCAGAAAGAAGGGCAGCGCGAACCAGTAGGGAATGACAATTCCCGCGATGCAACAAACGATCAGGTAGGGTTTCATCCCCGACAAAATAATATGAAGCGACGCCGGAGTCTCGTCTTTTCTGCCGGAGCGTTCAGAGCCTAGGCTATGAGTTTGAATACCGCGAAAGCCTACTCGCGTCGTACGCCGGGGCAGAGCAAGCCCCGCCCTACAAAGTGGTGCCAACGGCGAAAAGACAAGATCAGTGCTCACGACTGCTTTTTGGTTTTGCCGCGAGGATGCGATCGATCTGCTGAAGGTGGTTGAGGTCGTGGCCAGCCATCATATGCAGGATGCGCTCGATGGTTTCCTGGCCACGCTCGGAGTGCATGCCGTGATGCTTCCATTGTTCCGGCTTAAGGGAGTTCAGCACCATCAGATTTGCTTCGCGCACCGCGCGAAACACCTCCAGACATTGACGGGGATTGCGCTCGCTGTAACGGCCTGCGGCGACCCAGGCATCCTGGTCGTAAGCCTGGATCGGCGATCCCGGCGCGCCCAGGATCAACCGGATTCGCCACGCCGTGACAATCTCGGCGTCGCCGAGGTGCGCCAGGATTTCCGTTACCGACCATTTGTCCGGCGCGGGGCGCTTGCGCAATTTCGACGGCGGGACCTTCTTGATCAGCGCCGCGAGCTTCTTCGGCGTCGTGGCCTGGATCTTTAGCGCGTCTTTGCCTTCGACGTGGCCGAGGATGCGTTGTGTGTACTGCTGCGGTGTTTCATTCATGTGGATCTTCTCCCCCGTCTGAAAACCCGCAGGGCTCCGCGGACTCCGCCCTGCGCTACAGGGCATACCGACGCAGGGACGTTCGCTTAGAATCGGTAGTTTGGCAAATGCCAAATTGGTCGTCTTTCTGGCAAGGGAGCTTTCACAAATCAGCGAAGATCCTTCGTCCGCTCAGGACGAGACCGGTCGCTACGATGGGACCTTCCAGATCGGGGCGCCGGCATAAAGGCCAGCGTTTGCATTCGGCTAGGGCAAAGGATAAAAGCGAATCTCGGGCATTGGAAAATCCTTGCGATTGTCGGTCACTAACATGCAGCCATGCTCGATTGCGGTAGCTGCCACGATCGTATCGACGAGCGCCAGCGTACGCCCTTTCTTGGCCCAAGCGTTTTTCAGCTTTCCCGCCAGTCGGGCCGTCGCTCCGATAACGTCAAAGGTTTCTAGACTCTGAAGCAATGCTTCCGTCTTGACTTCTTCTCCGGGGCGAATCCCGGCATAGAGTTCGGCGATATTCAAGGTCGTGGTCGCCAGCACGTGCCCGGCACGAACAACTTTGCCGAGCAGTTCGCGGCGGCCCTTTCTAGAGCAAAGCACGTCGACCAAAACTGTTGTGTCGAGGAGAAGCCTCATCAACTTGCGCGCTTCGACCTCTTAGGAATCCGGCGCTCATTTTCGTGCCGGAGCTTGCGGACCCATGCTGCAGAGCCTTGTTGCAGTTCCGGGTGATCGGCTTCGTTCCAAATGGGCTCGTCGCTTTCGAGCAACCGCAGCAGCTTTCTTCGGCGTACCGCTTCGCGGGCCGTCTCCACCAGGAACGCGCTTCGTCCGCGCGGCCCCACGATCGAATCAATTTCCCGAACGAGATCCATCGGCAACAAAATGTGAGCTCGCTTCGTTTTCATAAAGGCACATACCCAGTGTGCCTTAAAAGCGTATCATAGATATGTGCTTTATGCGAGTGGAGCGACCCATCTATCTCTCGGAGAGGGCCTTAACCAAGCGGGAAACAAACTCGAATTCGGCGGGATGCATTTTTTCGCGGGCGCCTTCGACGGTGAAGAATGCGGCGCGATCGATTTCTGGGAATTCGCGGGTTTTGCCGGAATGCGGGGGCCACTCCATTTGAAACGTGTTGCTTCGCAACGCAGCGGGGTCGCAGTCGCCCTCGAAGGCCCAGGCGGAGACTTTTTTGCCGCTCTTGTGCTTGACGCTGCCGAGTGGGAGGAGATTTTCAGCCGGCGCCAGCCCGGTCTCTTCTGCAAATTCTCGCTTGGCTGCGGAGAGTTCGTCTTCGCCGGGATTGACTTCGCCTTTGGGCACGAACCACGCGCCCGCGTCTTTTTTTGCCCAGAATGGTCCGCCTAGATGCACCAGCAGGACTTCCAACTGCTGGTTTCGTTTGCGATACATCAAAAGTCCCGCACTGACTTTGGTCATCTTGCCGGCCCGCTCGCTTGTTTTGAGAAGGAGAAATTTACCTTAAAAATGGAAATGCCGCACGGTGGGTGCGGCGTTCGTGTCGGGATTTGAGGTGACGGTGTCCAAGCTGGAGAATTGACGGACCGATCTAAAGATCGGCCACTACAGGGCTGAAACTCGCTTTCTCCGCTGCGGTGATGTCAACGAATGGAGTCAACGCGGCCAATGCCTGGCTGACAGTTGATTCTTTAATTCGGGGAAGGGAATTCGTCTGCAGTTATTTTTCGAGGACTACGTGGTTCTGAAAGTGTGTTTTGTTCGCGACGTAGGTTGAAGGATTAATGCCTGAGAATGCTCGAAAGTCGTGAATAAAGTGGGCTTGGTCAAAATACCCACAAGTAAGAGCGATTTCTGCCCAATCAATCTCCGCGCCGCGCGCTATATGCCGCAGCACTCTCTGGAAGCGCTGCACCCTGCAGTAAAGCTTCGGCGTCAATCCCACTTGCTGGGCGAACAACTGAATGAAGCGTCTTTCGCTCAGGCCAATCTGATGCGTCACGCTAGATATCGCTCGATTCGGGACGCGCCGGAAATTACCGACGGCGAAGCGCACGGCGGGATGAGGAGGGTCGAGTGATGCGGCCATTTTGTTCAGGAGAGCGCGCTCGAAGGCAGCAAATTTGGCTCCCGGCGTCCTGGCCTCCAGCAATTGCTCGCGTAGGAATCTGGCTTCCGCGCCCCACAGCGTATCGAGCGAAACGTCGGTGTCTTGGAGTTCGCCCGCGGGCAGCTTGAAGAAGGGAGATGAGCCACCTGGCTTAAAGACGGCGCCCATGGTGGAGCGCTGCTCGGCAGTATCAATGACCGCGAACTCCGAATATGCGCCGACGACGATCGCGCCGTTTAGCGTTTTGTATTTGCTGGGATCTTGCGAGTCGTAGACGCGCGTGCGGTCTTCGTACAAATTGATGATCAGCGACATGTCTCCCGTGGGCAACACGCGCTCTAGTGCATGAGGCGCGATGTAGTCGTCGCCGAACCACATGAGCTCAATGAATTCGCGCAGAGGGGGTCCCGGTATGTGGGATTGATAGATCACTGGATGTAGCAAAGCAGAACCCCAGGAGTACGTCAATAGTTCGCCGCATCGCGAGAGCTTCTGCGAGTCACGAGACGGCGCGGGCCGAGGTCGTTACATTCAAGTGACGCCATGATGGCAGGTTGTTACACCATCTGGATCGAACACCAAAGTGATGGCCTCGACCGAATTTAGGGCCATACCCACGGAAGCAAAAAACGAGCCCCGCCTGTTCACGACAGGACGGGGCCTCTTTGTCTTTGCAACATTGAAATTTAAACGATGAAATTAGGAGCTAGATCTCAGCGAATGCCGTACAGGCTGACCTTTGGACGATGCTCCCACCTACCCTTGCCATACCAAAGTTCAACGCTTTCGATGACGCGCCGTTCGCCGGGAAGGTCGATCGCGCGGGTTGACCCGCCGGAAGGGATGTGATCGCGGATGAGCAATTCTTCCTGGGTGCCGTTGCCGAAATGCACCACGACGCGCTCAAAAAAGATGCCGCCCCCGCTGACGCGCAACTGAATGGCACGGAATCTGCCGTCATGCCGCCCCACGTGGATGTTGTCATGATCTTGTCCGCCGTCCACGTGAGCATTCCCAAGGTAGTCCCAACGCCCTTCCTGCGCATACAAAGAGGCGCTGAAAGTCAGAGCAAACAAAATGCAAATCGTTGATAGGGCAGTTTTCTTGAACACGTTTCCTCCATCACACCCGTGAGGTTAAGCGCCCACAGCACCAAAAACTCTATCTTCGTGCTTGTTCCGTGACAACCAATCCGACAACGTCCTTGCACTATGTCTAACCCCGGGGCCAGCGACGGGTTGCGCAAAAAAAGACGCTCCGTCCCTGAACTTCCGGTCGGAGCGTCTGCCTGCTGTGGTCGGTGAAGCTAGTTTGAGGGGGTGGCGGCCTTGGCCATCTGCTTGGTCATCTCCTCCGCGCGGCGCTTCATTTCGTCGGGGGATACATCTTCGACGTGTGTGGCCACGCCCCATTGGTGACCAAAGGGATCGGTGAATTTGCCAAAACGATCTCCCCAGAACATGTCGGACGGTTTCATGTCTTCGCGTGAGCCAGCTTTCACGGCGCGCGTGTACAGGTCATCGACCTTTTCCGTGTAGACGAACAAGGAACTTGGCTGCATCGGGGCTGGACTCGGTGCCACGGACATGCCGGGCATTTCGTCGTTCAACATGAACCGGGAATCACCGATTTTAAGTTCGGCGTGCATTACCTTGCCGCCGGGACCGTCCATACGCGTGATTTCCTGAGCGCCAAAGACGCTCTTGTAGAAATCGATGGCGCGGGCGGCGCCACGGCAGGTGAGTTGCGGTGTAATCGTGTGGTAGCCCTCAGGGATGGGGCGTACTGCATTCGGCATAAATACCTCCTTGAGAATTTAGAAACGCGGGTCGGGGATGAACCAGCCGTTCGGAGCGGTTCAGGATCACGCGTAAACTCGTAGATACTCCCCTGGGGGCGGCGAAGTCAACGGGACAATTGTTAAAAATCGACGATTCCCGGATCACGCTCTTCACGGCGTTGACCCGGAAGCTGGACGGCGACAAAATCAGCACGCGAGATTTGTTCGGGAGGAAGCTGCCATGAGATACGACTTTCTCGTTGAGACGTATGAAACTGAGCGGGTGAAGGTGCTCAGCGTGTGGAGCGAATTCCGCGACGAGGACTTGCCGGTCCGTCCGCGCGCGGGCGATGCGCGGGGGCGAAGCGTCCGCGAACAGATGGTGCATCAGTGCGTGAGCGAGGACCTCTGGTGTCGAACCATGCTGGGCATCGACGTCGCTGCGCCTCCTCTGCCAGCGCAGGAAACGCGCCTGGCGTTCATCCATCGATATGCGGAGGACAGCGGAAAGCGCCTGGCCTTGTTTCGAGGGAAAGACGAGAGCTGGTGGGAGGGGGAGACCACGTTTTTTGATGTGAAACGATCGCGCGCGTGGGTCATGACGCGGCGATTGACGCACACTTCGCACCATCGCGGACAGCAAATGGCGATGCTTCGAATGTTAGGGCGCGACCTGCACAGCAACTACGGACCCACGGCAGATACAGGCGGGCTGATGCAGAATCATGCGCCCACTCTGTATGCGTATGAAAGCATTGATGGTTTGCTGAAGGGGGAAGATGCAGGAGGCGCCAAGGCGCGTCTGCCGGGAGCTGGCGGAAAGCCGGTCACCGAGCGCCCGGCTGGGAAATAAGCCGTTTCGCCAGCATGTGAGAGAAAAACCGCACGGCTCCGCGGACTCCGCCCTGTCCTACAGCGGTTGCACGGTTGAGGTCTCTAGTTCTCGCGGTAGAGTTCGGGAAATTCTTTTTTCAAATGGTCGATCTTTGGCAAGTCATTGTACACGATGTAGGGCTGGTCGGTGTGGCTCTTTAAATAGTCCTGGTGATATTCCTCGGCACGGTAAAAAGCGGTGAACGGCGCAATCTGCGTAACGATTTTGCTCGGATAGGATTTCGCCAGGTTCAGTTGCTCGACGTAGGCTGTGGCAATTCGCTTCTGCTCCTCGCTGGTATAGAAAATCGCGGAGCGGTATTGCGATCCGCTATCGGGTCCCTGGCGATTGAGCTGCGTGGGATCGTGAGCGACCGAAAAATAGACCATCAAGATTTGACCAAACGAGATTTGCGACGGATCAAAGGTGACGTTCACCGACTCTGCGTGACCTGTGAGGCCGGTGCTGACCGTATCGTAGGCGGGTGACTCGACATGCCCGCCCGCGTAGCCCGAAACCGCGGAGGTCACACCTTTGAGGTGCTCGAAGACGGCCTGCACGCCCCAGAAGCATCCGCCGGCGAGAACTACGTTTTCTTCGCCCTTGGAGGTCGCTAGCGGAGAATCGGTGGCGGGCTTGGGAAAGGGAAATTTCGGTTCGATGGGTCGCGCTCCGATGGAGCGGACGGCGGTCCAAGCGACGAACGCGACGATCAGCGCGATCGCGATTCCTCTGCCAATAAACGGGCTGCGCATGATGGTCTCCCTTCGGGCGACCGGCTTGATATATATACGTCCGAATTGACTCATTGGATGCTGTTGCGTGCGTCGCCGTTGCAGGAATAAGTTGCCCGAGAGAGGCATGGGCCACGCCCGATCGACTGCGCCCGGATCAATCGCGTGTTCTTGCGCTGGCGTTTTGCCGAATCGTACGCGGACACAGGCCCTTCGAAGCTCAGGGTAAACAGGAGTGCCTGCGCTACCCGGGTGATCGAGCGGAAGAGGAAAGGGCCGCGCGATGTAAGCGCAGCCCTTCTTTCGACTAGGCGCGCGGCTGGTGCGGGCGCCCCGATCGAAACACGTTATTCCGGCTTGGTGATAATGCCGCAGGCGATGCGTGGCGGAGCGGTGCTGGAGGCGCCCCCTGCGACCGCGTGAATGACCATTGCAGTTCCGCCGTTGCTGAAGACCGAGTGATCGTCGGTGCCGAGCGTGACGTTAGGCGCGACTACCGTGGCGTGGGCTGTACCGTCAGCGGCGACGATCAGAGCAAAATCCGGGATGTCACCTGCCGGCAGTCCGGCGTGGCCTGCGTGTTCGCCTTGCGATGCGCTGCTTGGGTTGAAGTGGGACCCCGCCGATTTGAAATCGGGAGCTTCGCATTTTGCGAATTGATGGATATGCAGGGAATGCTCGCCCGGTGGCAGGTTCTTGATATCAAGCTTGATTCTTACGCCGTGGGATGCTTCGGAAAGCGTGGCGGTGCCAATACTCTGGCCCTGCACGTTCTTAATGTCGACCGTGAGGGGCTTCGTTGCGGCGTTGGCGGCTGAGACCGCGACGCTGCCGGCCAGGAAAAGCAAACACACAAAATTCGAGGCAATGTTCATCGTTCCTCACTTTATTTGCCAGATCACCTGCTTCGGTCCGACCGAAGCCGATCAGTTTTGTTGATCTCTAGCTACTGTACGCAGACGTTTGTTGATTTCGATACAGCTTGTGGTCATTCAGATACTAGGGCGCCTTGGAAGGGACCTCGGGCGACACAGAGCTAGCTGGGGGCGCCTGCGACAGTAGAACCGAAACCTGCATTGAGGCATCCTAGGAGAGATCTTGACGCAAGTTCCTGAGGAGAGTGCCGATGTCCGCGTTTTTTTCACGTATCGCCGCGTTCGGAGCCCTGTTAGCTCTTCCCGCGATGCTGTATGCGCAAGTCACCCATGGTGTGAAACCGCAGTTACCTCCGCCTTTCGCGACGAAGTCAGCAGGGAATCCCCCGGAAGAAGAGAAGCCGCCCAAGGGTTTTCTGCCGACGGTGCCGCCAGGCTTTCAAATCAACATTTTCGCGGCGAACTTCAAGCAGCCGCGCTGGCTCACGCTAGCTCCAAACGGCGACATTTTTCTCGCCGACACTCACGGCGGCGCGATTTACATCCTTCGCGATCCGCAGCACACGGGGGGAGCGCAGCAGCGGGAAACATTTCTCAGCGGGCTCGACGAGCCATTCGGCATCGTGTTTCACGATGATTACATCTATGTCGGTGACACGAACGCCGTCCTCCGCTACAAGTTTGACCCCAAGACGTCCAAGCGCCTGGGCGAAGCCGAAAAATTGATGGACCTTCCTCGCGGCGGCCATTCCACCCGCGCGCTGATGTTCACCGCCGATGGCAAACATCTGTTCGTCAGCGTCGGCTCCAATTCCAACGTAGACATCGAAAGCGACACTCGCCGCGCCGCCATTACCATCTGCGATCCCGACGGCAAGAACGCGCGACTCTATGCCACCGGCTTGCGTAACCCGGTGGGATTGGCGCTGGAACCCACCACCGGGCAACTATGGACGAGCGTAAACGAGCGCGACGGCCTCGGCGACGACTTGCCGCCCGATTATTTAACTTCAGTGAAAGATGGTGGCTTCTACGGCTGGCCTTATAGCTACATCGGCGACAATGTGGATCCGCGCGTGAACCCGCAAAAACCTGAACTTGTGGCCAAGGCGATTATTCCCGACGTGCTCCTGGGCTCCCACCATGCACCGCTGCAATTCGCTTTCTACACGGGTAAGCAGTTTCCCGTGAGCTACCAAGGTGGAGCATTTGTGGCCGAGCATGGCTCGTGGAACCGCACGACGCGCGCGGGCTACCAGGTGGTGTTCATTCCGTTCAAGAATGGCCAACCATCGGGGGATCCTCAACCATTTTTGACCGGCCTGGTACCGGACCCGACGAAGGGGAATGTGAACGGTCGGCCCGTGGGTGTGACGGTTGCGCCGGACGGTTCGCTGTTGGTTTCCGACGACGGCGCACAAGTGGTGTACCGCGTATCGGTGGCCAAGTAGCAGCGTTAGAATCGATGCCTAGGCGGCCAAGATCCCTGCGTCTCGGGACTGGTCAGTTCACTGTTAAGGTGAGCTGAATCGGCGCGATTGGGGGGAGTTGAGCAGCGGCCGTTGTCGTGGCGCTGACCGATACGGTGATCGTGGAAGTCCCCGTGGGTGTGGGCACGGATTGCGTGACCGGAGCACTTTGGGCGCCGGTATTGCCCCCGCCGCACCCTGCCGCCGTGCACAGGGTCAATCCCGCGACTGCCAGGAAGGCTGTGCGTGCGAGGCAGGGGCGCGGCACTACTTTTCGTAGATTCCCCAACGCTTGTATCGCTCCCGCGTATAGGGTTAACTCCACCAAAAGGAATAGAAAGACCAGAAGTAGACGCTCCCATCGTAGCGTCACAAATGGAGTATCCCGCGGCGGATGCCCCAACGCCGCTACCAGCGGTTGCCACGGTAATAACGAAGGGTACCGAGACTCCGGTGGTCACCTTCATCGTCGCGGGCGCCGAGCAGGTTGCGGATACGGGTGCGCCCAAGCAGGTGGACGCTAAACTGCCCGTGAAACCCGCGGTGAGTTGCAGACTGAACATTGCGGTTTGTCCAGCATTGACGGTAGCCGAGAGATTGCCGGACACCGTAAGCAGCGAATTCGCATTTCCCGTGACGGCAACCGTTTGCGGGGAGTTCGGCGCGTCGTCAGCAATCGTTAATGTCGCCGCGCGCGCGCCCGTCGTCGAAGGCGTGAAAGTCAGCCCGACGGTGCAGGCGGTGTTAATGGGGTACGCGGAGGTGACGCACTCGTTGATCAGGGTAAAGTCGCCCGCGTTGGTGCCGCTCAACTTGATCGACGAAAAATGGAGAGCGGCGGCTCCCAGATTGGTGACCGTAATGTTTTGCCTTGCACTGGTCGTTCCCAGCGCCGTTGCGGCAAACGAAACGGCTGTCGAGGAAAGGGTCACAGAGGGAGCGCCTGCGCCCGAACCGCTGAGTTGAACGGTTTGCGGGGAGTTCGGCGCGTCATCCGTGATCGTGAGAGTGGCCGCGCGATTGCCGATTGCGGAGGGTGTGAACGTGACTCCAATGATGCACGCAGTGTTTACGGCGTATGCGGTGGCCGTGCAGCCATTGTTGAAGCTGAAATCGCCGGAGTTCGCGCCGCTCATCAGCACGGAAGAAATGTGTAACGCGGCCCCGCCAGAGTTTGTAATGGCCACGTTTTGCACCGGGCTAGTGGTGCCGAGCGGGATTGCAGCGAAGACAGCCGCGGGCGGCGTAATGGTTGCGGCAGGCCGCGGGACCGGCGCACCTGTGCCGGTCCCAGTGAGCGGCACCATTTGCGTTGAGCCTGGCGCGTCGTCCGCGATCGTGATCGAGGCAGTACGCGCTCCGTCGCCGAGCGGCAAAAACGTTACGGTAACTGTGCAGGTAGCGTTGGCGGGATACGGGCCGTTGCATGCATTGGTCATCGCGAAGTCGTTGGCATTCGCACCCGTCAGCATCACGGACGAAATGTGTAACGCGGCGGCGCCGGAGCTCGTGAGGGTCACCGTTTGCGGCGGACTGGTGGCCCCTTGCAACGTGCTCGGAAACGACAGGCTGACAGGCGCCATTGTTATGCCGGCCTGAGCCGCGGTAGCGCTTCCGGTGAGTTGAGCGGACTGTGCAGGTGCGGCGTCCGTGGTGATCGTCAATGTGGCCTGGCGTGGTCCGGTCGCCGTCGGAGTGAAACTGATGCTGATGGAACATGTGGAATTGGCTCCGGCATTCGGAGGCAGAAACGGCTGCGGCGAGCACATCGAGGGGGCCACAAAATCGCCGGCGTCGGCGCCTGAGACCATCACCGCCGTTACAGTTAGAGGCGAACCCCCTGTGTTTGTCACGGTAAGGATCTTCGGGCCAGCGGTTTGCCCGACATTGACGCTTCCGAAATCTTGAGCGGGCGGAAAGAGCTGGGCCACAGCTCCGGTTACGGCTTGAACTGGTGTCCCGGAAATCGCTAGCCCGCGGGCCCCGGACGAGCCTGTCGAGAATGGCGAACCTGGAGTTTCTGCCAAAGTGCCATCTGGCCCGATCTCAAAAACGTGAACGCCGTCACCTCGCAAGGAATAAATATAGGGACCTTGTGGGTCAGCAGCGGAGGTGGCTCGGAGAAAGGCTCTCTGCGCGACCAGGCCTGGCGATATTCCCAAAACGCCGGTACCTGCGTCGATTGCATAGGCGTAAACACTCCCGTTCTCGGTGACATACAAGAACTTCCCGCTACCATCCACGAGCATCGAGCTTGGAGCAATTGTTTGTGCCCAAGCTAAACGGAACCGTGACATTTGTCGCCGAACCATCCGCCCGCGAAATGGGTGCGCTCTCGACAAAGCCAGCGGATGCGCCCCAGCCCTCGAAAAAGAAGTGCCCTTGAGGGTCCACAGCGATGCTGACTTCTGATTTTCCGCTGCCCGCGCTAGCCGGCGCAGCCCGCAGTTGGCCGATCGTGTAGACGTTGGCTCCGCCGCCCTTGGGTCCCACATACAGAAAGTTCTGTTGATCGGTGACGCAATCGATCAGGCCGGGAAGGGTTTGTATCTGCCATCCATCAGGATCTGTTGAGCGGCGGCATCAATCGCGTACTCGACAATCTCGCCGTTTGCGCTTGGATTCGTAGGCTCGAAACCAACGTAGAGGAAATGCCCTGATTTTTCCGTTGCCAGGCAGACCGGTGTAGCGGAATTCGGTCCGACACCTCCGGTATTCGCGGAGAAGGGAGAACTGGGGACCTCCGCGAGGCCCACGGTTTGCCCGATTTGATACATGGAAATTTGCCCGCTCGTTGGATTGAGAACGAAGAGGAATTGCCCTTGGCCATCGAGAGCCATCGGCCCCCCTTCCAGCGGGCTTCCTGTCGGCGCGCCAACAAGCGACAGGGCGCCCGTCGCGTCCTTGGTAAAAGTCACAACCTGGGAAGTCGTGGTGGTCGTCGCCGGAACCGAAGCGTACACACGCTGCGAAGTTTGTGCGATCGCGGAAACCGCGGTGAGCAGGAAAACGATGCAGATCAACAGGAAACAGGCCAGGCGCGGATGCTGGACGCAAAAGGCGCAAGGGCGAAGCAGTCCCCGCGAAAGGGGAGAGAGAAGGATGCGGTGGGCCATGGGTCACTTTGGGGCCGGGAGGCGACGCTAGATGAGTTTCAGGCCGGATCCCGGGCATCGACACAGTAGCCCTATGCGATAAAGTAGTCAATAAATAATATTAATATAGTAAAAGAAAATAAGCGGTAACAATGAGAGGGATAAGGCGAGAAGGTCAGCAGTGGGAAAGGCTCTCGAGCCTTGTGTTACAGAATTTTAATATGCGCTCCCAAGTCTTTTGCGCTACCCTCCCTAACTTATGCAGCCGACTCAACTTAGTATTGAACGCCAACCGGCGTCCAACGGCAATCTGCTGATCATGCGTCTGACCGGCAAACTCAGTCTCGAAACGGTTCACGATTTCATTTCCACGATGCGCTCGGAGCCCGCCGTGCATCTGGTGCTGGATATGAGCGCGTTGACCTTCCTGGATTCCGCCGGGGTAGGCGCGCTGGTGTCGCTTTTTGTGACTCGCCGGAATAATGGCAAGACGCTTTCTTTGGCAGCGCTGACGCAGCAAGGCAACGCCGTGATGCAGGTTTCGGGCTTGGTCAAACTTCTGCCCGTTTATCCCTCAGTCGAAGCAGCGGTTTCTCAGCGCGCTTAAGGGCTTGCGTGCTGTCTATGGACAGCTGCCCGGGGTGTGTCAGCTGGGAGTCCAGTTTGGATGACTCGTGAACAAACCATCCACGAATCCAATCTGGTAGCAAACAAACAAGCCAAATGCGAGGCTCAATACGCCGGAGCCAACGATCAATCCCTTGTTGAGCCATGCAAATTTGTAGCCGGCGAAGGAAAACGGTAGAGCGATCGCCGCGGTGATCAACATCATTCCCGCAATTGTGCCGATTCCGAAAATCAGCAGATAGAGGACGGCCCACTGGGGTTCGCGGATCGTGCTGAGGACCAATAACGCGACGGCGGCGGAGCCTGCGAGGCCATGAACCAGCCCGACAAACAGTGGCCGCAACGTGTGAAACATGCCCAGGCGGGTGGACGCGCCGTCTAGCCATTCCGGTGGCGACAGGCTTTCGCCGTGATGTTCCCGCTCCGGGCTGTGCGAGTGCCAGTGGAGATGTACCCTCGAATCATGCTCGTGAAAGTGCGCATGGCTGCCGGTCACCCGCGGATGGGCAGGCGAAAACTTCTCGCTGATCCATCCCATCGCGCCGGTCAGATTCAGCACGCCGAGCAATATCAGCATCAGGCCGACTGAGAATTCCATCGTCAAGCCAACGCGTGTGGGGATGGCGAGGTCGAAGAGGATGATGCCCGCGCCGACGACCAGAATCGTCAAGGTGTGCCCGACGCCCCAGAGAATGCCGATCAGCCCGGCCTTCACGATCGAGCGCTCGCGACTGACAATGGTGGAAACCGCGATCACGTGGTCGGGATCCGTAGCGTGGCGCATGCCCAGAACAAATCCGATCGCGAGGATGGCCAAGCCGCTCGTCATGATGTTTTGTCCAGCGCTTCCGCGTTGTCCGGTGAGAAAGCCACGTTCCTCATCAGATGTCAGTATCGTATCGCAATGTGATCAAGATAGGGTCGCATTGTTGGCGAGAGATGGGATGCTCGCGGCGTGCCGGACGGTCTCGATCGGAACGGTGAGGTCGTCAACGGTCTGACTACTCTTCCCGCAGAATGCGCATGAGCTCCGCCGCCGCATGAGGCAAGCGCGCGCCGCGCCGCGAGACTAGGTAAACGTGCCGCGGCATGCTCATTTGCCGCACCTTCACTTCCTTCATCCACCCGTGTTCAATCTCCCACTGCACGCACATGCGCGGCACGATGGCCACGCCCATGCCCATCTGCACGAAGCGCTTGATACTTTCAATGGTGGGCATTTCGATGGGCATGTTCAGCGTCGCGCGATGCCGCGCAAATAGCTCAATGACCCGCCGGCGGTACGGCGATTCCACGATATGCCCGACAAAGGTTTCGCTGCCCAAGTCGGCGATATCCACTTCCTTCCGTTTGGCCAATGAATGTTTCAACGGCACCACCAGCACGAGTTCGTCTTTCACGATCTCGGTGGCCTGCAGTTGTGCCTCCCGCGGTACGTAGGAAATCGCGCCCACATCCAGTCGGTAGTTGAGCACCTCGTGCGGAATATCGCGTGAAAACATGCGGTGAACGCGAACCTGGACGCCGGGGTGAGCGTTACGAAATTTGGCCAGGGCCGGAAGTAAGGCGTGGATCGAGCTCTCATTGACTCCCAGCGACAGCTCCCCCCGCTTTAACCCCTCTAGCTCCGTCAGGCCCTTGGTAACCTCATCGCGCAGGTTCAGCAGCCGCTCGGCGTAGTCTTTCAGCAGCGTCCCGGCATCGGTCAGCCGTACCGGCCGTGAGCCGCGAACGAACAGCGGCTGTCCGAGCGAATCCTCCAGCTTACGGATGCCCAGGCTGATCGCCGGCTGCGTACGGTAGAGGCGCTCCGCAGCCCGTGAAAAACTGCCCTCCTTCGCAACCATCAGAAATACCTGTAATTCGCCAAGATCCACTGCGAAGCCTCCCACGGCAGTATAAGGCAGGATTATCAAATGCAGAATAAAGATAAATTTGACTAGAAGCCCAGCCTTTGCGTTACTAGGCTAGGGGGAAAGTCCACCATGGACGACGTCGTACGCATATTCGACACCACGCTTCGCGACGGTGAGCAATCGCCGGGATTTTCCATGAACACGGAGGAGAAGATCCGCGTCGCCCGCCAACTCGCGGTTCTCGGCGTAGACGTGATCGAAGCCGGTTTTCCGATCGCCTCGCGCGGCGACCTCGAAGCCGTCCGCATGGTGGCTCGCGAAGTGCGCACCGTGCCCATTGCCGCTCTCGCCCGCGCCAGAAAAGATGACGTCAACGCAGCGATCGAGGCCTTGGAGCCCGCGGCCGCCTCCCGCCTGCACATTTTCCTGGCCACTTCCGACCTGCACCTCCAGGCCAAACTCCACATGACCCGCGAGCAAGCGTTGGAAGCGATCGGCTCCATGATTCGCTTCGGACGCCAACACGTGGGTGAAGTGGAATTCTCCGCCGAAGACGCGGGGCGCACCGACATCGATTTCCTCTCCCAAGTCTGCCGCGTAGCAGTAGACGCGGGAGCTACCACGCTGAATCTTCCGGACACGGTAGGCTACGCGGTTCCCGAGGAGTACGGCGCGATGTTCACTCGCATTCGCGAATACCTGGGCGACCCGCAAGGCATCACGCTGAGCGCCCATTGTCATGACGACCTGGGTATGGCGGTAGCCAACTCTCTGGCCGCAGTTCGCGCCGGCGTCCGACAGATCGAATGCACCATCAACGGCATCGGCGAGCGCGCCGGCAATGCCGCGCTTGAAGAGGTAGTAGTAGCTCTGTCGGTACGCAAAGAGAGTTTCGGCGTAACCACGAATATCAATCTCCAGCATCTGTTCCCCACCAGCCGCATGCTCACCGAAATCACCGGCGCGCAAGTGGCGCCGAACAAAGCGGTCGTAGGTGCGAACGCCTTCGCCCACGAAGCCGGCATCCATCAGGACGGCATCATCAAGAATCCGCTGACTTACGAAATCATCTCGCCGCAGGCTGTTGGCGTTCCCGCGCGTTCGCTGGTACTCGGCAAACACTCCGGGAGAAACGCTCTGAAGATGAGTTTGCGCGACCTCGGCTACGAGCCCAGCAGTTCTGAGCTAGCCGAATGTTATCGGCGCGTCACCACGCTCGCCGATCAATCCAAACAGGTCCGCCAGCGAGACCTGGTGGCCATCGCGCACGAAGTGATGCGGCGCGGCAATACTGCGGTAACGAAAGAAGCGACCTCTGCAGCCTAGACTGCAGCTTTGGGACTTTGTATGGACCTATTCTCACCAATCTCCCCAGCGCAGAATTCGCATGTTGGAACGGCTCACTCGCTCTTCCCTCGCGACACTCATCCCTGTTGCCCTTTAGAATCAATAACTTCCAAACTTCTTTTCCTGCAACACCTTTGGAATGATAGACATACGAAAGCACCGGGGGTGTACCCCCGAAAGCGAATCCCAGGCGAAACCGAACTCCGCCGTGTTACGATTTTCTGAATTGGGGTTGTAAATGAAGAAGACGATCATCCTGCTGCCGGGCGACGGCATCGGCCCTGAAGTCACCCGGGCTGCGGCCACGGTACTGCGCGAAGCGGGCCACGAATTTCACCATCAATTTGAATTTGAAGAGTACCCCATCGGCGGCGCCGCCATCGATGCAGCGGGCACGCCACTCCCGAATTCCACACTAGACGCCTGCCGTAAAGCTGACGCCATTTTCCTCGGCGCGGTCGGCGGGCCTAAGTGGGACGCTCTCCCGGTGGGTAAGCGCCCGGAAACCGGACTCCTCGAGTTGCGCCAGGGCCTGGGCCTTTTCGTCAACGTGCGCCCGGTCAAGCTTCTCGAACCGTTGCGCTTGATTTCGCCGCTCAAGCCCGAGCGCCTGGGCGATCTCGACCTCGAAATTGTCCGCGAACTCGCGGGCGGCATGTACTTCGGGGAGCGCGGCACCACACAGGAAAAAGGCGTCGAGCGCGCCTTCGACACCGAATCCTATTCCACGCCGGAAATCGAGCGCGTCGCCACCTTCGCGTACGCCCGCGCCGAGAGCCGCTCGCGCCGGCTCTGTTCAGTAGACAAAGCGAACGTGCTTGCCAGCTCGCAACTCTGGCGCCGCACGGTAGTTTCCCTGAGCCACGCGTATCCCGACGTCCGCCTCGAACACATGTACGTGGACAATGCCGCGATGCAACTGACTCTGCGTCCGGCCCAGTTTGACGTCATGCTCACGACTAACATGTTCGGCGATATTCTCAGCGACGCTGCCGCAGCGCTGGTAGGCTCGATCGGGCTCATCCCGTCGGCAAGTTTCGGCTCCAGCGCGCCCCTCTTCGAGCCCATCCACGGATCCGCGCCCTCGCTGGCCGGTACCGACTCCGCCAATCCGATTGGCGCGATCCTGAGCGCGACCATGATGCTTCGCGATGCCTTCGGTCTCTCGCTGGAAGCGGAATGGGTCGAGCAATCCCTGCACCGCGTTCTAAGTGGCGGTTACCGCACCATGGATATTGCAGGTCCGGGAGGCCGCACTGTAGGCGGCTCCGTCTTCACGGAAATGCTCCGCGAAGAAATGCAACGCACGCTGGAACACGCCGAGCGCTACGGCTGGGGTGTGTAGTCGCTACGCCGACATCATCGCCGTCGCGGGGGATCCCACAACCGATGTCCGCGTCCTGGAATCGGTGAAATTCGTCATGAAGGGTGGCGCGGTAGTTCGCAACGACATCGGCGCCAAATAAATCGCTGGCCTCATCCAATAGCTGGTACTAGCCCGGCACACCACGCACGCCGTCTTATGCGTTGCCGCCGAATCGGAACATGTTCGCCCTATTGTTGATCGATCATCGTCTGGCATTTCTCGCGTTGGCGGCGCTGCTCATCGTCACAGCTATCCCGCTAGGCTTTGCCTGGGCGCGACTTCTTCCGGAAGAGCCGCCGCCATTTCCAATTCAACCCGGATCGTTTCCTGCAATCGACCAGGAATCACTGCCACAACAACCCGCAACACGTAGGCGAGACCTCGTCGTCTCCATCGTCCTGCTCGTCTGCCTCACACTTGCCTACTTGATCCGCTTTCCGGGCTTTCCCAACGCCGTTTTACTTCGCTGGTTTAGCGCGATAGTCTCTGCACCCGTTGAATACTGGACAACCTTCGCCGCACGCATTTTTGTGATTGCCTCCGCGGGTGCTGCCTGCTTCTACGCCGCCCTCCGCCCAGGCCCGCTTCGCATTCCACTCACCATAGCTTCTGTCCTGGTGTTACTCCTCTGGTTCTTGGCGCCGCTGCTGCGCGTTGCACTTCTCTCTGAGACGTAGAGCTCGTACGGTTGAAATCGCATCTCGCAAAAAAGGGCGCAGGCCTCGCAGCCCGCGCCCGCTAGAATCTTCTAACCTCCAACTTCTAAGTTCCTCTTCTCTGGTTTACGCTGTCGCCGCCTTCACTTGCCCCAGCGCGGCCGCCACTTCCTTCACATCCGGCACCACGGGGATGTCATAGTTCTTGAACCAGGCCACATTCCCGGCCTTGTTCACAATCGCAATCGCTCGCCCGGTGATTCCTTTGTCCGCCAGGTACACGCCATACTTCTCGCTCGCTGCCCCCTTCGGATGAAAATCCGCCAGCAGCGAATACTTGATGCCCATCTTGTCGGCGTACGCCTTGTGCGACCAGACGCTATCGACGCTAATGCCCAACACTTCCGCGTCCAGCGTTTCGAACGATTTCATTTCATTCACAAAGCAAACATGCTCGTTGGTGCAGGTCGGGCTCCAGTCCAGTGGATACCAAACCAAGACTACATTCTTCTTCCCCGCATAATCCGACAATTTCACATCTTTTTTATCCTGATTTTGCAAAGTGAAATCCGGCGCCTTCTGTCCCACAGAAATGCTCATCATAAATCCTCCCGCGATCTCAAATCACCGGCAGTTTACCAATTCCTCTCAATCCGGCCAAATGCCCCAACTCGGTGCGCCGAGCTGTTAGCCCTCGCAACAGATTCTTCGTGACCTCTGTGCTCCGATCTCAGTGCCCTCTACGTTAAATGTTTTGACGTTTCTGCTCTTTCTCCTGGCCCTGTGTACTCTTTTGCTTAAACTCTTCACCTTCCCATGAACCCGGGAGTACACTTTCATCAGGAGCCGCCCATGGCCGCCGAACCGCGTCGCGCACCAATGATGTCGCTGCAGCAACTCGTCGCCAACTACCGGACCCTAACAAGTGGATTCGGCCAACCCGTTGCGCTCTCGGCATTTGCCCTTTCGAAAGCTGAAACTGAGCGTCTATTCTCCAGCTACGACGAGGACTACCACATCAGCCGGTTCTTCGGCTTCTCCGAATCCTCCGGCGAGGCATACTCCATCAACGGCATTCCCGCTACTCACGTTTCCATCGACCCCGAAATTGAAACAATCCTCTAAGTAGCACAGGCACTCCTGCCTGTGGGCGGCGACGCGACGGCAGGATTGCTGATGTTTCATCTAAACCTGCACTCTCGGAGGGGGAGGTTACACGTCTCGGACGGGTAAAGTTGCGGC
Organism: uncultured Acidobacteriota bacterium; assembly: GCA_963721915.1. GTDB lineage: Bacteria > Acidobacteriota > Terriglobia > Acidiferrales > UBA7541 > Acidiferrum. The sequence continues at coordinate 204,517 of CAVRLD010000007.1, read as the reverse complement.
GGTGATCGGCGGACACAGGCAAGAGTGCCTGTGCTACCCCTCAGAATGCCAGCAGCACTTGGATCAACGCAGCCTTCTGATGCATCGTGAGTTTGCGCGTCCAAGATGCCATCCGACTCGTTAGCGTGCGACGCCGGCCGCGCGGCCCAGCCGGCTCGCGGCCTTGGCATGCTCGTCGCGGAGTTCGCGTGGGAGACGATCGCCAAACTTCTGAAAAAATTCCTTACTGTCCACCAGCTCCTGCTCCCAGTCTTCCGGGTCCACCCGCAGCAACTCTGCCACCGCTTCCGGGGTAATGTTCAGCCCATCCAATGTCAACGCATTCCGGGCAGGCACGTAGCCAATCGGGGTTTCCTGCGCACCGCCGCGCCCCTCAACACGCTCCAAAATCCATTTCAACACGCGCACGTTGTCGCCGAATCCCGGCCACAAAAACTTCCCGTCCGCGCCCTTGCGGAACCAGTTCACATGGAAAATCTTCGGCGGATGCGGGATGCGCTTCCCCATGTTCAGCCAGTGCTGGAAATAATCCGCCATGTTGTACCCGCAAAAGGGCAGCATCGCCATCGGATCGCGCCGCACGATGCCCACATTGCCCGTGGCCGCCGCCGTCGTCTCGCTGGCCATCGTTGCGCCGACAAACACGCCATGCTGCCAATCAAATGCCTCATATACCAGCGGGGCAACCCGAGCCCTTCGCCCGCCAAAAATAAACGCAGAAATCGGGACGCCCTCGGGCGCTTCCCACTTCGGCGAAATACTAGGCGACTGATGCGCTGGCACCGTGTACCGCGCGTTAGGATGCGCCGCCGGACCCTTGGACGAATCCCATAGCTCATTCTTCCAGTTGATCAAGCCGGCGGGCGGCGCCCCGCCAATCCCTTCCCACCAAGGCTCGCGCTCCGCCGTCATCGCCACATTTGTGAAAATCGTATTCTTGTGCAGCGCCTCCATCACGTTGCGGTTGGTGGTCATTCCAGTGCCGGGCGCCACTCCAAAAAATCCAGCTTCCGGATTGATCGCGCGTAAATAGCCGTCATCGCCGATCTTCATCCAGGCAATGTCATCGCCCACCGTCCAAACGCGATAGCCCTGGCTCTCCAGCGCCGAAACCATCATCGCCAGATTTGTCTTACCGCAAGCGCTGGGGAACGCCGCGCCCATGTACGTCACTTTGCCGTTCGGCGCTTCCAGCCCCAGAATCAGCATGTGTTCGGCCATCCAACCCTGATCGCGCGCCATCACGCTGGCAATGCGCAGCGCGAAGCACTTCTTCCCGAGCAGCGCATTCCCGCCGTAACCTGACCCTACGCTCCAGATCAATCGCTCTTCCGGAAAGTGCGCGATGTACCGACGCATCGGATCCAAATCACCCAGCGAGTGCAACCCGGGCACGAACTCCCGCGAATTTCCGATCCTGTCTAGCGCCACCTTTCCCATGCGCGCCATGATCCGCATGTTCGCCACGACGTACGGGCTGTCAGTTACTTCCACACCGGCCTTGCTGATCGGCGAATCCACCGGTCCCATGATGTATGGCACCACGTACATGGTTCGCCCGCGCATCGCCCCATCCAGCAGTGCTCCAATCTTGAATTTTGCCGCGTCCGGGTCCATCCAGTTGTTCGTGGGGCCGGCGTCGTCTTTGTTTGGCGTGCAAATGAAGGTCAAATGTTCGGTGCGGGCAACATCATTAGGGCTACTACGGTGCAGGTAACAATTCGGGTAAGTCTTCTCGTTCAGCGCATTCGAATCCGAATCCCGCAACATCTCCGCAATGATTCGCTGGTTCTCGGTCTCGGACCCGTCGCAGTACACCACCCGGTCAGGTTTGGTGAGCCGTGCCGATTCCTCAACCCACATTTCCAGTGGAGTTGCCAATAGCTCCTCTTTTTCTAAACCTCAAACGAGCTCGTTGCCCGGAGCCCGTCGCCCAGAGGTTGAACCGCAGGTTCTTGGCGGGGAACGTCCCTACCCGAGACGTCCAAATATAAAGTTTATGTTACCGTCCGCACCCATGCAAGATGGGGCGATCCCGCAGGTCCGTTAATCGGGTGTGTCTGTGCAAGCTTGCCCAATAGTCCCTTTGTCCGCTGGCGTACCTCAGCGCCCGGTGCACTCTTAGCTCTTCGCCTACGATTCGCCTTGTCACACCTCGTTTTGCCTACTAACCTTGATGAAATCTTTACACTAGCGGCCACGTAACCTAACTAAGGAGGGCAATGGCTACCTCGGTCTGGAAGGGCTATCTCACCTTCGGCTTGATCTCCATCCCTATTCGTCTGTTTTCGGCCGCTCGAACCGAGCGCATCAGCCTCAACCAGCTCCACAACGTTTGCAAAACGCGCATCCGCATGCCGCTATTTTGCCCACACTGCGAGCGCCAGGTTCCGCGCAACGAAATCGTCAAGGGCTACGAGTATGAAAAGGACCAATACGTCCTGTTCAGCGAAGAGGAGCTCGACAAAATCGAGCCGCAGTCGGCTCGCTCGATGGAAATCCTCGAATTCGTCAAGGTCGACGAAATCGATCCGCTTTACTATGACGCTTCGTATTACGTAACTCCTGAGGACGAAGGCAAGAAAGCCTACCAGCTTCTCCTCAAGGCCATGGAAGAGTCCGGCTACGCGGCCATCGCGAAACTCACCATGCACCAGCGCGAACACATCGTGGTGGTCCGCCCGCGCGCCAATGGCATGACTCTGCACACCATGTATTACACCAACGAAGTCCGCGAAGTCGCCGAGTACGGCCAGACCGACGCCTCCGCCGAGCCCAAGCCGGCCGAGAAAAAACTTGCCGAGCAGCTCATCGAAAGCCTCGCCGCCAAATTCGAGCCGGAAAAATACAAAGACCAATACCAGGAAAGTATGCGCGCCATGATCGAATCCAAGCAGCAAGGTCAGGAAATCGCCGCGGTCCAGCATCCCAAGCTCGCGCCAGTCATCGACCTGATGGAAGCCCTGAAGAAGAGCATCGCCGAAAAGCAACCGTCCACGTCGGGTGGAAAGAAACCCCCTGTCAGAACGGTTCCTGCCGCCGCCACAGCCCAAGCCCCGGTGCAAAAGCGCGCCAGGCGCTCCGGTGGTTAACCCAGCGTAACCTTTGCATCGACTCTCACGCCGTGATACATGTAGCGCAGGGCGCAGTCTGCGGAGCCCTGCGGGTTTTTCCCAGGAACCCCGCCAGCCCTCAGAGGCTTCTCTCTGTCCGAGCGTTCTTCCAGCCGCTCGTGAGAAATGCGAGCAAGTTTTTTGCGATGGGCGCCACCGAACGATTCACACGTCGCGAGTTCCAGCGCATCCTGGATGTCACTGACAAGCAGTTAGCCTATTGGGAAAAACTGGGCCTGGTTTCGCCCCACAAAAACGGCGCCGATAAGTTCTACGACTTCCGCGACCTGATCAGCCTGCGGACTGCCAAGCAACTCATCGAAAACGGCGTCTCCGCCAACCGCCTTCGCCGCTCCCTCGTGGCCCTCAACCAAAAGCTCTCCGAAGTAAAAGCACCGCTAACCGAACTCCGCATCCTTTCCAACGGCCGCGACGTCATCGTCGAGCACCGCGGCGCCCAACTCGAACCCATCTCCGGCCAGTTCGTCCTCAATTTCGATACCCGCGAGCTTCGCGAAAAACTTCGCTTCATGCCCGAGCGCAGCGCCGAAGACTGGTACGCCCTCGCCCTCCAGTATGAAGCCGACCCACAATCCCACCCGCAGGCCATCGACGCCTACCGCCACGTCCTGGCCGCTCGCCCTAAGCACGTCGATGCCCTCATAAACCTTGGCATGCTTTCCTATGAACAAGGTGACCTCGAGAACGCTTCCGCCTGCTTTCTCCGCGCGGTCAAAGTGGAGCCCGACAACGCAGTAGGCCACTTCAACCTGGGCAGTGTCCTCGATGAACTAGCCCAGCTCGAACTAGCCCGCCAGCATCTTCGCATAGCCGTCCGGCTGGACCCGCGCTACGCCGATGCCCACTACAACCTGGCTTTCGTCTGCGACAAATTAGGCAGCAGCATCGAAGCGCGCCAGCACTGGCAGTTATACATCCAGCTGGATCCATCCAGCCCCTGGTGCGCCTACGCCCGCCAACGCCTGGCGATGCCACTCGACTAGAGCCTGATTGTTCTGTTGTGGGAGACGTCGGGTGGAGTGATGTGGAACGGCGCCGCAATAGGAGTCGAAACTCTTGAGGTGACAGAAAGAAGAATCAGGAACTAGAGAGAACCTCTAACTCAGCGCGGCAACCTTCTCTACCACGTGCCGCCGGAGTGGCTTTGCGCCAGGAGTCGGGAAGGCCATATGCCAGAAATTGGCGTTGAGATCGGTGAATTCGATCCCCACATAAATTTTTCCCTCGCGGGAGCGCTTGATCGTCACGACTTTTCCTTCGACTTGCTCATGGGTCAAGGCGTTTTCAAGCACAAGAATGTCGCCGAGGGCCACGGTGTGCTCGAGTTCGATCGAGGCGCCGTGGAGACTCACGGTATGGGACTTCGTGTTCACGGCATAGGTGTCGCCATCCGCTGTAATTCCGTGAACCCTGAGTGGCACGCTCAACATGACCCGCATCGTACGGCGCCGCTCTTTACACCGAAAATGAATAATGGCCATGGGACAGGAACCTTTCACGCAAATTGAGGCGTCTCAAGTAGGACGCACGGCTACCCCGACACACTCGAAAAGCGCCGTGCGAACCAGGCCCGCACACCAGTGAGTCTGCCTGCGGCCCGCAAATCGCGCAATAGCATGTCGGTACCACGTTGCCTTTGCCGAAACAGTACGCTCGTACCGACGTTCGCTAAGGGCACGACGACCGGAGCGATTTGGTGATGCCGCGATCCCCGGCGAAACCACTGCGACTTGTCGCAGTAAGTGACTTTCGCCATTTGTTCGCACGGGTGAGATCGAAGGCCGGTCGCCGCGGCTGACTTTTATTGGAACGCTTCCCCATGAAACGGCATAATGAAAGCCGCTGCCGCAAACAATGACGAAGTAGTTGCAGCCACCATGCGCGCAATCCGCATATACTCCTACGGCGCTCCGGATGTAATGCACCTGGAGGATTTGCCTACGCTTGTCCCAGGTCCGGGACAGGCGGTCGTACGCGTGCTAGCGGCCAGCGTCAACTTTCTCGACATTCAAAAACGTCGCGGTGACCTCTTCGGACAAGCCTTCTACCATCGCGCCACGGCCGCCGCGGGCGAGCCCGATCTGCCCACCACGCTAGGCAGCCAAGGCGCGGGCGTCATCGAAGCCCTCGGTCCAGACATAACGCAATTTCATCCTGGCGATCGGGTTGTTTTCGTCGGCAATTCCTATGCCTCTCACGCGGTTGTCCCCACCGCACGCCTTATGCCCATCCCCTCGGGTCTCACCACGGAACAAGCTGCCGCCGGAATGAACCAGGGATTTCTCGCGTACGCTTTCACCCATTTCGCGTATCCGCTCAAGCCGGGCGACACTTGCCTGATTCACGCTGCCGCGGGAGGCATAGGTCTGCTGCTGTGCCAAATGGCGAAGATTCGCGGAGCGCGAGTCATCGGTGTCACTTCCACGCAGGAAAAAGCCAACTCCGTCAAGGAAGCCGGCGCCGACGATGTCATCGTCTCTACCCAGTCCACCATCGCCGAAGAAGCCCGCCGACTTACCAACGGTCGTGGCGTCAACGTCGTCTACGATGGCGTGGGCAAAGACACCTTCCTTGCCAGCTTGGATAGCCTCGCCCCAGAGGGCTATCTCGTGATTTACGGCCAATCCAGCGGCTACATCCCTCCGTTCGACATCATGACGTTGCAGGAAAAAGGCTCGCTTTTCTTGACCCGCACTAATGGACTCCCCTATCTAAAAGAGTATCCCCATTACCTCCAGCAACTCCCTGGCTGGCTCCAGGAAGGAAAAGTCTCTGTTCGCATACACAAAACCTATCCGCTCGCCGAGGCCGCCGAGGCCCATGCGGCATTCGAGCGTCGCGAAATCGTCGGCCGCATCCTTCTGGTTCCCTGAACGCGCGAGTTTTCCGGAGCATTCCGCTGGGACACCCCATGCTAATCGCTCTATGGAGCGCCGTTGATACTCTGTACTCAATACCGGCTATTCTTTGCCGACAATTGCCAGGGCATTTACTCGCGCCCGATCTACCGTTAATCCCCAATGCAAATGCGGGCCGGTAACTCGCCCGGTTGCGCCAACCTTGCCGATCACCGCTCCGGTCGGGACGATGTCGCCAACCTTCACATTGGTTTCCGAGAGATGGCCATACAGCGTGTACACGCCCCAGCCATGGTCCACTACGACCGTGTTCCCGGAAAAGTAGAGTGGCTCGGCCAGAACGACGCGGCCACGTTGCGGCGCGTGTACCGGGGTACCTGTCGGCGACGGAAAATCCACGCCGGTGTGCGGAGAGTTCGCTTGACCGTTCAGTACTCGGCGCTTGCCGAAATTTCCGCCCGTCTTCACGCCGTCCAGCGGCACGCGAAAGCGCCCGCTCCACAATTTCTCCGGCGTCACCGTCGCGAATATCTCCCGCAACTTCTTGCGGTCTTCTTCGGCCTTCGCCAGTTGCTCGGGATCGGGCGTCACGAAATTCGGCGCTACCTTCAGACTCTCTGTCGCGAACTTCCCCGCTTTCACGTCGATGCTGGCAACGCAACTTACGGCATCGCCGGCGGCCGCCTTTTCCGTCACGCCTAGCTTGTATACCCCAGCCGCTTGCTCCAGATCGACGCCGAGCAGAGCTCGCCACACGGAGGTACCTTTGGGACCCGCCGCATCCGATTGCCAGAATGGAATCTCTTTGTCCGTCCACTTGCCTGCCACTTCGGAGAGTGGCTTGGCGCTGCGTACTTCGACCAGCAGCAGGCTGCCCTGGATCGCTGATGGAGCGCTCACCCGCAGTTCCATGCCTTCGCCACAGTCGTACTTGCTCCACGTCGCAGCCGCGGTCTTGCGCGGCACATGCTTCTTGGTTTGTCCCGAATTGCTTCCCGAATTGCCCTGAGCTATGGCGGCGGAGAAGGCCACCACGCAAACCGCCAGACAGAGCGTGCGGTGTACCGATGTAGAAATTCCGAATGAGTTTTCGAATCGCATCGTCTCTCTTTGCTTGCACCCCACGCGTGTCCAATGTTTTTCCGGACGCTGTACTTTCTTACAAATTTTTTACGCGCGCTTCAGGACTTCCTAAGCTCTCGCCTCTCAGTATAAGGTTCGTGGGGATGCGGCCACCTTCGGAGCCGCTTGCAGTATTCACTCCTCGTGACGGCCGCGGAAGATCGCGTCCCCCATCTTCGTATGCCGACACTGATTTTATCGACGCTTGCGCTGCTTGGTTGTGCCTTCTTGATCTACGTGTTCTTTCATTGGCTGCGCGACGAGCTGAATCCCAAGCGTCGTGTGAAGCGCGGGAATCGAGGGCGGCGGATTCCAAACCCGCAGCCGCTTTACGTGATTCGCTACCCGCACCGGCGGAGTCTTTAGAGTAGTCCTCTAGTAAGGCGCCGCCACCCTTCGACGCTCAGGGCAAGCGGTCGGCGGCCGCTACAAACGCTTTACGTCTCAAGGCCGATCAGTCGCATTAGGGCGAGCGCGTTGCTCTTGGTCACGACGCCATCGCGCAATTTGTAATCGAAGCGCATCTTGCCGTCCTCGACCTGATCCTCGAAATGCACGTTGCGGATAGAATTTCCCAACGCGGCGGTGATCTCGGTCAGCGCCAGGTCGTGAGTGGTCATGATACCAATCGCGCGGCGCTGCAACAGGCCGCGAATCAAGCTCTCCGCTCCGATGCGTCGATCCTTGGAATTGGTGCCTTCGAGTAACTCGTCGAACAGGAACAGTAGCGCCCGGCGATCGCTCGTCCCGGCTCCGTTGGCCAGATCGAAGACGCGCCGGATGTGCAGGATCTCCGTGTAAAATGTCGAACGCCCTTCCTGCAGCGAATCGGTGCTGTGAATGCGCGTGCCGACATCGAGTGGCGTCAGACGCAGCGACTTGCAGCGCACGGGAGCTCCCGTCATGGCCAGCACCGTGTTGATCCCCACGGCGCGCAACAACGTGCTCTTGCCCGACATGTTCGATCCGCTCACCAGCAGGACACGAGGATCAGCGCCCAACCGCACCGAATTGCGGACGCACTTTGCAGCGGCAATCAGGGGATGCCCAAGTTCCACACCATCAAATTGCGCCTGCGCATCCGTGGACTCCGCAAATTCAGGGAAGGGATCGGCGGGATGTTCGTAGGAATAGGTCGCCAGTGAAATCAGCGCTTCGATCTCTCCCACGATCTCAACGCTGGCACGCATGCGAGCGCCGTAGCGCCTCCGCCACGATTCCGCGATAAACGCGACCTGCACGGTATACAGCAGCGGCACCTCGAGAAGGTGTCCCAGCAAACTGTGATGCGCGTCGATCCAATAAACGATGCGCGCCAGCTTGCGAACGAAGTGCGAAGCAGGCTGGCCGTCGCGTTTGAGCTCCGCTGCGAATGTCTGCAAACGCGGCGAGGTAAATGGCTCCTCCTCAAGGCGCTGCAAAATGTCCGCGAAAAGCAGCAGCCCTTCGGCGTTGCAGGATATTCCTTCGACTACCGCTTCCGCGCGTCGCCGCAACGACCGCTGAAAAAAGACCTCGGCCAGCAGCACGCTCAATATGGGCCAGTACGTGAATGTCGCCAGATAAAATACCAGGGCCGCGAGCGCCGCCAGCGCCAGCACGATCGCTGCCCCGCGCGACCCGCCGCCCGGCATGACGCGCTTGCTTTCGGCCCAGCCCGTTAGCGATTCCGGATTCAAGCGCGCGCGCACTTCGTCGCCCGTAACCGCCAGGTCGCGATGCAGGTCCAACTTTTCGCGCAGTTCCGCCACGAGACCTTGCCGCTCGAGGATTGCAGGCTTCGATGACGGTGCGCAGAGCCACTCCGCCAACTGGTTTTCGCCCATCGGCAAGCGCGCCGTCGAGAGCAGCTCAAACAGGCAGCCGCGGCCGAAGAGATCGAGATCGTCGGCGTAAACGTGCTGGTCGCTGCGAAATCGGTCTCCGGTTTGTCCCGTGCCAGCCCAGCGGTCTTCGATCCGCGCGATGCCACGGCGATAGAATGCCGCCGCGGACTCCGCCCGCGCCCGAGCGCGAAGAATCCGTTCGTGTGAAAGCGCCAGGGCGAGATACAAAACGACGGGAACTCCCAGCCAGTAGGAAGGAAAGGCTTCTTTGTGGAGACTGAACCAAGAGAGCACGAGGCCAGCGGCGACGACAGCTAACTTGAAATTGCCGACTTGAATGTGGAGACGATTTTTTGCGGCGACAATCAGAACGTAGTTTTCGAGCCGCTTGGAATATTCACCGCGAGGATCGGACACGCTGCCTCTTCCGAAAGCGTCACCATTGAAGCTGCGATTGAAAAGATTTACTCGCGCGAGCGCAGAAACCCTTGACGAAATTCGTCGCGCGCGCGTGTCCAGTCTACTCTTCGCCGATGTCTTCGTGCCACACCGCGGGATTCGCGGCGATGTAGTTCGCGAGCAGATCGACACATTCCTGAGAATGCAGGTCGATCACTTCGATGCCATTCTCTCGCAGCCAGTCGATGCCGCCCCGGAAATTCACCGACTCGCCGACAACCAGCGTGCCGATGCCGAATTGCCGCACCAGTCCGCTGCAATACCAGCAGGGGGCCAGCGTGGTCACCATGATTTTGTCCCGATAACTGCGCTGCCGCCCGGCCTTGCGAAACGCATCTGTTTCACCGTGCACGGACGGATCATTTTCCTGCACCCGGCGATTGTGCCCTCGACCTAAGAGTTTGCCACCACCATCGAAAAGGGCCGCGCCGATCGGGATACCGCCTTCGGCTCGGCCCAGGCGCGCCTCCTCGATAGCGACGCGCAGCATTTCGGAGTGGGTATTGGGAATCGGCGCGATGTCGCTCGAGGTTCGCATTTTTAATCGCCGGGAAGAGTATACCTTCCGGAGCGCGGCTGACGGAAAAATCCGGTGAGTTGCGGCGGCAACAGTGTGTGTGGCTATCGCCACGGACTGGAGCCATGAGCCTCTCTTAAGTTGCTTAGTATCAGTGGCCTACAAACGGGTGGTGTCCTGCTTTCTATTTATGATGAGGGCCATAAGCCCGGGAGGCGGCAATGTCTCGATTGATTGTGGCGGTGTCGATGCTGGTTGCCGGTGGCGTGGGCTTAGCTGGCTGCTGGAGTAATGCGGCATCGCCGGCGAAGGAGAAGAGGAGCCAGCCGCTGTCAGCACCTGGGCCCACGCCGAGCAGGGAGCCGGAACGACCGGCGAAACCTGCCACGCGGGAATTGGCGTTTTCTACGTATTCGAATCCGGAGTATGGAGTTTCGTTTCATTATCCGCGAAACCTCGCCTTGGAAGAGGGAGCCGTGGAGGAGCGCGCTGGTATCCGGAGCCAAGAGGAACTGGAGAGTGAGGAGCCTGGCGGAGTATTGGTGGCTACCGTGGTGGTGCCGGATGACGCGTACCCCAACACAGCGTTCGCCGGCGGATCTTTGCAATTCGCGGTGAATCGTTACATGACGGCGAGGAGTTGCCGGGCCAGTTTACTTTCGCGCTTGGGCGATTCGAATGGACGGAGCGGTGCGGCAACGATCCAAGGCGTGGAGTTTGCCTGGACCGACAATAACGAGGGCGACGGCAGCACGGAGTTTTTCGAGCAGGACTACGCGGGCTTCACGAACGGAACGTGCTACGAGTTTTTCCTGCGGGTGGGTGTGGCTGGCGACACAGACGGGGAGCGTCCGCCGGATGAAAAGAAAATCCTCGGACACATGGAGAAAATTGTTGCGAGTCTCCAATTCGAATCGCAAGCGGTCTCCGCGCTCGACGGACCGTCATCCGGCCAAGCCACCCGCCGAAGGCGCTAGCGTGACATAGCGGGGGCTTTGAGGAATGCGAGGGGCGTTGTCCTTACAGCATGCTGGCCGAGTGAAGTCTTGTCGCATTGGGGATAGGAAAGAAGGTGTCTACGAGTGAAAACCGAAAACCCGTAGGTCAAAAAACCGCGGGTCGTGAGTCTTGCCAAGGTGGGCGCAATAACGCTACGCCCCTACAGGTTTGCTGCGTCAAACGGCTTCGGGAAGAGTTCGCGCATTTGCAGGACTTCGGTTTTGCCTTTGAGGTTCGAGAGGATCACCGGAACGTCCCCGCAGAATTCCCAGATGAGTTGGCGGCAAGCGCCGCAGGGTGGAGTGAGGGTGTCGGTATCGGTGACGACGGAGATTGCGTCAAAGCCGCGCTCGCCTTCGCTGATGGCTTTGAAGATGGCCGTGCGTTCGGCGCAGATGGTCAGGCCGTAGGTGGCGTTTTCGACGTTGCAGCCACCGAAGATGCGGCCGGACGCGGCACGGAGTGCGGCGCCTACGCGGAAGTTGGAGTAGGGAGCGTGAGCGTTTTCGCGGGTTTGTTTGGCGACGGCAATGAGATAGTCGTAGTCGGACAAGAAGTGAACCTTCCTGGAATCTCAGTCAGTTTACGACAAAAGCAGTTGAAGATCCGCCGGGCTTAAGCCCGGCGCCTACATACGACGCCGCATAGGACGCCGCAGCAGCGATTATAGCGACTGGGCGATGCGAGGGATTATGGCTTTCAGTAGGGCTATGAAATCGTGTTTTACGCGGGCGGCAGTTTCGAAGACTTCTTCGGCGGTTAGTGGAGCGCCGGTGATTCCGGCGGCCATATTCGTTACGCAGGAGATGCCTAGGACGCGGATGCCGGAGTGACGGGCCACGAGAACCTCGGGGACTGTAGACATGCCGACCAAGTCGGCGCCTAGGCTGCGGAAGGCGTGGATTTCGGCTGGGGTTTCGTAGTTGGGCCCGGCTAACGCTAGATAAACGCCTTCGTGGAGATTGAGTTTGAGTCTCTTTCCTTCTTCGGCGACGAAGCGGCGGAATTCGGGATCGTAGGCGCGTGTCATATCGGGGAAGCGAGGGCCGAAGCGGTTGTCGTTGGGGCCGATGAGCGGGTTGGCGCCTTGCAGATTGATGTGGTCGCGAATGGATACGAGCGCACCTTGAGAATAGCTGAGATTGATGCCGCCTGCGGCGTTGGTGAGGATGACCGCTTTGACGCCCATTTGGCTGAAGACGCGCATGGGGAAGGCGATTTGTTTGGCGGAGTAGCCTTCGTAGAGGTGGACGCGACCTTGCATACCTGCCACGGGAATCTCGCCGACTTTGCCGATGACTAGTTGGCCCGCGTGGCCTATCGCGGTGGATTGCGGGAAATTCGCGATCTTCTTGTAAGGGATTTTTGTCGGGGTTGCGAATTCGTCGCCGAAGGCACCCAGTCCGGAGCCCAGCACTAGCGCGATTTGGGGGCGGAGTTTGGTTTTAGAGAGGATGAACTTGGCCGCGCTGGTGGCTTGGGAGAATTCGGAGTTGGTATTGATGCGGGAGCTCTTTTTGTTGTTCATGGAGGTAGACAATTTAGCCCAAAAGCGCCCGCCTCAGAGGGCAGCCGCCAAAGACTTCAGGTGAAGATGCCTACGATGGAGGCGGAGATTAAGTTTGCCATGGTGCCTGCCAGCATGGCGCGGATGCCGAACTTGGCTAGTTGATCGCGTTGTTCGGGGGCCAGGGCGCCGATGCCGCCGATCTGGATGCCGATGGAGCTGAAGTTGGCAAAGCCGCAGAGGGCGAAGGTGGCGATGGTGAAGCTGCGCGGGTCAAGCGAGCCCTTCATCGTGCCAAGTTGGGCGAAGGCCACGAATTCGTTGAGGACCATGCGCGTGCCCAGCAAATTGCCGATGGTGCTGGCATCGCGCCACGGGATGCCGATCAGCCAGGCGATTGGCGAAAAAATCCAGCCAAGAACTTCCTGCAAGTTATAAGGGAACCACCCTACGTGAATATGCACCCACCCCATCATGGCGTTGAGTAAGGCGAGCAGCGCCAGGAAGACGATGAGCATGGCGCCCACGTTGAGGGCGAGATGCAAGCCGTCCACGGTGCCGCGGGCGATGGCGCCGAGGACGTTTGACTCTTTTTCCGTGGCGGGCATTTGCACATGTCCGGCGGTCAGCGGCTGCTCGGTTTCGGGGACCAGCATCTTGGCCATCAGCAGCGTTCCGGGAGCGGTCATGATCACGGCGGTGAGCAGGCTTTTGGCATCGGCGCCGCCTACGCGAATGTAGGCGGCCATCATCCCGCCAGAGATGTGAGCCATGCCGCTCGTCATGACCGTCATCAGTTCGGATTTGGTGAGCTTGGGGAGAAATGGGCGGATGGTGAGAGGGGCTTCGGTCTGGCCCATAAAGATGCTGGCAGCGACGTTGAGCGATTCGGCGCCACTGGCGCCCATGATGACGGTCATCACCCAGGCGGCGCCGCGAATGATAATTTGCATTACGCCGATGTGGTAGAGCACCGCGAAAAATGCGGCGATGAAAATGATTGTGGGCAGAACCTGAAAAGCGAAGATCAAACCGAGGGAAGAGTCGGCCTTGCCGATTTCGCCGAAGACGAATGCTGATCCGACGTAGGAAAAATCAAGCAGGTGTTTCGCGGCGGCCCCGAGGGCTCCAAACAAGGCCTGGCCTGAATGCGCGCGGAGTACGAAAAGGCCGAGGGCAAGTTGCAGGCCGAGTCCCCATGCGATGGTCTTCAATTTGATCGCGCGGCGATCGGTGGAAAAAAGATAGGCCAGGCCGAGGATTGCGGCAATGCCTAGCACGCCTGTCAAACGTCCCATGCGGTTTGCCTCTTTCTGACTCTTACGCCGGCTCGACGAACCTCTCGCACCCGTTCATAAATCGCTGCGGACTCGAGCAGCTCGCTTCCAGTTGAAACCCGGACGGGCTGAAGCCCGCCCCTACACCTGCAAGCGGCGGACGTGCTCTCCTCGCCGTGCCCGTTCATTGCTGTTCGCCGATCATGCGGCGGATCAACCGGGGCTTTTCGCGCGGCGGTTCGAGCGCGATGAGGTAACTCGCGGCGATCATTGATTTTGCTTCGGCAAGCTTAGCTTCGGCATTGTAGTGGATGGTGGCCAGCGTTTCGCCTTTTTTCACGGGGTCGCCGATGCGTTTGTGAAATTCGAGGGCGACACCGGGGTCAATCGCGTCTTCTTTCTTTTCGCGGCCGCCGCCTAGCATGGCCAGCGCGGTACCGAAGTGCTCGCAATTTGTTCCTGTAATGTAGCCATCACTCTCGCTAACAACGTCAACGCGCGAACGCGCCTTGGGTAGACGCTGTGGTTCTTCAATGACGCGTTCGTCGCCGCCTTGCAGCTTAATTCCTTGCTTGAATTTTTCGCGGGCCTGGCCATTGGCGATCAACGTTTCCGCGAGGCGACGACCCTCCTCGAGGGATTTAGTGCGCTCGCCCAAATAAAGCATCCACGCCGAGAGCTCGATGCTGAGATCGCGGAGATCAGCAGGACCCTGCCCGTTCAGAACCTCGATGCATTCAATGATCTCGGAGGAGTGTCCTGCGGCGCGACCGAGAGGCTGATCCATATCGGTGATCAGCGCGACTACTTTCTTGCCCATGCGCTTGCCGGTATCGACCATGATTTCCGCGAGGCGAACGGCGTCTTCCTCGCGCTTCATGAAAGCGCCGGAGCCGGTCTTAACGTCGAGAACGAGTGCGTCGATCCCTTCGGCGAGTTTCTTGCTCATGATGGAGGCGCAGATCAGGCCGATGCTTTCCACCGTGCTGGTAGCGTCACGGAGGGCGTAGATTTTCTTGTCGGCAGGGGCGATCTCCGCGGTCTGGCCGATCAGGCCCATGCCGCATTGTCGCAGTACTCGGCGAAATTGGTCGAGCGAAAGATTGACATTGAAACCAGGAATGGACTCAAGTTTGTCGAGCGTGCCCCCGGTATGGCCGAGGCCACGCCCGCTGATCATCGGAACGGTGAGGCCGCCCGCGGCAACGATGGGACCGAGGATCAATGAAGTCTTGTCGCCGACGCCGCCGGTGGAGTGCTTGTCCACCTTTTTGCCGGGAAGAGCGGAAAGATCCAGCACTTCGCCGGAATGCAGCATAGCTTCGGTGAGCGAGGCCGTTTCCGCGAGAGACAAACCCCGGAGCCAAGTGGCCATGAGCCATGCCGCCATCTGATAGTCGGGAATGTCGCCGCGGGTGTAGCCGGAGACAAGAAAATCGATCTCTTCGCGGGAGTGCTCACCGGAGTCGCGTTTCTTTCGGATCAGGTCGACGGCGCGCATGCGTATGCAAAAAGGTGAGGCGGGAGCGTAGCACTTCTGGTGGCGGGAGGCTAGGGGCGGCGAGCGGGCTTTAGATTAGAGAGGCTGCTGCGCGCCGGGAGGCAAGAGCGTGATCTGGCCGGAAACCACTCGCCAGCCTCGAGGCGTGTTGATATAGACGTGTATCACGCGCATCTGGCTAGTGAATCGCTGTCTCTGGAAGGTGCCGCGCGCCGACCATAAGCAAGTGGCGATGGCCGCATCTTTATAAAGGCGCACGTTTATGTCGGAGGCGTCGAAGTTGTCATACTTGACTTCCGCCGTCTGCACCACATTGATGAATGTCGTCCGATCAACTGGTTGACCGTGGGACAGGGTGCCGCTGAAATCGTCGCTGTAGACGCGCCGAAAAAAAGTTCCCGTATTCGTTTGAATAGCACGCGCGGTCTCGTGTTCGAGGTTGACGATCTCCTGGCGCTGCATTTCCGGGTTAGGGGGCGGGGCGTCTGGTTCTTGCCAACCGAAGCTGAGAGCTAACCCCAGGACGAACAGCGCTGCAAGCCTAAACATCGGATACCTCCTCCTTTAGCATGATGGCATGGGAGTTAGCCGGACTGCGTATTGCTGAGTATATGAGTTTCCTAAGGAGATAGGTGGAGGGTCGCGAGATTCTTTGTCCTTGCTGACAATCTGGAAAACGGGGTAGGCCCGAGCGTAGGTTGCTGTTGCTGATGTTTTGACTGTGGTTGACGAACGAAAAAGCCACGGGGAACCTGCGTTCGGTGCTAGTGGCGATGACGTTTGCTGTCGTCGGAGCGGCTATCGTGAAAAACGAAGCGGCGTCCCACCCGCTCCATGCGGACGAGACGCCGCTCGCCGGAGGCAACCTCGGTTACAGGGAGCGCAAGAAGTTCAACAGATCCTGCTGTTGTTGTGGAGATAGCTGGTGGTAGAGGCGAATGACGTTGTTCGCTTCCGATCCACGGCTGGCGTGCTGGTTGATCGTGTCCACAAGGTCGTTGGAGCGCCCGTCGTGGAGGAAGAAAATACGCTGCCCGAGGCCCCACAGCGGCGCCGTACGGAACTCGTCGCCCGATGCCCCGCCCTGCGATACTCCGTCGGCAAGGTTCGTGCCCATATTGTGGACAAGCAAGTCGGAGTACAGATTGGCATTCGCCATATTCAGGCTGGGAGTGACCGAAGAAGGCCCAGTTTGAAGGGTCGGTGTATGGCACAAGGCGCATCCGATCGCGCCGAAAACGCGTCCGCCGTTTGTGATGGAGGTGGCGCTGCCAGGCCCTGAGGTCGAGGGTGCAGGCGGCGCCAGAAGCCGCATGAACATCGAGAAGCCAACAGCGTCGCTAGGTACGTCGACCGTGTTCGTTGCTCCGACGTTGGTCCCGTCTTCCGGGGTGGGGTTCAGTTTGCAGTTCGCCGGCAATCCTGCTTCAGCGGGACTCGCCCGTTCGTTCATAAACAGTTCGTTGGTAACGCCCATTTCCACGTTGTAAGCCTCGCCAGAGAAAATCTCCAGGGACTTGTTCTGAGCTTTCCACCCGAAGCGGCTAATCGTGCCGTCGTTTCCGTTGCGGTTGGGATGGCCCGAAATGCCCATGAAATTCTTAGCCCTTTCGTTGGCGTTCATGTTGGCAAGAATATTCTCGTCCGGGATGTTCTCGATCAAACCGGCGCCAAACACCGGCGTGGGAATGCGGAAGATGACATTGTTCAACCGAAGATGGTGAGCAAAATCGGGCTGCCTGATGGAACAAGTGCCCGCGTCCTGGCGGCCCGAAATAACAAACAGGTCGTGGACTCCGCCGTCGGGGTTGTTGGTGTTGAGCGATCCGTCGCGATTCAGAAAGAACTTGAAGCGCGCCTCACGCACCGGGCCGTCGATGGTTATGAACGGCGGCAGCGGGTTTTGTGTTGCGTTTTGACTGGTGACGAGCGTTTCCGGGTTCGGCCCGATAAACGGGAACGCCGTCGCGCTTGGGCTGGAACCACCAACGGCAGGTTGCGCGTGGCAACTCGAGCAACTGTTACTGTTGAAGCGCGGCCCGAGCCCGTTGTGCGCGCCTCCCGTGACCGACTCAACCTCCTGAAAACGGCTTTGGCCATCCGTAAAATAATCGGATGCGCCCGTTGCAGCTACGGAAGCGAGCGCCCCGCCGGAATCAACGGAGCCGTTGCGCACACCCGGATCTTTGACGACAAACTGAGCGACCATGACGCTGGCGATGGACAGAGCCAGCAAGGCGCCAATGGACAGGCCTACTTTGTTTCTGCGAGCGAACTCCCACGGAGTCTTAAAACGACTTTCAGGTTGCACGGACATAACCTATGTCTCCTCTACAGGAGCGCGGTGGTCCCCAGAGCAAAGCTCTGGGCTGGCGTTAGACACACATCGGGCATCCGACCGACTGAGAGACGCTGGGATTTAGACGTGCTAAGCGAAGACGCTAACGACTTGGGCATCCTAGCGTCGAACGGGCTGGCTTACTGGGGTGCGATAGTAAGTACCTATAGAGTTTGAGTCACCTGACCCGACGGCCAGTTTTGGAACAGCGACCCTTGAGGGGGCGAAAGGTGTCAGTTACTTGTTATTATAATTGAACTGGAGTTATACAGGAAGCCGCGGACCTCGCCAGTAGTACAGCAAAACGTGGTGTATACCCGCGACTTGCGGTTCAGCGTCGTCATCCGGTGTGTAACGATGCAAATTGACCGTAGCTGGATGGCGCGAATGCCATCACACACAATATATAGTCAAAGGCCCCGGAACGGTTGTGGCAACGATCGAATCATTTGAGTAGCATTCGGAGAGTACCACGCTGACCTACAATTGATCGCGTACAGTGCCCGGTAGGCGCAAGGCTAGCCTGAGGCTACCGATTCCGAATCATGATCGCTCGAAAAATATCTTTCACCTCGAAGCAACGTTGAGACCGCCATCACAAGATCCTCGCTGGCGCGATCCTTCACCACGAGTCCCTGTGCGCCACAAGCCATTGCAGCAAGTGTGAAATACGTAGACCCATCTGTCGTCAGGATCAGGACCAGCATCCGGGGAAATTGAAAAAGAATCACCCGAGCCGCATCCAAGCCGTTCCGCACGGGCATGTGGATATCCAGGATGACTAGATTCGGCTTGAGCAGGGCACTCTGATCGATAGCTGCCTGCCCATCGGCGGCCTCGCCGCAGACCTGCCAGCCTTCCTCGAATTCCACCAAAGCCCGAATCATTCCCCGGATGTGGGTGTGATCATCAACAATCAAAATGCGAATCATGGGAGGGCCTCAAGGGGAGACCCTCGCTTCTAGGGTAGATGCCGAGTGGAGCAGGTGCGTAGGCAAGAAGCAATGTATGTTTCCATGTATATTTGCGTCTGAAAGTCTTTAGGCACTCGCCACACGCGCCTCCTGCGAGATCTGTAAACGGACGTGTATAGAGGCTCCATTTGAGCTGGAGCGCACGTCGAAACGCCCTCCCATTTCTCTGATTCGTTCTCTCATGCCAGCCATGCCCACACCCAGAAGTCTCGTGCCGGAGTGAAATCCAGTCAGCACCTCCGGAGGAAACCCGTGTCCTTCATCACGGATTTCCACGCTCACGGCATGGTCATCGATCTCGATTCGGACGATGGCTACGGAACTCCCGGAATGCCTGTGAATATTCGCCAGACTTTGCTGCACCACTCGAAACAATGCGGTTTCCGCCTCGCTCGGTAATCGTTGAAAATCTTCTGGAATTTGCAGATCCACGCGTATCCCGCTGCGCTTCGAGAACCCCTCCACGTACCAGGATATTGCCGAACGTAAACCGGCCTCATCCAATAGCGGCGGGTGCAGCAGGTACGATATTGTTCTGATCTCCGAGGTGCAGAGCTTCGCCATGTCCATCGAATCGGAAACACGAGCTCTCGCCACGTCCTCAAGGCCCGAATTCGGCCGCAGCAAAGCGCTAAGATTCATCTGAATTCCCGCCAGGTATTGGCCAGCGCTGTCATGAAGATCGCGCGCTAGGTGCCTGCGTTCCTCATCCTGCAAATGAATAAGCCTCGCGGTAAGTTGTTCGAGTTGAGCGGTGCGCGCGGTGATGTCCATCTCCATGCTCGCCTGCGTCTGCCGGAGCTCGGTTTCCGTGCGTTTGTGCGCTGCGATCTCCTTGGCGCCTTCCAGGCGAGCTGTTTGGCGTCTCTCGGACAATCGAGTCATGCGAAGCGCGCAACTCGTAAAATCGGCAAGCCCGATCATGATCCGGGCATCCTCGGAATCGAACTTCACTTCATCGTCGTGGGATACGATCCAGATCGTGCCAGGTACCTCGCCTCCCAGATCGACCGGGATCACGAGGGCCTCCACGATCGTAAAGTCCAGGCCGTCAAAATATTGAAAACGCCGGCCGGGATAGGCGAATAGTTGCGGTGCGCTTCGATCGAGTGTCACGCCGCAAGGACTGAAATTGCGCGGCGTGGTTCCCCCAAGATGCTTGCTCAACGATCCAGCCAGGTTCGTCCAGCGGAAGATTGCATCGCCCTGCGGAGGCGTCTCCAGAAGGCTCAACCCCGCGGAACCTGCGCTGCATAGCTCCAGCGCTGTTCGAAGCAATGTGTCGATCAAATCGTTCGGAGCACTCGCCATCACCCGGGCCAGACCTTGCATGGCCGCATTTTCAGCGTGGGCATTTGGTTTTCGGCGGCGGCGCGACTTCAACTTCTCGGTGATCAGGATGTCTTCCAGGCGTGCGGGCTGGCTGGCCGTTGCCGCTTGTTGTCGGTCGGTCGCGCGCGACAGTCTCGAAACCCGGCGTCGCGAGCTTCGCTGGGGGGGTCCGGTAGCCATGGCTCTCTCCTTGTGCGCCGGTTAAACCGGCGAGGTGTAGTGAATGCAAAAGTCATACGACTGTGAACTAGCGACCCACATCGGCCCCGAGTCATGCGGAGCCGCTCGCAAGAGCGGCGTCGAAGCGTTGACAGGGGAACGTGCGGGCCGGGTATTCAGCCGCGTAAGTTCCTTCCTCCGGGACGCCGACGCTGTAAGGAGAAGCGGAAGGCCCCATCTGGAACGCCGATATCGCGAGGTGTTGCAGAGTCCCGCGCGGTCAGAGACCCCGTGCACGTACGCAGACACCTCGCTCGGGAACCGAGAGATCCCAGGTTTGCCCAAGGCCGCAGTTGCCCTGGGACGTGTCGGGAAGTCTAAGGACGTACGCCGATGACGAACGGACCTGGGAAGTCGGACAGCCCTGTAGTACCTGAGAAGTCCCCAAACAAAGCTGGGCAACCGGCTGCGGAGGGGATGGAGGGAAGGGGGCTGGCCAAAGGGAACCTGCCCCAGCAAAACGCGTCCCGGACACCGAGCCGGACTGACGCGCCGAGTGCGCTGGAGCGGGTAGGAGTAGCCGACAAGGCTGTGAGACGTATGGGGTGAAAGTCCCCTTCCGTCAATTGCTCGTTTCGGACGGATAGCATATCCGGTGCATGTGGAGGTAACAACACATGTTCTGCCCGGATGTAAACGCCATGGCTGCCCAACGGGAATACCGTTGTGGTAGGGATGACCTGGATGGCAAGCAAGCTTGGAGGTTTGAACATTAAGGAATGACTGCAGCCTCGAAAACAGCGCCCACCAAGAAGTCATCGGGTGGAACTTTGTGGGAAGCCGACCCATTACCCGTTGGGGAAGGCCGACGATATGGAGGAAGTAACGAGCAAGAGCACTCCGTATCCCACCGTGGCAGAGGTCCAGACATCCAAGCAAAGTCTCGCAGAGATAACGTCGGGAAGGCCCCACTCTCAGCAAGAACTGGCAATAACCTGCAAAGATCCGCCAAACGAGGCCAAGGCTGAAGTAGGCGGAAGAGAGTTGGGCTGACGCGTGAGCTCGTAGGAGCAATGAAGAAAGGGTAACGCCTTTCGAGGCGATGCACGACATCGCCCCGGTGGAGGTAATGCACCTGCCGGGCAAAGGAGCTCTGGGCACTTGGCGGTCCCACGGACGGAGGGCAGCTGGCCACTGCGCCAGGGAATGCCACTGTTCGTTACGAGGACGAGTGCGATGGTAAACCGGTGAAGGTAGAGAGGTATGTGTGCCAGCACTTAAGTCTCTCTGACATCGGGAAGACCTACGCAGGAAAGCCAAGGTCTGAACCGGACCCGGGAAAACCGGCTGTCCGGGATCGTAGGGGGGCTTCGGGAATCGTAGCCAAGGGAGCCGGACTGAGGTCCATGGCGAAAGCCAGGGGAGAAACCACCGGACCCTAAAGTATGCGCGCCCGAAATCTATCCCGACCGTCAAGCAGCAGGAAAGGATAAGAAGTTGCGGTTCACGGCGCTTCTGCACCACATCTACAACCTGGAAACGCTGCGCATGGCCTACTTCAGCTTGAAGAAGGAAGCTGCGCCGGGCGTGGACGGGGAGACGTGGCGGCACTACGGTGAGGAACTGGAGAGGAATCTCCAGGACCTTTCGGAAAGGCTGAAGCGAGGAGCGTATCGAGCGAAGCCGGTGCGTAGAGTGTATATCCCGAAGGCCGACGGGCGGCAAAGACCGCTCGGAGTCACAGCGCTGGAAGACAAAATCGTCCAGCGCGCGGCGGTCGAGGTGTTGAACGCTATCTACGAAACGGACTTTCTCGGTTTTTCGTACGGGTTCCGACCCGGGCGCAGCCAGCATCAAGCGCTGGATGCGCTGTACACGGGACTGCTGACGAGAAAAGTGAACTGGGTGCTGGATCTGGATATCCAAGGCTTTTTCGATGGAATTTCTCACGAATGGCTGGTGAAGTTCGTCGAGCACCGGATCGCAGACCGGCGCGTTGTGCGGCTCATCCAGAAATGGCTGAGGGCCGGCGTGCTGGAGGATGGGAAACGAATACGGACGGAGGGAGGGACGCCCCAGGGCGGAAGTGCTTCGCCGCTTTTGGCGAACGTCTATCTTCACTACGTATTCGACTTGTGGGTCCAAGCATGGCGTCAAAAGCGGGCACACGGCGATGTGATCGTGGTGCGCTTCGCGGATGACATCGTGGTGGGCTTTAACTGCAAAATGGATGCCGATCAGTTCCGGGAAGAACTTACGGAACGAATGAGGAAGTTCAACCTGGAATTGCATCCCGAGAAAACGCGACTGCTGGAGTTTGGTCCGTATGCGATCGACCAACGGCAGAGGCGTGGAGAAGGAAAACCGGAGACGTTCAACTTTCTCGGCTTTACGCATATCGGTGTGAAGAAGAGGAGTAATGGACGGTTCACGGTGTTGCGGCAGACGATACGCAAAAGGATGCAAGCGAAGCTGAATGAGGTGAAAGCCGAGCTTCAGCGACGGATGCACGAACCCATCCCTGAAGTAGGCAAGTGGTTGCAAGCGGTGGTGCGTGGACACATCCGATATTACGGGGTGCCCATGAACCAACCGGCGCGGTGGCTCTTTCGGTTCCAAGTGGGGCGGCTTTGGCATCGCGCGCTGTCGCGGCGCAGCCACAAAGGCCGCGTCCTTTGGGATCGCATGCGGCGCCTCATCACTCGCTGGCTGCCTCCGCCTACCATCTGTCATCCCTATCCCCTGCGCCGCATGGGCGTCGTCACCTAAGGCAAGAGCCGGATGCGGGAATCCCGCTTGTCCGGATCCGTGGAGGGGGTTGTGTGCAAACATGATTCCTACTCCGACTCGGGAGGGCGACTTATGGTGGGAAACGGCTGGGGCCGTGAGCCACAAATGCAGTTCTGATGTATCGCTTAGGCGGGGCGCCACTGGCACTGTACGCTAACGTACCTAGGAATGATATAGGCCGTTCGTAATTAGGTTCCATCTGGACCGAAGGGTCAGGTTTGCGAACTGCCAGCACCGGGAAGGGTTTGACAAGCACTTCCTTACTGGAGTTTAATCGCGCGAATTCTTGCCGTCGCAATGTGGATCTCGGCCAAACAACAAGAAACTGCGAGCGAACATCTTCGAATTCGGTGGTGAGCATGCGCGTTGGCGCCTTGTTTCTTCTTGCAGCTACCTCTCTTCTGACCTTCAGCGCCTGCAGGTCATCGAATTCCGCCAAGCCAGTTGACGATTCCACCGACTGGAGCATGTACGGCGGAACCTACGACGAGCAGCGTTTCAGTCCGTTGAAGCAGATCAACGAGCAGAATGTCGAGAGGCTTGGCCTCGTCTGGAGCCATGAGTTCGGCACGCATCGCGGCCTCGAAGCCACCCCACTCGTCGTGAACGGCGTCATCTACACCACGGCCGAGTGGAGCGTTGTCTATGCGTTAGACGCTCGTACCGGTCAGGTTTTGTGGAGCTACGATCCCAAGGTGCCTCGTGCCCGCGCGCGCACAATCTGTTGCGACGTCGTGAATCGGGGTGTGGCCCTCTATCACGGCAAGGTGTACGTCGGCACGCTCGACGGCCGCCTCATTGCACTCGGCGCGAAGTCAGGGTCTCCCGTCTGGGATGTCGTCACCGTCGACCAATCGAAGCCTTACTCAATCACCGGCGCTCCACGCATCGCCAAAGGAATGGTGTTGATCGGGAACGCTGGCGCGGAATTCGGCGTGCGCGGATACATCTCCGCGTACGACGCGGAGAACGGGAAACTAGTCTGGCGCACCTACACGATCCCGGGCGACCCTTCGCACGGATTCGAATCCAAGGCGCTCGAGAGCGCGGCGAAAACATGGCATGGCAAATGGTGGATAACGGGCGGCGGAGGCCCCGCATGGGACACGATCGTTTACGATCCCCAATTGGATCTGGTCTATACCGGCACTGGAAACGGCATCAGCTGGTATCGTGCGCTGCGCAGCGAAGGCGAAGGCGACAACCTTTACGTCTCATCCATTCTTGCGCTCCGTGCCAGTGACGGTGAACTCGTCTGGCATTTCCAGGTTACCCCGGGTGACAACTGGGACTACGACGCGACGCAACCGCTCATGCTCGCGGACCTGCGGATTGACGGGAACACGCGCAAAGTCATCATGCAAGCCTCGAAAAATGGCTTCTTCTATCTGTTGGACAGGCAAACCGGCCAATTCATTTCGGCCAACCCGTTTGTCGGCAAAATCAGCTGGGCCACAGGGATCGATTCCAAAACGGGACGCCCGATCGAGTCGTCGACCGCCTATGAAGGCTTGCATCCTGTATTCGTTTCGCCCGGCCCCGACGGAGCGCACAACTGGTATCCCATGGCCTTCAGTCCCACGAGTGGTCTCGTTTATTTCCCTGCGAAAGAGGGAACAGCATTTCTCCATGTACCCAATCCCGACTGGAAGTCCAATCCGACGAGGATCAACTTGGGCGACGATCCAGGTTACGCTGGCCCTCTCTTAGCCAAATACGCGGCGATGCCGCCACCGGTCGGGAAGCTCGTAGCATGGAACCCCGTCGAAAAGCGCGAGGCCTGGCAGGTAACTCATCCTGGGCTGCTGGAATCCGGCGGAGTGCTGGCCTCCGCGGGCAATCTCGTTTTCCAAGGACGCTCGGACGGCGTTTTCCTAGCGTATCGCGCCTCCGACGGCAAGCAACTTTGGCAGTACGACACCGGTACGGGCATTATGGCTCCGCCCGTCACCTACTCATTGGAAGGAGTGCAATACGTCACGGTGATGGCCGGATGGGGCGGAGTTCCGGGCCTCTACAATATCCCCGGATTGGGAATTACCAAGCCGGGATTCGGCCGCATTCTCACTTTTGCCATTGGCGGGACCTCCAAACTCGAAATCCCTCCGTTCGGCCACAGCGGCCCTCCCATACCTGCGCTTCACGTGAACGCATCGCCCGAGACCCTTCGCGAGGGCGGATCTCTCTACGCGACCTATTGTTTCAGTTGCCACGGCATCATCGCGGTGGCCGGGTCCCTTCCCGACCTTAGATATGCGACCGCAGAGGTCCACCAGCAATTCACAGCCATTGTGCTCGGCGGTGCTCGCGAGTCTCGTGGCATGCCGTCCTTCAAGGACCTACTTACCCCGGCTCAGGTACGAGCGATTCAGGCATACGTGCTGTACCGCGCGCAGGAATCGTCGGTTCCAAAAAGGTAGAAAAGCGCCCTCGTTTTCCCATTCGACCTTCAATTCGTAATAGCCTGGTTCGCGCCCCGCTTGCACTGGGTGCGGCGGAACGCACCGGAACTGGCCTAACGGTTCGCTTCCGATGCGTACCGGGAAAATGTCGGGACCTGCAAACTGCGTAGGGTTCTGTCCAGGTTGCATTCCGGTAACATTCGGGGTTGTGTCCGCTATCGTACAGTACTGGCATTCCAGATGCTTCAGGATAGGCCTGGTGAGACCTTTGACCATACCTATCCTTGCCCCCCGAATACTCCTGATTGGGAATGACTTGGCTTTGGCGGACGAGATTCGCGCGGCGCTCTCTGCGGCCAACTGCGGCTCGTTCGATGTGGATTGTGTCAGCACGCTGTCTGCAGGTCTCGAGCGCCTAGGTAAAAAAGGAATCGCCGCTGTCTTACTGGAATTGTCCCTTCCAGATAGCGAGGGCATCGCGACGTTTGACAAGCTGTTCGCGGCAGCGCCAGACATCCCCATTCTCATCCTTGCCGACACGATCAACGAAGCCCTCGCCAAGAAAGCGGTGGGGCGCGGAGCGCAGGATTATCTCCTGCCAACTCATATCGATAGGTACTCCCTGCCACGCGCGCTACGCAACGCCATTGAACGCAAAACCATCGAGGATGCTTTGTACTTGGAAAAAGAGCGCGCCCTCATCACCCTCAATTCGATTGGCGACGCAGTTCTCTGCACCGATATGGCCGGGAACGTTACCTATCTGAATGTGGTTGCCGAGACCTTGACGGGATGGCCCAGGCAGGAAGCCATTGGTCGGCCTCTCGCCGAAATCTTTCGAATCATTAACGGCTCCACGCGTAAGGCCGCTCAAGATCCCATGGTGCTGGCCGTGGAGCAAAACAAGACGGTGGGACTCACGGCCAATTGCATCCTCATCTGCCGCGACGGATCGGAATTACCGATTGAAGATTCCGCCGCGCCGATCCACGACCGCGCGGGCTGCGTTGCTGGAGCGGTGATCGTGTTCCGAGATGTCAGCGCAGCTCGGGCCATAGCGCTCCGAATGGCCTACACCGCACACCATGATGTTGTCACCACTCTGCCTAATCGCCTATTGTTTGGCGACCGGGTCTCTCAATCGATTGCCTTGGCTCGCCGCCAGAAAAGATCCATGGCCGTCATTTTCCTGGATTTGGATCGCTTTAAATACATCAACGATTCGCTGGGACATACCATCGGCGATAAGTTGCTTCTGTCCGTTTCACAACGATTGCTGGCCAGTGTGCGTGGGTCCGACACCGTCAGCCGCCAGGGTGGCGATGAGTTTGTAATCCTGCTATCGGAGATTACCAATCCGGAAGACGCAGCCACCAGTGCGAAAAAGATGCTGCTGGCGGTCAGCGCACCCCACTCGATCGAAAACCAAACCGTGCATGTCGATGGCAGCATCGGCATCAGCGTCTACCCGCAGGATGGAGAGGACGCAGAAACGCTCATCAAGAATGCCGACACCGCGATGTACCATACGAAGGAAAAGGGGCGCAATAATTTTCAATTCTTCAAGGCCGAAATGAATCTGAAGGCCGTCGAGCGGCAGTTCCTGGAAGGCAGCTTGCGCACCGCCCTGGAGCGACAAGAGTTCTTGTTGCACTATCAGCCCAAGGTGAATCTCGAGACCGGCAAAATCACGGGAGTCGAGGCCTTGTTGCGCTGGCACCACCCTGATCGAGGATTCGTACCTCCGTCCCAGTTCGTGCGTATTGCGGAAGACTGCGGTCTCATCGTCCCTATCGGGCGTTGGGCCCTGCGTGAAGCGTGCCGGCAAGCGCGTGCGTGGCAGGACGCGGCTCTGCCGTTCAAGCGAGTTTCCGTCAACCTTTCCGCCGTTGAATTTCGCCACTGGGATTTTGTCGAAGGCGTCGGGATGGCACTCTCGGAATCTGGTTTGGACGGGCGATATCTCGACCTCGAGCTCACCGAGCGCATCCTTATGGAACACGCAGACTCCGCTGCTTCCGTACTACCAAAGCTCAAAATGATGGGGGTGCACCTGGCCGTGGACGATTTCGGAACCGGCTATTCCAGCTTGAGCTATCTCCGCCAGTTTCCCATTGATATCCTGAAAATTGACCAGTCCTTTGTCCACCAGATCTCCAGCGATTCCGGCAAATCGCCCGTCGTCAGCGCCATCATTGCGATGGGCAAGAATCTCCAGCTTCGCGTCATTGCCGAGGGCATCGAGACGCAGGCGCAGCTCGCCTTCCTCCAGTCGCGTCACTGTGCAGAGGGACAAGGCTACCTCTTCAGCCGACCGGTGGCCGCCGAACAGTGCGCCGAGTTGTTCGCAATGCCCAGACTAGAAATTTGCCGCGAACCAATCCGTCACCGGACCACCCCGCGGACGGGTGTTCCCGCGACCACGGCCCTTTCCGGGTCAAGCCTATAGCCTTTTACTGCCTAACGCCGCCGCCTGGGTCCAAAGATTTGTCGCCAATTCTAACTGTGTACTTATAAACCCTGTCACTCGCCAGGACGCTGCGCCTGACCAGGCCGGAGACGGGCGCATCGCTGCTGAACTGGTGCTCATAAAATGGCGAGTCGTTGTTCTCAAATTCCACGCTGAAGCAGGGGCGGTCTGTTGAGTGGCCGTGCTCTTGAACGCACTCCCACCGCACTTCCTCATTTCCTTTTTTGCTGACGCTAAAATACTCTGGATCTACCTCGATGTTTCCCTCGCCATTAAGCCAAACTTCGACGACAACCTCCCGAGTTTCTGGATCTCCTGTATCTGCATCTTTTCCTGTATCTGGTGCTTTTCCTGGAGTAGCCATTTTCTGTTTCCTCCTTATGAAGTCATTTTTCCCGGAGTAATTCCTGAAATCGAGGGTCGGTCCGCAACGAATCAAAGTTCGGATAGTCTTGTATGCGCGTCGGGGAATGCCCTGCAGTCTTAGCTTTCTTCAACCAATCAATGGCCTTACCCGACTGTCCAAATTGGTTGTTAACCAGCGCCGCCTGAAAAAGTAGCGGTGGATCGGCCGGTGAAAGCCGGAGGCCGCGCTGCAGGGCGTCAAAGGCAGGCTTTTTTTCCCCGAGCATCGCATGGCAAATCGCCAGAACACCATAGGATTGCCCATCCTTCGGATTGACGCGGAGATCTTCTTGCGCAATGGAGATCGCCCGCCGATATGCGAATGCAGCTTGGCCGCGCTTTCCTGGCGTCCAGTAATATCCGTCTCCCAGATTCCACCAGACGAGCGAGTCTTTTTCCGCAAGCTTTGCCGCTTGTTCATAGGCGCGGTCGGCTTCTTCATACCGGCGCAAGAAGAAGTAAGCGTTCCCCAGATTGGTGTATCCGTAGTCGTACGGCCGGATCGCGATCGAGCGTTCGAGAGCCACGATGGCATCGGCATAATGCGCCTGCTCCACAAAAGCAGCACCAAGGTTGGAGTAACCGAGGAAGCTGTCCGGAGCGAGTGCGACGACCTGGTTAAACATCTCGCTCGCTTCACCAAATCGCGCTTTACGGTAATAGAAAACGCCGAGCCAATTGTATCCGGCCCAGTAATGCGGCCGCAGTTCGATCGCACGGCGATACGTTTTTTCGGCTTCTTCGAGCTTGCCCAGATGCTCATACGCGTCCGCAAGGCCCCGAAATGCGCCATCGTTGGTTGGTTCGCTCTCAGCGGCCTGTTCGAACTCCTGCGCCGCCTCTTGATAATTTCCCGTTCCGGAGGATAGCGTTCCCAGACACGAGTATGCGGAAGACATCTTGCCGTCCAATCGGCTGGCTTGTTGGCAAGCGGTTCGGCTCTTTTCAATCCACGCGGGTTCCTTGGTGCTGCGGTATTTCTTCCAATAAGCGTCGCCGAGACCCGCATAAGCCAGCGCGTAGTTACGATCCAGAATCAAAGCACGCTCGAAGACCTGGATCGCGCTATCAAGATTTTCGACGCGGTCATAGTTCTGGAGATATCCCGTGCCCTGCAGATAATAGTCGTATGCTCCTGCAACCTTGGTTCCGTGATTCTCGAGGGCTTGTCGCTGGCCACCACGGATTTCGAGTTCCAGCATTTGTATTGCTCCGTTCACAACCGCGTCTTCGGCCGCAAAGCTATCCACCTCTGCCAAAGTCACACTTTCAGCTCGCATTTGCCGGCGAGTCCGAGCATCCACCAAAATGTAATTGACGCGTATCTGCTGCCCCGATTTATGCAGACTGCCTTCGAGGACTAGATTTGCGCCGAACTCTTTGCGCGCGTCGTCAACTGTGGTGATGTGCTTGGCTCGTATCTCGGTCGCGGGAACCACCTGCAGTGACGGATCACTGGTAAGTTGCGTAAGCTTGGCGGTAAGAGTCTCTGCAAGGCCCGCTCCGAACGCCGCCGTTTGCGCGTCGCCGCCCACAATACTGAACGGCAAAACCGCCACCTGTTTCGCATGTGGCATGGGACTTGCGCCCAACCAACTCTTGAACTGCTGTCGTACCGGCGCGATAAACGCTGTCGCTGCCAAAAAGGCCGCCGTCAAGCCCGTGGCCCACATCACAGTCCGCTTGCGTTTTGGCACGGGCAGACGCTGGGGAACCGCTCCCCCGGACTGACTGAGCGTGAGTTGCAAACTGTTCAGGTCAGCCGCGAGATCAGCCGCAGTCGAGTACCTCTGCGCGGGGTCTTTCGCGATCATCTTGGCAACGATACGATCGAGTTCCGCAGGCGAGGTTGGATTCAATTCATGCGAGGGAAGCGGCTCGTGATACAGGATCCGGTTGCAGGTTTCGAGAAAGGTTTCGGCTCGGAAAGGATTGCATCCCGCTATCGTCTCGTAGAAAACAATTCCGAGCGAAAAAATGTCGGCGCGCGCATCGGAGTCCTTCTCCTGCACCACTTCGGGCGCCATATAGATCAAGGTTCCTGCGAATTCGGCGCTGGCCCGAGTACTCAAGGTCTTGATTTCGATGCCGCCGGGCAGGTTCTTGGCGACACCGAAGTCCAGAACCTTCACGTGGCCCGAGGTGGTCAACATGATGTTTTCCGGCTTGATGTCTCGATGAAGGACGCCGGCCTTGTGCGCCGCAGCGAGAGCGAGAGCACACTCCGTGGCGATGGGTAGGAATTCGGCTACTGGGATGGGCTTTGCAAGACGCCGGCGGAAGGTTTGTCCGTCGACGTACTCCATGACGATAAAAAGTTCGTTCTCTTCTTCGATTACGTCGTAAACGGCGGCGATATGAGCATCACTCAGGCGAGAGGCCCATTCCGCTTCGTTCCACAGGCGGTCGCGGGAGTGCTCGTCATTCCGGTGGTTTGGGGCGATGCGCTTGAGCGCCACTTGACGTTTCAGGCGGGTGTCACTCGCGCGATAGACCTCTCCCATCCCGCCCTTGCCGAGGAGTTCGTGAATCGCAAACCTGCCCACGGTCGTCCCGCTCAGATCCGCAACGGAGGTTACGGCGGAGGTCACTGCGGACGCGGGTTCCATTCTGGGATTGCCCATTGATCGCTGGACCTGAAGTGCGAAGTGCCAGACCTGGATTGCCGTCTATCGTACTCTCGCCCGGATGGGTAAGCAATCCAGTAGATCAAGGTCTGGCGCAATGCCTCTCTTTATAAGACTTGAGGATAGAAGCCCGCGAGATGCCTCTGTCCAGCCTTTCATGTTAAATTCCGCCACCTAACCTTTCTGGACTTCCCATTTCTCCCCGCCAATGTGTATTCCGTCTCGGATGTTAAAGTGGAGAGAGCGCCCGCGACTCCGCAGCGTATAGAGCCGCGCGCAGCTCATACTCCATGACCAAGACCTATCTCGAAGCCGCCATCGAAATCGCCCAGGAGGCCGGCAAGATCCTCCGCGAGGAGTTCGATCGCCCGCCAAACATCGTCTACAAAGGGGACGCCGATCTGGTCACTCAGGCCGACAAGCGCTCCGAGCGCGCCATCGTCGAGCGGCTCACCAAATATTTCCCGGATCACGGCATCGCCGCCGAAGAGGGCACTGGCCACGAAGGAAACTCCGAATTTCGATGGCACGTCGATCCGCTCGACGGCACCACCAATTTCGCGCATGGTTATCCTTGCTTCTGCGTCTCGATCGCGCTCGCCCAGCGCGACACCATCCTCGCCGGCGTGGTCTTTAACCCTATCTACAATGAACTGTTCACCGCAGCCCGCGGCGAAGGCGCCAGGCTGAACGGCAAGCCTATCCACGTCTCCAAAATCGAGACGCTTGCCACGAGCCTGCTGTGCACCGGCTTCCCCGCGCACAAGCGCATGGCCAGCCCGAATATTCATTACTACTGGGATTTCACCCTGTGTTCCCACGGAGTCCGCCGCGACGGCTCCGCCGCCCTCGATCTCGCCAGCGTCGCCGCAGGCCGCTTTGAAGCCTTCTGGGAATTTGGCCTCAACCGCTGGGATGTCGCCGCCGGTATGCTCATGGTCGAAGAGGCCGGCGGCAAAGTCACCGACTTTTCCGGTGAGCGGTACGTCCTTGGCGGACCAATGATTCTCGCCACCAATGGCCTGATTCACGAAGAAACCCGCAGGATCGCCCAGGAAATCTCGCAACGCGATCCGAACTCCCCGCTGCGCAGGGAAGCATGATTGCCCGAGACGCATGGTCTCCTCGCTAGCAAAGCGATCTCTCGTGCACGTTTAGTCCGTGTGGTGTTGGCGCGCGGCGCTCCGCGTGCCTGATTCTTGAACCTTCTAATACCGCCCTTACATCCAACTTATGTTTTCTTTAGGCCCCGTAGCTACCATCGATCTGCAACGCACATGTATGCGGCGTCCGGGTAGGACGCAACCTCCAGCTACCTGCGTTGCTCGACAGGAGAGGGATATGTGCGCGTTCGCGACGGTACGACGGATTTGTGTGCTGCTTGTGGTTTCATTATGTATCAGTGCAATTCCCCAGCTTTTACTCGCCGACGAGAAAAAAAACACCGACGGCAGCACGGAACAACCCGCAAATTCCGCTTCCGTGAGCTCTACGCCAGGGAGCTTAGCGAAGGCCGCTCCAAGTGCGCCCGCTCCAGGACTGACCGAACGCGAAAGGATGTTGCTCGATCGCGTGGAGCAGCTGGAAAAGCGCGTCGCTGAGCTCGAAACCAACAAGCCAGCGACCGCGAATCCCGAGTCGAGCACGATTTCGACTTCGACCGCAACTGCGGAAGCGGCGTCAAGGGCTCCCGCGCCCACCAAGGAGACAGGATACTCGCAGCCCACGTCCGCAAAGACGATTGTTGCACCCTTGTCGCGGGATAACGAAAGCTCGAGTTCCGCACCAGCGGGTGGCGGAAATGCAATATCCAACGATCGAGTGATGGCGTCGATCGGGCCGCAGGCGACCGAGAAAGGAAAGTCGGGAGCGCCGAAGGCGTCAAAGGAGGAGCCATTTTCGTTCGCGGACTTCACGTGGTTGAACGGAAATGCGCGCACCAAGGAATCCCCCATGGACACGAAA
Organism: uncultured Acidobacteriota bacterium; assembly: GCA_963721915.1. Classification (GTDB taxonomy): domain Bacteria; phylum Acidobacteriota; class Terriglobia; order Acidiferrales; family UBA7541; genus Acidiferrum. The sequence continues at coordinate 171,855 of CAVRLD010000007.1, read as the reverse complement.
TTCTTCACGCCGGAAATCCGGGCAGACGTGGATTACGTTTACGATTTCAACCATCCGAAAGACGATACGATCGGCGGATCGAGCGAAGTATTCCGGTCGAACGAAGTGCATGTCACGCAGCTCGGCGTGGGCGGCGACTTTCACTACGACAATGTGCGCGCGCGGTTGATGACGCAATTCGGGCTGTATTCCCAGACGACGCCGCGAAATGATGCCAGTCCGGCACGCGGGCAGTGGAATCTCGACAATGCCTACCGCTATCTTTCGGAAGCATACGGCGGGTATCACTTCAATGTCTTGCATGGAATCAACGTGGACGCGGGCATCTTCATGTCGTACATCGGGCTGTTCAGCTACTACAATTTCGACAATTGGGCCTACCAGCCGTCCTATGTCTCGTCCAACACACCATGGTTTTTCAACGGCGTGCGCGTGCAGATTTTCCCAACAGCGCACTTGAAAATTGAGCCGTGGTTCGTCAATGGCTGGCAGTCCTATGGACGATTCAACGGACGTCCGGGATTTGGGTTGCAAATCTTGTGGAGGCCGAACGGTTGGCTTTCCGTCCTGGGCAATCAATACGCGCTGGGCGAGGAAGCACTGGGCGTTATAGGCCGTGTTCGTTATCACACCGATGACAGCATCGAAATCAAGTACTACGACAAGCCCGAAAATTTTGTCAGCAAAATGGCTTTTTCGCTCACGGGTGATCTCGGATGCGAGCACGGCGGAGGCGTGAGCTGCTATACCAACTCGAAAAAGGGCCCAAAGCAGGCCTTTCTTGGCTACATGTTTTACAACCGGTTCTGGTTCAATCACGACAAATTCGGCCTGACGCTTGGCGGCGGCAAGATCAACAATCCCGGACGCTACCTGGTATTGTTGCCGCCAATCAACGGAGCGACCGCAGCTTCAGGGACACCCTACTTCACGGAAAATCCGGGTGACCCCTTCAAGGCGTGGGATGCTTCCGGGACGTTCGACTACATGCCCAGTCAATACATTACGTTCCGCTGGGAGTTCGATCACCGCGCGGCGAACGTGCCCTATTTCTCCGGGCCAGGCGGGATTACACCCACGTGTCCCTCAGCTCCCGTCGTGGAAAATATCTGTGGTTCACCCGGAGCAATGGTGCCGGGGTTTACGCCGGACCTGAAGAAGATCGAGAACCGCATCGACCTGGCGATCCTCGTCAAGTTTTAGGACTTCGAGCGTTGGATGGAGCAGGACAAACCCCGCACGCCTGATAACTTCCAGGAACTGCGCGCTTGCTCCAAGCACTCTTCGACCGAGCTGTTACGCTTTTGGGTTGCGAGGTAAGGTCGGCGGGATGCCCAGATGGTGTGTGCCCCACGCGCACAGCGCACTCATAGGTTCGATGAGTTCCTCGCCCGCTCGCGTAAGGGAGTAGGTCACTTGTGGAGGCGAGGCCCGCTTAATCTTGCGATGGACGATACCGTCCGTTTCTAGCTGGCGCAGCTGCGCCGTCAAGACCTTTTCACTGACGCCCGCCAGTAAATCGCGAAGTTGCGCGAAACGCTTCGGCCCGAAGCCGAGATGCCAGATCGCCAGCACCTTCCATTTGCCGCTGACGCAATTAATGGTTCCCGACACGGGGCAACCGAAATTGTTCTTCAACGGACGACCTCGGGGCCAAGTCGGCTTACAAAATTGTGCGTACTTCCGACGGCCCTTTGAATGGTTATACCATTCCAGTGAAGTTAAGAAAATGAATGCGAAGGGAAGAGATAGCAGGCACGCGGCCAGGTCCCAGGACGAGGTTCCGGACCAGGATTCAGCAAGTCGTTCCGTTGCTGATTCACCCTTCGCGGGAGAAGAACAATGATCTTGATCACAGGTGCGAGCGGCAGTGTTGGCAAGGTGGTTCTGGCGGAAGTGGCGCGAAGCGGGCAGAAGCATCGCGCGATGTACCGTTCAAAAGAGGAAGCGGCGAAGGCTCCCGCGGGAACGGAAACAGTCATAGCAGATTTTGCGGACAAGACGAGCCTTGTGGCGGCAATGCGAGGCGTGGAAAGCGTCTATATAGTGTGCTCCCCGATACCCGACCTCGTGCGGCTCGAGAGTAATGCGATCGAGGCTTGTGAGGCAGCCGGTGTGCGCCGAGTCGTCCTGAGCTCCGCGCTCGGTGCAGGAGATTACCCGAAGTCATTTCCGAGTTGGCATCGAAAGGTAGAAGACAAATTGAAGTCGACCAAGATGGCGTATTGCATCCTGCGTCCGAACAGTTTCATGCAAAACGTGCTGACGTACTACGCGCCAAGCATTCGCACGGAGGGCGCATTCTACGGCACGATGGGAAATGCGCGGGTCAGTTTCCTGGATGTGCGGGACATCGCGGTAGTAGCGGCTAAGGCGCTACGAGGTGGCGAGCACGATGCGCAAACTTACGAATTGAACGCGCCCGAAGCGCTGACATATGTGGAAGTCGCTGAGAAAATCTCGCGTCACGCGGGAATCTCAGCGAAGTATGTGGATATCCCGGTGGCAGCGCTGCGCAAGGCAATGTTGGATCAGGGTATGCCGGAATGGCAGGTTACTGCGTTGCTGGAACTCCAGGAATACTACACGGGCGGGAAGGGTGGAACTCGGGACGGTCTTCTGGAGCGATTGCTCGGACGTCCACCAGCCCGGATGGATGCGTTCCTGCAAGAATACGCGGGAGAATTCCGCGGCCAATCCGCGAAAGCCTGAGTGCAAGCCGTGGATACGATCAACGCGAAAACGAGAATGACCCATGTGGAGGCGCGAGAATTCATCCGCAACCATTTCGAGGAGTTCGTCAACAAGAAAAACGTGCAAATCGGCAACGTGAACTTCGCCGCCGACTTCGTGGACCACGGCGCCGACGTGCCTCCCGGAATGCCGCCTGGGCCCGAAGGGGCCATCCAATATGTCGGCGGGGCGCTCAAACGATTCCCCGGCCTGCATGTGGAGATTGAAGACATGATCGCCGAAGACGACAAGGTCGTGGTGCGCAACCACTGGACAGCGACGGATTCCCAAACCGGAAAGAAGCTGGAGTTTCGCGGGATTGTTATCTGGCGAATCGCCCACAGGAAGATCGTCGAGAGATGGGCGTACCTGGAAGCGCCGCATCCAGCCTGACCGCCCAGTTCCTGCGTTGGCCTAGAAGGCGAGTCCTCGCGGGAACCGTCCCACCATAAATACTGCTATGCTTTTGCGCTAGGCTGGTACTGCCCGGATCGGGGGGCTACCAGCGCGAGCGAATGGCAAGTGATGAAGAAGCACAAGAACTTGAAGCCGCAAACCGCAAAATCCCGCGCCGATCGTTCCGGGAAACAAGAGTCGGCGAGTCTCTTGGCGCTCGGGACGGAATTAGCGGCGCTTGCGCGAAACTTTTACTCGCGCGGCTGGGTGCTGGGAACCAGCGGCAACTTCAGCGCGGTTCTTTCGCGCGAGCCCATGCGACTTGCCATTACCTCAACGGGATTGGACAAGGGCATTTTGACATCCGCACATTTTCTGGAGATGGATGACACTGCCAATGTCCTGCGCGGTGAGGGTAAACCATCGGCCGAAGCGTTGCTTCACATTGCCATCGTGCGCGGGTTAAAAGCGGGCGCGGTGCTGCACACGCACTCAGTGTGGAGCACGGTCCTCTCCGAAACGTTTGCTTCGCAAGGTGGCCTGGCACTGGAAGGCTATGAAATGTTGAAGGGGTTGGAAGGCGTCCGCACCCACCAGCATCGCGAGTGGATGCCGATTCTGGAGAATTCTCAGGACATGGTGGAGTTGTCGCAACGCGTGACCCAAGTTTTGCGAGAGAATCCGGGACTCCACGGATTCCTGTTACGGGGGCACGGGCTCTATACCTGGGGTTCCAGCTTGCAAGAAGCCAAGCGCCATGTTGAAATTTTAGAGTTCCTTATGGAAGTGTTGGTACGATCCGGCGCGGCCTCCCGCGGGACTTAGAGAAACACGATCCGGCGCGCCAGCCGAGCGAGGAGAATAAGATCATGGCCGTCCTTCGCATTCCCGACGAACAGCGCTCGTTGCACGAGCACAATGAAATCCGTGACTACCTGGCCGGCATCGGCATCGACTACGAGCGCTGGCCGCTCGCCGATGGCGTCACGCCCGACGCATCGACGGAACATATCCTGACCGCCTACGCCCCGCAGGTCGATGAGCTGAAGCGCCGCGGCGGATACGTGACCGCTGACGTGATCGACGTGAATGCCGATACGCCCGGGCTCGAAGCGATGCTTGCGAAATTCAACATCGAGCATCGCCACGACGAAGATGAAGTGCGCTATATCGTGGCAGGGCGTGGACTTTTCCATATCCATCCACAAGCCAGCCCCGTTGTCGCACTCGAGGTGGAAGCCGGCGACCTCATTCGCGTTCCGCGCGGCACACTGCACTGGTTCGATCTGTGTGGTGACCGCCGCATTCGCGCGATCCGTTTGTTCCAGGATACTTCCGGCTGGACTCCGCACTACACCAGCAGCGGCCTGGATCGAAACTATGAGCCCGTGTGTTGGGGTCCCAGATATATCCCGCCGCAAGCAGCTGTGAAGCTGTGAAGTAGAGCGCGAGTGCCTTCCGGACGTTCGAACGAGGTCCGCGTTCTACTTCTCGACATCGAAGGTACGACGACTCCCATCGACTTCGTCTACAAGACCCTATTCCCATACGCGGTTCGCAATGTCGAACCCTTTTTGCGCGCGCATTTCTTCGATCCTGAGATCAACGCTCTCGTTCAAGACCTCAAGGCGCAGCACGAACGAGACAACGCCGAAGGACGACCACCCACCGCCTGGTTAAGCGGCTCCGACGAAGATCAACTCAGTTCATGTGCCGCTTACGCGCGCTGGTTGATCGCAAATGACAGCAAGTGCACCCCACTCAAAGCCCTGCAAGGAAAAATATGGCAGCAAGGATTCGCCAACGGAAAATTGCACGGCGAGGTGTACCCGGATGTTCCCCCCGCTTTTGAGCGCTGGCGCGAGCAGCAGCGGCAGACTTGCATCTATTCGTCGGGCAGCGTGCTGGCGCAGCAGCAACTCTTTCGATCCGTAGTATCCGGCGACTTGACCCCCTACATCACGGCGTATTTCGACACGAACACGGGGATCAAGGCTGCACCAGCAAGCTACACAAAAATTGCAACGTCTTTAGGCCGTTCGCCGCGCGAATTCTTATTCGTTTCTGACGCCACAAAAGAAGTGGAGGCTGCGCACTCCGCTGAAATGCACGCCGTGTTGTGCGATCGTGGCGCTCCGGCCTCCCCTCACCCAAATCCAGCCGGAACCATCCACACCTTCGACGAAATCTTTCCCAGCTGACTATGGCTGAGAGTAAACACGCGAGGACTACTTTGCCGTCCTCGCGTATGGCGGAGTACGCTTAAGAGATGCGAATTGCTTCCGGCGAAGTCCGGCTCGCGGCTACCGACGTCAGTAACCATTTGGCTTGCCATCACCTTACCTCTTTGGAGTTGAGCGCCGCGCGTGGAGAGCGCGAGCGGCCGCAGTGGGAAGCGCCCGACCTTGCGGTGATCCGCGAGCTGGGTCTGCGGCATGAGGCGAGATATCTCGCGTTCCTGGAGAAGAACGGGCTGGACGTGCTGAACCTGTCCGGCATGGACGAGGCACGCATTGTAGACGAGACCCGGCGCGCCATGGAGGCTGGGGTCGAGTTGATTGCGCAGGGGGCCCTGCGCTGTGGGCGATGGTTTGGCCGGCCAGATTTGTTGCGGAAGGTGGCGAGCACGAGCCGGTTCGGCGAATGGTCGTATGAGGCTTACGACTGCAAGCTGACGCGTGAGACGAAAGCCACGACTATTTTGCAACTGGCGTTTTATTCGGAGCTGCTCGGCGCGATGCAAGGTCCCGAGTCGCTGCCGGAATTCATGTGGGTCGTGCCGCCCGGAAAGGCGTTTGCCGCGGAGCGTTATCGCGTCGCGGAGTATGCCGCGTACTACCGCTACGTGAAAGGGCAACTGGAAAAGGCATGCGAAAACGGCGCGGGCGCGCAAACGTATCCCGAGCCTTGCACGCATTGTGATATTTGCCGGTGGTTTCGCGAATGCGACGCCCGGCGGCGCGGCGACGATCACCTTTCCCTGGTGGCGGGGATTCGACGGCAGCAGCGCAACCAGTTGGAGTTGTGGAATGTGGAAACGATGGCGAAGCTGGCGGTGCTGCCCATTCCGCTAAAGCAGAAGCCGCTGCATGGCTCGCGAGAAGGAATCGAGCGAGTGCGCGAGCAAGCGCGCGTGCAGGTGGAAGCGCGGACCCTCGATACGCTAGTGCACGAGGTGTTGCTTCCGGTCGTGGAGGCAACCGGCTTTTGCAAATTGCCCAAGCCTTCCCCAGGGGACGTTTTCGTGGATCTGGAAGGCGATCCGTTCGCCGGCGAACTGGAAGCGGGCGGCGGACAGCAATATCTTTTCGGATTTGTGGCGGCCGCGGAAGACGGCCCACTAACATACGAAAAACGATGGGCCTTCAATGCGGCTGAAGAGAAAAGCGGTTTCGAGTGGTTCGTGGATGCGGCGATGTCTCGGTGGAAGAAATTCCCAGCGACGCATGTCTATCACTTCGGGGCGTACGAGCCGGGCACGTTCAAGTGCCTGATGGGGAAGTATGCAACGCGCGAGCAAGAGATTGACAGCATGTTGCGCGCGGGATTGTTCGTGGACCTGCACACCGTTTTCAAACAAGCGCTGCGGGCTAGCGTAGAGGAATATTCGCTGAAGAAGCTGGAAGCCTTTTACGGATTCAAGAGGAAGATTCCGCCGGAGGAGTCGCGTGCGGCGATGCGGTTCGTCGAACACAGGCTGGAACTAGGTTGGGACCGCCAGGAGTTACCGGAAAAGTTTCGCGAGGCCTTGGAGGGATACAACGGCGAAGACTGTTTTTCCACGGCAGCGTTGCGAGACTGGCTGGAAATCGAGAGACGGAAATTAGTCGACGCCGGAACGCAAATTGCCAGGCCGCAGATCGCGGACGGCGCCGCCACCGAAGAATTGGACGCGAGACAGCAGCGTGTTGCGGCGCTGACTGCTCAACTCACGAGAGACGTTCCCTTGGATGCGGCACAACGATCGCCCGAACAATCGGCCGTCTGGATTCTGGCGCAACTCCTCGATTGGCACCGCCGCGAGAATAAGGCTACTTGGTGGGAAGGATTTCGCTTGGCAGCGTTGGATGATGCCGAATTGCTCGACGACCGCGCGGGGCTTGCGGAATTGCGTTTTGTGAAGCGCTTTGGCGCGGATCGCGGCATTCCGACCGATCGATACACCTTCGACAAACAGGAGTCAGAAGTTCGCTGCGATAAAGATGTTTACTGCCGCGGTGAAAGGTTTGGCTGCGTCGTAAACATGGATCTGGCCGCAGCGACCGTTGACATCAAGAAGACGAGGAAGACCGCCGAATTGCATCCTCCCGCGGTGTATGTGTGGGACCGGCCCATGAATTTGGACGGTCACGCGGATTCACTGTTGCGTCTAGGCGATAGGGTAAACGCGGGCAGCATCGACGCGCCCGGAGAATTTCGCGCGGCGCGTGATTTGCTCCTGCGAAGAGCGCCGCGCCTGTTGCGCGGAGAGACGATCCAGCCGCTACCCGGAGAAGAACCAAAACTGACGGCGTGCCGCATTGCATCCGCGCTGGACCATTCTGTCTTCGCGATCCAGGGACCTCCGGGCGCGGGGAAAACCTACACTGGGGCGCGGATGATCTGCCAGTTGATCGCACAAGGAAAGAAGGTCGGCATCACTGCCCTCAGTCACAAGGTGATCCGCAAACTACTGGAAGAGGTGTTGGCGGCGGCAACCGAGGACGGCATCCGCGGCGTGAAATGCATGCAAAAGCTGAATGAAGCCGAGGACTTGGAGCCCTTGGAGCAAATCGCAATCGCTACCGACAACGAGGTTCCATTGCGCGCATTAAAATCGGGCGCGGCAAATGTGCTGGGCGGCACCTCGTGGCTCTGGACGCGCCCGGAATTTTTCGAAGCGGTGGATGCCTTGTTCATCGACGAGGCCGGGCAGATGGCGCTGGCGGATGTGGTCGCCGTGGGGCAAGCGGCCCGGAGTCTAGTCCTCATCGGCGATCCGCAACAGTTGGAGCGGCCCCTGAAAGGCAGTCACCCTGCAGGAGCGGAAAAATCTGCGCTGGAGCATTTGATCGGGGAGCACAAAACGATTCCACCATCGATGGGAATGCTGCTGCCGGAAACGTGGCGCATGCATCCGCAGGTTTGCGAATTCACGTCGGAGATGTTTTACGAAGGTCGGCTGCATTCGCGCGACCCTTTGCAACACCGGCTGCTCGCGAATCACCCATGGCTCAGCGGAGCCGGTTTGTGGTTTGTGCCCGTGCGGCATGCGGGGAATCGCAATTCGTCAGCGGAGGAAGTCGCCGTGATCGACGGGATCGTGCGAAGCCTGGTGGCGCCCGGAGTGCAATGGTTTCGGTCGGGCACCAATAGCAAGCAAATGGGGCTTGAGGACGTAGTGATCGTCGCGCCGTACAACGCCCAGGTTGGCGACTTGCTGGTTGCGCTGCCGCAGGGCGCGCGCGTCGGGACCGTCGACAAATTTCAGGGCCAGGAAGCGCCGGTCGTAATTTATTCGCTGACGACGTCTTCGCCAGAGGATGCGCCGCGAGGGATGGAATTCCTGTACAGCTTGAACCGCTTTAACGTGGCTACGTCACGCGCGATGACTGCGGTAATCGTAGTGGGCAACCCAAGTTTGTTCGAGCCCGATTGTAAAAGTCCGCGCCAGATGCAGCTGGCCAATGCGTTTTGCGCCTATTTGGAGCGCGCTAAGATCGTAGAGTTGTAGGCGAGTTTATGTAGCGGCCGCCGACCGTTTGGCCTGAGCTTCGAAGGGTGGCGGGCGCTTTTGACTTTCCCTGGCGGCAATCCTAATCACTCGCCTCATCCCGACGCAAGAACTCGCAGACAAAATCACCGTCTACGGCGCCTTGCCAACCCACCACAATACCTTCGCCACAACCTTCCAAGTTTGCTTTGGCCCCAGAGTTACCGCTTCATACTCGATATTCTCGGGCTGCAAAACCTCGGTGTGATCAAACCGCCGAAAGCGCGAAATCGTCAGACCGATATCCTTGTGCCATGCGATGACAATTTTTCCGTCCAGCTTGCTTAAGTCAGTTTCCGAAGCATCCACCGCCACGACGAATCCATCGTGAATCAATGGCAACATGGAATTGCCGCGCACTCGCAGACAACTCGTATAGGAAGGGTTCGGGCACCAATCCACTGGCGCCGCAATCATGCTTTCCACCGGCGCATCACTGAGCAGCGGCAGGTTGTCGCCTTCCTTCCCGGAACCCGCGGCTACTTTCAGGAGTGGGATGGCCACCAGCTGCAGCCTGGTCTTTGGCCTCTTGCGGCCGCTGCCCGCCGCCACAATTTCCAGATTGTGTAAGGTTGATGTGCTCGTGCTCCTCTGAATTGTCGGAAGAACGCGCAGCACATCTTCACTTCGCAGTCCCGCGCGCTCCCAGAAAAACCAGCACTCCGCGTCGCGAGACAAATTTCCCAGACCGATGTATCCGTGAGAAGGAGGCTCCTGTGCTCCGCGCTCCCAGCGCGACACGGTCATCGCCGAGAACCCGATTCTCGCCCCTAGACCAGCTTGGCTAAGTTTCAGGCGCAGACGTAGAGCGCGAATGGCCTTGGCCCATGGCGGGCGGCCGGAGGGAGTTGGTTTCCTCAACATTTCCATTACTTCTAACAACAATGTACGCCAGCGTACGAGATAGCGCAAGCGGGGGTGGTTTGGGCGAGTAAACTAACATATCAGACTAGCCCTATACGTTAAAAGAGTGTACGGTAGCAGTGTCTCGTCTGGCATCTCTCCGCCCCTCTCTCATCCTGGCGGTTTCTTGTGTACTCAGACGAAGTTTGCGGAAAGGTCGCAACATGTCTACAGCGGTTCCAATCACCAAATCAACTTCCCAATCTCCACCATCTTCCAGCAACAACAACAAGAACAACAACAACAAGCCCGTCGTCAACAACAAGATCCTGCGCAAGTTGCCGCGCAAGGAATACAACATCGTGTTTCCGCGGTTGGTATGGGTAGAACTGCCCATCCACACAGTTCTAAATCAGGAAGCGAAGTCCATCGAGAACGGCTATTTTATCAACGATGGCCTGGCTTCGATCCTCACTGTGATGGCGGGCGGCAAGAGCGTCGAAGTGGGCCTTACCGGTGTCGAAGGCTTCGTGGGCTTGCCGCTCGTGGCAGGCTTCAAGAGCAGTTCAACGCGCGTGATTATCCAGATTGACGGCAGCGCGTTCAAGATCGCCGCCAAAGATCTAGTCCGCATTTTACGCGAGTGTCCCGTGCTGGAGCGAAGTTTGCAGCAGTGCTCGCAATCCATGGCGTTGCAATCCACGCAAGTGGCCGCGTGCAATCGATTGCACGACGTAAATCAGCGTCTGGCCCGATGGCTGCTGATGAGTCAGGACCGTGTCGGCGGCGACGTCGTCGGCCTGACGCAGGAGTTCTTGGCGCACATGCTGGGTACGCGCCGCGCCAGCGTGACAGTCGCGGCCGGCGTGCTTCAAAAGGCGGGTCTGATTGCCTACACTCGCGGCGAAGTCACCATTCGAGACCGTGCTGGCTTGGAATCCGCGACTTGCGAATGCTACGATTCGATCAATCGCCAGTCCAAGCTGTGGCAGAACGAATCCGCCTGACATTCCAGGAAAAACCAAGAAGGCGCCGAGGCAGGCCGTCGAGTCATCGCACCCCGAAACAATGTAGGCGCTGGGCTTTAGCCCGGCGCGCTGAATTGGCTGATCGCCGGGCCCCGGAAATTTCCCTCATCGTCCTGCGTCGCACTTGAGTGCCGAGCCTCAGATCGGGTTGACACCCGAGACGATACCGTTTTTTTTGCGCGCGCCGTGTCCGTCTCTACTGCGGCCCGGTGAGATACGTCTTGCGGTGGCGCACCTGATAGTTACCCGCTACTTTGACTTCAATCTTGCGGTACGTATTGGCAGGGCCGCGTGGCTCGGGATAGTAGCCCAGCCGGTACTGCGTCCGAAGTTCGCGGTTGATGCGGTCGAAGATGCCATCGAGTTCCTGCGGCGCGTCAGGATAGAACATCGCGCCGCCCATCGTATCGGTGATGGTTTCCAGAGCGTGCTCGCCCGCGGTGTTGCGCCCGCTCTCGTTTTTCACCGGACGCACGATTATGGTATAGAGCAGCGCGCCGGACTTCACCGCCGCCTTTCGCGCAGCGTCGAAATCGGCATAGCTAGTGGTTTCGCCCGCGTCAGTAACCAGAATGATCACTCGGCGGCGCTCGTCGCCTCGCCGTTCGAGCGTCCGCGAAGCCAACAAGATCGCGTCGTATAGAGATGTGCCCGACCCGGCGGGCATTCGATGCACGGCCGCCTGTAAAGTGGCCACATTATCCGAAAAGCCCGCGATCTGCGTAACGTCCTCGCCCACCGCAAACACCGACAAGCGATCCCCCGGCCGAAGCACCTGCCGAATGAAATGCGCGGCAGCTTCCTGCTCGAAGCTTATTTCCTTATGCGCGCTCAGGCTAGAGTCGATCATCAGCGCCAGGTCCAGCGGCTGCTGCGTCTCAGACTCGAACACTTCGACCTTCTGCTCGACGCCCTCTTCGAAAATTTGAAACGCTTCGCGCGGCAGATCAGGCGCTGGACGGTTGTGATCGTCGAGCACGCTGGTTAGCACGCTCACGAGTTGAACGTTGACGCGAATCCTGCCGCGCTGTTGGCCGCTGTCGGCGTCATCGCTCGATGGTGTAGTCGGCACCGCGGCCGGGTCGGCGGTCTTGCTCGATGCAGGCTTCCGCGCCCAAGGCGGGCGATCCGTCCGGTCCTGCGCCCCCAAGTCCCGACCCAAGGTCACGGCGGCCAGACACAAAAGGAGGGCCACGTGGGCTGTTGATAGAGGGCGCATCGGAATATTAGGATGCAGGCTTCGCAATCGGCGTATCGGGTGGCGTGGGAGGCAATTCGCCGTCAGCCCAGACGGCGCCGTCTTCAAAATATTCCTTCTTCCAGATCGGCACAGTGCGCTTCAGCGTGTCGATCGCAAAGCGGCAGGCCTCGAAAGCAGCCGGCCGATGCGGTGCGCTAACCGCGATAAAGACGCTGGTTTCTCCAATTTCCAGACGCCCCAGGCGGTGCGCGATGGCAACGCCGTGTATGGCGAACTTTTCATGGAGAGCAGCGGCAATCTGGCGAATTTTACTCAGCGCCATCGATTCGTACGCCTCATAGTCGAGATACAACGTCCGCCGCCCATGAGACTCGTTACGCACGCACCCGTCAAACGTTACGACTGCGCCGTCTGCGGCGCCGCGGACATGCGCGACCAGCGCGGCGTGATCGATCGGTTCGCAAATCAGCAGCAAAAGATCTTCGATGGATGAAGTGCCGGGCATGGGCGTGGACATGGACTTATCCGCCGCTCACGGGCGGCAGAAATCCAACCTCATCGCCCGCATGAAGCGGCGTAGTCCACGCGGCAAATTCCTGGTTGCGAGAAGCAACCAGCGAGCCGCGATAGCGTGCCAGCTCCGGGTAGCGCGCGACATACTGCGCAAAAACACTTTCGATCGGCGCCCCTTCGGCCAGCTCGACCGCGTCTTCAGGGCGCCCAGCGATTTCCTTTAGCCGGCCGAAAAAAAGCACTTTTATCCGGATCGTCTTTGCGGCGATTGTCACAGGCAAATTGTAACCCCGTCGCGACCCTGCGGCCAGCGCAGCGAGTTGCCAGAATAGATCATGGCAGTGAATAGGTCATGACTCGGGAACTAAACACGCTCCCCAGCGTATAGTTGCGCAGGGGGACTAGCGATGAAGGTTCTGATTACGGGTGCCACCGGCCTGGTGGGTACTGCATTGACCAAGGCACTGGTCGCCGATGGCCACACCGTGTGTCGCTTGATGCGCCGGGAAACGGTTTCCGCCAAAACCGGTCCGGCAAGAAAGGGCAGTCCGCAAGTCCTTGACGTGCCATGGGATCCTGAATCTTCCGACGGCTTGTCATTCGCGGATTCGCAAGGAGAAATTGCCGGCGCGGAAGCGGTCGTCAACCTCGCAGGTGCCCCAATCGCGAGCGAGCGATGGACGACGCAGCGAAAAATGGTGCTGCGGTCCAGCCGAGCAAGAACCACGCGGTCGCTGGTAGCCGCCCTCGGCAAACTCAAGACTCCGCCAAAAGTCTTCGTTTCCGCTTCAGCGATCGGCTACTACGGCAACCGTGGAGAGGAAGTCCTCACGGAAGACAGCAAAGCCGGCGACGATTTTCTGGCGCAGGTCGCTCTGGAATGGGAAGCCGAAGCGAAAAAGGCCGAACCACTAGGAATGCGCGTGGTGCGAGCCCGTTTCGGAATCATCCTCGCAAAACACGGCGGTGCGCTGCCCCAAATCATGCGCCCATTTAAGTTTTTTGTGGGGGGCAAGCTCGGTTCCGGCCGGCAGTGGATGTCCTGGATAACACTCGAAGACGTAATCGGAATCCTTCGCCACGCCCTGGAAAACGCCAGCGCAAGCGGCGCCATAAACGTTGTCGCCCCGCATCCTATCCGCAACGCGCAATTCACCACTGAACTGGCCCGTGCGATGCACCGCCCCGCCGCGTTCGCTGCCCCAGCCTTCGCGCTACGGCTAGCCCTCGGCCAAGAAATGGCCGACTCCATGCTCCTAACAAGCCAACGCGTCGAGCCCGCGCGCCTAGCCGCCGTAGGTTACCCATTCCGCCATCCAGATTTGCCTTCCGCCCTGATCCACGTCCTATCTGCCAAGTGAGCCGCTACTTCATTCGTGTGCCCGTCGATTCGACATTGCCGATTCGCATCACGGCTGGAGTTATTTTTGCTCGCACCTTTCAGTTCGCGGCGTGTCATCGGATTCAGCCATAATCTTCCTGTGAAAAAACATCCAAAACGCGTCGGCCTGATATCGGATACCCATGGACTGCTGCGGGAAGAGGCTCTACGCGCGCTTCGTGGCTCGGAACTGATTGTGCACGCCGGAGACGTGGGCGACCCAGAAATCCTAGATAAACTCCGCGAACTCGCCCCGGTCGTAGCAGTCCGCGGCAATGTGGACACGCAGGAATGGGCGGCCGCGCTACCCATCACAGCGGTTGCTGAGGCCGGGCCCGTGCAGATCTACGTCCTGCACGATGTCAAAGCGCTCGATCTGGATCCGGCGAAGGCTGGCTTCAATATTGTGGTAAGCGGCCATTCGCACAAACCGGGGCGCTCCGAACGATTCGGCGTCCTTTATATCAATCCCGGCAGCGCCGGTCCCAGAAGATTTCAATTGCCGATCACGGTAGCGCGTCTGGACGTGGGCAAAACGCCGTGGACCGTAGAATTTGTGGACCTGGAGAAGTTGCCGTGAGACACCCAGAGCAATAACAAACTGCGAGCACAAAATGTAGGGGCGCGCTTCAGCGCGTCCCTTCCTCTCTTCAAGCCTGCATGAAGAACAACCCAGGCCTCTCCGTGACCTCTGTGCTCCCACCTTTGTGATCTCTGCGTTAATTCCTTCCGCTGTGCGGTTCAAGAAATCACCCAAGTATTTCCCCCAACGTCCGCTAGTGCTAGACTGCCGCCATGGCTAAGAAAAAAGCACCTCCCAAGAAACCAAAGAGCAAAAGCAAGTCGCACAAGCCCGCGACCACAAAGAAAGTCGCGCAAAAGGCGAAAGCCGCCTCAAGCGCCAAGAAAAAGCCGATCGTAAAAGCAAAGGTGGCAACGAAATCGAAAGCGCTTGCGAAAAACAAGACCGCTCCAAAAAGAACGCCCACCCCGCAAGCAAGCATCTCGCGCGGAAATCAGGATGTCGAGACGGTCCGCCTCAAGCCCGAGGCTCGAGTAGCCCGCGCAGGAACCGGTGCCGGCGACCTCCAAGGCATCTCGATCATCGAGGACGTGGACTCCGAAAGCGCGGATGAATTGCTGGAAGAAGGCCAAGCCTTTGAAGCAGGCATCGTCAGTGGTGTGGAACGCGCGGGGAATGAGGAGTCGGAAGTAATCACCCACGAAGTGCCGGAAGACGATGTGCCCAAAGAATACGACGACGACGACCGGCCGTAGTCTTGGCGTAGCGAACATCCCTGCCACGAAATCAATCTCTTAACGCAGTAGGTGCGCCGCCCAATCTCGCTAGCGTTTCTTGCTTTTTCCACTCTTCTTTAGCGAACGCTTCCCACTCGATCGTTTCGGCTTTGCCGTGCCGCCCTGCGAAAGAAGTTCGCGCGTTTTCCTGGGGAGTTTGGCGACGACCAAATCGTACGATTCGCGCAGCAAACTGCTCAGTTCCTCGATGGGCAGAGCATCTCGGGTTTCCAGCGCGACCCATTGAGCGCGAGCAAGATAAGGCGCGGGGATAATTCCGGCGCGTTCGGTAAGTTCCGCGAAATTCTCAGGCGAGCACTTAAAAGAAAGCCAGACAGGCGCGACCTCCAGCACCGTATGCGCGAACATTTTGTTCGCTACTTTGAAGGTGAGATCGCCTTCCCAGACCGTCTGTTCCGTGGCTCCGGGGAACCCAAGGCAAAGTTTGCGGAGTTGGTCGATGTTCATCGTTGCTCAACCATGCGCGGCTCCGAAGGAGATCCAACGGATAAGTTCTAGACCCATTAAACGAAGACCGCTTAAGTGAAAGACTGCCCAGTCCTCGCTGGCACCCAAATCAATTCGACGCCCAAGCCATTCCGTCCACGCCGGGCGTCAGGTCGATCGATGGCTGCAACTGCCATGACTTCAGATCGAGCACCTCGATTTTTCCCGCTGAGAGAAAAGAGATGTACGCAACCCCGCCATCGGGCCGCACCAGAACTTTGCCGAGCGCTGTCGGCGCATCGAAAGTCTTCGCGAGCTTGCGGCTGTGCAGGTCGATCACAAAAATATGGCCCTTCAAGCCGGCGGCCACCAGCCAGGCACCGTCCGGCGTGGGCTCGGAACTGTAGACCGACTCCGGCAGATCGATCCACCCGGATACTTTGTTGCTGGAGGCATCGATCACGGCGATTCGTGGCGCCTCCTGGTCATGGGTAAAAACGTAGCGCCCGTCGGGCTGGATGGCGATGCGCTGAACCGTCTTGGAAACGGGAATGGTGGTGATCACGCTGTGGTGCACGAGATCGACGACGCTCACTGTGCCCGCGTGCACGTTCGCGGTATAGGCGCGACTTCCATCGGGTGTGATGACAAACATGTGCGATTCCGGCTGGCCGGTCGGATTCTCCGCGATGACCTTGCGGGCAACGGGATCGATGGCGTCGAGCGATTGCGAGAGTTCCGCGGTGACATAAAGCTGCCCATCCGGGGCGATGCGCGGTTCGTGGGGGCGCAAGGGTTTACCGAGGTCGATGGTGTAGGCGAGTTTGCGTTCGCGGATATCAACGACATCGATGCTCGCACCGTCGGTGCCGGGCTTGCCGACGCCGGAATTGCCGTAAATAGGAACGTACGCAAAGCGCCCGTCTTTGCTCACGGCGACTTCGTGCCCATTGACGCCCACAACAATTTTGGCAACTTCCCGGCGCGTCTCCGGATCAACAAGCAAAGCGGTGTGTTCGAATTGGTTCGCCACCACCAGAAGTCCGTGTGAAACCGGCCGCGAGCGTCCCAGCGTGGTGGCGAGTAAAAGAACCAGTGAAACGGAAGTGGTGACGGTCAGAACGCGCGCGTGCATGCGACACCTCAATTGTTACTCTGTCGGGCAACTCCACTTAGCACGCGGATTATAGCCGCTCAATCGCTACTAACCAAGGCACGGCGATCCGCAGCCCAAGCGATTCGCCGCTATGCACAACTTGTAACGCAGGGCGGAGTCCTCGGAGCCCTGCGGCCCGCGTCAATCCAGCTACATAGCTGCGTCAAGTAGACGATCAAAAAAGTCGCTGTCGAAGGATTCATTCACTGCCATGAGTCACGGTTTGGACAGGAACAGCGGCGGGTGTAGGCTAAGGCTCTCAGCCCGTGAAGGAGACGAATATGTTTGAAGAAGATGTGAAGGGTCTGAAGGACGGGGGAATATCCAGGCGCGAATTTGTCGGCATGGCGGTCGCAGCGACCGTCGCAGTGGGTACCGAGAAGCTTGCGTGGGCAGTCGACTCGAAAACCGGCATGACCTATCGCACTCTGGGACGCACCGGCGAGAAAGTCTCGATGATCGGTCTGGGCGGCTATCACATCGGAAGCCAGAAAGACGAGCAGGACAGCATCAAGATCATCCGCAATGCCATCGACAACGGTGTCAATTTCATGGACAACTGCTGGGACTACAACGACGGCGAAAGCGAAGTGCGCATGGGCAAGGCCCTGCGCGACGGCTACCGCCAGCGCGTTTTCCTGATGACCAAGATCGACGGCCGCACCCGCAAGGCCGCGACCGAACAATTGGAAGAATCGTTGCGCCGATTGCAGACCGACCACATCGACCTGCTGCAATTTCACGAAATCATCCGCATGGGCGACCCCGAAAAGGTCTTTGCGCCCGGGGCCGGCATGGAGGCCATTGTCGAGGCGCAGAAAGCGGGCAAGGTTCGCTACATCGGATTCACCGGACACAAAAGCCCCGACATTCATTTGAAGATGCTCGAAACAGCAGATCAGCACAACTTCCACTTCGACACCGTGCAGATGCCGCTGAACGTAATGGACGCACACTTCAACAGCTTCGGAAAAAAGTCCTGCCAGTGCTCGTCAAAAAAGAAATCGGCGTGCTGGGCATGAAACCGATGGGCGCCGGTTGGATCCTGCGAAGCAACGTGGTCAAACGCCGATCGAGTGCCTGCACTACGCCATGAACCTCCCGACCAGCGTAGTGATCACCGGCTGCGATTCGCTTCAAATCCTGGAATCGTCGCTGCAAGCTGCCCGAAGCTTCCGCCCAATGAACGAAACCCAGGTCGCAGAGCTGCTGGCAAAGACCGCCGATCCCGCCCGAGACGGCAAGTTCGAGGGATATAAGACGACGGACAATTTTGATGGGACTGGGCACAACCCTCAGTGGTTGGGCTGACGACTAGAGCTAGAAAGGCAGAATTCCTAGGCGCGGGCAACGCCCTCGGGATCGCCCAACTCTCCGTGCCCTCTGTGCTCCGACCTCAGTGTCCTCTGTGTTAGAACTTTTTCCGTTCTTCAGTTACTTGCGGTGGCGTACCGGCGGAAGAAGGAGTCGGGCTTCCATTGAGGTCGGGCACCCGCGTTAGCAACGACGACGAGCAATTGCCGTATCACTTCTTCATAGGTTCCCGCAGTGGCACGATCGACAGGCTGCGCCAGATCGTCGGAAGGCGCGTGGTAACGAACGGTGAGCCACTCCTTGAAGATTTGTTCATCCGGCGACCCGGGATCGAAGCCCACGTCGAGTTTGACCGCGGGAATGCCGTGGCGTATGAAATTGTACTGATCGCTGCGAATGAAGGCGTTGCGTAAAGGTTGCGGGTCGGCCTGCACGCGCACGCCGAATGCCTGAGCGGCTTCGCGAGCGCGATCGCCGAGGTCCGATTCCGCCAGGCCCTGCACCTTCAAAACTTTCAGGGGAACGATCGGTAGAAACATGTCGATGTTCACATCGGCGATCATGGATTTGGCCGGTACGGTGGGATGAGCGGCGAAATACTTCGACCCCAGTAGACCTTTTTCTTCCGCAGTGACAAACACAAACAGGATCGAGCGGCGTGGATGCGCTTCCTTCGCTTGCCACGACGCGGCAATGTCCAGCAGCGCGGCAGTGCCCGCAGCATTGTCCATCGCTCCGTTGTAAATGCGATCGCCGTTGATCGGCGCGCCGATGCCAATGTGATCCACATGTGCCGACAGAACGACGTATTCGTTCTTCAGCACGGGATCGCCGCCGGGCAGCTTTGCGATCACATTCGCGGACTCCACGGTAGTGGATCTCAGGACCGCATGGCATCTCAGCGAAACACTGAGAGGAAAGCGCGGCAGCGGTTTGCGATCTTTGCCGAGCTCCGCGATTTCGGCAAACGTGTGGCCCGATCCCGCGAAGAGTTTCTCGGCTTGTGCAGGGTTAAACGTCAGAGAAGTCTTGAGGCCGGCGGTTTCGTTGAACTCTTCTCCAACCAGATCCATCGAGGGATGCGCGCGGTTCACAGACATGCGCGACCACGGAATATCCATCGAAGCCGGATTCGGTATTCCCACGACACCGATAACGCCCGCCTGCCGCAGAGACTTCCACCGTTCGCCGATCGTCTGGTAGTGAGCGGAAAGCGCGGTAGGAGTTTCCGCCGTGGAACCTGCCAAATACACAACGATTTTGCCCTTAAGGTCGAGCCCCGCGAGATCGTCGTAGTTCATCTCCGGGATCTTCAAGCCGTAAGCGGCGAACACCATCGGCGCGGAAATCTCTTCCGGTGCGAGATCGAAGCGCGTATTGAAATAGGCATCGTCGCCAAGAACGAGCGGTTCCACTTTGCCGCTTGTTACCAGCGCGGCCGACGAATCCTTCTCCACGATTTCGCGGGAAACGAATTTCACCGGCTGATAAAACCCATTGATGCCCGCCGGTTGTAGACCCGCCTTGGTTACCTGATCAACGACGTACGCTTCCGCCGTTCGCAGACCCTCGCTGCCAGTTTCCCGTCCTTCCAGCTTGTCATCGGCCAGAAACTTCACGTGCTCCCACCAGGAATTGCCGTCAAAATGCTTCGCCGGCGATGGTTGCGCCAATGATTGTTGCGCCAGCGCCGCGACCGCGAAAAACACGATCGTCGCTCCAAGAACAGGAAGGAATGTTTTTTGTCGCACCGCGAACGCCTCCGGAATTGTTGTAGGGGCGGAAGAATATCAGGTGCCGAGATATTGGCCAAACCCGACCATCTGCCAGGCGCCCTGCGTATTGACCGGTAGCACTGCACGACGTACGATGCC
Organism: uncultured Acidobacteriota bacterium; assembly: GCA_963721915.1. Classification (GTDB taxonomy): domain Bacteria; phylum Acidobacteriota; class Terriglobia; order Acidiferrales; family UBA7541; genus Acidiferrum. The sequence goes on along the minus strand of CAVRLD010000007.1, from coordinate 151,918 downwards.
GCTGCCCCGGAACCGCGAGACAGCACTTGGGAGGAAACGCCGTGTACTGTTCGAAATGTGGAAGCGTCATCGCGGATGGCTCTACCTTTTGCAGTCAATGCGGCCAATCCAGTGGGCTCGTGCCAACATCGGCGACGGCCACCGCGCCCGTGGTAGCGGCTGGCCTTCCTCCCATCGTCCCTCCTGTCGTCGCGGTTGGCCCAACAATTGCCCCCGCAATGACGGTGGCCTATGCGGGATTCTGGCTGCGCGTCCTGGCCTATTTGATCGACGCAATCATATTGGGCATTTTCGCGGTTCCCATCGTAATCGGCGCTGCCATGGCCATGGGTCTCGGCGGAATATTCGCGAGAATTCCTCGAGATGGAGATAATCCGTTTGCTAACGGGCCGCCTCCCATATTTCTGCTCTTCATTTGGTTCTGCGTGCTTTTGGGAGTGGGTGGGACGTGGCTCTATAACGCTCTACTGGAATGCTCGGAATGGCAGGGCTCCGCCGGCAAGAAGGCGCTCGGATTGATCGTGACGGACATGGAGAGCCGCAGGCTTACCTTCGCGCGCGCATCGGGCCGCCACTTCGGCAAAATTGTGACGAGTTTTATTCCTCTGGGCATCGGGTACGCTATGGCTGGATTCACGGAGAAGCGCCAGGCGCTGCACGACATGCTCGCGAGCTGTTTGGTCTTGCGCAGAGACTAACCAGTTCGTTGCGATTCGCCCTGCGTGGACGTCGTCAGCTCAGCTCTTGCCCTGCAGTGCGCTACAACTCCCCCTACGCAACTCTACAGCTAAGACCGGATTGTGATCGCAGCAGGCCGCTCCTACTGTGTCTACACGCTCAGGAATGCGATGGAGGATCACGTGAGAAATCTCAACAGTCCGCTGATGAAGGGAGCTTACGTCGCTGCCGTAACGACGTTCTGTACTGTCTTGGGATGCTGGGCGGTCCTGGCGCACCAGGAAAGCGCACAAAAGCCAGCCCACGCGGTGGTGAGCGACGCTCAATTCGCAAGGAAGGCCGCGCAAGGCGGCATGGCCGAAGTAAAGCTCGGAATGCTCGCGCACGAGAAGGGCACCAGCGACTCCGTTAAAAAATTCGGTCAGCGCATGGTGGAAGACCACACAAAGGCCGGGGACGAGTTGAAGCGCGCGGCAGCGCGGGAAAACATTACGCTTCCTGATGATATCAGCGCGAAAGACAAGGCCACCTATGATTCGCTTTCCAAACTATCGGGTGCCGCATTCGACCGAGCCTACGCCCGCGACATGGTCAAAGATCACGAGGAAGACATCGCCGACTTCAACAAGGAAGCCAGCGGTGGGAAAAATCCAGCCATCAAAGATTTTGCCACACAGACTCTGCCAAGCTTGCAGGATCACCTGGAAGAAGCCAAAGAGATGCGGCAGAACGTTTCCGCATCGAATCCAGTATCGACGAAGGGAGATTCGCCGGGTCGCTCGGGCCACAAGTAGATAGCCGCAACTTGTCGGCGAGGCAAATGTAGGGGGCGCGCTTTAGCGCGTCCCAGGTTTTGGGAGGGCACGACTTCAGTCCTGCCGTTAGACTCGGCGTAAGACCGGCTTCAGCCGCTGAGGGACGTTCGATTCCTGCGCAAGTCTGATTCGTTGACGCTGTTAATATTGAACTGAATCCTTGTCGATCGATGTAGCAAAGCGATTTTACTTGTGCCCTTTTTCGACCGGATATCCCTTATCGACCCAATCGGTTGCAAAACTGTTCGGCATCACCAATACGCGCAAATGCGTAAAGCCCATGCTATGCAGGGCCACGAAGGCAGGTCGAATGTTAGGGCAAAACCCGAAAGGGCAGCATCCACAATAGATGACGATATTCGTGGTCCGAGGTTGCGCCGCGGCCCATTTTTTCAGCTCAACCAAGCCTTGCGCGCTGGAAGCCGTGCCGTGAAACACGGCGCCCGAAATGTGGCCGCCCTCGAAAAGCGGCGTAAAGCCGACGTAAAGGATCCTGGCATGCGCGCTTCCGCCTTCATGCGCGAGTTCGTCTGCCAATACACCAGGCTCAATCGCATCCGCGCGTGTCCATGGATTGGTTTCCGTCTTCTGGGCTTGCGGAAGTGCGTCCCCCAAAGCGGTTGCCGTCAACGACAGCAAGGCGCACAACGCGAGCCCCGACCGCCAGTGGGAGCGTGAATTCATGTTCCGTTTTCGATTGTAAGCTGGCAGGTAGCGGTCCGCCAAGATGACAACCTCATCCTAAGAATAGCTACTTCTTGAATTCCTGCCGCTGCCGCTGCAGCTTGACCGCCGTAGTCCGTAGTGTCTCCGGAACATTCTTATTCGTGCACAACCGCTTGAGATCGATTTGGTTGATCATGGGCAGTATGTGCAGGGTCACGTCCAGCGGCGTTTTCGGATTGTTCAGCAGATTCCGCACGACCGTATAATTCTTCCGGAAATTGCGGTTGTTGGCGATGAGCCGCAAAATCTCGTCGGTAAGCGAAGTCATGGCTGCGAACGCCTCGACCTCCTGATCCGTCAATCGCGGCGATTGCAACACGGCGCGCTGCACCACTTTGTTCGAGTCGCGAATCAAAGTGCGTCGCGCCTCCGAACCCCCTTTGATCGCGAACTGAACCCTCTGCGCCACGGTCATCTTCGCCAGGCGTTGCAGAAGTGTCTGTCGCCTCGCGGCATCCGGCTCGGCTTCGGCCACCGCTTCGGCCAGCACCGCTTCGTCGATATGAGCATCGCTGAGAAGTTCATGAAGCAGATGTTTTTGTTCGGTAGTCACCGACGTTGTATTCACGAGCGCTACTGCCAGCGCAGGAGATGCGCTCACACGATCCAGATCGTCCATAAGGGTTTGCACGTTCGACGTCGAGAAATGGCGGGCCGCCGGAGCCAGGTGATCGCCATCGCAGGCTTTATTATCGATCAGCGCGTTGCAGACGGCCGGCTTGACGGCAAGGTTTCGCGCGGCGAAGTCAAACAGTGGTTCGAGCGCTTGCTGCCGATGTAGTGCTTCCAGAAAATATTCGATGGGCAGCGCGAGGATTGCTTCTTTAGCGCGCTCCGCGATCGTCTCATCGGTGTCGACGGCCAGGATGGCTAGGATTTCAGCGCGGTCCGCGGCCGGCAAATGTGCACCGCTGGCGCACACGGCAATCTTGCGTTCGTAAGTGCCACGCCCGCGACGCAGATCTTCGACAATTTCAGGGCTGAGGGTTTCCACTGGGTGCCTGCCTCAAATCCTTTTGGCTAAGCACTATTGTACCGGACGCGGCACCAGACCCAAGTTGCGGCATCGCTTGCCCGTTCAAATCCAGCAACACCGCGGAGGGATGCGCTACCGACACCACGAACTGGTTCCGCGCGGACAAGTGTCGCGTTTCGCCAGCCGGCAGTCGGGCATCCAGCACCACTCTGCCGTCGGCCACCACGCGAACCCGCGTGACGTCCGAAGTAGAAACCGAGAGCTCCAGTCGCTTCGGAGCGCCAGCCGGGGAGGCGGACGCAGCGGAGGCCGTCGAGGCTAGCGCACCTGGCGCACTCGGCGAAGCCGCTGAGGCCGAAGCCGCAACCGCGTCGCCGTTGACATTTGGCTGCGTGCTGGCTGGTTGCGCCGCCGGCGTCACCGCTACGATCGCGGCGCGATTCGCCGCGCGGTGCGCCGCATACCGGCGCCATCCATACACGCCCCCGGCAATCACGCCGGCAATCACCGCCAGAATACCCAGCGCTGCCACAGCCACAATCCACTTCGGTGCCGACGGTATGGGATTCTCAACAAGGCTTGCTGTCGAGGCTTTTTGTTCACCGTAGGCCAGGTCATATTCCGACAGTAGATTTTCTTCATCCAATCCAAGATAACGAGCAATCGCACGCACAAACCCACGGTTAAAAACTCCCCCAGGCAGTTTTTCCCATTCTTCCCGTTCAAACGCCTCCAGAAATCTTGGAGGAATCCGTGTCGCGACCGTGACCTCGTTCAGCGTCACCTCGCGCATCTCCCGCTCTCGCTTTAGAATTTCGCCGAAACTTCCCTTAACCATAACGCTGTATCCGTAGGCTACTGAGCAAGTTAGATACCACTGAAGGGTGGGAAACACAGGTTAAGGTCGCGGACCACCGCATTCGGTCAGTCAAGGCCTCGCTCAGCCGGCGCCCACCGGGAAGAACTGGACCTGGAAGGCACTATAAAAGTTGGCGCCGGGCCTGTCAAACAACCGTCGTACCATGAGATAGGTTTCCGGAGGCCTGATGTCCGTTCTCAATGGTGCCCCGATTCGGATAACGCCGCGGCCCAAGTCGGTCGCCCTCTCCGATACTCTTCACTGCAAACAGCAGGTAGCGATCGCGACTTTACCGCCATCCTTAGCCTTCGTAGCGCATCTAATGGACGGATTGATCCCGCGAAATCCTTGTCCCTTTTCCCACCTGTCTAATTGTGCCGAGAGGGCATTGCGTTGAACGCGCCGCTGCGATTTTTTGGTTTCGGGGCAATTTTGCTATTAGCCGCGTTCTGGTATGCACCCAACGGTGCGGCATACTCGGTCCTCACCCATGAGGAACTCATTGACTTAGCATGGAACGAGTCGATTCGGCCTTTGCTGCTTTCGCGGTTTCCCAGTGCGACGGAAGCGCAACTGATCGAGGCCCACGCCTATGCCTATGGCGGGTCCGCCATTCAGGACATGGGCTACTGTCCGTTCGGCAAGCAATTCTTCAGCGATCTTACGCACTACGCCCGCACAGGCGATTTCATCGCCTGTCTGTTTCGTAATGCCAAGACGATTGACGAGTACGCATTTGCCATGGGGGCCTTGTCCCACTACCTGGGAGACTCGATTGGTCATTCGGAGGCCATCAATCCCGCGACCGCCGTGGAATTCCCCAAGTTGAAGCGCAAGTTCGGGCCATCGGTGACCTATGACCAAAGTCCGCATGGTCACATCCGGACCGAATTCGCGTTCGACGTTGAAGAACTTTGCGCCGAAGCCTTTGCGCCGCCTGCGTATTTGCAGTTTATTGGTTTGGAGGTTCCGCGCAAGTTTCTGGAACGAGCTTTCCTGGAAACCTATGGGTTTGACATCCACGAGGTCTTGGGCCGGCGGGCAAGCCCGGCTCTCCGAAGTTACCGCACATCCGTTCGCAGCTTTATTCCCGCTTTTGCGAACGCGGAAGTGGAGAATATCCTCGAGTATTATTCGGATCCTCCTCGTGCCGGCGACAAGATGGACCAGGCTGCATGGCAGAAAGTCGTCCAGCAACTGGATCTGCTCAAGCAAATGAAGGTCGTTGAGTCTCCGGCTCCTGCCATGCCGGCAGACGAGGGAGACGAACCAGATTGGGGTGCCTTCCCGAATGATGGCAACATAGCAACGCCTGTTCCACGAGTATGTTGCGCCCCTTTTTGACTGGCGCCTATACTGGCGAGGATTCGCGAACTGCGGCCGAATCGCGCCCGCGGGACGCTGAACCTACGGCGGCGGGTCATCTGCCACATGCAACTATGCCCTTAAAGGATCAGGTCCAACCGAACGTGGAGGAAGTCAAACAATTTCCCGCTGTCGAACGTCGCCGTAACCCCGCCGTTCCCTACGAACAGCGCGAAGCCGGCGAAGTCGCTGTCTTCCAGGAGCTTGGCAAGGCTCTCACGTCCTCTCTCCAGCTCGACCAGGTTCTCCGCACCATCATGGAAAAGATCGATGAGTTTCTGCGCCCCGACAACTGGTCGTTGCTGCTGCTGGATGAAACCACGCAGGAGCTCTATTTCGAGCTGGCGGTCGGCAAGGCATCCCAGGCGCTGAAAGATGTGCGCGTCAAGGTCGGCCAGGGAATCGCAGGTTGGGTCGCACAGAACGGCGAAGCTGTCGTCGTCACCGACACCTCCAAAGACACCCGCTTCTTCGGCAAGGTCGACGAAAAGACCAAGATGGAGACACAGTCGATCGTCGCCGTCCCCGTCAAGTTTCGCGACACCTGCCTCGGCGTGATCGAGCTGATCAATTGCATCGGCCCGGACGGCTTCGACCCGCGCGATCTGAAACTCCTCGAAGCGCTGTCCGATTTCGCCGCCATCGCGCTCGAAAATGCCCGCCACGTCAAGCGCATCCACGAGCTGACCATCACCGACGATTGCACCACGCTCTACAATGCGCGCCACATGGGCTTCATTCTCGAAACCGAGATCTATCGTTCGCAGCGCTACAATTACGAATTCTCGCTCGTCTTCATCGACCTCGATCACTTCAAGCAGGTCAATGACACCCACGGTCACTTGGTGGGTTCGCGGCTGCTGGCCGAAATCGGCAACGCCCTCAAGTCTCATTGCCGTTTGATCGATTTCGCGTTTCGCTATGGTGGCGACGAGTTCGTGATCCTTCTGCCACAAACCTCTAAGGAAAATGCCCTGAACGTTGCCCGCCGCCTCCACAAATTGATTCGCGGAACCGTCTGGTTGGACGATGCCGGACTTGGCGTGCATGTAACGCCCAGCGTCGGGGTAGCGTCCTACCCTGTGGATTCCCGCACAAAAGAAGGCCTCCTCCATCTCGCGGACGAAGCCATGTACCTGGTAAAGAACACCAATCGCGACAGTGTAGCCGCAGCCAACATCGGCATCTTGCCAGACACCACTCCTGCCGCCGCAGAATCCGCAAGCTAATGGCAATCGCGGGCTCGCCAGCCTCCGCCTATACACCCTGAGCTTGCTTTGCTTACACTGAAGTCATGCGGAGAAGCGAAGCGGCGCGTTACGCGCGCTGGTCGGCAGCGGTGGCCCTGCTCTTGGCGGGGATCACCACGGTCGTATATCTGAAGCGCGACTGGGTGCGGCACGTCGAACGCACTAAGGCTCCGCCATCAACTCCCGTTGACGTCACTCGCCAATCTTCCGGCATCACCTTCAAGAAATTCGACGAGCAGAACCGCACGATTTTCGAAGTCAATGCCTCGAAATCAACCGAATTCAAGGGCCAGGACGCGAGCTTGCTGGAAGAGGTGCAAGATCACCATCTTCGGCAAGGCCGGCGACCGTCATGACGTCATTCACACCCACAGTTGCCAATACGGTCAGAAGGACGGCAGCGTCATATGCGGCGGCGATGTCCGATTCGATCTGATGAGTGCCGCCGATGCCAAGCTTGTGACGCAAAATCCCGTGCTCGCCGAAACCCGCGCCACGCACGTAGAGACTCGCGGTGTCACCTTCAACCGCTCCACCGGCACCGCGCAAACCGACGAACGAGTCACGTTCGCATTCCCCAACGGCAGCGGCGACGCCATTGGTCTGGAATACAAATCCGAAGAAGGAACATTGCATCTGCAGCGCGATGTACGTTTGCGGCTTACGCAACCTGCTGCGATCTCCGCCAAGAAATCCCCGTCCGTGGCAACGGACGTCAAGCCGGGCCAGGACCTGCGCGTCAAAGGGTCTAGCCTGGACTTCGCGCGCGATAGCCGGCTAATGCATCTCCACGGTCCCGCGGAAGCCGAGACGCCCTCGGAAAAGCTGACGGCTGGCGAAATCTCATTGCAGCTCGATGAAAAATTTCGCGCGGAAACACTCGTGGCCAAGTCCAGTCCCGCGGGAGACCGTCCGCAGATAAAATCCACGGAACCTCCGATCAAATGAACCTGGACGCTGACACTCTGACTGCCCACTTTGCTCCCGAGGGATGGATCAGCAAACTGGATGCATCCGGCGCTGTCCACGGCCTCAGAAGTGGCGGGGCCGAAACGGACGAGGCGAAAGCCGACACGGGCACCCTCGATCTGTGGCCGCGCTTTAACCAGCCAAAAGAATTGAATTTATCAGGTAACGTCACGCTCAAAACCAAGCTTGAGAAAACGGGAGATGCGCGTACCCTCCAAACTGCTGCGTTCCGCTTCGAATTTAGCGGTGGTAAGGAGCATCAGCCCAGCAAGCCACAAAAAGCCGAGACGCTGGCCGCGGGTGTCATGGAATGGACCGATTCCTCTTCTGGTGGCCCCGCCTCTCCGGCTAGGACCAAACTGCAGGCCGACAGGCTCGTCATGGACTTTGCGGACACAGGCAAAGCCCGCCAACTCCAGGCGAATGGCAACGTGCAAACGGAACGTTGGGTGGCCGGGCACCCAGTCCAAACCGCGACCGCCAGGAATGGCCTCGCGCAAATGGCGCCGGCACGGTGGTTGGTCGCAGATGGATCTGCAAAGTGACGTCAGGCTGAAAGCAGGGAGATCGCAGCGGCCAAGCCGATCATGCGACCTTCCAGCGTGCCTCGCAAACGGCCACGCTAACGGGCCACGCTGTTGCTCGCGACTCGACGACCGAGACGCACGCGCCACGCATCACCTTTTCCCAGAACACCGGCGAAATTCTTGCCGAGGGCGGTGTACGCTCCACGGATTTCTCCGGAAAGAGCAGTACCGTGCAACTCGCCCCGGCGCCCGCCAACATCACTTCCGACTCGCTCCAGGCAAACTCAAAAACAGGTCGCGCGTTGTACTCAGGTCACGCGCGACTATGGCAAGGCGACTCTGTTCTGGAAGCAGATTCGATTGAGCTGCTGCGCGATACCCGCGTGCTGAATGCTTCCGGGAACGTGCGCGCTGTCTTCCCACCAGGCGCGAGCCAGCACCCAGGAACGATCCACGCAATCCGCAAGGATCGCCCACTCCCTCTTGCGCCCAAGCCGGTCAACGGCCGCAGGTCGCGCCGAAAAAGCCGCAACTTGGCACGCGACCTGTGCAACCCTCAGTTATGACGACAAAGAAGACCGCGCGCACTTGCTGCAAAACGTCATCGTGCAATCCGCTGACCAGAAAATGCGCGGCCCGGTGCTGGATCTTTATTTCACGCGCAGTCAGATGGCCAGCCCAGTAGCGAACAACGCAAGCTCCATCGGCGGCGCCCAACAAATCAGCCGGGCCGTAGGCACCGGCGGCGTTATCGTCGAAGAAGGCGAACGCAAAGCCACTGCAGAGCGCGGCGAGTACACTGCGGCAAACGGCAAATTTGTGATGAGCGGCGGCAATCCCTACCCTCTACGACGGTTCCGCGGGCACGACCACCGGCCTTCAATTGACCTTCTTTTTAGCGGATGATACGATCATCGTCGATTCTGAAAATGGATCGCGCACGTTGACCAAGCACCGAGTCCAGAAGTGAAGTCGATTCATGAGACCGTCCCGCGGTCACGCATGAGATTGACCGCCCCGCGGTCACGAATGAAGAGGTATGCTGAAGCTCCAGGCCGTCGAGTTGAGCAAGTCGTATCGAGGACGCAAGGTCGTCGACGACGTCGAGTTGGAGATTGGTCAAGGTGAAGTTGTTGGGTTATTGGGACCTAACGGCGCTGGTAAGACGACAACGTTCTACATTATAGTGGGTCTTGCCCGCCCCGATTCCGGCCGCGTTCTTCTCAACGGCGACGAAATCACGGACCTTCCCATGTACCTTCGGGCCCGCAGCGGAATCAGCTACCTTCCCCAGGAACCCTCGGTGTTTCGTCAACTGACCAGCGAAGAGAATCTCCTCGCCGTTTTGGAGACTCTGCCATTAACCCCCGAACAGCAGCGCGATCGGCTGGAGGAATTGTTAGTGCAAATGGGCCTCGAGACCGTTCGGCAAAGTAAAGCCTACACCCTCTCAGGAGGCGAACGCCGACGTCTGGAAATCGCGCGGTCCTTGACCCTCCAGCCTTCCTTCATTCTGCTTGATGAGCCCTTCTCAGGCATCGACCCTTTGACCGTCAAGGATCTTCAGGAAATCATTCGAGACTTAAGCCGTTCCGGTATTGGCGTTTTGATTACCGATCATAACGTGCGCGAAACACTCAACGTAACAGACCGCGCATATATCCTCAGAAATGGGAAAATATTCAGGAAGGGTAGTCCCGACGGAGTTGAGCAAGACCCGAAGTTCGGCGCGTCTATCTGGGCGATCACTTCCGCTTGAACTAGGGACACGAAAAAGGACCACGGAACTCTCATGGCTTGGCAGGGACTAAAACTGAATCTGAAGGTATCGCAGAGGCAGATTCTGACGCCAGGCTCTGGTGCAGATGGTCAGCGTGCTCGCGCTCAATCGCCTGGAGCTGCGCGAGATGATCAATCAGGAGATGATCGCCAACCCCGTCCTGGAAGAGCAAAACGAAGAGCCCACGCAAACTGACAACTACAGCGACGAAACCTTCCTGAAAGCCGAAACCGAAAAAGTCCCCGAAAAGCCCGAGCCCAATCCCTTTGACGAGTTCGATGTCGGCAGCTTCTTCAATCAGTATCTCGATTCCGGCGGCGACGGTGGCCAATCCCAGGAGCGCGAAGTTTCCGAGCGCCCCTCCTTCGAGAAATTTTTGTCCTCGGCTACCGGGCTCACTGACCATCTGGCGTGGCAACTGAGCGTCACGATCTGCTCCGACACCGTGAAGGAAATCGCCGAGAGCATCATCGGCAATCTCGATGAGAACGGTTACCTGACTGCTTCCACCGAGGAACTCGCCCAGGAAGGCAAATATTCCCAGGACGATTTGGACGACGCCCTCGCCGTCGTGCAGGATTTCGACCCCATCGGAGTGGGCGCCCGCGACCTGCGCGAATGCCTCTTGCTCCAGCTAAAAGCCTTCGACCCTCACAATACTCTCGCGCAGCAGATCGTTTCCGACTATCTCAAGCAAGTGCAGTCCAACCAGCTTAAAGACGTAGCCCGTGCACTGAATCGCCCCCTCGATGTCGTCAAGCGCGCGCTCGAGGTCATCAAGAAGCTCGATCCACGCCCCGGCCTGCGCTACAACAAGACCGAGCCACGCCTCGTCGAGCCCGACGTCTACTTCCGCAAGGTAGACGACCAATGGCAAGCCTTTCTCAATGAAGACGACATGCCGCAGTTGCGCCTAAGCCCCACGTATCGCCGCCTGCTGGTAAAAGACGCCTCCGACCGCGACGTTCGCAACTACGTGAAAGAAAGATTTACCGCCGCTATCCAGCTGATGAAAAACATCGAGCAGCGCAAGCACACCATCCTGCGCGTTTGCCAATCGATCATCGCGCGCCAAGGCGACTTCTTCATTCACGGTCCCGACGCGCTGAAGCCCATGATGATCAAGGAAGTCGCCGAAGAAGTCGGCGTGCATCCATCCACCGTAAGCCGTGCGGTAGCCAGCAAGTACGCCCACACGCCGCAAGGTGTCCTCGAGTTGCGTTCCTTCTTCAGCGAATCCGTCAACGGCCCCGAAGGTGGCGGTATGTCGCTGCTCACCCTCAAGCGCCTCGTCAAGAAGATGATCGAGGAAGAGGACTCCACCAAGCCGCTCACCGACGATCAGATCGCCAAGAAACTCGACGACAACGGCATTCACGTCACCCGGCGCACCGTCGCGAAATATCGCGAAGACATGCGCATCCCCAGCACCCACCAGCGCAGGGTAAAAAGCTGAGCGCCCGGCGCCCCTCCGTGAAGCAGCGAGCCAGAATCGATTCACGCCAACTCGTCATCCTCACCGGCCTTTCCGGCTCTGGAAAAAGCACTGTCCTCCGCGCGTTTGAAGACATGGGCTTCTACTGCGTCGACAACCTTCCGGTCGAGCTCATTCCGATTTTTGCCGAACTGCACGCCGCAGGCGAAGGTGATTTCGCCCGAGCCGCCCTGCTCGTCGATGCTCGCGAAGGCGCCCAACTCCAGAAATTGCCGGCCTTGCTCAAGCACCTGCGCCGCCAGCATCCCATCGCGCTGGTGTTCATTGACGCCGGCGAAGACGCCTTGCTGCGCCGCTACAGCGAGACGCGCCGCCCTCATCCGTTCGGCAAACATCTTTCCGTGCGCGAAAGCCTGGGACACGAGCGCAAGCTCATGGAACCCATCCGCAAACTCGCCGACGTCGTAATTGACACCTCCAAATTCAACGTTCACGAACTCCGCCATTTCGTCACCGAGCGCTTCAAGAATCCCGAGAAGCGCCCCATGCTGGTTTCTTTCGTCAGCTTTGGCTATCGCTACGGCGTGCCCACCGATGCGGATCTCGTCTTCGACGTGCGCTTCCTGCCGAACCCTCACTTCGTGCCGCGGTTGCGCAAATACACTGGCCAGGATCCCAAGGTCCGCAGTTACATCCGTTCCTTTCCCCAAACCGGTGAATTCCTCAAGCGCATCGAGGGCTTGCTCGTCTATTTGATGCCTCACTATATCGGCGAAGGAAAAAGCTATCTCACCATTGCGTTCGGTTGCACCGGCGGCCGGCACCGCTCCGTGATGCTGGCCGAGTCCGTTAGTGGTGCACTGGCTAAGCGCGGCTATTCCACCAAAGTCGTTCACCGCGACATTGAGAAATAGGGATCTCCAGGTCATGCTTCATCCACGTCGCCAGGCCTCCCGAAACTTGACACACCGCCATGCGGCGAATAGCGTACCAAGTGCACTGCGCACGGGAGCCTGACGCGTGGCATCGCTGTTCTCACCACAATTGAAAAGGTTGCTGGGTTACGTCCGGCCCTACGCATTCCGCCTGATGGTCGGCATCGTATTGGTCGCTGTCGTAGCGCTCGCAGAAGGCTTGGTCGCTCTAATGATCAAGCCGGCCGTAGATTATGTGCTCGATCCGTCTGTGGTCGGCTCGAAACTCCCGCTGGGAAAAATTCCCTTTACGGATCACGTCGTTTATCTGAACACGTTCCTGCCCGCAGGCTTTCACAACGTTAAGACCATTTTCTTCTTCACTCTTCTCATGATCTTCGGTATCAAAGCGGTCGCCGAATATCTGGGCACCACGCAAATTCAATTTGTGGGCCACGCCGCGGTCACCGATTTGCGCAACGCCGTATATGCCAGGCTCATTCGCCAACCAATTGGTTTTTTCCAGCACCATCCGACAGGACGCCTCCTCTCCGTAGCCATCAACGACGTCGAACGCACCCGCATCGCGCTTTCCGAATACTTGGCCGATCTCTTTCGTGAAGGTTTTACTCTCCTGGTCTTCGTCACCGTGGTGTTCTGCTTGAACTGGAAAATGGCGCTCGGCTCCATCGTGCTCCTGCCCATGGTCGTCTTGCCGGTCAACAAATTCGGCCGCAAAATTCGCCGCTCCGCTGAAAATAGTCAGTCCCGTCTCGGCGATCTCGGCCAGATTCTTCAGGAAACCGTCACCGGAAATCGCGTCGTCAAAGCCTTCGGCATGGAAGACTTCGAAATCGCCAAGTTTCGCCAGACCGCGCGCCGCCTCCTCCGCGAAAACATGCGCTGGGTGCGCGCCGCCGTCATCACTTCGCCGATGATGGACCTGCTCGGAGCGATCGTCATTCCTGTACTCATCCTCTTCGCCCGCGATCAAATCCATCATGGCGTGATGACCCTGGGCGTCTTTTTCGCCTTTATCTTCGCGCTCCTCAAGGCCTACACTCCGCTGAAACGCATGGGCACCGTCTATCAACAATTTCAAGCGGCCCAGGGCGCCAGCACTCAAGTGTTCGCGTATCTCGATCTCGACGAAGAGCACACCGAACAGCCTGGCGCAAAATCACTCCTGCCCTTTTCGCAGGAGATCACCTTCGACGATGTTTGCTTCTCCTATTCCGGTTCCACCCCGGTTCTCCAGAACATTCGCCTGAAAGCCCGCCGCGGAGAAGTCATCGCTCTCGTGGGCTCCAGCGGAGCCGGCAAGACCACCCTCGTCAATCTGATCCCACGTTTCTACGAGCTCACCTCGGGGCAGATCCGCATCGACGGCATAGACATTCGCTCAGTCACCATCCGTTCCCTGCGCGAACAGATCGCCATGGTCGCGCAAGAAAATATCCTCTTCCACGACACCGTCTGGAACAATATCTGCTACGGCCTCGCCAACGTTCCGAAAGAAAGAGTGGAAGCCGCCGCGAAAGCCGCGCTCGCCGCTGACTTCATCATGGAGCTGCCGCAGGGCTACGATACGGTACTCGGCGAACGCGGCACCCGCTTGAGTGGCGGACAACGTCAGCGCATCGCCATCGCCCGCGCCATTCTCAAAGATTCCCCAATTCTGATTCTCGATGAAGCCACCTCCGAGCTCGACGCCGAATCCGAAATGTACGTTCAAAAAGCTCTCGCCAATCTGATGGTCGGCCGCACCACCTTTGTCATCGCGCATCGCCTCGCCACCATTCGCCGCGCCGACAAGATCCTCGTCCTCGAAGACGGCCAGATCCGCGAAAGCGGCACGCACGCCGAGCTCATGGTCCGCGGCGGCACCTACGCCCGCCTTCACAGCTTGCAGTTCGCGGACGACGACATGCTGGCCCCTGCGCAAGCAGTGCCAGATCTCTCCACACCGGGCACTTCTCTATGACCCAAAACACTTCCGCTCAAACTAAACAAATCCAAACTAAAAAAAACGAAGTCGTCTCCATGACAGGCTACGCGCAGGCGCGAGCCGAAGCCAAAGGCTGGGCCATGCGCATCAGCGTCAAGAGCGTCAACCACCGCTTCCTTGACGTCAGGTTTCGCTTGCCCGAAGGATTTGACGTCTACGAGCTCCGCATGCGCCAGATCGTGCGTGAAAAAATTCATCGCGGCCATCTGGACATAAATCTCAACGTGCAGCCCGGCACCGCTGCCCCAGTCCAGGTAAATCGAGAGCTGCTGCAAGCCTACCTGCACGCCGCGGAAGAGCTTCGGAACCAGATGAACGCTTCCTCCGAGCTGGATATCGTTTCGCTGCTTCGCCTCCCTGGCGTCATCGGCGGGTTGGCGCCACCGCTTCCGGAGACCGACGAAGAGCAGGATCAACTTGGTCAGGCGCTCGACACCTGTTTGCACGAAGCGCTCACCAAGCTCGACGAAATGCGCCATGCTGAAGGCCGTCATCTCGCCGAAGAACTGCGCTCGCGTTTAGCGCGTATCGCCGAGCAAACGGACAAAGTGCGCCAGCTCGCGATCGCACTGACGCCGGCCTTCGCGCGCCGTCTGGAAACCCGCTTGAAGGAACTGCTCAGTGGCACTGGCATCGAGCCCGCGCGCCTCGCACAGGAAGCTGCGTTACTCGCCGAGCGCAGCGACATCAGTGAAGAGCTGGACCGCCTGCGCAGTCATCTTCAACAATTTGGAAAGCTGCTCGATGGCGCCGGCGAGACCGGAAAGAAACTCGATTTCCTTCTCCAGGAAATGCACCGGGAAGCGAACACCATGCTCTCCAAGACGCCCGGGGTCGAGAGCGAAGCGCTCACCATCACCGCGCTATCCCTGGAAATTCGAGCGGAGATTGAAAAGCTGCGCGAACAGGTGCAGAACATCGAATGAGCACCGAGTCGGCAAGCGAACCGCTGGTATTGATTGTTTCGGGGCCCTCAGGTTCGGGGAAATCGACATTGGTGCAGCGAATTCTCGAGTTGCCCGGCACCATGCCCTCGGTCTCGTGTACTACCAGGCCGCGTCGCGCGACCGAGGCCAGTGGGAAGTGTTATGCTTACGTTACGGTAGAGGAATTCGACGCCATGGTCGCGCGCGGGGAATTTCTGGAATACGCGCGGGTCTTCGGCAAGCATTCGTACGGCTCGCCGAAAAAATGGCTCGAGGAAGCTCGCAAGAAAAATCTTGATCTCGTGCTCGAGATCGACGTGCAAGGCGCGGCCCAGGTAAAACAGAAACTTCCGGAGTCGGTGGCCATTTTTATTTTGCCCCCTTCCCGCGAGGAACTCGAACGGCGCTTGCGCAGTCGCGGCCAGGATTCGGATGAAGAAATTGCGCGCCGGCTCGCCAAGGCACGGGACGAGATTTTGGCGTTCAGCAAGTATTACAACTATTGCGTAGTGAATGACGATGTGGAACGTGCAGGCAAGGAAGCGCAGGCCATCGTAATCGCGCTGCGCTGCCAGGCCGCGCGGCGCCGTAAGCGGGTCGAACAACTTCTGGCATCGTTTGGAGGGAAAGACTGAAATGAATGTGCTGACGAAAGCTCCGGAGAGCCAGTTTGCCTATGTGGTGCTGGCTGCGAGGCGCGCCCGCCAGATCATGGCCGGCGCCCCGCCCATGGTCGAAAACCCAAGGACCCTGAAGGCCACACGAATCGCCTGCGAAGAGCTGGACCACGGCTACATCGAGTACGACTTCACCGAGCCGGACTCGATCGACACAGACAAAGACGGCAACAAGCGCCGCAAGTAGCACCCGGCGCGGCTCAGGCATCCAAGTATCCGGAGCTGTAGCGGCCGCCGACCGTTTACCCTGAGCTTCGAAGGTGGCAGGCGCCTTTGGTTTGCGGAAGGTCAAAGCTCGATTTGCTACAGGAAAAGTGCGATCGCAGCAGGAGAAATGTAGGGGCGCGCTTTAGCGCGTCCCAGGTTTTGGGAGCGCCCGACTTTAGTCGTGCCGTAAGACCCGGCTGAAAACGGCTTTAGCCGCTGAGGGCCGATTGACCTCGCGGCGCACAAGACGACCATGACCCAACTCCGAATCACTCTAGGCGTAACGGGCGGTGTGGCAGCCTACAAAGCCGCTGAACTCGTCCGCCGCCTCCAGCAAGAAGGGTTCACTGTCCAAGTCGTGATGACCCGCGGAGCCCGCGAATTTATCACTCCGCTCACCTTCGCGGCTCTCACCGGTCAAAAAGTAATCACCGATCTGTTCGCCGAATCCGGCGGCGAAGCGAATCTCGAAAGCGCCATCGAACACATCGCGGTAGCCCAGCGCACCGACCTGTTGCTGGTCGCTCCCGCAACCGCCGACATCCTCGCAAAATTCGCACGCGGAATCGCCGACGACTTCCTGACCACCCTGTATCTCGCATCCACCGCCCCGGTTGTCGTCGCCCCGGCCATGAACGTAAACATGTGGAACCACGCGGCAACTCAGGAAAACGTGGAGATGCTGCGCGCCCGCGGCGTGAAAATCGTCGACCCCGACGAAGGCTATCTAGCCTGCGGAATGACTGGCGCGGGCCGTCTCGCCAGCCAGGAGCAGATCGTCGCCGCCGTGCGCGAAACCCTGCATTTCCGGCGCGACCTGGAAGGTCAAACCGTCCTGGTCACCGCGGGCCCGACTTGCGAAGATCTCGACCCAGTGCGGTATTTGACGAACCGTTCGTCCGGCAAAATGGGTTATGCCGTTGCCGAGGCCGCAGCCCAACGCGGCGCGCGCGTGATCCTTGTCAGCGGCCCAACTTCGCTTGAATCACCGGCGGGTGTCGAGCGCATCGCCGTACGTACCGCGGAAGAGATGCATCGCGCCGTGCAAGAAAAGTTTCCGGAATCTTCCATCGCCATTTTCGCCGCCGCTGTGGCCGACTATCGTCCGGTGCAAAGCTTCGATCAAAAGATCAAGCGCGACAAACAGCCGCTGACGCTGTCGCTGGAAGCGACGCCGGATATCCTGGCCAGCGTAGCCAAGAATAAGGGCGACCGGCTCATCGTAGGCTTTGCCGCCGAAACCGAACGCGTGGCTGAAAATGCGCGCAAGAAACTTACCGCGAAAAATGCCGACATGATCGTGGCCAATGACGTCACCGCGGAAGGCGCGGGCTTTGACCACGACACCAACATCGTCACGCTGTTCGCTCGCGACGGCCGCGATCTGCCGTTGCCCCGCATGAGCAAGACCGAAGTGGCGCAGCGCATTCTCGATGAAGTTGTACGGCTTCGCTCCGTGCTAAACTCGCCGCAGCGCTCCGCGCCTTGAACATGCCAGATCGCCTCCCCGACGCTCTTCGCGACAAAATTTCCAGGCGGCTAAGCTACTACGAAGACATCGGTATTAGCTTGTTCTACCGCGATCGTCTCGTCGCGCGCGCCGTAGAACCGCTCGAACCAGCTGCTGTGACGATTCCGATTTCCCAAGAGGAACCTTTGCCAAAAATTGCGCCGAAGCCCATCGTGCCGCAGACGCCGTCTGTCGCCGTGACCCCCAGTCAGAAGGTCACGATTCTGCCTCCCACGCCGAAAGTCTCACTGTTCGACGCGGTCAGCAGGATCGCCGACGACTCCCTGCTGAAAATTCGCGAGGACTACGGCGAATGCACGCGCTGCAAGCTGCACAGCACGCGAAATAAACTCGTCTTCGGCGACGGCAATCCCAAGGCTGAGCTGGTGTTCGTCGGTGAAGGGCCCGGCCGCGACGAAGACGCGCAAGGCTTGCCTTTCGTCGGACGCGCCGGAAAATTGCTCACGCAGATGATCGAAGCCATGGGCTTGCAACGCAAAGACGTGTACATCTGCAACGTGGTGAAGTGCCGCCCGCCAGAAAATCGTTTGCCCGAACCCGACGAAATCAAAACTTGTTCGCCATTCCTGCTGCGTCAGCTCGACGTCATCGCTCCCAGGGTGATCGTCTGCCTCGGAGCATGCTCGGCGCAGACCCTGTTGGAGACCAGTCGCGGCATTTCTCATTTTCGCGGCCAGTGGCTCGACTTTCGCGGCCGAAAATTAATGGCCACCTATCATCCTGCGTATTTGTTACGAAATCCGGCCGCTAAAGCCGACGTCTGGAAAGATCTACAGAAAGTCATGGCTGTCCTCGGCCTCGAAGTGAAAAAGGGCAAGCCCGCCGGCGCGCAAAGCCCCTCATAATCCTTCATGGGAATTTTACTGGGCCTGCTCACCGCGCTCTCCTGGGGCAGTTCGGATTTTCTCGCGCGTTTTGCCACGCGCCGCATCGGTTCCCTCCGCACCACGCTGTACATGCAACTCGTGGGCCTCGTGCTGCTCACGATCTTTTTGCCCCGGATCGGCGGGTGGGGCCATTTGTTCGACGGGTCCGGCTGGCAGCCCTGGGCGTGGGGAGCGCTCGCAGGTGCGCTCAATGGAATCTCGACGCTGTCGCTCTATCGCTCGTTTGAAGTTGGAAAACTGGCGGTCGTCGCGCCGCTATCCGCCAGCTATCCGGCGCTCACCGTGGCCATCTCGGTTTTTACCGGCGAGCATTTGTCGGTGATGCGCGCCACTGGAATTGCGTTCGTTCTGGCTGGCGTAATCGTCGTGGTGCGCGGCGAGGTTGAGCCAGGCAATGTCGAGCCGGAGAGTGTTGAGCCCGACGGTGTCGCCGCTCGATCGCGCACCGCGCCGGAAAGGAAAGCAGCAAGCGGCGTCGGCGCCGCGATGATCTCGGCGGTGGGATTCGGAGTGCTGTTCTGGCTGCTCGGCAATCGTGTCGTGCCACGCGTGGGATTCGCTTCCACGGTCTGGATGATTCGGCTGACATCGTCGGCGCTCACGGCACTCGTAATTGTCGCGATGAAGCAACCCATTGCGTTGCGACGCAAGGACAACGTCTCGCTATGGCTGCTCGGCATGGGCGTGCTGGATACCGGCGCGTTCGTGCTGAACAATCTGGGCATGCAACTCGAGCAAGTATCGGTCGTAAGTGTCCTGGCGTCGCTCTACGGCGCGGTCACGGTCCTGCTCTCGACGGTCATTCTTCGCGAGAAGATGTCGCGCTGGCAATGGCTCGGCGTCGTCGCCATATTCGCCGGCATCGCCCTCATCAGTCGCTAAAACAAGCGATGCCGACCGAAGCTCACTAGTTGTGCGTTTCGCAAGCCCAGAGAACCTGCTGATACACTACACGCCGGGATGAGCTTTCCTTTTTGCAATGTTGCGCTGCCGGTGCCGCTGCGCACGACGTTTACGTACGCCGTGCCGGAATCGCTGCGCGAAATCGTGCAGCCGGGAACGCGTGTGCTGGTGCCGTTTCGCAAGAAGGCCATGGTCGGCGTGGTCGTGGAACTCACAGAGCACGCACCCGCAGGCACGAAGATTCGCGAAATCACGAAAGCACTCGATCGCGCGCCGGCGCTGACGCCGAAGTTGATCGAGCTTGGCCACTGGATCGCGAACTATTACCTGGCGCCGGTGGGCGAAGTGTTTCGCGCGATGTTGCCGCCGGTCATTGAAATGCGCACGCAGCGGCTACTCACGATTACGGAAGCGGGGCGCAGCGCGGTGGCGAGCCTGAGCGGTGGCGAACTGACGCACGGACTCACGCGCAACGAGGTCGAATTTCTCGCCAATCTGGCCGCGAAGAAGGAGCCGCTGCCGTTTGCGTCGGCTGCGAAATTTGGGTTGGACGCGGGCGCGCTCGATGGGTTGCGGCGTCAGGGTTTGATCGAGATTCGCGAAACGATGCTCGGGCGAAACGCGAAGACGCAGCGCGTGGTCACTTGGAAAAAAGAAGCAGGAACGGATAACGCGGAGACGCAGAGGGCGCGGAGTGTTCGCGCAGACGAAGAGAGCGGCCGACCGAAGTCCGAGCAGGGCTTCGACGAAAAGGTGCGCCGCGTCCGCGAGCAGCTTGTCGAGCGCGGGCCGCTTCCACTGCCGCTGCTGCTGAAATTGGCAAACGTATCGCGTTCTTTGGTCGAGCGGATGTTGCGCGAGGGCTTGCTAGAGAGTTGGGAAGAGCGCATCGATCCCGCGGAAGATCCGTTCGACGTGGGTTACGAGGCTCCGGCGCACGAATTGAATGCAGAGCAGGAGAGCGCCTTCGGCGCGATTCGCGCGCGATTCGAGTTGGGCGAGTTTGGCGTGTTGTTGCTGCACGGCGTCACAGGCAGCGGGAAGACGGAAGTGTACATGCGCAGCGTGCAGGAGACGCTGGCGCGCGGCAAGACGGCGATCGTGCTGGTACCGGAGATTGCGCTGACGTTGTGGGTTGGGCGGCAGTGCCGCGCGTGGTTTGGCGCGCGATTCGAGGGTGTCGCCGTGTTGCACTCGGCGCTGAGTGACGTGGAGCGGGCGCGGGAATGGTGGCGCGTGCGGCACGGCGAAGCGCGCGTGGTGGTCGGCACGCGCTCGGCCGTTTTTGCGCCGCTGGAAAATCTTGGGCTCATCATCGTCGATGAAGAGCAGGAGAACAGCTTCAAGCAGGAAGAGACGCCGCGATATCACGGGCGCGACGTGGCCATCGTGCGCGCGAAGATGGAAAACGCGGTGGCGCTGCTGGGATCGGCGACACCTTCTCTCGAAACGTACCATCATGCGCGCAATGGGAAATACGAATTGCTGACGCTGGCTTCGCGCGTGGCTAACCGCTCGATGGCCAGCGTCGAGATCGTGGACATGCGCGAAGATTTTCAGCGTACGCATCAGGCCGGCCCGATCAGCGCGGTGCTGCATGCGGGGATTCAGGAGTGCCTGACGCTGGGAACGCAGGCTCTGGTGTTGATCAATCGGCGCGGGTATTCCTGGTCGGTGTTGTGCCGAAGTTGCGGGGCTTCGGTGCAGTGCGTGAATTGCAGCATCTCGATGACCCACCACAAGTACCGCAACCGGTTGGAATGTCATTACTGCGGGTCGATCCAATCGGTGCCCAAGGAATGCCCCAAGTGCCAGTCGAAATACGTTTATTTTTTCGGCGAAGGCTCCGAGCACTTGGAAGAGCG
This sequence comes from uncultured Acidobacteriota bacterium, assembly GCA_963721915.1. Lineage (GTDB taxonomy): Bacteria > Acidobacteriota > Terriglobia > Acidiferrales > UBA7541 > Acidiferrum. The sequence goes on along the minus strand of CAVRLD010000007.1, from coordinate 130,620 downwards.
CTTGCGCAAGGAATTTCCGGGGGCGCGCATTGCGCGGCTCGATCGCGATACGGCGCGAACCAAGCGGCAGTATCAAGAAACGTTGGGCGCGTTCGCGGGCGGCGCGCTGGACATCCTGGTCGGGACGCAGATGCTGGCGAAGGGGCACGATTTTCAGCGTGTGACGCTGGTCGGCGTAATTAGCGCGGATTCGTCGCTGTACATGCCGGACTTTCGCGCGGCGGAGCGGACGTTTCAGTTGCTGACGCAAGTCGCGGGGCGCGCCGGCCGTGGCGAACTCGCGGGCCGCGTGCTCATCCAGACCTATTATCCGGAGCACTACGCCATTCAGGATGCTGTGCGCCAGGACTACATTTCGTTTTTCGAGCGCGAGATGCATTTCCGGAGAATGATGCAATACCCGCCGTTCACATCGCTGGCAAATGTGATCGTGCGCGATACCAGTTTGGAGAAAGCGGTTGTGTGGTCGCGACAGCTGTCTGAATATTTCTCTCCGTACGATGGCAAAGACGCGCGAATTCTTGGACCGGCTACCGCGCCACTAGCGAGATTGAAAAGGGAGCATCGATTTCAGTTCTTGCTGAAATCGCCCAGGCGATCCGTTTTGACGAAAGTGCTGAGCGGGGCGATGGCCTATTGCGAGGCCAAGGAGATTCCACAGACGGCGGTGCTTGTGGACATGGATCCGCTGAGCTTGTTGTAGGGAACTCAAGCCTCCATCTCTTCCGAGGGTTTCGTTTCGTGAGATAACATCAGGAGAAGCGTGTAAGGACTGTGGGAAGCGCTGACGATAAGGCCGTCTCCTTCCAATGCCGATCCCTTCCCTTTAAGCCTTCCCATCTGCCATTCACTCCTCAATGTTTGCCATTCACTGCATAAAACTTAGCCAATTGATACTCACGTGCTATGGTCTCCCGTGTATGTCGCACCAGATTCCCGACGATATCTCCCCGCTGCCTACTCACTGTCTGCTGCTCACGATTCACTAACTCCTTTACAATCCGCACTTCCGAAAAAAGAACCCGTAACTCGTTTAGGATCCGCACTTCCGAAATCATTAGACTTAAAGTCCAATAGGATCCGCACTTACAAAAAACGGCGGGGGAGGGGTGGAAATGTTAATCAGAGTGGTTCGAGCTTCCGCGTCTGTTCGACGACAATCGTTCCCAACGCAGCGACTCTAGGCGGCGCGGCGACGCCAGAAATAGTAGGCGGGTAGGCCTAGGAGGAAGAGGACGATGGCCACGGTGAGGTTGCGGAATTGGACGGGGTCGTGGAAGGCTAGGTAGATGGCGTTGGCTACGATGGCGCCTGCTGCGGATACGAAGATGAACGGAGTGAATGGGTAGCCGGGGACGCGGTAGGGGATGGCTTTGCCTTGGGAGGCGCGGCGGAGCGGGAAGATTGCGGCGGCGCCGAGGCCGTAGAAAATCCATCCGATGAAGACTACGCCGCCGATCAGCTCGGCGAATTTTCCCGCGCAGGCCAGGACGGCGGACCATACGCCCAGGGCGATTACCGCGGCTGCGGGAGTGCGGAAGCGGGGGTGGACTTCGGCGAGTTTTTTGAAGAAGAGGTTGTCGTTGGCCATGGCATAGAAAACGCGGGGGGCCGTGAGGATTACGGAGTTGGCGGCGCTGAAGGTGGAGACGAGGATGGTCAGCGCTATGATTTTGCCGGCCCAGGGGCCGAGGACTGCGGTGGCGGCTGTGGCGGCGATGGCGTCGCTGGCGGTGGCGGCGGCGGGGCCCAGGGCGATCAGGTAGGCGATGTTGGCGGTGACGTAGAGTCCGGCAAGGATCAGCGAGCCTAGAAGGAACGCGCGCGGGAAACATTTTTGCGGGTCGAGGACCTCGCCGGCGCTGTAGGTGCCGAATTGCCAGCCTTCGTAGGCCCACAGCACGGCGATCATCGCCAGGCCAAAACTGGAAAGCAGCGCGGAACCTTGTTGCGTGGTGCCCATGGCGGAGGGGAGTTCGCTGAAGTGGTGACCGAGCGAGAGCAGGAAGCCACTGAGTAAAACGATGAGCAGGACTTTGACAAGCGTAGTCCAGTTCTGGAGGTCGGAGCTTTTGCGGGTGCCCCAAACGTTGACGACAGTGACTACGGCGATCATCAAGACGGTGACGATGGTGGCGCCGATAGTCGAGAGCGGGACAATTTCGCCGAGATAGCGGGTGAAGGCGCGGGCTACCGCGGCTACCGAGCCGCTGGCAATCACGAGAAACAGCGACCAGCCGTAGAGGAACGCGGGCATGCGGCCGAAGCCGTCGCGAATGAAGCAGTAGAGACCGCCGGCCTCGGGGTTGGTGGCGGAGAGTTCCGCATAGGTGAGGGCGCCGAGGAGGGAGAGAACTCCACCGACGACCCAGACCAGGAGAGAAAAGCCTACCGAGCCGTTTAGTTGGCGAAGAATTAGGCCGGGAGTCAGGAAGATGCCGGAACCTATGACCGAGCCGATGAACAGGAGAAGGAGATCGGGAAGACGGAGAGTGCGGACGAGTGGGGCCATTTAGCGCGGTTGATTGTAGCTGGTGTTTTGCGTGGGTCAAAGATTAGATGAGCAGATTCGCAGGGAAAAGCGGATTGGAGTTGGGGTGTTGGTGCGGGCGAGCTGGGGCACACCCTTCGAAGCTCAGCGCAAGGCAGTGCTGCGCCTCCACAAGAGATTGCACGAAAGTAGATTAGACGACGGCAGATTAGACGAAGTCAGATTAGACGACGGGAGAATTTCATTACGGCGCGGGATTACTCGATGAAGGGGGCGGGCATGAAGCACAGGATGAAGATGAGCAGAGTGAAGGCGGCGGCAACGCGGCGATTGTTGTCGAGCGGAACGGGACTGTAGATGGGGATGAAGCGGAAAAAGCGAATGATCAGAAGCAGGGCTCCCCAAACGTACCAGCCGGCCCAGAAGTGCAGTAGGGCTAGGCTGACGAGGACCAACGGAAGTGCGATGGAGGAATAGCGATGTGCGCGGGCGCTTAGCGAGCGGAGGATGTGGCCGCCGTCGAGTTGCGCGGCGGGAAGAAGATTGAGCGATGTGGCGAACAAGCCTACCCAGGCGGCGCGTCCTACGGGATGCAGTAGCAGGCTGCTTGCGGGGACGCCGGGATGAAAAAGCGCGGCGAGAAAGCGCAGGATCAGCGGCGTGCCGAGAACGGCGTTCGCATGGGCAGGATCGCCCAGGCCGGGAACGAGCTTGGCATGCAGGATGCCGAAAATCAGCGCGGGGACGGCGACGATGAAACCCACCAGCGGACCTGACGCGCCGACGTCGAATAACGCGCGCGTCGTTCGAATGGGCGAACGAATGAGAATGAAAGCGCCGAGCGTGCCGATCAACGTGGGAAAGGGAATGAAGTAGGGATAGCTGGAATGAATGTGATGGTGGCGGCACGCGAAATAATGACCTAGCTCGTGGGTGAGTAGTATGGCTAGAAGTGTGAGTGCGAAAGGCAGGCCAGTGACGAGCGCGAGCGGGTGGCGATAGAGCAGGGTAAGAGCGCGGATGAATTCGTCCCAGGAGACGGCTTGATTTTGCGCGTAGGCTGCGGCGAAGTGCGTGCCGGCGACGAGACAAGTGCAAAGTGTCAGGAAAAACAGCGCGCAGGCAAGGAATAGCGTTCGCAGAGGCGGATGCTGAGGAACCCGAGCGTAGTAAGGCGGCGGAACGGGTGCGGCGCGCCAATCGACGGGGTTAGGCGGGAGGACGCTGCTCTCTGGAAATGAATTGGTCACGAGGTCCGTGGAATCGAGACAAGGCGACAAATTGTCTCGATTCAGTACAGCACAACCTTGGGGTTTGTGCAAAAGTGGGGTTGCGTTCGAATGTTTAGCAGGCTGCGGAAAAAGGCGCGTTTGTCATCCCGAACCCGTGTCGTTTGCGGGTGAGGGGTCTGCTGTTCGCAAGAAAGCCAAGGAAAAAGCAGATTCCTCACCCCGTTCAAAAAACCGACCGAGGTTCGGAATGACATATTTTCGAGCCTGTTAGATTAGGTCGTTCGATGTTAATTCGAAGGCAAGTGGAAAGAATTATTCCGCGGCCTTGGCGGGAGCTTCTAGGCCCTGCAATTCCTTGCCGGGCTTGAAGCGCACGGCTTTGCCTGGGGGGATGTTGACTTCTTCGCCGGTGCGCGGGTTGCGGCCGATGCCGGTCTTGCGGGGCTTGACGCTGAAGACGCCGAAGCGGCGCAATTCAATGCGCTGTCCGCGGCCGAGGGCATTCTTCAGGGATTCGAAGACGGTTTCGACGGCCTGCTCCGCCTTGGTACGGCTGATGTTTGGCGATGTGGCGTTCACGACGGCATTCACGATGTCCAACTTAATCACACTACCCTCCGCTTTATCCGTTGGCAGATGCTATTGGGTACACCGCAGGTTGTCAAGACGTGATGGGTAATCTACACTGGCTTGATTTTTTGCGGTGGAAGGCGCGGAAGACGAGGCGAGGCACAGGGAAGTAATGAAGTAAGGAAGTAACGACGTAACGAAACGGCGAAAAGACTGCAGAGAAATCGAGGAGGCTTGGATGTCTGTTAAGCCCGACAAGTGGATCCGGCGTATGTCGCTGGAACATAAGATGATCGAACCGTTCACGGACCGGCAGGTTCGCGAGGGGGTGATCAGCTATGGAGTGTCGTCGTACGGGTACGACATCCGCGTCGCGGACGAGTTTCAAATTTTCACGAATGTGAATTCGACGATTGTGGATCCCAAGCATTTCGATCCGAGATCGCTGGTGGCTTATAAAGGGGATGCGTGCTTGATCCCGCCAAATTCCTTTGCGCTGGCGCGGTCGGTGGAATATTTTCGGATTCCTCGCAACGTGCTTACGATTTGTTTGGGGAAATCGACCTACGCGCGTTGCGGGATTATCGTGAATGTGACGCCGTTCGAGCCGGAGTGGGAAGGCTTCGTGACGCTGGAAATCAGCAATACCACGCCGCTGCCCGCCAAGATTTATGCGAACGAGGGGCTCTGTCAGGTGCTTTTCTTCGAGTCGGACGAGGAATGCGAAGTAAGCTATAAGGACAAGAAGGGAAAGTATCAGGCGCAGGGCGGAATCGTATTGCCGCGGTTGTAGGCCATTCGTGTTTTGGGCCCGACGAAATCGGGCCCGGAGCGGCTAGACGCGCTGCGGGATAGTGTTGAGAGTGATTCCTCGAAGGAGGCAGCGTAGCGAGGTTGACCACGGAAAAAGGTTTCTTCAGGGGCTAAAAGCCCATCCAGCCTAAACGAGTTATGCCGGGGCTGAAGCCCCGGCCTCCTAAAGAAAAAGACTTTTCCGGCCGCTCGGCTCTTATTGCAGTTTGGCCCTAGGACTTCGTACGGCCAAGACTATTTAACGGTTGGCACCGTTGCAGTCAGTGTCGCGGAAATTTGCGTCAGCGTGGCGTTGTGGACCGGATAGCCGAGTCCGCGCCAAGCATCCAGGCCGCCTTGCAGCGGGCGAATCTTACGTATGCCGCGATTTCGTAGGAGGAGCGCCGCACGGGCGCTGGTGGCTTCGTTTGGTCAAGTGCAGTAGAGGATGACTTCGCGGTCGTGTGGCAACCGGTTGTCCTTTTCCTCTAGTTCCTTGGCATCCATTCGAAAAGCGCCCGGAATCGTTTCGGGATCGGCCTCAAAATCCAGCTCGTGGCGGAGATCGACGATGACCAGTTGCTCCCCGGCGTCGATTTTATTTTTTAGTTCTTCCGCGGTGATGCGGCCAATACGCAATTGGCGCATGAATCGTTGCCGGGCAATAAATTTATAGGAGATGTAAGACGCTAGCGCGGCGATCAGGAGAACGAGCAGGCCGCCGCCCAGGTTCATTGCATGCTCGGCGATACGTTCGATTTCGCCGCTGAAAACGTAGCCTAGCCCGAGAAACGTGCCGGCCCATAGGAGCGAACCGCCGCCGTCGAAAACAAGGAATCGGCGCAGGCGCATATGGAAAATGCCGGCGAGCGGCGGGGCGACGGTGCTCAGACCGGGGAGAAACTTAGCGACCAGGAGCGAGCGCGCGCCTTGTTTGGAGAAAACGCCTTCGGTGCGACGCACGCAGGAATCAGGCTCGAGGGAAATCTTGCACAAGAGCTGAAGGATTTTGATTCCCTTGATGCGGCCCAGCGAATACCAGATCGAATCCGCGGCAACGGCGGCAAAAACGCAAAGGAAGAGCGAGAAAAGAAAGTTGAGGCGGTGCGTGCCCGCCAGCGCGCCGGCTGCCAGCAACAGCGGCAGGGAAGGAACCGGCAAGCCGATCTGCTCCCCGAAGACCCAGGCCAGCAGAACCAGGTAGCCGTGGCGTAGTAGAAAGTCCAGAGTACTGTGCATGGTGTGGGGCTGGGTTCCCTCGTGACTCGTTACTTCGAGACGAAAGAAGCAGTATGCCCCCAGCCGCCCGTCATGACAAATTCGGAAAGTGGCTTGCGCACCCTGGGAGCCAACTCGCGTTCCCGCAGTTTGTCGGGCAGTGTAGAGGGATCGCCGGGGTAGCCGATGGCCATCGCAGCGACGGCGTCCCAACCGTCGGGGATGTTGAATACCTGGCGGGCTTTGTTCGGGTCGAGTCCAGCCATTTGGTGCACGTAAAGTCCCCGGGCAACCGCTTCCGAGGTGAGTTGCGCCGACGCGCTGCCCACATCATGGAATGCCCAGCGATTGGCGCCGCCGTCCTTGGGATTCTTTACCTGCGCTATGGAAAGAGCCAGAACAGGCGCGTGTTTTGCCCAGGCTTGATTGAATTCCACCAGCGTGCTCAGGACTCTGTCGAAATTATCCTTATCGTCCTTGGTGCCCACGATGTAGGCCCACGGCTGGAGATTCGAGCTGGATGGCGCCCATCGCGCCGCTTCAAACAGGCTGCGCAGCACCTCCGGCGCAACCGCTTTATCGCTGAAGGCTCGCGGGCTCCATCGTTCACGAACGATTTCATGGACCGGTACCTCGGTGGGAGCGGGATTCTTCATGATTCTTGGACCCCTTACTTTATTGGGTATTTTGACTAATGGCTGTTATTAGATGAATCCGGCCCAACGGACGATTCGAAGAATCGCGCGCTGAGCCGGAGTAATTCATCGACTGACGATTCTTCAATTTCCGGACTTGCCGGGGTTATTCTGGACCATTTCGGCGTCGATGTTGATCGAGATGTCGTCGCCGACCACCACTCCACCGTTATCCATAGTGGCGTTCCACTTCACGCCATAATCCTGGCGGTTGATTTTCGTCGTGGCGTTGACGGCCTCGCGCTGGTTGCCCCAGGGATCCTTCACTGGCGCGGTCGGGCCATCGACATCGAGCACGACTTCTTTTGTAACGCCGCGGATGGTGAGATCACCGGTGACCTTCAACTTGCCGACGCCGTTCTGCTCCACTTTCTTGGATTTGAAGGTCATCGTCGGATAGTGTTCCACATCGAAAAAATGATCGCTCCTGAGGTCTTTATCGCGATTCGGCTCGCGTGTATCCACGGTGGAAACGTCAATCGTGACGTCCACGCTCGACTTGCTGACATCTTTGTCGTCATAGATAACCGTGCCGGTCACCTTGCTGAAGGCCCCTCGTACCGTCGAGATGGCCAGGTGGCGCACGGAAAATTGCGCAGCGGAGTGTGCCGGGTCAATTTGCCAGGTGGAAGTCGCCGCCGATGCTGGCAGCGAAAGAATGGCTGCGAGGCCTGCGGTGAGTGCGATGCGAGCTAGAGAATGGCCCATGGTTTCGATCTCCTTTTTGATTTGAGTTGATTTGATGGTCTGGCTCTTGAGACTCGGGACTGCTCCTGTAAATTCCTATTCGGTTTCACGGCGAAGAACTTGATCGAGCAACTCGGCTAACGTCTTCAGCCGAGCGGGTGGTACGTGCTGAAACTGCCTCTTATGGACTTCACGAATCGGTTCGTCGAGGCCCTTCAATAAATCCAGGCCCGCGGGAGTGATGCGCGTTTTCACCACGCGGCGATCGTCTTTTTGACGCTGGCGCGTGATCAAGGCGCGTTTTTCCATGCGGTCGAGAAGGCGCGTCATATCGGGGTCGTGGGAAATCATGCGGTCGCTGATGCTGCTGCAGGCCAGCCCTTCGGGTTCTGCGCCGCGCAGGATGCGCAGCACGTTGTATTGCGCGCCGGTCAAGGCGTGAGCCTTCAGGAGTTGCTCGACTTCCTGGGCCAGCGCGTCCGCGATCTTCTGGAGCGCGATGAAAACTTGCGCTTCGAGCAGAACCGGGGGCCGGGCGGAACGTGGTCGGGAACTCATGGCATTACAATAGTCGTTGCAACGATAAGTGTCAAGAGGAAGTACAACCAAAAAGATGCAGCCCGAGCTCGGAGTCTTTGCGAGCTAGGAGCTCCCCTTCGTACTTCCGGGCAAGAAAGCTCCCGCCTCCTAAAGATCCAAAGGCTTTTTCCGCACCTGTGAAGCCGTGCCCGGGCGAAACCGGAGTTCTCACACAGCCTATTTAAGTGTTCGGCGAGTTGACTACCCACAGAAAGATTGGATGAAATTGAAGTCCGGCTGGGATCGATTCTCGCCACGCCATTCTTTAGGCTTTTCGCAGCGGCCGCACGTGGATTTCGCTCAGAAAGCTCTGCGGACTCTGGGTAACCACCATGGCCACCGCATGCGCCACGTCGTCTGGCGTAAGCGCCTTTGACGGATCCTTGGGTCCGCGTCCTGAAAATTCCGTGGCTACGCTACCCGGGCAAATCACGCTGACGCGGATTCCGTGTTCGCGCAAATCCTCCGCCATGCAGGCCGACAAGCCCTGCACGCCCCATTTCGACGCGCAGTAGAGTCCCCCTCCGGCGAATGCATTGCGTCCCGCAAGAGAGCTGATATTGATGATGTCGCCGCGCTTTTGGAGAATCATCGAAGCGGCGACCGCGCGTGACACCAGGAACACGCTCTTCAAATTCGTGTTCAGAACGCGATCCCAATCCTCCTCGGATTTCTCGTGGGCTGGTCCGAAGACACCGATGCCCGCATTGTTGACGAGAATCGAGATCGGCCCGAGCGTTGCCTCAGTCTTCTCGACCAGCGAGGCCACATCCGACGACCGGGTGACATCCGCGGGGTGAGCAAACACGCGCGGCGCTTGCGACTCCAATTCCGACGAAACTTCTTTTAGAGCGGTGGCATCCCTTGCACAGATGGCCACCGACGACCCCAGCGCTGCCAGGCGAAGAGCAATGGCCCGGCCGATCCCACGACTCCCGCCGGTTACGAGAGCCACCGATCCAGAAAGAGGGGTATAATTTCGTGCGTCCGCCTGTGTTTCAGTCATCAATGCCATCGGAATTCTTCCTCGTAGAAGCGCCAGATTTATGCGACACTCATCTTAACATTCGGAGCGAGAGATATTTTCGCTTTGATGAGGCTCCGGATGTAGTTGTATGGGCCATTCAACTGACAGGTGCATGGACAAATACCCGTAGATACATAGTTCCCTGTAGGGTACTGCCTTGCGATGGCACCCAGCTTTCCCTATAATCCCGAAGTTTTAGCTAGCGAAGTAATTCCCGGCTGTTCCGGGTTTAATAGATGTACAGAACATCGGCTTGGAGTTCGAGCGAGGGAGAATCGGAATGAACGGATCACGGAGACTGGCGAGCCTCGCGATAGTAGCGGCGCTTTGCCTGATGGTCGGGAGCGTTGCCAGCGTGAAGGCCCAGGCACCAGCGGGACAGGACGCCGGCGCGAAGCCCCAGTACACCATGGCGGAATACAATGCGTACACCGCCGCGCAAGCAACGAAAGATCCAGCGCAGCAGATCAAGCAACTCGACGATTTTGTCGCCAAGTATCCGAATTCCGCGCTACTGATCTACGTTTATCCGCTCTATTACAATGCGTATAGCCAGCTGAAAAACTACCCGAAAGTGATCGAGTACGCCGACAAGCTGCTTGCGCTCGGCGACAAAATCGAGCCGCCCGTGAAGTATCAGGCGTACTACGCGCGCGCGTTTGCTTACAGCAACATCAATCCTCCTCCGCCCGATCCCGACATGGCGAAAAAGGCGCGGCAGGCAGCGATCGACGGCTTGGCGACGTTGAACGCGCTCAAGAAGCCCGACAACATGAGCCAGGAAGATTTCGAGAAGCAGAAGAAGGCGCCGGCGATTTTGTTCAACTACACCGCCGCCAATGCTTCCATGACCTCGAAGGATTACCCAGCGGCGGTCCAGTCCTACAAGGCCGTTCTAGCGCTGCAGCCCGACGACGCGATCACCGCCTACCGCATCGGCCAGGCCTATATGGCAATGACGCCGCCGCAGCAGATGGATGCGTTCTGGTATTTCGCGAAGGCTACGAAGAACCCGAACCAGGCGCAAGCCAATCAGGTGAAGACGTATCTGCGCAAGCTGATCCAGAATTATCAGCAGGCCGCCTGCGACAACCTGGTGGATGCCGAACTCAATGAGCTCACACAGCTTGCAAGCAGCTCGGCAGATCGTCCGTCGACGTACACACTGCCCAGCTCAGCGGATCTCGATGCCGCGCGCAAGGACATGACCATCGCCTCGGTGATCACCGAGCTGAAAGCGGGCGGCGACAAGGCGAAGGTCACCTGGCTAGCTTCCTGCGGCTTGGAATTTCCGGATGTGCCGGGGAAGCTGATCGAAGTGACTCCGGGAGGCGATGGCGCACAGTTGAAAGTAGCGTTCGTGACCAGTGACGCCGAGTTTGACGCGAAGACGACTCCGGACATGGATGTGAAGGTAGTGGGTCAGGCGGAGGCCGCGAAGCTGGAAAAGGACAATCCGGTGCGCTTCACCGGGACGCTGGTGGCTTACGACCCCGATCCTTTCATGCTCCATTGGGATAAGGCCAAGGTGAACGCAGAGGACATCCCGAAGGAAAAGGAAAAGGGCAAGAAGAAGCGGCCGGTGACCAAGAAGCAGCAGTAGGCTTGGTAAGCGGCATTCGAACGGCGCTCCGACTTTATCGGGGCGCCGTTTTTCATTTTCCGCTGGTGATTCGATAGGTTTTTTGTCGAAAAATAGTTTCAGCGCGATGCGTGGTGCCGGTGGTCCAGTTTGTACTCGGAGAGTTTCCGGCTCAGCGTGTTGCGGTGAATCCCGAGTACGCCCGCGGCGCGCGAGCGGTTGCCCTCTACTCGGTCGAGAACACGCTTGATGAAACGTTTTTCGAATTCTCCTACGGCCTCGTCAAACAGGATGCCGTGCTCCACCATCTGACTTACGAGCCCTTCCAATTGATCCTTCAATTTAGCACGCTCCAGAAAGTAAACCACCACGACCCCCAGGGTCTCATCTAATCCAGTTCGCGCCCTACCAGGATGCGGTAGGCTTCACGGTATTTTGCGCGGGTCGCACTGACGACATCGGGCGGCAGCTCCGGACCCGGCGGAGTCTTCGGCCATTGAATGCGTTCGAGATAGTCGCGGACAAATTGTTTGTCGAAGGAAGGCTGCGGGCTGCCCGGTTGGTATTGGGCGGCGGGCCAGAAGCGGGAAGAGTCGGGCGTGAGGGCTTCGTCGATCCAGATCAGTTCGTCTTCGCCGGCAGGATTCTTTAGCAGGCCGAATTCGAATTTTGTGTCGGCCAGCAAGATGCCGCGAGGCTCGGCATATTTCGCGGCTCGCTCGTAGATTTCGATGCTGATGGCGCGGACTCGCTCGGCTAGCGGGCGGCCGATGAGGGACACGGCTTGCTCAAAGGGAATATTTTCGTCGTGGCCGGTGACGGCTTTGGTGGCGGGGGTGAAAATCGGTTCGGGAAGGCGGTCGGATTCGCGCAAGCCCGGAGGCAGCGGGATGTCGCAAATTTTCCCGGCGGCGAGATAGTCCTTCCAGCCGGAGCCCGAGACGTAGCCGCGCACGACGCATTCGATCGGGAGCGGTTGGGTCTTGCGCACGACCATCGAACGGCCCGCGAGTTCCTCGCGATAATCCACAAACGCGGCGGGAAACTCTGTGGCGCTCAGCACGTGATTGGGAATTACATCACGCAGCAGGTCGAACCAGAAAAGAGAAAGCTGCGTAAGCACGCGTCCTTTGTCGGGAATGCCAGTGGGGAGAACCACGTCGAAAGCGGAGAGCCGATCCGACGCTACGATCAGCAGCTGGTCGCCGAGATCGTAGATGTCGCGCACCTTTCCCCGGGCGGCAGGTGAGATGCCGGCAAAATTCGTTTCCCGCACAACGCGCATGACTGCACCAGAAGGCAAAGCAACTTCCCCTGAAGAGAGTGAAATGCATTCTAGCGCAGCGCGACGTGAAGTCAATGCAACTTGCGTGTGGAAAAAATCGGAAAATGAAAATTAGAAAAAACAAATTGTGGCGCTACGGGCTTGCGCTCATATCGCTGAAGAGGATAAAAAAAAACGAATGGAAAAAGCGCATGGCGGTGCTGTTTGGGACTGGGCAAGCTGGGGCGCAGCCGTGCTGCGCCCCTACAACGATTCTCCCGTGGGTTTTATGCTTTACGCTCGTGGCCGTCGCCTGACCTATTAAGGAGGAGAGTCTTGGCGCGGGAGCGATTTAGGCGGCGGAGGCGGCTGCGGCGCGTTGCTTCTTTTGCGGCGCTTCGTCACCTTCCCAGCGGACGCTGACGAGTTTGGACACTCCAGGTTCCTGCATGGTGACGCCGTAGAGCACGCTGCCCGTCTCCATGGTTTTGCGGTTGTGGGTGACGATGATGAACTGCGTCTGGCTGCTCATCTCGCCGACCAGTCGTGTGAAGCGGCCGACGTTCGCTTCGTCGAGGGGCGCATCGACTTCGTCCAGGATGCAGAACGGGCTGGGCTGATACTTGAAGATCGCAATCAGGAGCGCCAATGCTGTCATCGCTTTCTCGCCGCCCGAGAGCAGCAAAATATTTTGCAGGCGCTTGCCCGGCGGTGATGCGACCACATCGATGCCCGCGTCGCCCGAGCTGTCCACCTCGGTTAGGCGCATCTCCGCGGTGCCGCCGCCAAAAATTGTGTGAAAAGCCTCGGAAAAGTTGTGATTGATAGCATGGAAAGCGTGCTCGAATTTTTCACGCGAAACCAGGTCTAGCTCGGTGATGGCTTGCTGGGTGTCCGCAATCGATTGCAGCAGGTCGTCGCGTTCTCTCGTTAGGAAGGCGAAGCGCTGTTCACACTCGTTGAACTCCTCGAGCGCCATCATGTTCACCGCGCCCATGGCCTCGACGCGCGCCTTCATCTCGCGATAGTTGGCTTCTGCAATGGCCAGCTCTTCACCGGTGATGAAAGCTGTTTCCGTGGCGATCAGGTCTTCGGGTTGCGCGTTCACCTCGGACATGCACGTTTCGCGCAGGTGCTGGCGGTCGGAGTCGTTGCGCGCGCGATCCACTTCGGCGTGGCTACGCTGATCACGCAACTCTTGCAACGACTGGCGCCCCAGGCGCAACTGATCTTCCATCTGGGTAACGCGGGTCCGGCCCGACTCCCACTCGAGCTCAAGTTCACGTTGGCTTTCTTCCAGACGCGTCTTCTCCGTGCGAAGCCCCTCAAGCTGCAGGGCAAGCTGCTCGCTCTGTGCGGCTAGGGCGGAGGTTTCCTCGCTGATCGAGGTTTCCTGTTGCCGCAACACCGTCTCACGGCGCTCCATCTCCGCGCGCTCTTGCTGCAACCGCGCCGCCACTGCTTCGGCCGCCGACAAACGCTCGTTCAATGCCGCAAGCTCAGCGCGCGCCACCGCCAGCTCGTTTTGTTCCAACTGGATCGATCCGCGAAGCTGAACCAGTTCCTCGGCTAGCCGCGTACTCTCGGCCTCGGCCTCCTCGCGCGTGGTGTTGGCTGCGGCGAGTTGATGCTTGGCGCGCTCCGCGCGAGACCTGGCGTTGTCCACGTCCTGCCGGATACGATTCAACTCGCTCTGGCAGACAGTCAGCTCCAACCCAAGCCGCGCAAGATCGGCCTGCGTCTGTTCATGACGATGCTTTGCGGAAAAGACGTCGCGCTCCGCCGCATGCTGTTGCGCCGACACTTCCTCGAGCGACTGCTCTTTCGCGTGAAGTTCGCTGCCAATGGTTTCCAGCACCACTTTCGTTTGCTCCGCGCGCAGTTCCAGCGCCGCGACCTCCGCGTCGAGAGCGCGCAGCTCGCGCTTCATGACCAGGGGTCCTGCCTCGTCGGCCCGGCCACCAGTGACCATGCGTCCCTGATAGCATGTGCCGTCCGGCGTTACGAAGGCGAACTGCGGGTTGTCGCGTGCGAGTTTCTCGGCTGCCGTGGCGCTGTCGGTCAAATAAGCGGAGCGCAAGCGAGGCAAGAATTGTTTGGCTGCGGCGCCCAGCGGGTCGCGGAACCCCACCAACTTGTCGAGCCGCGATACCACGCCTTCTTCGGCACGGAAGTGAATGATCGGTTCGTACTCGTCGAGGCGGAGATTCCGCAGTGAATCCACGAAGAAGGTGGCGCGGCCGCCAACTTCTTCGCGCAACAGGGACACGCCCGCGCGGGCGTGATCGAAAGTCTCCACGACCACGTACTCGAGTTCGTCGCGCAAATACTGCTCGATCGCCACTTCGTAGTGCTCCTCGACTTCGGCGTAATCCGCCAGCACGCCGACGGCGTGGAAATCGTGCCCGCCGCCACGCTCGTTGGCGGCGAAAAGTTTCTGCACGGCGTCCGCGGTGTACGAGCGGTCATTCAGAACCTGTGTCAGCGTGGAGTGCCGCGCTCGCGTAGCCGAGAGGGAATCACGCAGCGTCTCCGCTTCCTTTGCCGCAGTTTCGCGCTGTTCGCGCAGACGAGCGATGCCCGTCTGGAGCGCCGCGGCTTGCTGTTGCAGCGCGCTGAGTTGCGCGTTGGCTGCTTCCCAGTCAAACGCGGCGCGCTCGGCGGCGTCGCGAATCTGGATCGACGACTCCAGTAGAACCGATTCGTTGCTTTCGAGCTTTTGCAGCGCTGCCGCTTGATGCACGAGTGCTTCTTCGGCCTGCTTCTGTTCACCGTGCAAGCGCAGCAAGCTGTGCCCGGCCTCGGAAGCGCATTGGCGCAGCGCGTCGATGCGCACCTCGGATTCGTGGATCTGCGTGGCGCGGGTTTCGGCGCGCACCGCCAAACCGTTTACCTGCCCCGTCAGCGTGCTGGATTCCGCGCGCAGAGAAACCACGGCCTCTCTTTGCGCGGAGCTACGCGATTCCCACTCTGCTGCCTGGGCCGCGGCTTGCGTGATTTCCGCGGCGATCTGCCCGCCACGTCCGGCCAGCTCCTCGGCGCGCTGGCGATTGAAGGCGATACGGTTTTCGCTGCGATCGACTTCCAGCGCCGTCAGATTCAGGTGATTTTGATTCTGGCGAATGCCGGCGTCGAGCTCGTAGATGCGCTGGTTGAGAAGGTCCTGCTCCCCTTCCTGGGTCTGAATGCTCTGCGCGTGCTGCGCCTCTGCGGTGGACAGTTCTTCCAGGCGTTTGGCCACGCGCTCGGCTTCGGCGTCGAGCTCGCGAGCTTTTCCGGCGAGCATTTGACGCACGATGCCGCGCATCTGGTCGCGAATTTCGGAATAGCGGCGCGCCTTGGCAGCCTGGCGCTTCAGCGATCCGAGTTGCTTTTCGACTTCCACAACGATGTCGTTGACGCGCGATAGATTCACTTTGGAAGATTCGAGTTTCGCCTCCGCCAAGCGTTTCTTGGTCTTGAACTTCGTCACTCCGGCGGCTTCCTCGATGATCGCACGCCGCTCCAGCGGCTTGGTGGAGAGGATCAGGCCGATACGGCCCTGTTCGATGATGGCGTAGGAGTCCGGGCCAAGGCCGACGCCCATGAACATTTCCTGAATGTCGCGAAGGCGCGCCACCCGGCCATTGATCAGATATTCGCTTTGACCGGAGCGATAGAGCCTGCGGCTTACGACGACCTCGCCGGGCTTCGTCGCCAGCGTCAGTTTGTCCGCAGATTTCTTACGGCGCTTGCCCTTCAGGAGGTCGGCTTCCGGCGCAGCCTCCGCTGGAACTTCGGGGTTGTCTTCGCTGCTGGTCGTTTCCACCGCGCCGGCAACCGGATCGACGTCGAGCGGCACGATTTCACCCGTAGCCTGGGTTTCCGGGGCAGGCGCAGAGTTTGAACCGTCGGTCAGCAGAACTGTTGCGCCATCGGCCGCCGTTGCGACTGCACCGTCGGCTGCGGCTGCCGCCGCGCCTTCCAATACGACCCGGGCCGCCTCAGCCAGCTCCGGATCCTCCAGCGTGATCGTCACTTCGGCCAGACCCATGGGCGGGCGCTTGACCGTGCCGTTGAAGATGCAATCCGCCATGCGCTCGGCTCGCAGGGATTTGTGGCTCTGCTCACCCAGGACCCAGGAGATAGCGTCGACGACGTTGGACTTGCCGCAACCATTCGGGCCTACGATGCAGGTCGTGCCGATACCGCTGAAGGTCACTACTGTGCGCTCGCAGAAGGACTTGAACCCTATAATTTCGACTTTTCGAAGCTTCAGCAAGTTATCCCCTTTTGTTAGTCCCCATTGCATTGAGTAGCTTAGGCTTTAGCCTGTGTTTCGTTGAAGCAAATTCAAGCCACAGGCCAAAGCCTGTGCCATTTGGTTCATACAAGATCAGGCCGGCCCGAAGCAGGCCACGCGAAAAGAGACCACGACTTGGTTTTCGAAGGGGAGGGGCTTGAGTCAACCGGCCAGCGGTCGCGTTTGCTGTCAGCCGCTGCGTGGTCGCGCTTGTCGAAGACCTTGGTCTGGTCGCCGTTAGCGAATACAACTCGACCGGTTCACGGTCGCCCGTCAAAACGTATGGCAGGTTCTCGATCAGAGGCCCAGCCGCCTGGCGCGCAGAATGGCGGTACGGGAAATGACGGTAACACGATGCTGGAAAGCTGTAAAGACGTACGCCAAGGCTTGTGGGCCTTATTTAAACAGGCACAAGTTCGAGACGCAGACGGGCTGCTGTGGTGCGCTGGGTGCGTTCGCGGTGTGGGACAGGTGGATACAGGCAGGAGTGTCTGTGCTCCTGGACGTAACTGCCTGTGTGCCACTCCTTGCTGGCAATTTACTTAGTTCGCGGCGGAGGTTTTGGGTGCCTCGCCGTGCAAGTGGCTGTCGTACCAGGCAAGGATGCGGTTCAGCCGGTCTAGTAGATGCTTCTCTTCGTGGAACCCGTGGGGCTCGCGCGGGTAAACGACGAGTTCCGCTTCGACGCCATACCGCTTCAGTCCGCGGTACAACTCCTGGCTCTGCCCCAGAGGGTCGATGGTGTCGGCGTCGCCTTGCAGGACCAGCGTCGGCGTCTTGGCATTTTTCAGGTGGATGAACGGCGAGCTGTTGAGAAAGCCTTCGGGCTTTTCCCAAGGCACTCCGTAAAACCATTCGTCGCCTGCGGGATGCTCTTCCATGCCGAATTCCGAGATGAGGTTCGCCATGCCCGCGCCGGAGACCGCCACCTTGAAGTCGTTGGTCTGCGTGATCGCCCATTCCGCCATGTAGCCGCCGTACGACCAGCCGCCGATGCCCAGGCGATTGGGATCGGCAATGCCGCGGTCGACCAGATCTTTCACGCCGGCCATCACGTCTTTGAAATCGCCGCCGCCCCAGTCGCCTCGGTTGGATTCCACAAATTTCTGTCCATAGCCCACCGACCCGCGAATATTGGGATAGAAAACCGCGTAGCCGTGCGTCGCCAGAAGTTGCCCCCACGTTTCGATCGAGTCGGACCAGCGCCCCGTCGGCCCTCCATGGATCAGCACGATCAGCGGTAGCTTCGCCTTCGCATCCGGCGCTTGTGGACCTCCTGTCGGTCTCAGCAGCGCCGCGTCGATCTGCAAGCCGTCGAACGATTTATATTTGTAGTATTCCGGCGTGCTGAGGGTGAACTGTTTCCACGCGTCATTCAGGTGCGAAATCTGCTGCGGCGCGGACTTTTGGTCCCACCGCCAGAGTTCCTGGGGTTGTGTCGCGTTCTGCGAGACATAGGCGACATCGCCACTGGGAGAGAGAGCGACGCTGCCGGTCGGCGTGGGCGAGGCGCCCAGGTCTTGCCGGGAACCGTCCTCGGTATACTTCACGAAAGCGCTCCCGAAACCATTTGCAGCCACCAGCACAATCGAGCCGTTCTTCTGCCAGTGATACTCTTCCACCAGACGATCCAGACTCCCACCTGTCAGATTTCTCGCCGCTGGCGCATTTACTGGCAGCACTTGCAGATCGTGCGGCTCCGGGCCATCCTCGCGCGAACCCACAAAACTCACCGCGTTCCCATTGGGGGAAATACGCAGCTGGCCGAACGGACCGCGCGGCGCCAGCAGCTGCTTCGTGCTTCCATCCGACGCCTGCACGCTGAAAATCCGCTGTGTATATTCGTCCGATTGAGGTCGGTCCGTGGCCTTCACGATCAGGTGAGTACCGGTAGGCAGCCAAGCCACTTCAGTCACGTCCCACGTCGGTTTCGTCAGCGCGCGGGTTTCACCCGTGGCCACATCGACCAGCCACAACCGTGCCCGCTTGTCTTCTTTGTCCGCAACGTGCGCGTCATCTTTGTCTTTTTCCTTCTTTTCTTCCGCATCGGTTTTGGCATCCGGCGCAAGAAAAGCAATCTGCTTCCCATCCGGCGACCATTCAAAACTCTTGATGCCGCGCTTGCCCTTGGTCAGCGCTATTCCCTCGCCCACGCCCATGCGCATGAGATAGATCTGCTGCTCCTCGCCGCGATCCGATAAAAACGCCAACTGCTTCCCGTCCGGCGACCATCGCGGCGAGATCTCGGACTTCGCCGAGAACGTGAATTGGCGTACTCCACTCGTCCCGGCGTCGTGCACCCAAACATGGCGCATTCGCCCGGTGCCTTTTGCCGGCTCGGTCACGACGAAGGCGAGCCGCTTGCCGTCAGGGGCATATTGCAAATCCGAGATCGTACGCAGATTCAGGGAAGCCTCAGGCGTCAGCAACCTGCTTTTGTCCGCTGCCGTATCACTTTGCCCACGCGTGGCGCGGGCCGCTAAGGCCAAAACCAGCAACGCCTTCCCACCGATTCTCAAGCGCGAATTCCACCGCCGATTCACCACGTAATGCATAAGAATGGCCGCTCCTATCCAATCGCAAACTGCTTTTCGCAAACGACTCGCAACTTTATGAGCAGCCAAAGCATTCGTCAACAGCCCGGAACACCTAATCGGACCGGCGCGGGCGTTCATCGAGAAGCGGACCTGGGCAGCAGTACACGCCTCATCAAAACCTTGAGCGATCACGATTGCGATTGTTCTCTTCCAAAATAGGGGGAATAACGTAGGCGGTGGAGTTTTCGTACACGATTAAGGCGGCACGTCTCAGGATTTGTCGGAATTCATCTGGGTTTACTATACGCGTATTCTTTTACAGCAGGAAGAAGCTCCGCCTTCCAGCTAGGCTTGCCCTAAATTTCCCGGGCAATTCTGGTGCCCATCCGCCGGAATCGACTGGCCGGTCTCCGCATCGCGGACGAAATATTGACCGGGAAAACGCTGTCGCAAGACTTCGACTTTTGCCCGTGCCTCAGCGAGAGAGTTCACCTGAGCGAGCCACAACGGGCTGCCGTCGTCAAGGCGCCGGAAGACATCGAATCCCAGCTTCATAGCGGATAGGGCATACAAATTTCTCTCGTAACGGTCTCGTTACAACGGAGATTGAAGCCCGGGCATAACGAGAGCGATTGGGCCCGGAGGGTATCGAGAGCGTCTAGCCATGTCTGTTCAATATTGAACAGACGAACCCCCGAAGCGAAAGGTAGAGAGGGAGCAACGGTTCAAACGGGGGAAGTCAGTCTACCACTTGTAACCCGTCGGGAAATTTTTCGGCGAAAGGATCGCCACGGCCATTCGTACGTTTAACTGAGGGGGAAATGAGATCACGGCGGCGAAGCGGTTCCCACACACCGGGGTTTTTTGCCAGAGTGCTTCCATCGAAGAAGATCAAGGAATTCAATACGGGCGAAACCATCATCTCGCAAGGAGAAGATTGCACGGATGTTCACTATATTGAAAAAGGTGTCGTGAAACTTACGCTGGTCTCCGACCGCGGCAAGGGCGCGGTGCTGGGCATTCTCGGCGAAGGTGATTTTTTTGGAGAGGCTTGCATCACCGGAGAGTCGGTGTATTCGACATCCTCAATCGCGCTGGTGCCGAGCAAGGTAAATATCATCAAGGGAAAAGCGATGCTGCGAATGGTGGAAGAAGACCCGTCCATCTCCAAGCACTTCATCAACTATCTGGTGATGCGGAATCGCCGCATCGAACAGGATTTGATCGATCACATGTTCAATTTTAGCGAGAAGCGGCTGGCACGAACCCTGTTACTGCTCGCGCGAAGCCGCCAGGGCGACGAGGCGCCCCCCATCCTGGACAAAATCGGCCAGGACACACTGGCGGAGATGATCGGGACGACCAGATCGCGCGTAAATTTCTTCATGAACAAGTTCAGAAAGCTGGGATTCATTCACTACAACGGCGGATTGACGGTGCATGACTCGCTCGGGAGCGTGTTGAACGATTAAGCGCACCAGGTCTCCGCTCGGCCGCACGGAAATGAAGGGCGGTTCGGAATGGTCGAAGCGCCCGTCGGGTTTTGGATCTGCAAGGGTCAGCGAATCAGGAATTCCAAGCGACGCGAGAGAGCTGCTTCTTGCGAGCTTCCCATTCAACGCCGGACAGAATGCGCGGCGCCACTTCGATCAGCCGGGGAGTCATTTTAAAAACCGCCAGCGGCGTCCAGGGCTTCCCCTCGCGCGTGCGGAACTCACGCCGGTTTAAGCCGTCGGCCATGCGCTGGTAAGAGAGGTCTTGAACGATCATTTCCGCGAGGCTATTCAGGATTTCCATCTCGGAAGGGTTCTCCTCAAGATGGAGGCAATCGCTGGCAATGCGGGTGCCGAACGGGATTTCTTCGCCGAAACGCGAGCCCTCGGGAGCATCGGGCCCAGCGCTCGCTTCGGTTTCCCGCTGCCATTCCACGGCTGCCAATCGCCAGCCGGCGCTTTCCTTTTGCTTTACGTATTCATAACTCGGCCATGTCGAAAGGATCTCTCGAGTCCATTCCGTTTTTTTCATGAACGGCTCCCTGCAGCGGAATCAATGCGGAAACACAAACAGCCCTCTTCCCCAGTGGCAACTTCGATGCCGATTCGGAGGATCCGTAAATCATTGAAAAACTTACTGTTATGCTGAAAGCTGCCGAATCGCGAGTCAACCGGTTGTCCGCTCATGGGATACCGTGTCGCATTGCCGGACACTGAAAACTGTGCAGCCGCGGGAAATCTTGACGGGCGAGAGAGAAATGGGGGTATCATCACGCCGTCGCTGCAACCCTGCCCGGACACTTTCAAATCTCTGCAATCCGTGTTTAGCCGGAAGGCATCGCGGGCCCTATGGATCTCGCTTCCAAGCGCACTGAAGATCGCACCCCCATGAAAGTAACCGTGGATCTATCCAGCCTGGATGTTCGTACGCCCGCGCAAGAGGGCGTCACCGAGAATATCAGCCCTCGGGGGGCACGGGTGTTAACCCGCCGACCGTGGAAGCCTAACGAACGCCTGAACGTGCGATCGCTGCTGGGAAACTTTCGCTCGCGGGCGCGGGTGGTCTACTGTGTGCCCGTCGACAACAATCAGTTCGCCGTCGGATTACAGCTGTTCGCAGCCGCGGGTAAGTGGAGATCGCCTAACTAGGGGTCGACTTTCCCTGGGTTCGTTTCAGCCTGGGTAACTTTCAGCCCGGGGTACTTTCAGTCTAAAACGCGATCCTTCCCCGAGCCATGTCATCCTGAGCGGAGCGAAGGATCTCAAATGACAAAACGCCTGGATTGAAGCAATCGTCGAGATCAAGCTACTTTCAGATCGCTCCGACAATACGCCTGAACGATCTATGTGCGGTTCTTTCGCACGGCTGCCAAACGTTGCACTTCCAACTGAAGGTGTTTGCGCGCAGCCTTCGAGTTCAGGATGAACCCCTCCACGTTCGCCATGAAGTTCGGATTAGCGGTCTGCTTTCGCAATTGTTTGAGAAATGGCCGGATCTTCGCGAAGACAGTAAACATCTCCCGCGAAAGCTTTGGGTTGAGAAGAGCCTTCTCGCTCAGGCTGCCGTCCAGCACCAACGACGTTGCCATCCCCCAGTACGTGGCCACTTGCCTTAACCATCGGCTCTCTTTCCTGCCATGTGCCACTTCAATCTTTAAGTAATCGGCGGCGTTTTCGGGCCAAAATTCATCTTGCCACCAGAGTCGCGCCTTCCGCATGTCCGCTTCCTTTCGCAAGCGATCAAGCTGCAAGAGCAGCTTGGCATCCTGATTTGGCGGCTCTTTGCGCATGCAAACCTACGAACGTGACTGGCAACGGGAATAGTGTGCCATCCGTCGAGAAGGATCCATTTTTGCCCAAGGTTGCGGCGGCAAGACGCCCCGGCGACATGCCAACCCGGTGTTTCCATTTACAGCGGCGGAATATAAGATGGATTTCGTATCGAAAACGTACTCATGAATGAGCGCATCTTAAGCAGCGAGTTGTAAGAAGTCAACGTAAAGTAACATTTAGCTTTGCTGAAGTTTGATTTGGCTGGCTCTTCTGCATTCAACTCAGGAATCCGCTAACCGGACGTCGTCAAGCGTGATGTTATAGTTCTCTAATGTATTCCCAGAAATTCAAAGTGGATGTCGTGATTCGCGGCGAGCGCCGGGCCTGCCCGCTGGAGTGGCTCGATCAATTTTGCATGCGAAACTTCACGAACGCCGCGGAGTTCGACGACACTCTGCCGGTCGGAGAGGGAAGAGTCGAGGCCAGCTTTCGCGTGACGCCGGAACGATTCGCGGAAGGCTTTGGCGCATGGCTGACGCAGCGCGGAAAAGGCGAAGGGCAGGCTCTCCAAGTGGAGGTAACGCCGGCCTAAGAGAGTTGCCACGAATCTCGAAACTGCGCGAGCGTTACGCGTTCACCCTACCGGTTCAGGCCGCCGGCTCTCGTTTCTCGCCGCCGAGCGCCTTCCAGATCTCTGGCAGCGCCGCATCCGCCGCAGCCTCTCCCACTGCCACCAGTTCATTCGTGCGCGTGAAATCGTCCCACACGAAGGGCTTCACATCCGGCTCGATGATGACGTCGGCCTGCTGGCGCCAGGCAAGATCGGCATGGCGCTGGATGATCGAAAAGAGCGACTGATCACGTCCGCAGCGGTGCGCGGAACCGTGAAGCTGCCCGCTTCCAGATACACCGCGATAACGATGTCCGCGCCGAGCAGCAACGCCCCTTCGACCGGAACCGGCGCGGTCAGAAATCCGTCCACCAGCGTGCGCCCCTCGAATTGTATGGGCACGAACAGGCCGGGATACGCGCACGACCCACGCATCGGTGGGCCAAGCAAGCCACGCGTGTAATAGACAGACACGCCCTCATTGATGTCACTGGCGGCGATAGCCAGGGGAGTGGTGAGTTCCTCGAATGTTTTCGCCGGAGTGAAGCGCTCGAGATACCGCTCCATGCGCAGATTGTTGGCGAGCCCAAGCCAGGACGGCGTCCACCGCCCAAAGTCGGCGAAAGTGGTCGTGCACGCAATCCGCTGCATGTCGTTCAAGGGTACGCCCGCGCAATAGCACGCGCCGATCAACGCTCCCACGCTGGTTCCCGAAACAACATCGATCGGAACGCCGGCATTTCTGAGCGCGCGAATCACACCGACATGCGCGATCCCTCGAGCGAAACCGCCGGCCAGAGCCAAGCCGACTCGGGGGCGTTCCCCGGCGGGACGCGACTCGCCGCTGGCCAGGGAGCGAATCTTGTCCGTGGCATTTTTCAGCCAGTCCACCGCGTTGGCTACTTTGTCGTCGAGCATCTCGCTTACAGTTTAGTGCTACTCTCGCTTTCGAGAGCCTTGTTTGACCGCCGCATGCTGGTTTTGTAACCTGTCCTACCGTGCTAATCCTTCCAAGAGGCTGCCCATGAAGCGTCGCATCGAAAAAGCCGTCGTGTTGGGCGCGGGAACCATGGGCGCGCGAATTGCCGCGCACTTCGCGAATGCCGGCTTGCCCTGCATCCTGCTGGATATTGTACCCCCTGGGCTGCCCCAGGATGCGCCTGCGGATGCGCGAAACAAGATCGTTCGCGCGGGGCTCGAAGCTGCCAGGAAAGTCAAAGCCTGCGGCCTTTTTTACCGCGGCCCTCGCGGAACGCATCGCGATCGGAAATTTCGACGATGATTTGGCGCGCTGCGCGGAAGCGGACTGGATCATAGAGGTCGTCGCCGAAAATCTGGAGATCAAGAAAAACCTGCTCGCGCGTGTCGCGCAGATTCCGCAAGCCCGGCGCCATCGTCACCACCAATACCTCGGGCCTGCCGGTGCATTTGATCGCGGAAGGCATGAGCGAAGAGTTTCAGCAGCACTGGGCGGGTACGCATTTTTTCAATCCGCCGCGTTATTTGAAATTGGTGGAATTGATCTCCGGGCCGAAGACTTCTGCGGAGGTCATCGAGACGCTCAGCGAGTTTTGCGATCGCCGCCTCGGAAAGGGCGTGGTCGTAGCAAAGGACACGCCGAACTTTATCGCCAATCGCATCGGCACGTTCTCCATGCTGAACGCGCTGCGTTTGATGGGCGCTCTGGGTATGACGGTCGAGGAAGTGGACGCCTGCACCGGGCCGGTGATCGGGCAACCCAAGTCCGCCACGTTTCGCACTGCGGACATCGTCGGGCTCGACGTGCTGCTGCACGTGGTTAAAAATATTTACGAAACGGTGCCGAACGACGAGTCACGCGAGATGTATCGGGTACCCGCTCTCGTGGAAGAAATGGCGCGGCGCGGCTGGCTTGGCGACAAAACGGGTCAGGGCTTCTACAAACGCGTTAAGGGCGAGGGTGAAAAGGAAATTTTAACTCTCGACGTAAACACGATGGAGTATCGCGCAAAGCAAAAGGCGCGGTTCCCCTCGCTGGAAAATGCGAAGACGATCGAAGATACGGCCGAGCGCCTTCGCGCGTTGATCGGCCCGGTTCTCGAAGGCCAGAAGACCGACAAAGCCCAACAGTTTCTATGGGGCCTGCTGTCGGAAACGTGCTTGTACGCCGCGCGGCGCGTGCCGGAAATCTCCGATCACATCGCCGACGTCGATCGCGCCATGCGCTGGGGATTCGCCTGGGAGCTTGGCCCGTTCCAGTTGATGGACGCCATCGGTGTGAAAGCCTTTGTCGCGGGGGTACAAAGGGAAGGCCGGACGCTGGCTCCGGTGCTCGAGAAAGTTCTCGCAAGCGGCCGCGCGAGCTTCTACGAATCCGAGAAGGGCACAACGACCGTTTTCGACATCGCGAGCGGCGCCGCGAAAAAAGTCGACGAGCCGAGCGGCATCATCATCCTCAAATCGCTGAAAGACGCTGGCCGCGAAGTCGAGCGCAACTCCGGCGCGAGCCTGATCGACCTCGGCGACGGCGTGGTCTGCTGCGAATTTCACTCCAAGATGAACGCGATTGGCGCCGACCTCATCGCCATGACCCACAAAGGCCTGAAGCGGCTCGACTCCGATTTCGACGCCATGGTCATCGCCAACCAGGCCGTGAATTTTTCCGTTGGCGCAAACCTGATGCTGGTGCTGGTGGCCGCGCAGGAGCAGGAATGGGATGACCTGCACCTGGCGGTAAAACAATTTCAAAACGCAAATTTAGCGATCAAGTACGCTCCGAAACCCGTGGTGGTCGCCCCGCAAGGCATGGCGCTCGGCGGCGGCTGCGAAGTCAGCCTGCATGGCGCAAGAATTCAGGCGGCGGCCGAGTCGTATATGGGGCTCGTCGAAGCTGGCGTTGGATTGATTCCGGGCGGTGGCGGTTCGAAGGAAATGTTGATCCGCGCGAAGGAGCACTCCGCCGGTGGCGAAGACCTCGATTTATTTCACGCGCTGAAACCCGTCTTCGAAGCGCTGGCCATGGCGAAAGTCGGCACCAGCGCCGAAGAGTGCCGCGACCTCGGATTTCTGCGCCGGGAAGATGGCGTCTCCATGAATCGCGACCGCCTTGTTGCCGACGCCAAAGAAGCCGCCCTCGCACTGGTGCGCGGTGGATACAAGCCGCCCGCCGCGAGCTGGCAGGAAGGCGCGCAGACGACCCAGATCAAAGTTCTCGGCGAGCAATTCCTCTCCGGCGCGAAAATGATGATTCATCTCCTCGTGCGCGGAGGCTACGCTTCCGAGCACGACGCGCACGTCGCGCGCAAGCTCGCCAACATTCTGGCCGGCGGGCCGCTCAGTGCGCCGCAAGTGGTCAGCGAACAATACGTCCTCGATCTCGAACGTGAAGCTTTCGTTTCGCTCTGTGGCGAAAAGAAAACGCAAGAGCGCATCGCACACACATTGAAAACCGGGAAGCCTCTGCGAAATTAAGCCGCAACTATACCGCGCCATCATCGCCCGCATCGGCCACCGGAAATCGAGAACCGTATAAAAACGTATTGATATAGCGACTGAAGACCGTCTATTCTATCTCCCGCACCTGAGGTGCAATCGTGCAAAAGCTTCTGGCGCCGCGGGAAGCGGCGAACATTCTCGGCATCAGCTACCCAACTCTGAAGCAATGGATTTACCGCAACAAGATCAAAACCGCAAAGACGCCCGGCGGCCACCACCGCGTTCCAGAAAGCGAGATCGACCGCTTAATTCCCAAAAATCTGGGGCGAGGGGACATCCAAATCCGCCGCGGAAATTTCCGCAAGATCAGTGGCCGCAACCAACTCATTGGCCGCGTCCTTTCGATCAAATACAGCGGCCTGCTCGCACAAGTGACCATGTCCATCGGCGAACAGCACATCACCGCGATCATTACCGCCGACGCCGCGAAAGAGATGCGCCTCAAGCCCGGAGAACGCGCCGCCGCTTTGATCAAATCCACTGAAGTAATGATCTTGAGAGTGTGAACGCAAGCAGCATGCAACCAAGATATCCGTTATGATCCATCGCGACACGACTCGCCGCGCCGTCCTCGCCACGCTGGTCGTCGCCCTCTCCTTGTATTTTGGTTCGCGTGAAATCCACGCGCAGAAACGTGAAGTCAGCATTGCCGCTGCGGCCGATTTGCAATTCGCGATGGAGGATCTCGCGAGCCAATTCGAAAAGGCGACCGGAGACACCCTGCATGTCACCTACGGCTCGAGCGGAAATTTCTTTTCGCAACTGCAAAACGGCGCTCCCTTTGATCTGTTTTTCTCCGCCGACATCGAATATCCAAAGAAGCTGCAGAACGCGGGCCTTGCCGAACCCGGCTCGATATTTCCATACGCCGTCGGCCGCATCGTTATCTGGACCCCCGCCAACTCAAAACTCGACCCAGCAAGTCAAACCTGGAGCGTCCTTCTCGATGCCAGCGTGAGCAAGATCGCCATCGCCAATCCCGGGCACGCTCCTTACGGGCGCGCCGCCGTCGCGGCCATGCAAGCGGCCGGAATCTACGAAAAGGTGAAAGCGAAGCTGGTCTTCGGCGAGAACATTTCGCAAGCCGCGCAATTCGTGCAGTCGGCCAACGCGCAAGCAGGCATCGTCGCGTTATCGCTCGCCATTTCACCTGCCATGAAAGACGGCAAACGCTGGGAGATTCCAGCCGACTCCTATCCTCCGCTCGAACAAGCGGTCGTCATGTTGAAAAACGCCGGACACAAAGAGGCGGCGCGCGCGTTTCTCGAATTTGTGAAGAGCGAGCCGGGCCACGCCACACTTGCCAGGTATGGATTCGCGATTCCGCAGGCCGGATCGAGTTCCGCGCCCAAGCCATGAAGCGCCGCGCACAGCTCGCAATGCCCGATCGACCAAGGCGTGATCGCTGAGTATGCAATCCCTGCTCCTCTCCATTCGGCTAGCCGCATGCGTCTCCGCAATTCTCTTTGCCATCGGACTACCGCTCGCCTATTGGCTGGCATATTCGCGATGGCGCGGTAAATTTCTGGTGGAGTCGATCGTCGCGCTGCCTCTCGTCCTGCCGCCAACCGTGCTGGGATTTTACGTGCTCGTGGCGATGGGCACGCGAGGCCCGCTGGGAAAATTCTGGCAAGTGACATTCGGCCACGGCCTAGCCTTCACCTTCACCGGTTTGGTGATCGCCTCGGTCCTATACAGTCTGCCGTTCGCAGTGCAGCCATTGGCCGCATCCTTCGAGGGCATCGACCGCAAGTTGCTCGACGCTTCCGCGGTGCTCGGCGCCAGCGCTCTGCGCACTTTTTGCCGCGTCATCCTGCCGATGTCCATCCCAGGTGTAGTCACCGCACTGGTGCTGAGCTTCGCGCACACGCTCGGCGAGTTCGGCGTAGTCTTGATGGTCGGCGGCAACCTGGCGGGCAGCACGCGTACAATTTCGATCGACATCTACGACCACGTGCAATCCCTCGAATACGCCGAAGCGAATCGCCTGGCGCTCGTCCTCCTGGCATTCTCGTTCGTCGTGCTGTCCATCGTGTATGGAGTGAATCGACAGATCCGCCGGCGAGTTTGGTCACCGTGGCCGGCGAGGTGAACACCGCGCCTCTCTCCCTGCGGGTTCTCGTCGAGCGGCACGCCGCCAATGCCGCTTCTTTCGTGCTCGATGTCTCTCTCGAAATCCCGTCGGGCATCACCATCGTGTTCGGCGCATCCGGCGCCGGAAAATCCACATTGTTAGATTGCATCGCCGGTCTGCTGCGCCCGGACACCGGCCAAGTCAAAATCGGAGATGACACGCTCTTCGACTCCGAAGCCCGCGTGAACGTTCCCCCGCAGCTCCGCCGCATGGCTTATGTTTTCCAATCGCTCGCCTTGTTTCCGCACATGACCGCGGAAGAAAACATAGCCTATGGCCTCGCGCACCTGCCCGCTGATCAGCGTGCCGCGCGAATCGCGGAGATCCTGCAAGCCTTTCGTGTCGAAGACCTTCGCAACCGGCGGCCCCGAGAAATATCCGGCGGCGAGAAGCAGCGGGTTGCCTTGGCGCGTTCACTAGTTACGTCGCCGCGAGTTCTCCTGCTGGACGAGCCCCTCAGCGGACTGGACGCGGAGCTGAAAGCGTCGATCGTGGACGACCTACGCGCCTGGAACGCCGCTCAGAAAATTCCAATCGTCTACGTAACGCATACTCGCGACGAAGTTGACGCCCTCGGCGAGCGCGTCGTCGTCCTCGATCGCGGCCGCGTCATCAGCGAAGGGCAACCCCGCGAAGTCCTGGAAGCGCCCCGCCGCAGGAAACTAGCCCAGGCCGCCGGATTCGAAAATTTGCTCGACGCCACAGTCGTCGAGCTTCGCGAAACGGATGGCGTGATGCGCGTGCGCCTGGCAGAAGGCCCCAGCGAAATCGAGGTACCGCTTGGTTACGTCGCCCCAAACGATCGAGTGAAAGTTGCCATCCGTGCGGGAGACATCCTGCTCGCAACCCAACCACCGATAGGACTCAGCGCCCGCAATATCCTGGAAGGGAAGATCGTCTCGCTTGAGTCGCGCGGCACCATGGTCGTCGCGCGCGTCAAAGCGGGGGTAACGTTCACGGTCCACGTAACACCCGGGGCCGCCCGCACGCTCGAACTCGCCGCCGGCATGCAGGTATGGATCGTGCTGAAAACGCACTCGTGCCACCTGGTCAGCGAGTAGTCACAATTTTCTTCTCTAACAGGCTGCGGAAAAACTCGAAAACATGTCATTCCGAACCCCGTTCGGTTTTTGAACGGGGTTCGGAATCTGCTTTTTCCTTGGCTTCTTGCGAACAGCAGATCTCTCACCCGCAAACGACACGGGTTCGGGATGACAAACGCGCCTTTTTCCGCAGCCTGTTAGTACTACTGTGTTACAAACAATTACAAGCGCCTTTGGTAACAAAACGGGCAGGAGGGGAGTTGCTCGATAAGATGTCGGGCAATCTGAATTCGTAGGGTCGCGATGGAATGAGGATGGTGACGTTCAACACGCACGCGGCGAGCCGCGCGGGTGGAACTCAGGCGGAAGTTTCGTGGCGCGTAAGTCCAGTCGACCGGCGCTTGTGGAGGGGGAAAAACGACTTCTTTCCGCGACGAGGAAGCCGTAAGCGGCGATGCATAACGTGGCGTGATGGTGAAAACCTCGCCAGCCCCGACCTTCGTAATGTCCCAGTCCCAACTCTTGCTTCAGCTCTTGGTAGTCGCGTTCGATAATCCAACGGTGTTTTGCTCGTTTCACCAACTCTCTCATGGTGATACGGGCCGGGAGAGTAGAAAGCCAATACTTGGTCGGTTGGCTCTCCCGCTCCGGCCATTCGATCAACAACCATTCTTGGTCACGAGGTTCGCTTCGCCCATAATCCCGATGAGCAGGTCGCACTCGCAGGGCCGCAAAACGGGAGCGCAATTTCTGCTTCGTTCCCTGACGCCAGTAGACCGCTCTCCAATCCTTGGCTGGCAAGGAAAGAGCCACTTGTTGGACAGAAACCGGTTGATGTTTTCTATCCCGGCGCAACAACTTCGGTGGGCGCCCCAGCCCGCTTCCTGGTTTTGCCGGGAGTGGAGTTTCTCCAGGTCGCCAAACCGTTGTGTGCCCGCGCACGCCAACAACATACGGTAGGCCCAATTCGCTGAGCTGTTCCCGAAACTTAGTTTCATCGCCATACGCGGCATCGGCCAACACCGGCGCCGCGGTAACTCCATCTGCCAGCGCTTGGCGAATCTGTCCGAGGGCAATCACCGGCTTGGTTGCAAACGAGATCTGTTCCGGAACACCAGCTTTCTTGCGACGCTTCTGATCCTGGGCCCAGATTTCCGGTAAATACAAACGGTACGCGATGGGCAGGCTGGCGTGCTCGGTGGCCATCGACAGGCTTACCGCCACACGACAATTTTCCTGCTTCCCTAACTGTCCGCAGTACTGGTGCGTCACCCCGACGGAGTGCGTTCCTTTCTTGGGGAAGCCGGTATCGTCCACAATCCAAGCGATCACCGGTCCGTTGCGCTTCATGGCGGGTAAGACGGAGTGGCGCACCTGCTCGAGCAAAGCTTCGTCACTCCACGGAGCATCCGCTACCCAATGATGGAGAGATTGATGCGTCTGCCGCACATGGTCCGGAGCCAGCCGTGCCGCCATGGGTTCGACGCTCTTGCGTTCCCCGGGCAGAAGCAGACCCTTACAATACGATTTCAGCGGTTCCACGCGATCGGCGTGCTCTGCGGCTTGCGCCAGGCTATCGAGATAGGCCGCGAAGCGTTGCTGTTGTGCGCCTGGCGCCGAACAAGTGGCGCTCATGCCCACAGAGTGTAGGGAGAACGGGTGCCATCGCTACTCATTTTTGCAGGAAATGTATCCTATTTTGTAACACAGTAGTATTAGGAAGTATTCCGGCATTCGCAAATGGCGAACAGTGGCTTAGCCCTAAGCAAGCCCCTAAACGGTTGCTATCGGCAAGCGCTCAGCGCTCTCCGCTGTACCACTGCTGCCATGCCGCTGCGTTCGCGCCGAGGTTCCGACCGGAGATATCCCGCAGCGCGTGCGCCGCCCAAACTTTCTGTTGCGGACTGGTCAGCGCGTCATCCATCCATCCCACGAAACTCGCCGCCGCCACCATTCGTTGTTCGTGCGTGTACATTCCCGCTTCGGCCAAACTGGCCGCCGCGCTCTCCTCCACTAGCGGCGAAGCATCGTTGCGAAAGCGATCCAACAACATGGGCACCGTTTCATCCGTAGCGACGGTTCCAAGGCCATACACCGCTCCCGAACGGGTTCGCGCATCCGGGTCATCGAGATAGCCCTTCAATATCTCAACAGTGCGCTCCTGCTGGATGCCACGGTTTCCCAGCGCTCCCAGCATCCACAGCGCCCAAGCTCGCGTCTTCGGATCAGCCACCGCATGCTCCAGGCGATTCAGACCGTCTCCATCTCGTGAAACTCCATCCAGCGCCAGCGTCGCCTGCAGCGCCGCCCCTCGCAAAAGAAGGTCGTGCTGGTTTAGAGCCACATTGACGAGCTGGTTTGCTCTTGTGGTGCGCCGCGTTCTGCCGATCCAGTTATCGGATTCACTGAGAATTTCATTGGCGGCCTTAGAATCTCCGGACGCCAAACGCGCCAGAAGACTCTCCGCTTCGGCCTGCTGCGATGAGGTTGCCCCACGCTGCCGCCCACTGCTGCTGCCCCAGTTCGATGTCGAACTCGCCGCCCATGAACCAATTCGTCGCACTCCATTTTGTACCGTCCAGGCAAACAATACGATGAGAGTGAATCCCACGGAAAGATAAAGGAAGACTCCCAAGGCACGCGAGGGGCCGGGCTGCGACGGTGTGGTTCCTTCTGGCGTGATTGGATCAGGGGCAGCCTTCTGCGTTGCGTGCTCGACGTCGACCAGCGCGCGCACCACGTCCACTTCGGACGGCTGCGGGGGTTCCGCTCCCTGAGCGGATGTCGGCGAATTGTTCGTTGGATCCTGTGGCGATTCCAAGGGATCACACCAACCAAGCTGATTCTAAGAAGCTATCGCAAGAATAGTTGGCCAGCCACATTAGGACCATGTCGCGAGCGGGACCATGGCGCGAAAGTGGCAATGCCACTGCGCTCTGTTATCGCTACTCAGCGCACTTGTCGGTGAGGGAATTGTACAAAAACGTTTTTCGTTAGTTTGGTTTGGAGGCCGTTGGGGCATTCGCCGCCCCTGCCGCGGAAAACTTGATCTCATCCGCTGACAAAGTGCTGTCCGGATTGGGCGTGGCATGAATGACCACGCGATCGCCGACTGCCAAATCCGAAAGCTTCGCAGCCTTGCCGTCGCGGGTAACATACATCGTTCCCGAAACGAGCTTCACCTCAACGGATTTCCCGTCGGCCTGCTTGACCACCACGGAGTCGGCGTTAATTTTTTCCAAGGTGCCCAGGACGTGCTTCTTGTCCCCATGCGCGAACCCCACGCTGGCCATCAGTGCGATTAGTGCCAACAGCGAAACAATTCGACGCTTCATAAAGGTTCTCCATGCCTGGCCGGATAATCGGTCCCGGCGCACCACTAATCTCAACAACATACACGAACAACGCCCACTAGTGATGATGCGCCGGTTCCGCTTTCTGTTGCACCGGCTCGCCCCTCAGAAAATCCTGCTCCTCTTTGTCTTCCTCTTGATCGCCCGGCCCCTTCGGATTTTCGCGCTCCATCTCCACGCGCTCGTCCATTGTGAGTTGCGGCAGATGTCGAATGAAAAGCACCAGTTTCCAACTATCCTCTTGCGAGCCGTGGCCTCCGCCAAACGCCGGCATGCCCGTGAATCGAACTCCGTTCTCGATGATCCAGAAAAGTTCGCCGTCGGAAAGATTTTGCGTCCCCGCCAAACGAAAGTCCGGGGGCTTCGGGTACAAACCCTTGCCGTACATCGTATCGCCGCTCCCGTCGTTGGCGTGACACGCGGCACAATGATCCGCGAAGTGCGCGCGTGCACCCTTGAGTGCTTGTTCTGATGGGGCAACGGGATTGCGTTGGTTGCGCGCGTTCGCTGGGATTGCGAGGTGCCGCGCGTTTCGCGCCAGCATCGTTTCCATCGCGGTGGGGGTCGCGCGCGCACTCAGCCCGTTGTGCAAAATCGAAACTCCCGTCGCAACCGCCAGCCCCACGGCTAATACAACGACAAGAAGGATTAGGGTGCCGCGTTTCATAGTGCACTTTCCATGGTAGCCGACCGCTGAATAGCCCCGCCACAGGTTTGATGTGCTCGACCTGAAGCAGTTTGTCATTTTCCTGTCTACGCGGTGCCACATGCGAACTGCACCTCAGTGGCCGGGGTTGTTACCTCCGTTTTGCCTGGTCGATAAACGCCCTGGATTCTGCGAACAGGCTGCCTCTCTGGTACGATACATTTCGATGGCTCGTCGCCGACCTCAGCCTCTTGCGACTCGTCTATGACCATTGCAGCACAACTCGGAAACCTTGCCGCGCGTGCGGAGTGTCCCGCCTACGTGCGCGACTGTCTCGCCGCCGCGTGCGATGGGGTCGAGCTTTCGTTCGAGCAAGCCTTGTGCCTCGCCACCGCCGAAGGCCCCGCACTCGATGCATTGATCGCGGTGGCTGACACGTTGCGGCGCGAAACCGTGGGCGACACCATCACCTACGTCGTCAATCGCAACATCAATTTCACCAACGTTTGCTTCGTTGGCTGCAGTTTCTGCGGTTTCGCACGGGGACCCGGCGCGGCGGACGCCTATTTTCATTCGCACGAAGATGTAGTTCGCAAGGCTCGCGATGCCTGGGAACTTGGCGCGACCGAAGTCTGCATTCAAGGCGGCTTGCCCCGCGATCTCGACGGATTTTTCTACCGCGATCTTTTGCGGGCCATCAAGCGCGCCATTCCCGCCATGCACGTGCACGCATTTTCTCCCATGGAAATTTCCTATGGCGTGGACAAAACCGGAATGCCGCTGCGCGATTACTTGCGCATGATGAAAGACGAAGGCCTCGGCAGCATCCCTGGAACGGCGGCCGAAATTCTCGACGATCGCGTGCGCCAACAGTTGAGCCCCAACAAACTTCCGGTCGCGCGCTGGGTCGAAATCATCACCACCGCGCATGAATTGGAAATTCCCACCACCTCGACGATGATGTACGGCCACGTGGAAGAGCC
This sequence comes from uncultured Acidobacteriota bacterium, assembly GCA_963721915.1. Taxonomy (GTDB): domain Bacteria; phylum Acidobacteriota; class Terriglobia; order Acidiferrales; family UBA7541; genus Acidiferrum. The sequence continues at coordinate 96,155 of CAVRLD010000007.1, read as the reverse complement.
CGCGGATTGGGTACGCCACATTCGGCTGCTCCGGTCGATCCAGAAACGCACTGGTGGCTTCACGGAATTTGTGCCGCTGGGATTCATTCACGAAAACACCAGGCTGTACAAGCATGGCGGGGCTCGGGCGGGCGCGCGTCACGACGATCATCTGCGAGTTCATGCCTTGTCGCGCGTGTTGCTTCACGGCGCGATCAACAATTTGCAAGTGTCCTGGGTAAAGCTGGGATTCGAGGTTTCGCTGGAATGCCTCAAGGCGGGAGCCAACGACTTCAGCGGCACGTTGATGGAAGAGAGCATCTCGAAAGCAGCGGGCGCCACGTTTGGGGAGTTCGTTGCACCCGAGGAATTTCAGCGAATGATTCGTTCGATCGGCCGCGTGCCCGCCGAGCGCGGCACCACATACAAGATTCGCCGTGTGTTCGATTCGCCGGAAGTGGCCGAAACTAACGCGCCGCTGGCGCCCGCGGCGATTGGAACACGCGCAGTGTCTGCGCTGCCTGTGGCGCAAGAAAAGAACCATCAGCCGTACGCGGAAGGCGCGTACTGAATTCCGATGCGCGCTCTCCTGCTCCCCATCAAGGATCTGCGAAATGCCAAGCAGCGGCTCGCCGGTGTGCTCACGCCGGACGAGCGGTTTGCGTTGGCGCAGGCGATGCTGGCGGATACGGTTCGCGCGGTTCAGGGTGTGCGGCACGCCGACAGGATTTTTGTGGTGACAAACTACGAGCCCGCGATGCAGGCCGCGCGCGAAAGCGGATGGGAAATTCTCCGAGAGGACCAGCAAATCTCGGAAAGTGTGTCCGTGGATGCCGCGTCACTGCAGTGCGAGGAACGCGGCATCGCGGCGGCGTTGCGTTTGCCGCTGGATTTGCCGCTGGTGCAATCGCACGACATCGACGAATTGCTGGTCGCGGAATGCGGCGCGCCGGCGCTGGTAATCGTTCCGTCGCGCGATGGAACCGGGACCAACGCGATTCTGCGCACGCCACCGACGCTGTTTCCATCCCACTTCGGCAGCGGTAGTTTTGCGAAGCATTGCGGCGAAGCGGAACGCGCGGGCGCGCGGATTTTCAAGCGGCGGAACGTCCGCCTGGAAATGGACGTGGACGACGAGGCGGATTTGCGCGCGTTGCTACAGCACGATTTGAGCGGTACGCAAACGGGCGCCTGGTTGCTCAACAGCGGACTCTTGAAAAAACTGCATTTGGGATCTGTGACAGGGGCGAGCGTTGCGGCGGGTAGTTGAGCGGTTTGCCTTGGAAATAATTGACGCGAACATTCGCATCCCGAGCGCTGGATGAAGCGAAAGGTCTATTCCGATATCGACGCGGTCGTTGCGGACGTGCCGGATGGCGCGCGAATCATGTTCGGAGGATTCGGCGGCGCGGGCTTTCCCAATAATTTGATTGCAGCGCTGGCGCGCAAAGGCACGAAAGACATCGTGGCGATCAGCAACAACTGCGGCACGCGCGACGGTGAACTCGGAGTCCTGTTTAAGCTGGATCGCATCCGTCATGTGACCGCATCGTTTCCCGGGCCGCATTCCACTTACTTCCAGGAGCGGCTTGCGGCGAAAGAGGTCACGTTGGAACTTGTGCCGCAGGGAATTCTGTGCGAGCGGATGCGCGCCGCCGCCGCGGGGCTTCTCGGTTTTTACACCACGGTTGGCGTCGGTACCGAAGTCGCCGACGGCAAAGAAGAACGCACGATCGATGGGAAGCGCTGCATTCTGGAGAAGCCGATACACGCCGACTTTGCGTTCATCAAGGCAGAGAAAGCAGACGAAATTGGCAACCTGACTTATCGGCTGGCGGCGCAGAATTTCAATCCGATTATGGCTGTGGCCGCGAAAACCACGGTTGTCGAGGTCGAAGAGATCGTGCCCGTGGGCGCGATCGATCCCGAGAACGTGATGACGCCCGCGATTTTCGTGCATCGCATTGTGCAGGCGAAAGGGATCCGATATGGCGGGTAAGCCTCGCCTGACGCGAGAACAGATCGCGCAGCGCGCCGCACGGGAATTGCCCGACGGTGGTTACGTGAATCTCGGCTGGGGCATCCCGAACCTGATTGCCGATTATTTGCCGCCGGGAATCACAGTTTACTTTCACAGCGAGAACGGAATTCTCGGGATGGGACGTCGCGCAAAACCCGGCGAGGAGGACTATGACCTGGTGGATGCGATGAAAGTCCCGGTCACGCTGGTTCCCGGCGCATCATTTTTCCACCAGGCGGATGCGCACCTCATGACGCGCGGCGGGCACTTGGACGTGGCGGTGCTCGGCGGATTTCAAGTTTCCGAAAAAGGCGACCTGGCCAACTGGAAGATTCCAGGTGCGAAAGGTTCCGGCGCTATCGGCGGCGCAATGGACATCGCGGCTGGAACGAAGACGTTGATCGTTTGCATGGAACACACGACCAAAGAAGGCGCGCCAAAGATTGTGTGCGAGTGCTCCTATCCTTTGACAGGACTGGCGTGCGTCACCACCATCATCACCGATCTGGCCGTTATTGACGTCAAGCCTGAGGGGTTGGCGCTACGCGAAGTTGCGCCTGGATGGACCGCGGAGGAAGTAAAGGCATTGACGGGCACGAAGTTAACTGTGCCGGACCACGTGCAGGAAATGTGTCTCGCCTAGCGGCAGGCGAATGATGCGATTTTTCCGAGCTGCTGTGATTGTTTTCTTTCTTGCTTTCAGCTGCTTTTCGTTGCGAATTTCCGGCGCGACGGACGCGCGACTCGTTTACCGCTTGCGCTATGACCTGTCGGCGCCTTCCGTTGTTCATATCGTTTTGAATCTTCCCGAGGCCGCTGATGGCCCGCTCACGCTGATCATGCCACGATCATTTCCGGGTGGATATGTGCAGCGGCCTTACGATCCCTTTGTCATGAACGTGAAGGCGTTTGCTGCGGACGGCGGTGCGGCCGAGGTGCGGCGCCAAGAACTCGGGCCGCGATGGACGATCGGAACGTGTTGCGGCCGGTTGAGCCGCATCGAGTACGACGTGGACGTGGCGCGGATGGAACGTGAGATTCTTGCGGCGGCGGACAGTTCCAAGATTCGCGACGGGTATGTGGGGCTGCTTGGCTATTCCGTTTTCGCCTTCATCGACCGATGGGAGAACGTTCCCATCCAACTGGAGGTTTCCGCTCCGTCGGGATGGCCGATTTTTTCCACTCTGGCGCCCAGCGTCCCACCGGGAACCACTGTGTTGACGACGCATGCGCCGGATTATTACGCATTGGCCGATTCACAGATCATGATGGGTCCAAAGCTTCAGTTCCGAAAGATCGAGGTCGGCGTGCCGCTCTTTGTGGCGGCGTATACGGAAGGCGATGCGGACCTGGCATTGGAAGGCGCGCTCGCGCGCGAAGCCCTCGACAAAGTAGTCGCGTATTTCGGCAAAGCTCCATTTTCCACCTATACCGTGGCGCTGGAGTTCCTGAAGCCGATCTCGCCGAGGCACGAATACGGCTTCAGCATGGAGCACTTAAACAGCGGAACGTTTTATATGGACTTGGCGCATGCGCTTACGGCGAAAAGCATGGAGTCGGAGAAAGAGGCGCATCGGTTCAACTACGCGCACCATATCGCGCACTCGTGGATTCCGAAGCACACCTACGGAGCTGGCTATTTCCCGTTCCATTGGGAGATGACGCCAGTCATCGACACGATCTGGTTCAATGAAGGCTTCGGGCGTTACGTGGCGATCGTCGCGCTTGCCGATGCGTTGCCGCAGGACGCGGCGTTGCGCTACCGGAAAGAAAAGCTGGATCGCCTGCGCGGCATCATTGCGTCGGCACCGGAATTCGTGGGGCGCATGCCGCTGGTCGAACTTTCGCGCGAGGGATCGTTTCTGTACGTCGACGATTTTCGTGTGGGCATGAACTTGTTTGCACGCGGCGCGCTGATGGCTGCGGAGATGGACGATCGCATCCGTTCGCAAACCGGCGGAAAGAAATCCTTGCGGGACGCGCTGCGCTATCTGATGGACTGGAGCGAGCGGAACCACCGCGCTTTTCGGATTGAAGAGCTTCCCGTTATTTTTCACGAGGCCACCGGCGTGGGTACGACCGACATTCTCGATCGTTGGATGCAGCCGCCAAGGCAGCCGCTTCAGCCCTTAACGCCGCCACCGACAGGGCCGACGGTGCACTGACTGGCTCGGAGTGGTAGAGTCTTGGAGAACAACTGGGTTTTTGCATTCAATTCTTTGGAGGTCCCCATGGCAGAACAAGTACCCGATAAATACTCCGATCTATTCAAGAAAAAGGCGTTTGCCAACCTGGGCACGTTGATGAAGGACGGCAGCCCGCAGGTGACCCCGGTGTGGTTCGACTATGATGGGAAGCACTTGCGCATAAATTCGGCGCTTGGGAGGGTGAAGGACAAGAACATCCGTCGCGATCCGCGCGTATCGCTGTCGATTGTGGATCCCGAAAATCCTTACCGGTACATGGAGGTTCGCGGGAAAGTCGTGGAGATCACGCAGAACGGCGCGGACGACCATATCAATTCCTTGTCGCAAAAATATCTGGGCAATCCTGTGTATCCGTACCGGCAGCCAGGTGAGGTGCGCGTGGTGTACAAGATCGAGCCGGATCGATTCAGTACGATGGGGTAGCGGGCACGCATAGTCGAGACCTGCCGTGCGAGGCTATCTGCCAGCCTCGCACGGTCGAGGCAACGGATGGCAGGGTACTTTCGACCAAAGGGCGGATGGGCTTGAACTTTGTTCGATTGCGGCGTTCCGGTTTGATCTGGTCATTCTTCGCGTTTTGAAAAGCGGCCTCGGACAACTGCGGGAAGTCAAAATCCCCACCCTTGCAAAACCCGCAAGGGTGGGGCACCCGCGCCGTCATCCAATCACTCTTCGTTTATTCCCAAGTACCGTGGTTCTTTTTTGATCCGCCGTGCCCCCACCCCGGGGGTATTTGTATGAATGTCATTGCAAAGGATTTAGGTGAATCGGGGTTTGTAAGAGTATCAATAGAATAGGGTTAGGGTTCCCGGGGTCTTTGGACATCACGCTTCTGAGAGCGCGCTCTGGCTTGCGTTGTAAATCCGCCATTCCGGGACAATTCACCGGGAGGGACGCGCTAAAGCGCGCCGCTACATTAGCCTGCGGCCCGATTTTTTTGGGTATTGGATGCTCGGGGATATCGTTGTGAGAAGAGTACCATTAAGGTACTAATTTGTCAAGGTCCGTTTTGGGAATAGCGTTGGGGGAGGTGCTGGTGGCAGTGGAGAGTCGTAAGTACCGCGTGGTTTAGGGTTGGGTGGCGTGGTCGATGAAGGTGGCTATGTGGCTGTGCAGGTTTACGCGATCTTCGTCGTGTAAGTACATCATGTGGCCTGCGGAGTAGTAGTCTTCTTTGATGTTCTTCTTTAGCGCTTCGGGCAGGCCGAGGTGCTCCATGGTGAATTCGGTGGCGAAGAATGGTGTGGCGAAATCGAAGTAGCCGTTTTCGACCTGGATGAGCAGGCGCGGGTTGGTGATCATGGCTTGGGCCAGGTCGCCTTCGACGTTGGGAGCACCGGGGAAAAAGCGGCGCGGGCCGGTTTGCTCACGCTTCCAGTTCCAGTTCGCGCCGGCGCCGTTGGTGTTGTGGTAGATCTTGTCGCGGCCGAATTTCAGCTCGTCGTGATTGTAGGCGTTGATGAGCGCGGTGAAGGCGCCTCCTACCGCCGGACCCTCTGGATCACCTTGCGCATTTTCCTCGAGCAAGTCGTAAGTGTATCCGGTGAAACGGGCGTCGATGCGGCCCGTCGTGAGTCCGGCGCTGCGTTGTAGCTCCACGCGGAACTGGCTGAGGGTTACCCGGAGGTCGGCTTTGATCAGGTAGTCTTCGCTGAGGCCGGTAAAGTAGGAGAGTTTTTTCGCTACCGCAGCTTTTTCAGCGGCTGAAAGCTCAGCACCTTTGAAAAGGGCAGCGGCGTACTCGCCTTGCGCGTACTTGCGCGCTTCTTCGATGAATCCGGGGAGATCGGCGGGGCGATCCTTCAAGACTTTGTGATACCAGGCGACCGCGGCGTAACTTGGCAAATAGAAGATGTATGGGCGGTCGTCGCCGGGCGTGAACGATAGAGTTGCCAGATCGAGGACCGAGGAAATGAGCACGATACCGTTCAAATGGACGGTGTCGTGATTCTGAAGGTAGTTGCCCAGCGCGGCGGAGCGGAACGTGCCGTAGCTTTCACCGATCAGGAATTTCGGTGAATTCCAGCGGTCGTTGCGGCTCAAGTACGTGACGATGAATTGCGCGAAGCCTTCCACGTCTTCGTCGACCCCGTAAAAATCTTTTTCCTGGGCTTTGCAGACGGCGTGGCTGTAGCCGGTGCCCATGGCGTCGATGAAGACCAGATCGGTCTTGTCGAGAAGGCTTTCGGTGTTGTCCACGAGCTTGTACGGAGCGGGAGGGGTGAAGACACCGTCGATGGTGTGGGCGCGGCGTGGACCGAAAGCGCCCATGTGCAGCCACATGGTGGCGGAGCCGGGACCGCCGTTGTACAGGAAGGAAACGGGGCGCTGGGTGAGATCTTTCACATCGCTGCGGGTGTAGGCCACTGAATAGAGCAAGCCTGTGGCGTCACCTTTGTCGTTTTTGAGGAGCGTGGTGCTGGCGGTGGCTTTGTAGGGGATGGATTGCGCACCGATGCGGATGGTGTGGTCGGTGGTGGAGACTTCTTCTTTGGTGGCTGCGGCGTCGCATTTGTCTTTGGTATCGGAGGGTTTGGCGTCTTTGTCTTTGTCTGGGGCTTGGGCAGCGAGGCGTGGTGACTGCGCGAAAAGGAAAAACGTCACCGCCATTACGCAAAGAATCGACCTAACTCTCATCCGATTGCCCCCTGTTCAATGCACCTGTTGGGGGAAAGCCGCAGGGCTCCGCAGACTCCGCTCTGCGCTACAGGTGAGCGAAACGGCGGGATTGTATGTTGGAGGGGCGATTGAGTCAAAGGCTTGGATGGAATTTTGCTTAAAAGCATGGAGGGCTGGGAGCTGAGTAGCAGATCCCTCCACTACGCGGACTCTTCGTAGCTCAGGGCAAGCCGGCGCGCAAAACCGCGCGCAAGAGAAAGCCGGGCCGATTCGGTCGGGATGACAGGTCGGTAGTGGTTCTCGGGCTGTGCCAAGACGCGGCGAAAGGGACGCGCTAAAGCGCGCCCCTACATTTGTGCCTACATGTGCCCGGCTAGGGTGTGGTTGCGACTCTTGCGTCGGTTGAGGTGAGGTTAGCGCGGAGATTGGCTACTAGTTCGAAGGAGCGGAGGCGGGCTTTGTGGTCGTAGATGTGGGCAGTGATCATCAGTTCGTCGGGGTTGGTTACGTCGAGGAAGTTTTGCAGGCCGCGGGTTACGGTTTCGGGGGAGCCTACGGCGGAAACTGTCAGCGTCTGCGTGGCGTTGAGTTTTTCGGCAGGGGACCAGAAGGCATCGATGTCGTCGATGGGCGGGGGGATTTGGCCGGGCATACCGCGGCGAAGATTGGTGAACGATTGCTGGAGCGAAGTGAAGTTGCGGCGGGCTTCGCCGTCGGTGGCCGCGGCGATCACATTGATGCCAAGCATGGCGTATGGGCGGTCGAGCTGGTTGGAGGGCTTGAAGAGATGGCGGTACAGCCGCAGCGCATCCATCATATCGGCGGGCGCGAAATGCGAGGCGAACGCGAACGGGAGGCCGAGGTGAGCGGCTAGCTGCGCGCTGAACAGGCTCGAGCCCAACAGCCAGATGGGGACTTGCAGACCGGCACCGGGGACAGCGCGAATTTTCTGCCCGGGAGCTACCTCTTCGAAATAGTGCTGCAGCTCCAGCACGTCTTCGGGAAAACGGTCGGAACTGGTGTCGAGATCGCGGCGGAGTGCGCGGGCGGTCATGGTGTCGGTGCCAGGGGCGCGGCCCAGGCCCAGGTCGATGCGTCCGGGAAAGAGCGAAGCGAGTGTGCCGAACTGTTCGGCGATGACCAGCGGGGAATGATTCGGCAGCATGATGCCACCGGAGCCGACGCGGATGGTTTTGGTGCCGCCGGCGATGTGGGCGATGACGATGGAGGTGGCGGCACTGGCGATACCCGGCATGTTGTGGTGTTCGGCGAGCCAGTAACGGTGGTAGCCCCATTTTTCGGCGTGCTGGGCGAGGTCCAGCGAGTTGCGGAAGGCGTCGGAAGGTGTTGCGCCTTGCGGAATGGGTGAGAGGTCGAGAACGGAAAAGGGAATCATGGTTGTTTGTATCCAGAGAATTGGATGATTGGGGGACGCCGGAGGTATTTCTTGATTGCAGAGAGCGATTGGCCAGGAAGGCGCGGAATTGCAGGGGGAGAGACGGAAGATCAGTGTGCGTGGCGTGTTGCCCTGGGGGGCGAACCAGCTTGCATTCGAAATGGGGAGGAACGTGGGGAGTCAGCTCGGGTATTTTGTTAGGGGCGCAGCAATCCGTCGCGAATGCTCGGGATAAAGTTGCGCCCCTACCAATACGAGAATACGAGGTACGTTAGAGGTTTTGGACGACCACGTTTAGCGACGAGCTCTGCACTGCGCTGAAATTAACGCTGGTCGGGTCCATGGTCATACCGATCTGCCACAGCGTATGGCCGGCGGAATCCGTCAGGCTGAGGGTCAGGGTAATCGGGCCAACCAGGCCCATGGCCGCCGGTGCGGAAAACAGGACGCAAGTCGCTTCGCCGTTGGTCAGCGGAGTGTTGCCGGCGAGCTTCAGGGCGGACGTCGCCATCGTGTAATTTAGTGTGCCGACAACCGGCGTGCCGTCCATATGAACGAAGTTGAGCGTCAATTGCGGTGAAGCGCCATTTTGCGTAATTTCAATGGCGGTGATTTTGCCGCGGTCGTGCCCCGGGATGTTGTCGAGCTCGATCTGTACCTGACCGTTGGTGACGGCGATGTCCACGCCTTTGATGAGGGCGGTGGCCGCGCCAACCGTCTTGAAGATGTCGAGGTTTTGGAGGACCACGTTGCCTTGGGTCTTTACGTTGAATACGCGACCGCCAACATAATCGTCGCCCGTGTTAAGTTCGGTGAAATAAAGGTTCAAGTGGTATGCGCCGTTGGCGACTGGGAATGTGTACACCAGCGGATTGGTGTCGTCGGGCATGCGGCCGTTCTGGAACAACGCCGGGTCCGCCGTACCACTGACCGAGCCGGTCGTTTGGCTGACCAGACCGCCGCTGTAATCGTAATCGGTCACCCAGGCTTGACCTTTCGAGTCGGTATACGCGGAGCCTCCGCACTTCACACGAATTGGTTGCTGGGTTTGTGCTTTCACGGGCAAGCACAAAAAGAAAACAAATGAAATGAGAGCTAGGGCCTTCCTCACTGATCCTCCTCGAAGCGGTTCCAACTAGATTAGAAAACTTTCACAGCAAGCGCGGGGGTCCTGAGGGAGGCCGCTTGCGACTGGAGTGACAATAGGTTATGGGTACTGCAAGGGCAACTGTCCGTAGGGCCGTATTTGGGACAGCATCAGGGGTAGGTCTTCTTAGACTTGAGGCAGGTAAGAACGAGGGACGGAGAAGTTGAATCGAGGATGAATGAGTTGCGATTCCGCGGAATAGAGACGAGTGCGTTTCAGCCTACATGCGAGCTGCTACGCGCGCGGCGATGTGGTCATCGGGAGTGCGCAGGATCAGAACGAGGCTGTCACCGAGGGGAACGCTGGCGCTGGGGACGGAGAACTCATAGGACCAGACCAGTCGTTCGGGAAGAGGATTGCCGTGCGCGGCGGCTCGCGCCGTGGCAGTCGGCAGAACCGGATCCACGGAAAAATACTTAGGTTCGACGTTTGCGATTGGCCGCAGCTCGACGCCGTGCTTCCAGTAGAGATACAGATGCATGGAGCTCATTATCGCGCGGGTGAGATAACGCGAGGAGCTGGTGTTTTCCATTTGCGGCGGGCAGGTTTGATCGTAGTGGTCGAAGACGACGAACTGCAGGGATAGTCGATCGGGGAACTGCGTGACCGTTTCATTGCCGCGGCGGAAGACGGCTCCGGAATCGGTGTCGATGCGTTTGAGATTGTCGAAAAAGCCTGGTGCGGCGACGTGGCCGGAGATGCGGAAGCAGGGGCCGTTGGGAATGGACCCGTTGGTTTGGAGAAACAGGCCACCTTCGTAGTTCCAGACGGTTTTGTCGCGCGATGGATGGGGCGCAGGGGCGGCGGGGAGGGCGGCCAGAAGCAGCGCTACGCCAATGCCGAGCGGCACTCGAGGGTGAAAAGGCAAGTTGGAATACCCCGTAAGAGAGTTTACTCCCGAAAAGGCCGCAGAAGAATCGCTGGCGGTCGGCGGCGCCTCACGATTTTCTCAGGACCTGTTTTGCGTTCCGGGACAGCGGCATTCTGATTATATCGCGGCGAGAGGGTACCTCGGCGGTCAGGAGGCAGCTTTGAGGAGGAACGAGAAGCCGTCGAGGGTGTGGATCGCTTTGCCTTCGCCAGCGGGCTTTACTTCGCCTTGGCCGGCGCGGACGGATTGGATGGCGATTACGAGTTTGGGCAGGACGGAAGGCTGGGCTACGGGAATGTTGTGCGCTCCGAGGACCAACTTGAGTTGAGGTTCGAGCGCGGCGATTTTCTTGACGGAGGCGACGTAGGCGTCGAGGTCGGTTTCCGGGCGATAGAGCCAGATCGGAGCGGGATAGTAGGTGTCGCCGGTGAAGAGCAGGCCGTTCTCGCGGTCGAGCAGGCAGATGGCGTCTGGCGTGTGACCCGGCGTTGCGACGATTTCGAGCGTGCGGCCGCCGAGATTGATTTTGAAACCGTCGTGGACCGGGATGGAAACGTGCCATGGTTTCGTGGCGTACGTTTTAGGATCGAAACCCTTTGGTAGGTCGCCGCAGATTTGGCCTGGAGCGATCTCGGCTTGGGCGTCTTCGCGGCCGCCTTTCGTGTTGGCGCGGGTGAATGGCGTGTCCATGCCGAAGACGTAGGGGAATTGCCAGTTGCCGCCGATGTGATCGTTGTGCGTGTGGGAATTGAGCACGACGATGGGACGGGAGGTGAGTTTGGTGACCAGGGTGCGGATGTTGGCGATGCCCATGCCGGTATCGAAGAGCACGGCTTGCTTGGTGCCGGTGATGAGGTAGGAGATGGTTTCTTCGGATTGGTGGGGTTCGTAGATGGCGAAGACGCCGGGCTGGATTTTGTAGACTTGGAACCAGGGTTCGTTTACTAGGACCCGCTCTAGCGTTCTGTATTCGGGACGGGGAAGCGCGCGGCACCATTCGGGGGTTTCGGGATCCGGGGACGGAGCCGGAAAAAGATTTAACACAGAGGGCTCAGAGGTCGGAGCACAGAGGGCACGGAGGCTTTCTGCTGTCGATCGGACTGGCTCGATCAGTGCGCAGTACAGTGCGACGCTCAACGCGATTATCGTTACGGCGCTGGATTTTCTGGGGCGCGGCATTTTCGTTTGGCGTTTTGCGGGGGTCAACTTTTTCCGTATTTTTCGTAGAATTTGTTGGTGAAGAGGCCGGAAGGATCATACAACTTCTTCGCGGCCAGGAAGCTGTCGAAGTCGGGATAGGCTTCCCGTAATTGCAATGGGGAGTAAAAGAGTTGGTAAGGCAGATAGTAAGTACCGTTCAGGCCTAACGCGAGATCGATCAGGTCCGTGGTGGTCTTCTGCAGGATCTGGCTTTCGCGGTCGTTGAATTTTTGATTGAAGTAAAGAACGTAGGCGAACATGTCTTCGCGGGCGTATGGTAGCGCGGTGACCGTGTCTTTGTGGACGATGCGAATGGTGACGTTGATGAGATTCGCGCCGTTGGCGTTAACAATTTTGTGCAGGCCGTCGACGAATTCGGGCAGGCGCTGCTGCGGGATGAAATATTCCTGCAGGATGTCGGTGTCGCGCAGGCGGTTCTCCAGATAGTCCATGGAGTCGTACATTTCCTGATTGCGGGAGACGAGGCAGCCTTCTTCGCGGCTCATCGCTTCGTTGCGCGTCATGCAGGTGTGCAGGCGAGGCTCACCGTATTTTTCGAGCGCCCAGCGCAGGCGGCGGCCTGGGCCGCCGGTCTTCGAAAAATTGATGACGAAGCGACTGAGCCACACGAAACGGGCAGGTTTTAGCTGTTGCACCGGCACGGGGTTGGGGATTCGTTCGTAGGTGTGGATCGCGGCTTCGGTGAGATACGTAGACGGTGACATCGACAGGCGGCCGTAGGCGAGGCTCATCTTGGGATTGCCTTCGACGTTTTTTAGGTAGTAGCCGGCGAATTCTTTGTAGTCCAGGTAATTCGTTTTCCAGGCGTACATTTCGTTGTCGACTACGTCGAGATCGACGTCGAGGATCACGCCCATCAGGCCGTAGCCGCCGAGCGCGTTGCGGAACAACTCCGGATTTTCCGTGGGGCTCGCGGTCTTGATTTCGCCGCTGGCCAGCATGATACGCAGTTTGCGCACCGTGGAGGCGATCGGGCCGGGATTGTGCGCGATGCCGTGGGCGTTGACGCTGAGGGTGCCGCCTACCGTGAAAATGTTGATGGACTGCATGGCTTTAACGGAGAGGTCTTGCGCGTCCAGGAAAAGTTGCACTTGCTTCCAGGTGGCGCCGGTTTGCACGTTCAGGATTTTGTGCTCTTTGTCCAGGCGGAGCTGGTTGAAGCCGCGCATGTCCAGGACCACGCCGTCTTGCACAAAACTTTGTCCGCCCATGCTGTGGCGCTGGCCCGCGGCGGTGACCTTCAGGTGGTGATCGCGGGCGAATTGTATTGCATGCGTGATGTCATCGACCGAAGTGACTTTGACGATGCCGTAGACGGAGGTTTTGTTGAGATGACTGGCGTCGTTGATAAAACCGCCCAGCTGTTCGAAGGGCGCTTGTGGAGATGGGGCGACTTGCAGGACCAGCGTGGTCGGCTTGGTCTGATCCGCGTTTGGGGGATAGACGAAGTCTGAGGTTTTTTCTTTCGCGGGGGCGGCGGAGTACTCGATAAATTCCTTCGCGGCGACGACCGCCATCGCAATGGCCAGGAAGAAAGCGACGAACCGCGATTTCTTGCGCACCGGGACGTTGGTGTTTTGCATAAGTTCAGTAAGAAGTATCTATTCGCAAAGTATACGAGGAATTATGCTGAGGAGAGGTCTTCCCGGAACTTCTTATGTCTAAAAAAATAACGACGATCCAGAAGTGTGCGTGGGGCTTCGCGGCGTTGTTTCTCGGCGTGTACCTGCTGGACTACGTGCCCGGGATCATGGACGCGAGCGGGTTGATGTTCGGTCTGTTTCAGATGACCAGCATTGTGGACCTCGGGCATCTCGGCGCTGGCTTGCTGGCAGTGATCGGCGCATTGATTTCGGCGAAGGCTGCGCGGATTTATTTTTGGGTGCTGGGCGTCTGGTATTTGATCGATGTGGTCGTCTATTTCGTGGGGCACCTGCACAAAATACCTTTGACGAAAAACATCCTGGTGAATATGCCGCACATTTTGATTTTCATTGCGGCGTTCTGGAGTGCCTCGACCGTGAGCAAGACACCTCCCGAAAAGTTGGTACAGCAAGAGGCCTAATCGCGCAATGATTCCCTTCCTGAAGTGGTTTCTGCGGAAAGCTGCGCTCGTGCTCGCGATTGTTTTCGGGGCGTATGCCCTTTTCCTGATTGTTTTCGCGTCGTTCTGCTTTTTCTCGAAGTCCGACGTTGGACCGCTGCCTGACGATGCCCTGGTGCCGAAGGCGCCACCGAACGTCCGCAACCGGCCAGTGGAAGACGCGTACTACACCTATCCCGAGTGGTACATCGTGTGGAGCTATCAAGAGCGCGCGGCTTATCTGGAAAAAGGCTCGCTGCCCAGCGACTTTCCTTACTTCGGGTCGATCTACCAGTACTGGCGCGGGTACCGCCTCATTTGCGCGATCACGCATAGCCGGCACCAGTTCAATTTCGGCGATCACTTGATGTTGACCGTGATTGGGTCGAGTTTCGCACTGGAGTACGCGATTCGGGGCGCTTACGAGCGCACCATCGGGGCTCTGAGCGAGTGGATGAGCGGACATCAACTCGTGGACGAGGACGCTTACGCGGGGCGCGTGGCGCTGGAATATGCGGATTTCGTCTACGTTCGGCCTTTTTACGAATTTCATTTCGCGCACGCGTTGAAGGGATTGTGGAAAAAGACCAGCTTCTGGGGTCCGCATCAGTTGCGAAAGCTGGAGCGTAAGGCGATTCTGAGCGCGGACTACGGACTGGAGGCGATCTACTCCGAAATCCTGGAGAAGCTCAGCCACATGACCTATGGAGTCGAACCGACGGAGACCTACGCGTGGGTCGATAGCATGCCGGAATCGCTTTTTGCGAAGTATCCGCACATGCAAAGAGTGAAGAGTTCCGGCGGCCGTTCGTTTGTTGTGAGCATCCCGCGCTACCAGGAGTTCACGTGGCTGGCGGTTCGGCTTGCGAAAGATGATGTTCACTTCGTGCAGATTGCCGGGAATGACGTGATCGTGGTCAGCGCCATCATGCGAGGTTGGACATACGCAACGCCGGAAGAGCGCGTACTCTTTTCCGAGAAATTCCTGACGCAGCCCGACTCGACGCGCATCGTGCTGGAGTGTCGCGTACGCGATTTGCATCTGGTGCTGAACGATTTGACGAGCCGCGGCACCGTCGAGCACATTTACGACTACTGAAGGTTGCAGGGCGCCGTTTTCTCCTTGCCGCAAGATATTGTTCAGCTAGCACAGACAAAAGTGTCTGTGCTACTTAGCGGCGAAAATGTTCTTGGGGATCGACATGTGCACGCCTTTGTTGCCGTCGACGAGTTCGGTGATGTGCAGGTCGGCGGAGACGCTGGCGAGCATGTAGGCATCGTCGTGGGAGAGGTGTTTTTCGGTCATCAGGAAGTCGATCATTTCGCGAACCGCAAGTGTGGCCGACGCATTCAAGTCATCATTAAATCCCATGGTCATGTAGTGCGTCGGCGTTTCCGCTCGGGGCCACTTGAGGTGTATGTCTTTGCGCACGATGAACTGGAACGTGCCGACTAGGGAGGTTTCGAGCGCGGTGATGTCGACTTCGCCGTCGCCTTGGCCGGCGTGGCCGTCGCCGACTTCGAAGAGCGCGCCTGGGGCGTGGACCGGAAGATAGAGGGTGGTGCCGGCGACGAGGTCCTTGTTGTCCATGTTGCCGCCCATAATCCAGGGTGGGGCGCTGTTGAAGCGGCCGGCGCTTTCGGGTGGGGCGTTGCCCATGCTGCCGAAAAAGGGATGCAGCGGGATGTCGATGCCGGGGGCGAAGTGGGCGAGCATGCGCTTTTCGTCCAGCGGAATGATTTTCATTTTCGAGTAAGGGAAATCGTCAGGAAGGTAGCCGCGGCCGGGGCCGAAGCCATTGTAGGCGTAGGGAATCGCCAGACGGATTTTCTGGATGCGGACTTCGAGGACGTCGCCGGGCTGCGCGTCTTCGATGTAGATCGGGCCGGTGAGGATGTGTCCGCCGGGACCTTTATCGGTGACCTGCGTGGTGATGTCGCGCAGGGACTGCTCGACGTCACCCGGCGCCACGCCGGCATCTTCAAGCCGCTTTGGCGTCGATGTGATCAGGGTTTGAATCTCGACCGTGTCGCCCGACTTAACGCCAAGCACTGGGGCGGCCTTCGCATCGTAGTAACCCCACGCGACGGTCTTCGGCGTGGGCTTGAGTGTGAAGGAGGCCTGCGCGTTTGTTTGTTCGGCAGATATATGGCAGATGAATAAAAGGAATCCAAAACTCAAGGAAGAGATGTGCTTGAAGTTGCGGCGCAAGTTATAACTCCTCTAGATAGCAGGTGAAGAAGGGCCTTTCCCTCAGGGAATGACCATAAGAATGCACGGTCTCGACTTGCGACTGCGCTGAAAATGCGTGGAGCCCTCGTGCCTGCGAGTAAACCATTCCGCTGTGGATCTTTCCTATGTCTGAAAATGAATACGCCTCCGGCGGTTCAAAGAACTCAAAATTGAACTGAGTACCATATGAATGCATCGTTCCGTCGTTCATTTCAGCGACAAAGGCGGTCCAACCCATCGTTGTCTCGCCGTGGATAGTCCTTAAGAGTTCGAGAGGCCAAGCATAGGGCGAGATTTCCACCAACTTCAAATCGTGCTCAGCGACATGTGAGCCGCCAGCGACGAAGGCTTCAACTACTCTTCTATATTGGGAGCGCTTCCAGCGAAGCTGTTTGAAACGACGCAATGCCAATTCCAACTGCGCCTTTTTGCTTTGAAACACCACGCAGGGTAGATAAGTGCCATCGCTTAAGTAGGCGGCAGCGCGGTAGCGATCCCCATAGATCGAATCCTTCAGTGGTTCAATATTTTCCGTGAGAAATTTTCTCAAATCGTCTGCATTCATAGTCGATTAAGGGTGGGTCATGTCTTCAGGCTTCACCAGGGCGTCGAAGTCTTCGGCGCTGATCAGGCCTAGGTTTAGGGCGGCTTCGCGTAGGGTTAGGTGGGCGTGGTGGGCGGCTTTGGCTACTTTGGCGGCGTTATCGTAGCCGATCTTCGGCGCTAGGGCGGTTACCAGCATCAGGGAGTTGTGGACGTAGTGGGCGATTTGTTCACGATTGACCTGGATGCCTTCGATGCAGTGGTCTACGAAGCTGTTGCAGGCGTCGGCCAGCAGTTCTACCGAGTGCAAATAATTGAAGATCATGACCGGCTTGAAGACGTTGAGCTCGAAATTGCCTTGGGAGCCGGCGAATCCTATGGCGGCGTCGTTGCCCATGACCTGGACGGCGACCATGGTGACGGCTTCGGGCTGCGTGGGATTTACTTTGCCCGGCATGATCGACGAGCCTGGCTCATTTTCTGGCAACGAGAGTTCGCCTAGGCCGCAGCGGGGGCCGGAGGCTAGCCAGCGGATGTCGTTGGCGATTTTCATCAGCGAGGCGGCTAGCGTTTTCAGGGCGCCGGAGGCGAAAACGATTTCGTCGTGGGCCGAGAGCGCGGCGAATTTGTTGGGGTGCGAGCGGAACGGCAGGCCGGTGAGCTCGGAAATTTTGCGGGCGGCGCGCTCGGCGAATTCGGGATGGGCGTTGAGGCCGGTGCCTACGGCGGTGCCGCCGATGGCTAGATCGTAGAGGCCGTCGAGGGCTACGGCGATGCGGGCGCCGTCGCGGTCGAGGAGGCTTACGTAACCGGAAAATTCTTGCCCGAGCGTTAGAGGGGTGGCGTCCTGCAAGTGCGTGCGGCCGATTTTTACGATGTCGGCGAATTCTTTGGCTTTCGCGTCTAAGGCGTCGCGAAGTTTTTTTACGGCGGGGAGCAGGCGGCGGGCGGTTTCCGCGGCTGCGGCGATGTGCATGGCTGTGGGGAATGTGTCGTTTGAGGATTGCGACATATTTACGTCGTCGTTGGGGTGGATTGGTTTCTTGCTGCCCATTTCGCCGCCGGCGATTTCGATGGCGCGGTTGGAGATGACTTCGTTGACGTTCATGTTGGTCTGGGTGCCGCTGCCGGTTTGCCAGATGCGCAGCGGGAAGTGGTCGTTGAGCTTGCCGGAGATGACTTCGTCGGCAGCTTGACTGATGAGGTGGGCTTTTTCTGGTGGGAGTTTCCCTAGGTCTTGATTTACTAGCGCGGCGGCTTTTTTGAGGATGCCGAAGGCGCGAATCAGTTCGGGCGGCATGGTGTCTTTGCCGATGTCGAAGTGGATTAGCGAGCGGGCGGTTTGCGCGCCGTAGTAGCGATCGGTGGGGACGTCGATCTTGCCCATGCTGTCGGATTCTTCGCGCGTTGGGCCGGAGATGGCGGCTTCGGTGGCTTCGGACATGGGTGGCTCCTTGGGCTTCCGAGAGGGATTTTAGCAGGGACTAGGAGAGGACGTAAGGAAGTAACGAAGCAGAAAGAGAAACCAAGAGAAGGGTTTTAACACGGAGGGCACGGAGGTCGGAGCACAGAGGGCGCGGAGAATGCTTGCCTACTCATAGCGTAGGGCGACCATTGGGTCTACGGCGCTGGCGCGGCGGGCTGGGACTACCGAGGCCGACAGGGCGGCAGTGATCAGGAGCAGGCTTACGCCTGCCAGGATCAGGGGATCGCGAGAGCTTTCGTTTACCCACTTTGCGGCCAGTTTGTCGAAGGCGAAGCTCAGCAGCAAGCCAGCAGCTATGCCTGTGCCCACGCTGGTGGCTGTGGAGACCAACACTATGCGGAAGACATCGGCGGCTTTTGCGCCTAGGGCCATCCGGATGCCGAATTCACTGGTGCGCGTGGCTACCGTGTAGGTGACCACGCTGTAGAGGCCGGCGGCCGCGAGGATCAAAGCGAGGATCGCAAAGACACCAAACAGGGCGGCGACGAGCCGTTGTTGAGCGTATTCATCCTGGCCGGTAATCCAGCCCTCGAGGTCGCGCACGTGAGTGGTTTGTTGTTCGCGATCGACCTGAACGAGTTGCGCGCGGATGTCGCGGAGGATCGACAGGGGAGGGACGCGGGTGCGCACGATGACCTGCGTGTACATAGGCATGCGCAATGTGTAAGGCACGAAGACTGCCGGCTTGATGGGATTTCGCAAGCCGTTGTTGCGGGCGTCGGCGACGATGCCGACGACTTGCAACCATTCGGTGCTGCCAGCGGCGGCAGGCTGATAGGGCGGCTCGTCCTTCAGATCGGGAACGCGAATTTGCTGGCCGATGGCGTTTCCGTTGGGCCAGTACTGGCGCGCCATCGTTTGATTGACGATCGCGAGGTGAGCGGCGCGCATGGTTTCGGTGTGGTCGAACAAGCGGCCTTGCGCCAGGGGAATCTTCAGCACGGAAAAATATTCGGGACTGATGAAGTTCACGCGGGTTTGCGGCTTTTCCGACTCGGGGCGGCTCATGATCTCGATGCGCATGCTCCCGATGGCGACCGGTGGGGTGGCGTTGGTGGAGATGCCTGCTTCAACGATCTCCGGCATGGCGGCCAACCTTGCGCGCAATTGTTCGAAATATTGCGAACGATCCTGCCAGGAGACATGCGCATTTCGGTGCACGGGAATGGGGAGCGACATCGCGTTGCGCGGATCGTAACCGAGATCGGTATTCACCAGACGCAGGAAGCCTTTTCCGGCGGCGCTGGCCGCGCTGAGCAACAGAATCGTCAGGGCTACCTGACCGCTGATTATCACGCCCTGAGTCCACTTCGACTGCGCGCTGCCTGCCACGCGGCGCGTGCTCGTTTGCATCACACGCGCGATTTCGGGGCGCGAGAGCTGCACCGCCGGCCAGAGTCCGAATACGATCGTGGTGAGGAGCGCCAGGCCGATGCTGAAGAGCAGCACCGGGACGTTCATGCGGACGACCGCTTCCGACGGGAACGAACGATTCGGAAGGAATGCGGCGATCAACGATACGCCTCGCCAGGCAAAGAGCGTGCCGATTGCCGTTCCGGCGGCGGCGATTGCGAGAGACTCGGTCAGCAGTTGGCGGATGATGCGAAGGCGTCCTGCTCCGATAGCGGCGCGGACGGCCAGTTCATGCTGGCGCTCTTCGCCTCGGGCCAGCAACAAGATCGAAACGTTGGCGCAACCGATCAGAAGCAGCGATGTGACCGCACCGAGCAGAAGGTACAGCGTTGGGCCCAGGGGCCTGGCGCGCAGATCAACGATGCTGCGCAAGTCCACGACGAAAGTGTCGGGGTAACTCGACGGCGATTGCTTGGCGAACTGCTCGAGAAGCGGCTGGAGTTCGGCGTCGGCTTGCGCTGGCGTTACACCGGGGCGCAGCTTGAGGGATGCGCCGAAGTTGAGCGCCGCGTCGTGCGTGACCTTCAGCGGTAAGTAGACTTCGGCGTCGTCCCACTTGAAGCGCGGCGGCATTACCCCGATCACTTCGTAGGTTTCGTGAACGAGCTGGAATTTTCGGCCGAGGACGTTGGGATCGCCCACGAAATATCTTCGCCAGAATTGATAGCTGAGCACCGCGACGCGCTGGGCATCTTCGCTGGGAGGCGCGTCGGAGGGAATGAACCAGCGGCCTTTGAGTGCTGGAATGCCGAAGTGACTCGCGGAATCGGTGGTGACGGCAACGGCTTGCAGGTCTTCGGGAAGGTCGCCATCGGTGGTTGTCAGGTTCCACCAATTCAAGCCGACGACGCTTTCCATGCAGCGAGTTTGGCGAAGCTGGTCGAGCTGTGGGCCACTCAAGACTACGTAGTGATCGCTGCCGGCTTTGTCTTTCAAGCGAAGCTCGACCATACGCTCCGCGCCGGGATAGGGAAATGGATTGATCAGTACGGCGTAGATGACGCTAAAAACCGCGGTGGTACCGCCGATTCCGAGCGCCAGGGACAGTATGGCGGTGAGCGTGAAGTAGGGACGCCTTCGGAATTCGCGGGCGGAAGAACGGAGGTCGGAGGTAAGGGATCGGATGGGCATTTTTTGCTTCTGTGCATTGTAGGGTGGCGGGCAGGGTCGCGCTAGCGCAAGGTTGTCTGCTTCGAATCGCGACCAGATTTTCTGGGGGTGTCGCCACTGAGCGGATCTTGTAGGAAAAGCGCCTACCACCCTTCGGGTCTCAGTGTGAACGGTCGGCGGCCGCTACAACTGCGAAATCATTCGTAGCGGAGGGCGACCATCGGGTCGACTGCGGCGGCGCGCCGGGCCGGGACGAGCGAGGCGAGCACGGCGGCGGCGACTAGGACTAGCGTAACGCCGGTCAGGATGAAGGGGTCGCGGGAGCTTTCGAATACCCACTTGGTGGCGAGTTTGTCGAACGCGAAGCTTATCGCGATGCCGACAGCGAGGCCGGCGGCGACATTCGTCGCTGTAGACGCAAGCACCATACGAAAAACGTCGCCCGATCCTGCGCCGAGGGCCATGCGAATGCCGAACTCGTTCGTGCGCGTGGCGACTCCGTACGACACCACGCTGTACAGGCCGACGGCGGCGAGGGTCAAGGCCAGGAATGCGAATATCGCAAAGAGCGTGGCGATGAAGCGCTGCTGTCCGTACTCCTGCTCGTCGGTGATCCAGGTTTCGAGGTCGCGGACCTGCATGACTTGTTGTTCGCGGTCGATCTGCACGAGTTGGGCGCGGATGTCGTGCAGAATCGAAAGCGGAGGAACCTGAGTGCGCACGAGCACCTGGGTGAACATGTTCATGCGCAGGGTGAAGGGAACAAAGATGGCGGGCTTGATGGGATTGCGAAGGCCGTCGTCGCGCGCGTCGGCGACGACACCAATGATTTGCAGCCAGCCGTCGGCGTTGGGGATGCCGGGATTGTAGGGTGGCTGGTCCTTCAGGTTTGGCAAGCGCACTTGTTGGCCGATCAGGTTCCCGTTCGGCCAATATTGGCGTGCCATCGTTTGATTGACCAGAGCCAGCGAGGCGCCGCGCATGATTTCGGGGCGATCCCAGAGGCGCCCTTGCAGCAGCGGGATGTGGAGGACAGAGAAATAGCCGGAATCGACAAAGTTGAGGCGGGTCTCCGACTTTTCCGTAGAGGTGCTGCCGGAGATTTCGAATTGCTGATTCCAACCGTTGGAGGGCGGCGTGGCGTTGGTGGAGATTCCAGCCTCGACGACCTGGGGCATGGCGGCGATGCGGCTGCGGATCTGTTCGAAATATTCGGAACGAGCTTTCCAGGTGCCGTAGGTGTTCTCGTGGATGGGAATGGGGACGGACATGGCGTTGTGCGGATCGTAGCCAAGGTCGGCTTTCACGATGCGCAGGAAGCCCTTGCCCGCGGCGCTGGCGACGGTCAGCAGGAGGATGGTGAGCGCCACCTGGGCACCGACCATGATGCCGTGCGTGCGCTTGGCCTGGCTGCTGCCGGCCACGCGGCGGCCGCTGCCTTGCATCAGGCGGGCAAGATCGGGTCGCGACAATTGCAGGGCGGGTGACAGGCCAAAGATGATGGTGGTGGCGATGGCAAGAGCGACGCAGAAGGTCAGCACCGGGACGTTCACTTTGATCACCGACTCGGCGGGAAAGGCGTGCGGCATCCACTCGACGATCAGCGGGAGACTCTTCCATGCGAGGAGGATGCCCAGGACGGCGCCGGTCAGGGCGATGCCTAACGATTCGGTGAGCAGCTGACGGATCATGCGCACGCGATCGGCGCCGATGGCGGCGCGCACGGCGAGCTCATGCTGGCGTTCGGCGCCACGAGCCAGCAGCAGAATCGAAACGTTGCCGCAGCCGATAAGCAGCAGGGAACCCACAGCGCCGAGCAGAAGATAGAGCGTTGGACCGAGGGGCCTGGCGTAGACGTCTACGATGCTGCGCAAGTTCACCCGGAAGGCATTCGGGTAGCGCCCCGGAGACTCCTTGGCAAACTGTTCGAACATGGGCTGGAGTTCGGCATTGGCCTGGGCCACGGTTACGCCTGGGCGGAGTTTGACGGAGGCACCTTCGTAGATGTTTGGATTTTGCGTCAACTTCAGCGGTAGATACATCTGCGCCTCGCCCCACTTAAACCGCGGAGGCATGACGCCAACGACCTGGTACGGTTTGTGGACAAGCTGGATGGTGCGGCCAATGACATTGGGGTCGCCGACGTAGTAACGCTGCCAGAACTCGTAGGTAATGACGACCACTGGCTGAGGTTCTTGTCCTGGCGGGGCGTCGGAGGGGATAAGCCAGCGGCCCATCATCGCAGGAATGCCCCAGTGGCTAGGCGCATTTGGAGAGATATAGCTGGTATTCACATCTTCGGGGAGGTCGCCATCGGTGGTCGTAAGGTTCCAGTTGTCCAGAGCCACGACACTTTCGATCGATTTGGCCTGGCGTAGCTGTTCGATTTGGGGGCCGTTGAATCCGGAATAACGGTCGTTCCCGGCCTTGTCCTTCATCCGAGGTTCCATGATGCGGTCGGAACCCGGATATGGAAACGGATCAATCAGCACGGCGTAAATCACGCTGAACACCGCGCTGGTTGCCCCAATGCCCAGCGCCAGGGACAGCACCGCGGTCAGCACGAAGCCGGGCCGCTTGCGCAATTCGCGGGCGGAATATTGGAGGTCGGAGATCAAGGAATGCATGTGCCACCTCGAGATGCCGTCTTGGCGTTCCCCGGATTGGACGACACCTGATCTTCGCGGTTAGTTCTCTCGGTCACAGACGATGGAAAGACGCAATTCGTCAGGGGAAAGTTCAGAAGTCGTCGCATGTCAGTGTTTGAGCACGTGCGGGCTTCTTACGCTGGCTCAGGGCTCCCGCGTAAGTGCTTCATTCTTGGGGCACATTGAGATGAAATTGCCTGGAACTGGCGTAGCTAAATCAAACCCTCATGTATAATTGGGATCAGGGGAATCTGCAGACTCTCATGCCAAATGGCGCTCCCAAGGCGAAGGTGTCGGCATCCTCATCCGTGCGGGTGAGGCGCGGGCTGCGGTTTGCGCGTTCGCGTATGCGTGAGCTGATGAAGATCGGGAAGGCCCTGGTCTCCACGAAGCATCCTTTCCTCGTGCACATCATCCCGATGCGGCGCTGTAACCTGGATTGCGGGTATTGCAACGAGTACGACGACGTGTCGAAGCCGGTGCCGCTCGACGAGATGAAGCGCCGGCTGGACTTGCTGGCGGACATGGGCACGTCCATGATTACCATCAGCGGCGGCGAACCCCTGATGCATCCGGAGTTGGAAGATGTGATCCGGCACATGCGCAAGCGCGGGATCTATGCCGGGATGATTACCAATGGATTCCTGCTGAGCAAGGAACGCATCGAGAAACTGAATGATGCCGGCCTCGAGTTCCTGCAGATCAGCATCGACAACGTGACCCCCGACGAAGTGTCCAAAAAGAGCCTGAAGACACTGGACAGCCGGCTGGAGTGGTTGGCGCAGTACGCGGTGTTTCAGGTGAACATCAACTCGGTGCTGGGCAGCGGGGTGAAAAATCCGGAAGACGCTCTGCAAATCGCGCACCGCGCCGTGGAACTCGGGTTTACCAGCACGGTCGGAATCATTCACGACGGAAATGGCCAACTGAAAGGCCTGAATCCGCGGCAGATCGAAATTTTTGAAGAAATCATGTCGCTAGGAAAGAGTTCGTTTTCGCGTTTCAACGATTTTCAGCACAGCGTGGCGCGCGGGAAGAAGCACGATTGGCGGTGCCGGTCGGGATCCAGGTATCTCTATATTTGCGAGGACGGGCTGGTTCATTGGTGCTCCCAGCAGCGCGGGTATCCTGGGATTCCATTGTCGGACTACACGCCCGAGATGCGTCACCGGGAATACTTCACGGCGAAATTTTGCGCTCCCAAGTGCACGGTTTCCTGCGTACAGCAGGTCGGAATCCTGGATAACTGGCGCGGCAAGCAAACGCTGAAGCCGACGCCCGTGGCGCCGCCTGCGGTTCCGTCGCCACTGGTACAGATCGGCTCTGCTCGCGGCGATTCCTGAAGTATCCGCATTCCCTTGGGTAGCCTTTTAAGCCAAGCTTCACCTCCGTCCCGTTTGGCCACACCCGGGCGGACCGATTTCCAATACGAAAAGTTCCTCTCTACGCACATTCTGTGTGCGCAGCAATTGACGCTAAGCCTTTAGTTTTCAACAATGAAGTAATGTCGAACGCCGCAATCCAGATCGATAACCTGACCAAGGACTATCCCTTCGGCTTCCTGCACTTAAAGACGAAGCGGTCCCTGGAAGGCCTGACCATGCGCATCGAAGGCGGGGAGGTGTTTGGCTTCCTGGGACCCAACGGCGCCGGCAAGTCCACGACCATTAAATTACTGGTAGGCCTGATTTTTCCGACGGCCGGTACAGCGCACATTCTGGGCAAACCGATCAGCGATATCGCCATGCATCAGGACATCGGGTACCTGCCCGAGCAGCCGTATTTCTACGACTACCTGACCGCGGCGGAATTGCTGGATTATTTTGCGCGATTTCACAATCTGAAAGCGGCGGACCGCCGCGAACGCGTAGCGCGCATGCTGAAAAAGGTCGGGCTGGAGACAGCGCGAAAAATCCAATTGCGAAAATATTCCAAAGGAATGCTGCAGCGTGTCGGTTTGGCCCAGGCCATCCTGCACGATCCGCGCGTAGTGATTCTGGATGAGCCGATGTCCGGCCTTGATCCGCTGGGCCGGCGGGAAGTGCGCGACATTATTCTGGAATTGAAGCGCGAGGGCAGAACCGTGCTCTTCTCGACGCACATTTTGTCGGACGCAGAGATGCTTTGCGACCGGGTGGGCGTAATCGTCGGCGGGAAGCTGCGTGGCGTGGGTGCGCCGGACGAGATCGTGGGCATCAAGGCCCAGGGGATGGAAATCTTGTTCGAGTTTGTTAGCGATGTTGCCGGCGCGTTCGCCGCCCTCGTGGGAAAAGCGACGCGAACCGGAAACCGCTACCGGTTGCAGGTGGAAGAAGAAGATCTTTACCCGACGCTGGAAAAACTGCGGGACGCCGGCGCGAGAATCCTGCAAGTGACGCAAATGAAAGCGTCGCTCGAAGAATATTTCATGCATCTGATCGAAGCCGACCGCGCGCAGGCAGCTGCGGTGGATGTGAGCGGGAAATGAGCCGCATCGGCGCAGTCGCCTGGAATACGTTTCGCGAAGCAGTGCGGGATCGCGTGTTGTACAACCTGGTTTTTTTCGCGTTGCTGATGATGGGCGCGGCGGTCGTCGTAGGGCAAATTTCGATCGGCATCGAGCAGATGGTGATCATCAGCCTCGGACTAAGCGCCATTTCGGTAATTGGCTTGTTAATGGCGGTGTTCATTGGCGTTGGGCTAGTCTCAAAGGAAATGGACAAGCGGACGTTGTACGCGTTGCTCGCGAAACCTGTACGACGGTGGGAATTTCTGCTGGGCAAATTCGGCGGGTTGCTGCTTACGCTGTCGGTGAATACGGCGGCGATGGCCGCGGGATTGTTCACGGCGCTGTACTACGTCAAGCATTCGCTGGAGCGCGCGGACGGAGTGGCGCTGGTGGCGATTTATTTCATCTTGTTGAAGCTGGCGCTAGTCGTGGCGCTGGCGCTGCTGTTCTCCTGCTACACCACGCCCCTGCTGGCCATTTTGTTCACGGCAGGATTATACGTCTCCGGGTTGTTCGTGAAAGAGATGCGCGGCCTCCACGGCGAGACGCTAGCCCCAGCAGTGCAAACGTTTTTGCGATGGCTCTCGTACCTGCTTCCCAATTTTGAGAACTTCGACGTGATGGCTTCCGCGGCGCACGGCCGGCATGTTCCCGGGACTTTGATCCTTCATAATACGGCCTACGCGGTCTTATATTGCGCCATCGTGTTGGCCGCGGCTTCGGTGATCTTTTCCAGGCGGAATCTGAAATGAACGCTCGCAAGACGGCGCCGGTTTTGCTGCTCGTCGTGCTTGTCGCCGGTTTCGCGGGAATTTGGCGGCTGCAGCAGCGCATCGACGTGCAACGTGATGCGTTGCACCAGGAGAAAGACGACCTGGTGCTGCGCTCGGGCCCGATGTTAAAAGCCATCAGCCTGGAATATGCGCCGCTGATGGCCGACCTGTATTGGACACGAGTCGTGCAGTATTACGGCGACAAGAACGTGCGCCGCGACGAAAATTTCGAGCTGCTTTGGCCGTTATTGGATGTCACGACGACGCTCGATCCCAACCTTCTCGTGGCCTACCGCTTCGGCTCGATGTTCCTGAGCGAAGGTCCCCCTAGCGGCGCTGGAAGGCCGGACCTCGCGATCGAATTGATTTATCGTGGAATTCGCGCGAATCCCGAGTATTGGCGGTTCTACGAAGACTTGGGCTTCATCTATTATTTTGAGCTCCAGGACTATCAGAAGGCGTCAGCTGCTTTTCTGGAGGGCAGCAAGAATCCGGCGGCCCTGGTTTGGATGAAGGTTCTGGCCGCGAAGGTGTTGGAGCAGGGCGAAACTCCCGAGACTTCGTCTTTTCTGTGGAACGAAATCTACAATTCAACGACCGACCCACAAATGAAGCAGAACGCCGCGACGCACCTCCAACTGCTCCGGGTGGATGCGGACTGCAAGCAACTAAACATGATCGCGGCGGAATACGAAAAGCGCGCGGGGCGACGTCCCAAAGCGGTGCATGACTTGGTGGTCGCCGGCTTGCTCCCCCGCACTCCCGTCGACCCGCTGGGATTTCCTTACGTTTTCGATGCGGAAGGCAAGGCGCAACTAAACCCCGCGAGTCCTCTCGTCAAACAAAAACGGATTTACCAAAAGCCACTTGCGGGCCTGGCGCATTAACCGCGGCCGTTAGGGAGTGACGCAGAGAAGAGTCATTTGCGGGTCGATCAAGATCTTGTGCGGCTCGGTCTGCGTCGTGAAATGAAACGAAGTTTCCGGACCGGCCGCAACGACGACTCCCAGGAACGTGGCATGCCCGGTGTTTGGGCCCGTGTACAACGGAACTGGAGCGAGAAAAGAACGGGGCACATTGTCCTGGTAAAGTTTTCCGCGCACCACGTACCCCTTGTCGGAATTGTGTACGGAATATTCAATGCGGTACTTCGGAACGCCAGTCCCACGCACCCACTGTTCGAAAAACCACTCCATCGAGTGGCCGCCTTCCAGGTCCATGCCCGGCGTCATCACCGCTTCCACTTCGTGCTGCAAATCCGAAGTCGAGAGCGCGCGGTAGGAGTATTTCGTAACGAGCGTGTGCAGCAGCGCAAAAAAGCGCGCATCCGGATTCTTGACGCCGGGCTGGCGCAGCATTTCGCGGAGCATGTGAATCACCCAGGCGCCTTTGCCGTAAATAACTTCCTCAAATCCAGCAGGAGTTTTCGAGGAGGTCAACCGGCTGCCCAGTTCCAGCGCGCCAATCTCGGTATTGGGTTGTTCCGCGGCAGGAGATTTCTCAACAAGTTGCTGGCGATAGCGGCCAAGCCAGACATGCAGGGAATGGTCGGTGCGCTGTTGGGTGTCGGCGAACAGCAATGCGAAATAGTTGGCAATGGCCTCGTCAATCCATTGGTCGCGGTAGGCGTCCCAGCCGACTACATTGCCCCACCATTGATGTGCGACTTCGTGGAAGGGCACGAGTTCCGTGAAATGTTCCTGTCCGGTTTCGGAAAGTCCAGCGCGCTGCTGGGCTTCCGGAGGCAGGTAGGAGTAAGTAGAGAGATAAAGCAGTCCGGGCCAGCCCTGGCCGAACGTGCCCGGGATCTGCGACACACTGAGTTTTTGAAAGGGGAATGGGCCACTGAGAGTTTCGTAGTATCGAATGGACTCTTCAATTTGGCGGCCCAGCCCTTTCACGGCGTCGGTTGGTCTTGGCGTGGGAGGCCTGATTACCATTGCATTGGCGCTCGTGCGTCCTTCGGCGCTGAAAGGCGAGGATTGCCGGGGTACATCCAACTGAGGGGTTTCCAATCGACTGTCGATGGAGCGCTCCAGCTGGCGATTGGCGTAGACATCGACAGAGCGGGTTTCCGAAGCGAGCGACGTTGACACGTAGTCCCCAAGGTTGAAGCCCGCGACGGAGACAGGTTTTTCCGTCTGCCACCGGCCCACGCGAAAATCCCCATCCTCCCATTCGGCGCGTTTGGTCCCTGTGGCGACTAGCCGTAGCTTGCGAGGCCACCGCATGGTGAGATCGTAGCTGGCGAAATCCGCGGCCCCTCCATAGTGCGGATACCAGCTTTCGCGGGCATCGACGAAGAGCACGCCATTCCCCGCGTTCTCGATAACATTTCCTCGGTAGTGAAAGTGCAGCGTGAATTCCGCGCCCCGCTCGGACGGCGCCGGTAAGACGACGTAAAGATAGTCGCTGCCGTGAGAGTTGCGGTCCTGCAAATTCATGCCTTCGTTCTGAAAGTAGGTGAGCGATTCGCCGTGCCCTCCCGTGACGGCATCCACGTTAAGTGCGCGCGCCAGTTGGAAGACGAGTATTCGCTCGCCGGAAACCTCGGCGCGCATGCGCAAATCCGTTTTTGCGTCCAGGGAAGTGTCGGCAAGGATCGACGTATTGATCTCATAGTCGAGCGCGACAAAGTTGCGAACGTGCGCGGCCTGGACTCCAGGGATCGCGTAGGAAGCCCACACGTCGTAAAACGATCGCGTGCCGGCTTTCTTGGGCTGGCCGAGCAGGACGGCCTCGGGGCGCTGCTGGTCGATCATCAAGTCAAAAGCGCCTGTGTTGATGCCATCCACCGCGGCGTAGAAGTATGGCTTCCAATTGCTGGATAGAGTGCCGAACAGAATGCGCAGCGACTGCGGCGGATTGACCGCTGCCAGCACAGTGTTCCAGCGCGAAGCGAATTCAGTGTCTTGCAGCGGCGCGATCTTGGCATTTTGTAACTGGCGAAGGAGTTCGGACGCGGTGTCATCCGTGAAGCGCAGGCAGAGGTTAGTGAAGTCCTGATCCAGGATGGGAGCGCCGAGGAACCTGGCCATTTGCT
This sequence comes from uncultured Acidobacteriota bacterium, assembly GCA_963721915.1. Taxonomy (GTDB): domain Bacteria; phylum Acidobacteriota; class Terriglobia; order Acidiferrales; family UBA7541; genus Acidiferrum. The sequence goes on along the minus strand of CAVRLD010000007.1, from coordinate 66,875 downwards.
GCTTTTCAACGGGATCGCGAGGAGCCGCGAGGGCATGACCGCGCCCGGAAAAGACGGCGCCGGTTACGTGGCCGTCGAGAGGCGTAAGAAAGGCAAACTTACCCTGTTCGAAACTGAGTTGCGCATCGCCGCGGCGGAGTTCGATGCGATCCGAGCTGGCAACTTCGTAGACGGCGGAAGAATCGAGGCGGAGAGCGTTCAGCGCGTCGTACAGTTCATGCGGAGACTTTTCACCAGACGACGCCACGGAGGGCATCACCAGACAAAGCCCGAGTAGGGCCACCCCAGCCCGCATGTGACAAGTGTAGTCACTTTCGGCATGGCGAGACAAGGCATGCGCGACGCTTGTGCTCAGCCGACCTAAAATGGAGAGATGCCGTGTTTCATCCACGAGAGGTGCCTACAGGCGCGCACTTTTGCGCGCTTCGCGCTTGCGGCGCTGCTCTTATGGCTCGCTGGAAGCTCTTCGGCGGCCGCCGCGGATACCATCGTGTTGAAGAATGGCCGGCGCATTGTGGCGCTCACCGTCGTGGAGGAAGGCGACAAGGTTCGCTATCAAACCGCTGCCGGGGAATTGACTCTGCCAAAATCGATCGTGGATCACATCGAGAAGGGCGGAGCCGTGGCGACGCCGGAGTCGCGCGAAGCCGCCGCGGCGAACATGGGAATTACGCCGCCTACGATGGAGGCAAGCGCGGAAATCGAGAAAGCGGCGGTGCACGATGGCGGAATCGACCGTAACTATCTCGCAAAGGTAGAAGGCGAGGCGCGCTCGGGGGACGCTGCCGCGAACACCAAGGCGGCGCGCGCGCTGCATGCAGCCTCGCAATTTGAGTTGGGGCGCGGCGACATGGAGCACGCGCTCGTCGACGAACGGTCAGCGCTGAAGTACACGCCGGACGATTCCACCATCTTGATGAATGTCGCCTACCTGCATTTGCGGCGCAGCGAATACAAGGCTTCGCTCGAGTATCTCGAGCGTGCGCACCGCGTCGCCCCCGACGATCCGGAAGTGGCGAAACTCGCGGGCTGGGCCTACTACGGGATGAATAAACCCGATCGCGCCGTGGCCGAGTGGAAGCGTGCGCTGGCTTTGGGTCCGGACGCTGAAGTGCAGGCCGCACTGGCGAAGGCGCAGCGCGACAATCAAGAAGAGGAAAACTACCGCGAAAATGAAAGCAGTCATTTTACCCTGCGCTACAGCGGCGGGGCCGCGCCCGATCTGGCCAAGGAAATCCTGCGAGCTCTGGAGATTCACTTCGCAGCGATCGAGTCGGAACTCAACTTCACGCCGCCGGATTCGATCGGCGTGATTTTGTACACACAGCAGGCGTTTGCGGACATAACGCGCGCCCCAGGTTGGGTCGGCGCGTTGAACGACGGACGCATCCGCGTGCCCGTTCAGGGGTTGACGAGCTTGACTCCGGAGCTGTCGCGCGTACTGAAGCACGAGCTGACTCACAGCTTCATCCAGCAAAAGACGCACAGCCGCGCGCCCGTGTGGATTCAAGAAGGAATCGCGCAATGGATGGAAGGGCAGCGCAGCAAGGACAATGCCTCGGTGCTCGTGCAGGTTTACGAAGAGAAACAGGCGATGGGGCTGGGCCAGCTGGAAGGCTCGTGGATGCAACTCTCGGGCCCGATCGCGGGTTACGCATACGCATGGGCACTGGCGAATGTCGAGTACATCGTGCAGGTGGGGGGAATGGGCGACTTGGAGAGGATTCTGAACCGCATCGCCCAGGGAAACTCCACGGAGAGCGCTGTGCAGGAAGCAATGCACAGCAACTACGATGATTTGGAGCAAGCGACCGTAGCTTATCTGCGCAAAACCTATTTGTGATGCATGCGTCTTCACGTAGCGGCCGCCGACCGTTTCCCCTGAGCCCCGAAGGGTGGCGGGCGTCTTTCCTCAGTCTTCAGCCTTGAAGCGGCGAATCCAGCGAAATCACGATGATTGAAGCAACGCGGCGAGCAGCGCGGCGCGCGCCGGCATGGTCTTCACGATGATGTGTTCATGAGAAGAATGCGCGCCATCCCCCACGGCACCGAGGCCGTCCAGCGTCAGGACACCGCAGGCAGCGGTGAGGTTGCCATCGGAACCTCCGCCGACAGTGCATTCATCGAGAGACAGATTCATTTTCGCGCCAAGAGATTTCGCGCGAGCGAAAAGCGCGGCACTCATTTTCCTTTCGAGCGGAGCGCGATTGAATCCGCCGTGAATCTCAAGCCGCGCACTTGGAAGCGTGGGCCGCAGCGCGCGTAGCCGTTGCTCCAGCCGCTGCATGTCGGCAATACGCAGGGCGCGCAGATCAAGAACCGCGCGGGCCCGCTCGGGGATTACATTAGTACGCGTGCCGCCCTCGATAAGTCCAGCGTTGATGGTGACGCCGCGGTGCAAGTTATTCCAATCTTGTATGTGCGCAAGTTGCTTGGCTAGTTCGTGGATCGCGTTGACGCCTTCTTGCGGTGCGAGGCCCGCGTGCGATGCGCGGCCGTGAACGATGATCTCCGCTTCGCCGACACCCTTGCGCGCCGTCTTCAGCAAGCCGCGAGGTCCAAACGAGGGTTCGAGAACAAAAACGGCGTCGCTGCGTCGCGCCTCGGTTTCGATAAGTTTGCGTGAAGAGTCGCTGCCGATCTCTTCGTCCGATGTCCAAAGAAAAATGATGCGCTCGCGTGGTGGCTCGCCCAATCGCTGCAAGGCGTCGAGCGCGAAAAGCGCCTGCACGATGCCCGCCTTCATGTCGAAAGTTCCCGGACCGTAGGCCTTGCCGCTGGCGATGCGGAAGGGCATTTTCGCTAGGGTGCCGCTCGCATAAACGGTGTCATAGTGGCCCAGGACCAAAAGCTGGCCTGCGGTGCGCTCCTCTCTCGGCCACCAGGTAATCCGCAAATGATCGCCGCGGTGTTTCTGCGCGAGGCTTTCGACGCGAACGCCGCGCTTGCGCCATTCCGCGGCGATGATGCGGGCGCAGCTGTTCGCGGCGGCTTTTTCGAGGCTGGGCGATTCGACGCCGACGAAAAGCCGAAGAGTCGCGAGCATCTCCGGCAAGCGGGGCCTCAACATTTTCAGGAATGTCTTCACTGGATGCGATTCGTGCATGGACGGGACATCCTAGCAGCCCCCATCACCCGCGGCAAACGTGAGCCAGAAACGCCAAAAAACTCGCGCTCGCCATCACGAAATGGGGTAATTCGCGCGACAACACCCCGCGGATGAATACCGCAGACGCTCCGGTTCGCATATAATCATAGGTTTGCCGGACAATGGGGGGCGCCGCAGTGTGGGTGTGTGCGGTGGGATGGAGAGCGCTTGATGATTCTGGACGTGAATGAAATTCAGAAACTATTGCCGCACCGATACCCGTTTCTGATGATCGACGGAATTCTGGAGATGGAGCGGTTGAAGCGCATCGTGGGCGTCAAGAACGTCACCATCAACGAATATTATTTTCAGGGGCATTTTCCCGGCAAGCCGATCATGCCCGGCGTGTTGATTATCGAGGCCATGGCGCAGACCGGAGGGCTCCTGCTGCTGCTGGAAGTTCCGGACCGCGAGAGCAAATTGCTGTATTTCGTGGCTGTCGATGGCGCGCGATTTCGCCGGCCGGTCGTGCCCGGCGATCAATTGAAACTGGAAGTCAAGGTGCTATCGTGGCGCGGCAGAGATTTCGCGAAGCTGGAGGGCAAGGCGACGGTGGATGGGCAACTCTGCGCGGAGGCTACGCTGATGTGCAAGATGGTGGACCGCGAGCCGAAACCGCCGGCGACGAAAGTGGAAGAATCCAAAGCATGAGTGTGGCCCACATCCACATGCAAGCCTCGGTCGCACCGACCGCGAAACTTGGTTCGGGTGTGCAGATCGGTCCATATGCCGTGGTTGGCGACGGAGTGGAGTTGGGCAACGGTTGCGTTTTGCACGCGCACGCCGTGGTGCAGGGACCATCGAAGATTGGCCGCGACAATGTCTTTCACCCGTTCAGTTCGATTGGCGGTGATCCGCAGGATCTCGGTTTTCGCGGTGAGCACGTGGAGTTGGCCGTGGGTGACGGAAATACGTTTCGCGAGAATGTGACGGTCAGCCGCGGCACGGCTAAAGGTGGCGGGAAGACCACCATTGGAAATCGCAATTTGTTTTTGGCCTCGTCGCATGTCGGCCACGACTGTCATGTAGGGGACAGCAATTTGTTTGTGAACGGTGCGACCCTGGCCGGGCACGTGATCGTTGAAGACTTCGCCACCATTGGATTTTCTTCACCGGTACATCAATTTTGTCGTGTCGGTCGCTATGCTTACATCGGCGCATCCACCGTGATTACCCAGGATGTGCCGCCTTTTTCGCTGGTGGTGACCGAGCGCGAGACCACTTGTTTCGGACTGAACAAGGTTGGCTTGCAGCGCAAAGGTTTCTCCGAGGAACGCATGCAGGCGCTACAGCGCGCTTTTCGCTTGTTGTTGCGTTCGAAGCTGAACACGAACCAGGCGCTCGGAGAGATGCGCGCTTCGCTCGCGGATTCGCCTGACGTCGCCGAACTCATCCGGTTCATCGAGACTGCGGAACGCGGCATCATTAAGTAGATTTGGCAAGTAGGTTCGGCGGGCCACTGAATGACAGGCACAAACATATCGGGCTGGGGACTCATCGCCGGGAACGGTCGATTTCCGTTTCTGGTTTTGGAAGGCGCGCGCAGCCAGGGCATCGAGATGGCCGTGATCGCATTGAAGGAAGAAGCGTCCGCGGAGCTGGAAAATTCCGCCAAGCGGCTGCATTGGGTGAGCCTCGGCGAATTGAGCAAAGCCATCGATTTGATGCACAAGGAAGGCGTCACGCAGGCGGTAATGGCCGGACAAGTGAAGCACAACAAAATTTTCAGCTCGATCCGGCCGGACTGGAAACTGGCGAAGCTGCTTTTTTCGTTGCCCCGAAAAAATACGGATTCGCTGATCGGGGCGGTCGCGCGCGTGCTGGAAGACGAAGGTATCCGGTTGGTTGACTCCACGCTTTTCCTGAAGCCGCTCATTGCAGACGCGGGTGTGCTTACGCGCCGCGCGCCCGACGAACGCGAAGCTGCGGACATCGCATACGGACTCGGCGTCGCGCGGCAAATTTCCGCGATGGACATCGGGCAGACCGTGGTGATTTCCGACCGCGCGTGTGTGGCCGTTGAAGCCATGGAAGGCACCGACGAAACGATCGCGCGGGCCGCGCGAATTGCTGGTGGCAGGCCACTCGTCGTGGTGAAGGTCAGCAAGCCGGGTCAGGACATGCGCTTCGATGTACCCGTAGTCGGTCTGCCAACCATCGAACAAATGAAGAGTGCCCGCGCCACGGCTTTGGCTCTGGATGCCGGGCGCACCCTGTTGTTCGATCGAGAAAAATTGATAGCGCTGGCGGATGCCGCGGGAATCGCCATGCAGGCGCTTCCTCCGGCCACGACTGCGGAACACCGAGCCGCTTCCGGGGGAATGAACAAGGAATGAGCCCGGCGACTGGGGATACAAAGAAAATTCGTGTCGCCGTCGTGGGTACCGGCGAGTTTGGTCGTAACCATGCGCGCGTGTATCGCGAGGTTCCCGGAGCGGAACTCGTTGGTGTCTACGACAAAGACCCCGCACGCGCGGCGCAAGTCGCGGCAGAATTTCAGACGCGAGAGTTAGCGTCGGTGGAAGAGTTGCGAGGACTTGCCGACGCGGTGAGCGTGGCGGTTCCGACGGTCGAGCATTCCGCGGTTGGTTGCATGTTGATGGAGATGGGCCTCGACGTCCTCGTCGAAAAGCCCATGGCCAAGAGCCTGCCGGAGGCTGACGCGCTCCTGCAAGCGGCAAAGAAATTCGGGCGCATCCTGCAAGTCGGCCACGTGGAACGATTCAACCCCGCAGTGCTTGCGGTTGAGCCTATACTGAATCATCCGCTCTTTTTTGAAGTACACCGCCTGGGTGTCTTCACAGCGCGCAGCCTGGATGTCGACGTCATCTACGACGTGATGATTCACGACCTGGACATTCTGCTGACGCTGGTGAAAGAGCTGGTGACCGAAGTGAAGGCAGTGGGTATTCCGGTGCTTACCGACAAAGTCGATATCGCCCACGCGCGGCTGGAATTTGCGGGCGGCGCAGTCGCCAATGTCACCGCCAGCCGGGTTTCCACCGAACGCGTGCGCAAGATGCGATTTTTCCAGCAGCACGAATATATTTCCTTGGACTATGCGCGACGCGATGTGCTGCGGGTCGCGGTGAAAGAGCCCGGGCCGCAACCTGAATTTGCGTTCGAGAAGTTACCTGCTCAGGCGGTAGAGCCTTTGCGCGCGGAACTCGAAGCGTTTGTCGAGGCCGTACGAACGCGTCGCGAACCTCGCACCAGCGGCCGCAGCGGCCGTGCCGCGCTGGAATTGGCGGAGCGTGTTATGGCAAGTATCCAGGAACACGGCGAGCGCGTCCAACTGTCAGCCTTTGCCACCGCGCAGAAAACAAACGAATGATTCCGAGATTCCTCGTTCCTCACGGCTCGAAACCACCCACGGTGGATGCCCAGACATCGCGGCGGCGTCCCACAACGCTGGACGAACGTACGCTCGTGCCGGCGATGCTGCCTATCGTTCACCTGGACGGGCACACCAGCATTCCGTCATCTCTGCCGCTGGAATCGATCGCCGCGCGCGTGGTGGTGCCTCGCGATGTGAAGCACTCGGAAATCGTTGTCGAAGAAACCAACCACCTGCCGCTGCAACCCACCGATATGGACGAGCGCATCACCGTCCCGCAGGGCGCGGCGCCTCCGGAAATCGTCAAGCCACTGGAGAATATCCCCACCGATCTGGTGGAATCCGACATCTTCATGACCGGCGAGGTGAATCTTCTCACCAAGGAGCCGTCGGAGGCCCATAACCGCGCCGAACTGATCAAATCGATCTCTTCCTTCGCGGCCCACGTGCTGTTCATCGCGCTGATTATTCTCGAGCCCAAAATTTTTCCGCCACACGCTCCGACACGCGAAGAGGACGAACTCGCGCGCCGCCAAATGACTATCTTGCTGCCGCCGGGTGCGCTCGATGAACTGAAGACTGCGCCGCGTCCCAAAGTGCCGCCAGTGCACGTCGATCCGCGCATACTTCGCAAAGTGGCGCCGCCCACGCCTCAACCGATTCCAACTCCCGCGCCCGCGCCGAAGGAGCCGGAACGCGTCGCCAAGGAACTCCCTAGCGCTCCCGTGCCAAAACCCAATACGGCGCCGCCGAGGCCCCAACCTGACGACAGCGCAGCAAAAGCGGATTCCCCCAAGCAGCCTCTGAAGTTGGAGACGCCGCAGCAGCAGCCCACCGATCACTCCCTTCTTCTTCCAAAGAGCTCGCTGGGACACTCGCTCCAGGATTCCATCCGCGAATCCGCCAAAATGAATGCGCCTTCGGCTGTCGGAGGAGGCGGACAAGTTCCCAGCAACAGCGGCCTGCCAGGCGGGGGAGGGCAGGCCTCGGCGTACGGAGCGATGGAAATGCTCACGCCCACCGAAGGCGTGGACTTCAACGACTACTTGCACCGTGTCTACATCACCGTAAAGCGAAATTGGTTTTCCGTAATGCCGGAATCGGTGCGGTTAGGTGACAAAGGCGTCGTATCGTTGCAGTTTAAAATCATGAGGAATGGCAACGTTCCCGACGGCGAACCAGTCCGGTTGGTCGGATCCGGAAAAGAGCCGCTCGATCGCGCCGCGGTTTCTTCGATTCGAGCTTCCAATCCGTTTGAGCCGCTGCCGCCGCAATTTAGCGGGCCCTACATCGAATTGCGATTTACGTACTACTATAATTTGCAGCCAGACTACGCACACTAGTGAAACTCGCACGCCAACAAGTTCTCGGCAGTCTTCTCCTCGCCTTATTTGTGCTGATCTTCCTGTTTGTCCGCGCCCGCCATCTCCTGTTCCCATGAATCAGGACAAGACGCTTTTGCCACTTGTGGCCATCGTAGGGCCGACGGCTTCGGGCAAGTCTGCACTTGCTGTGTGGCTCGCCGAGCGGCTTGACGGAGAAGTAGTGGCTTGCGACTCGACCCAGCTTTACAAAGGTTTCGACATCGGTACGGCGAAGCCGATTCTTGCCGAACGGCGCGGAATTCCGCACCACTTGATCGATGTTCTCACGCCGAGTGAAGACGCGACCGCCGGTGGCTACCGGCAGATGGCCATAGGCGTACTCGAAGATCTGCGCCGGCGCGGCCGCGTCCCCATCTTTACGGTAGGCACTGGACTTTATTTGCGCGCTCTGCTGGAAGGGCTTGCAGAGGTTCCGCAAAGGTCGGAGGAGCTTCGGGAGCGACTACGGGCCAGCGTCGAAAGCTTTCCGCCAGGTCACTTACATCGCATACTGCAACGCTTGGATGCGGAAGCCTCACGCAAAATCTCGCCAAGAGACGAACAAAAATTAATTCGAGCGATTGAAGTTTGCCTGCTCGCGAAGCGTCCTCTCTCGGAAGTCCACCGGTCGGGACGCGTTCCATTAGAGGGGTGGCGCGTCTTGAAGATTGGTCTGATGCCTCGGCACGAGGTATTGTATGAGCGAATCCATGCGAGAACAGAAGCGATGCTCTCCAACGGTTGGCTTGACGAAGTGCGCGAACTGCTGGATAGCGGCCTGCCAGAAAACGCAAAACCATTCGACTTCATAGGATATCGCGAGTTGCGAGCGGCCTTGCGCGGTGGCATGAAAATGGAGGACGTCCGTAGCGCGATTCAACAAGCCACCCGCCGCTATGCCAAGCGCCAAATGACGTGGTTTCGCAAGGAGTCTGCCGTTCAGTGGCACGAAGGATTCGGGGACGACCCGCAAGTCCAAGCGAGATCACTCCAGCAGCTAAGCGAGCTCCTCCCGGAGAGGGGCGCGCTTTAGAGCAACCCTCTGACGTTCGCGCGCACGCGCCGTAACGCGACTCTATTCGTTTTGTAGGGGCGCGCCCCAAACGCCCAGGCCTAACCGTCCACTCAGCCTTGCTCCGCAGTTTCGGCGGACGCGCACACTGTCGAGCAGTGTATCGAAAATCCCAATGCAGGTCGCCGTGAGCAAGCCATCGGCGTATAATCCACTGTGGAGATTCGCCTTTCGTGAACCATTCCCGCGGCGACTGAACCAACATCGGCACGATGACGTCCGCCCTATCCAATCCATGAAGACCCAACATCAGACCTCTTCCGCGGAACGCGCCTTACTCGTCGGCGTCACCTGGAAACGCGCACGACGCATCCCGGGAGCTGTCGCGGGCGAGCAGGGCCGCGAATCCCTCGTCGAGCTCGTTGAACTGGCACGCAGCGCCGGCGCACAAGTTACCGGTACGATCTATCAGGTGCGCGACGCGGCCGACCCGGCCACGCTCGTCGGGCGCGGCAAACTCGACGAGATTCGCGCCGAAGCAACCGCCCACAAAGCACCGCTGATCATTTTCGACGGCAATCTCTCACCGATGCAGCAAAGAAATATTGAAGAGGCCACGGAACGCCGCGTGATCGATCGCACTCAGCTCATTCTGGATATATTCGCGAAGCACGCACGTAGCCGCGAAGGCCAATTGCAGGTGGAACTCGCGCAGTTGAACTACATGTTGCCGCGCCTGACGGGCAAAGGTACATCGATGTCCCGTCTCGGCGGAAAAAGCGGCGGTGGTGGCAGTGGGGGCGCGGGCGGTGGCGCGGGACGCATCGGTGTCCGTGGCCCCGGCGAAAAGAAACTGGAAACCGACCGTCGGCGCATTCGCGACCGCGTAAGCAAGATCCAAGCGGGCATCGAAGCTGTCCGAAGACAGCGTTCCCTCCGCCGCGGGGCACGCAACGCCATTCCCCTCGGCACCGTCGCGCTGGTCGGCTACACTAACGCCGGTAAATCGACGCTGTTCAATACTCTCAGCAAGGCGGAGGTCCTGGTTTCCTCGCGCATGTTCGCGACCCTCGACCCCACCATTCGTGCGATTCGCTTGCCTTCGAATCGCCGGGTCCTCGTATCCGATACCGTCGGTTTCATTCGCGATCTTCCCAAAGGACTGCTCACCGCCTTCCGCGCCACGCTCGAAGAAGTTCAAGAAGCGGCCGTGATCCTGCACGTCAGCGATGTGTCAAATCCTCATCACGACGAACTTGACGAGGAAGTCGATAAGATCCTCACCGAACTCGGCGTGACAGATCGGCCAAAGTTGCGCGTGTTAAACAAGATCGACTTGCTATCGCCCTTGTTGCGAGAAACTCTCGAATCCAGTGTCGCAAGAAGTGGCGCCTCCGGGCCCGTTCTGGTCTCTGGCCTGACCGGAAAAGGAATCGACGACCTGCTGAGGCGCATCGACGTCGCTCTGCCGGTCGACCCCATCGTGACCATGTCGCTGCGGCTGCCGCTCGCTGAGGGCCGCACGCTCGCGCTGGTTCACGCGATGGGTCGTGTGCTCCACTCTGAGGTCGAAGATTCCCACATGCTGATGGATGCCGAGGTGCCAACCTCGATTGCGCGCAGCCTGCGTTTGAGCCAATATACCGCCCAGGGAACTTCCAAGCTCGCTCTGACGTAACTTAGAGTGGAGGAAATCCGATGGCCGCCTTTCTCTTGTGGCTCATTTTGTTCATCCTGTGCTGGCCGCTGGCGCTGCTGGCCCTCATCGCCTATCCGTTCGTGTGGCTGATCCTGCTGCCGTTCCGGATTGTAGGGATCGCCGTCGGCGGTGTGCTCGCGCTCCTAAGTGCTCTTCTCTTCCTGCCCGTACGTTTGTTGCGGGGCCCAGGCGCTATCTGAACAATCCCAAGGATGAAGGCGCGGTAACTTCCCGGTAAAGTCGCGAAAACGAGCGTTTTTCGCTCTGAAAATGTCACGGAAATCGCTCGGCGAGAAGCCCGACACTAGACCCGCTATTGTGGAAAACTCTGTGGGAAATCGAAACCGCTCAAACGCCTCGTCGCGTTCGCGAATCCATCAAAATCCCAGTATTTTGCAAGCCTTAGTTCTAACTGGTACAAAATAAAAGGATTACACGAGACCCCACGGAGCGCCAATGCGCTGTCGGCCACTTCTTTCAATTAACTGTAATTCCAACATTTGCACAGATTTACAGCCACGGTGTTACGAAAAAGTATTCCACCCGCGCGTCATCCTCGTTCTGACTTGATTAACCCGGAAGTACTTGCCGATACAACTGCTTACCTCCAGCCCTGGCGTTGACGCCTGCGTAACCGGGGTCTATAGTGAGGCTCGGCGGTGGAAATGGCCGCAAGGGCAGTTTTCCGCCGCTCGGCGCTTATGAACCTTCCGAACGGATTGACGCTTCTCAGGATTTTTTTCGTCCCCGTCCTCATTGTGATCCTGCTGACACGCAGCCCAAATGTGGAGCTGTGGGGTTTCCCCATGCACTTCGAGTTTTGGGGCGTTTTGATCCTGCTCATGGCGGCGGCCACGGACTGGGCAGACGGCTACTTCGCGCGGCGCCGCTTGCAAGTGACCACCTTGGGCATGCTCCTGGACCCGATTGCCGACAAGCTACTGATCTCTGCGGCGTTTATTTCCCTGGTGGATATGCACCTGGTGCCCGCATGGATGGTGGTCATTATCGTCGGACGTGAGTTTACCGTTCAGGGATTGCGCAGCATTGCCTCGACCGAAGGTTTCACGATCTCCGCGTCGCTGATCGGAAAGACGAAAATGGTTTTGCAGGTTTGCGCCGTGGCGGTTTTGATCGCCGGCGCCAGGCACCCTTCGTTGAAGCCTCTCGCTCTGTTGTTGCTATGGCTTGTGGTCGCCAGCGCCCTGGTTTCCGCCGGCCAATATTTCCTGCGCTTCTGGGTGCACCTCGATGATCGCATCAAGCAACGCAGAAAGCTCCGCGTGCTCGAAGGCCGCGACAAGACAGAGGATGCCGTCCCTCTCTGAAGCCGATCGCCAGGGTTTGCTGCGATTGGCGCGGCAAGTAGTCGTTGAAGCTGTGTCCTTGGGGCGTATTCCCGACGCAACCCCAAACCAAGGCGTCTTCGCCGAGCGGTGCGGCGTATTTGTCACATTACGTCGGCAACATCGTTTGCAGGGATGCATCGGTGTAGTCGAAGCAGACGAACCGCTGGGCCATTCGCTCATACGCTGCGCCGCGAGCGCCGCGTTGCAGGATCCCAGGTTCGCACCTCTACGGCCAGAAGAGCTCGACGAATTGGAGATTGAGATTTCGCTGCTTTCGCCGCCTGGCCCAATCGACCCCGCGCTGGTCGAAATCGGTCAACATGGCCTGCTCGTTTCGCGCGGCGCCCAGCGTGGTATTTTGCTTCCGCAAGTGGCGATTGAGCACAAACTAACTCGTGAGGAATTTCTCGATGAAGTTTGCACGAAGGCTCAGCTACCGCGGCAATCCTGGCGCGATCCAGAGACGCAAGTGCTGGGATTTACCTGCGAGGTCTTTACCGACGGGGGCATCGCCCCATGCGAGTAGCGTGGCAAAAAAGAACCGCGCGGGAAGCTCCCCGCGCGGGCCTGAAATTCTCCGATTTCCTGGACCCGAGCTACTCGATTTCCGCGAAATCTCCGGCATACATCTCGGAGCTGCTGAAGGTAATTAACACCGTGGCGGCGCCTTTCGTTACGTTGAGCACCACTCCCTCGCCCAGTATTTCGCGAGGTAAGTCTTTCCCTTCGTAACGTGCCGGCGCGCTTCCGAAGCCGAAGACTTTGTACTGATAGTCGTGTTCCCCAGCTGAGGCGGACACGTCCTTCTTGTTCTCTTGGTAGCGGAAAACACGCATATAATCGCCAACCTTCACGCCTTTATTCGCCCCGATATTTACATACGCCGCGTCGCCGCGTCCCAGCTCTTGATGGAAGTCGAACGAGGACACCACGGTTCCCACGGGCTTGCCGCTGATGGGCGCGAAATGATCGAATCGAATGGCTTCCTTGTACGGCGGCGCCGGGCGCTCCTCGAACGGCCGAACGATATCGCCCCGTTGCATGTAGTTGCAGGAAAACACGACTTCCGCGATGGAGGTCTTGGGGAGGACGCTAACGACACGAACCTGACCGGCATCGCGGTAAACGGTACCCATCTCCTTCAATAGCTTGTATTGACCATAAAACCATTGGTTGGCTGTATCAGTGTCAGGCCGCACAACCGCGAAGCGGTCGCCAATCTTCACCCCTTTGTCTTCGCCGCGGTTAATGTATACGTAATCGCCGCGCGAAAAGGTGAGCTTGTAACTCGACTGCTCGCCGGAGATGACCCGGATGTCGTCGGGAACCTTGGGATCGCTCATGAAGCCGGAGCAGTACACACTGGAGTAATCCGGCTGGCCAGTCGTGCCAGGGGTCGCTTCCGGAGCGGTCTGCGCCGAACAGACGACCGCGCTCGAGAGGATCGAAACACACAATGCTGCTAGTTTCGCGCGCATTACAATACTCCTTAGAAACACGCCCTAAGGGCCGTGCGGGGACGTGCTCATCGAAAGTAACAAGTGGCCCCGGATGCGTCAACAAATTGGGCGGGAGTGCTTTACACTTTTGATACGGGCGCGCATGCGGCTTGCTATGCGCCCTGTTTTCAATAGAATGGCTCAGCCGAATGTAGGCGGCGGGCCTCAGCCCGGCCAGCAAGTGGAGGCGGCGCACAAGGTGGCGAACGGCAAGCTCGGGAAGGGTGTGGGGCGGATCTGCGGGGTGGTAGCGGCGGCAACTGCCGTCGAGATGGCGTCTGGCATCCGTCTGGCCCTGCGCGAGACGCCCACCGTCGAACTCCGCCTCGACTGGCTGGCCACTGACTGGGAACGCTCGCAACTCTTGCACTGGGTTCGGCGGCACCATCCTAAGGGTGCCACATTTCTGGCGACGTGCCGTCGCAAAGGGGCGGGAGGGCGCTTTGGCGGGAACATAGAAGCCCAGCTCTATTGGCTCATCCAGGCTCGCGAAGCCGGCTGCCAATGGTGCGATATCGAGGTCGAGACGCTGCGGAAATTGCCCGATCAAGCGCCCCGAGAGTATGCCGTCCCACCCCGCATCATGCTCTCGATACATGACTTCCAGCGAACTCCGAAGCTCACGCGGTCTGTCCATCTCCCGCCCCATAGTGAAGTGGACGCCATCAAGATCGCGGCGCGCGCCCGAACTATTCTGGACAGTGTGCGCTTACTCCGGTGGACTCTGCATTCGCGGGACTGCATCGCGGTACCCATGGGCGAAATCGGCTTACCCGCGCGTGTCTTGGCGCTGCGTGAAGGCAGCTCGCTGGCCTACGCGCCGGTTGCAGCCGCCACCGCACCTGGCCAAGTGTCGCTCCATGACTTCAAGCATCTTTATCGAGCCCACGAGTTAAATCGGCGCACCCAAGTCTTTGGTGTGATTGGCGATCCCGTCGGACACTCTTTATCCCCGCTGATGCACAATTCCGCCTTCGTCGCGAAAAAAGTGAACGCGGTGTATCTGCCTTTCCTTGTCAAAGACCTGCGCGATTTCCTGGCCGCCGTCCCTGAATTCGGTATTCGTGGATTCAGCGTCACGATCCCGCACAAACAGAAAATCCTGAAATACCTGAAACGGTGCGATTCCCTGGCCGCGGATATCGGCGCCGTCAACACCGTGGTGGTTCGCCGGGACGGTTCACTGTCCGGCTCCAATACGGACTACGTGGGTGTACTTCGCTCCCTAGAAAAGAAACTCGATCTCGCGAAAAGCAGCGTGCTGGTTTTCGGCGCCGGTGGCTCGGCTCGCGCTGCCGCGTTTGCACTGGCCCGCGCAGGTGCCTCGGTCGCTATTTGCGCACGGCGCGAGCATGCTGCGCGTGAACTGGCTCGCGCCGTCGGCGGCGAGGTTGTTCCGCGTCGCGCCCTGGGCACCGAATCATTCGACGCTGTCCTCAACACCACGCCGGTCGGTATGTATCCTCACGCCGAAATTTCTTCGTTGAGCCCTCGCGAGTTACACTGTCGGATTGTCATGGACCTCATCTACCGCCCAGAGCGCACGGAGTTATTGAAGCTGGCCGCCAGCAAAGGCATCGCTACGGTTTCTGGCGTCGAAATGTTTCTCGCCCAGGGTATCTCGCAGTGGGAATTGTGGATCGGGCAGCCCGCTCCCGAATCCGTCATGCGCCGAGCTGTCCTCGCGGCGTTGCGCACCGAAGCTAAGCCGAAAACAACGCGGCTCCGGAGGCCGCGGTGATTCAGCCGGACTTTCGCGAATTCCAGCGCCTCGCAAAGAAGGGCAACCTGATCCCTGTTTTTGATGTGCTTCCCGCCGACTTGCTGACCCCCGTCAGCGCCTATCTGCGTATCGCCCAAGGTGCTCGCTATTCCTTCTTGCTCGAAAGCGTGGAGGGTGGAGAGAAAATCGCGCGCTACACCTTCGCTGGCGCCAACCCCGAAGAAGTCTTTCGTTATGTCAACGGGGCCTGCGTCATGGAGGGCCGCGACCGCGTCGTCTGGGAGGAGCGCGATCCCGTCTCGTTTCTGCGCGCCCGCATGCAGCAGTTTCGTCCCGTGCGCCTTCCCGGTCTGCCACCGCTCGTCGCCGGGGCGATCGGCTATTTTTCCTACGATATGGTGCGGCTCATCGAGCGGTTGCCGAAGCGGCTTCGCGATGACATCGGCCTGTACGATGCCTTGCTCATGTTCTACCACGGCATCATCGCCTTCGACCACGTGCAACATCGTCTCTGGATTGTGCGCAACGTTCTCACCGAAGGTTCCGGAAGCCTTCGCGCGAAATACAATGCTGCCGTTCGAGCAATACGCGAGACGCGCCGGCAGTTGGAGCAACCCGTTGCCGCCGAAAAGCCCCGCCGGGAAGCTCGCGCCGGAAAGCGCTCGGCACTCAAGGTCACCTCTAATTTTCGCCGTAGTGAATATATGGCGGCAGTCCGAAAGTGCAAGGAGTACATCCGCGCCGGTGACATTTTTCAGGTCGTAGTCAGCCAGCGATTTTCCGCAAAAACAAAAGCGCAACCCTTCGATATCTATCGCGAGCTCCGCGCGCTAAATCCGTCTCCCTATCTTTTCTATTTGCAGATGAACGACATCGCCGTCGTTGGCAGCTCCCCGGAAATGCTCGTCAAGGTGCAGGGCCGCGACGTTTTCTACCGGCCGATCGCGGGAACTCTGCCTCGCGGTAAGGATGAAGCCGAAGACCAGCGCCTCGAAAAACAAATGCTGACCAGCGAAAAGGAGCGCGCCGAGCACATCATGCTCGTCGACCTTGGCCGCAACGACCTCGGGCGCGTCTGCGAGTACGGCACCGTGAAGGTCGAGCAGCTCATGACCGTCGAGCGCTTCTCCCACGTAATGCACCTGGTTTCCAGTTTGCGAGGCCGCCTGCGCGAAGATGTCGATTGTTTCGACGCGCTGATGGCCTGCTTTCCCGCAGGCACGGTTTCCGGCGCACCCAAGGTTCGCGCCATGGAAATCATCGAAGAGCTGGAGCGCACGAGGCGCGGCATTTATGCCGGCGGCGTTCTATATATGGATTTTGCTGGTAATCTGGACTCGTGCATCGCGCTGCGCACCATGGTCGTCAAAAATGGTGTGGCTTACGTGCAAGCTGGTGGCGGCATAGTCGCCGACTCCACGCCCGACGGCGAGTATCAGGAAAGTGTCAACAAGTCGCGCGCCCTCCTGACGGCTTTGGAAACTGCGGAACGCCGTAGTTAGTATTTCTTATGCTGGTTTTCTCTTTAGGAGGGCATGGCTTCAGCCGTGCCATACAGTCGTCGGGAGGGAAGGGCTTCAGCCACTGAAGTTTCCTGACCGCGTCGACATACTCAAAGGACCACCGTGATTCTGCTACTCGACAACTACGACTCCTTCACCTACAACCTGGCCCAGTACCTCGGCGAACTCGGCTGCACCGTGGAAGTGCATCGCAACGACAAAATTTCCGTGGAAGAAATCGCCTGCCGCAAACCCGAACGTATCGTAATTTCCCCAGGTCCCTGCACGCCGCAAGACGCGGGAATCTGCATCGACCTGATTCAACGCCTCGCAGGTAAATTCCCCATTCTCGGCGTCTGCCTCGGGCATCAAGCTATCGGCGCAGCCTTCGGCGGAAAGGTCATTCGCGCACCCAAGCTGTTCCACGGCAAGACCAGCTCCATCCACCACGATTCTAAAGGCGTCTTTCGCAAACTCGCCGACCCCTTCACCGCCACCCGCTATCACTCTCTCATCGTCGAGCGCAAGTCCCTCCCGCGCGAGCTAACCATCACCGCGGAAACCGACGACGGCATCATCATGGGCTTCCGCCACCGCCGCCACAAACTGGAAGGCGTCCAGTTCCACCCCGAGTCGGTGCTGACCGAATCCGGCAAGCAACTCCTGAAGAATTTCCTCTCTTTGTAGACGTTCCCCGCACCACCTGTAGCGCAGGGCGGAGTCCCCGGAACCCTGCGCTTTCGGAGTATCGCCGTGGTTTCCCGTGGACGGCATATGCCAGCACGGACACTGCCTAGACGCGAGATCACAAGTTCGCGAGCCCTACCTAAGTCCGTGCCCTCAACAAGTTACGCGGCGGACCGAAGATCGCCGGAAGCGGCGCTTTGATTGCTCCCCATCGTACTGTTGTCTTTCACGCGGCATCCGCGCGGCGAATCGGCCCGTGCCCCGCGGATGTCGTACACTAAATTTTCTCCGGGAAAGACCATGGCACACACGACTATCTCCAAGAAGAAGCAAGCTCGCCGAAGTTCGGCCCCAGAGGTGAAAGTAGTAAAAGCGGCAAAAGCGGCGAAAGTCGCCAAAGTGGAAGGCCGTCCAGTCTGGGCCGAAGTTTCCGCCTCCGCCTTGACGCACAACCTTCGCGCGATCCGCGACTACGTCAATCCAGCCACTGAGCAGCGCAAAACGCCGCGGCTGGTGCTCTCCATCGTGAAGGGCAACGGCTACGGCCATGGCGGGCCACAAGTCGCCAAGATCCTCGAAAAGGCTGGCTCGGACTGGTTCGGTGTAACCTCCGCCTCAGAGGGAATCGAAGTCCGCAAAGCCGGCATCCGCAAGCCAATCCTGGTGCTGACGAGTTTCTGGCCCGGCGAAGAGGAAAATCTTCTAAAGCACGACCTCACTCCGGTCGTTCACCGCTGCGACCAACTTGCGCCCTTGAACCACGCCGCTTCCAAGCGAAGAAACCGCAAACCCTTTTCCTTTCACCTGAAAATGGACACGGGCATGAATCGCCTGGGCATAGCGCCGAGCGACATCGACTGCTTCGCCGGGCAACTCGCGAAATGCCGCCAACTTCAACTGGGCGGCGTGTTGACGCATTTCGCCTCCTCGGAAGCGTTTGCTCCGTCCGCGCAAGGCGAGCAGACCCGTGAGCAGGAGGAGCATTTTTTCATCGCACTCGAACGATTGCGCGCACTCGGCGTTGATCCTGGAATCGTGCACCTGGCGAACAGCGCAGCGATCGCCGCGCGCCCCGAAACGTGGGCCGACATGGTCCGCCCCGGCGTGATTTTGTATGGCTATCACCCGGGCTACGATCCAGCAGAACAGCGTTTGGAAGCCGAGCAAAAATTGCCGCTGAAACCGGTGATGAGCCTGCGCACGCGCATCATCAGCCTGCGCCGAGTTCCCGCCGGTGCCGGAGTCGGATATGGCGCGAAGTTCGTGACCGAGCGACCTTCGCTGATTGGAGTACTCGCCGCAGGTTACGGCGATGGCGTCCACCGCTCTCTGGGCAACCGCGGCTGCGTGCTGGTCCGCGGAAAGCTCGCGCCCATCGTCGGCATCGTCTCGATGGACGTGACCATGATCGACGCCACCGATATTCCGGGCGTCGAGATCGGCGAGGTCGTCACCATTTACGGCGTCGATGGCGAACACGTGTATCCAGCCAACCAGGTGGCTCGCGGCATCAGCACCGTAACTTCCGATCTGCTCTGCGCAGTCAGCGCACGCGTCCCGCGCCTCTACGTTTCCTAAGAACTCGGCCGCGTCCCCTCTCCTCCAGCCGCATCCCATTTGCGGAGCCGCTGCCGTACCAAGCCTTGATCTCAGAATGCCTTGATTCCCCGTTGCGGCTTGACGCCAGTCCAGCGATAGAGTATATACGGCTCTGGGACGTAACTAGGTTCTATCCCGCAACGGCCCCCAGCCCCACGCTCTGCGGGAAGGCTGCACCGATTTTGCAGTGATTGTGAAAGTCCTGTGAGGTCGTATGAGCCGAGCGTATTCGGGAATGGAACGTCGCGCGGTTTCCTCACCCTTTCCTGCCGGTCCAACTGCATCTGCACCCGGTCCGACCGCCCTCCGCGAGTCGCGCTCCCGGCGATTGAGCCTGGAGTCATGGGCGCTGCGCGGATTTCTGGTAGTGTGTGCCGCGACGATTTGTTATGCATTGCGGCCATTCCGCCTGGGCGGGATAAACGTCGACGGGCGTCGGGGTGCTGACGGCCGCAATCATTCTACTGGCGGAACTGCGGTTGCGGTGGACGGCGATGAGCGGATTGCTGGGCGGAGCGCTTGGCGCAGTCCTGGGAATTTTCGCAGCGGTCCTGGTCACGCTGATTATCTCGCGCACCGCTGAGCCTGAGCCCACGAAATCGTTTCTAGAATGCGCCGTGCTCGTCGCGTTTGCCTATCTCGGCCTGGTACTGGGATCGCAAAAGGCTAGCGAGTTACACCTGGAAACGATTGGAGAACGCGTCGTAGCGAAGGCAGCTGCTCCGCCACCGGAGTCGCTGAAACTACTGGATACCAGCGTGCTCATCGACGGGCGCATCGCCGATATTTGCGACGCGCACTTCATCGACGGGGTCTTAGTCGTGCCGCAGTTCGTGCTGCACGAACTGCAACTCGTGGCCGATTCCGGCGATGCGCTGAAGCGCCAGCGTGGACGGCGCGGGCTCGACGTGGTCGCGCGCATCCGTAAGCTCCCTGGAGTCGAACTGCGCATTGTGGATGATAACCATTCGCAAGCTGGCGATGGGGATCACAAATTGATCGACCTGGCCCGTCAGATGGGAGCGAAGATTGTTACCAACGATTTCAATTTGAACAAGGTGGCCACGGTGCAAGGCCTGTCGGTGCTGAACGTGAATCAACTCGCGAACGCGCTCAAGCCGGTGGTGCTGCCAGGCGAGCCCATGCGCGTCCTAATCCTGCGCGAAGGCAAGGAAGTGAATCAGGGCGTCGCGTATCTGGACGACGGCACCATGGTGGTGGTGGACGGCGCAAAACGATTCATCAACAAGAGCGTAGACATTGCCGTCACTTCGGTGCACCAGACGACGGCTGGAAAAATGATCTTTGGGCGCGTGGATGATCGCGCCGATTCATCGGGCCCGCCGGCGCGCCAGTCGATGGCCGCGGGACGGAATGACGGCGGTGGACGCGTCTCCGATCACGGACCGCTCGATCGTGGATCGCAACCAATTTATCGGGAAACCGACGCGGATTAGGCCTCTGCCTGACGAGGGCTCTGCGATCCAAACCCTCTAGTTTCAAAAGCTTCCTGAATAACTCGAACCATTTGTATTAGCTTTGTGGTCGCAGTCTGCTCGTCTGTCGAAATCGCCCGATTTCGTGCGTCATTGTAATAGGGAATGTAATAGAGGAACGCAACGAACGAGGGTCACGAAGGGATAGCACATGAAATACATGTTGATGGATTACGTTCAAGACGTTGGTTGGCAGGCGCTGACCAAGGCCGAGCAGGAACATTGGCTCGGAGCCTACAAAGCCTACATGGAGGCAATGACGAAGGCGGGCGTCCTGAAGAGCAGCGGCGGACTGAAGCCAGCCACGATGGCTACCACGGTTCGCGTCGTGAACGACAAGCCTCAGGTGCTCGACGGGCCCTATGCCGAATCGAAGGAGCAACTCGGTGGCTATCACATTATCGAGGTGGCCGATCTGGATGCCGCCATTGCGTGGGCGGCGCGCTCGCCTACCGCGATCCACGGCGTCGTAGAGGTGCGGCCGATGTGGGAGGGCACGCTGCTGACCACGGACGTCAGTCAGTACGTCAAGCCGGAGTGAGCTGCCCGTGCCCGGAATTGAGAGTCTGTTGTTCTGATCGAACAAATAAATATAGGAGAAGAACGATGCGTAAATTGATCGTATTCAATAGCGTGACGCTGGACGGCTACTTTACCGACAGTGGCGGCGACATGAGCTGGGCTCACAATCACGACGCGGAGTGGAATTCATTTATCAAAGGGAACGCGAGTGGCGACGGCACCCTCTTGTTTGGAAGAAAGACCTACGAGCTCATGGCCAGCTACTGGCCGACGCCGATGGCCATGAAAAATGATCCGGTCGTCGCCGAAGGGATGAACAAGCTTCCGAAAGTTGTATTTTCGAGGACGTTGGACAAGGCGACGTGGAGCAACACCAAGCTGGTGAAAGACGACCTCGCGGCGGCAGTGCGCGAAATGAAAGGTGAGCCTGGCAACGTGATGGTGATTCTGGGCAGCGGCAGCATCGTTTCCCAACTGGCGCAGGAAGGTCTAATCGACGAATTCCAGATCGCCCTGAATCCCATTGTCCTTGGGAAGGGCAAGACCCTGTTCGAAGGTGTGAAGAGCACGCTGAACCTGCAGCTGAAAAATTCGCGAACCTTCCAGAATGGGAATGTCTTCCTTTGCTACGCGCCGGCGACGTAAATTCCTAGCCGCGGTCCAAATTGCCTGGGCTCGAGCGTCATTGTATTGGGGGGATGTATCTCCCGCATACACTCTTACGGAGGCTGACATGGAATATATGCTGATGGTTTATGTAAACGAGGCTGGCTGGCCCCAGATGACAAAGGCTCAGCAGGAACAAGGGATGGCGGCGTACATGGCGTACACGGAAGCGCTGGCCAAGGCCGGAGTGCTCAAAGGCAACAATCGCCTAGGGCCGAGCGCGGCCGCTACAACGGTGCGGATTGCGGACGGGAAGACGCACGTACTCGATGGCCCTTATACGGAGTCGAAGGAGCAGCTGGGAGGCTACTACCTCATCGACGTGCCCAATCTCGATGCGGCGATTTCCTGGGCGGCGCGTTGCCCGGGCGCGGGTCACGGAGTCGTGGAGGTGCGAGCGATTCCCGGTATGCAGGCGTGAGAGAAGGATTGTCAGGAGCAGCTACGTGCGGCGCATCTAAGGGTGGCAGATCTGCGCCACCTTCGCGCCTCTTCATCGCCACACAAAATTTCGACGCTCCGTAAAACCATGAGCTTGGACGATCACGATGCGCAAGCACGAACCACAGCGGACGCGGTGGCCCGCCGCAGTTACGGCAAGCTCGTTGCCTTTCTCGCGGCACGCACGCGGGACGTGGCGGCGGCCGAAGACGCGCTGTCGGAAGCCTTCGCCGCGGCGCTGGCGGATTGGCCGCGCAATGGTTGTCCCGCGAATCCTGAAGCGTGGTTGCTGACCGTGGCCCGCCGAAAGGGAATCGACTTCGCGCGACGACGAAAAACCGGTGAAATCGCGTCCGAAGAATTGCAGCGCGTGGCGGAAGTGCTGGGTTCTGGCCCCTCCGACGCGGAAATTCCCGACCGCCGCCTCGCCCTGATGTTTGCCTGCTCGCACCCGGCGATCGAAGCCGGCATTCGCGCTCCGCTAATCCTCCAAGTGGTGCTCGGCCTCGACGCCGCCACCATCGCTTCAGCGTTCCTCATCTCTCCAGCAACGATGGGCCAGCGCCTGGTTCGCGCGAAGAGCAAGATCCGCCAGGCAGGCATTCCTTTCCGTATACCCGAGCGCGAAGAGTTGCCGGCGCGGCTAGACACCGTCTTGGCCGCCATTTACGCCGCATTCGGCGAGGGTTGGACCGACCCTGGCGGCACCGATGTCGCGCGTTGCGATCTCACTGCGGAAGCATTGTTTCTCGCCCGGCTAATCACCGAACTGTTGCCGGACGAGCCCGAAGTGTTGGGCCTGCTTGCACTCATGCTCCATGCGGGAGCGCGGCGTCGCGCGCGGCGCAGCGACGACGGAGAATATATTCCGCTGGCTGAGCAAGATTCGGAATTGTGGGACGCGCAGATGATCGGTGAAGCGGAATCGCTGCTGCGTCAAGCCAGCACTCGGGGTTCCATCGGCCGGTATCAGCTCGAAGCCGCGTTGCAGTCGGCTCACGTGTACCGCTGCCGCACAGGCCATGCCAACTGGCCAGAGGTTGTGCAGCTTTACGACGCGCTGCTCGCGCTCGCTGGATCGCCGGTCGTCGCGATCAATCGCGCCCTCGCACTCGCAGAGCTTGATGGCGCGAGCGCGGGCCTCGCAGCCCTACAAGCGGTAGCCACCGATGCCCGCCTTGCCGAATACCAACCCTACTGGGCCGCACGCGCCGAGCTCCTATCGAAATCCGGCGCCCACAGCGAAGCCCACGAAGCTTACGAAATCGCCATCGGCCTGGAACGCGACCCCTCCGTCCGCCGCTTCCTGCAGCAGCGCCAAGCCGCGTTGACGCCATAACGCGTTAGCGCCCTCACCTTTTCCGCTTTCACGTTAAGCTTCGCCGCAGATCCTCTCAAACTGTCATCCGAGGGACGAGGGATCTGCTTCCTTCATTCTCCCAGCCGTCTCCACGCCCTCTGTGCTCCGACCCTCAGTGCTCTCTGTGGTTAAATCCTTTCCGCATAATCCTTCGGCCTGAGCGTAACGAGAGTGAGTATGCGACTCGCGAGGGCCGCTACAAGACTTGCCGGGTTTCGCCTCCACGTGTGGCTTGATGTACACTTTCAAGTCTTCGATGAATCACAGAAAATGAGCCGCATTACCGCCATTTTACCTGCAGCCGGTCTGGGCACTCGCATGGGTGCCGAGACGCCGAAACAATTTCTCGAGCTGGAGGGCGTGCCGATTGTGATACTGAGCCTGCGGCGTATTGCGTCGTGCGAGCTGGTCACCGACATCATCGTAGCGACGCGCGGCGACGGCATCTCGCGGCTCGAAGAGCAAATCCGCGGGGAGAAATTCAAGCAGAACGTCCGCGTGGTACGCGGCGGAGACGCGCGACAAGATTCCGTCGCGCGCGCGCTGCAGGAAGTCCCTGACGATACCGAGTTGGTAGTGGTGCACGATGCGGTGCGGCCCTTTGTTACACGAGAGCAGATTACGCGCGTGATTGAAGAAGCACGTCGTTGTCACGCGGCGATTCTGGGAATTCCCGCAATGGACACGGTCAAGGAAGTGAAGCGCGCGAGTTTGCCCGAGGACGTCGCGCTGATTACGACCACGATTCCGCGCGAACGTGTAGTGCTGGCGCAGACGCCGCAAGTGTTTGCTACGAAATTACTGAAAACAGCCTACGCGCGCGCGGAAGCCGACGGAGTCAGCGCGTCCGACGACGCAGGCTTGGTGGAACGCCTGGGGCACGATGTGCATGTGGTGCTCGGCTCCGAGCGCAACATCAAAATCACAAAGCCTGCCGACATGGACCTCGCGCGCTTCTACCTGGAACGCGAGCGCTCAACAAAATGAACCGCTCCAGCAATTCTGCAAAATTCAGGATCATTCTGATGCTGATCTCCTTTCTATTCGTTGGTCTTATGCTCTGGAAGTTGCATCAGGCAAACAATCCAGCCTCGGGCCCGACGAGCGAGCAGAGATCGTTCAAGGTACGAGAGGCGCGAGCATGAGTGTTCGCTGCGGGATTGGGTACGATCTGCATAGATTGGCGCAGGGGCGCAAGCTGATTGTTGGCGGCATTGAGTTGCCGTTCGACAAGGGCCCGGTAGGGCACTCAGATGGCGATGTTTTGGCGCACGCGTTGTGCGACGCGCTGCTTGGCGCGGCGGGGTTGGGGGATATCGGCACGCATTTTCCCGATACCGATCCGAAGTGGAAGGGCGCGAACAGCTTGCTCTTCCTGGAGCACGCAAAGAAGCTCCTCGACGGGAAAGGTTTCGTGATCGAGTGGATTGACGCGGTGGTGATCACAGAAAAGCCAAAACTAGGTCCGCACTTTCCAAGAATGCGCGAAGCTCTGGCGGGAGCGCTCAGCGTCTCGGTCGAACACGTTCATCTCAAAGCCAAAACCAACGAGGGCGTTGACGCCATCGGCCGTGGCGAAGCGATTGCCGCGTATGTAGTGGTCACTCTGTCGATGGACTAGAGCCGATATCGGATACGTCGCGCGATCAGTGGCCAGCCGCGGTTGAGACAATCCCTGTGACGAATCCGGAAGAAAATCGGAATCCAGAAATCGAAGCCGCCGCTGCGAATAAGTTCACGGCCGAAGATGTCGCGGGTGTGCTTCGGGAGCGCGGGTGGATTTCGTCTTCGGAGGTTTCCGCGGAACAAACCGCCTGGTGCGAACGCGCGGCATTCCTGCTAGGACCGCAGGCGGCGGACCGCGAAGCGCTCGCCGGATTGCTGCGATTGGTGTTTGAGTATGATGCGCCGCGGGCGATGGCGAACACCGAAGCGCATGCGGTAGTGACGCGATACGCCGCGCGAGACGTGATCCGATTGCTCGCGCGACTCGTTTTGGAAGGCGGGCCTTGTACCCCTGACCGATTCAAGGAGATCGTTACGGCGCTGAAGGAAGGTCTAGATCTTGGCGGAAGGGAAGTGCTGCAACCTTTGCGGCTTGCGCTCGTGGGTCGAGCTGGGGGTGGCGATGTGGATCGGGTGATTTTGTTGGTGGACGCCGCGGCGGGCATCGGCTTCGCTGCGAATGTGAAAACGGTGCGCGCGAGGATGATTGAATTTTGCTCAGCGCTGGATTGAGTTACGAACGATTGTGAGAGCTTCATGGATCGATTGACGGGGATACATGCGGTGCGCGAAGCGCTGGAGGCCGGGCGCGCCTTCGATCGCATCGTGATTGCCAAGGGCCGGCAGGACACGCGCGTCGAGGAGATCGTGCAACTCGCGCGGGCGCGAAATATCTCCTTGCGGTTTGAGGACCGATCTCAACTGGACCGCCTTGCGGATTCTAAAGATCACCAAGGGATTGTGGGCCTGGTGGCCTCGCGCGCGGCTGGAACGCTAGATGAAATTCTAGCGGCGGCAAATGCCGGGGTGGGGCGAGGCGAAAAGGGACTGATCGTTTTGCTCGATGGCGTAGAAGATCCGCACAATCTGGGCGCGGTCATTCGCACGTCATTGGCGGCAGGAGCGCACGGCGTGGTGATCCCTGAAAGACGCGCGGCTGGATTGACGGACACCGTGGCGCGGGCTTCAGCCGGCGCTCTGGCGCATTTGCCAGTCGCGAAAGTGACGAACCTGGTGCGCACCATGGAAGAATTGAAGGACACCGGATACTGGCTTGTCGGACTCGACGAGCGCGGCGACAAGAATTACACCGAGGTTGACTATAGGTCTCCAACAGGCATCGTATTGGGCGGCGAAGGCAAAGGTCTGCACGAGTTAACGCGGAAGCGCTGCGATTTTGTCGTGTCGCTGCCGACGACGGGGCCAGTGAAGTCGCTGAATGTTTCCGTCGCCGCTGGAGTAGTTTTGTTTGAAGCCTTGCGGCAGCGAAGAGCGATGTGATCGGCGCAAAAATCAAAAATCAAAAATCAAAAATCAGATCGCCTGCAGGGATCGAGACGTGATCTGCCACAATCGAATTACTTGTCGTATTGAATGAGCGAGAAAACGTCCAGGCCGGGGAGTTTAGCGCGACCTTTTAGAAATGTTAGCTCCACCGCGAAGGCCAAGCCTTCGACTTTGCCGCCGAGCTGCTCGACGAGCTTTACGGTGGCGGCAGCGGTGCCCCCTGTCGCCAGCAAATCGTCGCAGATGATGACGCGATCGCCGGGCTGCACAGCGTCTTCGTGAATCTCCAGCGAATCCGAGCCATATTCGAGTGCATAGGTAACGCTTCGCGTCTTCGCCGGCAGTTTTTTGGGCTTACGGACTGGTACGAATCCCGCCCCCAGGCGGTACGCCAGCGCAGGCGCGAAGATAAAACCGCGCGCCTCGATTCCTGCGATGATATCAATCGTGTGACCGTTGTAGTGTTCGCAAAGCCGGTCGACCAGTACGTGAAAGCCTCTCTTATCTTTCAGAAGGGTAGTCAGGTCGTAGAACAGGATTCCGGGCTTCGGGTAATCCGGGACTTCACGAATCAATTTCTTTAGCTCATCCATCCGGCGCGCTCCTGTTCAATCCTCATAGGTGGTGACAAATCCGTTCGCATATCGCGGGTCCACGCTCGCGGGCTCCTCGGTTACGCCACTGACGCTGGAAAATCGTGGGCCGCGCTCGAGCGTCGCGCGAAACTTGGCGAGTTGCGCGGGGGTGCCGATGGCATAGGCTTCCACGCGGCCGTCGCGCAGATTGCGAACATACCCGCCCAAATTCAGCTGACGGGCTTCGCCCTCCGCAAAATTGCGAAAGCCGACGCCCTGCACGAATCCGGAGACAAAGAAGCGCTTTGCTTGTTTCGCGTCCGTCACAAACCTCGGAATTGTAGCAGACGCGCATGAGGCTTCCCTAGCCGTCGTTACTCCCGTTGCTTTCTCGTACCTTGTGCGAAAACCGTCGAATACGCGCCCACGTGACGATTCGGGGTAAGCTTTCAGGTCGAGACGACGCCAGGCTGCTTTTGGGCGTTCGCCGCGCATCCTAATAGGTATGAACCCAGACGTGATTGGCCGCTTTCGCCGTGCGATTTCTCCGATGGTAAGTGCTGCGTGGCTTGCGGCCGCGCTGCTGGCCGGCGCGCACGTGGTTGTCGCTCAGGAATCGCAGGCGCCCATGACACCTCCTCCTCCCGAGCACAATGTTCGCCGAATGGGAAACACACCCGAACCTGCGGAACCCCCTTCGCTTCCTCCCGAAGAAATCATTAAGAAATTCGCGGCGAAAGAGGACGAGTATGTTGCCGTCCGTCCTACGTACGGCGCGCGCAAGACCATTCGCATCGACGAGTTCGATCCCCAGGGAAAACTCTCGGGACAATTTCTGATGGTCACCGAAAGCATCCGCACTCCCGACGGCCGGATCGTGAACAAAGTGATCGAGCACCCGCAATCGACGCTGCACGTGTTCGCGCTGGAACCGGAAGACGTGAAGGAGTTGGAGCGCATCCCACAGTTCCCCCTGAATTCAGCGCAACTCGCGAAATACGACCTGAGATATATAGGGGAAGAGTTGATCGACGAAATCGAAACATACATTTTTCAGGTGAAGCCTAAAGCGTTGGACAGAACGCATGCGTACCTCGATGGCATCGTGTGGGTGGACACCAAATATCTGGAAGTGGTGAAAACGTACGGGCGTTGGGTGAACGAGCTTGGCGACGTGAAGTTCGCAACAATGCCGTTCACGACATTTGAAACCTTTCGAGAAAATGTGGACGGAAAATATTGGTTCCCCAACTACGAACGTGCGGACGAGACGTTGCATTTGAAGGACGGCGATTTTCCCGTGCGTTTGGTGATCAAGTGGGCGGATTTTAAACCTCTGCCCGCCACAGCTTCAGCTCCAGCCGCAGCGCCCGCGTCACCCCCGCCTGCGCCTGCCGCGACTCCGCCCGCAACGCCTCAATCCTAATCGGCCTAATTGGTCGTCCCTGCGGCAATTCGTGAGTCATGTTCCACGCGCAGCCCATCGGCCTTTAGCAGCGTCAAACTGGCGCGCCTGCCTGACCCTCGTGTACGATGAATCGAACCACTCAAGGAGATTTTATGACGCGACCCGCAGGCACGTATGCCATTTTTGAAACATCGCAGGGCAACATCGTTATCCACTTACTCGAAGACAAAGCGCCGAAGACCGTGGCGAATTTTATTGGCCTGGCGGAAGGCACGAAAGAATTCATCGACGAGCGCACCGGCCAGAAGCACAAGAAAAATTACTACGACGGCCTGACCTTCCACCGCGTGATTCCGGATTTCATGATTCAGGGCGGCTGTCCGCGCGGCGATGGCCGCGGCGGCCCCGGCTACACTTTTCCCGACGAATTTCATCCTTCACTAAAGCACAACAAGGCCGGTAGACTCTCGATGGCCAACGCCGGGCCGGGAACGAACGGCAGTCAATTTTTCCTTACCGTGGCCGCGACGCCGTGGCTCGACAATAAGCACTCGATTTTCGGCGAAGTGGTGGAAGGCCAGGAGATCGCCGACAAAATCTCGAAAGTGCCGCGCGATTCCAACGACCGTCCGCGGACTCCAGTGACGTTAAACAAGGTCCGCATCGAGCGCGTCGCCTAGATCGTTGGCGGTGCTTCGGCGGGAATCGCGAATTGCGTAAATGGTCATGCTCACACCTCAAAGCCTCCTTCGCATCGTCATCGAAATGATTTTCGTCCTGCTGGGCGCGCTGGCCGTTTGGCTCGGCGTTACTGGACGAATTTTTGTCGACCGCGGCGCTGCTCCGTGGCTCATCCTCAGCGTCGCGCTGATTCTCTGGGGCTTGTACACATTTTTCAAGCCGGGGCGCGGATGGTTGCGTGGCGAGCGGTGGACGCGCGGACTTTCGCTTACGCTTTTGGGCGGCGTCATGCTCGCGATCGCGCGCGCGCCCTTTCCTTGGGTGGGGAAACTGTTTGCGCTGGCCGGACTTCTCTTGATTTTGCGGGGACTGGTTGGGTCAGTCTTGATTCTCCGGCCGCGCTAGACTCGAATCTCAATTCCCGCCTTTTTCTTTTAAACGGGTTTTCCCCCTTTTTCTCCTATGGACTGCCAAATCCCTCCGCTATAATCCGGCCACTGTTAACCTTGGTATAGAAGAATTCGGGGATAGGAGAATCCGCATGTTGAAAGAATTCAAAGCTTTTGTGATGCGCGGGAACGTACTGGACCTGGCGGTCGGCGTGATCATCGGCGCGGCCTTCGGCAAGATTGTGTCGTCGCTGGTGGATGATGTGCTTATGCCACCGATAGGACAGCTCGTTGGCAAGGTCGATTTTTCTAAACTGTTTATCAGCTTAAACCACAAATCGTACGAAACTTTGGACCTGGCTAAAGCCGATCACGCAGCAACCCTGAACTATGGTCTTTTTCTAAATACCATAATTAATTTCCTGATCGTAGCTTTCTGCGTGTTCTTGATCATCCAATTGGTAAATCACTGGGTCAACAAGCCCGCGCCGCCGGCGCCACCCACGACGAAAGATTGCCCGCAATGCTCGATGTCCATCCCCATTCAGGCAAAGCGCTGCGGACATTGCACCACACAACTCGCCACGTAGACGCAGTGCATAGTAGCTTTCAGAATCAGATGAGGATGGCGCGCTAAGCCAGCCGCTTTCAGGACCATGGACGAAACAAACGCCCGCGACGGTCCGCGGCCGCTACCAAGGCAAGACCAAAGCTGGGAGTCCCTGTCTGCCCGGGCGGTTACGTCTTCGATTTACGCTTGTTTTGATTCGCTTCCAGATGCGCGCGCAGTCGGCCGACGACGGCATCTTCCTCTCCTTCGTCGATTTCCTTTTGCACTTCTTCCAGCGCGAAGTGCACAACGTCGTGATGATGCAGCTCTTCGCGCGCCAGCACTTCACTGAAGCGCAGCCACAATCTGTGCAATAGGTGCACCTCGTTGGCGGTGAGGTTTGGCGCATGCGGGCCGAGGACTTTGTACATCTTGTCCCCGTTGGGCATGTGAATTTCCAGGTTGAATTGCGGCTTCTGGTCGCCGAGTTTTTCCCAGGCCTCGCCAATCTGCCGCGCTTGCTCCTCGGTCATCTCCTTCGCGGAGTGGCCAACGACAATGGTGCTGGATTGCAGTGAAGTAGCCGCGCGCAAAATACCGTCCCAGAGATCATTCGCGGCAACGACCGCCAGCCGGATGGATTTTCCTCGCTTCTCAGCCATGGACAAGGCTTGAGAAAAGAGATGCTGCTCGATGCTGCCAAAAAGCTGATCGGGTTCAAGTTCGTTTTCGCCGGAACCTGAGCGCCGCAACAAGCGCACATGCAGCACAACGACATCGCGCCGCCCAGGTTTCAGGCGATCGAGCACGTTTCCCAGGTGATATAAGTTGAAGTGGTTGCTGACCGGCACCAGGATGTTGCCGGGACGCGCGCCCACCGCCTCCGGGCTCAACTCGCCTTCCAATTCCAGGTTGAACTGATCCATTTCCACGTGCGCCACGCCGCTATGTTTGCCGCGCCGCTCGGAAATGGTGAAGACGATGTACAACATGACCGAGAACGCACCGCCGGCCATGGTGGCCACGGGCTTGGTGAACA
Source organism: uncultured Acidobacteriota bacterium (assembly GCA_963721915.1). GTDB lineage: Bacteria > Acidobacteriota > Terriglobia > Acidiferrales > UBA7541 > Acidiferrum. Next base: position 35,817 of record CAVRLD010000007.1, on the reverse strand, counting down.
AGTTGGTGATCGCGATCAAGAACAACGTGATGGTGATAAATCCGAGCCCTACCGGAATCTGCACGCCGCGAATAGTGAAATTGAGGGGCACCTGGAATTCACGCTGGCCTGGGTTTGTGTAGCGAAGCACCAGTACGGCCAGGCCATTCATCGCAAAACTCCAGATGACGCCGAAGGCGTAAAGGTTCGCGAGGAACGTGACGTCGCCGCGGCTGATCACAATCGTGGCGATCTGCAGCAGCACCACGATGTTGATGATGCGATAGCTGGTGCCGAATTTTGGATGCGGCTGCCGGAACCATTCGCTCAACACGCCGTCTTCGGAAACGCGGTTCAGCACACCGTTCGAGCCGACAATCGCGGTGTTTACTGCACCCGCGAGGATGAGCGTGCCCACCACCACCACGAATCCATGGAAGATCAGGCGCACCAGGAAGGGGCCTTGTAAACTCATCGCCAGCCCGCCGATCAAGTTCTCCAGAAAGCCTTGGCGGACATCGTCCGGAATGATCATCACCGCGAAGAACGAAACCAGCGAAGTGAAAACCAGGCTATAAACGAAAATGACCAAGCCCGCTTTTTTGAGATTCTGCAGCTTGGGGCTCTCGATTTCGCGATACACCTGAGCGAGCGATTCCTCGCCGCTCATGGCCAGGACGGAATGTCCCAGCGCGATGAAAATGGTGACGATGCCGAACATTTGCGGGAGGTTGCTGTGAGCCAGCCATCCGAGAGCGCTGGGCGTCAGGTGAATGTTTCTCGGATAGGGAAACGGAGGGAGAGAGGAGTGACGGATGATGGCGGTGTAAATGCACCACCCGATCAGAATCACAACCATCACGGTAACCAGCTTCATGATGTGCAGAGCTTTTTCGCTGGATTCCGAGACGCCCTTGGTGTTTTCCCACCAGAAATAGGCGGTGACGATGACCGCGAAAGTCGCGGAGATTCCGCCGAGCGTGTGCGCCGAAAACGGACCGCTCAGGTGCATGTACTGCGACAGTTCGCTGAGAAGACCGCCGAGATATTGGCCCGCGGCCACGCCGCTGATCGGGCCCGTCAGAATGTAGTCGAACATCAGGGCGGAAACGCTGAACTTCGCCAATGCGCCGCCCAGAGACTGCTTGACGGCGCGGTAAACGCCGCCGCGAACGAACATGCTACAGCTCTCGACGTACACGGCGCGCACAGCATACGAAAACACCATGATCGCCAGGATGAACCACGGCGCCGTCTTACCGATGAAGCCCTCAGCTTCCCCGCCCGCGTAGTACGCGGAGGACGCCAAATCGTTCAAAACGATCGCCGCCGCTCGCCAGAACGAAATGAACGTCAGGAGCGCCGTGGTGGCTACGATGACGCGCGGGATACCGTTGCCCCGGATGCGCCGGGCAACAGGGCTAGTAGGAGTGCTGCTGCTCATGAATTGGTGATGACGGCCTGCAGACTAAAATGCTCGCATTTTTTGAACGCGAAGTCTAGTTGCAGGCGACGATCGATTTCGCTTGCTTTTGCTCACACCCTGCTCAAAAGCTCAGATGACGGAGCTACGGGCGGGGATGCAACTGCTTTCGAAACTTGCCGCAGGATGCGCGCCGATCCGCCTGCGCCATCGTTTCTCTGGAAGTGCGTTCCGATAGCCAGCATCATCCTCTCCCCTGTTTAATGACTCGCCTCCTTGTGTGGCGGTTGAATCACGCTTGACTAAGTAGGGCGCATTTCCTACGATGATCCCGCTTCCTCCTCCGGCGTAACCGCCGGACCAACTGAGACTTCCCAATTTCGGGCCGAGATGAATTTTCTACGCATCGCGTTGACTTTGTTGCTTTGGCCCATGCCAGTTGCCGCGCCGGGCGTCGGCTCGGCTACGTTCGTGGAAGGCTCACTCCGCTTGATTCGCGGGACCGGTGTTTTGCGTGGCGCCGAGGGCATTCGCCTTCGGCAAGGCGACATCCTCGAGACTTCCGACAAGGGATTCGTACAACTGGAATTCGCGGGCGGCACAGTGGTGGCACTCGGTCCTTCGAGCCGCCTCTATATTCTTAGGCATGGTGGAGGCGGTGCCGCCGGGAAGGCCGGGACCTCCGCAGCAGAGTTCGTACTACTGGCCGGCTGGCTGAAGGCTGAGTCGAATGCCAGCACCGGGACGTATCGATATCAATCCCCGCTCCTTTCGGCTTCGGTTGGAACCGGCAGCACAGTCGTAATCCACAGCTTTGCAGGCGAGTGTGAGGTATTTGTCGAATCCGGCTCGGCGGCTATCGGCCAGGTGAGCCCGGACGGAAATTCGCGTCAGGCGGCCGCCGCGAAAGCCGGACAATTTTTCTCGAGGCAAACGGGTAAAGACCTCACCAGCGTGTCGCGGCCCAATGCCGCTTTCCGGGACGCGATGCCTGCCGCATTTAGAGACACGCTGCCTTCGCGTCTCGCGCATTTTGCCGACAAAGCTGTCGAACCCAAGACAGATCATCAGGTTTCCTACGCTGAAATCCAGGCGTGGCTGACCATGCCCGCATCCTGGCGAAGAGGATTCGTGGACCGCTTCGCGCCACGCCTCAAGGACCCTGAGTTCCGAAAGCAATTGGAAGCGCACCTGACCCAATATCCGGAGTGGGACCCGATTTTGCATCCGGAAAAACATCCTCCGGAGAATGCGCCGGCACCTGGTTCATAATCTTCTGCAACCGAGGTCTTGAATATGAAGCTCCTTCTCAAATTCAATTTGGTGCTCTTACTTGTGTTTGCCGTTGGTTTTCTAATTTCCGGATATGTCTGCAATCGCCTGTTGCAGCAAAATGCCAAGGCGGAAATCATGGAGAACGCGCGCATCATGATGGAAGCCGCGATTGCTGTGCGTACCTACACCGCCACACAGATCAAGCCGCTCCTGGAGACGCAGATTAAATATAATTTCTTGCCGCAGTCCGTGCCGGCTTATTCGGCGAATGCATACTTCAGCCAGCTGCAGAAGAAATTTCCGGACTACTCTTATCGGGAAGCCACGCTCAATCCCACGAATCCGGTCAATCGCGCATCTGACTGGGAGGCCGATCTAGTTGAGGAGTTTCGCAAATCGCGTGACAAAACGGAGATTGTGGGCGAGCGCGACACGCCCAGTGGCCGAGCCCTGTTTATGGCTCGCCCGATGAAGATTGCCAGCCCCGCGTGTCTATCGTGTCACGACACTGCTGAGGACGCTCCCAAGACAATGATCGAGCGCTACGGCGCTGCGAACGGCTTCGGATGGAAGTTAAATGACATTCTGACGGCGCAGATCGTGTCGGTGCCCACGCAATTGGCGAACCTGCGCGCCCGGGGCGTTTTCAAGACGTTCATGATTTCGCTGGCGGCTGTGTTCGGCGTGCTCGCCGTGGCCATCAACGCACTGCTTATTTTCCTGGTCATTCGCCCGGTCAACCAGTTGTCGGCCATGGCCAGCAATGTGAGCCTCGGGAATACGGAGATTGCCGAGTTCCCCGTTTCTGGTAAGGACGAGATCGCGGAACTGTCGATCTCCTTCAATCGGATGGGACGAAGCCTCGTCGAAGCGATGAGGATGCTGCGGGCCTAGGAGGGCGACGTCTTCAGGACGCCTTCCTGAGCGAAAAGGCTACGATTCCGGAAAGCCCGCTTCCGCGAGAAACTTGGCGCGCTCCTTTTGGTCGTGCAGGTGCTCCGCAAGAAGGGAATAGAGCACACGGACATTGGGGGCGGTCTTTGCGGCGCGTTCTGTCAGTATGCGAGAAAGCGGACCGAGATGCCGCGCGAGCAATTCCGTGGCTTGGTTGACCGCGGCAGGAGTCAGCGGCGCACTTCTTGCATCGTCCACCGGTCGCGGCACAGCGGTGGCTGCAGGCTTGCTCGTCGAGGTGGATTCATTTATTGGGCGGGCGTGCGTCAACATCCGGTACAGTTCGTTCTTGTGAGCCAGGAAAGTTTTTCGATCCGCTTCGGCGTGAAGGGTCGAAGCAAGTTGCGTGAGTAACTCGCCAGGATCATTCGATTTTGGCGCGGTCCTGCCAATGAGGAAGCCGGCCATGGGGCCGATGAACGTGGCCAAATACTTTTCCACGGCGCTGAGGAATTGTGGCTCTTCCGCGTGCCACGCGGACTTCGCGGTGGTTTTGTCTTGCTCAAGGGTAACGTGGGGGAGCGGTATTGCGGGATCCGAAGAAGGCGAACTCGGTGAGTCCGCAGCTCGCCCGTACGTGCCAATAGCGTTGCTCGCAGAGGCAGTGGCGATATTCTGCTCAGGGCGACTGGTCGCGTCGGGCTTAGGAGCGCCATGCATATAAACGTAGTCGCTTACGGCTTCGCCTTTCGAACCGGACGAAAGGCCGCCTGGAGTTGTCGTCGCCGTTGCTGCGGGAGTCACGCCAGAGCTAGGGGTTGGCTGCGGAGGCTGCCTCTTCGCGGCAATTTGCTCGAAAAGTTCTTTGATTCTGGAATCGTCGTCCGGGAACAGCCTTGTATCGAGAGCTTCTTGTAGATGTGAGTTCGCCTCGGTGAGACGGCCCTCGTCAAACATCGTTCGAGCTGTGAGGATTGTCTCGTCCTGCTGGCGTTTCTTTTGCTCGCGGAATTCCAGCTCCTTCTGCGCTTTCACCAGCGTGTCAGAGAGCCTTGGGTCCGGACCGATGGTACTAATGGTCTGACGGGACAGATCGATGGCTTCGGTCAGTTGCTGACGCTCGATCATTCTTTCCACTTCGCGAATGCGCTGCTTGAGCAGGTCCTGTTTTTCTTTCAACCGCTGCTGGTCCCGAGTCGCCGCGTCGAGAAGCCTCAGAATTTCGGGATCGCCGGGAAATTGCTCTTGAGCGGAAGACAGCAGTTCGACGCAGTCGTCGTATTGCTGGTTGGCCGAAAGGATGCGAGCGCGCTCCACCAGGGCGTCGCGTTGCTTGCGGCGTTCACGGGCTGAGCGCTCGCCCTGAACCTGTTTGAGCTGATCGCGAGCCGCGGCATTCTCGGGCTCAATTTCGAGCACCTTGCCGAGTTGCGTCTCGGCGTCAGTCAGCGCGCCTTCCGCCAGCTGCCGTTTGGAAGTTTTTATCGCTTGATCGATTTCGCGCGTCCGCTCGATTGCGGCGCGTGCCTGGCTGATGATTTCTCGCGCTGGCTGGAACGACGAGTCAAGTTTTAGCGCTGCTTCCGCCTCGGCCTTGGCTTCTTCATTCCGGCCTTCGGCCAGCAGCTTCTGAGCATGTTCCATTTTGGACTTCAACTGCGGCACGATCTGCTGCCGGCGAACTTCAGCGCTGATTTTTTCGGACAAACTCTTCGCCTGCGAATTCGCGGGATCCCACATCAGGATCTGGACGATCTCGGACTTGGCGGCTCCCAGATCGCCGTCCTGGTATAGCTTCTGGCTGCTGTCCAGCAGAACGGAAATGTCAGCTTGCAGCAGCCGCTTCCATACGGGTTCCAGGTCCGCCAGCACCGCTTCCATGCTTTGGTAGCGGGCCTCAACGTCCTTGGCGAGCATGCGATCGAGGATGGCTTTGACGTCTTCGGGCGTGCCGGGTGCGGCTTCTACGATCGAACGCGGCTCCTCGAGAATGATGTTCGACATGAGATTCGCGGCATTCTCGCCTTTGAACGGTCTGCGATAACAGAGCAACTCATAAAACATCACCCCGGTGGCCCAGATGTCGGAACGCGCGTCGGCGGTCGCGCCACGGAACAACTGGGGAGACATGTATCCCAGCGTCCCGATTAACAATCCGCTGGACTGCGAAACAGTGCTTTCCCCCAGACGCGCGATGCCAAAATCGACGACTACGACGGTTCCTTCAGGGGCGACCATCACGTTGGCAGGCTTGATGTCCCGGTGAATGACCGGAGGAGTCTGTGTGTGAGCATATTCCAGGGCTCGGCAAATACTGACAATAAAACCAACCTTTTGTGAAAGCGGAAGGTTCGGAAGACGGTCAATGATTTTGTCGAGGCTTTCACCGCTGAGAAATTGCATGGCGATGAAAGGTGTGTCGCCTTCATGCCCTAACTCATAAATAGTGACGATATTGGGATGGCGCAGATTGCCGGCAGAACGGGCCTCGGAATAGAACCGTTTGAGATGGTGGGGATCCGAAGAGAGGCTGGTGGTCAGCGTCTTAAGCGCAACGATGCGATCGATAAAAGGATCGCGGGCTTTGTAGACGACTCCCATGGCGCCTTGGCCGAGCTTGGCAAGAATCTCGAATTTGCCGAGCTTCTTCATGGTTTCCCGGGAGTAGACACAGTCTCACACTTTCCCCTGAGCACGGGTGGGAACCTGATCGCACACACGTCTCCGGCGATAGTCCCAAAGAAGGCTAGAGGTGTCAATCAGTTCTGGATTTCTGTGACGTGGGGTTGCTGCTTTGTAGATAGGCGCGCAGAACTTGACGGCGATGGTGTACGGCAAATTGGCAGGGGCGCCCGTTTGAGATTTTGCTCTTGAATCCCGGAGGACTATATAGCTCGTTGATTCCGGAGTCGATGCTGGAGTACACGCAATCTGCGGCCGTCGATAGCCGTTGATGATGACGTTGCTGCCAAACGTTAGCTTACGCGTGCAAGATGTAGTCGCCCTTCTCCGCCTTATCGAACGTGGGTGGAGGACCTGTAGCAGGCGAACACGGTTTACATTGGCGTTGATGGCGTTGAGTCGTAGCTCATTACGAATCTCTGCCGAGTCTCATTGCGATCGTGGGGGGCCGATGGTGCTTTGCAGCTTTTGAAACTCCTGCATTTCGTGTTGAGCCTGCTGCGTCTTTCCTTGCTTGCGATATAAACCCGCCAGGCCGAAATGCGCTTGGGCGGCTAGCGAGGTGCCCTTTTCGAGTTCGATCACCTTCGTCCATGATCTCTCGGCGATCGCGGCATCGCCGGTCAGCGAGGCGGCTTTTCCGAGCGAGTAGAGTGTTTCGGGCATGTCTGGTTTCAGGTCGTTTGCGCGCTGGAGCTCAGCGAAGGCTTCTTGCGTCTTGCCCTGTTGCAGCAATGCGGCGCCCAGGCGATACGCGGCCTCGGCTTTGCCCGGTTGGAGTTTCGTCTCGGCGCGAAATTCTTCCTCTGCTTTTGGCCATTGGGCTGAGTTTGCGTAAACCTGGCCGAGTTCCAGGTGAAGTCCCGGAAGATCCGGGCGAATGCGCAGCGCTTCCAGGTATTCCTTTTCGGCTTGCGGCATCTGGCGCAGTACAAAATAATTTTCGGCTAAAGCTTCGTGGGCGCGCGCGGAATCGGGATGAGCGGCGATTAAAGCATCGATGGCGCTCTTGGAAAGAAGGCCGCTGGCGTGGCCGAGGTAGTACAGGAGGTCGGGATCGCTGGGGCGCTTGGCGAGGACGGCGTTGAAATTGATGACCGCGTCGGAAAGATGGCCGGTCTCGAGTTGTGCGATCGCCAGAGCGTCTTGAGCGCCGACTTTTTCAAGGTGGGGGATGGCTTCGGCGGCGTAGCCTTGGGCGAGTAGGGCGTAGCCCAGGAGTTGATGGGCTGCCGGCATGTCGGGGCTCAACTCCACGGCGCGCTTGAGAGGGGCGATGGCCGCGCCGTAGTCGCGTTTTTCCATGTAGGCGGCGCCTAGATTGAAGAATGCGTCGGCGAGCTGCGGGTCGAGTTCGGTGGCTTTGCGAAACTCGGTGATCTCGATGTCTGGCTGGTGCTGAGTTCGGGCGTTAAGTCCTGCCTGCAGGTGTTGCGAGGCGGTGGCCGACGCGCCCGCTTGTCCGGGGAACCATGCGAGCAAGAGCCACAAGATCATGAGCGCTCCGGTTCGCGCACTTCCAGGAATTGATCGGCGCGGACGTCGTTGACGATTTGCTTTTGGCCGGATGGCCACAAAATTTCGACCGTGGCTTTCTCGGCCGATCCGAGACCGAAGTGAAGGCGCTTGTCGTTGGCGCAGACATAGCTGCCGGCTGAGGTTGCGAAGCGGGTCTGGCCGTTGACTTGTACGCGGGCGCCGTATCCATCGCGGTTGCTGCGGGTGCCGCGGAGGGTGATCGAGAGCCAATGATTTTCCTTGCCGCCGCGATTTAGAAGAAGGACCGGGGGGCCGCCGAGTGTGGTGAGTACGGCGTCTATCCAGCCATCGTTGTTGATGTCGCCGAAGGCGGCGCCGCGGGCGGCTAGCGTGGAGGTTACGCCGGAGTCCACGCGATCGAAGTGACCATGATGATTGAGCGCAACGAGGGGTAGCTCTTTATATCGTAAGGAAGCGTCGATTTTTTCAACGTTGTCCAGCACATGGCTTTGGGCCACGAACAAATCTTTCCAGCCATCATTGTCGAAGTCTTCGAGGCCGATGCCCCAGCCGGAACTCCCGGAGGTCAGCGCGCCTAAACCGCTTTCGAGACTCTGATAGCTGAACGCGGACGGGCCATCGTTGTGATACAGGGCATAGAGCTCGCGGGGGAGTTCGGTCACGAGGATATCCGGGCGTCCGTCATTGTCGTAGTCCTGGAAAACGGTGCCCATGCCGGAGAGGCCTTTGCCGTCGGAGGTCAGGCCTGCGCCGGACTCGAGGGCGCATTCTGTAAAAGTCCCATTGCCGTTGTTGTGGAAAAGATACTGCTGCATGCCATCATTGGCGACAAAAATGTCGGTGAAACCGTCGGCGTCGTAGTCGGCGAAGGAGACGCCGAGGGCGCGGCCCTTTTTTGCGGCGATGCCCGAGCGCTCGCTTACGTCTTCGAAGGTGCCGTCGCCGCGATTGCGGTATAGCACGCAGGTCGTTGCGGGGAATACGCCGGGCGGGCAGTAGGTATGCCAATCGCCGCCACAAATCTTGTTGTGATCCGAATCCCAGTCCATGTAACGCGTGACGAAGAGGTCCAGGTAGCCGTCGTTGTCGTAATCGAGGAAGCCAGCGGAAACCGACCAGCCTCCGGCGGCGACGCCCGCTTTAGCGGTGACATCGGCGAATGTACCGTCGCCATTGTTGTGGTATAGGATGTTTTTTCCGTAGCTGGTCACGTATAGGTCGGGATAGCCGTCATTATCGTAGTCACCGACGGCTACTCCCATGCCATAGTTGCCGTTGCCGGCGGCAGCCAGTCCAGCGGATTGGGTAACGTCGGTGAAGCTGCCGTCGCGGTTTTGGCGATAGAGGCGATTCCAATATTTTGCATTAGCGCGGTCGAAATTTTCCGGCACATGCAGGGGGTTTGCGATCCTGCCGCCGTTGACGAAGAACATGTCGAGCAGCCCATCATTGTTGTAGTCGAACAAAGCGACGCCGCCAGGCATGGTTTCGATGAGATATTTCTGAGGGGTGGGGGAGTTTTGGAGAATGAACTCGATTCCGCGTAGCGGCTTTAGTTCAAAAATGGGCGCTGTGGCGGCCATCGCCGAAACACCTAAAAAATTGCGCCGCGTGAGCCGGCGAAACATCTCTATCCGTCGCTCCTAGCGCCGAACTCAAATGCGCGGCGCACTAGAACATCAAGAAACAGGCTACCACGAAGCAATGCCAGAACCGGGAATGCAATGCCTCTAAAAAAAAGCAAACACTTCGCGACAAGAAAATAAACGCCCGGCCGGATGCTTTGCTGGCATCCGGCCGGGCGTCCCCGAATCAGGTGCAGGTCAAGAACTAGAACAGGAACTTTAACCCGAACTGAATCAACCGGGGATTCGTCCCTGGGTAGGTGCTCGTAACCTGGCCGAAGGTCGCGCTGCCAAGTGAAGTATTTGGCGGAGCGAACTGGGTCCGATTGAAGAGGTTGAAGAATTCGGTGCGGAACTCGAGTCCCAGTTTTTCATCGGGCCCAAATTTGGTCCGCTTGAAGACGGAGAAGTCGAAGTTCTTGACGCCGTCTCCACGTAACGTGGGGTCGGTGCGCGATTCGTTGCCGAAGGTGAAGTCGGCGGGAGCCGAAAAACAAGCCGTATTGAACCATTCACCGAGTTGAGCCCTGCCGCTAACGGGTGAAGATTTGCTGCACCCCGCGACGGAATTCGGACGCGAACCGGCACCGAACAGCGTGGCGTAATTAGGATCGGAGTTGGAGAACACGAGTGGAAAGCCACTCTGGAAGATGGTTACTCCGTCAACGCCCCAGCCGCCGACGATCTTGTCCATGGCGCCGGAAGCACCGGATAGAAAGTGCTTGCCGCGGCCGAAGGGCAGGTCGAGCACGTAGCTGATGACCAAGCGCTGCGGAACGTCCTGGGACGACAGTGACCGTTCGGCTTTGTTGTTGTTGTTGTCCTGAATGGCACCAGCGGCGACCTCAAGCCAATTGGTGAGCGTGTCTGTGTCGCTGATCAGCTTAGCGTTGGTATAGGCAACGAGCAGGGCGCCGGCACTCGCGAAGCGCCGCTCTACCGTCAATTGAAACGAGTGGTACGTGCTGTCGTACGATCCCTGGCCAGCGAGACTCAGCCCGGTGTACTGAGGATAGGGACGAGCGAGTTGGCCAACGGTAGTGGTGGCGGTTCCGAGAGCATATGCCGTACCTGTGGTGGCATCGAAGAAGGGATTGGCGACGGATTGCAGCAAGGCGACGCCAGCGGCATCACACCTTTTCCCAGTGGTCGCACTTTCCGCGGCGCATTGTGTCGCGGCCCCAGCAAGGAAGTTGTCTCCGATTTGGTTGATCTGTTGTGAGTACGATTCAAGATGCGTGCCCTTCGAACCGACATAGGCGGCCGAAACGAAGAAATTCCACGGCAGGTTACGCTGGATGTTTAGGTTCCATTGCTGCACATAGCCAGCCGGATGATTTCCGCGATCGGCGAGCGTCGGATTCTGCACTACTTGAGACGCGTATTGCTGCGTCCCCAGAGTGCCAAGCGTGCGGCCGACCGGTGGCACGATGCTCGGAAGGAACGGGGTATTGATGGTGTTGATCGGTACGGTGCCGTTAATCGTCCCGTTGTAGGAAGTGGTCGCGTCGTTCACCAAATCGTTGTTGGGGTTCAAGCCGAAGGAAACATAGTTCGGGATGAAAAAGATCCCGTAGCCTCCGCGAACAACGGTTTTTTGATCAAAGCTGTACGCAAAACCCACGCGGGGAGAAATATTGGTCCTGTCGAGGGGAATCGCGGTGCCGCCAGGCGGCACCAGAAAAACATCCCCTCGTGTGCCCGCCAAACCCGGAACGTTGGTGAGTCCCGCGGTTGAGGCCGGACTTGCTAGCCAGCTTTGTGCGGTCGGATCGAAATAAGACAACCGGCTGAAGCGTTCCGACCAATTGCCCTGCAAGTCGTAACGCAAGCCTAGATTCAGAGTCAACTTGTTGGTGACGTGATAGGTGTCGTCGGCGTAGAAACCGCGATAGATCTGTTGCCCTGCAACGAGAGCGGGGACGACGGCTTGGCCGAAGAAGTGGTTCTCCACGTTGCTCGGATTGTCCGCATACCCCAGCAGGAAGTCGGCGAAACTGAAGCCGGTGAAGCACGCCTGCCCAGAACCGCAGAACGCGAAGGCTCCGCTGGCGACGTTGGTCTGGGCGTAGTTGTCGCGCCCGATCTCGAGTTGGAATCCGAGCTTGAGAGTGTGACGGCCGCGCACCAAGGTGACGCTCGGTGTCAGGTTAAATTGCGTGTTGCGGTCCTGAATGAAACTTTGCCCTTGCGTACACATGATATTGTCCGCGAAATTGAACACGCAGGGCGTGGGCGGCGTCCTGGCGAGGGACGGCACCGCATTGTTGTACTGCGCCGGCCAGCCGATGGAGGTGAGATCGAACCCTGAGTTTATCGGAGAGCGATTGTAGGCGAAGCGGCTCAGGCTGGCATTCAAACTCAGAATTGTGCTGGGCGTCAGAGTGTAGTTGTAGCCCAGCGCGGCCGCGTGGGTGTTGTACGTTTCCGAGCAACGATCAGCGCATAGCCCGGTACCCAGCGGATCGACAGGCAAGTCCAATACGTTCCAATAGCTGTAGCGGAAGAAAATATGCTGGTTGGTGCCAAGATTTTGGTCCAGGCGTCCGACCACTTGGTTCTGGTTTCCGCCGCCGCTCGTCGCCGTTGTGAAGTTCTGGGTGGTGACCCCGTCGGGCCCTAGTTGCCCAGCTGTATTAGCTCCTGGGAAATATTTCAACAGCGCCAGCGACGTGGGGTTCAGGCGGCTGGTAGGAATGATGTTGCCGGGAAATGGAGTCGCAGGGCCGGTGTAGCCAGGGCAGCCTGTCGGACCCGTGACGGTTCCTCCGCACGGATCCATGATCGGAGCCGTTATATTGGAGAAATTACCGGCCTGTTCCGCAGGCGTAGGTACGGTCGTCGTAAATGCCGTCCCTGTGCGCAGGCGGAATCCTTCCCAGCTGAAGAACCAAAATGTCTTGTCGCGGCCGTCATAGAGATGGGGCACCCACAGAGGGCCGCCGGCATTCGCACCAAATTGGTTTTGCGTGAAAGGTGGCCGCTGCTGTCCGGCTCGGTTCAAGTAGAAATCATTAGCGTCGAGCACTTTGTTGCGAAGATACTCATAGGCCTCGCCGTGCAGGTTGTTCGATCCCGATTTCGTGCTCAAGTTGATCACGCCACCGGAGAATTTCCCCCAGTCCGCCCCCAGGTTGCTGGTTTGCACCTTGAACTCCTGAATGGAGTCCTGGGTCGGAATAACCACGGGCAAATTGATGTAGCCGATATTGAGCGGCTGACCATCCAAATATTCCGCGCTCTCATTTCCGAACGAGCCGTTCACCTGATAGTTGCCCCAGCCGAAAGGGTTGACTCCGACGGGTGTGCCGGTCGCGCTGCCTTGGGGCACAACCGAAGGCGCCAAACTGATCAGGTTGAAGACGTTCCGGCCATTCAGCGGCAATTCATTCGCTACACGCTCCTCCACCACTTGTCCAAGGGAGGAGGTCTCCGCCTGCAGTTGCGGAGTTTCGCCGGTGACTTCCACGGTCTGCGTGACGTCTCCCACCTGCATGGTCAGGTCGATGCGGACGGCCTGCCCGACTTCAACAATCACGTCCGGACGAGAGACGCGCTTGAATCCCGCCTTTTCGACGTCGATGCGGTACTGCCCGGGTAACAAGTTCACGAAGGAATATAAGCCGTCCGGTCCAGTTTGCTGGACCCGCTTTTCCGCGGTGCCCGTGTTTGTCAGAGTCACTTCAGCTCCGCTGATAGCCGCGCTCGAGGAGTCCGCTACTACTCCGGCAATCGACCCGTAAGTTGTCTGAGCATAAAGTGAAGGACTGAAGACGCTCGCGGCACAAAAGCCAAAAAGCAAGATGCCCAACGCAAAGCAACTGCGATACAGCTTTCTCATGATCGAGCTCCTAACGGTGAATACGACTGACCTCAATGGGCGTTTTGTAGTTCCACTGACACACACACCAACTCTGGGTTCCAAAGTGGAACCCTTGCCTACACACTTCCTCGACATTTTTCGGACTTGTGTACTGTTACGGTGAAAGGGATTCAGATGTACCAGCAAATTACGACAAGATCAGGCTAACAGCCGAGTTTTGGAATCTACAGTTTATGGAACTACAATTTATGGAATTACTTCGAATTTTCGAATTTGATGCGTTTGAACCACCTTGCGCGGATCCGTCGTAGCCAGCTGGGACCTGAGATCCCGGCACTCTCCGCCGGATTGATCGCGGAGAGGCGGGTTTGATCGTCGCGCAACCGCGCGAGTAACTTCTCCCAAGAAGCTAGATCGTCCCAAGATTGGGAATCGTGATGTTCGGAATATCCGGCGGCGAGCGTCGCCAAGCCTCGCGTGCCTAATGCACGATACTGCGAGAGTATTTCGCGGCAGGCGTCGCATTTCTCAAGATGAGATTTTAGCTCCGCCAATTCATTCGCCGTCAGGCCTCGTGAGGCAGCCAGGGCGCACATCTCCTTGAATTTTTCGTGCTCTTTGTCGGCGTGGAGTTCGCTGGACATCGCTTGCTCTCTCGCAGGCCCTGGACGAAGGAGCTTTTGCGCAGGCGTTCGAGCCCACGATAAAAATGATGGCGCGTGTTACCGAATGACTCGTTGAGTCTCGCGCTGATTTCCCGCAGGCCTAGTCCTTCAAAGTAAAACAGGACGAGCGTTTCACGCTGCACCGGGGAGAGCCGAGCAAACGCTTTCTCCAACTGGGCCCGGTTGAGCTTGGACGCGATCTCGCGATCCAGATCGGTCTCTCCCGATAGAGTATCGTCCAGAGAATCGAGATCTGTACCAGCATAAAAGCCCCGGCGATCGAGGTGGGACTTGCGATCCAACGACCGATGGAGGGCAATTTGCGCGATCCAGTTTTTCACACTGCCTTTGGAACGATCGAAAAGCGCTGATTTCTTGTAGAGATAGAAGAAGACATCCTGCACCACATCTTCCGCTTCTCCGGCGTCGCGCACGATGCCCCGGGCGATGCTTAAAACCAGGCGCGCGTAGCGGTCGAAGAGGATTTGCAGCGAGTCGGAGTGGTTGGACTGCAAACGGGCCATCGTTTCGTCGTCGCTGGGAAGGTCGCGTAGAGGCGCGGCAGAACGCTGCCGCTTTGCTTCCCAAGTGACTGGAAATGTCAGTGCCCGCCCTGGTGGCGGCGAACTCATTCCTGGTCCCAATTCCACGCCTGTTTGCCGGCACCATCGGCAGACCGACGTTGCATCCCAGACTCCCCGACGAAGTCCGATGCACAAATGCGTATACCGTTGGACGCCTTGAGCGGCGTTCTGGATACATCAAATCGTTTTTTGCGCAGGAAGTTCGTCTGGCGGATTTTTCCGTGGTAACGCTATGGAGGCAATCGGGTTAACAACAGTTACGGAGTCGAGTATTCAGTTGGACGACCGGATTCGAAGGCGGTCCCCTTGTAAATCGCTCTCAAAACGAGAAGATCTGCTTGTCGCCTCAGTGGCTGGATCCCAGTGCAAACGCAAACAGTGAGTCACCTGCTCCAACGACCACGTACTGTTTGCCGTCGAGTTCGTAGGTGATTGCGCCGTTGGCCTGATTGGCCGCGATAGTTGTGTGCCAAAGCGTCTTGGCGGTCGTTGAGTCGATGGCCAGGATATGCCCCGAAGTGTCGCCGGCGAAGAGCAAATTCCCTGCGGTGGTCAGCAGGCCGCTGCCCATGCCGCCCAGGTCATGCGTCCAACGAGCCTCACCCGTTTTGTAGTCGATCGCCTTGATGGTCCCTGGATAATTCAGAAAATCATCGCGTCCGGCAAATCCTTCGGCTTTTCCCTCGGCGGTCAGGTAAAAGACGCTGTAACTTTGCGATGCCACCACGTAAAAAAGACCGGCCGCCGGATTGAAACTGGGAGCAAACCAGTTCGAAGCGCCATTCGAGCTGGGGGAGACGAGCGTACCATCACGCGTCGGCTCTTTTTTTGGATTGGGAATGGGTTGGCCCTTGGCGTTGATGCCCAGAGTCCAATTGCTGTTGATGAAGGGCGCCGTCAGCAGATGCTCGCCGTTGCTGCGGTCCAGCACAAAGAAAAATCCGTTGCGGCTCGCCTGCGCCAGCATCTTGCGCGGCTTTCCCTTGAACTCCCCATCAAACAAAATCGGTGTCTGCGTAGCGTCCCAGTCGTGGGTATCGTGCGGGGAGACCTGATAGCCCCATGCCAGCCTTCCCGTGTCCACATGCAACGCCACGATCGAGCAGGTCCACAAATTGTCGCCCTTCCGGCCGGCCCCGGCGTGCACAGGATTAGGATTGCCGATCCCCCAGTAGATCAGGCGTAAGTCCGGATCGTACGTGCCGGTCATCCAGGTCATACCACCGCCATGGCTTCGAGCTTCCGCATCGGGCCAACTCTCGAAACCGGCTTCGCCTGGATTGGGCTCCGTATTCCAGTGCCACTGCACCTCGCCGGTTTCAGGATCGTGTGATTCCAAATATCCGGGATTATCCAGCGAATCGCCACCTACGCCGGTGATGATGTGGTTGCCGACGACCAGCGGCGACATCGTGCAGAAATACTGGAGCTTTGCGTCCGCGATCTGTTTTCGCCAGCGCTCCTTGCCGTCCTTGGCGTTCAACGAAACGAGATTACAATCGGGAGTTTCGGTGTAAATCGAATCACCCAACATGGCCACACCACGCTGGCCGATGTGCCCGCCTTCGTTCGGTGGATACTTGTAGTGCCAGATTTCCCGGCCGTTGCGCGCGTCAACGGCCCACACGTTATCCGGCATGGTGAAGTAAAGCACGCCATTCACTTCAATCGGCGTCGACTTGATCACCGAACCGAACCCGGCCGCCCCGAAATTGCTGGCGCGATAGATCCAGGCCGACGATAGCGAAGCCACATTCGACGCATTGATCTTGTCTAGCGGACTGTGACGCTGCCCCGAATAATCGCCGTTATACGTAGGCCAACTATCGGTGCTGGGCTTGACGAGCGCGTCCGGAGTCAATCCCTGTCCACAAAGAACGATGGGCGCTAGGAACAACACGAGCGTGAGGGACCAGACTCTCATTTCAAAGTCTCCAGGTACGCCAAAAGATCGTGCATTTCTTGATCGGTGTACTTCGGCAGCAGCTCTTCATGCGCCGCTCGAGGATCCTGTACATCCACAGTTGCGCTCTCACGCGAGAAGGAGCGGTACCAGCCGGCAGAATCGTGCATTGTCACTGTAAATTCATCCAGATGATCGAGTGTTCCCGAAACTCGCTCACCGGAAGCCAGCTGAACGGTAACTTTGGTGGGCGCAGGTGGCGTCACCGCTCGTCCCAGGAACACATCAATCAGGTTCGGTGCGGGATACAACATCCGCCGTTGCAACTCGGCAGGTTCATACTTGGTCGCCACGTGCGCGAGATCACCGGTTGCGGAGTGACAGCTACCGCAATGCCCGTCCCCATTGAAGAACGCCGTGCCCTTCTGCGCGTCACCCGTGATCAGATCGCCGATCTTGTACGCAAACCGATTCGAAACGTCAGCCGCCCTGGAATGCAAAAAGGTAGAGATGTCGGCAATCTGTTCCGCGGAAAGCGCCGAGAAAGCCGGCATCCCTCGCTCCAGCCGCCCATCTCGGATAACAGGACCGATCGCATCACCTTTATTGTCGTGCAGCACCAACGCCGACCGGACGAGGTCAGGCCCACTCTTCCCATGAGCGTCGTTGCCGTGACAAAACCCGCACGTAGGGACAAAAATTTTCCGCCCGCGTTCTGCCGCTTCTTTGTCGATATGAGCGCCGCCCATCATCGCGGCGAGCGCATCGCCGGCATTCTCCTTTTGTGGAGCGTCTTTCTGTTGCTCCATTCGCGGTCTTTTGCTTCTCCGCATTGGCCGCCTGGTCGGCCTGCCCCGAACTGATGGACGCAAACAGGAGCAAGACCGCGACAACACCGAAGTAACGATTGGGACATTGTGTCTCTCCCGGGCCTCACGACTTCAGAATCTTCATGTACTCGTAATCCACTTTGATCGCTTCCAGAGCCGGCATCTCCGTGAAAGGCGGCTCCTGTTCGACAAATAGGGCACGAATCCGCGCCTTCCGAGCCGCGGCGAAAACTCGGCCATAGTCGATCGCGCCGCGTCCCAATTCGGTTGGTACCGGCGCCCCGGGATCTTTGCCCATCAATGTCGTGCGCGGCGTAAATCCCTTTCGGAAGTCCTTAATGTGCAACAAACTGTAACGCTCCGGAAATTTCGTCAGGTAGGTAACCGGATCCTGGCCCGCAACCGTTGCCCAACCGCAGTCCAGCTCTAGTTTGACCAACCCCGAATCGGTCAACCGAAGAAACTCATCGTAACCGGTCACGCCGCCGTACGATTTCCACTCAAAATTGTGGTTGTGATACGCGAGCTGCAGGCCAGCTTTTTTAACCTGCTCCCCAACTTTATTGAACTGCTCGGCATTCCACTTCCAGTCGTCCAGCGTCAGGCCGTTGATGATCGCAACAAAAAGTGCGAACTGCCCGAACTGCGGATCGGGTTTGAAACGCGAAGGATCGGCAACCCAGGGCACGGTAACAACCACAAACTCCTGCCCAAACTGATGGGCAAAATCAATCTTCTCCTGGAATTTGCTCATCAAATCCGGAAGCATGTAATGCCCCGACGGATTCTTCAGGCCCGCATCATCGAGCATCTTCTTCAGGTCGTTCGCCGATGTTTTGGAAAGCGGAGAAAGCTCCACTTGTTTGTACCCGGCTGCCGCCACTGCCTTCAGCGTTCCAGCTGGATCGCTATCCATTTCGGCGCCGACGGTGTAAAGCTGTAGCCCGATCGGCAGATTCAGAGGATTTGCACTCAGAAATGGTGTCTCCAGAAGGGAAGCAGCGAGGCCAGCAGCTGCCGCTTTTACAAATGTTCTACGGGAAGTGGTTTCGATCATAGGTAGCAGGTTGTCCTATTCCGCCCTGTCGGGCTACTCGGTCTGTGCTGCAAACTTTTCACATACCGCGCGGAACTTTCAGTCCCGACGCGAAGAAGTGTTTCGAAATGTCTTGCCTCTAGCAAAGTCCGCGGCCCTATGTGCATGCCGATCACGCTTCCTTCTCTCGCTTCGCCGCAAGACTTCTCCCGTGGAGTCGAATCTCGGAGGCGACGCCGTTCAGGATAAGGTTGAGAGCGTGCTCGAACCCTTGATCATCGCGAATTTCCGCGGTCATCTCGATAAATTGCTTCACGTGAGGATAATTTCCGGTGTCGAGAATTGCCTTCGCGAAGTGTGGGTGATTGACCGACGGCCGTCGTCCTTCAGTCTTATGAGCCCACGGCCCCGAACTTTCGTCAGCAACAAAGCCGTTCACAAATACGAACAAGACTCCGATAACCCGAATGGAGGTCCTGACGTCCAGTCCAACCCTTGAAAGGCTCGTTAGAAGCCACTCGAGAATGCGGATACTTTCCGGACCGTATTCGGGATCAGAAGCGCGGAGCTGGTTGACCCAGGGGTGCTGCTTCAGGCAGCGGCGGCTCTCCCATGCAAAGTGACACAGGACGCCTCGCCAGTCGGTGATCGTTTTCGCAGGCCACCCGAAGGCTGCATTTGCCGCATCCAACATGAAATTCAAGAGATCGCGTTTGCTCGGAACATAGTGATAGAGCGACATGGGGCTCGAATCCAGTTGGGCAGCGATTCTTCGGACGGATACTTTCGCCAAGCCGTCTTGGTCCGCAATGGCGATTGCGGCAGCGACGATTCGTTCTCGCGTCAAACCAGAGTCGTCGCCCTCGTGAACAATGGCATCCCAAGTCGACGAGACTTTAAGGCGTCGGTGCCTCAAACGATTGCCAGCTGGTTTCGACAACCCTGTGCCCTCCGGACAGCGTACACGTAATTCGTACAATGTACGAATATTTATTTTGAGAGCCTCGGGTGAGCTTCGACGACTGCGGTGTTGCCCGCGTTGCTTGAATTAGCGGGATTCAGCTTCGTAGGGCTCGCGCTTCAGCAGTATCTTCGTCCACCAGGGATTGAGCCATTTCGTGAATTGCGCTGATCACGAGGTCCGGTTGATCTTGCATGATCCAGTGAGTGCTCGTCTCCGCCAGCACATGACGGCCTCGTGGCAAACGCTGCGCGATGGCAATGTGCTGTGTGCGCCTGTTTGGGGGCGTGGATTTTGCCGACAGGATAACCACTGGCTTGTCACAAAAATCGCCCTGTTCGACGACGCAAGCGGCAGACTTAGGAAGGTTTTCCAGTTGGCTCGCGATGGTGTAGCAGAACTTTTCTTGAACCCAGAAGACCGACGCCATCTTCCTTTCGTCTGCGGGCAAATTCCAAAACCACGGACTGGATACCGACCCGGACTCGGCAGGTGTTCCTCGACCGATCAGCCGCACCAGACGGCTCGCAACTCTCTTTGCCCCGGAAGATAGCAGGAACGCAACAAACCGAATAACACCTGCGCGGCTCAGCACAGCGGCGCGGCGGCATACTTTGGAACCAATCTCGGCCAGCCTCCGGTCTTGAGCCGAAGGAGGATTCCATTCGGCCGGGACCACGGGATCGATCAGTACCATTCCCGCAGTTTCCGCGGGATAGCGTGCTGCAAACAAGGGCATCGTGAGTCCACCGAAAGAATGTCCGACCAGAAGATACGGTGGAGGAATGGCCACCCGGCCCAACAAAGAATGAAGTTCCTCCACGATGCGCTCGGCCGTTCGCGGCATGGGACCGATGTCGCTCCAGCCTAGCCCGGCACGATCGTAGGAGACAACGCGATACGATCCAGCGAGTTTGCGTTGGATGTCACCCCAGCTCAGCATTGTCGACATCAGCCCCGCTTCGAGAATAATCGTGGGCCTTCCGTGCCCTTGCTCCAGCAAATGCAAGCGATGAGTTCCTAAATCCACGAATCTGCCTGGCGGCGGATACAGTCTACGGTCCCTCCGCTGTCCGAGTCTTTGGTAGGTCATGCCGCCGAGCACAGCTAACAATAGGAATCCGAAAATCCAAATGAGTGTATGGATCAAGTTCGCGTTCCCCAGCGGAACCCGCAGACATTGGATGCGTCAATTTTGAGAGCGGATATGTAGCAACTCGGCCGCCTGGCAACCGGTTTCCACGCAATCGCCGATAGAGCGCTCCGTCAAGTAGTTACCCGCAAGGAAGAGGCCTGTGGTCCCGCTCAAAGCTTCGCGAATTCCCTTGACTGTTTGCGCGTGACCCACATTGTACTGAGGAAGCGCGCGTGGATGTTTCCAAACCATCCGGTCGATTTGCGCACCAGCGATGCCCAGAATCGCTGCATTTTCCGCCTCAACTGTTTGCACGAGCAGGTCGTCCGAGGCTTCCATCGGATCACCGCCGTTCTCTCCCGCAACAAAGCTGGTCATCACTACCGTACCTTCCCGCGCCTGCCCTCGGAATAAGGATGAATTCCAGAACGTGCAAATTGTGCGCCGCCCTCCCGGCGAGGAACCATGAATCCAAAGCCGTCTAAAAAAATCGTTGAAATGAATGGATCAACCAGATAATCCAAGACCTTCGTCGCCGAATTTTCGACGCACAAATTCCGCCAGGGACTCTTCCCCAGCAGGCGGGTGCGCATGCCGGAATACTTCACTAAGCAGAAGATATTTGAATTTGAGACCAACCAGACCCGTCGTCAGCTAGCCACTCGCGGAGAAAGGCGCCCGGTGCAATTGGCCATTTCGCAGGATGTAGCGCTTCGCCCTGGGATCTCCCGCCACGAATTTCGTCTTCGAGTCGCAGTTCGTGGACGAGTGTCCACACGGATTTGGGAAATCGGGGACATTGGGGACCCGCCTCAAACAACAACCCATTTCTTCTGACCGTGGAGATTACGCCCCCTGCTTCTCCGGAAGCCTCCAAAACCAGCGCGCGCATTCCCAACTGTCGCAGCCGAAATGCGCAGGCCAATCCGGTGATACCGGCGCCGATCACCACTGCTTTGCGTATGTCCGCCACAGTATGTAATTTTATCAAATGGACGGGATCGCGAGTCTCGGGGAATGGCGCGGGGTATCGATGCCTGAGTTCCTGACAAGTTTTTTGCAAGGACGGCCGTGCAGTCGCTAATCGATTTCGTTGGGAAGTATGCGGCAAACGGGAACGAAGCAGCTGTGCGCCGCCGCCGCGGCTATCGCATGGAGACCTGGAGCTATTCGCGAATCGCGCAGGAAGCCAATCGCCTGGCCCGCGAGCTGGAATTTCGTGGCATCGGCAAAGGCGGTGCCGTTTTGTTGTGGGGCGAAAACTCACCCGAATGGATCATTGCATTTTTGGGGTGCCTGCTCCGCGGTGCCGTGATTGTGCCCCTGGATCATGCCTCTACAGTTGAGTTCGTATTGCGCATCGCACGCGAGGTCAATGCCAGGCTGATTTTTCGCGCCCGTGCTCTCCCTGACCCCGAACTGCCGATTCAAACCGTCATCCTGGGATCTGTTTCCGAACTCACGGCAGCCCGAGACTCTTCGCCTTACCCCCCGGCACCGCTCTCGCGCGACGACACGCTGGAAATCATCTTTACTTCCGGCACCACGTCGGAACCTCGCGGCGTGGTGATTTCTCACGGGAACGTGCTTGCCAACGTCGAACCGATCGAGCGCGAAATCCTGAAGTACCTTCGTTACGAGCGCTTCGTTCACCCTTTGCGGTTCCTAAACTTGCTTCCCTTGAGCCATGTGTTCGGGCAGATGCTGGGCATTTTTATTCCACCCTTTTTGGCGGGCACCGTAGTGTTTATCGATTCCCTGAAGCCTTCCGAGATGATCGACGTGATTCGCCACGAGCGCGTCTCCGTCGTTGTTGCCGTTCCTCGATTAATCGAATCTTTGCAACGCGAAATCCAACGCCAAGTGGAACGTGACGGCCGCACCCTGCAATTCAATGAAGACTTCGCCCGTGCAGAAAAGGAGCATTTTCTTCGGCGCTGGTGGCGTTTCCGGCGAATCCACGAACTCCTTGGCTGGAAGTTCTGGGCCTTCATCTCTGGAGGAGCTGCCCTGCCCGATCAAGTTGAAGCGTTCTGGGCTCGACTCGGATATGCCGCGATTCAGGGATACGGCATGACAGAAACCACTTCGCTGATCAGCCTGAATCATCCCTTCCATCCCGCACGAGGCTCGATTGGCAAAGTCTTCCCGGGCATGGAAATTCGCGTCGACGAGCACGGCGAAATCCTAGTGCGCGGCGAAAACGTTGCCAAGGCGTATCGTCAGGAGGATCGAGCGCAACCGGTCGCGGAGTCTGACGGGTGGTTCCGCACCGGGGACTTGGCCGAAACCGACGAGAATCGCCGTCTGTATTTTAAGGGACGCAAGAAAAATGTGATCGTAACGCCCGCCGGCATGAACGTATATCCCGAAGACCTGGAAAAAGCGCTGCGCCCGCAGGGAGGTGTCAGAGATTGCGTGGTGATTGGACTGGAACGAGACGGCAACGCGGAGCCTTGTGCCGTGCTCTTGATGGACGGCGCAGGTTCGAATCCCGAATCAGCGGTGCAGAACGCCAATCGTTCACTCGCGGAATATCAACAGATTCGCCACTGGTTTCCGTGGCCCGATCCGGATTTCCCGCGCACGGCAACTCTGAAGCCGCTGCTCCCGCGCATCCGGGAAGTTGTGAATGCCAAAATCGGTGCCGCGCCATCCTTAGAGGGAGATAGTGCCCTGGGCGCCCTGATCACGAAAATCACGGGACGTCCTGTCATGCCCGGTTCGCGAAACGCTGGGCTCGAGGCCGACTTGAAAATGACTTCGCTCGATCGCGTCGAGTTGATGAGCGCTCTCGAAGACCGCTATCAGACCGACCTCAGCGAGGTGCGATTTAGCGAATTGGGAAGCATCGCACAGCTGGAAAAACTTCTCACCGAGAATCGTGCTCCGTCTGTGCAGCATGTCTATCCGCGTTGGCCGCAAAACTGGCTTACGATAACCATTCGTCTAACCGTCTACTATCTGCTCGCCTGGCCGTCTACCTATATTCTTGCGGCGCCTCGCGTACGAGGCCGCGAGAACCTCCGCGGACTTCGCGAGCCGGTTCTGGTGATCTCAAACCACGTGACCTACCTCGATATCGCCTGGATTCTGCCGGCGTTGCCCGCACGCTTTCGAAACCGCCTCGCTACAGCCATGGGCGGTGAACGACTGGCCCGAATGCGGCGCCCTCCCAAAGAGATGAACCTGTTTGGACGACTTCTCGAACGTCTCGATTATTTTCTGGCGTTGTCGCTTTTCAACGTATTTCCACTACCCCAACAGTCTGGCTTCCTGAAAAGTTTCTCGTTTGCCGGCAATCTTGCGGATCGCGGCTGGAATATTTTGGTCTTCCCCGAAGGTCAAACAACGGTAGATGGGCGCATCGTTGCCTTTCGCTCTGGCATTGGCCTTCTTGCGAAACAACTGAACATTCCGGTCGTTCCCATACGAATCGGAGGACTCTTCGATCTGAAACAACAAAATCGCATCTTCGCACCTCCAGGGCACGTGCAAGTGACCATTGGGCAACCGGTTCGTTTCTCCCCTGATGCGGATCCGAACGAGATTACCCGGGAGCTTCAGCGCCGCGTGGCTGAACTTTAGCCTGCCGGGGATTGCTGGTTTTTCCGAGCAAACGGCAACCAGCGAATCGCCACGAACACCGCGACCAATACCGCAATGGTTGACTCCATTCCGCGCCTGCAGAATATGAAAGGATTTATGCGTGGTGTCGGAGAGCATTGGGGTTGCCGTGCCGGCCAAAACTGGCGTGTTTCCCGATGTACAACGCAAAGTGCGATTGGGGCGCTGTCGAAAAGCAAAAATTCGACCTCACACAGCTCGCTGAAATGAAGCAAGGTTGCGAGCCTCACTGCTTCTCAACACTTCGCTACAACGTGACGTACTGCTACGACGTTTCTCGAGTTATGAAGCGGCTATGGAAGCAGACCTTAAATGCATTTCAAGGGGTCATCGGAAGTTTTGAGTAACAACTCTTGAATACTATGACGCTTATTAAAGTAGCCCTGCAGCGGGTTTCCAGATCGCGGGTGCTATGAGTTGTACGGGCCCGCCTGACACGTTGTGAGGTGATTCGTATCGTATCGTATTTGCTGCGACACACCTTTCTCACGCGACTTTGGCAATCGGCTGCGAAATTTGGACATTGGCTCAATTGCTGGACATTCGAGCATCACGGTTAGCAGTCGCTCCGTACACTCTTCGGATGATGCGGAACCAAGGCGCCTAACTCAATGATACAATGCGACTAATGAATGCGCCCGTAGCTCAGTTGGATAGAGCGTCTGCCTTCTAAGCAGAGGGTCGCCAGTTCGAGTCTGGCCGGGCGCGCCATTCTTTCAATCACTTACAGACAATTAGCGGAGCGCCGTTCCCTCACTGTAGCGGGAACTGTAGCGGGCGGTTGCCGCTTCAGGGCTGGAAACGCTCAGCTACTGGCAAATTTTTGCGCTCGTCGAACCTGCCAAGATGTTGAGTGGTAGGATGCCACCATGAACACCATTTTTCGTATCCGTCATACGTTGGACAGCCAGGCTTTGCTACGCCAAGTCGGTCCGATGATTCCCGCTTTTTGGGGTAAGGATCGAGGTGCGTCAATAACGGTCCGCACGTCCGATCTGGTGAGCGGCAATATGTTGCTCGATACTGGCGCTGGGCACATCGCTATCGATGAATCTGTTGCGAAGCAACTCGGACTGCAAGCTCGTCAGGAAAGGGTGGATGTGCATGGGCTCGGTGGCAAACATTCCGTTCCCATGTATGACGCGGTTCTCGCCCTTCCGGTAGAAGCAGTGCGTCCCGACCCGTCACCACCTCCGGGAGCGGTGTTCATGATAAGAATTCCGATTGAGGTGCACGGAATTGCGGGGATGCGAGAGAACTACGATTCCCAAAGCATCAAACCAGCTAACGGATTGCCGATCATTGGGATTCTTGGGCGCATCTTTCTTCAGTTCACCAAGTTTACGTACGACGGACTCTCGGGCAGCCTTAACATCGAAATAGACGAAAGCATTCGGCACCCACAGAAGGCTGAGTAAACGCCCCGATGCCATACATGAGGGCAGGCAAAAAACAGATGCTTTCGCCCCGCTCGGATTGCCGTAATCCGCCGCTCAATCGACTGTACTTGCGACTGTGCAAACAGGTGGGGTTTTGCCCCGTCCTGAGAAGGCTCGCCTTGCTGTTCTCGCGCTTACGCCTAACCTCCGTCCGATCTCTCGCCAGGAAACCTTGGTAGCACGCAATCGGGCAATCTGCGAAGCATCCACATTGGAGACGGGCCGTCCGATGCGCTTGCCCTTAGCGCGTGCATTTCGCAAGCCTGCCTTAACACGTTCGACGATCAGGCTGCGCTCCAGTTCGGCCACGGCGCCCAGGACGGTGAAAACCATCTTCCCGGCAGGCGTAGAGGTGTCCATTTGCTCCGAGTACGAAACGAAATCGATCCCCAGGGCCTTGAACGTCTCCAACGCCCTTAGCAGGTGGGAGACTGATCGGGCGAACCTGTCGAATCGCCAGACGCACACAACGTCAAACCTGCGCTTGTGGGCGTCAGTCATAAGCCGATTCAGTTCTGGCCGAGAGTCTTTCGTTCCGCTCACTCCCGCGTCGATGTACTCGCCTGCGACCTGCCAGCTGCGTGCTTCCGCAAACTGACGCAACTCCCGCGTTTGCATGGAAGCATCTTGGCCGTGGTTAGTCGTGGATACTCTCGCGTAGATTGCGACTCTGGTCGGCATCGTCAGCCTCACAGAGCCATTAGCTCGACTTCGAGGCACATGAGGCAATCGCGGACGTTGTTGCGTGACTCTTTGACCAGACGCGCCAAGTCTGGTGCGTTGCCGTTGCCGCCCTCGGCGTGCCAGACGCGATCTAGGTAGCCAGCGATCTCCCCGGCCAGACCATAGCTAGAAAACTCCAATACTTTGCAGCGGGAGAGGAATCGGCGCTCTAGGCGCTCTGTGTCATTTGCTGTAAAAATCCAGATTGTGTTTGGCGCGGGATCGGTGGAGTCGAGTTTCGAGAGCAAGGCGAGTTGCGCGGCGGTGGTCATCTGATCTGCCTCATCGGCTAGCACAACATGGAATCCACCGGGAGTCATCGGCGCGTACCAGCAATGGCGAACGGTATCTTCGATGCTCTGCGCGTTGCACTTCTGGCTGGGAATCTTGTGCAATTCCGCTGCTAATTCGGAGGCCAGCGCGAGTGCCATCGTGCTCTTGCCGACTCCAGACGGGCCGACAAAGAGCCACGCGCCAGACGCGGGACGCTTGCAGAATGCCGAGAGAACTTTCTTCGGACGCTCCAAGCCGATGAAGTCTGCGATGCGAACTGGCCGATACTTCTCGGCGAGTGACTGAGGGAATGCCAGATCAGCTTGCATGGGATTCCCCCCGGATGTAGTCGGCTGCCTTTTGCGCGGCGCTCGCGGCGGAAACCACTAGCTTGGAGTCGCTCTTGAGTCTGGCAATCCACGTCTTGAGGTAAGCGGCGGAATTGGCAACGGTGCCTTGCTCGATGCCTGCCACACCGCACAGCATTGCGCTACCCATCTCCGCAACTAGCTCCTCACGCGAATACGATTCGCTACCGAACATCTGTGGCTTGTCGAAGCCTTCGCGGCCTAGTCGCTTGGCGTGGCCCGTCGAATGCGTTAGCTCGTGGAACAGCGTCGAGTAGTATTCCGCAGGAGCGCCGAACGCGGTTCGAGACGGCATTGTTACGGTGTCGGTCGATGGGACGTAGGATGCGCGAAAATCTTGCTCCAACGTGGGAGGATTCGGCATTCCCGTGAAGATCGCTTCCGCCGATTCGATGGGACGTGCAGGTGGAAGTTCGAGTAGTGCTTTCAGCCCTTCGGTCTGCTCCAGGTTGAATACGACGTAGTAGCGCAAGAAGGCAGACGTGCGTTTCTCCGTCTCGCCGTCTGCTGTCTCCGTCTCGTACTTGTCGAACTTCCAGAAGACAATCTTCGTTCCGTGCTCGCCTTTGCGGACGTTGCCGCCAAGTGCTTGCGCCTGGCGGTACGTCAACCAGTATTGCGACCCGTAACCCGCGAGTCCCAAGAGGAACGTGTTGATACCGCGATAGTGCTTCTTGCTGACTAGATTTGCGGGCGGGAGAGTGCGCCACGGCTTGCGCCACGGAACGACTCCGCGCTCCAGCTCCGAGAGAATGCGCTCCGTCACGATGTCGTAGACGGATGCGTGAGATTTTCCAGCGATTTTCGCGTGATTTTCAGGCGAATCGCCGGACGACTGAACCGCAATCGACGTTGCCATGTTGCACCTCCGATGGCAGGCGAGGTGCCTCGCGCGAGACGTAGACGTTTAGGCTTAGTGCTCTAGGGGGTGGTAATCGTCAACGAGTTGGGTCCCCTGACCCGGATTATAAAATTTGCATTTTTGTGGAAGTCGTTGAAAAGGCTGAGGAGGAGCAGTTTAAACGACGTGCAGTTTGATATAGTGCGCGCTAATTCGCCGTGGACCGGATCAGTGGAGGTCCCGCAAATGCAAAGACTCATCGCTGTGTTATTGGCGGTCGCGCCGGGACTGCTCGCTCAGGAGGGAAGAGTCGAGCCCAGCTGGTTGTATCGCGATGTGTCCATACTCCATGAGCACCAGACCGACCTGACCAGCAAGTCGTGCCATTACACTCCGATTTTTGGTGAGGGAGACGTCGAGTCGCGGTCGCCACAGAGTGTAGCCCGCTTCGGAGAACTGACGGTCGATGCGCATGGTGCTTGCCAGACCGTCGAATATCCGCGCCAAGAAGAACTCTATTTCGTGCGCGACGGGAGCGGAGTTATCCGGTACGGTGACGAATCTCATCCCTTGGCTCCAGGTGATTTCACGTATGTGCCCCCGACCGTCCGGCACAGCGTCTCCAATCCGTCCAGTCAACCTCTCCGGCTTGTGGTCACTACCGTCAGAATCCCTCCCGACACTGCGGTCTCCCAGTCGGAGAAGCTAGTGGTGGCTAACCTAGGGGAGCTGAAAGAGCAGACGGTAGAGGGCCATCCAAAGTCGGTCCTCTACAAGCTTCTGGTTGGACCTCGTACGGCTGCACGCGACCGTATCAACGCGGCCTACGCTGTCGCTGACTTTTTCCTGATGGACTTCGCGTCCGCGGGCACAAACTTTCCGCACCATCATGAAACGGCGGAAGAAATCTACCTCGTACTAGACGGAGAGGGGCAGATGGCCGCAGGTGGAGGAATGGACGGAGTTGAAGGCCTGCATCCTGCCAAATCGGGAGACGCGTATTATTTTCGCCCTAATTGCACGGTCGGCTTCTACAACCAGAATAAGCCGGATGCGAAGGCTCATATTCTTGCGGTAAGAGTCTTCGTCCCGATGCCGAAGAATCCGGAGTGAGTTGATGTCTGCCCTGGCGTTTGACGCCGTAAGATGCACTGCGGTCGTCTGAATAATGGTGCCTGGAGCACCTGTTCATACCAAGCGTGTACATGCCACTTGGCGGCTTATTATTGCGTTCTCCGGAGACACGATATTGGGGGCTGTCTCTACTCTTGTGATATGTTGGCGCGGTTTTCTGGTTCAGCGCTTAACGGGCTCACAGCCTCGATAGTGCAACCATTGTTATCTAGTAGGTGATTCTCAATGCGTGCGGAGAGGAATTCGTGAGCGCGACGATCCGGCGGCGTTCAAGGAGTTGCCTGTTGTTCGGTGCATTTCTCTTTCTTACTGTCACGTGTTTCGCTTTTGTCTTTGAACAGCACTGGCGTGAGAGGGACGATACAGGTTTGGCGCCGAGGCGCTTAGCACGAGCGTGGCAAGGTCCTGCTGTTTCACCGCATTCCTTGAATGCGAGTGGTTCCCCGGTCATCGACCCTGTCTTGGCGTATTCTACCTATCTGGGTGGGTCAAATTTCGCAAACATTCCAACTCCTAACCAGGCAGCTTATGCCTCCTTCGTAGACAGTCAGGGCAACGTTTATATTACTGGATCGACGAATTCCCCGAACTTTCCAGTTACTCCGGGAGTGTTACAGACGACCAACCCTTCGCAAGCGTATATTTCGTTCGTGTCGAAGATCAGTCCGGATGGAAAGTCGCTGGTTTTCAGTACCTACGTCAACTTAACCAAGCAGTATGTAAATTCGGCACTGGCGGTCGATTCGTCGGGAAACATTTTCGTTGCAGGAACGAACCCATCTTTCACCATTCCCGCTGGTACCACGCCGTTTCAGGCGACGCCTAAAACAGCCGACAGTATTCTGATTGTGAAACTGAACAGTTCCGCGACCAAAGTTCTGAACGCCACCTATCTGAGCGGCAGCGGGAGTGATCGCCTCTGGGGTCTTGCGGTAGATGCTGACGGCAACTTGTACGCGACCGGTGCAACGAATTCGAGTGATTTTCCAACAAAGAACCCTCTTCAAGCTGCGCCCACTAGCACGGGCGGCGGCGCGTTTGTAACTAAGCTGGATTCGAGCCTGAGCAATTTGTTGTACTCGACCTATCTGGGAGGGGATAGCTCTGCAACCGCCACCTCGATAGCAGTCGACAACGCGAAAAATGCTTACGTCGTAGGCGATGCAGGGCTCGGATTTCCGACAACACTGGGAGCAGCTCAGACTACATGTCACCTGGGTTGTGGTTTTTTGGCGAAGCTTGATTCCAGCGGGTCGTCGTTGCTTTATGCAACCTATATCGGCGGAAGCGCTCCTATGTCAGTGGCAGTGGATCAGTCCCAAAATACGTTCATCGCCGGAGTGCTAAATATCATCGACGACTTTCCCCAAATCAAGCCACTGCAGAGTTGCATCGAATCGGGCGGTTTTGTTTCAGAAATAAGTGCCACAGGTGCGTTGGCTTTTTCTACATGTTTAGGGACAAATGGGCTCACGTCCGTAGCTGTGGACGGATCGGGCGTCGCTTACGTAACGGGGTCCGCGGACGACACGTTGCCTCTCAAGAATCCGATTCAACAGAACGCCAACCCGGCGCCATATTCGACGTGTTATGTGTCGGCAATAGACACGACCGCCGGTTCGCTACTGTTCTCATCTTTTCTAGCGGGAGGGTGTGCGAGTGTTGGCACAGATTCCACCGGAAACATTTACGTTGCGGGCGGTGGGTCACAAGGTTTTCCGGTTTTGAACCCGTTGCAGGCTTCGCCTAGCCCAAAGCTTGCTGGATGCCTCCCGACGCTAACCTGCGCTGTCACGGATGCAGTCATAATGAAAATTTCACCGACTGACGGCGCGGCGGCTGCCTTGAGTCCAGCGGCAATAGCCTTCACGCCTCAGGTGGTCGGGACTTCGAGCCCTCCGCAAGCGGTCGCTGTAATCGACATGGGGAGCGCGCCGCTGACGGTGTCGAATGTTACGGTGACTGGGGACTTTTCAGTGTCAAGCGATTGTGGAGTGGTATCACCGGCTGGCGGCACGTGTACGATTCAGGTGACGTTTGATCCTCAGGTGCCAGATCTACGAAGCGGAACCGTCACTGTTACCAATAGTGGCTCCGCATCGCAAACGATAGCACTCATGGGAACTGGGTTGGCAACAGCCAGCTTGGGTTTAGGAATTGCCACTGGGAGTTCGTCGTCGGCCACGGTCGCCGCAGGTGCGAGCGCCAGCTACATACTTACCATTGGGGGCGAGGCAGTGGAAGGTACAGCTTCGCTCAGCTGCGCAGGCCTACCCAGGGGAGTGAGCTGCTCGCTCCCTCCTACCATTCCAGTAAGTGGTACCGTGGCCTCCACTTTCAGTGTCAATGTCACAACCACGTCGCGTTCACAAGGGATTTTCGGTCTCAATCGTTTTTGGCCAATGGCTTGGATGTGGCTGTTCGGACTAGCCGGATTGTTTTTTGTGCGAAGAGCCGCATCCCGAGAGACAGCGGGACCCGTGCGGCTCGTGCCATTGTTGACTATTGTTCTTTGCGCCTGCGGAGGTGGCAGCTCGACCGGTCCGCCGACCTTAAGCGGCACGCAGGCAGGTAACTACACACTTACAGTGACAGCGACTTCGGGAGCCAGCACCGAAGCTCAGAATCTGACGCTCATAGTGCAGTAGAAATCGAAGCCTGGTGGTCCCAAGAATATGAACGCAGAGCAAGTGCCGTACCAGGACTCTACTTGATTGCATAACAATGTCGGCTCCTCGACCCGAGTAAACTTTGGTTGCTCAACGACCATAGGCTCGGGAGAAAGGAGCCGAACATGATGATTATAGGCGTAGATTACCACCCGAGCTTTCAGACGATTGCATTTTTCATGGAAGAGACCGGTGAGTGTGGTGAACAGGAACTGAACCACAGTGATGGACAAGCAGAGAAATTCTATCGAGACCTGAAGCAGCGAGGAATCTGCGTGCGGGTAGGAATGGAGGCTACCGGATATTCACGCTGGTTCGAGCGGCTACTCGCGGAATTAGGTTTCGAGCTGTGGATCGGCGATCCCGCAGAGATCAAGGCCAAGCGAGTGAAAAAGCAGAAGTACGATCGCAATGATGCTCGACTGCTACGCCGGCTGATGCTGGAAAATAACTTCCCGCAAATCTGGGTACCGAACCCGGAGAATCGAGATTTGCGGCAACTGTTGTGGCACCGGCATCGGTTGGTGCAAATGCGCACGCGGATCATGAATCAACTGCAGGCATTGGCCATGAACGAAGGCTATCGCTGGAAGAAAAAACTGTTCAGGGAACAGGGACGAGCACAGTTGGAGAAGCTCACGTTGGCTCCTTGGGCCAGTCGGCGCCGGCGAGAGTTGTTGGAGTTGCTGGACTGCATGAATCCGACGATTGAGGAGTTAACCGCAGCCGTCGAGCGGGAAGCCAGGAAGCGACCCGAGGTGTTGCGACTGATGACGCATCCTGGCGTGGGTCCGCTTACGGCACTCGCCTTCGTGCTGATTATTGGAACTTGGGAACGTTTTCCACGCGGCAAGCAGATCGGCACCTACGTGGGGATGATTCCGAGTGAGGACTCCAGTGCTGGCAAGCAACGGCTGGGGCACATCAGCAAACAGGGCAATTCCTTGTTGCGCTTCTTGCTGGTGGAGGCGGCCCAAGCAGCAGCGCGTGTCCATCCTGGCTGGCGACGTCGGTACATGCACCTGGCGATGCGTCGACACAAGAGTATTGCCAAGGTAGCGATGGGGCGCAGGCTGGCGATCCGGTTGTATTGGATGTGGCGGAATGGCTGTGAGTATTCACCGTCGTTAGAGTTCGGTTCGTACGCGGGACAGCTCGGTACCGTACATGGCGTGAAGTAGAGCGCCGTCCACTTGATTGGGCATCCCGCTCCCTGCAAAGGGAGTTTGAAGAAGTAATCATGGTCGAAGTACAGATCGAAGAGATGTTTGGGTGTGCGCCGGGATAAACCGGTGTGGAGGTGCGGATGAAAGAGCCGTACGGTGAAGGGCCAGCAACTCACACCGGCCCTGAGTCATGCGCATGATCAGTCGCAAGGCTGCACGCGAAGCATTGATAGGGGCAAATGCGGGCAGGGTATTGAGCCGCGTAATTCTCAAAAATCAGAGTGCCGACGCCGTACCCAAAGGCGGAAGGCAACACCAACAAATGCGAAATCGCGAGCACTTGCT
Organism: uncultured Acidobacteriota bacterium; assembly: GCA_963721915.1. Taxonomy (GTDB): domain Bacteria; phylum Acidobacteriota; class Terriglobia; order Acidiferrales; family UBA7541; genus Acidiferrum. Next base: position 2,917 of record CAVRLD010000007.1, on the reverse strand, counting down.
GGACTCTGCGAGGTCGAAGACCCCTGCATGCATGGAAACTTCACACGCGAGAACCGGGAGGCCCCACTAGCGCCCGCCACGAAGTATTGAGCGGGCCGGTTGGAGAAGGTGATGAACCGCAAGTCCAACATGAACATTGGTGGGGAGTCGGACGGTCGTGTAGTACCTGCGAAGCACCCGAACAAAGGCGGCAAGCCGTCGGCGGAGGGTGCGGAGGGAAGACGACCGATCAAGGAGAACACGGAGCAGACGACCGCGTCCCAGACACAGAGTTGGGGCAACGCGTTGAGCGCCCTGCACCGTGTGCGGGAAGCAGCAAGAAGGGACAAACGGCTACAGTTCACTGCACTACTGCACCACGTCACGGTTCCTCTTCTACTAGACAGCTTCTATGCATTGAAGCGCGACGCTGCTCCAGGAGTTGATGGACTGACATGGAAAGACTACGAGACGGACCTGGACAAGCGACTGGAAGATCTACACCGTCGTGTGCACCGGGGAACGTATCGAGCGCAACCTTCCAAGAGAGCCTACATACCCAAAGCGGATGGACGACAGCGGCCACTGGGCATTGCTGCCCTGGAGGACAAAATCGTCCAACAGGCGGTGGGAACAGTCCTTGGACAGATCTACGAAGAGGACTTTGTGGGATTCTCGTACGGGTTCCGGCCTGGGCGAAGTCAGCACGATGCGCTGGATGCGCTATGGATCGGGATCATGAGGAAGAAGGTGAACTGGGTGCTAGACGCGGACATTCGTGACTTTTTTGGATCTCTATCGCACGAATGGCTGATCAAATTCGTCGAGCACCGCATTGCTGATCGCCGGGTCCTACGCCTAATCAAGAAATGGCTAAGGTCTGGTGTATCGGAAGGTGGAGGATGGTCGAAGACAGAGGTGGGCACTCCGCAAGGATCGGTGATTTCACCGATGCTCGCGAATATCTACTTGCACTACGTTTTCGATCTCTGGGTACAACACTGGCGGACGCACCGGGCCGCGGGAGAAGTCATCGTGGTCCGCTATGCGGATGACGCGGTGTTGGGGTTCCAGCATCGAGCGGATGCGGAGCGGTTCCTCCAAGACTGGCGGGGACGCTTGCGGAAGTTCGGGCTGGAATTACATCCGGATAAAACACGCCTGATTGAGTTCGGGCGTTTTGTAGCAGCAAGTCGGAAGCAACGTGGGAAGGGCAAGCCGGAGACATTTAACTTTCTGGGGTTCACACATATCTGTGGACAAGCCAGGAAGAACGGCAAGTTCCTCGTGCTGCGCAAGACCATCCGCAAGCGACTCCTCGCCAAACTGAAAGAGGTGAAGGACGAACTTCGGAAGCGAATGCATCAGCCGCTGGCAGAGGTTGGGAGATGGTTGCGGAGCGTGGTTCAAGGCTACTTCAACTATCATGCAGTCCCCGGCAATATCGTCAGTCTCCGGAGTTTTCGGCTTGAGGTGAGCAAACGTTGGTTGCGGGTGGTACATTGCCGTAGCCAGAAAAGCCGGATCACGTGGAAGCGCCTTGCTGGTTTCGTTGAGCAATGGCTACCGTTGCCCAAAATCTTTCATCCGTATCCTTACTTCCGCTTCGACGCCAAGCATCTGCGGTAGGAGCCGCATGCGGTAATGCCGCACGTGCGGATCTGTGCGGGGGGCGCTGGGCAACCGGCGTCCCTACCGCGACCGGACTGAAGCCGACCGACAGATTACGAGCGAGCCGTGGTCGTCGATGCAGAAGTCGAACAAGAACAACGAAGACCACTCTTCGAAGTGAACGGAGCAGTGCGCTCAAAAAGAGTTTGACAGGGCCGACATTGTTAGAGATGTACGGTAAGCGCGTTTGATCGGCATAGGGGCGACGGTTGCCCGCCGACCCCTGCCACACCACCGTGCGTACGGGTCCGTACACGGCGGTTCGAGATGGTTACGCTAGCACTCCTCGTATAAGGACGGAAGTCCGAGCGATTTGAAGTAAGCATTGGAAAGCCCGACAGAGAGGGCCTTGGCCTGCGCGAGGTAGCGAGGGCCGCGGGAGCTGCTAGCGGTGTTGCGCGCTAGTCGCGGGCGCACCCCCAATTCGAGAAGTGCGGCCCGACGACGACGTGGCGTTTTCCACTGCCGCCACAGAGCCACTCGAAGTCGCAGCCGGACCCAACGAGTAAGATTGACGAGTTCCTGGGGTGTTTCGCAGAAGCCGAAATAGCTGCGCCAACCCCGCATGTAGGGGGCTAGTTCTGCCATCGTCATCTCGATGCTGACACCTTTCGCTCGTCGCGTGATTTCCCGGACCCGTCTCTTAAAACGGTCCCAGGCCTTCGGCGCGATGACGCGCTGGACCTCTGGCCCGTCCGTAAAGCTGAATCCAAGGAATTTTCGCTCCTGCGGTTTCGCCACCGCACTCTTGGACTCGTTCACTTTGAGTTTGAGCTGCTGCGTGATGAATTTCGTGATGCTCTTCATCACTCGTTGACCGGCTCGCTCGCTTAGCACGTAGATGTTGCAATCATCTGCGTAACGAACATAGCGATGTCCACGGCGCTCCAACTCCCGATCGAGTTCATCGAGTACGAGGTTACTCAACAAAGGCGAAAGTGGACCTCCTTGCGGAGTTCCTTCCACACTTGGACTGACTAACCCGTTCTCCATCACCCCGGCGTTCAGGAACGCCCGAATGAGTTTCAACAGCCGCTTGTCCTCGACACGTTTCGCGACCTGCCCCATCAATTTGTCGTGATTGACTCGATCGAAGAATTTCTCCAAGTCGAGATCGATCACCCAACGGTAACCTTCTGCAAGGTACAGCTGTGCTTGGGTTACGGCTTGATGCGCGGATCGTCCCGGTCGAAAACCGTAGCTGTGATCGGAAAACGTGGGGTTCCACCGCCGCTGCAGAACCTGCATCACCGCTTGTTGGAGAAAT
>CAVRLD010000006.1:0-346246 GCA_963721915.1 uncultured Acidobacteriota bacterium | reverse complement strand
TGGCCAAGTTCTCTCCCTGCGTAGTTCCCCGAATCCGCATGCGGCTGTCTGTGCGGCAGTCCAGTATGCGTTTACGGTCTACATAAATTCAATCCCGCGGCGGCATGTTCGAAGAAACCATGCTGGCGCTGCTCCAATACGTCATCAAATCCAATTTCGCCGGCCAGGTCTTCACCCTCGACGATGTGGAAGAAGCCCGGCGTATCGCTCACGCGCACTTTGCCGGCCATCCGAAGTCCTTCAACTATGAAGGCTTCAAGTCCCTCTACGCGAAGCATGGCGGTCGCCTCCCTATCCGCATCCGCGCAGTCAGGGAGGGCACCGTCGTCAAAACTCACAACGCGCTCATCACCATTGAAAACACCGATCCTGAGTTCTACTGGCTCACTAACTGGGCCGAAACACTTCTGGTCCAGGTCTGGTATCCCATCACGGTCGCCACGCTTTCCCGTGCGATCAAGCAGGTCATCGGCAAAGCCCTAATCCGCACCGGCGATCCCTCGCTTCTTCCTTTCAAGCTCCACGACTTCGGCTTTCGCGGAGTCTCCTCCAAGGAATCCGCCGCCATCGGCGGCGCCTCGCATCTCATCAATTTCTCAGGCACGGACACGCTCGCCGCCATTCAGCTTCTCAATCAGTTTTACTCAGCCGATCTCACTGCGCGGAATCCACTCGACTGCGCCGGTTACAGCATTCCGGCTTCCGAACACTCCACCATCACGGCCTGGGGCGAAGCCAAGGAGCTCGACGCTTACGCCAACATCCTCGAAAACTGCCCCGAAGGCCTTGTTGCCTGCGTCAGCGATTCTTATGACATTTTCAACGCGGTTCGCAACCTCTGGGGCGGCGCGCTGCGCGACAAGGTTCTCCAGCGCAAGGGCACGCTGGTCATCCGCCCCGATTCCGGTGACGCCATCACGATCCTCGAAGAGCTATTTAAAATTGTCAGCGACAAATTCGGCTATAAAGTGAACCGCAAAGGCTCGAAGACCACTGAGCCTTGCGTCCGTTTCATTCAGGGCGACGGCGTCAATTTCTACACCATTCAAAACATCACCGCGCAACTTACGCGCAAAGGATGGTCACAGTACTTCCCAGCGCGACGGGCGATGCGCGTCGATCCCATCGTCGCGCTGAGATACGAATAGCCCTTCGCAGATCGCGCACAACGCTTCCTCGGAGCAATCTTGCGCAAACATCTGGGGATTTGGAACATTCCCGGCCGTTGCTCCCGAGTGACGGGCAAACTGGGTGCGCCGTGAAAGGTGGTGGTCCACAGCGGGAGTAACCCGCCCGGGAACTGGTTCGCTCCACCCGGTAGCAATCAGAGCAGCAATGTACGTGCGCAACACAAATCCAAATTGGTTGACACCGTTTGTTTCGTCGGAGCAGAGGGTCGAGAAAGTGGGATATTGTAGTGCACGTCGACACGCCAGTCCTTGACTACGACCTTGTCCAATACCATGCGCAGGAGCTTCTGTTTATCCTCGAACGAAGTGAGTTCTAGATGACTCGACACCAGGGCGGCAAACTCTTGCAGCTCACCTCGAGCATCGCCTTCGTGCCTTTGCTCCGCAGCGATCTTCTCCAGAAGTTCCTTCTCTCGATTGAGGGTATCGAGCTTTGATTCAACCAGCCGTCGGCGCTTCTGCAAGTCCGACAGTTCAATCGCACCGACCTGGTAAGCATCCAGAAGCCGCGTCATCTCCGTGTTCGCCAACTTGATCTGAGTCGCCAGCTTCTGCGCTTGTTCGTTCGACCCAGACTCATCTCGATCCACACGATGAGTCCTGCCCTCTCTGTACGCTTCCAGCACCAACTCGGGTTCTTGCAGCCTGGTGCTCACTTCCTCCCAAACCAGTTCGTCCAACGCATCCGAACGGATGCGTCGCTGTGAACAGCGCTCCTCTTTAAGGAAGCGCCTTTGCACTCGGTGGCAAACATAATAATGGTAGGGGCTCGCGGCAGTTGGATTCAAAGTCCTTGCGAAGCAACTGCACCCGCAATGTCCGCAGTGGACAAGCTTCCGCAGAAGATAAGCAGGCTCCTGCAAATTCCGTGGAGAGAATTTCTGATTGTCTTTGCCTCTCATTCCTGCCTGGTGAAAGGTCTCTAAGTCGATGATAGAGGGTACCGAAATCGGAATCCATTCCTCCCGTGGTCGAAGAGTGCGTTTCACGTAAGGCCGCTTCTGACCATATGTTCGTTCTGCCATCGCACAGTTAAAGCGGTTGTAGTACAACGTGCCGATATAGGCCTCATCATGAAGAATTCGATCCACCTTGGCCCAATTCCATTCCCGGCCACCGCCCGGCGTAGGAGTTTCTTCCAGCGTGAGTTGCTTGGCGATCTGGCGGACGGTCAGGCCTTGCTTCACATACGTATCGAAGATTCTGCGCACCACGGCCGCTTCGTCGTCTCGGATCTCCACGTGCGATGCCACGCCGTCACGGCGCGGGATGCGCACATAACCGAAAGGAACTTGCCCAGCAACAATCTCGCCGCACCGGGCCCGGTAGAGCTTGCCACGCCGATTCCTTTCGGCGATCTTCGCCCGCTCAAACTCGGCCACAGCTCCGGTGATCTGGTGCATGAGTTTCGAAAGCGGATCGTCTGCGGCCCCACCCTCCAGGAAGATGGCCTTCACTCCGAATCGTTCCAACTCTTCCAGAATTAAGGCCTGCAGGACAAACTTCCGCGCCAGTCGATCCGTACAGTGAGTCAACAGCACTTCGAATCCCCGGCGCTCTGCCAGGTCGCGCATCCGATCCAGGGCCGGGCGATCCAGACGTGCCCCGCTGTACCCTTCATCCGTAAACTCCTCGATGATCTCCATCCCGTTTTGGGCTGCATAGTTCCGCAAGACCTCCAACTGCGAACCGATCGTATGCTCTTTCTCTTGCCTCTCACTGGAAACCCGGGCATAGATGGCAGCTCGCATGTTTCATCACCTCCTGGGTAAGGAATTCATAAACCTGACGGAGGTTCTCCCGGTGAAAATCTCGCTTCCCGTTCCAGGCCGGGCGAGAAACACTCTGAGCGTAAAGGACGAAAGGAAAATCCTGTTGCACGCCGGGAAGCAGGCTGGCCACTCCATACCGGAGAACTCGCTCCAAGCCCCGGGAAGGAGGTTCTGTGTTCTCGAGTGCTTCACTACGCACATTTTCATAGATCTCCTGCACTGGGTCGTTGCTCGCCACGAATGTTAATCGCCGAGCCTTTTCTCGGGGAGCGCCGTTTTTTTTTCATTCCCCGCAGCACGGTCGTCCTATGGATCGGAATGCTATAACGCTCCTGGATCAAAGCGGCCAATCGACCCGGATCGAGATCGGGATTCTCTTTTTGCTTTGCGAAGGCGAACTCCAGTACTTCGCCCTTGAGCTTGACCGGGCCCTTGCGGCCTCTCTTTCGCGGTAGGAAAGAACCGAACCCCAGCTCAAGAAAAGCCCGTTGAATTTGATAAAAGCTTTCTCGGCTGAGGCCGAATCGGCGGCACACTTCAGCAACGGGGTCATCATCGACCGAATGGGCGCGCAACATCTCGTATTTAACCTGCGCGAGATCGTAGGGGTCGAAGAAATCCATTTGGAACAGCTCCGAGCGCACTGCTTCTGGATGCGGGTTCAAGGTCCCGGAAGCCAGTAGGGCCTTTCTTTTGGCTGGTGTGGTCATGAAAGATCCCATAATACAACTCTCAACGAATGTCAAGTAATAACAGCACACATAGGCATTCAGTCGATCCTGGGCCGCTTGCCTCTCTCTCGCTATTCTTATGGGGGTATAACACCATGATATCGACCTTCGGAGTGCGCAAAATAGCTGACGTGTGTGCACTTATTTACTGACATATCTACTTTCTTCCCCTCCTTGAGCTAACTGTCCTTGCTTCCGCGGTCCTGCGTATAGCGGATGCTCCCTCGGGCTAGTCAGAAAGCTCACTGAAAAGGCCAAATTGGGATTTATGTTGCGCGTGAGTGGAGGCAACGAGATTGCTGAAGCCTCTGGTGCAGAGAGTCGCTAGGCGACTTGGCGAGCATGCAGGCCGTAACGTAAGTGAACGCTGAGCAGGCCCCGAAAATAGTGATGCAGGAGCCGACCCGCCCCGGTTTCGGGGAAGGCCGAAGTGGATGGAATGTATGAGCGAACAAACTTCCATCTGACCTGCCGGGGTATTGGCGACGGCATGTAGGCAAAGTGGACCATGCGCAACACGGGAAGTCCCAGCGGTGATCGCGGTGTGGATCAACTGGCAGCTCGTGAGAGAAAGGCCGGGCCGTTTGGGATGGCGGAGAGGCTCGTAGTACCGATGAAGCCTGGGTAATTCCGGTGGAGGGAAGGGGCCTTAGTTGAAGGCGGACGCAAGAAGCGACGACGAAAGGGAGATTGGCGATGAGCCTGACAACTCCCAAGTTGTTTTCAGAAGTTGCAGACAGCGTCACAGGCAATGGCTATGGCGATTGCGTGAGTCTTCTCCGAGAGCCGGATGCGGCAAATCCGCACGTCCGGTTCGATGAGCGGGGTGTGGAAACGGAAGCAAGGTGGGACTAGTGAGGCACCGGCAAACGAAAGAGCCGGCAACCGATAGGTTCCACCTAAACCACCGCGCCACACCTCGACTCCACAAGTTACCAGAACATCAGCCAGAGAGCGACTCCGGCCAACAAACTGCCTAACATCGTCGGTGTGAGTAACAGCATTTGTAGACTCCTAGTTTTTGAATTGAACCGGGGTGGGCTCGAAACCCTGAACGGGAATCGTTCCCAACTTCGGAACTAGGGGCCTATCCGATTTGGAAATTCAGCCTCGCGTGTTGAAGATCGTTGAGAAGTCCGTCTGCTACGGAGAGCTACGATAAACTCGTTTACAAGGGCGGAGCCGGATTACGACGAGGATTCGACCGTCAAAATTGCGGGGATTCATTGAAGAGTGTTATCGATGAAAGAGACCCGCTATCACTTTGGCCTTGTGGCAAGCGGAGATGGGAACACAGACTGCATGGTTTCGGCACACTGGTCACAGCAGCTCATCTTCATCAACGGCGGAAGAGTGGCGGGCCCATGAAACTTGATTTTCGACTCCGCGTCATCCGCGCGGAGATGTCTCAAAATCTCCCAGAGTTGGCGGGCGCAAGCAGTAAGTGGCATGGCTCCCAAGAGGAACGTTACCCACATTATTGGATAGCGATACCGGTATTCGAACTGAACAATGTAATAGACGAGAGGGAAGACGGTAAGGCAGGAAATGAGCAACACCCCACTCTTGATATCTCGCTGACAAAGAATGACGAGTCCGACCACGCTTAATAGCGTCATTACGTAGATAACAGCGCGCTCCCGATGACGCCCACTGGCATAGGGGTTGTTAAGGTTTTCCGTGGGCATCCAGAAAGCGATAAATCTCATTACGCTCAGCTTGATAAACCTAGCTGGATGACTGCTGATCCAACGCAGTGCCTGGTGCAACCGCAATGCGTTGTACTTAATCTCTCCCAACTCCATAACTTTTCTGGCTTCATTCACATTTTTGTTTGGATGGATTTCCTCGAAGCAGCCGCTCCGCTCGCTTGCACGTATCCCGAATCGTGCGCAGTCGTTGTTCGAGACCGACAGCTCTAAGCCGAAATTGTCACGTATCGGGGTGAAGGAGTGGAAGACCAAATAATTTCGGATGGTCCACGGAGCAATAATCACGACTGGCACCAGAACCAGGGGAACGACAGACCTCTTGAAGAAAGCATATTTGAGACGCCACACCTCCCGTGCGAGCCAAGTGGCGTAAATCGGGGCGACCGTTTGACATGTAAGGATCAAGAATCCCATAACGCTGCCAAGGAGCCACGCCAGTCTGCTGCGTCCTTGCGCCCGTTCGTCTAAATATCGACGGTAGCAGCAACAGGCTACGGCCAGCAAAATAGCAACGTATAATTCCTCGTGGTTGTAGACAATTCTCGGCTTAGCCACAATCCAGATGGAAGCTCCGACAATACCGTTGATGGCTCCCATTCCGAGTATTCTGCTAAACAGCAGATAAAGAGCCAATTGGAGGGAGAGGACCAGTGTAGCCGCCCACCTGATGGCGTAAATACCGGCACTCCCATCTCCGAACACCTTCATCAACAGCGCCACGAAGGAGGGGAAAACTGGGGACAGATGCGCCGAAGGGCCGGTGTCGAGAGCAGCGAATGGATTGGCGAATTTGCCGTTGTCGTAAAGAGTGTGTGCTAGACGAAAGCTCTCCGGCTCTCGGATGACGGAGTCGGTCGGAACGTAACTTACCCAATAGCGCGACATGGCGGCGAAAAACAGTGCAATGCATGCCAGCAGGCAGAACGCCTTGCGCCGAGCTCTTACAAAGTCATAGATGGACCGGATAAGCAAAGTTCCATTGCCCCCACGATTTTCCTTTAAACGTTTTGATGACTAAACGAGCCTGGCGGGATACGTTCAGTGCGTCGCTTCCCGGATGGCAAGACTAATTTTGGACGGCATGATGGGTGGCTGCCTTTCTGGCTAGGTGGCTTTGGTGAACCGGGCAAGCACGCTTGCCGCGAATTGCCGTCCTTTTCCCCAGTGTCGGCATCAGAACATCAGGGGTTTCCTGTCCACTCTGAATTCTCGCTACGATGACAAATACCTTCTCGGGTGAATAACTATGCGAAGGAACTCCCAGAAGAGCTTTTTTATGTTGTGCGCGGTTGCGTTCGTGGTTGGCTGCGGCGGCGGCCAACAAAAGCAAGTCGCGATTGTTGTTGTCGTTTCGCCGCAATCGGCGGTCGTGACCTCGGGACAAACTATACAGTTCACAGCGACGGTCACCGGAGACACTTCTGGGGTGGTGTGGTCCGTCAACGGAGTAGCAAGCGGCAATTCGACGGTGGGAACAATCGACGCCACGGGCAAATTCACGGCTCCCATGGTCACGCAGGAAGCTACCGCCACAGTCGCGGCGACGAGCAAGGGTGACCCTACGAAATCGGCTTCCTCAACCGTGACAATTAACGCGCCTGCTGTCGTTGCGGTGGCCGTTTCGCCGCAATCGGTGATTATCGGTGCGGGTCAAGTCACGCAATTTACGGCGACGGTCACCGGAGCTAATTCTGGCGTAACCTGGTCCGTCAACGGAATCGCCGGCGGCAATGCAACGGTTGGCACTATCGACTCCATGGGCAACTACACAGCTTCAGCGGTAGCGCAGAATGCAACAGCTACCGTGGCCGCTGCGAGCATCGTTGACCCCACGAAGTCGGCTACGGGCTCGGTCACCATCGTTGCGCCCGGTGTGGTGACAGCGACTGCCAATGTGCAGGTGGCCGTGTACACGATCACTCCGCCAGTTAGCGCGAATGTGAGCATTCAGTTTGGGCCCGACACAACTTACGGTCTCAACACCTGGGAACAGCCTTCTCCTCCCGGCGGCGGCGCGGTAACCATCCTGGTCGCCGGAATGAAACTCAACAGCACCTATCATATGCGAGCGATCCTGAAGTTCGCCGACGGCAGCGAATTCGACGATGCCGATCAAAAATTCACCACCGGAACCCTTCCTGCCGCCAGCGTTCCTAATGTTGTTGCCACGACGAGTCCAGGTGCCACACCACAGAGCGGCGTGGAGTTGTTGGATCTGGTTGGTATCGCAGAACCTAGCTTGGGTGCTGTGGTTACGGACCTGGGCGGCAACGTCTTGTGGACCTATAACCCTCCACTGCCGGGAAGTCCCCAAGTTAACCCAATTAAGTTGCTGGCAAACGGGCACTTCCTGGTCGGTTTGTCGGCACAACCAGACGGCACAAGTTCGCTTATTCAGGAAATTGACTTGTCCGGGCAAGTCATTTGGCAACTGACCGGTGCGCAATTGAATCAGGCTTTGGCAACGGCAACTTGCGCTGGATGCAATATTACGATCTACGGGATGCACCACGATTTCGCGGTCCTTCCAAATGGCCATCTGATCGTCATTGCTTCGGAAAACGTAGTGGAAACCGGACTCACCGGTTTTCCCAATCCGGTAACGGTGGCGGGCGACGTTTTGATCGACCTTGATCAAAATCATAACCCAGTATGGCTATGGTCCTCTTTTGACCATTTGGATCTGAACCGGCACCCGCTGAATTTTCCAGACTGGACCCACACCAATTCGGTTGTCTATTCTCCGGACGACAAAGCCCTAATCATCTCCATGCGGCATCAGAGTTGGGTGCTGAAGATTGACTACAATGATGGGCAGGGCGCAGGAGACATTCTCTGGAAACTTGGCTACCAGGGTGATTTCTCGCTTCAAAATGGCACTGATCCCCAAGACTGGTTCTACGCCCAGCACGACGCGAACATCATCAGTCCCAATAGCAAAGGAATTTTCCAACTCCTTCTGTTCGACGATGGCAATCAGCGGGTTTTGGATTCCAGCGGGACCACTTGCGGAGGCACCACCACTCCACCCTGTACGAGCCGCACCCCCATTCTGCAACTGGATGAGACCGCTAAAACCGCGACGATCGAATGGGTCGATAATGCTGCCCCGGCATACTCCATGTTTGGGGGCTCCGCCCGCCTCTTGCAAAATGGAAATGTTGAATTCGATGAGTGCGGCCTTACCCTGACCGGCACAAATACGTTCGCCAACCAATCGGCAATCCTTGAAGTGACGAAAACCACCAGGCCGCAAACCGTCTGGCAAATGCAGATTAGCGGCAATTACGCTTATCGCGCGTTCCGCATTCCGAGTTTGTATCCAGGCGTGCAGTGGTGATGAGGATTTAGCGACACGCGCCATAGACTTTCGGTAACTCAAGAAAAAAAACTCTTCGCCGCTAGCCGTCGTCTGAATCGCTCGCACCAATTCAGTTTCTGCTGCAAGCTTGTTGATATAGCCACTGGCCCCAATTCACGCGCCTTCGCGATGAACTGGGCATCCATGTGTGTCGAGGAGAATGACGATGGAGGCAGAGAAACCCCAACCACGGGGTCGCATTGCCCCGCAACCGAGCAGATGGCGCGGTAGGTCAGAACAGATCTCGCTCGATCACATAGGCTGCGAAGCAAGAACAATTCAAGGCACTCGAGAAGGACCCCGACCTGCGGTGCCAGACCGCTGCCGAACTCCGCGCCGACATGAAGCGCCTTAGCCGCGATATCGAATCAAGCCGCCGGCCCGCTACGGAGAAGGGCGTTACGGGTTCCGGCATGCACGCGGCTCCCTCCAAGCAAAAATCAGTCGCGGTGCTGTACTTCGAAAACCAGAGCGGCGCGAAAGAGGACGAATACTTTCGCGACGGGATTACGGAAGATATCGTCACCGAGCTCTCCAAGATCGCTCAACTGGAAATCTTTCCCCGTTCGGAGATGCTGGCATTCCGCGACAAGCAGGTCCCGGCGCTACAAGTGGGCCAGCAGCTCGACGCCGGTTACGTGCTAGAAGGTTCCATCCGCCGCGCTGGCAACCGCGTGCGCATTACCGCGCAGCTGGTGGAAGTTTCGACAAGGCATTCCGTCTGGGCCGAACGTTACGATCGGCAACTGGAAGACGTGTTCGCCATCCAAGAGGAAATCGCCCGCAGCATCGCCCAAGCCCTGCGCATCACGCTTACGCCGCAAGAAGAAAAAACCATTGCGCGCAGGCCGACGGAAAACTCTCAGGCATATGATTTTTCCCTTCGCGGCAGGAGCTACGCGCGCCGCGAGAACTTGGACTATGGCCTGCAGATGTTCGAGCAGGCCATCCAGTTGGACCCAAATTTCGCGCTTGCGCACGCCGGGATTGCCCACCTGTGTGGGCTCGTCTACGAGATTCGTGAGCCGAACCCCAAATGGATCGAAAGAGGTCTGGCTGCCTGCGATCGGGCTACCGCACTTGCGCCCGACCTGCCGGAGGTTCTGGTAGCGCGCGCGCGAATCTGCTATGCGCAGAAGAAATACGAGGAAACCGCGCTGCTGGCATGGCGCGCCATCGAACGCAAGCCCGACTGTGAAGGATCCTGGAACATGCTCGGCCGCGCGTATTTCTCTTGCGGCCGGAACGAAGACGCGGCGGCGGTCACAGAGCGCGCCATCGAAGCCAACGGCGACGACTACAATACTTATATTCCCTTTAGTCGGGCGCTGGAGCGCCTGGGGCGAAAAGAAGAATCCGAGGGCGTGCGCCAGCGCATGTTGAAGGTCCTTCGCCAACAACTCGAGCTGGTACCGGAGGACGTGCGCGCTCGCATCTTGCTAGCTAACAACCTAGCCTGCTCGGGGCAAGACGCAGACGAGAGCATCAGGCACCTGCAGACCGCCGTCGCGTTGCGGCCCGGCGATCCCAACACCCTCTACAATGCCGCCTGCACCTACGGCATCCTTGGGAAAAAGACTGAGGCCCTTGAGACATTCAAAAAAGCGGTCGATGCTGGATACAGCAACCTGAATTGGGCGGCTAAGGATTCCGATCTCGATTGTCTGCGCGACAACCCTGAATTCCAGAAACTGGTTGGCCTCAGCTAAGGCCCCGCGCTGTAGGAAATATTTCTACCCCACTGTTAGAGATGTCCGATTCCCGTGTTAGACGGCTGCCTTAGGACTCGCCCGCATGCTCCTTCACGACCTCCCTCAGTTGCTTGTCCTCCCTGAGCCCGACAAACTGTGAGGCGGGAGGCAACACGCTGAAAACACTTACCCGTCAGTGATAGGATCGCCGCAATTAGTTGCAGATCGTCAATGCCAACCCAAGGTACTGAACGTCCCGTTTATCCTCGCCTTCCTGCTCCGAAGGGGACGAATTGGCGCGCGAGTCTAGATTCCTTGGCGTTTTGGACCTGCTCAAAGTCGCGAAACACGGTCGAGGTGAGAATATTTATTTAATCCAATTCCACTACGTGCGACCGCGTGCCAAGCGAATAGGTCAGCGTAAGTCAAAAGCCCATGTCCGGTAATACGACGCAATATAAAAGGGCGCCCCTTTGGGAGTAGGGTTTTGAGTGTTCGGCTCGAACCCCTCCAGAAAGGAACACCCTGTTTATGACCAGCACTAAATATATCGGCATGGATGTGCACAAGGAAAGTATTTCGATTGCGGTCAGGAATGCTGCTGGAAAGATCGTGATGGAATGCGTGATCGAGACCCAAGCGAACATCATTTTGGACTTTATCCACGGGCTGCGTCGAGAGTTACGTCATGTTCCGAAGAAGGAAACTCGGCCGCCTGGTTGTACGACTTGGTGAAACCGCATGTGACGAAATTGGTGGTGTGCGATCCGCGAAAGAATGCCTCCATGAGGGAAGGCAACCAGAGTGACAAGATCGACGCGCGTCGTTTGGCCGAGTTGCTGCGGCTTAATCATCTCAACCCCGTCTATCACGGTGAACACGGCTTACGAAGCCTGAAGGAATTGGTGCGCAGTTATCTCACCATCACCAAAGATCTCGGGCGGCGGGCTATGTCGCGGGCCTCTACCGTGTACTCCCGTTGAAATTGAGGTGGTGCCAAGGGCAGTTCGCGTCTTAGTGCCGTCAGAACGATAGGTGCCGTTCACGCTGGATCGCTACGGGAGATGGTTAAGGAGTCTGTTTGTGAAAGACCTTGCGGCGAATGTCCGGCCAAAACTCTTTGAGCTCGTTGGAGAGGCCGTCGTACAGAATCAAGAATCCAAACGTGGACGCATTGCGCGAGGCCGTGCGATCGCTCGGTACGTGGTAGATATTTGAGAGGCCCGCGGCTACCGCATTCCCCAGCGATTCAGAAATGTTGAAGCGTTCGCCGCCGGAATCCGTACGCGTGACGAAGAGACGGTTAATTCCGTGGTAGGCCCGACGTGCGAACGAACCTTTGGCCATCTGATAGTAGCGAGGATCTTCGTGTAGTAAACTGGGGAAAATGGCAACGGTCATGTAGGTTCCAATGCTGTTGTCAGCAAAGTTGGCGCCATAGCGCTTTCCATAGGCTCCCCAGCCCTGGCCCCACTCTTTCGGGTCATTTTTGGCTTGAGCAATCGCCGCCAGAGCGCCGTTAAATGGGTACGCGCCCCAATCGAAAACGCTGGCGGTGGCGATGCGAAACTTTTGACCAGCCGTCAGCGGCGGGATGGCATTGGCGGTTTCGACCGTTCCGTAGTTGGGCAGCACTTCGAAGATGCGGTCATTGACGGTGCCCGTTTCCCGCTCGAGTTTGCTTTTGCCGACCTGGTCATCGGACTTTTTCTGACTCGGGTCACCCTTCGCAGGTTTGCTCTTGTCGCTCTGCGGCTGCGGGTTCTCCGGCTTAGAATCCTGCGCCTCAGATAACTGGGACTCGGGTGACCGAGCCTGCCCATCTGGAGGCTGGGATTGCTGCGAGTGCGTCAACACGGGATGAACAAGAAATGCCAGAATTGCAAGGATTCTCATCAACGACAAAGAACTCGGCCTCCCAAGCTGTTTTTTCATGCAAAGTCCATTCTTTCCTGAGACAAAGGCGTTGCGAAAAAAAGGCTGACCGAGTTTCCAGAAATCGGCGGTAGCGAGTTGGATTCACTGGCAGCAGTGGCGAGTTGCTTCGACTTGGCCTTTTCGAAGCGCATCACTTCCTTCTGCCCATCGCGGTCCGACGGAAGGGATGACATTCCTCGGCGCCCGGCATCTCAATTTCCTCCGAGGATCGGCCATGAGAGCGTCCTTGTCCACGGACGGTTTGAAGTCTCGGATTCACAGAGACGCGCTAGGATCACTCCCTACACTCCCGACCATGGCATCAGTGGACTGCAATTCCTCGATCAGCAAAGGGCCATCTTGTCCCTCGGCCCGTTTGGTCTGGTGCAGCGAGGATAGCTGCTATTCCAGTGGGTGAAAGTCCCACCGACAGAGAAGATCCAGTGACTGTCGTAGTTATATCCAGCAGCGAGAAGGGTGACCGACTCGTGGAAAGCCTGGATGTAAAAGCCCCTGTGGCTGGGAGAAATCCTGGTCGATCCGTCAGAGGGGGCGAGCGACCGGACAGGCCGTAGCGAATGCGAACCAGTAAGCCCCGAAATACGGGCCCTGCTAGAAACGGATGGCAGGATACACGGGAGAGCCGAGCCGCTCAGATCTCGGTGAAGGCCAATGTCGGAATCGAGAAACTGGATGAGTACGATTTCGATCTCCCCGGGGACATAGGGGACGGCATGTCGGGAAGGAATGTGCAGCGAAAGCTCGGAACCACTCGCGGGTCGCCTAGGCGCTCCCGCACAGCGAAGGCATCGCGTATAAGTCGCAGAGACGGCGAAATCGCGATGTGCCTGCGAGTGGGTCGGATGGGGCCAATAAGCGTTGATGGCTCGGGACAGAATAACCCGGGCCGGAGCGAGGGCCCCTGGGGCGGAGTACAACCCCACTCCATGGCGGCACACTAAAGAGTCATCGGCCCGACACAGTGCGGGACAACCGACTCTGACCACGCGGTGTGCGAAGGACGGAGGTAAACCAGACATCCATCGGCGAATGTCGGGAGCAGGCTTAAGCCGACGATGCACTGGGCAGACCCTGTCTGACATGCCAGCCTTCCAGCCGTACTGGGGAAAACCCGCCGTACGGAATGATAGGGGGGACGGTGGAAACGTCGGCATCATTCGAAGCCCGCTACGCGCCACTGTCCTACCCGACTTCCGTGGTGACAATCCTCCGCGGCGCGACGCAGACGCTATCGTCCTCAATGATTTCGGCAAACCGCCAGCTCGGAAAGGCTCAGCACCAGCGATTTCTTTGACGTTCCCTTCCACCTACAATTTCCACTGCTTCAGATCGACGCGATTTGGAATTCCTTCCAGGTGCCATCGCACAAGTGGAACCTTCTACGGCTCGGTCAGAGAGGGGCCGACCGAATTCCAGCCCCAACCCAGGCAGCAGGCGGTGCAGGCTGGCACAGGAAGGCATGGTATCAACTGTCTCCGGAATGCCAGAGGGTGTACTATCAACCAGACGCTGATTTCACCAATTACGGCAAAATGCCTGAGAAATCGAAGCAATTCTTCTGCCTGGCTCTTCTCCTCGCCGGCGTAGTCTTCGCAGCGCAATTGCACTGCTGCGTGGATTTGAACTCCCGAACGATCGATTCGCACGTCTGCCCGATTTGTTCCGCCGCGGGCACCGCCGCCCTGACCCCCTCTCTGATCGTGGAGATGGCGCCGGCCGTCAACAGGCTGGAAGCCTCTGGCATTCTCGTTTCTGTTTCCGTTGTGGTTCCCCACAGTATCGCTCCCCGCGCGCCTCCTGCCGTCTAGCAATCCCCACTCGGCTCCCACTTTCGCAATGGCAAATTTCGTGTGTCACTCCCACCGTGACGCGCGAGGAGTCTTCACTTGAGGCAAGTAAAGTTTTTGGCTTTTGCATTGCTCTTGGTGCCGGCGTTTACTGCCGCCCAGCCGAGTCCCGCGCCAGCTCCGCAAACTTCGCCGCCGGCCGGTGCAACACGAGTTTCCCTGGACGACGCCATCCGCCTGGCGCTCCAGCATAATCACGCTCTGCAGGCATTGCGCTCGACCATCCAGCAAAGCCTGGCGGAGGAAATCACAGCGAACCTTCGCCCGAATCCCACGCTCGGCGTCGATGCGCAGTTCCTGCCCATCTTCCAGCCCGACAGACTGAATTCTGACTATCTCGACCAGTCCACGCAGTTCGACGCAGGCATCGGTTATCTCTTCGAACGCGGCAAGAAACGCCAGCACCGCTTGCAGGCTGCGAAAGACCAGACCGCCGTCGTGCGCTCGCTGGTCTCGGACAACGAGCGGCAACTGGTCTTCAACGTTAGCCAGCAGTTCGTGGATGTGCTCCTCGCGGAGTCCATGCTGGAATTCGCGCAGCAGGACCTCGACAGCTTCCAGAAGACCGTGGACATCAGCAAGGAGCGCTTTCGCGCTGGTGACATGAGCGAAGGCGACTTTCTGAAGATCAAACTTCAGTTGCTGCAATTTCAGAGCGACGTCTCCGCTGCCAAATTGGCCAAGCTGCAAAGCCTGGCGGCGTTGCGCCAATTGCTCGGGTTCGAAACCGTTCCCGATGATTACGATGTGCAGGGCACGCTCGACTACCAGCCCGTTCACGCGGACTTGAAAGACCTCAAAAACGTCGCGGCAGTGAACCGGCCCGATCTCCGTGCCACCCAGCAAGCCGTCACCGCCGCCGAAAGCCAATTGGCTCTGCAGAAGGCCAACGGCAAAATGGACATCACCGGCACCTTTGACTATTCCCACACGGCGGGTGCAAGTACCGGTTCGTTTTTCTACAACATGCCTCTCCCCATCTTTAACCGGAATCAGGGAGAAATCGCGCGCGCGCAGTTCGGCATCACCCAGGCGCAAGAGCAAGCCAGCGAAACCGCACAACAGGTATTGACCGACGTCGTCACAGCCTTCGCCAATCTGCAGACCAACGATCAGATCATTCAGCTCTACCAGGGCGGCTACGTCGATCAGGCCAGGCAATCCCGCGACATCAGCGAATACGCTTATCGCAAAGGGGCAGCCAGCCTTCTCGACTATCTCGACGCCGAACGAACCTATCGCGCCAATCAGCTTGCCTATCGCCAGGCGCTTGCGAGTTACATGCTCGCGCTCGAACAAATGCGCCAGGCCGTAGGCACAAGGAATCTGCCGTGAAACCTTCCATGCAAACCCGCTACACCCTTTCAACAATGATTGCGTTCGCTCTAACGCTCACAACCGCTCTAACCGGCTGTGGCTCCGGCCCCGGCGAGCCGGAATCCAAAATGACGTCATTCACTTCCTCCGAGTCGAAGGCTGACACCGCCGAATTGTTCGCTGTTCCGAAGGAACAAATGGTTCATCTGCAAATCGTGCCCGCGGAGAAAGGCCCTCTTCCACGCACGCTTCGCCTCGCCGGTTCGGTTGCCTACAACGCTTTTGAAACCACGCCTGTGTTCGCGGCGATTGGCGGCCCGGTTCACGAAATTCTGGTCGCGCCCGGCCAATTCGTGCACGCCGGTCGGCCTCTTTTGAACGTCACCAGCCCGGACTATTCCGCTGCTCGTTCGGCCTACATCAAAGCTCGCGAAGCCTTCGCCCTTTCAGACAAGCTTTACACGCGCGCGCAGGACCTCTTCGCCCACGGCGCCATTTCCGAGGCCGACCTTCAGCAGGCGGAAGCAAACCACAACCAAGCGCACGCGGACGTGGAATCCTCCGCCGACACCCTTCACGCGCTGGGCGTGAAGGATCCGGACTCCCTGATCAAGAATTCGGCGCGCCCCACGTCGGAAAGCCCGGTGCTCGCTCCTGTCACCGGCGAAATTGTGGAGCGCCTTGTCGGTCCGGGGCAACTGCTCCAGTCCGGCGTCACCCAATGCTTCACGATCTCGAACACCAACAGCGTCTGGGTCCTCGTGAATGTCTATCAGAGCGACCTGCCGTTCGTTCACGTGGGAGACGCCGTCGAAATCAACACCGACAGTTACCCGGAACTTTTTTACGGGAAAATTTCTTATCTCGCGCCAGCGCTTGATCCCAACACCCGTACACTGCAGGCGCGCATCGTCACCGAAAACGCCGGCAAGAAATTGAAGAAAGACATGTACGTGACCGCTACCGTCAAGGCCGGGTCCGTCCTGGACGCTATCACCGTTCCTGACGCGGCCATCCTGCGCAATACAGAAAGTCAGCCGTTTGTTTACGTACAGGCGGGCCCCAACCAGTTCGCGCGCCGCTTGGTCACGCTGGGCCAGAGCGTCAAAGGTCGTACGCAAATCACCAGCGGCCTGAAAGAATCCGAACAAGTCGTCGGTGACGGCAGCTTGTTCCTGCAATTTAAAAATTCCATTCAGCACTAGGAAGAGCGCATCGGAGACTCCTCGATGATTCATCGCATCGTCCAATTCGCTCTTCAGCAGCGCTTCCTGGTGCTGATGCTGACGGTATTGATTGTCGTGGCTGGTGCTTGGTCTTTCCGACAAATGCCGGTGGATGCCTATCCGGATCTCTCGCCGCCGATGGTTGAGTTGATCACCCAATGGCCAGGCCATGCTGCGGAAGAAGTGGAACGCCTCACCACTCTGCCCCTGGAATTGGCGATGAATGGTTCGCCGCGCCTGAAGGTGATGCGTTCGATCTCGCTCTACGGCTTATCCGACGTGCGCTTGACCTTCGATGAAGGCGTCGATTCCTATTTCGCGCGGCAAATTGTTTTCCAGCGCATCAGCGACGCCACGCTGCCGCAGGGCGTAACGCCCAGCATGGCGCCACTGTTCAGCCCCAGTGGCCTCGTCTACCGATATGTGCTCGAAAGCCCCGACCGCTCGCCCATGGAGTTGCACACCTACGAAGAGTGGATCATCGAGCGAGCCTACAAGAGCGTGCCGGGCGTGGCCGACGATTCCGGTTTTGGCGGGCCCACGATGGAGTATCACGTCTTGCTCGACCCCGTGAAACTCTACAACTATCACTTGCCCGTCGTGCAGGTGCTCGCCGCGCTGAACGCTAACAACTCCAATACCGGTGGCGGTTTTTACTCCCAGGGAGGACAGTTTTACTACGTGCGCGGCCTGGGCCTCGTGAAGAACACCGAAGACATCGGGGAAGTCGTCGTCGGAAGTTCCAACGGCGTGCCCATCCGCATCAAGGATATTGGCAGCGTGGAGATCGGCCACGCACCGCGCCTCGGCATCTTTGGCTTTCAGACCAAACTAAAGAAGAATGACGATGCCGTCGAAGGCGTCATTCTGATGCGCCGTGGCGAGCAGACCCAGAACGTCCTCGAAGGCGTGGAGAAAAAGACCGAAGAGATCAACAAGACCCTTCTGCCGCCGGACATCAGAGTCCGGCCCTTTTATGACCGCAGCGACCTCGTCCGCATCACCACGGACACCGTCGAGGGCAATCTTCTCCGCGGCATGGTGCTCGTCCTGATCGTCCTGATTTTTTTTCTGGTGAGTTTCCGCGCCGCCATCATCACCGCGCTGACGATTCCGCTCGCTCTGCTCTTCGCCTTCATCTTCCTCCACCTGACCGGCGAAGCAGCGAATCTCCTCTCCATCGGCGCAATCGATTTCGGCATCATCATCGACGGAACGATCGTCATGGTGGAAAACATTTATCGCGAACTCGGCCTGCGCCACGGCACCGAATACAAATTGACCGACGTCATCCTTGCAGCCGCGCGCGACGTTGATCGCCCCATCTTTTATTCTGTCGCCGTTATCATCGCGGGTTACCTGCCCATCTATGCGCTCACGGGCCCCGCGGGGAAACTTTTTCACCCGATGGCGGACACCATGGGCTTCGCACTTATCTGCGCGCTTGTGCTTACGCTGACAGTCGTGCCCGTGCTCGCTTCCTACTGGTTCAAGAGCGGCGTGCAGGAAAAGCAGAACCCCGTCTACAACTGGATTCGCGATCAGTACACTGGCCGCTTGCACTGGTGCCTGAACCACCCCGCGGTCACTCTCATCGTGGCAGTGGCGATTTTCGGCGCCACGCTTCTGCTGGTGCCGCTCATCGGTGGAGAGTTTCTTCCGCACCTCGACGAAGGGGCGGCGTGGGTTCGTGCCACGATGCCGTACACGATCTCGTTCGAAGAAGCCGCGAAATTCGCCCCTCAAGCCCGCGATTTGCTGATCAAATATCCGATGGTCACGGTCACCGGTTCGGAGCTCGGCCGACCCGATGACGGCACCGACCCCACGGGTTTCTTCAACTGCGAATTTTACGTTGGCCTGAAGCCATACAACGACCAGTCCTGGTCGCAATCTTCCATCCATACCAAAGAAGAGCTCATCACCGACCTCCAGAAGAAGCTCGACTCCTACCCTGGCGTCATCTTCAACTTTACGCAGCCTGCCGAGGATGCCGTTGATGAAGCCCTCACCGGCCTCAAGAGCGCGCTCGCGGTGAAGATTTTCGGCCCCGACCTCGACGTCCTCGAGAAAAAAGCCGTCGAAATCAAAAATATCCTCGAGAAAACTCCCGGTTTCACCGAACTCACTGTCGTCCGGGAACTCGGCCAGCCCAGCCTACTCATCGAAGCGGATCGCGCGAAAATCGCTCGCTATGGTATCAACGTGGCCGACGTAGAGGCGGTCGTGCAAGCTGCCATCGGAGGACAGGCGGCCACCCAGGTGATCCAGGGAGAAAAATTATTCGACCTTGTCGTGCGCGCGGATCCGAAGTTCCGTTCCGACGCGCGCGAAATCGGCAACCTGCTCGTTCCCGCTCCGGCCGGGCAGCAGATTCCTCTCTCCGAACTCGCCACTCTCAAGGAATCCACCGGCGCCTCCTTCATTTATCGTGAAAACAATTCCCGCTACATCGGCATCCAGTTTTCGATCGAAGGGCGCAATCTCGAGGGCATCGTCAAGGCTGGCCAGCAAGCCATTGCAAGCAAAGTGAATCTTCCCGAGGGCTACCGCCTCGACTGGGGCGGCGAGTACAGCGAATTGTTGGACGCCAAGGCGCAGCTCTACATCATCGGCCCTCTCGCCGTGTTCCTGATCTTCCTGATCCTTTTCGCGCTCTACGGCAACTTCAAATTTCCGGTTACCATCGCCCTCGGCGTTGTCCTCACTGAACCGGTCGGCGCCTTGATCGCGCTGAAGCTCACGCACACGCCGCTCAGTGTTTCCAGCGCCCTAGGACTTCTCGCCCTTCTCGGCGTGTCGGTCGAAACCGCCGTCATTCTGGTCAGCTACATCAATAAGCTGCGCCTCGAAGGCAAGAACGTTCGCGAAGCCACGCTGGAAGCCTCGTTGCTTCGTCTGCGTCCAATCATGATGACCGCTCTCGTCGCATGCCTCGGACTTCTCCCCGCCGCCATGTCCACCGGCGTCGGCAGCGACACGCAAAAGCCATTCGCCATCGTCGTCGTCGCGGGACTTCTTTCCCGTTTGTTCCTCGGCTTTTTCGTCAACCCGGTTCTGTACGAACTCGTCGCCCGCGAAGGCGACATCCTGCAAGTTTAAGGTCCCCTTCTCGCTGACCCCGGGCCGGGACGTGTGATAGAAGTTGTTCCACGAGAAGGGTCTTATCCATGGCAAAACAAAAGAACAAGGGCATTGAACGCCGCTCCTCCGGAGGCCAGCGGTCGCATAATGCACTACACGCTCGTAGCTCGTCCGGAAAAGTACAAAAAGGAGACTTGCAGTTTTTTCATGGATGAGTCTGGAGTTGAGCGCTTCAACATCGAGAACCGCGCTGCCACGGTCAACGACGCACCCTCTGAAATCGAGTAAGGACGCCAGCAAACAACGGAGTGGTGAACAAGTCCTAATTAACGCTAGTAACCGCCCAAGTCAAGTACTAGCCCCCACTTTTCCGGTTTTGCGACTAATCGTCCACTGACAGAGTTTGTCCGCACAAATCCGCAAGGAACTACTAGGATTTCGCGTATTCGGATTTGGCTTCTTTCAGGATGGGGATGTCAGGCCGTAACGGCGCCAATCAGACAACGAGTGTGAAGGGGAAGCCTAGGGTTTGGATTCTTGCAGAAGGACGACGTCGGAATCGGTTTGGCCACGCAGGATGCCGAGACTCTTGCCATCCGGCGACCAGTGAAACGAGAGGATCTGCTCTGCATCGAATTTCGTGATCTGGCGGCCCGGAGAACCGTCAATTGGCTGAATCCAGATGTTGTCCACACCATTCTCGCGCACGCAATAGGCTAGTGCCTTTCCATCTGTGGTGAATTGCGCGCCACTGGAGATTCGAAGATTTACATCCATCAAGTGCGGTGAATTAAGAGTGGCCAGGTCCAGCAATGCGACCTTCTCGATCCCGCTTTGCTGCTCTGAAGTCAGAGCTTCGACCAGATAAGCCAAAGTCTTCCCATCGGGCGAGATGCCCATCCCCTGGCCTAATAAGATCGCACCAGGAACAGCGCTGCCAGGAATCGGTTCGGGTTTGCCAGATCCATCCAAGGGGACACGCCAAATCTGTTTTGCGTGGGGCCCGTAATAGACCCAATTCTGATCGGGCGAGCACACCGGAATCTCCTCAAATTGCCCATCCGCCAGCTTTGCGGCACCGGAGCCGTCCGCGTTCACGCGCCAAATACCAATAGAGTTCGTGCCGCCAGGAAATGCCCAGGGAAAGACGACATATTGCGTGCCGCAAGGAGAGACACTGAGAATGCCGGCTGCTGGATCGCCGACAAGCTGGCTTGGGTTTTTCCCGTGGGCATCGCGTCGCACCAGCCGGGTCCCGTCTGTCGTGAGCAGACCACCATCAGGCGTCCAATGAAAATGCTGGATCTGCCCTCCGTCAGAAATGAACGGACTGACGTTGGGCGTCGTGCCACCTCCGCCGGGCAAAACATAAAAATTGCTGACCGCTTTCTGTTGTACCGTGGCCAAGGCCTTTCCATCGGCCGATAGCGTCAAAGTCGCATGGCTGTTGGTATCACGAGAAATGGGACGCAATTGGCCGTCGGAAATGGAGACGAACCCGATTTGGCGGTGGCCGTAGTTGGGGCCTTTTTGCTGGTAGATAACAAATAGGCCATCGGCCGCCGAAGACCAAACCATTTCCCAAATCGCGTAGTCAGCAAAGGCCAGGGTTTGTAATTTTCCAGTATCCAAGTCGAACAGATTAATTCCGCCGAGCGCATTTTCCGGTTGAAACTGCGGATAGGCGATTTTCTTGCCATCGGGCGACCACGCCAGCCAACGCGCCAGAATGGTCAGCGGCGCAATGTACAGCACCTTTTGATCCGTGCCATCGAGGTTCGCGCTGAGCAATCGGTACTTGCCAGCTTCCGGATCGTTGCCACGGATGTAGGCCATGCGGCGGCCGTCGGGAGAGAAGCTGATGGAGCTATCCACGTCGCGGACCACCACTTGGGGAGTACCTCCCAATATCGGGGCCCGAAGGAGGTTGAAATCGGTGTTGAGTCTATTTTCGGCTTGGCGGAAATAAACGTAGTTTCCGTCGGGTGAGAACGAGACGCTGCGCATTGTGGCGGCCGATGGGAGAACGACTTGCGTGTCGCTGCCCGTCGGAACGTTGCGCAGCCACAGGCTGTTCAGTCCGTTATCGTTCATCACTGTCAGCACGTATTTCCCGTCCGGGGATATCGCCGTGCCTACTGCTTTGTTGGAATTGGTGGCCTGCGTGATGCTGAAGTTCTGGAAGGGCGCAGATGCAGGACGATGAGTGAGCGAGTAAATGCCATAGCCCGCCGTAGCCAGAACGGCCAGCGCCGCAATCGCCCCGCCCGCAAACCCGAACTTGTGTTCCTTAGCGGCAGCCACCACCACTGAACTGCTGGTGTAGGCGGGCTGTGTGGAACTACTCCCGGCCGGTGCGCTCGCACTGGCGAGGGACGCCGCATCGCTACCGCTCCTCGAAAGGTGGCGGGTGGACTCGGAATCCCGCTTCAGCCGTTGGAGGTCTGCCCGCATCTCCGCCGCGCCCTGGTAACGGAGGTTGCGCTCTTTTTCGATGGCTTTGTTGATGACGTCTTCAAGTTTCGCGGGCAAGTCGGGGTTGAGGCGGACGGGCGCGACGGGGGCTTGGTGCAGAATGGCGTCGAATAGGTTAGCCGAAGTGTCGCCGCGGAAGGGCAATGTGCCTGTCGCCATTTGGTACAGAACCGCGCCGAAGGAGAAGAGGTCCGTGCGCGAGTCCAGCTCCTTGCCGCGGGCTTGCTCGGGAGACATGTAGGCGGCGGTGCCGAGAGCGGTGCCAGGGCTGGTAAGGAGCTGGTAGTCCATGGTGGGGCCCCGAGCGGCGGAGCCGGAGAAAGCATCAGGGAAAGTGACCTTGGCGAGGCCGAAGTCCAGGATCTTGGCGTGCCCGCGCTCGGTCACGAACAGATTCGCGGGTTTGATGTCACGATGGATGATGCCTTTGGAATGAGCCGCATCCAGCGCGTCGGCAATCTCGATGGCCACCTCGAGGAGATGTTCCAGTTCCATCGGGCGGTCCCCGATAAGGTGCTTCAGCGTCTGCCCGTCGAGGTATTCCATGGCGATGAAGGCTTTGCCCCCATCTTCCCCGATGTCGTGAATCGTGCAGATATTCGGGTGATTCAGTGCGGAGGCAGCTTGCGCTTCGCGCTGGAATCTGGCTAACGCCTGCGGGTCTCTGGCTACGTCATCCGGCAGAAACTTCAGAGCGACGAAGCGGTGGAGGCGTGTGTCTTCGGCCTTATACACAACGCCCATGCCGCCCCCGCCCAGTTTCTCGAGGATGCGGTAGTGAGAGACGGTTTGGCCCAGAAGAGACTGAGGATCAGTCATGTGGCGGCCATGTTAGTTTGCCCGCCGTAGGCGAGTCAATTAACAGAGGTGGTGAGCAGCTCAAATCCCGTGCTGAATTTAGCTGAGTCCCGGTCCTAACACGGTTACCGGAGAAGTCCTATAAAAGGGAATGTCAAGAGACATATCTCCCCGTTAGCTCGGTGCCGACACTTTTTTGTCTCGGCATTGAGTCCAATCGTTTGAACGTGCACTCGTGATCGGCGAGTGGTCTTCCTCAGGGAGTCGTTGCTTCGTTTCGTCGGACGAAACGGTAAGACTCTTCTTCCTGCCTGTGGTTCCATTTCACGGTCGTGACGGCGCCATTCTTTCTTGAATCAAATAAGCGTAAACAGTTATCCGCTCAGATAAGCGGTAACTCATGGTCCTATCGGAGACTCGTGGCCTATGACTTTCTTTGGTTATCCAAGGGGGCATAGGGTGGAATCGGAGACTCTCGTGTTCTAACGACACGGTGGCCTCACTTCTCCGGTGGATACTCGCCCTCGAACCAAGCGTCTCAAGAACCCGACGGGCCACCGCTAAGGATGATCCCCAGGATGGAACGGACTCTCTGTCAGAGACGCTCAAGCTGCTTGTTGTTTCAAATAGTTGGCGTCGAAACGTACCTCCTTCTTCCAGACCATCAACGTGATCGCGGCAATCTTCCTCGCCAAGGTCAGGCGCGCCATGGTGGGCTTCCTCCCCTTAGCCAGCAAAGCCTCGTAGAAATCGTGCAGCGGCCCGCGGCTGCTGCTAACTCTCGTTGCTGCCCCCTTGAAAATATCTTTGAGATCGTGGTTGTGGTTCTTATTTAGACCGCGAACCGTCGCGGGTTTCCTGGAACGCTGCAGTTGTCCTTCCACCGCGTGGTACTGTGCGCTGTCATGCGTTTCTAATCCTAGTCCGCAGTAGGTCCACAGTTGTCGCTTGGTGCGGAAACGGTGCGGCGTCTGCATCAGCGCAACCAACAGTGCCGCCCGGATGGGACCAATCCCCGGAATCTGCCGCAGCAGTTTCCACGGCTTGTGCTTCTTGGCTTCCACCAACAAGTCCCGCCGCACTTCCTGGCGCAGGAGCCGCAAAACATCGAGCTGTTGGTAGTAGTGTTCGGCGCGCCGCCGGACGCCGGCTTCGCTGATCTTGCCGAGCCATTCCGCGCGATAACGTTGTGCATATACTTCTTTGCCGCCACAGGGAATGGCCCAGCTGCGATACAACGCCTTGAGCCGATTCATGACCCGAGTGAGATCTTTGGTGATGGTCAGATAGCTGCGCGCCAGCTCCTTCATCGTTCGCAACCCATGCTCTCCGTGATAGACCGACTTGATCTTGTTCATATACAACAGTTCCGCTAGCTTGTGGGCATCGATACGATCACCTTTGCTGCCATCTTTTAGCAGGGCAGCCTTTCGCGGATTACACACCACGACTTCCGTCACGTGCGGCTTCAGCAGGTCGTACAACCAGGCCGCCCAGGTTCCTTCTTCAAACGTGATGCGCAAATCTCCTCGCAACCCGTCGATGAACTGCAGAATCGTGCTCGCCTTTGTTTCGATCACGCATTCCATCACCACCTTGCCGACGGAGTTCATCACCTGAATCGAAATACTTTCCTTGTGCACATCCATGCCGATATATTTAGTGCTAGTCATGAGGGTGTTCCTTTCCCTGTAGGGAATGAGACTGCACTCAAAACCTACTTCAAAGGGGCGCCCTTTTATAATGTGTGGAAATCGGGCCAAAAACCACATATACGGTTACGCGACCAGGACTTGGTGGCCGGGCCTTGCCTTGGCGGCTCCGAGGGAGCGATCAGCTATGAAGGTATAGGGAATTTCCGTCCGGGTCGTGCATCCAGGCCGAGGTTGCGGGAAACCGGGCTTCGCGAATAGCAGCCCACAAATCGAAAGACCTCCGCAACGGAGTCGCGAGCGACCGGATCTCATCCGAGGGCATGCTCACACGCGTACCCGAGCCTTTGCGCGCCGCCAGCAACGTTTCTGCAACAAGCGCTTCATATGCGTTTAGGATAGTGTTCCGCGAAACTCCGAGTGTGCGTGCCAGAGCGCGTGTGGAGGGAAGGCGCGCTCCCGCGGGCAGCTCTTTTTCGAGAATCGCCTGCCGCAGTTGGTTGTAGACCTGCCGGTACAACGGGCAGTCGGACTGCGGCTTGATCCTCAGGGCCGGCAAGCGTGGGTTCGTTAGGCGCTTCAAAGTGGTACCCTCTGCGGCGAAAGTGGCTCTTTACCTACTATCATTCTTGGACGAACAATTGCAACACATGGGCAAGCCTCGCAGTCAACACAAGGAGGGAACGATGTTCTCAGGTGGAAATGTGACCGTTTACGTTTCGAACATGGACAGAGCCGTCCGCTTCTATTCCGAGACGCTCGGGCTGAAACTCGCCTATCGCTTCGGCGACCACTGGGCTTCGATCGAGGCAGG
This sequence comes from uncultured Acidobacteriota bacterium, assembly GCA_963721915.1. GTDB lineage: Bacteria > Acidobacteriota > Terriglobia > Acidiferrales > UBA7541 > Acidiferrum. The sequence goes on along the minus strand of CAVRLD010000006.1, from coordinate 320,638 downwards.
AACGGGACTAACCATCGGGCTTCACCCGGCCTCTTCACAAAGTCCGGCCGGCCGAAAAGGGTCCATGGCCATCGGGCTGCAACTAAAAGGTTCGCTCCGCGATGCTGTGAGTGCGCTCACAGCGAAGGGCGTTCGTTTCCAGGGTGACGTCATCAACGAAGGCAAGGCCGGTTCTTTCATCGGATTCGAAGACCCGGATGGCAACCAGCTCTATCTCGCAGAACTCAACTGGAGCCACGTCGAAAAGGGCGAGGGCCAGTATCAGCCTGCGAAAGCCTGAAGATTCAAAGCCTCTTCACGCGATTCTGCAGTGACCTGAGCGTTAGAGCGGTCGGCCTAAAAGGCCGGGGAGTGTCCTACCTTGTTGTCGATCGAGTTTTGAGATTCCACGGAACATGCAACCTGCCAGGAGTTCCAGGGATTTCTTAGGGGGGCAAATGATTTCTGGCGCTCACGTAATTGTCTACAGTAAAGACGCGGAAGCGGATCGCGCATTTTTCCGCGACGTTCTCGGGTTCAAGTCCGTGGATGCGGGCCATGGCTGGCTGATCTTCGCGCTGCCGCCCGGAGAAGCGGCATTCCACCCGTCCGAAGAGAATGGTCTCCACGAACTCTATTTCATGTGCGACGATCTGAAAGCCGAGATGGCTTCACTCGCGAAGAAGGGCGTTAAGTGCTCTGAGGTTCAGGAAGCACGATGGGGTTCAATTACGAAGATGCGGCTTCCCGGTGGAGGCGAGGTCGGCCTTTATCAACCGAAGCATCCTACCGCCTTAGGCTTGAAATGAAGCGCCCGCCAATTGGACATTACTCTTACCCGAACTGATCTATCGCATTCCCCTAGAGGGTTCCAAAACTCAGGAAAAGTTTTTTGAGCCTGAGTTCTATCATTTAGCGGCGCGCGTGAGAATGGGACCGAGCACCGCCAGAAAGAGTACATAGGCGGCCGAAAGCGGCCCCAGTTGTGGCTCAAGGCCAGCACCCAAGCCTGCGATTACAATGGAGAACTCGCCGCGCGCTACCAATGCCATCCCTGCTCGCAGACCTCCTCGCCGGTCCACTCCAACTCGTCGAGCCGTCCAGTATCCCGTTAGAACTTTCGTCAGCGTAGTGACGCCGCCCAGCAAGACAGCAGACAGCAACGCTGGTGGCAGCGTTGCCGGGTCGATCTGAAGTCCAAAGAAGAAAAAGAATGTCGCGGCAAAGAGATCGCGAAGGGGGGTGAGGAGCCGACGTGTTTGCTGAGCCATCTGGCCCGACACCGCGATGCCGACGAGAAATGCCCCAATGGCGGCCGATACTTGGAGCCACTGTGAAATACCGGCAACGAGAAGGACAGTTCCGAACGTAGTTAGGAGGATGATCTCATCTGACTCGTGAGCAAAAAAAACGCTCAGTCGTTTTCCAAACCGGACCGCGACTAAGAGCACGAGGACAACTGTGGCTACGGCCACGGAGACGTATAGCGCCATTTTTGCTAGCCCTCCTCCCGCAAGCAGCACCGCGACGAGAGGCAGGTACACCGCCATCGCCAAATCCTCCAGCACCAGCACAGACAGCACAGCCGAGGTTTCTGGGTTATCGAGCCGTCTCAGTTCGGCCAGCACCTTGGCAATCACGCCGGACGACGAGATGTATGTCACCCCGCCCAACAATACTGCCGCCAGCGGCTTCCACCCGAGCAGCAGTCCCGCGACCAGCCCAGGCGGAAAGTTCAGCATCAGGTCCACGACGCCCCCGGCGAAGCCACTCCGCAGGTTTTGGTTCAGCTCTTCTCCTGTGTACTCCAACCCCAACATAAAAAGGAGCAAGAGCACGCCGATCTCGGCGCCGATGTGGATAAAGTCTGCACTGACGTCCAGTGGCGCCAGTCCCCCGTTGCCAAAGGCGAGACCAGCTAGTAGGTAGAAAGGGATGGCAGAGAAGCCCCAGCGACTCGCGACGCGCGCCAGCACAGCAAAGCCGACGACGACAAGGCCCAGCTCAATCAAGATACGGGATACGTCATGAGCGGCCGAGTCCATGCGCTACGATACAGCATTCCAACCAAGCCCACGCTAGAGAAAGACGTTCGGACGATAGCAATGTGAGCCGACCGTATTTACGTGCTTCCGGGAAACTGACATCCCAGGCGAATGGAAGGCAGCGCGTAACGGGTTCCGAAAACCCCATCAAAACACCACCTGTAAGCTGTTGATTCAGTGAGCCACCTGAACGGGATCTTCGGGGTTCGGGAATCACATGATTTCGGAGGCCTAGTCAGAACTCCCACAGTTAGGAATGCGCTCTACCGATCGTTGTGACGTATTCCCAGTTGCCCTGGGAGTCGAGGCGATATGCCTCAATCGGCGGGGTCGCATGAAGTTGATGCCCTGCGCCGCAATCGGGACAGCGCACTGGATAGATGGCCGATCCTATCGACCAGGTCCATCGAAGCAGCAACCTTGTTCCGCACGGGCAATTCACCACTCTCTGCTCGGGAGCTGGCATCAGGTAAGGCCTCAGACCTGAGAGCAGGGTTCTACGCTGGGCTCGAAGCCAGGAGTATGCTCCCAGCTTTTGCCGATGTCACTATGGCGTGTTTGCCCGGACGCGCGAGGTAAAACAAACGGAGGACCAGTATTCTGGAGTGCGAGATCAAGAGATCCGTGCGGCACTGGATCAGCATTGGGCGGCGTCCGATGCCAACGATTTTGAAACGGAGCACCGCATCTATCGCGAGGACGCGGTGCTGGAATACCCGCAGTCAGGCGAGCGAACCCGCGGTCGACGCAACATACAGAACCAACGCGCTAGTCAGCCGAGCAAAAAGCGGTTTGCTGTCCGACGAATCATTGGCGGCGGTGATCTTTGGATCACCGAATTCATCCTGACATATGACGGCAAGCCGTCCTACAGCGTGAGCATCATGGAGTTCAAGGACGACAAGGTTGCGCGGGAAACACAGTACTTTGCGGATCCATTCGTGGCTCCCGCATGGCGCGCTCAATGGGTCGAACGGATGGACACATAAGTCTCGAGGCGCGAGAATTCGCTAATGACACCGCCATTTGCGGTTTGCAGCATAATTGTCGAGAACAGAGATTAACGTCAGAGACCCGCTTAAGTCCTGATTAGCGCTCACCGGACATCTGGAATTTTCAAGCGTTCATTTACTTGGTTGCCCAAAAACAAGTAATTGTGGGCAATCTAAAGTTTAGAAATGTGGCCCTGCAAAATCAGGGGATCACGGGAGCGATTGCAACGGGGTTTTTGGGCAAGCTGACAACGGCTCGTTGGGCAGTCCCCTTGGATATTCCCAACTGTTTACAGATCGCGGCCCAGGAATGCCCCTCTTTGCGAAGACTGGCTATTGCCAACCGCTCTACGACTACGCGGGGTCTTCCCAACTGCTTCCCGTGCGATTTTGCCAAAGCCAATCCCGATCGTACTCGGTCTCTGATCAACTCCCGTTCAAATTCTGCGATGGAGGCAAATATCCCGAAGACCAGCCTTCCATTTGGCGTTGACGTGTCAACCCCCTCATGCAAGCTAATGAAATCGATCCCGAGCGAGCGAAATTCCTCAAGCGCGTTGACAAGTTGCCTCAAACTCCGAGCGAACCGATCGTAGCGATATACGACGACGCAATCGACAGCCCTCCTTTGACAATCCATCAGCAACTGATCCAGTGCCGGCCTCCGCTCTTTTGCGCCACTTATGCCCTTATCCACGTACTCGCGAACAATTGTCATCTCCCGCCGAGTGCAGTATTGCCGCACCTCTTGTAACTGCATCTCAGGGTTCTGCCCGCTGTTCGTGCTCACCCTCGCATAAACTGCCACTCGTTTCATGATCCAACTCCCGTCTGCTTAACGATTGGTCGCCCCCCGAGTTTCGCCCATCGCGAAAGCTCAGATCGAGAATGCTTGCGGGCCCGCGCTAGTCCGCCCTTCCGTGCCCACGTCCGTCGTTGTTCGGAAGTTGTCCTGGCAGCCCGAGTCTTCCCGCCTAGCCTGCCCAAGGCAACCGCATGCTCATTTTTCGTTTCCATGCCATATCTTACATAGCGCTAAGTAAGATTGTCAAGACACAAATTCAGCGGTTGACGAGCTCAGCGAAGATTTTGGAGATTCTTAGTTTATGTCGCGGAACAGCGGTGGCGGAGCGAACTGGACTCGGGTTCGATTTAGACCACCGCCTCCTGGGGGTTTGTTGGCAATGGAGTGCTCCTTTGCTGCTTTTGAGAACGCTTTCGAGTGGTGAACGAAATCCTTCATGTGAAACGGCTGGGGAACCTTTTCCAGAGTGAGGTATGAGTCCCAGTGGTCGGCGAATACACTCCACTTGTCAGAGGGAGCCAGCAGACCCGCTACGCCCATCGTTCTTCTTTCAGTGTCTTGTGGGGAACCAAACTCATCGCAATAAGCGGTGAAGTCTTCTGAGTGTAAGCAGCTAGACGTGGCAGACAGCGGGTAGCTTGTCATTTATACCCGGTTCCTTGCGCGTATTCGACGCTTACCCTTTACACCGTTCCATTCGCAGGATTTCGTAGTCGAGGTCGCAACCCGCGGAGTCAGAATGGTAGAATCGCGACTCCCATGTTCTGTTCTTCGTGCGGCGCACAGCTGTCTTCCAAGGGGCGATTCTGCTCATCTTGTGGTACGCCCGTCGAAATGGATAATGCGTCCACGATTTTGGGTGACGATCCGACTCTGGGCGGCGAGACCATCGGGCCGCCGCAAGCGGCGCCGCCCCCAACGCCGACGCCTTCTGCACGCAAAAGCAACCCGACGCCGCGAATTTCCGCGCAACGCTCGCCGTTGGCACCGCCGCGGCCGTTGTCCAGCTCCGATCCCATCGGCGGCGGCAGGTTTGTGCCCGGCCAAATTGTCGCCGAGCGTTATCGCGTCGTGGCGCTGGCGGGACGCGGCGGAATGGGCGAAGTTTACCGAGCCGAGGATCTGAAGCTTGGGCAAATCGTGGCGATCAAGTTTCTGCCGGAGAGCTTGTCCAAGGATGCCAGCGTGCTGGCGCGCTTCCACTCCGAAGTACGCATAGCCCGGCAGGTTTCGCATCCCAACGTGTGCCGGATGTTCGACATTGGCGAGACCGACGGCGTCACCTTTCTCACCATGGAATACGTGGACGGCGAGGACTTGGCTTCGCTGATCCGCCGCATCGGACGCCTTTCGCCCGACAAAGCAACGGAGATCGCGCGGCAGATTTGCGCCGGCTTGGCTGCAGCCCACGATCGCGGAGTCATCCACCGCGACCTCAAGCCCGCCAACATCATGCTGGATGGCTCCGGAAAGGTGCGCGTCACCGACTTCGGATTGGCGGCCATCGCCGCGAGCATCCAGGGCGCCGAGGTGCACGCCGGCACGCCCGCGTACATGGCGCCGGAACAGCTTGCGGGAAAGGAAGTCACCGTCAAGAGCGATTTGTACTCGCTGGGGCTGGTGCTCTACGAAATTCTGACCGGCAAGCGTGCGTTTGAGGCGGCGACGTTGCCGGAGCTCATGAGGCTGCGGGAGCGGTCGGCACCGGCAAGCCCTTCATCGCTGATGCGCGATCTGGACCCGCTGCTCGAGCGCGTGATCCTGCGCTGTCTGGAGAAAGATCCAGCGCTGCGTCCGGCGTCTGCGCTGCAGGTGGCTGCGGCATTGCCCGGCGGAGATCCATTGGCCGCAGCACTAGCCGCCGGCGAAACACCTTCGCCGCAGATGGTGGCAGAGTCTGGTGAAACCACGGGGCTTGCTCCGCGCATCGCGCTGGCGGCGCTCGCCGTGGTGCTACTGGGAACTGCGTTTTTCACTTATATCGGCGTAAGGGAAAATGGGCTCGACCGCATCCACCCAGACCGGCCTCCCGAGGTTCTGAATCACCATGCCGCAGAGATCATCGCCAAGCTCGGCTATCCGGCTCGCGTGGGCGATCACGCCGGGGAGTTTGACTATGACACTGATTTCTTATCGTATCTTTCCAAGAATGGCGGTGCCCGGCCCGACTGGAACCACATTCTCACGCAGCGCCCACCATTGCTGCGGTATTGGTACCGGCAAAGCCCCTCTGAAATGGTTCCGCAAGGTTGGTGGAACGTAATGACGCCCGGCGTTGTTGCTATTGACGACCCGCCACCGATTTTTTCGGGAATGATCACCCTGCGGATGGATGCGGAAGGGCGATTGTTGTGGCTGCAAGCCATCCCACAGCAAGTGGAGGCTCAAGAGCCAGCTGCGCAGGGCGCGGCACAACCGGTGGATTGGAGCGCCTTGTTTGCCGCAGCGGAAATCGACCCTGCTCAGCTGCACACGGCTACACCGTCGTGGAACTCCTTGGCTGGATCGGACACACGCGCAGCCTGGGACGGTACGTGGCCGAGCAGCGGACGGCCACTGCACGTCGAGGCAGCAGCCTGGCGCGGCAAGCCTGTTTTCTTTTCCCTGATCAGTCCGTGGACAAAACCCGAACGCATGGTTCCTGAGGCCGGGAGCACGGCGGACAAGGCCAACAACATTATCGGCCTGACGCTTGCGGCGGTCGTTGTCCTCGGCGGAATTTGGTTTGCGATGCGCAATTTGGCCCGCGGCCGAGGCGACCGCAAAGGCGCCTGGCGGCTGGCATGCGTTGTTTTCGGAGTTCAGATCGCGACATTCCTCCTCCGCGCACATTTTGTCGCCGATCTGGATGTTCTGCTGCTTATCGTCATGGCCGTCAGTACGGGCCTGTTTGCGGCCGCCGCGATGTGGTTGCTGTACCTGGCTCTTGAACCGTACGTCCGCAGAAATTGGCCTCAAACCGTCATTTCTTGGACTCGCTTGATGTCCGGCCGGTTTCACGATCCCCTGGTGGGACGCGACTTGGTCTCCGGTGTGATCCTCGGCATGGCCTGGGTGATCGTGTTTCAGATCGGCTATATCTTCCGGATGCGCGCAGGAGCGCCTCCGGACCTGTCTCCCTTGGATTACTTGCTAGAAACACGTTACGTGGCAGCGCATTTGCTCAGTCGATTGGTCATTTCCATTCAGGGCACGCTGCTGTGGTTTTTTGCCTTGGTGCTGCTGCGAGTGCTGGTGCGGAACCGCTGGCTGGCTGCGGCGCTGTTTGTGGCGATTTTTACGATTCCAAGACTTATTAGCAGCCAGCACATTTTGGCGGAAGCACCGGTGTGGCTGACGATCTATGGTATAGCTGCCATTAGTGTCGTGCGCTTCGGCTTGGTTGTGTTGGGCGTCGCTGTTTTTGCGGCCAACGTGCTGTTGAACGTGCCCTTCACGCTGGACTTTTCCAATTGGTACGCCGCGCATAGCGTCTTCACGGTGCTGATCTTCGTGGCCATCGGGACGTGGGGTTTCTACACTTCGTTGGCAGGCACGAAGTTGTGGAAGGACGAACTCTTCGAGTAGTCTTTAGTGATACCGACCGGAAGCGATTTCAATTGGACGGAGAGCCAATCGAAAAGTCAGCCAGTTCGATCCGGGGGAGCGGCATGCACGATGTTGCCACAGGCGTATTTCAGGGTTGAGATGGCCGCGTGAAGACGCTTGGGTCATACCGGCATGGACCGAACCTCTGACTATCCGCTTCGGTTGGTTGGCCGCCTAGCGCAGAGCCGTGACGCCATCCCAAGCTTCTGACTTGCGTTCGATTCCCATCGTCCGCTCCATAAGTCTCGATGACTCTGCTGCCCTTACGCGGTTGAGTCGCTGAAAAAACAGGTCCCTGCATCGAGTTCCAAGTAGAAGCGGCGGCCTAACGTCCCCCGCCGGCCCCTATGCCTTCTTTGCGTAGATGCGGCAGCCTTCAGTCATTTGCATACCCGCACCTGCGCTCATCTCTGCTCCAACGAGGAACGTCTCTTTCACAGGGTGGTACTCCTCGATCAAGACAAAATGGTCGGATTTGCAGTTCTGCCGGCAGATTGCGAGGATTTGTTCCGTCGTAAGTCCCAAGTCAAGTTTGATCGGGTGAACCTCTTGCAGACCATAGAACGGTACTTCGGGGTTCCCGCCGCCGCGCAACACATACCGCGGCATCTGGCAATCGTCGAAACCGTAGATTTCAGCGTATTCCTCTTCGCCGAATAGCCGTGCGGCGGCGGCGAGCTCACGAAACAACTTAAAAGCATTCTCTTTGACACTCTGACTGGGTAGGACGAACGCCGAGATAGCCGGCCGGTTCGCAGGTTGCGTGCTATCTAGATATTCGCGAAGGAAATCGCAGAACGCTCTGAGGCTCCCGGTCTTCGCACTGAAAATCTTGACCTGATGCTCGGTGTCGATTCTTAGGCCGGTCAGAAGCGTTGCCATGAATGCGTCAGTGCCGATCACATCCATGTACGGAAGGTACGTCGACAGCACTTCGATATCGGTGGCGTCACCGTTCTCTATCTCGCGTGTCGAGAATTTGGTGAAAAGTCGTGACCACAATCTCGACGAAATGTTCACAGCAGGAACGGTTCGAAAGATAGGGGCATTACTGAACGCGATCAGGTCCCGCTCGGGATCGTCACAGAGATGCCGGTAGTACAAGGCGTTCTTCAGAAAGTCCTCGCGATGAGCATCGAATTCTTTCTCGAGGTGGTCCTCGTACCTCACCTTCTTCGCGATGCATTCTCTTCGGATAGCTTCCAACGTCGCCGCTGTCTCGACGCGTTGAACGTCGAACCCCCATCGCGACAAGTCGTGGTTGACCGTTATGTTGAATTGCTGAACGCGTCTGTCTGGAGGGTCGCGAAATGCAATCTCCGTCCCGAGAGGGTCCTGGTCGCCTTTGCAGAGGAATCGTTCCAGGAATCTAGCCGTCTGGTTAATCCTGACGTTCGGCGCCCTGTGCAGATCTACCTGGCCGAGGTAGTTCTGATAGCTGACGATGCGCCTTTTAAGGACGGGCGCGAAACTGGTCTCGACATCATGAAACCAAGACTGCGGCACCACTAGTTTTTCTCCGAGAAATCCCTCCTTCAGAAGCGAGAACAGATCTTTCCATTCCTGTTTCACCTTCACGTTGACGTCTGCCTTGGCCATCTCGCTGATGAAATTCTGGTCCAGGTAAACGAGGAACTTCTTGGTACGCTTCGGCATATGAGCAATCAAAGTATCAGTAAAAAGGGCTCTTTTCCTTCTCAGAAAATCCGTCCGCGCCCTGTCGACGGCCTGCCGTCACTTTCAAAAGCAATTGTTCAAGAGCGTCGAACCGCCGTACTAAGCCCACCGGTCCTACAAAGACGAGATCGTCGCTCCTGCGCCGGTGTCCCGCGAGACACTGATATCCTGAAGAGAGGCACCGACCGGTTCTCTCGCGCGCTGTTGGGCGAAAAGCCTTGACCGAACTACTCTCGGCCGGAAGGATTCAGCGAATCGGAGGAGGCTTTAACGGAAATCCTTTCCGATATGCGCTGTGGCCGGCGCTAGGTCCTTTTTTCTCGCATCCTGTCAATTCTGACAGTAGCCGGGCATTGCATTGGCGGACACTATGCACCCTCGATTTAAGGGACCCGTGCTCGTTCGGGCCCCCTTTTATTTTGTGTCTGCAGTGTGCCAGGAAGGAAACGACATTGAATACAAACTATGAATGGATGAAATTCTACGAAGCCGCCGTACTAGAAACGAACCGTGAAGCGTTGCCTCAGCGAATCGAAGCCGCGCAGAATGCCATCGGACAGCGTGTAATAACGCTCGCCCTTGATGAGGCGGAACGACGCGCCGTCGTTAAAACTCTCAACGCTCTAGCCGTTCTCAAACGTGAAAGAAGGCCCGCGCGTGTCTGCTATCAGTGCCTCGATGCAAATGACCTCATTACTCCGTTAAACGGGAAAACTTTTATAGCCAAAACCGGGATGGGAGAAATCTCGGTGAAGCTACACATGAGATGCGCAAACGCATGGGCGGACGCAAACAGCTTTCAGGTGCTTGTACCACTACGAAGATCCACACGCTAACCCGATTAGAATTAATTTTTTGGGCTTGTCTGGCGAGGCTTCGGCGGCCAAACGGCGTTGTTTACCTAACAGGTGAAAACTCTTCGACCGTTTCACACGCCTTCCTTAAACTAGAAAACCGCAAGCGCTGTCCGTTTCCATGAGCCCCCTATGTTGATGTACAGAAAGCTGCCGTCCGTGAGCAAATGATGGACGAAGCCACCGTTCTCACGATGGACTCACTTCGTTGCTTGGGCTTTCAACCCGATCCGACGATCGTGTCCGATGGGTGCCCTGGCCTGAGCTTCGATTTCGGGAATCTCACCCTTCGCGCAAGCTCCTGCACAAATCTGCGTTGCGTGGAAATAGTCTTCTTCACCGGCGTCCTGTCAACGCCCCGTAGCTTGGCTGAAGTGGTATTTGAGATGCCTCGTAGGCTCAAATCTATCAAGCAATGTGCTGCCCTGATTGTCTGGAGTCTCGATCAGCATGCTGACGAACGTGTCTTTAAGCCGTCTCGGCACGTTGGCTGGATAGAGGAAGGGAGAGAGAATCGGAGGCTTTTGCCGTGGGTAATGTCCATGGCGGAATACAACGCACGTCCACAGTGTATAGTTCGGCGGGATTGGCTTCGATTGGCACTAAAAACCTTGGGCGCATATCTCGCGCCTCTATCTGACAACGCCGGCATCGTGTTCCGCTTCGACGGTTCCGTGCTCTCTATTCGATTGAATAAGAAAGTCATCGCGCTTCCGGGCGAAGGTTCACCTTGGGCAGTGTGCTTTAGGGTGGAAGCTAGAACTCTACGGCAATTGCCTAAGCGACTGATGCGCGAGGAAATAGATGTGTCGATTTGGGAATCGCACATCACACTCGGCAATTATACATATGCAGGAACCCTCGAAGAGTCCGGCGCTACGGATCCCTCACGCATCCAATAACCGTTGTCCCTTACTCAGGCCGCTCTCAAGAACACTGACATCCCAGGTGGGGAAAGTCTTGGTCGCCGTCGATGCGACTCCATAAACGTATTGCGGCAGAGTGCTGTACCGTCGCCGGACACGACGAGATCGTGGCATTGTGGTGTCTCGCAGGACACTGGCGCTAGCGCGACGATCTCGTCCGTTCTGGCGTCTACCTCGATCCAGGCCAGAGATAGGCTGTTTCACGGCGAACACCTCACCGTCTCGTTTCGGAGCTTTTCTAAGAACCATGAGGCCAGTCCGGATCCAAGGTTTAAGCACTTTTTCGGCACTTGCTTTACATTTGCTCTGTGCACCCTGAGGGGCGGATGAACGTCGGAAAGAAGGTGACTACGCCATCCGGCGTCCAGACTCAGACAGAGCCAGCGAACTCTGTGACACGCAGGCGGAAGCCATTGAGAGAGCACGAGACATGGACCCCAGCGCAGCCATTCACGCGTAGCGCGTATGCGACGCTACGCAAGGCTCCTCACCTCGCATAACGCTTAACCGCAGACGAGCGAAGAATCCTTTCTCGGAAGCAAACGGTGGCTTCCGAAACTACCGCCGGACAGACCGGGTCCAAGAATAACGTCCGGGTGGCGACCATCCGGGAGTTAAATCGGTTCGGTCAACGCTAGCGCGTTTGGACTAAGCCGCTGGTGCGGCAGACGCTTCGCGTGCTAGACTCCGCGAGTCATGCCTCAACCTGACGTTTTCGCTCGCTTTTTTCACTTTCGCCCCATTCCGGCAACTATCGTAAATTCTGTCGATTACAGGCGAAAGTCGATTCAATCCCCATAGGTCCGCGCCTGCCGCAAACGCCAGCGGCTTAGTCCAAACGCCCCAATCGAAAGTGCCCCGGGATCACTCCTGAGCCCCACTCCTACTATGCCTGCCGGGGCACTTCCGATTGAGTCCTAGCGTTTGTCGGTACTAACCCGACATGCGAACCAATAACTTCCGGGTTGCCGTTTCATTTGCCCCACAATCGGCCCGCTACGCGGTAGTGAGTGTAATCGCCTGTTGTCAGAAGTTACCCATCCCGGCTCAATGGAAGTACTCGAAGTTGGGCCGCTACTGTAGCATAGCGTACTCAGCTTTGGGCGAACGCGGCATCAAGAAACTTCGGTGCGGGGAATGCGTTAGAATGGGGCCGAGTTCGCCTACCTGTCGATGACGACCACTTCGGATTCTGCTGCAACAACGAGCAAATCACTTTGGAGGTTGAGCGGGCTGACGGTTTGGCAACTGGCGCGGAATGCGTTTGCCGGGCTTAGGAGGAATGATGCGATCGGGCGAGCGTCGCAACTGGCATTTGATTTTCTGTTCGCGCTTTTTCCTTTGATCCTGTTGATAGTGACGATGTTCGGGATATTTGCTTCGCGGAGCGCGGAACTGCGGAACGATTTTCTCTCTTATTTTTCGAACTTTCTTCCCCCGGGCGCATTCGAGGTGCTACGAACGACGACAGACGAGCTTGCTATGAATGCTAGCGGCGGGGAATTTACGTTTGGAGTTGCGGCGGTGATTTGGTTCGCGTCGGGCGGGATTGCGTCCATGATTACGGCGTTGAACCTGGCGTATCAAATGGAAGAAACGCGGTCGTGGTTCAAGATTCGCTCGACTGCGATTGTCCTGACGCTAGTGATGTCCGCGCTGCTGGTGATGGCGTTGCTGCTGGTGCTGGCGAGCGGCGACGTATTCGACTCGATTGGGGAGCGGCTGCAGCTGGGGCCGGTGGTTGTGGAGCTGGGGAAGATTCTTCAATGGCCGACGGCGATTGTGTTTGTGATGCTTTCGTTTTCGCTGATTTACTACGCGGGACCTACGCTGGTGGGGCGAAGGTGGCACTGGGTTACGCCGGGGTCGGCATTTGGGACGGGGCTGTGGATTCTCGCGTCGCTGGGCTTTCGGACTTATCTGCATTACTACAACACGTACGGCACGAGGTATGGTTCGCTGGGCGCGGTGATGATTCTATTGGCGTGGCTGTACGTCTCCGGGTTGTCGTTCCTGATTGGCGGGGAGATCAACGCGGAGCTTGAGCGGGCTTGCACCAATTGCCGCGAGCTTGAGAAGCTGAGCGCGCCGGACGCTGAGTGATAGCCGGAGGACCCACCCTTCGCAAACAGAAGGACGGGGCACAAGAAAATTCAAAACATTGGACTAATGCCCCCGAGAATACCGTGACTTCGTCAAGTCGCGTCGGCTCTTGCATTTCGCTAGAGTCTATAATAACCGTCCACCCGGGTAAGGGTTGAAAAATCGCCTTATCACAAGCAACCTCCGACACGTAGTCCGAACCTCGGCGTCGGATTGACGTATGCACAAGGCGCTTTGCCACGGATCAACTTCGACGGGGGCCGGAATAATCCCTGTGGCTTATCGGCTGAAGGTTGGGAGATGCACCAGATCGGTCTGGGGTACAGGCTCTAAGGGATTCCCGGCCTTGCGCCAAGCTGCTAGGCCGCCGACGATAACAAACGTGATAAATCCTTGCTTTTGCAGCAGGAACGCCACACGGGCGCTGGTCTCTTCGCGGGGTCAAGTACAGTATAAGTAGATGTCTTTATTTCTTGGAAGTGTTTTGACTTCCTCCGAGAGATTATTGGGTTCTAGTCGAATAGACCCGCTAATGCGCCGCGCACCAGGGTCGTAGTAGCCGTGGCTACGCACGTCGGCCAGCAGAATCCTTTCGGAATATTGAGTCTTGAGCTTCGCCGCCAGCTCAGCGACCTGCATTCGCGGAACAATGCGGTAAACCCGGTGCTTCCAGTACAAAGCGACCCGATAAACGGTGAATGCAATCCCGGCAACGATTAGCGCAACCTCTAGTGCGTGCGTGGCGGCTCGAAACCCCTGCGCGATAGTCGCGATGAAGTCGCGAAAGACAAATCCAATCACGCCGTATGCAACCGCATATGAGGCGGCGCCGAGCAAGTCCAGTCCCAGAAACTGTGCAAACGGCATTTTCATGCTGCCTGCCAACGCGGGAGCCATCGAATTCACTCCGGGTACGAACTTGGCAAGCACCAACGTCACCCGGCCGCGCTTGAAGAATGATTCCGCAGCTCGCAGGATGCACGTATCCGGGTCCACGGAGACACGGCAGAGAAGTCCCAACAACCTCCATCCCATGCGGTTTCCAAGGACGTAGAACAGCGAGTCGCCGACAAGCATCGCCGTCACAGCAGTCAGCGCTGCCACCGGCGCGCGCAGGACACCCGATGCCACTGCGGCTCCTCCTGCAAGTAGCGCCAGTGCAGCCGGTACCGGCATACCGAGCGCTTCCGCCAACACGACCAAAAAATGACGACGTATCCGTGGTGCAGAACTAAGCCGAGGAGGTCATTCATGAGGTCAATTTCACAAGAATAGCATGCAACGTGGCGGTGCTGGTCCAACTAGCCCCCTCACGTCCATCAGCTAGCTGACGGGGTAGCATGTGCCCGACATCGTCTCCAAGGGATCGGATTCGAGTAAGTGTCGATAAATCGCCATATCACTCACAATGCCAGAATCGCCTCATCACTGGGCGGTTGTCGGAAATCCGGAAGTAATCGGCCCGTTTGGGATTAGTACCGACGCGCGTTTGTCGGTACTAACCCGACCGGCGGGGGCTGATAACTTCCGGGTTGCCCGTCCGGGCAGAAGGCGTCATTTCCTTGCGGATCAAACTAGCCAAAGAAGTCAGCAACATCCGCCTTCCCCGACTTTAGAAAATCGAGGAAACTCAGTCCTCTGTACCGACAGGTTTGAGAAACGCTAAGCAGCACAAGATAATCGCGCATACCTCGGGGTGAACTCTGTCCGCCGATATTCCGGCGCAGTTTCACCAGCGCCTTTATTGCGTGCTCGGCATTATTGTTGTTCCAAGGAACGCCGTCGTGATCGAGGATCGTGAACAGCTTGTTGCGATTCTTCTCGAATCGCTTCTTGTAGCCGGCAGCCACTTCAGTGTCAAAAGTTTGCTTGAAAAGCACATCATAAAATTGTTCGACTGATCTCTTGTGTCTCCGCAGATAGCGCGCCTTAAGGCCAAAACGGTCCACCGTGTCGATTATCGGTTTCAGCAAATGGGCGAATCGTTCTGCGATTTCCTTCATTTCTTCGTTGAACGGCTGCTTCGAAAGGCCGTCGTTCACATCTCGCATCAGGTGAACCAAGCACTTTTGCTGCGCGCACTCGATTGAATCATAGGCAGTATAGAAGTCAGAGACGAGAACTCCACGAAAATTCCCAAGGACTTCTTGAAGTGTGCAGCCCTCTCGCGTCTCGCAGTAAACAAATGCCACGTCCTCTAGGCTGGTAAAAACCCATACATATGCGTCCTTTCCGCCAACCGAGACCTTGGTTTCGTCGGCATGCACGAGTTTGCCGGCGGCGATGCGGTCGAGAATCATTCTATAGGTCGGCCGAAATCGTTCCGCCTCGAGGGCTTTGATATGATTGATCAATCCGCGCGACAGGGGAAGGCCAAACAACTGATGAGTAGTCTTGGCCACAGCATTTTGCGGCGTCTGTACGTCGATGACCTGGTACAGCAGGTACGCGCAAAGACCTGCGCCATACTTCGGCTTGCGGGCATATAGAAGAAATGTTGTCTTGCACTTCCAGCAGATGTACCGAGAGAACGAATACCGTACAACCCAGCGCTTTATGCTCCCTGGAGAGAATTTGAGGTCAAAGACGGTTTGACTATACCGTCCCCATTTGTAGATCAAAGTTCCGTTGCAACGGCAGCACGAAGCAGGCCGCCCCTCCTCGACAATGATGGTTTTGTTCGGGTGAAGCCTCATTCTCAAGCCTTGTTTTATAGCTTTCCGCCGCAGCAACCGTGTGTCGGATCGTACGTATACCCTGTTCCTCTGATAATCCCAGTAAGCAGCCCCATTGATCTTTTGAAAGTCGGGCAACACAAATTCCGTTTTTCCAAAGCGCTGAGGGTACTCGCGCTTCAACGAATCAGCATTGACGACACACGTTGCCGGATTTTCTGAAACCAGCGCCTCACATGTGCGAAAAAGAGCTTCCGCAACCTTCTGTGTCGCCTCGCAATCTTCGGCGTTGTAAGTCAGGAGCTTTTCTTTGAGATCGAGGTCGCGCGAGTTCTCCCAGTTCGATCGCCAATTCAGTGCTCTCAATCCCGACGCTCCGTTCTCGGACCAGCGACACCCGAGATATTGGCCGACCTCTTTGAGACCGTTGGAATAGGTCGGGAAGTACACGTGGGCGTAATGATTGACAGCAGATTCAGGGCCGACCGAGCGAGTTCGTCAAGAAAAGTAGGGCTCCCTGTGTTTGGGTATCTCGCCCTCATTCGCCTCAGGAATTGGGTCTCATAGCTTCCATAATGAATGAGTCGGGGTTTCTCGATCTGCGTTAGCTTTTCTAGAAAGTCTGCCCAAATCTTCCCCTCTGCGGCTGGATCATCGGCCCAGAAGGAATGCTGAGTGATGGCGGGTTCGCTTCCAGTCCTCATCCCAATCAGATAGTAGAAATCACGGTCTGCATCACCCTCGACATCGAGATAGACCGGTGTTCCATATCCGTTGAGAGGCGGTGCCCCTAGAACGTGGATCTTGCCCTTGCGGATGGCGAGCGCCTTCAACGCAGGGAAGTGCTTCGGGGCGCCCGGCGTCGAGCGCCGTCTCGGTCGGAACGCGTAAGATAGTTGGGTCACCGTGAAGATTCCTTTTTCGTGGAACTTCTTGCGTTCCTTGTCACTGATTGTTGCAAGAAGGCTGAGATCGTCTTTCTCGTGGGCAATTTGACGGCACATGGACTGGAATTGGCATTCTGGGCAGTGCTTGTTGAGCACCACCGGCGGAATTGTGTTTTCGGCCTGTTGCTTGATGATCTTTTCAATTACGGGCCTAACTCTTCGGAGGAATTTGGGTAGGGGCAGCCTAACCGCTGAGCACAGGCGACCGTGAACAATTTTCCCAACGGCAGGTAGCTCGCCCGTTGCTCGCGAGAACACGAAAGCATCGAACGCCAACATCAGTTTGTCGGAAGCGGTGAGCTTTTCCTTGGGAACGAAGCGGATCGGAATGTAGGAATGATGCCTCGCACAAGCCCGCGAGCAATCTGCCTCCAATGCATGAAGGCGGGCGCGAAAGTCTGATTCTGCAATTATGTAATTAAAAACGAGACGGTAAGGGCGCTCCAGTCGCTCTGCTGGGTGCGTGCCGACATACCACTCATTTGGCTGAAGAGAAGAACGAAGGCGTGCCGACGCCGCTTGCTCGTAACTTTGCTCTAATCGACGTTGCCCCTCGTAGAATACAGACTGAGCGCCGATGGCACCCTCTGAGACCAGGTGTGACTTTCTTGGGCATTTCAAGAAAGCTTCGAAACTTTCCTGTGTGACACTCATCTTTGTAACAACCTCCGTCGCCATCGAGGCGCAGGCCACAACGCAAGGACCGCACCGACGATCAATTGGCACGGACACTAGCGCGGGTAGTGTATAACTACGACATGCCGAGGAATGTGATTCACATCTCGGAGTTGGAAGCGGCCAGCGACTTCGCTTTTGTGAGGACCCGAATACGGGAAGGCACGGAAGTAGCGAGATGCCAAGCCCGTTGCCGTCGTGTGTCCCGCCGAGGCGGTACGTGGGCGTCCGATTTCCGAATCCGGGCTTCGAGGAAGTTGGCTGGATTAGTAATGGGAATTCTTAGTGTAAGTCGGCTTGTGTTTACCGGAGATTGGACAAGGTTTTAATCCGCGATTGCGGTCGGATGAAGGGATTCTCCAGGAACAATGGGCCTTGTGTTGGATGCCCTCAAAGCAATCGGAGCTTGAGTGTTGGTCGCCTCGGTAGGGCGCGTTGCGGCCACTGATTTTCTAAAGTCTAGAATCGTTCGCCCATTTGTACTGTGCATTTCGAGATTCCATGTCGAGCGACGAAGTTGGTTGCCTGTCCTTTCAAATCACGGCAGCGACGGCCAGCCAAGTCTATAAGAATCTGTAGTTACTGTCGGGTTTTGGATGTGTTACGCGAGGATCAAAGTATCCACAGCCCCCCGAAAACATTTCTCGCGTCGATAATGCGATGGGCGGAACCAGGTTTGTCTTTGGGTATCTCCACGTCAGTCCCGAATTGGGAACTACAGTAGCGTTGCGCTCGGGCACACGGATTTGATTCCCACGAGAGAGCGTCGTTTGTTTTCACGACGGCTTCAAAATCCGTAGAGCTTCGCAGGATTGTCGACCAATATCGTTGTGCGCACGGCAGTTTCCGGCGCCCAAACAGCCAACTGATTGAAAAGGCGTCCGTCGTCGATCTGAAACAGCGGCGAAACCTCCGTTCTCCGCCCTGACACCTGGGACGAATGGGGCCAGTCCGTGCCCCACAAAATCCGTTGCGGGTTCGCCGCAATCAGCGCCTTCGCCAGCGGCACGACGTCCGGGTAGTCCGGCGCCAGTGTTGAACTTCGGTACGCGCCCGAGCGGGAATGAGGATCGGTGAGATCCTCGCTCTGCGCTGGAAGCGCATCGATACACTGCGCGGCACGATCGAAGTTGCAGAAAACTACTCGTGCGGGGAATTTGTGACACCGAAGACGAAAAGCAGTCGCCGGGTAATTCCGATGAGTTCCGCACTTATGGGCGTTCTCGAAAAACATCGAGCGGAAGGCAGCGAATGCTCGCCAGAAGCGTTGGTGTTTTGTACGTCGAAGGGAACGCCACTCAACTCCAAGAACCTGTACAACCGGGAACTCGCGCCGGCGTGCGACCAGATCGGGCAGCCGCGGGTATCGTGGCACTCTTTCCGTCATACGCACGCGACGCTTCTCGGCGACACCGGCGGATCTCTGAAGCCAGCTCAGGCATTGCTGGGGCATTCGGATTTGGAGACCACGCTGAACCTGTACACCCACGCCATCCCGGACTCGCAGAGGACCGCCGTAGAGCGAGTAGCTGGGGTTTTGTTCTCAGATGTTCTCAACTCCGCTTCGGAGCAGAATCCGGACGGACGTGTAAATTGATGATGGTTCTAGGGTTATGCGGAAGAAGTGGTGCGCCGCGTAGGAATCGAACCTACAACCTATGGATTAAGAGTCCATTGCTCTGCCAATTGAGCTAGCGGCGCACAGGCACAGAAAATTTGTACTAATTTTGCACTAATCCGGCCAAATTCGGCCTGAATCGACCTAACCGATAGCTCAGCTAAAACGCTGAAAAGACAGAGGTCGAAACGCGCGGTTAAAGAGTCAGCTGCTCTAGCATTGGGCCACCGGCCGCACGCAACCTTAAAATTTTACACATGCCGTCCGACTTTGTCGAATTGGAGCGAAGAATACTTGCACCGTCGACACGCGCGACTCCGTCCACTTAACACTAAGAACCACGAAGTACGGCCGCCAGTTCGTGAGCCACTTCGCGCGCGCGGGGAAGATCGTTCGGTTCGAATGAAATAGCGGCAACGCGCGGGTGCCCGCCCCCGCCGAATTTCTCAGCCAGCGAGGCTAGATTCTTGTCAGCGGTAGCCTGATTCCATGGGTTGGTTCCCAGCGAAACCTTGGCGCGGACTTGCGAGGCACTTACGCTGACCGAATATACGCACTCCGGGTGCAGGAGATAGGGAATAAATTTGTTATAGCCTTCCAAGTCAAGATCCGCCACATCGAAGAAAATTACATTGTCGCGGGCTTCGGAGCGCTCTCGAAGAATTTCGATCGAACGCCTGTGGCGCTCCAGCAGGGGCTGGAGGTGCTTCGCCACCAAGGGCAGCTTGATCATCTCCGCAAGGGGACGGTACGCAAGCTCGGGTATGATGCGCGCCGGAACGTCATTCTCGGGTGCCGCTTCGATCACCAATGCCAGCTGTGTTGCCGGCTCGGCGATCTCGACGGCCGATTCCGGCGTCGGATACTGAGCGCCGTCGATTATATCGCCCCATTTAATGAGTTCTTCGAGGGGTTTCGTGTCGAATCCAAATTTCTCGCGCGCCACCGTGGCAATCAACTTTGTGCAGGACTTGTAGTCCGGATCGTAAAACATGTGTGCGCCTGGACGCTTGCGGAATTGCTCAGCATCCTGAGGGGTAAGGAATGCGCTCTGGTGATGGTCGAACCACCAGGTCACCCTGGGCGAATTGGAGTATTTGAAGTCCACGATAGCGTTCTCGTCCCCGTCAAACAAGCCATCCTCCCAAGGTGGCACCGCGCGATGGGTCATCCCGCTAAACCCGAATTCCGCGTTTCGATCGAAGCGCTCGCGGTAAAAGCGGTAGAACAGCGCAGCCGAAGCCGTGCCATCAAAACACCGATCGTGGAAGCACAGTCGTACGCGAGTCATGACGAAGCCGAGAGAGCCTTTCCGCCCGAGACGAACGGCAAAATACCAAGGACAAAGCCTTTAACGATGCGGTGCGGCCCTCTGAAAGTCAAGTGGAAACGTTGGTGGTGTCAAAACTCTTTAGAAATGTCCCCTTCCTTACCTCATTAGAAATGTCCCTTTTTCTTTTGATTTGCCTGTTGTCGTTGGGGTGTCCGCCGAGCGAAGCCCTGCGCCGCGGTTTGTGCGGCGCGTTTAGGGCGTAGCGGAGGCGGACACCCCAACGAGTGCTGACTCCTGCGATCGATTCAACCGTTGCAACCTCATTCTCTGCTCATAGCCTTGCCGCCAGGGATGTTCCTGCGCAGGTTTACTCCTTACGTGCTTAGCCGGCTCGCGTGGCGCGGCCTGCGCCGCTCGGGGTCGCGCTACCAGATCTTCGTATTCCATGCGTTCTCCGCGATAGTGCACTTCTACCGCCCCATCTTCTCCCTCATAGACCAAGGCCTTGGCTTGTGTCGGCCCATAGCGCTTATTCTGCGGCTTGAGTTGCAGAAAATGCCCCCGGTACTGCACCACCCAATCGTTGCTGATCCATCGCTGCGTCTCTAATCGCAAGACCTCTCTCAGCTTCGCGGCGCTCGGTGCCCGAACGTGATAGTTCTCTGGTCGAGCTGCTTCTCGCGCAAAACGCCGATTGTGTTCCGCAAGATATTCCCCTTCCATATATTCATTCGCCGCTTCGTAGTTCGCTATCCCCTGACGGCGCAGTTTCTTCACCAAGCGATCTTGATGCACCCCGTTGTTGCGCTCCACCCGTCCTTTCGCTTGCGGAGAACTGGCAGCGATAATGCGAATTTCCAACCGCTCGCACATACCCCCAAATTGCGTTGTAGGCGCCTTTCCTCGCAGTCGCTCTTTCTCCGTCGGTTCACGCTTATAGACATTCTTCCAATCGGTGTACAACGCCCGGGGAACCCCGTACTTCTCGATCCAAGATCGCAGCACTCCTACCGCTGCCCAGATTGTTTCCTGCTCTCCCAATCGCGAACACGTGGTCCCCGTGGCGTCATCCACCATATTCATCAGACATCCGCGTGGTCCCCGCTCCTCAAACCACGCATGGAAACTGCCATCCAGCTGCACCAAGTCGCCAAAGTGCTGCCTCCGCTCCCTCCGCTTCCGGTGGGCTTTCCGTCTCCGCATGCGGCTCCATAACCCTTCCGCCAACATCCAGCGTCGCAACGTCTCCTCGCCCACTTCCAGCCCATCCTCGTCCGCCAAATGCTCCGCTGCCAGCGTAGGCCCAAACCGCTCCTGTTCCGTTCCGGAATACTTCTCCCGGATCAGCTGCAACACCTTCCGTCGGAATTTCTCAGGCTTCGCTCGGTTCGAACTTCTTCCCGCGCTGCGGTGTTGCAGCCCCTGGGCTCCTTCTCCGCGATAACGCTTCCACAATCTCTTCGTCTGTCGATAGCTCAACTCCAGCATCTTCGCTGCGTCCACCAGCCTCAGCGTCTGGCTCTTCACTCGCCCCAGAACCTCGGCTCGTCGAAGTTCCCTCGTACTCATCGCTGTCCTCTTCAACCGGACCTCCTCTGGAGGTCGCAGTGTAGGGGACATTTCTAATGGGGGCTGCAGGGGACACTATCAAAGAGGTTCAACAGTGGAAACGTTGGTGGCCGCGCTCTGGGATGGCAAAGAAAAAGCCGCGCAGTTCGCGTGCGCGGCCCTCTTCCAGCAACTTGCGGGACGATGATCTTACTTGCCGGCCATATTCGCGGCGATAGGCCCGATGATGGGAAGCATGAACTTTTCGTGCTGGTACGCCTTGTACATCAGGAATATCCAAAGTACGAACATAAGCAGACCCAACAGGGGATAAATTGCCAGGGCGAGGAATCCCATGGACATAAAATGCAGCATCGTACCTAGAACTCCAATGATCAGGTAAATGGCGAAAACACCAATCGACATTCCGATCGACTGCGCCGCATGAAATCGCACGAATGGGCGCTTGTCGATTAGAAAGAAAATTAGACCCGTGACCCAACCGAGGATGTAACACAACAGACCGGCCACGTTCTCGTCCAATCCTGCGGTGGGCGATGCCGCCACGGTACCAACGGGCGCCGCGGCACCCTGGCTGGCACCGCACTTAGGGCAAAACGCCGCTCCACTCGTTTCTGCACCGCACGCACTACAAAATGCCATTGGACCACCTCCTGGAGGGTTGGAATGCTGCGGAGCGTAACAAAGCAGCTATGCAACTGCAATCCTTTTCATTTTCAACGAGCGACCGGCGGCTGAACCTTACTATCGGCGCCTTCTTGCAGGTTAGAATCTGCCCTGCATGCCGAACCTTCAGGCTCCCACAAACGATTCATCCAAGCTGGCCAAGCTATTTGACTGGCTGCGCGATGCAACCCCCGCCGAACGCCAGACGTTGTTCGCGGGCGGTCTTGGCTGGATGCTCGACGCCATGGACGTGATGCTCTACTCACTCGTCCTCGCATACTTGATCACCGCATTCTCGATGGACACGCGGGTCGCGGGTTTTTTGAACTCCCTAACCCTCGTCGCGTCGGCGATCGGCGGGCTCGTATTCGGCCTGATCGCCGACCGCGTCGGACGTACAAGGGCGCTGATGGCATCGATTCTCGTCTACTCCGCGGCGAGCGCTGCCTGCGCGTTCTCGCACACGGTTCCGCAGCTCGCCATGTGCAGGTTTGTTCTTGGACTCGGGATGGGGGGCGAATGGACCGCGGGCGCGGCGCTGATCGCTGAAACATGGCGCGCCGAACATCGCGGCAAGGCCCTCGGTCTGATGCAATCCTCGTACGCCATCGGCGAAGCAATCGCCGCACTCGTCGTAGTCGTTGTGTTGCCACATTTTGGCTGGCGCGCGGTATTTCTTATCGGCGTGCTGCCAGCCCTGCTCGTATTGTGGATCCGCGCCAAGGTGCCAGAACCCGCCCTTTGGAAGCATCGCGCAGCGTCACTCAACCCAGTGCCGCGCAGAAGACTTCTTTCCAGGACGATCCTAAAAACGGGCGCCCTCGCCACGACCATGAATGCCTTCAGTCTATTCGGATACTGGGGCCTGTTCACCTGGGTACCCGCCTATTTGTCGGCTCCCATATCCCAAGGCGGGCGCGGCATCAGCCTCGTGAAGACCACCAGCTTTTTCCTGGTTCTCTGCGCCGGAAAATGGTTGGGTTACGCATCCTTTGGATTTTTCGCCGACGCGTTCGGACGAAGAAAGCCTTACTTTCTTTATTTACTCATCGCGGCTGTGCTGGTGCCTGTCTATGGCATCACGCGAAGTGAGTATGGCCTCTTGCTTCTCGGTCCGCTTGTGGCCTTCTTTGGGACCGGCTCCTTTTCGGGTTATGCAGCCATTGCCAGCGAAATCTTCCCCGGTGGGATACGCGCAGCCGCGATGGGATTCAGTTACAATGTGGGACGCGTGTTTTCAGCGATCGCGCCCTTTGCCGTGGGGGCTCTGGCGATTAAGTATGGAATTGGCCCGGCATTTTTGCTACAGGCCGCGGCCTTTCTCTTCGCCGCGCTGCTCTCGTTAGCATTGCCCGAAACTCGTGGGCAAGAACTCGCATAGCTACGCCACCGCAGTGCTCGTCCGGCCTATTTCGTTTGCAGCGTGCAATGTAAATTCCATGGCGAAATACGGCGCTAACGCGAGCGTCCTCTGAAAATCGAACTCGTCGCCATACATCCGCTTCGGCACACGCCTTGCCAGAATGCTGATGGGCAGCGGGTCTTTCCGGAAGGGATAAGGCCCTACCGATACGCCATTGCCACCGACGGGCCGCAATTCCAAATCCACGCCTTCCCTTTCCATATACAAAGGAACGTTATCAATGGTCGCGTCCTGAAGAAAATTGAGGCAAAGATAAAGTGAAAGACGGTCCAGCGCTTCCAGGACGCCCAAATTCCTTTCCAATGTTTTGTCCTCGGCTAGGCTCCTGGTAGCTGGATTGGTTCGCAAATCCACTTTAAGACGTAGTTGTTGGAGCTTCAAACGCTGCAGGAACTCGTTCGAAAGCTGCGATTCGGTCGATTTTACGTATTTAGCCGAGCACCCCGGAATAGTCGCCCGGGATCGGTCGTAGAGCCCGATGCAATGCAGGCACGCGAGCAGTCCCGCGTAGCGATCTACCTGAACCAGCCGTTCGATCCCGCGCTGATAAAGCGCAATATGTTCTTCTGTCGGGATCGACATGAATGTATAAGGAGCGCGCGTTTTCGGATCGATCTTTGGAGTGAGCTCCCATTCACTCCAACCGTTATCGTGTTCCCGTGCAGCCAGGCAGAAAGATTCAAATAAGTCCGGACGTCGGAAAAGTTCGTTGCCCCACTCGCGCGCGAAGAAGCCGGACAGCACCGCGTGGTCGGTCTGGCGTATCACCACCAGGTGATCGCTATGGTCCTGAATAATCATCTGGCCACAAATCCAGGCTGCATCCAGCCCAGACGCCAATTCGTGAAGACGTTCATGCGTTCCCGTCGCCTCCGATTGATGCTCGGACGATTAATTATGCCTTCGATCGAAAGTTCAAACCAGTAAGCCATCCAAAGATAAAGAGACTGGAGATTACCTCTGGGAAATCGGTATATTATGAACACCGCTGCGGGCGTGGCGGAACTGGCAGACGCGCAAGACTTAGGATGTGGGAAATCGCCAGTGTTTATGCGTATTTTCAACGACTTACGTTAGACAACGTTAGGCAAAATTGGGGTGTTTTTGACGGGTTCGGTGAGAGTTTCGGTGAGAGTGAATTGATACAGCATGGAAATTTCCGTTGAAATCAAGCGCTACGAGCAAACCTTCCGAACAACGATTGCCGGGGTCGCAAAACAAAACACTGACGGTAAGGACCGACAGGCCATTATCAGGGCACTCGGCCGAGGCGAGGCATTAAACCTTGTTCGCGAACTGAACAATCCTTACGACAAATATGCGATAGCGGTTTTTCGAACCACTGGCGAGCAATTAGGCTACATACCGGCTGGCGACAGACGATTGGCAGGCCACATGGATATGAGCGGCCATGTTTCGGCGAAGGTCGTCAAGATAGTGGGAGGGCCGGGAATTCTTGGTCTGTTTTTCAGAGCGTTTCGAAAGCACTACGGATGTGTGATCGAGATTTCGAAAGGCGATTTTAACTGGAAGGAAGTTTTGCCCTACACCAACGAGAGCAGAAAAATCGAAGAATTGATTAGGATTGCTCAAACGCTAGAAACAAAAGATGCTGAAAAAGCAATTTCGCTGTACCAAGAAGCCATCTCACAGATTGTCGCATTTGACAGCGCGGGGCTGTTAAGGCTGCATGGCGTCGAGCAAGGTACCCAGTCAATCGTCTCAGCCTTCTGTTAGTAAAGCGTGGGGAACTGCGGAAGGCGCAAGAGGTGATTCTGATGTACGAACAGTTCAATGATACATTTGGCCTTACGTCAGCGGAAAAGAAAAGCGTCGATGCGAGGAAACAAAGGCTTGCTAGGAAACTGAATGCTTAGCGCTCCAAGGTTTCGTTCATGCCGAACCTCGTCATGCACTCTTGGAAGACCACACTCTGCCCCCAGCATGCAACAGTGGACTGCTGCAGATCGTGCACGTAACTTCGTCTATGTGGGCACCACTGACGGCAGAGGATTTAACGTCAAATGCGCGTCCCGGACATTCCTCGTTGTCCGTGTCAGTGTGTTTCCCTGTATCGCCTGAAATGTGAAGCGTTCTCAATATCATGGATATCATGGGCCTTGTCCTCCATTCCCACTCGCCATGATTCTATCAAACTTCTAAGGACTTCAGGAATTTCTCATTTGGAAGCTGAGCAGAAAGTCAGTTTCTTAGCCGCCTCCGAGAAATCGGAGAGATCGTATTCCGCAAGCTGCTTACCGCCTCGAACGATTCTAAACTCAATCAATAAAGTCTTATGATGAAGCATCTCCTTAAAGAACTGCATTGGGGCATCCATCGACACCATAGCGGATACTGAGGGCATCCACTTCCATTCGGCTTCGTGAACAATGCTGTCTTCGAATTTATAACGAATCTTCAACCAACCTTCTACGTCGGCGTCGATAAGTCCAGCCTCATGGATTGCGACTGATGGGAGTCCCTGTCTTTTGTTGTTACAGATGACTGATAGTTCTGGGCGATGCGAATCGGTCGTTGGTCGGTAGGATTGTTGCGACAAAGACTGAGTTTTCTTGCCATCCATCTCGTCGGTACTCTCTTCGAACTTCCACTTTGCTGGTGAAATCTTCTGGTTGGCCTGCGCGGAGATCAAATTCGCTGAGAAACTAATTGAGAGGACCGCAATAACCACACAAAGCCTTTTCATAGGCTCCTCCGAAAGCAGCGAGCGTGTTCTGGTCGAACGTATCGAAATACTCTTTCGTGAATCCCATCTGTCGCGCCTCTCGCAAAGACATTTTACCACTGGCGAGGTGCCACGTTGCTTGCGAACAGCGAGGCTATCGTTCGGAAGCATTACAGCAAGTGGATACCGGAGCGGCAGACCGCGTTGGACAACGCAATCCGGGCGATTTGGAAGTAAAAACTAACGCCTCAGAAAGCACCGCATTCGTAAATGCGTGGGTCTGAAGACACCCTATCGTTCACAAAAGTAGTAGCATCGGCTATGCAACGCCCGACCGACATCGGTACGAGGAGGTGACATGGCGGACATCCAGCGAATCAGCGTGCAACAGGCGCACGCAAAGACAAAGGCAAACCAAGCCTTGCTAGTTTGCGCCTACGAGAACGAGGCAAAATGCCGGATGCTAAATCTGGACGGGTCCATATCCTTCGCCAGCTTGCAGTCCCGGGCGGCGTCGCTGCCGAAGACACAGGAAATCATTTTCTATTGAGCTTGACCCGGCGAAGCGAGCGCTGTCGGTCAGGCAGCGAAGTATCAGGCGCAAGGCTTTACGAACGTCGAGGTGCTGCAAGGCGGAGTGGAGGCGTGGAAGGCTGCCGGATACGCGATGAATTGATCCGTTGAGCCTATGCTCGCGCCGAATACATTCCTCGCAATCCATATTGCTCCCGGCTCGCGTCTGCCGGTTCCACCACGACCGGATTCATCCTTGACGTAGCAATCAAGCTGTAGCGGATTGCGATGTCTTAAAATCCTCCGAACGGCGCTTATCCCTGACGGACCAAGGAAAGGTATACACCCTAACTCGCTCCACCAGGAATTCCATCGGCGTCATCTTCTTTGGGAATTCACTCCCCGGAAAGCCAGTCTCCTGATTAACAACGATGGAATTCAATACTAGATAGGGCATCGGAACCGATAAAGTAGACAACACCCGTTGACGCTCGATTCATCATGCATGGTTTATCTTTAAAAACATGGTTAGAGGAGCGAGGCGAAGGGTTCCGCCGATGCGGGTCTACGGAATGTGAAAACGGAAGGAACATCATGATAAATGCGAGGGATGCGAGATGACCGTATCCTACGCGCTAATACTCTATAAAAACCGACAAATATCAGAAGTTTAGGGGTTCTACGATCCCGCAAATCCCGCATCGGCGTTCGCGGTGAGTGGTTCACTTCAATGCAAATACCATCTCTCTCTGATCTGCCTGAGAATTCCGATGAGAGGACAACCACGTACTTGCGCGGTCTTTGGCTTCGATGAGTTGTCGTGGTGTCATGATATGTGAAAGGTCCTTCAGCCGAACGCTTGCAAGTGGGTCGCCGGTTGAACCAAGGCTGTACCACATGTGGGCGCTGACATAGTCCAGAGGAACGCCCTGACCGCGTTCATACAGGTAGCCGAGATTGGCTTGGGCTTGGGCGTAGCCCTGCTCGGCTGCGCGGCGCATCCATTTGGCGGCCTCTTCCGCGTTCTGATCTAAGCCTTGTCCGTGAAAATAAAGGAACGCCAGGCCGTTCTCGGCGACTGGTTGACCTTGCTCCGCGGCGGCGCGGAACCAGCGTGCGGCTTCACTGTAGTTTTTGGGAACATACTTACCGACAAAGTAGAAATACGCGAGGTTGACTTGAGCCATGGCATCTCCGCGCTGCGCGGCGAACTGGTACCATCTCAGCGCCTCACCATAATTTTTCTTTACGCCTTGTCCGAAGAAGTAGAGAGAGGCCAGATTATTCGCGGCCGTCGCTTGCCCTTGATCGGCTGCGGCTTGGTAGTACTCAAAAGCCCGCCTGTAGTCTTGCGATACGCCCAGTCCATGCTCATAGAGGAAGCCGATCCTGAGCTGGGCACGTGCATGGCCCCTGGCGGCGGCCCGTTCGTACCATGTCGCTGCTTCCTTGTAGTCCTGCGGAACGCCAGCGCCCTGAAAGTAACGCGAAGCCAGATTGAACTGCGAGGTTCGATCGCCGTTTAGAGCACTCTTGAGCAGTTCCGAGATTTCTGATGTTGTAGTGGGTTCGATCCGTATTTGGAGTGGAGGCTGTCGATCCTCCGCCTCCCCGGTGTTCGGCATCTCGAACTCTGGAACAATCCTTTTCGTCGGTGGCGACGCAGGGCTCACATTAACGGCCAGTCCGAGCGACGCGGCAAGAAGAGTCAGTATCGAGTGCCTTACTCGTCTTCCAAATCGCTGGCGCCGGAGCAGCGTCACAGTTCGAATTCGCGGAGGCAGTGGGAGAAGCGGTCCCAGGTAAGTCGTGAGTTTCATAGGGCAACTCCTTCGAGCTCTGCCGATTGTCGAGGCTAACGTAACGTGAGGGTCAAGAGGAAAATCTGGAAGGAATGCAAAGTAAATCCACGATCTTCCTTGCTAACCCGCCATCCTAGGCGTATCGAGACGATACGTTCTTGAACTGGTGGATTCGCACGATCTGCCAAGAACTTCTGAGTTACTGAGAAGTCTGGAGGAGATGGACGCTCCGGGAGTCGTGGACGACGCTTTACAAGATCATCGTCCGATACGATAACCGGCACAGACTGCTTAGATTGCGCCGCCAGCCTTGCACGCTTACTCAATGGCTGGCCTCGCTGGTAGCGTCCGGCGAATCTGCCAGTCCACAATTGGGAAGCAGGAGGGCTGCTAGCATCAGAAAGCTGGTAAGTCTTTTCATGTTGTTTGTTCCTTTTCCGGGAAGCGGGAGATTCCCCAACCTGAAATTCCTGCCTGTTTAACGGGCTGACCAGGCAAAAGCAATGGAGAGCGGCTTGACGTTTCATCAACTTGGGATAGAGCCCCAACTTGCTGAAATGGTTGGAAATAGACACTCCGTAAGCCGAAGTGGAGTAGAATGGCCCAATTTTTGAGGTAGCCGGATTGCCCGAGAAACTAACCAGATTCGACCAATTGGATCTCGACCTCAAGCGCTATGAGCTTCGCCGTGGGGACGCTGTGTTGAGGCTTGAGAAGATTCCCATGGAGCTGCTGATCTTTCTTGTAGAACACAAAGGTCAGCTCGTCAGCCGGGAAGAGATCATTGTGAGAATCTGGGGCAAAGACGTCTTCCTGGATACCGAGCAAGGGATCAATACGGCGGTTCGCAAGATCCGGCAGGCTATCAGGGACGACCCAGAGCGGCCTCGCTACCTGCAGACGGTTGTAGGCAAAGGCTACCGCTTCGTCGGCCCAATTACCGTTATCGCCCCGAATGGAAGCAGTGAGATGGAGGTGCCGAAGGAAGGGCGCTTGGAGGGGCTCACGGCAAAAGCACGGTGGATAGCAGTCGGGGCCACTTTGTTAGCCCTGTTCTCCGGGATTGGGATCTGGTGGTTTTCGCGAAACCGTGCAGAAGTGCCGCTGCCCTCAATTGAGGTAGTGCCCTTGGTCGGCCTGCCCGGTTTTGAGATGTCGCCAGCCTTTTCGCCCGACGGCAACCAGGTTGCCTTTGCCCTCAGGGAAACGGAGAATTCCGGAATTTACACAACGGTGGTCGGGGGCGAGAAGTCGCTGCGCCTGACTAGCAATTCTCACGACTGCTGCCCAAGGTGGTCACCAGATGGCCGACAGGTCGCTTTTTCCCGCCCCTCAGACGAGGGGGTTGCTATTTATGTAGTTCCAGCTTTTGGCGGTACTGAGCACCGGTTATACTCAGGGCCCGTCGGATATTTTCCTCGGTCCATCGATTGGTCACCCGATGGTAAGGTTCTGGCCTTTTCGGAGAGTCCCTGGCCACGGAGGGATAGGAATTCCATCGACTGCACCGATCGCGAACTTAGCCCACGAATCTAGATGGCAAAGCAATTCCCAAATCGAATGAGCACTCGGAACGGGATGTGCCTGCGCCTGGCTTGCGGTCACGTCCTTAAGAATTTCTTGAAGCGAGCCTCCATGCCACGCTTCTCCATTGATCGTGCAAGCCAACTGATAGGCGATACGATTGCATTCAGCGGTCATATTAGTCCTGATGGCAGCAACGAATGATTCGATATACGGAGATTTAAAGCTTCCTTTAAATTTTGCGCCGTTGTGGCGCCATGAGCGCAACTCTGTCCGCTGTCTTGGCACAGGTCTTGATCTGGCTGACTGCGCCTTCGTCAGGCGTGCCAAAGATAGGAATTCCGTCGATTAGTTTCATGGTCTCTTTGAGACTATAGCAACTTGGACCGCGAACTGTACTCGGGTACAATTTCAGGAGCATCAACCCAGCGATTTCAACCTCCAGGACGCCGCCATGAGCATCAACCTCGACACAAACGATATCGTAAGGATGCTCCAAGTACGCGCCACAGCCGAACTAAAACGGGAAATCGACGAAGTTAAGTGGTGGGAAGACCGGGTCCGTCGTGGCCTCGTAAGACGAGAGCATGCGGAAAGGTATATTCAGGCATCAAAGCGCATCATCAGAACGAAACGACATGTTCTGGGATTTCCAGAATTTCCTTGCTGAAGTTCGAGCCCTTCGAGGATTAGCGAACGAGTTCGATCAGCTTCACGGGTTCAGTATCTCGTACGTCCTTGCGTTCTGCAGATGCAACGCAATCCTAAACGGTTCCCATTGGGTACAAGAGAATAGGTCCAGAATCTCGACGCACACCCCTATGATCGTGTCCCCTTTCGACAGGAACCAGACGAGGAAGAGAACAAAAGGAAGACAAAGGCGTCGGCAAGAGAGAAGATGACAATAATGACGGCGACGGCTATCCATACTGTCTGGCGCTCAGCCAAGCCGGGTTTGCTAAGCGCAATTGGACTGGCACTTGTAACCCTTATCTGCTTCCGGCTTCGGTTCGGTCTTGCAACCGCCTCCTTACTCTACCTGATGCTAGTCGTTCTGTTGTCCCTTAAGGGCAGCTTCACTTCATCGGCCGTGACCTCCGTGCTCGCGGTTGGGTGCTTGGATTACTTCTTCACTGTTCCGCTTTTCACCTTTGGGAAGAACGATTTGCCGAATGTCGTGGCGATCACCGTGTTTTTGATAACCTCTTTGGTCATCACCCGCCTAGTGTCCAGAGTGCGCAAGCAGGCGGAAGAGGCGCTTTCCACCGTGAGCTATAGGGTGATTGAAGCAGAAGAGCAGGAGCGTCACCGGATCGCAGCAGAACTTCACGAAGACATTGGCCAACGACTGACTTTGTTGGCGCTAGGCATTGAACCACTTAAGACAGATACCCTCGATCCTTCTGTCGACTTGCCCAGTCGCATGGACGCAGCATGGAAGCAAACCTTGGAGATATCGACCGATATTAAAGCCTTGGCACACGAGTTGTACTCTCCAAGGCTGGAATATCTGGGCATCGCAGCGGTCATGAGCAGTTTCTGCGAAGAATTCGGCAAGCGGAAAAGAGTAGGGATTGACTTCAGGAACGACGGCTTACCCAGCGCCATACCACCGGAGATTTCGCTTTGCCTGTTCCGCGTGCTACAGGAAGCCCTGCACAATGCGGTGCAACATAGCGGTGTGCGGCAGGTCGATGCTCGCTTGTGGGTGACGTCGGATGAGATTCAATTGACGATCAGTGATCGCGGCGCGGGCTTTGACACGGAAATGGCAAAGACGAGCCGAGGCCTTGGTCTCAACCGCATGCGGGAGCGGCTGAAGCTGGTGAGGGGAAACCTTTCCATCGACTCGCAACCCAAACGTGGTACGACGATCCACGCTCGCGTTCCTCTCAGTTTGGGAAGCGATTCCATGCGTGTAGTCAGCCAGCAACCGCCGTAATTCGAGACTGTCCGCGCATCAGTTCTGCGAATAGCCCGACCGAGCCATTCGCACCCAGCATTAGAGCGGTTAAATTGAGACGGTCACACTTCTGGGAACGGGTGGTTCAGGTTTTGGATTCAGCAACTCGTCGGAGAGTTCGGGGTTCAATAGATTAGGTGAGGGCTGCTTTGGCAATATCTTCAATTCGGGTCCTCGTGGTAGATGATTACGAACCCTTCCGGCAATTCCTTTCCTCACGCCTGCAAGACACGTCTAGCGTATACCTTTGTTCGGAAGCATCGGACGGGTTGGAGGCGGTTCAGAAGGCCGAAGAATTGCAACCAGATTTGATCCTGCTGGACATTGGTCTTCCAAAGCTGAATGGAATTGAAGCCGCTCGGCGAATACGTAAGGTCTCCACCGAATCCAAAATACTATTCGTGAGCCAAGAATCTTCTGCCGAAGTGGTGCAGGAAGCTCTCGGTCTTGGTGCGCGTGGCTACGTCGTCAAGATTGATGCCAGACGCGAGCTACTGGAGGGTGTGAACGCTGTTCTTCGGGGCGAGCGGTTTGTCGGTCGGCGGTTTTCTGGTCATGATTTCGTCGGAACTTCGCACGCAGGAGCCTAAGACCTGCAAAGTAATATCTGTGCGCGTATTCTCGTCGTAGCGTTCAGGGCGGAATGGAAAGCCACATCTTCGAACGAATCTGTGCAGAGCATTCAGCCGTTTATTCCCGGTGAAAGTCCTTGGTGAATTTGGCGGCGAACCCGCCGTTCCTACCCTGCCGCCCGTGCAGAATCGCTGCTTGAATCGAAAGGAACGCGAGCGTGGATGGTGGTGCCACCCTTCGGTTGCGACTTGATTGAAAGCTCTCCATGCACTAACCGCAGGCGCTCCTGCATGCTCGTGAGGCCAAGCCCAGTGCTCTTCATTGCGGCTTCTTGATCAAAACCTGCACCGAGGTCGCTGACAGTGAGATGAATCTCGCCCGCGCTTCCCCATAGTTGCACTTCGAAGCTCTTTACCCCACTATGCTTTGTGGCGTTGCGTAGGGCTTCTTGTAGAACTCGGAACAAAGAAAGAGAAAGTTCGATTGGCAAGGCAGCAGGTATATCATGACTTTGGAAATCAATTTCCAATCTCTGGTGCTCACCAAACTCTTTGCAGAAGCTCTTTATCGCTCCAACGATGCCCAAGTATTCCAGTTTCGAAGAGTGCAATTCGTGCGACAACAATTGAACATCGTTCGTTATTTGCGTAGTTTGGTTTCGTAGATCGCCTATTCGCCTACCGAGTTCAGTTGCCGAGTCAGGGACATCTTGCTGGACTCCTTCGAGTTCTATCGAGAGAAGCGCGAGTCGCTGGACAACGTCGTCGTGCAGGTCCCTTCCAATCCGAGTACGTTCCTGCTCGTGTGCTTCAATCAGCTTTCGGCTCATGCCTAAAAGTGCCTCTTCAGCGTGCTTGCGATGGGTAATGTCCTCCGAAAAGATGAGAATCCCTCCCGGCAGTCCCGTTGAGCATTCTGCCAAGGGCGAATCTCCCATCGGCTCCAATGTGGTGCCGCCCTCGCGATCCCAACGGTCTTCCTCGGCTCGCAACGTTTCTCCAGCAAGGGCGCGGCGGTGAATTTGCTTCCACCGATCGGGAATGTCAGGAAAGATTTCATAGTGCGAACGCCCTAGTATCTGCGAACTGTCGAGCGAGAAATCAGCGCACCAGCGGTCGCTCACTTGGAGATAGCGCATGTCACGGTCGAGCATCGCCACGGCGGCTGGTACGTGTTTAACGAAGATTTTCAGCAGTTCCTCCCGAGATTGCAGTAATGCCGCTTGCGCTTCTAAGGTGCGGTTCACTTCCAAACGCGCCTCGTCTGCCAGCTTGCGCTCCGTGACATCTATGTTGACGCCGATCATCTTTGAAGGCTCGCCAGACGCATCCATGAAAACTTGCCAGCGCCCTGCGATCCAATGAACGCTCCCGTCACGCCAGACCACCCGCCATTCACCCTTAGTTGGTTGTCCGCTTTTCATCGCGGCGTCAACCAACCTGATGACTCCTGCGCGGTCATCGGGGTGAACGAGATTCTCGAATGCAGTCTGAGTCCCGCCAAACCCCCCCGGCGGCAAACCGTACATTGCCTCCAGTTCTGGCGTCCAAGTATTCACTCCAGTCCGAATATTCCAGTCAAAAGTTCCTATGCGAGCCGCTTGCTGTGCTAATCGCAACCGTTCTTCGCTCTCACGTAGGGCCTCATCGGCGCGAAGACGCGCTTCCATCGCCGCTTGTTTACTTACGACCTGCTGTCGCTCGCGCTCGGCATTCTCACGTTCGGCGATCACCGCCGCCAATGACAAACCCGATACTGAAAGCACCCCGAAGAACACGTCCAACAGAACAGCATTTACAAATGTAGTGTTGCTCGTGAACGGCCCGGAACCCAAGGCGGTTCCAACGGTAGCCGTCGCAGCGACGATCAGGATCGAGAATGCGGTTACGCCCACGCTGAAACGAATGGCTGCCCACATTATGAGTGGGAGGACGGCGAACGCCATGAAATGCAGCTTGACTGGAATAAATGGCAGATCGCCAAAGATGACAGAGCAGGTCGCCGCAAGGAGCAACAGAAGAATTGCAAGCTCTGTGATGCGATCCCGGTCACGAAGCTTTGAGAAATCGGTGAAACGTAACGCGAGCGGTGTCACCAGCAAGACCCCAGTAGCATCTCCCAGCCAGTAGATCAGCCATGCCGCGCCCAAGCCGGAATAAGCATGCACATGGGTTGCATAGAGAACCGACACTCCGATTGACGCGCTCACTATGGCGCTGCCAAATCCCCCTAGCACAATCAGACTGAGCGCATCGGATAAGCGGGACAACGAGGGATGAAAATTCGCAATGCGATGGAGGAGGAAAGCACCAGTCGTCGCTGCTAATGTCGCTCCAGCCGCTTGCCCGAGTGCAGCGACGTGAGAAACGGGGCTAAAGAATGCCACGAGAAAAGCCCCAGCGGCCACCCCGAGCCACACACGGTACCCGCAAATCAAAATCGCAGCAAGCGCAATGCCGTATGCAGGCCATACAGGCCCAAGATTACTGCTCCTGATGTTCGCGGTAGCTTGGCCGAGTTTGCCTGCGACCACATAGGCGACAAAGACAACCGAAATCTGGAGGAAGTATCCTCGGCTGATGCGCTGCTTGAGAGCCTGATTCTGAACCGCCTGAATCATTTGGCGCTCTCTTCGCTTGTACTGCAACGAATATGTCGAAGCCATGATTATCGGCGCACGCTGACCATCTAAGATGACACCTTATACTCGCAAAGAAACGACACTGCAAGCCTGCCTGAAATCGCTCAAAAGGTATACCGAGCAGACTAGCAACTTCGAAAAATTCGCATCAATACATTCATTCGCTTGCGGATGCTGCGGGGGACCCCTTCTGAAACAGGGAGCTAACCGTGCTCCGGTATCGTACTGCGCCAGCTTGCGTGCCGCGAGGATACTCGCGGCGATTAACAACACCGTTGCAACGCGAGAATTCTTACACACAAATTTACCCACAGGGAACGGTTCCTGCAGTCCTCTTCAGCGACTGGCAGCCCCGCTGAGAACGTAAGTCGCTGATAATACGTGTATGCCTAGACTGTCACGGCAGAGGTCGCGAGTTCGAGTCTCGTCGTCCCCGCCATAACTTTTAATCACTTACACGCCCTGGTCCAAACGGATCAGGGGATATTAGGGGACGATATGCGCAAGACGCGAATTCCAAATTGCGAATTCGCTGCTTAGCGTCACCTATTGAACCAGGTTCGGTTTTGGTCGGATGCCAACACGACCCGTGGGCAGACCGTTTTTTGAGGCGTCAACCCCAGGAAAGAGATTTGGTCGGCACGTACAGAATTGATTCGGGCACGCTGGCTCGTCTCATTTCGGCTCCGATTAGTACAACTGCTCTTTCCATCAGCCGAGATTCGGCGATAATGCTTTCCGCCGACCACAAAGCCAAGTTCTCGCAGGTACCTGAAATTCATCCGCCCACCACACAATCGTGCCTTGTCAATGGCTCCGGTTCGTGGGAACTAGGTCGAAATGACGCGTACTCCGTCGTCAACGTACAGATTCAGCGAAACGTTGATCGTCCGTCGGTGGATGGCTGTGAGCCGACATACTATGGGCAGTTGATGCTCTACGGAAAGCAATCACCCTACAAACTTCATATCATGATTGGCGATCCTGACTCCGGCGATGCGATGCAGTTTGAAAAAATTAACTGACCCTGAAACGTGAGTCCCGATTAGTTCGGCTTCTCGGAATGGGGCCGGGAATATGGGTTGCCAAATAAAAGCAAGCGGATCACCGGGCATTATTTCGCAGGAACGACCTCGCTTTCATCAGTCCAGCGATCAACAATCCAAATCCGAAACTACCGGCCGCTAATAGTCCATTTGAAAACAACAGATGCGCCGCTGTAGGCGGCCAATTTCGCGGAATTGCCGCTCCTTCCGGGAACAGCAGAAGCAGCAGCGGCAACATGGATATGCTTTGCGTTCCGGCCAACTCGCGATACGTTGCGTACCAGAAGATGGCAATCCGCACAAACGCGATGATCCCACCCACTTTTGCCGCGTAGGTCCAAACCGACGTCGAATCTGGTCTCAAGTAATGCTTTGCTAGCTTTGTCTCGCACAGAAGCCAAATGCATAGCACCAGTATTAGCCCGAATCCGGCGACATTAACGATCACGAGCTAATCATACCTCCATATATTCGTCCCACTCCTTCACACGCTGACGAAGCAACGAGATTTCTTTCAGTCGCATCATTTGCAGATTTTTAACCGGCAGGTACAATCTTATACGGCTCGTGCCGAAAGAGGTTTAGAACATAACCCCACTATCCACAAACCTAAAACTGTCGCGTTGAGGGAGTGCCTGGGACCAGAACAGTTTCGCTATACTTCCGCTGTGAACCATCCGCTGATCCTCCTCGGAACCTCATCTTTCACGGCCTCCGGCTGGAATGGCTCCTTCTATCCGCGAGGCATGAAACCGTCCGACTACCTCCGGTTTTATGCCGAACGATTTCACACCGTCGAGGTTGACTCGACCTTTTACGCATGTCCGAGTGCCCGCACAGTTGAAAACTGGAAAACCCGGCACAACCGGTTTGTTCACTAAAACTCCGTGCGTTTTGGCTTCACACGTTTGATTGACTGCAACAGTTCCACGGTCCATTATAAAAGTCTGCCCGGCCAATTCGTTTTGAAGGAGACTCCGTATGGCAAAAGTTCTGAAATGTGGAGATATTAATCCGGGATGTAACTTCGAAATAAGGGCCGATTCAGAACACGACGTCTTAAGAAAAGCTGCAGAACACGCCAAGACGGCCCATCACATGGAGAATATTCCGCCCGAAGTTTTGTCGAGAGTGAAGGGCGCAATCCATGATGAAGGTGAATCACGAGCGCAAAAAGCTGGTTCGTCGAGCTAACAACTAAGAACGTGTCTGGACTTGGGCGGCTCTCACAGAGCCGCCTTCCTTTTTGTCAGCGTGAGACCCTAGCAGGATGCTGAAAAAGCCAGGAATTTTGTAACGAGGCGGCGCGCGGTGCGTCTGATTAGGCATGCGAGGAAACGATCAGCAGCAGGGGCATGTGTTTAGCTACCTTTCACCGGAGCAGCGGGTACGCCAAGATCATCCGCTGCGGCCGATCCGCACGATGGTAGATAAGGTCCTCAAGGAACTCTCGCCAGAGTTCGACAAGATGTATTCCCAAGTGGGCCGTCCGTCGATTCCGCCGGAGCAGTTGCTGCGGGCTCTGTTGCTGCAGATGCTGTACTCGGTGCGCAGCGAGCGGCTGCTGGTGGAGGAGATCGACTACAACATATTGTTTCGCTGGTTCGTGGGGCTGAACTTGGACGATGAGGTGTGGGATGCCACGGTGTTCACCAAGAACCGCGACCGTTTGCTAGAGGCCGAAGTGGCCAAGGAGTTTCTGGCGCTGGTGGTGGAGCAAGCCCGCGGGCAGGGCTGGGCCTCGGACGAGCACTTCACGGTAGATGGAAGTTTGCTGGAAGCCTGGGCCGGCGTGAAGAGTTTTCAGCCTAAGAACAAGAAGAGTTCGTCTCCGCCGGATGATCCCGGAAATCCCACGGTGGATTATCGCGGCGAGAAGCGCTCGAACGAAACGCATGAGTCGAAAAGCGATCCCGAAGCGCAGATGGCGCGCAAAGGTCCAGGCAAGGAGGCCCAGTTGAGCTACAGCGGGAATCTGCTGGTGGAGAATCGCAACGGGTTGATGGTGGACAGCCGGGTGTGGGAAGCCACGGGCACGGCGGAGCGCTATGCCGCTCTGGAAATGCTGCAGGAACTTCCGGGAAGCAAGCGGGTGACGGTAGCTGGAGACAAGGGCTTCGACACGGCGGATTTCGTGCGCGAGTGTCGGAACCTATGGGTGACGCCGCATGTGGCGCAAAACCTTGGGCGCAGAGGCGGCAGCGCTATCGATAGTCGCACGGCGCGGCACGCGGGCTATGCGATCAGTCAGAAGAAAAGGAAGCGCATCGAAGAATGTTTTGGTTGGTTGAAGACCATTGCGTTGCTGCGCAAAGTGCGGCATCGCGGGACGCTGAAGGTCGATTGGATCTTTACGTTCGCTTGCGCGGCCTACAACCTGGTGCGCATGCGAAACCTGATGCGCAGCGCAGTTCCAACGTAGTCAGTGCGGGCCGTAGTGTCTCTGAACGGAGCTGAAACACCTCTTTCGGGCGCTCGGTAGCACGACAAATCACGCCGCAAAGGCTCGAAAACTCCCGAGTGACTTAAACCAACCTAGAAATTGCTGGCTCCGCACGATTTTTCCGCAGCCTGCTAGGTCAACATGATTACGCGCATCTGGCATGGCCGTACGACGGCGGCAAAGAGCGATGAATACCTCAATCTGATGCGTACTGTCGCCATCCCCGATTACCGCTCGATCCCTGGCAACAAGGGCGCATACGCTTTGCGTCGGGTCGAAGGCGATACCGCGCACTTCCTGATGGTCACGTTCTGGGAATCGGAGGACGCAGTTCGGGCCTTCGCGGGAGACGACATCTGCGTGGCGAAGTACTATGAGTTCGACAAAAGGTTTCTTCTCGAATTGGAGCCGTCCTCAACGCACTACGAGACGTATGATCGATAATTTCCGGCAAAGAACACGGTCGTTTTTATACCCCCTTCTCCTGCGGCTTTGGCAGTGCTAAACGTAACCCCAGCCTCTTGTGATAGCATTTTCCACGGAAGAATCACGGATTTGTTGAAGGTTCTGGCGAAGAGTCTCATGGACGGAAAGCAAAATGAAAACGGATGAGCAATACGTTGCGGAGTTTAGTGCGCTGTTCGAGAAGCATTTGACTTGGAATGACCAGCAAGTGATAGACGTGTTCAAAGCAGAGAACGGCAGTTTGAAAGAAGATGATGTGGTTCGTCTCTTCAACAAATGGGTCAAGAAAAGAAGAACCCCGCGTGCTTAGCTAGGTTGTGCCTCATCGCATGGAACCGAAATCACGGAGGAAATCATGGTCATCGGAAGCCGTTTGAAGGAACTGCGCGAATCAAAGGAACTCTCGCAAGGCGACATTGAGAAGCGGACGGGTTTGCTTCGTTGTTACATTTCCCGCGTCGAAAACGGACATACGGTTCCGGCAGTCTCGACGCTCGAAAAGATGGCACGCGCCCTGGAAGTGCCGATGTACCAGCTCTTCCACGATGGCGAAGCGGCAGCTTCAGTACGCAGCCTGAAACTTCCGAAGGATAGCGAGGAATGGGGAAGTAAAGGCGCAACAGCCGATTACCTCTCCAAGTTGCGCAGGCTACTCGCGAAAATGGAACCTGATAACCAAAAGCTCTTGCTGCACATGGCCCAAAAAATCGCAAAACGCTAGCCCCGAACGTTCCGTCTACCGAGGGCCGGCTAGCTCAATCTCTCCCCGGTCGGTCCCCTTCTTAGCTTTTCATGGAATCGACGGAATCCGTTGACGGTCATTCACCTCGCGTGGCAAGCCAAAGCGGCTATTCCCGCTCGCCTTCGTCTTCGCGGCGGACGCTCACCTGGCCGCGGATTTTCCCTGCGGGAAACAGCCTAGTGGATGTTGGCGTAGCCCGAGTGGGTGCGTAGGATCTTCACGAAGCGAGCGAAGTCGCACGCGGAAACGTTTCGCGAGGGCACGGCAAACCACGTCCACAGCGGTGAAGGGGCCGGTCAGCCTACCGCTGTGTCCAGGCCCCTGAGGGATTTTATAGAGCGCATTTCTACTTGGTTGTTATTTCCGTACGCATCCAAGGGTGAATACAGCACATGAACTTGGTTGTTGTTCCGCTCGGCAGGATGGCGCCACCAGCTGTCGGACCGACCTCGGTCGTTTCCGCCTCCACGAATATGTTGCTAAGGCTCGGGGGCTTGGGAATTAGACCACCCACCGTAGCTGTAGCGCATTCCGGTGCAGGGACCGGATTGCCAGATAACGTGTTGAGAAAAGGAATGAACCCGCCGCCGAACTCTTTGACCTTCGTGAAGGTGTGTGTCTCTCCGGCCCGGTTCTCCAACGACAGGACCGTGCCGGGGTCCACAGTTCCGGCAGCTGGATCGAAAAGCCACGCGCCGGCCTTGTGGGCGTTCGTGAGCTGTGCAACAAAATGGGCAAACGTAATGGTTCCGTTACCGATGCACGTTCCAGGGCCGACAGCTGCGTTGAACGTCGCCGGGTCGCAAGGACCTTGCATTCTTACCACCAATGGGTCACTGGCAGCAATTAACGTCACGGCGGCTGCAATCGGGATCAGCGCAATCGCCACCTTGACGCACAGTTTCCACGTAATCATATCTCTCCCCTTTAGTCGAAATTTCCACTTTCTACTTCAAGTTCGCGCAAAACGCATACGCCCGCCGCCGTCTCGTGTCAAGCGCTAAATCCCACCGAGGCGCAGATTGTAAGTACTGGGTCTCTAAGCACGCTGGTCGTTTCATCCTCGATCAGAAGGTCGGAAGGAGCTGCGCACTTATCAGACATTCAAGCCAGCAAAGCAATTGACCCGCTGAGCCGGAGACCTTTCCAGCCACTTCGTAAAATCCATCAGCGTGACCTCGTGCTCGACGCGAACGTCCGCGACCCGACACCTTGACGACGTTGAGTCCCTGGACGATCCCAGGCACCCGTCCTCTTGTACAGGTAACTCCTGCGGGAGCGCGGTGCATTCCGGTTTTAGCCGTCCTCCTCTTCTCCTAAACTGGGATCAATCACTTAATTGGAGGCTACAATTGAAAATCAGCCGACTTCGCGTCACAGGCTTTTTCTGTCCATTTGTTCTTTCTACTTGCGCACCTTTGTTTGCGCAATCTCCGAATCCTGCTGGCAGTGGGCCAGCCGGTAACAGCGTCGAAGGTTTTACTCCAGGTTGGACGCTAGGTACGCGGTTTGAAGGCAGCTACAGCGGTGATGGCTCTGTTTATGACCTCGGGTCCGCCCTGGGATACAACTTTTCGCATCACTTTGGTGTTGACGTAGGGGTGCCGCTGTATTTCGTCGGAACGCCCTCTTCGATCAAGAAAAATAACCCCGGCGCGGTGTCTGGTATTGGCGTCGGCAGTTTTTTCACGGACCTCAAGCTGAACTACCCCAACCAATCCTTGAATTACAGCTCGACCATCCACCTGACCGCACCCACGGGTGACACGAAGAAGGGCTTCAGCACGGGTCACGCGTCTTGGAACTTCGCCAACCATATCGACCACGCTTTCGGGGATTTTTCGCCGTTCCTCGATGCGGGAGTCGGTAACACCGTCATGGACACAAGATTCTTCCATCGTCCGTTCATCACCTTTGGTTATAACGCTCAGTTCGCAGGCGGCCTCGAATATGACCCTGGCAAGTTCAGTTTCTCGGCCTCGGCCTACGACGTCGCACCCTGGGGAAACCAGACGGTGATCAGCCGAGTCTTTCGCTGCGGCTCGTCCGCGAAGTGCAGTGCGGGCGGTCCTACAAAGAACCGCAAAAGCTTTACCACCGCCAGCGTTTCAACAGGTGCGGCTGATCTGGTGCGGGACAATGGCTTCGACGCTGGCATTGATTACAAACCTGTCGGTTATTTGGACCTAGAGTTTGACTTCAGTCGCAGTGTTCCTTTGCAACTCAACAGCTACTCGCTCGGCATCGGGGTCGATCTGAGTTGGCTCTTGCGGCCGCACGTTCACTGATTTCCGCCTACAATTCACAACTGATGAACGGCGCAGGAGTTTTTGGCAAGCTCCGCCGCCTGGTTACCCGAGTTACTTAGCTACTGAAGCAGTCTGGTGCCTCGCCTCCGGTTGTTATAGATTTCATCCCGGAGGATTCATGGACATTGTGGCAGCAATCAAGCGCGAAGAAAGAAAGCTCGAAAAGCAGCTAGGCAAGTTGAATCATCAATTGAATGGAGTGCGAGCGGCTGCAAAAGCACTAGGACATTCCGCTGAGAGCGAAGTCATCAAAGTAAAGAAACGCACGCTATCTGCTGCTGGCAGAGCGGCGATTGCCAAGGCGGCGAAGAAACGGTGGGCGAAGGTTAGGGCGCAGGCGAAGAAAGTGGCGGGATAGTCCGACTTTCACTGCGGCCAATTGCGTGTGGAACGCAAGACGCTATTGCAACTTCGCGTACTCCGCCTTGGCTTCCTTCAGGATGGGGATGTCGGGGTCGGCGTCTTTCCAGAGGGTGAGGAGGTCCTGATATGCGGCGCGGGCGTTAGTGGTATTGCCTTGAAGTAAATATGCGTGGGCCAAACCCAAATGAGCCAAAGCCCCTAACGGGGAATTCAACACAATGGAGCGGTGATCCAGCAACTTCTGAAATTCGACAGCGGCCTCTTTTCCCCGATGCATTCCGAGGTACGCCAGCCCACGCACATACGCAGGGTACAGGTTCCCGACTAATGTGCCCGTATCACTCAGGTCGTATGAAACCCCTCGCAGGGCCCCCAGGGCTTTGACCGGATTCTTGCGAGCTAGCTCAATCGAACCTCGAATCGTCGGCAGCCAGTAACTTTGCATCATCGTGTTCGAAGGGAATTTCTTGTCCAATTCGTCCGCAAGCGCTTGCGCGCTCCTTACTTGTCCCGCTCGAGCCAACGCCAAAGACGCAAACAGCTTTGCGCTCCGTCCCGAAGAGCGAGCAAGCGCCTGGCTCGCGGCCTGCCTCGCCCGGCCGAGGTCTCCAAACTCGGCCTCGCGCACTGCGTCGGTGGCGAGAATTTGCGCGGCCAACTCATGGAAATTGGTTCGCCTCGCCACCTCTAGCGCCCGCTCGGAGAATGTCAGAGAATTTTTCAGCCGTCCAAAATATGCTTCCGTGCTGGACTGAGTGAACAGCGCATCGATTGAGGTATCTCTGCCGGTCCTGCCTAACAACGGGCCAAGCTGTGCCTCCATTTCCTGTGTATCATCGTTCAGAAAAGCGATTTGGTAGATGAGTAGATGCGTACCTGGCACGTCAATTCCGTGCGCCAGAGCCCGCTCTACAATCTGTCTCGCTTCTTCCTCTCGCTCCAGGCTAAGCAACGCACAAGCCATGTTGAGATAGGGATTGACCGCGTCGGGGCCGAGCCGCAAGGCCTCTCGCGCTTCCTTTAGAGCCCGCTCATAATCGGCAAGCATCCGCCAAGTGACGGACGCATCGTTCCACGGGAACCAGGCTCGAGGATACATTTGCTCAAATACTCGATGGGTGCTTAGTTCCTGGTCCAAATCTCCAAGAACATAATAGTAGTACTTCCCGGTAATACTCAGCCGCTCTCGTTCAGTTACCCGTTCTCGAAGGTCGAAGGCCTTCTGAGCGTATTCGGACGCCAGTTCGGTTTCTCTGGCGTCGTCGTAGGCGTCTGACAGTTGGGCATACGCATCAGCA
Source organism: uncultured Acidobacteriota bacterium (assembly GCA_963721915.1). Lineage (GTDB taxonomy): Bacteria > Acidobacteriota > Terriglobia > Acidiferrales > UBA7541 > Acidiferrum. Next base: position 276,455 of record CAVRLD010000006.1, on the reverse strand, counting down.
AAGTTCGGATCTAAATCGATCACATGCTGCAGCATGGGGAACGCGGGGACAAGTCCGCCGCCACGTGCATAGACACTGAAAGTCTTCAGCGCTTCGAGTGACGATGTGGTTACAGACTCAAGAGGGACATAAAATTTTTGAACCGAGGCGAGCGATTCGCCCAGCTTGTTGCGCGTTTCCGACGCTGCCTTCCCGAGTGCGTCAAGGACGTGATTTTTGTCGCTCGCGTGAGCTTCTGTGCTGGTCATTAATTGACCGTTTGAACAGTTCGCCGTCTTCAGGACCAGAAGATATTGCGTGCCAATCTGCGCGATCGACCCGTCGAGCACCGCGGTTCCTGCCACTCGCTGGCAGACCTCTCGCGCAATCTCCACCGTGAGCCTCGCATCCGGCTTCTGACCCATCATCTGCAAGGCTTGCTGGACCTGCTCGTCCGAGACAATGCTCACGAAGGGGGACTGTTCCAGCTGCACCGAAAGCCCCTGCCGGAGTGCGTCATCGAACACTGGCTCGCCCGTCGTGTTCAAGAAGTCTGCCAATACGATGGAGTCTTTCTCCGTTAGCGCCGGTGGGCTGCGTGAGAAAAACCACCAGACGGATACAGCCAATCCTAGAAGCGCTACCGTTCCAACAAAGATGGCCGCCCGCGGCCATCGACCTGATTTCTCCGCGGGTTTCGATTCCCGGACCTCCGGCATAGAAACGGCCGGGGGTTCAGCAACACTTGCCGGTGCGGTCCCGTTTCCATTCCCATTGATCTGCCCAATGAATCGATATCCGATGCCAGGCAGGGTTTCGATGTAAAGCGGGCAATCAGAGGAATCGCCCAGGGCTCCCCTCAATTTGACCATAGCCTTATTCAGGCTTCGGTCGAAATCCACATTCACATCAGCGGGCCAGAGTCGCTGCCGTAACTCCTCTCGACTCACAACTTCACCCGAACGATCTAGAAGGATGGACAGCAATATAAATGGTTGCCGCTGGAGTTTTACCCGGGAACCCTTCTTGCGCAGTTCACACGCGTGCACATCCACTTCGAAAACACCGAAGCAAACGTCCCGTGGAGGTGAGCTAGTACCAGCCATCAGGCAGCTTTCTGGACGGGGGGAGTATACATCACGGTGGTTTCGGGAAGGCGAAATTCAAGGTGCCAGAGAACATGCGTCAGTAATCCCAAGTTAAAAAAAGACTTACTGGAGCATGAAGAAATACCACACAGGTGCATTGTGTCGGCCTGGCTCTGTGGAGTCGAATGTGGCCCCAAAACACCCGCGGAGACGCCCGAGAACGTCCCGGCTCGAGCGCGCTTCCGTGTCGGATAAGTCCAAATAGGAGCCAATCATGAATCGGACGGAGTCAAAGTTTTTCCCAGCATTTTGCAGCATGCTGTTTCGTAACGCCTGCGTTGCGTTCGTTGTGTTGGTGACGTTACTCGGAGCCTCAATCGCCAGAGCCGGTTGCGGCGACCCGAGAAAAGCAGGTTCCCCTCCCTCGCTAACATGGTTGAACAATTCAGGCGGACAACAAGGTCAGAACCAGGATGGACAGAACGCGTTTCCCACGATCGTCGGTTTATGGCATGTCAAATACACTGCCGATGACGGATCGCCGTTCCTCGAATCCTTCAAAACGTGGCACGGCGACGGGACGGAATTCGAAAATGCATTTCTTCCTCCTGTTGTTGGAAATATATGTTTTGGCGTTTGGAAACAGGTGGCCGTGCGTACCGTCCGTCTCCATCATGTCGGCATGACCTACAACCCGGACGGAACCAGTTCAGGAAGCTTCACCGTCGACGAAACAGATACGGTTTCGCTCGACGGCCAAACGTACAAGGGAACATTCGACTTCAAAGCGTATGACGTCAGCGGGAATCTCGCGGCGGAGGTGAAGGGTACAACCGCGGGCACTCGCATCACGGTCAGTTGAACCAATTGCCTAAGCTGAGGTCAACCAGGCTTTGACATAGACAAACCGGGGCGCTGCAAGAATGCGCCCTTTATGGCAGTTCAGCCGGGTCTGCCTTCCCGACCAATTCATTGCTGTCCACTCGCCGGGGGTCGCTGACGAACTATTGGTGAACGCAAATAGCGAAGTCCGCAGTGACGTGACTGGCTAGAGTTAGCCCAGCGAATCTGCCTCCATGTCGACCATTGTGCGTTGTGCCTAATTAACACTGCCAGCTCAACCGGTCGATACAACACCATCTAATCTGTCCTTTAGGGCCTACGGCCCGCGAAACCTCATGAAAATCACTGGGTAGGATCGCAAGGGCCTGGAGCGGCGAGGTCGAGATCTCAATGGAGAAGTCGAGGCCGTTAATCTGTCTGATCCGGAGCGTGCGTGATTGAGCGAATAATTGGGCGTCGTTGTCTTCCCCTGGGGGAGCGGCGATAGCCCGCGACCCTGCTTAAGGTAACCGCAGCACGCTCTCCGCTCCCGGCCAGGAGGAGTCTATGTCGTACCGGATAACGGGAATCGATGTTCATAAAAAGGTGCTAGCTGTAGTCGTGTCCAACGTCGAAATCGAAGGCGAGTACCAGTTTGAGCGGCGGATGTTTGGCAGCAGCCCCGACCAACTGCGCTCGCTGGCCGCATGGCTGCTCGAGCAAGAGGCCGAAGAAGTAGTCATGGAATCGACGGCCCAATATTGGAAGCCAGTGTGGGAGGCGCTGGAAAGGTATTGGAAGCCGCTATGCGAGAAGCGAGAAGGCGCGACGCGGAAGTCTGGAACGTTGCATTTGGCGCAGGCACTATCCAATCGCGGACGACGGGGACGCAAGAGGGATTTTCCCGATGCCGAACGCCTGGTGAAGCGCCTGGTGGCCCGGGAATTGACTTTGAGTTTTGTGCCTGATGCCGAGCAGCGTCTATGGCGAACGGTAACGCGCAAGAAGTACCAGTTGAGACGCGACCGGGTGCGGTTGCACAACCAATTGGAGTCCCTTCTGGAAGAGGCCCATATTAAGTTGTCCAGCCTGGTCTCCGATCTGCTGGGCGCCAGTGCCCGGCGCATGTTGAGGGCGCTGGCTGAAGGAGAAACCAATCCGGCAGCTCTTGCCGCTTTGGCCGATCAGAAATTACGCGCTACGCCGGAACAATTGTGTGATGCGCTCGGCGCGTGCACGGACCTCAAGCCCGTGTACCGACGGCTCCTGAAGATGGCACTGGAGCAGTTGCAATTCCTCGAGCAGCAGATTGGTCAACTGGACCAAGAGCTTGCCAGTCTGCTCCATTCGCACCAGGATGCCGTCCAGCGGTTAGCGGAAGTGCCGGGTCTGGGTGTCGATTCCGCGCAGCAAATCATTGCCGAAGTCGGTCCCACGGCAGCAACCTTTCCTTCGGCCAAGCAGCTCTCCTCGTGGATGGGCGCCAGCCCCGGCGACGAAGAGAGCGCAGGCGTCAACTACAGCCACCGATCTCCAAAGGGCAACCGCCACATGCGGCGCATTCTCAACCAAACGGCCAACGCCGCAACGAGGACGAAAGGAAGCATCTTCGACATTGTCTATCGCCGCTCGGTCACGCGCCTGGGACATAATCAAGCCATCGGGGCCATTGCCCATCGACAGTGTCGCCTGATCTGGCTAATCCTGCACCAGGGAGTCGGTTACGAAGAACGAGGCCCCGCCGTCACCAAACAATCGAAGCAAAGGCGCACTGCCAGAATGATCCGGCAACTCCGAAGTCTCGGCTATCGGATCGAACCACCCAATCCTCAACCCAGCCAAGCACAAGCGCACTGATTTTCGACCCAGTTGATCCGACAACGCTTGCCGCTGGAGAACCGATCCGTCCGACTGTACTCAATCAGAACCAGACAGGGTAGTGTTCCGTTTGAATCAACGCTGCCGGTCCCGGGCTAAGTCCTCTGGAAGAAATTTGAGAGCGACAAAGCGGTCGAGGCGAGCATCCTCAGCCTTGTAAACCACACCCATCCCGCCGCCGCCGAGCTTCTCGATGATGCGGTAGTGCGAGACGGTCTGCCCCAGGAGTGATTGGGAGTCCGCCATTTGGCGTCATCTTAGGTCGCGGTCAGGGGCGAGTCAATGAAGAGAAATTGACATGAAGAGAAATCGTCATGAAGAGAAATCGTTAGCCAGCAGCACGTTGCCAATACCCGTAGACACATCTGGTTTCGCGCCGGCCTTGGATCGTGGGCATCGTGGATCACGCCATCGATCACTGCGGTGAGATGGTTCGAAACGCTGACGAGAAATCGGAGAAGATCTGGGGTTCACCGCTTGGCGGCGACAAGAACTTGTTTAAGGAGGAGTCCGGCAGCATCGGACAGGCTCAAATCATCTGGGACGGGCTGAAAGTTGCTGTGAACCTCTTTCTGTTGCACGGAGATGGTTTTGAACAGAAGCGCTTTTCCTCTCATGTTCACGACGATCTCCACTACTTCCCAATGGCCGGGGGCGATCTCGGTCCGTTTCAGGCGGAACTCGCCTCCCTTTTCCAGGTGCCCCAGCAAACCCCCGCCGAACTTAACCTCGTTCGTGAGCTGGCCATTGATGCTGATCAGGCGTTGCTGCTTGGCGTCAACCCAGATGTCTCCCGCCATTTCGTGAAGCACCCTTCCCTCACGGGAAGACGGCTGGAAGTGAGGATTGGGCTTGAAGATCAGTTTGGCTAGGCCACCGCTTTCAGCGGCGTACTCAAAGAGAAACGCGTCGGGGATCATCTGGAGAAACGCATTGCATTGTGCAACATCTTTTCGGTGGTTTTGTTCGCGCTTGTGCTGCGCCTCAGGGCTGTGGGAAAGCCTCAGGATGCGTTTGGTCTCGTCGCGCTGCTGGGCATCGGTCAAAGGTCTACCTGCGGTGGCTAGTAAGCGATCAAGCGACCCAGACTTGGTTTCGACCACTTCTCTGATTTCTTGTTTACCGTCGACCTCTTTGTCTAACAGATACTTCCAGCGGATCCCGGAAACGTCCGGGGATTGCAGTTCGCCACGGATCACTGATTTAACCAGATCGGCGGGAGAGAGCCGTGGTTTGATTTGCGATTCTGCAGACCCGAGGGTAGAAACGACGACCAAGATGACGCCCACAAACATCGTTCGTGTTACGGTCACGCGGTCTCCACCACTGGTGCGTTTCTCACAGTAGTGACCGGAGGCTTCTGAAACAATCAGTACGATGCTGTACGAAGGGTTAACCAATCACTTTGGTACTTCAGTACTATTCGCCCCGAGGCGAAATTGCAGTATCCTTATCACTGTATTAAGAGTGGCGGCGATTTTCGCCGTCCAGCAACCGAGCCACAGACAAGGCCACGGTGCTAGCCTCGAAAGAGGGATATGGCCTACAGGGGCAAAACCCACCTGAGCGTTTCCCAAATTCAACTTTCGAGGGCGTCATTTCTCCAAAGGAGGCATGATGTCTTCGCATAACGACTCGTTTGTAGCATCAGGTAGTTCGCCAACGGTTGATTTCATCTGCGAGAACCACGGCTCCATATTTCTCCTCCGTCCCGTTTCTCCCGCTTCTTTCGATTGGATCGAGGCTCACCTCCCCTCAGATCGAATCACACTTGGAAACGCAGTGGCCGTCGATCACCGGTGCATTTGGGCAATCCTCGCCGGGTTACAAGACGACGGACTGGCGGTGACACGTGGCTAAGATGGGACGGCGACTCAATTTAATTGGACAAAAATTCGGGAGGTTGCTGGTCGAATCCCTCGCTGACGTTGTTAAGCAGCGCACGAAGTGGAACTGCATTTGTGAGTGTGGTAACCGCACCGTGGTTGGCGGCTGCGACTTAACGGGCGATCACACAACTTCATGTGGCCGCTGCCCAAACAGAATTGTGCATTTTGGGAACGACATCATCATCTTGCTGGAGCACAAAGGCTACGACGTGCCGTGCTTTATCGATTCAGTAGATTACCCGCTCGTGAAAGACTACCGCTGGAGCGCGGTGAAAAGGAAAGGTGAGCGCGGCTTCTATGCGCAGAGTTCCACGAAGGTCTACATGCACGTGCTTCTTATGGGTAAGGGCACGGACCACTAGGACGGCGACAGCCTTAACAACCGTCGAGAGAACTTGCGCACATCATCCGTCTCGGAAAACAACCGCAACAGAGGCATTCAATCTAGCAACACGACCGGATTCAAAGGCGTGGTGCCGTACCACAACAAGTTCCGTGCTGCGATTAAAGTGGATGGGAAAAAGCATCACCTCGGGGCCTTCGACACCGCGCTAGAAGCCGCACGCGCATATAACACGGCAGCAAAAAAGTACCACGGTGAGTTCGCTTCGCTGAATGACATAGACCACGACTTAATCCTGAACCAGAAACAGGAGGCATAAACGTGGACAAGAAAATCGCGGCGGAGAAAATCCGCGCACTCTTGGAGGGCCGTATCGCCCGCCTGCTAGGTTGCGACGTAGGAGACTTGCACTCCATGAAAATTGGGTCGATGGCCCATTTCCTGTTTCTGTTGGTCGGAGATTCAGAGGTAATGCCCGGATTTAACACAGCGATGGCCGCTTTGAGAGATTTGATCGGCTTCGAATTGATGTGGAGTGTGGAGAAGACGGAAGCGGCGAAGGTGGAAGAGGTACCGAAAGTGGTAATCAACTAGGAGGGGTAATTGAAGCCAAAAACTGGATTTGAAAGTGGGAGCAGTCCTACCGTCTCGGAGAACGGAGCGCCCGTTTTAACGGGACGCGGCCTTCAAGACGTGAGGGAGCGCATCCTGAGAGCGTTCGAACAAGTGCACGGTGGTCAGCCCGCACCGCTGTGCCGCAGTGAGGAGAAGCAACCGCAGGTTTACACGGAGATCCAGCGGGAGCGGTTCCACCAGGGTGCGAAGGCGCTATCCTTGCGGGCGTTGAATTCCCATTCGGTCCACATTTCTAAACCATCCCGTAACGGGGTGTTTGAAATTGTGCCACCGACGGAAAGTCCGGAACAATTAATCAGGGAGGCGATGGGCGAATGAGAAAGAAAGCGATGACAACGGAGCAGTTGGGGCAGGCGGCATTGAAGAGCGTACGACAGATGTCGCTTTTGGAGAAAACAAAACTCAGGCGGATCATACGTCGGGCCTTTCGGAAGCCGGGATTGTATGTCCGCTGACTAGGAGGGAACGTGAAAGACGCAGTAATCGAAGAGATGAAGAGACTAAGAATTCCGCTGACCCGGGACAACTATCTTGACTGGGCCTATTTCGGAAACCCGCCGGAAGAGTTAGATGCGGAAGAGGAGTCTCAAATTCCAAAAATTTTACTAACAGACGAAACCGAGGACGATGCGGAAGGGGAGGTCACCTGATGGAACCGTGTCGTCGTCCGTCTGGTTCGTATCGAGCGCATTTTTCCAGTAAAGAATCTGCGGAGGCATTCGCAAACGACCCAGTGAATTGGCCCACGTATCATGGGGATGTAGCACATCTGTGTCACATCTGCGGCAGATGGCACTTGAGTAAGGTCGATTGGTTGGTGCCTAACCATCAGCGTGTTATGAAGTGCGTGAACTAATGATCTCAAGACGGCGATTCATCATCTGCGGAACGGTTGTTGCGCTGGTGCCGTTACCCACGCCGCTCGACCCTTACGGGTCTGAGTTCTTGAACGCGGTGCGGGAACGCATAATCAACTTGGCAGGCAACGGTTACGTGGCAGAAAGTTTCGAGATTGCCCCGCCTCGGAACGGACAGCGCATAACGTACGGTGAGTTTATGCGCCGAAAACGAGAGCATCGGCGTCAAGCCTTCTCCCGACTATCCGAGGAAGAGAAGGCTGCGGCATGGAAGTCACGCTGTGCGTGGCTCAACTCGGGACTTTCACGGCTGGTTCAACACGGACAGCGGGTCAACCACTGCCCCGTATGTTCCCAGATCGACTTAACCACCCATAGCTGGCCGGAGGCTTTCTCATGTCTGTGCGGCGCTGTGATCGTTCTCGATAGGTGGCTGCCCGACGACCGGGAGCGGGTGCTGATAAGATTCCCGGTTCGCAGTTGGTGAACGGAGAAGTACTAGCCTCCAGTTGTCCGGCAGCGTTAATCAGGCGTTTGGACGTGGATGACAATTTTATGACGCAGAATTTACATTTGCTGGATGTGTATATGTGCTAGTGAAGGTCACCTCAGCAGCAGTATCCGCGTGGCTTAACAGAGGAAATTCGTTCATCCCCGCATTCCTCCGACTAAGGACACAGAGAGGAAACGAAGAATGAAACCTACGAAGGCATTGAGGTTTTTGGCACCTGTGACGATTTTGGCGTTCCTGCTTCCAACGACAAGCTGGGCGCAGTACACGCGAACAGATCTAACTTCGAACCAGGAGAATGTCGCACCTAATGTCAACCCCAAGCTAGTCAATGCCTGGGGGCTAGTGCAACTTGGGACCAGTCCCGTCTGGATCAGCGACAATGGCACTGGATTCTCCACTCTGTACACAGGAAGTGGCCTGCAACTCGGACTGATTGTGCTCGTACCTGGCTTGGGGGGAGCCCAAGGCACTCCGACCGGCGTTGTTGGCAACACTGGCGGGAGCGCGGACTTTATGTTCAGTAATCCAGCGAACGGAAAATCCGGACGGGCTATTTTTATCTTCGCAACCCTGGATGGTTTGATCGTCGCGTGGAACCCACAGGTTGGCGGCACGGACCAAGCAGGCGACAGCCTTGCGACAATTCCGGAAGGCTTCCAACCCAAGCCCGGGGCCAGCTACACCGGTTTGGCCATTGCCACAAATACACAGGGTCAAACTTTCCTGTATGCGGCTGACGATAGCACGAACAGCCAGGTGGACATGTACGACGGATCGTTTCACCTTGTGAAATCGTTCACCGATCCGGAGATTCCGAGAAATTTCGCACCGTACGGTGTTCAGGAAATTGACGGCCCATCAGGCCCGCAGATTTGGGTGACCTTCACGGCCCTTAACAAGGCGCAGGGTGGATTTGTAGACGTTTTCAATACGGACGGCACGGTGGCCCAACACTTCGCGGTTCACGGCCCGCTTCACTCGCCCTGGGGTATCGCGAAGGCACCAGCGGATTTCGGCCCCATGAGCGGTGCGATTCTCATCAGCAACAACACCTCGCGCGGTCGAGTGAATGCCTTCGATGCTTCGGGAACGTTCCTTGGTCCGCTTCGCGACGCGAACGGGAAAGCCATCGAGATCGATAACCTTTGGGGCATCCAGTTCGGCCATGACGGCGGTATCGCCCACGGCGGTCCACAGGGCACTCCCCACAATTTTCTCTTCTTCACCGCGGGGCCAAACTCCTATGCTGACGGTCTATTCGGCGTGATTGCGCCACCCGGAAACTAAATCAATTCTCTCCGAAGAAGCTCAAGTGCGGCCTCTGCGGAAAACCGTTCGACCGTTCAGTTGCATCTTCGTCGTCAACTCCCGTGAAGTCGCGTTACCGGACATCTGCCTTTTGGGCCGAGGACTTTTCCGGTAACCGAGAACGCGCATCCGGTAAAGCACTAGCGTTAATCAGATGGCACTTTGGGTGTTATGATGCGTACGGTTGAGACTCCCGCATTGAGATTCATCAAGAATGATTCTCGCTGAATTCGGTTAAATTTTGATGACGCGCGAGGATATTATGAAGGCGCGTTTTTTCACTGCATCCCTCCTCTGTTTCGTCATGGCTCCTGTTGGGTCTTCACTGCAGGATCAAGCCGCGTCCGGAAACGACCGATACGATGTTTGTGTTGCCAAAATCGAAAGCGGACCACCGCAAGATTCCTACAACTCGTGCACGGAGTATCTTGAACAATCACCTCCCGACGACTCAGAAGGCGTTCCACGCGTAAAGACTTGGGTCATGCTTTACAAAGAAATCCGTCCCTATATGCAGTTTCTGCAGAGCCTGACGTCGGACGAGAAAGGCCGCTGGCTCTTGTACGAGCCTGACATGGCAGTTGAGCTTCCCCAAACCTCTGAGACGGAAGGTAGGTACACCATTCACATTGCTCGGTCATTCGCCAACCTCACAGAGGAAGCGCTGCTTAGAAAAGCTGAGGCGGTTTATCAAGGACCTAATGAAATGATTCGAGATGCTCTGCGGTCATCCGGTGGCCGAGTAGACCAACTATTAAGAGAGATGGCTCCGATTTGGGGGGAGCCCGGCAACGACAACATTGAACTCACGACCGTGGTCACGGCGAAAGCCGTTCGCTACTACTACGACCTCACGCGCGCTGCCAGAAAAGAGCCCCGCCTGCCCACGGGCGTTACCGCGCAAAGAACGGACCTGAAATATAAGGCAGCAATCAAATATCTCGATCGCTACACGCATGGCAAGGATGCTTATGACGGTGTGTACGTCGCAGACCTTACCCTCCAGTGGGGATTCACTTGTGGCGGACTATGTGGAATGGGATTCACAAGGAACAAGCTGGTAGTGCTGGATGGCCACGGCAATGTCGTTGCGATGTATCTCGATGCCCCGGTTAATTCCGAGTCGTGGGTCAGCTAAAAACGCGTTCGTCAGATCACGACAAAACGGCCAAACACAAAAGAGGCTGCGTAGGGCCTGATTAGTTCGGGTAACCGGAGTGCGACCTGGAAAGCTGCTGAAAATGATTGTCTGGAGAGGAGGAACTCGATCAGACCGTGCGTCCCATCGCACGTAGCGTACAAGGCAGAGCGGCGAGGCAACGAACTGTTCTGGAGCCCTTGGACAATGTATCCACGCTCGCAAGAGCGGCACCGAAACCGCGAGGCAACGGTGTATCTGCCAGCATTAGGCGGAGACGGACCTAGACTTGATCGTACGATCAGAATATACAAATGCTCGTAAGCGTCGTCAGCCGAAGAGAGCCTAAAATGCTGCGCGGCTCTTCTTGCAGTGAGTACAGAGGCTTCCGGTTTCTCTGTCATGGGTAATCAACACTGCCGGCGTAGAGAGCAGATCTAACCGATCGCGTCATTTCAGCGGAACAGGGTAAGCCCGTAGCGCTCCTCGCAAGGGGAAGGACCATCGCAAGATGAATCTGATGGCGATGCGGGTAACGGAAAGGGGAGCAAGCGAAGGCTGCCCTGTAATCGGGCAGATAGAGGTTGCGTCGCCTCGTGGGGACAAGATTACCTCGCCGGAAACGGAGCTGACTTCCTGTTGGTGCTCAACTCGAGACCGCTTGAGGAACCGATGCATGAAGCAAAGCAAATGACGACGGGGCAACCTGTTGGTGCAGCTTCACACACGGCGGGCGGAATTTCCTCCACCGTGCGAATCGGCAGCAAGTCAGTATCGAGTAAGTCTGCTTCGTTTTGCATCAGGCCGCGTCCTCGTTTTTCATGGGGGCGTTTTTGGGTGCTCGAGCCGGATGAATGGGAAACCTTCAAGTCCGGTTCTTAGAGGGCTGGGCGCCAGCGATGGCGCCCGGCTACTCGACCAATGAGGTCACTGTACGTTAAATCGGAATTTACGTCGCGAGCTAGCGTGAATTAGTTCGAGTGGTTCAATTGCCGTCGCAGGGTTTCCACCACGAGACCGACCAATGCATACGTGGCGACATTCGCAGCAAGAGCCGAATAGAGGCTAACGGGGTAATGCGAGCCGACAATCGCAACGGGACAGGTTAACCGGACAAGAGTGGACACAATCGGTTCTGTCGGACGGTCCTTGCTTGCCGCTAAGAAATAAACCGCCCAGCCGCTTGCAACGAGAAAGCCCGCAGCCGCCCACATTGCAATTCGGTATTTCATGCTGCACCTCTCGTTGTTTGATCGTATGGTCTCACACAATCCTGCATCTGTCAGGCCAACTCCCGATTCGCGGGGTGCCGCGAAAACCCGCCTGTCAATTAATACTTGGTGGTCTCAATGGGTCGACGCAACACTCAGCTCGAACCCACCTTGTATTGAAAACAAAAGCTAAAATCGCTCACTAGATTAGCTCAGCTGGAACGCTATCTTGGCTGGGTTTTGACCAGGTACAGCCAAACGGATCGCTTCTCCAGGGGAAGTAGTGTCGGATCAACCGATTAGATGGTGTTGCGTCGACCGGTTGAGCTGGCACTTCATTAACTGACAGGTTCGCACGCGTGAAAGCTGTATGTAACGGTGTCCGGCGCGATCTGGCCCGTCCGATCTACGCGGGTGTCTGCGGCGGGCTTGGGGCGTTGTTCGCCCCGGTGAAATTCGGACTTACCTAGATAAACTTGCTTCCAAAGCTAGCGGATTTACGAACGTACTGTTGGTTGGTCAATTTGCGACGACGCTGATTTAGATCGAGAAGGGCCTTGGTGCTGGCTTTTCTCATCGCGCGTTCATCCGCATTTATAGGAAGCTGCCACGACTCCAGAACCTCTTGCGGTTCGGCTGGTGGTTCCGCTGGAGCAGCCTGTGGTGTTGTCCATCGCAGCACGTTCGTGCCTCGCGGCCCTAAATGCGCGATAGTGGAATCCACATTTTTAGCGCAAAAGTAACCACTGAGTGTTTCCCGAATCCACTTGACGATTACATCGGCATTATGCTGGGAATTTTCCAAGCCTTGTTCCTTGGCCCACCAGTCAAGTCGAGCCTTTGCTGCGGCCTCGTCCGCCTTTGCTCGCTGCTCCTTAATAATCTCGTTCATATCGATTTGTGGCGGCAGTGGACCAGGTTCCTTCACAGGCTGTGGCGCGGGTGGTTTACGCGGCAACACTACTGTCTTCTGGACATGGGTTTCCCAGTATCTAACGTCAGCCGCAAACGCGGGTTCCAGATCAGATGTGTTTACCTCTCGGAAGCCCAGACCTGTGTAGCCGGTGACTTTGGAGAGAGCGCGGTACATAAGTGGGTCTGAATATTGGAGCTTCTCCCAGTCGATCAGTAAATTCGCCATCACACCCTCTCGGCTAGCCGCTCATCGGCTTTATAGAGATCGTCGATGTGCTTCACTACTTTTGCAAGGATATCGGCGGTATCGACGTTAGGGCGGGCGGCTTCCTTATCGATGTATTCGCTCAAATATTTTTGAACGGTTCCCTGCTTACCGTACGCCGTCTTCTGCGTTCTGCGGTCAATTGGGTGGTAAGCAGCGACAGCGGAGCGGGCCTGCTTGAAGTTTTTCTCGTCGGCCTTTACCTTAATCTTAGCGGCCTCGGCTTCCTTCTCGCGTTTAGAGAAGTCCTCGACTTCTTTCTTAACATCGTTCTGATTGCGGACGGCGGTATTGGCTCGTTGCGCTTGTAACTTCGGCTCTGCGCAAGAATCTGTAAAAGTGCTCAATTGGCGCGGATTTCTGAAACCAGCTGTTTCCGGGTTTACAGGATGTGTTGGCGATCATGGCCGCGGGTATGGCGACTGAATACGAGGCGATGGTGCCCGATCCTAGACCCTCTTGGGCCGCTCCTCTTTCCTGGGAGGTCACGGCAAGAGCCCTGGGAGGCAGACGTAAGGCTCTGATTCGATGGGGAACATTGACCAATGCGATCTCTAACCCGACTTCCGCGATCCCTTCGAACAAACAAGGTCGCGGTTTGGGGAGGCTGTTCTTGTACCGGGCGAGCCCCCGGGAGCCAACCGTTTAGGGAATTGTGCACCAAGAAAGATTGGGGCAAGTTGGACATGGAAAGTATTCATAAAAGGCTTGAAAACATTGCCGATAATGCCGGTGGATAGGCGCGGTGGCCTGGCTGGCCCCACCGGACGGTTTTACAGAAATCCAGCAAAAACGCACGTGTTTACAGATTCCTGCTCAGAGCCCTTTATTATTGCGGGGTCCGGGTCGGCGAGGCCAAGCAAATCGTGTGGAGCCAGATCGATCTGAAGAACGCGTTAGTCCGGCTAGATGGCGAGCAGACCAAGACATCTGAGGCCCGAATCATCCCCCTGCCAGATGTTCTTGTCAGTGTTCTGAAGAATGTTAAACTCAAAGAAGGTTTGGTCTTCGACAACCGAGGGCTTCGCGACGAATGGAGCAAGGCCGTCAAAGCTGCTGAAATGCCTAACCTGTTGATACACGATTTGCGTAGGTCGGCCATTCGGAATTTGATTGCTGCGGGAGTTGCAGAGAAAGTGGCGATGTCAATTTCAGGGCACAAAACGCGAGCCGTGTTCGACCGCTATCACATTGTAAGTACCGACGACGTTGTGAAGGCGATGCGGAAACTGCAAAACAACCTGTCACCGGGCCAGAACGGTGAGAGTTCAGTGAGAGTGTTGCTTGAGGATAGCCGTAAGTAATTGAAAACAATCGTGCGGGCGTGGCGGAACTGGCAGACGCGCAAGACTTAGGATCTTGTGGCCGAAAGGTCTTGGGGGTTCAAGTCCCTCCGCCCGCACCATCTCTGACCAAGCCCTTGTAGCGGCGAGTTTATCTCGCCATCTTTCTTCTTTCTCTTCTTTCTCCTCCTTTTTCGTTTGCCCTTTTCCCCCGCCCACGAACCCGCCCAACTGGGCCGATACCCGCGAATCAAGGTCCCAGGCGCGTTTCCCTTGACATTTCTGCCATTCGTGCCATTCTAGAGCAGTTAGTCCCTCGTTCAAGCGCCAACGTCTGGCGCCCTTTTTTAGACACCTTCGATGAAATCTCAGGCCTTGCTCCCAGTAAGACGTTTACTTTCAACAGATTACAAACTGCCTAACTAGTAAGCCTTGTGTTTTGACAGTCATACAAATGTCCCGGGGGTAGGGGTCCACGAGTCACGGCAGTTGCACTTTATTGCAGCTTTGTCCTTGATTCTGCGTTTCGCGATGCACTATACTGCATCTACCAGACGACAATGTCAGCAACGATCAATCCCGAATCCGTTCTAGCCCAACTCCCTCCGACCCAGGAGGCCGAGTTTCTCCGAGTGCTGGGCAAGCGCATCCGAGCCGCACGCAGCCTTCGATCCCAGACACGCAGGGCCTTGGCACGCGATGCCGGCGTTTCCGAGCGACACCTCGCACAACTGGAATCCGGCGAAGGAAATGTCTCGATCGTACTGCTGCGACGCATCGCCACCGCCCTCGGCGTCTCGCTGGCCGATTTGTTCGCCGCCCAAGCCAACGAACCCACCCAGCGGAACCGCATCGCGCTCATTGGGTTGCGCGGTGCTGGAAAATCTACCCTCGGCGCCAGGCTAGCCTCACAAATGTCTCTTCCCTTCATCGAGCTCGATCGCGAAATCGAAAAGGACACCGGCATGCCCCTCGCAGAAATCTTTTCGCTCTACGGTCAGTCCGGCTATCGTGCCATCGAAAAGCGAACGTTGGAGCGCGTCCTGAAGCAGCACGATCGCGCTGTGTTCTCCGTCGGCGGAGGCGTCGTCTCCGAAAAGGAAACCTACGACTATCTGCTTTCGCATTGCTACACCGTCTGGATCAAAGCTCCGCCAGAAGAACACATGTCGCGCGTGATCGCGCAAGGCGATTTTCGCGCGATGGCCGGCAACGATCGCGCCATGGAAGACTTGCGGAGAATTCTCGACGAGCGGGAGCCGCTTTACCGCAAAGCCGATATGGTCATCGATACTTCCGGGACATCCGTGGAAGAAAGCTTCGCGAAATTGAAGGCGGAGATCGAGCGCATTCGCAAGCCGTAACCGCAGGAGGAAGTCGTGGACGCTGTTTCAACGCAAGAGACCCAGCCGAAAACCGAGCCGGTCGACTATCGAATCGCTCCGGCGAGCTACAAGCACTGGCGACTGACTTTTGATCCACCCGTCGCAACGTTGACTATGGACGTGGCGGAAGACGGCGGGTTGCGTCCTGGCTACAAGCTAAAGCTGAATTCCTACGACCTCGGCGTGGACATCGAACTCCACGATGCTCTGCAGCGAATTCGCTTCGAGCATCCCGAAATTCGCTCCGTCGTCATCACTAGCGCGAAAAACCGTGTTTTTTGCTCTGGCGCTAACATCTATATGCTTGGTCTTTCGTCTCACGCGTGGAAAGTGAATTTCTGCAAATTCACCAACGAAACGCGCAACGGCATCGAAGACGCCAGCTCGCATTCAGGACTGAAATTTATCGCGGCGCTGAACGGAACGACCGCCGGTGGCGGCTACGAACTGGCGCTCGCCTGCGACGAAATCATCCTGATCGACGATCGATCCTCCGCTGTAAGTTTGCCGGAACTACCGCTACTCGGCGTTCTTCCCGGGCACCGGCGGCCTCACGCGCGTCACCGACAAACGCAAAGTGCGCCGCGATCACGCCGACATCTTCTGCACCAATCCTGACGGAGTTCGTGGGCAACGCGCGAAGGATTGGCGGCTCGTGGACGAAATTGTGAAGCCGCAGCAATTCGCCGAGCATATCAAACAACGTGGGCGGCAACTCGCGGAGCAAAGCGATCGTCCGGAGAACGCAAAAGGTATCCGGCTCACGCCGCTGGAGTGCAATGTCGACGACGCCGGCCTTCACTACAAATTTGTCGACGTCCAATTCAATCGTGAAGCGCGCACTGCGACTATCACGGTTGCGGGCCCCGGAAGCGGTACGACAACACGGTAGAAAAAGCCCTCGCGGCCGGCGCCAACTGGTGGCCGCTGCAGATGGCTCGCGAGCTCGACGACGCCATTCTCACCCTGCGCTCCAGCGAACTTGAACTCGGCCTGTGGCTGTTCAAGACTTCCGGAAATCCCGAAGCGGTCATCGCCACCGACGATTTTCTTCTCGCTCACCAGGACAACTGGTTTGTCCGCGAAGTCTTGGGCATGCTGCGGCGCACGTTCGCGCGCATCGACGTCACCTCGCGGTCACTGTTTGCCATCATCGAACCGAAATCCTGCTTCGCGGGCTCTCTTTTTGAGCTCGCGCTGGCCGCTGATCGCATGTACATGCGAGACGTTCGAGAAGGGAGGGCCGCCACTGTTGCGCTTTCCGAAATAAATTTTGGCGCGCTTGCTATGGCCAATCATCTCGCGCGGTTGGAGTCGCGTTTTTATCACGATGCTACCCGCAATTGAAACGCTTCGTGCACTATCGGCATGGGTTCTCTCCGCAAGGAAGCCTGGAAGTCGGCCTGGTCACCTCCGCGCCAGACGATCTCGACTGGGAAGACGAACTTCGCCAGGCCATCGAATCTCGCGCGGCGCTCTCACCCGACGGGCTCACCGGTCTCGAATCCAACCTTCGCTTTGGCGGCATCGAAACACTGGAAACGCGCATATTTGGCCGACTGTCCGCTTGGCAAAACTGGATTTTCATTCGACCAAATGCCGTCGGAGCAAACGGCGCGCTCAAAGTCTACGGCACCGGCGCACCCGTGAAATTCAATTGGGAAAGAGTTTGATATGGGTTGCCCAGCCCGAGAAACCTAATCCTAGGAGATTGGCAATGATCGATTACACCGAAAAAATTCCAAACAATGTCGACTTGGGCCGCGACCGCGTTCTGCAACGCGCCCTCGAGCACTGGCAACCCGCCTTTCTCGGTTGGTGGTCTGATATGGGCCCGAACGAATCCAGCAACTTTGAAGTCTATCTCCGCACGGCCACCAGCGTTGAACCCGACGGCTGGGCTCAATTCGGTTACGTCCGAATGCCCGAATATCGCTGGGGCATTTTCCTGCAACCTCGCGACGAAACCCGCCAGGTCAATTTCGGCCGCCACAAAGGCCAACCTGCCTGGCAAGACGTTCCCGGCGAGTATCGCTCGATTCTGCGACGCGTAATTGTCACGCAAGGCGACACCGAACCAGCTTCGGTCGAACAACAAAAAGCTCTGGGCCTCTCGTGCCCTTCCCTCTACGATCTACGAAATATTTTTCAGGTCAACGTGGAAGAAGGCCGCCATCTCTGGGCGATGGTCTATCTGCTCCATCGCTATTTCGGCCGCGACGGCCGCGAGGAAGCTGAATCCTTACTAGCCCGCCGCTCCGGTGACACCGACAATCCGCGCATCCTGGGCGCCTTCAACGAGCCCACGCCCGATTGGCTCGCGTTCTACATGTTCACTTTCTTCACCGATCGCGACGGCAAATTCCAGCTGTGCGCCCTCGCCGAATCCGGCTTCGATCCACTCTCCCGCACCTGCCGCTTTATGCTCACCGAAGAAGCCCATCACATGTTCGTCGGCGAAACCGGCGTCAGCCGCATCATCCAGCGCACCTGCGACGTGATGAAAGAAAACAAAATCGACGACCCCTCCGACGTGCGCGCCATGGGCGTCATCGATCTGCAAACCATCCAGCGCTACCTGAATTTTCACTACAGCGTGACCCTCGACCTCTATGGCTCCGACGTCTCCTCCAACGCAGCAAACTATTACACCAGCGGCCTCAAGGGCCGCTTCCGCGAAACGAAACTAGCCGACGATCACGTGTTAAGCGAAGCGGACTATCCCGTCTGGGAGGTCGTAGGAGACAAAATCGTAGCCAAGCACGTTCCTGCACTCACCGCCTTGAACGAACGCCTGCGCGACGACTACATCGGCGAAATCGAAGACGGCGTCAGCCGCTGGCAAAAAGTAATCGACACCGCGGGCATCCCCTTCCGCCTCACTCTTCCTCACAAAGGGTTCCATCGCGAAATCGGCAACTTCGCCGGCCACCACGTCAGTCCCACCGGCGAAGTCCTAACCGAACAATCCTGGAAGCAACACGAATCAGAATGGCTGCCAAGCTCTACCGACTACAAATACGTGCAATCCCTAATGAGCGGCCGCGTAACCGAACTAGGCAAATTCGCAAACTGGATCGCCCCCCCAATTCGCGGCATCAACAACCAACCCCTAAATTTCGAGTACGTCCGCTTCAACTAATAGTGTCGGGACAAATGTAGGGGCGCGCTTTAGCGCGACCTCTACGGCGATTCGTAACCCACGGCCAATCCTGCGCTACAATCCGTGGGCAACAAATCATCGCCGACGAGGGCCCGCATTGCCGCAACCGATCATCGACCTCCATGTCCACATCATGCCCCACGCCATGATGAAACCCGCCGCCCTCGAACTCATCCGCCACGGCCGCACCGACTTCGACGAAGTCGAACGCTACTGCCACAATCCCAAAGACTTCCTCCGCTATCTCGACACCATCAACGTCGAGCGCGCCGGCCTGATCAATTACGTCGCGCCCGAAATCATCGGTTTCACGCCCGCCGTCAACGATTGGGTCGCGAACTACTGCAAGACCGATCCCCATCGCCTGATCGCTTTCGGAGGCGTTCATGCCGGCAGCGTCCCTGATGCCGGCGCCGAAGTCGATCGCATCACGAAACTCGGCATCCGCGCCATCAAAATCCACCCGTCGCATCAAGCGCTCTCGCCCAATGCCTACGTGTCGGGCAATCGCGAGCTCGCTGCCATCTACGAGCGCGCCCAAGCCAACCGCTTGCCGGTGATGATCCACACCGGCACCTCCATTTTCCCGGGAGCACGCAACGTTCACGCGCAACCCATCTTCTGCGACGAGGTTGCCGTCGATTATCCCGACCTGGTCATCATCCTGGCCCACGGCGGCCGCCCGCTGTGGATGAATGAAGCTTTCTTCCTGGTCCGCCGCCACAAGAATATGTACATGGATATTTCCGGCGTCCCCCCGCAAAAACTCTTGGAATATTTCCCACGAATCGAAGAAATCGCAGGCAAAGTCCTGTGGGGCACCGACTGGCCCAGCCCCGGAGTCAACGAAATGAAAATCAACGTCGAAAAGTTCCAGTCCCTGCCCATACGCGAAGAAGTAAAACGTAAAATCCTATATGACAACGCAGCCCGCCTATTTCCCCGTTAGTCGTTCGTGTCCGGCCGGACCTGATATTTTCGGTTCCGCAGCGCTCAAGGCCGCAGGGCTCCGCGGACTCCTCCCTGCACTACAAGTGATGGGGAGTGCGGGTTCATGACGTCCTCCCTTGCCACCTCCCTGCACAGACGGCACGCTGTCATCCCGAGCGGAGCGAGGGATCTGCTTTTCCATCCAACGAGGCGGTCGATGAACGAGGCTCTTGCGGGGGTAAAGGACACCCACACCCCATCTCGGAAAGATCAACCTCGCGTTATCAGTTCTTCCATCCTCGCGATGGGTCGTTGCTTCCACTTTCCCCTTTCTCAAGACTCGGTTTCGCGATATGAATTCAACACGGCCCAGGAGAGCACAAATGCACGCGGCATCCGTGCGAGACATCCTTAATCTCTACAACCCTGCCAATCCGCTCGAGCACGCCTCCACGATTCCGGCGCCTTGGTACCGCGATCCGCGCATTGCGGAACTCGAGCGGGCTAGCGTCTTCAGCGTCACTTGGCAGGTGGTTGGCCGCCTCGATCAAGTTTGCGAAAAGGGCCAATTCTTCACCGCCGACGTCGCCGGAGAGCCCATCGTGGTCGTGCGTGGTGACGATGCCCAACTTCGCGCTTTCTACAACGTCTGCCGCCATCACGCCGCCGCCGTCGTCCCGGAAGCCGAGGGCTGCGCCAAGCAGTTTCGCTGCCCGTACCACGGCTGGACTTACGGTATCGACGGCACGCTAAAAGGCATGGTCGAGTTCGACGGCGTCTGCAATTTCGCCCGCGCCGACAACGGCCTCGTGCCCATTCGAGTCGATGTCTGGGAGAATTTCGTTTTCGTAAATCTCGATGGCAGCGCCGCCCCGCTGCAGAAATTCCTGGGCGCTGTGCCGGACATCGTAGCCCCGCTCGAACTGACCACGAAGCTTCACTACTTCGACCGCCGCATCTATCCGCTCAATTGCAACTGGAAAGTCTACGTAGACAACTATCTCGACGGCGGCTATCACGTACCCCACGCCCACAAAGGCCTGAGCAGCGTCATCGAATACACCAAATACACCATCGAAAATTTCGAACGCGCCTGCCTGCAATCGAGCCCGCTCTCGTCCGACGGCAACACCGCCGCAGGCGTAGCCGCCACCCGTCAAGGCCGCGCCTTCTACCTCTGGATCTATCCAAATTTTATGATCAACGCCTACGAAGGGGTGATGGACACCAACGTAGTCGTGCCGCTAGGCACCGACAAGTGCGCCGTAATCTTCAACTATTATTTCGCCGACACCAGCCCCGCTGCCGAAGCCCACAACAAATCCAGCATCGCCGTGAGCGAAAAAGTCCAAGACGAAGACATGGCCATCTGCGACGCTGTCCAACGCGGCCTGCACTCCCGCGCCTACGTAGCGGGTCGCCTCTCCGTCCGCCGCGAAGCCGGCGAGCACCTCTTCCACCGCCTCCTCCACGCCGATCTGACCGCCGCCCTTGCTCACCCTACCGCCGCCAGCGCAAACGCCAACCCTCGATAACTTCAGCAGCTCGCTGACTCGTCATTCGAAGCTTCTCTGAGCCCTAGAAACGGGGATTGGGTCTGCTCTCCAAGGCCCTGCATTGCTGAATAAAATCTCTTGACAAATTGCTATTACTTAGTATATGCTAAGCATTATATACCATAATAAATGGCATGTAATATCGGGCAACCAAAGGAGACTATATGGACCCAAGATATTCTTGGAACCGCCGATTTGCTAACTCCAACAATAACTTCGACTTACAGCTGGAATATCCAAGCCAGCTTCGCCGCGACGAGCTGCAGAGGCTACTAAACGAAATACTAAAAGAAAATCATCGCGGACTTACACTTAGCTCTCGAGCCGCCACAGAATTCCAACGATGGCTTGACAATCCATTAACCCCTTTGAAATCATCGGCATACGTACTACTGAGCAATTGGTTCCTGACGCAAGGTGGGGACCGAAATAGCTTGGTCGCTAGTCGCTGCGAGGCTTTGTGGGACGCGTTGTTTCCCTGCCGTCCGCTCGAGAGGCTGTCGTCCCCTAAACCCGGCCGAAACCACATAATGATCCCGGCGGAGTTTGAAAGTTTCTGGACGCGGGTATTGGAAGCTCAGAGTGGCGGCCCTCGGGGATCTTCAGAGCAGCAAGTGAAGGCGCAAGCACCCAACGGTGAATTTCCTCGCGTCTCAAGTGCTACGCCCGAAAGAATACGGGCGACGCTTGACAAGCGAGGGGTGCGATGCGAGGTGGAGGGGTCTCCAAGCGCACTCGCCGAGTTTCTGCGGATAGTGTCGCAATGGGAATCCTCGTGAATGCAACGTGGTGCTGGAATACGGCGCATGTAATTGATTGTTGCATCCCTTGGTTTCGAAAAGCCCTGCAATTCTTATTTGCGAAATGGAGGAGCCTCGATGATTAACGACACTGACGCGGCTTACTTGGCTGCGTTTCTCGATATGAAAGCCTCATTCGCTATAACCGTTGAAAGAACCGCGAAGCGCAAGTCGCTTGGAATATTTGCCGCCCACCTGATCGTTACGACTAAACGAATGGAGGTTGTCGAATACCTGCGCAGGTTCGCTAGCAAAGTTGCAGAAAGTAATGGTTCCTTTAGATTGTATTGGAACTACCTAGAGATGCGAAAAGTTCTGATAACCGCGCTACCATTCATGCGGTTTCAAAAAGCAACAGGCCCAAACATTACTCGAGTTTTTGAACGGGGATGGACTTCCCGACTACCAATCCTCAAAGATTCAGGAACTCAACTCGTTGAAACATCGTCACATGGCAAATACCGAACTTTCATGTCGCGATCCAAATTATGTAATCCCCATGTTCTACTAGCCCCAACCCGTAAACCGCCTCAACCGATTTGACCCTTTCCGACACGTCACTTATACTTATCTTTCGAGTTTGCAGGGTGATTTCTCACCTGTCTGGCCTCTCTAAAGCTTACGTTCTCTGAAATTTGCAATCAGGGGCGCATACTGTCGTGACCAGCGGAGTTTCCCTGCGCGACATTTCTCTTTGAGCGCCAGCAAAGACGGAGCATCGAAAGGATTTCCATGGCTGAAGGAACCGCAGCAGCAACCTGCCGCCGCGAACTCGATCTCGAGATTCCCGCGGACGAGGTCACGAAAAAATTGGAAAGCGTCGCGAAGGAATTTGCGCGTGTTGCGCGCGTTCCGGGCTTCCGCCCTGGCAAGGCGCCGGTTTCCCTGATTCGACGCCGCTTTGCCGAGGACATCAAGGGCGAGGTGGTGCAGTCACTCGTGCCGGAACGCGTGGAAAAGGCCGTCACCGAACAGAAACTCACGCCGGTCTCGCAGCCGCAAGTCGAAAAGCTCGATTTCACCGAAGGCCAGCCGCTCAAGTTCCGCGCGGTCTTCGAGGTGCTCCCCGAGTTTGAACTCGCTAACTACAAAGATCTCGATCTCGAAATGCCGGCGATGGACGTCACCGACGACGATGTCACCAAGACTCTGGAAGAAATGCGCGAACGTGCCGCCGCATTCGCTCCCGTCGAAGGCCGCCCCGCCGAAAACGGGGACCATGTCCAACTGAAAATCATGGGCACCCCCGAAGGCGGTGGCGATCCCATCCAGGCCGACAGCGTTCTGTGTCACATCGGCGCCGAAGAGACCATGGAGCCGTTCAACGAGAATCTGCGCGGCGCGAACACCGGCGACCACAAGAATTTCGACGTCACCTATCCCGCGGACTATCCTGACGCCAAGCTCGTCGGCAAAACCTACCACTACGCCGTTGAGGTCCTCGGCATCAAGAACAAGAAGCTCCCCGAGCTGAACGACGAATTCGCCAAAGATGTCAGCGACGCCACCACACTCGACGAACTGAAGGCCAAAGTCCGCGACAGCCTCGAGCACCAGCGCGACCACAAGCACAAGGAAGTCCTCCGCGAGAAGGTCATCGCCGCGCTGATCAAGCTCCACGACTTTCCTGTACCGGAATCTCTCGTCCAGCATCAAATGGATGTGCGCCTGGAGCGCGTCGTCCGATCACTGGCCGCGCAAGGTGTTGATCCCCGAGCGGTAAATGTCGATTGGGTAACCCTGCGCAGCCGCCAGCAAGAGCGCGCTTCCGACGACGTGAAGGCCGAATTGATCGTGGATCGCATCGCCACCGCTGAAAACATCGACGTTACCGATGAAGAGGTCAATCACGAGCTTGAACATGCGGCCAGCCATAGTGGCGAGTCCGCCGCGGCAATTCAGGCTCGTTTGACAAAGCAGGGTACGCTCGATAGGATGAAAGCTAAGCTGCGGAGTGACAAAACTCTCGACTGGCTCGCGCAGAACTCCCGAATTCGCACCGTCGCCGCGACGGAAACAAAGACAAACGAGTCGGGCTCCTGAGGTCTCGACCTTTACTAAAATGAAAACTTTCGACGAACCCGAACCAGAATATCGCGGCACGACGCTCGTGCCCATGGTGGTCGAGCAGACCAGCCGTGGCGAACGCGCCTACGACATCTATTCCCGTCTGCTCAAAGAGCACATCATCTTTATAGGCACGCCGATTGACGACCACGTCGCCAATCTGGCCACCGCTCAGATGCTCTTCCTGCAGGCCGAAGATCCCGAGCGCGATATTCAGCTTTATATCAATTCCCCGGGCGGGTCGATCACCGCGGGTTTCGCGATCTATGACACCATGCAATTCGTCAAGCCCGACGTGGTCACCACCTGCGTAGGCCAAGCCGCTTCGATCGCGGCGGTCCTGCTTGTTGGCGGCGCGCCCAAGAAGCGTTTTGCACTGCCCAACGCCCGCATCCTGATCCATCAACCCTGGATGTCCGGCCTCGGCGGTCAAGCTACCGACATCGATTTGCATGCCAAGGAAATCCTGCGCATGCGCACTATGATCAACAAATTGATCGCCCAGCATAGCGGCCAGACCTTGGAGCGCATCGAACGAGATGTCGAGCGCGATTTCATCATGAATCCGGAACAAGCCAAAGAGTACGGCATGATCGACGAGATCATTTACAAGCACCGCTGATCGCGTAAGCGGGGCGGAACCGGGAAAATGTAGGGGCGCGCTTTAGCGCGTGCCTCCGAGCAGCAACGCAAAGCATCGCGCATCGGTCGGCAGCTTGTTCTTAAAAGTTAGCAAAGGTCATTCAGGTTTTTCTTTCACTCAGGGGAACATTCAGCCTAGAATAGGAATTGAACACGCTCCGTTGCATTCCGGCGGAGGCGAGGGCCTGCACACCAGTGAAAAAATTCAATCCAGATGAGCCGTTGCGCTGCTCCTTCTGCCACAAGACCCAGGAGCAGGTTGAGAAACTCATCAGTTCGCCCTCGGACTATCCGCGCGCGTACATCTGCAACGAATGTGTCAGCGTCTGCCAGACCATTCTCGAAGACGAGAAGCGCGAGCAGGCTACCGCTCCGGCGCGCCGGCTTCCCCGCCCTCCCGAGATCAAGCAATTCCTGGACGGCTACGTCATCGGCCAGGATCGCACCAAAAAGAAGCTCGCGGTAGCTGTCTACAATCACTACAAACGCATTTTCCTCAACAAGCAGCCCGGCGATGTGGAACTCAGCAAGTCCAACATTCTTCTGATCGGCCCGACCGGCACGGGCAAGACTCTTCTCGCGCAAACGTTATCCCGCATGCTGGATGTTCCCTTCGCCATCGTTGACGCCACCACGCTCACCGAAGCAGGCTACGTAGGTGAAGACGTCGAAAACATCATCCTGAAACTGCTGCAAGCCGCTGACGGCGACGTTCAGAAAGCGCAGCAAGGCATCATTTATATAGACGAAATCGATAAGATCGCCAAGAAGGACGAAAATCCTTCCATCACCCGCGACGTTTCCGGTGAAGGCGTGCAGCAAGCCCTGCTCAAGATTCTCGAAGGCACTGTCGCCAACGTGCCTCCCCAGGGCGGCCGCAAGCATCCGCACCAGGAATTTACTCCGGTAGACACCACCAACATCCTGTTCCTCTGCGGCGGCGCTTTCGTGGGCCTCGAAAAAATCATCGAAAAGCGCGTAGGCCGCCGAGCACTCGGCTTCCACACCGATGCGGCTCCCGCGACCGCGCAAAAGCGCAACACCGAATTGCTCGAACAAGTGCAGCCCGGCGATTTGATTCGCTACGGCCTCATCCCGGAATTTGTCGGCCGCCTCCCCGTGGCAGGCGTCATGAACGATCTCGACAAACCCGCGCTCGTCCGCATTCTGACCGAGCCGAAGAACGCTTTGCTCAAGCAATACCAGCGCCTCTTCGAATTCGAAAACGTCCGCCTTCGCTTCACGGATGATGCCCTCGCCACCGTTGCCGAGTTAGCTCTTCAGCGCAAAGTCGGCGCTCGAGGCTTGCGCATGATCCTCGAAGACCTCATGCTCGAAGTCATGTATCACCTGCCGATGCAGCGCAAAGTGCGCGACTTCGTGGTCACCGAAGACATGGTCCGCACTCGCGAAATTAACTGGAGCTTGCTCGAAAAAGCCGGCTAAAAGCTGCTTCGCGCTTCCTAAAATCGGCCCGCAATTGGCCGCTTGAGGTGAAATTCAGGGACCCAATGTTCAATCGAGAAAAACAGGAAATGAAGCGCGTACCCATGATGCCGGTGCGTGACATGGTGATTTTTCCCCAGCAGATGACGCCCTTCATCGTTGGCCGCGAAGCCAGCGTCCGCGCCCTCGAAGAGGCTCTCACCGGGGACAAAAAGATTTTTCTCTCCACCCAGCACGATGCCTCGGTGGACGACCCCAAGCCCGAAGAGATTTACGCCGTAGGAACCCTGGCCAATATCGTCCAGAGCGTCAAGCTCCCCGACGGCAACATCAAAGTCCTCGTCGAAGGCGTCGAGCGTGCCCGTGCCCTCTCTATCGCCACCGAAGAAGGCTTCTTCCGCGCGACCGTTCGTCTATTGAACGCGCGCGTCGAGCCCTCCCCGGCCGTAGAACAAACCGTCCAGAAAATCACCGGCCTGTACGAACAGTTCATCAAGCTATCGCAATCGCTGAATTACGACACGATGATCGCTGCGGCACGCGTCGACGATCCTGCCCGTCTCTCGGACACCATCGCCGCCAATCTCCAGCTCCCAGTGGACGAAAAGCAGGATCTTCTCGAAACCGTAGACCCCATCGAGCGTCTCAACCGCATTGGCGACATCCTCGAAATCGAACTCGAGAAGCTCAACGTCGACCGCAACATCAATACGCGCGTCAAGCGCCAGATGGAGCGCGCGCAAAAAGAGTACTACCTCAACGAAAAGCTCAAAGCCATTCAGAAGGAACTCGGCCGCGGCGAAAAGAACGAAATCGACGAGCTGAAGAAGAAAATCGACGCCGCCGGTATGTCCAAAGAAGTCCACGAAAAGGCCATCCAGGAGCTCAAGCGCCTGGAGCTCATGCCTCCGATGTCCGCCGAGTCCACCGTCAGCCGTAACTATCTGGACTGGCTGCTCGCGGTGCCCTGGAAGAAGAGATCCAAGGAAATTCGCGACATCCTGGCCGCCGAAAAAATTCTCAACGAAGAACATTACGGCCTCGAGAAAATAAAGGACCGCATCCTCGAATTCCTCGCCGTCCGCCAACTGGTGAAAAACCCCAAAGGCTCGATCCTCTGCTTCGTCGGCCCTCCAGGCGTCGGCAAAACCTCTTTAGCCATGTCCATCGGCCACGCCACCGGTCGCAAATTCGTCCGCGTTTCCCTGGGCGGCGTGCGTGATGAAGCCGAAATCCGCGGCCATCGCCGCACCTATATCGGCGCGCTGCCCGGCCAGATCATCCAGATGATGAAGAAGGCCGGCACTGTAAATCCGATCTTCGTCCTGGATGAAGTCGACAAGATGTCGATGGATTTCCGCGGCGATCCATCCGCCGCGCTAATGGAAGTTCTCGATCCCGAACTGAATCATGCCTTCACCGATCACTATCTCGACGTCGAATACGATCTCTCGAAAGTAATGTTCGTCTGCACCGCCAACGTCCTGCACACCATCCCGCAGCCGTTGCAGGACCGCATGGAAGTCCTGCGCATCCCCGGCTACACCGAGCAGGAAAAGTTGCAGATCGCCAAGCGCTTCCTCGTCCGCCGCCAGCGAGAAGCCACTGGTCTCACCGAAAAAAATCTCAGCTTCACCGACGAAGGCCTCCTCCACATCATTCGTCACTACACCCACGAAGCCGGCGTCCGCAGCCTCGAGCGCGAAATCCAGAACGTAAGCCGCAAGATGGCTCGCAAGGTGGTCACCGAAGGGCCCCAGGTCAATGCGGAAATCACGCCTGCCAACAGCAACGACTACCTCGGCGTCCTCAAATACCGCGAATTCTGGCTCGAAAAACACAACGAAATTGGCCTCACCACCGGCCTGGCATGGACCGAAGTAGGAGGGTCTGTACTCTCGACCGAAGCCACCTTCATGGAAGGCAAAGGGCGCCTCACGCTCACCGGCAAACTCGGCGACGTCATGCAGGAATCCGCGCAGGCCGCGATGGCCTACATTCGCTCGCGCTCTCACTCCTTCGGCTTGCCCAAAGATTTTTACCGCAACATCGACATTCACGTGCACGTGCCCGAAGGCGCCATCCCGAAGGACGGCCCCTCCGCCGGCATCACCATCTGCAACTCCATCGTAAGCGCCCTGACCAAGATTCCTGTCCGCTGCGACGTCACCATGACCGGCGAAATCACCCTGCGCGGGAAGGTTCTCCCCATCGGCGGCGTCAAGGAAAAACTTCTGGCTGCCCATCGAATGGGCTTGCGCACAGTACTGCTTCCGAAGGACAATGAGAAGGACCTGGCGGATATCCCGCAGGAAATCCTCGCGACTCTTACGGTTCATTTCGTCGAGAATATGGATGAAGTCTTGCAGATCGCGCTTGAGCGCCTGATCGTGCCGCTGGAGCATGCCGCAGTTGCACCCGTTGCGGAACCTTTCGTCGGCAGCACCGAGAAAGACAAGAGTTTGACCAACTAACAGCGTCGTTCGGCCCAGGCTCGTCCCGCCGCCTGATCTCGACCCTGTCGGGTTCATTCGGCACGGAACGTGGCCTCCGGTTCGCTCGGTCCGGCGTCGCCACCGGTTGTCACAAAGTCTGGTTCGCCCTTCTTGGCGGTTGATCGTTCATCCGCCAGGGCGGAGCGCCACCCCGTACGCAATCCGGAGTTTCAGGTCAATTTCACCAAATTAAAGTTAACCAATAAAAGTTAAGGACATATGAAGGAAACAAGCGTTGAAGGAAACAATCAGATGAGTATCAGCCTTGCCGAGCTGAAGGAAAAAAATATCACCGACCTGGCAAAAATCGCCAAGGAGTTGAACATTCCCGGCGCATCCGGCATGCGCAAGCAGGAGCTGATCTTTCAGATCCTCCGTGCCCAAACCGAAAAGAACGGTTTGATCTTCTCCGAAGGCGTCCTCGAATGTCTCCCCGATGGATTCGGCTTTCTCCGCGCGCCCGAATACAACTATCTCCCCGGCCCGGATGACATCTACGTCTCGCCCTCGCAAATCCGCAAATTCGACCTCCGCACCGGCGACACCGTCTCCGGCCAGGTCCGTCCTCCCAAGGACGGCGAGCGCTACTTCGCCCTGATCAAAGTCGAAGCCGTTAACTTCGAAGATCCCGAAGTCGCCCGCAACAAAATCTTTTTCGACAACCTCACCCCGCTCTACCCGCAGGGCCGCCTGAAGATGGAAACGACCAAGGAAAACATGACCGGTCGCGTCCTCGATCTTCTCTGCCCGGTGGGCAAAGGCCAGCGCGGCTTGATCGTCGCGCCGCCGCGCACCGGCAAAACCATGATGCTGCAGTCCATCGCCAACTCCATCACGGTAAATCATCCCGAGGTCGCTCTCATCGTCCTGCTCATTGACGAGCGCCCCGAAGAAGTCACCGACATGACCCGCACCGTCAAGGGCGAAGTCATCAGCTCCACCTTCGACGAGCCGCCACAACGTCACATCCAGGTCGCCGAGATGGTCCTCGAGAAGGCCAAGCGCCTGGTCGAGCACAAGCGCGACGTCGTCGTCCTCCTCGACTCCGTAACCCGTCTCGCCCGCGCCTACAACGCGGTAACTCCGCCGTCAGGCAAAGTCCTCTCGGGTGGTATCGACGCCAACGCTCTCCAGCGCCCCCGCCGCTTCTTCGCCGCAGCCCGCCATGTCGAAGAAGGCGGCTCGCTGACCATCGTCGCCACGGCCCTCATCGACACCGGCAGCCGCATGGACGACGTCATCTTCGAAGAGTTCAAAGGCACCGGCAACATGGAAATCAACCTGGACCGCCGCCTCTCCGACAAGCGCGTCTTCCCAGCCATCGACATCCAGCGCTCCGGCACCCGTAAGGACGAACTCCTGCTTCCGCCCGACGAACTCAGCCGCGTCTGGGTCCTCCGCAAGGTCCTGAGCCCGCTCTCCACGGTAGAAGCAATGGAGCTGCTACTAAGCCGCCTGACCAAAACAAAGTCGAACTCCGAATTCCTAGGCTCAATGTCCGCGCCGACCTGACCCAGTAGTAGCCATCTGTAGCGCAGGGCTATCTGTAGTGCAGGGCTATCTATAGTGCAGGGCGCAGTCCGCCGAGCCCTGCGGCTTTCGCTACACTGCCCCGCTTGCCCTGAGCTTCCAGCCAGCTTTTCGAGTAGAGTAATAAACAGTTCCCTTCCTGCACGTTCTCCTCCCGAACGCATCTGCCGTTTCTCTTGGAGTTTTGCCTTGGGGTGTCGCGTTGAGTTCCCATGGGGGCTCGAGACCTTCGGGTCTGCCCTTACCCGGCTCGTTCGCACAGAAGGAATCGCCATGTACAAATTCATCGCCCGTCAACCGATCTTCGACGAAAAACTAAAGCTCTTCGCCTACGAACTCCTCTTCCGCTCAAGCCCCGAAAACTCCTTCCGCCCCCAAAGAGAAGCCTCCAGCAGCCTCATCGTCGACTCCACCATGCTCTTCGATCTCCAGACGCTCACCGGCAATGCCAAAGCCTTTATCAACCTCGACCTCTCCTCCCTCCAACGCGGCGCCGCGCGTCTCCTGCCCCCGGGCCGCGTGGTCTTCGAGATCCTCGAGACCATCCTTCCCACTCCCGAGGTCGTCCAGCTCTGCAAGGAGCTCTGCGCCTCCGGCTACGAGCTCGCCCTCGACGACTACGTCAGCCACATCAAATGGGAGCCGCTACTCCCATTCGTGAAATTTCTAAAGGTTGATTTTCGCGCCTCCGACAGCGACGAGCGCGCCGATATGGCCCGCCGCCACAAAGGCAACGGGCTGCAACTGCTCGCCGAAAAAGTCGAGACGCAAGCCGAGGTCGACGAAGCCCGTGCGCTCGGCTACTCCCTTTTTTCAGGGCTATTTCTTCTGCAAACCCTCGATGGTCAGCGCCCGCGAAATCCCCGGCAACAAGCTTGTCTATCTCCACCTCCTCCAAGCCGTTTCCTCCCCGGACTTCTCGCGCGAAGCGGTGGAGGAACTCCTCAAAAGCGACCCTTCCCTGATCTATAAGCTCCTGCGCTATCTGAACTCCCCGCTGATCGGCCTTCGTGTCGAGATTCGCGGCGTTCGCGAAGCCGTTGAGCTGCTCGGTGAAACCGAATTTCGCCGCTGGATCTCCATCCTCGCCATCATCGCCATGGCCGGCGACAAACCCCCTGAGCTGATTCGTACCGCTCTCACGCGCGCCTTTTTCTGCGAGGCCATGTCCCAGCGGCCGGCATTTCGCCCCAAAGCCCCGACCTCTTCCTGATGGGCTTGCTCTCCGTCACCGACGCCATCCTCGACCGTCCCATCGAGGAAGTCCTTTCCAGCCTCCCCATTTCCGCGCACATTCGCGCCGCTCTCTGTGGCGGCACGAACCGTTTCCGCGACATCTACGACATCCTGCTCGCCTACGAACGCGCCGACTGGCCCGCGCTGACCGCGGCCGCCTCCCGGCTCGGCCCGCTCGAATCTCTCATTCCCGACTGCTACAACGCCGCCACCACTCGCGCCGCCACGCTGGCCTCCTGAGTCCCCACCTCTGTGCAGGCCTGCGCCAGTTCTATGTAGGCGCGGGGCTTTAGCCTCATCACGCCGCGAGGTCCCCTCCCAAGAAGCTTCGCAACCCAGGTGCAGCGAGGGCCTGCCTCTTGAAAACGTCAAAACCGTTGCAAAGCACAGCCTATGTCCTTAACAATCCTCGGCCCTTCAAGCTATGATTCACGGCTCGTATAGGCGTTCGCTAAAAAAGAGGACCTCGTATGCTCCCCTTAAGGAATTCAATACAACCAAGCACCATCTGCATGTTCCGCCTTACATACTTTCTCACCGTCGTCGCGCTTTTCACCGCCATCCCCTCGCTCGCCGCCGAAAAATCCACCGCCCCGCAACTCATCGCGCTAGCTACCTCCAACAGCCCCGACCTGCAGGCCGCCATCCTCGCTACCTTCGACCCGAAAGACATCAGCAACGGCATCGCCTGGACCGGTCGCGGACCCGATTTCTTCTTCGCCGTCCAAGCCACCTCAAAACCAGCGCTTTTCATCGATGACGCCCCTGGCCCGCAGATGCGCCAGCTAGGCAAATCCGATCTGTGGTACGCGGGCGCCCGCATCGAGCAACTCGGCAAACTCCATTCCTTCCACTACCTCGTCAATGCCCAGAAATTCGGCGGCCGCCTCGATCTCCCAGCCTTCACGCCGGACTCCTACCAGCAACCAGGCGTCCCCGCTGGAAGACTCTCCGACAAAATCATCCACACCAGCAAGATCTACGACGGCATGAAAAGCGAATATTGGATTTATGTCCCAGCCCAGTACGACCCAAGAATTCCGGCAGCGCTGATGGTCTTTCAAGACGGCGGCGGATACATCGACCGCAACGGCAACAACCCGGCCCTCAACGTCATCGACAATCTAATCGCCCAAAAGAAAATCGCCGTGCTCATCGCCGTCTTCATCAATCCCGGCGATATCACCGGCTTCCCCAACACATCCACGTTCAATTTCGTGAAAGCCTATTCCGACAAATGGCAGCGCACCCTCAAAGACTCCATGCGCAGCACGCTCTACGACACCGTAAGCGACCGCTATCCCCGCTTCCTCCGAGACGAAATCCTGGCCGAGGTCGCCGCCAAGTACAACATCCGCAGGGACGCTTACAGCCGCGCCATCACAGGCCTGTCTTCCGGTGGCATCTGCTCCTTCAACGCCGCCTGGCAGATGCCCGAGCAGTTCAGTCGCGTCATCTCGTGGATCGGCAGCTTCGAGGGCATTCAATGGAAAGAAGATCGCGCCAATCCCGATGGCGGGCAGGATTACCCGGACAAAATCCTACGCGAACCCAAACGCAACATCCGCGTCTGGCTGCAGGATGGCTCCGAAGATCTCGATCTGCATTTCGGCAACTGGCCATTCGCCAATCTCCGCATGGCCAACGCCTTGAAGTTCCGCGAATACGACTACCACTTCAGCTTCGGCAAAGGCACCCACAACTCCGCCCACGGCGCCGCCGAATTCCCCACCGAAATGACCTGGCTATGGCGCGACTACGACCCCGCCAAAATCAACCAAAGCTACGACCCCGAACCCGGCGAAAAACCCAAGCCCCCATTCCGAGTCGCCATCACCAACCGCCCCTCCGAATAGTTGCCGCACAACTTTCCTGGCTGTCTCCCCTTCAGCGTCCTGCCGGCTCCTCTGCGTCTCTGCGTTATCGTTTTCCTCTGGCAGTTTCCCAATGGCACGTTTCGAACACCGCCAGCAATCGCTCACATTCCAAAGCACTTACAAGTTATCAATTGTCAACCATCTAAAATCGTATTACACTGTAGTTAACAATCGCCAGCAACCGCCCGGCGATACGCTGGATTGATGGGCCTCAGTTTAGACAATCCGCTACGTTCCCATAAAACCGCTAGAACCATCCGTTCCAAAAGCGCCCGTCTTATAACTCCCTTGGAATCCGCACTTACAGAAAACACGCCCGCAACTCGTTTAGAATCCGCACTTACAAATTCATTGAACTTAAAGCCCTTCAGAATCCGCACTTACGAAAAATGGCGGGGGGAGGGTCGGTTATCGTTAACCTACCAACTGAACAACACCGCGCAGCGTCCCGCTTCCACAATCCCGGTCGCGGCCTCTCCGTGTACTCTGTGCTCCGATCTCCGTGAACTCTGTGTTAAATCTTTCCCGCCTTACTTCCTTCTCCGTGGCTCGCCGCGTCCGTCAATGCCCCGCCTGCGCCTCCAGCCATTGCTGCATGTGCCCTTCCAGCACGACGAGGGGCACCGACCCACTCTCCAGCACCGCGTCATGAAATTTGCGCACGTTGAAGTTGGCCCCGAGCTTCTTCTCCGCTGCCGTCCGCAACTCCCGTATTTTCAACTGTCCGAGTTTGTAAGCCAAGGCCTGTCCCGGCCACACAATGTACCGGTCCACCTCGACGGTAATGTCTTGATCCGTCTTCCCGGTGTTGTCCTTGAAGAATTGGATGGCCTGCTCCCGTGTCCAGCCCATCGAATGCATCCCGGTATCGACTACGAGCCGCACCGCGCGCCACATCTCGTAACTCAGTTGCCCGAACTTCGAGTACGGGTCCTTGTACAATCCCAACTCTTCCCCGAGGCTTTCGCTATAGAGCGCCCAACCCTCCACAAACGCCGAGTAGCCCACATGCTTCCGGAACTCCGGCACGCTCTCCATCTCCTGCCCCAGCGAAAGCTGCAAGTGATGCCCCGGCACCGCCTCGTGCAGCGAAAGCGCCTCCATCTCCCACTTCGGCCGCGCGTGCAAATTGTAGGTGTTGACGAAATAACAGCCCGGCCTTCCCGCAGCGGGCGATCCGGGCTGGTAATACGCAGTCGTCTGCGAAGGCGCCTTGAAATCGGGAATCGGGCAAACGCCATACGGCAGCCGCGGCAGCTTCCCAAACTCGTGCGCCAGTTCCGGATCGATCTTTTTCACGATGATGCGGTAGCCATTCACCAGATCGTCCGGCTTGTCATAGTAAAACCTCGGATCGGTGCGCAGAAACTCGGTAAACTCGTGAAAGCTCCCTTTGAAATTCACCGACGCGATCACCTTATCCATCTCCGCGCGAATCCGCTTCACTTCCGCCAACCCGATTTCGTGAATCTGCTGCGGTGTCAAATCCGTCGTCGTTTGCCAGCGAACGCGGAAGGCATATGCTGGGGCGCCATTCGGCAGCGCTGTCGCCGCAATGGTCTCGCGGCAGGCAGGCACATACGTCGCGGCCACGTAGTCGTGCAGTTTCTGAAACGCAGGGGCAAGCGCGCTCGTGTAAATTTTCTTCGCCTGATCGGTCAGGCGCGTACGGTCTGCCTCCGAGAATGCACTCGGGAATTCGTTGAACGGCTGCAGCAGCGCGCTCGCCACGGGATCGGCCGGAATCAGATCGGCGATCTGCTTGGGCACATCGCGCATGGTGATCTTCGGCGGGGTATACCCACGCTTCAATCCCTCCTGCAACAGCGCGATTTGCTGATCTACCGATGCCGGCAGCGCCCGCATGCGCTCCAGAATGATTTCGTACTCCGCCACGCTATGATGCGGCGTGCTCTCGAGTGCGTCCGCGGCACTTTGCTGGATCCCCTCCATTTGGTTCAGCGGCATCCACAAATTGCGGGGCACCACAAAGCGGAACGGCAGCGGATCGTCGCCGTACTGCAACCCTTGCTCCGATGTGTCCAGCAGTTGCAAATACAAATCGAAATTCAGCTTTTCGCCTTCCGGCAGCGCGTCGCGGTGAATCGTTTTCAGTTCCGAGATGCTCTCGGCCAGGTGTTTCTTCCTGCGCTCGATTCCCTCAGGGGAGTCGTCCGTCCAGCGATTGTTTTGGCCCGGATACCCGACTTGCGTCGCCACCTCCGGATATTCTTCCATCCAGCGTTTCCAATCGGCCTCGAGATATGCCCGGAATTTGCGGGCTTCTTCCGTCTGGGCTTGCGGCGTCTGCGCGTCTGCCGACTCCGTGCTGCCGCGACCAAGGACCATCATCGGCAGAATCAGCAGGGCGCTGCCCAGTCCCATCGCCGCCATCGCAAGCATTCGCATCACGCGTTCCCCCTGGCTGCCGCAAAATCTTTCTCGCGCTCCCGTGCCAGCATCACAATGAGTCGCGCCGTCTCTTCCACATCCATGGCCGTGTTGTCCACGATGACCGCGTCGTCGGCCCGCACCAGCGGCGACACCTTGCGCTCGCGATCGCGCTTGTCGCGCTCCCGCACTTCTTCCAATACCTGGAACACGGTCAAGTCATCGCCTTTTTCCTGGTGCTCTTTCCAGCGCCGCTCCGCGCGCACTTCCGGCGAGGCATCCAGAAAAATCTTCAGCTCCGCATTCGGAAAGACCACGGTGCCAATGTCGCGCCCCTCCATCACCACTCCTCCGCCAGCACCCGCCCGCTGCTGCTCGGCCACCAACACATGCCGCACGCCGGCGATCGTGGCCAGTCGCGAAGCTGCCTGCGCCACTTCCCCGGTGCGAATCGCATCGGTGACGTCTGCTCCGTCCAAAAAGACATCGTTCTTCGAGCCTGCACGTTCCTGCTCCGGGGTCGGTGGTTTCAATTCGATGTGTGTGTTTGCCGCGAGTTTTTCGAGGCGCGTGTCGTCGTTGAGGGAAACTCCACGTTGCAGTGCTTTGAGGGCCAGCGCGCGGTACATCGCGCCGCTGTCGAGGTACAAGTATTCGAGTACGCCAGCAATGCGCCGGGCCACGCTGCTTTTTCCCGATCCTGCTGGACCGTCAATAGCGATGGTTAGTTTCGGCATGCGTGGGCAATGGATCGAGCTACTCTACTACGTATCACGGAGAGTCGTTGCAACTACGGCCTTATTCAGTTCCGGGCTCGCCGGGCTGAAGCCCGGCGCCTACATTGGATTCGGAAGTTACCGCGCGGGGATTTCCACGCCGCGCGCCACTGTAAATTTTGAACAGTCGACTGTCGACTCCTTAAAACCCCATGATGTTGTAGCCGCAATCGACGTAGATCGTCTCGCCGGTGATGCCCGAGCCGCCGTCGGAAAGCAAGAATGCCGCGGCAGCGCCGACCTCCGCGGGATCGACGTTGCGCTTGAGGGGTGCGCGCTCCGCGTGCATCCTGAGCATATCGGTGAGTCCCGAGACTCCGCGCGCAGCGAGCGTCTTGATGGGCCCCGCGGAGATGGCATTCACGCGAATTTTTTTGGGCCCGAGATCGTTTGCCAGGTAACGAACGCAAGCTTCCAGCGCCGCTTTTGCCACGCCCATCACGTTATATTTCGGCACGACCTTCTCGGCGCCAAAGTACGAAAGGGTCACAATTCCTCCGCCGTCGGTCATCAGTGGAGCCGCCGCGCGCGACACCGCAATCAGCGAATAAGCGCTGATGTCGTGCGCGATCCGAAATCCTTCGCGGCTGGTGTTGATGAACTCGCCCTTCATATCTTCAGCCGGCGCGAACGCCACACTGTGCACCACCCCTTTCAACGATCCATATTTTGTCTTCAGCTCATCGAAGAGTTTGGCGATCTCTGCATCCGACGCAACATCGCACATAAATCCCGTCGAGCCGGGGAGATCCCCGACCAAGTCTTTCGCTTCCTGTGCCATGCGTTCGTTTTGATAGGTGATGGCCAACTGCCAGCCGGCCTCGTGCAGTTTCTGCGCGATTGCCCACGCAATGCTGCGCTTGTTCGCCAACCCGAAAATCACCGCCGTCTTCTTCGTTTCGCTCATTTCCCCTCTCGCCGCTTGTTGCGCGGCATCTTTTCAGATTCTATGGAACGCGCGCTCGATTTCTTTTACCGAATAGCGCAGCACTACTGGGCGGCCGTGCGGGCAACTCATGGGGCAATCAGTTTTCGCGAGGGCGCCCAGCAGCCATTCCATTTTTGTTTGATCGAGCGGCATGTTCACTTTGATCGCGGCGTGGCACGCCGTCGAAGCTGCGATTTTCGCCTGCAGTGTTTCGATGGAAATAGCGGCGTTTTCGCGCTCGATGCCGTCGAGGATTTCCGTCAGCAGTTTCTCCGCGTCGCCATTGGCTACGCCGGCGGGAACCGCCTGAATCGCAACGCTGCGCGGGCCCATGGGCTCGACCTCGAAACCGTTCGCCGCAAGCTCCTCCGCGATTTTCTCGTAGATGACGAGTTGCCGGGGCGCAAGCTCCAGAATCATGGGCATGAGCATACGCTGGCTTTCGACTTTGCCGGCGCGGCGCGCTTCCAGATGTTGCTCGAAGAGGACGCGCTCGTGGGCGACGTGCTGGTCCACGATCCACAGCCCTTCGCCGTTCACGGCGACTATAAAACTCGCGCTCACCTGGCCGAGTGGTTTCAGGTCGGTGATTTCATCAGGATGCGGCAGCCGCGCGGGCGCATCGCTATTTGCCGCCGCGAAATTCGCCGCCCAGTTGGGCTCGGCGGCAGCCGGCAGGGATGCCCCTCGCGGGTCGGGGTGAACCGGCGCTGCCAATCCTGCGGCATCGAACGCGTTTCCAGAATCAAAGGAAAATCGCTGCGGTACGGGACGCTGCGGCGCACCTGTCAGATCGAAACCGCCGTCCGATCCAACGCCGGAACCGAGGCCGATTTCTTGCAGTGCCGGAATGACGGCTCGCGGCACCCCGATGCCGTTCGGGCCATCGATCGGCGGCCCGCTTGTAGCGGACGCACTCGAATCGTTTCCATTTGTGGATGCCGGCATGCCGTTTGTGATCGCACCTGCGGCGGCTGCAAAACTAGCGATCGGCCGGGCGCCCATGAGGACCTGACGAATCGCATCGCGCGTGAAATCGTGCACGAATTGCGAGCGACGAAAGCGGACTTCAATTTTTGCGGGGTGTACGTTGACGTCGACTTCGTCATACGGCATTTCGAGGAACAGCAGTGTCGCGGGAAAAACATTGCCCGGCAGGATGTTGCGGTAGGCTTCGTGAATGGCGTGGAGGATCAGCCGGTCACGCACTAGTCGCCGATTCACGAAGACGTAGATGCCGTTGCGGTTGGGGCGCTGGATTTCGGGGCGCGACGTGAACCCGTAAACGCTGATGCGTGCACTTTCTTCGCTTGGTTCGAGTTCTGGTTCGGTAATGGCCGCGCGAAAAGCCGCGGATACCGTGGGAATCTCGACCAGCTCATCGAGCGCTTGCTTGCCGAACAGCTGATACACGCGATCGGCGAGCCGCTCGACGGGCGCGCAATCCACGATCTGCTGCGTCGGGGTAGTCAGTACGAATTGTTTGCCGGGATTGGCGAGTGCGTAGTGCGTCACCAGCGAGGCGATGTGGCCCAGTTCGGTGGTGTCCGACTTCAGGAATTTGCGCCGCGCGGGAACACTGTAAAACAGGTCGGCGACGCTCACGGTAGTTCCCGCGGGCAGGCCCGCGGATTTGACGCCGACGAGTTTTCCGCCGGCGAACTCGACGCGCGTGCCTTCGGCTTCTGCGGCATCCCGCGTTTCGAGCAGCAGCCGAGAGACGGCCGCGATAGTGGGCATGGCTTCGCCGCGAAAGCCCAGCGTGGCGATCGACATTAAGTCGTCCGCCGAGCGAAGCTTGCTTGTGGCGTGGCGCTCGAAGGCCAGCAGCGCGTCGTCGTGGGTCATGCCATGGCCGTCGTCAATCACGCGAATCATGCGCTTGCCGCCGGCTTCGACCTCGACGCGAATGGACTTCGCGCCAGCGTCCAGCGCATTCTCGAGCAGCTCCTTCACAACGGAGGCGGGTCGCTCGACGACTTCGCCAGCCGCAATGCGGTTAGCCACGGCCTCGGGAAGTATGCGTATGCGTGACACCCTAGGCACCCGCCGATCTGGGAGCGGGGAGGGGGGTTGGACCTTTAGGTCCGACATTAGCGGCGGTCAGTGCGATGGGCTTTAGCCCCTGAGGAATTCGGTCGCACTCATACTTTCCGCTGGCCGAACTGAAGGGCCATAGTTCCGGCCGCTGAACAAGGTGTGCAGCAACTGGATTGAAACGGATGTAATCGGCTTTCTTCTTATAATCACTCGAATCTGTCACTCTGGATTCGTGGAAACCTGATTGCCAGATTTGCATTTTGCTGCCGCGGACTTTGTGAATCTCATGAGAACTGCCGCCTTTGACTAGCTGCATATACTTTTCTAAAGTCAAAGAGTCTGCTGACGTCAGAATCATGTGGAGGTGATTCGGCATCAGAACAAAATCGTGCAAGAGATAGTTTCCTTTGCTACGGTATTCGAGCATCTTGGCGGCCACAATATCTGCTACATCTTTGACTTGGAAAACAGAAATATTTTGAGCGGATTTGGTGGTAACGAAGTACGTCCATCCAGGCTTGGTGCGATATGCTAAGCGGCCCATGATGTTTCCTCAGGGGCTGAAGCCCCGTGTTGCCCTTATCTTATGTCGGAGCTGAAGCTCCGACCCCCAAAATCTCGGACCGTTCGAGCTAAAGCTCGGACGCTCGAGGCTGGAACGCTCGGGCTTGAACGGTCAACGCTCGAACGCTCGGAAACTTGACGCTTGAGGCTCGGCGCATGATGTTTGAAAGTCCATTTTCACTTGTGTCCTTCCGCCCGAGCCACGTCGCTTTTGAGGGCGATGCCTAGGTTGTCGAGTTGGTCTTTGTCGACTTCGCTCGGGGACTCGGCCATTAGGTCTTGGGCTTGGGTGGTTTTTGCGAAGGCGATTACCTCGCGGATGGATTTTTCGTTGGCTAGGAGCATGACTACGCGGTCTAGGCCTAACGCTATTCCACCATGCGGCGGAGTGCCGTAGGTTAGGGCGTCCAGGAAGAAGCCGAAGCGGCGGCGGGTTTGTTCTTCGGTTAGGCCCAGGGCTTTGAATAGGCGGGCTTGGATGTCTTGGCGGTGGATTCTGATGCTGCCTGAGCCTAGTTCTACTCCGTTCAGGACTAGGTCGTAGCCTTTGGACCGGACTTCCCAGGGTGCGGTTTCTAATTTTTCCAGGTCTTCGTCGACTATGCCTGTGAACGGGTGCTGAGCGCTTACCCAGGCTTTTTCGGACTCGCTCCACTCGAAGAGGGGGAAGCCGGTTAGCCAGAGGAATTTCCATTGTGTCTTGTCGATCAGGTTCAGGGCTTCGCCTAGTTGGAGGCGCAGTTGGCCTGCTACTAGGGCGGCGGCTTCGGTGCCTTTGATTTGCGTTTTGGCGGAGACCGCTATGACCAGGTCGCCGGTTTTTGCTTCGCACGATTTTGCTAGCTTGGCTACGTTCTCTTGCCCGATCAGTTTCTCAACGGTGGAGGTTGTACCTTCGGCGGCTACTTTGACGAAATACGCGCCTTTGGCGCCGGCGGACTTTGCTTTTTCGGTTAGCTCGTCGAGTTGCTTGCGCGAATAGCTTGCGGCGCCAGGAGCGGCGAAGGCGAACACGTTGCCTTCGATCTGCAATTTTTCTTTTGCTTCTTGGGGGAAGGCGTCGGTTACTTCGTGTAGTTCCATGCCGAAGCGCAGGTCGGGTTTGTCGCTGCCGTATTTGCGGATCGCGTCTTTGTAGAGCATGTGCGGGAACGGGGCAGTGGCTTTCACTCCGGCGACCGCGCAGGCGCGGACCATCACTTGCTCCATTACATGGAAAATGTCTTCCTGGCGGGGAAAGGACATTTCCACGTCGAGCTGGGTGAATTCGAGTTGGCGGTCGGCGCGCTGGTCTTCGTCGCGGAAACACTTCACGATTTGGAAATAGCGATCGAGGCCGCCGATCATCAGGATTTGCTTAAAAATCTGGGGCGATTGCGGCAATGCATAAAATTGGCCGTGATGGACGCGGCTGGGAACGAGAAAGTCGCGCGCGCCTTCTGGAGTGGACCGCGTGAGCATGGGGGTTTCGATTTCTAGGAATCCCATGTCGTCCATGGCTTTACGGATTTCTAGCAGGATTTTGTGGCGCAGGGCTAGATTGCTGTGCGGTTTGGGTCGGCGGAGGTCGAGATAGCGATAGCGCAAGCGCGTTTCTTCGGCGGCGTTGATTTCGTCTTCGATCTGAAATGGCGGAGTTTTTGCGTTGTTCAGGACGTGGAGTTTGGTGGCGACGATTTCGATCTCGCCGGTGGCCAGATCGGGATTGGCTTTTTGGCGCCGGATTACTTTGCCTTCGACCGCGACTACGTATTCGCTGCGGACGTGTTCGGCTTTGGCGTGGGCTTGGGGTTGCGTTTCTTTGTTGAAGACTACCTGGACGATGCCGGTGCGGTCGCGGACGTCGAGGAAGAGGAGGTTGCCTAGGTCGCGGCGTTTGGCTACCCAGCCTAGGACTACGGCGTCTTTGCCGGCGTCGGTGGCGCGTAGGGCGCCGCAGTAGTGGGTGCGGGTTAGGTTGCCTAGGAAATCGAGCAAGTTCGTAATCCTTATCGTGGTTAACGTGCTGGATCTATTGTACGTGATGCGCGCAGTCTTGCTCTAACCCCGGCTTGTTGCGCTACATAATTGCCGCAACACAACTACTTGCTGTGGCGCTGGTGCGACTATGGATTACGCCACGGTACCTTTGAAACGGGGCACAGACAAGAGTGTCTGTGCTACTTCAGAGAATTGCGCAGGTGCTCGATTAAGGCTGGCTCTGGGAGCTTTATTTGCGCCCCGTCGTCCAGCGCTTTCAACGTCCAGAGGCCTTCGGTGACTTCGTCTTCACCGAGGATCAGGGCGAATTTTGCGCCTAGCTTGTCGGCTTGGCCCAGGGCCTTGCCGAATTTTAGTTCAGTCGGAGGTAATTCTACGCTGAAGCCGGCGTTACGGAGATCTTTTGCGGCGCGGACGGCGGTGGCGTAGGTGTTTTGGCCCATCCAAGCGATGTACAGAAGTGGCGAGTGGCGAGTGGCGAGTGGCGAGTTCGAAGATGAAGCTCGCGCTGCGCGTTTGGGATCGGCTTCGGATTGGCGGGCTTGTTCCTGCAGCGAGAGGATTAGGCGGTCCTCACCGATCGCGAAACCGATGCCTTTTGTTGGCGGGCCGCCCAGGAGTTCGACCAGGCCGTCGTAGCGGCCGCCTCCGCAGACGGCATTTTGCGAGCCCAGACCTGGCGCGGTGATTTCGAAGGTGGTGCGCATGTAGTAGTCGAGGCCGCGGACCAGACGCGAGTTTTCACGATAGATGATGCCGCGAAGTTCGAGTTGGGTCTTTACGGCGGCGTAGTGAGCTTTGCATTCGTCGCAGAGGTGGTCGGCGATTTTGGGCAGCGTGGCGATGATGGCTTGCTCGGATTCGAGCTTGGAGTCGAGGACGCGGAGCGGATTGGTGTCGATGCGGCGCTGGGAGTCTGGGCCTAGCTTGTCTTTTACTTTAGTGAGCTCAGCGCGTAGGAGCTCGACGTAGGCGGGGCGGCAGTTTGGGGCGTTGTGC
This sequence comes from uncultured Acidobacteriota bacterium, assembly GCA_963721915.1. Lineage (GTDB taxonomy): Bacteria > Acidobacteriota > Terriglobia > Acidiferrales > UBA7541 > Acidiferrum. The sequence goes on along the minus strand of CAVRLD010000006.1, from coordinate 233,524 downwards.
CCGATGGAGTTTATGTCGAGTTCGACGCCTTTTAGTTCGAGCTTGTCGAAGAAGGTCATCAGCATTTCGATGAGTTCGGCGTCGATAGCGGGAGCGTCTTGGCCGCCTAGGACTTCTGCGCCGATTTGGTAGAACTGGCGGTAGCGGCCTTTTTGCGGGCGCTCGCGGCGGAACATTGGGCCGGTGTAGTAGAGCTTCACCGGTTGCGGGAGTTGCTGCATCGAGTGCTCGATGTAGGCGCGGCAGACGCTGGCGGTGGCTTCGGGACGAAGGCTCACCGAAGTTTCGTCGCGATCTTCAAACGAATACATTTCTTTGCCAACGACATCGGTGTCGACGCCGATGGAACGCGCGAATAGTTCCGTGGGCTCGAAAATCGGGACGCGGATTTCGCCGAAGCCGAAGGTCGAAAAAACAGCGTTCGCTGTTTGCTCAACGTGGTTCCATAGCGCGGTCTCCGGCGGAAGAAGGTCGCGAGTGCCTTTGATCGCTTGGAATTTGCGCGGCTTTTCGGGGCGCTTGTCGGCTTCTTCGCTCACTCGGTGGGTTCCTCGCGGTAGATATTTTTGTAGGTTACGTAGCGCTTGGCGTATTCATCGATGGCGGCTTGGTCGATGGGCGTCAGGGTGCGCTTGATTTTGCTGGGGTGGCCTACTACCAGGCTGTTGGGGGGGATTTCGGTGCGCTCCAGGATTAGCGTGCCTGCGGCTACTATGCTGCCTTCGCCGATGGTGACGCCGTTTAGGATGATGGAGCCCATGCCGATCAGGCAGCGTTGGGCTATGTTGCAGCCGTGGAGGGTTACGCTGTGGCCTACGGTCACGTCGTCGCCTAGGATTAGCGGGTATTCGTCGCGCATTACGTGGAGGACGGAGGCGTCCTGGATATTTGTGCGGGCGCCTATGCGGATGTAGTTTACGTCGCCGCGGATTACCGTGCAGGGCCAGACGCTGGAGTCGTCGCCGATGACTACGTCGCCGATGATGACCGCGGCGGGGTCGATGTAGGCGGAGGCGGCGATTTCTGGGTGCTTGCCGCGATAGGGTCGGATCATGCTGTCGGTGTGTCCCGCAAGAAATTTACCACAGAGGGCACCGAGTTCGCAGAGAGGGCAACTAAAAATCGGATGAGGATCGGCGTGTACCGGAAGCGATACGGCTGAGACCTGTGGTAGCGGGCACGGAGTTCGCAGAGAAGACAACCGAAAATCGGATGAGGGTCGGCGTGTACCGGAAGCGATACGGCTGAGACCTGTGGCAGCGGGCACAGGCAGGAGTGCCTGTGCTACCTAATCGATGGTGACTGTGGGGCCTTGGGTGGTCGAGCCTAGTTCGGCTAGGCGGGCGGTTACGGCGTGGGCTACGCCATAGAGGCTTTTTGCTACTGGGGAGTCTTTGCCTTGGGCGGCTACTGGTTTGCCGGTGTCGCCACCTATGCGGATGCGGGGGTCGATCTCGATTTCGCCTAGGACTGGGACGCCGTATTCGCGGGCGGTCTTGGCGCCTTCGCCGTGGCCGAAGATATCGATGGGCTTGTCGCAGTGAGGACACGTGAAGGTGCTCATGTTTTCGACTACGCCCAGGACTTCTACGTTTACCTGGCGGAACATTTCGATGGCTTTGCGGACGTCGGCCAGGGCTACTGTGGACGGCGTGGTTACGACGACCGCGCCTGTGACTGCTACCGTTTGGATTAGCGTCAGTTGCACGTCGCCTGTGCCTGGCGGGAGATCGATCAGGAGATAGTCGAGTTCGCCCCAGATCACGCTGCGCAGGAATTGCGTGATGATGCTGTGGAGCATGGGGCCGCGCCAGATCATGGGCTTGTCGCCGGGATTGAGCAGGCCCATGGAGATCATTTTTATGCCTTGGACTTCTACCGGGTAGATGCGCTTTTCTGGGGTGGCGCGGGGTTCTTGTTGGGTGCCTAGCATGATGGGGACGTTGGGGCCGTAGACGTCGGCGTCTAACAGGCCTACTTTGTGGCCTAGTTTGGATAAGGCCAGGGCTAGATTCACGGCTACTGTGGTTTTGCCTACGCCGCCTTTGCCGCTGGCGACCGCTACTAGATTTTTTACGCCGGGGATTGGGTAACGTTCCGGCATTGGTTGGGGGGTTGGTGCTGGCGGCATTTTTTACCTCGTGAAAGTTGAACGGGCTTTGCGGATCGAAATTTTACGACATTTTGTTTTACGCCTGTTTGTCATCTAAACCCGCCCCCTCTAAAAGAAGAGCGGCTACAGTGGCCGGCGAAAGCAGATTCCTCCACTTTGCGGCCCGGCGCTCACAAATCGAGCGCAGGAAAAACCCGGGCCGCTTCGATCGGAATGACAATGCCTGAGCGGCGGCAATGTAGGAGAGTGGCGGCAATTTTGGTGAACGAATCACGCGCGATGTGGTTGACGGGGACACAGACTGAAGTCTGTGCTACTTCGGGGATCACAGCGATGTGCGAGCGACGACTCATGAATTGATGCCGTGGCATTTTTTGTATTTTTTGCCGGAGCCGCACGGGCAGGGATCGTTGCGGCCTACTTTTGCAGCGGCGCGGACTGGTTTTGGAGGTTCCGCTTGGGCTGGACCCGTCTGATATTGCAAATCTTTTTGTTGGCGCTGCTGTTTGCGCTCGAGTTGGCGGGCTACGTCGGGCAAACGTTGCTGGGCAGGCTCCGAGGCTCGGGCGGCGGCGCTGGCGACAGCGGCTTGGGTGTTGGACTGTTGTTGGAGACGCGTCGGTTCTGGGCGCGGTTGCGCTGCTTGTGCTGGCTGCTCGCCCTGCTGAATCTGGATGTGGTAGAGGTAGCGGATGGTTTCGTTGTCGATGCGCGCCATCATGTCTTCGAAGAGGACGAAGGCTTCTTTTTTGAACTCGACGATGGGATCTTTCTGGGCGTAGCCGCGGAGGCCGATGCCTTCTTTCAGGTGGTCGAGCGAGAGGAGATGGTCTTTCCATTGCGAATCGACTACGTCGAGGATGATACGGCGCTCCAGCCAGCGCATCAGGTCGGCGCCGAATTGCTTTTCTTTTTCCTCGTAGCGTTTTACTACGGCTTCGGCTGCGGCGTCGGCGAGTTGGTCGTGAGTGAGTGCGGCGGGATCGGCACCCGCGGTTTTGGCATCGACGCCAAACTGGCTGTTGACCTCTGCTAGAAATTGCGTGGTGTTCCACTGGTCGGGATGCTGTTCGCGCGGGCAGTACGTGTTGACGAGTTCGCGGGCCACGTCTTCGGCTATGCCTAGGACGTAGTCGCGCTGATCTTTGCCTTCGAGCGCGGAGCGGCGGATGGCGTAGATCGTTTCGCGCTGCTTGTTCATTACGTCGTCGTACTCGAGGAGGTGTTTGCGCGCGTCGAAGTTTTGCGCTTCGACGGATTTTTGGGCGTTTTCGATGCGGCGGGAGATTAGGCCGGACTCGATGGGGACGCCTTCGGTCATGCCCAGGCGGAACATCAGGGCTTTTACGCGCTCGCCGCCGAAGATGCGCATGAGGTCGTCTTCGAGAGAGAGGAAGAAGCGCGAGGAGCCGGGGTCGCCCTGGCGGCCGGCGCGGCCACGGAGCTGGTTGTCGATGCGGCGGGCTTCGTGGCGCTCGGTGCCGAGAATGTGGAGTCCGCCTAGCGCTACGACTTCGTCGTGCTCGGCTTTGCACTGCTGCGCGAAGTCCTCGTAAGCCGGCTTCCACTGGTCGGCGGGGACTTGGAAGATTTTGCCTTCGTGCTGAAAAAGAACCATTGGCGCGGCGATCGGCTGCGCAACCTCTCCTGTGGCGTTGATGCTCGCACTCTCGGCGGCGATGACCGCCGGCGCGGAAGCGTAGGGCATGGCCATTTTGTTCTTCAGGAAATGATCGCGGGTCATCTGCTCGGGATTGCCGCCGAGGAGAATGTCGGTGCCGCGACCGGCCATGTTGGTGGCTACCGTGACGGCGCCTTTGCGGCCCGCTTGCGCGACTACGCGCGATTCGCGCTCGTGTTGTTTGGCGTTGAGGACCTGATGCGGGATGCCTGTCTGTTTCAGGATGTCGGCGATGGCTTCGGATTTTTCGATGGAAATTGTGCCGACCAGCACCGGCTGGCCACGCTCGTGAAAGTGGCGGATGCCGTTGGCATACGAATTGTCTTCCTGCATGATGCCATTGACGACGGCGTGGAACTTTTCCTTTTCGGTGCGGTACACAACGTCGGGATATTCCCTGCGAATCAGCTCGCGGTTGGTCGGAATCACGACCACGTCGAGGTTGTAGATCTTGGCGAACTCGGCGGCTTCGGTTTCCGCGGTGCCGGTCATGCCGGAGAGCTTTTTGTACATGCGGAAATAGTTTTGGAAGGTGATGGTCGCGAGAGTCTGGTTTTCGCGCTCGATCTTGACGTTTTCTTTCGCTTCGACGGCCTGGTGTAAGCCATCGGACCAGCGGCGGCCGGGCATTTGGCGGCCAGTAAACTCGTCTACGATGATGACTTCGCCGTCTTTCACCACGTAATCTACGTCACTCTTGTATAGCGCATGCGCGCGCAACGCTTGGTAGACGTGGTGAATCACTTCCATGTGCGCGGGGTCATACAAGTTGCCGAGGCTGAGCAGGCGTTCGCACTTGCTGACGCCTTCTTCGGTGAGCGTAGCCTGGCGATGTTTTTCGTCGAGGGTGTAGTCGATATCCTGAATCAGCTTGGGGATGATTTTGTCGATCTTGTAGTACTTGTCGGTGGATTCTTCGGCGGGGCCGGAAATGATCAGCGGGGTGCGCGCTTCATCGATGAGGATGGAATCGACTTCGTCGACGATGGCGAAATGGTGGCCGCGCTGGACGCAATTCGCTAGGTCGTACTTCATGTTGTCGCGGAGATAGTCGAAGCCAAACTCGTTGTTAGTGCCGTAGGTGATGTCGGCGCCGTAGGCGGCGCGGCGTTGCTCATCGTCGAGGTCGTGGACGATGACTCCGACGGACAGACCGAGGCCGCGATACAGCGCGCTCATCCACTCGGCGTCGCGGCGGGCGAGGTAATCGTTCACGGTGATGATGTGAACGCCGCGTCCGGCAAGGGCATTCAGAGCGGCGGGTAACGTTGCGACGAGGGTCTTGCCTTCGCCGGTTTTCATTTCGGCGATTTTGCCGTCGTGCAGGACCATGCCGCCGATCAGCTGCACGTCGAAATGGCGCATGTTCAGGAAGCGGCGACCCGCTTCGCGGGCTAGCGCGAACGCTGAGACCAGGACGGGCTCGAACGCCCTCTGCATCAGTTCGCGAAAGGTCGGTTCGGTGGGGTCGGCGTCTTTGAGGGGCTCCTGAACTTGCTCTTTTAACGCGAGAAAGCGAAGCTTCAGATCTTCGTCGCTGAGCGCTTTGATTTCGGGCTCGAGGGCGTTAATAGCCGCGACATTGGGCTGCAATTTTTTGACGTCGCGCTCGTGCTTGGTGCCGATGAATCGCGCGATTACGCTGTCAACAACCTTTGCTGCATCCATGAATAGTTTCGCCGTTTCCTGACGGTGTTCGACTACGCTGGAGACTTACAGATCGGGACGACCTGACCAGCGCAAACCTTTATTCTATCTGTTTCGATGCGCGGACGCCAAAAATGTGGCATAGCAGGCATTTTGTGGGCAACGCGCCATCAGGCGCTTGACGGGCTCACTGGGCGGCAGGATGGTGAGAAAGAAAAGCTGAGAGCTGCGTCTCTCCGCCGCGTGAGCTGTGCACCCAAAGCTTCGCCGATCACCTGAAGTGTTGAAATCGCCTAGAGCGTCGAATAAACGATCGTAGTGAACAGGTCGGCGGTGATCATGCCTTCTCCCCAGACAGCATCTAGGTCCGCGGTCGGCTTTGCCGCCACGGCTTCCTGCTGCGATTTGCCGGCGGCCTTCAGGGCGTGCACACGTTCGCGCACCGTTACGAGCATGTCGCGGGTTTTTGCCAGTGCGGCTTTATCGCCCACCGGTCCGTGGCCGGGAACGATCTTTGTGTCGGCGTCCGCAAGACTCAATCCCCGCGCGGCGCCCGCGATCATGCCGTCAATGTTGCCGCCGCTGCTGGCATCCAGGAAGGGATAGACGCCGTTGAACCAAACGTCGCCCATGTGCAACACGTTGCCCTTTTCATAGCGGACATAGATGTCACTGTCGGTGTGGGCCGGCGAGAAATGGACCAATGTCAGCTCTTCACCGCTGAAATACAGCTTTGTTCCCTCCGTGAAAGTCTGCTGCGGCCAAGCGGCCACAGGCGATGGGTCGAAGTGCAGCCCGAAGGCGGCGGTGTCCTGCGGCGTCGAAAGGCGTTTGCGGGTATTTTCGTGAGCAACGATCAGCGCGCCCGCCTGGTGCATCACTTCGTTGCCATCGGTATGGTCAAAGTGCCAATGCGTGTTGATCAGTAGCTTCAGCGGACCGCCACCCATCCCGTCCACGGCAGTCTTGATCTTTGGAGCGACGCCAGCGAAGCTTGAATCCACCATTATCTTTCCGTCGGCACCGCTGAGGACCACCATGTTTCCGCCAGGGCCGGAAAGCAGATAGATATTGTCGCGCAACTTGCTGGTCTGCAGTGGGACCGCGGACATTTGCGCCTTCATCTGCGCTACCCGATCCGCGCTGGTGGACACCTGCTGTAAATTTGCTGCGCGTGATTCCGGCTGCGACAGAAGTTTGCCCGGGAACAGGCCAGACAGCACGCCGGTGCCGGCCAGTGCGACACTGGTCCGCAGCATTTCGCGGCGGGTAGTTTGCCTTGAGAAAAATTTCGTTTCCACGGATGGCGCCTCGCTTTCGACCTGCGACCTTTGAGCGGCATATCTTAACACGCAGTTCGGGGGTGCATAGAAACCACTGCCAGGTTGGTGGGAGTTTAGCGGGAGCGTCGAGCGTTAACCGGTACCGGGGTGTCGGATACTGCGGGCGTGTCGTCGCTAGCGGTGGTGGCGGTCGGCGCAGACAGGCTGTCGGCGAGCAGGCGGCGAAGGCGGCTGCGTTCGTCGAGATTCATGTCTACGATTTCGAAGGCCATGTCCTGGGCGCGATAGTCGCGCATCAGCGCGGTGGCCTGGAGGTTGCGAAGGCCGATCTGAAATTTGAGTTGCACCGGCGTGCCGGGGGCCAGATGACGGCTGATGGTGGCCACGCCGCCAGAGAGGCTGGCGGTTTTGATCTGTAAGCTGCAGGTCTCCTTAAGGTTCGTGCTGATCGCGGTGACCGGCTTGTTCAGACGCACGCGCTTGTGGCGGCGCTGGCGGACGAACTTGCAATTGGGCGTCATTTCTAGCGGAGCGAGAGTCAGGTCGGCCTTGTCGAGGTTGCTGAGGGGCAGAAAGGCGATCGCCCAGGTTGGGTCCAGTTTTTCGAGGGCTTGCCATGCAGCGATGCGAAGTTCCTGAGGTTGAACCCAGCCGAGAAATTTCTTCGCTTCCACGATGCGCTTCAGAGCGGTGATGGACTCGGTGGCGACGATGCGGCCCAGAGCTTCCACGGCCTTGACGCGGAGGTAGATGCCAGCTCCAGCGGGCAAGTCACCGTCGGCAATCGTGAGCAGGCGGGGGAGAGCTTCGCGGTCTTCGGTGACGCCGATTTCGTCGATGGCCAGCGGCATAACCAGTGGATCAAGGTGATCGAGCAATTCGAGCAGAATGCGGCAGCGCCCAGGAGCTCCACTGGCGGAGATTTGGCGCAGGGCTCGGTCCTGCGAGGCGCGCGGAAAATCCTTCATGCGCGAAGGCAAAAAAACCTGGACGGCTTGCGGATCGAGTTTGCACAGGAGCCCGACCACTTCGACTGCCTCTGCGACCGGGCCGCTGCGCGCCGTGCTGCGCAGGTACTGCACGCCTTCTTCGCCAAGGTCGGCGGCGAGGTTTGCAACGTGCTCGGCATCATCCCGTAAGCTGCAGCGGTTGAATCTCGCGGAGAGCTGCTCCATCGCGGTCTGCGGCATCATCTTCAAGACGCTGGTGAGGCCTGCGGCGGCCTGGCGCGCACGTAATGCTTCTTCCACGAATTCGGGAACGCGCTCCTCGATGCCCATCTTCGATCGCAGGGTGCGTGCCGCGCCAGGATGCTGCGCATCGATCCCGGAAAGAAGTTCGAGAGCTTGCTCCATTGCGGCATAGCTGCGGCTGGTGGCGGCTTCCTGGCTCAAGCGCACGAACGCGGCACTGACCAGGCCCTGAAGTTCAGGGTCCTGCTCGATGTTCAGCCGCAAGCCTAGATGCTGCAATGCCGCGACCAGCAGCTTGGGATCGACCTTGGCATACAACTCGGCCATCTGCGAAAGGCCGGCCGCGGTTTTTTTACGGGCTTCCGTGTCGTCGCTGTCGGCGCACGCCGCATAGTTCCGCAACACGCTGACCGCATCCGCAATATTGCCCTGCTCGATCAACTCTGCTACGTAGGACTGCACGTTGCGCGGCGGAATGCACCAGGCCTCGGTGGAAAGGAGAACGGTGCGCTTACCGCTCTCGGGAACAGCGGCCCAGAACTGGCGATCGAGAATTTCGCGGTGCGTCTCCACCATCAGGCCCGCATCGCTCATTTTGTCTTCGTGAGCGCCCAGGATCTTGCGGAGGTTCTCGATTTCGGAGTTCATGCGGTCGAGCATCTGGCGAACCGCGTTAACCTTCACTTCCCCTTTTTCGTAGCGTTCCAGGGCGAAACGAATCGCCAGGTGTTCGGCAAGTTTCACGAGCATGGACTGGTCCGGCTTGGCAGTGGGGGCGTGCGTTGCAAGCTCGGCAAGCGCTGCCTTCAACGTGTCTTGCGCGCGACCCGGCAACTGCGACATTTGCTCGTGGAAGACGCCGGCTGCAGCCATTCCCCCACCGCCGCCCGCGCCGACCTGGCCGATGCTTGTCAGCGCGCTAAGAATGCCGAGAATTTCGTCTTCGCTGGGCTCGCCAGTGAAAGGCCGACCGGAACCCGAACCCCCTCCGCGTCCGGGACCGGGACCCAAACCAGGAAGACCAGAGCCAGAGACCGACAACAGAGACGGCGAAGCCTCTGCGACCGGACCGCTAAAGAAATTCGGGTCGGCACCCGGGATACTGGGTTCCGCGGGAGCTCCTTCGCTTCCCGCAAGTCGATGGTAGAAACCGGCGCCTCCGCCACCAGGCCCTCCAGCTACCCTTCCATCGCCAACCTCACCGCCGTCCCCATTACCATATCCCAGGCCATTTCCTGCACCGCCGGTTCCGCTGGCCGATCCCTCACTACGCTCCGCCCCTTGCGCCGCCGCAATCATCTCCAGCAGTTTCTGAGGGTCGTTGAGCCACTGCTTGAATTGATCTTGATCGTCGCCAAGGGTCGAGATGGCCAGTTGCGCCGCGACGCTGGCATCCCGAAAACGCGAGTCCGTGGCCACAAAACAGATTTCGTTGATGCGAATGCTCTGCGCGCCCGCCAATGCGGACTTCAGTTGCCCCGCTAACTCTGCGGGTTTCGACTTGCCGGTTGGGAAGGCACGCGCGAAGCGGCCCAATTCCTCTTCGGTGATCGATGGGAAAAACTGCACGCTGGCGAGGCCGGCGGCAGAAAGCAGCAGCGCAAATTGTCTTTCCGCGGGAGAGCCTTCCAACGGCACACCGTCCAGGAGAAGCTGGTTGCCGGTTGCGCCGAGCAATAGGCCGCCTTCGGTGCCCGCAGGTATGGCCGCGCGCAGCTCGCGCCAAGCGGTTTCGAGGTGCTCCATTGTGCGGGTGTGTTCGTAGCCGTATAAGCGGGCGAATTTCAGAAGAATGTTCAGGCTTCTTACGAATGCCCGGCCCGCCGTTGTTTTTGTGTCTGCTACTCTCATTCCCCTCCGCCGCTTGCGGCGACGCGTGGGACTACCGCATTAGTACCGTAGGGGCATTGGAGTATCGCAGCAATGGTACATACGGCCTATGCCGGGAAAATCGCGCCACTACTGGGCCGGCAGGAACCTGGCCGACCGGGCTGGTACCAAAACGGGAAACCCGAAGGAGGAGAGACGGCCTATCGCTCGCACTGTGTTTGTTGCCACCACAACTTTCCATAGCCGAGGCCGGCTTGCGTTCGCCGATAACTAGTTCCTCAACATGGCGACGCGTCCACGACGTCGCGTGCGGTTCGACACCTGCGCGGCCATCGGCAAGCCGCCGAGCTCCATCAGCAGCTTGCGCAACCTGGATCTCTCGTCGAGATCCATTTCGACGAATTCGAAGGCCATCGCCTGGGGCCGCGCTCCGCGTACCACCGCCTGGGCCTTGATGGGGCGCATGCCGTGTGCAAACTTCAAGCTGAGGAGCGATCCAGGCGCCAAGTGGCGGTCTCCAGCGCCGATGCCGCCGCCGAGATTGAGTTCGGGTATCGACAGATTGATGTTTTCGCGCAAATTGGTGGTGTGGGCCGCGAGGTTGCGGGAGAGCTTGAGGCGCGCGTAGCGACGTTGACGGATTACCGAAGCATTGGGATCTGGATCGGTAGGCTCCAAGGTCAGGTCCCTGCGATCGAATCCGCTGGGCGTGAGCTTTTCGAGCGCCATGGTCGGGTCAACGCGCATGAGGGATTGCGCGGCCGCGATTCGCAACTCCTCGGGATTGCTCCAGCGCCAGAGCTGGCGGGATTCCATTAGCTGCTGGAACAATGGTGCGGCGGCCGAGGCTCGCAAGCGACCCAGTGCCTCGACTGCTTTCAGGCGGGTGAACCCGGGCGTGGATTCGTCTTCAGCAAGTTCCAGGAGCTTCGGGATGCAGTCTGGATGGCCGCTCATGCCCATTTCGTCGATGGCCAGCGGACGAATCATCGAATCGAGCGAATCGTACAGGGCGACAAGAAGCTGCACGCGGTGTTGCGCCGGAGCCGACGACAACTGGCGGACCGTGCGGTCGTGCGCGGTGCGTGGCCATTGCGACAATCGCACCGGAAGTATTTGCGCGACCGCATCCGGAGAAAGCTGCGTCAGCAAGCCTACGGTCTCCGCGGCCTCGGTAGCAGGCGCGGTTTGCAGGGTTTCCAGCAGGCGATTGGTGGCCTCTTCGCCGAGGGCGCGCACGATTTCACCCAGCAGTTCGCAATCTTCGCGAAAGCCGCAATGCCCGAAGCGATTGGTGACGTAGTGCAGCGTCGTCTTGGGCATCAACGCGAGGATTTCGATCATGCCGTCGGCGACGTGGCCGCTGCGCAGTGCTTCTTCCACGAATTCCGGCATGCGCTCTTCAGCGCCGATACGCGGCCGCAGGCTTTGTGTGGATCCCGGACGCTGCGCCTCGACACTGTCGAGCGAAGCCAGCGCTTGCTGCATCGCCGGGTAGCATCTTTTCGAGGCTGCTTCCTGGCTGAGCCGCACAAAGGCGGCACTGATCAAGGTCTGGAGTTCGGGTTCGCGCTCGATGGCCAGTTGGCTGCCAAGGCGGCGGATGCCATCCATCAGGGCGCTGCCATCACCGCTGCCATAGAGTTCGGCGAGGTCGGAGAGGCCGATCGCGGTCGTGCGGCGCGCCTCGGGATTTTCCAGTCCGATGCAGGCGGCATACTTCATCAAAATCTCGTTCACGGTCTTCAATTCACCGCGGCGCAGCATGTCTTCGAGATAGGCACGCACGTTACGCGGAGGGACGCACCAAGCCTCGTCGGAAACGAGAACTTCTTTCTTATTTTCGTCAGGTACTTGTTCCCAGAATTCCTGGTCGAGCAGTTCGGTGTATGACTGGACCTGAAGGCCCGCATTCGCCATCATCTCTTCCTGCGTGCCCAAAATCTTGCGCAGTCCTTCGATCTCGGCGTTCATGCGATCGAGCAGTTGCTTGACTGCGTTTACGCGCAGTTCGCCACGCTCGTAACTGTCGAGCGCGAATCGTATGGCCACATGCTCCGCCAGCTTGAGGAGCATGGGTTTGTCCGCTTTCTCTGTCGGTGCCTGGGCTGCCAACCCTGCAAGTGCCTGCTGCAACGTAACTTGCGCGCGTACGGGCATGGCGCTCAGCCGTGCCTGAAAATTCGGGACTTCGCTGCGCGCTCCGGGGTCTTTGCGCGATCTACCGAGTTGCGCAAACAGCGCGAGCATCTGCCGTACATCGTCCTCGGCAACGGCATACGTGGTCGATCCACCTGCGGCACCCACGCCAGGAACGCCGAACTCGGGACCTGCCGTGGTCACCGTGCTTCGCAGAAGCGCCGAAGCGGTCAGCCATTTCCCTTGAGCTGCAGCGTCGCCGCCTAGTGTTCCTGCGGGCCCTGGAGCGGGCACGCCGACTCGCCCGCCTGGTGCGGACGAACCACTTCCTCCCGCCCCGCCACCTGTTCCGGAGCCCCCTCCGTAGCCTCCACTGCCTCCGCCTGAGCCTGCGCCGGTATCCCAGAGGGTGCCGGCACCGCCTGTGCCGACGCCTCCGCCGCCGCCGACACCAGGTCCCGATCCGCCACCGCCTGGACCACGGCTGCTTTCGGCGGCAAGGATCATTTGCAGCAATTTGTTGGGGTCGTCGAAGAAATCCCTGAATTTGTCGCCTTGCGCGCCCAAGACCTTCGCTGTCAGGTTCGCGGCCATCTTGATTCCTGCCACCGAGGAGTCTTCCGCCACGTAGCGGATTTCGTTGATCCTGATGCTGGTATCGCCGGCCAGCGCGGATTTCAACTGCTCCGCCAGCGCGGTAGGTTTTGCGTTACCGCTGGGAAAGCCCCTCACGAACCGGGCGAATTGTGGCTGGGTGGTAGTAGTGCCGAAGTGGATGCTGGCGATACCGGAGCTCGCCAGCAATTGCGCAAAGCTTCGCTCCCCGGCGGCTGCGCCCAGGGGTACGCCGTCCAGCAGGATCTGGTTACCGGACGCACCGAGCAGCAATCCGCCGCCGCCGCTCTCGTCCAAAGCGGATCGTAACTCCTTCCACGCCGTTTCGAATTGCGCCCCGGTTCGTGCGTGCCCAAATTCGTATAAACGTGCGAATTTCAGCAGGATGTTCAGGCTGCGCACAAAAGCCCGGGCCGCCGCTCGTGTATCGCCGCTCATAGATTACATTTCTGAGGAGGGAACGCCCTCCGACGTTCTTACCGTACGTACTACAGTAGGATTGCCGGGCGGACCGAAACAAGCCTGAGAATCAGACTTGTACCCTTCTCAATAACAGCAAATCCAATGGATGGGAGGCATCCTATTTGGAACTGGTTTCTCCCAGGCAACTCGACTTCTCGTCCTTGTTGCTCCGAGATGCTCAGCGCCCTACAATGGGCGCGAATCGCCGATTTCTCCGCCGTGCCGGCGGTCACCGCGCCTTGGCGGTGCGGGCTTGTCGGAATTTTCCTAGCACGCTGATGAGTATGCCGGACCAGCCCAAATCCGAACGATTCAAAGCGGAAATGCCACACATCCCAGGTGTTCCTGCCGGGGGTGCGTCGCGCCAGGGGATGATGGCAAATCCCACGGTGCGTTTGGTCGCGGGATTTTTGGTGGTTCTCATTGTTTGCCTGCTTGGCTCGCGCTGGCTGCTGCGCTCGAAACATGCGAAGGAGACTCCTGCCGCGCCTCCGCCGCAAATCGAGGTGCCAGCACCCGCAGTCGATCCTACAGCCTCGATGCCGCGCGCGACGGCCGCAGCTCCGGAAATTGCCAGCGTCACGGAAATGGCTAAACCTTGGACGTCGAAGAGCTTTTTCTTTGTGAATCACTTGACTGGCGAGAGCGTTGCGGCGCTGCTGATCCGCTTATCCTCCGGATCGGCCTCGCAGCCCGATGGTTACTGGGCTCTCGAAATGAATGTGCCCTTCGGAAACTGCCGGTTTGAGTACGTCACCGATCTTGACCGGCTCAAAAATGACTACGATTTCCGCGCGGCGAAACACCCGATGGTGGGAAATCCGTGCAGCCGCAGTGTGTTCGACCCCCTCAAAATGGCCAACATTCCTGGAGATTTCTGGGTGCGGGGAAGCATTGCGCAAGGCTCGGATGTGCGCCCGCCTCTTGGCATCGAGCTCAAGATCCAAGGGAAGAAAATCCTCGCGGTTCGCATGGAATAGTATTTGGAGCGAATCGCTTTGGGGTGATTCGGCTCGTCGCCTCTTTTTCGTTGCGTCGTTATTTCGTTACTTCTTCTCCGCAACTCAATCCTGCGCTACCCCACACTTTCGAACCTCAGCATCCATGCGCCCGACCAGCGTCAGAAACACCATCCTCTGGTCGGCCCACCAAGACCACAGCGGATGATCGAAGGTTGCGGGGCGATTGTGCTCGATTAGAAAATGGGAAAGCCAGGCCAGCGCGTAGGAAATCACCAAAGCGGCCGCGATCCACCACCAGCGGTGCATGGCAATCGCGCCACCGAGCAGCATCCAGCCGGCAATCGTGCCGACGCAATGAACTACCCGCGTGGCTGGTCTGCTATGGGCACGCACGTACGCCGGCCAAAACTTGGCAAACGTCACGGAAGACCTCTCGCTTTGTTACTGTTGGGCGGAGCTTATCACAAGGCGATCTGTGCGTTTATCAAAACTGTCGCTTCAAAAGAAAAGAGGCGCTCCGGTTGACTGGAGCGCCTCTTCGTAATTCCCGCCCGGAAACACAGGCGAAAGGTTGATCAGCCTAGAAGAAAATCTTCAAAGCCAATTGCAGGACTCGAGGATTGCTCGAGAACACCTGGCTAGGCTGGTTGAAGGATGAGTTGTTGGGCAACAAAATGTTGCGTTGAAAGCCCGTGAAATTCGGGAGCGGAGGTGCAACGTCGTTGAGGAATCCGCCGACGTATTGTGCGTGATTTAGGACGTTGGTCGCCGAAGCGCGGAATTCGATCTTGAACCGCTCCGTGATGACGAACCGCTTCAAAGCGCTCACATCGACGTCATTGATCGGCTTCAGCTGCAGCGTGTTGCGGCCAACGGTCGCCAGCGCGCCATAGCCCGCCTCGATATATTGCGCGCTAGGATTAGTTGCCAAATAGCCCACAACCCCCGTTCGGCTGGCTGTGTTAGCGTTGGCCGCAGTCACCGAAGCTGGGCACACTGCCACTGCGCTGGTGCACAGTGGAATGACTCCACTGCCCGTGCCTGGTACGCCATTGGGATTCAGGATGGTGCGATCGCCAGCCGAATCCCCGTTCAAGTTGGAGTCGATGCCGCTCTGCGCGGTGACCCACTGTCCTGACTGGTACGTATAAATCGGGGCAATTTCCCATCCTCCGACCGTGTTCCTTAGGAACGCGTTGCTGTTCTTGAAGAACGGCTCGTCGTACACGATCGAGAGTGTGAAGCGATGACGATGATCGAGAATCGAGTTAGCGAAATCGTGGGAAAGATTAAGGCCGTCTTGCGCACGCCGCGGAGCCAGAACCGTGCTGAAGACTTCGGCGGTCGCGTCATCGATCAAGTGGCTGTACGTATAGGCGCCGACCATCTGAAAGCCATGGCTGAAGCGCTTGTTGAGCTGAGCTGCCAGGCCATGATAGGTCGACGAAGCCCATGGCTGAAACGACGTGATGTTGGCAACAAAGCCCTGGCTACCGTAAGCAGGAACGAGTGCGCTCGTGGCCTGGATCGCTGCCAGATCGACGGTCGAGGCGTCCAAAGTTGCCTGCGAAGGCGCCGTCGTGTAAGTCGGCAAGAAGAACGAGTCAGTCACTTTGGACTGCTTGTTTAACTGAATCTGAGCAGGTAGGTGGATACCGCGCGTCCCGACGTAGCGAACTTCCGCTGTGAAGTCGTTCCAGAATGTATGTTGAATACCCAAAGTCCAGTCGATGGACTTGGGCGATTTCTGGTCGACCGGGACGAACGCTGAGGTCGCAGCTCGTTGAGCACCGATCGTCGGGAAAGTCGCGATACCCCCAGGGCCCGGGAGAATGCCGCCGCCGGCCAGGAACGCAGACGGGCAAGTAAAGTCCCCCACCGGAGCGCAGTCAATCGTGGACGAAAGCTGAGGCGGAAGCGACAGCAGCCCCAGGTTGTCGAATAATACGTCGTACGCGATGCCTGCGCCGGCGCGGATCGAGGTCCGACCGCTATCTCCCGGCGAATACGCAAAGCCGATCCGTGGGCCCCAGTTGTTCTTCGCCGCCTGCGGCGCTGCAAAGTCGATCAGTCCAGGAACGCTCGCGGCCGCATTCAGGTTCTGTGTTCTTTGCGTGAATGGGATGGTCGTGTATTCGTACCGCAGACCAAGATTTAGCGTCAGGTTACGGCGGATACGCCAGTTGTCGTTCGCGTACCAATAGATTGCGGACTGATCGCCGTAATAGACGGGATCGCCGTTGCTGCGTTCCGCGAGGTAGTCTGGGACGGCGTCTTGCAGGTAAGAAAGCGTATTGACGTATTCATAGTCGCCGCGAACACGCTGCGTGAAGGTCTGCGGTGCGATCAATTTGCGGCCTTCGATGCCGAACTTCAGGGTATGCGCGCTCTTCGTCCACGTAAGCGCTTCCGCCACCTGATACGTGTTTAGAATCGTGCCCTGCGGCGCATTGGGGTCCGGACCGACTTGCAACTGGCCCAGGTCGTTAAACTGAAGATTGGGGAAGCTATCCACGCCAGGGAAAGCGAAATTGCCCGCTGAGGTAGTGCTCGCGTATCGGTTGAAACCGAGGCGCACCTCATTCGTCAGCGTCGGCGAGAATGTGTGGTACTCATTGATCGTCACCAAATGAAATTTGTTGGGTTGCGGCAAGAAAAACGCCGGCAGAGTCGCGTTATTGTCGATCCCGACTTGGCTGTTGTAGATATAACGGCCGCGGATTTGATCCTTAGAGGACAGATCGTAGTCCATGCTGGATGTAACGAACCGGTAGTTGGTGAAGCTCGGGGCGACAAAAGCGAGTCCCGCAGTAGCCAACTTCGTGCCACCGACCCAAGCAATCGGATCGCAACCAGTGGTTGCGTTCGTGCCTGGCGCAACGTATTTCTCGAAGATCCCAAGGTTGGTCGCGGACAAGCCCGGCGTAGCGTTGATTGTGGCAAAGCTGGCCGCCGTCGGCGAGCAAACCGCGCCTCCGGTACCCGCCTGGCCCAGTGGTTCCTGCTCGTAGTTCACAAAAAAGAACAACTTGTTCTTGATGACCGGGCCACCGATCTGGCCGCCGAAACGGTTGTTGTCGAGCCGGGGATTCGAGGTTAGTCCGCCAATGCCATTCAGGCTGTCGAAGGCATCGTAGTTGCGGTTCGCGTTGTAAACGTAAGCCAAACCGTGGAACGAGTTCGTTCCGCTCTTGACCACGGTATTGAACTGGCCGCCCGAGGAGTGGCCAAATTCTGGCGAAAATTGATTTTGCAGCAGCGAAAATTCCGCAACGGCGTCATTTGGCACGATTACCATCGGCCCGGTAACGTCTTTTCTGTTGTTGTCCACACCTTCGATCGTGAAGTTGTTGTTCCGGGGACGCTGGCCGCCAACCGACGGACCCGTCCCTACTCCGACGCCACCGCTCGTTGCTACTCCGGCGCTGAGCAGCGAGAGGTTTAGAACGCCGCTTCCGTTGCCGCCTGTACTGGCAATCGCGGAATCAGAAATGTCCTTGGATTCAAACGTGGACTGCAATTGGCTGGTGGTCGTGTCCAGCGCAGCTGCTGCGCCCGAGACCTCGATCGAAGTGACCGCGCCCTTGACCTCCAGCGTAATCAGCAGGGTGCTGGTCTTGTTCAATTCGACCTTGAATCCATTGATCGTAGTGGTGGCAAAATTCGCCGTCGATGCCGAGACGCTGTAAGTACCGACCGGCAAATTGTTAAAGCGGTATTCGCCGGATTCATTGGCCTTGGTCTCGTAGTTGACGCCGGTGTCCGTCTTGGTCGCTTCGACCCTGGCGCCCGGCACAACCGCGCCGCTCTTGTCCAGAACCGTTCCCACCAAGTCGCCGCTGATGATCTGAGCGCTCACTTGGGTGCTTATTGCCAAACCTAATACTAACGTTGCTAAAATCAAACACGACAACATTCCCCGATAGGCTGTTTTCACCTTAGCCCTCCATAAATTTCCTGTAAATTTCCTATAAATTCTTGATAGCTCTGGGAGACAACGAAACGAACTCGTGTTTTCCCCCATCTACGCCACGTACCCCCGTGCGCAGCTCTTAACCGTTGGGTGCAATCCTCGGTCCAAAAGCGGCAGGTAAAACAAGGCGGATATGGGCTCTCAGAAATTCGTCATAACGACCGTAACCTAATATAAATAAGTAGGTTAGGCAGACATCGACGAACATAATTTTATTACCCCACCAGAGGGGCGGGCAGTACGCGCATATAACCGTACATAGAATATATGGAATTTAGAATCGACCGGTCGATTCATTGCGAAGACATCCGGAGTTTCAACAAAAATCAATTACGGAATCTCCACGGAACACTGGAAAGCCGGAAGCGCCTGTGGCAACTGGCTTCTACCCTGCACATCTCCACAACTCGCTTGACACCTCGCGATTTGACCGCTAAACCTCTTCGCCGACATGTGTATGAACCCCGTGGCTACAGACCTAAAGACGACGTCCCGCCGCCGTTTCCTGCAGAGGACCACCGCCTCCTCGATAGGAGCGCTGGCCCTGGGCATGTCCGCGCACCCCCAAACGCCATCCAAAGCGCTCCCTGCTGCCTTCTCGGCGTTGAAGCCCCTCGGCACTAAGGTTCGACCCATCACCACTGCGGAGTTTGGCGAGCGCCTGCAGCATGCGCAGCGAATAATGTCTGGAGGGCATTCCGCCACGGGTCAGGCCTCCGAGCTATCCCCCTACGACGCCCTTTTCCTCGCGCCAGGCTTGTCGCTCTATTACTTCACGGGCATCCGTTGGGGCCTAAGCGAACGACTGCTGGGCCTGGTTATACCCCGCACCGGCAACCCCATCATTGTGGTACCTGGGTTCGAAGAAGGCCGTCTCCGCGAGAAGTTACAGTTCCCATTCGAGGTACGCGCCTGGCAGGAAAACGAAAGCCCCACACAGCTGGCGGCAGGCGCCCTCGCTGACCGCGGCATCCGCACGGGCCGCATCGGCATAGAAGAAACCGTCGGCTTCACCTTTTCTGACCACCTTCGGCAAGCCGCCCCAACTTTTGACTACGTTTCCGCCGATCCCGTGACCATCGCTTGCCGCGCACACAAGTCCGCGCGCGAACTCGAGTTGATGCGCTTAGCCTGTGACGCCACTTTCGATGTCTTCCGCGCGGTTTTCGCCTCGCTGCAAGAAGGCATGTCCCAGGACGACATCGCCAACTTCGTCGAGGGCGGCTTCGCGAAAATGGGGCTGCAAGGAGGCGCCCTGGTCCTCCTGGGCGCGTCCGCCGCGCTTCCTCACGGCACCGTGAAGCCGCAAACCCTGAAAGAGGGCGACGTGGTGCTGATCGATGGCGGGTGCAAGGTCGAGGGTTACGAGTCTGACGTGACACGCACGTCGGTCTTTGGCAAGCCGTCCGCGAAAATCACGCGCACTTTCGAGATCGTCCGCAAATCTCAGGACGCGGCCCTCGATGCGGCCCGCGCAGGTCGTCTATCGGGAACGGTGGATGACGCCGCGCGCGGGGTGGTCACCAGTGCCGGCTACGGACCAGACTACAAGTTCTTCACCCACCGCCTCGGCCACGGCATCGGCCTCGACGGCCATGAACATCCTTATCTGGTGCGTGGCAGCAAAACGACTCTTGAGCCGGGCATGACGTTTTCGAACGAGCCGGGAATTTACATTCCAGGCGAGTTTGGCATGCGCTGCGAGGACGACATGGTTATCGCCGCCGACGGCCCAGCGCAGCTTCTCACTCAAGGTTTCGCGGTTTCTCTGGAAAAGCCTTTCGGCTGAGTGTTCGATCGCCAGATTTCTTCGCAGAACTCCACAATGCGCTGCTCGGCCCAGAATCGCTCCAAGCCACTCTGGTTCGAAATGAACGCGCAGTGTCCGCCATGCTCCGGCGCAACGAATTGAATGCAGGGATTTTTCCGCACGCCCGCTGCAAGAAACGAGACGTAAGGCACGAAGGGATCGTCCTCTGCTGTAATCATGAGCATCGGCACGCACACTTGCGCGATTACCTTCTTCGCTCCGGCAGCCTCATAGTATTCCTCGGCACCACGAAATCCAAAACACGGCGCGGTGATCGCATCGTCGAATTCCCGCACCGTTCGAATGGGTCCGAAGCCGTTCTGCGAATACCGGTCTGGAAACATTTTCGCTTTACGCGCGTACCGCGTCATCAACCCCTTCACGAAATGCCGCTGGTAAAAATAGTTGTCCTGGCGTTCCAGCGCATCGGCACAGGCGGACAGGTCGATTGCTGGACACACGGAACACACGCCCTGCAGTGCCGGCGGAGCATCGTCGCCATATTCCCCAGCCATCTTGGTGACCAGGTTCCCGCCCATCGAGTAACCTCCGAAAAATATCCTCTCGAAGCCATCGACGTTCGCAAGCTCCTCGAGCACCGCGCGGTAGTCGCCGCTCATCGCGGAGTTATACAAGGTCGGCGTAAGCTTCTCGGTTCCACCGCAATTCCGTTGGTTCAACCGCACCACGTGAAACCCGCGATGAAACGCCTTCTCCGCGATGCCCTTCACATAGTACGAATCTGCCGAACCTTCTAACCCATGCACAATCGCAATCACCGGGGTATCCCGCGACTTGCCCGCCTGCCAATGACACTGCCCCAGCAAGCGTGAGAAGGAGTCCACCTGGAACAAGCGCGCTTCGGGCTCGGGCAGGGAAAACCGCCTGGGCACATACGCCGCCACCATCGTCATCGCATGCCCGCTCTTCAGCAGCGCATGCGGCACAAAATCTACGTTTGGCATGGCAAACTCCACTGTAGAGCAGGGGCACGGTCCCAGCAAGGTGACATAACGAGTGTACGGTCGGTGTTAACACTCGACGGCCTCGCCGCGTCTATACTTCGGAGCAGTGTGACTTCAAGGCATTGCGTCGCAGTGACATGAGCGCAATATGGCCAGCGGGCTCGAACTTACAAACGCGCAGTCGCCTCCGGTCACGGAGACCTCGGCAGTTCTCGAGGATTCCGACGCCGCTCTGGTGAAGCTTTCGCAGCAGGGACACCGCGACGCCTTTGGGCAGTTGTACCAGCGCTATGCGCGCATGGTTCACGGCATTCTGCTCGCAAAGGTTCCGGTGCTCGAAGCAGAAGATCTCGTTCACGAAGTATTTCTGCGCGCACTTCCGCGTTTGCACAGCTTGCGCGAGGCAGCGCGCTTCGGGACATGGCTGGCCGCGATTACCAGAAACATGGCCAAGGACTACTATCGCCGGCCGCGCGTACAAGTCCAGCGCGCCGACGATTCAAGCATCGCGGACGCGAGCGCTGGGCCGGACGAACAAGCCCGAGCCAGCGGAGCGGCGGAGATTCTAGACACTGTACGCAGCCTGCCCGAAGCCTACCGAGAAACCCTGATTCTGCGACTGGTGGAAGGCATGACAGGACCGGAGATTGCCGCGAAAACCGGCCTCTCGCATGGGTCAGTCCGCGTGAATTTGAATCGCGGAATGCGGCAGTTGCGAGAAAAACTTGGCCAGCGACGGGCGCCGGCAAACGCGACAAACATGATCGTTGGAAAATAGGCTGACGCAAATGGCAAATGAACACGACAACCGAGTTACGCAAGACGACTACCTCTGGGATGGCTCCGGCCCGCCCGATCCCGAAATTCAACATCTGGAGCGTGCGCTAGGACGACTCCGGCACAACCGCCCAGCTCCTACGTTCGCGCAGATCGAACTTCTCGCGAGGCGACTGAGATGGTGGTCTGAGATTGCGGCAAGTACCTGGACGCCGAGATTTGCCGCAGTGTTGCTCGTCGTTTCGGCAATTGGATCGGGGCTGTGGCTTGCGCGCTCGCCTCACGCTCCGGCTGCTGCGCGCGATGGTTGGGACGTGCAAGTAACCTCAGCGTCGCAACATTCTGGAAATAAAGACGCCGCGGGAAGAAGCACGCGGCTTGAGCTCGGAGAATCCCTGGAAACCGATGCCCTATCGAAAGCCAGCGTCGCCGTCGCGGAAATCGGGCGCCTGGAAGTCGAGCCGATGACGCGGCTCCGCCTGCTGCAATCCGGCGCGGGACGAAAGCGCATCGCACTGGATCGCGGCACGATTCACGCAACAATCTGGGCGCCACCTGGTCAATTCGTCGTGGACACGGCGTCCGCGATCGCCGTCGACCTCGGCTGCATGTACACCCTGCAAATTGACGATTCGGGTGACGGAATTTTGCGAACCACGCTCGGCTGGGCCGGCTTTCATCGCAACGGCCGCGAATCTTTTATTCCCGCCGGCGCCGCCTGCCCAACGCATGTTCAATCCGGACCGGGAACTCCTTATTTCGGAGATTCGCCCGACGCTTTCCGCGCGGCGCTTGCGCAACTTGATTCAGTTGAGTTGGATCGCTCGGCGCGCAAGCTCGCTCTCGATATCGTGCTACATGAAGCTCGGGCGCGTGACGCTTTCACCCTCTGGCACCTGCTCCCTCGCGTCACCATCGCCGAACGCCCTGCGGTTTACGATCGCCTCGCCGCGCTCGCACCTCCTCCAGCAGGAGTTACTCTCGACGGTATCCTCAATCTCAACAAGACCATGCTTGATTCGTGGTGGAACGCTTTCGACCTCGGCGACATTTCCCTCTGGCGTCATTGGGAACAATCGTGGACCGGCCGCGAAGGCTATTCACACCAGCCCCGTTAACACTTCTTCGCTCCCGGGCGTCTTCTTGTACGTAGCGCAAAGCACCCGCAAGGAGCTGCAACCCATGAGAACGCGTTCCCTCGGCTCCAGCCGTTTCGCCGTTGGCCTCCTAGCACTGCTGATTGCGGTGGCGGGTGTGGCCTTCGCTGGACCACCTCTCATCTGCCACACATTTGAGATCGGCTCGGCAAAATCCCTCCCTTGGATCAGCCACGATTGGAACCTCACCGGCAGCGAGAATTATGCCACCTCCAAGCTGGCCTCCGACACTTTCGCCATCCTGGCCGCAAACTCCAATGTCCTCGTGCACATGGAAACGCTTCGTCGCGCCACCCTGTACGCGCGAAAAGATCCCGCCGCCGCAAAGGATCTCCTCAACTGGCTCACCGCGGTTACGAAATCTCCGCAGCCCGGTGGACCGCCTGCTCTCTACTATTTTGATGTGGGCTATCTCGCCGAAACCTACAAGCAATGGCTTGAACCCTCGCAGAATCCTGCTCGAGGGATCGACGGCTACGCCCTCGTGAAGCAAGCCATTCAGCTTCGCGGCAATGATCCTGAAATGGAATTTGCCGCCGCGCTCCTTACGCTTTCCGGGCCCGCTGAGGAGCATCGAGACCACGTCCAAAAAGCCATGGCCGGCGCCAAAACAGACCCACTCCTAGCCCGGAATCTCTCCAGCCGTTTCATGGGAGAGCGCGGCGAAACCATCGCCGAATTATTGGCCAAGCCGGCGGTGGCCAAAGAGGCAAAACAATGAAGCTGTCCGGCGCCAAAGCTCTTGTCCGCCGCCCGCGACTGCTGTCCCTCGCGCTATTCACGGCACTGGGAGTCGTCCTCGCGGTTGCCAACCCTCTTCATAGCAGGCAGCAGCCGGCTGACTCGGGCCTCACGGCCCATGAATGGGGCACCTTCACCGCAATCGCCGGTGCTGACGGCCAGCCGATCGAATGGCTGCCGGTTGATCTTGTCGGCCTTGGCGGCCCTCCGGATTTGCCCGGATTTGTTGAGCACTTCCGCGGCTCACCTAAAAGCATTCTTCGGGGTACGGTCCGAATGGAGACACCGGTCATCTATTTCTACACGTCTCAGGAAACCTCTGTGTCCGTGCGCGTCTCTTTTTCCAAAGGCTTTATCACCGAGTGGTATCCTCACGCTACTCGACTTCAGCCTTCTACTCCGCTCTCCTCTGATGCTCTGTACAAGCCACATGACGATGGCAGCATCGCCTGGGATTCCATCACCGTGGCGGCCAATCTCGCGGAAGACTTTCCCCGAGAAAAAGCGGCGAGCCGCTACTACGCTGCGCGCGAAACGTCCGCGACGCCTCTCTCCGTGAAGTCGCCTACCGGCGATCAGCGCGAAAAGTTTCTGTTCTACCGCGGCGTGTCCACGATGTCTCTTCCCCTCTCCGCAAAGGTTCTTCCTTCCGGCGCAATTCTTTTCGACAATCTGGCTGGCCAACCCATTCCCGCACTTATCGTTTTCGAGCGCCGGGGCGACAAGGTTGGCTATCAGCTGGTTAGCTCGCCGCAAGATCACGCCGTGCTCGAATCGCCGTTGGTTAGCGGCACGATCAACTCTGTACGGCGCGACGTCGAAGATCTCCTCACTGCCCAAGGTCTCTATCCGGAGGAGGCCTACGCCATGCTTGAAACCTGGGGCGATTCCTGGTTTGAGGAAGGGAGCCGGCTGATCTACATCGTCCCGCGCGCGTACGTCGATTCGATTCTTCCGCTCTCCATTACTCCCGCTCCCACGCAACTTTCGAGAGTCTTCGTGGGCCGCCTCGAACTCATTACTCCGGCCACTGAAAAATCCATCGAAACCGCGATCGCCTCCCGCGACGGCGACACGCTTAGAAAATACGGCCGCTTCCTCAATCCCATTTTCAGCCTCATCGTCGCGAAGCACGATCGCACGGAAGCAATTGACCACCCTTTCGACGAGTTGGACAATGCCCTGGCCGCCAGCCCCTCGACTCATCGATAGAACGAGGCGGAAGGCGACGCGCTCATTTTTGTCTCTTTCCGCCGCGGCTTGACCCTGGGCACCTCTGGCCGCTACAATAAAAATTCACAGTGACGCATTTTTTCGATTTGATGAATTTCTTCTCCAGCCCAGCGGGCACCTGCTGGGCTGCGCTGTTTTATGCCCACTTCTCCCGAAAGAGGATGTAATGATCGACGGTCCGATTCCCGAAGGCCTTACCTTTGACGACGTGCTGCTCCTCCCAGGCAAATCCTCCATTTTGCCCACCGAGGTAGACACTCGCACCTGTTTCACCCGCAAGGTTTCGCTCAATATTCCGCTGGCGTCCGCAGCGATGGACACTGTTACGGAGTCGAACCTTGCCATGGCGATCGCGCGCCAGGGTGGCATCGGCATCATTCACCGCAACATGACCATCGACCGCCAGGCCGAAGAAGTCGATCGCGTGAAGCGCTCGGAAAGCGGCATGATCGTTGACCCCGTGACGATTTCTCCGGACATTACCTTGCGCCAGGCCTTGGAAATCATGGAGAAGTACCGCATCTCCGGCCTTCCCGTCACCCGCGGTTCGCGTCTCACCGGCATTCTCACCAATCGCGACCTGCGCTTCGAGAAAAATCACAACCAACTCGTCAGTTCCGTCATGACCAAGGACAATCTCATCACTGTTCCTGTCGGAACCACCCTCGACGAAGCCGAGCGCATCCTGCAAAAGCATCGCATCGAAAAGCTCCTCGTCGTGGATTCGGACTTCAACCTCAAGGGCCTGATCACCGTAAAAGACATCCAGAAAAAGCTGGAATACCCTCGCGCTGCGAAAGACGACCACGGCCGGTTGCGCGTAGGCGCGGCAGTCGGCGCCACGGGTGACTTCCTCGAGCGCGCCGTCGAAATGGCCAAAACCAAAGCCGACGTTCTGGCCATCGACACCGCTCATGGCCATTCTCAGCGGGTCATGGAAGCCGTCAAAGCCATCAAGCATCGCCTTCCCGAAATCCAAATCATCGCCGGCAACGTCGCCACCTACGAGGGCGCAAAGGATTTGATCGCGTTGGGCATCGACGGCCTGAAAGTCGGCATCGGTCCTGGTTCGATCTGCACTACGCGCGTGGTCACCGGCGCTGGCGTGCCGCAGCTCACCGCGATCATCGAAGCATCGCGCGCCGCCGAAGGTACCGGCGTGCCGATCATCGCCGACGGTGGCATCAAATTTTCCGGCGACATCACCAAGGCCATCGCCGCAGGCGCGTCCTGCGTAATGATCGGCAGCCTGTTCGCGGGCACCGAAGAATCCCCCGGCGAAACGATTCTCTACCAGGGCCGCACCTTCAAGTCTTACCGCGGGATGGGCTCGACGGCCGCCATGGACTCTGGCTCCGACCGCTACGCCACCGTGCAGGACGATTCCGATCGCGAGCGCGGCAAATCCGTTCCCGAAGGCGTGGAAGGCCGCGTCCCGTACAAAGGTTCGCTCGGCGGCCTCACCGATCAATTGGTTGGTGGCCTCAAGAGCGGCATGGGCTACGTAGGAGCTCCCACGCTAGCCGACCTCAAATCGAGCGGGCGCTTCGTGCGCATCACCTCGGCGGGCCTGCGCGAAAGCCACGTCCACGATGTCATCATCACTCGTGAAGCCCCCAACTACCGGATGGAGTAGGTAGCACAGACACTCCTGTCTGTGCTCCGCTGTTCCAAAAGTAACACCCAAGCCGTCTGCCGCAGGGCGACCCGATGCTGAACGGAAGTCCCGATATTTCGACCAGTCGTCCGTGACCCGTGTTGCCCATCGTATGCGTTCTGCCAGTGATCGACCGACACAGGCAGGAGTGCCTGTGCTACCGCGCTGCGATGGCAACAATCATTTTTCGCATGAGCAATCTGCAACCACGCGAGCTAAAATAGAGATGGTCAGACGATAGCTGTAGCGCAGTGCTGAGTCTTCGCAGTGCTGAGTCTTCGCAGTGCTGGAGTCTTTCGCAGCCCTGTGGCTTCTTCCGGAGAGCACGATTCGTGTCCGAACAACCCTGGCGCAATCCGCGACCCGCGCCCCAACTCCCTGAAATGCAGCCTCGCCTCGGCGGCTTGCTCGTTCCCACCTGGTTGCGCACCTGGTGGCCGGCTCTGCTCTGGGCCTGCTTTATTTTTCTCATGTCGACGGATTCGTTTTCCGCCCAGCATACCGGCTGGTTCTTCGAGCCGATCATCCACTGGCTCGTTCCATCGCTGTCCACCGACCAGATCGATTTCGTCCACCACATCATTCGCAAGAGCGCCCACTTCACCGAATATTTCATCTTCTGCCTGCTGCTGTTTCGCGCCGTGCGCGGGCAACACCGCGGGTGGCACTGGAGCTGGGGACTGACCGCGCTGGTGATCGCCGCCAGCTACTCGTGCCTCGACGAGATTCATCAGGCCTTCGTTGCCAGCCGCACTGCTTCACCCTACGATTCCCTGCTGGACTCCATCGGCGCGTTCTTTGCCTTTCTGGCACTGTTCGCGTGGTTCCGGTTCCGCAAGCCTGCTCCGCCGCTACCCACTCCCGAACTTTCCTAGCGCAGAGCCTAGCGTCGAAACAACCTGGGACTTTCCGCCCCTCGATGATGCTGACGCGCCACTTTCGCCGGATATTCGCTTTTACCCCCTTACCCCGGGGGCATTTCGTATGAATGTCAAACAAAAGGAGTTACGGAAAAAGGAGTTTGGAAGTTACTGAAAACAAAGGAGCGACCAAATGGGAATTTCATCACAGAGTTCACGGAGAACACAGAGAGCGCGGGAGAAACAGACAGATCGAGGTTGGATGGCGAGACTTCGAAGCTCGGCGTGAACCAACACAGGAGAGAATATCAGATAATTATGCTTATGTCAATTATTATTCTGTGGTTATCATTCGAACGATTCGCGACGTCGCCGAAGAAAGAGAGATTCCTCTCTGCGCAGAAGGAATGATGGTTGAGTGCTAGCAGGCTGCGGAAAAATCGTGCGGAGCCAGCAATTTCTAGGTTGGTTTAAGTCACTCGGGAGTTTTCGAGCCTTTGCGGCGTGATTTGTCGTGCTACCGAGCGCCCGAAAGAGGTGTTTCAGCTCCGTTCAGAGACACTACGGCCCGCACTGACTACGTTGGAACTGCGCTGCGCATCAGGTTTCGCATGCGCACCAGGTTGTAGGCCGCGCAAGCGAACGTAAAGATCCAATCGACCTTCAGCGTCCCGCGATGCCGCACTTTGCGCAGCAACGCAATGGTCTTCAACCAACCAAAACATTCTTCGATGCGCTTCCTTTTCTTCTGACTGATCGCATAGCCCGCGTGCCGCGCCGTGCGACTATCGATAGCGCTGCCGCCTCTTCGCCCAAGGTTTTGCGCCACATGCGGCGTCACCCATAGGTTCCGACACTCGCGCACGAAATCCGCCGTGTCGAAGCCCTTGTCTCCAGCTACCGTCACCCGCTTGCTTCCCGGAAGTTCCTGCAGCATTTCCAGAGCGGCATAGCGCTCCGCCGTGCCCGTGGCTTCCCACACCCGGCTGTCCACCATCAACCCGTTGCGATTCTCCACCAGCAGATTCCCGCTGTAGCTCAACTTGGCCTCCTTGCCTGGACCTTTGCGCGCCATCTGCGCTGCGGGATCGCTTTTCGACTCATGCGTTTCGTTCGAGCGCTTCTCGCCGCGATAATCCACCGTGGGATTTCCGGGATCATCCGGCGGAGACGAACTCTTCTTGTTCTTAGGCTGAAAACTCTTCACGCCGGCCCAGGCTTCCAGCAAACTTCCATCTACCGTGAAGTGCTCGTCCGAGGCCCAGCCCTGCCCGCGGGCTTGCTCCACCACCAGCGCCAGAAACTCCTTGGCCACTTCGGCCTCTAGCAAACGGTCGCGGTTCTTGGTGAACACCGTGGCATCCCACACCTCATCGTCCAAGTTCAGCCCCACGAACCAGCGAAACAATATGTTGTAGTCGATCTCCTCCACCAGCAGCCGCTCGCTGCGTACCGAGTACAGCATCTGCAGCAACAGAGCCCGCAGCAACTGCTCCGGCGGAATCGACGGACGGCCCACTTGGGAATACATCTTGTCGAACTCTGGCGAGAGTTCCTTGAGGACCTTATCTACCATCGTGCGGATCGGCCGCAGCGGATGATCTTTGCGTACCCGCTGCTCCGGTGAAAGGTAGCTAAACACATGCCCCTGCTGCTGATCGTTTCCTCGCATGCCTAATCAGACGCACCGCGCGCCGCCTCGTTACAAAATTCCTGGCTTTTTCAGCATCCTGCTAGGGCTCGACCCAAGCTAAACGCTGAGCCGAGAAAAACAAACGTCGAAAGGATCAAATCCTATTAGCCGAACCGGCTAGCTTTTCGCTTCGGCGGCGGGTTCTTCCTTCTTGGTTTTTTCTTTCTTTTCTTTTTTCTTTAGCTCGTAGTTGACTAGCTCGAGGATGGCTACTTTTGCGTTGTCGCCTACGCGGTGGCCCGCGGCGATGATGCGGGTGTAGCCTCCGGCGCGGTCGGCGAACTTGGGGGCGATTTCGCTGAAGAGTTTTTGGGTGATTTGCGGCGTCATGATGTAGGAGGCGGCCTGGCGGCGCGATTGCAGCGTGTCGCGCTTGCCCAGCGTGATCATTTTTTCGGCTACGGGCCTCGCGGCTTTGGCGCGCGTCAGCGTGGTGGTGATGCGGCCGTGCTCGAAGAGATTGGTGACCAGGTTGCGCAGGGTGGCGCGGCGGTGCCAGGGGTTGCGGCCTAGTTTGGAGCCTGATTTCAGATGTCGCATGGGTCGTTTCCTTTTGTTGCGCGCTTCGGGGCTTGCGCGTGTCTGCGCGGGCGTCCCGACGTTATGTTTTTTACAGCCGATGAAGCTGAGGTTCTTCGGGCATCCTTATCGGATGCCCTCAGAATGACAGATTTTATTTCTTTCGAGACCTTGGCACGGTTGTAACCCTGCCCTGACGTTACAGCCAGCACAGGCAAGAGTGCCTGTGCTACTTACAGGCCGGCCATATCTTCGGACGGTGGCGGCGGGGCGGTTTGGCTTGGGAGCGGGGGCCAGATGATGCGGCCGTGCTCGTCGAACTTCATGCCCAGGCTTAGGCCCATCTTCACTAGTATATCCTTGATCTCGTTGAGCGATTTGCGGCCGAAGTTCTTGGTCTTCAGCATTTCGTTCTCGCTCTTTTGCACGAGTTCGCGGATGGTCTGGATGTTGGCATTCTTCAGGCAATTGTAGGAACGGACCGAGAGTTCCAGCTCTTCCACCGAACGGTCCAGGTGCTCGAGGCGCGGGTCGTTGGTGATTTCCTGCGGGAGCTCAGCCATTTCCGTGGGCTCCTCGAAATTGATGAAGATGCTCATGTGGTCTTTGACCAGCTTGGCGGCCAGGCCGATGGAATCCTGCGGGGTGATAGCGCCGTTGGTCCACACTTCGATCATCAGCTTTTCGTAGTCGGTCATCTGGCCGAGACGCGCGGCTTCGACCGAGTAGTTGACCTTGCGGACCGGCGAGTGGACGGAGTCAACCGGGATGTAGCCGATTGGCAGGTCTTCGTCGTAGTTGCGGTCGGCAGCCACGTAACCGCGGCCGTTTTTCACGCGCATTTCGATCTGGAGCTTGCCGCCTTCGCTGACGGTGGCGATGTAGACGCCCTTGTCGAGGACGGCGAAGTCGGCGTCTTCTTCGATTTGCGCGGACGTCACTGGGCCGGGAGTTTCTACGTTGAGATAGATGGTCTTCGGCAGGTCGGTGTTCAGCTTAATGGGCACCTGCTTAAGATTGAGGATGATGTCGGTCGCGTCCTCAACCACGCCCGGAATCGACGAAAATTCGTGCAGAACGCCTTCGATTTTTACGGCGGTAATGGCCGCGCCCTCGATCGAGCTCAACAGCGCTCGACGCAGCGCGTTTCCGACTGTAGTGCCCCAGCCGCGCTCAAACGGCTGCGCGGAAAAACGGCCGTACTTTTCGGTCAGCGATTCCAGTTCGGAGGCTAGACGCTTTGGCTTTTGGAAACCCTTCCACATATTGTTTCATTCCTTTCGCCTGGCCTTGTGGGGCCTGGCTGGCCGCCGATTTTGGATCGGCGGCGCTTGCTGCTTTTGCTCGGAAACCTGGACCGATCCGAGGATCGGCCACTACATTTTCAGATTCGCCGGGCTAAAGCCCGGCGCCTACATTTACCCCCACATTGACCGGCGTGCCGGCGCGCCTCTGGCCTACTTTGAATAGAGTTCGACGATTAGTTGCTCGTTGAACGGCGGTGTTTGCACGTCTTCGCGCTTGGGCATCGCCACGACCTTGGCCTTGAACTGCTCGCGGTCTTGCTCGAGCCAGGGTACGGCGCTCTGACTCTGGGCAACGTTGCGGGCTTCGAGGATCATGGCGTTCTGGTGCATCTTTTCCTTCATGGCGATCTCTTCGCCGACGACCACGAGGTACGACGGGATGTTGACTTTCTTCCCGTTGACGCGGACGTGGCCATGCAGGACGAGTTGCCGGGCTTGCGCTCTGGACGACGCTAGACCCGCGCGCCACACGACATTGTCCAAGCGGCGTTCGAGCATGATGATCAGGTTTTCGCCCGACGGCCCTTTGAGACGTACCGCCTTCTCAAAGTAGTTGCGGAACTGGCGCTCCAGCAGGCCGTAGGTGCGCTTCATTTTTTGCTTCTCGCGCAACTGCAGGCCGTAGCCGGCGACCTTGGGCCGCCGCGACTGGCCGTGCTGTCCCGGCACGAAGTTGCGCTTCTCGATCGCGCACTTCTCGGTGAAGCAACGGAGTCCTTTTAGAAACAACTTCTGCCCTTCCCGGCGGCACAGGCGGCAGACTGCATCTCGGTGTCTTGCCAACTTCGATTCTCCCTTCCCAAAACTCTTCGAAACTTTTTTAAGCAGCACAGACACTCTTGTCTGTGCTTCCTGCTGCTTTATAGGCCTTAACTTCGATTCATCGGCCTTTGCTTCGCGGCTTCATTCCTGCCAGTCCTCACGCTGGCACAGGCAAGAGTGCCTGTGCTACCTCACACTCTGCGGCGCTTTGGCGGACGGCAGCCGTTGTGCGGAATCGGCGTGACGTCGCGGATTACAACGATGTGCAGGCCCGCCGCGGCTAGCGCGCGTACCGCAGATTCGCGGCCGGAGCCTGGGCCTTTGACGCGGACTTCGACGCTCTTCATGCCGTACTGGTCGCGCGCTATGCCTGCCGCTGCTAGCGACGCTTGTTGCGCGGCGTACGGAGTGCCTTTGCGCGAACCCTTGAAGCCGATGGCGCCTGCGGAGGACCAGCAGATGATGCGGCCGTCGGTGTCGGTGATGGCGATCTGCGTGTTGTTGAACGACGCAGCGATGTGCACCAGGCCGTGAGGGATGACGCGGCGCTCGCGCTTTTTCTTGAATTCTTTTTTGCGTTTTGTCGCGGCTGCCGGTTTTCCTGGTGCTGCTCCGGCGTCCGGGGTTGCTTTTTGCTGCTCTTTTGCCACGGTTGCTCCGTTTCTCGCGTGCCACTTATTTCGGAAAACTAGCGACGGGCTAAAGCCCGTCGCCTACATAACCTATCCGCTTGCGTCTTGCCTGCAATTGACGGGTCTAAAGACCCGCCGCTACTAGCCCTTCTTGCCGGTTACCTTTTTCTTGGCTGCTACCGCGCCGCGGCGTGGACCCTTGCGGGTGCGCGCGTTGGTGTGGGTACGCTGGCCGCGAACCGGTAAGTTGCGGCGGTGCCGGATACCGCGGTACGCCTGGATTTCGATCAGGCGGCGGATGTTCATCTGGACCTCCTTGCGGAGGTCACCTTCTACCCGGCCTTCCTGCTCGATGGCCTGGCGGAGATGGTTGACTTCGTCTTCGGTCAGGTCGCGGATCTTTTTGAGGGGATCGACATTGGCCTTAGCGGCGAGTTTCCTCGCGCGCGCTTGCCCGATGCCATAGATCGACGTCAGACCTACGTACAGGCGCTTTTGCACCGGAAGATCAATACCTGCTATACGTGCCATACGTTCTCCCTTGTTCTAAAATCCTTATCCCTGGCGCTGCTTGTGCTTCGGGTTGCTGCAAATCACGCGGACTACGCCGCGGCGATGGATTACTTTGCACTTGTCGCAAATCTTTTTTACCGAGGCTCTTACTTTCATTTGTTCCCCAATTCCTGGTGCTTGTCTGGGTCGGGCTAAAGCCCCGCCCCTACACATTAGATGCTTTGGGGATTCAATCCCCTAAACGCTGGTCTTGCTGCATCTTACTGCTGGCCGGGCTAAAGCCCGGCGCCTACAGAAGACACAGGCTGAAGCCTGTGCCACAAACCCTTACTTATAACGATACACGATCCGGCCTCTGGTCAGGTCATAAGGGGAAAGCTCCACTGCTACCTTATCGCCTGCCAGGATACGGATGAAATTTTTGCGCATCTTGCCGGAGACGTGGGCTAATACGCGATGCTTGTTCTCCAGTTCGACGCGGAACATGGCGTTGGGCAACGGTTCGATGACCGTGGCCATTACCTCGATGGCGTCCTCTTTCGAGTTGCCTGAGTCGTCTTTCTTTTTGTCGTCGTGTAACGGCTTTGCCATATGCTCCTGATGCGTGACCGATCTGAAGATCGGCCACTACAACGTTGCGTTTGCTGCCCCGACGGGCTAAAGCCCGTCGCCTAGATTTCGGACTTCGCCTGCCGCTTGCGTCGCGGCGCTGCTTACTGGGGCACAGGCAGAAGTGCCTGTGCTACCAGGACGGGCCCGTTACTTCTTTTGGCCGCGTCAGGATCCATGGGCCGTTCGCGGTTACTGCTACCGTGTGCTCGAAATGAGCTGACGGCTGGCCGTCCGCGGTTTCCGCTACCCATTCGTCCCGCATGTGCACGTCGGGCTTTCCGGCGTTCACCATCGGTTCGATGGCGATGACCATGCCCTCTTGCAGCCGCGCACCGCGTCCCGGATCGCCGTAGTTCGGAAGGTTGGGCTCGTCATGCATCTTGGTG
This sequence comes from uncultured Acidobacteriota bacterium, assembly GCA_963721915.1. Lineage (GTDB taxonomy): Bacteria > Acidobacteriota > Terriglobia > Acidiferrales > UBA7541 > Acidiferrum. The sequence goes on along the minus strand of CAVRLD010000006.1, from coordinate 200,002 downwards.
CCGATACCGTGCCCTACGAACTCCCGCACTACCGAATACCCGTGCTGCTCGACCCAACTCTGCACCGCATTGCCTACGTCGCCGAGCCGGTTGCCTGCGCGCATCTTGTCGATGGCGCGATCGAGCGACTCCCGGGTGACTTGCAGCAGCTTTGCTGTTTCCGGCGCAATCTGTCCGACAGGCACAGTTACCGCCGAATCCGCGAAGTAGCCGTTCACTTCCATCCCGAAATCGATCGAGACGATGTCGCCTTCGCGAAGTTTCCGCCTGGGCGACGGGATGCCGTGAACGATCTCGTTATTCACCGAGGTACAGAGCGAGCACGGATATCCGCGGTAGCCCTTGAACGCCGGTTTGCCTGGCTTGCCGGCGATTTTTTCCTCGGCGAATTTCTCGAGGTCCATCGTCGTCAGGCCTGGCCGAACAATTCCTCGCAGCGCGGTCAGCACTTCGTGAACGATGAGGCCCGCGCGGTGCATCTTTTCCAGCTCGTCCGCACTGCGCAAATGAATCGCCATTCTTCGTCCACTAAATCCGGCCACGCCGGATGCAACTTTTCTGCCGCGTTTCGAGCAGCGGAAAACCCTTTGTTCGCCGGGCTAAAGCCCGGCGGCTACATTTGACCGATCTAAAGATCGGCCCCTACAGCGCGGCGCAGACGATCTCGTTGATCCGCCGCGTTACTTCCGGCACACTCTGCGACGCGTCCACCGAGTGCAGCCGGCCTAGGCGCTTGTAGTACGCGACCAGCGGCGCGGTTTGCTTCTGGTACGCTTGCAGCCGCGGCGCCACAATTTCTTCGCGGTCGTCGAGGCGCTGTTCTAGTTCGCCACCGTCGGCATCACAGCGTCCTTCGACCTTTGGCGGGCGCTCGTAAATATTGTAAATCTCGCCATCCGCCTTGCACGTCCGCCGGCCGGTGATACGCCGCAGCACTAAGGCTGGGTCGATCGCCAGATGGATCACCAGCGGCGGCTTGTAGCCATGTTGCGCCAGCAGGACGCCGAGATACTGCGCCTGGGCTACCGTTCGCGGAAAGCCATCGAACACGAAACCGTGCCAGCAATCCGGCTTCTCGATGCGTTCCGCGACCATCTTGAGCACCAGCGAGTCTGGAACTAACTCGCCACGCGCCATGATGGGCTTGGCCATTTGCCCGAGCGACGTGTTCTGCGCGATATTCTCGCGGAGCATGTCGCCGGTCGAAAGATGCGGCACGTTAAACTTGTGCGCCAGCTCTTTCGCTTGCGTGCCTTTTCCCGCGCCCGGAGGCCCGAGAAAAATCACAGCGCGATCCAACGGTTTCGCGCAGCGCTGGTCCGCCGCGATTCCGCTGGTCTTCATTACCGCCGGCCGCGCAGCCGGCCCTTCCGAGCAAACCCTTCGTAGTTGCGCATCACGAGCTGTGCCTCGAGCTGCTGCACGGTGTCCATGGCCACACCAACCACGATCAATAATGACGTTCCGCCGAAATAAAACTGCACGCCGAGACCCTTCAAAAACCAAGTCGGAAAGTGGCGGTCAAACCAGGAACCGATGCCCCAGCCAATGTGGTCGAGGTGAATGCCGGTGATCAGCCATTCCGGCAGCAAGCAGACGATCGCCAGGTAGATCGCGCCGATGAACGTGAGGCGCTTGAGGATCTTGCTGACGTGGTCGCTGGTCGTGCGGCCCGGCCGGATGCCTGGGATGAAGCCGCCGTTCTTGCGCATGTTGTCCGCAAGCTCGGTCGGGTTGAAAACGATGCCGACGTAAAAGAAGGCGAACAGGATGATCAGTACGATGTAGACCAGGTTGTACAGTGGCTCGCCGAAAGCGATGACCTGGCTGAAACTCTTGACGAAGGCATACTTCGTGCCGAACATCAGCGCGGCGGTGGCCGGAAAGGCCAGCAGCGAGCTTGCGAAAATCGGCGGGATGACGCCGCCGGAATTGACGCGCAGCGGAAGGTAGGAGGACTGGCCACCCATTACCCTGCGGCCGACCACGCGCTTGGCGTATTGCACCGGAATGCGGCGCTGGCCGCCTTCGACGTAGACGATGAAGGCGACGACCGCGATCATCAGCGCAACCAGGAAAATGAGGGCCAGTGGAGTGAATGGGCCCCAAGCCTGGGTTTTGGCCTTTTCGTACAAATCGAGAATGCCGCGGGGCAGGCCGACGACGATGCCGACGAAGATGATCAGCGACATGCCGTTGCCGATGCCGCGCTCGCTGATCTGCTCGCCGAGCCACATGATGAATGCCGAACCCGTGGTCAGGGTGAGGATGGTCATCAGGATGAAGCCCGGGCCGGGATGAAACACCAGCGATTCACCGCCATAGCTTTGCGCCTGCAAGGCGGTGGCGATGGTCGTCGATTGGATGATGCTGAGCACGATCGTCAAATAGCGCGTGTATTGCGTGATTTTGCGGCGGCCTAGCTCGCCCTCTTTTTGCAATTTTTCGAGGTATGGAAACACCACCGTCATCAGTTGCAGGATGATCGATGACGTGATGTACGGCATGATGCCGAGCGCGAAAATCGTGAGCCGGCGCAGGTTGCCGCCGCTGAAGAGATCGAAGATGCCCAGGAACGAGCCTGCGCCCTGCTGGAAGATGGTTTCCAGCACGCGCCAGTTGATGCCTGGCGTGGGAATGTGCGCACCGATGCGATACACGGCTAGCAACGCTAGCGTGAAGAGCACGCGGTTCCGCAAATCCGGGATGCGGAAGAGGTTCTTGAAGGCTTCGAAGAATCGATTCATGCGCTTACGTTATTTCCTTGTTCCTTTACCTGAGTTCGCTACCTAATTTTACGCTACGACCTCGAACGTACCGCCTGCTGCACTGATCTTTTCTTTTGCCGACGCGCTAAAGGCGTGCGCGTGAATGGCGAGCTTGGTTGTCAATTCACCGTCGCCGAGGACCTTGATGCGGTCGGTCTTGCGGCGAATGAAGCCATGTGCGCGCAGCAGTTCTGGCGTTACCGTTTCGCCTGCTGGAAAGACGTTGAGCTCTTCCAGGTTCAGGACCGAGTAGGTGACGCCGAACGGATTGTGAAATCCGCGCTTGGGCATGCGGCGATGCAACGGCATCTGGCCGCCCTCAAACCCCCGGCGGCGCGAATAGCCGCGGCGGGATTTCTGGCCCTTGTTGCCGGCGCCGGCGGTCTTGCCGAGCTTCGAGCCCATGCCGCGACCGACGCGAACCTTCTTGATGCGCGAGCCCTTCGGCGGATGCAAGTTCGACAGGCTGAACGAGCGCTTGCTGGTTGAAGACGTTCGCGGTGTGCGCGCGCTCCGGGGTCCGCTTCTGGTTTCTTTTTTCGCCATTTCCCTATTCCACCACTTCCACCAGGTGCCGAACTTTGTGGATCATGCCGCGAATCGACGGCGTATCCTCGCGCTCGACTACCTGATGCATTCTTCGCAGGCCCAGCCCGCGGACCGCTTGCCGAATATCGTCGGTGGAACCGATGAAGCTAACCACCTGCTTGATCTTCACGGTGCCCTTCTTGGCTGCCGCTCCAGTTTTCTTTTCCGTGGTCATGAGCCGCTCTCGACCACGGCAGCTTTCGGATACCTGCCGCGGATTTCATCCACCGTCTTCGAGCGCGTTTCCGCGACTTGAGCGATGTCTTTCAAGCTGAGCAATGCCGCGAAGGTGGCTTTCACCACGTTGTGCGGATTCGAGGTGCCCAGCGACTTGGTCAACACATTGGAAATCCCGGCGACCTGCATCACCTTGCGTACCGGGCCGCCGGCAATGACGCCGGTGCCTTCGGCCGCGGGCTTCAGCAGCACCTGCGCCGAGCCATAGCTTCCCAGAACCTGGTGCGGAATCGAAGTGCCCTTGAGATTCAGCTTGATCAAATTCTTTTTGGCTTGCTCGATGCCCTTTTTGATGGCCATGGGCACTTCGCGCGCTTTGCCCATACCGAAACCCGCGTGGCCGTGATTGTCGCCGACAACCACCAGCGCCGAGAAGCTCAGGTTCTTGCCGCCCTTAACAACCTTGGTGACGCGATTGATGGCAATCACATCATCTTTCAGGTCGGACGGATTCACCTCTAACAGGCGCCGTACCGCTAGTCTGTCCCGCAGAATTTGCTTCGACATAGGCTTAGAACTGTAACCCCGCTTCCCGCGCCGCGTCTGCGAGCGCCTTGACGCGGCCGTGGTACTTGTACCCGCCGCGGTCGAACACTACCTTGCTGACTCCGGCAGCCTTGGCGCGCTCGGCAATCGCTTTTCCGATCACCTTGGCCGCCGCGATGTTGCCGCCGCCTTTGAGATTCTTCTTCGTTTCCTTGTCGACCGAGCTTGCCGAAGCCAGCGTCTGGCCGGTGCGGTCGTCGATCACTTGGGTGTAAATGTGGCCCAGCGAGCGGTAGACGCAGAGGCGTGGACGCTCCGTGGTGCCCGTGACCCTGGTGCGCACCCGCTCGTGGACGCGGCGCCGATGCGCGTCTTTCGAAATGTTGCGAACTCTTGCCGTTGCCACTTTCGTTTCTCCTTCAATCCTTGGCCGCTTTTGCGACCTGAAAACCGGACGGGTCTAAAGACCCGCCACTACATTACGCGCCGCCGGCCTTCGCTCCAGCCTTGCCGGCCTTTTTCTTCAGGCGTTCGCCGGTTATGCGGACACCCTTCTGCTTGTACGGATCGGGTGGACGCAGCTTCCGGATGTCTGCTGCTACTTGACCAACTTGGCCTTTATCCGCGCCACTGACGACCAGGTGCGTTTGCTTCTCTATGGCGATCTGGATACCTTCTGGAATGTGAAACTCGATCGGATGCGACTTGCCGAGCGCGAAGGCCACCATCTTGCCTTTGAGTTCTGCGCGGTAGCCGACGCCGACGATGTCGAGATCCTTCCTGAAGCCTGTGGTGACGCCGGTAACCGCGTTGGCCACCAGCGCGCGTGCCAGGCCGTGCAGCGCGCGATGCTCTTCGGTGGCGCGCAGGGCGTTCAGCACTCCGTCCTTCTGCTCGAAGGTGATGCCGTGCGGGAGGGGCACCATGAGCTTGCCCTTGGGTCCCTGCACTTCGACACGATCGCTTTGCAGCGCGATTTTTACCCCGCTGGGCAGTGGAATTGGTTTACGTCCTATACGTGACATTTACCAAACCTCGCAAAGAATTTCGCCGCCGATTTTCGCTTTGCGCGCGGAACGCCCGCTCATCAAGCCTTTCGGCGTGGTCATGATGCTGATTCCTAGCCCGCCGACGACCGGGCGAATGTCCGCGGTGCCCAGGTACCGGCGCGCGCCGGGACGCGAAATGCGCTTCAAGCCGGTAATTACGCTGCGGCGGTCCGGCGTGTATTTCAGGAAAACGCGCAACTGTTTGCGCGACTTATTTTCGTCCACCAGCTTGAAGGTGGAGATGTAGCCCTCTTCCTTGAGGATGCGGGCGATTTCCGTCTTTAACTTGGACACCGGCACATCCACGCGCTGGTGCTTGGCGGCGGCCGCGTTGCGGATGCGCGTCAGAAAATCGGCTATAGGGTCGGTCTGCATAGTTTCTTTACCAGCTCGCTTTCGTCACGCCGGGGATTTCGCCCTTCAGCGCCATCCCGCGGAAACAGATTCTGCACATTTGAAACTTACGGATATAGGCGCGAGCGCGGCCACAAACGCGGCAACGATTCCGCACGCGAACTTTAAATTTCGGCTTCTTGAGTGACTTGGCGATTTTTGCTGTGCGAGCCATTTATTGTTGTGCCCCCGGAGTTCTCAGCGGAAAGCCCAGACCCTTGAGGAGTTCGCGGCCTTCCTCGTCATTGTTGGCAGATGTTGTCAACGTAATGTTCATACCTTTAATCTTGTCCACGCGGGTGTAATCGATTTCGGGAAACACCAGCTGGTCTTTCAGGCCCAGCGTGTAGTTGCCGCGGCCGTCGAACGCGTTTGAGGGCAAGCCGCGGAAGTCGCGCACGCGAGGCAGAACCACGTTGCATAAGCGGTCGATGAATTCGTACATCTTGTCGCCACGCAGCGTGACCGCGCAGCCGATGGGCATGCCTTTGCGGATCTTGAAGTTCGCGATGGACTTCTTGGCCCGCGTGATGATGGGCTTCTGCCCGGTGATCTGGCCGAGTTCCACCGCGGCGGTGTCCAACAGCTTCGCGTTCTGGCTGGCTTCGCCGAGGCCGATGTTCAGCGTGACCTTCTTGAGCTTCGGCACGGCCATGACGTTCTTCCAGCCGAAATGCTTCATCAGCGCCGGCACCGTCTCGTTTCGATATTTTTCCTGCAACCTGCTCTTCTTCATCGCCTTCTTTTCCTCGCCTCGTTCGCTTGCGTTACTTATCGCGTTTTTACTTATCGAGTGTCGCGTTGCACCGCTTGCAACTGCGCGTCTTGGTGCCGTCCGGCAAAATCGTGTGACCAATGCGCGTGTGCTTGCCACAACTTCCGCAAACCACCATCACGTTGGAAACGTTGATGGCCGCTTCCTTTTCCACGATGCCGCCCTTGATGTTCTTCTGCGGATTCGGCCGGGTGTGACGCTTCACAATCGCGACGTGTTCCACGACCACGCGATTGGTCTTGGCGTTGATCGACAGCACCCGCCCGCTCTTGCCCGCGTCGCGCCCAGCGATCACGCGGACCTGGTCGCCCTTGCGAATCTGGATCGGCTTGCGTTCCGTTCGTTCGTGTCTCAGTGTCATTGCTTACCAAACCTCCGGAGCCAGCGAAACAATCTTGGTGAATTTCTTTTCGCGCAGCTCGCGCGCCACCGGGCCAAACACGCGCGTGCCCACCGGCTCGCCCGCATCGTTGATCAGCACCGCGGCGTTGTCGTCGAAGCGGATGTAGGTTCCGTCCTTGCGGCGGCGTTCCTTGCGCATTCGCACGACGACTGCCTTTACGACGGAGCCTTTCTTGACCTGGCTTTCCGGTGTCGCTTCTTTTACCGACGCGGTGATGACGTCGCCGAGACCCGCTTTGAGTCCCGCGTCGCCGCCCACCGGTAATATGCACATTAGCTTGCGCGCGCCGGAATTATCGGCGACGGTCAGCCAAGTTCGCATCTGAATCATTGGTCTGCTCTCCCCGTTCCGTTTATTCCGCTGACGTGTTGCGCGTCAGGATTTCTTTGAGCCGCCAGCGCTTGAGCTTTGAAAGCGGCCGCGCGGAAACGATGCGCACGGTGTCGCCTGGCTTGGCTTCGCGCTTCTCGTCGTGCGCGTAAAATTTCTTGGAGATGCGCACCACGCGGCGGTACTTCGGGTGCTGCACCAATCGCAATACTTCCACGACGATGGTTTTTTCCATCTTCGCGCTGGTTACCCGCCCGGTCAGAATCTGCCGTTCGTGGCGCGCTCCCGGCGCGGTTGTTGCGGGTGCCGCTGCTGTTGTTTCGGTTGCCATTACGCCTTCCTCGCTGCTTGCCGCCCGACCTTGGCCTGGGCCGGTTTTGCCGGAGCCGGTCTGACCGCAGCCGGTTTCGCCGTAGCTTGCAATTCATTGGCGCGCAACAGCGTCTTCACGCGCGCCAGATCTTTTCGTGCTTCCCGCAAACGCTTGAGCGCTTCCGCTTGCCCGGTGGTCAGCTGAAATCGGAGCCGGAAAATCTGCTCGGTCAGCTCTTTCTGCTGCGCTTCGAGTTCATTCACGCCTGCTTCGCGAATCTTTTCAATGCGTCGCGGCATATTAGAAAGTCCCCACGCGGGTGATGAATTTCGTGGGAATCGGCAGCTTGTGTGCCGCGAGTCCCAAGGCTTCCTTCGCCGTCGCTTCGTCAACGCCCGCCATCTCAAACATGATGCGGCCCGGTTTCACCACCGAGACCCACTTTTCCGGAGCGCCTTTGCCTTTGCCCATGCGGGTTTCCGCCGGCTTCTTGGTAAACGGCTTGTCCGGAAAAATCCGGATCCAGAGCTTGCCGCCGCGCTTGATGAAGCGGGTGATGGCCACGCGCGAAGCTTCGATTTGACGGTCGGTGATCCACGCGGCTTCCATGGCTTTCAGACCGTATTCGCCGAACGCCAGTTCCCCCCCGCGCCAGGCTTTTCCGTTGCGCCGGCCGCGCATCTGCTTTCTGTACTTCACTTTCTTGGGCATCAACATCGTTATCTGCTCGCTTCCCTAGTCTCGAATCTTGCTGCTGCCGTCGCCGGCTGGCGAAATGAACTCGCCGCTACAAATACCGTTATGCTACGGCGGCTACGCCTTCGCGCTCTTTCTGAATTTTCGAGACGCGCTTGGGCACGTTCTCGCCCTGGTAAACCCAGCACTTCACACCAATCACGCCGTACGTGGTGTGCGCTTCCGCGGTGCCGAAATCGATGTCCGCGCGCAGCGTTTGCAGCGGCAACCGCCCCTGCAAGTACCATTCCTTGCGCGCGATTTCCGCGCCGTTCAGACGGCCCGCGACGCGCACCTTGATGCCCTTGCATCCGAAACGCAGCGCTGAATCCACCGCCTTGCGCATTGCGCGGCGAAATGCCACGCGCTTTTCGAGCTGCAACGCGATGGACTCCGCAACCAGCGTCGCGTCCAATTCCGGCCGGTGCACTTCCTGGATGTCGATGTGCACTTCACGCTTGGTGCGCTTCTGCACTTCCTGCTTCAGCTTGTCGATCTCCGACCCTTTGCGCCCGATGATGATGCCCGGACGCGCGGTGTAGATGCGCACGACCAATTTGTTGGCCGCGCGCTCGATGTCGATCGAGCTGATGCCCGCGCTCTTCAGTTTTTCCTTCAACTCGCGCCGCAACTTCACGTCTTCGTGCAGCAGGTCGGCGTAGTCGCGGTCGGCATACCAGCGCGACTTCCACGGCTTGTTGTAACCGAGTCGAAATCCGTACGGGTGCGTCTTCTGTCCCATTCGCGTCCTCTTCTTTGCTGCTTCAGCTTTCGCTGAGAACCACTACTGCTTGCGCTGCTTACTTCTTGCCTTTTTTCGGCGGCGCTTGCTTGCCGGTCAATGCCTTGCGCACCCGACGGGCCGTACCGCGCACGCCCTTCTGCGCTTCTGCTTCCTCTTTAATCGCCGCAACGCGTTCGGCGGCGGCCACGTGATGCTCGGCCACCCCCACCCACAAATGCGCGGTGCGCTTCTGGTAGCGGAATGCCCGGCCCATCGGCGCCGGACGCAACCTCTTCCATCGTGCGCCCTCGTTCACGAAGCACTGCGATACGAACAATTCGTCCACGTCGAGCGGCGCGCCGGCATCTTCGGCCTTGCGTTCCGCGTTGGCGATCGCGCTGCGCAAAACTTTCTCGATGTGCTTCGCGGAGCGCTTCGGCGTGAACCGCAACGTTTGCAAGGCATCCTGCACTTTCCGCCCGCGAATCAAATCGATCACCAGCCGCGCCTTTTGCGGAGACATCCGCACGTGCTTCGCGAGCGCGTGCGCTTCGATCGAACCTTGCGTCGGTACGTCAGCCATGGCTTATGCCTTCGGCGCTGCCGGAGCTGCGCCGCCTCCTGCAGGAGCGCCTGCTGGAGCCGCGCCTGCCGCGCGCTCCATCGCTGCCTTCACCGCATGGCCTTTGAACGTGCGCGTCGGCGAAAACTCGCCGAGCTTGTGCCCGATCATCTGTTCGGTCACATACACGGGGATGAATTTCTTCCCGTTGTGCACGGCGATCGTGTGCCCGATCATGTCCGGCACAATCGTCGAGCGCCGCGACCAGGTCTTGACAACTTTCTTCTCGTTCCGCGTGTTCAGTCCTTCGACCTTTTCGCGCAGGTGGCCGTCAACAAACGGTCCCTTTTTCAGTGAGCGTGCCATCGATTCGTTATTCCTCCACGCGGCGCAAGCGGACCCATTGCGCTCGCCGCATCTTTTTGAACCCGCGTACCGGACCGGGTACCCGGTGCGATTTCGGGCAAAACGGGCACACGAAACGCGTACCTTGCGCATTCGGAATCCGTTCCACAATCACGCCCCATCCGGTCTTGCACAGCTTGTACAGCACTGGTTCCGGCGGAGGCGCAACAATCTTTACCGGCCGCACCGGCTTGCTGCTCTTGACCGCCACGCGCTTCGCGACTGTCCTCTTCGCAGGCCGTCGCGTCGACCTCTTGGCTGCCGTTCGCAACGTTCTGCCGCTTCTTCGGCTGCCGCTGCGCCCTGCTCGTGTTGTTCGTGTCGCTCGCATCGTTTGCGCTCTCACCAGACCGCCCTGCCATCGCCGCCCGGCACTCGCTTGGTTTTTTCTATCTTTACGTCGTTACGTCGTTACTTCATTACGTCTTTGCTTCGCGTTACTTCCTGCGCTGCACGATCTGCTTGTCCGTGCGCTTGTTCCGGCGCGTCTTCTTACCCAGCGTCGGGAAGGCCCAGGGCGTCTGCGGGTGATTTCCCTTGACCTTGCCTTCGCCACCGCCGTGCGGGTGATCGACCGGGTTCATAGCCACGCCGCGAACGGTCGGCTTGATGCCGTGCCACCGCGTGCGCCCGGCCTTGCCGTAGGTTTCATTCTCATGATCGAGGTTGCCCACCTGGCCAACCGTCGCCATGCAATCCACGGAAAACTTTCGCACTTCGCCCGAGGGCATCTTCACCAGCGCCAGGTCGCCCTCTTTGCTGAGCAACTGCGCCGCGCCGCCCGCCGAGCGCACCGCCTGACCGCCGCGTCCTGGATACAGTTCCAGGTTGTGCACCATCGTGCCGGGAGGAATGTGCCTGATCTGCAGCGCATTGCCCGGAAGAATGTCCGCGCCTTCGCCGGTCGAAACCGTTGCGCCCACTTCCAGACCCACCGGGTGCAGGATGTAGCGCTTCTCGCCGTCCGCGTAATGCAACAGCGCGATGTTCGAGCTGCGGTTCGGGTCGTACTCGATCGCCGCCACCTTCGCGGGCACGCCCACTTTGTCGCGCCGAAAATCCACCTGGCGGTACTGCTTCTTGTGACCGCCACCGCGGTGCCAGATCACGATTTCGCCCTGGTTATTGCGGCCGCCCGAGCGCTTTTTCGGCTCGAGCAGAGCCTTCTCCGGCGTTTCCTTGGTGATGTGGCTCTTGTCCAGGACGGTGATAAACCGCCGCGACGCCGTGTATGGATTAAAGCTTTTCAGTCCCATCGCAACCTCTTACCTTTTTGCGCGTTCTTGCCGCCACTACCGCGCGACTTCAACTTCATTGCTCACTGCACTGGGCCGAGTCCTGCAAAATTCGCTACAAATTTTCCGCGTACTCGATCATCTTTTCGCCTTCGGCGAGTTTCACGTACGCTTTCTTCCAGTCCTTGCGGTAGCCCACGCTCTGGCCGCGGCGCCGCATCTTGCCTACGAAATGCGCGGTGCGCACATCGTCAACCTTCACCTTGAAAATCTGCTGCACCGCTTCCTTGATCTCCGTCTTGGTTGCGCCAGCCGCCACCTCGAAGACCACCGTGTGGTACAACTCTTTCACGCCCAGGCCTTTTTCCGTGATGATCGGTCTGCGAATGATTTGATAGTGAGGGGCTGCCATAACCTATTCCTTCCCCTTCTTCGGTTTCGCGGCTTTTTTCGCGGCTGCTTTCTTTTCCGGCTTGGCTTTCGCTTTCGGCGCTGCTTCTTTCTTTACTGCCGGCGCCGGAGCGATGGTCTCGACATGCGGTGTTGCCGCTGCCGCAGCTTCGGGATCCAGAGTGCGGATTAGCCGCGCGACCGCGTCTTTCGACAACAACAGCAAATCGTGGTTTAGCAAGTCGTACGCCTGCAATACATTCGGCGCTACCAGCTTCACGCGTTCCAGGTTCCGGCTGGCAAGTTCCAGGTTGCGGTTTTCGCCGTACGCTACCAGCAATGCCGACTTCGTATGGTTCAGCTTGCCGAGGATCACGCTGAGCGCCTTGGTCTTCGGCGTTTCGAGCGACCACTCATCCACGACCGTCAACTTTTGCTCCGCAAACTTTGCCGAGAGCGCCGAGCGTAGCGCGCCCAGCAGCATCTTCTTCGGCAGCGCGTAGCTGTAATCGCGCGGCTTCGGTCCATGCACCGTTCCGCCATGTCGCCAGAGCGGCGACCGGATCGACCCGACGCGAGCGCGGCCAGTACCCTTCTGCCGCCACAGCTTGCGGCCCGCGCCGCTGACTTCGCTCTTGTCCTTGGTCTTGTGCGTGCCGCGGCGAATTTCCCGCATGTACCAGCGCGACGCCTCGTGCAGCAGGTTCTGATTCACCTTCGCGCCAAATACCGCGTCGGCGAGCTCCACCTGCCCGACCTTCTTGCCTTCCAGATTCACTACATCCACGACCGGCATGATCTCGTTTCCTTATCGCGAGTTGAAACTCACTGCTCAAAACCATTCCGGCCAAGCCGGAACGCCCCTGCAAATCGTTACTTGTTTCCGCCTACCTTGGCCTTGATCGTCTTGCGAATCTTCTTGATGAAAATGTACGTTCCGCTTGGACCCGGCACCGATCCCTTGACCAGCAACAAGTTCTCGTCGTTGTCCACTTTCACGACTTTCAAGTTCCGCGCGGTCACTCGCTCGTTGCCCATGTGACCCGGAAAATGCTGGTTCTTCCACACGCGCGAGGGGAACGAACTGCCGCCAATGCCGCCCGGAGCGCGATGAAACATCGAACCGTGGGTCGCGTCGCCTCCGGCGTAGTGCCAGCGCTTCACGCCGCCGGCAAAACCCTTACCCTTGCTGATGCCACTGACGTCGACCAGTTCGCCGGCCTTGAAATTTTCTACCAGCACGCGATCGCCGACTTTGGTTTCATCCGCCGACTCTTCGATGCGCACTTCCCGCAGCACCTTCATTGGCGCCACACCGGCCTTTTTGTAGTGCCCGGTCATGGGCTTGTTCACGCGCTGCGGCTTGACGAATTCCACCAAGCCCAATTGCGCGGCCTCGTAGCCATCAATCGTCTTCGTCCGCCGCTGCACCACCACACAAGGCCCAGCCTGCAACACGGTGCAGCCCACCAGCGTCCCGTCGTCCTGGAAGACTTGCGTCATCCCCAGCTTGATTCCGATAATCCCGTTGACCGCCATCGCCTCTTCTCTCTCTTTCGCAGCATGTCTCGCACTGCGGATATTGGCTGCGTCTTGCTCTTTTTCTTTACTTCGTTACTTCATTACCTCTTTACGTCGCTTCTTTACTTCCCCGCGTGCCCGAATGCCTTGATCTCCACATCCACGCCCGGCGGCAAATCCAGCTTCATCAACGCATCCACCGTATCCGGCGTCGGCTCGAGGATGTCGATCAGCCGCTTGTGGGTGCGCATCTCGAACTGCTCGCGCGATTTCTTGTCCACGTGCGGAGACCGTAGCACCGTCCAACGATTGATCGTGGTCGGCAGAGGAATCGGGCCCGCAACATCGGCCCCCGTCCGCTTCGCCGTGTCCACGATTTCCTTGGTGGACTGATCGAGAATCCGGTGATCGTACGCCTTCAATCGAATGCGAATTTTGTCGCCTTGTCTCATTTAATTAATCCACAACCCTCTCTGAACTTCGCTTACTCAATAATTTCGGTAACCGCGCCTGCTCCAACCGTGTGGCCGCCTTCGCGAATCGCGAACCGCAAGCCCTTCTCGAGAGCGACCGGCGTGATCAGCGTCACTTCGCAGCTCACGTTGTCGCCTGGCATCACCATCTCCACGCCTGTCGGCAATTTCACGTCGCCGGTCACGTCCGTGGTGCGGAAGTAAAACTGCGGCCGGTACCCCGTGAAAAACGGCGTGTGCCGCCCGCCTTCTTCCTTCGTCAGTACGTACGCTTCGGCCTTGAACTTGGTGTGCGGCGTGATCGATCCCGGCTTGCACACTACCTGTCCGCGCTCCACGTCTTCTTTTTCCGTGCCGCGCAGCAGCAATCCCACGTTGTCGCCCGCCAAGCCTTCATCCAGCAGCTTGCGGAACATTTCGACGCCGGTCACAACCTTCTTCTGCGTCGGCCGGAATCCCACGATCTCGATTTCCTCGCCAACCTTCACTTTGCCGCGCTCGACTCTGCCGGTCACCACCGTGCCGCGACCCGAGATCGAGAAAATATCTTCGATCGGCATCGCGAACGGCTTATCAATATCGCGCACCGGTTGCGGCACGTTCTTGTCCACCGCTTCCATCAAATCGTCAATGGCCTTTTCCCACTTGGCATCGCCGTTCAACGCCTGCAGCGCCGATCCGCGCACCATGGCAATCGTGTCGCCAGGAAACTGGTAGGTCTTCAAAAGCTCGCGTACTTCCAGTTCCACAAGCTCGAGCAACTCCGCGTCTTCCACCATGTCGCACTTGTTCAGGAACACGACGATGGCCGGCACGCCGACTTGCCGCGCCAGCAAAATGTGTTCCCGCGTCTGCGGCATCGGACCATCCGTCGCCGCCACCACCAGAATCGCGCCATCCATCTGCGCCGCCCCGGTGATCATGTTCTTGATGTAGTCCGCGTGTCCCGGGCAGTCCATATGCGCGTAGTGCCGGTTCGGCGTCTCGTACTCCACGTGCGACACCGCAATCGTGATTCCGCGCTCGCGCTCTTCCGGCGCGTTGTCGATCGAGTCAAACGCCCGGAACTGCACCTTGGGGTTGTGCTTCGACAACACCTTGGTAATTGCCGCCGTCAACGTGGTCTTGCCATGGTCAATGTGACCAATCGTCCCGATGTTGCAGTGCGGCTTGTTGCGCTCGAATTTCTCCTTGGCCATTGCGTCCTCTGCTCCTCAGTCAAATTTCCTGAATCAGGTACCGCAAAACTCTTTCGCGCGCTTACTTCTCACCCCGATGCTTCTTGATGACCTCTTCCGCCAACGCCCCGGGCAACTCCGCGTAATGCGAAAAGTGCATGGTGAACGTCGCGCGGCCCTGCGTGCGGCTGCGCAAATCGGTGGCGTAACCAAACATCTGTGCCAGCGGCACTTCCACGCGAATCACGTTGCTGCCCGCGCGATTTTCCGTTCCCTGGATCGCGGAACGCCTCGCGTTGAGGTCGCCAAACACCGCGGCCATGTATTCTTCCGGAACCACTACTTCCACTTTCATGATGGGCTCGAGCAAAACCGCCTTGGCCCTGGCGCACGCTTCCTTATAAGCCATGGAGCCGGCAATCTTGAACGCCATTTCGTTGCTGTCCACGTCGTGATAGCTGCCGTCAATCAGCACAACAGCGACGTCCACAGTGGGAAATCCCGCCAGAATGCCATTGTCCAGCGCTTCGCGAATGCCTGCCTCGATCGGCGGGATGAATTCGCGCGGAATTGATCCGCCCACGATCTTGTCGATAAACAGGAAGCGATGTTCTTTGTCGAATTTCCACTTGCCGGCCGATCCGCCGCCAACAACTGCTTTTGCAAGCGCGTCGAGATCGTCCGTGGACATCTCTTTCATGCTCTCGTGGCTGGAGCTCGGAATCGGGTGCAGTTCGATCTTGCAGTGGCCGTATTGACCTTTGCCGCCGGTCTGCTTGATGTACTTGCCCTCGGCGACGGCCTTCTTGCGGATCGTTTCGCGGTACGCCACCTGCGGACGGCCCACATTCGCCTGCACGTTATATTCGCGCAGCATGCGGTCCACAATGATTTCGAGGTGCAGTTCGCCCATGCCGGAGATCAACGTCTGCCCTGTATCAGGCTCGGTCGAAACGCGGAACGTCGGATCTTCCTGTGCCAGCCGCTGCATGGCCACGCCCAGCTTGTCCTGGTCCGCCTTGGTCTTCGGCTCAATCGCAACGGAAATAACCGGAGCCGGAAAGTCGATCGACTCGAGAATAATCGGTTTCTGCTCGTCACAAAGCGTGTCGCCAGTATTGACGCTCTTCAATCCGACGCAAGCGCAGATATCCCCGGCGTAAATGTCCTCGATCTCTTCGCGCTTGTTGGCATGCATCTGCAGCAGACGGCTGATGCGTTCACGCGTGCCCTTCCCGGAATTCAAAACGTAGCTGCCCGACTTCAACACGCCCGAATAAACACGAATGTAGGTCACATGCCCGACAAACGGGTCGGACATAATCTTGAACGCCAAAGCCGAAAATGGCTGGTCGTCGGCTGCGCGCCGCAATTCCGCCTCGTCCGTCTCGGGATTGGTGCCCTCGACCGGCGGGACATCGATCGGCGATGGCAGATAATCCACCACCGCGTCGAGCAACGGCTGAATACCTTTGTTCTTGAACGCCGAGCCCGCCAGCACCGGCACAATCTTGAGCGCCAGGGTCGATTTGCGGATGGACTTGCGCATCTCTTCGACGGTCAGCGTCTCGCCGTTCAAATATTTGTCGATCAACGTATCGTCATGCTCGGCGATGTACTCGATCACTTTATTGCGATGTTCGTCGTAAAACTTCTTGTCGATCGCCGCGCCCTTGAGCGCCGCGGCCACATCCGGCCGCGAATCGACAAACGCCTTGTCCCACAATTTGTCGACTTCAAAAATCTCGAACTTCGCGCCCAGCGTTTCCTCGAGCCACACTACGACCTTCTGCTCGATGAAATCGATGATCCCGATGAAATTATCTTCGCGACCCAACGGGAACTGCAGCGGGACGGGATGAGCACCCAGGCGCTGCCGAATGGTGCGAATCACGTGATCGAAATCCGCGCCCATGCGGTCCATCTTGTTCACAAAGCAAATCCGCGGTACCCGATACTTGTCCGCCTGGCGCCACACTGTCTCCGATTGCGGCTGCACTCCCGCCACGGAATCAAAAACGCAAACCGCGCCGTCCAGCACGCGCAGCGAACGCTCCACTTCCACGGTAAAATCCACGTGGCCCGGCGTATCGATAATATTGACGCGATATTTCTTGCCGAAGCGGTCCCAGGAAGCTGTCGTCGCCGCGCTGGTAATCGTGATCCCGCGCTCGCGCTCCTGCTCCATCCAGTCCATGGTGGCCGTGCCTTCGTCCACCGAACCGATCTTGTAGGTCACACCGGTGTAGAAAAGGATGCGCTCGGTCGACGTGGTCTTCCCGGCGTCGATGTGCGCCATAATCCCGATGTTGCGGGTATCTTCGAGTTTAAACGCTCGTCCCATAGTCCCTTGAGAAGCTTTCTTCTCTCCCGCGCGATTTGCTACAGCTTCAGTCACAATCTTGTTCCGTTCTGACCAACCGGCTTTTTACCAGCGCCCTTTTACCAGCGATAATGCGCGAACGCCTTGTTGGCCTCCGCCATCCGGTGTACGTCTTCTTTCTTCTTCATGGCCCCGCCGCGCGCATTCGCCGCGTCGATCACTTCATCTGCGAGCTTGTCGACCATGGTCTTGCCCGCGCGTTCCCGCGAATATTGCAACAACCAGCGAATCGCCAGCGACTGCCGCCGGAACGGATTCACTTCCACCGGCACCTGGTAGTTGGCGCCGCCCACGCGCCGCGTCTTCACTTCCAGCAGCGGCTTCACGTTCTCGATGGCCTTCTTGAAAATTTTCAGCGGCTCGTCGTTGGTCTTCTTGGCCACCTGATCCATCGCGCCGTAAAACACGCGCTGCGCCGTCGACTTCTTGCCCTCGTACATCATCGAGCAAATAAACTTTTCCACGATATCGCTGTCGTAAACCGGATCGGTCGCTTGCGGTCGCCGAAAAACAAGTCCTTTGCGTGGCATCGCTCGTTATCGCTCCTAAAACTTTCTTTCCTTTTCCGTTCTTCAAACTTCCAACCTCTAATCTCTAACCCCTTGCTACTTGGCCTGCGCTGCCTTCGGTCTCTTCGCTCCGTATTTAGACCGCCCCTGCTTGCGATTCTCCACACCAGCCGCGTCCAAAGTCCCGCGCACAATGTGATATCGCACTCCCGGCAAATCCTTCACACGACCACCGCGCACCAAAACGATCGAGTGCTCCTGCAAGTTATGCCCGACGCCCGGAATATACGTCGTGACTTCGATCGAATTCGTCAACCGCACGCGCGCCACTTTGCGCAACGCCGAGTTCGGTTTCTTTGGCGTTTGCGTATACACGCGGATGCACACGCCGCGTTTCTCCGGGCAGCCCGCAAGCGCCGGCGATTTCGTCTTAACGACGACCTTCTCACGTCCCATGCGTACTAGCTGCGAAAACGTTGGCACAGTTCTTCCCTCATTCGCGCACAAAAATTTTTGCCCCTCAACGCGTTCACCAACGAACACGTGGAAGTGCGTGGCTCTCGCAGGCGCGCAAACAAAATTGCGCGAGAGCGCACAGCAGTGCTGAAAGGTCTACTGCGAATCCGGAGACAACAAGCAAGAAACTCCGTACGCACTTCCAGAAGGTAGAACTCTTCTTCTGGCTTCGACTCGGAGACGCTCACTCGGCTTTGCGGGGCTGGCGCCCCATTCCGGCCGCTCCTCGATCCCATTCCGTCTTACATTGTTCCGGAACCGAAGATATTCCTTCCAACTACCCAACCGCGAACCACGCGGTCCCCCAACAGACACGTACAAACTACCCCAACAAACAATAGAGTATATGGAGAACAACGTGCCCTGTCAAATCACTTTCGACAAGCCAGTGGAAAACTCTGAGGGGCTCTCGCTCTTTTGGTTCGAATCATGCTCCCAAGACATGTAGGCGTCGGGCTTCAGCCCGGCGTTCCACTCTTGCAACTCCCGAGTATATACGAATACTTCGCTACCCCCCATGCCGCTCCAAGGAAAGGCTTAGTCGTTCCGGATTTCCAGGTCGTGAACATCGCCCCATGTGAATCTCTATCTAACTGAACTATAAGACCTTACAAGATCAAGCTCAATTCTGCGGGGCGTCGTCCTTGTCGCTGCCGAGGTCCCCATACGGCCACAGGTTGAACGCCTTCAACTCCTCATATTCATGCTGATCGCGCAACATCTTCGCCGTCCGTTTCGCCGGCCACGGCACCGCAAATCGCTCGGGCCGGTCCGCGATCCAAAAGGCCGCCAGCGCCATCAAGGTCGCGTTCTTCGTCAACACATCAGGTTTCTGTGCCTCCAACGCATCAGCCGCCGAATGATGCGTGAACTTATATTCCGAAGTGTCCTGTTCCATGTTGATGCCCGGCAAGCCCGCAATCGAAAACGGCAAGGTGTCCGTGCCCGATTCAATCTTGTCGTCCACACTGATCGGCCCCATGTTCGCTAGGGACTTTGCGAACGGCTGAAACCCCGCCACCAAATCGTCGCGCCCTCCCAACTGAAATCCCTTTACTGCGCCTTGGCCCGCATCCAAAATTAAATCTCCCAAATGATTCGGTAGTTCTGATTGATGCTGCTTCATGTACGCAATAGATCCGTCCAATCCCTGCTCTTCGCCGGTGAACAATACAAATCGAATCGTTCGCCGCGGCTTCTCACCTGAACGCATGATCGAATCCGCGGCGCCCAGCGTGGTTGCTGTACCCGAACCGTTATCCGTAGCCCCTTCGGCGAGATCCCAGGAATCCAGGTGCCCTCCGACCACCAAAATTTGCTCCGGATGCTCGGTGCCGCGAATTTCTCCCACCACATTCGCCGTCTCCACAGACCCATTCGTAAATGTGTTCTGAATGTTGAATCGCACATGCGGCGTAATCCCGCGATCCAGATAACGCTCCAGTTGGCCCTGATCCTCGGCCGTCATTGACACCACTGGCACAGCAAAGTCCGCGTCAAAACCCAGAATTCCCGTGTGCGTCAAATTGAGGCCCGCGGCCTTTCCACCGCCCTGGCCCCCGATGATCGCGATCGCCCCAGCGGGCCCTGCCGCTCGAATGAAATCGCCCATGCGAATGAACAAATCGATCCCGGCCTTTCTCGGGCTGCCCTTGGCCACCACCAGCGCCACTTTGCCCTTCACCCGCGACACATTCTTGATCTCGTTATCCATGTCAAAGAGGTTCACCGCGACAATGTCGCCTTCCACGCCGCCCGCCGGGGTCGAACCCGTCCAACCCATGGAATCCACGTGCAGCTTGTGCCGCACAGGTGTCAGCAGTTCCGCCTGTGCCGTTCCCCGAGTCCAACCTTTCCAAATCGTGTACTTCTCCTTGTGCACGTTGCTCAATCCAATCGCCTGCATCTTCGCGACACCCCAATCCTCCGCCTTCCGCTCCGCTGGCGTTCCTGTCACGCGCGCGCCAATGTCGTCGCTCAATTCCGTCAAAAACTCAAACGCGTGCGAGTTCATCTGCCCTTCACCCGCAATTTTCACCAATGCCGGCAGCGTGCCGTCCTCCGATGGCCCCTTCGGCGCGCGATCATCCGCATGCAGCACGCTCGTGCTTGCCAGCATCCCCGCCAGTGCTGCAACCATAAATACCTTCTTCATTCGCCGTCTCCTGTCATCGCCGTGCGCGGTAAGGAGCGCGCACACTTCATCATCATGTTAAGACGCACCGGGCACCAATCGGTTTCCCGGGCCGAAGCGCACGATTCCTTACCTCCACGTCTTCGTGAACTCTGTTGACTCTGAGCCTCGAAGGGCGCTCCGCCCTCTTGCGCCCTCTGCGTTAATCCCTTTTTTCTTTTCTCGCTAGCGGCACGGCGCCATTGCCTCGCAGTGCAGCCCTCGCAACGCCAATGCAACCCAGGCTTGCCCCGATGCCCGGCCCGCTCCAAACTGAAGTCGTGACTCGCTCTTCAATCCCTCTCGCAGCGATGTGCCTGCTCACCACGTTGGCACTTGTATTTGCATCGCCCTCGAGCCCTGCCCAGGACGCCCCAACATCCGCAAAGCCCGCCGATAAGCCTTCGACCCCCGAAATCCCTGCCCAAATCGAACTCCTCGAAACCCGCATCCGCTTTGAAGCCAGTGGCGCGTCCCGCAAGGAAGTTCACGTCCGTGTCCATATCAACAGCGAACTCGGCGTCCGCCAATTCTCTCGCCTCACGTTTGACTTCAATCGTTCCTACGAACAAATCGACATACCGCTGGTCCATATCACCCATGCCAGTGGCGGCTCTGCCGATATCCTTCCCAGCGCCGTATCCGACCAACCGAACTCCGCCGTCACCGGCGCTCCCGCCTATCAAGATGTCCGCGTCAAGTCCGTCCGCATCCTCGGCCTGGAACCCTCAGACATTCTCGAATATCGGGTCATCACCACAGGCACGGCCTACACGTTTTCGGTTGGTACCTCTGGCGCTGCTCCTCCTCGCCCGCCCGATTTCTGGTTCGATCATTCCTTCAACAACACCGGCATCATCTCTCGAGAGGTTTTCGAACTGGACCTCCCCGCATCTCGCCTGGAGCCCGCGAAAAATCCTGCGACTCCTGAGAATCCCATCGGTATCCTTCTGCCCAAGGAGGGCCCTCCCGTAAAGCAGCTTCCGCCGCCCAACGCAGCAGTTCGCATCTGGTCCCGAATACCGGAAACTTCCAAAAGCAGAACCGAAGAGAAAGACTCGGCACGGGTCATCTACAAGTGGGATGTAACTCCCGAAAGCATTCCAAAACGCGCCGCATCGTCCGACGACAAGGACTCCGACGTGGCTCTCACCACTTTTTCGTCCTGGTCGGACCTCTCCTCCCGTCTTGGCCAAACCAATACGCCTTCGTTCTCCGCGGCTGAGTGGATGAAATTCAGTTCTCTCTACGAGCAAGCCTCCAAGGATCCCATGCCTGGGCGGGTCTTATACCAATTCACGTCGAAGAAAATTGCCATCCTCGATCTGCCCTTCGACGCCGTCCGGTTTGTTCGTGATCCGAATCAGGGGCGAACTCCCGACGAAGTTCTCGGAGACGATTACGGCACCGTCGCGCAGAAATCGCAGTTCTATCGTTTTCTGATGGCTCGATTGGACGTCCCCGTAAGGTCTGTGTTCTGCACGGCATCGAGCTCGCCGGAAAAACAGCTCCCTCGTCCTTCACTGTTGACTCATGCCCTGCTCGTTGTCGAACAGCAAGGCCGCCCATACTATCTGGACCCGAGTATGGACGTTGCGCCGTTCGGTTTGATTCGGGCGGACTTGCGTGGCCAAAAGGTATTGGATCTGGCCGGTTGTTCCACTGGCGAAGTGCGCTGCTGGAAGGTGGCTCCACTGGATTTGCCCTTTGCGTCATTTCAACGCGTCAAAGTCGATGCAACCCTCGCCAGCGACGGCACGCTCAGTGCCAAAGTAAAATATTCGATGCGTGGCGACAACGAACTCCTTCTGCGCGTCGCCTTTCATCAATCTGCGCGCGATAAGTGGAAAGAGGTCGCCCAGCTTCTCGCCCTCTCCGACGGTTTCCGCGGCAAGATAATCTCCGCCAGCGCCTCCGATCCTACCGCCACCAAACTGCCTTTCACCGTCGAATACGAAATCTCCCAACCGAAATTCGTCGACTGGGCCAAGGAACCGGTCCACATTCCTGCGCTGCTTCCCCAATTCGCCGTCCCCGATGTGCCCGAAAAAGGAAATGATGCCGCTGCAGTATTGCCCATTGATCTCGGCACGCCGCTAGATGTCGATACTCGCGTCACACTGCACCTTCCGCCCGGCACCAGCGTCGAAGTGCCCACGGGGACCGTTGTAGACCGCGACTACGCCACGTTCGTCTCGCGCTACAACGTGCGGACCGGCATCGTCACCGCGTCTCGCCACATTAACTTCCTGCACCGCCACGTCCCCGCCGCGCAATCCGCCGACTACGCCGCCTTCCTTCACGCCGTCCAAACCGACCAGTCCCAGCACTTCACCCTTACCCGCTCCGAAACAGCCCCACACCCCGCTACCACCAAACCCACAACACCCAAGCCCACTTCCCGGTAGGTCGCGCACTTCCCTTGTACTTCGCCAATCACCATTGCGGACACGCTGGCGGGAATCGTGCGGGTGCGGCGATTGTTTGTTACAATTCCGTGGATTTCGAAGGCTGATTTTCGGGGACTCATGGCTGCAAAAAAGACTGCAAGCAAGCGGACGACGAACGGCAGTCCGAAGAAGATTCAGCCGAGATATAAGCGCATCGTTCTCAAACTCTCCGGCGAATCGCTACAAGGGCCACAGGGATTTGGTATTCACGGCGAGACGGTACAAGCCATCGCGCAGGAGTTGAAAGAAGTACACGAGTTGGGCGTGCAGATCGCCGTCATGGTCGGCGGCGGAAACATTTTTCGGGGCGGCCGGCAAAAGGGTTTCGAGATCGAGCGCGCCACCGGCGACTACATGGGCATGCTCGCAACCATGATCAATGCCCTGGCGCTGCAGGACGCGCTCGAAAAAGAGGGCGTGCATACTCGTGTGCAGAGCGCGATCGAGATGCACCAGGTCGCCGAGCCCTTTATCCGGCGCCGCGCCTTCCGGCACCTGGAGAAAGGCCGCGTGGTGATTTTCGGCGCGGGCACGGGCAATCCTTATTTTTCGACGGACACCGCAGCTGCGCTGCGTGCGATGGAAATCAAAGCCGACGTCATCTTGAAAGCTACGCGAGTGGATGGGATTTACGACGCCGATCCCGAGCGCGTTTCGGATGCGAAATTTTTCGCGCAAATCACCTATCGGGACGTGCTCCACCAGAACCTGAAGGTGATGGACGCCACGGCGATTTCTCTTTGCATGGATAACGGCATGCCTATCGTGGTGTTCAACATGAACCAGCACGGAAACATCAAGAGAGTGGTGCTCGGCGAGCGCGTGGGTTCGACCGTGAGCCCGGCGTGATGCGGCGGCAAGCGCGGAACGAAACTCGAAACTTCGGCCCTGGATCAGATAGCTAGCGCCAAACAACAGGTGCGATCCCTGATTTTCAATTTTCAGTTCCCAAATTCAGTTCGTAATTCAGAGGAAAGATATGACAACGATTGGAACGACAAAAGAAGCTGCCGCTGCCGCGAAAACGCGCATGGAAAAAGCGGTCGACGATTTCCGCAAAGAAATCGCGACCCTGCGCACGGGTCGCGCGAACGCGTCGTTGCTGGACTCCATTCGCGTGGACTATCACGGGACGCCCATGCCCGTGAACCAGCTCGGCACCCTGACGACTCCGGACCCGACCATGATCGTGATCGCTCCGTGGGATCCTGGCGTCGTCGCGATGATCGACAAAGCGATTCGCGCGTCCGACTTGGGATTGAACCCGACGAATGACGGCAAAGTCGTCCGCGTGCCCATTCCGGCGCTCACCGAAGAGCGCCGCAAAGACATGGTGAAGCACCTCCACAAGGTCCTCGAGAATCACCGCACGGCGGTCCGCAATGTTCGCCGCGACATCAAAGAAGCCATCGACAAGCTCGAGAAAGACAAAAAAATCAGCCAGGACGAACAGAAGCGATCCCTGGACGAACTGGATAAGGTCTCGCACGCTGAGACCAAAAAGATTGAGGACCTAAGCGCAACAAAAGAAAAAGAAATCATGGGTCTGTAGTAGCAGAAAAAGATCGTAATGTCGCGCCGTCCGCGATGTCGGCGACCCGCCAACTCTGTCGAAATCTTCAGCCCAACACGATCTGTAGGGGCTCGGCACGCCGTGGCTGTCCGAGGCTTTTCTCGCCCCGCATTAAATTCCACTAGTCGCTCAGCATCAGATTTAGAATCAATAACTTACGAATGCCTGATTTAATAACGCCTTTGTTTTGATAGTCTTACAAATTGGGGGGTATACCCAGGACAGCTCACCGAAAGAGATAGCCCCAAACGCCGAGGAGAGATCGCCAACAAAAAAGGCGTCCCGTGATTCCAGGACGCCCAAAGGATTCAGCCAGGAGATTAGCGTCAGACTGCGACGCGTGTTCCAGCTTCTCCCGTACCGGCCTCCGGCCCAGCAGTGGCAACTTCGCCGACTTTGAAGCGCACGAAACGCCGCACAGCGACATTCTCACCAAGCTTGGCAATCGCTTGCGTGATCATCTCGCCGATGGTCACCGACTCGTCCTTGATGTAGTGCTGTTCGTAGAGGCAATTCTCCTCGTAGAACTTTTCCATCTTGCCGTTGACGATCCGATCGATCACATTTTCCGGTTTTCCGGTGGCTTTCGCCTGCTCGCGGTAGATGTCGCGCTCTTTCGCCAGCATTTCCGGAGTGACTTCCTCGCGCCGCAGGTAGCGCGGATCGACCGCCGCGATGTGCATCGCGATGTCGTGGCACAATTGCTGGAACGCTTCGGTGCGCGCGACGAAATCCGACTCGCAGTTGACTTCCACGATCACGCCGATTTTCCCGCCGGCGTGAATGTAATGGCCGACGAGCCCTTCGCTGGCTTGGCGTTGGGCCTTCTTCGCGGCGGCCGCCTGGCCCTTTTTTCGCAGAATGTCGATAGCCTTCTCGACGTCGGCGCCGGATTCCACCAGCGCCGCACGGCAATCGGCGAAACCCGCGCCGGTCCGTTCGCGCAATTCTTTCACGAGGTGTGCTGGGATTTGCATGGCTTGCGGTTGTGTACTCATCCTTTTTTCTTTCCGGGAACTTTTAAAATTTTTGAATCGCAGCGCCCGCCTGCAAAAAGACCCGGCGCGTCGCAATGACGAAGCGCCGGGCCTTCTCTAAATCTTGCCAGCGCTATCTGTTTAGTGTGATCCTGCGTCCGGCGGAACGGTGGCATGTTCCGGGGTCTCCGCAGGCTCGGGTACTTCCGGCGTTTCCACGGGAACTTCGCCTTCGACGAAGTCGCCTTCTTGCTTCTCGTACTGCTCGTACTTGCTAGTGTCCACGTACTCGACGCCATCGACCAGCGCCTGATCTTGCGCCGACTTCTGCTCCGCCACCTGCGATTGCTGATACAGATTGTGGCCTTCGAGCACCGACTCCGAAATTTTCGAGGTGAACAGGCGAATCGCACGCAGCGCGTCGTCGTTTCCAGGAATGATCCAGTCCACCACGTCGGGATCGCAGTTGGTATCAACGACGGAGACGACCGGCACGCCCATGCGCCGTGCTTCCTTCACCGCGATCTCTTCGGCGTTGGAATCGATCACGAACATCGCATCGGGGAGCTGCGCCATGTTTTCGATGCCCTGCAGATTCTGCAGCAGGTGCTTCATTTCGCGCTCCAGACGCGCCTTTTCTTTCTTGGAGAGCTCGTCCATGCGGCCATCTTCGCTCATGGCTTTCAGCAGCTTGAGCCGCTTGATGGACTTCTGAAGCGTCGCCCAGTTGGTCAGCGTGCCGCCCAGCCAGCGGTGGTTCACGTAGAAAGCCCCGCAGCGCTTGGCTTCTTCGGCCACGGCTTCCTGGGCCTGACGTTTGGTGCCGACGAACAGCACCGTTCTGCCTTGGGCGGAAATTTCGCTCACGAAGCGGCTCGCTTCGCGGAACATTTTCAGCGTCTTCTGCAAATCGATAATGTGAATGCCATTGCGTTCGCCGAAGATATATTCCTTCATCTTCGGATTCCATCGTCGCGTCTGGTGGCCGAAGTGAACGCCGGCCTCCAGCAGTTCTTTCATTGTGATTTCTACTGCCAAGTTTCCTCCTCATTGGATTGCTGCTTGCAGCAATGAGCTTTTGTAGTGGCCGATCTTTAGATCGGTCAACACAATCTTGGCCGGGCTAAAGCCCGGCGGCTACACTGCAGAGCAGCCTTCTTGCCGGCGGCTTGCCGGCCGTGATCTCGGAGAACGGGCTTTCACCCGTTCGCCGGAGCTCGATTTGTGGCGCCTGATCGGTTGAGATCCTTCACCTACCCTCGTCGGGTAGGTTCCGGATGACAAACCGTGCCAGGTACCACCAAAAACTAGCGCTTCGTGAACTGGAAGCGTTTGCGCGCGCCCTTTTGCCCGTACTTCTTGCGTTCCTTCATACGGGAATCGCGCGTCAGAAAACCGTTGGTTCGCAGCGACGGCCGCAGCTCTGGGTTGTAGCGCGAGATCGCGCGCGACAATCCCATACGCACCGCGCCCGCTTGGCCGCCGACGCCGCCACCGTTCGCGGTAATCACCACATCCACCTGGTCCGCCAGGTTCGTGAACTTCAGCGGTTCCAGTGCATCGTGTTTCCACGCAAAATTCGGAAAGTATTGCTCCGCCGTTCGGCCGTTGACCGTGAACTTGCCGGAACCTGCGCGCAGGAACACGCGCGCAATCGATTCTTTTCGACGGCCCGTGCCGAGAAACCAAGACTTCGTGCCCGCTATGGGCGTACCAGTAGAACTCAACGTTCCTCCTAGACTTGACACCACGCTCGGCTTGCTCCCTACTCGACTAAGGAAGGCACCGCAACGCGCGGAAAAACCCTATCGGACCGGCTGACCTGGGAGACTGGAATACTGCAGGCTGTTACACCTACCAGAACAACAATCCCCGAACTTTGCTACGCCACATGCGATTACAGCGTCCGACAACTTCTGTGCGCCTCGTTACAGCGCGACCGCTTGCGGCTTCTGCCCGGCGTGCCGCGCCAAACCAGCGGCGTCGCGGTAGATGCGCAACTTCTTCGCCCGGCGTGCACGCAGCTTGTTCTTCGGCAGCATACCGAGAACCGCTTCGCGAATCATCCAGTCGGCCTTGTTCACACGCAATCTCTTCGCGGGCACTTCCTTCAATCCGCCCGGGTACCCGCTGTGCGAGTAATAAACCTTCTGCTCGACCTTGTTGCCGGTCATGCGGACTTTGTCCGCATTGATGACCACCACGTGGTCACCCGAATCCAGATACGGCGTAAAGCTCGGCTTATCCTTGCCCATCAGCATTCGCGCGATCTTCGTCGCGAGCCGGCCAAGCACCTGGTCGCTAGCGTCAACCACAAACCAATCCGCGCCCACTTTGAGCGCTTCTGCCTCTTCTCCCTTGGCTACATACGTACGCATCGCCCTTAGTCACACCTTTCCCAGTAAAAGACAAACAACAATGTTAGAGGATCGGTCTCTTTCTGTCAACGAAGTTCCATTTGGGTGTCAAAACTCTTTAGAAATGTCCCCTTCCTTACCTCATTAGAAATGTCCCTTTTTCTTTTGATTTGCCTGTTGTCGTTGGGGTGTCCGCCGAGCGAAGCCCTGCGCCGCGGTTTGTGCGGCGCGTTTAGGGCGTAGCGGAGGCGGACACCCCAACGAGTGCTGACTCCTGCGATCGATTCAACCGTTGCAACCTCATTCTCTGCTCATAGCCTTGCCGCCAGGGATGTTCCTGCGCAGGTTTACTCCTTACGTGCTTAGCCGGCTCGCGTGGCGCGGCCTGCGCCGCTCGGGGTCGCGCTACCAGATCTTCGTATTCCATGCGTTCTCCGCGATAGTGCACTTCTACCGCCCCATCTTCTCCCTCATAGACCAAGGCCTTGGCTTGTGTCGGCCCATAGCGCTTATTCTGCGGCTTGAGTTGCAGAAAATGCCCCCGGTACTGCACCACCCAATCGTTGCTGATCCATCGCTGCGTCTCTAATCGCAAGACCTCTCTCAGCTTCGCGGCGCTCGGTGCCCGAACGTGATAGTTCTCTGGTCGAGCTGCTTCTCGCGCAAAACGCCGATTGTGTTCCGCAAGATATTCCCCTTCCATATATTCATTCGCCGCTTCGTAGTTCGCTATCCCCTGACGGCGCAGTTTCTTCACCAAGCGATCTTGATGCACCCCGTTGTTGCGCTCCACCCGTCCTTTCGCTTGCGGAGAACTGGCAGCGATAATGCGAATTTCCAACCGCTCGCACATACCCCCAAATTGCGTTGTAGGCGCCTTTCCTCGCAGTCGCTCTTTCTCCGTCGGTTCACGCTTATAGACATTCTTCCAATCGGTGTACAACGCCCGGGGAACCCCGTACTTCTCGATCCAAGATCGCAGCACTCCTACCGCTGCCCAGATTGTTTCCTGCTCTCCCAATCGCGAACACGTGGTCCCCGTGGCGTCATCCACCATATTCATCAGACATCCGCGTGGTCCCCGCTCCTCAAACCACGCATGGAAACTGCCATCCAGCTGCACCAAGTCGCCAAAGTGCTGCCTCCGCTCCCTCCGCTTCCGGTGGGCTTTCCGTCTCCGCATGCGGCTCCATAACCCTTCCGCCAACATCCAGCGTCGCAACGTCTCCTCGCCCACTTCCAGCCCATCCTCGTCCGCCAAATGCTCCGCTGCCAGCGTAGGCCCAAACCGCTCCTGTTCCGTTCCGGAATACTTCTCCCGGATCAGCTGCAACACCTTCCGTCGGAATTTCTCAGGCTTCGCTCGGTTCGAACTTCTTCCCGCGCTGCGGTGTTGCAGCCCCTGGGCTCCTTCTCCGCGATAACGCTTCCACAATCTCTTCGTCTGTCGATAGCTCAACTCCAGCATCTTCGCTGCGTCCACCAGCCTCAGCGTCTGGCTCTTCACTCGCCCCAGAACCTCGGCTCGTCGAAGTTCCCTCGTACTCATCGCTGTCCTCTTCAACCGGACCTCCTCTGGAGGTCGCAGTGTAGGGGACATTTCTAATGGGGGCTGCAGGGGACACTATCAAAGAGGTTCAACACGAAGTTCCATTTGGGTGTCAAAACTCTTTAGAAATGTCCCCTTCCTTACCTCATTAGAAATGTCCCTTTTTCTTTTGATTTGCCTGTTGTCGTTGGGGTGTCCGCCGAGCGAAGCCCTGCGCCGCGGTTTGTGCGGCGCGTTTAGGGCGTAGCGGAGGCGGACACCCCAACGAGTGCTGACTCCTGCGATCGATTCAACCGTTGCAACCTCATTCTCTGCTCATAGCCTTGCCGCCAGGGATGTTCCTGCGCAGGTTTACTCCTTACGTGCTTAGCCGGCTCGCGTGGCGCGGCCTGCGCCGCTCGGGGTCGCGCTACCAGATCTTCGTATTCCATGCGTTCTCCGCGATAGTGCACTTCTACCGCCCCATCTTCTCCCTCATAGACCAAGGCCTTGGCTTGTGTCGGCCCATAGCGCTTATTCTGCGGCTTGAGTTGCAGAAAATGCCCCCGGTACTGCACCACCCAATCGTTGCTGATCCATCGCTGCGTCTCTAATCGCAAGACCTCTCTCAGCTTCGCGGCGCTCGGTGCCCGAACGTGATAGTTCTCTGGTCGAGCTGCTTCTCGCGCAAAACGCCGATTGTGTTCCGCAAGATATTCCCCTTCCATATATTCATTCGCCGCTTCGTAGTTCGCTATCCCCTGACGGCGCAGTTTCTTCACCAAGCGATCTTGATGCACCCCGTTGTTGCGCTCCACCCGTCCTTTCGCTTGCGGAGAACTGGCAGCGATAATGCGAATTTCCAACCGCTCGCACATACCCCCAAATTGCGTTGTAGGCGCCTTTCCTCGCAGTCGCTCTTTCTCCGTCGGTTCACGCTTATAGACATTCTTCCAATCGGTGTACAACGCCCGGGGAACCCCGTACTTCTCGATCCAAGATCGCAGCACTCCTACCGCTGCCCAGATTGTTTCCTGCTCTCCCAATCGCGAACACGTGGTCCCCGTGGCGTCATCCACCATATTCATCAGACATCCGCGTGGTCCCCGCTCCTCAAACCACGCATGGAAACTGCCATCCAGCTGCACCAAGTCGCCAAAGTGCTGCCTCCGCTCCCTCCGCTTCCGGTGGGCTTTCCGTCTCCGCATGCGGCTCCATAACCCTTCCGCCAACATCCAGCGTCGCAACGTCTCCTCGCCCACTTCCAGCCCATCCTCGTCCGCCAAATGCTCCGCTGCCAGCGTAGGCCCAAACCGCTCCTGTTCCGTTCCGGAATATTTCTCCCGGATCAGCTGCAACACCTTCCGTCGGAATTTCTCAGGCTTCGCTCGGTTCGAACTTCTTCCCGCGCTGCGGTGTTGCAGCCCCTGGGCTCCTTCTCCGCGATAACGCTTCCACAATCTCTTCGTCTGTCGATAGCTCAACTCCAGCATCTTCGCTGCGTCCACCAGCCTCAGCGTCTGGCTCTTCACTCGCCCCAGAACCTCGGCTCGTCGAAGTTCCCTCGTACTCATCGCTGTCCTCTTCAACCGGACCTCCTCTGGAGGTCGCAGTGTAGGGGACATTTCTAATGGGGGCTGCAGGGGACACTATCAAAGAGGTTCAACACGAAGTTCCATTTGGGGGTAATGCTCTAATTCTGGAGCACTACCCTGTTCGGGAGATCGTCACTGAAGATATTGACGACCGGTATGGCACCTTGTATGGTCTGTGCGTATGCACTTGGCATTCACTTCTAGTGGTTCCCTGTCTTGTTGTAGCCGCTGAGCGTTTCGACGTCGGCCTTTTTCGTTTGCTTGTCGTAGTTCGCAGTTTTAGCCGTGCATTTCAATGCGAGGAGAGGGCCACAGATGAGCAAAATACTGAATGAAGTCTTAACCGCAAACTCTAAGTACAGCGCGGTTTTCGCAGACAAGGGGAAACTGGCGATGCCGCCTGCGCGGCGCTTCGCAATCCTGACGTGCATGGACGCGCGCCTGGATCCGGCGAAGTTTGCGGGATTGGCCGAGGGCGACGCTCACGTGATCCGCAACGCCGGAGGTCGGGCGAGCGACGACGCGATTCGTTCGCTGGTGATCAGCTACAAGCTGCTGGGCACGAATGAGTTCTTTGTGATCCACCACACCGAGTGCGGAATGTTGTACTTCACGAGTGACGTGATGCGCGGATTGCTGGCCTCGAGCCTGGAAACGGCGCAATTGACGGCCGATGGGTTCAAGGATGTGGGGAAGGGTCCAGGGTCACGCGAAGGCGAGTACATCGATTGGCTCACGTTTAAGGATCAGAAGCAGGCGTTGCTGGATGACGTGGCGCGGATCAAGAAGCATCCTTTGGTCCCGAGGACGATTCCAGTGTACGGATACATCTATGACGTGAAGACAGGGAAGCTCGTCGAAGTGGAAGGCGCGAAGGCTGTCGGGGCGGCGGGGTAACAGACTACCGACGCTGTTCGATAAGGGACATTGCTTGCGGCTTTGAAGAAGCAGCAGTGATCGACTTCGAGACCGCTGGCTTCGCGATTTCAAGTTCTACACGTTGACCGTGGACGGAAAGCGCGGCGGCTTTCTAACGTTTGTGGCTTGCTCGAAGGCGAAGGCCAGGCGCACTAGAACAGGCTCGCTCCAGGCTCGGCCGAAGAACGATATCCCCACCGGCAGGCCATTAACGAATCCTGCGGGTACCGTGATGTTGGGGTACCCCGCGACCGCTGCGGCGCTGGCGCTGCCACCTCCGAAGGAATCGCCATTGATGTGATCGGTGAGCCAGGCAGGGCCTCCGGTCGGGCCGATCAGCGCGTCCAGATTATTTTTTCCCATCGTGGCGTCGATGCCCTCTTTGCGCGCGAGCTGGTGATTTTTCGCGAGAGCGTCCAGATATTCCTGCGTGGTCAGCGGGCCTTTTTCCTGGGCCTTCAGAAATGTATCCTGCCCAAAATAGGGCATTTCCTTTTCGCGGTTGCGCTCGTTGAAGTCGATGATATCTTTCAGCGTTTTCATCAGCGCGTTTGGTCCCAGGCGCGTTAGGTAGGCATTCAAATCGGCTTTGAGTTCGTATAGCAGCACCATGAATTCGGAGTCACCGAATTTTCCTGCGGTCTCGATTGGAGCAGGATCGACCAAGATCGCGCCTTGTTTTTTCATGGTGTCGAGCGCGTCTTCCATAATCTTGTCGACTTTCTCGTTGAAACCGAATGTCTTTCGCACTACGCCGATCCGCGCGCCGCGTAAACCATCCGCTTTCAGGAATTGCAGGTAGTCGGTGTAGGAATGCTCGCGGCTGTCGGCGGTCGCTACGTCCTCCTCGTCGATGCCGGTAAGCGCGCCCAGGACAATCGCGGCGTCGCGAACGGTGCGGCACATCGGGCCTGCGCCATCCTGGCTGTGCGAAATCGGAATGATGCCGGTGCGGCTGACCAGGCCGACGGTGGGCTTGATGCCAACGAGGCCGTTGCTCGACGACGGGCACACGATCGAGCCGTCGGTTTCCGTGCCGATGGCCGCGGCACACAGATTGGCGGAGACCGCGGCACCCGAGCCCGAACTGGAGCCGCAAGGATTGCGGTCGAGCGCGTATGGATTTTTGGTCTGGCCGCCCCGGCCGCTCCAACCGCTGGTGGAGTGGCCGGAACGAATGTTGGCCCATTCGCTGAGATTTGTCTTTCCCACGATGACGGCGCCCGCCTCGCGCAGCTTTTGCGCGACCGTGGCATCTTTCGAGGGCCGGGAGCCCAAGAGTGCGAGCGACCCGGCCGTGGTCATCATTTTGTCCGCGGTGTCGATGTTGTCTTTGATCAGCACGGGGATTCCGTGCAGTGGCCCGCGCACCCCTTTTTCTTTGCGCTCTTTGTCGAGAGCCTCGGCGATGGCCAGCGCATCGGGATTGAGTTCGATGACGCTGTTGATCGCGGGACCTTGCTTGTCAATTTGACCGATGCGCGCCAGATATTTTTCGGTGATGGAGCGCGCCGTGTGTTTGCCGGACTTCATGGCGTCCTGCAGATCGGTGATCGTAATTTCGTCGAACTCGAATGTGGAGATTTCGTCGGCGGGTGGACGTGACGGTGCGGAACGCTCGTGTGCATGCGCAGTCCCCGGTTTGACGGCGGTCACCGCTACCGCAGCTACGCCTCCGATTAGGCTCATGCGTAGAAATTTGCGCCGCGCAGGAACGCTGGGAACTCGATCGCTCCCAGAGATCTCTTCCTGTCCGGGAATCTCGCCTGCTGGCAGTTCAGGATTGCGCTTCGGATATTGCTTCATCGTAAAGTCCCCGCCCGTTTCGAGAAATGGCAAAGTGTGCCGACCGATAGTAAGCCAAACGGGTCTGCAACGGCAGGCTTTTGCGCGACATCCTCAGGCGGGCTCGGCAGCAGCGCCAATTGTCACAAAGCCTCGCTAGAGAAGTCAGGTACAATTGCAGTGGGGTTGTGATAGGAAGGATTCCGTGATTCACCGTTACGTCTTCCACAATGAGGAATTGAAGCCGATCGAGAAGGTCCGCCTTTCGCCGGGCCAGGCCGGGCTACTCTCCGGCTGGGGAATTTTCACGACCATGCGGATCTCGCGCGGTGAGGCGTTTGCGTACGAGCGTCACTGGCGGCGCCTGGAAAAGGATGCCGGGATCACGCGTATCCCCTTGGCCTATACGGCGGCCAAGGTCCGCGTCCACCTCCATGAAGTGATTCGCGCCAATAAAGTGAGCGACGGATGCGCGCGGATCTATCTAATTTACAATAATGTGGGATTTTGGCAGAGCGAAGAGGAGCGCCCGCAGACCGACCTGATCATTTATTCGGCGCCACTGCCGGAATACCGGGAGCCGATACGTCTCGGACTGCGGGAGCACGGGCGTCACGCGGCATCTCCGCTTGCCGGTGTGAAGAGCACATCGTGGCTGCCAAATGTTTGGGCAGTTGGCGAAGCTCAGCAGGAGGGACTCGACGAAGTGGTGCTGCTCAATGAGCGCGGAGAAATCGCGGAGTGCACAGCCGCAAATATTTTCGCGGTGAAAAATGGGAAGGTGTTCACGCCACCGCTGAACTCGGGATGCCTGGAGGGCGTTACGCGCGGCATTCTGTTTGAAATCGCGCCGGAAGCGGGAGTCGCGGTCATCCAGCAAATGCTGCGTCCCGAAGATTTGTATTCGGCGGACGAAGTGTTTATTTCATCGACCAATCGCAATTTGCTCGGCGTGGGCGAAATCGCCGGCCATGCGATTGCCAAAGCCCCGGGACCGGTGACGCGCCAACTGGACGAGTTGTTCGACACGCACGTGGCCGACTACGTTACCCGCCGGCTGGCCTCCGCCACGCGTTGATCGCTAACACCTCCGCGGTTCCCTTCCTCATGGGTTGTAGCGTTTGAGCCAGTCCTGTATTTCCTTAAAGACATCGCGGCGCTGCTCGGCTAGCCGTGGAAAATGCGGCGCTCCGGGATAAGTCACCATACGCACGGTTTTGCCGCGTTCGGCGAGCAAAACATAGTATTCCCGTCCCTGAAAAACCGGAACCCGCACATCGGCATCTCCGTGCAGGATCAACAGCGGCGTGGTCACCTGATCGACGTGCATCACCGCGGAGAATTGCAGCATCGGCGTAGAATCTTTTTCCTGCAATCGAGCGTCATAGTCCACCTGCCAGGTATCACTCGTGGGGATGAAACTCAGCCAATCCGTGATGCCCGCGCCTTCGATTGCGGCGCGATAGCGATGCGTTTGGGTCACCGTCCACGAGGTCATGAATCCCCCGGCGCTCCAACCGAAGATGGCCAGCCGATTAGGATCGGCCCAGCCTTGCGCGATGGCGAAATCCGTGGCGCTATCGACATCGCTATAAGCGCGATCGCCAAAATGCTGGTAGATGGCTGCAAGAAAATCCGCGCCGTAGCCGGTGGAGCCACGGTATTCCGGTTGCAGCACGACATATCCCATGCCGGAAATGAGCCGCGAGAATAAATCGAACCGAAACTCGTCGTTGGCTTCCGGGCCTCCGTGCGGGAGAACCAGGAACGGATATTTTTTGCCTGCGGTGTAGTCCGCGGGAAATGTGGCGATGCCTTCGAGCTTGGTGCCGTCTCTTGCGGTCCAGTGCACGACCTTGGCTTCGCCGAGGCTCACAGTGGCGAGGGTATCGTCGCCTTCGCGCGTGATTTTGTGCAGCTCAGAGCCGCGGGCTACGGCCACGTTGTCGGCGTGGTAGGGATCGCTGACGTTAAAAGCCAAGACGTTGGGCCCGGACGCCGTTGCGGGAGATACCGGAAGACCCGCAATGATGCCATCGGGCCAGCGGTATGCCGTTTCGAGCTTACCGCCGGCATAGGTGTCGACCTCGGAGAAAACACCTCTGTGCATCTCGACCCACACCGTGCCGCGCGGATCGCCCGCGACAGTCACCGCGGTGCCGGTCAAGTTTGGAGTGCGATCGATGGCCGGTCCGCCGCTGACCGGTACTGTCCAGATGTGCTCCGGAGTGAGGACAAGCGTGCTGGTGCTCGCGAAGACAAGCTCCTTACCTCCTTGTGCCCAGGCGATGCCGCTGGTTCCGTTGGGTATTTCGGCAAGCCGGCGCGTGCCCGACGCGCTGCAAACATCCACAAACGAGTGCAGCTCATGATGACCCATCTTCGGCCACTGCGTGACTACGGCGATTTGCGAACCATCCAGCGACCACGCAATGTCGGTGATGTCCTTCAGCGTTGGGCACCACCACCCACCTGCGCCATTTGCGCCAACCACATACAGACTGGTTTCATCGTTTTCGACGACCGTGTGCACTTGTGCCAGGGGGTCCTTCTTACGCGGATCGGCCAGCACCGCAAAACGCGCTCCGTCGGGTGAGATCGTCACCGAGCGAATGCCCGCGGGCAACGCGAGGATTTGCGTCGGACTTCCCTCGGTTAGCGGAACGATCGCGAGTTGCGGTGTTTGGCCAACCGGCTGGATTCCAAACAGTGCGTGGCCCTCCTTCGTGAAGCCCGACGGCTCGAAATGCTCCGGGAGGTCCAGCTTCCGAGAATTCTCGCCGGAGATATCGATGAGGTGCCAATCGTGTTTGTTTACCGGGCCGCTGGCGCCGTCAAAAATCACCTGGTAGAGAATGGCTTTGCCATCGGGAGAAACGGCGACCGCGCGCGCCCGATGCAGCACCGCGTAATCATCGGTGTTGTAGGGATGCGTTTCTGCCGCCGAGGCGACGGACGTTATCTCCAAGGCACTGGATGTGAGCGCAAAACAGGCAATCGCGGCCCAAACGATTGGTATTCTCACCGAACCCTCCCCATTCCACCGATTAAACGCTGACATTCTCACGAAATGCGGAGTCAGACGCTACCATATGGACGGATCAAGAGAGTAAGCGGTTTTCCGGGGTGTCGATTGAATCTGGAGGGAGGTAAAAGAGAATCGGTTGGGCGCCTGGACTCAGGCCCAGCCGTACAGCGAATCACTACGGCAGCAACAGGCCTTCCAGCGTTTCGCGACTGGTCGCGTCCTTTCGGCGCCCCGCAGTGTCATTTGAATTTTCGGAAAACGCGGCCTCGAGCAGCTTCCAGTCTTGCTTCAGTTCGGGCTCCGAGGTCTTCGCAGACCGGCCACCCCGCAACTGTTCCCACAGCCGCGCGACCAGGAGTTCCTGCATAACTTCGGGCGGCGCGTCGCTGCTAAGCACATTCTCGCGCGTGATTCCCACCTCGACGAAGGCGTCACCCGACCGCACTTGCAGGACCGGGCGCCCGTTCGCGTCTACCCGCAACTGTGCGCCCTCCAATAGATGGTGCCACGAAGCTTTCTCGCCCCGGGGCTGCGCATTGGCAACCGTCCGGGTTACTTCCTCGAGACCCTTTAGATACGCCCGCCGCTCCTGCGCGCTCAAACGTGTTTGCAGGCCGCCCTCCGGCGTAAACACCAGCGCGTTCTCCGGAGGGCTGAAGCGGCCTCCCGCAACGTAAGCAACCGCGACACCGCCCGCAACCACGGGGTGCAGCGCAAGCAAGGGTAATTCGTATTTTTTTGCCTTAAAGACGGATTCGACAATTCCGCGCACCGGCCGGCTTCGGCGAATGGTTCCAGGCACCTGTGGAATCACGAAAGCTGTAAACTGCAACTCCGCGTTTTTCTTGCTGAACTGAACCATCGACTTTGCGGCATGTTTAGGCGTGGAAACAGCCAGGTCGGCAATGATGGAACGCTTTAGCGCTCTTGGGTAATAGAAGTTCACCGCATCTTTCACGAAGTCCGCACAATTTCGAGAGACTACCTTGTACGAGTCGCGGTTCGGCCGAGAGTTGTATTGGGCGATGAATTTATCGTCCTGCGCGGCGCTGGTCTCGATCTGAAATCCATACAACGTGCGGTCGTAGGCCGACCCAACCAGCTCGTACCAGTCGCCTCCCGGAGTTTCCCCGGAAGGGCCGTCCGGAGCTACATCTTCTAGAGATTTTCGCCGGTAGCGGTCCCGAAGGGCGGCTTCGAGCTTGTTGTCCGTAAACAGCGGGATGTACTCGGGCTTTTCGACGGCATACAGATAGGGGATCAGCGGCACGGCGATCCAGTCGTAGCCCGCAATACGGTGGTAGCGGCTCAACACCACCCCAGCTTCGCCGGGCTGGCAGCGCCTCAACACTGTCGGAGTTACAGCGCATACCCTGGTCAGGTAGACGGCAGTATGTCCGGTTCCCGCAAGAGCGCCATCGTAGCTGTAGGGCTCCTCCAGCAGCACCGCTACATCCGCACGCGAGCGTGGAGCCGCCGACAGCAGAAGTAGGGCTACCCAAGCTAGTTTCATTAGCCTCATAGAATCAACGTTAGCAGCGGGGCTGGCCGCTGCAAATTAGAACCCACCCCTGCGGCGCGAAGTTGCAACCTGTACCTAAGTACATGAAAACAAACGGTGGACAGGATGGGTACAGGCGAGGGTCAGGCGATTCGAGAGAAGGGCTCTGGGGGACTCGGGGGCTGGGCGTCTCAGTTCCATTACTTCCGTTAGATTACTTGTGGAACCTTATGCGTTCGGCAGTCATCGAAATTCAGGGCAGCAGGGATCGTTCCTGTCAGCCAGCCCTACCTTACTATTGGAGAAGGAAGGGCGGTTGTTTTCCGCCCCATACCTTCGGCCCCCACCAATCGGATTGCGAGGTATAGTACTCATGTCTAAAGGTTTGTGCGATTCCTGGCCCAACTTTCCTATTGCAACTGTGCCCAGGCATTGGCATAAAGTACACAAGCGTCGCTTCGCGGGCGGCTACGCGTCCCCAAGCAGGGCCTAGCGTTGGTGTATCCTTGTCAATAGAGTACGTCTTAGAGGTGTTATTGGTGCGACTCGGCTTTCGGAATAAAACTGGATTTCATGAATGTCCGCAGTGCAAAAGCCGCTCAGTGTGGAAAGCCGACCCTTACGGAGCCCTTGAGGAAGCCCTTCATCGCTTGTTAAGACTGTCGCCCTACCGCTGTGCGCGATGCGACAAGCGATTTATGGACTCCAAAATTCCCGTACCCGGCGCGCAGCCGCGATTGATGCGTCGATGGCTTTCTCGAGCGTCGCGCCTGTTACGTCGCAGGCCATTCGACGAGGCACTTCGCCTCTACTCCATCTTCAGTCCGCGTCTGCCCACTCCAGAGGGAAGCATAGCTCCACGGTTCGTCGACCGGTCGACCCCGCGACCCCAACCTCCGGGCACTGAATCGAATGGTGTCGCCCAAAACAGCGGAGTCCGCGCCTGAGTCATAATCTGCTCTCGTTTCTATAGCCCGGCGGGTGCTGATCCAGTCGCGTTCTGCCTGCTTGCATTTGACTAACCCTATTCTTCGCCGCTCGCGTGCTACAATCCCGCCGGTCACAGGCCATGCCCGATACCGTTCCGAATTTAGCTGAAACCGTGCTCGAGGTCGTCTCTCCCGATGGCGCGCGGCGTTACGTGCGCGTGACCCAGATGCCCTTTTTGATCGGGCGCGGCGCGGAAACCGGAAACCATCTGCAGCTCGCTGACCGCCGCATTTCCCGCAACTGCGCAGCCATCGTCACCGAAGCCAGCAAATACTACATTGAAGATCGCGGTCAACGCCGCGGACTGTTCGTGAACGGAGAGAAGGTGGAGAGCCGCGAATTGCAGGACGGCGATTCCATCTCTTTTGGCCTCGACGATTCCTACGAGATCATTTACCGCTCGGCGGCGCACGCCAGCACCGATTCCCTTCCTCATCTACTGACGCGCATCGAACACATCACCAGTTCCGAGCCGCGCAGCGGCAGCGGCGGTCTGCGCAAGCTGAATTTGCTTTTGGAAGCCACCACGCTGCTGCATTCGCAGTTGCCGCTCGATACCGTTCTGGGGCACATGCTCGATCACGCCGTTTCCGTCACCGACGCGGATCGCGGCCTGCTCCTGGAAGCCGACGAGAAAGCGGCGCTGAAAGTTCGTCTGGCGCGGCGCAGCGGCGGCATGCGCCTGCCGCCGGAAAGTCTGTCGCCGAGCCAGACAGCCATTCAGCTGGCATTGCGCAGACAATCCGCGGTGATCACCGAAGACCTCGCGCAAGCCGACATGGATTTGCAAGCGGCTCAAAGCATCGTCGCGCAACGCCTGCGCGCCGTGGTGGTCATTCCGCTTTATGCCATGTCGCGCGCAAACACCGATCAATCGATGATCAATATCAAACGCGGCGATTTTCTCGGCGTTCTCTATCTCGATTCGCGCCGACCCGCGGCTTTTTCCAAACTCGACCGCCAAATCCTCGATGCTCTAGCCGCGGACGCTGCCAGCATTTTGGATAATGCGCGCCTGGTCGAGCGCGAACGCGAACGCCAGCGCCTCGAGCAGGAAATTGGCATTGCGCGCGACATCCAACAAGCCCTCTTGCCGAAAAATTTCCGGGACTACCCGCACCTTTCCGTCTCGGGCATCAATTTTCCATGTCTCGCGGTAGGCGGCGACTACTTCGACGTTTTCCCGCTGGGTGATAGCCGCACCGCATTCCTGCTTGCCGATGTCTCAGGCAAGGGACTTGGCGCGGCGCTGTGTACCAATTTGCTGCAAGGCGCTCTCTCGGGCATGACCCTCGGCACAGACCCCGCTCGCGTTTTCAATCATGTCAATCGTTTCCTCTGCGATCATTCCGAGATCGGCCGCTACGCCACGATGTTTTTTGGGATCCTCGATGATCAGGGGCACCTCGAATACATTAATGCAGGCCATCCTTCGCCATTTCTGATTCGCCGTGGCGTAGCCGAAGATGTATTCACCGAGGGATCGTATCCAGTGGGCCTCGTGCCCGAAGCGGAGTACACGGCTGTGTGCCTCAAGCTCGAACCTGGCGACACTCTCGTGTTGTTCAGCGACGGTGTCACCGAGGCAATGGACCCTGCGGAGCAACTGTTCGGCGTGCCACGTCTTAGGGACGTGCTTACGGGCCATATGCAGACGCCACTCGATGAGCTTCAGAGAATCGTACTGGAATCGGTAGAGAACTTCTCTCGCGGCGCCAGTCAGGCAGATGATCTGACACTCCTCTTAGTACGTTACCGCGCCACCGGGGCTACCGGCGACACCGACGCTCCGCTCCAACATTCCGCCACCGGAGCTCCCTAGCAGACTGCGGAAAAAGGCGCGTTTGTCATCCCGAACCCGTGTCGTTTGCGGGTGAGGGATCTGCTGTTCGCAAGAAAGCCAAGGAAAAAGCAGATTCATATTTTCGAGTTTTTCCGCAGCCTGCTAGTACTACTGTGTCATAAAATAGCACACGGCCTCAGATTTGTGCAGCAGGATTCCATTTCCGGCTGATAGTCTGGGCGCATGAGCGCCTCTTCTTCGGCGCCAGGCGCGCAACACCAACGCTTTGCGGCTTATCTCGACAGCCTGGCGCAGGCCGCAGGGCACCTGGATCGAGCCGTGCCGCTGAAATCGTACTGCACGGGTCTACTCCTTCCCGGCGAACGCAAAAGCGTTGAGCCTATGGCGGCACGGTTGGCCCCGGAGGATGTGCAGCGCATGCACCAGTCGCTGCATCATTTCGTAGCGAATGCCCCCTGGAGTGACGAAGCCTTGCTCGAGAGAGTGCGCCACTTTGTGTTGCCGGTGATGAAAAGAAACGGATCCGTGGTGGCCTGGATTGTGGATGATACCGGGTTCGTAAAGAAAGGAACTCATTCGGTTGGGGTGGTACGTCAATACTGCGGACCGGTGGGCAAGCAAGAAAATTGTCGGGTGGCCGTGAGTTTATCGGTGGCCACCGAACAGGCCAGTCTCCCGATCGCGTGGCGTCTGTACCTACCCGAGATTTGGGCTAAGGATCGTAAACGGCGCAAGGAGACGGGCATTCCGGAAGAGCTTTCGTTTGCTACCAAGTCAACCATCGCACTCCAGCAAATTCGCAAAGCGGTAGAAGAGGAAGTTCCCCTGGCGCCGGTGTTGGCCGATGCCGGGTATGGCAATGATAGTAAGTTTCGGGAAGAACTCAGCGAATTGCGTTTAGCCTATGTCGTCGGCGTTCAGGGATCCATGACCGTCTGGAGACCAGGAGAAGCCCCACTGCCCGCAAAGCGATGGAAGGGGCGGGGACGCCCACCAAAACTGCTGCGCCGGGATGAGCAACATCAGCCCATGGCCGTGAAACAACTGGCGGAATCGTTGGCGGGAAAGGCTTGGAAAAACACTTCCTGGCGGGAGGGCAGCAAGCGGATGCTCCGCTCACGCTTTGCCGCTGTACGCGTGCGAGTTGCTCATCGAGACTATTGGCGAAGCGAACTGCCTCGAGAAGAATGGCTGTTGATCGAATGGCCCACGGGAGAGAACGAACCCACGAAGTACTGGCTTTCTACTCTTCCGGCCGATAGCAAACTCGTGGACTTGGTGAGACTAGCCAAGCATCGTTGGATCATTGAGCGAGACTATGAAGAGCTGAAGCAGGAACTGGGATTAGGACACTACGAGGGTCGCGGCTGGCGGGGATTTCATCATCACGGCACGCTGTGTATCGCCGCATACGGCTTCCTGGTAGCGGAGAGAAGTCGTTTTTCCCCCTCTGCTCGAGCCGGTCAGCTGGACCTACGCACCCAGAAAATTCCGCCCGACTTCCGGCCCCGCGGCTCGTCGCATTCGCGCCGAGCGGCATAATCCGTCATCGATCGCTACACTCCGGATTAAGCTTGCGAGATTTCTCCTCAAACGGCTTACTTGCTGTCCATTTTGTTGCGTTCGCCGTTTATGACACAGTAGTACTAGTACTTCTTCGCTTCCTCGGTAAACGCTTGATATTCCACAGCTGGTTGCTATATAGCTGGTACCTTAATTCTTACGGCAGCAGTTGCTGGGCTTCCTGCACCTGCGCCAAGTCTTCCGAAAAGCCTGTTATTTCTCGATGGGGCTGCGATATCCGGGCTTTGCATCGGAGGTCGACAGGGCACCTGGGTGCTGAATGGCAAAGACGAAAAGCAATTCACCGCGGTTGCGGAGCGGCTCGGCGGATTTCGGTGCAACACGCGGCGATTCGTGGACCGAGTCCACGCTTCAGGATCTTCGCCTCGCCCTGCGCTCTCTGCGCAAGAGCCCCGGGTTCGCTTCAACCGCGATATTGACGCTCGCGCTCGGTATCGGAGTCAATGCCGCCATATTTCAGCTGATCGACGCGGTTCGACTACGAAGTTTGCCAGTCGCCGATCCGCAGCGCCTGGTGGGTGTCCAGTTTAAAGGTGGAAACTATACCGTCGGGATCAGCAGAACCCCAGCGACACTCAGCCTTGCG
This sequence comes from uncultured Acidobacteriota bacterium, assembly GCA_963721915.1. Classification (GTDB taxonomy): domain Bacteria; phylum Acidobacteriota; class Terriglobia; order Acidiferrales; family UBA7541; genus Acidiferrum. The sequence continues at coordinate 157,180 of CAVRLD010000006.1, read as the reverse complement.
CTGTTTGAGCAAATCCAAAAGCAACAACAGGGTTTCTCAGGCGTGTTCGCCTGGCTCGACCATGACTTTCGCCTGAATCAAGGCGCTCAGCAGAAGCGTGTGCCGGGCTTGTGGGTCAGCGGAGATATTTTTACAACGCTTGGCTTGGTTCCTCTCAAAGGCCGGCTATTCTCCGCCGAAGATGACCGTCCGGGTTGCGGAATCTCCGGAGCAGTCCTGAGCTACGCATTTTGGCAGAGCTATTTTGGAGGCCAGGATTCCGCCATTGGCACCAAGATCTCAATCGATGAACATGTGACGGAAGTGATCGGCGTCACCCCGCCAGAGTTTTTCGGCCTTGAGGTTGGCAAGAGCTTCGATCTCGCCCTGCCTTTGTGCGCTCATCCGGCATTTCATCCGGAGGACTTTTACTTTGCCAGGCACGACTATTTGCAATTCTTGGTCATGGGGCGCCTGAAACCTGGCTGGACTGTCGAGCGCGCATCCGCGCATCTGGAATCGATCAGTCCGGGAATCATAGAAGTGACGCTACCCGACGGATACGATGCGAACGTACTGGATAACTACCGCCGATTCCAGTTAGCGGCGTATCTCGCGTCAAACGGTATCAGCTCTCTGCGCGAAAAATACGGCGCGTCATTGTGGCTGTTATTAGGAATTACCGGGCTGGTGTTATTGATCGCGTGCGCAAACCTCGCCAATCTCCTGCTGGCGCGGGCGAGCATGCGGGAAAAGGACATGGCCGTGCGCGCGGCGATGGGGGCATCGCGCTGGCGTTTGATGCGTCAACTGCTCGCGGAGGGATTGGTCCTCGCTGCGTGCGGCGCGATCCTGGGCTGGGCGATTGCCAACGCGTTCAGCCGAAGCATCCTGTGGCTGCTTCGAGCCGAGGATCCCTCGTTGCAACTCCACTTGGGATTCGACTGGCGCGTCCTGGCTTTTACCGCAACGGTCGCCGTGGCTGCGTGCATACTTTTTGATATAATCCCAGCGTGGCGATCTTCGCGCGCGACTCCGATGATGGCGCTAAAGTCGGGGAGTCGCGGAACGACCGCCGGGCGGGAGCGTTTTTCCTTCCAACGCGCCTTGGTGGTTACACAAATCGCCGTTTCGATGGTGCTCCTGGTCGGCGCTCTCTTATTTGTACGCAGCTTTCGCAATTTGATGACCTTCGACCCGGGCTTTCGCGAGGATGGCATCCTCGTTGGCTACGTGAATCTGAGTCGCTTGAAATTTTCGGCAAAGGAAAGGTATGACGTTGAGGTGCGGCAACTTCTCGAGCAACTGCGTTCCATTCCGGGAGTCGAGTCGGTTGCCACTTCGATGCATGTGCCCTTGGATGGCAGCAGCTGGTCCCTTAATATCCGCACGGGCGATATGCAAGGTTCCTCCAGATTCACCTGGGTAGGCCCGGAATACTTTCAGACGATGGGCGTCCCTATCCTCGAGGGGCGCGATTTCAACGACCGCGACACGCGAGCCTCCCCCTGTGTGGTCATCGTCAATCAGGCGCTGGTCTCCAAATTCCTGAGCGGCGCAGACCCAGTTGGGAAGACTCTGCGCACGGCCCCGGAACCCGGCTACCCGTCGCAACAGTGTGAGATTGTTGGCCTGGTGAAAAGTACGAAATATGCCGGACTTCGCGACGAAATCCCTCCGGAGTCGTTTGGAGCGGCGTCGCAATTCCCGCTCGGACAATCGCTGACGTTCGTATTTCTGCACTACTCTGCATCACCCGAGATGCTTACCCGGGTGGAGGCCAAAATCGCGCAATTCAATCCGGAAATCGAGGCGGAGTTCCGGCTATTTCGCAAGAACATTCAGAAGGGTTTGGTGCAGGAACGCATGATGGCGTTCTTGTCGGGCGCTTTCGGAATATTAGCGATATGTCTCACCGCGATCGGACTCTACGGCGTCATTTCTTACATTGTGGCCATGCGAAAAAACGAAATTGGCATCCGCATGGCCCTGGGAGCCAGCCGCGTAGACATTGTCCGCACCATCACCCGGCAGACGTTGTGGATGCTGGCCATCGGCGTCGCATTGGGCGTTCTTCTCTCGATCGCGACGACCCGCGGCGCAAGTTCCTTACTGTTTGGCATTCAACCCAATGACGTACTTTCGCTCCTTGGAGCTGCCCTCTTTCTGGTTGCGGTGGGATTGTTTGCCGGCTATGTTCCCGCACAGCGTGCCTCGCGAATGGACCCCTCCAGCGCGATCCGCTATGAGTAACAAATATGTAGGCGCTGGGCTTTAGCCCGGCCAGCCAAAAAATCACCGCCCCGCCGCCTTCTCCCCCCGCAAAACCAGGCACGTCGAACTGGCCTTCGCGACAGCGCGTCCCTTCTCGTCCGTAACTTCGCACTCCACATATCCCACCGTTTTCCCGCGCCGCACCACTTTTCCTTCCGCGCGAAGCTCCGCCTTCCACACCGGCCGAAAGAAATTGATCTTGAGCTCCACAGTAGTGAACGATTCGGCGGACGCCAGCGTGCTGTTGAACGCGATGCCCATAGCCGCGTCGGCAATGTCACACAAAATTCCGCCATGCAGCGTCCCCATCGGATTGGTATGTTGCGGCCCGGCCACCAGCGTCACAACCGCGCGGCCGTCCCCTATCTCCACCAGCTCAAAGCCGATCAGCTTCCCGACCGGCATTCCTTCGCGCGCCCTCGCCATCAGCGGATGGTCGCCCTGCGAATCTTTCGTCTTGCCACTGTTCTCCGTCACGGCGATCTCCTCTCACAAAAAGATTTGTAACTTATACGCCCAAATTCTCATCAACCAAATTGGGATGGTTGGGCGCGCCATCCCGTTGACTTGACAGAACCGCGTAAGCGTTCTATGAATAGCGTCATGCGGCGGCATCCTCCTACTGCCCGCGAATGGGGGCCATACCTACATGAACCCTTCCCGGCGAGACTTCCTCAAACTCAGTACCGTAGGCGGAGCAGCCGCCGCTATGTTTGGGTTCGATTTGCAGCCCGCTTTCGCACAACTGCGTGTGCTCAAGATCGCTCGGGCTAGCGAAACTCGCTCCACTTGCCCGTACTGTGCCGTGGGCTGCGGCACCATTATCTACACCATCGGCGACCGCGCCAAGAATGTGACCGCCCAGGTCGTGCACGTCGAGGGCGACCCCGATCATCCGACCAACCGTGGCACGCTGTGCCCGAAGGGTTCCTCGCTGCAGCAAGAGATCATGAACGACCGGCGCTTACTGAAGCCCCAGGTGCGCCGCCCGGGTGGCACCGAATGGCAGGACATTTCATGGGACGATGCAATTAACGAGATTGCGGCCCGCGTCAAAAAGACCCGCGATGAGACTTTCATCGATAAGGATGCGGCGGGACACACGGTAAACCGGCTGGAATCGCTCGCGTTTATCGGCGGCTGTACCGACACCAACGAATTCAACTACCTTGTCGTGAAAACAATGCGTGCCCTGGGGGTCATGCATCTCGAAAATCAGGCCAGGGTTTGACACGGCCCCACGGTCTCAAGTTTGGGACCAACGTTCGGACGCGGGGCGATGACCAACGGCTGGGTCGACATGAAGAATACCGACATGATGCTGATCATGGGCGGTAATCCTGCCGAGAACCATCCCTGCGGATTCAAGTGGGCCATCGAAGCGAAGCGCACCCGCAACGCGAAAATGATTGTGGTCGATCCGCGGTTCACGCGGACCGCTGCCGTGGCGGATCTCCACTGCCAGATTCGCGCCGGGTCAGACATCGCGTTCCTCGGCGGCGTCATTCACTATGCCATCGAGAACAACCGCATCGCGAAAAACTACTTGGTCAACTTCACGAACGCGGCCTTCATCGTCAAGCCCGGCTTTCAGTTGCCGGGCGATACGGACGGCGTTTTCTCCGGCTTTGACGCCAAGGCGCAGACCTACGACAAGTCCACGTGGAATTATGCGGGGACAGGCGGGGGTGGAGGAGATAGCTCGCCGCATCCACCAAGCGGAACCGCTCCGACCGCTCCCAAGCTGCCGGAAAAGGTGGAGTTCGATCTGTCGCTGCAGAACCCCAATTGTGTATTCCAACTGCTGAGGAAACATTACTCGCGGTACACGCCGGAAATGGTCGAGCGCATCACCGGCATTCCCAAAGACCAATTTCTCAAGGCCGCCGACCTCTATACCTCGATTCGCAAAGACGGCGACATGAAGAAGGCCAGCACGATCATTTACGCGGTCGGATGGACGCAACACTCGTTTGGCACGCAAATCATACGCACCGCGGCGATTTTGCAACTAGTGCTTGGCAACGTTGGCCGCGCGGGCGGTGGCGTCAACGCGCTGCGCGGGCACTCCAACATTCAGGGCGCCACAGACATGGCCGGCCTTTTCGACTCTTTGCCCGGCTATCTGAAAGTTCCGACGCCCGCGGACACTTCCTTCGACGCCTGGATGAAACGGATTACGCCGACTCCCTCGAAGCCCGCCCCGTGGGATTCGTTCAACTACTATAGCAACACGCCGAAATTCGCGGTCAGCTATCTGAAAGCCCTCTATGGTGACGCGGCCACTAAACAAAACGGCTGGGCCTTCGATTATCTGCCGAAAGTGGATCGCAACTATTCGTGGGTGCAGCTGTGGGACGATATGTACAACGGAACCGTCAAAGGCATGCTGGCCTTTGGGATGAACGGCGTAGCCATTGGTCCCAACTCAAAGAAAAACATCGACGCGCTGAAAAAAGCGGACTTCCTGGTGGTCGGGGAAATTTATCCGGATGAAACCAGCGAGTTTTGGAAATCGCCCGGGATCACCACGGACGAGATGAAGCAGATTCAAACCACCGTGTACCGCTTGCCTTGCGCGGGATTTGCCGAGAAGGACGGTTCGTTCACCAACTCCGCCCGCTGGCTGCTGTGGAAGAATACGGCCGTGCCAACCCCAGGAGATGCCCGGCTGGACCAGGCCATTGTGGCGCAAATTTTCTTGAAGATCCGCGAGCTGTACAAAAAAGAAGGCGGCAAGTTCCCCGATCCCATCATGAACCTGACTTGGAATTACAGCGCCCCGTCGAGCCCGCCGCTGTTTGAGGTATTGAAGGAAATTAACGGGAAGGCGCTGGCAGACCTGGAGGATCCCGCGACCAAGCAGCAGATCAAGGCCGGCCAGCAGCTTCCTGGCTTTGCTTGGTTGAAAGACGATGGTTCGACTTCCTGCGGCAACTGGATTTACTCCGGCTCATTCACCGAAGCAGGCAATCAAACCGCGCGCCGCGATCCATCCGATCCTTCGGGTCTGGGTGTGCATCCGGGATGGGGCTGGTCCTGGCCTGCGAATCGCCGCGTGCTCTACAATCGCGCGTCGTGCGACGTCGACGGCAAGCCCTGGGATCCGTCGCGAAAGCAAGTGTGGTGGAACGAGGACCAGCAAAAATGGGTTGGCAACGACGTGCCCGACTTCAAGGCCGATTCCAAGCCGAAAGATCACATGGGCCCGTTCATCATGAATCCGGAGGGTGTAGGGCGAATCTTTGGGCCGCTCGCAGCCTTTGCCGATGGACCGTTCCCCGAATACTACGAACCGATCGAGAGTCCGATTGACAATCCGCTGCATCCGCAGCAGACGCACAATCCTGTGGTCAAGTACTTCAAAACGCCGGACGACAAATATGCTACGCCCAAGGAAGGTTACACGGTTGTTTGCACGACCTATCGCCTGACGGAGCTTTATCACTACTGGACGAAGAATAATCCGATGAACGTGCAGCTCGTACCAGAGCCGTTTATCGAGATTTCGGTGGAGATGGCCAATGAAATGGGCTTCACCGGCGGCGAAAAAATAAAAGTCTCGAGCATCCGTGGAAATTACATTGCGAAAGCGATGGTCACCAAGCGCATCAAGCCGTTGACGATCGACGGCAAGAAAGTCTACCCGATTGGCCTCCCCATTCATCAAGGCTATCGGGGAATCGCCGAGGACGAAGGCAAGGACGCGAGGACGCTGGCGAATCTGCTCACGCCGACGGTTGTCGATCCCAATGCCTATACGCCGGAGTTCAAGGGCTTCCTGGTGAAGGTGGAAAAGGCCTGACCATGCGGAAAATTTTCACGTTGTCTCTGAATGGGCGGAGGTATCCATGAGCCAGGCTGCACTCCGCATTCAAAAAATTTCCGGCCACGCCGGCAGCGTCCCCGGCGAAAACACCCAGCGCGAGCCCACCCTCTGCAAATTAATCGACACCACTACCTGCATCGGCTGCAAAGCCTGCGAAGTCGCCTGCATGGAGTGGAACGATCTTCCCTTCGGCGAAACCGTCTTTGACAACACCTACCAAACCATGCCGGAGACGCGCTGGAACTATTGGAACCTGATCCTCTTCAACGAGCACGAGCGCGAAGACGGCACACTGATGTGGCTGATGCGCAAAAATCAGTGCATGCACTGTGCCGATCCCGGCTGCCTAAAAGCTTGCCCCGCTGATGGCGCGATCGTTCAATACACCAACGGCATCGTGGATTTTCAGCAGGAGAACTGCATCGGCTGTGGCTACTGTATCACTGGCTGCCCGTTCAACATTCCCAAGTTCAATCAGGAAACCAAGCGCGTTTACAAGTGTACGCTTTGTGCCGACCGCGTCAGCGAAGGGCTCGAGCCCGCCTGCATCAAGTCCTGCCCCACCGGCTGCCTGCACTTCGGCACCAAGGACGACATGCGCGGACTTGCCACCGCCCGCGCCAACCAGCTCCGCGATCACTATAATTTCCCGAACGCCGGCGTCTACGATCCTCCGGGCGTTGGCGGTACCGGCGTGATATACGTGCTCCACGACGCCACGCAACCCGAGCTCTACGGCGGCCTGCCGAAAGATCCGCACATTCCGTGGACCGTAAAACTCTGGAAGGGCCCGCTGAAGTGGCTCGGCAACGCGGCCATGATTGGCGGCCTGATCGGCCTCGTCGTCCACTACTTGCGCTTCGGCCCCAAGACTCGCGAAGAAGACGTCGATGTCCCCCACGAAGGAGCGCAACCGTGACGTCCCGAGCATCCACCCTGCAAGGGGAACAGCGCGTTCCTCCCGGCCACATCCTGCGCTACACATTTCGCGAGCGCCTCGTTCACTGGCTGGCCGCCCTCTCCTACATCTACTTGCTTCTCACCGGCCTGGCGTTCTGGTCTCCGTGGTTGTTTTGGCTCGCGGTAATGCTTGGTGGCGCACCGGTCTCGCGCATGTTGCATCCGTGGATCGGGCTGATCTTTTTTGCCGGCATCGTGCAAATGTATGCGCTCTGGGCTTCCGAGATGGGCGTCACCCCCGTGGACCGCGAGTGGTTCGGCGCGATCGGCCACTACATCCGCAACGAAGACGAAGACATGCCGCCAGCCGGCCGCTACAACGCCGGGCAGAAACTCCTTTTCTGGGGTTTCATAATCTTCGGCACACTCCTCCTTCTCAGCGGCCTAGTCCTGTGGTTCCCGGAATATATTCCCTGGAATCTTCGCGTGCTGCGCTACATCGCCGTGCTGGTGCACGCCTCTTCGGCGCTGGCCACCATCGGCTTCTTCCTGATTCACGTCTACATGGGCGTCTTCGCCGAGCGCGGCGCCATCGACTCCGTCATTCACGGTGACGTCACCGAAGAGTTCGTCCGCCGCTTCCACCCTGGATGGTATAAAGAGATCGTGAATTCCTCTTCGACCACTCCTCGCAAATGACGTTGGCAAAATTCGGCGGGCCTGACTACGACGCACGCATTCACCGCGCTCAGCACCTCGGCGCAATTCATCCCTTCACCTCCGAGATCATGACCTTCTACAAGCACCTGGCTCAGTATCAAAAACGCCTCTATGCCCACCTCGCACAAGCCGGCGCTCAGCATCCAGTACCGGCATCAGCGGCCGACTTTCGTTCACATCTCGACCTCGCCCTACTCTTGCAACATTTCCCCGAGCTTCTTTCGCTCCTCCAAACCGTCGGCCCCGCCCCCGTAGTGGAATCCGCGCGCCAACTCTCCTTGCAAGGACCCGCCGCCTGGATCGCATTCCTCACCGAATATTGGACCGCAGCCGGCTGCGTCACCCACCTCGGCCCGCAATCTCCCGAGCCCGCCGGCAGCGACGCGCAAAATCATGCCGCCGAAGCACTCACCGAATTCATCCTAAGAGTTTTTCTCGAACCCTACGCCCAATTCCTCTCCTCCAATCGCGCCGCCCCTCCGGCCATTGCCACTCATTCCGTATGCCCCATCTGCAATTCTGCCCCGCTAGTGGGCGTTCTCCGCATCGAAGGCGACGGCGGCAAGCGCCACCTGCTCTGCTCCTTCTGCCTCCATGAATGGGAATTTCGCCGCATCCTCTGCCCCACCTGCGGCGAAGAAACCGAAAACAAACTCCCCGTCTACATCGCTGAGCAGTTCCCCCACATCCGCGTGGAAGCCTGCGAAACCTGCCGCTACTACATCCGCACCATCGATCTCACAAAGGACGGCCACGCCAATCCCGTAGTCGACGACCTGGCCGCCCTCCCCCTAACTCTCTGGGCCACAGAACACAACTATTCCCGCCTACACCCCAACCTCCTCAGCACGTAAGGGCACAGCACCGCCGTGCCCGCCCTGATCCAAATGCGCGATGTTGATGTTATGCGAGCAGAATCCTGCCAATCGAAGTTCGAGGGTCAACGCAGTTGTAGCGGCGAGTTCGACTCGCCAGCCTTTGCCGTCAAAACGTCTCGCAGCCGCCCACACTCCGCAAAATTGCGACGCGCCACAAACCCGCGGGCCGAGCTAGAAGGAATACTTCAGCGAAAACTGAATCAGCCTCGGCGTTCCCACCACCGAAGTAATCTTCGTGAACGAACTCTGGCTTTCGATATCCGTCGCGGACGGGTTGGCAAACGATGGGTGGTTGAACAAATTGAAAAACTCCGCCCGAAACCTCAAGCTCTGCCTCTCGGTGAACTGGAAGACCTTTCCCGCCGTGAAGTCGACATTTTTTTGCGGCGGCCCGACTACACAGTTGCGTGAAGCATTCCCCAATCCAGTGGCATCGCCGGGCGCGCCATTCGACAGCGGAATGACCTCATCCGGCTGATAGGCGAGCGGGTTTAGCCAGTGCGCGAGGCGAGACTCCACGCCTCCGTGCGTCGGAGCATTGCCGCAACTAAAGCCGGGAGCAAAGGTTGGAGTGGCGAGGTTCGGGCTGCTGAACGCGTACGCGCTGCCTCCGGCCGAATCGACCGGCGTAAACGGCAGTCCCGATTGCAGCGTAAGCACGCCGCTTACTTCCCAGCCTCCCAACGCCCTGCCCGTGAATCCTTTCGTTTGCGCGAAGAACGGAAGCTGATACACCGCGCTGGTCACGAACCGGTGCCGCCGGTCGAAATCTCCGGGCCCTCGCGAATCGCGCGCAATATTCTGATCGTTAAAGCGCGTGTCGAACGACACGGTCGCGTTCGATACGTCGTCGATCTCCTTGGAAAATGTATAGGCGCTCTGCCAATAGAGTCCCTTCGAGTAATGGTGTCCCAGAGTGGCTTGCAGGGAGTGATAGGTGGAATCCGAATTCGGAGCAAAGGATTCGAAATTGGCCGGAGCGATTCCCAGGAACGGCGAGCGGGCCGGCGCATTTTCCGCCGTCGAATCCGTAATCACGCATTGCGCCCCGGTGCCCTTGGTCCCATCGCAGTTAACGCCCGGAATGGTTACCGGGTGCCCCGGTGTCGCTAGCCTGGCTTCCGCAGGATCAAACGTCGAGCGCAGATGCGTGCCCTTCGTGCCTACGTATCCAATCTCCGCAAACCAATTCCTTCCCAGTTGCCGCTGTATCGTCAGGTTCCACTGTTGCGTTGTCCCCGCGATCCAATGCAGCGGGACTTCGAGAGAAATCAAGCTGCTTACGTTGCCCGTAAATCCCGGTCCGCATTGCGACGCAGCGCCGGTCGCGCCGTTGCCCAACGTACAAGTCGCAGGGAAACCCGTAAAGAACGATGCCTGCGGCACAAACGCGGGGTTCAGCACGCCCAGCGGCGGAATACCCGGGAATCCAGTGGCGGGATTCGGCTGGAATAGGTTGGCAAGACTTCCGCCGCCAGGCAAAAAATTAACGGCGATCGGAAAAAACGGAGCCGAGAACGACAGATTGTCCACCGCACCGAGATCCTCGCGCACGCTGTAAATACCGTATCCCGCGCGAATCGATGTCGTATGGTGCCCAAACAAATCGTAAGCAAGGCCGATCCGTGGCTCCCACACCGTTGCATAGTTATTGCCCAGAGCAGAGCGCTGTTCCGTTCCCACCAGCCCCGGCAATTTATAGTTGTTCACGCACTTGGGATAAATGAATGGTTGTCCCGTCGTATTCGCCAAGGTCGGATCCGTATTGCCGATCCGGCAATTCTCGTCGTAGGGCGCACCCAGAAATTCGTTACGGACACCTAGATTCAGCGTCAACGATTTCGTCACACGGTAGTCATCCTGCGCGAACCAGGCGTACGCCGGAATCCGGTAGTCGTGGGTGCCCACCCCGCCTCCCGCTTCTCCAAAAAAGGGCGCCCCTTCCAGGAAACTCTGAAAGTCCGTCCCCACCGTCGGCGGCGAAAAGAAAACCAATCCGTTGTCTGCAACCGGCAAGCTCCGCCGAATCGTCGTGCGATCGATCTCCCCGCCGAATCGGAAGGTGTGATCCTCATGGCTCCAGCCCAGCGTATCCAGCCATACGAAACTATCACTCAGCGCCGACTGCAGTTGCTGCGGAAAAGGTCCGAACGCGAAGCTCCCGAATTGCAATCGGTAAATATTGGGATCGCCATTCGCCGTCGGCAGATTGATTCCCACCGCCGAGTTGGTCACCGGCGGTATGTTGTTCAGTTTGTCGCCGATGATGTTGACGCCGAATCGGAACTCGTTCACCAAATTATTCGAGAATAGATGTGTTTCGGTGATGCTGCCCACGCGGTTGTGCAGGGGAATGTCCAGCGGAAAATTCAGGTTGTTCGGTGTGGGCAATCCGCCGGTCTGCACCTGGAACGAATCTCCGCCGAACGGCTGGAAGGTATCCGAATCCGCCCAGAAAAAGCGGAAGGCCACTCGGTCTTTGTTGTTGTTGAATTCGCGATCCCAGTTTCCTGTGAATTGGTCGTCGCTGAACTTGCCCGGGTGGCTCACGATAAATGCCCCGGTGCTCACCGTGGAAACGCAGGAACCCGTCGCGGGGTTGAGCACCTGCGTAACTCCGGGTGTGCCGGCCACCGCGGGAAACAGGAATCCGCCGGCGCCGCCTCCAAATTGATTGCTCTTGGTGTTCAAAATCGCCAGCGCCACCGGATCGATTTGGCTGGCCGTAATCGTCAGCGCCGGGCAACCCGGTGAGGCCGGCGTGCTGAACGCCTGCGCCAGCGAAGCCGCCGATCGGTCCGCAGGCAACACCGGAACGCTCGTATTGATGAACGTTCCCGGCGAATCCCCGCTGCGCTGCCGCGTCCCCTGATAATTCACATAGAAATACCCGAACTTCCCCCAGGGATCGACCTTCCCGCCAAAGTCGCCGCCGAATATGTTCTGCTGGATCACCGGCCGCTTGGCGCCCGCCGCATTCAGGAAGAAATCATTGGCGTCCAATACCGTATTGCGAAAATATTCCCAAACGTCTCCGTGATACGTGGCCGTGCCGGTTTTCAACGTCGCGTTGATATTGCCGCCGCCGTTCCGCCCTTGCGTGGCGTCGTACAAGCTGGTGCTCACCTTGAATTGATCGATCGCATCCGGATTCGGCAGCGGCGTGTAGGTCAGCTCTCCAAACGCGTAGTCCGCCACGGAAATGCCGTCGATCAGGTAATTGTTGTTGTCCTCTCGTCCGCCATTCACGTGAATGAATACCTGCCCGCGTCCCAACTGCGACGCGTTGTTCAGGTCCGAAGAAGCTCCCGCCGACAACGTCAAAATCTGCTGAAAGTTTCGCGTCGCCAGCGGCAATGTGGTGATCGTCGTGGTACCCACCGATTCCCCGGTGGCCGCATCGGTGGTATTGATCTGGGCAATCTCCGAACGCACCTCCACCTCTTGCTGCGCGGAGCTCACTTTCAGGGTCGCAAACATGCGCGTAGTTTCCGTAATGGCCACGACGATTCCCGGAAACTTGGTGGTTGTAAATCCGGCCGCGATTACTTCCACGGTGTAGCTACCCACCGGCAACAAACTCGCCGTGAATATTCCCGAAGCATCGGTTACCAATTCGCGGACCAGAGTGGACGTCGCCTCGCTCGTTACCCGCACCTGAGCTCCCGCGACGACCGCCCCGGACGCATCCTGCACCGTCCCGCTGATCGCGCCGGTAGCTCCGCCTTGCCCGAAAGCCAAGGAGGAAGAAGAAAGACACACAATGAATGCGAAAAAATAGCGGATCGTAGACACATCGCCCCCCTATGCGCTACTTGTCAATCACAGCCCCGGATACCCACAACGAGTCACAACTACGACCACTCTTGCCCCGCAGCCTACCAGAACCCACACCCCGTGTACATCCGATGCCTAACGAAAAAACTGATGCATCAAAACGGACACCATGCGCCATCCCAACAACTGTCGTAAGCCACCGAAACAAACCGCGCGAGTTCGCCGAGGCTGTCATCCCGAGCGGAGCGAGGGATCTGCTTTTCTACCTAACGAGGCGGTTGATGAAACGTGACAACCATACGAGGCGGTTGATGAAACGTGACAACCATACCGCCCTTCTCCAACCTCCAATTTCCAACCTCAAACTTCCGATCTTCGCTATAATCCCGCCGCGCTCAAAAATGGCCTCCCTCCTCCCCATGCCCGGATTCCGCGCCGACGCCCGCCGGAGCGACGATTGCGTCATCGTCGAATGCCACGGCAAACTAACCTTCGAACACGCCCCGCAACTCCGCAACAAAGTCCGCACCCTGTTCCCCGACGAGAAACGCATCGTCCTCGATCTCAAAGAAGTCCCCTTCATGGACAGCGCCGGCCTGGGCACCATCGTCACCCTCTACGTCTCCGCCCGCACCCGCGGCTGCAAAATCGAACTAATCAACGTAAGCCCAGCCCTCCGCAGCCTCCTGGGCATGACGAATCTCCTCACCCTCTTCGAACCAGCCGGCCGCTTCGGCGGCAAATTCCCCTAGCGATTCCGGCGTCCTCCCAATGTAGCGGCGAGTTCAGCTCGCCATCCTTCTTCCGCCTGTAGAGGCGGGGCTAGCTCCGTCCGGCGCTAGCTTTAGAATCCGCACTTACGAAAAAGACCGGGGGGAGGGGTCTCTCGCCCAACCCGCCGTCCCAAAATGGAATCATTCGCCGCGCTCCTTGCAAACACCAGTCCATTGCGGCAAGCTACCGCCCGTTCAAGGAGCTTTCGTGACTAAATTCGCCTCGGCTGTCTGCGCTTTCATAATCTCGGTCTGTCTCACCGCCGGAATCGCGCCTGCCCAATCAGCATCGCCAGCAGCACCGCTTACCGTGATTCGAGCAGGATCGCTCATCGACGGCACCAGTGACGCTCCGCGCAAAAATCAACTCATCTTCGTCCGCGGCGACCGCATCGAAAAGATCACCGACGCCGCATCGCAAGTCCCCGCCGGCGCCACCGTTATCGACCTTTCCTCGTCCACGGTTCTCCCCGGGCTGATCGATTCCCATACCCACATTTTTCTCTGGGGCGAAGATCCCGCCAAGGGCGGCTACGACGTCAACATCCTCAAGGCCGGCATCGCCCTGCGCGCCGCCCGCGCCACCTTCGCCTGCCGTCGCGCCCTCGAACAGGGATTCACAACTCTGCGCGATGTTGAAACCGAAGGCGCCGGCTACGGCGACGTCGAAATCAAGCAAGCGATCGCCGAAGGCACCATCCCCGGCCCACGCCTGTTCTGTGCCACTCGCGCAATCTCCTCCACTGGCGGCTACAACCTGGAAGACTACGCACCCGAACTCGATATTCCCAAAGGCGCGCAAATAATCGACGGCCCTGTGGAAGCCCGCAAAGCCGCACGCCAACAACTCGACCACGGCGCCGACTGGATCAAGGTCTACATGACCCACCGCTCGTGGACTGACAAGCAAGGCCGCCTGGTTTCCCAGCCGACGTTAACGGTGGAAGAATTAAAAGCGATTGTCGACGAAGCCCACGGCTGGCAAAAGAAGGTGGCCTGCCACGCCTACAACGGAATCGGCTTGCAACGCGCCCTCGACGGCGGCTGCGATTCGATCGAGCACGGCCTGGAAATCACCGACGCGCAAATCGCCCAAATGGCCAACCAGGGCACGTGGTATTGCCCCACGCTCTCGCCGTACTACGAAGATTGGGCCTCCGAGGACACACCAGCCGGCAAACGCGATCGCGCTCGCGCGGCAACTCATGAAATTTCATTCAAGAAAGCGCTGCAGGCACATCTGAAGATTGTCTTCGGCACCGACATCGGCGGCATGCCCTGGACCGAATCCATGGCCCAGGAATTTCCCCGTATGGTCGGCTTCGGCATGGCGCCGATGGACGCAATCCACTCCGCAACGAGCCGCGCCGCCGAAATGTTAGACATGAAAGGTGAAATCGGTGTGTTAGCGCCAGGCGCCCACGCAGATGTAATTGCAGTTTCGGGCGATCCGCTTAAAGATATCGCCGCCCTGGAACACGTCCGCTTCGTAATGCACGACGGCGCCATCTTCAAAAACGAGCAACCCAAATGAGAACAACGAAATTGACCGCCGAAAATCACCGCAGCTTCGGTAGCACAGCCACTCTTGGCTGAGCCCTTGTCAGCCCAGGCATGGCTGCAACCGTTTGGCGATTCGGTCCACCACAAAATGGGCTTGAGGGTTCGCCCCCTGAGGAAACATCCTGCTCCGTCGCACCGCAGGCGCTCTCCACGCCACTACTTTTGACTTTAAACTGTCGACTGCTCGGCCCGAGCCGCCCAGGCTTGACTTCCCTACCCCTCGACGCGCACACCCTTCCAAAACGCGATGCGATCCTTGATTTCCGCCGCAGCGGCCTTCGGCTGTGGGTAGTACCACGCCGCGTTGTCATTCCTCATTCCGCCCACTTCCACGCTGTAATAATGCGCCGTGCCCTTCCACGGGCACTCGGAGGTGTGCACGCTCGGCTTCAAAAATTCCCTCTTGACCGCATCCGCCGGGAAATATTGGTTCCCTTCTACCACCACGCACGCATTGCTCTCCGCGATTACTTTCCCGCCCCATGTCGCCTTGGCCATTTCTGCTCCCCATTTATCTCGAAAGTTCCGCCCAACCTGATTTCTGCTGTGAAATGGAGGTTACGCACTTCACGTCTACTTGGATGCGCGCACTGGCCCTCGCGTTCCTAGAAATTGGCGATGGCCTGCTACACTCTAGCCCACAAAGTGGAGGTATCTCATGGCTGAACAAAATTTCGCGAACCATAGCAAGTATTTCCCACTGTTCCATTTCTTCGTGCTGCCCGTTCTGCTCATCAATCTTGGCGTCCAGATCTACTGGCTGACAGTGTTCTGGATCACGTTTTCGGGCGTTTTCGGAGTATTGCTGGCACTCGCGCTGATCCTCGGATTTCTGTGCGCGCGAAGGTTCGCATTGTCCGTGCAGGATCGCGTGATACGGCTGGAAGAGCGACTGCGCTACCAGCGACTGCTGCCCGCCGATCTGCAGCCGCGCATCGAGGAATTCACCGTGGCGCAGCTTGTTTCCCTGCGTTTCGCAAGCGATAGCGAACTGCCCGTGCTCGCCCGCAAGGTGCTCGACGAAAAGATGCAAGAGCGCAAAGCCATCAAACAGCTTGTGAGAAATTGGAAGCCGGATTATCTGCGCGCTTAGGCGGCGACCGAGCGATGAATAAATGGCCTTAAGGGCCACCTGTAGCGCCGGGCGGAGTCCGCGTAGCCCTGCGGATTTTACCTCCGTAGCGGAGCGCGTCCGAGCATCCTGAAAATTATGCGGGCGGCGACGGAGGCACTAGAAAATGCTCTGGATCACGCCACCTTCGGCACGCACCGCGGCGCCGTTGATCACCAGCGCCTGCGCGCTGGCGACAAACGCGACGATCGCCGCCACTTCGTCGGGCGTCTCGAAACGCTTCAACAGCGATCCAGGCCGGGCCTTCTCGAAGAACAGTTTCTCCACCTCAGCCTTCGAGATGTTCTGTTGTTTCGCCAGGCTGTCCAGAAAGGTGCCGACTCCTTCAGACTCGGTAGGTCCGGCCAGAACGGAATTGACGGTAACGCCAGTGCCCGCCACCGATTGCGCAAGGCCCCGAGCAATCGCCACCTGCGCCGTTTTGGTCATGCCGTAGTGCACCATTTCCGCCGGAATGTTTTGCGCCGACTCGCTGGAAATAAAAATGACGCGCCCCCAATTTTTCTTGAGCATGGCGGGAAGATATTTTCGCGTGAGGCGCACGCCACTGAGCACATTGATCTCGAAGAAGCGCAGCCACTCTTCGTCGGGAATTTCCAGGAAGGGCTTGGGGTCGAAGATGCCGAGATTGTTAACGAGCACATCGGCATCCGGGGCCTTCCTCAGGAAGGCATCCACGCCGGCGGACGTGCCGAGGTCAGCGGCAACGCCGCGCAAATCCGCACCGGAAATGCGCTGGCGGATTTTTTCGATCGCCTCCGTCACACGGGCTTCGGTGCGGCCATTGATGATGACTCGCGCACCCTCCGCCGCCAGAGCCGTAGCAATGGCCAGGCCGATTCCTGCAGTTGAGCCGGACACGACGGCGATTTTTCCTTGCAGTCCAAGATTCATTTTTCCTCCAATGGGTCATGTCTTTCGAGACATCGTTTTCGGGCGACAAGGCGATTCGCACTGTCGACTTGGAAAGAATCCGGCCACGGATTTTGGGCCAGCCTGCACGAGCAGAGTGTTCAGCCCGAGGCCTTGATTCCGGGGTCAGCTTTGGCTTGAACGCCCAAGCTGAGCGCGCTTAGCGCGCGGCCATTGCGGCGGCGGTGCCTTCGATTTCGGCAAGATCTTGCGGCGTCAGACTTAGCTCGCCGGCGCGCATTGCGCCTTCGGCTTGTTTCGCGTTTCGGGAGCCGACGATGGCTCCGGTGACGGCAGGAAGGCGTAGCGTCCACGCGATGGCGACTTCGCCGGGCGTGCGGCCGTAGCGATTGGCGATTACGCGAAGGCGCTCGACGAGTTCGAGGTTCTTCGAGAGCTTGGGCTCGCGAAATTCCGGGTTGCTCTTGCGCCAATCGTCGGCGGGAAGATTTTCGGCGCGTTCCTTTGTCATCGCGCCGGTGAGTAATCCTGAAAGCATTGGCGAGTACACGATGACGCCAATGTTTTTCTTTTCGCAGTAAGGGAGGAGGTCCGCTTCGATTTTGCGCCGCAGGATGGAATAGGGTGGTTGATCGGAAGTCACTGGCGCGATTTTTTCAAGGCGCTTGATTTGCGGGACGTCGTGGTTGGACACGCCGATCCACCGCACTTTGCCTTGCTTTTTCAAATCGACCATGGCCTGCCAGGATTCCTCCAGCGCGGGGCCGTTATCTTCCGGCGGCCAGTGAATCTGATAGAGATCGATCACATCGACTTGCAAGCGACGCAAGCTGTCTTCGCATTCCTGGCGGATCGACTCGGCCTTATGGACCTTGGTGACCCTGCCTTTCGCGTCCCAGCGCATTCCGCATTTGGTGAAGACATGGGGACGCGGGCCTTTCCATTCCTTGAGCGCACGGGCGACGACTTCTTCCGAGTGCCCCATGCCGTAGACGGCGGCGGTATCGATCCAGTTGACGCCGAGATCCAGCGCGCGGTGGATAGCGGCGATGGATTCGGCGTCTTCTGGGGGCCCCAGCCAAAGTCCCAGCCCGCGCCGCCGATGGCCCAGGCGCCGAAGCCTACCGGCGTGATTTGGATATCCGAGTTGCCCAGCTTACGGGTTTGCATCATTCCTCCTGAGGCGCGGTGTGTGCACCGCGAACATTCTAGCGTTGTTGTTGTCCTTATTTGTTCGATGTGAAGGGGCGGGCGATGGTTAAACGCAATTTTGTTGGTCGACGTGTGGAATTGTTTGAGCTGGTATGACCGCTTTCAAGCGGACAAAAAGAGGCCGAGCGTCGTATCGGCAACGTTGGGCGCAAGGATTTGAGGTTGAGGTCCTTCACCTACTCTTGTGGGGTAGGTTCAGGATGACTGTTTGTATGTGGCAGCCATTTTAGGGGCCGCTGCATGGTTGCGATCGTCTTGTCGTAAGCCTTGAACTCAAAATTGAGGTTGTGGAGGCGTCAAATCGAGGTTGCCAAGCGATGTGTGATGGATAACGTTGTATCTAAACCTGGACGCGCTGAAGCGCGCCCCTACATTTTCGGAGTTGATTCCAGGGGGCGATTCTCCCGGGGAAGTTAGTTGGTGGTGAGAGCGGCATCTAGCGATGTGGTTTCGCCGTTGGGATTGGTTAGCACTAGCTTTTGTGGGCCTGCGATGGTTGCGGGAGTTAGCAGCGTCAGCGTGTTGGCGTCGATGAATGTTACGGCTGTCATTTTTCCATTGAGCGTGGCGGTTGTGCCGACTTGGAAATTGCTGCCGCGGATGGTGATGGTGGTGCCACCCGCGGCGGGGCCGTTTGCGGGGGAGATTGTCCCGATTGCCAGCGGGGCGTTTGCCAGTTGAATCACTGTCAGGCCGGAATTGGTGATGGCGAAGATGCGTTGGCCGGTTTCGTCAGCGGTCAGAAATTGGGCTAGGAGGCCGCTTGTGTCAGCGGAGCGGGCGGCGATGGGTTCGGGCAGGAAAATTCGAATGCGGAGCTGGCCGGAATGGGTATCGAAGATGTCGAGGCCACCGCGAAGATTTGGATTCGGCGTGGGAGTCGCCGATTCCGGAGGCGCGGGGCCATTGAGAAAGGGCTGATAGACGAGAGCGCCGCTTGGGTCCATGGCGATGCCGGGAACGGTGATACCCGTTGGGAATTGCTCGAGTTCGGGGGTGGACCGGTTGCCGATCAGGTTTAAGGCGGCGTCACGAATTTCAATTGCGCCACCTACGTTGGTGGCAAAGATCGAACCGTCCGCGGATGCGGCAATGTCGGTCACGTTTTCGTTTGCGGAGAAATTGCTGAAAGCGTTCGGGGAGGCGGCGCTCCACAGCGCCTCGGATCCTCCGGAGGCGGCGGCGAACGCGAGAAAGATGCGGTCGCCAGTGGCGTCGGCCTGCAACAACGGTGTTCCGGTCATGGTCGTGACTTCAGGCTGAGGCGCGGGTTGAACGGTCGGGGTGCTGGCGGCGAGATTGAGCTGGCGAGGCAGCTGATGCAAGGGCCAGGTGAGCTTGCAATCGGAACAAGGCTCACAAAAGCGGTTTGGGCGTTGGTAGCGGCGATGCGCGCGGGGCCGAATCCGGGAACGTTTACGGGAACGTACGAGACCATCCCAGGCGAATCCGGATTGAGCAGAAAAATATTTTGCGAGCCGAAGTCCGCGACCAGGAGTTGCTTGCCATCCGGGGTAAGCGCCAAACCACGGACGTCTGCGTCCGGGCAGGGACCGGCGAGCATGCGGCTGGGGCAATAGATGGGCAGACCGCCGGGCTTGAAGGATCCTGCCTGGAGATCGAAAACGTCGATGCCTGCGTCGTAGCTGAGATAGATGAATTGGCGCTTCTGGTCGTAGAGCAAAAATTTGTAGAGGCCTGGATTGGCGTTGACTTGCACGCTCTGGAGATAGTGAAAGCTGTGAGACGCGGTTGCGGTGCCATTCGAAGAGGTTAGAACGATATCGGCACTCCCAGGCGTCCCGGGAGGAGTTTGCAGGGTGACGCATTCGATAGGAAACGGATAGGAGGAATCAAGGCCGAGCGATGGTTCTAGGGCGGAAATGTTTTCAACTTTTTGGATCGGCGCGGCCACGCCACCGATGGTGACGGCGGGTCTGTTGGCTTCGGTGCCAAGGCCGTAGCCACAGACCTGTATTACATCGCCGCCTGTCTTGTTTCCAGCGTTTGGAAGAGTTTTCAGGATTTGCGGGCCGTAGCTGAAGGCGTCTGGCGCAAGCGCGAGCCAGCCGCTCGGAAAGTATGCGGCGACGTTGATCGCGCCACTGATGACGCTGGGAGGTGACGTGGCCTGGAATTGCGTTGCGCTGGCGGCGGTCACATTCGCAGCGGCTTGCGAACCGAGCGCGACGATAACCGAGGGTTCGAAATTCTTTCCATTCAGCGTAATCGCAGTGCCCCCCGCGGAGGCGCCTTCGGATGGCTGCGCGACAGGTGGAAAAGCGAAGGCTGGCACCGTGGAAGGCAACGCTGCCGGGGCTGCCGCATCTACGAAGCTGACACCACGATTGGCGATGCTGAAGAGGAGCTGGGTTTCGTCGGCCTCTTCGATTTCGGATGGAACGCCCTGAATGGACAGGTCAGGGACTTGGCCGATCGATTGTAGAGTGTGACCGTCGTAGACCTGGATTGCCGGAGCTGCGGACACGCCGGAACTGGCGTACAGAAATTTTCCATCGCGCGAAAAAGTCAAACTGAACGAGCCAGTCGAAGCCTGTGCGCTGATTTGATTCAGCGCTCCGTCGAGCAAGATAATTTGCGGCGTGGCGTTCGAAACGAGGATGACGGCGAAACGGCTGCCGTCCAGATTCGCCGCTACAGCCCGGACCGTACCGCTACCTGCGGCTACTGGACCGGTCGGGACATTGCCATTTGAATCGAGGACTACGAGATTGCCGCTGGTGTCACTGGCGGCGATGAGGACTCTCGTGTGGTCTCCGGTACGGGCCATGGCGCCGACACCGTTAGGGACAGCAGCCATGAGACTTGCCGGCGAATTCGTCCCAGGATTCCATAGAGCGAGCATCGATTGTGAAGCGGAGGTTTGGCGGACACGCATCAGGCAATTGCCGCCCGCAACGGCGAGGACTTCTTCTGGGCGATCGAACGTGGAGTGCGGCGCGGGAGACATAGGCAAGATCGAATAGCGAGATTCGACCTGCAGGGATGTTGTGCCTATGGCCACGACTTGTTCGGTGATCGTGCCGATCCAGAGTGTGGCGCCGTCTGGCGAGAGATCGGCGCTGCTGGCTCCGGGCACGTCGATTTGCGCGACGCGCGAGTGATCCGTCGTGGAAAAGACTTCGACGCGATTCATGGCGCGGTTGGCGACGAATAGATGTTTGTTGGCGGAGTCGTACGCGATGTGGCGATGGTGCGGTTCACCGGAAGGATCGTCGGCCGCGGAAGTGGAATCGGTTCTGAGGTATGCGGTGCGAGGAACGGCCGCGTGTATTGAAGTTTGAACGGAGAGGGCGAGCGCAGCGGAATGCGACAACGAGCCGCTAATGGCTTGGGCCGTGATGGTGGAGCTGCCGGCCGCCGCGGTTACGGTGGCGGCAAAGACGACGGAGGTGTTTGCGCCCGCGGCGATGGTGAATGGACTTGCGGGGTTGGAGGTTATGCCCGCGGGGAGATTCGCCAGCATGATTTGAACTGAACTCGCAAAGCTGCTTTTGGGATTGACTGAGACGGTGACCGGTGGACTGACGCCGCCTTGCGGAATGGTGATGGAGGTTGACGAGAGGATGAGGGAAAAATCGGCCGGGGTTACGGGAGGGGGGGCTTGCGTGGATCGGGTGGCACCGCCCTGACAGCCGGAAAGGAGAACGAGGGAGAAGAGCAAATAAAGCACCTTGGGCACCCTTTGGGGCTCGCCGTGTAGCTCAGGGTAAGAAGGGATCACAGAGCAGAATGGAGTTGCGGTGTTCGGTGGCGGGTTTTGCATTGGGATGGATGGTCGTGAGCGTCACGCGGCGGAGCCCCTTGCCAGGTGCTGGAACAGGAGACACGCGTTACAGACCTATTTGTTTAATTGTCAAGTTAATAATATACTAGCGACAGGGCGCAGGGCTGAAAACAACGAGAGATGAAGTCATCGGGTGCGGCTGGTATAATGCCGGGCCATGACACTTGTTGAAATCACTTACGAACTTCAGGCACCGCTGAATCAGGAACAGCTTCAGAGTTTGGGGTCGTTCGCGAACACTTATGGATTGCGGAAGTTTCGCGTGGATGATGACAAGAAGCACCTTTCGTTTGAGTATGACGCTTCGCGGTTGCGGGAGACTCAGGTGGCGCACGTGCTGCGGCAAGCACGCATCCCGGTGGTTCGCAAGGTCAACTGAAGAGAATTAACATGGAGGACACAGAGGTGGGAGCACAGACGGCACTGAGGTAGCGGCGCGGAAATCGCGGCGCATGTTAGATCGAAGGCTCATATTGATCGAACAGGAAGAGCCCTGGCTTGCGGATTAGTTGAGCGGAACGTAGAGATGGAATAGGTAGAAGGCGCGGAGACAGAGTTATAAGCTGAACGATAATAAAAAGGGGCTCCCGCTTGGGATCGGGGGCCCCGAAAGGCACGTTTCGTTGCCCGCGTCGTTTTCACACCGGCGTGTGGGGTCATCCATCCTAGCTTCCCTCTCAGAGGCAGGTTGGGAATGAATTGTAGAAAGTAACGAGCAAGCCCCTTCCCCCCTCGCTTCGTCACCTTCGTAACAACTCATCCATTCGAAACGCGCCCACGCAGGAGGTAATGCAGGCAGGTTGCCAATGATCGGAGGAATGCCATCCCGCGATAAGTAGTTTAGTTACAAAGATTTGGAGGAAGATGTGGCGCGCGATGTATGGTCAAAAATGAACTCAAAACTCAGATTGGAACTGCTTCTAGGCTGAATTGGGAAAGTCGTCTGGGCCGGATTGCAGGCAGTGAGAATGGAGATTACGCCAAAAGTAGTTCTATTACTTCCGTAATAGATTTTTTTGGGGCGAAGCTCTATCGGTTTTTTTCTAGAATGCGCCCACACTGCACTCATGGACTACCCCTTCCCGGTCCTCAAGGCTCGCGGCCTTCTGTGGCGCGGCGCTGTGCTATCTATGACCTTACTGGTAGCTGCCCTCAGCCTGCAGGCTGACACACGTTTCACCGTGGGAACGAAGTCGGCGGCAGTCTGCTATTGCCACTGTGAGATGTCTAAGGCGCGTGGGGGATGCGCCAAGATATGCGAGATGCCGAAGTATGCTTCGAGATGGTGGGCGACGTCTTGCGCGCGGCCTCGGCGGAAGGCGCCCGTGGATAATCCTGGGGCTAGTCCGCGGTTGCCGCATCCGGACCGGGCGGAACACGCGCAGCTTTAGCCGGGGGTAAGTAACAACGGTCAAATCATTCCCCACGGGCTAACTGTGAACCTTCAAGACGTTGTTCTCTAGAAGGGGATAGCCTCCGCCCCGCCTTGCCGCGGCCACCTTAGTGCCTGTGAACGCCGGACTGAAGCCCGGCGCCTACATAGTGCTTTCGTCGCATGCGTGGGTTATGTGGAGTGGGTTGCGGGGATTTTGGCGGGCATTGTCGTTGCCTGTGCTGGGGTGGTGGCCGCCGACGAGGGTTCGCCTAGTAGCTTGGCTAGGATTTCGGGGATTTCGAAGATGGCGCGGTTGTTTTGGGCGGCTACGTTTTTGCGGAATTCGGCTAGGTTTGCGGGGGCTAGCATTTGGCTTACGCCGGCTGCTACTTCTTTGAAGTTTTTCAGCACGATGCCTACGCGTTTTTCCAGGACCCATTCCGCGTTGTAACGTTCCTGCGGTAGCGTCCAGGAATTACATTCAATCAGCACTGGCAGCTTGCGGACCATGGCTTCCGCGATGCTGCCTGGGCCGGGCTTGCCGATCAGGAAGTCGGCGGCGCGCATCCACTTGTGTATTTCTTTTGTGAATCCGAGGACATTGACGGGCATGCGCCATTTGCGGGCGCGGAGCTTTGCGGCTAAGGCTTCGTTGCGGCCGCAGATGAGGATCAGCTGAACTGACAGGTTCGCGACGTCCAGACGCTCGGTGATTTCGAACATGACTTTGGAGCCGTGGCCGCCGAAGAGGACAATTGCAGTGGGTAGATCGGGTTGCAGGCCCAGCTCGGCTCTTAGAGCGAGCGGGTTGGAGTTGTCAGGGACGTAGAAATCGGGACGGAGGATCATGCCGGAGGTGGCAAAGATGTGGGCGTCGTCATGGCCGATGGCTTTGGCTTGCTCGACGGCTCGCTGAGTACCGGCGATGACGTATTGATCTTTGATGGGCTCGATCCAGAAATGCGGGGGGAAGTCGGCTAGGTCGGTGATGATGGTTACGAAGGGTCGGCCCGGGCAAACGTTCTGCCAACTTTCGTAGATTTCACGGTTGAAGTGAGGGATTACGGAAACCAGAAGGTCGGCGGGGTTCTTGCGCCAGAAATCCTCGAGTAGGAGCACGAGCGGCTTGTGGAAAAGGCGAATGGTGGCTTGAAGTACACGAAGTAAGGCTGTGGCACCTAGCGTCCAGCCGTTTTGGAGGATGACGTTGTACTGCTCCTGGATGCGGATGCCGGTGAGGAGGCGCAGGACGTCCAGCTTGTCGGTGAGTTCTTGGAATTGGACCAGTTCGACCTGCCACAGGCGTTGTTGCTGGGCGAGAACCGTCTGGAGGGCGACAGCGGCATTACGATGCCCACCACCCGCGTCATGGAAGAGAATGTGTACTTTTTTCATGATTGGATTGTTACATACGCCTTGCGTTCGCCACGAGGAGCAAACGACGTGCCATGTTGATAACCTCGGAAGTTATTTGTGTTCAATGAGTTCCGAGAGCACATTCATGTAGATTTCGCGACCTCTTCATGGGCTGTTCATATATTTCCGTGACAATAGATTCATGCGATGCGACCTCCACGTTCATTCCACCGCTTCCGGGATGTGCAACACTCCAGGCTTGAGCCGAGTGTGCCGGGAGTCTTACAACGACCCGCAAGAGGTGTACGACCGACTGAAGCGGCTGGGGATGTCGATGGTGACGGTGACGGACCACGACTCGATTGATGCTGCCGAGGTGCTGCGGCGAAACGCCGACTTCTTCCTGAGCGAGGAGGTCACGGTACGACTGCCGAGCGGCACGGAGATGCACCTTGGGGTCTATGGGATCACGGAGCGAGATCACGTCGAAATTCAGCGCCGACGCAGCGACTTCATCGGGCTGGTGATGTATCTGAGCGAGCGCAAGCTTTTCTTCAGCGTGAACCACGTCCTCTCTGGATTGACTGGGCGCCGGGAAGAGGAAGACTTCGACTGGTTCGCATCGTACGTGCCCGCGTTTGAGGTGCGGAACGGCCAGATGTGGCAGGAGGCGAATGCCAGCGCGGAGCGTCTGGCGAGCCGACTGGGCAAGATCGGGTTGGCTGGAAGCGACGCGCACACGATCGCCGGCGTAGGCCTGACGTATACGGAGGTCCCGGGCGTACGAACGGTTAGCGAATTTTTTGCGGGATTGCGCGCGGGGCGCGGTGTGGTTCATGGAGTTCATGGGAGTTACGCCAAGCTGACGGCGGATGTTTATCGCATCATACACAGCTTTTTCGTCGAGAAGCCGTGGGCGCTGCCGATTTTGCCGGTGACCGTGCTCGTGCCAGCGATCACGGCGGGCCATTGGCTACATGAGATGCGCTTCTGCCGCAAATGGACGGCGGCGCTAGAAGGCGAAAAAAAGAGCCCGCGAATGCTTTGGAAGCTGGAATCAGGGTTGGAAGCGAATTTAGCAAGTTGACGGTAGGACTGTTTAGCGCATCGGAACGTATTGGGTAGTACCGAGGTACCGCGATGGCTGTCGCACGCAACCTCTGGGGCTTCATCGAGCGCCGCGATCACCGGGTAATGCGGCGGATGAACCGCTGGCGCGCGCCGCGGTGGGTCCGGTACTGGATGATTGCGGCCACGCGAATGGGCGATGGCTGGCTGTGGTACGGGCTGGGCGGCATGCTGCTCATTTTTGGCGGGCCGCAGCGGTTCGCCGCGGTGGAAGCGGCCGGGGCCGCGGGCATCAGCGGCGTCTTCGTATTCAAAATCATTAAGAGATTGAGCGCGCGTTCGCGGCCTTGCCAGTTGGAGCCGCATTGCTGGTCAAAGGTGCTGCCGCCGGACAAGTTTTCGTTTCCGTCGGGGCACACGATGACGGCATTTTCGGTGGCGCTGGTGGTTAGTTATTTTTATCCGGGGCTGGAGGCGCCGTTGTTTTTTCTGGCGGTCAGCATCGCGTTGTCGCGCGTGGTGCTGGGGATGCACTTTTTGAGTGACGTTTTGGCTGGCGCGGTTTTGGGTGTGGCGCTGGGTTGCGCTTCGATTACGGCGTTTGCTTCGTTTGGGTTGGTCTGATTTCAAATCCCATTTAGCATTTCGCGTCGTGAGTTCCAGCCGTCTATTCCGTGAAAGCGTGGATGCATTAATCTTCAAATATGAGCAAGCCTGATTGGTTTCGGGGAATACAGGAATTCTGCCGGACCGCAAACATCGAAATCATGGGTTGGGGGCCGGACACGTTGCTTGTCAAAGCGGAGTCGCAGGAGCGAGCCGACGAGGTGGCATCTCAGCTGCGATCCTTTGGTTTCGAAGCGATTGAGGACGAAGCTGACGCCGAAGCCGGAATGCTTTTGCTTTCTCGAAATCGCGCGGCAACGATTGCTCAGCAGCATAAATGAGGTTTGTTGGTGGAGTGGCACTGTTGCTCGTAGGACCTGGTACGACGAGGTTTCGGAAACGGAGGAAGAGCAGAAAAAGGTTTAACGCAGAGGGCGCAGAGTTCGGAGCACAGAGGCACGGAGAATTTGGCGGCGGCTCGGGGTCGGGTGCTTCGCTTGGGGCACCTTGGGCGCACGACACTTCCCTTCCTTTTCAGCAACTCACTGGCGTGTTAATTTTCCTGCGCGCGATCGAGCGGCACAGGCAGGAGTGCCTGTGCTACCTCAGAGGGGCTTGGGGTGAGCGGATAGGGCTTCGCGGAATGTGGCGAGGTTTTTCTTGTCCACGATCGCTGTGCCGGTGTCTACCCAGGCTGGCATGCTCGGGGCTGGGGCGGTGCGCCAGTCTTTGAATTCGTGGACGGCGTTGTGGTGCAGGTCGTCCAGGAATTTCAGGCCGTAGAAGGCCATGACGTAGGGCTTTTGCGTTACCGTAGCGTTGATGCCGCCGCGGTCGATCCAGGAGAAGGTTTCGGGATCCTTGTCGAAGGAAACGATGGCGACCTTGCCGGTCATGTCCACGCGATGCAAGGCGTCGGCTACGCCTGCGCCACCTGACGCTTCGAGGCAAATAACGCCGTCAACTTTTTGCTTTTTAGAGAAGAGCGCGGAGATGCCGTCGTAGGCGTTGCGGGCGTCGCCTTTGTCGTCGATGGTTTGCACGATTTTGATTCCGGGATATTTCTTCAGGGCTTCGTTGACGCCGCGGACGCGCTCGTCGAGGTTTGGCTGGCCGGTGATGGACACGACGACGATTTGGCCCTGGCCTTTGAGGATGTCGGCCATGCGCTTGGCGCTTTCCTGGCCGGCGCGGAAGTTGTCGGTACCGATGAAAAGAACGCGCTTGGAGTCGGGAGCGTCAGCGTCAATGCAGATTACCGGGATACCTGTCTGGATGGCCGCGTTGATGGCGTCCTTGAAGAGATCGGCGTTCGCAACGGATACGAGTATGCCAGCTGGATGGAGAGCGACGGCTTTTTGGAAGGAATCGAGCTCGTCTTTCGGTGAGAGGGTGGTGGGGCCGTCCATTTCCGCTTTGACGCCCATCTCTTTGGCGGCGTCGGTAAGGCCCGCTTGCGCTTCCTGCCAGTAGGGAATGTTGATGTTCGCGGAGATGAAATAATACTGCTCGTCCTTCGCGTGGTAGGGTTCCTCGCATGCGACGAGGCCTGCGCTAAGAGGAATACTAAGCCATGCCGCCCACTTGTAATAGCGTTTCATATGACGCCTCCTTTGCGCATGTCCGACCCGCGACCGAAAAATCGAAGCCCCAAGAGAGGTTTTCTGGTGGGCAAGACTATCACAAGCCGGGGTGAGACGGCGCGTCCTGTTGGTGGACAAGCAAGGTTGGAGGGATGAAATTTGACGATACTTTTCAGCAATTCTTAGGATTCTCTTTCCGATACAAACTGCGAAGGAGTCGAGCCGATTCATGATAGGGCGCTTTATAGTCGGTCTATCGTGATCCTTCGATGACGGGTGCGACCGCGGCAGTTGCGACCCTTGCTAAGCTAATACTCGGTGCAAAAACCCTACATTCTGGAAATCACTGTCGATAGGCTTGATCGCGCGCTGGCCGCGATACGCGGTGGTGCGCATCGGATCGAACTGTGCAGTGATTTGTCGAGCGGCGGACTCACACCTAGCGCTGAATTGATGCGTTTGGTCCGCGAACAGGTGCGCTTGCCGATCTTGGCGATGATCCGGCCGCGCACGGGCGACTACGTCTATTCGGGAGCTGAGTTTGCGCAAATGCAGCGTGATATAGCAGCTGCCGCGGAAGTGGGCGTGGACGGCGTGGTCCTTGGCATGCTTACCGGCGATGGGCGTGTAGACGTCGAGCGCACCCGGGAACTGGTCGATCAAGCGCGGCCACTGCCAGTGACCTTTCACCGTGCTTTCGACATTTCTATCGACATGCGCGAGTCTCTTGAAGAGGTGATCCAGACGGGCGCGGCTCGGGTTCTGACTTCCGGCGGGGCGCGTAGTGCCATCGAAGGTCGAGCGCAACTCGCCGCGCTCGTTCGGCAGGCGCGCCGGCGCATCATCATCGTTCCGGGCGCCGGAATCACTGCTGCGAATGTGGATCTCGTCGCAAAGGAGACGGGAGCGGCTGAATTTCACGCAGGGCTCAGTTCGATCATCAGTGGCGCGGATCGAAACGGGGATCGCTTCGAAGCGGGAGTTCGAAAGCTCGTCGAGCAGCTCCAGATTTGTTCGGAGACATGATCGCGCCTCGCTTACCATAACCTGCGCATAAAAGAGAAAACTGAGCATCGGGCGAAAAGAGAAGGGCGCAGCGAGCTGCGCCCTCGGGAACACGTGCATCGATTCGTACTGTGTTGAACTAGGCCTTTTGGGCTTGGCGACGGAGGAATGTGGGTATGTCCAGATCGTCCACGGCTGGGACCTCGCGGCTTACTTCGCGCACGTTTTGCTGCACTTGATGGACTACGTTCGCTGGTGGAGGGGGAGGCTCGGGTTCTGCGATTTCTGGAGCTGCCTTCCAGGTCTTGGGCATGAACGAAGGCTTTTCCTTGACCTGTTTCTTGTTGGCTTCCTTGAAGCCCGCGGCGATTACCGTGATCTTGATGGTGTCCTTCATTTGGTCGTCTTGCACCGCGCCGAAGATGATGTTGGCGTTTTCGTGGGCGGCCTTCTGGATGACGGACGAAGCTTCGTGGACCTCCTGCAGGGTGAGGCTGGAGCTGCCGGAAATGTTGATCAGGATGCCTTGCGCGCCTTGAATGGAATTGTCTTCGAGCAATGGGCTGGCGATGGCGCGATTGGCGGCATCGACAGCGCGGCTGGTGCCGGTGCCGACGGCGGTGCCCATCACGGCGTAGCCCTGGCCATGCATGATGGCTTTTACGTCAGCGAAATCGCGATTGATGATTCCGGGGACGGTGATGATGTCGGAGATGCCTTGTACGGCTTGGCGCAGAATATCGTCGGCGATGCGGAAGGCGTCGAAGAAGCTGGTGCCGCGCTCGACGGTTTCCATCAAGCGTTCATTGGGGATGACGATGACGGTGTCTACCGCGCCGATGAGTTCTTGCAGGGCTTGCTCGGCTTGGAGCATGCGGCGCTTGCCTTCGAAAGCGAACGGCTTGGTGACGACGGCAACACTCAACGCGCCAAGTTCACTGGCAAGCGAAGCTACCACAGGCGCGGCGCCGCTGCCGGTGCCTCCGCCGAGACCGGCGGTGATGAAGATCATGTCGGAGCCTTCTAGCGCTTCGATAATTTTTTCGGTGTCTTCGAGCGCAGCCTTGCGGCCGACCTCGGGGTTGGCGCCCGCGCCAAGCCCCTTGGTGAGCTTCGCGCCCAGTTGAATTTTTACAGGCGCTTGCGAAAGCTTCAGCGCCTGGAGGTCGGTGTTCGCCGCGATGAACTCGACGCCTTCGACCTTTGCGCGAATCATGCGGTTGACGGCGTTGCAGCCGCCGCCACCCACACCTATGACCTTGATCTTTGCCGGCGACAGCTCTTCGCTGAAGCTCATGCGAATTCCCGCGTCTTTATTGTTCATTGATCCCTCAGCCTTCCCCAGATTCGCCGGCATTCGTTGCGCGGTCACCTAAGCGCCGCACGGGCAGGTCACGATGCGCTGGCGAACATGGACTTCAATTTTGATACCAGATTTCCTCCGCGTTGCGGCGCTGACCGCCGGGCCTTCGCGCCGTACACCACTAGACCAACTACCGTTGCGTATTCAGGCTGGGCCACCTGTTCGGGCAGATCGGCGAGGCCCTTGGGCTCCGCCATGCGCACGGGCAGATGGAAAGTTTGTTCCGCAAGCTCCAGCAAGCCGTGGAGCTTTGCGCCGCCGCCAGCCAGCACGAATCCCGCGGGAATCTGCTTGTCGAGGCCGGCGCGTTGTAGATCGTCCCGAATCAGAGAGAGCAATTCGTGGGCCCTTGGCTCAATGATTTCTGTAAGCATTCGGGCAAAAATCGTGCGCGGTGGCCGGTCGCCGACGCTGGCGATTTCGATGGCGCCGTCTTCCGTAAGCTGAGAAGTGGCAGCACATCCGTGGTGACGCTTGATGCGTTCCGCTTCGGGGATGGGAGTGCGGAGGCCGACGGCCAGGTCATTTGTAAAATGATCGCCGCCAATCGCAACGGCGCTGGTGTGGCGGACCACGCCGCCGCCGTACACGATCAGTTCGGCCGTGCCGCCACCGATGTCGAGCAAGCAGCAGCCCAGATCGCGCTCGTCCTGCGTGAGGCAGGATTCCGCGGAGGCCAGGGGTTCGAGCACTGTGTCGCTGATCAAGATCCCCGCGCGATTTGCCGCGGTAACGAGATTTTGCGTGGCCGAGCCAGATGAGGTGACTACGTGAACGTTCGCTTCCAGGCGCTGGCCGATCATCCCGACCGGATCGCGAATGCCTTCCTGCGCGTCGACGAGAAATTCATGAGGGAGGACGTGGAGCACTTCGCGGTCCTCGGGAAGCGTGATGTTCCGCGCGGCATCGATAGCGCGGCGCACGTCTTCGCGTTCGATGTCGCGAGCGCGATGCCCGAGCGTGATGCCGCCACGGCTGTTGACGCCGCGAACAAAGTTGCCGGCCACGCCGATGACGGCGGATTCCACGGGCACGTTCGCAACGCCTTCGGCTTCTTCGACGGCGCGACGAATGGAGCTTACCGTAGAATCCAGATTAACGATCAGCCCTTTACGCAGGCCCTTGGATTCGGCCGCGCCCAGCGCGAGAAACTTGACTTGTTCGCCGTCGATTTCCGCAATCAACACGCAGGTCTTCGTGCTGCCAATATCCAGGCCGATCAGGTATTTATCCTTCTTTGCCAAGCCTACTCCCGAACGCGCTATCTCGTTTTCGCCACCGTGGTGCTGCCGCTGGTGTCGGTATTCAAAATCACTTGTCGCGAATATTGCAGGTCGATGGAACGCACGCGGCCGTTGCTGGCCTGCCATTGCGCAAAATTGTCGACGATCAGGCGATACTTGGCCGCGAAATCATTTAGCCCGAATTGAATGCTGACGGCCTGAGAGTCGTTTGGCGTGGCGATGCCGGTCATCACCGCGCGTAAATCCTTGGGATTTGCCAAGTCGATTTCGCTGACGCGATCGGAGGAGTTTGCGCGCACTATATCGATGTCTTTCAGAAATTCCTGGTAACTCTGCATGCGACGGCCGCGCTCTTCGCGGGGCATGTTGTCGGAAAGACCGGTGACGATCGGGAATTGGAAATTTTCGCCGCGCGGCCGATCGAGGATGACGCCATGGGAGTCGATGAGGGCAAGTTCGGTTCCATTGCGGAGAAAGGCGATGGGGGTGCGTTCGGTAATCTCCACGCGAATGCGATTAGGCAGAATGCGTTGCACGCTGGCCGACTCGACCCACGACAATTCTTCTAGAGCGCTGCGGCGGGCGTCGAGCGGGATGCTCAGCACGCTGTGTCCGCGATCGCGCGCAAACTGCTGCAGGACGGCATCACGGCGGACCACATGGTTGCCGGACAATTCCACTTGATCGGGTTTGAGCAGAGCAACCTGTGGCGAGTGGTACAGGAAATCACCGGATAGGGCCGCCGCAGTGATCAGGCCAGTGGCGACTATGCCAAATACAAATGCCCGGCGATAGAACGAGGCGCTGCGCCCGCCGAACTTCTTCCGACGAATCTCCACCGGTTTTTGGCGGCGCAGATAGCGCGGCTCGTCTTCATGAAGCAAGTCGGGACGGTACGAATCCGAGTCCGCAGCGGCGTTCCGCGACATGGTCTTTACGCGTTCCAAACCACTACCTCGTGCTCGAGTTCCACATCGAACGCCTTGTGCACGCGTTCGCGAACGTCGGCGATCAGCGTCAGCATGTCTTTTGCCGAGGCCGAGCCAGTGTTGACAAAGAAATTGGCATGGCGATCGCTGATGCGCGCGTCGCCGACATTAAGTCCCTTTAACCCCAGCTCGTCGATCATGCGCCCCGCGGACGCGCCCGGCGGGTTCTTGAAGATGCAGCCGGCGCTTTTTTGGCCCAGCGGCTGGCTTGACCGGCGTTTTTCGTTACAGATACGAATCCCTGCGAGGATTTCCTTGAATGGCTTGGAGGGAAGTTCCAGTTTCACCGCGAGCATCATATCATCGGGCGCAAATGAAGTGTGCCGGTATTCGAAAGAAATCTGATCGCCCCTGAGGATTTCTATCTTGCGGTCTGCCGCGCGATAGAGTTTTACCTCCCGGACGTACGAGCCGATTTGCATGCCGTAGGCTCCGGCGTTCATCCGCAGCGCGCCGCCGACGGTGCCGGGCACACCGATCAGACCCTCCATGCCGCCGAGGTCATTTTTGGCGCAAAAGGTTACGGTGCGGCCCAGGTCCGCGGCCGCGTCAACATGGGCGAAGGTGCCGTCGATGACCACCTCTGGTTCGGGTTTGGCGAGTTGGAGCACGACCCAGGGTAACTCTCCGTCTCCGACCAGCAGGTTCGAGCCGCCGCCGAGAAACCGGTGAAGAACGCCGTTGGCGTCGAGCAGGTTCAGCAAATCCGGAATGCCATCGTGCCTTTTGATGCGAAGGAGATCGGTGGTGCCG
The DNA here is from genome assembly GCA_963721915.1 of uncultured Acidobacteriota bacterium. Classification (GTDB taxonomy): domain Bacteria; phylum Acidobacteriota; class Terriglobia; order Acidiferrales; family UBA7541; genus Acidiferrum. The sequence continues at coordinate 124,120 of CAVRLD010000006.1, read as the reverse complement.
CCTATTCCGAGCGAAGTGAGGTCGGAGAGCGCGGAGCCGCTGCGCAGTTCCACGCCAAGTTCTGGCAAGGCTGCGGCGATCTTGGAATTATCGATGCGCATGGGTTGTGGGGTGCTCCGTTCCGAGTAGAACCATAAGCTCACTGCTGGCACGGCTAATGTTGCCCGCGCCGATGGTGAAGATGGCGTCGCCAGTGCGCGCCTCCCGCAACAGGTACTCGATGCCTTGGTGCATCGACGGAAAGTAGAAGACGTTCTTATGTCCGGCTTCACGAATGGCGCCGGCCAGGGCTTCGCTCGTCACTCCGGGGATAGCCTGTTCGCTGGCGGCGTAGATGTCGGTCAAGACGAGAACGTCGGCGAGATTGAAGGCGCGGCTGAAATCGTCCCAGAGGTGCTGGGTGCGCGAGTAGCGATGCGGCTGAAAGAGCACCAGCGAGCGATTGAATTTGCAGGCGCGAGCGGCTTCGAGGGTGGCACGAATTTCCACCGGGTGGTGGCCGTAGTCGTCGATCACGGTGATGCCGTTCACAACGCCTTTCACGTCAAAGCGCCTGCCAACACCCGAAAATTTCGCCAGGCCTTCGCGGATCAGCTCCGCGGGAACATTTAGATAAAGGGCAACCGCAGCGGCGGCAGCGGCGTTTCGAACGTTGTGGATGCCCGGCGGATGCGGCAATGGAAAGACTCCGAGATCGTCTCCCCGGTAGGTGAGGCGGAACTCGCTGCCCAGCCCTAGCAGTTTTACGTCGCTGATAACCAGGTCGGCCTGAGTCGAGAGCCCGTAAGTGATGATCGGCCGCTTAACGTTGGGAATGATGGCTTGAACGTTGGGCTCATCCAGGCAAAGGACCGCGGCGCCGTAAAAGGGAACGCGATTCACGAACTCGGTGAAGCAGGTCTGGATGTCTTCGAGTGAGGCGTATTGATCTAGATGCTCGCGGTCGATGGTGGTGACCACGGCGACGACCGGGGCGAGCAGCAGGAAGCTGCGGTCGCTCTCATCGGCTTCGACGACGAAAAACTCGCCTTTACCGAGCCTTGCGGTGGTGCCCGCCTGGTTTACACGGCCGCCGATGACGAAGGTGGGATCGAGGTGGGCGGCGGCGAGGACTGAGGCGACCATCGAAGTCGTGGTGGTCTTGCCATGCGCGCCGGCGACCGCGATTCCGTATTTCAGACGCATGAGCTCTGCGAGCATTTCCGCGCGGGGGATCACCGGGATTTTGTGCTTGTGCGCTTCCTCGACTTCGGGGTTGTCGGACTTGATGGCCGAGGAGGTCACGACCACATGCGCGTCTAGAACGTTGGCGGCTTTGTGACCGTCGTAGATGGTGGCGCCGAGATTCTGCAGGCGTTCGGTAATCGGAGACGGCTTGGTATCGGAGCCTGAGACGGAGTAGCCCAGGGTCAGCAAGACTTCCGCGATGCCGCTCATGCCGATGCCACCGATGCCGACGAGATGAATGCGCTGAAAATTCCGGAATGAGACCATCATAAATTTCCCCGAGACCCCGTTGATTCTGGCCTTGCCCCAGTCGATATCGGCGGCGCCCCTGAACGGGGCATTGTCCTTGGCGCCCCGGAACGGGGCGACGCGACTTCTTCGATCAAGTTGACGATATCGCGTGCCGCGTTGGGCGATGCCAAACCTCGCGCGGCGGCCGACATCCGTTGTATCTCCCGGGGCTGGTCGAGGAGGGAGAAAATTTCACTGCAAAGACGCTCGGCGGTGAGTTCCGGCTCCGGAATCACGCGGCCCGCTCCGGCAGCGACCATGGCCTGCGCGTTGCGCAGTTGGTGGCTGTCGGTGGCGGCGCCGAAAGGGATGAAGATGGCGGCGCGGCCAGCGGCGGCGACTTCCGAGGCGGTTATCGCTCCGGCCCGGCAGACGATCATGTCCGCCCAGGCAAAGCGCTCCGACATATTCGTCAGGAACGGCACGACCTCTGCTGCATACTCACGGCGTGCGTATGCAGTGCGTACAGCATTATAGTCACGTTCGCCGGTCTGGTGCACGACGGCTAGTTCACTTTTGCGCACAGCGAGACGGTCCATGGCATCGACGAACGCGCGGTTGATGGGCAGGGCGCCCTGGCTGCCGCCGGTTACGAGCAGGCGGAACGGCTTTTGCAATTCGCGCGGTTTGGTGGCGAAAAATTCTTCACGCACGGGGCAGCCGGTGACCACGGCTTTGGGGCCGAGGGCTTTTGCGGAGCGTTCGTAACCTGCGGCGATGCGCTTCGACATTTTTGCCAGAACGCGATTCGTGAAGCCGGGCTCGGCGTTGGGCTCGAAGATCACGTTGGGCACGCGGTACAGCCAGGTGGCCAGCATCATTGGGCCGGCAGCGTATCCGCCGACGCCAAACGCGGCGACCGGTTTGTGTTTGCGCAAGATCCGCATTGCGTCGAGCAAGCCAGGGCCGAGGATGGCGAGATTTTTCAGCAGCGTGGCTCCGCCTTTGCCTTTCAAGCCGGCAGCGCGCAGCGTTTCCAGCGGCAGGCCCGCTTGAGGCACCAGCTTCATTTCCAATCCGCGTTGCGTTCCTACGAGCACGACGTCTCTTTCCTGGCCTCTCGATAACCACTCGCGCGCGATAGCGATCGCCGGAAAAACGTGGCCGCCCGTACCGCCGCCTGCGATCAAAAGCTTCACGCGTCTATGCTTCTTCCGCTTGCTGGCTGATGTTCAGGAGCACGCCGGTGGCCAGCAGCATCACCAGCAGACTCGATCCCCCATAACTTACAAATGGCAGAGGAATGCCTTTGGTCGGCACCATGCCGAGCACGACCACGAAATTGATCAGAGCCTGGCTGAGCACCATTGCGGTGATGCCCAGCGCTAACAGGCGGCCGAATCCGTCCGGCGCAGTGAATGCTGCGCGCAGGCCGCGCCACGCATACACTCCGAAGAGAGCAATCACAATAATGGCGCCGATGAAGCCGAGTTCTTCGCAGATCACCGCGTAGATGAAATCGGTGTGCGCTTCCGGAAGATAGAAGAGCTTTTGTTTGCTCTCCATCAGACCGACGCCCGTGAACCCGCCGGAACCCACAGCGATGAGAGACTGCAGGAGTTGAAAGCCAGAACCGAGCGGATCAGAATCTGGATTCAGAAAGGCCATGAGCCGCGCCTGACGGTAAGACACGTGAGAGATCAGCAGGTAAAGCACTGGCAGCGCCGTGGCGGCGCCGACGACCAGCCATTTCCACGAAAGGCCTGCGACGAAGAGAATGGCCGTGGCAATCAGCACGATGTCGACCGACGTTCCCAAGTCAGGCTGCGCCACGATCAGCAGCACGAAGAGGAGAATCGGGCCAACCGCGGGCAGGATCGTTTGTAGGAAATCGTCCTTGTTGAATTCCATTGCGGCGGCGTTCCGGCGTTTGAGATCCAGAAACCAGGCCAGATAGAGGATGATCGCGAGCTTTGCCAGTTCGGATGGCTGGATACCAACCGGCCCAAACTTGATCCAGCGGTGCGTGGCGTGTGATTTGTCGAGAAAGAACGTGCCGATCAGCATCAGCAGCACGACGCAAACCGCGGTGCACACTACGCTGGGCTCGCGCAAGCGGCGATAATCGGTGCGCATCAATGCGAACATCCCGAAGATTCCCAGTATCAGCCAGGCCGCCTGGCGCACGAGAAAAATATAGGGTCGTCCGTACTGGTGCTCCGCGGTGACCGCCGACGCGCTGAAGATCATTACTGCGCCCAACAAGCACAAGGCGAGCGTCACGCCGAATAGCCAGCGATCATTTTCCAGTGGTCTTGGCATTTACCTCACCTACTGACTTCATGAGCCTGCCCGACGCGGTCGGCGCCGACTTCCCCGCGATCACGCCCGTAGCTTGCGGTTGCAGCCGGTGCACTAAATCCTTAAAGACGCGACCTCGGTGTTCGTAGTTTTCGAATTGGTCGAAGCTGGCACATGCTGGAGCAAGCAGCACCACGTTGCCGGGGCGGGCGGCGCGCGATGCGGTTTCGACGGCGCGTTCGAGGGTTTCGGCTCGCTCGATGGCCACGCTGCCCGAAATTTGCTTTTCGATTTTTTCGGAGGCCGTGCCGATCAGCAGCGCGAGAATGGCTTTTTCGCGCAGCGGCTTTTGCAACACGGTGTAGTCGCTTCCTTTATCTTTGCCGCCCAGTATGATCAGGATGTGGCCGGGAAATGCATCGAGTGCCTTCAGCGTGGCGTCCACGTTGGTGGCCTTCGAATCGTTGTAGTAGCGCACGCCGCCGATTTCGGCTACGAATTCCAGGCGATGCTCGACCCCGGCGAACGATCGGATGCCCTTGGCGATCGCCGTCGCGCTGGCGCCTGCCAACCGGGTGGCAACCACCGCCGCTAACACATTCTCCAAATTGTGCGCGCCCGCCAACGGAATCTCGCTGCGCTTCAATATCGTTTCTTCCGAGCCGTCATCGCGAAAAACAAGGTCATCGCCGTGAACGTAGGCGCCCTGCGCCACGCGCTGCTTGCGGCTGAACCAGTACACCCGCGGTCCTACCGGCGCATATCGTGTTACCGCCGGATCATCGGCGTTGAGGATCGCGCCGTCTTCTTCGGTCTGATTCTCGAAAATGCGCGCTTTCGCGGCGCCGTAAATTTCCATGCTGCGATGCCTGTCGAGATGGTCGGGCGTCAAATTTAGAAACAGGCTGATGTTGGGCCGGAACCTTTCGATCAACTCGAGTTGAAAGCTGCTCAGCTCGACGACCGTGACGCTGTTTCTCTTCGTATTTTCGACGCAGGAAATCAGTGGCGTGCCGATATTCCCCGCGAGCACCGTCGGAAACTCGGCATCTCTTAAAATATGCTCAACCAGCGCCGTCGTCGTGGTCTTCCCGTTTGAACCGGTGATCCCGATGAGCGTCCCGTGCAGAAAGCGATAGGCCAGCTCGACCTCACTCCAAATCGTGATGTCGTTCGCTCGCGCGGAAAGCAGGAGCGGGAAATCAGCAGGCACACCGGGACTTGGGACGATAAGATCCTGCTGCAGGAAAGTTTTCTCGAGGTGGCCACCGAGTTCCAGGGTCACGCCGGCAGCGCGCAGCTTCGAGACACTCTCTCCAATTTCCGCTTCCGTGCGCGACTCCGTCGCAGTCACAATCGCGCCGCGGGCTGCGCAGAACAAGGCGGTCGCCACACCCGTTCGCGCCAGTCCCACCACCAGCACGCGTTTGTTCTTCAGCTCCATCGAACCGTTACTACCTCAATTTCAGCGTGGTCAACGCAAACAGCGCAAAAATCAGCGCGATGATCCAAAACCGCACGATCACCTTGGATTCACTCCAGCCAATCAATTCAAAATGATGGTGGATCGGCGCCATGCGGAAAATCCGTTTGCCCCGAAGCTTGAACGAGCCGACCTGCAGGATGACCGACAGCGCTTCGATCACAAAGATCCCACCAATAAAAAACAACAGAATCTCCTGCTTGATCACCACCGCGATGACTCCCAGCGTTCCACCCAGCGACAAGGAGCCAACATCGCCCATGAACACTTCAGCGGGATGCGCGTTGTACCAGAGAAAACCAAGGGATGCGCCGACCAGCGCGCCGCAAAATATGGTGAGCTCCGCCACGCGAGGGATATATCCAATGTCCAGATAGGTCGCCCAGCGGTAATTGCTGCTGACGTAGGTAAGCACCGTCAGCCCTCCGGCGGCAATGACCGTACAGCCGATCGCGAGACCATCCAGGCCATCGGTCAGGTTGACCGCGTTCGACGCTCCAGCAATAACGATGGACACGAAAATCAGAAACGGAATGAACGCCAGCGGCCACAGATGTGGCGAAGTCAGCAGAGAATGAACCACCAGATCCGGATGGACTTTCTTCAGGAATGGAACAACCAGCTCGGTCGAATACGCACTGCGCGTAGCCAGCGCAAGCAGCCCAGTGCCGATGATGAAGCTCACCAGGATCTGCAGCAGGAACTTTTTTTTGCTCGTGAGCCCCAGATTCCTCTGCTTCGAAACTTTGGCGTAGTCGTCGATAAATCCAATCGTCGCAAACGACAGCAGCGAAAAAATCGCCAGCAGCACGAAGCCGTTGGTGAGGTCCGCCCACAGCAGCGTGGGGACCAATGTCGAAATCACGATCAGCACTCCGCCCATCGTGGGCGTCCCAGCCTTTTTCTGGTGCGCCTGCGGGCCTTCTTCGCGAATGAATTGGCCGATCTGCAGTTCGCGCAGCTTGCGGATCAGCCAGGGACCAAACACAAACGCGAGAAACATCGCCGTCAGACTCGCATACACCGTGCGCACCGTGATGTAGCGGAAAACATTGAACGGACTAAAATAGCGCTGCAAGACCTGGTAGAGAAGGTAGTAGAGCATCTAGTGCGGCACCTTCTCGGCCACCGGCGTGCCCGCGGCATGCTTCGCCACCAGCGCTTCAACAACGCGTTCCATTTTCACGCCGCGCGAGCCCTTCACCAGCAACAAGTCTCCAGGAATCGCGAAATCCACGAGAAAGTTAGCGGCTTCCTCGGACGACGCAAAAAATTTCGTCTGTGGCCTCGGGACGCCCCCAGCCACGGCGCCCTCGACGATCTGGGAAGCATCACCCGCAACCCCGAATACCCAATCGAGCTTTCCCGTTTTCGCCGCGAAGCCCCCGGCTTCGCGATGAAGCTGAGCAGAGGCCTGCCCGAGTTCGCGCATCTCACCCGCCGCCAGAATGCGCCGCCGATAATCCGGAGTCGCCGCCAGCACCGAAATCATCGCATGCAGCGCCGCGGGGCTGGAGTTGTAACTGTCGTTAATCAGCGCCGCTCCATTCGTGAATCGCAACAACTCACCACGCATGGCGGGCGCCCGAAGATCGCGCAGCACGTCCTGCGCTTCCGCCGCGCCTATGCCCCAGACGCTGGCCGCCGCCAGTGCCGCAAGCGCATTCGAAATCACGTGCCGCCCGGCCAGCGCCAATTCCAGCCGCACGCGCTCGCCGCCCTGCACCAGCACAAACTCCGAGCCCAACGCCCCGCGATCTTCAATCGCCTCCGCGCGAAAATCCGCCGCGTTCGCGATTCCATAGGTCAATACCCGCCCCGGAGCGTACGCAACAAATCCCGCCACCAAGGGATCGTCCGCGTTCAGCACCGCGACCGATTCAAGCCCGTTCAACCCTTCGATCAGCTCGCGCTTCGCCAGCGCGATCTCTTCCACGGACGCAAAAAATTCCAAATGCGCTGGCGCCACGCGCGTCACCACCCCAACATCCGGCCGCGCAATCTCCGCCAGCCGCGAAAGCTCGCCGCTCCGCGACATCCCCATTTCCAAAACCGCCGCCTGATGCGTTTCATCCAGCCGGAACAACGTCAGCGGCAAGCCGTACTCGTTGTTGAAATTCCCTTCCGACTTCAGGACCCGAAGCCGCGCGCCCAGCAATGCCGCCAGGATCTCTTTGGTAGTGGTCTTGCCGACGCTCCCCGTGACCCCGGCAATTTTCCCGCCCCAAGCTTCGCGAACGGCACGCGCGAGCCCTTTGAGCGCGCCGAACGTGTCTGCCACGACGAGGCACCGGCCCCGCACCGCTTCGCTGTAACGATCGCGTTGCCCTTCCGCCACCATGGCCGCGACCGCTCCACGCTCCAACGCACCCGCCACGTGATCGTGTCCGTCATGACGCGGTCCGTGGATGGCGATGAACAGTTCTCCAGCGCGTACCGTGCGAGAATCAATCGAGACGCCGGCCACCCGGGCCACGGGGTCGAGTCCTGCCCCCGCCCGAGCACCCACCGCGCCAGCCACCTGTGTAATCGTCCACCGCATAACCGCCTCAAAGGATTCCGCTTACGCAAATACCACACCGACGGGTCAGTCTTCACGATTTTGAGGGCTCCTCCTGACTAAAGGTATCCATGCACCTGAGCACCTCGCGGCCGCTATTTAATAAAGCGCGTCAGGTGCCAATCTCTGGACCGGCCAGCGGCCGGTCGTAGCCCCTCTCGCGCAACGCCCGCCGCGCCTGCTCGCGATCGTCAAATTTCAAAGTGCGATCGGCAAGAATCTGATAGTCCTCGTGGCCTTTGCCTGCCAGCAAAACGATGTCTCCTTCGCGCGCTTGATCGATCGCCAGTCCAATGGCCTTCTCGCGATCCGGTTCGATCATGTACTTGCCATTTGTTTTTTGCACGCCAACGACGATGTCGCTGATGATTTTCAGCGGGTCTTCCATTTTTGGATTGTCATTGGACAAAATGGTCAGGTCGCTCAGCCGTCCGGAAGCTTCGCCCATCACCGGCCGTTTAGTCCGATCTTTGCCGCCGCCACAACCGAACAGCGTGATGACACGGCCTTTGGGATTGAGTTCTCGCGCGGTGCGAATCAGGCTTTCCAGCGCATCATCGGTGTGCGCGTAATCGACAACCACGAAGAACGGCTGACCGGAGTCAATGCGTTGGAATCGCCCCGAAACGCTTTCGAGATTGCGAATTCCCGCCTCGATGATCTCGTTCGAAAGGGCCAGTGCCTGCGCCGCTCCAATAGCCGCAAGAATGTTGTAGACGTTAATCCGCCCAACCAGCTTCGACGAAACCTGCACCTTGCCCTTGGGCGTCTGCGCCGTGAATGACAAACCAGAAAACGTAAGCTGAAATTTTTTCGTGCTAATATCCGCGCCCGTTTCCAGACCATAAATCACTGTATTCTTAGCCAGACCCGCCAAGCGCTTTCCGTACTCGTCGTCGGTGTTAAGCACGGCAACATCCGGCGCGCCCGCCCCCGTTTCCGAAAACAGCCGCCGCTTCGCCGCAAAATAATCCTCGAACGTCTTGTGATAATCCATGTGCTCGCGCGTAAGGTTCGTGAACACCGCCGCCGCGAAATGGCAGCCCCACAACCGGTCCATCGAGAGCGCGTGCGAGCTCGCTTCGAGCACCGCGTAGCGCCCGCCGGCATCACGCGTCTCAGCCAGAAATCCCTGCAAGTCCACCGACTCCGGCGTGGTGTTCGGTGCCGGATAATCTCCAGCCGGCGTGTGATACGCAATCGTGCCGAACAATCCCGTCTTCGCGCCCGAAGCCTTAACGATCGAATCAATCAGTGACGTCGTCGTGGTCTTCCCATTCGTTCCGGTGACCGCGACCATCTGAAGCGCCGCCCCAGGATGTTCGAAGAAATTTGCCGCCGCGATGGCCAACGACTTCCGCGCTTCTCGCACGCGGATCCAGGCTACGTTCGCGGGCAGCCCTGCCGGCGGATCCTCTTCGCTCGCAATGGCCGCCGCGCCCCGCGCAATCGCGTCGCGCACAAACGCATTCCCATCCCCCTGCGCGCCGTGCAGCGCAAAGAACAATGTCCCGGCTTGAACTTTGCGCGAGTCGCAAGCCATTTGCCGAATTTCAATCTGCGCCGCAGCCTCCGGAAAGTCCGCCTCGACGCCTTTTAGCACCGCACTCAGCTTCAAGTTCCGATTTCGCGCGTGCTCCCCCAACGCAGCGTTGCGCGGCCCCTTGACATGATTCGCCGCCGCACTGCATTCCGTCTTTTGAAGTAGGCTCAATCTAAATCGACGGCCAAGAACCAGCCGGCTCCCATCTCCATTATCGCTTCGAACCTTTGCGCGCCTTCATCGAACTCGCCGGTGGTTTCTGCGGCGGCGTCCCAAATTGCACGGTGACGCGTGCGCCGTGTTTTACCTTCGTTCCTTCAGCGGGCGTTTGTTCCGTAGCAAGATTGCTGCCAACCAGCACCGGGTCCAATCCCAACCGCAGACACATCCCGGTAACTTCTCGCATGGTCTTCCCAGAGAAATCCGGCACCGTGACGTCATCTCCCTCATCCACGCCCATCATGACTTCCGCCGCCCTGGGCTTCGGTTCCGCGGCGGCTTTGGCCGCTGGCGCATTCACCGCAACGTCCACAGGCGCAAGGTCATCAGGCTGCGCGCTGAAATCAGCAACCGTGAAATCTCCCAGCGAGCTTTCCTCCGCAGCGCCCTGGCGCTTGTAAGCCGCCTGGATCAATCGTGGATTCAGGGGCACATCTCGTGGCACCTCCAGATACGGTAGCACTTGCTCGGCGATGCGCTTGAAGACCGGTGCCGCTACGAATCCGCCCTCGTGCAGACCTACCGGCGAGTCCAGTGAAACCAGAATCGTCACCGCAGGATTGTTAATTGGCGCAAAACCAGTGAACGAGGCAATCAGCTGCGTGGGCGAGTAACGGCCCGTATTTGGATCGATCTTCTGCGCGGAGCCTGTTTTGCCGGCTGCGGTCCAACCATCCAGGCGCGCAAGAGTGCCGGTTCCTCCCGTCAGCACGACGCCTTCCATCAACCGGCGCAGCGTCGCTGCGGTTTCCGGCCGGATAACTCGCCGCGGCTCAACCGTCGCCAACAATCCCGTAGCGGGCAACACCTTCGAACCGCGACGTAGCTCGGCGATAACGTGAGGCCGATAAAGCGTTCCGCCATTCGCGATTGCCGAGACCGCCGTCGCCAACTGAATCGGCGTCACGCCAACCTCCTGGCCCATCGAGATCGATGCCATGGAGATCCCGCTCCAGTTCTCCACTTTGCGGAGAAGGCCGCGACTCTCACCGGGCATGTCCACGCCAGTCGGCGTTCCAAATCCGAAAGCACGGATGTATTCGTAAAACTTTGGCTCGCCGACAAGTCCCGCGATCTTGATCGCGCCGACGTCGCTGGATTTCGCGAGAATGTCCGCCACCGTCAGAAGTCCAAAGGGTTTGTGATCGTGAATGCGGTGACCAGAGACGATGATCGACCCGTGTTCGCAGTCGAAAATCTCCTCCGACCGAACCAGATTCTGGTCAAACGCCGCGGCCAGCGTGATCAATTTGAACGTCGAGCCCGGCTCGTACACCGCGCCGACAGATCGGTTCATGCGCGCTTCCGCGGGAACGTTGGTCGCCGCATTGGGATTGAATCCCGGCCAATTTGCCAGCGCCAGAATTTCTCCGTTGTTAGGGTTCATCACGATGACGCTGCCGGCCATCGCGTGCGTGGTGGCGATCGCCGCGCCCAACTCGCGTTGCGCGATGTATTGAATCTTCTCATCCAGCGTCAACACCACATTCGCGCCGCGTTCGCGCCGGGCTTCGCTGCCGTCGAACCAGCGCTGCCGCGCGTCCGCCATCACGATAATTTTTTCGCTCTTGCCCCGAATCTGGCTGTCCAGCTCGGACTCGATTCCTCCTAGTCCGCGCTCATCCGGATCGACGAATCCCAGCACATGCGCCGCAAGATCCCGCTTCGGATAAAATCTCTGATTCTCGTCCTGGAAATAAATGCCTTTCAGGTTGAGCGCAGCCACCGCCTCCACTTTTTCCGGCGGCAGTTTGCGAGACACCCAGGCAAACGAGCGTGAGGCCTGAATCCGCTGCTGCAAAACATCCTGAGGCACGTTTACGATCCCGGAAAGCAGGTGGGCCACCATCGTTTCATCGGCAATCTCGGCGGGCACTGCAAATGCCGACTTCACCGGTACACTCATGGCCAGCGGATGCATACCGCGGTCGTAGATCACCCCACGTTGGGGCGTAATCTCAATGGTGCGCTGCTGTTGCCTCTGGGCGCGCGCCAGGTAATCGCTATGCCGTACGAGTTGCAGATAGCCCAGGCGGCCGAAAATCGCCAGGGCCCACAGCATCGCCACACCAGCGACGATGAGCAACCGGTTGGTCGCTAAGCGATCACGACTGGCGACGTGGGCTCGGTTCTTGTGCATGGGAACTCAGGTCGGCAAGGGCTCCGGTTGAAGGTGGATATGGGCAGAAAAGGAACGAAGAAACAGCTTAGTTGCCGGTGAGACCCCGACTGGGTCAGGGTCCACGGGGAGCCTCGCGGGGATGAAGAAAATCCTATTCGTGATTCGACCGCACATACCGGGCCGCCGCCACTTCCGCGCCACTCGGCGCGTCGTATTCCTGGACTTGCGTCGGCATCGGCTGTGTCAAACCAAGCTGTCGGCGCGCGATCACATCAATCCGGCGCGGATCGCGCAGCCCTTCAATCTCCAGCCGCAACTCCGAATTCAGGGCCATCGACTGCGTCTGCCTGGCCTTCAGATCCTCAAGCTGAAAACTGAGATCGATACATCGAAAGTGCTGGTAGATGTACATCATCAAAAACGCCGCAACAATCGCGCCGAGTCCCGCGGTGCGATAGTAGCTTCGTAAGCGGACCGGCTCGACGTTGCGCACCAAACGCGAGTTGTCGATTCGCTTGACGGTATGAAACTGCGTTGCCGCTCCTGTTTTCTTCCTCGACCTCATCCCTGCACTCTTTCCGCGCACCGCAGTTTCGCACTTCGCGATCTTGGGTTCGCCGAAACCTCTCTCTCATTCGGCTGGATCACGTGTCTGGTCAGCACTCGCAGCGTTCCGTGGCGTTCGCCCTCTTGGAACGCGTGCTTCACCATTCGGTCTTCGCCTGAGTGGTAGCTCAACACCACCAGGCGTCCTCCAGAATTTAATGTGGCGGGGGTCCGAGAAAGAAACTGCCCGAGTGCCTCCATCTCTCGATTCACCGCTATCCGCAGCGCCAGAAACGTTTTTGTTGCGGGATGCAGTCTCTGCCTTCCCCATTGCTTTCGGGCCCCTGCCACAACCGTTGCCAGGTGCGCGGTGTCCCGTATGGGTCGCGCTCTTACGATCGCCCTGGCGATCCTTCTGGAATCGTGTTCTTCCGCTCCTTGATAGAGCGTGTCGGCGATCTCTTTCTCCGACCAACGATTCACAATGTCATCTGCCGTCAATTCATCTTCGGCACTCATCCGCATGTCTAACGGACCCGCCTCGCGGAACGAAAATCCTCGCGCGGCCTGATCAAGCTGCATGCTCGAAACCCCCAAGTCGGCCAAGACCCCGTCCACCCCGGGAATCCCCAACTCGTGCACGACCTCCGCAATCTTCGCGAACGACGACTCCACCAGCTTCACCCTCGTTCCAAAACTCTTCAGCCGCTCCGCTGCCAGCGCCAGTGCCTGTGCGTCCCGGTCCAGGCTGATCAACATGCCGGACGACAACTTTGCCGCGATGGCCGCCGAGTGGCCTCCGGCTCCCAGCGTTGCGTCGATGTAGGTTCCATCCGGCTTTACGTCCAGCCATTCCAGCACCTCGTCCAGCAGTACCGGCGTATGTGGTGCCGACTCGCTTCCCACAAGCGCCCACCCATCTCCAGACACACTTCGACCGCGGCGCAGTAAGCGAAAGTTGCGCCCGTCCCACAGCTCAAGTATCAAGTTGCGTTACTTGGCCCCGACCTAGCCTGCCCGACCTAACTTATCTGTTGCGACCTGGCCCGACCTATATGCCCAACGAATTGAAATCCTCATCCGTAAACGGCTGATTCTTCATGTCATCCAGGACCCGTGTATGGTTCATGACCTCCAGATAGTTGAGGCTTCCGAAAACATCCACTTCGCCCTTGATCTGCGCCGATTCCCGTAGCACCCCGGGAACCAGCAGCCGACCCTGCCCATCTAGATCCACCGTTTGCCCGTAATAACTGGTCCGCAATAAGAATTTTCGCTTGCCTTGGTGCTGCGATGGCAACGCCGCGAGCTTGTCTTCGATCTCCGACCAAACGCGCAAAGGATAAATCCGCGCATTTTCCCCAGTAACGCTCGTGATATAAAACTGTGTGCCGTATTCCTTCAATTCTTCGAGAAACTGGGCAGGCACCTTCAGACGACCCTTCTCGTCGACCTTCGCCGGACAGTTTCCCCGCAGCTTCATACGCCCCGTTTACCTCGACCCGCTTGGCGAAACTTCGTACAAAGACCGCTTTCGGGTCGCCGTTGAAGAAGAAGTGGTATCGAATGCCCCGTTGCACCACAGCCCTCAAATCTGTTGTTACCTTCGCTCTTTTTTGGTCTGTCTTACTCTACTTTGTTCTACTGCCGACCACTTTGCTCCACTTGAGGCCACATAATATGCGCATCCCAAACCTTGTCAAGTAAAAACTGTACGTTTTGAAAAAATTTGTTGAGGAAAAGCTGTGGCAGGAGTGTTGATGCTTTCCACGCTACGAATTGTGCGCTATTGACCAACAAAGCTCTACATTTTGTGGCGCGGTTAGTGCGCGGTTCTACCGAAGTTTAACCCCCTGGTGTCAGTTATTAATGAGACACCGAGCCAATTTCCTTCGTCTGTTGTTCGCCAAAAGTCATAGGAGTAACTCAATTCCCGTAATGGGGCTAATCCAGATTTATCCCACTCGAGGTCAAGCGTCGTGAAAATTGGACGCCTCGGTTGGGAAACGAAACGGAAGGAACAACTCAGGCATCAAGCTTCTGTTTTTGATCCTGCTCTTGGTAGAACATCTGGGTGAAAACTCGCTGTCCAGTCAATTGGTCGTAAATCGCGTAGTGTCCGGGGTTCATCTCGGCGAGTTCCGTTAGTCCCAGTTTAGAGGACTTGAAATCCAGGAAAGTTCCTACCCATTCAGGTCCTTTCGATGTAGTTCGATAGAGATTGAAGGAAGTCATCATTGTCCGAACCTTCGTCTTCGTAACGGTACAAGAGTCTTAAAACTATTGCTGTCTGCCCAGGCGTCCACACATCTGGAATGCACCGTCACGGCAATTTCTCCCACCGCCGTTTTTGCTAAAAATGTCTGACCGTTTGTCGTAGTGATCGGGTCGCGAGCATCTAAGCACTGGTAGCAGACGTATCGAGGGCGTCGTTCGCGTTTTAAGACCGCGAGCGCGCTCAGGGTTTTGATAATCGCGCGCCGTTCGGCCTCATCAATCGCGAGTGTTATTACGCGTTGTCCGATTGCGTTTTGCGCGGCTTCGATGCGCCTGGACAAGATTTCGGAGCTTGGTTCGAGGACCGCAGCTTCGTAGAACTCCATCCAATCATACTTGCCGTTCACTGCCGTCTCCTTTCTTGATCTAGGGGGAATCTAGGGAAAGGTATCAGAGACGACTAGTTTGAGATGATTAATCAAGCGAGCCGCGGATGCAAGCGTTTTGATCATTGGTGCGCTATCGCACAGACGGACTAAATCTTTATCTTGACGCGCTAGTTCTATTTTTAACGGCCTATCTCACTGGCCTCATTTGTTTGTAGAGGATAACGACCGTAAGCCGCCTCTTTCATGCCTGCTACTTCGCGGTCCGGGGGGCCTGGCGGCACGCTCGCGACCCATCGCCATCGAATCTGGCGGCGACCAATCCATCGACTTGGCGACCTTCCCTTTTCCCCGGGAACCATGCTATTCTTTATGCGTTCGACGTTCTGATCTCAAGGAGCCACCCATGGAATGGACCACACCGCAGCACGAAGAGATCGATCTCAACTGCGAAATCAGTTCGTACGCCAACGCTGAACTGTAGTCTTTCAAATTTGATTCTCTTCGGCTCCCGCTTTCAGCCAGCAAGCCATGTAGCGGCCGCTTTCTGAAGCGGGCGCTTTTGTGTTCAGGGGCCTTAAACTCGCAAATCCCTGCTTTCGCGACCTTCATCGTCATCAACTAGGCCTGCCATGCGCGTGAAAATCCTAGGCTCCGCAGCCGGAGGTGGCTTCCCACAATGGAACTGCTCCTGTAACAACTGCCGTCGCCTCAGACAAGGCAATTTCCGCGGCGCGCCGCGCACCCAGACGCAAATCGCCTTCTCTCCGGACTCTAAGCTCTGGTTCCTCGTAGGCGCCTCACCCGATCTCAGAACGCAGATCCTTGCAACTCCAGAGCTATCTCCGAACAATCAGGACGAGACCCACTCGCCGATCGCGGGTATCTTCCTGCCATCCGCCGACGTTGATTCCGTCATGGGTCTACTCCACCTCCGCGAATTCCAAAGCTTCTTCATCTTCGCCACGGCATCTGTTCAGCGTATCCTGAAAAAGGAAAACAAAATATTCAACGTCTTAGATCGCGCCGATCCACCCGTCCAATGGCAAATCCTTTCCAGCAAAGGCCGTCTAGGCTGCCATTTATCCGAGAGCCCCGGCGAAGCTCCGTCCTTCATCTGCGCCACCATTCCGCTTGGCGACTCCTATCCCGACTATGTAAGCGACGACCTCAAGCGCACCCTATCACCCGATGAGGCCACCATCGGCTGCGTCTTCGAGCAAAACGGCAAAAGCGTCTTCATCGCCCCGTCGCTATCCGGCCGCAACCCCGAGTGGGCAAAATTTGCCGCCTCCAGCGAGCTTACACTGATCGACGGCACCTTCTGGAGCGACGACGAATTGATCCGCACTGGCCGCAGCAAAAAAACCGCCCGCGACATGGGCCACTTGCCGCTCTCCGGCCCCGGCGGCCTGCTCGAGCAATTCCCCCACGGCGCCAAGTGCCGCCGCGTCCTGATCCACATCAACAACACCAATCCCATCCTCGACGAAGACAGCCCCGAGCATCGCACGGCGCTGGATGCCGGCTTCGAAATCGCCTACGATGGCATGGAGTTCGAATTGTGATAGGGATCGGACCTTCAGGTCCGACATCAGTCGGGGTCACGGCAATGGGCTTCAGCCGCTGAGGAATTGGGTTCAGCTGTTTTTATGGCCACACAAACAATTTCCGAAAAGCCACCACTCTCGCAAGCCGACTTCATCGCCGGCTTCCAAGCCATCGGCGAAGAGCGCTACCACCACAAGCACCCATTCCACCTGCTGATGCACGAAGGCAAGCTCACGCGCGGCCAACTCCAAGCCTGGGCCCTCAACCGTTACTACTACCAAAGCCGCATCCCCATCAAAGACGCCGCCATCCTGGCCCGCAGCGAAGACCCCGCCTTCCGCGTCGCGTGGCGCAAGCGCATCCTCGACCACGACGGCGATGGCACAAGACCCGGCGGCATTGAAAAATGGCTGCGCCTGGTCGAAGCGACTGGACTCCCCCGAGAAAGAGCGTTGAACGGAGACGGCATCCTCCCAGCCACGCGTTACGCGGTTCAAGCCTACGTCGACTTCGTCTCCACGCGCTCCCATCTCGAAGCCGTAGCCTCCTCGCTCACCGAAATGTTTTCGAAAAAACTAATCACACTGCGGGTCGACCGCTTGCGCCAGCATTACCCCTGGCTCTCCGAGGGCCTGGACTATTTCTCCGCCCGCATGACCCAAGCCCCGGAAGATGCCGACTTCGCGCTAGCCTGGGTCGTCAAACACGCCCGCACTCGCGAAGATCAAGACAAAGCTCACGCCGCCCTCCGCGCCAAGTGCGACATACTCTGGGCCCAACTCGACGCGCTCCACCACGCCTACGTAAATCCAGCCTGTCCCCCGCCAGGCGCCTTCATGCCCAGCGAGCAACACGCATGACGCCGCCTTTGGAAAATGTAGGGGCGCGCTTTAGCGCGTACCTCCGGGGCTAAAGATGACGCCCGACCTACAATCCCGCCCGCGCCTGGCCCCTGGCTGCCGCCTGGGCGAAAACAACAACCAACGCGTTCTGCTGATGCCCGAGCGCGCCCTCCGACTGATTGGTCCCAGCCTCGAAATTGTCCAGCTTTGCGACGGCACGCACACGGTTGAGCAAATCATCGCCGAGTTACAGCAAATCTATTCGAAAGCCGACCCAAAAAAAGTGGAAACCGACATCCTGGGATACCTCCAACTCCTAAACGACCAACGCGCCCTCGACTTCGAATGAACGGCGCCCTTGTCGCGGCCGCCGACCGTTTACCCTGAGCTCCAAGGGTGGCGGGCGCTTTTCGTCATGGTGCTAAACTCAGGTAAGACCCCATGACGCCGCAGCTAAACAATCCCCTGGCCCTTATCGCCGAACTAACCCACCGCTGCCCCCTCCACTGCGTCTACTGCTCCAATCCCAGCGAACTAACCAACCGCTCCGAAGAACTCCCCACCGAAATCTGGTCCCGAGTCTTCCAAGAAGCCGCCCAACTAGGCGTCCTCCAAGCCGACCTCACCGGCGGCGAACCGCTGGCCCGCTCAGACATCCTCGAACTAATCCGCTCCGCACGAACCGCCGGCCTCTACGTGAATCTGATCACCTCAGGCATGCCTCTGGACGAACCTCGCCTGGCAAAACTAATCGAAGCAGGCCTCGACCACTTCCAACTAAGCTTCCAAGCCGCCCGCGAAGAAACCGCCCAAGAAATCTCCAACACGAAATCCCACGCGCAAAAACTCCGCGTCCTCGAATGGCTGAAAAAAGTCCGCGTAGCGGTGACCCTGAATTTCGTCATCCACCGTCGCAACATCGACCAAATCGAAGAGATGCTGCAGATCGCCGAATCCTCCAGCGCCACGCGCATCGAGTTTGCCAACGTCCAATACTACGGCTGGGCCTTCACCAATCGCGAAAACCTGCTCCCCACCCGCGAACAACTCGATCGTTCTCTGGAAGTAATCAAAAGCGCGGAAGCGCGCCTCCGTGGAAAAATCCGAATCGAATCCGTAGTCCCCGATTACTACGCCAAATATCCCAAACCCTGCATGGGCGGCTGGGGCCGCAAACTAATGCTAATCACCCCCAACGGCGGAGCCCTACCCTGCCACGCCGCAAAAATAATCCCCAGTTTGCATTTCGCCAACGTAAAACACTCCAGCCTAAGCGAAATCTGGCAAACCTCCGAAGCCTTCCAGAAATTTCGCGGCGAAAACTGGATGCAAGATCCCTGCAAAACGTGCGACCGCCGCAGCATTGACTTCGGCGGCTGCCGCTGCCAAGCCTTACTCCTCGCCGGCGACCCGGCAGCCACGGATCCGGTCTGCTCCCTCTCCACGAACCGACCCAAAATCGACGCCATACTCGCCAATCTGAACGATCCTGCATCCCCCGTAGGGGCGGGGCCTGTTTACGCTGAGCCTCGAAGCGTTCCGCCCACTGCAACCGCACTGACAAAGCCGGATTGGTTGTACCGCCCAAATCCTGCGTGAAAACGCCGACAGCAGCTTATTAACTTCCCGGGGCCGCAACCGTTCCTACCGCAGGCCGCAACCTCATCACCACCCGAAATACAAACACTACACTGGCCACCAGCACGATCACGCCAAACACAAGTAAGGTCCGCGGCGCGCCAATATGCTTCGCGAAACCGCCCGCGATCAGCGACCCGATCGGCTGCACGCCCATAAACATCGTCGCGTACACCGCCATCACCCGCCCGCGCAGCTCATCCGGCACGCGGTTCTGCACCGTCGTATTTGTCGCCGCCATCAATGACGTTGCCGCAAACCCAACCACAAACAACACCGCCGCGGACAACCAAAACACGTGAGACTCCGAGAAAACGATCAAGCATACCGAGCAAATCACCGACATCGCCGCGATCCAACGCGCCATTCCCGTGAAGCTGGTGCGCGACGCGAATTGCAGTGCCCCCAGCGCCGCGCCCACCCCCGCCGTACTCAAAAGAATGGAAAATCCCAGCGCTCCATGATGCAAAACGTCACGCGCAAAAACCGGCAGAAATACCGAGTACTGCAATCCAAACAAGCTCAGCACGCTCAAAAGCAACAACGCCGAGCGCGTGGGCATATCCTTCATTGCGTAGCGAAAGCCTTCCAAAAAATTCCGCAATGGCGAGCCTTGGGCTGGCTTCCGTTCGAACGTTGGGATGCGCATGGCCAGCAAAGCCACAATCACCGCGACGAAGCTCAGCCCATTCAAAAGGAAACACCAGCCTTCGTGAATATACGCAATCACAAAACCTGCGATCGGCGGTCCGATCACGCGCGCTCCGTTAAAAATGGAAGAGTTCAAAGCGATGGCGTTCGGCAAATCTTCCTTGCCCGCCATCTGCACCAGAAACGCCTGCCGGATCGGCACATCAAACGCGTTGACGATCCCCACCAGAAACGCGATCAAAATCAGATGCCAAACCTGCAGCAAGTGAGTGAACGTCAGCGCCGCGAGCGTAAAAGCCAGTATCATCGACGCCGTCTGTGTCCAGATCACGCCAAGATGCCGGTTATAGCGGTCGCCGACGTACCCGCCGACAGAAGCCAGAACCAGAATCGGAATCTGATTTGCAAATCCGAAAACGCCCAACAACGCCGCCGAATTCGTCAGCTTGTATACCAGCCAAAGCTGCGCGGTGGACTGCATCCACGTCCCGATCAACGAGACGAGTTGCCCCGCGATAAACAATTGAAAATTGCGATGTCGCAATGCGCCAAAGCGCGTGGACACGAGGACTTGGCCCCTTCAGTCGTGCAATGCGCACAACATAGAATTAATTACGATGACCTGAGAAAACGGAAGTGTCAATAAAGGTGGGACCGAAAAATAAAACCAATTTGACCTATTGACGGGCTCTCTCGTCGTTCATTCATCCGGCCGAGGCAGCCGCAACGGGCAATTTATTGTAGCGGCGCAGGACTCCTGCGCCCCAGCTAGGCAAGATCTAAAACAAGCTCGATTCCATTCGGCTGACTATTCGTTAGGCGGCTCCAGCGCTCCGCCCACATGCAGATGACTCAAATCCCGCAACGTCGAGCGATCTTGCTCGCTCATGCCCCGCGTGAAATTCGGATCGTTCAGCCGCTGATTCCTCGCATACTCCGGCATATTCTGGAGCACGCGCAATCTCTGCCGAATCGCCTGCTTGCGGTCAGGCGGCATTTGCCTCCATTGCGGCAGCACGTTGGTTCGGACGTGCTCGCGCTGTTCCGGCGTCATGCGATTCCACACCTGAGCGCGGTCGCGCAGCACCTGTTGTTGCGCCGGCGGCAAACGCCGCAATCGATCTTCGTTCTGCAACACTCTCTGCCGGTCCTGCGGTGTCATGCTTCGCCAGCGATCCTGCACATTCGGTGGTGGCGTAGCCGCACGTCCGCCATTCTCATTTCCGTTATAGCGCGGAGCGTTCCGAGCGTTACCCGCATTCGGCGGCCGGTCATTCCTAGCTCCATCGTTTCGAGCGTTGTTACGCCCGGCATTTCCAGAGGGAGGGGGCGCCGCACGCACCGGCGGTGGCGCAGTGCGCGCCGGCGGCGAGGTCTGCGGCGGACGGTGCTGCGCTGCCGCGGCCGGCCAGCCCATCGCAACGACCAACCCTAGCCCACACAACCATCCACCGAATTTGCGTCCAATGCTCATCGCACCTACATCTGTGTATTCGGGTTCACGTCTTGCTGACTCGCATCATCGCTCTGCGATAACGGCAAATCGCTCAACGCATCGAAATTCGACAATACATCGAAATTCTCGAGCACCGGCAGATCACCCACGACCGCCTCCTCCGTGGTTGCATTCGGTCCATTCACCGAATCGCTCGGCCGCGATCCAATCCAAACCGTAGCCACCAGCAAGATCGCTGCCGCAAAGACCACCCGCAGTGAGGGCGCAAACACGGCCCACCAATTCTGCTTGACCGGTTCCGCCGCCACCCGCGCCCGCACCCGCGCATCAAACGCGCCCGAAGGCTCGATCTGCGGCAATTCATCCAGCAAACCCGACACCGCCCGAAATTCATTCACACGCACAAGGCAAGCCGCGCAAGTCTTCAGATGCGCCTCCACGTCGCGCATCTCGCTCGCTTTCAAGCGCCCATCCACATAAGGCAGAATCCGCTTCTCCATCCGATCGCAACTCATAACGCCCATCCTTCTTCCATTTGGTCTATCGCCAAACTCTGAATTTCTTTTCTTTGCCTCATTATTTCTTTACTTCATTACTTCTTTACTTCGCTGACTGTGCCACCAAAGGAGCCAACTCCACCCGCAAAGTCTCATAAGCCCGAAACAACAACGACTTCAATGCACTCTCCGAACACTCCAGAATCTTGGCAATCTCGTTGTAGTCCAGGTCCTGATATTTGTGCAGCAGCACCGCAGCCCGCTGCTTCTCTGGCAATTTTTCAATCGCATGCCGGATCATCTTCTTCCGCGCCTCTTCTACCAGATGCTGCTCGATGTCCGGATGCTTGTCCGCCACATCCAAAGGCCGCTCGTCGCCATCGTCGGCATCCGCCGTAAGCGGTGCATCCAGCGAAATCTCCATTCGCTGGTGCCGAGTATCCCGCAAAGAATTCAACGCCAGGTTCGTAGCAATCCGAAATAACCACGTCGTGAATTTCGCCGTGGGCACATAGTCACCCCGCGCGCGATACACCCGAATAAAAACTTCCTGCGCCAGGTCTTCCGCCTGCTCCCGGTTACGCACCATCCGGTACAAGAAGTTGACCAGCGGACTCCGATACCGATGTAGCAGAAGCGCGAACGACTCTTCGTCGCCCGCCTTCACGTCCAGCATGAGCTGTACGTCCGACCTGGCCATGGTCGCCACACTCTATCAAACACATGTAGTCTCAGGAAGTTGCAAGTCGGAGGGAGCAGCGAAGTCGTTGTAGTGGCGGGTCTTTAGACCCGCCAGCCCAAGCCCGAAATTCCTATCCGATGGCGAATCTAGAGCGAAGCCTAAACATGAAACAACCGCTCCATTATCAATAAGCTGACCACGCCGACGAACACCAGTAACGCCATCCGCCAATTCGGCTCCCGGTTCACCTCCGGCAGCAAGTCGGTAGCCGCCACATACAAGGTCACCCCGCCCGACACCGGCAGCGCATACTTGAGCTGACCCTGCAGCGAGCTGGTCAGCAACACGCCGAAGAGCGTCGCCGCTCCTAATAACCCCGCAGCCAGAATAGCGTTGCGCTTCCCCATCCCACTCGCCAGCACCACCGAGGCCACCGTAAACCCCTCCGGCAGCTTGTGCAAAAATACCGCCACGAAAATCACCACACCCAGCCAGGTAGAAATCAGAAACCCCGCCGCAATGGCTACCCCATCAAAAAAAGTATGGATCCCCAATCCGAGCAGAACGGTCGTCCGCACGCGATGGTGACTAACTTCTTCGAGATGCGTCTCTTCCCCAAAATGAAAATGCGGTGCAATGGTGTGTTCGAACAAATGAACGAGGAAAAATCCGATCAGAACGTAAAAAAGAGACTGCTCGCCGGAGAGCCGCACCGATTCCGGTATCACCTCGACAAACGCCACCGCCAACATGTACCCAGCGCCAAGTGCCAAAAAATATTGCAGATACTTCCGCGACCAATCCCTTCGAATGACAAAGTACCCGCCAATCAAATTTCCCGCCGCCGCCATCAACCCCAGCAGCGCCGCCAACCCAGTCCGGAATGCCAGGTCATGCCCCATAAAATGTAGGCGCCAAGCTTCAGCCAGGCGCCCCCAAGTAGCACAGACACTCCTGTCTGTGTCCCAACACAACCCCTTCTACCCGGATCCGCCAGCCGCAACCTGAAACAAGCCAGCCGTCTCCGCGCCCTCTGTGCTCCGACCTCTGCGCCCTCTGCGTTAAATCCCTTTCCGTCTCTTCTAGTTACCTCGTTACTTCTTTAATTCATACTTCTCTTTTTCTCATCCCGAGTGCCGAAACAAAATCACATCCCCTTCCTGCACAATATATTCCTTCCCCTCCAACCGCACCTGCGCCTTCTCCCGCGCCGCCGCCACGCTCCCCGCCGCGAGCAAATCACTCCACCGCACCACTTCCGCCCGAATAAATCCCTTCTCAATGTCACTATGAATCGCCCCAGCGGCCTTAACCGCGGTGGCGCCCTTGCGAATCGTCCAAGCCCTAACCTCAGGCTCCCCCGCCGTAAAAAACTGAATCAACCCCATCAAGTCATACGTAGCCCGAATCAACCGGTTTAACCCCGGCTCCTTCAATCCATAAGAAGCCAGCAACTCCCCAGCTTCCTTCTCGTCCATCTCCGCCAATTCCGCCTCTAATCGACCGCAAATCGCCACGACAGCCGAATTAGGCCTCCCAGCCAATGCCCCAAGATTGTGCCGCTCCACAGCCGAGTCCAACTTGTCCGCCTCATCATCCCCAACATTCAACACATAAAGCACCGGCCGCGCCGACAAAAACAAAAATCCCCCAATCGGCTTCCGCTCATCCGCGGTCAACTCCAATTCCCGCAAAGGCTTTTCCGCCTCCAAATGAGCGTTGCACTTCTCCAAAACATTTTTCTCCAGTATCAGTAGAGGCTCACTCTTCTTCTTCAAATCCTTATCCACGCGCTCCAACCGCCGCGTAATCTGGTCATGATCCGAAAGGATCAATTCCAACTCCAGATTCGTAGCATCCCGCAAAGGGTCAATGCTGCCCGCAGCATGCGGCACCGATGGATCGTCAAACACGCGTATCACGTGCGCAATCGTGTCCACCTCGCGCAAAGGCGCAAGCGCATCGCGGTTGCGTTCCTTCTGCATCCCGCCCAAATCCACATACTGCACGGTCGCGTAAGTTATCTTCTTAGGGTTGTACAGCTTGGCCAATTCCAATAACCGCGGCTCCGGCACCTTAGCCACACCAACATGAGTCCCCTGCGACCCAGCCTTACCCTCGACCGCAGCCTTGGTCAAAATCCGGAACAACGTAGTCTTTCCAACCTGTGGTAGTCCAATAATTCCAGTTTGCATAAACCCGAAAGTCTAGCACACAGGTAACACAGACACTCTTGTCTGTGTGCCGTAATCCGCCCCACCGACGAGCTGATGATCTCCCGCGATCCCCAAGCTCATTTCCCACCGTTAGGTTCTGCGCCCGCGGCCACACGCGACCAACCGCCATTCCGACCGAAGCGAGCCGACTTTTCCTTCAGCGAACGCGTCGGCTTGCCATGAGCCTCCAGGAGCTCGCGTAGCGGAGGAATCTCTCTCGAGCTTCTCCAAGCACGCTTCCGTCTCAACCTGCCCACCAAACTAATGTATCTTGTCGTTGCAAGGAGAAACCCATTCTGGGACACAGCATTCACGGCGTCGAACTCGTGTTCCTCCTACTCCTACTCTTCGTAGTAGTTTTCGCCTCCCTGGCCCGCAAAATCCAAATTCCCTACCCCATCGTTCTCGTCGTCGCGGGCCTAGCTCTCAGCTTCATTCCCCAAGTTCCAAAAATCACCATGAATCCCGAAGTAGTTTTCCTGGTGATTCTTCCTCCGCTCCTTTACACCGGCGCGTGGTTTACCTCCTGGCGCGATTTCAAATACAACATCGTCAGCATCCTGTTCCTCGCCTTCGGCCTGGTTGCTTTCACAGTAATTGGCGTAGCCGCGGCCGCGAACTGGTCTTTCGCTCCCTTCGATCTCCGCCTCGGCGTCGTACTCGGCGCGGTCGTTGCCACCACCGACGCCATCGCCGCCACCGCCATCGCGAAACGCATCGGCCTGCCGCAACGCATCGTCACCGTCCTCGAAGGCGAAAGCCTGGTCAACGACGCCACCGGCCTGCTCGCCTTAGAATTCGGCGTCGCCATGGTGGTCCAGGGCGAAACGCCTACGCTCGCTGGCGGCTTCGTTCGATTGATTTACCTGATCGGGATCGGCATCGCCGTAGGTCTGGTGATCGCGCTCATCGTCGAACGACTGCACCGCCACCTCGACGATGGCCCCATCGAAATCATTCTCACCATCATGGTTCCGTACGCAGCCTACCTGGCCGCCGAGGCCCTCAACGCTTCCGGCGTCCTCGCGGTAGTAGCTTGCGGCCTCTACTTAGGCCGCAGAGAGTCGCAGCTGTTTACGCCGAGTGTGCGCCTGCAAGTCCACGGCTTCTGGAACTCCTTCACGTTCGCTCTGAACGGTCTCGTATTCGTGATGATCGGCTTGCAACTTCCCTTCGTTCTCGCAGCCATCAAAGGCTATCCGTTTCGCATTCTCGTGCTCTACGGCGTGGCCTTCAGCGCCTTGGTAATTCTCCTGCGTCTCGCTTGGGTCTATCCCGGAGCCTACGTCGGCTATCTGATTCGCCGGTACATCTTCAAGCAGCGCGAGGAGCGCCCTAGCTGGCGCGCGATTTTTGTCGTCGGCTGGGCAGGCATGCGCGGTGTCATCGCCCTGGCCGCCGCGCTCGCGCTGCCCGAGGTCATTTCCGACGGCAGCGCATTTCCTCAACGCAACCTCATCATCTTTCTGACGTTCTGCGTAATCCTGGTTACACTAGTTCTCCAGGGACTCACCTTGCCCCCGCTCATCCGCGCCCTGGGTCTCGCCAACGCCGACGGGCCCAACCTCGAAGAAAAAGAAGCGCGTCGCATGATGCTGACCGCCGCTCTGCAAGCCATCAAGGACCGTCGAGACGCCGGGGACACGCACCACTTAGCCGCCGCTTACCAGGATGCTGTGGCTCGTTACAAGCGGCGTCTGTCCGCAATCACCGGCGAAGCCTACGCCGATCATGGCATCGACGCCGACGATCAAGCCCACGTCGTCTCCCTCTCGCGCCAACTCCTGCGCGTAGAGCGCGACACTGCCCTCCGCCTGCGCAACGAAGGGCGCATCAACGACGAAGTCCTACGCCAACTCGAACGCGAACTGGACCTAACCGAAACCCGCCTCGATTCCACGCCCTCGCGCTAAGCTTGCGCATTAAGAAGCGGGCTTCACGAAGGGGACCCAGAGGCAGACGAGGGCGGTCCGATGGCGAGAGTCCACTCTGAGTGGTTCTGCTCGTAAGAGCACAGGCAAGAGTGCCTGTGCTACTCAGAGGGAACGGATTACAAATGCTACCCATTGTTTTTTCAAGAGTCTTGGCGGAGGCGGAGTTTTGTGCGTTCGTATCGGAATCACCATTCAAGCGGGGTATCCGAACCACCACTCAATTGTTGAATCGAAGAAGGCGCTTGGCTTATCAGGTTTTGGGTTTGCGGAAGGTACCGACTTTGTGCTTGCGGCGAGCAGAGGATTTGCGGGGAGCGGCGGGTTTGCGTTTGCCGCGGATTTTCGCGGGCAGGATTTTGTTAGTTATGGCGTAGCCGGCGCGCTCGAAGGCTCGCCACATGTACCAGCTGGCGATGGTGCGGTAGGGGCGCCATTGTTCGCCGAAGGCCAGGAGCTCTTTGGGTTTGGGCATGTGTTTTTTGCCGTAGGTTACGGACCAGCCCTTTTTTACGCCCAGGTCGTGGATCGGCAGAACGTCGGGGCGGCCCAGATTGAAGATCAGAAACATTTCGACCGTCCAGGCGCCTATGCCTCGGACGGAGACCAGGCGCTCGACTAGTTCTTCGTCGCACATTTTGCAGGCGTCTTCGCGGGTGGGGACTGTGCCCTGGATGGTCTTGGCGGCTAGATCCTTCATTGCCACGACCTTTGCGCCGGAGAGGCCTGCTTTGCGCAGGGTTTCCTTGCGGAGCTTTAGCATTTGTTGTGGGGTGGGTGGGCGGCCATCGGTGCCTAGCGCCTTGATGCGGGCGAAGATGGTGGCCGCGGCTTTGCCAGAGATGGATTGGTAGGCTATGGATTCCATCAGGGCTTCGTAGGGGGATTGGGCGGCGGTCATGTCGATTTCGAATTTGGCCATTTCGGCGATGAGCGGGGCTAGTTTTTCGTCTTTGGCGGAGAGGTGGGCCATGGCGGCGGCTAGGTCGAAAGGGAGCTGGGGGCTTGGGGTGGTCATGACGGGTCAAGATAACGCAACTTTGGGCGAAAGAAAAGAGAAACGGAATAGAGGGCAAGGAAAGACAAAATCAAACGCAGAGACGCAAAGGACGCAAAGGGTCGTTGAGAAGTCGATAGAGTAACGGGAGGGTACGATCAGCGTGCGGAAGTCAGTTCCCTCGCGATCAAATACATAGCGGCAATCCCAGCCAGCAGGACACCGCTCTCCAGCGAAACGGAGATGCGATGCAGCCGGCTGAACTCCGCGAGCAGCGGACTGTCCGCCGCGGTCGCCTGAATCGATCCCATCTGCACGCGCAGCGCGGCCATCTTCGGACTGACAGCATGCTGCGACACCACCGTGAGCCCGATCATCAGCAAAACGCAAACCGCGGCGGGCGCTACCAAGGCCGAAATGGTCCGCGTTCGAACAAGGCGCGACATCAAAATCACAATCCCGCAAACGACCCCGATCATGTGCATCCACCAAAGCCCATAGCCCACCATGGCGCCAGCCTGGTCACGGCTACCCAAGATCCGAAACGCCCCCGGCGCTACCACAAAGCTGAGGAATACATCGCTCCCCAGCCAGAGGCTGAGAGCTAGAAACTCAATGGTCCGCAAGAAGGTTGACATGATCGGTCTAAGTTAGAAATACTTTCGGCTGAACGGGCATCAGAGTTTGTGTCAAAGCTGAGAGCCAGTTACGGCACGGTTGAACAGCTCGCGGAAAAATGCAACAAGAAAAAGCTTTCTTCAGGGGCTGAAGCCCGTTGAGTGTAAGCCCTTCACGTCGGGGCTGAAGCCCCGACCTCCTGAAGAGAAGACTTTTTCTGCAGCCTGTGAAGCCGTGCCTGACGAAAACCGGAGTTCTCACGAAGACTCCATCAGCCGTACTGCCTGTTCGTCGTTCGCCAATGATATCCGAGTTCCGCAAACTCTCTGCCGCCAAACGCAAGGCCTTATGATCGACTTTTGGAGATCTGCAATCCGGCAGCAGTTTCATGCCGCGATCGACATGCTGGCCAACGCGATCGAAGCCTGCCCGGAGTCTGTGTGGTCGGGTCAGGCGCCGCGCGCGTTTTGGTACCTGGCGTTTCACGTGCTTTTCTTCCTCGACCTATATCTCTCGGGAGTAGACGAACCCCAATTCTGTCCGCCGCCACCGTTCGGTCTCACTGAACTCGAAGACGAAGCCGTCGTGCCGGAGCCCGCCTACAGAAAAGACGAACTGCTCGGCTACGTCGAGCACTGCCGCAAAAGGTTGGACGCCGTGATGGCGGGAATGACCGAAGCCTGGGCTACGAGTCCCTGTCCCATCCCGTATCGCGCGATGAGCAACGGTGAATTGCTCCTCTACAACATGCGCCACGTGCAACATCATGCGGCTCAACTGAACATGCTGCTGCGTCAGAGAACAAATTCGGCACTGCGCTGGGTGTCCAAGGGCGGTCAGAAAATCAAGTCCTGAGCCGCAACCGCCGCGCAGAGTGCTTGCTCGGGGTCGCCTACGCGAAAGATATAACAAGCCTAAACACGGAAAAGGCTTTTTGAACACAGCTAACCACGCGATTATTTCAAGCATATACGGAGTTAATGAGAGACTTGGTAGGGGATGGTGGGCGACAAAGGACTTGAACCTTTGACCTCTCCCGTGTGAGGGGAGCGCTCTAACCAACTGAGCTAGTCGCCCGTACTATTTCGCTGGAAACCGCGAAGGTGGAAACTCGCATACCAGCCGAAGCGATGAATTAGTTGTAGCAGGAAGGGCCCGGGTTTTCAACCATGACAGCGGTTACCTCTCAGATCGTAACGCAGCTCCAGCGTTCCATTGCGCGCGCCATTTACGGCAAGGAAGAAGCGATCCAGCTCTCGCTGATTACTTTGCTGGCGCGAGGGCACCTTTTGATCGAAGACGTGCCGGGCGTCGGCAAGACCACGCTGGCGCAGGCGCTCGCCAGGTCGTTTCATTGCAGCTTTCAGCGCATACAGTTCACCTCCGACCTGTTGCCCAGCGACGTGCTCGGCGTAAGCGTCTACAATCCGGAATCGCGCGAGTTCGAGTTTCGCTCCGGGCCGATTTTCGCCAACGTCGTGCTTGCCGATGAGATCAACCGCACCACGCCGCGCACGCAATCCGCTCTGCTGGAAGCCATGAACGAAGCGCAGGTGACCGTGGATGGCAAAACGCTGCCCTTGCCACAACCGTTTTTAGTGATCGCCACGCAAAATCCCGTCGAGCATCACGGCACCTATCCGCTGCCGGAGTCGCAGCTCGACCGCTTCCTGATGCGTATCCGCATGGGCTATCCGTCGCATGAGACCGAGCGCGAAATTTTGCGCAAGCGCGTTGGCGAGGATCCGGTGCAGTCGCTCGAGCCGGTCGCCGACGTGGAAGACGTTCTCGCGATGCAGAATTCCGTGGCGCAGGTGAAAGTCGATTCGAGTCTGCACGACTACGCGCTGGAAATTGTCACGCGCACGCGCCACAGTGAACAACTTTCTCTCGGGGTGTCCCCTCGCGGCACCTTGATGTTGCAGCGCGCCGCGCAGGCCCGCGCCTTTCTGGACGGGCGCGACTACTGCCTGCCGGACGATTTCAAGCAGTTGGCGGTCGCGGTCTTTTCGCATCGGGTGGTGGCCAGTTCGCGCCACGCTTCGTTGCAGAAGAAATCGGAAACGACCGAAGCGGTGTTGCGCGATATTGTGGAAGCGGTTCGCGTTCCTTTATGAAGTGTTGCGCAGAAGAAAAAACCGCGGACGAGAAAAAGTCGCAGGGCTCCGCGGACTCCGCCATGCGCGACAGTGACGTGTGGTGCGCGTAAACTCCACCATCGCGCAACTGTGGGCCAAAGCCGACCGCCCTGGCGTGCGCGCTTTTTTTCTCTCCATCGCAGCGCTGGGTGTCGCCTTACTTCTCGCGCTCTATTCCGGAGCGGCCGCCGAGGTCGGGCACGGGGCCTTGTCGATCGCGGCTGCGCTTGCAGCGCTCCTGGTGGCCGCCTGGGTCGCCATTACGATCGTGCCGGTCCTCGCGAAGCGCACGCCACTGCGGTGGCTCGGCTACAAGATGGAGTACAAGGTCACGCGCGAAGGCTGGATTTACATCGGCG
Organism: uncultured Acidobacteriota bacterium; assembly: GCA_963721915.1. Taxonomy (GTDB): domain Bacteria; phylum Acidobacteriota; class Terriglobia; order Acidiferrales; family UBA7541; genus Acidiferrum. The sequence goes on along the minus strand of CAVRLD010000006.1, from coordinate 93,709 downwards.
GCATCATCGTCGTCGCGCTCGCCGCGCTCAACACCGGAAACAATTTGTTGTTTCTGATCCTTGCCAGCTTGATCGCCATCATTTTGATGTCTGGCATCTTGTCTTCGATCACGCTAAGCGGCATCGCGATGCGTCTGGAATTGCCCGAACACCTCTTCGCCGGTCTGAAGGTTCGTGTCCGGGTCGATCTGGAAAACGAAAAAGTAACGCTGCCGTCGTTTTCCTTGCGCGTGGAAGCGGTGACTAGCAAGAAATCACCGGCCGCTGCACTGCTCGAAACGCCGGTGTACTTTCCCTACGTGCCAAAGCGCCAGCACGTGCGGCAGAGCGTTCCACTTACCTTCGTGCACCGGGGAGCCTATCGTCAGGATATGTTCCGCATCGTGACGCGCTTCCCATTTGGTTTCTTGCAAAAAGCGCGACGCGTCGAGTTGCGCACCGAAGCGCTGGTCTATCCCTCCGTCGAGCCGTCGCGGGACTTCCTCGAAATTTTACCGGCGTTGCAAGGAGCGCTCGAAAGTCTGAGCAAAGGCGGCGGCCACGACTTGTATGCTCTGCGCGGCTATGTTCCCACCGACAGCGCCCGCTACGTGCATTGGAAAGCGTCGGCCCGAACAGGAACGCTGATGGTGCGCGAATTTACGCGCGAAGACGACTGCCGCGTGTTGCTCGTGCTCGACCCTCACGTTTCCGATCCGACGGTTGGCCACAATACATCTCCGTCGGCGAATGCATCCGAACGCTTCGAGCGCGCCGTAACCTTGTGCGCCAGCATCGCGTGGCATTTCTTCGAGCGCAACGCACAATTGCAATTCCGCAGCGCGGGGCTGGAAACTGCCCTCGCCGCCGCGGAAGAGAATATCTTCGCCATTCTGCGGCACCTCGCGTTGGCTCAACCCTTACCTCCCGATCCTCAGCACGAACTACTCAGTGATCTCGCGGCCTCGCCCGATCTTTTTAAGGTGATCGTGACCAGCCAGCCCCGCGGCTCGATTCCCGCGACGCTGTGGCACTCATCGTATGTCGTCTTCCTCGAGGATTTGGATTCGTAGCTCCACGACCGGTCCTTCCTGGAGATTGCGGTACACGCTTCCCGTAAGCGATGTTCTTCCAAAAGCGCCACCGTGCGATTCGTGCGAGAATATCGCGTCGCAATGCCTCCGAGCCGTGATCTCGCTGAAATAAGGAAACGACTGCTGAGCTGGTTCCGCAAATACCGGCGCGAATTGCCTTGGCGGCTGAACAAGGATCCCTACCGCATCTGGGTGTCGGAAATCATGTTGCAGCAGACGCGCGTCGCCGCCGTAATCCCCTATTACGAGCGATTCCTCGAACGATTTCCGGATATTCGCGCGCTGGCGGAAGCGCCGGAAGAAGAAGTGCTGCGGCTGTGGTCGGGCCTGGGTTACTACAGCCGGGCGCGGAATTTGAAACGCGCCGCCCGGCAGATTGTTACGGCGCACGAAGGCGAATTCCCGCGAACCGCTGTGGAAGCACTCGCGCTCCCGGGCATTGGCAGCTACACGGCGGCGGCGATTCTGAGCATCGCGTTCGGGGCGAAGCATGGTGTGCTGGACGGGAACGTGGCGCGCGTGCTCGCGCGTTTGGACGCGATCCGGGGAGACTTGCGCGAGAACGGGCGATGGCGGAGTTTGCAACAATCGGCGGATGCGCTCCTCGATCTAAAATCGCCGAGCGATTGGAACGAGGCGATGATGGAACTCGGCGCGATGATCTGCACTCCGCGCTCGCCGCAATGTTTACTTTGCCCGGTAGCAGAGTTTTGTCGCGCGCGGCAACTCGGCTTGACCGAAGTTATTCCGGAAAAGCGGAAGAAGGGCGCGACTGTCGAGATTACTCTTGCTGCCGCCGTGTTTCTCGATCCTCGCGGACGTACTCTGTTGCTACCGCCGCCACACCCAACGGGAAAACACGCGACGCACGAGGATGTCGTTCCGCTGGTGTCAAAGATGTGGCACTTTCCTACGATTTCTGTGGTGTCGAATCCAGCCGGGGAATTACGGGAATTTCTGGCGCAGTTGCGCTTGGCGGCGGAGACAAACTCCAAGGTGCGTCTCGAACCCCTCTCGCGGGCACGTCATGCGGTCACGTATAGGGCGATCAAACTTCTGCCTTATCGCGTGCTTGTGCGAAAACTTCCGCGAATGGATGGCACGAAGGTGGTGCTGTTGTCCGAGTTGATGTCGCGGTGTTCGCTGGCGGTATCGAATCTTACGCGCAAAATCGCGCAGGCCGCCGCGAGAGCCGGCTTAGAATCGTAAACCGGAAGGACTTGCCTCCGTGCGGCGGTTATCGTCGTTGCAACAGCTGGCACAGGCAAGAGTGCCTGTGCTACTGGAGCGACGTTATTACTTGGGATTACTTGCGCAGAGGTGCGCAGGTGGCTGGAACGTGGGTGGTAACATCGAGATTCCACCATGGCCTCCTCAGCCACATCCGTGAATGCCTCGGTGTTGCCCGCTGAGCGATTCTTTCAGGGGTCGCTGCTGCTTTTTATTTTCAGCTCCATCGCAACGCTGATCGCTACCGGAAAGCTCGATGCGTTGAGCTGCGTTGTTGCGACTCTGGCGATGATCTACAAAGGCTTCCGCTGGTGGCGGCGGAAACCGATCGAGTTGTCGCATCAAACCGCCACGGTGCTGGTGCTCGCCTACCTGGTCATTTTCCCGTTAGACGTTTTGTTTATCTCGCGCGCGTTTGTTGCGGGTTCCTCAAACCCCTCGCTGTATGCGGCGCTGCTGGGAGCGGTGCATTTCCTGCTTTTCGTGATGACGGTGCGTTTGTACAGCGCGACCACCGACCGCGACGCTTTTTTCTCGCGATTCTGGCTTTCGCGGCAATTCTGGCGGCGGCGATTCTGACCGTCGATACTTCCTTCCTGGTTCTGTTTTTCATTTTTCTGTTGTTCGGGGTGGCTACATTTGTCGGCATGGAGATGCGGCGCGGCGGTAAAGGAGCGATCGCGCCGCCGTTTGCGCAGCCCGCGCAGGAACGTAAATTAGCTCGCGCACTGACCCTTGCGGCGTTGAGCGTCGCGGCGGGCGCAATCCTCATGGGCGGTGCGCTGTTTTTCTTTTTCCCGCGGTTCAGCGCCGGGTACCTGGGCCGCACGAGCCTGCAGCCTTCGCTGATGACCGGCTTCACGGACGATATCGAACTGGGACAGATCGGAGAGATCAAGAAAAATCCAACGGTGGTCATGCGCGTGAAAACCGGGAAGGTCGTGCCTTACGCGCAACTCCGGTGGCGCGGGATTGCGCTGTCCACGTTCGACGGAAAGCGCTGGTCGACGCCAAATCATCATCCCGCGGCGATCGCGCCCGATATGACCGGTTGGATCTACGTGGCCGATCCCGAGCAAAATCTTCGCGGCCCCGCGCTGGAGCTGCGCTACGAGATGATGGTGCAGCCGATGGCGACAGATGCGGTGTTCGCGCCGGCCAATGCCATTTCGATCCTCGGAGGTTTTTCCGGGGAGAATCCGACCGCGGGTTTAAACGCGCGGCGCACGTATCTGTTTCGGGATTCGACCGGCTCGCTGTTCAATCCGTTCCGCAATTACGCTCCGGTGCGCTATTACGGATACTCGCGGCTTCCCGCGGTGAATGCGGCGAAGCTGCGCGCCGCGGCAACTGTCTATCCGGACGAAATTCGCAGCGTCTACCTGCAACTGCCAGCACTGGATGCGCGCATACCAGAACTGGCGAAAGGGGTAGCGGCGAAGGCGCGAACACCATACGACAAAGCAGTCGCGATCGGGGCTTTTCTGAGGTCGCGATTCAGTTACACACTGGAGCTGACCGGAAAACCGGGCGACGACCCGTTGGCGCATTTTCTGTTCGAGACGCACGCGGGCCATTGCGAATATTTTGCGTCGGCGATGACCATCATGCTGCGTACTCAAGGCATTCCTTCGCGCGAGGTAAACGGCTTTTTGCCTGGGGAATTCAACGATCTGGCGGGCGACTACATCGTGCGCGCCAGCGACGCGCACAGTTGGGTGGAAGCGTATTTTCCAGGCTCGGGGTGGGTCACGTTCGATCCGACGCCCGCGGCAGTGCAGAATTTTGGGTTTTTATCGCGGCTGGGCTTATACATCGATTGGATGGAATTGACCTGGAACGAGTGGGTGATCAACTACGATTTTGCGCACCAGGTGCAAATGGCGCAGATCATGCAGCGCAACACGCGAAACTGGACGGAGGCGGCGCGCAGCTGGTTTACGAAGAAAGAGGCGGGCGGTAAGAAGTGGCTGCGATCGTGGCTGGATCGGCGCGGTGGAATCACATTTTTATTGCCCGTCGCTATCGGACTGCTGCTGGTACTGCTGCGATACGACGTTCTGCACGTTGCGATTCAGAAGCTGCGTTTGTATTTTCAGCTTCGCGCTCCCGAAACGACCCGCGCAAATCCGCAGCTTGCCTCGCGCCTTTATGCGGAGTTGCTGCGCGTGTTGGAACGCCGAGGGCTCGCCAGGCGAGCTTCGCAAACGCCACTGGAGTTCGCGATGGCGGTGGGTGAGCCGAGCTTGGCGTCGGTGGTACGCGAATTCACGCAGATTTACACGCAAGCTCGATTTGGCGGAGCGCCTTGCGACACGCTGCGATTGCGTGGGCTCCTTGAGCAGGTTCGGGCAGCTCGGCCGTAACACGGGATTCGGCCTGTCTTTCCTCGAAACCCACATCCATGCTGTGCATCCATGTTCGGTCCACAGGTTGAAACCCGTGCCACGGTGCCGTGTTACACTAGAGAATTGCGGAAAGCCGCAAATTCATTGCTTATGACTAAGGTTGGATTCATCAGTCTGGGATGCCCGAAGAACCTCGTGGACAGCGAGGTGATGATGGGCATTCTTGCGCGCGAGGGTTATGAACTGACGCCGCGCGCGGACGAGGCTGAGATTCTGGTCGTGAATACGTGCAGCTTCATCGAGCCGGCGCAAAAAGAATCGGTGGACGCCATTCTGGAGATGGCCGAGCACAAGAAGTTTGGGGCGGCAAGGAAGCTGATCGTGGCGGGCTGTTTGGTGGAACGCTACCGCGATCAAATTTTGGAGCAAGTACCGGAAGTGGATGCGGTCGTAGGCACAGGCGAAGTGGAGCGCATCCTGGAGGCTGTGGAAGGCGATTTGCGAATTCTGCCCGCCACGCCGCCGGCATTTCTGTATCACGATCTGACGCCGCGTGTAATCACTACGCCGCGCCATGCCGCGTATATAAAAATTGCCGAGGGATGCGACCATCCTTGCACCTTCTGCATCATTCCGCAGCTGCGCGGGAAATTCCGGAGCCGACGTTTTGAGTCGGTGGTGCGCGAGGCTGAGAATCTGGCGGCATCAGGCGCGCGTGAGATCACCCTGATCGGACAGGACACGACTTCATACGGCGAGGATCTGGGTTTGCGCGATGGACTGGCGCAGCTTCTGGAGCGGCTGGCTCAGGTGGACGATCTGCTGTGGGTGCGTTTTCTGTACGCGTATCCCAATCGCGTCACGCAAAGATTGCTGGATACGCTGGCGGGACATCCCAGGCTCGCGAAGTACATAGATATGCCGCTGCAGCATGCCAGCCGCAAGGTTCTGGCTCGCATGAAGCGCGGGTCGCATGGCGATGCGTTTCTGAAGTTGCTGGAGCGTATTCGCGCGACCATCCCTGGTGTCACGTTGCGTACGTCGTTCATTGCGGGATTCCCAGGAGAAACCGAAGCAGACTTCGAGGAGCTTTGCGATTTCGTGAAAGCCGCCAAACTCGATTGGATGGGCGTGTTTGAATATTCGGACGTGGACAACGCGGGCAGCTACGGGCTTGATGCCAAGGTGGATGCGGAGACGATCACAAGGCGCCGCGATCGATTGATGGCCATACAGAAGAAAGTTTCGCGCGAGAAGCTGCGCGCATTCAAGGGTCGCGTCGCGACGGCGCTCGTGGAAGGGCCGTCGAAAGACAATCCGCTGGTGTGGGAGGCGCGCCTGGAGGGCATGGCCCCGGATATTGACGGCAAGGTTTATTTAACGGATATCGAACTGCCAGACGGCCAATCGGCGGCGGTGGGCGACGCGGTACGCGTGGAAATCGCGCAGGCCGATGCGTACGACCTGATCGGGCGCGTGGTGGAGATTTTGCGCCGGCCCGCAAAGCGCATATTTGCGGGTGCGCCTCCGATCCCGCCAGCGGAAACTTTGACTCGTATCTCCACGGGAGCAGCCCTGCGCGTCTTAGGGTAAGATTGATTTTCCATGCAACGCCGGTGCCCGATTTGCAAGACCTTAACCGACTCGGCCGCAAACGCCGATTTTCCGTTTTGCAGCGAGCGCTGTAAATTGATTGACCTGGGTAACTGGGCGTCGGAGAAGTACGTCGTCTCCGAGCCAATTTTCGACGAGAGTGACGACGAGCCAGGCGAATCGCAAAATGCCGATGACATCAAGCACTGAAGCCACTCTACCAGCGCAAACCGCGCCGCCCGCCAAGAAACCCAAGCTGGCCTACGCTATCGCCACTGCGCTGGGTGTTGGCTATTTGCCACAGGCACCGGGGACTTTCGGCTCACTGGTTGGTGTTTTGACCATTGGGCTGTGCGCGATTTTCTTTTTGCGCCCTACTTCACTTGCCGGATTATCTCCCTTCCATGTTTTGTCCGACGCCCGATTCATGGACAACCATTTCCTGGTTCCGGGCAGCGACATTCACAATACGATGCTGTGGTTGCCGATCTTCAGCGCGGTCGTGCTGTTGGTGATCCTGGGCTCGATTGGTGTGTGGAGTTCGACAAAGGCGGCCGAATATGCGGGGATCAAAGACCCGCAATTTGTGGTTATCGACGAGGTCGCCGGGCAGCACTTGACCCTAGTGCTTCCGCTGATCCCCATCGCGTTGCCGAACCTGCACTCGCACATGGACTTGTCCACGTTCGCGATTTTCTCGGCGCTAAGCCTGGTGAATTGGAAATATTTGCTGCTGGGGTTTTTGTTTTTCCGGATATTTGATATCTGGAAGCCGTTCCCCGTGCGGCGACTGGAAAATCTTCCCGGCGGCTGGGGCATCATGGCCGACGACTGGATGGCCGGGGTCTACGCTGCCATCCTGTTGCGCATGGCACTACACTTTAAGCTGATTGATCTGCTATGAAATTTGGATTGGGGTCCACGCCAGAGAAGAACGGAGTTCCTCGGATCGATCGGATAGCTCCCGCAGCAGCCATTCCGGGCGGCGAGATCGTGATCTATGGAAGCGGCTTCGCGTCGCGCACCGGTGCTCGTCCGCAGGTGCACTTTGGCGAGGCCGATGCCAGCTTGATGCTGGCGACCGACAATCGGCTGATCGCCCGCGTTCCCGATAGCGCGAACGGCGGTACCGTGAGCGTGATCAACACGAACGGCGAGAGCCAGCCGCATCCGATCTCAGTGGGCATGCAGATCGCCGACAACTTGCATCCCGTTGGTAATCCGGCAGTGGACGCGAACGGAAATATTTACGTAACGTTCAGCGGGCCGCGGGGGCAGCGCGTTCCGGTGTCGCTGTATAAAATCACAGCAAACTACAGCATCAAGCCCTTCGTGACTTCACTGATCAATCCATCGGGGTTGGCCGTCGATCGCGGCGGAAATCTCTTTGTGTCGTGCCGGAACGATGGGACCATTCACCGCGTCACGCCCGACGGACGAACCGAGCAATGGATCGAGGGCATGGGGATTGCCACCGGTATCGCGTTTGATCGCGAACAGAACCTTTACGTTGGCGACCGCAGCGGCACGATTTTCAAGATCAGCCCGAGCCGGGAAATTTTCGTGTTCGCGACGCTGGAGCCCTCTTTGGCCGCGTATCACCTGGCGTTTCATCCGAGCGGCGACCTCTACGTGACCGGTCCGACGACTTCCAGTTACGATCGCGTTTATCGCATCACTACCGGTGGTGACGTGTCAGTTTTTTACCGCGGCCTTGGCCGGCCGCAGGGACTGGCATTTGATCGCGACGCGAACCTTTACGTGGCCGCCTCCTACGGCGGGCGGCGCGGCATTGCGCGCGTCACGCCGGATGGGCAAGCGGAGGTGATTCTCAGTGGATCGGGGCTCGTCGGCCTTGCGCTGCAGCCTTCGGGGCGGGCTATTCTTACCACCAATGGTGCGCTTTACACTTTGGATTGGGATGTGCGCGGTCTGCCGCTGCCCGGATAAACAAAATTAATGAAAGCTGAAATCATCGCTGTAGGTTCGGAGTTGCTGACGCCGGACCGGCTTGATACCAATTCGCTGTTTCTTACGGCGGAGCTGAACGGCATTGGCATTGAGGTGGTTCGCAAAACCGTTGCGGGAGACGATCGCGATCTACTAACTGAGGTCTTCCGCGAGGCGCTGGGCCGCGTGGAACTCATCATCGCGTCGGGCGGGTTGGGTCCGACGCAGGACGATCTTACGCGGGAAACTGTTGCCGAATTGCTGGGCCGCAAACTGAAGCGCAACGATGCGATCCTGCATTACATCGAGAGCCGCTTTCGCAGCCTCGGCCGCGAGATGCCGGAGTTGAATGTCCGCCAGGCGATGGTGCCGGAAGGCGCCGAAATCCTAGAGAATCCACGAGGGACCGCGCCGGGATTGTGGCTGGAAGATTCCGGGCACATCATCGTGCTCTTGCCGGGTCCGCCGCGCGAGTTGAAACCACTGTTTCGCGAGCAGGTGTTGCCCCGTCTGGAGCGCCGTGCGTCCGGAGTGCGATTGCATCAACGCGAGATTCGCGTGACCGGACTGGGCGAATCGCACGTGGAACAGCGCATCCTGCCGGTCTACCAGCGCTATCCGGAGGTGACCACTACGATTTTGGCTGCGCCCGGAGAGACGCAGATTCATCTACGGCTTTGGACTGACGATTCGCAACACGCGAAGAAAACGCTGGAAGCAATCGTACAAGGTTTTCAGATCGCGCTCAGCGACCGCATCTTTAGCGAAGATGGCCGATCGCTCGAGGAAGTGGTGGCTGAAGAGTTGAATCTGAACAACGCCACTATCTCGGCGGCGGAAAGCTGTACGGGTGGATTGCTGGCGCAAAGGTTGACCAGCATCGCGGGCAGCTCGTCGTACTTTCTTGGCGGCGTGGTGTGCTATAGCAATGAGTTGAAGACGATCTGGGCCGACGTGCCGCCGGAGATGATTTTGGCGAAGGGTGCGGTAAGCGCCGAAGTTGCCGTAGCGCTGGCCGAGGGCATTCGGCGGCGGGTGGGCAGCACACTGGGCGTCGGAATTACCGGGGTTGCGGGACCCGGCGGCGGGTCGGAAGAAAAACCGGTGGGCACCGTACACGTGGCGATTTCCCATGCTGGCGGCGTCAAGGAACGCGGCATGCGCTTTCCGGGCGAGCGCGAAAATATCCGCTGGCAGGCGTCGCAGGCCGCTCTGGACATGGTGCGGGTACACTTTCTTTACAATTCGCAAAATGGCGCGAAATCGTCGACGAAAAAGGCTTGAGCCGTGCGCTTGTTTGTTGCGCTGGAGATTCCAGCGGCCGTCCGAGGTCAATTTGCCGCGCTGATAAACGAACTGCGTGCTTTGGAGTCGAAATCTTCCGCAAAGAAGCCGCGTTGGGTGCGCCCCGAAAATCTGCACGTAACCCTGAAATTCATAGGCCACATTGAGCCGGCGAGGCTGGATCCGATTCGCGCGACTCTGGCGAACGTTCGCTCGGAAGCACCGGTAGACCTGCGCTTTCGCGGTTTGGGTTTCTTCCCGAACGCCAGGCGGCCTCGGGTTCTCTGGGCGGGCACCGCCGCTTCGCAGAACTTGGCTTCGATTGCCGGAGACGTTGATGCCAGCCTCGCGAAACTCGGGATGCCCGCTGAAGACCGCGCGTTTACTCCCCACCTGACGCTGGCGCGATGCGAGCCATCCGGGATTTCGGCGGCGCTAAGCGCAGCGGTCGAGAGAGACGCGGCTCGTGATTTCGGCGAGTTGCGCACCAACCAATTCTATCTGATCGAAAGCAAGCTGAAACCTTCCGGCGCGGAGTACACTACGCTGCAATCGTTCGTATTTGCGGCGGAGGCCTGACGGAGCATGCGTGAAATCTCCCTGAGCATGGCGTGGATCCCGGTCGCGGCATACCTGATCGGCTCGATTCCCTTCGGCATCCTTCTGGCGAAAATGTTCGGCGGCGTGGACGTGCGCAAAGCCGGGAGCGGGAATATCGGCGCGACCAACGTAGCGCGCGTGGCGGGTCCGGTTCCCGGCATCCTCACACTGATTCTCGATGGATTGAAGGGCGTTGCGGCCGTGTGGGTCGCTGCGCGGTTTGCGAACGACAGCGCCATGTGGATGACCATCGCGGGACTGTGCGCCCTCATCGGTCATTGCTTTCCGGTGTGGCTGCGTTTTCGCGGAGGAAAGGGTGTCGCGACCGCCGCGGGAATGTTCCTTGCTCTGTGCTGGCCTGCAGCGCTGGGCGCGATCGGCGTTTTTATCCTGGTGGTGCTGTTTTCGCGTTTCGTTTCTCTGGGTTCCGTCTCGGCGGCTGCGACGATGCCTTTGCTGATCTACCTGTTGTGGGCGCCGCATCACGCGCCGCCGCTGATCGTTACATTTGGGGCGTTTGCAGCGGCGATGCTCGTCGTTTACAAACACGACGCGAACATTCAACGACTCGTCGAAGGGCGCGAGCCTCGATTTTCATTCGGCAAGAGCAAGGACGGCGAGTGACACGCATCGCGATTCTTGGCGCGGGAATCTGGGGCACCGCGCTTTCTCTGGTGCTGTCGCGAAGTCCTCGCGCGCATGAAATCTCGCTCTGGGTGCGCGACGCCGGGCTAGCGGAGGAGATTCGCCGCAAACGCGAAAACATCGGCTATCTGCCCGGACACACTCTTCCGGCACAGATTCACGTCGCGCATAATCTCGACGAAGCTTTGAGCGGAGCCACGATCGTTATCGGCGCGATGCCATCGGCACACGCCCGGGAGGTGTACTCCGCGGCATCAAGCCGAATTGCGCCGCGCACAGCCATCGTCAGCGCGACGAAAGGCTTGGAACCCGCGACGCACGCGCGCATGAGCGAAGTGATTGCGCAGGTTGTCCCGGCCGCACGCGCGCCTCGCCTCGCTGTGATTTCCGGACCGTCGTTCGCGCTGGAAGTGGCGCACGGCGCACCCACCGCCGTCGTCCTTGCGTCGCACGACTCGGCGCTCGCCGGCGAATCGCAGGAAGAATTCGCCGCCCCCAACTTTCGACTCTATACGAACGACGACATGCTCGGCGTGGAGCTTGCCGGCGCGATGAAAAACGTAATCGCCATCGCGGCGGGCACTTGCCAGGGCCTGGAGCTTGGTTCCAATTCGCTCGCAGCGCTGATCACGCGAGGGCTGGCGGAGATGTCGCGCCTCGCCGTTGCCTTGGGGGCCAGACACGAGACGCTGAGCGGACTTGCGGGTCTAGGCGATCTCGTGCTCACTTGCACCGGCTCTCTAAGCCGCAACCGCCGGGTGGGCATCGAGTTGGGAAAAGGCCGGACGCTGCACGAGATCATCTCTGGGATGCACGGGGTAGCGGAAGGAGTGGGTACAACCTCCGCACTGCTAGCGCTGGCGAAAGAAAACAAAATCGACTTACCCATTACCGAGCAGGTAGATGCCATCCTTCATCAAGGGAAAGCCCCGCGAGAGGCGATTCGCGCGATCATGGAGCGCCCGCAGCGCAGAGAGTAGTGATTGCACTGCTAGGCGCCCACTCCCCGCTGCCATTCACGACGGATTACTTCCCGCTGTGGTCCCGTTCGAGCAGAAACCTGATCTTTCTGATTCCTGGCTACTTAGTCGTCCGTTCCGCGGCTCCGCGTAACTGTCCGTGGTACCAACGGTCCAGTTGCACATGCGCGTCGCCTGTACCTCCGGACGGGCGATCCCACACGCGGCTTCCCCTAGACTTATAGCAGGACGATGTCTGTCAAAATCTCATCTTCGTGGGATCGTATTCGCGCGGGCCGCGTGCGCATCCTGTGGCTCGTGCTCGGCGCGATGCTGCTGGTCAGCGCGGTGCCTATTGGTCTCTACCATCGCCAGGTGCTGCAACTGAGCCAGGATAAGCTGGTGGACACCGAACTTGTGCAGCAGGCCGATCTAACGCGCTCGCTTGCGCGCGAGATTCAGTTGTTTGAAGCCAACCTGACGCAGCAACTGCTCAGCGAGCGGCAGATTCTGGCGCTCATGGGTTTGAGCGACAACGTGGAAGATCCCGTGTCAGAGCCGAGAGTCACGAGACTCCTCGAGAACTTCACGGACAGCAATCGGGAAACGTTTCTGTATCTCACCGCGGTGGGCAAGACTGGCAAAGGCACAGTCGCATCGCAGGGGAATTTCCGGGCCGACCAGGATCCCTTTGTGGCCAAGGCGCTCCAACGCGCGTTTGCCGCGTCCATGCAATCGGTAAAATTCCGCAGCGATCCCCTGGCGCTAGCGCCTGACAACCGGCCGGCATTCGTCATCGCGGTGCCGCTCAAGGACATCAACGACAACTTTACCGGGATGCTGGCGGCGGTTGTTTCGCTCGAACCGATTTTACAGCAATTGCAAAGCGCCAGCGTGCGCGGACGAACCGTTTTTGTGATCGATCATTTCGGCCATATCGTGGCGCATCCCGACTCGAAGAACTTCGTTCCCGGAACCGACGTCGGCGCGGACTATTCCAAAGTCGTCGAGCAGGTCCTCACGTTGCCGCAGGAACTCCGCTCCACCGCAACGATTCGCTTCGCCCAGAAAGAAAAGAATCGCCAGGTGGAGATGATCGGAACCTACAGCACGTTCCCCGAAGTGAATTGGGCTGTGATCGCGCAGCGCAGCTTGAAACAGGCGCGCGCGGACGCGGGCGTGAACGAGCTGAACCGCCAAGCCCTGGCCTTCGTTATCGTCGTGATCTTCGCCGCCATTCTCCTGGGTTATTTTTTCGCTGTGGGCATCAGCGGACCGATTCGCGGCCTGGCGGCATCCACCCGCGCCATCAGCCGTGGTGAATTTCACCAGCGCTCGGCCGTGCGCGGCGCTTCGGAAATCAGCGAACTGGCCGAAAATTTCAACAAAATGGCTGGCGACATCGAAGAATACATCGAGCGATTGAAAGAAGCCGCCGAGGAAAATCGCGAGCTCTTTATCGGCTCGATTCGCATGCTGGCCGCGGCGATCGACGAAAAGGATCCCTACACGCGGGGTCACTCCGGCCGCGTCGCCAAGTATTCGACAATCATCGCCCAGGAATTGGGTCTCTCCGACCAGGAACTCGACACCCTGCGCATTTCAGCGCTGCTGCACGACGTCGGCAAGATTGGCGTGGAAGACCGCGTTCTCAAGAAGCCCGGCGCGCTGACACCGGAAGAGTTCACGTTGATGAAGCAACATACTGTAAAGGGCGCGAACATCATGCGTCCGGTCTCGCAGTTGAAAGAGATGCTGCCGGGAATCGAGTTGCACCACGAGCACATGGACGGACGTGGCTATCCCTACGGTTTGAACGGACCGCAGATCCCGATGATGGCCCGGATCATCGGTGTGGCGGACACGCTGGACGCCATGACTACCAATCGGCCGTACCAATCCGCGATGGACCTGGATTACGCGCTTGGCAAAATCAAGGCGCTGTCGGGGTCAAAATTCGACGCGGTAGTTGTGAATGCTCTCGACGCGGCCGTCACCGCCGGGAAATTGCGTTTGAGCGCCGTTGAAGTTCAGGTCTGAAGCGCCCTCGAGCCAAGCGATTCCGCACGCATTGAGGTCGTCCTCTCTTCCACAATTCGGTTGTGTCCGGACGCGGCTAGCGACCTTCCCCGTTGGTGATCGTCGCGGTCGTTCCGTCGAATTTTGTGATGCTGATCGTGAACGGCTCATTGTTGGACTTGGCCCGGTCCCGCAGCATGCTGAGCGCAATCTGCTCGCCCAGCAAGATCGACCAGTAGGTTGAACTGCGGAAGTGGATACCGGCGTGGATCCCATGACCAAATGAGATGTTGTACGCGAGCTTGTTCAACTCTCCATTGATGTCCAGATCGTCTCGGTCCGCCCCCGTGTAGGAATTGAGCGAAAGGCCATCCGTGCTTGGGATGACCACGTCGCGTCCGGCTTGGGTGAGCAGCGGCCGGATCTTCTGGCTGCCATCAAAGAAAAATTTGAGCACAGTGATGCACGCACCTCCGACCGTTCCGTGGCCCGTCGGATAGCACGGGTGGGTCGGCGAACCCTCCGGGAATGCCTGTGGCAGCAAGAAGCTGCCGTAGGTCTGCTGGATGATGGGAAGCACCGCTGAGTTCAGGACGTCTTTATGCAGCGCCCGCGCCGCTTGGGGAGCTGGCGTAGACTTTGTAAGATTCGCGTGCACCAGGGCCCCATATTCCTCGGGCCGCATTCGCAGGTCCTTGATCCACTTGTGAAACCAGGCGCCTTTGAGCGCTCGCGTGGCCATTTCAGCGATTGTCCCTGCGCCGTCTGGCCCACCAAAGGTGCAGAAAGCTTTTTCAGTCCTCGAGCCAATATAGGGGTTACCGGGGTTTGGCGGCGTGCCTATCCCCGCCAGCACGAGGAAGGCGGTGAAGTACCCTTGATAGAGCACGTCCACGTGAGTATACGCGGCGAGGTCTCGACCGTTTCGGATGAACCGAAACGTTGGGTCAAAAGCCAACTGGCCAACCGAGGCTCCGCCGTTTTGGATCTGTTGGTACTCGCTGACGGAGGTCATGAAGTCGCTGCCGCCGCCCCCCACGGGAAGGAACGTCTGGTACTGCTGGCTGAGGGGCTGCGCGCCGAAGAACGTCGGCTGAACCATGAACTGCGAGACGTACGGCCCCTGGACGTTGCCGTCGCCCGGGACGAACTGCCCGCGGAACAGATTCCCCGGTGTCACCGGGAACGGGTACTCAAAATTTTGACTGCCGTTGAGAAAGGACAGCCTATTCATGTCGGCAACAGCCTGAGCGACCAGCGAACTCGTCGTATACTCGGTAAACGGCACGTCGGCTAGCAGAGCACCCCAGTAGTGCTCGACTGCCTCGGCCGCCGTAACGTTGCTGGTGACGCTCGGCGCTGGTGGGATGACGGTGGCATGTGAGTCGAGGCCTTCCAAGTCAAATGCAAGGGCAGCCTGTGGTCCATTGTGCTTTGAGTTGGGCCCCCCACCCGGCGTCCCAACAATGATGTTTTCGAAGTCTTCAAACTCGCCGCTTTGGAGGGCCTGTTTTAGGCTAAGCCAGGATGCAGCATTCGGTACGCCGAGAGCGTCGTGCAACGAGGCTTTGCTGTAGCTGCCGCTGAAGTCTGTGAACCTCGTCGCATCGCCATCGTCTGGTTGCTGCCCAACGTCGATCTTCTCGGCATGGGCCGTGCTTATGCGGTATTTGAAGCTCTTTGCCACGCGGCTCTCAGAACCATAGGGTACGACCGATGCATCGGCGACCGACTCTTTTCCGCCGAGCAGGGGTTCCAAGCCAATCGCGCCCACAGTAACCGCAGCGACGGCAACACCGCTTATGTTTCCGAGGAACTTCCGACGGCTGCCTGAAAGCGACGCGTCGGTACGACCCGGCAAATCGTTTGGACTGGCCACTTGAGTTTGCGGGGGGACATTCTCATCCAGCTCATGAAGGCGTTTTTTGTCCATCTCGCTCTCCTTTTTCTCCTAGGTCGATCCAATCAGGGAAATTGCACCGACTGAGCGCGGTCGCTCAAAAAACGCGCGCTGGGACGACCCTTTTTTTCGGCGTTCCGCCAGATGGATTCCCGAGTCGCTTCGCGTCGATTCTGGGCATTTTGGTTCCGTCATGCGCGTTTACCTCCACTTTTCCAACGAATGGGCCCGGTTCAGCAACGACGGAAGAAAAATCAGTGCTATGAGTTAAGTTAAATCATGCGGAGCGACAGCCGGACCCGAACGGCAAAAGTCGTTCCGGGGCAAAGCAGGGCACAGGATTGGCTCTAAACTACCCTGGGCGCGGACCAGCGGCTACTGCCCTGGTGGACAGTTTTGGTACTGGTAAAACGGCCCGGTCGGCTAGGAGCCACCTTTCGCGTTTCCGATGCCCTCGGTCCGCTTCTGCTACAATTTTGTGTTGCACTTCGGTTGTTGCGGGCACTCTTATGATTTCACTTTTCGGAAAAAATGAGCCGGAACCCACGCTTCTGGAGAAGCTGAAAGCTTCCGTCAGCAAGACCAAGGCGGCCCTTTCCGAGACCGTTGATACGATTTTTCTGGGTGAGCGAAAGATCGATCCGGCCTTGCTCAAGCACTTGGAAACGGCCTTGCTTTCCGCCGACTTGGGCGTCCGCACCACCCGCGAAATTCTGGACGCGGTGCGCGAGAAAATGGACCGCAACGCGCTGGCCGACGCGAGCCAACTTAAACGGGAAATCAAGTCGCATATTGTACGAATACTGGCCGCTTCAGGGAGCACTACCGTTTCGCCAGCGGTCCCGTTGCCGGGAGTGGCCGGGGCGTCGCCCAACGGCAAAGGGCCGCGAGTCATCTTTGTCGTGGGCGTGAATGGCGCCGGTAAGACCACCAGCATCGGCAAGCTCGCGAACCGGTTGCGTAAGGATGGCTTGAGCGTGATGCTCTGCGCCGCCGACACATTTCGCGCTGCCGCCGTCGAGCAACTGGAGATTTGGGCCCAGCGCAACGGCATCGAGGTCATCAAGCAGAAGTCGGGCGCCGACCCGGCAGCCGTGGTTTATGACGCCGTGGCGGCCGCGAAAGCTCGCTCAACGGATGCATTAATCGTAGATACTGCCGGTCGCCTGCATACCAAGTCCAACTTGATGGCGGAACTCGAGAAGATGAAGCGCACCGCCGCCAAGGTTATCCCTGGAGCCCCTCACGACGTACTGTTAGTGCTGGACGCCACCACAGGTCAGAATGGATTGGCGCAAGCCCGCGAATTCACCTCCACTGTGCGGGTGACCGGCATCATCCTGACGAAGCTGGACGGCACCGCCAAAGGTGGTATCGTCGTCGCCATCGCGCGTGACCTGGGGCTGCCAATTCGCTTCGTTGGAACCGGCGAGCAGATCAATGACCTCGTACCGTTTGACGCGGAGACCTACGTCAACTCGCTGTTCGATTAATTCGTGAACGCACACGACATTCGCTTCATGGAGCACGCCATGGCGTTGGCGCGCAAGGGCACCGGCCTGGCTAGCCCGAATCCCGCCGTGGGCTGCGTGATCGTGCGCGACTCGGAAATCGTCGGCGAGGGATTTCACCAGTATGAGTGGCGCGATCACGCGGAAATTGTCGCCCTGAAAACCGCAAGAGAGAAAGCGCGTGGCGCCACCTTGTACGTGAACCTCGAGCCCTGCAACCACACCGGACGCACTGGACCGTGCTCCGAGGCGATTATGGCTGCTGGTATTAAGCGAGTCGTCGCCGCGGTGCAGGATCCGAATCCCACCACGTCCGGCCGGGGCTTCGAGCGAATGGAAGCCGCGGGAATCGAAGTTGTGTCGGGAGTTTTAGAAGAGGAAGCGCGACGTCTGAATGAAGCCTTCGCCTGCTGGATTCGTACGAAGAAACCATTCGTCACGCTAAAATCCGCGCTAACCCTGGACGGACATCTGGCGCTCGCGAAAACCAGGAAACGCGCGCCTCATGAGTGGGTCACGTCGGAGGAATCGCGTGCCCAAGTTCATCGCATGCGCCACGCCTCCGATGCGTTGCTCACCGGCATCGGAACGGTCCTGGCCGATAATCCGTTGCTTACCGATCGCAGTGGCCTGCCCCGCCGCAAACGGCTGCTTCGGGTCGTTCTCGACTCCAAACTGCGAATTTCGCCGAAATCACGGCTGGTGGCCACCGCAGACGACGACCTTCTTGTTTTCACGGCCGCCAAGGTCGATTCCATGAGAGTCCGAAAGTTGCAACATGCGGGAGTGGAAGTAATCAGGGCAGCAACCTGGCGCGGCAAGATTGACCTCGCGGCGGTCCTCGCCGAACTTGGCAGGCGAGAGATTCTCAGCGTGCTTCTGGAAGCCGGACCATCACTGAATGGAGCTGCGCTGGCCGGCCGCTTCGTGGATAAGCTCGTCCTCTTCTACGCTCCAAAGTTTGGCGGCGATGCTGGCGTCCCCTTCGTGCACGCGCCCGCGATTTCGCATGTGCCCCTGCAAAATTTGCGGCTTCAACAGTTCGGGCCGGATTTTTGTATGGAAGGCAATCTTCGCGACGTATACCGCTAACACGACCGGTATTCGCGGCCTTGCATTCTCGCAAGCCGGCAACCGTCGCAGCATCAGGCGGACTGCACCGGTGAAAAATCCGAATTCACCTTTCTTTTTACGCTCCGGCCAACGCGATACAGAGAAAATAATGATCGGCTCGCGCGGCATTGCGCCTCGATTCCGCAATCGCCGGTTAGCATGAAGCGTCTTAGCGTCATCGAGTCCTGCGAACCCGGCTGCAAGGGAAGGCCGTTGCGGCCGGGGTGTACGCCCACACCAAAAAAAATTCCAGCGCTCCGTGCGGCATCCACAATGGCGGGCGTTTCGTTGCCGTTTGGATACGCGATAATGACGGGCGATTTTCCAGTCATCGTTTGCAGGTCGTCCTGCGCCCCTTGAATTTGCGCACGCACCTCTGCCGGTGAATAGTTGGTCAGGATCGCGTGATCTGCGGTGTGGTTTCCCACCGATATGAGCGGATGAGCGGCAAAATCTCGCAGTTCGAGTGGCGTGAAGGGACGGTCGACATCGTTCACTGGACGTAGCGCGTCGGAGCCAAATTGCGCACGCACTTGCGTCTCCGCTTCCGCGGTCTTGAGACGTTTAAGCCTCTTGACCATTTCCTGAACCTGACTTCTCGGAGTGCCGCGCAAGTGGCCGTTGCGTTCCAGCACGTCCCACCAGAACGCTTTGCCCTGGATCACATGTTGCGTGGAGACAAAAAGAACCGCGGGAACGCGGAACGCCTCGAGCAGCGGCAACGCCTTGGTATTGTTGTAGTACCCATCGTCAAAGGTAACCAGAACGTGTTTGCCGGAAGGTTGCAGCCCTCGCGAAATATCGTCCGGAGAGACAAAAGTGTAGGAGTGCTTCTGAAAGTGACCCAGGAAAAGCCGGAACATCTCGATCGTAATTCCTCGGGAATCGGTCAGTCCTGACCGCGCTTCCGTTACGTCTGCAAACAAACTATGAAAGAGGAACGTCAGCAACACCCCTTCCTCATTGCCCATCGCCAGCGAAGACCGGGCAATGAGGCGATCCAACGCCAGAAGCATCGCTCGGGCGCGCTCGTACATAGCCATCGCGTACGATGCTAAGCCATGTTTTCGGGTTTCTCGGAGATTTTCGCGACGGGCTGGCATGGTTTGCCAACAGAGTCCGAATCTGCGCAAAATGGTCCGCGGCATACCGGCTCAATCATCAGCTTTCAGCTTGAGTCGGAATCCGCCGCCAAACACGCCATGTTCACTGGAATCATCGAAAACTCGGGCACCATCGAATCACTGTCGATCCACAACGATGGCGGCCGCATTACGATTCACGCGCCGAATGTGGCGCCATCTCTGGCCATATCGAACAGCATTGCGGTAAACGGATGCTGCCTCACGGTAGTTGCGCTCGACAAAGAGAGTTTTTCCGCCGATCTCTCCGGCGAGACTGTCAGTAAGACTTCATTCGGAGCAGGCTCACCAAGTCTAAAGGTCGGAAGTCGCGTCAACCTGGAGCAGCCGCTCACGGCAGGCAAAGAGTTCGGCGGGCACTTCGTTCTAGGGCACGTCGACACCGTCGGCCACGTAAACAACCTGCACCGCGAAGGCGATAACTGGTGGTACGGCGTGAAGGTGCCGGAGGAATTCGCGCGCTACATCGTGCCCAAAGGCTCGATCACCATTGATGGCATCAGTCTGACAATCGCGCGCTGGAGTGACAGCATCGCGGAGATTGCCGTCATTCCCTTTACCTACGAACACACCAACATCCGCGACCGAAAGCTCGGCGACACGGTCAACCTCGAAGGCGATATCCTGGGGAAATATGTCGAGCGTTACCTGGCGGGCCGCACAGCTGGCACAAACTCAGCCGTTTCCGAACTAACCATCGACGTGCTGAAAAATCAGGGCTTTTGACTACTCCCGTGTTTGCTCCGCGGTCTCACAAGCCTTCAGACTTGCGTGCTTTCTAGTTTCTTCGCGCGCGCTCCGCGCCAGTATAAAATCAGGCCGATCAAGATCGCGCCAATCGTGCCCACCAGCAACTTCACCTCGAACAGAAATTTGTTTGCCGAATCTCCAGGCGGCACCGCCGAGATCAGCATCGCAGCAAACACAATCGCGAATCCTACGCCAGCCGCCAGCCACACGCCAAGCTTGCCGCCAGGAATCAGGACAGCGTGAGGATTTGTGCGCCGGTCCGGCCGATCCACCAGCTTGATCACCGCCGCAAACATGTACAGGAACGGAATAAAGTAGATGATGATGGTGATATCCACCAATGCCTGGTACGCGCCGTGAATCGTCTCGCTGATCTGGCTGACCAATAAAATTGCGCCCGAAATCCCTGCCTGAACCAGTATTGAAACCCAGGGCGTGCGCCATCGCGGATGAATCTTGCCGAAAGCTTCAGGCAAATAGCGATCGATGCCCACGACGAAGGGCACGCGGGCGACGCCGGCCACGGTGCTGCCGACTCCCCCAGCGTTTCCCACGGAAACCAGCACCGCAGCCACGATGCCCAGGAACGCCACGCCCAGTGCGGTTGACCCCACCGTCACAGCGTGAAACACACCGCTGGTCGGCGATACCTCCTGCGCCGGAAGCAATACGAGTACTGCTATCGTCCCAGCGATATACATGCCGGCAATCAAGATGCTCGAGCCGAGCAAGGCGCGCGGCAGCGTGCGTTGAGGATTGCGAATTTCCTCGCTCATCGCCGACACCAGTTCCAGTCCCGTAAACGCAAAAGCGATCTGCGACCAGAAGTTAACGGTGTCCCAATTCCAGGTAGGCCGCATCGTGGCCCACGTAAAGTGCGTAACGGATCCATTACGCAAGTAAATCACGCCTGCGATCACCACCAACATCACCAATGGCACGTAGGTAGACACCCCTCCTGCGTTTTGCAGCCACTTTCCAATATTTAATCCGATGATGTTCAGCACCACCGCTACGATCAGCAGCGCGAACGACACCACCAGCAGAAACGTCCGGTTCTGTGCCAGTTCTGCGCCGCCCGATCCGATGATGTACGCGCTCATCGAGGCACTCGCAAGCAACAGGCCCGGGAAGTAAAAAAACGTGTAAATCCAGTAGTTCCACCCGGCCACAAAACCATGGAAATCGCCGAAAGCCTCTTTGGCCCACACGTACAATCCACCTTCTACCGGGAAGCGCGAAGACAATTCGTTGATCACGAGGCCATACGGAATGAAAAACAGGATCGCCGTCAGTACCCACAAACTGACGGACGAAGCGCCATTGTGCGCGGCGGCGGCCACCCAACGAGGACCCAGAACAGTTGCGATGTTGAACAGCAGAACATCCCAGAATCCCATTTCGCGTCGAAGCTGTTTCTTCGCGTCGGGTACTCCGGGATCGGATTGACTCACAGAGTCACGTCCAGTTCAGGGATCAACTCGTCCTGCATGAGGAAATTATGGAGGAAAGGATCTTTGGAATTCTCGAATTCGGCCCAGGATTCGAACACGGTCGACTTACCGTCCTGCAAAAACACAACCTTGTCTGCGAGTTTCTTGGCCAGATGCGTGTCGTGAGTCACCACGACGGACGTCTTGTGATACGCCTCTTTCAAGCGTGCGATCAAATCGCCCATGTGCGCGGCCATGATCGGATCGACCATCGTCGTCGGCTCATCATATAAAATTGCCTCGGGGTTTTGCGCCAGAGCCCTAGCGATAGCCACCGCTCGCCGCATCCCCGTGGAAAGCTCCCCCGGCAATTTGTCCAGCACCTCGTCGACTTCCAGCACGTGGGCCAGTTTGTTCACGTACGCATCGATATCATCCGGCGTCAGTCCCGGCTGCCCTTCTAGTGGAAAAGCGATGTTGTCCGCGACCGTCAGCGAATCAAACAGCGCTCCCGATTGGAAGACCATCGTGACCTTGCGCCGCACTTCGGCAAACTCCCTCTCGCTGAAATCGGTTACGTCCTCTCCATCGATAAAGATGCGCCCGGAGTCCGGCTTGAGAAATCCCATAAGGTGCTTCAGCGAAACCGATTTGCCAACACCGCTGCGCCCCATGATCACGCACGTCTGGCCCTTTTTCACCTTGAAGCTCACGTGGTTCAGCACCGC
Organism: uncultured Acidobacteriota bacterium; assembly: GCA_963721915.1. Lineage (GTDB taxonomy): Bacteria > Acidobacteriota > Terriglobia > Acidiferrales > UBA7541 > Acidiferrum. Next base: position 71,431 of record CAVRLD010000006.1, on the reverse strand, counting down.
GTGTTCGTCGAACGCTTTGCTGACATCGCGAAACTCAAAGAAGGCGGTGTCTTCGACGATCGGCGGGCCAATGGTCGTGTTTTCCGTGGCAAGCGGCATCAAATCGTCTTCTTGGGGGATTTGAGGGATGTCGCTCACGCGCGCTCCGCTTCCAGAATTCGTTTCGCCTCGTCGTAGTCGCTGAGTGTGTTCATGTTCCAGAAAAGTCGATCAGCGCTATCAAATCGTTTCCAGTGAGTCTCGTCAAGAACTTCCATCGCGACATGTTTCATGCCCTCGGTAACCTTGCGAATGCCACTCTGGAATGCGCTTTGCAATTTTCCGGCGCCGCTGGTGCGCCAGCACGCGCACAGCGGCTCCAATCCATGCGCTGATCTTGGGGCCACAACTTCGGCGTTGCTCGTTTGCGCTCGGTGAATCAGGTAGGCCAGCCATTCGGGCGTCAGAAAGGGCATATCGCAACCGATGATGATGTTCCATTCGGGCCCACCTTCCGCTTCTGCGGTTGCGTGTAGCGCCGTGATGATCCCGCCCAGCGGCCCTTCGCCGGGCCAGCGATCCGCTACGCATTCGGCCCCGAAGCGCGAATATTTTTCGGGCGAGCCGATGATCGTCACAGAAGGGGTCACGCCGCGAATCACTAAGCAGAGTCGCGCGAGTAAGACTTCGTCGCCAATCTGCACGAGCGCTTTGTCCCGTCCGAAACGCGTGCTTCCACCGCCGGCCAGGACGAAACCGCAGACTCCGTCGTGTGTGGCGATCTCCTCACCAGTCACAAGTCACCCGTCATGAGTCACCGTCTTCAACCGGCTCTCGCCCCGGCCGCCGAATTCCCAACTCGCGCAATTTCTCCTGCAAGCTTTGCCGATGCAGCCCAATGGTAGCCGCCGTGCGCGAAACGTTCCAGCGGTGGCTCACCAACTGCTTCGTCAAATACGCGACCTCAAATTTGTGTTTCGCTTCACGAAAGTCTTTTTCGCCCAGACCCACATCGGTGCCGTTCTCGGAGCTCCGATTTCCTATCGCCTGTCCGGTTGCAACTTCTTCCGGAAGATCGCTCACGCCAATCTCCTCGCCGCGGCACAAGACCAGAGTCCGTTCCAACGCATTTTTCAGCTCCCGCACGTTGCCAGGCCAATCGTAACGCTCAATCGCCGCCAACGCTTCGCGGCCCAACCGCGCAGTGCGCCCCAGTCGCGAGCCGTGCATTTGCAGAAATGCCTCCGCAAGTACGGGAATATCCTCTTTGTGTTCGCGCAAAGGCGGTAATTCTACGGTGACCACGCGCAGCCGGTAATACAAGTCCTCGCGAAACTTTCCGTTGCGAATTTCCGCGGCCAGGTTGCGGTGCGTCGCGCTGATCACTCGTACATCCACGGGAATCGATTGCGTCCCGCCCAGCCGCTCGATCGTGCGGCTCTCCAGCGCCCGCAGCACTTTCGCCTGCGTGACTGGATTCATGTCGCCAATTTCATCCAGAAACAAGGTTCCGCTCGACGCCAGCTCGAATTTGCCCTTCTTCTGCTGCGCCGCGCCGGTAAAGGCGCCACGCTCGTAGCCAAACAGTTCGGACTCGATCAAAGTCTCCGGTAAGGCCGCGCAATTTACAGCCACAAAAGGTTTCCCGGCGCGCGGCGAGCGCGCATGAATTTCCTGAGCCAACAGATCTTTCCCGGTTCCGCTCTCGCCCAGAATCAATACGGTGGAATCGGTCGGCGCGACGCGATCGGCCACTTCAAAGGCCCGCCGCATCTCCGCGGTCCGGCCAATCATCTGGCCGAACTGGCCCTCGGTCGCCAGCCGCCGCCGCAGCGCGTCATTTTCTTTCTCCAACGTCGCCAGCTTTAGCAGATTCGCGACCCGCTGCCGCAATTCCTCCAACTCGAATCCCTTCACCAGATAATCCGCGGCTCCCACCTGCAGCGCTTCCACCGCCGTCTTCGCGGTATCCAACGCCGAGATCATCAGCACCGGCACCTCGTTTCCCTGGTCGCGCATCCATTCCAAAAACGAAATTCCGTTCTGCCCCGGCAGCACTACGTCCAGGAGGACCAGGTCTGGGTGTTCTCGCGGCAAAGCCTCACGTGCGGCCTCCGCCGAATCCGCCTCCGCAATCCGATATTTCGATTCCAGCGCACGACGCAATCCGTAGCGTGCCGCCGGCTCGTCATCCACAATCAAAATCGTCTTCATCGACTATTCCTCATTCCGACCATTCCTCGTTCCCATGCCACGCATCCACGTCAGCACTTTCTCTTACTTCCTTACTTCATTACGTCTTTCCTTTCACCGGCAACAAAACCCGAAATCTCGTCCCCCGCCCGTCCTTCACCGGGCTCTCCCAATCGAGACGCCCGTGAAATTCCGCAACGCGACGCACGACGATCGCCAAACCCAAACCCGTGCCATGAACCTTGGTCGTAAAAAATGGCTGGAGAAGCTTCTCGCGAGCTGCGGGCGCAATGCCCGCCCCATCGTCTTCCACCGCCAGCACACATTCGCCGTTGCTCGCCGCCGCAATCACGCTTACGTGCGCACCCGGTTTTGCCGCCTCCAGTGCATTCACCAGCAGATTCGAGACGACGTCGCTCACCGCTTCGGCGCCCGCGGCCAATTTCACTCCAGCCTCAGGGAGCCGCGTCTCCAGCGCAATTCCTCGCCGGTCGGCCTCGTGCCGCAGCACGCCCAGAACTTCTTCGATGACCATTCGCGCGTCGCAGGTGGCCTCAACGCTTGCGCCGCGCACCGATGGCCTGCTGAATTGCAGCAACTGGTTCAGCTTGGCCGACAAGCGCCCAATCTCGTCGAGCACCATCCTGGTCTCGCCGCGCATCGACGGCGGCAAGTCCGGCCTCTCCATCTGCACTTGCAGAATCGTTTTGATCGACCCCAGCGGATTTTTCAAATTGTGCGAAATGCTTGCGGCCATTTGCCCCAGCACTGCAAGCCGCTCGCGTTCCGCTAATTCCCGCTCCAATCTCAGTTTTTCCCCGATCAGCAGGCAGAGCTCAAAAGCATTCGGCAACTGCTCACACAGAAACTCGAGTGCTGCGGTCGTTTCGCCCGAGAGAAACGCACCGTGCGTCTGCACCGATAAAAATCCGTCGGGCTGGTCTTCTCGCCCGAAACGAAAGCGATTCGGTGAGTCAGCCGAATACGCCAGAGCCATATCCGCAAAGTTGGTGCGACCAGAAGAATCGCCGGTCAAGTCCAAAGCCTGTTCGCGATATCTTCCGGTCAGAACAATTTGTGCCGACGCCAGCGCGAACTCTTCCGTTGCACGTCGTTCAATGAAGCGCACTAGCCCCGCGACATCGCCTTGTTTGGCTTCCTGCTGGATCTCTCCGGTCAGCCGCTGGACGCGGTCCAACTCCCGGTGGGCGGTTTCCTCCAGCGTCCGTCCCAGAATCCTCTGCAGTGGCTCGATAAAGGGAACCAGCGCGAACAAAAGGATCGATGCGGAGGCTTCCGGTGGAAGTATGGGCTCCAGCCACCCGCTCACCCGCCGCACCAGGCTCAGGTACAGAAGTGCCAGAAAGGTGGACGAAACCGCGTAGACCAGATTCTTTTGGCGTCCAATCTGCAAAAAATTGTGCCGCCATACCAGGTAAATCAACACTCCAAGCGGAGCGACGGGCAGCATGGCCAGCGCAACGCCGAGCCACTGCGCAGACGCCGGCGAAAGGGAAAGCGGCAACACATACAGGCCGACAACGGTCAGGCACGCAACCCCAAAAACGCCGCACAGGAGCGCATAGAACCGCCGCTCTGGCCGATTGGGCGCATTGCGGTAAAACCGGAACTCCCAGATGGCGCTCCACAGCAGGCTATAGGCATAGAGGTGCGCGAAACCCTCGCCGAGCGACTTCGCGGGCAGCACAAAATCGAACGTTCGACCCGTGAGCTGTATAGGAAAGAGCCGGATCGCGAGATGCAAGCTGGCCGCATAAAAGAAGAACAGCACCGCATACTTCCAGCGCTTGTTCCGCAGCAGCCCACGCGTTTCCGCGAATTCCATGTGCAGATGCATCAGCAGCGCAGGGACCAGGCACAGGCCGGCGGTAATAATGGTGATGGCGAATTCGCGCAGCCCCACAGGCGGTTCGCCGTAATGAATCTGGGCATTCAGCGCAAGAAGGGATCCGCTATAGAAAAGAAATAACGCCAGGCAGAGAAAGAAAAACACGCGCTCAAAGTTCCGCTGCCGTCGATAACCGAGGATCACCACCATCCAGAAAAGCTGCGCTAGCGTTCCCGCCGTGAGGCCTATCAGCCGGACATAAACGAGCAGTGCCATCAGGAATCGCCGATAGAAAATAGTATGCCCGATAGGCAGGGCACCACAATGGCCAAGTGTCTGATTTTCCTTGCACCATTCAAACCATTGAATAATAATGGTTTAGTTCGTCGCGAGCGATTGTTGAAATCTTAGCGCGTGTCACTCAATCCCTTGACATGTCCGGTCTTTCTGCTATATTAGCACTCGACTCGGGGGAGTGCTAATCCCTTTCACGCTCCCAGTCAACGTTCAATCGCAACTCACCTTACGGAGGGTCTTTCAAGATGGCAGTGAATCTCACGCCGCTCCACGACCGCGTGGTCGTGAAGCGCATTGAAGAAAAAGAAAGCATTAAGGGCGGCATCATCATCCCCGACTCCGCCAAAGAAAAGCAGCAGGAAGGCGAGGTAATCGCCGTGGGTACCGGCAAGCGCGAAAAGGGTGAACTGATCCCTCTCGACGTCAAGCCGGGAGACCGCGTCCTGTTCGGCAAGTACAGCGGCACGGAGATCAAGATCGAAGACGAAGAGCTGTTGATCCTGCGCGAGGAAGAAATCCTAGCCAAGTTCACCGGCGCCGCCAAAGCCGCAGGCCGTAAGTAAATCTGGTCCGACGCGCCCATGTAGGCGCCGGGCTTTAGCCCGGCGAAACCACGGCGTGTCGTGTAGTGGCCGATCTTCAAATCGGTAGTCACAGAATCCGCAGGACGCAGCACCAAAGAAATCTCAGGAGGAAATACCAGTATGGCGAAGCAGATTGTAACAGGTGAGAATTCCCGCCAAGCGATTCTTCGCGGCGTGAACGCTCTCGCCGACGCAGTAAAAATTACCCTCGGCCCCAAAGGCCGCAACGCGGTAATCGAAAAGAAGTTCGGCGCGCCTATCATCACCAAGGACGGCGTGACCGTTGCCAAGGAAATCGAACTCAGCAACCCGCTCGAGAACATGGGCGCGCAGATGGTTCGTGAAGTCGCCTCCAAAACGTCCGACGTCGCCGGCGACGGCACCACCACCGCCACGGTACTGGCTCAGGCCATCTTCCGCGAAGGCGTGAAGACGGTTGCGGCCGGCTCCAGCCCTACAGCTCTAAAGCGTGGCATCGAGCGCGCCGTAGAAGTCGCCGTCGCAGAGATCAAGAAGCTCTCGCGCGACGTCAAGGGCGAAATGATCGCACAGGTTGGCACGATTTCCGCCAACAACGACAAGCAGATCGGCGGCATCATCGCCGAAGCCATGAAGAAGGTCGGCAAGGATGGCGTCATCACCGTCGAAGAATCCAAGACGATGGAGACCACCCTCGAAGTCGTCGAAGGTATGCAGTTCGACCGCGGCTACCTCTCGCCTTACTTCATCACCGATCCAGAGCGCATGGAGTGCATCCTCGAAGACGTTCGCATCCTCATCCACGAAAAGAAAATCAGCTCGATGAAGGACCTGCTCCCGCTGCTCGAGCAGACCGCCAAGATGGGCAAGCCCCTTTTGATCATCGCGGAAGACGTCGAAGGCGAAGCACTAGCCACTCTCGTCGTCAACAAACTCCGTGGCACGCTGCAATGCGCTGCCGTCAAGGCTCCCGGCTTTGGCGATCGCCGCAAAGCAATGCTCGAAGACATCGCCACCCTCACCGGCGGCAAGGCCATCACCGAAGACCTCGGCATCAAGCTCGAGAACGTGAAGCTTGAGGACCTCGGCCGCGCCAAGAAGGTCGTCATCGACAAGGACAACACGACGATCATCGAAGGCGCAGGCAAGCCCTCCGAGATCGAAGGCCGCGTCAAGCAGATCCGCGCCCAGGTCGAGAACACCACCAGCGACTACGACAAGGAAAAGCTCCAGGAGCGCCTTGCCAAGCTCGTTGGCGGCGTAGCGGTCATCAAGGTTGGCGCAGCGACCGAAACCGAGCTGAAGGAAAAGAAGGCTCGCGTTGAGGACGCTATGCACGCCACCCGTGCAGCCGTCGAAGAAGGCATCGTAGCGGGCGGTGGCACAGCCCTGCTGCGCTGCATCAGCGCCATCGACAAGCTGAAGCTCCATGACGACGAAGCTGTCGGCGTCGGCATCGTTCGCCGCGCGCTCGAAGAGCCAGCCCGTCAGATCGCCCTCAACGCCGGCCACGAAGGCGCCGTTGTGATCGGCAAAATCCGCGACTCGAAGGACGACAACTTCGGCTTCAACGCCGAAACCGGTGAATACGGCGACCTGGTCAAGGCCGGCGTAATTGACCCAGCCAAAGTCACCCGCCTCGCTCTGCAAAACGCAGCGTCCATCGCGGGCCTCATGCTAACCACCGAAGCCCTGATCGCCGAAGTCAAGGAAGACGACAAAAAGGGCGCCGCAGCAGGCGGCGGACCCGGCGGCCCAGGCGGCATGGGCGGCATGTACTAAATCACAATGTAGGCGACGGGCTTTAGCCCGTCGCGCAAAAAAAGGGCGGCCACGTTTTTCCGGCCGCCCTTTTCTTTTCCCCACGCTGTGCCTAAACACCGATAGCCGTTGCGGCACACAAATCCCACACGCTCTTCCCCGCCTTATACTCAACTTATGCCCGATGCAGAGCAACGCGCTCTAGCTATCTACGAACTCATCCGCGCAACCAGCGCCGACCGCCCCATGAGCGGCTCCGGCACTGTTGCCGAACTCCTGCGCGCCATAAATCACTGGAAAGAGCAAAATGAGGCTCTGAAGGATCTCGATCACGCTCGCCCTGACGTTCACCTCGCTTTCCTGGCGCGCTCCTGCGAATGGATTCGAGAAGAACATCGTGCCCGAAATCTCCCGGTCGTCCGCACTCTCGAGGACGCCATTCAGATCTGCCTGCAAGCCGCTCCAAAGCCCCTGCCTTCCGAAGTCATGGAGCACTTGTTAAGCGAACTCGCGCGCGATCCCACCACTCTCGGCGTGTTCCCGTTTGACGACCTGCTAGGCATTCTTTCGCCACAGCACATCACCGAAAAGGCGCGCGCCGATCTGCGCAAGATCCATCTCCTCCTCGCCCCCAGCGCGACCGGCAAGATCGACAAACACCAGCGCGACACCAGAAATCGCATCGCCGCGCTTATGCACCTCCCGGAAGACGAACAGCTCAGCCCCGGCCGCGGCCCTTGGTCACAGATCGTCTTCGACGAAATCGCCCGAAAGGACGACATCACACGCTCCGGCTGGCTGGGCCTGATGGAGCATTGCCAGGGCGTAGAGCAAACCCCGCCCGGCCAGAAGTGGGCGCAAAGATCTCGCGAGCTGATCAGTGCGTTGGGGGAGCGCGAAGCCTTCGCCACCATGCTCCGCTGGCTTGCGCTTGGGCCAACGCCCGGGCAACCGCCAGAAGCGCGTTCGCCCATCGAAGAATCCTCCCACCAAAAAGGAGTCGTCTTATGCGTCAGCCTTAGCGAAACCGCGGCGGCCGCCGTCGCAATCGGCGACTTCGGCATCGCTTGCCTTCGCAAAGTTCCCTCGCTCGGAGCTGTATCCCAGAAAGTTGGATTTGCCTGTATTCAAGCCCTCGGCACCATGCAGTGCAAAGACGCCGTGTCGCAATTGACCCGCCTGCGCGCAAAGGTCAAATACTCGACGGCCCGCCGCCTGATCGAGAAGTCGCTCCATCTAGCGGCCGAACGCAACGGTGTGACGGTTGGCGAGCTAGAAGACATCTCCGTTCCCCGCTATCCTCTGGACCCGCAAGGCATCGCCGAAACAAAGATCGGTGATTGCGTCGCCGCGATCCGCCTGTGTGAAGACGGCCGCGTCATAACGATCTGGCACACCGCCGCCGCGAAGCCCCTCAAATCGGTGCCGGCACATATTCGCAAAGCATTCCCGAAAAAGGTTCGTGTGGTTGCGTGTCTCGCGAAAGAGATCGAGCAGTCCTACTATTCCGAGCGTGCCCGCGTGGAGTCATCTTACCTTTCCCCGCGCGATATTCCTCTGGCCCATTGGCAGCGCTATTTCGTCGACCACCCGCTGCTGGGATTTCTTGGCCGCAAATTGATCTGGGTTTTCAGCGATGCCCAGGGCTGGGAGCGCGCGGGAATTTGGACCGAGGATGGCGTGCGCGACTCCGGCGGGAAAATGGTGAATCTCGCGCGAGCAAAACGCGTGCGCCTCTGGCATCCGCTTTCCTACAGCGCCAGCGAAGTGCAGCGATGGCGCTCTCGCGTTTTCACCTCAGGTATCCGGCAGCCCTTTCGCCAGGCCTTTCGAGAGTTCTACCAGGTTACCGAAGAGGAGCGGCAGAGCCGTCTCTATTCGAATCGCTTCGCCGGCGCCCTACTCCGCCAGCACCAATTCGCCGGCCTCTGCAAGGCTCGCGGCTGGGCCTACGAGTTGATGGGCTCAGGCTTCGATGGCGCCAACGTCCCGAGCAAGAATCTCGAGCACTGGAACATGCAAGCTGAGTTTTACGTCGATTTGCCGCCAGATCGCGCCATCGCGTTGCGTAGAGCCTCGATTGCCGAACAATCTGGCGCCGGAATCAATATTTTCATCGGCTCCGACCAGGTCCGCTTCTATCGCGAACGCCACGAAATCCCCATCGACGAAGTCCCCGCCATCGTCTACTCCGAAATCATGCGCGACGTCGACCTCTTCACCACCGTCTGCGCCGTCGGCGACGACGAAACCTGGTCCGACCAGGGCGATCGCGGCACCGGCGTCTTTTCCCACCGCTTGAATCCACGCGACTTTTCGGTCGTAACCGCGCTGCGTTCCGAGATGCTCGCCCGCGTCTTGCCGCACACCACCATTGCCGCCCGCTGCGAGCTCACCAAAGGTTCACTCGAAATTCGCGGCCAATTAGGGACCTACCGCATTCAACTCGCCTGGGGCGGCGCTCTCTTCGAAACCGACACGGTCACCCGCTGGCTGAAAATTCCACAGAAACTTCTCGACGCCGTCCCGATAGATCTGGGAGCCGTTCCCATCGACCTCGACCCGCGCACGGAAATGATCCTCCGCAAAGCCCATGTCCTGGCCGATGACTGGAAGATCGACTCCCCCGAACTAGTCCGCCAGCTCATGCCCGATTGATTTGATTTATCTTGAACGTCGATTGAAAGAATTACGATCCACGACCACCGGCGCCCCGCGTGGCGGCAGAGCTCCCCGGAACCTTCGCCGCCAGAATCTCCGGCTTGTGAATTTCCGGCTCTCTCGAGAACAATTCCGCTGCCTTGGCAAACAACGCCTTGGCGATCTCCCCGTTCAAATGCGCGTTCCGGCCCGCCTCATCGGCGAAGGTGTCAAATATCCCAAATTTCGACGGCCCAATCTTAAGCGCATACCATGACGTCGTACCCGTTTCTCGTTCCGCCAAAGGCTGCGCCGACTTCAAAAACTCCTCCACTTCTTTTTCTTTGCCAGGCTTTGCTTCCAACATCGCCCAAATCGCCAATTTGTCCATGACAGTACCTCCACCCACTGCGATGCATCCCCCGCGTCAAGGGTTCCTCCCCTACACAATCTTTTGACATAATAAAATCCACCGCAAGATCGCAACATGATGTAGGGGCGCGCTTTAGCGTGTACCTCCGTGGCCGTTACTTCGACTTCTGCGTCACTTCAACATCGCCTCCAGCGACACCCATCGCGCATACAACTCATCAATCACCCGCTGCGCCGCCTCCAATTCCAAAGACGCCGCATGCAACCGCGCCCCATCGCTCATGATCGCCGGATCGAGCAAAGCATCATGCTTGAGCTGCATTTCCCTTTCCGCGTCCGCCACCCGCTGCTCGATCGACTCCAACTCCCGATTCTCTTTGTAAGATAATTTTTTCTTCGTCAACGAAGCCCGTGCAGCCGCACCAGCCGCACCGCCATTCCCACTCACACGAGGACTCTGCGTCTCCACCGACGCATTACTCTTCCCTGCAGCCTTCTGCGACCTCTGCCACTCCTCCCACTGCTGATAATCCGCAAACCGTTCCGCCCCGCCGAGCCCATCCAATCCCAGCACCACGGTCGACACGCGATCCAACATGTACCGGTCATGCGTAACCAAAACCAAAGCTCCGCGATAATCCAGCAAACTCTCCTCCAAAATTTCCAACGTAGGAATATCCAGATCGTTGGTAGGCTCGTCCAACAGCAAAACATCCGCAGGCTGCAGCATCAATTGCGCGATCAAAACCCGCGCCCGCTCTCCCCCCGACAATCTCCCCACCTTCTGATTCAACTGCTCCGCCGTAAACAAAAATCGCGCCGCCCACCCTCCAACATGCACCACGGTCCCCTGATAAATCACCGAATCGCTATCCGGAGCCAAAGCCCGCCGCAAAGTAACCTCCGGATCAAGCTCCCGATTCTGATCGAAATGAACGATGCGCAACGAATCCGCCTGCCGCATCTTCCCACTCGTAGGCTTGAGGTCCCCCCGAAGCAACCGCAGCAAAGTGGTCTTCCCGCTCCCATTTGGCCCAACCAAACCAACCCGCATCCCCGAAGTAACAATAAAATGAATATCCTCAAATAAAGTCCGATCGTCGATCGAATACTTCACCCCGTCCAAAGTAATCAGCTGTTTCGTCTGCCGCTCCGAAGCCGAAAAATCAATCTTCGCGCTGGCAGTCTGCGTCCGCGACTTCATCGCCGCCAACTCACCAATCATCTCGTGCGCGTTGTCAATCCGCGCCTTCGACTTCGTAGTCCGCGCCTTAGGTCCCCGCCGCAACCAATCAATCTCGGTATGCACGCGGTTCTCCAGCGCCTCCTGCCGGTTGCGCTGGGCGTGCAGATACTCCTCCTTCTTCTCCAAAAACGTGCTGTAATTCCCCGAAACCCGCAGCGACCCATCCTCATAAGCCGGATTCAATTCCACAACCTCATTCGCCACATTCTCCAAAAAATACCGGTCGTGGCTAACAACCACGCAAGCAAACGCTCCATTCTGCAAAACCAATTCCAGCCACTTGATCCCAGCCAAATCCAAATGATTGGTAGGCTCATCCAAAAGCAAAATATCCGGCGCCTGCACCAAAGCCTCGACAATCGCCAACCGTTTCCGCCACCCACCCGACAACTTAGCCGCCTCTGCATCCAAATCCGTGAATCCCGCCCGCCCCAAAATCTCCGCAATCCGCGAAAGCCTTTCCCCCTCCGCAACGTGCACCCGGTCGAACGCCTTGTCGATCACCGACCGAATCGTCTCCCCTTCCGCAAACTCCGAAATCTGCAGCACGGTTCCCACCCGCGTGCCCTTGCGAATCGCCACATCCCCACTATCCGGATTCACCCGCCCCTGCAAAATCTCCAGCAAGGTCGACTTCCCCGACCCATTAGGCCCAATAATTCCAATCCGTTCCCCCTCCGAAACCGTAAACGAAATATTCCGAAACAAAGGAGCAACTCCGTACTTCTTAGACAACCCCTGCGCGCTAAGTATCGGTGGCAACGTTTCTCTCTTCTCTGTCGTAAGGGCATGGCAGCCGTGCCCAATCTAGCTTCAACTCTCTCTAAACTCTGCGTTCTCTGCGAACTCTGTGGTGAACGCCTTTTTCCGCGCACATTCGCCACTAAATACACATCAAGACTACCAGCAGCGAACACGCAACGCGAAAATCCGTGCCCGAAAAAACTCTGCCGCCTTCCACTCCCAACTTTCAACAGTCGACCATCAACTTCTAGTGTATTTTGTCCCCGCCCGTGACCGCCCCAACCCTACCTCGCGACCTGAATCTCTTCGACGCCACCATGATCGTAATGGGCGGAATCATAGGCTCCGGCATCTTCATCAACCCGTACGTAGTAGCCCTCCACGTCCACACCCCATTCCTGATCCTGGGTGTTTGGATCCTAGGCGGAATCCTGGCCCTGCTAGGCGCTTTCATCTGGGCCGAACTAGCCACGCGCATGCCCAGCGCCGGCGGCCAATATCTCTACCTTCGCGAGGCCTACCATCCCAGCATCGCCTTCCTCTACGGCTGGGTCCTGCTCTTAGTCACGCAGACCGGCGGCATGGCCGCGGTAGCCGTAACCTTCGCCAAATATTTTCGCGAAATCAGCGGTTCTCAAGCCAGCGATGGCGCTATAGCCGCCACAGCCCTGCTAGGCCTGACCGCCATCAATTGTTTCGGCGCCCGCGCCGGTAGCAACGTCCAAAGCCTGCTCATGCTACTCAAGGCCGCAGCAATCATAGCGATGGTGGTGCTGGGCCTGTGGCTCGGCGGCGGAGCAATTCACCCTCTGCCGCTCCTCGACCGCCCGCTCTCCCTCGGCCTAGCTGGCGCCGTCGGCGCCGCCATGATCCCCATCGCCTTCGCCTACGGCGGCTGGCAAACCGCCACCTTCGTAGCCGGCGAAATGCGCGACCCCCGACGCGAACTCTCCCGTGGCCTAATCGCAGGAGTGCTTGGTGTGGTCGCCCTCTACCTCTCCGTAAACCTCGTCTGCCTCCGAGTCCTATCTCCTGCCGGACTAGCCGCCACCCACACGCCCGCAACCGCAGTAATGCGCGCCGCACTAGGCGCTCGCGGCGCCCAATGGATCGCCGTGGGCATAGCCATCTCCACTTTAGGCTTCCTAAGCCAAGGCATCCTCACCGCCCCCCGCGTCTACTACGCCATGGCCCGCGACGGCCTCTTCTTCAAAAGCGTAGCCTACCTTTCCCCCAAAACCGGTGCCCCGGTAGTAGCCATCGCCATCCAAGGCGCAGCCGCCACCATCATCGCCCTCTCCGGCCGCTACGAGCAGATCCTAAACTATGTAGTCTCCATCGATTTCATCTCCTTCGCCCTAACCGCCGCCTCCCTCTTCGTCTTTCGCCGCCGCGAACTCGCCGTAGCGGCGCCCGACCATTTACCCCGAGCCTCGAAGGGTGGCGAACGTTCGTTCATTTCACCTCCGACGTTATCGTCCACAGCCATCTACCTATCCCCAGGTCATCCCTACACAACCGCCATATTCGTCCTAGCGTGCGCAGCCATCGTAGCCAGCACCATCTGGAGCTACCCAAGTAACAGCGCCTTCGGCTTTGTGATCCTGCTAGCAGGAATTCCCGTATATTTATACTGGAGCCGAAGGCGCACAAAAATGTAGGCGACGGGCTTTAGCCCGTCCGCCACCCTGTAGAGGCACAGCATCGACTGTGCCCGCCATAGCCAAAAATGAAAGGTTCGAAAATGTCTTTTCTCTAGCAGGCTGCGGAAGAAGCCGCGTTTGTCATCCCGAAGCCGCGTCGTTTGCGGGTGAGGGATCTGCTGTTCGCAAAAAGGTCAAGGAAAAAGCAGATTCCTAACCCCGTCAAAAACCAACCCAAATCATCACCACATACCATGCGCCAAAAACACTCCGACTATATGCACTGGGCCAAGCTCCAAAGCAAAGCCCGCTTCAATCTAGCCACCAGCGGCGTAGCCGCCTATCCGCTAAGCGAACTCCCGGTCACCATCGACCAACTCGAAATCAACGGAGATCACACCTACGGCTACGCCCCCCTGCAAAATGCCATCGCCAAAAAAGCCAACGTTGATCCCGATTGTGTAGTAGCCGCCGCAGGCACCTCCATGGCCAACCATTTAGCCATGGCCGCCTTAATCGAACCCGGCGACGAAGTCCTCATCGAACACCCCACCTACGAACTCCTGGTCTCCACCGCGCGCTACCTGCAAGCCAGCGTAAAACGTTTCTCCCGCTTCGAATCCGACGGCTACGCGATCAACCCAGCCGAAATCCGCGAAGCTGTCACTCCCAACACCAAACTCATCGTCCTCACCAATCTCCACAATCCCTCCAGCGTGTTGACCCCGGAATCCACCCTCCGCGAACTCGGCGACATCGCCCACAGCATCCACGCCCGCGTCCTGGTTGACGAGGTCTACCTCGACGCCGTTTACGAAAACACCCCAGCCAGTTCCTTCCATCTCGGCAAAGAATTCGTGACCACCAGCAGCCTCACAAAAATCTACGGCCTGAGCGGCCTCCGCTGCGGGTGGATCCTGGCCCAACCCGACCAGGCCCGAGCGATGTACCGCCTCAACGATCTATTCGGCGCAGTCCCACCACACCCCGCCGAACTGCTAAGCGTAGTCGCCTTCCAGAATCTCGACGCGATCCGAGAGCGCGCTCGCGCCACAGTCGAAGCGGATCGCGCCCTCCTGGCAAACTTCTTCGCCGCCGACCAAGGCCAATCCTTCGCAGCCGTTACCACCGAATCCGGCACCACCGCCTTCCCGCGCCTGAAACACGGCAATGTCGACGCCTTCGTCACCCAACTCCGCGAAAACCACCAAACCTCAGTAGTCCCCGGCCGTTTCTTCGACATGCCCAATCATTTCCGAATAGGCCTAGGCGTAAACACCGAAATGTTCGCCGAAGGCCTCCGCCGCCTAACCCAAGCCACAAAAACTCCCCAAGCCGTGACGTAAGGCACTCTCCGTGCCCTCTGTGCTCCGACCTCTGTTTACCCTGAGCCGCGAAGGGTGCCCTCTGTGTTAAAGCTTTCTCCGACCTTCCTTCTTAAAAGCATCGAGACTCAACCCAGCGCATCGAATAGCGCAAAGGAAAAAACCGCAGATGAAACTTGTCTCCGTAAATGTAGGTCTACCCCGCGAAGTCCTCTGGCATGCCCAAACCGTAACCACTGGCATCTACAAATCCCCCGTCCAGGGCCCTATCACCGCACGCAAACTTAACCTCGACGGCGATCGCCAGGCGGACCTCTCCGTCCACGGCGGCGAATACAAAGCCGTCTACGTCTACCCGCTCGAACACTACGACTACTGGAAAAAGAAACTCCCCGGTCGCGATCTCCCGCCAGCCACCTTCGGAGAAAATTTCACAACAGAAGGTTTGCTCGAAACCGAGGTCCGAATAGGTGACCGGTTCGCCATCGGTTTACCCAAAGCAGCGCCAAGCGATGCGAAGGGCGCCGCCGAATTCACCGTCACGCAACCGCGCCTGCCCTGTTACAAGCTAGGCATCCGCTTCGAAGCCGACGACATGGTAAAAAAATTCCTAGCCAGCCGCCGCACCGGCTTCTACTTCGCCGTAACCAAGGAAGGCCAAGTCGCCGCAGGCGACGAAATCAAGCTCCTGTTCCGCGATCCGAACGCCATCTCCATCTCGGAATTCGTCGAACTCTACCTAACCAAGCACTGGACCTCCGCCAACGTAACCTCAATCCGCCGCCTCTTCAACCTTCCGTCTCTGCCAAATGACTGGAAGTCGTACTTCGACCACCGCCTCCAGAGCACCGTCCCGTAGCACAGGCACTCCTGCCTGTGCACCCGTGAAACCCGCCACGATCTAAGCGCCGGGAGGGACAACGACAATCGCGCGTGCCCCGATTCAATCAACCTTCTGCCGAACAGGGCATAAACGTCTCGCTCGCACCGTTCGAATACTCATCTAGTTACCCGTATCATTCTAGTTGACAAACACCCCGATCCGTGCTACCATTCCCCGTGCAATCCAGCCCCCGCAAAGACTTAGTCCGTTCTGCCCCTGCATCTCCGTCCGACCCTTCACCCTCATCACACCACGGAGTAACCTCTTTAGAATCCGCACTTACGCCAAATGCGCTGGTAACTCCTCTACAATCCGCTTGTTGTCAAGGGATAATTGCCTTCCAAATCTGTTGAACTTAAAGCCCTTTAGAATCCGCACTTACAAGAAAGGCGGGGGGAGGGGGCCAAACCGTTAACCACCGGCCAAGCACACGCTCTTTGCATAGGCGAGAGAAGCGGGCAACGCGATGGCACTCGACGGAGGCAACGCAATAGCTCTAAAATCATCCTAATCCCTGAACTTCACCGTCGCCCTTAATAACGCGGAGCAGCTATGACCGATGCAACGCCCAAATTTGCCACCGTCGAAGAAGCCGTAGAAGAAATTCGCCAGGGCCGCATGATCGTCCTGGTCGATGACGAAGACCGCGAAAACGAAGGCGACCTCACCCTGGCCGCCGAAAAAATCACGCCGGAAGCCATCAACTTCATGGCCAAGTACGCCCGCGGCCTGATCTGCCTGCCTCTTACCGAAGACCGCTGCGACGAACTCCACCTCCCGCTTATGTCGCCGATCAACACCTCGGTGCACGGCACGGCGTTCACGGAAGCCATCGACGGCCGCCTGGGCGTAACCACCGGCATCAGCGCCTCCGACCGCGCCATCACCATCCTCACCGCCATCGACTCCAAAACACGCCCCCAGGATCTCGCCCGCCCCGGACACATCTTCCCGCTGCGCGCCCGCAACGGTGGCGTATTAGTCCGCGCAGGCCAGACCGAAGCCAGCGTAGACCTCGCGCGCATCGCCGGCCTAAACGCCTCCGCCGTCATCTGCGAAATCATGAACGAAGACGGCACCATGTCGCGTATCCCGCAACTCCACGAATTTTGCCGCCACCACAATCTGAAAATGCTGACGGTCGCCGACCTGATCCGCTATCGCATGCAGCACGAGCGTTACGTCCGCCGCGTCGCCGAAGCGGTTCTTCCCACGCGCTTCGGCGATTTCCGAATGATCGCCTACTGCAGCGACGTCGATCACGATCAGCACGTCGCGCTGGTCCGCGGCGACCTCGAAGGGCCAACTCCCGCGTTGGTCCGCGTCCACTCGCACTGCCTCACCGGCGACGTCTTCGGGTCCATCACCTGCGATTGCTCCGAACTTGTCGCCCGCTCCCTGACCGCCATCGCCAAGGAAGACCGCGGCGTTTTCCTCTATCTGCACCACACCGGCCGCGGCTTCGGCGTCGAAACCCCCGAAGAACCCGGCGCGCTTCCCCAAATCCATTTCCACAAGCGCGGCCAACTCGACCGCGAACCTGCCCGCCAGCGCATGGTCCAACACGAAAGCGGCATAGGCGCCCAAATCCTAATCGACCTGGGCCTGAAAGACATCCGGGTCCTAACCAACCACCCCAAAAAGGTAGTAGCCCTCGAAGGCTACGGCATCCGCATAGCCGACCAAGTCCCCCTTCACATCGAAGCCGCCAAGCCAACGCACCAAACGTTCTAGCTATGTACACCCTCGTACGCAAACAACCGTCAGCGCAGACTTCACAGGCTGCGGAAAAAGCCGCGTTTGTCATCCCGAACCCCGCGTCGTTTGCGGGTGAGGGATCTGCTGTTCGCAAAAAAACCAAGGACAAAGCAGATTCCTCACCTCGTCAAAAACCAAACGGGTTTCGGAATGACATATTTTCCACTTTTCCGCAGGCTGTTCAGTCGTGCCGCAAAACGCCCCCGCCGAGCACCGGCTTCAGCCGCTGAGGGAACTTGTCACGATTCAGACTATCGCCGCTGCGGCTCTTCGTCGGTTTCAGGAGCGGCAGCTGTATCGGCAGGCTTCTCGGACGAGGGCGTTGATTTCATGATGGATTTAACGGGAAGCGAAGCTTCCTTTGCCGACGGTGGAACTGGTCTCGCGCGCCCGTTAGAATTCGCGGGCCTATCCACAGCAGCGGGCTTGCCTACGGAGGGTCTTGGCCCGGTCGCCGGCCGTCCTACGCTCAAATATTTGCGCATTTTGTCGAGGCGCTTCTTGCCGATGCCGCGAATCGCAAGTAAATCGTCGACGCTCTTGAAGGCGCCGTACGATTTGCGCATCAGCAGAATTTTCTCGGCAGTCGCCGGCCCGATGCCCGGCACCAACTGCAACTCCTCCGAAGTCGCGGCATTCTGGTTAATCGGCTGAGGCGGCGGCTTCTTGGTTGCAGCCGATGCGCTGCTGGCAAACAGTAAGGACGCAGAGAACCATGACAGGAGGGCCAAGCCGCTGCGTAGAGACTTCGAGATGAGCCGTGGTCTCATAGCGGTGATGTAATAGCACAGTTATGTTATTTAATCAATTAATATACGCCGACCCCAAAAGCGAGCGGGCCAAAGCGAGCCGCCCGCGGAAGCCCAGCAAGACACTTGCCCATCGTCGGAGACTCGGACCTACAGAGACCCGGACCTAGAGTTTGTTGCCTTGGGCGTCGTAGATTTCGAGGTCGCCGAAGAGTTTGGCCTGGTCCTCGATTTGGGTGCGGTCGCCGACGACGACAATCTGCATGTTGGCGGAGTCGAAATATTTGCGGGCGGTGGCCAGCAGATCGGCGGGCGTGAGCGCACGGACCTTTTCGCGATACGTTTCGAGGTAATCGTCGGGGAGATCGTTCAGCGCGACGGTGGCGAGTTGACTCAGCAAGCCGTCTTGTGTTGCCAAGCCCATGGAGAAGACACCGCTGAGGTAATTTCGCGCGTCGGCGAGTTCGGCTTCCGGCACGGGAAGCGAGCGTAGCTTGTCGAGTTCGTAGAACATTTCGGTGAGCGACGCGGCAACTACATCGTTGCGCACCGCCGCGGAAACCGAGAAGTAACCATATTGGCGCAGCGCGTGCACAGCGCTGCGGGGGCTGTACGTGTAGCCCTTGTCTTCGCGGATGTTCATCACCAGCCGCGAATTAAAGGCGCCGCCGTACAGGCTGTTCGCCATCCCGATCTTGACCCAATCCGCATGCTTACGCGTGATTGCGTGGCACCCGGCGAGAATCTGTGTTTGCACGGCTCCGGGAACGTGCACGAGGTAGACGCGCCGTCCTTTCGGCTGCGCCGGATCCGGGGACGCATTCGGCTTCGGCTTTCTGCCCGTCCACGCGCCAAAAGTTTTTTCGACCGACTTCATCATGGCTGCGGTATCGAAATCTCCGACCATGACGAGGAGCGCGTTTTCCGGGGTATAGAATTCTTGATAGATCTGCGTGAGGTCGGTGCGCTTGTAGGCGACCACTTGCGGTTCGGTCGGAGCGACGACCGCGTAAGGATGATCGCCGAACAGGACTTTGCGCACGCGCTCGCTGGCGAGAAAACCCGGCTGGGTGCGATCGAGTTTTACTTCTTCGAGTTTTTGCCGGCGCTCGCGCTCGAACTCGGGCTCCGGGAACGAAGCTTCGCGCGCCAACTCGTCCACCAGGCCGAGCAGCGGCTCAGCCAGCTCAGACAACCCGGCAAAACCGATGCCGGTGGTGTCCGCGCCGGCGCTGGAGGAAAGATCGGCGCCGATGCGGCGAAGGTCTTCTTCGATCTGACGGCTTATGCGTTGCTTGGTTCCTGTACGGGCGACCGTGGCAGTCATTTCCGCGAGGCCGGGGCCGCGATCGACGACCGCGGCGTTGCCGTACCGGAAAGAAAGTTGGCCGTGGAATTTCGGAATGGCGTGCGATTCCGCGAGGATTACTTCCAGGCCGTTGGACAGGCGCGCTTTCGTGCGCTTTGGCCAGGTGACCGGGCGTTCTGGCGACAATCCCGGCGCTTCCGTGCGCGATGGTGCGGTGCGAGTGGCCATTAGGCGGCCTCCTTCGCGGCTGCCTTTACGGGAGTGCGGAATACGACGGCACGATTCGCCGGCTGCAGATATTTCTTGGCGACCTCTTGAATTTCCTCGCGCTTTACGGCGAGGAAGCCGTCGAGAATCGAGTTCACGAGCTGCGGCTGATTGTCGAACAAAGTGAAGCACGCGAGCAGGTGCATCAGACCGTAGCGCGGCATGCCGCCCCGACCACCTTCCAGCGTCGAGAAATAGTCGGAGCGCCATTTCACTTTGAGCTGCGCGAGTTCGTCTTCGCTGATTCCTTGCTCCTGAATTTCACGAATTACGGCATCGAACGCGGCCAGAGTCTTCTCTGCGGAATACTCGGGCTTGTGCAGAATGCGGGTCACCATCTGGGTGGGACCGTTATAGCCGAAAATATCGTCGATGCCTCCCTCGGCCTCGACGGCGATCTGCTTCTCGAGAACGAGATCGCGATACATGCGGCCTGCGCGGCCTCCGTACAGGGCCTGATCGAGCAGCGCCATCGCGCACCAGTCGCGCGTTCGGCGTTCGGGGATGGTGTAACCGATGGCCATGGCGGGTAGCGTGCCGAATTTTTCCTCGACTTCTCCGCGACGCTCTTCTTTTTGTTGCGGCTCGCGGGGATCGGCAAACGGCGGAGGCGCGCCGGCAGGAATGTCGCCGAAGTACTTTTGCGCCAATGCGACACCTTCGTCCGCTTTCACGTCACCGAGCACGAGAAGAACGGCGTTGTTCGGTACGTAGTAGGTCTTGAAGAAGGCTTGTACGTCAGCGAGGTCGGCAGCGTCGAGATCGGCGAAATCGCCGTAGAAATTGTGAGCGTTGGCCCAATTGCGGAAGGCGACCGGCGGCAAGTCGAGCCATGGAAACCCGCCGTAGGGCTGGTTCATCACGTTGACGCGGACTTCTTCTTTCACGACGTCGCGCTGGTTGCGCAAGTTTTCATCGTCGACCTTGAGTGCGCGCATGCGGTCGGCTTCGAGCCACAGCACGCGCTCGAGCGCATTGGAAGGCACGGCCTCGTAGTAGTTTGTGACATCGTAGTGCGTCGAGCCATTGAGCACGCCGCCGCTGGAATTGATCAACTTGATGTGCTGCATCTTAGGAGCATTCGCGGAGCCCTGAAACATCATGTGCTCGAACAGATGCGCGAAACCGCTGCGACCCTGCGGCTCCAGACGAAAACCAATTTTGTAGTAGACGCCGACGGTAACTACCGGCGCGGACGTATCCGGCACGATGACAACCTTCAAGCCGTTGGACAGCGTCGTATATTCCATTGCGATCTGATGACGATTCACTCTTTGCCCCCTAGTGATTGAGCTTTCGCTTTATGGTGCTGCGCAGCGTGCGCGGCGTGTCCCGAATCGGCGGTGTCGCGCGGCAAGATTCGTTCGGCTAAACGATTCAGCGCATCATACGCGTTGCCGTATTCCGGCGAATATTCCTGCAACACGTTCAGATGCCTGGCGACGACTTCGTAGTCGCCGCGAGCGAGCGGACCAGTCCAGGCAGTGCGCAGGCCGAGACGCTCGTAGTTCTGGAGCACCTGCCGAGTCATGGGCAGGAGAGCGCGCAAAGCTTCCCTGCGTTTCATGCCCAACGACATGAGCAACTGGACGGCGGCTTCCACGACGACCAACGTGTGCCCCGCTGCCAAGGCGCCGGCCGCATGATAAAGCGGCTTGTTGCGCGCTTCGATCGGAGATGGCGCCGCACCGAATGCTCTGGCAATTTTTCGCGCCGTTCGAACCGCCATGGGGTCGCCCTCGATGGCAAAGATTTTCCCTTCCAAGGGAGGAATTGCTACGCCGTTGAACGTTTGCAGCGGGTGCATCGAGCCAACCGCGGCACCGCACGCACGGACAGCGCTCAACGTGCTGGAATCCAGGGCGCCGCTGGTGTGGAGCACAACCCGCCCTTGCAATTCCTCGCCGCCGATACGCGCTAATTCGTTTGCGACAGCTTCGATAGCAGCGTCCGGTGTGGCGATCAGGATGCAGGTCGAAGCCAGGATCCGTCGCGACAATCCCACCTGGGCCCTGCCGCCACCGATGAAGCGCACGGCGCGCCGCGCACTCGACTCATTGCGCGTGACGACCGCGCCGATCTTCCAGCCCAGTTCGCGCATCCGGCATCCCAATGCGCGTCCTACACGTCCAGCACCAACGATCGAAAGCGTCTCCGTCATCTCATGCTAGGATAACCTGAGGCCTGCTTCGGATACCAATCACCATGCACCTGTTGGTACTTCTTCTCTTTGGTTTCATCGCTTTTTTCTGGGTTTTTCATGGACTTCGCGTGGCCTGGGGCTTGCTGCGGTTGCCCTGGCTCAAGGACTTTGCGCCGTTGGCGGATACGGATTGCCCGCGGATTACGTTGATATTTGCCGCGCGTGACGAGGAAGAGAAGCTGCCTGCGGCGCTCGCTACGCTCGCTGCCATTGATTATCCCCATTTGGAGATTATTGCTGTTGACGATCGCTCGGCGGATGCCACCGGGCGGATTTTGGAGGAGTTTGCGTTGACCGGTCTGAAGACCGGCCACTACAACGGCTTGGGTGATGGCGGGGATATGGGGATGGGGATCTGGCTGGCCGGGCTGAAGCCCGGCGCCTACACGGGCGCCGGCACGGGCGCTGACACCGGCGCCAACATTGGCGGGGGTGAGCGGAGAGCGGAACGATTTCGGGTGGTGCATGTGCGGGAATTGCCTACTGGATGGCTGGGAAAGCCGCACGCGTTGCAAAAGGCTTATGAGAGCTCGACGGGGAGTGGTTGCTGTTTACGGATGCGGATGTGCGGTTTGCTCCGGATGCTGTTGCGGCGAGCGATGGCGGTGGTTCGGTCGAAGAAGCTGGATCACTTGACGTTGTTTGGCGATGTGGAGATGGTCGGGTTTTGGGAGACGGTGGTCCTTACGTTTCTTTGGGATTGGCGATGCACGTCGCGAACGATCCGTATCGGGTGTCGAATCCGCATTCGCGAGCGTACGTGGGCGTGGGCGCGTTTCAGATTATTAAACGGTCGGCTTATGAAGCTAGCGGGACGCATCGCCGACTGGCGATGGAAGTGGTCGACGACATGAAACTGGGGAAGTTGGTGAAGCAAGCAGGCCTGCGGAGCGGCGTGGGCATCGCGCAGGAGGCGGTGGTGGTGCGGTGGCATGCTGGGGTTGGAAATTTGATTCGCGGGGTGACTAAGAATTTTTTTGCGGCGCTGGATTATAACTTGACGTTTGTGGCGGCGGCGATTTGCGGGATGTTGCTGACGAATGTGGCGCCGTTTGTGGGCTTGGTTTTTGGGCGCACGGGTGGGTGCGGATTTTTTCGGGAGTGGCGGTGGTGATTGCGCTGGGATTTCATGTAGGCGTGGATTTGGTGATGCGGGTTTCGCCGTTTTATGCTTTGACGCACCCGCTGGGGGCTGTGTTTGTTTTCGCTACATGTTGCTGCGCTCGACGGTGGTTACGCTTGTGGCAGGGCGGGGTTACCTGGCGGGGGACGTTTCTATCCGTTGGAGGAATTGCGGCGGGGAGTGGTTTGACCGCTTGATGGGACGAGTGTGCGCATTATTCAGCGCGGGTTTCATTTGCGTCTCAACCCCGCCGCCCTAAAGGACGGCGGCTACAGGTGGAAGAGCCGGCAGGATGCCGACGCTACCGGTTCACGTGGTGGCGGCGCCTGACGTGGGGGTTGAGTCGCGGGAGAAGAGACCGGCGAGGTCGCGTTGTTTCAGGGTGCGGATGCGGTCTCGTAGTTGGGCGGCTTTTTCGAATTCGAATTTTTTGGCGGCTTCGCGCATTTGGGATTCTAGCTGGCTAAGGAGTTCGGCTAGCTGGGCCTCGCTTTTTACGTTGGCGGCGGCGGCGTCGAACGCGACGTCGTCGACTCGGGACGGTGACGTAGTCGGCTTCGACGATTCTGGCGAGTTCCATGTCCACGGACTTGACGATGGATTCGGGCGTGATGTTGTTTTCCTTGTTGTAGGCGAACTGTTTGTCGCGGCGGCGATTGGTTTCGCTGATGGCCTGGTTCATGGAGCCGGTGCGGCGGTCGGCGTAGAGAATGGCGCGGCCGGAGATGTGGCGGGCGCAGCGGCCGATGGTTTGGATGAGCGAGGTGGCGCTGCGGAGATAGCCTTCTTTGTCGGCGTCGAGGATGGCGACGAGAGAGACTTCGGGGAGGTCGAGGCCTTCGCGGAGACAGGTTGATGCCGATGAGGACGTCGAATTCGCCGCGGCGGAGATCGCGGAGGATTTTGATGCGGTCGAGCGTTTCGACTTCGGAGTGCAAGTAGCGGCAGCGGACTCCGATTTCTGCGAAATATTCGGAGAGGTCTTCGGCCATGCGTTTGGTCAGCGTGGTGACGAGCACGCGTTCGTTTCGGGCGGCGCGGACTCGGATTTCTTCCAGTAAATCGTCTACCTGGCCTTTTACCGGGCGAATTTCGACTTCGGGATCGACAGGCCTGTGGGGCGGATCACCTGCTCGACGAAAAGCGCCGCCGGATTTTGTTAGCTCGTAGGGGCCGGGCGTGGCGGAAACGTAGAGGGCCTGATTCACGCGGTGCTCGAACTCTTCGAAGGTTAGCGGGCGGTTGTCGAGGGCGCGAGGGCATGCGGAAGCCGTAGTCGACCAGGGTTTGTTTGCGCGAGCGGTCGCCGTCGTGCATTCCGCGGACTTGCGGAATGGTCTGGTGGGATTCGTCGACGAAGAGCAGGTAATCCTGCGGGAAATAGTCGAGCAGCGTTGGCGGGGCTTCGCCGGGCAGGCGGCCGCTGAGGTGGCGGGAATAATTCTCGACGCCGTGGCAGTAGCCGATCGTGCGCATCATCTCCATGTCGAACATGGTGCGCTGGGTGACGCGCTGGGCTTCGACGAATTTGCCCTGGCGCTCTAGTTCTTTTTTCCACCAGTCGAGTTCGTCGTAGATGCTGTCGATGGCGCGCTCGCGCTGTTCGGCGGGCATGACGTAGTGCGTTTTCGGATAGATGGGAGACGCGCGTCAGGTCTTCCTGGCCGGCGCGGACTTCGCCGGTTACGGGATCGATCTGGCGAATCGTGTCGATCTGATCGCCCCACATTTCGATGCGGTAGCCGTTGTCTTCGTAGGTGGGATAAATTTCGATGATGTCGCCGCGTACGCGGAACGTGCCGCGGCGTAAGTCTTCGGAGCGCTCGTACTGGATATCGACGAAACGGCGCAGCAGGGCTTCGCGCGAGGTCTGCTGACCCTTTTCGAGCATGACGAGCATCCCGTAATAGGCTTCGGGGGAACCCAAGCCGTAGATGCAGGAGACGCTGGCGACGATGATGACGTCGCGGCGTTCGAAGAGCGAGCGGGTGGCGCTCATGCGGAGTTTGTCGAGCTCGTCGTTGATGGTGGATTCTTTTTCGATGTAGATGTCGGCGGAGGGAACGTAGGCTTCGGGCTGGTAGAAATCGTAGTAGCTGACGAAATATTCGACGGCGTTTTCGGGGAAGAAGGATTTGAACTCGTGATAGAGCTGGGCGGCTAGCGTTTTGTTGTGGGCCAGGACGAGCGCTGGGCGATCCAGAGCTTCGATGACCTTGGCCATCGTGAATGTTTTGCCGGAGCCGGTGACGCCCAGGAGGACTTGGTGCTTGTCGCCGGCTTCGAGGCCGCGGAAGAGTTGGTCGATGGCGGTGGGCTGGTCGCCTCGGGGCTGGTAGGTGCTGCGCAGCTTGAAATTCATTCGGGCGCTCTCCTGCTGGGTCGGTGGGGTGTGGCGAAACTTTTATTATACTCCGGGTGGCAAGTGGCGTGGGTTTGATCGCGTGTGGATGGGCGGGCGTTGAGATCCTTCAGCGATCCTTGTCGGATCGCTCGGGATGACAGTTGGTTGACCGTGGGTGGATGGTTAGATCCGTGGGCGGGATTGGCAGATGTGGTCCGATTGGGATGGGAATTCCGATTTTCGAGTGGTGGTCGTCGGAGCACAGGCAGGAGTGCCTGTGCTACTTGGCGGTGATGCATGCTACCAGGTGTCGCCGCCGGCTTTGGGGGGCCAGGCATGCAGGTGGCTTCGGAGCATTGCGATTTGGCCTGTGTGATAGGAATTGTGGGACGCGAGTTGCCAGAGGATGGCGCCGACTGTGGAGGAGTGCTGGGCTTGCTGTGCGTGGGCGGGCTGGACTTCGCGGGAGAGCGCTTGCGTGCCGGAGTGTGCTAGTTCGGCGAGCTTGGCGATTAGATCGCGGAAAAGGGATACGGCTTTCGACCAGTCGGTGTCCGTTGGAGGAGCGGAGTTCGGCAGCCAACTGGCGGAGGCGTGTTCGGGATACGCTGGGCAGGCGCCTGCGATACGGTGGAGTTCGTAGTCCATCCAATAGTTCATGTGGTTGACGAGTTGCCAGATGGAGTGGGGGTAGCCTTCGATTGTGCGCGAGGCGAGATTTGGCGGGAGGTCTTCGATGCAGCCGATTGGGTTGGCGTGTGCGCCCTTGCCGTAGAGGAGTTCAGTGAGTGTGCTTTCGAACATTTGTGGGAGAGCTCCTTTGCATTGCGCGCCGCGGTTGGCCGCGCCGCGCTTTCGCTCGCTTGAGTTTAAGGATTCTTGGACGGAGCACTTACGATGCGAAAAATCTCGGTGTTGCTTTTGGCGTGGATGGCGTAGCGGACGCGGTTGGAATTGTCGGCTTTGGCGATGGTGACATCCATGGTCTGGTCGGCTTGTTCGGAGGAGCGGATCAGGAGGCCGGTCTGCAGGGAAAGATAGAGCAGAGTCTGGTTGTTTCCGCTCGCGGTGCCGGAGGTATGTAACTGGTGGAGCTTGAAACCCTCGGGAGTTGTGTTTTGGGGGGAGGATTTTTGCTTCAGGGCGGCCTTGGTCTGGATGACGGCGCAGGTTTCGTGTGACTTGTTGGAATCGGCGACCTCGCCCTGTGGCATCAATTGGGCGGAGCGGCACGGCTCGTTACGGAGATACGTGGACTCGCGCATCCAGGTGAGGCCGGTGATGGGAGATGGCGATTTCTCGGGTTCTTCGGACTTCCACCTTTGGGTTAGCTTGATGCCGTCCGCGGGAAAAATCGCGGCGGCGGCGAATGTGGAGGCCCACTGCTGCCAGGCTTGTTGTTGGTCGGGGGAGAGCGCGTCGAGATTTTTTATATCGTCGATGCGGCCGTTGGGGAAAAGAGTGAACTCGATCGCGGTCTCAGGAGCGTTTTGCGAGCGTGGTTGGCTGGGAAGTTTGTCTTCTGAGTTCAAGGATTGAAAACTGGTGCGCGCGTGAATTGTGGAGCGCGAGCCCTGCGCCTGGACGGCGAGGACCTCGAAGCGGAGCAGACCTTGGACGTTGATGGCAGCAGCGGCTGGGGTTTGCGCCCATTTTACGGAGCTTTGCGTGTTGGCCTGTTTGTCGAGGTGATAGGCGATGCGATAGGTGAGGGTCTGGCCTGCTTGAAGTTTCGGGAAGAGATTAACGCGATCCGAGCGAGGGGCGGCGGCGCTGGCACTGAGAGCGAGGAGCGTGGCCCAGCAGGAAACGAGCGCGCGGCGGAATGCGGCTTGGCCGAATGGATTTCCCGATTTGCATCGGAGCGCCATCGCAGGAAGGCTACTGCGGCTTTCCGCTGCTGACGGACGTGGAATTTTTGAGCTGGCGGTCGAAGAAATCGCTTTCCGCGTGATAGCCGGCTAGCCAGTTGCGATGGAGAAGGAAATCGTGGATGTCGTCGGGGAAAATGAGTGACTCGATGTGGACGCCGCGGGCGCGGAGGCGTGCGACCAGGTCGACGGTTTGGGCGAAGTAGACATTGCGGTCGTCGTCGCCGTGGATGAAAAGGACCGGGGATTTCCAGGTGTCTACGGCGCTGACCGGAGAAGACTCGTGCGCTAGTTTGGTGAGTTCGGGCGGGATGTTTTTGCCGTCCCAATTGTCGGTGGGCCAATCGTGGACGCCGTGGAAATCTACGCCGGCTGCGAAGATGTCGGAGTTGTGGGCGAGTCCCATGGCGGTGAGGAAGCCGCCGTAGCTGCCGCCCCAGAGACCGACTCTGGCGGGATCGACATCGGGGCGGGCTTGAAGGAATTTTTCGGCGGCGACTACGTCGCGGTATTCGGTGGCGCCGCGGCCTGCGCGGCCAGGAGCTTCGCGGAAGGCGCGGCCGTAGCCGATGCCGCTGCGATAGTTTACCGAGAGGACGACGTAGCCGCGGCTGGCGAGGTACTGATTCATGGCGTAGGCGTTCGAGTAGTAGTACATGTAGTGCCAGCCGAGGAGCATCTGGCGCATGGAGCCGCCGTGCATGAAGACTAAGGCTGGATGCCTTTCGTTTGGCTTCGCGTCGCGTGGCACGAAGATTTGGCCGTGGATTTCAAGACCGTCGGCGGCGTGGAAGATGACCTGTTGCGGGGTGACGAGTTGCCCGGCAGGAAAGTCCGGAGGCGTTGGTGTTAGCATGGCGACGATGCGGTCCGCATCGAAAGAAGTCTGGAATACTCTGGCTGGATGCTGCGCGTCGGAAGCCAGATAGGCCAAGTACCGTCCATCAGAGAGAATTACAGGGCTCCATTCGATTCCTTGCGCGCGCTCGGCCCGCAGCTTTTCGCGGGACTCACCGGTGACTATGTGGTGGAGCTGAACTGGTTTGCTCCCTGTTGTATCGACTAGCCAAAGATGACGGCGATCAATGTCCTCGCAGTTGGAATTGAAGATGACCTTTGCGCGATCGGGTGAGAACGACCACTGTTCGACTTCGCAATCTCCGGGGGTGAGCAGTTGAGGCGCGCCGCCGTTTGCGGAGAGCGAATAGAGATGTTGCCAGCCATCCTCTTCGCTAGCGATCACAATGCGGTCGTCGGCTGCCCAATTGAGTACACCGCCGCCAGTATCGTCGGCCATGTATGGGAATGAGCCTTGCGGAGATGTAGAGCTGTGCCAGATTTCGCTGGCGGTGGTGGCAGCGACGTCGGCGGTCCAGACTGCCCAGGGATGCGGGCGATCGGGCTCGATGAAGTAGCCTTGCGGCGTGTCGCGCGGGTCGGCGGGGCGGCGAACGAAGGCGATGCGCTTGCCGTCGAGGGACCAGGTGGGATCACTGTCGGAGTCCACACTAGGCGCGAGGAAGCTGATATTTTTCGACGCGACATCGTAGATGCCGATGAAGCTGTGATCGCCGCGGCTGGAAACAAAGACGAGGCGCGAGCCGTCGGGGGACCACTGTTCGGAGTGATTCTGGCCGCGGACTACGAGTTGCGTGGGTTTGTCGCTGCCATCGAGAGCGGTGAGATAGATTTGGCCGTCGCGAAGATACGCTAGCATTCCGCGGGCGGAAATATTGGGAGAATGCCCGGCGTCCATTTTTCTTGGTTCCCCCCCGGCATACGCGATGACCCACACGGTTTGCGTCACACCTGCGGGGTTGCTGGTGGGATTGGGATATTGGCCGGCGGGATTTTTTTCGCCGCCGCGGACGTACACCAGCGAGTTGCCATCCTCGGAGAAACTGAGTTGGCCGATTTCCTGGCCGTCGTCGGTCAGGTACGAGGTGAGCCGGCGCGCCTTGAAGTCTGGACCCTCGGCGACCCACACATTGCGCTTCCCTTCTTCGTCGAGCGTCCACGCGATGCGATTTACTTTTTTCGCCGCGGTCAAATTCTCTGCGAACGGCGCGCTTAGAATTTGTTCCAGAGTGAACGGCTTTGGCGCAGCAGTAAGCTGCGGCACAAACACCACGACCAACACCAACAGGGTGCGTCTGTTCATCAGCGATTTTCTCCGACCCTCTCGACCATTCAGTCCGCCGGCTCCCGTGCCTGTGTTCGCTCGACGGAAACACGGGGCACATCCAGCGGCCCAGAAATTTTCAGGATATGACCAGGCTCGACAGTGCGGCTCTCGCGCCTGCCATCCGTAGTGGTCTGTATGCTCAAGTCCGCGTCACGCCCAAAGCTCACGGTGCCCTTCACAAATGTGAATTCACGTCCAGACTCAAGACGCAAACCGGCAAGCACGACACCCTGATCTCGCAGCGTGAAAGCGCCTTCTCCGGCGGCCCAGCGCGATTCTCCGGTGCGCGGCTGGCCTTCGGAAACGCTGGCACTGACATCCCAGCCGCGAAACTCGATGTTGCGCATGCGTACGTCGCCGCGGCCCGCGAGGCGTGCGAGCAATTCTTCACGGCCGACACCCTGGGTGGTGAAATGCAAAGTTCCGGAGGCGCTGCCGCCAAAGCGGTCTGCCGCGCGAGGTGGAGCGGGCAATTGCGCCAAATCCACATGATCGAGATCAGCGGAAACGTCATAGGCGGGCCGAGGTAGAAATCTCGCGTTCACCTTGGCGTGGACGTTTCCACCGGCCCACTGCGCGTCGGCCTCACGCACCTCCAGATGGAGATCGTGCAGCGCGCCCACAGCGTGAACTTGTCGGAATTTGAGCTTTTCCAGCGTGAACTCGTCGATCTGCAATTCACCCTCGGCATCGACACGGCGCACTAACTCGCTGGCGTGTGCGTTGGGCGGCGTAGCGGGGGTCGCCGCTGCGCCACCGAGAAGCGATGGCAAGAGGCGCTGTAACCATCCGGGTCGCGCGCGTGGGCCGATCCACCGATCGAGTTCGGTGGCGTCGAGACGGTCGGCGTGCAACTGAAAATTCCATTTGGCGCTGCCATCGTCGTCCGTGGGGGCAGCTTGCGAAATTGCGCCGGACCACGTACCACCGAAGCCCTCAATGTCTCCGATCACAGCGGTGCGCAGGCCGTCCTTCCATTCCAGGCTCGTCTTGATGAGTTGCAAAGGCTGATTGAGACCCGCTGCCTCCAGCTCTCCCTTGGCCACGTCGACGCGCCCATTCCAGCGACCCCGCGGTGCGGACCTATTCCACTCCCAACGCAAAGCCGCGCCGGCCGCGCCGGCAAACTCCCAACCGTGGTTCAGCGGATGACCGAAAGCTGCCGCAATTTTCAGGACGTCCTGTACTTTTTCAATGTGTCCTTCGATGGCGAGACGCCCTGCACGCTCTTCAAAGTCGTGCGCAAACCCGACGTTCACCGCGCCGCGCCCCTCGCTCGGCACGCGACGCTTGGTGGAAGCGGCCTTGGTGGCTCCAACGGATTCGGCACGGGTGCCGCTTGCGCCGTACGAAATATGCACTGGGTCAATTGTGAGTCGCGCGTGCTGGCGTCCACCCTCGATGGCCCCAATTCGGAGCGGGGATACGAAACCGGGTACGCGCGCCTCGCCGCCATCGCTCGAAAACGCCGCATCATCGAGTTGCAGCGGCCAACCGTGCAAAGTCATCATTCCGGTGAAGTACTGATCGACGGAAATCGCGTCGTCCACGTCCGGCTGAAATGCGCGATACCACGCGAGGACGATCGGAGGCCTGCACACCCGCCGAATCCAAGTGAATCTCCCAAGATGGATTTGCACTGATGACCGCGAGCGCGGTGCCGCGCAAATTCGATTTCGAGGTTTCGACGATGATGCGATCGGTAACCGCTCTACCGCTCGCAACATTCAGGCGGCCCAGCAGATTTACGTTCATCTGCGGGTTATCGGTACGCTCGGTGAGATCCCAGCGGTGAATCCGGGTAGCGCGGGCTTTCAACGTATACGACCAATCGCCCAATTTGCTATTTGCGGAGCCTTTGGAATCGGGACCGCCGCTCTTGGCGGTGGCATCCAGTGCGAACAGGCCGCGCACGCCATAGTCGCGACCGCGAAACAATCGCAAGAGGTCGGCAAGCGAAGCCTGCTCCCAATGCACACGAATTTCCGCAGGCTGCAATCTTGCCGACGTGCCCGCGACATCTCCGCGAACAAACACCGTACCCGCCGATTGCAACGCCGCACCGCTCCGCCAAGGCTGCGCTTCCAGCTGCAATTGCCAGCGGCCCGAGGAAACTTGTTCGACGGCGCCGGAAACACCCGTGAAAGCGAACGGCAATTTCTCGTCGAGGATCTTAAAATTGATCCGCCCGTCGTCGATAGCAATGCGATTCAAACGGTTTGAGGGAGTGATGCCCGCCTGCGGCCCGTACACCGGCAAGCCATTTACCGCACTGATCTTTGCCGGAGGCAGCCAGCCCTCTAAATTCCAGCGGCCTTCCCGATTGCGCACGAGGATCAAGCTGGGACGGCTTAGCGACAGGGTGCCAAACTCGAAGTGTCCTAGCAAAAGGCCGGTCCAGCGCAGCCCAGCCGAAAGGTGTTCCGCACGCAGGAAATACTCGTTGCCGAAAGAGGCATCTTCGCCGATGGTCACCTGGTCGGCATCGAGCCTGGGACTGGGCAGGAGCAGCACATTAAAGTGTCGGACCTCCACAGGCCTGCCGAAGGACCGCTCCAGATGCTCGACCAGATATTGGTGTACGCGGTGCGTGCGCGCCAATACGGAGGCGCCGATTTGCGAGGCAACTACCAGGGCCACGAGAACCAGGGCCGTCCGCCACCACTTTCGTAACTGCTTCATAGTACTGGAAGTTTCGCAGACTGCTTCCTAAATGAAAAGGTGACGAGGGCAATTCCTGCGACACCCATTCCAGGAGACATCTAGTGGACGGTCTGCAACATGCGACTCCAACGCGTTCGCGTCGGAAGGTGCAGGAGCGTGTTAAAAATCCCGCCCAAACGCTGCAAGAAGGTGCTCGGACTATAGTCGGCGCTGCTGGCTTCGACCGACCAATAGATCAGGAACGGACGCCCCATGATCGCGTCACGATCGACAAAGCCCCAGTAGCGGCTGTCGGAGCTGTGATCGCGATTGTCACCCATCGCAAAATACTTCCCGGGCGGCACAACGATTTCGTCACCCTGAATGTATTTCTTGATCTCGCGCCCCCATTCGGGAATGACGGGCGAGGAATAAAGCTGAATGCCCTGGGGCGGAAAATTGTAGTTTAGCGGATCGTAGCCGACGGCAGGATCGTGCACGACGTATGGCTCGTTCAAGAGCTTTCCGTTGACGAACATGCGCTGGTCCGCGAGTTTCAGATGATCGCCTGGTAAGCCGATGACCCGCTTCACGTAGTGGGTATGGTCCTGATACGGATACTTGAAGACGATAATGTCGCCACGCTCGAGCGCGCGATAAGGCAGAACTTTTTCGTACCACGCGCCATGCCCGCCGAAAATGAACTTATTGACCAGCAAGTGGTCGCCGACGAGAAGCGTGCTCTCCATCGAAGGCGAGGGGATTTTGAACGCTTGCAGGATGAAGGTGGTGGCGAACAGCGCCAGCAACACAGTGACGAGCAAGGACTCGAGATATTCCGACAGGGTGGTGTCTTCGCCCCGATGCCCTTGCGGCTGCGCGGGCGCTTCGGCGATGGGCTGCGGTGCGGTCGTGGTTTCAGGCATTCGCGCTTAGCCTGCCGGCGTCGCTTGTTCCAGGCGTTCCAGAGCGGTGTGCGCCGCCCGTTGTTCCGCTTCCTTTTTTGTAGTGCCTTGGGCGCTGGCCATGCACGCGCCGCCCACCCAGACTTCAATCTCAAATTTTTTCTGGTGGTCGGGACCGCTTGCTCCAGCCAGGCGATATTCCGCTGGGGGCTGCCCGCGCCCCTGCAAATACTCCTGTAGAGCCGACTTGCGATCGGAATCCGCAATGCGTTCGCCGCGCTCCTCCAGAGCCGACTCGAAGAGCACATGTCGCAGAACCTGGCGGGCGGCGTCCAATCCACCTTGCAGGTAGATCGCGGCGATTACCGCCTCGAACGCGTCGGCCAGGAGGGTGGGCTTGTCGCGCCCGCCGGTTTTTTCTTCGCCGCGCCCCAGGCGAAGATATTCGCCTAGACGCAACCGCCTGGCCGCAAGTTCGAGAGCACGCGCGTTCACGAGGCGAGCGCGACTTTTGGAAAGCTGCCCCTCGCTCCATTCCGGAAACGCCGCGAGCAGGTATTCGCTCGCAAGCATATCGAGCACGGCATCGCCCAGGAATTCGAGCTGCTCGTTGTCTTGTGGGAGTGGCCCGGACGCAGACTCGACCGCATGGCCCGCACGCAACTCCGGAACGGCGGAGCTGTGCGTGAGAGCACGCTCCAACAGCCCCGGCGTTTCAAACCGGAAACCTAGTCGCTCTTCGAGCTGCTCCTGGTTGCCTGTCATCGCAGGAACGATTCCGGCCGGCGCCGTCATGCTCACTTCGGAGCGCTGAGTTGCGTCGAGCTGGCTTTCTTGGCCGATTCGATGCCGCTCTTGCAGTTTGGCTGCAGCGTGCTTTGGATAGCGGCGCACTTGGTATAGGCAGCCATCGCGGCGTCAAAATGCGAGGCCTTCTCGTTGGCCAGGCCGAGCAGGTACCAATTCACAGGGTCGGGCTCCGGATGATTGTCATTCTTGACCGATTGCTCCAGCGCGGGAATGGCGTCGGTGAACTTACCCTTTTGGAGATACACGAGACCCAGGCCACTGTAGGCCATTTCCAGCGCATTATTTTTCGCGGCTGTGAACTGTTCGTCGGTGAGCTCGGCAGGCTTGGGCAGCGTCGGCGTCACTTCGATGGCGCGCTTGGAATATAGCTCGGCCTTGTTGAGCTGCTCCATCGCGTTGGGAGATTTCGTGTTGACCGTGCGGGCCAAGGTTTGCCCCATGAGCCCGAGCACGGGCGTGTCGTTTGGATTCAGTGCGATTTCTTTCTCGCCGGCGTCCAGCATCTTGGGTACTTCCTGCTTCGCGAGATATCCGGAGACGAGAGTCTGATACATCACCGGGCGATAACGGCTCTGCGGGTACTTTTGCAGGAACTGTTCGGCCATCGGGATGCGCTTGTCGATGTCGTTTGGCGGTACTGCCTGGAGGGCCTTGTAGGCGGCTTCCTCATCCGGACTTGCGGGCGCCGGCGCGGGAGCTGCGGCTGCGCTGCTCTGCGGTGAGTCCATGGAGAGCGGAGCAGGTTGTTTGTCTTTGTCGTTCGGTTGCTGCTGGGCAGGCGGGTTCTGCGTGCCCGGCTGGGCGCCTTGCCCCCCGCGAGCGCTAGAGATACCCAGGCTACCGCAGAGCAGTGACGCGAACGCCGCCGCGCTCGCCCATCGGTTCAAATTCCGTGTCATATTTTTCTCCTATCGGTTTCTGCCGAAGTCCCGTGGCTGAGCGTCACGGCCACCCGACCGTGAAGTTTTCTGGGCTCCTGGCAGGAGTTTATGTTTCCCCAGCTGAGATCGTTCGGTTCCCTTTACGGCCGCTCGGATCGCTTATCCGTGCCGAACGCCGCCAGCCCCTTCTGAGCCGCTTGCTTGGCTTGCTCGGGCCCCCCATTGACGGCCAAGGCTGCTTGATACTCCGTTTTCGCCTGCTCCGCCTGGCCCTCATCATCATAGATGCGCGCCAGATAGATATGGGACCACGTTAGCACCATCGGATCCTGTGTCGCCGCATGCTCTCCGGCTGTCAATCGTCCGAAAACTTCTTTGGCGCGGATGGCGTCGCGATCGAGCAGCGCGACCAAACCCATGCCGTACCACGCGCGCGGCTGATCCGGGTATTTCGCGAGCACCCGCTGAAAAGAAGATTCCGCGGCTCGCGGATTCTTCTCGGCGATGCGACGCTCGCCTTCCGTCAGGTCCGCGATCGCGTCGGAATCGTTCGGGATCGTAGTCGGGTGCGGCTTACGTTGTCGCACCACTTGCTCTTCTGCGGTGTCTCCCTGCTTGGGAGCGCTGTCCGCGGAAGCGAACTTCACTGCCTGCGCGCGTTTCACCTCGGCATTGGCATCAATCGAGCGCACCATCTCCGGAAAATACAGCTTCATGGAAGGCTCGGAGCCTTCGAAGCCCGCCAAGGCCTTGAACAGCGGGCGCACCAGGACATAGCCGTCAACGTCATCGGTGTCGATCGTGGCTTCTCGTTCGCCGGGTGACATGCGTTTCAATTTCAGCTCCGCTGCGCGAACCAGACACTCGGCGAAATAGGAGGGCAAATCATCTCGCAGGTCTGCGGGCAACCGCGGCGCTCGCGTGGCGACATCGAAAACGGGGCGCTTTACGGCAATGACGTGCGGGTATTGCAGCGGCAGAGGGTCCAGCAAAAAGTGCAGGTACGCATGGCGAACGACATCAACGGGCACATCGGCCGCGCCGCTGAGCACGATCGCGTAATGATCCTGAAAATTGCGCACGTTGGTGATGCGTCCTACCAACGGCTCGACGATGATGGTGAACGTGCGGCGATCCGAAGGACTGGCGAGTTCTCGCAAATAGTTCGTCGTCACGAACACGATCTGCGACACCGCGTCGTGAATCCCGTCGATTTCGTGGTTGTAAACCGGCTGAACCTGGACCCATAGTCGGCCAATGTGCTGCTCCACATAGTAAGCCGAAAGAATTTCGCTGAAGCCTTCGAGCGCGATCACTTCCGGAGGCAATTCGTCGCGCCGGAGCGTGGGGGTAAATTTGGGCGCCGATCCGGACACCAGGCCGAACCAGATGTACTGCGACAGCATCGCTCCGGCGTCGGCAAGTTCGTGCTTTTTGTAAAACTCACGAACGGCGTCGACGGCCGGCCCTTGCTGGTGTTGCATGCGGTCGCGAAGCTGCGCGCGCATCGGGCTCCAACGATCGGAGCTGACGTCGGCTTCGAACCCGGCGGCAAGCAAGGCGCACATGGTGGTGAACATGGCCTCGCTGCCATCCACGGTCACATTGCTCGCGGGAGCGTCGCGCAATCCAAGGCGCGCCCGCGGATTGTTGGGCGGTGCAGGGGCTTGCGCTGGCGGCTGGGCTTGCGCGGGTGGTGGAGTCTGCGCGGTGATCGGCGTGGGTAGCATCGCAGTGGCCAAAAAAATTCCCGACGCTATCCACTGGAGACCCTTCGTCATGGAAATCGCCGCGGCTCCTGTTCGGACCAGAGGTTGTAAGATTGGCGCACCCTACCTTGCGTAATGTGATGTAACGTGTTGCCTTACCGATCGTTTCGCTGCCATTCGCGGCAGCGTAATTTCAACATACAAGGCGGCCACGCGATCGTCAAGGAAACGCCTTTACAGTTCGCGCGCTGCCCGGCCAACGCTTGCGTCTGCTACGAGCATCTGTTTACATTGAGGCTGCGTTCCCGCCCCGCAAGGATGGATCCCGTGTACAAAAGTTGGATGAGGCACTCCGTGATTTGGGTTGCGAGCGCCCTGGCCGGCGGAGCCTGTCCTTTCTATTTGAACGCGCAATTGGTTCGTGGCGAAACCCCCTCGCAGGTGCAGTCTACAGGCTCTCAGCAGACTGCGGCGCCTGCCGCAACGCCGCCGGCTGGCAAACCCCGGCTCTCGCAGGAAATTCAGCTCACCGGTGACCAGCTATGGACCGATACCGGAATCACCGTGCAGCCGGGTGAGCACGTGGTCGCCACCGCTACCGGCAAGATGCACTACGCCGATGCTGCCGATGACGCCGGGCCAGCGGGCCTCACGCGCGGCTTCAAAGACCTCATTCGAATCCTTCCTTATAACGCTGCGGGCCGCGGCGCGGTCATTGGGCGCGTCGGAGACGCCGCCACCGCCCAACCTTTTCTGATCGGAGCACACTGCAACGTGATCTCCTACTCGGGAGGGCTGCTGTCGGTCGGCATCAATCAGATGAGCAACGACACTGGCGACGGCACCTACGCCGTGCGCATCCAGATCTTTCCGCCTGACGCAGGATTTCTTGCCGTGAAAGAAGTGAATACCATGCAGGGAATCGATGCCTCTCTCTTCTCAAAGATTCCGCGTCGCATCGCTGACAAAGCCGGCGACCCCGGAGATATGGTCAACTTTCTGATCATCGGGTCGGAAGCGGCCATGCAGAAAGTGTTTACGACCGCAGGCTGGGTAAAGGTCGATGCCGACGTAAAGGACACCTTCCTGCATGGACTGCTGGAGAGTATGTCGAAGGAATCGTATTTGACTATGCCCATGAGCCCGCTATACCTATTTGGGCGGCAGCAGGACTACGGCTGGGCCCATGCGGAACCCATTCAGGTGGTGGCCTCTCGCAATCACTTGCGCGTTTGGAAAGCGCCGTTTCAAGTCAATGGCCAGATGGTGTGGGTGGGCGCTGCCACCCACGACATCGGCTTCGAGAAAGATCAACGCAACAATGGCCTGACGCACAAAATCGATCCCGACATCGACCTCGAACGCAACTATGTCGAGAAAACTCTAACGTCAACAGGCCTGGTCACCGAGATATCACATTACCTCCCCGACAACCCGATGAAGGAAGCAAAAACAGCAACAGGCGGCAGCTTCCATTCCGACGGTCACGTACTGATCTTGAAGCTCAACAATAGCGCCGCAAATCTTTCGGCGGGGGCAACCAAGCCCCAATAAAATTACGGTCGTCAAGGGCCGGCTCCTGTAGTCGCCCTCTCCCAGAGGGCAGGCGGGGTTTAGAGAAATGTGTGACTAGGATCATCGCGACGTGCACGATGGCGCACGCTCAGGCCGGCGGACTATCCCAAGCCTCCAGCGAAGCAACCTCCTCCGATTCAAACTCCGGAAGGCTCTGTAATAGCCTTACGCATCGATTCCAACGCAGGATCGCGTCATCATTTCCCGGTGGATGAATCTTCTCAGCTTCCGCAAAGCATTGCAGCGCGCGTTCCAATAGCGGCAGCAATGTGTGCGGCGCCCGGCCGCCTCGCAGTTGCGCCTTCACCCGGCGCTCGCAAAGCAACCCAGTGTAGTAGTTCCGCTCGTAGGGATCCTTCAAACTCTGGAAAATTCTCTCCACTTCCGCGTAGCGATCGCTCGAACCACCCGTGAACTGATCGGTGATGGTCAGGCCCAACGTCCGCAGCGCCAGCATATGGTTCGGATCGGCCACCAGAATATCGCGGCAAATTGACTCCGCCTCTTCCGGTTCATTCAAATATCGGTACAACTCCGCCTTGGCGATAGCCTCGCCGATACCCGACTTGGAGATGGTCTTCAGCTTCAGATCCATGCAGCCTCCTTCCGTAAGGCCCGGCTTCCAGCTAATCCGGCGCTCCGCGGATCTTTCGCGCGATCCACACCAGCGGATCGTAATAACGATCGACGACGCGCTCCTTCAGCGGAATGATGGCATTGTCCGTGATGCGGATGTCCTCGGGGCAAACTTCCGTGCAGCACTTCGTGATATTGCAGTAGCCGAGTCCAAGTTCGTCCTTGAGCACTTTCTCCCGCGAAGCGCCATCAAGCGGATGCATCTCCAGCCCCGCCACGCGCACAAAAAACCTGGGTCCCGCAAACTGCGCCTTCTTGTCATGATCGCGCAGGACGTGGCAAACGTTCTGGCATAGGAAGCATTCAATGCACTTTCGGAATTCCTGCACCCGGTCCGCATCTTCCTGGTAGAACTTCCAATTCGTTCCAGGCTTCGGCTGAAACGGCGGAATCTTCTTGTTCACCGTATAGTTCCAGGAAACGTCGGTGACCAGATCCTTGATCACCGGGAAGGTCTTCAGCGGTCGCACCGTGATCGGTTCATCCTTGGGGAGGGCGTCCATGCGCGTCTTGCATGTGAGCCGTGGCCTTCCATTCACTTCCGCCGAGCAAGAGCCGCACTTCCCTGCCTTGCAGTTCCAACGCACCGCGAGATCCTGCGAAAGGTGTCCCTGGATATAGTGCAACGCATCGAGCACCACCATTCCCGGCGCGATGGGAACCTTATAATCGACAGGTGCGCCGCCATTCTTATCACCCCGAAAAACGTTGAGCACCGCATCGGCCATAGCCTAATTCTCCTGTACCGAGCGCCGGACAGCATCATCCCACCGCGGCGGTATATCCGAGCCCAGTATCTTCCAACGAGTGAATGCCGTAGCTCCCACGTGCGGCGCCACAGCCTTCATTATTTCCCCGTGCGGCGCCTTCGCCACAAATTCCCTCAGCGTCCGGTCACTTTCCCACACCGACAAAGTCCAAAATTCCCGGCTCAACACCTTCGCCCGCATCGCATATCCAATGGCCCCAGGCGTGGCAAGCATCTGGCGGTAAACCTCGTAGCTGAAGCGAGCAAACAGCGGAATTTTGAGGTACGACCGCAGCGGCAAATAACTCAGGAGCGCGATATATTCGCGCCCGGCGTCCGCTTGAGCCAACACTTTCCACGGCGTATCCATCTCTCGACTCCCCACTCGGTTCCGGATCGATGTCGGAGCACGCCGGCACCAACGCTCTCAATCCCCGTGACCTCTGTGCTCCGATCTCTGCGACCTCTGTGTTGAAGCCTTTGCCTTTATTTCTGGTTCATCCCTTATCCTCAGCCAAAACTTCCTGCAGATCCGCAGGCAAAGCAGGCTTCACATCCTGGCGTAGCCTCATCCCTGAAGCATCGCGCGTGATGATGTTATTCTTCGTTCCCCATTCCGCGCTAAGTTCCGGAAA
Source organism: uncultured Acidobacteriota bacterium (assembly GCA_963721915.1). GTDB lineage: Bacteria > Acidobacteriota > Terriglobia > Acidiferrales > UBA7541 > Acidiferrum. The sequence goes on along the minus strand of CAVRLD010000006.1, from coordinate 31,585 downwards.
ATCGATCCGGCTGTGCGCCCCGCGACTCTCCTCCCGCACCAGCGCACTCCTCGCCACCGCCTCCGAAATCGTCAGCATCGATTTCAAATCCAGCGCCAGATGCCAGCCCGGATTGAACATGCGCGAGCCTTCCACGCTGGTATGCGTCCAGCGGTCGTTGAGCTTCCCCAATTCCACAAGCGCCTTCTGCATATCCTCGCGCGTCCGGTAAATTCCCACTAAGCTTTGCATCGTCGTTTGCAGGTCGCGATGGATGGCGTAGGGACTTTCACCTGTAGCCCGCTGAAATGCCGCCAGCCCATATTTTTCCGCCGCGTCGATCTGCGCCGGGTCAACATTCACCGCGGCGCTTTCTTTCGCGTGTTTCGCCGCAGCCAAACCGGCGCGTTTGCCGAAAACGAGCAAGTCCGAGAGCGAATTCCCGCCCAACCGGTTCGCGCCGTGCAATCCGGCCGCCGCTTCGCCCGCCGCAAACAACCCCGGCAGCGTGCTCTGCGCCGTTTCCGCCTCCACGCGAATTCCACCCATCACGTAGTGGCAAGTCGGGCCCACTTCCATCGGCTCCTTGGTAATGTCCACGTCCGCCAGTTCCTTAAACTGGTGATACATGCTCGGCAGCTTCTTTTTCACGTACTCCGCCGGCTTACGCGAAATATCCAGGTAGGCGCCGCCGTGCTCGGTGCCGCGCCCTTCCTTCACTTCCGTATAGATCGCCCGCGCGACCACGTCGCGCGTCGAAAGCTCCATGCGCTTCGGATCGTACCTCTCCATGAAGCGCTCGCCTAATTTGTTGCGCAGGATCCCGCCTTCGCCGCGCACAGCTTCCGTAACCAATATCCCCTGCACGCCCGGCGGCCACACCATTCCCGTCGGGTGAAACTGCACGAACTCCAGATCCATCAATTCGGCGCCCGCTTCGTATGCCAGGGCCATGCCGTCCGCGGTGTACTCCCACGAATTGGATGTGATGGGCCAGGCCTTGCCGATCCCACCGGTAGCCATCACCACCGACTTCGCCTTAAAAACAACAAATCTTCCCTGCTCGCGCCAATATCCGATGGCCCCGACGCACTTCTCGCCATCGGTCAGCAGCCGTACGATCGTGCACTCCATGTACACATCGAAGCCCTGCTGCACGCCACGATCCTGCAGCGTCCGGATCATCTCCAGCCCAGTTCGATCGCCCACGTGGCACAACCTCTTATAGGTGTGGCCACCGAACGCCCGCTGCAAAATGTTCCCGTCCGCCGTCCGATCGAAAATCGCGCCCCACTGTTCCAATTCCCGAACGCGGTCCGGCGCCTCCTGCGCGTGAAGCTGCGCCATGCGCCAGTTGTTCAGCATCTTCCCGCCGCGCATGGTGTCGCGGAAGTGCGGCTTCCATCCGTCCGCGGAATCTACATTGCCCATCGCCGCGGCGATTCCACCCTCCGCCATGACCGTGTGTGCCTTGCCCAACAGCGACTTACTCACCACGCCCACCGACACACCCTGGGCCAACGCTTCGATCGCTGCTCGCAAACCCGCGCCACCCGCACCGATCACCAATACATCCTGTTCGTGTGTTTCAAATCGATCGCTCAAAAGATCCTCACATCTTGAATGGCGCCGCTCGAAACCAGCCGCACATAAAAATCCGCAAATCCCACCGAAATCAAACTCATCCACGCAAACCACATGTGTCGCTCGTTCAAGAATGTGAGGCCCTTCCACGCCGTAAATCGAGGTTTGCCAAACGTGGCGCACGAAAAGCAGTCCAGCTTCCCGCCCGCCAGATGCCGCAACGAATGACAAGACAATGTGTACGTCGTCAGCAAGCAGATGTTGACCAGCAGCACCAGCGTGCCCACGCCCATTCCGAACTTCCCATCAAAGAAAAATGCCTGGACAGCGTCCTTCCACAAGAACGCCAGAAAGACAATCGCGAGGTACAAAGTGTATCGATGCAAGTTCTGTACACCGCGTTCCTGGACCATCTCGGGATCGCGTCCGTGAATATGGGTTTCGGCGGCGAAGACCAGGGCGGCATCTACCACTCGATCTACGACGACCTTTATTGGTACATGCATTTCTCCGACAAAGATTTCGTCTACGGACGAGCGCTCGCGCAGACCGCCGGCACCTCCGTGATGCGCCTGGCGGACGCGGACGTACTGCCGCTGGATTTCGACAATTTCACCGAAACCCTGCGCCGCTACATCGACGAAGTGCAGAAACTGGCGCGCGAGAAGCGCGATCAGATCGTGGAGCGCAATCGCCAGATCGACGACGGCGTCTTCGCGTTGATCGACGACCCGCGGCGTCCGCGCACCGTGCCGCCCCGGGAAGCCGTCCCGCCGTACCTGAACTTCGCCCCGCTCGAGAACGGGTTCGCCGCCCTGCAACGCACGGCCCGGGCCTATGGCGAGGCGCTGGCGCACGCATCCGAGAATGGCGGCGATGCGCTGGCCCGCGCGTCCTTGCGCGAAGTGAATGCCCGCCTGATCGCCATCGAACGGGCCATGACGCTGCATGAAGGCCTGCCCAATCGCGACTGGTTCAAGCACCAGATCTATGCGCCGGGATTCTATACCGGATACGGCGTGAAGACCCTGCCGGCGGTGCGGGAGAGCATCGAACAAAAGGACTGGAAACTGGCCGAGGAACAGATCGGGCGCGTCGGCAAGGTTCTGGAGAACACTGGCGAGGCCATTCAGGGCGCCACCGCGGAATTGACGCGTGCGGCGCAGTAAGCCGCTCAGCGCTTGCGCGCGCTTTTCAGATGCTGATTCAAATGTCCCAGGCTGGCGAACTGTCCGGCGAACCGGGCAGTGCGCGGCGGACGCGGCGGGCGTCGCGCAGTGAAATCGCGGCGCCGGAAGAGATCGCTCTTCGAGATTACCGCCGCGCCCATCGGACGGTATTCGTAAGTGCCTTGCGCCCACGCTAACTGCTCGTCCAGCCAGAGATAGAAGCCCACTCGCTTCATCTTACCCCGGTGCGCTTCCTGCCCTTCGCCGCCGCCTTCGGCTCGCTCTGCGCCATATCGAGACCGAACATCTCGGAGAGATCTTCGCCTCCCAGAACCTTGCCGGATGCGGAGCCTCGCTTCGAGAGGGGAGTCGCTTTGCCCGCGCTGGCAATCAATTCCATCTCGTCCACGCCGCGCAGGCGGAAGAGCAGTTCGGGCTGGTGATCGAAGCGCGCGCCGATGCCGTACAGCACCGCCGCGACATGCTTGCACATGCCGGCCCAGTCCGGGCAACTGCACGAAAGCTTGATCTCCGCCGGGTGAGGAAACAGACCCGCGCTCTGCCGGCAGATCCGTTCCATCACGCCCTGCGACAACCGACCTTGCAGCAATTCGACCAGCGAATCGATCGCGCCGCGCGCAGTCCTTGCAGATGGATTTCCAGTGCGTCTTCTTGACCGGCGTCACTTTCAGCGTCGACCTCGTATAACTCGGAGCCGCAGACGTAGGCATGGATTTCGCCCGGCGGAATCTGCAGATCGACCACCGAACCGTTGCGCACATAGGTCCGGCCGCGCGGCAGGCGGTTGGCATAGTCGCTGTACCGTTCCAGGTTCTCGCACCAGGCTTTGCCCCAGAACGTCCTGGCGATGGTGCGCCCTTCGATGGTGACCGGCGAGACGGCATGCCCTTTCTTCTTGCGCTTCTCCATCTCGCGCATCGCCTTCCGCCGCCGCTCCGCGACCGGAACATAGGGCTTCCATCCATAGTCGTAGAACGCCATCGATCACGTCTCCTTCAGCGCCTTGTTGATATCCAGCGCGACCAGTTTGAGCAACTCGTCGTCTTTCATCTCGGTCAGCAGCAAGTCGGCGCCGCCCTCCAGCAACTCCTGCGACAGTTGGCGCTTGGACTCGATCAGCTCGTCGATTTTCTCTTCCACGGTACCGCGGCACACGAACTTGTGCACCAGCACGTTTTTCGTCTGGCCGATGCGGAAGGCGCGGTCCGTGGCCTGGTTCTCCACCGCCGGATTCCACCAGCGGTCGAAGTGTACGACGTGCGATGCGGCGGTCAGATTCAGGCCCGAGCCGCCGGCCTTGAGCGAAAGCACGAAGAAGCCCACGGTTTCGTCTTCCTGAAAGCGGCGCACCAGGTCCTTGCGCTTCTTCACTTCGGTTTCTCCGTGCAGCACCAGGCCGGGCCGTTCGAAGACCGAGCCGAGGAAGGCCGCCAGCGGCGCCGTCACCTCGCGGAACTGGGTGAAGACGAGCATCTTTTCCTGCTTGGCGGCCACCACCTCGGCGATCTCGCGCAGGCGCGCAAATTTGCCGCTGTCGGCCTCGCTCCAGGCGCCGTCTCCCAGCCATTGCGACGGATGATTGCAGATCTGCTTGAAGCGCATCAGGAACGAGAGCACCAGGCCCTTGCGCTGTATGCCCTCGACATCCGCGAGTTGTTCGGCCAGCTCCTTCACCGCCTGCTCGTAGAGCGCGGCCTGGTGGCGGCTGAGCGGGCAGAACGCTTTGATTTCGGTCTTGTCCGGCAGGTCCGAGATCACGGTCTTGTCCGTCTTCAGGCGCCGCAGAATGTACGGCCGCACCAGTTCGCGCAGCGGGCCGTAGGAGCCGTGCGGCCGGTCGGCCAGGCGCTTGGCGAAGCCCGTGAACTGCTTCGCCGTTCCCAGCAGTCCCGGGTTGACGAAATCGAAGATCGACCACAGATCGCCCAGCCGGTTCTCCACCGGCGTGCCGGTGAGCGCCAGTCTGCGCGCCCGCCTTCAGCTGTTTGACGGCGCGGGTCTGTTTGGCATCGGGATTCTTGATGGCCTGCGCTTCGTCCAGCACCGCCAGCCGCCACGGAACCTCGGCGATCCACGGCAGCCGCAAGCAGCGAGCCGTAGCTGGTGATCACCAGGTCGATGCTCGCGCAGCCGCGCGGGTTCAAGAGCCTTCAATTCGGCCGCCGGCAGGGCCGACGGATGCGCGACCAGCGCCTTCAACCCCGGCGCGAAGCGTTCGATCTCCGACGCCCAGTTGGCCAGCAGCGATGCCGGCGCCACCAGCAGGCTCGGCTGCGGCTGAGCGCTGTGCTGGCGCTTCAGAACCAGCAGCAGCGAGAGCACCTGGATGGTCTTGCCGAGTCCCATGTCGTCGGCCAGACACGCGCCGAGACCGAGTTTCGTCAGCAGATAAAGCCAGCGCACGCCCACCTGCTGGTAGGGCCGCAGCACGCCTTGCAGCGCGTCGCCGGGATCGATCTGCGCCAAGCCCTGCGGACGTGCGCAGCCCCTTCAGCGTCTCCGCCAGCCAGGGGCCGGCGACCACTTGCGCCCAGTCGGCATCGGCCGCGGCGCCGGTATCGTCAGCGCTGCCCGCGACGTCGGCGCCGGCCAGCAACCGCATGGCCTCGCCGAAGGCCAGGCCGTTCTGCTTCGCCGTGCGCTCCACTTCGCCGAAGCGCTCGATCATGCTTTGCAGATGCTCGCGGTCGATCTCGACCCACCGTCCGCGCACCAGCGCGAGTCCGTCCGTCTTGGCCAGCAGATCGCGGATCTCCGCGGCCGTCAGCGGTTCGCCGTCGAGCGTGACGTCCATGCGGAAATCGAGCAGCGCGTTCTGTCCCAGACCCGACGGCGCCTTGGTTCCCACCGTGCCCGTCACGTGCGGCCGCGGCGGACGGCTGCCGCGCCACGCCGCCGGCATGCGCACCACCACGCCCGCCGTCTCCAGTTGCGGGACGTCGCGCAGAAGCTGCAAGGCCTCTCGCGGCGTCCAGCGCAGCGGATGAAAAATCTCGCCCGCATCGACCATGGTCTTCAGCCACGGGCATGTCTCCGACGCGCGCTGCACCGGAAGCAGCAGCGACAGCAGGCGATCCTTGTTCGCCGCGCCCGCGTACTCGCGCAGCGCCTGCCCCAGCGGCAGATGCTGCGCCTTGGCCTGCGCCGACAGGCGCGTGGTATAGGTCGCGAGAAATGCGAACGGGGCATCGGGATCCTTGCGATTCTCGGCAACATTGAAATGCACGCGGCCCACCAGGTTCCAGGCCGGATTCCGCCGCTTCAGGAACTCCTGCACGCCGGATTTGGATTCGGACAACTCGATTCCAAAGGCCGCGTCCGAGTTCCTGCCACAAGGCCTCAAGCACCGCGGCCGTCAGATATTCGGCGCCGGTCATCGGCGGCGCTGCGAGCGCAATGCGCTCCAGTTCTTCGGCTGCGGGGGCCGCAATGCGGCACGCGCGCCGGCGTCCTCCTGCTGGGTGCAGACCGCCGTCACGTAGCGTGCGCCGAATTCGCGCCAATAGGAGTACACCGGCGGCAGCGCCGTCCGCGATTTCGTCCGCGCCCAGCAGGAGAATGCCGTGGCCCGATCCGCGTTCCAAAGCCGCCCGCAAACGGTCTTGCAAGCCGGCTGTCCAGATGACGGTGCGCCGGCGTCGTGAATCAGGACGAGCCGGCCGTGTGGAGTGAGATGAGAGATTCAAACCTTGGGAACCCGACGAAAGCGCCGGAAACGATTACCGCAGCTGCGGCAGCGAAAGGCGCGAAGCGAGAACGTGCGCAGAATACCGTCGAACATGTCCTTGGTGTGGGACAGGCGGGTATTGTGCCAGCCGCACCGCGGACAGGTAGGGCGCTCAGGTTCGGAAACCGCTTCTACCTCTTCTTCCTCGGCTTGGTCTTCCCGTTCGTCCTGGATTTCGTATTGCGGCTTTTTTTTCGCTGATCTCTTGCCATTTCCAAACTCAGACTATCCGAGGCTGCGATCCTCCTAGTATTGCAAGTTGGGCGGGAGGAGTCATGGGCGGATCTGTAGCATTTCAGACCAATTTCCAAACACTTGTGCGGACAATGCCGCCAGACGCGGCGCATTCAGGGATGGATCGATGGCGGATGAGAGTTCCCGCACATCGCCGCAGTTTTCGTCCTGCACGCACCAATCGGCGATGATGTCCGGCGTGACCTCCAGGTGGAATTGGAGTGCGTATACAAACTCACCGACGCGGAACGCCTGATTGCGGCATAGCTCCGACGATGCCAGCAGTTCCGCGCCGGACGGAAGGTCGAAGGTCTCGCCGTGCCAGTGGAAGACGGTTTCCGTGGAGAGTCCCTGAAAGAGCCGGTCGGCCTTGGCGGCTTCGGTGAAACGCAGGTCGTACCAGCCGATCTCTTTGGCGGAATTCCGCCGTACCGTGCCGCCCAGCGCACGTGCGATCAACTGCGCCCCCAGGCAGATGCCGAGGACCGGCTGGCGCCGTGCCATCGGCTTGGCGGATCAACTCCATTTCCCTGCCGAGGTAAGGCAGATCGTCGTTGACCGACATCGGGCCGCCGAGGAAGATCAGGGCGTCATACGCGGCGATATCCGGCATCGCGGCGCCTGCTTCGGTATAGATCGGCGTAGTCCACGTCGATGTGGCGCTTCGCCAGCACCGGAGCAATCAGGCCGAGGCCTTCGAAGGGCACGTGGCGGAAGGCCAGCACGCGCATACGCTTCAGTTCGCAGCCAGTTGGAAGTGGCTGAGGCCTTCGGCGTACTTGGAGATGCCGCGATAGAGCGACTCGGCCAGCTTCTGCCGGTAATCCGATTTCTTCAGCAGGCTCTCTTCGCGAGGATTGCTGAGAAAGCCGATCTCGGCCAGCACGCTGGGCATGCTCGCGCCAATCAGCACCACGAACGGAGCTTTCTTGATCCCGCGGTTCTTCTGCCCCGGTATGTTGCGCGCGGACAATGCGAACAGTGAGGCCTGCACGCGCCCGGCGAATTCGCGCGACTCGTCCAGTTTTTCGTGCAGCGTGATCTTTTGGATGATGTCCTGCAATTCGAAGATGGATTTCTGCGAGCTTGCGTTTTCCCGCGCCGCCACATCCAGCGCGTCCTTGGAATCCGTGAAGTTCAAGTAGAACGTCTCCATGCCGGCGATCCGCGGGTAGGGCGACGAGTTCGCATGGATGGAGAGAAACAGGTCGGCCTTCTTCTGGTTGGCAATCGCGGTGCGGCCTTCCAGCGGAATGAACGTGTCGTCGGAGCGGGTGTAGATGACCTCCGCGTTCATGCGCTCTTCCACCAGCTTGCCGACGCGCTGCGCGACGTCGAGCACCAGTTCCTTCTCCACCAGACCGTGCGGACCTTGCGTGCCCTGATCGTGGCCGCCGTGCCCGGCATCGATCACGATGCGGCCCACCTTGAGCCCCAACGCGCGGGTTAGCGAACTGCCCCCGGTCGAAGTGCGCCTGGCCCCCCTGCTGAACTCGCCGGGCAACGATGCGGGCGGGGCGGACGCAACCGCCACGGGAGGCTCGGTTTTGAGAACCGCCGGCTGGGCGGGCCGGGGCTCAGCGGGTGAATTGACGGGTTCGGCCGGCGGCGTCGATTTTGGTTCTCGGGGGAGGCGAGGTTGCCAGCTTATTTGGCAGCGGCTCGGATTCCGTTTTGAGCACTGGCTTGGCCGCCCAGTCTTCCACCAGGGCGGGGTTTGCGGGTCCCGCTGGCTTGACTACCGGCGCAACCGGCGGAGGGAGCTCCGCCCTGATAGGTGCAGGCGCTTTTTGCACAGGCTCGGCTGGCAACGGGCGAGCTCGGAATCGGCGGCCCGTGTCCGGCCCGCATTTCGATGATCAGCCGGTGGGGGCTGGAAAGCTGCGATGTACTGATGTCCACCGGACCGGTCAAATCCAGCACCACGCGGGTAGTGCCGGGATTGGTTTCCGCGACGCGCACACGCTGCACCAACTTATCGTTGATCTGGGTGGACCAGATCCGTCGCGCATCGATCCGCGGCCTGGCATTCAGGATGTCGAAGTAAACCCGCTCGGGATTGTGCAGCCGGTCGGTGCGGAACTTGAAGTCGCCGGATACTTCGATGGCGATGCGGGTGACGTCGGACAGCGACCAGTTGCGGATGGCGGTGACGGATTGCAGCGAAGCGCGATCGCTCTGCGCCAACAACACCGTGACCGAAATTGCGAGCGCGGCGAAAAGCTTCATAACCTCGCGATTATCTCGAAACGTAACGCACGGAACCGTCCGCCTGGACTATTTCCACGACGTGAGCGGGACCAGCTTCCTTGGACTCGACGGCCGGCGGCGGCGCGGGCGCCGCGGCAGCCTTGGCGGCAGCGGCCTTTTTGGCCTGCTCCAGTTGGCGCCGCACCAGCAGTACGTAATTCTGGGTCTCGGCAAACGGCGGCACCCCGCCGTAGCGTGCTACCGCGGCTTCGCCGGCATTGTAAGCGGCCAGCGCCAGCGGATAGTCGTTGCTGTAAAGATCGAGCAGATAGCGCAGATACTTGGCCCCGCCCTGAATGTTCTGTACCGGGTTGAAGACATCGCTGACGCCGAAGCGCCGCGCGGTGGCGGGGATCAACTGCATCAGTCCCAGCGCCCCTTTACTGGAAATCGCGTGCGGGTTGTAGTTGCTTTCCACCTTAATTACAGAGTGGATCAACTGCGGCGACAGCGAGTTTTCGGCGGCAATACGGCGCACGGCTTCATCCAGGCCGGCTGGCGGAGCGACGGGCTCCGGCTCAGGCACGCCGGCGCCCACCACGCGGGGCAACACGACCGTCTCGGCGACCCTGACTTCTGCGACCGGCTTGGAACTGACCGATATGCTTCTCACCAATTTCCCGGTTCTCAGATCTGGACGCACCACGCTGGTGACCCGTTGCGGACGATCCGGCCCGGCGCCAAACAACGCACCGGCAGCAAGACCTGCGAATATTAGTTTAAAACAAAATTGGTGCAAAATGTTTTCCCTAATATTACCACAAGAAATTCTTTTGTCAGCGCAGGCCGGGCTTCAAACCGGCGGGTTTGACACAAACCTAATGTTATCATTTCCTTGTGACTTGCTCGGGGTATGTGCTGGCTGGGGGGCGCAGTTCCCGCATGGGCCGGGACAAGGCCCGTCTGCCGTTTCGCGGCAGCGATCTGGTGAGCGTGGTGGCCGGCGCCGTCGCCCAGCGCTGCCGGCAACGTCACCCTGATCGGGCACCCCGAACTGCGCGGCAATTCCCGATCGCTATCCCGGCGAAGGTCCGCTGGGCGGCATCCTGACCGCCCTGCATCATACTTCGTCCGATTGGAACCTGATCGTCGCCTGCGACATGCCCGAAATCTCCGCCGGTTTTCTGAGCGAACTCCTCGCCCTGGCGGTGGAATCGCAAGCCGACGTTTTGCTGCCGCACGGTCCCGACGGTCTCGACCAACCCCTGTGTGCGGTCTATCACCGGCGACGCCCTGCCCATCTTGGAAGCGGCATTTTGCCCGCGGCATCCGGAAGGTCACGGCGGCCCTCGAAGGTCTCGCGGTAGAGCGGTTGGCTGTGGCGGAACTCTCTGTTTTTCAAAACGTTAACACTCCGGAGGATTGGGCCGCATATGCCCCAAAGTGATCCGTTTCCGCACTACATCGAGTTCCGGCATGTCTATAAGACGTTCGACCACCCGGTTTTGGTCGATTGCAATTTTCACGTCAACCCCGGCGAGACCGTGGCCATCATCGGGCGCAGCGGCGTCGGCAAGTCGGTCACGCTGGGCCACATCATGGGCTTCATCAAGCCCGACAGCGGGCGCGTCATCGTGGCCCACGAGGACGTCACCGATTTCTCCGAAGCCGAGTGGCGGCGCGTCCGGCGCAAAGTGACCATGGTCTTCCAATCCGGCGCGCTCTTCGATTCGCTCACCGTCGCCGAGAACGTGCTCTTCTCGCTCGAACTGCGCGAGGATTACGATTTTCAGAACAAGGAAGACGTGGTCAACGGCCTGCTTCAGATGGTGGACATCGCCGATGCCGCCGACGCCTACCCCGCCGACCTTTCCACCGGCTACAAGCGCGCCGTGGCCATCGCCCGCGCCCTCGCCGCCCAGCCCCAGTGCGTCCTCTACGACGAGCCCACCACCATGGTGGACCCCATCATGAGCGACCACCTCGGCGACCTCATGCTGCGCCTCAAGAAGCAGCTAAAGCTGACCAGCGTGGTGGTGACGCACGATCTCGACCTGATGTACAAGGTGGCCGACCGCGTGGTGTTCCTGTTCGAGGGAGGCGTGATCTACTTCGGCCCGGTCGCCGACCTGGCAAAAGAGCAGCCATCCGCACATTCAGGAATTCCTGGAGCTGGATAAGGTGCTGAAGGTCTAGCGTCCCATGCTGCCCCTGTTGCTCGCGGCCCTTGCCGTCAAGCCCACCCTGGATCACACCCCGGTCATCACGGGCAACTGCAATCCGGCGCGCGTGCATTTCACCGGGCGCATCAGCGCCGACGGCCCCGGGCCGGTGAAATATACCTGGGTGCGCAGCGACAAGCCATCCACCGCCACCTTCACTCTCACCTTCAGCAAAGCGGAGTCCCTGCCGGTCACCTACGACTGGCTTCTCAAGGGACCGGCCGACGGTTGGGTGGTGCTCCACGTCATCTCGCCGCAAGCAGTCCATACCGACAAGGTGCGATTTGAAGTGAAATGCGGTAAGTGATCAGGCGCCGTACTGTTCGTCGCTGACGTGTTCCATCCAGTCCGCCGTCTTGCCGTCAAGGTTCTCCTGAATGGCAATATGCGTCATCGCCGTGGTTGGCGCGGCGCCGTGCCAGTGCTTCTCACCCGGCGCGAAAGCAATCACGTCACCCGGCCGGATTTCCTCCACCGGTCCGCCCCAACGCTGTGCCCGGCCGCACCCGGCGGTCACGATCAGGTTTTGGCCCAGCGGGTGCGAGTGCCACGCCGTCCTGGCGCCTGGTTCAAAGGTGACACTGGCGCCGACAACGCGCGCCGGAGCGGGCGCGTTGAACAGCGGATCAACCCGCACCGTGCCGGTAAAATAGTCTGCCGGCCCCTTGCCGGAAGGCTGTGAACCGGTTCGTTTGATCTCCATTGCGGAATTCCTTCCTCATAGCGGCCGTCTAGCGACCGGTCATTTGCTCGATATGTTCGGGATAACGAGCCCCTTGCACTGTGATCTCCGCGGCGGCGCTCTCGATATCACGAAGATCATCCGGGGTAAGTTCGATGGCAGCTGCTCCGATATTTTCCTCGAGGCGCGCGCAGTTTCGTGGTGCCTGGGATCGGTACGATCCACGGCTTCCGGGCCAGCAGCCACGCCAGTGCGATCTGAGCGGGTGTCGCCTTCATGCGTTGTCCGATGCTGCCGAGCAGATCGACAAGCGCTCGATTTGCTCTCATCGCCTCGGGCGTAAACCGTGGCAGTATGTTGCGGAAATCGCCGCTGTCGAGCTTCGTGTTTTCATCCATCTTCCCCGTGAGGAAACCCTTACCCAGGGGGCTATACGGGACGAAGCCGATTCCAAGTTCCTCCACGGCCGGCAGCACTTCCTTCTCGGGGCCCCTTGTCCACAGCGAGTATTCGCTCTGCAGGGCGGTGACCGGCTGGACAGCGTGAGCGCGGCGGATGGTCTGCACTCCCGCTTCGGAAAGGCCGAAGTGCTTTACCTTGCCTTCCTGAATCAGCTCCTTCACCGCTCCCGCCACGTCTTCGATCGGCACCTCGGGGTCAACGCGATGCTGATAGAAAAGGTCGATGGCCTCGATCCCGAGCCGCTTGAGCGAGCCCTCGGCGACCTGTTTGATGTGCTCTGGCCGGCTGTTCAGCCCGGCCTGTTTGCCGGTGTCCGGATCAAGCTTGAACCCGAACTTGGTGGCGATCACCACCCGCTCACGGAAGGGAGCGAGAGCTTCACCCACCAGTTCTTCGTTGATGAACGGGCCATACACTTCCGCTGTATCGAAGAACGTGACGCCGCGTTCCACGGCCGCCCGGATCACCGGGATCATCTCGTGCTTGTCCTTGGGCGGGCCGTAACCGAAACTCATGCCCATGCAGCCCAGCCCGATCGCCGAAACCTCCAGGCCGCTCTTTCCAAGTTTGCGCTTCTGCATTTCTTCTCCTGAGGAACCGTTATTCTCTCAGCTTAGGATCGGCCCGCGTGGAAGCGGTATCTTGATTCTTCTGATTTATTGCCCATTCCTCTTGCACTGTGGGCTAGCGCACAGAGAGACTACGACGAAGGCCGCCTCGCAAGCTATTAGCTCCGAAATCAGTTTTCGGTGGGGCGCTGCGCGACCCGGTCGACAACGAATATACGAGCAATCGTCTGCTCGGCTTGGACCAGTCGCAAGCCGAGTTGTTGCTGGAGAGCGTCGAAGAGAGTGGGGCCGGAAGGGTCGGCAGCCGGTCCGGACGGGGCGCCGCCCGCGCCATCGTGACCCGCATGTCCGGCTCCACCGGCCCAGGCGCCGTCGGCGTGATAGCCCGCGTGGGCAGCCTCACTGCCCGACCAGCGGAGCGAGACATCGTACTTGCCCGGCAGTCCGGTTTCATCGTCGACGGGAAGACCGATTTGATCGGAGAGAACGCGCGCCAAATCGGCAGTCGTTTGGTTGGCGGCACGATAGCTGGCCGACGCGCCAAAAACAACAGGGCCGCTGTGGTTGTGAGACTCGACCGGTCCGCTGCGGCGCGGGTCGCCGGATGCCGGCAGCGACGCGCCGGTGGACTCCTTGAGTTTCGGGCCATCCTTGGCGATAACCAGGTGGTAACCTTTCAACTTCTTCTCGTTGAAGTGCGCGGTGAGGCCGAAGCGGTCCTTCAGCAGATTTTGCTGCATCGCCGAGAACTCCTCTTGCGTAGCGCCTTGCGGGATTCTCGCAGCGATCTCGTAAGTATCGTCCGTCAGCAATTTCCTACCCGGGAACTGGTAAGGCTGGAGGTTGAAGGCTTTCACAATCAACGTAGCGAGCGAACATCGGGAACAACGAAACATCCCTGGGTCAGCCGTGCCGGGTCCGCCGGTGACCGTGTCGGCGGCAAAATGAAAGCCCTGCTGAGGCGGATTGGTCTTGATGGAGGCGACCTCGAATTCGGCCTTGCCCGAGGTTTGCCCATAGGCTGCCGCCAGAAGGGTCGGCGCGAGCATGGCGATCCTGATTATCCGTCTCACGAGGAAGAAGTATAACATCGCTGGCTACGGTTCGAACGTGTAGCGGCGTCCTGATCTAAAATGGGGGATCGCATGCGATCTTCACTATTCCCTCTCCTCCTGGCGGTTGCCGCATACGGGCAACCTTCGCCAAAGCCCGCACTCTCCCTCTCGCCCAGCCGTCTCGCGAGCATCGATCGCGTTATACAGAAGTACATCGATGACAACCGCGTCGCCGGCGCCGTCGCCCTGGTCCTGCAAGACGGCAAACCCGCTTATGAACGAGCCTTCGGCTGGGCCGACAAGGAAGCCGGCCGAAAGATGACGCCGGATACGATCTTCCGAATCGCGTCGCAAACCAAAGCGTTCACCAGCGTCGCCGTGCTGGCCCTGGTGGAAGAGGGCAAGATCGGCATCAACCAACCGGTCAGCGATTTCATCCCGACCTTCGCCAAGACCACCGTGGCGGTGAAGACGTCCGGCGGCGTCGACATCGTCCCTGCCAAGCGCCGCATCACAATTGCCGACCTGCTGACGCATACCGCCGGCATCTCCTACGGAACCGACGCGCAGGTGGCGGCCCTCTATCAGGCCAAGGGACTCGGACCCGCCGCCGGCAACGGATGGTACACGGCCGACAAGGAAGAGCCCATTTGCGAAACCATGGAACGGCTCGGCACGCTGCCGTTTGTCGCCCAACCCGGCGAGGCGTTCGTCTACGGCTACAACACCGACATCCTTGGCTGCGTGGTGGAGAAGGCATCCGGTATGCCGCTCGACGAATTCATCCGTACACGCATCACCGAACCCCTCCGCTTGAAGGACACGCGCTTCTTCCTGCCGCCGGCCCAACGCGATCGCCTGGCCGCGGTCTATGCCACGGGTCCCGGCGGGACCTTTGTGCGCGCGCCCGAAGGTTCCAAAGGCCAGGGGCACTATGTGGACGGTCCCCGCAAGAGCTTCGCCGGCGGAGCAGGACTGCTTTCCACGGCGCAGGACTACGCGCGCTTTCTGGAAATGATCCGCAACGGCGGAACGCTCGACGGCGTTCGCATCCTCGGCAACCGCACCGTTCAGTTGATGACCACCAACCAATCGGGCGTACTCCATTCGAGCACGGGCCTGGGCTTCGGCTTCGGCTTTGAAACCGTGGATCGTTACGGCGCCAAGGGCATGGCAGCAATCGGCACCTTCGGCTGGGGCGGAGCATACGGCAGCACGTACGAAGTGGATCCCGCCGACCACCTTGTCGTTGTCTTCATGACGCAACTGATGCCGGGCAGCACCGACATCCAGCAAAAGTTCGCCAATGCCGTCTATCAGGCCCTGGTGAACTGAAGCCGGATTCAGGCTTCCACAATCGCCGCGAACTCCATCAAGTCGATTACCGACGGCGGATTAGTCTCCGGACCGGGGATCGGGCTCAGGCGCAGCACACTGCGTCCATTGCCAGGCTCACGTAGAGAGATCGATTCGCAGGATCGGAGACGGGGTCGAAAAAGCCCGACTCGGCGCGGCCGGGAAAGGCGATCGAATTCAGCAGCGGGAACCACTCGAAACCGTTCGTCGTGCAGAAGACGCCCGCGTCGCCGAACACGAAGCGCGTGAAGGGCTCGTTTCTCACGAACAACATGTCCTGGATCACGGTGGCCGAGATGGAGATGAGTCCGCCCGCGGTCACGGCCCTCTTGAGTGATGGTTCCGGCAGCCAGCTTGCGCCTCCGTCCAGAGAAACGCGGATCTCGGCTGTGCCTATCGGGGGTGTCCACCAGGTAGATCAGAGACGGGTTGTAGGGGTCTACAAAAAACTTCGCCGCGAAGAACGGACTGTCGGCCCGGGCGGACCGCCCGGCACGATGGCGATTCCACACCGCCTTGGCGGCATCCAACTTCCAGACGTGGCCGAACGCGTCCCCGACGAAAAACACCGGAGCCTGATGTCCGCCTCCCACCTGGACCAGATCCGCCTGGCCCGGCACGGGAGGCCCGATTTGCTGGGCTTTGTTGGGGTCGTCCCAGTGAGCCTGGGCTGTGATCGAACTGATCGCAAGGGTGCGGAAAACGACGCGCGTGCCATCGGCCTTCATGCCGATGAACACGTAATCGCCATCGGCCAGGGCCGCTTCGTTGGGCAGCGTCTGAATCACCGGGCGGAAGCCGCGGATAACGAATCCCGAACTGATATTGCTCGATCGGCGGCCGCGGGACAGCACGAATGCTCGTCAGGCTCGTTGCGTCCGGATAGCCGGGCAACAGGGGGCTGTTGATGACAAACATCCGGTCGTCGCGCGGCAGAAACTCCAGGACGCGCCGCGGCTGCGCGACATCGGAAAACCATGCATCGCAGTCGCCGCACGAGGAGATGGGATCCTTCCAGGTCTTGCCGCCGTCGCGCGTGAAGAAATCGTCGTTGTCCCCACACCCCATGTACAGGGCCGGCGCACTTCCCAGGCCGAACAATCCGGCCAGGTTCACCGGATCCACCGTGTTGAGTCCGGCGGAATGTTTCCAGCTGCGGCCGCCGTCCTCGCTCCAGTAGACTCCGCCGTCGTTCGCCATCCAGATCTTTCCGCCCAGAAACTTGTCCAGGACGTTGTTCTGGTTGTACGGAAAACTCACGCCGGTGGGCGCCTTCAGCGTGATGTCAAAATCGGAAGTCGTCACCAGTGAATGCGGGTCGGCATGCACGAACAGGAAGTTGCTGTGATCGCCGGCCTGCTGCACCTCGGATGCATCCTTGCCGTCCAGGCGATGCCAGGTGTGCGTCCCCACGGGCGTGCCGGCTGAAACGTGAACGTGGCTTTGGTCGGAGAAAAACAACAGGAATCCGGCCTTCGATGGTTTGGCCACTACGAAGCAATCGCCGCTGGGAGTGGTAACTCCGGTGTACACCGGCGGTCCACCCAATTGTCCCCACGTTCGCCTGGTGAAGTGTTTCGAACTGGCTGAAATCGCCGAGCCACAGGCTGGCCTCACCGGCCAGACGTTTGCAATTGATGTTGCATGGCGTGCCGTCCACGGGATCATCATTGTTGTTGTAATAACTCAGACCGTTGGCGGCGCCGCGGGTACGCCAGGTAGATCCGGGCCGGATTCCCCGGCTCCACCGCCATAATGTGTGCGCCGCTTCCGGAGTTGCCGGCCGTTCCGCCGGCGAAGGATGGCAGCGGGCTCGGGAGTCTGACCGGCCGCGATCTGACATCCCACTTGAAAGTCGGATATCGGCTGGCGCGTCGAAGTGATGCGGCTGGTGCCCGGGTCGAAGCGCCAGGTAGTTCCGCCGTCGGTGGAATAAAAGATCTCGTTACCGCCCGCGGCATAGACCCGACGAATACCCGAGGGCTCGCGCGGCGCGACCGCGACATGAAGCGCGCTGATGCCGGACGTTCCCACCTTGACCACGTTCCAGGTCTGGCCGGCATTGTGGCTGATGGCGACGCCGTTTCCCACGGCAGCATACACGAGCGACGGATCGTCGGGGGCAAAGACGATTTCGCCGATCGAAGCCTTCAGCACAAGCTGCCAGTTCGCACCGCCATCCGCGCTTCGATAAAGACCGTCCCGGCTGGTTACGAAACGGCCGTCCGACCCGCCGCCAGGACGATGTTCACGTCCGCCGGAGAAACCGCCAGGTCCAGGACCGTAGGCGCGTAGAGCGCGCCCGGCGCATCGGGCTGGCTCGCGTCGGGCTGCGGCCGCGTCATCTGACGCCAGGTATGGCCGGCGTCATCCGAGCGCCAGACGCCGGCAAACGTGCCCGCGTACATCCGAACCCCATCGGCGCCCAATGCCAGCGACAGAATGCGGCCGCTCGCAGAGTGGTTGACGTTGCTGCTGCCAAACGAGGCCAGAGAGGGCCCGACGTCCGCGATCGTGATTAACGGCATAGCTTCACAGCGTCAAGGGATGTCTACGGTAATCTCGGTGAGGATCTGCGAATCGTTGTCATGGAAGGCGTGCACGATCAGACTGCGAAACGCCGCCTCTCGCACCAGGGCCAGCCGCTGGCTATTGAGTACACGCTGCAGCGGCCGTCGTCGTCGCGGCTGTTCCAGACGTAGAAGAGCCAGGACGTGCCGGTTGACGTCTCCTTGAGGGTGATGGCTCCGACGTCGAAAGAGTTGACGCTGCCGGGAAGGAAGCTCGCCACCTTGACATTCGTGATCTTTCCGATGGTTTCGGCCATATCTTTTCTACCTCAGCAGGGCGGTACGAACGGGACCGACGGATCGCTCAGATGACGGGCGATGTTCTTGGCTAACTCCAGATTTCCGCCCACTCGCAGTTTCCCGGCGAACATAGCGTCGAAGGGAGCCAACTGGCCGCTGGCGATCGCGATCCAGGTTTCGTGCTTCATCACCAGGTGCACGTCGGCGTTTTTCGGCGCGCTGCGGCGCGCTGCCGGCGCTTTCGCACCGCCTTCGACGTCCCAGTGATCGAACTTTTCGCCGTCGACCAGGCGAAGGTGGAGCCGCACCGGCGATCCGTAACTATGTAGGGCTTGCGCCAGACTTTGAAAAGTCTCCGTCACATCGGTTTGCTGGACCCCTGCGAGCGGCTTCAGGCAGGCGAACTGCATTGCCGACGCCGTCTCCGGGGGTTTCTTACCACCTTGCCATGTCATCGATTGCCTCCGCGAAACGGAGTCTATTTTACACCCTTCGTGCTCTATCGCATAGGCATTGTAGTCGACTAGGCGAACTGTGAATCCATCGCACGAACTCCAACCAATAAATCGAGAGTCTCAAGGCGGGAATCATAAAGTAGCGGAGAACAATGCAATGATTGCCGACGATACCCAAACACGTACGCAGTACCCGGTTCATTACAAAACCGTTCGCATTAACAACCTGGACATCTTTTATCGCGAAGCCGGACGCCAGGATGCGCCCGTGATCCTGCTGCTTGCACGGTTTCCCAACTTCTTCCAACATGTTCCGGAACCTGATCCCGCGCCTCTCCGGCTCGTTTCGTGTGGTGGCTCCGGATTATCCCGGCTTCGGCCAAAGCAGTATGCCGGATCACACCACCTTCGAGTACAGCTTCGAGAACCTGGCGAAGGTGATGAACGGCTTTGTCGAGTCGCTTGGTTTGAAGGAGTACTCGATGTACGTGATGGATTACGGCGCGCCGATCGGTTACCGGCTCGCGCTGCTGCATCCCGAACGGATCCGGGGGCTGATCGTGCAGAATGGCAATGCCTACGAAGAGGGGCTCCGCGAGTTCTGGGACCCGATCAAGAAGTATTGGGCCGATCCCACGTCCCGAAAACAGAAGCGCGCTGCACTTCCTGGTCGATCCGAAATCCACTCGATGGCAGTACGAAAACGGCGTGCCGGACACTTCGCTGCTGGACCCGACCGCGTGGCTGGTCGATCAAGCCGGTCTCGATCGCCCCGGAAATCGTGATATCCAGATGGACCTGATGCATTCCTACGGAACCAACGTGCCGCTCTACCCGGAGTTCCAGGCATTCTTCCGGAAGTACCAGCCGCCGACGCTGATCGTGTGGGGCAAGAACGACTTCATCTTCCCCGCGGAAGGCGCAGCGCCCTACCGGCGCGACCTGAAGAATGTCGAGACCCACATGCTCGACACCGGCCATTTCGCGCTCGAGACGCACGGGGAAGAGATCGCCGGCCGCATCGAAGAGTTCCTGCTGAAGCAACGAAGGGCATAAAGCCTATCTGTGAGTTTTGGCCGCGCTCAATGTTGCCTCAGTTGTTCCCGCGTCACCCGAAGCGATGATACATGCGAGCCTCGTAAACAACAGGCAGGACCTCCGTTGATCCCGCGGGGCGGGCAAAACTCCGAACCAGTTCGCTCCGCGACCAGTGGCCGTGGCTGAACACGCGAGTCAATTCGTCGTTCCAAAAGCTCTCCCACGAAAATCGCCGCCCCCAAGGAAAGCAGGTCACTTCGATCGCGCTGCAAGGCCAGGCCCTCGGCGATTCCGGCATCAATCTGATCGCGCAGCCACTCGCAGAATTGCAGCTTTTCATGCAGCGCCTGGCGGGGATCCCGCCGCACAACCAAAGGGCAACTCTCGGGAATTTCCGGTCGAAGCGTGTGAACGTGGCCGTGTCCTTCAACCAGAATTTCTATGTCGAGTTCCAGCAGCCGGCGCAGCGTTTCGATCCACGCGCGGCTGTCCACGTCCGGATTGGGAGCGGAGAAATACGTCCCCATGAAGCTATCTCCCGCGAACAGGATCTTCTCCTTTCGGTCGTACAGGCAGATGTGGTCGTCGCAGTGCGCCCGGTGTAGGGATGATCTCCAGATCGCCAACACGCCGGTCGATGATTCGATATGGCTGCTCCAGCCGCGGGCGATCCCCAATCATGAACTCGCGGATTCGGGGCAGGCGCGAGGAGCCACCGCGAGGCATTCTGCGGTCGCCTCGCCGGCGTAGAGCGTAGCTCCGGTCCGTTCCGCCAGCCAGTTGAGATTGCCGGCATGTTCTTCGTGGTGATGCGTGGCGACTACCGCCTGGATACGGTTCGCGGGCAGACGCTTGAGGTGGCGCAGGAGAGCGCGCCGCAGCCGGCTCGGTCCCGGGTCAATCGCGATGCCGTCATACACAATCATCAGAAAGTGTTCGCCAAAGAGCAGGGAGATCAGATCGCATGGCAGGCCATTGAGCATGCAAAGTTGAAGCCGGCCGCCCAGAAAATCGTAGCGGCGGCCGTATGTGCGGACAAATCGCAGGCAGTTCCGGCCGATCTGACCCAGGATGGCGCCCACGCTTAACGGCAAACGCATCAGCATGCCGAACCAATGGCAGGTCCGTATTGCGTCGTGCGGGGCATGGCGCTCCAGTTCCTCCGTCTTTACGGAGCGGCAGGCTCCGCCGCGGCACTTGCTCAGAGCGTACCGATTCCTCGCGACCCAGCCGTAAAGAGATTTGCCTGCCCACCGGAAAGGAGGCAGAGAGCCCAGTGCTCCGATCAGCCAGGTCGCCGGGAAAAGGCGCGCCAGATGGGCAACTGCATCCCAGCCGGCCAACACGCCCCGGGGCGTCAGGACATGAAGCTGCCGCGTGCAGGCATCCAGGTTGAGTCCGGCGCGCTCGACCGAGTCTGTATCGATGGGGAGGCACTCTGTACGATGGTGGCGGTCAAGGAACCGAAGCCAGGAGACCCCGCCTGGCAGATTTCACATTGGCTGTCATAAAACACAAGGGTTCGATCAGCCATTATTTCCAAGTCTACTGGCCCGTCGCGCGAAATTCAAATTCTTCCAGCACCTTGCCGTCGATATCGATCGCCTGCACTTTGGCGGTCTTCCCGTTGACGCTCACCGACACGAAGTTCTCGATGCTGACCACCTTCTGCGTGATCGCGGGATCCGGCTTGTTGACATCGTACAGCGGCGCGCCGCCGCCGCCGCTTACCACGTAGTGGACCCCGTTCTTCAGATAGTGCTGGTAGTTGTGGTCGTGCCCGAACAGGCCGGCGGTGACGCGCTGCTTCTCGAACATCGGCGTCAGCGCCGTCATGTGCGGGTTGTCGCCCTGGCGGCGCTCCACCGCGGTGAACGGAGCGTGATGCGCCAGCACAAAGCGATAGTCCGCCTTCTGATTCGCCGCCAGATCCTCCTCCAGCCACTTGGTCTGCAGCGCCCAGAATGCATCGCGCGCGATCTTGCTGGTGGATACGTTGGCGATGTCGCTATCGATCACGGCAAAATGCGCATTGCCCCAGTTGAACGAGTAATAAGGCTGCCTGGTCTGGAAGAAGTCGTAGAACTCCTGGCTGTTGCGCTCGTGATTGCCCAGCGAAGGAAAGAAGGCCGTCTGGCGCAGCAGGTCGCGCTCGATATCGAAGAAGGTGGCCCAAAGCGCGGAGTCCTTGCCGTTCTCCACCAGATCGCCGCTGTGCACTACCATGTCGGGGACGCCATTCTTCAAAATCGCCGCGATCACCCGCCGGTGCACCGTCGTGACGCGTGCGCACGTCGCCATAAAGCACAAAGCGGAACGGCTCGGCACCCGTCGGCGGCGTCTTGAACCACCCTTTCCGGCCGCCGGCCTCGTAGTCGTAGCGCGTGTTCGGCTGCAATCCGGTGATTCCGCTGTACTCCATTCTCAACGCCGGGGACGTCTTGTCCGCGGCGCCCGGACCATGCCACTTCACCTGGTCGGTCTCCACGATCCACGCCACCGTCGCCCCGCGTGAGGTCGCATTCACGACATACGGTCCGCCTACCACCTTCGGCGCGGCACAGAGTGCGGCGGCACTCATCGCAGCGAGACACCAAACACGGCATACAGTCATCCGGCAAAACACTCCTTTGGATTGCTTCAGTGTACTCCGCTGGAAAGTGACAAAAAAATGAACGGCACCGGCGGGCGTAGGGTTAATCTGTAACAGGAGCGATACTCATGAAAAGAACTGCAACTGGAATCTGCTTTGGCGCGATGCTGTGCGGCGTTGTCCTGTACGCAGCCGCGCCGAACCGCATCATGCTCCTGGATGGAGAGAGCGGCGGCCCGTATCACAAGTGGCAGTTGACCACTCCCGTATTGAAAAAGCAACTGGAAGAGACCGGGCTGTTCCAGGTGGACGTGGTCACCGCTCCGCCGGCGGGCGGCGACTTCAGCACCTTCAAGCCCGACTTCAAGCAGTACGCGGGCATCGTCTTCAACTACGATGCGCCGGACAGCCGCTGGTCGCAGGATCTGAAGACCTCCTTCGAACAATACGTGAAGGAGGGCGGCGGTGTGGTGATCGTGCACGCCGCCGACAACGCCTTCCCCGGTTGGGAAGCCTTTAACGACATGATCGGTGTGGGCGGCTGGCGGGGGCGCAACGAAAAGGCTGGGCCGTTCTGGTATTACAAGGATGGCAAGCTGATCTCCGACCCATCGCCGGGGAGCGCCGGCGCTCACGGCAACCGGGTCCCCTTTCCGATAACCGTTCGCGACGCCAATCACCCGATCGTGAAAGGCCTGCCGCCAATCTGGATGCACCAGGGAGACGAATTGTACAGCAGAATGCGCGGTCCGGGAAAGAACATGACCGTTCTGGCGACCGGCTTTTCCGATCCGCAGAACCGCGGCAGCGGACGCGACGAGCCCATGCTGATGGTTCTTTCCTACGGAAAGGGCCGCATCTTCCACACCGCCCTGGGCCACGACATCAACGGAATGAGCGCCGTGGATTTCGTGGTGACGTTGCAGCGCGGAACGGAATGGGCCGCCACCGGAAAGGTGACGCAGAAAGTGCCGGCGGTCTACCCGACGGCGAACACGGTGGCCTATCGCGCCGATTTCGCTGCCATGGACCCCGGCTACAAGAGCGGCCTGAACCCCCTGGACAGCAAGTAGGCTTTCTTACCCGTGGCCGAAGTACATCAGCCAGCCCAGGCCGAAGAGCGCCAGCAGGAAGCAGCCGAAGGTGTAGAAGCCGTAGTGCAGGCGGTCGCGATCGGTTCGCTTGGTCACCACGCCCAGGACGACGGAGGTGAATACCGAGAACAGAAATGCCGCTTCGAAATGCGAGAGATTCATCTTCGGCATTTAGTCTTTCCTCCCCGCCGCAATCTCATAGGCGTCCACCATGGCCAGGATGTTCAGCAATCCGGCGGTCACCAGAAACTTGGTGCCGTAGTCGTGGACGTGTCCGGCGGTGTCCACCTGGCTGTAGCCGAAGCAGACGCTCAGCAGGTAGAGAATGCCGGAACAGACGTCGCCGATGAAGCCGCCGGTGTTGATCAGCGTGGTCAGCAGGTCGCCGTTTTGCGGTTGAAACATGGCGCCCTGCATCATCAGCCCGCACAGAAACATGCCGGTGACCGACGCCAGCAGCAGCGCGCCGCGCCCGTTGCGTTTCAGCAGAAAGTGGCCGCCGCCGGGGATGAGCCAGCCCAATGCCACTGCCGGGACCCATGCGCCTATGGGAGGCATAGGCTGTTTCTGCTGTAGTTCTTTATCCTTGACCATATCGGGGTTCTTTTGAGTTTAGCAGCTTCGCCCCGGGCTTCGCAGGCAATGCCGCAGCATTCCGCAGTTTATCCCAACGTTCCGGCCTGAAATCCGTCACAATTAGAGACTGTCGTGTCGTATCAGAAGAGTAGATTCACGATAGGGGATTATTCAGCATGCGAAGAGCGACTTTGGGCGTCGGCCTGATCATTTTCACTTCCTGCG
Source organism: uncultured Acidobacteriota bacterium (assembly GCA_963721915.1). Lineage (GTDB taxonomy): Bacteria > Acidobacteriota > Terriglobia > Acidiferrales > UBA7541 > Acidiferrum. Next base: position 7,544 of record CAVRLD010000006.1, on the reverse strand, counting down.
CTGCCTTCGGGCAAGCCGCGGCGGAGTCTCCCACCTTCGAGGTGGCGTCGGTCAAACCGGCCGAGCCGCCGTCGGGAATGGGAATGATGCGCGTCATGATGCGCGGCGGTCCGGGCAGCGCCGATCCCGGGCAGATCACCTATTCGAATGTCTCGTTGAAGAACGTCCTGACGATCGCGTACGCGGTCAAGGGATATCAGATCAACGGTCCCAAATGGCTGGATAGCGAGCGCTTCGACATCGTCGCCAAGATCGCCAAAGGCGCCACCAAGGAGCAGTTCCAGCTGATGCTGCAGAATCTGCTGGCGGAGCGCTTCAAGCTGACGCTGCATCACGAGACCAAGGAGCTTCCCATGTACGCCCTGGTGGTGGGCAAGGGCGGTCCAAAGCTGAAGGAATCGGTGGAAGAGGATGCCGCCGCGGGCGCCGGATCGTCGGGTGGTTCCGCAGGTCCGGGTGGTCCGTCGGCTTCCGCACCGCCTCCGCCTCCGCCTCCCGGGCCTGACGGGCCGGGTCCCGTGATGCGGATGAAAATGGGCGCGGACGGCATGCCGCAACTTCCTCCGGGAGCGGGCAAGAACGGCCTCATGATGATGATGATGAATGGCCGCATGCGGATGGTCGGCAACCGGCAGCCGATTTCGGCGCGGTGATCGAAATGTTGGGGAATCAGTTGGGACGTCCCGTGGTGGACGCGCACGGAATTGAAGGCCAAGTACGATTTCACGCTGGATTTCGCGCCGGACGGAATGAATGGGCCGATGGGAATGATGCCCCCTCCTCCCGGGTCCCAGCACGAGGGCGGTCCGGGCGGTGGCGCTCCGGTGGCGAGTGCCCCGGATACCGCCGGTCCCAGCATCTTCACCGCGCTGCAGGAACAACTCGGACTGAAGTTGGAGCAGAAGAAGGGCCCGGTAGACCTGCTGGTGATCGACCGCCTCGAAAAAGTGCCGACCGAGAATTAGGCGGACCGTCTGGCGACTCACTTGATTTCGAGGATCATCACGGAATGATCGGAAACCTTCTGCTCGCGTTCGACGTGTGAGTAGCGGCAGGCCGTGATCCGCGGCAGCAGGCTCGGCGTGGCAAAGGCGTGGTCGATGCGGAAACCGTTGGCCGGCGCGCCTCCCCGCGGCAGGGAATACCACGTGTACTCCGTCGTTTCTCCCGTGGAAGTGGCGCCACACGTCGATCCAGCCCAGTTCCGGCAGACGGGCGAAATGTTCGGCGCACACGAACGTGGTTCCGGCTTCATCCGTCAGCGGAGTTCCCGTGTTGAAATCGCCAATGAACAGGAGCGGTTCCTCGATGCGGGCCTCCGCCGCCGCCAGCAGGGCATTCCAGAACCGCGTCTTGGCCGCGCCTTCGGGCTCCTTGGCGCCGGGAACGGCGGTGAGAATGTGTATGACGCCGAAGCCAAAGCCCTGCTCGGGCAGATCGACATCCAGCCAGCGAACCGCGTTCTCCGGCGGCGCGGGCGAGGGGCGGCCGCAGCGCAGCGGAGTGCGCGAGAGGACGCAGATGCCGTTATCGATGCCCGCCGGACTACTGGAGACGATGTGCGGCCAACCGTTCGCGCCGAAGGCCTGTGTGAGAGCCATTCCGGGCCGCGAGCGGAATTCGGTGAGGGCGATAATATCGGGATTGTGATCGGCGATCGCGCTGACGATGCGGACATCGCGCGTACCACCGCCGTGTTGAATGTTCCAGGAGAGAAGTTTCATGCGCCGTTTGGGGGCCGACTTCGTAATTAAAGCACAGTGCCCAACTCCTCGCGCGACATCCGAGCCGGCGTTCCGGGTAACACCTGATGCGGCGCGTCTACGGCGAACCTGAAACTCTACCGGCCACGATAGATCTGGCCTTTGCCCTCCGGGTCCGGGTTCGAAACCCAGCCGCTGCACTGCAGGACCGGCAATGCCGGATACTTCGGAAAGCGCGCGTCAACCTCCGACAACTTGCAGCGGAAAAAGACTGATCCGCGGTCCGAGCGGACTACCGCGACGTGCGTACACGTGGCGCACAGGCCGGGATCGACTTGAGAAGCCACGCCCCAGTTTCACACAGGTGCACGGTCGCCGGATGTCCGTGATAGCATGTCTCGCATGTATCCCTCACGCTGCTTGCTATTTTTCCTGGCCGCGTTCGCGCTGCGGCCTGCGGGCGCCGCGGATCTTACGGTCAACCTTCGCTCGCGCGTCGAAGCGTTCAAGGGCAGCGGCGACTGGCGCGCAGTGAGTCTCGAGCAATCACTGCCCGTGGAAAAGACAGCGGTGCTGATCTGCGACATGTGGGACAAACATTGGTGCAGCGGGTGCCACCGATCGGGTCGGCGGCCTGGTGGTGAAGATGGCGCCGTTTCTGGAGTCGGCTCGCAAGCGAGGGATACAGATCATTCACGCACCGTCGGAGACCATGCCTTTCTATCAGGACACGCCGCAGCGCAAACGCATTCTGGCGCTTCCGAAGGTCGAACCGCCCTGCGCGCGCTCAGCCTGTTCGATCCGCCGCTCCCGATCGACGACAAGCGCGGCGGGTGCGATACGCCCGACCAGTTCTATAAGGCCTGGACGCGCGAGCATCCCGGCTTGCGCATCGACGCGTCGGACGTGATCTCCGACAATGGCACGGAGATCTACAGCTTTCTGCGGGCTCGCGACATACGCACTCTGCTGGTGATGGGCGTGCACACCAACATGTGCGTGCTCAACCGGACGTTCGCGATCAAGCGAATGACCGCGCTGGGAATTCGCTGCATCCTGGTCCGCGACCTGACCGACGCCATGTACAATCCCGAAGACGCGCCCCACGTCAGTCACGATGCGGGCACGCAACTGGTAATCGAATACATCGAGAAATACTGGTGCTCCGACTGCGATCAGCGCCGATCTGCTGCGCGCATTCGCGCACTAGAGCGATCGCAAGTCGCGGCCACTACGAGTGAGTACAATGGTTCGCGTAGGTTTGAACGTTAGCTTGAGGAAAGGGGATCACGATGAAAACGACGATTCAGTTCGCTTGTTCCCTGGTGCTGCTGGCCGCCTTGGCGATGGCTGCCGACATCTCGGGGAAATGGACCGGGGACATGCCGGGGCGCGGGGGCGAAACGGCGTCCACGACATTTAACTTTAAGGTCGATGGTGAGAAGCTCACCGGCACTATGACGGGCCCTCAGGGAGAGATACCGCTCCAGGAAGGCAAAGTCGCCGGCAATCAGATATCGTTCTCCACGACGCTGGATTTCGGCGGCAACTCGGTCAAGATTGTGTATAAGGGCACGCTTAGCCGGCGACCAGATGAAGATGACTCGCGAGCGTGAAGGCTCAGGGCAGCCCCGCGAATTCACCATCAAGCGCTCCGGCACATAGTCATCCAAACGAAGACTTAGCGGGGGCGGGGTAACTGCGAACGCACGGCCAGGATGAGGTCGTGCTCCTGCCCCTCTTTGGCTTTGCTGTAGTAACCGACTTGCGTGCCCGGTTTGAAGTAAAAGGCCGCACCCGCGGTGACGGCGTGCCGTACCTCTTTGCGATCCGCGTCAAGCCCAGCGACCATATCCCCGCTGCCGCGAAGCAGCAGGTAAATCTCCTCCTCCGTCCGGTGATTGTGCGGAATGTTCGTGCCTCCCGGTGCAAAATCCATGATGAAGAGGCTGTCCATCACGTAGGCGGAAGAGAGCTTATCGCGCGTGCTGGAGGTGAGCCCCATCAGCAGCTTGAACTGCGTGGTCGGGCCATGGCTGCCGAGAACCTGGAGGGCCACGTCATCGGCGTTCGCCAGCATCGGCTTTGCCGCCGCCTCCACCTTCGTGTCCTGCGGGAATCTTATAGCCCATCACCATCAGTCTGAGCGGGGCGTCCGAGGTGTTCACCACGCCATGGCGTATGCCGGCGGGGAGGTACATGAAGTCGTTCTTCTTTACGGGCGCCTTCTCGTCGCCGTACGACAAGGTCCCGCGGCCATCCACAATGAAGTACATCTGCTCCTCGGCGGGGTAGCTGACGATGGCTGAGCTTCCTCCCGGCGCGACGATGAGTTCGCCGTACCGTGCCACTCCCAGGAGCTGATCGGCATCCTTGTCGCCAATTCCGAACAGGGGCCTATAGGAGGCCTCGTTGGCGTTCACCGTGAGATCGTCCGGCTGTGGCCGGACATCCGATACCTGACGGCGCAGGAAGCTGGGATCCGCCGCGAACAGGCAAGTCGAGGCGGCGAAAACAATGGTCAGTCTCTTGAAGCTGCGCATAAGTGCCACTAAAGGGAGTTTAAGTTCTATAAAACTCTATTCTACCCCTCAAACACTTCCACTCCCTGACGGTCGTGGCTCCGATTACAGCGCATAGCGCCGGACAGAGCCGCGACCGTGAGGGAGCGGCCTGTAGGAAGTGACGCGAGACGCCGCTCTAGAACGTCAGACGAAGCCCGAGTTGCAGGCGGCGGCCGAAATCCTGGGGATAGATATCCGTGGATTTTCCGAACTGACTGCTCGTGACACTCATGTTCGGGTTGTTGTAATTCATGTTGTTCAGCGCATTGAAAGCGTCCATGTGTAACTGGAACTTGATCCTCTCAGTAACAGAAAAGTCCTTATTCAACGTGCCGTCGATGTTGAAGTACTTCGGTCCCCGGATGTCGGAGTAGTACCACGGGTTCGTACGCCGCGTATAGGCCGGCAATTGCTTAAATACCGAGGTATTGAACCAGCCGTTCGGTCCAGGGTTGGAGAGGACCGGGTCGCCGGTGACCAGCATGCCGCCGAAGTTCAACAGGGTGCCGGAATGCCAGGTCATTGTGCTGGCCAGGTTCCAGCCGCCGACCAGGGCGTCAAGCAACCGGGGAGCGTTCGACATGAAGTGGCGGCCCTTGCCCACCGGCAGCATCCAGGTGCCGGATCCGGTGAGCCGGTGGCGCGGCGTGCCCGAATCTTCGCCGGTCCATTGCCGGAGGTAGTTATCTACGCCGTCGTAGAACTGCTGGTTGGTCTGAACGTGGTAGTTGTAACCGATCAGCAGCGTGTAGCCATTGCTGAAGGACTTGACTCCTTTGATCTGCAAAGAGTGGTAGGTCATGTCGCCGCCGTTGACACCGTCGAGCACAGTCAAGGCGCCCGAGTATTGTGGATACGGCCGTGCCAGTGTCAGGACGGATACAGTGGACTGGTTCCACAACGCGCCCGGGGACTGATTGGGGATCGAAAGATGGTAGAACGGGTTGGCCACCTGTACATTGGTGGCGGCCCCATACTGTAGGCGATCCGCGGATCGACCTGGTTGATGTCGTAATTGACCGTGGTGATATGGCTGGAGCGGTTGAGGAAATAAGTCACGTCCAGAATGATATTCTGGGGTAACTGCCGCTGGATCGAGATGTTCACGCGATTGCTGTAGGCGCGGGGGCGGTCCGCATTGAAGTAAGTCAGCCCACCTCCCAGTCCTGTGTAAGTCCCGTACGCTTTGCCATAAGACGGAACCACCGGGAAGGCTGACGTGAACGGATTGGATAACTGCATCTGCGGGACACCCTGGACCGTGGGAGCTGCGTCCGTATAGTTGGCGAAGCCCGGTATAGGGAGCGCTGAACTGGTCCGACGCGGCGGCATTCATGTTCCACGGCGTGACGTAGCGGCCGTATCCTGCGCGCACCGACGTCGTATCGTTCAGTCGATAAGCCATGCCCAGCGCGCGGCGACAACGTGCCTGAGCCTGCATTCCAGGCCCCCGGATGGTCGTTGCTGGTGAACTGAAACGCCCCGTTCAAGCTCCAGGAGCCGGAGTAGAACGGCTTCAACGCGGCAGGCATCTGCACGCCCTGGAGTTCGGGGATCGGTTTGGTGAGATCGAGCGGCGCGGTAAGGCGGTTCTGCTCCTCGGAATATGGCTGCTCGAACTCGTAACGCAGTCCCAGGTTCAAAGTCAGGTTCTTGCTGACCTTGAAATCGTCATTGATGTATGCCCCGTAGAAACGAGTGGACGTGGTGGGGATAATCAGGCTGGGCATGGACGTTTCGTTGCTGTCCCAGTTGCTGGAACTGGCGCCGATGGGGACCACTGCGCCGAGCAGGAACGAAGCATAGGGGTTGCCGGCCACGGCCTGATTCGGATTGACATAAGTCGAATTAGTAATATCCCCGTTGAACCCAAAGCCGGGATTGGACTGCTGCAAGACGCTGGGTGCATGCGTACCCAGGGTTTCGAAACCGGCTTTCAGGTAGTGCTTGCCGCGCTGCTGCGCGATCTTGGCGTCAAATCCGTTGCCGAACGGGCGCTGGTCCCAGGTTCCCCCGCCCGGACCCATATTGACCCAGCGGCCTCCGTCACCGCTGATCGACATACGCGCGGCCAGCACCGGAATACCGGGGTCGGCATACAACGCTTTGTAGAACGTCTGATTCGGGTACAGAGCGGCGAAGGTCCAGTCCTGTGGTTGGGGCCCGTAGCGCGAAGCATCCACAAAGTCGTGATAGTCGCCGCTAATGCTGATTACCGTGGTGGGGCTCAGGGTGTAAGTGGCGCTCGCCGAAAACGTATTGCCATCCCGTTCGCTGCCCCGGTCCGAAACGAAGATCGGCGAACCGGTGGGATTGGTCACTCCGACCGGCGTGCGGAAGATCTGCGCCCGGCCCGTGATGGTAAGTTTGTTCCAATGCAGGTCCGCGCGGTCGGCGAAGTTCTTGTAAGGGTACTTGGTCGGCAGGGAAACCGTGTAGTTGTACAGATGGTCGTAACCCTGGCCCGGCCCGTTGGGTTTCCAAAGAGCGCCCAGATACTTTACAGCGATGGGATCTTGCCGGTTGGAGGGAATGATGTTGCCCGCGAACGGGTGCGCGTGATCGTGCTGCCGTCCGCGGAGGTCTGCGTGGACGATGGGTCGTAGATCATGTTCGTCGCCCCGGCGGCGTTGATCGACTGCGAGAAATTCCCCTGCCGCTCGAGATCCGTCGGGAGCGTCGCAGTATAGGGGGACGCCGCCTGGTTCCACTGCCAGCCTTCGAACGAGACGAAGTTGAAGAGCTTGTTCTTCAGGATGGGATGACCCAGCGTGCCGCCGTACATCTGCTGTCGGTCAAGGTTGACGGTGCGAAACTGACGGTCGGAGACCGCCGCAGCCCAGGGGTAGCGGCCGTAGTAATAAGCGCTCCCGTGGTACTGGTTCGTTCCACCTTTGGTAACGATGGAAATCGCCGAGCCGGAACCGTGCCCGAATTCCGCGTCCACAGTATTCTGCGAAACGTTAACCTCTTGCACCATATCCGGCGTGGGAACATAGCCCGTCTTGACGCTGATGCCGACGCGGCTGCCATCCACCTGCAGGTCATTGGAGAAGTTAGCGCCGCCGCCGACGCTCATGCGGCCGGGCCCCCAACTGTTGAACGGGTTGTACTCGGTGTTGGTATCGTCCTTCAGCACCGACGGGTCCAGCGTCGCCAGCACGAACGGGCTGCGGTAAAGCTGCGGCAGTTGCTCCGCGAGCTTGGTATCGACGGACGTCTCCAGTTTGCTGGTGGTGAACTGAACCTGGCTTGCCTCGGCGGCGACCGTGACGGT
>CAVRLD010000005.1:0-668656 GCA_963721915.1 uncultured Acidobacteriota bacterium | reverse complement strand
AGACCGTCTTCGATGTGACGCTCGACTGCTTCGACGACAACGATGGCATCGTCAACGACAAGACCGATCGCTAGAACCAAGCCGAACAGCGAGAGCGTATTGATCGAAAACCCGAACAGTGGAAAGAAAATGAAAGTGCCCACGAGGGATACCGGGACAGCAAGCAGCGGAATCAGCGTGGCACGCCAGCCCTGCAGGAACACGAAGACGACGATGAGCACCAGAACGATGGCGATGACGAGTGTCAGAACAATTTCCTTCATGCCCTCGTTCACGGCCTGCGTTGTGTCGAGGGAAACCACATAGTCCACATCCTGCGGCAGGCGGCCTTTGAGCTCCGACATGAGCTTCCGTACGTCGTTTGCTGCTTGTACAGCATTTGAACCGGGCAGCTGATATGCGGCGATGATGGCCGCGTCTTTTCCATCCAACCGGCTCACCTGGTTGTAGGACTGCGCGCCAAGCTCGACGCGCGCAACATCTTTCAGTCGCACTACCGCCCCGCCGACGGATTCTCGAATAACGATCTCCCCAAACTCTTCAGGAGAGGTCATGCGTCCTTGCGCCTGCACGGAGTACGTGAACTGTTGGCCCTTCGGAACCGGCTCACCGCCCACTTGCCCGGCCGGGTTGACACTATTTTGTGACTGGATGGCTGAGACGATCTCGGGAACCGTGATGCCTAGTTTCGCGAGCCGGTCCGGCTTCACCCACAAACGCATCGCATATTGGCCTGCACCGAAGACTTGAACGCTGCCGATGCCATAAGACCGGTTGATTTGGTCCGACAAGTTGATGTACGCGTAGTTCGCTAAAAATCGTGCGTCGTAAGTGCCGTTCGGCGAGTAGAGAGTCACGAGCATCAGAGGAGCCGTCACTGTCTTCTGTACGGTGATCCCGTAATTCGTGACATCGGTCGGCAATTGGGAAGCCGCCTGTGTCTGTCGCAATTGCGTGAGCATGAGGTCGGTATTTGGATCGGTCTTTACGTCGTAGTCCACAATCAAACGCATTAGCCCGTCGGCCGTCGAGTTCAGCGAATACATGTAATTCATGTTGTCGACGCCGCTCATTTGCTGTTCGATCGGCGTCGCGACGGACTGCTCGATGGTTTTCGCATCCGCGCCCACGTAGGTTGCAAGGACCTGCACCTCCGGCGGAACGATGTTCGGAAACTGGGCAATCGGAAGCGCGGTGATCGTTACCGCTCCCACGATGACCATGAGGATGGAAATGACCATGGCCACAATCGGCCGATTGATGAAGAACTTGGACACTGGTCAATCGCCTTTCGCTGGTGCGGCCTGTTTGATTTTTACGGTTGAACCGTTTTGCACTTTCTGCAGGCCTTCCACGATCACCAACTCACCCGGTTTGACGCCACTTTCAACAATCCACAGCGGACCGACGCGAGCCCCAACTTTTACCGCACGGATGCTCACCTTGTTGTCCGCGTTCACAACTGCTAGCTGATAGGTTCCTTGCAATTCGGTCACGGCTTTCTGCGGTACGAGAAGCGCCCCGTTTCTGATCTCCGGCGCCGCCCTCAATCTTCCAAACTGGCCAGGACGCAGTGCATTCTTGGGATTGGGAAACGAAGAAATGACCTGAATACTGCCCGTCGCTACATCCACTTGGCGGTTAGTGAGCAGGCCCACGCCTTTATGCGGATAGACGGAGCCGTCCGCCAGAATCAGCTCAAAGGGCGGGCCGTTCGTCGGAGTTTCCTTTTGTGTTTCGGCGTTAATCCTGTCCGCGAAGTGGATGTACTCCTGTTCGCTGATTGAGAAATATGCCTTGATGGGATTTATTTGCGAGACCGACGTGAGAACCGTCGTCGGATTCACGAGATTTCCAATTTGCACCTGAGCGATTCCCGAGATTCCGTCGATCAGCGATTTCTACGTCCGTGAACTCTAGATTCAGCTTGGCCTGTTCGACCTGCGCTTCAGCGGCCTTGACCGCTGCCTGTGCCGCCCGATTGGCTTGTACGTCGTTGTCCAACTGGCTCTGCGCGATGGCGCGTGCTTTTGCTAGCGGAGTATCTCGGTCGACATCCATTTGGGTTTTGCCAAGTTGTGCCTGGGCTTGTGCCAACTGGGCGTTCGCTTGATCGAGGAGAGCCTGGAACGGGCGTGGATCGATTTGAAAAAGAATCTGACCCTTGCGGACGAACGAGCCTTCTTTGTACGTCTGCCGAATGACGTATCCGGTCACCTGGGGTTGAATTTGCGCGTTGACGTACCCGTCGAGTGTTGCCACCCATTCGCTGTAGATCGGAACGTCTTTCTGAATCACGCTGGCGACTTCCACCTCGGGGCTCGGAATGGGGACCGCCGCTTTCGGGCTCCCGCAACCGGCGGCGAAAACCACGGTCGCCGGCAAGAGAAATAGAGCGAGTGGAGCAGCCCAGAAACCGGCGCTGCGAACCTTGCGCCGATTCTCTCTCTGGCTCAACACTGTGGAATCCGCCGCCGCAACACCCCTCGTTTGTTCCAGAACGCGTCCCAGATATGGGCTCTCGCCTGCGATGTGCTCGAATTTCCGGGCTCGACGGTCTTGATCAGGCACTGTCATCGATTTGACTCCCGAACCTTGCGAGCTAATCCCCGAGAGCAGCATGAACTGCCTCTAGTAAAACTGTGTTGTCGAACGGCTTCGCCAAAAACTTCACTGCCCCATCACGCATGGCTTGAGTCCGCATCTTGGCGTCGCCATGCGCGGTAATGAAGATGATCGGTATTCGGCATCGCTCTGCCTTAAGCTTGGCCTGCAGTTCAAGACCAGACATGCCGGGCATCCGTATATCCACGATTAGACACGCGATATCCGGTAATTGGCCGGATTTCAATAAGTCCTCGGCTGATCCGAATGAGACTGCGCCCAAGCCAGAGGCTTTCAGAAGGCGTAGTAATGCGCCCCGAACCAATTCGTCGTCATCGACAACAGCGATCAAGTTCTTCGTCGCTATGGCGCTCATATCAGACGCGAAGCTATCTCTCCGCCCAAGAGAGTACAATTGTGATTTGTAATAGGAGGCTTATATCTTCGGATAAGGAAGAGCCAAAGAGGGGGGACGCCAAGAAAGCCTTCTGTAATCTGGCAAACAGAGAAGCTAGCGATTCGAAGAAAGCCTGAGTCTTTCGACCATGCTACCCAATTCAGCGGGGCTACTGGCGTGCATCTTACGCATCACGTTCCCGCGATGAACGGCTGCGGTTACTTCGCTGGTCCCGAGTGCTGTGGCGATCTGCTTTGTTTGCATGCCGGAAACCATGAGTTCCATCACTTCACGTTCGCGTGCCGTTAGGCTTTTATGTCTTTCGTGCAGTTCGGCGATCTCGCTCTGCTGGCGACGCGCCAGTTGGTCGCGTTTTAATGCCTGCTGAATCGCATCCAGTAGATCCTGATCTCGGAAGGGCTTCGTCAAAAACTCGACGGCACCCGACTTCATGGCCTTCACACTCATGGGAATATCCCCATGGGCGGTGACGAAAATGATCGGGATGTTGATGCCCGCCGCAGCCAGCTTATGCTGGACCTCCAGTCCGCCCACTTCCGGAAGGCGTACATCCAACACCAGGCAACTCGGGCCATCCGGGATATTCCGGCGCAAGAAATCCTGCGCGGTGGCAAACAATTCCGCGCGCAAGCCGACCGTTTTCAGCAGGCGCTGAATCGATAGCCGCACGTCAGCGTCGTCATCGACAATGAAGACTGTTGCGCCTGCCTGGGTGCTCATGTTCTTAGAGACTCCTCGTACGGCAGTGTAAATCGGAACGTGGCGCCGCGTCCGGAGTTGGAACTGGCCCACAAACGACCACCATGTGATTCCACGATAGAACGGCTAATTGCCAGGCCCATGCCAGTACCTTGCGGTTTGGTGGTGAAGAATGCGTCGAAGATCTGGTCAGCCTTTTCAGTGGGGAGTCCAAGCCCAGTATCGCTCACGGAGATCAACAGCTGACCATTATCGGTCTGCTGCGAGTTTATCTCTAGGTGGGCGCTGACGCCCTGCATGGCCTCGATGGCATTAAGCATGAGATTCATCAACACCTGCTGCAGCTGCACGCGATCTGCTATGACTTCCGGAAGGTTTTCTGCAAGTTCGAGATGGACGATTACAGAATGCCGCTTGATCTCGTTCTGGAGCAGAAGAGCGATTTCACGAATGAGTTCGTTTATGTTAACCGGTTCCCGCTGCGGGGCTGTCTTTTTGAAGAGCGCGCGGACCCGGTCGATGATTTCTGCCGCGCGCGTGGCACATCCGATCGTTCCAGAAGCAGCTTCGCGGGCCTCTAAAATATCGGGACGCTCCATCTCGAGAAATCGCAGGCAAGCGCCGGCGTTGGTCACTGCCGCCGTAATGGGCTGCTTTATTTCGTGCGCCAGCGCGGCGGCGAGTTCACCCATCATATTGACGCGATTAATATGAGCGAGATCAGCTTCTAACTGCCGCAGCCTTTCGCGCTCCTCTTCGGCGCGCTTTCGTTCGGTTATATCTATGGTGATACCGACATACTCGCCGACTTCTTGAGAAGGATTGTGATGTCCTATGCCACGCATGAATCGGATGGCCCCATCGGTACGCTGAATCCGAAACTCCACGTCATAGTCCGCTCCTGTGCGGATCGCATTCTCAAGTTTTGCTCTCAAGGCCGGTTCGTCCTCCGTAAGAATGGTGTTGTAAAAACGGTCGAATGGTCTCGCACCTTCCCTGGGATCGAAGCCATAGAGACGAGCGTTTTCGTCCGATGAATGAAATATCTTCTGTGTTACCAGATTGCACGCCCAGCTGCCGAGGTGGGCCAGGCTTTGCGCCTCGGTGAGGTACGCCCGCTCTCTCCTCAATTCCTGGGTCAGTATCTCTTGCTCGGTGACGTCGATGGCGGTGCCGAGAAACCCTTTGAAGACTCCTTGCTGAATGACCGGATTTGCCACGCAGCGGACGTAGCGCATCTGGCCGTCGGGCCGAACAATTCGCTTTGTTATGTCGCAGCCGCAGTGCTGCTTATACATGATCTGAATCGTTTCAGACACGGAGGCTCGGTCTTGTGGATGAATGAGGGCCAGATACTGCTCAATCGTAGGGGCTCCGTTCCCCGGGTCCAGCCCAAAAATTTGGTACAGCTCTTCAGCCCAGTAGTGACCTGAGTCGTTAAACGCCCAACTCCCCATGTGAGCGAGGCGCTGCCCCTCGCGAAGATAAACCTGCGTCTGCTGCAGCGTCTCCTCTGCGCGCTTGCGGTCAGTGATATCCTGGACCGCACCAAACATTTCATACGGTCGCCCCGATGCGTCTCTCTTTACGGTGCCCATGGCATGGACAGTCCGCACTTCGCCATCCGGGCGCACAACGCGATGTTCGATGTCGGGCCGCGCTTCGCTATGAAGGGCCTCCTCAGCTGTCCGGAAAACAAACTCTCGATCTTCGTGGTGGATCATTTCGCGAACCATTGCCATGTCTATGGGACCTTTTTGCGGACTCAGTCCATAGATCCGATACAACTCCTCGGACCAGATCACGCGATTCTCGATGAGATTCCAATAATAATGACCGACGTGGGCAATGCGCTGCGCCTCTTCAAGCCTGGCTTTGCTCTCTTGTAAGTCGCGCGACAGCTCTTCCAGTGTCTTTTGCACGTGCTCATCCGCCATTGTGTGAACCTCGGGGCCTCTCGACTAGAGTTGAATAACTTATCCCGGTCGCTCTTCGCGTTCAAGATCAAGCGTCCGTCCTGTCCTTCCGAGCACAATCTGATGAAAGCTTCCGTTCGCCAGTGCCCCGGCGGTGAGCGGCTTCGGCGGTATAGTTCTGTCACAGTGTGGCGCGGCGTGTGTCTAACTCGTCAGAGGAGACACAACCATGAGCGTGAAGGAACTCCAAGCCTTAACACAGAAGTTCGCCGATGCCTTCGATCAGCGCGACATCCAGCCCATCCTGGACATGCTTTCCGAGGATGTGGAAGTATTCGACCACGTTCCCTACCGGTTCGATGGCAAGGCGCTCTTTGCCAAGTATCTCAACGAGGTCATCGCGAGCCTTGCCTCAGCCAGCTTCGCCTCCGGCAACCATCGTGTCGCATGTACAGCGATGAGGTGGGTATCGTAAATGCTCACGACATGTTTACGGGAGTCACCAAAGACGGCAAGACTCTCTCGATCCATGGCCGAACTACCTTGGTCTTCATCAAACAAAGCGGGCAGTGGAAGATTGTGAGCGCCCACTTCTCTGCAATACCCAAGGCTCTCTGAGAATCGAGCCAGGGCATACGGGCGCTTGGAGGTGCACCATGACTATCCGTAATCCGCTAGCCGACAACTCCCCCGACCACGACGACCAAAACCTTGTGCTACGTGCCCGCTCGGGAGATCGCCAGGCGCTCGAAGACCTGGTCCAGCGGCATCAAGCGTGGATCTACAACATCGCCGTTCGCATGCTCCACCATCCGCAGGATGCCGAGGACGTGACGCAAGAGATCCTAATCAAAGTATTCACTCGGCTCTCGTCGTTCGAGGGCCGGAGTAGCTTCCGCACGTGGCTCTACCGCATCGTGGTCAACCATGTGCTCAACATGAAGCGCGGGCGAGTGGAGCCTGCGTCCATGGATTTTGCTTACTATGGCGCGGCGATCGACGACACGCCAGAGTTAGAGCTCGCCGATCCCCAAGGCACTTCTGTGGACACCGACCTGCTAGTGACCGAAGCGATGCTCTCCTGCACTTCGGGAATGCTTCTTTGCCTCGATCGCGAGCAACGCTTGACCTTCATCCTCGGCGCCATCTTCGGTGTAAGCGACACCGTTGCCGCTGAGGTGTTGGAGATCACTCCCGACAACTTTCGACAACGCCTGGCCCGTGCGCGGCGAGACTTGCGCAACTTTATGAACGACAAGTGCGGACTGGTGAACCAGGCGAACCCCTGCCGGTGTGCCAAGAAGACCCGTGGCTTCATACAAGCAGGCCACGTCGATCCCGACAATTTGTTGTTCGTTCGCGAACGAATCGGCGAGGTGCGGGAAGCAGTACCGAAGGTGCATGAGGCCCTCAGCACGCTGGATGAAAAATGCGCGGAAATCTTCCGCGGACATCCGTTCTATAAGGCGCCAGATCTCGCGCCAATGCTGCGGCGGCTGGTCGCGAGGACGCATATCACAATGTAGACGGCAACCGCCAGACCGGAAAGAGCGAGGCCAAGGAGGAGTAGCCAATCGGCGACTGCTTCGCCAAGGTGCGCTGAGCGTGGCCGCGCCAGGCGCGGATCCGCGGGGCTGTCACAGTCAAACGAAAAGAGGAAAGCCATGATTGACCATATTTACCTCCCCGTCTCTGACCTGAAACGGTCGAGCGAATTTTACAAAAAGCTGCTTGAGCCGCTTGGCATCGACATGCCCTACAAGCTTGATCAACCTCCCCTGCGCGGTTTTGCCATCAATAACGTTCCGGGTTTCTGGCTGAAGAATGGCGAAGTCGCCAAAGACCTTTACGTCGCATTCACCGCCAAGAACGCGGACGCTGTCAGGGCCAGCTACAAGGCGGCGATAGACGCGGGAGCTACTTCAAACAAGGAACCGAGCCTTCGGCCCGAATGGCATGCCGACTACTTCGCGGCAAACATCGGCGACCCGGACGGATACAACATCGAGATTGCCTATAAGCCTTGGCTCTACAAATAAAAGGTACGAGCCATCAAGGCACCAGACCTCGGGCCAATGCTGCGGCGGCTGGTCGAACGCCCAGATTTAAAACTAGGCATGTAAACGACCTGGCCGCCTAGGTTCAAACGTCTTTCGAATCATCATTTCTCTTGGAGGGAACATGACAAACAGCTATCCATTTATCGTTTTTGGCGATGAGTTCAAAGGCAAACGTGTTCTAGTGACCGGTGGCACGAAGGGTGTAGGGGAAGCGATTGTACGCCGCTTTGCATTGAGCGGTGCCTCGGTGGCCACCACCGCTCGATCTGAGGCAGCTCACGGCCAGGATTCTGCTCTCTTTATAAAGGCGGATATCGGAACGGCCCGTGGTGTCCAAAACGTCGTCGATTGCATTCAGCGAGAGTGGGGTGGGCCCGACATCTTGGTGAATAATGTCGGCGGAACAGAAACAAAAGCAGGTGGATTCGAGGTGCTCTCCGACGAGGACTGGCAAAGGATACTGGAGGTCAATCTGCTCGCCGCCGTCCGCCTTGACCGCGCTTTCCTTCCCGGCATGATCGAACGCAAGTCAGGAGTCGTCATTCATATCTCTTCCATCGCTCATCGTCTACCGTTCCCCAATTCGACTCTCGCCTACGCGGCGGCCAAGGCAGCCCTTACTACATACGGCAAGGGGCTGGCAAAGGCCGTTGCTCCGAAGGGGGTGCGAGTAACGACGATTTCGCCCGGTTTCATCGAGACCTCGGGCGCGAAGGGAATGATCGCCGACATTTCCAGAGGCAGCGGCATCAGCGAGGACGCTGCACGGCGACGGATTATGGACATGCTTGGAGGCATTCCCATGGGCCGGACAGGCCGCCCCGAGGAAGTGGCGGAGCTGGTAGCCTTCCTAGCCTCAGACCGAGGCGCGTTTATCAGCGGGGCTGATTACATTATCGACGGTGGCACGATGCCCACGACTTGATGCCCTCGTGTCACGGGCGGCGGATTAGTTCCGTGGGCTTGCGGATGTTTTCTCGTAGCTGCTCAGCCCGAATCGTCGGCGATTCGGAGGTAATCCAGTTGGGCATCGTGCGGATAAGTACGGGGAGTCGGCTTGCAGGAAGTGATCCCGATTGGTTCCGGTAGAAGGGCTAACCAGCAATATTCCAGGCCAGAATTCTGGTTGTGGGAAGTCGGAACAGTTGCTCGACGCAGCATTCCATCGTGAAGTGCTCAAATGCTTTACTGTCACACGATAGAAGGCCACGACGGTTGCACAGACCGCTGCAGAAACATCCGCACCAGATCTGACAAGGTGGCGGTTTGCCAAACCTCCGCCACTCTGATCCGCAGCCAGCTGTTGACAGGCGGTCTAAGGTCAGAGTGGCTCGATTCATAATTTGGCAAACCACATGCAGTTCTATCGAATCGAGTATTGAACGAGTGTTCTGGAAACACTAGTCCAAACTCCGCACGCGAGCCAGCTGCTCACAATTGCATAGGTTAGTGATCTCATTGGCTTTCACCCGGTCACGCTTCGCGATTGGGCGCGTGAAGTTCGATTGCCGGCTTTCCAAATGGCTGGTCAGTGGCGATTCGATCCTACGGAGCTGGCGGGGTGGGTGAGGAAGAAGTAGCCATGAACTCACTTCCGTCTGAAGTAAAGACCGGACTCATCGCTAAGGCTGGCCCGGGCAAGATTTTAAAGGTCGAGTCGCTGACGAAGAAGGAAAAGCTTGCCGCGTACGAAGCCAAGGTCGAGGCGGCTGGCAAGAAATCAGAGATTCAAGTTGGCCCTGACGGTAAGCCACTCGACCACGAAGAATAGAAGCATAGACAGAATCCGGTCAGGGAATCGCCAAGTTAGACCTCTCGGGTACCGCCGAACCTGGTATCTTCCAGTCTGCTGTCCACGGCCAGGTTGCTGTCATTTGCTTGATTTGCGCACTTTAAGAGAGTCAACCTTTTACGCTGACCGTTACGGACCTTACCAGGTGAAACTTCAGATGTGTCTCGGCAGCCAGGGAAATGTCTTTCTTCCCTGTCGCCGCGGCTCCCGCAGTTCCTGCCCCAGCGCCGACCAGGCTGCCGATCAAGGCTCCCTTGCCCCCGCCAGCCAGTCCGCCAATCAGTGCACCGCCCGCGGCACCGCCGCCAATGAAACCAATATTGCGCTTGTTGTGATTCTTTCCGGTTTCCGCGATGGTGTTGGTTTCGATGTCATACGACTTGCCATCGACTTCCACGGAGCTGAGCGCCACACTCAAGCGGGCTGGAACATGCAGACGGCCCGAATCTTTCGCGTCAACCACACGGCCCGTCACCTGCGCACCGGAGGGGATGATCGTCTTTCCATCCTCCACAACAGGCTGTGAGAGGCTTGCCGCAAAACTATCCCCCGCATGATTGCGGTTGCTGGCAAGCGTTTCGTCTACGGTCACCTCGAATTGCGCCCCTTCTGGAATCGTGACCTCTTTCTTCGACTCAAATAAACCACTCAGTACCCCCTTCTTCGAACCATTTGTGGTGTCGGCTTTCGCCTGGATATTCTGGTCAGCATTCGAATCCCCAGCCACGTCGGCCGGAGCGTGATTACATCCCGTGAGCGTGAAGATTCCAGCCGCAAAAGCGACCATCCATTTTGTCGAGCGCATTTTATTCTCTCCGATCCGAAGTGTAGGCCTCAGATTATCGGAAGATTCCTCGCCGTCACAAATGGGTCATCAACAGGTGTGTCGTGTTTCGACCTGGCCTTCAGTACAGGAGCGCTGGGCTCACCTTTCTGGGGGAATGAGTATCTGAGCGACTGCGGCGCTGGCGATCGATAGACCCGCGCAAGAGAAGAGAACCAGGCGAAAGCCGGAGAGAAACGCTTCCGATATGGCGGTTTGCGCGGCCACGCGAGCGTTGGGGTCCAAATTATTTGGCAGGTCCAAGCCGGCTAATTCGATTTCCTTCGATTGAATCTCGCGGATGGCTTCGGAATCCAGAGGAAGATTTGCGAGGCTGCGATTCAGGCTAGTGCTGAACGACTTCACCATGACGATGCCGAGTACGGCTATGGCGAGGACTCCCGCCAATCGCGCGACGGCGTTATTGATGCCCGACGCTGTGCCGGTGTGGTCCTTGTCGACGGAAGCCATCACGACCGTGGTGAGCGGCGCGACCGCTATAGCCAATCCCAAGCCCAGAACCAGTGATGCGGGAAAGAATGTCTTCCAGTAGCTGCCACCATGAGAGAAGAGGGCGAATAGAACAAAGGCGAGTGCGACCAGCAGGGGTCCGATGATCAGAGGAATTTTTCCGCCGTAGCGGCTCACAAGCCCGCCCGACCATCGGGACAAGAAAAACACCAGCAGGATGACGGGCAGGCTCGCGGCGCCGGCCGCGGTAGCCGAGTAGCGATGCACCTGCATCAGGGTGACCGGGAAGAGGAAGAAGAAAATACCGATCGCAGCGTAGAGGAATAACGTCAAGACATTCGCGCCAAGGAAAGAGCGGGACTTGAACAGGGAGAGCGAAACCATGGGCGACGAGACGTGGGCCTCGACCCACAGGAACAAGAGCAGGAAAATAACGCCGCCGAATAGACTGGCAATCACGACTGGATTTCGCCAGCCGAGTTTGGAAGATTCAAGAAGGCCGGTGACCACGCCGCCGAGACTTGCGGTGGCAAGCACCGCACCCACCCAATCGAGACGTCCCGGGCTGGAGCTTCGGCTTTCCGGGATGTGACGCAGGGAGAGCAGCACTACCGCGGCAGCCAGCGGGACGTTGAGAAAGAAGGCCCAGCGCCACGAGGCGTGCTCGATGAGCCCTCCACCAACGACCGGACCGAGGGCGGTGGTGATGGCCGTGAAGCCCGACCAGGTGCCGATGGCGCGACCGCGGGAATTTTCGTCGAAGGATGTGCTGATGATGGCGAGGCTGCCGGGAATGAGCATGGCCGCGCCGATGCCTTGCACGGAACGTGCGCTCACCAGGAAGTGAATGCTCGGAGCTAAACCGCAGGCCGCGGACGCGAGGGCGAAGAGCGTGACGCCCAGCAGGAACACCAGCCGGCGGCCCAGGCGGTCTCCGAGCGCACCGCCGACGAGGATCAGCGCCGAAAGGAAAAGCCCGTACGCTTCGATGACCCACTGTATATCAACGACGCTGGCGTGGAAGGCGCTTTGGAATTTCGGTGCGGCTACGTTGACGACGGTGCTATCGATGAAGGCCATGCTTGAGCCGAGGATCGTGGCGGCAAGAATCCATGGACCGGAGTTTTTGGCGCAGGGTGTGGCAGGGCTTCCGGAACGGATGGAGATTTCTTCGCAGGGTGCTCTCATGAAGGGGTGACCTTCGCAGAAGATGGGAGCTTATGACAATCCGTCTCTTTTGTAACACGAAGTTGGTGCGGGGATGAGAGTGGGCGGGTCGCGAGATTGGTGCATGCTCATTCCATTTCGCACCTGCGCTGCGCACGCCGGGCACAGC
This sequence comes from uncultured Acidobacteriota bacterium, assembly GCA_963721915.1. Classification (GTDB taxonomy): domain Bacteria; phylum Acidobacteriota; class Terriglobia; order Acidiferrales; family UBA7541; genus Acidiferrum. Next base: position 656,537 of record CAVRLD010000005.1, on the reverse strand, counting down.
GGTGCTGTGCCCCTACGGCGTCAAATTGTGCGGATCGGATTTTATTTCGCCAGGAATACAGGAGGTGTTCTGGAACACGGGACCGCCGTGCAAATTGACAGAGGAACAGGAGTGACTTAGAGTGCCGACTCGTGGGAAACGATTACTGGCTGTTGTTTCATTGCGCGGAGTCGCCGAGATTTATGAGAATGCTTAAAGCAATCGCGTTGGGTGTTTTGTGTTTGGGTTTGTGTGCAAGAATATCAGAGGCCAAGACAACCGTGACGACCCAGCCGTTTGGAAAAATTGCTGATGGAACGCCTGTTCAGATTTTCACGCTGAACGATGGCACGGTCGAAGCGCAGATTATCAGTTACGGCGGCATCGTCCTTTCCTTGAAAAGTCCCGATCGAAATGGCAACTCGGCTGATATCGTGCTGGGGTTTGACGATGTTGACGGCTACTACGCGAATAGCAACGGGCCGGGAGGCGCGTTCTTCGGAGCGATTATCGGGCGCTATGGGAATCGCATCGCGCACGGGAGTTTTACGCTGGGTGGCAAAAAATATTCGTTGCCACTGAATAATGGGGAGAATTCGCTGCACGGCGGGCCACACGGATTTAACAACGTGGTCTGGAAAGCGAAAGAGATTGCGGACGGCGTCGAACTGACTTATTTGAGCAAGGATGGGGAAGCGGGCTACCCGGGAAACCTCACGACGACGGTGCGGTACACGTTGGTGAAGGGCGAGCTGCGGATCGATTACTCGGCTACGACGGACAAGAACACCGTGGTGAACTTGACGAACCATTCTTATTTCAATCTGGCGGGGCAGGGTAAGGGCGACATTCTGAAGCAGCAGCTGACCTTGATGGCTTCGCGGTTTACTCCTGTAGACGCGGGGCTGATACCGACTGGAGAGCTCAGACCGGTGGCGGGAACGCCGTTCGATTTCACGAAAGCGACGGCGATTGGCGAGCGGATCGACGCGGATGACGAGCAGATCAAGCTGGGGCATGGGTACGATCACAACTGGGTGCTGGATGCTACGAGTGGGAAACTGGCCTTAGCCGCGGAAGCGTTCGACCCGTCGTCCGGGCGGGTGTTGCAGGTGCTTACGACCGAGCCGGGGATTCAGTTTTACACCGGGAATTTTCTGGATGGAACGGTCAAGGGTAAGGGCGGCGTGACGTACGGCAAGCACTCGGCGTTTTGTCTGGAGACGCAGCATTTTCCGGATTCGCCGAATCATCCGGATTTTCCGACGACGGAGCTTAAGCGTGGGCAGAAGTATCATACGGTGACGGTGTTTAAGTTTTCTGTCCGATAGGTTCGAGCGAAAATTCCTGAAAAATTAAATTTGGTTGCAGAGCTGGGGCGCAGCAGTGCCGTGCCTGCGCACCTACAGTGGCGAGCTGTGCGTTCCGCGATCTGCGCCTACAGAGACCACTGGAGCATGGTGTAGGAGCGGGGTGGGACTTCGAATTTTGTACGGTTGTTTGTGGTGGTGGGCTTGGCGAATGGTTGCGGGGCCACGCGTTGCGGCGATTGGAAGCTGTTTACCGCTTTGAGGTCGTCGCCTGTTAGGAGGGAAGTGGTCAGGACGCGACTTGGTGGTCGGTCTTCCCAAACGACTTCGACGTCGTGGGATTTTTGCAGGTCGCGATTCAGGATGAACAGAGTAACGCTTCCGTCTGCGGGGTTGTGGGAGGCAGCCGCGTCGAGGTGCGGGACCGGATCCATACCTTTGACTTCGTAGGTTGAGGACTCGACTAAGACATTGAGGGCTGCACCGCGCGCAAATTGCAGCGCCCAACTGTAAGGATAGTAAGTGGTTTGACGGAACAGGCCGTCGGAGTTGGTCATGATTGGTGCGATTACGTTGATCAACTGGGCGAGGCAGGCTAGTTTCACACGATCGGAGTTGCGGATCAACGTGTTGAGCAATCCGCCTACGAGTAGAGCGTCTTCTAGATTGTAGATTTCTTCGAGAAGATGCGGCGCTTCGGTCCGCTTGCCGTTGACGGCGTCGCCGCGACGAGCGCGATACCAGACGTTCCATTCATCGAAAGAGAGCCAGAGCTTTTTGGGGGAGCGCTTGTGGCCGCGGACGAGGTCGCAAACGGCCACGGTTTCGGCGATCTGGCGCTCCATGGTGAGATTCATGGCCAGGAATTTCGCGCTGTCCCCGCCGGTCGTCTCGCTATTGTCAAAATAGCGGTGCAGGGAGAGGCCGTCGACGTAGTCGTAGCACTGTTCGAGGACTTCACGATCCCACTCGAGATAGGTGGGCATGAACGGCCCGCTGGAACCGCACGCGATGAGCTTGAGCGAAGGGTCGACGTAGTGCATCTGGCGGGCGGCATCGGCGGCTTTCAGACCGTACTCGGTAGCGGACATCTGGCCGATTTGCCAGGGGCCATCCATTTCGTTGCCGAGGCACCAGCGCTCAATTTTGTAGGGTTCGGCGATGCCGTGTTTGCGGCGCAGATCGCTCCAGCGGGTGCCTTTGTCGATGTTGCAGTATTCGACGAGGTCGGCGGCTTGTTCGGGAGTGCCGGTGCCGAGGTTCAAGCCCATGAGCGGCTCGGTGCCGACTTCCTTGCACCAGGCGAGAAATTCATTGGTGCCGAACTGGTTGGAGTTCAGGGAATTCCAGGCACGGTCGAGAACGACGGGGCGGTCTTTCTTTGGGCCCACGCCGTCGAGCCAGTTGTAGCCGGAGACGAAGTTGCCGCCGGGGTAGCGAATGATGGGTACGTGCAAGTGCTTTATCTCATCCATTACATCTTTGCGGAATCCGTTGGAGTCGGAAAGCTTGGAGGCTGGATCGTAGATGCCCTCGTAGATGGCGCGGCCCAGATGTTCGAGGAAGGAGCCGAACAGATTGGGGTCGATGGGGGCGATCGTTCGGCGGGAGTCGATGTAGATGTGCGTGGTGGTGCTGGCTGGGTGGGCTGTTTGCGCGAGGAGTGAACGGTTGAGTAGTAGATCCACAGAGCACGCGGCTGCTACTGCGGAGGCTTGGTGGAGGAAAGATCGTCTGGAAGTGCAGGGCATGGTCTCCTCTTCAAAGTGTGCGGCAGCAGGGAAGTAAGCGTTTACCTGGCGGAAGGAAAATAGAGCGTTCGTGGCGCGCTGTCAATCAGAGGTTTCGGATTTTTGTGGGAGGACGGTTTCGGGGGGATTTGAGGTGGGCGGCGACGTTGATCGATTGCTCGCGAGACGGCTGGTCGGGACGCGCTTACGCGCTCCCTACATAGATTCAGGGATTTGTTGGACGCCGGACTGAAGTCCGGCGCCTACATTGGCTCGCCTACGTTGGCTGCGGCCTTGGTAGGGACTGCTTCAGTTCTGTTTGGGCTTTGGTTTGGATTTTGGTTGGGGGAGCTTGTTGAAGTCTTTCAGGAAGATGCGCAATTGGGAGTTGACTGTGATTTTTGAGTAGCCTGCGGCGATCTGTTCCTTGTAGTGATCGAGGAAGAAGTCCATGGGGTCGGCAGAATCCAACTCGTACAGGGTAATGTCGGCATCATCCATCGTTAGCTTGCCGAAACGCAGACGATTTCCCTTGTACGACATGTAGTTTGCGTTTTGCAATTTTGCCGCCGGGGCGCCGTTGCCGCCGAAGGTCTGAATGATCGAATTATTCGTGACGCGGACCGCGGTGACTTTGCCGTCGATATGAGGGGGAGGGAGAATTTGCTGCAGATCGAGAATCAGGTCGTTTTCCTCGGCCTGCACGCCGGGAACTTTGCCGGATTTGATGAGGTCGTTGACGGCGATGCCGAACGCGTCCATGAGACCTTTCACTGGGATGTGCAAGGCTTTAATTTTTTCACTGTGCAAGCGAATCCTTCCGTCGGGGGTTGGACTCATCACGCCCTGAGCCTCGAAGGGAATGTCGCCTTTGTCGCGAAGCCTCCCTTTTATTCTTAACTGGCCATTGACGATCGTGACGGAGATACGCGCTAACGGTGAATTCGCACCGACGAAGACGTAAGAGTTCATGAGGTTCGCGAGATCGGTGGGACTTATCGCGATTTCCGCGGAATCGATGCGAATCCGGAAGGAGTTTTTGTCGTCGAAAAACGGAGACTCGTTGTTGCCTGTGGGAACCAGCGCGCCGTTGAGGGCGTTGATTTGGACGGCAATATTGTCGGTGAAACGGTAGTTGACGTTGCGCATTTGCGTGCGGACCGCGGTGTCCGGCTTTTCCTTGGCTTCTTGCGCCGCGATGATGCCTGGAAGGAACAGGCCGGCCGTGAAAGACAGAAAGGAAAATAAGCGTGAGGCGAAGTTGCGACGCATAGAGAAGCGAGGATAATTTGTTTACCGGGCGGAACGCAATCGCGGGCTGCGTTCTCTACTGCTGCGGTTGCGGAGGGGGTGCTGTCGGACCGACGGAAGGCGTCACGGTCCCCGGGTCGGAACTCTCGCTGGGCACTAACTTCGTAATCCCCAGGCTTTTGAAAATCGTCGGCCAATATTCCTTCACTACATTGTCCAGCGCGCTGAAGCCGACACGAATCCCATAGCGGCCGAAGGTTTTCCCGGCGGTGCGCTCCGCGTCAGGGAGGTAGCTGTTAGCTAGACTTTCGGCCATCAAGCCACCCAATACACCAGACCAATTGAATGTGTTTCGGCCAGTGTCGGTGCGCGTAATCACCACGCGTTCGATAGCATACAGAATGCGGCTGCGAGGACTCCCGAACGCTTTCACGAAGTAACGAGGGTCTTCGTGAAGCATCGATGGCAAGAGGAACGTTCCAAACAGATGGTTCGAGGCGTTGCTGGCTACCGAAGACCCAAATCGCTTTCCGTACCCACTCCATCCCTGGCCGTAGCCCGGCAGACCGTCGCGCGCTTGCGTGATGCCGGAGGTGAACAAAGACCCTAGAAAACGCGAGGGTGCGATCGTTTCGTCGACTGCGAGCTCCAGCTTTTGTCGGGCGTCCAGAGGACCCCGGTCGTGCGCCAGTTCTGGAAAAAACACCGATCGTTTGCCGAGGATTGCAATTGTAGTCTCGAAGTCGGATTGATGATGTGACGGTTGTTGCTGCTTCGGCGCGGGGGCGTCCGGAAGGCCCGCGGTCCTCGCGGATTCATCTGCCCTTGCAGTGCTGTAACTCGCGCTGCAGCTGAAACTTATGAGGAGGATCACGGGCACAATGCGAGATCGCGACGAGTGTTTTCGCAGGGCGATACGCGCCAAGTGTCCCCCAGGTGTGACGATTTTGCCTGCAGTAGCAGCTGACCGGCCGCTAACCACCGCACCGATGTTTGTTGGATGCAGAGAAGCTCGGATTAGTACTGTAAATCTTGTAGCAGCGCTGAGAATTCGACGGTCGCTGCAGGCGCAGCCTGGCGCGAAAAGCCTTACGCCGTAATGCGCGCTTTAATCAGGATACTACTGTAGTCCCCGGCCGATAATGGGTGTGTTATCATCGCCTCCGCCGCACTCGATTCGGTTTCCCGATCCCAGCCTCAACGGAGGTTTTCATGAGCCGTTCACTCAAAATTATCGCCATTGTTGTCGGCGTCTTGATTGTGTTGGTGCTGGTCGTTCCTTTTCTTATCCCGGTGAATCAGTTCCGGCCGACAATCGAGCAAAAGGCTTCCGCAGCACTGGGGCGGAAGGTGGAGGTAGGCAATCTAAGCCTGTCGCTTTTCAGCGGGGCGCTTGGCGCTGACAACCTGTCTATCGCAGACGATCCGAAGTTCAGCAATTCGCCGTTTCTAACGGCTAAGTCGGTGAAAGTCGGCGTCGAGTTGATGCCGCTGATCTTTTCGAAGGCGCTGAACGTAACGGACGTGGTCATTGACAGCCCGCAGGTTTCGCTGATTCGTAATGCGGGTGGGGAATGGAATTATTCCTCGTTGGGCGCTTCGGCGGCCAAATCGCAAGCGCAGACAGCGCCGGCGGCGGCCAAACAGGCTGCTCCTGCGTCATCGTCGTCGGGCGGGGAGTTCTCGGTCCAAAAACTAGAACTCAAAAACGGACGTATCATCGTGGGCTCAACCACTTCGCAGAAGCGCAGTACCTACGACAACGTGAACGTGGCGGCGTCGAATGTTTCGCTGACATCCAAGTTTCCGGTCACGGTCACCGCCGACCTTCCGGGCGGCGGGAATTTCAAGGTCGATGGCACGGCAGGACCAATCGACGAAAAGAATACGGTGCTGACTCCGCTGAGCGCCAAACTGACGGTCAATTCGTTGAATCTGGCATCAACCGGTTTTGTGGATCCCTCGGCAGGACTGGGCGGCATTCTTGATTTAAACGCCACGCTGGAGTCGCAAAAAGCCATCGCAGAGACCAAGGGTACCGCGAAACTGTCCAAAGCGCTGTTGATTGCCGGTGGCACACCTTCGTCGGAGCCGGTTACCATCAATTTCCATACGAAATACGATCTCGTCAAGAATGCCGGTGTACTTGAGCCTTCGACATTGAAAATCGGCAACGCGGTCACGAACCTGTCGGGGACATATGAAGTCCCCAATGAGGGCGCGATTCTCCGCATCAAAGCAAATGGTCAAAACATGCCAGCGAAGGATCTGCAAGCATTCCTGCCGGCTCTGGGGATAAATTTGCCGAAAGGCGCCTCTCTTCAGGATGGCACGCTCAGTGCCGACCTGAATCTTTCCGGTCCGACGAACAAGCTGGTTACGACGGGGAACGTGGGTCTTTTTAAGGCAAAGCTCGCGGGCTTCGATCTGGGATCAAAGTTGTCGGCGATTTCGTCGCTGACGGGTGTCAAGACGGGAAAAGACCTGGACATCGAGAAGCTCACCAGTAACCTGCGCATGGCGCCGGAGGGCATTGAGGCGAGCAACTTCGACGCCGTGGTTCCAACGCTTGGCACGCTTGTCGGTGGTGGCACAATCAACTCCAAAAATGCATTAGATTTCAAGATGGCAGCCACTCTCACCGATGCCCTTGGCGCGATGGGAAGCCCGGTTGGAAGTGCTGGGTCGATCCTAGGCAAAGTTGGTGGCGGTGGCGGCAGCACTGGGAAGTGCAAGAGCCAGACCACTATCCCATTTCAGATTCAGGGCACGACGTCGGATCCGAAGTTTATTCCTGATGTCGGAGGCCTCGCCGCGGGAATGCTGAAGTCGCAGCTGGGATGCGCTGCCGGAGTGGTTCCCGGTGGAATTATTCCCGGCGCTGGCGGGGCGCAACAAAATCCGGCCGACACGATCCAGCAGCTCGGCGGCTTATTTAAAAAGAAAAAGCCACAATAAATTCATAACGAAGAGAGTGTGCGCTATTCATATCGCAGTGCGATCATGGGATCAACGCGCATGGCGCGACGCGTGGGAATATAGCTCGCAATCAGCGCCGCGACGACAAGCAAGGCGACAACGGCCGCGTAGGTCAGTGGATCGGTCGCTTTCACTCCGAAGAGCATACTCGTCAACAATTGTGTGACGCCGGCGGCTCCGCCTAGGCCGATGACGATGCCCGCGCCCGCGAGCACCAGCGTCTGACGTAGGATCAGCCGCATTACATCGCGCGGACTTGCTCCTAACGCCATGCGCAGCCCGATCTCGTTGGATCGCTGGCCCACCACGTAGGACATCACTCCGTAGACGCCGGCCAAGGCGAGTCCAACCGCCAACGCGGCAAAAATGCCAAGCAGCAGAGTACGAAAGCGGGGGGCCGCGACGCCTTCCGAATTAAGAGCTTCCATCGTGGTGAACTTCACGGGAACGGGGGAGGAGAGTTCGTGGATTTTGCCGCGAACCGCGGGTGAGATCGCACCGGGTTGCAGGGATGTTCGCACCAGGACGCTGAGGTTTGTCGCAGGTTGCGGATGTTGCTCGTAAGGCATGTAGATTTCGGGAGAAGGCTCTTGCGCCGGTCCGTTTTGCCGCACGTTGCCAACGATACCTACTATTTTCATCGGGTTCATCGAATCCAGTCCGCAGTAAATCGAGTGGCCGATGGGATCCTGGTTGGGAAAAGCTTGCCGAGCCAAGGCTTCGTTGATGACCGCCGTAAACGGGGCGTCGTAGGTATCTCCGTCATTGAAGTCTCTGCCGCGCTGGAGCGGGATTTCCAGGGTGGTAAACGTGGCCGGTGAAACAACGGAAAACACAGCCTGAGGAGCACTGACGTCCAACGCCGCGGGTAAGTGGTCGATCCAATAGCCGCCGTCCGATCCCGTGTGGCCCGGCGGAGCCATGGTTGCGCCTGCAGCGAGTACCCCGGGAAGTGCGCGGACCTCCGGCAGCAATTGTTTGTAGAATCGGGTAGCACGCCGCGCGCTCTCGAGATCCGAGGCGGGCACGCTGGTACCTACGACCAGCACGCGCTCCGACCGAAATCCCAACTCGACATTTTGCAGCGCGACAAAGCTTTTTAGCAGTAACCCGGCCCCGGCGACCAAAATCACCGACAACGCTATTTCGGCTACGACGAGCGCTTGACGCATCCGGTCAGCGAGACTCCCGCCTCCGCTCCGCTGCACGCTTTGTTTGAGAGCGGTGTTCAGGTCAACGCGCAGAACCTGAAGCGCGGGCGCGAGACCAAAAAGCAAGCTAGCCAACAACGAAACGCCAAGCGCAAATGACAGCACGGCGGTGTCGATGCCGGCTTCGGCGAGTCGCGGCACATCCGTGGGAGCGACGGCAACGAGGGTTCGGGATCCCCAATAAGCTAGGGCCACTCCTATGGCTCCGGCGACTAGCGCTAACAAGATGCTTTCGGTAATCAATTGCCGCACGATGCGGCTGCGGCTTGCTCCTACCGCCGTGCGTATCGCAATTTCCCGGGAGCGAGCCACAGCTTTGGCGAGCAGCATATTCGCGAGGTTCGCGCATGCGATCAGCAGGACCACGCCAACTCCCGCCAGCATCACGTAGAGCGTCAGACGGAAATTGCTGACCATCTCGTCACGGAGTTGCGTGACCGCGACGGTCTTGCCCTTATTGCTGTCGGGATATTTCTGTTCGAGTCGCGCGCCGATCGCGGCCATCTGCGCTTGCGCCTGTTCCAGTCGAACACCGTTTTGAAGCCGGGCGACGACTCGATAGTTGTGAGCGCCGCGGGACTCCGTTTCGGGAGCAATGGTGTTCGCGGGATACCAGATGTCGGTGCGGTCCGGAAAGCTGAAACCTGGAGGCATCACACTGACGATATCGAGCGTCTTGCCAGCCATCTGTACTCGCTTGCCCAGCGCGTTTGCTGCTTGGCCGAAGTGCCGTGCGGCATACGCGTAGCTGACGATCGCGGCACCAGACCCGAGCGGTTTCGCTTCCTCAGCGCTGAATTCACGTCCTACAGCGGGGGTCACGGCGAAAACCCGAAAAAACTCCGAAGTAACCAGGGTGGCGCGCGCATATTCGGCTGTCGCGCCTGTTGCGGTTCCGGCAATGGCGGCCATCTCCCAACTGCCGTAATACGCCATGGATTCAAACGCCGAGCTTTGGTCGTGCCAATCGTGATAGTCGGGCCCGGATACTTGGCCCTTGTGCGCGTCTGCTTTCCAGAAAGATGCCAGAGTGACGATGCGATCCGGATCGGAGTACGCCAAAGGCTTGAGCAGCACCGCGCGCACCACGCTGAACATGGCTGTGTTCGCGCCGATGCCCAGCGCGAGGATCAAGACTGCAATTACAGTGAAGCCGGCGTTTTTCCGCAGCATTCGCCCAGCAAAACGCAAATCCTTCAGCAGCGTTTCGACTGCGGGAATGCCGCGGCGCTCACCATAGAGCTCTTTCGTCTGCGTGACGCCGCCGAGCTTGATCAACGCGCTCCGCCGCGCTTCTTCCGCGGTCATGCCGGAGCGGAGGTTGTCGTCGATGTGCATCTGCAGATGGCTTTCTACTTCGTCGGCGAAAGCGCGATCAGATCGCTCCTTGTTGAATAATCCACCCAGACGTACGAGCCATGCACGAAGCCGCCTCATGATTGCTCCTCACCCGGCGCCAGGAAGCGCGCCAGGATCGCGGTAGTCTGATCCCATTCCTGGGCTTCCCTGGCTAATTGCTTTCGCCCCGCGCGCGTGAGCCGGTAATACTTCGCTCTGCGATTGTTGTCGGACTGGCCCCATTCGGAATCGATGTAGCCTTCCTGTTCTAGCTTCAAGAGCGCCGGGTACAACGTTCCATAGTTCACGGAAAGCAGGTCGCCGCTGGTCTGCTCGATACGCCGGGCGATTCCGTAGCCGTGGAGCGGACCCAGCATCTCTAGCGTCTTTAAAACCATCAACGCTAACGTTCCTTGCCACACATCCGTTTTTTCGCTCACTTGCAATTCCTCCTATTGGGTTCCCATAGCAAGATGCCACTTCTCCTATTGGAAAGCAATACGATAATCCGCCTGCAAAAGCTCCATCCGATTCCGATGGGCCGCAACTAGATAGGAGGCTCGCACGTAACTGAGGGTCCCGCCGAACGCTTTGCCCACAGTTTGTTCTGTTTTGTCGTTCTGTTCTATCTGTCTGTTCTGTCTGCCTGTTCTGTTGAACCTCTTTGATAGTGTCCCCTGCAGCCCCCATTAGAAATGTCCCCTACACTGCGACCTCCAGAGGAGGTCCGGTTGAAGAGGACAGCGATGAGTACGAGGGAACTTCGACGAGCCGAGGTTCTGGGGCGAGTGAAGAGCCAGACGCTGAGGCTGGTGGACGCAGCGAAGATGCTGGAGTTGAGCTATCGACAGACGAAGAGATTGTGGAAGCGTTATCGCGGAGAAGGAGCCCAGGGGCTGCAACACCGCAGCGCGGGAAGAAGTTCGAACCGAGCGAAGCCTGAGAAATTCCGACGGAAGGTGTTGCAGCTGATCCGGGAGAAGTATTCCGGAACGGAACAGGAGCGGTTTGGGCCTACGCTGGCAGCGGAGCATTTGGCGGACGAGGATGGGCTGGAAGTGGGCGAGGAGACGTTGCGACGCTGGATGTTGGCGGAAGGGTTATGGAGCCGCATGCGGAGACGGAAAGCCCACCGGAAGCGGAGGGAGCGGAGGCAGCACTTTGGCGACTTGGTGCAGCTGGATGGCAGTTTCCATGCGTGGTTTGAGGAGCGGGGACCACGCGGATGTCTGATGAATATGGTGGATGACGCCACGGGGACCACGTGTTCGCGATTGGGAGAGCAGGAAACAATCTGGGCAGCGGTAGGAGTGCTGCGATCTTGGATCGAGAAGTACGGGGTTCCCCGGGCGTTGTACACCGATTGGAAGAATGTCTATAAGCGTGAACCGACGGAGAAAGAGCGACTGCGAGGAAAGGCGCCTACAACGCAATTTGGGGGTATGTGCGAGCGGTTGGAAATTCGCATTATCGCTGCCAGTTCTCCGCAAGCGAAAGGACGGGTGGAGCGCAACAACGGGGTGCATCAAGATCGCTTGGTGAAGAAACTGCGCCGTCAGGGGATAGCGAACTACGAAGCGGCGAATGAATATATGGAAGGGGAATATCTTGCGGAACACAATCGGCGTTTTGCGCGAGAAGCAGCTCGACCAGAGAACTATCACGTTCGGGCACCGAGCGCCGCGAAGCTGAGAGAGGTCTTGCGATTAGAGACGCAGCGATGGATCAGCAACGATTGGGTGGTGCAGTACCGGGGGCATTTTCTGCAACTCAAGCCGCAGAATAAGCGCTATGGGCCGACACAAGCCAAGGCCTTGGTCTATGAGGGAGAAGATGGGGCGGTAGAAGTGCACTATCGCGGAGAACGCATGGAATACGAAGATCTGGTAGCGCGACCCCGAGCGGCGCAGGCCGCGCCACGCGAGCCGGCTAAGCACGTAAGGAGTAAACCTGCGCAGGAACATCCCTGGCGGCAAGGCTATGAGCAGAGAATGAGGTTGCAACGGTTGAATCGATCGCAGGAGTCAGCACTCGTTGGGGTGTCCGCCTCCGCTACGCCCTAAACGCGCCGCACAAACCGCGGCGCAGGGCTTCGCTCGGCGGACACCCCAACGACAACAGGCAAATCAAAAGAAAAAGGGACATTTCTAATGAGGTAAGGAAGGGGACATTTCTAAAGAGTTTTGACATTCTGTCTGCCTGTTCTGTTGAACCTCTTTGATAGTGTCCCCTGCAGCCCCCATTAGAAATGTCCCCTACACTGCGACCTCCAGAGGAGGTCCGGTTGAAGAGGACAGCGATGAGTACGAGGGAACTTCGACGAGCCGAGGTTCTGGGGCGAGTGAAGAGCCAGACGCTGAGGCTGGTGGACGCAGCGAAGATGCTGGAGTTGAGCTATCGACAGACGAAGAGATTGTGGAAGCGTTATCGCGGAGAAGGAGCCCAGGGGCTGCAACACCGCAGCGCGGGAAGAAGTTCGAACCGAGCGAAGCCTGAGAAATTCCGACGGAAGGTGTTGCAGCTGATCCGGGAGAAGTATTCCGGAACGGAACAGGAGCGGTTTGGGCCTACGCTGGCGGCGGAGCATTTGGCGGACGAGGATGGGCTGGAAGTGGGCGAGGAGACGTTGCGACGCTGGATGTTGGCGGAAGGGTTATGGAGCCGCATGCGGAGACGGAAAGCCCACCGGAAGCGGAGGGAGCGGAGGCAGCACTTTGGCGACTTGGTGCAGCTGGATGGCAGTTTCCATGCGTGGTTTGAGGAGCGGGGACCACGCGGATGTCTGATGAATATGGTGGATGACGCCACGGGGACCACGTGTTCGCGATTGGGAGAGCAGGAAACAATCTGGGCAGCGGTAGGAGTGCTGCGATCTTGGATCGAGAAGTACGGGGTTCCCCGGGCGTTGTACACCGATTGGAAGAATGTCTATAAGCGTGAACCGACGGAGAAAGAGCGACTGCGAGGAAAGGCGCCTACAACGCAATTTGGGGGTATGTGCGAGCGGTTGGAAATTCGCATTATCGCTGCCAGTTCTCCGCAAGCGAAAGGACGGGTGGAGCGCAACAACGGGGTGCATCAAGATCGCTTGGTGAAGAAACTGCGCCGTCAGGGGATAGCGAACTACGAAGCGGCGAATGAATATATGGAAGGGGAATATCTTGCGGAACACAATCGGCGTTTTGCGCGAGAAGCAGCTCGACCAGAGAACTATCACGTTCGGGCACCGAGCGCCGCGAAGCTGAGAGAGGTCTTGCGATTAGAGACGCAGCGATGGATCAGCAACGATTGGGTGGTGCAGTACCGGGGGCATTTTCTGCAACTCAAGCCGCAGAATAAGCGCTATGGGCCGACACAAGCCAAGGCCTTGGTCTATGAGGGAGAAGATGGGGCGGTAGAAGTGCACTATCGCGGAGAACGCATGGAATACGAAGATCTGGTAGCGCGACCCCGAGCGGCGCAGGCCGCGCCACGCGAGCCGGCTAAGCACGTAAGGAGTAAACCTGCGCAGGAACATCCCTGGCGGCAAGGCTATGAGCAGAGAATGAGGTTGCAACGGTTGAATCGATCGCAGGAGTCAGCACTCGTTGGGGTGTCCGCCTCCGCTACGCCCTAAACGCGCCGCACAAACCGCGGCGCAGGGCTTCGCTCGGCGGACACCCCAACGACAACAGGCAAATCAAAAGAAAAAGGGACATTTCTAATGAGGTAAGGAAGGGGACATTTCTAAAGAGTTTTGACAATTCTGTCTGCCTGTTCTTGACACCCTTGTAACTTCCCACTAGCCTCATTCGTCTACAAAAGCGATGGTTTCGGGGTTCGCGTCCTTCCGCGCCACCCAAATGAAGGAGTCCGGAATGCATTTTGTCCCGCGTCGACGTTTGTCGTTTGCAATTGCTCTGACCGCCGCCATTCTTTTGTTCGCTGCGCCCTCGCTGCTGAAGGCGCAAGGTGGCGAGCCGCAATCTTTTGCGATTCGCGGAGCCACGGTGGTACCGGTCTCCGGCCCGCGCATTGAAAATGCGACGGTGATCGTCTCGCAAGGAGTGATTACGGCGGTCGGCAAGGATGTCACCTTCCCGCAGGAGACCTGGATCATCGATGGCAAGGGGCTGACGGTTTATCCTGGCCTGTTCGACTCATTCACCGATATTGGCCTCGTGGCAGCGGCGGCGTCTGCCGGTGGCGACGGTGGCGGACACCCGCAGCCAGCAATTTCGCGCGGGCCTGAAGACCGGCCCGGGTCGACTGTTTGGCGGGACGCTGCCGGCGAAGCGACGCTTAGCGACAAGCGGGTTGAAACGTGGCGTGCCGCCGGCTTTACTACCGTTGTTTCGGCGCACAAAGGCGGCATCTTTCCCGGGCAGGGCGCGGCGCTTGATCTTGCCGGCGAGCGCAACGGCGATATGGTGGTGAAAGCCCCGGTGGCGATTCCCGTTTCTTTGCAACCCGTCGGCAATTTTACGAGTTTTCCCGGTTCGCTGATGGGTACCCTCGGCTACGTCCGCCAAGTTTGGCTGGACGTGGATTGGAGCACCAAAGCCGAAGCAATTTACGACAAGAATCCTCGCGGTGTGACGCGCCCTCGTTACGACCGGACCAACTCCGCGCTCGCCGACGCGCTGGAAGAGCACGCGCTCGTTCTGATTCCCGCGAATAACTCCGTGCAGATTCGCCGCTCGTTTGAGTTGGTGGAGCGTTGGCACGTCACTGCGGCGATCTATGGCGGCCAGATGAGCTACGAGGTTGCGGACGAAATGGCGGCAAAAAAGCTTCCGGTGCTCGTCGATTTGAAGTGGCCCGAAGCGGACAAGGATGGCGACCCCGATGATGTACCTTCGTTGCGTACGCTGCGTTTCCGGGATCGTGCGCCGTTGTCGCCTGCGGCGCTCGCGAAGGCCGGGGTGAAGTTTGCATTTTATTCCGGCGGCATCGCTACGCCAAAAGACACTCTGAAAGCCGCCAAGAAATCGATCGACGCGGGGCTTGCGCCGGATGCGGCGTTGCGGGCGCTGACTTTGTCGCCCGCGGAAATTTTTGGCGTTGGCGACCGGCTCGGGTCCATTGAAAAGGGAAAGATCGCGAATTTGGTTATTACGGATGGCGATTTGTTCGACGAAAAAACGAAGATCAAATACGTTTTTGTCGATGGCCGCCGATTCACGATACGCGAGGCGGAAAAACCGAAGGATCCGCCCAAGGGTGACATGACCGGTAAATGGAAGCTTGCATATACCACGCCAGAAGGCGCGGAAGAATCGACGGCTGACATCACGATGGGTTCCGACGGTGCGCTTTCAGGCACGTTCAGCGGGAAGCGCGGCACTCACGACATTCTGAATGGATCCCTTAGCGGTGACAAATTCACGTTCACCATCAACGTCGTCTTGGAAGATGGTCCGGCTGATGCGGTCTTTACCGGGACTTTCGATGGCACCTCGATGAAAGGGAATATCCACGTAGTCGGAATTGACATCGACTTTACGGGCACGAAGGCGCCCACGCGATCTATCGCAGGTGAGCAAGCGACGGACGTACTGGGAGCTGCCCGATGAATGTTCCGATGAACACCCCGCGAAGGCTTGCTGTCTTCGTCGCAACGTTTCTTGGCGCCCTGGCGCCAGGACAAATGCGCGGCGCGAATGCGCCGGCGGTGGCGAGCGAGCCCGCGCCGGTCATCTTGATTCAAAACGCCACCATCTTCACGGTTTCGCACGGCACCATCGAGCATGGCGCCATCCTCATCCGGGACGGAAAGATCGCGGAGGTCGGCACTTCCATTAAAGCGCCAAAGAATGCGCAGGTCATCGACGCGGGCGGTCAATTCATTATGCCCGGCATTATCGATTGCCATTCGCACATCGCAATCGACGGCGACGTGAACGAGGGCAGCATCGCGGTCTCATCGATTGCCAACATCGCTGACGTGCTCAATCCCGATGACATCGACATCTACCGCGACCTGGCGGGCGGAGTTACGGTCGCGAATGTGCTTCACGGCAGCGCCAATCCTATTGGGGGCCAAACGGTGGTCATCAAGCTGCGCTGGGGGCAGCCGGCGTCGAAGCTCTCGTTTGAAGGCGCATTGCCCGGAATCAAATTCGCTCTCGGCGAAAATCCGAAGCACTCGAACTTTGGTGGACGAGGCGCGGCGGCACGCTATCCCGCAACGCGCATGGGGGTCGAGGAAACGATTCGCGGCGCGTTCGCCGAAGCGCGCGACTATAAAGCGACGTGGGATGTCTATAACAAGCGCGCTGGCGCGGGTGAGAAGAACCTGATCCCGCCACGAAGGGACTTGCGCCTGGAGCCGCTGGTCGAGGTTCTTGAGGGCAAGCGCTATGTGCACTCGCACTGCTACCGCGAGGACGAAATCCTTATGCTGCTCCGCGTTGCGAAGGAGTTTGGCTTCATGGTGCGCACCTTCCAGCACGTCCTTGAGGGCTACAAAGTCGCGGACGAACTCGCGGCCGCTGGCGTTGGAGCTTCCACCTTCTCGGACTGGTGGGCTTACAAAGTCGAGGCCTTCGACGCTACTCCGTATAACGCCGCGCTGATGACGCGGCGTGGCGTCGTCGTGTCCATCAACTCCGACGATGCCGAGGAGGCCACGCACCTCAATCAGGAAGCAGCGAAAAGCATGAAATTTGGCGGGCTCTCGCATGACGAGGCGCTCAAGCTCGTCACGCTCAATCCTGCGATGCAGCTTGGCATCGACAAGCGTGTTGGCTCGATTGATACCGGTAAAGACGCTGACCTGGTCATCTACAACCACGACCCGCTCAGTGCCTACGCTGTAGTCCAGAAAACGCTGGTGGACGGTCGCGTGTACTTCGATCGCGAGCGCGACGTTGCAGGCCGGGCCAGCGTTGAGAAAGAGAAGAAGGCGCTCCTCGAAAAGGAAAAGAAAGCTGCCGAGAAGAAACCGGACGCTGCCGGTCCAAAGCCTGCTGAAAAGAATCCCGACGAGAAGCCCAAGCCGCCCGCCTCGGCAGTATCCGGGTTATCGGGGGGTGCACTGTGAAAAGGGTGCTCCTGGCTCGCATCGTGGTTTTATTCGTGGCGTGCGTTTGCGCCGCGGATTTCGCCTTCGCGCAGGAAGCCGCCACTACCTACGCGATAACACACGCCAAGATTTTCACGCTTGCAGGCGTGCCAATCGAGGATGGCATCCTCGTCATTCGCGACGGCAAGATCGCCGCGGTCGGCACGAATGTGGACGTTCCCGCTGGAGCCCAGGTGATCGACGGCAAGGGCCTGCAGGTGTATCCCGGTCTTTTCGATCCGGTTACGCAGATCGGCTTGAGCGAAGTAGCGGCGGTGAGCGCTACCGTGGACACCACGGAGACCGGCCTGTTCAATCCCGACGCGGTTGCTGCCGACGCTGTCCTGCCTTCGAGCGAGCACATTCCGGTGACGCGTGCCGCGGGAATTACGGAAGTGCTTGCGGTGCCCGCCAGCGGGGGATTCGATTCCCGTGGTTCGAAGAATATTTTGGGTGGCCAAGCTTCGGCCATTCATCTTGCGGGTTGGACTATCAACGACATGCTCATCAAAAAGAGCGTCGCGATGGTGCTGGATTGGCCGCAAATCGAAACGCGATCCTTTGATTTCGCGACTTTCACCAGAAAAACGAAGCCATTCGCGGAAGCGAAACAGGAATACGACAAACAGGTCAACGAGCTTTCCGACTGGCTGGATAACGCTCGGCACTACGCACAAGCCTGGGGGCATGGCGGGCCGGCGGAGTATCAACGCGATCTTAGGCTCGAAGCACTGGTTCCGGTTGTACGCGGCGAACTTCCCGTTCTCGTCTTTGCCCAGCGAGCGCGGGATATCCGCAGGGCCGTCGAGTTCTGCGACAAGCAAAAACTCAAAATGATCCTGGCCGGCGGCGCCGAAGCCTACAAAGTGAAGGAGCTGCTGCGCTCGAAAAATATCGCGGTCGTCTTGCAGCCAACATTGACCTTGCCTCTTGACGAAGACGACCCCTACGACCGTTCGCTGACCCAGCCAGCGGAACTCGCCGAGGCGCGCGTCAAAATTGCATTCGGCAGCTTCGACAACTCTTTCGCTCGTCGCCTGGGCCAGCAGGCCGCCAATGCGGTGGCTTACGGGTTGCCGTACGATGAAGCGCTGAAGGCCGTCACGCTGTACCCCGCGCAAATCTTCGGCCTGGCCGATCAAATCGGCACACTCGAAAGCGGCAAGATCGCCAACGTCATCGTTACCAACGGCGATCCACTCGAACTCACCACCGACGTCCGCTACCTCTTCATCAAGGGCCAACTTACGTCGACCGACAATAAGCACAAGGCCCTCTACGAGAAATATCTCAATCGCCCAACGGCGAAGTAGCCTAACGACGCACAGAGACAACACAAAAGCCGTTGTTGGAGCCTTCTCAGCAAATCGAGTTGGCGAAGTCGAAGCAGATCTCTCGCTCTGCTCGTGATGACAGTTGTTGCAGGGTTACGGGGGGCGGCGGCGATTCGGCGCTTGCTTGAACCAACAATCCGCGGTGAGCGTTGAGAACCTTCGCGCCCCCAGCCGTCCAAACGACACTAGAATCGCGCCTCTGTAGCCCCGCAGTACGAATGAGGCATTTCGGTCTGATATTCCGAACTTTTTCGAGTTAGCAGGAAACTTTTCTCTCGGCTGTGCGTTCCTACCCTTGAGCCTATGCGAGCCCGCATTCTCATCCCGGCCTTGGCCTCTTTGCTTGCCGCCCTCATCGCGGCGATGCCCGCCGACGGGCAGGACGCCGAAAAAATCGTCGAGCAATACATTAAAGCGCAGGGAGGCGCGAAGACTTTGTCGAAAGTCCAGACTGAGGTACTCGAAGGCACCCTGACCAATGCCGCCGACAGCAAGTCTGGGACGTACACTTTCGATATAAAGCTCCCTAATCGTTATTATTCCGAACTGATCATCGACGACAAGAATGTAATCGAGGCCTACAATGGCAAATCCGCGTGGCACCAAACTCCCAGCGGTGAGCTCAATACACTCGTAGGCGTCGAAGGCGCGCAACTTGAGGCCGCGGGGCTTTACTACAATTCGCGTCTGGTAAATGCCAAGAAAAATAAGTTAGGGCTCGCCTTCGTTGGTCATGCGCAAGTGCGGGGCAAAGATGCGCTGCAGGTCGAAGTCACGACGCCTGCAGGCTTGAAGCGCGAGATATTCTTCGATCCGCGGACCCACTTGATTCTGAAGGAGGCCGCGGCGGTCGGCGGCGTCGACGAGCAGATTGTTTACGACGATTATCGTCCGGTCGCCGGGCTGAAATTACCCTACAAGATCGAGCTGCATCGCGGCAATAATTCCTACGACATCGCCGTGACTCGCGCTGCTGTCAACGCGACAGTGGGAGAACGCGTGTTCGATTTTCCAAAGAAATCACAAGTGCAACTACCGGACCTCAAGGCGTTGTTCAAGGAGATCGACGGCAACCAGAAGGCCATCGACAAAATCAAGGAAAGCTATGCGGGAACCCGGGCGGAAGAAGAAACCGAATATGACAAGACCGGGAAGGTCACCAAGCACGAGCAGAAAGAGTACTCGTTTTTCTACCTCAACGGCGATGAAGTATCTACCCTGACGAAGAAAGATGGCAAGCCGCTGACCGACGACGAACAAAGGAAAGAAAACGAAAAGACACAGAAGGAAATCCAGGACATACAGAAGAAAGCAGAGAAGAAAGAGGCAAAGGAAGAAAAAGCCAAGGAAGCAGGGAAGGAAAAGAAGGAGGATGATGACGTCGGAATCGAAGTTTTCCTGCGCGCTGCACAATTTGTAAATCCGCGCCGCGAGCGTTTCCGCGGGCAGGATGTCCTGGTCTTCGACTTCGAACCGAACCCTGAATTCAAACCACATAAGATGGCCGAAAAGGTGGTCCACGAACTGGCGGGCGTGATTTGGATCGACGAAAAGGCGCACGACGTCGCTCGACTCGAGGCCTATTTTCTCGGCGACTTCAGGATCGCGGGCGGACTGCTTGCGAACCTGCAAAAGGGCACGAGCTTCACCTTCGAGCAAGCTTATCTAAACAATGAGGTGTGGCTGCCAACCTACGAAGAAGCGCACGTAGGTGTTCGTGTGCTGCTGGTTAAGGGCTTCAAGGTCAACGCGGTCACACGGTATTCCGACTACAAGAAATTCAACGTGGAGAGCGTCGCGTCCATCGGAAAGCCCAAATCCGAAGGAGATGCGGGGGCAACCGGAACCACGTCCGATCCTCCGCCACCCAAGCCTCAATGAAGCTCACCCAATGAAGGTCAGGGGATACGGCGGCATTAGGTTTCAGCGCGCACGGGATTGCCCGGTGTTCACCTTCGGCTTTCGCACGGATTTCCAAACCCAAAAATTCGAATCCATCAAATCACATAACTTAGAGCATACTCAAGGCCATGCGTACAGACAAAATTATGCAGCGTGATCACCGGATCGTGCATCAAAGCGTCGTATGACTATGACTAAACCCAGTCCCAGCATTAGCCCCAAGGAGATACTCGGCGCCTGGGGAAAAATTCTGACCGGCAAGTCGCCTATGCTCTCCATCGAGATCACCCGAGAGTGCCCGCTTAGCTGTCCGGGCTGCTACGCGTATGGCGATTCGCACCTCGGCGGCGAAAAAACTCTCAGCCAGTTGAGCGATTTCCGCGGCGACGCGCTGGTCGATGGCGTGCTCGACCTGGTTCGCAAACACCAGCCCATGCACGTTTCCTTGGTGGGCGGAGAACCGCTGGTTCGTCATCGCGAATTGAGCCAAATTCTGCCGGCGCTCAGCGCCATGAATATTTTCACGCTCGTGGTCACCAGCGGCATCATTCCAATCCCTTTGGAATGGATGGACCTCCCACGTACGCGCGTTGCCATATCCATCGACGGCCTGCCGGAACATCACGATATCCGCCGCAAACCCGCTACCTACGAGCGCATCCTGAAAAATATTTCTGACCGCGAGGTCAATGTCCACTGGGTCATCACTCGCCCGATGCTCGAGCGATCCGGCTATCTCGAAGAGTATGTTTCGTTCTGGAATGCACGTCCGGAAGTGAACCGTATTTGGGTAAGTCTCTACACGCCGCAAATTGGCGAGCAAAGCGCGGAAATGCTGACACCGAACCACCGCGAGATAATTGCGATAGAACTTCCGCGCCTTAGCAAGAAGTTTCCGAAGCTCCTCGTGAACTCTGGAATTGCCGGGGCCTTTGTCAATCCCCCTAGCAGTCCCAAGGATTGTCTTTTCTCCAAGATGTCGGTCAACTATTCCGCCGACCTCGAAACGCGCGTTGAGCCCTGCGTATTTGGCGGCACCCCGGACTGCTCGCAATGCGGGTGTGCCGCCAGCAGCGGGCTGCATTGGATTCGCACCGAAAAGGTCGTGGGTCCCTTGAAGGTCGGGCATTTCGTTCAAAGCTCTGTCGCCATTGGCTCGCTCGTCAATCGCCTCAAGCGGCGCTCCGTTCATCCTTCACGCTGGCGCCCTGGGGGTCCCCAGGTTGGAAACAAGACCGAGTTCGTTCAGATCGCTTCCTGATTGCCTCCTGCATAGCTTCGAGTGTTAGCATGGAACGCCGATTTTTGCGGAGGAACGTGATGAAGCGTGCATTGTTTCTGATTCCGGCGGTGCTTCTCTTCGCGGCGATCCCTCGGACTGGTGCGCAATCGCCTTCTGGTGGAGCGTCAACCACCCCGCTGCGTGTGGTCCTGGCAGGACTTACGCACGGACACGCGGAGGGATTTTTCACTCGAGCTAAGGAGCGTCATGACGTTCAAGTGATCGGGATTGCCGAGCCCGATCGCAAGCTCTTCGATCGCTATGCCGCCAAGTTTGGGCTTGACGCAAATCTGTGGCACGCAGACCTCGACGAAATGCTCACAGCCACACGCCCGCAGGCCGTCCTCGTCTACACCAATACCTTCGACCATCGCCGCGCCGTGGAAATCTGCGCGAAGCACGGCGTGCCGGTGATGATGGAGAAGCCCCTCGCCGTGAGCATGGAAGATGGCCGCGCCATCGAGCGAGCCGCGCGTGCCGGCAAAATAGTCGTCCTGGTCAACTACGAGACGACCTGGTACCGCAGCAACCACGCTGCCTACGATCTGGTGCACGAGAACGCCATCGGCGAAATTCGCAAGGTGGTCGTTCACGATGGTCATCAGGGACCCGCGAAAATCCACGTGCCGCTAGAGTTCTTTAGCTGGCTCAACGATCCGAAGCTCAACGGCGCGGGCGCGCTCTTCGATTTCGGCTGCTACGGCGCCGACCTGATGACCTGGCTGATGGACGGCCGGCGACCGGAAACCGTGACCGCGGTCACGCAGCATCTCCAGCCCGAGGTTTATCCGCGCGTTGATGATGAAGCCACCGTTGTGCTCACCTATCCCTCGGCGCAGGCGATCCTTCAGGCCTCCTGGAATTGGCCCTTTGACCGCAAGGACATGGAGGTGTACGGCGAGGCCGGCTACATCATCACCGTGAAGCGCGACAATGTGCGAGTGCGCTTGCCGAAAAAAGATGACGAACAGTTGGTCGCCGCCAAACCGGTGCCCGCACCTCTTGACGATTCCATATCGTACCTGCGCGCGGTGGTAGTGGATGGACTGAAACCTGAAGGTCCTTCTTCGCTCGAGACGAATCTGGTCGTAACCGAAATCCTCGACGCCGCACGTGAGTCGGCAGCTTCGGGCAAAACCATCCATCTCAAAACGGAATAGGAAGAAAATGAGAGGGCAAGCGAAAGGGGGGTTCTACTGGCGCGTCGGTGTTACGCCATCCAACACTTCGCGCACTTTTCCAACCAACACGCTTGGCGTGAACGGCTTCTGCAAGAATGACACTCCTCGCTCCAGCGTGCCGCCCTGCGCGATTACGTTGTACGTATAGCCAGACATATAGAGCACTCGCATCGCCGAGTGCCGTGCCAATATTCTCTTCGCCAATTCCCTCCCGCTGATTCCCGGCATGATCACGTCGGTCAGCAGCAAATGAATCTTCGCACCATTGCTTTCCGCCAGACGCTCCGCTTCTTCCGCGTTGCGCGCCTCGACGATCGTATATCCCTTGGACGCTAGCACCGTCCGCGTCAGCTCCCGCAAATCCGGCTCGTCTTCGACGAGCAGAATCGTCTCGGTTCCCGTTTTCGCGCGGTCTTGAGACTTCGCCTTTGCCGCTGGCAGCACTTCCAATGCTTCATCAACGCGTGGCAGATAAACCTTGAACGTCGTCCCGCGCCCAGGCTCGCTGTACACCCAGACATATCCACCGCTCTGCTTCACGATCCCGTAGACCGTGGACAATCCGAGTCCCGTTCCGCGTCCACTTTCTTTCGTGGTGTAGAACGGTTCGAAAATGTGCGCGACTGTCTCGGCGCTCATTCCCGTGCCCGTATCGCTCACCGCCAGCATCACATAGTGTCCCGGGCGCACCGAGACGTGATCCCGCGCATAGGCCGCATCGAGTTCCGTGTTGGCCGTCTCCACAATCAACCGTCCTCCGGCCGGCATCGCGTCGCGCGCATTCACGACCAGGTTCATGATCACTTGCTCGATTTGCCCGGGGTCGGCCTTGATCGCCCCCACGGGCTCGTCCGCGATCGTGAGCATCTCGATGTCTTCGTCCATCAGCCGCCGCAGCAATTTATCCAGTCCTACCACGATGCCATTGAGGTCAAGCACCTTGGGTTGCAGAACCTGTCGACGGCTGAACGCGAGCAATTGCCGCACCAGCCCCGCCGCTCGCTCCGATGCATCCTCGATGCGCTCGACGTCGGCCTTCAACTCCGGCAATCCCTTCGCGCGCATCAGCGCCAGTTCCGTGTAGCCCTTGATGATCGTCAGCAGGTTGTTGAAGTCATGCGCGATACCCCCGGCGAGTCGTCCCACCGCTTCCATGCGCCGGGCCTGCTGGAGTTGCGCTTCGAACTGTTTTCGCTCGGTGATATCGACGATGATTCCTTCCATCAGCGGATGCGAATCGCTCCCGGGAACCACGACCGCCGTGTCGCTCACCCAAATCACGCCTCCATCCTGACGAATCACCCGGTACTCCGCCTGGAATTTCTCACCACGCTTGCTGGCTGCTTCGGCCGCCTCGACGACCCCGTGATCCTCCGGATGCACGTGGCGCATCCACTCCCGCGAACTCCCTAGCCAGTCATCTACAGCGAACCCAAACATCGTTTCCACTTGTGGACTCACGTACAGCCACTGCCCGTCGCTGCCCAGCTCCGCGATGTAGCTGATCGCGGCGACCTGTTCGACCAGCGTGCGGTACTTGGCTTCCGCTTCTTCGCGAAATTGCTCGGCGCGATACCGGTCGGAAATATCCCGCCCGACGATCACCACGCCGCGATCCGGTAGCACCGTGGCGCTCATCTCCATGGGCAATGGGTGACCGTCACGGTGGATGGTCAGCGGCCCGAACCACTTGCCATCTCGCTGCAAGGCGCCACGGATTTCGTGTTCGACGGATCTTACGTCCCCCGCCGCATGCATCTCCACCCAAGGTTTGCCGATCATGGTCTCGGGCTCGGCATGTCCCATCACTCTTGCGAAGGCTGCGTTCACGTAAGAGTATTTTCCCTGTGGCGATACGATGGCCATTCCATCCATCGCGGAGTCCATGGCGAGGGTGTCGCGCTGCACCAGTTCGGCAGTCTTCGCCTCGCGGTATTGACTCACGCCCAGGCGCAGGGCGTAACAGGCAATGGATGCGCCGAGCAGGAGGAAGCCCGTCCAGCGCCATTGCGCCCCAAGCTGCGCGACCACAACCAGCACGCTCAAGGGAGCGAGCGCCATCGTTACGTTCTTAATTGCCAGCGTGCCCAGCGTTTTGCGTCCGGGGCGAGCCGCTTTCTGCGCAATATCAGCGTGCTCAGCGGACTCAGCGGGCTCTTTCCATCGCGCAGCCCAGATCGCGCACGCGAGAAATGGCAAGGACCATCCGAGGTCGTACCACGTGCCGGAGGGCACGTTATGGACGGTCTGCATGTAGTCCGCGGTGCCCGAAAAAATCGCCTCGATCAGCAAAAACACGGTCATCCCGCCGTAGAGTGTGCGCAGCCGCTTGGTCTGTGCACCTAGCATCGCAATCGCCGCGGCTACGATTAAGGCCACATTGATGAACTGATAGGTCCAGGCCAGGAGCAGGTCGGACTCGGGCCCGCTGACCCCGCTCAACAACTGCACGTAGTAGAGCCCAAAGAAGGCGGAAAAAAATACGATGGCGACCTGCACGGAATCGAGCATTGTCTCCGCGTCGAAACTCGGGGAGTCTTGCTCCTTATCCAGAAACAAAGCAATCGCGAAGAATACGCCTTGTGAATCAAACAAAATGCGAACAGTAGAGAGCGCGGGGACCGGCGCCTGCAGCCAATTTTCGTAATACATCCAGCCGAGGTTGGCCACTCCCCACATCGTCAATCCCAGGCCGATCAATCGCCAGAAGGGCCGAGTCAACCCGCGTCCGCGCAGCGAGGCGCCGAACGCCATGGCGCTCCCGATGGCACACGCGATGAGCTGCAGGACGTTCGTAAGCAGCGAGCCGGCCGGCGACGTCCCCAGAAACAAGATCTGGCAGATCTGCAGTCCGATGACAAAAACCGCCACGATAGGCAGCCTGCGAGACATCCAAGATGCTCCTTCTATCTCTTGTCACAAAAGTGCTAAGTCTCGATTTTAGTGCACATTTCGGGGGTGAAAGGGGCGGAGCTTCGCTTGCGATACGCAAGGCTAAACCTCTTCCCAGCACCAACCGTAGCGCAGGGCGAAGTCCGCGCAGCCCGCGGCACTTCGCCTCCACAGGTAGCCGGTCAAACGTAGCGAGCGCAAAAAAGTAGCACAGGCACTCCTGCCTGTGCGGCTATCAACGACCGCGACGGCTTGGGCGACAACCCTGTCCCCGACCACAGCCCCGCTAACCGCCCGCCTACGTTACTCTTGGTCTACGCGCCCATCCACGCCGCAATATTCTGCGGCAAAATAGAACCGTGGCAACCATTCACAATTCCGTCCGCCAACGCGTCTCGCTACCGGCTCGCATTGCCAAAAGGGTTCTCGCCCTGGCTGAAACCAAGAGGACCAGCGCAAGCCGTGTCCTTGTCGACCTGATCGAAACCGGACTCCGGGCCAAGGAAGTCCAGCACCAACGTTTCTTAGAAATCACCGACCAGCTAGCCGAAACCAGCGACCCGGCCGAACGCAAACGCCTGCAAGAAGAACTAGCCCGCATGACCTTCGCCGAGTAACCACCTGTAGCGCAGGGCGCAGTCCGCGGAGCCCTGCGGCATTGACCCGGCGTTAGGAAGGGAAGCGGGCGCTCTCTCCCTCGGCGCTCAACTAGCTCGTCAGTGGAGCACCATTGCTAATTGTCACAGGTAGGGCGGCTAGCGTCCCTCGAACGGGTAGCGGTCTTGCGTTTGTACCGCAGCCGCGACTTTGCGCCGCAGCGCGATCGTATCCACAGCCCCACGCTTGCCAAACCGCTTCAGAACCGCCATCTGCGTGGTGAGCATATCGCCCTCGTGCACCGCGGCAATCGCTCTCTTTGCTTCATGTTCCAGGCGCTCCGCCGCGTCCGCGATAAATACTCTGGCTGCATCGATCATCACGGAGGACGCCGCTTCGCCCTTCGCCGCCGCAGCTTTCTGCGCGCGCAACAAGCACGATTCCATCGCGTACACTTCCATCACGATGTTGGACAAGGCCCCAATCAATTCCTGTTCGTCCGCCAATTTTTCCCGGAATTTCTGCACCGCTCCGCCCGCGGCCTGCAAGAACATCTTCTTCGCATTCGCAACCACACGCGATTCCTCAGCCAGCACGCCCTCCGGCGCTTCTTCAAACGAAGGGCCTGCTAGGATCTCGTCGGCCAGCTTCATCGCCGCTGGAGTTAACGCCAGTTGCCCGCCCATCGCGCGCTTCATCAACATCTGGATGATCAGCATGCGGTTGATTTCGTTCGTACCCTCGAAAATCCGGTTGATTCGCGAATCTCGGTACGCTCGGCACACGGGATAATCCTCGTGAAATCCGTAACCGCCGAAGATTTGCACTCCCTCATCCACCACGAAATCCAGCATCTCGCTGCCATAGACCTTCGCGATCGAACTCTCGATCGCATACTCCTCCAGCACCTTCATCGTGCTCTGGATCTTATCTCCGCCCGAAGCGGAGGCCGCCGCCATCGCTGACTCGATATTTCCCGCGCTACGGTACACCATCGACTCCACCGCAAACAGCTGAATGGCCATCTCCGCCAGCTTTTCTTTCATCAAACCGAACTCGCCGATCTGCTTCCCGAACGCTTTCCGCTCCTTCGCATACTTCGACGCGGACATAAGCACGTACTTCGATCCGCCAACCGCCGAAGCGCCTAGAGTGAACCGGCCCGCATTCAAAACATTGAACGCCACAATGTGCCCGCGACCAATTTCATGCAGCACATTTTCCTTTGGCACTTTGCAATTTTCCAGGAAGACCGGCGTTGTCGAGCTTCCATGAATTCCCATCTTGTGTTCTTCGTTCCCCGGTTTGCATCCCGGAAACGCCCGCTCGACGATAAACGCCGTGAACTTCTCGCCGTCGACCTTGGCGAACACGATGTAGAGGTCGGCGAAGCCGCCGTTGGTGATCCACATCTTCTGCCCGTTCAGGATGTAGTGCGTGCCTTCTTTATTTAATTCCGCCCGCGTCAGCGAGTTCTGCGCATCCGAGCCTGCTTGCGGCTCCGACAAACAATACGCCCCGATCATCTCCGCCGAAGCCAGCTTCGGCAGATACTTCTTCTTTTGCTCTTCAGTCCCGAAATAAACGATCGGCAAGGTGCCAATCCCAGCGTGCGCCCCGTGCGTAACCGCGAATCCGCCATAGATCGATAATTTCTCGGTCAACACGGTCGTGGCGATCTTATCCAGCCCCGCCCCACCGTACTCTTCGGGGATGCCCCCGCTCATGATCCCGAGCTCCGCGCCCTTCCGCACCATCTCCGCCATCAACCCGGGCTTCTTGTTCTCCAACTCTTTTACCAAGGGCATGACTTCCTTGGTCACAAACTCTTCCGCCGTCTGCCCGATCAGCTTCTGATCGTCCGTAAGGTCCGCGGGCGTAAACACATCCTGCGGCAACGGCGACTCCAGCAGAAAACTGCCACCCTTTGCGGCGGGTTTGTTCAAGGTTGCGGTAACCATCGATATTCTCCTTCGTTCAGCGGGCGGAAATGAAGGGCCCAGAGGACCAGCGGGATATCATCTTACGCCCCAAATCCGATAACCAGCAATTCCGCTCGTGACGCGATTCCGTACCAACACGAAAGTCACTGAGCCAGCTATTCCTCTCCGCGACCTCTGTGTCCGACCTTTATGAACTCTGTGTTAAGTCCCTCTCTTTCTTCTTCCAACCTCAGATCACCAACCTCGAACGTCCGTATCACCTTATCCCGCATGGCCCCCGAAAAGGCTATAGACCAAAAGTCCCAAAACCAGCAATGTCACCAAAACATAGGTCCAGTCCCGCTCGTACAGGAACGCAAAGAACGAAAACGCCACACGCGCCACCGGCGTAGCAATCAAAACCAGCAGCCCCAGCTGAATTAAGCCTCGCCCGCTAAACGACAACGCCTCGTAGAAAATCCCGGAAATCGTCCGCAAGTCTCCGGGTTCTCCGCGAAACACGTGATAGTCAGTTGCTGGAACGCGATGCCGCGTCACATACAGCACTCCACCCACAAACACGATTACCGCCGACAACACGACGCCCGTTCGCAGCAAGGCACCCATAATCTCGTCCATCTTCTGATCCGACCGCTGCACCGCAACCTCGCTCATCGCGTCCCTTCCCCTCTTCTCCGTGCCCTCTGTGCTCCGATATCAGTGATCTCTGTGTTGAAATCCTTCCTTTATCTTTGACTCGCTACGTCATTACCTCTTCCCCTCGCTTAACTTCATAGCCGCCCGGTGATCCCGCTGTAAATCATCTCAATCGCCAGAACTCCAATCACTCCGCTAAACACGTACCGCAGCACTTTCACATTCGCTCCCGCCAGAACCCGCGCCCCAGCGAGCGATCCCAACAAAACTCCCAGCATCACCGGCATCGCCAATCCCGGATCAATATATCCGCGACTCAAATAAATCCCCGCGCTAGCTGCCGCCGTAACCCCAATCATAAAATTCGAAGTCGTCGTCGAAACCTTGAACGGCAGCTTCATCGCCTTATCCATCGCCAAAACTTTCACCGCGCCCGACCCAATCCCCAAGAGCCCCGAAAGCACTCCCGCCACAAACATCATCGCGAAGCCCAGAGGCACGCCTCGCACATGATAGCTCTCCAACCCATGCTCGCCCGGGAATGTGCCGTCCATCCGCAACCAAGTCGCAATGCTATCGGGTGGCTGCTCCTTCAGCGCGTGCGACCCTTCCCGAAACGACGCGTAAGCCGAATAGATCAACACCAGACCAAAAATCACGGCAATGACCGAAGCGTGAAGATACAGCGCCAGCCCAGCACCCGCCAACGCTCCAATCGTGGTCGCAATTTCCAGGAACATCCCCACGCGGATATTGGAGTAGCCCTCTTTCACATATGCCGCCGCCGCACCGCTCGAAGTCGCAATCACCGACACCAGCGCCGCCCCGATCGCGTATTTGAGATCGACATGGAAAACCAGCGCAAGCAGTGGCACGATCACGACCCCTCCGCCGAGGCCAGTCAGCGCGCCCAGGAATCCCGCCAACAATGAACCCATTCCGATGAGGGCCGTAAACTCAAGGGTGTTCAATGTGACCTCGCTCGGCTTTTGCCTGCCAGATGCTTACGGGTTTGCGCCGGTGTTGGAATCCTTGAAGGATACGAGCAAAAAGCTGGAGCGCGTGCCGAGAAAATCCACGATTCGGCGACGCGTTCCCGCCGGAAGCCACAGGACATCGCCCTCGTGGAGAAACGAAGAGTGCTCGCCGCCCAAGTTCACGTCCAGGCCCGCATTCGTCAATGCGACGAGCACGGCGTTTTGTTTTGGTGTCGCTTCCACATAGTCGCGTCCGCTCGAAACTTTAACCAGGTCAACACGCACCTCATCGGTCTCTAAGTACGGGATGTCGTCGTCGGCAGGTTCCGCGGCTGGTTTCTTGCCCTTCGCTGTTTCTTGCGGACACGCGAGTGGGCCCGGAACGATTTGTTTGCACACGTTCCGAGCTGTCCCCTGCGGCTTCGCAAGTTCCATAGTGACGTTGCGGAAGACCATTCCCGCGTCGGTGCGCACGGCATGCGCGAATCCTCCCGGCGAATACGTGACCTGGCCATCCTCCAGACTCAAACGCACTTCCGGCTTCCCGACCACCGCATTTTCCACTTCGGTCGCTCCTAGGCTCACCGTCAGGTACGGCAGGTCGTGCCGGTGAAGCAGCGTCGCATCGAGCGGCTGCACCGAGACGCCGTAGACGTGTACGAAATCGTTTCGCAGAACAATCTGGTGGTGCGGTTCGGCGTCGAGAGGAACCACTTGCTGCTGCACGGCGCTGACCCTTGCCGCCAAGGCATCTTGCGGCGTGGAGTCCTGGCCCGTTGCGTTCGGCGTGGCGGGGTTTTGCTGGGATGGCGGATTCTGCGCCGGCGTCTGCGACGCAGAGTCGTTCGCAGCGCTGCTGTCGTTGGCTCCCCGTGACGTGGCGGATTCAGTCGCCGTGAAACTCTGATCGGCTGCAATCCAAGGCGACCCCGCATGCACAGCTACGCCAAGCAACAGGGCGCACGACAGATACGAGGCCGCTTTCATAGTCAGGAAATCCTTTGACGTAGCACAGGCACTCTTGCCTGTGCTCGGTGTACGCAGTATCGAAACTGATGATGACCAACGCGCTCCTAAGGGCATGAAGAGTGAAACGCGCCGCGGGGGCACGGCGTTGCGTCAGCTTCGTTCGAAGATTCCGGCGGCCCCCATGCCACCACCGATGCACATGGTAACCATGCCGTAGCGCGCATCTTTGCGCTGCAGATCGCGGATCAGCGTGGCCGTGAGTTTTGCTCCAGTGCAGCCGAGCGGGTGGCCGAGAGCGATGGCCCCGCCGTTGGGATTGACGCGAGACGCATCGAGCCCAGCCTGCTGAATCACCGCCAGCGATTGTGCCGCGAACGCTTCGTTCAGCTCGATCACGGCGATATCGCTAAGCGAAAGGCCTGCCAGCTTCAGCGCTTTCGGAATCGCGAAGACCGGACCGATGCCGAACTCTTCCGGCGGGCATCCGGCGGTGGCGTAAGCCACGAAGCGCGCGAGTGGCTTAAGGCCGAGCGATTTTGCGCGGGCTTCGCTCAGGATCACGCAGGCCGCGGCGCCATCGCTCATCGGCGAGCTGTTTCCCGCCGTTACCATGCCCTTCACGTGAAATGCAGGCTTTAGTTTCGCGAGAATTTCGAGGGACGTGTCTGCGCGAGGAAGTTCGTCGGTGTCGAAGATAAATGTTTGCGTAGCTGCTTTGACCGCCACCTTCGCGCCAGCAGCCGGCCCAGAATGCGACCCGGCGGAAGACGCCCCGTTCCCGTTTGTAGGGACCGCGGTGATCTTTACTTCCACGGGGATCGTTTCGTCTTTGAAGTTTCCGGCAGCGATGGCGGCGAGAGCCTTTTTATGTGAATCGGCGGAAAACCGATCGGCCTGCTCCCGCGTGATGCCGAATTTCCGCGCGATATTCTCCGTGCCCAGGCCCATGTTGATGTAGGCGTCAGGGTAGTGATCGACCAGCCAGGGATTCGGCGAAATCTTGTTTCCGCCCATAGGCACGAGCGACATGGATTCGGTCCCGCCGGCCACGATGACTTCGGCTGAGCCGCCGCGTATGCGCTCAGCCGCCAGTGCAATCGCTTGCAATCCGGAAGAGCAGAAGCGATTGATGGTCATCGCCGAGGTTTCCACGGGCAGCCCGGCGCGCAGGGCCGCAATGCGCGCCACGTTCATACCTTGTTCGCCTTCGGGCATCGCGCAACCCAGAATCACATCGTCAATTTCCTTCGCATCAATACCCGGAACTCGCGCCAGCGCCGCCTTGATGGCCAGCGCCGCCAGATCGTCAGGGCGTGTGGAACGCAGCGAGCCTCTATACGCGCGCCCCACTGGAGTACGGATAGCAGATACGATTACGGCTTCAGGCATGGCAACCTCGCAGCGGTCCGAGTGGCAACCTCATACTTCAACCAAGCCGATGATAAACCAATACCAATAAGATTGTCGTATCGACGATTGTCGCCTGTGCGGCAGGGCCGAAAGGCGAAGGAGCGCGCTCTACGGTTTGCTCTTTTGCTGTTTTTCGGCGTCTTCAACGGCTTTGCGGAATTCCTCAACGGCAGGGACATTCGGCGAATGCAGAGCTTCTTTCGCCTCATATCGCCACGCAGCCGGGCGTTCCGAGAGCTTCAAGGTGCTCTCTGAGTCCCCGGCGTAGACAACAAAGGTGTCTTGCAAAGGACGACCAACTTCGGTTTGCTGGATTGGCCGCGTGTCTTGTGGGTCGGTTTGTGGCGGAGCGCTGGGTGCGCGGCCTTGCTGCCCGCCCAGGCGAATACTGCGATCGGTCTGCTGGACGATGACCGGCCGGTCATTGGTCGGCAAGTTGCCGATCGAGCGGTCCACAATCTTCCCCGATCCTTTGCGCACGACGATCACCAGGTCGGCGTGTGCAGGGTCCATCACCGGAGACAAGCGGCCCCATTTCATCAGTGCTTTCTCCACGTCTTCTTGAGCCGTCTTGTTTGCCAGCGGATCGTTTAAAGACGTGCCCGTGTCAGGGTCGATCACCACCGCCACCGTGTGAGCTTTTAAAACGTAAGCGGGCAGCGTCGGTTTTTTCTTGGCGTACCCTAGCGTTACAGAGGTGGAGAAGATCAAAATCAAAAGCAGCGCGCGCCTATGTGCGGTCACGGGATCCTCCAGTGCGGCAATGGAGACCTCCAGAGTATACCGCCGCGCTAACTGAAATTACTTCTCCTTACTTCTCCTTACTTCGAATCGTCGTGCTAGCCCGGTTATGCGGTGACCTGTTTTCAGTTTCCGGCGAACGTGTTTAGCACGCCGTTGAAAGCCCGCTCTTGTTTCCAGTACGAGAAAGGTCTATACGTGAGGAGAACATGACCCACATTAAACTAGATGAGCAAATTTCAGGGGAGAGAGAATGCGCAAGAACGGATTCGTCAATCTATTACTGGTAGCGATGCTGGGCCTGGCGATGACCGGCTGCCAGGACACCAAAGCTCGGCAAGAGAACGACCAGCTCAAGACGCAGCTAGCGGAACTACAGAAAGAAAACGCCGATCTAAGCACCCGCGTGGATGCCCTCGCGAAGGAAAATTCTGCGTTGTCGAGCGAAAACGAAAAGCTGAAGGCGAGCAAAACGCCGCCCAAGAAATCCAAATCCACGAAAAGCAAACACCGTAAGCACAAGTCAACGGCGAGCAACTCGAACTAACCGCTCAGTCCAGCAACCGTCGGATGCGGTGCAGAGGTTCAGACCAGAAGCGCGCAAGACCTCCGGTTTTCGTCAAGGCATGGCTTCACAGGCTGCGGAAAGAGTCTTTTCTTTAGGAGGTCGGAGCTTTCTTGCCCTGAGGTACGAAGGGAGCTCCGACGTAAAGTGCTTGCTCTCAACGGGATTCAGTTTATCCTGAGGAACGAAGGGCCCCTCAAGAAAGCTTTTTCTTCGTTTTGTTTCATTTTTCCGCATCCTGTTCAGCCGTGCCGTAACTGACGCCGAATCAACAAGGCTTAGCCGCTGAGGGCTTTGGGTCTCAGTTCCCTCACAGACTCTGAAGCCCAGCGCATCCGTAAGCGCTAGCGCGGGGCGCCGGCCTTGCGGATGTAGATCTGGCCGTTAAAATTCGTGAACTGGAGTTCCGCGCCGCCGCCGTTGATCGTGCCTCTTACGGTTTTGTCGATTTTAACGCGATATTTGCCCCCGTGGCCGCGGCTGTCTTCAACGATGGGCCGCGACGAGGCGGCCTGCATTTGCACATCGAAGTCACTGAAGACGTCGCCCATGTCGGAGCGCAGGCTGACGTTGGCTTTGAGGTCGCCGGGGAAAGTCACGTCGATGTCGCCATTGAGGGAACTGAAGGCCATGGGCTTCTGGTTCACGCGCGTGAACGTGGCGAGCAGGCGGCCGTTCAGGGCATGCGCTACGGCACTGCCGGCGATGTTGTTTAGCGTCACCGAGCCGTTCACGTTGTCGACATCGAGTTCGCCATCCACCCCACTGACCACGATGTCGCCGTCATTCACGGCGCGCAGGTGCAGTGAAGTGTGGACCGGGACGGAGATGAAGAGGTCGATGGCGCGGGCGTAGGACTCGGTGTTGATATTGATCTGGTTGCTTTCTTCCTCGACCGTCAATCCGGTACTGGAAATCGTCAGGCGCTTCGGCCCGGAGTCGGAACGCGCGCTTTCTTTATTGCGGACGCGCGCTTCGACTACAACTTCTTTTCCATCGTAGGCTTTCACGGTGATGCCGCCGCTGATCAGACTGGCCTTCACTAGAGCCGGACGCGTGGGATCACTAAGCGTTACCGACACCTTGTCGGAACCCGACTGGGCTTGCGACTGCGCCTGTTCTTCCGCGCGCGCTTGCGTATGCGGTGCGGCCAACGCGAAACCGGCGATCAAGGCTGCCGCAAGAATGGATTGGTAATAGCGAGTAGGTTTATTCATGGTTTTCGAGGATGCGAATATCTCCATTTAGATTTTCGATCTTGATTTCAGGGCCACCGGCGTTAACACGACCTGCGGTGAAACGGTCGGCGTGAAAAACCACTTTGTTGCCGTGGCGCTCTTCTTGCGCAGCGTGAACGGGGATGGTGGTCACCGGAAAATCGCTGTACACGCCGCCATTGAAGGTCTTGAAGCGGAAATCGGCAGACAGGCCGCGGGCGAACAAGAGATCGATGTTGCCGTTGACCGACTGAAAGCTCGAATTTTCCCGTGGGTTTTCGCGGAAGCTGACTTTGACGGGGCCATTGACGGTGTGCGCGATGCCCGACCCGGCCATGCTGTCGAGCTCGATGTCGCCATTGACGTTACGCGCGACGAAATTCCCGGTGATATTGCGGACGACCACGCGGCCTTCGTTGACGGTTCTCAAGTTGACATCCACGTTGCTCGGAACGTGGAGCACGAAATCCATTTTCACGATATAGCCTTCCTCGACCCGCCGCCGCGAGCCGCGGCAGCCGTCTTCGCACTGGCAGCGGAATGGACCGTTGACGTAGAGCTTGAGGCCGCTGTCAGGCTGCGTGATATCGAGGGTCACCTCTTTCTTGGCTAGCGCCAGCGCGTCCTTGGACTCGGCGCGCATGGTTTTGTCCACGACCACCTCGACCTGGTCGGAAGATCCGCCAACGATTTCGATCGATCCCCAGATGTTGTCGATATCGATGGACTTGTGCGCCGCCCCGCCAAGCAAGAACGATTTCTGGATGACCTCGTGGTCCTGCACCGGGAGAGCGTCGGAATCGTCGAGCAGCGCGGCATAGGCGTGCCTGACTTGCAGCGCGACGCCGAGAGATTTCAACGCATTCTTAGCGGAACGCGCGATGGGTTGGCGCGCGGCGAGCCATACCGGCAAAACCAGGAGCGCCGCGGCGTAGACTGCCAGGATTCGGTAAAACGTTGTTCCTCGCACGATTCCTCCTTACTGGAAATTGCTGACCGCAATGGACTGCACATACTCACCGCGACTGAGTAGTTCATCGCTTACCCGCGATTCGTTGCTTGCGTTTCTCATTGCAATTTGCCGATGGCCCATTCGGCGCGCTGGCGCACAGCAGGATTGAGATTTGGTGTCTGCTGAAAATTGCGCAGGCGCTGAGCAGCGTCGGGATCCCGCCACTCGGCAAGCTGATCGATCAATGCCACCTGCACGAGCGGAGACTGCTGCTCCTGGAGCGCGTCGCCGATACCTTTGCGAATCTGAGGCTGAGTGGCGTGGCGGCTAAGGGCGTCGAGCGCGGCCAGGCGAACGTCGACGCTGCCGTCGTAGCGCAGCGTGCGCAGCAGGGCTGATTGAATTTGCGGATCGAGGTGAGCTTCGCGGCCGCTCCAGCTCACACCTTGCAGCCGCTCGCTGGCGGACTGCTGTTGCAGCATCGACAGGGCAACCAGTTGACGCATGCTGGCCAGCTCAGAATGCATGGTGGCCAACTCATCAGGGTGAGAAGGCGCGGCGGTGTGGTCGACACGCGTGCCAATCAAGATGCCGATGACCAGAAGCGCGACGCTCCAGGCCGCGGCTCCGAGCGGAGAGCGAAGCCAGTCGAGGAGAGCCCACCGCGTGTCGCGTTTGCCGAAGTCCTGTGTGCTTTGCGCCGGGACGCTGCGATCGCCGCTCGCTGCCGGATAGGCGTGCAGCATGGCCTCAAAACGGACGCGCGATTCGGGACCGGGTTGGTCGGCCGGAAGGAGAGCCAGCTTCTTCCACAAGACGACGTCTTGCGCGCAGTTCGCGCAGTGCTCGCAATGTTGCTCCACCTGATGGACTTGCTCGCTGGCCAGGCTGCCTTGCAGGTAATCCGGCAAAAGTTCGGCGATCTGTTCACAGTTCATTGCAACCTCCGAATGGGAGGAGTGGTGGGAGGAATGGAATCTCCCGCGGCGCCGTCTAAATTCATTGCGTTCGCGCCACTCTCAAGTTGAAGGAAAATCTGACGAAGCTGCTGTAGAGCGCGGTGAACGCGGACTTTCACGGCGCCGACTTCGCAGCCCAGGAGGCGGGCGATTTCGTCGTACTTGAGTTCCTGGAACCGGCTGAGAACGAGTAGTTCGCGTTTGTCTTCCGGCAAGCGCATCAGCGCGCTTTGCAGCAGGGCGCCTTCCTGCTGCTGTTGGGCGGAGTCTGTAAGTGACGCGGGAGCGACGGGCTCGGATGCGAACGGCGTTTCCGGGTGCGTCTTGCGAAGCTGATCGAGGCGTGTGTTCCGGGCGATCTGGTACATCCAGGTGCGGAAGGTGGTGTCAGGCCGATAGGTTTGCCGGTAACGCAGGATGCGCAAGAAGACCTCCTGCACCAGGTCTTCACTGATGGTGCGGTCCTGGGTCATTTTCGTGTAGAAATTGAAGAGCGGTGCCTGGTACCGGTCGAACAACACACCCAGCATCTCGACTTCGCCATTGCGCACTTGGAGCATCACGTCCTCGTCAGGAACCGACTTCATTCGGTGCCTTCATTAGAATCGGGCGTTTCTGCATCGGCTCTGAATTGCCTTTGCATAGAGTGAATACCGACGGACGAGGGAAAGGTTACAGGGGGTGTCAGAGAAAACCTTAGAGAATTCGTCGTCGGCCGCAGCAGGCCGTGGTCCGGACCAATAGAAGCCCCAAACGTGCAAAATCCCTTGACATCCAGTTACCAGTATGTTACTCTAACTCATGTTATCGCAAGGGTTAATTCGAACGAACCAGGCGTTTTCCCTGCCCCGTCGACATCGTTTACGCAAGGCCTCTTTACACCTAAACCCTGTGGAATCCGCACTTACAAAAAGTGTGTACGTAACTCGCTTAGAATCCGCACTTACAAAATCGTTAGACTTAAAGCCCTTTACAATCCGCACTTACGAAAAATGGCAGGGGGAGGGGGCAAATTGTTAACCAGTTCGACCCGGCCGACGTCCGGATGTAGGCGCCGGGCTTCGGCCCGGCGTTCCAGTCCGCAACGTCAACCCTCCACAGCACTGTTACCGCTTTATCGTTTTGATGGGGGTGTGTTTGGAGGGAATAAATATGGTTCCGGGGACTTCAATGTTGAATTTCTTGGAGTAGTTGCCTTGGTTCATGGCGATGCCTACGCGGCCCCGGGAGTCGACATAAAGCAGCGAGTCGCCTACGGGAACGTCCATGAAGGTCTTGCCATAGGGGAGGGTTGCGGGCTTTTTGTTGATTTGGACGGGGACTTTGTCTCCAACGACGTAGCCTAGCCTTTGGAAATCTTCGCGGGTGACGTCGGTGATCAGCGAGCCAAACGGGTCGTCGAGGCCGATCAGGTCACCAGCCACGCCTTTGTCGGTTACAGTTGCGGTTTTTGTCGTCAGGCGGACAAGTTGAGGGACTGCGGGGCCTACGAGGTTGTAGTCCCAGCCTGCGGCCAGGTGCGCTGCGGCGGGAGAGAAAATGTCGCGACCGTGGAAGGTGGAGGAGACAGCCGCCTGGATCATCCAGTTTTGATTGGTGATTTCGCGGGCGGAGTCGAACCCGTCGCGGTCGAGGGTAGGAGTCAGGACGCCGTTGTCCGGTGCCACGAAGTATTGGCCTTTCTTGGATTTGGCGATGATGGCTTTGCGGGAGGTGCCCACGCCGGGGTCGACTACGGTCAGGAACACCGTGTTGGCGGGGTAGTACGGCGTTACGCCTAGGAGGAAGCGCGAAGCTTCCTCAATGGAGTAGGGCGTGACTTGGTGGGTGATGTCCGTTAGACGCACTTCCGGGGCGATGCCGTAGATGACAGCACGGCAGATCGCTACGGCATCATTGGCGGTGCCGAAGTCGGTCATAAAGACGATGGTCGGGCG
Source organism: uncultured Acidobacteriota bacterium (assembly GCA_963721915.1). Lineage (GTDB taxonomy): Bacteria > Acidobacteriota > Terriglobia > Acidiferrales > UBA7541 > Acidiferrum. The sequence continues at coordinate 618,200 of CAVRLD010000005.1, read as the reverse complement.
GGGTGAAGAGGCAGTCTGGGTTGAGGCGGGTTGTCCTTTCGTGGCCGGTGGTTGCGAGCAGGCGCCACAGAGAGCGAGCACCGAGAGAATCAGAACAACAAGTCGGCGAGTCCGCAAAACTGTCCTTTCTTCGCGCCGGGCCGGCTCGGGCGGCGGCAAAACAGCACGAAATCATGCGCCGGAAACGAACGAGTATAGCAGAATCGAAAGCCTGCTCTTGCCGGTACGGAAGCTTGGCGCAGCAAACCCGTTCCGGTGCTGCTACTTGAGACAGGGCATCTCGCTATGACGGGGCTGCTAGTATGACCGGGCTTACGACGGGGAGCGCATCGTTTTTGCCACCGTTGACAAAAAGAGAGAATCGATTGGCGCGATGGCCTGATTTCGGTAACCTGAAACGCCGCTACATCAAGAAGTCTTGTAGTTCATCATTCTTTGCGACCGTGGGTCTTGGGGAAGCCAACGTGAGGAAGCCACATAAAGGAGAACTATTGTGCGCCGAAGTGTCCTTGTTCTAGTGGTATCGGGCTTATTGGGAGTGAGCGCCCGAGCCGATCAAGTGATTTTGAAGAATGGCGATCGAATCACCGGGACCATAGAGAAGTCGGACGTGAAGGCCGACGAAAAGACCAAAACGGTCGTGCTGGTGATCAAGACCGAGGCCGCCGGGGAGATATCGATCCAATGGGATGCGGTAGCGTCCATTGTTGCGCCGCAGCCGCTGCATCTGGAGCTCAAGGATGGGCAGACTGTCGTGGGGCCGGTGACCACGGTTGACGGGAAATTTGACGTGGCGACCACGACGACCGGTGAGGTGACGGCGCCGAAGGAAGCCGTTGTAGCGGTGCGGAACGACGCGGAGCAGAAAGCGCATGACGCGGAGGTGGACCGGCTGAGAAATCCACGCTTGACCGATTTCTGGAGCGGGTTGGTGGATACGGGACTGAGCCTGACGCGCGGCAACTCCTCGACGCTTAACTATACGCTGGCGGCGAAAGCGGTGCGCGAGACGACGCGCGACAAAATCACGGTGTATACGACCGCTGTGTACGCCACGGACGACACGACTCCGCCTAGTCGCACCACCGCGCACGCCATCCTGGGTGGGATCCGGGGGGATTTCAACCTGAGCGATCGGATATTCGTGTTTGGCTTCACGGATTTCCAGTACGACGAATTCCAGCGCCTGGACCTGAGAAATGTGTTGGGTGGCGGCGTCGGTTACCACATTCGTAAAACCGCAAATACGACATTTGACGTGTTCGGCGGCGCGGACTATGAGCAGGAGTATTTTTCTCCAAATCCGCCGACCACTTTGACGAATACGACCCGGAAAACGGCTGAAGTCGTGGTGGGAGAGGAGTTTAACGCGAAACTAAATGGGCGAACGACCCTCTCCGAGAAAATGTCGTTCTTTCCGAACGTGAGCAACGGGGGCGAGTATCGTTTCCAGCTCGATGCGAGCGCGGCGACGAAGCTAAAGACGTGGCTGAGTTGGCAGGTCACCTACAGCGATCGCTATATCAGCAATCCTCTCGTAGGGCTCAAAGGCAACGATCAATTGCTGTCGACCGGCTTGCGGGTGACGTTTGGCAAGTCGAAATTGTAGACGGCGTTTCGCTCGCCGACGCGGCTGATTGACAGGGGCCTGAAAATGAGGCGCCGGTGTGGCGGTGGATTGCCGCCAGACCGGCGCTTTGCTTAACCGCTTTCCTTAACGCTGAATTACTGCTCAGCTGCGGTGACTGGCGCGGCCGCGTGAGTCGTTAGATACCATTCCATGGTGGGGGCGCGCTGATATTTCAGGCGCCTGCGCGTAGACTCCGCCGCGGCGGTGCTGCCCAGCTTTTCTTGCGCGAGCGCCAGTTGTTGTATCGCAAGTGGTGAGTGTGGGTCGGTGGCCAGTTCATCGGCTGCATTGGCAAAATCACCCTGCGCGAATAGAGCGAAGCCTCGCGAGGATTCGTAATTGTTCTCGACAACCAGATCGCGAGTGATGGCCGCGCAGCGTTCGAGTTTGGAGATGGCCTCCTGGGCAACTCCAGGTTGTCCGTTGGAGGCGGCGATTCGTGCTTCTTCGCGGAGGACCGAGGCCAAAGAGATGTTCCGGTCGGGCTCGCTCATTCCGGTCACGGGCTTTTGCACCGTCAACTCCAGAGCGCGTAGCTGCTCGATTTCGGTGGCAGGGTTGGCCGATAGCTGCGCACGACCGAGTCCGATTTCAAATTGAGCGTAGGGATCCTTCTGGCGGCGGGCTTGTTCCAGGAGCAAATCGAGCGATTTGCGGCCTTGCTCCGGCTGGCCTTCCCAGAACGAAACCAGCGCCTTTTGAAATTGAACGTGCAGGCGGTCGCGCGAATTGGTCGCCGCGACCTTGTCGTAGGCGGAACGGGCGCCCGAATAGTCGCCCATGAGCGTGCGGGTGTCGCCGAGGCCAATCTGCGAGCTGTAGAAATTGGTGATGATTTTGAGCGCGGCGCCGTAGTGCTCAAGCGAGCCTTGGTCGTCACCGGCATAGCGCAGCACTTCGCCGAGAGAGTCCTCAGGATTGGGCTGATTGGGCTCCAGCGTCGCATAGCGCTTGAGCAGACTGACGGCTTTGGCGGGGTCGGGGTCGCCGGTTTCGATGTACGAGTAACCCAACATGTTTAATGCCGGGGGAAAGTTGGGATCGATTTCGATGATCTTTTCCATCATCTTGCGGGCGCGGTCATAGTCCTGCTGCATGTAAACCCATTCCGAGGTGAGATACAGTACATGCTTGTCGTTCGGGAAGCGCGCCAGAAGCTCGTTCATGGCGCCGATGGCAGCGAGGTTTTCGCCCTGCTGGACGTCGACCAGCCAGTTCACCAGGAGTTGCTCGTCGGGGGTGGCCTTGGCGGCCAGGGCTTTGGCGCGTTTGAGAGCCTCGGCGTTGGGCTGGCTACGATTGGCTGCATACGACCACATTGCATAGGCGAGAGCGAAGTGAGGATCTTTGGTGGCGGCCAGGTGAGCGTTGGAGACGGACATATCCAGCAGCACATTCTCGTACTGGCCGATAGCCTTCTCGAGGAGCTTGCGGGCGTCATCGGATTTCGTGGCCACCGGCAGGGAGCCGAAGAGTTGGCGCTGGCCGATCGGGGCGATGGGAGCCGCGACGTGTGCGGCAGGGACGACTTCCTTGCGGCCGGTCTCTTCAACGTGGGCGGCGGGAGGCTGCTGCGCCCAGGCGTGCGCGGCAAACAACGAAGGGAAGATGAGCAAAAAATAGCGCACGGCAAAGCGATTCATGAAATACGCTCCTGGCTGAGAGTTAAGAACTTGAATGAGCCCAGAAGCCACCGTATCGCCCAGTTGCAGGCTGCCGATACTGGCCTCAAGGGCAGGTGTGCGCTTTGATAAAACGATTGATCGATTAGCAACAAAATGGGAGCAGGCACACGGTTAGACACAACGTGCGAAAGGAGCACTTGTGCGGCTCCAGAAAGGTGCCGATACTCCGAGGTAAGCTCTCCCGAAAGGCGATGTGGGAATCATGAACGGAAAGACACGGGGCCAGTTGCTCGGCTTTGTAGCCGCTTCTTTTTTGACCTTTCTGACCTTGATGATGGCGCTACCGTCGTTTCCGGCCGTCAAGAATATTGCTGTGATCATGTCGGCAGGAGCGAAGCTGCAGGACGTGCAGTTGTCGGAACTGGTGAAATTGTGCAAGGGCACGCAGAAGACCTGGGTGGACGGAAAGAGCTTCACGCTGGTGATGAGGGATCCCGGAGCGCCAGAAATGCACCCGGCGATCCAGAAGCTATTTGGGATGTCAGCCGCGGACCTGAAGGTGGCGCTGGCTAAGTTGAATGAATCGCGAACCTTGATCAAGATCGTCGATAACGATGCGGACTTGTTGCGTACGGTGGAGGCGACCCCTGGAGCAGTGGGGATCGTGGACGTGTACTCGATCAACAGTGCGGTGAAAGTGCTTCGGGTGGACGGTAAGCTGCCGTTCGACGTGGGCTACGCTCTGAAGGGAAATTAAGGGCTCAAATCGCGGTCCTATGGCAGTTTCCCGCTGGATCCCAAAACACCGTTAGAATGTAACTATCCCTTTTTCAGTAGTTTATAGCCTTTAGCGTTCTTCGTCCCGTCCGTCTAGGTCGCGGAGCTGTTCGATTCCGACTCTCTCTAGTAGGCGCGGAAAAATGCGACAAACGAAGAAAAAGCTTCCTTCAGGGGCTGAAGCCCGTTGAGAGCAAACACTTTACGTCGGAGCTAAAGCTCCGACCTCCTAAAGAAAAGATTCTTTCTGCAGTCTGCTATGCCTGACAGTATCTGCCACCGGCTGGCAGCAACGCCCTGCGGCAACGCCCTGCGGGCCCATACGTTCCTTCCTAATTTTGGACTGCTCCGCTCTGTTCCGTCGCGATGGCCTCCGCCTCGGGCGGCCGCCGCGACGCTGTGCCCTACGGGATGTAGCCTTCGTCGCCCTGCTCGCCCGATCAGGGTTTTCCACAGCAGGTCAGGCGAACACCTGACGAACATCTGTCGAAAACATAAACAATGATAAACATAGCTCTATCAGCGACTTAAGACGTTGTAGCTTGGCACCAGGGCGTACTAGGACGGTGGTTTAGGGCCGAAAATGTGTCTTGTGTACCATCGCGTTTGTCGCTGCGATCGTGTCAAATGGTACAGGTACGGCGATGACTAACACGAGTGGACAGGTCATCGGATCGCAAGCAGCCGGAGTAGGGAATCAGGGACCAGCATCAGCCGGCGAGTGGTTTGAGGGAATGGTTAGATAAAGGGGATAGAGGCCAAGGATGAAAAACAAAGACAACAGCAGGAAGCTGATGTGGTGGTTCCTGGGGGTGGGGGGAGCGCTGCAGCTGTACTTTGTGAGGGAGCTCCTGGCGGCGTTTGCGCTGTTCGCGGCGGTATTCGCGGTTTTCGGGGTTGTGATCGCCAGCTTGTATATGTTGCAGAAGGGTTGGGCGGTGGCGGTCGAGCGTGTCGCGGAGAGCGGCAATCCCGTCGTGGCGATGGCGAAGCGGAGCGTGTCCGCAGTGGAAGACCTGGCTGGCCGGCCAATGCGGCGCCCGGGTTCGGCAGCGGCGCAGTAGTTCGCCGATGTTCGACGAGGTGATTTGACCGGCGTTTTGTAGTTTTGCAGGGCACACACGGACCGGGGCGATTTTGCTTCGAATCCGTGGCAACAGAGAAACAAAGGGAAATAAGGGGCCACCGGACTTGAGACCGGTTGGCCCTTTTTTGTGTTTCGGCGGAGAGGCGCGTTACGCCTGGGCCGGCGGGACGCGCTAAAGCACGCCCTACATTTCGGAGCGTTGGCCGAAGCATCTGCCTGGGATCGGATGTGCTACTCTTTGCGGCCGTTGAGGGGGCAAAGATGACGATGCCACGAAATTGGCTCAGGGTGGTTGCTAGCTTGGTTGCGGGGCTGGCGGTGTGTTTGGCGACGGTGGCACCGACGGTGTTCGGCCAGGCTAAAGAAAAGACGCCGTCCAAGAAGATTGCCGTACGTGCGGGGCGGTTGATTGACGGCAAGAGCGAGACGCCGGTGGCCAATGCGCTGATCTTGGTCGATGGAGACAAGATCGTTTCGGTGGCGGCTGGTGGGACGGCACCCACGGGCGTGGAAGTGATCGATCTCTCGAAAGCGACGGTGCTGCCTGGATTCGTTGACGTGCACACGCATGTGTTGCTGAACGGCGATATCACCGCTGAAGATTACGATGCGCAACTGCTGAAGCAGTCGATTCCGTATCGCGCGATTCTAGGCGCGCGCAATGCGCGGATCGCACTGGAACATGGATTCACCACCATTCGCGACCTGGAGACCGAGGGGGCCATGTACGCCGATGTGGACGTGAAGACGGCAATCGCCAACGGCGAGGTTCCGGGTCCGCGGATGCAGGCAGCGACGCGCGCGATGACGCCCACGGGGATGTATCCGCTCCTGGGCTACTCCTGGGAATTGAAAGTCCCAGTAGGCGTTGAGTATGTAGACGGCGTTGAAGGCGCGCGCAAGGCCGTGCGCGAACAAGTGATGTACGGCGCGGACTGGATCAAGTATTACTCCGACCGGAAATATCATTTTGAGGCGGACGGTGTTCTGCACAGCATGGTGAATTTCACGGACGAGGAAGCGAAGGCCATCGTGGACGAGACGCACCGTCTCGGCAAAAAAGTGGCGGCGCACTGTATTGGCAGCGATGGGATTGCCGCGGGGTTGCGCGCGGGCGTGGATACCATCGAGCACGGCGATGGGCTGACCGACGCACTGATCGATGAAGTGGTGAAGAAGGGCGTGTACTGGGTTCCGACGATCACCGTGGGCGCATACGTGGCGCCCGGACGCGGCGGAAACTGGACGAAAATGGTGGACCTGGAAAAAGTGGCCTTCCAGAAATCACTGAAGAAGGGCGTCAAGATCGCGCTGGGGACCGACGCGGGCGGCTTCGACTGGAAGGAATTGAATCAAGCCAAGGAGTTTGAGTATTACGTGGAATACGGCATGACGCCGATGCAGGCGATTCGATCGGGAACCGTGGTGGCAGCCGAGTTGTTGGGCTGGGGCGATAAAATGGGAACGGTCGAGGCTGGGAAGTGGGCCGACATCGTGGCGGTGAGCGGCGATCCGCTGAAAGACATCACCGAGGTGGAGCGGGTGAAGTTCGTGATGAAGGGCGGCACGGTCTACAAAAACGAAATGCGTTAGTTGCGGATAGAAACTCCCTATTGTCAGCTGATTACTAGAAGTAGTATGTTCGCGTGGGGATTCTCCGAATGGAGGAAATCCGATGCGAACACGAATTGCTTTCTGTGGTGCGATACTCGTTGCTCTGACGCTGACCACGGCGATACCCCAGTTTGGACAAAACGCCAAGAACGAGCCTTCCGATGCGGACCAAGCGAGGCACGAGATGGCGATCAGCGTCCTGCGGGCGATCAACACCATGGAAGGGGTTCTCCAAGCGAAAAACGGCAGCTATGCAACATGGAACGAGATGCTGACCAGCCGGGAATTTACGGAGGACATGGCGAAGTGCATCACCGAAAACGGCATGCCGCTGGCGGGAGCGCATTTCGCTACAGGCCTGGAAATTTTGCCGGGATGGTCGCTGCGCCTGAATTTGACGAAGGACGGCGCAGGCTACGACCTGATGCTGGAAGACACGACGGACAAGACCTGCGGTTACGCGGCGGCGACCGACGAGCGCGGCATCATCCGTCAAAGCAAATGGATTGACTGTCCGATTTAGATCCGACTCAGGGAACCAGCGCAGGCAATTGCGCAGACACCCTGCCAAGGCCCAAAAGCTGAGAGCGCGGTTGCTGCCATTTAGGTTCCCCAGCAGGCTGCGGAAAGACTCGAAAATATGTCATTCCGAACCCCGTTCGGTTTTTGAACGGGGTTCGGAATCTACTTTTTCCTTGGCTTTCTTGCGAACAGCAGATCCCTCACCCGCAAACGACACGGGTTCGGGATGACCAACGCGCCCTTTTCCGCAGCCTGCTAGGTCAAAGTGCGAGACTCTCTGCACGGCGATGCCAAGGAGGCCGCCGGCCGGGTACGCGGCACACACTTATCCCTCACTGGCGACGGCAAGCGTTGACTGGCACTCAGGGCGATACACGAAGTGATATTTACTGCGCTGCTGGCCTTTTAGGGACGTTAGCTGCGTCTCATGCCGCCCGGACAATGAGCGATCTAGTTTCTGATCGGGCCATTCGCATATTTGGCGAATTCGAGGTTGCCCTCCTTGGTCAGCCCTGTATCGTTGAGCACTGTAAAGTAGAATGAATCATTCGTATTGATGGCAATCGTGAAGTTGCCCCCCGGGACGAGGACGACGTCGATACCTGCGATAGGATCTGTGTTCTCCTTCCAGAACCGTAGCCGGTAGTTGGTACCATCCTGATTTACGAACAGGACTCTCCCAACGTTCGGCTCCACTTCAACTAAAGTGTCAGGCGTCGCCTGCTGATCGTGGATCCTAATGGTTGCCGAATGGGGCAGGGCATATTCCTTCTGTACTGCAGCTGATTCAGGCATGGCTGGCTCTCCTTTCGAATCGACTACTTTCCGCGATAGCGGAAACTTGGATCAGCGAGCACCCCTGACAATCCGGGGCGCTCCTGGAGGTCAATCACAGTAAAACCATTCTTGACGCTGGCTTCCGCATACTGGATGGCCTGTTTGCGATCGCCGAGTTCGTCAAATGTTTGGGCCAGGTCCGCCAGAATCCACGGATCTTTGGGTGCCAACTCAAGCGCAGCCGTAGCGTGGGAAATCGCTTTCTCTCGAAGCTTATCCTCCGCATAAAAGACGCTAAGCATGGATTGAACTTCAGCTTCTTTTGAATTCACCAGCGCATATTGTTCCAGAAGGCTAAGGGCCTTCGCCCTTGTGGAACGCATTTTCTCGGTATCCTTCAGCCAGGTGTAGGCGAGCAGCAGATTACCCCACACGCGCCAATCTTTGTCATTGAGCTCCAGGGCCTTTTCGGTGGCTTTGGCGGAGTCGGCGTAGCGCTGCTGGCCGATATAAAGCCATCCGAGGTTGGCATAGGCCTGGTAGTTAGGCGCCAACTGAATGGATTTCTGCAGCGCGGCTTCCGCGGCGGCCGACGATTGTGAATCGTTGACCTCCATATAGATGACCCCGAGATCGCTGTAAGCTTCGGGATTGTCGGGTGTCAATTCGAAAACACGATGGTATTGAGCGATGGCCTCGGGCCTGCGCTTCTGGCGGTCATAAAAATCCCCAAGCGCCTTGTAGCCGTCCCAGTAGTCGGGCCGGAGCGCGATGGCGCGCTTGTAGTTCGCCTCGGCCTCGGCCACTCGACCGGTACGCTCATAAACGTTGGCCATGCCGACCAGTGCGTCGGCGGTCCGCGGACTAATCTCGATGGCTTTTTGGAATTCGACGAGGGCTAGCTCATTTTTGCCGAGTGTAGCGTTGAGATGCCCCAGCGTGACGTGCACGGCAGGGAGCCGATCATCGAGCTGAATGGCCTTCATGCAATTCGTGGTGGCTTGCCCGATCCATCGCGGGTCATGATCCATGAGGAATTTCAGCCGGTATGCCTCGCCGAGGGTCGCGTAGCCCAGGGCAAAGCGCGGATCCTTGTCCACCGCGGAATTTAATGCGGAAATCGCCAGATCCGCGTTCCCTGGCCGATCGTAGCGCTGCATGTAGCCGAGTGCTTTGAGATACGCCTCGTAAGAATCCGGCGTGGCGCCCCGGGCGGGCGCCGGACTGATCTCGGACGCTCTTACTTTCATCATGCGCGCGAGGTGCGACACCGCTGCGTTCTGGACAACGGCAAGGTCGCCGGTGCGGTCTTCGAGTTGTACCGAACCGATTTGCCGCAGACGTTTTGAGTCGATCAGCACGACGGTCAGGTACACGGCCGGGCCTTTTCGCTGGATGGAACCCTGTACGACCATGGTCGCGCCCAGCTCGCGGTAAGCAGAGGCGGCGTCGGTGATCTTGCGATGGCGCACTTCGCTGGCCGGAACAACCCACAAAGACTTTTGGGCTGCTTCCAGATTCGAAAGATCGTTGGTGAAAGCGTCCATCAAGCCATGCGCGACTGGATCATATTCCGGATCGTTACCGACATTTTCGAACGGCAGGACGGCGATGTGTTTTTCGGTGCTGGCGTATACGAGACCGGCGAGCTGCTCTCGCACGGCGGGGATAGCAACGACACCGATCGCGAACAAAACTAAGGTGAGCGCCGCGATCAGAAGGCGCGTGGGCCACCGCGATCGTGCGCTGCTCCAGCGCGGAGTGGAAGCGTATTCGAGAAATTTTTTCAGCTCGCGAGGACTGACGGCCTGTGTCAGTGTAGGCGTTTCGAGTGGCTGAGGCGAGCTGGTAACCAGCGCTCGAGCGGATTTCAGATCCTTCAAGAGCTCGCCGGCGTTGGCGTGGCGGTGCTCTGGTTTCTTTGAAAGAGCGCGATAGATCACCGGGCGCACGGGCTCCGGCACGGCATCGAGCGCGGCGGGCGGCTGGTTAAGAATGGCGAAGGTCATCGCCGCGGTATTCGGCCGGACGAACGGGTGGCTGCCGGTGATCATCTGGACCAGGATGACGCCCAAGGCCCAAACGTCGGAGCGTTGATCTACGGACTCGCCGAGGATTTGTTCCGGCGCCATATAAGGGAGCGTTCCTGTGAGCGAGATCGATTGTGTAGCGCTGACGGATGCAACGACGCGGGCGAGGCCGAAGTCGACGATTTTTGCCACGTTATCGTGGGTGATAATGATATTGGACGGCTTGATGTCGCGGTGCACGATGTTGCGCACGTGCGCCGCGCTTAGCCCCCGGGCGATCTGAATCGCAAGGTCGAGGGATTCGCGGACGGAAAGCACGCCGCGGTTGAGGCGCTGCGCCAGCGTATCGCCTTCGTAATACGCCATGACGATGAAGAGTTGGTGATCTTCCGATTCCTCGATCCCGTGGATCACGCCAATATTCAGATGATCGAGCGCCGAAGCGGAACGTGCTTCGCGCAGCAGGCGCTCCCGGTCGATGTCGCCAACCACGACTTCGTGCGCAAGAAATTTCAGCGCGACGGTGCGCTCCAGAGTCAGGTCCACCGCTTTGTAGACCACGCCCATGCCCCCGGCCCCCAGCTTTTGGGTGATCCGGTAGTGCGAGATGGTTTGATCCAGCATGGGGCGGCGCCAGAAAGGTTGAACGAGATTCTAGGTTGCGCGACGGGGCAAGTCAACGAAATGGCCGCACCAGTGGCTAGAAAAAGGCCGCGCCGCCGTCCACGTTGATCGATTGGCCGGTGATGGCGCTGGATTGGTCGGAGCAGAGAAACAGCGCCGCGCGGGCGATTTCGTCAGCGGTCTGGCCCCGGCCCTGGAGCAGCGTGCCAAGAAATTCCGCCAATTGCTCTTCCCGGCTGACGCCCAGCTTGCGTGCGAGAGTCGCGCCGAGCTCCTTGGACATGATTGTCTCGGTGACCGGCCCTGGGCAGAGAGCGTTCACGCGTACCCCCTTGCGTGCCGCTTCCGCTGCGGTCACGCGGGTCAGTCCCAGCAGGCCAGCTTTGGCCGCCGCGTAGGCCGAGCCCCATCCGAAAGCGGACTTGGCGGACAGACTGGAGATGTTCAGGATGACGCCGGACCCGCGGTCGTACATCTCCGGCAGCACCAGCTTGCTCAGCAAAAATGCTGCGCGAAGGTGCACGGCAATCACGCGGTCGAATTCGGCCAGCGGGTATTCCTCCACGGGAACTACGGGTCCGTAGTGTCCGGCGTTGTTAATCAGAATATCGATGCGCCCGAATTTTTCTCGCGCGGCAGCTACCACGCGTATGCAATCGGCCTCGTGGGTAAGGTCGGCAGTGACAAACGCCGCCTGGTGATTGTGGGTTGCCGCATTGATCTCGGCGGCGGTCGCGGACAACTCTATTTCGGTGCGCGCCGTCAAAAACACCGTGGCACCTTCGTTTGCAAACAGGCGAGCGATCGCGCGGCCAATGCCGCGGCCGGAACCGGTGACCAGAGCAACGCGATTTTCTAAAAGCGGAGACATACAATAGGGTTTTGAGGATAGAGGGAAGAGCGCAGACTGGCAAGAAGCGGCTCGCGTACCGCGGAGCTTGGCGAGAGGAATCGCCCGAAAACTCCCGGTCGCGAGCAAGCATCCAGCCTATCCCAAGGGTACACAAGGGGCGTTGACCCTCAACTGTCCACTGGGCCAGATGTAAATCCTGCCTTCCACGCCTAACCTAGGTATATCTACGAGCGCGGCGCACTGGATTGTGCGGCACGCATCGATTTTTGTCTGAACCCGCGGCCAGACCAAACCGGATGCGGCGAACTTAACGGGGGTAACGCGTGCGTCGATCAGGCTTTTGCAATCCGGTCTCAGCATTCCTTAGCAGCATGAGCATCATGCTCGTTGCATCGGCGGTTGCAGGTTGCGCCGGAAAAGTGACCTCCGGCAATCCCGGAAGCCCGACGGCCGCATCGATCACCGCCCAGCCAGTCAACCAGAGCGTCGCCGTCGGGCAAAGCGCCACCTTTGCTGTCATCGCCGGTGGCAGCGCCCCGCTGAGCTATCAGTGGCGCAAGAATGGCTCGAACATCGCGAACGCGGCGTCTGCAACTTATGCGACGCCCCCAACCGCGGCCGCCGACAATGGAGCAAAGTACGATGTAGTCGTGAGCAATTCTATGGCAACGGTCACCAGTGTGGCCGCGACGCTCACGGTAAGTCCCGTCAACACGCCGGCGTCGGGCGTGGATGTCATCACCTATCACTACGACAACCTGCGCACCGGACAAAACGTGAAGGAGACAACGCTCACACCCGCCGTTGTGAATCAAACGAAATTCGGCAAGATTGGCTCGTTCAACGTGGATGGCCATGTGGACGGCCAACCGCTCTATCTCTCAAGCATGGCGATCCCAAACAAAGGCGCGAAAAACGTTTTGTACGTCGTGACCGAGCACGATTCCGTCTATGCGTTCGACGCCGACAGCGTCAACGGCAACACGAGCACAATTTTGTGGCAACGCTCCGTGCTCGCCTCGGGAGAAACTTCCAGTGATGATCGCGGCTGCGGCCAGGTGACTCCCGAGATCGGCATCACCTCCACGCCGGTCATCGACCGCGCCCGCAACGCCATTTACCTGATTGCCGTCTCCAAGACTTCCAGCGGCAACTACATTCACCGCATTCACGCACTCGACCTGACCACAGGCGCGGAACTCTTCGGCGGCCCAACCACGGTCACCGCCACCTACCCAGGTTCCGGCGCAAACAGCTCCGGAGGGAACGTCGCATTCGATCCGAAGCAATACAACGAGCGCCCCGGCCTGCTGCAAATTGGCGGCACGATTTACACCACGTGGGGATCGCACTGCGATACTGGTCCCTATACTTCGTGGGTCATGTCTTACAGCGCCGACACCTTGCATCAAATCGGCGTCGTAAACTTGGTTCCCAACGGCAACGACGGTGGCATCTGGATGTCCGGCGCGGCGCCCGCTGCCGATGCCTCCGGTAACATTTATTTCATCGTGGGCAACGGCGACTTCGGCACCGCGCTCGACGGCCAGGGATTTCCCGCGAACAAAAATTGCGGCAATTGTTTCGCCAAGATTTCGTCGTCAGCGCCGCTCACACTGCTCGATTACTTCACGCCGCTGAACACCGTTTCCGAATCCAACTCCGACACCGACTTTGGTTCCGGCGGCCCACTGCTCCTGCCTGATGTTGTCGATTCCAACGGCGCGACCCGGCACCTGGCGGTAGGCTCCGGAAAAGACGCAAATATTTACGTCGTCGACCGCGACAACATGGGCAAGTTCAACGCCAGTCAGAACAACATCTACCAGCAGATCAACGGGCAACTCGCCGGCGGCCTGTGGGCGAAACCCAGCTACTTCAACGGCACCGTCTACTACGGCGCGGTCGGCGATTCCATCAAAGCGTTTCCCGTTGTCAGTGGAAAATTGGCGACCTCGCCGTCGTCGCACAGCGCGAATACCTTCGGTTATCCAGGTGCTACGCCGAGCATCTCCGCCAACGGCGCGACCAATGGCATCGTCTGGGCCGTGGAAAACGGCGGCACCGGCGTCCTGCACGCCTACGACGCCACCAACCTCGCCACCGAGCTGTACAACTCGAATCAAGCTGCCAACAGCCGCGACCAGTTCTCGGGCAACAAATACATCACGCCCGTGGTCGCCATCGGCAAAGTCTACGTTGGCACGCAGAACAGCGTGGCCGCGTTCGGCTTGCTGCCATAGTCACGCACAGTCACGCGCACAAAGAAAAAGGGAACAAGCTAGCAAGCCTGTTCCCATAAAGCCCCCAAACCTGCTCCCCCAATAAATCCCAAACCTACTCGAACTTGATACGCTCAAAACCCCAAACCTACTCCCCTCAAGACCCCAAACTGTCATTTCGACCGGAGGGACGGCGGTTTTTGCCGTCCCGGAGTGGAGAAATCCCGGCAACCTCCGACTTCAGGCTCAGCCTCTAGTCTTCAGATCCTTCAGCAAATGATTCACCAGCCCGTTGATTTCATCCTGTGTCAGCGAAAACGTGTCGCGCCGCACTGGTTTCTCACCCACCGCTTGATATACCTGGTGTTTCGTCGCCTGCTGCATCAAATCGAACACAATCGTTCCTTCACGGAAGTGAATGCGTTCGTAGCCCACCGCAGCCGGCCCGTATCCCCATCCTTCCCAGCACCGGTAGGGCCCGCAAACCAGGCCCGGGTACGCGCCCGGATACACAGTCTGCACCGTCGCATTACGCCGCTCCACCGCGAAGTGATAGTCGACCAGGAAATCCGCAGCCGCGGGATCGCTGACCTGCTTTAATCCCTTCGCGGTCAAAGCCTGTTGCATGGCCGTCTTTACTCGATCCTGAACGATTTGATTTTCCGCGCTCATCTCTCGTGAGACCGGCTCGTTGCGCCGTGTCGTATCGCGCGAAAGCACCTTGCGCGAATCGCGATCGGCGACAGGTTCCGTGAAGGGTCGCCACGCCCAGGTCGCGCCCTTCGCAATGCGAACATCCGGATCGCGCGTTATTTGCACGTGGTCGTCGCATCCAGCCGCCACCAATCCACTCAAACACGCCGCCACCATCAGCGACATCTTCACCCTGGGAAAGTGCCAAGACGCCATCGGTATTTCCTCCAAACGGTCTAATCTCTACCGTCTATTCAACACCATGGCGTTTGGATAGTTGCGGGGCAAAACGAGGCTGTGCCGGGAGCGGTACCAGTGTCTTCGCTCAATCCCACTTCTTGAGCTGCGGCCACAACTGTTGCAGGCTGGGCTTCAGTCCGCGCCCCAACAAAATCGGCCGGATTTCATTAGGTAGGGCGTACGGATTGTTCAGTTCCGCAACCGGCTCAACCGAATCAAAGAACTTCTGAGCTTCATCGATCCTCGCGGAGCCCACCAGAATCATGATTTCTCCGGTATATTCTCGGGGACCCCAGAGGAAATAATTCTGATGCGGGCAGATTGCTTTCGGCAAACCGTATTGCGCGCCAAAAAGATCTATCGCGCCGGCTTCTCCGTAGTTATCGGTGAGGATCGCCGTCTTACGCTGCTGCTCTTCCGGCAGCGAATGATAGACCCGCGCGACGGCCGCCACCATCTCCGGCCATCCGAATTCGTCCGCATAGTGCTGCGGTAGCGCCGCTTGCCTGTGCGACTGTTCCGACCGTGGAATCGCAAACGGCAAATGGTCTTGGTAACGCAGGTAGGCTTCCACCGGCAAAATCGGCAGCGTGACCGGAAGAAACCCACCGATTCCCATCAATAACCAAACGAAGCAGCCCGCTTGCACGATTGCCCGCCAGCCAGGATGTAATTCAAAACGCCGAGCCTGCAGGAATCGTTCGATCGCGACGCCCCCCGCAGCCAACACGATCGGGTACGCCGGCGCCGAATAATAATTCTTCCCGTGAGCCATCTGAAAGAACCCAATGGTGATCAAGAACGCCCAGCCGAACGCGCGATAAGACTTCATTTCTCTGGAAAAAAGGTAAAACCCCAATCCCGCCAGCCAGAACGGCAAGCTCAGAGGATTCATCAGCAGTACTTGCTGCGCGAAAAAATCCACCGGCGTCAGCACCACATCCCGCCCGGAAGCGTGGATATTGTGCATCAGCTCGAGGAATGGCCAGTGATGCTGCACATTCCATAAAAGATTCGGCAGAAAGACCAGCAGCGCCACGCCCCCGCCCGCCAGCAACCACGGCGTAAGTAACAACCTGCGCTGCGCAGTCAACAGCAAACCCACCAAAAGCGCGAACGCAAACACGGCGATCGAGTACTTATTTTCAAGGCCCAAGCCCGACACGAATCCAAACGTCAGCCACAATCGGGGATTGTTGGTCTTGATCATGCGCAGCACGATGAAGGCGCAGCCCGTCCAATACAGCGGCTCCAGCGCATTCATCGCAAACTGGTGATCGATCGCATACCAAACCCCGGGAGTCGCCGCCAGCATCGCGGCCAATGCCGTGCCAAACCGCCGCGCCCCCAATTCGCGGGCAAACGCCGCTGTGAGCAAAATCCGCGCGCAACCCGCAAGCGCCGGCCACACCAACAGCGCCCGCAACGAAGTTCCCAGCGTGTGCCGCGCGATCCACGCGATCAGCGCGATCAACGGCGGCTGATCCACGTAGCCCCAATCGAGATGTTCCGAGCAAGCCAGGTAATACATCGCGTCGCGGAAGTATCCGTAGCGGTTCGCCGTCGCCATGTGCGCCGCAAAGTACACCAGCGCGATCAGCGCCGGAAAAAACCACCACTCCTGCGTCAGGCTTTGTTTTTCGTTTTCAATTGAGGACATGGACCGGGAGGATAACAGAACATTAGATATTCACGAAGCGGCGCTGGGGTTCGTCGCCGCGGAAATTAGGACTGCGACCGGACCGCGTTCCAACTGGCTGGAGGAAGTTTCACCGACCAGAACTCCGGTGCGGGACTCTCAAATTCAAAAGCAACTCCAAACTCTTCGTTGGGTAATTGTTCGGCGCGCACCACGCGGCAGCGTTGCTCCACGTTCGTCTGCAAGTTCACCAGAATCATCGGCTGGCCCGCCAGCACTTCCATCTTCAGTTTGAACAGACCACCGTGCGCGTTCACGGTGACGGTTTGCGTCACCTCCTGCGCGGGTTCATGCTCCAGTGTCTCCGTCATCATAAGGACGGGCACACTCAACCTGACCCGCTCGCTCCGCCGCTGTTCTCGAGTGGACTCGGGACCCAATCGATTCTCCGTCATAGTGTTGCGCGTACCTACAATATGCGCCGATCTGGACCCGGAATGGAAGACAGAAAGCACTGGTTAGTATTCCGACCAAAGTTTCCATAATTGCAATCGTCGTGGAGACGCGGTCAACTGGAGTATTCGAATGAGCCTAATCGGAGGCGCCAACCTTGGGGTGGCGTGAGCTGACGCGGGCTTACGTGAATTGTTTTGGTCATTCCACAACAGAAAGCCGGCATCTCCGCCGCGTCAGCCGCTTAGTTTGCGTTCCAGTTCGGACTTCACGGCAGGCCATTCCGAATCCACGATGCTGAAATACGCCGTGTGCCGTATCCGCCCGCTCGACGTAATCATATGGTTCCGGAATATTCCTTCTAGCTTTGCTCCGATCCGCAAGATCGCCGCACGCGATTTCTCGTTCAGCGAATCGGTCTTCAATTCCACGCGCATGCACCCCAGCGTTTCGAACGCATGTCGCAGCAGCAGGTATTTCGCCTCGGTATTCACGGCGCAGCGCTGCCACTCCCGCCCGATCCACGTGCACCCGATCTCCACGCGGTGATGAACTTTTTCGATATTCATGTATCGCGTGCTGCCGATCACCCGTCCCATCGCCCTTTCGATCTGTACGAATGGGAGCGACATGCCGTCCGCCTGTTCCTTCAAGGCCAGTTCAACATAGGCCGCCATGTCGGCCGCCGTCCGCACCGAAGTGGGAATCCATCGCCACAACTCTTCCTCGAGTCCGACCCCGCATAATCCTGGAAGATGTGTCCGCGAGAGCGGCTCCAGTCGGACGTGCACGCCCTCCAGCACAACTGGCTCAACCTTCATTTCTCCGCGAGTCATGCCGGAAGTCTGCCGTTCATCAAGCGTTTAAAACAGCGCCAATATGGACGACGACGAGGAAATGTAGGGGCGCGCTTCGGCGCGTCCGTTCCTTCTTTGCCACTTTGGACCTTGCCACTTTGGACTGTCGCAACACTCGCTCTACCTCTAACCAACGAATGGGTAATCAACGAATGGGCCTCGGGGATTCCGCGACTTCAATTCCGCTTCTCGGCCTCCAGCACGCAAACGGGCGATTTTGTTTGCACTACGCGCGTCAATCGAAACCCTGCCTGTTCGAACAATGTCGCGAACTCCGCCTCGGTCCGTTCGCGCCCGCCCGGCAACAGCAGCATCTCCAAATCCAGCCACTTCGCGAAATGCGGTTCGTTCCCCGGCGTAATGACCGCTTCCACCAGGATCACTTTTGCCTTGCCCCTTCCCGCCCGGTGGCAGTTTCGCAGAATGCAAAGCGCCTTCTCGTCGCTCCAGTCGTGAATGATGTGCTTCATGATGTACGCATCGCCGGGCGCCACTTCCGCGAAGAAATCTCCGCATGCAGCACGGCACCGCGCGCTTACACCCGCTGCTTCGATATTCGAAGGCGCTCCGTTCACCACATGCTCCAGGTCGAATATCACGCCGTGGATCTCCGGATATTTCTTGAGAATCGCCGTCAGCAAATAACCATGACCCCCGCCGATATCCACGAGCGTCTTCCCGTTCAGCCACGAAAAGTCGTAAGCCTCCAAAACCGCAGGCGTCAGCATTTTGCTGAAGGTAGTCATCGCCGCGTTGAAGACGTCGCCTACTTCCTTGTCCGTTTCGAGATAGCCGAAGCATGATTCGCCGAACACTTTCTCGACCACGGTCTCCCCGGTCTTGAGCGAGTGCAGCATTTCCGGGTAGGTCTGGTAGTGAAACTTGTTTCCCAGCCAGAGCACCATGTCTCGCGCGGAGTCGTCGCGGTCCGAGCGCAGGCAATCCCCGACCGGCGTCAGCGCAAAGGTCCGCGGCGAGCATTCGGTCACTACCCCCACGCTGGCCAGCGCGCGCAGCACTCGATACAACGCATCCTCGTTCGCTGCGCAGACCCCGGCCAATTCACGCGCGGACTTCGGCCCATGCTTCAGCAAATCAGGTATGCGCAGCTTGGTTACCGAATATAGCGCCGCCGACACCATGTAGCCGGTGGCCAACTGCATCAACTGCTCCGAGGGTTGCGGACCCGGATTCTGGACAGGCGTAGCCATCCAATTCCTCCGTAAGTGTTCCTGCAATCGGCTCGGTCAAGGCCGGGATTGCGGGTTCTGTTTGTAGGCTGCCCCACACCCCGCGACAATTTGCCGTATACAAAAGTGGCGCTGGCGCGAGAGTGAGGTATGATAGATTCTTGCGAAACTATACCTTAGGATGACGATGCCGAACGAGAAGAATGGAAAAGTACTGCTACGAATCAGGCCACGGGGCTTCTGCGCGGGCGTAGTGCGCGCCGTGGATATCGTGGAACTCGCGCTGGAAGCCTATGGCGCCCCCGTCTACGTACACCACGAAATCGTGCATAACACCTATGTAGTCGAGCAGTTACGCCGCCGCGGCGCTATCTTCGTGGAAGCCATCGAAGACGTCCCCCATGGCGCCGTACTGGTATTCAGCGCCCATGGCGTGCCTCCCACGGTGCGCGACGAGGCCAAGCAGCGCTCGCTCAAGGTCATTGACGCCACCTGCCCGCTGGTCACCAAGGTTCACCTTGAGGCGCTCAAGTTTGCCCGCGAGAAGCGCACCATCATCCTGATCGGTCATCGCGACCACCAGGAAATCGTTGGCACCTCCGGCGAGGCGCCTGACAGCACTATCGTGGTCGATTCGGTCGCCGCCGTGGATGCGCTCGAAGTTGCCGAGCCCGACAAGCTCTCTTTCCTGACGCAAACCACGCTCAGTCTTTACGATACGCAGGAAATCGTCGCGCGCCTGCGCCAGAGATTTCCGCTCATCAAAGGCCCTGCGAGCGATGACATCTGCTACGCCACGCAGAATCGCCAGGAAGCGGTCGAGCAAGTTGCGAAGGATGTTGACTTCATCCTGGTCGTCGGTTCGCCCAACAGCTCCAATTCCAACCGGCTTGTGGAAGTCGCCCAACGCAGCGGAGTGAAAGCTCAGCTCATCGACTCCGCCAAAGACATCGATCCGCAATGGCTCGCAGGCATCGAGCGCGTCGGCCTGACGGCCGGAGCCTCGGCGCCGGAAGTGCTCGTGGAACAGGTAAGCAACCGTCTCGCCGAAATCGGATTCACCGATCAGCGCGATCTCGATCTGATCCGCGAAGACGTGCGCTTCACGCTACCGCCGGAGCTGGCGACAATCGCCGCAGCCCCGCGCAGGTAGCCACGGAGCGGATAAATATCGCGCGCACTGCGGACCCCGAAACCAGGGTATCTGGCCGCCGCGACGCGAGCACCGCGAATCTGGGTAACGCAGATTGCGGCAATGTAGGCGCCGGGCTTTAGCCCGGCGAGCCGCAGCGCAGCAAAATAGCGCGTGTGCTTGTTTTAAAGCTTTTTGTTGAAGTCTCATTTGTGACCGCTCATTCGTTGCAGCTCACATGTTTCGCCGGAACCAGGGCCAGTCGCGAAGTCGCTCGGGTGAAACAACCCGAGCCAAGCAGTAAGCCGTAGCCCAGCCCCGCTGGGAAACACGACACCAGGAGCCAAACTTTGGCGGTCAAAATCGTCCGTCAGCCGAAGAAGATTGCCTTGATCGGCGCCCCGTCCAGCGCCGCTGCCTTTCAACCCGGCACCGAAAAAGCTCCCGCCGCGCTGCGGGCCGCCGGGCTGGCGGAGCGCCTGCGGAGCGCCGGGTTCGAGGTGACCGACTACGGCGATTGTGCTCCCCGTCTCTTCGCCGATGATGAAGAACATCGCCGCGCCCGCAATCTGCCGGCAATCGTCGCCGGCCTCAACGATTTGAAAGTTCACACCGAGGTGGCCATCAAGAGCGGCGCTCTCGTGCTCGTGCTGGGTGGCGATTGCGCGCAATCGATTGGCTTACTCACCGGAGCCCGCCGCTACTACAAACACATCAACTTGCTCTGGTTCGATCGCGATGCCGATCTGAACACACCGGCGTCTACGCCGTCGGGCCGGATCGACGGCATGGTCGTGGCGCACATCATCGGCCGAGGCGCGCCGGAACTCGTGCGTTTTTGGGGCGAAACGCCACTGGTGCGCGAGCCTGACGTCACGCTGTTCGGGATCACCCGGCTCGATCCTCCGGAGCAGGAATTCCTGAGTAAGTCTCCATTGCGCCACGTTTCCGCCGAAGATATCGCTGCAAAAGGCGCAAGCGCCGCGGCAGCCGAAGCGCTGACCCTGGCGCACGCGGACACGCGCGAGTTTGTGCTGCACCTCGATCTCGACGTCATCGCGCAGGAAGACTTTCCGCCAGTGAATGTACCGGCAAGCGGTGGATTGAGTTTGGACGATGTTCGCGGCGCCCTGAGGGAATTCGCCCGCAGCAACAATCTGTTGGGCCTGGATGTGGCCCAATACAATCCGAACAAAGACCCCGACGGCACAAACGCCAAGAAAATCGTCGACCTCATTGTCGATGCCTTGTCGGCCCGCTTGGAAGCGCCGCCATCACCTGCGCCTGACGACGCTGCTGCCGCTCGCGCACCCGAGAATGCGGCCACCGCGGCGACACGTGAAAGTGCTGATGTCGCACCCACATCTAACGATGCCGATGTCGCGCACGGATCTGAAAATGCCGCGGTTGCACCTTCATCCGAAGACGACGTTGCTGCGCCGGACAGCGCGCCAGACGCATCGCAGGAAAACACGAGCGGCATCGCGTCGCAAGAACCTGGATAGATGTAATTTCTTCGCATTTCAAAACTCAAATCCCTTCACTGCTGATCGGTTCTCGCCTGATCCGTTCCATCGCTCGCGTGGTGCCTTTCGGCGCTGAGTGCGCTCGGCTCCTTGACCCCATGGTTTCTATCGCCCTCGCAATGCCTGTCGACAGGGTTCGCTCTACTCCCTGACCTCATCGTTTCGCCGGTGGATCTGTATTTTTGATCATCAAAGCCGCATCGGGCGGAGAGTTCCGCTTGCGGATGTAACGCGCCAGCCCCAGGAAACTGAGGTTCAGCGCCGCGGTGAAAGCGTGGTGTTCGGCTTCGACCGGGCCTAGGACCTGGTCCATTTCGCCACGGGATTTTTTGACGAAGGCGCTCATGGCCGCGGCATCACGCGCATCGTCATCGAGTGGGGCAGGGTCATTGGCGGCCGAGGCGAGGGCTTGTTCGGCGACTTCGGCCCAGTGGTAGAGGCGTTCGCGAAATTCGGCGATGTGCGCGCTGGGATCCTTGGAAAAGCCGTAGTGGGTGAGGAAGAGGCGCGCGGGGCGACGCGCGAGTATGGCCTTGAAGGATTCATCCCATAGCGTGAGGTCGATATCGGGCGGCGGCGTGGCGGGAAGAATGTACGGGCCGTTGTCGATGCGAATTCCGGCGGTGTCTCCAATAAAAGCTACGCCTGCGGCGTCGTCAAAATAGCTAACGTGGTGCGATGCGTGGCCGGGCGTGTAGACGACGTCGAGCTCGCGATTGCCAAGCTTGAGTGTTTCGCCGCCTTCGAGGATGCGAAGATTTTCTGTCGGGACTGGCAGCGTTTCGCCAAACAGGATGGAGAGTTCGTCGCCCCACAGGCGCGTGGCGCTGGCGAGTAGTTTTGTCGGGTCGGCCATGTGACGCGCGCCGCTGGCGTGAACGTAGACGGGGAGCGCGGGATTTTCACGCACGAGCGCGCCGGCGGCGCCGGCGTGATCCAGATGGATATGCGTGAGAAGGATCGCGTCGAGATCAGCGACCTCGATGCCTCGAGTGCGGAGCTGTTCGCGCAGCGTGGCGAGCGTGGATTCCGGTCCGGGATCAACGATGGCGTAATGATCGTCGGATTCGAGCAGCGCGGCGGCGATGGATTTCGGGTGGCCGACCCAGTTGGTGTCGAGTGTTGCGATTTTGTTCATCGCGTTTCTTTTAGAAGCAGCTAAAGAATACCAAGAGCGTTTCCTCAGCGGCTGAAGCCCATTGATAGCGGGACTTCATGTCGGAGCTAAAGCTCCGACCCCTTCTACCGCTCCGATCCCTCCTTGCTCCCTGGCTGTTTATCTGGCGGTCCAGCCTCCGTCGATTAGGATGGTGTGGCCGGTGATGAGGGAGGCGGCTGGCGAGGCTAGGAACACTACCGCGCCGGCGACTTCCATGGGTTCGCCGATGCGGTGCAGGCCTGCTATGCGCTCGATCACGTCGGCGCGGAAAGTGGGATCGGAGAGGGCTTCGTCGGTGCCTGGCGTGGAGATGAAGGTGGGCGCGACGGCGTTTACGGTGATGTTGTGCTGGCCCCATTCGATGGCCAAGCATTTGGTGAGATGCGAGACCGCGGCTTTGCTGGCGCAATAGATGGATTCCGTGGGCAGCGCGGCGAATCCGGCTTGCGAGCTCATGTTGATGATGCGGCCGCCGTTCTGGCGGATCATGATTTTCGCGGCAGCTTGCGCGGCGAAGAACGTTGCTTTCAAATTGATGGAGAGGGTGGCGTCGAATTCCTGTTCGGGGACGTCGAGGGCCAAATTGGTGAAGCCGTTGCCGGCGTTGTTGACGAGGATGTCGAGCTTGCCGAAATGCGCGGTGGCGTCAGCTATGCTGCGGGAGATCTGATCGAGATGGGTAACATCCATTTGCAGCGGAAGGGCGCGGCGGCCCATGGATTCGATCTCGCGCGCAAGATCGCTTCCGGTGGCGATGTCGCGCAAGCCCAGTGCGACGTTGGCTCCGGCATGGGCGAGCGCGAGCGAAATGGCGCGTCCCAGGCCGCGTGCCGCGGCGGTGACCAGGGCGACTTTGCCGGTGAGGTCAAAACTGGGAAATTCAGCCACCGTGCGTCCTTTGTGCCTCTGGCAACTGTTCTTGCGAGGCGATCAGAACAGGGCGAAGAGCGAGGGCGGAGTTGGTTAACAATTTGCCCCCACCCCCCACCCTTTTCTGCAAGTGCGGATTCTAAAGGGTTTTAAGTTCAACGATTTTGCAAGTGCAGATTCTAAACGAGTTACGCGCGTGTTTTTTGGAAGTGTGGATTCTAAAGAGGATAGCCGATTATCGAGAGTTAAGGGAGCCAGCGGCACCGAATTTGGGTCCGAAAACATTTTCGGGAGGGAGGAGATTTGCCGGCACGCTCTCCGTACGCCGATATCGAGCTGTGCTTGGTTTGGCTGTACTTGATTTGGCTCTACCGGGAGGTTCGATTTGGCGCGGGGCGCGAAGCTTAGCCCGAGACCTAACATGAAACTCGGCGTAGGCAACAGAGGGGAGCGAAGATAGAAATCGATAAACACGACGAAGAATAGCACACACGGATCGGTTGGCTAAGTCTTATGCAGGGAACTGCGGAATTTGAGCAGCGGACGGTAGCGGGCAGAATTGATGGTGGGGGGCGTTTCGACGGCTCGCAAGCTGGAATGGCGCGAGTGAAAACGATCCGCTTGGGCGGGCGATTGGAGGTTCGCGCCGGGCTTCGGAAGATTCATTTCGCAGCGGTGGTGAGGAACATTGGGCCACAAGGCGGCCGTGGGTGGAATTCGTGTAAGGGGTTGTCAAGAAAAAAACACTTCGCGGTAGTGGGCTACTTTGAAATTAGTCCAGATTTCTAAAGCCGTAGCGGATTGCGCGGACGTTGGCAGTCAACCCGCCAATTGCCCATAGAACTGCGATTCCAGCGAGGATGTAACCAAGCGCACTCTTACGAGTGACCAAGGCCGCAAAAGTCAATAAAAGGGCAATTGCATAGATAATAGTGTTGCGAATCGCTGCCTTGCGATCATACACGACTTCACTCATGCCGCCGTCCTTTCCGTCCTCTCTTCGGCTTCCAGCAGACCAACCAAATCGCTTCCATCCCATAGATGGTCTGTGACGCCAGCAGCCATCGCGGGAGTGACGGGGGGACTTAGAGTCAAAGTAGCTTACTACCCACTTCGCCAACGACTTCTTTCTAAGCCCATCCGCGCTTGCGCCCTTTCCGGCAAAAAATTGCCCTTACGCGGAAATTGAATCGACAAGCAAATCACAACCTGGAATACAAACGTCCTAAATGCTTATTCCATGCATGATTACGTACAGGGTACGATAAAATCCTTGGAATCGCGCGTGCTCTTACGATGAATTGCGGCGGGCTGATTTCTTGGGGGCGGCACGATGCACAGGATCTCTTTTCGTATGGAGTGGTGGTTTCACCTTCCGATCTTTCCCTTAGCCATCCTAGAACCAAACAACCCCCTAAATGCATTGGCTGGAAGCATTAGCGTGCATTGCTGTGAAGTCGGGGTTCATTCGCACGATTGGTCCCGCTGAAGACGCCTACCGACGAGGCTCGTCTCGGGCAAGGGGGCATAATGGATACATTCAAGTACTCTGGTCCGGTTGTTCGAGGCGTGGCCACGCTCGGCTTGGCTCTCGCCTTTTCCGTGTTGGCGGCCAACAGCCACCATCACTTGGACGCCGCAAAGGACCTTGGTCCCGGGCAAAGCCCGAATCTAATAGTGGACGCCAATGGGAACGTGGACCTTTCCTTCCTGCAGACAGGTACAGCCGGCAATGTGATGTTTGCTCGATCGATGCATGGCAGAAGCACTTTTGATGTTGACCCGGTAACCACACCCGGTCCGGTGTTTTCCGTGGCGATGGGCGTCGATGGCCAAGGCGCTATAAGCCTGCTATGGGAGGACGGGAAGGGAGGAACGTTCTTCGGGAATTCAATCAACGGGGGAAAGAAATTCCTGCTGACGGATATTTCCAGACTGGTCAGCAACGGCTCTACGCCGCAGCTGAATGTTTCCGCGTCCGGCCTAATCGACCTGTCCCAGTTATCACGCGGGATGAGGCGGATTGGGATTATCTCGCTGGTGTTGACCGATCGCGGAACCAAAAGCCAGACACCTGTGTTGGTAGCCTCGAACGCGAGCGACGTGGTCTTCAGTGACGTCGCTGCGGTGGGGGCTGAAGGCCAGATCTACGTCGCTTGGCAGATGCAAAGTGAGGTAGTACCGGAGTGCGCCATAATAGTCAGCCGCTCACTGGACGGCGGGATGACCTTCTCGACTCCGCTGAATGTTTCGAACAATCCCAATGAGTGTGCGCAATTTCCCCAGTTGTTTGTCGATTCCGCCGATCGGGTAAACATCGCCTGGACAACGGTTCCCGGCTTTTCGGACAACAACGGCACCCTCGTGAACCCAAATGAACTGTATTTTGCTCGTTCGACCGATCAGGGGGCCACCTTCTCGAAGCCCACCGCATTGGTCGGCATCAAACAATTCACCGGCCTTGGGGATGACTTCTCAGGTGTCGGTGATCCGCAGATTGCCGTGGAGCGAGATGGCGGAATTGACATCGTATTCGATGCTAACACGCCCACAGATATGATGGCGCTATTCGCTCGCAGCACAGACGGTGGTGCAACGTTCTCCACCCCTGTGACATTGGCTACGGGCGGAGCAAGCACTCCCACAGTTGCGATCGATGGATGCGGCGGCATCAACGTAGTATGGGCGGGGACGACCGGAATCTTCCTCAGCCGGTCCACTGACGGAAGTATGTTCACTACTCCGACCAACCTATCGAATGCAAACCAGGTTGATTTCAGTCCATTGATTGTCACGGATGTCAAAGGTTCGGCCTACATTGTCTGGGAAGACTCGACGGACGTGTTTTTTCAGCGGGTAAAAGTATGCCCGGGAAACTTTTGATTTTTTGATTCTCGATGCAAAGCGCAACTTATCAACGCGAGCGAGTCCTGCTTGGAAGGAATCATAGCGGTCCTTGGTGCCGAGCGCAGCTTAATTACGGTAGGTACTGGTAGGCATTGACGATTGCGATGTTGAGGCGGAAACGGGTGGATTCTGACGGTCTACGCGGATTCGATTCGGCCCGCCGCAAGGTATAAGGCAAAAAGCCACGCCGCAACTCTATGGTTACCTTTTTGTTCCTCGTACGTGAGCAGTTTTTAAATCTGCGCGTCGGCCTTGTAGACTCTGCCACCGACTTCAAAAGCGCATGTTTGTTTAATTGGCGTCATGGCTTTCCTCGCAATCAAAGAAAGGGAAAGGGAAGAGACACTGGGTATTATAGCTCAGTGCCGTTTCGCTTTTTACCGGCCGCGCGTACAGGGTCAACTCGGGAATGATGTTGGGCATAACGCCAAAACGAGTAAATGCCTGCAATGACGGGAACCAGAATAACCACAGAGCCGATCCCTAGTCGTCGAAGAATGAGTGCCAGATCTACTCTGCCCTCAGAGCCTCGATGGGGTCCGAGGTGGCGGCGCGTAGCGCGGGCACCATTGCCGCCAGAAGGGTAACGATCACTAGAGTTCCAGCCACGCCGACGAGCGTCGAGGGATCGTAAGCTGAAACACCGTAGAGCATCGCTGATACGAACCGCGTTGTGAAAAGCAGCGCAATTGCCCCCAACAAGAGTCCCAAGGTCAGCAACCCGAAGGCTTCCCTTAAGACCATCCGCAGCACCATCCCACGCGTCGCCCCAAGGGCCATGCGTACACCAAGCTCAGTTGTCCTTTGCGCGAGGCCCGCGGAGAGCAGGCCGTATAACCCGAGTGCGCTCAATAGCAATGCCAGCACGCCGAAGAAATTTGCCAGCAGGGTGATCAATTCCTGGCTCCCCAACGCAGCGTCCATTTGTTCGCGCATGGTAGCGAAGGTCACTAACGGCACCGTTGGCACAATCTCCGAACGCGTCTTGCGAAAAGCCGCGATGGCCTGAGCCTTTGTCGGCGAGTGTATCAAGAACACCAGATTGCCCAGATTATCGATGCGTTGGACCGATAAGGGCAGGTAGATCGTCCGCGGGGGCCCTTCCCGGATATCAGAAAACTTAGCGTCTTCCGCCAATCCAATCACACGGCATGCCACCGGATCGGGAAACTCATTGGAGTCCTTGCTGCGCACATATCTTCCCAATGCCTGCTCATGCGGAAAGAAAAACGCAGCGGCCGACTGGTTCAAGATGCACACGTTGAGTTGACGCTCATTTTTCTCAAACTCGCGGCCCGCCAAGATGCGGGTCTTCATCGCCTGGAAGTATCCGGGGCCAACGTCGTTATAAGCCAACTTGGTATCCTCGGGCGGATTGGGCCCATCGGCTACGGCTTGGAAATCGGCAACAATCTTTTGTCCGGTCATCGGCGTCTGCGACGTTGCGGCTGCCGCATCCACAGCCGGCATCTCCATCAGGCGGTCCACCATGCGCTGATAGAGGTCCAGCTTAGCGTCGCCTTTTTGCGGCAGGATAACCAGTGGTGAGGTTTGTATCGTTACGTGATCCAAATCGAAGCCAGCGTTCTCGCTGCGGAGCTTAATCACGCTTTGTGACAGCAGCAATGCAAACATCACCAATACCAGCGACATCGCCACCTGAATTGGAACAAACATGCGGCCGGCGATCTGCCGGCGCCCGCCCAAGGTGTTGCGGGCCTTCAACAGCAAGCCCGGATCGGTGTGGGCCGCTCGCCAGGCCGGCAGTGTTCCGGACAGCAGAGTGGTCAGCACCGCGAACAGCGCGGTCATCCAGAAAATCGCCTTATCGGGATGGACCGACATCGGTTCAAACATCATCGGGTCACGGAAGAAATGCAGTAAGAAGCCGCTACCGTACCAGGCCGCGATGGCACCCAGGCCGCTGCCGGCGAGGGCGATCACAAAACTCTCGGTCAAGTACTGACGCACCAGCCTCACCGACGAAGCCCCGACCGCCGTACGCACCGCGAACTCCCGCTGGCGCGCGGCGACACGCGAGACCATCAGGCCGCCAATGTTGACGCAACACAGCAGCAACACTGCTCCCACTAAGCCTTGCATCAAATACAAAGGCTTGGCGTAAGTCCGGCTCACGTAGGTCGGCAATCCACTCCGAGCCGAACTTGTTTTGAGGTACGCCTTCTCGACGTATGGATTATGCTGAAAGCGGGGAGGAATAAACCGTGCGAATAAGCCTTTCTGCAGAAGCGCCAACTCGGCATTGGCCTGCGCCATCGAGACTCCCGGTTTGAGCCGCCCGATCACCGAACCACCAAAAGCCGAATCTGGATCGTCGAGCACGTTCTTCTTTGCCAGAACCGATGCGAACTGGAAAGGCAGATACATCTTCGGCTCTTCGCCTGGCCACACCCCGTGGAAGTCGGGAGGCGTAATGCCCACGACTGTTACTTGCACGTCTGAAATCTTGATCTGCTTGCCCACGATATCCGCGGCACGACCGTAGAAATCGCTCCAGAACCCGTAACTCAAGACCACGGGCCAGCCGCCGCGCGGGCCGCCGCGCACATCGTCATACGTGCCGATCAAACGGCCCCGGTAAGGCTGAATTCCTAGCAGATCGAAGGCGTTGCCGCTGACCGTCACCGCCAAATATCCCTGGACAGATCCCTCACTATCCTTGATCAGGACTTGTTCGCTATCCCAGGCCGAAAGGTCTCGGAAAGAGGACTGTTCCTGGCGCAGCCCCTGCAGCATGCGGTACGGCATGAACGAATTCTCTTCCGAGCTGGGGTCCGCTGCGCTGGCAACGGTAATTCTCACCAGATGAGACGCGACCGGTGTTGGCAAACTGCGAAGCACCAGCCCATAGAGCAGCGTAAAGATAGCGGTGTTCGCGCCGATGCCGAGCGCCAATGTGAGGACCGCCGTAAGAGATAGAACGGGGTTTTTGCGGAGCGACCGCAGGGCTAACACGACATCGCGATACCAGCTGCTCAGCATGGGTTGAGTATATTGCGAAAGTGACCTTGGTTATAGCCAGCTTGATGGCTAGGGGTTGCTTGGGAAAAAAACACGGCGCTTGTTGGGAACTCGGGGACAGACGGAACATTCACGTCAGTGGATGCCCGGGCGAAAATCCAAAACCGGAAAACGTCCCGTCTGTCCCCACACTGCTCGCGCTTCGGGTTATGCTGGCGCTGGGTTTCTTCGATGATATTCAGCGCCGAGGCGGAGTTAAATGAAGAATGTCGGCCTGTTAGGGATTTTGCTGTTCTCTTTAGGTGTGGGCTGCTCCCGGCAGTCTTCCCATGAACCCGTCACTGTAACGTTTCTGGATATTGAGTACGACACCCCCGATCGGCTGCCCGGCTTAGCTGAAGATTTGCAGGCCTTCGCACAGGAAACAGGGATCCGAGTCAAGCGGCTTCCCCGCCCAGATGGCTCTCTAAATCAGCTTGCATTGTGGAGAAAGTTGCTCCAGAGCGGGGCTACTTCACCTGATGTGTACGGAATCGATGTCATCTGGTCCGGAATATTTAGCCAGTATTTTCTGGATCTAAAGCCATACTTTTCCGCCGAGCTTTCCTCACAATATCCAGTGGTGGCGTCCAGCTATACGGTGGGTAACAAGCTGGTTGCAGTACCACACCACGCCTATATCGGTGTTCTGATGTATCGCGCTGACCTTCTGCGACAATATGGGTATCGTGAGCCACCTGCAACGTGGGAGGAACTCGAGAGAATAGCGGCCCGGATTCAGGTCGGAGAACGCGCGAAAGGCCGGAAAGACTTTTGGGGCTATGTTTGGCAAGGGGCCGTCAGCGAAGATTTGACCTGCGCCGGTTTGGAGTTGCAGGTGAGCGAAGGCGGCGGACGAATCATCGAAGATGACCGGACGATCAGCGTCAACAATCCTCGAACCATCCGGGCATGGCAGCGCGCTGCGCGCTGGGTCGGCTCTATTTCACCACCCAGCGTGGTGGCCTATGATAAGTGGGACGCAGACAACACCTGGAAGTCGGGGAACGCAGCTTTCCTTCGGGCTTGGGTGTCCGATTATAGTCTGATCGTCAATCATACGCCTCCCGACAATGCCACCAAGTTTGGCGTAACCAGCCTGCCGGGCGGCAGCGCCGGACGCGCAGACACGTTGGGAGGAAACGGCTTGGCGGTTTCGCGAACTTCGGCACATCCCCGGGAGGCCATAGAGCTAATCCAATTTCTTCGGCGAAAAGATGCCCTCTTCATGCGCGCCAGCGCCAATTCCGAAGAGCCAAAGGAGCAGGAGCTACATGATCTGCCTGAAATCCTGAATCCCTATCCTCAGCTTGCCGCTTCAAGGCGACGCCCAGGCCTCGTGGTGACGCGTCCTTCAATCGTTTCGGGCGTGAAATACGAGGAAGTGAGCCGAGCGTATATCCGGGCACTGCATTCCGTGCTGACTGGCGAAGAGACTCCGTCAGCGGCAGCAGCAGCGTTGGAAAAAGAATTGATTCAGATTACCAATTTCAGGGTGCGATCGCCCTCCGACTGAAAGTGGTCCGGTAATAAGGTCTGTGGCCAGTGTTGTACTGCAATTCTGTAGGCGCTGCCGCTGATGTTGGCCGAGTCACGGGCAACTCAGAAACATTTCCGTTGAGAGCAAGCGCTTTACGTCGGAGCTAAAAACTCCGACCTCCTATAAAAAGACTTTTTCCGCAGGCTGCTAAAGTCCTTTTCGGCTGGCCAGACGAAATACGACGCGTTAATCGGTGCGTGCAGGTTGCGGGGCTATACGCGTTTCTGACAAACTGCTTGCAGGAGCAATATGAACGAAATAACCAGAACGGTAACGGAAGAGATTCTCGGTCGAGCAGATGAAGCTATCGGGCGAGGTGAAGCGAGAGGCCCGAAGCTCGACCAGTGCTGGAAAAGGCTTGAAAAACTGAACGGTGGAATCGCCGGCCCAAAGTCGTGGGAACAGATAAAGAAGATTGCGGAGGCCGCTCTGGCGAATGAAAAAAAGCCGGGAGCTTACGACATACCGGGCGACTACGGGCAGTAGCGCGTAACTCTACCTCCGGTAAACGTATTGGGGGCGCTATTCACGCACGCAGATCAAAAGCCCAGCCTCATGATTTGTGACTCAGAAAGATAGTGTGGCGGGGACCGCCCTTTTTCAGGCGACCACGCACGCGCTGCACCTGGACGTCGAATCCGCCACGACGCAAGCGCTGCTCGAATTTTCGATCATCCCGGGCCGCCCAGACAGCCAGGACCCCCTGCATCTTGAGAGCCGCGCGAGCGGTGGCTATTCCGTGGTTGTCATAGAGCCCGGCGTTGTTCGAGGCGGCGGTAAATGCGGTGGGGCCGTTGTCCACGTCGAGGATCACAGCGTCGAATTGGCCGGGACGTGAATTGAGGATGACGGCGACGTCCTGTGTCTCGACTTGCACGCGCTTATCCTTTAGCGGGTGTCCAGCCAACGGGCCGAGCGGGCCACGATTCCACTCCACCACAGCGGGCACCAACTCGGCGACGACAACCATGGCATCCGATGAGAGGACATCGAGCGTAGTGCGTAGTGTGAAACCCATTCCGAGACCGCCAATAAGCACGCTAGGCTGGTCCAGCGTCCGCGCCCGTTGGCAGGCGAGGGTGGCCAGTTCCTGCTCTGATCCGTGCATGCGGCTGGACATAAGGATGGCACCATCGGCGAGTATGATGTACTCGTCGCTCCGACGAATCAGCCTCATGACCGCGCCATCTGGAGAAATTGTCTGGCCGAGCAACTCGGAAGGCTTCACGCGGGTGATGTTAACAGGAGAGGAAAACCTAAGTAAAAATGGCCCGCTAACAACAGGCCCGGCCCAGGTGATTATCAGTGCCAGGTGCGTCGGGTACCCGGACATGTGCTTTTGCCGGCGAGCCATGACTTAGTCGTGACGTAAGGCTACTAGGGGGTCAACCCGCGTCGCGCGGCGGGCTGGGGCCCACGACGCAAAGAATCCAAGGAATGCAATAGCAATCCACGTGGTGACCATCACGAATGGATCGCGCGGCTGCGTTTCGTAAACAATGCTGGAAATCACCGTCCCAACTGCCAGAGCTAGGGCTAGGCCGACGAGCGATCCAAAAACGAGCAGCGCCGCAGTCCTGCCCAGGACTAACCGAAGCACCTGAACGGGACGCGCACCAACCGCCATGCGGATGCCGATCTCTTGTGTGCGCCTGGAAACGGCGTAGGCCACCAGGCCGTGGATGCCGGTAGCGGCCAGCATGACAGCGAGGATGCCGAAGGCGCTCAGCGCGATAGCGGCGGCGCGTGTCGGGAAAAAGGCGAAACCTAGCATCTGCGCGAGGCTGCCGACGCCATAGAGAGGCAGCTGCGGATCAAGCCGTGCGATCGCCTGGCGAACTTCGCCGATGATCTGTGTTGCCGGCAGCCAGGACTTCACCTCGAGCGTGGTGGCGGAGTTATAGGCTTGCAGGATTGACCAGAAAACAGCGGGCTGCTGTGATTCCGTGAGGCTTCCATACTTGCCGTCTTCGACGATGCCAACGACTTCCGCGAAAGGGCCCGTAATGCCGCTGCGAAAACGCTTGCCGACAGCGTTGTCGGTGTACAGCACGCGTTTCGCGAAGGCGAGGTTGACAATGGCGACCTGGCGCGAGTTCGCGTCGTCGTGCCGATTGAATTCGCGGCCGGCGAGGAGCTTGGTTCCGATGGTCGCGAAAAATTCCTGAGAAACCTGGTAGAAAGTGACGCCGATGCGGTCGAAAGGACGCAGGTCTGGCTTATCGGGAAAAACGTCGGTGTGGGACTGGTCAATACTGAGGGGAACGGAATTGGAATAGGAGGCGGATTGCACGCCGGACAATTGCTGAATGGCTTGCAGCGCTTGCTGCTGAAAGGTGCGGCCGCGTTCTTCCGAATAGCCAGCGAGATTTAGTTCGAACGCCGCGGTGGCCACGTGCTCGGGTTGAAAGCCGAGGTTCATCTTCAAGGCTTGCTGAAGGCCACGCAGAGACAGAAAAGAAGCGGAGACAAGAACGAAGCAGAGGGCGACTTGCACGACAACAAGAAGATCGCGGAAGGCTAGGCGGCTGCGGCCCAATGTCGCGGAGGCGCCCCGCAGCGCTGTGTTGGGGTCCGTTCTGGAAGCGCGCCACGCGGGAGCAGAGCCGAAAAGCATGCCGGCGAGAATCGCGCCTGCTAAAGCAAAGAGGAATACTCGCCAATCCGGGTTGACGCTGAATTGAACGGGGAAGTCCAGCGGCGCGCGCCAGCGGCTGAGCGCATCGGACAAATATGACGCCAGCAGGTAGCCCGCGGCCCCTCCTAACAAGGACAGGATCAACGTTTCAGTCAGCACTTGGCGCACTACACGGGCGCGACCCGCGCCGATGGCGAGGCGGACCGCCACTTCGCGCTGCCGGTCTGCGGCGCGGGCTGCCAACATGCCGGCAAGATTGGTGCATGCCACCAGAAGGACCAAAGCCGCGAGCATCAGCACGCCGAACGCGAAAGCCTTCGCCGGGCCGCCAATCATGCTTCCGATGAGGCCGGGCTTGGCAAGTTTGAATTGCAGACCGTCGTTTATGTCGGGATATTGGCGTGCCATTTCGGCGGCGACAACATTCAGGTCTGCCTCGGCTTGTGAGAAAGAGACGTTGGGCTTGAGGCGGCCGATCATCCAGGTATTCCAGGTGTTTCGCTCGTCGAGCCACGAATTGCTCTCGATGCGCGGCTGCATCATCATGGGCACCCAAACGTCGGGCCAGTAGAAAACCTCAGTACCGTGGAAATCAGGCGGGGCCACTCCGATTACGCTGTAGGGCACGCGGTTGAGGCGAATCGTTTTGCCAATGACCGCGGGAGCGGATGCGAATCGCGACTGCCAAGCGCTGTAACTGAGTACAGCGTAAGGGCTCGCGCCGGCGTGAAGGTCGTCGTTTTGGTTGAAGCAACGACCAAGGGCCGGCTGGACGCCGAGGATGTCGAATAGTTGCCGGTCGCGAGGTATCCCCAAATGCGCTGCGCACCACGATCAGTCTCTAACTCTATGGGAGCCATCCGGTATCCGATGAGTCCTGCGAAGGTCTGATTCCGGTCGCGAAGGTCTTTGTAGTTCGGGAACGACTGACTCGGCCCGTAACGGGCGTTTTCTAAAAAGGCCAACTCTTTCGGGCGCTCCACTGGGAGTGGACGGAGGATCAGGGCATTCACCGCACTAAAGATTGCGGTGTTCGCACCGATACCCAGCGCAAGTGTGAGCACCGCGACGACGGTGAACCCTGGACTCTTGCGGAGCGTGCTTGCAGCGAAGCGGACATCCAGCCAGGAGGTTTCTATGAAGGATTCCCAGCCGGCGGAGCAAACGGCTTGCTTCGTCATTTCGGCGCTCCCTTGCTCCAAGCGCACGGATCGATGTGCATCCTTGCGGTACATACCCTGCTTCATCTTTTCTTCGGCTGCCATCTCGAGGAAGGCGCGAAGTTCTTCGTCCAGTTCTTGGTCGACCTGTTTCCTTCGGAACAGGGATCGAAGGCCGCTCGCTATGTTTCGCAGTGAAGTCATGACCTTTACGATGCCTCCAAGGTTCTGGCCATGGCCGCCCCTATTCTTCGCGCAATGTCTTGGCCGGATCGATCCTTGTAATTCTGAGGGCAGGCAGCGTTGTTGAGAGAAGGGTAACGCCAGAAAGCGTCAGCACCACCAGCAAGATGGTCGGCACGTCGTACACGCCTACGCCGTAGAGAACGCTACGCATAACGGGGAGCGCGCCCGTGCAAAAGATTAGTCCGAGCAGCAATCCGAGAGCCGAGGCGCCAACTCCCGGTCTGCCGATATCGATCATCGCCTTGCGAACCGTTGAACCCAGAGCCATGCGGATGCCGATCTCGCGCGTTCTTTGCGCTACCATGTTCGCCACCAGTGCGAAGATGCCAACCGCGCTCAGCAACAGAGCGAGCGACGCCATGGCAGTTAGCAGAGCGACCTCTATTCTTTGTGTCGCGAGCGTCGCAGCCATAAGATCCTTCATATCGTAAAAGCCAGAAAACGGCAGATTGGGGTCGGCGCTCGCGAGGGCGGCCTGCATCTGGGCAGCCAGATTTTGAGACGGGCCCTCCACGGGTCGGCCGGTGCGGACAATCCAGCTTGGCTGAAACCAGGCATGCACGACGGAAAGAGATTTGCCATCCGTGACTTGCGCAGCAGGGAGATAGATCGCCTCATCGCTCGTCAGCGGTGCCGACCCTGCGTTCAATTTGCCGGCGGAAGAGAGCACGGTATCAGCCACGATTCCCACGATCAACTTAATCTTGTTATCTTGTTTGAGATATCTTCCCACAGCAGGCGCGCCAACAAAGAACTTGCGTGCGAAGGCCTGGTTGATGATAACGACAGGCTGCGTGTCCGGACCGTCCGAATCGGCGAACGTTCGGCCTGCAAGCACTGGAATCTGCAAGGTATCGAAATAGCCCGGGGTGACATAAACCTGGTTTGTTGTAATTTCCTGTCCGGCGTGCTCCCCGTCACTGAGGGTGACTGAAGAAAACAGGGCACGCTCGTAGGGCAGCGTCAATCCTACGGCGGCATTTTGCACGCCGGGAATCTCCCGCATGGTGGTCAGACTCGCATTGAGCAGATTTCGGAAAGCTGCCGGCTCGTAATATCGGACATCGTCCAGAGACGCCTTCGCGGTGATTACTCCGTTTGGGTTGAAACCTGGGGGCATGGTTTCCAGGTGGATGAGCGTGCGGATGAGCAGCCCAGCGGCCGCCAGTAGCACTAGCGTCAGCGCAATCTCCCCCGCGATTAATCCTTGGCGGAGGCGAATGCTGCGAGCACCTATGATTGAATGACTGACGATAGACGACCGTAGGTCGACTTTCCTACAGGTAAGGGCAGGCAAGATGCCGAACAGGAGGCTGGTTAACAATGCGAGGAAGAGCGTGAAGGCGAAAACGCGAAAGTCGAGATGCACGCTTGCGACTGGCAGAAAATGTTCCGGGAGAAGGAGCAACAGCCCGCGCAACGCAACGAAACCCACTCCGATGCTTACAAGTCCACCCACAAGTGCAAGTAGCAGGGTTTCGATCCAGAGCTGTCTTTGAATCTGCCAGCTCGATGCGCCCAGCGCCACTCGAGTGGCTATCTCAGCTCTGCGGCGCAGCATCCGCACAAGGGTCAACCCGGCGAGGTTCGCGCATGCAATAAGCAGAATAAATCCCGCCGCCAGCATCAGTGCCAGGACCGGAGGCTGCAATGTATCCGTCTCACCTTTTTGCAGAGGAACAGAGTAGTACGTGATGTGCGCGCCGGGATTGTTCTGGACAAAACGTTGCAAGCGGAGGCTTCGAGACCACGCGCGATTCATCTCGGGATCTGCCTGTTGCCAATTCGCGCCGTCGCGCAACCGTGTGATTGCTTGAAAGTTCGTTCCAACGCCCTCGCCTTCGCGGCTTGGTTGGAGCGCCGTATACAAGTCGGCGTTCAAGGGAGTGGTTGCACTCTCAGGCAGCACTCCAATGATCGTGTACGGCTCGCCTTTCAGTAGCATGGCTTGTCCCACGACATTTGGGCTTCCGCCAAAAGCTGTGCGCCACAAGGCGTAGCTCAGGATCGCTGTTTTGGGGCCGTGCGGGCGATCTTCGACCTCCGAGAAATTGCGCCCTACAACGGGATGGACAGCCAACACGTCGAAATAGTGTGCCGAAACTCGTCCTGCATGAAGATACTGCGCCCGGGAGCCCGCCTGAAGATTCACCCCAGCAGTCCTAGAGCTGGAAACAGCGGAGATCAGAGAGGGCACATTGTCACGCAGCAGCTCCCATTGTTCACCGTCTATATCTCTTCGCAGATCGTAGGAGTCAGGTCCGGTAGTTCGGGCGTAAATTGTGCCCAAGCGCTCGGGATGAGGGTAGGGGAGACTTTTCAGCAGGAGGGCGTTCACAATCGAAAAGATTGCCGTATTAGCGCCGATAGAAAGGGCAAGGGTAAGGACTACGATCACTGTGAAACCTGGATTCTTGCGCAGCATGCGGGCAGCGAAGCGCAGGTCCTGCCAGCACACCTCTAGAACAGATTCCCAGCCGGCAGAGCGGACGACTTCCTTCGTGATTTCGAGGCTCCCCCGCTCCGAGCGCACGGCGCGATGCGCATCCTTGCGGCTCATCCCCTCCCTCATCTTTTCCTCGGCTGCCATGTCAAGGAAGCCGTTTAGCTCTTCGTCTAGTTCCTGACTGACCCGCTCCTTTCGGAGCAGAGATCGGAGGCCACTGGCTATGTTTCGCAGCAAGGACATAATCTTTTACGACGCCTCCAAGATTCTGGTGATTGCGGCGACTTGCCTTCCCCATTCTCGGGTTTCGCTGTTGAGCCTCTTTCGTCCTTGGTCTGTCAGGGTGTAATACTTTGCGCGCCTGCTATTTTCGGTGGCTTTCCATTCGCTTCGGACGAGGCCCGCTCGTTGCAGGCGCTGAAAGGCGACGAACAGCGAACCTGCATTGAGGCGGAAAACGCCCTTGCTCATCTGTTCGAGCCGGACGGCGATCCCATATCCGTGCATGGGTTCGAGCGCCAAGGTTTTCAGAATGAGCATGTCCAGAGTGCCTTGGACGAGATCGGTCGGCTGGTCCAGCATAGAGGGCTTCCCCTTGAGGATCAAGAGGAAGGTTACACGCGTCCCACTGATTGTCAAGAGGAGAACGAGGAAAGGGGATTGGCGGACTTATTTCGCGAAGTTACCGGGGCAGTTACTTCGCGGTGACCTGATCGCGGATTTTCTGGTAGGTCTCGCCGGAGAGGATGTTTTTGTCGAGAAGGTCGTGTTTGTCGTGATAGGGGCGGCCGGCAATAATTCTGCGGGCGGCGGGCCGATTGATGCCGGGAAGATCGAGGAGCTGGGTTTCGGAAGCGGAGTTGAGATCGAGAAGTGGGTGCTGGCCATTTGTCCAGCCGTCGCGGACGCCCTGTGCGGCGGCGCGGGCCTGATCGGCGGCTTCGTGAGCGGCTTTGCCTAGCTCTCTGCCGGCGTCTTCGATAGCGGGCTTAGCGCGTTCGGTGGCTTTGGCGACTTCGTCGCGGGTTCGCTCGTCGCGGGCGCGCTGATCGGAGTCGCTCGTCCTGCACCCCACGCAAGTCGCGAACACGAGCGCAGCCCAGCTTAAAGTCAGCGCGGTGAATCTACATGGCATGGTAGGCTCCTGAGATTTTGTCGCGTGCGATCGCGACGTGACTTAGACACGCTTTCGTTGTCGGCTCTATCGAACTTGGCGCACCGGCGTTGCGTTCTTGACGCTCACAACGCTGCCAGGACTTCAGCTTGGATCAAGCAGGGGGCCGGACCTCGCCCGGCCCCTTGCCATGCGCAGAATCAATCAACGACTCAATCCTGGACGATCAGCAAAATGCG
This sequence comes from uncultured Acidobacteriota bacterium, assembly GCA_963721915.1. Lineage (GTDB taxonomy): Bacteria > Acidobacteriota > Terriglobia > Acidiferrales > UBA7541 > Acidiferrum. The sequence continues at coordinate 579,369 of CAVRLD010000005.1, read as the reverse complement.
GATCCCCGGGTGCACCGGATCGATCAGGTAATACTCGCCGTCGATTTCGTCCACATAGACGTCATCATTATAACTCCACCCGGCAGGCCATGGATCGTTGTACACAAACCAATAGCCCCCGTAGTTGAAACGGCGATCGTCGCGACGCGGGACCCGGAAGGAGTGCTCGCGGCCGAAGTGGGCGCGGAAATCTTCTTCGCGAATGCGGCGACCGTTGTGGTTCCCGCCGTCACGCTGGGCTTGTTGTACATTGTTGTGCTCGTCGCGAGTACGCGCGTCGCGCTGCTGTTGTTGAGCGCGATCTTGGGCGGCCCGATCCTGCTTGGCGCGATCGTTCTCGCTGTGCTGTTGCTGCTGTTTCTCCGGCGGACGCGAGCGATCGGTTTGTTCGCGGTCCTGCTTGGTATCGCGTGGCGGCTGTTTTTCCTGAGGCCGGTCCTGCGGTTGTTTTTCTTTTTCTTTCGGCGGCTCTTGCTGGCGAGCAGGCTCCTGCTTGCGCGGTTCTTCCTGCTTCGGGGGCTTTTCTTTGTCCTTGTCGGGTTCTTGAACAGCATAAACAGGTGAGCCGACGGCCAGCATGAGCAGTGCCGCACTGATTGCGAGTTTCATACTCTCCTCCTGAATATTTAGCTGCACCAGCAGCAGGGGATCGATATGCGCCACGGAGCCGCGCCGGAGTGGGATAGAGGCGGAGCCGCGACAACTCTTCGCACGGGGAAGCGCAAGAGCATGTTCCAAGCTGGTGCAGATCAGATGCTGTTGAGAGGGGTAAGGTACGCAACCGGACCGAGCCGAGCACCTCGGGGGACCTTGGCAGAAGGCGATTTTAGTTCATAGAAGTTGCCACCCAACCGCCCATTAGGTTCATCTAAGGTCTGAGCGTGGTCGAAGCCGCGCAAATGTGACCAGGGCACTCGGTAAGTAACAGGCCTTGGCGCCGGGGGCGTCGCTCGGTGTGGGCGTAGCGGATGGATATTTAGCGGATGGATACCAGGGAAGAAAGCTGAAAGAGGAGGAAGCGATGAAGGGAATGGCAGTAACGATTTTGGCTGGTATGACGTTGCTCGGGGGTTGCGCGACGAAGCGCTATGTGGCGGAACGGGTGGAGCCGGTGAACGCCAAGGTGGGCGAGGTCGACCAAAAACAACAGAACACGCAGAAGCAGTTGGACCAAGCGGAAACCAAGATCAGTGCCACGGATGAAAAGGCGACCGCGGCGGATGCGCGGGCGGGCGACGCGCTGGGGAAGGCCGATGAGGCGTCGAAGAAATCGGACCGGGTCAAGGAAGAGTTGCGCGGCGAGTTGAACGATCGGATCGCGAATCTGGATGATTACAAGTCCGCTGGGGACGTCACGGTCCTGTTCAAGTTTAATTCGGCTGAACTTACCGCTGACGGCAAACAACAACTTGATCAACTGGTGACAAGCGAAGTGGGAAACATGAAGCGGTATTTCATCGCCATCCAAGGCTTTACCGACAAGATCGGGCCAGCGGACTATAACTTGAATCTGAGCCGGCGGCGCGCCGAAGCGGTTCAAACGTATCTGGTGGCGCAGCACAACGTGCCGGTGTTTCGAATACAGATCGTGGGGTTGGGGAAAGACAAGCCGATAAACGATCAGAAAACGCGTGATGACCGGGAGAAAAACAGGCGCGTGGAAGTGACCGTGTTCAACGCGGACGCCAATCAAGGAGCGAACAAGAACTCTGCATCACGTTGAAACGCAATAATTGGGTGGCCCGGGAAGTCACGGGCCCAGCCATGATCGGGTTGCAATCCGCGGGTGGTGTGGGGCGGCGCTAAGGAATTGTGTTTCGGGACGCCTTGGACTCCGAGAAGGGTCGAAGGCGTGGGTTGTGGTGTACCTCGAAAGGGCCAAGCAGACGTCACAATAGAAAAATCACCATGGGGAGCGAGCGCTCGAGTAAACTCTTGCGAAAGCGATGACGTGTAGAATACCCTATCGTCACCGCACTTTGCTGCTTCTTGTGAAGTAAACCCCGGAGTAATGGTCCAAGGAACGGGGAGTGGTGCCGGTGGTTAGAGAAGAAGCAAGAACCCGGTTGCAGTGTGTCTGACGCGGTTCACCGGCGGTAGCGGAAAACCTGTGAACGCGTGAATATCACAATGATTTTGGAATGTTGGAGTTTTTTTGGGAGGATACGATGCGCAGGTTGTGTCTAACAGTGGGACTAAGTGCGATGCTGGCTTTGCCGTTGTGGGCCCAGCAGGGGGAACAGGGAACGCGCGACGGAGCCAAAACCGCGGCTGATAGCGCGGCGGCGGCGAACTCGGCGGAGTCCACGAATGCGGTTCCATCAGCATCGCGGAGCAGCTTTGCCGTTCCTCTGGTGCCGCGAGCAACCCCATTTCCGGGTCCAGCAGCAGCCGCGAGCAGCAGTGACGAAGGAGGACCAGGAAAATTGGTGCCAAAGTTCGAACTCGCCGGGATGTACAGCTACATTGACTTTCACCCGGGTACGGGGTTCGATTCGTGGAGCAACCAGGGCGGGACGGGGTCATTCACCTATAACGCCAACAAGTGGCTGGGGCTCACCGCCGAAGCTGGCACATACGCATTTTCCAGAACCACGCCGACGGGGCGTCCCGAGGGTGGGTTCCAGACCTTTTTGGTTGGCCCGCGGCTGAACTTGCGGCGGAACTATTTCGTGCCCTTCCTGGAATTTCTGGTCGGCGCTTTTCGCGCCGATGGGGCAGTGACCGGCGCCGGCAGGCAGGACTCTTTCGCGCTGGCGGCAGGCGGCGGTGTGGATGTGGTGTTCAACAAGCACATCGCGTGGCGGTTTGCGCAGATTGATTATTTGATGACGAATGCGAGCGGCGTGGCCTTGAACTCCGCCCCGTACCGTCAGGACAACCTCCGCTTAGGCACGGGTGTTGTGCTTCGGTTTGGTTTCCCGCCGTCGGCGCCACCGCCGCCATCCGGACCGCCAACGGCTTCGTGCTCGGCGAACCCGACGTCGCTTTATGCCGGATCGAACGATCCTGCAGCCATCCATGTAACGGCCAGCAGTCCCGCAAGTCTTCCGTTGACCTACAGCTACACGGCAACGGGTGGAACGGTGGAAGGTACCGGGCCGGATGCGCGGTGGAACTCCACGGGCCTAGCCCCGAGCACCTACACGGTGACCGCAAAGGTTGACGACGGGAAGGGCGGCACGGCTTCCTGCACGGCGGACATTCAAGTCCAGGAAAAACCACACCACCCGCCGACAATTAGCTGCTCGGCGAACCCCTCGACAATCGCTCCAGGTGAGAAGTCGACGATTACATCGACGGCCAGCAGTCCGGACAATCTGGATCTGACTTACAGCTACTCGGCGACAGGCGGCCAAGTGACCGGGAACGGTCCGACCGCGCAGTTTGACTCGACAGGGCTGCAATCGGGCAGTTACAAGGTCAATTGTTCGGTGACTGATTCACGCGGCGATAAAGCCGACGGACAAGCTAACGTTGACGTGCAGCAGCCGCCACCGCCTCCGCAGGCGACGAAGGTCGGCGAGTGCGGCTACACCAAGGCGGGTGTGGCGCGATTCGACAACCTGTGCAAGCGCGTCGGAGACGACGTGGCGTTGCGCTTGAAGAGCGATCCCAACGCCAAGGTCGTAATTGTGGGTTACGCCGATCCGCGGGAGCCTAGGGCCGCGAAGTTGGCGCAGAGCCGCGCGGACCTAGCGAAGGCGTATCTCGGAGAGAAGGGCATCGATGCGTCACGTAGCACGACGCGGACGGGCCAAGCCTCCACGGAGAAGGGCGCGGAGAAGGAGAACCGCCGCGTCGAATTCATCTTCGTTCCGGAAGGTGCGACGTACTAAACGGGTGACGCGAGACTCGCCGCTGTAGTGCGAAGCGCGGCGGGTTGCTGGCGTTTGACACCATAACCAAATAGTTGCTGATGGGCCCTTCGAGGGAGATCTCGGAGGGCCCATTTTTTTGGCATAGGGCGAATTAACCAGGTCCGGCTGGGTTTCCGGCCCAATTTGAACCTGGGATGGAGAAGCGTGTTCCATTCTTGCAAGAGGCTGATGCCGGGGGTCTTATGTTTTATCGGTACGGAATCGGACACAGGCTGATTTCCAAAATGGTAGATGCCTATTTAGTATAATGTTGGTAATATGCTTCGTTATGTAGGCGCAACGAACGTTCCTGAAATGGAACCGGGGATGCAGGCATTTGGTGGTTCGACATCGAGATGGAGGATGAGGGCCATGATGAGGGAAGAAGCGGCAGGGCTGCGCGAAACAGCACCAATGAATATTCTGATTGTCGATGACAAACCGACCATCCGCGAGGCTTGTGGCGAGGTAGCGCAGTTGACGGGCATGAACGCGACGATGGTGGCCACCGCGGAGGAGGCCATCGAAGTTCTGGAGAATAACGCCGTCGACATCGTGCTGACGGACCTGATGCTGCCGCACACCAGCGGGCTGGAACTGCTCAAACGCGTTCACGATACTCATCCGAACCTGCCGGTCATCGTGTTAACGCAATATGGAACGATCGACTCGGCGGTGGCGGCTACGCGGATGGGCGCGATCGACTACGTTACGAAACCATTCCGGATCGAGGAGTTGCGCGCGCGGCTGGAACGGGCTTCGCGAGCGGTGGAACTGCAGCAGGAAAATCAATTATTGCGGGAGCAATTGCGTACGCGGCCGGGCTTCGGCGGGCTCATCGGTTTATCCGAGAGAATGCAGCGCATGTACAAAACAATTCAGAAGGTGAGCCAGCACGAGTACCCGGTGTTGATTCTGGGAGAGAGTGGCACGGGCAAAGAACTGGTGGCGAAGAGCGTGCACTATTCCGGAGCGCGCAAAGATCGCACGTTCGTGCCGGTGGACTGCTCATCGCTGGTGGCGACGCTGATTGAGTCGGAGTTGTTCGGTTATGTGAAGGGCGCTTTCACCGGGGCGCTGCACGGAAAGCAGGGGCTGCTGGAGACGGCGAACGGAGGGACGTTATTTCTGGATGAAATCGGCGACATGCCGGTGGACTTGCAGTCAAAACTGTTGCGAGTGCTGCAGGAGCGCGAGGTCAAACCGGTGGGGTCGACCGAACGGCGGCGCATCGATGTGCGCATTATCGCGGCCACCAACCGGGATCTCGAAGCGGGAATCAAGAACGGGTCGTTTCGCCAGGACTTGTACTTCCGACTAAATGTGGTGCAGGTCAAGCTGCCCGCACTGCGCGAGCGCAAAAGTGATATCCCGCTGCTGGTGACTTCCTTTCTGGATAAATTTTCTGATCCACAGCGGCCGGCACGCACGATCTCCGAGGACGCTAGGCGGCGGTTGATCGCCTATGACTGGCCGGGAAACGTGCGCGAATTGGAGAACGCGATCGAACGCGCTGTAGCATTGAGTTCCGGTCCGATCCTGCACGTGGCGGATTTGCCGTCGAGTTTGCAGTACCCCACCAGCGAGCGAGTGCCGGAAAGAGATGAGTTGCTGCCGCTTGAGGAACTGGAGCGCCGGGCCATCCTGCGCGCACTGCGCCAGACCACGGGGGATAAGCTGGCAGCAGCGCGGATTCTGGGAATTGGGAAGACGACGTTGTATCGCAAACTGAAGCAATATCATATGGAGCCGGCGGAGCAGTGAGAGCTTCGCGGAGACACCCCGAAGCGTGGTAGGTACAACTTCGCTGAGGTGGAATCGCAGCTCGCAGATTGGAGTTTCAGGCTCGACGGTCCTTGCATTTGTCTATTCTGGGTTGAACTCCCTTGTCTGTCCGCACGCCCCACGAGTGTCCTAGTCCAGTTTGGAACCGCAACTAAGATCGAGTTTCGACATGGAATGCAAGGCTGGGTATCTACATTCCCAGGCGCTTCTAACTTATTACCTATCAATAGGATAACCGTTTGGCTGGTTTGGTCCTGTCAATGCAAGGGGAGATGCGACCAAAACGCGCGTTGCGTTTGTGGGTAGTAAAGACGGCCAATGGTGCTTTTGAGACTACGCCGGCGACGCGAGCGAGCTGGGGCGTGTATTGCTGAGATGGTATTTTTTGAGCCTGGATTTCCGACTAGATTTTTGAGGCGACTGAATTTTTGAGGCGTTGATGAGGTTCATGGGACGACAAGAGGGGCGCGCAGCAGTTGCACGTGGAGTGGCCCGGGCCGCAGTGAACGGAGTTGCGAGACACGAACTGATACAGGAAGCCGTTCATTTTCTTCTGGAAAGGGCGAAAGTGGACCGCGTTGGAGTATGGATGGAAAGTGCGGGCACGGGACGCGCGCCTGGCCGCGGGTTGGCCAGATTTCGCGGCGTCGTCGCGGATCGCGGAGGTCAAGCAACACCATCGGAATGGGAGAGGTTGTCGCCAGAAGCTCCGCTTCCTGTGGAACTCTTGAAGGACGGTAAGAGCGTCGAGCAGGATCTCAACGGCGCGCGGGACCAGCTGATTCTTGAGTGCTGGTGGAGTTGCGGCGCGCGGTATGGGTACCGGTTGAGATCGGCGGGCGCTTGCGTGGCGTGTTGCTCGCAGGCATGCGTAAAAGGCACGGTGCATTTCCCGTCCAATTGCTGGAGTCGGTCTCGGTGGAACTGGCGTTGGCGATGGAATTGGATGAGGAGCGCCGGCGTGCGCAATGTCGGCAAACGGACATTAACTCGGCGAAGCAGTTCCTCGACGAGCTGGCGAGTTCCGGGCCGACCGATGCGGTGCTAACGCGGCTAATGGAGAGTTGCACCGATACTGGCCCGCAAGGCGATGGATTGGGCGCAGTATTTGCGTTGTTACGCGGGCGGGATGCGGAGGCGGTGACTTCCATACCGGAGTTCCCCAACAAAAATGTCGATGTAAAGGCGCATCGTGCGGATTCTTGTTTTGACCTGAGTTATCGAGCCAACGAACGAGCCGAACAACTTTCGTGGCGGAGCGGTGATACCGCATGGTTGCACGCGCTTGAGAGCGAGCCCCTGGCAGGCATCTCGCAACGAGCACAGGAAACGCACTGCACGGTCGCCGTGCGAGCCGGACCGGGAACGACTTGGCCGCGCGGCAATATTTCGCGCGTCGTCGCCATTGGTTTGCAAGCGGCTGGGGAAACCGCTGGCGTGATGATCGCCGGGTTTGGTGACGACTCGGGATCACAGGCGGCCATCGAACGCTTGGAGTCACGAGCGGTTCTCGCGACCACAGCATTGGTTCTCCGCAAGCGTAACAGCGAAGCCGCCCGGTACGAAGCGCGCCAGAATGCCGCGCTGCAGGCCGGCGGCGCGGCCACGATTCTGATCGACGAGGGTGGCGCCCTCGTCAGACTTAGCCGCGGTGCCCGGGAGTTGCTGGGTGCCCGCGACGTGCTGGGTGAGGGGCAACACGAATCCCGATTGACGGCTGGCGGAAATGGTCCACTGCCGAAGGGGAAGTTTGTAGACTTATTTCACATCTGGGAACAGGCGCGTGTGCGGAGCTGGCTGCGGTCCGTCCAGAGGGACGCGTCGGTTGAAGCCGGAATCGAGGACCATGATCCGCCTCAGGTGGAACTGTGCCGCCGCCGTCGAGGCCAGCTGCGGCATATCCAATCTGGCGGCGGGTTCACGGCGGTGTCGCTCGAGCTTGTGGCAGCGGATGACGCTGGGTCGCGCCGCGAACGTGCCGAGGCGCAGCTTTTCCATGTGATCGAGTGGCTGGAAGAAGGGGTGGTGCTATTCGACGCGCAGCACGTCATTCAGGCCATGAACAGCCGTTTCGCGCAGATGGTGGGGCTGGCTCCGGAAGAGATCGTACGGGTCACCGCATTTAATAGCCTGATCACGCGTCTGGCAGGTCAGGCGGCGGAGCCGGAGAAATTCGCCATGCGATGGCGGGAATTGGCGTCGGGAGTGGATAGCGGCGCTCGCGAAGAGATTCAGCTGCTGCGGCCGGTGCCGCGCGTGCTGGAGCGGGTGACGCGGCCGGTGCTGGATGCAGCCGGGCAGCGAATCGGACGGGTGGAGATCTATCGCGACCTCACGGCACAGCGCGTATTTCAGTCCAAGCTGCTGCACACGGAAAAACTTGCCGCACTCGGTCAAATGGTCACGGGAGTGGCGCATGAACTCAGCAACCCGCTCACCAGCATCCTGGGGTACGCTCAACGGTTGTTTTTACGCAGCCAGGCCGAGGGACCGTCGGATGAGGTACGGCAGATTTTCCAGGAAGCAGAGCGCGCCAGCACGATCGTGCGCCGGCTGCTGATGAATGCCCGCGAATCGCGGCCGGAGCGGCGCAAGGTTTCGCTGAATCAAGTCGTGTCGCGCACGATGGACCTACAAAAAATCAGGCTGGCGTCCGAACAGGTGACCGTCGAACTTGACCTGGACGAAACGCTGCCACTGGTGCTCGGCGACGCCGGCCAGTTGCAACAGGTGCTGATGAATCTGATCGGCAACGCGAGGCAAGCGATCGAGCAGCGAGGCAAGGGCGGCACCATCCGGCTCAACACGAAGTGCATCGATTCCGGCCGCAGCGCGCAACTGGAAGTGAGCGACGACGGGCCGGGAATTCCACCGGCCATTGTCGCGCGCATCTTCGATCCATTTTTCACCACCAAGCCGGCGGGGATTGGAACCGGCTTGGGGCTCGCGATCGTGCTGGGCGTGGTGCGCGAACATGGCGGCGAAATAAGGGTAGCCAGTCCCCCCGGCGGCGGCGCGACGTTCATTTTGCAGTTTCCGGCAGCGCCCGCGGAACAGACGTGCGTGCCAGTGCTCGAGACGCGGCCGACAGGGCTTCACGTCGATGTTGCGCCTGCTTTGCAGGCCCTCGCAGCGGCGCCGCGATCACTGCTGACGGGATCGGCTGCACTTGGGGGCAAAACGGCGACACGAGTGCTCGTGGTAGAGGACGAGCCGACGGTGGCGCGGCTCATCAGCGATGTTCTCGAAGACGAAGGATTTCAGGTGGAGGCGTTGCTGGACGGGTATGAGGCGCTCGAGCGAGCGGCTCGCGCCCCTTACGACCTGGTGATTTGCGACATGAAGATGCCCGGTCTGGGCGGCCAGCATTTTTACGAGACGCTGGCCTGCATGGGGAGTCCGCTGTCGAAGCGCTTTCTGTTCGTCACCGGAGATGTGCTTTCCTCGCATACGCAGGAATTTCTGGAACGCCATAATCTGCCACACGTCGCGAAGCCTTTCCGGGTCGAAGAGCTTACCGAAAAAGTACGCCGGGTGCTGGCGGAGGTACGGCCGAACAAGCCGTCGGGCGAACAGCCGGTGAGAACGAACGCAGCGAGTACGTAGGCAGAGAGGGAACAGAATGACGCAAAATCACACGATTTTGTTGGTCAGCGATGATGCAGCGCTGTGCGCGGCAGCACGCCAGGAGTTGGAATCCCTGGAGGAAGGGCTGCGCGTAGCTGCCGTAAGCACCGTGGAAGCGGCGTACGGCATCGTCGCGGATGCCGCGCCTGCGGTTATCCTTCTGGAGGAAACTTCGGTGGAGGCGGAGTCGCGGGAGCACCCGGGACAGGGCGCGCGGCTGGAATTGGCGGTATCGGCACTGGCGGCGTACGCGCCGGTCGTGGTCATCGGACAAGCGAGTCACCAGAGCAGCCTCGCGCCGCTGGTTACGGCGGGCCTAGCGGACTTCGTGGTGCGCTCCTCCGGGTGTTTACCCGTGGCGCTGGGTTTGGTGGAGCAGCGGCTGCGGCAGGCACCGAATCTCTTGAGAACTGTGCTGCCACCTACATTGCTGGAAAACACTTCGGCCGATGCGTTTGGCGAGGTGTTGCGGCATGAGTTAAATAATCCGCTGACCGGAATCCTTGGCAATGCCGAGCTGCTGCTCGCGGAGGTACGACGGAAGAATGACGGCCAACTTCCGAACGGCGGACAACAGAGGCTGGAGACGATCGCCGCGCTGGCGGTGCGTTTGCGCGAGACCGTGCACCGGCTGAGTCAAGACTGGGAATCGCGCAATCGATTGCCGCAAAGTTCCGCGCAGCCGAGGACCGCGCACTAGCCCTTCCTTCATTTCTCTCGCCCGCCCACCGAGGCAAACGGCCTTCCCAACCCGGCGGGACTCCTGCTAGGCTCACCCACCATCACCGATCATCCCTCGAGCAAGCGCCACTTCTCATGAACGAAACTTCTGCCCGCCGAGCCACACAAGATCTCTTCCATGGAGCGCGACCCGTCGCTGGCGCGCGAGATTCAAGCGAGATTCTTGCCCGAAGCAAGGCGCAATGGCAAGCGGTTGCCATACCGGTGGCCTTTCTTTCGAAGCGACTTCAGCGCACGGAATCGTAGAAGCCCAGCACGCGACGGCGGAATTCAGCAGGCTCGAAGCCCAGGGCCGCGGTATGGAATGCGCCTGGAACGATCCACATTTGCTTGGGTCCTCGCGCGACTTCGTAAATTCGCTGTGTGTGGCGGCAGGGAAGTGCGACATCAGCGGCGTCGCAGATCAGCAGCACAGGAAACGCTCGCGCCGCGACGGCTTTCTCCGGCGAAACTTCCGACGGTGGAAGATTTGCCAGCGACCCGGCGTGGTAAATCATCGTCCAGGTTCCCGGCGCGAAGAGTGTCTTTCCCAGCCAGGGATAGCGCCTGAGGCCGGCATAATCGTAGGAAGCTTCACGCAGGTTTGCGAAAGAGGCTTCGGCCACAACCGCCTCGATCCGAGGTTCGACTGCGGCGGATTGCAGCGCGATGCCCGCGCCCATCGATTCGCCAAGAGCAAACAGATGACGCGGGTGTTCGGTCGCTTCGAGCGACTTGACGATGGCGCGTGTGTCGTTGCGTTCGAGCCAACCGTACGTCGCCATGGCGCCCTCGCTCGCGCCGTGAGCGCGGGCGTCCATCATGACCACGTTGTAGCCCGCGCTTAGCAGCACGAGTGCGTGCTCGAGCACGCCCATACGATTGTCGGCCACGCCGTGAAAGAGCAGGACCCAGTCGCCGCTGGGCTTCGCCGACCGCAGTTTCCACCCGCGAAGAATGCTGCCGTCGGAAGCTCGCACGTCAAATTCTTCGCGACGCGCGTGGTTCTGGGAAAGCGCGATATCCGCTTGCTGTATAAGGTCAGGCGTCAGAGGGCGCCGCACGGGATGCAGGAACCATGGCGCAACGACCCAACCGGCTGCCGCGGCGATGAGCGGAAGAAAAATAAGCAGCTGCAGAAGGAAGCGGACTGGGCGGCGCATTCACTAGAAGATACGTCGAAATTCCCGCAGAAGTTCCTCGTTTTCAAGTCACTGCTGCTCAACCAGTAGTTTTCTAAGACAAGCCCACAACTCGAAGCCGCTAGGAGGAAAACAATACCGATTCTCGCTGAAACATTTTGACCGCTAGGAACAGCGCGATCCCGGCGTAGAAGCAGGTACCGAAAAAGATCAACGCAATGTAGTTCCAGTGATACGTGCCGGTGACCAGCTCTTTGCACAAGAGGCTCACGTTGAGAATGGGGACCAGCGCTAGCTTCGATGTCAGCTCGATTCCGGGCAACGCCGCAGCGATAGCCGGCACGATGACCACAAATGTCATGGGGGTGAGGTAGCTCTGCGCTTCCTTGAATGTTTTCGCGAAAAGAGAAATGGTCATCAGCACAGCGGAAAACAGGACCGCTACCGGCACCGCCATGACAAACACGGCAATCACGGTTTTCGGGTGCATGGTCAACACAGGGAAACCCCCACCGATGTTCTGTTCCCTGGCAACGTGAGAGAGCATGGCAAATGAGCCACCCATAGAAATAACGGAAAGGGTGGCGGTCGCCAAAGACGCGGTCAGCACAACGAAGAATTTTCCGAGGACGAGGTGCGTGCGGTCGATCGGACTGGAAAGTATCGTCTCCATCGTGCCGCGCTCTTTTTCGCCGGCCGTCAAGTCCATCGCCGGATACATCGCGCCGGTCATGCACATCAGGATCACCAGGTAGGTAATCATGCCGCCGTACGACTCCCCCGCGACTTTCTCATCCGAAACGACATTTTGCTGTTCGACGTCGAATGGCTTCATCAAGTTGTCGGGCAGGTTCTCGGATCTGAGGCGGCGTCGCACCATATCATCGCGAAAATCCGTGAAGAGCTTCTCGACGCGAGTCGCACTGAGCATGGATTTCAAGTCATCCTTGAAAATATAGATCTTCACTTCAGGCCGCTCTCCGCGCGCCACGGCGGCCTCGAAACCCGGAGGAATCTCGACCGCGGCGCGAATAATTTTGTCGGAGATCAGGCCTACGAAGTCGGCTGAACGCGATACCACGCGCAGGTTTTTGGCGGCACGCAATTGTTGCACCACACCCGGGGAGTCTTCGCCTCCGAGGATCATGATTTTCGATGGTTCGCGTGTTGCTTGGCCTGCAATCTCGACAAAGGCAGAGCCGATTCCGAAGGTCAGCAGGGGAAACAGAAAGAGCGGAATCAGAATCGAAGACACCAGGGTGCGGCGGTCGCGCAGCGCCTCGGTAAGCTCTTTGCGGTAAACGATGCCGATGTTCCGCAGCGACATGCTAGTGGTCCTCCGAGGAAACATAATGAGGCGCGACGACTTTGACGAAAATTTCCTCCAGGTCCTGCTCGCCGTATTTTTCGCGTAGGTGCTGCAGCGTGCCCTCCGCCAGGAGCTTTCCGTTTTGAATGATGCCGATCACATCGCACAGCTTTTCGACTTCGCTCATGATATGGGTCGAGAAGATCACTGTTTTGCCGAGGTCACGGCATTCCCTGATGAACGCGGTGATGGTGCGTGCGGTCATGATGTCGAGTCCAAGGGTGGGTTCGTCGAAGATCATCACCGCGGGGTCGTGTACCAGCGTGCGCGCGATCGAGGTCTTTTGTTTCATGCCCGTGGAGAGCTTGTCGCACCGGCGGTTGCGGAAGCCGTTCATGTCCAGGCGGTCGAAAATTTTGTCGACGCGCGTTTCCAGGATGGCATCATTCAGGCCGTTGAGGCGTCCGAAATATTGAACCAGCTCTCTGGCGGTAAGGCGGGGATAGAGCGCGGTCGCAGTGGAGAGGAATCCAACATTGGTGCGTACTTTTTCAGGATGCTCGACGATATCGTAGCCGCACACAATGGCGGTGCCCCTGGTGGGCTCCAGGATGGTGGCCAGCATACGCAAGGTCGTCGTCTTGCCGGCACCGTTTGCGCCCAGCAACCCGTAGATTTGGCCGGGCTCGCAGCGAAAACTGACATCGTCCACGGCGCGAATCTCGCCGCGTTTCTTGTCCCGAAAATATTTGGACAAATTGCGAACTTCGATCATTTAGGGGCCTTCCAGGCTTTTTGCAAAGAAACGCGCGCGCTTTCCCTGTCTGAGCGCGGCTGCAACATAAAATGTTACCGGAAAACATTGGCGCCGTGTGAAGCCAACGCAATACGAGGTTCCATGCCGCGAAAACCCATCGGCTAAGCAGGCAATCTGTGGGTTGGGCGTGTTTTCCCTGAGCCTCGAAGAGCGCTCCCAGCAAAACTACAACTATGGTGCCAAATTCTATTGCCGCAAAGTTCTTAACGCCCATGCGCGCCGCCACTTAGGATCCATTCGGCATCCCAGCGCGGCAGAGGCTGCATCCATCCTAAGGCAGCCAAACACGCAGAACGTCGTTAGGGAAAGCCGCAGCCGTATTGCTACAATCAACTTCTTTGAGGCCCACCGGACGGCGGGCCAGCAAGCCACGCATCTAGGACGCAAGGCAATGCGGCGCGAGTGTGTTCGCGCACGCCTGTGCGGGAGAGACGAAGCAACAAACGGAAAATGGATCGGCGACTTCGTAACCGCATACTGATCTTCCTGCTGCTTGCGGGCGTGCTGACGCTGGTGTTGATTAAGGCCAGTGGCCGCCAGCCGGTGGTTAAAATTTCCGCGGTGACTCCAGTTCGTGAAAATATCGTCGCTTCGATCTCCAGCAATGGAAAGGTTGAGCCGATCTCGCCTTTCGCGATGCGCGCGCAACTGGACACGTTTGTCGAGAAGATTCGCGTTGTGGAAGGACAACCAATCAAGAAGGGACAGCCGTTGCTCGACCTGAACGTGAAAGATGCGGAAGCGCAACTTGCCGAAGCGCGTTCGAAATTGCTCCGGGCGCAAAACGATCTGAGAGTGGCGCGGAGCGGCGGAAGGCCGGACGCGGCGGCGCAAGCGGCGGGAGCGCTCTCTACAGCGGTGGCGCAGCGCGACCGGTTGCAGCGCAGCCACGACGCGTTGCTCCGGTTGATCGAGCAGCACGCGGCCACGAAGGATGAACTCGCCGCCAACGATCTGGAGTTGACCAGAGCGCAGGCCGAAGTCGCCCGGCTGACAGCCGCGAAACAGGAGTTCGACCGCGGCGTAAGCCTAGATGCGAATCAGGCGCCACTACTGGTGCAGCAGGCGCAAAGCGAGGTCGCGGCCCTGGAAACAAAAGTGCGCAACGGGCACATCACGGCGCCATCCGATGGCACGCTGTATTCCTTGCCTGTGAAGGCTGGTGATTACGTGCGGGTTGGCGATCTGCTCGCGGAAATGGCCGACCTGCGGAAGGTTCGCGTGCGCGCGTTTATCGACGAGCCCGAACTGGGAGCGCTGGAACCCAACCAGCCAGTGAAGATCACCTGGGATGCGTTGCCGAATCGCGTATGGACGGGGAAGACGGAAACGATTCCCAAGCAGGTTGTGGCGCGTGGCACTCGCAGCGTCGGCGAACTGCTGTGCACGGTGGACAATGACAAAGTGGAACTTCTGCCGAACATTAACGTGAACGTGCGCATCAATTCACACGAGCGGGACAATGTGCTGGCGATCCCGCGTGGCGCCGTGGAAGCCGAAGGTAACCAGCGATTCGTGTACGTCGTCAAGCAGGGCGAATTCGCCAAAACGAAGATCGAAAAGCGCGAGATTCACGTTGGCATCGCCGACTCCACCAACTATGAAGTCACCGGCGGCCTGCAGCAAGGTGAGATGGTCGCGTTGCCGGGCGACATCGATTTGAAGGATGGCATGGTGGTAAGGATCATGAACACGGACGCGAGCTCCGTGAAGGGGCGTCAGGATGCCAACTAATTCTGCGTCGCGGCCTCGGCTGCTGATTGCCCTGGTCTTTGCGAGCGCGGCATTCGGCGTTTCCTCCGCGGCGCGCTTGCAACCAGATGAAAAGTTCGAGTCTGGCCGGCAGGCATACGAGGCCAGTGATTACTCAAAGGCGGCTCAGCTTTTGCAGGAAGCCGCATCGAAAAATCCGCAGAACGCGGAAATCCATCTGCTGCTGGCGAAGACTTATAACGAAATAAATCAACACGATGCCGCGATCGCCAGCGCCGAAAGAGCGGTCGCGCTCGACCCTCAAAGTTCGGTCTATCACGAATGGCTGGGCCGGTCGTACGGAGCCAAGGCCGAGCACGCAGGTATATTTTCGGGATTGTCGCTGGCCAAAAAGACTCGCAAGGAATTCGAGATGGCCGTGCGGCTGGACGAAAGAAATTTTTCCGCGCGGCAGGCGCTGATCGAATACGACTGCAGCGCCCCCGGAATCGCGGGCGGCGGGGAGGACAAGGCGCTTCCCCAGATCGCCAAGCTGGCCGAGCTCGATGCTGCGGAAGGGCACTATGCCGCGGGCAACTGCCGCCGGCAGAAGAAAGACTTCGCCGCCGCCGACGCGGAATTCACGAAGGCGCTGGAGAACCATCCGAAGTCGGCGAACTTGATCTATGACATCGGAGACTACGCGATGAAGCATAGCCAGCCTGACCGGTTGCTGGCGGTCGCGAGCGAAGGCGAGAAGGTGGCTCCCGCTGACCCTAGAGGAAATTTCTACCGTGCCGTGGCGTTCGTTTTGACAAAAAAGTCCGGCGGAGAAGCCGAATCATTGTTGCGCGAATATTTGAACCGGGCACCGACACGCAGCGGTTACCCGCGCCGTTGGGAAGCTCACGAATGGCTGGGGCGGTTGTATGAGAACCAGGGCAACAGGAAAGCTGCAGTCGACGAATACGAGGCGGCCTTGAAGTTAGACCCGAAAAGCAAGAGTGCGAACGAGGCACTGAAAAGACTAAGGAAGGAATGAATAGATGTCGCGGCGCGAATCCAAGTCGCGAAAAGTAGCGTTGAGATCGAAACGTACCACCTTTCCACGGGTGAGCAGGAGCCAAGTGTCGTCATGATGGCCGTGCGGGAAACTCTATCAGTGGCTATCGACGCGCTGCGCGCCAACAAACTTCGCGCGATTTTGACCTCCATCGGTGTGGTCATCGGAAGCGCGTCGATCGTGCTGGTCGTCACCGTGGCACTTACCAGCCAGAAATTTGTGATCGGGCAAATCGAGGCCATCGGCTCAAACCTGGTTTGGGTGGAACTGGTCAATGCGGGCAGCAAGGGGCAGCCACTGAATTACGAGCTCACTGTCGATGACATGAATGCCGTGAAGGCGACCGTGCCCGATGTAACAGAAGTTGCCGGCACGCGCGAGTTACCTATGTCTATCGTCGTAAGCGCGCGCGAGCGGCCCGTAAACCTGATCGGCGTCACCGGGGGGTATCAAGCCATCCGCAGGTTAGTCATCATGCGCGGACGATATTTCGATGCGTCCGACATGGAACGTCGCAGCAAGGTCTGCTTGATCACCAAGCAGGTTGCAGATCGGGTGTTCGGCTTCGACAATCCACTTGGCGGAACGATTCGTATGGGCGAACTCACATTCACGGTGATTGGCGTGTTTCGCGAGCGCGTGGCCACGTTTGGATTGTCTGAAATCAAGGATGAGTCGGTGATCATTCCGTTGACGCTGATGAAATATTATACGGGTGTGGATGTGCTCCGCGTTTTGTACGCGCAAGTCGATCATCCAGAGAATGTGCCATCGGTTGTGCGGCAGGTTGCGCGGGTTTTGAATAGCCGCCACCCCGCTGCAGCCGAGTACGACGTGCAAACGCTGGCCGCCATTCTCAGCGCGGCAAAAAATATCTCCTTAGCGCTCACCATCGTTCTCCTCATATTTGCTTTCATTTCTCTGTTGATCAGCGGAATCGGCATCATGAACATCATGCTTATCACGGTCAAAGAGCGCACCCGTGAAATCGGCATTCGCAAGGCCATCGGCGCCGCGTACCAGGAGATCTTGTACCAATTTCTGATCGAGGCGTTTTTAATCAGCGGAGGTGGCGCGGTGCTGGGAATCTTGATTGGATTGGCGATCCCTGCCGCCGTTCAGCCACTGCTCCCCGGAAATCTGCGAGTGCCGGTGTCCTCACTCAGTGTGCTGATCTCTTTTATTGTGTCGTGCTCGACAGGCTTGCTGTTTGGGTACCTGCCCGCGAATCAGGCGGCGCAAATGCAGCCCGTCGAGTCACTCCGATACGAGTGAGCCTGACTACGACGAAGACGATTGCGAGGTGCGCATGAAGAAATCCCGCTGCCATCATAAGTCGATCGTTCGGAAGTTCCGCGGTAGCCTGACGATCGCGACCCTTCTGGCGTGTCTCAGCTTTGGAATCCGCGCGCAAGAAACGCCGTCAGCGCAGGTTCCGGCCGTGGGCTTTGTCACGCCCGTAGCGCTCACGCTGAAGCACGCGATCGAACTCGCGTTACAAAATAGCCGGGACATTCAGGTGGCCAAGCTACAGGCGAGCTTGGCCGATCGATCCGCGATGATCACCAAATCTCAGTTCCTGCCGAACCTTTACGCGGGCTCCGGTGCAGGCTACACGTTCGGAATCCCCGAGACTCCCGGCGGTCGTGCTCCTGCGCTTTTCAGCGTCACCTACACGGAGCAGGTCTACAACGAGCCGTTGCGGGGCCAGGCCAAAGAACTCCAAGAGCAGGCCAAATCGCAGCGCGTCCTTCTGGAGGACACCAGGAATAGTGTTATCTCCCGAACAGCCGCGGCCTATCTGGAGTTGGGCATGGTTCGCCATTCGCTCGACCTTTTGCGGAAAGAGGAGGCCAGCGCCGACAAGATTCTGGACGTGACACGACAACGCGAAAAAGAGAATTTCGAGCTGCCGGTCGAAGTCACCCGATCACAACTCACCAAGGCCCGCGTAGTGCAGCGTATTTTGCAGCTTGAAGGACGCCAGGACGAACTGGAAGTATTCCTGCGGAGCCAGACCGGGCTGGCTCTGGATACGCCGATTGAAGTCACGCCTGAGGATTTGCCGGGCGCCGCTGAGCAGGAAGGCGCAAACCTCGTGGCCATGGCGATGCAAAGCAATACCTCCTTGCTCGCGGATGAATCCGAGGTGCGCGCGAAGGAATATCGGCTGCGAGGCGAAAAACGCGGCTATTACCCCACTCTGCAACTGGTCACCGTGTACAGCCTGCTTGGCCGATTCAACAATTACGATCAATTCTTCAAGACCTTCGAGCGGAACAATCTCAACGCCGGCGTGCAGGTACAAGTTCCCATCTTCAGCGCGCAAACCAAAGCCAATATCGCACTGGCCGAAGTCAATCTCCATATCGCCCAGGCTAACCTCGCCAGCAAGAAAAACGAAATAAGCGCCGCAGTGCGCCAAAAGACCCGCCACTTGCGGGAGCGAGACGCCGCGAAAGAAGTCGCGCGACTCGAGCTGCAGCTTGCCCAACAGGACGTCGCCGTCCTGCAATCGCAACTCGACGAGGGCAAGATCAATCTACGCGAAGTAGAACGCGCCCGCCTGGAAGAAAACGAAAAGTGGATGCGCTATCTCGACGCAAATTTTCAGCGCCAGCAAGCCCAGCTGGACTTGCTTCAAACGGCCGGGCAGCTGGATAAAGTGTGGCAGTAAATGTAGCTTCCGGGCTTTCGCCCGGCGGACCTTCGAGAAAATTTCCGCGATCCCATGAAAGCCTATGCAAATTGAGCAGAAAACGCTCGAGGCATTCCTTGACGCCGCGAAGAAACTGGACGCTGGGTACGCGAACCTCCCCACGTACGATCTGAATGCACCTGGGGCCGAGCGCCTGGCTGAAGTCTTGAACGCAACGGCCGAACGTCTGCACGACAACTATCCGTACTTTCATCCGCTGTACGCCGGCCAAATGCTGAAGCCTCCGCATCCGGTCGCGAGGCTCGCCTACGCTCTGGCGATGTGGATCAATCCCAACAATCACGCCCTGGACGGAGGACGCGCCACGTCGGCTATGGAAAAGGAAGCCGTTGCCGAGATTGCCGCGATGTTCGGGTGGACGGATTTTCTCGGGCACCTGTGCGGCGGCGGCACGATGGCGAATCTCGAAGCGCTGTGGGTTGCGGGGCAGCTTCTGCCAGGCAAGAAGATCCTGGCCACCGAGCAGGCCCATTACACGCACAAACGAATCAGCGGCGTCCTCCAACTCGAATGCGAATCCGTAGCGGTCGATTCGCGCGGCCGCATGGACGTCGACGCCCTTGAGGATCGTTTGGCTCGTGGTGACGTTGGGACTGTAGTGGCCACGATGGGTACGACCGCGACCGGCTCGGTCGACCCCCTGCCGGAAATTCTTGTGCTGCGCGAGCGATACGGTTTCCGCATTCATGCCGATGCGGCGTATGGCGGATACTTTACGCTGGCGCAAAATCTCGCCGAAGACGCAAAGGCGGCGTTCGCGCGCATCGCGGAAGTCGACTCCATCGTCATCGACCCGCACAAGCATGGTCTGCAACCATACGGTTGCGGCTGTGTCTTGTTCCACGACCCGGGCGTGGGCCGCCTCTATAAGCACGATTCGCCTTATACCTACTTCAGCTCCGCTGAACTTCATTTGGGCGAAATCAGCCTGGAATGCTCGCGACCAGGCGCGGCAGCGGCGGCGTTATGGGCGACGCAACGTTTGCTCCCTTTGCAACGCGGAGATGAATTCGCGCAGGGACTGGAGCGCGGTCGGAAAGCGGCGCTGGTTTTGCATCAAAAACTCGTGGATAGCAAAGCCTTCATCCCGGCCTTTGCCCACGACCTGGACATTGTGGTGTTTGCACCGCGGGCATCCAGCGTTGAAGAGATTTCCGTACTTTCCCGCAGGATTTTTGCCGAATCTGCCGTCCTCGGATTGCACCTAGCGCTCGCCGAGTTGCCGGCGACATTCTTCCTGGATTTACCCGCCAGCGTAAAAAGAGATCGCCAGACCCTGACTTGCCTCAGATCGGTGCTCATGAAGCCGGAGCATCTCGATTGGGTAGACCGCATTTGGGAAATCGTCCAGACGGCTGCGGCAAAATCCGCGATTCCCGCCGCGAAGCCCGTTTGAGCCTGTTCGGGTCGAGCTATTCCCGCGAGACCCTCTTTCGAGAGCTACCTCGGAAGTGCCACTTAATGCAGTATTTAGCCTTTCGATGCTTGATACACTCCATTCGCAGAAAGCGTTGGAGGGATGCAACCAACTCCGGTAAACTATTATCTAGACAAAGGGGCTCAGGGCTCGCCACATAGCGTCGGTTAATGGATGTCGGTTCGTGGCAAAGAGCGTGGCGCAAAACGGGAAAGTTTTGCACCGCTCATTCTGGTTCTTAATACTGAGGGTGATGAATGCCGGATTTCTTGAAGACATTGCTGTTAAACCCGCCGAGTTTCGAGAATTTCGACGGCGGAGCGAGTTCGCGGTGGCCTGCCACCCGCGAGATTGAGTCTTATTGGTACCCGGTCTGGCTCACCTATCCCGCCGGGATGATTCCCGGAAGCCGCTTGCTGGATGCCTCCCCGCACAAGATCAACTGGCAGCAAACTATTGAAATCTGCAAGGACTACGAGTTCCTGGTTTTGTTCACCTCCACCGTAGGCTTCGCCAGCGATGTAAAACTTATCCGCAAAATCAAAGAAGTCCACCCAAGCATGAAGATCGCCTTCGTCGGTCCGCACGGGCACATCAAGCCCGACGAGACCCTGATGGCCAGCGAAGACATCGATTTCGTGACCCGCGGCGAGTTCGATCATTCCGTGGTGGAGTACGCCAAGGGCAAGCCGCTCAGCGAAATCCTCGGCGTCAGCTACCGCCGGAACGGCAAGATCGTGCACACCGCGTCGCAGCCGCAGCTCCACACCGCGGAGCTCGACGCGCTTCCGTACGCCACCGACATCTACAAGCGCGACCTCAAAATCGAAAATTACAACGTGCCGTTCCTGCTCCACCCGTTCGTTTCCTTCTACACCACGCGCGGCTGCCCGGCGATGTGCACCTTCTGCATGTGGCCGCAGACCATCTCCGGACACGCGTGGCGCACACGTTCGGTCGACAACGTAGTGCAAGAAGTCAAGAACACTCTCGAATATTTTCCGCAACTTAAAGAAATCTTCTTCGACGACGATACCTTCAATATTCGCAAGGACCGCGCCATTGACCTCAGCCAGAAGTTCAAACCGCTGAAGTTTCAGTGGTCTTGCACCGCTCGCTGCCACAGCAAGTACGAAGAATTGAAGGCTATGGCCGACGGCGGTGCTCGCCTTTTCATCGTGGGCTTCGAGTCCGGCGACCCGCAGATTCTAAAGAACATCAAGAAGGGCGCGACCGTTGAAATGGCTCGCGAGTTCATGAAGAACTGCAAAAAAGTCGGCATCAAAGTCCATGGCGATTTCATCATCGGCCTGCCCGGCGAAACCAGCGAAACCATTCGGAAGACCATCGATTTCGCCAAGGAACTCGACTGCGAAACCATCCAGGTTTCTCTCGCCCACGCCATGCCCGGCACCGAACTTCACGACACCATGGCGCAGCAAGGCTTCCTCAAGGTCGAAGCGCTGGCGGACTCCGGCGGACACCAACTGCCGCACATCGAGTATCCGCATCTCTCGAAGGCCGAAATGATGGGCGGCGTCAACCGCTTCTACGACGAATACTATTTCCGTCCCAAGGTGGTGTGGCGCATCGTCCGGGAGGCCCTCTGGGATTCCCACGAGCGGAAGCGCCTGTACCACGAAGCTACCTCCTTCCTGAAGCTGCGCTCCGAGCGCTGGAAGTGGGTGCGCCAGGGCGGCGACATCGACAAGCCCATGATCGTGGTCCCCGGCACCTCTTCAGCTTCCGGAAACGACTAAGTAGCACAGACACTCCTGTCTGTGCGCGCCGATTGACGGCAATGAAGTCAAAGCCGATGCGAGTTGCTCGACAAGCAAAATGCTTCGGGGTGGAATTTTCGGGGGTCGGTTCAGCAGCGCCGGAACAGTCTTCTTTCTGGTGAACTTCAGCCGCTGATGCTTCGTCTGATCGGACTACGGCCCCATCCCCAGTAAACTGATGAAATGAAACGCGACTTGCGCCTTCGGATCAAAACTTTCGCGATGATCCTGATAATGGTCGCCTGCGCCAACGCCGGCGACCTGATGCTGAAGCGCGGCATGACCCAAATCGGCGCGGTTCCACTCTCCCTTGCCGGTCTCGAGCACGCCTTCCTGCTCACGGTCACCAGCGCCACCATCTGGATCGCCATTCTCTTCCTCATCGGCTTTACCGCCAGCTACATGATGTTGATGAGCTGGGCCGACTACAGCTACGTGATGCCCGCGGGCGCGTTCGGCTACGCGTTGCTCACGCTCCTGGCGGTCGTGCTTCTCCACGAGAGCGTTTCTCCGCGGCGATGGATTGGGGTCATCCTGATTTGCGTTGGCGTCCTGGTGGTCGGCCTGACCAAGCCGCGCACCACCGATGTCGTGCTCCAAAGGGTGGCGGCATGATGCGCAGTGTGCTGCTGTTTGCCCTGTTCATCCTGTGCAGCACCGCAGGCGAAATCATCATCACCCACGCTATGAAGATCGTAGGCGAGCCAGCCAGGTTGCGCCCCCGCGAAATCCTGATCTTCCTTGGCCGCGCCCTCCGCAACGCTTGGTTCTGGACCGGCATACCCCTGCTGGCAGCTTCGTTCTACCTCCTGTTGCTGTTGCTTTCGTGGGAGCCAATCAGCCTGGTGATTCCGGCTTCTGCGCTGAACCCCTATGTCTGTGGCACGCTAGCGGCGAAGTATTTTCTCGGCGAACAGATCAGCCCCGGCCGGTGGGCGGGCGTAGTACTGGTCTGCGCCGGAGTCGCCTTGGTGGCCCTAAGCTAGCGTTGCGCGACGGAAGGGCAGACTCGCCAATTGCTACCCAACCATTCGAGTTAAGGCTCGCTCGCCATGGAACCGGAACTGGCCTGGTTCGTGAACACAAATTTGCCGCCTGATTTTGCCAACTCGTACGTGGGCCCCAGCTTCTCGAGATAGGCCCGGCGGTCATCGCCGCCGGTCACGAAGTAGATCCTGTTTGGTCCCTGCCACGCCCGAGCCAGCTGCGGGTCGTCGATGAAGACAGGCGACGCGTCAGGGAACAACGAGCCGTACCACAGCCCGTTGATGCGCCCGTTGAAGATAAGCATCTGCCGCCCGGTGTAAAAATTCACCGACGAACTGTTGGCATACTCCCCGTCGCAAACAATCTGGTCGCTGGGCTGAAGTTCGCGCTGAATGGCGATTGCCAGCGGCTTGGAGCCAAGCACTGGGGCGAAAACGCCAAGCGCGACGTGGGCGCATGTGATGAACAGGATCATCATGAGCGCCAGCGCGTAGTTTGCCCCGCGTGTCGATCCCCGGCGGCGCATCAGCCAGTTCAGCACACTGCCAAAGAAAAAAGCGATCGCGGTTCCCAGCAGCGGTCCGCGAAAAAGGCTCATCGCGCTCCCGGTGAGATCGAGGAAGTGCCCAAGCGACAATACATACGCATCGGGATTTTTGTTGAGCAGGTCAGCGAGTTCCACGCCGGGCAGAGGCGCGTGTGAAATCAGTGCGAGAGTCAATGTGACAGCCGATATCAGCAGACCGAAGACCAGAAAAACCGTTGCAGAGGTGCGGCCTGACCTCGCCAGTTCGCTGCCGTAGGCAGACTGCCCTTCATGCGCAAGCCAGCTTCCCAAAATCAACGCGAGTGCCGGCAGAGCGGGAGCCAGGTAATACTCCTGTCGAGTCGAGAAGCTGAAGAAAAGAAGGATAACGATCGCCCAAACGAAGAAGAGGAGCAATGCGGCTTCGGGCGATTTGCGCGTCTCCGCCGTTCTTAGCAGCCGCAGCTTGATCTGGCGGATCGCTTGCGGCAGAAACGTGCTCCACGGCAGCAACCAAACCAGGATCATTCCCCAAAACAGAACCAGCGGAAACGTACCGTAGTCCGCCGGGTAGCGCTTGCCGATGTAGCGCAAAAAATGTTCGTTGACGAAATAAAACCACAGAAAGCCTTTGGCTTGACCCGCGGGCGGATTGCGCAGTGCAGCGAGAATGTGCCAGGGCCCAGCGACTAGAAGAAACACCAGAGTACTGGAGAAAAGGCGTATCTTTAAAAGGTGGCGTAGGTCGCCCACGAGCGTCAGGAAAGCGAAGATGATCGTGGCTGGAAAAACCAGACCGATCAATCCTTTGGTAAGCACATTGAGCGCGACGCTCGCGGCGAGTGCCCAACACGACCACACCGACGGCCGTTGCTCCTGCCATCCTTGCAGGAAGAAATAGAGACCCAGGCCGATCCACAATCCGACCAGCAAATCGGGGATCAGGATGCGCGTGAACAGGTACGGGCCGAACGAAGTGACACAGACGACTCCGGCCCAGAATCCAGCGTCGGCGGAAAGAAACCGGCGGCCCATTTGCACGAGCAGACACGCCAGCAGCAGAACTCCCAGAGCCTGCGCTAGCCTGGCCGACGGTTCACTCACGCCAAAAAATCGGAAACTGGCAGCCATGGCCCAGTAGGGAAGCGGCGCTTTTTCGAGATAGCGAATGCCGTTTTCGTGAAGAGTCACATAGTCGTGCAGCGTGAGCATCTCACGGCCAGCTTCGGCATGAGCGCCGTCAGCGTCGTCAAAAAGAGAAGGCTGCGGCAATCCAGGAACAAAAATCGCCAGCCAGAGAATAAAAATTACGGCGAGAGAAGGCCAGAGGCGCTGGCCAACGGAGGTGCTCATGCCTTCAGCAGGCATTTGGCAGCACAAAATCGAAGGTATTTGGCGTTCCGACACATGTGAGAGAAAGTTTAGCACGGGCCACACTGTTGCCGCCCTCCATACGGCGGCTAGTGTGCATCGGGCGTTCCGGGTAGTGCCGGCACTCGACCCGCATCGCCGCATGAACTATCATTTTCAAAATGACTCGAAGCATCGAAATATCTCTTCGGCGTAACAAATGTAAGCAAGCACGGCGCGGAGCCTGACCGCGTGTGGCTCGCATACATTGTCTTGGGCATCGCCTTGGTCGGCACCCTTTCCTCTAACGTGTTTCTGGTGCTTGCAATGCTGGGCGCGGCCAAGTTTCATCGAGAAGCATGGCGCCAGCGTCTCGCCGCCGAAGCCGTAACCGAGTGGCCAGGAGTTTCCCTCCTCAAGCCCGTACATGGCTGGGAAGTGCGCTTGAAAGAAAACATCGAGAGCTTTTTTCACCAGGATTATCCTGAATACGAAATTCTTTTCGCGGCTGACACCGAAGAAAACGAAGCGCTTGGCATCGTTCGCGAAGTTTGCGCGCGCTATCCGAACATTCGCACCCAGGTGATCGTCACGGGGCGTCCACCGTGGCTGAATCCGCCTGCGTATTCGTTTTACAAGATGGCGTCACTGGCAGCGCACGACATTCTGGTGACTAGCGATAGCGATGTTGAAGTCCAGCCAAACTATCTGCGAGAGGTCGTGCCGCCGATGCTCGATCCGAAGGTCGGAATGCTCACATGCGTCTACCGTGGAAAGAATGTTGGCGGGTTCTGGTCGGCGGTGCACGCAGTCGGCATGTCGGTAGAGATGACCGCTGGCGTGGTCACGGCAAACCTGTTGGAAAGGATGAAGTTTGGACTGGGGCCGACTATTGTGGTGCGCCGGGACGCGCTCGAGAAGATCGGCGGCTACAGCGTCCTCGGAGAATACTTTGCAAACGATTTCGTCATCGGGAACTTGATCGAGAAGGCCGGATATCACGTCGTGCTTTCACGTCATGTGATTGATCATGTCGTTTCGCCGCTGAAATTCCGTCGTGTGTGGGAGCATG
Source organism: uncultured Acidobacteriota bacterium (assembly GCA_963721915.1). GTDB lineage: Bacteria > Acidobacteriota > Terriglobia > Acidiferrales > UBA7541 > Acidiferrum. Next base: position 553,502 of record CAVRLD010000005.1, on the reverse strand, counting down.
AAGTGCGCTGGGCCAAATCCACGCGATGGTCGCGGCCCTGGGGCCATCTCGGTAGCGGCCTCATTTTTGCGATTCCCTATGGGATCCTGGGGTTTCTGGCTGCAGCGGCGTTGGGCAGGATATGGCTGGCCGTTTGTCTGCTCGTCATTGCGCTGGGCAACCGCCTGATCGAAGACCTCGTGATCGGATGGGGAGTGACGCGCGATCCGTGTGCCCGGGATGCATCATGGTTGTATCTCGTGCGAGACTTACTCGGATTTTTTGTGTGGTGCGCAAGTTATATCGGGTTACGCACGGTGTGGCGCAAGATTCCTTACGAGTTGGCTGATGGAGGCCGAATTGGCGTACGCCAGGATTCGCCGGAGCGTGGGCCTCAGAAATAGCCGGGAGCCGAATGCACGCAGGTTGGATAGACGCGGTGTTGGTTGTCGCCATGGCCCCGCTCGCCTACTATGTTACGGCGATCATCGCAGCGGCCCGATTCTTCCATCGGGAGCGCTCTCGTTCGCTCCCATCGTACGCGCCACCAGTCAGCTTGTTGAAACCGGTCAAAGGCGTTGACTTTGCTTCGTATGAGAATTTCTCCAGTTTTTGCCACCAGGACTATCCCGAGTACGAAATCCTCTTCGCGGTAAATGACGATTCCGATCCCGCCGTGCCACTGATCCGGCGCCTGGCCACGGAGTTTCCGGCGCGTCAAATCCGCTTGATCACGGGGGCAGCGCAGATCGGTGCCAACAAAAAAGTGAACAATCTCATAGCACTGGCGCGGGAGGCCCGGCACCAAATTCTGGTGCTGACTGACGGAGATGTGCGCGTAGGCTCGAACTACTTGCGCGAGGTGGTCGCGCCTTTCGCGGATGCGAAGACCGGCGCAGTTACATCCTTTTATCGGGGCATCGCCCAGAAAAGCCTTGGCGCTGAACTGGAAGCCATTGGGGCATCCAGCGATTTTTTTGCGGGTGTGCTGGTCGCGGAATGGAAAGAAGGAATGACGTTCGCGTTGGGCGCATCGATCGCCACCTCGAAGCAGTGGGTCAGTAAGATTGGCGGCTTTGAAGCGATTGCCGACATGCACTCCGACGACTATGAACTGGGCCATCGCATCGCTAAAGCCGGTGGCAAAGTGCTGCTCTCGCGCGAACCCGTCTGGACGATGTACCCCGCCCAGACTCCCCGTGGATTCTGGAATCATCAAGTACGCTGGGCGCGTACGGTGCGGCTGTGCCGTCCGGTTTCGTATCTCGGATTGATTTTTACGCACGGCCTGCCGTGGGCTGTGCTCGCCGCAGTAGCCGCGCCTGCAAAGTGGATCGCGGCGGCGTACTTGTTTGCCTATCTGATTCTGCGGCTCGTGATGGCATGGACGGTCGGCATCTGTGGCGTCGGCGACGATGTGCTTCGCCGCAAGCTGTGGTTGGTGCCGCTCCGCGACGCCGTCTATTTCGCCGTTTGGCTCGCCAGCTTCGCCTCCAACCGCATCAGTTGGGGCGGCGAACAATTCACCATGCAAAAAGGTCAAATGGTCCCCGCATCTCCGTCAAAATCCGCCGATGCCGAGTCCGTCGCCGACACATCGCGATGAATCGTTACCTTCCCGAGTAGCACAGGCACTCTTGCCTGTGTCAAGTGCAGCACAACGGAGCAAACCTGAATCAAGCAATCAGTCCGCGCCGCGCCTGACCTGGTTCTTGGCCATTCCGAACGCTTAGCGCGTCTTGAGCCCGCACCACCGTCCCGTCTCGGTTGACGCCCCATGCATTCCCTATTAAATTAGAAAGGTCGAATCGTGGCTGCCGGGAGAGCCGGACGTGCCGCGATTCCTTTTTGTTCCTCCCCGCTGGGAGGTCGTCCAATTGGTAGGACTCCAGACTCTGACTCTGGCTATCCTGGTTCGAGTCCAGGCCTCCCAGCCATAACTTCATAATTGGCTATTTTATAGGGCTTTTTTGGAGTTCTGGAAAGCCATGCTAATCCCAAATGCTAAGGAATCTCGCAAAGTCAGTATTTATGCGAGAGGACTTGGACGGTATGGCAAACCCAACCTACACGCTGTACAAGCGAGTTCAACTGAGCGCGGGCAAATGGCTATCGTAAGGCCGCATTTCATTCGAACGGAAAAATCAAACCGCATTACGTGATAGTCGGCGGCAAGGAAGAGAAGCACGAAGGCGATTATTTCCTTGCCCATGACGGCAAGTGGATTCCCGTTGGCGACGATCCCTTGGAGGCGCAGCGCACGCGTGCGGAATATCTGACCAGAGCCAATTACAAGCGGCTGCACTCTGAGTCCACCGTCCTTCCATTCGCCGCTCGGCAGAGGGAAAGAAAGTCGATCCAAGACGAAGTGGACGCCTATCTTGCGGAATTGGAGCTTGCCCAGCGCCCGCGCAAGAGCGTGAACGACAAGCGCAAGTTCCTGACTGCGTTCATGCAGATCGTCGGCAAGTCATTCGTGGACGAGTACGGCCGCAACGATGTCCTGAAGTTTCGCAAAGCGCGGCTGCTGAACTACGAGCCGAAATCGGTGCACACACAGATGATGGCGGTGGTGACGTTCTTCAACAAGCATTTGAAGATCAAACTTGGCATGGAGACAAGCGACTGGCCGGAGTACAGCCCGAACGACCCCGAGCCCTACAGCCACGCAGAAATTGTCGCTATGGAAGCGCACACGCAGGGGAAGGCAAATTTACTGGTGCGTCTGTTCCGCTCCACTGGATGTCGCAAGCAGGAAATCTCGCATTTGAACCGTACAGACATTTCCATTCGCACCAAGGAAATTCTCATCCGCCAGAAGCCGTGCTTCCATTGCCCGAACTGCGTCTCCAGAGGAAACATTTGGAAGCCGAAATCCAAGGCTGGCACGCGCAACATTCCGATTAGCGATTCGCTGCTGAAAGAATTGCTTGCGTTGCCCAAAGGCTTGCTCTTTTCCGACAAGCACGGACGGGTGGACGATCATTTGCTTCGTACTGTCCAGATTGCGGCGAAAAATTCCGGTGTCATGAAAATCAAACTGCACCGTTTTAGGGACACGTTCATCACCAACAAAATTCAAGACGGCGTGAACCCCCGCACGGTGCAAAAGTGGGCCGGGCATGAGGATGTCAACGAAACTATGCGGTACACCGCATGGCTCGATGGGCAGAGCAAGGGTGCGAGAGACGCCGCGAATCGAGAGGACATCCGGTACAAGACGGGCACTGACGGCGACCAATCTGTCAAGGGCCACGCCCTTGTAAGTAGCGAAGCCACTGTCGTAGTGACTGGCACACCACCTGGTTGAGGAAACTGCCGCAACAGGGGCATTCGCCGCCAAGATGTCTGTGCTGTCTCGGATTCGTCTAATTTGAGGAGGAAAGTCGATCAATTAGCCGTCTGCCCTAACCAATGGTCTGGGATGAATTAAGCGTCTCCGGGCACAAGGTTTTTGTGCGCCGTGAACTTTTGGAGTCTCGTCTACATCTAACGCAAGGTAAGACAAAAATTGAAAACAGCGACCGACTGGGTAAAGACGGTTCAGATTCAAAACTCAAAGGGAAGCAGTCCTGTTTCGTGAGTTGCAGGTCGTTTAAGCAGCACGACAGCAGGCTCCTCTAGTCGGCGCGGTCATCCCGTGGTCTGTGGCGACGGTAATCCGTCGCTGCGACGGCACACCTTCATTCCGTAGAGACCGCAATGATCCGAAAGGATCGTTGTGTCAATTCGCGATGTCGTCGCCCCTGCCCTTAGGCATGCGGGTGGAAAAGCTCAATTCTTTTCAACAATTATCAAGAACATCCTTGAGTGTGGGCGCAAGTTCATCAACTTGCTCGCCTGCAAGTACCTCTGGGAAATCTTAATCCCCGAAAAACCCAACAAGAGTACCCAGCCGTTCAGCCAGGATCACCATGATCCGCTCTTCGCGATGCTGCGGAAGGTCAGCGGCGGCTCTACGCGCTGCCCTGTCGCCTACGGTGAATGGGTGCATGAGGGTGAGGTCCTTGGCGAGAACATGATTCCTGTTCGATTTACGTCGTCTCGCGAGGACGCGAGGGGAATTGCCAAGTGGGCCCGGGAGCATTACGACCAAGACTTGATCTGGGCCTATCCGTTGGCAAAAGTGAGGAACCTCATCCTCGCCCCTCGGCAAGAAACAACTACCCTGGAGGCACAGCCAAACCAGAAGCTAGCTTTAGTTGCGACCCAGTCAGCAAAGGATACTGAAGCCTATGGCGGAAAATGAACAGATGTCGGTCAAGGAGACTAAACCGGCGGTCGTGATCCAGAACGTGGAACTCGCGAAGAATTTCGCGAGTTTCACGAATGCGGGTGGGGCAAGCAAGGGATTCGGTTACGAGAAGCTTGACTCCGCGGCCACCAAGAACGAGTTCGATACGCTCGACCTCGAACTAAACAAGCGCAAGAGCGCCATCGCGAACGCCAGGGTTACTTTGGAAGAGGCGACGCCCTACCTCGCGCGGATGCAAGCGCTCCTTTCGCAACGGGGTGCAGACAGGAAGAACGTCCTGCGCGATGCGAGGGTGCCAAGCTGGAGCGAGTGGGTTGAGAAGTACGCAAGCGAGCTTAACTACACCGTGCGCACGCTCCAGGCCCACATCAAGGAGCTCCGTGAACCCACGAAAGGCACCGGCCGCAGTGGCAATGTTCCCCGCCACGCAGAGCACTACACCAAAACTCAGACGAATATGATGGTCAGCACCTGTAATCTTGCGATCGAGGCGAGGAAGGCAAGCGAGGCGGGCCGTCCGGTGCATTCCATACTCGCCAAAATCCAGATGGATGCGGCGCGCTTGCTGGAGATCAATGAACTGGCTGAGCGGTTGCCGGATTATCGCAAGTGCACAGAGCGTCTGCTGTCCGTCATCGAGAAATATGCAAAAGGGGAAGTCCCCCAATCGAAAATCGTCGAGGTCGCCAGGGGAATCCGCAAGGAGGTGACACCCAAGCTGGGGGAGGCTTCTTTGGCGGGCGCAGCTAATGCAGGCAATCCGCGCAACGTAGTTTCAGAGGTCATAGGGGCTACAGGAACGAGGCAGGCATCGACAATTACCCCCGCAACTTCGCTGTCGCAGAATGCCACCAATCCCGAGCATGTTGAGCGCAAGCGCAGGCGAGCCACCACGCGTGGGGCCGTCTCCAACCAACAGCACGCGAAGACAAAACTCACCGGCATCGCCCGCGCAAAAGAAAGTCGCGGCGCGAATCGAGCAATCAAGAAAGGCGAACGTGGTGAAGGTAGCGAGGCCGCGGCCACCCCGCAAGCTTCCAGCATGATCGTTTACAAGGCATTTCCTGGTGGTCCTGTAGTGCGCGAATTCACAAGCGGAAGCAGCTGTGCTTGGGAGGCGCCCACGATCAAATACGCCGTTTGCTATGGAACCGAGTCGCAATCGTTTCTAAGCCTGGAAGAAGCTAGGACAGCCTGCGACAACATTGCGAAACGGATGGGAACTAATAGCAAAAGTGCGTCTGTAGCTGCCTGCGGGGAGCTACAAATAGCCAGCGCCTGAGCGCGAGGCCAGGTGCGGCCCCGCGCGAACCGACGAGAACCGCGAGTGCGTACTACGCGAACGCCGATGCGACAGCCGCGCAACTGTTGGAGCTTGCGAGGGAAAGCTGGTGGCTCCGCTTCAGGTCGAGGTCCACTACAACAAATGGCCATACGTGGCCTTGTTCGCGGTGGGCGACCTCAACCCAGCGTGCGTCTGGTCTGTTGACAGCCAACTCATGCAGACCACGGCCCAGCGCGTCGCGCGGCATTACGGTCGGCAGGACATCTGGATCAGCGTGACGCCGCGCCAACTGAAGGCGATGCTCCGGCGAAGGGGATACTGAAATGCACTACCGCCAAGCGACAGACGATGCGTTCGGGGACGGCGTGCACGACTGCGGTTCACCGGCGTGCGGCAAGCTCCACGGAAAATGGCTGTGCGCGAGGCATTTCGACAAGCGGCAGGCTGAGAACGACGCGATGCCGGACAACATGGAGGATTTGTGAGCTTCAAGCGCCAGCCGACACTGAAGGAGTGGTACCGCGTTTTCGCGGAGAACGGCCATGCGCGGCGCAGATTCGAGGGCGGCAAGTTCTACCCGTTCACGAAGCTGTCGGTCGGTGACAAGCTCCACGTTCCTTTCCAGGCAAACAAGGGCGACCTCGTGTGGTCAAAAAACTCGAACGGCTTGAAATAGCGGAGCTTAGGATTTTGCACCGGCTCCCTTTTCGAATGGGCTTCTCCGACTTAGAAACAGCGCCTACAATCTCGCGTTTCACGAAGTCAAGATTACAGGGGAATCTAAGATGCTTTGGGCGCGCCTGCTCGCCTATGTCACCGGAACAGTCAATCAAGAACTCCTGTTGCGAAACGAATATCTGGCGGCGGAGAACTGGATCCTGAGAGGTCAGATCAAAGGTCGGCTGCTGCTTTCGGAAGGAGAAAAGGGGACACTGGCGGAGATCGCTCACCGCCTGGGTCGAAAAGCACTGGAGGACGTGGCGGCAACGGCCAAGCCCGATACGATTCTGGGTTGGTATCGGAAGCTCGTCGCGAACAAATTTGATGGGTCGAAATTCCGTCGAAGTGTAGGGCGCCCCAAGGTAGATCAGGAAACAGAACGCTTGGTGGTGCAAATGGCGAGGGAAAATCCGAGCTGGGGCTACGATCGGATCGTAGGTGCCCTGGCAAATCTAGGCCATCGTCTATCCGATCAGACGGTGGGCAACATTCTCTGCCGCCGTGATATTCCACCGGCTCCCCAGCGGAAGCAGGCAACGAGTTGGAAAGACTTTATCCGTTCGCACCGGGACGTTTTGGTGGGCATGGACTTCTTCACGACGGAAGTCCTAACGCTCAAGGGGTTGACGACCTACTATGTGCTGTTCTTCATCCACTTGGAGACTCGCCGGGTGAATCTGGCAGGATTCACGCCGTACCCGGATGAGGAGTGGATGGAGCAGCAGGCGCGAAACATGACTATGGAGGAGTGGGGATGCCTGAGAGGCTGCCGCTATCTGCTGCATGACCGAGATGCGAAGTTCTGCCAATCATTTCGAGAACTGATCAAGACGGGAAGCGTGAATCCGCTTCGATTGCCAGCAAGAAGCCCGAATCTGAACTCGTATGCGGAACGCTGGGTGAGGTCGGTCAAAGAAGAATGTCTGTCGAGGCTGATCCTGTTTGGAGAATCGTCCCTGCGGCGAGCGTTGCAGCAATACATCGTACATTACCACGAGGAGCGCAACCATCAGGGCAAAGACAATCGGATCTTGTTTCCTTCGCGGCCGGAGGCAAGGAGGAACATGGGAGCAGTGCGGTGTCGAGAACGACTGGGCGGCCTGCTGAAGTACTACGAGAGGGAAGCGGCATAAAAGTCGACGGGACAGCGGGCGATGGGCTCACAACATATATTAAGGATACTGGGAATCTCGACTGGCAAAAGACCTCGCGGGCCTGATTTCATCAACGTGCGCTGAGCAATGATTTCAAGGCAGCGACCAGGACTAGTTTTTTGACCACACGGGATTGAACTGCAACTGCAAATAGTCTCGGACAAAGACAATCCCGCTTAGGTCCTCGCCCACAAGCTGATCCCATAACGGTTGGAGGTTTTCTGCTTTCGCCATAAATGGAGTTGCAAAAAATCAGCTTATCACAAGGAAAATCCACTTGGATGTGTAGTCGGTCAACCGAACAACTGGTTTTGGCCGAGAAATCGACTTGTCCGGTTTGCGCTTAATCAGGATTTTGAAGACAGACTTTCGGGCTACGACAGCCCGGTCTGGCGGCGCAGAAGGCCAGAGCGAATGTAGCTTTAGTCGGAAAACAACCGGATTCTATTGTCAGGGTCTTCAACAGCGCATGAAGCAGGCTACGACGTCCGGCCCCAAGCCTGTGCCTCAATCTTCCAGACGCCGCTGCGGTTCGCGAACGTGTACGCAAGGGTACCGGTCCTAACGACGGACTGGCCCTTAATCGTGACAGTGAGAGTCCCCGATATGACAGCATATGCGGACGAGCCCTCGACATTCCAGAAGCCCATCTTGTAGGACAAGTGCTCGGAGGTCACGCCAAGGTTCTCACGCCATTTCGCTACGTCGTCGAGCCAATTGGCCGGAGCATTTGGGTTCAACCAGCGATAGGGCGCAATGCCGTCGATGATGATTGCGGTGTCCCCGAAAACGCTGAGGAAAAGACCGTTGTCGTGGGTGTTGAAGCCGTTGATGTGGGCGTCGATTAGGGTTTGGATTTCAGCGGGTGGGTTGCTGGGCACACTGGTCACGGTAGCCATTCGCCTAACCTCCGGGCGGCAGAATGCGCCAGAGAATGAAGGACTGCAACTGTAACAACTAACAGGCCGAGCAATGCACCGAGGCAGCTAGCCGTTGGGCTGTAGGCTACAGGAGAATTTTGTGGACCCCGTCACCAAGTCCCGATAAGTCGCATTACCGGACAAACTCCAGTCCCAGCACTTCAAGTTTCCGATTAGCGCGTTTGAACGAAGCCGCTGGCGCGGCGGACGCTTCGCGTGCTATGCTCCGCGTGCTATGCCCCAGCGTAACGCACCGAATTGCAGTTCTCGCACATGCCCGTTTTCTAAGTACCGCAAAACCAACAGCTTACAGATGAGCGAAAAGATTGAATTCCCATAGCCATTAGATCGGGTCCCACTAGCCCGCATCCGCCGCAGCCGCCAGCGGCTTCCTTCAAACGCTAGTGCTTTACCGGATGCGCGTTCTCGGTGAGGAGTAAACGGAGGCGGGGTGGTCTGCGCGCGTCCGGTAAAGCCGTTTGGACGTGGCCGCCCGTGGTTGCGGTGGACGCGGGCTCTATGCAAATTCAATCGCGGGAAGGAGCGGCGTTAAGCCGTGCCGAGACTGTGCTGCAGGGCACGACATATGACACCGTGCGCGCGGAGATTGGCTACGGCGAAAAAGTATCGCGAAGACTGTGGTGGAAGAAGCTGGAAGAATGGATCGCTTTGACGGCGAGCCGCAGAGATGCGCAGCGCCCGGAAGGACACAGAGTTTTCGAGTTGGAGAGAGTAGTCTCATGCCGCAACGCTGATCCGTGGTGGAGAACGAAGTTGGATTTCGGCAGCGGTAAGCCTTTCGATGACCTTCATCGGTCCACCACATTTAGGGCAGCGCCAAAGATCGGGACAATCTTCGGTGGAAGAGGCGTGTTGTTGTTCGGCTTGCGGCTGTTGTTCCGAACCCAACAACTGAAAGCAAAGTGGTAGGAGCGTGGCGCGTTTGCGGTTGGCTAAAAAGCCGAAGTTACGAATGCGCACGAAGCCTTTCGGAAGAATGTGCAGTAAGAAGCGGCACAAGAATTCATCGAGCGATAGGGGCAGCAACTTCTGTTCGTTGTGGTGAGCAGAATCACGCCAGCGAAAAGTGACTTGGCCATCAGTGAAAGAGACCAGGCGATGGTTGGAGATGGCCACACGGTGAGTGTAGCGGCCCAGATAGTGCAGCACATATTCGGGGCCACCGAAGGGACGTTTCAAGTAGACCACCCAGTCTTGTCGGTAGAGTGGCCGCAGCCAGGCAGCGAAGGTCTTGGGTTGAGCGAGGAGTTTCAGATCTCCCTCGAAGCGGAGCTGGCCATTGTGAAAAGCCTCTTTGAGCGCATGGACGAACTTGCCGCGAAAGACTTCACGCAGCACGCCTTTGGGAAGAAAGTAGTTGTCTCGTGAACGAACCCAGCGGGTGTGATCGAGTGAAAGGCCGCCGGCAGGAACGACACAATGTACATGCGGGTGAATATTGAGCTTCTGACTCCACGTGTGTAACACGCTGAAGAAACCAATCTCTGCACCAAGATGCCTCGGATCGCGAGCCACTTCGAGAAGGGTTTCCGCACTGCTACGGAACAGGAGACCGTAGAGGACCTTCTTATTCTGCAGCACCAGCGGAGCCAACCGATGGGGCAGTGTGAAGACCACATGCAGATAGCGGGTCGGGAGAAGTTCTCGTCGACGCGCAGCGATCCAGCGTTCCCGCGCAGCGATCTGACACTTGGGGCAGTGGCGATTGCGGCAGCTGTTATACGAGATGGTGGCACGATACCCGCAACGGGTGCACTCATCGAGATGACCGCCGAGTGCGGCAGTACGACACCGGCGAATGGCCAGCAACACTTTGATGTGCTTCCAACGGAGCCAGTGGCGATTTCGTTCGATGAAGACATCTCCCGCGGCGCGGATCAGATCGGCCACCTCGAGTGGTGGCCGGGCCATCTACTCTTCCTGCGGCGAAGGGCCTTCGAGCGGCAGTGAATCCAATGGACTCGCGGTCGCATGCAAGTGACGTTGGGAGAGATGCAGGTAGCGGGCCGTCTCTTTCAGATCGTTATGACCTAACAGGATTTGAATGGTGCGCAGGTCCGCACCATCCTCGAGTAGATGGGTCGCAAAACAGTGCCGAAGCGTGTGAGGATGAACACCTTTCTGGATACCAGCTCGCTTGGCGGCTTGCTGGCACGTATGCCAAACGGTTTTCGTATCGATCGGGTGATCGGCGCAATGGTCGTGGTTGCCCGGAAATAGCCAGACTCTTGGTTTTCGGCGTAAGCGGTGCCAGTGCGCACGAAGTTCTTCAAGCAATTTAGGACTGAGCATTACGTCGCGGTCTTTGCGGCCCTTGCCGCCTTGGATGTGAATCACCCTACGCTTGCTGTCGACATCGCTGAACTTTAAATGTGTCAGCTCGGCACAGCGTGCGCCGGTGGCGTAGAGGGTCATCAGCAAAGTGCGATGGAAGAAAGTGCCGGCCGTCTGGATCAATCGCGCGACTTCTTCCTGGCTGAGGATCGCTGGCAGGCGATGGTCCTTTTTCGGATAGGGAGTGTCGGCGATGCTCCAAGCTCTCTTGAGCGTCTTACAGTAAAAGAACCTTAAGGCTGCCAGACGGACCGCGACGCTACCCGCTGACAACGTCCGTTTTCGAAATAGCTCGGCTTGATATTCACGAATGTGTCGCGGGCCTAAGCGATCCGGGGAGCAGTTGAAGTGTCGAGCGAAATCCTCGACGGAGTGGATATAACTGCGTATAGTTTCGTCAGAGTAGTTAAGGCGCTGGAGTTCTTCCAGCATCAGTTTACGAAGATGGGTCACGGGGACCTCCTGTGACCCAAACTTATCTTAGCCTTTAGGCAACCACCGCTCCGTTCACCTCACGCGAAGCGTCCGCCGCCGGGCGGCTACGTCCTAACGGCTTAATCGAACGCGCGCGGAGCACCCTGCCTGCCTTCACGTATTAGCGAAAACGCGCATCCGATTAAGCACTAGCGTTTACCAGGACTTGGCGAGCAAAGAATTCCAGCTTATAGTTCGCGCATGGATTCAGTTGAGCAGCCACCGGCGACTATTTCGAGTTAGCATGACAGCCATCGGCATTTTTCTGTTCTTTGGAACTGTAATGGCATTTCTTGCAGGGACCACTTTGGTATGGCGCGGCACGTTTCTTGACCGTATTTGGGCTCTGAATCCTCGCGCCTACGATGAGCTTGCGCCATTGGGCAAGCCCGTAGGTCTTTTGTTTCTGTCGCTTGCAGTGTCGCTTGCATTGGCTGCAACGGGTTGGTTTAAGCGGCGGCGGTGGGGATGGCAGTTGGCCGTGGCCATCATCGGAACTCAAGTTCTGGGAGATTTCGTTAACATTTTCCTTGGCCGCACTATTCAGGGCCTAGTCGGTGTCACCATAGCTGGAGCTCTTCTTTTCTACATCACTCGGCCACACGCGCGCGCCGCTTTTTCGACCAAACTGAAAAAATTGTCCACGCGAACAACCCGTGAGAACATCTCTGAACTATGAAGGTCCTTGCATTTATAGTTGCAGCAACCGTGTTTGAGGCTGTCGGCGACGCGGTGATGAGAGTTGCCCTTCACTACCACATGATGCCGGGGCGCATTTTGCTGTTCACATCCGCAACCGTTCTACTCGCGATGTATGGCGCGTCCCTCAATCTCGCGCCCATAGAATTTGTTAGCGCAACAGGGATTTATCTCGCGTCATTGTTCATCGCATTTCAAGTCGTCAACTATCTGTTTTTTCGACACACGCCGGGGCCTGGCGTCTTGCTCGGAGGAGCATTCATACTCACTGGTGCAGCGATTGTCTACTACTGGAAATAGAATAACGCCGCACGCCTTCTTCAGTCGATTCGCAAAAGGAGTCCTTCCCGTGGAACCTCCCATTCCCCCATTACTTTTTGCGCTGTTTCTTTTCATCGGCATGCTGTTTCTACTGGAGGTCGGCCGCCGTTTTGGTGTCCGGCGCCGTCCGAAAGAGTCGGAAGGTGAGCGAGGCGGTCTTGGCACGGTCGAGGGCGCGGTTTTTGCCCTGTTTGGCCTGATGGTAGCGTTCACCTTCTCCGGAGCGGCATCGCGGTTTAACGAGAAACGGATGTTGGTCGCCGAGGAAGCCAATGCCATCGAGACCGCCTATCTGCGACTGCACTTACTGTCCCATCAGGCACAGCCTGCACTTCAGGAATTGTTTCGCCGCTATCTGGACTCGCGGCTGGAGACGTACCGCAGGCTTCCAGATATGGTGGCAGCCGAAATGGAGATGGCCAAATCCAAGAAGATTCAGGAAGAGGTCTGGACCGAGGCGGTAGCAGCTACTCGACTCCCCGATTCTCCTCCTACTGCTGGTCTGTTGCTGCTTCCCGCGCTAAACAACATGATTGACATCTCTACCACGCGTGCAATGGCGCTGCAAATTCACCCTCCGAGGATCGTTTACGCTCTTCTGTTCGGCTTGGGTCTCATTTGTGCCCTGCTAGCTGGTTTTCGGATGTCGAGCGGCCAACACCGGAGTTGGCTCCACATCCTCGGTTTCACAGTCCTCACGGTAATCATCGTGTATGTCATGCTTGACGTCGAGTACCCACGCGCAGGCTTGATCCGCCTCGAGTCGGCCGATCAACTGCTGGTCAATCTCCGCGAGCATATGAAGTGACCGTGAATGATAGGACAGAGCTAGCCTTCGGTGATAGCTCCCGGTAAGTCGGATAACCGGACATCTCTAACAATGTCGGCTCTGTCAAATCCTTTTTGAGCGCACTTCTCCGTTCACTCCGAAGAGTGGTCTTCCTTGTTCTTTGTTAACCTCTGCTTCGACGACCACGGCTCGCTCGTAATCTCTCGGTCGGCTTCAGTCCGACCCATACATCTCGTGTGCTGAGCAGCGCGTTGTTCAGGAGGGTTAAAGTCCCTCTGGCGTTCGAATGAGGAGCGCCATATCCAAGAAAGCGGGGGTAATTCCTCGCTGGCCGGAGAAAGTGGAAGGTATGGAGACGTCTAAACGGGCACGAAGGCGAAAGCCGGACACAGCCAAGACGGACCTGGAGCCATCACTTGCCGTACTCCGGAGGGCAGGGTGTCCATCAAGTGATCATCACAAGATGGAATCTGAAGGGCCTGCGGAGAAGTACCGGGCCGCAATCAATGGGGAGACCCAAAGATGAACCGGTCGGCCAAAGGTGGGGCAAGGTCGAGTCTGCGAGATGAAGACGAAGGCGTTCTCATTCACCCACCGCACCAAGGTGATTGCGGGCGGCACGGTACAGAAGAACAGCACGTGACCTCAGGAGGTGCTGACAGAGTCTTCGGGTGGCACCGGAGTAAGCAGACCTATAAGCGGAAGCGAAGTGGCGAGTGAAGCTCTGTCAGTATACGGACGGCTGAATAGTACCTGAAGCGTGGCGAAAGCCATGTGACCGGGCAACCGGCGACGGAAGTGGGTCGGGGAAGGCCAGCCGGCGAAGACGGTCGGGAAGAGAAAGGAAGCCAGATGAGTAAAGATGAGGGAGGTCGGAACAGTTCCTTAAGCGAAAAACCCGTACGCTCTCGTCTGAGGAGACTGGTGGACTGGATCAACCTGACGGGTGTGAAGAAGATCCATTCATTAATCGACAAGGTGTATAAGCGGAAGAACCTGGAGATGGCCTGGGAAAAGGTGAAGGCGAACCGGGGAAGTGGAGGAGTCGATGGGCAGAATCTGGAGGCCTTCGAAGCGCAGTTGAACCAGCAGTTGGATCGGCTGCAGCGGGAGCTGAAAGAAGACACCTATCAACCTCTGCCGGTGAGACAACACCCCATTCCGAAGAGGGATAAACCAGGAGAGTATCGTTTGCTCGGCATACCCACGATTTACGACCGGGTATGCCAGCAAGCGCTCCTCAATCGGTTAGAGCCCATCTTCGAGCCGATATTCGATGATGCCAGCTTCGGATATCGGCGGGGGCGATCGACGAAGGATGCCCTGCGCAAAATTTGGAAAGAGATACAAGGCGGGTCGGAGTGGATCGTGGACGCAGATCTCCGAGATTTCTTCGGGTCCGTGGATCACGAGAAACTTCTCACGCTGGTAGCCCAACGAGTAGCGGATGGCCGAGTACTTCGTCTCATCGAGGCGATGCTCAAGGCAGGAAGCTACGGAAAGGGGCAGCTCTTTCCATCCGAGCGCGGGACTCCTCAGGGTGGGGTAGTTTCGCCCACGCTCAGTAACATACTTCTGACGCCGTTTGATCGGGAGATGCGGCTGAGAGGGTATCAGCTCACGAGGTATGCCGATGATTGGGTGATCACCTGTAAATCGGCAGCAGAGGCACGAGCCGCAGTGGAGGCCGCTGGCCGAATCCTGAAACAATTGGGTGTGGAGTTACATCCGCAGAAGACGCGGATCGTTCATGCTCAGGATGGCTTCGAGTTCCTTGGCTACAAAATCAAACGTGGGAAGAAGAAGCTCTATCTACCCGAGAGTAAGATTCGTAGTCAGGCCCGACAGGGTGCGCTCTATGCGTACCCCAAGGAGAAGTCGATCCGTCGTTTCATGGACCACGTACGGCAGCGCACCAAGCGGAAGGTGCCCTTGCCAACCAAGGAGCTGATCGAGGAGCTAAACCCGCTTTTGCGAGGGTGGGGCGAGTATTACAAACGAGCCCATGTCCGATTGCTCTTCAACCGACTCGACCGCTGGATTGTGCATCGTCTCTGGTCGCACCGCTTCAAGCATTGGCGCAACGCCGGCTGGAAACGGCTGTCTCAGAAGATGCTCTACCGCGAGTTCGGGCTTGTCAACCTAGTTGGATTGATTCCTTCTATTGCATCCCGGAGCAGTGAGCCTTCGTGAAAGCTGCATACGGGAAAACCGTACGTGCAGTTTGAGCGGCGGACGGAGGCCAGCGCGCAAGCGCGCCTCCTCCGACCCGACTTCGATCCTTACTTCGACCATGATTACTAATTCAAACTCCCTTTGCAGGGAGCGGGATGCCCAATCAAGTGGACGGCGCTCTACTTTACGCCATGTCCGATTTCGAGCTGTCCCGCGTACGAACCGAACTCTAACGACGGTGAATACCCACAACCATTCCGCCACATCCAGTACAACCGAATCGCCAGCCTGCGTCCCATCGCTACTTTGGCAATGCTTTTGTGCCGTCGCATCGCCAGGTGTATGTACCGACGCCGCCAGTCAGGATGAATCCGCGCCGCTGCTTGCGCCGCCTCCACCAACAAGAAGCGCAACAACGAATTGCCTTGCTTGCTGATGTGACCCAATCGCTGTTTGCCAGCACTGGAGTCCTCACTCGGAATCATCCCCACGTACGTGCCGATCTGCTTGCCGCGTTGAAACCGCGTTGGAGTTCCGATGATCAACACATAGGCGAGAGCCGTAAGCGGTCCCACGCCAGGATGCGTCATCAGTCGCTGCACCTCGGGTCGCTTTCT
Source organism: uncultured Acidobacteriota bacterium (assembly GCA_963721915.1). Classification (GTDB taxonomy): domain Bacteria; phylum Acidobacteriota; class Terriglobia; order Acidiferrales; family UBA7541; genus Acidiferrum. The sequence goes on along the minus strand of CAVRLD010000005.1, from coordinate 537,758 downwards.
GGCTTCCTGCTCAACAGCCGCCGTCAGCTCTGCAATCGTCGGGTTCATGCGGTCCAGCAATTCCAACAACTCTTGCCGGCGCCGACTGGCCCAAGGAGCCAGCGTGAGTTTCTCTAACTGCGCTCGCCCCTGTTCGTTGAACAGCTTTTTCTTCCAGCGATAGCCTTCGTTCATCGCCAACGCTTGCAGTTGATTCATGATCCGCGTGCGCATCTGCACCAACCGATGCCGGTGCCACAGCAGTTGTCGCAGATCCCGATTCTCCGGACCCGGTACCCAGATTTGCGGAAAGTTATTTTCCCGCATCAGTCTGAGCAAGAGTTGGGCATCCTTGCGGTCGGTCTTCTGCTTCTTCACTCGTCTGGTTTTGATCTCTGCGGGATCGCCCATCCATACCTCGAACCCCAACTCCGCCAGCAGTCGCTCGAACCAGCGGGAATATCCGGTAGCCTCCATGCCTACCCGCACGCTGATTCCTCGCTGCCGCAGGTCTCGATAGAATTTCTCTGCTTGTCCATCACTGTGCTTCAGTTCCTGTTCACCACACTCACCAGTCTCTTCTACAAAAAATGCAATCGTCTGAAAGCTCGGGTGGTAATCTACGCCTATAATCATCATGTTCGGCTCCTTTCTCCCGAGCCTGTGGTCGTCAAGCAACCACAGTTTACTCGGGTCGAGGAGCCGACATTGTTATGCAATCAACTGGTTTTGGGCAGATTTCACTTTTCCGATTAGCGCTAATCAGGCCTGTGGATTGCTTCCGGTTAGGGTTAGACCGGCATCCAGGTCTTATCACTACTCAGCTGTACCAACAGCCTCTTGCCAAGAAGCTCGCAGGACCGCAAATTCCCGTAGGGAAATCGGAAATCGCGTCTCCAATCTTGCAAACTCGTTCGGAGCGCGCCCTGGCGTTGACGCGTGGCCTATTTTAGCAAGAATGGATTCAACATAAGTCCAGAAGGGAGACCCATGAAAGCCATCGTTTATCAAAACTTTGGTTCCTTCGATATTCTGAGATGTGAAGAAATTGACAAGCCGATTCCCGGCGACAATGAGGTCCTGATAAAGGTCCACGCGGCTTCCGTCAATCCGCTCGACTGGAAGTTGATGAAAGGGGGCCCGTTCATCGTTCGCCTGCTGCTCGGGCTTGGCAAACCGAAGATCAAACGACCCGGCGTCGATGTCGCCGGCCAGGTTGAAGCCGTTGGCCGGAACGTAACACAGTTTAAAGCGGCTGACGAGGTGTTCGGGGCTTGTCGTGGAGCGTTCGCCGAGTATGCGACTTCGCAGTCGGTACCGGGAATGAAATCGATGCTGGTCCGCAAGCCAGCTAACGTGACATTTGAGCAGGCGGCTTCCGCGCCGGTAGCGGCGCTAACCGCGTTACAGGGTCTTCGCGACAAAGGGCGAATTCAGCACGGGCAGAGAGTTTTGATTAACGGTGCGGCAGGCGGTGTGGGTACGTTCGCGGTGCAGCTCGCCAGGTCGTTTGGCGCGAATGTGACGGGCGTGTGCAGTACGAGGAATGCGGACACGGTCCGTTCCATCGGCGCGGACAAGGTGATTGATTACACTAAAGAGAATTTCACCAAAAGCGGGCAACGTTATGACCTCGTCCTCGATTGCGTTGGCAACCACTCGCCATCAGCATGCAGGCGCGTTTTGAACCCAAAGGGAATACTCGTCATGGTTGGAGCGCCGAACGATCTTCCCGTGACCAGCCTTCTAGCTCGTTTGATCGGTGCATTTCTTCTATCCATCTTCGGAAGCCGCAAGATGCGTTTTTTCATCGCGAAAGTAAACCAGGAGGATCTGACCACCCTGGGCGAACTCATGGGGACCGGAAAGGTCACCCCGGTCATCGACAGGCGCTACAGGTTTAGTGAGGTCCGTGAGGCTTTCCGGTATGCGGCAGAAGGACACACTCGCGGGAAGCTAATAATAATTCCGGACATTTAGAACGCGGCTTCGCGAGGTGCTGAAGAAACTATTTGAAGCGGGGTCCTTTGGATTGCTTCGCATGGTCGGCTACTGGGAAGTTACTCTCCCACGCGGCTAAATCCCGATTAGTCGGGTTACCGGAAACTTGCCGTAGCAGGACTCTACTTGATTGCATAACAATGTCGGCTCCTCGACCCGAGTAAACTTTGGTTGCTCAACGACCATAGGCTCGGGAGAAAGGAGCCGAACATGATGATTATAGGCGTAGATTACCACCCGAGCTTTCAGACGATTGCATTTTTTGTAGAAGAGACCGGTGAGTGTGGTGAACAGGAACTGAAGCACAGTGATGGACAAGCAGAGAAATTCTATCGAGACCTGAAGCAGCGAGGAATCTGCGTGCGGGTAGGAATGGAGGCTACCGGATATTCACGCTGGTTCGAGCGGCTACTCGCGGAATTAGGTTTCGAGCTGTGGATCGGCGATCCCGCAGAGATCAAGGCCAAGCGAGTGAAAAAGCAGAAGTACGATCGCAATGATGCTCGACTGCTACGCCGGCTGATGCTGGAAAATAACTTCCCGCAAATCTGGGTACCGAACCCGGAGAATCGAGATTTGCGGCAACTGTTGTGGCACCGGCATCGGTTGGTGCAAATGCGCACGCGGATCATGAATCAACTGCAGGCATTGGCCATGAACGAGGGCTATCGCTGGAAGAAAAAACTGTTCAGGGAACAGGGACGAGCACAGTTGGAGAAGCTCACGTTGGCTCCTTGGGCCAGTCGGCGCCGGCGAGAGTTGTTGGAGTTGCTGGACTGCATGAATCCGACGATTGAGGAGTTAACCGCAGCCGTCGAGCGGGAAGCCAGGAAGCGACCCGAGGTGTTGCGACTGATGACGCATCCTGGCGTGGGTCCGCTTACGGCACTCGCCTTCGTGCTGATTATTGGAACTTGGGAACGTTTTCCACGCGGCAAGCAGATCGGCACCTACGTGGGGATGATTCCGAGTGAGGACTCCAGTGCTGGCAAGCAACGGCTGGGGCACATCAGCAAACAGGGCAATTCCTTGTTGCGCTTCTTGCTGGTGGAGGCGGCCCAAGCAGCAGCGCGTGTCCATCCTGGCTGGCGACGTCGGTACATGCACCTGGCGATGCGTCGACACAAGAGTATTGCCAAGGTAGCGATGGGGCGCAGGCTGGCGATCCGGTTGTATTGGATGTGGCGGAATGGCTGTGAGTATTCACCGTCGTCAGAGTTCGGTTCGTACGCGGGACAGCTCGGTACCGTACATGGCGTGAAGTAGAGCGCCGTCCACTTGATTGGGCGTCCCGCTCCCTGCAAAGGGAGTTTGAAGAAGTAATCATGGTCGAAGTACAGATCGAAGAGATGTTTGGGTCGGACTGAAGCCGACCGACAGATTACGAGCGAGCCGTGGTCGTCGATGCAGAAGTCGAACAAGAACAACGAAGACCACTCTTCGAAGTGAACGGAGCAGTGCGCTCAAAAAGAGTTTGACAGGGCCGACATTGTTAGAGATGTACGGTAACGGCGTTAGGACGTAGCCGCCCGGCGGCGGACGCTTCGCGTGAGGTGAACGGAGCGGTGGTTGCCTAAAGGCTAAGATAAGTTTGGGTCACAGGAGGTCCCCGTGACCCATCTTCGTCGCAACTGTAGCTTCAGGAGGGAAAGAGCATGTTAATCCGCAATTGCATCCTCGCAGCCGCGCTGATTTGGCCGACCGCGATGTTCGCTCAATCTACGGGACAGTCGGCCCACGCAAATATTGTCAATGCGCAGGGGCAGAAGATCGGTACCGCCACGATCCGCGAAACCGATGGCGGGATTCGCATTGATGTCCGCGTCTCGCTACTGCCGCCCGGCACCCATGGAATTCACGTTCATACGATTGGCAAGTGCGAAGGCCCGGATTTCATGAGCGCAGGAGGGCATCTCAACCCAACTTCGAAGAAACACGGAAAAGACAATCCCGAAGGTCCGCATGCCGGAGACTTGCTGAACATCCAGGTAGACGGCACTGGACACGCTGAGGCGTCACTTTTGGATGCGAACGCTACCCTCCTCCGGGGTGGACCGAACTCGCTCTTTCACGAAGGTGGTACGTCCATTGTGATTCACGCAAATACAGATGACTATAAAACCGACCCCGCAGGGAACTCTGGTGCGCGAATCGCCTGCGGCGTAGTCGAGAGGTAAACCTATTCGCCAATTTTTGTGCATCGACTTTCGTGGGACAGAGGCACATTCCCTTGCGGTGGCAGCCGCGGATCAACCTCAGCCCACCGCACGGTATCTTCATCAGTTAGTCGTGGCGATGCCAAAGAGCAGAGGCAATCAGGCTTTCTATGACCGCCAATTGCCAGACGTCTGAAGCGTCGATCTGGGGTCCAAACTGGGATCCAACTTGCTCTTTCTCGGAGCCAATTTTCAGGATTAAACTGTGTGGAATCAATAGTAAGTGTGAAATTTAACATCCGAATCGTTGGACGCTGAGCGTTCCGTTGAAAGCAGAAAGCGTTTTGATCTTGCTCAGCTCAATCTGGATCGTATGGTGTGGTGCTGTCACAACAATGTCAGGCAGATGAGAGCTAGTTTCACCGAATAATCGGGGCTGGCTCATCGCAAATTCGCTACAGCGGTCTTGTAGCGGTTAGCCGACCTCCATGATAAGTCCAGAATCGGCTAATTTTGCCGGCCCGAAGCTTCCAACGCCTTTGTGGACCGCGACAGCTACATTCCCGGTGTTCTGTTGCCTCTCTGTCTGAGTTCAACGGGCTACACAACTTGGGACGCCGAAACTTCCTGTTTAGAGCTTGTCATGGCGCGCATTTGGTCGCCACCGGCTTCACGCGCTTTACGCGGAAGTCGCAGAATTACTCGTGCAGTGGGGTTACCGGCGAAGGGCCGCGAGAGTCTACGTTCCGCGCGTACTGTGTGAGCTGCTCGTTACCAATCGCAGTCCGCGCCTGGAGGACTTGACAATAGAATTGTCCAGAGCGTTGAGTGACGGCAGATGTCGCAGTCGAGTACATCGTATCTCGCAGCGTTATCGAAGATTTTGGCACACCAGGAATCATCAACGCTCCTTTGATGAGAATGGATAAACCGAGGCGTGCTTGCCATCATATCCATGCCGAACCGTCCGCTCCTACCGAAGTCACGAAAGGGGTTAGCACATGAGGGAAGAAAGAAGATGGATCACGTTGTTGATCCTATCCGCAGGCGTTATCGTCGCGCTCCTGATCTGCACTGGGCTCATTTCAGTGCAGGCTGGAGCACAGCAAACCGACAACGACCAGCATCTACGGGTCTATAACCCGTACCCACCTGGAATTCTGCCATCCGACTTAAGTTCCGAGATAACTCGGGTTCTACGGGAGGTGGATGTCATCGAAAGCCGAGCGCTTGCACGGTGGCACGCCTTACAGCCCCCGATTCTGACAGGTCAGCCGCCCGTCCTCCAGAATACCGGAACTGAGGCAATAGAAACGCTCGGCGAGCTTATGCTCTTCGACAAGAACATCTCACCGAACAGAAATCAAGCGTGCACGTCTTGCCACATGCCATATGCCGGCTTTAGTGGACCGATCCCCTCGGTCAACCTGACAATGGTCGCATTTCCCGGAACGGTTCACTTTCGGGCCGGCAAGCGGACGGCGCAGCGACACCCCTATTCACCATTCTTCCCTGTACTGCAATACAACCAAGTACAGGGTCTGTTCTTTGGTGGAAATTTCTTCGATTCACGCGCGACCGGATATAAGCTAAGGATTCCCGACGCCGAACAGGCACAGAGTCCTCCTGTCGATACTCTAGAAATGGGCTTCCCTGATACTGCCTGCGTCGCATTCCGGCTTTCGCAGGCTGTGTACAGACCTCTCTTTGAGGAGGTATGGGGCGAGGGCTCGCTTCGATATCAAGTTTCCACACGAGACTGAGCGGATCTGCGCAACCCCTGGAGGCGCTACGGTGTTTGGCAGGAACACCACGCCCATTCCGCTAAGTCCGGAGGATCGCACCAACGCAAACAACAGTCTACGACCACTGGGCGCAGTCCATTGACTCATACGAGCAGTCCGTGCAGGTCAGCGCTTTCTCGTCGAAATTCGACGCCTTCCTGGCCGGTAAGTACAAGCTCACAGCAGACGAGATGGCGGGTTTCCGGCTCTTCGACGGCAAGGGTAACTGCAATTCATGCCACCTCGACGGAAGAGGTACCACTCTAAAGTCAGGTCAGACCGACACTGGCTCGGCCGCCATGGTGAACCCTCTGTTCACGTGCTTCGGCTCGGCCAATGAGGGCCTACCCCTGAATCCGCGGGACGCTTTCTATTATCAGACCAAGCCGGATGCCTACGGGTTCACTGCCAATCCTTACGGCTTCGGCTACAGAGATTTGGGACTCGGGACTTTCCTCAGAAGCGGGTTCGGTTCCGGCCCCAACCCGAACGTGAGTTGGAGACAATACGCACCAACTGTCGACGGCCAAATGCAAGTGTCTTACGGCGCGCAACGTGGCCTTGACACCACCGCAATGTCCTACCACCGAAGCCCCCGGGCCTTACTTCCAGAAGGGGTTCTTTCACAACGGATACATTAAGAGCCTGAAGCAGCTCGTACATTTCTACAATACGCGCGACAAGTATGCGTACCCGGTCACTTCCGGACATTGCCCGCCAGGAACGACCGAAAAAGTAGACTGCTGGCCTATGCCAGAGGTGCCGAACAATATCGATATGACCACCGGTAATCTTGGCTTGACGGATGAGGAGGAGAATCAGATCGTTAAATTTCTGCAAACATTGTCGGACGGTTTCACGAGGCCTTACCCCAACCGCGATACTTTTACGGGTGCTTGCATGAGGGGTGGTTCGGCTGCGACCCAAGGTAACGAGTTCCTGATCCCGACTCCGCCTCTACCGCCCTGCGCATCGGCCATCTGCGGCGTTGCGCCTGTCCCCGGTCCTAAGCCTATACCGTAATAAAAACCGCGAAACGGCGGGAATGCCAGGACCAACGGTTCTCTTCTCTGGCTCGTCCGTCTCGCAAAACTGCGAATGCGAGCGCACGTGGCCGGAGCGAGTTATCGCGGATGGCGATCCACCGGGGCTAATACCATTGATCATCTCTGCGCACATTATTTCTTTGAGGTGTGAACATGAACAGAGTGCTTCTGATAGTGGCGATCTCGGTTTTGAGCGGCAGCCTCCTCGCTCAGGAAAGTCCAACGACTCCAAGAGCCGCGCGGGTACGGATCATCCAAGGCCCTAAGGTCGAGTTGGCGACGGAGCATTTGACGATTATCAGCTGGACAACGAACAATCCCGGCGGCGCCCCCGTGCATTACGGAATCGTGCACTACGGGACGGATCCAAGTGGCCTGAGCGAGACCGCAAATCGCCGATCAGGTTGAACCCGGACCTGGTTGGGTCGCAGGGTCTTCGAGTAGCGCGTGAAAGGTTAGATGGTTCGGCGATAAGCTGGTGGCCATATCGATCCTCTCTAATGGAAACGAGTTAGATTCCTCCTCGATGATTTAGAAGGCAACCGAGCTTCCTCAGGTGATTTCCTTGTAGGCGCCCGATGGTTCTGGCGGCGCCGATTCGGACTCTGGTTCCAGGACGTCCGTGCTTCTCCGGCCCCAAACCGTTCCCACGGGATGATGTTTCGAGGCCTCCGGGTAGACCACCCTGGCGCGGCTTAGCGCTTCCGCGATGCTGTTGCACATATTCTCGGATCCGATGTGCTGCTGAAACTCCGCCTGATGCATAAGTCTCGAAGGTTGTTCCCTGGCTCCGCAGAGAATGAGTTCTCGTCCCGATTCGCGTACCTGGTCCGCTAAGCTCTCCAATGCTTGCAGGCCGGTGGAATCGATCGCGGTCATGTTGCGCAACCTTAGAATCAGGATCGGGGGAAGGCTCGACAAGCGTGTTGTGATTTCGTCGATCTTGTCCGTCGCACCAAACAGGAAAGGCCCGTGAATTCTAAAGATCGTGACGTACGCAGGGATAACCTTGTGCTGCAGGATGTGAACATGCCCTTCGCGCACGTACTCTTCCGTCACCTCCGAGACCGAGGTGGTTTGCGTGACTTTCCGAATGAAAACCAGCACGGCGAGAATCATGCCTGCTTCCACTGCCACCGTCAGATCGGCAAACACCGTCAGTAGGAAAGTGGCGAGCCAGGTAGCAATTTCCATCCGGGACAGCTTCAAAAGCTCGGGGATTTCCCGCCACTCGCCCATGTTGTACGAGACGACCAAAAGAATCGCAGCCAGCACCGACAATGGAATGAACTTTGCCAGGGGAGCCGCGAAAACCACGATGGCCAGAAGCGTCAGGGCGTGAATCATTCCGGATACCGGCGTTTTCGCTCCCGAACGGATGTTGGTGGCTGTTCGCGCGATGGCGCCCGTAGCAGGAAGCCCTCCGAACAATGGAGAAAGAATGTTCGCGACCCCTTGTCCTATGAGTTCCACGTTCGGGTTGTGCTTGTCACCGCTCATACGATCAGACACGACTGCCGACATCAGCGATTCGATTGCGCCCAGCATTGCGACGGTGATCGCCGGTGAGATGAGCGGCCTAAGTAGATCCAGACGCAAGTGCGGAACCTTAAGGGTCGGGAGCCCGGAGGGAATGCCGCCAAAGCGAGTACCGATCGTTTCGACGGGGAGTTTGAATAGCAGAACGGCCGCGGTACCAAGAAAGAGAGCAACGATATATCCGGGAACTCTCTTTACATAACGCATGAAAACGATAATCACGGCGAGGGCAACGACGGCCAGAGTCGTCTCGAGAGGAGAAAAAGAAGAGAAATTGCGGACAACCGTCTGAATGCGGGCGAGAAATTCTCCCGGCACCTTGTCGATCTTTAACCCAAAGAAATCCTTAAGTTGCGTGCTGGCAATAATCACCGCGATGCCATTTGTGAAACCCACAACCACGGGCCGCGGTATGAATTTCACGGCCGTGCCTAAACCCGTTACACCCAGAATCAGCAGGAGGACACCGGCCATCAAGGTGGACATGAATAGTCCGTCCAGACCGTATTTCGCGATGATGCCGAATACGACGACGACGAACGCTCCGGTCGGACCCCCGATCTGGGTTTTCGATCCGCCCAGAGCCGAAATCACAAAACCCGCGACGATCGCGCAGTACAAACCCGCTTCGGGCGGAACGCCGGAAGCGATGGCGAAGGCCATCGCCAGAGGAAGCGCGACGAGACCAACGGTTATGCCGGAAAGAAGGTCCGCCAGGAATAAACGCTTCGTGTACGACTTGAGACAGAGCACGGATTTGGGCAGCCAGTTATTCATTAGTTTTTCTTGCATCACTCGTCCGCGATTCGGGTGAGTTGTCCTTTCCTGAACCCTTGCTATTCCTCGGCTCGCTGAATCAGAGGTTTGATTCTGGATGCTCGTCTGCCTTCCATCCGGTCCAGCTCCTCGTACTCCACCCAGTCCCCAATGGAGAGCTCGCGGGGATCTAGCCCCTCGAGCGCGGATTCGTCAAACGCGACCAGGCACCCGTCTTCACCCAGGATATAACCGGGACGCGGCTTCCTCACCAATTGCGTGATGGATCCTTTCGCCCTCATTTCTTATTCCTAACTTCGCGCACGAAATTCCAAGCCGGCCGTTCGGCCTGTCCGCGGCATGGGCGAGGAACAAACTGCTCACCGTGGTCGGCAAACGGGATCGCCGGACGGAGAAAGGGTCAACTCGCACTCGCGGACTTGCTCCGAGGGTTCGACATGACGCTGACCCTCGCAGCGCGCAGCCGGTCGTGTGCGAAGTGTTCCTGATATTCCATCGTTCTCCCTATTGAAAGCGTACGGATGTCGATTCCTTCCAGAGAGGAGACATCGAAATATGCCTCAAAACCATCTTCGCCGAGGATGAAGCCGCAACCGATCTTCTTGTTTAGTCGCGTAATGGAACCACGCATTTCTGTTCCTTCGTTTCCGCCTGCGGAACTTCAGGCTTGCTTGAACGTTCTGCGGTGACCTTCCATTTACCCTGCGCCTGCGATTCTCTCCATCGGCAAGGGACGCACTTCTACGGCCTCTTTGCCAAGCCAGCCTTCCTGAATGCGATAGCTCACTCGCTGACCGGAGGAAAGCGCGCGAAAGTCCACTCCGTGCAACGCAGACTTTCGAAAGGACACTTGTTCTCCATCATCGCCACGAATCATGCCTTTCTCCTGGTTTCGATAGACGTGCCAGATCACTCCCTTCATGCGTCCCACTCCTGTTGGTTTCCAAAAATTGGGCTAGATTTCTTTGCCTCGTCAGGGGGAATCGCCCCTTGGCCTGCGCCCAACCGACCTGGCGGACAACCAGAAGCCAAGGAGCCTCCCCAGCCCGCGCGACCACTCGCGGAGCTACACCACGCCGAATCCACTCCCTCTTGCCGCAACTGCATTTTCCGCATCCTGCGTTGTCTCGGTTCGACTGCCGGAAGCAGGCCGCACATTAATGGCAGTCGGAACCCTCGCTCCCCCCGCGAAAAAAATGCCGTAAGACACTCGTAACCCAATGCCGACCTCGCCGTAGGCGAGGCCCACGACGAGCGATTCCTCGTTGAACATCACATCGTATCCATCGTCCCCGTGAATGATCCCCGTGCGTCGAGAATGGAAGAGTGTGACAACCTCCCCGTTCAAGCCTTCCCTCTGCATGAGTTCCCTGACTTTGACGCCTCTTCTCATGTAACCTCCACGGGAAGCGCGGCGAATAAACGTTTTCGACCCACGCGCTCAAATTCGAGTGTAGCTGCTGCGACCTCGTTCAGTGCGAAGTCCACTAATTCCGCAAGTGCGGTTCGTCCGTCGCAAGCCACCATTAGTTGACGAGCGCGCGCGGAGATCACGGTGCACTGAAGGAAAGGATTCGGAATCTTCTTCTGTGCTGCGAATAGGAGCTCAGACCGCACGCTCACATTCCTAATCCTTCCGCGGTTCTTCCTCAGGAATTCGGCGAACGATAAATCCCTGGCCTCCCTGCCACCAGAGCCATTCTGGAAACTCGACAGGCTCAACTTCCAAGCGAAATGCTCGTGCGTTCTCGTCCTGCCAGGCTGGCGCCGCCAACCATCGGCCCAGCAAAGTTTCAAAAGGCGGCGCCAAAGCTTGTCCCGCGGCTCCTGAAAACACGGCGATCAAAAGGGCCGCCGGGAGATCGATTCCTCTCCAGATACTCACGGCGAGAAGACCTCCGGTCATCAACCACACCGCGACGAAGAAGCGAACTGCTTTGCATCCCCTTGGGCGCCTGCCCCTCTCGCGTTCGTGGACGATCCCCCGCCACGCAGCCTCCGCGGTCCATCGGACCATTTGCTTATTGGGGCCAACTCCGATCAAAACGAATCCGTCCGCCATGGCAAAACCGTCGAACCGCGTTGATACACCAATCGATTCACGAGCTAATTCCTGTGTGCGATGAAGCCAAATGTGATTGACGCGGCGAGATCGGCTCAGAAGCAATTGCATGGCTTCCCAAGGTGCCGTCCAAAACAACGGTGTGGGGTCAACTGCTTCCTGCAAGAGCAACACGAGTGCTGCACCCGCCACTCCCATGAACAATCCCTGCCCAAGCGCTCGGAGCAGGATGAGAAGCAACAACGCACACGCGAGTGACAGAGCGGACCGAAGTAATTTCGCCCAGCGATCCTCGCTCCCGTCCTTGACGCTTCGCAAATGATTTACATCCCGCGGGCGAAAACTCGGCAAGCAAAGTTGATGCCCACTCCCCGTGGCCATACCTCTAGTCCTTCGACGCGCTCGTGTGGGCAAGCCAGCGTTGTTCCACGCAAGCGAAAGCCTCTTGCAGATCTATTTTGTCTTTGCGCGCCCAGCGAAGGGCCGCACGCAAGCAGTGCGCTTGCCGAGAAGAAAAGAAAGACCTACCGTCCTTCACCGTGGGCTGGAGTAAGCCTTTCGTCTGGAGGTCCGCGATCGTGGCTTCCGCGATTCCCAACGTCTGGGCCAATTGCTGAGAGGTGTAGTAATCCGGCATGGTTATCGATCTCCTGTCCCAGACCCAAGGAGGAACCGAGCAGCCTGGAAGCGCTGTTGCATATGCGAACATTTGCAGATGCTGGGCAAAAAATTTTCGCCCTATGAGGTCGCCTCCATCTGCTGAAGCATGTCTCGTACACCCACCAAATGGTTGTTGAAGATGTCTTTGGCTACGTCAAGAAGACGGAACAGTGTTGCGTCGGAGACGGAGTAATACACATTGCTTCCCGATTTGCGTCCGACCACGATGTTGCGCACTCGCAGAATCGCAAGCTGCTGAGAAACGTTTGCGGGCTCAATTTGCAGAATTTCGCTGAGCTCATTGACCCCCTTCTCGCCGTCACGAAGACAATCCAAGATTCGGATGCGGATGGGGTGAGCGAGAGCCTTGAAGAACTCCGACTTGAAGTTAGCAAGCTGGTGTGGCATGCTCATCCTCGCGTACACGCATACTCTAATCTGCGAAGTTCTCTATGTCAAGAGCTATCCTCTGTCGCGTGAGTTTCTTAGACGCTAAGAGCGGGTGACACCGACTAGCAGGTCTGGGGGAGAGGTTTATGTCAGGCAGACCCAAGTTCTCTCTGTTTCGACCTTGCGTAGAGCCTTCGTCCCTGAAGAAGACCAATGGCGACAGGCTCGGTTTGGTTCCTTTCACCGGTGGTGACGCATGCGAAGAACGAAAGGCCAACATCAAGCGGGCGTGGTTTTTCACGACGGTTGCTGTCTTATTTGTTCTCGCCGATCAGCTAGGTCATGTGAAGAATGGGTCTCATTCAAACTCCGGCCCGACTTCTGCAGAGCTTGTCAGTTTGACTTTGTCTCCCCGGGAAGGGTCTGGAGATCGAGTTGGATTGTCCATTCAGTTCCGGCTGAGCAACAGAGGGAACCATTCCATCTTCTATCCTATGCGCGCAGGGACAAGTGTTCCGCTCGGACAGATTGTCACGCGGACTCTCGCATCATCGGAGTGGATCACTTCGTCCACTTCCTCGGAACAGCCGGTCGCCGGTGTCCGTGGATTCATGGACACGAGTCTCGCGTGGATTGAGATGCCGCCGGGCGGTTGGGTTGATGGTGAATTTCGTGATGCTGGCGAATCTCGCGGGGAGCATGCCTATGTGATCTACGTGAAGCCAGCATGGGATGCAAGTGGAATCAGGATTGTCTCAAATTCCTATCACCCTCTTGCCAACTAATACGAGATCCGCCGTTGACGCGGACTAAACTGCAATACAGATCGTCAGGCTTTGGATCTTGTGCGTCGAAGGGTTAAATAGAAAGTAAGAGGTCACAAAGGGCAGATGACGCAGCGCAGAGAAGTTGCCCATCGTAACGAAAACTCGCACGGAAAACTGTGCGACGATGATATCCGAGAATTCTATCATCCGCATCGTGAACAGTTCTCATGAACACGCTTCCCGTTGGCCTTGCTTTCGCACTTAGTCTTGCGGCGTACTCGACCGGCGCTTTTGCTTCTCTCGCGAGTTGGCGAAAGCCAGCGCTCTGCCGCTACGTCTGTTGCGGCAGCGCCTTGGCGGGCGCTGTCTTCGGCGGCCTCGCCGCAGTACTCGGCATTCTTCAAGGCACGCCGGTCGGTTGGTCGATCTCCTCGGGAATTCCACTGATTGCGTACAGCTTCGACTACGATGCTTTGGCCGGCTTTTTCAACTTAACCCTAGCGATCCTTGCAGGTGCGGTATCCATCTACTCGTTAAGCTACTTGAAAGAATTCGAGGGCAAGAGGAACATCGGCGTCTTTGGTTTTCTATTCCATCTCTTGCTTCTCAGCTTGACGATCGTTTTTACCGCCAGCAATGCCTTGTTGTTTCTGATCGGGTGGGAAGTGATGGCGCTTGCTGCGTATGGGCTAGTGACGTTTTACCACGAAGACCGTGAGAGCCGACGAGCGAGCTTACTGTACATGGTCATGGCGCACATCGATGCCGGGTGCCTGCTCCTCGGTTTCGCTCTATTGATGCAGGTCAGTGGCAGCGCCGACTTCGCGAGCTTCCGTACCGCCGCCGTGCATTTGTCCAGCAGCCAGCAATCCGTTGCGTTTGTGCTATTCTTCCTCGGATTCGGTATCAAGGCAGGTGTCATTCCGTTCCATATCTGGCTTCCTGCAGCCCACCCAGTTGCCCCTAGCAATATCTCGGCTCTTCTTTCTGGAATCGTGCTCAAGGCAGGTATCTACGGCATGGCCCGCATTTTCTTAGATGCGCTTGGGGTACTGCCGTCCTGGGCCGGGTTGCTGGTCCTCATCGTGGGAGTCGCCTCCGCCGTTCTCGGCGTCTTGTACGCGTTGATGGAGCATGATCTGAAACGCCTATTGGCCTACCACAGCATCGAGAATATCGGGATCATCCTGATAGGCCTTGGCGCTGCTTTGGTGTTCCGCGTGGCGGGACATCCGCAACTCGCGGCGGTAGCCCTGATCGCGGCGATGTTTCACACTCTCAATCACGCGATCTTCAAGTGTCTGCTATTCCTCGGAGCCGGGTCGGTGCTCCATTCGACGGGGACGCGAAACATGGAGGAATTGGGTGGCCTGATTCGTCCGATGCCGGCCACGGCTTTCTGTTTTCTGATCGGCGCGGTCGCCATTTCCGGACTTCCCCCGCTAAATGGATTTGTCAGTGAGTGGCTCACTTACCAGAGCCTCCTTGCCGGATTTGGGGCGACGGGAGGCTTGACGCGAATCCTGTTTCCGCTCGCGGGCTCGATGCTCGCGTTGACAGGAGCCCTGGCCGCGGCTTGTTTTGTGAAGGCCTTCGCCATTACTTTCTTGGCCCTGCCGCGCGGGGTTAAATCCAGCCCCGTGCATGAGGCGCCCCGGTCCATGGTCGTTGGCATGGGTTGCCTGACGGCGGCTTGCCTCGCGCTGGGCTTAGGGGTTACTTGGTTTCTGCGCGTATTCGATGCGCTGACAGAGCAACTACTCGGACAGAGAGTGGGCGCCAATCTCATTACCGGACAGGGATTAGTACTCTCCGCGGGCGTGCCTCATGGAGGTACAGTATCCACCGCAGTCATTGGAATTGGGCTACTGGTCCTACTGATTCCTGCTGTTCTCTTGGCATCGATCGGGACGAGGCGGTTCGCGACGAAGCGGGGCCCGGCGTGGGACTGCGGCTTGCCCGGCCTCACCGAAGACAACGAGTACACCGCTACCGCATTCTCAAAAGCATTGCGGATGATCTTCTCCGTTTTGTACCAACCACGCCGCGAGATTCAGGCTGTTTTCGATGTGTCTCCGTATTTTCCGAAAGCAATTCATTTCGAGAGTGAGGTCGAGCCGACTTTTGAGAAACGGCTTTACGTTCCGCTCAAAGACCTCCTGCTGCGGTTCGCCACCAGAATGCGCGCCATTCAGGCCGGGAGCATTCACGCCTACTTAGCATATATTTTTGTGACTCTCGTTTTGCTCTTGCTCTTTGGAGTTCGCCGGTGATCGGCCTGTTAGCCAAAGCGGGTCTGCAGTTGGTGCTGTTATTGCTCGTTGCTCCGCTCCTCAGCGGCATCATCAAGACTCTGAAGGCCAGACTGCAGACACGTCGCGGTCCGAACGTGCTGCAATCCTACCGCGACATCTTCAAGCTGTTGCGCAAAGGGATGATCATCCCGGAGACTGCGTCGTGGATCTTCTTGGCAACCCCGTACATCGTCTTTGTGACGGCCGCCCTTGTTGGACTCATGATTCCCATGACCACGACAGACGCTCCGCTCAGCCTCTTCGGTGGTGTTCTCGCGGTCGTCTATCTTTTGGCCCTCGGACGTTTTTTCCTTGCTCTCGGCGGGCTCGACACAGGCAGCTCGTTCGGCGGGCTCGGCAGCAGCCGCGAAATGACGCTTTCCGCGATCGCCGAGCCTGCCATGATGCTCGCGATTTTCACGGTGGCCTTGGCGGCAAGTTCCACAAACCTTAGCGAAATGGCCAAAGTCGCCGTGAGTCAAAGCTGGAAGTTTCTGGCGCCATCGCAGATGCTGGCATTTGCGGCGCTGTTTATTGTGCTGATTGCCGAAACAGGCCGCATCCCGGTTGACAACCCGGCGACCCACCTCGAATTAACGATGATTCATGAAGCCATGATCCTCGAGTATTCGGGGCCATACCTCGCTTTACTTGAATGGGGCGCTTCGATCAAGCAAGTTGTGTTGATGACGCTGGTGGTTAACACGTTCTTCTCGTTCGGTCTGAGTTCTGACTGGACGGCTCGAGGGCTTGGTCTGGGCTTGATCTTTTACCTTACCAAGATGCTCCTGCTGGCGGGTCTCATCGTTTTGGTGGAAACCACCAACGCGAAATTGCGGCTCTTTCGTGTGCCGGAACTGCTCATGGTTTCTTTCATCTTTGGAGCGCTCGCGCTTATTTCCACATTTCTATTTTGATTTTGAGGTTTTGCATGACCTTTCTCCAAGATCCCGAGTTCGGCGACAGAATCATCACGTTGATGGCGGCGCTGGTCCTTGTGTTGCAGATCGCCGCGGTCGGGCAGCGCTGGTTGGTTTCGAGCATTCGCATTTTCGCGGTGCAGTCGTTCCTCTTAGCCGCGATCGCGGGCATCATCGCGTACTTTAACCACGCCAGTCATATCTATATTGCCGCCTTGCTGACGCTCATATTGAAAGCGGGACTGCTTCCTTGGTTGCTGGAGCGCCTAGTAAGAAGAATCGAAATCCGACGAGAAATTGAACCGCTGATCAATGCTCCGCTGTCGATTCTGATCGCCGGCGGCCTGACTCTGGTGGGCTACGTTGTCGCGCAGTCCTTTTACCATCCAGAGGAGACCTCTGTCCGAGGGGCACTCGGGCATAACACCCTCGCTGTTGCAATCGCGCTGTTTCTCATCGGTTTCTTCACCATGCTGAATCGTCGCAAGGCGTTGACACAGGTCCTCGGACTGCTTTCCCTTGAGAATGGCCTCTTCCTGGCCGCGATCTCGCTGACGTACGGAATGCCGTTGGTCGTTGAACTCGGTATCTTTTTTGATGTACTTGTCGCAGTAATGATTCTCGGCATTCTCGTCTTCCGAATTCGCGAGGCGTTCGATTCGATGGATGTCAGCAAGCTTCGGAAGTTGCGAGAATAGATAAGCGTATGATTTTGCTCTGGCTCCTAATCGTTCCTCTTATCGCCAGTCCTCTGGCCTTCTTCCTCCGAAGACGGCACCTCATGGAGGCGGTCAATCTCGCGGCCTTCGCGGTTTTGCTGTGTTTGGCAGCCGCGCTGGGCGTTCGGGTACTTCGGAGCGGCCCCGTTTCAGTTTGGGATGGATTCTTTTACGCGGACGCTTTGAGTGCGTTGGTCGTTCTCCTGTCCGCTTTTGTGGCCCTGGTATGTTCGATCTATGCTGTTGGCTATTTTCGTCACGACGAGAGTAACGGAGTCTTCCAGGAAGGTGAAGAATTAGGCGGCGGGCGCGCCGTTAATAAACTGCGAGAATACTACGCGCTTACTCCTCTGTTTGTTTTTTCCATGATTCTCGTCGCTCTTGCCAACAACCTTGGAATACTTTGGGTGGCGATCGAAGGAACAACATTGGCATCCGTGTTCCTTGTCATGTTCTACGGGCGCGAAACGTCTCTCGAAGCTGCTTGGAAGTACGCCATCATCGGGGGCGTTGGCCTCTCCATGGCCCTGTTCGGCACGATTCTGACCTACTATTCCGCTCATCAGGCCCTTGGAACGGACACGCTGGCGGGGCTGAACTGGTCCGTCCTTGTCGGAAACGCCTCTCAGTTTGATAAGCCCACCATGCGGCTGGCCTTCATTCTGATTCTGCTGGGGTACGGAACGAAGGCTGGCATCGCTCCCATGCATACCTGGAAGCCGGATGCGTACAGCGAGGCGCCCATCCCGGGGGCAGCCATGCTCGCCGCAGGCGTCCTCAACTGCGCTATCTACGGTCTTGTGCGATTCTACATTCTAAGTTCCAAATGCCTGGGCTCCGAGTTTGCTTCTCATCTCTTAATTCTTTTCGGACTGCTTTCGATGGGAGTAGCCGTTCCTTTCATCCTCGTCCAGAAGAACTTCCGGCGTATGCTGGCCTATTCCAGCATTGACCACAGCGGGATCATGGTCCTTGCCCTCGGCTTCGGGGGACCTTTGGGCGTTCTGGGAATGCTTCTGCACATGACATTTCATTCCATTACCAAGCCCCTGCTCTTCTTTTGCGCCGGAAATGTCCAGCAACAACTGAAGACAGACCTATTCCGCGAGGCCAAAGGGGGCCTGATCCATTCGATGCCCCTGACCGGTGCTGCTTTTCTTATGGTGACTCTGGCGGTCACCGGAGCGCCTCCCTTCAGTTTGTTTCTGAGCGAGTTCACGATTCTCCGCGCAGGATTCAGCAGAGGCTATCTCGTTCTAGCGATTCTGTTCATCATCTTTCTCGTGGCGATTTTCTCCGGATTTCTCATCCACATCGCCAACCTTGTTCTTGGCCCGGACCCAGGCCTTCCTTCCGCTGAGACTTGCCGCTGGAAGAAGTCCTCTGTGGTGGGTTTGGCTCTGGTGATTATTGTCATGGGCTTCTGGATACCCGCTCCGTTGTTCCGGCTCATTCAGGGCGCAGTGGACACTGTAATGAGTGGACGATGAGGCAAGCTATGTCCGCGTTCTTTGAGACTCTCCAACAGAAGTTTGGTGCGCAGATTCAATCGATGTCTGCGGACCGCGGCGAGGAAATCTATCTTTTCCTCGGTGATCCTGACGTTCGGGCTCTTACCGATTACTTGCGAAGTGAGTTCGAAGCCAGACTGGTTACCGTGTTCGGCGAGGACCGGCGTCTCCCAGAAGGTGTTTTCTTCAACTACTACGTATTTGAACGGAAGGGCGACAGGCGCTTTCTGATTGTGCGGACTCCGGTGCGCTCAGACGACCCCGAGTTTCCGTCGCTCTCAGCACAACTGCCGGCTGTCAACTGGCAGGAGCGCGAAATCCAGGATTGGTTTGGCTTAAAAGCTGTCGGACACCCCAATCCTCGCAGGGTCGCGCTCCACGACAACTGGCCGAGTGTTCATCCATTACGCAAGGACTTTGCGCTGGAGACCGTGCTACCACCGTTCGAGGGAGAACGCCACCTCTATCGGCCTGCTTTGGGCGAGGGCGTCTTTCAAGTGCCAGTCGGGCCGGTTCATGCAGGAACCATCGAGCCGGGTCATTTTAATTTCGCGGTGGCAGGTGAGCCCATCCTTTATCTGCAGCTTCGCATGTTTTACACGCATAAAGGCACCGAAAAGCTTTTTGAGAAGTTGCCTGTACATAGGGCTGTGTTTCTCGCGGAGAGCATTTCAGGGGATTCTAGTTTTTCCCATGGAGCAGCTTTCTGTCAGGCCATCGAACGCGCAGCTCAGATGGAAGTTCCGTTGCGGGCTCTGATCATGCGAACGATCCTTCTGGAGCTCGAACGAATTTGCAATCACGTTGCCGACATCGGGGCGATTGCCACCGATGTCGGCTTCGTCGTCGCCAATGCGCACGCCAGCCGCTTGAAGGAGATGCTAGTCAGCCTAAACGAAAAGTTGACTGGCAATCGTCTCTTGCGCGGGATGGTCTGCGTCGGCGGCGTGCGAAGAGGTTGGGATGCCATTCAACTGGTCTCGCTCCGCGCCGCAATCGATGCTTTCGCAAGCGAATTTCAGGATCTCATCGCGCTGATTGACTCCTCCGAATCCACTCGCGACCGCTTGGAACAGACGGGAGTCCTCCGCCCCGAAAAGGCGAAGGATTTGGGCATTGTGGGTGTGGCCGGGCGCGCCTCGGGGATGGACCTCGACGTTCGGCGCGATCACCCGTATGCGGCCTATGGCCGCTACTCTTTCCGCGTACCCGTTTATCAGGTCGGCGACGTGAGCCATAGGATGCAGGTCCGCGTCGACGAGGTGCACGAATCCCTGGGCATCATCCGCAGCGCCGCCGAGGAGAATCTACACGGAGAGTTGCGTTCGCAAGTTCCGCCGATTGCCTCAGACCGCTGTGCGCTGAGCGCCGTCGAGGGATGGCGTGGCGAGATCATTCACTGGATTCGTACCGGCCCCGACAATCACCTCGAACGTTGCAAGATTAAGGACCCGTCGCTCAATAACTGGCCGGCCCTCGTGGAGGCAGTCCAAGGAAACATCATTGCGGATTTCCCGGTCATCAATAAGAGTTTCAATCTTTCCTACTCGGGAACGGATCGCTAGGCGATGTTCAAGATCATTCAGAAGACGATCCGCACCGGCATTGTAACGAAGGCCTACCCAGCCGAACTGGCACAAGTCTCCGAACACTTTCGCGGCCGGCCGCATTTCGATTTCGAAAAATGGATGGACGCCCGGCCGGCTGCGGAAGTGTGCCCCACCGGGGCAATCTCTCTGTGCGACAGCGACGACTCTCGCAAGGTGACCGTCGATTATGGGCTGTGTGTCTTCTGTGGCTTATGCGCTGAAGCCTCGTTCGACAAAGCCGTCGGAATCACCCAAGAATTTGAACTGGCAACAAAGAACCGCCGCAACCTCGTCCTGACCGCAGAATACACATTGAATGCCGACCGCACGCATCGGCAATTGGGGGCGGTGGATCGGGGCTCCGGGAATGTCGAAGCGGACGTCGAGAGCGTTGGGCAGAAAGCGCGTGAAAAGATCCACAAACTTCTGGGACGCTCTCTCGCCATCCGAGAAGTGGATGCCGGGTCATGCAACGGATGCGAAGTGGAGATTGTCGCGCTCAACAATCCGATCCATGACATAGAACGCTTCGGAATTCAGTTCGTGGCATCTCCTCGTCACGCCGACATGCTCCTGGTCACCGGACCTGTCACCCGGAATATGGAGCTGGCCCTGTTGAAGACCTACCAAGCTATGGCGGAACCGAAAGTCGTGGTTGCGGTTGGTGCCTGCGGCATAAGCGGCGGCATCTTTGGCAAAAATTACGCCTCTCTGGGGGGCGTCGAGAACGTCGTGCCCGTCGACGTTTACATTCCTGGCTGTCCACCTCGGCCGCAAGCTCTCCTCCATGGAATCCTGCTCGCTGTCGGGCGGCTTGGAGAGAAACCGTAGCCTACAGCTGGGTTTTCGGTCGCCAATTCCGTAGATTGTTCGCGTAGAGACCGATGCAGAAAAGATTAGCGGGAACGAATCCAAATTGAGCACTTCACATACCGATCACACAAATGATGATGCTATTTGCGCCCGCAATAACCCAACCTTGCCATAGTTTTTTCCCAATTAAAACCGTCGAGATAATTGTCAAAATGCAGGATATATAGTCTAGCTTCAGCATTTCTTGTCCCTGGCACACGTAGGCTACTTCCAATCGCTCGTCACCATTGTAAGCACCCAACCGGGTGACGCCGATAGTGGTCAGCCGGACAGGGTGACACGGAAGTTGAAATGAGGCTTGCGACACACGAGGATCCCGTCAAACACGAAATCCCGGTTTGAATAGGAGAGTACAATGAATTGATGAACTGCCAAGTGAAGGACGAACTGGTGAGTCAGCTCATGGCTTTGAATAACAAACTCAATCTGCTCAGTCCTGATCTGGTACATGGGGACGAAGAACGCGCGGAAGTGCAACAACGACGTGAGAGCTTGTACGCCGAGATCAAGCACCACAGGGCGAAGGGACACGAAGGCAAACCGTGCCCGGCGGCAAAACAGGTTTAAGCCAGTCGCCTCTGCCTGGCCTCGCAACCGAACAAGCGCAGAAATTCGACACCAAAACGGGTTCTGTTTTCCATCATTTTCCAATCTCGCAAGCCTCATAAGGGCGAGGTCGGTGGTTCAAGTCCACCCAGGCCCACCATTCAAACCAGTAAATACGCGGCTATTCTCACTTTTCTCCTTTCGGGGAATATTTCTCAAAAGAGCCATTTGCCAACTATTTGCCAAACGTTAGGATTGGGCGGATGGCACTACACTCAGGGCGTTAAGACCCTCTCGGGTGAAGGCCGAACGGCTAGCATCGATTAGGCTGTGACTATGGAAAGGCTCCGCCGAATTCGCTCAGTCGCTGGTGAAACACGCGTTAGTGTTCACCAAACCAATCAACTCCAGGATTTTCGGCAATTCCGAGCCAGAAGTCCCGTCGAAGAAGTGTGTTGCAGTTAGACGCTGCCTGCCCTCCCTCACACCTCAATTCAACCGGGTTTTACTAGTAGGGCGCGGCGAGGCCCCCATGGAAACCGCCCAGGTTCTAAATCCGGAAACGCAGGCCTTGCTCGCCCTGTTGCGGAGGTTCTGTTTCCCGGGCGAGCGGCGGCTCAAATCGAGAATCAGTTACAGCATTGTGGCGAAGTATGGACAGCTTGCCATGCTTCCCTCGCGATGAACGGGACGAGGGCCAAGGCCGCTATCGGGTCTGCCCACGGAGCGCGAAAAATGGCGTTTGCCAACAGTCCGGCCAAAGCGATCAGCGACAAATAGCCACAGACAGAGGATTCCGTTGCGTCTGCTCTCAACGCCGCGCTCGCAACTTTAGTTGCCACCTTCCGTTTCTGACTTGCCAGCCACGGCATACCGATGGCCGCCACAATTAACACGATGATGCCGATGATGCTGGGTTGCGCTTCGCGGTACCCCAGGAGAGACAATCCAGAACTGACGATGACGAAGGCGGCGACAACGAAGAGCAAAACTCCGGCCACCCGGGCAGCCAATTGTTCCGCCACCGCCAAATCAGATTTGGCACGAAATCGCCACAGGACAATGATCGCCGAGAATAGTTCAATGGCGCTGTCGCCGCTGAATCCTAGAAGAGCGGGGCTTCGCGCCGTCCAGGCCGCAGTAGACGCTACGATGGCTTCAACACTCATCCACACAATTGTTAGCATCTGCAGGCGGGCAGCGCGACGAAGCAACTCTGGAGCCGGGGCTGCCGCTGCGATGGACACTTGATCTCGCATTTTACTGCTCGGAGTCGATCGTGTCCGAAGATGTTTTGTCATCCCCAACGCTGAGTCGAGAGTGCACTCGCCAAGGAATTACGCGAGGACCAGAGGCTCAAAATTCCAGCCGCAATTGAAACGCAATCATATGTGGCGTGCTATCACCACCCAACCCAACGCCGAGCAAGCCGGTCGGCGGCGAAGTCGTGTACGTCAGCGCTCCAAACCCAGTCTGGGTAGAAGCCTTTCCCGGAATCCCGGCAATCACTATGCTCGGAAGCCCGAAATTCGGATGGTTGAAGACATTAAAGAACTGGGTGTCGAAACGTAGGTTTACACGCTCGGTTAAGGCAAACCATTTCGTTAGATAAAAATCGCTCCAGGCAAAATCGGGACCGCGGAGAGCGTTGCGGCCGAGATTGCCGAATTGACAAGTCTTCGGACTGTCGCCGCCATAGCACGCGCCCGTGCTTGGATCCACGGCGGAGACGAACGCATTTGGATTGAGCCATTGCACGGTGCCCGATTGGGTGACGCCGGGAATCGGTTGATGCTCATAGAGCGGGACACCGGGAATCACGCTGGCGAATTGCGGCCCACTGCCGTTCACAATGCCACTACCACTAGCAGAATACGGCGTGCTCAGAACGGAGAACGGAATTCCGCTGTGCCAAAAGACGGTTCCCGACACTTGCCAGCCATTCAGCGCGTAGACTAGAGAGTGGTTTTTGAACTTGAGGGGGAGTTGGTAGACATATTGCGCGTTGAGATTCTGACGGATGTCGTAATCACATGGACCGTAGTCGCGCGCTAAGTCTCCTGGGAGCGGGGACAGGATTCCTCCGGCCGAGAACTGCAGGAATCCGCCATTGGAGACGGTGTCCATGCAACGGCTCAACGTGTAGTTCAGTTGCCCCATGAAGCCGTGGCCGAGGCGCTTCATTGCGGTGATTTGCAAGCCGTTGTAGTGACTGTTCGCACCCGTGGAAAATTGCGTGACTGCGCCGAATCGGGGATCCGTCGATTGCGCATAGGGAAACGGCGCAAAACAACCCGCACAGACCGTTTGATAGCCGTTCACTTGTGTAAGATACGGTTGGTTCACGGCGCGGGTGCCGACGTATTGCGCGTGGATGCTTGCTGTCGATCCAAACTGTTGTTCCAGGCCAAGACTCCACTCCATGAAGTAGGGCGCATGAAGTTTTCCATCGGGCACCGCTGTGATAGCGACTGGGGGCAGACAGGTTACAGGGTTCGACTGAGCAGACGCGCAGGAAAGCTGACCCTGCGCAAATCCGGAATTGAACGTTTTATTCGCGGCCACGGTTGCGTCGACCGCACCGCCAGGCACACCCGGCGCAATGTCTGTCCCACCAACAGTTCCAAGAAGCCCGCCCTGGAAAGTTTGGACGTAGGGCGGATTGACGCCAACCACATCGGCGATAGCGCCGGGCAATATGTCGCTGAAAATCCCGAAGCCGCCACGCAGTACGGACTTCGGTTCAAACTGCCAGGCAATAGCTGTTCTGGGTTGCAGTATCGCGAGGGGCGTCGAGGAAAACACGTTGCCGAGACCGGTTTGAATGGCGGAGTTCAAAGGCTGATTCACATCATGCGAGATGGAATCGAAAGAGCCGCTCAGACGGGCGATATGCTGATGTGGATTTAATGGATTGGAATTCAACGTATCTCGTATCCCGAGGGTCCACGTCAGCTTCTTCGTCACCTTCCAAGTGTCCTGTGCGTAGAGATCGAGATTGAGAAAGTTGAACGGCTCGTTCGCTGACGTCGGGAAAGTCTTTGCCGCGGTAGAGGCGACTCCATAGATGTATTGCGGCAGCGTGGTGTAGGTCACCGTCGGGACCGAACCCTCGCCGAAGTCATAGTCGTTCAGGCGAAAAATCCGGGTATTGGTTCCAAAACGGAGTTCGTGTGCGCCATGGCTCCAGGCGAGGTTGTCGTTGATGAAAAACCGGGTGGCGCGTCTCCCCTGGACCCATGTGTTGTCCAGTCCCCCAACCTTCGTGAAAGGGGCATTCGCACCGCTGCCTTGCAACACGATGGGAAACGCGTCGAGCGTCTTCTGAAAATCACTGGGGCCAAACAGGCTTCCATACCAGGAAAACGCCGGATTGAAATAGTTGACAAGATTTTGCGAAAAGACGTGCGTACATCCCGCTGCAAAAGAGTAAAGAGGTTGAGGAGAAAGAGCGTTGAACAATGGGTTGATGGGATCGGTATAGGCGGCCTGCAGTCCGTTGTCCGTTTGAAAGCGGAACCAGGTCGTGTTCTTCCCACTGATGTTGTAATCGATGCGAACTGTCTGGACCTGTTCATGATCAGTGCTCGAATGCGAGATACTCTGACGATTGGCACAACCGTTTCCATCATTCGGAATTGCGGGCGCTACTCCACCAACATCGAAGGGACAGCCCAGTACCGTAAGAGACGTTCCGTTGGTATTTCCGCAAAGCGAAAACATTTTCTGATAGAACAGCACCGACTGGGGAGACGGCTGATAGACGGAGCCTGTGACCGAATCGGTTCCACCCAAAGGGAGCTGTTGCAAAACGTAATTCTCGAATGCGGGAGTTGGAATGGTTGTTGCTGTAACGATCGGCAGGGCAATGCGCACCCACTCGCTATCGAAGAAGAAGAACAGCTTGTCGTGGACGATCGGGCCGCCCACACTGCCTCCAAAGTGATTCACCGTGGAGCGCGGTTTGTGATTTCCTGGAGTGGCATTTCGTGAAATAGTTGGCTGCGTTGAACTTCGATCCATTCCACAATTCATACAGATTCCCATGAATCTGCTTTGAACCGGACTTTGTAACATAGTTGACCTGCGACGCGCCGTACCGCCCTTGGTCCACAGCATAGGAAAGCGTATTGACCGTCACTTCCGCTATCGAGTTCAATCCGAGAACCAGGTTAGTCGAGAGTCCACTGTTTAAATTCGTGAGAGGATCATTCGTTTCCAGGCCATCGACGATATAGCCGTTCGAAAGAGCCGGAAGTCCATTGAACTCAACGTTGCCATACCCGTTCGTGCCGCCGACGAAATCATTCCCTGTCATTCGCCAAAACTCTGCAAGTCCATAAATCTCGTCCCGTAACAATGTTACAGGCCCGTCCGCATGCTATTCATTTCAAACGTATTCTGGATTTTGGCGAGGGAGTGTGTCCAGGAAAGGCAGATATGTTCAGTAGGAGGTAGACCTACAGGGGCAAAAGCCAGAAGCCCCTTAGCTTGGGTCGCATCAGCGGAGGATAACAAAGCCGATGAAGCCGACCGACAAAGCCATCTTAAGGATGGTGAGCAAGTCACCGGGCCGTAACGAAAGTAAACCCACAGGTGGCCTCGAAACAAAACTAGGATCCGGAGGCCGAGCCCTCTCTTTCGGGGCGAAGGCAGCATGGCATGGCGCGGGCTGACCGAAGCGACATGACACTCCGGCGGGGTGGTAGGGACAGCACGGTGACAAGGGCATGTTAAGCAACTGGAGAAGCCCTCCTCGTCCCGTCATGAAAGTGGCGGAAGCAAGGAAGCCGTATAACTGGCGAACCCAGGAAAACGGTGGAAGGCGAGAGGGTGGCGGAGGGGTCCGCAGTAGCTGCGAAGCGGCGTAATGGCCGTGGAGCCAAGGGGCCCTGCTGTTTGCAACGACTCCAACAAAAAGGAAGGCAAGGGTGATATGACAAAGACACCCATCAGTTTGCAGGACCTGAGGAGGAGTCTATACATCAAGGCGAAGGCTGAACCAGCCTGGCGCTTCTGGGGACTGTACGTCCACGTCTGCAAAATGGAGACGCTTCACGAAGCCTATCGGATGGCCAAGAAGAACGACGGGGCACCGGGGATAGACGGGGTCACGTTCGAGGCCATCGAAGAAGGGGGAGAGGAGAGTTTTCTTCAGCAGATACGGGACGAACTGGTCTCAAACACGTATCGGCCCATGCGCGCACGGAAGAAGGAGATTCCGAAGGACGGGGGCACTAAGATCCGCGTCCTCTCGATTCCCTCGATCCGCGATCGTGTGGTCCAGGGAGCACTCAAGCTCATCCTGGAACCGATCTTCGAAGCTGATTTCCAACCGGGATCGTATGGATACCGACCGAAACGGACAGCGCATGAAGCGGTATACCGAGTGGCTAAAGCGATTGATCAGAGAAAAACGCGAGTCATCGATCTTGACCTACGAGCATACTTCGATAATGTGCGGCATTGCCTGCTGTTAGAGAAGGTGGCTCGACGTGTTCAAGATGAGGATGTAATGCGGTTGCTCAAGATGATCCTGAAGGCGACCGGGAAGAAGGGAGTTCCCCAAGGAGGAGTGATTTCGCCGGTGCTCAGTAACCTCTATCTCAATGAGGTAGATCGGATGCTGGAGAAGGCGATTCAGGCCACCCGACGGGAGCCATATACCCATGTTCAATACGCACGCTTTGCGGATGACATGGTGATATTGATCGACTCCCATCCGCAACATGCCTGGCTGGCAAGAGCGGTGGAACAACGACTGCGAGAGGAATTGGTCAAACTCAAAGTGGAGATAAACGAAGAGAAGAGCAAAATCGTCGATTTGGCAAACGGAGGAAGTTTCACTTTCCTGGGCTTTGAATATCGCCGCACTCTGGGCCGTAACCGGAAGTGGCGACCGTACTACGCGCCGAAAGTGAAAAAACGGACGGCGTTGTTGGCAAAGCTGAAGGAGATCTTCCGACAAAATATCAGCCAACCGGTGGAGTGGGTGGTTGAGCAGATCAACCCGATCCTTCGCGGTTGGGTGAACTACTTTGCTGTGGGCGATTCGAGTGAATGCTTTTCGTTTGTTAGAGACTGGGTAGAGAAGAAGATTAGGGGACATCAGATGCGTGCCCGGGAACGATCAGGATTCGGGTGGAAACGGTGGAGTAGGAAGTGGCTCTATGGGCAGCTGGGACTGTACAACGATTACCGGCTTCGCCGACCATGGTCACTGCCGAACGTCCAGCCAGTCGAGTCGGTCACATAACCCTTGGTGGGAAGCAAACAGGTAAGCCCATTGCTGGAAATCGGCACGATGGGTTTGAAGTGGCGGGGGCTGGAACCCAGCTCACGGTTCGGCTAATGAGGCACTCCCAGAGGAAACGGGGAGCAACAGCTAGGCGGAACCTACGGAGTATGGCGCTTGCCCTCGACCCAACCACCCTTCTCTAGGTTCAGAATCGTATCCTTCACGCCAAGCGTCTGAAGGGAAGAAAAGTAAGCGTTTTCACCGCCGTAGAGAACCTTCAAGCCTAGCAGCCTGTTATAGAAATGCACTGACCTTGCCATATCATTGACTTTGATTGTGATTGCGGAGATCTTTTCTACGTTCATCTCTCCCTCCTCGCACCTTCTCTTATTCAACAAGAGCCTGATTCTCCTGCGCTAGCATTCCGCGGAGCTAGTCTATAGCCGGCGCAGCGAGCTTCTAGGATTGGACGAAAAAACAGGCAACGCGGGGCGGCCCTAGGCGGGTTGACGCAGAGCGCGGAGTTCAGGGTTTGTAGAGCTGGTCGATTTTGGCTGCCACGATGAAATCGCTCTCCGTCAGACCGCTGATCTTGTGCGTCCAGGTCGTGATCTCGACTTTTCCCCAGGCAAGCGAGATGTCTGGGTGATGCCACTGCTCCTCCGCCAGCTCGCCAACTTGATTTACGAACTCGAGGGCTTTGCGAAAGTCAGGAAACTTGAAGGTCTTCGTGATGTGGTGTTCTTCGATGACGTTCCAACCGTCCACCTGTGTTTCGAGGGCGGCGAGCTCCTCACCCTTGAGCGGGGGCACCCCTCCACGGCAAGGAACGCATGTTTTGGCCGCAAGATCGGACATTGTAAAAGTTATTCTACCACCCGCTTGGAAGAATGCCGCGTTCGGTCTAGAGATGCGAAAATGAGTTGTTCTAGTAGGGAGTGCCTGCAACGATCCCAATTTGTTGACGGTGCGGTTCGGCTTGGAACCACCTCAAGACTGAGTCAGTGTAGGGTATCCAATCCTCGTTAGTGTTGAAAGGGCGGCAGCGCCCGGAGTCGAGGTCGGGATGGCAACTGAGCCTCGAAACTCCTCGAATTGCACAATGGTGCCCCGAAAAGCCATCAATTGGCTGCCCGGCTGTAACTTGAGCCTAGAAAGACTGAAATTAGCTACACCCTCGGCTTAGTCCATTCTGGCGAGCATCATTTACGTATACGCAACGATGAGCGTTGGAATGCTCGCGTACTATTTACCGCCGTTCTACCCTGCCAGCATGGATGCGGAAGCAATTCGCAAAAAGCTCGCAGACCTCGATGAAACAGGGCGAATGCGCGTCCTTTCCCGCGCCATATGGCTACTCACCGAGAAACACAACAAATTGGTAAAACGTGTTCGCCGGAACGAGAAGATGTTGCTCCAGACTAAAAAGGCAACCGTGAACGGTGTAGAACTCGCAATCGCGGTCGCAAAGGCGGCCATTCCGGGCCTGTTCAAGCGGAAGCAAAAAAAGCTGCAATTAGACAAACGGTATTTCGTCGCCGCTCGACTCACACGCATTCAGCGAGAAGTCATGTCGCACCTATTCGAGGACGGGTGGAGCATAGCCCGCACCGCACGCCTCATGGGTCGGCATCGAACGGTCATCCAAGAGCATAAGCAAGCCGCCATTAAGAAACTTGGGAAGGCTTTGACCCCACGCGGGAGCAAAGCCCTTGGTCATCAAAGCTAGCCGCTAAGTGCCTTCCCCCCTCGCGTATCGCTGCATTTCTCCTAGCCGCCAGAAACTATCCTCTTTAATTTCAGTAGCTTTCAATACCCCGCACCCCGCACTCCGACCTAAGGGTAGAAGTCAAGACAAGACCAAACCGGCTGCTCTTCGAGAGCGCTGGAATCTTTATAGGAGGCTAATTAAGGATGAATCCACAACGGAACAATTCAGCGGCAGATGCAAAGACGCAGCCAGACGAGAATCCCGAACCGGACATGATGATGCTCAATCGTGACCTCGTTGTGCGCCTAGCAACGGAGCACCGTCTAGCTATCACTATCCGGCCAGATGGGTCGATATTCGGTCTTCCACATCATCTCGATAGGTTGAGGGCGCTCGTGAAGGGCGAACTGACGAGAGCAGCCGCCAAGCAATCGGGCGGTGCGGCATGAAGGCCGTGTGGCGCGTCATGGTGCCCGTCTACGGCAACGACGGGCGGCGCATTTCTGACCGGGTGCACCTCGAATGGCGAGATAAGGTCGTGAACATCAGTGGGGGCTGGACTATGCATGCGGCCGCGCTGGGTGCGTGGCTGGAGGACGGTGCTTCGCTGCCGTTGATCGAGGACATGACGCCGGTGGACATCCTGTGCACCGAGGAGCAACTCGACGCCGTCATCGACCTGACCGGGCGCTTGTTTCACCAGAGAGTTGTGTTCGCGTATAAAGTCACTGAGGATTATCGGTCCATTCCGATTTCTGAGGTTGCCGAGTGAAACGCTGCGAGGGAATGCTTGAAAGGATCGACGGCAAGTACGAGCAGTGCGACAACCCCGCCGAGCACGGCTCGGACTTTTGCTGGGAGTGCCAGCAGTTGGGGAACAAAAAGGCCGCGCAGTTGGGAAACGAAATGAGGATCGCGCGGCTCGGCCTGCGCAAGGAGATGTCGTGAAAACTGAAGACGCGCTCAAGCTGTGCCCCCGGCAAAGCTGCTGCCACGCCTGCACCGAACTCGGCACGATCTACGTAGGCGAAAACGGCATTTTGGGCATCGAGTGGGTTTGCGCCCGGCATTGGTGCGATTGGAGGACCCACCAGATGGCCGGCAAGAAAATCGAGCTGCTTTGCGACGAATGCCTCGCGATCGCGAAGGACCGCTCCTCGGCGTTCATTCTCGAAAAGCAGATGTGTGGCGTGCGAGGCGAAGATCCGCCTGGCGGACCGGAATCCGCTGGGGCCGTCCGGGAAAGAGAATTTATTTTGGCGGGGGCATGGTGCGCAGGGAGATCCTGCGACGCCTTTTGCTGTGTCGTGGCCATGAAACACGCCTCGCCGAACGTCTTGTCGACACAGAGAGAAGTGACGAATGGAACGCAATTATCACCGTACCCGGTCTGGTGTACAGACTTGCCCTCGCGCAATGCGGCGAACGACGAAATTCACAGTATTTCTAACTATGACGCTGCCCGAAACAGCGGATGGAGGTAGCAGCAATGGACGAAGCGCGGGTTGAGTTCAGGGGTGATGCGGGCACCCCCATCAGGTACGAAGACATAGTGCTTTGGCGGGACGTTGTGTTTCTCGTGTGGGACCGTCCCTACGACGAAGAGGTACGGTCGATGGGGGCGCCACCCGTAGGGACCTTCAACTACACGGGTTACTTAAATAAAAGAGAAGGCATTTCTTTCGGGATGACGTATTTCTCCCTCGTCGTGGCTGACGGACACATACCGATCACCAACGGCACGAGAATTCTGGAGGATGGGGGAGCCAGTTATCAGGGCATGATGTACGACGAAAACAGCATGAGGTTTTGGCGGACTGGGAAATTGGTGGTTACGCCCAACGCAGCGGAGCAAGAACGCAAGCACATCGAGGACGAAGCCGAGGTAGAGAGGCTGACGGCCTATTTGGACATCATCATCGAGCACAAGATGGCATATGGGACACTAGAGCGAAAGCAATACGATCTCGCGCTTGCCTTGTACCTAGAATGTAGGAAATCGAGCATCAGTCTCGGCACTCCGGCTTGGCACCGTCGCCAGCGAGTATTACGCACATTCGAATATTAGGTCCTGTAGTAAATAAGTACTTCTAACTAGAGAAGCCCCGCTGAAGTATTAGAGCGAATGGAGGTCCCCTCGCGCATTTAGCAATGCGTCTTTGAGATCAGCCCGCCACGTCGAACTGCCCCCAACAAAGGTATCGGCCAGCCAGCGGTCACGGCAACGACGACGGCCATGATTTTTGGGAGATTTTTGCTGACGGGACACACCCCGGTCTTTATCTCTGAGTGGGGGGTCACAAGAGAATCGCGGCTATCGCCGTGGCACACCTAGCTCCGTGCTGAGTGACGTGGGCGCCAGTCGATGGAATCCCGGCACATGCGGCTGCTGCTTGTGTTCACGCACGGGAGACTCGCACACTCTCGGGTCTGGCTTACCCCACGGTTAAGCTCGCCAAGTCGGGAGGCGGCTTTGTACCCTCTCGGGTTTCACGGGCTGCCCTTATCCCCACTCGCTGGGGTCCGCGTCGTCACCGGGTGGGACGTTGCGCGGCGAAGTCTTCGGGTAGGTGAACCGTCCAGGGCTGACGTGCTGCCCCGGTCACAATGAAGATACTGCCCGCACCAGGAAAATCACGATTTTGTCCGGCGCGCGGTATCTACTTAGTGGGTGAAAGTGAACACGGGTGGGGGTGGCTCGAAAGAGTCGCCCCTTTTTTGTTCCTGCCAGCGCCCGAAATCCCGATTTTTGCCCACGCGCAGTATTTCACACATGTAGCGCAGGGTCTCGGGGGCGCACCCCAAGGCTCCGGGGCGGGTTCCGACAGTTCCCGCCCCATTACAACTGTCGATCCTTCCAAGGTCACCAGCGGTACCAGCGCCAAATCCAAAAACTGCATTGAGGAACCTATGACCCACAAGCAGCAACCCAGCCTCCCAGAGGTCGGCAGCGACTTCGAAGAGTCTGTACTCCCTCCCAACGGAGCAGCCAGCAACGCGGACTTGAAAGCCGCCGCGCCCAAGCCGCTTTTTGGAGGCGTCTCTGCGCGCACCGCAGCGGCAGCCAAAAAGGGCAACACCAGCACGTCACGCACCGGCAAGGCGAAGCAGGCAACGTTCAGCTTCGGCAAACCGAAGAAGAGCGTGTTCGTGAAGGTTCACCCCTCCCCGGCGTACACCATGACCAACGTGCCGGTCTACCAGAACGACATCGCCGACACGTTCCACTTCATCCAGCCAGACCTTTATGAGTCCGGCGAACTTCCCGAGCGCTTCGTCCGCGCAGTCAAACTCATCGACCTTTTCGTGGCCGGTGCGGCGGACGGTTCGTTTTTCATTTGGTTCGTCCCGGTCACCAGCCATGTGTCCCGCAAGGGCGCTCTCAAAGCCGTCGAAGCAGCGCGCGGCCGTTACGTCCTAGTCGAATGGTTCCGGCAGGCGTCCACGTACACCATCGAGCCAGCGACCGAGGCCATCCCAGAACCGAAATGGGAAACGCTTCCTTCCTTGGAATCCATGATGCTCGACGCGTTCGACAGCGTCGTTAGCGTGGCCGACGACAAAGTGGTACGCGACTACATGTCTGGTGGCGTTGCCAACCGGCGTGATGAGGAGGATGAGGAATAAACCTCGCGGGTCGGCCACCGACTAGCCGACCCACTCCTACTCCTATGGGACTCGTCAGCAAGCAGTTCAATCACCTTTACATTCTCGACACTGAGTTCGTTGCTCTGCCCGGAGAGAAGCAACAGCCGGTGAGCCTCTGCGCACTTCATTATGAGCGCCAAGGCGAAACCTTCAAGCGCACAGAGAGCGTGCGCATCTTCTTCCGTGACGGCCAGCAGATCGACTGCCCATTCATCGGCATCGAAAGCGATTCCACCTTATTCATCGGATACAACCTGGCCGCAGAATACAAATGTTTTCTCACCTTGGGCTGGCCGATGCCGTGGCATTCCATTGATCTGATGTTCGAATACAAAAATGAAACATGTGGCGTGTGGCGCGG
The DNA here is from genome assembly GCA_963721915.1 of uncultured Acidobacteriota bacterium. Taxonomy (GTDB): domain Bacteria; phylum Acidobacteriota; class Terriglobia; order Acidiferrales; family UBA7541; genus Acidiferrum. The sequence goes on along the minus strand of CAVRLD010000005.1, from coordinate 504,187 downwards.
AAAGGACAGCCTGTGGGACTTGGGCTGGGGCCTTGAAGATGCGGTGCGCGAACTCGGCGGCAATCCGGCCGACTGCTGGAAGATGAACAAGGATGAGATGCGGAACTACATTCGCCGCTTCGGCACGAAGGCCCCACGTGGATTCGTCAGCATCGAGATGGACAAGCACGGCCTACCGATCTACCGGGATGTTGACGGCGAGCCGCACCCTTTCAACACCGACGATCCGTACACGCAAGATTGGATCACGGTCGTCCGCACGCAGGAAGAGCACGAGAAACTGATCCTCGATTACAACATGGAAGACTGCGTCGCTACGCACTTCGTCACAACCGAGATCATCAAGAGCAGCGCTACCTACAACGAAGCGCAGGCCCTTCATCGCGGCAAATTCGCCGTGGCGACGGCCCACTTTGAGCATCAAGGACTTCCCATCCACACCGAGCGCTTTAACCTTATCAAGGCGCACGCACGCAAGCTTCAGATTCACATCGCACAGAAGATTGAGGAACAGAGCGGCTATGGCGTCTATGAAATCGAGGGGCGTAAAGATTTGAAGAACAAGCCGCACGCTGTTTGGAAGATGAAGAACTTCGTCGCGCTTCTCGATCGCAACGGCATCACCATTGGCAAAAAGGGGGCCGTCTGGCAGGCCACGCCGACCGGCGATCCGGTACTCGAAGATAACTACTTTGAAACGATGTGCCTCGCCTTTCCTTTCCTGCAACCGCTCCGGCAAACCCGGAAGACCATCAAGACCCTCGGACTGTTCGACACCACCATAGGCCATGACGGATTCAACCGCTACACCCTATTTCCTTTTGGAACGGTCACATCGAGAAACAACCCGAAGGCTCGCGAGTTCATGTTGTCTCGTCCTCATTGGCTGCGCAACTTGATCACACTCAAGCCGGGTTACGCGATCATCAGCGCCGACGTAACAGGAGCCGAGGATTGGTTGGCAGCAGGATTCAGCGGCGATCCGAAGCTCATGGAGATTTATTCATCCGGCGCAGACTCATACATCGCGTTCGCGACTGTCACCGGCGCTCTTCCAGAAGGATCGAAGCGCGATAAGTCCAACCGCGAGATGGAGAAAATCCGCGCTCAGCACAAAATTGCAAAGTTGGCCATTCAATATGGCGTCGGCGAGACAACGCTTAGCCGCCAGCTTGGCGTACCTGTGTGGAAAGCCGGACAAATCCTCAACGCGCATCGACGCGCCTACTCCGTTTACTGGCAATGGGTCGCTGACCGTGCCAAGGAAGCGGCCAACCGTGGCTACGTCGAAACAGATTACGGGTGGCGTCAGTCGACCATGAACATGTCCGAGCGTTCGATCTTAAATTTTCCGCAGCAAAGTCACTGCGCCGAAGTCCTGCGCATGGCCTGCAATTTGCTGCTCGACGCCGGGTGGGGCCATGCTTTCGCGGCTCCGCATCACGACGCCCTCTATTTGCACGTCCCGATTGAGCAAGCCGAGGAGTGCGCACGCGCGGTCGAGAACGCGTTCTTGCAGGCCGGTCAGATGATCATGGGCGACGTCCACGGTCAACCGTTCCCGCTCAGGATCAAGGCGAAGATCACGCCAGCGCCGCAACACTACGTTGATGCGGATGGCGCAGACATCTGGGACATTGTTACGACCTACTTCAGTTGGGACGACAAGGAGCAAGCCAATGTGGCGAATACAAGCGCAGCATGAAACCGTCTGCCCACGGTGCAGAGGGTACATCAAGAAAGGAGTATGGATCGTTCAGGAGCCTGGGCAGAAGAAGTGGTCGCACGCGGTCTGCCCGGCAGACCTGCGCCGCGCGGCTGCACAGCCAGCGGAGCCGACCGTCGTAACGGAGTGGCGGCCAATATTTGATAAGGACGGCAATCACGTGGGCGTGGAGGAGATCAATGTGGCGAGTCAAGGCTAGGTACTTAACGTTCCGCGTCCGCTGCGCCGGTCGGATCGACTAGGGCGCATGGATCACCGAAGTCGGCGACGCCTGGGTTCACGACGAATGTCCAAGGCACGAGTACACAGTTTCAGCGCCAGCCCAAAGGGCAAGCGCCAAAAGGAGCAACACCATGGCAACAGAGGCAACAGCAGCACAGCAGGAAGCGCCGCAGTACGCAACCGCGGCGCAGTTCAAGAAGCTCGTCGCGTATGTAAAGGAGCTTGTGGCAGACCACAACCGCCTGGAAGAGCGCGTGATCCAGCTTGAGAACTACGAGAAGACGCGGCAGCGCATCGAGAACGAGCAGCAGGAGCTAAAGGCGAAAAAGCTGGCCGCCAAAGCTGGCAAGTTCCAAGGACGTGACGCGGCATTGGAGGCGGAAGCATGACCGAGAAAATGGACATCAGGAAGCCTCGGTTGCCGTCTGACGTCGGCTGGCACGACATCGAAATCAGCGACAACAAGACCCAGAATCTCGTCTGGTGGAACGAGCGTAACGGTCGCGACCTGGACAAGCCGACGCGCAAGCGGAAGCGCGGCCAGCGTTACTCCGGGACGACAGGTGTCAGGCGGAAACCTGCGGGCGTGCCGAGGGCCGGGCCTGCGGCAGAGGGCTGATGTCGGAGGTCGTGCCGTTGACCCGCGAGGAGCGCATCGAGGAGAGGAAAGGTGCGGCAAGCTGCTGCTGGTCGCCTGCTCGAACCCGGCGTGCGGCAACCGGGAATGGGCGCACCGCTGGGATGGCGAGCCGCAGGCCGACCTGGTCACGGGACTGTGCGGCCACTGCGGCGGCGCGCACCGGGACGAGCACTGCTGGAGGAAAAGATGAGATACCGTCTTTTCCGAGCCGTTCAGTGGTGTTCGTCGTCGATAGAACGACTTTCATTTCCATGTGTGGATAGAGGGATCGGTATGGCTGTTCGCGTCAAGTCCTTTCGAATCAGCAAGCAGTTCCTCTATTTTCACTCAAAACCGGGGCGTGAGCGCCTTCGTGGAGGAATTCTCAGAGAAAATGAACGTGAGACCTGAATTGAAAGAGGCAGTGCTTCTCCAGCGCATGAAATTTTGGCTTTTGCGCGCCCGTTACGGGCCTATCGGCAACTGTTCGAAATCGAGGGGAAAGAAGAATTTTTGGGCACTCGTGCGGCGACACCGGGCCTTGGCTGAGCGCCACGGGCTGCGAGAAACCGATGTCTTTTGAGGTCACACCGTGAACAATAACGATACCCCAGAAAACGTGCACCGCGCCAAACTACTTGACCGCAGATCGATCCCGCTCACGACGGGCGACATCCCTGTGGCCACCGACGTGTTCCTTCACAACTTGGAACCCTTCACGCTGGAAGCTCTCCGTCGGGCCGTGGAGCAGGGCTTGAAGCCCTCCGGCTTGGATTTCACAGGGGATGACTCTAGCGTGATTATCCGGTCCACCCGGCCCCGTGACGGGAAAGCGCGTCTTATGGCCGGCGTCGAATTCTATCCCGAAGACAACGAAGTTGTCGGCAACGTCTACGACGCCGAGTCCCGACTCAAGTACGCCACGGAACCCCGCGATGCTCACCTCGCCGGAAGCGTCCGGGCCACGGTCTCCCGCCTCCTTCGCGAATTGGCGGCGAAGGTCGCTGGCGACCCAAGCTTCTGACAACCGGCATTTGCCCACAAACCGGCGCATCCCTCTCAGCCCGCTCTCCCCGCTGCGACTCCATCTCATAGCATGACTCGGATAAGTCATCTGGACGATTTTGAAATCTCGCCTGTATTACTAAGGCAGAGGGCGAGTTGACGATCCGAGGAACAACGGAAGCGAGTTCGCTCCTGCAATCCGGCGGAGCGACTCGCAGCGGCGCTGCTGATCCCCGCCGAGCTGTCCAGACGGCTGCGGCTGCTCGGCAACTCCGAGATCGCGCAACTGCTGGACGATGAGGTCTGCAAGAACATGAGCATCTTGGCTCCCGAGGCGACGGTCTGCGTCGAAGCCGCGCTTCGTCTCCGGCGAGCCACGGACAGAACTGAACTTTATTCGACAGACAGGAGGAACTGAACAGGTGAGAACTGGCGAGGAATCTTGGAATCGTCACCTCGGTGGGACAAAATGACGAACGCCCTGCGCGACGTGAGGCGCGCTACCAGAAATGCTCGCCGCTAGGAGGCGGCCGATGCCGTTCGTGATCATTCTACTAGTTTTGGTCTACAAGCTCGGCTACCGCGCCGGGAGACGTTCTCGATAGGAGGAAGCATGCAGATCAATGACAACAGCGGTAAGAAGATCGGTAGGCTCGATACGAGCGTGTCGAAAGACCGGGTGGTGACGGTCCATGAAATTCGCAACATCATAACCATCACCACGCGAGATCGAAATACGGGAAAGGTAAAAACCGAGACTCTAATCGGCGAGTCGCCTTTTGGGAAATGAGCTACAAACGCGACGACCCCAGTTTCAATGCGATCTGCCAAGCTGCCCACAAGCGCGTGGTCGCCGTGTTGCGCTGCCTCACGGTGCTCGTGCCGGACGCCACGCCCCGGCAAAGGAAGAAGATCGCCAACAGGATACTGACGATGTGCGACGGCAAGGATCGCCGCGTGCGGATCACTCAAGAGCAAGCCCGCGACCTGATCATGCCCCACATGCAGTGCATCGCCAAGAACTGTCCCGAGCTTCTTTTCTGGGAGCCGATCAGCCGCAGCCTGAACATGTTTTTCGGCGAGGAGGACGAGAGATGATGTTCGACGAGGTCGTCGAGGCGACGATCAAGCATGACGGCACGGCCGAGGTCAAGCCGCTGGCAACCGGGGAGACCTTCGCGGAGGCAGAGTTCACCGAGGCTTGCGACGAGTACGTCCGGACGGCGAGGAAGTTCGAGAAGCTCGACAGGATCGCCAAGGCGCAGAAGGGAATCCCCGACAACCTATGCGCGTGGTTCGACGCCTTGGAGCAGCAGTACCAAGCCGACAAAAGATTGTGGCTGCTGTTCGTCGGCGCAGACCGCTCCCGGCGGAGCAACCTGATGTACTGCGAGTACCGGAAGATGCTGCTGTCCGGCGGAAAGCTTCGCGCCGACGCGTGATCAGTCTACGGCGGCAGCGTGAAGGTGTAGCGGACTTGCATGGTTCGCCGCGTCCCGCGCCCGCTGGTCTTTCGTCCGCAGCGCCTCGGCGTACAACTTTAGCGCCTCAAGGTTCTCGTCCACGCGATGACGATCGCATGGCTCAAGTGACCAGCGGCCGTTACGAAGGGAACAAGACAAAGTTGCCGGAAAGGGTCTTCATTCAGGTGAAACGAGCAAGATGGCTGCTCAGTGTGACTACGACATCGTCCATGAGTACACGGACAAAATGAGAGGGCCTCGGTTGGTATGGCAACGCAATCATCGTAGGCTACGCACGCGAAGTGAACGGACCCGATTCGGCAGATGCCGGAATTCGTCCCGACTCGCCACGAACTGATTCAGCTCGCCAAGGACTGGGCAACACTTGACATCGATGACCTATTTGACTTTTTCCTCTACGGCCAGACAGGCTCCAGTGAATGGCGGCGTGTGGCATTCGCGCACCGTCGCATCGATCGGATCGCGACAATCCTTGGAGAGGAAGAGGTCCGGAAGGCGGTCGAGGAAGCCGAGGAAGAGTTCAGCAAAACAATCGACCCCAGGGCTTGGGCGATATTCAAGGCTGGTACCCGGGAGGAGCGCGAGGCGTTCCAGGACGAGGTTCTGCGGAGCTTTTCCGAACCACACCAGGGTACGTCTGGAAAAGCCGATCGCGGCGAATCTGCCTATGTGACTAGGTAGGACACTGAAGCGAATCGCGTAGACGTGGTCGCCTGAAAAGTGGCTCAAAGGTTTCGAGGAAGATTAGCAACGGAGACGCGCAAGTTGCCCAAAGGCATTCCGAGATCGGCTTCCTCTGAAACATCGTGCTGTGGCTCGTGTCCAGGGGTTCTGGCCGTTGCAGTATTTGGGAATGGCTCCGCGACCGAGCTTGACTGGCGGCGCAGAAGAATGACCTGTAGAGCTTAGTCCCCCGCAATCCAATCCTTAGACCGCCGGCCCCGAACACTCAGAAGTCGGCCCCCTTCACGATTTCCGACACCTCCGCGGACGATAAAACAACTTCTCAGTCAGTCCAGCAGTAGATTCAATTCAAAGGCAAGAACATGAGAGAAGAAAAGAACGCCGTTGTTCATCAGACCGAGGAGCAGGCCGACCCGTACCGGGCCAGCCATCTCGACTTCGCCCTTATCGAAGACGCTCCGGTGCGTGCCGCTGTGAATGCATCCAGCACGGACCATTCCGCGGCCAGAACTTCGCGGTGTCCGATTCCGCAACGACCATCCCACAATACGCGCACAGGAGGCTGTTCATGAGCGAAATGCTCGCCGCTAAGTCCCAGCGCGACAGATAGTTGATCCGTCGGCCGATTGAGTATTCAAACTGATGCTGTTTATGGTATGGATAAGTACTCGTAATAATATCAGAGAGTATGAAATTATTTCCAGTGGCGGTTCCGTTTTCAACGGGTTAGCTGGATGCTTCAACCGATACGCCTTCTCAGCATTGCGCTATATTAAGCGTCCTGAGACGGAGGTTTCACATGCCGCGCTTCGTTTGGGTGTTATGCCTGTTTACGGCGGCTGCCGTTTGCGCAGCTCAAGACCATTTCCACCTGCTCTTGCAAAAACCTGCGTTGAGCCGCACCCAGATCATCTTTAGCTACGCGGGCGACCTCTGGAGCGTGCCGCGAGACGGTGGTGACGCGCAACGCCTCACGGCCGGAGCGGGTGTCGAGACCAACCCAGTCTTCTCGCCCGACGGCACGCAGATTGCCTTTACCGGCGAGTACGACGGCAATGTGGACGTGTTTGTGATTCCCGCATCCGGAGGCGTGCCCAAGCGCCTTACCTTCCACCCCGGCGAGGATGACGCTGTGGGTTGGACGCCAGATGGCAAACAGGTGCTCTTCCGTTCGGCTCGAAACAGTTATTCCTATTTTGACCGGCTTTTCACCGTTCCGGTCGAGGGCGGATTTCCCACAGAAGTGCCGCTTCCCATGGCGCAGCAAGGTTCGTTTTCACCGGACGGTTTGCGGATCGCCTACGTTCCCAGTTCTCAATGGCAGGAAGCCTGGAAGAGGTATCGCGGCGGTCAGACCACGCCGATCTGGATCGCAACTCTTTCCAGCGGCCGGATCGAGAAGATCCCTCGGGACAATTCCAACGACTTCAATCCCATGTGGGCGGGCGACAAGATTTACTTCCTATCGGACCGGAACGGACCGGTGACCCTGTTTTCCTACGACACGCGCTCGAAGCGCGTAAAACAGGAATTGGAGAATCACGATCTGGACGTGAAGTCCGCTTCGATTGGCCCGGACGCCATTGTTTACGAGCAGTTCGGTTCTCTGCATCTTTACGATTTGAAATCCGGCGCGGCCAAACAAGTGAATGTGCGTATCGCGGGCGACATGCTGGAGCTTCGCGAGCATATCGTAAACGTGAGCAAGCGGCTGGAAAGCGCCCACATTTCCCCAACCGGGGCGCGCGCAGTTTTCCAAGCGCGCGGCGACATCCTCACGGTACCTGCCGAGAAGGGTGACGCGCGAAACCTCACCAACACTACGGCCGTGATGGAACGAGACCCTGCTTGGTCTCCCGATGGCAAAACGATCGCCTATTTTTCCGACGAAAGCGGCGAGTACGCGCTCCACCTCCGCGGCCAAAACGGGGAGGGCGAGGTGAAGAAAATCAGCCTCGGCGCCGGATTCTATTTCTCTCCTCGCTGGTCACCCGACAGCAAAAAGATCGCTTATCGCGACAGTCATCTCAGCATCTGGTTCGTCGATCTGGAGCAGAAGAAACCTGTCAAGGTGGATCAGGACATCTACTGGACCTTCGGCGGCCCGCCACCAGTTTGGTCGCCCGACAGCCGCTGGCTTGCCTACGAAAAGAGGCTGCCCAGCCACCTGAACGCGATCTTTGTCTATTCCATCGCCGACGCCAAACACGCTCAACTCACCGACGGCATGAGCGACGCCCGAAGCCCAGTCTTCGACAAGGATGGCAAGTATCTCTATTTCACCGCCAGCACTGACTCCGGACCATCTCTGGAGCCCGACATCCACAGTTTCACGCGGCCAGTGACACGCAGCATCTATTTGGTCGTGCTGGCAAAGGACCAACCCTCGCCGCTGGCACCGGAGAGCGACGAAGAAAAACCCGCCGACGAAAAGAAGTCTGCGGACAAGAAAGACGAAGCCGACCAGAAGCCCGAGGCGGCCAAAGACGCGAAAGATGCGAAAGAGAAGGCTCCGGAAAAGATCGTTGTCGCGATCGAGTTCGACAACATTGGCCAGCGGATTTTGGCGCTCCCATTGCCGGCGCGGCGCTATATTGGACTGCAGATCGGAAAGGCCGGCGAACTGTATGCACTGGAGGCTCCGACCCCAGCGCCGGGAGTGGAGTTTAACTTCACGGTCCATCGCTTCGACCTGAAGAAACGGAAGTCGGACGTGGGTCCAGCAGCCGTACGCTTCTTCGAGATTTCGCAGAATGGCGAGAAGATGCTCTATCGGCAGGGCGACCGCTGGTTCATCAAAGCTCCCAAACCTATCACCAGCGGCGGCCCGGGGCCGGGACCTCAGCCCCCAGGTGGCGGCGACGGTGACGAGGGATTGCTCAAAACCGATGGCCTGGAAGTGCGTGTAGATCCAAGCGCGGAATGGAAGCAGATTTATCACGAGGTTTGGCGTGTCGAGCGTGATTTCTTCTATGATCCCAACTACCACGGCCTCGACCTACCAGCCGCTGAGAAGAAATATCAGCCTTATCTTGCGAACATCGCCTCGCGAAGCGATCTGAACTATCTTTTCAAAGAAATGCTCGGTGAGCTCACTGTGGGACATCTTTTCATAGCGGGTGGCGACACCCCCGAAGTGAAGCGCATCCAGACCGGGCTCCTGGGCGCCGACTACAAGGTCGAAAACGGCCGCTACCGCTTCGCGCGCGTTTACAACGGCGAGAACTGGAACCCTGAACTCAAAGCTCCGCTCACCCAGCCGGGCGTGAACGTAGTCGCAGGAGAATATTTGCTGGCGGTGAACGGGCGCGAACTCCGCGCCACCGACAACGTTTACGGTTTCTTCGAGGAGACCGCCGGCAAACAAGTCTTGCTGAAGGTCGGTCCCGATCCCGCCGGCGCGAAATCGCGCGAAGTGACCGTGGTCCCCGTGCCGACCGAAACGCGGCTGCGCAACCTCGCCTGGATCGAAGGCAACCGCCGCAAGGTCGACCAGATGACGGGAGGGCGCGTCGCGTACGTCTACATGCCGGATACCGCGTTCGGCGGCTACGCGAACTTCACTCGCTACTTTTTTGCGCAGGTTGGCAAAGAAGCGGTGATCGTGGACGAACGTTTCAACGGTGGAGGAGCGCTCGCTACCGACATCATTGAGATGCTTCAGCGCAAAATGCTCAGCTTGGTTGCCACGCGCGATGGAGAAGACGAGGTTCAACCCCAGGGCGCCATCTTCGGACCGAAGGTCATGATCATCAATGAATTTGCTGGTTCGGGCGGAGATGCGATGCCGTGGTACTTCCGGCGCGCCGGTGTCGGCAAACTAGTCGGGAAGAGAACCTGGGGCGGCTTGGTCGGGCGAGCCGCGGCGCCGGAACTAATGGACGGCGGCTTCGTATCGGCGCCGAGTTCCGGGGTCTGGAATCCCGATGGGCACTGGGACGTGGAGAACCACGGCATCACGCCGGACATCGAAGTGGAGCTGGACCCCGAACTCACAATGAAGGGCCACGATCCACAATTGGAAAAGGCCGTTGAAGTGGTGATGGAGGAGTTGAAGCAAAACCCGGTCCCTCATCCTCATCGGCCGGCGTATCCGAACTATCATCCGGCAGCGGCTGCGCCACGCTAGGTCGTTGGGCGAACGGGTCAGGAAGTGGCCGGTTTAGGCAAAGATTTCGAAGGATTTCTCCTGCCACGCTTTGCCGGCCAGTACCTGGGAGCCGTGAACATATTTCAGGGTGCTGGACAGAGCAGCGTGACCAGCTCGGAGCCCGACCTTGTAGAAGTCCATCCCGGCGTCGATAGCGAGCGTGCAGAGCGTGTGCTTTAACGCGTGCACGTGGCAAGCAGACTCAGCGATCGGTTGGGCACCACGAGAAACTCGATTGGCATTGACCTGGGCAACGTACTTTTTGAAAAGCCGGTTGATCACGTCGGGGTGGAGCGATCCGCCTTTCTGGCTGGCGAAGACAAATGACGTGGGCTCATTGGTGCGATTGCGTTCGGCAATCCAGCGGCGAAGAGCTTTGATTTCGTCCAGGCACGGCTTGCCGCGCTGGCTTACAAGTTGTTGCACGGTCTTGAGTGAACCCTTCTTGCGGGCGATGGTAATCTCCATCGATGACCAGTTCAGGTCGGACAGCTTCAGATCAGCGGCTTCGGACGCGCGGAGAGCGTGATGGAAGATGACGAGAAGCATCGCGTGATCCCGGGCAGACTCTTTCATCGCGACGGTCATCAGCTCCTCGAGCTGCTGAGCGGTCAGGTGCTTAATGCTGTTCGCGGCTGCATGTAGTTCGCTGATGCTCGGGTTCTGGGTCATGGTCGTCTCTTTGATCTGACTACATACTACTATAAGCTGCTTGTTATGTCAAGCACGGATGCCGTTTTTGCAAAGGAGCAAAGGATTTGTACAGATGGTCGGAAAAGGCGCAGATTCCGACATTCTGGAGGCAGGACCGGACAATAAGCCGTTTATTATCAACGGCCTTTTGTCTAAGGCTTTTGTTATCTGTCTCGGTTGCGTAAGCCGACATTTTTCAAACCGCAGGAAGACTGACATCGCAAGCCGCTTGTTGTACAGTCGGGTCATGGACAAGGCAGTCAGACAGTATTTGGCGAGGATCGGTCGAAAGGGTGGAAGGAGCCGGTCGGTAGAGAAGCTGTCGGCGTCACGAGCCAACATGGCGATCGCTCGGGAAGCTCGAAGGAAATATCCAAACTGTCCGCGGTACAAAAACCATTCGCATCGATTTGCGAAGTCGGGCCGGTGCGCCTGTGGCTATCAAGAGTGACGGCAACCGCCAAAACACTGAGATAGACTACATTGGCATTCGTTTTCAAGGAGCCGATGGGATTCGAACCCACGGCCTCCTCGATGCCATCGAAAAACCGCTAAATCCGAACACTTGCTACCACTTAGCCTGATCTTGCATTCGTCCCAAACGGACATGAAAGTCGATTGGGGACGCGAAAATACCTCAATCCGGCAACAGTTGGCAACAGTAAAGAAGGGGTCTAAACGTTAGGTTAGACTCGATCATGCCACTTCAATCCACCGGGTAGTTCTTCGGCGGCAAATTCGAGATGGACAACCCTTCGTGGCATGGGAACAATGCAAGCTGAGGATGCATGGAGGAAGTAAAGGACGCATAAGCAATGCACCGCCCCGAGTTCCGCCGTTTGTGCCGATGCGCTGGAAACCATCCATAGAACGGCTAAGGACAAGCCGGAGAGCAACTTCGTTAGCGTTTTCATGTTCATTCCTTTTCTTTGAAGTGGGCCGCCCCGCGGGAGGAAGCAGGACGGCCCTTCGTTCCTCACCTTGTCGAGCGGGCCCGAACTACTTCACCGGCGAGCTGAACTTTGCTTCGCCAAGATTTACTTCCGCGAAAGCGCACCAGATGACCACTTTCGAGATATTTTTTACATACGGCGGCACGACGATTTCTTTTTTGTAGTTGGTACCGATGAACGCCTTGGTCTTGAGCTTGTCGAGCAGGTACACGTTGCCGTCGGAATCCACCACTTGCCAGTGCGGGTCCGGGGTGTCGGGCACGACGAAGTCGTCAGACAAGGTCAGCACGCTTTTGCCGTCCTTGTGACTGTGTGTCACCGTGCCTTTGTTGGCTTTTGGTCCCTGAAACTGCGAAGACGTGTGCGAGCTGTCGTCCGCCGCCTGGGAAAGACCAACCATCATTGCGACCGACAGCAACAACGCGACGGTCACGATTTTCAAAACGCGAAACATTTGCATGGGATTGCCTCTTTTCTGTTTTTATTTTTTTTGCTGCGCAGTGATGCGATACGAAGGTGCACGGAAGGTTTCAGATTCAGATTTCGTTTGGAAAGAATTCAGGTGGCGCCGAATCTTTTGTTTTACGTGACTTTAACCACAGGAAGGCGGATGAAGAAGCGGACTCTTATAGACCGAAGAATCTGGCCCTGGCGGGCAAGCTGATTTGCCTCAGGTCGAGCAAAGTAAGGAAGTCGATGGTCTTGAATTCGCGGTCGATGGCCGGAGGCCCACAAATCTTTGCGCCAATGGATAGGTAGGCGCGAAGCAACTTCGGGGGACGCGCCACCGGAGTTGCCGGCCAGGGCGTGGCAATCGGAAAACTGAAACGGGCCGTCGGAACAGTGCGTAAACGAGGCCTGGCCAGAAAAGATTGCAGCTGCCAATACATGTGCGAACCTTCCTGCACACATTGCGAGGTCAGCGATGAACATCCGATCAGGTAGCGCGCTCTTCTCTCTTCGGCATAACGGGCGATGCCGCGCCATAACAAGGTAAGAGCCTCGAAGGAGCGGTGATCCGGATGAATCGCGGCGCGGCCGAGCTCGACGAGAGAGTTTCGAATCGGCTCGTAGGATGAAAAGTCAAACTCGCGCGCGCTGTAATATCCAAGGCGCTGCGCCGCCACCTGGCCGGTCTGCAAACGATAGGTGCCAACCACTTGCCTGCTGGCGCGATGCTCGACGATCAGGTGGTCGCACACTTCGTCGAATTCATCGGTGTCGCATTCGGTGCTGTAAGAGGTCTGCAAACCCTCGTTCAATTCCACGTTGAAAACCAGGAACCGCAATCGAAACGCCGCTTCGAGGTCTTCCGGAGTTTCCGCAAAACGCAACTGATAGGTCCCGCAGCCAAACTGCATTTGGGGGATGGTGTGTACGCAGCCTGGCTGCGTTTGTGCCAAGGCCGATGTCATTGGGGAACTTGGGACCATCTCAGGGCTCGCAGCGTGTGATCCACAAGTAACGCAGAAGATACAGAAAAAATACCGGCGGTTTAAAAAGCTGGGAACTGAAACTTTTTGCCCGGCACCGGCTCCTATTCCCGACGATGCATTCAACTCCAGTTCGAAGAGGTAACGACATGCAAACGAGCACCGCAGTCAAAGTTTTGGGTTGGGTTTTGCGGATTACGGCCGCGATTATTTTGTTGCAAACATTGTTCTTCAAATTTACCGCCGCACCCGAGTCGGTCTACATCTTTACCAAGGTGGGAGCGGAACCCTGGGGGCGCATCGGATCCGGAATCGTGGAGCTGATTGCGGCGATTCTCATCCTCATTCCGCGTTATAGCTGGCTGGGTTCGCTGCTGGCGGTTGGTGTGATGGCCGGAGCCATCGTCAGCCACCTGACCATTCTCGGTATCGTGGTGATGGGCGACAACGGGCTGCTCTTTGCGTTAGCGCTCATCGTATTCGTGACCTCGGCGATCAATCTTTTCCTGCATCGCGAAGAGATTCCCGTCATTGGCCGGAGGTTGGCATGAGCGCCGCTGGCATGGTCGAAATGCGGTTGAGTCTGATACCGCGAAACAACGCCCAAGGCACCGCATCAGACATTATCGGCGCCGCGCAGGACGTGTTGCTCCAGGGCCTGGGCCTGCTCTTCCAATTGGGCGATCAGACTTATTCGCGCGTCGCGCGCGACCCGTTTAACGCCTCTATCGGGCAGCATTACCGCCACATGCTGGAGCATTTTCAGAGCCTGGTCACCGGGTTGCGCGCGGAAGAAATCAACTATGACGCCCGCGAACGCAATCCCCGACTGCAAACTGAAGTAACCTGGGCCAGCATCGCCACCTGCGACATTCTTCGCGCGTTGAAGCGCTACACCAACGAAGCGCTGGCGCGCGATTGCACGGTCATCAACAGCGTGGGCTACACCGCGCCGGACCCGTCTTCCTTCAGCTCCAATATCAGCCGCGAACTGGCGTATTGCGCGGGACACGCGATTCATCACTACGCCATCATCCGGCTGATCGGCCATGAAATCGGAGTGCCGGTGCCCGCGGAATTTGGCGTCGCGCCGTCCACCCTCAAATACATGAACGCGCTGGTGGCGGACTAACGTGAGCGTGATGATGCCCGTGGCAAATCCGGGAGCTGCCGCGGTAGCGCTGATCTTGGCCATTACATTCGGCGCGCTGCTATCTGAAGACGGAGCGACGCTCACTGCGGCAACGCTGGCGGCTTCGGCGGTGCTGGATGCGCGGCTGGCTTTCCTCAGCGCCTTTGTGGGCTTGTGGGCGGGCGATTTGGGGGTTTATTTCTTAGCCCGCGGCGCCGGTTCATCGATGATGCGCCATCGCTGGTTTGCGGCGCGCATGGCGAAAATGAAAGCTCGCGCCAACCGATCTGATGAATCGGCAGGGCAGATGAGCCTGGCGATAAGCCGTTTTGTGCCTGGAACCAGGCTGCCGGCGTATGTCTCCGCAGGACTGGCGCGCATGCCTCTCTCGGCGTTCGCGGCCATCACCGCTTCTTCGGCGATTGTCTGGCTATTGATTATTTTTACTCTCATCCATCTGGCGCCCTCGCAGGGCGCGGCCGCGAAGCAGCACCTGGCTTATCTCGGCCTGTTTGACCTGGCGGTCCTTGCGATCCTGGCGGGATGGCGCCAGTGCAGCGAGCACATCAAAAAAATCACTCGCTGGGCCGGTATTTGTTTCGCGCGTCTCACCCGTTGGGAATTCTGGCCCGCGTGGCTTTTCTATCCGCCGGTGGCGATGATTTGCGCCTGGCTGGGGCTGCGATACAGGGGATTCGCATTGCCGACGATTGCCAACGTGAATCAAAAAAATGGCGGGATTGTCGGGGAATCAAAAATTGGAATCCTGCAAACGCTGATGGAAACTTCGCCGGAGTTCACCGCCGAATCTTTTCTGATCCAGAGCGGACCAGCGAAACAGCGGCTCGACGCCATTGAAGAGTTGCTATGCCGCCACGAACTCGGCTTTCCATTGGTGTTGAAGCCGGACACCGGTCAACGCGGCGCGGGATTCAAGATCGTCGGGTCGTTTGAGGAAGCGGAAGAATATCTCTCGCAGGTCTCCGCCCCCATCGTGCTTCAGAAATACGTGGAAGGACCTGAAGAAGCCGGTGTTTTCTACTATCGATTCCCACGGCAACAAAAGGGACACATTTTCGGGATCACCCGCAAGGAGTTTCCTGTTGTTGTGGGAAATGGCGTTAGCTCTTTGAAGGAGTTGATCGAGCGGGATTCCAGAGCCAGGCTGATCGCGCCCATTTATCTAAAGAGGTTCGAAGCCACCATCGGCCAGATTCCCGCGCGGGGAGAACGTGTGCGGCTGGCCGAAGCCGGAAACCACTGCCAGGGCTGCATTTTCAAGGATGGCGCGGATCTCTACTCCGAGGAATTGCGCGCCGCTTTCGATGAAATCAGTAGGCGGCTTCCGGGTTTTTACATCGGACGCTACGACATCCGCTACGCCAGCGACGACGACCTGCGAGGCGGCACCGGCTTTCAAATTATCGAACTGAATGGAGCGGCGTCGGAAGCCACCAACATTTACGATCCGGCGAATTCGCTGTGGTCCGCATACAAGACGCTGTACCAGCAATGGAAACTCGTTTACCAGATTGGAGCGGCCAATCGCCGCCGCGGCCACCAACCGGCGCAGGCGCTGGCAGTTTTCAAGGATTGGCTCGAATTTTCACGCCGGGCCATGAAGTTTCCGGTCGCGGATTAGCCCATGTGCACACTTAGTTTTCTTCCCACGAAAAACGGATATGCGGCGGCTATGAACCGCGACGAGCTGTTCAGCCGCGCCGCCGCTTTGCGTCCCCAGAAGTTCAACATGAATGGAACGGAGGCGATTTATCCGCGCGAGCCTGCCGGCGGAACGTGGATGGCATGCGATGGCCACGGCAACCTGCTTGCTCTTCTGAATTGGAACGTTGCGGGCGTCGCGCAACTCGCGGGCAAGCTCAAATCGCGCGGCGAGATCATTCCACTCTTAATCGGTGCGCAGGATTGTTTGTCAACGGAGATGCGCTTTGACAGCCTCCCGCTGGAAGGTGCGTTTCCATTCCGGTTGATTGGTATTTTTCGCCGGGAGCGGGCGGTCAGGGAATGGGGCTGGGACGGTACGCGCACGCGGATGCAACAGCTCCCCTGGAGCCGCAACCATTGGTTTTCTTCCAGTATTTCCGACCGCGTCGCCGAAATCGAGCGCGGCAAGACCTGTCGCGTCGCACCCGCGGTCCAGGACGGGCAAGAAGTAGAGTGGCTTAGCACACAGCATCGCGCCCACGGCATGAGGCCCGGGGCGTTTTCGATCTGCATGCACCGGCCCGAAGCCGCGACCGTCAGCTACACCGAGGTGCAGTGCACTGGTGACCTGATGCGCATGAGCTACCAAGACGGCAGCCCGTGCCTTGCGGAGCGACCCCTCGATTCCTACGCGCAAGCCATGGAAGCGCCGAATAAGCCGGAAGCAGCTCTAATTTCCTGAATCCTCACATCCAAATCCGCATCCGATGTGGCAGCAGAAGGCCCGTTTGCGGAGGTCCATCCCCTTGGACGACGTCTATCGGATTAATGTGGCAATAACCGAGTTTAGGGAAGCCTACAACACGGGCGACGTGGACCGGCTGCTCGCGCTATTCCACGAGGGATTCGTGGATATGTCAGAGGGTTTAACCAGCGGATTCGGAGCTGCCTCGAATGCCGGGCTGAAAGCGAGGCTCACGGCGCTGTTCAGCGAGTATTTCGTCAAGTGCGTACCCATTATCATCGACATTGCGCCAGCCGGAGACTTGATGTTCGAATTTGGCTGGCACGAATTTACGCTTAAGCCCAAGGACGGCGGCGAAGCGATCCATCGGCGGCAACGCTACTTCGAGTTGTGGAAGAAGGATGCCTCCGGTGCCTGGAAAATTCTGTATTTTATGAATAACTCCGATGTAGCCGAGGTCGTAAACGGGCAACGCGCGCGCTGGTTTCGCAGTGAGGATTATGTACAGGAAGCCACGATCCAGTGATTATTCGTCGTGGATCTTCTTGTATAGCCGCTCGCTGAATCCGGAAGGCATCGTGTATTCGACGCAGTCGGCTACCAGGGTAACGACATTCCTGGTGCCGTCATAAATCGCTTTGCAGTGGGCGCAGGTCTTGAAGTGAGCTTCCATTCGCGAGCGCAACTCGGCGTCGACGTCTCCATCAATATAGTTGGAGACCTCTCTCCAGACCTCGAGACAGGTTATCTCAATCACTTTCATTGGATTCGTGGGTCCCTATTAAGTTTCACCTTGCCGACGGCCTGACCGTTCACCACGGCCGCACCTTCTCATACTCCTGTTTGCCGGCATACCAGCTGCCATCTATGCCGGGAGCCAGGGCATCCCGCATCTGGAAGCGCGCCCTTAAGAGCCTTGTTTTCACGCTGCCTTCGGTAATTCCCAGGGCTTGTGCGGTTTCCTGAATGCTCAGATGCTGCACATCTCTGAGGATAAGCACTTCGCGATATTTTTGCGGTAGGAGGTCCAGAGCTCGCTTCAGCGCCTCGCGTAACTCCTTTCGTTGCAATGCCTCAGAGGGAATTGCGCGCCAGTCCGCATAATCCTTGGGGAAGTAATCTCCCTGCTCGTCTGTTTTTTCCTCGTCCGTGGACTCGTACAGATGACGCCGGTCCTTGCGCACCTTCAGCCGCGCCTCGTTGATGGTGATCTGCATCAGCAAGGTGCTGAACTTGGCTTCTCCCCGGAACCTGGAAATCGCTGAAAAGGCTTTGAGAACAGCTTCCTGGGCGGCTTCCTCGGCATCGGCGGGGTTATTGAGAATAGACATAGCCGCTGCGAAGATGCCGCGTTCGCAAGGCTGGACCAGGGCATAAAACGCCTCTCGGTCGCCTTCGCACACCCGCGCGATCAGCCGCGCCTCAGTGATCAAGTCTGTTCTGGGCAAACTCATCGAACCGGTTCCCGCCTTAGTGCTCGGACGCGAGAGCGTTGAATACTTTGAGCTCCAAACCGCTACTGCTTAACAGTCTTTGCGACCGGAATAGCCGGCCGATCAGAGAGATTCGCCGGGCAATACGAAGATGGAACTGAATTAGCTATTGTATGCTGCGGAGGAGGAAAGGTCGCAGGTATTTTCGAATCATTCGCGGTTTGTGCCGGAAACATGTTTCCTCCGCGTAGCCCAAGATATATAGCCTGTTCTTGTTTCTTATTGCCGGGAACTGAATCCTATCCCGCGTGAGCGACAGCTACAGCTCGGCGGCCGGAGACAGCGTGAAAGCTATCGAAAGCGGCGCCGCTCGTGCGTTGTCTCAGCACTGGCCGGAATATCTGATGGAAGGAGCCGAGTTGGGCATCTTCATGATTTCCGCGTGTGTGTTCACCGTTTTATTGGAATACCCGGGCTCTCCTGTATATCAAGCTATCGCCGACCCATTCCTGAGGCGCGCGTTGGTTGGCCTGGCGATGGCCGCAACCGCCATTTCCATCGTGTACTCGGGTTGGGGCAAACAATCCGGCGCGCATTTTAATCCCGCCGTAACACTGACATTCCTGCGCTTGAAAAAGATTGCGCCGTGGGATGCGGCTTTTTACATCGTCGCGCAATTCGCTGGCTCGGTGGCGGGCGTGGCACTTGCGTCCTTGTTTATCGGCATGGCGCTGGCGCACGAGAACGTCAATTTCGCAGTGACCGCGCCGGGTCCGACGGGACGTGGCGTCGCTTTCGCCGCCGAGATCATCATTTCGTTTGTACTTTTTACGACCATCCTGAACGTCTCCAATCACAAAAATCTGAGTCGCTATACCGGTTTGTTCGCCGGAGCGCTGGTCGCCACGTACATCACCTTCGAAGCTCCGTACTCGGGCATGAGCATGAATCCCGCGCGGACATTTGGCTCGGCAATTAGCGCCCGCGCGTTTGGCAATTTGTGGATTTATTTTGTGGCCCCGCCCATCGGAATGCTGCTGGCCGCGGAAATCTATATGCGCATGCGCTCCGCAAAAGAAGTGTATTGCGCGAAATTGAACCACAACAATTCGAAACGGTGCATTTTTCGTTGCCGCTTCGCGGAGCTGCAAAATTCCACCGCGACATCGGGGAAATAGATATCGGGCTGGCGATGGCCTGGAGAGGTAATGCGATGGCTCACAAGAAACACTACGACGTAATCATCATCGGAACCGGCGCGGGCGGCGGCACACTCGCCTACGCGCTCGCTCCCACAGGTAAAAATATCCTGTTGATTGAGCGCGGCGATTACGTGCGCAGGGAAAAAGAAAACTGGAGCTCGCAGGCCGTCAACCTCGAGGGGCGTTACAACACCAGGGAAGTGTGGCAGGACAAAGACGGCAAAGCGCTGCACCCGCACACGAACTATTACGTCGGCGGAAATACCAAATTTTATGGCGCTGCCTTGTTCCGCCTGCGCGAAAAGGATTTTGGCGAGCTGCGGCACCACGGCGGCAGTTCTCCCGCCTGGCCCATCAGCTACGACGATATGGAGCCGTACTACACGCAGGCAGAGCGCCTGTACCACGTCCACGGCGAGCGCGGCGTCGATCCGACTGATCCGCCGTCAAGCACCCCTTATCCGTATCCCCCAGTCGCCCACGAAGAGCGCATTCAACATCTACACGAAGACTTCAAGGCCTGGGGCTTCAATCCGTTCCCGGTTCCGCTCGGCGTCATGCTCGACGAAAAAGATCCGCGCAAAAGCGCGTGCATCAAGTGCGGCACGTGCGACGGGTTCCCCTGCCTGATTCATGCGAAGTCGGACGCGCAAGTCTGCGCCGTCGATCCCGCGCTGAAGCATCCCAACGTGGAACTGCTGACTAATACACATGTTTCGAAACTGGAGACCAGCGAGTCCGGCCGGGAAGTAAAAGCGGTTGTGGTGGAGCGGGATGGCTCCTTCGAACGCTACACCGGCGACATCGTGGTGATTTCCGCCGGCGCCATTAATTCCGCGGCGTTGTTGCTGCGCTCAGCGAACGAAAAGCATCCCACCGGTCTTGCGAACCGCTCCGACGTGGTGGGCCGCCACTATATGGGCCATACAAATTCGGTGCTGATCGCGTTGTCGCTGTGTCCGAATCCGACGGTTTTTCAGAAGACACTCGGCGTCAACGATTTCTACTTCGGCTCCGACGAATTTCCATATCCCATGGGACACATTTCATTTGTCGGAAAGCTTGATCTCCACGCGCTGAAGGCCGGCGCGCCGGCGATCGCGCCCGGCTGGACCCTCGATTTGATGGCGAAGCATTCACTGGATTTCTGGCTGACCTCCGAGGATCTGCCTGACGCCAACAACCGCGTCACATTGACCCGCGACGGTCAAATTGTTTTGAGCTACAAGCCCAACAACCTGGAAGGTCACGAACGTCTGAAGGCCAAGCTGCAACAGCTCATGAAACGGCAGAAATGCCAGATGCACGGTGATTCCTGCCATCAAGGTTTGTTCGCGCGCAACCTGTTCGTCGGCGACAGAATTCCGCTGGCCGGTGTCGCCCATCAGAACGGCACCATCCGCTTCGGAAAAGATCCCAAGACCTCCGCTCTCGATGTGAATTGCAAGACGCATGACGTCGATAATCTCTACGTCGTCGACGGCAGCTTCTTTCCCTCCAGCGCAGCAGTTAACCCCGCTCTTACGATCATGGCCAACGCCTTGCGTGTCGGCGATCACCTGATCAAGCGGCTGGGCGCCAGCACCGCAGCAAACACCGCGGTCAATGCGGCATCTCCGGCGGGAGTTCGGTAATGCGGTCTAAGCTTTTCATCAAGGCGCTGCTGGCAGTTGTTGTCGGCGGCGTATTCATTACTTTGCCGGCGCACGCTCAGAATTCAGGAACCGCCGCTGCCCCGGGCGTTGCGGCAGTCCAGGTGCGCAAGATCGGTCCAATTGTTATCACCGTCGAAGATATGGACCGCTCCATCGATTTTTACTCTCGGGTATTGACCTTCAACAAAATTTCCGATGTCGAGCTGGCCGGCGATGAGGTGGAACACCTCTTCGGCGTTTTCGGTTCACGGGTTCGCATCGTGCGCATGCAGCTGGGCGGCGAGTCCATCGAGCTGCTGCAATTTCTTGCGCCGAAAGGGCGTCCGATTCCCGTGGATTCGCGTAGCAATGATGTGTGGTTCCAGCACATCGCCATTATCGTCAGCGATATGAATCGCGCTTATCAGGTTTTGCGCCAGAACAAGGTGGAGCACGCCTCCTCCGGTCCGCAACGCCTGCCGGATTGGAACAAAAATGCCGCAGGCATTGAGGCTTTCTATTTCAAAGATCCCGACGAACATCCCGTGGAGATTTTGCAATTCCCCGACGGCAAGGGCGATGCAAAATGGCATCAGCCGAGCGACCACTTGTTTCTTGGCATCGATCACACCGCCATTGTGGTCGCCGACACCGAAGCCAGCCTGCGATTTTATCGCGACCTGCTGGGCCTGCACGTCGCCGGTGAAAGCGAAAATTATGGCGTCGAACAGGAGCACTTGAACAACGTCTTCGGCGCGCGACTAAGAATCACGGCGCTGCGCGCTTCGTCCGGCCCGGGAATCGAGCTGCTCGAGTACCTGGCGCCGCGCGACGGTCGCGCCATTCCCGTCGATGAACACTCCAACGATCTCGTGCATCGCCAGACGGAATTGGAGGCTGACAATCCCGATGGAGCGATCGCTTCTCTGCGGCGGGCGGACACCCGCTTTATTTCCGCCGGCCTGGTTTCGTTTCAAAACGCCTGCCTCGGTTTTACTCGGGGATTTGTGGTGCGCGACCCCGACGGCCACGCATTGAGCATCGTTCAGCGCTAACGCGCGATTGAGGATGAAATGACAGCAGAAGCGAAACGCCTGGAAGAATCAAGAAGCCGTAAAGCCCATTGGAAGCGCTGGGGCCCTTACGTCAGCGATCGCGCCTGGGGCACGGTGCGCGAAGATTACAGCGCCACCGGCGAAGCGTGGGAGTATTTTCCGCACGATCACGCTCGTTCGCGCGCATATCGCTGGAACGAAGACGGACTTGGCGCGATTTGCGACCGGCATCAATATGTTTGCTTCGGCGTCGCGCTGTGGAATGAAAACGACCCGATTTTTAAGGAGCGACTGTTTGGCCTGACCGGCAACGAAGGCAATCACGGCGAAGACGTAAAGGAATATTACTTTCACCTGGACAGCACGCCAACACACTCTTACATGAAGTTCTTGTACAAATATCCGCAACGCGCTTTTCCGTACCAGCAGCTGGTGGAAGAAAATCGGCGGCGCTCGAAGCAGGACCCGGAATTCGAATTGCTGGACACCGCGGCATTTAACGAAAATCGCTATTTCGACGTGGTCGTGGAATATGCCAAGGCCGCCGCCGAAGACATTCTGATCCTCATCACCGCGCATAATCGCGGACCCGAAGCTGCGCCGATTCATCTGCTGCCCACCGTCTGGTTTCGCAACACCTGGTCGTGGAAAGAAAACTCGGCAAAACCGGAGCTAAAGAAAATCACGGCATCGCCCAGCGTTACGACCATCGCTTTGCAGCATCCCCAAGCCGGCAAGATGTGGCTGCATTGCCAGGGCGACGTGGAGACGCTCTTCACGGAAAACGAAACCAATGCGCAACGGCTTTACGGGGCGGAAACCGGAGGCTTTGCCAAAGACGGCATCAACGATCACGTCGTTTCCCGCAAGCAAGGCGTTGTGAATCCCGCCGAAACCGGAACGAAAGCGGCGGCGCATTACCAACACGTCGTGCCGGCCGGCGGCAGCGTCACCATAAAGCTCCGACTGACTAAGGAAAATTGGCCAGCCAACAAAAATCCGCTGGATGCCGCGTTCGATCGCGTTTTCGCCCAGCGCATCCGTGAAGCCGACGAGTTCTACGAAACGTTGTCGCCGGAGTCGCTCTCAAAAGATGGGCGCAACGTTCTTCGCCAGGCGCTTGCCGGATTGCTTTGGTCCAAGCAGTTTTATCACTACGTGCAACGGGATTGGGCCAATGGCGATCCTTCTCAACCGCCTCCTCCCGAGCAACGCAAGCATGGCCGCAACAGCGATTGGCTGCATCTTTACAACGCTGACGTAATTTCCATGCCCGATAAGTGGGAATATCCGTGGTTCGCCGCGTGGGATCTGGCTTTCCATTGCGTTCCCCTCGCGCTGGTGGACGCCGATTTCGCCAAGGAACAGCTGCTGCTTTTCCTGCGCGAATGGTACATGCATCCCAACGGCCAGCTGCCTGCCTATGAATGGGCCATGGGAGATGTGAATCCGCCCGTGCACGCCTGGGCCGCGTGGCGCGTTTACAAAATCGAAAAGAAACAGCGCGGCCGCGGAGACCGCGCGTTTCTCGAACGCGTCTTTCAGAAATTGATGCTCAACTTCACCTGGTGGGTGAATCGCAAAGACGCGGAAGGCATGAACGTTTTTCAGGGCGGCTTCCTGGGACTCGACAACATCGGCGTCTTCGATCGCAGCGCGCCACTGCCCACCGGCGGACACCTCGAACAGTCTGACGGCACCGCGTGGATGGCCATGTACACGCTCAACATGCTGGCCATCGCGTTGGAACTTGCCAGCGAGAATCCCGTTTACGAAGACGTGGCCAGCAAATTCTGGGAACACTTCCTGTACATCGCGAATGCCATGAGCCATCGCGGCGACGGCGAAGAATCCATGTGGAACGACGAGGACGGATTCTTCTACGACGTGCTGCACTTGCCCAACGGCGAGCGCAAACCGATGAAGGTGCGCTCCATGGTCGGCCTGATCCCGCTCTTCGCGGTGCAGACACTGGAGCCGGAGCTGCTCGATAAACTTCCCGGCTTCAAGCGCCGCCTCGACTGGTTCGTGGAGAACCGCCCGGACCTGACCGCGAACACCGCCTGCATGAAAACTCCCGGCCAGAGCGAGCGCAGGCTGCTTTCGATTGTCGATGCTGACAAGTTGCGGCAATCGTTGCGCTACATGCTGGACGAAAGCGAATTTCTCTCGCCCTACGGCATTCGCGCGTTGTCGCGCTTCCATCGAGATAATCCCTACATCCTGCATGTGAACGGCACGGAACATCGCGTTGATTATCAGCCGGCCGAATCGTCAACATCGCTTTTTGGAGGAAACTCCAACTGGCGCGGGCCGATCTGGTTTCCGCTCAATTTCCTGCTGGTCGAGTCGCTACAAAAGTTCCATCACTATTTCGGCGAGGGATTCAAAGTGGAATTTCCCACCGGCAGCGGCAACATGCTGACGCTGGAACAAGTTTCCGGCGAGATTTCCCGCCGCTTGAACTCCGTGTTTCTGCGCGGGCAGGACGGTTTGCGTCCGGTTGCTGGCGATCTGGAAATGTTCCAGCGCGATCCGCACTGGAACAATCTGGTTCTGTTCCATGAATATTTCCATGGCGACACTGGCAGCGGCATTGGAGCGAATCACCAGACCGGATGGACCGCGCTGGTCGCCAAACTGCTGGTACAGAGCGGCGAAATGAACGCCGAGAAAAACGAATTGCACGCGAACGCAGCATCGAGATAAGGAGAACGTGATGAAAGCAGTGGCCGTACTACCAGGAAAACCGGAAAGCGCACATCTGGCCGAAGTTCCCAAGCCCTGCGTCAACGATATTCCCGATGGGCGCGGAGTGTTGATCAAGATTTTGCGCGTCGGCGTCGACGGCACGGATAAGGAGATCAATGCAGCCGAATATGGCGCCGCGCCCGACGGCGGCAATTACCTGATTCTGGGCCATGAAAGCTTTGGCCGCGTCGAGTCCATTGGGCCGAAGGTGACGGAGTTCAAGCCCGGCGACTACGTCGCGCTCACTGTGCGGCGGCCCGGCAAGAGCCTGTACGACACCATCGGCACTTACGACATGACCACCGACGACACCTATTTTGAACGGGGCATCAACCTGCTCCACGGTTTTCTGACGGAATACGTGGTCGATGAGCCGGAATACATTGTTCGCGTGCCGGAAAATCTGAGAGACGTCGGCGTTTTGATGGAGCCGATGAGCGTGGTGCAAAAAGCTATCGAGCAGGCCTATCGCATCCAGCAACGCCTGCGCGTGTGGCGGCCCAAGCGCGCCGCGGTCCTGGGAGCGAGCACCCTCGGGCTACTTGCTACGCTGGTTCTTCGCCTGCGCGGACTGGAAGTCACCACCTTCGGCAGCACCATGGCGCCGTTTCTGAATTCCAGATTGATTGAGGAGCTTGGCGCGCGGTACGTGAGCACGAAGGAAAAATCTCTGACCGATGCTTCCGCCGAATATGGACCGTTCGATCTAATTATCGAAGGCACCGGCTATTCGCCGCTGGTGTTTGAATCCATGAACGTGCTCGCCAAGAATGGCGTGCTGGCCATGGTCAGCGTCACCGGTGGATCTCGCAAGCTGGAAGTTCCGGCCGACCAGATTAATCTCGGCTTCGTGCTGGGGAATAAAATTGCTTTCGGCAGCGTGAATGCCAATCGCGAGTATTTTGAATCCGGCGTGAAAGATCTTTCCACGGCCGAGCTACAATATCCCGGCTGGCTGAACAAACTTCTCACTCACCCGGTAAAGGGCCTCGAAAACTATGGCGAGATGATGCGCATTCTCACCGAAACCAAAGGCTCGATCAAAGTGTATTGCGAAGTTGCCGCGCTGTAACGCAACGGATGACGTCAGAAATTGTAAAAACGTTTTCTGCGTGTACTCTAACGTAATTTCTGAGGACTTGATGTGATGGAGCGAATTCTTCGCCGAAGTTTACTGGGTATGTTGGCGGGCGCGGCTGCCAGCGCCGCGCTTGTGGCTACCGTCGGACACCCGTTACTGAGCATTCTTCTTGGCGTGCTTGTCGGAGCGGGCTACTCGGCGAGTCTTAAGCCCACGTCCGGCACCTACGTCGACAATTTGATGGCCGGCGGCGCGTTGGGCGTTCCTCTCTGGGGACTCATCAGCGTCATCGCCATTCCGCTTTTCTCCAGCCGCACGCCGGAGTGGGAAGCGGAGCAAATACGCGTGCATTTCCCGGCGCTGGTCGGTTGGGTGATGTACGGAGCCGGTCTCGGCTTGCTCACCCAAACATTCAGCGACATTGCCGCGCGCTATCTCGGCGTGGAGATCGAGCCGGAACCAAAAACGCCGCACACAGTAACGCGCATCGTGATTCTTGGCGGCGGCTTCGCCGGAATGCGCACCGCCGAATGCCTGGAAGCCGAGTTGCGTGCGAATCCGGAAGTTTCTTTGACGCTCGTCAGCGAAACGAATGCGCTGTTGTTTACTCCCATGCTCGCCGAAGTTGCCGGCAGCAGCCTCGAACCCAGCCATATCAGCACGCCTTTGCGCAGCACTCTTCATAGAACAGAGTTTGTCCGCGGTCGCGCCACAGAAATCGATCTGGAGAAGCGGCGCGTAACTCTGGCGAACGGGCCGGCTTCCGGCGATGGAACGGCCGCGCAGGAAATTGCCTACGACCACCTGGTTTTCGCGCTGGGCGCGGTTTCGAACTATCTGGGCATGGCCAACCTGGAGAAATATTCCTTCAATTTCAAGAGCCTGCTCGATGCCATTCGCATTCGCAATCACGTCATCGAAATGTTTGAGCGTGCCGATCGCGAGCTCGACCAAGCAAAGCGCCAGGCGCTACTCACTTTCGTGATCGCCGGAGGCGGATTCGCCGGCGTGGAGCTGGCCGGCGCGCTGAATGATTACGCGCACGGAATTCTGGCCGACTATCCCAAGTTGCGTCGCGAAGAAGTAAGCGTCGTGCTGGTGCATTCGCGCGATCGCATCCTCCCGGAGCTAAGCGAATCGCTTGGTCGTTACGCACAGGAACGCATGGCGGTGCGCGGCGTCGAGTTTCGCCTGAATACGCGCATCTCGGACGCCGGGCCCGGCCTTGTGGTATTGAGCGACGGAGAAATTCGCGCAGAAACGCTGGTCTGGACAGCGGGAACCGCACCGAATCCATTGTTGAAAGCTCTTGGGCTCGATAAAGACAAGCGCGGCGCGCTGATCGTGAACGATACGCTCGCCGTGCCCGGCAAAGCCGGATTGTGGGCCCTCGGCGATTGCGCGGCGGTCATCGACGCCAAAACGAAAAAGCCCTGCCCGCCAACCGCCCAGTTCGCGTTGCGCGAAGCCCAAACGCTGGCACAAAACATCCACAAGCAATTACAGGGCGGTGCGTTGCAGAAATTCCATTTCGATTCGCTCGGAGCATTGTGCGTCGTCGGCCATCAAACGGCCTGCGCGGAATTAACTGTGCCGTTCGCTCGCAAACACTCCGTGAGATTTTCCGGCTTGCTCGCATGGCTGATGTGGCGCGGCATTTATCTCGGCAAGTTGCCCGGCCTGGAGCGCAAAATTCGCGTCCTGGTGGACTGGAGCGTCGAGCTTTTCTTTCCGCGCGATATCGTCCAGACGATTGAGTTGAAGTAGGCGAGGGTGAATGTCAGATTCTCAGGTAGCCATGACCATGCAAAGCAGCGCGCAAATTAGCTCCAGGGGTTGGGCGGAGCCGCTCGTCGGCCTGTTCGCCGGCGCAATAGGCGGCGCGCTCCAAGCTTCGTTTTTGTCGACCTCACTATCACGCGGTGTTGTGTGCGGCATCCTATTCGGACTCGTTTTCGCAATATTTTTTATCAAGCGTGCCACCAGTCCTGGAGCGGGTTTAATCTGGGGTTTAGCGTTTGCACTGCTGGTGTGGTTAGTATTTCCCGCAGGAATATTCCCTTTGATTTCCCGCAACAGCAGTTCGCACGGCATGTTAATCGATGCACGTGAACAATTTCCGCAACTCGTCGCCTTCTTAATTTGCCTCGGCATGCCTGTGGGTGTGTCGCTGGGGATCTGGTGCGCGCTTCATCCGCACGCGGCGCAACCGAAATTCAACTGGGGCCGCGCGATTGTTGCCGGTGGACTCGCCGGCACCATCGGCGGATTGATCTTCAGCCGCTGGGTGGCGTCGGGCGACTATTTTCCATTGCTCGCCGGTTACGGAGAGCTGCACGTCGCGCGCGGCACCATCATCGTTCTGCATTTTGGTGTGGCGCTGCTGATCGGCGTGACCTTCGGCATGCTGTTCCAACGCGATGTTCGCGGTTACGGCTCGTGCATGGGCTGGGGCCTCGCCTATGGAATTTTCTGGTGGTTTCTCGGCCAGCTAACGCTTTTGCCGCTCGCCGTTCACAAGGCCATCGATTGGTCCGCGGATCAGGGTGCCGCGGTATTCGGCTCGCTGGTCGGCCACATCCTCTATGGCCTGATTCTGGGCGTTGCTTACGCCACCATCGATCGCTTCTGGGTACGGCTATTCATCCAGTCCGATCCACTCAATCGGGAAGTCGAAGGCGCGGGCGTGCATGTTCTTCGCTCCATGGGTTGGGGCGCGGCGGCCGGGCTTGCCGGCGGACTGATTTCAGGTCCGGTCATGCTGGCGACGGGAGTTTTGTCAAGAACTGCGAGCCTAAGCCTTCGTGCTTTCGCGCTTCACCTGTTCATCAGTGCGCTCATCGGCGTGACCTACGGTTTACTTTTTCGCAATGAAGCCGCAAGCCTCGGACACGGCGTCGCCTGGGGCTGGCTCTTCGGTTTGATCTGGTGGTATGCGGGTCCCTTAACTCTTCAGCCGCTGCTTCTCACCGGCGAGTGCGACTGGAGCACTGCTGCGGCTTCCGCGCTGCTTCCCTCAATGATGGGTCACCTGATCTACGGTGCCGTCACCGCGCTGACTTTTCTGATTCTCGAGCGGCGCTACACTCGTTGGCTGTTGCTCGATCCCAGAATCGCGGCTCGCGAAGCCAGAAAAATTCGACCTGTAGGCACGCCCGCCCCCGCCCTCTGGTTCCTCGCCTTGGGTTTGGGCGTCCTGCTACCCATCTTGCTCGGCTGATTCATCTTGCCAGTGGCTACCCAACAGCACTACGTGGATTCACTCCACGTGCAGAACCGAAAGGTGGTCGCTACGGAGCAGACCCAGGTTTGCGTCGGAGGTTTTCCAAACCGCCGCCGCCCCGAATGGCTCTCACGGATTACATCTCAGCGCGACCATCTCTTATCTGCGTGACATTCCTGTGACAGCGCCACAGCAAACAATCTACATTTGGGCCGGGTAACACTACGGCCCTTCAGCTTTCAACCGAAAGGTTGGTGTTTATCAAGCGGCGGGAACCGCTCGGAGCAATTTCGGTGTTATTTCGCTATGGGGAAAATTCGGGGGACTCCAGGCATGAGCATCCACATTTCGGTACAGTGTGCCACCACCAAATATTTTTCTAACTCGTTTGTTTTCAAAAGCAAGATTGAAAAGGAAGGACTATCCCGGGAGGAGCCCGACGGCTGCGCGGAGATAGACGACTACAACCGCTTCCAGAAAGCCGAATGCGGCTGCAAACACCCCGCTCAAGGCCAACTGCCGGACCGTCAGAGTAACACCGCCACGGCGCCAGGAAAACCAGGCCAGCGGGGGAATCAGAAGAATGAGGTTCACCCACCGTGGCTGCGCAATCAGTCCGAGCACAACGGTTAAATTGTAAAGAACCATGCCTTATCACTCCAAGCTCTGGCGTCGTTCCGATTAATCTTGAGAGCTTTGGAGAAGCAGTTTAATGCGGGATTTGTCATTCGGTGTTTCTTTCCCCGAGGGCATGGTTTGAACAGAGTATAGCAACGATACTCACGACCCACACGTGTGCCGATGGTTGCCGTAGTCATGAAAGCACCGTCTGGCACGCCATTCAGGGCCTACACGCCAGCCATTTGCCTTGACACAAGCCGTTCTAGGCATAGACTTATCCCGCTCAGCCGTACCCTCCTACCTGTTCCTTCGCAGTGGTTCGACTGAACCGGCCTCTCGACTCCCAGCCCTCACGCAACAGCAAGGAGATATCCATGAAAACCTACCGGACATACGTGCTTGCCGCGTCGATCACTCTGCTGGCTTTGAGCGGTACAGCCAGGGCGCAGAGCGACGACAACGATGGCTGCTCAAATTCCACACTCAAGGGCGACTACGCCTTTACGATCTCGGGGCAGATTTTCAGTCCTGACGGTACCTCCACTTTGGTCAACGGCGTTGCGATAACCAATTTCGATGGTAAGACGGATGCCCATGGTAAAGGCGGACTCACGCAGGTCGATTTCGTCGTGAACAATCCTCCAGCGCCGGTAGGTGGCGAGCCGACCGATCCCTTGACCAGTTTTCGCACCCAGGAAAGCGGTTGTTGTTCGCCAAAATTTCAGCCGAGGCCCGAAATTGAGCGGTTTTTGGTGGAGTAGTTATGAAGACGACTATCGACTTGATGCTGCAAGAAGGCTTTGAAGAGGGCGAGCCCGCGTGCGCGTGGAGGACACATATATAAAGGACCAGCCGAAACTCGATCCGAACTAGGCGGCTCGATCGTAACATGGTGCAGCCCTCCGAGTCGCTCCTGTGAAAGAATCCGACCCGAAGCCACGGAACGAATCCTGCGGTCAGGTGTCTCCTTCTCAAGTCCGAGATGCGTCCGGTCCTCATGATGGTAACGAACATACTCTAAAAGCAATCGTTTCAGATGGCGTTCATCCAGTGCAACCATGTGGTCCAAAAGGTCTCTTCTGCAGCTTCCCACCCACCGCTCCGCGATGCCATTCTGCCAAGGACTGCGAAATGAAGTTCGTTTGGGAATAATCCTTGTGGCTTTCACCACTGCGATCACCTCGAACCCGAACCTCTGATCGCGATCAAAGATCAGGTATTTGCAAGACGCTTCAAATGGAAATGCCTCGCGCAGCTGCTGGATGATCCAACCGCTCGTCGGATGCTTCGTGACGTTGACGTGCAGGATGCGTCGACGATCGTGGCTGATGATGAAGAAGCAGTAGAGCACCCCGAACGTGATCGTTGGCACCGTGAAGAAATCCATGGCCGCAATCGCTTCCCGGTGGTTTTGAAGGAAGGCCAGCCAGAGCTTGGCCCGGTCAGAACCTCTCGGTGCCCGCTTCATCCAACGGGAGATGGTTCTCTCGGAAAGATCAAAACCGAGCATGCGGAGTCCCCCATGGATCCGCGGTGCTCCCCAGCGCACTGGATAGATGGCCGATCCTATCGACCAGGTCCATCGAAGCAGCAGCCTTGTTCCGCACGGGCAATTCACCACTCTCTGCTCCGGAGCTGGCATCAAGTAGGTCCTCAGACCCGAGAAAGTGGTTCTACGCTACGCTCGAAGCCGCGGTGTGCTCCTGGCTTTTGCCGATGTCACTATGGCGTGTTTGCTCACACCCAACTCTTAGACCTGATCGCAGGTTCTCGCGTCAGAGAGTTTTTTATGGTCATTCAATGCTCCGAACTCTTATGGTGGGCTTCTCTGCCCATCGCGGCCAAAAGGCGGTCGACCGCCTGCGCTCGCAATGGCCCAACGTGGTCCTCGTGCAGACCCCGTCCTCGCTAGCTGGCTCCATCAGATTGAGATTTACTTCTCCATTGCTCAGAGGAAGGTACTCGCGCCCAACGACTTCAAATCCCTCCATGAGCTCGAACAGCGGCTGCTAGCCTTCGAGCGGCGATACGAGGAAACCGCTTCGCCCTTCCAGTGGACCTTTACTCGCAAAGACCTGACAACTCTCTTGGCGAAGATCGAAAACAAACGGTTAGCTTCAGCCGCCTGATGCCCTTTCAAAATACATCACCGTAAAGCACTTAGTCAGGCTGGCACGCCCGAAGCCAGCGGGCTCTCCAAATTCGCCTTCAGCGGCGGGACTTATCCCACTGTCCCAGGACGCGGATGACAAAATTTTTCACATTTCTGGTTATCAGTACCTGCATGGCAAACCGAACTTTCTTACCGTCCGGGAAGCAGTTCGCCAGCGCTTTTCGCCGGGCCCTATTTGCATCGGGGAGCGCAAGCCTGAGAAAAAAGGGTAACGTCCATCCGTGAATTGCGACGAAGTTTGCCACATGCTAAAGCTTTCTGTGTCGAGCCGAGTCTCTTTCCTGAAAATGCGCCCTTCTTTCCGCCAGACCTTGTGTCGTTATCCGTTCGAACTTTTTTTTTAACGGAGTCAAACACTCTTTTCCTGCCTGGTTAGCAGCTCCACGATAAGAAGGTCAATCCGTTCTGTCAGTTCAGAATCGCGCGGATCGCAATTCGTATCTTCTTCTAAGGCGTCGCATCTTAAGTCAGCTAGAAGCTCAAAGAGTTCTTCCAATAGTTCATCTGTTGGTTTTTCACGGTTCATTTGTTGACGACCCGATCCGGTCTTTCCCACTTTTGCGAAAGGTCAGCCTGCGCGGACGAGGAATGTATTTCTGCGGTCTGAAGAATCGCCAGTTAGTTGCTTCCCAGATAATTCTTCACCGGAGCAACACGTCGAAGCCGGAAACCCGCAGTTCGTCTTCGGGGAGCATCGCAAATTGCTCAGCCATTTTTCGCCGCGGGGTAGGCAACTTATCCCAGCGCCGTACGCTCCGCAATTGCACATCAAAACTAGCCACTCGGAAGAGCCGCAAGAGTTCGCTGTATCGAATACGATTGGTGTAGAAACCTGAGTTCGCCATCCACGAAGATTCCCAGTTTCGTTGACTGAACCGCAAGTCATTCAGACCTCCGCCGAGGATGTCCGAGATGGAGATACAATGGGAACCGACACCTTCGGAAACTTGGATGCGGCGCAGTTCCAGCAGCGTCGGGAGAAATTCGTCCCGGCGTATATGCTCCAGAACTACGTGGGACCAAACGAAGTCCACCGACGCGGATGGGATCTTTCGCAGCGAGGCTAGTCCCTCTGTTAGGTATTCTGCCGAGCAGGCTGCAAGGACATCCCTGACGGTGGTGCAATTTGCGAGACTCGGAGGATGCAAGCCGAGCTGCCGCAGATGGATTTCCATCTGGCGATAAATCGCGAGATCAGAACACGAGTACGGACCTACATCGACAAGATAAGTTCGAGATGCACCGTAGGAGCGGGCAATCAACGCCGAAAACAGCGAATCCCCCGGCCCAAGTTCCAGCCCTACAAAATCTCCCCGTTTCCGCGCAAAACTCGCAGCGTCAAAGTGCCTGCGAAAAACCTTGAAGGCGTACTCAGGCCGCTCCATCCCACCGAGATTGAACACCCCCACTCTCTTCCATAAGTCGTAGCCGAGCGGTATACGGGACAGCAGGAGCTTAGCCGCGATTTTTAATTGCCAGGGAATGCTCTGATAAACATGCATCACGGGAAATCTGATGCCCCTGATTTCCGGAAGTTTCAAGCCACTTGTCAAATGCATTTCGTCACAAAGACGAAAGAGAATTGATCTTCTCCCCGACCGTCAACGGAACGATCTTGAAGTGCTCGGAAACTTTCTGACCACTCGGGAATCCCATTTTCAGGACGTCCGGAAGGTACTTGGTAGTCTTCACCTTTTGGAACTTAGTCTGTAATCGATGCCGAATGGCGGGCTAACCGTCCGGGTGGACCCGGTCGCCAGCACCAGCCACGCAGGCGGCCCGGCCTCTGGTGTCGTACCGTCCAGGCACGTTTTTTGGCTATCGCTTCAAAAGGATCTGAAGCGTTGCTGAGCGCAGGACGGAAATTATTTCGCTACAAGTGCGAACGCACAGATAGTGAGCTAAGAATCGCGTTGTCAGGGAACACCGCATAAAACGCTGGCCGCGACAGCTTCGCCGCTTCGGCCAGATCCGCTATTGTTGTTCGGGCATATCCATAAGAGGTCCCCGATTCGATCTCAAGCGCCCTGACAACGGTGCTCCGTCCTTTGAATGAGAGTTACGAAACCCTTAAAAAGGTTTCCAAAATTTCTTAAGGTGTATCGGATTTTAGCGAGCCCAGAGATTGGAGGCGTAGTAGCCGTTTTGCGTAGATGCCGAGAATTGCGAATGCGTTATCCTACCTTACGCGCTTCTGCGGCAGTCCAGATCGACGCTCCTAGGAGTACGAGATCTACAAAGCTGACGAGGGAGACGCAATGAGAATACTTATCGGGATTGGTTGCTTGAGACGGACGTGCCCAGGCTCTTCTTCTGGGCAGAGCTTGGCGCGCTCATCTCGCCCGAACGAGCAATTTGGCATCGGCGATATCTCAAGGCGTGCCGATCCGTCGGGGTCGATGCGGGCGGCCATTACCTCCAGCAGAAGCACGCCGACGTCATCGGAAAGCAGATCGCATCATGGGCCGCCGACGCTCGACTAGGTACGGTCGAGCTTGCAGGTCGCTTCCGCGTCCTCGCGCTCGTGCTACGCGCCTTCGGACTGTTCGCCATTGTGACTGGTGGGCTCGACATCATCGCGGGCACTCACATGCACATTGGGGCCGGTGCGCATCTCTCCCCAGATGCGGCGGTCGACCCGGTGCTGAACAGCCAGATCAAGTACCTTGGTGCTGTCTGGTGCGGGTTCGGCGCTACGTCGTGTTGGGCCACCGCCGATCTGCTCAGGCGGGTTGAGTTGCTTCGTATCCTTGCCGCGACCGTTTTTTTGGGCGGCATCGGGGACCTCATCTCTCTGATGCTTTATGGCGCCGGCCCAAAACTTTTCGTCGCCTTTATCGTGATCGAGCTGTTGGGCGCACCGTCGTGCGCGTTTGCACGCGCATCTTTTGCGCCAGCCTTCTGCCGCCTCGCGTAATTCTTGGCCCTGACCACTGAGACGGTCCGTTCGGGCAGGTAAGAAAAATGTGGCTGCTTGAACGGTGGCGCATGTTAAAGGCGACTCCCGCCTCAACTCCACTGTCTGTAATTCGAAGGTGATTGATTTGATTTTTCCGGGAGGGAGAACACATGGGCATCAGGCGCGGATTCTTGCGGAAGGCACTCGCGGGAGAGCGCAGGCAATCCTCTCCCGTAAACCCAATAAAGTGACTCGCAGGTATCGCAGTCTCCGCACAACTAGATAAGAGAGGGCCGAAAAACATCTCCGGCCCTCGGGGTGTACAAACGTTAGGAATAAGAGTCGTGGGCCACGGAAAGGTTTCCCAATTTTTATGATTTGCGAGGAGGTGAAACGCCGCCGCCCGCCCCACTTACTCTTTAGAACGGAATTCTTTCCGCGGACTTCATCGCTCAGAAATATCTCTTCAACTGCATACCCTTGTAGAGGCTTGGCACTGCCGTTTTGGGGTTCTGTTCACCGTAGTGCTGCACTTTCTGAAGCAGTTTGCGCAAGCGCTTGCGAGCCTTGTGGAGCTGAGATTTCAAATTTCCAACCGAACAGTCGAGAATCGCGGCAATCTCGCTATGTTCGTAGCCTTGGACATCGTGAAGAATAAACATCTCTTGGAAGCCCATAGGTAACTGATCGATCGCCGCCAGAAGGTTGAGGCGGTCGAACAGCCCACTCAAGTTGAGGACCGTAAAGTGGTTCAACCGTTTGTCACCCTGAAGGGCGGCTTCGCTGAGGAAAATGCGCCGGCTGCCTTCGCGGGAGAGTCAGGCCCGCCGATTTCGTTGCGGGTCCCGCCGTCTTCCTCATCGCTCTTGGTCTCGTCGAGCGAAGTTGACACGGGCTTCTTCCTGCGCAGGCGCATGAGAACCAGGTTGGTTGTTAGACGGTGCAACCAGGATGAAAAGGCCGATTCGCCGCGGAAGGTGTGAATCTTGCGGAACACCTGAAGAAATACGTCTTGCGCCAGATCCTCGGCCTCGACGGGCTCTCTCAGTATGCGCAGGCAGAGGGCGTAGACGCGCCCGGAGTGGAGTCGGTAGATGAGTTCGAATGCCGCAGCGTCCCCTTGCTGAGCCAAGCGAATGGTTTCGCTTAACGAGGCACTGTGAGGTTTGTGTGGCTTTATTTCTGGCAACCTTGCTCGGGTCTAGAGGCTGCTCTTCTCCTGCTCAACAGACGCTGCGCCTTTGGCGTTGAGTGACCCGTCAGGCTAAACGCCTTGCGACCCCACGCACCACCTATGCGCTGAAAATCATTCGCCGCCTTCAGTCGGATTGGCCTTTCTCGAGGTTCCGCGCTTTAGGGCGTCACGACGCCCCGTCGCGGTCAGTCGCACGACTTTGAAACTCGGGCAGAGCCCGTCACCAGGGGCTACCGCGATTGCCAAGGGACCTCGAACTCTCAGACAAGACTGATGCCTTCAACAGATGAGAGCCCTGAAACGCCAAAAGGTTTCGGGATTCTCAACGAGGACGAAGCCAACAAACGTATGGCCAGTCTCAAGTGTTCGGAACTTGGTTCAAATCGCACGGCCTGCCAACGTGGCATCTGTACGTGTACCGCTTAGGATGTCAGAAAGAACGTAAGTAAATTCATTCGGGCGGAAGGCGCAAGCCCGAAGACAGTTCTCGCCGTTGCGAAGGACTGGAAGCCATCAATAACCCTCTTCAACGGGCAGCATATGGAACATGCTTACCCGTAGACCCGCCACTAGTCCGTCATTTCAGCCAGTCTTCGGTTCGTGTTCAAGCTGAGCGCTTAGTTTTTCTTGCCGTACGCGCGGGATCCGGTGATTCCTTTGCCTTCCGTGACACTGACGGTTTCGCCCGCAGCGACGTTCGTTAGGCGGTCGACCTGCCCGCTAGGCCAGCGGATCTCGATAATGTCCGCTTTCTCCCGTTGTGCGAGGCCAAATGTCAGGACCAACTCGCTGGCGGAGAGATAGCTGGAGCCGCTGCGGAGCATCTGTGTCTGCGTTTCTCCGCCTGAAGTCAGCTTCACAGTCGCGCCAATGCCATCGCGGGTGGATCTTGTTCCGGTTAGCTTGATGCGCAGGCTGCGGTTTGCAGGTGAGGCCCCCTGCGCCTCATTCCGAAACAGATAAACCGGACCGCTGTTGGTGGAAACCAGTACGTCCAGGCGGCCGTCGTTATTTATATCGGCATAGGCGACGCCGCGCCCCACCCGTGGAGCCGCGAAACCCGCTCCGAGCGTCTTCGTCACTTCCGCGAATTTCCCGTTGCCAATATTGCGGAAAAGATGTGGAGGCATGGCGTATTTCACGTTTGCCTGCACGCGCTGGATGTCCGCATCGATGTGCCCGTTCGCAATTAGAACATCCGGCCAGCCGTCAAGGTCATAGTCGAAAAAGAAACACCCGAAGCCCAATGTGAGAAGCGATGCCCGGCCGATTTCCGATCGCGGCGCCTCATCCACGAAGAGCCCGTTCCCTTCGTTGTGATAGAGCGAGAGCATCTGATTCGCGAAATTCGTGATCAGCAGGCTGGGGTAACCCGAGTGGTCGTAGTCTCCCGCATCCACCCCCATACCGGCGCGAGCGACGCCGTCTTCGCTGAAAGCCACGCCCGCGACGACCGCCTTTTCGGTAAATGTTCCATTGCCATTGTTGCGATACAGTTTGTTTGGCTGCGTATCATTGGAAAACAAGAAATCGGGCCAGCCGTCGTTGTCGTAGTCCAGCACGGCGACGCCCAGCGTTTTGGATGTCGGCTCACCCAAGCCAGCTTTTTGCGTAACGTCTTCGAAGGTCCCGTTGCCACGGTTGTGCCACAGGCGGACAGGCGTTCCTCGGTAGGATTCCGGCGTGCAGTAGGATTTGCTTTTTCCGTCGAGCGTGCAATAAAGATCCGTTTCCTGGGTCCACTGGACATAATTTCCAACAACCAAATCCAGATGGCCATCCTTGTCGTAGTCTACCCACGCGGCGCTGGTACTGAATTCCTTGGGTCCCAGCAAGCCTGCCTTCTGCGTGACGTCGGTGAACGTGCCGTTGCCGTTGTTGTGAAAGAGATGGCTCTGGCCATAGGCGGTTACAAAGAGATCGTCGTTGCCGTCGTTGTCGTAGTCACCCACAGCTACGCCCATCCCGAACATCTCTATGTCCAAGCCCGCTTTGTGCGTCACGTCCGTGAACGTGCCGTCACGATTGTTGTGATACAGCTTGGGCGTCGAGTGCTTCTGGACGTGGCCTGGCCAGTCCATCCCGTTTACGAGGAAAACATCCGGCCAGCCGTCATTGTCGTAGTCGATAAAGGCGACGCCGGGGCCCATCGTTTCGGGGAGAAACTTTTTGCCGAAAGCCCCGTTATTGTGGACGAAACGGATGCCAGCCTGTTGTGTGACATCCCGAAATAGAATCGTGGAGTTTTCTGGCGTCGCTCCGATTCCTCTTTGTTCCACGAGAAATACGGCTAGCGCAAAAATCAGGATCAGTGCGAATAAAGGTTTCACCATTCCCCCAGGTTCCCGCCGTCGCCCAAGCCAGGCGCATCACCGAAGAATTATTGTGAGCCGCCCGGGTTAGCATGCCCCTGGGTTACGCTTTGTCCTGACGCGCGCGGCGCAATCGCCTTTTTAGCTTGCGCCGCGGTGAGAGCGACGCTGACGTGCTCGTGAATCGCCTGCCGCTCGTTGTTGTCTTCGGTGTGCGCCTGGCGGTACGGGCCGGTGATGGCCTGTGCCGACTCATCGGCCTTAAAGCGTAGATATCGCGTTTTGTGCTCGTTGGCCTTCGCGTCGTCGCCGAGGCCGTTGTAGCACAGCATCAGGTTGTAATGCGCCTGCAAATCCTCGGGATCGATGGAAAGTGTTTGCTCGAACTCCTTTACGGCCTCGGTGTAACGCTTTACCAGGAAGAGGACCCGGCCCAATTCGTTGTGGACCACGCGGTCCCGGGGGAACTGCGCCAGCACGATCTTCAAGTGCACAATCGCACCGTCGTAGTCGCCATCTTCTCTGAGCGCACGCGCGTAAAAGAAATTCGTCCGCGCAAGCTGCGGGGCGATCGCCAGGGATTCCTCGAGCACTTTTCGCGCGCCAGCGGTATCTCCCTCCTGCACCAAAACACGGCCGATATTGGTCCAGCCGTCGGGATTCTGCGGGTCCGCCTGTGTGATTTTTTCGAAGGCCGCAGCGGCAGCTTTCAAATCCCCCTGTAGGAACAGTCCGATCCCGTAGTCGTTCCACCGCGTCCAATCTTCTTTGGTTGTAACCGTCTTCGCTTCGGGTTCGGGAGCATTTCGCGGTAGAACGCGCAGAGTCTTGGTGTCTTCCGCGACGATTGTGATGGGCAGGTCAGGAATCGATTTCAGATTGCCGGAGACC
The DNA here is from genome assembly GCA_963721915.1 of uncultured Acidobacteriota bacterium. Taxonomy (GTDB): domain Bacteria; phylum Acidobacteriota; class Terriglobia; order Acidiferrales; family UBA7541; genus Acidiferrum. Next base: position 465,206 of record CAVRLD010000005.1, on the reverse strand, counting down.
CGCGAAGTGTCTCCGTTGAACGCCCATTTGCGATCGTCGTAATCCGGCGTGGTCACAGCGCCGCTGCTGCCCGACTGAGTCGTGTCCGCTTCGACACCCGCAAAGGAGAACTGCGTATTGAACCAGGTGAACTTGCGATAGTTGAGGCGCGCATGGAGCGTGATCTTGTCGCTCGCGCTTTCGGGAATGTGCAGCCGAAAGTGCGCGGTGTCCGCGGCGCCCGGCGGAATCAGATGGACGTATACAACCGAGCGAGTCGCCCAAGCGTTTCGCTTATTAATGGGATTGCCACGTCCGTCGATCTGCAGGGACCGATAAAAATGAGCCCCAGGTTCGACGGGCCCTTTGCCATCATCTTCGACTTTCCCGCTCCAGAAAATCGTTTGCCCCTTTTCGTCGGTGGCCTTCAATTCCAGCCAGACGTCGAATGCGTCGACCGTTCCGCCGGGAAAGAAATGCCCGACCTTGCGGGTGCGCACCACAACGTCCACCCGAGCGTCATCGCCCCGCCGGACCGCTGCGTCCGTGCGATCGATCGGGGCAGTAATCGGCCGGGCCTCGCCAGCCGGTCCCTTGGGCAGCGAAGTATCGGATTCCTCGCCAACAGCAAACGTGGTCGAAAGCTCGGGAGGCCCGCCTGTGCTACGCACCGAAGCGTTCGTTTCCTTCCCCGCAGTGGACACGGCGAAGATATCCACGCTCAGTTGCTTGTCCTGAAGGAACTTCTTAGCGAATTCCGATTGCGACGCGTCCTGATTAGCCATAGGCACTGCGGTATTCGCCCCGGGAAAGCGGTGCGAATGCACCAGGCCGTTAATGTTACCGGCATCGCTCGAGGACACTTGAGGCATGTGGCAGTCGGCGCAATTCATGGGCGACTTCGGATAATAGAAAGCACGCGCGCCCTGCCCGGAAACGCCGCTGGCCTGCCAGTTGTCATATTCATTGAATCCGCGGACCCACCGGTAACGATTCACCGGCACATCCAGATGGACCTTGTGACACGAAGAACAAAACTCCGCGGTATCGGCGCGCATGAACGGTTTCAGGAAAGTGCGACGGTGCGGCTCGGGATTCAGGCGAACCACGAAGTCGTGCAGCTTGCGGACGACCGGATTTTCGCTGGCTGCTAGCTCATGGAGTTTCGGATATTCAAGGAAGAAGTCGCCCTGGCCCATGGTGCTTTTCACTTGCACGATGCTGTGGCACATCAGACAGCCGAGACCCGCGCGGGCTTCCGCGCGATCCACGATCTGCTTGATCGGTTTATCGAACAGCCCGCTGTACAGCAGCGCAGGGTCGTGGCAGCCGGCGCACCACTTGGAGGAACGCACCCCAGCAACGTCCTGCATGTACTCGATGCTCTTGCGGTACCACTGATTATTGAATGACGAGAAATGGTGCATCGAGCTATTCCACTGCTTGTAGATGTCCGCATGGCAGCGTTCGCAGGCATCCGATTTCATGAAGTATTGCGAGGGAATGTTGCCGCCATGTTTGGTCTGCGCGGAACTTGGGAAGAACTTGCCCTGAGGGCCGTCACCTTCGCCGTCCATGGTTTGCGCCGGCATCAGCGGATTGGAGATTCGATTTGCGTTCTTCCAGGCGACGTCGCGAGTCCACCAGGCGCCCGCCGCGATGACTGTCGTCAAGAGCGCCAGCGCCGCAAATCCCAATCCACGCTGAATCGAAGTGCGCCCCAGCCATCCTCTTGAAGCGAGCCAGGAAGTGCTCAGCACTAGCGTGCCGAGAACACAAAGCGCGATATGCGCGTACAGCCAAGATTTCAGCCGAAGTGGCGTACCTACTTTGATCAACACGACGCCGAGTACGGCTCCGGCAGCCAGCAAGATCCAGCCCAGACGGGCCAGCACTGCTTCGCGAGGGAGCAAGCGTAAGAAGTAATAAACGAGGAGACCCGTAAAAATAATTCCGGTCGCGATATGAAACAGATCCACTACAGCGTAAAAGATCGTGGCCGAGGGATATCCGTACAAGTAAACCGCGCTGAGCGTCAGCACGATCAGGCTTCGTGATAACCACCGCTTTCCGAATTCAATTTGCATCCTAATACGCCCCGGGTCGCGGTCAGCGGTTACGAATACGCCGGTCAAATGCTTCAATAACATTCGGCCGCATTTCATTTTCGGATGCCCGCCGAGCCCAGCAGGGGCTAGCAGGAGACCACATTCTATGTTGCCCGGATCTTCGTCCGGAAAGGGTGAGCCTGGCAATAATGCAAAAGCACTAGAAACCCGTATCTGGCTGCGTCCCATATGCTTCCATGCACGTGTCAAGTAATTTTAATGCAACGCGATTGACGGGACTGCTTGTCAAGCAGAGCATCTACTCTTGACGGGACCGAACTTCGCGGGATCTTACCGCGTGCGAACTTTCGTCGAAGCCAGGAGCAGCCACAAGAAGTAGGGGACTCCGGTGCACTCAGCGCTTTTATCGACGAGCACATCTTTCTCACCAAGTCCGGAGACCTCGGGGTGATCCTCGAAGTTCGCGGTGTGGACTACGAGTGCCTTGACCCCAGATACCGCGATACTGAAGCTGCACTGCGAAGATGGGCCAGCGTCTTCGTCGCCGCTCCCAAGCTTGCTCCCGTCGCTATTCCCTCGCCCGATCGCCGCCAATTCCTCGGGCAGGCAGCCATTGCGCTAAGCGCTACACCGTTCGTGGCTGCCGGCTACGGGCTTCTCTACGGTCGGCTCGACATGGAGGTCACTCGCCAGCGCATCCGGCTGGCCCGCCTTCCCAAAGCCTTTGAGGGCCTTCGCATCGCCCAGCTTTCCGACATCCACATCAGCCCCTTCATGCCCGCGGACGAGATTCGCCGTTGCGTCGCGATCACCAACACGTTGAAGACCGACTTGGTCTTGATGACCGGAGACTACCTCCTCTGGGACCCTGCGGCGCAAGGAGAAGTGGTTCAGGCGCTCTCGGGCCTTCGTGCACCCTATGGCGTATTCGGGTGCCTCGGAAACCACGAGACGAAGAATCCCTCACCCGGTTGTTCGCTGCGCAGGGCATCCACATCCTACGTCAGGACCGAGTGCCCATCCGATTCGGCGGCGATACACAGCACTAGAGAGGTTCTGGGCGGATGGTGAGCAACCCTTACCTAATCGCGTTACGTGTGGAGTCGAGATGTGGCGCGGTGGTGTAGGTACGGCCTATCTGTTGCCGGCCCTTTCGTCCGCCGGTGCCTCACTAGCCTCACCATGCTTCTGTTTCCACATCCCGCTCATCGGTAGGGTCGAGGACTGACGCCATGCTCCTTAGATGCGATCTATCTTTGCTCCCCGTTTCCTCTGGGAGTGCCTCACTAATCGAATCGTAAGCTGGTTTTCAGTCCCCGCCGCGTCAAACCGAGCATGCCCATTTCGAGCACTCGGCTTTCCTGTTTGCTTCACGTCCAGGGTTATGAGACCTATCGTGCTGGTGCAACTTTCGGGAGATATCCGCTTCGGCGAACTCGATAGTCGTTGAACAAACCGAGTTCGTTGTAGAGCCACTCCCTACTCCATTGCTTCCAGCCGAACCCTTTGCGTTTCTGCGCACGCATCAGATGTCTCCTTATCTTCTTTTCTACCCAGTCTTTGATAAACGTGAAACATCTCCCGGCATGCCCTACCGCAAAGTAGTTCACCCACCCGCGAAGAATGGGGTTGATCCTCTCGATCACCCTTCCCACCGGTTGGCTCGCATGTCGCCGGAAAATATCCCTGAGCTTCGCCAGCGCCGTAGTTCGCTTCTTCAGCTTTTGGCGTATACTGTGGCCGCCACACCCCTCTGAGGCTTCGGATGCGGCGAAAGTCGAACCCCAGGAATCCGAAACTTTCCTTCTTCCTGAGGTCCACCATTCGGCTTTTCTCCTCGTTTATCTCTACCCTGAGCTTCGCGAATTCTTCCCGCAATCGTTTCTTCAACGCCGGTACGATCCAGCTATGCCGCGCATGGGAACGGTACCGCAAGCTTCCGGAGGTCTTGAGCCCGGAGGAGGTAGTGCAGATGATCGACTCGGCCAGTAACCTCTTCCACCGCACGATGCTCATGACCCTGTACTCGACGGGTAGGGACGGCAGCCGACCTATTCATCGAAGAGATCGCCATGTTGATATCTGGCGAAGAAACAAAGAGGGGAATTGGAAGCTCTGGATGTATATGGATAACCAGGATGTCGCTGATTCGTTTCGACCGGACCAGGCTACATCAGCCGGGGCGCAAACTCACGGAAGCTTCTGAAGCTTTTTGTATAGCCGTTTGCTGAACTCTTCGGGCATCTGAAACACCCTTCCGTCGCCGACCAGTCCCACGACATTTCGGGTGCCGTCGAGTACCGCAGTACAGTGCGCGCACGCTTTGAAATGCGCTTCCATTCTCTCGCGCATCTCGGGAGAAATCTCCTTGTCGAGATAGTTGGAGATTTCCCGCCACACCTCGACGCAACCGATTTCAATGGTCGCCATTCCGCCTTCTCTTTTCACCATGCTCTGGCCTTCCGATAAGGTTGTCCTTTGATCCAGGAACCGTCGATCCCCGGAGCGAGCCTGTCTCTCAACAGCAACCTCGCTCGATGAAGCCGAGTCTTTACGTTGGGTTCCGAGATTCCGAGAATCGCCGATGTCTCGTGGATGCTCAAATGCTGAACGTCCCTAAGAACTAGCACCTCGCGGTAGCTCGGGTTGAGTGAATTGATTGCGTCCTGCACCGCTTGCCGTATCTCATTTTGTTCGAGCAGTTCGGAAGGTATAGGCCGCCAGTCGGCATAGTCCCTCGGCCAAAAATCTCCTTTTTCGTCTTGTTGTTGATCGTCGATCGACTCGTAAAGGTGCGGACGGGCCTTCCTCAATTTCATCCTGGCTTCGTTATATGTAATTTGCACCAGCCACGTGCTGAACTTTGATTCCGCGCGGAAGCTAGAGAGGTTAGAGAAGGCCTTCAGAACGGCCTCCTGTGCTACCTCTTCCGCGTCAGCCGGATTTTTCACCACGGAAATCGCGGTTGCGTAAATCATGCGCTCGTACGGTCGCACCAATTCGTAGAAACACTCCCGCGCTCCGCCGCAGACGCTCTTTATGAGTTCAGCCTCGTTAGTCCGTAGTTGTGATTGTGTCATGCTCATCGTCGCCGACAGATCAGGGTGCGATGTTGTTCCGCGAGGGCCAGACTACCCGAAGTCACTCAATTCCAAGAAGTCTGATTCCCAAGCAGTTAAAAAGTTTCAGTGAGGAATCGGGTTTCTTTTTATCTCGACTAACCAATTTCGTGTTTTTTCCTCACCTGGTTCAAGCCGCCGTGGCCGGAGTCACCAACTCGAACGACGAAGTGAGTTGGATTGTCTTGTGCAACGTCCGATATAAAGGGCAGCGCATAGCGTAAATACCGTGCACCCGCTCCACTGTCTCCTTGACGTCTTGTGGCGCCACTAATCGCATCGCCACATGGATACGGCGGATGACCAGCACACCATCCTCAGTCTCCACCTCTCCGGTCACTTCGGCGGTCAATTTTCCGTTGCTGGCGTCGATTTGGCGCGCCTCCAGCGCACCTCCGAAAGTGCCCATCATTCAACCAGCGGTAGCCGAAATAACATAATCAATGGTGGAGGAGTGCGACTCCTTCAACGTAGCCGGGTCAATTTTGTAGTGCTCGGCGATTGCCCCATGGACACTGTAAATCACCGCCTGGGACTCACCAGGCAAATGTGCAATGCGAAGAGGTCCCTGTCGGCGTTCGATTCGCGATTTCGAGGTATAGACGACGTTGCTCACGGGCGGCTGCTCCTTTCAGAACTGGACAATCGAATCTGCTGCAAAGTCGAAAAGCTATTTATGCTGAATAGCCTTCGGAGATCGTTTGAGGTCAAGAGGTAGAACCTGCAATTGCCATTTTACAGGCACGGACGTGGGTGGATAGCACACGGTCTGGTCGCAGGCCTGATACTTCAAATCACCGTTGATGGAAATAGTCCTCTCCTTCGAAAAGACCGATCGGATCGCATCTGAAGTCTTAGACGGCGTTACCGTGAGATCCTGAGAAATGCGAAACTTTCCCTCGAAGACCGGGACATGTTCCCGGATGGCCTCCAGGTACAAGACTTTAGAGTTCGGGTAAACGACAGGCTGGAGCTCGATTCCTGGAAGGCTCTGCAAGGTGAGCTGAATCGGCTTATAACCTTGCACCCCGGGAGAATAGACGTGTACATCCGGAGGAAGCTCGATTTCGGCAATCAGACTGACCCTGCCACCTGGTATGACACTGCGATCGGATTGAGCAAGAGTAAGTTGGAGATGCGGCGCTTTGATGTCTTGAGTCACCTCCGCGCTCAATTCAGGGAAGAGTTTTGAAATGACATTGTTCGCCGTCAATCGGTCCGTGTATTTCGGTGTGAAATACTTTTCACGAATAACCCCGCTTGCGTCGACATAGAAGAATCCGGGGTAGGCCATCCCTTTGGTCATTCCTTTCGCTGCTGTGTTCAGCACGTTGAAGGTGCGAATGACTTCGGAGTCAGGGTCAGCCAATAGGGGAAACTCGATTTTGTGCCGCTGGGCAAAGTCCTTCAGGATAGCGGGACTGTCGTAGCTGATGGCGGCCAGCTTTAACCCTTGCGCCTCAAATCTTTGTTTTGCGTTTTGCAGCTGCACGAGCTGCGCTTTGCAGAAGGGTCACCAATCGGCCGAACGGAAAAAAAGAAGGACAGTGCCCTTCGACCCTTTAAGGGTCTCGTTGGATTGTTCATGGCCGAATTGATCGGACAGAGCGAACGCCAGAGCCAGTTGACCGATCTCCAAGCCAACAGACGGAGGAACCGCGTGATTGGTGGGTGGGTTTTCTTGCCCACTAGAAAGACCAAAGAGTCCGACAAAGAAAATGATGGCGACCGCAATTCTCATTCTGGCTCCAGATTCGGTTTCGTTACTTACCAGTGCACGCCCAGACATCGACCTCAAAGCGCAACTATTCGGCGATTCAATTCGAAAGTCGCGCTATTCCTGCTCCTAAAACTCTTCCCGCCTCCGCCTCCTGGACGATGACGACGATCCTCAGATTGCCGCGATTTGTGGATTTGAGATCGAGGTCTATGTCGCGGGAAAAGCCAGCGGACGCATCTACGGCTCCGATGCGTGTGAGCTTTCGCAGAACCCCAACATGCTGCAGCTTCCTTCCAGCGTTTTCTCCCCCGCTCACCTGCGATTCGTCGCTGTTGTCCGCGATCGCGAGGAAAACGCCCGCCGATTGTGCGTCGCCGGAAGAAGGTAACGGCCCCGCTTCGACATGGACGGTTATTGCGTTACCGTCACTCGAACCCAACGAGATACTAACGCGAGCTTTGCTTGCCCTCGCCGCTTCCTTAATTGCTTGGCTCGCGCGGCGTTCATCACTGCCCACGAACTCGAAGTGTCCGTCGACGACCATCTGCGGCGTATAAATACCTGCGAGGCCAAAGTGCGCTGCGTAAGCACTCTGTCGTTCGCTGTATTCGTGCGAGGAGTAGGGATCTCGCCATCCGATGCCGTTCCAATAGTCTACGTGTTCACTTAAAACGATCAGTTCCGCGCCGCTTACTGATTGAGATCGGTCAAGCCTTTCTAAGAGGGCATCGGCGGGAGGGCAACTCGAGCACCCTTCGGACGTAAACAGTTCGACGAGCACAGGATTGCGTGGAGTGTCATCGGAGCTTGGTCTAGCTGACGCGCTCGCGGCATGAATATATCGAAACGAGAGTATCGTGGTTAGAAGAGAAATTGCGACCAATCCACTGATTGATAGTCTGAAAGGCACGAGTCGTCCCCCTAGGGCTTTACTGGTTTGACGAGCGAGGCTCCTAGCCCGGCAATATTCGTAGCAACCGACTGTGTTGAAGGAGTGAAAGTGGCCTTTGGGAGATCGCACAGCCGTTCCCTCCTTGAATGCTGAAGAGCGGCTTTAATGAGATTTCCGCGCACTGCAAAAGTTTCACATTCTTGTGAACATCACCACGAGTCGCCCGCAACGCCTGCCTCACCCGGCTCGCGACCAATGACCAGAGGAACGAATATCCCTCAAAACTAAACTTCGAGTCTTAAGCGAAACCTTTTGTATTCCGAAGAGTCAGATGCGGGACACAGTTTTTACGAGAATCGTTTTAGATTGGAGACGAACTGTTTATGAGAGCTTTCCCGATAGGAGCCAGGCGGATTTCCTGGCTCGGACTGTTTTTCCTAGCAAGTGCAATGGTTACAGTACCTGTTGGAGCCCAGAGTCAGGAGCGAGGCGCGAACCAAGAGCTAACGTTTTCAATCGGAGGGGCTCCGGGTCAGACTCGCAGTTTCCAGGGCTCTGCCGGTACCGCACAAGTTTCCGCGGATCGCAGCTTCGGAATTAACTACGGGCATCGTTTTCTGGGGGCAAAGATCGCCGCTCTCTATGGCGAAATTGAATTTGTAGCTATTCCGAATCGAACTCTGACGGCAGCAACCGCGACTGTGCCACAGAATTATGCGTCGCTCTATCTCACCCCGGGATTGCGATTGAAGTTCTTTCCCGGTTCGCGGCTTTCTCCGTGGGGCGCCATTGGTGGCGGCTATGGTCTTTATCAGCAGTCCGCGCAGCTCTCGAATGGGCAAAACACGACGAACAAATTCTTGAACCGGGGCGTCTTCGAGTACGGCGGTGGTTTGGACTACAGGCTATTTCGTTTCATTGGCTTGCGTGGAGAGGTGCGTGATTTCATCTCCGGCAATCCAGACCTGAACGTCGCGCTGAGTTCCAGTAGCCAGCACAACGTCGTGGCGAGCGGCGGCATCATTCTGCGTTTCTGAAGTCCTTTACTGCGTCGATTCCGGATGGGGCGCCCTGCTCCATCCTGGTCCTTATCATTTTCCCAAGGCGGCCGATGCCAGAATCTGGCTCGCAGGCTGAAACTCTTCGAAATGTCGGGAATCGGATTGTCAGGCCGATTCGCGTTAATGGGCCAGACCAAATGAGGACGACCATCAGAAACGGGTCCTACGTTTCTGCAAGAAGAGGAAGGCGACTGGAGAATTGTAGTTCTGACTTCTCCCGTTCCCGAGACATTGATCAACGTGAGAGGGCAGCCCCCCGTGTTGAGACTACGCTCCATCAACCTCAGAACGCTCCTAGCGCCGAGGGAGTCAACCGACGGTCAGACTGCCGACGGCGATGTGGCTTCCGGCAACGGTGGGTTGCGAAAGCTGACTCCAGAAGAAGCTTTTGAGAAAGGCCTAACCTCCGCTGGCTACGAGAGCTCGGCCTTAGCCGCGGAAGGGGCTTTGATCCACCGGATCTTATCTGGGCACAAAGAGCTGTTCATGGATCTCATCCGCCCCCATCAAAGGACGATATACGCGACGGTGTTCACTTTGCTTGCGAATAAGGAGGACGCTGAGGACGTCGCGCAAGATGCGTTGGTGAAGGCGCTAGCCCATTTGAATCAGTTTCGCAAAGAGTCGACATTCGGTACCTGGCTGATCCAGATAGCGATCAATGAGGCGCGAATGAGAAATCGAAAACAGTTGCGTATACCAATGCTGTCCCTGACCGATGACAAGGATGATGCGAAGCCGTACGTCCCGAAGGACTTCGAAGACTGGCGTGAGATTCCCTCGACAGCCTTGGAGCGCGTGGAAGTACGCGATGCCTTGGTAAAGGCGCTGGGCTCGCTGGCGCGGCACTACCGGGAGGCATTCGTGCTGCGCGATATACAAGAGCTGAGCATTTCGGAAACATCCGCCATTTTGGGAATATCGCCGGGAGCCGTGAAAAGTAGGCTTCGGCGCGCTCGTTTGATGCTGAGGGACATACTGGCCCCAGGGCTGGGACAAGACGGACGCTTGGGATGGGCTTCGAATGAAGCGAGGAAACCATGGGAATAAGCTGCGAAGAAGTCTGGCGAGATATTTCAGATTATATCGACGAGGATCTCGATCCCGTCCACCGCGCGGCGCTCGATCAGCATTTTGCTGAGTGCCGTCATTGCACCGCGCTGCTTGACGGTACGCGCAATGTAATTGGTCTTTATCGCGACGAACGTTTGCTCGCACCGCCAGATGGTTTTCATGAGCGTTTATATCGGAGGCTTGAAGAAACGACGAAAACTTCGCGCCGCTCCTTTTTGGCTTGGACGCTAACCGCTGCTGCGGCCGTACCACTGGGACTGGCGTTGTTCTCCACCAGGAGGCTGATAGTGCCGGCGCACCACACTCAGAATCCGTCGAGCGAACCCGATGGGCGCCAAGTTCCGGAGATGGTCGCAATATCACAGAATCAGGATGACAAGTTGTATCACATAGCGGGCAGCTCGCATCTGCATGGCAAGCCACAATTTCTTCCAGTCGCAGACGCAATTCGCGAAGGCTATTCGCCCTGCCCTATTTGCTTTGGAAAGCGCAAGCCAGCGAAAAAAGGGTAGCTTTCCACGATGGATTGCGATTCGACATGCAAGACTAACACTCTCTGGATCGCATCGAGTCTCACTCCTTGAAATGCGCGCAGCTCCTGACAAAGTTTCCCCCTCCTGTCTGCCTTGATGGCTGCTGGCGCGGTCAGTTGATAGCCGCGCCGAGAGCCGCGAGGCCTGCATGCAGACCCATTCGAGCGTGCTTCGTCTCTGCTCGAAACGCGGCATGCAGCTTCGTTCCTCCTGGCTCGTCGCACGAATAAACAAACTTTTCGCCCAGCGGAAACTTTCTGACTGCTCATGACTCCCATTGCCAGAGTGGCTTCCGAAAAGTTCTTCGGAGGTTCATCACCCGGTTAAAAGCGATCAACTCTGGGGGTCGAAGTGTTGCTTATCGCAAAAATCAAAAATGGGGAATGGGCAAGATGAAAAAGTGGATGGCAGTTTTCCTCGGCGTGTTGTCAATCGCGCTTCTTACACCTGCTGGCCTGCGGGCACAAGCTGGAGCAACAGGAGCGATCACAGGTACGGTATTAGACCAGAAAGGCGGCGCAATTGCCGGGGCAACGATTGTCGTGACGAACGTGGCTACCGGCCAAAAAGAGCGGGAAGTCGTAAGCACCGGGGCGGGGACGTTTAATGTTCCCAGCCTGCCGCCGGGTACTTACAGCGTCGAAGTCGCCGCAGCGGGGTTTTCGAGATTTCTTGTGGAAAGGGTCTTGGTTCAAGTAACGGAAACCTCGAGCGTGATTGCGACCCTCGCTGTCGGCAAAGTAACGGAGACCGTCACCGTCCACGAAGTGGCCCTGCCCGCGGAACTGACCTCCGCGACCACCGGTGAGACGATCAGTGCGGAGACAGCCAGCACGCTGCCACTTTCCACGCGGAATTTTCTGACGCTGCTCACCCTTTCCGCCGGGGCTAATACGGAACTCTTTGACTCCGCGGCGCTTGGCCGGGGCAGGTCACAATCAACGTCAACGGACAGCGTTCCACCAACAACAATTTCCAGCTGGAAGGAGTGAACGCGAACGACGTAAACCTGCCAATCCTGGACAACGTGCCGCTGCCCAACCCCGATACTATGCAGGAGTTCAAGACGCAAACGTCGCTCTATGACGCGTCGTCAGGCCGCAACGGCGGAGGCAACGTCCAGGTGAACTTGAAGAGCGGCACGGCTCATTATCATGGAGATGCCTACGAGTTCTTCCGCAACAACGTCTTGAATGCGAACGATTTCTTCTTCAACGCGGCAACGCCACAGGTCCCTCGGCCGGTGCTGCGACAGAATCAGTACGGCGGCTCGTTCGGCGGACCTGTTCCGAAATCAAAGGACTTTTTTTTCTTTGTGAATTATCAGGGAACGCGAGAGGAGTCCGGGATTTCCGCTGGAACGGTGCTCAATTCACAGATTCCGGTCTTGCCGGCGCAGCGTGATGCGGCTACACTCGCGGCGACATTTCTACCAGCGGGTTTCTCGGCTTCGCAGATTAACCCGGTCGCCCTTGCCTACCTCAACCTACCAGCATCGAAATGCCCGATATTCAATGACGGAAGGTTTTGCATCCCAACCGTGGCCCGAACGGCGGGTTTCAGCGGTCAGAGTATCAATCTCGGGACTGTCACGTCGTCCAGTGTGGGAGCATTCCAGGACGATCAGTACACGCTCACCGCCGACAAACAACTGACGGAAAAGGATAAGCTGACGGCGCGGTGGTTTTCCTCCGACAACAATGCGTCGCAACCCTTCGGCACCGGCGCCAACAACTCACACAGCCTTCCTTTTGCCAGAGCGCTGCCGGGCTCAAATCGCTTTCTAAAACTGGGTTGGACGCGAGTCCTCTCGCCCAACGTTGTAAATGATGCTCGTTTCGGATTCAGCCGTTTCTTTTTCGCCCAAGACCCGTCCGAGCCGGTTACGCTCTCGGACCTTGGCGCCACTCGAGGCAACTCCGCAGAATTCCCCGCAGCCTATCAACTGATCATTACTGGCGGAGGCCCGTTGGTCCTGGGAACTGGCGTCAATGACAACCGCGGTGGAGCCTTTAACACGTTCTATGAAGCAGACGACCTGTCGATCACAAAGGGGAAACACCTTCTGCGTTTCGGATTTGATGCGAGCCGGTACCAGCTAAATCGATTCAATAATTTTGCGCAGCGCGGTAGCGTCACTTTCGCCAACACAGATGCGGGAGTCTCGTCACCGGGCATTCTGAATCCTCCTGCACTGAGCGGCTTCCAGAATTTCCTGCTGGGTCGCGTCGATACAACGCAGGCGGAAGCCGGGTTCTCGACCTTTCCGGGCCTTGGACTTTTCTGGGTATGTCCAAGACGATTGGAAAATTGGCCGCGCCTGACGCTGAACCTCGGATTGCGTTGGGAGGGATTGAGCACAGCTCACGAACTCAATAATTTCCTTTCAAACTTCCGGGGCCTCGAAGACGGGCAGCCAGGGCCGATCAGCATCATTCACCCGCAGCAGACGCAGAACGTCGGCACTCCTGGGGTTTCGAGCTGCACGCTGACGACTTGCTTCAGCGCGGGAAATTTCGCGCCCCGCGTTAGCTATGCGTGGGACTTGTTCGGCGACCAGAAAACTGTGATTCGTTCTGGCTACGGCATCTACTACCAGCGCGTCTCGAACCAATCTCTTCTACAAACCGCTGGAGGACTGCCCTTCTCCGAAGCTATCAGCGCGGCACCATTCTCCGTGACGCCGCAGAATCCATTTCCCAGCATCTTGCCCAACTCCGCCTTCCCTCTGTCTACGGATCAAGTGGTTCCAGCGCTCACTGGTTTTAACGGGACGACAGGCGCTCCCATCTTCCGGAGCGCGAGCGGGGGACCGCTTTCGGGCTTCTTCTTCTTCCCCATTCGGAGTTTCCGCCCACCCTACGCGCAACAATGGAACTTCAACGTCCAGCGGGACCTTGGCAAGGGATGGCTGTTGGAAGTGGGTTATGTGGGCACCCGCGGTTCGCACCTGCTGGGAACCGGCAGGCCCGCTAATCCTGGCCAGATCTGCACGATTGCCCAACCGTGTATCATTCCGGCTTCCATTGGTGGGAACGTGAACGTGCCCGCGGGCACGCCGTTCGTGACGAAGAACCCAGACGGCACCATCGCCATCACCGGTAGCACTGGCGCAAACCTAGATGCTCGGGTCCCCTCACGTTACCTCGGGCTCGCGAACTCCCGCGGCTTCTTCCAATTCCAGGATGGCAGCTCGACGTACCACGGGCTACAGGCCACGTTGAGTCATCATTTCACCGGCAGCCTTTATTTCCAGGCGGCCTACACGTACTCGAAGTCGATTGACAATGGCTCGGGTTCGGTCTTCGGTGATGAGCTGAATGGTTTGACTCAGTACGGCAATCTTCTGAATCCGAGCGGTCAGCGCGCGGTTTCCGATTTTGACCGCACGCACCGTTTCGTTGTCAGCTACAACTACGATTTGCCGATTACGAGACTGCTTCGCGGGCATGGACCGAGCAGGTTGGTGAACGGATGGGCTGTCAATGGGGTAAGCACGTTCCAGTCGGGTACGCCGATCACGCTCTTTGATAGCTCAGCACTTACGCTCGAGGACCTCGACGGCATTAACGGCACTAATTTTGCCACCCTTGCGGCGGGCGCGACCTTGGCCTCCGCCATCCCTCCGGGAGGTGTTGCCTTCAGGGCGTTTCCAATCTAATTGGAGTGACCGAAATCGTCGTTGCCCTGCTCATTGCCCTGCGGACGTGGTCGGCCAGGCTCTCTTTCATCGGCAGCATTGGGGCCACTGTCACGTTCGTGCTGACGGTGAGTTTTCTCATCTCAACACCAGGCGCATTCCAGTTCTCACATGGATTTCCGTTGTTAGGGGATGCTGGCCAATTCTTAATTAAGGATGTCGTCCTCCTAGGTGCATCGATCTGGACTGCCGCGGAAGCGCGCAGGGCACACTAGTCGTCCCAGCTTCCGGCTCCGTCTCGACGATTCCGAAACCTCGATTGGATTCGAGATCTCACTCAAATGAATCGACGACCTTCGTCTGCGCCGAGGTCGCCTCGAAATCGCAGCAAAGGCGTAACCGAATATGAGAACCCCGGCGCAATCCGTTACAAGAAATCAAGCAACTGCTCGGATAACTTTTGAGGGAATTACGCCGTCCCCGCTCATGATGATCAGTGAGGCGTTCCTGATGGCAACTCGCGTGCTACGAATGGTCGGTTACTGAAGTGCACTCGCCGGTGGCCCTTGCGTCCTGGCGATACCGAGAGGCCGTCACGAGAAACCAAGGAGTGGCTCTGGATTGGCCGTACTGATGTGTTTGGTCGTCGTCAGGGGCACACGGGCCTATGACGAAACTTTTACGCGAATTGTGACTCCCATGTAATGCAGCCGTTGCCTTATGCGTGCGCAAGCTCGCAGTAACGGGCTTCTGCGCAAAATGGAAGGAGAAAGACCATGGGAGCAACCGCGAAGACGTTGGTTCCTCGATTGATAGGGCCGACGGAACCGGCGTCAGGAATGTCTCTTTGCCTTCACGACTTGTTAATGCAAACGCGGACGGTGGACCTGAAAGAGATTCCCCGGTTATCGCGATTCGTGCCGGTAATCGTCTTAATTCCAGAATCCTCCGTGCATCGACAGAAGCCTTGCGATCGATCCGCAAGTGAGACCGAACCAATAAGGGTTCTCCGCATTTTCCCTAAACCCTCAGAGCGATGGAAAATGCCAAATTTAGAAGGCGAGTTCTTGTTCGGTCGCGTCACCGTAAATTTTATGGAAATGTCAGCTCAGCGTGACGGCGAGCCGGTCGTGCTTACCATCATGGAGTTTAAGACGTTGGAATATCTCGTCCAGAATCCGAGGCGCGTTATCTCACGAGCCGAGCTGCTCAATCAAGTGTGGGGTTACGAGAATTATCCCCGTACTCGCACCGTTGACAATCACATCCTGCGGCTACGCCAAAAACTGGAACAGAATCCGTCCCGGCCGGTACACATCCGAACGATTCACGGCGCGGGCTACAAATTCCTACCGTAACGACGGAACTATGCCTTGACTGCGAAACCCGCTCTACGGTTCCAAATCTTCCAGCAACATCACGTAGGAAGTCACAAGTGTCAGGTGATACCTGTGCAAAGAGCGCCCCGTGCTTAAGAGCGTCGATCGTCCAAGATTAGCCCCTGCGGGGCCCGCACGGGGAGGACGGCAAGCGGCTTGATACATGAATTCGCACATGATCAGCGAAGCCATTGACCCCAAACCCCAAAAGCATGATTTTCTGTGCTCGGTAGCTCAAAAGTCTCGCCGTTGGAAATTGCGAAACCTCTGCGCCGTTCGCGACTCTCATTTGATGAAGCCATCAGTTTTGCCGTGAGTTAGGGCTCGAAAGAAGGCCTTTGTCATGAAGGTCGTAATCAATTCTCATCGCGTAAGTAGCCCATTTAAGTGTGAGACGGTTGGACTAACGCGCCACTCTGAACGGAAGGCGCAATGCTTGTTAAGCAAGAGAAGGCTGGACTCTCGACTGGAGAATAGGTCTGGAGATTCTAAGGGGCATAAACCCGATAGCTCATCGTTCAGCGAAATCATCCGGTTAGCTCAGCAGGGCGACGCAGCAGCCTTTGAGATTATCTATCGGCACCACTGCGGACGGGTTTATGCGCTTTGCCTGCGCATGCTTCGCGACCCGGTTGAGGCAGAGGATCTAGTCCAGGAAGTGTTCATACGGCTATTCCGCAAGATTCATACCTTTCGAGGCGAATCGTCGTTTTCGACGTGGCTGCATCGCTTGACGGCGAACCTTGTTCTGATGGGCCTGCGCAGAAAGAAGTCTGTATCAATATCACTGGATGAGATCACCGGTAGCGAGGAAGAGAACGGCAAGCCCCGTCAAGAAATCGGCGGGCCCGACCCACGGCTGAGTGGTTTGGTCGACCGCGACACCCTGCAATCCGCCATTGCGCAGTTGCCGAGCGGCTACAGGGAAATATTTGTTCTCTACGACGTTCAGGGCTACGAACACAGCGAAATAGCGCAAATTCTTGGACGGTTCGATCGGGAATTCCAAATCTCAGTTGCACAAGGCTCGCAAGCGCTTACGCGAACTGCTTCAGGGGATACCGAGCTTCCGCGCGCGACGGAGTCGCGAGGCAGCTGGCTGCTCGCGCGGCGCGCTTGCGGCTGCTTACTAGCCTGAGGGAGATCTCCGCAAAACACAAACCAGGATGCATCATGAAAAATAGCACGATCACGAATCGCGCCTCATCCGTTCAGTTCGTCTTTCTCCTGCTCTTTGGCGTCACCATCTTCAGCTTGCAGAGGCCAGCCTTCGCCCAATCCCTTGCCTCCCATGACGTGAAGCACGACACCCAGGGCCAGCCCATTAAACGGGATCAAGCCGTCCATATCGACGTAAATCTGGCACTCGTCAATGTCACCGTCACCGACCCGTACAACCGCCTGGTCACCGGTCTCGAGTCAGATAACTTCCGCGTTTTCGAAGACAACGTCGAGCAGGAGGTGGTGAATTTCTCGTCCGAAGATGTTCCGATCTCAATCGGTGTCATCTTGGATCTCAGCGGCAGCATGGCCAACAAACTGGGCAAGGCCAAGGAAGCCGCGTTCCAATTTTTCAAGACCGCCAATCCAGAAGATGAGTTCTTTCTCGTCGGTTTTAACGAGCGAGCCCAACTCCTAAGTCCGTTCACTGACAACGTCGAAGACTTGCAGAGCCGCATGCTTTCAGCCTCTGCGAAGGGCAAGACCGCGTTACTAGACGCCATTTATCTGGGACTCAGTCAGATGCGAGGAGCACACTCCGGCAAAAGGGCCCTGCTGATCATTTCGGACGGAGGCGACAATAACAGCCGATACAGCGAGAGAGATATCAAGCGGCTCGTGAGAGAAGCAGATACTCAGCTCTATACAATTGGCATTTTTGATCCGTTCGAGTTTCGCAGCCGAACCCCAGAGGAACTCAATGGGCCCACGCTGCTCAACGAAATGACGGAATTGACCGGTGGGCGACCGTTCGCCGTAGAGAATCTAAACGACCTGCCGGACATCGCGGCAAAGATCGGCGTGGAGTTACGAAATCAATATATCTTAGGCTACCACCCGAGTAATAAAGCCCACGACGCCCGCTGGCGCAAAATCAAGATCAAGCTGCGGGCCCCCAAGGGACTTCCACCGCTCAACGTCTACGCAAAGACGGGCTACTACGCGCCCAACCTTTAGGTTTGGCGAAAGATATGATAGTTGCTCCCTCGTCGGGCGGTCTGCCTCTCCACCTTTAAATCCAATCCACATTAAGAATTGT
This sequence comes from uncultured Acidobacteriota bacterium, assembly GCA_963721915.1. GTDB lineage: Bacteria > Acidobacteriota > Terriglobia > Acidiferrales > UBA7541 > Acidiferrum. Next base: position 447,480 of record CAVRLD010000005.1, on the reverse strand, counting down.
GGAAACCTTGAGGCGATTCGAGACTCTCATTCAATGGAGCGGAACACCTTTGTCGGGGCGTTCGAGGGCACCTCGAAATCGCAACACAAGCTAGCTTGGTCAGGCTGGGCGGCGAGATCTGCGATCCGAGGCGCAACGAGTTTCGGACGGTGTTCCACATCTTATTCTAATTGACGGGAGAGTTTGAAAATGACGAAAACGACAAAAGCCATGCTCGCAGGTGCGGCGTTCGCAGGACTGTTCGCCGGAACCGCGGCAACGGTTAAGGCTTCGACTCTGCTTCCTTCGCTGAAGACTTCCTTAAGCGCGCAGGACCAGGATCAGAAGAGCGACAAGCAGGATAAAGAGAAGCACGCTTGCAAAGGCCAAAACTCTTGCAAGGGCAAGGGCGGCTGTAAGGCCAGCGACAACGGCTGCCACGGAAAGAACTCTTGCAAGGGCAAGGGTGGTTGCGCCACCGATGGCTCGAAGAAACCCGAGTAATATTCTCAACTGGCTTTCGCCTTGTATGGAGGGCTGGGTAATTGTTCCAAGCCCTCTTTCCCCCTTTCTTCAGCCATTTACGATTAGCCCGCCCCTCCTTTCCGGGGCGTTGAAGCCAATCCAATTTCGAGAATTTCAGAAACCTTTATGCAACTCATGACTCCCATTGGGTGAACGGAATACCTTTGTTGGGGTGCTTGAGACCGCCTCGAAATCAGCAAGGACTGGGTTGGTTACAAGGGCGCATGCAAGTTCGCGGTTCACGAGGCGGGCAGAGTGTCTGGACGGTGTTTCGTATCTCAACTCAAATCAACAGGAGGGCTTGAAAGTGACGAAAACCACCAAGGCCATACTCGCAGGTGCTGCGTTCGCGGGATTGTTCGCTGGTACCGGCGCTGCAGTTAAGGCTTCGACTCTACTTCCTTCACTGAGGGCTTCATCTAGCGCCTCGGATCAGGATCAGAACCAGGACCAGAAGTCGGAGAAGGCCAAGGACAAGAAGGACAGGCACGCTTGTAAGGGCCAAAACTCTTGCAAGGGCAAAGGCGGCTGCAAGGAAGGCGACAACGGCTGCAAGGGCAAAAACTCCTGCAAGGGCAAGGGTGGGTGTCGGACCGACGGCAAGAAGAAACCTGCCTAACAGCCAATTCACTATGAGGCTGCTTCTTTCTTGAGGGGGTCGGTGCGGCTCGTCGGCCCCTCTCTTATCCAAATTGCGTGGAGACTTCAGTGGCTGCGAATCGCTTTAATGCGTTTACGGATTACGGGATTGGGATAGGCCTGCGGGCTCCTCACTACGACCATATTCTCTCTCGCAAACCCGTTGTCGACTGGTTCGAAATCATCTCTGAAAATTTCATGATTGACGGTGGCCGGCCGCTGCACATTTTGGACCAGATACTCGATCAATACAAAGTCGTGCAGCACGGAGTCTCGATGTATTTCGGCTCGGCAGAGAAGCCGAATCGTGAACATCTCCACCGCTTGAAGGAACTAGTGAAGCGCACAAATACTCCGTGGCTCTCCGACCATCTCTGCTGGGGCAGCGTCGATGGACGCTACACGCACGACCTCCTTCCGATGCCCTACACATTCGAAGCTGCACGCCTTACGGCTCAGAAGGTTCGCGAAGTGCGGGACTTTCTCGAAATCCCCATTGCCGTCGAGAACGTGAGCAGTTACGCCGAATTTCATGTTTCGGAAATGACCGAATGGGAGTTCCTGAACGAAGTGGTAGAGCGCGCGGATTGCGGAATCCTTTTAGATGTAAACAACATTTACGTTTCCTCGCGCAATCACAACTTCGATCCATTCACCTACGTAAACAATGTGCCTGCGGAACGGGTGGCGCAGATACACATTGCGGGTCATTCGAAATTCAAGAAATACATCCTCGATACCCATGACCATCCGGTGCTGGATCCCGTTTGGAAACTCTATGAGCGTGCCATCCAACGCTCTGGCCATACAGCGACACTCCTCGAATGGGACGACAGCATCCCTTCTTTTCAAGAAGTTCACAGAGAAGCCCTGAAGGCCAATCGCTTCCTCGCCGACACCACCCTGGCGGTGGCCGTATGAAGCTCGTCACGCTTCAGCGGGCCGTTGCTCGCGCCGTCATGCAACCGCTCACGCCATCGGAGCGCATGCGGCGTACCGCGCCCGGTGGAGGGCGCATGAGCACCTACGCGGCCCGGTACATCAAGCCGAACGACCGCCTCACCTCCTTCGAGCGCCTCGAGATCTACAATCGGCAATATTGGTTTCGCGTTGTCGGCAGCATGGCTGAGGACTTTCCAGGATTGCGCGCCATTCTCGGCTGGCAGCGATTTGAAGAGATGTGCCGAGCCTACGTCGCGGAGTGCCCTTCGCGCTCGTTCACGCTGAGGAATCTGGGCGAACGGCTCGAAACGTGGTTGCGCCGGAATCCCAAATGGATACGCGGCAAGCAGACTCTCGCGCTGGATATGGTGCGCCTGGAATGGGCGGACATCGAAGCATTCGACAGCAAAGCAGAACCTGCCCTTCACCCGGAAGATCTGAACGGCAGCTCCAGCCGAGGCTTCCGTTTGCGGGTTCAACCCTACGTGCAACTTCTGGAGCTCCACTACCCGGTGGACGATTTGGCAATCGAAGTTCGAGGTGACGACGAGAGCGCAGATTTCGCGAGCAACGCGCTCACGGAGAATCGGAACAGTGTAAAAGTGAAAGCCGTCGCCGCTCTTGAGCCAAGGCAGATCTTTGTCGTTGTCCATCGGATTGATTTCTCAGTGTACTTCCGCCGCATCGAACGCGAGGAGTTTGCGTTACTCTCCGCGTTGCGCGCCGGAAAAACGATCGAGCACGCGATTGAACTGGCCGTTCAACGCAGTTCCATTCCCGAGTTTGATCGTGCGGGATACGTTCGACACTGTTTTCAGACCTGGGCAACTCTGGGCTGGTTCTGCCGGCCCCAAAGAAATATATGCACGGTGAGAAAGCCACGAGAAAAGAGTAAGGATCCAGACCATGAGCAATCTAGTCGCTAGAGTCAAGCAGTGGCATGACCACTTCTTCGTCTTAGTTTCTTATCTGCAGGCGCCATTCCTCCTGTTTGTGCGGCTCTATTGGGGATGGCAACTCGCTCAGAGCGGCTGGGGTAAGCTTCATCACCTGCCCAATGTGACGGAGTTTTTTGGCAGCCTTGGCTTACCCATGCCTGCGCAAATGGCCGTCTTCATCGCTTGCGTCGAATTCTTCGGCGGCATCTTCCTTGCGTTGGGCCTGTTTTCCAGAATCACGAGCCTCGTACTTACCGTCAACCTAACCATGGCTTACGTACTCGGGGACCGGGAGGCACTGCTCTCCTTCTTCTCCGATCCAGACAAGTTTATTGCTGCTGCTCCCTTTGCGTTTCTCGTCGTCTCCCTGATCGTACTGATTTTTGGTGCGGGCAGGATCTCAGTGGACACCGCACTGGCATTTTTCTATCGTTCCGCACGGGTAAAGCAGGCGAATTCAGTTACGGCCTGATCGCGCGCTCTTCAGCGGGAAGTTTCTCATGGTTATTCAATGCTCCGAACCCTTATGGCTGGCCGCTCCCGCCGCGCAGTTTCAATCGCGCTCCTTTTTCTCCTTTCTTTCTGCCTTGCGGCGACGGCGGGTGAGATGACTTCGAGCCTTCTAATCGGAAACGCTCGCATCGACATTATGGTCGAACGCACCTCCCTGCGCGTGCCGCTGAAGGACATTTTGCGCTGGGTCAAATCCGCAGCCGAGTCCGTGACGACTTACTACGGCCGCTTTCCTGTGCCTCAAGTCTCGATTCGGATTACTCCCTTCGAAGGACGGGGCGTCCGCAACGGTATGACCTTCGGTGACCGTAGCGGACGAATCATCATAGCCGTCGGCAGCGACACTTCTCCTTCGGAGTTTGCCTCGGATTGGATGCTGACCCACGAAATGGTCCACCTGGCTTTTCCTTCCGTGGAGGAAAAGCACCACTGGATCGAAGAGGGGATTGCCACCTACGTCGAACCCATCGCTCGGATTCGCGCCGGACATCTTAGCGCCGACCAGATGTGGCTGGACCTTGTCCGCGACTTGCCGCAAGGGTTGCCTCAGGTCGGAGATCACGGGCTCGATCACACACACACCTGGGGCAGAACCTATTGGGGAGGAGCGCTGTTTTGTCTCCTAGCCGATATCGAGATTCGCCGCCAGACAAACAACACGCAGGGTCTGGAACACGCCCTTCGCGGCATTCTCGACGCTGGTGCTGACATTCGTAAGGAATGGAATCTTCAGGAGGTGCTCGCGGTCGGAGACCGCGCGGTCGGCGTGAGTGTCCTTCAGCCCCTTTACGCAAAAATGAAAGACAAGCCGGTGAGCGTGGACCTAACTAGCGTGTGGTCGCAACTCGGTGTGCAATCGGATGGCGACAACGTCCTCTGCGACGACAGCGCCACACTGTCCGCCATCCGCCGGGCGATCACAGTGGCGGAATCCAACGGGGTCGCGAAGCGCTCTTCGTCTTCCGGACCCACCGCCGTTTTTGCGGGGCGTGCCGTCGGGCCTTCCGTGATTGCGTTGGCGAAGTCAACCGCGGTTCGGAGTAGCATATCCTCGTGACAAAGAAAACAGGACAACCGGCCGCTGAGTCGAAACGAGTGCGAGTGGCCATCGCCCAATCCGCTCCCGTTTACCTGGACAAAGGAGGGAGCCTCACGAAGGCTCTCGACCTCATCCAGCATGCGGCAAAGCGAGATGCACAACTCGTCGCGTTTGGAGAGACCTGGCTGCCGGGCTACCCGGCCTGGCTGGACGTGTCTCCCGGCGCGGCATTGTGGGAAAACCCCTGTGCCAAAGAGGTCTTCGCGAAGTTCAGAAATAATAGCATCACCGTTCCCGGCGAAGAAGTGAACGCCCTCAGCAAAGCGGCGCGAGATCTCAAAATTGCCATCGTGATGGGAGCGAGTGAGCGTGTCGATGCCGGTCCGGGTAACGGCACGCTGTACAACTCGCTCCTCACTATTTCAGAGGATGGTCAGCTCAGAAACCACCACAGGAAACTCGTGCCCACCTACACAGAACGGCTTGTGTGGGGGAATGGTGATGGCCGCGGGTTAGAAGCCGTGTCTACGTCGGCCGGACGCGTCGGCGGATTGATTTGCTGGGAGCATTGGATGCCGCTCGCGCGCATGGCCATGCACAATTCCGGCGAGCACATCCATGTCGCTGTGTGGCCGACAGTCCATGAGTTACATCAGCTCGCCAGCAGACACTACGCCTTTGAAGGCAGGTGCTTTGTCATCGCCGTCGGTCTAATGATGCCGGCCGCCGACGTACCCAAGGAACTTCCTCGCGGTGTCCCACGATCGCCAGATGACGAGCAATGGATAGAGCGCGGGGGCAGTGCCGTCATTGGCCCCGATTCCCATTACATTGTTCATCCCGTTTTCAATCGCGAAGAACTCGTCGTCGCGGACCTCGATTTCATACAAATTGACCGCGAGGTAATGACCCTCGACATTTCCGGTCACTATGCCCGACCGGACCTGTTCCGCTTCGAGAAGAAAGACTTGGTGTAGAGAGCAGTGCATTGGGAAATTCGCACCGGAACCAACACGATCTCGGAAGCGAATAACTGGATTTGCATTCTCACGGAAACGGAAAGGGAAAGGGAAAGGCGAATGGACTTTGACTTTGCCGGAAAGAAGCTCATTGTCATCGGAGGCACAAGCGGAATCGGGAAGGCTGTCGCGTCGCTCGTGCTCGACAATGCTGGCAGCGCTGTGCTCGTCGGCCGCCGCGAGGCCAAGACGCGGGAGGCGGTCCTGGAATTGGGTTCACGCGGCGAGGTGTCAGGATGGACCGTGGACATCACCAGTGGCGCCGGACGCGCCAGCTTGCTCGGCCATCTTGATGCAAAGCACGCGGATGCGACCTTGCTTGTGAATGCCGCGGGTGTTTTCGCCCCGAAGCCGTTTCTCGAGCACACCGAGCCCGATTATGACCGCTATCTTGAAATCAACAAGGCCCTGTTTTTCATCACGCAATGTGTGGCTAAGAACATGGTGGCCGGGAAGCGCGGCGGCTCGATCGTAAATATCGGATCGATGTGGGCCCGGCAGGCCGTGCAGGCCACTCCCTCTTCCGCCTATTCCATGGCCAAAGCAGGGCTGCACGCCTTGACGCAGCATCTCGCGCTGGAACTCGCAAAGGCGGGCATTCGCGTCAATGCCGTGTGACCCGCCGTTGTGAATACGCCAATTTTCGAAGGTTTTTTGCCCAAGGAACAGGTTTCCTCGGTTCTTCAAAGTTTCAACGGTTTCCACCCCCTCGGTCGTATCGGCCGGCCCGAAGACGTCGCGGAAATCGTCGCCACGCTACTGTCCGGCAAGTCCTCCTGGGTCACCGGCGCCATTTGGGATGTTGATGGAGGCGTTATGGCGGGGCGCAATCAGTACGTTTCGTGAGCCGCTCGCGCCAACCCAAGGAGCTCAAATTTCATGTTGTTCGATGTAAACAACCGTATGATTCGATGTGCCAGCAAAGCTGCAAGCTCGCTCGGACTGATTCGCTCCTGTAGTCTTCGCCACTTAGAAATTGCATCAGCGTCAATCAGCCTGGGAAATCTTCCGAGCTGCTACGTGCCGCTGCTCTGAACGGGCTATCCCAGAGCGGATAGGTGCCTCCGAACCAATTCTTCCAATTCCCGGAGATCGGCGTACGGCGCCAGTACGCAGTTTGGGTGCGTGTTCCCGGTGATCAGGAGAGAAATCCTGTGCTCTGTGGCTCGTTCAAAAAAGAGGATGGTCTTCTTGGCGGTCGCTCCCAACAGATAGCCAGTCTCAAACCCCAGGCCGAACGACGATCCGGTCACCTCAGCCACAAACAAGTCGCACTGGGCCAGCCAGTTCATATCGCGCGCAAATATTTTCTGAGGAGCTACGCTCCGGTCGGCCTCCCAGGCATCGTCCCTCACCAAGTGGCTCGTTAGCACCTCATGACCCAGCAATTGGAGAACGTCCAGAATTTTCTTGGCTGCCTCAATCGAGGAACGGCTCCCGGCAACGGTGAAACCCAAATAGATTTTCATAGTGCAACAGAATTCCTATCGCTGCCTGCCTCGCGCTATCGCAGCAATCCGACGGGAGGATAGCCGCGACGGACAGGTGAAAGCAGGGCGGTTCATCGCCGTCTACTGGGCGCTTAATGAGAGTCGCGAAATTGAGAAAAGTTCCAGAGCCAACGCGAGAAAACTCACTTCAAGTTCTCCCCATTAAATTATTGGCGCTTTAGACAGAACGCAAGCCATTGAGCGACAGGGAAGAAGCCACGCATCGCACCCGAAGATAACAACTTGCAGAACCGAGCAGAATTGGAAACTTCGTAGCGACAAGCACATCTCATCGATTGTATTTATTGCGAAGGAAATAATCCGTATAACCAAAGGTGGATGCTATGGAAGGCATCGTGCGGAGAATGGTAAGAGCAGCACTTCTGGGGGCGTTAACTCTGGGTAGCGCCCTCGCGCAGAGTCCTCCGCCAACGCCAGACCCGGCGAAAGCGGAAGATCGATCTGGGCAGTCACAGAAAGGGCAGCAGCAACCTGTCGAGCAACAGGACACCGTACATCCGAGGAATTCTAAGGATGATGTCGAGGCCATCGGCGATCGGAAGGTGGGTAAAGGTCCCAATTTCTACTCGTTGGAAAAGGAAATTGCGCTCGGCAAGCAACTAGCACAAGAGGTCGAGCGCTCGTCGAAGCTTATCGACGATCCCGTCGTCACTGAGTACGTAAACCGGGTCGGACAAAACCTCGTGCGGAATTCGGATGCGCGGGTGCCGTTTACGATCAAGGTGATCGATTCCGATGAGGTCAATGCATTCGCGCTGCCAGGGGGATTTTTTTTCGTAAATAGCGGATTGATTCTTCGCGCGCAAGAAGAGTCTGAGCTCGCCGGTGTCATGGCGCACGAAATATCGCACGTGACCGCCCGGCATGGAACGAAGAATGCGACAAAAGGCCAGATACTGCAGCTCGCCACGATTCCCTTGGTCCTTCTGGGTCCTGCCGGATTGGCGGGATACGGACTCTATGAGGGCTTGAACGTCGCGCTGCCGTTGACGTATTTGAAGTTCAGTCGCGACGCGGAGCGCGAGGCGGACTTCCTAGGCCTGCAGTATATGTACAAGTCCGGGTACGACCCGAACGCGTACGTCACTTTCTTCGAGCGGATTCAGGCTGACGAGAAGCGCCGACCGGGAACGATCCCCAAGGTGTTTTCGACCCATCCGCCGACGCCGGAACGGATCGAAAATGCGCAAAAAGAGATTGCGCGGATTTTGCCGATTCGGCCGGAATACATCGTCACGACTTCAGAATTTGATAGTGTGAAGGAGCGGCTGCGCAACATCATGTTTGCTCGCAAGGCGCTGGACAATGCTCCCGGCAAGCCAAGCCTTCGTACACGGACAGAACAAAGCCAAAAAGGACAAACGCAGGGGACGACTGACACCACCGATGATGACCGGCCTACTTTGAAGCGTCGCCCGGATTCTCCCTGAGCCGATATTGCAATTACCAATCGGGGTACCGGAAACAGCCACTTATTTAACTGATTAGCTGAAACCTTTGGGCCGGCGGGGAATCACATTTTTCGATTTGGGACACGCCGCGGACCTTGCATCGCGCGCGCTGCATGGCCCGGTCAAATCAAAACTAGGAGCTTACTCAAATGAATTTTGCTGGATTTCTTCGTCGCGAAGTTCGAACGAAGCTGAAGGCTCGCAAACTTACGCTACGTGCTGCGGGTTTGGTTTTTGCAGGCATCGCCTCGATTGGCGTTGCCTACGGAGCGTTGCAGGCCCAGGATCGGGCCGGACTGGACAGCATCCTCGATGAGATAGCTGCGGGCCGCAAGGTATCGCCAAGAGTGAGCCTGCCTCTGCAGGTAGGCTTCTTCAACGGCGCTACGGCGCTCTACATTACCCCGGAAGTAGGAGTCGATCCGAATGCGCCAGCAGCTATCATTGCTGCCGCGAAACAGGTCGCCTCAGGGTTCAACTCCAATTTCATTCCTCAAAGCTTCGGCACGCTCCCTAGCTCTCCGGCGGTGGATGACATCTTCGTGTTTACCAATTTTACGCAAGGGAATGTGCTAGCCTCCGCACCGCATCCTGCCGGTCCTGCTAACACGGATACGAATTACTCGCCGTTATGGCAAGTCAACCTGGTCTCGTGGAATTCCGGACGCCAGGGACGCGTGCTGACCTCGCAGACCGACATCACCAATGCTGCCGCGGACGGTGACGTAACCATCGAGAAAACGCCCATTATCGTGGAGTGCTCAGTGATCTTCACGCCCGGGGGCGGACTGCTTCCCGGATCGAGAATCACCAGGAATGAGTGAGAAGGCGAACCAAACGGCGATCGTCAGTAAATTTCATCGCGGCTCGCTCCGTGCCGTGAGTATTTCGGACAGGCAAGCGTTCGAGGTGTCCGCGAAGCACGGCAAGACTCAAAGGGTTCCAGCCTAACTACAAGAAAACAGGAGAAGAAGGATGAAAGAAAACGGAAGTGTGCTTAAGAAAGCTACGAATCGGCGATCGTTTTTCAAGAATGGAATGGTGGCTGCGGGCGCCGCAACGATGGGGGCCGGGCTGCTGTCCGGGGGTGTGGCTGCTTTCGGCCACGATCACGATGATGATGACAGCGCGCCAGTTACGAAAGGAGACATCGCGATCCTGAGGTTCCTGAACGCCTTGGAGCAGGTCGAGGCCGATCTGTGGCTGCAATACTCCGAGCTCGGTGGAACGCAGGACAACGAAGTCTCGGGAGTGAATGGCGGGAATGCATTGTACACGGCAGCGCTTCAGATTCTTGACGGCGACATGGCTCAGTACATCCACGACAACACCGACGACGAACTCAGCCACGCGGCGTTCCTGGCGGCGTACTTGGAATCGAAGGGAGCCGAGCCGGTGGACCTCTCGAAATTCAAGGTATTGCCGAGCAGCCAGGCCGCAGGAGCGAACAAAACACTCGGGCGGCTGACCAACCTCACGCAACTCACCGTTGACACGAGCTACTGGTCCCGCTACCGAAGCATAACCAACCCCGATTTCGACCCCAATGCGCCGTTCGTTCAGGCGGTCCCCAGTTTGAATGTGGGGCAGCACACCGCGATTCCCAGAACCGACGACGACACGGCAGGTAGCGTCATCAGCGCCAACAACCCCCAAACGATTACGACCCACTTGCAAGCCATCGCCTTCACGGCGGGTTTCCATTTCGCATTCATCGAGCAAGGCGGAACCAGCCTGTACCCCACTTTGGCGCAGAAGGTCACCAATCTGGAAGTCCTTCGAGTCCTGCTGAGCATCGGCCCCAGCGAAACCATGCACTTCCAGACCTGGCAAGACAAGGCGGGCAATGCGCTCCCTATATCCGATACGGACAAAGGGTTCCGGCGTTCCACCGGTGCGTCGGTGACGTTCACCACCCTCGCTAACGCGCAGGGCGAGACCAATCCGGAATCCCTCAACGGAGACACCTTGCAAGCCAACCTGATCATGCCCGAGCCGACCCACTTCCTTGACCCAAAGTTCGGACCCGTCGCGATCATTCGGCCAACCTCTACGAAAAACGGTGGCGCGGTGGCCTCGGTGGTTAGCTTTGCGAACGACGGACTGTTCATCGACCCGAAAACAAACAAAAATACCGGGCTTGTGCAAGTGCTGATGGGTCTGGCCGAAGAAGCGGATGAGGCTAGACGCCAGATCTGAAGATCTGAATCGCGCACGCAAGAGCGGCGGCGGCCATAGCTACCCGTTCTTGCGGCGATCCCAACAGGGCCCAAGCTTCGCAGCTTGAGCCCTGTTCCTTTGTAAGGTTCACCGCGCGCGAGTTGCATTGCTCTGCGGATTCCTGTTTAAACCCTCACGACTGGCTGACAGACATAACACCACACTCCCTATCACTGCTTACTCCGCGATGGTAGGGATTCGTGTTTCTTGCCAACAGGTGAGGCTGAATTTCCAGATCGGATACCCGACGCACCGTTCTTCGCAAACATCGATCAAATGCTCTTCGATTTTGGCTGGGGTGAATCCCGCATTTCGCAGCACGCCCGCAATCCGGGTTAACTCGGTATCATGCGACCCATACGGGATCGGATCACCATCAACATCGGCGTTCACGCGTTCCTTTTCCCGCTTCATCAAACTGGAGATGTCTGGTAGCGGAACGATAGCGGAACCGTCGATGACGGTGTAAACCGGGCCATCAGGATGAACGCTACCTTCGGCCAACACGTAGCCGCCCACTGATTTGATGTCGCCTACCTTGATGTCATCAACGAATAAGCCGGTGGTCGGACGAGCGCCACGGAAATAAACATGGAATCCCCTCGCGGTCTTAACCTTGTAGGTCCTGGTCGCATCGATCCAGGCTGGAACGCCATCTGGATCATCGAAGTCGAGCACGCACAAGTCAGATGCGCCTAGGTCGATGCCGATGTTACGGCTTGGGTCCTGGTCCCAAGGAACCAAAACCAACGGGTCTGATGGCGGCTTCGAATCTCTGAAACCCTGCGAACCAGGTAGTGGTACCTTTGCTTTCGGCGTTAGCGGAAATACGTGAAAGCCCCTCCTGATGGCTGACTTTACGTGTGGCACCAGCGACGAAGACTCCTCGAATGAATTTAGATCATTCTCAGTATTCATCGCCGCTACGTCTTGTGTGACATCATCGAGGAAGAAAGCGTTGGAAACGGTGGATGGAGCGTTCATCATTCACCTTCCTTCGACGACGCTCCGATCCCGACCTGGACAGCTACGTCCACTGGCCGAATCTTGACTGCTTGTTCCTTGCTCCCTAGCCTAACGGGATCGGCAAGTTCGAAGCTCACCATTTCCCCCAGCTTGGGCTTTCGTTCCTTTCCTTGTGCGCCCTCCCTCAAAAAATTACTTACGTGGAAAAAATACTGCTCGCCGGAAGAGTCCGTTAAGAACCCAAACCCGCGAACGTCAATGAATGTTGTTACTTGAGCCATCATCTGTTATTTTCCTTTTCCGACGTTGTCGGATTTTTCAGCGGTTAGATCCGCCAAAACTCTTAAACTTCTCCCTTCAGAACCTCAACCGTGTACCGAACTCCACTTCGCACTCTCGCACTTCGCGCTGCGCCTTCTCCAGCAGCCGGCCCAAATCATCGGCGTTCACGTCGTACTCACTCAGGAGATACCCACGGCACTCCGACATTGGACGCCCATCGAACAAGAACGCGATCGCGATGTCGACGATGCTCCGTTTCACTGATGCAGGGTTTATTCAAATCGATCATGCAGCCTTTCATTTTCGCTCCATCAATACTGTGGTCGCGCGAAGCGCCTGTGAATCCAACGCATGATCGTTTTCTTCCGCCGCAATCCTCGCGACACGGCGAATCGTCAGCGCAGTCAAGACATCGTCCACGCGGGTGAAGTTGATTGGAACGTGGCGCTTGGCTATCGCGTCGACATCGACTTGGAGTTCATACAATTCACCAAGCACCTCGAGTAAATGCGCGGCGACGTCATCGCGGAAATGTTTTCCCGGCTCCCCGTTAATTGCTTGCAAGAAACGCGTCAAACCGACACCAGCGATCCTGCAAAAGTTTTGCGCCGCGCAGCCTAGCTGCGTCAATGTGCGTTCGATCTTGGCCTCGTTGGAATGTGTGGCTAACATAAACTCTCCATGAAAATCTTCACTCGTGAATTTTGAACAAAGAAAAGGGCCGGATATCTCCCGGAGGAAATACCCGGCACGACGTCGGAACAGCGCCTGAACCCAGCGCCGGTTGACGCTACCCCCAAGCGCGACAGCTAGTAACGACGTTGGATTCGAGGTATCAGAGAGGGTCCAAATGACTCGGTCTGAGACAAAATGCGTAGTCTTGTCTCAACGAAGCGCTTAGTCCCCTATAATAGAGGCTACAAAGGGGGCTGCCATTTAATTTCGATCCGCGCGGCACCCAAGCCAGCGCTGGTCGAGGTCCATCATGGATCACGAATGCCGTCGCCAAAAGTCGAGAGTAAATGCATCGGTCTGAGACGAAATGCGTAGTTGCGTCTCAATGCACTCTACCCCCTCATAGGAAGGGTGTAGTGAGGCACCTATTTATTTTTCGATCCCGCGCGGCACTAGATTCACTCTCATAGGAGGCGTGTAATCGGGCACCTATTTAATTTCGATTCCTACACCCCTCATAGGAAGCGTGTAGTAGGGCATGGGTTTTTCGAAGTGACGGCATTTCATCCACGCCTACCCCCTCATAAGAAGCGTGTAAGAGGGCTCCTATTTTTGTGCATTTCCTAAGTCATTGATTCTAAAAGGCACGCCCTGCGGAACGAGGAAGTGTTATGGTTTCCCAAAGGTGCTCTGGCTAGACAGAATGTGTAGTTTGTCTCAACCTGTGCTCTATACCTCTCATAGGGAGCGTCTACTAGGGCAGCTATTATTGCGGAGGGAGGTGACTCCACCGGCGATGTCTGCTTGCTGTTGAATCTGGGGCTCTCAACGGAAGAGAGGGCGCGAATCGTAGATCATCCCTACCTCTTATATGTACCGGCCTGGTGATTCTGTCCCACGTCGCCTTGCAGCGCCCTGAATTCCACCAAACCTTCCGCACCACACTGGAAGTCCGCACCGTGGCATTAATTCACCGGCAGTCTCATTCCTCGGGCCATGTCCTCAAAGCCCTCCGGCGCATCCGCAAGCTCCTCGCCGTCAAGCTCATCGATGGAGCTTCTTGTCCCCGAGATACGCGGCCTCGATCCAATTTGCGTTGGGTTAGCGGGATGCCATTCTCGATCAAGGCTCGCGTGACGCAATCAAGCACTGGCTGCGTCCGCACCCGCTTCTTTCCACGGCGAGAAGCTTTCCGTTTCGCGGCCTTCATTTGCGCTCCGTCAATGGACGCTCCAGCGTTTTAACAAGCTGAACGGTGTCGCGAATGTCACCGTCCATCTCCACGATCACTTCGATGTCGGTGTACTCGATCCCGTCTGAGTCGACAAAATCGGGCCCGCGAAAGACGACAGAGGATTGCTTTCGTTCTTCATCGCGCGACCAACCCAATTCTCCCGATGCCGCCGAGAATCTGCGTCGAGGTAGCGCGGCTCCAAAATAACCGTGGGTCAATACGGTTGGTATCCATTGTCCGCGCCGATGTGTTTTCGACCCACCGGAGCCAGACCTGGTCAAAGCGGTACCACAAAACAATCGCGCCGTGAAATTCCACCCGGAAATCCCATTTAGTTTTCTTTTTCGTGGGCGAACTACCGGAGACTGAAAACGAATCATGCGAAGACATCGATCCTCCAGAGAAAGATGCCCGCGAAAGTTTAGTTTGGGAGACGCTCAGGTGGGTTTTTGCCCCTGTGGGCCGTATCCCTCTTTCGAGGCTAGCACCGTGGCCTTCTATGGCTCGGTTGCTGGAGCGCAATCAACACGCTCGCTCTTGATACGCTGACAACGAAGGATTTGGATCGTTCACACTGGCTTAGAGATTCAGAGTCTCAGAGTCTGCGGATTCGTACAGTTTGCGTGAAAGATTGGCCGTCGAGCAGTTGGTCGCATTACGCCAAGAGAGAAAAGCGGACCGATCCTCCGGAACCGGGGCTGGCGAAGTGCAATAAAGTCCAAGAAACCGCGCCCTTAAAACCGAAGGGTGCGGCACCCAGAATCGTCTCAGTGCTTACGTCTGCGCCACCGCGCCTGCCTTACGACATCAAACGCGCGCCACCCGCCGTTTGCTCACGATTCCCATCATTCTGAAGTTTCAGTCGACGACGGGCGAGATAGAAGACAGTGACCGACGCGATAACCACGCCAACGAATCCGCACCATAAAATAATCGCGGAGGAGCCCTGAGGGAAGAGCCCGAATCCTCTCAGACTATAAAAAAGAATCGCCAAGAAGCACAGAAGGTATACCGCGAAGCCCATCGATAAGCTCGCTGAAAAAGACCGAGGTCGATCACGATATTTGAGCGCGGAGTGCATGAGTAAAGCAAAGGCAATAGCAGGTATAAGCATCAGCGAAAATGGTTGCAGCATTCGTTGAATGGATACATTCACCATTATGGCTAAGAGTGCGAAAAAAGCAGCGGCGACCAATTGATGGCCGATGAGGAATTTGGCGATCCATATCGGTGAAGGCAGTAAGCGATTCACGGTTGAGTCCTCCGCGAAGCCAGTTTATCTTACCATTCCCTGAATGCGGGGACAGTTACGTTCTTGAAAAAGTATACGCCACCAACCGCCAAGCCGGTACCAGTAGCAGCGGCAGCGCCACCTGCAAATAGGCCAGCTCCGCATGTCAGTGGTTCAAGCGGCGTTGGGTCGACACAGCCTCCGACAACGACCGCACCAGCAGCAACATAGTGCGCCCCGGCAGATATAAAGAAGGTCGAATTCAAGGCGACCATCTCCACTGGATGGACGACCTTATGGAAGAGTACAACCATATTTCCAACACCTTCAATTTGTGTTTGATAGGGATTTGCGAGAGGGATCGACTCAGGAACCGTCGCAACTGGGGCGAGAACCCATCCCTGCTGCGTATCCATTTGAATTGAACCTTGGCAGTATAGGAATCCACAACTCGTTACACCGTTTGTGACTGTACCTGTCCCCAGCCACCCATATTGATAGATGGTGTTGCCCTGGTAGACGACACCATTGCAGTTGTTGTTGGGGCACTGAGCCACCGAACCTCCAGGACTGTTAAGTAGGTTGTTGGCCCAGTTACAGGGAAAAGAGACGCCGTCTAGCGAGCATCCACCGCCGCCGCCGCCGAAACCGGCGAATATTTCACAGCTCTTCTTGCAAGCCATCCCGGTAGGGTCCACGAAATTTACGGGGCTGTTTGCGACGTAGGCGTAGCGGTTCCAGGATTGGGGATTGGAGGGATCGGCGGCGGCGAGGCCAGCGGGATCCGGAGAGGCCCAGCGACCCTGATCGCTGTATTCACGAAACGGAAAGTCGTACTGGTCGAAGGAAGTACCCGGGACTTGACCGGTGAACAATCCGGCGGCGTTTGGGTTGGACCTGGCATATAACTCGCCAAACGGGGCGTAGGCCATGGAATAAGAAAACGTCCTACTCGGTGTGGACGCGAGACGAAGGCTGCCCAGGTTGTCGGCGTGGTCGTATCCGATAAGCCCGCCATTACCTTCATCGTAGGTGGCGTGGCCTCCGCCGGGAAGATTGAGACGTATGAGCCTGGCCAACTGACCCTTAAAGGCCACTTTGAACGCTCCGTCGGGTGAGTAGAAGGTTGCCGTCTGGAAACCAGAGTCGATAATTCGGCCCAGAGCGTCGATGGTCATGGAGGTGCCGTTGATGGCCACTGGCCTGCCATCGGAACCCCATGAAAAAGTGTTCAGGCTGTCGTTCAGCACGTTGCCGTCCGCATCATAACTGGGCACGAACCCTGTAAGATTTGTAATCCGATTGGTGGTCGACGAATACGTAGGCTGGAAGGAATTGCCGGTGCCGCCCGGGGGGACGCTCTTGGTAAGGTTGCCGAAGGCGTCGTAGCCGAAGTTCTGCTGCCAAGTAGAGGCGCCGCAGCTGACGCTGGCGATACGGACGAGATCGTCGTGAGAATAGGAACAGTTCTGGGTGTCGGCGCTGTTGAAAGGGTCCGTGATTCCTAGAGTGGCCAAGGTGCCGTTGGCGTTCCAGGTGGGGGTTCCCACGTACAATTGTCCGTTCACGTTGAACTGGTACTTGGTCATGCGGTTGGTGTTGGGGTCGTAGGTGAAAGTATCGCTGTCGCCGGAGCCAAGGTTGATGGTGGTAGGCAAACTCGCGGTATTGTAGGCGGCGCCGGTCAAGGGATTCTGACCGGTTGATGCAGAGATGGAATTCACGCGACCCTCGCCGTCCAAACCATACGTGAAGGTGGGAAGAGTGGCAAGGCCGCTGATTTGTTTGGTAGCGCCATTCTCCCAGTACAACAGATTTTCGTGATAGTAGCCGCCCGAGTTGGGCGATGACTGATATTCGTCTGAAATTTCGCCACGCGAGGAATAACTGAATCCAGTGTCGGCAATCTTCGTGCCGGTCTGAGAAGTGGCAGTGTAGGCTTCCGCCAGGCGCGCCTTGGCATTAACCATGACTGTGCCGTTGACGGTCGCCGAATCGTAGACAAAGTACTTATTGGGAGTGTTTGGAGCATTAGGGCCGGTGTAGGTGTGGCTGAGGACACGGTGGAGAGTGTCGTAGGTATAGCAGGTGGCGTTTCCCGCATTGTCGAACCGCTTCACCAAGTCACCGGGAAATGAATTTGGAGTGGCACAACTTGATGCAAGATCGTAAGTATATGTGGTAGTGCCGCTCTCGGGATTCGTCTCAGAAGTAAGCCGACCCGCACCGTCATAACCATAGGCACGGGTCTGCTGGCCCGAAGTGGCCTGTGCGTTTTGCGTAACGCTGGTAACGTCTCCGATCACATCATACGCATATTTCGTCCAATAGCCAGTTTGCGATGCGTTCTGGCCGCAGGCGCCGTTGCCCGCCAGACCGGTGATTTCGCAGGCGGAGGTGAGCCTGCCTAGGGAGTCGTATTCGAGCTGACGGCGCTTGGTGTTTTCGCCCGATGGCGCGGGGCCCACCACCACGAGTACGTCGTTTTGATTGTAGGTGTACGTCGTCGTGCCACCGCCTGCATCGGTGACGGTCAGCGGGCGTCCCAACGCATCGTACGTCTTGGTGGTGGCCGGAGCGGAGGAGTTTGTCTGGCCAGCAGTACCAGTGTAGGCAAGAGTGACCCGGCGAGGCCTTCCCAAACTGTCATAGTCCTGCTCGATAGAATCAAAATTTGAAGCGCTCGGAGTTTGTTTGGCTTGATTTATGTGCGGGCGGCCAAGGCTGTCGAACGTAAGAAGAGTGTCGACGATAGAATTGCCTGAATTCACCGAGAGAGCAGATTCAAAGGAAGCTTGCTGGGTATAAGTGAAGTTGGTCTGGGCGCCGGTAGGGTCTTGTTTGTTGCCGGGTCGCCAAAAGTACGCCGAAAGATAGCCGATGGTCGTTGCTTTTCCATTCTCGTCGGTTAGCGAGGCCTGCATACCGCCGGTACAATTCCACGTCATGGAGCGCGACAGGCTGAGTGGCTCAGACACGCTGGTCGGGAAGGCATTGCCGCAGGTGGAAGTTGCGTCGGGATAAGTGAAGGTGGTGACGGCTCCGTTCACATCGGTGGAGGTTTTTACCATCCCGGTGTCGAAGTAGGAGGAGTGCGCGGTGAGAGACGAGGTGCCCTGAACGAGCGAGCTAGTGGTGGTGAGATTGCCGCGAGAGCCGGAGACTGCGACGTGCTGAGGTGTTGTTCCGGAAGGAGCCGTGACGGTCCCCTCGTCGTAGGTATTGGTGGTTTGCGCCACGACCGTTCCAGAACCGTTGCAGGCGGAAGCGGTGCCACCTGGACTGCAGACTGTGATCGTATGGGGCATCGAAGCGATGTTGTTTCCCAACGATGTGTAGGTGATCAGTTGCGTGCGAAGGAACGCCGTTGCATTCGGATAGTCATAATCGTCCTCCTCCGTGGGCAGACCAAAGGTATTGTAGAAGTAGTTGTGCTTGCAAAAGATGCCGCTGGAGCCGTATTGGTCAATCACGGTGCGGCGAGTGATGGGCAGGCTGACCGCCGTACCTGTGCAAGGAGAGGCGCTGCCGTTGTAGCAAGTATTCCAAGTGCGGAGGAGAGTCCCGGAACTTGATGAGCCCTGATAGACCTGGCGTTGAGTTTCGTAGATGCCCTGGAATTGAATTATTGTCTGGTTGCCGTTTGGGGCGAGGGAGTCGCGTTCTGGGTCGGTAATGGTGGTGGTGTAGGCGGCACCGCTGCCTGCTGTTCGAGCATAGGTCCAAGTACCGTCCGGAGTTATGCGGGTTAGGCCGGGTGCGCTGCCATCTGCACAGGTGATGTTGCCACTGCTGCCGCCTGTATAGTTGTATGTGATGGTTCCACCAGTGGGAAGGGTAACGGTATGCAACCGTCCGGTGACGTTGGCCGGCGCCCCCGGCGTGGTTTCGTAGCTGAAGGTGTACTTCGTGCCGTCGGGAAGGTCGATTTCGGTGATGAGATTGATGTTGCTGGTCGCAGGATAGTCTATGATTCCGCTGCAGCCAAAGTTCGTCTGCACAGTAAAGGGCATATATTGGGCTGTGAATGCCGGTTGCGCCCCAGAGGGCGCGGTATATTTGAACGTGCGTGGACTAGCTGGCGTGCCGCTACCCGCGACGGTGAGCACCGGAGTCGTGCTGGATAGCGTGTCGAAAAATTGGCCGCTCGTGTTCGCGGATAGTACGTTGCCGTTACGATCGGCAAAACTGCCGGCTCCTGTACCGATGTTTACCGGTGGGTTAATATTCGTGCCATCCCTGGAAAATAGGGTGAAATTCAAGCCGTTCACGTTGAACGTATAGCTCGCTCCGTCGCCAAGTGTGAAGTTGAAGCCTGTTGTCCCATTGCAACTCGCTGAGCCCATGGTCACGCTTGATGTGAGGCCAAACGCGCCAAACCAGTGAGAAACACCGAATGCATCGTGGTAAGTCCAGTCCGAATATGTCGTGGTCTGGCCCATTCCGTTGCAGGATGAAACGGGGCCGGTGGTTGTATAGCTCACATATCCTAAAGCAGCCTCGGTAATAGCCCGCCAACCCCAGTTCGCCGCCGGCAGCCACATTTTCGTGTTTCCCGAAGGAACTGGATTCCAGACGAACGTGTCATAACTCAGGTCGTAGGTGAAATCAGTTCCGCGGCCTCCTTTGTGCCGCACAGGGATGTCGATGTGAGCGTTGAGGTTGGCTAGGTCGATGATGTCTGGGCCACCGCCGAAAGAGCCGAACGACGGTGTGCCCGTCACAGGTGGGGCCTGAGCTAGAGTCAAAGGAGCAAAGAACGCGAGCAGTGTGAACAGGGGCAGAGAGCGGAGTGAGTGAGTCATCGTATTCTCCTCGCCAAGCTTTCAGGAAATACCCAGACTGCTGACGGTTAGGCCGGTGTTGACGGTGGCGGATTGCATTTGGAGATCGAGAACGAGCGTGTTGTTGATGTATTTCTCGATGTGGAAGGGAACATTTGCGCCGTTCACCGTGCGATAGTCGGAGAAACGAACGACGACAGGTATGTCGAGGCCAGCATCGGCGTCGGGATGGATGCTGAAGGACATGGCAGCGGGAAGGAAGGTTGCAGAGTCGACGTAGAGATCGATTTGCGTGAGATGTTGCAGCAGTGCGGACTGGGCACTGGAATCGAAGGGCTGCTGAGCGACGGAGACGTGCTGCACACTTTGTGAGTCGAGCGTTTCGGCGCCGATGAGGGTGGCCACGAACCCAGACCCGGTGAGGCGGCGGGCGATCGCGGTGACGGGCGAAAACCATCCGGGCTCGTTGAGCAGATTGTGATAGGAGACAGCGTGGGTGTTGCCGTCTGGGCCAGACCATTGGCCAACTGGCATGGCGGCACTGAAATCGTAGGCTTCGCTCCGCTGCCCCGACGAAAGCGAAAGATCGATACGGCTCGATCCGATCGCCGTAGCCTTGAGGATGGCGGTGCCAGTTTCGTCATCCGAGCCGACGATATAATGAGCTGAGCCTGACAGCGTGATGTCCTGAGTGGTGATGTTGGGACTTAATGCCGCAAGGGCGCGCTGAAGAATCGCGAGTGCCTGAGAACTGGGTACGACCGATTTTTGCGCAGCTGAAGAAAACAAAGCGAAGAGCGAGACCACGAGTGCGAGAATTGCCACGCGCATAAGGAGCCTCCGTGAGTTTTGTCCACGGGGCCGTCGGGGCTTGACCGGGTAATCCGTGGGGACGTGACGAAAACGGATATAGCAATAGAGTTTCTGACTTTGGAGGTGAACCAGAGTAAATGGTACGGCGGGACAGGTCGGGCGAGTGTCCTGAAGGACAGGGAAAGGACAGGCAGGCAGAGGTACGGCGATAGCGGCTTTCGCTTCCGACTCTCGATCGGCGCGAATGGAGAGGTAAAGAAGAGCTATCCGAGTTGTGGTTTGCTTCTAGGGAGCCTTAGTGGAGCAGTATGACTCACGAACTGCTATTCACTTGAAATCTAAAGCGGCTGCGTTAGTCAAAAGATACAGTACGCGTTGCAGCCAAAATCAAGCAGGAAATGGATACCAGTCCAATAACAAAGAGATTCAGCGAACATCCTAATTGAAAGGCAAGAGCGCTGTCTTGCGCTTTTGCTACGTAGCGCGAATGGCCAGTTCACTGTCCATCGAGAGGCCCAATCGCCGCTGATCAACAAATGACAGGTGCGTTACCCGCCGGTGACAAACGAGGACGCGAGACCGTATTCTACTGAAACCGGAGAGGCGCGGAACGCACCGAATGTCCAAAAAGGTTGTCTTTTTCTTTCCGTCGTTTGCCAGCAGTGAAGCCACAGCTCCTCTCGGCTTGCTAGCGGTTGCCACGCCGCTGCTGCGAGCTGGGTATTCCATCCAACTGATCGACTCGACCATTACCCCGAACTACAAGAAGCGCGTGTTGGAAGAGGTGAAGGACGCTCTGTGCCTGGGCATTTCGCTTGTGACCGGGCCGATGATTCGCGAGACTGTGGAAATCGCGCGCGCGGTAAAAGAGTGGGATCCGGATTTTCCGGTGATCTTAGGCGGCTGGCACCCCTCGTTGCTTCCGAAGCAAACGCTTGAGGCGGACTACATTGATATTGTAGTGAAAGGACAAGGCGAGGATGCGCTGCTCGATGTGGTGCGCCATTTGGAAAGTCGCTCGTCGCTCGATTTGATTCCCGGTATCGGTTTCAAGCGGG
Source organism: uncultured Acidobacteriota bacterium (assembly GCA_963721915.1). Taxonomy (GTDB): domain Bacteria; phylum Acidobacteriota; class Terriglobia; order Acidiferrales; family UBA7541; genus Acidiferrum. The sequence goes on along the minus strand of CAVRLD010000005.1, from coordinate 425,661 downwards.
ACAAGAAGCTGATTTTCACAACCGAGAGGCCTCTCCGGCCGATTGTTGATTCTCCTCCGAAGGCGTATCACATCGCCGATTTCGACGCCTACGAACGCGTCTGTGGCCGCCGCTGGGCTATGTACATCTCAAGTCTGGCATGCCCCTACAACTGCTCGTATTGTACGAACGCTGGTGTCTATGGGCGGAAGTGGAATGCTCTTCCAGCTGAACAGTTTGTCGAAGAGACCACGGATCTGACGCGAAGGTACGGTCTGGAGCTGCTATGGGTCGTCGACGACAACTTCCTGGTCGACCTCGACCGTGCCCGGCTGATCGCGGATGGACTCGTAAGAGCCGGGGCTAACTTCCGGTGGAGCATCCAAGCAACCACTAACTTGACGGCACGGCTCAGCGTTGAAGATCTCAAACTCCTTCGACGCAGCGGTCTGCAGCAGATTTGCCACGGTGCGGAGTCGGGTTCTCAAAAAGTCTTGAAACTGATGAACAAAGGCTTTCAGAACTTCGACACCATTTATGAGACGGCGCGTCGGTGTCTCGAAGCTGACATTCGGCCTTCCTTCAACATCATCTTTGCGTATCCGGGTGAGGAGCAAGGCGATCGTCGGCAGACGATCAATTTCATCATGGATATGTGCCGTCGCCATCCCGGAGCCGAATTTTGGACAAACATTTTTACTCCTTATCCCGGCGCTCCGGTCATGGAGCACGCTGAAGAGTTTGGTATTCAGGTTCCGACGTCCTTCGAAGGCTGGTCCGATTTCTTTCCTCGATACACCGTTCTCCCTTGGTTGAAGGGTAGCGAGCACCGCCGCCTCCAGATAATGCGCGACTATCTCAGGCTGGCGTTCGACCGCTTTCCCATCGCCTCGGACAGTCGCAGTAGTTCTTCGCGATTCATTCAGAAGTCGCTCTCGATTCCCGCACGTTGGCGGCTTGATCACGATGTGTATGCGTTCCCGGCTGAGTTGTGGATCAACGAAAAACTTAAACGCAGAACCGCTTCTGCTAAGCCCGCCGTCGATGCCAAGCGCCTCGAACCGGCTACAATAGAGGGCACGTGCTAGCCAAACGAAAAGTCACGAAATTTTATTCCTCCTGCGACGGGGTTCCGTTGAGTGGACCGGCTTGTTTGCTCAGTGCCCTTCACCGATTCTGGGAGCGGGATTTGAAGTCAGCGTCATCGATCCAAACGATTTTTCCGGACTAGGAATCGCGTGTGCTCTGCGAAGTCCAGGACGCAATGTGACTGGGAATATTCGTGCTGACGGGCCCCCCGATTCGCGGAGCAATTCCCATCGCGAAACTGGCGGGACAAGAAGACCCCAGAGTCTGTGCCCGCAGTTGGCCCGCAGTGCGCCGATCGGGCTAGGCGAAAATACTAACCCTGATGGCCGTGTGACGCTCCGATGCCCGGTTTGTTGCTCTGAGCTTGGCGAAGTGCGCTTAGACAGGGTGTCCCATTTTGGCCAGAGCGTACGTTGCCAAAGATGCTTTTTCGAACTTCCGCAAGAAAGGGGTATCTGGAATGCGCTGCTCCCCGAGCGGCAGACGTACTATTCGAAGTTTATCCGTGAGTACGAAATCGTACGCGCCAAGGAAGGCTGGGGTAGCGATAGTGCTGCCTTTTATCTTGCTCTGCCGCACAAGGACCTGACCAACAGAAACCCGTGGGTGTGGAAGATCCGCTCCCGCTCGTTTCTCTATACTGAACGCGAGATACTTCCCGTTTTGGAGCGCCAGTGGAAGGGCCCCCTGATTATTCTTGATCTTGGCGCCGGGAATGGATGGCTCAGCTATCGGCTCTCGCTTCGTGGGCATTTTCCGATTGCCGTGGACCTGCTCACCAACGAACTGGACGGCCTCGGCGCTGCGTCTCACTACTCAGAGAAGCTGCCGAAGCTCTTTCCACGCTTTCAGGCTGAACTGGACCGGCTTCCATTCGCTGATGCCTGCTGCGACTGTGTGATATTCAACGCCTCCATTCACTACTCGGAGGACTATTCGCGTACGGTTGGCGAGGCCGTTCGCTGCTTGCGGCCCGGGGGAACGATCTTGATCGTAGACTCTCCTTGGTACAGTAAGGAAGAGTTCGGCCAGAGGATGGTGCAAGAGCGTCGCAGGGATTTCAAAGAGCGATTCGGCTTTCTATCGGCTGGATTGGCGAGCCTCGACTACCTAACAGACGAGCGCCTTTCCGCCCTTAACGCACAATTCGGGATTCGTTGGACGGTTCATCGTCCCTGGTACGGATTTCGCTGGGCATTGCGTCCCTGGGTGGCCAAGTGGAAAGGCAAAAGGGAACCCGCCGAGTTTCGGATTTACGCTGGTGAGTTGAGAAAGACATGACTATCGTCCTTGACCCAGCGAGATAGACTGCGCCTCACCCTTTTTCGGCAAAGGAGCATAGCTTCGCCTTTGCCGCGTACGGCGTAGTCCACATTGCGGTTCAGCGCGGCGACGTACGAGGAAGCGCGGTTGTCGTCGTTTGAACGAAGCCGCGCTTCTGCGTAACCGATTGCAGTGCTGGGCGGAATTTCCATAGATCGAGAAAGCTTGCACTGATGTTGCCTCTAGCGTGCGAGAGGCGCGGGCCGAGATCGTGACCATGTCTTGACGGCTTAGTGACACGACCGTGCGGACTGGCGACGATACTATGTACCGCATCTTGAGGAAACCTGCCGCCATGGGCCAAAGGGCGAGGTGCCGGGGAGGCAGCGTGATCACTCGGTTGGCAGCGATCGCCGCAATCATCTTTTTCCTGGCGACAGCTTTTCGCTCTGGCTGGAAACGGGCGGAAACCGATTTTCCCAATTACTACACCGCTGCGGTAATGGTGCGTAAGGACATACCCCTGCGAGAGTTCTACGACTGGACTTCGTTCCAGCGGCAGATGAACTATGCAGGAGTTGAACGACAACTCGGTGGCTTTCCACCTCAGACGCCCGCAGTGGCCCTTCCTCTGGTGGAACTCACCGGCTTTCCCCCTCAAACGGCGAAACAGATTTGGCTTGTGTTGAACTTCGGTTTCCTTGCAGCGACAGTGTGGCTCCTGGCAAGACTTACGCAATTCAGTGTCGCGCAAATGACGCTGCTGGCCTTTTCGGGTTTCGGATCTTTGTACACGAACTTTTTATATGGGCAGTACTATGTATTCCTGCTTTTTCTTTTGACGCTGGCCTTCTACTGCGTGAACCGAGGTCGATCAATGGCGGGCGGCTTCCTTTCTGGATTGGCCTTTGCGCTAAAGCTATATGGCGGTCCGCTGCTTCTGTATTTTGCAGCCAAGCGCAATTGGAGGGCGGCTGCGGGGTTCGCGGCAGCTGCCGGATGCGCGGTAGCGACAGCCGTTGCACTTTTTGGCTGGCAAGACGTCTACTATTACGCGTCGCAAATACTTCCGCGCGGTCTACAAGGCGAAAACATTGATCCTTACAACAGCTTGAACGCAACCTTCGCGACTTTTTTCCGCCACTTACTGCTGAAAGAGCCGGAATTGAATCCACAACCGCTCTGGGATGTGCCATGGCTGTTCTTTTTCCTGCAGCCGTTCGTGAGCTTGTCGATTCTAACGCTCAGCTATCTGGGGCTGGAGCGCAAAAGGATGGCGTCCGACCGCCATGACTTTGCATGGTTCATCATCGTAATCCTGCTGCTCTCGGCGAGCGCATCTTCCTATACTTACTTTCTCTTGTTGTTGCCTGTAGCCCTTCTGTTGAAGGAAGCGGAGCCCGCTGAACGAATCTACTTAATTGTTTCCTTCGTTGCGTTGACGTTCCCGCTCAGACCAGGTTGGATCTGGGTGTTTCCGCGGTTGTGGGTGTTGCTGGGCCTCTTCCTAGTCGTTGGACGAAGGTACTTCCGAGAACTGAGTCCCAAGCTAGTAGCCGGCGCGCTGCTAGGGGTTGCAATTTTGTCCCTGCTGGATGCGCGGCGACAGATGGTGAGCTACGCGGCCGCGCCGGGCCGGCGGTACGAAAGCGTCGCCCTCGAAAAGGGCGCTGTGTTCTCGTCTTCACCTGCCGTGTCAAGGGCCGGAGTCTTCTATCAATCGATGGGCAAGGACCGTTATGTGATGCGTTGGCTACATGATGGGCAGATCGAAGAGCTTGGGTTCGAAGGGCACGCTTTCCATCCTGTAGCGTCATCGCCCGAGGGCCCGATTTACTTTGAGCTGGTAGCGCATGGAGCGTCGGCCACTATGGCGTTTGATCCTTCCACACGAAAGGTGGCTCCGGCGCACTTGCCTGATTCAGTGAAGACAAGCGATTCCGTGAGCTCGCCGGATGGAAGGTGGGTGGTGTTCGAGTCGGCGCGCAACGGACCAAAGCAAATTTGGCTGCGAAATGTCACCAGCGGCACCGTAGAACTCCTGACAGGAGGAAATTGCAATAGCACGTCGCCGGCGTGGGAGTTGGATTCGAAAGCGATCATCTTCGCCAGCGATTGCGGGCGAGGAATCGGCTTGCCGGCCCTGTATCGGGCTACGATTGGTGGCCCATGAGAACACCCCTCGTCGTCAGCTCGGTGAACAGGCCGCAAATTCTGCACGAGACGGTTCCCAAATCGAGCAGCTGACAAAGGCTTTGCAGACTCTTCTTCGTGGTGTGGGCGTTAACGGCCTACGTGCTAGCGCACGGAGTCACTCAATCCTGCCCTCTGCGCGCAAGGAAATACACCGTGGACGTCGGGAACTTGGCCCCAACCTGCGGCTGTGCATAGGCGTTGAGGTCTATCCGCGCTGCCAAACTTTTAGGATCGGCGGTGTCTTGCGCGGCGAGCAAGGGCATAACCTCCCCATCTGTGCAAAATTCGGTGCTGCCTGTGCTCTTGACCACCACCGCCACGACTCGGGCAGCCTCGTCCGGCTTCACAAGCGATCGGTACAGTTCCGGCCTGCGTCGCAACAATTCATAGTTGATGATGGCATTGCTCACCAGAGAGTCGTCTGGACGCAGCTGCGTTGACAAATAATCGACGATGGCATCGGCGTCGATGATCGTTCCGCCCTCGTTGCTGGTGAAAAGCACGCGCTGCTTGATCACTCCTGCGCCCACGAACACCGCCAGCGCGACCGCCGCCAGGCCCCCAAGCACGATTCGCCGCGTTCGGGAGCGCCCGGCGAGAGATGTCAGCACCAAGGACAGCCCGGCACAGGCGGTCATCACGGTGCTCAGCAAAAGGTAGCTCCACACTCGCGGAAAAGCGAAAACGTGGCGGGCCCAGGCAAAAAGCGCAGCCGCAAGCCAAAGTGCGATCATCATTGGCACACGGCGCCCGCAAACCCGGCGATGGAACAACAGGCCAATAACCAGTCCCCCAAAAAGAAGCCACAAAGCTGCCGTCGGAACTCCTCCGGCCCAATGCACCCATGCGCACTGGCCCATGCGCTCAAAGCCCTTCGTGAAATCACCTTGCTGCCATTCTACGACGCTCTTCGCCATTAACGCGGCCGGACCTCCGACAAGAAGTGGCGGAACGTAGAGGAGCAGCGACAACAGGCCGATCGCTATTCCCGCCAGCGCTACATTTCGCAACGTGCTCTTGAACTTGTTGGCCTCCCCGTCGGCGAGCGTTGACGCCAACATCCACCCGAAGACGCCGGCAATCGCCATCAGGGTCGTCGGAATACTGTACATACCGGCAACCCCGGCGACCACCAGTCCTAGCCAGCCGATTCGCAAAGACGGATTTTGCTCCAACACGATGCCGAACCACATCACCGCCAGGACGGACAACCACTGCAAAGCATATCCTCGTGCGTTGACGGAGAACTCGATGAACGCCGGCAAAGCGGCCACGCAACCCGCCGTCAAAATGCCTGCGAGTTGCCCGTAAAGCGCGCGGGCCACGAACCAGGATGCCAGTATCACCAGGCATCCCGCGGCAAGCGTCGGAAACCGCAGTCCGAAAATCGTATCGCCAAACAACTGTGTGCTGAAATGGACAAACAAAGTGTTCAGCAGGTGATTGTTCGGCGCCGCGTAGTTCGATAGGCCGATGACCAGCGGCCGCGATGCGAATTCAACGTACGTCCAGGCTTCGTCATAGCGCACCGCACGGCCCAGGTGCCAGACCCGCAGACAAATCCCGATGGCAAACACACTAAAAACAATACCGATCTCCAGGGCGCTCTGCGTGCCTCCCTGGAATTGGTCGAGAAGAAAGTTACGGACTCCCGTCCATTCCGATGGAATAGCAAGCAGAAAGCGCGCCAACTTGCGCTTGAACCGCGCGAGCGTGACCCCGCAAATCCCGAACACGCCTGCAGCGATTGGCAGTCGCCCCGAAAGGCGATGGAAGACTTCCTGCGTTAGATAGTTTCCGGCGTTCCCGGAAACGCCATGCGCCGCCACATACCAATCGAAGAACGCCTTCGCTTTGGCGTACGAAATGAAGTGCAGCGCCAGCAGAAACAGCGCGATGGCAAGAAAGCCCAGCGTTAGAGCACCCAGGAACACGCTCCAATAGCGCGCTCCCCTCGACCCTCCACCGGCTTCGCCAATCACCCTCACTGTCCGTTTTTCCACCGTTCCACTCTGAGCAACCAAAGTGTACTTGAGTCGAGGCGCCCGGCGTCGGTTCGCTTGTTCGTTGACCCCCGAAGGGGCCGGGATAATCTTCGAATCGACCTCGGTTGCACACTGTGCCGTTGCTCACGGCTGTCCTCCGCCCGGTATGTTATCCTGCTCTCCCGTTTCCTCCCAAGATCACAGCAAGGGAGGCCAGCCTTGATTGAACTACGACCAGAAAGCCCCGAAGAACTCCGCAAACGCTTGCGCGAGATGTCCGACCTTGAGCTACGCCGTTTCGGTCAGCGAGCGCGGAAACTATCCGACCGCGAGATGAACTTCGGCGCGACTGAACCGCGTGTCATGGAACTTGAAGAGGCGAGGGCGGAATGGCGAAGGCGGCATCCGAAGCAATAGAGGATGAAAAGTGATCGTTGATGTTGGGGCACTCGGTATACTCCTGGCTGTTGCGTTGCCGCCACCACAAAATCCTGAGTGTTACGTATACTCTTTGCGGAGGAACGATGGACATTCTAAAGGCACTCAAGGACAAGCGAAACCAGCATCAACAGCAGATAGACACAATAAACGTCGCCATACAATTACTCAGCGGTGCAAAAAAGAAGCATAGGATGTCGGCGGCTTCCAGACGGAAGATGAGTTTAGCGGCTAAGAAACGATGGGCTGAGAAAAAGAAAACAAAGTAGCCGGGACCACTCAGGCTAACGCTTGGGTGGTCCTTTCGTTTTGCCAAGTTCGAAGTTCAGGTTCTTACGGTATACGAAAAAAAAGAGGGCAAACCCGACCTGGTGGGCTTGCCCTCAAAACGACATTTGCGCTCAATTCGTCGACTCTAAAGCGCGTCAAGGTATCCAAAAAATACATTGAGGTGGATTGCGGACAGACAAAATCTGGTGACCTAACCACTGATGTCGATCTAGCAGGATGCTGAAAAAGCCAGGAATTTTGTAACGAGGCGGCGCGCGGTGCGTCTGATTAGGCATGCGAGGAAACGATCAGCAGCAGGGGCATGTGTTTAGCTACCTTTCACCGGAGCAGCGGGTACGCAAAGATCATCCGCTGCGGCCGATCCGCACGATGGTAGATAAGGTCCTCAAGGAACTCTCGCCAGAGTTCGACAAGATGTATTCCCAAGTGGGCCGTCCGTCGATTCCGCCGGAGCAGTTGCTGCGGGCTCTGTTGCTGCAGATGCTGTACTCGGTGCGCAGCGAGCGGCTGCTGGTGGAGGAGATCGACTACAACATATTGTTTCGCTGGTTCGTGGGGCTGAACTTGGACGATGAGGTGTGGGATGCCACGGTGTTCACCAAGAACCGCGACCGTTTGCTAGAGGCCGAAGTGGCCAAGGAGTTTCTGGCGCTGGTGGTGGAGCAAGCCCGCGGGCAGGGCTGGGCCTCGGACGAGCACTTCACGATAGATGGAAGTTTGCTGGAAGCCTGGGCCGGCGTGAAGAGTTTTCAGCCTAAGAACAAGAAGAGTTCGTCTCCGCCGGATGATCCCGGAAATCCCACGGTGGATTATCGCGGCGAGAAGCGCTCGAACGAAACGCATGAGTCGAAAAGCGATCCCGAAGCGCAGATGGCGCGCAAAGGTCCAGGCAAGGAGGCCCAGTTGAGCTACAGCGGGAATCTGCTGGTGGAGAATCGCAACGGGTTGATTGTGGACAGCCGGGTGTGGGAAGCCACGGGCACGGCGGAGCGCTATGCCGCTCTGGAAATGCTGCAGGAACTTCCGGGAAGCAAGCGGGTGACGGTAGCTGGAGACAAGGGCTTCGACACGGCGGATTTCGTGCGCGAGTGTCGGAACCTATGGGTGACGCCGCATGTGGCGCAAAACCTTGGGCGCAGAGGCGGCAGCGCTATCGATAGTCGCACGGCGCGGCACGCGGGCTATGCGATCAGTCAGAAGAAAAGGAAGCGCATCGAAGAATGTTTTGGTTGGTTGAAGACCATTGCGTTGCTGCGCAAAGTGCGGCATCGCGGGACGCTGAAGGTCGATTGGATCTTTACGTTCGCTTGCGCGGCCTACAACCTGGTGCGCATGCGAAACCTGATGCGCAGCGCAGTTCCAACGTAGTCAGTGCGGGCCGTAGTGTCTCTGAACGGAGCTGAAACACCTCTTTCGGGCGCTCGGTAGCACGACAAATCACGCCGCAAAGGCTCGAAAACTCCCGAGTGACTTAAACCAACCTAGAAATTGCTGGCTCCGCACGATTTTTCCGCAGCCTGCTAGAGCCGAATGAGGCCATCATCGCCGTTATCCCGTCAGTGGAAAACGCTGACAATATCTCGAAATCGTTTGCCGCGCTGATCAGACACGATGACCGTACTGCGGTTATTCGCTACAGCTTGCGAGGACTCGACAAGAACCTTCTCGGACTCAATTGCCCCGGCGGCGGACATGCCGATATCGTTGCAAGCTTCGTCGTCAGCCGGGGCGCGCAACCGTGATTTAGCTTCCGCGCCATTAACCCTATAAACGGCGGAGCCTACTGAGCCGGAGAGATGATCGGCGGGTCGAAAAATGCAGGCAAACCTGTATTTTTTGGTTTCTTCACAAATCGAATTGAGTATTGTCAACTGGCGACGCGGAATTTAGGACGCGATACTACGGACTGGATGATCCTCTCCCTGCCCGTCCCTAGCAATGATGGTGCGGATCGTATCGCGGCGCTGGCAAAGGAATGCTTAGCTCAAAATGGAACGGATGATTCGCCACGCGTTCCCATTGAGATCGGTTGTCGCCTTGCGTCCCCTCCATGCCGATGATTTGCCGCATGCGGGAAAGTCGCCGGTCTTTTCACAGGCCTCAACAGAGCACACTATGTGCATACCCCAGACGTATGCACCCTAATGCCGGTGTGGGGAGCACCAAAATGCTCACTCCTGAACAGTGTCGCCAATTAGATCCCGAACTCAAAGGGCTCTCAGATGAAGAACTGACGAGGGTTCGGGACGCGCTATACAAGCTGGGACAAATCATTTTCGATGATTGGCTTGCCGAAACGCGCGGTTCCAAGTATCCCGTTGGGGTCTTGCGGAATTATGAGGGAGAGAACAAGATTTAAGTAATGGAGGCCACATCACAAAAAACGGGAATAATTTACTGCCGAGTATCGTCGAAAGATCAAGTCGAGAACACCAGCCTCGAATCGCAGGAGCGTCATTGTCGTGAGTTTGCCAAGAAGCACGACATTAACATTCTGGACGTATACGTGGACAAGGGAGAGTCAGCTAAAACCGCTGATCGCACGGAATTCTTAAAGGCAATCGCATTCTGCCGTAACAAGAACAATAGAGTCGACTATTTCGTCGTTTACAAGATCGACCGGTTTGCGCGAAAACCAAGATGATCATGTTTTGGTAAGAGCAACCCTCAGGCGATCGGGGACGGAACTCAGATCGGCTAGTGAGCCGATCAACGAGACCCCCGTGGGAAGAGCTATGGAGGGAATGATCTCGGTTTTCGCCGAATTCGATAACAACGTGAGAACAGAGAGGACAAAAGGGGGAATGTTGGAGCGGATCAAGAAAGGGGTGTGGGTTTGGGGTGCGCCTCTCGGTTACTACAGGCCCGAAAGAGGCAACGTTGTGCCGGATCCCAACGCGGCTCCGCTGGTCCGGCTAATTTTCGAAGAATGGACGAAAGGCACTCATAGTTACCAAACACTTGCAGAATTGACGGCAAGGAAGGGGCTCAGGACACGCCGGGGGAAGACTCCTTGCGCGCAGCTCATGGAAAAGATTCTGAAGAATCCAATCTACTGCGGAATCATCGACATTTGGGGAGAGCAGTACAAGGGCTCCTTTGAGGCGATAGTCAGCGAAGAACTGTTCAGCCGATGCAACAGCCGGTACAAGAGGATGCCCCGCTTCATACACAGGAGTCCTTCCAATCCTGAATTTCCTTTGCGAAGAATGACGGTCTGCGCCTCTTGCAACTTATCCCTGACTGGCAGTTTCTCAACCGGCCGAAAAGGGATCAGATATCCCTATTATCACCATCATCGGCAGGATTGCCCCAAGGCCCAGTACATTCCGAAGGAGACCTTCGAGCAAAACTTCGTTGAGTACCTGGAAAGCATTACGCCTGATCGACAGTACGAGAAACTCTTTAAGGCGGTGGTTTTGGATATTTGGAAAAACAACTACGCAGCGTTCGACGAAGAAAACAATAAACTTCGAAATGCCATTAAACGGCTCGAAGAGGAGCGGCAGCGGATATTTGATCTGCACCGATCCGGCACATATTCCAACGAGGAGTTCATTGAGCAGAAGAAGCTGGTGAATCAGAAAATCGCCGAGAAGCTCAGCATGATCCAGGACAAACACGTGGAAGAATTCGACATGGAGGAGGCGCTGGATTATTGCTTCGAGTTTGTAAGGAACACGGCCGCGACCTGGCTGAGGCTTGGGCCGAAATATGACATTCGCCTGCGGTTCCAACAAATGATCTTTGAAAAAAATATCCGATTTGACGGGAGAAAATTTGGAACCGGCGATTTGACCCCAATTTACAAGCTGAATCAGGGGTTTGACGGTCAAAAATCGACATTAGTAGCCCTCGTGCTAAAATCTTGGAACCGAATAGTCGAGCATCTCGAAAAATGGCGGACGTTCGCCATTGATCTCGCCGCATCAGATGCCCCGCAAGAAGATGAAGCTGAATACATTCAGGAAGAAGTGACCTACGAGCCGATCCCATCTCAAGATCGGTACCAGGGATCGCAGGTGTCGTACTAATTGTTTCGACCCTTCCCGACAAGCTTAAGCGATCCACAAAAAATTGGTAGACTGGCGGACTTGCCGCGAGTGGCAAGAACGCCTCTCTAGGAATCGCGCGAGAAATGCTGAATGATGGCGTCAGTCCTTTGATTGTGTGTTCCAGTGCCAAAAAGCAGGGTTCTGTTGAACCTCTTTGATAGTGTCCCCTTCAGCCCCCATTAGAAATGTCCCCTACACTGCGACCTCCAGAGGAGGTCCGGTTGAAGAGGACAGCGATGAGTACGAGGGAACTTCGACGAGCAGAGGTTCTGGGGCGAGTGAAGAGCCAGACGCTGAGGCTGGTAGACGCAGCGAAGATGCTGGAGTTGAGCTATCGACAGACGAAGAGACTGTGGCAGCGTTATCGCGGAGAAGGAGCCAAAGGGCTGCAGCACCGCAGCGCGGGAAGAAGTTCGAATCGAGCGAAGCCTGAGAAATTCCGGCGGAAGGTGCTGCAGCTGATCCGGGAGAAGTATTCGGGAACGGAACAGGAGCGGTTTGGACCTACGCTGGCAGCGGAACATTTAGCGGATGAGGATGGGCTGGAAGTGGGCGAGGAGACGCTGCGACGTTGGATGTTGGCGGAGGGGTTGTGGAGCCGCATGCGGAGACGGAAAGCGCACCGGAAGCGCCGGGAACGGCGGCAACACTTTGGCGACTTGGTGCAGCTGGATGGCAGTTTCCATGCGTGGTTTGAGGAGCGGGGACCACGCGGATGTCTGATGAATATGGTGGATGACGCCACGGGGACGACGTGTTCTCGACTGGGAGAGCAGGAAACGATCTGGGCAGCGGTAGGAGTGCTGCGATCTTGGATCGAGAAGTACGGGGTACCGCGGGCGTTGTACACCGATTGGAAGAACGTCTATAAGCGTGAACCGACGGAGAAAGAGCGACTGCGAGGAAAAGCGCCTACAACGCAATTTGGGCGCATGTGCGAGCGGTTGGAAATTCGCATTATCGCTGCCAGTTCTCCGCAAGCGAAAGGACGGGTGGAGCGCAACAACGGGGTGCATCAAGATCGCCTGGTGAAGAAACTGCGTCGTCAGGGGATAGCGAGCTACGAAGCGGCGAATGAATATATGGAAGCGGAATATCTTGCGGAACACAATCGGCGTTTTGCGCGAGAAGCGGCTCGACCAGAGAACTATCACGTTCGGGCACCGAGCGCCGCGAAGCTGAGAGAGGTCTTCCGATTAGAGACGGAACGATGGATCAGCAACGATTGGGTGGTGCAGTACCGGGGGCATTTTCTGCAACTCAAGCCGCAGAATAAGCGCTATGGGCCGACACAAGCCAAGGCCTTGGTCTATGAGGGAGAAGATGGGGCGGTAGAAGTGCACTATCGCGGAGAACGCATGGAATACGAAGATCTGGTAGTGCGACCCCGAGCGGCGCAGGCCGCGCCACGCGAGCCGGCTAAGCACGTAAGGAGTAAACCTGCGCAGGAACATCCCTGGCGGCAAGGCTATGAGCAGAGAATGAGGTTGCAACGGTTGAATCGATCGCAGGAGTCAGCACTCGTTGGGGTGTCCGCCTCCGCTACGCCCTAAACGCGCCGCACAAACCGCGGCGCAGGGCTTCGCTCCGGCGGACACCCCAACGACAACAGGCAAATCAAAAGAAAAAGGGACATTTCTAATGAGGTAAGGAAGGGGACATTTCTAAAGAGTTTTGACAGCCAAAAAGCAGGGTTCTTGACATACACATCTTGCGTGTGTATCATGGAGGGAAACCATGCCTAGAGGTACTTCCACAATGCATCGCAGAATTAATGTGACGCTTCCCGAGGAAACGGTGGAGCTTGTCGACCGCGTCTCCGAAAAAGGAGACAGGAGCCGACTCATTGACCTTGCCATCAGGCGGTATATCAGCGAAATTGGCCGGGCGAATTTGAGGAATAAACTGAAGGAAGGAGCGCTCCGCCGCGCGCCGCGCGACCGCGCGGTTGCAGAGGAGTGGGCTCTTCTCGAAGACGCAGCATCATGGCCCGCCAAAAAACGGTAATCACCCCAAAACGAGGAGAGGTCTATCTCGTCAACTTCGACCCAACGATCGGGGCCGAGATCAGGAAAACGCGTCCGGCATTGGTCATCCAAAACGACATCGCGAAGCGGCACAGCCCGGTCACGATCGTCTGCGCGATTACCTCCCAGTACGAGGAACCGCTCTATCCCACGGAAACGCTTCTCTCCCCTCCCGAAGGCGGCATGAAGCTGCAATCGGTCGTGCTTGCCAATCAGGTTCGATCAGTGGATAAGCAAAGGCTCGTGAAACGCCTGGGAACCGTCCGGCCGGAGACGATGCTGAGAGTTGACCGGGCATTGCGGCTCAGTTTGGGGCTCGTCACGATCTAGCGAGGAGTCGCATAGGCATATATCAAGCGGCAGACTAAAAATGGCCGCTTTTTTTCAAGTCGTAGATTCGAGGCGGATTTGCCGCGGGAGGCAACTGCCTCATCGCCTCACGCTAAACACGGGATTGCATGAATTCATTGATTACACTATCAAGTACACCCTCTTCTGGATTCCAGAAATCAAACAGCTCAAAAAGATTTCTTGAGGCTTCTTTTGTAAGATCCGAAATTCCCGTAGTGAGGAAATCCAACGATACTTCTCGACCCCATGTTGATTTATCGACCGCTGATATCGGTGATGACCACATCAACCTGCGAGAATCTGAAGCGTCAAGTTCTCTGCCGCGAATCCGGTGATGATTGATGTCAATCCTGACGGTAGCAGAAGGATCAACGCCTAAGTTCCTGTAGAGAGTCGCGCAATGAAGTAAAAATTCCGCGATTCGCCAAATCCTCGTGTCAAAATACAAAATAGGATTTGGTCTTGGCGGATACCTAACTCGACTCCGATCTGCTCGAGCTTCTTCCACTGTTCTAGCAAAATAATAACTGCCTTCGTTTTTTAAGTACCAGAAATCGGTTGTTTCTCTATTCGGGATGATGGACTTTATTCCATCTCCTGTCGGTTGTGGCCCCAATCCATCTCTTTGAAGAGCGATTCCAATTGGCCATCCAGTATTGCGAAGAGAACTCTTTCGAGCAGCTTCAAGCAAATCAGGAGCATTCCAAGTCCTTACCGGCAACGTTAAAAAATGCGTTCCCTCAAGGAAGGGCGCATCATTCAAATCATTTTTTTTTAGAATCTCCTCGAACTCCGATCTGTTTTGTTCAATCCATATTTTATTGGAACCACCCCTACTCTCTGGGGTCACCGCCGGCGATCCCGCCCCAACCTCCCTCAGCAAGGCGTGAAATCTTTTCAGGAGGCTATCTTGTTTCTTCTCTACGCAAAGACTAATCAGCTGGTCCCAATCATCCGGCGAGGCGATTTTTACGGTTCTGGCAGACGCAATGCGGATATAAAGGGCTCCTTCTTGTAGGATCCCGTTCCCGGCAGAACTCTTACAGAAAAACGGTCGCTCCTTGAAACCATGCACTTCAATGATCGGGTAAGTGACCGCATTGTCGGGATGCTTGTCTTTGTGTATCACCAGAGAGATTTTTTCGGATCCAGCTTTGTATTTTTCAACAAAACTAGCGAGAACACTCACATCATATGAAGCCAAGACTTCGGCTGGCAAACTCGCGAGAGCTTCGGGGTGTTTTGCGGCGTTCTCTTTGTATCCAAGAACAATGTGGCCGCCTCCGGCATTCGCCATACCCAAGATGTGCTTCGCCAATTTCAGAGAAAAATCGTCTCCGGCATTAAATTTAATGCCATCTTTGTAATCTACTTCGGGCACTTCTCCGGGATGCTTCAAATACGATTGCCGGAGTTCTAAACCTCTGTCTGCTAGATTTGGCGGCGTTTGTGGGTGAAGTGGGGCCATTTTCGCTTGCCTTGAATCCTACTCTCCGCTACGTAGTTGTCAAAAGGTCGATAGAATTGCCCACCGCAGCTATGAAAAATGAAACTGAACAAGATCCGCCAACCCTAAGAGATCTGTTTCCAACGCTAAACGAGGAAGGGCTCAAGGCGGTCGGCGATGTGTTCCGCGGCTATCTGGAGTTCGCATGGCGAATTTTCGAGCGCCTTGAAGCCGAGGGGTACTTCAAAACCCAGGAAAAACCTGACCCGCCAGAGTTCGAATCCCCTCGGGGGTCAGCACTTTTTTGATCGTTTGTGAAAAAGCGGAAAACAAAAAACGCAGGATTTCCCTGCGTTCCTCGGCTTCCTAAAAACTTCATGAAGTCGTAGCCCTCAACGGGGCATACCTCGAACTGCGGCACACCTCGAACTTGATGGAATGTTGGAAGAGCTCTTGAAGCATTTTGTTTCTGAAATGGCGTCGGCGGATTGATCGACCTTTTCTTCCATCATAGCGATTCAGCCCGTTTGCGAAAGACGGGCTGATTTGCCGCGGGCGGCAATTTCCGCCTTAAAATTGGTCATTGAGGATATTCATCAAGTCGCTTATGATGACGATTCATCTATTCCTGAAAACCCGTTTGCTATAATAAAGACATGCTAACTTTCGAAGAGAAAACTATGATTCCTATCATTGATAGAAATCATGGCAAACTCATCGAGGCAACCTTCGGCCATGCGTGGCAAGATTCGGCCGTTATGGACGAAATCGATTCAGGCTATGGTATCGCTGATTTAGTGATTTTCCAGCCGCCCGCCGCCTCCCTCCAAAATGTACGCCGAACAGTTTTTCTCGACAACGAGGATCAAGTCAGAACCCTGTTTGTCGTCAATGACAAACAGATTTTCTCCATCACAGACCTCTCCGAACAACTGTGTTTTTCCAAGGCCCGATTGAAGAACCAACTTCGTTTTCTCCAAGAGGCAGGTTTCGTATCCGAGATTGGTGGGGGGACGTATCGGGTTGTGAGCACGTATAGCGCTGGGGTTCATGACAGCATTGCCGTAGAGGCGAAGATACGAGATTGGCGCAGGGGGCTCTATCAAGCGTACCGCTATAAATGGTTCTCAAATGCTTCTTATCTTGCCGTCCACCATAAATTTGTCGATGCAGCAAAAAATAATATCGATGAGTTTATCCGACTCAATGTAGGCTTGGCCGAGGTCTTCGACGAAAAAATCAGAGTGATTCATAAGCCGACGCCAGAAAGACCAATGTCCCCCGTGATCAGGGCTCTTGCGTATGAGCAGATTTTGGCAAGGTCAAGTTACTGAAAAAATGCGGCTTCCCAAGAATGAAGAAAGCTGTCATCACCATTTCTATCGAACTCGACGCCTCCCTTTCGAAGAACTTCGTAAAGCGCTAGCGCATCCTTAATACGGTTTTTGAGATAATTACGTCGCTCTGGCGGCGGTATCTTGTTCAGTGTTTCAACCTCTTTGGCTATCGATGCTAGATAGTGCTGATTGGCAAGGTTCGGGTCCCATTTGTTTTCCCAATTAGCGGTCCCGGTAAACAATTCCATCTGCTGACAAAAGGGACATCCGCAGGCAATATGCTGCCCTAACTTACTGGCGAGGATTTTGTCGAGGGCGCCCGTGCGGAGTATGAAATTCATCAAACCGGGTGCGTAATATCCGCCTTTGGCTGGTTTCCGCCTTCCTGTCCGTTATCTTCCATAAAGCGTTCTTCGCTAAATCGCCGGGCGCTGGGATGTGGATTTGTTGCGAATGCCGAAAGGCCATGACAGGAAAGAGGAATGGCCTCAATGTCTGAGTAGCTCAAGATGACGGGCATCTTCTGCTCAACCAAACCGACAAAGTCGCGCAAAGCTTTGAGCAATTCGACATCTGTGAGGGACGCAGCACTTTCTGCTTTTGGAGACTGAAACATGAAATAACATCCATCCAGGCCATCGATTTGAAGGAGATCGTTCAATATTTCATTCGCATCTTTCTTGACCTGAAGGATATCGCGACTAGCAGCTCGTTGAAGAATCGACTTTTGTGAGACCTCGGTTCTGAATTTCAAGGTTATCACTGGGTTGCGTAGGAGCCGTTGGGTCGTTCTATCCGCTCAGCTGGTCCAAAGCAGAACCTAGTGTCATGCTTCCGCCATCAGATTTCGCAATCGGCAGAGGTTGTAAGCAGCCCCGGTGAAGGTGAACAGCCACCCGACCTTGTCGATCCCTCGTAACTTTACTTTCTTTAGCGCTCCGACCATCTTCATCCATCCGAATGATTGCTCCACTCGTTTTCGCTTTCGTTGACTCATCTCCTATCCGACATGCCGCGTGGTCCGCTGATCCACCGCGCTCCTGCGGTTCGTATCGTTCTGCGCCACATGCGGGGTGATGTTCATCCCGCGGAGTTCTCGTACGAATTCCCGCGTGTCGTAGTTCTTGTCCCCCGCTAAGGTAATCCGTTTCCCGCTGGGGATGGCCTCCATCATGAGCATCGCCGCATCTCGCTCCGCTGTGCCATTGGCCTCGGTCAGAAAGGTCTGCACCAAAAGCCCGTTGCGGTTTTCCATCAATACATGTCCGAGGTAGCCTAATTTCGCTTCGCTGCCTTTGGACTTTTTGAACAGCCGCGCCTCGGGATCGGTCGTCGATTCATGCGTCTGGTTCTTGCGCTTCTCCCCGTGAAAATCGACTTCTCCGCCCGCTCCGGGAGGCTTCCCGCTCCCGTCCTTGGGCCGGAAACTCTTATGACTGGCCCAAGCCTCAATCAGCGTTCCGTCCACGGTGAAATGTTCCTCTGACATGTACGGCCGCGCACGTTCCAGCACCCGTTGAAAAAATGACTCGGCGATCTCTTCGTTCAGCAAACGCTCCCGATTCTTGCTGTACACCGCGTGATTCCACACCGCCTCGTCCATCTCCATCCCCACAAACCACCGGAACAGCATGTTGTACTGTAGTTGCTCGATCAGCATGCGCTCACTGCGCACCGAATAGAAAACCTGCAACAGCAATGACCTCAACAGCCGCTCTGGGGCAATCGACGGACGCCCCACATTGGAGTACAGCTTAGCGAACTTCGGCGACATCTCCTTCAGGATCTCGTCCACCATTTTGCGGATCGGTCGCAATGGATGATCCGCGGGAACACGCTTCTCTGGAGAAATGTAGCTGAACATTCCTTCTTGCAGGTCATCGTCGCCGCGCATTCACTCGCCTCCTTCGCCTTCCTTCACTCAGACGAGTTCTATTACATTAAAGTTGCAGTGGAACGGGATTTTTCAACGAACTGCTAAGGGCCAGGCCGGCATAGAGCGGCTCTTTATACCCGCTTGGCTTTCGAGCCGCAACGGCCGCCTCGTAAAGCATCTGATTTATATCCCACCAACCGTTATTCATGCTGGCAACGTAGAAATAAGGAGTGATCAGCATCGCGGAGCCAAGTGATTTCTCCTTGTCAAGAACGTTTTTGGTCAACAAGGCTATCGCACCAGGATTCTTGGCGAAATAGGCTGGATTTCGGCATGGAAGGAAGTATGGCTGGTGAGCAATTCCACGGGCGTATCGGCCTGTCGGAGACTGCATCGGCAAGGTTTCTGGATCAAGAGAGTGGCTGTTAAGAAGAGGCATCAATGCCGCCAAAAACTCGCCTCCAGGAGTGTGCGCCCCGGAGAAAATAATCCCTGCGGGCCAGGAATCCGCGGGAGCCTTAGAATAGTAGTCCTTCATGTACCCATAACTGGTCCCACTGTGGCGTTGCTGGAAATAAAATGAGATCTTTTGCTCGCGCATCGGCGCTCCCGACTTCTTCAAGGCATCGATGAGCACACGAGGCCCAGACGCAAATCGTTCACAGGGATCTTTAGAGATCGCCCTAAGAACAATCTGCTCAAGGTTTTCACTAATCTGGGAATGCTTTTCTCTCATAGTTGCGAAAGGCAGTTGCGATGCGATGACTTTGTCGGTGGTGCCGTCGCCAAATGGATATTCCAACACCATCTCATACAGGATTGTTGCGAGGCTGCGTTGATCGGCAAGATAACTGATGCGCCTGGGCAGGCCTATTATTGATTCAATTTGTTCGGGCGAGGAATATTTGTAAGAACCCTTTCCCTTTGAGTGGCGGGGTTCGTGCCGGAATCTCGCGATCCCGAGGTCGAGGATAATGAAATCGCCGGCTTCAGTGACCCGAATATTCTTGGGCTTGATGTCCTGATGTACGCGCCCAGCTTGTTCCCAGATATCAGCGATTCCTTCTGCTATTTGAAGTGCACAAGTGCCGACCTCCACGTCGGTGAAAACGCCTCCGAAGGCTTTCCTTTCCCGAATTATTTCACTTAGATCCTTTCCTTCAATAAAGGGAAAGAGGAGATAGTAAAATGTGGCGCCCTTGACCTCAACTTCCCCATGGCCCAACAGTTTAACGACGCGCGGGCTGTTGATAGCAGTGAGGGCATCGATTTCGCCCTTTACGTCTTTCCCAGCCATCCGATCGGGATCGATTATTTTCACCAAAAATGTATTTTTACCATCCTGAACCTTAACCGGATATCCGTTCGCACCCTTCTCTTCGGATAACAAGTCCACCTGGACCGTTTTCCCGTCGAAGATGGATGCCACTATGGCGCGTAAATTTTTGTTAGCAATAGCCATCAGTAGTTATAACCTTATGTAATAAGTTACATAGAATATTGCCGCTCACGGGAAAGAAGTCAAAGGTCGAGAAATATATGTTGCTACTTTATGAACGAAGAATTTGTGGATCCATCGATGCCTAGCCTGAAAGAGTTCGAGCATGGAAAACGACATTGACCCGGCGCGCAAAAGCCTTCACCCTCTCTTCCCGCACATCAGCGATGAGGAGCTCGGCGGGGTAGAAGACTGTTTTTATTGCTATCTGGAGATCGCATGGCGGATTTTCGAGCGGCTTGAGGCTGAGGGATACGTGTTTTCAGTGGGCCTTCGTAGCCAGATTCCCACCGCCGGTACCAGCCAAAATCGTACAAATCAGCAGGTTTCGCTGCATTACTCGTTTACTTACCATCGTCTACTATTACAGTACTTCGCATATCCGGCTTATGCGTCTCGGTACGCAGTCTGATACAATCCTGCCGCTTTCCTTCCTCAGAGGTTCCACCATGCGAACTACGCTTTCCTTGGGGACCATCACTCTCATCGCTTCTTCGGCGTTCGGTCAGCAATCCGCGCCTTCTCCTCAGGTACCGCCAAAAAAGCTCCCGCAATTGGAACACTTCAACGCGACAAACGTGGACACCACGGCCGATCCCTGCACCGACTTTTATGAATATGCGGATCGAAAATGGCTTGCCGCCCATCCAATACCACCCGATCAGGTGGACTGGGGTGTCGGCAGCCAGCTCCAACTCTGGAATGAAACGGTCTTGCTGCAGTCCCTGCGGCAGAACTCCTCCGACAATCCCAAGCGCTCGCCAAATGAGCAAAGGGTTGGAGACTTCTACTTCGCCTGTATGGACGTCAATGCCATCGATGTTCACACAGCGGAATGGCTCAAGCCGGAACTAGATCGCATCTCCGGTATTAAAAATAAGACCGGCATCGCCGAAGAAGTCGCCCATCTCCACCAGACTATCCCCGGCGCCTGGGCGGAGTACGACGACAACGAAACCAACGTTGTGCTATTCGGTTTTGCTGGTCACGCGGATTACGACGATGCCTCGCACAACGTCGCGTCCATCGACCAGGGTGGAATGGCCCTGCCGGCGCGGAGTTTTTATCTGGATGAAGACGCCAAAGCCAAGGAAATTCGCGCTAAGTATCTGAAACACATCGCCAACATTTTTGTGCTCTCCGGCCAAAGGCCCGAACAAGCTAAGGCTGACGCCGAGGTAGTCCTCGCCTTGGAGACAGAGATGGCCAAGGGGGCCATGGATCCGGTTGCGCGCCGCGATCCCAAGAATCTCAACAACAAGATGTCTCTCGCGGAAGTGAAGGCGCTCACACCTTCGTTCGACTGGAACCTCTATTTAAATCTGGTCAAGGCTCCGCCTTCCAATCCCCACTACCGGGTCACCTCTCCCGAATTCTTCAAAGGCATTGAGGTCCTGCTAACTCAGCATCCTCTCGACCACTGGAAAACGTACTTGCGCTGGTGGATGCTTCACGGCAACGCCACGATCTTGAGCGACGTTTTCGTAGCCGAAGATTTTGATTTCTTCCACCGCACACTTTGGGGGGCTCAGGAACTCGAGCCGCGTTGGCGGCGCTGCGTTCGAGACACCGATGGCAACCTCGGCGAGGCTCTGGGCCAGGTCTATGTAGAGCGTGCTTTTTCTTCCTCCAGCAAGCAGCGCGTGCTTCAGTTGGTTCAAGACCTCGAGATGGCCCTCTCCAAGGACATCGACGCGGCCGATTGGATGACCCCGGAAACAAAGCAAAAGGCACAGCTAAAACTCCACGCGACCCTCAACCAAATAGGCTATCCCGAAAAATGGCGCGACTACTCCAGTGTTTCCATTGGCCGGTCCAGTTATCTTCACAATCGTCAACAAACCGCCGCCTTCGAATACCACCGCTGGGTCAATAAAATCGGTACTCCAGTCGACCGCAGTGAATGGTTCATGAGTCCTCCGACTGTCAACGCCTATGAGAACCCCCACACTATCACCGTCACTTTCCCCGCTGGTATCCTCCAGCCACCTTATTTCGATCCCCAGCAAGACGATGTTGTCAATTACGGTGAGGTCGGCACTGTCATCGGCCACGAAATCATCCACGGGTTCGACGACGAGGGCCGCAAGTTCGATGCTCAGGGGAACCTGCGCGATTGGTGGACGGAGTCCGACGCTAAGGCATACGAAATGCGCGGAAAGTGTTTTGTCGATCAGTACACTGAGGAAATTCCGGAGGCTGGCCCGGGCGTGAAGCAGGATGGCCGACTAACCCAAGGGGAAGATACCGCCGATAACGGCGGAGTGCACCTAGCGCTCCTAGCATTACAAACTGCTTTGATCCGGCAGGGCAAAAGCCTGAGCGATAAAGGTCCCGACGGCTTTACCAATCTGCAACGATTCTTCTTGTCTTATGCTTTTTCCTGGTGTCAAGCAATATCGGCCCGAGCTCATCCGCACTACAGTGTTAACCGACACACACTCTTATCCCAAGTACCGCCTCAACAACGTGGTTTCCAACATGCCCGAGTTCAAGCAGGCCTTCGGCTGTCATGACGGACAAAAGATGGTTCACCAAAATTTCTGCTCCATCTGGTAGCAGGCTGAGATTACTTCCGAAACGTTCGTGGTGTACCCGGCTTTACTGAGTGACGACATGTTTGCACTGGCTTTGAGAGCGGGTTATCCCCCGATCGCGCATGACCTACTCCGCCAAAGTTCGAATCCCCTCGGGGGTCAGCGCTTTTTTGATCGTTTTTGAAAAAGCGGAAAACAAAAAACGCAGGTTTTACCTGCGTTCCTCAGCTTGCCAAAAACTTCATGAAGTCGTAACCCTCGTACTAAAATCTTGGAACCGAATAGTTGAGCATCTCGAAAAATGGCGGATGTTCGCCATCGATCTCGCCGCATCTGATTTGCCGCAAGAAACTGAAGTTGAATGCATGCAAGAAGAAGTTACCTACGAGCCGATCCCATCTCAAGATCGGTACCAGGGACCGCAGGTGTCGTACTAATTGTTTCGACCTTTGCCGACAAGCTTAAGCGTTCCACAGAAATGTGGTAGACGTGCGGAGTTGCCGCGGGCGGCAAGAACGCCTCTCTGGGAATCGCGCTGGAAATGGCGAATGATAGACATCAGCCCTTTGATTGTGTGTTCCAGAGCCAAAAAACAGGGACAGCCAAAAAAACAGTGATCTTGACATACACATCCTAGGTGTGTATCATGGAGGGAAACCATGCCTAGAGGTAATTCCACAATGCATCGCAGAATCAATGTGACGCTTCCCGAAGAAACCGTGGAGCTTGTCGACCGCGTCTCCGAGAAAGGAGACCGGAGCCGGCTCATTGACCTTGCCATCAGGCGGTATATCAGCGAAATCGGCCGGGCGAATTTGAGGAATAAACTGAAGGAAGGAGCGCTCCGCCGCGCGCCGCGCGATCGTGCGCTCGCAGAGGAGTGGGCGCTTCTCGAAGACGCAGCATGGCCCGCCAAAAGACGGTAATCACCCCCAAGCGAGGTGAGGTCTATCTCGTGAATTTCGACCCCACGATCGGTGCCGAGATCAGGAAAACGCGCCCGGCATTAGTCGTACAGAATGATATCGCGAACCGGCATAGCCCAGTTACGATCGTCTGCGCGATTACCTCCCAGTACGAGGAACCGCTCTATCCCACGGAAACGCTTCTCTCCCCTCCCGAAGGCGGCATGAAGCTGCAATCGGTCGTGCTCGCCAATCAGGTCCGATCAGTGGATAAGCAAAGGCTCGTGAAACGCCTGGGATCGGTCAGGCCCGAGACGATGCTGAGAGTTGACCGGACATTGCGGCTCAGCTTGGGGCTGGTCACGATCTAGCGAGGATTCGTATAGGTGCATAAAGCGGCCGCCGAAAATGGCCGCGCGATGGTGCGCGCGGGTTCTATAAAGTTGCTGAGCAGGAGCCCATCGGCCATCCGATACCCCAATGCAGTACGCCGAATGAGATGAGCAGTGATTCTCGACCGAATATTAATTGCGATCATTATCGGGGGCCTGGCCCTCATCGGATACTTGCTATATCTCCTGGGCGAATTTGACCGCCGCAATCCTAAATAGGTAGTCGTACAACTCGCTGAAGAGCCTCGCGAGCCTTCGCCCACAATTGGCAATCAGGCAGGATCGCGAGCGCAAACACGAGAAGCCTGCCTAGGAATTCCCCCAGCCACTCACGCGTCACCAAGTCGAACGCGCAAAGCCTGATCCCGAAGATCATCGACTAGCAGCTGGCGTTCACTCAGGTACGCGGAAAGATGCGACCGCTGGATCTGGGTCCCCGAATTCGATGGTTACTACATCATCGTCTTTCTCGGGAAGATGCTCGACCACTACCTTTTTTATAAGCCGACCTTTTGTGAGCATCTGTCTGAACGGGTTCGAGTGTGGCTCCAACTTATAGTTCTGCTCGAATTCAGCCACTGTTTTGACTCCAGCCAGTATTTCTAACATCTCGCGGGCAGACATTTTCACGGATCCTCCAATCGTCAAATTCCCGTAGTATCTTCCACTTAAATCTCTCGCCTTAATTCGGTATCGCGCATTGTATGGAGACCATTCCGGTCGAGGAAGAGAGTGGTAGATGTTTTGTACGACCTCTTTGAGATGCGCGAAATCAGTGCCTAGCTTTTTGGGATTGAGATGCAACTTTGCTTGAATGGAGCCGTCGCCTTCTTTCACGCTGAAGACCGTCACAAACCAGACCGAATCGAATTGTCGAAAAAAGTATCGGATCACGTCATCTACGCTGAAAGAGGACGAGCTCTGATACGTCGACACCATTTGGCATCCGCCGTCACAGAGGAAGACACCAGCCATTCCGTTGTATCGAGCGCCTTTGATCTGGTCGCCTTTTATTTTCAAGGCGCTGTAAACTGGATTTCGATCTTTAGCCGTCGCTAAAGTGAAAGCCAAATGGGTACCGCTGTAAAATGCCCTCTTGCCCGGATCATAACGTATGTGGACCCCTGTAACTGAAGAGACAGCATCAAACTGATGTCGCTCGTCGGGCTGTTTTCGGACATCGTGCAAGAAGGCATAGAAGCGAGAGTTGAAAATCTCTCCGTCCCATTTCGCGCGCCCTGGTAACTTCAGGCGAATCCGCTCGTCCATACCCCGGTACACCGCTGTCGTGTGAGGATCGATATGAACGTCGAATCCACCTAGGGCCAAGTTGCTTTTCTTCAAGCGTCTCCAAAGCTCTTCCTCGAATGCATCCGCAGGGTTGAGGTCGTGAAAGCCTTGGTCGGACGGCGCGGTTACGTCCGCTATAAATTCAAGCGAACCGTCTTCAGATCTGAAAAACAAGTCTGGTCTGCTATCCCCGAGTTCCGGTTCATATTGGACCTCGCCGAATTTGTTCGCGGCGTTGAGGACGACCTGTTCCCACTCGGTAGCGAGGTAATTGTCATGAGGCTTGTTCAACAGCTTACAGATGTCCGAATTCTGCTTCGGCGTCATGAACGAAGCGTTTTCATTCAAAACGCGGTGGAGTGTTCTTCGGGAAAAGAGGGCCACGAACTTGTCCCTTAATCCGCGAGACCTGGTTGCCAACTAGAGAGAACGAATACCGACACGCGAGGCATCTTGGACAGGTTACTGCCTCAATCGCGACAAGATCAAACGGGTTTACTTCGGCACTGGCTACTTCGGTAGGCTGTCCTGTGGAGCACCACGAGCCTATGTCAAGGCTTGCGATAGAGCATATGCATGACCATTCGCGTCTTTAGGAACAGATCTCGACATTCTTCGTCGCGAGGAGGATCCGTATGAACTGCACGCCTCGCCGCGTCGCGCACCTTCTGAGCGTCTTCATTCACGAGCAAGACCAGCCACCTCAAAAAGTCCAAGGTGAATGCCACCCCAACTTCCTCCAAACGTTTGCACATTCCTTTGCACACTCCGGCCCGGTCCAGCCCAAACACGCCGAATTTGGCCGGACAACAGCTCCCTATGTGATTGAAAACAGACAGGCCGAGATTAGGCTTTTCGTTTATCTCAATTCAGCGCCCTTAATCAGCGCGTCGAGGCAGAATTTGCACCAACCTTGCTTGAACCAGACTCGCTGGCCGGGACAAATATCCTTTCGCATATTCCACGCGTAATCTTCCAAGGGCTTGAACTTATCACAGTTGGGGCAGAGCCAAAGCGGAATGCCCTCCCGCTCGCCATCAGGTTCAGGAAGCGCGACCGGCATATTGAGGTCTCCATTCTCTCGCATCGTTGTTAAATGATGGGTTTGAACACTCGTGCGCGTGACGCCATATGGGGCGAGTATATTCCAAAAAACAGCTTGCTTTTGCACAACCTTTGCCACAGTCCGGCCCAGGCTAGGCCGAACGTACCGAAATGGACCGGGTAACCGTCTGTAAGAACTTAGCTGCGCTTTGTGAGACGCCAGTCAGCAACGTACATGTCAGCGTTGTGCGACATATCGACCGTCCTAGCCAATACGTTCGAACCGCTCACTCCCGGACTGGTAACGGAAACGCGCTCTGGCACAAAGGTTTCGTGGTAAGTGTGCGGTTGCTCCACCAGCGTACCGTTCTTCAAACCGATAACAGAGCATCCGACGAGACTGCCAGCGACAACAAAGCAAACGACGCCGTTGAATTTAATAAGCATCGACAACGGGTCCCCTGTAGTAGTTTGATGCCGCGACGCACCGGTTTGGTTCTCCCTGCCCCTTAGTTGGCGCGGTCCTTGAGCGTCAGCAAGCAACGACTCAACCTCTCCATCGCGTGCGGGTGCACAAACAGGTGCACACAGATTTCCAGATCAGCCCAAAACCCCCAGATACACCCGGTCACCGAAGCCGTAAAGCGATTCGCTATGCAACGGTTCCGCGAGCTGCGGCGAATCTTGAAAATTGCGGATTGTCCTCTGGCGGAAGCATCGAAATTCGACAAGGGTCTATCTACTGCGATGAAACCCTATCAGACGCGACCCAGATAGTTTGTAAGCCGAGCAGTATTGCCCACCTCCAAAGGGTCCTCTAGTCTTTGTTTGTAGTAACTGTAGTAGCCATCGAGGGGACAAGGCTCGGAATTGGGGAAGCTCGTACACTCGTCGGGAACTCTCTCCCTGTTCCCACACCTACTACACCTACTACAAATCAGAACCCATTTTTGGACGGTCTGCGCCCTGCGCTTGCGTTTGACCTCCGGCAGCGTAGGATGATCTTTGATGTTCCAACCGGGCCAAGTCGTGCGTGTAAACCTTGCTGGCCTGCAGGCCGAGGGAGTAATGTTCCAGTCTGCGCTCACCAACGCCGTCGGGCACATTGTTAAGCAAACTTCGGAACAGCCTCCCAAGTACCTCGTAAAACTTTTGTTCTCCTTCCGGGGCGTTAGCGAAGTCGAGGTCCTCGCCGAACGCATCCACGGCGACAAGTGAGGCGCGAAAGCTAAATGAGTGGGAGGCGGACGGACCCATAGCAGCGCGCGTAGCCCACAGCGCGGACGCAAATCGGTAGCGCCGAGCCGAAACAACGATAGAATTGTGCCAAAAACGGCGGGCCCAACCGTAGTTTCCTGCGTGCTAAGTTGCAGCCGCGGTTTTTTTGAAAGATGCGATCGCGTTTTCCGTCTTGTCGAATACCTCAAACAGTGTCACGAGCTTGGTTATCTGAAGCACCTCTTTTGGGTGATGACCGACGCGGGCAAGCCTGACGTCCCCGCCGATTTTCCGAGCCGACACGTACAAGGCCATCAGAGTACCTAGGCCGCCGCTGTCCACGTAAGTGACATCCGCGAGATCGAGCACGATTTGGCTGGATTTGCTCAACAGGTCTTTCACCAGATTTCGCAGAGATGCCGACTCTTCGCCAAAAAGGATGGCACCGCTGAGATAGACCACAAAAACCCCGTCCACCTTGCTGGTAGTCGTGTTAAGGGTCATGAGAACCTCCCCGCCACAATCGACTGTCTCAGGGGCGAAACGTCCCCGAGTTGCCGCAACAAGCCCAGAGCGTCCCATCGCGCGTACGAATCAAGAATCTTCCCATTTGTGATGTGGTGAATCGTGATTCCCTCAAGAGATACCTTCTTGCCGGTGGCAGGAATGTCCATGAACTCCCCTTTGTGTGTGCCGGAAATAGTCCAGCAGACAACAACCTTTCCCTTTTCGGCGATCATGTCTTCAATCGTGAAACGTAGGTCAGGAAAGCTTGCCGTGAACTCGACCACTCGCCGTTTGTACAACTCTGGACCGGTCTGCGAGCCAGATACGATGGGGTCGTTGAGTGCGTGGCTTGGGGAGATCAGCTCGTCCACAACTTCAAGCTTACGTTTATTCCAAACTTCTTCGTAGAGGCGGCGGACGATCGCCTTGTTGTCCATGGCCATGTGGGCTCTCCTCCTCCGGTGTCTTTGGAGATTGGGGGCCGTGCCTTACGAATTTCGTAGAGGAAAGGCTGGGGTAAGGCTGAAAAGAGCCTACTCCCGAAAGATTTGGGTTGCAATGCGGGTCCGCCTGTTCAGTCAGGAGCTACTATTGCAACTTCGCATACTCCGCTTTAGCCTGCTTCAGGATGGGGATGTCACGTAGGCGTCTTTGCAGAATCTGAGGAAATCCCTCGTGACTACGGCAGCTCGACGTCGAGCGCGTAGATTTCTTGCGTGCTGATGTCTCGCGTGAAGAGAGGAACACCTTCCGGGGTGAGGCCGCTCCACCGCCGCGTGCGCGCCAACGCACACGCCACCGCCCACGCTATTGTTTTATGACGTTGAACGAGCGTGCCATCATCATAATCAAAAGTATAGCAACGCTATTGTTATCATATACATAGAGACAGCAAAGAGGAAGTGAAGTAGTTCCTTTGGTATAAGGTTCGACCGGGGCGGTTTGCCATCAATTTGATCGTAATCCTGGTAGTAATTGGAATCTTGATGTGGCTTGTCAACTCCTATGTGCCTATGGCTGAGCCATTTAAGAAAATTCTGAACGTAATAGTCGTTGTGGCTGTGGTTTTGTGGCTACTGTCCGCTTTTGGGATATTTAACTGGGGTGGAACGATAGGTACACGGCATCGTGTGGCGGATAGCTTTACTCCTTTTCATGGTAGCCTTTGTTCTCCGATGGCGTCTTTTGCGTCCCTGTCTTATTTGGCTTAGCTGGGTTCTTTTGCTTCTCGTAATGCACTTTCTGGGCCAGCGGCTTCCATCCTGGGACCTTGTGTTGTCCATAAGTAGGCAGGGATGAAAGAATTGAAATAGCGATCACGACGGCCAGTCTCATAAGGTTTTCCTCTTTTAAGAAGTGAAATGAACTTGCCAAGCAGATGCAAGACAAGTGTGCTTGGGCCAATCCTGTAATACCTGACCATTGTAAGAGCAATCCAGAATCCAAAGGATGGTTATGACCGACCTGGTAGCGCAGTACTGGACTAAGCCGATTACCCGCCGTGAGGCTCAGGCCGTCTTTGATGAACTCAGTTCCGCGGTTAACTCCATGCGCGAGCATATCGTGAAGATGGATTTCACGATTACTTACCTGGCCGAGAAGGCCGGAGTACAGCCTGCCGAGTTCCAGGAATGGGTGCGGCCAAGGTAGCTGAGATTAAAGCGCTAGAGGAGGCCGCGAAGGCCCCTGTCGATGCCCCCACGGAGCCCGTGGTGACGCTTGGGTAGCAATATCACGACGGTGGTTACGAGCTGTAATCGCCACGATCTCCTTAAATCGACACTGGATACCTACTCATCACGTGCGAGATGGAATACGCCGCGAGCAGGGTCTTGCCTCCGCCTGTTGGAATCTTGAGGCAGACATTGGGAACGTCATGGTTCATGCCGTCTTTACGTCCGCTGTACGGAATACTCGTGCGGAATCCAGGCAAGCGGCCTTGGTCCTTCATGCGCTCCCAAGCCAGTTTGGAAAAGTCGGGGATGGGCCGGACCAGTTCCGGATCCGTTTCGCTTTCGTTGGCGTTGCGAATTTTCTCGCCTTTGGCTAGTTGCACGCGCAGCTCATCCAGATAGGCGTCTAGGGTAAGATCGAATGGCGGCTCGAAGACAACCCACAAACCATTTCCCAAATCGATCGGATCTTGGCACGGGAGATCGAGGGGAACTCCTTCGAGCGCAAAGCACGAGAACTTGTAGCCAGTCGGTAGATCAAAAGACATGGAGGGACTCCGTCTCACAGGGGCGGGCCGAAGAAGTTCTAAACCTCGGCTTGCCACAATGCGATAGGGGGTAGGGGCCAAATATCTCCACTTTGACCGGCTGTCCGGACCGTTGCGCGGCCGCGCGCGTGTGACCACAGCAAAAGATTTTTAGGCTGAAAACGAAAAATGGGTGGCAGAGGATTCGGGCAGGCGCAACCCGAAACCGAGGACCATTGCGCGCCTAAATTTTCTTCTCCGCAAAATTCAAGTTTGGCTCCGAAAACACCCGCACGGACCTCATATCCACAAAGTTCGACTTTGAGCTCTTGAGTAGGCTTATCCTTTGAAATCGACCAAGGGCCGGAGAATGCCGATGTCAGGCAGGAGCGGGCAAAGTGACGTTCCTTGAGATTGCGGCCTGAGTGCGCTTCCTTAATCTAATCGATATCCATCTCTCGATCTGTCTCGCGCGTCTGGCAAGGATTTTCATCCAGGATCCGTCGGAAGTTACTGAACTCGGTTATGCTTCCATTAAAGTCCTGCACCGCGAGCCCCAGTAGTTGGCCGAACTCCGTCATCGAGTTCCCTCCAAAGGTATTCGCTGTCCCCGGAATGCGCGTGCCGCCAAACTGCCATTCGCATCCGACAGTATAGGTGTGGCCCGTTGAGTAGATGGGGTAAAACTTCGAACCGGGTGGAGGGTTGACGCAGTTCGTGCCTGTGAAAACGTTGCAGGCGGGCGAAGTCGCAGATTCGATCAGAGGTAGGTCTGCCTCAAACGCCACTCGGTCATAGTTCTCTAGTTCCCGTTCTTTGCGGTCTTCGTCCCGTTTGATAAAGAGCGGGCTCGTGAATCGAACGGGCGTCGGATGGATTCTTTCGTCCTCGCTGCGGTCCGCGAGCGTTCCTGGCCACGATCGATGATAAGAGACGCCGTCAAAGTCCGAGTCCGAGGCTGTACATCCGCCAATTTGGAGAATGGGCGGAAGGGGAAAGGAAGACTGAGAGGGGGTGGAGCACGATACGTCATCTGCATCCAGCCCGCCTTTGTCATTCACGCCGGGTACCGTGCAGTTAAACGTATTTGGGTCGGCTTCATTGCAGTACTCAAAATGGCCGATCTCCTCCGAGAAAGTGATGTTATAAGAGTGAGCCGTTGCAGGACTGCGGGTATGCTCGCTAGAGGTGCTGTACATAGGGTGAAAAGCGTAGGGGGTTATGCTGCAAGCGGTCGCGGTGGGATCGTAGATAAGCTGCCCGAACCCGTTCGCGGGACCCGCTATCATGAATCCGGACTCCCCGGTTGTTAAGTCGCGGATGTGAACTCTAAGCCCGTCAGCAGTATCGCGGATCGAAACGATCAGTGTGTCTCCGCCATTCATGCGCAGCACGTTGTTCGAGTCACTGTTGAAGGTACCAAAAACTTCGCCGAGCGGGTTGGCTGGCGCGAGTGGCACACCACTTCTCGTTATGAAAGCATGATTAACGCTCTCACTTCCGCCCAGTGCCCGATTTATACAGTCGGAGTTGTTGAGCATAAACGTCGCTCCTTCGATCTGTTCGCTGAAAATATTCAAGGCCGCGCACCATCGCGTTTTGTCCAAACAAAAACTATTGGTCCAGCCCGGCGGGTAAAACTGGAGTTCCAGAAAGGCCGCGCCCGGATGGTGCCCAATCCATCGCGCCGAAGTTGGATCTGCGTCATCGAAGATGTTGTCGTCGGTGTCCGGCTTGCAGATATGCGTGAAATTGGGAAACGATTGACTGTCGCAGAGTACCATCCCAAACCAAAACGCGACGTTAAGCTGAAACTCGAAAGTTCCGCCGCTGCCGTCCTGCTTTGGTAGGGTCGGTGGATCTTTAGGCAGTGTGAGCCGGTAGAGGCTCGAATTCCCCGATCCCGCTTCTTTTGAGTAGAAGAGCAACGAAGGCTCATCGTGGCCAATATACTTGCCCTCATAATTCTTGTTCCAAGGCGTCTCCGGGCACAGCCCCGAATTTACTTCGCTGCAATCCAATGGATTGTAGTTCGCTGGCCAATTCCTTTGCTGTGTCTGAGCCTGCGCCGAGGCCCCCACAGAAACCAACATCAGGGTCGCGCCAAATGACATAAGCGTCCTCATGATCTTTCCTTCCTCTCGCTCTTTATTGTTCCGCGTTCTTTGAATCCGACGTGCCGGGGCGACGGAGACCCCATAGCTCCGCCTTAACACCTCTCTGTTCTGGATTTTGGGGGCCGAAGTCTTTGCCTAATTAGCAGACCTGTTGCGTGGCCGAAACAATACGAACTGTCATTTTCGGCTTGTTGGATATTCGAAGCTCGGGAACTACAACGAGGCCTGGGGGGAGTTTCCGCCCCAAAAATTATGATGTCAAGTATTAGTTCTGGTGGTACTTATCGGGCGACGACAGCGGTTTGACCTATCCTCCCATAGGTGGCGATTCAGCTGAGCTGCGAAAGAAGTAAAGGGTTGTGGTAAAGTTCCGCTACCCTCACGCCAAGCTTGTTCAGGAGCCCTCCAATGACGACATTCAATTATGGTTCGGGAACCCTCATCACTCACCCGGAAGTGGCCGCAATCTTTCCGGACGTCCCTGCGGCCGGACTGACTTGGGAAGACCCCTATCCTGTGTTTGCCGGGACGTTGTTATCGGACGTGTGTAGAATCACCAGTTTCCTAAACGACTTAGTCGATAGTGCTTTCATGGATCTTATCGGAGCCGAGTATTCGACGAAAGCTGCAGCGATTGGCCGCGGCAAATTCCTCGGAACCTTCCGTGAAAACCTGAATCCAGCCGTCGCACCTGTCGCTCCTACTTTCGATGTACAGGATCAGGATATTCGCGACATGCTTGCGTCCAGTATCGCCACTGGCAGCCTTCCTCCAGTCAACAAGAATTCCTGCTACTTCGTATTTCTCCCTCCGAGCGTTACTTCTGTTTCGCCCTTTGGTCGTTCTGACAGCGCACAGAATGCCGTCCTGGGTTACCACTCTGCGTTCCGCCTTCCTTCGGGTCAGACCGTTTTCTATGCGCTTATCCCGTATCAGGGCGTTGATTTTGCGGCTTCCACGTCCCACGAATTCGCTGAAATGGTTACTAACCCGGAATCGAATGGGTGGACGGCAATCATCAGCACACCCAGTGTTGTTAAGAAAGTAGAAATTGCGGACCTATGCGACCAAACCGTTTTTTTTCACGGGGAGGGTATCACTACATTTTGGAGCCGTTCGCAAGGCAAATGCGTTGCGCCAGCGGAGGATGGTTTAACAAAAACAAGCGTGCGGACTGCAATTCGGGGCGGCACGTGCATGGGTCACGCTGTCGAGGGTCAGCCTCTTAGTCTCACGCTCGACGTTCAGCGTGCAGGTGTACCCCAGAGCGTCAATCGATTCCTCTGGACGGCTAGCGACGGTCAGGTCGTCGGGACGAATAGTCTTTCGACCTTTGTAGTTGTGCCCCCGCCTGCACCGAACACTTTCACCGTTTGGGTGCTCGGCGCAGGGCCGTTAGGCTGCGCTTACTCTGCGCAACGCGACTTCCAGGTAATTAGCGCTGCCTCTGCTGCCCGGGAAGAGGATATATGTACTCTATTAGATCGCCTTCGCACTGTGGCCATCTACGTCTTCAGACCTAACCCACTGTGGGACCCGCTGCGGGATTTGGTTGTTCGGCCTGCATCCCGGCTGGAGTTAGAGCGGGCGGAGCTCTTCGCGACCAGATTGATGCGGCTGGTCGAAGTCCTTCGAACGTCCGTGTCGGCGGATGGAGAATGAGTTAAGTTTCACCGCCACGTTCCCTAATTTGTCCGTAAGTCAGCTCGGAAGAACAAGGCTCGTAGTACATGAAATGATCTAACCGGGATATAGATGTTTTCTGATTTTCTGATACTCCATTTTTATTGAATCCATTCTTGGCGCCAAGGCTTTATTTTCGATCCTTAGCCAATGATTATCGTTCCAAAATGGATTCGGGTCGCCGAGATGGCTGAAAAAAGCGATGCTATATTTTGCTTCATCGGGTACCGGCAATTTCTCGATGAGTTCGAGCCACAGGGCGTCTATGTCAGGGAGCTCTTCGCTCGATGCTCCTTTGCCGGTCGTCTTATTGTTATGATATCGGCTCTGATAATGGTCGTACAATTTCTTTAGCAGGTCATCGTATTTATCCAGGTCGTAGTTTTTCAGCCCTTTAAGTTTCTCCTTCAGTCCAAAAGGGTTGTGGCCGTTTTCCATTTCTTCGCCACTCTCCAGGTAGATTAGGGCTTTCAGTAATTCTTCTATAGCTTGAGACGCCAGCGTGAAACCGGGAAACAGCGCATTCAAGATGCAGCAGCGAGCTGCAATATAGTCACTAGTTGCTACAAAAATCATCATCGCCGCGTACTGTTTGTCTGACCAATACTTCGAGACTTCTTGGCGAGACATTGTAAGATTTGTAGTCATTTGCTTTGAATCCTACAGCGGGCCCGAAAGGAAATCAAAAACGTCGATTTCGCAGCGTTCTTTACGTAGCATTTTGATATGTGCGTAATTTCTCAGTTGGTTCGATGCGACGCCTGCGGCAAGCTCTTGGATGAACACACCCGACTTCCAATTGGCGGAGCGAAGCCCTGTTCATCTTGCGGCGCATCGACGCGTCGATGCATTCCCCACCGCTGCATAGAGCTGATCACAGATCGTGAATCCGGCGAGGTTGTGCACTATCAGGAAGAACCTCTGAGTCAGCGCCGGGGACATGGCAGCGCCAAGAAATAACGACTATTAGTCCCCGTTTTTTCCAGAGTGGCAATTTCGCCCGTCTTTACCGAAAAAGCCCGCCTGTTATGCTGCTCTCACGCTTCGTTTGTCCTCTCGAAGCGCGTCCGGCAGCGAAACCCGCTTCTCTTCGTAATCCTCCATCTCCCATCTCAGCATGATTCAAATATTGAAGAAATTGGCGGCAAAGTTTTGGAGAAATGGCGCCTCGCGGAAGGGCGCGACTGCACGATATCGTGACCTCGATGTCGGCCTTCAAGTTCTCGATGAACAGGCAACGCGCATACATCTGACAATTCCGAACAACAGGCGCGCGGAGCACATCGGGATACTCGGCAAGACGGGTACGGGAAAATCGTCGCTCCTGCGGTTCCTCTTGAAGCAGGATATCGCCGCCGGCAGAGGGTTTGCCTGCTTCGATCTGCACGGGGACCTTACGACATTTCTTCTCGGGACCGTGGCAGCGCAGGAAAAGGCGCTTAAACGGGAACTGAGCGACAAACTCATCGTCGTCGAACCGGCCGATCCGGTGTTCTCGGTCGGCTTGAATCCACTTGAAGGGCACCCTGGCGATGACCGGTTCGTCCAGATCATCGAATTTGCAAACGCTCTTCGCGAACGCTGGCACCTTGAGTCGTTCGGCGCACGCACGGATGAACTGCTGCGGAACTC
Source organism: uncultured Acidobacteriota bacterium (assembly GCA_963721915.1). GTDB lineage: Bacteria > Acidobacteriota > Terriglobia > Acidiferrales > UBA7541 > Acidiferrum. Next base: position 390,304 of record CAVRLD010000005.1, on the reverse strand, counting down.
GCTCTACGTGCTCTCCGAGAACGGTCTCACCCTCATCGAGCTCACGCCTCTCCTCTGCAACCCTGCGTTCCGCACGAAATGCCTTGCGCGCGTGACCAATGCCGAAATCAAGCAGTACTTCACCCAACGGTATGACCGGGTGGGCGAACCGATGCAGGCACTCATGCGCGAGCCAATCCTCAACAAGACCTCGGCCTTTACCGCAGATCCCCATTTTCGCCACATCGTCGGACAGGAACGGTCGACCTTCTCGGTGCGCGAGGCGCTCGATGAAGGCCGCTGGCTTGTTTTCAACCTCCAGAAGGGAAAACTGGGCGAGCAAGCGGCAACGCTTGGAAGCCTGTTTCTCACGACGATTAAGAACAACTTGTTCTCGCGTCGGCGACGCGAGCTCTTCACCCTGTATTGCGACGAAATGCAGAACCTCGTGGCATACGCGTCGAGTTTCGACACAATCCTGAGCGAAGCCCGCAAGTTCGGCGTGTCCGTCGTTTCAGCGAACCAATTCCTCGATCAATATCCTGACGAGATGCGATCAGCAATCCTCGCTATGGGCAGCCATATTTTCTTTCAGCTTTCGAGCCCGGATGCCCAACAGATTGCGATGGCGCTCGACGGTGCAAGGCCCCTTGCCGAGTTACTTAAAAACCTTCCGCGCCGCCATGCGGTCGTGAAAACCGGTTCTGAGCGCTGGCGAGAGGGCATCGTGCCAACTGTCGATCAGCCAAGAGCCGATTTCTCGGACCTCTACCGCCGTTCCCATGCACGATGGGCGCGGAAGCGTAGCGATGTCGAAAAAGAGATCGCGGATCGGCAGTCGGCCGTCCAAGAAAGCAACAACCACGTACTGCATGGCTGGGAATAGGCGGCGAGGAATCGTCATCCAGGAACGTGATCGGCAACTTCTCCGTGAGCTCGCCGTGATGCGGGTCATCGATCGCGAACAGGCAAAATGTGTGGCCGGGTTCGGTTCGACGACGCAGGTGAACGGTAGACTGCTCGGTCTAACCCGAGCAGGGCTACTGCGGCGATTTTTTCTGGGAACCAAGAGCGGAGGGCAGAAGGCCCTCTACGCACTGTCTCGGAACGGCGCAAAACTCGTCGACGTCCCCTTCCGAGGCCCTCGAAGGGCGCATGATGAAGTGCTCGTCGCCGATTTCTTCGTCACGCACCAACTCTCGATCAATCAACTCTATTGCGTCCTGAAGTGCCGGCCGATTCCCGTGACCGATACGACGTTCGGGAAATGGATAAGTTTCTACGAGCCATTGGAAGGAGGCAACCGCCTCATTCCGGACGGCTATGTCGAAATCGTGAGTCCCGAGAAAACCCTTGCTGCATTCCTCGAAATCGATCTCGGGCATGAAGGGCTCTCCGTCTGGAGATCGAAGGTCGAAAACTATCTTCGTTATGCCTTTTCCGGTGACTTTTCCAAACGATTTGGCCTGCCTCAATTCCGGGTGCTCGTCATCGCGAACAGCGAGCGCCGGATGCATTCATTGCGGGCCGCGACGGGGAGCCTCACAGAGAAGATCTTTTGGTTTTCGACGAGTGAAGCCGTCATGCGTGAGGGTTTCTGGTCCCCGGTTTGGCTCCGTGCGAACGGCAAAGGGTTCCAATCACTTCTTTAAACCCCATGAAATATTGTTACAACTGCAATCGCGTCACTATCGGCGAACCATTGTTCTGCAACTTTTGCGGACGGAGCTACGACATCAAGCTCTGTCCCAGGATGCATGTGAATCCGAGGAACGCCGCGGCATGTTCCCGCTGCGGGAGCAAGGAACTCTCTACTCCACAGCCCAAGGTCCCTTTCTGGGCCACCATTCTCTTGTTCTTCCTGTCCCTCGTGCCCGGCTTATTACTTGCGATCCTATCGATCGCCGCGATCCTTTTCTTCGTCCAGCACCTATTGAATTCGCCCGATATGGTCCTTGCGCTCGCTATGCTGCAGATCATTCTGGGAACGCTCTGGTGGGGATGGACTCAAATTCCGCTCTTGTTCCGCGAGCGTATCCACAAGATGCTTCAACGGAGGCGTGATGACGAGGCTCGATGATTGGGGAGGTACGACCGAGAGATATAGAAGTCAGGTTTTCCAAGATTTGAGAAAGTACAAGCAATTCCTAGATGGGGCGTCTTTCTACCCACGGCAGAACTACAGGGGGCATTGCGTGGGGCATTGCGTGGGGCATTGCGTGGGGCATTGCGTCCCCTCTTTCGGCCGCGCCTCAACACAACCGAGTGTTATCAGCGCTTTGGTAGGAGAAGTTGACGGAAGAGCCCCGCTTCGGCGGGGTTTTTTCTTGCTCGCTATCGTAGAATGCTTCCATGACCTTCGAGGCCGTCACCAGACGATTCGTAAATCCTCTGGTTTTCATTGGCTGCATCCTTACGTGGGGTCAGCTTCTTTTTGAGGTATGCAAGCGCCATCATTGGTTACCGTGGTTGATTGGGCGGTTTTAGCGGTTTCGTGTATTCCGCAGAGGCAGGCAGGCGAGGGCAGTTCCCCACCCACCCTCAAGGTAGCTGAAAAAATCGACGAATCCTGACAGCGCAGGATGATAACTTAAACTTAATACCATAGACTCAATGAAACAAATCGCCGCAACAATCTTACTAATATTAGCCGGGATTTTGGCTTTCTCTATCCTTTAGGGATACAGATAGGAGCTTCGTTCGGTAGCGCCACTGCCGGTCAAATAGTAGGCATGGTTCTAGGAGTGGTTCTAGGAATAACTTCGGTCCTTTTGGTAAACAGATACGGCACCAGAAACGGTAAGCTTTCGAAGGGTGCTGTTGCCGAAGCCAAAGTTACGAAGTAAGAATCCGCCATTGCCGTTACCAGGCCTTCTATTTAAGCCTCCGGCGCGATTTGTTCGTAGCGCCGGAGGCTTTTATTTTTCATAACACCAAATACATCGTCATGCTGTCGTCGGCTTCGCGTTACTTGTCGTCGACACGCACTAGTGGATTTGAATGAAATTCACAGTAGTAGTAGCGGCTCCGCCGGTGCTCGTGGCTCCTCCTATCGAATAGATATATCCGTTTTCGGCCACCCCTCCCTGCCAACCGATTGCGCTTGGCAATGCCGTAGTATATTGCCAGGGGCCGAGGGTGCCGTCGGAGTTCACCGTGGCTACGACCACGGTCGTGGTCGCATTGGTTTGGCTATAATTAGTAAATCCGCCTATCACATAAATAAACCCTCCATAAGTTACGCTGAGCGGATCTACGACGGCATATGGCAAGGCAGTAGTAAGCGACCAGGAACCCAACGTATTGTCCGCGTTGAATTTCGCATAGGATACGGTAGTAGTGGCAACGCCAACGAAGTCATCGCCGCCGCCAAGGAGATACGCATAGCCATTCGCACTAACAGCCGCTTCTTCGAGTAACTCGGATTTAAGCGCGGTCGTGCTCGACCAGTTCCCAAGCGTACCGTTGCCGTTTATCTGGACATAGCGCACGGTTGTCGTGGTTTGGCCAATCAACTGCACGCCGCCAAATAAATATATGTATCCGTTATGGACGGCGGAGGACATCGTGGTGAGAGGACTGGGCAACACCGTCGTCGATGTCCAGTTGCCGACCGACCCGGTGGCGTTGATAAGCGCGTATCTCTCCGTGCTTGTCCGGTTGCCGAGTGAATCGAATCCCCCGATCGCGTAAAGATAACCGCCATAAGCTGCGTTTGCCTGTTGGACGGCCGTATATTCTGGAGGCAGAGAGGTCGTGCTTGTCCAATTGCCGATGCTGCCGTCGGCGTTCGGAAGGACATATCGCACTGCCGCCGTGGCGCCGCCAGTGCGTTCGCCTCCCACCGAATAAATATAATTATTATAGAGGGCGCTCGGCACGCTATACACGCCCGAAAAGGCAGTCGTCGAGCTCCACGACGAAGCAAGGAAACCGGTGAGAGCCGGTGATCCGAACCCGATAAGCCCGCTCAATCCGTTCACGACAATTGTCGTCGATGTCCCGTTGTTGAGCTTCATGGTGATGGTGCTCGATACGGCAGGAACACCGGAAAGGAACGGGAATGTGACAGTCGTCGATGCCCCCGAAGCTATGCTTGAGGTGACATATGAGACGTCGGCCGGCAGCCGATAACGGCTGCCGGAGGTCGAGGTCGTGGAATATACTCCCTGGAATAAAACATAGAACGGAGCGGTACCCGTACTATTTTCGAAATGTACTCCCCACGCATTGCCTGTCTGACCGGACATCGAACGGCTTTGCGCCTCATGGAGCAGGGCTATCATCTGCGATGACGTGTTTATTGAGGTCGGCAAGGTTGCGGCGGGAGCCGAGGCTGAGGATGCTGACGAGGGCGATCACGATCGCGATCGCAAGCGTGACGATAAGCTCGATGAGCGTAAAACCTTTTTGAGATGGGCATTCTTTCATTTTGAAGGGCGGATCACTTCGCTGCTCTTACTGCGTCGCAAACCCTCCCCCATAAAACAATGCCGATATCTTGTAGCTGTAGCTCGTACCCGCAGTGAGGTTCGTAAGCACATGCGTATGCGTGGTGGAAGGAGTTGCGGTCATCGCGTCCGATTGCGAGAACGTGCCGTTCGGGCCATAGAAGACCTGTGAGGTCGCGGGGACGTTCGTCGTGAAGGTGATCGTCGCGCTCGTTGCCGTGACCGCGCTTACCGAGAAGTTCGAGATGGTGACAGAGCTTGGTGAGGGTGGAGGCGTCATCGCAGTGGCGCTCGCTGATTGTCCGGAGACATTTCCTGCGGCGTCGTATGCGGAGACGGTGTAGGTGTAGCTTGTCGATGCAGCAAGGCCGGTGTCGGAATAATTCGTGGTTGCAGTCGTACCGACTTGGGTACCGTTGCGGAACACTTTGTATCCGGTGACGCCGACGTTATCGGTTGCCGCTGTCCAGGCGAGGTTGATCTGCGACGAAGAGATTGCGCTCGCGGTAAGGTTCGTGGGAGTTGAGGGAGGCGTGGTGTCGGGAGCAAGTGCGAACGAAAGCCAGTTCAGATTTCCTATCCAACCGGTCGTTCCGTTCGTGTCTTCGACGAAGCGGAGTATATGCTGGCCTTGGGGAAGGGTAACGGATGCCGTGAGGTTGGTATATGTCTGCCAGGCGCCGGTATTGGGAACCGTAAGCGTGCTGCCGGCGAGCGCCGCGCCGTCCACGGTAAGGTGGAAAGTGCCGCCCTGGCCGCCCGAGGCGACCCGTGCGGTCATGGTATAGGCGCCTGCGGTTTGGACGTTCACCGTATAGTTCATCCATTCGCCCGCGAGCGTCCACCCGACATTATATCCTCCTCCCGTGTCACCCGTCGTCTGGATGTCGACGCCTTCGGTCGTGCGGTATGCACCTCCGAGGTTCGCGGCATCTGCGTCATGGTACGCAACTCCCTCGCCGCCAAGGTCATAGTTTTCGAATTGGATCGTTCCGGGGATGGGAGTTGGCGTGCCGCTATACGGGGTGGAGCCGGATGATGTCCCCTGCGTCATCGCACTCACGCTTCCCGACTGCGCCGAATTGTTTCCTGCCGCGTCATATGCGGAGACGGTATAGGTGTATACGGTTGATGCGGTGAGGCCGGTGTTGGAGTACGAAGTTCCTGCGGTCATCGCGATCTGTGTTCCTCCTCGAAATACCTTGTATCCCGTGACGCCCACGTTGTCAGTGGATGCGCTCCATGCAAGATTGATTTGCGAGGAAGAGATCGGATCGCACTTGCGGTGAGATTGGCAGGCGTTGAAGGTGGCGTGGTGTCAGCGGTGGATTTGACCAGATAATCCTCGATACTCCAACCGCTTGGGCTTGTATTGAAGGTTATGTTCCACCACCAATAGCCATTGGCATAGGTGGGGCCGCCTGCAACGGTGCCCAATGCTCCTGATGCTTGGGTGCCAAGGAGCGTTCCCGACGTACCAGGTGTTGCACGGACATTGAGGCTGGCTGTTACTTGTACGCGATCCCCTATCGCGAACTTCGTTGAGGTTGGGGGGAATGTCGTCGTACTTGCGCTTCCCGATTGCGCCGAGGTGTTTGCGGCGGCATCGAACGCGGCGATGGCGTAGGTATAGGTGGTTCCCGCCGTGAGACCGGTGTCCTGATAGGAAGTGCCTGGTGCTGCCGTTGCGAGCTGGACACCGTTCCTATATATCCTGTACCCCGCAACCCCCACATTATCCGTGCTTGCGGTCCAGGAAAGATTGATCTGGCTTGCGGAAACGGCAGTCGCGGTGAGGTTTGTGGGCACGGAAGGAGGCGTGGTGTCAGAAGTCGACTGGCCATAGCAGGTATTCGCGTCGAAGTTCCCCGTGTTCGTCGTCCCGTTATTCGTCGCGGCATTGAAGCAAGCCAATGCCGGGATAATGTTCACGTGACCTCGTGCAACTGCAGCCGTGGGATTTACCCAGTCTTTGAAGTTGCCTCCCGTGACGTCGGGACCGATCGGAGGCCAGGCGAAGTTTCCCCACCAAGAGGGCTTGGCGGAAAGGTAGAAGCTCGGGGGCAACGTTTGAACGCCGTTCTGCCACTGGAAGGTGCCATTCGTGCAATCCATGACGCCCTGGTAGACCATGGTGGAGTCGGTAAGATCCGGAGAAGGTCCTGTCGAGAAACCGTCGTTATAGCCCACGCTGATGCAAGCGGGATTACTTCCGCCGCTCGCAGTCGGAGCAACGAGCCTGGCAGGTGCATGCTGGGTGTTCACGAGATAATCCGATCCGTCAATCACGCCGACGAGATTGTTGTATTGATTGAGGTTTTGAATTACGTACGCGAACGAGCCGTAACCATTCTCCTGGGTCGGGCTTCCCGTCTGGAGCGTGCCGCGCACATCAGCCGGAGGCACATATTTATTCGCTCCGGTCGCGTAATCCCTGAAGATAGTGGTATGGCTCGATGACCCGTGAGTCTCGTCAGCCGACCATCGGCTCGAAATATTCCCTTCAAAGAGGTTCATCATCGGGTGGGCGCCGTGATAATCGGGGCCCCATGTTTCAGCGGCATTTGGCGCAGGAGTGTTATAGGCCCCGGTGAAGTAGTTGTAGGAAATGACATTTCCTGAGGCACCCCAGTCAAGGCTCACACCAATATGTTGCCGCCACCAGATGTTGTTCTCAATGAGGTTCGCGCTGGCTTTGGTTGCGAGTAGCAAATCGTCGTCTGTCGTGCCTGGGCCGTGATTGAATCCATCGTGGAAAAAGCTGTCTCTTACGGTGTTGTGCATACTGTAAAGGGCCTGAAGATGGTCGCCTTCACTGAAATCGCTCTCAACGTTCTTGACCCAGCTATAAATGGTCCCGGTCATTTGAATATTGGGACTGTAGCCGACGCCGTTTACGTTGGCCACCTCGGCATTGGACGCTGAGATCTTCAAGTTCTCAAGGCCGGCGGACACGGCACCCGCACGGAAGGGGTACGCCATCGGGGAGTTCGTGTAAGCGATATAAAGTGGATCACTGATCGTTACTGTATTCCCGCTGATGGCCGTCACTTGGACTGTTTGGCCGGAATCACCAGCGCCAGTAACGCCGCCATTGCACCAGGTACAGGTTCCGTTCGAACCGTTTTCCGTCATATAGCTTAGGTCCTGTTGAGTGAGCATCAGGAGTGTGCCCACGCTGATTCCGCTCGTACTGGTGAGGGTTATCTGCCTTGAGCCTTGCGCAGTCCCTCCCGTAATCGCCGTGCTCACGCCCGAGTTCGGTTCCGGGCCAAAGGGGTACGACGCCTGAGTACCAAACTGGATGACAGGATGAAAGCCTGTCGTGGGAACTGTGGTCTCCATGACGACCGTCTTCGTCGGGCTCGACCCGCGCAAAGTGACGTTGCTCGGGATCGTGATCGTGCCGCCGTTCGTGTTGTACGTACCGGGGTTCAAGAGCACCGTTTGTCCGCTCGGGCACGATGCGAGGGCGGAGTTGATCTGCGCAACGGTCACTGATTGGATGAAGCTTGATGCTTGTCCTGCGGTGCCAAGTGTTGAGCAGATCGTCGTGCGTGCGGGAATCGTGCCTGCGCCAGCCGTGCTCCAGTCGATGGCACGGGTGGGGTCAAGGATGCCGGTCCATGGCGTGGCGGCTTTTGCCGACTGGACTCCCAGCATTGGCATCGCTACGACCGCAAACAACGCCACCAACAAAATGCCGGCAAACACTGCTGTTTTCTTGATTTGTTTATAACAAAGTCGGACCATTAAATTTATTTATCGTTAGTTTATATAGATGATTGATACTTAAAGCATAGCAGGAAACTAACAACCTGCAACGAGAGGGGTTATCCACACATCCGCCCGGTTTGAGATCGATTAAAAAGAAGCGGGAGAGATTGTTCTGCCTTATTTCCGCGCGTCACTTAACTCTAAGGAATGATACGCATCCTCACAAACAGCAGTTATCCCCAGTTCACTCCGTGGCCTACCTTCGAGGAGGCAAAAAGTACGGAATCACCGAGCCCGAATTAGCCCGGTTTTCCTCACTTTTTCGTTGGTGTCTCGCTTTTCCTCATGAGGACTTCATGAAGGAGAGGCTACCCTTACTGGCCATCTTAATATCAGGGCGAGGACCAATTGTTGTTTCAGATTTGCCGCTTCCGGCAAGTCCGCCGTTCTTTCGGTTTGAGGGGTTTCCTTCTAGTCTGCGATGACAGTCGAAGATTAGTGAAATCAAAGAACCGTAAGTGAAGACCCAAAGGCTCGACAACTATCTCCGAAGCTATCGCAAGAAATCGGGACTCACCCAAAGCGAGGTTGGCTTTCTGTTAGGACGGGCGAATGGTGCACTCATCTCACGGTATGAAAAGCGGCGGAGGCTGCCGCCGCTCCAGATCGCCCTTGCGCTTGAAGCCCTCTTGGGAATTCCCGTGTCCCAGCTCTTTGCTGGAATTCATGAAGGTGCAAACGATGACGTCAGGAAACGGGTGCTTGAATTGCGGTCAAAGTTGCAAGCGAAGACCGTCAAAGGCAGTGAGGCGCTCGTCGCCGCCCATAAACTCCGGTGGCTCGCCGCCCGCGAGGATTCTGAGGTGCCGCTCAACGCAACGCTATGAGCGCACTTGCGAATCGGAAACGGGTTATAGCATTCGACGTGCGATCGCGCAGTTTCGCGTTTGCGATATTTGAAGGCCCGAACGAATTGATTGATTTTGGGGTCAGGAGCTTTCGCAGAGGCGCAAATGCTGTACAAGTTCCCCCGCGAGAAAGGCTCGCAGCTCTCTTTGACGAGTTCTATCCCGCAGTAGTGGTGCGGAGGGATTCGCTACCGCGCGGGAGCAAATGGAAACTGAGAATTGATGACGCACTGCTGCAGGAGTCACAGGAACACCGCATTCCGGTACGGTATATACCTCGGCGGGCCGTCAAAAAGGTATTTCTGGGTCATGACGGGAATAAACACGAGATTGCGACCGTCCTGGCTCAACGGTTTCCTGTCCTTGCGGCGAAGCTCCCGTCGAAACGCAAATGCTGGCAAAGCGAGGACTATCGGATGAGCGTCTTTGACGCTGCGGCTTTGGGAGTTGCTTACTTCAGGCGATGACCCCCGGTAGTGAGGCTTCCGTTTCGGGACCCCTAAGAAAATCATCCCTCAATGAACGTTCGGTTCAGGGCGGAAACTCTGTTATGCCAGTGCGCGACATTCTCGATCCGTTCTTCCTTTTGGATTACAATTTGTCGCTGAATTTGCTTTTTGATTTCCGAAGTCGCGAAACGCCGGTCTGGCGATGGTTGGAGGGTCGAACTTTGAGAATAGTCTCTGAGTGCAGAACTCTCGCCACGCCATGAGAAGTGCAGAAATGTTGAGGCATTTTGGCTTGGAGCGAAGATTAGTGAAGTTCCGCGCCCTAAGATGGCAGGATTTCCTTCATTGGGACTTTCAGTGCTGTCGCGTCCCAATGGGGTTCCAGACTGCATGTTTCGTCGATTCAGCTCCCAGGATTTCGCGAATAATAGCTTCCGATCCTTCTGTGCAGGTAACGAGAGCTCCTCCAGGACGGAATAATTTATCCAGCCAAATTGATGTTTCATCTGTTCCCAGCAATCTAGAATCCCAAAGTCAGGATGACAAAGCTCAGGAAACAATGGTGCCAAGTTCTGGTCCAAGAAGGGGTTCGAATAGTCAGTGGTCAGCGCAAGAAAAAAATAGTTCCTCAACGGCAAACCGGCCAATCCCGCCACTACATCGCGCAAAACGTTGGGATTTTTAAGCCGGCGTAGACCACCGCTTACCTTTCTTTTTCTTTCAACTGCATAGGGCGTGTTCATAATCCACTGGGGTTCAACCAGTTCCGTGCAAGATGGCGTGAATATCTCCAAGGCCAATGCAAGAGCATAACAAAGCTCTAATTGACCATTGAGGCAGCTGTTGAAGCCCTTGCGGATGCCTCTGCCCGTTCTAGGTCTGCAGGCCTTGGCATATGGCCCTCGCTTTGCCTGCACAATAATTACGGCGGACTCGTTTTCAGAATCAACGCGGATCACCGCGTCGGGGTGACCAAACCCCTTGTTGGAAAAATCGGGCTCAATGATCACTGTGGCTTTGCTCACCGACCGCGGAAAGCGCTCATTCTCGATCTGGACTGCCCGTAGAAATTCTTCGAAGGCCCGCGAATCCCCGGTCAAGTACAGGTCAGCGAAAAAGCTCGCTACAAGACCCCGTTCGCCCCACATGTAAAAATCCACTAACATAGTTTTCCTTTCGGCTCAGTACGCCCACGCGGGCCGAGGTGTTTATCCAGCGAGAGCCTAACTCCGCGTCGACTCAATCTCCTTGAACTTGGCGACCAGGCTGCGTAAATCATCGGCAAATGGATTCTCAGACCATCTGCCCAAGATAGTTTTCATCGCCTCCGTGTAATGCCAGATCACTCTCTGTTTTGGGGCGTTGAAGCGATCAAAGATCGTAAGGCCTTCTTTTTCGTAATCATCAAGAATTTCCGAGCCGTTGCTAATCAGGTCCGCCGATTTCAAAAGTAACGAATCATGCGAGAAGGTCTTGATGTGCTCAAGCGCCTCGCTTTTGCGTTCTTCCCACAGCAGATCTTTGCGTTGCTCCGTAACGCTCACCACGAGATCGGCGACATTCTTCCCGAAGCGCTCCGCGAGCATTTCGTGTGTCACCTTCTTATCGCTCTTGCTGTCTTCGATTGTGTCATGCAAAAGTCCGGCGATGACGACATCGTCGCTGGCGTTCGCCCGCGACAAAATAAGGCCGACAGTGAGCGGATGCGTGATGTAAGGGATATCTTTCCCCTTTCTCTTCTGCTTCTGATACATCTCATGAGTTTTCACGGAAAAGGCAATTGCTTTTTTAATCTTGACAGTGAAAATCAAGGATTTCCTATCTTGGTCGTGAGCGCTTCTTATGAAAGGTATGCCCGGCCGTTATTTTCGATCAGGCTTTTTGTCCAGAACTCTGGACATCAACTTCAAGTATTTCCAATTGCTAAAATATTCCAAAATTGGCCCACACAAATGCGGGGTTTTTCTTTGCTGGCTATCGTAGAATGCCTCCATGTCCAAGTTTGAAGACAAGTTCCAAGGCGTTTGTGTGCGCGGGGGGAGCGTCGCGGCCGTTGTTGGCCTCATTGCCATGTCTGTCCGTATCCTCATGGACGTGTTCCACAAGTGAAAATGTCCTATGCCGCCTTTCAGACCGAGAAAGACGTGGATCGTTCGGCTTGAGCATACGCTGGGCAGCTGCTCTATTAGAAGGTAATTTATGGTCGAGATGGTCTTTTGACGTGCGGAAAACATAGGCGTCACGATCTCGCTAGGTCTTTTAATCGTCCAGGCTGACACTCCACCCGGCAGGGCACGGATATTGTGATACGCATTAATTGAGATCACCGACCTTGAAAAATCTCGTCATTTTTGTCCATGGCACCTGGGTGGATTGGTGGGCACTTTCGAGCGACAAGTTTTTCGAGAACAGCCTTCGCGACACATTCCGCGAAAAAGGAGGGGGTGAAGTTGAGTTTAGAGTCTTAGATTGGAGCGGTAACAACTCCATGTCCGCTCGTGCAAAAGCCGCGACTAAGCTAAGAGAAATGCTAAGTAAGTTCCTGTCAAAATCTGACTCTGAAAGGGTCCTGGTAATCGCGCATAGCCATGGTGGAAATGTTGCACTTCAGGCATCAATAGGTCTAAATACGAACAAATCGATCGGCCTGTTTTGTATCGCAACCCCATTTGTCTTTCCGATGCGCCGTCTGACCGAAAGTACTGGCGTCATCTCGATGGCAGGAATTTCCCTATTTATCGCCGCGATTTGGTCGCCACCTACGAGCTCCTACAAGGCTGGACTATTCGTTGCGGCCTTCTTCGTCGGCTTCTTAACACTGAGGTCTATAGCGGGCGCGACGAATAATATCGCCGAGAAACGGATCTCGGAAATACACAGCCCCTCGGCCGAAGACTTCAAAACCGTCAGCCTGCATATCTATAAGACGCTCGGAGACGAAATTAATGCCTTTATGGGGGCGTCCCAAGTAGCTAGGATTCTGTGCCGTCGGCTAATCTATTTTGCTCGAAGAATGGCTCGTCTCGCGGACTCGGTTCTAGTGGCTGTGCTCCCCTGGGCGTATTTCGCATATTATTGGCCCGGAATTCGAACCTGGTTTTCGCCTAGCGCTTCGCACGTTTTCGATTCAATCAGGGAACTCTGCTTCGAACACTACAAGCGCCTTGGGCTCTTAGCGTGGGCATTCTTGCCGATCATTTTGAGCGGCCTGCTGATGAGCGCTTACGCGATAATCGTCGGATTTCTGTTTGCCGCCATAGTCATAACCAGCATGATTGTCTTTGGCTTCGATGCCGGTATTGTTGCGCTACACAGCGAGTTGGGTGTTGCCGACGCTCCGACTGGAATCTCAACTTTTCGCGTAGTCGATCTTCCTCCGGAAGAAGTTGACGAACTTGACCACACAGCGATTTACGGTGGGGCACTTCAAGACATGGTGATAGCCGATGTCCGAAACACACTTGGGCTACCGATTCGGAATCGCCCCTCGTTGCTGTCCTTACTCCAGCCGCCCAAAGCCGGCGGGTAGGACAATTCCCGTTATAACAAGTTGATATTGATTAGCGCTCTGAGATCGTCCCTTTGAGCGCGCCACTCGTTCGATTTAGCTCGATGTGAATAGGCGAGGCATTCGCGTGGCACAAAATTTGAGAAGCGGCCCGCAACGGATTCAGTGCCCAAGCTCGTTCTGTTGCGCTCAGAAGATTCACTTGGTGGATTTTTTAGCGGGACATTGAACTTTAGTGCACGCTATGTAAGCGGTTGATGCGGCCAGGATATCGCGACACTCGGAGAATTATCCAGCAGGCACCCTTGACATAACGAAATTTGCGCATCGCTTGCGAAAAGCGGAGATTCATTCACTGGGAGTATTTTCGGGAGAATTAAGGGGCATTCCTTACCCGCCTGGACCTAGTAGTTCGTGTTAGCTACAGCCTTTAAGGCTATGTTATTGACTTCTATTATCAAAAGATGTACGTTACGGCACCTAATCGACTACCTTCCTGCGGATTCGGTGTGACTATGGGAACTCTCGAACGACGCCTTAAGTCCTTTATATTTTCCACGATCGGCATTTTGCTTTTGCCAAGTGCGATCTTTTCTCAGGCGCCCAAGCAGCAGCCGGCGAAACCCGCTGCAACAACTCCGGACACGACGTCTTCTCCGCCTGCGCAGCCCAAGCAGCAAACCCGGAGAAAACCTTCGGTCGACAGCATTTACGTAGGTCAGCCTAAGATTTACGACGATCGCTCCCTTGAGTCAATGTTGGGCGCTGCGGAACAGCGACTAGCCACATTGCAGTTCCTGGATCAGGCCAGTGTTGCGGCCAAGGTGGGTACTTTGCAGGGTGGGACTTCACAGCAATCGCAACTAAACATTCAGGCTCAGGGAGCTCCGATTCCGCAGGTCTTGACCAAACAGAACGTGAGTACGGCGCCAGCAGCCCCGGTGACTACCGAAACAGACACTACTCGGCCGGGCTTATCACCCACAGTTCCAAGTTTATCGACTTCGGGAACGCCTTCTTTACCGGCCACGTTCTCCCCATCTTCACTTGATACGCTCAATGAAGAAATGCAGCTTACCTACGACGTGACGAACCTTAGGCTCCTCCTTGAGGGATCGCTGAATGATCGTTTCATCAGTCCGCTTAAGTGCCCCGACAAGACTGAAGCTCAATGTACCGACCAGGGCTATATGAGCAAACTGCCTGCCTGGGTTAGCTTAAAGCAGCGCGCCACAATCGGCTTTCCAATTAGCATCCAGCCCCCGGAAGGCTCGAAATACAACTACTCTGTGGCTGAAGTAGTCGTCAGGGTTACAACTGGGCAAAACTGCGCGGCAATGGAACCACCGGGCGTCATGACGATCCTCCCACGCGAACGTACATACAATGAAGCGACCATAACAGACAGATCCCTGGGATTTGGCCTAGCGGCCGTCACTCAAGTCTTTTCTGTCGGGGTGGCCGGGTCAAAACGCTCTCAAACTTATTTTATTGTCCAGGATTTAGATACTGTAGCGTTCCAAGACACCCCCACGGATCAGGACGGGGGCATATCAGCTTGCGAGACATCATTCGGTTGGCAATTTCGGCCCACTTTGGGACGGAAAAAAGTTCGAGGGGGTCTACGCCAAACATTTGTTCAACTCTCATTCGCGGTAGATAGCCCGGACCGAACAAAAGAGCTTGGTTGGGTCACCGTCGAAAAACGATGGCGCCACTACGATCCGAAAACGGGGTCAGTGGGCGCAATAATTGAGCCTAAGAATGATAAAGAGAACCAGCCCGCAGATTGGAAGCCGATTCCAAGTTTCAATCTGAAGCCTGATGTTCCTAACCTGCGCTGGACGGACGCTGGCAATGGCCAAATATATGTTGAGGCTGGTGGAAATTACGTGCCAGGAACGTCGGTCGTGTCTGGGCCGTCTTCCTGGCAAGAAGGCGTCGCCGGGTTCACTCTGGATAGTGAAGCGATCCATCTCGTGGCGCCTGCCGAAGTTTTCATGGCCAACGAAGATGCAACCATTGTTGCACCTGGTGGATACCGTTCCCATTTCAGTCGGTATGTAGCAGAAGATGAAACCAGAAAACCCCTGAGAATTTACAACGTAACGGCGAAGCCATGGAGCAGTACAGATTCTGAGGTCTCATTTTGCTACGACGGGGGGCTTACGCAAAAAGGCTCTATGGATCATGTCCTCGCTTTGGCTGGAGGAATAGTTTTTGGTTTGTCAGATCGGCCATTGGATGACGCTCCCGATTCGAATTGTGTATCGCAGGGATACCTGTCAGGCAGATTTCGCGTGCCAACGGATGCTCTTCAGAAATCGAAGACCGTGGTTCTAAAGCAACTCCTCCTGGGACCTGACTTCTCGGCTATAGGACCGGTGACGTTTGCCAATGCATTCACTGCGACGAAACTCGTCACAATGGCAAAGACCGATGACTGCATGCTTTTAGCCATTCAGGGAACCGAATTCGGATATGTAGAGTCGCCCGGTAACCTGAAACGAACGGTCAGCGTCAAAATCGGTGACTATCCGATTGTGTCAGCGCGGACGGCCAGTTCCTGCGACTTCGCCAAGGTCACCGCTACTCCTCCGAAACCTACACCGACGCCAACCGATGTTCACAAGCCGACCAAAACGAACGGTCAGCCAACAAGTCCACCAAGTCGCCAACCCATAAAATGCGCGCTGGAGAAGGCTTACGTAGATTCGACGCTCGGACCAACCACTCTGCTGGTAGCGGTTCCGACCTGTTTACTAACTGGCGCGCAGGCGATAGAGCTCTATCGCCTGGACGATCCTAAGAAACCTGACGAGATCGAGTCAGTCTTGCTACCGCTCACTCCTGATAAGCCCGCTGAAGTTACGATAGACAAATTGGAAGCTCCGCAAGGTGCGAAGAGTTTGAAATTGAGTGGCAAACAACTTCAACTAATCGATTTGAGCACGTTCCGATTCACGAATTTCGAAGACAAGTTAATTACAGCGACAATTGCTCCGGACGAAAGCTCCATCCAAATTACGTTGCCCGACGCTGTAAACGCAAAGCCTGGATATTACGCGTTGAACTTCACCCTAAACGATAAGGACAAGACTCCGAGTGCGGCTCTAGTGCGAATTCTGAAACCGCCAACGCCAAAATGAGCCTGGTTTTCCCGCTTCGATACTCGTCGTAATATTGTCAGATCGAGTTCCGGGTTTTTAACAGATCCAAACGAAACACTGAAGTTTCCCCGAGATGGGAGTGCGCTGACGTTCTTTCCGGACTCATTCGACGCGGTCGTGCTCCTCTTCTTCTTGCATTTTCTTTAGCTGTTCGGTCATTTCCTTTTTTTCTTTGGCCACCGACTCTTCTTGGTGGTTGAAAAAGTCTTCCACGAAATTCGGCTTGGCCATTTTCGAGGTCTCTGAGCTTTGCGTTCCCACCGAATGAAATTTACCAAAAGTCTCGCTCATCGTTTGAGGGAGGGCTTCCACAGCGAAGTGGAGATCGTCTATGGTTTCAGGTCGATAGCCTTGCCTGAACATTTGATTCACGACGGGTCTGACTACCCATTCGGCCGTAGCATCAATTAACTGCTTAACATACGCGCCGATGATGCCTTCCGCGTCGGGAACTGCCGCCGCGAGGGCCGCAGCAAATGCCTCTGTCGTCCTCTCTTTCGCATGGTGTTCAAGCTTTCCCATATCGTCTGTACGTTTTTGCTGCTGTTGGACCGTCTGCTTCTGTTCCTTTCGTTCTTTTTGAGAGGAGGCTCTCCTGCCTAGCAGCCTTTCCTGAGGGGACTTAGAGGAAGCGAGGTCAATGTCAGCGGGGAGGTTGTCATCAATCCACAATGGAACGCCCCCATAAGGGAAACTGCCTTTATCGGGCATACCTTTTGGAAACAAATCGTCTAGCGTCTGTTTCGGCTCAGTCGCTGGTGCCTTCTTTGGGACGAATTGACTGTAATCCTCGTCAACCTTCTGGTGGATCGTATCGCGAAAAGCATACACGGACGGTTTACCGTAGAGATCGATCATTACTTCATATCTTTCTCGAAAGCACGCGACGCCCTCGCAAATTGTCTTCAACCTGCCGAAGAATGCCTCAAAATTCTTCTTGGAGTCCGGATCGAGATGAGTGAGCGGCTTGAATAGCTCTCGACTCGCGATGAGACGTGCTACAGACCGCTCCTCGTCTGCGAGTGCCATCTCGTACAAACCCTGATTTTTGTCCCTCTCCCAATTCAGCAATGTGGTCGTCGCGTCGTGCCTGAAAAATGTGAACGAGGCCATTACCAACAATGCGACGGACACGAACCTGAACGCGTCCCTCAGCTTGGCAAGAGCAGAAGAGTATTCCCAGTTTCCAACTGTCAGGCAGAGGAACGCGACAGCGATAGCGACACAGAGTGGAATTACGTATCCGAGGTGGCGTTCGGAACCTTCGATGGCGAAGTGGGCCTTGAGGATTGCGTCCTCAACAGCACCAACGCGTTCGTCACTGAAGAATGATTTGAAAAGGCCAAAGAGAACCTCGAACGCCATCAAAATCCCGAGAGCGACCGCTACTGGAGTGAGCACCTTCCCGGTCGCTTTGAAGAACAGATTTTCCTTTTTGGTTCGGACTACCAACACAAGGACGATGGCTAGAATCAGAAATGCCCACGTCGGCCAACTAGCTGTCAGGAATCGCCAAGCGACCCCCGCTAGTACCCATATAAATATTCCGATGATAATTAAGCATCCCACCCAACCGGTACTCGACTTGTGCATACGCCACTTGCTCCGATTCTTAGCGCATGAAGTATCCGGAAGCTTAAGATACTAACGCATTATCAGAACGCGAAACACACTTATTCTCAGCCGCTCGATTTAACGAGCCGCAACACAATGGCAACTGTCACGCAGTGGTTTTCCCGTAGGGGTAACGGACGACCTTTGATCACATGGCCTCACAATAGCCGACCTTAGATGGTCGCCATATCAGGTTTCGGCTCAGGGCAAGTCAACAAATCGGAGGTACGACTAAACGATCCCCAAAATGTTCATGCCAAACGATCACGCGTCACAACGAAGTAATTGGACATCATCAATGCCTGCCTTGATGACGCTCGCCTGAGATCGTCTAAGTCGTCGCTGAACGGCTGCAAACGTACGTGCCGAACTGTGTGCGCGTCAGGGGCAATAAGGGGGCACTAAGAGTTCCGTTCCTTTCTTTTCAGTACCTTAGAAGGCCGGGGTGCTCCGCAAAACTCCTTTGTTTCCATACGGCTGGCGGATTCGAATCCCATCGGCTCCACCAACTAACTTATTGAATCAACTGGGCTGGCCCGTGTTTTTGTAGTCCAGAATAGTCCAACAATTCAGCAACCTTCTCTGCATACTCACGCTGTGAATCGCCAAGGACATGACTGTAAGTGCCGAGTGTCACGCTTGGGTCTTCATGCCTAAGCTGTGCCTGAGCAACGGACACCGGTGCGCCCATGTCAACGAGGAGGCTTGAATGCGTGTGGCGGAAGGCGTGCAGTCCACAACGGGGGATGCCCAGCCGGTCGAGAATCGGCCAGAGCTTCTCCTGCACTACGTGCGACTGACAGTACGACTTCCCGTTGCGAGTGGGAAATAGCAGGTTGTCAGTATTCGGCTTCCATACATCACGAAGATACGCCTGGAGACGCACCAACAACGGATCAGGCATCGGGACAACCCCCCCTGCTCCTCCTCGTTTTTGGCGTGCCAACTTTTCCTCGCCATACTCAGCGTCGTGCTGGAATTTCTGCGCGGCAGTTGCTTGTCCTCGGCGCGACCGGTGGGATGGTTCCGTGTCCTGCCGCTTTAGTGGTACTGCTGAGCGCCGTCGCTTTGCACCGCACCGCCTTTGGATTGTATTTGATCGTGGCTTTCAGTATCGGACTGGCGGCAGTGCTCATTGCCATGGGCTTCGCCGCCGTTTATGCCGGGCGCACGATGTCTCGGCTGCCGTTCGAGGCCCCGCTCATCCAACGGTGGTTGCCCATGGCGTCGGCGCTGATGATCTCTGCTTTGGGCTGCGGTATTGCGGTCCGTGGCTTGATGGCCGCGGGCATCGTGCACATTCGAATGTGATTTTCACACCAGGAGGCTAAGTTGCTCTCATTTCTGGCTATTCTAATTCTGGGATTTTTTCTGGGTATGCGACACGCCACCGATCCCGATCATGTGGTCGCCGTTACGACCATTGTCACCAGGCAGCCAGGGATCGCCAAGGCTGGTCTCATCGGCGTACTTTGGGGTCTCGGCCACACCTTCACGATATTTGTCGTCGGGACTATGATCATCCTTTTTCAGGTGACCATCCCTCCGCGCGTCGGCCTCTCCATGGAGTTCACCGTGGCCGCCATGCTGATTCTTCTCGGAGTTTTGAATCTGACCGGGATGCTGCGCTGGTTGCAAGAGAAATTCACCCCGAATTCTGGGGTCCCCACTGCCGCGGGCCTTCGCGGTGAGGCCGACCTCGGCACGCAGTGTTGCGACTCGGCCTCGCAAGCCCAAAGAGAGGTCGCGAAGCCAAAATTCCAGATACGTCGATCGCTGCAAGGTTTGGGCGTCTACAACGTTTTGCGCCCGCTCGTCATCGGGATCGTTCATGGTTTGGCGGGTTCGGCGGCAGTGGCCCTGCTGGTCATGACCACAATCCGAGATCCCTGGTGGGCCATTGCGTATCTCCTTCTTTTTGGCTTGGGGACGATCGCGGGAATGATGTTAATTACCGGGCTGATCGCTACGCCGTTGGCTTTTAGCGTAACAAGGTTTTCTGGCTGGAACCGCGGGATGGCCGTCGCCTCGGGCCTGTTGAGTCTTGGATTCGGTCTGTTCCTCTCTTACCAAATTGGTGTTGTAGACGGTCTTTTCTCCTCACACCCACAGTGGACCCCGCGATGACTATGAAAGCTTTTCCACTTTTCTGGTAGCACAGGAAGGAGGGCACAAAAAATACTTAGAGTGGGTTCCGTCGGACAAGTAAAACGCTACGGCTACCCCATGAGCGATGTTATTCCGATATTCCTGCGCATCTTGATAAGCCTTAAATAAGGCTTTCATCCCTTTAAGGTGCTCCGCGTCAAAGGGATGTCGGCGTTCAACGAATGCCTCCATAGCAGCTCGCAGGAGACCCGCTCTTACGTAAGAAGATTCGACAGTTCCATATGCACGGCAAGCTCCAAAATGCGGAGTTTCACATAGAACTTCGGTGTTTGGCGGTTGGCTCGGTGTCTCAGTCTTTTAAATTTGCATAGGGGCCCCGCCCTCGAATTATCGATTTTAGATTTTTCAACAGGTCGTTTTCTGTCAATTCATCCAACGCGTCAACAGCAGCAGCGCTTGCTTCACAACACCGCGCATGCGCACTTTGCGGAAGAATCCGCTCTCGCACTCATCGATGCCTTATTGCATGCTGTAGCACGTGGAATTTGTCGAACACAATGCGCAGTTCGCCCACTGCTCAATGCTGTTGTGAATGCCACCACATATCCACGCAAGCGCCTCGATGTGCTTTCGCTGGCTTTCTTCAGTTGCGTTCGAAAAAACTCATCAGCGTTTCTTGCTTGCGATCTGCCGAAACAAAGCTCGTGTCTCCAAGTTGTGAACGTGATGAATTCATTGCTTGCGAAATAGATTTAAATTGCTCTAAGATTTGCGCGCGTGATAGGAATATATGGGTCCCCTTTTAGTCTGCCGGTCCCATCCAAACTAAATTTTAAAATTTGCGGGTGCCCTTCTTAAACGTCCCTCACGCAGCGATTGTCGGACCATCCTACTTGAAGGAAGTGCTGGACATTTCGCGTGATTGGGAAGATAAGTAGAAAAAAGGTCGGCCCTGAAGTCTCGCTAGGAGGGCAATCAAGCGAAAAAACAAAAAGTTAGTTGCTTGTGCGATCGCCATGCTGATTACTGCGCTAACGCTGACTGTGACGACCGCAGCAGCGGATCAGCTGTCGGGGACGTGGAAGATGAATCCAGAAAAGTCAAAATATAGTCCGGGACCTGCACCAAAGGATCTCACCGTCGTGGTGGAATCCGACGAAAACAACTACAAGTTGGACGCAACCGGAATAGAGGGTGACGGAAAGCCGATGCATGTTCAGTACAGCGCGAAATTTGACGGAAAGGACTTGTCGCTCGCCAAAATGCTTGCTGGCCGAAGAATCAATGACCTACAGCCTTGGTTCGGACCGCCGTCTGCTATAACCCTGGCTCATGGACAGCCTGTTTTTGCTCTGGTTCGGAGTACTCGTTCGCCTTTTTCGTGACCGTGGGAAACTTGTATTGGAGAATCTCGCCCTGCGGCAACAGCTCACCGTTCTGAAACGTCGACATCCAAGGCCACGGCTCGATTTGTTCGACAAACTGTTCTGGGTTATTGCCCAGCAGTTCTGGTCCACCTGGAAAGAAGCTCTGATCGTGGTCACGCCCGAGACAGTGGTTCGGTGGCATCCGGCAGGCTTTCGTTTCTACTGGCGTTTGATCTCCAGGGTCCGAAGGCCAGCAGGGAGGAGAAGAATTTCGAAGGAGGTTCGGGATCTGATCTACCGAATGGTTGCCGAGAACCCATGCTGGGGAGCGCCGAGGATACATGGAGAACTCCTCATGCTCGGCCTTGATCTCTCCGAGCGAACGGTCTCTCGTTGGATGAAACGAGCGCCCAGGGACCCTCAAGCGACAAGACGTTGGCTCGTTTTCCTTCGCAACCATCGGGAAGCCATTGCGGCGATGGATTTCTTCACCGTACCAACGATCACTTTCGGCTTTCTCTACTGCTTTTTCGTGATCGGCCACGATCGTCGGCGCATCCTGCACTTTAACGTCACCAGTCATCCGACGAGTATGTGGATCGTCCAGCAGTTGCGGGAGGCGTTTCCGTTCGAGCCGCCTCCCAGGTTTCTGATCTTCGACCACGATGCGAAATACGGGTTGGAGGTCCCGGCCGCCGTTCGATCTCTGAGGATGAGTCCTGTGCGGACCTCCTTCGAAAGTCCCTGGCAGAATGGTGTGGCGGAGCGTTGGGTCGAAAGCTGCCGACGAGACCTGCTGGATCACATCATTGCGCTAAATGCGCGCCACCTGAAACGGCTGCTCGCTGATTATGTCGGCTACTATCACGACGACCGCACGCATCTTGGTCTCGGTAAGGGAACACCTGACCGCAGGATTCGTTCCGTAGCTCCGGGTCGCATCGTTTCTTACGAGCGACTCGGCGGGCTCCATCATCGTTACGATTGGGCGGCCTGATCCGGACTATCTTTTCACCCATCCTTATATATAAGTAGCATGCGCACGTTCCCACCCAAGAGAACCTTCCCGCTCCTCAAAGCAATTCGTGGTCGAGTTCAGACTTTTCACGCTGTGACTGAGGAGAAACGCGCCATTTTCGGCGTGGATAGAATTTTGGTGAGGGACAGCCGTCAATCTCGTCCCGTAACAATGTTACAGGCGCGTCCCATGCTATTCATTTCAAAGGCATTTTGGATTTTGGCGAAGGAGTACGGTGACAAGGGCATGACAACCAACTGGAGAAACCTTACTCGTCCCAGAGCGAAAGACTCTGGAGCAGGTCCGACCTATAACCGGCTAAACCGGGAAAAGGAAGGAAGGCGAGAAGGTGGCGGAAGGGTTTGCAGTAGCGATGAACTGGGGTAACTCCCAGGGAGCGAAGGAACCCAGCTGTTTCGTAATTCCTCTGGCAATGATGGAAGGCAGGGGCGTCTGATAAAAACGCTCGGAAATCTGCAAGACCTGAGACAGAGGATATACAGGAAGAGGAAGGCGGAAGCGGTTGGATGGTGTGGAGTAGATGCTGGTGGACCTCACCGGATCGAAAGCACCTCCAATTGGCTGCGTCTCATAAACCTTTCTGCAAAGCGAGCAGGAGAGCGGAGTGCGGGAAATCTGCATGCTCCGTTCGACGTGGCGGGGGATGGAAACCAGCTTACGGTTCGGTTAGTGAGACACTCCCAGAGGAAACGGGGAGGACCCGATAGATCGGACCTACGGAGTATGGCGCCATTCCTCGACCCTACCAGGACGAACCAGCAACGCGATTACATTGACTTGAGAATTAAACGAACCGTCAGAATCTGGTGTGCCCGAACCGCGATTTTGAAGGTGTGAACATCCTCCGGCTCAATTGGCTTTTGATCCCGTTCGACTGCATCGGTCTCAACGATATTGCTTATTGATAGCAGTGGTGTGTGGACCGTGACAGTGCGCGGCTCGCCGCCCAAATCGATGAATCGTAGAATCGTCCCTTTGCCATCTTCGGCCGGCTTCCACGTATCGAGGAGGAGATCAGGATCATCGATAGTGAGAAAGCTTGCTTCATTTCCATTGAGCGGCCGAGGCAGATCGAGCGCCTTGTCCTGCGACCGGATTTCGTCGTGCTCTAACGGTGTCGATTCCTGCCAACCCATGTGGCTGAGCACAGCCGCGTCGGTGCGTGTCGCGCTGGTGATGACGTAGCGGAAGCGGAAGTGCCCGCCTTGCGCGGCACGATAGTTGGTGTGCCAGTAGTTGTTCATCGCGTAAGAGAATATGTTTCCCGCCCGCTGGCCGAACTCCGTCGGCCATTCGCCGCGATTGATATCGCCAAACGTCGCCAGTGGTGCATCAAGGGGCATCACCGTCGCCGACATCCCGTCCTGCTGGACGGAAATCCAATGTTGAATCGAGAACCACTCGTGCCCGGCACCTGGATACATGTCCTTGGCCGGATCAACTACTCCGTTCTGAATCTCATACTGAAATTGCGGTTGCGTCATGGCAAACGGAAAAACAAAATAGACCGCCTCTTTCTTGAGCTCAGGCTTCTTGTCGATCTCTTCGACCAGCTCGATTTTCTTTTCGCTTTTGTAGAGGCGGATTTCGGTTTGAATCTCCGGCGTGTTTTCCACTGATGACGCAAGCTCGGCGCGCCAGCCCCAGGGCGTTGGCTCCACCGAGATCACCCGCCCGTCGTGGGCCGCGTGAATATGCAGCTCCGGTTTCGGAGAAACCGCGCGGTACTGAAGAATGCTGTTTGGCTCGTCATCGCCACCGGTGACGTAGAGATATTGGCCGAAGTGCCATGGGCCCTGTGTATCTACCAGCTCCTTGTTCAATTCCTTGTCATAGATGCTGCGGACGCTACCCGAAGCCGGATCGAGTTCGACACGATAGAACGGGCTCTCGATGGTCGTCGAGGTTGTGCTTTGCGACGCCGAGGGCGTCGTCTGCGCGGTCCGGAGCTCGTAGACCTTGTATCCCACCGGAGGAACATCCGCTGCGCGAAACTCTACCGCGCGAAAGTTGGGGCCCTCGTGCAGAACCACATAGGGAACCGGTTCTTTCGTGGCGCGATCGGCGATCTCCATACCTTTGTCGAGATCGATGGTCACTTCCCCATCGCGTTTCCAGTTCAGCGGATTAAAGACGATGAGGCTACCCACGCCGGCTGCGATAGAGTCAGCCAGGCTCGCCATACCGCCGCGGAGAATGTCGTCGCGCTGGTCAGCAGCCGTGGTAGCTCGCGAGTCCTTTACCCGCAGCTGCTCGATAGCCTCATCACTGTCAGGATCGGAAACGCTGTTCCACGAGGTCCACGTATGCTCATCGAAAAGCACCATGTTGGCCCACATCGAGTTCAACTCTTCGCGATTCACGGCAAGAAGCGGATTCACTAGCGTGCCGATGGTCGCCAGCTTTTCGGCCGAAGGTGCGCGGCCCTCGTTCTCTTTCTCTATGGCTGCGTAGAGCGCATCCGAACCGATACCGTCTTCCCAATAAGGACCGCCATCTCCGCGGACCGTCGGAATCGCGTTACGAAACTGCTCTGCGATGTTTGCAAGAGCATCATGAAAACCCGAGTATTCGATGTGCGGATAGGCATAGAGCTCATTCCACTCATCAGCCAACGTAGCCTGCTGTGGAAACAGGTCGGTGTTTTCAACCTGCGTTCCGAAAAGGATCGCAGCGTTGGCGAGGTAACTGGGGCGTTGGTACATCTCGAGAAAGAGCGGCAACACTTCCTCACCCGTTTGCGTGAGGGGAGGGAGGCCAAACAGGAGTTGCATCTGCATGTAGTGCCGCGAATACCACATCAGCACCTTGCCACCGTCCGGCCCCTCCCACCAGAACGGAGTGTTCTCGTTCAGATGTCCCTGCAACAGTACGGGCGCGCGATCATTGTTGCTCCCGGCAAAAAAGTAGGGAATGCCGGACGCTGCCAGAATCGACGCATACGACCACGAATAAGAGGGCACGTCAGTGATGTTGGCGTAGTTGAGCGGCGTAGCGTGAACGCGGCTGAAGTTCGCGCTGGGATACAACGATCGGATCAGTGTTTCCGCGGTCGGAAATCCTGTGAGGACATTGCTGGATTGCGCGGGAAGATAAATCTTCTGCTGCCGTATGGCCTCGACGATCCGATCTTGTTCGGCTGGGGTGCGCCAATGCAAGAACTGATCCAGGTTCCACTCACCGTCCGTGCTGAAGCGGAAGGCAGGGTGTTGTGCAACCAGATCCATTGCCTCATCGAGAATGCGGCTCTGGATCGTGGAGACCTTCGCCTGGTAATCGGTATAACCCACGTCGAGATGCACGTGAGGCACAAGAAACAGCGTCCATTTCTTCTGCGCCTGGAGCGTTTCTTGAAAATGAGCCGTATGCCCATTGACGACCACAGTAAGCTTGGCCTGCGCATCGCGTGAGAACTCGGGAATCTCGAAAGGAATACGCTCCTCTCCGAAGTCCTGATCGGTGTGAAGCCGCTCGCTGGAAGTGTGGCCTGCAATAGCAAGCTCAACGCGCCCGGAACGAGGACGCTGACCATACCGCACGAAGACGTCGACTCGTTCGTCAATCGATGCACCATGTTTCTGAAAAAAGATAGTCGGTTCTGCATGAGCGCTGATGGCGGTTGGAACGGAATCCGCCTGCTGCAATTCGATGGCGTCATACTCGAACCCTGCATCCGGAACGCCCTTGTCACCTACGGAGACAGCCTGAAAGGAGATGCTATTTGTGCCCGTCTTCAGCCACGATCCTGGGAAGTCAACTTCGACTTCGGCGCGCGCATAGGCTGGATAGAAAGCAGCCACCATGTCGCCCATGTTGTAGTCGAGCCTAGGATGAAGATAGAACGTGCCCAAACGGCCGTTGATTCCCACCCGCAAGGCGGGAACGCTCGAATGGCCAATCAGCAGCGATGCTTTCAGGCGATAGGCTGGGGCAGGAGCGCCCGCGATGGAGAAGTCGATCGCGCGCGGTGCCGACCTGGGATCCGTCGGCTTGCCTGCCCACGCAACAGGAGCGAAAGAAAACCAGGCTGTGCGCGGCTGGTCCTGACCGGCTGCAAAGTGGACGACCGCATGAGGCTCTCCGCTGGCAAATTCGCCCGAGGAGCCGTCGAAGACGCCGACCCTCCACACTGTCTTGTCAGCGGGCTTAGCGAGCGACACAAAACAGGTCATCAACGCAAACGCTAGAGCAACGGCTTTCACCATCATGACCTCTCCACGCAGAGAAGTGGTGGCCGTCTCTGCGGAACAAAACTTGTCAAACCCGGTTTCACCGCGGGGTATTGATGGGACGAATCTCGTCGAGTCTGGTTCTCTTTCCGGCTACGGCTTTTCAGTACCGCCATGTTTCAGCTGAAGGTCTTTCGAAAGCTCAAATTCTCTTTCGGCCTCCGCTGACTGGTTCAAGCGAGCCAAAACACGTCCCAGCAGAAGATGAAGGGCTTCATGGAGGCTGCGGTTGACGATCAGCTGCCCAGTCTTTTCCAGCGCCAGCCGGCAAGTGTCCGTTTTGGATGCCTGCTCGAGCCGGACGTCCTGGCCAGCCGCTCCGACAACCGACGCGGCCAAGAGTAAAACGGTGACGCCGCCTCTAAGCACAACTCCGATTGCGTCCATCGTCCGCCTTCAGTGCGGCCCACCTGAAACAACCGTCAGGGTCTTCGTTAAAGAATCTCTCGCGAACTCTCCTGAGTCTTCGTCGCTCTGATCCCGGACCTCTCGAAACATAACGTCAGCCTTGGCTTTGTCACCGTCGCGCTGATAAGCCCGGGCCAGCGCATAAGCGATTTGACGCGACTTCGGATCAGCCGACCGAGCACGCTCAAGATCGCCGATCGCATTCTTCGTGTTCCCTTCTTTGAGCTCGAGTTTCGCTCGGTCGGCATACGCGTGAGCGAAGTTTGGCTCGAGCGAAAGCGCAGTGTTAATCGATTGCTGGGCTTCTCGGAAGTCTGAACCTCCTGGAACTGCGCCTCTTTGCATCAGAGTTTCCGTCAGGAAGCAGTAGGAACGGGGGTCTTTCGGCTCGTGGACTGTCGCTTCCCGGAATAATCGGATGGCATCGTCCAGATTCCCGGTCTCTTGTTCGGAGATACCCATCGCCAGATAGACTCCGTAATCTTCGGGGGCCATCTCGATGGCACGCTGGTAGTCCTGCTTGGCCTCGGCAAAGCGGGCTGCCAGCGTGTAGGCGATTCCACGGCTCAGGAACAATTCGTGAGCCTGAGGGTTTCTCGTGATGGCTTCCGTCAGCACCTGCGCTGCGAGCGCATAGTCCTGATGCTCGCTCGACAAAGTGGCGATGTTCAGGTAATTCTGCGTGTTCGCGGGGTTCTTGAGAATACCTTCCCGGAAAGCCTGATAGGCTTCCTGCGTGTGTCCGCTCCTCTCTTCCGCGACGCCCATGAGGCTGTAAATTTCCGGTTGGGTCATTCCGGTCCCAAGAAGCGGCTTGAGCGTCTGGACGCATTCCTGATAGTCCTGTTCAGCAAAGTAGGCCAGCGCCAAGCCGTAACTGCGCCGGAACCGGTCCGGGTAATCCGGGGGCAACTTGTTGAACTCTTGAACGGCCTCTTTCGAAAGCCCGGCCTGCCCGAGTAACCACGCCAACCTGAAGCGCACTTCGGCGGTCAGGTCGGGCCGCCCTTCAAGGCCTTTCAAGGTCTGCTCGGCGCGTGTTTTCTCACTGCTGTGTAGCTGCGCTTCGGCGCCCATGAGCGCTAGATTTGGGTCCGCGGCCATCTCCGCGGGAACGCGAGAAAAATAGGCAAGCGCCTTCTCGTAGTTTTTTCGTTCTAATTCGTATTGCCCAAGGATCACGTTCACTGGACCATCATCTGGATGCAGGTGGACCAGGGGTCCAAGTTGGTCCGCGCTGTCTTGCTTGAGTCCCTCGCTCCAATAGAGGACGCCCAACTCCCGACGCGCCAGCCAGTAGTTAGGGTCGATTTCCAGTGCCTTCTTCAAAATATCGACAGCTCTTTGGGACTCACCGGTCAAAGCCAGCACAATGGCCTCGCCTGTGAACCCCTGGGGGTGTTGCGGGAACTGCGTCTCAAGAAGGCGGAACTGCACGAGGGCGTTGTCGTAACGTTTCTGGTGAACCAGTGACATAGCCGACTGATGAATTGAGTCTTCTGATGAAGCAGCCGCTGAAGCCTGGTGGCCGTTTCTCGAATTCGGCGATTGTGCCAAGGACTGGGAAGCAGCGATAAGAGTCAGGGAAACCGAGATGAGTATTTGACAAGGGCACCAGACCTTTCTTCTTTGCCAAACTCTCGGTGGTCGGACGGTCACCATTTTAGGAACCCCTACTAGGCCGCAACGGACTTGAGCATAACGGGAAGCTCAAGTCCATCCGGGCATAGGGAATATCGAACCTTCCAAAGGGCCGGATCGTTCGCAGACTTGCCCCGCGGAAGTTTGACTGCCTCCCCGGGCCGGCCGCGCAACCATCTCCGTGATCTACCAAAGCAGCTTCAAAGAGAACTGAATCTCTCTTGCCGCAGCGGCGCTCAGAATTTGCATGAATCCAGGGGTGCCAACACTCGTGTTGTTTGCACCTCCGAGAGTACTGAATCCTCCGCTCGCGGCTCCCCCGGGAGGCGAAAAGTTCACGTTGTTGAAGATGTTGAAAAACTCCGACCGAAACTGCAGGGACTTCGATTCTGTGAACTTAAAGTTCTTGAAAAGAGCAAAGTCCAAATTTTCGAATTTGGGTCCGCGGAGAGTGTTGCGTCCTAGAGTCCCGTACGTAAAGGGCGGGGGGACTGTGAAAGCTGCAGGGTTGTACCAAGCCTGTGGACCTTGCTGGAATCCCGGAGGTAGAAGCGCGACGCCGGGAACCGGATCGCCTCGCTGTGTTTCACTTGAGGGATTTATGTTGGCGTTATCAAAATTGACGTTGACCGTAAACGGTTGACCGCTTTCTAGCGTCGCAATCCCGCTCATCTGCCAGCCTCCAATGAGCAGGTCACCCGCGCGCCCCACGTTGCCCCCAAAGGCCTGGCCTTTGCCAAAAGGCAGCGCGTAGGCAGAACTGAATACAAAAATATGCGGAATATTGAAATCGCAAGGGCCATAGTCAGCTCTGACGTCGTAGGGATTCTGGATGCTGCCAGACTGTCCTTCATCCTGGATAGACAGACAACGAGAATAAGTGTACGAACCAAGGAATGTAAGGCCATGCGAGAACCGCTGTTCCACTTTCACCTGGAGGGCGTTGTAATTGCCAATGCCCTCATTGAAATCGACTGGAAACTGACCGAGGAAGGGGAACGGCGTTCGAGGAGCAACCGGGCCGGGCCCCATCTCGCTCGGAAGCGGCGCGTTATACATCGGTTGGATGAACAAGTGTCGACTCCCTGAACCGACATAGCTCACCGTCGCCGTCAAGTTCGAGGTGAAGGCGTGCTGCACGCTCAAATTGTATTCCATGGAGTAAGGAACCTTCAGTTGTGGGTCCGCAGCGAACGCGAAAGCCGGAGTAGTGTTAAGCGGAGGCAGAAACGAGTTTGCCGCGGGGAGCGCATTCCAGAATGTTGATGGTACCGCACGGTTCAGGCCCCCTTGCGTTACACCAGCGCCGAACGGCCAAGCAATTCGTGGATCCTGGGACTCCTGCACAAGGGTATTGTTGTGGTCCGTGAACATAGCGAACGCCCCGCGGATGACCGTTCGCGGCTGAACCGAGTAGGCGAAACCAAACCTCGGCTGAAATGCATTGAAGCCACCATATTGCGGATCAAAGTAGGTGCTCCGAACGTTTGGGAACGGGAACGACGGAGGGTTGGGATTGGCGGTTGTAGGCGGCTGGACGAAGGGAATCGGTATCAAAAAACAAGACTCGACGACTTGATTGATGGCCGTCTGGTTGTTCAGACTTCCAGCGGGAGGGATGGGACAGTTCGGATTCCAGCCTGAGACTTGATTGTTCTTGTAGTGAACGGGCGGAACAAAATCGTAGCGAAGACCAATTGTAACATTCAGTTTGCGGGAAACCTGCCACTTATCCTGAACGTAATAACCTTGCCAGGTCGTTCGATCATCCGCCGCAGTATCGCCGACAAAGCCAAAGAGGTTGGATGGGAGATTCAGCAGCATGCTCGAGAGACCGTCACCGGTCTGCGAGGCATTTAGATTGGCTCCGTAAGTCGCGCTGGTCGGGAACTGATCAAACCCCACGGTCGCCCCCCAGCCATCATCGAAACTATGAACGTGATAGAACATAAACCCGGCACTGAACGTGTGCGACCCGTGAACTTTCTCGAAGTCGGCATTGATCGCGTGAGATCGTATCGGACCGAGGGGAATCGCAAACTGGCTGGTTCCGCCAAGGCGTGGGTTCAGGTTGATTTGGGGCACAATCGGAACGCCGTTTCGCACAGGTTCAAACGCTGCGGTGTTGGTAGCGTCTAGCAAAGCTGTGCCGCCCGGGACGTTGGTAGTGCCAAAGACGGTGTAGTTGTAACCGTAATGCAGTGACATGAGAAAGGTAGGAGTAAACAGATGCGAGTAGCCCACGGCGAGTACGCGGGCGTGGTTCTTGGACGTATTCGCGCCGGCCAACAGTGAATTCGAAAAAGTTTCATCGGGTTGCGTGTAATAGAAGTTTCCAGACAAGGTGTCGTTGTTTGAAAAGGTGTGATCCATTCGGACACCGAATTGATCGTTTGAGATCGTTTGAGGACTCGTGACTGCCAGGTTCGGAAAACTGTTCCCGCCAGGACCGAAATTGGGCAAGGGATAAAAAGCCTTGAGGTACGCAAGAGCTTGGGCATTCAGAAGAGTCGTCGGAATTATGTTTCCGGGAAAGGGATCACGCACAGAACCGCTGCTTTGCGCCACTAACCCTGTTACCGGGTCGGCCGCCCCCGCAGTTACCGTTCGAGTGCTATAAGGGTTGTAGATTTGACCCACCATTACCGGTCGACCCAATGGGTCGAAAATGGGTTTATTGGTTGTGGAATCAACCGCCTGCTGACCCGTCAGCAGGCCTGAAAAATTTCCACCCAGCTCAGCGGCCGTCGGAACGCTGTTGAAGAGAGTGAAACCTTGAGTTGACCGAAAGCCCTCCCAGTAGCCAGAGAAATATGTCTTGGCCTTGCGCCCGTCGTAGGTGCCCCAAGGTGTCGGCAAAATCACAGGCCCGCCGACTGTAGCGCCGTACTGATTCTGACGGAAGGCCGGCTTCTTGACTTGCGCGAAATTGTCAAAAAAGTTTGCCGCATCGAACTTGTCGTTTCGTAAAAACTCCCAAATGGCCCCGTGAAGTCCATTGCTTCCCGGCTTCGTGACTACGTTCACATTGGCACCTGACGAGATGCTGAACTGGGCGTCAGTAATCTGGGATTGCACATTAAACTCCTGAATGGCGTCGGGAGGTGGGCTGATGGCCCAAGTGTTTGTGTAGATGTTGTTGTTAAGAACTCCGTCCAAAGTGAAATTGTTTTGTTGACCACGCTGGCCGTTGACCGACGCACTGATTCCGCCGCCGCCAATGGGAATCACAAACCCTTTCTGCTGGCCACTCTCTTTGGGAACAGCTCCGGGAGTCAGCAAGACAAGCTGGGTGAACTGGCGCCCATTCAACGGAAGATCGACGACTTGCTTGGAATCAATCACCTGACCCAATGTGGCGCTGGCTGTCTCCAGAGCCAGGGGAGCTGCGCTTACCTCAACTCGCTCCGTTACGTCTCCCACTTTCAACGTGTAGTCCACTCCCAGATCTTGGTTCACGAGAAGTTCAACGTGTGCTTGCACAACGGTTCCAAATGAGGGTTTCGATACCGTCACCGAGTACTGACCGGGCGGCAATTCCGTAATGACGTAAAAGCCGGAGCTATTGGCGGCAGCCACACGAACTAGACCTGTAGCCAAATTGGTAACCTTTACGGACGCGTCGGGGATCGCGGCACCCGTGGCGTCGGTCACAGTCCCGTGGAACGCGCCATTCACCGTCTGTGCAAGCACAGCCCCCGATATCCCCAGACCCACGACAATCACCCCCACCAACAGAATTCCGACTGCTACACCCCTCTTCGATAGCATATGTCCCCTCCTGTTCAGGCATCATCCTTCGAGAACCCGTCACCAAACTTTTGCCGGAACTATTGAGTGTGTTGGGGACATTAATGTAACGAATGCGGCCAAGTCAATCATTTTTTGTTTCTTTTTTTGTTCTAACGAAACATATAAAGATGCTTTTATGCCACCAAGGAGTTCGAGGTCACTATTTGGGCCAACACCGACCCGCGCCAAGACAGATCGGCCTCAGCTCAAACCAGCCTTTGGTGAGGCTATGTTAAACAAAGACAGGCACTTAAGGTGGGAACCAGACTCGGTGGATGCTCTTAGACGCGAGTGATTTTTAAGTGTACCTTTTCGAAAGGTGCCAACATCTCGTCTGTAGCTCCCGAATCCGTAATCAGAAGATCCAGCTCAGATGTGTGGCAGATACGCCAGCCGGCGATTTTCCCGAATTTCGTGTGATCAACTACTCCAATCTTTCTGCGCGCGTGCCGGACCATGGCTGAATTCACGTACGCTTCTTCGGGGCTAAAGCAGGTCGCACCCGATTTTGCATCGATGCCATCAGCACCGATGAAGAGAGTATGAATCACCAGGTGAGAAAGACTCTGAACCGTGGTGGGCCCGACGAGCGAGAACCATTCCCCATGTAAGTGACCGCCGGTGACGAAAACATTAAGGTCTTTGCGCTTAGAGAGTTCCATCGCGACGTTCACGGTGCTTGTGACAACCGTGATCTTCTGATTCAGCCGTAGCCCGCGAATCACCTGGGTCGTAGTAGTCCCGGGGGTTACGGCAATTATTTCGCCTTCATTGATCAGCGCGGCGGCCGCCCTTCCAATCCGTCGCTTTTCATCGGCAAGTTTCTCGACTTGAGCCTGAAAAGAGCGGTCGGTGCGGAAAGGTTCGTAGAACAAAGGTGCTATGGAAACCGCACCGCCGTGCGTTCGCCTGAGCCGACCCTGAGATTCCAGCGAGTTCAGGTCCCGACGAACCGTTACCACCGTGACATGCAGTTGCTTGCTGAGCTCTTCGACAGATACCGAGCCGGTCTGTTGCAAAGCAGTGAGAATCTTGTTCATGCGGGTTCGCTGCTTGTCAGAACTTCCGCCGTCACCCGACGATGAAACATGATCGCCAACCGAGTCGCCCTCAAGACGATCTCCCTTGATCAATTCAACCTCCCACACGGGCCTGATTTTTTCAACGAGCGCCAAGAAGAACTTTTGAATTGTACCCTTGGTTCCCAACTGAAATAGCCTTATATCTCGACGAGGAGGGAAAACTCAACTAGTGGACTAAGCCCGGTACTTTTGTTGATTTTCCACATGTCACCGACTACCATCACCCCTATGAACTCGCAAAATTTTGGGGAAATTCCCTATATTGACTGGTGTAGCGGTAACCTTGTCGGACATAATGTTCGCGAGACCATGAGAACATTGGAGCAAATGCAAGGGCTCTTTCACAGTCGGAACGATTTAGATCGGATGGATTTGAATACCATTGTTTACCGAGTTCATTGGTACGCACCCGTTCCGGAAGGAACTCAAGGCGGTCTGTTTTGGGGCACAACAGTCATCGAGCCGGGGAGAGTCGGAGACGAATATTTCATGACGCACGGTCATTTCCACGTCGAGCGCGACCGTGCAGAGTACTACGGTTGCATCGTAGGAAGAGGGATGGTCATTATGATGGACACTGCACGGCGGACCTGGGCGGAGGTGATGACTCCGGGAAGCCTTCATTATATTCCTGGAAACGTAGCTCACCGTGTGGCCAATACCGGGCAAGTGCCGCTCAAATTTGTAGCCTGCTGGCCGAGCGATGCGGGTCACGACTACGAAGCGATCCTTCAACAAGGCTTTGGGGCGCGCCTATTCGCACGCAACGGAGAGCCCGTTTTGGTGCCGACAGAATAGTTTTTCCTTTTCTCCTTCAAAGCTGCTGTTGAAGACTTCCTTTGCCGGAAAAGGGCTCCGCGTCACGTTCGTCCGTGGAACCATGCCATTTCCTTGACAGAAATTGCAGATATAGATACTTTTGACTTGCTATTGGCGCGCAAACGAAGTTATTTAGTTTTGTTAGGCTTTGGAACGATCATAATTGTCCTGACCGAATTCGAGCCGTCGCGCCCAACGATACTGAATCAATGCCTCGAAAATCAAATTACGACAAGTATCCTTGCGTTCCCATCGACACCTCTGGGTCAGAATGTTTGACGGGTTGGCCACAAATTCTTCAGCGGCTTAACGGCTCAGCAAATCTCGACAAGTGTGTAGCTTGCGTGGAATGTTATCCCGGCACGTTTGAGCGAATGATCAATAAAATTTTAGGGGAGGGATTACGTCCCTCAGCGCAGATCTTCACCGCGGATCTTCTGAAGCCCGCGGTTAAAATTGACATAATGTTACAAGGTGTGCTGGGTGACGACCCCGTATTTGGCCGAATGAGCACCATTTGGCTTGAGGATTTCTTCGATGAGTGGAAACTCGCAAAAGCCCGCGAGATGGTACGGAGTTGGAAAAAGGGACTGCTGCTCATTGTTGGCACTGGCGCCGCGCTGGTCTCGCCGGAGCCAGAACTTCTTGTGTATGCGGACATGGCCCGTTGGGAGATTCAGTCTCGGCAACGGCAGAATGCGATCGGGAATCTCGGAGCGGACAACTTAGAGGAGAGCGCCAGCGCAAAATACAAGCGCGCCTTCTTCGTCGATTGGCGTACTGCCGATCAGTTGAAGAAGGAGCTTCTGCCGAAAATCGATTTTCTGATTGATACGAACGGTGACGTACCCAAGCTGATAGCCGGGGCCACCCTGCGCGAAGGATTGCATAAAATCGCTCACCACCCTTTCCGCGTAGTTCCGTACTTTGATCCCGGCCCTTGGGGGGGACATTGGATGGAAGAAGTATGCGATCTTCCAAAAGATGTGACGAATCATGCATGGTGTTTTGATTGTGTTCCTGAAGAGAATAGTCTGCTTCTCGGGTTCGGAAATGCTTGTGTTGAGATCCCTGCTATCGATCTTACGTTTCTCCACCCACGTGAATTGCTCGGTCAGGAAATCTATTCCCGATTCGGAGCGGAGTTCCCGATCCGCTTCGACCTCCTCGACACGATGGGTGGAGGCAACCTCTCTCTCCAAGTGCACCCAAAGACAGAATACATTCGCCGCGAGTTCGGAATGAACTATACGCAGGACGAGAGTTACTATCTGCTGGATGCTGGCACAGACGGAAGCGTATATCTCGGTCTGAAGCCGAGTGTCGACGCCGAAGCAATGATCCGCGACTTGCGCTTAGCACAGAACGGTGGACCGCAGTTTAAGGCAGCAGAGTACGTGAACCAATTTCCTGCTCGGAAGCATGATCATTTCCTTATCCCCGCTGGCACAGTCCATTGCTCAGGCAAAAACAGCATGGTACTTGAGATCAGTGCCACCCCCTACATCTTTACCTTTAAGCTGTGGGACTGGGGACGTCTGGGGTTGGACGGACTGCCGCGGCCGATTCACATCGATCATGGCCAAGCAAATATCGTTTGGAGCCGTGACACGGCTTGGGTTCGACGGAATTTGATCAACCGCATTGAGCCGATTGGCGACGGCCCGGCTTGGCGCGAAGAGCGCACGGGACTGCACGAACTTCAGTTCATCGAAACCCGCAGGCACTGGTTCACGGGTCCAACACCCCACGATACAAGTGGAACCGTCAATGTGATAAACCTCGTCGAGGGAATGGAAGCAACGGTAGAAAGCCCAAACGGAAGTTTCGACCCGTTCATTGTCCACTATGCTGAAACGTTCATTGTGCCAGCCTCAGTCGGGAAATATACAATCCGGCCCAGCGGAGACTCGTTGGGCCGGCGGTGTGGAACCATCAAGGCATTTGTTCGAAGTAGCGAGCTGCACTCTCGTATGGGTTAACTAACGAAGGCGATTGTATGAACTTTCATCCAATGATTGACGTTCGGTTGAATCCTGCATCGCTTAGTTTCGACTACGGCTCTGGTGTATTCGGCCCGCAGTGCGAATTTCGGCGGATTGATGACATTCGTTCCAGCCTCCTCGACCCGCACTGCTGCGGCCCCGACCCCGTTTACGCAATCGCGATGGATGTAGGCAAAATTTCACATCGCGACGAACTTCTTAGGCGAAGCTTGCTGTTCGGCGTAGTTGCCTATGCAAACGGGAAGCTTGGCAAAGAGTTCGTGCGTTCCCAGGGGCATGTGCACGCGATTTCACGCCATTGCCAGTGCGCGACTCCAGAATTGCTCGAGATTTGGCAGGGGAGTGCGGTCGTCTATATGCAGGAATCGGTCGAAGACGACCCCGGGCGTTGTTTTGCCGTGGAGGCTGAACCCGGAGACAAGGTTGTGATTCCTCCCGGGTGGGCGCACTGCGTCATCAACGTCGATCCAGGGGAAGTGATGGTATTCGGGGCTTGGTGTGTGCGCGACTATGGTTTTGATTACCGCGCAATCCGAGCGCACGGCGGCCTCGCCTGGTTTCCGTTGTCGGATGAAAGCCGAGGCGTCAAATGGGAACGCAATCCCACTTACGAGGTATGTTGCATTGTCAAAAGGCACTCGCGTGAGTACCCGGAACTGAACGTCTGGCGAGAAATGCCCATTTACGAGCAGTTCTCAAGAAATCCGGAGAGCCTTCGGTGGATTTCAGACCCGGCGAAGCTAGCCAGTACCTGGCAGAGGTTTGAGCCGTGAACAGCTCTGCCGTCCGGTGTGAGCCGTGACTTTGACTCGGAACTAGAGGAGCGGAGACAGGTGCGAGAAGTGAATGGATCGGCTTTGGGATTTTCTCTGTTGTTCTTAGCAGGAGCGATGAACGGGAGCTTCACCCTCCCAATGAAGTTTACTCGCAAGTGGGCGTGGGAAAACACATGGGCGATTTGGACGATATTTGCATTATTTGTCTTTCCCTTATTGCTGGCATATAGCACCGTGCCACAGATTAACAGCGCCTACGCTCAAGCCGGCGCAGGGGTCGTTTTGATCGTGGCAGCGTGTGGAGCAGGTTGGGGAATCGCTCAGGTTCTGTTTGGTTTGGCGGTGGAAGCAATCGGCATCACTCTCACTTTCTCTGTTGTTTTGGGTCTTTCAGCCGCCGTAGGCAGCCTAATTCCGCTCGCCCGACTACACTCTGACAAAATCCTGAGCTCAGCCGGACTGGCAGCCGTCTCAGGTGTAGCGCTTGTGCTTATCGGTGTAAGCATTTGTGCCGTTGCCGGCCGAAGACGAGAAGCTGCACTGGGTGCGACGAGGGCGCGAACTTCAGTTGCTAGAGGACTTGTATTTTGCGCTCTCAGCGGAGTGACCGCGGCTCTGATGAATTTCGGTTTGGCTTTCGGAGGGCCGATTCTGGAAGCAGCGCAGAAAAATGGTGCGCCAAAGCTGTGGAGCCCGAATGCAGTGTTCTTGCCTTTGATGTTGGCGGGGGGTCTGCCCAATCTGGCGTATTGCATTTACCTCATGAGAAAAAACAATACCGGGAACCGCTTCCGCGAGAGCGGCAGCGGAAGCCATTGGTTTCTCGCCGCGCTGATGGCCATTTCATGGTTTGGCAGCACGATTTTGTACGGCGCCTCCACCACGACCCTCGGTCAGTTGGGAACGGTCCTTGCCTGGCCTCTGTTCATGTCTTTGATCGTGATCACCGCCGCCATTTGCGGCGCCCTAACCGGAGAGTGGAAAGATGCAGGGTCACACCCCTTTCGTATCATGGCCTTGGGTGTGGGCGTACTTATCGTAGCGATTTTTGTTTTGGGTCTATCGAGTCAAATGCGTTGATGGGCGATCTGCTTTTCAGAATTGAGTGTGCTTGTTCGGTTGTGCCGCAATCACGATTGTGCGAATGCGGCCGAGCAGCATCGATAATGCGATGCCACCGAATCGAAGCCCGATCCCAACGTGCTAGCGTTCTGAAAGCAATGGAACGGCTCCCAGCAAAGCAGCGTTGTTGCCTAGTTCGGCTACGCGCACTTGCACGTTGCCCCAAGGCGTCCAGGAATACTGGCGCAAATACGATTCAATATACGGGATGATCAGGCTCGCACTTTGCATCACGCC
Source organism: uncultured Acidobacteriota bacterium (assembly GCA_963721915.1). Taxonomy (GTDB): domain Bacteria; phylum Acidobacteriota; class Terriglobia; order Acidiferrales; family UBA7541; genus Acidiferrum. The sequence continues at coordinate 351,881 of CAVRLD010000005.1, read as the reverse complement.
TCCTCCCATGACAATGATTTCCGGATCATAGGCATGAACCAGCCCCACCGCATCAGCTGCCCATATATTGAGGCACCTATCTCGAACGCTTACGGCGACGCTGTCGCCGCGACCCGCCTCCTCGAAAAGCTCTTTGAATCCAACATGCGGGTATTTTGAGAGTGCGCTTTGCGAAATTCCGGGCCAATCCTTAACCACGAGCGGAAGAGACCAACCGGCGGCCTCCGCTTCAGCACATCCGATCGCACCGCAAGTACATTTACGGCCATTGAACAAGATCGGAAAATGACCTCCAAGGCAACCGGCCTGAAAATGTTTTCCACGAAGCAACTTGCCGTCGATCATGGCGACTCCGCCGATCCCGGTGCCAAGAGTCATCATTACAACTTCCGTGAAACCTCTGGCGGCACCTGCGTAGGATTCGCCTAGAAGCGCCATCCGCGCATCGTTCTCGATCCGCAACGGCAAGCCTAGGGCTTGCTTGCTCCATGCTGCAAGGTCAATCTCTTCCGCGTCCTCGTACTTCCCATTGGTTGACAACACGCGCCCCGCACGGGAATCTACGAGCCCGGCAAAGCCAACGGCAACCGCAGAACACTCCGTGAGCGACAGTCCCTTGGTATTTACCAATCGCTGGAAAACATCCACGACCTGCGGGAGCACTGCGCCCAGACTCTTCGCACGATCTGTATCAATGGTCTCGTGCGCCAGAATGGTCTGGTTCTCTACCAGACCGCAGGTGGCGTGGGTACCTCCGAGATCTATAGCCAGTGCCATCATCTGAGTGTCCTAAGAAGGATATTCAGCGCGCCGATCGGAAGCGGCCTGCCTGACTATACGCGATGATGATCAATCCGGTACATAGCGCGCCCATTTGCGACCCCACAACAGTCGCGCTCACACCGGAACATTGGAGTTTCCCGCTATCAACGACACTTGGCTGGAGAGTTGGCTTTCCGTACATCTGCTCCGCAAATCACGTCATGATCGGTTTCGCGGGCAGTCTGTTCCGCGGAATTTGCTACTAGTCTTGCTGCAACTTTGACCGATTTGAGGATCGTTAAGACCCCCATAAACATTGGTGATTCTGTCTAATCGAAAGGCTGTGTTGAAAACAAGCGACATACCAACGCTCACCAACCCTCACCTCCCACTCAACAACAACGGTTGCAATCCCCCCTCTCCGCCATAGCTAAAATGCCCAATGTTTATGCGGGTTTTAGCGCCTTGCTACTACTTTTACCCTGAGTTCGAGGATTGTAAATATATACATTTAGTAGATAAGCAAGAGCTTGGAATTACCCGATCTTGAAGAAACCGGACAGCCCGAGAACCGTTGGGTTTCTGCTTTACGCGATTTTTATCCGGTGTGCTAGGCAGAAAGCCGCAAGTCGCAAATAAGGTCACTCCATTCTCAGATTTGGGCAGCGGTTTGGAAAACTGTCGGCTTCAGGTGCTTGATCAGGAGAGTAAGGAATCAAACCGTTCGTCCGGTCGGAGCTTCAGATAACTACCAAATAATACGTGTGTGGAAAGTGGCAGGCTGTCCGTTGAACCTGCTTGTTCCAGCCCTTGGGCGTAGCGAGCTATTTCCCAAACCTGGCTGATCCTCAAGAAGGGATTGACTCTGGACTGCACTCCAGGGTGTAGGTTCTTCGAGAGGAGCCAAAGCTATGCAGATTGGCACCATCGCTAAAAAAGCAGGCTTGAGTGTAGACACGATTCGATTCTACGAACGCAACGCTCTCTTGCCTCGTGTACCCCGAAGGGAAGGCGGTTTTCGGCAGTACGGAGAGAGCGACGTCGAGACGCTCGGCTTCGTCCGTCGCACGCAAGGGCTGGGATTCACTCTCGGTGAGGTACGGGAACTCCTTGCGCTAAGGCAGAGCCGCCTGCAGCCGTGTGCTCCGGTGCGCCGCTGCCTTGAACAAAAGCTAGTGCATGTGCATCACAAGCTCACCGACCTTCAGAAGCTGGAACGCGAACTGCGGCTCGCGCTCCGAAGCTGCAACCGAGAACTGCACAAGCGATCCGCGCACTGCCCGCTTCTGGCTGACAAAAAAACCAACTTAAACCAAAGGGCCGAAAATGAAGATTGAAGTTCTCTACGTGCCCGACTGCCCGCGGAGTTTATTATGACCTAGGAGTGGGCAACATCGGAGATGCGGCCCTCTCATTTCCGCATCTGGGTGTAAAGACGATATCAAACGTGGTCTATCCTTTTAGTCCGCAGGATGCTGCGCCACCACCACCCGCGAATCTCGATCCGCCGTACGCGGGCAGGTTTAATGTCTTAGCACAACACCACGAGCTGCCGCGCAGCTATCAGTGGAACGTCACGATCGATCAGAGAGTCGACTCGAACCAAATCGTTTCTGCTTCCTATTCGGCGAAATTGGCCGCAGATTACTCCGAGAAAACTTCCTGACTGACCCCAATCCGCGGTTCTCCGACAGCGCAATCGCCATAACATCCAACGCCTCCTCGTCGGACTACCACGCGCTTCAAATGCAGTTTCAGCGCCAAATGTCGCGTGGCCTGTCGGCATTGCTGTCATACACCTGGTCACACTCGACGGACGATACGTCCACGGACGAAGGCTTTGATAATGTTACCGATCCGCACTCAGATCGTGGGTCTTCGGACTTCGATGTCCGTCATGCATTCACTGCCACACTTACCTACGACATTCCGGGACCGAACCAAAATCGAACGCTCCGCGCAATTCTGAGCAGTTGGTCCATAGCATCCATTTTCAGTGCTAGAACTGCACTACCCCTCAATGTATTTGTGGAGCGTGGAGATGTTGACATTATTGCGAATCCAGATTTGTTCAATGCCAGACCGGACCGCGTTCCAGGTGTCGGCCTGTATGTTCAGGATCGGGAATCGCCCGGCGGAAGGCGAATCAATGCTGCAGCATTTTCTGTGCCGACTGAGATACGTCAGGGAAATCTCGGACGTAACGCCCTCCGGGGATTTTCGTCCAACCAATTGGATTTTGCTATCCGCCGTCAGTTCGGCATCACCGAAAAGATGAAACTGCAGTGGCAGATCGATCTGTTCAATATCTTCAACCATCCTAACTTCGGCGTAGTGGACAGCGATTTGGGTCCTTTTGGTCCGCCGTTGCAACCCAACCCCATGTTCGGAGTTGCGGTCAATACGCTAGTACTACTGTGTTATAAAATAGGATACATTTCCTGCAAAAATGAGTAGCGATGGCACCCGTTCTCCCTACACTCTGTGGGCATGAGCGCCACTTGTTCGGCGCCAGGCGCACAACAGCAACGCTTCGCGGCCTATCTCGATAGCCTGGCGCAAGCCGCAGAGCACGCCGATCGCGTGGAACCGCTGAAATCGTATTGTAAGGGTCTGCTTCTGCCCGGGGAACGCAAGAGCGTCGAACCCATGGCGGCACGGCTGGCTCCGGACCATGTGCGGCAGACGCATCAATCTCTCCATCATTGGGTAGCGGATGCTCCGTGGAGTGACGAAGCTTTGCTCGAGCAGGTGCGCCACTCCGTCTTACCCGCCATGAAGCGCAACGGACCGGTGATCGCTTGGATTGTGGACGATACCGGCTTCCCCAAGAAAGGAACGCACTCCGTCGGGGTGACGCACCAGTACTGCGGACAGTTAGGGAAGCAGGAAAATTGTCGTGTGGCGGTAAGCCTGTCGATGGCCACCGAGCACGCCAGCCTGCCCATCGCGTACCGTTTGTATTTACCGGAAATCTGGGCCCAGGATCAGAAGCGTCGCAAGAAAGCTGGTGTTCCGGAACAGATCTCGTTTGCAACCAAGCCGGTGATTGCCCTCGGACAGATTCGCCAAGCGCTGGCAGATGGAGTTACCGCGGCGCCGGTGTTGGCCGATGCCGCGTATGGCGATGAAACTAAGTTTCGGGAACAGCTCAGCGAATTGGGCCTACCGTATGTTGTTGGCGTGCGCGGGCACACAACGGTTTGGCGACCTGGAGAAACTCCACTCCCGGCAAAACCAGGAAGCGGGCTGGGGCGCCCACCGAAGTTGTTGCGCCGGGATAGAAAACATCAACCGGTTTCTGTCCAACAAGTGGCTCTTTCCTTGCCAGCCAAGGATTGGAGAGCGGTTAGCAGGTCGCACTCGCAGGGCCGCAAAACGGGAGCGCAATTTCTGCTTCGTTCCCTGACGCCAGTATCGGGATTATTGGCGAAGCGAACCTCGTGACCAAGAATGGTTGTTGATCGAATGGCCGGAGCGGGAGAGCCAACCGACCAAGTATTGGCTTTCTACTCTCCCGGCCCGTATCACCATGAGAGAGTTGGTGAAACGAGCAAAACACCGTTGGATTATCGAACGCGACTACCAAGAGCTGAAGCAAGAGTTGGGACTGGGACATTACGAAGGTCGGGGCTGGCGAGGTTTTCACCATCACGCCACGTTATGCATCGCCGCTTACGGCTTCCTCGTCGCGGAAAGAAGTCGTTTTTCCCCCTCCACAAGCGCCGGTCGACTGGACTTACGCGCCACGAAACTTCCGCCTGAGTTCCACCCGCGCGGCTCGCCGCGTGCGTGTTGAACGTCACCATCCTCATTCCATCGCGACCCTACGAATTCAGATTGCCCGGCATCTTATCGAGCAACTCCCCTCCTGCCCGTTTTGTTACCAAAGGCGCTTGTAATTGTTTGTAACACAGTAGTACTAGCAGGCTGCGGAAAAATCGTGCGGAGCCAGCAATTTCTAGGTTGGTTTAAGTCACTCGGGAGTTTTCGAGCCTTTGCGGCGTGATTTGTCGTGCTACCGAGCGCCCGAAAGAGGTGTTTCAGCTCCGTTCAGAGACACTACGGCCCGCACTGACTACGTTGGAACTGCGCTGCGCATCAGGTTTCGCATGCGCACCAGGTTGTAGGCCGCGCAAGCGAACGTAAAGATCCAATCGACCTTCAGCGTCCCGCGATGCCGCACTTTGCGCAGCAACGCAATGGTCTTCAACCAACCAAAACATTCTTCGATGCGCTTCCTTTTCTTCTGACTGATCGCATAGCCCGCGTGCCGCGCCGTGCGACTATCGATAGCGCTGCCGCCTCTGCGCCCAAGGTTTTGCGCCACATGCGGCGTCACCCATAGGTTCCGACACTCGCGCACGAAATCCGCCGTGTCGAAGCCCTTGTCGCCAGCTACCGTCACCCGCTTGCTTCCCGGAAGTTCCTGCAGCATTTCCAGAGCGGCATAGCGCTCCGCCGTGCCCGTGGCTTCCCACACCCGGCTGTCCACAATCAACCCGTTGCGATTCTCCACCAGCAGATTCCCGCTGTAGCTCAACTGGGCCTCCTTGCCTGGACCTTTGCGCGCCATCTGCGCTTCGGGATCGCTTTTCGACTCATGCGTTTCGTTCGAGCGCTTCTCGCCGCGATAATCCACCGTGGGATTTCCGGGATCATCCGGCGGAGACGAACTCTTCTTGTTCTTAGGCTGAAAACTCTTCACGCCGGCCCAGGCTTCCAGCAAACTTCCATCTACCGTGAAGTGCTCGTCCGAGGCCCAGCCCTGCCCGCGGGCTTGCTCCACCACCAGCGCCAGAAACTCCTTGGCCACTTCGGCCTCTAGCAAACGGTCGCGGTTCTTGGTGAACACCGTGGCATCCCACACCTCATCGTCCAAGTTCAGCCCCACGAACCAGCGAAACAATATGTTGTAGTCGATCTCCTCCACCAGCAGCCGCTCGCTGCGCACCGAGTACAGCATCTGCAGCAACAGAGCCCGCAGCAACTGCTCCGGCGGAATCGACGGACGGCCCACTTGGGAATACATCTTGTCGAACTCTGGCGAGAGTTCCTTGAGGACCTTATCTACCATCGTGCGGATCGGCCGCAGCGGATGATCTTGGCGTACCCGCTGCTCCGGTGAAAGGTAGCTAAACACATGCCCCTGCTGCTGATCGTTTCCTCGCATGCCTAATCAGACGCACCGCGCGCCGCCTCGTTACAAAATTCCTGGCTTTTTCAGCATCCTGCTAGGGGGAGCGCGGTCAATCCAACTATCCTTGCGGCTGCTCTTCTGAGGCGCTTCACGCGCGGGCAGGCCCAGCTTCTGTTAGTGCTCCGGCAACTGAATAGTAAGGCTTCGAAACAAACTCCTGGCCGTCAAACCACTTCCTGCGAGCATGAGCTTGTTCCCAGTGATCGTCGGCAACGGCACATTTACATCGATGGCGCGTAAACAAGCTGTGGAATGCGATGTCGAATTAAAAGGCGACCTGGAGTTGTGGAGGTTGCTGAAGCAAATACCATGTACCCGGGCAGAACTGGAAGTCATCGAAAACCGAAGGGTCGAATCCATGAAGGACGTACAGGCCGCTCTAAGAAGTTTTGGAATGTAGTCTATGCCGACGGAGAGGGACTTAGATAGCCTTCTGAAGACTCAGTTCCCATTCGGTCCCACTTCTCTCCTTCGTAGTTTCTCCTTCCCGAGGCTTTTCCGAACCCAAATTCCCACGAGGAGTTACTTACCTTGGGTAGCACGTCTGGTGCGTTGACCTTGGTTGGTATAGATTTCACCCGGAGGATTCATGAACATTCTGGCAGCAATCAAGCGCGAAGAAAGAAGACTCGAAAAGCAGTTAGGCAAGCTGAATCACCAACTGAGCGGTGTACGAGCGGCTGCAAAAGCCCTAGGACATTCTGCTGAGCGCGAAGTCGTCAAAGTGAAGAAGCGCACGCTATCTGCTGCTGGCAGAGCGGCGATTATCAAGGGAGTGAAAAAGCGGTGGGCGAAAGTGAGGAAGCAGGCGAAGAAAGTGACAGGATAGCCGAGACCGCGCCTATGTTGGTCATTTCCGAGGGCTGCCGTCCATTCGGGAACAAATCATCTTTCAGGATCAGCCTGCCAGGCTACCGTTCCCACCAAAATCTCCGGTGTTCAAAGTCAAATGCGATCTTCCAGAACTGAGGCCCCCTAACGCCCAAAACACCGTCGAAATTGTCTCCGTCATCTTTCCGATCATCGGTGACGAAGGCAATCTGCGAGCCAATATTTTCCTGGCCAAGGCGGAGGTCTGAGATCCGCACCTTTCTGCGCTGAAAGGTTCCACTTACGTCGCTTACTTTTTCCATACCGAGGGCCTGAAAGCTCGCGGAATCCGGTACTCGGCTCTGGAACAGCATGAGGTCCGGACCGCCGGTATCGACCACTACGCGTAGTTGTTGATTTTGGAATTCCATCAGCACCGACACGATGGGTGTATCGGTCGCGAACGGTGTGGAAGAACTCAAGCCCTCGATTGAGCCGAAGAATATTTCCTTCGTTCGGTAGTTGATGCCAAAGCTGCTTTTCCTAAGGACATCCAGCCCTACAATCGCATCGACGTTGATGCCAATGGCGTTTCGAAAAAACGAGAGATCTTGCGTCAGAACCGGCAGGGACTCGACATGAAGCGGTCCAAGAAATAGGGACGGCAGAACGACGAGCCGCGTCGGGACACTCTTAGTCGACAGGGTTACGCGGGCGCGTTGTTCCGTAAGGCCAAGACTATGCGAGATTTTCTGGTCGATGACACTTGGGAAGGCCCCGGTGTCCACCAGAAAATTGAGCTTTCCCAAATTGCCGATTGATCCTTCAACGATGACCAAGTAGCCCCACTGCAGACGAAAGGGGAGCTTGGCCAGTGCGTGTCGCTGCGATGGCGGTTCCTTATCTGTAGGCGCCTGGGCAACTCTGTCCGTTTGGGAGTAGGTGTGGCCCGTAGAGGACACTGTGAGGACTACCAGCAAGGCACTTAGAAATATTTGGCGGTTCATGCCGTTCACCTCCTGCGCTTTCGCGGTGAGGCGAACAGTGAATTAGGGCGTCAAGTACCTAAATGCAGTAGGTTTCACATGAGCGTCATTTGTACGTCACAACGCTAAGTCCTGTATTTGCTGTTTCATGTAACTTCACGGCTGAGTGGCGAGGTTGCGGCCTGAAATGGTTCACAATCTTCTCGCGGGTCAGTTAGCGGTGTGGTACCTTCCCGGGTACTCTACTTGCGGCCCACTCGACGAGGTGTGCCTCATGCCGGCCTCCCCCAAGGTTTTGACCGCAGTTCGCTTCGAGGGTTTTGAACTCGACGTTCGGGCGGGCGAGCTGCGGCGACCCGATGGAGGCAAAACACGGCTCGGCGAACAGCCTTTCCGAATTCTGGTCGTCCTTCTGGAAAATCCCGGTGGCGTTGTCTTGCGGGAGACGATCCGCAAGAAACTCTGGCCGAACGACACCATCGTGGAATTCGAGCACTCGATCGGCGCGGCTATGAACCGCCTTCGTCAAGCTCTCGGCGACTCGGCAGACAAACCGAGATTCATCGAAACCCTTGCCCGACGTGGCTATCGCTGGATGACAGAGGTGGAGCGGGTGGAAGCAAATCCCGCAGTCGATATGGGTGGAGGTGGAGAACAAAAGGAGGTAGCGGTAGCGGGTGGCAACATGCTCGGACAGACGGTTTCCCACTATAAAGTGCTGGAATTGCTCGGTTCAGGAGGCATGGGAATTGTCTACAAGGCAGAAGACGTCAAACTGAGCCGCCCCGTGGCTTTGAAATTTCTTCCCGAAGGAATGGCGAGCGACCCGCGGGCGCTGGAACGATTCCAGAGGGAGGCGCTCGCGATCTCAGGTTTGGATCATCCCAACATCTGCACTATTTACGAAGTGGAAGAGCACGTGGGCCAGCCTTTTCTGGTGATGCAGCTGCTAGAGGGACAAACCCTGCGCGAACGCATCGAGAGTCACAGCGGCCAGCGGGCGTGCTTTAGAAACGAGGAGTTGCTGGATATCTCCTTGCAGATTGCTAGCGGTCTAGAGGCCGCCCACCAAAAAGGATTGATCCACCGCGACATCAAACCGGCGAATATTTTCCTGACCAACCGCGGGGAAGCCAAAATACTCGACTTCGGGTTGGCCAAGCTGGTCGAGTCCGCAGAGCCGCCCGAGGCCCTTTCCCCGCAAAATATGCCAGACGGGGCCCCGATGCCCGAGTCTGCCGCGCGGTCAACCCTCACATTGAGCTGGACGGGCCTGGCTCTGGGAACTCCTGCTTATCTTTCACCCGAGCAGGTGAGCGGCGAAAAACTTGACACGCGAACGGATGTCTATTCTTTCGGACTCGTACTCTACGAAATGGCCACAGGGATTAGAGCAATCTCGGGGAACACGCCTCCGGAGGTTCACGAAGCGATTTTGGACCACCCGCCGAGAGCAGTTCGGGAACTGAATCCGGAGGTTTCTCGCGGGCTCGAGCAGATCGTCCATCGAGCGATCAACAAGGACCGGGAAGCACGCTACCGTGATGCTGCGGAGATGCGAGAAGACCTGTTGCGGTTGAAGCGCGGCGCATCGGCGTTCCGGCAAACTTGGAAGATCGGAATTGCCGCTGCGCTAGTGCTGCTCAGCGTAGCGTGTGTCTCAGCGGGTTTTCTCAACCGCCATTATGCGCAGATTCGCTGGGTACGCGAGGTGGCGGTGCCGGAGATGGAAAAGCTGGGAATGGAGAGGAAGGGCGTGGCTTTTTATCGGCTTGCCCGTCAAGCGGAACGTTATAGCCCCAACAGCCCTGAGCTGAAACTGGTAGAAACGAAATATCTTCGATCTCAATCGATACTAAGTACCCCGACGGGAGCGGATGTCTATTTTCGTGAGTACGGCGATAGCCGCGGTGACTGGGAATACCTCGGCAAAACCCCTTTAGAAGGGAAATTCCTTTGGGCGGAATACGCCATGAGATTCGTCAAGGATGGCTACGAACCGGCGGAAGTCGCAAGCGAGTACATTCTCTGGTCCGTCAGCAATAATGTCATTCTCGATCCCATCGGCTCACTTCCGAAAAACATGGTGCACGTCTCTTCCGGGGAAGTGAATGCCCTGGGACCCGCACCGATACAGTTGGATGAATTCCTAGTCGACAAATACGAAGTCACCAACCTCGAATTTAAAAAATTCATCGATTCAGGCGGCTATCGCGAATCCAAATATTGGAAATTTCCTTTCACCAAAGATGGCCGCGCCGTCACCTTCGATCAGGCCATGGCTCTATTCGTGGACAAAACGGATCGCACCGCGCCTTCGACTTGGGACCTTGGCAATTTCGCGGCTGGACAGGAGAATTATCCCGTCGGTGGCGTGAGCTGGTACGAAGCCGCTGCTTACGCTGAATTCGTTGACAAAAGTCTCCCCACCGTCCACCACTGGTACCAAGCCTCCAGCTCGGATATGTTCTCCGGCATCCTCAACGCCAGCAATTTTTCCCGAAAAGGTCCCGCTCCGGTTGGCAGCTACGCTGGACTTGGACTCTATGGGACCTATGACATGGCTGGCAATGTGAAAGAATGGTGTTTCAATTCAGATGGAACCCGCCGATTTATTTTGGGAGGAAGTTCGAGCGAGCCCAAATACATGTCTCAGGAGCCTGACGTGCGGCCGGCGTTTGATCGTTCCGAGGACAACGGTTTTCGCCTGGTAAAATATCTTAAGCCGGAACCTCTCCCCGAAGCACAGACCTCACAGGTCAGCATTCAGGTTACTGACTACCGCAACGCCAAGCCGGTTCCCGATTCTGTTTTCCGCGCCTACCAGGGACTCTATTCCTATGACCGTACCCCGCTGGACGCGCTGATTGAATCCGTCGACGATAGTTCGCCGCATTGGCGGCGCGAGCGCATCACATTCAAAGCCGCCTATAACAATGAACGAGTTACTGCGTTTTTGTATCTGCCGAGAAACGTCTCGCCACCGTACCCAACTGTGGTGCATTTTCCGGGGGCGGAGGCTCAGGCGTTTCACACCTTCTCGGATATGGATTTGTTTTGCGTCGACTTTCTCATGAAAGGCGGCCGTGCAGTGATGTTTCCGTTGTACAAGGGCACCTATGAGAGAAACACGCATCCTACCGGTCAAGGTGCGAGCGAATTTCGCGATGAGACAATTCAGCGATCTAAAGATATGCGACGTTCGCTGGACTATCTCGAAACTCGCCCCGATATTGACCACAATCGTCTGGCCTTTTACGGTTTCAGCTGGGGTGGCGTCGAAGGTCCGATTTCCCTGGCCCTCGAATTCCGATTCAAGACCGCCGTCCTCGCCGATGGAGGTTGCAATCCCGGCAGCCCATTTCCGGAAGTGGATCCCATCAACTTCGCGCCAAACATCAAGATCCCGGTCCTGATGATCAATGGGCGATACGACCCTATGCGCCCTCTCGAAGGATGTCAGCAGCCTTTTTTCCGTCTTCTGGGCACCCCATCCGCGGACAAGCGTCATGTCCTCCTGGAATCCGGCCACGGACTCCCCTACACGCCATGGTTCAAGGAAACCCTCGATTGGCTCGACCGTTATCTTGGCCGTGTGAACTAGTTCCTGGATCTCACCGTCCGCTTTGCTTGGGCGCTAAGTCCCGATTAACCCTAACCGCGTCTTTGAAACGTCACTGGTGCCAGAAACTTGTCCAGGGACTGACTTCGCAAGAGAAGTCCGCCAGATCTTTGAAGGCGACAAAGCATCAAGGGCTTGTCGGTCTCTCCGGACGGGCGCTGGATTCTCTATTCACAAGCGGACGAGGACAACACCGACATCATGCTCGTCGATCACTTCCATTAGGTTGCGTTCACCGTTTGGGGGGAGACAGTTCTTCCGGTTTGACGCATAATCGGACTGGTTTACCTCGGATACCTCGGAAGAAGCGACGTAGCCGGGGGAGGAATGAGACAGGACATTTATGTAGCCTTCGTCGGGACAAAATTTAGTGGCCAATAATCACGTTGAAGTGAAGCCCGATAAGGGGTGCTTATCGTTGCTTCGATTTGTAAAAAGTCGGGCAGAGGCTGCTCGCACTCCGCGCGCCAGCAGGGGAGGACCTCTGAAAAAGTTGCAGTCAATGGCGGTGGTAGTTTTCTGCCTTGCGCTAGTCCTGCTGATTTGCGGAGCGAACGCCGCCTTCGCTCAGGAAGTCACCGGAACGATTGCCGGCACGGTCACCGATGAAAGTGGTGCGGCCGTTGCCGACGCCAATGTCACTGTCAAATCGGTCGAACGCGGAATCACCTATTCGACGGCGTCCAACGAAACAGGTCTCTACCGAATTTCGCAGCTCCCCCCGGGTAACTACGAGCTCCGCGCCGAAAAACAGGGTTTTCAAGCTAGCGCGTATCCTCCATTTACCCTGACGTTAAACCAGACTGCGCGTATCGACGTCGAACTGAAGGTTGGCCAGTTCAACCAGACCTTTAGAGTCAGTGGCGCCGCGCCCTTGCTGAAAACGGAGACCACTCAAGTGAATACCATCATCAATGCCGTGACAAATGAGGCGCTTCCCCTCGCCACTCGTAATTATGTGGAAGTAACACTCCTTTCGCCCGGTGCGATCCACCCTGATCCCAGCAGTTTCAATAACGGCGACAATGTGAACAACGGAGCACGACCGTTTATCAACGGCAATCGCGAGCAATCGAACAACTTCCTCCTCGATGGCATGGACAATAACCAAGTGTCGGATAACCTTCTCGGCTTCACCCCCTCTCCCGACGCCATCCAGGAAGTCAATCTCATCAGTAATAACGCCCCTGCGGAATTCGGCAATTTCATGGGCGGTATTGTGAGTGCCACGATCAAGTCCGGCACCAACAGTCTTCACGGTGACATCTGGGAGTTCTTCCGGAATGACGTGTTGAACGCCAACCAGTGGGAAAACAAGATCAATCCGAATACTCCTCCGCTCCCTCGAGCGCCTGTGCGCTGGAACATGTTCGGGGGAACGCTGGGTGGTCCGATCCTCAAGAACAAACTCTTTTTCTTCGTAGACTACCAGGGCCAGCGGTTCGACCATCCCCCCGCTGCCGGTTTCATCTCTGTATACACACCTGCCGAAATGCAGGGCAATTTCTCAGCGCTCTTGACCGCTGCCACCCCAATCCAGCTCTACAATCCCTGTCAGGGGAATACGGGACAGAATGGAACTCCCTGCGTGGCAGCCACTGTTCGCCAGCCGTTCGTAAACAACCAGATTCCCATCTCTATGATCAGTCCGGTGGCAGCTGCCTTGTTCGCCTCGCCCCTCTATCCCAAGGCCTTCAACAACAATTTGACTAGCAATGCCATCAATCTTACCTCGAATGCCTACAATGCCGATCAGGGTGATATTAAAATCGACTACAGAATTTCTGACAAGGATCAGCTTTCGGGCCGCTTCTCGCGAGCCTTTCAGATCGATCCCACGACGAGTTCGCAGCCCCTCTTCGGGAAGGGCCAAGTAACGGCGCCCATCTGGAGCACAGTTGGCGATTGGACCCGCTCAATTTCTCCAACCTTGGCCAACGACATGCGCTTTGGGTGGAGTCATATCGTTCTGAACGCTGGGACATCCTGGGATCCTTCCGTTGGGAATTTCGGTGAAACGATTGGAATCCAGAATTCGAATCCAGCTGGACTGATCGGTCTTTTGGGCCTCGGTTTTGGTGGAGGCAACCCTAGCAACCCAGGCACAGGCACACTGAACAACATCGGAAACAGCATGGTCGTGCAGAACTTCAATAGCCAGGTGTGGCAATTTGATGATGGGGTGACGTGGACTCGTGGCGGTCATACCCTTAAGATTGGCGGCGAGTTCATGTTCGACATCATCAAAGTGTTCTATTCAGGGAACATCGGTCAACTGGGTAACATGACTTTTGGGCCCATCTTCACTGCGTCCTCTGCGACGGATCCCGCGCAGAACACTGGCGAAGGTATGGCGGACTTCTTCCTCGGCTTGCCCAATTCATTTGGTCGCGGCCTAATTAGCGGCAACTGGACGCAGACCTCCAACATTTTTTCTGGATACGCTCAGGATACTTGGCGGGTAACGAAGAACCTAACGCTTAATCTTGGCTTGCGTTATGAAGCCCACACGCCCTGGATTGAGAGAAACGATCAGCAGTCGAACTACAACATGGCGACGGGCCAGATTCAATACGCCAACCAGAATGGCGCCAGCAGATCACTCTATAACGGTGAGTATGGTGGCAAGGACTTCCAGCCACGCCTTGGTTTCGCATGGACACCGGGAGGACGATTTGGTGGCCACACGGTTATCCGTGGCGCTTTCACCATCTCGTCTTATTTAGAAGGGACAGGCACCAACCTCCGCCTGCCGCTCAATCCACCGTTTAACGGCGAATTTCAGACGACCTACAACCTCCAGCCGCTGCCTTCCACAACGGCTTCGGATGGCATCATCGTGCCGCCACTCATGGGTCTCGCGTGTCCGAACTATTCTTGCTTCTCCGGAGTAGTACTTCGTATTTGGGACCCCAAAGTGCAACCCGCCCTCGACGATCAGTGGAACCTGACGCTTCAGCACCAATTCGGGAACAATACATCTCTACAGGTAGGGTATGTCGGGCAGCGAGCCACTCACCTCATGGTCCCCTTCAACTACGGCCAACTGGTATCGGAACCGAGCAGCTCTTGTGCTGAGGCGCCGTGCACCGCACCAAGCCCGTATTTTGCGGCCAATGAGCAGTTCGCTAGCTTACCCTCCACCATCACCGGCACACAATCGAACGGCAATTTGACTTATAACTCGCTGCAAGCCGTGCTCCAGAAGACAATGAGCCATGGTTTGCAATATCAGGTGGCGTATACCTACTCTAAATGCATGACCGATAACTCCGGATACTATGGAACTTGGTCGAATGCGAGAGCATCCAATACGGCCTGGCCATATTGGCAGAACATTTACGACCCGAAAGCGGAATGGGCACCTTGCTATTACGATTCCACGAATACCCTCACGGCGTATGCGATCTATGACTTACCGTTTGGGCGCGGAAAAAAGTTCGGCAAGGACATGAACAAGGTTGCAGACGTTTTTGTCGGAGGTTGGACAGTCAGCCCAATTCTCTCTCTGCACTCTGGGTTCCCAATGGCTATGTATACCAACGCAACTGATCCAACGGGAACAGGTACTACGGGTCTGCGCCCCGATTGCAACGGAACTAACACTATCTGGGGTCGGCGAGACGCTACCGCTTCTCAAGGTGGTGGCTTCGCCTGGTTTGATCCCAGCAACTATTCCGACCCAACGACGACTTTCGGGACCTGTGCAAACCAACTCGGTCACTTGCGCGGGCCCGGATACTACAACTGGGATATCAGCCTGCAGAAAAACTTCCAGATCACAGAGCGATTTAAGCTCCAATTCCGCTCTGACTTCCTGAATGCATTTAATGCCGTCAACCTCGCCGCTCCTAATACAACGGTAAATACATCCACAACTGGAGTTATTAACTTCTCGCAACCTGCGAGGAACATCCAGTTTGCGTTGAAGCTCTACTACTAAGCACCACCACCGCACAGTGAGGCAGGTGAACACCCCCGCCTGCCGTCGAACGCGCCGTTCTTCAACAATTGGGAGGCCAATATGAAAGCGGTGGTGGGTGTCTTCAAGTCGCGATCCGATGCAGAGCACAGCGCCGCTGAGCTTGTGCCATTGGAAATTCCAAAAGCCAGAATCAATATTCTTACGCCCAAGGTCACCGGAAAAGAGATCGCCGCCGTTCCCGCCGAGACGGGAGAGCAGCCTGGCAGCGTAAGGCTATGGGGGCGGTTGTGGGCGGAGCGATGGGCGTAGCTAGCGGCGTCGGACTCGCTCCGCTCAACTTTCGAAGGCATCTTCTCCACTAGCAGGCATGATGTCTTCGCATAATGCCGCGATCGTTACGGCGGCCGATAAACTCCCGCCCACGTGCATTTCCTGCCGGTTCTCCCAGCTGAGCCCGCACCCTTAGCTGCTAACCTTCTAACCCATGGCAGCCCTATAGCTTAGCTATAGCTTGGGACCATGGATGGGACTATTTGCCCCACCCAGCTGCCGCGGCTCAATCAGGCTGCGTAGCTCATCCGGATGGCGTGTGGTCAAAAAACTCGAACGGCTTGAAATAGCGGAGCTTAGGATTTTGCACCGGCTCCCTTTTCGAATGGGCTTCTCCGACTTAGAAACAGCGCCTACAATCTCGCGTTTCACGAAGTCAAGATTACAGGGGAATCTAAGATGCTTTGGTCGCGCCTGCTCGCCTATGTCACCGGAACAATCAATCAAGAACTCCTGTTGCGAAACGAATATCTGGCGGCGGAGAACCGGATCCTGAGAGGTCAGATCAAAGGTCGGCTGCTGCTTTCAGAAGGAGAAAAGGGGACACTGGCGGAGATCGCTCACCGGCTGGGTCGAAAGGCACTGGAGGACTTGGCGGCAGCGGCCAAGCCCGATACGATTCTGGGTTGGTATCGGAAGCTCATCGCGAACAAATTTGATGGGTCGAAATTCCGTCGAAGTGTTGGGCGGCCCAAGGTAGATCAGGAAACAGAACGCTTGGTGGTTCAGATGGCGAGGGAAAATCCGAGCTGGGGCTACGATCGGATCGTAGGTGCCCTGGCAAATCTAGGCCATCGTCTATCCGATCAGACGGTGGGCAACATTCTCTGCCGCCGTGATATTCCACCTGCTCCCCAGCGGAAGAAGCCAACGAGTTGGAAAGACTTTATCCGTTCACACCGTGACGTTTTGGTGGGCATGGACTTCTTCACGACGGAAGTCCTAACGCTCAAGGGGTTGACGACCTACTATGTGCTGTTCTTCATCCACTTGGAGACTCTCCGGGTAAATCTGGCAGGATTCACGCCGTGCCCTGATGAGGAGTGGATGGAGCAGCAGGCGCGAAAACATGACTATGGAGGAGTGGGGATGCCTGAGAGGCTGCCGCTATCTGCTGCATGACCGAGATGCGAAGTTCTGCCAATCATTTCGAGAACTGATCAAGACGGGAAGCGTGAATCCGCTTCGATTGCCAGCAAGAAGCCCGAATCTAAACTCGTATGCGGAACGCTGGGTGAGGTCTGTCAAAGAAGAATGTCTGTCGAGGCTGATCCTGTTTGGAGAATCGTCCCTGCAGCGAGCGTTGCAGCAATACATCGTACATTACCACGAGGAGCGCAACCATCAGGGCAAAGACAATCGGATCTTGTTTCCTTCGCGGCCGGAGGAGAGGAGGAACATGGGAGCAGTGCGGTGTCGAGAACGACTGGGCGGCCTGCTGAAGTACTACGAGAGGGAAGCGGCATAAAAGTCGATGGGACAGCGGGCGATGGGCTCACAACATATATTTAAGGATACTGGGAATCTCAAATGGCGAAAGACCTCGATGGCCTGATTTCATCAACGTCCGTTGAGCGATGATTTCAAGGCAGCTACCAGGACGAGTTTTTTGACCACACGAGGTATACCGTCCGGCGTTCCCCGGGGACAGATTCTTGGCGTTCAAGGGTGAAGGGATAACCTGGATAGGACAGCCGTCGGGCAGGGAATCGCGCTATTTTCAGTGCGCACAGAATTTTGGCGAATTACAGGCCGAGGAGCTTGAATGAGACAGCCGAAAACGTCACATATACGACGTGGAGTTCGTTCCACCGAAGAAGGGACCATAAGACACGCGATCGAACTAGAGAAGAGCGTGTGGAAGGCGGCTAGAGCTCGCGATGTTGAGGCATTCAGTCGACTCGTGCCCGCGGACGGTGTGATGATTTTTCAGAGCGGGGTTGTTCGGCAGCCGGAATACCTGGCAACCATGAAATTAAGGACCGTGTCTCACGCGAAGCTGAAAGACATGCAGGGATTTATGCCAAACGCAACCACTGTGATCTTGATCTACAAGACGGTGCGCGTGGGGAGTTATGACAGTGAGAGGTTTCCTTCAACGCCGGTCATCGAGAGCACGACCTGGATCAAACGGGGAAGGCGTTGGGTTGCCATTTTGAATCAGGAAACACCGATCACCATCTGACGGCAGACGCACGATGCGATGCTATTGCTTTGCAAGTGGTTTCAGTATTTCGTCCAGGTAGTTAGGAGTCAACTCGTTCCGCTTGAGATGCGGCTCGCGCAAGCCGTCGCGATAGGAGATGTCATGGTGCTCGATGGTGCCGGTATTTGAGGCTAGTATTGGGATTGGTCCTGTGCCGGAGCGGGAGTTCTGCACGGCTCTGTTCAGTTCTTCAGTGGAGAACTGACTTTCGCCAATTCCAATGATCTTCATATAAGGACTGAGGCCCGCCTGATCGGCGGGCATCCCGGGAACAACGTCTTGGATGGTGCCATCGCCCTTAACCACCATGCCCAACGATGATGTGAAATCGCCTCCGCCGGAGACGGCATGACGGGCGGCAAGAATGTCATTGGGAGTATCAGTGTAAGCGAGTTCCCAACCGCTGCCGATGATTCCGCCGAGAGGCGCGTGAGGCTCCGTCGAGTCCAAACGCTCGCGCAGAAAAGCACGCCAGTCGTAAGGCGCAACAGCGTTGAGAGTGGAAACGACGTCTTCGAACGTATAGGTCTTGATGACGGGAAGCCCGTCCGGGCCGCCGTAAAATATTCGGCAAAAATCGTTCATGGAACGGCGATCTTGCGTCAACTTCCGGATGGTCACGTCCACTTCCAGCCACAGGAGTACGCTTTCGGTGTAAAAGTCCGTGCCGCGGCGATAGGAAGCCCATTCGGGCGGCGAAAAATAGAGAACTTGCGCGGAGTCAGAAGTGTCCTGGAGTGAACGCCACGAACGGCCAGCACGATGGTCGAGCATCGAGGCGACCGATGCGATTTGTTCGCGAGTTTGCTCGGGAGTTCGCAAGCCACTGCGGGCCGCGAGAACGGTGCCGAGATAATCTGTGAGTCCTTCATATACCCAAATTAGCTCTCCACGCATGGGCTGTTGAAAATCCGGCGTGGCCATGCCCTCCGGCCGCCGATATTGTCCATTCCAGGAATGGGTAAATTCGTGAGGAAAAAGGTCTGCGGAAAGAAGGCGTTGGTTAGGATCGACCAGGGTGTGTTCGGACACTCGATCATCACTGCTTTCATGATGCTCCTGGCCGAGGAAAAGCACGTTGTCGCTGAGCGTGAGCAGAAAATGATAGTCGCGATAGTGATGGGACTGATAGAGAGCGCTCGCCTCAGCAACCAAGCGGTTGTAGTTTTCGATCAGAGCGGGTGGAATATCGAGCGCCCACGGATCGTCCGCCGCGATGTCCACTTCGTGAGTAGGCTTATTCCCCGCAGAAAGTCGAATCACTCTTAGGAATGTTCCCGATTGGACTGGAGAATCCACCAGGAGATCGAGCGGCACAGGGGCAAACGTAACTGTTCCGCCCGACCTGCTCGCCACGGACAGGGACGTATTAAAGTTCCAGCCGTCGGGCAGATGCAGCGTCGGGTCGAACGTTATCTCGTTTGCTGCGCGTCCCTTTGGATACAGCACCACTTCGTGCCACATTAATATGAATAGTTTTGACGATGACGCCGCGGCGAAATCGATCGTGGGTCCCGGAGCAGAGAGGAGAAAGTCGAGGTGCGCCGATAGAGAAGTGCCGCCCGCCGGAACTTCAAGGTGGATTGCATACATGTCGTCGGGGTCTCGGTGCCATGAGATGCGTTTTCCAGCGACAGAGAATTTCAGGCCGGCAAGGTTTGCGATCGGACCGTCCGGAGAATGATCGGCTGGCATCCACTTTGAGTAGTAGAGCGTTAGCGGTCCCGCGGCTGCCGGTATCTCTAGATCAGCGCGCAGAATCTTTTGCGAGGATGCGTGAGTTGCATCAACCGTGATTTTTATCGGACCCGATGCCACTTTTTGAGCTTGCGCAATGCAATTGAGCGTCGCGGTCAGGGATAAGGCAACCAGCCAGTAACCTACGGTCCTTCGGTTTGTTGTGGCCACGCGTATCCCTCGCACCAGACGTTTTTGAACTACACACTTACCAGCGGAGTTTTGCGCCGAACTGAATGTTGCGCGGCCCGCCAGCGCCAAAGTGAGAGTCAAAGCTGCCGTCGTCCGATGTCGCCGTGATCCTGGTGCTCAGGTCGGGTGAAGGCTCGCCGAAGTTGGGGTGGTTGAACGCATTGAAGAATGCCGTACGGAATTCGAACGAGAATCGCTCACCGAACTTGAAGGTTCTCTGGATCGCGATGTCCCAGTTCGTCAAACCTGGCGCAACGATGGGATTTCGCGGGCAATTGCCGAATGTACCCGGCGCTTCCGGGGCAAAGGCGCCGGCCAAGACGTACGGCATCGAAAAATCGCTCAGCTGATAGCGTATCGGGCCGACGCAATCGGGCCGCTCGTGGAAGTTGGCCGTGCCGCTGCCACCGTCGGCGCTAAGAACTGGCGCGGCGAGACCGTCGCGAAACGTCGTGGTGCCTGCCACTTGCCAGTCTTTCACTAGATACGTGAAGCGGTTGCCGTTTTTCGGGTAGGGGATCTCGTAGATGTAGGTGATGATCAGCGCCCGGCGTTGGTCGAACTCCGAATTGCCGTAGCTGCCCGCCAGGTTCGTGGCGTCTTGCGGCACATAGCCGCTGGTGCCGAAGAAGTCGTCGACTTCCGAAGCGGTGTCGAGATTGTGAGACCAAGTGAAAGAGGTCTGGGTGGTTAGTCCGTGGAAATTGTTCGATTTCAGCACGACCTGCAGGGAGTGATACGTGGCCCAGCCGTTGGACGAAATCGTATTTATTTGGCGCAAGTCGGGATATTGCGTGTTGAAGGGCCGGCGGGATTGCGATGTGTCCGGCGTAGGAAGACCCGGCGTGGGCTGGTTGATGTCCAGTAATTGTAGTTGGTGTGTACTTTTGTTGCCCACGTAGCCAATTTGCAGGACGAACCGGGGGCTAAGCTCCTGTTGCAGGTTGACATTCCAAATCTGTGTGTTCGGTTGCTTGATGTGCGGATCGATGCTGGTGACGTTGAACGGCGGGAGTGGTGCACCGGTTCCAAAAATCGGCACACCGACACCGAACGGTATCGGAGCTGAAGGGAAGATCGAGAATCCGCCGGTCGGGCCCACGGGGTTCTGCGCAAGACCTTGCTCGAAATTGTTCAGCGGAATCGTATCGTAGTAAATCCCGTATCCGGCTCGCAGGATCATCTGTCGGTGGGGAATCAGAGTCACCGGCGGAACCCAGGAAACGGCGAGGCGCGGGCCGAAATTCTTCTTGGGCGAATCATACAGATGGCCACCGGGTAGGTCGCTGACGGGCACGAGACCAAGCTTAGGATCGAAAGCGGAGAATCGTCCGCGTGATTCGTCGACCGTGCCCATAAGATCGTAACGCAGGCCCGCGATGACCGTGAGCTTGCTGGTCACCTTATACGTGTCCATCGCGTAGAAGCTGGTGATGTTCTGGTCGATGTTGGCGCGACCGCTGCCGACGCGATTGATGAAGGTGTTGCCGGGGCTTGGCATGCCTCCCAGCAAATCGATAAGCCCGGCAACGCCGTCTGGATTATTAAAGGTAGTCCCGCTGCTGGTCAGATTGGCCACCAGCGTGGTGCCTAACTGCGACCCATCGAATGTGAACAGACCTCGCGAGCCGACGATGTTGTAGTCGGAGTAGTCGTGGAAGAAGTTGAAGCCAAACTTCAATGCATGAGGGCCGTGCGTAAGACTGAAGTCGTCGGCCACCTGGAATGTAGTCGCGACGCGCCCGCCGGCGCCATATTGCAAGCCCAAATTCGAATAGCGACCTGGGCCTGAACCCCCAATATCAAACTCCGGGATGCCGAAGCTTTCCGGTCCGACACCAGTGTTGAGTCCGATGGAAGCGGGATCCACGTTCGCATCGCGACCCTTTTGAAATTGACTGAAGCGATTCCAGCCGAGACGTAGGCTATTCACCGCGACCGGGGAAAAGATGTGAACTTCGCTGATTCCGAAGTTATCCACCGTCGTCGGCGTGACTCCAAACCATGGACTGAGCTGCGAGCCGCCCTGTGGGCCTGGACCGCCGCCCGGAAATTCGTCTTCGCCGGTGGCATAGATAAACCGGAGCGACAGCGAGTCTTTCTCCGAGATTTTGTGATCCAGCTTGGAGATGAAACTATTGGGAGACTGCTGGCCGCGGTTGTCTACGACAAAGGGACCAGAGAGGTTGAGATTCGAATATAGGTTAAGAACATTCAGTCCGAGTTGATTCGGAGTCATGCCTTGGGTTGCCAAGGCTGCTTCAGCTTGCGAAATATCCGTGGGCGTTGGAGCGCTGCCGTTTAGAGTTGTGCCCAGTTTTAACCGGCTGCCGTCATAAGCGACGAAGAAGAAGGTGCGGTTTCGGCCGTCATACAAGTGCGGGAGATAGATGGGTCCTCCGCCAGACGCACCGAACTCATTCCAAACGAAAGGCGCTTTAGGAACTCCGCCCAGGTTTTCGAAAAAGTTGGTGGCATCCAAAGCGGCGTCGCGATGCATTTCATAAGCCGTTCCATGAAATTGATTCGTACCGCTTCTGACGACGGCGTTCATGACGCTGCCGGAATTTTGTCCTGTATCGGCGGGGCCGGCACTTACTACGCTTACTTCTTCAATGGCGTCGAGGGGCAGACGAGTGGCCGCAGTTGCCGAATTACCTCCCTCGTTGAGGGAGGGGAGATAGGTCGACGGATCGGTATTTGAAATCCCATCGATGTTGAACCCGTTCGAGCGAGACCTGGATCCGTTGATGGTGTACTGGGCGAACGCGAAATTGCTGTTTTGCGTTGATCCTGGTAGAACAAGCGCCAGGCGCGTGTAGTCGCTATTCCCAATCGGAAGGGAAGTCACCTGCTGCTCCGAAAGCTGGCCGCCGGCTGAGTTCGTTTCGGTCTGCAACAGCAGCGGAGCGGTGTTGACCTCAACCTGCGAACTGGCGCTGCCCACCGATAGAACCGGGTCCAATGTATTGACCTGTCCGAGAGCGGTCGTAATGCCTGTCAAGACCGCGGTTTTGAAACCCTCCTTGCTCACAGTCAGCTGATAGGTCCCGAGGGCGAGCTCCGGAAAATTGAAGTCGCCCGATTCATCGGTGACGATAACCCGTTCCAATCCCGTGGCTGGATTGGTGAGCTTGACCGTCGCTCCACCTACGGCAGCTCCTTGAGCGTCCGTGACGGTGCCGGTGATTCGGCCCGGAAAAATCTGAGCGGACACCTCGGTAGAGACCAACAGGGTGAGTAGCAGCAGGAATAAAAGTGAAAGTAAGGAATTGCGTTGCGAATGACGAATCATTAGGCCTCTCCTCAAAGTTCGGGCCCCGACAGGTAGCGCAAACTAACCTACAGATACTGACATGTCAAGAAGAATCTCAGTGGCATACAATACGTACATCATCGGGGTACGTCCTTCACGATACGTTGCGTACATGCCGGGCTGCGTCGGACCACGAGAAGCGACGCCAGGCGGACCCGCACGTCACCCTTTGTTCGCAGGCGATTCTTCACGAACCAGCAAGTCCAAGTTTTGCTTCAATGCTTCGAGAACCGCGTCGATGTCTTCTGTCGTGTTGTACACATGGCACGCGATGCGCAAGCCGTCTTTACGATTGGAAACGACGACTTGACGCGCCGCGAGTTTCGCGACCATGGTTTCTGAATCCTTGCATTTCAGCACGGTGAGCGGGCCGACGCTGTCGAGAGGAGTTTTTATCTGGATGCCCATTTCCCGTGCGCCTTCGAGGAGAGTTGTCGTTAGTTTGGCGATATGGGCAGCGACTTCGCTCAGGCCGATCGATTGCAGCAGCTCAATGCCTTTGGTCGCGGCATAGATGTTGGGAATCGGCGGCGTTCCCGCCTCGAATCTGCGGGCCGTTGGCGATAAGTCCAGAGTCCGTACATCGAACGCAAAAGGATTCACTTGGGCGAACCAGCCCGAAATCGTCGGTGCGAGGGTTTGGGCTAACTCGGGGCGCACGTACATCATTGCCAGTCCCGGGGGACCCAGCAAATATTTCAGAGTGCCACTAACATAAATATCAACGTCGAGGTCCTTTACATCGACAGGACGCGTTCCACAATCCTGATAATCATCAAGCAATACCAGGGCCCCGCGCGAGTGCGCCAGCGCAACTAGCTTTTTAACTTCTGAGCGCCAGCCGTTCATGAAACACAACCCGGTGACAGGGACAATCAAGGTATTTCTATCGATGGCGCTCTCATAATTGTCGACCGGCATGCGATCGCCCGCCGCCTCGACGAATTGAATCTCGGCGCCCCGTGGACGCTGCGCCAGCCAGACATGTCCCATGGTAGGAAACTCAAAAGCACCTAAAGTCACTTTCCTACGTCCTTGGAAACTTAGCGCGCTGGCAATGGAATTGACTCCCGCGGAGGCGCTGGGGAGGATCGCCACTTCATCGGATTGCGCTCCCAGGAACCTCGCGAATGTGCCGCGAGCGTGTTCGTATTTATCGATCCAAATATCCCAGGGAGAGCCGTGCTGGTCCCAACTGGCTAGATAGTCGTCAAGTCCCGAACGAACTGAATCCGACAGAGCGCCCTGCGAGCAACTATTGAGGTAAATTTTGTCGCGAAAAACCGGGAAGCGAGAACGAATTTCTTGAACGTGAGCCGTTGTCAGCATTTTGAAACGTGGCCTCTCTTCATTGCTTCGAATTGCTGGCGATCGCCGCGATTGCCAAAGACGCGCCAAGATGCTGCCGCTACCATCGAGGCGACAGAGCGGGGACGGTACAACGCTGCCCTTCGATATGTCAAGCAGATTACTATCTGTATGCAATATGTATATCGGCATTTGACATCGTGCGTTCACTGATGGAGAATGCCTCCACGATGTTATTCTTAGCTCACCCTATCGTGAGACTAACACCACCCGTGCCGGCGTCCCGCGAGCAGTCCGAGAACCCATGAAAAATAAAAGTGTTCACACCAGATACGCAGCCCCAGCGCCTAGTTTGGGCCCGTTCGTCTCGACAACCTCCTCGCGCCGCAACGGTGCATCTCTAAGTGAACGCGTGTATCAGGCCTTGAAACAGGACATCATCCGAGGCGTTTTTCAACAGGGAGAGGCTCTCAGCGAGAAGGACCTGGCAAAGAGATATCGCGGGAGCCGCACGCCCGTTCGCGAAGCCGCTGTCCGTTTGCAGCAGGAAAATCTGATGCAGATCGTGGCGAACCGCGGCTACTTCATTACTCAAATTACGATTCAAAACGTTAATGAGACCTACGACTTCCGCGCGGCCGTCGAAGGCGGAGCCGCCGAACTTGCGGCGCAATGCAGTTGGGAGCAGGGGGCGATCGACCGGCTGGCGGAACTGGCGCAGACCGAATATGGCAATGACGATCGCGAGAGTCACGTGCGATTCATAGAACTCGATACGCAATTTCACATCGGTATTGCGCAATTGACGCGCAATCCTCTTCTGGTACGGTCAGTTGCTGACATGCGCTGCCAGATGGAGCGAATCATGTACGCCTCGCTCGATATCGGATACCACGGCGAATTGCCGAGCAGCGAACACCGTGGGATCGTCGAGGCGATTCAGAAACGCGACCCGCAACTCGCACGCAAACGTATGTGCGACCACATCTATATTTCGAAGGACAAGGTTCTGCGACTAGCTACTCGCGGATCCCGGTTATAAAACGATAGGAGATGAAGGGATTGCCCTTCGACGGATCCGCCAATACGCCCCGGAAACTATCAGGAGGAACGGAATAAAAGCGGGAACAGTGTATTGCAGGCCATCCACGAAGAACGTGCTTACCGTAATTCCCACCAGCGCGGCGATTCCGAGCCAAGTCGAGTAAGGATAGAAGCGCAGACGCATAGGAAGCTGCGCTAACCGTTCCGAACCGAGCGCACGCCGGAACGCGATGTGAGTAGTCAGAATCACTCCCCACACGAAAAACATTCCCGCCACGGCGACGCCGTACAGCATGAGAAATGCCCGGCTGGGAGCGAAAATAGCCAACAGGATTGCGGCGATCATGCCGCCAGTGGAGATGGCCAGAGCCCGCGTAGGAACTCCGTTGTTGCTGAGCCGTCCGAGCCACTCTGGCGCAAAGCCCCCGCGAGCCAAGGAAAATAGCATGCGCGTGGTTAGGTAAAGGTCGGTATTCGAACTCGACAGAGCTGCGGTAATCACGACGATGTTCATGATGCTGGATGCGTATGGAATTCCGGCGGCGGAAAATGCGCCGACGAAGGGGCTGCCGGTGATTCCACTTCCCATCTGGTTCCATGGCGTCATGGCCAACATTACGGTCATTGCGAGTACGTAGAAGAGAATCAACCGGAATACAATGGACCGCATCGCGCGAGGGATTGTTTGTTCGGGTCGCTCTGCTTCGCCGGCCGTTACGGCGATGACCTCGACGCCCATATAGCTAGTGAGCGCAAGGGTCATTGCCAACCACACGCCCTTCCAGCCAAATGGAAGAAATCCACCGTGCGACGTCAGATTCGACAATCCCACAGCGTGCCTTGGGCCTAGACCGAAAATTAATGCCAGACCCACCACAATGAAAGCGATGATCGCCAAGACTTTAATCAGCGCGAACCAATACTCAAATTCGCCGAAGCGGCTCACCTGCAGAGTGTTGAGCGCCACCAAGCCAATGGAAACGCTGACCACCCAAACCCATTGCGGCACCGACGGGAACCAAAAGGCGAAATAGATGGCGACAGCAGTAATTTCTGCGCCGATCGCAATGATCTGAACGAATCCGTAGGTCGCTCGCACCGCAAATCCCGCCCATGAATTGAGGTAGGTCTGTGCGTAGATCCCGAACGAGCCCGCGACGGGGTGTACTACGGCCATCTCTGCGATCGAATAGGCGACGATCAGAGCAATCACCGCGCTAAAAAGGTAGGTGATGATTACGCCGGGCCCGGCTAGTCGGATGGTTACGCTGCTTCCGAGGAAGAGGCCAACGCCTATGGCGCCGCCAATCGTGATCATGCTCAGCTGGCGCTGCGTCAGCTTGCGTTTGAGTTCTTTGCCTTCCTGAGGAGCGCTTGAAGAGTTACTGATCGGTTTCACTTTGTCGAGCTACAAGCCTTTCAGGCACGATGCGCGAGATCTCGAAGAACGTTCTCGAACTTTTGAATCTCGTTGATCGTGTTGTAGTGAACCAAGGACGCGCGGACTGCGCCGCTATCGTTGCTCAACCCAAGCCGATGCATCAAGCGTGGCGAGTACATGTGCCCGTCACGAATTCCTATCCCTGCGCGAGCCATGGCTTCGGTCACCTTCGCGGGTGACGTTTTTGGTAGATTGAAGCATATCGTCGGCACGCGGTCAGCTATGCGCTGTTCTTCTTGGACGCCGTAAATGATTGCGCCGCGCTCGCGCAGTACCCGCAACACCTCAAGCGAAAGCGATGCCTCATAGTCGCAAATGGCGTTCATCGCACGTACAATATAGGCTCGCCTGGAACGCCGCGTGTTGCAACCGCCGCCGTTCGTGAGAGTTTTTCCAAGTTCGGCCAGATAGCTGATGGCTGCGTCCATGCCGGCGACGTTCTCATAGATGAACGTGCCAGCCTCGATCTTTCCAGGCGGTTCATCGGGAATGAAGTCTTCGCGAAAGGTCGGCAACTTCCGCAGTAGCTCGAGGCGTCCCCAAAGAAATCCCATGTGCGGTGAAAAAATCTTGTAACCCGAGCACACCAGATAGTCAGTGTCCCACGCCTGGACGTCGATCGGCCCATGAGGGCCGTAGTGGACGCAATCGAGAAAAATTTCTGCTCCCACGGAATGAGCCAACTCGGCTGCTGCGGTCACGTCTACGACTGAGCCGAGCGCGTTGGAAGCGACTGGGCACGCCACCAAACGACTCTTCGATGACAGCAGCGGTTTGAGGTCTTCGATATGGAGGTTTGCATCTTCGCGCATCTCCCACCACAGGAATTTTGCGCCATAGCGTTCCAAAGCGAGCCATGTGGCGACATTGGCTTCGTGATCCATGTTGGTGACGATGATTTCATTGCGGACGCCGAGCGTTTGTCCGAGCGCCTCGCTCACCAGCCGGATAAAGGAAGTCGCATTCATTCCAAACGCGATTTCGTTTGGATCCCCGGCGTTCAGAAAATCCGCCACGCTTTGCCGGGCGCGCGCGATGGTAGCATCAACTTCCTGGCTTTTCGAATAGCGGCCACCGCGCTGTACATTGCAATCCAATAGGTGGTGGTTGACCGCATCGAGCACTGTCTGTGGAACCTGCGCCCCGGCGGCGTTGTCAAAAAATATGAATTGCGGCACTCGATGAAGTGCCGGGAAATTCGAACGAACGCTTTCGACGGGGAAAGGCGTTGAGGTACTCATCTTCGGACGATCTTTGACAATCGCGCACCTATCCAGTGACGTACCTGAAGCACCGCGTGGTCGCCCGAAGGCGCATCCGTCGGATTGCGCTGGGCCGACTATTGAGACGAGTCGGCTTCGGAGTGGACGCCGCGAGGCAATCTACATCTGCCTATGTTGCATGTCAAGTGCACCGTATCCGCATACGATATGTATACAGGATAGTTCGCGAATCACCTTGACATGATCGCGAGAGCCCTTATATCTTTCGCTGGCGGTATGCTTCGCCGGATTTTTCTACCATATGACTTCAGCGGTCGAAGCTGTTTACGCCTCCCTCCAGCAAGGCTTCACCGGCGAGTTGTTGCGTCCCACCGACCTGGGATACGCGGACGCTCGAGCTGTTTGGAATGGCATAGTGGCTCGGAATCCCGGCCTGATCATTCGCTGCGGATCCGTTGAAGCGGTTGAGGCGGCCGTAATCGCTGCAAGTCGCGCGAACGTGCTGACGGCGGTTCGTTGCGGTGGCCATAGCCTGGCCGGATATAGCACGTGCGAAGGCGGTGTGGTAATCGATCTTTCGTTGATGCGATCGGTAATCGTTGACGAAGAAAAGCGCCGGGCGCGCTTTTCAGGCGGTTGTCTACTCGGCGACGTTGATCGGGCTACGCAGAAAGTGGGCTTGGCCTATCCCGCTGGCGTAGTCTCACAAACCGGTGCGGCCGGACTCATTCTGGGCGGGGGGTTCGGATGGCTCACCCGTCGATTCGGGATGTCTTGCGACAATGTCGAAGGATTCACTTTGGTTGTTGCTGACGGAGCGGTCGTCCGTGCCAGCGCGAGAGAGAATTCGGATCTGTTCTGGGCATTGCGCGGCGGCGGCGGAAATTTTGGAGTCGTGACGGAATTCGAAGTGAAGCTTCATCCCTTGACTTCAGTGCTCTTCGGCACGGGCATGTTTCTCGGAGACGACATCACCCGAGTTCTCCAATATTGGCGCGAGTTCATGCCACAGGCACCCGATAATTTGAAGTGGAGCTTTTCCTTGAGGCTGGCCCCCAAAACCGAAAATATTCCCGCGGATGTTCGCGGACAGCAGGTGGCGAGTGAATCCGTGCTGTGGATTGGCGCTCCGGAACAAGGTCGTTCGGACGTCGAGCACGTCCTGTCCGTTTGCAACGCTACCGCTGTCACCAAGGATATTTTCTCCTTCGTCGATCTGCAAACGATGGCTGATTGGGAGTTTCCCGCCGGGCGACGCTACTACACGAAGTCTGGCTACTTGAAGACTCTCGACGATGACGCGATCGCCTGTATGGTCCGGGCGCTGGCGACAATCCCGTCGCCAATGACGCAGATCGAAATTGGATATCAGGGCGGCGCGGCGGCACGCGTCGGTGCTGAGGAAACTGCGTTCGGCGATCGAAGCTCGCCCTTCATCGTCAATTTTTTGGGAAGCTGGTTGGAACCGGCCGAAGATGCCAACAATATTTCATGGATTCGCGACCTGTTCGCAACCCTGCGCCCATCCATGACCCCAGGTGTATACGTTAATTTCATGAGCGGCGATGAAGAAGATCGTGTCACCGAAGCGTACCATGAACGCTGGGACCGCCTTGTCGCGGTGAAGAGCCATTACGATCCGGACAACTTCTTCCGGTTGAATCAAAATATTCCGCCCAAGAAGACACTATAGGCTGGAAAGGAGTGAACGCGGTGTCGAGTAGTTCGTGCAACGTCATGTCCCGTTAGGTTTGACTCTTGGAGATCAATCATGGCCGAAAACATACTAAAGCAATTCGCCGAAGCCCTCACTTCCGGCGCTATCAGGGTGGTTGACTTGAGCCAACCACTCGACGCCAGCACGGCAGTTATTCAGCTTCCGCCCGAGTTCGGAAAATCATGGCCGTTTCGCCTAGAAGAAATCTCCAAATACGACAACCGAGGACCGGCATGGTACTGGAACAACTTTTCTTGCGGCGAACATACCGGTACCCACTTCGATGCGCCAATTCACTGGGTAACGGGAAAGGAGCTTGACCGAAACGCAACGGACACAATCGCGGTCGAAAGGTTTTTTGCGCCCGCGTGTGTAATTGACGTTTCGCGCGAAGTTGCCAGCAATCCTGATTTCTTGCTCACATCGCAATACATCGAAGCGTGGGAGGGCAAGCACGGCCGGATCGAAGCCGGTTCCTGGGTATTGATGCGCACGGACTGGTCTAAGCGCTCCGATCCCGCGATGTTTTTGAATATCAAAGAGGACGGCGCGCATGTCCCGGGCCCGCACCCTGATTTGGTTCCGTTCCTAGCCAAGCATCGAGATGTCATCGGCTGGGGATCGGAGGGCGTGGGGACCGACGCGGGGCAAGCTTTCCGGTTTGAGCCCCCATTTCCCTGCCACACCATCATGCACGGCAGCGGAAAGTTTGGTCTCGCCAGCCTCGCCAATCTCGATCAACTCCCGCCAAAAGGCGCAATCTTGATCACCCCGCCCTTAAAGATCGTTAAGGGATCGGGCAGCCCGTGCCGCGTGTTAGCTCTCGTCAGTACACAACGAGCGCAATTCAATTGACATCTAAACTATTTAGACCTAAATTGTATTCACTGAAAGACCAGACAGTGTGAAATCGTGTTCACGCATAGCCGGGGCATCGGCGATTCTAAGCCATTCGAGATCTAGGCGGCGCGATGGCCGAACGCTTTTTTAAGAAAGAAGTTCAAAAGCTCTATCTCGGACGAGGCCAGGAATTTCGCGGCGAAGGCATTCTCGCCGTGACCAAGGCCCTGTTACAGTCTGGCGTTTCCTACGTCGCCGGTTATCAAGGTGCCCCCATCTCTCATTTGATGGACGTGCTGACCGACGCCAACAGCATCCTCGAGGAACTCGGCGTTCATTTTGAACACAGCGCGTCCGAAGCCACTGCTGCAGCCACCTTGGCCGCGTCTGTAAATTACCCGTTGCGCGGCGCCGTCACTTTCAAATCCACGGTAGGCACCAACGTCGCCTCGGATGCGCTGGCGAATCTTGCCTCCGGCGGTGTCATGGGTGGCGCGCTGATTATCGTCGGTGAAGATTACGGCGAGGGCTCCAGCATCATGCAGGAGCGCTCGCACGCCTTCGCCATGAAGTCGCAGATGTGGCTTCTAGACCCGCGCCCAAATTTGCCTTCGATCGTGAACGCTGTCGAACACGGATTCGTTCTCTCGGAAGCAACCAACACGCCTGTGATGTTGGAACTGCGCATCCGCGCATGCCACGTCCATGGCAGCTTCACCGCGAAGGACAACGTCCGCCCCACTTTTACTTTGAAGGATGCGATTGAGAATCCCTCCCGCGATCCCAGCCGCATCGTCTTGCCGCCAGGCAGTTTTCTTCACGAGCACGAAAAGATCCAGAAACGTTGGCCGGCTGCCCAGAAATTCATTCAGGAAAACGCTCTGAACGAATGGTTCTCCGATGGTTCTCAGGATTTTGGAATCATTCTGCAAGGCGGGATGTACAACACAACCATAAGAGCGTTAGAACTACTTGGTCTTTCCAATGCCTTCGGCGACAGCAAGGTGCCACTGTATGTGCTGAACGTCACCTACCCTTTGGTCGATGACGAGATAAAGCGCTTCTGCATCGGGAAGCGCGCGGTTCTGGTGATCGAAGAAGGACAGCCTGATTTCATCGAACAAAATCTGCATTCGATTCTGCGCAAGGCTGATATCCAAACCAAAGTGTACGGCAAGGGCATGCTTCCGATGGCCGGCGAATATACGGCTGCGGCCGTAATCCGCGGCGTGCTCAAATTTGTTGAGCAATATGTTCCGCAGCTAATCGATCGTGATCATCTGCCCGCGGTCGTGCGGCCTCCCGCGGCGACGCCGCTACCCGTGCTTGGTCTCGACGGCCAGGTTCATCCCCGGCCTCCCTCGTTCTGCACCGGTTGCCCGGAGCGTCCGATTTTTACGGCGATGAAACTTGTCGAGCGTGAACTCGGACCCCACCATGTGAGCTGTGACATCGGCTGCCATCTCTTTTCAACGTTGCCACCATTCAACATTGGCGCCACCACCATGGGCTACGGCCTCGGATGGGCCAGCGCAGCCGCTCTCAACACCAAAGAAACCAGCAAGCGCACGATCAGTTTTATGGGCGACGGCGGCTTCTGGCATAACGGACTGACCAGTGGTGTTGGCAACGCCGTATTCAATCAAAGCGATAACGTGTTGATCGTCGTCGATAACAGTTACACGGCTGCGACCGGTGGCCAGGACATCCTCTCCTCCGAGGCCAGCAACCCCATACGCACGACCCAGCTATCCATCGCCGACGCCGTCCGCGGAGTTGGCGTGAAATGGGTTCGCACCATCACACGTACCTACGATCTCGTGGCCATGCGCGACGTACTGAAGGAAGCGCTCACTACCAAGGAAAAGGGACCGAAGGTCATCGTCGCCCAGAGCGAATGCTCCCTCAACAAACAACGTCGCGTCAAACCTCAGTTCAATAAGCTTGAAGCAGAAGGCAAACGCCTCGTGCGCGAGCGATTCGGAGTAGACGCCGATACCTGCACCGGCGATCATTCCTGCATTCGCCTGTCCGGGTGTCCTTCTCTCTCGATCGCATCCAATCCCGATCCGCTGAGACGAGATCCGATCGCCACTGTTCTCGATAGCTGCGTTGGATGCGGCCTTTGCGGCGAGGTGGCTCACGCCGCCAGATTATGCCCATCGTTTTATCGAACGGAAACAATCTCGAATCCGACGAAGTGGGATGCCTTTAAGGCGCGCGCCGCAGCTGCGGTCATCGGATTTCTCCAGCGCCGTGCCAATCGCCGCCTGGAGGGAATCACGGCGTGAGCGGGTGCTGAGATCCTGAAATGGAAGCCGCCATCATAGGACAACCTGTAGTACCGAGCGCGAATTCTCAACCTCCGCGCGCCATCACCATCGCAATTGTGGCGATGGGTGGTGAAGGCGGCGGCGTTCTTGCGGATTGGATCGTCGATCTCGCGGAACATGCGGGTTTTCTGGCGCAAACGACATCGGTGCCGGGTGTCGCGCAGAGGACCGGCTCCACGGTTTATTACATCGAGCTATTTCCCGAAGGAGCCGCTCTCGCTGCGAGCAAGGCTCCAGTGCTGGCGTTGATGCCGGTCCCGGGCGAATTGGACATCGTTCTGGCCTCCGAGCTAATGGAAGCCGGTCGCGCCATTCAGCGCGGGATGGTGACTCCGGATCGCACGGTCTTGATTGCGTCAACACACCGCGTCTTTTCGATGACGGAAAAGATTGCGCTTGGCGATGGCCAGGTCGACGCCAAGCAACTGATTGAAGCGGGAAGGATTGCCGCACGATCTTTTGTGCACAATGATTTTGCTCACATCGCCGACGAAACTAGGAGCGTCATCAGCGCTGCGCTATTCGGCGCGCTAGCTGCCACCGAGGCATTGCCATTCGATCGCAAGGAGTTCGAGGAAGCGATCCGCCGAGGCGGAGTCGGTGTCGACTCCAGCCTTGCAGGCTTTGCCGCGGCCTTCAACGCGGCAAAGCATCCAGTCTCCGCCACATCAAAACAGAATACGACTGTCCGACCTAAGCTTGGGTCCCAATTGCAGCCTCTCGGGGCCCGCATCGCATCCAGTTTCCCGTCCGTATGTCACGCGATCCTTCTGGCTGGGATTGAACGACTTGCTGACTATCAGGACGTACCCTACGCCACCTGGTATTTGAACGAATTGGAGCCAGTGCGTGACCTGGATGCACAAAAGGGAAATGGCGACTTCGCCTTGCTATCCGAGACATCTCGTTATCTCGCGCTCTGGATGTCCTATGAGGACGCCATGCGCGTTGCCGATCTGAAAACACGCGATTCTCGCTTCGCGCGAGTTCATCGCGAATCCCGGGCGGCCGGTACGCAGTTGGTACAAATTAAAGAATTTCTGCACCCAGGAATCGAAGAAATAACCGATATATTGCCGGCCGGCCTGGGTCACTGGCTGCTGAATTCGCATTGGGCGAGAAAGACTGTTGAACGGTTCACCCATAACGGGCGAATCGTACATACCACTTCGTTGACGGGCTTCTTACAACTATATTTCTTGGCTGCGTTGCGTCCGTGGCGGCGTATGTCTCTTCGCTTCAGGGAAGAGCATAGGCGGATCAAGGAATGGCTGGCTCAGCTTCTTGAAGTGGCAACCGAGAACTATGCTCTGGGTCTCGAACTCGCGGAATGCCCGCGCATCGTAAAGGGCTATGGGGACACTCACACTCGAGGGCGCAAGAATTTCGACAAGTTACTGCGGGCTCTTCCCATGCTTCGCCGTCGAAGTGATGCCGCGCCGTGGTTGAAAAGGCTTCGCGAAGCTGCGTTGGCCGACGATACCAGCCAAAAACTGACGGAAGTCATGCGGGAGTTGCCGGCGTGATCGCAGAATTGACATGCAGGCTCGATGCGCTCCGCGCGCAAGGAAAGCCGCTCCGCGAGCAAGGAAAGCAAGGATGAAAATCGTCTGCCTGGGAGGGGGCCCCGCCGGACTTTATTTCTCAATTCTGGCAAAAAAGGCCCATCCATCCTGGGACATCACCGTTATCGAGCGTAATCGCGCGGATAGCACCTTCGGCTGGGGCGTCGTGTTTTCCGACAAGACCATGGGTGGTTTTAGGGAGGCCGACCAAGAAACTCACATCGACATCATCAAGGCTTTCCGTCACTGGGACGAAATCGATGTTCACTTCAAAGGCAAGAAGTTCACGTCCGGCGGCCACGGCTTCTGCGGAATTTCCCGCATGAAGCTTTTGCAGATCTTGCAGCAGCGCGCGGCAAATCTAGGCGTGAAGCTCGTCTTCCAAAAGGAAATTTCCGATCCGGATCCTTTTGCTGCGGATTGCGACCTCTTGGTCGCGTCCGACGGGGCTTCTTCGACTACCCGCAGAAAATATGAAAACGTATTCAAACCCAATATTCAGCTTCGCAAGAATCGCTTCATCTGGCTCGGAACCAGGAAGAAGCTCGCTGCCTTCACCTTTCATTTCAAAGAGACGCCGTGGGGCTGGTTCAACCTTCACGCTTACCGCTTTGATGAAGATTGGTCGACTTTCATCGTAGAGACTCCCGAAACGAACTGGTTGAAGGCCGGGATCGATCAAATGGAGCCGGAGCAATCGATCGCGCTGTGTGAAAGACTCTTCGCCGAACGCTTGGATGGCCATCCTCTCATTTCCAACGCGAAACATCTCACTGGCTCGGCAGTCTGGCTGAAATTTTCCCGCATCCTCTGTGAAAAGTGGCATCACAAAAATATTGTCCTCATTGGCGACGCTGCTCACACAGCCCACTTCGGCATCGGTTCGGGCACTAAATTAGCCATGGAGGATGCCTTGTCCCTCGCCCGCGTGTTGTCCGATCACGAGGGCGATGTCTCCAGCGCGCTCCAGCGCTATCAGGAAGACCGCGAAATCGAAGCTTTGAAGTTGCAGAGTGCTGCCCGTAATCGAATGGAATGGTTCGAACACGTTGAGCGGTATGTCCACCTTGATCCCGAACAATTTACATACAGTCTGCTGACCGGCAGCCAGCGCATTGGTCACGAAAATCTAAAGCTACGAGACGCCAGCTATGTTCAACACTTGGAACAATGGTTTGCCGCTCAAAATGGCGTCGACCATGCGGTTCCTCCCATGTTTACGCCCTTCACCGTTCGCGGACTGACACTAAAGAATCGCGTGATCGTCTCTCCCATGGCGACGTACATGGCGGCCGATGGCGTGCCCAATGACTTTCATCTCGTGCATTTGGCCAGCCGCGCGATGGGCGGCGCCGCCATGGTGGGCACAGAAATGACTTGCGTGTCTCCTCGCGGTCGAATCACTCCAGCCTGTCCGGGCATGTGGAATGAGGAACAGCAAAACGCCTGGAGGCGCATCGTCCAGTTTGTGCACACGCACACGGACACAAAAATCGCGCTGCAACTCGGTCACTCCGGCCGCAAAGGGTCCACGCGACGCGGTTGGGAGGGCATCGACTTGCCGCTCGAATCCGGCAATTGGCCGCTGCTGTCGGCATCCCCGATTCCCTACATCGAGGGCACTTCGCAGCTGCCTTCGGAGGCCACCCCCGCTGATATGGATCGCATCCTCGCGGAATTTGTCGCTGCCGCCAAGCGCGGCATCGTCGCGGGCTTCGATTGGCTCGAACTCCACTGCGCACACGGGTATCTGCTATCGAGCTTTATTTCTCCCCTCACAAATCAACGCGAAGATGAATTTGGCGGTTCCCTGGAAAATCGGTGCCGTTATCCACTGGAAGTGTTCAAAGCCATGCGCGCAGTGTGGCCAACGGAAAAACCAATGAGCGTTCGCATCTCGGCGCACGACTGGGTCTCAGGCGGCCTGACGCCGGAAGATGCCACCCAGGTGGCGCGGTTGTTCTGCTCCGCGGGGGCCGACGTAATCGATTGTTCCTCAGGGCAGGTGAGCAAATCGGAAAAGCCCGTATACGGACGCATGTTCCAGGTGCCGTTCTCGGACCGTATTCGAAATGAAGTCCATATCCCCACCATCGCCGTCGGCAATATCTACGAGGGCGATCACGTCAACACGATCATTGCAGCGGGGCGAGCGGATCTCTGCGCGATCGCGCGCCCTCATCTTGCCGATCCATCGTGGACGCTGCATGAAGCTGCGAAACAGGGATACAAAGACGTGAAGTGGCCCGATCAATATTTGGCGGGCAAGGAACAATTGGAACGCAACATCGCACGCGCTCAATTGCTGGTGCAGGTATGACGCAAGTCGCGCAAATTCAGAACTCGCAACTTCTCGCCGGCAAGCATGCGCTTGTGACCGGCGGCTCCCGCGGGATAGGTGCTGTCATATCGCGATTCTTGCTGGCTCATGGCGCGCGGGTCAGTGTTTTGGGCCGCGGCTCTTCACCCAGCGATAGCCAAGCAATGACGAGTCCGAACAATCGGCTTGAGCTCTCGGCAGACGTCACAGATCCCGAGGCGGTTACCCGGGCGTTCGAACAAGGCCGCGCGCGATTCGGTCCGATCGAAATCCTGGTCAACAACGCCGGTCAAGCTGCGTCGGCGCCGTTTCTGAAAACCGATCCTAGCCTGTGGCGCCGCATGATGGCCGTCAATCTCGACGGCACTTTTCACTGCGCGCAAGCCGCCCTGCCAGATATGCTTGCCGCCGGTTGGGGTCGCATCGTCAATATCGCTAGTACTGCCGGCCTGACCGGATACGGATATATCTCAGCCTACTGCGCGTCCAAACACGGCGTTGTTGGCTTGACCCGCGCGTTGGCTCTTGAGGTGGCGACCAAAGGCATCACCGTCAACGCCGTTTGTCCAGGCTATACGGACACCGACATGGTCAAAGACACCGTGGCGAACATCGTAGCCAAGACCGGCCGTACTCCCGACCAGGCGTTGGCGGAAATAACATCGCGAAATCCCCAAAAGCGATTGATCAAGCCCGAAGAAGTGGCGAATGCAGTTGCCTGGTTGTGCCTGCCGGGAACAGAAGCGATTACCGGCCAGGCCATCGCGATATCCGGCGGCGAGGTGATGTGAGCACAGTATGGGCACTACATCGGTACTGAGAAGAAATCACGCAGTCGAGTTGATGGGCGGCGGCGTTGCGCTCGTCGATCTCGAGACGCGCGCGACCAAGGACGATCATCAGGCTCTGCGCCTCTGGCTCCGCCTGCTTTCCTGCACCGTGCGCGTTGAAAATCGCGTGCGTAGCGGATTGCGGCAAGAGTTCGCTACCACATTGCCGCGTTTCGATTTGATGGCGCAACTCGAACGCTATCCCGCTGGCCTGCGCATGAGCGAGTTGTCGAAACGCCTGATGGTTTCCGGAGGAAACGTAACCGGCATCACCGACCAACTCGAACGCGAAGGCTTCGTAGTCCGAACCCTCGACCGCGGCGACCGCCGCGCCATTACCGTCAAGCTGACTCACGCGGGACTAAAACGTTTTCGCGAAATGGCAGCGAGTCACGAGCAATGGATCGTCGAACTGTTGGGAGGATTGAGTCAGGAAGAAAAACAAACCATGCTCGGCACGCTGAGTAAGTTGAAGTCCCATTTAAGCGCTGTGTCGGCGCCCGCGTCGAGCCGCAGGCCGGGTTCCGTCGAGAGGAGAAAATGATGCGATATCTCTCTGGAGAGCCGCACAATCTCCCGGTCAATCGTGGCGTTCTCGCTGGCTACAAGAGTCGTCACTTCCAATACGAAGTGAAAGACCAGACTGCGACGATCATTCTCAACCGGCCCGAGCGCAAGAACCCGCTGACGTTCGATTCCTACGTGGAATTGCGCGACTTATTCCGTGCATTGTCCGAGGCGACCGATATCAAGGCAGTTGTGGTTACAGGAGCTGGAGAAAATTTTTCCTCCGGCGGGGATGTTCATGAAATTATCGGCCCACTCACGGAGCTGGACATGCCGGGCCTGCTGGCGTTCACCCGTCTTACAGGAGATCTCGTCAAAGCCATGCGCGCATGCCCGCAACCCATCATCGCCGCTATCGATGGCATTTGCGTCGGCGCCGGTGCGATATTGGCGCTGGCCTCGGATGTGCGCCTGGGAACGCCGCGCAGCAAGATCGCTTTTTTGTTCACGCGCGTAGGACTCGCGGGTTGCGATATGGGCGCCTGCTCCTTGCTTCCGCGCGTTATCGGCCAGGGTCGAGCTGCCGAGCTCCTCTTCACGGGTCGCAGCATGACCGGGGAAGAAGCCGAGCGCTGGGGGTTTCTCAATCGTCTTTCGTCGCCAGAATCGCTCCTGCCCGAAGCAATGAACTTGGCAGCGGAGCTGACCTCCGGTCCCACTTTCGCCCACGGCATGACCAAAAAAATGCTACAGCAGGAATGGAACATGACCGTCGACCAGGCCATCGAGGCCGAAGCCCAAGCCCAGGCGATCTGCATGGCAACGAACGATTTTCATCGCGCCTATCACGCCTTCGTCGACAAGCAGAAGCCCGCGTTCAGGGGAGACTAAAGATGCGCGCCCCTCGCCATCATCTGGACTGGCCTTTCCTTGATTCGCGCCACAAGGAACTGGCGATGGAACTTGAACAATGGGCTGGCATTCACGCGAGTGACGCGCACGGAGACGACGTCGACAAAGTATGCCGCGAACTCGTTGGTAAGCTCGGCGCAGGGGGATGGCTGAAATATGCGGTCGGCGGAACCGCCTACGGCGCGGCCTCCGAGACCATCGACACTCGTGCGATCTGCTTGATTCGGGAAACCCTCGCGCGCCATTCCGGACTCGCAGACTTTGCCTTTGCCATGCAGGGACTCGGTTCAGGCGCGATCACCCTGTTTGGAACTCCCGACCAGAAGAAAAAATATTTGCCTCGCGTTGCCAACGGCCAGGCAATCGCTGCGTTCGCTCTGTCTGAACTGAATGCTGGATCCGACGTTGCGGCGATGCAGTGCGGCGCTCGACGTGACGGTGATGCATACGTCTTGAATGGCGACAAGACCTGGATTTCCAACGGTGGCATCGCTGACTTCTATGTTCTCTTCGCACGCACCGGTGAAGGCGAAGGATCTCGTGGCATCAGCGCGTTCGTCATCGATTCCGATACGCCCGGATTCAGAAGCGGCGAACGCGTTGAAGTGATTGCTCCCCATCCGCTGGCGCGTCTTATTTTCGATAACTGCCGCGTTTCGAACGCCCAGCTCCTCGGAGAAGCGGGCCGTGGTTTCAAGGTTGCCATGGCCACCCTCGATGTTTTTCGTACGTCGGTCGCCGCCGCCGCCCTCGGTTTTGCTCGGCGCGCGATGGAAGAGGGATTGCGTCGCGCGACCTCGCGCAAGATGTTCGGCCAGTCACTCGCGGATTTCCAATTAACCCAGGCGAAGCTGGCCGGAATGGCGACCGACATCGATGCGGCCGCTCTGCTTACGTATCGCGCGGCATGGCTGCGCGATCGAGGCCAATCCGTCACGGTGGAAGCAGCAATGGCCAAAATGACGGCTACAGAGACCGCCCAACGTGTCATCGATGCCGCTGTTCAGATCTTCGGAGCTCTGGGCGTGGTGAACGGCTCCGTCGTAGAGCGGCTCTATCGTGAAATCCGCCCGTTGCGCATCTACGAAGGCGCGACCGAAGTTCAACAACTGATTATCGCCCGCGGAATCATTAAGACATTCCAAGACGCCGAGTCGCAGCATGGGTGAAAAATTGCCCTCCCCAACAACTCCCTATCGCCAGCAGATCCTCGTACGATTTGGAGATTGCGATGCTGCGGGCATTGTCTTTTACCCACGATACCTGGAAATATTCAACAGCCTGGTGGAAGACTGGTACCGTGACGAACTGAAGTTTTCCTTCACTGAAATTGTCACCAAGCGCGGCTGGGGTCTTCCCACCGTTCATCTGGAAGTCGATTTCGTCGCTCCCAGCGTCTTTGGGGATGTGTTGTTCGCCACACTTTTCGTCACCGCGATCGGTACCACGTCGGTCAATCTTGACATCACACTGCAAGGACCAGACGGCGTCGATCGCGTGCGGGGCAAGGTGGTTCTCGTCCTGATCGATCGGCAGGTTCATCGCGCTATTCCGATTCCAGATGAAGTGCGCGCAAAAATCGTCGCATTCCAAGTGTCAGGACAATCTCAAAAAATCCATGAAGACGCGAAGGAATAAAGCTCATGAAATGTTTGCAACCGGCGCATTGGCCACGCCCAAAAGGCTATTCGAACGGCGTAGTCGTTAACGGGCGCACCATCTACGTCAGCGGAATGATCGGCTGGAACGCCGAAGGGAAGATGGTTTCTGGCGATTTTGTGGGGCAAGTGCGCCAAATCTTGCGGAATGTCGTCGAGGTGCTGTCCGAAGCAAACGCGAAGCCCGAGCATATCGTTCGAATGAATTGGTACGTGCTGGACAAAAACGAGTACGTAGATGCCTATAAACAGCTTGGCGTGGCCTACCGTGAAATCATTGGAAGCCATTACCCGGCGATGACTGCGGTGCAAGTCAGCAGCCTGATCGAGGACTCCGCGCGCGTCGAGATAGAGGTCACTGCAGTGGTCCCCGAGTAGGTTGTGACATGATCAATCTTGGACTTCGACTGAGGTCGACTCAACTACGGTTAGACTCGAATGGCGTCGTCGATCGCTGAAATTTCACCCACCGGTCTCGCACAGTTTTCACGATTGAGTGCGCGGCGCTCGCTTTTGCTTGGCGGAATCGCCCTCATTGTCGCCGGCATGATCTTCGGTGACATCTTCGCGGTATTTGTGTTGCACCAGAACGCGGCTCGCGTTGGGGCCGGTCTGACCGCCGCCGCGAACGCGGCACTCGCTGGCGATAGTGCCTCCGTTGCGGTGCACTTGACGGATGTCGGGTCCTTTCTCGAAAATCGCGGCACCAAGGTCGATACTCACGTCCACATGATCGATTTTGGCTATCTCGCCTTGTTATTTGCTGCTCTGCAGCCTTGGGTGGCATTCGGCGAGAAAACGAAAAGTGCTGTCGCGTGGATTTTCCTCTCGGGGGCAATGTTGCTGCCCGTCGGTGTCTTTCTCATTCACTATGTCGGCCTGGCATATAGCCCACTGAAAGCAATCGGTTGGGCAAGTATCTTCGCTGATGCTGGAGGCGTGTGCGTGTTGCTGGCGACGGTCATATATCTGGCGGGTTTCTGCAAACATCTCCAGGCACGACCAATCGTTTCAGTTCCCGACGGTTTGCTCGCGGCGCGTACAATAACGGGACGGCGCTTGCTCAGTGGTGGCCTCCTCCTGATTTTGATCGGATTCGCTCACGGCGCATACTATGCCGCTTCCGATCTCTACCGTCATGAAGGGCTGGACTACTCGATTCTCTCGAACATGGCGCTCGCGAGCGCCGCGCAGGACAAAGCGCGTGTTGACGTAGCGCTAGCCGACTACGGTCAGCTTCAAGGCGACAAAGCCGTGAAAATCGCGGCACACGCTCACATCATCGAGTTCGGCTTGCTGGCTATGATTCTGTCGTTCTTTCAGCCCTACGTGAGTCTCTCCGAAGTGTGGAAACGCCGCTGGGCTTCGATACTGTTGGCCGGCTCAGCCATCCTTCCCGTCTGCGTGCTCTTCGAATTGAGATTTGGGTTGCTGGCGGGCGCCTTAGCTGATCTTGGCGGAGCCCTCGTGATTGCAGCGCTCCTGGCCATGTGGATCGGTATTGTTCGCTATGCCGGTCGATTCGATTCCCGCTCAGAGGTGGACTCATGAATCCCGCGCGCTGCATTCTATTGGTCGGTGGAATCGCGCTCGCCATTCTTGGGATGTGTCACGGTATTTGGTATGCCGTATCTGCGGAACATCAAGCACTCGATAGGATTGGCGGATCGTTGGCCTCCGCATTTACTCACGCCGCCGATCGAGATCCGGCACAGGCATCGACCTCGCTTGTGGCCTACCGCGAAGCAAAATACGTATATGAGCGCCAGGTTGACGCCCACGGTCACTGGATCGGCTTGGCCATGCTGCTGGTCCTGCTCGGCATCACATTTGAACGCGTCGCCTTTGGAGAAAAGGAAAAGCTGGCGCTGACGATCGGACTGCTCACGGGAGCAGTCGTGTTTCCTCTTAGCGTCCTCTTGCAGACCTTCAGCCACGGGCCGTTTCCTCGGGCTCTGAGCATAGGCAGCTCTGCGTTGATGATCGCGACGTTGGCAATCACTGCTTTTGGCTTCGCCACGGATCGCCCGTCGTCGTAGCCGTGCTTGCTATCTTCACCCGACGTCCACGCAATCGGGACTTAGGCTGGTCCCTCGCCAAAATCCAGAATGCGTTTGAAATGAACGGTATGCGGAGGGGCCTGTAAAACTAGGCGGCGGTCTGCATCCGTTATCATGAACTCGAACGGAGGAACATATTCACCTGCTCCCGACAAATCTGCAATCTGTGGGGTCAGAACGCGTCCGATCGCTTCAAAGTATCGAGGTTCAGCTTGCTTTTCCTGTTTTGGTTTGATTGCCATTTGAACTTCGATCCACTATTTTATCTGTTCCAGCATCTCTGATAGGACATTCACGCGAAATTTCAGGCAGTTCTGGGACAAAACAAGAACCTAGCTTACTTTGCTGCCGATTGGCAAGCGTTGGCTACCCCATGGAAGAGCCTACTCACATCGTATCCCCCTAGCGAGGTTGCAGTGTTTGAGTGAGAAGAGGTGGTTGGAGATGGCCGCCCGGCTGGGGGGAGAGCCGGGCGGCGCGTGGCGACTAGAATCGTCGCGCCCATGGCTACTTCCGCCCGTTATTTCGATCTCGTGCGTGAAATGAAGAACGCCTACAACCATCGCCTGCGCTTGGTGGAATCGGTCCGCGAGCGCGGCATCAAACCCACCGCGCGGCTCTTTGCCACCAGCATGCTGACGGTCCGCAAGTGGTGGCGGCGCTATCAGCAGCACGGCCTCTCGGGCTTGCAGGAAAACAGCCGCGCTCCGCATCGCCAGCCGCTGAAAACCCCTGTCGAGATCGAGCGGCAGGTCCTGGCTCTCCGTCAGAAGTTACCCACCTTCGGCGCGGCCCGCCTCCAGCGTGAATTCGATCTTCCGCTCAGCCACATGGCCATGCAACGCATCTGGCGCGAACATGGTCTGCTGAAACCACGAAAGAAAAAATATCAGCGCAAGCAGGACCTCGCACACATCAAAGCGCAATGGGCCTTGTTCCAGCAAATCAGCGCGGATACCAAGGATCTCGACGACATTCCACAGTACTGGCGGCAGGCCCAACGGCTCGGGTTACCGGCTATCCAGTACACCGCGCGCGAAGTTCGCAGCGGGTTGTTGTTCTGGGCTTTCGCCGAAAAACGTAGCGCCGCGGCCAGCGCAATCTTCGCTTCGCGCATTCAGCAGCTTCTGGACCGTTGTAGCATCTCGCTGCGCGATCTGGTCTGACAAACCGACAATGGTGGCGAGTTCAAAGGCGATTTCCCCAAAGCCCTCGGCGACAGCCAACACGTGCGCATCCCGCCTGCCGCGCACACCTACCAGAGCGACGTGGAAACCGTGCACCGCCTCGAAGAAGATGAGTTCTTCGATCTGGAATCGTTCTCCAGCCGGGGAGAGTTCCTGGCCAAGGTGCACACCTATCAGCTCTACTTCAACCTCGTGCGCCCCAACTCCCACAAAAACAATCTGAGCCCTTGGCAAATCATCGAGCGGCTCGCTCCGCGCTCGCCCCTCGCACTCTGCCTGCTCCCGCCCGATCTTCTTGGATTATTACCTCAACGACTCAGGGGGATACGATGTGGGTAGACTTCCCTAAAGCCGTCACGATTCAGCGTTGAGACACACCCTAAGTAAGCTTCTGGAGATGGAAGCTTCACATCGCCCCCTTGACGGTTAGCGGTGAGCTACGATCTCGTAAATTTCGTAAAGAAGCTTCACAAGGTTCACAAGAATCCCGAGCACGG
This sequence comes from uncultured Acidobacteriota bacterium, assembly GCA_963721915.1. Classification (GTDB taxonomy): domain Bacteria; phylum Acidobacteriota; class Terriglobia; order Acidiferrales; family UBA7541; genus Acidiferrum. Next base: position 307,353 of record CAVRLD010000005.1, on the reverse strand, counting down.
ACTTGACGTCGTCAAGGGTCTTGCGAACTTTTCTAATTTTCATGCATTCGGAATCAAGGAATCTGCCGCAATGCCACAGCAAGGACGAGAGGGCAGACCTCGGGCGGGTCTTTGTTTTTCACCGGATGATTTACGGCGATGATTGAGGAGACGATGCCCTTAATCAGACCGCAACGTGGCACGCCGCCACGACTTCTTACAGTAAGTGGATTGGCTCAGCCGCCAACTGGAAATGCTACGCCGTATAAGGAAGCCCCATGTTTCATTCCGGAGAGGTCAAGATTCTAGCAAACATCTGGATGTGTGACATTCTTCGCCAAAGGAACTGCAAGCTTGATTTTTGCAAGTGGCTGGGTTCGAGGAGCGTTCTCGACGCTGAAACATGGAAATCCCCTGGAAGCTTAACGTCTCGCCCATATGGACCTGGGCTTCCAGCATTCCCGAGAATATCGATGTTCCGCTACTTAGCGATGGTCGGCTTCCCAACATTCCCCGCAATGCTTTGGGTCGGCAGATTTCGAATGGGAAAGCGCTGAACGCCGCCATCATTGCGTACAACGCGTTGCCCACATGCCTCGCGACCGGGGCCACTGCGGGCCCGCTTCCCTGCAACCAGGGACAGCTTCTGAATGCCGCGGGAACGGGTCCCCTTCAGGTCGACCCTAGAATCAAATTCGGCCACGATTTCAACTCGTTTGACACGCGGGTCTCAAGGATCTTTCATTTGAAGGAGCCGCACACATTAGAGGCCATTGTGGACGTTTTTCAACCTGTTCAATGTCACTAACATCCGTGGAACGACCAACAGGAACTACTCGGGAGTCAACAACGTCCTTGGTACGAGCGACTTCAACCGTGCTCTCGAAACAGCGGGCAAGTTCTTCGGCTCCGGCGGGCCGCGCGCCTTCCAGTTTGCGCTGCGCTACTCGTTCTGATCGCCTGACCGGCCACAAAACGAGCGTTCAGGACTTTGCCGGGAAGGCCAGCAGAGTCTTCACCTGCCTGGAAGCCGGCCCCCGGCAAAAGATCACGCTCAATGCTCACGTACGAAAAGGCCACTCTATTACGCACGGCTGCAATTGCGTGCCCAGCTTCGTGGACTGATCTGATATCCAAAGTGGGATCAGGTCTGGACTTCATCATCCCTCTCCTGCGGGAGTGACGGGCGCGTGGCTGCCGCTACCCTAGATTGAAACCGAGACCAGCCGTCTCAATCGCGCTGACCGGGGTCGATGACTCGAATCGCCTCGATCAAGAGCTTCCCATTCCTTAGTGTCTTGCCTCCGAACCGATTGGCCATCACGACAACATCGAAAGGTCGATGCACTTTCCAGTAGGCAAACGCCCAATCACCAGTTCACGCTGTAGTGACTTCATACCCCATGTTACTCGAGTTCCTCGTGAGCCACTTCTGTTGGCAGATTTCGTCTTCGACGACCAGTATTTTCATTTTCCTGTCCGTTGAAAAATTCGTTGATCTCCCAGCACATCTGCTCCGTGAAGACCAGCAGGGGACACTTCCCGCTCTGGTCAAAAACGCATTGGCTGTGTCGCTCGAGCAACTCGTAGAGCGCAGCCGGAGTGAGTTCTCGCTTGGGTTCGCTCAAAATCGCACCATGCCGGACTTCATCAGGAAGAAAACTCCCGCGTGGCCGAGTGCCGTAAGGGATTAGGACGTTGTTGCCGACCTCTGTGCTAAGACATGCTAAGGAATTCCTCGAATCGTGGGGGGGGCGCCCGGGTCGGTATCACGATGCTCCAATCCCAATGGTCAACGGCGTCGCGGCGTCCTTGTGAGGCGCGCTTTTGGGCCTCGCGGCAATTCGTGAAGACTTCACGCATCTGCCGGCGAAGATCGTCGACGCTCGGCTCGGCCCATCGATGCCCCGCGACGCACTCGTCTTCGCACCAGGCGGGTACGATTTTTTCCACAGCGATCGGGTAGCTGTTCGTGTCGCGCAAAAACTCCGAAGCGCTTCCCCATTGCGTTGCGATGACCGGCAAGGCACTCGCAAGCGCCTCCAAACAAGCGCGGCCCCAGGGCTCCCCGCGCGATGGAAAGACGAACGCGTTCGCCGATGCATACAGGCGCGCGCGATCTGCATGGGAAAGCGGCGCATCCAGCAGAACGATTGTGGGCGTGTGTTCGAGTGCAGTCCCCAGTTCGGTCTCGATGAAGAAAGTGAGGGCGGCTTCCGGATCAGTTAAAGAATCCCTGACATGCAAAATTCTCAAGAAGAGTGCCACGTCTTCGTCCGGCTTGAATTCGCGCAGGTACGCTCGCAGCAGCACGTCGGTTCCGCATTGCTGTTCGCCGTGGGTTACGGAGAGAAAGTTGAAGCCGCGCGCAAGCGGAACGTTCAGCGGCTGCAAACCCGGACGGAACAGCCCAGTAGCGACGCCCGTATGCATCACGCGAAGTTTTTCGACCTGTACTCCCGCGGCGGCGAAGGTTTGGCGGTTGAACTCACTCGGCACCCACACCTCATCCATTGCATTACAACGTTCCGCCCAGCCATCGGGAATGCGGTCGGTGCCAAAGGCGGTGCGACCGACGCGAGAGTGTCCGTAGAAATCGAGGGTCCAGGAACTTGCTGGTCCCGCCTGATAAAGGACGCTACGAGTGAGGTCAACTCGCTGAAGCGTCAACTGTTCCAGCGATTTGCGGACGGATTCTGGAAGCAAGCACTGCGCGCCCTCGAGAGTCTCCAACGGAACTAGCCGAAGCGGAATATGGCTTTGCGCAAGCCCTAAGTGCTTCGGTGCAATTGTCTTCGACATCTTCGCCGCCATAGAGGTTGGCCTGAAACAGAACTCCCGCAGGCAGAACGTGCCGAAGATTGTCCGCCCAGGAGGATTCGTTTGCGGCGGCAGGAAAGCACCGCGGTGCTTGGCGCGATTTCGTCGATAAAGTCTCGATCATTTCCCAGATGTACCTCCGGCGTACGAGCATGGGTTGAGCATCTCGTCGGCCAAATCGGAAGTGAACCCGTCAACTCGTGCGCCAAAACCTCCATCACACATACATTTCATACATCTCTTCGACGTTTCCCCGACCACGATCTCGATTGGAAATGGAGTTGCACTCAAATTTCCGCGGGTGCGTGACGATGATCTGGCTATATTCCGGCTGCCGAGCAGATGTGCGCTCCATGCCCCTCGAAATTAGGAAAGGCCAAGGCTTCCTGGCCTCACTGCAGTTCCCGCTTTACTAAGATTAGGAGCGTCTAATGTCCGTGGGACCGGACCAGACGGTCGTTCAGCGATGAGTGCAACGCCTGGCATTTCTCCAAACAGTCCCGAAGCGATCGAGGCGTTGAAGTCCGATTTGCTGATGGTTTACAGAGCAGTGGTGGCATTGGAAAGGCGCGTGAACGAGTACACCGTAAACATGGTGGAAATCGAGCCACAGTTGATCGCGCTGAAGGTTCACACCGAGTCTCTCCCCAACGCGTTGCGGGAAATACGGCGCTCGCAGACGACCACGCAAAAAGCCGTCTCTGATTTTGAGGCCCGCCTACGTAACCTGGAAGCCCGCATGAAGGGGGCCAGCGCCGTTGCTGAGCCCAGCTAACTGCGAAGTGATGTCCAAGCTACCGCCAGTATCCGTAGTCATCAACACCTACAACCGGGCAGTAAGTCTGCACAACACGCTGCAGGCGATGCTGCGGCAAAACTATCCCAATTTCGAAACGATCGTGGTGAACGGCCCTTCGGCGGACCAAACCCTAGACACCCTAAAATCACATTCCTCTGAGATTCGTGCGGGGAGCTGCTCGGAACGAAATCTTTCCATTTCACGAAACGTGGGGATTGAGATGGCGCGCGGAGACTTCGTGGCGTTTATCGACGACGACGCGGTGCCCGACGAGGACTGGCTCATCGACGCCATCGCAGCGTTCGACGGGGACGAAGTCGCCGGCGTCGGCGGCTTCGTTTACGATCACACCGGCTATGAGCTGCAATATAGCTACACACTGTGCGACCGCATGGGCAACGCATACCACAATATCGCAGTGTCCATGCCGGAGTTCTGTTACCCCGGCTGCCACCGATATCCAGCGCTGCTGGGTACGAATTCTATCTTCCGCCGCTCGGCGCTCCTTGAGATCGGTGGCTTTGACGAGCAGTTCGATTATTTCCTGGATGAGACCGACGTTAACTTGCGCTTGATCGATGCGGGCTACCTGCTGAAGCAAATTCCCAACGCATTCGTTTACCACCGCTACCTGCCGAGCCACATTCGCAACAAAGAACGAGTGAACACAAACTACCTACCCATCATTCGAAACCGCGTCTATTTTTCTTTGAAAAACGCTGCTTCCGATCCGGGTCACATCGCCGCCATCCTGAAAGACTGGGCGACGCTCAGCCGTGACGCGCTTTACAACGTGAATTGGAGCATCTCGCAAGGAAAACTGGATCCCGCTACGCTCGATCAATTTCTCCAGGATCTTGACGTCGCCGCAAGAGAGGGTATGCAGCTAGGCTTGAACCGGCCGCGGCGTCTTCTTCACTCCGAAACTGCCAAGAGTCTGCGGGGCACGACCGCCTTCGACATCCTCGATGAACAGAACAAAGGCAACTTCAAGCTTTGCCCAATTCTCTTGTCCGCGTCCCAGAAGCTCACAATTTGCCTCTTGAGCCAGCAATACCCGCCCGGCGTGGTTAGCGGCATCGGGCGTTTAAGCCGCGATCTAGCCGTGGGGCTCGCGGCGCGCGGCCATAACGTTCACCTGCTGACGCGTGGTTCAGGTGTCGCCAACACTGTCGATTTTGAAGATGGAGTCTGGGTTCACCGAATGATCGAAGATCGCGAGGAGCCGCCGCCTCCCAACGGAATAAGGGTTCCGCCGCATCTCTGGCGTTATTCCGCGCGCATGTTGCGGGAACTCCGCCGGATTCACGGAGTTCATCCAATCGACATCGTGGAGGCGCCGATCTGGGACGTCGAAGGTCTTGCCGTCATACTCGACGGCGGTTTCCGCGTGGTCACCAGCCTGCATACGCCGCTAAAGAAGGTAGTGGAGAATAATCCGGACTGGCAGGCGAACATGACGCCGCAGAAGGTTCAGATGTACGAAGATCTTGAAGCGGCGGAAATCTTCGTTGCAACGCGGGCGCATGGAGTTCGGGCCAACAGCAGGGCCGTTGTCGAAACCATGGGAAAATCTTACGGCGTGGAATTTGCCCCGGATCGATTATCGATCCTTCCGCATGGAATGGAGGACCGCTCCCAGGGCGGGAAGCGTGCCGAGAGGAAAGGCGATTTCATCGATGTGCTTTACGCAGGGCGCTTCGAAGGACGCAAAGGCACCGACGTTCTGCTGAAGGTGATTCCCGCGCTATGCCTCAGGCATCGTAGGGCGCGGTTCATCCTGGTGGGCGAAGATCGAACCCAACCGAATGGCACGACCCAGAGCGAAGAATTCCGGACGCTGCATCGCCGCGCTGATTTCCGGGACCGTGTGATTTTTGCCGGCGAAGTCTCCGACGAAAAACTCGAGACGTATCTCGCGGAGTGCGACATCTTCGTTGCTCCTTCGCGCTACGAATCGTTCGGGCTCGTTTTCCTGGAAGCCATGATGTTCGGCAAGGCGGCATCGGATGCCGCGCCGGTGGGATGGTTGAAGTGATCGAAGAAGGCGTGACCGGCCTGCTCGCAGAGCCCGGCGACACCGTGTCGCTCGAAGCCGCGCTGGATATATTGCTGTCCGACGCTGGCAGGCGTGAAGCTTTCGGAAAAGCAGGCAGACAGCGATACATTCAGCATTACACGCGCGAGAAGCTGACGGACCGGACGCTCGACTCTTATCGCCAGGTGATTGAGGGTACGGCGCGCGGCGAGATCGCGGGCTCGACCATCCGTGATTCTCGCAAAATGTTAACACCTGACCGCCCTCACGCGTTACCGCATAGAACCGCAAGCATTGCTGATTGACCCGCGGCGGGAATCCGGTTGATGATCTCACTGCCGGGTTTGCATCCAACTTTCGGCCAAGTCAGTTCGCCGGAGCGGCGGCCAAATTCAGGAGGCTTCCAGGTGGCAGCCATTTCGTCCGGTATCTCGTATCCCTCCAGGCAAATCCGAAGAAAATTCCTGAGGGCTGCAGTGTGCGCAGTTTTGTTTTGTTGCTTCGACCGAGTCGCAGGGATTCAGCGCGCGCTCGCGGCTCCGGTTTCCCAGGAGCTGAAAGTGTATTTCGTAGACGTCGAAGGCGGGCAGGCAACGCTGTTTGTTACGCCGGCGGGGCGATCGCTGCTGATCGACACCGGCTGGTCCGGCAACAATGGGCGTGACGCCGATCGGATCGTCGCGGCGGCCAAGGACGCGGGGATTGCGAAGATTGACTACGTCCTGATCACCCATTTTCATGAAGACCACGTTGGAGGACTTCCGCAACTCGTCGCGCGTATCCCAGTGAGCACATTCATCGATCACGGCGACAATCGCGAAGTCGGCGACGCGCCCACGCTGCAAGACTGGCAAGCGTATCAGCAGCTTCTGGCCACCGGGAAATATAAACGACTAACGCTGAAGCCCGGCGACAAACTGCCGGTGAAGGGAATCGATGGCACGGTGATCAGTTCGGACGGAGCGCTGATCGGGAGTCCATTGCCGGGAGCTGGGCAACAAAATGAGAGTTGCAAGGAATCAGAGCAGCGCGCTGGTGACCAGACTGAGAATCCGCGCTCACTCGGCACGCTGTTGACCTTTGGAAAACTGAAGATTCTCGATCTTGGCGATCTCACGTGGGATAGAGAGATGCAGTTGATGTGCCCGGTCGACAAAATTGGGAAGGTAGACATTTATATTGTATCGCACCACGGCTGGCAGCAGAGCGGGAGCCCTGCTCTCGTGCACGGGATCGCGCCTCGTGTGGCCATCATGGACAATGGAGCGAAGAAGGGCAGTACGCCGTCTACTTGGGACATCATCAAGTCATCGCCTCATCTCGAGGATTTGTGGCAGTTGCATTTTTCCGAGGAGGGTGGCGCCGCGCATAACGTGGCCGCCGAATTCATCGCAAACCCGGAAGGGCCTGACGCGGGTAATTATCTAAAGTTGACGGCAAAGACGGACGGCAGTTTCGACGTGTTCAACTCTCGTACAAAAAATACGAAACAATATCCGGCGCCGTGAAGTCGTGATCGGTACGCAGTTGAGGTATTGCCGTCGTTAATATTTAGAATCCGTAGCGTTTTCGCTGCCCGAATCTGCGAGAGCCGATTCGCGACCGCCTTCCGCATCTAAAGCCCCCATTGGCTTCTTCGCAAAAATGGGATGTTCCCAAGCGGATTCCCATCTTGGGAGAAGCCTTCCCAATTCAGGTCTATTGCCCTTCGACCGAGACTTGCAATCCCTGCGGCGGAGCTTTGCACGCGACCGGCTACTTCCAAGGCAACCAAATTGCTCGCAGATACCCGTTGTGAAATCTCTAAGAACGCACGCTTCGCCAAGCTCATCCAGGCCAAAGGAGTCACCAGCAAATTGACAGGCAGGGACGTCCATCAGCAGGGCTTGCAGTTCTTCCATGAAAACCAATATGAGAATGCCGCCAAATGGCTGCGCGAAGCTCTGACGCTTGACCCCAACGCTGAACGTTGGAGCGACTGGGCTTCAGCCGAATTGGCTTGTGGCCGCACGGAGCAGGCGGAAGCCGGTTATCGACAAGCCTTAAAGCTGGACCTGGACAATGGGGAAGCCGCACTGAATCTCGGCGCCTTGTATGCCACATCGGGCAAAGCCGCCGAAGCATTGGGCTGGCTGGAGCGGGGCATGCTCGCAGCCAACGAGACCGATCTAAAACTGGCCTGCAAACTTCAAGAGCAGTGCCGACGCGTCCTCGCGACAACGCGAACGACGCCTGCGAAGCCGAGCGCGCTGACTGAGTTTCGGCGAGACAAACGTTCTTTACGGACGCTCTCCTGAAAGTGACTGATTCTACTTTGTTTGCAGATGCGCATTAGGGGACAACTTGGGACACTTGGGACAATCCCGAGACTCTCTCGGCCAGTTCTGACAGGGCATCGGCTCCACGGTGAGTGTAGTGGTCAGTGACTTTGAGAGTCGAGTGACCCGCCCACTTCATCACGATGTCATCCGCTATGCCAGCATCCCGTAGCAGAGAGACCCGCCCATGCCGGATAGCATGGAAAGCTGAGCCTTTCGGCTGTGGGACGCCGAGCTTCTCGATTAGAGGATTGAACCAACGGCTGCGAAGATTGGAGTCATCCAGATACGTGCCAGCCTTAGAGGGAAACACAATACCCGCAATCTTCCCGGCAGTATGGACCTTGAGAACGTTAGCGGCTAACGAGCCAATGTGAATTAGCCTATAGCCTCTCTTCGTTTTAACAGGTCCAGCCTTGCCTTGGAACACGCTCCGCTGTGCCTTGATTGTCCGCCCGTCGAAGTCAATATCCTCGACGTGCAGCCCAAGTGCCTCATTGATGCGCATTCCAGTCTCCACCAGAGTAATCGCAATGACCCGATCTTGCCCTTCCGAATTGGAAACGATCTGCGCCATTTGGTCAGGCGAGAATGAGAACTGCTCTTGCTCTGGAATCGAAGGAAGTTTGACCTCCCAATCCCTACACGCCTTCTTTCCGAGAACGCTTCTCAGGTAGCCGTAGTAGACACGCACCGTCAGGGCCCCGGAATGCTAACTTATGACTGGACCAAAAACGGGGGGCAGGTCAAGAACAGCATGATCATAGATAATCTATCTGGCATCGTGAGCAACGTAAGAACAGTCCCTACTCAATCGGGTCGTCTCATGGTCACCTTTATGGTTGGGAGCACGCGGTGCAAGGCCTTCGGCGAGCTCGCGAGCACAATTCAAAACACATTGGGAAAACAGATTGAAATCTCCGCTCGCAAAGGAAGCTTCCAAGGTACAACAGAATATTCCGTGGAAGCCCTGAAAACGATTGATGGAAACTTAGTAGCCCTGAAGGATACGCGAAGCGTCTCGACAAATGAGCACACCAGCAAGAGTGCTCCTGATCCGCAGGCAACTGGACCGCATGTGGAGGTGGACAGTGATGCTTTCGAGGCGATATTGAGAGGCGCGTTTGAACCTATATCGCATTCAGTGGCAAGTGAAGTTCGGCAGCCTCCACTTGACCCTGGCCAGGATTCCTCCCTGGAGGAACAAGCAAAGCATTCATGCACGTCTTCAGAAGGTGCATCTGTTCCGCTGGCGACTGGGAAGTGGCACTCTGAGTTGCCAGCTTCCGCTGATCATGCACTGCTTCAGGAATATATCCAGTCATATATAGATGCCCCTGATAAGTATCTCGAAAAATGGCTCAAATCAGGATCGCCTACTACATCCGAGGCTGCTCGACGTGTTCTTGAGGAACGCGCGAAGCAGAAAGCGGAGGAAAAGCGGCGATCAGAGGACGTCGCACTAGTGGCAGCCGCATAATGCGGGAGCCCCGCCTTGTGGTCACTTACTCTTTTTATTCACAAGGTCGGGTTGTCCCTGAAGCCCCATGATGAGGCACATCACGATATCACCTGACTGCATTTCATAGAACTATTCAATCATCGTCCACAAGAGGAAGGTTTCTGCTGGTTTATCGATTGTAAGTTCAAGTCAGCGGAGAGACAGTCCCCCAGGTCCAACCAACAAGACTCTCGTAGGTTACGATGCCCACAACGACTAAAAAGACGATAGTAGCCTCCATAGTTCAAGAGACTGGCGTAGGTCCATCTAAGGCAAAAGAAGCGCTAGAAACGGTCCTGAATTCGATTAAGAGGGCATTGCGTGGAGGTAAGCAAGTAGATCTAGGAGTGTGTCCGAGATTTAAGTTTTAATGGCCTCGGGTTATGGGGTTTTTGATTCGGGTGGTCAGCAGAAACCTTATAAGGAGTTGGAGCTGGTCCCGTGAATAACTTTTGTCCGGGAACAGCTTCGCGGCCTTATCCCGGAAATTCCTGTGCTATCCACTGCAAATGATCTTGTGAAACTTCAGTAGGTTGTGAGTCATGCAGATCAGGGCCCACTCGCCTCGTACTTTCTCCAGTCCGCGTAAGAGAAACTGTCGGAATCCGCGCGCCTGTTTGATCTGTCCGAATACCGGTTCAACGATGAATTTTCGTGTCGCATATACCGCCGCCCCAACCTGGGTGGCCAGCTTCCGTTCCATCCGCTCGACTCGGCTAGCTCCCTTCGGTAACGGCCCTGGTTTGCAAGGTTCGCGCCGTTCGTTGTGCTTCTGCTTTCCCGTCGCTACGAATCCTTCGATCTTTCTCTTATTCAGGTACTTCAGATTCTCATCCGAGCAATACCCATTGTCGGCCACAACTTCTTTCGGTTTTTGTCCCGACTGTTCTTCGATCCTCTCCAGCAACGGCACCAGCTGCTGTTTATCATTCGCGGCTTGCGTGACCTGCTGCCCTACAATCAACTGAAAGACCGGTTCGACGGCGATCTGCGTGTTGTAGCCCTGCACGAATCCATCCGCCCCTTTCAGAATGCGGGACTCCGGATCGGTAAAGCTGTATTGCGCTTTCTGCGCGGGCTGCGCTTTCTTGGCATCCTTTCCCTCGCTCCTTGCTTGCTCGCGCGCCCGCTCTTCCAGCGCGCGTTTGGCTTCCCGAATACGTGCGATCCGCGTTTCCCGTCGCTGCAACTCTTCCGGCAATTCGTCTCCCCGCCGATCCCGACCGTAACGCTGGTCCTCTTCTTTATCCGCTGCCTCTGCTTGGCTCAACAACTTTCGCACTTCCTCCCGCAGCCGCTTCTCCGTCTCGTCCATCCTTCCGTAGCTCATGGCCTTGTGCTTACTTGCGTTGGCCTTGACCTTACTCCCATCCAGAGCCACGCGCCCCAGCTTCATCGTTCCCGTCTCCAGCGTCAGCCGTAACATCTGCTGGAACATCTCTTCCAGCGCCTTTAGGTGCAGCTTCCGAAAATCCGAGATGGTCCGGAAATCTGGTTGATTACCGGCCGCCAACACGCGAAAGGCAACGTCTTCCACCAATCGCTTCTGGATCTTGCGCGACGAAAACACTCCCACGCAATACCCGTAGAGCAGGATCTTGGTCATCATCCGCGGATGATACGGCGGTTGCCCCCGATCATCCTCCTCATACACCGACTCGATCGCCGAAAGGTTCAACTGATCCACCACGTCGGACACGAAATAAACCAAGTGCTCATCTGGCAACCATTCGCGCAGGCTCGGAGGTAAAAGTAAATCTTGTTCGCGAAGGTAGGATCGGTAGGTTTTCGCCATGGTTCCGAATAATTCGCACACCCTTGCGCTCTTTTTCAAGTGAATTCAGCAGAACCAAAGATGAATTCTCGGACACGCTCCTAGATAAGCTAGGTAAACTTTCTGTAGTCACGCGGCCTTCCAGGAACCACATATCCAAGAATCTGAGGCATGTCAGTCCCACAATTGACAGGCTACACAAGAAGCATCCTAAGACAGTCAGGTTGATAAAGAGGCAGGACCTGTCGGAGCACCCTCAACCTACCGTAGTGACCAAAAATGTGGTTACAGAAGGACCGATACCAGCGGTTTCCAGGAGAGTAGCTGTTGCCTTCCCATCCTGGCGCCGCAGAATCAGATAAAGGAGAAAAACTAGTGAAATCCGCACTGGAACGTGTCAGAGAATTGAGCGAAGTGAGTAAGGAATACCCTGCTGTTGTGCTGTTAATTGGCGCCGTGTTGGAGCTGGAAGATAAACTCCGAGGACTCGAGCAGTCAAAGGAGGACAAGGTAGATCCAAGTCAGCTGGATGTTCCTCCACAGGAACTCACTCGCGGCAATCTACAAGGGAAGCTATCCAGACTTCTGACTGCTGCTGGCGACAAGGAACGGGCCATAGCCGTCAAAGTCCATCAGCTACTTACCAGCCTGGAATAAACAAGTTTCTGTCTGAGGAACGGCCTCACTTCAGGTACTCCTTGAGCCTGACTTTCACGCCGACAAGAAATGGGATAGTTCCGCGGTCAGAACCAGAGCCCAATCACTTCACTGTGGTTGGGCTTTTGAGTTTCTAGGTTTTATTAGGACCTTTGCCTTCCTCGTAACCTTAGTGTACCGATCCGATGACGATTTGGAAGCTGAGCAGAGAACAGGTTCGCGAGAGAAGAAATCCACATGTCCGACTTGCGCGTTTGGACGTAGCCGCCCGGCGGCGGACGCTTCGCGTGAGGTAGTAGAGCGTTGGTTGCTCTATGGTTTGTGATGTAAGTGTGGGTCACAGGAGGTTTCCCTATGACCCACTTGCGAAAAATGATGCTGGAAGAGCTCCAGCGTCGTAATTATTCTGAAAATACCACACGCTGCTACATCCGCACAGTCGAAGATTTTGCTCGACGATTCAACTGTTCCCCCGATCGCTTAGGCCCTCGACACATTCGTGAATACCAAGCGGAGCTATTCGAGAAGCGCAAGTTGTCGGCGGGTAGCGTCGCGGTCCGTTTGGCAGCCTTAAGGTTCTTTTACTGCAAGACGCTCAAAAAAGGTTGGAGCATTGCCGAGAGTCCCTATCCGAAAAAGGGCCATCGCCTTCCAGCGATCCTCAGCCAAGAAGAAGTCGCACGATTGATCCAGGCCGCGGGCACTTCCTTCCATCGCACCCTGCTGATGACGCTCTATGCCACCGGAGTACGACGCGCTGAATTGACCCACCTGAAAGTCAGCGACATCGATAGCAAACGCATGGTGATTCACGTCCAGGGCGGCAAGGGACGCAAAGACCGGGATGTGATGCTCAGCCCAAAACTGCTCGAGGCGCTGCGTGAGCACTGGCGCGGATTACCGCGCAAGCCAAGCGTCTGGCTATTTCCAGGCAACCGCTGGCATACCGGTGATACACCGATCACCACCAAGGTGGTCTGGAACGCTTGCCAGGAAGCCGCCCAACGAGCGGGCCTCCAGAAAGACGTTCATCCTCACACGCTGCGTCACTGTTTCGCGACGCATCTACTCGAGGATGGTGCTGACCTGCGCACCATTCAGATCCTGTTGGGCCATAACGATCTGAAAGAGACGGCCCGCTATCTGCATCTCTCCCAACGTCACCTGCATGCGGCCTCGAGTCCATTGGATTCACTGCCGCTCGAAGGCCCTTCGCCGCAGGACGAGTAGATGGTCCGGCCACCGCTGGAGGTGGCCGATCTGATCTGCGCCGCGGGAGATGCTTTCATCGAACGAAATCGCCACTGGCTCCGTTGGAAGCACATCAAAGTGTTGCTGGCCATTCGGCGGTGCCGTACTGCCGCACTCGGCGGTCATCTCGATGAGTGCACCCGTTGCGGGTATCGTGCCACCATCTCGTATAACAGCTGCCGCAATCGCCACTGCCCGAAGTGTCAGATCGCTGCTCGGGACCGCTGGATCGCTGCGCGTCGACGAGAGCTTCTCCCGACCCGCTATCTGCACGTGGTCTTCACACTGCCCCATCGGTTGGCCCCACTGGTGCTGCAGAATAAGAAAGTCCTCTACGGTCTCCTGTTCCGCACCAGTGCGGAAACACTCCTCGAAGTGGCTCGTGATCCGAAGCACCTCGGCGCGGAGATTGGCTTCTTCAGCGTGTTGCACACCTGGAGTCAGAAGCTCAACATTCATCCGCATGTCCATTGTGTCGTTCCTGCCGGCGGCCTCTCGCCCGATCACACCCGCTGGGTTCGCTCACCAGACAACTACTTTCTTCCCAAGGAAGTGCTGCGTGAAATCTTTCGCGGCAAGTTCGTCGATGCGCTCAAACAGGCTTTTCAGAACGGTCAGCTTCGCTTCGAGGGAGATCTGAAACTCCTCGCTCAGCCCAAGATCTTTGCCACCTGGCTGCGGACGCTGTTTCGACAAGACTGGGTGGTGTACTTGAAACGTCCCTTCGGTGGCCCCGAATATGTGCTGCACTATCTGGGCCGCTACACTCACCGTGTGGCCATCTCCAACCATCGCCTAGTCTCCCTCACCGATGGCCAAGTCACTTTTCGCTGGCGCGATTCGGCTCACCACAACGAACAGAAGTTGTTGCCCCTATCGCTCGATGAATTCTTGTGCCGCTTCTTACTGCACATTCTTCCAAAAGGCTTCGTGCGCATCCGTAACTTCGGTTTTTTGGCCAACCGCAAACGCGCCACACTCCTACCCCTTTGCTTTCAGTTTTTGGGATCGGAACGACAATCGCAAACCGAACAACACGCTTCCGGCACCGAAGACCTCCCCGATTCTTGGCGCTGCCCTAAGTGCGGTGGACCGATGAAGGTCATCGAGCGACTCACCGCTGCTGAAATCCAACTTCGTTCTCCACCACAGATCAGCGCGGCGGCATGAGACTACTCTCTCCAAGTCGAAAACTCTGCGTCCTTCCAGGCGCTCTGCATCTCTGTGCCTCGCCGTCAAATCGATCCCTTCTTCCGTCTTCTTCGACCACCGTCTTTGCGATACTTTTTCGCCCCAGCCAATTTTCGCGCGCACGGCGTCATGTGTCGTGCCCTGCAGCACAGTCTCGGCACGGCTTAACGCCGCTCCTTCCCACGATTGAATTTGCATAGCGCCCGCGTCCACCGCAACCACGGACGGCCACGTCCAAACGGCTTTACCGGACGCGCGCAGAACTCCCCGCCTCCGTTCACTCCTTAGCGAAAACGCGCATCCGGTAAAGCGCTAGCGTTTATCAAGACCTACCCAACATTGTTGGATTGGAGCAATTCGAGTTGGCTCCCTGGGCCAGTTGGCGGCGCAAAGATTGGTGGAACCGCTGGACCGATTGAACCCAATGATCGAAGAGCTGACTTCGGCTATCGAGCAGGAAGGGAAGAAACTACCCGATGTGCTGCGGCTGGATGACATATCCTGGTGTGCGCCAACCAGTGCTATTGGATCTGGATCGACCGGCGTTGTTTGAGCGGTTGATCGAAAGAGAAGGGGCAGAATGCAAGCATTGTCCGGTTTGCTCGCTCACAGCGCCATGATTTCTCCGGCTACGCAAGCCCCTTCGGGGGCAGGCGGCAAGAAAAAGCTAATCTATGACCAGGACCACCGCGGCCCGCTTTCCACTGATACGGTCGCGACGTTGATGCTCCTACAGGCTGACAATATCGATGTGCTTGGCATTTGTACCGTGACTTGCGATATGTGGGCCAAACAGGAAACCGCATATGCGCTGCGGCTGCTCGAAATCATGGGTCGTCCGGAAGTGCCAGTATACATGGGCGCTCAAGAACCTTTGGTCAACACGAAGGCCGAGGCGCAGATGCGCTACCAGATGTTTGGCTCAAGGATGCTCGGAAACGAAGGATTTCTGGGGTGCTTCAATAAAGATGGCGGAAGCCGCGACGAAGTAAAGCCGCTGCCGCCGCCATACAACCGGTTTGCTCAGATCAAGGCCCAGCCCGAGCCCGCCGCGGACTTCATAATCCGCACGATTCGCGCCAACCCCAACGACGTAACTGTCTATTGCGGTGGCCCAATGACGAACTTGGCGCTGGCCGCCATGCTCGCGCCGGACATTGTGCCCATCACGAAGGAAGTGATTTTCATGGGCGGAGGCATTCATCACTCCACTAGCTCGGTGAACGTTTATTTCGATGCCGAAGCCGCCAAGATCGGTTTTCGTGCGGGTTGGCCGAAATTTACTCTCGTCACCACGGACCTTGCCGAGGAAGTCCACATGGCGGATGACGGCAAGGTGGATTACATCGTGGATCACGCCCACTCGCCGATCGCCGATCTATTCCGCAGCTTCGAACAGAAGCCGCAGCGCGCCAATCCGCGAAGGCACTCATTCCGTATGCCGGATGAAATGATGGCCGCCCACGTTATCGATCCTTCGATTTTTGGTGGCTTCGATGAAATGTATCTCGATATCGTGACGCACAACGACGGTCATTACGGCGACACTTCATTTTGGGACGGCAATTGGAAAGACGTCGGCGAAGGCACTGCACGTTTAGGTCAGAACAACCCTTCAATCAAGGCTGGCCGCGTTCAGGTGCTGAAGGGGCTCGACAAGAAGCGCTTTCGCGAACTCTTCATTGATCTGATGACGCGCCCCATCAATAGCTCCAAGACATAGAACGAATTACCGAGGGTTGCGATCCGAAAGGAGACAACGATGACCACCACGCGCCGAGAATTTATCCAAACGGTGGGAGCCGCTATTACGTCGTCACAGATTCCACCCATACTGGCTCCAAAGGATGCCCCTGTGCCGCCGGAGGCCGGCGGGCGGCGAAAGGTAATTTACGACCAGGACAATTCGGGTCCGTTCGGCACCGACATCATCGGAACACTGATGATGTTACAGGCCGACAACGTCGATCTCCTTGGCATCACGCTCGTTACCGGCGACGCGTGGATGAAACAAGAGATGGCGTTCACATTGCGCTTGCTGGAAATGATGGGGCGCACGGAAATCCCGGTATACCCCGGCGCCGAGTTTCCCATGCTCAACACAAAAGAAGAATGGCTGCTTCGGCTGCAACTCTACGGCGGCCACCGCCTGGACCCTTGGCTGGGCGCATTCAATCGCACCAATGGCGGGCCGGACGAGATCAAGCCCCTGCCCCCGCCTTACGATCACTTCGCGAACATTAAGGCTCAGCAGGACCACGCCGCGCGGTTCATCATCAACACCGTTCGCGAAAATCCAGGCCAGGTGACCATCTATGCCGGGGGACCGCTCACGAATTTGGCGCTCGCCATTGCTCTTGCACCCGACATCGTTCCTTTGGTGCCCGAAGTGGTTTTCATGGGCACCGGCTTCCACGTGTTCACCAATTCCTTTAATATCTTTTTCGATCCCGAGGCTGGCCGAAAGGTCCTACGCGCTCCGTGGCCGAAATTCAGCATCGTTTCTGTGGACATCGCCGAAGAAATTCACGAAGGCGATGAAATCGCGCCAAGCCGCAGGATGATCGAGGAAATCGTCGGCCGCGCTCAGAAACCCATTTTCGACCTTTTCCAAAGGTATGCCGTCGAGCCGCTGCAGAGTAATGCGAACATAAGCTTTTTCCGCATGGCCGACGAAATGATTGCTGCGCAGGTGATCGATCCTAGCGTTTTCACGAAATCCGAACAGATGTACGTGGAAATTTGCTCCACGCCTGGTCCGCGCTACGGGGACTCGATGTTCTGGCCAAAGAATTGGCAGGACCTTCCGGATACAGGAAGATATCCTGCGACTCCTGAAGATCAACGAGTCTTTGCGGACCCGCGGCAGTTCTATTTGGGGCCGCCGCCTTCGGCAGGTTTGGCTAACGTCCTGCTAGAAGTCGACCACGACCGCTTCAAGAAACTCTTTGTCGATTTAATGACGAAGCCGCTCCGCAAAGCCTGATCGTGTATTCTGCGTCATCTCACAATTCAGGATGCCGAAGCTGCTATCTCTTGAAGGCGGCATAGTGGATGTGTAGTCGCGTCACCGTACATCTCTAACAATGTCGGCCCTGTCAAACTCTTTTTGAGCGCACTGCTCCGTTCACTTCGAAGAGTGGTCTTCGTTGTTCTTGTTCGACTTCTGCATCGACGACCACGGCTCGCTCGTAATCTCTCGGTCGGCTTCAGTCCGACCCAAACATCTCGTGTGCTGAGCAGCGCGTTGTTCAGGAGGGTTAAAGTCCCTCTGGCGTTCGAATGAGGAGCGCCATATCCAAGAAAGCGGGGGTAATTCCTCGCTGGCCGGAGAAAGTGGAAGGTATGGAGACGTCTAAACGGGCACGAAGGCGAAAGCCGGACACAGCCAAGACGGACCTGGAGCCATCACTTGCCGTACTCCGGAGGGCAGGGTGTCCATCAAGTGATCATCACAAGATGGAATCTGAAGGGCCTGCGGAGAAGTACCGGGCCGCAATCAATGGGGAGACCCAAAGATGAACCGGTCGGCCAAAGGTGGGGCAAGGTCGAGTCTGCGAGATGAAGACGAAGGCGTTCTCATTCACCCACCGCACCAAGGTGATTGCGGGCGGCACGGTACAGAAGAACAGCACGTGACCTCAGGAGGTGCTGACAGAGTCTTCGGGTGGCACCGGAGTAAGCAGACCTATAAGCGGAAGCGAAGTGGCGAGTGAAGCTCTGTCAGTATACGGACGGCTGAATAGTACCTGAAGCGTGGCGAAAGCCATGTGACCGGGCAACCGGCGACGGAAGTGGGTCGGGGAAGGCCAGCCGGCGAAGACGGTCGAGAAGAGAAAGGAAGCCAGATGAGTAAAGATGAGGGAGGTCGGAACAGTTCCTTAAGCGAAAAACCCGTACGCTCTCGTCTGAGGAGACTGGTGGACTGGATCAACCTGACGGGTGTGAAGAAGATCCATTCATTAATCGACAAGGTGTATAAGCGGAAGAACCTGGAGATGGCCTGGGAAAAGGTGAAGGCGAACCGGGGAAGTGGAGGAGTCGATGGGCAGAATCTGGAGGCCTTCGAAGCGCAGTTGAACCAGCAGTTGGATCGGCTGCAGCGGGAGCTGAAAGAAGACACCTATCAACCTCTGCCGGTGAGACAACACCCCATTCCGAAGAGGGATAAACCAGGAGAGTATCGTTTGCTCGGCATACCCACGATTTACGACCGGGTATGCCAGCAAGCGCTCCTCAATCGGTTAGAGCCCATCTTCGAGCCGGTATTCGATGATGCCAGCTTCGGATATCGGCGGGGGCGATCGACGAAGGATGCCCTGCGCAAAATTTGGAAAGAGATACAAGGCGGGTCGGAGTGGATCGTGGACGCAGATCTCCGAGATTTCTTCGGGTCCGTGGATCACGAGAAACTTCTCACGCTGGTAGCCCAACGAGTAGCGGATGGCCGAGTACTTCGTCTCATCGAGGCGATGCTCAAGGCAGGAAGCTACGGAAAGGGGCAGCTCTTTCCATCCGAGCGCGGGACTCCTCAGGGTGGGGTAGTTTCGCCCACGCTCAGTAACATACTTCTGACGCCGTTTGATCGGGAGATGCGGCTGAGAGGGTATCAGCTCACGAGGTATGCCGATGATTGGGTGATCACCTGTAAATCGGCAGCAGAGGCACGAGCCGCAGTGGAGGCCGCTGGCCGAATCCTGAAACAATTGGGTGTGGAGTTACATCCGCAGAAGACGCGGATCGTTCATGCTCAGGATGGCTTCGAGTTCCTTGGCTACAAAATCAAACGTGGGAAGAAGAAGCTCTATCTACCCGAGAGTAAGATTCGTAGTCAGGCCCGACAGGGTGCGCTCTATGCGTACCCCAAGGAGAAGTCGATCCGTCGTTTCATGGACCACGTACGGCAGCGCACCAAGCGGAAGGTGCCCTTGCCAACCAAGGAGCTGATCGAGGAGCTAAACCCGCTTTTGCGAGGGTGGGGCGAGTATTACAAACGAGCCCATGTCCGATTGCTCTTCAACCGACTCGACCGCTGGATTGTGCATCGTCTCTGGTCGCACCGCTTCAAGCATTGGCGCAACGCCGGCTGGAAACGGCTGTCTCAGAAGATGCTCTACCGCGAGTTCGGGCTTGTCAACCTAGTTGGATTGATTCCTTCTATTGCATCCCGGAGCAGTGAGCCTTCGTGAAAGCTGCATACGGGAAAACCGTACGTGCAGTTTGAGCGGCGGACGGAGGCCAGCGCGCAAGCGCGCCTCCTCCGACCCGACTTCGATCTGTACTTCGACCATGATTACTTCTTCAAACTCCCTTGGCAGGGAGCGGGACGCCCAATCAAGTGGACGGCGCTCTACTTCACGCCATGTACGGTACCGAGCTGTCCCGCGTACGAACCGAACTCTGACGACGGTGAATACTCACAGCCATTCCGCCACATCCAATACAACCGGATCGCCAGCCTGCGCCCCATCGCTACCTTGGCAATACTCTTGTGTCGACGCATCGCCAGGTGCATGTACCGACGTCGCCAGCCAGGATGGACACGCGCTGCTGCTTGGGCCGCCTCCACCAGCAAGAAGCGCAACAAGGAATTGCCCTGTTTGCTGATGTGCCCCAGCCGTTGCTTGCCAGCACTGGAGTCCTCACTCGGAATCATCCCCACGTAGGTGCCGATCTGCTTGCCGCGTGGAAAACGTTCCCAAGTTCCAATAATCAGCACGAAGGCGAGTGCCGTAAGCGGACCCACGCCAGGATGCGTCATCAGTCGCAACACCTCGGGTCGCTTCCTGGCTTCCCGCTCGACGGCTGCGGTTAACTCCTCAATCGTCGGATTCATGCAGTCCAGCAACTCCAACAACTCTCGCCGGCGCCGACTGGCCCAAGGAGCCAACGTGAGCTTCTCCAACTGTGCTCGTCCCTGTTCCCTGAACAGTTTTTTCTTCCAGCGATAGCCTTCGTTCATGGCCAATGCCTGCAGTTGATTCATGATCCGCGTGCGCATTTGCACCAACCGATGCCGGTGCCACAACAGTTGCCGCAAATCTCGATTCTCCGGGTTCGGTACCCAGATTTGCGGGAAGTTATTTTCCAGCATCAGCCGGCGTAGCAGTCGAGCATCATTGCGATCGTACTTCTGCTTTTTCACTCGCTTGGCCTTGATCTCTGCGGGATCGCCGATCCACAGCTCGAAACCTAATTCCGCGAGTAGCCGCTCGAACCAGCGTGAATATCCGGTAGCCTCCATTCCTACCCGCACGCAGATTCCTCGCTGCTTCAGGTCTCGATAGAATTTCTCTGCTTGTCCATCACTGTGGTTCAGTTCCTGTTCACCACACTCACCGGTCTCTTCCATGAAAAATGCAATCGTCTGAAAGCTCGGGTGGTAATCTACGCCTATAATCATCATGTTCGGCTCCTTTCTCCCGAGCCTATGGTCGTTGAGCAACCAAAGTTTACTCGGGTCGAGGAGCCGACATTGTTATGCAATCAAGTGGTTTTTGGCCCGATTTTCCACTTTTCCGGTAAGCGCTGCGTTAATCAGGACTTTGGCGGATGCAAGCGAACGCGAATCGGCCGTATTGGCTTTATACTTCTCCCGAGCCCCCAGACGCTGAGACATGCCAAGCAATCTCCCAATTGCCCAGCCAGAGTCAAACCGTGAGGCGAGATTAGCAGTCTTGACCTCGTTGGCCTGGCTCCTGCTTCTGCCATTGGGTTGGTTCATCACTTACAACCCGCTCGCTCGACAAACACTTTTCAGAACGGTGTTGGGTTTGGCCTACCTAGCCGTGGCGTTCTATAAGCTGCTACGTTGGTCAGCATTCTTCCGCAAGCGAGATTGGATAACACTGGCGTTCGTGATGCTGTCAGTCTACGTGCTCGCGTTTGCAACAATCCTGTTGTGGTTTTGGCTGCGTCCACCACCCCACGCCGGTGATTGGGCTCTGGTCCTCGGCCTGTTCGTCATGGGCTGGCTATTTATCTGTGCAGGACTACTTTTGGTCTTGGCTCCCCGAATTGCAGACAAGCTGGGCCAACTTTCACAAGGACAGATAATCTTGGAGCAGTCAACTCGCCCAGCAAAAGACTTACGGCTTGCGCGAAGATTTTCAGGGGTTTTCTTGCTGGCAGTCGGCAGCTTAGTTCTCAGCGTTGCCATTGGCGCACTGAAGGAAACTTGGTTGCGCTGATACTGCGCGGAGCAGTCTCGCATGTCTCACACCAACCACTTCTCCGGTAACGGCGCGTTTATCAGGTGTTGGGAGAACTGATTTGGTGGTGCTAGGCTAACTCCGTCGTTGAGAGAATTTGTATGGACAATCCAAACACCGAAGCCGTTCAAAAGAGACCTGCAGTCCTGCATGTCGCCGTCCCGACGATCATCCCGTTTTTTGTCGCGTTTTATTGCATTCAGGGCACGATGCTCTTCGGCGAGCACTATGGTTTTAATGCGGTTCCGCGTTTGCTGGCCGGATGGTGCGTGGTACTTTTTGTATCTGGAACGTGGCTCAATCGCGTTTTATTCGGGCGGGCTAAAATACATCGTTCGATCGTTGCGACGTTTGTCGCTATCGTTGCGATCCTCTCGATCTGACTCTGGCAAAGGTTGGCGTACAAGTCTCTACTTCCAGCCACGGGCCTAAGGTATGGATATTTTCTCACGCCAGAAGGCGGACATGCTCACCTGTGGGTTCTCACTGGTCCTTTCTGGGTTGGCACTGTTTGCCTTACAGCTTGCTGCGTAGCAGCGATGATTTCAGGCTGGAGAGCGGGGCTTCGCCTTTCGTTGTTATGCCTGATTCCGTGGTAATGGCTATCTTCTCCCTGCCTTCTATGTTTCTCGATGCTCAGGGAAACGCCTCCATTGTCATCTAGCGACTGGCTAGCCCATAGCATAACGAGAGGCAACTGCCAACGCTTTTGTATGCGGTACTGATTGAACAAACTTGCCCTTTCGTACGATGGGCGCGCAGGGCGATTCCTTCCACACTGCGATTGATACATAGGAGGCCTCGGAATGGCGCAAAGAAGAACCTTTGCAGAAATAAAAGCCGAGCAGGCCAGAATGACCCAGAGTTGGAAAGCGGAAGGTCGCACAAGCGAAGCGTGGGCTGTCGCAGACCCGGAAATTGTCGAAATCTTTACTGCTGGAGTTGTGTTCGGTCTGAAAGCGGGACGCCGTAATCGCCCCGACCCTGCATACACACCGGACGAATGGCGCAGCGCATTGCGTGAAGCTATGGAAAAAGCAGCTCTCCTTGAAGTCAAACTTGAAGGAGCCACAGTAGCAGATGCTACGAAAGCGAAAAGTTAAGCCTTGCGAGCAGCAGGGCTAAGTCCCGATAAGTCGGATTTACCGGGTGCGCCGTGAAAAGGTGGTGGTCCACAGCGGGAGTAGCCCGCCCGGGAACTGTCTCGCTCCACCCGGTAACAATCAGAGCAGCAGTGGAGGCAACGAGACTGCTGAAGCCTCTGGTGCAGAGAGTCGCAAGGCGACTTGGCGAGCGTGCAGGCCGTAACGTGAGTGAACGCTGAGTCGCGCTGGGATAAGCGTGGAAGTGGAGGAACCGGTGATGGAGTAGGGGAAACCATTTAATGAAATCCAACGGGTGCGAGTCCCGTGCGGCCAAAGCTAGCGAGCAGGCCGGTAGCGAGTGTTGCCATTCACCGGGTGACTGGTGGGTGCGAAGCGTACACAGCAAGGAAGCAGGCCATGAAGGTTCAGCTCCGAAATCTCACAACGTTGCGATGCCGACGCCGTCTTAGCAGCGGAAGGCAGCATCCGGGAACGACCGCAATCGCGAAGGGCGTCCCGGGATCGCCGGAGTCGCTAGCTCAGGGCATGTTTCCAAAGGGATTTTCCCATGAACCCAGGAGAGCTCCCCATCTCCGCTCGTAAGAGCGGTAAGACGGCTGCCAAGGGAGACCGTAGGCGACCGAGGACGGATGGACGAGCAGTCTTACGATCCCATAGTACCTGTGAAGGTGGGGAACCGCAGGGCTTCCGAAAGGAGCGGCCACGGTACCCATTGGAGGGAAGGGGGGAACAAGCGGACGAATCTGTCGAAAGGAAACATAGTCGAGGCTCCGACCTCGGTCACTATGTCCACACAAATCGACAGACCAACCGACCTGGCCATGATGGATTTTGGAACAGGGCGGGGAGTCACGCCTGAGGAACCCGCTGCGGGAAATCTGCACGGTGGGGTCTGCGAGGGGGGGAGACGTTAATGAAGCCATGGTGGACCTAAACGCGCACGAAGCTGGAAACGGCGGATAGAGCCAAGGAAAACCTAAAGCCCACTGCGTTCTCCTCTACTCGGACAGGCCCCGAAAATAGTGATGCAGGAGCCGACCCGCCCAGAGTTCGTGGGAAGGCCGAAGCGAATGGAATGGTACGAGCGAACAAGTTCCATCCGACCTGCCGGGGTATTGGCGACGGCATGTACGCAATGGGGACCATACGCAACACGGGAAGTCCCAGCGGTGATCGCAGTATGGATTAACTGGCAACTCGCGAGAGACCGGCCGGGCTGACTGGGATGCCGGAGAGGCTCGTAGTACCGACGAAACCGGGTAACTCCGGCGGAGGGAAGGGGCCTCAGTTGAAGGCGGACGTAAGAAGCGACGATAGAAAGGGAGATTGGCGAAAGCCTGATAACTCCCGAGTGGTTTTCAGAAGTCGCAGACGACGTCACAGGCAATGGCCTCGGCGATTGCGTGAGTCTTCTCCGAGAGCCGGATGCGGTAAATCCGCACGTCCGGTTCGATGAGCGGGGTGTGGAAACGGAAGCATGGCGGGAATAGTGAGGCACCGGCAACTGAAAGGGTCGGCAACCGATAGGTCCCACCTAAACCACCGCGCCACACCTCGACTCCACACATGTGCTTTTGGCTTACGCTGACCTATTCGCTTGGCACGCGGTCGCACGTAGTGGAATCGGATTAAATAAATATTCTCACCTCGACCGTGTTTCGCGACTTTCAGCAGGTCCAAAACGCCAAGGAATCCAGACTCGCGCGCCAGTTCATGAGTAATATCTGGAAACCCTATCGGTTGAATCGAATCGACCTGAATTTCGCCTTCCTCCATACGGTACCGCGCGCCTACTCTGACGTGGGGACGCGTCCAGATTCGCACAGTGCAAGTGATTTCTCCGCGACGTACTCCCTCGCGAAGTCGTTTAGTGAACGTCATGAATAGAGTTTACGAAAATACTTCGCCGTTGGTTAAGTCCCGAGCCCCCGATTGGGTTCATACATATGACGCCAAGCAGAAGTCCTAAAATCGCACGATCACATTGATACTGGACCGTCCGCTCCAAGGAGGTCACTTCATGCCACGACTCTTCGCCGTCACACGCTCGCGAGGCCCCGCGTGGAATCCTTCGCTGCCTCTGGAGCAGCAGGACGATTGGCCAGTCCATGCTGCTTTTATGAACGCACTCCACGCAGAAGGCTTTGTGCTTCTCGGCGGACCACTCGAAGGTACATCGGACGTCTTGCTGATCACTCGATCGAACGACGTGAACGAAATCCAGGCGCGTCTCTCCGCCGATTCGTGGACGAGCAAGGACCTCCTTCGCATCAAGCAGATTGTCCCCTGGACACTTCGCTTCGGCTCTCTCGGCTAATGGGACATGTCCGGTAAGCGCTAATCGTCCAAGTAAAAACAATAGCTGTACTTTGCATAGCAGAGTACTTGACAGAACGAAGACATGGTGTATCTTAGGAAGTATGGGGGGACGCCATGCTGGGGCAGCAAATCAACCGCTTTACCGGCAAAGTCCTAATCGTCTTGTCTCTTACAGCGTTGCTTGCGGTACTTAGCGGGTACACTCATCCGCCTCAACCAGACGAAGGCGCGGCGGCCCATATCTTTCAACTGTCAATACTGGCGCTAGTCCCTATGATCTTACTTTTCCTAGCCACGGCGGATTGGCGGCAGCCTTTGCGAAGCGTCCGACCATTGACATTTCCTGCCACGGCTTTTGTTTCTTGCCTTTGGAGCCCTCTATTACCTTGAGCACTACCGATAAACAGGGGAAAATAATTCAATTAGTTGCCGGTGGGAATGATCCCCGCGTTTTCTACCATGAGTACAACCGTGCGCTGAGGAGCCCGCGTGCGGTGCATGACACCTTTGGGAACGACAAAGCCCTGTCTCGGGTCGAGACTTACCAGTCGATCTTCGAGATCGATCAAAAGTTGACCCTCAATGACGTAAAAAAACTCGTCGTCATCATCGTGTTTGTGCCAATGGTATTCACCGCAGAGTACCCCCAACCGCACGACTGAACCATTCACTTGGCAGAGCGTCTGGTTGTACCACTGAAATTTGCAATCATCGGAAAGCTGCTTTTCTTCCACGATTTCCAACGGCTTATAGTAAATATTCAAGCGAGTTTCATAAGGGTAAGGCCGTGTATCGTTCATTCCAGAACCCCCAAATCTTCGTACACGATGATATTTCTCGACAAAAATTTCATCCACATTCCGAGTCCGAACCGAGACTCCCTCGGTTTTAAGAGTAAGCGACAGAAGCGGGAGCGGTAGAGGCAATATGAACCGTTTAACCATGCCAACTATACGAGCAATTGCAGTCGCCCTTCCAATTCGTAGAGGTCATTGATTCTATTTATATGTGTGGCGTACAGGTTTCCGCGGTCGATCAAAATTGCTCTCAACCCAGCCGCAACGGCTCCACCGAAGTCAACATCCGGAGAATCTCCAACATGTACGATGCAGTCACGCTTCGCACGAAGCCGACGAACCGCTTCGTCAAAAATGCGCGGGTCGGGCTTCTCAATTCGAATGTCAGCCGATGAAATAACAGCGTCGAGAAGATCGGAAAGATCGGATTCATGGCAAAAGGAATCTAGGCCGCGATGCCAGTTCGAGACCACGGCCAAACGTAACCCCCGTCGTTTTAGCGCACGCAGAACTGGCTGCACATCGACGTACAACTCGAAACAACCTGAACCGAAAATGTCGTGCATGGCGGCTGCGTGAACTTCGCTTTGATTGGCGGTGGTACCGCGCACTTGAGACTGTTCGAAGAGTAGCCTCGTAAACTGAATCCAGAAGATCCGTTTTTCCTCATCGGAGAATTCTGGTTTGTACACAGAACCGTAATAGTTGAAGACGTTGTATAAAACGTGGCGGTCCCACGAACGCGACTGCAAACCGTGTGAAGCGAGATATTCCGAAAAGAGCCTTCCACGCCCCTTCTTGTGGCGATGATTTGCCAAGGTTCCGTACCAATCGAACGTTAGCGCCTCGATCTCCGCTGCCATCGCTTCCTCTGTGACAACGAATCTTAGCTCATGTCATAAGAGATTCGGGTCAGCACCGATGCGAAAGTGGTGCCCCGACGGCGATCTTGCCCCATATTCCCGGACAACGAGCGGGAACGGGTCTCAATGCCTCCTAGAGGCCCATTCCTGGCGTTTCACATCGCCGGGACCCGTTCTATACAAGGGTTAGCCGCAAGATTGGGCATCTGGCGCGGATCGGTCGTGTGTAAACTGAAATCGCCATGCAACCCATCGCTAGCGCATGTTCGCGCTTCAGTGTTTCCACGTAATCTTCCTGGCCTTGCACGATTGTGTTCCTTTGGGAAAGCTCAATGACGTGAAGGGCGTTCGTGCGGCGAACCCAGGCCGCAAACTGCTCGCTGCGACACTCATCAGCGTCACTCCCTTTGCAATCGGACTCGCTGCCAGCGCCATCTACTACTTCGGCAAAGTCTATCCGCCGTGGCTGTTTTGATGGCTCTGGATTAGCTACGGTCTTTTATTCGTCGGCGAGTTGACTGCTTGGTGGATTCCATACCTGTTTCACCCAGAGCCAGAACGCGCGGCCCGCTATAAGGTGATGTTCGGAGGAACGCACGCTTTCCTGCCCGAACGCAACGGTATCAGGCCGAACACGCTGCATGTGATCCTTCACTTGGTCACGCTCACCACCTTGGTTGTCCTAGGCGCAGTGACGGCACTGGGGCGACCTTAACTGCGGATATCGGGCACTAACTCACATTTGCCCGAGAGCGCGAACGACACCTACCACACGGTATGCACCTTGAGGCTGCGCGGAATAAGGGATGGTTTGTAATGACAATCTTCGAAATCAACTTTGTCCACGTAAACGAGCAGCCGTACGTAGTCGTCTTTGGCACTTCCATTGCCACGAACGCCACAAGATTCGACGTCGACAGCCTGCCCGCGAGGCAGAGGTGATGGGCTGACCGTTCCGGAGCCTCCGCCCGCGCCAGCGATCGTGGAGAGCGTAAGCATGATTTCGAATTCCTGAACCGTCCGATCACTTCGATTTCTAATTCTGTACTTGGCGCAGTCTTATTCAGTATGTTGCTCGTGGGAAACGGAAAGCCACATTCCGGTCAGGTCCACGGAAACCACCTCAATTGGAGAGTCAGGCTGTTCGACGACGTACACGAGCGGCAAGATGTCGTCTGGTCCTTTAACCGTTGGCTGTGCTGGCTCGCCTTGAACAGCAAAACCACATGAATTGCTGTTCTTTTGCGGCTGTCGAGCTAGGCCGAAGCCGAAACCCACAACCAGCAGAAGCAACACCAAGAACGTTAGTCTCGTTTTCATGTTGTGCCTCCCCGGTGTGTGATCATACAGCACTGTATTTGTCCTTCAACACTTTCAACTTCAAAGTTCCGGTAAGTTCTCTAAAGGGAGAAGTCAAGAAAAAACACGACCCCATCGGCTGGAATTTTTCTTGCTTCGCAGCCCACTCGTGTAAGCAGGATCTGTTCTGACCTGCCGCGCCATGTGCTCGGTTGCGGGGCAATGTCACCCCGTGGTTTGGGTTTTCCCTACCAGCGGTTTTCATTGCTTCTTCGCAACGAAGCCTGTCAGTTCCGAAACCAACAAAGCAGAACGGTGGTCAAATTTGGCGACCATAGTTCTATCCGGGACTCGTGGCCCATAGCTTTTTCTGGTTGTCCGAGAGGCCTAGGGTCGGGTGTGAGACTAGGTGCCCTTTTATATTGCGTCGCCTAACCGGACAATTGCCCTCGCTGGCGGGAAACGTGGTTGCGGGAGCGAAATACGAGGCTCTGGTCGCATCGTCGGCAACCCTTTCCCTTACCGGATTATTGAAGGGTTGCCCGTAATCCGCGCAATCTGCGCCAAGCGCCAAATGGAGCTTCATACTTCCCACGATGGGAGTTCGGGGAGCTTGCGAGCCACCGTCGTTGGCTTCGTAAACTCGGAGGTATGCGGTCTAGGTGGCGGCTTTGGTCTTGTCGTACTGCTTCCATTGCTGTTGTGCTTCCACGATATACATCTCATTACCGTCGGGGTCTTCGAAATAGGCGGCCTTGATTTCTTTGTCGTCTACAATTGGACCGACGAACTTCACACCCTTTTCCTTCATCGCTGTAACGGCTCTTTCAATGGATTCCGAGACCTCAAATCCGATGGTGATCGAACCCTTTCTTCCGGCAGGCGATTCTTTGGAAGCTGGATGCAAACCCACGGTCATCCCATCATCGGTCTTGAGGCTCGCCCATTGGTCACCGAACCGATATTCCACTTTCATCCCAAGAACTTCGGTATAGAACTGGACGGCCCTATCCATATTCGAGACAAATATAGTGACAACGGCCATGGCTCCTCCTTGCGAGGCCAAAGTGATCCCAACTCTAGGTTGCCCACTGCCGGCGCGCAAGTGCCATTTTGCGACGGAAAAGGTACCATTTTGCGAAGAAGCTCAACACATGGCTAAGCATCCACCATCACTGAGAATGCCTTCAATCGCGCTTGAACGCTTCTCTGGTCCTCTGCATCGACGACTATTCCTCGCTTTAAGCCAACAGATTCTATCTTCTGACTTTCAAAGGGGAGATCGACTGCCCTCCACTCGCGCGCTCGCAAAAGCGTTAGGGATCTCTCGCAACACCGTTGTGAGTGCCTACGATAAATTGGCCGAGGACGGTTATACGATTTCAAAAGTCGGGTCCGGCACACACGTTGCGCTGACCCTCACGCGCATATCATGTCCAGTGACCAAGCTCGCGGAAGGAGCGAAAGGCAGCCTCTGCCTCGCGGGAGTTCTCCAACGGTCTCATTATCCTGTCCGGCGTGCGACTTTTCAGGACCGCGACGGAAACGCTCTCTATCTCTACGCGGCAGTTTGATTCGAGCCACCCACGCGGTAACTCCCGGGTGGTCGGCAACCCTGACCTTACGGGATTATGGAAGGGTTGCCCGTCATCTGGCCACAATCGTCAAGGTGTCAGGAGTGGCCACATCCAATTGCAGCCACAGTAGGTAAGCACAGCGCCGTTTTTACGGGATATGTCTTGTAGCCGAACGACTTGCCTCGAAGGTGAACTCTTCCGTGAAGGGCGGATTCTGATCAAAGTCGCTGTAGCGAATCCACCTCGGCCGGACCACGAAATACGTGATGCCGGGCCAGCTGAGGTGGCTGCGGCATTCTGGCCATTTGGCGAAATACACTTCCTGATAGTGCCTAAGCGCGGCTCCCTCGGGTTGGTGCGCTTCGCCCTCGTACTGCACCGTGATTTCACCTGTCCAACCGACCACGAACGAACAACCGGAATTCGACATCAGATTCTGAAACTTGCGCGAACTCTTAACGGTATCGAAGATAATCTCCAATTCGGGAGTCACGGCGATTCCCACGAGGGCCGATTGAGGGCTGCCACCGGAAGAAAGGGTTCCCAACACTCCAAGTGTCTGTTTTGCAATAAACCGGTAAATATCTATTTTTTTCATGTCTAACGCTTTCCTAAATAGCTACAAGGTCTCAGCTTCTTCTCCCCGGTGGAGCCCTCCTCGGAGCGACGATTGGCGGGAATCACCTTTGGTTGTTTCCCAGCACTACCAACGCAGCAAGTGCAGCCGTTTTCTGATCCTTGGTCCAGGGCGGTCCGAGCGAACGACCAAGCGTAGAAATTTGTTGCCACATCCGAGCCGCAGCTTTGCCGAACGTTGTCTGGACACATTCGTCGAGGTTACGCTCTCGAAACCCGGTGACAGAAAGGTCCAGACCCTCGAATGCTTTCGAAAAGGCTTCGCGAAAGAATTCGCCTTCCGCCGCATGAATAAGCGCGTGTGAGGCGAGGATCTTTGAAAGAGGCGGCAGCGGGCGACCTGAAGCCAGGAGGACGCCAGAACCTACGACACGATATTGGCGACCATGCAGTTCGCCTTTGACATCCCGGACAGCCTCAAAGGCGAGGCGTTTTGAAGCCGCAAAACAGTTCCTAAGAAACTTCTCCGCCTCTGGAAGTTCGAGATTCTCCGCAAAGTGATAGGGCTGGTTCGCTCCTGGGGTTCCAGGAGTAGTGATAGCGACCCGTCTCCGGTCAATTACCTCCACTGTGCCGGCGCTGTTCGAGACGGCCACGAGCGCTCCCCAACCGGAATGCATTCGAACGCCGATGGCTGCGCGCTTCATGTCTGAGGTTTATCTGCGAATGTGCTACGACGAATCTATAAGCTCATTCGCAGCGTGTCTTGGAAAAATCGGCCACACGATGCGGGGAGATTCGTCCGGGACTCGTGCCGGCGAACAACGCAACCTCATTGGCCAAATGGGCCTGATCGAAATAGCCGAGTTCTGCCGCCACTCGTGCGGAGCAGTCAGAAGGCGAAGTTTCCATGTGCTGCAGCAGGGCCTGGAACCGCATAATCCTCGCCAAGCGCTTTGGAGAAAAACCTACCCAATTGCGGAGGAGGCGGTCCAGATGGCGAGGACTAACATGACAGTCGCGGGCGAGTTGCCCTATTCGTATCTGCCCGCTGCATTCTTCAATTCGTTTGAGTGCCATCTGAACACGCGAGTCAATTTGGACGTCGGACAGTCGTTGAATCAGGAATCTTTCCAGGACGTCGATCCCCTCATCAACCGTCCGCGTTCCGGCAAAGCGTTTTTCCAAACGAGAACCATCTTCGGGCAGCAATGCCGCTAGTCGTAAGCGGTGCTCGACAAGTGTGTGGACTGGTACACCGCCGAACACAAAAGTAACGCCCGGTTTGAGGCGTACGCCGAACAGTGTCTGCCCGCTCGCGGGCACTCTTTCGGCCGGTGTTTGGCGCGGACCCACCAAGAAGCACTCCAAGGCTATGCCGTGGCCAGACTCGATTGAAAGGATTGCGCAAGCGTCCGGCAATGTTCGCAATCGCGTGGCGGGAGTAGTCTCAATGGACCAAAAGCAGCCCAAATAAGCACGCAGCGAAGACACAGGTCGGCGTAGTCTCAGCCGCGCACCTTCGACCATCGCACTGGCAACATTCATGGGCGGCATTGTATCCCAGTATGCAGCGGACTGATCGAATTTGCCCCACTTGCGCAAGCTCCAAAGGAGCCGTCCCGTTTTCGAGATCCAAGAAGGATCCTGCCTTGTCGCGCTACAGGTATGAAGGACGGTGAGTTGTGGAGGCGTGACGCTCAGAGCTGTGCTGAACTCCGAATAGAATGTACTTTCACGAAATTAGCGCCCATACTCTAGCCAGCAAATTGTCCGAGCTCACTAGAATTAGTCGCCGGTCTTCCGCGCCAAGTCTTCACCTGAGCGTGACCACCTTTTTCCCTCCTTCAGTTTGCCTTACAGCACCATGCAACACGGGAGGTATCCATGCATTCCCCATTTGACATCCTGAAGAAAAGACCGGAGGGAAGTTTCTGCCGGTTCGAGGCGGTGAACGACCTTGCGTCTGCCAACATTCGCATTAAAGAGCTGCTCGCATTATCCCCGGGTGAGTACGTTGTGTTTGACGAACGCACACACAATGTCATTGCCGTCGGCCGATCAAGTTTCTGGGTCGATGCCAGAAGGGAGTGACCATTAAGCGCAGGCTCACCTATCCTTCCGACCACAACTTACTCGGCACGGCATTGCCTGACCAGGGCTCCGGACGCGGTCCGACGCACCCAGGCTGGGGCGGTCAAATCTCGCTTGAGTTAGAGCTATGGCTGTAACGGTTATAATCATCGGCTCAATCATCGTTGTCCTCTTCTTAGGATCGGCGGCATATGTTGCTTACCTAACTGCAGGACGCGACAACTGAATTAGTACCGTGAAGCTGTAACGAGGATCGTCCGCGGCGACATAGTGCCGGGAAGCTGTCGGTGCTGCTCTTGCGTCTGTTCGTTCATGGTGAGAGTATTCTGAGAAATTCAGGCCCCAGCTGGGTAGGCAAAGGGGCTGCCATGCCGTTCTCATCAAAGGCCCAAGAAATTCACGACCACATCGTAAGCAGCGGCAAGGCCGACTATTGGATAGGTGTTGCCAGATCGATAGTCCAGCATACAGGCCAGCATCAGGCTGGAAAACGCTACGCCCGCCACATTCCTGTTCTTAGAGACAAACTCCAAGCTGAGCTTTCGGGCGCGGTGAACAATGCCAACGATCATCACTGGGAAGAGATTGCGCACTGGCTGGTTTACGAAGCGAGACTGAACTGACAGCGGGCGAGGCAGAATCCTCGGAGGGTGCCTCAATTGTGCGGAGTGAAGCATGAGACGCGCCAAGCAAATCGTGTTTAGGTACAACGGCGATCCGACCACTGAAGAGAGCGATCTCGACATGGATGGTGACAAATCGGTTCCCGAGCAAGGGTCCTTCATTGACCGCAGAGGCGAGCGCTGGAAGGTAGTCGAGGTCAACGTGGAGACAAGTGCGGAAGAGCCCTTCGCGGTCCCCATTTACAGGGTTTTCCTAACCAACGAGTTGTGATGCTGCCGGAACAAGATTGCCCGAGGCCGCGTTGTACCTCAATTGGAGAGCATCCCTTACGGCTTTTTGGGTAATTTCAATGCCTTATCTCGGCAATCGCCGCAGATGTAGTGTCCCACTGCGTATTTCCATAATCCTTCCACTTGCGGGAAACTCTTGCGGCAGAATCGGCATGACCGATCTGTCAAACCGTATTTGGAATGACCAACCCAGGCAGCTTCCAATAGCGATTGTGCTGGTGGATAACTCTCGGGGCGTCCCGTTGGCATGATTGCGCCTATTTGCACTTCTACTATAGCGCTTCCCTGAGGGCGTTCACTAAGCCCATGACCTTGCAACGGGCTACAAGAATTATCATTCCCGCCCATCATCGGCCTGTACCACGGCTATCGCCCAAGCGCGGCCTCCCCACCGTTTGGTAGGTTTGGCGACCGGCGCGCGTCAAGCAATCCCGTGACGCTTGAGGATTTCCAGAATCTGCGGTTGATGCCAGCTCCCGAGCAGAGAGTGGTGAATTGCCCGTGCGGAACAAGGTTGCTGCTTCGATGGACCTGGTCGATAAGATCGGCCATCTGTCCAGTGCGCTGTCACGATTGCGGCGCAGAGCATCAACTTCATGCGACCCCGCCGATTGAGGTATGTCGCCTCGACTCCCAGGCCAACTGGGAACACGTCACAACGATTGGGAGAGCGCAGTCCTAACTGTGGGAGTTCTGACTAGGCCTCCGAAATCATGTGATTCCCGAACCCCGAAGATCCCGTTCGGATGGCTCGCTGAATCAACACCTTACAGCCGCGCTGCCACTTGATGTGCTTTGCGCGTTAACGGGCATGTGGTCTGGCCGAACACTCTTCAGTGGAGCAGAACATCAAACTCAGAAACTTGCAGATCTTCTTCTGAGAGCAAAGCAAATTCCTTGGCCATCTTTCGTCGTGGTATGGGCAACGTTTCCCGCTCCACTCTGCGAATCACTTCCGGCTCGAATCCAGTCTCTCGAAAGAGGCGCAAGAGCTCCACATACCTGAGGCGATTGGTGTAAAAGCGCGAGTTCGCCATAAGCGGAGACTCCCAAATCCCCGCGCCGAACCGCAAATCATTCAGCTTCCCGCCGATAATGTCCTTGATTGGAATGGTATGCGAAGCTACCCCCGCCCTGGCGCTGAACGCGCCGCAGTTCCTGCAGGGTGAGAACGAACTGGTTGCGCCGCACGTAGGGCAGAACGGCATTGGACCACACGAAATCCACGGACGCGGACGGGATCTTGCGTAGCGAGTCGAGACCTTCGGTCATGTATTCGGCCCCACAAGCCGCAGCCACGTCGTCCATGGTTCTGCAATGATCAAGGTTGGGAGGATACAGACCCAACTGGCGCAGGTGAGCTTCCATCCGGCGGTAAACGCTCAGGTCCGTGGACGCACAGGGCTCGACATCCACCAGGAACGTTCTAGAGCCTCCAAATGTCTTTGCAATCAACGCTGAACATAGCGAATCGCCCGGGCCTAGCTCCAACCCAACGAAGCCGTCGGCTTTTCCCGCTAAACCGGCGGCGTCAAAGTGACGGCGAAATATCCTGAGGGCGTATTCGGGACGTTCCATCCCGCCCTGCTTGAAAAGGCCGATTTTTTCCCAAGAATGATACGAGAGAGGCAACCGAGCCAGCACGATCTTGGCGGCGATCTTCAGCTGCCAAGGAACACTCTGCATGTGGCGCATACTATTGCACCTGGCTGGGGACGCCCTTGAGTCAAAACTCAGTCGGCCAAGGGGAAATTCAGACTAGACTAGCGCTAAAGAAACAATTCTACTAAGTTGAGGCTCACCCGGTCCGTCTCGAACCCACATATTAGATCGTTTCCCTCAAGTCGGCTTGGGTCGGCGCTTGCACGTATGTGCAAAAGTTGTGAATTCCCGGTGCAAATTACAGCTGTAATCGTCGTGCTCTCCCTTGCCCAGCCGGCCCTAGCGGTCCAAGATTACGAAGGAAACGGTCGCTTGCGTTTCTTCCATCCAAAACCAGGGATTTTCCGATTTCAAGGAACGCGCGTCCGGCGTTTCCGAGACTACAATTGAAGGAGGTTACCCAACATGCCCACGGCAAAGGAATTTACGATCAGCCTAGACGACAGGCCCGGAACGCTTGGCAAACTCTGCCAGGCCCTCGCCGAAGAAGGCGTCAACATTCTCGCGTATCAACAGTTCCCTCACGAGAATGGCAAGGGCTCCGTCCGTGTCGTTGTGGACAATCCGGACAAAGCCAAGGCCACCCTCGACCGCCAACGGAGTGATTACAAAGAGGCCGAAGTTGCGCAGGTCAAGCTTGCCCATCGTCCAGGGGAGCTGGGGCGTGCCGCTTCTCGGCTCGGCGAAGCGGGTATCAACATCAACCACGGCTACTGTGGAACCGAACCCAACACCAATGCCACCTTCCTGATCCTCGGAATCGCAGAGGTGGGCAAGGCGGTGAAGATTCTGGAGCAAGCGGCGTCCGCTGCTGCCGGAACCTAGAGATTGCGTCTCCGGCAGGTCACCCCTAGCAGCCTGTGGTGAAAATCGATTGGTAACCTGAAGTAACTTCCGTGCTGCGGAAATCTCTGTAGAATGCGGAACAGATTTTGGGGAGAACTGCTGATGGGCATGGGAACGCGACGGCAAAGACAGCGACAAGAGCAGATGTGGATCGCACAGCAGGAACTAGCGAAGGGGCCGGCACATCCTTTTTACAAGCGGGTGAATGAATTGCTGGAAGAGAGGAAGTTTGACGAGTTTGCCGAGAAGGAGTGCGCGAAGTTTTACGCGGAAAACATTGGACGACCCTCTTTGGCGCCAGGGATCTATTTTCGTTTGTTGTTGGTGGGCTATTTTGAGGGCCTCGATTCCGAGCGGGGAATCGCCTGGCGGGTGGCGGACTCGTTGGGCTTACGGAGATTTCTGGGAATCGGCATAGACGAGCCCACACCGGATCATTCGACCATTTCACGGACACGGCGGCTGATCGATGTGGAGACGCACCACAAAGTGTTCTTCTGGATTTTGGAAGTGCTGCGAGAGCAGGGGCTGGTGAAGGGCAAGACGGTGGGGATCGACGCGACCACGCTGGAGGCCAACGCGGCGATGCGTTCGATCGTGCGGCGCGATACGGGTGAGAGTTACGAGGAATTTTTGCAGGGCTTGGCCAAGGAATCAGGAATCGAGACGCCCACCCGGGAAGACCTAGCGCGAGTGGATCGCACGCGGAAGAACAAGGCCAGCAACGAAGATTGGGTGAATCCGCATGATGGAGATGCGCGCATCGCCAAGATGAAAGATGGGCGAACGCATCTCGCACACAAAGCCGAGCATGCCGTGGATCTAAAGACCGGTGCGGTGTTGGCGGTGACGCTGCAGGAAGCCGATTCGGGGGATACCACCACGGTGGTCGAGACTCTAGCGCAGGCCGGTGAGAACGTCGCGGAGTTGATTGGGACAGAAGAACCGAGCCAGAAACCACAAGTGCATCTGCAGGGCATCGAAGAAGTGGTGGCCGACAAGGGCTACCACAGTGGAGCGGTGGTAGCGAATCTGCAGGGTGCGGAAGTGCGGGCTTACATTTCGGAGAAGAAGCAGCCCGGGCAACGGCATTGGGAAGGCAAAGCCAACGAACAGCAAGCGGTCTATGCCAATCGGCGGCGAGTGAAGGGAGCCTATGGCCAGGGCCTGCTGCGGAAGAGAGGCGAGTTGATCGAGCGGAACTTCGCGCACTGCTACGATACGGGCGGAATGAGACGAACGCATCTACGAGGACACCGAAACATTCTCAAGCGACTGCTGATTCACGTTGGGGCATTCAATCTCAGTCTAATTTTTCGCTCGCTCTTGGGCTCGGGTACCCCACGGGAGCTGAGAAATCGTCAGTCCTCGTTTCTTTGTGTGCTGCTTTTTCTGTTCCGTCGCCCTTCCGTGGCCTCGAGTCCCAGAAAACCTTGTGTTTCATCACCACCATTCGATCGGCGGAAAAATCATCGCTATCTCAGATACAGACTTCGCCACTCAGAAAAATGCGATTCCGCCACGGGCTGCTAGGCGGGTTAATGGTGGCCTGCCGGAGACTCTCTCGATCCGGCCTTTCCTCTAAAGGCCCGAGTCCCCAAAGGAGGGAGTTATGAACAATCCGACAGAGAAGAGCCAACCAGAGACTGTCTCAGGCGCTCCCATACGTGAAGAAATCGAATTGCGCGCATACCAGATCTACCTCGAACGTGGCGGCGCTCATGGGCAGGATGTGGGGGATTGGTTACAAGCGGAACGTCAGTTAGTCGAGAAATACGGTAAACCGGTTCAAAAGGCGAAAGCGGTCGCGGCCTAAATTTACGCAAACGCCCAGTTTAGCTAGCGGCGCTGGAGTCAGTCTCACCAGCAATATGTTTTCGGAAAAGCGGAGCATTGCCGGACAAGTGAGACTTCCGCAAGGTCTGTCTGACGGCCCCTGGGTTCAAGAAGGTCGGGTAAAGGGAAAGGGCGGCTCGATTGAGAGCCGCCCCATTGTAAAGTCAGAATTCCGTTAATTCTGCCAACCAGGTCACTACCATAGCACTCATATGGAGGATTTGTCTGTCTACAATCGGACACCCCGCTCGTTTTTGTCCGACTAGCGCGCTTATCCCGGGTCTCTTCAGCGACCGCCAGCTACCGCAGCCATTGCGGGCTTTTCCGCATTGACATTGACCTTGATTTGCTTCGGCTTCGCTTCCTCGCGCTTAGGGAGGGTTAGCGTCAGCACGCCATCGTGATAATCGGCCTTGATCGCTTCCGATTTCATGGAGTTCGCCAGCGAGAAACTCCGGCTGAACGAGCCATAGGCGCGCTCGACGCGCAGATAGTTCTCCTCGTTCACCTTATTCTCAAACTTGCGTTCGCCGCGAATTGTGAGAATGTTGTTCTCCACGCGAATGTCCAGATCCTGCGGATTCACATCCGGCAGGTCCGCCTTAACGACTAGTTCATTTTCGGTCTCGTAAATGTCAACGGCCGGGGCCCAAGGGGTCAAGTTCGACTCCTCGCCCATACGTCCCACCACATCGCCAAACACGCGATTGATCTGCTCCTGCAGGGTCGTAGCCCCACGGAAAGGTTGTTCCCAGCGATTCATTGTTCTCATCTAATCCTCCTCAACAAATGATTAGACCACCACAGTGGATCGTGGCGACGTAAATGTACAGATATATTAGCTTACTTATTTAATTAATCTAAAGTGTGCAGTAACAGCACGTTAGGCCGATATATGCGATGTCTGGCAGCGTCATGGCACGATTTTACTGGTAAGCGCTCCTTGCAGCCCCCGTTCAATTGCACCAGCAACTGAGCAGGCCCTCTCGGAACTGAAGCTGGCGAAAGACCCGGAGCGGAGACGATTCCTACTTTGCGAGATGAGCCAATTGTTGGCGGAGGGCCATCGCGCGCTCGAAGCGCCGGAAAGAGTCTCAGGTCACAATCCAGAACCGCGCTAGCAGGAAACTGTTCCAAACCGGCTCGTCTTGTCGCACTCTAACTCAATGAGAATGAGAGACCTGACCAAGAAACAGTTCTCCTCCGTCCCTTGCCCAACGTGCGGCGTTGCTGCCGGGCACCGTTGTGTACTGCAGGCAGGTGGCCTACGCCTCGAACCACATGCAGACCGCAAGCTTTCTGCGGCTGAGGCGATTGAACGGAAGAGAAGCCCTCGGAGTCCTAGAGAGGTCGATAACCGCTTCCGACCAACAATCCGAGATAAGGATTGGCGGGTAGTGGCCCAGCTTGCATCGGTGCCACGGGTAATGTTCCAAAAATGAGTGGTACTACTTCTTTGAAAGCTCGCCCTTGAAATGGCTTTCCACATTTTCATGACTAAGTGGGTTTCTTGCTTTGGTCAATACGACCGAATAGACGACCTCATTCCCTTCAATCTGCGCGGTGATAAATGCCCCGTTGTCCGGCAGTGCTTGGTAGATAAATTTAACTCTTCTGCCGTCTTCAAGTGTTTTGACCCACTCTTCGTCTGGCATTTTCGCACCTCTTCAGCCAAGACCGACGCGTGTCGCAAAGTATACGTTGTTCGGTCGAGTAATTGCGGATCGGGAATGATTGCGCCGGATTGTCGGAAACTACGTTCGACCAGATAGCCTAAGAACTGGATCGCGCCTGGGAAATCTGGGCACCTGCATCCATGTTTCTCTCCCAGGTGACGAACAGTGCCTGGAGATGAGCCGTCGTCGCTCTTTTTTTTTGCACAAAGGAAGTTTTCGATTCTCCTTGACACACGCACTCTCGAAGAACAGTATCAATTCGAAGTTTCGCTGTTTGAGGCGAGACTCCCGCTTCTCAGTCCATTCGCAGTTTCTATATAGGACAAGCTCCGTATCGAGCGCCAACAGGCAGAACCTACAGGTTCGTTTTCATTCTTTCGCGCGGGGCCCTACCTCCTGTTCGACGTACAGGTTTGTATACCCAAGACGCCAGCGGTTTCA
The DNA here is from genome assembly GCA_963721915.1 of uncultured Acidobacteriota bacterium. Taxonomy (GTDB): domain Bacteria; phylum Acidobacteriota; class Terriglobia; order Acidiferrales; family UBA7541; genus Acidiferrum. Next base: position 267,808 of record CAVRLD010000005.1, on the reverse strand, counting down.
AGTCAGATCACTCAAGCCCGACTCGCTACGTGCGAGGCGGAATAACGTGCTTTTAAAAAAGGAGAACCACCATGTCTGAACAAAACAAAAATAACGTCCGTCGTTTGTTTGAAGAGGTTTGGAACCAAGGCCACGTACCTGTGGCAGACGAGCTCTTTACACCTACCTACACTCACCATGACAGTTCGACGCCCGATGTTGGGCGAGGCCCCGAGAGTGAGAAGAAGAGAGTGACTCTTTACCGCAATGCTTTCCCCGACATTCGATTCACGATCGAGGACATCATTGCCGAAGGTGAAACAGTAGTGGCTCGTTGGTCTTGCCGCGGTACCCATAAGGGCGATCTCAACGGGATCGCACCAACAGGGAAGCAATTCCACATCACCGGCGTAAGTATTGCCCGCTTTACGAACGGCAAAATGTTCGAAGGCTTTGTCAATTGGGACGCTTTGGGCCTCATGCAGCAGCTCGGTGTCGTCCCTGAGCTCGGCAAAGTCAAAACTGTCGCCGCAAGCACCTCCGCAAGGTAGCCTCCAGGCTACGTCGAAAATCGGAAGGCTCGATCATGCATCGGGCCTTCTGTTCGACCTTCGGTGAATCCTGAAATACACGCCCGCCTCATCGGCGACTACGTAGTCGCACGACTGCCCTGATCGAATGAATCTGCGGCAACGATGGGGACGCGGAATCATGATCGATTTTCGATTGGTCTACTCTGATTATAGTTATAGGAGGAATGCAAATGAGCGAAAGGAAATTCTCAACACCAGAAAGAATTGAACAGCGGGCATACGAGCTATACCTTGAACGCGGCGGCGAAGATGGTGGCGATCTCGCAGATTGGCTTACTGCCGAGAGAGAATTAACAGAATTGCCTGAACAACCCAATTCCAACGCGCCCCAGGCGCGGGCCACCGCCGCTAACCTTCAGGCAACGCCACCAAAGGGCGGTCGGGCTGCCCTAGAAGTCCCCGTAGAATATTCGAACAAATAGTTGGCGCTAACTGATCATTCTACAAGCGCCTCGGTTTTCTCCGAGGCCTTTCTTTCTTCTCGACTGTGCGCTCAAACACGAATATTCCGGCTGGGCGTGGCTCCGAGAAGTTTGAATGTATAAATCGGAGGAGGAACGCTTCGTGTACAAAGCTGAACTCAGCGAGAGCGCTGATTCAGAAACACGAGGAGGCTCCCCATGCAGAATATGTATTACATCGGGCTGGATGTTCACAAGCGGACGATCAGCTATTGCGTGAAGGATGGCGGTGGCAAGATTCACGCCGAAGGCACGAAACCGACTGGAGCGAAGGAGCGCAAGCTCCCGAGGCTCCCGTTGATATGTTTCGAGACTGGCAGGCAAGCACCAATTCAACCCTATGTGGAAGCCCACCAAGGACCGCGACGGAAAATGGAAGCACTCGTTGGCGGCCTTGTTCTGGTGTTAATGAGCGAAGAAGACGCCGTTGCGTTCGTGCCCAACTTGTGCGGAAACGCTCGATGACGTTTCCTCAGGTCCTGAGAGATACGCCTGTCCGGCACTTTCGACGGACCAGGCCATAGTGGCGGAATTCTTTACAAACTCTCCCGCCATCCCGGTAGCGTCATCACGCACTTTGAACCGCTTCATGCCCGGCGCCCAATGAATTTCAAAGGATGCGGTCGCCCGATTAGACGCTCCGTCGTTCAGGGCGTTGACAATGTTGAAGTAATCTTCCATCGCCAGGTTATTTACAACGAGCGATGCCCTGCCGGAACCTGGCTCGACTTTTACGCTGTCCCGATCAACCGGAACCGTCCAGAACAGACCGTTATCAAAACCCAGATTAAAGTCGTGCACCTGATTGCTGAAGTCGGGGGCTGGCCGCCCCACGTAGAGGTCGATTCAAACGAACGCAAAGGTGCCCTGATGGTGGCGCCCATCTGTTCCGATGTATTCACCGGCCATGAACCGCATGTCCGCATCAAAAACAAGTGGCGTATCCGCAGTAGGCGTAACACCTCCACCCGACCAGCTGCCGAGAACCTCGGTCGCGCCGAGCGCCCCATTGAAGTCCGTAATGGTGGAAAGCTCGGGCGCGGTCCCCGGCAGGTATACATGAAAAATATGACCGTTGCCGAGAAGATCGAGTCCGCCGGGAATCGGGTTTGGCAAAGCTTGTTCAGGGGAAGCGCGAAGCATCGGTGGAATCGCCAGTCCGGCAGCCAGCGTCGCGCCGGCTTGAAGAAAACTACGCCGTGAGTGCGCTGCGCGCTCCCAGAAATGGGCATGACCAAACCGTCCTCCCAATGGATTGCTTTGGCGAGCCATGTGTTGCGGGTCCACAATGGGCCGTGCTGCGAGGAGCCGAAGACTCATAATCTCCTCCTTTTAATTTCGGTGGGGCCTTGTGATAGAGGGAACACTTCCGAGCTGCTAAGCATAAACGTAGGCCTTCGGTTTGCCACTGTCAAGGCGTTTCAGCCCATCAAGGGAGGAATCCATGAGTCAGGTGCCAATCTGGTTTGAACGCCAGTTTGAGTTTACGTTTCCGGCGGAACTATATCCGAATCTGACAGCACGTCTGCGCGGTACTCCGGCCAGACTTGAAGAGGCGCTTCGCGGCCGTTCTCACAAAGTCCTGATCAGGAAAGTGCAAGAAAAGTGGTCGGCTCAGGAACACGCCGGTCACTTGCTTGACTTGGAACCGCTGTGGCTGGCGCGAGTGGGCGATTACGTGGCGGCCAGCGACCAACTCACAGCGGCAGACTTGAAGAATCGAAAAACGGACGAAGCTAACCACAACGCGCGTCCACTGGAACAGATTCTGACTGACTTCCGCGCCGCAAGAGAAAGACTGCTGAAGCGTGTGGGCGAATTGGATCCATCACTATTTGCTCGAGCCATTCCTCACCCGCGTTTGAAGACGCCAATGCGACTCGTGGACCATTTGTATTTTGTCGCGGAACACGACGAACGCCGTCCGCTAGAGTACATGGTCGGACAGGTCGTCATCCCGTTCGCGCAATTTGAAACCCCACTTCATCAAGATCGATGTACAAACCTTCGAACTTTTTGTCTTGCGGGGAGCACAGCAAACTCTGCGCGCCTTCCGGCCCATCGTGTGGGTAGAGATATCCCCGTACTGGATGAGCGAGGTCAATTCCTATGACTATAAGGAGATCTACGGCTTCCTTCGGCGGGCCGGATATAACCTTTTCGGCAAGAATCTGGAACCCTTGGAACAAGAATTCGAAGCATCACCAATCACCGATCAGCGCGAATGGGACGTAATCGCAATCGCTACGAATTCTTACGTCCCGGAGCGAATTGCAAACAGTAGATGAGACCGATCACCAGCAATATCGCGCCCCACCAGACATTGGCATGCAGGTGAAAGAGCACGACGGTCGGATGGGCCGGAGGATGCAGCACTTCCCACACTCCGGCGCCGGTAATGAGAATTCCGTTCACTAGCAGGGAAATCCCGATAAAAAACCAAATGGAAACGCCGCCTTCATCGCGCATGATATCACCACCTGTTTTTGCGAGAACGTTCTACCAAAAAATGATGTTCAGGACTACAAAAATTACGGCTACCACCCCAGCCCAAAAGAGGGGCTTCTGATAAAAAGGTAGATCGCCGACGGAGGGAATCTCCGTCAAGCCCATAACCAGGCCAGCCAATTCCGCGTCTGGTTTGGGACGCGTCGCCAAGCTGACCACGACGGTTACGATGACACAGACCAGGAATGACCACAGCGCTTGAAACATATCCTGTGCGAGCGCTTTGGCGTGCGGCGAGAGCGCGACATACCGTAGCGCCGTCGGATCAACCTTCACCCAGGCCCACATGCTGATGGACGAAGCGGTACCCAGCAGCAATCCCCAGAAGCCACCTGGCCCGGTGGCGCGCTTCCAGAGCATGCCGAGAACGACCGTGCCGAAGAGCGGAGCGATGAAGAAACTGAAGAGCGCCTGGACGTAATCCATGATGCTCGCGAACTGCATCACCAGGTAGGCTGTGCCGATGCTGATCAACACGCCGATCACCGTGGTCCAGCGGCCCATGTTGACGTAGTGATGATCGCTGCCCTTGCTGTTGATGAACGGCCGGTAGATGTCGTAGGTCCAAACGGTGGTGAAGGCGCTGACGTTGCCGGCCATGCCGGACATGAAACCCGCGATCAAAGCAGTGACGCCGAGGCCCAGCAAGCCCGGGCCGCAATAGCGGGCGAGCATGAGGGGAAGGACATCGTTGTAGCTGTGCAATCCCATGGCTGCGGCGGTTGACTCGCCGGTGAGTTTCATGGGAAGTACGGCCAAGCCGAGCAGGCCGGGTAAAATGACGATGATCGGTACGAACATCTTGAATCCCGCGCCGATGATCGGAGCCATCTCCGCGCTACGAATGTCTTTGGCCGACAGGATACGCTGTACGACCAGGAAGTCGGTCGTCCAATAGCCCATGGAAATTACGGCGCCCAGGCCGAAGACGATGCCGAACCAGTTGATGCCCATCGGGTTGCTGGTGAAAGACCCGAGAGTCGACCAGAGGTGCACGTATTGTTCGGAGGCGCGCTGGGCGATTTGCAATTTCAGGTTGGACCAGCCGCCAGCCTCGTACAGGCCCAGAATGGGAATAAGTAACGCGCCAGCCCAGATCAGGAAGAACTGCAGCACTTCGTTAAAGATGGCCGACCTTAAGCCGCCCAGCGCGACATATACGCCCACTGTCAGTGACGAGACCCAGATGCTGAAATTGATGTCCCAACCGAGAACGATCTGCATGACCTTGGCCATGGCGAACATGTTGACGCCGCTCATGAGCACGGTCATGAATGCGAACGAGACTGCCGAGAGCGCCCGGCTGGGTTCTCCGAAGCGCAATTTCAAATACCCAGGGACGGAGTGCGTCTTAGAGATGTAGTAGAACGGCATCATCACCAGGGCGAGAAACAGCATCGCCGGAATCGCGCCGATCCAATACCAGTGCGTGGCAAGGATGCCGTATTGATATGCGGAACCTGCCCAGCCCATCAGTTCCAAGGCGCCCAGGTTGGCGGAAAGGAAGCTCAGGCCGGCGACCCAGGCGGTCATTTCGCGTCCGGCCATGAAAAAGTCTTCGGCAGTGTTGGCGCGACCTCGAAGATAGAAGCCGATTCCAAGGACCAACGCGAAATAGAAGACGATGATGGCAAAGTCGACTGCGGACAGTTGTACGAGCTTTGTCGAGACGTGCGTCGACAGTGGCAGCATCAATCCGGTTCCTTTCGCTGGCCGCGAGTATCCCTGGGACGGGGCGTCGTGCGGTAATCGTTTGCTAGCATGAGAAAGTAGAGAAGCCGCTGGGTTTTGTCAATTCGCATCAAAGTTAGGTTCCTTGCCAGGATGCGTTCTCTCCATGGTTGCGAGGTCGTCGGAAGCGCGGCAAACTGTCTCGCGAATCGTTCCAGAAAGCCAGAAGAAAAATCGATGCGGTCCGCTTGAATGGCCGCTCGGTCCCGCTCTCGCAAGTCCTTGTCGGCTCACGTAGCCCGGAGTAGACTCTCCCAATCAATTTTGGCATGGTAGGCTCGATTCGCAGGGGGCGGCAGTTCTTCGCGATTCGCTACAGAGGGTTACGCCGTTTTCGCGCAAGTGGATGAAACGATGATGGTTCGCTGCCCATGACCGACGCCAATTTCGCTTCGTTGCCGGAAACAACGATTCGCGACAGCTCTCTCTACAATAAGGATCTCGCTCCCGTCCCGCGTGAGCGCCGCACTTGGCGCACCTACAACTACGCTGCCCTCTGGATTTCCATGAGCGTGAACATCCCAACCTACATGCTCGCGAGCGGCATGATTGCCGGCGGCATGAACTGGAGGCAAGCTCTCTTCACGGTGTTCCTCGGCAACGTTCTGGTACTGATACCAATGCTCCTCAACGCCCATGCTGGCGCACAGTACGGCATCCCATTTCCGGTCTTCGCGCGGGCTTCCTTCGGAGTGCTCGGCGCAAACGTTCCCGCAATTCTCCGCGCCCTCGTCGCCTGCGGCTGGTTTGGGATCCAGACATGGATTGGCGGGGAAGCCATCAACGCCATGATTGTGGCCCTGGTGCCCTCCTGGGCACACTTTAGCTACGGCCCCGCACTCTGCTTCCTATTCTTCTGGTTGCTCAACGTCCTGGTCATCCTGCGCGGCATTGAGACGATCCGGTTCCTCCAGGGCATCTCGGCGCCGTTCCTGCTGCTGATCGGCCTCGCGCTTCTGCTTTGGGCGCGATCGAAAGCCGGTGGCTTCGGTCCCATGCTCGCCACGCCTTCGAAATTTCAAACATTCGGGGAATTTTTCCGATTTTTCGTTCCGTCTCTCACCGGCGTTGTTGGTTTCTGGGCTACGGTCTCGCTCAACATTCCCGACTTCACGCGTTACGCCCGCAGCCAGCGCGACCAGGTCCTCGGCCAGGCTCTTGGCCTTCCCGCCACGATGACGTTCTATTCCTTCATCGGCATCGCCGTGACCTCCGCGACGCTGATTATCTTCGGCCAAGCCCTCTGGGATCCCGTTGCTGTCCTTTCTCGTCTAGGCAATCCCTTCGCGGTTGTTCTGGCCATGCTCGCCCTATTGATGGCTACGCTCAACGTAAACGTAGCCGCCAACGTCGTCTCTCCCGCCAACGATTTTTCCAATCTTTCGCCGCGCCACATCAGTTTCCGCATCGGCGGTCTGATTACCTGCTTCGTCGGCATCGCCATGCAACCCTGGAAGCTCATGGCCAACTATGGAAGCTACATTTTCGGCTGGCTCGTGGGGTACTCCGGATTCCTGGGTCCCATCGCCGGCGTATTGATCTGCGATTACTTCATCGTGCGCAAGAAAATCCTACTGGTTGAGGATCTGTACCAACGCAACGGTCTGTACGAATATTATCGCGGGTTCAATTGGCAGGCCTTAGCGGCCCTCGCCGCCGGGGCGGCCGTGGCGTTCGTCGGGTTGCTCGTTCCACCGCTACGCGTGCTGTACAATTACGCCTGGTTCGTGGGCTTCATCGTCAGTTTCTTTGCTTACTTTGCGATGATGCACAGCGCGCAGCCCATCGCGCAGGCCGCGGACTAACGGGAGCCCCACATGGAATTCGCTATCACCATCAAGCCTGACCTCACGATCGACCGGATTATAAGCCTCATGCGTCAGGCCGAATCCGCCGGGTTCCGTCACGGATGGATCTTCGACTCCCACGTCATCTGGATGGAGCCCTTCCCGCTGATGACGCTGATGGCTACCAACACGAAAAGCATGCGCATTGGCCCTTGCGTCACTAATCCCGCAGTCCGCGATGTGACTGTCGCGTCCAGCCTCTTCGCCACACTGAACCTGATCTCTGGCGGCCGCATGCAAATGGGTATCGGACGCGGCGACAGCTCCCGCAGAGTTCTCGGCAAAAAGCCAACGACGCTCGAAGATCTCGAAATCTTCGTGAAAACATTTCGCGATCTCAATGCTGGAAAGTCCGTCGATCGCGAGGGCGTCACCGCCCGCTTTCCCTGGGCCAGCGGAAAAGTTCCGCCCGTGTGGGTCGCGGGCTACGGCCCCAAGGCCCTCCGCACTGCTGGGCGCATCGGCGACGGAGTCATCCTGCAATTCGCCGATCCGGATTTGATTTCATGGTGTCTCGATTTCGTGCGAGAAGGCGCGAAAGAAGCGGGACGGGACTTCAGCAAGATCGAAGTGATGGCGGCCGCGCCAGTGTGGGCTTCCGACGATCTCGTGGTTGCGCGCGACAGGGTCCGCTGGTTCCCTGCGCTGGTCTCCAATCACGTGATCGATCTTATCTCCAAATACAAGCCAGAGGAGTTACCTGCGTCGCTGACATCTTTCGTGAAAGATCGCGGTAAATACGATTACCTGCACCATTGCGAAGTGGGCAGCGACAATGCCAATTTTGTGACCGATGAAGTGATCGATCGCTTTTGCCTGGTGGGCCCGATTGAGCAGCATCGCAAGAAGCTCGAAGCTTTACGCGCGGTGGGGGTGACCCAATTCAACATCTATCTAATGTGCGGGGAGGAAGAAAAAACACTGGAAATCTACGGCCGTGAAGTCTTGCCGCACTACCTGCAGCCGGTGTCATCGTGAAGGCATCCGATCAGGATGCTCTGAAGGATCTCAACGTAGAGTACAACCGGCAGCGTTAGCCTGCAACCGAGGACCCCGATGCGTTTCGATACCATCATCAAGAACGCTACGATCGTGACTGCGATTGACACGACGCTGGCCGACGTTGGCATCTCCGGCGGCAGAATCTCCGCCATCGCCGCGCAATTGCCCGCGGAAAACGCGACACAAACGATCGATGCGAGCAATCGCCTGCTACTTCCGGGCGGCATCGACGTTCACACCCACCTCGACATGCCCTTCGGCGGCACCACCTCCGCCGACGACTTTCAGACGGGCACGATCGCCGCGGCCTTCGGCGGCACGACGACGCTGATCGATTTCGCCATCCAGTACAAAGGCCAGACCCTCCGCCACGCTTTTGACACCTGGATGAAGAAAGCGCACGACAAAGCCACCATCGACTACGCCTTCCATTGCATCATCACCGATCTTGGCAGCGCGCAACTCGAAGAAATGGCCGACCTCATCCGCGAAGGCGTCACCAGCTTCAAACTTTTCATGGCCTATCCCGGCGTTTTCATGCTCGACGACGCCACCATCTTCCGCGCCATGTCGCAAGCCGCCAGGCACTCCGGCCTGATCTGCATGCATGCCGAAAACGGCGGCGCGATCGACGTCATCGTCCAGCAAGCTTTGGCCGAAGGAAAACGCGCCCCGAAATATCACGCGCTCACGCGGCCCACCACCGCCGAAGCCGAGGCCACCTCGCGCGCCATCGCCCTGTCCGAAATGGCCGGCTGCCCGGTCTACATCGTGCATCTCTCCTGCAACGAAGCGCTCGAAAAAGTTCGCGAAGCACGTGACCGCGGCCTGCCCGCCTACGCCGAAACCTGTCCACAATATCTTTATTTGTCGCTCGAAAATATGAACGCCCCAGGTTTCGAAGGTGCGAAGTACGTCTTCACTCCACCTTTGCGCGAAAAATGGCACCAGGAAAAACTTTGGCAGGGTCTCACGCGCGACACCCTCCAGGTAGTCTCGACCGATCACTGCCCGTTCTGCTTCAAAGAACAAAAGGAACTTGGCATCGACGACTTCACCAAAATTCCCAACGGTGGCCCCGGCATCGAGCATCGCCTGAGCCTCATCTACACCGGCGGAGTGCACGGCAAGCGTTTTTCGCCGAACCGCTTTGTGGAAGTCGTCGCAACTGCTCCGGCCAAACTTTTCGGCCTCTTCCCGCGCAAAGGCACGATCGCGGTGGGGTCCGACGCCGATCTGGTCATCTTCGATCCTAACGAAGAGCAAGTGATCAGTGCTAAGACGCACCACATGCGCGTTGACTATTCGATGTTTGAAGGCATTCAGATAAAGGGCGTCCCGAAAACGGTGCTCTCTCGCGGCCGTCCGGTAATCGACGCGGGCCAATTCGTAGGCCGCCCCGGTAGCGGCCAATTTCTCCGTCGCCAAACGTACGCTGGTATCTAGAGCCTAGTGTCGAGACAGAAATTTTTGGTCTTAGCTGCGTGTTTATCGGTCTGTTTGGCGCGGCGATCTACAGGATGATCGCCATCCTTCCATTGCTTTATCAGATTGTTTGCGTTACACCGCAACTGCTGCGTCGTCGCTGTCAGTCCGCGAGGCGTTCGATCAAGACCAAGAAAGAGGGGCGCAGCCACTTGCCGCGCCCCCACCCATGAATACTACGAGTCAACTACGGTATTCTGTTCTGGTTGAACTATTTTGAGAAGTTGAACATTCCGAACAGGTCCCCAATCGCCGGCGAGTTTGTCGGAACATACGGGCTCGACGCTGGGCTGGTGGCTTCCGGAAGATTGTCGCGGCTGCGCTTGCTGATGGTTGGCAGGCTCCAGTTCCGTTCGATGAACTTCAGAATAGAAGCGTGGTCGTAATACACGTGCCTTACGTGTCCGCCTGTGGAGTACGGTGACACAACGATGAGCGGAATGCGCGTTCCGTCGCCGAAAAAGTCCAGCGCTTGGATGTAGCCAGCGTCGTAGTAGCCGCCGCCTTCATCCACCGTGATGAAGATCGCCGTCTCTTTCCAGAGGCTCGGGTTGGTCTGCACCGCATCCACGATCTTCTTCGTGAATCCTTCGAAAAGGTCCCACTTGGAAGATGCCGGGTGGCCGTCAACCCATCCGCTGGGCTTCACGTAGGAAACCGCCGGAAGATTGCCGCTTTGGATGTCCGCGTATAAGTCAGTCGTGTCCTTGAGGTGCGCGGTGCGAACTGCATCGTCGGCCATGATCTGTGTCTGGTATTGAAACGGGTTGCAGATGTTGCAGTACTGGTCGCTCTTCGCGCCCACCGTTCCGTAGTTGATCTGGTACTTGTCGCCCAGATAGGAGTTCCACTGGTCGCCGTAGTATTTCCACGAAACGTTGTGCTCCATCAGCACGTCAGCAATGCTGCGCTGTTTTGTCGGAGGTATCGTGAACGGCGTGTTCGCCACGTTGGGGTCAGTGTAGGCGTTGCTGCCATCACCGAAGTAGCCCGGGTTATAATTGTTCAGCAGGTAGTAGTGACCCGGCGCGCACTTGGGGTCCACTTCGTAGGGAAGCGAGCTCAGGTATTGCAGCACCTCTAAAACGCCAGGCTGGTCGGAGTCCGAACAGTTGCTGTACGTCCCGCCGCCGAACGCTGGCTTGCCGAACGCTCCACCTCCGTATCCGTCCTGGGTGTACCAGTTATTGGTACCCGCTTGCGGGTCGGGATTTTCGATCTCGTCAACGATGCCGGCATTTGGTGTGCCGACGAAGGTTGCCGCCGGTTCGTTGTGAGGAGGCGTAGCCGCGTTGCCCTTGTCATCGCTGAAAAAGAGCGCGTCGGCAAATCCCAGCATGATGCTGTTGGCTCCGGTGCCGCCCGCTACCGGTTGGTGGTAGTTGTCGGCGATTGTGTAGTTGTCAGCGAGGAACTTCGTATAGGGCGCGTCGCCATTCTGCATGTTATAGAAGCCCATTGCCGTTGACCCTTCCCCAGTCGAGAAGTTGTTGAATGCAGGGTCTTGCGCCAGACCGTTCGTGCCCGCACCCACCGTCACCTCAACCCACGGAAACAGGTCCGTCTTGCACCCGCTCGGATTCTGGGCAGTGGCGTAGCTGATATTGCAGTCCATCTGCTGCCACATCTGATAGAACCGGTGCACCGGGCTCGCCGCGTACGAATTATAGGGAAACGTTTTGGAGGTCAGTTGGAAAGGCCCCGGCGGGAGGTTGTTTACGTCGGCGATGCGCTGGTCTGCTGTATTTTTCATTTGCCCTGAGCCTGCTCCACCCACCAGCATGGACGGATAGTACTCCGCAGGCAGTCCATTTTCCGACGCCATCGCATCGGCCAATGTGCAAATACCGTTGTTTTTGCAGACATCAATCGGACCGCCCACCGCGGGTGGCGGGAGCGTCGGATACAACACCTTTGAGCCTGGGCTTTCTTGGAACTTGTCCGTGTCTTGCGCGGAATATTGCTGCGCCTGCGCGAAGTTCACACCCGGCGTGCCGTCATCCTTGATGATTTTCCGCGACAACAGATTGTCGACTTTGCCGTTCTTGGGCTTGTAGGTAGCGAAAATGTGATCAAACGTGCGGTTCTCTCCGACGATGATGATGACGTGTTTAATCGGCGAGGTAGTTTTTTTATCGTTGCTGTCACTATCGTTGTGTGCGCGAAGCGGAGTTGCAACCACTAATTGTGTTGCGACGAACGCGGCGAGAACTTGCTTGACGCTCGGCAAGTACGCTCGCCAGTGAGACAGGCGCGAGTGCATCTATACAACCTCCATCGAGGACGTGTCGCGCAACCAAATGGGCGGGAGGTTCGGCTTACGCGCGCATCATGTGTAGTCGCGCCGTGTTACACGCGCGCGACAACTGCGTTAACTGCCGGACAAAACTCCGCTTAAAATCTGTTAACGTTTGAATTTTTTCGAATTCTTTTTTTCGAACGTAAAGGCCACTAATGTTTTTACCGGATGGACTAGACGATTAACTCGGCTATGCTCCGTTCGCTGAGGCTTCTAATTTCGGGTGGTTCCGAATCGCCGTCCTGGAGGGAAAATAAAAATCTCTCTCGACTTCGAAATTCTGCCAAGCCGGCGTGTTTCAAGATCTTATCCAATCCCCTAGCCGGACGCTGGTCTGCTGTGTAATCGGTTCGAGCTTCGCGCCGGGCGAGGTTGGCACACTCGCGAATTTTAAAATTCAGAGCGGTTGCTCGAGGGTAAAGGAGACGTAGAGGAGCCGCTCGTCGCGCTGAAGTTGCAGCACCACTGGAGCGCCAGGCTTGAGAGCCGCCAAAGCGGTGCGCAGGCGATCGAGCGTCGTCATCGGCTCGCCGTTCAGCGACCGAATCACGTCTCCCGTGTTGAGTGGTATTTCGCCCCCAGTACCGGCTGCGCGCGCAGCTACAATGATGCCGAAGGGATCGCGAAGTTCCGGCGCCATCTCCGCTACCTTTTTATCGATTTCTATCCCCAGGATGCCCAGCGGACGTACCACATTCTTTTCCGGGTCCGCTAGGGCGCTGATTTGATCCATGCTGTCGGTGTGGTCGATAACCGGGACGTCAAATGCCAGCCGCTCTTGTCCCCGCAAGACCTCCATGCGCACCTTTTCTCCCGCATTCACCGACATAAGACGGAAAGAAACGTAGGGAATGCTCTCCGCCATCCGGCCATCAATGCTCAACAACACATCGCCGATGCGAATGCCGGCGGCGACAGCCGGGCCATCCGGCAGAACGTCAGATACGATGACTCCGTAACTTCGCGGCAGGTTCATCGCGGCCGCCAGTACCGGCGTAATCGATTGCAATCCGATGCCGATTTGCGCGCGATGGAGGTGGCCAAACTTGCGAAGCTGCTGGTAGGCCACGTTGACCACGCTGCTGGGGATCGCGAAGCCGAGTCCTTCGTTCCCTCCGGACTGCGACAGGATGAATGTGTTGACCCCGGCCACCGCGCCGTCCACGTTGACCAGCGGACCGCCGGAGTTGCCCGGATTTATGGGCGCGTCCGTCTGGATGTAAACCATTGGCGAATCGGGATCAATCTGCCGCGCCACCGATGACACCACGCCCAACGTGACCGTATTGCGCAGACCCTCGGGACTGCCGAAGGCAAGTACAACTTCGCCTTGGCGCAGGTTTCGATAGGGCGCGATCGCCAAAGCTTCGAGCTTGACGTTCTCCACCTTCAACAGTGCCAAGTCGATTTCCCGGCTCACGCCCACGACTCGAGCCGGCACGATATTTGTTTTCGTGGAAAGCAACGATTGCAGTGAGCCGTCCGGATTGCCCGACGGCAAAACCACTTGAACGACCTGCGCGCCGGAAACGACATGGGCATTGGTGATGATGTAGCCCGCCGGATCGATCACGAATCCGGAGCCAATCGCTTTTTGCCTGCCGATAACCACGCTGGTATTACCATGGCTTTCTTCGACGGGGCCGTACCCTGCCACCAGAATCTGCACGACGCTCGGCGAAACTTTCCGGATCAGTGCATCCACCGACTCATTCAGCTTGCGCAGGGTATTGTCCTCGGGCTTGTTCTGGGCGGCGACCGGTGACGGGTTGCAGATGGCTGCCGCGGCGCCCAGCGCGAGGGCGAGCAAAACGGATCGCAATGCGGTACGGCGGCGAAACATGGGCGCTGGCATGAAGGGATTCTCCTCGGATAGTCGGTTTGAAAAAATGAAGGGTTGCGGTCTTCATTAGACTACAACCAGCGAAATAATACCGCTCGGAGAAAATGGCCAGCCAGTGACAGGACGCCCGCCGTGCGCCAGCCTGCCAGCCCCGCCACAACCTGTCCCCCATTGAGACAGGGCCCCCGTCATGCATTGAGACAGGACACGCTCCCGGCCAATAAACCTCAACTCAGCGACATCGCCTAAGTTAAGCCCAACAGGTTCTATACTGGACGACCGAGGCGGAGCCTGCTCCTAGCCGGCGAAAAAGCCAGCGGGCGCTTTTCATCTGACCTCGGCTCGCATCACGCACACTCGGGAGTGTGCGGCGAGCACGCCGGTCGTGCGTGCCGCTGGGTGATGCGTTCCGATTGACTTTGCTGAGGGGCGAAGAGACCAATGGCGCGATTGCTGACAACGGAAGACAAGCGGCTCGAGGAGACGAAGGCGCGTAAGAAATATTGGAAGCGCTGGGGACCCTATCTATCCGAGCGGCAATGGGGAACGGTGCGCGAGGACTACAGTCCCGGCGGCACCGCGTGGGAATACTTTCCCCATGACCATGCACGTTCGCGCGCTTACCGCTGGGGCGAAGACGGCATTGGCGGCATCAGCGACCGCCACCAGCTGATTTGCTTTGGACTAGCACTCTGGAATGGCCACGACCCAATTCTAAAGGAACGCCTGTTCGGACTGAATGGCCACGAAGGCAATCACGGCGAAGACGTCAAGGAATATTACTTTTACCTGGATTCGACGCCCGCGCACACCTACATGCGCATGCTCTATAAGTATCCGCAAGCCGCATTTCCCTACGCTCAATTGGTGGCGGAAAACCGCAACCGTGGCAGAGAGGCTCCCGAATACGAGTTAATAGATACCGGCGTATTTGCGGAGAGCCGCTATTTCGACGTGTTCGTGGAATATGCGAAGGCGGATGTGGAAGACATCCTCATCAAGATCACGGCCATCAACCGAGGCCCCGAATACGCGTCACTGAAGATTTTGCCATCGGTTTGGTTTCGCAACACCTGGTCGTGGGGCAAGGATTTGCGACGGCCCATGGTGCGTGCCTCGACCAGTGTCCCCGGTAGCGTGTGCGCCGAGTTGCAGCATTGGCAATACGGGAAGCGTTGGCTGCTCGCCGCTGGACACCCGGAGCTGCTGTTCACCGAGAATGAAACGAACATGGAACGGTTGTTTGCCGTAAAGAACCGCTCGTATGTAAAGGACGCGTTTCACACCTACCTGATCCAGGGCGACAAAAGCGCGGTGAACCCAAAACAGATGGGCACGAAAATGGCTGCGCTCTATCCGGTCAACTTGGGGCCGGGCGAGAGTGTCACCCTGAAATTGCGGCTTACCGATCTAGACCCGCTCAGCGCCATGAGCGAGAGCTCGACACTGATTGCGACAACTGCCTCGCCGGCGCACGCCGAGCGCGCCGAGGGCGTGCCGCCATCGAACGATTTCGCCGCGGGATTCGACGCCGTCTTTGCGACGCGCCAAAAGGAGGCCGATGAATTTTACGCGTCGCGCATCCCCAAAGAAATGTCCGACGACGCGAAACTCATCATGAGGCAATCGTTTTCTGGCATGTTGTGGTGCAAGCAGTTCTTCCACTTCGACGTGCGCACTTGGCTGAACGGCGATCCCGCGCAGCCTCCTCCTCCCAGGGAGCGCTTACAGGGGCGCAACAAGGATTGGGCGCACTTGTACAACGAAGACATCATCTCCATGCCGGACAATTGGGAGTATCCGTGGTATGCGGCCTGGGATCTGGCCTTCCATTGCGTTCCCATCGCCTTGATCGATCCCGATTTTGCGAAAGAGCAGTTGATCCTGCTGCTGCGCGAGTGGTACATGCACCCGAACGGGCAGTTGCCGGCGTACGAGTGGGCTTTCAGCGACGTAAATCCCCCGGTGCATGCGTGGGCCGCATGGCGCGTTTACAAAATCGAGCGGCGCGTGCGCGGCGTGGCGGATCGCGGATTTCTGGAAAAGGTGTTTCACAAGTTGCTGTTGAATTTCACCTGGTGGGTGAACCGCAAAGACCCAGACGGCATGAATATCTTTCAGGGCGGTTTTCTGGGCTTGGACAACATCGGACTCTTCGACCGGTCGGCGCCGTTGCCAACCGGCGGCCATCTGGAACAATCCGACGGCACCAGTTGGATGGGCATGTATTGCCTGAACATGCTGGCCATCGCGTTAGAGCTCGCCAAGGAAGATCCCGCCTACGAAGATGTAGCCAGCAAATTTTTTGAGCATTTCGTGAACATTGCCCATGCCATGAACGATATGGGTTCTGGCGGCCGATCCCTATGGGACGAAGCGGACGGTTTCTACTACGACGTGCTGGAACTACCGAACGGCGAAGAGCACTTCATGAAGATTCGATCGATGGTGGGGCTGATTCCGCTATTCGCGGTGGAAACCCTCGAGCCCGAAATCGTCGACCGCTTGCCTGGATTCAAGCGCCGCATGCAGTGGTTCATGGACAATCACCCCGACGTGCTTGACCATATTGAAACGACGGAACGCTCGGCGCGTGGTGTGCGACGCCTGCTCTCTTTGGTGAATCGCAAGCGACTCCGGCGAGTCTTGTCGCACATGCTGGACGAGACCGAATTTTTGTCGCCGCACGGCGTCCGCGCCTTGTCGCGCTACCACCTGGAGCATCCCTACGAAGTAAGCGTGGATGGCCATATGAACCGCGTGCAGTACGAGCCCGCCGAATCAACGACCGGCATCTTCGGTGGAAACTCAAACTGGCGTGGCCCGATATGGTTCCCGGTCAATTATTTGCTGATCGAGTCGCTGCAAAAGTTTCATCATTATTTCGGTGAGGATTTCAAGGTGGAGTGCCCGACACACTCCGCCAGGGAATGCGATCTGTGGCAGGTGGCCGCGGAGATTTCGCGGCGGCTCGTACGCATTTTCGCCCGCGGAGACGATGGCCGCAGGCCTGTATACGGCGGCACCGAAATATTCCAGAAAGATCCCCACTGGAAGGATCTGATCTTGTTCTACGAATTCTTTCACGGCGACAACGGCGCCGGCATTGGCGCGAGCCACCAGACCGGATGGACGGGACTTGTCGCCAAGCTGATCGAACAAAGCGGTGAGTAGCTCCCAGCAAGTCCGCTTTGAACCGGCGCGACCCGAGCACGCCGGCATCGTTATCGCCATGATGCGCGCACTGGAACAAGCCGATCCCGGCACCACCCCATTCGACGAGCAGCGCCGCCGCGTAGTTTTCGACCAATTCGTCCGGGACTCCCCCTACGGCCGGGCATGGCTAATCACCGAGGCAGATCGGCCCGTCGGGTACGTGGTGCTGACTATTTCGTTCAGCTTCGAGTATCGCGGGTGCGACGCGTACATCGATGAGTTGTATATTGCTGAAGAGCGTCGCGGCCGGGGCATTGGCCGTCAGGCGATGGCCTTTGTCGAAAAGATGGCCCGCGAGCTAGGCGTGAACGCCGTGCATCTGGAAGTGTCTCCGGCCAACGCAGCGGCGTTGGAACTTTACCGCCGCAGCGGCTATGTCGGTCACGGCCGGTATTTGATGACGAAGTGGCTGGAGCGCGGCAAATCTTGACGCGCGCAGCGTCTGGCAAATCTTGACGCGCGCAGCGTGAAATGATGCGGAGACGACAGTGTCGACTCGAGCTGATAAATCGCGGACCAACTTGGACCCGCGCGAATCGCAAAGCACTGGCGATGGGCACGTGGTATCGGCCTCGTCAAAACCACCAGGGAAAAGTGTGCGCGCACCGCGCAAGAAGGCTGCCGCCGGCGGCGAGCGTGCTGTCGCATCGCTGAGTGCCAAGATTAAATTTGGCCGCGAAGTGTGCGGCAACCTGGACGCCGCGGAAGCCCGCGAATGGATCGTGACCAACGGAGTGGGCGGGTTCGCGTCGGGAACGATCGCGGGATGCGCGACGCGGCGTTATCACGGACTTTTGATGGCCGCTCTGCAGCCGCCGGTGGGACGTACGCTGTTGGTGAGCGGCCTCGACGAGATCGTGCGCTATGCCGGCACGGAATATTCGCTGGCAACCCATCAATGGGCCGGCCAGGTAGTGGATCCCAAGGGATTTTTGAATATCGAAAGTTTTCGACTCGACGGCATGACGCCGGTGTGGACCTACGCGCTGGCGGATGCGCTGTTGGAGAAGCGCGTGTGGATGCGCCATGGTGAGAACACCACCTACGTCGACTACACCATGGTACGCGGCAGCGGCAGCGTTGACCTCGATCTGAAAGCGCTGGTGAATTACCGGGACTTTCACGGCGCTACCCACGCGGGCGATTGGCGCATGAAGATTGAGGCAGTCGAGAATGGCGTTCAGGTGACCGCCTTCGACGGCGCAACGCCCTTTTATTTGAAGTGCCCGGGAGCCGCGTGCGAGCCGCGTCACGAGTGGTATCGCAACTGTTTTCTGCCGGTAGAAAAAGAGCGGGGCCTCGACGATCAGGAGGACCAGTTGTACGCCGCTCTGTTCCGAACGAAACTGAAAGTGGGAGCCACCGTAACGTTCGTGGCCACAACGGAACCTGAAGTGCGGCTCGATGGCGCCGGTGCTCGAGCTGAGAGCGCGGAGCGCGAAGTGAAACTCCTGGAATCCTGGCTCGCCGACAACGCGAAAACCGCGGCGGAGTCGCCGAACTGGCTGTCTCAACTCGTCCTGGCAGCAGACCAGTTCATCGTGAAACGAAGCCTTTTACATTATCCTGACGGGCGCAGCATCATCGCGGGTTACCACTGGTTTGGCGATTGGGGTCGCGACACCATGATCGCGTTGCCGGGGTTGACGCTCGCAACCGGACGCGCGGACGTAGCGCGGCAGATTCTGCTGGCGTTCGCGGAATACGTAGATGGTGGGATGCTGCCGAACAACTTCCCGGACGCAGATGGCAAACCCCAATACAACTCCGTCGACGCGGCGCTATGGTTCTTCGAAGCGGTTCGCCAGTATTTTGCCGTGACCAAGGATGGCCGAACGCTCCTCCAACTTTTCCCCACGCTCGGAGAAATAATCGACGCGTACGTCAAAGGTACCCGCTACAACATTCACGCCGATCCCGTCGACGGTTTGCTGTGCGCCGGAGAGCCGGGAGTACAGGTCACCTGGATGGACGCAAGGGTCGGGGACTTGGTGGTCACGCCACGCATCGGCAAGCCCGTGGAAGTGAATGCCCTGTGGATCAACGCGCTGGAGACCATGGCGGAGTTCGCGCGGTTGCTCGCGCGTCCGGGCGAGGGATACGAAAAGCTTTCCGCGAAGGCGCAGAAGAATTTTCAAAAATTTTGGAACGAAGAGCGCGGCTGCTGTTTTGATGTGATCGATGTGCCCGCCGGGGGAAACGACGCCGCGCTACGCCCGAATCAGATCCTCGCCGTCTCGCTACCGGTAAGTCCGTTAACGGAAGAGCAGCAGAAGTCGGTTGTCGATGTATGCGCCCAACATCTTCTGACATCGTACGGCCTGCGCAGCCTCGCTCCCAGCGAAGCCGGATACCGGGGACATTACTTGGGTGGGCCCAGGGATCGCGACGAAGCCTATCACCAGGGCACAGTCTGGGGATGGCTTCTGGGTCCTTTTGTGCTTGCGCACCTGCGCGTGTACGGCGACCGCGCCGAGGCCATGCGCTTTCTCGAACCGCTGGGGATTTCCGTCCACATGTATGGCCTTGGCACTCTCGGTGAAATTTTTGAGGGCGACCCCCCATTCACCCCGCACGGCTGCATCGCCCAGGCCTGGACGGTAGGCGAAGTCCTACGCGCCATGCGCGAAATCCAAAACTATCGTGAATTGTAATAATCACAGCGCCGCTTCCAGGTAGCACAGGCACTCTTGCCTGTGTCCCCGTACACGCAGCCCAGCGGTCAGCGAATATGTCCTCAGACTGAAGGGGCTAAGTTTGCTCCGCCCGGAATCAACGCTCGCGCGATTCTCGTGAGTTCGTCCCAGTCATCTCGTAAAGTTCGATCAAGACTTTTCCCCCACTACCGCCAGGCACCAGAAAAAAATTAATGCGAGTATCGTCCGCGCCCAACCGGGCCGCCGGATAAACCGGCGCTAACCCGAAGCTTTCCTTCACCAGCGCCGTAGCCCGATCCACATCCTGGCAACGATATTCCACCTGTTGGATCCCTTCGCCAAATCGCTTCAGAAACCGAGCGATCGCTCCCTCCCCGTTAAGATCCCGTGTCGTTAAAACATCCAGTGATATCCCAGTAGGAAAGCGAAGTTCGAATTCTTCCGCGTCTTGATCGGGAGGAACGCGCGCAAGATGTGGATCGCCGTTGGCTCGCTGGATGCGCGCAAACGTCTCCGGGAATACCGCCAGCCCTACCGTAACCAGCTGCCCCCAAACCAGACTATGGAATTCACGATTCGCACACCAGGACGAAACCACGGGACCCGCAACCGCTACACCCTGGCTGTAAATTGCCGCCGCACAAACAGCGCGGACAGCGGCATCGGTGGAAAAAAGTTCTGCCATCTTGAAAGCAGGTGAACTGGACATGGTTGGACTCAAAATTGTAGCGTAAAAGCTGAATCCACGACCGCCCCGTCGAATCTAAGTAACCGGAAGGGCGCCCATTTCATCGGAAGACTATGCCGAAGCCTGTCTTATTAACCGTAGATGACGATCCCGAAGTCTTGCGCGCCATCGAGCGCGACCTGCGCGGCCACTATGCGCAAAAGTACCGCGTTATGCGCGCCGATTCCGGCAGCGCCGGCCTCAGCACCCTGCGCGAACTGAAAGCCCGAAACAATCCTGTCGCCCTGCTCCTCGCCGACCAGCGCATGCCCAGCATGGATGGCGTAGGATTTCTCGCCGAGGCCATGGATATCCATCCTCAAGCCAAGCGCGCGTTGCTGACCGCCTACGCCGATACCAACGCCGCCATCGACGCCATCAACGAAGCCAAAATTCACTACTACCTGATGAAACCGTGGGATCCGCCCGAGGAAAAGCTTTTTCCGGCATTGGACGACCTGCTCCACGATTGGAACTCGCAATTTCGTCCGCCGTATGAAGGTATTCGCGTCCTCGGCACCCGCTGGTCTTCGCGCTCCTACGACTTGCGGGATTTCATGGCCCGCAACCAGGTGCCTTACCAATGGATCGATGTGGAACTGGCGGCCACCGATCCCGAAGTTCGCCGGCTCATCGAATCGCTGGGGCCCGAATTGGATAAGATGCCGCTGATTTTGTTTCCTGATGGTGAGCGGATCGCGGAGCCTTCGCAGCAAGTCATCGCAGATAAGATCGGTCTGCAGACTCACGCGCAGACGAACTTCTACGACCTTGCTATTGTTGGCGGAGGTCCCGCGGGCCTCGCGGCAGCCGTGTACGGCGCATCGGAGGGCTTGCGCACAGTGATGATCGAACGTGAGGCGCCCGGCGGCCAGGCCGGCCTGAGCTCGCGAATCGAAAATTACCTGGGCTTTCCAGCTGGACTCTCCGGCAGCGATCTTGCGCGACGGGCCGTAGCGCAGGCGCGACGCTTCGATGTCGAAATTCTTTCGCCGCAAGAGGCCATCAGCGTACGCATCGATGGGCCGTATCGTTACCTCAAGTTGGGCGACGGTGTCGAGATTTCCTGCCACGCGCTGCTGCTCGCCATGGGCGTTCAGTGGCGGACCCTGGATATTCCGGGCGTCGACCGCTTTCAGGGCGCTGGTGTTTACTATGGCGGCGGAACTTCCGAAGCATTGTCCTGCAAGGGTGAGACCGTATACATTATCGGCGGCGCAAATTCCGCCGGTCAGGCCGCCATGCATTTCTCGAAATTTGCCGGCAAGGTGATCATGCTGGTCCGCGGCGAGTCGCTCGCAAGTACCATGTCGCACTACCTGATCGAGCAGATTGAGAAAACTCCCAACATCGATGTTTGGCTACAGACCGTCGTTACCGAGGTGCATGGAGACGCTCGTCTTGAGGCCATTACCATTTGTCGAGGTTCCGTCGGCAGGCCGGAGAAACTTCCAGCCAGTAGTCTGTTCATTTTTATTGGCGCCCAGCCGCGCACCGAATGGCTGGGCGACTTGATTCAGCGCGATGAACGAGGTTTCGTACTGTCTGGCCCGGATCTGCTACGTGATGGAAAGAGACCAGATACCTGGACGCTGGATCGCGACCCCGGTCTTCTCGAAACCAGCGTGCCCGGAATCTTCGTCGTCGGCGACGTGCGTCATGGTTCCGTAAAGCGTGTAGCGTCCGGTGTGGGCGAAGGCGCCGTGGTCGTACAATTCATGCATCAATATCTGGCCAAGGTTCAGTGACGCGTTTGCCGCGATCCCGGGGTATGAGTGCCGACGTAAAAGTGACCAGCGAATGACAGATATGCCAGCAGAGACCGAAGATCTGTACGGTACGTTAAAGCCTCCAAGCCACCCATCCGACAAAGCGACAATCCTCACTGCGCTTCGCAAAGTAACGGTGTTCGCCGATCTCCCTCAGTCCGATCTCGACTGGTTCGTCGAACGAACTCACGAGTTTCGTTTCGAGTCTGGCGAAGTGATGATGCACGAGGGCGCGCCAGCCAAATTGATGTTCGTGCTGCTGCAGGGTGAAATCCGCGGGCGGCAGGAGCGCGGCGGCGGCGATGCGCCGGTGTTCACCACGGAAGCGCCTACCGTTACGGGACTTCTGCCATTTTCTCGATTGAAGCACTACAAGCTGACCATCCGGGCCACGCTGCCGACCTGGGGGCTCGCCTATTCACACACCAAGTTTGGCGAACTTTTGCAGCACTTGCCGGACCTTGCGCAACGCCTCGTCGGCATGCTTACCGATCGCGTGCGCACCTACACCGAGGTCGAGCAACAAAGCCAAAAGCTCGCCGCGCTTGGGAAGCTCTCCGCTGGGCTTGCTCACGAGCTGAACAATCCGTCCGCCGCGGCGCGCCGTTCGGCGAGCACTTTGCGCGAGTGCCTGGCGCGATTGCGCGAAGCGGTCCGAGCCTCTGCCATCGGCCCGGACGACTGTGCCGCGCTCGCAGAGCGCGAGGAAGCGATTCGCGTCTCGCTCAAGCCGGCACAATATAAAGATGAGTTTGCCCGCGTCGAACGGGAAGAAGCGATTCAGACTTGGCTGGAAGCCCGCAACGTCAAGGACGCCTGGCAACTCGGCCCCCTTCTGGCGGAAGCCAATCTCACAGACGCGAATTTGGAGACTCTCGCGAGCGTAGCGGGAAAGTCGCTCGGGCCGGAACTCACTCGCTTTGCCACCCTTCTCGAAATGGACCGCATCGCCAACGAGCTGGACCACAGTACCGCGCGCATTTCCGATCTTGTCCGCGCGATCAAGGAATATTCGTACATGGATCAAGCGTCCATGCAGGAAGTGGACATCACCCAAAGCCTCGATACAACGCTGACGATCATGCACCACAAGCTCAAGCGCAGCATCGTCGTAAAGCGCGATTATGCTCCCGATCTTCCAAAAGTGTTGGCCTATGGCAGCGAGCTGAACCAGGTGTGGACCAATCTGATCGATAACGCCGCCGATGTCATGAAAGACGGCGGCAAACTTGGTATTCGCGCGGCGCGCGACAACGATTACGTTCTAGTTGAAATTTCCGACAATGGGCCTGGCATTCCCGGGGAAATCCAGTCGAAAATCTTCGAGCCATTTTTTACGACCAAGGGCGTCGGCGAAGGAACTGGCCTCGGCCTCGACATCTCTTACCGCATCATCAAGAAGATCAAAGGCCTGATCACGGTAAAGTCCGTGCCGGGCGACACGCGTTTTGAAATAAGGATTCCCATTAGACCCGCGCTTTGAGCGCGGAGGAGACGTCAAATGGCTGAAGTCTGTACGCACATCGATCAAATTCGTGACGTAAAGCCCAAGACCAAGGGCTGCGAAGAATGCCTGAAGATGGGCGACAAGTGGGTCCATCTCCGGCTATGCCTGTCGTGCGGCCACGTAGGATGCTGCGACAGCTCCAAAAACAAGCACGCGACAAAGCACTTTCGCGCCGTCAAGCATCCCATCGTTCGGTCCATCGAGCCGGGTGAGAATTGGATGTGGTGCTACATCGACGAATTGATGTTCGAGGAAGACTAACTCAATTTGCCCGTCGGATTTTTTAACGGTTCAGGGAACAGCAGCGAAGCCGCGATCGCCAGCACAAGGATTCCCCCGACCACGAGCAGCGAAACGAGCGGCGGTATGTGCACCCAGGGCTCCACGATCATTTTCCCGCCGATAAAAGTCAGTACGAACGCAAGTCCTATCGTCAAATAGCGCAATCGGTTCAGGAATCCCGCCAACAAGAAATACATCGCGCGAAGGCCTAAAATCGCGAAGACATTGGAGGTGTAAACGATGAACGGGTCACGCGTGATTCCAAAAATGGCGGGAATCGAATCGATGGCTAGAGTCACATCGGTAATCTCGACGACCAGCAGGACGAGGAACAGTGGCGTGCCAAAAAGTTTCCCCTCTTTGCGCACAAAGAAGCGTTCCCCATGATAGTCGCGAGTCAGCCGCAGGTGCCGGTTGGCGAAGCGAAAGAAGGCGCTCTTTTCCGGGTGAATATTCTCCTTCTTGGCGAACAGCATGTGAATTCCCGCGTAAACCAGGAACGCGCCGAACACGTACATGACCCATGAGAACCGTTCGATCAGCTCCGTGCCCGCGAAGATCATGATGCCGCGCATGACCAGCGCCCCGATGATTCCCCACTCCAGCATGCGATGTTGAAAGCGTTCATCGATCGAAAACGTGCGGAAGATCACCAGAAACAGGAATAGGTTGTCGATGCTGAGGGCTTTTTCGATCAGGTAGCCGGTAAAGAATTCCAGTGCGTCTTGATAGCCGGAAAAGTGCCAAACGCCCAGCCCGAAGAACACCGACAGCGTGATCCATAGCATCGTGGACCAAAACGCTTCCCGCAGGCCAATCTTGTGGAGACGCCGATTGAACACACCCAGATCGAGGGCGATCGATCCCAGCACGAAAACGTTAAACCCAATCCACAGAAGGGGTGTTCCCATGGCGGCTTCGCGTGACGCGAACTAGGGCCTGGCCCCGTGGGCATCGGTGCCGTTTAGATTGGTCAGCTCGACCCGCGTGCTGCGTCCCGCTTGGATGGTCACCGGGACATCCCATCGCAAACGCGCGTCGCCCGCGCCCGCATCCAGGTTCAGCGTGCTGATCCAATAGTTGCCTGCAGGCAGGTTAGCGACGGCTGCGTGGCCCTCGAGATCGGTATCCGTTTGAGCCGCCAGATATTTCGTTTGTGCGACCTCGGGAGCCACGCGCTGCACCCGTCTCTGGTGCTCGAATTGAATCTTCGACCATTTGGCTTGCGGATTTACTCCCGAGAGCTCCAGCTCCATGCCGCTCACCGATTCCGAGTGCGTTTGAATGAACTTTTTCAGTGCCGCAAAATATTGGTCGTGTTGTTTTTGGTAGCGGTCCGGGTGCGCCGTCTTGTCCGCGTCAACATATTTGGGCTTGGGAAGACCGTTTGTGACGCCGCCGCTGTTCGCCCGCTGGTACGCCGCCAAAAACTCGGGGACGTGCAATATCTCGTCCGGGGTAAGCAAGTGGTCCAGATCCGGAGACGTGAGATCGAACACGTCATGAGCTTTCAGCCAGTCCTTGAGTTCCGGTGAAATCTTGAGGTCGCTGATGAATTTGTCGCGGTCCGGCGCACCGTCCTGCGCCTCCACGTCTTTGCAAATGTCCGCATAACTTTTTGTCAGCAGATAAAACGTGACCTGTCGCACGGGCTCCGGCCGCGCCGCCGTAGGCGAAATCCGCGCAATGAAATCGAGAGTTCCGTTGGCATTTTGCGCGTTGGCTGAATGGCCAGCGCACCACGAACACAGCAGTATGGCTAGGAGAAGTGGGGACGCTTTTCTCATGGCCTCATCGTAGCAGATTGGCTTTGCGGCTTGGAGAAGAAGCGCAGTGCCGTTGCAAGAACTCAACAGCGTTGCAGTCAGTAGCACAGACTTCAGTCTGTGTCCCCGTACCCGACCATCGGGACCTTATGATTACAATTCGCGCTCGGCTTGGTGCTCTCGATCCAGATCACCAGAGAATATCGTTGAAGCCCCGTACGTGTCGGGCCGCGTCCGAAAATGTTTCAAAACAAGCGGAAGACCGCCTCAATAGTCACCCACACCGCAACCGGGCGACGAGCTGCGTCGTGCGCCGGCGTGAATTTCCAGCCGCGCACCGTCTCCACTGCGCGTTCTTCGAGCCCATACCCGACGCCGCGCGCCACGCGAATCTCCGATGCGCGTCCGTCGATCCCCACCAACACGCGTAGCGTGACCGTCCCCTGCATTTTCACGTGCCGCGCTTCATCCGTGTATAACGGATACGGGCAAACGTTACACACCGGCATCGAGATTCCGCGCGCGTACGGCCCATTGCTATCGCCTTCGCCACCGTCCTGGCCTTCTGTGTTGCCCATCCCACCTTTCCTGCCCGTGCCGAACCCGCCGTCTTTTCCCGGCCCTGCCGAACCGGTGTCTTTCGGCATCCGGGGAAGTCCAAGTTCCGTGATTACCGGAGCAGTCGGTGGTGCTTGCGCATCCAGGATCGTTGGCGACACCGGGAGCAGATGCATAGCATTGTCCGGCAAGCGCGGCGCTGCCAATTGCACCGAGGAATGCGGAGCCAGAAAGCCGTGCGTTGCGGGGACGGAGTTATTCTCGCCGCCACCTGCGGCGCGACCCGGCGAAGGGTGGAGTGCCGGGATATCCAGGGGCGCCGAGAACAGCAAATGGCTTCGTGCCGCGCCTACGACGGTTTTCGGAAGTGGATTGGGCGTTCGTGTCTGCATCGCCAGCAAGAGGATCGCTGCGATGATGGCGCTATGCGTCAACAGAGACGCGGTCTGCGCACGACCGGCTTTACCGCTGGGATCGAGCTTCAGTAGATGAATGGGCGCGCCGTTGGATGACGACGGCGAGAGCCCCGGCGACATCAAAACTTGGCGAAGGTTTTCACGGACCCGAATCAGCCACGACTCGGATGGGGAAGGCGAACTGCCGCGCAGGAACGGAGCGCCCATGGATGCACCTCCACGACCGCAAAAAGACATAGCCCTCAGTCTTGGCCGACAAAGGTGAGGCTCAAGACCTGGCATTTTGGGCTTGGCCCGCGCAACGCAAGCCAAAGCCAATTGGCAAGTCAGAAGTAATAGGAGTGAATTTGGTTGCCCGGGATAAGTCGGCCGTGCTGTCCTGTCGGCTGTCTTAGTACAGCCGGAACGTCACTTCGATCGGGACGATCGTCGCAACCGGTTTGCCGCTTGGGCCCACGGCCGCTTTGAATTTCCAGCCCTTCACGGCTTCGATGGCTTTTTCTTCCAAGCCCAGCCCGGGGCCCTTCACAACGGAAATATTCACAGCGCGCCCGTCCGTAGTGATCGTGACCTGAAGCACCACGGTTCCTTGATACTTGGCTTTGCGCGCTTCGTCGGAGTATTGCGGAATCGGGCAGTACAGACAGACCGGGACGCCCACGCCGTTGACCCCAGCCCGAAACGCACCGCCGCCGGTGCCGCCGCCTTCACCAGGACCCAGGCCGCCGCCTGAGCCGCTGCCGATACCCGTGCCATTTCCGTGACCCAGCGAGTCCGAAAGCGCGTTCGCCAGCGGATCACCTAGCCCATTCGGGCCATTAATCTTAAGGTCGGGAGGACCCAGCAGCGAGGGATCCATCGCGAGCTTGGGATGCTCATTCTGAATCGTGATCTGAGGCGGAGTGAACTGCGTCCACTTGAACTTTGGCGGTCTCCCTTTGTTCGGCGGAGTCAGAGTGTGATCGTTCGCGCCTCCACCGCCGCCCGCCTTGGTCGCCCCTGCCGGCAGCTTCGCCATATAAGGCGAAATGTCCAATGGTGTTACATCCAGCTTATTCTTCGCGGCGGTAGGCTGTTCCTTCCACCAGATGAGTGGAACGACAAGCAGCGCAATTACCACGATGTGCAAGGTGAAAGCGATAACTTGCGTCCAACCGAAGTTCTCGTCCTTCGACCAAATATCCTTCACTTTTACGGGCTGAATTCCCGGAGGCAGTGGTGGCAGCTTGGACGGCGAGAAAAATTCCTTGATGCGATACCCAAATCCGCCGAAGTTCGTGCCCCAGTTAACAGCCAGGCGGCTATTCATCGGACCCTTCGGCACCGAACGCGAGCTGAAAAAGTCCTTCAAATTTTCGCTGAAGCCGCCGCCATACTCGTCAGGCATCAAGGTCGAATGCGCGTTCGGATTCACCTTGATGGGCTTTTCGGTCAGAAATTGTTTGAGGTTCGACCAGAAACCGTCGGTGACCACGCGTTCTGGAGTCTGGAAGGTCGGCAGGGCAGAAGCAGGTACCGCTACTGCTTGCTGCGCGTTAGGATTCGACGCGCCCGGCTTACTTGGATTTGGCGGCAAAAGGTTAATGAAATTGCTCGGCACGTGCTCCCCTAACTCACCCCTACCTTAACTTTAGACGCAGATATCCTCTATTCGGTGGTATCGCAGGTACGATTCGAGCGGGGCCGGATTGGTTGCACCCCCGCCCCGGCTGACGCCTGCTTGCCTCTTATTGTAACATACGAGTTGTAGCGTACGAGTTTACGTTGCCTTCCGATGTTTCCCCACGGGACACACTTGAGGGGAATGACGTATAGAAGGGAATCGATTCCATCGATCCATGGCCGAGCCACTCGAACTAAAGAAAACGCTCAATCTTCCCAAAACTGAGTTTTCCATGAAAGCCAGCCTTCCGCAAAACGAGCCGAAGCAGCTGGCGGCCTGGGAGGAATCGCACCTCTACGAGCGGATCTTGGAGGCGCGCAAAGGGAAGCCGCTGTTCGTGCTGCACGACGGGCCGCCATACCCTACGGGCGAAATTCATCTCGGCACGGGCCTGAACAAGATTTTGAAAGATTTGGTTGTTAAGACAAAGAGCATGGCAGGGCACTACGCGCCTTACGTGCCCGGCTGGGATTGCCACGGCTTGCCGATCGAAACGAAAGTGGAGAAAGAGCTTGGCGGAAAAGGCAAAGTCCCGCCGGCGGAGTTCCGCAGCTTGTGCCGGGAATTCGCCGCGCGTTACGTCGAGCAGCATAAACGGGATTTCAAGCGCTTGGGCATTTTCGGGCGATGGAACGAGCCGTATTTGACGATGAATTTTGACTACGAAGCCGTCATCGCCGGCGCGTTTCTCGATTTCATGGAAAAGGGCTACGTCTATCGAGGACGCAAGCCGGTCTATTGGTGCTTCCACGATTCAACGGCACTCGCGGAAGCCGAAGTCGAGTACGAGGATCATGTCAGTCCGTCGATCTGGGTGAAATTTGCGATCGTGGGCGGCGGCAAAGGCGAAGCCGCGAAATTAGGCGGTGACATCAGCGCCGTGATCTGGACGACGACTCCCTGGACGATTCCTCACAATCGCGCGCTCGCCTTTCACCCGGATTTCGACTACGCCGCCGTGGAAACCGAAAGAGGCACGCTCCTTCTCGCCGCCGACCGGGTCGCCGCGTTGCAGGCTGAGTGCGATATCAAAGATGCTCGCATTCGCGCCACGTACAAAGGCCGCGACTTCGAGGGCATGAAGTTTCAGCATCCCTTTCTGCCCATTCAGGTCCCCGGCGTTCTCGCCACTTACGTCACGCTCGATCAAGGCAGCGGCATCGTTCATACCGCACCGGGACATGGCGTGGATGACTTCAACACCGGCCAGAAATATGGCCTGGAGATCGCCGCCCCCATCAACGACCGCGGCGTTTATCTCGAAGGCCTGCCCGAATACAAAGGGAAAGATGTCTTCACCGCGAACCCGGTCATCGTGAAGCTGCTCGCCGATCACGGTGCGCTCCTCGGCCATCACAGCTACAAGCACAGCTACCCCCATTGCTGGCGCTGCCACAATCCTGTGATTTTTCGCGCCACCGAACAATGGTTCATCGGAATGGACCAGGCCGCCCACGGTGCAAGCAAGTGCCTCCGCCAGGACACCCTCGAAAAAATTCGAGGTGTGAAATGGATTCCCTCGTGGGGCGAAGACCGCCTGTACGAAATGATTGCGGAGCGCCCGGACTGGTGCGTTTCCCGTCAGCGTTTCTGGGGCGTGCCTATCATCGTTTTCTACTGCGACGCATGCGGCAAGCGTCTGGAAGACTTCAAAGCCCTGCGCAACGTCGTGAAATGGTTTGAGAAGGAAGGCGCCGACGCCTGGTACAAACACACGCCAGAAGAACTCCTTCCCGCCGGCACAAACTGTTCCTGCGGCGCGACAAAGTGGCGCAAGGAAAACGACATTCTGGACGTGTGGTTCGATTCCGGCTCCTCCCACCTAGCAGTGTTGAAAGGTCCGGAGTGGCCCGCCGACGTCTACCTGGAAGGCCCAGACCAATATCGCGGCTGGTTCCACAGCTCCCTGCTGATCGGCATCGGCATCCGAAACAATCCGCCGTACAAAGGCGTGGTCACCCACGGCTGGACGCTCGACGAAAAGGGCCAGCCGATGTCGAAGTCGCTGGGCAACACCCTCTATCCAGCGGAAATTTGCGAACGCTGGGGCGCCGACCTGCTCCGCCTCTGGGTTGCCTCTGTCGAATATCAAGCCGACGTGAAAATGAGCGAGCGGGTGATGACCCAGCTCAGCGACGCCTACCGCAAGATTCGCAACACCTTCCGCTACGGTCTCAGCAATCTTGCCGACTTCGACCCTACGCGCGACGCGCTGCCCAACGATCAGCTAGAAGAAATGGATCGCTGGATGCTTGATCGCACCGCCGACCTCGTAAAGAAATGCCGCGAGTGGTACGCGGCCTATGAATTCCACCGCGTCTATCACGCCATCCACGATTTCTGTGTCGTCGATCTCAGCTCGTTTTACTACGACGTCTTGAAGGACCGCCTCTACACCAAAGCGTCAAAGAGTAAATCACGCCGCTCCGCGCAAACCGCGGTCTGGAAAATCACCAGCGCCCTGGTCCGGCTGATAGCTCCCATCCTGGTCTTCACCGCCGAAGAAATCTGGAAATATCTGCCGAAGACCCCCAGCGAGCACGAAAGCGTCCACATGGCTTTGTTCAGCGAAGAGCAAGAACTTCGCACCGGTATTGCGTCCAAACAGGTGGCCCTGTGGGAGTTGCTTTTCAAGGTCCGCGGCGAAGTGCTGAAAGCGTTAGAAACCGCCCGCAACGAAAAGAAGATCAATTCCGGCCTGGAGGCCAAGGTTTTGCTCAACGCGGAACTCGAACTGAAAGCCAAGCTCAAGCATTACCTGCCGTTGCTCCCGGGCCTCTTCATCGTCTCCCAAGTCGATTTCTTGACCGCTGGAACCGGCGACTATCGTTCCGACGCGATTCCCGGCCTGGAGGTCACCATTCAGAAGGCCGAGGGCGCGAAATGCGAGCGCTGCTGGAACTATTCCGCGCATGTTGGCGAAAACAAGCGTTACCCGACGATCTGCGAGCGCTGCACCGAGGCCCTCGCCGAAATCGAAGGCGCAACCGAAGAAGCGGCCACCAGCCGTTGAAGCGAGATCGCTGGGCACGTGTTGCGACGGCCCGCAGACTTTACGATCCGGAGCAGGAGAAGCGACGTTGACGATTCCAAGACGCTTGCGGTGGCTCTGGCTTACGCTGGGAATTGTGCTCCTCGACCGCGCCACCAAAGCCTGGTTCGAGACGCGAACGCCCGAAGGCTGGCGCTATGAGATCGTTCACAATTTCATCTACCTGGTGCGTAGCAGCAACCCTGGCATTGCCTTCGGGGTCCTAGCCGATTCCTCATCCCCCTGGACGCGCATTTTCCTGATCGGTGGCTCCATCGTAGTAATCGGCGCTCTCGCCTGGCTCTTCGCCGCCGGACACAGCGGCGGCGCAATGACCGCCGCAGGTCTTGCGTTACTCCTCGGCGGCGCGGCAGGCAATGTGACCGACCGCATCTTCCACGGCGCAGTCACCGATTTCTTCGAAGTCCGCTTCGGCGACTACCATTACCCAGCGTTCAACGTCGCCGACTCCGCCATCGCCATCGGCGCCGCCCTGATCATCCTGGACGTGCTCTTCGGCGCCAAGCACCACGCGCCCGAAGTTCCCGAGCGCGAAGTAAGCTGACTTCGCAAAACGCCGAGCACAACATGAACCACGATTTCGTTGTCCTTCCTGAAGAAGCCGGCGAACGCCTGGATCGCGTGGTCACCTCGCACTGCCCCGACTTGAGCCGCACCCGTGTGCAGGAGCTGATCGAAACTTCGCTCATTCTTCTCAACGGCCGCGCCGCAAAAGGCTCGCACCGCCTCCACGCCGGCGAGCGCATCACCGTGGAAGCGCAACCCCGCCCACCCATGCGCGCCGAAGCCGAATCCATCCCCCTAAATATCCTCTACGAAGACGACGACGTAGTCGCCGTGAACAAACCCTCCGGCATGGTCGTCCACGCAGGCGCTGGAAATCCCCGCGGCACGCTCGTGAACGCCCTGCTCGGCCGCGGTCAAACCCTGTCGCAAGGCGGCGATATTCTGCGCCCCGGAATCGTTCACCGCCTCGACAAAGAAACTTCCGGCATTATCCTTGTAGCGAAAAATGACGCGGCCCACGCGAAGTTAGGCGAATCTTTTCGCCAGCGCACGGTAAAGAAAACGTATATCGCTCTTGTCGAAGGTTTGCTGAAAGACGACACCGGCCGCATCGAGCTGCCCATAGCTCGCGACCCCAAGCGCCGCACCCGCATGGCCGCCCGTCGCACCGCCGCGCTAGCGGACGCCCGCGAAGCCCGCACCGACTGGCGCGTACTAGCTCGAATCGACACAACAACTCTGGTCGAAGTCCAGCTTCACACCGGCCGCACCCACCAGATTCGCGTGCACTTCTCGACCGTCCATCATCCCGTCGTGGGCGACACGCTCTACGGCGCCGCTCCGCAACTGCAGTTCGGCAAAATCACGCTGCCAGCGCTAGGCCGCAATTTCCTGCACGCCGCAAAACTCGGCTTCCCGCATCCGCGCACCGGCGCCTGGATCGACCTGCGAGCCCCGCTCCCACAGCCGCTCCATGCCTTCCTCCGGCAACTCGCCGCCGCGTCCAGCCAGTATCCACATAGAATTGACGCTGCACTCGCCAACTACCTATAATCGATTCACATGCGACCTTTACGAATTTCCGCTCTATTGCTGATGACGCTTGTCTTCATAGCCGCCACAGATCGAGCGCAACAATCCACGCCCAGCTCCGGCACCCAGGAACCAAGCGCTCCGCCACCCCCGCCCTCCGAAGATTCGGCGCAGAACCAAGGCAAAATCACCCAGACCGTCAACCTGGTCGACGTGCTCTTCACCGTTCTGAATCGTCGCAACAAGCTCGTCCCCGACCTCGAGAAAAACGACTTCA
Organism: uncultured Acidobacteriota bacterium; assembly: GCA_963721915.1. GTDB lineage: Bacteria > Acidobacteriota > Terriglobia > Acidiferrales > UBA7541 > Acidiferrum. The sequence goes on along the minus strand of CAVRLD010000005.1, from coordinate 234,631 downwards.
AGATTTCCGACGACAAGACCCCGCAAACCATCCGCTACTTCAGCAGGCAAACCGATCTCCCCCTCCGCATCGGCCTGCTTATGGACACTTCCAACAGCATCCGCGACCGCCTTAAATTCGAGCAAGACGCCGCCACGTCGTTCCTGTTTTCCGTCATCCGCCACAATAGAGATCAAGCCTTCGTCATGACCTTCGACGACGAGCCCAGCGTCCTGCAAGCCTTCACCGACGACGCCGGGCGTCTCCGCGACGAGATCGTCAAGACCCGCGCAGGCGGCGGCACCGCGGTCTACGATGCGATTTACACGGCGTGCGACAAAGAGCTGAGCCATCCGCCGCGCCCGGCGGGCGATCAACCCGACGTGGTCCGCCGCGTAATGATCGTCATCAGCGACGGCGACGACAATCTTTCGAATCACACTCGCGCCGAAGCCATCGAAATGGCGCAGCGCTACAGCGTCGTCATCTACACCATCAGCACCAGCACACAGTGGATCCAACTCTCGCAGACCGACCCGCTAAAAGCAGCCGATCGCAAAACCCATCTAACCGAGGGCGACAGAATCCTCGCCGACCTGGCCGAAGAAACCGGAGGCCGCGCCTTCTTCCCCTATCACGTGGACGATCTAGATCAGTCGTTCCAGGACATCGGCGACGAGTTGCGCAACCAATATTCCATCGCCTACATTCCCACGAACTCCACACTCAACGGCAAGTATCACCGCATTCGCATCGAAACTCCGGATCACAAGGGCTACCAGGTCCGAGCCCGCCGCGGCTACTTCGCAAAAGCCAACGCCAACACCTCGCCAAGTTCCACTCCAACCGGTCAATAAAACATCCCGCAGCCCAACCTGTAGCGCAAGGGGGAGTCCGCGGAGCCTTGCGGCCTTTCCTCACCCTATCCCCTAAACTTGATCTCAACCCAAGGCCCAGCAACCAAACCTAAGTCTGTGACGACGAGTCGGCTAAGATCGTTCCGGCTAAACTCGATGACCATGACAGCGGCACGAGTCGCGCCCCCTATTTGTCCGTGTCCCGCAGCAGCACCGCATCCGACTCGTTATGCCCGCGTTCGATCGCGATCTGCGACCCGTCCGGCGAGAAAGCAAACCGCGCAATGCGCTCCGCCGCGAAGTGCGTGAGCTGCTTGTACGCAGAACCATCCAGCGGCTGCATCCACAAATTGTCCACTCCTTTTTCCCTCACGTTGTACACAATCGCGTTTCCCCCGGGCGCAAACCTGATCGGCTTCGACGCTCTAGCGTCGATGTTGTGATAAGTCGTCTTCCTGTCCGCGATGCTGAATACATTCAGCACCAGCTTATGATCCAGTTCCCGAACGTCCAGGTTCGCCACCAATTGCCCGTCCGGTGACAAGCTATATCCGCTGGAGGGATCGTCCATCACCGTCTCCGGCGTCCCGCCCTCCACCGGAACGCGTTTCAAAGCCTGATTTTCCAACAGCGCGAGGTAATAGACCCATTTTCCGTCCGGCGAGCATTGCGGGTCCTGTTCGTTCCGGCCAACCGTCAATTGCGTCTGGTTCGATGCCGTCATGTCCGTCCGCCACAAATTCACCGACGCGCCACCGTTTCGCGGGATCGAGCGAAATACGACGTATTTTCCGCAAGGCGTGCTTTGCAGCGGCAAGCGATTCTTGTCGGACAGCAAGACCGCCTCGCCGCCGGTGGGACTGACCATGCGGATTTCACCGCCCTGTGGGATCACCAGCTTGCCGTCAGGCATCCAGTTCCACAGCCCGGTCTGTTCGTGCGACATCAATGGAACCGGCCGCAACTCATCTGGCTTCGACGCGGAAGCCACGCTTATCGCAAAAGTGGATTGCACCTGTTCCGCAGCGATGCTCTTGCCATCGGCCGAAACGCTCGGATGAAAGTAGTTGTTCGTATCCGTTGTCAGCGCGCGAAACTCGCCCTTGGGATAACTTAGAAATCCCAGTTGCCTCTGCATCAGGCCTCGCTGCACCGAAATCGTCGATACAAGTAGACCCTCGGTGCCCGGCAGCCATGCCGGTTCGTAGTAAATGCGGTCGGAATTAAGCGCAACTTCCTGCCGCTTCCCGGTGGGCACATCCACCGACATCAAACCACCAAACGAATCTTGCGTCGTTTGCACCACCGGAATGACGATGGTCTTGCCATCGGGCAGCCACACCGGAACGTCGCTATCCGTGGGCACCATCGTATTGCTGAAAAGCGTTCGGTCCGGCGACCCGTCGCTGTTTACCAGAAACAAATCGAAATTTGGCGTGTCGTGATGTTCCCTCAGATAAGCGAATCGTTTGCCGTCGGGCGCGAAAGTGATCGGGCTGTCAACGTCCCTTACCAACAGGCGTGGTGTGCCGCCGAGCATCGGCGCGGAATAGAGCGCCGCAATGGTGTGCTCCGACTCGTCTCGCCGCACGCAATAAATATAGTTCGCGTCGGGAGAAAACGTCAGCCCCGCGTATCGCGTTGCGGCCGGCGGCACGATTTGTGTGTTGCTGCCGGTAGGAATGTGTCGCAACCATAGCGATTGCAGCCCGTCTTGATCCCGTACGTGCAGCAGATATTTTCCATCAGGCGACAGCGTCGCCAGCGAAACGTGCCCGTTGTTCGTCAGGTTCTCGATGGAAAAATGTTCGAACGGCACGTACTTCTTGCCAACCGCCAGTGAATAGATCCCAAACACCGCCGCCGCCGCGATCACCACGACTAGCGCGATCGTCAGCCCCGCCCCTATTTTGTTCTTGCGTGCCGCGGCCACTAACACCGACCCGCTGGACTTCGTCTTCTCTTCCTCGGCCGCCGCCGCCACGCTTTCCACCGCCGCCGCGCGACGCGCCGACGAACCCGCCGCGGCGGTTCGTCCCGAATCACTCTCGCGTTGCAGCCGCTTCAAGTCCGCGCGAAATTCCGCCGCCACCTGATAGCGCACATCGCGATCCTTCTCCAGCGCCTTGTTCAGAATGCGTCCGAACTCCGCAGGCACCGCCGGATTCAGCGTCACTGGCGCTATGGGCGCACTGTGCAAAATTCTGTCGAATATCACCGCGCTCGTCGACCCCGGGAACGGCTGCTTCCCCGTCACCATCTGATACAGCACCGCTCCCAGCGAAAACAAATCGCTGCGTGCGTCCAACTCTTCGCCCCGCGCCTGTTCCGGTGACATGTACGCGATCGTCCCGACCGCCATCCCGGGACTCGTCAGAAGATTCGTGGAATCGCCAATGGTCTCGCCGTTGGCGGTTTCGTCCGCGTTCTTCAGCAGTTTCGCCAACCCAAAATCCAGAATCTTCGCGGTGCCCCGCTCGGTCACAAATATGTTTCCCGGCTTGATGTCGCGGTGCAAAATCCCCTTCTTGTGTGCCGCATCCAACGCGTCCGCCAACTGTATTCCGATTTCGATCGTTCTCGGGATCGCAACCGGTCCCGCGGCCAGCAGTTTGTCCAGCGCCTGCCCCTCCAGCAGCTCCATGGCGATAAACGTGCGCCCGTCATGTTCTTCGATCGCGTGGATGGTGCAGATCCCCGAATGATTCAGCGCCGAAGCCGCGCGCGCTTCGCGCAGAAATCTCTCCAGCGCCGAAACATCGCGGTCCGTCTCCGGCGGCAAGAACTTCAGCGCCACCCGCCGCCCAAGTTTCGTATCTTCAGCCTCATACACCACACCCATGCCTCCGCCGCCAACCTTGCGGAGAATCCGGTAATGCGCGATGAGTTGACCGTCCATAATGAAGTGTTAAACAAGAGATGGTAGACGCTGCGCGCAACCCGGTCAATCGTTCCAGGCTCGCGTCATTCCAGAAATCCTCACGCGCAACTCACCGCGACCGCCACAAGCTCGGTGGCGGCGGAATGGGAGCTCTATGTAGGCGCCGGGCTTTAGCCCGGCCAGCCCTTCCTAGCCAACGAGGGTTCCCGCACCAGCGGAAGAAACACTTGTCTTACGGTAGGACGCGTTGCGCTAAGATGCTTTGCGGTAAAATGACTGTCGGCAGGAGCGTTCCGGACGGAACGCGGCGCCACTGGCGCGCATGCCTGCGATGTCGAGAGTGGCACGCTTCAACTTACGACACACGCTTGTAACACTTTATTACGACAAGATTTTTCTTATTTCAATTTTTCGCCAATCTTCCGTAACAATTACGGAGTATTCTTATTCTACGGTGAATAACACCACCCTCCGCGCCCTCGCAGCATTTGTAGAGGCGAGTTTAGCTCGCCATCTTCGCTTCATCCCAACCAAGCACCCACGTAAATCCCGATCAACAAAGGTTTCCCAAATCATTCCGCCGCAAAGCACCAGTTCCGTGACCGCCGCCTATCGACTCCCCGTCCTGCTAGCTTTGCTGTCCATCCTCGTCCCATCGTCGGCAAAAACCACTGTCGCCGATCGTCTCCCGATCGTCGAAGCCCTCGACTGGGTGCGCAGCGCCCCACGCGACATTGCCCAATTCGATTACGTGATGACCGCCCGCGTGCGCTTCCTGTTCTTCTGGGCCGGCAAAGACGACGTCGGCGGCGGCTACATCCGCATGGGCATCTCCAAGTCCGATCCCCGCCAGGAGCTTCTTCAAGTGCTCTTCGGGTCCGACCCCGCCAAAGCCCCGCGCGCCATCAACCGTTGGGGCGCCGGCACCGAAGTGATCTGGCACAAAGGTCCCGCAATCCATCCCTCCAAAATCGACGACGTAACCTCCACCGCCTTCTTCGGCTTCATGAAGTCTTCGAAAGGAAAGTCCGTCTCCGAAATGCAGGAGGAGCTCCGCAAAGAGAAAAGTGGCGGCGAGCACCAATTCACCGGCATCCTGAGCCGCGTCGAAACCAGCCGGGCCATCTCCCTGATCGTGCCCCTGACCTCCAGCCAGGACTACAACCTTCACCAATACGCGGAAGCCGAACCCATCATGCTCGAAAAACTTAGCACCTCGGACCGTCCGGCCCGCGCTCTGGACAATGCCCCGGGCTGCCCCCGCGCGGGCGAATTCCTGGGCGCCCTCTTGCAACTGAACGACATCGCGATCGACGGCGGCAAAGCCCCACAGTCGCTCTGTTACGTGTACGACGCAGAGGTCGATATCCTAACCCTCGAACACCTCGCGACGATTCGAAAGTTGGATGTCAAGGTGAACTCCTCGAAAGGCGGGACGCTCACTCAAAACGCTTACGACGAACTTCTCCAGGCTGATTTTGTTTCTTCCAACCAAACAACCGGCAGGCGCGTAAACTTCACGATTTTGCTCGGCACGCAAGGCGCCCTGCGCGGTGTCCCAGTCCAAATCCGCTACCAACCCAACTGGTGGTTCCAGATCGTCCTGAACCTGCTCCCGAATACACCGCAACCGGCAGCCCCAGCCCAATAACGTCGCCCCCCGGGTGGACGCTGATGCCGCTCTTCTACGACAGGCAATGGCTTATGTAGGCGCCGGGCTTTAGCCCGGCGTCCAAACCAACCTCACCTGAATGAATCCCTAATTGTAAATATTCCCATTGCCCTGAGCATCGATCACTCGATTGCCCTGGTCCCCCGCTCAGATCCGCTTCGCAATGATTTGCCGCGCCGCGTTCACGACCACCCCGGCATTCTCGACGCCACTAACAATTCTCTCCAACGATCTCTCGATCAAATCGATCTCCCCCGGATCAAAAGACCGGCAAGCAAACGGGTCGTTACGCCAAGTTCGCAAATTCGCCAGGTGCAGCTCAGCCAGCGATCTCGCAGGCCTTTCGACAACTCGTCGTCGGCTATCCATCAAACGCCATCCGGTATTTGCGAAACAATCTTCCAGCACCGCGCCCACGCTTAGCGTCTGCCCATAATGCTCTTGCAACTGCGCAACCAGTTCATAGTACCGACGCAACCAAGGATGCTCCGTTTCCAGCGATTCCGTCTCGTGAACGATCAGCAACCCGCTCGGCGCCGCTACACTTGCCCACTTTGTAAGTACCTCGCCCGGCGTGCGCAGGTGCGTCAACAAAAACCGGCACAACATCACGTTCGGCGCCACCACGGGAAACGGAACTTGGATCACGTCATGAACCTCAAATTCCACCCTCGCATCACCGTTATTGCTCCTGGCCTCCGCAACGTAACGTTCCGACGCGTCAAGCCCAACCGTCCGCTCCGCATCCAGCACCTCTCGAAGTAGCCGCGTCGACCAGCCGGGGCCGCACCCTAAGTCCACTGCGAGATGTGGCGAGCGCGCTCCGCAGTCCTGAAGCAATTCGCGCGTTTCAGGTTCATACAACTCGGCAAGTCGCCGCAGCCGGGCACTCGCTCGCTCGGTGTCTCCAAACGTGTAGTTGGTCGCCGCCATAGCTGTCATTTTGAATTTTGACGCAGCGAACTTCATTCCGTGAGGAAGAATCTAACGCCCTAAGCAAGCTGCTGAAAAACTCGAAAATATCTTATTCCGAACCCCGTTCGGTTTTTGAACGGGGTGAGGAATCTGCTTTTTCCTTGGCTTTCTTGCGAACAGCAGATCCCTCACTCGCAAACGACACGGGTTCGGGATGACAAACGCGCATTTTTCTGCAGCCTGCTAGTACTACTGTGTCATAAACGGCGAACGCAACAAAATGGACAGCAAGTAAGCCGTTTGAGGAGAAATCTCGCAAGCTTAATCCGGAGTGTAGCGATCGATGACGGATTATGCCGCTCGGCGCGAATGCGACGAGCCGCGGGGCCGGAAGTCGGGCGGAATTTTCTGGGTGCGTAGGTCCAGCTGACCGGCTCGAGCAGAGGGGGAAAAACGACTTCTCTCCGCTACCAGGAAGCCGTATGCGGCGATACACAGCGTGCCGTGATGATGAAATCCCCGCCAGCCGCGACCCTCGTAGTGTCCTAATCCCAGTTCCTGCTTCAGCTCTTCATAGTCTCGCTCAATGATCCAACGATGCTTGGCTAGTCTCACCAAGTCCACGAGTTTGCTATCGGCCGGAAGAGTAGAAAGCCAGTACTTCGTGGGTTCGTTCTCTCCCGTGGGCCATTCGATCAACAGCCATTCTTCTCGAGGCAGTTCGCTTCGCCAATAGTCTCGATGAGCAACTCGCACGCGTACAGCGGCAAAGCGTGAGCGGAGCATCCGCTTGCTGCCCTCCCGCCAGGAAGTGTTTTTCCAAGCCTTTCCCGCCAACGATTCCGCCAGTTGTTTCACGGCCATGGGCTGATGTTGCTCATCCCGGCGCAGCAGTTTTGGTGGGCGTCCCCGCCCCTTCCATCGCTTTGCGGGCAGTGGGGCTTCTCCTGGTCTCCAGACGGTCATGGATCCCTGAACGCCGACGACATAGGCTAAACGCAATTCGCTGAGTTCTTCCCGAAACTTACTATCATTGCCATACCCGGCATCGGCCAACACCGGCGCCAGGGGAACTTCCTCTTCTACCGCTTTGCGAATTTGCTGGAGTGCGATGGTTGACTTGGTAGCAAACGAAAGCTCTTCCGGAATGCCCGTCTCCTTGCGCCGTTTACGATCCTTAGCCCAAATCTCGGGTAGGTACAGACGCCACGCGATCGGGAGACTGGCCTGTTCGGTGGCCACCGATAAACTCACGGCCACCCGACAATTTTCTTGCTTGCCCACCGGTCCGCAGTATTGACGTACCACCCCAACCGAATGAGTTCCTTTCTTTACGAACCCGGTATCATCCACAATCCAGGCCACCACGGATCCGTTTCTTTTCATCACCGGCAACACAAAGTGGCGCACTCTCTCGAGCAAGGCTTCGTCACTCCAGGGGGCATTCGCTACGAAATGATGCAGCGACGGGTGCATGCGCTGCACATCCTCCGGGGCCAACCGTGCCGCCATAGGCTCAACGCTTTTGCGTTCGCCGGGAAGGAGTAGACCCGTGCAGTACGATTTCAGCGGCACGGCTCGATCCAGGTGCCCTGCGGCCTGCGCCAGGCTGTCGAGATAAGCCGCAAAGCGTTGGTGTTGCGCGCCTGGCGCCGAAGAAGAGGCGCTCATGCGCCCAGACTATCAGCCGGAAATGGAATCCTGCCGCACAAATCTGAGGCCGTGTGCTATTTTATGACACAGTAGTACTAGTATTTCATCGAAGAGGCTCCCCGGCCCCGGTCTCGTGCCGCCAAGGTGTCACAAATTTCGCTTGACGAGAGGTTACCTCGGCGGCACCATAATCATCCATATAACTGCGTCGTCAAGCAGCCGTCCAAGCCTCGATTCAACAACTCCTCCGGACCAATCCAATTAACTCTCCGATCCCCTGGCAACGCTCAACTGCTCTGAGCGCGGGCGATTCTTTCAGTAAAACATGCAAGTGTCGCTCTTCCACCGGATTAAAACACGCTGCTTTTGGTGTCGCATCGAAGCAAGCCACTGTCATCCTGAACGCATCCGACAAGGATGCCTGAAGGACCTAAACGTAAGCGCTCGCCACCAGCACTTAGAAATTTCGCCTCCAGCCGCCGCGGGTTTGCTGTTCCAACGAACTAAGCCCTAGGTTCTTGCCGGTATTTAAGTTAACAACAATGGCTTGCAGACTCCCGACGCAAATGCTGCGCGACGGGAACCGTCTAACTAACCTGAAATCAGCGCCTTGCAGACTCTTGAAGACACAACGAAGGGCATTTAGCAAAAAAGCGAAAGTACGGCGAAACGATGGGATTGGTCCAGCGAACGAGGTCGGTCTGAAATCTAATGACCGTTTGCCACGTAGGCTGGAGTCTTAATGCCAGCGAACTTCCGCCTGGGACGCTTACACGCGCACGGATCCTCTCCGCAGGCCCACGACCCCCCAGCCTCACGGCGCATGCGTATCTTCCGAATCGTGATACTGTCTGATTTTCTCGCTCATCCCGCTGCTTTTCTTTGGAGTCCAACGTCAACCCTTCGGCGCATAGTACCCCTTCCGTGCCAACACTTTGTAATCGTGGTTGCCCATTTCCACTTTGATCTTCCGGAACCTCCCGTCGTGCGTCGTGTTCGTCGGGTAGTAACCCAGGGTGTACTGGCTCCGCAGCTCTTCCGAGATCTGGTCGAATGCTTCCGACAAATGTTTCTCGTTATTCGCCACGATCATGCGCCCGCCCGTCTCCTCGGTCATCTTTTTCGCCGCGCCAGAATTGGCGCCATACCGTGGATCAGCCACCAGCAAAATGTGAATCACCGTGTCCGTGCGTTGCGCCGCCTCAACCGCTTCTTCGATGCGCACCTTGCTTCCTTCATCTTGCGCATCGGTGACCACCACGATGGCTTTGCGGCCCGCTTCAGTGTTCAGCTTCTCGTTGCAGGCCAGGTAAACGGCGTCGTAGAACGCAGTTCCGGTAATATGACTCGTCGGCACCGGCCCAGGATTGATCATCCCGCCGCCCATCGGCGCATTAATTCGTGTCTTGCGGATCGCCCGATCTAATTGTCCACGGTCGTCGGTGAAGTCCGACAGCAGATCCACGTCGGTATCGAACGACATCACCAGCGCCTCGTCACCCTTCCTCAACACGCGATCCATAAAGCGTCCTCCCATGTCCTGAATCGCCCCGAGCATGAATTGTTCGCTTCCCGAAGTGTCCAGAAGCAACGCCAACGTGATTGGGAGCGTCACTTCTTTGGAGAAGAAGGCGATCTGCTGATCCTGGCCGTCTTCCTGCAGCTTGAAATCTTCCTTCTTCAGGTCGGTGACGACGCGCTTGTTTTTGTCGCGCACGGTAACGAACAGGTTCACCAGGTTGACCTGGCTGCGGATCACCGGTCCCTGCGATTGCGGATCCTGCGGCAACGCGGGTACCGCCATCGCCACGGCCAGCACCGCCGTAATGCTGGCCGCCAGCAGCTTCTTCACTGAACGCATGTATACTTTCCTTGAACAGAGATGCCCGGCACGAAGTTGCTCGCGGCTGGGATGCTTCCGCTAGCGTAGGATGCCCCGAGGCGGCACAGAGGATGCGCGTTTCATCCGGCCAGGTGCATTTTTCAGCCGTTCGGCTGCATCAAATCAAGAGAAGTTTGGCCTGAGGACCATGAAAAGTCTACGAAAAATCATTGTTGGAACGAGTCTGGCCGTCATTCTGGCGCCTCTTTTCTATCTCGCGGCTCAACCACCGCAATCCCCCGCGCCACTACCGCCGTCGTCCTCACAAACGGCGCGTCCTCCCGCCGCTGCCTCTCTCAGCGACGCCCAGGTCCGCATTACCGTAAATTCCAATCTCGTCATCCTGCCCGTCACCGTCAAAGCCCGTTCGGGCGAACTCGTCCCGGACCTGCGTCGCGACGAATTCCGCGTCTTCGAGGATAACGTCGAGCAGCGCATCGACGTCTTCACCGCCGAGGCCTTTCCTCTTTCCATGGTCATCCTCATCGACAACGACTTGAAAGACAAAGACGCCGAAAAGGTGCAAGCCAGCCTGGAATCGATCATCGGCGGTATGAGCGCCGACGACGAAGCCTTCGTCTGCCGCTTCGATCAATTCTTTCACCCCGGCAAGGGCTTTACAGCCGACCAGGATCTCCTGGCGAAAGAGCTCAAGCGCACGAATCTCGACAGCGAAGCCGATATCGCTCCTCCAAGCGCCGCCTTTGGCGGAGCCACGATTAACAACCATTCCGCGGTCGACGATTCCGCGATCGACAAGGGCGCTCGCGCCATTCGGGGACAGCCGACCAAAGCGCTGGACGACGCCGTTTTTGCGGCCGCCCAGCTCCTGCACGACCGTCCGCGCAGCCGCCGCCGGGTCATCGTGCTCATCTCCGACGGGGTCAACGGCGGCAAGAAGTTCAACAAAGTCAGCTACGACGACGTGATTAAGGCGCTGCTCCACGAAAACATCTCGGTCTACAGCATCGCTGTGCCGACCGCCTACTTCGAGCGCAAGCTCTCCCCCATCGACCGCGAGCGCTCACCTTTAATCCGCTACGCGGACCACTCCGGCGGCGAGGTCTATCACGCCACGAAAGAACACAGCTTTGAGGAGTTTTACTCACGCCTCACCGAAGAAGCCCGAAACCAATACACACTGGCCTACGTGCCGCGTGGCACCGACCCTGCCGCCGAATACCACACCGTCGAAGTCCGCGTGAAGCGTGAAGGCCTGGACATCAAGACCCGCGAAGGCTATTACGCCGGCCAGGTTCCGGCCACGCAAATCCCCTAGCGATTTTTTGCAGATTTCTTCGAGTATTGTGCGGATTACTCTTGACACCCGCGGTCCCCGCTCGTATATGAAGCAAGGGGACGGCCCGCGGCGACGTTGAACTTGCGCCGTTGTAGCGGCCGCTTTCCGAAGCGGGCGTCCGGCCGCTATCCGCAACAGCAAGGAGATGCGCTAATGAAGAAGAAGAGCAAGAAAGACGAAAAGGCCCCGAAGAAAGGGAAGTAGAGTCACTCTAGTTTTGAACGGAAAGGGCGCTGCGATAATCCGCCGCGCCTTTTCTCTTACCGTCCATCAAGATCCCTATCCCCAAGTCTTCCCTGGCAAGATTTCTCCGTGCCCTCTGTGTTCCGACCTCCGTGACCTCTGTGTTAAGTCCTATCCCCTCGCTCTTTCGCAACTAGTCCCCGATAGCGCCTCAGTCCGCACAGACAAGAGTGTCTGTGCTACGCAGTCCTCAAACGGACAGAGCTTCCTCATGAGCCGGGCAAATCGGTTCGTAGGCACAGGTCCGGCAAGCATATCCCGGCTTCGGCGAAAATTCCCCAGCCCGAATGTCCGCCGCGGCTTCCTGAATAATCTTCTGGGCCTCGTCAAGCTGTTTCGCGTTTCGAGTCGTCGCCTGGATCTCGTTGTTCTGCAAATAGTGAAAGACCAGCCGCACCGGGTTCAACTCCAAAATCTCCTTCGCGGCAATCGCATAGATGCTGAGCTGTAAATCTCTTCGCGCATCAGCGGTGTTTCGCGCCTTCCCGGTCTTGTAATCCACAATCTCCACGTCGTTTCCGCCCAGCGAATTGATCTGATCGATACGCCCGTTGATGATCACATTGTTTTCCAGCGGCAGCTCGAACGCTTTTTCCTGCTCCAGGATTACCGGCGGCGTCTGCAGCAGCCCCCCATGGAACGCCCGTAACTGTTCCATGCCGTCTCTCTTATATTCGCCTTCCTGGTAGTCATCCTCGAAACCGGCCGAGGTCCATTCCGTCTCAAAAATTCGCGCGACTTCCTCGAACGGCAACCTCACGCCCTTACGCAACTGGTCGACGAACCGCTTGATCGTAGTGTGCATCACGCTACCGAAAGTGAGCGTCGCCTGCGGCCCTTCCTTCAGCGACCACAAACGCCCGAACAGGAATTGCTGCGGGCATTTCCGGTAGTTGTCCACCGCGGACGCGCTCAACTTCAAAGGCTCGGGTGACGGCGGATGAAACGTCTCCGCCCAGTCCGCAATGCGCGAGAAAATGCGCGGTCGTTGGGACAGGGAAGGGAACGACAATACGCCACTATTCGTGCCGCCGGCGGCCCGCGAATCTTCCTCGCGCGGATGCACCTTGGGCGCAATCTGCAGCACGTCACGCCGTTTCACCGACGGCTCCATCAAAATATCCTCGATGAAGGTAGGCACTTTGCCTTTCTTCTCCGTCAGCGTGGTGATGGTCAGCTTGCGCTTCGCGCGTGTCAGCGCCACGTAAAACAAGCGCCGTTCCTCCTGAATATGAAATTGCCCGGCAGGCAACTCCTCTTTCATCAATTTCACCGGGAACTCGAACAGGGGCGAGCGCTCCCGCGGGGGGAACGCGCCGTGATTCACGCGCAGCAGGAAGACATGCGGAAACTCCAGCCCCTTCGCGCCATGCACGGTCATCAACTGCACCGCATCGCCGGGCGGTTCGTCGTCCAGACAAACCACGCCGCCAGCCTGCTCGAAATAATCGAGGTATTCGAGAAATTCCGGGAGCGAGCGCGTGTCACTCTTGGGCTCCCAGTCTTTGAGGAACTGCACAAGCTGTGTGACATAGCGGCGATCGCGTATGCCTGCCAGTTGCGGAATTTCCAGCCACTCGATCAATACCCCGAGAATTTCGCGAGCGGTCCGCCGCTTCAGGTTTTTCCGTTGCGCGGCGGCAAATTCCAACAATTCGGCGAGCGTCGCAGCCGAGGGATTGAACGGTAACTCGGACTGCGGCGATTGCAGCGCGTCATACAGCGAGGTGCCCCGCTTCTTGCGCGTGCGTTCCGCTAGCCGCACCAAGTCAACCGGTTCGAGGTGCCACGCCGGCGCGGCCAGCACCCGCGCGCACGCGATGTCGTCATAGGGTTTCGCGATCAGCCGCAAGTACGCGAGCACATCGCGCACCAGCGGGTGCTCCAGAATCGATAGCCGAGTGATGACAAAAGGGATTTTTCGCCGCGACAGTTCTTCCACCAGTCGATCGCGGTGCGCGTGCTGCCGGTACAGCGCCGCAAAATCACGCCACGGGTTTCCAGCACGATGCAAACGTACCAGTTCGCTGGTTGCCCAGAGGGCTTCGTCGTCTTCGGTCGCCAATTCGACGACGCGAATGCGCTCCCCCTCGGCGACCGTTGGCGAAAGGACTTTGGTTGGAAAATCCGCGCTGACCTCGTTTTGCGCGATCACCTGAGTGGCCACGCGCAAGATATTCGGCGTCGAGCGGTAATTCTCCGTCAGCGTCAGGCGGAAGGGCGTCGAGTCCTGCCCGGTCTTCCAGCCCGCAAAACGCTCCAGAAAAAGTTTGAAACTTCCGAACGAAGCACCGCGAAATCGGTAAATGGCCTGATCGTTGTCACCCACCACCACGATGTTTCGCGGCTCAGGAGAAAGCAAAAGCAACAACTCCAACTGCGCGATATTTGTGTCTTGAAACTCATCCACCAGAATATGTTTGTACCGCTGCTGGAAACGCTCGCGAAGCCCGGCATCATTGCGCAGCAGCTGGACCGTCCAGGTAATCAGCGATCCAAACGAGAAATATTTCTTTTCATTGAGCAATTCTTCGCTGGCTTTGTAAACGCGCGCAATTTCTCTCTGCAACGCGACGTTTTCAACGCGCTCAAGGTAGGTGTCTTCGTCGAGCAGCTTTCGCTCGGTCTGCAGGTCGCTTTCGAGTTCGTCCGCGTATCGCTGATAGTCTTCACTGGAAACCAATTCATCCTGGCAGCGAGAGAAAAACCGCAGGAAGTCCCCGAGAAATTGTCCGGGTTCCGCGAGGCGCCGATATTTTTCGAGCTTGAGCCGCGCCATGTTTCGCCGCAGCAGGATCCAGTGATCCACATCCTCAAGCACGGTAACTTTCGGCTCGATTTCCCGGAGCAGCGTCTCGCAGAAGGCGTGAAACGTCGCCATGGTAACGTTTCGCCCGCGCTCGCCGCAGGTTTTCACCACGCGCGACTTCATTTCCCCAGCGGCTTTCTTCGTGTAGGTCAGGCCAAGAATGTTTTCTCCGCCCAGGGAAGGATCGGAATCCAATACGTGGCGGATCCGCTCGGTGATCACCCGCGTTTTCCCAGTGCCCGCGCCGGCAATCACCAGCAAGGGCCCCTGCCCATGCGTAATGGCGCGCCTCTGCGCGTCATTCATCTTCACTCCGCCGTCATCGACCGGCGGATTCAGATCAAACAGTGTGAGATTCATGCAACCAGACTAGCGGATTTCAAGGCGAAGAGGAAACGAAAGGGAAATCAGCTGAAACGGGCCATTTCAGTACGTTCGACTCGACGCAGTATAGGCGTAGGTTAAGCTGGCAGTCGAAACCCATATCCCACGAATACTCATAGGAACGCGATAAGGCTCAGGAGGTTGTGTGGAGCCCAGCGTTGATTGCGTACGTAGAGAGCCTCAAGTAGCGGGCCGAGACCAAATCCTCTGAGTCGTTCGAAAATCCCATCATCGCTGCGATTTTCTCCCCGCGGCTACGTCGGCGGCGAATTGCGACGAGTGCCCGCGCGGGATGCTCAATGAATCCCACTTACCCATTTTCACAGTTGTGAGATGTTTGGCGGCGAATAGGATTTGCCCGACGTGGTGCGCGTAGTGCGCGGTCTGCCGGTTGATCGCCTGCATCACGGAATGCGGCTCGGTGCGAATCGTTACCGTTCGTCCGAGGTCCTCTTCGGTTAGTGGTTCCAGCGCGTCGAAAAGATATTTCCATCCTGCTCCCCACATGGCCATCAACTCGGCGCGCGAGGTTGGCGCATCCTCGAATTCGGTGTCGCGGTTGCGATCGGGCTTTTCCCCGTCGGTGGTAAGAAAATTTCTCCATCGCGATCTCATATTCCCAACCATATGCTTCACGATGATGGCGATGGAGTTTGACTCCGGATCGAGCTTTGTGAACAAAACTTCGTCGGGGCATTGTTCCATGGCGCGCTCGGCGAGTTTCTTGTAGTAGCGGAAAAGGTCGAGCGAATCCTTCAAATACGAAGTAGTGAATTGGTGTGGCATAGGGAAATTCTCCTCCCAGCGCGCTCGGAGGTGCAAGATCGTTCCCGCGGAGCAACCGCTTATCGGCATGGCGCTCGGCTGTATGTACGCCAGGTTGCTGGAAATTTAAATCTTGACAGTTCGCCTTTTGTTCGCCTATGATTCGCGCCACGTTCGTCCATACTTTCGCACCGGAGGGGTGAAACCATGACCATCGGCCAATCGATGTTGTCTGAGTTCGATCAAGAGATGCAGAACACGCGCAAAGTGCTCGAGCGCGTACCCGACGAGAAATGGAATTGGAAACCGCATGACAAGTCCGGAACCGTGGGCTGGCTGGCCGGTCACGTTGCCACCATTCCCGGATGGACCACGATGACCATTAACACCGAGGAATTGGATTACGCGCCGGTCAACGGACCCGCTTATCAGCCGCCGAAGATCGAAAACCGAAAGGACTTGCTGGCTGTTTTTGATAAGGAGTCCGCGGAAGCGCGGGCGGCGCTCGCTGCGGTCAGCGACGAGGATTTAATGAAGGGATGGACGCTCAAGGCGGGCGGGCAGGAAATTTTCACGATGCCGCGAATCGCCTGTATCCGCGGCGTTATTTTAAATCATCTGATCCATCATCGCGCGCAGCTCACCGTCTACTATCGATTGCTCGACGTGCCAGTACCAGGCCTTTACGGCCCAAGTGCGGACGAGAATCTAGCCGCCGCCTCCGCGTAGGGCGAACTTGCGGTAGCAGGGCGTCTGCATGAGAAGAATGGCGAGGGTGCGCCCGGCGCACCCTCGCGAATCGCGCAGGGCTCCGCGGCATCTCATATAATGGTGTTTGGAGGTTGCCATGGAGACTCCCGTTATTCTTTCTGCCGTGCGCACGCCAGTCGGAAAATTTCAGGGCGGGCTCGCCGGTTTCTCCGCTCCCGAGTTGGGTGCCAAGGTCGTAGCCGAGGCCGCTCGACGTGCCGGACTTGACCCCAAGCAAATTGACGAAGCCATCCTCGGCAATGTGATTCAGGCCGGGTTGGGCCAGAACCCTGCTCGCCAGGCTGCGCTCAAAGGTGGCTGCGACCCTCGCGTCGCTGCGCTCACGATTAACAAGGTTTGCGGTTCCGGCCTCAAAGCCGTGGCGCTGGCCGCGCAAGCCGTACAGCTTGGCGAATCGGAAATTGTTGTCGCCGGTGGCATGGAGTCCATGACCAACGCGCCGTACCTTCTGCCGCAAGCGCGCAGCGGTTACCGGCTGGGTGATGGAAAGCTGATCGACTCCATGATTCACGACGGCCTGTGGGATTCGTACGAAGACTTTCATATGGGGATGACGGGTGAACTTGTCGCCGAAAAATACGGCATCACTCGTGAAGAGCAGGACCGCTTCGCCGTTGAAAGCCACCAGAAGGCGATTCGTGCGCGTAAATCGTGTTTCTTTGAAGCACAAATCCTGCCCATCGAAATTCCCCAGAAGAAGGGCGAGCCCATCGCCATCAAGTACGACGAGTCGCCGCGGGAAGATACTTCGATGGAGGCGCTCGGGAAACTCAAGCCGGCGTTCAAGAAGGATGGGACCGTCACCGCGGGCAATGCGCCGGGCACCAATGACGGAGCGGCTGCGCTCATCATCACCAGCGAGCGCAATGCTCAACGCCTTGGTAAGCAACCGATGGCGCGGATCGTCGCGCAAGCGGTCAGCGGCGTTGAGCCCAAATGGGTCATGATGGCGCCGGTCGAAGCGGTCGAGAAACTTCTCGCGAAAACGGGCTGGGACCGCGACAAAGATGTAGACCTGGTCGAGCTAAATGAAGCGTTTGCGGTCGCGGCCATCGCCGTGACGCGCCAACTCAAACTCAATCCAGAAAAGGTCAACGTGAACGGAGGCGCCGTGGCCCTCGGCCACCCGATCGGCGCGAGCGGAGCGCGCATTTTGGTCACACTGCTGTACGAGTTGCAGCGCCGCAACCTCAAGCGCGGCATCGCCGCGTTGTGCCTTGGCGGAGGCAACGCCGTAGCTCTTGCGGTCGAGCGATACTGAGATAAATGACTTCCCCCCAAGTTACGTTGAGCGACCTTGCGAAATTTACCGTTTCGGCTGTCGAGGCGGGCCAAGAAGATGCCTACAGGATTGCGGGTTGCTTCAGTCAACTAAAAGGTGTACGAGAGGGGCGAGGTTGGTTGTATGTCTCGCGGGCCGATTCCATAAGTGGTGCTCTCCGTGCTCTCGACATTACGAATATGACTGCCGTGTTCGTTGCGTCGCATCCGAAGATTACGGTCCACGTCGGCGATAGATTTCCGTACCTGCCAGGGCCCAGGAACCCGGTGGACGTTGCGCGAGTCTTGGAGGGACCAGAGTCTTGGCAGCGAGTTGAGTTTCAAGCATCAGACGCAGTTGAGTTTCGAGATCCCGAACATCCAGGCACAATTTTTCAGCGGCCTGTGCGCGAGAACGACGTCGTCTTGGACGAATCGAAATCAGTTCGAATAACAGAGGCAGGCTGGGACCACGAGCACTGCGAGTTTTGCATGGCAAAGATCGGACACGGTGGTGCTCCCCTCGGCTATAAGAGTGTGGATAGCCACTGGATTTGCGAAGATTGCTACGGTAAATATGTTCTCCGGCGTGATCTATCTTTTCTACAGCGCTAGAGGATGATTCATGGTTTATGGTCCTATCGAGTAGATAATCTTGAGTGAGGCAACGTGAAATACTGCCCGCTATGCGACGCGGAATACGCCGCGAGTCACGCGCAGTGCACCGTGTGCGGCGTGGACCTGGTTCCGGAAGAGCTGCGCGGGCGTCCGCTCGATGACCGACAGCGCAAGGAAAAGATTGTGGTCATATGGCGCGGTGGGGACCCGCTGGCTGTCAGTGAAGTCATCAGCGCGCTGCGCGACGCGGGGATTCGACATCACGTGCAGCCTACCAACGAACACATGGTTTTCGAGCTAGGCATGCCGCGGCCAAAATATGCCGTTCGCGTTTTTGCGTCCGATGCCGCTAAAGCGAAAGAGCAGCTTTCCGACATTCGCGAGAGCGCGCCGTTTGCGCTGGACGAAACGGATGATCTTCGTCCGGAAGTGGAAGAGACGTCGCGAGGCGCCTCGGTGCCGGAACACGAATGGATTCCCGCCAGGGCCACAGTTGAAATCTGGACCGGCGAAGACGGCGCACTCGCCGAACTGCTCGAAGCCTGCCTGCGCGAAAACCGCATCGGCGTGCGCCGCGAAGGCGCGGCGGAGCCAGGCGCGCAACGTCTGCTGATCATGCCTGCCGACGAGTCCGCCGCCCGGGAAATTATTCGCGAAGTACGCGAAGCAACGCCGCCCGTCTAGTTGCCATTGGGCTGCTGCGCCTGCGCCTGTATCGACTGCCGCCATTTCTCGATTTCTTCGTAGTGGGATTCCACGAACGACATCGTCGCCGCACTCACAGATTCCGCCGCCTTTGCCGCGGGTACCGTCATGTTCCGCTTTCTCATCATCATGACGGTGGTCGCCTGGGTGAGCGACTCGATGGCCACGAGATATTCATGCGTATCCAAGCCGTGTTTTTTCAATAACGCCATGCACTGCGGCACCTTGGCGTCCAACATCTTCGCCTTCTCGGTTAATGAGGCGTCCGCGTAACTCGGTTCGGAGGTGAGCTTTGCCCATGGCTCGCGATTCTGCTTCCGGCAGGCGGCCACATCGGCGTAGCTCGCGGTGATCTGTCTAAATTTGTCCTCATTCAGGATGTAGGCCTTGATGTCTTTGTCGTCCTGATCGTCGGGTTTCTGTGCGGACTGCAGAGATACGGCCGAAATGCAGAGCGCCAGAAGTGTGAACGCTGTCCTCAGAGGTCGTGTCATGAGTACATCTCCCTTTGTGTTTCCAGGATAGACTGGGACAAATCCAAGCGAAAGCGTTGGTTAAACGCCCATGATCGTCGCGGTCGAAGGTCCAAGCCTTGGGCAAGACGACTTGGTATCGCACGCATGCGCCGACGTGCGTCAAGTAGACACCGTGAAATTTAGATGCGCCGGATCTCTCTGCGGACCCGATGGAGGTTTTCGTTTTTCTAGTGGACTGGCAGGAGCTATGCACAGAAGCTTCTGATCGAACGCCGGGCTGAAGCCCGGCGCCTACATAACGGCTGGCGGTTCGCGAGTCGCGGATTAGACTATGGTTGGACCTATATATGCCTTAGCGGCTCGGGGCTGCTGCCGCGGGATCGACAGGTGCTGGTGGTGTGGCGCGCAAATCACATGCGCAGTACGGGCAATACTTATCGCTCTCCACCACCTCCTGCTTGCACTGCGGGCAGGACGGATGGAGGTTGCACTTACAATTCGGGCAAAAGTTGTACCGCGCATCCACGGTCGCAGCGCACTGCGGACAGTTGTACGGCAGCGGCTGGCGCATCAGGAAATAAATGATGAAGCCGATTGCAAAATACGCCGGCCAAAGAACGATCACGAGAAATGTCCACAAGCCCGAGTTCATGCCCCGGCGTTTCGCATCGCGATTTACGTACGCAACCAGAAAAATGAGGGTCGCCATGAACAGGGAAGCGGCGGTAACAATGCCCGCGAGCGCGAAGGATTGCGCCACTGGATGGCCCCGGAGTTCCGGCGGAAACATCTCATTGTTGTTCAGCTCGGGGTTCAAGTTGACGGTTACCGCGATGGCTACGGCGATGAGATACAGCACCACGACGGTGCCAATCAGCCAACGCGGCACGAGTTTGAACTCCTGCCAAAAGCGCAGGCCCCTCTCCCGCTTCCGCCGGAAACGGATCAGCCGTTTGCGCTCGCTCCAGGAATCACTCACGCGTTGTGGATACTCGGTCATCCTCGGTCCTCGCTCAAATTCATCGCTCCATTGTCCTGATTCGCAATTTGTGCGGCGCTGACCAGTCTAAAAACTGGCCACTACATCACGCTGCGCCGCCCGCGTCTCGCCTCGCGCTGCGCTCGCTGCCTTCCATCAACAAAATCGCGGCCGCTACGATTGCCGGAAGCGCCCACCAGACTCCGAATCCCATCTTCCACACCAGATCCGGCAACCCCGCGCGATGCCCGATCCATTCCAGACCGCGCCACACGTAGGGCGCCGTTGCGGCGCCGCCTACCCACGACGCGCCACACATCGCCCAGATCAGCCGCCAGCGCGGCTCGCGCACTTGCAATTCTTGTGCGCGCAGTCGCACGCGGAATTGCGTTCGTGCAGCAAGTTCGCGCGGCAAGGGCACACTCAGCGTCCGCAGCGAACGCAATGCCTGCTGCGTGGCACTCGAGATTTCCGAGCATCGCGCACACTCACGCAGATGCTTTCCCAGCCACTCCCGCTCCGCTGCAGAAATCCCTTCGACGAATTCTTGGGCGCTGAGCGTCTCGGCGCGTGCGTGCATGTCATTCGTCGTCGTCATGCGGCGTCTCCCGCCAGCAAGCCCTTCAGGGCGTCCAGCCCGCGATACAAGCGCGACTTCACCGTCGAAATCGGCGTCGCCTGAATTCTTGCAATCTCGTCTAACTGCATCTCTTCCTGAAATCGCAACACCAAAACTTCCCGGTACGCGGGAGGCAACTGTTCGAGGGAAGCCTGCACCCTTCCTTGGCTTTCGGACTTCAAGAACAATTGCAGCGGCGATTCCGCTTTCTCATCTACGATCTCGAAGCCTTTGCCTTCTTCGGTATCGGTCATCGCGTCGAGGCTCACCGCCTTTTTCTGGCGCTGCCAATCAATGACCAAGTTTCGCGCGATAGTGAACAGCCAAGCCTCAAATTTGAATTTGCCGTCATACTGATGGCCACGCTCCAGCACGCGAATCCACGTCTCCTGGAAGAAATCCTCCGCGTGCTGCGGATTGCCGGTGATGTACAACAAATAGCGGAACAATCGATACTGATACTGCTCGATCAGCCGATCGAGCACTTCGGGATCGCGCTGCCGCAATCCCTGCACTAGACTCTTCTTGTCGTCAGCCATCAACGTGGAGAAAAGAGAAGATCCCGACCAGCGCGGAGCCAACGCTGCCGCAGAGCCTGCCCGTCCGAGAGTCGCCCATATAAAGGTCGCGTTCATTCTAGTAGGTATACGCCTCGGCCAGGTAAAAAGACGCACATCCCGAGGGTTTCGTAACAGCTGATCTTGCATGGACTTGCGTTACCTCGGAGTCGCCGATGTTAGCCCCACTCGCGGCCCGCAGCCCAAGGTATGACTGCCACCATCCAACGTAGTAGACTCGCAGCAGCTGGATGGTCCCGAATGGAGGAAAACACATGTCGTCAAGCCCTAAGCGCCAATCCTCTCTAATCCTGCTGTGGGCCGGTGAAGACCCGGCGGTGTATGCCGGGCTGGTCGAAAAACTGGGCGCGGCTGGTATTCCTTGTAAGAACATGGCTATCGCCGACGACTCGATCGCGCCGCCAGCCGATCCTCTGCCCATCGACTGGAAACCGCGCTTTGGCTTCGAGGTCGCGGTGCCGTCCTACGACCTCACTGCCGCCCAGCAGATACTGGAAAAGCTGCTCGCCGAAGAACCGCAAGACCTGGAGATTCCGGAGCAACCACTCTCGTCCTTGAAAGAACTGCCGCTGACGGATTCGACTGAGACCCACCCTGCCGTCGAAGTTTGGACGGGAACCGATGACAAGATGGCGGAGTTTCTGACCGCCGCGATGCAAGAGAACGACATTCCCATGCACCTCGAAAATCCCGCGGATCAAACACACATATACGTTTCTGCCGCCAACGAAGCCCGCGCCCGCGAAATCGTTCGTGAAGTCACGGAAGGCGCCCCGCCAATGTAAGCAGTTGTAGCGGCGCGCCGACCGTTTGCGCCGAACTGCGAAGCGTGGCGGGGCGCCTTCGTCTACCGCCACATGAGACTGCATGTAGTAGACTCTGCGGCGCCATGTTTTGCCCCCAGTGCCAAGCGGAATACCGCCAGGGCTTTACCCGCTGCTCCGACTGCGATGTGGATTTGGTTTACTCGCTACCGCAGGGGTCGGCAGACGCGAAAGATCTGCGCGGTAGTGCGTTTGCTGGCCAGGAAAAGGAGCTTCGCCTCATTTGGAAAGGTTACGATGAGGCACGGTGTGTAAGCCTATGCCGAGAACTCATGACGGCGGACATACCTTATAAGGTCGCCCAAACTCCCGCAGAGCGTTTCAGAAGGCGGGTGAAGTGGCTGT
The DNA here is from genome assembly GCA_963721915.1 of uncultured Acidobacteriota bacterium. Taxonomy (GTDB): domain Bacteria; phylum Acidobacteriota; class Terriglobia; order Acidiferrales; family UBA7541; genus Acidiferrum. The sequence goes on along the minus strand of CAVRLD010000005.1, from coordinate 212,116 downwards.
ATGAAATTGGTGTCCTTGATGCGGACTACCAGCGGGCAAAGGAATTGCTGGGAATTGAGGGAGAGTTTGCAGATTCCTGCTATTACGAGGAGCATGAAGAGGAAGAGCAGACCGCTGACAGAGCGGAACCGATTCCGCCGGACGATTCGCCACCCGATGCAGAGATCAGAAATGATTCCTACCTCAAACTCTGGTATCCGGAAGATGCGACCGTGGAGATCTGGTCGCAATACGGCGAGGATATTTCCTCCGGCGTTGAGATGGCACTGAAGGAAAACCTCATACACTGTCGATTGGACCTTCACGATGGCGTCCGCAAGGCTTTCGTCCTACCCGAGGACGAAGCGCGTGCGCGTGAAATTGTTCGCGAAATCATCGAAGGCGCTCCACCGCAATAGTTTCGAGAGATGTCGCGTGTAGTAAACTGCGCAGCAATGAGGAGGCAGTCGTAGCGGCAGAAGTCAGGAGACCTTCGTGACCATCGACCACATCCATACCGTCGCGGTGCTGGGCGCGGGCACCATGGGCAACGGCATTGCGCATGTGTTTGCGCGCGCGGGCTACAAGGTGATCCTGCGCGATGTGGATCAGCGCTATCTTGATCGCGGCATGGACACCATCGCTAAGAATCTGGATCGCGAAATCAAGAAGGGCAAGCTCGCGGAGGCGGAGAAGGCAACTGTGCTTGGACTGCTCGTGCCGGTGACGGACATGTCTGCGGTCGCCAACGCCGACTTCCTTGTCGAGGCGGTGCCCGAAAAAATCGAAATCAAGCGGCACGTGCTCTTCGAAGCCGACCATTTGCTGCGGTCCGACGTGATCATAGCCAGCAATACGTCATCGATCGCGATGACCACGCTGGCCGCGCTTACCAAGCGCCCCGAGCGCTTTGTCGGCATGCACTTCATGAACCCAGTTCCAGTGATGGCGCTGGTGGAAGTCATCCGCGCGCTGCAAACGAGCGAGGCGACGTTCACGCTGACGATGGACTTGGCGAAAAAGCTTGGGAAGTCGCCGGTCGCGGTCAACGACGCTCCTGGCTTCGTCTCCAACCGTGTGCTCATGCCGCTGATCAATGAAGCTGCCTACTGCGTTATGGAAGGCGTTGCGACGCCCGAAGCAGTGGACACCGTCATGAAGCTCGGCATGAATCACCCAATGGGCCCGCTCGAGCTGGCCGACTTCATCGGGCTCGATGTGTGCGTGGACATCATGCACGTCTTACATGAGGGTCTCGGCGACCCTAAATACCGCGCTTGTCCTCTGCTCAAAAAATACGTAGCTGCCGGCTACCTCGGCCGCAAAACCGGCCGCGGCTTCTACACTTATGGTGGCTAAGAAGATTTTTCACGTCGTAGTAGGGTTTTGGTTTGCGACTAAGGCCTTTTTCATCTTCTACCTTATCGGTGCCGTTCTGTATGCTTGGCGGACCGACAACGGTTTTTTGGGTAACGACAAAGCGAACCGGGTTCTGCTAGCAGCGAAGAATAGGCGAAAATAAGTGTTTGCTTTTTGTTCGCCTTATCTGGTACCTTCGTTTTCGGCGTTTTCAACAGGTGATGATGGTGGCCTCTTGCTGGTGGCGCAAAACCTGTCATCCTGAGCGTGTTGGGTGAAGATACGCGAAGGATGTCAGCCAAGATCAGGTGCGGGACACAGACTGAAGTCTGTGCTACCGGTACGGTAAAACTTCTTGGCGGAGCTTACGGCAGCCATCAAGAGTGTGCCAGGCAGGGTCGGAAGTGTGACAAATTAACGATGGCGCAGGAGTAAACTGAATGGTAAACTCAAACGTCGGTAACGGATCAATTATCGAATCAAGGTTTGCAGTGCGAATCGGAATATGCGCTTTCCCGGCGCAACTAGGACCAGCGTCAAAAATTCCTACTTCCTCTACTGAGGTGTGAAATGGCAGACGAAAAAGCAAAGCTAATCGAAGCAGCGATATCGCAGATCGAAAAGGATTACGGCAAGGGCTCGATCATGCGCCTGGGCAACCGCGACGTGCTGGTGCCCGTCAGCGTGATCCCTACCGGGTGCCTGTCGCTCGATCTCGCTCTGGGCGTCGGCGGGTTCCCGCGCGGCCGTGTTGTCGAAGTGTACGGGCCGGAATCCGGCGGTAAGACCACCATGACGCTGCACGTCATTGCCGAGGCGCAACGGCTTGGCGGCATCGCTGCGTTTATCGACGCGGAACACGCGCTCGATCCCATTTATGCGCGCAAGCTGGGCGTGGATGTCGACAATCTTCTGGTCTCGCAGCCCGATAACGGCGAGCAGGCGCTGGAAATCGCGCAGACGCTAATCCGCTCCAACAGCGTGGACGTTGTGGTCGTCGATTCCGTCGCCGCACTGGTGCCCAAGGCCGAACTGGAAGGCGACATGGGCGACCCGTCGATGGGTCTGCAAGCGCGCCTGATGTCGCAGGCGCTGCGCAAGCTCACCGGCATCGTGGCGAAATCACGCACTTGCCTGATCTTCATCAACCAGATCCGCGAAAAGATCGGCGTGATGTTCGGCAACCCGGAGACCACCACCGGCGGGCGAGCGCTGAAGTTCTACGCGTCGATTCGTCTCGACATTCGCCGGATCCAGGCCATCAAAGAAGGTGATCGCGTGGTCGGCTCGCGAACGCGCGGCAAAGTCGTAAAGAATAAGGTGGCCGCGCCATTCCGCGAAGCGGAATTCGACATTCTTTATGGCGAAGGGATTTCCCGCGAAGGCGACCTCATCGACCTTGGGGTCGATAAAGGCATCCTTGAAAAGTCCGGCACGTGGATCAGCTTTGGCGGTGAGCGCATGGGCCAGGGCCGCGAAAATGCCCGTGTCTTCCTCAAGGAAAACAAAGACATCCGCGAGAAGCTCGAAGCGGCACTCCGCAAGAAGCTGGGCATCCCTTCAGCCGACAGCAGCGCCAGCGCCGGAGCCGGCACCACCGGTGCGCCAGCGCACGGTCCCAACGGCCACGCCGCGCCGCCGCAACCCGAAAAGCTAGCTCAGTCCGAGAAGCCACCGGTAAAGGCCGCCGCCGCATCCGCGTCCGGATCAGCGTCCGACGCCGCCAAAGCCCGCCCGACCCGCTAGTCTTTCGTACAATGCCGGCGCAAGCGACAAGCTATCACTTGCGCCGGCGCTAACCTCGCCTCACTTCCAGGCGCGGCAGGATTTCTCTTGGATTCGCCTCGATCCATGCCCGTCAATGTGGCGGTGCGACACGTCGCAGAAGGTCTTGGAAGCGCGGGTCAGAGCGGAGAGTGTCGATCCGCAGGTCCGCTTTGATGAAATAGGCGATGTCGGGAGATCTTTCCTGGTAGGCTTTTTCGAGGAATTCGAAGGCCTTGTCGTTTTGACCCAACCCCGAATATATGACCGCAATCATATAGGGCGAAACGTAGGTGACTTTCGATTGCCGCTGCAATTCGCTAAGTATCTTGCCGGCCTCGGCCCTGTTACCCATGGCGGCGTAGGCGTGTGCAAGGCCCGCCAATGTATCGGAGTCGCGCTGCGATATATCGACGGCGCGCTGATATTCGGGTATGGCTTGCGCCTGCAGGCCTGAACCCTCGTAGCCAACGGCAAGAAAGTAATGGCTGATCCACAGCCCCGGATTTGCGACCACGGATTTTTGACCTGCCTCGACCAGGGACTTGTAATCACGCAGGTGATAATAGACTCCCGACTCCTGGACGGAAGTAACCGGGTAAGCTGGATCGAGCCGGCGAATTTTTTCTACTTCTGCCAGGGCCTCATCGCGCCGGCCACTCCACGCCAAGTACCAAAGAAGCGTTTCGTGGCCCTCGATGTAGTTGGGGTTTAAATCAACCGCGTGTCGGATCTCCCTCTCAGCGGTCTGCCAATCCCAGCTAAATTGCCAATTGAGATACCCGAGCGTGCTGTGCGCCTCGCCGAGCGTTTCGTCGAGTTGAAGGGCCTTTTGGACGGCTTCGCTGCCAAGTCGATAGGCCTCCTGTGGAGGCAGCCATCGATAAGCACCAAGATCCAGATAGCACTCTGCGAGCCCCACATACGCTAGAGCAAATTTGGGGTCCTCTCGAATGGCCTCTTTGAAATAATCTAGCGCCTGCTTGATGGTCGCCTGGGTACCGAAAGGTCTGGAAAAACGTCCTTTCAGATAAGCTTCATACGCTTCAGGATTCACCACCGGTGCAGAACGCAGCCGCGCATGTTGTTCAGGAGTCAATTGCGCGCGAACCTGCTGGGCGATGGCCTCCGCGACATCACCTTGCAACTTCAGGACATCCCCAAGATCACGCTCGTACGTTTCCGACCAGAGGTTTTGCTCTGTGGGTGCGTGGATCAATCGGGCCGTGATGCGCACGCGGTTCCCCGAACGCATCACGGATCCCTCGACCACGCCATCAACGTTGAGTTCACGCGCGATCTCGGGAAGGCTTTTGCTGGATTTTTTGTAGCGGATGGAAGAGGTGCGAGAAGTGACCCGCAACGCGCCGATCTTCGATAAGTCGGCGATCAGTGCGTCGGTCATTCCATCGGAGAAGTACTCCTGCTCCGGGTCGCGAGAAAGATTCTCCAGCGGCAGCACCGCTAACGATTGAATACGCTTTCCGCCAAATCCAAGCCTGGTCCAATAGCCGCCACCCCCATTTAGCGCGACGAGCAAGAGGATGACGGCGGCACTTCCTGCCAGACCGAATACATAGGCCGGGCGAATCGGTTTCGTTGTGCGTGCCAGAGTTGCGCGTGGCTGAGGGACAGCGGGAGGAATGGGTGGTTGCGCGGCTTGAGAGTCGAATGGGGAGACTGGGGCGATGAAGCGATAGCCGCGCCGAGACAGTGTCTCTATGAAGCGCGGATTCTCCGCGGTGTCCCCCAGTGCGTCGCGCAGCCGCTTCACGGCAGCGTTCAGGCCGTGGTCGAAGTCCACAAACGTGTCCCCCGGCCAGAGCTTGGCTCGGAGTTCCTCGCGTGTGACCACGTCGTTGGGCCGCTCCAAAAGTGCGAGGAGCACTTGGAAAGGCTGGTCCTGCAACTTGACCCGCGAACCGTCCCTGCGGAGTTCACCCGCTTGAGGGCTGACCTCAAAGGTGCCGAAGCGAATCACCGGTTTGGTACGCGATTCCAGCACTGCGGGTCTCCTGAAGCGGAACGGTACTACAGGTTCCGGAAAAAGATGCGCAATTCTCGCCACCTGCCTCAAGAAGCCACTGATTCCTATCGCCTTAGCGGCTCATTGCACGACGGCTCGTTTGGCTTGAATGGAGTCGGCGTCTACTTGTTTACGGCTGGACAAGCTGGGTCGCAGCTTGCTGCGCGCCTACAAGTTGGAGGTACGGCTACGGTTTGGCTGCGGGGAACTGGACTTTGGGAGCTTCGCGGGACGCGGGGCTTGCCTGGAAATAGGCTTCGTTGCGTTTGAAGCCAGCCCAGCTGGCGAAGATGCTGTTGGGGAAGAGGCCGATGTAGGTGTTGTAGGCCTGGACGGAATCGTTGTAGCGCTTGCGTTCTACGGCGATGCGATTTTCGGTGCCTGCGAGTTCGTCTTGCAGGCGTAGGAAATTTTCATTGGATTTGAGTTGCGGGTAGTTTTCGACGACGACGAGGAGACGGCTCAGGGCGCCGTCCAGTTGGCCGTTGGCGGCGATTTTGTCGGAGGGAGTTTTCGCGCCGATTAGAGCGGAGCGGGCTTTGGCGATGTCGCCGAAGACTTGTTCCTCGTGGGCCGCGAAGCCTTTCACCGTTTCGACGAGATTGGGGATCAGGTCGGCGCGGCGTTGCAGGACTACGTCGACCTGGGCCCAGTTGGATTTGACTTGCTCGTCGAGAGTGACCATTTGGTTTTTGCGGCCTACGTACATGCCGCCGATGGCTAGAGCGATCAGGACGAGAATTATGATTACGGCCAGGATTTGTTTCATTTCAACAACCTCCATGTGATCGGCGAGTCAAAAATCGAGTGCGAAGACGGAAAGCGGCCGCTTCGGAAAGTGGTGCTGCGCTGCGGCCCGGGCGTTTCTTACGTTGAGATCCTTCGCTTCGCTCAGGATGACATTATGCCGCTGGGCTGGTGTTACGGTCATTGGGTGGCCAGGCGGCGGTCTACTTCGTTGGTGACCGCTTCTACGAAGGCTAAATAGGAGCGGAGAGAGGCTTCTACGTCGATGGCGTCTTTGCTGCGCTTGCCTTCGCGAAGGTCGAGCAAGGATTGGAAGGCGCTCGGGTCGGCGGCGGTTAGCGCAGCTGCGGCTGAAACAGCTTCGCGTTTTGTGGCGGGCATTGGTTGACCCAGGGCTAAAAGGGCGTGGCGAAACAGGGCGCAGAATGCTGACAGCGATTGGGTCATGATGCCCAGGTGGGATTTTGCGTCTAGCGGGGCGGCCAGGATCGCTTGACGGAGACGCAGCCAGTTGGTGCGCAGCTCGCGTTCGACTTGAAGGCGGTGCAGGTTCAGAGGGACTTCGAGGGTGGTGAGAAAGTCTTCGCCGAAGAGGATGCGGTGGCGCGATTTCATGTCGAGGAGTTCGATGGCGAAGACGTCGGCGGAACGGGTTAGTTCGTCGTGGGTGAAGATTAGCGGCGGGTGGTTGCCTTTTTTGGTCCACCATTCTGTGACGCCGTGGAGGGCTTCGAGATCGGACGAAGCCGCATGCTTGACCAGGCAGAGGATGTTGAGGTCGGAGTGGCCCTCGTGGAATTCGCCAGTGGCCGCAGAGCCGTAGAGCGCTACGGCCTGGAGGTTATCTCTTGCCGCGGCTTGCAGGCGATCGACTAGTTCTTTGAGCTTGGCTTCCATTTTTCCTTGGGCGACCAGTTGCTAAGACCCTATCATCTTTTCTGCGAAGTCTGGGAGAGTGGCGTATTGGTTTGGGCGGCGGCGCGACCGATCTAAAGATCGGCCACTACATTCGTTCGCCGGGCTAAAGCCTGGCGGCTACATGGAAACTTTACCAGTTTCCACCTGCGCCGCCGCCACCGAAGTCTCCGCCGCCGAATCCGCCGAAGCCGCCGCCTCCGCCGCCACTATCGCCGCCGCCTCCCCAACTGCTGCCGCCGAAACCTCCGCCTCCCCATCGGCCGCGGTTCATGTTGGCCGCGATGAACGGAGCGAGCCACCAGGCGTAGCCGCTACCCCCGCCGGAGCCACCGCCGCGAACGATCAACGCAACGATGATCATGATCAGGAGCAGGAGCAGAACGAGTGGAGCAGGATGGAGTCGCTGGCGATCTTGCTGCGGGCGCTGGCGGAGTTGGCTTGGGGGAACACCGCTCAGGGTGACGCCGGCGTCTTGGGCGATTACGTCGGCGATGCGGCGGGTGATCAGGAGACCCGCGGCGTCGTAGTTGCCTTGGCGGAGGATGGGGACGGCTTCGCGGCCGAAGCCGCCGACCTTGCCGTCTGGGAGGATTGGCTCTAGGCCGTAGCCTACCTGGATCCAGTATTTGTGGTCGTTTATGGCGAAGAGGATGAGTACGCCGCGACTGGATTGCTTTGGGCCGATGCCCCATTTGGTGGCGAGGTCGAAGCTGTAGTCCTGGATCGGTTGGCCGTTTGTTGAGGGAACGGTGACTACGGCGATTTGTGCGTGGGCTTTCTGGTCGACTTCGGTGCAGAGGGCGGTCAGTTGCTGGTGGGCGGCTGGGCTGAGGATGTTGGCGAAATCGTTGACATAGCCTTGGGGTTTGTATTGGGTTGGGGCTTGGGCTTGGCTGATGGATGCGGCCAGCAGCGCGACTAACGCGAGCAAGAGCGCGTTCGGAACCGTGCGCCGACTTAGGCGTGCGGGAAAGGTTAGAGTGAGATGTCGCAACATTCGATGTTCCTGGGTAGCTTACCTCAGGTTGGCGCGTGAGTGCTTTGCGGGAGGTGGTATTCTCCCTGCGGTCTTTTGTTGCGCTTTTTGTTGGAGGTGGATGGCGATGGCTCGAAAGCTTGAGGGCGGGGGCGAGTTGAGTTTGTGGGTTAGTGTGTTGACGGATGTGCAGTTTTGGGTGCCGGTGGTGGTGTTGGTTGCGGGATTGGTTCTTTTGATGGCGATTCGGTAAGCGGGGACCGGCTCGCTAGGGGCTCGCTGGGTCGCGCCCTTCCTTCGTCAGGGTGAACTGAAGCGCGCCCCTACGTTTCTGGGGTGGATGAGGTTATGGAGACGGCTTTGAATTTGGATACGCGGGTGGCGGACGCTGCGATGGCTTCGCGGGCGCGGAAGTTGCAAGTTGTGGGGATTCTGTCGGGATTTACTGCTGGGGCTTGGTTGGGGGCCGCGGAGGCGCCTACGAAATTGGTGTCTGTGGGGATTTCGCCGGTGGTGATTTCGTTGATTATGGTGATGGGAGTTTTTTTGGCGCGGTGGAGCGTGCCTGCTTTGATTTTGGGGACTTCGTCAATTCGGGCGGATGTGCTGCGGGCGCCGCACTTGATCATTTGGGCGCTGCTGGCTGGGTGTATCTGGGCCGTGGCGAATACTTTGACGATTTTTGCGATTCGCGACGTGGGGTTGAGCATCGCGTTTCCTTTGTGGAACTCGAATAGTTTGCTGGGAGTCCTGTGGGGATTTATTTTCTTCAATGAGTTGCGGCAGGCGGGTTGGCGGCGATGGACTGGCGTGTTGGGCGGAGTTCTGGTGATGTGTTTCGGGGCCTGGATGCTGGCGGTGGCGTCGGCTTCGGCTGGGGCGGGTCCGGCTTCACATGCTGCGCGAGGAGTGGCGGCGGCGCTGGGGGCAGGGATTTTGTGGGGGACGATGTACATCCCTTATCGGAAGGCTTACTTGACGGGGATGAACCCGCTGTCGTTTGTGACATTTTTTTCGTTTGGCGAAGTGGGGATGATGGGGGCTTTGGCGGTTAGCTTTACCGGGACTGCGGGATTGTGGCGTCAGCTTGCGGATGCGCGCGAGGTTTTGTTTTGGTTGATGCTGGGCGGGTTTGTCTGGGTGATTGGAGATTTGTTTCAGCAGTATGCGGCTAAGTATGTGGGGATCAGCCGGGGGATTCCCTTGTCGAATTCGAATCAGATTTGGGGATTGCTTTGGGGAGTTTTTGTGTTTGGGGAATTGCATGGGCGCGGAGCGTCGACTTACGTGCAGGTCGTGGGTGGGTCGTTGCTGATGATGCTGGGAGTGGGGGCCATTGCGTTTTCCTCGGCTAGTGGAGCTGAGCGCGTACGGTGGAGAGAGGCGGCGGCTCGCGAGGGTGTGCGGTATGGAGTTGCCGCGGATTATGTGGAGGCGCGGATGGATGGGCGGCGTTCGGAGGGCGAAGTTGTGCCTGCGCGTGGCGGTTGGGATTTGGTTTTGATTGTGGCGGCTACGGGGGTGTTTGTGGTTTTTGCATGGATGGCGCGGGTGCCGCGGATGGATTTGCATTGGGGGCCGGCTCTGATTTTGAGTTTGGTTAGCTGGGGGATGCTGATGGCATGTGGGGTTGTCATTTGGCGGACTACGCGATTTCAGTGATGGTTGAAAGTCAAAAGTCAAAAGTCAAAAGTCAAAAGTCAAAAGTCAAAAGATTTAGCACAGAGGGCACTGAGGTCGGAACACAGAGGGCACGGAGACGGCCGGGAGAGTGTTTGGTTGGCGTGAAGGGTGTGCGCGGGAGCGAATGACTCAATCAGCGGTGGTGGATGTGGTTGGAGTTGGTTTGAATGCTACGGATACGATTATTCCGGTGCCGGAGTATCCGGCGCGAGGGTCGAAGGTGGCGTTTCGGTCGGCGAATATTCTGCCTGGAGGGCAGGTGGCGTCGGCGGTGGCGGCGTGTGCGCAATGGGGACTGCGCGGGCGGTATGTGGGAAAAATTGGGGATGACGCGGCGGGGGCGCTGCATCGCGAGGAATTTGCGCGGCTGGGTGTGGAGGCGCACCTGGTTACGGCGGAAGGTTGCGCGAGTCAGCAGGCGTTCATTTTGGTGGATGATAGAGGCGAGCGAACTGTTCTTTGGAAGCGCGATGAGCGGTTGACGCTGCTGCCTGCAGAATTGCGGCGGGAATGGATTGTGGATGCGCGGGTGTTACATGTGGACGGACACGATACCGTTGCAGCGGCGACGGCGGCGTGTTGGGCGCGCGAGGCGGGTGTGCCGGTAGTCGCGGATTTGGATGAGCTTTATCCTGGTGTAGAGGAACTGCTGCCGAAGCTGGATTACTTTGTGGCGAGCCGGGACATTCCTGGTCGATTGGTAGGCGAGCGGGATTTGCGGAAGGCGCTGCCGAGAGTGCACACGAGATATCGATGCGTGCTGACCGCGGCGACACTGGGCGAGCAAGGCGTGCTCGCGTGGGACGGGACGAAGTTTTGGCATGCGGCGGCGTATCGTGTGCGTGTTTTGGACTCGATCGGGGCCGGAGATATTTTTCATGCGGGGTTTATTTACGGTCTGTTGCAGAAATGGCCGCTACAAAGACAGTTGGATTTTGCGTGCGCGGCTGCGGCGCTGAATTGTATGGCGGTGGGGGCGCGGGGCGGCATTCAGCCGGTTGAGCGCATCGAAGAATTGATGACGATTGGTGAGCGCTATGATTCGGATCTGAACTTGAGTTGAGTAGGCAGGAAACAGCGGCCATAGGAAAAACGGCCTTGGGAAACAGCGCCGTTTCCCTTCGAGGCTCAGGGCAAGCGGAAGCGGCAACTAGAACTGCTCCCGCTATAACTGCTGGCCGGGCTAAAGCCCAGCGCCCACAGGCTTGTCGTGACGTTACCAACATGGAAGAGGGAGAAGGACTGGTGCCGTGCGCCGGGGATTGCGCATCTATACTAGGTGCCGGGGCCGTCTATGTTGCCGAGCAAGGGTTTGCATTTACCACCTGCGACCATTCATTGTCCGGTCGACCATCTGCGGATGAGTTTCCGGCCTGGCATAAACGCGTACCGCTGCAACTGGCCAGGGTGTTCGGTGGCGTATTCGATGGAGACGGGCTACTACCGCTCGGCGGAAGAAGGTGACGTCGCAGCGCGGGAAGCGTTTTATGGGCGTGAGGCAATTTGTTTATGCGAGAAGGATGATCTGCACCAGCTTTACATCGAGGATTTCGTGGCGAGTCGCAAGGTGCGATTTTGGGTGTGCCCAGTACGAGGGTGCGGATATGAGGTTACGCAGCGGCTGGAAAAAACGGCGGAGGGATGGCGGACTTGCGGCGCTTTCGAGCACGCGAAAGCGGTACGAATCCGGCGGTAGGTGGGATGCTCGCGGATGAGGTTCACATAATCTTCGCGAATGGGCATTCACATAAGAGGATGGATTTTAAAGAAGTCATTTATTTGCTTTCTGTATGCATGTTGCAGACAAAACCAGTACTACGCGGAGTGCAACGAGAGGTTGGGCCTTTGGGTCTAAAGCACAATGAACCTTTTGGACAGTATACGCGGGAGAGCGTCTCTTTTAGAGTTACGGGTGCTACGGGAGCCGGAATCATGAAACAAATCCTAACTCTCCTCGCGGTCACGCTGGTATTCGCTGCAACTGCGTCCTCTCAACAGATCAAAATCACGAATCACGATTACCTTGCCGCTTCGGGAAAATGGAAGAGCGACTCGCAGATGACGAAGCCTGTGGATCCGTTGGCGAAGGTCCAGATCGAATGCGACAAAAAAATTTCGCTGTGCGCGGTGGCTGAAGGCAAGAACCTGCAGGGTGAAGGAAATCTGTTTACGCGGCTGGACGTGAGCCCGGTGCACTACACGATTCTCAAGTGGGACAGCACCGGGTTAGTGGCGCAGACGTCGGCGCGGGATTGCGTGATGGGGAAGTTGGTGATCGATTTTCGAACGAAGAGCGTGACCGTGACGGAGACGCCGAAGAGTAAAGGGTCGGGCGAGGACAATGAGTTTTGCAGCGTGTTTACGAAGACGGTTACGTCGCGATTGGTGAGGTCGAATAGTTAGTGGGGCATCCGCGCGGTTAATTGACGTTGTTGTTGAGCTTGCTGACTTCCGAATTATCCCCATTTTGAAAATTTGTCGTTTGGAGAGTGCGGGTACGATTGGTTGCTGGTCGGAGACTGGCTCGCGGGGCGCTCGCAAGGACGCGCTAAAGCACGCCCCTACATAAGGCAGGTTGCGTTGTTAGCGGCAGCGTCAGGATTTGATGGTGCTGGAGGTGGCGTCCCAGGTTGTCGGGGCGTGGCGGAAGTAGGACTCGTTGGCCATGTGGCAGGCTAACGCGGCGTGGTGGCCGAAGATGGCATCTTCGGTAACCGCACCGTTGTTGCGGACGGCCTGGAAGAACGTCCAGAGGTGGGGCTTTAGTTCGTCCCACGAGGCGCCGGTGTAGGTGAAACCCTCGAGAGTGGGTTCTTTGCCGGGTTTCGGGTCGTGCTCTGCGTGCCACTGCTTCACGTATTTCTCACGCATTTCGCGGGGGAAGCCGCCGCTGTAATAGCTGGGGGCGTCGTTCTCGCCGGTTTGCGGGAGATATTTGATGGCGTGCTCGGTGACCTCGAGGGTGCCTTTCGTGCCGTAAAAGCGGTAGGTTTCTGGCGATGCGCCGCCGAGATTCAGACGCAGATAGACAGGTGCCGCAAGCGAAGAATATTCGTACAGGGCGGCATGGACGTCAGGCATGTTGCGACCATCCTTCCAGCGAATGATGTTGCCTAGGGCCTGAACGCGCTTGGGTTGTTCGTTGATGCCGAGCATGAACATCATGCCGCTGACGAGATGAACGAGGAGATCGCCGGCGACGCCGGTGCCGTATTCCTTCCAACAGCGCCAGCGTGCGAAATATTTGGGTGACATATCGGGATCCCAGGATTTCTTCGGAGCGGTGCCTTGCCAGGTGTCCCAATCGAAATTTTGCGGGGAGAGGTCGGTGGGCGTGGGGTACTCCCATGCGCCGTTGGGATCGTTGCGGCCGTAGGTGCCTTCGACGAGGGTGAGTTCGCCGATGGTGCCTTTGGCGAGGATTTCTTTTGCTTTGGCGCAGATGACGGAACTGACGCGTTGCGAGCCGATTTGTACGATTTTGCCGGTTTCTTTGGCTGCCGCGACCATCTCGGCGCCGTCGGTTGGCGTATGGGACATGGGCTTCTCGCAGTAGATTGGCTTTCCGGCGCGTACAGAATCGACGACGACCTGTTTGTGCCAGTGGTCGGGGACGGCTGCGACGATGCAGTCGATGTCTTTGTTGTCGAGGAGATCTTTGTAGCGGCGTGTGGCTGGGAGATTGGGCTTGCTGGTGATTTCGCGGGCTAGGAGGTGGCGACCGTCGTAGAGGTCGGCGGCGGCTACGCATTCGACTCCGGGGAGTTGGATGGCGTTGGCGAGGACGCCGGAGCCTTCCATGCCGACGCCGATGATGCCGAAGCGGAGGAGGTCGCTGGGAGGAACGGCAGAGTAGGGGGCGGCTTCGAGGCGTTCGTCGTGGAGCGGGATCGAGTTTGTTGCCGCGAGGGCGCCGGCGGTCATGGCGGTGCGGTGGAGGAATTGACGGCGGGTTAGGTCTTTTTTCATGCTTGCTCCTGTAGAAGAAACTAAATTCGAAAATTCAGAGAACCAATTCCTCAGCGGCTAAAGCCGCATGAGTCAACACGCCAATGTCGGACCTAAAAGGTCCGACCCCTATGGCTAAGGTCCGACCACGTCGCCAAGTCCGACCCCCATCGTTGCATCAGTGGTGCGGTTGGACGGCGACTTCTTTGAAGAAGACGATGTCGTTGTCGCTGTGATTTTGGAGGCCGATGTAGCCTTCGTTAGGGCGGATGCCGCGTTGCGGCTCGAAATCGAATTTGCGGGCGGGGACAGGTTGGCCTTCGGTGTAGTCGGTGACTTTGACGTCGTTGAGAACGACGATGGTGTGCGGGCCGTCGAGAGTGATGAGCATGGTATTCCATTCGGGACCGGGTCTGCCGGGGCGGGCTAGAGGCTTGGTCAGAGAATAGAGCGTGCCGGTTACGTGGTAGTCGTCTTCTTTCGAATCTTCGGGTTGGTTATCGATTTGGACTTCGTAGCCGTAGTGGACCGGCATCCAGGGTTCGCGGGGTTCCACCGGGATGCGAATGAAGACGCCGGAATTGTCGTTGTGATCGCGCATTTTATAGACGACGCGGATGCGGCAGTTGCCGAATTTTTCCGCGGTCCAATAGAGGAGGCCCATGCCGCCGTGGGTGCGGATGAGGCCGTCCTCGACGGTGTCTTCGCCGGGGCCCACGTGTTTCCAGCCGGTCAGGTCTTTGCCGTTGAAGAGTTGGCGCCAGTTGTCGGGCGCGGCGTTGGAGCGCGTGTGATTGGGTAGTGGGAGTAAGGCGAGGATCGCGAAAAACATTAGAAGAAAGTTGCGCATCTTGGGGCTCCTTTTTTCCGTCGGGTATCGTAGACGATGCGTGGCGTAGGGGCAATTGGTATGTTGGTTCGAGGGCGGTTGCGAGTGGGAGGAGGGAAAAGCAGATTCCTCGCTCCGCTCGGAATGACACGCTGAAGCGCGCCCCTACATTTTGAATGTGTCGCGTGAACCGCGTCCGGCTTGCCGAGCGCGGCACGCATGCTGCGGCTAATGAGAGCCTGGGCGGATGCGCATTCCGTAGAAGGAACGATAGACGAAGAAGAAAGATATGGCGAAAAAGACGGCTGCGAGGATGTGGGTCAAGCCCGGGCCTTGGGAGGCGGTTAGTTGGACGGCTAGTTCCACGGCTAGCAGGCCGAAGAGCGTGGTGAACTTGATTACTGGGTTCAGGGCTACCGAGCTGGTGTCTTTGAAGGGGTCACCTACTGTGTCGCCCACTACCGTTGCGTCGTGGAGCGGGGTGCCTTTTTGCTTTAGCTCGACTTCGACGATTTTTTTGGCGTTGTCCCAGGCGCCGCCGGCATTGGCCATGAAGATGGCTTGGTAGAGGCCGAAGATGGCGATGGAGAACAAATAGCCGATGAAGAAGAACGGTTCGATGAAGGAGAAGGCTAGCGTGGCGAAGAAGACGGCAATGAAGATGTTGAGCATGCCTTTTTGTGCGTACTTGGTGCAGATCTCTACTACTTTTTTGCTGTCGGCTACGCTGGCGGCGGCTGCGCCGTCGAGTTTGATATGGGCTTTGATGAATTCGACCGCGCGGTAGGCACCGGTGGTCACGGCTTGCGTGCTCGCGCCGGTGAACCAGTAGATCATCGCGCCGCCGGTGATCAGGCCGAGGACGAACGGCGCGTGGAGGAGAGAGAGCTTGTTTACGTTTTCGGTTAGGCCGTGGGTTAGCGCCATGATGATGGAGAAGATCATCGTTGTGGCGCCTACTACGGCTGTGCCGATGAGCACAGGTTTGGCCGTGGCTTTGAAGGTGTTGCCTGCGCCGTCGTTGGCTTCGAGCATTTCTTTGGCGCGTTCGAAATTTACGTCGATGTTGTAGTCCTTCTTTAGCTCGGCCTTGATGTTGGGGACTTGTTCGATCAGCGAGAGTTCGTAGACCGATTGGGCATTGTCGGTGACTGGGCCGTAGGAGTCTACTGCGATGGTGACGGGTCCCATGCCGAGGAAGCCGAACGCTACCAACCCGAACGCGAAGACTGGCGCAGCAATCATCAGGCCGCCTAGTCCCATGTTGCTGATCAGGTAGCCGACGGACATGAGCACGACCATGGCCAGACCGATGTAATAGGCGGAGAAATTGCCGGCTACGAAGCCGGAGAGGATGCCGAGAGAGGCGCCGCCTTCTTCGGCGGAGCTTACGACTTCCTTCACGTGGCGTGACTCCGTAGACGTGAATACTTTGACTAGCTCCGGAATGATGGCGCCCGCCAGGGTGCCGCAGGAGATGATGGTAGCGAGCTTCCACCACTGAGTGGAGTCTTCGCCGAGGGTCGGGATGATCAGCGAGGAAATCCAATAGGTGAAGGCGATTGAGACGATCGACGTGATCCAGACAAGCGAGGTAAGCGGAGCCTCGTAGTTCATCTCGTTGGCGTGACCGTATTTTGCTTTGGCGATTGCGCCGTTAATGAAATAGGCGGCGGCGCTGGCGACAAGCATTACGATGCGCATGACGAAGATCCAGACGAGGAGTTGGACTTGCACCGTGGGGTTTTTCACACCGAGAAGAATAAAGGTGATTAACGCTACGCCGGTTACGCCGTAGGTTTCAAAACCGTCGGCGCTGGGGCCGACCGAGTCGCCCGCGTTGTCGCCGGTGCAGTCCGCGATGACGCCGGGGTTGCGGGCGTCGTCTTCCTTGATCTTGAAAACGATTTTCATCAGGTCAGAGCCGATGTCGGCGATTTTGGTGAAGATGCCGCCCGCGATGCGCAGTGCGGCGGCACCGAGGGATTCGCCGATGGCGAAGCCGATGAAGCATGGCCCGGCGTAGTCGCCCGGGATAAAGAGGAGGATGAGCAGCATCATCAACAGCTCGACGCTGATGAGCATCATGCCGATGCTCATGCCGGCTTCGAGAGGCGTGTGATAGATCGGATAGGGCTTGCCACGCAGACTGGCGAAGGCGGTGCGGGAGTTTGCGAATGTATTTACGCGGATGCCGAACCACGCGACGCCATAGCTACCCGCGATTCCGACCAGACTGAAGGCGAGAATAATCGGGAGAGTGACCGCGACAGACTTGCCCGGAACCGGAGCAAGCACGCCGAAGTAGAGCACAATGACTACGGCGATGAAGAGCCAGAGGAGAAGGAGGAACTTGCCCTGGGTGATGAGGTACGTCTTACAGGTCTCGTAAATAAGCTCGGAAATGTCGCGCATGGAGCGATGGACCGGGAGGTTCTTGAGCCGGCTATAGATGACCAGGCCGAAGATCAGGCCGAAAATGCAGAAGAGGATGCCGAAAAGGAGGAGTTTGTGGCCGTCGATGCCCAGGAATTGGACCTGGGAGAGGTCCGGAAGCTTAAGACTCGCTTCGCCGCCGACTTCCTGCACAGCCTGCGCGAACGACTGGATCGCAGTAAACAACGAAATCGTGGCGGCAATTGCGCCGAATTTTGCGATTCGACATGCCAGTAACCGGGCACTCGTAAGCCAGGTGCGCATTCACACTCCTCCAGTACTAGAAACGAATTGTGGGCGAAACTTACAGAGTGGCCGCGACGCGGTCCACTACCCTGAGTACTCGGTACCGCACAATACTTCGTTACTGCAGGACTGGGACTTGCGATCCGAAAGCTGCGATTCTGTCTACCCGACAGGACGACTCGGCAGCATCCCGAGCGCGCGACGGACTGCTAAACAAAGTGGTGAGTTTATAACATTTTAGCGGGTGGTGGGTCAATCGGGACGGTCGGCCGGAAAGCATGTGATGGACTTACAACACGGGTTGGCGAACAAAATGGTAAGATTCCACATCTTTCTGGGCGTGACCGCACATGGGTTGCCCTAGAATGGACAAACCCTAGGGCGGGACCATGAGTACTCAAGCTACGCCAGCCGCGCGGCCTCTCGAGGCTGCCTCGTTCGAATTGCGGCACGACTGGAAGCGCGATGAGGTTGCGGAGATTTATCGGACGCCGCTGACCGAACTGGTATTTCGGGCGCAAAGCGTTCACCGTCAATCGCACGCACCGGACCGCGTGCAAACCTGCCAGCTGATATCGATCAAGACCGGCGGCTGCCCAGAAGACTGCGCTTATTGCCCGCAGAGCGCGCATTACGATGCGCCAGTGGAGCGGCGGGGCCTGCTGGATGCGCAGCATGTCATCGGCGTGGCGCGGGAGGCGGCGGATCGTGGAGTGACACGGTTTTGCATGGGTGCGGCGTGGCGGCAGGCGCCGGAAGGAGCGGAGTTCGAACGCGTGCTGGAAATGGTGCGCGGCGTGTCGGCGCTGGGGATGGAGGTTTGCTGCACGCTGGGAATGTTAAGCGAAGGTCAGGCGGCGCGATTGAAGGGCGCCGGATTGTCGGCCTACAATCACAATTTAGATACGTCACCGGAATTTTACGGTTCGATCATCAGCACGCGGGTTTATGATGATCGCCTGAAGACTCTGGCCGCCGTTCGGAAGGCCGGCATTACCGTCTGCTGCGGGGGAATTTTGGGCATGGGTGAGCGGGAGGCGGACCGCATCGGGTTGCTGCTGCAGCTCGCGACGCTACAGCCGCATCCTGAAAGCGTGCCAATTAATATGCTGGTGCGCGTCGAGGGAACACCGTTGGCGTCGGTGCCGGCGCTCGATCCATTGGAAATGGTGCGGGCGATTGCGACCGCGCGCATCCTGATGCCCGCGTCGCGTGTGCGCCTGGCGGCTGGGCGAAAGCAATTGTCGCCGGAAGCGGTTACGCTGTGCTTTCTTGCGGGCGCCAATTCTATCTTCGTCGGGGAAAAACTTTTGACTACACCCAATCCTGGGCCGGATGAAGACGAACAACTCCTGCAAACTTTGGGACTGAAGCCACTCGAATCGCATGCCTTCTGAATTCCACACGGCATTCCAGCGAGAGGTTGAAGACGGCCTGCGCAGTCTGGAGGCGCGGGATCAGCGACGCTCTCTAGCCGAGGTTCGCGGCGTGAATTTGTGCTCGAATGACTATTTGGGCCTAGCGGGGTCGGAGGCCCTTCGCACCGCGGTGCTGGATGCGGTGCGGGAGGTACCTCGCGTCGGAGGCACCGGATCGCGGCTGCTTTCAGGGCATTCGCGGGTGTGGGAAGAGATCGAGCAAGAGTTTGCTGAATTCGCTGGGACCGAGGCGGCGCTTTATTTTGGGAGCGGGTATGCGGCGAATGTCGGGTTATTGACCTCAATATTGAGTGGAAACGATGTGGTTTTTTCGGATGAGTTGAATCATGCGAGTTTGATTGATGGCATTCGGTTATCTAGGGCCTGCAAAGTGATTTATGGGCACTTGGATTTGAACACGCTGGAGGCCGGGCTGCGAGCTCATGCGAATGAACCTGTGGCTGGGCGGCGATTCGTGGTTACGGAATCGGTTTTCAGCATGGATGGAGATGTGGCGCCATTAGCGGAAATGCGCACGCTATGTGAGCGTTACGGTGCCGGCCTGATTTTGGACGAGGCGCATGCGACCGGTGTGCACGGTCCGTCGGGACGAGGGTCAGCCGTGGGAACTGGTGTGGCGGCCGACGCGGTGGGCGTAACGCATACCTGTGGAAAGGCTTTGGCCAGTGCGGGGGCATTTGTCTGTGGGAGCGCGGCGCTGCGAGAACATTTGATCAATCACGCGCGGACTTTTATTTTCAGCACGGCGATGCCGCCTTATATGGCGCGACAGATTCGCGCGGCGCTACGGATCGCTCGGCGCATGGATGTGCAAAGGACGGCGTTGCTTGCTCGGTCGCGGCGTCTCGCGGCTGGCTTACGAGCTCAGGGCTTCGACACAGCGCACAGCAGCACGCAAATTGTGCCAGTGGTGATCGGTGGAAATGAAGAAGCGCTCGCTGCCGCGGGATTTTTGCAAGCGGAGGGATTTGCGGTACGGGCGATACGTCCGCCAACGGTGAAGGAAGGTCGAGCGCGACTTCGATTGTCGGTGACGTGTGCGATTGCCGCGGGTGAGTTAGAACGATTGGAAAATTGTCTGGGTAGTTGGCGTGCTCAGCGGCATGCCCTTGCGGCGGGGTGCTCGTGAGGAATCACTTTTTCATTACCGGCACGGATACCGGCGTGGGGAAGACGACGCTGTCGGCGCTGCTGTGTGCGGCGCTGGACGCGGTTTACTGGAAGCCGATCCAGACGGGAACGCTGGAAGGGTCGGATCGCGTCACGGTGATGCGGTTGGCTGGGATTGGGACCGACCGGACGCTGGACGAAGTTTACAAATTTGTGCCGCCGGTGTCGCCGGATCTTGCGGCGCGATGGGCGGGCACGGAAATTGATCTGGCGCGGATCACTTTGCCGACGAGTTTGCACAATGATTGGCTGGTCGTGGAAGGCGCGGGCGGCGTGCTGGTGCCGATCAATCAAAAACAATTCATGCTCGATATGATGGTGAAGTTCATGCTACCGGTGATTCTGGCGGCGCGCAGTGGCGTGGGCACGATCAATCACACCTTGCTGACTTTGGCGGCTTTGCATGCGGCAGAATTGCCGGTGCACGGCGTGGTGTTGATTGGCGATCAGAATCGCGAGAATCGGGAGACCATCGAGCGGTTCGGGCACGTGCGCGTGATTGGGGAGATCCCCCGCCTGCCGAATCTACATCGGACCGCGTTGATGCAGGTGTTCATGAACAATTTTGACCGGGCTGCGTTCGCGCAATAGATTTCCCCGCCGTAGAAAACCTTTGATAGTCATTGGTGCTGCTGCTCTGGCAATGCAGAAATCAACCTTATACTCTGAACCGATGAGCGCTCTTGATTGGTTAAATCTCGATCATGTTTGGCTGCCATATACACAAATGAAGACTGCGGAGTTGCCAGTACCGGTGGTGTCGGCAAAGGGCGTACGTTTGCAGTTGGCGGACGGGCGGGAATTGATCGATGGAATTGCGAGTTGGTGGACGGCGTGCCACGGGTATGGTCATCCGCACATTTTGAAGAAAATCGCCGAGCAGCTGGAAAAGATGCCCCACGTGATGTTCGGCGGATTGGCCCACGAGCCTGCGTATCGGTTGGCCCAGCGGCTCGCGCGGGTTTTGCCTGGTGATTTGAACCACGTTTTCTTCACGGAATCCGGGTCGGTTGCGGTGGAAGTGGCGTTGAAGATGGCGGTGCAGTTCTCGTTGAACCAGGGGCAACGGCGCGCGAAGTTCGTAGGCTTTCGGAATGGGTATCACGGCGACACATTTGCGACCATGGCCATTTGCGATCCAGAAGAGGGAATGCACAAATTGTTCCGGGGAGTCGTGCCGGAGCAATTTTTCGCGGCGTTCCCGGATTCGAAAGAACGCCACAGTTCGCTAGATCGCCTTCTAGGCGAAAACCGAAAAGAAATTGCAGCAGTAATCGTCGAACCCTTGATTCAGGCGGCGGGTGGAATGAAGTTCCACGATGCAGGGGTGCTGAACGATCTCAGGGTGCTATGTGATCGCCATGGTGTGTTGCTGATCTTCGATGAGATTTTTACCGGGTTTGGTCGCACTGGCACGATGTTTGCGTGCGAGCAGGCTCGCATCGTACCGGACATCCTGTGTCTTTCAAAAGCGTTGACCGGAGGCACGATGCCGCTGGCCGCCACGGTTGCGACCGATCGCGTCTACGACAAATTTCTGTCGGATGATTCGGATACCGCACTGATGCACGGGCCGACGTACATGGCGTATCCGCTGGGTTGCGCGGCGGCAAATGCTTCGCTCGATTTATTCGAAAGCGAGCCTCGGATGCGCCAGGCGGCCGCGATTGAAGCGCAGTTGAAGGAAGAATTAGCACTTTGCCAGAAAGCGCCGCACGTACGGGACGTTCGCGTGAAGGGAGCGGTAGGGGTGGTGCAAATGGATGGCCCCGTGGATGCTGCAACGCTGCGAGGGCGTTTCGTGGAAAAGGGATTCTGGATCAAGCCGTTTGCTGACGTTATTTACTTGACGCCTCCGTTAGTCATACGGGAGAGCGAATTGTCAGGCTTGACGCGGGCGATTGAGGAAGTCGTAAGCGGCCGCTAGAATTTTTCACCCACGACGCACGGTCGCGGATGCTTGAAGCAGGCCCTCTGATAGACTCGTTGAAACTTTTTAGCGCGGGAGTCTGGTTTGCCAGTAAATGTGAACGGTTGGAAGCAGAAAATCGTGGCGTTCGCGGGCGGACTCGGCGCCCCAGGATTGTTTCTTATTTCCTTTCTCGATTCCTCCGTTCTGACATTCCCGGTCATCAACGATTTGCTGCTGATCGAACTTTCCGTGCAGCGACCCGCGCGAATGGTGTTGTACGCGGCGATGGCGATGCTCGGCTCAACACTGGGCTGCGTGCTTCTGTATTTTCTGGCGAAGAAGGGAGGGGAAGCGCTCTTTCACCGGAAAGCTGGCCCCCGTGGGGCGAAAATTCGGCTTTGGGTCGAGAAAAATGGATTTGCCGGGATGCTGGTTGCCGCATTACTGCCTCCTCCAACGCCATTTAAATTCTTCGTGCTGGCAGCAGGAGTGTTTGAGGTGCCGTTGCTCAGTTTTACGTCGGCGATTGCCTTGGCGCGCGCGGTTCGGTATTTCGCCATCGGATATTTGGCGGTGAGATATGGCTCGCAGGCGTTGCCGTTTCTGGGGGAACACAAGTTGCTGGTAGGGACGGTCGTCATCATCCTGGTGGCTCTGAGCTTTGCGATCTCGCGGTTTATTTTGCGGGAAGAGCAAATCGTCGCGAGCGGAAAATAGGACGGAACTTAGCGCTGCCTGAAATCATGCGCCCACTCAAGTTCATCCTGTGTCACCTTTCCATTCGAATCGGTCTGGATCACCGCGACGACCTCGTGCCGAGTTTCGCCGGAGACGGCGTAGCGCAGATCGCGGATTTGTACTGCATAGCCTGCGGGCATTTTTTCAATGGAGGCTTTTGGGAAGCTCGCGATGCGCAGAAATTTCTTTGCCGCATCGGAATTCTGCGCGCTATCGAGAATTTGCGAAGGTTCAGGCTTGAAGAGCGTAGTGCCATTTTCAGGGTCGAAGGATGCGCCAGGTGTGGCGTCGATGGTTAGTTCCTGCAATGCGTGGTCTGTTTCCACGATAGCGTGCCAGGTGAAGATCGACAGGGATTCCGGATGGGCGCCGGAGCGGCGCGGTGATTCGCCGCGGTAAGTGCGCGCTTGAATGGCCGCCAAGGCGTTGGCATGGAAGTTCGCTCGCACCCCGACGTAGAAGATGACGAGTGTGAGACCTAGGATCGCGCCGACCCGCCCGCGCGGAGCCTTGCTTCTGGCGCCGATCTCGTCGCTGACGAGGCGCGACAGTTCCGGCAGCAAAAGTGCCGCGAGTAGAATCGCGATGATCCACGGATCGACGCCAGCGAGCCAATCGGCCGCGATGCGATGTGCACTGAAAGGCCAGAAGGGCATGATTCCGGCCGACTGGCAGGCGTCCATTGCCAGATGCAGAAATCCGGAGAGAGCTACCGCGCTTAGAAAGGCTGCTGTCGATATTTTCGCGGGCGTGTCTTTATGACGAATCAAGAAATAGACGATGCCCAGTATCAAGCCGGTGACGGCCGATGCAACCATGGAGTGCATGAGAGTGCGGTGCCAGTTCAAATAAGCAGTTGGACCGAAGATGGCGCACAGTGAGTCTATGTCCGCCAGCGTTCCCGCAACGACGATGAGCATCCAGACGGCAAGCGGTGCCCGGGGAATGAGAGCGCGAGTAAGAGTCAGCGACGCCAGAGCATGTGTGCCGACGTCCATTTGGCAGTATTCACGTGTTCGCGTGAGATTTGTGCGCGATACTATTCTGCGGTACCAGGAGTTTCAGCGCGTGCGGCACGATCTTGAACTCCACCGGAAGGCGCGCGAGCGGTTCACCGTCGACTTGCGCGTACACCGGATCGGCTGTCAGCGGTTCGCACACGATGACTGCTGGCCTTCCAATAAGTGGACCGCCTCGGTTCCGCGGAGTTTTCGAACCACAGAGCTAGGTAAGTAACTGAGATAGCGAAAACCGCTTTGGGTGGTTAGTGCCATCATTTCGAACTTGTTCGGCGTAAAGATCGGCTGAGTCGGTGATTTGGAAGGGTCCGCCGTAATTCTTGGTCCTTCCAACGACTACGAGCGAGACATCAATCTTCTGTTCACCGGTGGCCACCCGAAAGTGCGGGAACTTGTAGCGAAAAACCTCGCGCGTGCCTTGCCACCAGTACGCGAGGATGCCGACGCGCGCTTTGAGATCGAGATCGATGGAATAGACGATCATGCCGTCCGGACCGGCGCCGGCGACGCTGAGAAAGTAGCGTTTCTTGGCCGGTTCGTGAATGGGCGTTGCCAGGCCTAGAGCGATCTCCTTGACCTCGCCGTGCACCAGCTTTTCCGCGGCCTTGAGAATGTCCCACGGCAAGCCCAATTCCTTGGCGAGGACGTTGGCGGTGCCGCCGGGAAGCAAGGCCATGCGGCACGCGGTGGCCGTTTTTTTGCGCTGCAAGACCATTGACGATTTCGTTCAGTGTGCCGTCGCCGCCGCAGGCGATGACGAGCTGCCGGCCTTCGGCCGTGGCGCGCTGGGCCATGACGGTGGCATCGCCGGGCGCAGTGGTTTCCTGCAAATTCGGCTTCAATGCCGCCGCGCGAAAGAATTCTGCGAGCTTTGTCGAGTAAGCGGCGGCGAGCGCCACCGCCATTGCCGGCGTTGGGATTGTGAATCAGCAACGCGTTGCTGAGATTTGCCCGCATTGACCGTCCTGCATCGAGCTCGCCACGAACCGCCGTGCCGCAAAAACTCCATTCTATATAATATGATGCGGATTCCGATTAACGTTCTTTCAGAGGGTTCTCATGGCCAAGGCGGTAGCCGCCAAACAGGAAATCGAAGAGCTGCGCGACAAACTTCGGCATCACGAATATCGCTACTACGTTCTGGACGATCCGGAGCTGTCGGACGCTGCGTACGACGGCCTGATGAATCGGCTGAAGGAGCTGGAGGCTGCGAATCCAACGCTGGTCACGCCGGATTCGCCTTCGGTGCGCGTTGGAGGCACGCCGCGCGAGGGTTTCCAGACGGTGCAGCCACGCGCGGCCGATGCTGAGCCTCGACAATGCGTTTTCGTACGACGCATTGCGCGATTTCGACCGCCGGGTGCGGCAGGGCAGCGGCCACGAAAAGATCGAATACGTCGCGGAACATAAGTTCGATGGGTTGAGCATTTCGCTGCAATACGCAAACGGAATTTTGGTGCGCGGCGTCACGCGGGGCGATGGGACGCACCGGGGAAGACGTGACGCCGAACGTGAGGACGATTCGCTCGATGCCGTTGCGCATCGATTTGCGGCTTGCTGAAGAAAGCGAAACTGCGCGGCGACTTTGAAGTGCGCGGTGAAGTGCTGATGACGCGTAAGTCGTTCGAAGCCATGAATCGGCAACAGGAGCAGGCTGGCGGAAAGATCTTCGTCAATCCGAGCAATGCCGCGGCGGGTTCGGTGCGCGTGCTCGACCCGTCGATCACCGCGCAGCGGCAGTTGGAATTTTTTGCGTACTACCTGTTGGTGGACGGGGAAGTGCCATTTCGCGAAACATTCAGAATCGTCTGCAGGCTTTGAAGCAATTGAGATTTCGTGCCTCGGACGATTGGAAGCTCTGCGAACGGAATCGAGGAAGTCTTCGAGCTTATTGCGATGCCTGGGAACCGAAACGCGAAGACCTGCCGTACGAGATCGACGGAGTGGTGATCAAAGTGAATTCGACTGCGCATTCAACGCGAACTGGGATTTACAGCGAAAGCGCCGCGCTGGGCGATCGCGTATAAATATCCCGCTCGGCAAGAGACCACGGTAGTGAACGACATTCGCGTGCAAGTGGGCCGCACCGGTACGTTCACCCCGGTGGCGGTGCTGGAGCCGGTGCAGGTTGGAGGCGTCACCGTCAGCCGTTCCACGCTCCACAACATGGATGAAATCGAGCGGCTAGGCTTGCAGATCGGTGACACGGTGCTGATCGAGCGCGCCGGCGAAGTGATACCGCACGTGCTGAAAGTGGTGAAGAAGGGCGCCAATCGCCGGCAATTTCGGATGCCGACGAATTGTCCGGAATGCGGCAGTGCGATTCATAGGGCGGAAGACGAAGTGGCGTATCGCTGCGTGAACGCCGCTTGCCCAGCGAAGCGCAAGGAATCGCTGCTGCACTTTGCGAGCCGTCATGCGATGGACATCGATGGGCTGGGCGACAAGATCGTGGATCAGCTCGTGGACAAGGGCATGGTGAAGGATGTCGCCGACCTCTATTCGCTGAAGCTGGAAGATGTGGCGGGGTTCGAACGTTTCGCGGAAAAGTCGGCGCAGAATTTGCTAAGTGAAATTGAGGCTAGCAAGAAAAACTCGCTCGCCAGACTGATCTACGCTCTTGGTATTCGAATGATCGGAGAGCGGACCGGTCAACTTCTGGCCGCACATTTTTCCTCGCTGGACGATTTGGCGGCAGCCAGCGAAGAGCAGTTGCTCGAAGTTGGCGAAGTGGGACCCAAAGTGGCTGCGAGCATCGCTGAATTTTTCTCGGAGTCGGCGAACCAGCGCATCATCAAAAAGCTCGACAAGGTCGGCGTGCGTCCCACCACGGAAAAACGCGTGTTCAAGAGCCAGAAATTTGCGGGCAAATCTTTCGTGTTTACAGGTGGCCTTGCCAACCGCTCGCGCGAGCAAGCCGCGGAACTTGTGCAGCAACACGGCGGCAAGATTTCAAGTTCCGTGAGCAAAAAAACAGATTATGTCGTCGTCGGCACTGATCCCGGCTCGAAGTACGACAAAGCCAAGGAATCTGGGTGTTCCCGTTCTGACGGAATCGGATTTCGAAAAGCTCGTCCGCAGCAAGTGAAGCATGGCGACACTGTCGGTGGGCCGATTGAGCTTCAGTTCTGGCCGTGTTGTTTCCTCATCCAGTCTAACATGAGGGGGACGACTTTCTCGTCGAGCTTGTTGTGGACGGCGAGGAGATGGTCGGCGCCCTCGATCTCCCTGTAGCTGGCGCGCCTGGGATGAGCGCGATTCACGATATCTGCAATCGCGCGGCTGTCCGATTGACTCATGATCGTATCCGCACTCCCGTGGATCACCAGCACGGGCGCATTTACGCTCTCCCACACTTGTCCCAGATTTGAATCCTGCAATTGCTGATAGAAGGCCGCCGGACGTCCGTATTGACCGTCGGGAGTGTCGTACCAAAGCGTCTTCCACTCTGGGTGCTGCGCGATGATTTCCCCGGGCTTCGTCCGATGGATAAGGTAGAGCGAGTAAAACTCTGTGAACGCCCGCACCGAATCGTTGACTTCCCCGGCGGACAATTTCTTGTTAGCTGCAAGTCTGACCCGTTCGTTCTCGAGCATATGTTCATACCAGGTGCGGCCCCAGGAAGACGCGGCGATAAAGCCTCGCACGGTATGCTGGCCCGCAGTCAACGGAGACGTTCCTCCGCCATTGCTCAGGCCGACCACAAAGATGGCATTTTGGTCGAGAAAGGGATATTTGGAGATGGAATCGAAGGCTGCGCGGTAGCTATCCAACTCGGTTTGAAAGTCAGTCGTCGCGCAATCGCCTTGGCTCTCGCCAACGCCAGGCTTGTCCATGCGCATGGTGGCAAAGCCGGATTGTTCGATGAGCCGCCAAAAAATCGCGCCGAAGCCATCGGTCTCCCCGTCTGGGTATTCGACGCTATCGCAACTCAGCCAACCGACGAAGAAAATCGCCGGCGCCTTGCCGCTAGCCGACCGTGGTCGCGTCACGAATGTCCGGATTTTCTGGCCGCGCGGATTGGTCACCCAGTCGTAGGTGATCTCCGCGTTACGGAATTGTTCTCTTTTACGCGCAGAATCCGGCGAAGTAGCCTGGCTCAAAGCAGTGCCGCAGTACGAGAGGGAAACAACGACCAGCAACGCCCCTGAGCGGAGAAAGCCCATGTTTCCTCCTAACGCGTGGTCGCGTCTCAACGGACACAATATCTTGCGTCGTGATGGACGAACGCGACGCACAAAGGTGAGCGAACTCCAGCACGAAACCAGGGTTATCGTGAATTCAGGGTTATAATGAAAGTGGCGGGCGGGCCGGGTGATCGCTGGTCTGGCCATCGCAAGATGGCCGGGCGGGAGGAAAGTCCGGACACCGTCCTGAGTCATCAGGGAGCACCCTTCACCGGCGAAGGGCCGGTTCAGGGCAAGGGGCAACGCGCCTGGTAACGCCAGGGGAGCGACTTGGGTAGCACAGACTTCAGCCTGTGCCGGCCGGTTCGCTCACGGAAAGTGCCACAGAAAATGTACCGCCGGCGGCACGCAGCACGGTGGCATCGCGCAGGTAAACCTGCGAGACGTCTTCGAACAGCTCGTATCGTTTGGCAAGGGTGAAAAGGTGGGGTAAGAGCCCACCGCTCGGGTGGCAACACTCGAGGCACGGAAAACCCCGCGTGGTGCAAGGCCAAATAGGAGGGGAGAGCCGGCCCGGCTCGTCGAGTTAGCGTTCGCGTGGCAGCCGCTTTACCGCGGTCGCCGCAACGAAGGCGCTCCCTTTGCGACGGTGCAAGCCGCTGCAGAGAGCAACCCTCGGGTAGGCTGCTTGAGTCACGGCGTGAGCCGTGGCCTAGAGGAATGATCGCCGCGCCTGCATCTCGCTTTCAGGGCTGCAAGCGGCACAAAATCCGGCTTACAGGCTCGCCCGCCATAAACTTACAGAAAGAGAAGCGGTTAAGTTTCGCCCACCAGAAATTGTGACGGAACTGTGACGGCGATGATGGGACAGCCGCGCTGAATTTGCAGAACTTACGCGCGCGGTGCGTTTGGAGACACCTCGCCCATAGGTGTTTTGGATCACTGCTCTGTTTTTTTGGGGGCTAATTTGGCTTCCTTGGCGTGTTTTGGCGGGTTGTTGGTGCCATTTTCGCCGCTTCTTCAATACCAGTACCGGTCTCAAGGATGTTGCGTACACGGTCGCGAAGTTCCTTCACGAATGGCGTGTAGTGCTTCTCAACGGTGTCAATCGTGTCGCCCAGCATCTTCGCCGCATCATACGGGCTTCCGCCACGACTGAGCATGTCCACCGCGAGCGTGTCCCGGAATCTGTGTGGATGAGCATTGGGAACACCCGCACGCTTCCCGAGGGCGCGCATCCGTTGATAGAGCCGTGGCCGGGTCAGGGCTTTTCCCGTGGCCGGATTCACAAGCACGCGGTCGGTAGGTTCCGGCTTCAGCCGTTCGTGCTCCGCTTCCAGCGCGAATAGAAGTTCAGTGTGCATCGGCAGAATGACTCTCTTCCGGCGTTTTTGCGTCACCCGTTCGATTTCTTGCCGGTCGAAGTGAACTTCGCTCCAGCTGAGCTTCATTGCATCTACGCCGCGTAAACCCGTCCAACGAAGCAGCAGGAACGCGAGCATGTCGGTGCCGGCTGCTTGACGCAGATTAGAAAGGTCTTCGGCCGTGAAAGGCTCTGCCCCGTTCTGCGGGTTCTCACCCGGCCTGCCTTCCATTCGCACAGGGTTCTTGACCACCATCTCGTTCTCAACCGCAAACGAAAACACTCGATGCAGGATGGCCGCGTCAAGCACAAGGCCGGTTGCACCGCGTGCGAATTTCTTTTTGTTGATGCGCTCGACACGCCAGACTTTGAACCGTTCCACCAATGGCCGGTTGATCTCGTGCAGTAGCGTGATTTTCTCGATGGCTAGAAATTCACCAAACTCACGGATCGTAACTTCGTAGCGGTCAGACGTAGATTGCGCAAGCTTGCCCAGCTTCACCCGCTGTTCTCTGTGAACTTTGAACGCCGCCTTCAGGTCTTCCCATGTGGGCAATTGCTTCGGCTTCACACCGGCGTGTTCAGCGAATCGCCTGAACGTTGAGGGTGGAAGCTGTTCTTGTAATTCCTGCCAGATGGGTGAGTCTTGACCTTCGGCAATGGCAGTCTCAAGACGATGCACCAGACGGCGAGCAACGTCACTGCTTCGTGTCCTAAGTGGGCCACGAATCCGCACGTTGTCTGAGTTCAGATCAGCAGAATACTTCTTGCCGCGTTTACGCAGTGTAATCATGGCAGGATCTTGGTGTACTTCGCTTCGAGTTGAAATACGGTCAACGCCGGGACAAGCTTCTTACTCTTGCGACCCGCGGCGCTGAAGTCTAGCACCTTCGCTCTTGCGAAACGAAGACGGTTATAAACAGTCCCGCGTGAACACCGCCAACGCAGCGCGAGGTCCGGGATGCTGTAGTACTTCGCGTCCTTCGGCTGCGGCTGTGGTTCAGCGTCAACTATCGTGCTCATTCAGATTCCTTGTGCCATCCACGTCGGTGGACGGTGGTGCTGCAAATGGCCTCCTTTCGTGTCTGCCTCGACCCTTCCTTCAGCTTCCTTCAGCTTCTTTCACGCGCAAATCTGAAATAAGTCCGGCAGGTAAGTGGAGTGTTTTGATGTATTTCCCCCCCCCACCCCCCTTCTTTCACTAAATACACAGCATGGCCGGTGTTCTCCTCGATGAAGACTTGCGAGCGAGAGAGAATCTAGGGCCGGTGAAAGTGTGAAAGAAGGGGGTAATTCGGCCGTAATCCATTGAAAACAGGGCATATCATTCTTCAACGACCGAACTGAAAGAAGGGTGAATGAAGTGAAAGAAGGTTCGATCGGCATCCTCATCGCCCTCTCAGAATCACCTTGATGTCCCCTTGCATCGGCAGATCCGACGGGTGTTTCTTGCGGTATTGAGCTACGTGGTCTTCGGCCACCAGTACAGCGCACGGTCGTCCCGCCGTCTTGCGACTGAACAGACTCACACTTCCGGCGCCGCTTAGCGTTGCCAGGTGATTCTCGCGATGCCACGACTCCACGTGTTGAAACGCTCGCGTGAACGCGCTAAGTGTTAGCCCTTCGTCTTGTGTCTCCTCGATCCTCGTCAACATCTTGGAGCACTCGTAACCGCCTTGGCTCATGCCGGTGGGTAGGAACTTGAAGATCGTCTCTTCCAATCCTTTCGCCCTCTGCACCGCCATTTCCCACGCCTCGTCGGTCACCTTGAAGGCACCCGTAGACGCAGCCGTGTAGATCGCTGCGAGTTTCAAAACGTGCCCGCGGTGCCGGTTGAAGTAAGGGCTGGACAGACTGGGATTGGGTTGTGCGTCGAAGCGGGCTTTTGCGCTGTGATACCACTTCTCGTACTTGTTCCTGACCTGCGAGAGATCGACTTCTTTTCCTTGAATCGAATTGATTTTCCGCAAGCTCTTGATGAGAGCGACAGCGCGGTCGGGATCTGGATTTTTTGGAATCGGAATACACTTCCCGGAGTTGGGAAGTTTGCAAAGCATCCACCGAGGGATCCAACCGCCCGTGCTGTCCGTCTGCATGATGTTCCCGAAAAACCAATCCTCTGAACTCGTCGCGAGGATGTTGATTCGAGGGGCCTGGGTGAATTCGATCGGAGGAGTGTCCTTTTTCCGCTTACCGGTCTTGCGGTAAGTAACCGCCTGCGGAACGCCCGGATCATCGTACCGGTCTGTGATCCACTGTTTTAGAGTCGGAAAATTTGGTTGATTCAGCTTCTTCATCTGTTCGGACATCTCTCCCCAGGTGAGGAGTCCCGAGGGTTTCTCGGCGAAACCTTGCATAGCCGCAATCTCGCTTCCCCAGCTACTGCCCTGCGTGAGATCCGAAAGCCCGGCGCCATTAAGGATGGGTTGCACCAAACGAATCAACGTGCTGCGTCCGAATCCGCTGCCGCTCAACAGAACTTGCCACGTGTCGAGGGTCAGCGGTGCGCCGCCAAAGGGCAGGATGACGACGCCATTCTTATTAAGAATCGCTGCGACAATCTGCTCCGCGACGATTTCGTGCGCGACTCGGGGTGCCTCGATCACGTCGGCGTACTCGGCGTAGTCAGAGATGAAGTCGCCGGTTTCCGCGCTCTGTGGCTTGGCGCGCTTCTTCGGCGGCGCGCTCTTTGGGAGAGTCGTCGTCTGTTGCGCGATTTCTTCGGTGGGATTATCGAGAAGGGCGGGAGTGGTGCTCATCTGATGTTTGCTCCGATCTGATTTTTGTCTGCTGGGACGAATGTTCTCTTACTTGTTGAATCATGGCCCGAAGGGAGCGATGTGCTTGGAATAGATCGCGTGCTGAGGTCTCCGCTCCGGTGAAATAGGCCGCGACATCGCTCGCTGCGGAAGGATCGAACTCGAACGTGACGAATCTCCCGTCGAGCCTGGCAGCCGTGAGGCGATGCCCGCGGGCCTTCAAGAAGCTCGCGATTTCGAGTTCGGAAGTCTTATAAGGTGCGATCATCATTCGATCCGATCTTTTGGAGTCAACGAGATCGACAGAGTTCTCGTCGGAAAGTGGTGTGTGATCGCACTGATGGAGATGCCCAGGTGGTACTTGCCAGCGAACGCTACGAGATCGCGCAAAGAACACTCGCCGAGGTCATACGGCTCAACGATGAGGGCCTCACCCGACTTCGCGTAATGATCGAACCAATCCGCGTTGAAGCTGCCGTTGAAGTCGCGATCGACGATTCGACGGAACCACGCCGGCGTCCTACCCACTGACACCCCTCCGAGGCGCCAGAGTTCCATTCCTCCGGCACCGAAGCGAGGTTCGGCCTTCACGGTTGCAATAATGTGAGTGGTGGCGCTCATGCCGCACCGCCGGCCACGGCTGGCCTGCCAACTGTCGCAACGCGCTTCCGTAGGAACGCGGTCGGATTCGCAATCACCAAGCCGCCGCGACCGCCTCCCATCGCACCGCCACAGAGGCTTGCTTGCGGATCAATCACGTCATCGATCGCGTTCAGGAGATCCCTCATCACACGCGATGTCGCCCAAGCTTTCCCGAGAATTTGATAGATCCAATCGAGTGCAGCGGCCGAGTCGCGAATCCGTTCGAGATCGACCTCATAAAAATACGGCTTGTCCTCAAACACGAGGCACCAACGCTCCACGTCGAGCACCCACGATCCCCATCGTCGGCCGTGGAAGAGTTCGGGAGGCGCGTATTCATTGAGGATTTGTTCCATCGTCATCGCGCTGGCATGTCGGTGATATTGGAGGCATTCGAAATTGCTGCAACGCCCCGTGTTTGGATACAACGCGTAGCGACATCGCGAGCAATCGCGTCGCGTCTGGGATCGTCGGGTCGTCTTGCTTCCGTGAGGATTGGTGTTGCGAGGGGCAGTCTGTGGAGTTACACTTTCGGTGAGCATTCGTTGTTGTTCCTGTTTTTCTTCGAACGCTGAGGGGGAACTCAGAGTTCGATTGGGATTTGCAACCGCCGTCGCGTCGTGTCACCGACTCGGCGGCTTTTGCATTTTTGGTGAAATCGTTCATTAGGCCGCGACTTTCGCGCCCTCTTGATGTTTCTTCCGCCGCTCCAGGTAAGCACTGAGCGAATCGGCGGGGATTCTCCATTGACCGTCCCTCTTTTCCGCACCTTGGAATCGCCCAGAACGCAGCATGTTGTAAGCATGTGCGAAGGATATTCCTGTCTCTGCCACCATTTCTCGAACCGTCATGTTCGCCTCCATTCGTCGCCTCCGATGGGCGTTCTGCCCACGCATCAATTGTCGTTGTTATGCAACTATTGCGCTAGGAGGAATTCTGTCCTAAAGTGTGACTACCGGGACATGCCAACCCTTCCAATCCTAGTGGGCTGCGGGAATCGCGAAGCGGACGGTTCAGCGAATGATAAGCACGTCAAGATAGTCTCGGCGGAGCTGATAGAGTTGCTGCGGCGTGATGAGGAAGCGTTTAGGACGAAGTGTTCCGGCGTTTCGGCGCCGGAGACAAGACGGTTAGGCTATTTCCTGCAACTTCTTGATGCGATCAAAGGAGACAAGCCAAAGAAGCTGCGAAGATTCTCCTTGTTCATCTCGTTCCATTTGTCCGACATCGATCCCGACGAAGTGGAGTCCGATCCCGTCGGCTTCTTGCAAGAAGAGATCAGTCGTCGAACAGGGAATGCGTCTCTGGTCCTCTGGAGGGCACGATTTAGCGACGAGTTGGGCGCAGGTATTCTGTGTCCGTCGATCGTCGATGCACTCTACGTTCTGGTTCTCATTCATATCGGGTCAGGCACGGCGGGCAAGACAGGTAAGTGTGTTTCATGCGGAAAAATCTTTGTGCGGGCTAGGGGCTTCCGCCGGGGGACATGTTCAGATGCTTGCCGAAAGCGTGCATCGAGGCGGATTGCGAAGCTGAAGAAATAATTCCTACGTCCTTCCCTCCTCTCTCGCTCGAATCAAATCCTTCAACGCATCGAACGGCACGACCCGGCGCCGGCCGAGTCGAACTGTTCTCAACCTCCCATCCTTCGCGTGACGCCGGATTGTGTTCGGGGAGACGCTGAGCAATTTTGCTGCTTCGGCGAAAGAAACTGATAGTGGGTAGTTCGGGATCAAGAGAGGACCTCTAGGACAACTGGGGGGCGTTCGTGATTCTTCCTGCAATTAGATGATACCTGCCTTCGCGAGAACAGCGCAAGGATGCAGGGAGTCCAAAATTGATGTTCTCGCGGCCGGTAGGCAGTATCGATCGAGATCGGGCGAATGTTGCTCCGGGACATTTGTGGCGGAGAATGGGCGCGCGTGGAACAGAGGGTCCTGGGCCGAGCTAGGCCCGCTGCCAGTACTAGATGCCACTGGAATTGTTTGTCCACTAGAAATAGCAGGCAAAGTAGCATTCGTAAGTGGTTTGGAGTGAAGTACTTAAGTGGAAATGGACCGAATTCAGGCAGAATTCAGCGGCCGGTCAACAACTTCGCGAGAAAAGTCCGCCAAGTGACTGATTGCAATGATCATAACGGGCGCCCGCGGCGCAAATAAAAAGGGGCCACCCGAAGGCAGCCCCCTTGTTGAATCGATGTGATGGATCCTAGCTCGCCGCGGCGCCCATCGCCGGGGCATGTGGTGGGCACACTGATTTAAAGCCCAATGGTTCAGTGACCGGGAGTAGCGTTCCGAACAACTCTGTCAGTCCTCTCGGTAATCAGAGCTTTGATTCCCACCTCAGCGTCGTTCAGAGCACAGTCCTCATCGCTGTTACTTTCAACCGGGCTCAGGCGTCTCTGTTCGATAGCCGATAGAGCCTCATAGATTCGCCCGGTAATCAGCAGATCATCTGATTCCAAAATTGCGCGAAAGTAGACCGCCTGCCAACCGTAAGTTTCAGGGTTTGTCACGGAACCTCTTCTCTGGGAGGGCACCGTTTGGACTGCACGCCTTCGGGTGCTCAGGTGCCCTAGGGTAAACGCTGTATATCCATGCGTGACCCATCGTTCTAGCATTCGTTGCATTCCTCGCCGAACCTAGGATTACTGATGGACCTCGTAATTATCTTCACTGTAGCGATACCCGCGCTTATCGTTGGGTTGTTTACGTACTGCCTGTATTTGACTAAAGGCGTAGAACGCGGTTAATGCCGCGCGAACTGGAAAAACCGCGCATTGCAAATGTCGCACCTGTAAGGCTGAAGAGATAGAGCTAGACGCACGAAGTGCTCAAGCACACTTCTTTTGTGCGAATGGTGTACCAGGTGGCTACCGCAGGTGGGGCACTCATGCGACTTTGCCCTGAATCGGAACCGCATAAAACTCTCGCGGCATTTACTATACGCCTACGTACGGATAGATAGAGCTGGCAACTAGATGGCAAGCGGACTCCAAAATTTCAGCATGGGCGGGGCCTAAGAAGGCGGGGAGTCCGGGTGGTGCTCTCACGCACCATAGGATGCGAGACTCCCCGCAACGGAGGGTACGTCAGAACTAACTCACTCCGCAAGAGGTCGCAACTGTTAGAAGTGACAGCACGCGCACAGGAAACGCATTGCCAACGAAGCAAACTAAAACTCAACATCCTTTGGCGCATCTGGCGTTTCCGCGTGAATGATCTGCTCTGGGCTGATCGTCGCCAGATTGGTGCCATATTCCACGCGATACCGCACGCCTGAAGTTGTTTTGAGAATCGCGCGAATCACGCCGTCTACTTCACGGCCAGTGTAGATCTCAAAGCGGATGCGGGAGCCTATCTTTGGGATAGGGGTCATGCGGTAGAACTACTTTCCCGCTCCGTGGCATCGCTTGTACTTCTTTCCGCTATTACACGGGCACGGCGAATTTCGCGAGGGCTCATGGGGCGTATGCTCCGTAGGAATTGCGGTGCTTTCAGCGACATAATCGACAGCCAGCCGAACGGGAGGAA
Source organism: uncultured Acidobacteriota bacterium (assembly GCA_963721915.1). GTDB lineage: Bacteria > Acidobacteriota > Terriglobia > Acidiferrales > UBA7541 > Acidiferrum. The sequence goes on along the minus strand of CAVRLD010000005.1, from coordinate 176,503 downwards.
CCATCCCAGGAGCAGGGGAGCGTACGGGGCGCTGGGACGGGACAGGCAAATGACGAAAACGCACTGGGGCGGAGGCGCGGCTGCCACTCCAGATTTGAGCGTCACCAATTGCGCTCCAACAGTTGCAGTGCTGCTGGTCGTGTTAGTCATAGACATGCTTAGCGCTGTCGTTGATGGCGCTCCGCTGGGAATCACGGCGATAGGCGACGTCCCTAGAGTGGCGTTGACCAGGAACTTACTAAAGGTATCCGGTCCGGCGTATCCCTGTACGGTTGGTCCGTTGGCGGGCAGGCCGAAACTGGTGTTGAAGAAATCCGAGCCTTTGAACTGATACTCAAAAATGTCATTCGTCTGCGTCGATTGAATGGAGCAGACGCTAACGTTATTAGTCCCTGTGGGCATGGATCCCGAGGCAGAACACGATTGATCTACCGGAGAACCTGTGTTGACTACGTCTGCGACATCCCATGCTTCCACGACAAACTCATTGCCACTGGTAGAAACGTTGAAAGACACCGTGTCGCTGCCGCTGCTTGCTCCAGTGTGCGCGTAGTAGGAACAATAGGTCGCGAGGGAGTCAGTATCGCAGCGGGCTTGAGTGTATGTCAGACTCAAACTGTCAGTAGGTGCAGCCGTAGAACCGCCAAAACTTTCCTTGATAAATATGGTTTGATTCGCTGCCACGGTCATCGTGCAGGAGGCAGCACGGTGGCCCTCACAATGACCAAATGGATGGTCCGTAGCCTGTGCCTGCCCCGGCCACAGGAGGCATGCAAGGAGGGAGAAGAGAGCGAGTGTGTGTATTTTCATCGGGGGAGTTCCTTTTGGAGGTGGTGGAGGCCCGGGACGGGGCTGAGGGAGTCGTTGTTCCTTACGAGGTGCGACGCAGCGGAAAGGCGCGAAAACAGCGGGGATTTGACGAGTTGCGACTTCTTCCTACGAACGCAATTATAACCCGAAAGCGGGCGCTGCGACTAGGAGGAGAGGCGCACTAATGAGGAACAATGTTCGCTGCGTGCGATCACCTCGACCGAAGCGCGAGAGAAACCACTTCTCCGGCAACGGCGTTAATCAAGCACTGCCCTCAGTGCATGATGTAGCCGCCGTCCACCGATATCGACTGGCCGGTCACATAGCTGGCTGCCTCACTGCAGAGCCACAGGACGGCATCCGCAATCTCCTCGGGGCGGCCGACACGTTGCATTGGTACGCTCTTCTCCATGGCTTTCATGGCTTCACCCTGCCCTCCCGCGACCATCTGGTCCACCATCGGTGTCCAGATGAGGCCCGGACATACAGCGTTGACGCGGATGCCGCGGGGCGCATATTCGAGAGCCGCGCTCTTGGTGAATCCGAGCACTCCGTGCTTGCTGGCGTGGTAGATCCCGCGCTCGGCGCCTCCCACAAGTCCCCCAAGCGAAGAACAGTTAACGATGGCGCCGCTTCCTTGCTTGCGCATCTGCTGCAATTCAAACTTCATGCAACTCCATACACCGCGAAGATTGATACCCATGACCCGGTCGTAATCTTTCCGGGTCGTATCGGCCGTCTCGGCGAGGACATTCTGGACGCCTGCGTTGTTGAAAGCCGCATCCATGTGCCCGAATGTGGCCACGGCTTTCTCGACCATGGCTTCGACCTGCGCGTCATCCGAGACATCGCAGGCGACGGCAAGCGTCTTGTGGCCCCGGGCGATGAATTCGTCGGCGGCAGCGCGCACCGATTTCTCATTCCAGTCCGCCAGCACCACGGCGGCGCCCGACTCCGCGAAAGCCTTCGCCGTCGCCAGCCCCATTCCGGAGCCAGCGCCTGTGACCAATGCAACCTTGTTTTCAAAAGATATGTTCATCGAGGTCTCCTAGGGACGCCCAAGGGCAGGACAACAGCATCATGCTAGGCACGACCCGTCAAGTCCCGATAAGTCGCGTAACCGTACATCTGCTGTCCTGTACTTGTTCATCGGAAGCGAGGTCATTGGTTACGGAGATGGGAACCGTAGGCATCAAAGACCGGCCGCGGCTCAAATTTACAACCTTGAATGCGACGCTAGTGCTCGGCCCTTCGGAGTCGGGCTTCGTTGACTTGCCTCCGACCGCAACCTAAGATGAGCGCCAAATGGCGGATTCCCAATCACTTCTCGGGCAAACCGTCTCGCACTACCGCATCGTCGAAATGCTCGGTGGCGGCGGGATGGGTGTGGTCTATAAAGCCGAGGATGTTCGGCTGCATCGGTTCGTCGCGCTGAAGTTCCTACCGCCCGAGATGGCAGACGACCCACAGGCACTGGAAAGGTTCCGCCGCGAGGCCGAGGCCGCTTCAGCCTTGAATCATCCCAACATCTGCACCATCTACGACATCGGTGAGGAGAATGACAACGCCTTCATCGCCATGGAATTTCTCGATGGCAAGACTCTGAAGCACACCATCGCGGGCCGCCCGATCGAACTGGACCAATTGCTCCGGATCGCCATCGAGGTCGCGGATGGCCTGGATGCCGCCCATGCAAAGGGTATCGTCCACCGGGACATCAAGCCTGCGAACATTTTCGTTACCGAACGCGGCCACGCCAAGATTCTTGACTTTGGTCTTGCCAAGGTCAGCGCAGCAAAAAATGAACAGACACTTGCGACTCAGGATTTGGACTCACAGCACCTGACCAGCCCCGGCAGCACCTTGGGGACTGTTGCCTATATGTCTCCTGAGCAAGCCCGCGGTAAGGAACTGGACGCGCGCACCGACCTATTTTCCTTCGCTGTAGTGCTCTATGAGATGGCCACCGGCCAGCGGCCCTTTCGAGGAGAGAGCACGGCAACAATTTTTGAGGCCATCCTAAACCGCGCTCCTGCAGCTCCGGTGCGCCTGAATCCGGACCTGCCTTCCCGGCTGGAAGAAATCATCAACAAGGCTCTCGAAAAGGACCGCGACTTGCGTTATCAACACGCCTCGGACATGCGCGCCGACCTGAAACGCCTTCAGCGAGACACGGATTCGAACCAAATTTCGTCATTAGGAAGCGGGGCTGTCCAAGAACCTAAAGCAGAGCCTCGAACTCCATCGGCTCTGATGACTAAGCCGTTAGTCGAGATTCGAATGAAACGGTATGCCATTTTGGCCGCTTGCGTCGCACTCCTGGCAGGAGGCGCTATGGCCTTTCACTTTTGGCCTGTCCGGCAGCTGGCCTCAGTTCAGGTGACACCCTTGGTCGGAATGCCCGGTTTCGAGCGCGACCCAGCTTTCTCGTCTGACGGCACTCAGGTGGCATTCGTCCAAATCGAAGGACAGAATTCCGGAATTTACACGGCGCTGGTGGGCGGTGAAAAACCACTGCGACTCACCAGAAGCCCGAATGATCGCTGCCCGACGTGGTCGCCGGATCGTCGACAGGTGGCCTTTCTTCGTTTGTTCGAGAACGAGGCCGATGTCTACCTAATTCCCGCTCTCGGTGGTACCGAGCGCCGGTTGTACACCATGACCTACCCCCCGGCCTATTCGTACCTGGCTTGGTCGCCTGACGGCAAGTTTTTGGCTTTTCCGGAAGGCAGCGCGGACAGTGGGCAATCACAAATTACTTTACTGTCGCTCGATAATGGCACCAGACGACAGCTTACCTATCCTCCGCAAGACTCTCTCGACAGCGGCGTCGCTTTTTCGCCAGACGGATCACAAGTGGCGTTCGTTCGAGGAACCATTGCCGGTGTTGTGAACGATATCTTTCTTGCTCCAGCAATGGGTGGCGAGGCCAAGCGGTTGACTTTCGACAAATGCCCAACTTATGGCCTAACTTGGACTGCCGATGGCCATGACATTGTGTTCTCTTCAATGCGTGGAGGCCAGCTCAGCTTGTGGCGCGTATCCGTTTCGGGAGGAACACCACAGCCGATCATAGGTCCCAGCTCGCCGGCGATGCACCCGTCTGTCGCTAGCAAAGGTGATTTGCTTTCCTATCAGCAGGTTACTAGCAAAGACGATATCGTGCGGATTAACCTCGTCGATGCAGAGCACTCAGGAGAATCCCCCACAGTTGTAATCTCAGAAAAAGGAAGTAAACAGAGGCCGCGCTTCTCACCCGATGGCAGCAGGATCGCATTCGAGTCCGACCGCTTAGGAAGTTGGGAAATTTGGATTTGTGACAGTGCGGGTGGAAATTGCGCACAGTCGACGTTCCTGCAAGGCACGGCTGGAACTTCAGCCTGGTCGCCAGACGGCCATTTCATCGCCTTCGAGTTCCACCCCGCCGACTTTGCTGAAATCTACGTCGCGGAGCTACCAAGGGGGGTTCCACGGCTCGTCGTGACTATTCCCAGGGCCGATAACCTCGCGCCCAGTTGGTCGCGAGACGGAAAATGGATTTATTTCGCCTCAAAGAAGGGTGGCTCGCCTTTTCAATTGTGGAAGGTTCCATTCGAAGGTGGGACGCCGATCCAGCTAACAAAAACCGGAGGAATCGGTGCGGTTGAGTCAGACGACGGCTCCCTATATTATTCCAAATATGAAACGGGAGGAGTGTGGAAGCTGTCAGTGGGCGGCGAGGAAAGTCGCGTGCTGGATCAACCTTCTGGAACCGAATGGTTCAACTGGGCGCTGTCTGGAAAAGGCGTTTACTTTCTTGAACACGCGAAAGTGCCTCCGACGACGGTAAATTTCTTCGAATTTGCTACGCACAAAACCGCGCACATCGCCACATTGGATAAGAAACTAGGGTGGGGCTTGGCCCTCACACCCGACGGCAGATCGCTGGTCTTCGTCGAGGCAGAATTCGAAGAATCCAACATTATGTTATTGAAAAACTTCCGTTAGTTATACCGCACATTCGTCTGTCACCGCAGAAGTGCCTTCGATTCGTGCCCTTCGAGAAAGTGGAGTTCTGCACCGGGCGCCGACGCGGGTCGCGGTAAATGGTGCTGGTTATCAAGACTTCCTCACGCTCTGGAAAGACGCCGACCCCGACATCCCCATCCTGAAGCAGGCCAAGGCGGAGTACGCGAAGTTGCAGTAATTGCCTGTGCGGCGCAGCAGGCCACGAAACGTCCGCCGGCCGCTAAAGTCAAATTCTCCAAAATTTCTTGCGTCGATACTGCCCCGGGTGAGCCCCCCGGCCTTCCTCTTCCCACCCCCGGTCCCCCGCCCCTCGCGCTCATGCCAGCAGCGACGAGCGACCACGGTCCGGCAGGCGAAAGGTAGACGGATGCTGTTTTCGATTTCCGTTTTCGGTATCGCGTTCGACGCACCACAGAATTATTTTTAGCGGGTTGCAGATTTCGCTTGACAACAATGTATGCCTATCGTATATATATGCCCATGAAGCGCATCTCAATGTTCCTTTCCGAGCCTCAACTCTTGGCGCTCAAGAAACTGTCCAAGCGAGTGGGAATTAAGGTATCGGAACTGATTCGGCGCTTCATTGATGAGGGGTTGAAGAGAAGTTAAGAAACAAAACGGGCCTGCCGACTGCTTCAACAGCCGACAAGCCCTAACCAAAGTTACCTGTTAGGAGGAACGATGGCTGTCTTAAGTGTAATTCAAAGTGCCATACCTGTAGTATCCCACCCCACACGATCAGTCTACGACATCATCACAGCTCGCATTCTCGAACAGCTAGAGCATGGCGTCGTGCCGTGGCGTAAGCCTTGGCGCGCGGAGCTGCCCTGCAATCTAATCAGCGGGAAGGCATATCGCGGCGTCAACGTGTTTCTGTTGGCATCTCAGGGCCACGGCTCACGCTACTGGCTGACGTTCCAGCAGACGGCCAAGCTTGGCGGGCATGTCAAAAGGGGCGAGCATTCGACGCTGGTCACGTTCTGGCATATCGGCGACGAACGGACGCGCACTTGTGACGATGGCACGACCGAAAAGACGCGTCCCTTTTTGCTCCGGTACTACAACGTCTTCAACCTTGAGCAGACGGAGGGAATCAACATCCCGCGCGTTTCGTCGCGTCCCGCTGTCAATCCCGTCGAGCAATGCGAGGCAATCGTCGAGGGGATGCCGCACGCGCCGAAGCGGGAGCAATCGTCGCACGCGTGGTATCGGGCCGCCAGTGACACGGTGGGGATGCCGGCGCGTGCTCTGTTCAACTCCTCAGAGGAATACTACAGCACTCTCTTCCACGAGTTGACGCACAGCACTGGCCACGCCTCCCGTGTCGGCCGCGAGGGAATCGAGCAGCTAAACACGTTCGGCTCGGAGTCGTACTCCCGCGAGGAACTGATCGCAGAGATGGGCGCGGCCATGCTGTCCGGCATTTCTGGTATCGAGACAAAGACGCTCGAAAACTCCGCCTCTTACTTGCAATCGTGGATTACCAGACTGCGCGGAGACTCCCGCCTCGTCATCTCCGCCGCATCTGCCGCGCAGAAGGCAGCCGACTACATCCTCGGGCACGACGGCGGTGCAGCGTGAACGCCCTCATTCCGGCCGCAATCCGGCTACTGTCCACCTGGATTCTTCGCACGCCTGTCGAACCCGAAACTCGTACTAGCCTCGGCGATCTGATTCGCGCAGAACAGACCGCGCGCGTCAGGCAGCTCCTGGGGGTGCGGTCATGACGTTCCGTCCCTCGCAGCATCACGCCTCGGGCATCCGTACCTACTACGTTGCCAGCGACTCCCACGCGGGGACCGAGTACACCGTCCAACATATCCGCCGGCCGGGGATGCGTCGCTGGCAGTGCTCCTGCCCGCAGTTCTTTTACCGCTGCGTCGTGAGGCGCCGCGTATGCAAGCAAGTTCATTTCGTTCAGCAAGCTAGCCGGAAGATGGCCCGCGCGGCATAGCGGGGGGATACCCCGTCCGCGTCCCTTCTGCCCGAGGGGACGCTACAGGGGGTACTCCCCCGGGAGGAAGTAAATGAACTCATCAATCGCACGTCAGCAATCGAAGCAACGCAGCGCAGTCCAACGAGTGAGAGTTGCCGCGCCGAAAGCCGTAACCGCCGCGAATCGCCGGCGGGCAGTAGGCTCGCTCGTAAGGTGCTTAGAGACGATTCCTAGTCGGCAGGAATGGACCGAGGCTCTCGATTCAGCGTTGCTGGGTCTTTGGCCTAACTTTAGGACGCTGCCGGATTCCGAGCTGATATCGGTGTTAGACGATTGGGTAGCAATAGTGAAGGACGCACGAGCAACGAACCTCAGCCCGGAACAACTCTTGCTGAATCATCAAGCAGCCGTGAATTCCTTGGTTGAGCTATCGATGGCCGGAGACTGGCCAGATGAGCCAGTGGTCGTTCCATTTGACCAAGTCCCCGCGTTGTTTCGCGCTGCTGTCGAGCAGGATAAGGCCGCGGGGAGCCGGAATCCGTACCCCGAGGAAACTGACCTTATCGAATATGCCCTCATGCTGATCGACCGGAACGGCGGGGACGCCAACATCCGAACGCCCGAGCAGGAGGAGTTCTGTTCGGCCCTGTTGCTTGGCTTCGTGGACGGGCAGCACCGTGTCAGCTACTCACCCTCCAACGTCACGATTCACTAGCGAGCGTTGTTGTCTGGGTCGGGCCGGGGGCACTCCTGGCCCGTCAACGCCATGGAGAACTCGAATGAAAGCAGCTATCTATTGTCGTGTGTCAACGACGGAGCAGAACGCTTCGATGCAGGTGGAGGAACTCCGGGCGTACTGCTCCCGGCGCCAGTGGGAGATCGCGGAGGAGTTCATCGACGCGGGTGTGTCAGGTTCGAAGGAGAGCCGCCCCGCGCTGAATCGCCTCCTTGCCGATGCCAAGCGGCGGAAGTTCGACGCGGTCCTCGTCTACCGGTACGACAGATTCGCGCGCTCCCTCAGGCACCTCGTGAACGCGCTGGCCGAATTCGACGCCCTGGGGATTCATTTCGTCAGCCTGCACGAGGGCGTGGACACCAGCACCCCCAACGGCCGGCTGGTGTTCGGGATCTTCGCCTCGATCGCGGAGTTCGAGCGTGAGCTGATCCGCGGACGGGTGAGGTCGGGGCTTGCCGCCGCGAGGGCAAGGGGCAAGAGGCTCGGGCGTCCTGTGGTGAGTGTAGACACCGCGAGGATTACCGCTTTGCGCGCTTCTGGCGCTTCGTGGCGGGCGATCGGAACAGAAATGGGAATGTGCCACGAGACTCTTCGACGGGCTGCCAAACAAACCTAGTTCTAAATTGAATCCCGGCGATCGCAACGACCGCACCGTTTCAACAACTTAGCGTAGGCTCGAATTAGTGCATCTTGGATCACACCAATAAACGCCTTGAGTTCAGCTAGCACAGCAAGCCCCGTAACTGTTGTCGCGCGCCGATACTATCACGTGGGTATTCCAGCGGGAGGCTCCTTACACCGTCTCACCCACGCGCCTGTGCCATTCCCTGTGCCATCTCAGGGTATATTCCTCTGTAATATAACTTAACGATTGACAAGCACGCCCGCGGTGTTCTAATGACAGGCGGGCGCGGATTCGCTTGGCGGTTTATTGAGCAAAAAAAGGCAAGGTGGCTCTATTGGGCCCGCTTTGGGAGTCCGCGCCTGAGTGCAAGAGTCGAGCTGTGAAGGGAACATGGATACGCCAGAGTGCTTCCCACCGAACCTATCAACCACCCCGCCGCGAGAGAATACGAGAGCGCACTGCGGTGTGGAAGAATCGACGGCAGAGGATTTCTATTTCCCCAGTATCCCGCCTCCCCCTTACCGCTCAGAGTGACGGTCGCTGGGTTGCCGCGGGGAATTAGAGTCCTCGACTCCCTACTCTGCGCCCTTCGAGTTCAAGGCCATGCCATCGAATGGTCGAACGGGCCGCGTCCGAAGCTGTTTGTCCTCGTCCAGGGAGAAAGAATTGCATTGAGGCTCGCAGAATCGGTCAGGCTGAAACCGGGCGATCTCCAGAAGACGCTCAAAAGGCCGCGCATGAGGAGAGCACCGGTACTAGATTACAGAACAAGCAAACTGACGCTGTATCTAGAGAGTGTAGAGTTTTCCGGTGTCGGTAGAAAACGGGCAGACGAAAACGCTAGACCAATCGAAGATCGTCTTGGAGAAATCGTACTCGAATTCACCGCGATGGCGAAAGAAATCAAAGACGCCCGAGGGGACCGTGAGCGCCTGCGGAGGGAATGGGAGGCGCAACGTCTGCGGGAGGAAGAGGCGCGACAACAACAGCGCGAGTATGAGCGGAAAGGTGAGGTCATCAGGAAAGCGGCGCGATCATTGGAGAGGAGCCAAAGCATTCGCCTGATGGTCATGTGCTTGGGAAGGTCAAGAAGGATCGACGAATTGAATCACGATCTCTTTTCGCGCTTCAAGGAGATGCTGGAATGGTGTACGGAGTACGCCAATTCTCTCGATCCGACGAACCGATTGCCGTGTCTGTTGGAGGAGTTTTTCGGCGCCCGTCCAAGGTCGCGCGGGTTCGGGGCTGAATCGGAGGAGTAGGGGCTTGCGTTTCCACAACGATGGCGCCCACGCAAAAACAAGTAGGATGTTCGCGCTATCCTGCCCGTCCCGTTTCCTCTCCCGCAAAGGAGAGTCATGCCCGCATCGCTTCAGAAGTTTTTAGATGACCACACGATTGATCCCAGCCACGAACGCCTGATCCAGTGCCCATACTGCCCGCAGCAATACCTGCTGATTTGGGATCACGCAGAATGGAACTCCGTGAAGGACTGGATTCGCCTGGCTGAGGCTGCCCTGCGTAGAAGTCACCGCCTGCACGGCGATATTGAACTTGCGCCGACACTCAAGGTTGTGCCCACGTCGTGAATTCGGCAGAGGGTCACGTTGCAGCCGGGTCGAACGCGAAGGAAGGCAGGACGATTGGAGCGATCTTTACTTGTAACGCGGCTTCGGCATCGGGATACGGCTCGCGCCGCGAATCCAAACAAGCGCAATACCGACGATGAAGAAGTATGCCAGCGCCGCGCAACCGAAGCAGACGGCGAGTTTCATAATGAGATTCTCGCGACCCTGATCGCCTGAGCGACATAGAACGGAGGTCCCAATCCGTTGGTACGGCAGTAGGGGGAACTGCAGGAGGATGGAGGCATGCGAGTCGCAATCTATGCGAGGGTGAGCACGGCCAACAACGGTCAAGACCCGACGATGCAAACCCGTGAGCTTCGGGAGTACGCCGAGCGCCGCGGCTGGAAGGTTGCCGGCGAGTACGTGGATATTGGCATCAGCGGAACCAAGGAGACGCGGCCAGAGCTTGACCGCTTGATGGCCGACGCGCATCGTCGGCGTTTTGATGCTGTCCTCGTCTGGAAGTTCGATCGCTTCGCGCGCTCCGTGAGTCATCTCCTCCGAGCTCTGGAAACGTTCCGAGCGCAGGGCATCGAGTTCGTTTCCTTTTCCGAGCAACTCGATACCAGCACGCCGGCCGGCAAGATGGTCTTTACGGTCCTGGGCGCCGTCGCGGAGTTGGAGCGTGGCTTGATCGTCGAGCGGGTGAAAGCTGGGCTGCGGAATGCCAAGGCGAAAGGCAAGCGGCTTGGGCGCCCCAAGGTTAGCGTCGATTCCACCCGGATCGCCTCGCTTCGGCACGCTGGCCGGTCATGGAGCGAAATCGCCAAAGAGACGGGATGGACGAAAGGGACGGTCCAGGAGAGCCATCTACGGCCGGAAGCCCCGTCCTGGCTTGCCCAAAATCGTATAGCGTAGTTTTGGGCAGGTGGGTCAGGACGGGCCGGTAATGCGACTTGCCAGGCACTTGAAAGTGATCAGGTTCGTAGGAGGCGCAATGAGTGCGCAGTTAGCTACGCCCCAAGATTGTTGGGCGGAATGCCTAGATGCCTTTTCTAAGCTGTTCCAATTCGGCTGGAGGGACGATTAGCCCGACATATCCGCAGTCCAAGCAGACCAGAATCTTTTGGATGACGTAGACGGGATCTTGTTTGAGTTTTTCAATGGCGAGGAAAGCAACCGACAATTCCCCTGAGAAGTATTGCTGCTTCTCGGAACCACAACTCTTACACGCCATTGCCCCTCCAAAGAGAATAGCCACAAGGTCATTTCTAAGCCTAGCAGTTGGGCCTACGAGGAGCAATTCGTTTAAGACTCTCTGTCTGTTGTGTAAGTCGGGCCGGAGCCCTGCTTCTTTTGACAGTTTTAAGGGACTCCATCTACGGCCCAACCTTAAGCGAGACTCGTCTTGCCAGGTCTATCAGAAGTTTGGTCGCCCCCGGTTGGGATAGCCCACCATGTAAACGAAGGCTCTTACCTGGCCCCGCGGTCGGTGGGTTGCTTAAGTGCGAAAAATACGAATACTCCTGGCCGATGACCACAGGAGACTCTTGGAGATAGTCCAAGGTCTCTTGGAACCAACCTTCGACGTTGTCAGGTGTGTGAAAGACGGTGAATCTCTGGTCGAAGCTGCCGGGAAGCTTCAACCGGATGTCATCGTCACGGACATTTCGATGCCGAAACTCAACGGGATAGAGGCCGCCGATCGACTGAGGGAATCTGGTTCCTCGTCGAAGATCGTCTTTTTAACGGTACACGCCGACCCTGATTTCGTTCAAGCTGCTCTTAAAACGGGCGCACTTGCATATGTTTCGAAGCTTCGGATTAGCACAGACCTCGTGGTTGCTATTGGAGAGGCCGTCGCGGGGCGCAAGTTTGTCTCCCCATTGGAATCGGCGGTGTGAACCAGGTTGCAACATCAATTTAGCTGAAACTAAAACGCCGATTGCCCCACCTCAACGAAACCAGGGATTTGTTGCAGCGTCTTAAAAACACCATTCCCAGCCGTCGTGTGTGGATCGCACGCGAAGACAAAGTCGATGACCGCCACCAATAAGAGGTGGGTCGCCATCAGAGTTTTACAACCAATCGGGTTAAGCCACACGTTGAAGCAAATTGCTCGGGAGAGCGAAGCAGTATTTTGCCTCGTCGTTTGATAACAGCACGGCTGGTTTGCCACTCGCTCAACAAACGGCTTGTAGTGAACGGAGTGATGTTCGCCGCGCTGGCCAGCTCCTCATTGGTAACGTCAAATTCAACTCCGTCGGGACTCTTTTGGCCAATCACGCCGGCCAGTTGAATTAATATCTGTGCAAGTCTTTCTCGCGCAGTTTCGCAAACGAGCGCCACATGATCGGCAAGATACCAACCCAAATAGTTAGACCCCAATAACAATGCGTTTTCGAGCAACCTTGGGTACTTCACTACGAAGTCCCGAATTACGGCACGGTCCCACACCAAGAACGAACTGTCCTTTATTGCTTCCGCACTCATGAGATATTCAGAAGGTCTGGACAAGATCGCAGCGGCGCCTAGGATTTCCCCGGGCGTCATCCAAAAAAGAAGGGTTTTTCCACCGCTTTTCGTGATGTAAAAATACCTGGCGCGGCCGCGGGTCAATAGGTAGAAATGATCTGCAGGGTCACCTTGACTTAAGATTACGGAACTGGCGAGGTAGCGCCGGTCTGTTGCAGCTGATCGGACAGCCTCAAGCTCTTGTGAAGCCAAGCCCTCAAAAAACCTCAAGTTCACGGCCGACGGTACGGCAGTAATTCCCCGGTGGGACATAGCTTCAGCCTTTCTCAATGCAGGTTGAATTCCTTCAGATATAAGTACGGATCTAGCAGCTATCTGCACACTGGTAGTATCAACAGCCTCTCGGATGGGATGGTGGATAACAATAGCAATCTAGACTAAAAACTCTCAGTTCTACGAGACTGACCGTCCGACGAGCTGCACTATGCCGATTGCGAACACACGCGCTTTATTCCGCGCGGTCACACCGCGGATCACCAGCACTGCTACGCGTGCCATCCCGAATTGGCAAACGAGCCGTTACCCGGGTGCTGCGAGAATTGTCGGCTCGAACGTGAACGCGTCAGTCGTCCAGTAGCGTCAGCGTGAGCGGCGCCCGTTCCTGTGTAGCGATAAGGCACTTCCATGTCTCGCTGGCGCGAGAAGCCTGTGCCGTCTGTGCGAGATTGGGCCGAGGAGTTTTGCTATGAGGTCGATTCGGCTCAGATTTCTGGTAATCGTTCTGTTCGGCGCTTTTGCGCCAACGAGTCGAGCACAACAGCACCAAGCAAGGGATTGGCACTGTGTCAGACAGCATTACCTTGAAACGACTGACGGGGACGTTATGGTCTTGCCTTGTGTAGCCGCTCTGCCGAAGGATGAGAAGTTGGATGCCGCGGACGAGGACATTCTTTCTAAACTCGAAATTACTCGGATGAACGTCACGGCCTTCAAGACACTTGAGCGACAAGATCCTAAGCGTTCGTCATTGGATACCGGCAAAGGCAAAGAAATGATGGACGCCATGCGGATGGGCTTCGGTCAAAACGTAGGTCAATTATGCCAGAAGCATCCCAACATTGTGTTGGCACCGCTCTTCCCCGATTTGACTTCTGGCACTACCACACTCTACGGATGCAAGAATATAATCGCCGCGCCCAAGAAGTAATCTAAGGCCCCGCTGGCCCGCCGAGGAGGGTAGGGGCCGGGGGCTTCCACCGGGGGTGGGGTAAAGCCAAAGATTCTGAATGTCGGCATCGCTCGTCAAGATGCCCAGCTAACCGCGAAGGAAGAAAGCAGCTCTATACGGTCGTGAAGGCATCATAGAAATTCATCTTCGGAAGTGTGAGTGGATTTCTGAATATGGCGCGCGCATTTGGAATCATCTGCAGGGCCTCCCTGGCGAGCATGTGCTTCGTGTCCACGCTAGTTCTTGGCCAAACCGCCCGGCATCCAAGCAAGTCTGCTCGCGACCTGGTCAAGCAGTTCAAGCGCACTGCGGCAAATGTTGATCAATTTGACGTCGCCAAGAAGATTGTCACGCTTCGCGATAAGAGCGTGCTTCAAGAGCTCGAACCCTGGCTGAGCGACGAGGATATATATTCGAGGAGTAATGCGGCGTTCATTTTCGCAAGTCTTGGCGATGGTCGCGGGTTTCAAATCCTTAAGACTATTCTGCAGGGGCATAGTGGGTATGCCCTCAACGACCTAAGCAATCCCGATCCAAGACGGCAAATCCGTTGGGATGGCTATTCTGTCCAGGACCGCTACTATGCGGCCCACCTCTTTGGCTATCTGAAGGATGCCAGGGCCGTCCCCGTCCTCATTCCCCTGCTGAAAGACAAAGACATCAACTATAAGGTTGCTTGGTCACTCGGACAGATCGGCGATAAATCTGCAATTTCACCCTTGATTGAGACGCTGAATGACAGGAATCCGGATATGCGCGTCGCCGCCATTTATGCCCTGGAGCAACTCGACGCCAAAGAGGCCCTGACCAAGATGCGCACGCTTCTGAGTGACGATGAGACAATCCACTTCGATGGCTTGGGTCCTGTTTCTGACGCCGCCAAGAAAGCCATAATCGATTTGGAGCGGAAGCGCTAAGGCCCCGCCGCCAAGTCAGAGAGGGCTTCCACCCCTGCCCCCGCCGGAGTCACATTGAATCAAGGAAGCGGCATCAGTGACCTGTCAGCAGCGTCAGTGTGAGCGCCTCCAAATCGAACCATGCGAGCCGCTCGGTGTCGTTGGGAGCGAGACCATGCCGCTCGACGTGCTCAACCCGCTTTCACGTCCGCGCGCCCTCGCGAGAACCTGCCAACAGCGGGATCCGATTCTGAAAAGAGAAATTCCATCCAGTCGTCGTCGCGCTCTTGGCAATGCTTGACAAAGACGCTGTCCAGCACACGCCCCTCGCGGAGAAGGCGGTCAAAATGGGCCGAAAAGTCAGGGTTGTCGCGGATGAAATCCTGCTGGTCGATCTGGCCCGACAGCACGCCAAGCACGGTTCGAGCGGATATTTTGATGGTTAACGCTGACATCGACCCACCTCCGTAGAAGGATTTGCCCTCGTTGTCGAGCGAATAGGCGTTAATGGGAGTTGTTTCCGGTCTCGGTAGATTGGCGCAAAGGTTTGCGTGCAAGAAACTCACGAATGGTGCAGCCGCCGGATGGTGGCGCGAAAGATAAGGCTTGCTCACGAGCCTCAGGTGCTCGGGGCTTAGCGTTGCAATATTGTTGGAACTGACTAGGACGGTAAGAACGAAAGCAACCGAATCGTTCTTCGCCAGGAAGGCTGAAATGATATTGTCCACGCCATAACTCATTCCTTGTCGCCCCTGATGTCGCAAAGCACTCGAACCGCCGTCGCAAAGAACAATCCCTTTCCATTCCGGAGAGAGTGATTTCTCCAGCTGATCGGCTTCATCCATCAATCTGAAGTAGACAGGGTTGTCGTCCAGGGAAAACGGCACAGTGTAGTCAAGGTGTCCGCACGAAAAGCCGGTCTGATTCGGATTGAAAGAAATGGTCACTTGCCCCGCCTCGCGCAGGTCGGGACGGAACATGCGCGAGATACCGGATGCCCGCGCTTCATTGAGGAACCGATAGAACGCTTCGGCGAAGATGAGGGCTCCGAATTGATCAGGCGCCGGCATGTAGAGACGCGCGCGTGGGCCTCCTAGAAAGAGTTCATGTGAGTTCCCCTTGACGTCCAATGAGAAATGACTGGGGTTAAGCCCGAACTCTATGACGCGTCGGATGAACTCCTCTGAGAGCTGGCCGACGGGGTTGGCTTCATCGAGTCCTCGATCGGACACAGAAGTGATCTCAATGAGAGCGGTTCCGGTTTCGTGAGTCAGCCGGGCGTCGATCTTGGTGATCCCAGGCACCTCCGGTTCGTGGACAACCACGCCTAGCTTGTCGAGTCCATTGAGAATCATGACCTCCCATTCCGTAGTCACGCGCCGAATTTGGTCGCTGCCATTCAGGTGGGCAAAATGTTTCCGAAGCTGTTTCTTGGTGAGGAAGCGACGGTTCTCGCGCAGCGCGCGAGCAATATTGCGGCGGGAAAAAAGACTCATGGTACCTGCCGTACTGCGTTGTGATTTCTTCCTTCAACTATTCTGAATCAATAAGTAGCCGCAGACTATCCTCACCACAGCTTCACGGTTGTCTTGCGGAACAACGCGCGGTTCCACAATCTATTGCATACTCGCTGCCGTGTCCCCGCCGTGTACCTCGCTCATGCGATTCTTTCGCTTCCCGCGATTCGGAGATTGGTCGTCGTGCGAAAGACGCCGTCGGGCTGACGTAGATGCGAAAAAGTGTGACGAAAATTGTGACGGCAGTTCTGACTTCGCTGCCAAAACTGACACCATTGACAGATTTCAGCTGAACAGAATCAGTAAGTTGTCCGTTATCAACGCACGGTGCGTGCATCCGGCTTACAGGCTCGCCCGCTATTTTTCGCGAACCGCCGATCTGCGTGGACGCTGACATGTCGGCGATGAATTTGCAGTTCTCCGGAGACGTGCTGGAACTCAACGCACAGCCGCTGGACCCGTGGGTCATTATCTGACGGTGCTTCATCAACGCAGCCAGACTACGCGGAATAGGCTCACGAAGACTTCTGTGCCGATGACAGCGCAACAGAGGCTTCGCTGGTCAGGACGCGAAAAGTGAATGTCTCCTGGAGATACAGGCTCACCACCGAATCGGTGTGGCTGAGGTAGCCGATTGAAACATCCTGCCCGATGTTGAGCTCGAAATCTCCGCCGCGCGTGGTCAGGACGAACGCACCTTCGATCGCTGGCGCCCAGATCAGATTGCCGTCAACGATACGCTTGACGTGCTCCAGGACGGGGTATCCGTGATCGCGGGTTTCCGCGAGCGCTGTATATTCATCGGCTCCGAGCAAGACGGAGTAGGGGCCGTTCACGCCGACGAGGCGCAGCTGGCTCAATGCGTGTGCCACGGCGTCGGGATAATCACGCACATCCGCGGGAAGTGTCTGGATTGGATTGCTGGTGCCTTCGCGAATGCCCTGGATGTCCGCTTCGTGGTATCCGTTGAAGATGGCCCGATCTTCGGCAAAGGCAAGCTTCTTCGCGGCGTCTTTTGCAGGCTGCCAATCGGAGTCATCCGATCCACGCTCTACGTCATCTATGGTCTGACGAGATAGTTCGAATGGCACACGCAACTCCGCGAGAGGTTTGACCTCTCGTTGTCTTGCGATGATGCCATCCGCAGGAGCGGAGATCGGCCGCAGATGGCCGGTCGCAACTCCGGGCTGAGCTATTCCTCCAGCCGAAGGAACATCAACCGCCCGTCGTCCGGCTAGATACCGCTTGAGCGTCCTGGTTGTTTCTTCCTCAATCTCTGCCCATGCCGCGTCAGAGATGGGAGCTAACTCCCGATGCAGGTTATTCATTTTTCTGTCCTTTGAGCGATCCGATTCCAAGAGTTCCGCGCGATGTGTCGTCTACGGACGGGGCCGAAGGAGCGTCCGATCCCGGCGATGCTACGACTGCGGTGGAGTCCGGCGCGTCTCCGCTGACGTTGTCGAGGAACGTTGATGACGGTGCAAAAAATAGACTCCCGGTAACCGCTTTGCTGAAATCGAGGAGTCGGTCGTAATTACCAGGGGGACGGCCCACGAACATGTTCTGCAGCATCGTTTCCGTAATGCGCGGAGTACGGCTATAACCGATGAAGTAGGTCCCAAACTCGGCGTGGCCCGGGCGTCCGAAAGGCATGTTGTCTCTCAGAATCTTGAGTTCTTTTCCGTTTTCTTCCATCACAGTGAGGGCATTGTGCGCGTATGGCGGCTTCTCGGCGTCATTCAGTTCGATGTCCGAGAGTTTCTTGCGGCCGATAATGCGCTCTTGCGTCTCAACCGGGAGAGCATTCCATCCCTTCATGTCATGAAGATACTTCTGCACGATGACGTAGCTGCCGCCCGCAAAGGATGGATCTTCGTCGCCCACAATCGCAGCCTCTTCCGCTGCGCCGCCTCGCGGATTTTCTGTGCCGTCTACGAACCCGATGACATCGCGATCATCGAAATAGCGGAAGCCGTGAACCTCGTCGGCAACCGAAACTACATCGCGGATACTATCCATAATTTGTGTGGCCAATTCAAAACAGAGGTCGGCGCGTTTGGCCCGAATGTGAAAGAGGATGTCACCCGGAGTGGAGACGGCATGGCGGCCGCCTGAGCGAATCTCTCGAAACGGATGAAGCTCGGCGGGCCGAGGCGATCCGAAGAGTTTGTCCCAGGCGTCTGAGCCGAATCCAACGACACATGTGAGACCAGCTTCCACGTCTCGAAACTCAACAGCGCGCACGAGGCCCGAAAGGTCCGCGCAGAAAGATCGCAGCGCCGCATAGTTGTCCTGCTCCGGGCGAATGCAGACGACCAGAAAAATCGCCGCGCGTGTGAGCGGGCTGACCACCGTCTGCGGAAGAACGATCTCGTTTAGTTCCTTGGGTGCGTCCATTATCCCAATCTGAATCCACGATGATTTCAATCTGTGAGAGTAATCTCAATAGATGCAGCGAACGCAGCCGCCGGTCCGAAGAAATATCAAGGTCTGGCTTCGCACGGTTCGCTTGACCTCTTGTGATGATGGGAAGCGGCGGTAATCTTAACCGCAATCACCCCAGGTCGACTTTCGCTGGTTGCCCGCTCGCCGCGAGCGCATAGAGTATACCAATCTCTTTTAGACAACGAAGAAGACCCCTGGCACTGGAAAGCGGCTTGACTGATTTTCGGAATTTCGCATGGAAGAAAACTGTGCCGCAGGTGTGAC
This sequence comes from uncultured Acidobacteriota bacterium, assembly GCA_963721915.1. Lineage (GTDB taxonomy): Bacteria > Acidobacteriota > Terriglobia > Acidiferrales > UBA7541 > Acidiferrum. Next base: position 157,995 of record CAVRLD010000005.1, on the reverse strand, counting down.
ACGAAACCTGTTGTTGCTGCCAAAACTGACTTTGTTGGCAGGTCGCGATTGTTGATTCTACTTAACTTATTGAAAGCAAAGAACTGCCCGAAGATTCCGGCTTACAGGCCCGTCCGCCACTCTTCAGCGAAGACTCCTCTGTTTCCGCTCGGGACGATCGCCGCCAACCTGGCACCGTTGCTGCATTCGAATGTCAGCAAAATAAATCGGATCAGAGTGTCGATTTCGCGGTGACTCGTACGTCGTACTTCTAGAGGACCAATGAAGCTGGCTGTGGGTCAATACGCCCTCAAATTATCACTTGCATATAACAAGTGAAGTACGCCAGACTGCCTTCATCAGTCAGCCAAATGCCCGGAGGGCCCCGATGCCCATCAACGAACTACTGATTCGCGAATTTCAACGTGAAATGGAGGCTACCAAGAAAACGCTCCAACGCGTTCCCAAGGACAGATGGGATTGGAAGCCTCACGAGAAATCGGGTTCGCTCGGTTGGATGGCCGGACACGTTGCCAGTCTGCCTGGGTTCATAATCAGGGTCAGCTCAGCGCCGGAGATCGACGTTGCAAGCCCAGATACCAAGCCGCGGAAGGTTGAGAAGGACGAGGACTTGGTGGAACTCCACGGTAAGCTTGGAACGCAAGCGTGCGAGGCCTTGGCTAAACTGAGCGACGATCAGTTCAGCCAGCCTTGGTCGCTCAAGCACGGCGATAAGGTCCTGATGACCATGCCGCGTTACGACGCGCTGCGAGGAATGTGTTTCAACCACATCATTCACCATCGCGGCCAGTTGACAATGTATCTCCGCGCGATCAACGTACCGGTCCCGGCGCTGTACGGGCCGTCAGCCGACGAGAACCCATTTAATCGCGGTTCGTAGCAAGGAGTTGCCGCGGCGTTTTTTTTTGGTTAGAGCTCGATTGCCGGAAACGTTTGCATCGATTTGCCGTCCTTGACGGAAGGAGCATAGACCGATGAACTTCAAGCCCGAGTTATTCCTGAACGACCTGAAAGTTGCGATCCGCTCCCTAGCCCGCGCCAAGGGCCTGGCGATCACGGTGATACTGACGCTGGCGCTGGGCATCGGCGCGAATGCCGCCATTTTCAGCTTAGTCCGCGGGGTGCTCCTCCGTCCGCTGGTCAACCGCGACGAAGACCGCTTGATCTACATTCGCCAGACTGCGAAGGGCATTGGCGTGGAAAACACCAACTTTTCCGTGCCGGAAATTCAGGATCTAAAAAGGAGCGTCAAAACGATCAGCGAGTTCGGCGACTTCTCCGTCATCGGCTTCACCATGATAGGCCTCGGCGACCCCCGCGAGGTTCGCGCTGGAGTCGTGGGCGGCTCGTATTTCGAGGTGATGGGACTTCATCCTATCGTGGGCCGCCTACTCGACATGCGGGATGACGGCCCGAATGCTGCCGGTGCTGCCGTCCTGACTGACCGCTTCTGGAAGACCGCCTTCAATCGCGATCCGTCCGTCATCGGCAAGACCGTGGAACTCGGCGAGCGCTCCGCGACCATTGTTGGTGTCCTGGAACCTTCCATACCGTATCCCGCCGAGACTGAGATCATCGCCAACGTGGTGACCAGCCCCCATCATCTCTCTGCGACCATGGTTCAAGGACGCGTGCATCGCATGACCGAGCTCTTCGGCCGGCTCGCCCCCGGCGCCGATCTGAACGCCGCGAGAGCCGAGCTCCAGACGGTCTATAGCGGGATGGTGAAAGAACACTCTGAAGCGTATTCCCCGACAGCAGACGGCCGCATTGAGGCCGTGCGCCTGCGCGACCAGATTACTTCGCGCGCTAAGACCGTGTTGCTGGTGCTTCTAGCGGCCTCCGTACTCATTTTCATCATTGCATGCTCCAACGTCGCCAACTTGATTCTCTCGCGCAGCGTTCGGCGCGAAGGGGAACTGGCGATCCGCGCGGCGCTCGGCGCCAGCGGCAGTGCTCTGCGCCGGACGCTGCTGGCTGAGAGTCTGCTGCTTTGCGTAGCCGGCGCGCTACTGGGTGTTCTGAGTGCGGGGCCCATGGTGTCGATCCTTGCACGCTATGCTTCGCGCTTCTCGGTGCGCGCCCAGGATCTTACCGTGGACTCCAGCATGTTGTGGGTCGGCGCGGTGCTAGCCATCATCGCGTCGGTGCTGCTGGCGTATGTGCCGCGGCTGCCGTCGCCGGAGTCCTCGCAGGGCATGGGTTTGGCGAATGGCAGCGTGCGCATCACCGGCAGCACCAGCCGCCGCCTGCGAATGTTCGCGGTCACGCAGATCGCCGCATCGTTCGTGCTGCTGGCCGGAGCGAGCATGCTGATCAAGACGCTGCTTTCGCTACAGTCCGCTCAGACCGGGTTCGACATGCATCGCGTACTCGCCTTGAACTTGCCGGTGATGTCTCATGGAAAAACTTCCCAGGAGATCATCAACTTTTACCGGGAAGCCATTCGCCGCATCAACGAACTACCCGGGGTGGATCACGTCGCTTTGGGCACCACAACCCCTTGGCGTGACGCTGGCAGCTTCGGTCCCGGCTTCGGGTTCACCGGTGAGGGCCATGTCAAGGGCGTCAAAGAAGAAGATCCTCGCGCCCAGTTTCGCGCTGTTTCGCCGGGATTCTTCTTTTCGCTGGGCGTACCTATTGTGGAAGGACGAGATTTCAACGACGACGATCGCCGCGGCGGCGAGCCGGTGGTGATCATCAGCCAGAGCGTAGCGCAGCGCATGTTCCCAGGCCAGGACGCTCTGAACCGGCACATCATGTGGACCGATGCGGTGATGGATTTCATCTACGTCAGCAAGGGGCCGCGCCGCATCGTGGGCATCGCCGCCGACGTGGACGACGAGCACGTCATACCGGGCGCCTCGCTGACCGTTTATCATCCCTTTGGTCAGGTGCCTGATGGCAATGGGGAGATACCTGTCTTCGGAGGCCGCCTGTTCGTGCACACGCGCATGGATCCCTACGCGCTCGTAACGCCGATCACCCGCATCGTTCGCGACATGTCCGTCGACCAACCCGTCGAACACGCCGCCACCTTAGAAGACATCCGCGCGGAAGTGCTCACGCCGGACCGGCTGAACACCCTGGTTTTCGGCGGCTTCGCGGCTGTCGCGCTATTGATCGCTATCGTCGGAGTCGGAGGCGTGTTGGCATTCTCGGTCAGCGGCCGCACCAGAGAGTTTGGCATTCGCCTGGCAATGGGCTCGCAACCCCGGCACTTGCTGACCAGCGTCGTCGCCGAAGGTGCCGTAATGGCTGGGATTGGGGTCGTTGCGGGCGCCGTCAGTGGGTTCGCGCTCGCGCGCCTGGCGAGCAGCTATTTTCTGGACATGCGCATGCCGAGCGCTCTGCCGGTGATTGTCTCCGCCGTTGTGCTGCTGGCCGCAGCGGTCATCGCGTCAGTATGGCCAGCGGCGCGTGCCGCGCGCATCGACGTCGTGGAAGCCTTGCGCGCCGACTGACCATTGCCTTTGGGAAATTTTCGCAAAGTAATTCGAGACGCGAAAATCCAGTCGCCGATGCATCGGCACCTGCAGTGTGCCGAACTATTGTTGCGCTATTAATGCGCGGCGCGCACGAACACACTTCACTTCTTGGGAGTATTGATTGGGAATAGGGCGCGATTCAGGCTTTATGGCTTAGCCGTTTTCGCGAGCAGGTTCTTGGCTTTGGCCTCCCAGGTCTTGCGCAACTCCTCGCGCGACTTGAGTACGTACGCCTTGGCCTCATCGAAGCTACCGTAAACGCGGCGCCCTTTGATCATGTTGCACGCCCGGCAGCACGCCACCAGGTTCCGCGGATCCTTCTTGCCCTTGCGAGCCCGCGGCACCACGAAATCGACGGACATGGCCAGCGCATTGTCGAAGCTCGCCATTCCGTCAAGCCCGCAGTACTGGCAACGGTACTGGTCGCGCTCCAGTATGCGCACGCCTTCTTCTATGGTTACAGGTTGGGATACCAAGGACAGGGTCATGAGGTCTAATGGCACGGTACACCTCCAAATCGGAACGCCTCGCGACGGGCGCGGACTTCCGACAGTGACCTGCTTTTGCGCAGACGATACGGCGGCAAAACGCTGGTGTCAAGCTTCAGCTGCCTAACCCGGCCGCCTCCAATTGCCTTATCTAGGAGTAGCGGGTAGCTTCGCGCAAATGTGCGATCAGCAAGCGGATACTATTCGCGAGTTGCGCGACCTCGCCTTCGCCCTGAATGTCGAATTCGATTTCGTAGTTGCCCGCGGCCGCATGATCGACCGCCTCCTTTAGGCTAAGTAGCGGCTTAACCACCTGCTTCGGCAGGATGAAGCTGATCCACACGCTGACCAGCAGCGTGATGGCGGACACCACCGTCAGCGACCATTCCGCCGCGGAGATCAGCCTCCTGGCCTTGCGGTGATCGTGCTCGACGCGGTCCCAGCTGCGAGCTTCGAGCTTCGCGGTCAATGCCAGAACCTCCTGACCAGAATTTTGCAGGTCAACGGTGATGTGACGCAGAGCTGGGTTTCCTTCCTGGACCGTCTTGGTAATTTGCGCGTCAAACGACCCAACGCGGTTTCGCAGCTCATCAACGAGCTGCGCCCGGGTCTTGAAGCGCTCACTTTTCAGCAGGCTGTCGAGATCTTGTTCATAGGTCATCAACACCGCGTCAATCCGATCGGCAGGAGCCTGACCGGGCTGCCCGATTGCGGTAACCGCCGCTTCGAAGCGCTGCTCGTAACGTTGCAACGCGTCGAGAGTTTGTTGGGTGAGCAACTCGTCGTTAGGCTGCAGGGATCGAATGGCCATCAGGGTCTGCTCCGTGCTTTGGAGGGCGTCGCGAGCTGCCTGCAGCGATGTCGGGTCGTACAGCAGGAGATAATTCCGTTCATCGTGCCGCGCTTCCAGCATCTTGATGGAGGCTTGTTGGGAAAGCGTAGCGGCCGGAGCGTCAAAGTTGACGATGCGATCCACGATCCAGCCAATCTCAAGCAAGTAGTAGACAGCCAGAAAGATGACCGGCACTAAAATCAGCCGTACGATTGCCAGACTGTACGCCACGCGGCGTCGAAGGGAGGCACCCGGCGCCAGGACCTGGAAGGACCTGCGAATACCCACACCGGACCTTCGGATGCCAAATTTCATAGCCCAGCCCTCCTGCTGGAGTATCGCGCCAGACACAGCGTAACCCAACTGCCAGGCAGACGTCCGGCGACCCGAATTCCAAGCACGGACCGTTTCGTTGCCCTGAACAATATCCGTTTGGCAGCGCGAACAACAAGAAATAACTTCCCGTATTGCCTATGTCTTGCCCCCAAAAAGAAAGACCCTGCCCACAGGGTTGCTCGCCCGAGGGCAGGGTGAAAAGAATTGCTTGGACCTGAGTTATTGAGCCACCGCGCCATGCCGGTCTAATTTTAAGGCAAATTGTCATCTCACGTGATCCGGCGGGGCTCGCCGCCGAATCTCGACCGCCGGGCCTTATACTCCCTTAAACGGGTCCCCGTATGTTAGCGAGGATTTATGTCCTGCTTCTTCTCTAAACGGTCAATCAGACCCTGAATTTGATTCTTCGCGATCTCGGGCGCGCCCGCCTGGGCCAGCTTCATCTCTTTGGTTGCCGTACCGAAATCTCCCTTCGACGAAGCGATTCGTGCGATCTCGCCGTGGGTATACCATTCGTTCGGTCGTTTCTTGATGTTAATTTGAAAAACTGCGAATCCTTCGTCTTGTCTATTTTGGGTTTGCAGTCCCCGGCCGTAGGAGTGAAGTTGGATTCCACTCGCAAGCTCGAAGGCCTTCGTCTTCGTCGCCTCGGCCTCCTGCTTTTTCCCCTGCGCTTCCAGGATTTGCGATTTCGTCAGCAGATTATCGAAGCGCTCCTCAGCCTGAATCGAGCGGTCTTCCCACTTCATCGCTTGGTCGAGATTCGCGTTCGTGTCGAGCAGCCAGGTTGCCGCCTCATCGTAGCCAGCCCAGGTAAAACCGCCGACGCTGCGAAGTTGATTCTGAATGCTGCGCAGCACGATGGCGTTCACATCCACGGAGACGTGAAAGGGAACCGCGAGCTTGGCCCAGCGCAATGTCACCGCGATGGAGTCCGGCTTTACGTCCTCGAACGTATAGGCCAGCGCTTCCTCAAATTCCGCCGGCTGGGACTTCGTGGTCACCCGCAGCGCGTCCTCGTCCTTGTCGTAGCTGAAGCTACCCCACGATGTGGAATTCTTCGAGAAAATGACCGTCCACTGGTCGGCGGTGGGTATCATGTGCAGGCCATACGTTCCGGCTGGCAACGGCTTACCTTCCACCGAAACGTCATCTGTAAAGGAAATGACCGTGTTTTCGTTCGCACCCGCGCGCCAAACTTTGTCATAAGGAACTTCCTTGCCCCACAATGTCCGCCCTGCCACGAGCGGCCGGCAGTAGTTCACAGTAATGTCGGTCAACCCGATGCGTTGCGTCGCGATGGAGCGCTGGCTGAGCGTTGGCAGCTTGAGCTCCGTTGCCTGCGATCCATTCTTGAACTGCGCGTGAGCGCTAGCTGCCAAACACCCGCACCCCACCACCAGACTGAGAAGACATCGATACATCCTGCGCATACACACCCTCCTCTTTCTTGCGTAGGCGAACGCACGCCAAGTGGCGCACGCTTCGCGGACTCACACTCAGTGGGCATAGACGGCTGTACCGTGCGGGTGTGAGCACGGTCCTGAACAACCGGGCCCGCTGCAGTGCAAGCAGCCTTGACCCGGGCTGCGGGGTGGGTAACTCTAAGGCGAACGCTGGGCGAATAAACTCGGCCGTTCGCGAAAAGCAGAGTACATTGGCCGAAACCCAGTCCTAGGAGCTGGAATCAAAGTGGGCGAGTCCCGATGCGTAACGCTTACTTTGCAAAAGGCCCAAGTCTAGTTTTGGAGGGAAGAATCCGAATGAAGCAAAATTCAACGATCCCCGCATTTGGACGAGCGATCTCACTGGCTGCACTCTGCTTGTCAATGGTGACCGCCTACAGTGTGGCCCAGAACCGCCCCGTAACACCTCCCCCAACCAGCGGCAGCAAAGTGTTGGGCGAGGTCAAGCTTGAAGGCCCCACCAAAGTTGAGAGAGAGGCAGGCGTCTGGGTGGACGGCAACTACGTCGGCTACCTGAAGGAGCTCAAGGGCGACAAAAGGCTACTGCTGCTCCCCGGCGAACATCAGATCGCGGTACGCCAATCCGGCTACGACGACTTCCAACAACAGGTTATCGTTGAGCCCAGTCAGGTCCACACGGTGGCAGTAAAATTGACGCTCAGCCCGCGGGCCACAACCCCCGACATAACTTCGACACTAAAGCTCACCGTAGAACCAGGTCGCGCCGCCGTATTTTTGGATGGCAAATTTGTGGGTCACGCGAGCGAGTTTGGCGGGGCTCTTCATTCCATGAAAGTCAGCCCGGGCAAACACCGGGTTAAGGTGGAATTGCCGGGATATCGCACCTTTGAGACCGAAGTGAACCTGCTCGTCAACCAGAAATCGGAAGTGAAAACCGAGCTGGTCAAAGGCAGCATCGAGCAGGCCGGACCAGAAATCAAACAGCCCCAATGACGTTACGGCCGTCGCGTGGCCTGGCTTCTAGGTAGCACAGACACTCCTGTCTGTGTCTGCGTCCTGCTCGCCAGGAATGAAGCAGGCAAAATTGCAAGAGGCCCTCCATCATCCCGCCAGGGTTGACAGGGGGCTTCTCGGCTTTTACGATAGAGTTTCACAATCGAGCGGTTGAAATTGCAGTGGAAAAATGATGTGGGGCTAGTGCGAAAGTTGTGCGTCTGATTTCCAAGAATAAACTTCTATGATTACAGTTACCGAGCTGACGAAGAGGTATGCACGGCACACGGCCGTTGACCACGTTTCCTTTGAGGTGCAGAAAGGCCAAATCGTGGGTTTTCTCGGCCCCAACGGGGCTGGCAAAACCACAACGATGCGGATGCTGACCTGTTTTCTGCCACCCACGTCCGGGCAGGCCACGGTTGCCGGCTTTGACGTTCTGGAGCAGGCGTACGAGGTTAAAAAGCGGATCGGATACTTGCCAGAAATGCCGCCGCTGTACCCCGAAATGCGCACGGCGGAATATCTCGCCTTCGTCGGCAGTCTTAAAGGATTGTCAGGCGCGGAGCTGACCAAGCGCGTTGAATATGTGCTGGAGCGCTGTTCGGTCGCCGATGTAAGAGACAAGCTGCTAGGGAAGCTGTCGAAGGGCTATCGCCAACGCGTCGGCCTCGCGCAAGCCATCATTCACAATCCCGATGTGCTCATTCTCGACGAGCCCACTTCCGGTTTGGACCCGAAGCAGATCAACGAGACGCGCGACCTGATCAAGAGCCTCGCCGGTGACCACACGATCATTTTGAGCACGCATATCCTTCCCGAAGTGGAGCAGACCTGCCAGTACGTTCTCATCATCAATAAGGGCAAGCTGGTCGCCAAGGATTCCGTGAACAATTTGCAGAACCGCGCGCGCGGTGCCGAGTCGCTGCTCGTCGAAGTCGCGGGACGCAACGGCGATGTCGATTCTGCCACGGTGCAACGGCGGCTCGAGCAGATCGCGGGCGTGACTCGCGTCGTGTTCAAGGAGAAGGTGCAAAACCGTGCTGCGTTTGAAATCGAGAGCCAGAAGGATGGATTCGTGCGCGGCGATCTCGCGCGCACCATCGTGGAATCCGGGTGGGATTTGAACGAACTGCGGCCGACCGCAGTCAGCCTGGAAGAAATCTTCCTGCAGCTTACCGGCGAGCCCGCGGCGGTATCCACGGAAGAACCTGTTGTCGCGGGAGCCGACTAGATGCGAAATATCTGGGTCATTTTTCGGAAAGAGCTGCGCAGCTATTTCGTTTCGCCGGTGGCCTATCTCCTGCTGGCAATGTTCGCGATCATCTTCGGGTTTTTCTTCTGGAATTCACTCGGCTACTTCGTCTACATGGGCATGCAATCCCAGATGCGTGGGCAGAGTTTCCCGATGAACGTGAATGAAGAATTGATCCGGCCTCTTCTCGCGAACATCAGCGTGGTCGGCCTCTTCCTGATCCCGATGATTACGATGCGCCTGTTTGCGGAAGAGAAGCGCACCGGCACGATCGAACTCCTGGCCACCTCGCCGCTTCGCGACATCGAAGTCATCCTCGGTAAATGGCTTGCAGCGGTGGCTTTGTACTCCGGCATGCTGCTGCTGACGGCCCTCAACTTCGCATTCATCTTCAAGTATGGGCATCCCGACTGGAAGCCGCTGGTGATCGGCTATCTCGGCTTGTTGCTACAGGCCGGAGCGTTGCTGGCGATCGGCACGTTCATCTCCACGTTGACGAAGAACCAGATCATCGCAGGCGGCGCTACTTTCGGCGTGTGCCTGCTGCTCTGGGTCTTGGAATGGGTCAGCGGATACGAAACCTCGACGTGGGCCAAGTTTCTCTCCTACATGTCGGTGATCACCCATTTTGAGTCCTTCGCGAAGGGTCTGCTGTCCACGAAGGACGCTATCTACTATGTGAGCATGATCTTCCTGGGACTTTTCCTGACGGCTCGTTCGCTGGAATCCCTGCGGTGGAGGTCGTAATTGGGCACTCAGTTTCTGAAGGCGAGGCAAACGAAGTACGCGGCCTACGCCACGCTCTACATCGTTGTGATCGTGGCCGTTCTGGTTACCGCCAACGCTTTGGCGGACCGCTACAACAAGCAGTACGACTCGACTTCCAACAAGCGCTATAGCCTGTCTGACCAGACTGCCAAAATCGTCAAAGGCCTCAAGAACGGCGCGACAATCACGTACTACGACCAGTCCACGCACTTTGCGCAGGCCAAAGATCAGCTCGATCAGTACGCCAATCTTTCCCCGAAAGTGCATGTCGAGTACGTGGATCCCGACAAGAAGCCTCAACTTGCCCGCGAAGCCGGCATCAAGAATTACGGCACTGCCATCGTACAGGTCGGCATGAAAAAGGAAGAAGCCAAGAGTCTCAATGAAGAGGGCATCACCGGAGCCTTCATTCGCGATCTGAAGAACACAACTCGCACCGTTTGCTTCGTGACCGGAAGCGGCGAGCATCGGATCGACGATTCCGAACGGGGTGGCTACTCGCGATTCAAGGATTTGCTTGGCAAGGATAATTATCAAGCAAAGTCGATCGATCTGTTGCAGAAGGCGGAGATCCCGAGCGACTGCACCGTTCTCGTCGTAGCCGGTCCGACCGGCGACTACCAGCAGCCGGCGGTCGATGCCATCAAGAAATTCATCGAAGACGGCGGGCGCGCCCTTTTCATGCTCGATCCGCCGCTAAAGATTGGGCGATCAGAGATCGCCGACAACGACGCGCTGACCGGACTGCTCGCCAGTTGGGGTGTCACGCCGGAAAAAGATCTGATTCTGGACATGAACCCGATCGGCCAGCTTGCCGGACTCGGCCCGCAAGTCGCGCTGGTCACCAGCTACGGCTCACAACCCATTGTGAGCGAGATGAAGGGAACCGCGACGGGCTTCCCATTGTCACGTTCGCTGGACGTCAAGAACGAAGGCAAATCGACGGTTCAAAAGCTGTTCAGTTCTTCCGATTCCAGCTTGGCAACCTCCAAACTCAATTCGCCCGACATCGATCCGAGTGACCCCAAGAATAAGAAAGGACCACTGACGCTGGCTGTCGCTGGAACGTACAACACCGGCAAGGAAAATTCGCAGGGACGCTTTGTGGTTTTCGGAAGCTCCGCATGGGCGGCCAACTCCTTCCTGAATTTCAACGGCAACCGCGACCTCGCGCTGAACACCATGAATTGGCTTTCCTCGGACGAAGACTTGATCTCCATTCGTCCGAAGGAGCGGGAAGATCGCCGGATCACCATGACGCAAGCGCAAATGAGCTTGGTGCGCATCACCAGCCAGTTCATTCTGCCGCTGATTGTTATTTTTGCCGGCGTGTCCGTTTGGTGGAAGCGCCGGTAGAGCGAGCCGCGCCGGTTTCCATCATGTCAGGAAAACATCCATGAAAAGCACTGGATTGCTGGTCGCGGCCGCCGTTTTGGCGGCGCTCACCGGAACGCTGTACTGGTCGGATCATCACAAAGCCGCGGACGCGACGGCGACTCCGGTCGATGCGGCGCCCAAAATCCTGACGCTGAAAGACGCCGACTTCTCCAAGATCGAAATCAAGAAGAAGGGCACCCAGGAAGTTGCGCTCGCAAAGAACGACGCGGGAAAGTGGCAGATCACCGCTCCAGCTCCACTTGCCGCCGATCAAGACGCAATCTCAAGCATGGTCACTACGCTCTCATCGCTGAATTCGGAGCGCGTAGTAGAGGACAAGGCATCGGACTTGAAGCCGTATGGTCTGACCGAGCCCGCGCTGGAAGTAGACATTGCGACCAAGGATGGCAAGTCCCAGAAACTTCTGCTTGGCGACGACACACCGGCGGGCAACGCCGTCTTCGCGGCGACCTCGGGCGATCCGCGCGTCTTCACGATCGCGAGTTACACCAAGACGAGCATCGACAAGACTCCGAGCGATCTTCGCGACAAGCGGCTGCTAACCGCCGACTTCGACAAGATCAGCCAAGTCGAGCTGAACGCTAAGAAGCAATCCATTGAATTTGGCCGCAACAAGGATGCGTGGCAGATCCTGAAGCCCAGGCCGCTCCGCGCGGACAACTTCACCGTCGAAGACCTCGTGCGGAGACTGAAAGACGCAAAGATGGACTTGAGCGCGCCTGCCACAGACGAGAAAAAAGCGGCCTCAACATTTGCTTCTGCAACTCCGGTCGCGACCGCGAAAGTCACCGATGCCGGGGGCGCGCAGGAACTCCAGATTCGCAAGAGCAAGGAAGACTACTACGCAAAATCCAGCGCGGTCGCCGGCATTTATAAAGTGCCGAACGACCTCGGCAGTGGACTAGACAAGAGCCTCGACGATTTTCGCAACAAAAAGCTTTTTGATTTCGGTTTCGATGAGCCGAACAAAGTGGAAATGCACGACGGCGGGAAAGCCTACTTCCTGACCAAGGGCGGGCCAGACTGGTGGTCGAACGGGAAGAAGATGGACGCTTCCAGCGTGCAAATGCTCATCGACAAGGTCCGCGACCTTTCCGCCAGCAAATTCGTCGATTCCGGATTCACCGCGCCAGTCATCGATCTGACGGTATCCTCCAACGACGGCAAGCGCACCGAGAAAGTGCTAATCTCGAAGAGCGGCGACAACTACATCGCGAAGCGCGAGAACGAGCCGTCGTTGTATCAGCTCGATTCCAAGCCCGTCGAAGAATTGCAAAAGTCGGCCGCTGGTATGTCCCTTGCTCCCGAACCCAAGCCGGCCGATAAGCCCGCGCCAGCCAAGAAGAAGTAGCGTTTCTTTCGACTCGCCTCACGAGAGGATTCTTGTTCTCGCTCCATGAATGCTCAAGGCTACTTCCGCATCCTCAGCTTGTTCGACGTTAGCGAAGCGTTTGAGTTGGAAAAACTGTCTGCTCTGCTCGGGCCGGAGGCGGGACCCCGCTCGCCGGGTTTCGTCCATCGCACGCCGGACTATGCCCAGGCGCAGACCGCGCCCATTGTCGAGGCGACCGGCACGATCGTGCTTCCCACCGGCGAAAAGCTGGACAGCAGGATCAAGTATTACTGGTTCGGAGTCGCCTGCGTCGAGCTGATCACTGCCTTCGAGTGTCATTTCGACTCCTTGCCGCAGTACTCCTATCGCTGGATGAACGCGCCGGAGGTGGAGAAGGCCGCGGAAGACCTGCTGCGCACGCGCCTCGAGCATTTTCGTCCGGCCATGATCAAGCCGTCGCAGAGGTGGCTGGACGAAGACTACCTGATCATCGATGTGCAATCCGCGAAACATAGCGATGGTCGTGCAGCGCTGGCGACAGAGTTGCTTCAATCGTGCGGCGACCAGATCACCCGCGTCGTGCGCGGCGAACTGATGCCGCTTTCTGCCTCGGAGCGGGAAGAGGTCGTGCGCGCGGCGCTCTCTTACTATCCGAATGATTTGGTGGTTGTCGGCTGGGCCGCTGCACTGGTTTACGACAAGCCCGACGCCACTTCAGCGGTCATCGATCTTCTGGAGTACGCAAACACGCAGCTGCTGGAATTTCGCTATTACGACGAAGTGCTGACCGGTCTGTTGTCCAACGTGTACAGCTCGCTGGAAGGGCATGAGAGTTTACGATCGCTCTGGCGGCTCCCGCGGCGGGCGGGCCGCTTGAACGGTCTGCGCCTGGATATCATGGACCTTGCCGAGCGGACTGAATACGCGGTGAAGTTCATCAGCGATACGTACTACGCCCGCGTTTATCGCGTCAGCTCGGCAAAAATTGGTGTGGATGATTACAAGACGCTGGTAGCGGAAAAACTGAAGACCGCCGGCGAGCTGTATGAATTCATGGTCGCGCAGTTTAACGAGCGGCGCATGTTCGTGGTGGAGCTGGTAGTCGCGATCCTGGTTTTTCTCGACGTGATCCTGCTCCTTCGCGGAAACAAATAAGGACGCCGCACGGATATGATCATCGCGATAATGGGTGTGACCGGCTCGGGAAAGACCACCGAGGGATCTCTGCTCGCCAAGCGCCTCGGCTGGGAATACATTGACGCCGACGATTTTCATTCCGCCGCAAACAAAGACAAGATGCATCGCGGCATTCCACTCACCGATGCGGATCGCATGTCATGGCTCGAGGCGATCCACGAGAAACTAGCGCAGGCCGTGGCGGAGCACCGCAAACTGGTACTCGGATGTTCCGCGTTGAAGCAGGCTTATCGCGAAAAACTCTTTCACGGCTTGGATGTGCGGCTCGTCTATCTTGAGGGCGACTACCAGCTCATTGCGCAGCGGTTACGCGCGCGCAAAGGTCATTTCGCCGACGAGCACATTCTCGCGGCGCAGTTTGCCGACCTCGAGGAGCCTTCAGATGCGCTCGTCGTCGACATCCACGGCGAACCCGAACAAATCGTGGACGAAATCTGCCGGCGCCTCGACCTGCGCTGCGCCACCTAGCCGTCACCCTGCCGGCGCCCCTGAGGGATTCGGGTCGGGCGCCGGCGGTGGGACCGAACCAAATCGCGCAGCCAGCCAGGCGCGAGCCTCTTCCGGATGGTAGTTGAACGGACCCATCCCGCCCGCGTAAGCGATGCGGCCGTGCTCGTCGATGATGTAAATGCGCTCTGGCCATGCGGAGTAGGCATCGTTCGCGGCGTTAGTCATGTCATCGATCCCGAACGGGATCGGATACTTGAGCCGTTGGACGAAATCGTTGGCGATAGCGATGCGCTGCTCCAGAGTTTTCGGCTGCGCGTAGCAGACATCTTCTTTCACGTTCGATTTCATCTGCCATTCGTCGGTGGGATGCGCCTCGCGTACGTAGACAGTCAGAAAATCGGCGTGATCCTTATAGTCGTTGTAAATCTGAACGATGTCGCCGACCTGGCGACGAAACGGCGGTCAAGTGTAGCTGCCGAAAACGACCATCAACGGTCGCGCGCCGGTGCGTTCCCGCAAGCGAAAGTAATCCTTGCCATTCAGCGCGAGGAGCCGTGCATCGGGCGCGTCATCTCCCGGACGCAGCTTGCCACGATGCATGTGCGGCAGCGCGTAACGCAGCATGTAGAGCGCGTCCTTCGGCCCACCCGCCATTACCGACAGCGCGACAAAGCCTGCCAGCAGAAGGACTCCAAGAATGCCTGCGAGCCATAAGACCCTTGTTCTCATGCAGCGTCTTTCCTTGATTTCCTGTTGCCGCAAGATAACAGGCAAGCAGAGCCGCCGAAATAGTACGTAAGCATTAGAAAATGAATTCCGACCGACTCCGCCAACCATTATGGCGGGCGACGCTAGGCCCGGCTGACCTTAGAGAGGAGGTTGTCTCGCTCCTGTTGGTAGCGAGCCAAGGCCCGTTCAATAACCGTCAGCGCAGCATAAGCCGGACGAATGTCCTCGACCTCGACCCGTTTGCCTTCGAGTTGTTTGTAGTCAGAGAAAAAGCGCTTCAAGACCAACAGGCGGTGTGGCGGCAGATCGCGGGCCTCGACGTAGTCGCTGAATTCGGGATCGTTGGTGGCGACAGCGATCACTTTATCGTCACTGGCGCCGGAATCGATCATGGTCATCAGGCCGATGGCGCGGGCTTTGATCAGCGCCAGCGGTTGTACCGGTTCCTGGCAAAGTACCAGGACATCGAGAGGATCATTATCTTCGGCATAAGTTTGCGGAATAAACCCATAATTGGCCGGGTAAAAGACCGCGGAGTGGATGATGCGGTCGACTTTCAGCAGGCCCGTGGGCTTGTCGAGTTCGTACTTCACGTTGGAGCCCAGCGGGATTTCGATCACCGCTTGAAAGTCACGCGGTAGATCGTCGCCTGGGGATACGTCGTGCCACGCATGCATCATTCGCGGTCCTCACACTATAAAAGCCAGCCAACCATTATCGCCGCAGGACGCCACAACGCCAAATGCCCGGTTGGCGGTTAATGAAGCGGCGTCGGGGGTTCCAGTTTGCGGATGCTACCCGTAACGAAAAATTAAGATTTGCGGGCACCCGCAGCCCCCCTTTTACCCTGAACTTCGAAGGGCCGATAGGCGGGCAGGTTTAAATGCAAATGCCACCCAGATCTAACATCGTCAAGCGCGAGCCTTGTCGATCATCTCCTCCCAAATGCCTTTACTCTTCAGGATCAGTTCGACAGTCTCGCGGGCTGCGCCTTTCCCTCCTATGGCTTTGGTTATGTAGTGGGCTGCGCGCTTCACTTCGATGGCGGCGTCTCCCACCGCGACGGCCAGACCCACTCGCCGCATAACCGTGAGGTCTGGGAGGTCGTCGCCCAGGTACGCCACTTCCGATTCGGCGGCACCGGTCTTTTTCAGGATCTCTTCATAAGCCGCGATCTTGTGCGGCTGCTTTTCGTAGACGAACTCAATGCTAAGCTCGCGGGCGCGGCGCCGCATGGCGGCGCTCTCCCGCCCAGTGATTACGCCGGTGCGCAGGCCGGCAGTGTGGGCCAGCGAGAGGCCCTGGCCATCGTGTGCGTCGAAGGTCTTGATTTCGAGGGCGGAGCCGTCAGGCTGCGATAAAAGCGTCACGGCGCCCGTGGTGAGCGTCCCGTCCACGTCCATCAGGAAAACCTTAATGTGCTTGGCGCGCTTGGCTAAAGCGGCGGGGATCCTGGCTGAAGATTTTGGCAAGCAGTTCTCCCTGTTTTTGGTTTTTGTAGCGGCGCCCGACCGTGGGCGGCGCTTTTCGCTTCTACGCCGCTAAATCAATTCCAAAGTCCAAAGATCATGCAGGTGGACGACGCCCAGCACACCTTGCGATTCATCGACGACTACGATGGACGTAATTTTCCGCTTCTCCATGAGGTTCAATGCTTCGCTGGCCAGAACATGAGGCCCGATGGTTTGCGCGCTGCGCGTCATGCAAGCGCCCGCGGTCATCTCCAGCGTTGCGCCACCCAGCTTCTCCATCATCCGGCGCAGATCGCCGTCTGTAATGATGCCGGCCAAGCGTCCATCGGGATGAAGCACCGTAGTCATGCCGAGGCCCTTCTTGCTCATCTCGTGGAATGCGTCGGGCATGCGCGTGTCCAGCGCGACCCGCGGAAGCGAATCGCCTGCATGCATCAGGTGCTCGACGCGGAGCAATTTCTTGCCCAGGCGTCCTGCGGGATGCAGCGCAGCGAAATCATCGTGACGAAAAGCCCGGCGCTCGAGCAGAGAAACGGCGAGTGCGTCACCAACGGCCATAGCCACGGTCGTGCTCGCCGTCGGCGCGAGATTCAGCGAGCAGGCTTCTTCCTTTACGCTGACGTCGAGCGCGATATCACTTGCTTCGGCTAGGGTCGAATGGATCTTGCCGGTCAGCATGACCAGCCGAATCTCGAGACGCTTCAGCGCTTCCAGCAGGCCGATAATTTCTTCGGTCTCGCCGCCATAGGAAACCCCCACCAGTGCATCGCCCCGCGCCAACATCCCGAGATCGCCGTGCAAAGCCTCGGCGGGATGTAAAAAAAACGACGGAGTTCCCGTGCTGGAGAAAGTCGCGGAAATTTTTCGCGCCACCAGGCCGGATTTGCCCATGCCCGTGACGACCACGCGCCCTTTGCAAGCGAAGAGCAGATCGACCGCTTTTTCGAAACTTGTGTCAAGGCGAGCGAGCACGTCTTGAATAGCTTGTGCTTCGATCTGCAGGACGCGGCGAGCGGTATCAAGACTCATTGCTGCGCCCATCTTCGCACGAGCGACGAAAGCTCTCTCAGCCGCGCGAGCAGGCTGGCGAGTTGCGGAAGGGGAAGTGCGTTGGCTCCGTCGGAGAGGGCTGCCGCAGGATTGTCGTGGGTTTCGAGAAAGATGCCGTCGACGCCTGCACCCACGCCTGCGCGGGCCAGTGGCTCGATGAATTCTGGTTGGCCCCCGCTGGCGTGGCCTTGCCCGCCAGGCAGTTGCACGGCATGCGTAACGTCGAATACGACCGGGTAGCCCAGTTTTTGGAGGATGGGGAAGGAGCGCATATCGACCACAAGATTTTGGTAGCCGAAGGACGCCCCGCGCTCGGTCAGGATGATTTTGTCGTTGCCGGCAGCGGCGATCTTCTCGACCACGTTGCTCATGTCCCACGGGGAAAGGAACTGAGCCTTCTTTACGTTGACGACGCGGCCGGTCTTCGCAGCGGCTTCCAGCAAATCCGTTTGGCGCGACAAAAATGCGGGAATCTGCAGGATATCGCAGACTTCCGCAGCGGGGGCGGCTTGCAACGCGTCGTGAATATCGGTGAGGATCGGCAGCCTTAATTCATTTTTGATCTTGCCGAGAATCCGCAGACCTTCTTTCAATCCCGGGCCGCGAAATGATTTCACCGACGAGCGATTGGCTTTGTCGTACGACGCTTTGAAAATGTACGGAACTCCGGCATCTGCGGCGATTCGCGCAACGTGCTCCGCCATTTTTCGCGCGTGAGCCTCGCTTTCGATCACACAAGGTCCTGCGATCAAGAAAAGCGGGTTGCCGGCACCCAGGCGCACCGAACCCAACACAATTTCACGAGTAAGCGTCATTCGAGACCAGACCAATGATGCAAGAATAGCAGGCTATCCGCCAGGACTGCACTTGCAACGGCTACGCTGTGAGGTGTGGCGCCACGGCGACGGCTTGCGCGCGATGAGCCTCAGCCGCCGGACGCGATTTGTTCTTCTTGTGTTCGAGGGCCGCGCCGATAAACGCAGCGAAAAGCGGATGCGGTTCGAGCGGCTTGGACTTGAATTCGGGGTGGAATTGGCAGCCGAGAAACCAAGGATGGTCCGGCGCCTCGACGATCTCGACGTAATTCTCGTCGGGAGTTCTGCCGGTGATGCGCAGGCCCGCTCCGGTGAGAACTTTCTCGTAGTCGCGATTGAATTCGTAACGATGGCGATGGCGCTCGCTGATTTCCAGCTTGCCATAGGCGCGATGAGCGAAGGAGCCAGGTTCAAGTTTGCAGGGCCACGCGCCGAGGCGCATCGTTCCGCCCATTTCGTCGACGCCGAGCAACTCGCGCAGTTTGTAGATCACGCGATGGGGCGTCTGCGGATCGAATTCGGTGCTGTCCGCCTGTTTCAAGTCGGCGACATCGCGCGCATATTCAATCGTGGCGCATTGCATGCCGAGGCAAATCCCAAAGAACGGAACCTTGTTCTCGCGCGCGTAGTGGATGGTGTGCACCATTCCCGCGATTCCGCGTTTGCCGAATCCGCCGGGAACCAGGATCGCATCGTATTGCCGCAGCCGCACCGCCGCGGTTTCGAAAGAATCAATTTCTTCCGCTTCGATCCATTCCAAAACCGTCTTGTGATTGTGCGCCAGCCCCCCATGGAGCAGCGCCTCGCGCAGGCTCTTGTAAGCGTCTTCCAGTTGCACGTACTTGCCGACGATCGCGATGCGCACCTCGCCGACGGGATGATGCAGACGATGTACGAGGTCCACCCACCTGTTCAAGTCCTGCGGATGATCCTCCAGCTTCAGCAAGCGCAGAATTTGCGCGTCTAAACCTTCGCGCCCGAGTTCCACTGGAACAGCGTAAATCGTGTCCACGTCTTCCATGGAGATCACGCAGGAATCGGCGACGTTGCAGAAGAGCGCGATTTTCTTCTTTAGATCGGAAGGAATATGGCGGTCGCTGCGGCACAGAAGAATGTCAGGCTGAATCCCGATGCCGAGCATCTCTTTAACGCTGTGCTGCGTGGGCTTGGTTTTTAGCTCGCCCGCGGCAGCGATGTAGGGAACCAGAGTCACATGGACGAACAGTGTGTTCTCGCTGCCGAGTTCAAGGCGCATCTGGCGGATAGCTTCAAGGAAAGGCAACGACTCGATGTCGCCGACAGTTCCGCCGATTTCAACGATCACCACGTCCACGCCTTCGGAAACTTTCTTAATCGTGGCTTTGATTTCGTCGGTGACGTGCGGTATCACCTGCACGGTTTTGCCGAGATAATCGCCGCGGCGCTCTTTGCCGAGAATCGTTTCGTAGATGCGGCCAGTGGTCCAGTTGTTGTCGCGGCTGAGCTTGGCGTGCGTGAAGCGCTCGTAGTGGCCAAGGTCGAGATCGGTCTCCGCGCCGTCCTCCGTGACGAACACTTCGCCGTGTTGAAACGGGCTCATGGTGCCAGGATCAACGTTGAGGTACGGATCGCACTTTTGCAGGGTAACTTTGAAACCGCGACTTTCGAGGAGACAGCCAATCGAGGAGGCAGCTACGCCTTTTCCAAGTGAGGAAACAACACCGCCGGTTACAAAAATATATTTTGGCGCCATCCTTGCAGCCCTTGGCCCGCCGAGCTTATCCAGCGTGCCGGGCTTGTTAGCCCTCCACAGGAGTGACGTACACATAATTATGGTCGGAACTCGCGCCACTGTCAATGCAACTCCATGCGAACCGCGAATCAAATATTTTCTGCATGCGATTTGTGATCACGAACGACCGAAACCTTTTTTTTCGGTCGGTGTTTACCGGAGTGGATGAGAGCTACGTGCCGTTCTGCGTCGTTCGTAAGCAACAGTAAATAGTTTGTTTTTGGGCAAATACAGTAAGGCGAGGGAAACGCGGCGGGCGCCGACCTCATCCTACAAAAGGAACAAACAGCAGCGTGGATGCGGTCATGGGGAGCCGGTTCGTCCGCGTAATCCAAGGGCTCGGCTAGCGAGCTTTTCCATCTGGGGAACAAAAAAATGGTACGAATCCTTCCAAGGGGCGACGATCGCCTGTTCACACGTCGAATGTGCGGAGCCGCCGCATGGCTCGCTGCTTTCCTGGCGCTGCCGGTTGCCCTCGTTCTGCCCGCGACGATGCGCGCGCAGCAAATCGCTACATCCATTCGCTCCGGTTACAGCTTGGCTCGCGAGACAAATCTAGTGGGGACCGTTTCGAGCGTTGTAGAAGATTCCAATACCGGCCCGCTTGGAACGAACGTCATGGTGCAGACGTCTGCGGGCCTGATCGACGTGCACGTTGGCAGCGCAAGCTATCTGAAGTCGAATCACCTGGAACTCGCCGCCGGCGACAACGTGCGTGTGATCGGCGAACTGTTCTCCACCGGCTCTGAGACCGTCTTTCTTGCCCGCATTGTACAAAAAGGAACCGCCGCCGTTGCGGTTCGCTCAACCAAGGGCATGCCTCTCTGGCACAGTGGCACGCGTCTCCAATCCGCTGGCAAGCTGCAATCGCAGGCAGGTGCCCTGTGAATCGGCCGGCCAAGTACGTCGCGATTCTTCCGCTGCTCGCAATCAGCTATATCGCGTGTGCTTGTGGCGGTGGAGGGACGATCACCGCCAATCCCGCGCCCGGCCCTGCGGCCGGGCCCTATTCAGCTGCTAGCCTGAATGGTACCTATGCGTTTGCGATGAGCGGCACCGACTCGGGCGGTTTTTTTGCACGTGTCGGCAGCTTCGCGGCCAACGGCACAGGCACGATAACCGGCGGGGTTCAAGATCTCAATAGCGGCAGAGTTCCCGGATCTACGACTCTCACGGTCAGCAGCGGCTCCTACTCGCTCCAGTCCAACGGCAAGGGAGCCCTCACCCTGGTCGACTCCAGCGAAACGGTCCAGCTCAGCATTGTGATGACGTCTGCCACCGCGGGTCTCATCACCGAAACCGACGGCAATGCGACAGCCAGCGGGAATTTCACCCTACAGGACACCACCACATTTGCTACCTTCCCGACCACCATCAGCGGCCCCTACGTCTTTGATATATCGGGCCTGGATCCCAATGGAGCAAACGAATCGTTCGTCGGGCAATTCGTGGGCAATGCCGGCGGCGGTATCAGCACCGGAGTGGTCGACATCAATGACAACTTCTCGGCGTCGGGCCAGCTTCCGATTACAACCGCAAGCTTTACCCGGGACGCGACGAATGCCCCGACGTTCGGTCGCGGCACCGCCGTGTTTACGATCAACGGCAGCACTCTGAATTTCGCGTTTTATACTGTTGGCGCGGGCCGCCTTCGGCTAATGCGAACGGATTTTCCAGCGGCGAGTCTGGGCGACGCGGTCGCCCAGACTGGCACCATTCCCACCGCTGCCAGCGGCTTGAGCGGCAGTTTTGCCTTCATCGTCTCCGGTTCCAGTCTCTCAGGCTCCGAGGTGCGAGGAGGCCGTTTCACCCTAAATGGCGGCGCCGTAAGCAACATCCAGTTGGATGACGACGATTCCAGCGCCAGCGGCTCCGGCAACAGTAACCACACCGCCATCCCAAAGGGCACCATCAGCGCCGCAACCTATACGGTCGATTCCAGCGGCGACGGAGGGGGAACCATTACGTTTACGGATTCCAGCAATGGGACTTTCTCGTTCATTTTCTACCTGATTTCGCCGACCCAGGCGGTCATTCAGGACGTCAGCACTGGACAAGGCACGGTGCCGATTATCACCGCGGACGGCTCGATGCAGATGCAGACCGGCACCTTTACGACGGCCGCGGAGGCCGGCAACTGGGGCTTCAACTGGAGCGGGTTGAGTATCAATGGGACCACCGGAATCCTTGCTGAAGAGGACTTCGTTGGTCAGTACACCCAGACCAGTTCCGGGAGCATCTCTGGCGGGGTAGATTTCACGGAGTTGTCCGCCCAGAGCGTGGTCCTTGGGGCGGCCTTCAGCGGCTCCATGGCCGTCACCGGGGATGGCACCGGCCGCAACACCTACACGATCACGCTGGCTACCTCGCCCTCAAGCACGCTCAACTTTGCCGCGTACCTTGTGGACCCCAACACGACCTTTGTCGTGGGCGTGGACACCCACAGGACGATCGTTGGCTCTATCCTTCGCAATTACTAGACTTAACGAACCAATGACTCGATCTGCGGACGCACCAGCGGAACGCCATTGTCCTGAAAGGCGTTCCGTTTCCAGGGAATTGGCGTCCCGCGGGGCACGGACGTAGCTTGGCCTAACACTCCCCGTCGGTTTCATTTTTCGAGCAATTTTTCCACGCGGGCGACATCTTCCGGTACGTCCACGCTCACAGCATCGTGCTCGACTTCCGCGACCCGAATCTTCGTCCCATTTTCCATCCAGCGTAACTGCTCCAACTGTTCGACGCGTTCCAGTTCACCCTGTGGCAGCGTGGGATACTCCAGCAGGGCCTCCCGCTGGAAGACATATAGGCCTAAATGCTTTAGATGCCGCACTTGGACAGTGCCTTTGGTGTCGCGGACCCACGGTATAGGTGCGCGCGAGAAGTACAGAGCGTTATCGTCGAAATCCAGGACGACCTTTACCACGTTGGGATCCATGATATCGCCTGGGATCTTGATAGGCGTCGCCACGGTTGCCACTGCCGCCCCGGGTTCCTCCAACAGTGCCGCTACCGCAATGTCGACCGCCGCCGGATCGAGCAGCGGTTCGTCACCCTGCACGTTGACGAAGATTTCGCCCTCCACGTGGGCTGCTACTTCCGCGACGCGTTCGGTGCCGGTGCGGTGGTCGGCGCGCGTCATCCGTGCCTCCCCGCCGAAAGAGGTTACCGCCTGCACGATGCGGTCGTCGTCGGTGGCCACGATCACCCGATCCACGCGCTTTGCCATTTTGGCACGAGCGTACACTCGTTGGATCATTGGCTCTCCGTTTAGTGACACCAGTGGCTTCCCGGGCAGGCGCGTGGAACCATAGCGCGCTGGTATTACCACTACGACTTTACTGGAACTCATGGGAGGGCCTTTCCTCAGAAAAATTTCCAAAAATTTCCAAAAACGTCGTCCTGCCGCGGCTGTCCGGCATACAAACTGATTTTCTACAGTATCTGCCGGATGCTACCTAAACGCATTTTTCTTCATCTTAATTCCGTAGTCTAACCGGGCCATAGCCATGGCGACAGAGTTGCTCCGACATTATCGGGTCCACTGGCCGTGTCGCCCGGTTTTGACATATGTTTGACAAAGTAGGCGCTGTAAAATGACGCAATTACACTTGTCTTCTTTTGATGCGGTGGTAGAATCCCTTGCAGTTCCTGAACCGCGCGGCCGTTCCCGGCAGGCCAGGGATCTTTGGGAGAGAGCCGTGAAGCGCGAGGTACACCCGATTCGCGTTTTGCCTTGTTGCCTTGTCATCCTTTTGTTTGCCGTAGTTGCCCTGCTCGTTTTTTCCACGCCTGCAGTCGCCCAGAGTACCGATACGTCCTCACAGAATGCGGCTGCTAAGCCCAAAGAGGATGCAACGCCCGCGGATGCCAAGCCTGTCCCGGATGACGTCAAGAAGAACACCCCTGGCTCCAAACTGAAGCCCTTGCAAGGCCTCCATCTCGACGTCGATTTGGCGCTCGTAAACGTCACCGTCACCGATCCTTACAATCGCCTGGTCACCGGCCTCGATCCCGACAACTTTCGCGTCTACGAAGACAACATCGAGCAGGAGGTCGTTACCTTCTCCTCCGAAGACGTGCCTATCTCCATTGGCGTTATTTTCGATTACAGCGGCAGCATGTCCAATAAAATCGGCAAAGCCCGCGAAGCTGCCGTGCAATTCTTCAAGACCGCCAATCCTCAGGACGAATTCTTCCTGGTCAGCTTTAACGAGCGCGCCGAGCTCACCAGTTCGTTCACAAATAGCGTCGAAGACTTGCAGAGCCGCATGATGCTGACAGCCCCCAAGGGGCGCACTGCTCTGCTGGACGCGATTTATTTGGGCCTCAGCCAGATGAGGGGTGCTAAGAACGGCAAGCGTGCCTTGCTCATCCTCTCCGATGGAGGTGATAATCATAGTAGGTACAACGAGAGCGATATCAAGCGGCTGGTCAAGGAAGCGGACACGCAACTTTACGCCATTGGCATTTTTGATCCGCTGGGCTATCGCAACCGTACTCCCGAGGAGCTCAATGGCCCATCGCTATTGAGTGAAGTAACGGAAATGACAGGCGGCCGCGTCTTCGCCGTCGAAAATCTAAACGATTTGCCGGATATTGCGTCCAAAATCGGCATGGAGTTGCGAAATCAATATGTCCTTGGATATCGGCCAAGCAACAAAGCACATGATGCGCGCTGGAGAAAGATCAAGATCAAACTCCGCGCCCCCAAGGGGCTTCCTCCCCTCAACGTGTACTCCAAGACGGGGTACTACGCTCCCAGTCACTAGATCGGCCTCCCAGCGCCTTTCCTTCCTGTCCCTATCTATTTTGGTTATATGCGCATTGGCGCTCGGCGCCTTACACACCGCTGCTCAAATTCCTGTTCCCAATTCTCAGCCGCTCCCTCCAGGACAAAATCCGAATTCCGGTTCGCAGGACCCGAAAATTCGTGTGGACGTAAACCTGGTGGTGTTGCACACCACGGTACTCGACGATCGTGGGCGCTTCGCCGACGGCCTGAAGGAAGAGAATTTCCGCGTGCTGGAAGACAAGGCCGAGCAGAAGCTCGCCGTCTTCAAGCGTGAAGACATTCCGGTCAGCATGGGTCTGGTCATCGACAACAGCGGCAGCATGCGCGACAAGCGGCCACGCGTCAATGCCGCGGCCCTGACGCTCGTGGAAGCCAGCAATCCACAAGACGAGGCTTTCGTCGTTAATTTTAACGACGATTTCTACCTCGACCTCGACAAGGACTTCAGCAGCAGCATCCCCGAACTCAAGGAAGCGCTGGAGCGTATCGACTCGCGAGGCAGCACCGCGCTTTACGACGCCATCATCGGCTCGCTCGACCACGTGAAAAAGGGTAAAAAGGATAAAAAAGTCTTGCTCGTGGTGACCGACGGCGAAGACAACACCAGCCATAATTCTCTGGAAAAGACCATCCGTGAAATTCAGAAGACCGACACGGTGATCTACACCATCGGCCTGCTCGGCGAAGAGAGCAAGAAAAACGCCAAGCGCGCCAAAAGGGCATTGGAAGAAATCGCAAAAGCCTCCGGCGGTCTGGCTTTTTTCCCTGAAAACGTAGCCGACGTGAAAGACATTTGCGAAAACGTAGCCCACGACATCCGCAACCAGTACACGCTAGCGTATTACCCAACGAACACGAAACGCGACGGCACCTTCCGCACCGTCCAGGTCGACGTCATCCCACCCCGCGGCCGCGGCAAACTAACAGCTCGCACCCGCAACGGCTACTACGCACCAGGCGGCCCCGCCGGCGCCACCTCCGGCAACTAGCCCGCAGCCAACCAACTTCACCCCTGCATCGACCAACCACATCTATGTAGCTTATGTAGCCGCCGGACTTTAGTCCGGCGCATCATGCGCCGTTGTAACGGCCGCCGACCGTGCCGGTTCTTGTAGGAGCTCAGCACCGCTGCGTCCCAATTCGGCAATATTCTTACGCGCTAAACTTGTCCTGAAGCACTGCTGAGACTTACCTTGGCAATTTCTTCCAAAAAGCTTTTTCCATGTGGAATCAGCCCGCCAAAATTCTCCGCGATGGTCTGACCCATGTCCGCGAGCGTATTGCGTATACCTAGGTCAGCCCCCACGCCGGATTTTGGCGAATACGCCAGAATCGGCACATATTCCCGCGAATGATCGGTCGTCTCCCAACGCAAATCCGGATCGCAACCATGGTCCGCAGTGATCATAAGCAAATCGGATTCCGCCAGCAGCGGCAAAAACGCATTCAGCAGACCGTCGAACTCTTCCAGCGATTTCGCAAATCCCTCCACGTCTTTGCGATGCCCGTACAACATGTCGAAATCAACCAAGTTGCAGAAAATAAGCCCCCGCTTCCGCTCACGAACCGCAGCCGTCAGCTTCTCCATCCCGTCGCTGTTGCTTTTGGTGGTGACGTAGTCCTCCACCCCGCGCCCATTGTAAATGTCGTGAATCTTGCCGACACCAAACACCGGCACCCTCCGTTCACGAAGCACGTCCAAAAGCATCGGCTTCGGCGGATCGACCGCGTAGTCATGCCGCCGCGGTGTCCGCACATAATGCCCAACCGCGCCCGTGAACGGCCGTGCAATCACGCGCCCAACCCGGTGCGGTCCATCCAGCAACTTTCGCGCGATCTCACACATGCGATACAACTCCGCGATCGGAATCACCTCTTCATGTGTAGCGATCTGGAAAACGCTGTCTCCTGAGGTATATACAATCGGCTTGCCGGTTCGCACATGCTCTTCGCCCAGTTCCTTGATGATCTCGGTGCCCGACGCAGGCTTGTTGCCGATGGTCCCACGCCCGATCTGCTTCTCGAACGCATCGATCAATTCGCGCGGGAATCCGTGTGGATATGTCGGAAATGCCTGGTCGAGCCAAACGCCAGCCATTTCCCAGTGGCCAGTGGTCGTATCTTTTCCAGGAGATCGCGTGACCCCTTTTCCAAATGCCCCAATCGGCGCAACCACAGGCGAAAGAT
The DNA here is from genome assembly GCA_963721915.1 of uncultured Acidobacteriota bacterium. Classification (GTDB taxonomy): domain Bacteria; phylum Acidobacteriota; class Terriglobia; order Acidiferrales; family UBA7541; genus Acidiferrum. The sequence goes on along the minus strand of CAVRLD010000005.1, from coordinate 131,211 downwards.
GTTTCAGCGGCACAATGTTTGCCAATCCCAACCGCACCAGATTCGGTATCTTCAGCTGCCGCGATTCGGCGATATGCCCAAGCGTGTTGCGCCCCACGTCGCCGTAATCAGCCGCATCCGGCAAAGCCCCAATACCAACACTATCCAGCACAATCCAAACGACTCTCTCGAAAGCTTCCACGGATCACCTCTCGCGCCGTTCACCGGAACTCTAGCATAGCCGTCATTGTCTCGTTCTATCTCCGAACCGCTCTGCGGGTAGTGGGTCATCAGTTTCCGATTAGTGCTGCGTTTACCAGACGCTGAGTTAGTTAGGGGCAATCACATCCGATTCCTCGTCGTTAGGACCATGAGACCATCAGCGAGGGTGGCCCGCCAGTGCACTTGACCTGCTCCCCGAAATTTAGTCCAGCCAAGACTTAGCTTCTCCGGGTTTCATGAGTCCCTCCGACCTCGTTATAAATCGCAGAATACCCTTTGGCTTGCAGGATTTTAACGATGTGCCGATTCGCTTCGAGCAGCGATGGCCCTTCTTTCGCTACGTCCTCCAGTAAGCCAGCTTCAATGTAAAATCTTACCGGCAGTGTTAGGGCCGCTTCATATTGACCGGCTAACCATTCCCATTTCACATCTTTGTGGCCATCCCAAAACGACCCGGACTGCGATAGCACGTTCCCGAACGAGTCCGGACGCTGCATCGCAACGAATGCCGCCGCTGCTCCACCTGCGCTGTAACCGCCAACTATTGTCTTCTCGGCATCGCGTGTCAGGTTCCAGCGGTCGTGAATCCACGGCAGCAATTCTTTGCTCAAGAACTCCACGAATGCGAAGTTGTACTCCAACTCGGACATTCGAGACTCCGGCGGATTGTCGACTAAAACCGCGACCATAGGGGGCATCTTTCCCGCGTGAATCAAATTGTCCAGAATTGTCGGCACGGGAATCCAGTGCAGGTAAGAGAATCCGTCGAAAAGGATTAGCAGCCCGTAGCCCCCAGGTTCCTTGTCGTGGTACTGCGGTGGTGTGTATATCCAGAGCTTTCGCTCGTTTCCCATTTGAGCGCTCTTCACCGCGTGCTCTTCAACTTTGCCCATCGGCACGTCAACCTGCCTGGTAATCCACCGCTCGTCAGGTGCGTGGGGCATCGATGCGATGAAAAACTGAGCAGTCGGTATCCCACCCCCTTCGAAAGAAATTTCCATCTTGCGAGGATTTAGAGGATCGACTGTGGCTGATTTCTGAGGGTTTTCACCTTGATTCATATCGAGCGCAAGTCGATAGGTGAAACGGAGGTCGTTCTTCATCTGCCAACTGCCATACCAGACGTTCGTATTCAAAAGCCGCTTGAGTTGCAGGCTTGGAATCCCAGGTGCCTTCGTAAGAGGCGCTAGCAATGCCACACTCCGAGTACTTGCATCCCCGCGCCGGACAAACGTAACGATGACGTCTTCCGCGCTGTCTTTCGCGGGTTCTATCAATGGGGTACCGGCGCGCACGGCTTCCTGCCAAAAAGCATCTGTGGCGTGAAGATCGCCAGATTCGATCTGCTTCTTAAGTGCAGCGATTCGAGGGCTCGTCTCTACCGGCCGAATTGGCCAAGCAGTAGTCGGAGACGTAGGGACGGCCAGTCCAATCCAGAGCGCCAGGCCGAACACGGTAACGGAACCGAGTCTCAGTTTTTTGTGTTGAAGGCTACAGTCATTCGTAGAGTTTTCAAAAAATGCCTACCCAGGGTTCATGACTCTTGCCACCTCGGCTTCTCATCCTAAACCCTCCAGCGTTCACATGCCTGGTAATCCGCGTAATCGGAACCTGATGTCTCGTCACTGTTCTGCGTTGCTCCTCACCGGTCCAAGCAGTATGCTGCCCAGCGACGGCTCTCCCTCCAGGGACCAAGAAACTTCTACACGAGAGGGTGCGTACTAACAGATAACGAGATCCGCGATGCCCCCAGACGTCCAACCCCAAAGGCCTCCTCTCGCCGTTCCCATCATCCTCATTGTCGTCGGCGCGATCTTTCTCTACGCCAACTATCGGCCCGGCTTCGATCCTTGGCTCATTCTCAAAACGTACTGGCCGCTGATCCTCATTTTCATCGGCCTGGGAAAGATGCTGGATTCCATGCGTGCGCGGCAAAATCCCGGAGCGCCCGCGGGTTCGTCGATCGGTGCGACGGTCGCGGTGGTGGCCTTCATTTGCGTTCTGGCAGTGCTCCTCTGGCACGGCCGAGCATTCTCGAAAGGCCGCCACGATTCTTCGCTGATGCATCACCAAAGCCGCACGGTAGATCGTCAGGACGCCAGGTCGGTCAATGCTTCCGTGGACGCCTCCGCCGGCCAATTGAATATCAGCGGCGGTTCCAACCATCTGCTCGACGCGGATTTCGCTTTCAGCGATTCCTACGCCATTCCTCAGGTCAACTATCACATCGATTCCGGCCTCGGCCAACTCGCGATTTCCCAGGATGACCACGGCCCTCACTTCGGCATATCGCGCAACGATTGGAATTTGCACTTCAGCAACGACGTTCCATTGGAGTTGAAAATCGACATGGGCGCTGGCCAGGGGCACTTCCGCCTTCGCGATTTACTCCTGACACGACTGACCGTCGACATGGGCGCCGGTCAAGTTGACGTAGACCTTACCGGCGATCGCCAGAAAGATCTCGACGCCAATATCGAAGGCGGCGTGGGGCAGGCGACCATCCGCCTTCCCTCTAAAGTCGGCGTTGTCGTGCACGCCTCAGGCGGCATCGGATCGATCAACGCTCACGGCTTTAAGCACGCCGACGATGAATACACCAACGACGTCTACGGCAAAACTCCCGCAACGATTCGCTTGAAAGTAGAAGGCGGCGTCGAGGCAATCAACCTGATTCAAGAACCTTAAGAGCCCCTCGGAGTGCGCGCGGCAATCTGTAGCGCAGGGCGGAGTCTGCGGAGCCCTGCGGTCTTTCGCGACGCAAATCGACAATTCCTTCTGCGCCGCAGACGTAGACACGTGCCCTTCTTCGCAGGTTCGCCCCCCGTTTGCCCCAAACCCAAGCCAGCCGTATAATTTAAAGTTTAGGCAGTCGCCAGTAGACGTATCTGTCTGCGCACGAACTGTCTAGGCTTCCCTTTGGCAACCAACGACCTCATCCCGGCCAACACGACTACAAGCCAAGATGTCATCTTCATTCGCGGCGCGCGCGTCCACAACCTCAAAAATGTCACCGTCGAAATACCGCATAACGCCATAACGGTCGTCACCGGCGTCAGCGGCTCCGGCAAGTCCTCGCTCGCCTTTGACACCGTCTACGCCGAGGGCCAGCGCCGCTACGTCGAATCCCTTTCCGCGTACGCCCGGCAATTCCTCGAGCGCATGGAGAAGCCCGACGTCGACGAAATCTCGGGCATCGCCCCGGCCGTCGCCATCCGCCAGAAGAATTCCACGCGCAACCCCCGCTCGACGGTCGCAACCGCCACCGAAATCTACGACTATTTGCGATTACTGTTTGCTCGCTGCGGTCAAACTTTCTGCATCAAGTGCGGCGTTCTTGTTCGCAGAGACAATCCCGACGGCATCGCCACCCAAGTTCTGTCACTTCCACCCGGCCGCCGTTTCTACGTGGTCTATCAACTCAAAATCCCGAACTCCGCGCCACCCACGGCAGCCCGCCGCCTCGTTAAGAAAAAGAATGCGCCTCCGAATCAAGAAGCCCTGCGCAACGCGTTGAGCGACATCCAGAAGCGTGGCTTCAACCGCCTTTATCAAGACGGTCGACTTCACGAATTCTCCTCGCCCGAAACCCTTCTGGAGATCGACTTCACAAAGCCCGTCTGGGTCGTCGTTGATCGCCTAGCCGTCAGTGCCGAGTCGCGCTCCCGTCTCATTGACTCCATCGAAATCTGCTACCGCGAAGGCAACGGCGAAGCCATCCTCGAATTTGTTCCCGACGCCGCGGGAAATCCCGCCCAGCGCCTGGTCTTCAACGATCGTTTCGAATGCAAAAATGACGGCACCATCTATCAGGAGCCCGAGCCGCGCCTGTTCTCTTTCAACAATCCTTACGGCGCCTGCCCCCGATGCCAGGGATTCGGCAATACCATCGACTTCGACCTCAATCTCGTCGTCCCGGATTCCAGCAAATCTCTCGACGACGGCGCCATCGAGCCGTGGACCAAGCCGCGCTACCGCGTTCTGCTCCAGGAAGCCAAGAAATTCGCCCGCGCTCAACGCATTCCCACCAACATCGCTTGGCGTCATCTCACCCCCGACCAGCGTCGCCTGATCCTCGAAGGCGATCCCGCGAGCGATTTCGGAGGCGTCAAAGGCTTCTTCAATTATCTCGAACGCAAAAAATACAAACTCCACGTACGTGTGTTCTTAAGCCGTTATCGTGGCTATGCTTTATGTCCGGAGTGCGGCGGCACTCGCCTGCGTCCCGAAGCCCGCGCCGTCCGCGTCGCCGGTAAATCCATCACCGAAATCTGCAAGCTCACCGTAAAGGAAGCCCGCGTCTTCTTCGCCACGCTCGAGCTAACTCCCGAGCAGGCAAAAATCGCCGACAAGATTCTCGATGAAATTCGCTCGCGTCTCCAATTTCTCGACGAAGTTGGACTCGACTACTTAACGCTCGACCGCCTCACCTCCACGCTCTCCGGCGGCGAATCCCAGCGAATTCAACTCGCCACGTCACTCGGCTCGCACCTCGTAGGCGCCCTCTATGTCCTCGATGAGCCTTCCATCGGCCTGCATCCGCGCGACACCCAGCGCTTGATCGACATCCTCAAGTCCCTCCGCGACCTTGGCAACACCGTCCTGGTCGTCGAGCACGATCCCGACACCATCGAAGCCGCCGATTCCGTAATCGACCTGGGCCCCGGCGCAGGCGAACTCGGCGGCAAACTCCTTTTCTCCGGCGCCTACCAAGCCATGCTGCGAGAGCCAAAATCCATCACCGGCCGCTATCTCAACGGTGAACTCCGCATCCCCGTCCCGAATAGCCGCCACAAGCCCAACGGAAAATTTCTCCGTATCTTCGGCGCGCACGTCCACAATTTGCAGAACGTCGATCTAATGGTTCCTCTCGGTACCTTCACCGTCGTCACCGGCGTTAGCGGCTCCGGCAAATCCACGATCGTTCACGACGTCCTCTACAAAGCCCTCGCCGCCAAGCGCAACGGCTCCAGCGTCAAGGAATTCTGCGACCGCATCGAAGGCGACTCCGAAATCCGCGAAGTCGTCATCGTCGACCAATCCCCGATCGGCCGCACTCCGCGCTCCAACCCTGCCACCTACCTCAAAGCCTTCGACGCCATCCGCGAAGTTTTCGCCGAAACTCCCGACGCCAAGCGCCGCGGCTACACCGCCGGTCACTTTTCCTTCAACGTTCCCGGCGGCCGTTGCGAAACCTGCCAGGGCGACGGCACCGTAACAGTCGAGATGCAGTTCCTCGCCGACGTCGAACTCATCTGCGAAGAATGCCGCGGCACGCGCTTCAAAAGTTCCGTTCTAGAAGTCCGCTATCATGGCAAGAACGTTCACGAGGTCCTGCAACTGACGGTTCGCGAAGCGCTCTCATTTTTCGTTAATGTCCCTAAGGTAATTTCCAAACTACGCGTCCTCAACGAAATCGGTCTCGGCTACTTGCGCCTAGGCCAGTCCGCCACCACGCTTTCAGGCGGCGAAGCCCAGCGCCTCAAGCTTGCCTCGCACCTCACACGCAGCGAAAACAAAGAAATCCTCTACATCCTCGATGAGCCCACCACCGGCCTGCATTTCGACGACATCGCCAAACTCCTAGCCGCCTTCCGCAAACTTCTCGAATCCGGCGCGTCGCTCGTGGTCATCGAGCACAATCTCGACGTCATCAAGTCGGCCGACTGGCTGATCGATCTCGGTCCCGAAGGCGGCGATCAGGGCGGGAAAATCATCGCCACCGGCACGCCCGAACAAGTCGCCCGCAACACGCAATCCCACACCGGCCGCTTCCTCGCGCGCGCCCTCAACGCCAACGGCCAGGCAAAACGCCAACCCAACGGCGCATCCAAATCGACAGGCCCTTCAGCTACAATCGCCAATGGAGCGAACTCCCCCTCCGCCGACCCATGAAACCCGCGAGCCCGCGCCCGATCGCACGATACGCAATCGGCGTAGCAATCCTGGCAGCGTCACAAGCCTCCGGCGCTGCTCCCGAAGTCCCCGTCGTCGCGGCGCATGTAGGGGCGCGCTTTAGCGCGACCGTTCCGCCGGCCCAGACCCAATCCGCCTCGCCCCCACCATCCCGAAAACAAAAACTCTCCAACCCACTAAACGATCTCCTCGACGAAGCCCAACATGCCATCGACAAAAATGAATTCGAAGCCGCCATCCCCCCGCTCCAAAAATTCCTAACCGAAAAACCCGACGTAGCCTACGCCCACTTCCAACTCGCCTACGCCTACACCGCCCTGAAACGCACCCCCGAAGCCCGCAGCGAATACGAACGTGCCATCGCCCTCGATCCGAAAATGTCCGAAGCCTACCTCAACCTCGGCATCCTGCTGACGGGCCAAGACCCCGCCGCAGCTGTCGCATCATTGCGCAAAGCCGTCGACTTAATGCCCACTCAAAGCCGCCCGCGCATCCTTCTCGGCGTCGCGCAAGAGCGTTCCGGCGATTTCCCCGGCGCCGCAGACTCCTTCGAAGGCGCCGTGCGTCTCGATCCGCGCGACACCGAAGCTGCTCTCCATCTCGCCAAGCTCTATCTAAATCTCCAGCGCCCCGCCGCCGCCGAAAAAAAATTCCGCGCAGTCCTCGAAGTCCAGCCAAACTCCACCGCCGCTGCCCTCGGCCTGGCTCAATCTCTCGACGCCCAAAACAAGCCCGAAGCCGCCGACGCCTACCGCAAGTATCTGACCCTGCAGCCGTCCGACTCCGCCGCCCGCGCCCGCCTCGTTCACTTCCTCGTCGAGCAAAACAACAACGACGAAGCCCTAGCCGAACTCGACCGCGCCGACGCTGGAAAGCCCCCCACCTCCGACTCCCTCCGCCTCCGCGCCGACCTGCAGATCGCCCAGAAAAAATACGATGACGCCACCGTGACCCTCCAACACGCCCTCGTCCTCACGCCGAATGACCCTAAACTGATCGGCGGCCTGGGTCGCATCTACATGCAAAAACACGATTACGCCTCGGCGGAAAAACAGCTGAAGCTAGCCATCCAGTTGGATCCCAACAACGTGGCCTATTGGAAAGATCTCAGCTCCTCCTACTATCTTTCCGGCGATTGCATCTCCACGCTCGCGACCCTCGACGTGATCGCCAAAGCCGAACCACCCGCCGCCGGTTCCTGGTTTATTCGCGCCCTCTGCTACGATAAGTTGCACCAGATCAAGCCGGCTCTCGAGGCCTATCAGAAATTTCTCACCATGGATGAAGGAAAAAATCCCGACCAGATTTGGCAAGCCCAGCAGCGCAGCGCCGTCTTGAAACACCAGCTCGAGGCAAAAGGGAAGTGATGCAACGTTGGCGCCAGCGCGCGCTGTTCATGCTGGTTCTTGCCAGCTTGCCCTGGCTCGCCTCGGGGGCGGCCGATCCCGATGATTTGCAAGCCCGCTTCGATCACGAATCCAATTCCGTTCACAAAGCCAAGCTCTTCGAAAAAATTGGCGACGAGCAGCTCGCCTCCACGCGCCACGCTTCGCAATCCGCCGATTACGCAACCGTCGCCCAGACAATGGAGAAGTACCGCGACAACGCTCGCGCCGCCTTCGACGCCCTCAAAAAGGCCCACCCCAACGCCGAGCGTCAGTTGAATGGCTACAAGCAATTGCAAATGCACGTTCGCAAAGCGCTTCGCGAGTTGCGCGAGATGGTCTTGCTCGCCCCTGCCGAGTTCAAGCCGCCGCTTCAACTCGTCCAGGATGATCTCTCGACCATAGACGACGAGTTACTTCGAATGTTGTTTCCATCACGCCCCGCTCCAAAAAATCCGTCGGGCGCTCCGCTGGTCGCCGTTACTGCGCCGGCCTCCGCTTCAGCCGGTCTGGACAAACCGGCCGACCAGCCCGTAAAGCCACCGGTAGAAAAACCAGAAGAGACGCCAATAGAGAATCCGCAAGCCAACCAATCGCCGGAGAATCCCGTCGAAAATAACCAGGAGAAACTCGAAATGAATATCCAAAACTGCCTGCTCACCGCCGCCGTCACCTGTGGCTTGGCTGTTTCCTGCGCTCAGCTCCACGCCGAATACCAGCAGAAGGACTACCTCTCCTCCATGGAGTCCGACAAAATCCGCGACGCCGAAACCACCAACGCGCGCATCAACCTCTTCATCACTTTTGCCGACGACCGCCTCAAAAAGTTTCAGTACGAGCTCCAGCATCCCTCGTCGAATCGCCACAGCGAACTGCTCAACGCGCTCATGAACGGATACGTCGGCTGCCTCGATGATGCCGCCGACCTCGTACAGCTCGGCATCGAGAAACAGGAAAATATCCGCCAGGGCATAGACTCAATGGCTTCTCGCGGCAAGGAATTCCTCGAAGCTCTGAACAAAATCGCCGCCGACAAAATCGACATCGAAATCTACAAAGACAATCTCGACGACGCCATCCAAGGCACCCGCGACGCCATCAGCGACGCCGAAAAAGCCAAAAAAGCCGTAGCCCCACCCCCAGTCCGCCGCAAAAATTAGCCGCCGCAACTCAAGTAGCACAGGCACTCCTGCCTGTGCAACGTTAACCTCACCTCCCAACGTAGCCGCTCCCCACCGAGTAGCCGCTGAGGGCGGAGGTCTAGATCCAACCCCGCGCCTCTCACCCCGACGCGCAAGATCTCTCCGTCCTCCGTTCTTCTCCCGCGAACACACTACGTTGTATGCCCACCGCTTCTCAACCAGGTCCTTGTCTTTCCCAACCTCCGTACCCGCGATCCATCCGTCCCGCTCCCCTTCGCAAGATCCCACTCTTTCTCTCTCCGTGAACTCTGTGCCCTCTGTGGTGAATCCTCCGCCGTTTCTCTTTTCGCCCACCCACATCGCAAATTTGGCCCCACCCTATCCCACGTCGTAAACTACCCATGAAAACGAATGCCAAAACTCCCCCAAAACGTCCCGGGCGGCTCCACCCTCTTCCAACGCATGTTCACCCGCCTAAACTGCGACGGCCGCCCACCCCGCTTCCGCGTAGAGTTCTACCCCTACAGCAGCCTGACCCTGACCATCCGCCGCCGCGAAGAAACCGTCCATGTCCGTTTCTCCGACCTCCTCCACCGAGCCCCGCTCCCAGTTCTCGAGGGCGCAGCCGCCCTTCTCCTGGCCCGCGTCTACCGCCGCAAAGCCCCAAAATCCCTCACCACCCCATACCTCGACTACGCTCGCTCCCACCGCACCCGCACCCGCATCAATCGCATGCGCCACCGCCGCATCCGTCCAGCCACACACGCGCAAGGACGCCACTTCGACCTGGAAAAGCTTTTCGACGAATTAAACCAGAAATACTTCGAAGGAAAACTAACCCGCCCCCACATTGGCTGGAGCACAAGAAACTGGCGCCGCCAGTTCGGCTGCTACGACCCCGGCCCGGGCCACATCCTGCTCAACCGCCGCATGGACCGCCCCAACGTCCCGAAGTGCGCCGTAGAATATGTCCTCTACCACGAGATGCTCCACGTCAAACACCCCACCCGCCGCTCCGGCTGCTCGTTAATCTCGCATTCCCCAGAATTCCGCTCCGAAGAAAAACAATTCCCCCAATTCCACCAAGCCCGCAAAGTCTTGGACCACCTGGCCCGCTAAGTAGCACAGGCACTCCTGCCTGTGCCAACGTCAAAATCGCCGAAGCCCCAGCGGAGGCCTCCGCAGACCTCACAGTCAAAGTCCACTGCACTTCACAACAACAAACTAGAAAAGACAACCCGTCATTCCGACCGCAGCCCGCCGGCTTTTTCTTCCCCATTCGCTTCCTGCGAACGGGCCGGCGTGCGCACTGGAGGAATCTCTCTTCGATGTAAACCCAGCGCGGCGTCTTCCTTGCCGCTCTTTCCTTAGCTCACTACTTCGTTACTTCATTACGTCTTCCTACTTAATCTCCTTCTTCTCCTTCTCCACATCCTTATACAATTTCTCAATCTTCTTCCGAATTTTCTCCGCGTCCTCAGCCCGAGGATAAAGCTCCAAATACCTCTGATAAGACTTAATCGCCGGTTTCTTCAACCCTTTCTTCTCCTGCGCCTCACCCAAGAATCGAAACGGCACCGCATAACCAGGCTTCGCCAATGTTGCATCTTGAAACCGGTCAATCGCAGCATCCACATCACCTTTGCGCATGTAATACTGCCCAACTTCCAAATCCTTCTCGGCTCGCAAGGGATCCCACGTAGGCTGATCCGGCGCCGACTCGGTAGCATTGTCCCTATTCTTCTTCGGTGCCGTTTTCTTTCCCGGCGCAGGCGGCGCCGCATCCGCCGGTTTGTCCGGTTCTGAAGGCGGTTCCTGCGCCCGCACCGCCACACCGTTCCCAAGCGCCCAGGCGCCAAGCCCCACCAGCAATCCCAAAACGTATCGCCCAGATCTCATTTCACCCGTCACCAAGCGCAAAATTACCCAAACGCCGCCTCTGTTTTCGGCATGATTTTCTAACTTTGCGCCTTCAGCCTTTGAGTTTCAACCATTACGCCCGAAAGACGATCAGCTCACGCTTCTTTGTGCGGGTGCGCGAAGTAGTGCTGTCGCAACAAGTCTTTCCCGTAGTCATTCCCGTTCGGCGTCCGCACCACGCAGTGAATGTGTTGCTGCGTAGGCTTGTTGGCATCAGCCGCAAACTTCCTCAAGTTCGCCGGCCGCTGGTGGTCGAACTCAATCAGCACAACCGGGCTCTGCACGCGGTAGTAAAAAGTGCTGTCCGCCTGCGACTCCCCGATCCATGCAAACCAGGTGTTATCGATGTGCCGCTGCACCTGGTCCATTTTTACGCGAGCCTGCCCCTCCGGCATGTTGCTCACATACAGATGCATCAGCTCGACGAGCCGCCGCCGCGCCGGCGTCTCCAAATCAGCCGCTCGTATCCCCGCGTAATCGAGCTCCACATTATCTTTGAACGCCTCGGTCAGGTTATTGTTGCCCGTTTTGGAAAAGTTCAGTACCGCCCTCTTGCGCTGTGCATCCGGCAACGTCCGCAGCATCTCCAACCCGTCGTTCTGCTCCTTCTGCAGAATTTCCACTCCTTTATACCTGCCTGAAGTCGCCTTCACCGGCTCGGAGCCAAAGAAGTGCGGCGTCATCACTACCTGATCGCCCAGCACGAAATAGTTGATGATCGCGTGATGCCCATCCAGCTGCCAGCCCCACGGCTCGGTCGCCGAAGGCTTGCCCATGATCGTGATGAAGTAAAGCCATTCCCCCAGGAACTCGTGGTCGTCAGAAAGCTCCGCAAGCGTTTCGTTCAACTTCATGATGTTCCGCGTCAACTCAAACCCGCTGCTGCTCAGTGACGACCGCATCAACCCGAACGCCAGATCCCGCTGCGCCTCAGTCATCTCCTGAAAGCTGATTCCCTGGCGCGCGTAGAAATGCTGATTCATCCACTTCCGCCATTTGATGTCGTCAACCGGAAACATCGTCCTGGCCAGCTGCACGCTCGTCAGGGACGCAATGAACTTCTCGGCTGCGTTCCGAACCGGCTCCGTCGAAATGCCAGTAGGCGCGATCTCGAACAGATTCGGCAGCACCGTGCCATTCGTAGTGATTCCGCGGAACGCTTCCGCGAGCCCTTTGGCCTCATACTCCTCAGACATCCGGCGAAATGTTTCCGCCATGTCCGCCCGTGTCTGTCCCTGCCCAAACGCATACGGCACCATAATGCCCGTCGCCAACATCGACCACAGAAACTCCCGCCGCGAAGCGAGATTTTTGCTTGAGTGGGAATGCGAATGTGAATGCGAGTGCGTATGACCCGGATGATGCACGTGATCTCCCATATCAACTCCTAAAATCGTCCCCTGCCGCCCAAAGTAGTGGTTTCTTACTCCACGAACAACTCCCTCACTTGGTTTGCTCGCCCTCCTTAGTTTTTCACCCTCCTTAGGAGGTCGGGGCTTCAGCCCCTGAAGAAAGCCTTCGCTTCCGGCCATCAATATTTCGCCGCTAGGTTCTCCGCCCCCAACTCCCGCACCCAAATATTCCGAAACCTAACCGGATGATTGTGATCCTGCAAAGCCAGCGGCAATTTCTCCGGCCCCGCATTGTATTCCGGCTTCCCCGTCGAAGTCGTTCCCTGAATCTCCACATTGTCCTGCACCAACACGCCGTTATGAAACACGGTAACGCGCGCCTTGTGCACAACCTTCCCATCGCCACCAAAGTTTGGCGCGTGAAACACAATATCGTACGTTTGCCACTGCCCAGGCGGCCGAGAAGCATTCACCAGCGGCGGGTACTGCCCATACACCGCGGCAGCGGAACCGTCCGCATACGTCTTGTTGTTGTAAGAATCCAGTACCTGAATCTCGTACAGACCCATCAAAAATACACCACTATTCCCGCGATCCTGACCCTGTCCCACCGCAGGCGAAGGCGTCGCAAACTCCACGTGCAACTGACAATCCCCAAAAGCCTTCTTGGTATAGATATATCCAGTCTTCGGCATCGTCTCAAAATATCCATTACCCACTTTCCATTTAGCTGGCGCTCCATCCTTCTGCGCCCAGGCCGACAAATCCTTTCCATCAAACAACACCACCGCATCCGAAGGCGCCCGCCCCACGACATCTTGCGTGCTCGCCACCCCCGGATCAACAACGGTAGGCGCTGGCCGACTCATATCGTGCGCCTTCCACTGCGTCTGCTGCGCCCCAAAGATTCCGCTGCAAGCCAACTCTGCACCCAGTAACAAGGCTATCCGCGATAAGTTCGTCATCAATTCATCTCCTGACCCAGTCTCACGAAGCCACCGCAGCTTGTACTCGCCAAAGCTAGAACGGACTCCATCCGAAGCGAAGCCGTTCCTTTGTAGGGGCGGGGCATTGCTGCTCCGTCCGGCGTCCACCTGCACAGAGTGTCTGCCCATCGCGAACGACCCTCAAGCGGCGAATCGCCAACCACATTCCATCATCACTCCATCAACCTCGCCAACTTCGCATACTGCAGCAGCATAATCGTCTTCCCATCCAGAATCTCTCCCCGCCCGATCATCCCCATCGCCTGCCCCAGCGGAATCTCCAAAACCTCAATGTCCTCGCCCTCCTTCCTGTCCCCTCCACCCGCCGAAATCCGATGCTCAGGCTCGTACTCTGCCACAAAAAAGAAAAGCTTCTCCGTCACCGACCCCGGACTCATGTAAGCCTCAAACACTTTCCTCGGGTTATGGACCACAAATCCCGCCTCTTCCTCCGCCTCCTTCTTGATGCACGCCTCCGGATCATCCTTATCCAGCAACCCCGCGCAAACCTCAATCAACATCCCATCGGCCAAGCCATTCACGTAAGCTGGAAACCGAAACTGCCGTGTGAGTACCACGGTCCCATGCGCCCGGCTGTACAGCAAAATCGCCGCCCCGTTGCCCCGGTCATACGTCTCGCGATTCTGCGTCTGCCAAGTCCCATCCCGCCGCAAAAAATCAAACGTAGTCTTCTTCAACACATACCAATCGTCCGACAAAGTCTTCACCACCCAAATCCGCACCCGCCCCGATTCCGTCACCTTCCGCCCCTCCTCTTTTTTTGTCGTCCGTCGAGCCCACTTTTGTAGGGGCGCGCTTCAGCGCGTCCTCGCGAGCCGGCCTAGCAGTTGCACGGCTCGCCGCTCCCCACGTATGCCCAGGCAGACGCCCACCGCGCAGTCACCACTCACCAGTCACCTCGATCAAGTATCATAGAACTGTACCGTTTCCCCCATCGCGCAAACGGCGAAAACGGACGCCTCAGCACCCATGGAACCCCGCGAAAAAGCCGCGCTCCTCCCCGAGGTCGCAGGTGTCTACCTCTTCAAAGACGCCGCAGGCACGGTCATCTACGTAGGTAAAGCCACCTCCCTCCGCAGCCGTGTCCGTTCCTATTTCCTCGAATCCCGCTGGATGGACGCGAAAACCGGCTCACTCGCCCGCGAAATCGCCGACTTCGACACCATCGTCCTGGCCAACCCGCGCGAAGCCCTGGCCCTCGAGAACGATCTCATCAAACGCTACCAGCCCAAATTCAACATCCGTCTTCTCGACGACAAGACCTACCCGTACATCAAGCTCACCGCCTACGAAAAATACCCCCGCGTCTATTTCACCCGCAAAGTCAAAAAAGACGGCTCGCTCTATTTCGGCCCGTATTTCCCGGCCAATCTAGCCCGCCGCATCCTCACCTTCGTCCACAAGCGCTTCATGGTCCCCTCGTGCAACGTCGATCTCACGCGCGATCATCCGCGTCCCTGCTTGCAGTACTACATCAAGCGCTGCCACGGGCCGTGCGTAGCGGGCCTCACCACCGACGAGGAGTACGCGCAAGCCGTACGTGACGCCCGCTTCTTCCTAGAAGGCAAGCGTCAGGATCTGATCAAGAGCCTCGAACAGCGTATGGAAATCGCCGCCGAGAAAGAACTCTTCGAGCAAGCCGCCGCCTATCGCGACCTCCTCCGTACCCTGGAAGATATCGAAGAGCGTCAGCGCATCGCCGCCGCTCAAGGCGACGATACCGATGTCCTCGCCTACTACGCCGAAGCTCCGTTGGTAGCCGCGAATTTATTTCACCTCCGCGGTGGTCGTGTCGTCGATCGCCGCGAGTTCTATTGGGAAGACCTCGAAAATTTCGATCCCAACGAATTCGTCCCATCACTCCTCAAGCAGCTTTACCTCGATGCCGCATACCTGCCGAAAGCCATTCACGTTCCCGTAGATTTCGAGGATCGAGCGCTACTGGAAGAAACCCTCACCGAGCGCGCCGCCCACAAAGTCGAAATCTTTACCCCACAGCGCGGCAGCAAGCGCGCTTTTCTCGACCTCGTCGAAAATAACGCGAAGCATGCGTTCGAGCAGCGCTTCCGCGTTCTGAAGCCGACCTCGAAAATGATCGGCGAGGCCGTCCAGAACGCGCTCAACTTGCTCGAAGAACCGCGCCGCATCGAAAGCTTCGACATCTCCCATATGCAAGGCACAGACACGGTTGCGTCCATGGTCGTCTGGGAAAATGGCCGCATGAAAAAATCCGACTACCGCAAATTCATCATCCGCGGCGAATTCGCCGGCAACGGCGCGCTCGGTGCAGATCCGTCCGTTCCCTGGACGCAAAACGACGATTTCGCCAGCATGAAGGAAGCCGTCACCCGCCGCTATCGTCGCGTCCTGGAAGAAAAGAAGCCGCTGCCCAGCCTGATCCTGATCGACGGCGGAATCGGTCAACTTCGTGCCACCGCCGATGCCCTCGAGTCACTTCAAATCATCAATCAACCCCTCGCGGCCATCGCCAAGAAAGAGGAAATCCTTTACATCTACGGCCAGGAAAACGAGCCCTGCAAGCTGGACCGTCACTCTCCAGTCCTGCACCTCATCCAGCAGATCCGGGACGAAACCCATCGCTTCGCAGTAACGTTCCACAGGCTGCGACGCGGTAAGCGCCAAACTAAGACCGCCCTCAGCGAGGTTCCTGGCATAGGCCCGCTCACAGCCCAGAAATTGCTCCGGGAATTCGGCAGCGTAGCCAACATTCAACGCGCGGGACTGGATGGACTTAGCAAGGTCATCCCGCGAAAAAGCGCGGTGAAAGTCCTCGCCTACCTGGATTCTCCCGCCGTTACTAATAACCTGTCGCGATAGGCCATACCGGTTAGCTCGTATTGCACCCTCATTTTCCCTATGTTACGGTTTTTGTGGAGGTTGCCATGTCGGACAATGTGGGTTCCAAGGTGAGCTATTTTCTCGTCGGCCTCGGTGTCGGCGCGTTGGTTGGCGTGCTCTTCGCGCCCAAGTCGGGCGAAGAGACGCGCGAGTATCTGAACAAGAAAGCCGATGAAGGCAAAGACTACGCCCAGCGCAAAGCACGCGAACTTCGCGAGCGCGCCGACGAATTGGTCGAGCGCAGCAAAGACGTTGCGGGTCGCAAGAAGGATTCGATTGCGGCCGCCGTCGAAGCCGGCCGTGAAGCCTATCTTCGCGAATCCAAGGCGTAGCGCAGCATCGTAGCCAGCGCTGCAAGCGCGACAGGCACTGTAGGCGCCGGGCTTTAGCCCGGCGAGTCGCAAGAGTCGGCCTCCGTAGCCCTGGAATGCGCTGGATAGAGCTTCGGAACGCCAACAAACCGGACGTAAGTGCTCGAAGTGAAGTGGTCGGTCGATTCGTCCTCTCATTGTGGGTGAGGCAAGAATGGAAACTTGGGTCGTCATCTCGGTTGTGATTGCAGCCGTAGCCATCGTGTTCCAGGCTTGCATGCTCACAGCGATGTTTATGCAAATGCGGCGCACCATGGAACGCGTGGAGCGCCTTACCGATAATCTCGAAACCCGCGTCGGGCCGATTCTGACTCGCGTGCAAATCCTGCTGGATGACACGCAGCCGAAAATCTCGGAAATGGTCGCCGACGCCGCACATGTCGTCTATCTCGCGCGCGGACAAGCTCAAAAATTGGATCGCGTAGTGAGCGAAGCGTCAGACCGTTTGCGCGGCCAGTTGGTAGCCGCGGATCGCATTCTCACGGGCGCCTTGGAAACGGTGGAAGAAGCCGGCACTCAGTTCAAGCGCGGAATCTGGAAGCCAGTGCAAAGAGTTTCCGCGGTGGTCACCGGAATCAAAGTAGGTCTAGACTTCTTGCGCTCCCGCCGCGCCCGCGGCCCACGCTCCTCCGACGATGCGGTCGAGCACGAAGAAGAACTGTTCATCTGAAGAAGTAGCACAGGCACTCTTGCCTGTGTACCCGTACAATTATCCAGTAGCGAATACCGACATAGGCCGTTGGCTTACCGACCTAGCGGATCCACCCGCCGCCCAAGACTCTATCGCCATCATAAAAAACCGCGCCTTGGCCAGAAGTGATAGCACGCTGAGGGGCATCGAACGTCACGCGCGCGCGCGTGGCGTCGAGCGGCTCAACTGTGGCATTCGCTGGTGTGTGCTTGTGGCGAATCTTCACAGCAGCGCGAAATGGCGCGCCAGGATTGTCGAGCGCGATCCAATTGACTTGCCCGATTTCACATGTCGCGGCGCGAAGTGATTCGTCGTCGCCCACAACGACGCGATTACTTTCGCGATCGATCGCCAGCACATAAAACGGCTTGCCCGCCGCGAAACCCAATCCCTTACGCTGGCCGATCGTGAAATTATGGACGCCATTGTGACGGCCAACGATCGCGCCTTCTTCAGTTACGATGTCGCCGCCAGCATTCGCCAGCGGAGCGCCGCTCTCGCGCGAATACGCTTCGATGAATTGCACGTAGTTACCGTTGGGCACAAAGCACAGCTCCATGCTTTCCGGTTTTTCCGCGACCGAAAGATTCGCGCGGCGGGCCGCGGCTCGAACTTCTTCCTTCGTCAGCTCGCCAAGAGGAAATTCGCTGCGCGCCAGCTGTTCCTGTGTGAGTCCCCACAGAAAATAGGACTGGTCCTTGCTGTCGTCGCGCGCCCGCAGGAGTTCCCACCGCCCGTTGTCGTCGTTCTGGCGAATGCGGGCGTAGTGTCCGGTGGCGAGGCGTTCGGCGCCGATCTGCCGGGCCATGCGCAGCAGCGGCTCAAACTTTACGTCGGTGTTGCAGTTGGTGCAGGCGATTGGTGTTCGGCCCGAAAGATATTGCTCGACGAACGGACGCACGACGCGCGCTTCAAACTGCTCCTCGAAGTTGACGACATAGTGGGGAAAATTCAGATGTTGCGCAACGCGCTTGGCGTCGTAGACGTCATCGAGCGAGCAGCACCGATGCTGCGCTGGGCCGTCACCTTGCAATTCGGGCAAGCGACGCTGGTTCCAAAGCTGCATCGTCAGCCCGATGACCGGACGCGCCTGCTCTTGGAGCAGCGCGGCAACAGTAGAGCTGTCCACACCGCCAGACATCGCAACGGCCACCAAACCGGTCGAGACTTCGTCGCGAACCGGTAGGGTGTCGAATTGTGTTTCGGTGCTCATGCGCTCTTTAATTGTAGCGAAATAAACGAGTCTCCGTTGCGGACCGATCTTGCTGAAATGGGGCGCAGGGGTCCTGCGCCCCTACAAGGGAATCGTCGCGAGTGGCGAGCGCGCCGGATCGCACAAAACGCAGATGCGCAGAGAACGCCGAGATAACACGGAGCATACCGCCGTGGCAAACCGTCGCTAAGGTCATGAGTGGGCCTCGGCTTTGACCTCTCTGCGGTACGTGGGCGAGAGTTCACGCAGCTGAGCGACTGCAGCCGGTATCACTTCCAGGGCGAAGTCGATGTCAGCAACGGTAGTGTGCCGCCCCAGGCTAAACCGTAGGCTGGCGCGGGCCTCGTCGGCGGGCAAGCCGATGGCCGTGAGAACGTGCGACGGCTCAACGGCGCCAGATGAGCAGGCCGCGCCGGTGGAGCAGGCCAGACCTTTAAGATCGAGCGCGATGACCAGCGCTTCGCCTTCGATGCCAGGGAAGGTAATGTTCGTCGTGTTGAGAGTCCGCGGCGCACCGGCCCCGTTGACGCGCACATCCGGCACGCGCTGGACCAGAGTTCGCTCCAGGGTGTCACGCAACGCTCCGACGCGCTTGGCATCCTCGGCAAGCGACACTCGCGCGATTTGCGCGGCTTTCCCCAGACCGACAATGCCCGCGACGTTCTCGGTCCCAGGCCGGAACCCGCGCTGATGGTGCCCACCGTACAAAAGTTGTCGCAGCCGCGTGCCGCCGCGGATGTAGAGAGCGCCAATACCTTTTGGCGCGTAAAGCTTGTGGCCGGAAAGCGACAGCAAATCGAGTTTGAACGCGCTAACGTCGATCGGGATCTTGCCTGCGGACTGCACGGCGTCGGTATGAAAGTACACGTCAGCTTCGCCGGCGATGCGGCCGATCTCTTCGAGCGATTGCACGGTCCCGAGCTCGTTGTTCGCGTGCATCACGGTGATGAGCGAGGTTTCCGGATGCAGGCGCAAAGTTTCGCGCAGCATCGTCAGATCAATCCGTCCGTCGCGGTCCACGGGTAGATAGGTAACGCGGAGTCCGCGCTTTTCAAGAGCTTGACAGGTGTTGAGGACGGCCTCGTGTTCGATGGCGGTGGTGATGATGTGAGGCAGTGCCTTTAGCGGCTGAAGCCGGTTTTGTGCTGCGGGCGTTACGTCCCGGCTGAAGCCGGGACCTCCTAAAGAGGAAGATGCAGCGGACTCGGCGATTCCGAAGATGGCGTGGTTGTCGGCTTCGGTGCCGCCGCTGGTGAAGATGATTTCCTGAGGGCGGGCGCCGATGAGGGCCGCGACCTGTTCGCGAGCTGTTTCCACGGCCGAGCGAGCCTTTTGCCCGAAAGTGTGGATGGACGAGGCGTTGCCATAGTCGCCGGAAAAATACGGCAGCATGGCGTCGAGGACTTCGGGCTCGACGGCGGTCGTGGCATTGTGATCGAGGTAGACCCGGTTCATGGCGACATGCTCAGGATACTACCAGTAGCGGAAACCTGGTGGTTGGAGAGCCGATAACGTGGGACGAATCGAGGGCCGTCGGGTGCTTTCGCTTGGCGTTCGCTTTTGCACCCCACCCCCCCCGGGGATTTGTATGAATGTGAAAGGAAAGGAGTTGTCGGAATAGCAGTTTGTAAACTATTGAAAACAAATGGCGCAGCAGAATGGTGGCACGCGAGGCATCGGATTCTGGGGCGATTAACGAGTGCGAGGAGGCCGAACGGCAGTCGCAGGAAGCTGCGAATGCTTTGGGTTCCGCGATTACGACCATGCAGCATGTTACCATAAGAGTAACGTCCCTGTCAAGGAATTATTCTAAGGCATTTAAAGTTAAGGGGATACCGACGCTGAGGATGTGGATCTCTCGGCCCGCGAGGGTTGCAACCGGGACACACATCGGCATTGATGACGATTGAGACAGGCATGGTTGGCGAATGTTAGGATACGGCGCCATGAAAAATTCTCGAACAGTACACGTTTGCTGGATTCTTTCTTCGCTGCTTGTGTTCGTTTTGGTGGGTTTGCTTGGAGCTGGGGCTTGCTTGGGGCAGACGCCGCAGGTGTTTCGGTTGGACGGTGGGAATTCCACCTATGCGTTTGGGGTGAACGAGCGGGGGGAGTTGCAGGCGGTCTATTGGGGCGGTCGGTTGGGGGCGCACGATGCGATTGCTGCGCCGCATTCGATGCCGGAGATGGCTTCGTTTGACTCGCCTTACACGACTACGCCGCAGGAGTATGCGAGTTGGGGAGCGGGGTTGTTTACGGAGCCAGCGTTAAAAGTGACATTCGCCGAAGGGAACCGCGATTTGGTTTTGCATTTTGTCAGCGGCAAGCCGGCTAGCGCAGGGGCGTACGAGATTCTGTTGAAGGATATTTCGCGCGAGATTTATGTGATGTTGCATTACTCGATCGATCCGGAGAGCGGAATCCTGGCGCGGTCGGCCGTAATCGAAAATCGCGAGAAGCAGCCGGTGGTGATCGAGCAGGCTGCGGCGGCGCAGTGGACTTTGCCTCCGGCACGCTACACGTTGAGTTATTTGACGGGGCGTTGGGCTGGGGAGTGGACGTTGAATCAGGAACCGATTCAGGGCGGCGAGCGCGTCATCGAGAGCCGGCGGGGGACTACAGGGCACCAGGCGATTCCGTGGTTTGTGATTTCGCGGGACGACAGCGGAAAAAGCGTGGGGCCGTTTTCGGCGGGCGAAGAGCATGGCGAGGTTTGGTTTGGCGCGCTGGCGTGGTCGGGGTCGTGGCGCATCACCGTCGAGAAGACGCAGCTGGATGCGGTGCGCGTGACCGGCGGATTTAATCCCTTTGATTTTGGCTACAAGCTGAAGCCTGGCGAACACCTGGAGACGCCGATTTTTTATGGCGGATACTCGAATCACGGGCTGGGCGGGGCGTCACGCCTGCTGCACAAGTTTGAAAGCGGCGCATATTCTGCCGCACGCGCCGGATCCCAATCCGCGGCCGGTGATTTACAACTCGTGGGAGGCGACCGAATTTCGAGTCGACGAAGCGGGCCAGATGGCCACTCGCGGAAAAGGCGGCATCGATCGGCGTGGATCGATTTGTGATGGATGACGGCTGGTTCGGTCAGCGCAAGGACGATCACGCCGGGTTGGGCGACTGGTATGTGAACACGGAGAAATTTCCGCACGGTCTGAAGCCGCTGATCGACAAGGTGCATTCGCTCGGGATGGATTTTGGTTTGTGGGTTGAGCCGGAGATGATCAATCCGGATTCGGACTTGTACCGGAAGCATCCGGACTGGGTGCTGAATTTTCCGGGCCGCCCACGTTCGGAATCGCGCAATCAGCTGGTGCTGAATCTCGCGCGTCCCGACGTGCGCGATTACGTGGAGGGATTTCTCGACAAGCTGCTGACCGAAAACGATATCGCCTTTTTGAAGTGGGACTACAACCGGAACTGGTCCGAGCCGGGATGGGATGCGGTTCCTCTTGACGAGCAAAAGCGGGTGTACGTCGAGTTCATCCGAAATCTGTACGCGATTCTTGCGGATCTGCGAAAAAAGCATCCGAAAGTCGAGATTGAGAGTTGTTCGGGCGGAGGCGGACGGGTCGATCTAGGCATCTTGCGGTATACGGACGAGGTCTGGCCTTCCGACAACACTGATCCTTACGATCGCCTGTCGATGCAGGACGGCTTCACCTACGCCTACACGCCGCAAATCATGATGGCGTGGGTCACGGACTCACCGCATTGGTCTAACGGGCGGAATACCACGCTGGCGTATCGCATGCTGAGCTCGATGCAGGGATCGCTGGGAATCGGCGCGAACTTGAATAAATGGACGGCAGAGGATTTTGCCACGGCGAAACGGTTGATCGCGGCGTATCACTCGGTGCAGAAGACGATTGTGCGAGGGGATTTGTACCGGCTGATCAGCCCGCGCGATGGGAGCGAATTTTCGTCAACCGAGACGGTGGCGGGCGACAAAGGGCAGGCGGTGGTGTTTGCGTTTACGGTGGCTACGCAGCAAGGACGCGGGATGCCACTGCTGCAATTGCAGGGGCTGGATCCAGAGGCGCGATACAAGCTTGGTTTCATTGAGGGAAAAGCTGGGCCGGGGACGCCGGAAGTGGCATCGGGGGATTGGTGGATGCACCACGGCGTATGGTTGGAGTTGAAGCGGGATTATTCGGCAGCGGCGTTTCGGTTGGATCGGGAGAGATAGGAGAAAGATTTAACACAGAGAGCACGGAGATCGGAGCACAGAGGTCACGGAGGAGTTTCGCAGGGACGTTGGGTTCGTTCGAGGATAGCGGCTCTAGCGTGGGGTGGAAGATCCGCACCCTTCGTAAGATTCGGCGGAACAACTTCAAATTGATCGTTCCACGTCATTTCGAAGGCAGCGATGCATATCGCTCGATCAGGCTGAGCCTGACACGCGGGAGAGCGTTCGGAGCACAGAGACCAGGGACTGGTGTGCCTCCGCTTGTTGCTGAGCGTTCATGCTACAGTTTTGCTTTCAGGCCCGCTGTTTGCACGCGTTCAGGAGGGAAAGAGTGGCGTATCGGGATTTGCGGGACTTTGTGCGCAAGTTGGAGAAAGAGGGCGAGTTGACGCGGATACGAGCGGAGGTGGACCCGGTCTTGGAGATTACGGAGATTACGCAGCGGGTTGCGCGCGATGCGGCGCGCAAAGCTGTTCCTCAGGGGCTGAAGCCCGATCGACGTGAATTTGGAAATATCGGACCTAAAGGTCCGACCCCCAGTAATGTCGGAGGTGAGGGTCCGACCCCCAATAGTGTTGGACTGGCGCTGCTGTTTGAAAAGCCGAAGGGGTCGAAGGTGCCGCTGCTGGTAAACGCGTTTGGCAGCGTGCGGCGGATGGAATTGGCGTTTGAGGTAGGGGCGCTGGACGAGGTGGCGGCGCGGATTCGCGGATTTCTGGAGATGCAGTCGCCGCAGGGATTGTTCGACAAGCTCAAAATGCTGCCGAAATTAGCGGAGCTGGGCTCGTTCTTCCCGAAGACGGTGAAGACCGGAGATTGCAAGGAAGTGGTGCGCACGGGCGAGGACGTGAACCTCTTTGATTTTCCGATTTTGAAGTGTTGGCCGCAGGATGGCGGGCGGTTCATCACGTTTCCCGCTGGTGTTTACGCGCAATCCGGAGACGGGGAAGCGAAACGTCGGGCATGTACCGGATGCAGGTCTACGACGAGCGCACCACCGGGATGCACTGGCAGACGCAGAAGCATGGCGCGGAGCATTTCCGCCGCGCGCGGGCGGCGAATCCCGACGGACGAATTCCGGTATGCGGTGGCGATTGGCGCCGATCCTGCGACCGCACTGGCGGGAATGCTGCCGATTCCGCCGGACCTCGACGAGATGATGTTCGCGGGATTCTTGCGGCGCGAGCCCGTGGAAATGGTGAAGTGCGAGACGAACGATCTGGAAGTGCCGGCGAACGCGGAGATCGTGCTCGAAGGCTATGTGAGCCTGAACGAAATGCGGACCGAAGGACCGTTCGGCGATCACACCGGGTTTTATTCGCTGGAAGGGGAGTTTCCGGTCTTTCACGTGGAGTGCGTGACCCATAAGAAGGATCCGATTTACCTGACGACCGTGGTCGGGCCCGCCGCCGCAGGAAGACTTTTACATGGGGTATGCGGTGGAGCGGGTGTTCCTGCCGGTGATGAAGATGCAGTATCCGGAAATTGTGGATGTGGCGATGCCGGCGGAGGGAATCTTTCACAACCTGATGATCGTGGCGATCCGGAAATCGTACCCGGGACACGCGCGAAAGATCATGAACGCGATTTGGTCGCTGGGGCAGGCGATGTTCACGAAGGTGATCGTGGTGGTGGATCACGACGTGGACGTGCACGATTACGGCGAGGTGGTTTGGAAAGCGCTGTGCGCGCATCGATCCGGAGCGCGACGTGCAATTTGTCGTTCGGTCCGTCGGACACGCTGGATCACGCCGCGCGGATGCAGGACTATGGCTCGAAGATGGGCATCGACGCCACGCGAAAGTGGGCAACCGAAGGATTTACGCGGCCGTGGCCGGACGAAATTCGCATGGACGAATTGACGAAAGCACGAGTCGATGCGATTTGGAAAACGCTGGTTTGAGCTCTGGTACAGCGTTGCGTCAACGTCATGGAATCGCCGAAGAGCGGCCGGATATGACTGCGGGCGATGACAACAAAGGATTACACGGCCGCCGCAGGGACAGGGACTTCGAATAACCGGCGAGAACGTACCAAACCATCATAGCGCCCGGTTGGCCGCTGGTAGTTCACAACGTACTAGCATTAGGCCACCCCAGAATACCCATGATTGCCTGAAAGAACCCCTATTCTTAGGACAACTGCGGCACAGAAATCGCTTGACGCTCGCGAGTTGAGATGTCATAACGTCTAACACGGGCGCCCCTGGATCTTCCGCAGCGTCAACCGGGGTGCACCAAGTGGGTCGGGTTTACGGCGCGTGTGCCCAAGCGCCAGGGGTAGCGTTCCTCGTGAACGAATCGCGCGAAGTGATGAACGTGCGGCAAGCGTCGCAGTATCTGGGAATCTCCCCGGATACGCTGTACCGTTACATCACCGAAGGCGAAATTCCCGCATTTAAGCTCGGCAATCGTTGGAAACTAAGGAAGACCATCCTGGATCGCTGGATGGAACGCAAGATGAGCCAGGCGCATGCGAGGCGCCGCTAGTCTTGCGAGGCGAGAGGGAAAGAGGCCGCGATATGTCGTTACTCGGGGGAAAGAGCAGGCAACTGGTGGGACTGGACATCGGGTCCAGTTCGATCAAAGCCGTGGAGCTGAAGGTCACCAAGGGCGGGTACGAATTGGTCAGCTTTGGCATGGAAACTCTGGCGCAGGACACCGTGGTGGACGGCGCAATCATGGATGCGCCGCAGGTAGCCAACGCCATCAGCAAGATTTTCGAAGCGCAAAAAATCAAGACCAAGAACGTGGCCACGTCGGTTTCCGGGCACTCCGTGATCGTCAAGCGGGTTCCGCTGCCGTTGATGACCGAAGAAGAGTTGTACGATCGCATTCCGTCGGAGGCCAGTCAGCATATTCCCTTCGACATCGCCGACGTGAACCTCAGCTATCAGCTTCTGGAATCAATGGACTCGCAGATGGACGTGCTGCTGGTGGCGGTAAAGAAAGACAAGATTCTGAATCATACCAACGTGCTGGCGCAGGCGGGAAAGACCCCGGTGGTGGTGGACATTGACGCCTTTCGGCCTGCAGAACTGCTTCGAAGTGAACTACGAACCGGATGCCGGCCAGACCGTGGCGCTGCTGAACATTGGCGCCAGCGTGATGAACATCAACATCGTGCGCGGCGGCGTTCCGCTGTTTACCCGCGACGTCAGCGTGGGCGGCAACCAGTATACCGACGCGCTGCAGAAGGAATTGGACTTGAGCTTCGAGGACGCGGAGCGCCTGAAGAAGGGCGACTCTCTGCCCAGCGTCACCGACGAGCAGAAGCAGCAGATTCTGCGCAGCGTTTCGGACATCCTGACGCTGGAAATTCAGAAGACCTTTGACTTCTTCCGTGCCACGGCAAGCGGCGAAAATATTCAGCGCATCGTGGTGGCGGGCGGCACGGCGCGCGTCCCGGGCCTGGTTGACCTGCTGCGCGAGGAATTCGCGATGCCGGTGGAAGAACTGAATCCGTTCCGGAAAGTGGTTGATCAATCCCGGCAAGCACAGCGAGGAACAGATTCGCGAAATGGCGCCGCGACTGGCGATCGCCGTCGGGACTGGCGCTGAGGAGCTTTGACTAGCCATGATCCGCATAAATCTTCTCGGACAATCGCAGCCAAAGGCATCACGCCGGCCGGTGGACACCGGCGCGGCGCTGCCCGTCGCTGTTCATCGGCGTCGGTGTGGCTGCTCGGCGCACTGTGATCCTGTTCTATCTTTATCTTCTCCTGGCAGAAGCAGTTGAACGACGAGAACACGCGCATCAAGCAATTGCAGGCGCAGAAGACGGACCTGGAGCAAATCAAGCAGCAGGTGGACGCTTTCGAAGCAAGAAGAAAATCGTTGTACAGCAGCGCGTGCTGACCATCGAACAATTACAGCGCGATCGTACCGGCGGACAGGAACTGCTGGACCAAATCGCCAGCACCGTTTCGCGCACCGAGAATCTCTGGCTGATCGACTTGACTCGCAAGGGCAACAACCTGTCGATGAATGGCGCGTCGGCTTCGGTGAATTCCGTGGCCAACTTTATAACCGCGCTCAAGCGTTCCGGATATTTCCAGAAGGTCGAAATCAAGGAAACCAAGCAGGACGACAAGAACACCGGGATTCAGACCTTTTTGTTCCAGATCTCCGCGGAGATTTCACCTCCGGCCCCGGGCATCGCTCCGAATGCCGCACGCGAGGCCAAGCCAGCCCGAGCTCCGGAAGCCACCGGCGCCACCTCCAGCGGCTCCGGCGAAGAAAGGGTAAGCGACCATGGCGAATCCATTTCGCGACATGTCGTGATCATGCAGGGTCTGCTGGCCCTGGCGATCACCGTCGGTGCTGGTGGTGGTGGGAATGTATCGTGCCGGTTCGCCCGTGGCGCAGGAGCGCGACGAAGTCGACAAAGCCGTGCGGTAGCGCGCGGAGCTGAATCAGGAAGTCACCCAACTGCAGGTGTACCGGCAGCGCTACGGCGAACTGAAGTCGCAGATGGATGCGCTTTCCAGAAGCAGCTGGACACCCTGAAGACCATCGTGCCCGAAGAAAAAGAAATCGACGAATTCATCCGCCAGGTGCAGGGCGCGGCGACCGCGTCCAACGTGCAGCTTCGGCGCCTGACGTCGCAGCCGTCGTCGCGAAGGAATATCACTACGAGATGCCGTTCGAAGTCCAGGCGGACGGTCCGTACTTCAACATTCTGGACTTTTTCGGAAGGTTGAGCCGTTTGTCGCGAATCATCAATGTCGGAGATCTGGCCTTCGAGATGCGACCGGCGCGAAGGCCGCA
This sequence comes from uncultured Acidobacteriota bacterium, assembly GCA_963721915.1. Classification (GTDB taxonomy): domain Bacteria; phylum Acidobacteriota; class Terriglobia; order Acidiferrales; family UBA7541; genus Acidiferrum. Next base: position 104,193 of record CAVRLD010000005.1, on the reverse strand, counting down.
AAGTACCCGATTCGTCCGGGCGCTTCCGTTTCTGGGACATTTACCGCAATCACGTTCTTTACCAAGCCGGCTGACGCGGGCGCCGACGCCCGCTACGGCCCTGCGAAGTCACGCCGGCTGGAAAACCGTAAACGGAATGAGCGAACTATGCGTTCTGTGAACATTCTGGTAGTTGGCATCTTGCTGGCGGCAGCTTCTTCCAGCGTGCTGGCGCAGGCTAAACCCGCAGGCGGGGGTTCTGTGGCTCCCCCGGTGGCGAAGGCCTCGCAGCAGACGCAGAAGACCGCCGCCAAACCTAAGGCGAAATCGTCGGCGCGAAAGCCCGTGGAGACTTCGGCGCGCCCCGCCAATGCGCAACCGCCAAGCGAAGGCGAGAAGCTCGCTCGGCGCGATCCATTTGAGTCCCTCGTCAACCGCAGCAAGGACAACGGCGCAGGCAAAAATCTGCCGCCCGGAAAAGCCGGCCTGCAGATCAGCACGCTGCGGCTGGATGGAATCGTCCGCTCGTCGAACGGAATGATCGCGGTGGTTTCTAATCCGCAGGCGCGCACCTACTTCCTGCGCGAAGGCGATCAGCTCTACGACGGTCGCGTGGAAAAGATTGCCATGGATGGAGTTTCGTTCCATGAACTGGGCAAGGACGCTTTTGGCAAGCCCGTGGAACGCCAGGTAAATAAGAGAATCTACGCCAGTGCAGGAGAACAGCAATGAAGACGAACCGGCCGGCCTTTCGAATTGGCTGCCTGATATTCGCGGCGACAACGATGACGATGACTCCATCGTTCGCCCAAACGCAGGAGCCCGCCGGAGCGACCGCAACGGCGGCGGTGATCTCCAGCGTGGCGGTTACCCAGGCTTCGCAGCGCTCCAGCGTGCGTGTCGAAGGCGCGGGCCGCTCGGAGGTCCGGGCGTCGCGAATGCAGAATCCCGAACGCCTGGTGTTGGACTTCAGCGCCACCCGGCTGGCCGTACAGAAATCCGTGATTCCCGGTGTTGCCGCGCCGGTGCGAGGCGTGCGCCTCGGGCAATTCCGGCCCGATGTTGCGCGAGTAGTGGTCGATCTGACATCCGCGGCGCCCTATCAGATCCTGCGCGAAGGTCCGGCGGTGGTGATTTCCTTCGACATGCAGCCGGAATCTCCTGTGGAAGCTCCGGTGGCCACGACGACGGTTGCGGCGCAAGACACCGTCAAGGCTCGCCCCAACTTTCATTACGACCTGTCGGCGCCCCGCGTGGTTCCCGTACGGGCGTCCAACAAAGTTTCCAATCGAGTTCCTCGTTTCGCGCTGCCTGGCGAACTGACCCGGCCCTCAGTCGTTTTGGCATCGTTCAGCGGGAAAGATCAACCCGCGCGGCCCATTGCTGCGCAGGAAGCAGCGCAACAAGCCATGCAGCAGGCCGGCACTGCCGCGGCAACGGTTGGCGCGGCGCCCCAAGCGGCAGCTGCTGGTCCATCAAAATACAGTGGCGAGCCGATTTCCGTGAATTTGAAAGACGTGGATTTGCGGGACTTTTTCCGCCTGATTCACGAAATCAGCGGGCTCAACGTCGTGCTCGATCCGAACGTGAAGGGCACCCTCACCATCGTTCTGGACGAAGTTCCCTGGGATCAGGCACTCGATATCGTGCTGCAGAATAACGGGCTCGATAAGCAATTGCATGGCAATGTGTTGCGCATCGCCACCCTGGACACCATCAAGAAGGAAGCGGAAACCGCTCGAGACGTGAGGAAAGCGGAAAACGACGCCCAGGAAATGGTTACCGTAACCCGCGTGTTGAGCTACTCCAAAGCCGACAGCCTGAAAGATACTTTGAAAAAGTTCCTGACCGGCCGGGGCGACATTCTTGCGGACTCACGCTCCAACCAGCTCATTATCCGCGACATTCCCGGGGTCATTCCGACCATCGATAATTTGATTCACCAACTCGATCGCAAGTCGCAGCAGGTGGAGATCGAAGCGCGGGTCGTATCCGCAACGCGCGCTTTTGCGCAGGATATCGGAACGCAGCTCGGATTTGGAGGAACGACGACCGGTGGAAGGACGATCTTTTCGGGATCTCCAGCAGTCGGAAGTAGCCCGGTCACAACCACGGGACTGCCTATCGCCGGAATCGGGCAGCCTACCACTTCAATAGGAGCAACAACACCCGGCAGCGTCACCGTAAACCTTCCTCCACCAGTCGTCCCGCCAGCCCAACAAACACCCACTGCACCGGCGATTACCAATTTGCCGTTGAGCGTAAATCTGGGCGCGGGTGTTCCAACCAGTGGGTTCGGCTTCATTACCCGGTCTCCGAACTTTGCCGTGGACTTCTTCATCACCGCCGCGGAATCCAAGGGCGTCGGCAAGCTGCTCTCGAAGCCGCGCGTCGTGACGCAGAACAACGAAAAAGCGACCGTCAAGCAGGGCGTCAAGATTCCAATCCAGACGACCATCAACAACACCATTTCCGTCCAATACATCGACGCGGTGCTGAAGCTCGAAGTGACGCCGCAAATTACCGCCGACGGCACCGTCTTCATGGACGTGCTTGGTGGAAAACACGCAGATCGACCAAGGTATTCCGCGCATTCAGGGCGTTCCGGCACTGGACACGCAATCCGAAGAAACGAAGATTCCGGTGGACGATGGCGGCCATCGTGGTCGTGGCGGAATCATCGTCCTCGACCCAGAGTCTCCATCACGCACGTGCCGATCCTCGGCAGCCTGCCGATCATTGGACATCTGTTCCGACGGAACAACGTCAGCGTGAATACGGGCGAACTGCTCTTCTTCCTGACGCCGCGCATCATTCCTCGGCCTGATAACCCAGCCTTGGATAGCGGCGCGTTTCTCAATACGGGCAACCAACTGAGGGCGAAATCGAGGAGACTGCGGTCTCCTCGATTTGTTTATGAAGACTTCTTTTGCGCAACGCAAGCGGGCACTTCTTTGCACCTTGGCCAGCATCACCTGGGCAGCTTGCTCATGACACTCCAGCGAACTGGTACTACCTGACCGGCTTCACCGGCGAATCGGGCGCCCTGGTGGTTTCCCGGCGCGGCACGACGCTCGTCACCGACGGCCGCTTCACCGCGCAGGCCCGCGAGGAGACCTCCGGAGTCCGCATCGTTCCAGAAAGCGGCTCGCTCGCGGCTGCGATCGGAGCATTTCTGAAGGAGGCTGGGGGCGCAATGGATTTCGACGCCTCGCATCTTACGGTCGGCCAGCTTGCGGCTATGCGAAAGGCTGCTGGTCACCGGGTGCGATGGGTCGCCTCGGCGGGTCACGTGGAGGAGCTGCGCGGCAAGAAGGAGCCCGAAGAACTTGCGAAGATGCGGCTGGCGGCCGTCCTGGCGGCGAGGTTCTGGAGGGCGCGCTGAAGCTGCTGAAGCCCGGCGTTCGCGAATTGGAAATCGCCGCGGAGATTGAATATCAGATGCGCCAGCGTGGGGCATCCGGGCCCCGCCTTTGAGACGATCGTTGCTTTTGGCGAGCGCTCCGCCTATCCGCATGCGCGAGCCCACCGCCCAGCGCTTGAGGAAAAATGAATTGGTCGTGCTGGACCTGGGTGCTATACTCGGCGCACTATTGCAGCGACATCACGCGCACTGTAGTGGTGGGGCGCGCGTCAACAAAAATTCGCCAGTGGCATAAGGCGGTCCAGCGAGCACAGGCGGCGGCCGTCGGAGCGGTAAAGGCCGGAGCTAGCTGCGGGGAAGTGGACGCCGCGGCCAGAGCGATTCTAGCAGGACATCGCCTCGATCGGTATTTCGTGCATAGCACCGGGCACGGGCTTGGGCTGGAAGTGCACGAGGATCCTCGGGTTGCCCAGGGAGTGAAGCGGATCTTGGAACCTGGAAATGTGGTCACGATCGAGCCGGGCGTCTACGTGCCGGGCGTCGGGGGGATCCGGATCGAAGACGACGTCGCTGTGCACGCATCGAACACCGAAGTACTCACCCGTATTCCGCGGGATCTCATCGAGATTTAATAAAAAGGCATGAAACGCAAACAGCCCTCGAAACCGACTGCTAGCCCTGCGATAGGGAACCCCGAACTCCAGCACATCGAGCAATTGCTCCGCTACATGAGCGAGCACAACCTCGAGGAATTTGAATATTCGCACGGCGATCTGAAAATCCGGCTGAAGAAGCCGTCCATGGGATCCGTTGTCGGTATTCCCAGGCAGTTGGCCGCCCCAGAAATCATTGTGGCCAGCGGCAGCGCTATGCACCCGCCTGCGACTCCGCCGGCGGCGCCTGCTGCGGCCGCGCCGGAAGGGTCGCTCCGCGGAAGATCTGCACCTGGTGAAGTCACCGATCGTGGGAACGTATCTACGGATCGCCAAGCCCTGGCGCCGAGTCCTTCGTCAAGATCGGCGGATACGTCGAAACCGGGCAAACTCTTTGCATCGTTGAAGCCATGAAGCTCATGAACGAGATTGAATCCGACATCAGCGGCGAAGTCCTGCGCATCTTCGTCGAAAACGGACAGCCCGTGGAGTACGGTCAGCCGCTGTTCGGCATCCGTCCGAGCCGGAAGAAGTAGCTGGCCCGCCTACCTATGTTCCAGAAAATCCTAGTCGCCAATCGCGGGGAAATCGCCCTGCGGATCATCTGTGCGTGCAAAGAGCTGGGTATCTCGACGGTCGCCATCTATTCGGAGGCCGACCGCAATTCGCTGCACGTGCGCTTCGCAGATGAAGCTGTCTGCATTGGCCCGCCGCGGAGCAGTGAAAGCTACCTGAACATCCCGCAAGTGATCAGTGCCGCGGAAATTACCAATGTGGACGCGATTCACCCTGGTTATGGGTTTCTGTCCGAGAACGCCAATTTTGCGAAGGTTTGCGAGGCCTCGGAGATCACCTTCATCGGTCCCACCGCCGAAGTGATCGAGATGATGGGCGAGAAAGATCGCGCGCGACGCGAGGTCAAGGCCGCCGGGCTGCCCACCGTTCCCGGGAGCGACGGAATTGTGGAGGGCGAGGAGCAACTCGCCAAGGAGGCGTCGAAAATTGGGTATCCGCTCATCCTGAAAGCGGTGGCGGGCGGCGGCGGACGTGGCATGCGCATCGTGCGCAAGCAAGGCGAGTTGCTGTCTATGTACCAGACGGCACGCAGCGAGGCGCAGCAGGCTTTCGGCACGCCCGACGTGTATGCGGAGAAGTTTATCGAGCATCCGCGGCACATCGAGTTTCAGGTGCTCGGCGACCAGCATGGCAAGGTCATTCATCTCGGCGAGCGCGAATGCACCATCCAACGCCGACACCAGAAACTGCTTGAAGAGTCACCGTCCCCGGCCATGGACGCAAAGCGCCGCAAAGAACTTGGGGCCAAGGTGGTGCGGGCGCTGGAGAAGATCGGCTATACCAATGCCGGCACCGTTGAATTCCTGATGGACCAAGACGGGTCGATCTATTTCATTGAAATGAATACGCGCATTCAGGTGGAGCATCCGGTCACGGAGTTAGTAACTGGCGTGGACCTCATTAAGGCGCAGATTCGGATTGCGGCGGGCGAGCGGCTGGAAGACGCGGTGGGAGAGATGACGTTTTCCGGGCATGCGATCGAATGCCGCATTAATGCCGAAGATCCCGACACGTTTGTGCCATCGGCGGGGCGCATTACCACGTTCCAGGCGCCGGGAGGCACCGGCGTGCGCGTGGACTCCGCGGCTTACGCCGACGCCGTGATTCCGCCTTATTACGATTCCATGATAGCGAAACTCATCGTTAAGGGGCGAGACCGCGCCGAGGCCATCGGCCGTATGAAGCGGGCTCTGGAAATGTTCGTGATCGAGGGGATCAAAACGTCGATTCCATTGCACCGGAGGATTCTTGCCGATCCGGATTTCGCGGCGGGGAAGTTCGATACACACTTCATCGAAAAATTGCTGGGAACGAACGGAAAATAGGTGGCGATGCGCCTTGTTCTGCCTAGGCTGTATGTGATACTAGACTCAGCATTGCTGACCATTCCTGTGGAAGATTGCGCGCAAGAGTTAGCGGATGCGGGCGTCCGGTTGCTGCAGTACCGCGCCAAGGACACGCCAGCGCTGAATATGCTCAGTGTCTCTCGCACGCTTGCCTCCCTGTTAGTCCCTCGCGGAGTTTCCTTCATCGTTAACGACCGGCCGGACATCGCCATCCTGGCTGAAGCCACTGGCGTGCATGTCGGCCAGGAGGATCTGGGCGTTGAGCCGGCGCGCGAGCTTGTGGGGAAAGAGAAATTAGTCGGCGTTTCCACGCACAACCTGGAACAGTTTCAACTGGCCGCCGAGACTTCGGCGGACTACATCGCCGTGGGCCCGATTTTCGGGACTTCGTCGAAAGCGAATCCCGACCCTGTGGTGGGCTCGGAGTTTGTCCGACGGGTGCGTGATTTGAGCGATAAACCGATCGTAGCGATCGGTGGCATTACGCGGGAGAACGCGGCTTCCGTCATCAAAGCCGGCGCGGACTGCGTGGCGGTGATCAGTGATATTTTGCGGGCGCCGGATCGTGTGCAACAGGCCAAGGAATATCTGGAAATATTGGGCAGCGAGAATCGCTCGGTGACAGCTTAATTTTTTGTGCGGCACCTGTAGCCGCCCTCTCCGAGAGGGCCGGGTTTAGATGCAACGGAGCCCATGTTGATGGTTTCACAGGTGTGGTGATCGCCGGCGAGGGATCAAGGTTTTTGGCATGGGGGATAGGACAACAAATCCGGTTCTAGCACAGGCACCGGCCGCAGGGTCGCAGTCGCAGCCTGGATTTGTGCGCGCGATCGGGCTGTTCGACGGCACGATGATCGTGGTCGGGTCGATGATTGGCTCGGGAATTTTCATCGTCGCGGCGGATATTTCGCGACAGACTGGATCGTCGGGCGGTCTGCTGCTCACCTGGGTCATCACTGGATTGCTGACCATTTCGGCAGCGCTTTCTTACGGCGAATTGGCCGCATTGTTTCCGCATGCGGGCGGTCAGTACATTTATTTGCGGGAAGCGTATTCGCCGTTATGGGGATTTCTGTACGGCTGGACATTATTCCTCGTCATCCAGACGGGAACGATTGCGGCGGTGGCGGTGGGTTTCGCGCGGTATCTCGGCGTGTTGTTTCCCGCGATCTCGGGTAGTACCTGGATCGTTTCGCCGATTGCGCTGGGGTCGAAATATGCGATCAGCCTGTCGGTGCAGCAACTGGTCGGCGTGCTGATGATCCTGTTTCTGACCTTTTTGAACACGCTGGGCGTGAGGCTGGGCAAGCTGATTCAAAACATGTTTACGAGCGCGAAGACGCTGTCGCTTTTGGGGCTGATTTTTCTTTGCATCTTCGTCGGGCGAAACCCAGCGGCAATTGCGGATAATTTCGGCCAGATGTGGGCCGTACGCGGGGCGCAACCCATCGAGCCCGGAGCGAATTTTCTGCGGTCTTTTGTTCCGGTGGTGACGGCGGCGAGCGGGGCCTTTGGCCTGTTTGTGGCGTTCGGCGTCGCGCAGGTTGGTTCGCTATTTTCCGCCGACGCCTGGAACAACATCGGGTTCACGGCTGCCGAAGTGAAGAATCCCAAGCGGGACGTGGCGCTGTCGATGGCGTTCGGCACGGTGATTGTCATGACTTTGTACTTGCTGGCAAACGTAGCCTATCTATGCGCGCTGCCTCTTTCGCAGATTCAGAACGCGCCCGACGATCGCGTGGCGACCGCCGCGCTGAATGCGATTTTCGGTCCGGCCGGCGCGCTAATCATGGCGGTGGCCATTGTGATTTCCACGTTTGGCTGCAACAACGGTTTGATCCTGGCGGGCGCGCGCGTCTCCTACGCGATGGCCAAGGATGGACTGTTCTTCCGATCGACGGGCACGCTGAACAAGAAGGGCGTACCGGCGAGCGCGCTGCTCTTTCAGGGCGTTTGGATCACCGTGCTGATTCTATTGCGGACGCGGCGGGTCGATGCGTTTGGCGGTGTGACCTACGGCAACCTGTATAGCGATCTGCTCGACTACGTGGTGTTTGCAGCTCTTACTTTTTACGCGCTGACGATCGCGGGCATCTTTGTTTTACGCCGCAAGCGTCCAAATGTGGAGCGTCCGTATCGCGCGTTCGGGTACCCTTTCGTGCCGCTGCTGTATATAGCGGCGGCGCTGGCGATCATGTTTGTGCTGTTGCTGTACAAGACCCAGACGGCATGGCCGGGATTGGTGATCGTATTGTGCGGCGTGCCCGTATATCTGCTTTGGTCACGCCGATCTTCGCCGGGGAAGAACGCGGTATTAGACTAAGACGGTAGGGGTGCGGTTTGGTGCGCCCTTGTGAGGTGCTTCATGACGAGCAGGTCTAACGAACTGGCAGGCGGGGTTTCGGGCGAAACCACGCGCAACGGTGACGATTCCCTGTTTGCCAAGAAGCCGATCAGTGCGCTGCTGGAAGAGGCAGCGGAAACCGGCGCGCACAGTCTGAAGCGAACGCTCGGCCCGTTTCAATTGACGGCTTTGGGCGTCGGCGCGGTGATCGGCGCGGGAATTTTCGTACTGTCCGGGCTAGGCGCGCACTATGCGGGCCCCGCGTTGATGCTGTCGTTCGTGCTTTCCGGCATGGGCTGCGCGTTTGCGGCACTTTGCTATGCCGAGTTCGCGGCGATGATTCCGCTGGCGGGAAGCGCCTATACCTATGCGTATGCAACGCTGGGAGAACTTTTCGCCTGGATCATCGGCTGGGACCTGACGTTGGAATACGCGATGGGCGCGAGCACGGTATCGTCGGGCTGGTCGAACCATTTCATCGAGCTGCTGAATATTTTCCACATCAAAATGCCCTTGTGGCTGGCGTACGACCACTGGACGGGATTACGCACGGCCGAAAATCTGGTGGCGCGCCAGATGGCGCAGGCTTTCGATCCAACCGTGGCACCCGGGACGCAGGCTTTTCTGGACCGGGTCAGCATGATCGTATCCGCGCACTCGCCCGAACTCGTGCAGCGGGCTCACGATTTGCTTGCTGCTCCACGGCTGTTTGGCGTGGAGATCGGCTTCAATCTGCCGGCGTTCATCATCGCGCTGGTGATCACGGCAATTCTGTGCGTCGGCATCAAGGAAAGCGCGAGCTTCAATGCCACGATCGTGGTGATCAAGGTTTCGGTGGTCTTGTTCGTGATCGGTCTGGGATCCAGATACATTTCTACGGCGAACTGGGGAAGCGACTGGCATAGTTTCGCGCCGTACGGGTTTTCGGGAATAGGAGCAGGGGCGGCCTATATCTTCTTTGCGTACATTGGGTTCGATGCGGTGTCGACGACGGCGCAGGAAGCGAAGAATCCGCAGCGCGACCTGCCGATCGGGATCATTGTTTCGCTGCTAATTTGCACCGCGTTGTACATCATGGTGGCCGGCGTGTTGACCGGCATGGTGCACTGGCAGGACATTAATATCGAGGCGCCCGTGGCGAGAGCATTTTTGGATCGCGGGCTGACGACGGCTTCACACATCATTACCGTAGGCGCGCTGGCTGGTTTGACCAGCGTCATGCTGGTGATGCTACTGGGACAAACACGCGTGTTGTACTCCATGGCCAATGACGGGCTGTTGCCGACGAAATTCTTTGCGGCGGTTCACCCGAAGTGGCGCACTCCGTACAAAAACACCATGGCGGTTGGGTTACTCGCGGCGATTGTGGGAAGCGTCACGCCGATCGACGATATCGGACGAATGGTGAATATCGGAACGCTGTTGGCATTCGTGATTGTGTGTATCGCGGTGATGGTGCTGCGGCGCACTAATCCGGAGCAGGCGCGGCCGTTTCGGACGCCCTGGGTTCCGGTGATACCGATTCTGGGGATCTTGTTTAACGGATACATGATGTACAAGCTTGGTTGGGTCAATTGGGCTCGGTTGATCGTCTGGCTGATCATTGGGTTGGTTGTGTACTTTACTTATAGCCAGCACCACAGCCGGGTTAGACACCCGGGCGCGAAGTAATGAAGTAACGAAATAACGAAGTAATGAGGTAAAGACGCGCGCTGTGCGGTCTGGCCTTTTCGTCTCACCCCACCTCCTAGTATTTCTCGCAACGTTTTAATTCTACATGGTTTACTGCTTAGCTTGATGCAACGTTGTGATTCTAAATATGTTGTGGGTGTTAAACCATCAGAATCAAGCAGAATAAGGTGATCCCCTGGTGTCTGACGACCCGGAGCTCCGGGAGAGAGGAAACGCAGGATAACGTATTAATAATATACCGCACCCGTTACCGGCTCGTCAAGGCAAAACTTTGTGCATTTAAGCGGGGCGTAAACGTTCGCGGCTCAATGGGTTGCAGACGCGCGCTCCGCGTTGCCAGTTCTCTGGCCTTGCATCTTGTCCCTTCTCACTCGCGAGGCTCATAAACTGCGTATGTGATTCTGCGTTTGGCATCGGTACGAGGGAGCAGGCAGGAGCGGGACTGATATAGCTTCGGTTCGGTGCGATTCGGGTTCTTCAGGTAAAGTAGTGCTTCTCTTTGGGCTGCCGGGAACTGATGAGCGCTCTGCGATCTCAATTCGGGGAATACTGGCGCCGCCTCTCGCGGCTTGACCTGTTGGCACTGGTGGTGCTGCTGGCAGGCCTAGTCGCATCTGAGGTGGAGGCCAAAAGCCGCGTTTCAGGTTTCCTCGAATTCCTAGCGATTCTGTCCATCGGCTATCTCCTCTACCGGGTGGTTGCCTGGGGACGTAACCGCTTGCTGTGGAGCCTGCGGAACCGGTTGATCGTTGCTTATCTTTTCATTGCGGTTGTGCCAATCCTGCTGATCATGACGTTTGTGGTGCTGGCCGGCAGGTTCTTGTACTCGCAACTCGGCGCGTATCTGCTTTACGAAGACCTGCACCGGCGGATCGAAATGATCTCGGACATAACGCAGCATATCGCCGCAGCACATGATTTTCTGCCACCCGGGATCACGGAGCAGGAGTCCGAGCGGGTCTTAGCGGCGCAATCGCACGGGGTTCACGATCGTGAACTGTCTGGGTTGACCATTGAGTTTTCGAATGACGTGAGCTTGTTGCGGAACGTGGCGGGGCCCGGGCGGGTGTATTTCGCGGGATTGCTGCAAGATGACGCTGGTCTGGCGTTAGTGGGCCTGCGAGAGCTGGACCCGCCGATGGGGAAACGAATCGTGCGGCTAAGCCTGAAAATGACGAAGGAGGTGCTGGCGACGGTTGCGCCGGATTTAGGCGCGATCCAATTGAATTTGACGCAGCCGTACAACGGTGGGACGCCCCATGGAGTGATTTATTCCACGGGGGGAGTGCAGTATGAGACGGCCAAACCGATCGTCGCCCTTAACCGAACACTGCAGCCGGCGGCATTTTGGCTGGAACCGTCCGTAAACGTGGTGTCGAGGCTCGAAGACGCGGTGTACGTGGGGCAGGACGGTACAGTGGAGAAGACGACGAGGCCGGTGTTTGCGGTGTTCAGCGCGCGGCCCTCGAACTTGAGTGGCCGGATGTTCAGCACCCTTGGGGAGCTGCGCGACTCGTATCTGATTCTGTTCGCGGTGCTGGGTACATTTTTTCTGTTTATCTGGGTCGCCGCGTTCGTCACTGGAGTGGTGCTGACGCGGCAGATTACCAAGGCAGTGGCGGACCTTTATCACGCCACGCAATACGTTCAGAGCGGGGATTTGACGCACCGGGTGAGGATCGAACGGCGCGATCAGCTTGGAGTGCTGGCAGAGTCGTTCAACCTGATGACTGGATCGATCAGCGGGTTGATCGAGGAGCAGAAGAAACGGCAGCGGTTGGAGAACGAAATATCGATCGCGCGGGAAGTGCAGAACCAGTTGTTTCCGCAGAAATTGCCAGTGGTGCCTGGCGTGGAGATGGAAGCGATTTGCAAGGCGGCGCGATCTGTGAGCGGAGACTACTACGATTTTATTCAGCTGAGCCCGACGCACCTGGCCATCGCCGTGGCGGACATATCGGGGAAGGGGATTTCGGCCGCGCTGCTGATGGCCAGTTTGCAGGCGGCGTTGCGCAGCCAGATGCTGGCTGAGGGCAGCGAGAGCATGAGTACCGCGGAACTGGTGTCGCGGCTGAACAAGCATCTGGTGCGGAACACGGGGGACGATCGGTTTGCGACGTTTTTTATCGCGGTGTACGACAGTGCGACACGCACGCTGCGGTACACCAATGCGGGGCATTTACCTTCGTTTCTGATTTCGAAGGATGCGGCGCTGCATCTGGATATGGGTGGAATGGTGCTGGGAGTGGCGGAAGACTGTTGCTACGAAGAGGGTCTGGTGTTGGTGCCGAGCGATTCGCTGTTGGTGGGATACAGCGATGGTTTGGTGGAACCGGAGAACGTGTACGGCGAAGAGTTTGGGATCAAGCGGCTGCAACAGGCGGCGGTGTACGTGCAGGGATCACCGCCGCGGGTAGTGGCGGAGGCCTTGATGAACGCGGCGGAAGAGTGGGCCGGGACGCCAGAGCAAGCGGACGATATGACGGTGATCGTGGCGCGCCTGAGGTAGCGAGCGATCTGGCGTTGTTGCCCACAAGTGAATTCTCGAATAGTCAAGAGTTCCGCGCATAGTTCGATTCGTGGACCAGGCTTAACCATCTATGACATTTCCTCACGGCTTTCCGCCCGAATTGGCATCAAAAGCTTTCGCACCGGGCAATGAAGCGGCTTGGCAACTTGAGCTCGCCATCAAGGCGGTAGGGTGGCTCGCCGCGCACGATTACGCAGTGATTGGAACCGAGTTATGGCTTTTGCAGGGAAACGCAATACAAAGTCTACCAGTCGGGAGAAGTGGCCAGCGTGAGGTTCATGGCAATGTGGTAGGCCGAGAACACGATGAGGATTGGAGTTCTTTCGTGGCGCGGGCGGCGGCGAAAACTCGGGAATACCTGATATCGTTCAAGGTTTCAGACATTGTTGAGGACGGCCAGATCTATTTCAATGTGACCTGGGTTAGCGAAAATGAGGTCAATGAATTGCGGCACTCCGCCAAAGAATAGCTCCTGTTGAAGAACAACAGGACTATGATAGACTCCTGTTGATCTTCTAAAGGAGCTTAAGCCATCTCCAAAATCGGAAGTGCGACAAGGCACACTGGAGTTGCTGGAGCTGAAGACGCTCGGTTCGATAAGGCCGATGCACGGCTTCGGGATTGCGGTCCGCATCCAGCAGGTGTCCAAGGATTTATTGCGATTGAATCAGGGAACGATTTATCCGGCGCTGTTGCGGCTGGAACATCGCGGCGGGGTTGTGTCCAAATGGGGCGTTTCGGAGAACAACCGCAAGCGAAGTTTTACTCGCTGATGCGTGCAGGACGTAAGCGCCTAGTGGAAGAAGTGGAAAGCTGGGATCGCATGTCTGCGATGATCCATCGGGTATTGAGGACGGCTTAAGCGATGGGCGAATTTCTCCATGGCCTGAAGCGGCGCATCGCGGCGCTTTTTTCGCGGCGACGGCTTGACCAGGATTTCGACGAGGAGTTGCATTCCCATCTGGAGATGGCCGTCGACCGCAATCTCCGCCGTGGCATGAACGGCGAGGAGGCGCGGCGCGCGGCGCTTGCCGATCTCGGCGGCATCGAGCAAACCAAGGAAATCTATCGTGACCAGAGAGGTCTGCCCATGGTCGAGAACTTCGTTCAAGATATACGCTTCGGTTTGCGGATGCTGCGGCGCAGTCCGGGATTTTCGATCCTGGCGATCCTTTGTTTGACACTGGGGATTGGTGCGAATGCCGCGGTTTTCAGTTGGATCGAAGGGATACTGTTCCGCCCGTATCCGCTTGTGGCTCACCAGGAAAGGCTTGTCGCGCTCGCGGGAACGGCGCGCGGCGAGGCTGGACATACGGGTATCTCGTGGCCCGATTTACTGGACTTACAGAAGCACTGCACGCTCGCTGACTCCTTCATCGTGACCAAGATCATGGGCACCACGCTGAGCCTTGGCGATCGCGCCGAGCGCACGATCGGGAGCATCGTGTCGGCGAATTATTTCGATGCGATCGGGGTTCATCCGATTCTGGGGCGGGGTTTCGCGCCCGGAGAAGACGTGGGGAGCAATGCGCACCCGGTAACGGTGGTTGGCTATCAGTTATGGAAGAGCCGCTTCAAAGGCGACCCTGGAATCATCGGTAAGACACAGCGCCTGAACGGCATCGAGCACACCATCGTGGGTGTCGCGCCCGAGGGATTCCTGGGGACCTTCGTGGGCTGGGGCATGCAGTTTTGGGTGCCCGCGTCGATGGAAGAGACGTTTGAGGGCGGCGGGTACAAGCTTGAGGATCGTGGGGCGCGTTGGATCGAAGCTTACGTGCGTCTCAAGCCTGGCGTCACGCTGGCGCAGGCACAACAAGAGATGTCCGCTGTTGCAGCACGATTGGAGTCCGATTTTCCGGCAACGAACCGGGGCCGCGGCATCAAGCTGTGGCCCTTGTGGCAGACGCCGTTTAACAACGCGGGCACTTTGCTGCCCACGCTGGGCATCATGCTCGCCGTCGTGGTTTTTGTTCTGTTGATCGCCTGCGCCAATGTCGGCAATCTGCTGCTCGTAAGGGCCTTCACTCGACGGCACGAAATGACTGTGCGGGTGGCGGTGGGCGCCAATCGTAGCCGACTGTTCCAGCAACTTCTGACCGAGGGCTTGATTCTGTCGTGCGTCGCGGCCATGAGCGGGCTGCTGTTCGCGCACTGGTGCCGGCACGCGCTGGTTCTGCTTTTTCCAGCGCGCGGGGGCGTGGCCATGACGCTGCCTGGCGAAATCGATTGGCGTGTGCTCGCTCTCAGCGCGGGCGTTTGCCTTATTTCGACTCTGCTGCTGGGGCTGGTTCCGGCGATGCGGACCGCGAAAATCGATCTTGCCGGTGCGCTGAAATCAGAAATGTCGGGTGTTGTCGGCGGAGGCCAGGGAAAGTCGTGGCTTCGGTCGAGCCTGGTTGTTCTGCAAGTGTCGCTCAGTTTTCTTTTGCTCGTCGGGGCAGGTTTGCTGATGCAGAGCTTGCAACGCATTCGCAACCTCGACCCTGGGTTTTCCAGGCGAGGCGTGCTCGTTACCGCGGTGGACCTGCGAGGCGCCGGGTACGATGCCCAGCGCGCCAAGACTTTCGATGATGAGCTAGTCGAGCGCGTCCAGGCGCTCCCAGGCGTCGAGTCGGTGGCGCTAGCGCGAGCCACGCCACTTGGCTATGGAAGTTATTCTTCGTCTGCCATCGCCGTCGATGCCTATCAACCGCCGCCTGAGGAACAGCCGACTGTGCAATACAACCAGGTTGGCCCCGGCTATTTTGCTACGATGGGAATTCCGCTCCTCTCCGGCCGCGAATTCACGCGGGCTGATAACGAAACCGCAGCTCAGGTTGCCGTGGTCAATGATGTCATGGCCGCTCAGTATTGGCGTGGTGACGACCCTGTTGGGAAGCGCCTGCAGGTCAAAGGGCAATGGCTGCAGGTCGTCGGTGTGGCCAAAGTTTCCAAGTACCAGAGCGTTCGCGAAAATCCCAAGCCGTTTTTCTATGTTCCGCTGCGCCAGGATTTTTCGGTGGGGGCGTCATTGAATATCCGAACGCGCATGCCGGCGGAAACCATGGCCGCGGAGCTGGCGCGCGAAGTGCATGCGCTCGACGCGAATCTCGCGCCGTATGAAGTCATCAGTCTGCAAGAAGAGGTGGATCGGTCTACCTCGGCTCAGCGGGTTGCGGTGACGCTCCTGGGAATACTTGGCGGATTGGCGTTATTACTGGCGACGGTGGGGCTCTATGCTGTGATGTCCTACACGATCTCGCAGAGTAATCGCGAATTCGGATTGCGCATGGCCCTTGGAGCGGGCGCGTCCACGCTGTTGCGGCAGGTCATGTCGCATGGCTTGGCCTTGACCGCGGTTGGCGTGCTTATAGGCGCGGTGGCGGCACTGGGGTTGACGCGGCTGCTCGGGAACCTGCTATACAAGGTCAGCCCTCGGGACCCGGTGGCTTTTGGTACGGCCTTGGTGGTGATGACTATTGCTTCGGTAGCGGCTTGTTTTTGGCCTGCGTGGCGGGCTACACGGACCGATCCTGCTCGGGCTTTGCGGGACTGACGTTGGGGCGTCTTGCTATTTCTATTCGCGCGCTTTGTATCGCTTGAGTTCGCTTCGGGCTGGTTGAATCACAATCCTTCTCGCGAAACCTGTTCTTTCCTTGACAACACAGTCAAAATGCCGGAGCGCCGCCGGCTGGGATATACTGAATTTATTTTTGGCGTGAGCGGTTGCCAGCGGAAACGAAGACGGGCACGGCGTGCCGTGCCCCCTACGAGTGAAGAGCGGTCATTTGTGCCGAGGTTGAGCGTTTGGGGAGCGTGATGGCGCTGCAGAATCGGGTGGCTTTGGTTACTGGCGGGAGTCGCGGGATTGGGCGCGGGATTGCGGTGAAGCTTGCGCAGGATGGGGCGCGGGTGGCTATCGCTTATCGCTCGAACAAGACAGCGGCGCAGCAGACTTTGCGTCTGCTGCAGGAGCGGGGCGCGGAGTGTGTGGCGGTGGAGACGGATATCAAGGATGCCGGGCGCTCCGAAGAGTTGTTGCGAACGGTGGTGGAGCGCTTCGGGCGGATCGACATTGTGGTGAACAATGTCGGGGATTTCCGGTGGGGGACGCTGGCGGAATCTTCGCTGGAGGATTGGCAGAGCGTGATTTCGTCGAACTTGATGACGGTGCTGTACGTGAGCCGGGCGGCGCTGCCACATTTGCGGCGCGGGCGGTGGGGCCGGATCATTAATCTGGGGGCGGTGGGGGCGGAGAGAGCTTTTGGACAGGCGAAGATTTCTGCCTATGCGGCGGCGAAGGCTGGGGTGGTGGCGTTGTCGCGGTCCTTGGCGCTGGAAGAGGCGAAGAACGGTATTACCGTCAACGTGGTGAACCCTTCGAGCATTGATGAGAATGAGTTGACTTTGAGTGAGGCGCGCAAGATTCGGGATGCGCGATTTCCTATTGGGCGGCCGCCTACCGTTGAGGATGTGGCGAATACTGTCGCGTTTTTTGCTTCGGAAGAAGCTGAGTATGTTACCGGCCAAGTCGTGAATGTTAGTGGCGGCTGGATGCTGTGAGCTTGTTGGATAGCGCGGGGCTGTCAGAGAAAAGCCGCCCTTCGAAGCTCAGGGTGAACAGGGCTCCGCGGATTCCGCCCTGGGTTACATATCCTTCAAATTCTTCT
The DNA here is from genome assembly GCA_963721915.1 of uncultured Acidobacteriota bacterium. Classification (GTDB taxonomy): domain Bacteria; phylum Acidobacteriota; class Terriglobia; order Acidiferrales; family UBA7541; genus Acidiferrum. The sequence continues at coordinate 87,057 of CAVRLD010000005.1, read as the reverse complement.
AACCTGCTATGAAGGCGCTTACCTCCGAAGAGATGCGTGAAGTTGACCGCTTGACTACCGAGCGGCTCGGCATTCCTAGTTTGCAATTGATGGAGACGGCTGGGACTCTGGCCGCAAATTCACTTGCGGAGTTTATGCGCGAGGCCGGACTCGAGGCGCGCGCGATTGCCGTGCTTTGTGGCAAGGGAAATAACGGCGGGGATGGATTCGTCGTGGCGCGGCATTTATATCCGGCGGGTGGACGCGTGCGCGTGTATTTGTTTGCCGGGCTGGACGAGCTGCGCGGGGATGCGGCGACGAATTGTCAACGATGGCGCAACCTGGGTGGCGAAGTCATTTCTATTCCCGACCAAAAATCATGGGAAGCGGCGTGGCCGGAAATTGTGGGCGCCGATGTGATTGTCGATGCGATCTTCGGCACGGGATTTCGTGGGGTGGCATCGGGAGTTATTGGGCGAGCGATTGCGGACATCAACCGGATGTCACACGATGCGACGACGGCGCGGCCTGGGGTCATTTTTGCGGTGGATACGCCGTCGGGCCTGCCTTCGGATGGCAGCGCGGCGGAGGGGCCGGTTTTGCGGGCGCATCATACGGTGACGTTTACCGCGCCGAAGGTTGGTCAATTGGTGTCGCGCGATTGCGCGGCTGCGGGTTCGCTGCGTGTGGTGAATATTGGATCGCCCGTGGCGTTGGTGGAAGAAGTCGGCAAGGGATTTTTGCGGTGGAGCGAGCCGGAGGAGTTCGCGGAGTTGCCCCTGGTGCGCACTACCGACGGGCACAAGGGTTTGTATGGGCACATCCTGGTCGTAGCTGGATCGCTAGGGAAAAGCGGCGCGGCGGTCATGACAGGGAGCGCGGCGTTATTTGCTGGCGCGGGTTTGGTGACGGTTGCGACGCCAGATGTGGTGCTTCCGATTGTGGCTGCGGCACATCCGGAGTACATGACCAAAGGGTTGTTTTCGACCGACGCAGGCACTACTGCTAAGCGAAATCTTGCCGATAGCCCGCCGCTACCGCAATCGGCTGATCCGCAAGAGATCGATAAATTCATGAAGGGACATCGAATCCGGTTCGCGGCTATCCAAGCTGGCAAGACTGTTCTTGCTGTGGGGCCCGGACTTGGTACCCATCACGAGACTCAGGAATTCATTCGAACAATCGTAAAGTGGAGCGAGGTACCTGTAGTCCTCGACGCCGATGGCTTGAACGCGTTTGCGGGGCGGGCCGACGAGCTTCGCGAACGCAAGAGCAAGTTTGTTGCGATCACGCCACATCCGGGGGAGATGGCGCGATTACTAGACATGTCGATCAAGGATGTGCAGGTTGATCGCGTGAAGACGGCACAGGAAGCGGCGAAGCGATGGGACGCGCACGTTATCTTGAAGGGATCGCGCACTATTGTGGCTGCTCCCGATGGGCGAATCTTCGTCAATACGACCGGGAACGCGGGGCTGGCCAAGGGAGGCTCGGGCGATGTGCTGACTGGGGTGCTGGCGGCGATGACTGGGCAGTTCAAGACTGATGATTGGTTACGGGTTTTGGCGCTGGGGGTTTATTTGCATGGGGCGGCTGCGGAGGTTGCGTCGGAGGGTACCGATTTGTCCGGGATCGTGGCTGGAGATGTGGCTCGCGCGGTGCCGGGGGCGCGGCTGAGACTTTTGCGGGAGCTGCAGCGGCGTGGGTGAAGAGGTGATTACGCGATCGGCGGAAGAGACCATCGCTTGGGGCAGGGAATTCGCGAAACGGCTGGAGTCGCCCGTTCTGGTGCTGCTGACAGGCGAGCTTGGGAGCGGGAAAACGACGCTGACGAAGGGGATTGTTGCGGGACTGGGGGCGGCGGCCGAGGATGAAGTGACTAGCCCGACATTTACGCTCGTTCACGTTTATGGCGGGGCGGCGAAGGTCTATCACGGGGATCTTTACCGGATTGAGAGTTTTCATGATTTTGAGACTTTGGGGCTGGAAGATGTTTTTGCTGCGCCTGCGGTGATGATTTTGGAATGGTCGGAGAAGTTCCCGCTGGAGTCGCCTTGGCCGCAGGTTCGGGTGCGGCTGGAGCATGGGGGAGGGGATTCGCGGCGGATTTTGGTGCTTTGAGCTTTACTGACGAGTGTGCTTGCAGCGAGTGCTGAGAACAGCCTGCATTACGGATGCGTGCGGGTGGATTTTGAGTTTAAACCCCGCGGTCTCGGAGACCGCGGCTGCAGGGTGCCCCTCCAGGTCCGCCACCAAAAAAGGCCGTCAGCATCGGAAGCAGGTTGTCTCAGGAGACGTTTGTTGTATCTGGCTGACTTGCACACAGACAGGAGTGTCTGTGCTACCTGCGCTTACTCTCTGGCCAACGGTGGTACCAGTGGCTATTGCCCGCCTCGCGTACCGCTGCTAGCTTGGAAAAAGCCCTTCTGGCGAGACTACATGGCTTACGAGATTCTTACCCCAATCGCGACGGAAGAGGCCCGGATCGAGCTTAAGAGTTACAACACCACGATCCCGATGGGATCGCTGGCCATTGGTGTGGATAACATCCACCACGATGTGTTTCTGAGCCCGAAATTTGTCCAGGCCTCCCGCGACTATTTGTTCGACTTGATCCGCCAGAGCACGAAGGCGACTTATTTCTCCGGGATCGAATTGCGCGCGGTGAAGGCTCCCGACAACGCCGCGTACCGGAAGCTGCTTACCGATCTACTACAGAGCGCCCTGACGCAGGCGAAGTACCAGAAAAATATCGAGATCGACTTGCTCTTCCGTTTGGCCTTGCTGAAATTTCTGACTCTCGAAATCGGGAACCAGTTTGCGAACCTGATCCTGGAGGGCAAGGAATGGGTTCGGCAGCGTGGCGAGCATTTCGAGCGGAGTCAACAAGCTCACGTGATCAAGTCACGGCTGGCGGAGTTGCAGGCATCGCGGCGCGCGGTGGTTCGTGGTGTGGGCCAGCAGATTGCTCAGATGGTGACTGATGCGGAAGACAATGTGGTGTCGAAGGCGCGGCGCGCGCTATTCGGCGAAGATTTCGCGGCGTTCTACGAGTTGCTGAAGAACCGGTTGGTATTTCTGGATGGCGGCAAGGACGATGTTTTCTTTCTCGAGCATTACGTTCTGCTGGGCAACTACGGACGGGACCCCGACCGCTTTGAGGCGATGGACGAGTTGTTTCAGGATTTTTTGCGCGACGCGGGGTTGGCAATTAGCCAGGATTCCGCGTATACCGAGGCTAGTCAAAGCTACGGGGCACTGATGGAAGCGGCGCAGGGGATGCGCACCGAGATTGCCAACCTGGAAGAACAACGCGAGAGCCTGAGGAAAAAGCTGGAGCGCGGCGACAGCTTCTTGAATAAGTTTTTGAGTTCAGGCGACCCCTCGGATTTGAAGGCGTCGCTGAGCGACGTGGAAGCCCGGCTTAAACATCAGGAAGTGAAGCTGGAGGAAAGCGGGCCGCAGATCGAGGCATCGAAGCAAAAATTGGAGTTCCTGACCAAAGATTACAAGGGGCGCCTGGGCGACTACCTGAACGATCCGGAGAATGCCAGGCGGCTTTTCGATCAGACGTCCGTTAACGCGGGAGGCGGATCCTCGCGGGGGAAACTGCTCTCGGAATTGCTGGAGCGGCTGGAGCAGCAGGAAATTATTTATCACATGCTGGCGAGTTACGAGATTCGCGCCATCTCGGCGGAGTATAGTCCGCCGGTTCACTTGCAGCAGCTTCGGAAGGCTTTGGTTTCGAAGGAGGAGATGAAGCGCGTCGAGAGCGTGTTGAAGCAGGTGCCGGCGCGGCAGCTATCGCTAAAGCCGATCGAAGATTTGTCGCGCAAGATCCGGCGGTTCTCACGAGAGGAGAAATTGAGTTTCGTGGTGCGCTTTGCCGGGGATTTCCTGCGGCTGCGACGTGACGTGCGGAATGCCGAGCACCTGACTACCTGCATGGAGCGGATCAATCTGGTTACGACCGAGCAGGCGCGCGAGCTTTCGCGATTGAACAATCGCTTGTACGAGTGCGTGCTGCAAGAAGAGGCTAAACCTCAGCAGGACCAGGTGGTGTCACACGTGATCATCAAGGCGGACGTGCGCGGTTCGACCAGGATGACGCAGGACCTGCTGTCGCGCGGGTTGAGCCCGGCCTCGCATTTCAGCCTGAATTTGCATGAACCGGTGAAGAAGCTGCTGGATCGATACTCGGCGAAGAAAGTGTTCATTGAGGGAGACGCGATTATTCTGGCGATCTTCGAAACGGAATCGAACCGTGCGTATGCGCGAGCGGTGGCCAAGGCGTGCATCCTGTCGCGACAGATATTGTTGGTTTGCAATTCTTATAACGATCGCGCGGTGACAACGGACCTGCCGGCGCTGGAACTGGGGATTGGCGTGGCGTTTCAGGGATCGGCGCCGACCTACTGGACCGACGGAGATTCACGCATCATGATCTCGAAGGCGCTCAACTTGTCGGACCGGTTGTCCGGGTGCGCAAAGATCGCCAAGCGGCTGATGACTGGCCAGAAGACGCATTTCTCTGTGTTTCAATTCCTGACGGCGATGGAAGGCGCGTCGGCGGAAGAGTTGGATGAATTTCTGGTGCGTTTCAATATGAATGGGATTGAATTGAACGAGGAAGGCTTCCAGAAATTGTCCGAGGAAATCTCGCTGGATTCGATTGAGACCAAGCTGGATATGCCCTGGGGCAAGGAAAACGTGACGCTGCATTACGGCGAAGTACCGCTGGGAGACTCGGTGGAATTGCTCGTTCTGCGCAAAGGGCTGGCGCGGGAACTACGTCCCGACGGGGCGATCGGAATTGCATCGAGCCATCCTTATTATGAAGTCTGCACAAGCGGGGCGCTCTACGATTTGGTTGCCGCGCTTATCCGCACGCAAAGTGCGGCGCTGGAAGCGTCGCGCGCCTGACGGGCTCACTGCTCCCGACTGCGGAGTTAGACTACCGCGTTTCGCTGGATTACTTCGCGATACCACTCGGCGCTGAGTTTCGGCGTGCGTTTTTGGGTCTTGAAGTCGACGTAGTGAATGCCGAATCGTTTGCTGTAGCCGTCGGCCCATTCGAAATTGTCCATCAGGCTCCAGAGGAAGTAGCCCTTGATGGGGTAGCCTTCTGAGGCGGCGCGGTGGAGGTGCGTTAGGTGATTGCGCAGGTACATGACGCGGTCCGTATCTTCGATGTGGCCGTTGGCGGCTATCACATCGTCGGACGAGCATCCATTTTCGGTGATGTAAAGCTCCTTGGTTTTCCAAATGTCGGTGGGATTGCGAATCGCCCAGTACAGCACTTCCGGGCCGATGTTGATCCATGGCGAGGCCATGTGCGGGTAGGAGGCCGGGCGGGGTTCGATCACGTAGCCCGCGGGCGAGCCGTCGGCGCGAACGTAGTCGGGAGTGTAGACGTTGAGGCCGATGAAATCGAGCGGGGAGCTGATGGCCTTCATGTCGCCGGGTTCGACTTTGGGAGCGCTCGCGCCTTCGCGCTGGAGATACCCGTCGGTGTACTTTCCTTCCATCAGGGCGGTGAGGAAGGGTGCATTTCCTTCGCGAGTCGCTCGGCGGGCCGCTTCGATGTGTTCGTGGCTCTCGATGACCGGCACGTAGACGTTGGCATTTTCGGCCAAGCCAACCAGCGTTCCGCTTTTGGCGCTGGCGCGAATGGCCTGGACTGCCAGGCCGTGCGCGAGTATAGCGTTGTGGCGCACTTGGTTGACTTGTGCGGGAGGGAGCTTTTTGCCAGGAGCAAATTGGCCGGTTTTGTAGCTCAGATCGGTGAAGCAGACAAATTCGTTGGTGGTAAAAAAGTGGCTTACGCGGTCCGACAGGCGCTTGGAGACATATGCCGCGTAATCGGCGAAAGCCTTTGAAGTATCGCGCGATTCCCACCCGCCGGGCAGCGCTTGAGGTAAATCCCAGTGAAAGAGTGTGATGTACGGCTGGATGTTGGCGGCCAGCAGTTCGTCTACCAGACGCTGGTAATAGGCGAGGCCTTTTTCGTTGGGCTGGCCGGTGCCATCGGGGAAGACGCGCGACCATGAGATCGAGAACCTGTAGACTTTCACGCCCAAATTTTTTAGAAGCTGAACGTCTTCTTTATAGCGATGATAGGAATCGTCGGCGACGTCGCCGGTATCTCCCTGAAAAGTCTTGCCGGGTGTGTGGGAGAAGGTATCCCAGACGGAGGGCTTGCGGCCGTCTTCGGTCGCGCCGCCTTCGATCTGGTAGGAAGCGGTAGCGCAGCCCCATTTAAAGTCGGCTGGGAACCGGAGCAGGGTGGCATTGGAGAGTTGAGCTAGCGCGACCCGGGAGAGGGAGGCGCTGGCAAAAACGGTGGCTGCGGTTGCCGCGACGGTCTGCGTAAATCGGCGGCGTGAGAGTGTCTTCATAAGCCCAGTAGTGTAAATCACTTGGCAAGGCCAGAGTGAAATAAAGATTTCGAACTTGGGAATATCGGTCAACCGTGCGTGACCGCGTTGGATGTGTCTCTGCGGTTACCCTGAGGCCTACTATACAGAAAACACTGTAGCGCGTTGCTACGTCGATCGTGGTATTGCTTCAATGATTGTCAAATCAGGATTAGGTCGTGGGTCGCTACATTGTCTGAAGACGATGGTGCGGTAGGGGACATATTTTGACTGTTCCTCGCTACCGTAGTTGAATGTCGTAATTGAGTTTAGATGCGACGTTATGTTGTCCAGGGATGATCGAATGTTTGCCGATGTCGGGAGAGATCCATGAAGAGAAATGGTCAGACTACACCCCCTACTGAGAGCGGTAGTCGCGCGAGAAGCGACTCGGGTGGCGGTGGCGGGCTATCCACAGTCGCACCGGAGGTCTCGCAGCCCGATCTGAGTGCGATCCTAGCCAGCTTGCAGACCATGTCCGACGGTGACTTTTCGGTGCGACTTCCTGGATCGTGGACCGGGTTGGCAGGCAAGCTTGCTGACACGTTCAATGACATTGCTTCGTCTAACCAGCAAATTGCGCAGGAGTTAAAGCGCATCGGGCAAGTCGTAGGCAAAGAGGGGCGCACTCGCGAGCGCACGCGCTTCCATCAGTCCAAGGGCGCCTGGGGCGAGATGGAGGAGTCGGTAAACACTCTGGTGGATGATCTCCTGCGGCCGACCACGGAAGTGACCCGCGCGATCGCGGGTGTTGCGCAGGGCAACCTCACCCAGACTGTCCGGCTGGACGTGGATGGCCGGCCGCTGGAAGGCGAGTTTCTCCGCTCGGCGACTATCGTCAATACCATGATTCAGCAGCTTGGTGTGTTTACCGCGGAAGTTACGCGCGTGGCGCGCGAGGTGGGTACCGACGGCAAGCTCGGAGGTCAGGCGCAGGTGCCTGGTGTGGCCGGAACGTGGAAGGACTTGACGGATTCCGTCAACTCGATGGCCAGCAACCTTACCGGGCAGGTTCGTAATATTGCGGAGGTGGCGACCGCCGTGGCCAGCGGCGACCTTTCGCGCAAGATTACCGTGGACGTGCGCGGCGAAATTTTGCAGTTGAAGGAAGCCATCAACACGATGGTGGATCAGTTGAGGTCGTTTGCGTCGGAAGTTACGCGCGTGGCGCGCGAAGTCGGGACGGACGGGAAGCTGGGTGGGCAGGCGGTTGTGCCGGGCGTGGCCGGGACGTGGAAGGATCTGACGGATTCCGTGAACGCGATGGCTGGGAACCTGACGGCGCAGGTCCGCAACATCGCGGAAGTGACTACTGCTGTGGCGCGCGGCGACCTTTCGCGCAAGATCACTGTGGACGTGAAGGGTGAGATTCTCGCGCTGAAAGATACCATCAACACCATGGTGGACCAGCTCAATGCGTTCGCCGGCGAAGTGACGCGCGTGGCACGCGAAGTGGGTACGGAAGGGAAGTTAGGCGGTCAGGCGCAGGTGCCTGGCGTTGGCGGGACCTGGAAAGATTTGACCGACAACGTGAACTTCATGGCCAGCAACCTGACCGGTCAGGTTCGCAACATCGCCGAAGTCGCTACGGCCATCGCCAGCGGCGACCTTTCGCGCAAAATTACCGTCGATGTGCGCGGCGAAATTTTGCAGCTGAAGGAAACGCTGAACACGATGGTGGACCAGCTCAACCGGTTCGCCGGCGAAGTTACGCGTGTGGCGCGCGAAGTTGGCAGCGAAGGCCGGCTCGGCGGTCAGGCTAACGTGCCTGGCGTGGCGGGCACCTGGAAAGACCTCACGGACTCGGTCAACTCCATGGCCGGGAACCTGACCGGTCAGGTCCGTAACATCGCTGAGGTTACGACGGCTGTGGCGCGCGGCGACCTTTCGCGCAAGATCACCGTGGACGTGAAGGGCGAAATTCTTGAGCTGAAGAATACCATCAACACAATGGTGGACCAGCTCAACGCGTTCGCTGGCGAAGTGACCCGCGTGGCGCGCGAAGTCGGCACCGAGGGCAAGCTTGGCGGGCAGGCACAGGTGCCCGGCGCTGGCACTTGGAAAGATCTCACCGACAACGTCAACTTCATGGCCAGCAACTTGACTGGTCAGGTTCGCAACATCGCGGAAGTTGCTACGGCCGTGGCGCGCGGGGACCTTTCGAAGAAGATTACCGTGGACGTGAAGGGCGAAATCCTGGAGTTGAAGGATACGCTGAACACGATGGTGGATCAGCTGCGGTCGTTCGCGTCGGAAGTTACGCGCGTGGCACGCGAGGTCGGCACGGACGGGAAACTGGGTGGGCAGGCGGTTGTGCCTGGAGTTGCCGGCACGTGGAAGGACCTCACCGACTCCGTCAACTCGATGGCCAGCAACCTTACCGGTCAAGTCCGCAACATTGCTGAAGTTTCGACGGCGATTGCCAGCGGCGATCTTTCGAAGAAGATTACCGTTAACGTCAGCGGCGAGATTTTGTTGCTGAAAGAAACCATCAACACAACCGTTGACCAGCTCAACGCGTTCGCAGGCGAAGTTACGCGCGTGGCGCGCGAAGTGGGCAGCGAAGGGCGGCTCGGCGGTCAGGCCAACGTGCCAGGCGTTGCGGGAACCTGGAAGGACCTGACGGACTCGGTCAACTCCATGGCCGGGAACCTGACGGCGCAGGTTCGCAACATCGCTGAAGTCACTACGGCTGTGGCACGCGGCGATCTATCGCGCAAAATCACAGTGGACGTGAAGGGCGAAATTCTTGAGCTGAAGAACACTATTAACACGATGGTGGACCAACTCAATGCGTTCGCAGGCGAAGTTACACGCGTGGCGCGCGAAGTCGGAACGGAAGGGAAGTTGGGTGGGCAGGCGCAGGTGCCTGGCGTTGGCGGGACCTGGAAAGATTTGACCGACAACGTGAACTTCATGGCCAGCAACCTGACCGGTCAGGTTCGCAACATCGCGGAAGTCGCTACGGCCATCGCCAGCGGCGACCTTTCGCGCAAAATCACCGTCGATGTGCGCGGCGAAATCTTGCAGCTGAAAGAGACGCTGAACACGATGGTGGAGCAGTTGCGGTCGTTCGCGGCCGAAGTTACGCGCGTGGCGCGCGAGGTTGGCAGCGAAGGGCGGCTCGGCGGTCAGGCCAACGTGCCGGGCGTCGCTGGCACCTGGAAAGATCTCACCGACTCCGTAAACGCGATGGCCGGAAACCTGACAGCACAAGTGCGCAACATCGCCGAGGTCACGACGGCGGTGGCGCGCGGCGATCTGTCGCGCAAAATCACCGTGGACGTGAAGGGCGAAATTCTCGAGTTGAAGAACACCATTAACACGATGGTGGATCAGCTCAACGCGTTCGCCGCGGAAGTTACGCGTGTGGCGCGCGAAGTTGGCACGGACGGCAAACTCGGAGGCCAGGCCAAAGTGCCCGGCGTGGCCGGGACGTGGAAAGACCTTACCGACAACGTCAACGTGATGGCGGCTAACCTCACCGAACAGGTGCGCGGCATCGTGAAAGTCGTGACCGCGGTGGCGAATGGCGAGCTTACGCAGAAGCTTACTGTCAATGCGAAGGGCGAAGTCGCGGCGCTCGCGGAGACCATCAACAATATGACGGATACGCTGGCGACGTTTGCGGACCAAGTCACGACGGTTGCGCGCGAAGTCGGTGTGGAAGGCCGGCTTGGCGGTCAGGCAAACGTTCCGGGCGCCGCCGGCACGTGGAAGGACCTCACTGGCAACGTGAACTTGCTCGCGGACAACCTGACCAACCAGGTCCGCGCGATCGCCGAAGTCACCACCGCTGTCACGAAAGGCGACCTGACGCGTTCGATTCAGGTGGAAGCGAGCGGCGAAGTTGCCGAGCTCAAAGACTATATCAACACGATGATCGATAACCTGCGGCTCACCACGGATCGCAACAACGAGCAGGACTGGCTCAAGACCAACCTCGCGCGCTTCACGGGCATGCTCCAGGGGCAGCGCGATTTGACTACGGTTGGCCGCATGTTGCTGTCCGAATTGGCGCCGCTCGTCAATGCCCAGCAAGGCGTCATGTACCAGATGGCTTCCGAAGAATCGTCGGAGATGGTGCTGCTCTCAGCATTTGCTGATGCCGGGGACAACGGGCATCGCCACGAACTGCGGGTCGGAGAGGGACTGGTAGGCCAGTGCGCCGCCGAGAAGCGCCGCATGTTGATTGCGGATCTTCCGGCAAACGCAGTACCGATTCGCTCCGGATTGTTTCAGGCGGTGCCGCGCAACATCATTGTGCTTCCGATTCTATTTGAGGATCGCGTCAAGGCGGTCATCGAGCTAGCTTCGTTGGGTGCGTTCACGGCATCGCACGTTTCGTTCCTCGAACAACTGACGGCCAGCATCGGCATCGTGCTCAACAGCATCGAGGCTACGATGCAGACCGAAGGATTGCTGAAGCAGTCGCAGCAATTGGCTGCCGAACTGCAAGCCCAGCAGACCGAATTGCAGCAGACCAACGAACAGTTGGCGCAGAAAGCGCAACAGCTTGCCGAACAGAACGTCGAAGTGGAACGCAAGAACCAGGAAATCGAACAGGCGCGGCGGGCGGTCGAGGAGAAAGCCAAGGAACTCGCGCTCACGTCGAAGTACAAATCGGAGTTCCTGGCCAACATGTCTCACGAGTTGCGGACGCCGCTGAACAGCATCCTCGTGCTTGGCCAGCAGCTTACCGACAACCCGGACGGCAACCTGACGCTGAAGCAAGTGGAGTTCGCGCGCACGATTCACGGTGCGGGTACCGACTTGCTGAACCTGATCAGCGACATTCTTGACCTGTCGAAGATCGAGTCGGGCACGGTGTCGGTGGAAGCTGAAGAAGTCTTCTTCGCGAGCCTTCTGGAAATGATCGCTCGTCCGTTCCGTCACGAGGCAGAGCATCGGCGATTGGCTTTCGAAATCGAAACCGATCCGGCATTGACGCGCAGCATCATCACGGATTCAAAGCGCCTGCAGCAGGTGCTCAAGAATCTGCTCTCGAATGCATTTAAATTCACTGAACACGGCACCGTACGTCTCGCGGTTTCCGTTACCGCCGCTGGTTGGAGCGAGGGCCATCCGGTTCTGGACCGCGCCGCCTCGGTGATTACCTTTGAGGTCACCGACACTGGCATTGGCATCCCCTCCGAGAAACAGCGCATTATCTTCGAGGCCTTTCAACAAGCCGACGCGGGCACCAGCCGCAAGTACGGGGGCACGGGTCTGGGCCTCGCGATCAGCCGCGAACTTGCCAACCTGCTGGGCGGCGAAATCCAGTTGCGCAGCATTCCCGGGGTCGGCAGCACGTTCACGCTGTTCCTCCCGCAGACCTACGTTGGTCCGTCTACTGGCGTCAACATAACCGATCGCCGCGCATTACAGCCTTCTTCGACGCAATTGGCAGTGGCGAGCGCGGCCGAACGGGCTCCCGAGCAGGTGCCCGACGACCGTGCAAATCTACAACCCGACGATGCCATCCTGCTGATCGTCGAGGACGACCCACACTACGCCCGGGTCTTGTGCGATTTGGCGCGCGACAAGGGCTTCAAGGTGCTCGTCGCGGCCCGCGGAAGCGAAGCTCTCAATTTGGTTCGCGAATTTCATCCCAGTGCAGTGTCGCTCGACGTCTTCCTGCCCGACATGCTGGGTTGGACGGTTTTGAACCACCTGAAACAGGACCCGGACACGCGGCACATTCCAGTGCAGATCCTGACCATGGACGAAGACCGCCAGCACGGGTTGTCGCGTGGGGCTTTCTCGTTTGTGACTAAGCCGACCACGCGTGAGGGGTTGAACGAAGCATTCGCGCGCATCAAGGAATATTCGTCGCCGCGGCTGAAGCGGCTTTTGGTTGTGGAGGACAATCCGGCGGAGCAACTGAGCATCCGGGAATTGCTGGGCTATCACGATATTCAGGTGTCGGTCGCGGCGACCGGAGCGGAGGCGCTCGCGGCGATCGCGGAAGAGCCCTATGATTGCATGGTGCTGGATCTGCGCTTGCCCGACATGACGGGTTTCGACGTCCTGGAACGTATGCGCGACACACCCTCGCTCAACGATTTGCCGGTGGTGGTTTTCACCGGTAAAGACCTCTCGTCGGAAGAAGACGCACGCTTGCACTCGCTGGCTCGCAGCGTCGTAGTCAAAGGAGTGGAATCGCCGGAGCGGCTGCTCGATGAGACGGCACTCTTTCTCCACCGCGTGGTCGCGGACCTCCCGCCCGAGAAGCAAAAGATGCTGGATCGGCTGCATCGCTCGGACGACGCACTGATCGGTAAGAAAGTTTTGGTCGTCGACGATGACGTACGCAACATTTTCGCGCTTAGCAGCGTGTTGGAACGCCGCGGGATGGTCGTGCTTACCGCCGGAACCGGGCGCGAAGCGATCACCACGCTCGAGTCCACTCCTAGTATCGCGATCGTGTTGATGGACATCATGATGCCGGAGATGGACGGCTACGAAACGATGCAGGCGATGCGGCAGAATCCTGATTTCCGCCGCTTGCCGATCGTCGCGCTCACCGCTAAGGCCATGAAGGGTGACCGCGAGAAGTGCCTCGAGGCCGGCGCGTCAGAATATCTGGCGAAACCGGTTAATACGGAACAGCTGTTGTCCACTTTGCGTATGTGGCTGCATCGCTAGGTCTGCGTGGGTTAACATGGGAACCGGACGATGAGTGCGAACGAAAAAGTGAACATCCTGATGGTCGACGACCAGCCGGGAAAGCTGCTGAGTTATGAGGTGATCCTCGGCGAATTGGGCGAGAACCTCATCAAAGCGAATTCCGGTTCGGAAGCCCTCGATTGTTTGCTGAAGAATGATGTCGCCGTCGTTCTGATGGATGTCAGCATGCCCGAGCTTGATGGATTCGAGCTTGCCGGCATGATCCGCCAGCACCCCCGGTTTCAACACACGGCCATCATTTTTATATCCGCCGTACATCTGACGGACCTGGACCGCCTGCAGGGTTACCAGCGCGGCGCCGTTGACTATATTTCGGTGCCGGTCATTCCCGAACTGCTGCGGGCGAAGGTGAGCATTTTTGCCGAATTGCACCGCAAGACCCGCCAGTTGGAAGAGTTAAACAACGAACTGCGCCGTCTATCCTCGGCGCTGCTTACCTCCCAGGACGAAGAGCGCCGGCGCATCGCTCGCGAGTTGCACGATGGCCTGGGACAGGAACTCAGTGGCGCGAAAATGATGTTGGATGGAATCGTAAGACCCGATTTATCGATGCAATGGAAGGAAAAGGCAGCGTCCGAGAGCAGCGCGCTGATCGATCGAGCGATTCAGCAGGTTCGAAGCATGTCGCATCTCCTGCATCCCCCGTTGCTCGATGAAGTCGGACTGAGCTCCGCGCTCGAACAATATCTGGAAGGTTTCACAAAGCGCAGCGGCATCGAAGCGCGAATTGAGGGGCCGCTTGGCGATTTGCCGCGGTTCAAGCCGGAACTGGAAACTGCTATTTTCCGGATTATCCAGGAAGCTCTTACCAACGTTTTCCGTCATTCGGGAGCGCGAAACGCCTGGGTCACCATCACTAAATTACGCGACCAGATTGCGGTCACCGTGCGCGACGACGGTAAAGGCATCAGCGAAAACATCATCGAATTTCGACCCGGCAGCTTGGGAATTGGGATCGGCGGCATGAGACAGCGGGTGAAAGAGTTCGGCGGGGAGGTGCGCTTGCGGAATGCCAATCCCGGCACCTTAGTTGAGGTGTCCATCCCTACAAATTCTGTGGAGGGCGTGAGTCAGCCGGTGCAGTTCGCCGCGCGGCAATAAGGCAGGGCAACTCCAGGCTTGCGGTCCAGGTTACTTCTAACACCCGCCTTGATTTACGCCGCTCCACCGTAGGCGGTCACCGCAGTTTCGATGGTTTTGATCAAGTTCCACGCTTGAGCCTTAGAAACAACCGCGCATATGCCAGCGTCGGTTGCCGCTTTTTCCAATCCCTGTAAATCCAGTACCGTGAAGAGTATCAGCGGCACACGGGGATTCAATGTCGACATGCGCTTCGCTGCTTCGATCCCGTTGATGTCCGGCATCGCTAGATCGATGAGCACCAAATCGGGCTTGAGTTCTTGAAACCTTGCTATGCCGGAGCGGCCGGTCTCGGCTTCGCCGCAAACCTGCCAATCGCGGGAAAGCACGATGGCTCGCAAGATACGCCTCGTGGTTTCGGAGTCGTCGATGATCAGGATACGCAACGCCGCCGTCCAATCTCCATCCTTTTTATATACCTGGAATTCGCCTCGCCTAAAATACCCGTCTTTACCTAGTACTATGTAGACCAAAAACTGGGACTAGACCGCTAACCAAGGCGGGAAGGCTTCCAAAGCAACGAAGCCAAGTGGCGAAGCGCTGGTCAAGTTCTTACGTGAACTAACCTACGTGATACGATGCGGTTATAACCACGGAGGCGAAAAGGGTCCGGTGATCTTCCCGGCCTTCAAAGCCGGTGATTCGGCCCTTCGCGGGTCGAATGGTGGATTCGACTTCCACACGCCTCCGCCATTTTTATGCAGTGTTAATGCGGGTTCCAGAGGGGTAGTCAGGCTCACGTACCCGTTGCGTGCCCGCTCCAAGTAGCGCGTACCGCCGCATCCACCACTGATTGCCGCTCCGCAATCCACTTGGAATAGCTCCGCTCCGTAATTGCGACCGTGGCATGGCCTAGCAGCGTAGCGACGTGGCCGATTGGAACGCCTGCGATTAGCAATCGCTTTGCGAATGTATGGCGGAATTGGTGTGGATGGCCCTTTACGCCAGCAGCTTTAAAGACGCGCGAAAATATTTTTCGCCAGTTCTTAGCCGCGTGTTCCATGCTCGTTTTACCGGTCGCGAAGGGAAGCGTCTCTAGTTCAAGCATGGCCTTTGCGGTTGCATCGGGCAGAGGGCAGGAAACATCAGTTCCCGTCTTAGCGGTTCGCAAAACTATCGAATAGCCCTCTTTGGTCTTTACGATCTTCTCTTGAGAGATTGTCACGGAGTCGCCAATGCGGAGACCAGTGGAGAGCATGAAATCTACCAGCACTACCAGACGATTGCGGTTAGGACCTTGGTAGGCGCTCGCTGCTTTGATAATCTTGCCGACTTCCTCCTCTGTGAAGGGCACTACGTCCGTATCGCCCACACGTGGCGACTTGAGCGGCTTAGCTGGCGACGATTCAAGCCATTCGTTCTCGACGCAGAATGTGAAAAGTCGCTTCAGGCGCTCCAGGTGCTTACCAGCGGTACGTGGTGAGATAGTCCAGGCGTTGCGAAACTCGCGCACTTCTACGACGCCAAGCTGTGAGAGAAACACCAAACCTTTCGAGTCGCAATAAGCATTGAGCTGTCGGCCTAGCAAATTGTATTGCTTAAGTGTAGTGGGACTGAGCTGTTTCTCCGCGTCCAGCTCGAAACCCTCGATAGCCTCACGGACAGTAACCGGCTTCGCCGCCGTAGTAATGCCGTCCGCCTCCATGTCACGCGCACGGATTTGTGCGACTTGCCAATCTCGCGTGCCGATAGGCTTGCGAATGCGATGCCCTGAGAAGCGCCAGTCAACCCAAATTGGGCAGCGGCACTTTAGCTCGGTGCGGCTGTCGTACTGACACTTTTCGATGTGACGTCTATAGAGTTGCAGCATTGGAATCCTCCACGCGGGCGGCTAAATCCTCTTGAGATTGCACCGTCATAATCACACCTACGCCGAGAAACGCCGTCATAAACACGTTGTACCAATCGTCGGCTGGTGGAATTGGGAGAGCTTCGCTCACGGCGTTTCCTTTAGGTTTGCATAGAGCGCACGAGCTACAGCCGGATGCTTCTGAGCGAAGTCTGCTCGCTCTTGGTTCGCTTCCATTTCTTCAGCTATGGCCCGTAGCCGCTTGGGGTCACAGTATTGACCGTCGCAGGGATGGTTGTTGGATAGCGCTACCTTTCCGCATCCGGGACACGCCACTAGTCCTACAGTTGCAACGGGTTTCGGTCGCAACTGTGCGGAGATGCAATCGAGCGTTGAGGAGATGTGCCAGAGCAGACCGATTAAACCACCAATTAAACCGCCGATTAGCCAATACATAGTTTCTCCCTAACTTCGTGCATTGCTGCAATAACTCGCAACCCAGCATCAGTCAATTTGTAAAATTTCTCGTACCTCAAGCCGTCGCGATAGGCGCTCATCTTGAGTTGCACTTCCACTACAGGCGGGGTAGCGTCGAGTAGTTGCTCAACTTGTTTGTCAGATAACTCTTTGCGGTAGCGAAACGTTTTGGTAGCTCTTAGTTGCGTTATTGGCAAGCCTTGTGAATCCACGTCGCTCGCCATTTGACCGGCCCTTAGCAGCGCCTCTAGCAGCTCTTTACGGGCAAGGACTTTTTGTGCGTTAGTGAGCTGCATTAAGCTTTCTCCTTCAATGATTCAAGATGCGCCGCGATGGCTTGCCGAACGACTTCTGCCAGCGACACCTTCTGACGCTTCGCCAGAGCCTTTAAAGCCCGCATTTGCGAGTGTTCAATTAGAGCGATTAGTCGTGTGTCTTTCATGGGCTAATCATCGCACATGTACATGTACATGTCAACCTTTAAATTTAGTACAGGTAACCTGCCCTCAGTGACAGGCCCACCCTACCGGGTCAAGCCTCCCGGAATTCCAGCATTTGTTCGCGGTCGTCTTTAGTCATTCCCGCCAACAGTTCGATTACTTCCGGTTCCTCCGTGGACAAGGCGTGATTAGCCCAAAGCATGGCAATCATTAGTTCGTGATGCGTATACAGCTTCTTTTCGCGTGACATGTGTATTGCCTCCAGCCAAAAGACTACCGTTCGCACTGCAAAACTGGAATAGGCCATAAAGTACATTCTGACTAGTACCTTTTGAGTAATAACAGATAATGGATAATACGGCTATTTCTTTCCAACACGTGGATTACTTGACCCGAAGGGGTGGGATTGGCTGAGCGAAAGTCAGGCGAAGGGAATACGCACAATCCGAGTAACATCTATATACGCAGGTTCGCCAGACACGTGACAAAATGGCAAAATAACACTTGACGCATAATCGGTAGATAAGGTAAAGTATGTTCGTTGGAGCGTTGAGTCTTCAACGATATTGCAAGCGCCTGAAGCTGGCGTACGCGTAAGGTAAAACCTTACCGTCTCTCACCCAAAAGGGAGACGTTTATGCGTACCGACCAGCACCTACCTGAAAGTCATTTCTCCGTAATTCAAATTGCCAAGCTGTGGAACCTTAGTCCCGATCTAACCCGTTCCTTATTCCGCGATGAGCCGGGAGTGCTGCGAATCGAGCGGCCCGCTGGCAGGTTCAAGCGCGTCTACTGCACGCTTCGTGTTCCTGCGTCTGTCCTACAGCGCGTTGCGACTCGCTTGGGCGGGGTGCGTTAATGGACAGCTCTCTAGAGCTTTTCGAAGAGCTGATGGGAATAAAGGTAGCAAGCCACGGTAATTCCCAGCGCGGCAAGCCAAGGTCGGATCGTCGCCTCGCGGTTGTAAAGCGGGCAATAGAGCATCTAGACCCCGATGAGCCAATGACGCTCCGGCATCTTTATTATCTGTTGCTCTCCGATGGACTCCTGGATAGCGCTGACCCTACGGAATACGACCGCCTCAGTGGTTGGATGGTTACCGCTCGAATGGAGTCGCCAAATAACGATTTGTTTGAGGCAATCATTGACGGCACCCGTGTGGATTGGAAGCCAAGTAGTTGGAGCGGCCTTGCGGATTTTACGGAGACAGTGCAAGACGCATACCGGAAAGACTTGTGGGAGCAGCAAAAGGATTATGTAGAGTTTTGGTTCGAGAAAGATGCCGTTACGGGTATCGTTCGACCAATCGCCCAGAAGTACGATGTTCGCATTCGGACTCTGCGCGGGCAATCCAGCACTACGCATCTTTACGAGGCCGCGAAAGTAATTTCACAAGTCGAGAAGCCCGTTTACATTTATTATTTTGGCGACCATGACCCCAGCGGATACTTCATCGAAGATTCTGCGTTCAAACGACTCGATATGTTGCTGGAGCGATTTGATTGTTTTTTCCCGGAGATACATCGCAAGCGATTAGGTTTCCTGCCCCAAGACTTCAAGTTACCCGGAATCTTGCCGCTAAAAGCGAAGCAGAACAAATTCCGCGCGGGGTTTATCGAGCGATTTGGTAGCGAAAATTGCGCCGAGCTTGATGCACTCGATTCGGCAACGATTAAAGGCCGAATGGAGCAAGCCATACTCCGGCACATTGACCTGCCTGCATGGCGCGGATTGCAAGCCATAGAGAAAATCGAGCGGGAGTCATTTAACAAAGCGATGAAGCTATTCGCGGATTCAGTTGAGGACGCGGCGTAATCCCTATCAACCCTTTTAGCCGTAGTGCGCCTAACGAACGCACGCAGTGCGCGGCACCAGATTGGAAAACGGTATGCGAGAAGAATTCAGCAGTCCGCTTAACGACCTCACAGAAGAAAAGGCAGAGTTTCGCCAACTAAACTTCAAGTGCTACCCAGTCGGTAGCGCCAGTGGGAATCGCCGCGAAGTTAACCGCTACTATCCTATTTGGCGGGATAAGTCACCATTGGAACCAATCTTACCGGGGAACGAGTTATTACCACTACACGATTCGGGCAGGTCAGTTAGTAGGCCCGACAGAAGGTTCTTCAAAGCCTTACTTCTTTGGAGCAGAAGTGTTATCTGCTACCGAGCGAAATTTCGCTCCGATGACAAGCGCATGGACTCCATTGCTGGCGAGGCTGCCAAAGAGATATTCCTATCTGCACAAAAGGGTAGCTTTCAAGGACACTCCAAGTTTACAAGCTGGGGTTATGTCCTCATACAGCGTGCCCTCTGCGACTACTGGCAGCGCGAGGCACCCATCGTACCAAACGCAACCACCTACTCGCTGGAAGCCGAACTTGAAACCTTAGGGGATTATCTCGGAGGCCAAGAAGACGGCACGCTTGGCGGGGGCGAGCATCGCTATGCCTACGAAGGCGACGAGTGCCGCGAGATGGAATGGTCGATTGCATTGGATAGCTACTTGGCGACCCTTGCGCCCCTCACCTATCTTATCGTTCACGGAAAGCTCTCCGGCTTAACAGACAAAGAGATAGCCAAGAAGCTGAAAATGAAGACGGACGGGGTAAAGTACCGATATGGACTAATTCGAGCAAGTTTAAGAAAGATTACACTTTTACCTAAGAAACTGGGACCTATATATGAAGGGGAACAGCTCGTTACTGTCTCTCCTGCATACCGTGGGGGGCTTTCACGCGAGGCCCCCTTTAACTCGCTGCGCGAACGCCTACGCCTTGACCAAGCGTTTTTAGACGCCCTCAAGGCTTCCCCAGAGCGCCACGCGTGGGTTCAAAAGCACAATGACAAACGTTGGCACCAAGGCACGATTGACGGCGCTAGCCTGAAAGAGGCAGAGCCTGTTCACAAGCGGGACCCATTTCCAGACTTTGAAACGATAAATGCAGACTTAGCCCCTCCAGAGCGTGCGGCGGAGATAGAGGAACGTCGGCACCAAGGCACAGGCTTAGCTAATTGGGAGTATGCGCGGCACGTTGCGCAGTTCTTACTCGTACCTTGGCAATCAGACTGGCATGCCAACGGCGCTCGCTTCCAGATACCTGATGCTCCCAAGCGTGCAACCTGGGAACCCACCAAGATATTCGTGCGTAGCAGCCCGCTTCCTGAGTTACTCGGCACTAAAACGGTAGTCATTGAAGGTCTAGAGCAGACAGTACGCATCTTCGCATACGAAGGCAGCACAGGGCCTATTCCGCATAGACCTTATGCCAAGAAGACGCTTCGGGTTTTGTTTCGGACGCTACCGATGCACGATACGCCGCGCTATGGATTCAGTGCACCAGGAATCACGCAACGCGCATTGCTGGAGACAGTAAGCAGCGCCGAACAAAAGTTTTGGCGCGAGCATTCGAGAAATATCGAGAAAAGTTTAATGGCTGCGTGACCGTAACGAATTTCGGAGCTGTCTGTCTAAACAAATCCAAGCTCTACTTGACAGGGTAACTTGGTGCTCAGAAGAGAGACAGCTCCACTAGATACCTGAGCCAGAACCTGTCACCACTGTCTATTGGACAGGATGGGCTCAGAATTTCTTATATCGCCTAGTACGCTAGGCCCGCTGACTTACCCCGGCTGGCCTCGCAAACGCGAAGCTGGCCGTTCTTATATTTTACGGGAGGATTTATGGATGCTTACGAGAACTCACGGGCAGGTTCCGCAATGCTGCTTAAAAAGTACGCCGTTGATGCTCAGGGCGCAATCAATTTTATCGAGCAGTGGCTAGAGCCTGGACGATTCTTGGCGCAACGATTGAATCACTTGGGCAGGCCGCTCGATTCCAAGGTGCTGACGGTTAAAGAGATTAGCTCCATGAGGTTATTTTCAAATTTACGTGAGGCGCGTGGAATTGCGAGTGTGAACGCAACCCGCTACAAACGGTTCACGGAGAAACTCAGCCAATGAACCTACAGCGCGGCCTCTGGCTAGTCCGTCCAGCTCGCACGGATTCTAGATTAAACCCGCGCCTAGCGATTGGCCGAGTGCTCTCTGAAAATCGTGCAACTGGCAAAGTCGAGATGGAATGGTGGAATTACCATTCGATGCGCGATGGTGAGCGCCAGTATTTCTCTGAGACTCAGGAAAACAGCTATTGCGCTTTGCGCGACTATATCCCGCATAAAAAGTTTGAATCAGCCGAGAACGAAGTAGCCCGACAGGAGAAATTATCTTGAACGTTCAATCTATGATTCTCGCAAATAGCACTCCCGCCGAGGCAGACGCCTTGCGAGCTAAGTGGGCAGCAGAACAGAACCAATCGGCAGAGCCGAGAAAAGAGAGCATTCCAGTGTCTACCGCAACGAGCAACTATCTAGACAAGCTAGTTTCCAAGCGTATCGAAACGATTAAAGCCGAGCGCGAGAGCGTTGCCGCTGAAGCCGCGAAGACACGCAACCGAGCTATCGAATTGGCTGAGCAGGAACTAGAGAAAAAATTTGCGGACCTGATACGCCGCGAAATAGCGACCGTTTCAGACGGCGCACTACACTTTCAATCAGGTGGTGAGAGCTATTCTGTCGCGCTCACTGGCGGCGCATATGTTCTCAGCTGCGCAACAATCCGCGACACAAAAATTGAAGGCCCTAGTGGCAGTCCTGAAGAGAATTTGATTAACACGCTGGCGACTCTGAAGCTCTCCGATAAAGCCAGCCAACCTGTAACGCCTGTGGTCACCGCTGAGCAAATCGAGCTTTCCCGCTTGCGCGACGTTACTAAGCGTTATGTAGGCGTGCTAGATGAACTTAAAACGGCGTCCCGATGATGACCGTTGCTGAACGAATTGAAGCAGCGTTCCCGCAAATGGCTGCCAGTAAATTCTCAACGATTGAATGCGAATGGCTAATCCTAGATGTGGACGGAATTTATTTCGCAATCCGTCACGAGGGCAATTGCAAAGAACAGCGATTCGTGTTGTTCGATAGTGGTTATTGGTCAATGGAGATTCCACTGTTTTTAAACGTCGATTATCAACTATGGGCATGCAGCCGGATGGCTGAGCGTCTAAAACAAATTAGTCTGGAGGAAAAATGCTAGTTGTAATCGCTAGAGGCAAAGAAGACGGCAAAGAGGTTGTAGTTAGCGAGACCGTCGAGCCTGGCAACCCTGACGTTGGGAAATTTATTTTCCACGAAGAAGATTGCGCCATAGAGAGTTGTAGTTGCAAAACGGAAGTTACTTACGTCTATCGCATGGTAAACAATGATGCGGAGACTCTTTTTGAAATGGTTGAGTTTCAGGATACGACTCAACAGGCTGCTGACGACGCGAAGCTCGACACTATCGACGAAAATATGTGCGTCTGTGATGAAATCGACCTTATCTAAAAACTTCCTAGCCAAGCGCTGGGGGTTCTCTCGCTCAGTTATGCGAGATTCGGTACGCAACACAAAGCAGCATACAAAGGGTAATAAATATGAGTAGCAAATTAGAACAGTTAGTGCAGCAAAAAGTCCTTGATATAGTTAAGGAAAACGAAGCCTCAATAGTCCGTGAACGAGATAACTTGTTTAAGGGACTAAGAGGAGCGTTTGGGTTCCTAATTGACGAGGCGGGCGGGAAACTTTGGCACGCCCACAACTCGCATGCCGCCGAGCTTACGTTTCAAATTGGCGACATAGATTACACTATCACCCTTCACTCTAAAGATGCGCCTTACGGGGGTCCCACCCATTTTTACTTTTCGGCAATGCGCGATGAGCAGATGCTTTGGGAACTTGGCATCAAACGAATGGACGATGTGCTCCGTACCTTGGCTCTGAAAGCCGAGGTGAAGTCGTGAGCTGGATTCTAAACACAAACACTGTCGCAAGTTTCATGTTGCCCGATGCGATACATGCAGAGGATGAGTCTCCCGAACTAATAGCGGAGCTTCAAACGAAACTCACGGCTGCACGGTTGGTCGAGGAAACGAGGTTTAAAATCCGTCTAGCTAACGCGAAGGAATACGCTGTACCGTTCCCAGAAGTCGCGCTCAAAGGCTCTCTGGCTGCTCTCGCTAATCTGTTGTTCAAAGACAGCGAAGTGCCTATTGAGTTTGGTTTCATGGCCGCCGTTACGATGTTTGGTCTAATCGCAGCCGAGAAACTTCACATAGCCAACGATAGCCTGGACACAGCGACAAACCTGTACACTGTCCTGCTCACTCCGACGGGTGGAAAGAAAAGCTCTGCGGCGATTGCGCTTCGGAAGTTTTTCATGCAGCTAGATACTCCGCTGCTCACCCACGATACCACTGTACTTGGCGCGGCCCTTTGCCTCTCCAGTGCTGACAGCGGCGAAGGCATTATGAAAGTGTTCCAGCCTTCGGAGGACATGGCAACCGCCCGCAATCGAGTGCTCTTTATCATTGATGAGTTTGAGGCATTAATGCACAAGAGCCGCCAGCAAAACAACACGATGGGGCCTGTGCTCACGTCGTTATTTGACACACGCTTTGCTGGTAACACTACGGCCAAGAAAACCAAGTCCATCAACAACGCCTATTTGTCGATAATCTCTTGCACTACGATAAATGCTTGGATGTCGCTATGGTCTGAGGGCAAAGAGCGCGGCACTGGACTGATGAACAGGTTGTTTCTCGTCAGCTCGCTACCGCGTCCCAAGGTATTCCAACCCTCGTTGCCGGAGTCTACGCAATTACTGGAGTTGCGAAAGCGCATCAGCGCACAATACGGGAAACTCAACTACGGCAAGCCGCTTACTATCACTCCAACCGCGAGGCTTATTTTTGACAATTTCTACCTTACGCTCGACTCCTCCCGCGAGGAAGCGACGCGCATAGAGAACATTATCAAGCGGCTGGCGATGATTCTGGCGGCCACTTGCGACAAGACTTCGATTGATGCCGATATTGCTACGATGGCCGTAGCCCTAGGGGAGTATCAATTCGAGGTTCGCAAGCTTCTCAACCCTAGCGAAGCCAAAAACGTCATGGCGGTCTGCGAGAACGCTCTCACCGCATTTCTTCGCCAGCACGCGGATGACCCAACACCTATCACTAAAAACCGCATTCTCAATCGCCTGGGAACGCTCGTAAGAGAGCATGGCATAGCAATGGTTATGAATGCCCTGAAGAGCCTGGTGACGTATGGCGCGGTAGAGGAGTATGGCGTCGAGGGTGCCAAAGCGGCCCGTTACCGCTTACGGGAGGGCGAATCTAGCTGACAGAGTTGACAGCAGTTGACAAGAATGTTTTGTCAGCGGGAATAGCGGCTAACCGATAGCAATCATTAGGGTCTAGAGAGAGCAAAGAGTCAGTTGACATAGAAACATAGGGTATACACTCTTTTATAAAACTCTCTCTCTAGAATTTCCTGCATACCCCTTGTCAGCTGTCAACTTGTCAACTGGAACCACCCGCATCGGGTCCAGGGCGGCTTGGTTCTTTAGTCTGCGAGCAATCAGGCCGCCCCTCAAACTGCTCTAAACCGTCTCTAAGTGGGTCCAAAGTGGCTCCAAAGTGCACTTAAACACCCTTCTCGCTAGTCGCCATTGGACCCGTCTTGGGTGGCTCTAAACTGCTAAGTCGAATCTTATCAGCGTAGTCTGTAACGAGAATAGCCACTATTAAACCGATTTAATGGCGCGGCCTGTTCGCGCAAACTTTCGGCGAAAATTAACAGTTAATCATCGCAAACATAGGTTTATATGCTCAATAAAACGCCCCTGGCGGCTTTTAACAGGCTTTCGAGGCTCCGTAACCATAATCTACCCTGTAACCACTGTAATCGGCCTATAACGAGCCTAGGCGAGCATCTACGCCAGAACGGGATTCACCACTGTAGGTGGATGCCAGTCGCAGAGCGCGAGATTGAGGCATCTGATGCTGAGTGGGATGAGTTTCGCGCGGCGCTACTAGCAGCCCTCAGGGCACACCCTGGGCACACTCGGAGCTAATATTGGGGATTCCGATGAAGGTGATCGGGGTTCCGGGCTGATGGTGATCAGCGTTCCGGGGTCGCTGTGATCAGCAGTCGGAGCGAAGCGACGCTGGCAGTTGGATTTTGTAGAAAGTGATCACGATCGTCAAGAGTAGTTTGTTGTTGTTGGAGCTGTGGGAAAGTGGAAATCGCTCCTGCGATTTCCAAGGGCGTTCTTTGCCCGTCTTTTCCACAGCTTTTGGCCTGCCGATCGTTGTTTACTTCTCTCCTCGCTGCTTCCGCATCGATTCGCCGCGCATCTCGATGCGATGAGCGTTGTGCACCAACCGGTCGAGGATGCCGTCGGCCAGCGTGGGATCTCCGATCTGCTCGTGCCAGCGGGACACCGGCAGTTGCGAGGTCAGGATCATCGAGCGTGCCTGGTAGCGATCTTCGGCGATCTCCCAGAAGTCTCTGCGCTCTGCCTCCGACATCGGAGCCATCGCCCAGTCATCGATCACCAGAACATCGATACGGTTGAGACGCTTCAGAAGTTGTCGCAGACTGCCGTCCGCTCGTGCCAGGTTTAGATCCCGGAACAGCGCCGCGGTTCGCGTGTAGTAGACCGCGTAGCCATCCCGGCAGGCTTTTTGTGCCAGTGCCGAAGCGACATAGCTCTTGCCTACGCCCGTTGGGCCGAGCACGAAGATGTGCTCGTGGTTCTTCACCCAGGCAGAGTCCTGAGCCAACGCACGAATCACACTCTTGCTGAGTCCTCGTTCGGCTCGGTAGTCGATATTTTCTACACAAGCAGCTCCCTTCAGACGAGAGGCGCGGACTCGCCGCGCGAGAGCCTGGTTCTGTCGCCAGTTCCACTGCTGATCGATCAGCAGTGCCAAGCGATCCAGAAAGCTCAGTTCTCGCGCGGCCTCATCTTGTTCCTGTCGCTCCAGGGCTTCGAGCAACCCTTGCAGCTTGAGGGCGTGAAGTTTTTCCATCATTGGTTGTTGCAGCATGGTCTCTTCTCTCCTCCTTACTCGAAATACTCAGCGCCACGAATGTTGTCGTGCGTTGGCGGAGGAGGAAGTGAAGGCGAGGTGCTGAGTGGTTGTTGGTCGAGCGAGTTTTTCAGAATCGATTTCACGCTCTGGTAGCGGCAAGCGCCGGTCTCGAGTGCACGATCGGCGGCCGCTTCCATCCTGGCCGCCGAGTATTTTTCGGCGAGTCGGATGATGCCAAGACACGATCGATAGCCCATCTCCGGATGTGGCTTCTCGGCGAGGATCCTCTCAAAGAGTCGAGCGGTGTGCGGTCCGATCTGCCCGGCCCAGTGCACCATGCGCGAAGGCGTCCACTCGAGATGCGCTTGATGGCTCTTCGGCCGGTGCTCTTTCTCGGTGCATACCTGGCCTCGTCCACGACCGCGGAGATGCGAAGCCACACGTTGTCCCTTGTGAAAGATCTCTACGGTGGTTGGTGTGGCTCGCACTTCTATCAGCTCGTGAACCAGCGTGTACGGCACGCTGTAAAAGTTGGCGTCGAAGGCGATGTGGTAATCGATGTTCACGCGGGCGCGGGACCACTGGCTCATGTCAAAGCGTTCGGCCGGCAACGAACGCAGTGCCTTTCGTTCCAGGGACGCAAACACACTGGCACGCGATCCTTCGCGCTTCCGGAACGGTCGTTGGTTCAACCGTTCGAGCAGTTCCCGGATCGCGCGGTTTACTTCTTCCAGCCGGAAGAACTTCTGATGACGTAAGGCCGCAATGATCCAGCGCTCGACGACCTGCACACCGACTTCAACCTTGGCCTTGTCCCGCGGTCGATAAGGACGAGCCGGCACCACGCCAACACCGTAGTGCATGGCCATCTCTTGATAGGTGGGGTTGAGATCCGGATCGTAGCGGCAAGCACGGCTCACTCCCGTGCGCGGGTTATCCGGAACCAGAAGCCTCGGCACTCCTTGAAAATATTCAAAGGCGTGCATGTGTGAACTGAGCCAGGCAGTCAGCTGCTGATCTCTCGTGGCTTCGGCGTAGGTGTAGGAACTCGCACCCAGTACCATCACGAACAGCGAAGCTTGCCAGATCTCGCCAGTGACTGGATCGTGCACGGGGATCGTGGCTCCGGCCCAGTCGACGAATCCCTTCTCGCCGGGCTTGTGTTCTTGGCGAAGAACCACATCCTGCTTCTTGCGCCACCGCCCGTAGAGTTCGCAGAAGCGACTGTAGCCGTATCCTTCCGGATGCACTTGCCGGTACTCTTCCCAAGCCAACTGCAGGGTCAGGTGAGGATGTTGGTGTAACTGTGTGTGTAGAGATGGAAAGTCAGCAAGGACACGTTCACGAGGTCGTTCGAAGGGACGCTGCTCGCCGAACACCGCTTTTTCGATGCGTTCTTCGTCCCAGCCTTCCGGCAGCGGCCAGTGGATCTCTGCTGTCGCCGCTTTCTTTAGGTAGTTATGGACTGCACCCTGGCTGATCGCACAAGCTCGGGCGATCTCCCGCTGCCCCAGCCCCAGCTCGAAACGGAGCCGAAGCACTTCCTTGATCTTACGCATGGACAATCTCCTGGTTGGCACGCTGTCTCTCCCTAAGTTGCCTTCGGAGAACAGCTTGCCTTCTGTGATGTCCAGCGTTTCTCCCTCCCTGTGGAAAACATTCCGGGATCATCGTGATCACCGTTCCGGAAATCGCGATCAACTGATCACAATCATCCCGGAACAGCTGATCATCTTCATCCCGGAATCCTGATCACGATCATCCCGGAATCGCGATCACGATCGCCCGGAACAACCGATCACCATCCTCCGGAATCCCCACTAATATCCCGCTATCGCCTACATTCTAAAGGGGAGTGGCGTGTTGGGGATAGACTTGACTACGCTAAATTCACCTGAAAACTGGCTTTTGCGAGCTGATTTGACCCCAGGTCTGAGCCCCCAGTAAACCTCCTTTTCCCCGACCGCGACCTAGCGCCCCTAAAAGCGAGACAAACTTGGCGGGCAAAATTTTCTCTTTACCCGTAGAAACACCCCGTACCCTTTGTTCCACGCTTCGCTAATTCTCGCGAGGCCATACCTAAATTTATTTTTTGACCGTCGAAAAGGAGCCTTAACTTGGCCATTAACAGTAACTTCAATATTCCGTTTTTGCCGCAAGAGGGAATCACCTCTCAGATTCTCCAGGGGATTCAGACCGCGAATCAGCAGCACGCCGATGAGCAGGCAGCCGCCGCGCGTCAGAAGCAGCTATCTATTGCGCAGCAAGAGGCGAATACTGCTAGCCAGCACCTCGCTATCCAAGCGCCGCTGATTCAAGCGCAGACAAGTCGAGAACAGTTAGCCGCGCGTCAGGAAGCGTTGACGCTAGCGCAAAATCAGAACGCAGCCGATTACATTAATGGCCCCGCGCAATCTAGCGAGCCGCATCCGGCGGTAGCTACAGCTCTAGGGAATCAGATTCATCCTGACGTGCCACTAACTCCGCCGCAAAACACAGTAAGTAATCCCGCACCGACTCCGCCAGTCGCGCAAGCACCGATAGCGGATGCTAGTCAGGTTGAGGGCGCACCTATAGCCAACTCCACCCCTTCGGGTCCAGTAGCCGTCACTACGCCCGCTCTCTCAGGACTCGACAGAGACACGCAAGAGGCAATCCGGTTAGCCGGAGGCGCTACGCCAAGTGAATTGGCGCAACTCGCCTTTTTCAAGCAGCAAGTGAAACTGAATCCGACGCACGATGGAGTCGTTAACTATCTAAATTCGGTTCACTCTCTTTTTCAGAAGCGCAATGATCCGACAGTTGCCGCCGCAATTTCGTTCCAACGCTCTGGCCTGTCAGAAACCGCCGCTAACGCCGCTGCCCTTCGTAACACGAACATCGCAAGCCAGCTCGATAAAAATGACGCGGATACCACAGCCTTCAGTGGCGAGAAAGCACCCAGCGCAATCGCGCAATTAAAAGGCATCATTGCAGGCAATACGCCTACGTCTCCGCTCACAGCAGACGTGTTGGACCATGCAAAGCGCCAACTTGTCGTAGCTCAAAATGCTCAGAGCAACGAAATTGCGTTTGCTGCGAATAAGAAAAAGGTGGAAGACGATATTGCCAACGGGGACCCGAAGCAACTCGCCGCGCTGTTGGACAGTGGCGACGCAGCTTGGTCGCAACTTGTCAGCACTCGCAAGCCGGAGTTTCTCACGAAAGTAATTGCCGCGTGGAAAGCAATTAACCCTAACGCTTCAGTTGCGAAAAACGAAGCCGATTACAAACAGGCTACAAACCCACAAGTACGCTCAACACTTGACTTGATCGAAACCATGACGGACCCTGGAGGCTCAATCGGAATTGCTGAGAAAGCCGCACAGAAACTCCCTCAATTTAACTCCCAAGTTGCTAACGCAGTATTCAACGCCACGACTACCAGTTTTGGTAGTTCGAGTGTTACTAACTTCCACACAGCTATGCTAGGGTTGGCAGATGAGTACTCTAAGGTACTTGGCGGGGGAGTTAGCACCGATACGGGCCGCGCTCAAGCGCTGAACATCTTGCACGATGCCTATTCCAATAATCAGATTACTGGCGCAATCGCCACGATGAAGGCCGACATTCAAGCTCGCAAGTCAGAGCTGATTCGTGGCAATCGCGTGCTTGAACAGACGTATGGTGCAGGCGGTAGCAAAACCGAACCTACGCAGTCTTCTGCGAATCCTTTCGCACAGCCGCTCTCGAATCCATTTAGAAAGGGTGAGTAACATGCCCACACAAACCAATGACCCAGCCGCACCAATTCTCTCTGCCGCTACAGGTCTAAACAACGAACAGCGAGCCGCCGCGTGGGATGCGTTCCATCATGCGGCTAATCAAGACGACCTTGCAAAGTCTTTGCAAGGGATGAACATTCCGCAGTCAGTAAAAGCTGAGCTGTGGGACGCCAAGCACGCCATGTCTTCGTCGGATGTGGTCACGATTGGTGGACAGCCGGTTAATTTAAGAACGGGAGCGGGCGCGAGTGCCGCGTCTACCGCGCAAGCGCAGCAAAGTTCCGACGCATCCGTACAGCCGATTAACCGGACATCCGGTCTACTCGTTTCTGGACCTAAAACAGTTCCAGCGGATGAAGATGTTACCGGAACGATTGCTCCATCAGCGGGCGCGAGTAGCGGACTCGGTATCCCGGGCAATTTAACTGGACGGATTGCAACTCAATCCACTGCACAGCAGCAAGCCAACGCTAAAAATTCCGCTATTGCCGCTGGAATGGCACTCGCCCCTGAAGCGATTCCAGAACTAGCAGGCGCTGGTGTAGCTCGAACACTAGGCAACGTTGCAATTGGTGCGGCCAACTCCGCTATCGGTGGTGCAGGCGGAACCATTCTAGGTCAAACTGTTGCGCTTGAGAATCCTGCTAGCGTCTCTAACCTCAAAGAAACAGGCCAAAACGCGCTAATTGGTGGTGCGCTAGGTGCTGGCAGCAAGGTTCTAGAAGCAATTCCTGGTGCGGCTAAGTCAACTGTTGGTGCGGCTAAAGAGGCTTTTGCAACGCCAGAGGATGTCCCTCTGCAAGGAAAGTTGCCCTCCCCTGTATCCACTCCGTTGGAAGTAGACCAGCCGTTTAGCGATGCCCAAATTCGCAAAACCTCAGGTAAGGAGCTGAATCCAGATAGCCGAGAATTGCTCCGAAATATGGCAGGCCCAACGATTAGCGCAGGTTCGAGTCCCGAACTGCATTTGCTGAAAGCGGTAGCGCCAACTAATGAATTGATTGCAACGCAAGGAAACGCGCTCGATACCATTCTCAAGAACGCGCCGCCGCTGAAAGAAGCTCCCCAAGCCGCCGTCAGCGATGCTCTCACTTCGCTAAAAACTGAACTTCCTGGCGGCAGTGAAGAGCAACTATCAAAGGCGATTGATAAAGAGGTTGAGCGTTATTCCCCGGCTCTCAATTCCACAAGCCCGCTCGAAATTAACTCGACAATCCGCGAGCTTGATAAACGAATCAGCTCCTACAACGCTCCAGAAGAGCCGCTAGAAGGTCCAGCGTCAGCTAAGGATGCGGCACTCGTAACGATTCGTAGAACCTTACGGGACGCCCTGAACGAAAACTATCCGCAGACTGTGCCCATCAACAAACAGTTGAGCGACGCCCTACAAGTCAGAAGCGTACTCAGGTCCCGTTTGGGGCAAATCGCAAATGACAGTAGCGCGGCCAATGCTCAGTACGCAGAACAATTGCAGCTTGGACAGAATCAACTTGCCCGCGATAACGCTAATCAGTCAATTGCCGATGAACTCGCGGCTCGCAAGGCCACGGTTCAGCGCAATCGCAGCATTGCTAAGACAGTCGGTAATGTCGTTGGCGGAGTTGGATTGCTAGAGGGCGGACGTAGAGTTGCTGAAAGTTTGATTAAGTAAAACAGAAAAGAGGAAAATATGTCAGAAGAACGAGACTTTTATCAAGAGCATTTGCAAATGCTGGCGGACCAAAGAGCGCGGACAACTCGTGCCGCATCTGTTGGAACAATACGCGAGGCTACGCAGGGGTCTAGCGGTCAGACTGGTGGATATTACTCGCCAGCCGCCGAAATTGCCGCAAAGCGCATCGCCTCATCGAAGCCGAAAGATATTCTCGAAGTGCTAGCAGAAACTCCGCGCCTGAATGCGACCAATAACAGCCGCCACCAAGACGCCGCGACGCTTGCTCTTCAGGAATCGTATCGCATTGAGCGTCAACTTGAAGCCGAGAAGGCAGCGGGCGCAAAACTGTGAGATACGCAGACGGTATCGACGTGAAAGCGCTTCCACTCCCTAACATCGAAGAGGCCACATTGCCTGTGTATGGCGTTGAGCCTCACGAAGTAGCGCCAGAGCTACCGCCTATGCGGGACTATAGCGAAATGCCAGCGGCTCGCTGGACTCACCCGACAGATCGCTAAACTTTAACTTTTGGACCCGTTGTTTGGTGGGGCTGTTTAACCTTCAGCGTGAGAATCCACCCCTATTCGTGTCCATTACTCTCTCAGTATCAAATCTAACTTTCAAAAAGGAAAACTCTCATGGATAAAAAAATAGCTCGCAGTGAATTTACACCCGACGAAGCTGGTCAGCGCCGAAACGACGATGCTAGAGCGTCAGAGACGCTCTCTATCGCAGGTATCAGGGCGACTGTGCGTAAGCACCCGATGCCGCCTATTAGCGACATGGAACTGTATTTGCGTTTAGGTGTTCCAGATGGCCTTCAGACCTCAGGCGAATGGCCGTACAAGCTCAAGGAAGAGACGAACGAGCCAGCGCCTCGCACTGGTAGCGCCATTAGGGGCGAGTCTGACGCTTGGATGCAGAACGACGATAAGTAGCTCGCGCAAACAAAAAGGGCGGCCCATTGCTGAGTCGCCCTCGGAAAACTGTCCCTTAGAAAGTAGGGTACAGCATAGCTAATCTACGACCCTATGTCAACAGAAAACTGAGCTTATCCCCTTCACTCAGCACTACTTGGTGGAGCTGACGGGAATCGAACCCGCACTTCGACTTTCTAAGGGACGCGTGCGCCCACTACACTACAGCCCCACAGCTATTTTACGCTTAGGGAAGTAAGGTAGGGTTTCAAATTCTCGTTAAGTGACCAGAAGTATACTGGGTGAAGGGACACAATCGCAGCACTGCCCAAAGCACTGTGCCCACCACGTGCCCAACTTTGGCGAGAGTGCTGTTTTTATAGGTTCTATGACCCCGTAAAATCAACAAGTTGTGTGCTTTCAACAGCCCGAAGGATTCGACTTCCACACGCCTCCGCCACCAAAACATGCAAAAATCCAAGTAAGACTGCATATTTCCAGTGGACGTTAGGAATTGTACCCAAATTGTACAACAGGTTTCACAAACCAGTTGCGCTCTTGACGACTGCGTCTAGCGCATCTTGGCGTGATTTTACCCATGGATTGTAGTGTTTCTGAGTGACCCGAATACTCGTGTGGCCTAGCAGGGTACCTACGCTTTCCAAGCCTGCCCCCGCCTCTAGGAGTGCTACGGCGAAGGTGTCTCGGAAACGGTGTGTATGCCCGTCAATCTTCGCCAGCCTGAAAACTTCGGCAATTCGTTCTCTCCAAAAGCCTGTCGTCGTGGAGACCCTCGAACGACCCGACCAGAAGAAATATTGAGGGTTCTGGTGCTTTACCGAGCGCAGAGCGTCGGCTACATAGGCGGGCAACAACACAGAGACGGGCTCGCCTGTCTTCGCTTGGTACAGCTTCAAGCGGCTACCGTGCAGGCTGTCCACGGCTAGAGTTGCCACGTCGGAAATGCGCAGACCCGAGAAGCGCATCGTTAGGATGAACGCTTTTACCCGAGAGTCCACTTTGTCCGAATCAGCGGTTTTAAGAATCTTCGCCATTTCGTCTTTCGAGAAGGGAAGCGTCGGATTAGATTTTACCTTCGGCGGCACAAGTGCTATGGCGGGGTTTTCCTCTACCATCTTCCGTTGAAGGGCAAACTTGAAAACGCCTCGGAGTCTTTCTAGTTTCTTCGTGGCTGTAAGCGGGTTGGCTTTCCAGTTGGCACGAAACTTCGTCAGTAACGTTAAATCGATGTCGTTAACGAAGCGAATGCCGCGAGCGGACATGAACTCAATTATCTGTCGGAACAGCAAGCGGTATAAGCGCAGTGTGGTTTCGGTCAGATGCCGTGCGGTAGCGTCTTGCAGGAATTGGTCTCGCAGGTCTTCAATGGTTGCCCTGACGGCCTGCTTCGGACGTCCGCCTTCCACATCCCACCGGCGCACGATTTCTTGTGCTCGATTCCAATCGCGCAGCTTGAGTGCTTCGCGGATGCGCCTTCCATCCTTGGTGCCTGACACCCATATCGGGCACTTGCAACGGAAGTCCGACCTCGATCTGAGGCGGCACTTCTTTGGATTGTGGCGACGGTAGGTAATCAGCATGATTCGGATAAACGTTTGTGAACACGCAGGGCTACGGACTCAGGGATGCGAAGAGTTATGTACGGTCTCTTGTGCTTCGGATTCTTGTCCCCAATCTTTAAGACGCCTTGCTCCTCTCGAAAAATATTCCGAATGGTCTCGGGGTGGACGCCCCACAGTTCCGCTAGCTCGCCCGGGGCGTAGTGCTTCTCAACCGCGCTGGGCGTTATGAGGACGTCTTCGCTCATGAAGACGCGCCTCTTGGGCCGCCAATTGCGGAACCTCCCCGACTTCAGAAGCCGCGCCTCTGCTCGGGCCCGTTTCGGATTGTTCATGTCTAGGCTCATATACCACGCACACCTTAGCACATGGCAAGTACTAATTTGCGGCGTGCTACGGATGTGCTACCATTAAGAGGTAGGAGAGCGTATGACGCCTAGACAAGATTTCCCGACGTCGGTTCGTTTAACCGCAGAAATGGTTAACGATCTGAAGAAGATTGACAAAGGCGAACGGGGAGTCAACTGGCTCATCCGGTATGCCATCGTAAAGTTCCTGATCGATTATAAGAAGGAAGGCCTGCGGGACGATGTAAAGGCGAGGCTCGCATGAACTGCAGGGGTGCTCGGGTTCGCGGTAGGGCGTTAAAATAGTGCCCTATTTGGCGCCACTAGTAGGGGAGCCATGAGAGGTCGTCCCAGGAAGCATGCCAATAACGCGGAGAAGCAGGCGGCCTACCGCCGGCGCCGGGATGCGTCCCTGCGGGCGGCCCTCCTAAAAAGGCTACCTAGGCGGGTGCGGCGGGCGCAGGAATTGAAGGAGCTTTCAATCCGAGAGCTAAAGCTGTGGGTGCGCCATACGAGAAAGTTTCGATGAATTTCGTAACAACTCATCTTGAGTCGATTCTGTCACTTAAACATCGTAGAATCTGCGAGATACATAATTCGTATACCCATTGAAACATCTATTAGGGGAGACTGCCACCCAGAATAAAATAATGCCCCATTTGGCGCCTCTTATGGAGACAGAAGTCTCAGTCGAGTGGGCGGGCGGAAAGAATTCGAGATTTTGAGGGTGAATTTCGTAACAACTCGTCCGGAACTGATTTTGGCACTTAAAGCCCGTGAAATGTACATGATACATAATGGGCGAGGCTATTGGGGCAGCTAGTAGGAGAAGAAGCATGCATGAATTGGCTATCGACAAGAACAAAGAGTACTACGAGAACGCACTCAAACAGGTTTTGGCGGGCCTCGCAAACGACTGTAGGCAGCACACGCAGGCTCTCGTAAAAGTTTAGCAGTAAAGAGCGCGGGGATGGCTTCTCCGTGTCTTGCCCTCACGTCATAAGCAGCACGACATTAAGGCGTCAAGCCAGAGAAAGGTGGTGAAAATCTAAGTCGCACTTTGTGCGCAAGGACAATGACAGTGAAAACGGGAACAGTAACGGTGTATTTCGAAGAAAAAGGCTTCGGCTACATCCAGGAAGCAAATACTCCAAGGCTTGTAAGTTGGTGGTTTCATATCAACTCTTGCTTGTGTGCGCCGAAAAAAGGACTGCAAGTCCAATTCAATATCGGCGAGGGCAAGAAAGGACCAATGGCAGTTGATGTATCCTCAGCGGAACCAACAGCACCAACAGCACCAACGACGACTTCTAATGCATCCTCAGCAGAACCAACAGCACCAACGACGACGACAGTCCAGGGGGCGCAGTAGTCATGATGACCCTCGAACAACTGAAACAACATATTAAAGACTGCTGGGATTTCAAATTACCTTTGGACTGCGAGAAGCACAATCCGCTGTACGCGCAGGCGATCCGGGAACTCGCAGAAGAAAATTACCCACAGACGATTAAGGAACTCGCCCAGACCCAGAACAACCAGCCGATAGCACCAGCGATAGAGGTATCGCCTGCGGTATCACCAGCAGAACATGCGGAAAAGGCGGATGCCCCGAAAACTGAAATCCAGTGGGAAACACCGTCCCACAGAGAAGTAGATGTTTTTGATGCGGACTATGATGCTGTGATGAGGGCAGCGGTATCACCAGCCACGGTTGTTGAATCAGAGGCTACCGCGCCTAACAACACCGAACAGCAAGCAGCCAGCGTCACGCCACTGGGGGAGCCACAGGGACAGCAGGGGACTGCAACCGCAACTGCACCTGCTTACGATCCGTATCCTTTATTTCCTGCGGCATTGAAGCAGCTCGAGGCCTTCGTAACCTGGAAGGGGGATGTCCAAGATAAGCAGCCCTATCAATCAGGGACGATGATCCCAGCCAGTTACAACAACCCCGACCATCTAGTGACCTATCAGACCGCTATAAAGAATATCCTTGAAGGCAAAGGGTATCCTCATCTCGGCTTGGTTCCAAGGGAAGGCGTGATCGCTTTCGATATCGACTCCTGCCGCGATCCACAAACAGGGGAAGTGAAGCAATGGGCCATCGATTTCATTAAACTGTTTCCATCAACCTACTGTGAGGTGACTCCGTCACTGACAGGTCTGCGTGTATGGGTGATCATTCCATCGCTTGCGGGGCAGAATATAACAATCTACAAGATCGATCCTGCGCTTGCGGCAGTAGCCAGCAAGGCTCCGCAGATCGAAGTTCTTACAACACGCTACGCGACCATCACGGGCGTGCCATATCTCAAGGCTCCGTCTACCGTAGCAAAGCTATCCGAACAGGACTATGCGCCCATCAAGGAATATCTTGAGAGACTGGCCGTAAGTCCAGCAGATAAGAAACAGAAAACACGTTTCGAGCTGGTGCCTGGGACGACCCGCTTCGAGGCTGTTCCGGTTGTAGCCGATCCTGCCTTTCAAATGTTGTTCGAGAAAGTAGGCTGGCTGCCCTTCGAGCAGCGCGTACAGAAGATGACCGACAGCCGCTTCCACGACTTCAGCGTGTCGGAAAAGATGACGTTCTGCCCGATGCCACAGCACACTCCACGCGGGCCAAAAATTCCCTTTACCAGCAAGATTTTCGGATCATATGGCGACGGGAATGCCGTGTACTGCTTCGGGTGTCAGTTCGGCGGCGACCTCGTGTCTGCCGTGAAGGAGTTTGATGCGGGTGAGGAGGGCGGAAAGATTGAGTACGCCAACATGTACGAGTGCGGTCGTGCAATCTGCAAAGAACAGGGATTGAACCCGGACGAGTACTTCCCGCAGAAGGGGACTACGACAGAACCTACTGAGGAACAGAAGAAGGAATCCGGCGAGTACCGTCTGGAGTTTTCAGAAGACACGGAAGTCATCCCACCGTTCGACCCGACCGTTGTTAACGGTATCTACGCCAAGCTCGTGGAGTTAATGACGCGTGGTACGACGCTCGTGCCGCAGTACGCGTTCTTGGCGGCGAAGACTTACATCGGACTGCGACTTGCCGGTAAGGTGAAGTTTGCCACGGTGGATGCGCAACCAAGATACTTTGGCGTTCCTATCGGTGAGACGGGTAGCGGTAAGGGCGCAGCATGGTCACGCCTGATGGGATTCTTGAACGCACTTGGATTGACGGGATCGTCCGGCGTCAAGATTCTGAATGGTGTGGACAGCGGAGCAGGCTTGAAGGACTTTTTCTTCGAACCGCCTGAAAGGGACGGCGTGTTGTTGTATGTCGATGAGGCTGCAACGTACGCGAACAAGACCACTGCTACTCGAAACCCGTCCGCCCTCGATGAAGTGCTCGAACTAGTGGATAACACCAGCATTAGCAGAACGCTCTCCGCAGGAAGAAGCAAGAAGACATCTAAGAAAAAGGACGACGCTCACCTTGCAATGTACATGTGTGCGCAGGACGGCGATGTCTTGCTTAGACTGTTCGCAGGTAGGGGCAAGCTTGGTGCGCTGGACAGGTTAACACCTGAGTACAGCCAGGCCGTGAGGCCGGGGCGCATGCCAGAGATCAGTTCTACGGATGCGATGAACCTCTTCATCGAACTAGAAAAGTTAATTCAAGCGGTGGTCGGTAAGACCATCGAAATGGAGCCTGAAGCCGAGACTTTGCTTGAGACCTTCTGGGAATCGCAAGCGAGCACCACTCAAACGAAGGTACGCTGGAAGAAGTACGTCCAAGTGGACGCCTACATGTCCGCGTTCGGTATGGGGCGCGGTACGGTCACGCTTGAGGATATGCAGATAGCCATCCG
Organism: uncultured Acidobacteriota bacterium; assembly: GCA_963721915.1. Classification (GTDB taxonomy): domain Bacteria; phylum Acidobacteriota; class Terriglobia; order Acidiferrales; family UBA7541; genus Acidiferrum. The sequence goes on along the minus strand of CAVRLD010000005.1, from coordinate 49,135 downwards.
CCTCTTCGAGCGTCAGTTGATCCTCCGTCGTGTCTTCTTCAAGAACATGGACGTCGGTGACAAGGTGGGGTACTACCTGGCGAAGTGCAAGGTGATTACGGAGTGGATGCTGGCTCAACAGGCGGCAGGGAAGGCCGTCTGGACCTATGCCCAGAGCAAGCGGGACTATGAGTCGAAGACGGGCGCTTATAAGGCTCACGAGGAGGCATTCTTTGACAAGGCTTGGGTTCTGCACTCCAGGGGTCGGCTGTCGGATGTCAAGGTCAAGAAATCTAATGGCCAGGATTACACGAAGTACATTCCGCAGCCGGCAGAACCAGACGAGTGAATCCACTTGCTTCCAAGAACTCACTCTTGAGGCAGAAATCCACTTGCTATCAAGGTAGATTCTGGGAGAAGGCCAAAAAAGTGGAAGCAGGTCATCTAGTTGTCTTTTCAATGGATTGACCTGCTTTTTTTCACTTGCTTCCAGAAAGACAGAGAGACAGAGAGGGGAGGTAAGTAAGTGTGTCTGCCACATACAGAAGCAAGTGAAACGGAAGCAAGTGGGTGTTGGGCAGATTCACGGGCTCAGACCCAATTCCATGCCCGGCGTTACCCTGGCACAACCCGTTCAAAAGGGAACTTTGGATCAAAATGTGTCACAAACTCTCTAAACTATTTAAAGTAAGGTACTTAACTAGGAGTAACACGCCCGTAAAACGTCCGTAACAACTTTTAGGGCGGTTCCCTGGAGCCTGGCGCATCCCGGAGTGAAATTTTTCTCACCTTAGGGCAGGACCCGATCCGACAGAATCCCTGTTCTGGTCCGTAGTGGTCTGCATGGCGGCGCGGCATGGCCGGTCGGGTGGCAGATAGTGCTACTGAATGCCATGAAGCCGCGATCTGGCACCGTGCGCCAACCGGTATGTCAGTACGATTGGCCGGAGCCGGGGCCAAGAGGGTGGGACGGCCGCAGTGAAGTCTCGACCCCTGAAACGCAACATTAGTCGAGGGTTGCCCTTTTACGTCCATCTAAGAGTCAACGGGTTACGGGCAGGATTTTGGGAATAACGAGACGTTTCTGATATTTTGTTGCGTTATCCCGTGGGCACAAAAAGAGCCCGGATTGCTCCAGGCTCGATCCGTCAGATTGAGGCGAGGCGGGCTAGAACAGGCTAGCTAGCGCAGCGGTCACAGCCTTACCAGCGGTCTCATCTGTGGGCATCGTATAGACCGCCGTCGAGGCTATCGATTTATGACCCAACGCCTGCTTGATGACCGCAAGGTTGACGTTGGCTTCCACCAGGGAGACGCCGAGGGAGTGTTTCAGACAGTGAAAATGGCGCTTGTCCTTCGGGAGCCCAGCGCGTTCCCCAATGTCAGCGAAGACACGATGCAGTTGGGAGCGATGAACCCTACCAGACTTCTGGGACACAAACACGAACTTAGAGGGATGATTGATTTCGATACTCTGATTTGGCCCCATTCGATACTTTGATTTGGCCCCACCTTACTGAGAACCATATACCGTGTACTCCGCTTCGGGCTCAGTCGCCCCAAGGGAGGCCGGGTGGACAGGAGAGCCAAGGTGGAGCTATTCGAACAGATCCGACGTGAGTATGAGCATGGTGGTGGAACGATTCGAGGGATCGCCAAGAAGTTGGGGATTCATCGGCGCATGGTGCGTGAGGCGGTGCTCAGTGCTGTTCCGCTAGAGCGCAAGACACCGGTACGAGAGAGACCGAAGCTGGAACCGGCGATGGCCTTCATCGATGCCGTTCTGGAAGCGGACAAGCAGGCTCCCCGAAAGCAGCGGCATACCGCACATCGGATCTGGTGCCGGATCCGAGCGGAGATGCCGGAAGTGCAAGTAGCCGAGTCCACGATACGACGCCACGTTCGCGAACGGAAGATCGCGTTAGCGTTGCTACACCGCGAGACGTTCATTCCGCAGTCCTACGTTTGGGGTGGAGAAGCGCAGGTGGACTGGTATGAAGCTTACGCAGATATCTGCGGAGAGCGGGAGCTGGCCTACGTATTCTGCATGCGCAGCATGGCCAGTGGAGGAGCCTTCCATTGCACCTTCCCGCACGCCAGCCAACAAGCGTTTCTGGAAGCACATGAACGAGCGTTTCTCTATTTCGGTGGAGTATTTGCTGTCTTGAGGTACGACAACCTTAAGAGTGCAGTGAAGAAGATTTTGCGAGGGCATCAGCGAGAGGAGACCACGCGATTCATGGCCTTCCGATCGCATTGGGGTTTTCAGTCAGAGTTCTGCACCCCGGCGGAAGGTCATGAGAAGGGTGGAGTGGAAGGAGAAGGCGGGTACTTTCGCCGGAACCACATGGTGCCGGTGCCGCAGGTAGGCAGTTGGGAAGCTCTAAACCTCTTCTTGCTGGAAGCATCCAGGCACGATGAGCAGCGTTTGATCGGCGAGCGGGCACAGACAGTGGGTGCAGGAATGAATCTGGAGCGAGAACACCTGCAGGCACTGGCGGAAGAAGGTTTTGATCTGGCGGCGATTCACTTTCCACATGTGAACGCCAGCGGCTGCGTGAAGGTGCTGACTAACTTTTACTCCGTTCCTCTGCCCGTTGGCGTCGAAGTGCAGGCTAAGGTGCATTCGTCCTACGTGGAGATTTGGCACCAGGGAGAGTGTGTGGCGCGACACGAACGGTGCTTCAACCGCCAGCAAAAAGTACTCAACCTGGAGCACTACCTGGAGGCACTGACGAAGAAGCCCGGAGCGTTCGCTGGTTCGACACCGCTCGAGCAGTGGCGAGCACAAGGACGTTGGCCGGCCAGTTTCGATCGCTTCTGGGAGATGCTGAAGCAACGAAGAGGTCAGCAACCAGGGACACGGGCCATGATCGAGGTGCTCTTGCTGGGTCGGCAGCACGGATACCCGCGCCTGCAAGCGGTGATCGAAAAGGCTCTGGATATGAGTTGTTTCGATGTGGAAGCCGTGCGCCTGCTCCTGGATGCGGAACGAAACAGGAAACGCGAACCGTGTGAGACGGTCGAGGTGGGTGCTTTACGAATGTATGACCGACCACAACCGACCACCACGAACTACGACCAGTTGCTGGGGAACCATTCCGTTAGCGAGGTGATTCAATGAGTGTCGCGACGGTTCCCGTGCAACAGGCGACGATTCGGCAGTATGCCAAAGACCTGAAGCTCGCGACGGTGGGTGGCCAGTTTCTGTCAATGGCCGAAGAAGCGGTCAAGCAGAAGCAGGGGCATTTGAGTTATCTGGAAGCGCTGCTCGGAGCGGAAGTGGAAGATCGCTATCAGCATGGGGTAGCACGGCGGATAACCGATGCCCATTTCCCCAAGGTGAAAACACTTGAGGACTTTGCGTTCTCCGATGCGCCACATCTTCCCGCGGCCCAGATCCGGAACCTGGCAGAAGGTGGTTACTTGAGTCGAAGCGAGCCGGTTATTTTTCTTGGGGAGACCGGAACAGGTAAGACTCACATGGCCACGGGACTAGCGATAGCCGCATGTCGTCAGAGGAAACGGGTACGGTTTACGACGGCAGCGCAGCTGGTGAACGAACTGACGGAGGCCAAGAACAAGAGCGAACTAAATCGTGTGACCAATCGATGGATGCGCTATGAGCTGATCGTGATCGACGAGATGGCGTATGTGGCGATGCCGGAAGCAGCTGCCGAGCTGTTGTTCCAGATCATCGCTGGTCGAGCCGAGAGGGCGGCAGTGATCGTCACCACGAATCTGCCGTTTTCGGAGTGGACCACGATGTTCCCGAACGCCAGGTTGTGCAAGGCCATGTTGGACCGGTTGACCGATCAGGCGCACATCATCGAGACCGGGAACGAGTCGTACCGGTTTCGGAGGACGTTGAAGAAAAAGGGTGGCGGTAAATAAAAGTCTCTCTCTGCCCCCAGCCTACGCTACGCCCTAAACGCGTCGCCCTACGGGCGCCGCAGGGCTTCGCTCCGGCTGGGGGCAGAGAGAGGATTCACCAGAAGGTGGGGCCAAAAGAGAAGATCAAAAGGGGCCAAATCAAGTTGACGGAACCAATGATTGCCGCGCTCTTCAAGCCATGCACGCAGGACACGCTTTTCAGATAGCAGTGGCTGGCCCTGGATGTCAGCGAGTGGTTGAGTCGTCTTCAGGCTACCCTTTAGCCTGCGAATGGTAATCTCGCCATTCTTCAGGTCTAGATCTTTCAGCTCGAGTCCGCAGACTTCGCTTGCTCGCATGCCATGTTTAAAGCCCAGACATGTCATCGCCAGATTGCGCTTATTGTCCGCGGCGGCTTTCAAGACTTTCAAAACCTCATCGTGAGTCAGGGATTTCATACTGCCTCCTGATAGAGACAGTACGTTAATTACGATGCGTTGTCAGAGAAATTGGCAACAAAAACGGCAACAAAAACGGCAACAAACTGCAACGAGGTCGCAAGCAACGACAGCGAGACCTTCAGCGAGCAGGCAGAATTCGCCGACCGAAGGACCGAGACGTGGACGTTTTCAGATCGATCCGGAAGGGAGAATTATTCTCTTGTCGAGATCAAAATTTATTTTCTCAGGGGTTGAGGGACCCCTTTTCGAGGGGGTGGGGATTGGCGGGGGTACAGGCCCCCCGGCCGCTAACCACCCGCCACGGTGGACGCCTAGCGTCTCTAGGAAATTTCGAGCGGCACAAGCGAGAGTTTGTTTGGTCGTATGGTCTCACACAATCCTGCATCTGTCAGGCCAACTCCCGATTCGCGGGGTGCCGCGAAAACCCGCCTGTCAATTAATACCACTCAAAACCTACTCCAAAAGGGGCGCCTTTTTATAATGTGTGGATTCTCGGCCCAAAAGGCAGATGTCCGGTAACGCGACTTCACGGGAGTTGACGACGAAGATGCAACTGAACGGTCGAACGGTTTTCCGCAGAGGCCGCACTTGAGCTTCTTCGGAGAGAATTGATTTAGTTTCCGGGTGGCGCAATCACGCCGAATAGACCGTCAGCATAGGAGTTTGGCCCCGCGGTGAAGAAGAGAAAATTGTGGGGAGTGCCCTGTGGACCGCCGTGGGCGATACCGCCGTCATGGCCGAACTGGATGCCCCAAAGGTTATCGATCTCGATGGCTTTCCCGTTCGCGTCGCGAAGCGGACCAAGGAACGTTCCCGAAGCATCGAAGGCATTCACTCGACCGCGCGAGGTGTTGTTGCTGATGAGAATCGCACCGCTCATGGGGCCGAAATCCGCTGGTGCCTTCGCGATACCCCAGGGCGAGTGAAGCGGGCCGTGAACCGCGAAGTGTTGGGCCACCGTGCCGTCCGTATTGAAAACGTCTACAAATCCACCCTGCGCCTTGTTAAGGGCCGTGAAGGTCACCCAAATCTGCGGGCCTGATGGGCCGTCAATTTCCTGAACACCGTACGGCGCGAAATTTCTCGGAATCTCCGGATCGGTGAACGATTTCACGAGGTGAAACGATCCGTCGTACATGTCCACCTGGCTGTTCGTGCTATCGTCAGCCGCATACAGGAAAGTTTGACCCTGTGTATTTGTGGCAATGGCCAAACCGGTGTAGCTGGCCCCGGGCTTGGGTTGGAAGCCTTCCGGAATTGTCGCAAGGCTGTCGCCTGCTTGGTCCGTGCCGCCAACCTGTGGGTTCCACGCGACGATCAAACCATCCAGGGTTGCGAAGATAAAAATAGCCCGTCCGGATTTTCCGTTCGCTGGATTACTGAACATAAAGTCCGCGCTCCCGCCAGTGTTGCCAACAACGCCGGTCGGAGTGCCTTGGGCTCCCCCCAAGCCAGGTACGAGCACAATCAGTCCGAGTTGCAGGCCACTTCCTGTGTACAGAGTGGAGAATCCAGTGCCATTGTCGCTGATCCAGACGGGACTGGTCCCAAGTTGCACTAGCCCCCAGGCATTGACTAGCTTGGGGTTGACATTAGGTGCGACATTCTCCTGGTTCGAAGTTAGATCTGTTCGCGTGTACTGCGCCCAGCTTGTCGTTGGAAGCAGGAACGCCAAAATCGTCATAGGTGCCAAAAACCTCAATGCCTTCGTAGGTTTCATTCTTCGTTTCCTCTCTGTGTCCTTAGTCGGAGGAATGCGGGGATGAACGAATTTCCTCTGTTTAAGCCACGCGGATGCTGCTGCTGAGGTGACCTTCACTAGCACATATACACATCCAGCAAATGTAAATTCTGCGTCATAAAATTGTCATCCACGTCCAAACGCCTGATTAACGCTGCCGGACAACTGGAGGTTAGTACTTCTCCGTTCACCAACTGCGAACCGGAAATCTTATCAGCACCCGCTCCCGGTCGTCGGGCAGCCACCTATCGAGAACGATCACAGCGCCGCACAGACATGAGAAAGCCTCCGGCCAGCTATGGGTGGTTAAGTCGATCTGGGAACATACGGGGCAGGAGTCGACCCGCTGTCCGTGTTGAACCAGCCGGGGAAGTTCCGAGTTGAGCCACTGACAACGTGATTTCCACGCTGCGGCTTTTTCTTCCTCCGAAAGTTGAGCGAAGGCGCGTCGCTCCTCCTGCCGTTTTCGGCGCATAAACTCACCGTACGTTATGCGCTGTCCGTCCCGAGGCGGGGCAATCTCGAAACTTTCCGCCAGGTAACCGTTGCCCGCCAAGTTGATTATGCGTTCCCGAACAGCGTTCAAAACCTCAGGCCCGTAAGGGTCGAGCGGCGTTCGTAACGGCACAAGCGCAACAACCGTTCCGCAGATGGTGAATCGCCGTCTTGAGATCATCAGTTCACGCTCTTCATAACACGCTGATGGTTCGGCACCAACCAACTTGGGTCGCTGAGATGCCAATGCCCACATTTGTGGCAGAGGTGGGCCATATCGCCCCGGTACACGGGCCAGTTCTTCGGGTCGTTTGCAAATGCCTCGGCATCTTCCCGCGTAGAGAAGAACGCGCGGAAGGTCCCATTACTTCGTTTGCATGGCGCACTCACAGGTCTAGGCCTCATCCTCATCAGTAAGTAAGGCTTTCGGTATTTGGGATTCCTCTTCCGCATCTAGCTCATCCGGGGGATTGCCGAGGTAGGCAAAATCCAGATAATTGTCCCGGGTCAACGGAACGCCACGCTTAATCATCTCTTCGATTACCGCATCTTTAAAGGGAATCATCAGTTTACCGGCTTGCCCTTCGGGTCAAAGTTCAGAAACAGTTGCTCCTGCCGCCACTCCTCCGCACATTGGGCCGCCGCTGCCGCGTAACCATCGGTGGACTTGATGTGGGGCAGACCAAACTCGCGACGCAAGCGCGACCTTAACTTGGCCTTTTCGTCAGGCGTCATTTGCTCCACGTCCCTTGCGACCTTCTTCGCCAGTTGTTCCGTTGTTAGTTTCTTGGTCTTCATCGTCCTGTGCTCGTTAGAAAATCATCGTTGTCCCTCATGCAACGCCTGCTTCCACTTTCAAATCCAGTCTTTGGTTTCAATTTTCCCTCCTAGTTGATTATCACCTTCGGTGCTTCTTCCGCATTCGCCGCTTCCGTCTTCTCCACGCTCCACATCAATTCGAAGCCGATCAAATCCCTCAAAGCGGTCAGCGACGTGTTACATCCCGGCATCACTTCTGAATCTCCGATCAGCAGAAACAGGAAGTGGGCCATCGACCCGATTTTCATCGAGTGCAAGTCTTCCACGTCGCAACCCAACAAGCGGGCGATACGGCCTTCCAAAAGTGCGCGGATTTTCTCCGCAGCGAGTTTCTTATCCACGGCTCACCGCCAGTCCGTCGTCTTGTAACCCGGCGAGGATTGCCCAAATGCACCGGTGATCGACGGCCACTGCGTTTCCAAGTGTGATTCGATCTGAGGGGAGGTGAGCCTCGATCCAATCGAAAGAAGCGGGAGAAACGGGACGGAGGAGAAATATGGAGCCGTGGTTCTCGCAGATGAAATCAACCGTTGGCGAACTACCTGATGCTACAAACGAGTCGTTATGCGAAGACATCATGCCTCCTTTGGAGAAATGACGCCCTCGAAAGTTGAATTTGGGAAACGCTCAGGTGGGTTTTGCCCCTGTAGGCCATATCCCTCTTTCGAGGCTAGCACCGTGGCCTTGTCTGTGGCTCGGTTGCTGGACGGCGAAAATCGCCGCCACTCTTAATACAGTGATAAGGATACTGCAATTTCGCCTCGGGGCGAATAGTACTGAAGTACCAAAGTAATTGGTTAACCCTTCGTACAGCATCGTACTGATTGTTTCAGAAGCCTCCGGTCACTACTGTGAGAAACGCACCAGTGGTGGAGACCGCGTGACCGTAACACGAACGATGTTTGTGGGCGTCATCTTGGTCGTCGTTTCTACCCTCGGGTCTGCAGAATCGCAAATCAAACCACGGCTCTCTCCCGCCGATCTGGTTAAAGCAGTGATCCGGCGCGAACTGCAACTCCCGCACGTTTCAGAGATCCGCTGGAAGTATCTGTTGGACAAAGAAGTCGACGGTAAACAAGAAATCAGAGAAGTGGTCGAAACCAAGTCTGGGTCGCTTGATCGCTTACTGGCCACCGCGGGTAGACCTCTGACCGATGCTCAGCAGCGCGACGAGACCCAACGCATCCTGAGGCTTTTCCACAGCCCTGAGGCGCAGCGCAGGCTCGAACAAACCCACCGAAAAGATGTTGTGCAATGCGATGCGCTTCTCCAGATGATCCCCGACGCGTTTCTCTTTGAGTACGCCGCTGAAAGCGGTGGCCTAGCCAAACTGATCTTCAAGCCCAATCCCCACTTCCAGCCGTCTTCCCGGGAGGGAAAGGTGCTTCACGAAATGGCGGGAGACATCTGGGTTGACCCCAAGCAGCAACGCCTGGTCAGCATCAATGGCCAGCTCACGAACGAGGTTAAGTTCGGCGGAGGTTTGCTGGGACACTTGGAACAGGGAGGCGAGTTCCGCTTGAAACGGACCGAGATCGCCCCCGGCCATTGGGAAGTAATGGAGATCGTCGTGAACATGAGAGGAAAGGCGCTTTTGTTCAAAACCATCTCCGTGCAACAGAAAGAGGTTCACAGCAACTTTGAGCCCGTGCCAGATGATTTGAGCCTGTCCGATGCTGCCGGACTCCTCCTTGAACAAGCTCTCGTCGCCGCCAAGCGGTGAACCCCAGATCTTCTCCGATTTCTCGTCAGCGTTTCGAACCATCTCACCGCAGTGATCGATGGCGTGATCCACGATGCCCACGATCCAAGCCCGGCGCGAAACCAGATGTATCTACGGGTATTGGCAACGTGCTGCTGGCTAACGATTTCTCTTCATTGACTCGCCTCAGGCCGCAACCTAAGATGAGCGCCAAATGGCGGACTCCCCCTCACTTCTCGGGCAGACCATCTCGCATTACCGCATCATCGAAAAGCTCGGTGGTGGTGGAATGGGTGTGGTCTACAAGGCCGAAGACACGCGACTCGGGCGTTTCGTCGCCCTGAAGTTCCTGCCAGAAGACGTTGTACACGACCCACAGGCGCTCGAACGATTCAAACGTGAGGCCCGCGCTGCCTCTGCTTTGAACCACCCCAACATTTGCACCATCCACGACATTGGCGAGGAGAGCGGCAGGGCTTTCATAGCTATGGAGTATCTGGATGGCAAGACCCTGAAGCACACAATTGCGGGTCGTCCAATCGAGTTCGAGCAACTGCTGAACATTGGCATTGAGGTCGCTGATGCTCTGGATGCCGCTCATGCCGAAGGCATCGTTCATCGCGACATCAAACCGGCGAACATTTTTGTTACCAAGCGGGGGCACGCCAAGATTCTGGACTTCGGTCTCGCCAAGGTCGCAGCAGCAAAGATCACTGGCAGCGGCGCCGGTGCAACGGCCACACTGGCCACGATGGAAATCGATTCGGGGCAATTGACGAGCCCGGGTAGTACGCTCGGCACCGTGGCCTATATGTCGCCCGAGCAAGTTCTCGGTAAACCGTTGGATGCCCGCACAGATTTGTTTTCGTTCGGAGTTGTGTTGTATGAAATGGCCACCGGGTCTCTGCCGTTCAAGGGAGACAGCTCCGGCGCTGTTTTCGACGAAATCCTTCACAAGAATCCTGTCGCCCCTGTTCGGCTTAACGCGCAGATTCCCACCGAATTCGAGCATGTGATGGACAAAGCATTGGAGAAGAGCCGCGACTTGCGTTACCAGCACGCCTCGGAGATGCGCGCTGATCTCCAACGCCTCAAGCGCGACACCGACTCCGGCAAAGTGGCAGCCACCAGTGCATCCGGGAGTGTTTCCGCCACTCCGGTGATAAGCCGCTCGCACCTGCGGATCGCCGGATCAATCGTGCTGCTGCTCTTGCTGGGTCTCACGGTTGTTTGGCTGCGCGCCCCCGCCCCGCCAAGGGTCGTCGGCTCCACCCAGATCACACGAGACGGTTTTCCTAAATCTGGGCTGCTAACTGACGGTGCGCGAATCTACTTTGCCGAGTCATCCGGCGATCGTTGGGTTCTGGCGCAGGTATCGACTGCGGGCAGTGAAACCGGGATCATCCCCGCGGGATTCATCAACATCCAGACAGATGATATTTCCACCGACCACTCCGAGCTTTTAGCTACGGATTATGTTGCAACCGAGCTGGAAGACCCCTATTGGATTGTCCCTCTGCCCACCGGGACGCGCCGCCGTTTGGCCGACGTGGTCGGTCACAGCGCGGCTTGGTCGCCCGACGGGCGGCACCTTGTTTATGCTAACGGTTCTGATCTTTACTTTGCCAATCACGACGGAAGCGCTCCACGAAAGCTGCTGAGCCTTCCTGGCATGGCGAGTAGCCTCACGTTTTCTCCCGACGGCGGCCAAATCCGTTTCACCCTGGGGAGACGCTTCACCGGCAATTCGTCCCTGTGGGAGGCCAACGCCGACGGCACCGGGTTGCATGCGTTGCTGCCTGGTTGGAACAATCCGGCTCGGGAGTGCTGTGGCAGATGGACCTTAGACGGTCGGTATTTCCTCTTTGTCAGCACCAACCACAAAGGGACGAATATCTGGGTCTTGCCGGAACGTGGTGGCTTCATGCGAAAAGGCTCGCGTGTTCCGCTTCAGCTGACTACCGGACCGCTAAATTTTAGCAGCGTGCTGCCCAGCCGCGACGGAAGCAAACTATTTGTTCTCGGCACCCAGCCTCGCGGAGAACTCGTCCGCTACGATGCTCGCTCGCAGCAGTTCCTTCCGTTTCTTTCAGGAATCTCGGCCAGCGAACTGGATTTCTCCAGAGACAGTCAGTGGATCACTTATGTGGCGTATCCCGACAACACGCTCTGGCGAAGCCATGCCGACGGCAGTGATCGTTTGCAGCTTACCTATTCTCCAATGGAAGCCCATTTACCCCGCTGGTCCCCGGATGGAAAGCGGATTGCCTTTGTTGGCGTCCACGGTAACAACTGGAAGGTTTTCTTAATCTCCGCGCAGGGGGGAACTCCTGAGGAAGTACTGCCTCAACTAAACCGCAACGAAGCCGACCCCGTCTTTTCACCCGATGGTACACGACTCGCATTGGGGGACGTGGTGTTAGGGCGTCCCATCGAGCTGGTAGATTTGAGGACGCGCCAGGTTTCCTTGATCCCCGGGTCGGAGGGTCTGTTCAGTCCGCGCTGGTCGCCCGATGGTCGATACTTGGCAGCTCTCTCAGTGGATTCGCTAAAGCTATCGTTTTTCGACTTCAAGAATCAAAAGTGGTTCGAGCCGGTTTCTGAGAATGCCCAAATAGGTTTTCCCACTTGGTCTCGGGACGGTAAGTATCTTTACTTCAACGAAAGCGGGGCAAACCCAACGTTTCGTCGCCTCAAGGTTGGCGCTACCAGCTCGGAATCGCTTTTCACATTGAAGGGCGTTCTGCTCTCCTCTCCGCCCATGGTTGGAGAGTGGAGCGGCCTCACCCCAGAAGGTGTTCCTCTCTTCACGCGAGACATCAGCACGCAAGAAATCTACGCGCTCGACGTCGAGCTGCCGTAGTCACGAGGGGATTTCCTCAGATTCTGCAAAGACGCCTACGTGACAACCCCATCCTGAAACAAGCCAAGGCGGAGTACGCGAAGTTGCAGTAGGTCGCCTACAAGCGTTCTGCTGACCCCTGCGTATCACTTGTCGCCGTGGATGCGGTCAGCGGGGACTTCGACTTCATTAACGCCCCGGAACGAGAATAAGAGCTTTACGAGGTACTTGGGCGGCTGTTCCGAAGTCTGTTTGACGATGTGACCGACGGCGTCGGTGACTGCTGCCTGGAACATTACTCCCTCGGCCTGGAGGCCAGCAAGGTTTACGCGCACGACTTGGCCCGGTTGGAACATTCTCAAAATCATCCTACGCTGTCGGAGGTCAAACGCAAGCGCAGGGCGGACACCGTCCAAAATGGTTCTGATTTGTAATAGGTGTATCGTCTGGGGACATTCCCACCACAAAGGGTCCCAGAGCTTCATTCCCCCTTTGGCAGAGAGGTTGGGTGGGGCCCTTTTTTAGTTTCGTGTGTCTGCGTTTCCACTCCGTGCGGGCTTCAGCAAGTTGGATAGCGAAAGCCGGATTGGGCGTGCCAAAATTCTTCTTTGGATCGGCCATGACGCTGGCAGCGCGACCGAATTTCTGCAACTCACGGTCTGACATTTTACGCAGACGTTCACGGATTTGTTCGATGTCTTCTACGAAGGATTGGATCGTTGAACGGTCCTGACAATCTGGGTTGCCTCTACCTTCAATGCTATCACGCCGTAAGAAATGTGGACCTTTCGACCAAGCACACTGTCAACAATGGCCGTCACTTTGGCTTCGACTTCACGTCCGTCATACAAACGGACAAGAACCGTTGAGCCAATTGTGATCTGCTTTGTAGACATCAATCCCTATTTCCGAATTCCACAAGATTTTTCTGTTCGCAACAAAAACTCCCCGCCACTCGTGACAGTAAAGGGGAGCTGAGAAATCGCTAGTGTTTATAAGGGTTGTTGGAGGTATTTGAAAATCGTGTCTGCGAGGTGTTTAAGATGCTTCCAAGTGAATCGTGTTCCCATCTTTAAGTCTTGCAATTCTTGATTTGACGGATAGCCTTGCTGAACTCGGAGCAGGAGTGTCTTGGCTTCCTCACGAGTTTGCGTATCAACAAAGCGATACCCTTTTTTCATCTGGAGATAGGAGTACGCCTTGAGTTCCAAGTCGAATGCCTTATCCCGCATCTCTTGCACTATCGGTTCCATGCCAGAGGTTTTATCACTTCATAAAATGAAAGACAATTTCAGCACCGGAGGGTGAAGACGCTCACCGCAGGGTGCCGGTCTTTGGACTGAATCTTTGAGTTTGTCCGGTAGCTTCCTCAATCGCCGATAGTCTTACTGGTTCATCTATGCCGGACTGCCGAAGCTAAGGCGCCGCAGGACGAAGCTCTTCAATGTGTTCGCGCAGGTACGCGAGCAGGTGCTGCTTTTTGGTTTTGCCGCGTTCAGAATTTCCTTCATCCAGGTGCGCGTCCGGTACCAGCTCGGGGTCGCACGCGGAAACGCGCTGGTAGATCTGCTGCCAGGCTTTCTTCACGGCTGAGAGCGATATGACAATTTCGTCAGCGAGTTCTTCGTCCGTTCCTCCGCGAAGCGCCTTGAGGAGCAATCGCCGCTCGCTTGGTCGAAAGCCGAACCGAGGCGCATGGTAGATAAACAAACGACTCATCCACGTACCCCAGTGACGGAACGCCATATCGCGAGACAAACCGATGATGTGGGGCTTACTGGCAATTTCGTTCAGCGATCGGTGGACAACTTCCATGTAATCCCCGCGCTCGTCGACAAGAAATCCGCCGCTGCGAAGCTGCCCCTCCATCACCTCCGCGGTTTGGCTTTGCGTCAACATTTCCTTCAGAAGGAAACCTCGGTGTTGCTCAAAGTATTCTGTGAAATATGCCTCAATGACCTCCCGACGCCCCATGTAGCTGGCGGGAGTCATAGCCTCCCACACAACTAAATTGAGGCCGCCATTCGAATTGGCTTCGCGCACCTCTCTATCAGAGAGCAGCGGCGGATTGCCCTGCATGACGCGTCTAACCAATTCCGGGCCAATCCAGGTAAACGGAGGAGTTTTGAGCGTAGTAAGAAACTCGTCGGAAACAAAAGCAGTCACACAGGTTCCGAACGTACGAAAGTGGGTGTTCTCGGATTCCTCGAACACGAAAGCGCGAAAAGCTTCCCGGCCCAGAAGGCGCAGCCAAACCCTGCACAAATCGGTGATCACCTTCCCATAACGGTGAGCGGTCACCGGATTGGCCGCGACAATCTCAACGCATTCTGCAACATCTTTGCGCCGCATTGGCCGGCATCGGATCGTCATGCTGAGAGGCAAAGGTACGGTCACAGCACTCGACAGCGGACCAGCACTGCGTAGGTAGTCTTTTAGGCCACTTGTTTCTAGCAATTTCTTCACTACTATTCCATTCCATCCGAGGGATTTGGACCCAAAGGTACGAGGCCAAGTCGTAGAAGTGCCTTGCTTGTTCGTTCCTACGTTCAGCAGGAAATTTGCCGGAATTTTCCCTGAATCTTAGAAGGACTTCTAAACCGCAGCGGGAACGGTACAGCGCGAGGGAGCCTGGAGCTTCGGTCCAGAAAGCCGTCTGGCGTCAAATTGTAGTGCAGGCTGCCGCTCCATGCAAGAAAGATTGGTGTCTTCGGAAGCAACGCTGTCCCCGTGCGCTTTCGCCAGCGGATCACCCGAGAACCATCCGGCACTAAGCGGAGCCCGTGTGGAGTCTGTCGCATTGAGGACGATAAAAAGGAGAAATAAATTGAGAACAATACGAATCATAGGGGTTGCTATCGCTTTGGCGGGTTTCTTGATGGTGGGAATACACTTTCGCGGCACTCCGGCTGGACTCGTGCCCGTTGTGCAGGCGCATGCTGGCTGTTCGAACAGCTCTCTCCGAGGAAACTACGGGTTTCAGATCAATGGGACCATCGTCGGTCTAGGACCCATTGGCGGAGTTGCTCTGGTTACTTTTGACGGTGAAGGCAATTTCACACAAACGGACAACGTCAACATTAATGGCTCTCCAATTCTGCATCGGCCAGGCAGCGGCACTTACAGCGTCAATGCAGATTGCACCGGAACCCAAACTCTCACTTTTGATGTTCCCGGTGGCCAGGTGGTGCACACAACATTCGTAATCGTGCGGCACGGAAAGCAGGTCCTCGACGTGGTGACAGATTCCCATGTCGTGATCACTTCAGTCGGAAAAGCAGTAGGTGTAGTGGATGAAGACTAAGACGAGGTCGACAGCTTAACGGCGGTTGCGCGACAGATCGAATCGTGAAGGTTAGAAACTTTACGGCTCAGTTAAAGAGGGCGCAAAAGCTTAACGGCTGATGCGCCCTTAATTTTTGTCTTTCTGTTCTTTGAATATAATCGCACGCGCCAAGACACCCCTCTGAGACGCGGCTAAGTTAGTTCCGCTTCGCGACTTTTTGGGCCATGTGGAGCAGAAGTTTTTGCTCGCTAGGCCCCATCTTCGCAAGTAGCCTGCACAGCTTGGACAGGTAGTCGGCGTCGTTGCCCTTGCTTCCCCACTCCTGACTTCCCTCCGGCGGACGTTTCGCCTCACGAATTGACGCTTCTGCTTCGCCTTCATGAAAGAGCTTGTACATCGGCACTTCCAGGGCGCGTGCCATCTTTTCGAGCGTCGAAACCGCTGGGACCGTATGCCCGTTTTCAACGCGGGAAATGTAACAACGAAGCAAACCCGTCCGCTTCTCAATATCTCCCTGTGAGAAGTTCTTCGATTCGCGAAGTTCTTTCAAGCGGTCGCCGATCACCATAATGTCTCCTTCGATCCCGATTTAGCCGGATGCTCTTCAGTCTCCCATGTTACATCAAAGGATTCAGGCCTTGGCTCAAGTAGGTTCGCTTCGACCGCACTATTTCACGGCTGTACGCTGGCGCACCGATTATTAAAATACTTAGAGAGCCGCACTGCATTTAACCTCGACGCGCATATGCAAAAGTCTCTGTGTTGATGATCAGGCGTTCGAGCATTCCAGTTTTCAACTGTGCGAGCGGTCGGACATGCGTAAAAGGTCGAGTCCACCTCGACGGTGTGAAATCGTTCGGCATAGAACCGGAGGTAGTCGGAGGGCCGCATGCCTCGCGGATAGAAGGAGCCATTCCAGCCGGAGGCCGTGAAAGATGAGGTTCCGAGGAGGATCGGAGTTAGGCGCACAACCAAAATATTACCGACACTCTGCTGCCGTCGCTATCCAGTACCGCGCCGTTAGAGACCGCAGTGTGCTTTTATCCACGCGGTCAGGATTTCCTGGCCAATCTTCGTCCCTACTTCTTGGACGCCGCCTGAAAGCACCTTTCCGGCGTTCTCTTTAATCCATTTCGCAACCTTTGTTTCCCGGCTTTGCCCCATCGTGCGCGAGGGCTTCGGTCAAAGCGTCCAACTCGGTCTTCCCCAATCCTGCTTGAGTCTGCGATGAAGGTTCGCGTTGTGCATGCTTTGGCTAAGGCGTTTCCGTGTGGCGCGTGAGAGGTTTAGCATCCTTATTGGTACACTTTAGTGCGGTCTTCGCTTTCTCTATTTGGCGGACTACCCACGTAAAAAATCGTTGGGAATCAGCGATGATGGCGACAAGGGCATCCCGAAGGTCCAATCGATACAAACTAGTGTATAGTTTGGGCAATTCGGGGGCAGCCCTTAGAGATTAAGTTCCATGAAAATACTGCTGGCGGAGGCAGTCCCGCTGGTTCCCGCGCGGGCATTTGCCCAAAGCACATGGATAGGAATATCCTCCACCTGTCTTTCTAATCTTTTTGCCGCGATTCAAGGTTTGCATCACGTTAGCGATGTCCGGATAACATCGGAGGTGTCTCCTTGTCCGTCGTTCGTCTTCACCTTCTTGACTGCCAAGTGTCGATGGTTTATTCGGGCCGTTTTTCTCTTCGTGCTAGTTCTGGCGTGCTCCACTCTTCTTGCTGCTCAAGAAGCCACTATGGTAGGAACGGTTACTGACCAAACTGGTGGTCTGGTCCCGAGCGTCACAATCACCATTACTAACGAACAAACCGGAGCTATACGTACTTTAGTAACGAACAATGTAGGCCAGTACGTTGCCTCTGGATTGCCCATCGGCACGTACGATTTGAAGGCGGAGTCTTCAGCCTTCACGGTGGAAGAGTTCAGGGGAGTCGTACTCAACGTAAATGACCGACGGCGTATCGACTTTCAGATGAAGATCGGCACGAAAAGAGAGGCTGTTGTGGTCGAATCCAACGCGATTGCCGTCCAAGCCGACAGCGGGGAACAGAGTTCGCTTATCAACGGGACGCAGATCTCCGAGCTTTCGACGAATGGCCGAAGTATCTACACCTACATTATCCTGGCGCCGGGTGCTTCAAATCTGATGCCGTCGTTTCAACCGCCAACCTCGGTAGGTGCAAACCACGATGTGAGCTTCAACGGAAACCGGCAGGGGCACAATTTGTACATGCTCGACGGCGGGGAGAACTACGATCGTGGTGGAGGCGGAAATTCGATCATTATGCCTTCGATTGACGCTATAGCGGAGACGCAAACTCTCACTTCGAACTATGGCGCCGAGTATGGTCTCTCCTCTGGTGGCACAATCAGTTCCGCGCTAAAGTCCGGCACCAAGACATTTCACTTCTCGCTATGGGAGTTCTTCCGCAACGACGCCTTGGACGCGCGGAATTACTTTAATGCAGCTCCGGCTCCCGTCGCCGAGCTCCGCTACAACCTCTATGGCTTCAACATTGGTGGACCCGTAAGGTTTGGGACCTTCTACAACCCAAATAAAACCAAGACATTCTTCTTCTACAATATGGAATGGCGCAAACTCATTCAGGGTCAGACCCTAAATCAAACGGTCCCCGCGACGGCCTTTTATCAGGGTGATTTCTCAACTTCCGGATACAACCTTGCGCAACTGCACGCCCCAGCCGTTTGTCAAGTTTCCTCGGAGATCCAAGCCCAGTTTGCGGCGGCGGGGCAGGCGCTGAGCGGCTGTACGAACGGGGCTCCCGATCCTACCCTAGCGGTGCCCTTCGACAACAACAAGATTCCGCCGAGGCTGTTGAATCCCAATGCTCAGGCGCTGCTGACCGCCGGTGGTAAATATGGAGGTATCTTCCCAGCGCCCAACAGCGCCGACAGCTTCATTGGCGGCAATAATTTACCCACGAACGTACGGGAAGAAATTGTCCGCATCGATCAAAACGTCAGCGACAAATTCACGGTCTTTGGGCACTTCGTGGCCGAACAGGTTTCGCAAGACTATGGCACTTCCATATTCAGTGCAGATAACGTGCCGTCCATCGGTACGTCCTTCGGGAATCCTGCCTATGCCGCGGTGCTGCACGCTGTCTATGTCATCAGTCCAACCTTGATCAACGAAGCCTCGTTCAATTACAACGGAAATCGCATCAAACTGGCTCCGCTGGGGTTGGTTAGCGCGCCATCCGATTTCACCTTCAACCGCTACTTCGGCGGGCCGAATGTCGACGACCGCATCCCCACGATCATTCTGCGTGGGAGCACGGGCTCGCGATACAGTGCTGGTGTTACGCCGTGGAAGAACTCGGCAAATGACTACCAGCTTCGTGATGATGTGTCGTGGACTAGGGGAAGGCACCAATTCAAGATGGGCGGCAGTTGGATGCTTTACCAAAAGGTTCAGGATTGGTTTCTGGCCACCCAAGGTGGTTTCATCTTCAACGGCTTCTATACCGGGAATGACTTCGCCGATTACCTGCTCGGTTACGCGAACAGCTATAACGAGGCAGCGGTCCAGAGTACCGGTCACTGGAACAGCGTTTCCCTTGCCGCCTACTTTCAGGACAACTACCGAGTGAGCAACCGGCTCACCTTGAACCTAGGATTACGCTGGGACGGCATTCCGCACACCTATGAAGCGAACAACCAAATGTCAAACTTCTATCCCAATCTATACAATCCCGCCGACCCGGCGATCCTTAACCCTGGCTACCAAACCATCAGCCCCAATAGTCCAGGATTGGGAACCAGTCCCAACCCGATTTTGGCGGGTCAGCGGTTCTACGTGAATGGCGTTGGCATTTGCGGAATCAATCTACCGAGCGGTTGCGTCAACGCCGGTTGGCTGAATTTTGGACCGCGGCTTGGTTTTGCTTATGATCTGACCGGTTCAGGCAAGACCGTGCTTCGCGGTGGGTATGCCATTATGTACGAGCGTGTCCAGGGAAACGACGTGTACAATACTGCCGGAAATGTCCCCTTCTCCGCGGGTGTGAACTTTGCCAACGTTTCCCTCTCAAATCCCAGCAAGAGCATCCCGACGGGCACAACGATTCCGGCAACAATTCCGGTCAGCAGCATTGTTGGTTTGAACCAACATGAATACGCTGCGCCCAGAAGCAGCCAATTCAGCCTGGGTATCCAAAAAGCCATCGGGAAAACACTGCTTTCTGTATCTTATGTTGGCACCCGGAACCGACATCAGAACTACTACACGGAGACCAACTTACCGCCGCCGAGTCTCTTGCCAGGATTCGTTACGAACAGCGCGTTAGCACAAACCTACAATGGGAGCGTCCCTTACCTTGGATATAACAGCGTTGAAATGGCACAAGACGAAGGAAATGGAGACTACAACTCGATCCAACTATCTTTCCGCGGCACTACACTGAAGAACGATCTGACTTTCCAAGTTGGCTACACCTATTCCCACACGAATGATTCGTTTGGCGGCATAAGGGAAAGCGATGGAGATCTCTACAATGTTTTCAATCCCTATAGGGGATGGAAATTTGATTACGGACCGTCTGCATTCGACATCAGGAGTAATTTTTTCACCAACTTCGTGTATCGGATTGCACTTCTGAAGAATAGCGACAACCATCTGCTGAAAGCGACCCTTGGCGGCTGGGAAATATCAGGCATCGTCACGGCCATATCAGGAGCTCCGCTGAATATCGGATTAGCTGGGCAAAACGTGGCGAGTATCGTTCCCAATACCGCCAACCGTCCAAACGTAAGCGGCGCAATGAAAAATCCCCATACCGTGCAACAATGGTTCGATACTTCAGTCTTCTCGGTGCCTGCACCGGGGACCTGGGGCAACGAACCCCATAACGCCGTTCGTGGACCGGGCCGAGAGAACTGGAACATTTCCCTCTTCAAGAACTTTCTCTTCAACGAAGAACGCGGCACCAACCTCCAATTCCGCGCGGAGTTCTTCAACATTTGGAACCACCCTCAATGGGTGGGTGACAACGAGAATGGCGGCATTAGCACCAACTACGGTGCAAGTAACTTCGGCGCCGTTACGTCCGCTTATGACCCTCGCACAATCCAGCTGGCATTGAAGTTTTCATTCTAGTTGCGTCATGAGCAAAACGGAGCAACGCGGCTGGCTGCTCGGTTTTGCGTAACTATACGACTGATGAGGGAAGGCCCCTCGAACCGGCTTGCAGGAGCAGGACTCAAACCACCTTCCGCTGCTGCCCTCTCAGGAGGGTGGTGGTGAGCGGAGAAGGAAAAGGCCCGGAAGCGAAATTCGGGTCAGGTGACTTCTAGGGAGAGGAACGAAAGCGAACCACTGCCGTGTCGAAAATAGCTAAGACGATGTCGAAACCGCGGTAGTTAGAAGATCGCGGGAGCAGCTCCGGCGGAACCTGCTTACGGACGGAGCGGCATCCGGCATACAGGTGGCCTGAACCTAGAAGAGGCGGGCGTATGGAACATGAGAACCTTGGCATCGATGCAAACGGAGAAGCCACAAGTGGACTGAACCACGAGGGCGAGAGTACGGATGCGATGCCGAGGGGCGGACTGCCTGGTAGTAGCGTTGAAGCGGAGTAATGTCCGTGGAGCGAAGCAGGCAGGCTATCCACGTCGGAACCATAATGGGCCAACTGGAAACAGGAGGAGCCCGCCGGTTTTGACGGAGGGCGGCAGCTCTCACCGGATGGCACGAGCCGGATGAATCGAGAGGTTCAAGTCCGGAATTCTGTGAGGGGCTTGGGGTGAGATTCCCCAGGCCTACTCGGCGTCGACAGGACTTCTTTTGATTCGGCTAAGTTGTTCCCACCTGATTTTGACACCTATCCTTCAATGAAAACCTAGGTCGAGCGCGTAAATCTCCTGCACGCTGCGATCACGCATCAAGAGCGGGGCATCATCTGGAGTCAATCCGATCCAGGATGCGAAACCGTCGGAGAGCTGAGGAAAATCCTTGAGGCTCAGAAGGTGTTCCAACACGCGATCTTTTATTCTCACGCGAACCAATTCCCCGGCCCCGTCCCGGTTTTCCCGCATGTAGACATATTTCCCGTCATGCGACCACTCGTTGTAGCCGACCCTGTTCCCCCTCCGCCAAACTCGACCAATGATTCGTGTTTGTATCGAACAGCATCAGTTTCGTCTGACCGAGTGTAAAGTTCGTCTGACCGATTGCAAGGGCGGAGATATAGCGTCCGTCCGGCGATACTCTGGGTGAGAATAGTCCATCGGATTCCGGAATTGAGGAGACTCTCCTGGTTTTCAAATCCAGGCGATAAATCGCGGCATTGCTGATGTTGTCGGTTTTTCCGAAAACGATGGACTTCCCGTCGGGCGTCCAGGTTGCGTCTGCTTCGTTCGTGTTGGTCTGCGTCAGCACTTCCGGACTGCCTCCCGATGGAGAGAGCAAGTAGATTTTCCAGGAACTGTCGAACCGTACATCCATGAACACAATCTGGGAGCCGTCAGGCGACCACCGCGGTTCATACGCTCGCACCGGTGGAAAGGTAAGCTGCATCTTGTCGCTTCCATCTACGCGACTTCGCCACAGGGTCATGTCCGGATAAGAAACGTAGGCTATCCACTTCCGATCGCGCGAAAAATCGACGGGGCCGGCGGAGAGACCCGGGAGATAAGAATCGAAGCGCCGGGCTTGCAGGTCATAGCGCTGTAGCTCCACGCGAGGCTCCTCGCCCAGGACAAACAGTCTCTTACCGTCAGAGCTGAGGATGGGAGAATAAAAACGTAGCGGCCCGGAAGTCAAACGTGATGGGCCCTTGGCGCGTCTGCGAAAAAGGGAACGACGCTCCGGCATCACCCAGATGGCTTGAGCGTTCCCGCGCCCCGCCAGAAAATAATAGTAATTGCCGTCCGGCGACCAATTTCCGCAGCGCTGGAAGGATGACTCTTTCCAGTCCGGAAAAAGCGGGTGAATCCCTTTGCCATTCGCGTCCATTTCCCAAATCGAGCTGGAATCGATTCTTGGGTCATGAAGATCAAAGCGGATCCGCCGGCCATCCGGCGAATACCGAATGCAAAACACGAGGCCGGAAACCTTCGCCAGTTGATGAGGCTCGCTTCCATCTTTGTTCGCCATCATTATGTTGCCCATGTTGCCCGCATCCGCGTACACGATGTGTGTCCCATCCGGCGTCCAAGTTGCGAGGATCGCGCTGATGTTTCCGACGTGGTGGGGCGCACCTGCCGGCAGTGGTTGCACCCAGAGTTCGATTACGGAATCCGACCCGACCCTGGCGACTTTCGAGACCAATAGCTCCGAGCGATCTGGGGAGACGGGACTTACGGCCCAAACATCCTGGAGTGTAGTTGTAATCCAAGTGGTCTCTCCGCCCGCAGCCGACACTTGAGCGATCCCAGAGCCCGTGGTATCAGGCGATCCCTTCCGTGAAGTAGAGATGGACGCCATCGGTCACCGGCGGATTTATCGGGTTCTTCGCCTTACCGTCGTTGGTGATTCGAACGATATTGGTGACTGTTGGCGGTTGCGGCTGGCTGCGCCAGAAGGCCACGCAAATCAGCACCAGAACTACAACACCGGCGATAACGCCAGTACGCTTCAAAAGGTTTTTTCCTGCGGATGATTCCGGAGGGCTGCTCGGACCGGGAATTCCACTGTCCTCGCCGACCGGCCTTTCGACAGTTGCTATGAATCTGTAACCCCGTCGGGGAAGAGTCTCGATGAAGGTAGGACTGTCGGCGGAATCGCCAAGCGTTTCGCGCAGCCGTTTGATGGCTGTGTTCAAGCCGGTTTCGAAATCAACAAATGTGTCCTCATGCCAGAGTATAGAGCGTAGTTCTTCCCGGCTTACGATTTCGCCGTGGTGCTCAAGCAGCTTGAGGAGTACTTGGTAGGGCTGATCCTGAAGCCGCAGTTTCACACCGTTCTTGCGCAGCTCGGCAGCTCGCAAATCGAGCTCGAATACTCCGAAGCGGCAGACGGAAGCGTTCTGGGGAGACACAACTACACCTAAGAGTCGCAAACTGTCGCTAGTCTAGCACCATTCTCCGCAACGAGGCGCGCCACCTTCGGCTGTAACCAACTGCGAAATCGAAACTTGCTGGGCCACAGACATACCAGACAGTTGTCAGACCCCGTCCATTGAACGGCATTCCTTCCTGACCAATTCTCGGTGCTACCGCAAATGCGGTCGAGGTGAGCGCCGTGAAAAAAGCGATTTTCTCCTGCCTGGTGGCATGGATGTGCTTGCAGAGTTCGAGTCGAGCGCAATCAGGTCCTGACGCGCCAAGATTAAGGGCGAATAACGAGATTCCCTCGTCTTTGGTCGCCGCTCTCCCCTCGCAACCACGGACCGGCGGAGAGCCATACCGATCACCTCCGACGCAGAAATTCGTGTGCAACACAGGCTATAGCGCAGAAGCAGTGCGACGAAGAGATGGTGGTCCTGAGAAAGGCCCTGGCAAACTATCCCGTAGCGCAACTCGGAAATTGGACCTGGATATTGGTGCGTTCCGAGGACTGGAAGGCCATTCTGCTGGCCAGGGGACTTGATCCAGACAGCCCAGCGTTTACGTTTTATCAGAAACGCGAGACGTTCATCGAAGAAGCGCTGGTGACGCAAGTACCTGTGCGGGGCCGCGAATTACTGTTGAAGTGGAAGCATGGGCACGAGGGACCTTCTTGATCTCGCGATCCGCCACGAACTGGGTCATGCGCTCTGCAACGACGCGAACGAACGGAACGCCGACCGCGTGGCGAAACTTCTGGAACAAGGGAAAACCGGTTTCCTGTGAAGCGAAGGCCGAGGCGAAACAGAAGTCCGGTCATCATGCATGACTAAACTAGGTGCGATGCGAGCAAGTCGTTGAAGCATGATGAAATGGCTTGCCAACATCACGGGCAACCCCTGTTCGATGGTTGAAGGCATTTTTAAGGAGTTCATGAGAGTGCTTTAAGGAGTGCAGGGTTTGCTGGCAAACTCCTTATTAACGTTTTCCGGACAAGCGGTTCCCGGATGCGATTCAACACCCAGCCCGCTGTGCAGTTTGGAACGAATGGAAACTAGCGATTTGCCAGAAGACGAGCGGCAACCTGTGAGGCTGATCGATCTCTCCGCTAACAGCCTGTGGTGAAAAGCGGCTTTTGTAACCTGAAGTAACTTGCCTGCCTCGGAGATCTCTGTAGAATGCGGAACAGATTTTCGGAGAACTGCCGATGGGAATGGGAACGCGGCGGCGAAGACAGCGACAACAGCAGATGTGGGTCGCACAGCAGGAAATCGCGAAGGGGCCAGCACATCCGTTTTACGCGCGAGTGAACGCATTGTTGGAAGAAAAGAAGTTTGATGAGTTTGCCGAGAAGGAGTGCGCGAAGTTTTACGCGGACGACATTGGCCGGCCATCTTTGGCGCCGGGAATCTATTTTCGTTTGTTATTGGTGGGCTATTTTGAAGGGATCGATTCCGAGCGAGGCATCGCTTGGCGGGCGGCGGATTCCTTGGGTCTGCGAAGATTTCTGGGAATGGGCATCGACGAGCAGACCCCGGATCATTCGACGATCTCGCGGACGCGGCGGCTGATCGATGTGGAGACGCACCACAAAGTGTTCTTCTGGATTTTGGAAGTGCTACGAGACCAGGGAATGGTGAAGGGCAAGACGGTGGGGATCGACGCGACGACGCTGGAGGCCAACGCAGCGATGCGTTCGATCGTGCGACGCGATACGGGCGAGAGTTACGAAGACTTTCTGAAAGGACTGGCCCAGGAATCAGGAATCGAGACGCCCACAAAAGAAGAGTTGGCCCGACTGGATCGGAAGCGCAAAAACAAAGCCAGCAACGAGGATTGGGTGAATCCGCATGACGAAGATGCGCGGATTACGAAGATGAAAGATGGGCGAACGCATCTGGCGCACAAAGCCGAGCACGCCGTGGATATGAAGACGGGTGCGGTGTTGGCGGTGACCGTACAGGAAGCGGATGCAGGAGATACCACCACGGGGGTAGAGACTCTAGCGCAAGCCGGTGAAAACGTGGCGGAGTTGATCGGGACAGAAAAGCCGAGCCAGAAACCTAAAGAGCATCTGAAGGGCATTGAAGAAATGGTTGCCGATAAGGGCTACCACAGTGGAGCGGTGGTAATGAATCTGCAGAGTGCGGAAGTGCGGACCTACGTCCCGGAGAAGAAGCAGCCCGGGCACAGACATTGGGGAGGCAAAGCCGAGGAGCAGCAAGCGGTCTATGCGAACCGCAGGCGAGTGCAGGGCGCCTATGGCCAGCGCCTGCTGCGGAGGAGAGGCGAGCTGCTCGAGCGGAATTTCGCGCACTGCTACGATAGGGGCGGAATGAGACGAACACATTTACGAGGGCACAAGAATATTCTCAAGCGACTGTTGATCCATGTTGGCGCGTTCAATCTAAGCCTGATCTTGCGCACCCTACTGGGATCCGGGACGCCTCGAGAGCTGGAAAATCGCAGGACCTCGCCTATTTTTGTGCTCATATTCTGGTTCCGAAACCTTTCAGCACCTGCGTGTCACAGAAAGTCTTCCTCTTCATCATTCAAATTCAGCTCGCGTCGAAATCGTCGCATCTCAGGTAAAAACTTCGCCACTCCGGAAGGCGCGATTCTGCCACGGGCTGCTAAGTCCTAAAGGGCTCGAACTTCAGCAAGGAAATTTTGGAAAGCCCAGGACGTGCCATTTTGTTCTAATAATACGTTTTGACGCCTGAATGTACGCTTCAACATGCTCTCGCCTTACGAGGCCACGACGGACCCGGTCTTCCCACCATTTAACTTCGTCGAGTTCCCGCTTTAGTTCGGCTGTGGCGCGTACTTGAAACATCCTTACGATATCGTTTGTGTCGAGGCTGATGCTCATGGCGGCGTCCTGAAGGTTGAAGTCGCTGGGTTGGTGCTGCTTTTGGATTCTACTACCCTGCATATCCAAACGGCGACACGAATTTCGGGACCCTATCAACGTCGGGGACGCCCGGTACCCTTGGCTGTTGCGTTGCCGCCACCACAAAATCCTGAGTGTTACGTATACTCTTCGCGGAGGAACGATGGAGATTCTAAAGGCGCTCAAGGAAAAGCGAAACGAGCATCAACAGCAGATAGACACAATAAACGCCGCTATAAAATTGCTTAGCGGCGCAAAAAAGAAGCATAGGATGTCGGCGGCTTCCAGACGGAAGATGAGTCTAGCGGCTAAGAAGCGATGGGTGGAAAAGAAGAAAGCAAAGTGAAAAAGCAAATTAACGTCGGCTCGACCGCACTGGTCAGACTGTACGATGGTCGCGAAGTCGAAGCCAAGGTTATGGCTATCGTTAACGGTCCAGCGGGGCAAAAGGTTCATATCGCATTTGGAGCGTTTGCCTTGAAGGTGGACCCAACTCAAATCCTACGGAACGTGAAAGATGATCCAGACCGAACCCGAAGACCTCGAACGAATCCGCGCCCGTATCCGCAAGATGACCGACCGTGAACTTCGCGAATATGGTCGCGATGCCGCCCGCATGGCCGATCCTAGGAAGAACCGCAATCCGAACCCATTGTTCCAAGTTCAGTTGGACGAGGCGATTTAAAAAATTGACTCGGTAGCGCGGCCTATCAGGAGTTGGCACGGAATACCAATGCTCGGCTCTAGTTCGTGTATCCGGCGAGCGGGGATAGAAACAGGCGCCCCGCGAGGATTTCGCGCAACGCGGGTATTAGGTCGTTGATTAGCCGTGATTTCAGGACGTACCCAGTAGCTCCTGCCTCGATGCAAGCGAGTTGGAAATCTTGGTCGCAGTGAACCGTTAAAAATATAATTTGCGCGTGTGAGCCCAACTGTCGCAATTTAAGGGCAGCATCGATGCCGTTGAGAATGGGCATCGAAATATCTGTGACGATTACATCAGGGCGCAATTGCAGAGTGGCTGCGACGAGAGCTTCGCCGTTCTTTACTTTGCCGACTATATCGAAGGCGGAATCGAGCAATTCTTCAACGCGGTCCATAAAGCCGGGGTGGTCATCTGCCAGCAGTATTCGGACTCTCATTGCTACAACCTAGCGTTGGTTGGAGGCGGCTAACAAAAAACCGAGACGACCCTAGATTCAGGACAATGCTAGCCGTCTCTTGGGGATGGTACTGACAGTTGTGACAGGTTCGGATTGAATTAGGACAGCAGTTTGTTTTGTTCGTGTGTCCGACGGACGCGGAGAGAAAATGCGACCGTCGAGGATTCCGCGCAAAGCGGGAATTGGGTCGTTGGCATCCGTGATTTTAGGATGTTGTACGTTAGCGCACAGCTAGCCAAAATGGTTGAAGTCTTGTTCCTTTGAACTATCATCTCATCAGCGTTGTGACTTCCGACCCGAGAAGAGCGGGTTACGAATGGGTGAAATTCCAAAACCTGAAGATAATCACCACAGTGTGAGCGCAGCAGTTGTGTCCGTTCTCATCGTAGATGATTCCGCGCCCTTTCGGAATTTCGTGTGCTCCGCCCTTGGGAAGCGGCCTGACTTGCAGGTCATCGGAGAAGTGTCCGACGGACTAGAAGCGGTACAGAAAGCGGCGGAGTTGAAACCGGATTTGATTCTGATGGACATCGGGCTTCCAACGATGAATGGAATTGAAGCGGCGCGACAGATTCGCAAACTTGTCCCTGAATCCAAGATAGTCTTCTTGAGTCAGGAATCTTCCGCCGACGTTGTGGAAGAAGCTCTCAGCACAGGTGCATGGCGCTACGTTGTGAAAGCAAGAGCCGGAAGCCAACTACTCGCTGCGGTGGACGCGGCCATCTCGAACACCGTTTGTCACTAGCACATAGGAAAGCTACAATTTCACGCTCCGCGTCGAATTAATCCGCAGCGGGCGCGTCGTCGTGAGTCGTTCATTTGTCGGAGCACCGGCGGCAAGCTGTGCCAATTCTGATGCTGGGATAGCCGATTGCGAGAAGCCGCAGTCCAAGCAGACTAACAGCTTCGGGAACACCCAGACGCCGGGTTTATGCAGATTTTTTGATCCGGTGAAATGTACTAACATCTCGCCAGTAAATTCGTCCTGATTGTTAGACCCGCACGACGAACACATAAAATTCCCCCTCTCCGATGGCGCATTCCAGTTCAGTACGGTAGCGTACCTCCAGTTTTATAAAAAGCGAATTAATGTTCCGGTACAAGCAAGGGCGCACTGTAAGCCACGCCACGGCCCGGCTGCTCTTCGGAGTGACCGGGTCGTTTTTTGTGCTATTCACTTGGGCACGTAACCGGTTCGGCTTTAGGTGACCTGTTAGACTGTTTCTGCGGAGGGTAATTGACATGGCAAAAAGAGTACCCCGGCTGATGAGGGGTGTTGATTTTGTAGCTGAATCTTTAGAGAACGAAGCGGCCAAGATGCCGCCTTCTGCACAGGGTCTAGCTGATAGTCTGCGTGCGGCTGCGAAGGCATATCGTGAATCCACCAGCACGAAGATGGTGCGTGTTTGGGAAGATGCGAAGGATGCTGAGGATTTTATTCATCCTGACCCCGCTTCTGTGCGCCGATGAAACCCTCAAAGGCCATTGTTCTTCTGATTGCGGCTTTAATCTTTCTTTGGCTACATACCTTCATGACGCGGCGCACCGTTATGACGTTGTCCTTACGGTAGGCAGCCAACAAGATACAGGCTCGTTGGACAGCGTTGTGCAGGCACAAACATTGCCAACATTAGCTCAGTGCCGAGCAGACTTCGATGCATGGGGCGCAGAGGTTCAACACGACCTAAAAGCGACCAATCTCTCTTGGAAGGAAATAGAGCGCCGAGCTAGTGAGATGACCGATTGTGAAGACACAATCACGCGAGCAGCAGAAAACAAAGTTGAAGAGGCTCAAACCATGAGGCCCTTATATTACAGAAATATAGCCTACTGGTATCGGTGGGCTCTCCTCACTCGGATGGAGCACTTCGTCACTCGGCACGACCTTGCCCGTCAATTTGCGGCGGAAGACGCAGAAGGGCTACGATAAGTCTGCCCCGGCCCGGAAACGAAAGAACCGCCCGAAAGTCTGGTCCACAGATCGCTTCCGGCATGACCAGCGCGTTGTCTCGCGGTGCGTCACGTCTGTGACGTTAAAAACAAAGCGGCCACGTTCCGATGCCTTGAGACCAACCGACACTCACCGTCTTCGAGGTACGCCAAACCGAACCTGGTTCAATAGGTGACGCTAAGCAGCGAATTCGCAATTTGGAATTCGCGTCTTGCGCATATCGTCCCCTAATATCCCCTGATCCGTTTGGACCAGGGCGTGTAAGTGATTAAAAGTTATGCCAGGGACGACGAGACTCGAACTCGCGACCTTTGCCGTGACAGTCTAGGCATACACGTATTATCAGCGACTTACGTTCTCAGCGGGGGCTGCCAGTCGCTGAAGAGGACTGCAGGAACCGTTCCCTGTGGGTAAATTTGTGGGTAAGAATTCTCGCGTTGCAACGGTGTTGTTAATCGCCGCGAGTATCCTCGCGGCACGCAAGCTGGCGCAGTGCGATAGCGGAGCACGGTTAGCTCCCTGTTTCAGAAGGGGTCCCCCGCAGCATCCGCAAGCGAATGAATGTATTGATGCGAATTTTTCGAAGTTGCTAGTCTGCTCGGTATACCTTTTGAGCGATTTCAGGCAGGCTTGCAGTGTCGTTTCTTTGCGAGTATAAGGTGTCATCTTAGACGGTCAGCGTGCGCCGATAATCATGGCTTCGACATATTCGTTGCAGTACAAGCGAAGAGAGCGCCAAATGATTCAGGCGGTTCAGAATCAGGCTCTCAAGCAGCGCATCAGCCGAGGATACTTCCTCCAGATTTCGGTTGTCTTTGTCGCCTATGTGGTCGCAGGCAAACTCGGCCAAGCTACCGCGAACATCAGGAGCAGTAATCTTGGGCCTGTATGGCCTGCATACGGCATTGCGCTTGCAGCGATTTTGATTTGCGGGTACCGTGTGTGGCTCGGGGTGGCCGCTGGGGCTTTTCTCGTGGCATTCTTTAGCCCCGTTTCTCACGTCGCTGCACTCGGGCAAGCGGCTGGAGCGACATTAGCAGCGACGACTGGTGCTTTCCTCCTCCATCGCATTGCGAATTTTCATCCCTCGTTGTCACGCTTATCCGATGCGCTCAGTCTGATTGTGCTAGGGGGATTTGGCAGCGCCATAGTGAGCGCGTCAATCGGAGTGTCGGTTCTCTATGCAACCCATGTGCATGCTTATTCCGGCTTGGGCGCGGCATGGCTGATCTACTGGCTGGGAGATGCTACTGGGGTCTTGCTGGTGACACCGCTCGCGTTACGTTTCACCGATTTCTCAAAGCTTCGTGACCGGGATCGCATCACAGAGCTTGCAATTCTTCTGTTGCTCCTTGCGGCGACCTGCTCTGTCATCTTTGGCGATCTGCCATTTATTCCAGTCAAGCTGCATTTCATGGCGTTCGCCGTCCTCCCACTCATAATGTGGGCAGCCATTCGTTTCAGCGTGGGCGTAACCGCATTCTCGATCCTGATCGTCGCTGCGACGGCTACCGTTGGAACCGCCTTGGGTTCCGGGCCGTTCACGAGCAACACTACATTTGTAAATGCTGTTCTGTTGGACGTGTTCTTCGGGGTGCTTTCAGTATCGGGTTTGTCATTGGCGGCGGTGATCGCCGAACGTGAGAATGCCGAGCGCGAGCGTCAGCAGGTCGTAAGTAAACAAGCGGCGATGGAAGCGCGTCTTCGCGCCGATGAGGCCCTACGTGAGAGCGAAGAACGGTTGCGATTAGCACAGCAAGCGGCTCGCATAGGAACTTTTGACTGGAATATTCGGACTGGAGTGAATACTTGGACGCCAGAACTGGAGGCAATGTACGGTTTGCCGCCGGGCGGTTTTGGCGGGACACAGGCTGCATTCGAGAATCTCGTTCATCCCGATGACCGCGCAGGAGTCATTGGGTTGGTTGACGCCGCGATGAATAGTGGACAACCAACTAAGGGTGAATGGCGGGTGGTCTGGGCTGACGGGAGCGTTCATTGGATCGCAGGGCACTGGCAAGTTTTTATGGATGCGTCTGGCGAGCCTTCAAAGATGATCGGCGTCAACATAGATGTCACGGAGCGCAAGCTGGCAGACGAGGCGCGTTTGGAAGTGAACCGCACCTTAGAAGCGCAGGCAGCATTGCTGCAATCTCGAGAGGAACTGCTGAAAATCTTCGTTAAACACGTACCAGCCGCCGTGGCGATGCTCGACCGTGACATGCGCTATCTCCAAGTGAGCGAGCGCTGGTGCGCTGATTTCTCGCTCGACAGTTCGCAGATACTAGGGCGTTCGCACTATGAAATCTTTCCTGATATTCCCGATCGGTGGAAGCAAATTCACCGCCGCGCCCTAGCTGGAGAAACGTTGCGAGCCGAGGAAGACCGTTGGGATCGCGAGGGCGGCACCAATTGGAGCCGATGGGCGATTCGCCCTTGGTTGAATGTCAACGGGACGCCGGGAGGGATTCTTATCTTTTCGGAGGACATTACCCACCGCAAGCACGCTGAAGAGGCACTCTTAGGCATGAGCCGAAAGCTGATTGAAGCACACGAGCAGGAACGTACTCGGATTGGAAGGGACCTGCACGACGACGTTGTCCAGCGACTCGCGCTTCTCTCGATAGAACTCGAAGGAGTCCAGCAAGATGTCCCTGACTCGGCAACTGAACTCGGTAGGCGAATAGGCGATCTACGAAACCAAACTACGCAAATAACGAACGATGTTCAATTGTTGTCGCACGAACTGCACTCTTCGAAACTGGAATACTTGGGCATCGTTGGAGCGATAAAGAGCTTCTGCAAAGAGTTTGGTGAGCACCAGAGATTGGAAATTGATTTCCAAAGTCATGATATACCTGCTGCCTTGCCAATCGAATTTTCTCTTTCTTTGTTCCGAGTTCTACAAGAAGCCCTACGCAACGCCACAAAGCATAGTGGGGTAAAGAGCTTCGAAGTGAAACTATGGGGAAGTGCGGGCGACATTCATCTCACTGTCAGCGACCTCGGTGCAGGTTTTGATCAAGAAGCCGCAATGAAGAGCACTGGGCTTGGCCTCACGAGCATGCAGGAGCGCCTGCGGTTAGTGCATGGAGAGCTTTCAATCAAGTCGCAACCGAAGGGTGGCACCACCATCCACGCTCGCGTTCCGCTCGGTTCAAGCAGTGATTCTGCACGGGCGGCGGCAGGGTAGGAACAGCGGGTTAGCCGCCAAATTCACCAAGGACTTTCACCGAGAATCAACGGCTGAGTGTTCCGCACAGATGCTTTGGAAAATGTGCTCGTCTTCCTCGCCGTGAAAGCTGCGCAACGGATATGCGCATAGGATATCTACTTCGTGTGTTTTGACTAGTTCATCGCACCCTTGTTCGAGCCGGATCGCCGCATCCGTTTTACCTTCTGCCCACAAGCGGCCTAGAAATTCACCACAAAAAGCGACGCGGGGATGTTCTGCCTTCGCTGCTTTGGCGGCCTCCGTGATCAGACCGCCGAAGTCTTCGAGAAATCGGACGGGGTCAGGCAAACCATCCATCAGGAGTGTGGCGAGCGTGTCGGCAACATCCAGTAAAATGAACGTACCTTGCTGAATGGCGCCGTCCGTATCCACGCCCTCGGCCTTCAGTCTTTGACGCAGGCTCTCTTGGTGTGACTTCGTAGCGAGCACAATCGCCGCGTTATCAGCTTTTAGGGCAGCAGCAATGAAGCGCGTAAAGCTGTCCAGAAGAACTGTGTCATCCGAAAACATCAGAAGCTCGTGG
Organism: uncultured Acidobacteriota bacterium; assembly: GCA_963721915.1. GTDB lineage: Bacteria > Acidobacteriota > Terriglobia > Acidiferrales > UBA7541 > Acidiferrum. The sequence continues at coordinate 16,156 of CAVRLD010000005.1, read as the reverse complement.
CGGCGAGGGGCTTTCTCTCCTGAGGTGTCGGTGAACTGGTAGTCTTTTAAGCTGCTACTGACAAATCGCTCACCCCGAAGAACCGCATCCATGGCAGGCAGTAGTTCGCGTCTGGCATCTGTCTTGCGAACGTAACCCAACGCGCCCGTGCCCAAAGCTGCCTGGACGATGTCGAGATCATTGTTCTGACTCAGGAAGATTATCTTGGAGCTGGGAGAGAGTTGTCGTATCCGGCGGGCGGCTTCAATTCCATTTAATTCGGGGAGACCGATGTCCAGCAGAATTAAGTCCGGCTTCAGTGCTTTGGCCTTCTGAACGGCTTCTGATCCGTCCGACGCCTCGGCGATGACTTGCCAAGCGGGCCGCGCCTGAAGCAGCGAATGGACTTGGCGTCGCCAATCTGCGTAATCATCAGTTATGAGAATTCGGATTGACGACAACGGTTGCCCTACCTTGGGGCCTGATCAACATAATGTCTCTTAATCGCCTTCTTATGCAACAACACTGCCTGTGCAAATAAGTTGCGCAAACCTCAATACCCTTGCGCCGGTTGACCTTCCTAGGATTCGCGGTCTAGCGCCTGGTAACGCGGTCAAGTCCTAGTACGGCACAAGAAAGCTCCAATGCTTTCCGACCGCGGCGAGGTGCGGACAGGCGAGTGTGAAAATCGTGTTATTCTGCCCTCCCGTTTCCTCCCCAAGATGACGCCACGGGAGGCCAGCCTTGATTCAACTAAGACCAGAAAGCCCCGAAGAACTCCGCGAACGCTTACGACAAATGTGCGACCTTGAGTTACGCCGTTTCGGTCAGCGAGCACGTAAACTGTCGGACCCCAAGATGAACTTCGGCGCGACGGCACCACACATCATGGAACTTGACGAGGCGCGGCGGAATGGCGGAGACGGCATCCTAAGAAGAGTGCGGCATGAAGACCTTCCAAACGGTATAGCCTTCTCGGGGCAGCAAGATGATTCTCGCCCGAATATTGATTGCCATCATTATCGGCGGACTGGCCCTCATCGGCTACCTGCTCTACCTCTTAGCTGCGATTAATCGCCGCGATCCTAAATAGCCAGAACTCTGAAGTGAACGGAGCCGCACCGCCCAAACAAAGTCTGATCTAACCGCGTGAATAGAACTAGCTATAAACGTCTAAACCGAGTACGGTGGCTATGTCTCACTAGCAGCCCGTGGCAGAATCGCGCCTTCCGGAGTGGCGAAGTTTTTACCTGAGATGCGACGATTTCGACGCGAGCTGAATTTGAATGATGAAGAGGAAGACTTTCTGTGACACGCAGGTGCTGAAAGGTTTCGGAACCAGAATATGAGCACAAAAATAGGCGAGGTCCTGCGATTGTCCAGCTCTCGAGGCGTCCCGGATCCCAGTAGGGTGCGCAAGATCAGGCTTAGATTGAACGCGCCAACATGGATCAACAGTCGCTTGAGAATATTCTTGTGCCCTCGTAAATGTGTTCGTCTCATTCCGCCCCTATCGTAGCAGTGCGCGAAATTCCGCTCGAGCAGCTCGCCTCTCCTCCGCAGCAGGCGCTGGCCATAGGCGCCCTGCACTCGCCTGCGGTTCGCATAGACCGCTTGCTGCTCCTCGGCTTTGCCTCCCCAATGTCTGTGCCCGGGCTGCTTCTTCTCCGGGACGTAGGTCCGCACTTCCGCACTCTGCAGATTCATTACCACCGCTCCACTGTGGTAGCCCTTATCGGCAACCATTTCTTCAATGCCCTTCAGATGCTCTTTAGGTTTCTGGCTCGGCTTTTCTGTCCCGATCAACTCCGCCACGTTTTCACCGGCTTGCGCTAGAGTCTCTACCCCCGTGGTGGTATCTCCTGCATCCGCTTCCTGTACGGTCACCGCCAACACCGCACCCGTCTTCATATCCACGGCGTGCTCGGCTTTGTGCGCCAGATGCGTTCGCCCATCTTTCATCTTCGTAATCCGCGCATCTTCGTCATGCGGATTCACCCAATCCTCGTTGCTGGCTTTGTTTTTGCGCTTCCGATCCAGTCGGGCCAACTCTTCTTTTGTGGGCGTCTCGATTCCTGATTCCTGGGCCAGTCCTTTCAGAAAGTCTTCGTAACTCTCGCCCGTATCGCGTCGCACGATCGAACGCATCGCTGCGTTGGCCTCCAGCGTCGTCGCGTCGATCCCCACCGTCTTGCCCTTCACCATTCCCTGGTCTCGTAGCACTTCCAAAATCCAGAAGAACACTTTGTGGTGCGTCTCCACATCGATCAGCCGCCGCGTCCGCGAGATCGTCGAATGATCCGGGGTCTGCTCGTCGATGCCCATTCCCAGAAATCTTCGCAGACCCAAGGAATCCGCCGCCCGCCAAGCGATGCCTCGCTCGGAATCGATCCCTTCAAAATAGCCCACCAATAACAAACGAAAATAGATTCCCGGCGCCAAAGATGGCCGGCCAATGTCGTCCGCGTAAAACTTCGCGCACTCCTTCTCGGCAAACTCATCAAACTTCTTTTCTTCCAACAATGCGTTCACTCGCGCGTAAAACGGATGTGCTGGCCCCTTCGCGATTTCCTGCTGTGCGACCCACATCTGCTGTTGTCGCTGTCTTCGCCGCCGCGTTCCCATTCCCATCGGCAGTTCTCCGAAAATCTGTTCCGCATTCTACAGAGATCTCCGAGGCAGGCAAGTTACTTCAGGTTACAAAAGCCGCTTTTCACCACAGGCTGCTAGGCACCGTTCCCTCCTGACCAGAAGAAGGCTCCCCTGCGAAATCAGACAATTTTCATGTCGTGGGCGAGGTGTCACATGGCGAATTGGCGCGAATTCTACGAAACCACCGTTCTTGAAACGAATCCAACTCAGTTGCAAAAACTCATACGCGAGACCGAGGGCGCTATCTCGAAACGTCTGCGGGAGCTTGATAAAAGCTCAAATGGCGCCGGAGAACGCCACGAGATAGCGGGGGCGTCGGCGGCCTTGCGCGCGTTGAAAACCGAAAAGCTAGAAGGGCCGGGTCCGAAACAAATACGTATTCCGCCGGCCAAATGATGGTCATAGGAATCGCCATCGCTTTCATTCTGGGCTTCTTGGCCGTCTTGGGTTATGCCCTCTACGCTGTCAAAGCGCAGGAGCCTGATGGCAAGTTTACCTGGGCGCGGCGATCAAAAAGACTGGCGCCCTGAGTTCAGCCCGATCCGAAAATTGTACAGATTTGTACCAGCACTCTCCCTTTTGCCGTTTCTGTCCCTTTAGTATCTACGTAGAATCAATAACTTACGTGTTCTCAGTAGGCTCACTGAGTTCGACTTCCACACGCCTCCGCCATCTCTGCTAGTGTTTATGCGGCTTTCAGAGGGCTAATTAGTTGGAGTGACCATAGAGCGAATGTTTAGGCTTCAATTTAACAGCGTTATGTCGATTTGCTTCGTTGGCGATGCGTTCGATATCGATTATCAATGCTCCCGTTCAACGGCTCTAAGCAGATAGATGCAGTATGCAATCCCAACTGCAGTTGGCAGGACGATAGTCAAGATAATGATCAGGTCCATATGTGAGAAGGTTGAACTAACGCTAGCGGCGAGGAAATACACCGTTTGCTTGATGAAACCTTATGCGATTGGAAGGCTCGAATTGACTCATAAAAGTGACCAGTGGAGTGACCGACTCTGGCCTGAGCACCGTTTTTAGCGGTTCTTGCGCCTAGCAAAACCAATAACTTACGGCTTTTCAACGCCACGAAAGGTTCGAATTCCACACGTCTCCGCCACACTCTTTAAAGCCAAAAACATCGTTCTTGAATAGCTTGCTACACTCGTGCTGCACTTTTGAGATCAATTGGAGCCCTCGAAGTGAGCCAGCAATGGCATGTCAGCATTGGTTTTTGCTATAAGCTGCGAGTGCGAATTCCCATATCCCTGAAATGACTCGGACGGACGGAGTCAGCATTTAATGGTGAACGGGTTGCACCGCCGACGGTAAGCGGCATCGTTGGGCGACAAAGCCACCACATGCACCGCCGACGAGTTTCAGCGCGTGGGCCACAATGTACGCGAAGGGGTTCAGGTCGGGCGCGCGTCAAGGCGACGTAGATTAGTGCCGCGACCACACCAACCAACGTCCCATGTAGGATGAAACGGGACTCGAGCCGCCGACCCACCCAGAGCGCTCCCAGGAAACACATGATGAACGATCCGGGGAGCAGTGTAATGCAAGAAATTGTCGCCGAGACGCAAGCCGAGAGGAACAATCGCGACAATGAGAGCCACTTCGGCGAACAGCCCGCCGAGCAAAATTCGTATCCAGTAGATTCTCGGGTTACTCATTTCTATGAGAGCTTTTCCATTCTGCTGCCATTCGCTCCGCTTCCGCGATTTGTGCCGGGGTCATCCGAGCTTTGGCATAAGGGAGATTTGTTTCGTGGGCCGTGAGCTTAAACCACATGTAAGCCTGGACATAATCCTTCAGCACGCCGTCGCCGTTGAGATAAAGCAGCCCTAAATTGTTTCTTCCCTGTCCGGCTCCGCCGAAGTCCGGGACGTGCTCCGCTGCCATTCGATACCATTTGGCAGCCTCTGTACAATTTTGTTGGACACCTTCGCCAGCCTGATACATTTGGCCTAAAGCGTTTTGCGCATCAGGGTCGCCCTGTGCGGCCACTTCTCTGAACCACTTTAGGGCTTCCCGAAAGTTAGTCTTTCCAAACCAGCCCTGCTCGTAGGCGGCACCGAGCCACATCTGTGAGCTTCTGTCTCCTCGCTGTGCCTTAGCCAGCAGTGCTTTCCTATCTGCCTCGGTCCATTTCGGGTGCTGACACAAAGATGTCGTGGCGGTTTGCGCTGGAGGAGTGGTCTGCGGGGCCGCAATAACTGGCGAGGAAGATAGCGAAACAACGAGCAAGGAAATGAGATTAGAGTATTTCACACGCGACGTCCCAAACGACAGATATTACACCTGAGGGGAGCCCAGTGGCATCAAAGTTATCGCTTCGGTCTTACGAACATTCGCCCCGGACCTTGCACACACGTTCGGCGTCCGGAATATGGACCGGACATAACACGGCATTTTCCATTTAAACGGAGAATGATCGGCCGTGAACAGTCGTGTGCTTCTTGCCCCAGCGACTTCAGTTTTTGGCTTGCAATCAGTTCTTGCCTTCGTCCCCTGATGGACCGTAGATTGCGGGCACTTTCAGCGAACGATTACAAACGAGCCGTGGCTGTCGATGCAGCGGTGAACGAAACGAACAAGACCACTCACAGAAGTGAATGGAGAAGTCTGCTAAAAAAGGATTTGACAGGGCCGACATTGTTATCGCGCTGGGAAAAGCGTGGAAGAGGAGGAACCGAAGATGAGACGGTGAAACCCCTTAATGGAATCCAGCGGGTGTAAGTCCCGCACGGCCAAAGCGAGCACGCAGGCCGATAGCGAGTGTTGCCATTCACCGGGCGACTGGTGGGTGCGAAGCGTACACAGCAAGGAAGTAGGCCGTGAAGATTCACCTCCGAAAACTTGGCTTGTTGCGATGCCGACGCTGTTAACAAGGCGGAAGGCAGCATCCGGCCGACCGCTATTGCGAGGTCGCGCCGGGGTCGCCGGAGTCCCTAGCTCGGGGCATGCTTCCAAAAGGATTCCCCATGAACCCAGGAGAGCTCACCATCTTCGCTCGCAAGAGCGGTAACGCGGGCGCCAAGGGAGACCGTAGGCGCCTGTCCACGGATGGAGGAGCAGTCTTACGACCCCGTAGTACCGACGAAGGTGGGGAACCGCAGGGCTTCGAAAGGAGCGGCCACGGAACCCACTGGAGGGAAGGGGGAAACAGGTGCACGTATCTGGCGAAAGGAAACATAGCCGAGGCTCAGACCTCGACACACTATGTCCATTGCAGCGATGCTAGTTGGCGTTCTAGCGGGTGAAAGTCCCGCCAGGGGAGCTTGCCCAGTTTCCCCTGTAGTTATATCCGGCGGCGGCGCGGGTGACCAAGCCGTCGAAAGCCAGGAAGTAAAAGTCCCCGTTGGCTGGGTGAAAGCCTGGTCAGCTCCGACAAGGGGGGCGAGCAAATCGACAGGTCGTAACGAAAGTAAACCGTTGGTAAGCCTCGAAATTGTGTCCCCACTGGAATCGGAGGGTGGGAGTGTTGGAAGTGCCGAGACCCTTGGACATGGTCGAAGGCCGACGTCATTGGCGAAGGAACTGGGTCTATGCAACCAATGAACTTCCCGGGGTCGTAGAGGACGACATGTCGATAGAGAATAGCCAATGAAAGCACGGAACCACTCGTGGGTCGCCTAGGTGTCGCAGTCACGACACACAGCGAGGGCACTGCGTATAAGCCACGCGGTGGCGAAGTCGCGGTGTGCCTGCGAGTGGGGCGGATGGGGCCGATTCAGTGAGGATGGACCGGGACAGAATAACCCGGACCGGAGCGAGGGCCCCTGGGGTAGAGCGGTAATGCCGCTTGCATGGTGGTATGTCATCGCGCAGATCGCTCCGACTTAGAACGGAGAGCCCGATGCTGCGAGGAGGGCACACGAAGGACGAACGCAAACCGGGGAGGGCATCCGGGCAGGCGTCGCCTGAAAGACCAGCCTTGAAGCCGTAACGGAGAAAATCCGCCTTACGGAATTTTAGGGGGAGCGGTGGAAACGTCGGCATCATACGAAGCCCGGTCCGCGCCACCGCCCTACCCGGCCACAAATCGACAGAATACCCGAACTAGCCAGGGAGGATCCGAAGCGACAATTTCTTTTCGATCGCTCATCGGATCACGCCCGAGGCGTTGTATGCGGCTTTCCGAGGACTCAGAAAGAAAGCCAGCGCAGGAGTGGACGGCGTCACATACCAAAAGTATGAAAAGGATGCCGCGAGGAACATCCAACAGCTTCATGAGCGACTCAAAGAGGGCAAGTACCGAGCCCAACCGCTGCGCAGGATCTATATCCCCAAGGAAAACGGCAAGGAGCGACCTATCTCCATACCGTCTTTGGAGGACAAGATCGTGCAGAAGGCGACGGGCGAAGTGCTAAACGCCATCTATGAGCAGGATTTCCTCGAATGCTCGTACGGGTTTCGACCCGGACGAGGGCCGCACCAGGCGCTGGACGAGGTGGGACGAGTCATCTGCACAAGACCCACCAGCTGGATCCTGGAATTAGATATCACCGCGTACTTCGATTCGATCGTGAGAGAGCAGCTCATGGAGATGATCGAAAAGCGAATCAGCGATGGCAGCGTTCTCCAGTTGATACGGAAGTGGATTCAAATCGGAGTCATCGACGAGGGCCGATTACTCGTGAGCGAAACAGGGACAGGGCAAGGGCAGACGATCAGTCCGCTTCTCGCCAATATTTACCTGCACTACGTGCTTGACGAATGGTTCAAGAACGAAGTGAAGCCCCGCCTGAAGGGGGCAGCACACGAGATACGCTTCGCCGATGATGCCGTGCTGTGCTTCCAGTATCGGGAGGATGCCGAGAGGGTGATGGAGGTCTTACCGAAGCGGTTTGCAAAATACGGTCTGACGCTCCACCCGGAGAAGACACGGCTGGTGGACTTTGGGCGATACGCGGAGGAACATGCGAAGCGGCAGGGGAAGAAACGAGCCACGTTCGATTTCCTCGGCTTCACGCACATCGGCGCACGCAGCCGGAGAGGGAAGTTCATGGTGAACACGAAGACGATGAAGAAGCGTCTCCGACGGGGCCTGACGGCGGTAGCCGAATGGTGCCGGGAGCACCGCCATGAGCCAGTGGACAAGCAGCTGAAGACCCTCAACGCCAAGCTCCGAGGCCACTACCAGTATTACGGACGTCCGACGAACTCCAGGAGCCTCTGGCAGTTCTATAGGGCGGTCTGCAAAATCTGGCGGAAGTGGCTCAGTCGCCGAACTCGCGAGAAGGCAATGACGTGGGAGAAATATACCGAATTCCTCCGTCACCACCCCTTGTTGCTTCCTTGGATCACACGATCTTGGAGCTGTGCGGGGAGTAGCACCTGAGGAACCCGCTGCGTGGAAATCTGCACGGTGGGGTCTGGTGCAGCAAAGCTAGCTGTTATTCCAGTGGGTGAAAGTCCCACCGACAGAAAAGTCCAGAGACTGTCGTAGTGATATCCAGCAGCGAGAAAGGAGACTGACCCGCTGAAAGCCTGGATGTAAAAGCCCTCGTGGCTGGGGTAATGCCCGGTTAGATCCGGTGCAGCGAGGATAGCTGCTATTCCAGTGGGTGAAAGTCCCACCGACAGAGAAGATCCAGTGACTGTCGTAGTTATATCCAGCAGCGAGAAGGGTGACCGACTCGTGGAAAGCCTGGATGTAAAAGCCCCTGTGGCTGGGAGAAATCCTGGTCGATCCGTCAGAGGGGCGAGCGACCGGACAGGCCGTAGCGAATGCGAACCAGTAAGCCCCGAAATACGGGCCCTGCTAGAAACGGATGGCAGGATACACGGGAGAGCCGAGCCGCTCAGATCTCGGTGAAGGCCAATGTCGGAATCGAGAAACTGGATGAGTACGATTTCGATCTCCCCGGGGACATAGGGGACGGCATGTCGGGAAGGAATGTGCAGCGAAAGCTCGGAACCACTCGCGGGTCGCCTAGGCGCTCCCGCACAGCGAAGGCATCGCGTATAAGTCGCAGAGACGGCGAAATCGCGATGTGCCTGCGAGTGGGTCGGATGGGGCCAATAAGCGTTGATGGCTCGGGACAGAATAACCCGGGCCGGAGCGAGGGCCCCTGGGGCGGAGTACAACCCCACTCCATGGCGGCACACTAAAGAGTCATCGGCCCGACACAGTGCGGGACAACCGACTCTGACCACGCGGTGTGCGAAGGACGGAGGTAAACCAGACATCCATCGGCGAATGTCGGGAGCAGGCTTAAGCCGACGATGCACTGGGCAGACCCTGTCTGACATGCCAGCCTTCCAGCCGTACTGGGGAAAACCCGCCGTACGGAATGATAGGGGGGACGGTGGAAACGTCGGCATCATTCGAAGCCCGCTACGCGCCACTGTCCTACCCGACTCTAGGGGGGCGAGCAACCTGACAGGCCGCAGCAATGGTGAACCAATAAGCCCTGAAATACGTGCCCTGCTTGAAACGAATGGCAGGATAATCGGAAGAGCCGAGCCACTCAGATCCTGGCGAAGGCCCATGTCGGAATCAAATTTTCTGGAGAAAGACGACTCCGATCTTCCCGGGGACATAGAGGGCGGCATGCCAGGGAAGGAATATGCAGCGAAAGCTTGGAACCACTCTGAGGCCGCCTAGGCGCTCCCGCACAGCGAAGGCATCGCGTATAAGTCGCAACGTCGGCGAAATCGCGATGTGCCCACGAGTGGGTCGGATGGGGCTGACAAGCGTTGATGGCCCGGGACAGAAGAACCCGGATCGGAGCGAGAGCCCCTGGGGCGGAGTCGAAACCCCACTCCAAGGCGGTGCACTGAGGAGTCGTCGGCCCGACACAGAACGGGACTACCGAGTCAGACTACGCGGTGCACGAAGGGCAGAGGCAAACCAAGTGTCCGTCGACGAATGCCGGGAGCAGGCTTAAGCGATGGATGCAATGGGAAGGCCCTGTCTGATATGCCAGCCTTCCAGCCGTACTGGGGAAAACCCGCCGTACGGAATGATAGGGGGGATGGTGGAAACGTCGGCATCATTCGAAGCCCGCTACGCGCCACTGTCCCACCCGACTGCGGGGGGAGAGCGTCGGTGCTGCCATGATCGACCTAAACGGGCACGAAGCTGGAAACGGCGGATACGGCCAAGGAAGATCTACCGCACGCCGGGTTCTCCTCTACTCGGAGAGATGTACGATTACGGGACTAACGGGGCGTCTATTGTGAACCCAGCCCAAACGATTATTTCTGAAGTGTGACTGAAAATCCCGACACAACCCCCAAGACCCCGCATTCGGAAAGGCTCTCTCCGATCCATCGTTAGATGGTTTCTCACCGGAGTGGCGCTTCTTTGGTCCCTTGCGGTGCTCATCCTTGTGGCTGGTCGAGTAGCCGGGCGCCATCGCTGGCGCCCAGCCCTCTAAGAACCGGACTTGAAGGTTTCCCATTCATCCGGCTCGAGCACCCAAAAACGCCCCCATGAAAAACGAGGACGCGGCCTGATGCAAAACGAAGCAGACTTACTCGATACTGACTTGCTGCCGATTCGCACGGTGGAGGAAATTCCGCCCGCCGTGTGTGAAGCTGCACCAACAGGTTGCCCCGTCGTCATTTGCTTTGCTTCATGCATCGGTTCCTCAAGCGGTCTCGAGTTGAGCACCAACAGGAAGTCAGCTCCGTTTCCGGCGAGGTAATCTTGTCCCCACGAGGCGACGCAACCTCTATCTGCCCGATTACAGGGCAGCCTTCGCTTGCTCCCCTTTCCGTTACCCGCATCGCCATCAGATTCATCTTGCGATGGTCCTTCCCCTTGCGAGGAGCGCTACGGGCTTACCCTGTTCCGCTGAAATGACGCGATCGGTTAGATCTGCTCTCTACGCCGGCAGTGTTGATTACCCATGACAGAGAAACCGGAAGCCTCTGTACTCACTGCAAGAAGAGCCGCGCAGCATTTTAGGCTCTCTTCGGCTGACGACGCTTACGAGCATTTGTATATTCTGATCGTACGATCAAGTCTAGGTCCGTCTCCGCCTAATGCTGGCAGATACACCGTGGCCTCGCGGTTTCGGTGCCGCTCTTGCGAGCGTGGATACATTGTCCAAGGGCTCCAGAACAGTTCGTTGCCTCGCCGCTCTGCCTTGTACGCTACGTGCGATGGGACGCACGGTCTGATCGAGTTCCTCCTCTCCAGACAATCATTTTCAGCAGCTTTCCAGGTCGCACTCCGGTGGATCGACCCACCGACCACAGCGGTGCACATTGAGCGCCGTTTCCAGGCATGGATTCACCACACGCCGTATCATGAACGATACGAATTCGTTTCACTGAGCCAGATCTCGCCCGATTTCCAGCATGCTGTCATCGCCGCGGAAGACGCGCGCTTCTACCAGCATCATGGATTCGACTGGCACGCGATGCAAATCGCTGCGGAAGACGATATGGAAGGCGGCCGCATTCGCGGAGGGTCCACCCTCACGCAGCAACTCGTAAAAAACCTCTTCTTCGGAACCGGCCGCTCCATCCTCCGCAAGGGCGCCGAGTTCACGCTTGTCCCGGTGGCCGAATTGGTCCTCGGCAAGCACCGCATTCTCGAACTCTATCTCAACGTGGTCGAATGGGGCCCTGGTGTTTATGGCGCGGAGTCGGCGTGCCGTCACTACTACCGAACTTCAGCCCGGACTACCGACCGGGAGCAAACGGCCCAACTCGCCGCAATTCTGCCGTTGCCCCTGAAGCGACGCCCCGATCACATGAATCACTATAGCGGGCTCATCCTGGAGCGGATGCGCCAAATGGGTTGGTAAATCGCGCATCACATTGTCGAGACGTTGGAAGACCCGCAATGGTACGGTACATCTCCGGTAGGTGACTTATCAGGAAAGTGGATCACCCCGCCCAGAGCACAAACGGCACCCGCAGAGAACTAAGAGAAGTTGTCGATTTCGCTCTCCCTCGTTCGACGTATCTGTAGAGGTTGGGTGTATCTGTAAATGCATGACGGCAGGAGGCTTTCGCAATGAAGAACCTTTTTGACGCGGCGAGAGTGGAAGAGGTGAAGCAGCGCATCGCTCGGCTGCGGCCGGATAGCCAACGGCAGTGGGGCAAGATGAATGCACCGCAGGCGGTGGCGCACTGCTCGAGGGGCTTGGAGCTGGCGTTAGGGGACATGCGGCCACCACGGGTACTGCTCGGACGGATCATGGGCCCCATCATCAAGCCAAAGGTGTTTCGGAACGACGAACCGTTGCGCCGCAATACGCCGACTGTGGAGGGCCTGGTGATCCAAGATGAGCGGGACCTGGGAAGGGAACGCGCGCGTTTGTACGGTGTGATCGACCGGTTTGTAGCCGCCGGGCCCAAGAGCTGCACCACACATCCGCACAGCTTCTTCGGGCCACTGACGCCGGAGGAGTGGGCGATCCTGATGTACAAGCATCTGGATCATCATTTGCGGCAATTTGGGGTCTAGCCACGGGATTGGGGAAATCATGAAATATCTGTGCGCTGTCTATCTTGAGCCGAACGCCTTGCAGGGCCTATCCGCCGGCGAGCAAGCTGGATTACGACGACGAACTGGCGAAGAAAGGGCACTACATTGCGGCGTCGCTCCCTCGGTTCAATCTGGCGTGGAAGATATAAGAGTCAGTTTCGCTGCATTGACTCTTGCGCCGGGTCTCTCACGCGATCAAAACGTTCAAAATCTCTTCGACGTATTTCGATATCAGCGATAAATGGCCCTCGTCGGGGTAAAAATGGACTTGGCTGTTCGGAATCGCATCGGCCATGAAGCGCCCCATAGCGAACGGCGCGTTCCCGTCCTTTTCACCGTGCCAAAGGTAGACTGCTAACTGGATCTCCTGGGGACGGAAATTCCAAGGGCTGACCATGAGAGCGGTATCCCACTGAGCCCCGCGCGGTCCGGCGAGCAACGAATCTCTGATCATCGCGATGAATCCCTGCCGGAAATCTGGTTGGGCCAGCACCGCTTGGTCGGGTGCAGGAAGGTTTGCTATGGCCCCTTCGATGAATTGGCGCGGCGTGAAGCGCACCATGAGGCCCATTAATCGGAGCGTCAGCCTGGAAAGCCAGGGCTTAGTCCGGGCGAGTTGCATGAATCGCAGGTTAGTCGGGTTGATGCCCGCCGTCAAGCGTGGTTCGTCAAACGGGGCTGTTCCGCTAACGATGAGAACGCGAGTGAGTCGCTCCGGTATTTTCAATGCGCAGGCCGCAGCATAGGGTCCACCGCCCGAATATCCGAGAACGGCAAAGCGGGCTAGCTTGAGTTGGTCTGCGAGCGCTAGTACGTCGTCGGGCCAGTCCCCTATCCGCCTACCGGGCTGGAACTCCGAGCGGCCGAGGCCGGGCCGATCTGGGACGATAACGCGGACGTTGAGCTTGTTTGCGAGTGCGTCACTACCAAAAAGACGCCATTCGAGTCTGGTGCTGGGCGAACCGTGAAAGTAAAAGATTGGATTGCCATCAGGCGCGCCATATTCGTCATAGCCGAGCAGGCGGCCACCGGGCAATCGAAGTTGCTGGCTGGTTTTGGACATGCTCCTACGCCCCGTTGTATTTTGCGTCTCAGAGAAATACAAGGCCCGCGTGTCTCATATCGTTGGGAATGAGGCTACAATCGTGCGCAGCAACATACTAGCAAAACTACAGTGTCTTCCAGACCCACCAAGCAAATGCTGGCCTCCAACTCGCCGCACGCGGTTCAACAACGCATTCAATCGGGCCGCATCCGTTGGGCAGGCCCCTTAGTCCTGACGACAGCCCGAACCGGCCTGATACTTTTGGTACAAGCGGCGGTGGCGGCAGCCTTCTTGATTCGCGGCGATTCGTCGCCTTGGCGTGCTCAAGCGCCTTGGTGGACGGTCTATGCCACGCTCGTCGATATCGGTTGTCTCCTACTGCTTTGGCGCCAGTCGCGTCGGGAAGGTATTCGGCTCAGCACTCTCTTCGGGATACAGCGATCCCGCCTCGGACGCGAAGTGCTTTGGGGTCTCTTGTACTTCGTAATCCTCTTTCCGATAGTCGCAGGTTTGGGCTCGAAGCTTGCCGGTTGGCTCGTCTACCGGACAATGCAACTCACTCCCGCCATGTTGGCACCGGGCCTCTTGTCCGAACGCCAACTTCCGCACTGGGCGGTCATCTACAGCTTGTCGGTATTTTGGCTGGTTTGGTCGCCGACCGAAGAAGTCATCTACCAAGCTTATTGTGCGACCCGCCTCCAAGTCCTGACCGGCCGTACATGGGTCACCGTGATGTGGGTAGGTTTCTGGTGGGCTTTCCAACACAGCGTGTTTCCGCTCGTTTTTGATTGGCGTCTAGTCGTCTTTCGTTTCCTGCAGTTTCTGCCACTGGTCGTAGTCTTTCAACTTATCTATCTGCGGACACGCTGTCTGCCACGAATGATCATCATGCACTGGCCAATGGATTTATTTGCGGCGGTCCTGACTCTCAGGCTGTAACGCACTAAAAGTGTCAGCGATTTCCAAGAGGCGTAGGGGCCGCATACCTCGTCCTGGCCGGAAAGCGTTAGTTCAGGGCGGTTCTTCGACAGTAGCCGCCAGCTCATCGCTCAGTTTCGCCCGCGTCCGACCTCAACTTCCCGATCTCTTCGAATCAAATGTGTTCAGGATTTCGATGCCCCGCACCTCAGCTTGAGCCAGATATTTTTCGGGAAGCTCGTCGTCAAACCGATACCGAGCGATGGCCGCCTCAAGTTCTCGTGCCGCTACCGCAAATCCCTTCGCCTTCAGTCCGGCGTTCACCGTGGTCAGAAGGAAGGCTAGCCCAGCGGCAACCATCGAGCACGCGATGATGGCCTCGGGCGAGACAAAATTCGACCTCGCATTGGCCGCGATCAAGGTACTCAGCAACACCGCAGCTACCCCCATTGTGGTGTTGGCCCAACTCCATCTCGACGCCCGTCTCTTCCATGCTTTCTGCTTCTCGATAATCTCATCCGGAATAATGCGAGCCATAACGCCTCCGCGCGCTCACTATACGACAAACCATAACCATTACACATTCATGAGCCCATCCCATCCCACGCATCTCACTCCCCGCCCCCAACCCGCTCTCGTTGCGTATTTCGCCGCTCGGGGCCATAGCCAAAAACGACAAAGGCCTACATTTACTTTGCCCAGTTTGCTTTGACTCGGAATGCCATTCGTACCAGTTCTCGAACAGGCTTGGTCTCAGAGGGTCGGACAAAGCACAATGACTATGCATGTGAATTTCCGCATGACTGGCAGAGCTACAGGCACACATTTCTATACTCTTGCCGCGAGGGTCGGCAAAACACGCTATAAAGACAATTTGCGCGGAGCGGAGGATTATGAAAACTAAATTATTGCTGGTGACTTTCTTGCTTTCGGTGAACTTGGCCGCGACCTTCTCTGCGCCTCAACCGCAGTCCGAGTCTGCATCCAAAATCCTTGCGCTCGAAGACAAATGGAATGAGGCATACAAACAAGGGGACGTCGCCACCATGAATTCTCTGCTGGCAGACGATTTCATCATCACCGTAGAAGACGGCACAACCTTCAGCAAGGCGGGTTATATAGCACACTGTGGAGATACCGACAATCGCGTGCTGATTTCGGAGATGTCCGACCTCAAGGTCCGCATGCATGGCAATACGGCGATAGTGACAGGGGCGTACCACGAAAAAGGAACTTCGAAGGGCAGGCCGTATGAATACCATGACCGGCTGACAGACGTGTGGATGATGATTGACGGTCGATGGCGGGTCATTGCCTCACACTACGCCATCCCCGCAAAATGAATGTGAAACAATCCCTTTCGGATGCCCTATCGTTTGTCCTTACCTATTTCCGCCCATCAGGTAGACACGATAGAGTGAGGTAGTACGGGCGCCGCTCGGGGTTTGGAACAATGCGACGAGGCGGGTGGATCAGCGCTCGGTGATACGAATCAGTATTTCCTGACCGCTATTCAGCGTGATCTTCTGACGTCCGCGGAAAGCCGTGGTTCCTAAACCACCAGCGCCGCCGATCACCGAACCGATACCGGCGCCTTTGCCGCCGCCGAAGATCCCGCCCAATAAAGCGCCAGCGCCCGCGCCGATTGCCGTGTGCTCGATGGTCTTGCGGCCTCGCCCGCCTGATTCGATAGCCCCTTCCACGTCGACCTTCTCGCCGGAGGGCGCATGATAAAGCTCCACAATTTCGGCGTGAATCGGCGCACGACGCCCGTCGGGCATAACCAGTCGGTCGAACCGCAGCATCATGCTGGTATGGCCCTTGATTCTGCCGGACATGTCAATCTGCGTGACGTGACCGTACACTCGTGCGTTCTGGTATTCGCCCTTGTCAACGACAGTCGCACTGAACGGGTCGCCAACTTGGGAGTCGGTGCTAGTCAACGTGTCATCGAGACGAATCCGAAGCGCCAGGTCATTTGGAACATTGAACTTCCGGGTCGACCCTAACAGGGGAGAAGCCGTAATCATGATCACCGCCAAAACCAGACCTAAGCCCGCGGAAGAGGTCAGATAGGCGGATTTTTCAAGACCATTGTGCATGGACGCTAC
>CAVRLD010000004.1:0-253322 GCA_963721915.1 uncultured Acidobacteriota bacterium | reverse complement strand
CACGGCTTTGCTGGTCGGCGTCGTCAGTGGCCTGCTCCCCGGAATCGGGGCAATGCGCATGCGTGTCGTCAACGCGCTTCGGAGGGTCTGACATGGCTATTCCCGTCGTCTACAACATCCGTAGCGTGAAGGCTCGCTGGACCTCCGCCATCGTGGCGGTCCTCGGCATCGCGGGAACCGTCGGCGTATTCGTCGCCATGCTTTCGCTCGCTCGCGGCTTCAAGGCCACACTGGTAGCTTCAGGTGCGGCTGACAACGCCATCATCATGCGCGCAGGCGCCACATCGGAGATGATGAGCGGCGTCGCTCTCGACCAAGTCAAGATCCTGCAGGATGCTCCGGGCGTGGCTCGTGGAACGGACGGCGGCCCCTTGGTCACTTCCGAAGTTGTGGTCGTTGCGCCGTTCCCCCTAAAGAGCACCGGCACCGACGCCAACGTTCAGGTTCGCGGTGTTTCCGCCAACGTTCTGACGATTCGCCGTAACACCAAAATCGTCCAGGGCCGTATGTTTCAACCCGGACTCGCCGAACTCGTCGTCGGAAGAAACGCCAACACCACGTATTCAGGCTTGACGGTCGGCAACACAGTTGACTTCGGTGGCGGTCATTGGAAAGTAGTCGGCGTTTTTGATGCCGGCGGCAGCGCGTTCGACTCTGAGGTTTGGTGCGACGCCCGCGTACTCGACGATGTCTACAAGCGCCCTACGAACGTCTTCCAGTCGGTCACTGTGCATCTCACTTCGCCCGATGCCCTTCAGCAATTCAAGGACTTCGTCACCGCCGACCCGCGCCTCAGCGTCGATGTCACCCGCGAAATCGACTATTACGCGAAGCAATCCACCCGCATGACCCAACTGATCACTATCTTGGGGGGACTGGTCGCGTCCGTCATGGCCATCGGCGCAATCTTCGGCGCACTCAATACGATGTATTCTGCGGTCGCCGAGCGCGGCCGTGAAATCGCCACCATGCGTGCCTTGGGCTTCGGAGCCGCCGCAGTGGTCTTCTCATTCTTGATTGAAGCCTTCATCATCTCGTTCGTGGGAGGCGCCGTCGGTTGTCTCGCGGTCCTTCCGCTGAACGGTCTAACCACCGCCACTATGAACTGGCAAACGTTCTCCAACATGGCCTTCGCCTTCAAGATCACTTCCGGTCTTCTCGTCGGTGGAGTCATCTTTGCGCTGGTGATGGGCCTCCTCGGCGGGCTACCGCCCGCGTTGCGGGCCGCCGCCAGACCCGTGGCCGTAGCTCTTCGCGAACTCTAGCGCGCGACGCCATTGCGGTTTTTCTACCTTTAGCGCCAGGGGAACACAACATGGGGTTCCCACTCGAGCCCCATGTTGTCGTCGGTAATCAACCGCAACTTGCCAAGCCGCTTTCGCAACGAATCCGAAGTTTCCAGGCCCATGAATGTCGGCGGTCCGTCCAACGTCGCCGGGAAGAGCGCGTACCGGGAAAGCACGTTTTGCGATTGTGGATCAATCGGGTCGAAAAGGATTCGGCCGTCAATCTTGTACCGACGTAGAACCGAAAACCACAAGTCACTATTGAATACGATGGGCGCATCACTGACCGCCAGGAAGTTCGATATCCGCAGGCCATAAGGAAACACGCTCAGGGCCGTGGCCATGGTCTCGTTGGACTCCGTGGTATTGAAGTAGTAGACCCCACCCGGATTCAAGTGCGGGCGAACCATGCGGAAGAATTCCACCGACAGCAAGGTGGAGGCATGGTCGCGCCAGTGATACGTTGTGTTTGCAACGATCAGGTCATACTTTTCTTCGGGATGCGCGATGAGCCAGCGCCGGCCATCGTCCACATTGACACGGACCTTGGGATTGGTGAGCAGTGAACGGACTACCGGATATTGTGGAATGAGCTTCAAATACCCGGGGTTGATTTCCACGATATCCATCGACTCTGCTTCCGGATGATTCACAATCACCTGCGCCCAAGAACCCGAAGCCAACCCGATAATCAGAATGCGTCGCGGATGTGGGTGCACAGCGCCGAGCGCTAGAGCGCGAATTATAAAATTGGAGTCGTGCTTCGGATTGATCAGAAAATGGCCATCGTATACGCCGCCCCCAAAAACCGCCGTGTTGGAAAGCACCGCGACCACTCCATTGCGATTTTCAACAACCGCTGTGAAGGGTGTCTTCGACTCCGTCTTGTGCCGGAAGATGATGCGCTCGTAAAGCAGAGCATACGCCGGAGACGCCAGCGGAACTGCAAGCACGCAGAGCACCGCGATCGCAAACACCCACGCAGGCACCCGCGGACTCCTTCCCTGTGCACACAGCAAAAGCAGAAGCCCTCCGCACGCCGAAATTCCGCCCAGCAGAAGCGCCACCTGCCGCAGTCCGAGGTAATTCATTAGCACAAAGCCAATGCCCAGGCTCCCAAGGACCG
The DNA here is from genome assembly GCA_963721915.1 of uncultured Acidobacteriota bacterium. Classification (GTDB taxonomy): domain Bacteria; phylum Acidobacteriota; class Terriglobia; order Acidiferrales; family UBA7541; genus Acidiferrum. The sequence continues at coordinate 250,910 of CAVRLD010000004.1, read as the reverse complement.
AGCCCAGAATATTGGAGGCATACACAAAACTGACGCGCCGGCCGGCAAGATCATCCGGGGAAATCGACAAGCGGCAGAGTAGCGGCAGCACCGAACCAAGTAACGCCGCCACCAGAAAAAACACCGGGGCTGACGCCAGGTAGGAATCCTGGCCCAACCAACTCGGTTGGAGAAATGCCGGCCAGCTTCCGCCCAACAGCGAAGAAATAAGAGGCGGCAGATAGACCGAAATTGCTCCCGAAAAACACAATAATCCTGCAATAAGCCACAACGTCTTGTGAGGTGGCCAGGTTTTTGTCAGCTGCTCAGAAAGATAGGACCCCGCGGCGATGCCTGCCAGATACGTGGCCAGCAACAACGCAAATGCCGGTGCGCGGTCCGATGATGCGATGGCAAAAATGCGGAACCATGCGATTTCATAGCCCAGGGAGATCCACCCCGAGAACCCGGCGAGTAGCATGGCCGCGACAAGAGAAAGCACGGGAGTAGACTTCGACCCCGATGTTTCGGGAACAGCTTCAGGCGCAGAAGGCCCTCCCTGGATTTCACGACGCGCGTAAAGATATGCGGTCGCGCCAATAACCGTGTTCAGTATGGCCGCAAGGCTTACCGCCCCAGATTGCGAATAATTTCGAAGTAGAAACGTCGCGCATAGATAGCATGCGATCGCCGAACCCAGCGTATTCACAAAATAGAGGCGCGACACGGAATTGCCCACGCTGCCTGAACCGCGCACCAATTGCTCGACGAGCAGTGGCAGGGTCGCACCCATCAGAACGGTTGGAACCAGGAGAAGCAACAAGCTGTACAGCACGACCGCGGGAAGGCTCGCACCCGAAGTGAACGCCGCAAACCAGTGAAAAATGCGAAGCGATGCAAGGCCGAAAACCGCGACACCAAGTTCGGCACACGCGAATAGAAACGTCCCATGGTTCGGGAACCGTGCGGAAAGTCGCCCACCCAACAGGCTTCCCAGCCCGAGTCCCAGCATGAATGCGCTCACCACCACCACCACGGATTGTGAATTCACACCGTAAATCGAGAACAGTACCCGCTGCCAAACGATCTGATAAATCAATGCCGGCATGCCTGAACAAAGAAAGAGCGCGCTGAGAAGGAGCGTCTCCGAGCGAGGGCTCTTGCTTTCCGAACGAACCAGCGCGATCACGAACAAGACCGCGTCAAAGATCAGCAGAAACAGGACAGGTGCGGTGGCCATCATTGACCTCTCCGTCAAGGCTTATAGGGGCTTTCCGCGCTTGGGTGCGACGTCGTCAAAAACTTGCTTCCCACCAAAACAGCCGCCCCACCCAGCCCAGCGAGCAACCGACTTTCCGAAAGCGGCCTGAGTTGTTCGGGTCCCTGCCCAAGGCGCAAGCCTTGTGAGCATGTGATTGGTGGTAAGTGGGGTCGTTGGGCCAAATGTACGTGCGTACCGCGAGTACGACGGACACCTCCGGAATCACCGAGTAAGTCTCCTTCTCCGCGACGGTACGCGTCTCCGTTCCAGAGGTCACCACAATCTCTCCGGCAACCCTGGTTACGTGCATCTTGCACGGCGAGAAAACTGTCACTAATCCGGTCACCAGCCCTTCGTCCTTCTGTTCCTGAGGGTACTCAAGAGCTGGCTCCGTCCGCTCAATTGGTCTAAGAGAATAGGATCGGGCCATGGAGAAAGGACGACAACGTCCCAAGCAGAGGCTGTGTCGAAGTCCGTACTGACGTTCACGCATCAAGTGGGCTTCCGCAGTATGGATCACACTTCAGTCCCAGTGCCCCCGCGATGGATGCCCCTGGCGGGAATGCCGATGTGGATGCGGTCCCGCGAGCACCGGTTGATTGAATGGCCGGAAGATATTTACCAAACCCTAGGCACTAGCCGATATCGGACCCTTGCCTGGTACTCGGGATAACCTTGCAGTCTTTTTGCGAGAAAGGCTTCCTCGTCCAGAAGTCTCCACACGATCACGAGCGTGATCGGAATGACCAGCAGCAGTCCCCAGCGCGAGCCGAGCGCCAGAGGCACACCGAGCAGCATGACCAGAGCTCCCGAATACATGGGATGGCGCACAAGGGCGTACGGGCCCGTAGCAACGACTCTCTGCCCGGCGTCGACCTCGATAACTCCTGAAGCGAAGCTATTCTCCCGAAGCACGAAGAATATGATCAGAAACCCAAGGGCAACGAGTCCGTCGCCCGCTATCACCGCAGACGATGGCACAGTGGACCATGCAAAACGATGGTCCAGCGGGGGGAAAACGATCAAGGCGATGAACGCAAACGTTGCGACCAACTGAATAATCTGTTGCGAGCGCTCTTTCTCGTCGCCTGGACCTGCTCGCATCCGCCGCTCCAGGAGCTTCGGATCGTTTTTCATCACATATAGACTTGTCGCGAGCGCACACACCGAAAATACCGCTAGAAAGATCCACGCCTGCCAATAACGGAGAGTCCAGGCCGGCAGAAAAAGGAATACGGCCAAGATGATCAGAAAGCGCAGAAGTCCAATCAAGCCCTTCTTGTTCAGGTCGTTCATCTTTGGAATTTTAACTTGGTCTTGCGGAGCTGATGCAGCGCGTAAACGCGCCCAATATGTGACCGCGGTGTGGCCACGCTTGGCCTGCGACCTATTCATAGGTGGCGACGACTTCGCCGTTTTGGATTTTCAGCCCAGACATGTCGTTCGGCAGTTTGAGCTTTTCGCGGTTCTCAGGCGACTCCATCATCCGCGCGACCGCCGCTTCGAGCGTTGATTTTGGAATTGGGAGCGACCCGATCTGGCCGGCGACCGGCTGGAAGTGTAAATACCCGTCTTCCGCCCCCAGTTTCCCCTCCAACTGCAACGTCATATCTTTGCCGTGGAAATCAAAGACCAGGTAAGCGCGGACTCGATCCTCAATCAGCTCGACCTTAACGTCCTTGACAGACGAGCGGACCTGCTCGATCTGTTCGGCGGACGTTCCCGCGGGCGCAGACAAGTCCAACGCATTGCCAGATGACGGCGAGGCGCTCGATGTGGCGCCACCAGCAGCGGCGCTCTGCGTCGCCGACGCCGCGGCAACTCGCGATGGAACTGCAGTCGGAGTCGGCGCAATGTCGAGACGCGACACAAGATAAGAGTTCAGCTCCGTCTGGTCCATGCGCATGGTGGCCGGCTGACCGTTGGACACCGCCTGTTGCACCTGCTCGAGTTTCTGTTCGGCGCGCGCCGCAGCTTGCGGGCTGGTCTCCACAATAGGCGCCGGTGCCTTGTGCAGCATGAGCATCAGCGTAACCGCGCAGCCAACGTACGTCGTCCAGCAGATAATGCGGAAGAACATCCGCCATGGAATCGTTCTCGTGGGTCTCGGACGGTCCCAACCCGGAGGAGTGGTCGTGTCAGCCATATAAGTGCTCCTGACTCGAACGTAGCGTTTGGGCCCAAAAGCGGCAATAGAACCAGCGGCCAGTTGGGGCGTATTGAGCACCAATCAAAGCTGCGGCGCCCTGCCGTTCTCCATCGCTTCTGCGCCGAAGACTATTTGTCGGCCATGCTCGACTGTGGACTCCGATGGGCCCGCATCGCCGTGTGCGATACTGGAACGATTCTCGCGCGTCGATACGCGCATCAGGAGACGCGATCATCGCATCAACAACTGAGACGACCGAGACTCGTGCCGCGCAGGCGGAGGCTCACGCCTCGCACCGGCTTTGGCCCTACATGGCTCTGGCGGCAGGCGTGGTATGCATCGGATGGTCCGCGATTTTCGTGCGATGGACCGACATTCCAGGTCCCGCCTCGGCCTTTTACCGGATGCTGATTCCAGCCGTGGTCTTGCTGCCCACATGGTTGTGGGATCGCAGCACGCCACGAGTGAGCTTGCGAACGCTGGCAATCATCGCGTTGGGGGGGCTCTTCTTCGCCCTCGATCTGGCCCTCTATAACACCGCGATTCTCCGCACATCCGCGGGCAATGCGACGCTACTCGGCAATCAAACGCCTATCTTCGTTGGGCTGCTTACCTGGCTCGCTTTCAGACGGCGGCCTGCCAGTTCTTTCTGGCTAGGGCTGGTCCTGGCGATTGCAGGATCGCTGGTGATCGTGTGGGCGGACGTCGCGCTCCACGTACAGTTCGGCGCAGGCGATCTGATGGCGCTGGGCGCCGCAGCGTGCTTCGCGGTGTACCTGATGGCGACGGAGCGCGTGCGCATCACGACCGGCACTCTGGTGTTTCTGCGCCTGGCAATCATCGCGGGAACCATATTCCTCTTCGTGATCAACGTGGCCATGGGCGTTTCACTGAGGATCCCGCCAGGCCGTTCGCTAGGAGCACTGGTTGGGCTCGGGCTGGTCTCGCAGCTGGGCGGTTATCTCGCGCTAACCTATGCCCTCGGACATCTCCCCGCGACCGTAACCGCGGTTTCGCTGCTGGCACAGGGACCCTTGACGGCATTGCTGGCCGCATGGCTTCTCGCCGAACCCCTGACGGGTTCCCTACTGCTCGGCGGCGCGCTGGTGCTACTCGGTGTCGGCTTGGCGAACCGGGGACGCGCTCCAGCCGAAGAGACCAACGCGGCAGTATTCGAAACCGACTAGCAAGCTTCGCTTGGCACTTGCGCTTGGAGCCTTGGCGTGGAATCAGCTTGGAACGTTCCCAAAGGGCCTTCGTGTGAAACCACCGCTTGTCATCCTGAGAGCATCCGACGAGGATGCTCGAACGACCTCAACCGTCAGATCTTGCCCCAAATTTGCGGAAACACTTTGCAAGCTCTATCGTCTTTAGCTATAGCGTGCCACGCCATAGTCAAACGTTCGGGGTGCAACACGCGAAAAAGAGCGAGGTAGATCATGAAAAGGGTGCTGCTGGTCGTAATTCTTGTTCTAACGGCGTTATTCCTAGCGTTGCGGCCGAACACCGTCGCCGCCCACAAGTCCGTCGCCGATGCCCTGCAATTCACCTCTGACGGCAAGCTAGTGCGCCCAGCCAACTACCGGCGCTGGATCTACGTCTCCTCCGGTCTCGGCATGAGCTACACGCAGAAAGCCGACGACATGCAAATGTTCACCAACGTTTTCGTGAGACCCGCGGCCTACGACCACTACCTGGCCAATGGCAAATGGCCAGACAAAACTATGTTCGTTCTGGAGATCTACGGCTCCACATCCCAGGGATCGATCAACAAGCACGGCAGCTACCAGAAAGATCTCATGGGCCTGGATGTAGAAGTAAAAGACGAAGCCCGCTTCGCTGACAAATGGGCTTATTTCAATTTCGAAGGCGGCGATAAGGCCGCAGCGGCCATCACGCCCGCTCAAAATGCCTGTTGGAAATGCCACGAGCAAAACGCGGCGGTGGAGCACTCTTTCGTGCAGTTTTATCCGGAGCTCTTGAAGATCGCGAGAGCCAAAAACACGATCAAGCCGACGGTGCACCTGGACAACTAACCGCTGGCGGCTGTGCCGCGATGCCTATCGCTTCTTATCCTCGATGTGGCCAAAGAGATTATTCAGCGATTCAGCCAGGGTTGGATGTGCAAAAATCGCGTCCCGAAGCACACTGCTGCGCAGTTTGCCCATCATGGCGAGTTGCAGCTGCGTCATGATTTCGCCGCCTTCTATCCCAAGCACCGCTGCGCCAAGGATCTGATCGGTCTCCGCGTCCACAACAGCCTTCATAAACCCGCGCGTTTCATCGACCTCCAGCGCACGAGCAACATAGCTCATGGGCATTTTGGCCACACGGATGTTTTTCTTCTGCGTGCGAGCCTCGGCCTCGCTCAAGCCAATTCGCCCGAGTTGCGGATCAATGAACACGGTGTAGGGGACTAGGCGTTCGTCCGTACTCGCGTTTCCCTTCTCCAGCAGATTCGTGCGCAAGATGCGGAAGTCGTCGTAAGAAATGTGCGTGAAAGCCGGGCCGCCCTTAATGTCGCCGAGGGCGTAGACGCCATCCACATTGGTCTCCAGTTTATTGCTTGTCTTGATGAAGCCGTGATCGTCCGTTCCAATACCAGCAGCCGCCAAATTCAGTTTTTCACTGTTGGGAACGCGGCCCGTGGCCACGAGTAAGTGAGACCCGGAGATCGCGCTGACACGCTTACCGCTGCGAGCGGTGAGCTTGATTCCCTTGCCCACCTGCCGGACGCGCTCGGCCTTCGAATTCAGCAGAACCATCACGCCGTCTTGTTTGAGGATGGCGGCGACTTCCTGCGCGACGTCGGCGTCTTCCTGCGTAAGCAATTGATCGCGCGCATGGACGATGGTCACCCGGCTACCCAACCGGCGAAACAATTGCCCAAACTCCAGGCCTACATAGCCGCCACCAAGAACCACCAAATGTGCCGGCACCACGGCAAGTTCCATGATGGAGGTGCTATTGAGAAACTCAACGTCTTGCAATCCTTCGAGCACCGGCATTGCGGGACGGCACCCCGCGTTAATAAAAATGTAATCCGCAGCAAGCGCGCGTTGACCTCCATTTTTCAGCCGGACCTCGATCGACTTCTCTGCGGTGAAACTCGCTTCGCCAAAGATCAGCTCCAGATTCTTAGTATTCTCGATGCGGTTCTGGCTTCCGCCGCGAAACAGCTCGACGATGTCGCGCTTGCGGGTGCGCACCCGCTTCATGTTAATCGCGATACGTCCAGTGCGGACCCCGTAATCCGCGCCGCGGTGGGACAGGTAAGCGACTCGACCACTGGCCACCATCGTTTTCGTCGGCGTGCACCCTTCGTTCACGCACGTTCCCCCCACATGCTCGCGCTCAATCAAGGCCGTGCGCCATCCCGCCTTAGCCAACGCCTGGCACAAAGGAGTTCCGCCCTGTCCTGAACCAATGATGATTGCCCGATAGTGATTGGCAGAAGCCATGGGAGCACTCCTCGGAAAAAGCGCACGCTTGTCGCTTGGCTTTTTGGATGAGCTGAACTTCACGCAGACGCACCTGGATGACGCCGGGTCGGGAAGTGGCGGATGCTATCGCGCGTTCTTGTTCTCGCGGAACGATCGCCGCACCCCACTAGAAGCGGGAGAGCATGAACAAACCACCACCAATGGCAACAGCATCCTCTAGCACGGCAATCACGAAATCGGGAACCCCTAGAGCCTTCACCAGGCGCGTTCGAATCTCGTAACCCGCAAATGCCCCGGCGATTCCGCCGACCGCGCCTAACACTGCGCCGATCGCAAGTGATTGGCCACCGGCCGAAGCCACCGTCGCGCCGCAAAGTCCTCCAAGCAGAATGCGCGGTACCAGCCCGGCTGGCTTCGTGCGCGGCGGTGTAGCTGGAAGTTGGTCGGTCACCAACTCCACGCAAGCGAGAATGGTGAAGATCACCACCGTGATCATCGAGCCCATAAATTTAAGCGGCGAATTTGCCACGTTGAGCCAACCCAAATGAGCGGCCCACGAAGTCACCGCCGGAGCCGTCAACGCGCGCAAACCGCAGACGACGCCAATAAGGAACGCAAACAGAAGCACTTGAGGGTGTTCCATGACCGCAGAGCCTCTACTGAACGTCCGACTTTGTCAACCTGGTTTTATCAGCGGCCAAGATTCACATCGCCCGCCCGCAGGAGTTGAATATTCTCGCTTACGATCTTCATCCCGCCGTAACAATTGTTTCGTATAACCAGCCATCCCTCACTGGCTTGCGTCCCTAGCGGGCCGAATTTTACTCAGAGAAAGGAGCGTTATGGCTACAGCACCAACCGCGACTGCGGGAGCGACAACAGCGGCCCCGTCACTCGCGCCTCCCGCGAAGCATTCCGTGCACGAGAAATTATCGAAGAAGCCCAGCAAAATCGGCATGATGATTTTCGTTGGCGTGCTGATTGCTGGCCTCATCTACGTAGGGTCAAGTATCGCGCGGGACATGAGCGGCACGCGGTTAACTGCCGTATGGCCCTACCTGCTCTTGGTCCTGGCGCTGCTGGTCGCGCTGGGATTCGAATTCGTAAACGGATTCCACGATACCGCGAACGCCGTTGCAACAGTAATTTACACGCATTCTCTGGATCCACAGATCGCGGTCGTATGGTCCGGCTTCTGGAATTTCGCCGGCGTCGTTACCTCAACCGGCGCTGTCGCTTTCGGAATCGTCTCGCTGCTGCCCGTTGAACTGATCTTGCAAGTCGGTTCGGGAGCCGGCTTCGCGATGGTCTTCGCGTTGTTGACCGCCGCCATTCTTTGGAATCTCGGCACTTGGTGGCTCGGCCTCCCGGCATCGAGTTCCCACACACTCATCGGTTCCATCATCGGCGTAGGTATCGCCAACCAGTTGATGAACGCCCGCTCGGGAACCAGCGGCGTCGATTGGGCGCAGGCCAGCAGAATCGGTCAGTCGCTCCTGATGTCTCCTGTCTTTGGCTTTGCTCTGGCCGCCACACTCTTCATGCTTTTGAAAGCCGTCGTAAAAGAAAAGAAACTCTACGAAGCGCCCGAAGGCACCGAGCCGCCGCCATTCTGGATTCGCGGCCTGTTGATCCTCACCTGCACCGGCGTCAGCTTCTTCCACGGCTCCAACGACGGCCAAAAAGGCATGGGCCTGATCATGCTCATCCTAATCGGTACCGTCCCGACAACCTATGCGTTGAACCACGCCGTGACCGCGTCACAGACGCAGGACTTCATCGCCGTCTCCACTCAGACCGCCGATACCTTGGGCAAATACGTTCAACAGAGCGCCGCCATCGGCGATCCTCGCGAAGACGTCACCGATTACATCCGCACCAAAGAGTTCAAACCCAACACCATGCTGGCCCTCCGCGAATTGGTGAACGGCATCGGCACTGAAATGGCCATCTTCAAAGACTTGAAGAACGTGCCTCAAGATCGCGTCAGAAACTTCCGCAACGACATGTACCTCGCCAGCGAAGCGATACGCCTCATCCAAAAGTCAGGTAAGCCCGTTTTTGCCGCCGCCGATGTTGCCGTACTGAAGAATTACAAATCGCACATTGATCGCGCCACCCGCTTCATCCCGCTATGGGTCAAAGTGGCGACGGCTCTGGCCCTCGGCCTAGGCACCATGGTTGGATGGAAGCGCATCGTCGTAACCGTAGGCGAAAAAATCGGCAAGAGCCACCTGACCTACGGCCAGGGCGCAGCTGCAGAAATCACGGCCATGGCCACGATCGGCGCCGCGGACTGGTTCGGTCTGCCGGTTAGTACCACGCACGTGCTCTCCTCGGGCATTGCCGGAACCATGGCGGCAAACCATTCCGGATTGCAGTGGATGACCGTTCGAAACATGCTGATGGCCTGGGTGCTCACGCTGCCGGTAGCGATGATGCTCTCCGGTTTTCTGTTCTACTTCTTCCGCCAAGTCTTTTAGACCCGACGCAATGTAGCGGCCGCCGACCGTTTAGCTTTGAGCTTCGAAGGGTGGCGGGCGCTTCTCGACGCCTCAGGCAAATCCATTTCAATCACCACAACTGTAGGGCAGGGCGGAGTCTGCGGAGCCCTGCGGCTTTTCTCACGCGGCTTTTCTCCGCAGCCTCTCTTGGCTGCGGCCCCCACAAGTATCCTCGACCCGCAGCCGACATCACTTTCAGCCAATTGCCGCTGTTTTCCGGCGCGAGCGAATCGGTCGCCTGCGTTGTCTCGCCCGGCGCAATGCCCCGCGCCCGGAACGTCCCGATCAACAGCACCATATTGCTCAGCAAAATCACGGCAAAAGCCAATGCGAGAAGAAACTCAATACCAGCAGCCCGCCAAGCATCGCGAAAAACAAATTAAGGTTCATAATGTCCGAATCACGAAGCGGACGATGATGGCGCTAAGCCGGCGCGGGAAGCAAACGAAAACCACGATCCATCCTCAAGGAGAAACCACATGTTGAAGACAAGGCGCCGTTTGTTCATCGGGGCTCTGACATCAGCCGTATGGGTCTTTCCCGTTTTGGCACTCGCCGTCTTGCCATTCGTCGCGTCCGCGCCCAACGCCGCCGCTCAAACGCCTTCGCCCGATACGACCACCGCGCCAGCCTTGCTAATCAAAGGCGCCGTAAAGCAGGAACTGCACTTGACGCTGGCCGACCTCAAGTCTATGCCCCGTACAAAAGTGGCCGCCAAAGGCCACGACGCGACCACCCACGAATACGAAGGCGTAACCCTTACGACCCTGCTCGCGAAAGCAGGCGCACCACAAACCGGCGACCTTCGCGGCAAAAACATGTCCCTCTGCGTGGTAGCCGAGGGCAGCGACGGCTACCGCGCCGCGTTCTCTCTCGCCGAACTGGACCCCGACTTCGCCGCCGAATCCGTCCTGGTAGCCGACACCTCCGATGGCAAAGCCTTGGGCCCGGACCAAGGCCCCCTGCGTCTGGTAGTCGCCGGAGACAAACGCCAAGGCCGCTGGGTCCGTCTGCTCAAGATCATCTCCGTCGTAAACGCTGGATCCTAACTGCGCTTTATTCCCACGCCGCGCTCAGCCCAAAACGGATCGCATGCTTGAAATGTGAATCCGCCCAAGCATGCAAAACCGGCGGCAAGACCTGTCGCGCAGGTGCGGAGTCCGCCGAGCCCTGCGGGATTTCGGCCTCGCAATTTTTGTTGACTTTCGCTTTTTATTCGCTACTCTACCTCTCGTAGAGGAAAACGGGAAACGGCGGGCAGTTCCATTGCCTCCCTAGGCTCTCCCGAGCTACCCGCCGTTAGTTTCCGTGTCGTGGCAAAGGGGAATCCAACCCCACGCCGCGGGTTTTCCTCGTCAGGAGACCTCATGGAAGCTTGCGTTGATACGTCCACCGCACCCCCGGTGAGCCCCTCGATAAGCGCCTCACCAGCATGGGCTATCCGAGTGGCAAGACCAACAGGCGATGGGTTTCGCATGGCCAAGCAGCTCCGAGGCGTGCCCAAACCCATGCTGCAGACTGTGTTCGGCCGCGGCCTCGGCTGTCGAATCTGGGAACTCGCTAGAGCAAAGGCTGCGCAACGCGGCCTTGAACCGGCCAGTAGAGTGTCCGACGCCGACCTATCGATGCGAATGGTTGAGTACTTGAGCCAGCAGGCAGCAGGCTCGCTGTGCGCCCGCAGTCGCCAAGCTAGGTCGATCAGGCTAACGATTACATCTGCAGACGGAGAGTCGACAACCGCTCGAATGGCTCTTGACAAACCGACCAGCGAAGGCCACGAGTTAGCGATAGCCTCCAAAGCGCTGCTGCGTCAATTCCCTACCGGCGGCGTGCGATCAATCGATTTAGTGGTAACCAGCATCGAAGCGGCCTCCACGCCAGAATAACCGCACGCGCTCGTCTATTCGACAGCAAGCGAGTAAGCGCTTGTCGGACATCGTAAGCCGCGACTCACGCCGTTGTAGGGGCGCAGTACTGGTGCGCCCCAGCTCCGCAATGCCGATCCGTCGGAGAATACCGGAAGGACAGCCGCAAAAATGCGGCGATTCACCGGCCAATCCTCCGACGTAACGAAGCCGACACCGACCCCTTGCAACGATTGCATCGGTCCCACCCTAGTTGCATACTTTCAATTATGAGAGTGCTAACTCGCGGAGCGCTGTTGCTCGCGATTTTCGTCGCCGCGCCACCCGCCAAATCCGACGAAATCCAGCTAAAGGACGGCAAAACGTTCTACGGCGTAATCGTCGCCTACGATAACAACATGTTCAAAGTCAAAACCGACTTTGGATACATTCTGGTGGAAAAGAGCAAAATCGCCGCGATCCTCCCGAACGGCTCCGAATCCGCGAAAGCCGACACGAAATCCCCCCCTCCCAAAAACGGGTCCGAGGCCGCCGGAACCACCAACGCAAGGAAACAAGTACAACCAGAACGCTCTCTTCCCACCGAAGAACCTGTGAAGACCGACGCTGTGCAGCCCAGCGCGCAGCCAGCGGTCATGTCCGCTGTCGAGCGACCCGCGCCAAGAATATCGAACGCAGCGGTGCGGCCCGCACTACCAGCGAACGCCCCGAAGACAGCCGCCATAGCTCCGTCGATCAAGGCGCTACCTTCTACGCCCGCCAGCACTCTGACGACAGTGACTCCCCTCGCTCCCCCCAAGGAAGCCGAGATCCCTCAGATTCCGGAAGAGGTCCAGGGCAACACCTACACGAACCACATGTATGGTTTCAAGATGTACAAGGCGCCCAGCTGGCAGTTGATCGACGACGCCACCGAACTCCCAAACGCAATCGTGGCCATGGGCACGCCGAACGAATCCACGCTACTTGTCGTCGGGCGCGAAAAAACCAAGCAGCCGCTGGACGCGGCAGCCAACGTCGTGGAAAAGCGGCTGCATGACGTCTACGACGACTACAAGCAAACATCGCAGCGAAGGACAGTTGTCGGTGGATTACCAGCGGTTGAGTACCGCTATCGCGGCAAAGCCGAAGCCCACGATTGGTCCGGCACTCTGGTAGTTGTTTCTCGCGGCAGCGACATCCTCACCGCGCTCGGCATGACCTACGCCGATTCCGACCTGATTCAAATCCAAGAAAATGTAATCGCCCGCGCCATAGCAAGCCTGGACTTCAACGTCCGCTAAGTAGCACAGGCACTCTTGCCTGTGCTCCGACGCTCACGAATCAATTGAGCGTGCAACAAGAAGGACGGACCAACCAACGGCTGCCACTAGGGCTCGACACTCTCTAGGAAAGTTGTTCGCACTTGAAGGTCAGTCCGCCCCAGCAGCCCCACCCTCAGCAGGCTTCCGATGCTCCCGAATCAGCGCAATAAGCGCCTGCGCAGCCCGCGGCAAACTGCGATCCCGCCGGTACACCAACCCCAGCTCCCGCCAAAGATCGACTCCTTCGACCGTCAGCAACTTCACTTCCCCAGCCTTCACATAATCCCGCGCAAAGCTCTCGCTGATAAACGAAACCCCCGCGTCCGCGGCAACAAAACGTTTGATCATCCCGATACTGGGTAATTCCATGCTGATGCGAATCCGTGATCGGTACGGACGGAAAAGTTTGTCGAGCACCTGCCGTGTAAAACCGGTCTTCGGAAAAATCAACGGCTGCCCCGCAACCTCTTCAAGAGTAATCTTTGACCGATTGGCCAACGGGTTCCGCGTGCTCACCATGAAACGCAGCCGATCCTTGTGAATGTGATGCACCCGCAGGTTCGGCGACTTGGTCGGCAAGGTGACGATTCCCACGTCCACCGAGCCGTCCTCGATGCGTTGCAATATCTTGTGGCTGAAATTGCGGTAAATGCTGATATGCACGAGCGGAAACCGCCGCTGGAATTCCGCGAAAATGTCGGGAAGAAGATACAGGCAGGTAGCTTCATTCGCGCCGAACAGCACGGGACCCTGCACCACGTTGCCCCGGTCCGCAACTACCTGGATCGACTCATCGCGGAGCCGCAACAAACGCTCTGCAAATTCAAACAGCACTTCTCCGGCGGGCGTAAGCTCCACGGATTTTGCGGAGCGGTCGAGCAACTTGGCGCGATACGCCTGCTCTAATTGGCGTATTTGCGCGCTCACAGCGGATTGCGACCGAAAAACTTTCTGGCCGGCACGAGAAAAACTCTTCAGTTTGGCGACGTAGACAAAGGTAGCTAGTTGGTCAAAATCCATAGTTGAACCGTTCGCCGAGCATTATATCGGAATCGTGCGGTCGAGTGCGGGTGAAACCTCCTTAGGTTAAGCGTGTAACGCGGCCTGGGATACGCGTGATCCTTGTCCAACCAATAAGGTATCGCGCTGCTTGAATCGTGCCAAAATCGGCTTCCACGTGTCCGCGATCGATGCTTGCAAATGCATGGGTTGCACACGCACGAATGGCAAGCCATTTCTCCGCGACAGCAGACGGCTCGCGCGGGGACTGCCAGTAAAGAACACATGCTCTTCCAGCACCCACCGAAGCGATGCTTCTTCTTCGGCATCGATATCGTGAATCGCTACGAACTCCTTGTGAAGCACTTCGTCCACCTCGGCGCGCAAGACATAAGCGAGTCCGCCAGTCATTCCCGATCCGAAGTTGAGACCCAGGGGACCGAGCACCAGCACCACGCCGCCGGTCATGTATTCGCACCCATGCTGGCCCACACCTTCGACCACGGCCAGCGCACCGCTATTGCGTACCCCGAAGCGTTCGCCGGCACGCCCCGCGACGTAGAGCTGTCCGGAGGTTGCCCCATAAAGAACGGTATTCCCCACGAGCACGTCGCCGCGACGCGACGCCGCGGACCCCGCCGCAAGCGAAATCGTTCCGCCCGAAAGTCCTTTTCCAACGTAGTCATTCGCTTCGCCGGTCAGCCTGAGCGTGACGCCCTCCGCGAGAAACGCGCCAAAGCTTTGCCCCGCCGAGCCGTCGAAAGCCTGTGTGATTTCGCCATCTTCCTGCAAGTTGTGACTGCGGCGGCGCATCAATTCGCCGCTCAATCCGGCGCCGACGCTGCGATCGGAATTGTGAATCGGCTGAGATTCTGCCGGCTCACCGAAGGATTTGTTGAAATAGAGCGAATCGTCCTCCGCCCCGGTATGCTCCACCGGCACTTGCTGCGGGGCGACGCGCGTCCCCTCCGATATCGGAACGACCATGAATGCGTCCATGCCGCTGCGTGTATCCAGCCGGTCATACCAGCCGCGCAGCTCGCCGAGCGACCGCACGCCCAGCTTCGCCATTTTTTGCCGGACTTCCTCGGCCAGCGAGCGGAAATACGCGATGATCATTTCCGGCTTGCCGTTGAAGCGCATGCGCAACGTCTCGTCTTGCGTCGCAATGCCCACAGGACACGTATTCAGATGGCACTGCCGTGCCATCACGCAGCCAATGGCAAGCAGCGCTCCGGTGCCAAAACCAAATTCGTCGGCACCCAGAATCGCGGCAATCAAAATATCGCGCGAAAACTTCAAGCCTCCGTCCACGCGAAGCGAGAGTCGCGAACGCAGGCCCGCGCGAACCAGCGTTTCATGCGTTTCACGCAAACCGATTTCCCAAGGCAATCCCGTGTTCTTGATCGAAGTGAGCGGTGATGACCCAGTGCCACCGTTGTGACCGCTGATGGTGATGACATTGGCCCCGGCCTTGGCAACGCCCGCGGCGATGATGCCCACGCCTGAACTGGACACCAACTTCACACCTACGCGCGCGCGCGGGTTCACAGCCTGCAGATCGTGAATCAGCTGCGCCAAATCCTCGATGCTGTAAATATCGTGGTGCGGCGGCGGCGAAATCAGCGGCGTACCCGGCGTAGCATGGCGAATGCGCGCGATATATTCGGTCACCTTCTTTGCGGGAAGCTGGCCGCCTTCCCCGGGTTTCGATCCCTGCGCCATCTTGATTTCCAACTCCTGCGCGTGGACCAGGTAGTCCGCCGTCACGCCAAAGCGTCCGGAGGCAACCTGCTTGATCTTGTTCGCCGCGTGCGGCTCGTTGCGATACAGCGACGGATCTTCGCCGCCCTCGCCGGTATTGCTCCGGCCGCCCAGTTGGTTCATCGCCAGCGCGAGCGTGCGGTGCGCCTCAAGGCCGAGCGAGCCCAGCGACATCGCCTGCGTGCTGAAGTGCCGCACAATGTTCTCAACCGGCTCGACTTCATCGATCGGGATAGGCGACGACGCCGGCACCGTTTCCAGCAAATCCCGCAGAAACACCGTCCCCTGGCTCTCCGCCAATTCCTCGAACGCTGCGTACTTCCCCGCGTCCGGCGCTCGCACGTGCGCGTGCAGCCGCCGCACAATCTCAGGCGAATTGGCATGCAGCTCCGCGCCCTTGCGGAATCGGAACAAACCGGAGTCCGCAAGATCGTCGGAGGCGCCAGAAAAGCCAGCCTTGTGCATCCGCAAATAATCATTCAAAAGATCGTCGAGGCTTTTCTGCCCCGGAAAATCCGCGACATCCTCGAAAAATTCCGCGCAGAAATCTTCGTTGAGTCCGACGATCTCGAAAAGATGGCTGTTGCGATAGCTCGCCAGCGTCGAAACGCCCATGCGCGCCAGGACTTTCCGCAAGCCAGCGTTGATCGCAGTCCGCATTCGTTCCGCGCCGCCAGCTTCCAGTGATTCCGCAAATTGGTCGGCCAGATACGGCACCACCGCGCTCGCTCCAGCCGCAACCAGCAACGCCACATGATGCGTATCGAAAACCTGGGCCGACTCCACAATCAGCGGCACGTCCCAAAGTCCATCGCGCACCATCGCCTTCCACACCGTCGCCGTCGCCAAAAGCGCCGGCAGTACCGCGCGCTCGCCATTGATCCCGCGATCGGATAGAAGGAGGAGGCCCGGGCGTCCGCTGCCACTCAGAGGGGTAGTCAGCTGAGTAATGCTACAGCGCGCGCCCGGGACTCCCATTGGGGCAGGAAAAGTGAAATCCATTCGATGCACCGGACCAAACGTCGCGGAGAGTTCCGCCAGCTGGCCCGCGCCAATAATTGGACTCGGCAAAACCACGCCGTTCGGCAAGTGCACCGCCAGCGACATGACATGCGACTCACGCAACGGATCGATCGGCGGATTCGTAACCTGCGCGAATCGCTGCTTGCAGTAATCCCACAAAGCTCGCGGCAAGGTAGACAGAAACGCCGGCGGAGCGTCGTCCCCCATGCTCCAGTCGGCTTCCTTCCCGTGCGGAAGCGCCGAAAACAAAATTTTGAATTGGTCTTCGGTCCACCCAGCGGCCGCAGCCACGCGCTTGTGCTGCTCCACCGGAGGGGCTGCGGCACGCGCGGTTGCCGCAAGCTGCCGCACCTGTGGCAAAGCGTTACGCGATTGCTGCGTAGCAAGCCGCTTCAGAATTTCGCGCCACCGAAACACGACGCCTGTAACAGGATTCGCCAGAATCATTTCGCCCGGCCCCAACCGCTGCCGTTCCGCAATGCGCGATTCCTCCAAATCGACCAAGCCCGTTTCCGAGCCAGCGATCAGCAACCCATCATGCGTCAACGTATAACGCAGCGGGCGCAGTCCGTTACGATCCAGCTTCGCCCCCACGAATTGCCCATCGGAAAACACCAGCGCCGCCGGCCCGTCCCACGGCTCGCTCGCCTGCGACAACGACGCCAGCGCCCCGCGAACATCCCGCGACAACAGCGGATCGTTCTCAAACGCGGGCGGCACCATCGCAAGCAGCGCCGCCTCAGCCGAAAATCCCTCCAGTAGCTTCTGCTCGAACGCATTGTCAAAGCTGGCGGAATCGCTCACATTTTCTTCGAGAATCCGGAACCACGACCCCACCGTCAGCTTCGCCCGCAGCTCGCGATCTTTCGCGCGAATCCATCGCCGGTTCGAGATGATCGTATTGATCTCCCCGTTGTGCGCCGAATAGCGGAAAGGCTGCGCCAGATGCCACGAAGGCTGCGTGTTCGTCGAATACCGCTGGTGAAACACCGCGAATGTAGTCGCAAACGAGGGATCACGCAAATCCTCATAAAATCGGGGAAACTGCCAGGGCGTCAGCAGCCCTTTGTAAACGATGGTCTGCGATGATAGCGAGCAAATATAACAGCGCGACGGCAACAAAGATTCCGCGCGCTTCCTCAGTAACGCCAATCTCCACTCAAAACGCGATGGCCCTCGCGTCGCGTGAAACGGCGAGACGAAGAACTGCCAGGTCTCCGGCATGGTCTCCAGCGCCATGCGGCCCAGTGAAGCAGTCGCCACCGGAACCCGCCGCCAGCCGAGAATTCGCAGCCGCTCGGTATCAGCCGCAGCCTCCACCGCAGCCCGCGCATCGCCAGACGCGCCAGCCGGGAAAAACGCAAAGCCCAACCCGAAGTGCTCGGGCAGATCTATCCCCTGCTCGCTAGCCCGCGCACGAAAGAAAGCTTCAGGTATAGAGGTGAGCAGGCCAGCCCCGTCGCCGCTAGCCCCATCCGCATCAACTCCGCCGCGGTGGGTCAGCCGCTCAAGCGCGGTCAGCGCATACTGAATAATGTCGTGGCTAGGCGGACTGCCCAGCTGCGCCACAAAGCCCGTCCCGCAGGCGTCGTGATCCGGATGCCCCCAATTTGGGTGCTTCCGCCGACCTCCTTGCGGCCCCTCATGACACAAAGACATAGGTGTTTATTGCCCGGCAAGGCGCACGTTGTACAACGCAGATTTTCAATAAGACAAATCGGTTTTCTGGAGGAAGAGGGGAAGTGACCATTTTCGGCCACTATTTGAGTTTCAACCCCTAAAATTTGGTTACTTCGGAGAAGTGAAAGTCCCGCACCTTCATCGCCGGCACCACCATTTCGAACGCCTCCTCTCCGGTCGCCCGAACGGCTGGGCCGAGCAGTTCGACGTTCCGCAGCATCTCCAGCACCGACTGGTTAAACCGGAAGTTCCGCACAGCCGTGCCAACCTTCCCCTTCTCGACCAGAAACAACCCGTCCCGCGTCATCCCCGTCATGATCTTCTCGTAAGGATCAACCTCGCGGATGTACCACAGCCGCGTAACCAGAAGCCCTCGCTCCGTCGAGGCGATCATTTCCTCCAGCGAAGACTCGCCGCCGCTAAAGACCAGATTCACCGGAGCCTCGCCGTACTCATTGGGCAGCATGAAGCCGTGCCCAGTAGGCTTCTTCTTCGCCAACTTTGCCGACGCTCGCGAATAAACCAGATTCCTCGGCACGCCACGATCGACCAGCAAGACCTGCTGCCGAGGCATCCCCTCCCCGTCGAATGGCGCCCCCAGCTGCAGCGGATGATACGCATCATCCACAACCGAAATATTTTTCCCAAACACCAGCTTACCCATGCGGTCGTTCAAGCAAGAACGTTTGTCGGCAACCGCCGTAGCAGCAAAGTCGTAAAAAAGAAATCCGACGATATCAAGCACCGCCGAGGGTTCGAGAATCACCGTATAGCGGCCGGGCGCCAGTTCCTGCGCATTCGTCGCCCGATGAGCTTTCTCGCTGGCCCGTTCGGCTAACTGCTGCGGATCGAAGTCGCGCACATCCGCCGCATTGGCCTTGGCCCAACTCGCCGCCGGCTGCTCCTGCATCGTAATCGAAGATTCCGCATGCGTTTCGCGGTACGCGGCAAACAAACCGCGCGAATTTCCCATGGCCGTCTGCGATTGCCCGCTGGCGAAGATCCCGGCCGCCACTTGCCCGCGCTTCACCGCGAGGTCACAAGCGCGCCGCACCGCGCGGGCGCGATCCTCAGGCGTTAGCGTGGCAGTTGGTCGCGCGAAGCGCTCAACTTTCCGATACCGCTGCTTCCCCGGAACAGGCAACAGACGAGGATCCTTCGGCTGACTATGCGCCAGCGAAAGCGAAGCATCGATCGAGCCGCGCAGCGAATCTTCATCAACGCGATTGGTCGTGGCCCGCGCCGTTCGCCCATCCACGACCGTGCGCACAGAAACCGTAAGTCCGTGCTCGGCGACATTTTGGTGAATCGCATTGTTGGCAAAACGCGTAAGCGACTCATCGGCTTCGTCAACATGCACTTCGGTTTCATCCGCCTCGGTCGATTTCGCCAGGCGCAAAACTCTTTCGATAATTCCCCGCAGTTCGCGCTCAGGGAAAAGTCCGGCGGACGTCGATCCAGCCGAGTGTGTCGTGCGCGTGGACGGCTTCCGCACGGCCCTCATGACTTGGAAAACGCCGCCCCAATGTGAATATTTCGAAAGCGTGAAGGTGCAGCGCCATGGCCGGTCCCCATCGTTTGCATCGGTTGCCCTTTGCCGCAATTCGGAGTGCCCCACAGAACCCACTCGTCCGCATCGCAGATGGCGTCGCAGGAATTCCAGAACTCCGTGGTGATCCCGCTGTAGCTGGGATTTTTCAGCATGCGTATCTTCTTGCCGCCCCTGATCTCCCACCCCACCTCGGTGGAAAACTGAAATTGATACCGCCGGTCGTCAATCGACCACGAACGATTTGTGTCCATCAAAATCCCGTCGTCGGTGTCCGCGATCAGATCATCCGAATTCCAGGTGCCCGGGAGCAAGCTGATGTTGGTCATGCGAATGATCGGCAGGCGGTTCCAGCCTTCCGTCCGCATCGTTCCCGACGAGCGCTTCAACCCCACAAGATGCGCGGTCTCACGATTCGACAAATATCCACGAAATTCGCCAGCCTTAATAATATCGGTGCACTGCGCCGGCACGCCTTCGTCATCGTAAGCGAAACTTCCCAGCCCCGGCCCATGATCGAGCCGCGCGTCAGCGACAACATTCACAATGTCCGAACCGTAGCGCAGCTTGTTCAATTTATCCAACGTGAGAAAACTCGTCCCCGCAAAATTCGCTTCCTCCCCCAGCACGCGATCAAGCTCGATCGGATGCCCCACCGATTCGTGAATCTGCAATCCCAGCTGGCTACCGCCCAAAATCAGCGTGCCCGTTTTCTGCGGACACTGCGCCGCCGAATGCAAAGCCACCGCCTCTTCCGCCACGCGAGGCGCGTGCTTCAGCAAATCCAGCGATTCCACCAGCTCATATCCTTCCAGCGAGTGCTGCCCGCCAAAACTATTCGGATACGACCGCTTCTGAATTTCGTCGCCTTGAAACGACGTCGCCACAATGCCGCACCCGGAAATCAGCTTCCGCTGATGAATCCGCGAACCAATGCTCGAGGCAAACCACGAATCGACCTTGCGAAATTGCAGATCCGTTTCCGTGAGCGTCACGCCCTTCACACGACGCATTTCCGCATCCGCCGCAAGTAACAAGGCAAGCTGCGTTTCCAGCGGTATCTCGAAAGGATCCTTGCGAAACGGGCTCTGCCAGCTATCGACGTAAGCCTCTTCCGAGGCCATCACAACTTCCTTGCGCTTCGCAATCGCCGACGCCTTCGCAATCGCCACCGCCTGCCCCGCGCACGCAGACACGCCTTCTCGCGTCAATCGGTCCGTCGACGCAAATCCCCAAGCCCCGCCAGCCAAAACGCGAATCCCCAACCCAATCGATTCCGACTGCGCCAACGTCCCAACCTGCCCATTCTTCGTCGTAAGATCGCGCTGCCGAAGATGCATCACCCGCACGTCGGCATACTTCGCCCCGCGAAGCCGAGCAGTGTCGAGTGCGTGAGCGGAGAGGTCCCACATAGGAATTAAGCCGCCATCAACTTACAACGCTTTGCCGAAAAAGAAAAATGGGGCGAAGCCCGCTGCAAGCCTCACCCCAGAAAAAATCAGATAATGCCACGAATCGAATAGCCCGCCGAACCCTTGTAGGGGCGCACCATCGCTGAGCCCCATCGCGGCAACATCTGCTCCACTTTTCCGCTTCGTCGTTACTTCCTTACTTCGTTACATCATTACTTCTTTTCTCTAAGTTCCTTCATTCCACGAAGCCAAATAATGCTCCTGTTCCGGTGTCAACTTATCCAATTTGTGCCCCATCGATTCCAACTTCAATCGCGCAATCTCGCGATCGAGATGTTCCGGCACAACATAAACCTGCGGCTTCATCGTCTTGTGATTCTTCATCAAATATTCCACCGACAACGACTGGTTGGCGAAGCTCATATCCATTACCGAAGCGGGATGCCCTTCGGCAGTCGCCAGATTCACCAGCCGTCCTTCGCCGAGCAGATAAACCTTGCGATCGCCCTTCAAGAGATATTGATCCACCAGCGGCCGCACTTCCTTCTTGCCGCTCGACAATTTCTCTAGCGCCGGAATATCGATCTCCACGTTGAAGTGTCCCGAGTTGCACACGATCGCGCCATTCTTCATCTGCTCGAAATGTTCCCCGCGAATCACATTCTTGTTTCCGGTCACGGTGATAAATACGTCGCCTTCTTTCACCGCCGCGGCCATCGGCATCACCCTGAATCCATCCATCACCGCTTCAATGCCCTTCACCGGATCGATTTCCGTCACGATCACGTCCGCGCCCAACCCCTTTGCCCGCATCGCCACTCCGCGCCCGCACCAACCGTAACCTGCGATCACCACCTTCAACCCAGCCAGCAAAACGTTCGTAGCGCGAATCACCCCGTCCAAGGTCGATTGGCCGGTTCCATACCGATTATCAAAGAAATGCTTGGTCATCGCATCGTTCACCGCGATGATCGGATACTTCAGCGTCCCGTCCTTGGCCATCGCCCGCAAGCGAATCACACCCGTAGTGGTCTCTTCGGTACCCGCGATCACGTGCGGCACCAAATCCGTCCGCTTCGTCAGCAGCATCGTCACCAGGTCCGCGCCGTCGTCCATGGTCATTTGCGGCTTATGGTCCAGCGCCGCGCGAAGGTGCGAGTAATAAGTATCGTTATCCTCGCCCTTAATCGCGTAGGTCGGAATGTTGTAGTCGCGATTCAGCGAGGCCGCCACCTCATCCTGCGTCGAAAGCGGATTCGAAGCGCAAAGCACTGCATCCGCCCCGCCATCGCGCAACGCGATCATCAAATTCGCGGTCTCGCTCGTAACGTGCAAGCAAGCCGAAACCCGCAGCCCGTTCAGCGGCTGCTCCTTCAAAAACCGCTTGCGGATCGATTCCAGCACAGGCATCTGCTGCCCAGCCCATTCAATCTTCCGCTTGCCAGCATCCGCCAGTCCGATATCCTTCACATCACCCTTTTTCAGTTCAGCGATAGCCAAGTGGCACTCCTCATTTGAATTTTATCCTGCGAACAATTCTTATTCAGCGAATCTTAACTAGCGAACAAATCCGCGAGGGGAATCGCAAAGAAAACCAGTTTCTTCGAAGCGATGTCATCCTGAGGCTACCCGACAAGGCTAGCCGAAGGACCATCACCGTGATGACCGGCAAGCCTCGTTCCGCTGCTGCTAGCCTTTAAAGCTGCTCCATCCTTAGACCGCTTCCATCCCCGTCCCGCACGCCAACCCGGTGTCATCCCGAATCCCCGCTCTTTTCGCGGGGTGAGGGACCTGCTTTTCCAGCACGGTGTCATCCCGAACCCCGCGCCTTTTACGGGGTGAGGGATCTGCTTCTCGCGTTTGGCAACCTTCGTCGCAAACCCCAACAAATCCGCTGCGTTGTAGGAATCCACCCAGCCGAAAACTAGCGCCGCGCCCCGACTTCAGCACCGACAACCGCCCCCAGCCCCGCCGCCTTCCGCAACGCATCCGCTCGGTCAGTCTTCTCCCAGGTAAAGCCCGGCCCGCTACGCCCGAAATGTCCATAAGCCGCCGTAGCCTTGTAGATCGGCCGCCGCAAATCCAACGCCTCAATAATGGCCTTCGGCGTCAACGAGAACGAATCACGCACCAAAGAAGTAATACGCTCCTCAGGCACGGTCTCCGTTCCAAACGCGTCGATCATCACCGAAACCGGCTCCGCAACGCCGATGGCATAAGCCAACTGCACTTCCGCCTTACGCGCCAATCCCGCAGCCACCACGTTCTTCGCAATATACCGCGCCATGTAGCACGCCGACCGATCCACCTTCGACGGATCCTTCCCCGAAAACGCCCCGCCGCCGTGACGGCTGTATCCGCCGTAAGAATCGACAATGATCTTGCGCCCAGTTAGTCCCGCATCCCCCATAGGCCCGCCGATCACGAATCGCCCTGTCGGATTGATGTGATACTTCGTGCCCCGGTCCAGCATGTTGGCCGGAATAATCGTCTTGATCACATGCTCGATGATCGCGTCATACAAATCCTTGCTCGAAATTTTGTCGCCATGCTGCGTCGAAATCACCACGGTGTCCACACGTACTGGGCGACCGTTGCGATATTCAATCGATACTTGGGATTTTCCATCCGGACGAAGGTGGGGAACCTTCTTGCTCTTGCGGACTTCCGAAAGGCGTTGCGCCAACCGGTGCGCCAATTGAATCGGCATGGGCATCAACTCTTCGGTTTCATCGCACGCGAAGCCGAACATCAACCCCTGATCGCCAGCGCCACCGGTATCCACGCCCATTGCAATATCCGGTGACTGCCGCTTCACCGTGCTCATCACTGCGCACGTCTCGCAATCGTAGCCATACTTCGCGCGGTCGTACCCCACCCCGCGAATCGTGTCGCGCACCAGCGAGTCGTAATCAAGAGTCGCGGTGGTGGTGATTTCGCCAGCAACCACGGCAAGTCCGGTTGTGACCAGTGTTTCACACGCAACCCGACCCTTGGGGTCCTGCCTCAATACCTCATCCAGCACGGCATCGGAAATCTGATCGGCGATTTTGTCGGGATGTCCTTCGGTAACGGATTCAGAGGTGAACAGAAAGTTGCGTAAGGCTTCGCTCAAAAGAAGGTCTCCTTAGTAGGTAGCAGGGGCACAGCCCTGCCCGTTGTCCGCTGGGGACGATTAGTAGTTGCCTTACAAAGCTACCATCGCCATCGGCAAGAATCAACGCGTTGATTCCCAACGATTTAGTCCCCGCATCGAACGGCGGCAAATCGCGTCTGAACAGCATCCTGCTGCATCCGATGGTACCGTCTCCAAGCACCCCTCTCATAGCAAGACAATTCTAATGAACCCCGTATTCGAAGAGCCGGCCCGAATATTATTGCCAGCGTCCTGCATCTTACCCATCGACGGCCTTCCTTCGGAATCTCGCGGGAGCGGGCCAGCGCCCCAAGAATGGCTGCCACAGCAATTCGCTACAAACAGAAAGACCTGGCGAGGGACACATGGACACCGACAAGACCGACAATCCCATAAAGGAAGTGCTCGACGGGCTCTTTACACTGCTCGAAACCTTGGAGACCCAGAATGCCGCCGTTCTGGAATTCCTGAAGGACCAGGGAATCGCGACCGACGAAAAGCTCGCGGCTTATTTTGAGCGCGCAGGGTCCGCCAGTAGCGTCAAATGGCGTGCCGCTCGGGCCAGAATGTCCTATTTGCTCGCCCCCGCCCCGAAGAAACCTACGGACCAGAAGGAACAACCCGCGGAGCAGCAACCCCAGGGACAAGGCGCGGAACCAAAAGAGGCCGTATCAAAGATGGATGGATCAAAAGAAGATAAAGGCTCGCAAGGCGACAGTCCCAGTGACGCTCACCACAAAGACAGCGCAACGAAGGACGCTGCAACAAAGAGCGCAGCAAAGAGTGAACCGGAACCAAAGGACGCCGAAAAAAAGCCGTCCGAGACGAACAAGGCCAACGCCATGGTTTCTGAAATGAAAAGTGCCGCGCCAAATCAGGCTAAGCGAAAGACCGAGAAGGTGAAAAGCGAGGAGCATGGCTCTGGATCTGTCTCTGGCGGAGACAGAACCGAGACCCACAAGGGTGATTCGCAACAGGACGCGGGCGCTTCAAAGCAGGACGCAAAGTCGAAATCCGCGACCGCCGGACAAGGCGATCAGAATGATCCAGCGGGCAGGCCCAACGGCCCGGATGCGCCGGTGCAATCGAGGAAAGCGAAGTAGCCGAACGGCACTTTACGTTTATCCACTGGGCCGCTACTGTATAATCACTTTGTTGTTACCATACGTCTGGCGTAAACTTCCGTCTTGAGGTAGATTCCTTCGCGGAGGTTTTATGGACATCCTGGTCGCGATCAAGCGCGAAGAGCGAAAATTGGAAAAGGAATTGGGCAAGCTCCAGCATCGATTGAACGGTGTGCGCGCCGCAGCGAAGGCATTGGGCACTTCCACCACCAAAGAGCTGGTAGGTGCAAAGAAGCGGGTGTTATCCGCTGCCGCAAGAGCGAAGATCGGAAGAGCCGCCAAGAAACGCTGGGCAAAGTTCCGAGCGCAAGCCAAGAAAGTCGCCGGCTAGCCCTATTCCAGCCGGCTCTATTCCTGCCGACCAAGGAACAGCACCTTCAACAAAGCAACACCGGAGAGGTTCCGCCGTGGCGATGTTTCCCGGCCCACCTCTGCAGGCGTCGCGATGTCTCCTGATCCACGCGCTGTAGGGGCGTGCTTTAGCGCGTCCCTCTTGGTTATTCCAACGCTGCCCGCTGAGCGAGAGCCTTCCCCGCTCCGCCTCTACCGGTTGTCGTCGTGGTCCGGATGATGGTGGCGCCACTTCCAGTAGTTGTCCTGGTCTCTGCGCGTTTGCCTGTTGTATTCGCGATAGTCTCTATGCTGCTCACCCAGGTAGCCCCGGTAGGCTCGGTCTTCGCGATCGTCCCAGTTATGGTAATCCTTGTGGTGCCGGTCATAGACCTGGATCTGCACGCTGGCTTCTTGCGCCTTCGCTGCGGTCACCATCAGGACCGGTGCAACAATCGCACCAGCCAATAAAGAGTGACCCGATGTATGCATTTATGCGCTTCATGATGTAGTCCCCCAATCCGAGATGTCTGCATCCCGGTACCATGAGTGTGGCCTTCCCATTCCACCCTGTATGTCCCGTACGGCACCTATTGCAGGAATTTAATGCGGTCGAGGTCGTACCGGCGTCCGGTGTAAGTGTGTCTTTGCGGACAGTTTTGGGTTCGCGCTCATGTTCTACTAGAATGGTAGCAACGCGGAGCCGATTACCGGCAAAAAGAGGTGAGCGCATGAGCATGAAAATGACGAGTCACGACGTAGACGGCGTATCCGTAGTGGCGTTGGACGGGCGTATCGTGCTGGGCGAGGAAAGCACCGCTGTGCGCGAGAAATTCAAAGGCATGATCGCCGCTGGGAAACAGAAGATCGTCCTCAACATGGACAACGTTACGTATATCGACAGCGCGGGACTCGGCACGCTGATCTCCGCCCATGTGAGCGCCAAGAATCACGGCGCATCGATGCGCCTCTGTCACCTGGGCAAGAAATTCCACGAAGTCCTGCAAATTACCAAGCTGCTCACCGTCTTCGATGTCTACGATACGCAGGCAGCCGCGGTCAGCAGCTTTTCCGGAGCGGACGCGGTCGCCGCGGTGGTCGGGAAGAATTAAAATCGGCGTGCCGGTTCTTGCCGTAGCGCTATCCATTATTGGAAACCTCATAATTTGGCCGCCTCATCTCGCCTCATAACGCGATTTCGTGTGCGTCCAGGAAATCTGCATCGATTTTGAATGCAAGGGATCGCGGTTCGCGCTTTTAAACAGGGTATAGTGCTTGCAGAGGCTTTTGTCATGTTGGAATCCACGGTCGCCGACGAAAGAAAGAAACGCAAGGAACTCACCGTCAAACGGAATCTGCTTTTTGCTCAGTATTTGAAGACTCCTCAAGACACTCGCCTGGCTTTAGAGATCAAGCTCATTGACGATCAGGTCGCGCGGTCCATTGAGCAAACCGAACGCAAGCCCGGAACCCGCAAATAAATTTCAACGCTGTCCTCAATCACAGCCAAATAAAATCTAAACCAACCCGACGGAACGGCATGGAACGCACCAGTTTTACCGTTTGGAATCTACGCCACATTAAGCGTGCTTTACATACTTCATTAAGTCAGGTTAATATCGGAAACGATCTATCAGGCATGCGCTCCACTGTAATGACCGCCATTTCCCTGATGCTATTTTCCGCCCTGCCATCGCAGGCACGAACACCTGGGAGTGTGTGTGTGATCGTCCAAGATCAGACCGGGGCGTTCGTCGTCGGCGCTCCTTTAGAATTGAGGACTGCCAATACCCGGCTTGATGCCACGACGGATGCAGGCGGACAGTTTTGCTTCCGTCCTCTCGAACGGGGCGAGTATGAACTCACCGTGCACGCCCACGACTTCCGGACGAATCGGCAAAAAATCTCAGTGCATGCGGGGGAATCCGTCCACCTGGCGATCTCCCTGAGCCTCGAAACCGTCGCTGAACAACTCACTGTGGCGGAAGGGTCTGCGGACGTAGGTTCCCTGAATGTCGCTCAGACACAGATTGGCTCCGGGCTTCTTCATAATTTGCCCAGCGAAAGTGTGAATGCCACGCTGAGTTCCCTATTGACCCTGACCACGCCAGGTGTCGCGGCAGATTCGAATGGGGTGTTCCATCCGCTCGGCGAACACGCCGAGACATCCTTCAGCATCGATGGGCAGCCCATCTCCGACCAGCAGAGCCGGATTTTTTCGAATCAAATCTCCGCGAGCACAATTGAGGAAATGCGGACCCTTCAAGGCGCCCCTCCGGCTGAGTTTGGCGACAAGACGAGCCTAGTTGTCGAGGCAACCACGCGTTCTGGTTTAGACGCTGGAAAGTCCAAAGGCACGATTTCCATGGGCTACGGATCGTTTGAAACGCCCACCGGCGGTGTCACTCTTGCGTCCGGCTCCAGCACTTTCGGGAATTTTGTGGCGCTCGACGGAGTTGGCAGCCACCGTTTTTTGGATACGCCAGAATTTCAGCCTCTTCACGCCCGTGGCAATGCCGAAAATGTGTTCGATCGCTTTGACTGGCGACCGAGTGACGCAACCTCGCTCCATTTGAACGTGTCCGTGGCACGGTCCTGGTTTCAGGTTCCGAATACGTACGATCAACAGGCGGCAGGACAGGATCAGCGACAGCACATGACCAGCTTTAACATAGGGCTGGCATTCTCCCGTGTCCTTAGTCCGGCGCTGCTGCTCACAGCTAACACATGGGTGCGCCAGGATCGGGTGAATTACTTTCCATCGGCTGAATTGCTGGCCGATCAGCCAGTGACGCTCTCACAGTCGAGACGGCTTACGAGCACCGGCCTGCGAAGCGACCTCGCGTATTCCCGTGGCCGACACACCGCGAAGGTTGGAGTACAGGTGCAGGTCACTCCACTCTCGGAAGCCTTCAGCACTGGTCTGACCGACCCGGCCTTCAATTCTCCTTGCGTGGACGCAAGTGGCGCTCCGGTCGGCAATCCTTCCTTTACCGTCTTCCAGCCAATGCGCCGCGGCGGGCTACGCCGAAAACACGTCTTATCAGCCTGCCCTACTTGCCTTATGACCTAACGCGCGGAGGGGCTCTTTTCCAATTTCGAGGCGCTACAACGATCTACGAGGAGAGCGCATATTTTCAGGACAGCATTAAGTTCGGCCAGTTCCATCTGAATCTCGGTCTGCGTTATGACCGCTACGATGGCCTAAGCACCGGCTCCGGTATTCAGCCGCGGGCCGGCATCGCTTACCAGATAGGCTCTACCGGCACGGTCTTCCACGTTTCATATGCCAGAGTATTCCTGACGCCCTACAACGAAAACCTCATACTCTCCAGCACAACCGGAGCCGGAGGTCTCGCGAATGGCTCGCTAGGGGCGACGAGCGTTCAGCCCCTCACCCCTGCCCGACGCAATCAGTTCAACGTCGGGCTCGAACAACAGCTTGGCTCCAAACTCAGCGTCCAGGCAGAATACTTCTGGAAGTTCACGGGCGGTGCGTACGATTTCAACACCATCCTCAATACGCCGCTCAATTTTCCGATCCAGTTTCGGAAATCGAAGATCGATGGCGCTCTGGTGCGCGCGACACTCAACAACGTGCACGGCTTCAGCGCCTTCACCGTGTTGGGGCACAGCCGATCCCGTCTGTTCAGTCCAGAAATCGGCGGCATCAACTTTGGTACAGCGTATGCTCCCGTCGCCCGCCCGGATCACGATCAGGGATTCGAGCAGACGACAAACCTTCAGTACCAGTTTTCGCAGAGCGCGATGAAGGGCCTCTGGACTGGTCTCACTTGGCGGTTTGACAGTGGACTGGTGGTCGTCAGTGTTCCCGATTACACCACGGCGCTTACTCTGACGGGCGATGAGCAGCAGCAGGTCGGCTTGTATTGTGGCGACGTATTTGCCACGGCGGAACAGCCGTTGCGGAGTTGCACTTCATCTCGCTATGGCGCCACTCTCATTCACATCGTTCCTCCCGGAACCTACAACGCCGATACCAATCCATCCCGCATCAGGCCACGCAATGTTTTTGACATTGCCCTCGGTGCTGACAACCTATTGAAGAAAGACGCTTACGCCTTGGGCGCGAAAGTAACCGTGGTGAACCTGCTCAACAAAGTGGCCCTCTACAATTTTCTTTCGAGTTTTTCGGGCACGCATTTCGTAGCACCAAGGACTCTCCAGGCGGAAATCGTTTTACACTTCTAGCCGCGTCCATAAACGCTGTTGTGTTCACGAGCGAAGTAGCCGCCGGATGGTCGGCGACTCCGTTGTTGGCCTGAAACGGGGTTGTGGAAAGCGAAGAATGTCTTCGGGCGAACGTCGAGTCCGGCTGCAAACCCGTTTCGGGTACGTCAGC
The DNA here is from genome assembly GCA_963721915.1 of uncultured Acidobacteriota bacterium. Lineage (GTDB taxonomy): Bacteria > Acidobacteriota > Terriglobia > Acidiferrales > UBA7541 > Acidiferrum. The sequence goes on along the minus strand of CAVRLD010000004.1, from coordinate 221,025 downwards.
GTAGCACAGGCACTCTTGCCTGTGCCAAACCGAGAACCAAGCGAGAAGTTTCCATGTATTTGGTTTCCGCGTTTGTCGGACAAGGAGTTCGCTCGTCGTTTTTTGGCATTAACTTTCGAGTAGCCGATCAGCAGGGATTGGGGGCTTGGCCTGCGTGGGCTGGCAGCCGAAACGTCAATTGGGTTTTCGTGCCCAAACCACAGACATGCGCGGCATGAGCGCTAAGATTTCCAGGTTTTTCGTGTCGCGATCCATGTCGGCAAGGATCGTCTTCATCTCATCGGCGGTGACCAGTCCCGCCGCGATAAATGCTGGCGCAGCTTCCTCCACCGACCACTTCAACAGAAAACGGTCTTCGCCTCGGGTAATGGCGGGCTGGTGTATCTCGATACCCGGGTCCGGGAAACCCGCTGCCTTCACAAGATGATAAAGGCGATTTGCGAGCGCATAGTCCAATCCGCGCGTGGGGCCCAGCCGACCAAATAAGTCCGCGAACCAATGGAGCGAACTTGGCGGACTGCTGCCCGCCGAAGTCAGGTCGCCGTCCTCGACCACCAACACGCCGCCCGGTTTCAGGAGCTCGAACATCTCGCGGAGGCCGGCCGCGGGATCCACAAGATGCAGCAGCAGAAAGCGGCAATACACCAGGTCGAAGGAATTGCGCGGCAGGCTGGTCGAAGTGGCGCTCGCTTGCGCGAAGGTGGCGTTGGTAATTCCCTCGGTTTTGCAAAGGTTGCGGCCTTGCTCGAGTTGAGCCGCGCTTACATCGACGCCGGTGACCCTGCCTGAGGAACCCACCATCTCGGCGAGCGTTCGCGTGGTGGCACCCACTCCGCAGCCGAGATCCGCGACGTGCATACCGGGTCGGAGTCCCGCTTGCAGCAGAATTCTGCGGCCAGCCGGTAGATAGATGCGATGGAGAGCGGTAAGACGGCGAACCGCGGCTGCGCCGGTAGCAAGGGAATATGCCCCGGAACTCGTTTTGGGCTGCAAGGTTTTGAGATCCTCTCGGCGAAAGTCTCACCGATGGGCAGACTGAGTTATCCGCTTACAAGGCGCTTCAGGGTCGGCGACGGGTAAGTATAGCCGACAAAACAGCAATCCTTTTACGCAGGGGTGACCCGCCGGACGCTAGCGGACGGAAATTGTTGGGATGGCGCATTCGTAGCACAGGCACTCCTGCCTGTGCCAAAAGTTAGAAGAGCGCCTAAGCCGCAGCTAGGCGAGCGCCAGATTCAAATTCTCAATAGCTTCGTCGATTTCCGCCGTGTTCTTGTAGCCCACCGTAACGCAATCGACGCCGGCGTTCCTGAACGCAAACCTCATCGCCGCTTGTCGGTCCTCACGGTTGAACGTACCTTCTCCCACGAGTTTCATGCTGATGACGCCCATTCCATCTTTGCGGACCTGTTTGACGTGGGTAACCACCTCGCTGACATTTCCCAGCCCCTCGGTGTTGTAATCCTCGGCATCCATTCTGATGCCCTTGTGATTCACGCGGATCATAGCGACGTCGAGCCACTTGTTTCCGGGCACCTGACGTAACGCCGGGAGCCCGTGAACCGAGGCGCCGTGACTTACGATAGCTTTCTTCGACTGTGCTTCCAGGATTCCATCCTGCCACCTGCTCGTGTCGGTGGGCCATGTCCCAGTATGCTGCCAATGCAGCAGCATCACGTCGAAGTATTCGGTATTCGCGAGTTTGCGCAACTCGTCGAACTTCTCTTGGGGATTCACGCCTTCCCGAGTGGTCACCTTCGACATAATCCGATAACTGTCGCGCGGAATGCCCTTCAAGGCCACGCCAAGCATCCGGTGCATGTCGCCGTAAGACTCAGCGGTCTCGAAGAAGCGAATGCCGCGATCGTAGGCGTAGCGCACCAGATTCGTGAAGGCGTCCTGCCCTAGATCGCGCTGCACTTTGCCGCTGAAGCTCCCGGTCCCAAACGCGAGCCGAGTCACCTGCACCCCAGATTTCCCCAGCGTTACCCAATCAGTCGCAGTCTGCCGAGCCGCTCTCAGCGGGAGGCTACCGGTGACCGCAAGAGCCCCGGCGGCAAGCCCAGTCTTCAGAAATTCACGTCTGCCGTACCGAGGCATGCTCCACCTCCAATGCCAAAATCCTATCACGAGTCCAAGGAAGCGGCGATTACCACTTGAGACGCCAAGCGCGACACGACGGCAGAGCAGCACCTAGGTCTTTTCAGGTAGCACAGGCACTCCTGCCTGTGCAGCTTTAACGCTCGTGGCGCTCGACCAAGGCCAATCCTCCGGTCTCGCCACCAGGCGAGCCCTTACGGGGTTGTTTTCGATATATCGACGGATCTTGTTTTCTTCCGCGTCGTCTCTGGTCCAATGATCAAAGGATTTATCCTGCCAAAACACTTTGCCTGTTCGGTTAAGAAGTTTGTTAGCGTTTCTGGCAGTTACGCCTTTAATTGCATTCATTATTTGGGAGAGCGGAACGTGGGGAGTGATTAGAATGTGGACGTGATTGGCCATGATTGCGTAGGCATGGAGTTTGTACTGGTGTAGCCCGTTTGCGCCTTTTTGAAGCGCAGATTCGATCATTTCGGCGATGGATGAATTCTTGAGCCACAGCGGGCCAGCGCACGCTTCATCCAGACAGCGATCGAAGTGCAGAAATTGGTGGCCGGGTTTTTGATTCTGCTTGAATTCGTGATACCGGAAAGATTGCGGCAGGGATCCGTAGAGCCGCCAGGTTATGAAGATGGATCTGCCTACCGGATGCCAGTGCGGCAAATTCCGTTCATAGTACTCTTCGTGCATAATAGAAGTAAGGTAACACAGACACTCCTGTCTGTGTTAGCCGCAGCATTACCGGGGATTTGACCCCGGAGAGCAATCCTCCCGGCGGGCGGTCTTGCCTTTCTCGATGCGCTTTGGCGGGGTTACAGCCGCACAGGCAGCAGTGCCTGTGCTACCTCGACGCTACGCTTAGTGGTCATCCAACTGGATGTCGAGATCACCGCACGACCCACCACAAGGAGCACGGCGCATTGTCGGTAGTTTCCGCGAGAACTGAACAATCGGAGACTGGAGGTCGCCAATCACAACAATGCCGTCTGCGTGCCCCACGAAAACCGTGAGGACCTACACACCGCGTGACTTTCACCTCTTGACATCTTCGTAGTGCCTGCATTTATTTGCGGTTACAATTACCTCCAGAGGCACTATGCGCGGATCGATGGATCAGCTCAGAGCTTGGGCGGCACAAGAGCTTAAATATTGGGAGCGAGCGGCTCTTCAGAAAGCCGCCAGCAAAAGCGAGTTTACAAGCGATGATGTCGGCGAACTCATGCAATATTTCGTCGAAGACGCTGGATTGGTCCCGATGCCTTCACCTCGAACCCCATTAGCTCTGGTCGAAAGTGCCGCCTCCGACTCCGCCCGCGAGCCTTGTCGTTTGAATAGGATTTTCAACCTGAGGAATGTAAATGCTCTGCCTGGAGGACAGGAGATTCGGTTTGGCCCTCAGCTCACTTTGCTGTATGGCAACAACGGTGCAGGAAAATCCGGTTACGCCCGCGCTCTTGGGTCTGCAGGATTCGCTAGCAGCCTGTGGTGAAAAGCGGCTTTTGTAACCTGAAGTAACTTGCCTGCCTCGGAGATCTCTGTAGAATGCGGAACAGATTTTCGGAGAACTGCCGATGGGAATGGGAACGCGGCGGCGAAGACAGCGACAACAGCAGATGTGGGTCGCACAGCAGGAAATCGCGAAGGGGCCAGCACATCCGTTTTACGCGCGAGTGAATGCATTGTTGGAAGAAAAGAAGTTTGATGAGTTTGCCGAGAAGGAGTGCGCGAAGTTTTACGCGGACGACATTGGCCGGCCATCTTTGGCGCCGGGAATCTATTTTCGTTTGTTATTGGTGGGCTATTTTGAAGGGATCGATTCCGAGCGAGGCATCGCTTGGCGGGCGGCGGATTCCTTGGGTCTGCGAAGATTTCTGGGAATGGGCATCGACGAGCAGACCCCGGATCATTCGACGATCTCGCGGACGCGGCGGCTGATCGATGTGGAGACGCACCACAAAGTGTTCTTCTGGATTTTGGAAGTGCTACGAGACCAGGGAATGGTGAAGGGCAAGACGGTGGGGATCGACGCGACGACGCTGGAGGCCAACGCAGCGATGCGTTCGATCGTGCGACGCGATACGGGCGAGAGTTACGAAGACTTTCTGAAAGGACTGGCCCAGGAATCAGGAATCGAGACGCCCACAAAAGAAGAGTTGGCCCGACTGGATCGGAAGCGCAAAAACAAAGCCAGCAACGAGGATTGGGTGAATCCGCATGACGAAGATGCGCGGATTACGAAGATGAAAGATGGGCGAACGCATCTGGCGCACAAAGCCGAGCACGCCGTGGATATGAAGACGGGTGCGGTGTTGGCGGTGACCGTACAGGAAGCGGATGCAGGAGATACCACCACGGGGGTAGAGACTCTAGCGCAAGCCGGTGAAAACGTGGCGGAGTTGATCGGGACAGAAAAGCCGAGCCAGAAACCTAAAGAGCATCTGAAGGGCATTGAAGAAATGGTTGCCGATAAGGGCTACCACAGTGGAGCGGTGGTAATGAATCTGCAGAGTGCGGAAGTGCGGACCTACGTCCCGGAGAAGAAGCAGCCCGGGCACAGACATTGGGGAGGCAAAGCCGAGGAGCAGCAAGCGGTCTATGCGAACCGCAGGCGAGTGCAGGGCGCCTATGGCCAGCGCCTGCTGCGGAGGAGAGGCGAGCTGCTCGAGCGGAATTTCGCGCACTGCTACGATAGGGGCGGAATGAGACGAACACATTTACGAGGGCACAAGAATATTCTCAAGCGACTGTTGATCCATGTTGGCGCGTTCAATCTAAGCCTGATCTTGCGCACCCTACTGGGATCCGGGACGCCTCGAGAGCTGGACAATCGCAGGACCTCGCCTATTTTTGTGCTCATATTCTGGTTCCGAAACCTTTCAGCACCTGCGTGTCACAGAAAGTCTTCCTCTTCATCATTCAAATTCAGCTCGCGTCGAAATCGTCGCATCTCAGGTAAAAACTTCGCCACTCCGGAAGGCGCGATTCTGCCACGGGCTGCTAGGGTCGGATGCTCAAGATCAACTTTTGCGCGCGGAAGGCGCGTGTGCGAAGAAGATCGAGGACTTAGAACGGCTTAACCTGGATTACTTGGGACTGGACTCGAGCGCGAAGAGAACGCTAGACGAGGAGCTGGCGATGGCGGTTCCGGCACTCACTGCCCAAGTCGAGTCCTATCGCACGCGACGCCTAGAGATGCAACTTGCTTTGAGAGCAAGCGAAGTGCGGATGCTTCCTCCGTTGATCGAGGTTGATCTAACGGATTTAAAAAAGCTCGTGAAGATTCGTCAAGATGAAGTGCAGGTGCTGCAAACATCCGATATTGGCCAGCGATTGGCTACGGCAGAGGGTGCATTTCGACAATTCCGACATCGCCTGACGCTTAATGAGCGATTACCACGAATTAAGGCCTATGTAGAAAACAGGAGGTGGGCGGTTAAGGCGCAGCAGTCCTTGGGAAACACCAGGGCGATCACGGTGAAATACAATGAACTGTTTGAAGAATTGGTGACTGAGCGTTACAGGGCTTTGTTTGAGGAAATGCTGAAGCGTTTTAGAGGCGATATCAAGGTCACAATCGAAACGTGAGGGTCCAAAGGGCAGACGATCCGATCCCTCGTCCTTAATCCTAAATCCTTTCGTGCTGGGTTTTCAGTTGACCAGATCCTCAGTGAAGGAGAGAAGCGTGCCGTTGCGATGGCTGATTTCTTGACCGAAGCCGCACTCGACGAGAACAACTGCGGGATCATTTTTGACGATCCTGTCAACTCCTTGGATGACGAGTGGAAACGAACTCTATCTGGCTGTCTGGCTGAGCTTGCGAAGACCCGTCAGGTGGTTATTTTTACTCACGATCTTGTCTTCTTGTATCGCATTAAGGAGCGCGCAGAAGAATTGATGGTCGATACTGTGACGCATTGGATCAGGGAAGAAAATGGACAACCTGGTTTCGTTCACCTCGACAATAGCCCAGTGTGCGAAAGAGATTTTAAATCCGCGGCAAAAGCTAGGGAATACTACAGTAAGGCTAACGAAGCCCAACCGGCCGAGCAGCAGGTTTTCTTGCAGATGGGGTTCGGAGCGCTCCGGACTTCTTACGAAGCGTTAATCATCTTTGAGATCTTCTGCGAGGTCGTCGGTCGTTTTGAGGGAAGGGTTAGTTTTGGACGATTCAAGGATGTTCGTATCGATCCCAAATTGGTCGAGGAAATTATCCGAAGGATGGAGACTCTTTCCGAATACATCACGGCGCATCTACACAGCGACAAGTTTGGTTCCGTCAAGCCTTCGCCTGCCACACTGCTTGGCGAAATCGAAACCTTCGAATCACTCCGTAAGGCTCAGAAAGAACTTAAGAAGCCTGCGTCGCAATCCGTCCCTTCTAGAACTACGGGGACTCCTCGCGCAGCAGAGCCCTACTCAGACCCTGAAAAAAGAACCCAGTCGCCGGCTGACGCACAGGAGGCCTCCAGACCATCCCACAAACTCTCGTCGAACTAGTCTCGGTACTGTCATCGCATCTACGTGAACTTCGAGTTTGCCTATCAGGCTGCCGAAGCGACTTCATCCCTCGACTGCGCCCAGAACTTCAATCGCCTCCTGCCTATAGATCATTCGAATGATTCACATTAAGTTAGCAGTTAACATTAGATAACTTTCATGGTATCGTTCCGTTTTCAATCCGGGCTCTGCCCGCAGCGGCCATAACGCTTTCGATGGCGAATCGCAGCCCTCTCACCGCGCCCCGTTCGACAAACCATTCAAATTCTTTCGGTTACAAATGCCCCATTTCGCAACTCCCATCGATGGATAGTCTTACAAACGCCCCGGGGGTGGGGTACCCAAAGAGCGAACAACAGGCGAAGGCCAAAACACGAGTCCTTTAGAATCCGCACTTGCAAAAAACGCGCTCGTAACTCCTTTACAATCCGCACTTCAAAAATCATTAGCCTTAAAGGCCTTCAGAATCCGCACTTGCAGAAAATGGCGGGGGAGGGGGGGAAATGGTTAACCAGCGGCCTCAGGTTGCCGGCGCGCTAGACGTCGTCGGCGTCCCGCTGGATGTCGAGCTTCCCGTTCGTCTTCTTGGCCATCAGGTACGACCGGATGAATGGATCGATGTCCCCGTCCAGCACCCGATCGACGTCGCCGACCTCGAACTTCGTCCGGTGGTCTTTGATCATGCGATACGGTTGCATCACGTACGACCGGATCTGGCTGCCGAACGAAATCTCGAGCTTGGATTCGTCGAGCTTGTCGGTGTGCTGCTGGCGCTTCTGCACTTCCTGGTCGTACAGCTTGGAGCGAAGCATCTTCATGGCCAGCGCCCGGTTCTTGTCCTGGCTTCGTCTCGGCCTGGCAGGCGACCACCGTGTTGGTGGGAAGGTGCGTGATGCGCACCGCGGTTTCCACCTTGTTTACGTTCTGCCCGCCTTTGCCGCCGGAGCGGTAGGTGTCTACGCGCAGTTCTTCCGGGCGGATGTTGATCTCGATGCTGTCGTCGATTTCCGGGATGACGAAGACCGAAGCAAACGAAGTGTGGCGCCGCGCGGCCTGATCGAACGGCGAGATGCGCACCAGCCGATGGACGCCGGTTTCGCCGGCCAGCAAGCCGTAGGTGTTTTCGCCCTCGAACTGGATGGTAGCGTTCTTGATCCCTGCTTCTTCGCCGGGTGTTTCGTCGAGTACCACGGCGTTGATGCCTTTGCGCTCCGCCCAGCGGAGATACATGCGCAGACAGGATCGAAGCCCAGTCCTGCGACTCCGTGCCGCCGGCGCCAGGCTTGATGGTCATGATCGCGTTGAGATGATCGGTCTCGCCGGAGAGCAGCGTGCGTGTTTCTTGTTCGGCGATGTAGGTTTCGGCGATGGTTGAGCTCGCGATCGAGATCTTTGAGGAGATCGTTGGCGCTGGTCGGCGTTGGTTTCTTCCTGCGGCGAGACGTGATGTAGGTTTCGATGTCGCTGGCGAACGAGGCGAGCTTGTCGTCCGCGGCGATTTGGTCTTCGGAGCGTTTGCGGTCGCGCAGGACGGCTTGCGCGGCTTCCTGATTGTTCCAGAAATTGGGATCGGCGATGCGGGCTTCGAGAGATCTTCAGGCGCTCGCGATGAGGCGGCGGCGTCAAAGATAGCTCCGAACCATGGAGATGCGGGGCTTCAGGAGTTCGTAGCGGTGCTGGAGATCTTCGAGAATCATGAGATGGGTGCGACCACGTGGTCGGCTCGAAGCGAAAGCCGCAGTGGTTTTCAGTCCTGCTCGCTACCACCGCTGACGGCGGAATTTCGTGCGAGGCTAGACGGCGGCGGCGAGATGCCTACCGGTATCAGGAGCTCCTCGCGCGATGTGTTTCCTTTCCGAAAAGTTAAGGATAACAGGATAACGGAAACGAGGACGCAGAGCCAAGCGAACCAGTCGCCGGCGCGGGTGTAGAGGGTTTCTTCGGTGCGAAAGTCGTAGGGGAGATCGACGGCGGCGCGCACGTCCGGAGGAAGCGGCGCTGAAGATGCGGCCATAGGGATCGACGGAAACGGTGAAGCCGTTGTTGGTGACGCGCAGGAGCCAGCGGCGATTTTCGACGGCGCGGACTCGGGCCATGCGCAAGTGCTGCTCGGGAGCGGCGGAGCGGCCGAACCAACCGTCGTTGGAGATGTTGACGAAGAGGTCCGCGCCGTTGGCGGCGAAGCGGCGCACTTCGTTGGGAAAAATGGCTTCGTAGCAGATGAACACACCAAACGTGGAATCGCCGGGAAGATGGCCGACCGAATATTTCGTGCCTTTGCGGAAGCCGCCGATTTCGTCGGAAAAGCTGGCGCGACGCGATGGATGAGCGGGAATGGCTCGTACTCGCCGAACGGGACGAGGTGCACTTTGTCGTAGGTGAAAAGATGCTGGCCGTTGGCGTCGAGGAGGATGGCGCTGTTGTATGGAACCAGGATGTGCCGGGCTTGCGGATTGGAGGCGGAGGGCATTTGGCGCCACTCAATCGAGCCGGTGAGAAAGGGATGCCGGAAGTGAGTGGCGATGGATGAGGCGATCTTCGTGAACTGGGCGTCCTCGAATGAAAATGGAGTGGGGGCTTCCGGCCAGATCAATAGATCGGGCTCGCGCGCGGCCGGTGCGAGACTCAGATTTTCGATTTCGGCGAGATCGGCCGCGTGGTTTCGGAACCAGGTCGCGGGATCCTCCATTACTTCGGGGAAATTGCCCTGGACGACGCGGGCGTAGTGGTTCGGGACTGCTTGAGGGACGAAACGCGGTCCCGCGAAGATGGCGATGAAGATCGGGGCAATGCTGGCGCCGAGAATGGCGAGACGTCGAGATGGAGCTACAGAGGATGCCGCGTCGCACCACGCGAGCAATGCGTTGACGCTGGCGACAAGGAACGAGAGGCCGTAGATACCGGTGATCGTGGTCAGTTGCAACAAGGCCAGATTGGCGGAGGCGGGATACCCAAGCAAGCCCCAGGGGAAACTGATCTCCGGCATACGGGCGCGGAAAAACTCAAAGGTGACCCACAAGAACGGGGCGCCGACGCAAGCCAGGAGAACGCTTTGGCGCGCCAGCCGATTCACGCACCAGGCGAATGCGCCTGTCAAGGCGCCGAAGACGCAGCCGATCAGGATCACAATGCCCCAGCCTCCGGCTTTAGAGAGGCCGCCGTGGACGGCCAGGACCGTAGCGAGCCAGGGGCAGCAGGTGATCACGAAGAACATCGAATGGAGAAATCCGCAGGCGAACGCCACCTTGGACCGGGCGCCGAAGAGAACGATGAGAAGGATGCCTACGCAGACCCAGGAATAGATGCTGAGATAAAAACCGGTGTAGGAAAACGATAGCGCGGCGCCGGAGAGGGCGGAAAAAACGTAGCGGAACGAATCCGGAGTTGCCGATCCTGATTGAGGACGAAAAAAAGTAGCCCAAGCGTGCTGCGGCATCAGTGCTTCACAATTGCCTTGAAACCAGCGTTCTCGAGACCTTTCTTTGCAGCTTCGGCGGATTTGGAATCGGAATAGGGGCCCACTTGCACGTGGAAATATTTATCGGAAGTCGGCGAGACTACGAAGGCTGGAAATTTTTTCTTAAGAAGGCTGGCTGCGACGGCATGCGCGTCGGCTTCTTTCCGGAGCGCGGCCACCTGCAGAGTGTAAGCGGCTGCAGGCGCTTGCGGGCCGACGTTTCCGGATTTCGACGACACGTTTGAGGCGCGCGCCGGCGTCTTGTTGTTCGCAACCGCCGGCACGGAAGCAGGTTGCGCCGACGGTTTCAAACGATCGTCGGGCGCGACTTTGCCGGCGTTGTAAAAACCCCAGTCGGAGCTTGGCTGTTCGTTCTCGTCCGAAGACGCAGCAGGAGTGGGGCTCGGCGTGGAGGCAGAATTCCTGGAGCGCTTCGGAGAAGTTTCGGACTTCGGAGGAGCAACGTAGTCCGGCGTTCCGCGCGGATTGCTTGCGGCACGCACCTGGCCATCGTACTGATTGCGGCCCATCACGTAGCCGAGCGCGAAAAATACGCCGGAGAAGACGAGCATCAGCATGAACAAGCCGATGACGTGCCTGCTCTCCAGGACACGCTCGCCCGCGCCACCTCGATTGCCGCGAGAAGCCATCTACTTTTTATTTCCCCCCAACGCTTGCACCCAACTGTTAATGATATCGATAGGCAACGGAAACACAATCGTTGTGTTCTTCTCGACACCTATCTCGGTCAACGTCTGGAGATAGCGCAGCTGAATCGCGGAGCCTTGGGTCTCCAGAACTTTGGCAGCGTCGGCCAGTTTTTGCGAAGCTTCGAACTCGCCCTCGGCGTGAATGATTTTTGCGCGGCGCTCGCGCTCGGCTTCCGCTTGCTTGGCGATGGCTCGCTGCATTTGTTCGGGGATGTCGACTTGCTTTACTTCGACTTTGCTGACCTTGATGCCCCACGGCTCGGTTTCGGTGTCGAGGATGACCTGGAGCTTGGCGTTCACTTTGTCGCGCTGCGAGAGAATTTCGTCCAGCTCGAATTGGCCGACGACGCTGCGGATGGTGGTTTGGGCGAGCTGCGATGTGGCGTAGGTGTAGTTTTGCACCTGCGATACGGCGAGATTGGCGTCGACGACGCGGAAATAACAGACGGCGTTTACTTTTACCGAGACGTTGTCGCGCGTGATGATGTCTTGCGGCGGGACGTCGAGAGTTTCGATGCGCAGGCTGATGCGCTGGAGCGTTTCGATGGGCCAGAAGACGAGGTTGATACCGGCTCCCTTTGCTTCAGGCAATAGACGGCCCAGGCGCAGGACTACGCCGCGTTCCCACTCTTTGATGATGTAGATGGAATTCCAGAACCAGATCAGGACGAAACCGATGACGACCATCGTTCCGATGCCGAATTCAAACATGTTCGTGCCTCCACGGGCGCATTGAATTTCGCTCAGTACTGGGGAAAGCGCAAGTGTTCTTCGCTGGGCGGATGGCGGCGGTGGCACTGTGATCGCGCGGGTCGTTGGGTCCTTCCAAGTGGACTGACGCACTTGGGATGCGGTTTGCGGGGAGAGAAAGGCTAACGCGGAGACGCAGAGGGCGCAGAGTTGCGCGGAGATAGGGAAAAGGCTGTTTGTCGAGCGAGCGTCGCGGCGGAATGTTGCGGGAGAGTGCGGACTAGAAGCCCGGATGGCGAGCTAAACTCGCCGCTACAATGGTCGGGGTCCGATTGTCGATTCTTGTGGGGTCGCCCCAGGGCGTGGTGGCTTACGACGCGGAGGCGGTTGCTTCTATTGGCTCTACGTATAGTTTTAGGCCTTCGATCTTTAGGACGCGGACGGGCTTACCTTCGGGCACGGGTTGCGTGGAGACGGCGCGCCAGAGTTCGCCGTGGATGCGGATCATTCCTTCCGCTCCACTGAGGATGGGCGATACGACGATGCCTTGCTCGCTGAACATTTCTTCGCGGCCTGTGGCGCTTTTCCATTTGCGCGATCGCAGGACCAGGCGCATGAGGAAAACGGTGAGGGCGGCGAACGGAAGCGTAACAGCTATTGCCATGCCCAGGCTCACGCCGCCCGAGGTCAACGGGGACCGAATCAGAAACATCGCGCCCAGGAGCATGGAGATAATGCCGCCAGCCAATAGGATACCGTGGCTGGTGAACTTGGCCTCCAAGATGAAAAGTGCCAGCGCGAGCAGAATTAGAAAAACGCCGGCGATGTTCACTGGGAGAATGTGCATCGCGTACAGTGCGAGAACCAGGCTTATGCCACCAACGACACCTGGGGCGACCATGCCGGGGTGGGTGAATTCGGTGTATAGGCCGAGCACCCCTATGATCAGAAGAAGGAAGAACATGTCGGGCGCTACGATGCGCGCCAGGAATTTTTGCCGGCCGGAAAGCTGGAACTCAATGTGCGCGGGGTGGACAAGTGCCAGCTTGACCTTGGCGCCATCGAAGCGTGTGATTTCGCGGGTATTCAGTTGGCGCAGTAGATCATCTTCGGAAGAGGCGACGAGATCGATCATTTTCCCGTCGAGGGCTTCTTTTTCGGTGAAGGCTTTGGCTTCGGTTACGGCGGTTTCCGCCAATGCGGGATTGCGGCCGCGCCTTTCGGCGAAGCTGCGCAGGAAGGCCATGGCGTCGTTGGTGATTTTCTTGCGCAGGGTTTCGTCGATGGCTACCGGGTACGCGCCCACGCCGATGAGGGGTGACGCGGCGCCGGTGTGCGTGCCGGGAGCCATGGCGGCAATGTCCGCGGAAAGAAGGATGAAGAAGCCGGCGGATGCGGCGCGCGATCCGGTGGGCGAGACATACACGGCAACCGGGACTGGCGAGCTCAAGATGCGCTGGATGATGTCTTTCATGGAGTCGCTTAGACCGCCCGGGGTATCCATGGTGATCACGACCAGGGTGGCATTGCGGCGGGCGGCGTCGGCTAGGCCTTCGTCGATGTAGGTGGCCAGGATGGGCTCGACTTCGCCATCGAGTTTTAGTTCGACGACTGTGGAGGCGGATTGGTGTTCTTCGGCGGCCGCGGAGGGAAAGACAAAGGCTAACGCAGAGATGCAGAGGGCGCAGAGTATCGCGGAGAGTGGGAATATTTTCGCACCGCGCGTCGAGCGATTGTGGTTGGGACGAGTCGGATGGCGAGCTAAACTCGCCGCTACAAGAGCCGTTGGATCGCTGCGACCGCGGGTCATTGGGTCGTTCCATTCGACTTCGAATTCTGGAGGTGGTCGAGGAGTGCTTTGGCGTCGGCGTAGTTTGGCGCGAGGGCTAGTGCGCGCTGGGCCTCGGAGCGCGCGAGGTCGAATTTCTTCTGGTCGAGATAGACCCTTGCGAGCATGGTGCGAACGACGGCGGAGTCTCGCGTCGCGAGCGAAGCCTGGAATTCCTGCACGGCATTGTCGAGCTTGCCGCGACGGCGATCTACTTCGGCGAGCTCGCGATGCGCGGAGGCGTTGGCGGAATCCACTGCCAGCACCGCGCGGAATTCGGTCTCGGCTGCGTCGAGGTGTCCGGCAACGAGTTCCTGGCGGCCTTGCCGGATATGCGCGGCGGGCGTCGCGGGAGTCCCCGCGGACGAGCCCGACGCGGAAGTCACCAAGTTTGGCGATGATTGAATTTCGAGGCGCAACGCGGTGATGTCCAACTCGGTCTTGATGCGATCGAGCCGCGGCTGGGTATCGCTCTTGGCATCGACATGAACCACGGGCAGAGCGTTGGGACCCAAAGCCTCGGTCACAGCAACGCGCTCCTGGTCGGCCTCGGCCTTGTTCCCCGCTTTTTCGAGGGATTGGATCAGCAGGGCGCGGTCCTCTGGATTGTCCGGCTCGCGGTCCACAGCTTCGCGGAAGGATTTGGCGGCGGCAGCGAAATCGTTGGCGCGAAGTGAGAGCAATCCCAGATTGAAGGGATAATCGTCTTCGTCGGGATCGAGTTCGGTGGCGCGCTGAAGATCGGTTAATGCCGCAGAACTCTTTCCCTGGCGCGCGAGCGCGACGCCCAAGTTGTTGAGAATCTCGGGAAGGTCTGCGCCAGACAAGCCGTTGCCCCCAGCAGGTCCGCGATCGGAATTATTGCGCAGGGCATCCTGCAGCGACGTAAAGCTTTCTTCGGCTTTGTCGGGCTGATTCAATTGGAGACGGCAAACGCCCGTGGCGAAGACCGCTTCAACGTAACGATGATGCGACTTGGGGACACGTGCGAACAAAGGAAGGGCCGAAGAGCAATCGCCGCGCGCGGCATATGTTTCCCCGAACGCGAAGGCGGGATCAGGCCAAGTTGGCTCGAGCCGAGCGGCTTCGCGTAACTCACGCAGGCGAGGCTCATCTTCGCTGGCGATCAGGCCGCGTACAAAATGTTCAAAGGCGTCGAGGCGAAGCGGGCGCTGGAGCTTGGCAAACTCTTTGGGTGACAACGGATAGGCTCTGTCGTTGGCGGAAAGCAGGTGCCACGCGACGCCTGCCTGCAAGTCCATCAGCGAATTGAGCGGGCCGGAGTCGTGGACCGGCGTAAGCAATGCGGGAGGGTCGACGCGGAGGGTGCGCGCGTCGATGGTGAGCGAGGTACCGTCCGAGGCGAAAGAGCCGAAGATGACGTAGTCGGCGTCGAGATCCTGAGCAATACGCAGCATGGTGGCGCGGCTGAGTTTAGCCGAAGCAGGAAGGCCGTAGCGCTCGAGCTCGCCTGCGCGGCCAGCGTGGGAATAGACTTGTGCGCCAGAATCGGAAAGATATTGGATGGTGAGTTCTTCCAGGCCCTCGCCTAGCCAATCCAGTCGAGGGGATGCGCCGGCATTTTCAAAGGGGAAAATTAGGTACACGCCTTGTTGAGGAGCAATTGCCGCGGATGTGCGCGAAGCGGCGGCGGATTGTTGCGCGTGTAGGGGAGAGCCGGCAAATAGCGCGAGTCCGCAGAGGAAACCCATTGCGCGCGTGCTGAAAATTCTTCGCCCCATGCTAGCTGGATTGTAACAGACGGAACGAAATGGACGTGGGTCTGAGTGCGGCAGTTGTGCAAGATGTACCTAGCTGGGTGAACGTTGATACGAAGAACGTTCGTTCGTGGCTGACAACGGCTTGATTGGATTGGATAGCATACAGCCTAGAAGAGGTAGGCAACGCCGGACTAAAGTCCGGCGCCTACATAAACCGGGGAAAGGCCGCGAATTACGGTTGCTCGGTGTCGGCGGCTTGTTTGGGGGCGATCATGTCCTGGATTTCAGGGATTTGTAGTTCGGCGGCGAAGGCTTTGTCTTTCTTCAGGTCCGCCGCGAGCGTTGCGTAGCCTTCATCTTTGGCTTTGCGGAGGTACAACACGGCGCGCTCCACGTTACCAGTTTCGGCGAACGACTTGGCGAGCAAGAAGTAGAAGCGGCCGCGATCGGTTACAGACCGATCCTGTAGCAGCGAACCGGACCTGGAAGAGTTGTGTTCGAAGAATTGCGGATCCTTCGCGAGGGCGATGCGAAATGCCGCAATCGATGCTTCGTATTTCTTGTCACCGAAATAGGCGTAGCCGAGATTGCTGTAGAGCACGGCCATGTCGTCGCGTAGCTTGATGGCCTTTTCGTAGGCTCGAATGGCTTTGCCGAACTTTTTGCGTTGATACCAGATGGTGCCGATGTTGTTCTGCGCATCCGCGTACTTGGGGTTCACCTTGAGCGCGCGCTCATAACATTTGAGCGCCAAACCCAATGCTTCCTGCTGATGCAGGGCGATCCCGAGCTTGTTCAAATAGACGGCATTTCGGGGATTTTGATCGGCCAAATTCTTGAAGGCTTGCGCGGCCTCGTAATACTGCTTGCGAGCCATGAACAAGTCGCCCATCTCCTCGGGCGTTAGCGCACGAGTAGGCGCAGCTCCAGAGGTAGAGACCTGAGACGGCGCCTGCATGGGGATCGACAGATCACCATCCGGGAACATTTGCGCTGTCATTTGCTGAGCACTCGTCTGACTATAGGAAGGAACTGCAAAAGTCAGTAGGAGGATACTTCCCGAAACCGCCAGAGATACTAGCTTCATGGCGAGTCTCCTTTGTTATCCGGCTTTGGTTTGTCCGGATCTTGCTTCTTCTTGCCTCCAAAGATACCAAAAATCTTCTGTAAAGGGTTCTTTTTCTTTTCGATGGGCTTGCCGTTTGCGTCTACAGCGGTGCCCTGCCCGGTGGCGTTGGGCGGGCGGTTCGGGTCGTAGGGGAGAGGCTGACCGTTGGCATCGACCGCGGCGGGCTGCTTGGGTTCGCCACCACCGAATACGTGAGAGAGCCAGGAGCCAGTGGACGAAATGATGCCGTGACCTCCGCCGTGCAGCTCGCACAATTGCGTCGGAGCCGAGCCGAGCACGTAGACTTCTTCGCGGGTGGTCGGGCAATTCGGAGTGGCAAGCTCGAGAGATTCGGGGTCAATCATGACCGATTGCACGCCTTCGGGCGGAGCGAAGTCTTTCACGTCTTTGTAGGCGGGAAGCGCGGTGGCGCGAATCATGAAGTCGGCCCAGATGGGGGCGGCGGTCACACCACCGGCGAGGCCAAGGTCGCGGTTATCGTCGAAACCGATCCAGATGACGCAAACGAGGTTCGAAGTGAAGCCCGCGAACCAGCCATCACGCGAAGTGCCGGTCTTTCCCGCGGCGGGCAGCGTGAAACCGCGGGCGCGGACGCCGGCGGCGGTACCGTGGTTCATCACGTCCTTGAGCAGGCTGGTGACCAGGAAAGTGACTCGCGGATCGAGGACGGCGTGCGTTTGCGGCGTGATCTTTTCGAGGGCGGAGCCGTCGGCGGCGATGACGCGATCGATGAATTCGGGTTCCGCGCGCGTGCCGCCGTCGGCGAATGCCGTGTAGGCGGCGGCGACTTCCACGGGAGTCATTTCATAGGCGCCGAGAGCGACCGCCGGCGTGGGCTGAATGTTGGTGCCGAGGCCCATCTGGCGAGCGATCTGTACGACACGGCCGTAGCCGATCATCTCGGCAACCTTTACGGTGGCGACGTTGAGCGAATTGGTGAGCGCTTGACGGACCGTGACTTTGCCCATGAACTTTTGCCCGAAATTGTTGGGGGTATATTCCTGGCCGTCGAATTCGAAGATGGTGGGCTCGTCGTCGATGGTGGTAGCCGGAGTCACGATGGGCTGCACGCCGTCGACGGCATTGTTGAACGCGGCGGCGTAGACGAACGGCTTGAAGACCGAACCCGGCTGGCGATGCGCGAGCGCGTGATTCAGCTGGCTCTGCCCGTAGTCTCGGCCGCCGATGACCGCCTTGATTTCCCCGGTGCGGGGATCGAGCGCAATCAGCGCGGCCTGGACCTGCGGAATCGGTTCGTTAGTTCCCTTCTTAGCTTGATCCTTGTTCCATTCGCGTATTTCTTGGCCAGCAGCGTGTCCACATTTTTCATGCCGGTGTCGATGGCGGCTGCGGCGACGCGCTGCAGTGCGGGATCGAGCGTGGTGAAGACGCGGTAATTTGCGCTGAGCAATTCGTTTTCGGAATATTTGTCGAGCAGGTGATCCTTGACCATGTCCACGAAATAGGGGGCTTCACTGCCGGAGACGGAGGTGCGGACGATTTTTAGCGGCGCGCGCTTGGCGTCCTGGACGTCGGCTTCGGTGACGTATTTGTTCTCCAGCATCTGCGCGAGCACTCGGTCGCGGGCCTGGGCAGCGCGCTCGGGATGCCGGTCGGCGACGGAATAATAGTTGGGCGCGCGGATGATTCCCGCGAGATAAGCGCACTCGGCGAGCGTCAACTGACGCAAATCCTTGCCGAAATAGGCGACGCTGGCTTCAGAGAATCCGCGAATGCCGAAGCTGCCGCGATTGCCGAGATAGACTTCGTTGGCGTACAGCTCGAAAATTTGCTGCTTGCTGAAGCGCTGCTCCAGTTCCATGGAGAGCATGGCTTCGGCGATTTTTCGGCGCCAGGTGCGATCGTTGGAGAAGAAGAAGGTGCGCGCGACCTGCATGGTGATGGTGCTGGCGCCCTGATAGTGATTGCTGCTGTGGCGGATGTCGGCCCACGCCGCGCCGACGATGCGGACCAAGTCGAAGCCACCGTGCTCGAAGAAACGCTTGTCTTCGGCGGAAATGATGGCGTGGACCAGTGTGGGTGGCAGATCGTCGTAACGCACCGGGCGCCGCTTTTCGCGGGCGCTGTCGAACAGGTTGGTGATGAGTTCCGGCTCAATGTCCGCCGTACCTAAATCGGCTCCGCCACCGAGAGGGCGAATGGCCTTGATGGTTTTGCCGCCGAAATTCACGGCGATGGCGTTTGATCCGGCAAAATAGGAAAGCTTCGATGGGCGAATATCGACGGTGTTGCCCTGCAAGGTGTACTGCCCCAGCGCGTTGTCGTCCTTCTCGGGGCGATAGCCGACTTTGGTCAGGTAGGTGACCAACTCCTCGGCACTCCACACCTGGCCGTCCGCGATGTGCTTGGGGGCCGAGAAGATTTGCGTGGTGTTCTGGAGGACGTGGCCGGAAAGGCGCGCGTCGATCATTCGGGAATACTTCACGTAGTAATAGGTGACGATACTTACCCAAGTGATGAAAATGGCGAAGACGACGCCGAGCAGCGTCAAGCCAAAAATAGACGTCCAGAAACCTTTTTCAATGCGAATGCGCAAACTTTGACCTCGTGGGGCCGGACTTCTATTGTCTCGCAACCGCGGACACTAAGAAAGACGCACTTAGGCCTCAAAAGAGATGCCCGATTAGCGTTTTCAAATTCCGACAGTCTCCGCCCGAAATATCCTGCGCGTGCGCTACGCGCTACGAACCAGCTACAAGGCCTTGTTCTCGCTGGAAGGCGTGAAATGGAGATTCAGCTGGTAGACGAGCAAGTCGACCGGAACGGTGTAGTCCACGCTGATTTTCACGACGTCGTTGTTGGTGACGACTTTGATGTCTTCGCGCTTGACGGGGATCTCCAGATCCTTCACGACTTTGTAGATGATGTCGCGGACCTGCTCTTCGGTGTAGCGGTTAACGACGGCGAAGCGGGCCTGTTCCTGCATTTTGTCGGTGAGCTGATACTCCGCGACGTAGGCGGGCACGATTTTATAGGCTACGAATGCGCCGTAGACCAGGATCGCGGTCCACAGAATCGCCTTGATCGTGCCGTCACCGCGTTGCGAGCGCTTAGAGGGACCTCGATGGCCCCGAAGTGCGGCGTGATGTACATGAACCACAGTCTCTCCCGGCGCTGGCCTGGGCGTCGATTGTCGTCTTGGCCGATGAAAAACGAGTGCACTGCGATGTCATCCCAAACTAGCATCCGGTCGGGAGAGTGTCGAGAAGCAGCCGCGAGGGATGTTCCCGGAAAGGAACGGGGCGTCCGTTGTCCTGCGTCACGCGGCGTTGAAAAGATGCGGGTTAGTAAGCGCGGGCGAAGATGGCGCGCTCGGAGGCGGGCTTGCCGCAGTAGACGCAGGTGCCTGCTTCGGCGGGCTGATCGATTGGGATGCAGCGCATGGTGGCGCGGGTTTCCTCTTTGATTTTGGCTTCGCAGTCGCCGCTGCCGCACCAGGGGGAAAAGGCAAAACCGCTCTTCGACGGCCTTCTTCAGGTCGTCGTAGGTGGTGGTGTCGCGGGTGTTGGCGCGGCGGAAGGCCAGCGCCTTGTCGTAGCATGCGACTTGTGAATTTCCGCCGAGCAGCTTTTCGATGGTGGCTGGGAGGTCGGCCAGCGGAGCGCTGACTTTGCCTTCCCTGCCGGGACGATCGCGGCGGGCGAGCACGGCGGCTTGCTTGGCGACGTCTTTGGGGCCGAGTTCCACGCGGACAGGAACGCCGCGCATTTCCCAGTCGTTGAATTTCCAGCCGGGGCTGAAGCCTTCGCGTTCGTCGAGATGGTCACGCGGAGGTTGGCTTTGACCAGCTGCGCTTTCAAATTCTTGGCGGCTGTCGCAGGACGCTGGCTTTTTCTTCGTCGGTTTTGTAGATGGGCACGATGACGACTTGGATGGGGGCGATGCGGGAGGCAGCACCAGGCCCTGGTCGTCGCCGTGGACCATGATGATGGCGCCGATCATGCGGGTGGAGAGGCCCCAGGAAGTTGTCCAGCAGTGCTGCAGCGGGCCGTTCTGGTCGAGATATTTCACTTCGAAGGCTTGCGCGAAATTCTGGCCGAGGAAATGGGAGGTGCCGGACTGCAGGGCTTTGCCGTCGCCCATCATGGCTTCGATGGAGTAGGTGACGTCGGCGCCGGCGAATTTTTCGGCGTCGGATTTGTCGCCGGGGATGACCGGAATGGCGGCTTCGTTGACGGCGAAGTCGGTGTAGACGTTGAGCATCTGCAGGGTTTCGTCCATCGCTTCCTCGCGGGTGGCGTGGGCGGTGTGGCCTTCCTGCCAGTAAAATTCGAGCGTGCGGAGGAAGAGCTTGGTGCGCAAGTTCCCAGCGGATGACGCTGTTCCACTGGTTCATCAGCACGGGCAGGTCGCGGTAGGACTGGATCCACTTCGACCACATGTGGCCGATGATGGTTTCCGATGTGGGACGAAGGATGAGAGGCTCGGCGAGTTCTTCGCCGCCGCCGATGGTGACGACGGCGAGTTCGGGCGAGAAGCCTTCGACGTGATGCTTTTCTTTTTCGATGAAGCTTTTGGGAATCAGCAGGGGGAACGCGACGTTCTGGTGGCCGGTGGCCTTGAAGCGTCTATCCAGGGCCTGCTGAATGTTTTCCCAGAGCGCCCAGCCGTAGGGACGCACGATCATGCAGCCGCGCACCGGAGCGTAGTCGGCGAGCTGCGCCTTCAGCACCAGTTGGTTGTACCACTCCGAAAAATCTTGCGCCCTAGTTGGTAGCTTCTCTTCCGCCATGCGGCGGTTTGTCCGTTCTTCTCAGGAGAGAAAAATCATCGCGAGCAAACTCAAAAGCGTAACGGACGGGTTGCGGTGTGTCAACGAAGGGCGTTGGTCGGTAGTGGGTCAGTTCACTGACTTTACGGGACGACAAGGACCCTCACAGCGTAGTAAGGGGGCGGTTAGCCGAGGACTCGACGAGGCGATGAACAAAAAGTAAGGGCGCATCAGCCGTTAAGCTGTTGCGCCCTCTTTAAACTGAGCCGTAAAGTTTCCAACCTTTCCGTTTCGATCTGGTTGCATGACCGCCGTTAAGCGGTAGCGCATTCCAGACCGAGCCATGAAGGCTTCGAGCTTCGCAGTTCAATCTCGCATCGCAGCCGCCGTTAGGCTTGCTGCGCGCTCCAACTGACCCGTAAAGTTCTTATGCTTTCCGGTTCAATCTGGCGTGAAGGTAGTCGTGTCGTTAGACGTCGTCAATCGAATTCTCATTCTACATCTGTGACAATCTGTGGATGGCTGTGCAATTGACGGGCACTGAATGTAACAGCGCATGTCTTCCAGAAGGATCGCGCACTTACCTTCGGCGGTACATCTAGTGCGTGGGCCTTGCTTGAGATGGATTCGATGCGGAGGATTTCATGGACATTCTTGCAGCGATCAAGCGCGAAGAGAGAAAGCTAGAAAAACAGTTAGCTAAGTTGAATCACCAATTAAGCGGAGTGCGAGCGGCGGCGAAAGCCCTAGCAGGGTGCGGAAAAGATGAAAATATGTCATTCCGAACCCCGTTTGGTTTTTGACGGGGTGAGGAATCTGCTTTTTCCTTGACCCTTTCGCGAACAGCAGATCCCTCACCCGCAAACGACGCGGGTTCGGGATGACAAACCCGGCTTTTTCCGCAAGCTGCTCGGACATTCCGCGGAGCGCGAAGTAGCCGGCGTCAAGAAGCGCGTCCTGTCGGCGGCTGGTAGGGCGGCGATCATCAAGGCGACAAAGAAGCGATGGGCGAAGGTTAGGGCGCAGGCCCGCAAAGCAGCATAGGTCGCGGTTCGAGCGCTCGCCCTCGGTCTTGTTGCCTATCTTTTGACCCAGGGACCGGAATACAGAGACGATAGCTCAAAATCACAGGTTGATTCCCGAGCCTTTACTTCCTCGCCTTGGTACTTACGCCTACTTCATCGCGTTTAACGTCGAGCCTACGTCCTGATGCCAAGCTGAAAATAAAATATTCGCCGGGAACACATTCCACTAGTTCTTTGACCCGGAGCTTGGCGGCTTCCAGGTCTGCGACCACCTCTAGCCAACGCACACCACCGCCAGGCTGTCTCTTAAAGATATCGAATGGCGGCACCATAGATGGATGGCTAGTTGCGAGACCCGTGAAGACCCTAGAGATGTAGGTGCGTTCAGCCTTTCTTAGTCCTTGCGCACCGTTTCCTGCATCCATTGAACCAAGACGTAGAGCATGAACCCGCAACCGAGTAAACCAACCGCTACTAATCCGACGACAGCCATCGCACAAATAGGTTGATGCGCCGTCCGAGCCTGTCGATACAAGCTTCTTGGAGCCCCGTGGCAAGTTTTTGGAGGAACCTCGAATCGGAGGCCAAGTCCTGCTCACGGTCGTGAATCGGGCATTTGCGACACTTGAAACCACTTTTTCGATTACGGCGATTACCAGGGCTTGACCCATTAGTGTCGAGTAGCCGACCAACCGCCCAATGACGAGCGGATTCCCGGGTTGTGAGTGCTGTCGCGATATTACGCCAACAATGAGTTGACACCACCCACGTTAACGGAGTTATGTATTGCGAAGGGAAGCCGTCATACGTGGGACCCCAACACTTAGTTCGCAAGACACATTTGACATGCCGGCCTTCCGGGATCGTCGTGACCGACCCAGCGTGGCAAGCGAGCGCTTTCAAGGAGTGTCATGCGAATTCTGCTCTACAACCCTGACAACGGGGTCACCCGCAACTTCATGCCCCACCTCTGGATGTTTCTGCTCCAGGCTCTCACACCTCCCGGACATGAAGTCCTGCTGGTCGATGGCAATGCCCAACCGATGGGCGAGACCCAAATTGCGCAATTTGTCCGCGACCAGAACATCGGACTGGTTGGTATCGGCGCCATGACCAGGATGGTCGCCAGAGCATATCGCATGGCGGACGCGATTCGCGCGACGGGAGTTCCGGTGGTGGTGGGAGGGCCGCATGTGACTGAAGAGGCCGATGAAGCTCTCGGCCGCGATGGTGGCCCCCGCCACGCCGATGCCGTTGCCTTGGGAGAAGCGGATGAGACCTGGCCGCAAATCGTCGAAGATGCGGTTCGCGGCGAGCTGAAAGAAATCTACGCGCCCGTGGATGCGATGGGCAAAGAGCGCAAGCCTTCCCTGAATCACTATCCCACGATTCCGTGGGACAAGCTTGATCTCGACCAGTTCAATCTCATTCCCAAGCTGATGCACCCCTTGCTGAAGGGTTTCCGCGAAGGATGGGGATCCTTTCGCATCGTGCCGGTGGAATCGGGACGAGGCTGTCCGTACGGCTGCGAGTTCTGCACGGTCACCGGTTTCTTCGGCGACTCGATTCGCTTCCGCACGAATGAAAGCGTGGTCAACGAATTGCTCCTGCTAAAAGCCCGCGCCCGCAAAGAGGGAGGCCAGATCGCGGTCTTCTTCATCGACGACAACTTTGCCATCAACATAAAGCGCACCAAGTCCCTGCTGCGTGACATCATCGCGGCCAAAGCCCAAGTCTTTTGGGTGGCGCAGATCAGCGCCAATCTTCTGCGCGACGAAGAACTGGTCGATTTGATCGCCGCCTCCGGAGGCAAGTGGATCTTTATCGGAATGGAATCGATCGATCCGGCAAATCTGAAGGACGTGAATAAAGGATTCAATAAACCCGGCGAATATGCCGCCGTGCTGGAGCGGCTGGCAAAACGCAATATATACGCGATCACCTCGTTCATCTTCGGCATGGACAACGACACCCCGGGAGTCGCGGAACGCACCCTGCAACAGGTCCGTACATGGCCTCCGGGCTTGCCGATCTTCGGACTGCTCACGCCGTTACCCGCAACGCCTCTATACAAGCGGTTGGAGGCCGCCGGACGGCTCACGCGCCCGCGGCACTGGCTGGATTTCGTTCCCTTCACCATGGCGCACACTCCGCTGAAAATGACGATCGAAGAAGCGCATGCCGAACTAAACTATGGCTGGGCTCACTCCTATAGCCCGGAAGCACTTGCCCAGGCCGTTGCGGCGCTGGACGACCAGCATGTCGGGGATCGCTTCAATATCTTCCTGGCGCGTCTTTGTTTTCGCGGAATCTATTTCCCGATGATGAGGAAGTCGTCGTGGCTGCGTGTCGTTCTCGAGAACCGGCGAACGATTCTGAGGCTGCTCAAAGAGGGAGTGTTCCGATGGGCGCGCCCACGAAATTCTGCCAGCCAGGATTCCTTTGACGTCGCAACCTAATGTCAGCGGCGAAGCCAACCCTTAAACAGATTTCCTGGAGAGCTGTGCAGGACCCAAGGCGCACCCGCAAGTGAGTGATTCCACGTGGTCCTGAAAGGGATGTGCTTGAATTCAGCGATGAACAATGGAAAAAGCGCTTCCAACGGCCGGCGTCGTTGAGACTTCAATCAGACTTGGCAGCCGACAACCGCCCCCGTGGTAGGTAGCTAGGGCTGCTGCGATGCCGAGCGCCTAGGACCATGTGTCAACTTCGAGAAAACGAACTCTTGAAGGACACCGGCGAGAGACGTCTCACCAAGTCGGATTAGCGCCGAAGAGACCACGAACCCGGATCCGCGGCGATCGTTCGCGGGGAGGTAGAGAGCCTGCAATCCGGCACCAGCAAAACTTCCGATGACATTCGAGTAGTTTGGCTGCCAGCGCCCATTGTCCCCTTTGCACATAACCGAGCTCGCCACGGCGTAGAGAAGCCTGGATCGTTTGCTACCGGTTCCTTTGTAGAAGTAGCGTGGATCCTGCTTGAGAACCGAAGGCATCACCGCGCCTCCGATAAATGTTGAGGCAAAGACATTGGCGTAACTTGCGCCATAGCGCTTTGCATACCCTTGCGCTCCCTGTCCGTACCCGCCCCAACGATCTCCGGCCTGGCCAATCCCCGCCAGGACCCCGACCCCGATAAGCGTGACCGGGTCGCTGGCCGATTTCCACGCAAGCTCAAACTTGTGTTTCGCCGTGAGAGGCGCGGGACTCGCGTCGTAGCTGACATAGAAGTTCGGGATCACCCCGAACACCCGCTGCTTTACTTCTTCCTTGATCTGCACGTCTGCCAGCTCCTCTGGCGTGAGTGCAACGTGCACCTCTGTTACCTGAGTGGGGATGACCAACATAATCAGCGGCGTGACGTAGGCTTCTCCAGATTGCAGAGTCCCGGAGGACTCCTGCGTCGCGAGGCCCGGCGATGAAATTGTGAGCCGGAAGGGGCCCGGGCCGACATTGGAAAACGCGAATAGCCCGTCCT
The DNA here is from genome assembly GCA_963721915.1 of uncultured Acidobacteriota bacterium. GTDB lineage: Bacteria > Acidobacteriota > Terriglobia > Acidiferrales > UBA7541 > Acidiferrum. Next base: position 195,659 of record CAVRLD010000004.1, on the reverse strand, counting down.
CGTCCGACGTTACCTCCAGGCCCGAAGATTGGCCTTCACGCGTAAGCTTCACCACGGCCCCGACGATGTTGGCTCCAGATTGATCAACAACCTTGCCGCTGATGCTTCCCACTTGGTGCTCAGCGTGTTGCAGCCCACCAGAAGCCTGTGTTTCCTGCGAGTCAGCTAGGGCGCTATCCGCTGTTTTGTTCACCGGTGGCTGTTGAGACCATGCGGAAAAACTGCAAAGCAGCACTGGGATGCTCAGCCAAACCAGCCTTCCGAGGCCAAGAATCAAGCTTTCTTTCGCAGAACCTACGGACATCTCTTGCTTTCACCCCCCATTTCGGTGTCGGTCGTCTTGATTCGATGTTGCTGCAGCCCCCTCAGATACATACTTTTCACGCTTCGCAAACGGAGCTCTCGGACGTTTTTGGGCTACAGACTCACGGCCGACTCCGGTCGCCACAGCGGTAACGACGCGTGAGTTGTCTCCGCCCCACGCCTTATGCTAGGGTTCTAGGACTTGGTCAAGCTGTCGAACTGTAGGGCGTGCTAATTTTTCATGTATCAAGTTTGGCTCTGAGGTGCATCTAAGCTGCGGTAGCAAAGTTCGATCTCCCAACTCGGTGTCCCGGGGTTCGGATGGCATTTGTTCGTAGACCCGAAGCAGTCGAGCGGACTCATGTTCCGCTTTCGGCTGCGCCTTGCTGTGTGAAAAAGTCACCGGATTCCCAGTCTCTCTTTCCGTCCACTAGTTGCAACACGGCTGTAAAATTCACTTTCAACAACAATCACAAGAATTCAGTACACCGGAGGACTTTATGCCGTCAAATTTCGTCCAGATTGCGACTGAATCGGAAATCAGGGAACGTTTAGAGGCAGAACGCGCGCGTCTGCGGAAAATCGCAGGCTTGGACCAGGCGAATCATTTTCACCGGCCAGTCGAGCGAGCCTTTACGGCAGACGAGCGCAGCCGTGTCACCATTCTGTTTGGGGGCTTCACGTGGAAACACGAAGATTTGATTCGCGCGGTGTTTCAAGGGTGTGGTTACAACTGCGAAAAGCTTCCTGTCCCGGATGTCGCCGGCTTCCAGACAGGAAAAGAGTTTGGCAATAACGGTCAGTGCAATCCGACCTACTTCACGGTTGGGAATCTGGTGCAGTATCTCCAGTTTTTGGAGAAACAGGGTCTCTCACGCCGGCACATTTTGGACAACTACGTGTTCTTCACAGCGGGCTCCTGCGGCCCTTGCCGATTCGGCATGTATGAGGCCGAATATCGCTTCGCGCTGAAGAATGCTGGTTTCGACGGCTTCCGCGTGCTGTTATTCAAAGACAGCGACGGAATCAAGGCCGAGTCCGGAGAGCCTGGGTTGAAGTTCACCGTTGATTTCGGCTTCGGAATGCTGAACGCCATGCACTTGGGCGACGTGATCAACGACCTTGTGTACCAAATCCGCCCCTTTGAGGTGAAGAAAGGCGAGGCGGATCGCGTCTTTCGCGAGACAGTGGATGGATTGTGCGAGGACCTGAAGGAACGCCGGGCTTTCGAGATTGAGCAACTGGCACCGGGCTGGGCTAAGCCTAAATTCAAAAGCAATAAGATCCTGCGGAACACCGTTAACGTGTTTGGCAAATGGCATGAGCACATGTGGGGCAAGGATTACTTCCATGCGTTGCAGACCGCCCGTGACAGATTGAATTCCATCGAAGTCGATCGCACGCGCGTAAAGCCAGTGGTCAAAATTACCGGCGAATTTTGGGCGCAGCTGACCGAGGGCGATGGAAACTTCCACATGTTTGATTTCTTGGAACGCGAAGGTGCGCAAGTGCTGGTGGAGCCGATCGCTACGTGGGTCGCTTACTTGATGTACCAGGCGAAGGCTCACGCCATAGCAAAATGGCCGGTAAATCGTCCGCACGCCAACCCGAAGTGGTACGAGGCGAAGAAACATTTCGGCAACTACATTGGATTGCGCAAGAAGCTATGGGGAATCGGCGCCGGGCAGCGTATGTGGAATTTCTTCTACCATCGCACCATCAAGCACCTTGGTGGAATTAGTCACCAACTCGTGCCACAGACGGAACTCGCCGACATGGCGCATCCTTTCTATAACCAGTTTGCTCGTGGCGGAGAGGGACATCTCGAAGTCGGCAAGAATGTGTATTACACCGTTCACAAGCTCTGCCACATGGTGCTGGCGCTGAAGCCCTTCGGGTGCATGCCGTCGTCGCAGTCTGACGGAGTGCAATCGGCTGTAATCAACAAATTCAAAGACATGATCTTCTTACCCATCGAGACTTCGGGCGAAGGCGAAGTCAACGCACACAGCCGCGTGCAGATGGCCCTCGGCGAAGCTAAGGTCAAAGCCAAGGCTGAATTCGAGCAATGTCTCAAATCGACAGGCAAGAGCCTCCAGGAAATCCGCAGCTACATCGACGAGCATCCCGAGCTTAAGCGGCCCTTCTATCACGTGCCTCACCGCGAAGGTGTCGCGGGCACAGCTGCGCAATTTGTGCTGCACGTCAGCGATCGGATCAACCGGGACACGCGGTTCTGGAAGCGTGCGCGCGCAACAGGAGTCGCGATTCCGGCGGCTTCCGGCGACTAAAGATCAATATCCCATAGAAATTTCCAAGCCCTAAGCGGGCCGAGCAGTTGCCTATCTTGGACGGTTACAGCCCTATTGGCACCTAAAGACCGGCCGATAGGCGGATATGCCGACTTTCTAAAAGAGAGGAAGCAATGCACGACCATAAGGCTTCGCAATTAGTTCAGATTGCACCGCTTCGGCCGCAACTACAACAAGCCTGTCAGAAGCCGCACGATCACGTCACCACGTTCTTCGTAGGGCTCGACGTAGGTTCAACTACAGTGAAGGCAGTGGTCGTCGACTCGTCGACGGATCGAGTGTTGTGGCAAGACTACCAACGCCATGAGACCAAACAGCCCGAGAAAACGCTCGAGTTCCTCAAGCGCATGGAAGCCGAAGTGGGAATCGATCGGCACAATACTCGCATGTTCGTGACCGGGTCAGGCGGTGGCGCGATTGCTGACCAGGTCGGCGCGAAATTCGTGCAAGAGGTTACCGCCGTTTCCTTGGCTGTAGAGAAGTTGCATCCCGAAGTCTACTCGGTCATTGAACTCGGCGGTCAAGACGCCAAAATCATCGTCTTCAAAGATGATGACGAGACCGGGCGCAAGAAAAAAATCCCCTCGATGAACGATAAGTGCGCAGGAGGGACCGGTGCGGTCATCGATAAGATCAATGCCAAACTGAAAATCCCTACCGATCAGCTGGCCGAACTGAAATATGCAGGAATCAAGCTCCACAAAGTCGCCGGCAAGTGCGGCGTATTTGCAGAAACCGACATTAACGGCCTGCAGAAGGTCGGCACGCCCCCGGACGAACTAATGGCGTCGCTGTTTGAAGCTATCGTCCTGCAGAATCTGAGCGTCTTGACTCGTGGCCACACCTTACGGCCGCACGTGTTGCTCCTGGGTGGCCCCAACGGTTTTATTCGCGGGATGCGCGAAGCATGGCAGGCAAACATCCCTCGCATGTGGCAGGAGCGCAAGGTCGCGGTTCCAGACGGTTCGAAGCCCGAAGATCTGATCAAGGTCCCGCAGAACGCTCAATACTTTGCCGCACTCGGTGCCATTGAGTTCGGCCGCAGTGAGGACGACGGCATCGGCTGCTATCGTGGCTACGCAGAACTGGTTCGCTATATTGAATTCGGCCGGCAGGAGGAAAAAGCCAAGGCTGGAGGAAAAGGCCTGGTCGCCGATCCCACCGAGCTCACCAGTTTCCGAGAATCCTACCGCCGCAAGAAGTTCACGCCAGTGACTCTTCAGAAAGGTAGCACCGTAGGAGGATTTATCGGTATTGACGGTGGGTCCACGTCAACCAAAGCCGTCCTGCTCGATGAAAAAGGCGACATCCTTTGCAAGTCCTATCAACTGTCGAATGGGAATCCCATTCAGGACACGATTGAAATGTTCGAGAGCCTGCGCGGCCAGGTCGAAGCTCAGAATGCCAAGCTCGAAGTGTTGGGTGTCGCGACCACTGGCTACGCCAAGGACATTCTGAAAGATGTTCTTAAGGCCGATGTCGCCTTGGTGGAAACCGTGGCACACACCGAATCCGCGCTCAAGTTTTACGAAGACCCGCACGTGATCGTCGATGTCGGCGGCCAAGACATCAAAATCATCATCCTGCACAACGGCCGTGTAAAGGACTTCAAGCTCAATACACAGTGCTCTGCGGGGAACGGATACTTCCTCCAATCCACTGCCGAGGGTTTCGGACTAAACGTTAATCAGTTCGCCGACCTTGCCTTTTCCGCCCAGGCCATGCCCGTCTTCGGTTACGGCTGTGCTGTTTTTATGCAATCCGACATCGTGAACTTCCAGCGCCAGGGGTGGCAGGCCGAGGAGATCCTGGCGGGCCTCGCCGCCGTGCTTCCGAAGAACGTCTTCCTGTATGTCGCCAGCATCCCCAATCTTGCCGCGCTGGGTACGAGGTTTGTTCTGCAGGGGGGAACCCAAAACAATCTTGCCGTGGTGAAGGCCGAAGTCGATTTCATCCGCAACAGCTTCCGTGCCTCCGGCAAGCAGCCGGAAATCATCGTGCATGAGCACTGCGGGGAATCCGGGGCAATCGGCGCCGCGCAGGAATCGCTGCGTCTATGGCGCAACGGACAGCAATCAACTTTCATCGGGCTCGAGGCCGTCCGCAAGATTGAGTACCGCACGACGCGCAATGAAGGGACCCGCTGCTACTTCTGCAAAAACAACTGTCTGCGTACCTTCATCGACGTAAGAACCGAACCGGTAAAGAACCTCGTGCCCATCGAGCGCATCACCAAGGTTCCACTCATGCACGGCGAACAGCGGCTGATCATTGCCACCTGCGAAAAAGGAACGGTAGAAGATCTGAGCGAAATGAAAGACATCAAGGCTGGATTGGACCAAATTCGGGACAAACATCCGAATTTTGTCGATGTCGCCTCGAAGGAAGTCTTTCGTCCCACGAACGCCAAGAATGTGGCCGACCCGATTCCCACACGGGCATGGACTCAATCGGCCAGGCAGCGTGTCGCGCTCATGCAGAATCGCAGCAAAGTCCGTATCGGCATTCCACGCGTGCTGAACATCTACACGTACGCTCCTTTGTTCAACGCCTACTTCGAAAGCTTGGGACTCCAACCGGAGAACATCATTTATTCCGACTATACGAGTTCCGAGCTGTATCGCGCGGGCGCCAGCCGCGGCGCCATCGACCCGTGTTTCCCGGCGAAAATCGGAATATCCCACGTCTACAACCTGATCCAGGAGAAACATCGCAAAAAGCCGCTAAACGTCATCTTTTTCCCGATGTACGACGTTCTGCATTCGCCATTGGTCAAAATTGTCGGCTCAAACGCGTGCCCAACGGTGACGGCAACTCCAGAAACCGTGAAGGCCGCTTTCACCAAGGAGAACGACGTTTTCGCTGAATCCAATCTGAAATACATCGACCCGGTCCTCAATTTCGCGGATCGCAAGCTGTTCGCCTACCAGATGCTACAAGCGTGGCAGCCCGTCCTGGGGCTCTCTCCGGAGGAGAATGAGCGCGCAGTGGAATCGGGATTTGTCGCGCTCAAGGACTACGAGACCAGCATTCGCAAGCGTGCGCGGCAGGTTCTCGACCAATTGGAGAGCGAGGACCGCATCGGCATCGTCATGCTGGCGCGCCCTTACCACCACGATCCGGGACTCAATCACGAGATCCTCGATGAATTCCAAAAGCTCGGCTATCCCATCTTTTCCCAGAATACGCTCCCGCTCGATGAGGACTTGCTCGAAAGACTTTTTGGTGAAGAAGTGAGGGCCGGCGTAGTCAGCAGCCCGCTCGACATTACCGACGCTTGGAAAAACTCCTACTCGTGCAGCACCAACCACAAAGTTTGGGCCGCGAAGTTCGCAGCGCGCCATCCCAACCTTGTGGCTCTGGAAATTTCCAGCTTCAAGTGCGGGCACGACGCGCCGATTTATGGTGTGGTCGAAGGCATCATCGAGCAGTCCGGCACACCGTACTTCTGTTTCAAGGATCTCGACGAGAACAAGCCTTCCGGCTCCATCAGGATCCGCGTCGAAACCATCGACTATTTCCTGCGGCGTTATCGCGAGGAGGTCATCCGCAAGCGCAAGGTCGCGCAAGACATTGAGGCTCAGCTAGCCTCGCTCGAGGCCCAGTTGCGGAACGAACCCGTTGGTGGCGCTCCTGAACTCTCGCAAGTGCAAATTCCGGCCAGCAATTGGCAACGCGAGGTGCAGGGAATCGCCGGAGATTGATTCAAAAACTTTTCAACCTGCTGGGCGTGATGCGCATCAAAGCCCTCCGGGCTGTCTAACAAACTCGACTACGCCTGGACGTTAGAGAAAAGGAGCAGAGTTCATGGCTACGGCACCAAAATTCCGCATCGACGTCGACATCCACAATTTACTGATGCACTCCGCACCCGGACCCGTGGCGGTCCCCGCCGCAAAAGGCATGAAACTCCCGGACCCGGTATTCCCGCGCTTTCCTGAAAAGCTTTTGGACCCTGGCCCCGACCCTATTCCTGAGAAGCGCGACTGGACCGTCCCTGAGATTTATCGCAAGATGCGAGGCTGGCTGTTCCCGTACATCCGCTCGCGCGTGTTGCCCGGCGATTTTCATCCCATTACTGCATACCTTTTTCTTGAGTACAAGTGCAATCTCGATTGCTGGTATTGCTGGGCCTACAACAACAAGGTCAAGGGCATGACCGAAGACGTGGCGCGCCGTTCGATTGATTGGCTCCATGATCACGGCTGTCGCGTACTGGCCCTGATGGGCGGCGAGCCTTTGTTGCGGCCGGATTTTGCGCACAAAGTTATCTACTATGCCGCGAAAAAGGGGTTCTGGATTTACGTCGGCACCAACGGGCGCCTGTTGCGCCCCGATGTCGCCGATCGCCTAGGCGATGCCGGAGTCGGTGTTTTCAACTTCGCACTCGATTCCTGGGACGAAAAGCCCAGCTTGCCCAAAGCCGTCGTGCCGGGCCGCAAGCATCTCGAACATCTGATGAAGAAGCAGTACGTCTACGGCTACATGGTCTTTTTCAATGTCAACATCTGCCGGAACAACACGCAGGACGTGCGTCAGATTACGGAGTTCGCACGCGACAACCGCGTCGCGACCGACTATCACATCAACGAAACGCCGATGCTTGAGCAGGACGAGCACTTCAAGCATCTCAGCGACAATCCAACGTACATCCGGCCGGAAGATTGGCCGGAAATCGATTCCCTCGTGGATTGGCTCACTGAAAAGAACAAAGCTGGCTATCAGATGGTCAATTCCGTGCAGCGTTTGCAGGAGATCAAAGCGTTCATTCGCATGGCGAGTGGAAGCGACTTGAAGCGCCTTGGGTGGAACGGCGATGGAACCGGGACCAACGGCGATATTGCGAAGCAAATTGCCGGGACGCCCGGCTTTGTGCAGGATGCTAATGGTGAATTGCATTTTGCCGAATGGAATTGTCGAGCCGGCCAGAACAACGTCATCATCCGCACCGATGGCACGGTCGCTCCTTGTTTCCCCATGTATGCCTCCACCTACGATTGGGGAAACATTGATGGCCACAAGTTTGAGGCCAAGCAATTGGCCGGCATGAAGAAGACTTGCCAGCAGCATTGCTTCTCCACCCTAAATCACAACCTCGCCTATTGTTACAACGACGCACGGGTGATCAAGTTTGTTTGGACCAACTTGGTGAAGTATCGGATGAAGGGTGGAGCGAGGAGTTTCGAGGACTGAACAGTCGGGGAGCATACGGCGAAATCGAGTCCGCGCGCTGCAGTCTCTTTGATTCCCGATAAGGTTCACAGCACTATGCAAATTCTTCGCACAACGAAAGTACGCCTCTTGGCAGCTCTCCTCGTTGTTGGAATCAATGGCGCACCAGTTTCAACCGTCGGGCAGACCAGCCAAGGGAGTGAGCCACTGGTGCTGTCAGCGCCGGCCCCGCCGTCGCAACCTTCCGCCAGCGGCGACCGAATATTCGCCGACCTCGTGAAACACAACGATCTTCGCAGTGCCGGATTGCGAGAATATTCCGCGGTGAGGACCTACGCAGTGACGGATCTCAACGGCAAAGCGCACGCCAAAGAAATCGTGCAGATGGAATATATTGCCCCGGACAAAAAAACATTCGTGACGGTCGCGGAAGAAGGGTCAGGTGTGATCCGCAATCTCGTCCTCAAGCGCCTGATGGAAAGCGAGATGTCCGCTGCCGCAGGAAAGGAGCACCACGACAGTTCGATCACGCCTGCGAACTACACCTTTCGTGTGCTCAATGAAGACGACTTGGATAGCCATCATTGCTTTGTAGTGGAGGCGATTCCCAAGCGCAAGGATAAGTATCTCTTCGAAGGGAAAGTATGGATTGATACCAGTGAATTCGCCATTGTCAAGATTGCTGGCCATCCGGCGAAGAAGCTGTCCTTTTGGATCACGCGAGCCGATTTCGTGCGCCGTTACGAGAAAATTGGTGATTTTTGGCTTCCAGCCGGTGACGAAACGTTCGTCGAGGTGAGACTCTACGGCAAGAAGATTCTTAGCATCGAGCATCACATTAACAGTGTCAATGGCGTGACGAGTACGGCATTGGTCTCACTCAAATAGTCAGAGCCCTGCTGCCGCGCCTTTCGCTTGAACCTTGCCCGGACTCCCGATTCGCAATCTGTCGACGCTTGGTCTTGGACTCCGATACCGGAATGTTGATTCCAGCACTCCGTTCTGGAATCTGGGGTTTGCCCCACCGCCTTCCTCGCTGGAATGTTTTTCGTTGCGCTCACCCTCGATGAGCAAGCCTTCATCGCTTCCACTTGCCCCGTCAACGGGGAGTGCGGAGCGGCCAGTGTGGTGACTTAGTGTCGAATGCTGGCAGAGAGTTGCGCGAAGGACTTACGCGCTATTGGGGCTTTTCTGACGGCGCTGTCCGTACTGGCACGGTAGGAACATGGTCTGATTTCCGTGTCTCGACCGAGATCACGTTTAAAACGCCGTTGACGTCGCGCTCTTGAATGGTCTTTGTCTGCTGCGTACCGGAGGCTCCGGACCGCACGACATCGACCGTTTTTGTGGCTACTTGCAGACTCACGTTCGGATCGCCGGGATTGGGTTGCTCGACCCGCTGCTCGGTCGTTTTTCCATCTGAATCCTTTTTCTGGACGGTCGTGACGCGCTGGTTCAGATGCAAGCTGCCGTCGCGAGTTAATCCAGGAACATCCAAAGAATACGTCTCTACGATATTGCTTTTTTCTCCGGCGGGTGTTTCTGTCTCCTTGCCAACAGTGCGTGATACTTCTGAAAGTCTGCCATCTAAATCGGCGCGCGAAACCCGCTCTTCGATGGTTCGATTCTTGCCTTCTTCCTTGATTGTGCCTTCTGTTACTTCGCGCACTTCCCAGTTGCCCCCAGCATCCGGCACTAGCGTTGTCTTCTTCACCTCGACAGTGTGGTCAGTGCTGAGCTTTTGCAACTCCCGCGTTTGCAAGGACGCAGTGAGCCCGCCGTTGCCGTCGGCAAGATAAGTTGTGGTTTTCGTCTCCTGGGCGTCCGGGCTTGTGCTTCTTATATCAGCGACCTCGCGTCGCGCCAGCTGAAGTTTTCCGTTGGCATCAGGATTCGACGTGGCGCGTACCACCCGGGCATCGCCGCTTGCCGAGCTTCGTGCTTCTTCTTCCGTAAGCTCCGTCAGAATCTTTTGTCCATTCCCATCCCAGCTGTAGGTGTGCACCACTGTTCGCGTTGTCGTGGCATTTACGTGGATCGTTTCCTTTTCGATTTCGGAATAGGGCTTGTACTCGCCATCGGGGCTAAGCACCTCCATACTCTGTTTATCGATACTCCGGTTGCCGGATTCGGCGTGACTCTCGGTCGTCCGCGATGGATTGGTGTTGTCTCGTGAAGTTTGCGTGGTCACCGTCCAGGATTCGTTGCTACTGTTCGGCTGAGCATCTTGCGCGTGGGCGCAGACAACGAAAGCGACGCAAAAAATGACTGAAGTTATCGACCGGATCAGAAGTTTTGTGGCAGGCACTTCGAGGCGATTTTTAGGATGGGGCGATGCCATATTGTTGTTCCTTTCGCTTGGTGCCGCGCGGCCAAGTAACAATCAACTGGTTGTTCCTCAGGTGCGTCTATGCAACTAGGATCCACCTTCACTTGACCTGGCGGACCCCCCAGTGGTGCATAGCGGCAACGATCTGGTAGGTCCGCGGATCGAAAACGAAATACTCGCCAGGCGTGAGCGAGGCGAATTGGCTCAAACGAAGGCGCGCAGTTTCCAGGTCTCCCGCCACGGCAACCAAAGTGTGATTTCCGCAGCGGTCTCTCCTAAGGATATCAAATGAAGATGAGAACATCATCATCCTCCAATAGTTCGGAGTGTCCGCTAAGCAGCGTAGGCGGCAGTCCGGGCCATTTCCCGCTCGAGCTGATGTTTTTCCCAGCAGCTTTCTTGCTGCGTGGCGAAGAGTTCAGCGTGGTAGCGGTGGTAACTTGGATCACGGCCATTGAGCGCGGGATCATAAATCTTCTCCCGCACCCGTCTTTGCCCCGGGGCAATTGATGATCGGCAGTAGGCGCATTGGTTCGCAAAGCAAACGATCATTTTTCCTCCCTGGGATTACTCCCTCGGGTGTTCAGGGAGCAATCGCGGTGCCAATTGACGGGGAAGAACCAAATCGCTTCGCAAATGGATGAGCGAGAAGACCAATACGTGGAGAAGAAAGATAAATCGCATCCCGCCGTGCCGGTTGTCGTGGTGGTGAGAGGCTGACGCATTGTCAACCGATTGACACGGCGATTGCCAATCAATTGAAGGGGCCAACACTCGCGAGCGACAGCCAGGATATAGGTGTCAGCAACAGCCACGTCGGAGAGGCCTTGCAAAGAGCGATAATGGGCCTGTTTTGATGGGCTTACACTGAAGTAACAAAAGACGCGTTCTGTTGCGTTTTGGCTCCGCCGGTAGTCGGATATAAAGGACTTAGCTAAAATGCGTTGGAGCCCAAATTTGCAGGTAGTGTTGCATTTTGGCCTCCCGCAGCGCGTGGCGAGTGACCCGTCATGGCTGTGCGCGCTCATCCCGATGCCACGGTGTTCGGAGCTCCACTTTTCGGTTGACTCGGACGCGATTGCTAAACACTGGGACTATACTTTCCAAAACTGCCAGCCTGAGGATTGCTCTTCTCAGGTCTTATCTTACTGGAGGAAACGGAAGCGGGCTCTTCGCGGACGCATCATTGTAGCTACGCCACGTCCATCTGCTCAATTTCCGGACGCGTCGTCAACCGCCCGCGATGGTTACTCGTCTTTGTCGCGGTCGTCATGGTGACGACGGGTCAAGAAATTATCGAAAATAAAATCGCCCACATTATTACCCAGTCGCTGGCCAGCATTCTCGTCGAAGCGGAAATGCTGACCGGCTAAGACGCGGCTTAACGTGGCTTCCGCTGCGACATCCGAGATGGTCTCAAAAGACCGCACCACGCCGGGAAGCGTTTCGGAGGTTACTTGCTGCTCGAAACGATTGGAGTCAAAGAAAGAGATCAAAACCGTGGCGGCGGCGTGACTGATGGATGCATGCGCCCCCGGATACGATGGATCCGGAGCGGTGTTCGTGCTTTGTGGAAGCCAGTTTGGATCGGCCAACGTCTGCGGATTATTGTCTGTGTCCGCGGCCCGGATCGCCGTTATCGGACGCCAGAAGTTAAAACTGTATTTGGCGTCATAAAAGGCGATTACGCTGTCGGCGAGGCTGAGGTCCAGAAGAGCAAACAGCCGGGCATTCTGGGCCGTCGAAAGTTGGTGATCGATAGAAAGTGTCTGCGCGATTTCATTCCAGTAATTTTGGATGGCCCCATTCCAAAAAAGCCCGATCTGCTTCTGGTCTGCCGTTGCCGTCGTGCTATTGAGGATTCCGACCGACTTGATTTCGTTAAAGGAATCTTCATAGATATCACTGGTTAGCGCTGGTGGTGGGCCGGGGCGGAACTGATTTGCGGACTCAATGGCAAAAGGAGTGACCTTTGACCAGTGCGTGAATTGCGGCGGCTTAAAGTTGGGCGGCGTCAACTGGTAAGAGCCAGGTACATTGACGGGAACAAAAGGTGGAGGTGTTGCGCCCGATCCGTCATGATTTCGTATCGCCAGGATATCGTCCGCAACCGTCTCTCCGACGTGGATGCCTTCGGTCTTACCCTGGCTGTCGGGGATTTCTGCCAATAATTGTTCGAACTGGCTATCCAGACTTGTTTGAAAGTTCGGGTATAGCTTCACAAGAATTTCGTGGGCAGCGGCGTCGGCCGCTGCATCCTGTGAAGCCTGGCGCGATACTCCGGAAAGCTGAACCAGGAAAGGCTTATGGGCCGGGTCGATAGAATTGACCGCGTCATAAATCGCTGCATGCAAAATCGCGAAGCTGCGGGTTGCATGCACAGTTGCCGGCTGCGCGCCAGGGGTGCGAACAATCGTAAGCAGTGTTCGATTCCACTGTAGTACTGGATTGACCGTTTGGGCCCCTGCCGGATTCACCGCAACGGATACACCGGCAAAGAATAGCGAAGCCAGAAGCACAGTCGTTTTCATGGGGAATAAATTCTCCTCTCCACTCAACTTGCATGTCCTTGCACAGCGGAGACCTTGGAATAGGCTGATTTATTCCCCCAAGCCCAAAATTATTCGGCAATGGACCCGTTGCGGCGAGCCCGTAACTCCCGATAAGCCCCGACTGCGTCTTCGACGCGTCGCTAGTGCCAGAAACTTGTCTAGAGTTTCCCTGTTCGCCAATGTGATCCCGGGATTCGATTCGGCAAGCTAAGGCCGATATACGACATGGCGCTTCGTGCCCGACGATTAGCATGGCTCCGGTACTGGCGATCACTAGTTTGGTGGCAAGGACCTTGTTGTAGCGGCCCTTTGACCCCGTTGGGGAGTTTTCTAAACCGTTCGTCACCGGGCCGAACCGAATCCCTATTTCCATCAAGGAGTACAGGGATGAGGACGGACAACAAGCTGTGGCGGAACCGAAAAGCGAAGAAGGAGCTAGCGCGGCGGCTGCAATCGGAGAACCCCGGTCTGGAGGTAGTCCATCCACACGCCGCGGGAATCGATGTGGGCAATAGTGCGCATTACGCGGCCGTGAGACCGGATCGTGATTCACAACCGGTCCGCCGATTCGAGTGCTTCACCGCGGATCTGTATCGCTTAGCCGACTGGTTGCAGAACTGTGGTGTGAAGACCGTGGCTTTGCAGTCGACGGGCGTGTATTGGATTCCCCTGTACGACATTTTGGAAGAACGCGGCTTCGAGGTTTATCTGGTCAACGCCCGGCACACGAAGAACCTGCCCGGACGCAAAAGCGATGTGCAGGAAAGCCAGTGGCTGCTGAAGCTACACACCTACGGGTTGTTGAACAACTCGTTCCAACCACCTACTAAGATCCGGATGCTGCGTACCTACTGGCGGCAGCGGTTACAACACGTCACGGGAGCGGCGACCTGCGTGCAGCGCATGCAGAAAGCGCTGACCCAGATGAACATACAGCTGGCGAATGTGATCAGCGATCTGAGCGGAGTGACTGGACAGCTGATCGTGCGGGCCATCCTCGCCGGGGAACGCAACCCGTGGAAGCTCGCAGAACTCAGTCACCCGCGGATTCAAGCCAGCCGCGCAGAGATTGCTAAAAGCCTGGAGGGCAACTGGCGCCAAGAACTGATCTTTGTGCTGCAACAGGAAATGGAGATGTATGACACCTACCAGCGCCGAATCGCGGAATGCGACCAGGAATTGCAGAAACACCTGGGTACTTTTGCCGATACCGTCTCGCCACCGGGTAAAGAAGAACTACCCCCGAAAAAGAAGAAGAAACAAAACAAGAATAATCCGCACTTCCATCTTGCCGAGGAACTGCAGCGTATCACTGGAGTGGATCTGACGCGCATCGATGGCGTGGATGTGTTCGTCGCCCAAACGATGATAAGCGAGGTCGGACTGGACATGAGCCGATGGAAAACTGAGGCGCACTTTGCTTCCTGGCTGGGACTCTGCCCAGACAATCGCATCAGTGGGGACAAAGTGCTCGCTCGAGGAACTCGCCATGTACTCAACCGCGCGGCCACTGCACTCCGTCTGGGAGCCTCGACCCTACTGAAAAGTCAAACGTACCTCGGCGCCCAGTACCGACGCTTGCGCAGCAAGCTCGGTGCTCCCAAAGCCATCACCGCCATGGCGCACCGCCTCGCCCGACTGGTCTACCGCATGCTGAAGTATGGTCAGCACTACATCGACAAAGGGGCGCAATACTACGAGCAAAGAAACCGCCAACAACAAATCGAGTTCGTCAGAAAAAAGGCCGCCCTACTCGGCCTGCAGGTCACCCCAGCTCATGTGTGAACCTACCAATCAAGAAGTTTCTGGGGAGTCGTGCCAGCTCAACCGGCCGATGCAACTGTTACTGCGGCTCAATGCTCTTTGCCAATCTTGCGCGGTCTTTGGCGTCACGCAGTCCCAAAAACTGTGAGTACCTGACATGATCCGCGTCGGTGCATTCAAGGCATTTGACCTGTGCGACGATCTTAGGTTGCACCCAAACACATTGCTTCATTTTTCTCCACAGTTCCGGGTCTCTGGAGTTCAAGTTCAACCCTGAGCCGACGTTTTGCGAATATAAGCTGCGAAGCCGGTAGAACACTCCCAGAAAAATGACAATTAACAAACACATTGTTTACGCTCGAGTCCGTTACTTCGCAGCGCGAATCGCGTCTCACCATCTGTGCACGTTTTGAAGATGATTCTGCTGAGCGTCGCTCTGGCGGAATAGAAGCTTCGAAACCGCAGTCATCTACAGTGACGCTCTAAGCGTTCATAGGAGAAATGATGAGAAAGCAGTGCTTGCGTATTTTGATTGCCCTAATCGGCGTCGCCGGTTTAGGCATGGCCGCTAGGGGCCAGGTTTCCGACCAAATCGAGGTCAACATACCCTACGAGTTTGTGGTCGCTGGCAAAACACTTCCTGCAGGAACCTACAGAGTGAATCGTTTGAGCGATACCAACGAAGAAACGTTAGTCCTCAGCAGCTTAGACAATCGTGCGAGAGTGATGGTCCTTTCGACCGCAGTCGAAAGCACTCAGGCCGACAAACCCGAAGTTAGTTTCGAGCAAGTTGGTGGTCAGCACTTCCTGAGCAAGATCGAAACAGCTGACCATGTGTTCACCATTCCAGTGTCCCGTTCGGAAATCCTGGAAGCCGCAGCGAGATCACACAGCGGCGCGTCTTCTTCGGGACGCTCGGATGGAAGCAACTAGATTCATCAATCCACGCATAGGGGCGGCTTACAAGTCGCCTCTTTGCATCCAGGGAACAGGAGGAAAAATGATCGTCTGCTACGTAAACCAATGCGCCTACTGCCGATCGTCAATCGCGTCAGGGCAAAGATGGGTGCGGGAGAAGATTTACGATCCCGCGCTCAACGGCCGTGATCCAAGCTACCACCGCTACCACGCTGAACCCTTCGCCGGGCAGGAAGGAAGCTGTTGGGAAAAACACCAAATGGAACTGGAAATTGCCCGAACCACCGCCTACGCGGCTTAGAGGGCATAACCATTTCTCGGATAGACCATGTTCTCGTCTTCATTTGACATTCTCAGGAAGGATCGTCGCGGAAAACCCATTTTGCTTGCCGTGGTAGGGGACTTAGAAACTGCGCGCCTTCGTTTGAGCCAATTAGCCTCGCTCACGCCTGGCGAGTACTTCATTTTCGATCCACGAACCTACCAGATCGTTGCCGCTATGGAGGAATCCCAGTGGCAGGTAACATGAGCGTGAATCTTAGTGGGCTTTCCCGTCCTTCCAATGTAGCGAGGGTAGGTGTGGGCTAATGAAAACACTTATGGGACGGATTAAAGCGTTAACCTGGCTCTTTAACTGGCGGATTAGCCGCTCGAAGATAGCTAGGCTGCAGAGCTACCGATGATTACTCAACGTGTATTTTTAGTGGGTTTGCTCGGCGTGTAGCAGACCCGCACGTTCCTAGTCGTGCGACCGCCTGCCGCGACGGCCGTCCCATCCACGTTATCCTTCACCTTCGAGCGCCAAGAATCTGTCCCGGGGAACCCCGAGCGGTATCCCTGTATATCTAAAAGATGCAGGAACCCGCCGGTACGATTCGGGCTGCCTAATCCGAACCAACGTAGCGTCGTGAAAACGTCCGGTGCAGCCCTCTCAGTCGCACATGAGAAAGGACTTGCCAGGAGCTTGTACGCTGAATTGATCTCAATCGTTGAACTCGAAGTTTGAGGAGCAAGGCTAAGATTCGGTTAATTCCTGGCGACGAGTTCTTTGGCGTGCGACAGTTCGGGGCGTTGGGAGGGCGCCTCACAGTTTTAGAGCAGTTGTTTGTAGTAGGGAGCAGCAGTCCGTGGTTGTTGGAGTAATTCGGCGGAGCGAGCGGCACCGTAGAGACCATTGAAACGGTTAGGGTCAGTATTCAACGATTTCTCGTACTCGGCCAGAGCCTCCCGCAGACGATTTATTTCCAAGAGCATGTCTCCGAGCATTTCGCGCGCGGGCAGCTCAACTTCTCCCTTGCCTTCCGCGTCCTGTTTGTCCGCGACAGAGCGCAAGAGGCTAAGGGCTTCGTCATTTTTTCCTTCGGCAAAAACCAGCCAGGCATGAGCCTCACCGCCGTTCGTGCCCATGTAATCAGCTTTATAGGGACTGCTCGATTTCCGAACGGCGTCGAGCATCGCGTCGTATTGCTGGACGGCATCACGGGCGGCGGCTACATCGCGCAGATGACCCGCGGCGACGGCCCGTGCCCAATAGGTGATTGCGTGGCTACTGGGTTCAGCACCGGCGGGGGGCGAGAGGGCCAGTGCCTCCTCCCACTGATGCGTTTCGAGTGCATACATCGCGGGAAGATGCGCGCGCATTCTGTCCAGATATCCATCGAGACCCGGATCGACATCGTTCTTGCGTATAGTAGCCAATTGATCGACGATGGCTTTCGCTTTGTTGTTTTCGCCGATTTGCAGGTAGGCGTACTCCAAGAAATCCATGGCGTGAATCTGATGTTCGGCTCCGACGTGCATTCCAGAGGATTGGCGCGCCGCAGTAATGGAGGCGAGGTTCGATTGAATGTCTTCCTGCCAGAGGCCGAGGCGAGCAAAAATGTGAGAAGGCATGTGCAGCGCGTGAGGTGAAGCAGGAGCGATTTGCGCGTAACGGCGCGCGGCCGGGAGACCCAAGTCGGCAAGATGAGGATTGTCGGCAGCGTGGATTAAATAGTGGGCTACGCCCGGATGGTTGGGTTCCTCCTTGAATAGTTTGGCAAGGATGGCTATGGCTTTCCTGGGATTCTCGAGCTTGGTGTCATTATCGGGCTGCGACCCAAGCAATGATAAGGCGTAAAATACGGAGGCTTCCCGATCTTTAGGATATTGGGCGAACAGTTTTTGCATTACATCACAATAATCTGCTGAGCGTTTTTGATAGTCGCGATTGTCGTCGCCGTAGAAGACTGCGAGGGCATCAATGTAATCGCGCTCCCGCCGTGAATTGCCATCGATGCTTTGCCCCAGTTGAATGAGCTTCCTGCCATTCTGAAGGTCGGACGCAGTGGGACGGTTCCAAAGGGGACGATAGATGCTCATGGCCTGGCCCCAATAGGCGATAGCGCAATGAGGATCCTGATCGAGTACCTCTTTGAAACTTTTCTGAGCCTCTTCGTACCAGAAGGAATGGAGAAGAGCGAGTCCGCGTTCAAATTCCTTTTGAACTGATTGGTTGCAGGTAATGGGAAACGAAACTTTGCCGATTCTTCCGAGAGGTTGGGTGTGGTGATGTTCTTCCTGCGCGAGGAGAGGGTAAGAGAGAAGAACTGATGCCAAGCTCAACAAGGAAACATATTTCGTCATGCTTTGTCACCGTACAGGTCATTGCACGACCTAGCATAAAGACAGCATTGGTCCAGCGAAAGAGTCCGTCCAACTGGTACTTGACCTGGCACAGGCTCCGCGAGCGGTACGCTAGGCGGAACCACGCCAGGATGGCCGGCGATTGGAAGGGCCATTGGCGATGAAGGCGTTGCTCGCGTGCACTAGCTAGTCGACGACAACTTGGCTCTTCATGCCTCTATGGCCCAGACCGCAGGTGTGGCAGCACCGAAACGGATACGTGCCGCGTGTTTGCGCTAAGAATTCGATCGTCGTCGTTTCTCCTTTCTTAAGCTGCACGCAGTCTTGCGGCGAACTAAGAACCAGCCCAGGCTTACCGTTCGGTGCGGAACCTTCGGCGACAGTCACGATTTTGAAGCCGTGGTCGTGGTCTACTGCAGTGATTTTGAGCTGCACTTTGGTCCCGGCCTTCACATGAACGGGCGAGAGCGAGTACTCGTATTTCTTCGCCGTAAGTTCGATGACCTGCACCTGTTGGTCCTGTGCCACGACGGGACTAGGCTGCGGAAGGCAAAAGGCGAGCGCCACGAAAAATCCAGATAGAGTAGGCGCCAGAGCACGGATCGCAATTCTTTTCATCAACCCTCCTGACCCTCCGCAGCGGTTGTACCAACCACAGCTTTGCAAACCGCTGTACTTGTCCTCGCTCAAGATTCGCGTCGAGCCTCATCCGCTTCTTGTGCCAAGTTCAGGAGAAACTGCTGGAGCTCATTCGGCTGGCCGATGAAAAGCCCGTCTTCGATAAAGCCTTTGATAGCTCCGGTAGCATCGAGCTGACCCGCTCCGGTCGGACGGATGATGGAGACTTCCGGCAGGCCTTTTATGAAGTCTGTGGGTTCCGGCATGATCAAATTTGCCTGGAGCGACTCTGGCTGGCCGACAGCCAAATTAACAAACGTCAGAGTCCCACCAGGCTGATTGTCGGTCAGCGCAACCGCGTTGCCGGCCTTATCGTGCCAGACTTGGAAGTGCATGATTTCTGCGCCCCCAATGCTGATGGTAATGCGCAGCACTTCCGGGTTCGAGACGCGCTGGCTTAGCGTGGCGTAGAGACTGGTTCCAGCTTGCTCGATGAATCCGAAGTGGAATCCCGCTGTATTGGCAATCGCCTGAACGTGATTCGAGTCGCTCAGATCGGCAATAGTTGCAGGAATTGCGGGATGCTGGCCCTCATTCAAGCTTGGTACGGCTTGCGGGAAGGCCGGCGCGCCGAGGTCGACGTTTTCCTTGCTTCGGTAGCGAGTCCACCAACTGGTATCCACTTTCAATTGCTTCAGGTTGGTGAGGCGCCCCGTTTGCGGCACGCCTGGAACGCTGCTGGGCGCCAGGTTGTGCGCAAACTTGTCAAGATTGATCGGCTCATGTCCCTTGGATTTCAAGTACGCCCGTAGAAAGGCGACGTGGCTGATCTCATCATCGGTGTTGTCAGAGATGTATTGCGGCATGTCTCCGTCGAGCTGGAGCAGCCCATTCACGTAGGGTTGAAACGTAGGATTATTCGCGACCTCGACTCCACCGAGTTCCTTGTATTGCTGCCACAAATCCGTCTCAATAATCTCTGCAGCTAGCAAGAGCTGCAAAATCGCCACGTCTCCCTTGCTCAGGCTTCGTCCCTCGTGTTCCTGGGCGAACAAGGGCGACCCTTTGGCCAGAAGCCCGGTGCCGACCGCCGCCGCTCCCACGCCTAAGACTCCCTTCTTCAAGAATGAACGACGCGCCGCACCCTGCTTGTTGCCAGTTCCGGATTTCTCCATTTGGTTTCTCCCTTTCACAAGAATTGAGTCTCAAATCGTTTCGATTGCGGATTTTTGGTGAGCTGATTTGGTAGATATCCTCGGGACACAACGACATCACCGTAGTCCTTCAGCAGTTTCCATGGACCGTCCGGTCGCGAATCCGCGAGTTCGATGGCCCCTTGACACGACAGCGAATCGGATTCGATTGCGGCTTGTTTCGACGCAAGTAAACTACCGGCGCCAAAACCTTGCTGCACTTCGACTACAACAACTGACTCTGTGTCACTTTTATTCCCTCACGAACGCGAAAATTTTGATAAAGCAATCTGCTTACTAAAGCATCTCTACGGTGCGGGTGACGTTCTACGACCTGGCAGGAGAAGCTCAATCAGAAAGGAAGGAGCGAAATTACACACGGACCACAACCGGAACTGAGGACCAAGAGAGTCGAACTGCCGAAGGCCTCCGAAGCGCAGCGCTTTCTGTGGAACAAGGGCGCTCCGTCGCTTGGACTATCCCTCAACGAAGAGGCAAAAGAAGATGTATGGTCTATCTCAATTGTCGTTTTCAAGAACGAGGTAATGGAGACTGCCGAGTCGTTCAACCTGCAATGCGATTGCATCGGCTGTTTTGAGGTCGTCCAGTGCTGGACCGCAGCGAGTCAACACTGTCAACGAGCGTTCCGTTCACGGAATAGATTACGTCTCCCGGAAGAGGCCCCTCGCCCTGGTAAGCTCCGTAGGTCTCTTTGCCCGCAACGACAACTCCGAAGCGGTTGCGCAACGGAGGAAGCATCGGCACAAGCTTCTCATCGAGAGTGAGAGCCAGAATTCCGAGCTGCGGAATTTTGGCCTGCTTCCTTTGTAACCAGGTCGGCAAGGCGTTCCTGCACGTCCTGTTTTTCGCTCACCGGTACCTGATACGAGATAGTCTGTTTGCCGCGCTGGATTTCGAGTCTGGCGTTCTCGCCCACGGCAAAAGAATAGAGAGCTAGCGCGAATTGACGGATATCTTGAACTCGTTTTTCATTCACCGATAGAACGATGTCACCGGGCATCAAACCGGCGCTCGCCGCTGGACCGTCTGGAATTACATCCTCAATTACGACACCGTCTTCGCGCTCGAGACCCAGTCCCGATGCCAAAGCAGGCGTGATATTGCGCGCCGAAACACCGATCTGGTGATGGTGCACATGGCCTTCATTTCGAACCTGGTTGTAAACGCTACGCACTACATTGCTGGGAATGGCCAGACCGATCCCTTCGTTGCCACCCGACTGGGTGAGAATCAGCGTATTAATCCCGACCACGCGACCGCTGGTATCCACCAGCGGTCCTCCGCTATTGCCCGGATTAATGGCCGCATCTGTCTGCACATAGATCGTCGGGCTGTCTGGATCCGGTTGTCTCGCGACGGAGCTCACAATCCCCATGCTCACGGAATTATCGAGACCCAAGGGGCTGCCAAAGGCCAATACCAATTGCCCTTGTCTTCAGATCGCTCGAATCAGACAATTCCAGGGTGGGCAGACCGGTTGCGTCGATTTTGAGCAGTGCAAGATCGGTGTCACGGTCAGCCACGTATCAGCTTGGCGTCGAACAAGGCGTGGCGTGATGCTTGATCCTGTGCTGTGGATAAAAGCGACTTCCTGATTAAGCTGAACCCGTATCCGACGTCCTCCTTGCACGACATGGGCATTTGTTACGATCCACCCATCGGAGGCAATTATGATGCCCGATCCGGAGGTCACGCCACGCGACAACAGATCCGTGTTTCTGTGCTCGCGGTCACTATCTGGGTTGTACCCGTGCTAAAGATCTGTACAACGCTGCGGCTCACTCGTTTCGACAGCGCCTCAAGAGACGAGCTCACTTGGTGAAGTGGATCAAAACCGCTGTCCACGATTGGGAGTTTGGTCTGCACCGACGTCGATGGCCTGGCTGGACTGCGCCTCTAACGGCGAAGACGTGATAAGTAACTCCTAGGCAAAACGCCCTGAGCTAATCAGACTGGCCTGTTTGCAGACTCTTGCTTGAAAGATGTCTCATAACGAATCCTTGTTCCGCATGCCTTCGTCGAATCATCTAGCCACTGGACAAGACGACGATCGATCCTTGTTGTTTGGTTCCTGATAAGCTGCGAGGTCAGCTTGCATTTCTATGGTTCTTCTTTGGAACATGCACGTGCAAGCAGCCCATCCACGCGATTCACATCAGCCTGAGTTGTGTCAATTTCTTCCGGAAAGAGTGAACCGATGCTACATCTGGCCTAGCCTCGATCTCTCCGTTATGTCGGGCAGGCTGCGAAAAACAATCATGCTACGCGTTGTCATGCTCAAGATCGTGGTCACCTCCGGATCTCGCGGAGACTCAATAAAGAGGTCAAATTGCGAAGTGTTCCCGTTAAAGTCATTCTGCAGAAGTTCCCTTCTCGGCGGTGATCCAGTCCTCCCAGTCAGATCCATGTGCGCACCCACGCTCGTTCGAAAAGCTCGTAGGCACGTTTGGCGATTGTTTCGACAGGATGATCTCCTGGTGTTGGTCGTTTCTGCTTTCGACCGTAATCACCCAGTTGTTGTTACACTTTCCGGCCTGTCTTCTCCATTCTCCTAGCCTCTCCTGTCTCCATCCCGGACACTATCCCTCCCAACGTTCGTTCCACGGTTTCTGGATCGTGAATGCCATAATATCCGCTCAGCTAAACAGTCAAAGCCTACCGATGTCTCGGCTGGGTCTGTTGGTTCAAAATCGCCGGTTGACTGCTCTGTATGATGGAAATGGGTTCTTCCTGAGGATTTCGAGAAGCGATTGGCCAGTCTGCATTTGTCGATGATGCGAGTCGCGAAGGCGACCACATTTAGAGCCAGTACGAGTAGCACAAGCCATATTACGATTGTTGGTCTGAACATTGTTGATCCCTTCCGCACTTCAGCCATGGCGACACAGGGTTTCTATAGGAGCTCAATTGCCTTCTTCTCTGGATACCTCTGTCACCGATGCCTTCCTCTCTGTATACCTGTGTGACCTATGTTCTATTCCACATCGTGAGGAGTGCCGTCGTTTTGAGAAGAAGAACAAACCGAATGCGGGGCTTGTTGATGTTGTGTTTGCACCGCGTAGAATCGCGCCGACTTTTTCTTGGAATGGAGTTGCCTAATAGTATTCGCGCTATGCCTACGCGGAAGAATTCATTAACTGGTGGAGCTGCTTGAGGTCCACTGGGCCTGCGTCAGAGACGGCGCAG
Source organism: uncultured Acidobacteriota bacterium (assembly GCA_963721915.1). GTDB lineage: Bacteria > Acidobacteriota > Terriglobia > Acidiferrales > UBA7541 > Acidiferrum. The sequence continues at coordinate 172,666 of CAVRLD010000004.1, read as the reverse complement.
AATTCCATTTTCCCCTTTCGCCAATCGACCCATTGAAAGCCTCTGCCGGGAACCTGTGCGCGGTGGACTGTCCGGTTCTCGAGTGGCCAGACGAATACATTAATTGGACGTCCGTTATGCTCGTAGACGAGCACCGCGACAGAGCGGCCTTCAATAACATCCAAGCGCCCGCCCTTCAGCGGCGAAACCGTCGTTCGCGAAATCGCGAACCGGAACAGCAAACCTGAGCTTGGCCTCGAACCATTCCTTTGACGATCACGCTCATCGTTGGAGGCGATCTCGGTCATGTGACCCGGCTGCAGTGAGCGCACATGCGAGTCGACAATTTCCCCGGCAAGTTCGGCTTGGTAGTCGTCACTGTGAAGCTCGGGACCCACTCTCCCCAGCACAATCGCGATGAAAAGCAGTGCGGCCGCGGCTGTCAGCCAGTGCCAAAGGAGAGGCTGGCGACGCAGACGGGTCGTGGGCGCAATTGGGTGGAGAGTGTGCATTAATCGTCCGCCGCAGCGAGGCAGGGGCAGGCTCATAGAGTTGAGCGAGCTGCAAGCTATCGCGCAACAAATCCAGATCCACGAGCTCAGTGGCACAGTGGTCGCAATGTCGGAGGTGACGCTCGAATTCCGCAGCCCTACGGCCGCTCAGCTCACCGTCGAAATAGCCCTGAAGCAGAGAGTCAGCAAAGTCACACCTCACGGACAGGCTCCTTGAGAAGAATTTGCCAGTGCGGAATACAACTGGCGGCGGGCACGGGAGAGCGAGGACATGACGGTGCCAATGGGGATCGACGTGATCGCAGCGATCTCCTTGTAGGAACAGCCTTCGAGCTCTCGAAGGACAAGAACTTCGCGGAAACGCGGCGGCAGCGTCTCGAGGGCCAGGGTGAGACGCTTGCGATCATCACTCGACAATAGCGAGTGTCTCCGGCGTAGCGTACGTCTGCAGGTGTATCTCTTCGTCGAATTCCATGCTTAGTTCCATAGGACGATTCTTTTCCAGCCAGGTGTAGCAAGTGTTGCGCACGATCTGCAGCAGCCATGCGCGCGCATCTCCACCATGAAAGCCACGGAAGAAACGGCATGCACGGAGCAGGGCTTCTTGAGCGACATCCTCGGCATCCGTGCGCCCGCGCAACAGCCAACGCGCGAGGTTGAAAGCGGCGTCGACGTGGGGCAGCACCAGTTGCTCAAAGCGCTCCCGGTCTTCGAGACTCCAGCTCACTCACAATTCACTCCGAACAGTGAGACCTCATTAGTAGTAACCCGCTCAAGCCCGATTTTATTCTCTCTCGCTGGCAATGAAGAGCGGGCGGATCATAAGTGTGCGCGTGGGTCTGGAATAAATGGGCTAGTGCGTCGGTCTTGATAGACGAAGCACGTTGAACGGCGACCGCGGGCTCCCCCAAACCCCCGCGGCGCCGTTCTCAAAAAGCACACCGAAAAGGGACGGGGAAGCGTGCATACGAGGAGAGCGAGAATGTCTGACAAGAAAAATAATGATGAGCTCTTCCACGACCACGATGGAGTCAATCGCCGAGGTTTTCTAAAGTGCATGGCTTGGCAGGAACCGGGGCCTTCTGCGTGATGTAGGGCGGAGTATTGAAGTCGTACAGCTTGAGCCGACTTTCGGAATTGAACACAGCCGAGGCCACGGGCGACCTGAGTTTCGTGCAGATCAGCGACAGCCACATGGGATTCAAGCAGCAGCACTGGTGCTGGGAATGGGAGCTTTCGGCGCAGGTCGGAAGGGTTCTATAACCCCATCGTCTTCAGCACACCGGGAAAGTACTTCTGCTCGATTCATCCGAGGATGACCGGAAAAGTCATCGTGCAGTGAGTGAGGTACGACGGTGCATCCGTTCGACATACATACAGTGCTTTTCGCGAAGCATGCGCAACGCGTCGTGATCATTCACTTCCCGATCGGTCTGTTTATCATCGGCGGCCTCTTTGATTTTCTTGCGCAATGGAAGAAGCAGCCCTTGCTGGCTGCGGCGGCCTACTACAACTTCATCGTCGCGGCGATCGCAACCCTACCCGTGGTAATCACCGGAATTCTCGCGTGGCAGTGGGAACTCGAGGGCCAAAAACTGAAAGGCATCCTTTTGATGCATCTGGTGATGGGATGCGCGTCGAGCGTCTTGATCTGGGTGGTGTGGTTCATCCATAGGAGAACCCGCCGGAAACAAGAACAGCTTCTGCCCGGATACCGCTTGCCGATCGAGGCTGTGGCCCTAGTCGTCGTCGCGCTGACGGGGCACCTTGGCGGATTTCTCAGTGGAGTGAATGGACCGGGATAGAAAAGCTCCGAAAGTCCCGAGTCAAGAGTCGGTGGATCGTCCAACAGGACAATCTGACGCGGCGGGGAATTCGGCAAAACGAAGAGAGGCATTGGCAACGTTTGAAAAGAACCATTCGGAGGCGTCGAATGGCGGAAAAGGAGCATGAAAATGAAAACTAAAGTTTTGTTGGCGATCGTGGCGCTCTCATACGCGCCGCTCGGGGTGGCAGAAAATAAGGCGGAATACCCGAATGAAAGAGTAGCGGAGTTTGTGATAGAAAAGCTGGATGTAAATTCGCTGCCGTCCACGTTCCACCCGAAGAAGGAAAAAGGGAAGAAGACATTTGCGGATTACGGATTCACGGTGCAGACGGTCGACGAAGCCGAAGCCGTCATCGAGGCCCTAGCAGGATGCTGAAAAAGCCAGGAATTTTGTAACGAGGCGGCGCGCGGTGCGTCTGATTAGGCATGCGAGGAAACGATCAGCAGCAGGGGCATGTGTTTAGCTACCTTTCACCGGAGCAGCGGGTACGCCAAGATCATCCGCTGCGGCCGATCCGCACGATGGTAGATAAGGTCCTCAAGGAACTCTCGCCAGAGTTCGACAAGATGTATTCCCAAGTGGGCCGTCCGTCGATTCCGCCGGAGCAGTTGCTGCGGGCTCTGTTGCTGCAGATGCTGTACTCGGTGCGCAGCGAGCGGCTGCTGGTGGAGGAGATCGACTACAACATATTGTTTCGCTGGTTCGTGGGGCTGAACTTGGACGATGAGGTGTGGGATGCCACGGTGTTCACCAAGAACCGCGACCGTTTGCTAGAGGCCGAAGTGGCCAAGGAGTTTCTGGCGCTGGTGGTGGAGCAAGCCCGCGGGCAGGGCTGGGCCTCGGACGAGCACTTCACGGTAGATGGAAGTTTGCTGGAAGCCTGGGCCGGCGTGAAGAGTTTTCAGCCTAAGAACAAGAAGAGTTCGTCTCCGCCGGATGATCCCGGAAATCCCACGGTGGATTATCGCGGCGAGAAGCGCTCGAACGAAACGCATGAGTCGAAAAGCGATCCCGAAGCGTAGATGGCGCGCAAAGGTCCAGGCAAGGAGGCCCAGTTGAGCTACAGCGGGAATCTGCTGGTGGAGAATCGCAACGGGTTGATTGTGGACAGCCGGGTGTGGGAAGCCACGGGCACGGCGGAGCGCTATGCCGCTCTGGAAATGCTGCAGGAACTTCCGGGAAGCAAGCGGGTGACGGTAGCTGGAGACAAGGGCTTCGACACGGCGGATTTCGTGCGCGAGTGTCGGAACCTATGGGTGACGCCGCATGTGGCGCAAAACCTTGGGCGCAGAGGCGGCAGCGCTATCGATAGTCGCACGGCGCGGCACGCGGGCTATGCGATCAGTCAGAAGAAAAGGAAGCGCATCGAAGAATGTTTTGGTTGGTTGAAGACCATTGCGTTGCTGCGCAAAGTGCGGCATCGCGGGACGCTGAAGGTCGATTGGATCTTTACGTTCGCTTGCGCGGCCTACAACCTGGTGCGCATGCGAAACCTGATGCGCAGCGCAGTTCCAACGTAGTCAGTGCGGGCCGTAGTGTCTCTGAACGGAGCTGAAACACCTCTTTCGGGCGCTCGGTAGCACGACAAATCACGCCGCAAAGGCTCGAAAACTCCCGAGTGACTTAAACCAACCTAGAAATTGCTGGCTCCGCACGATTTTTCCGCAGCCTGCTAGGTCGAGTGAAAAGGTTGACGATCAAGGTTCTCGACCAGAAAACCTCAGGAATCTACGTGTGCGTTGCGGAGCCCGGAGAAAACGGCGGCGCAGCAAAGTCGCAAAGTGTAGTTCTTCTGAAAAGGAGGGATGCGAACACATTATTAAAGGTGCATAGGTCCTTCGAGACTTTGCCGCATACCCAGTGATCGGCGGAAGCGATTCTAAGACGAACTCGTACGGGTACTGAGGAGTTACGTCGAACACGGTGCTTCAATCACATTTGTAGCTTTGAGTGTTGTCGTCCCGACGAATCCGAAGATCTGTTCATGGGCGACACCGATGTGCGACCTTAACACTTCCCTCCCGATTGCCAGAATGAATGTCTGCCCAATCTGCCACGCGAGACTCTTAGCTGAACACGAACGGAACGTAGTCGGTAGTCTGCGTGGAGACAATCTGTTGATAGAAGCATTCTTTCAAACGGCCGCTCCGCGCGGCGCCAACGTAGTTCTCGCCCTCGAAATCGCCATGGGGATAGGTCTTTTGCTTGGCGCTCGGCTTGCTCGCAAGAGGCGCTTTCGGCAACACGCCTGGTGCCAATCCGCCATCATTGTTCTGAACCTAGCTGTAGTTGCAGTGATGATGATTCCTTCCTTCCGCGTTCATGTGCTTCCCAGGGTTCCGGCCAAGCTGGGCAAGGCGTACTACGCATTAGCGATGACGCACGGTGCGCTTGGAGCTGTAACGGAATTCGCGGGACTGTACATCCTGCTGTCCGCAGGCACAAACGCCTTACCCGACAAATTGCGAATCACCAAATACACAATGTGGATGCGAAGTGTCCTCATGCTCTGGTAGGTCGTACAGCTACTAGGAATGGCGACATACACGCGCTGCTACGTGCCGCATTTGTTTCGGAAATAGGTTTGCCATTGTATGTTTCAGAGGAGAGAGATTGAAGGTCGTCCCAATTTGCTTGCTTTGCATATTGAGCGCGTTTGCTCAACTCAGCCTCGCACAATCGGTGACACCATCCGTGCCGGAGGCCAATCCGGGACGACCCACGGTATCGACGCCGGCGACGCTCACGCCGGTTGGATACCTACAGTTCGAGAATGGCGTGCTCTTCGCCCAACACTCAACAGAGTTTTCAAAGCGCATCGGCATCAGCCAAGTTACGAAACTGTCGGTACTTCCGCGGCTGGAGCTGTTCTTACAGAGTGAGCCGCTCGCCATCAGTCAGTCAAAAGACCAGACTGCGGCGCATGAAGGAGAGGTCTTCGCAGGCTTGCAGAGCGTGCTGTTTGTCGGCGGTCAATCACGGCCAACGGTTTCGATCAGCTATATTCGGCGCGTTCACACAAGTGTCGCCCCGGAACTCGACGTTGGCACTTTTCGACAATCAGCCTCGATTCTTCTGAGTGAAGATCTACACGGATTTCACGTCGATACGAACGGGATATTTGCCGAGCAGGTTCAGGGCGCAGTACGTCGAGCGCAGTTCGGACAAACACTGTCCATTTCCCATTCTCTAGGGAAATTCACAATTTCCGGGGAGGTATGGCATTTCACACAACCATTCGAGAAGGGCAACACGGTCGGTAATCTCTGGGCGGTTTCCCGTGCCCTTCGCAAGAATCTGGTGGTCGACGCAGGATTCAATCATGGACTGACCAAAACGTCTACTCGATGGGAAGCGTTCGTGGGATTCACATACTTACCACCGCATCGCCTTTGGAAGGTCCGGCCTGGATTCCAATCGTGAGTCTTCCTAAGCTTTGTTTTCGTTTTTCGCCGTATCGCTTCTTGGATCCGGGTCGCCGGTTTGTGACCTATAGAGTATGTTATGTCGAAACAAGACCGGAATAAACCACGACACATTTGGTCTATGTAGTTGAATGCGGCGACGCCCATAGGCTCAGACCGAGGACGACTCATGGCTGAATATCAAATGACACTGGTGGATCGGCAAAGAATTGCCAGGGATACGATGGCGTTCTGGTTTGACACAAATGGTGCCCGCTACGAATTCCGAGCCGGGCAACATGCCGACTTTGCCTTCGCCCACCCGTGCTTCGGAAGTGAAAGCGACAATTCCCGGACCTTTTCGCTCGCAAGCTCTCCTCGTGACAAAGGGCCAATCACGATCGCGATGCGCATGCGTAAAACGGACTTTAAGACGACCTTGATGGCCGCCGCCCTAGGTACAAAGTTTATCGTTAGCCGTCCGAGCGGAGTGTTCACACTCCATGGAGATATCAGCCGACCTGCGGTGTTTCTAGCCGGGGGCATCGGGATTACCCCGATTCGCAGCATCATTCAACAAGCCGCTCAAGATCGTCTGCCACACAAACTATATTTGTTTTATTGGCTCTGAGCAGGAATTCGTAGAGACCCAATAGGAGAGCGGGTTTCCGTAGAGGAGCAGTTCGGCTAGACTCGGCGGAATGCGCGACAACGAATTCACGAAAATACTGGGATGGCCGGGCTACCGAGTCTACCGGCACGAGGTCGATGAAGCCGCCAAGACGCTGCGTTTATGGGTGCGGCGGAAGCGGGGTAACCGGAAGCTGATCTGTTCAGGATGCGGACGAAAGTTTAGCGAGGCGCATGATTACAACGAGCGCGAGGTGCGAGACCTACCGTGGGGCGAGTATCGGACGACGGTGATGATCGAAGTGTACCGAGTGTGCTGTCCGAACTGCGGGATCAGGGTGGAGAAGGTGCCACAGCTACCGAGCAAAGCGCCCTTTAGCAAGCGCTTTGAAGAAGCCGTGGGACAGGCATGCGAAAGTGCCTCGGTACGCCAAGTGGCCAGACAGTTTCGACTAGCTGCCAGCACGGTGCGAGCGATCGACCTACGGTATCTCAAGCGCTGGAGTGCCACGCGCCGCAAGGATGGCTTAGAGCAGATGGGTGTGGACGAGATCTATTTCGGCAAGCAGATGAAGTTCATCACCGTGGTCAGCAACTTGGAGACCGGCGAGCCTTTGTGGTTCGGGCAGGATCGCAAGCAAGAAACGCTGGATGAGTTTTTTCGAACGCAACTGAAGGAAAGCCAGCGGAAGCACATCGAGGCGGCTTGCGTGGATATGTGGCGGCCATTCACCAACAGCATTGAGCAGTGGGCCCCGAACTGCCGCATTGTGTTCGACAAATTCCACGTGCTACAGCATGCCAATAAGGCCATCGATGAAGTGCGGAGAGCGGAGTTCTTCCGCAAAGGTGGGCGCATGCGCGGTGTTGTGAAGGGCAAGCGCTGGCTGCTGTTGACGCGTTGGATGAATCTGGACAGCCAAAAACGCCAGCAGCTAAACGATCTGTTCGCCCTCAACCGGCGGGTGATGAAAGCCTACCTTCTGAAGGAAAGCTTGGAGCGGTTGTGGACCTACCGCTATGAAGGAGCCATGCTGCGGTACTTGCAGAGCTGGATCGATCAACTGCGATGGCAACGGTTGGTACCTTTCCAAAACCTCGCTTACATGCTGCTGGATCACCTCGACGGCATCCTGAACTACTGCCGCACGAAGGTACGCTTCGGAGTGGTGGAAGCCATCAACGGCAACATCAAAACTCTTCTTAGAAGGGGCCGCGGCTACAAAAATCTCGCTTACCTACTGCTCAAGGCACAGCGCATGGCGGTCACAAAAACAGAATTTATCGTTCTTCAGAAAGCGGCTTAAAATGCGGGTCTCCCCTAATTCTTGTGCAGAGCCGTTTTATTCAAACCGGGAAGCGGACGACGCGGCGTTCATGGAAGAATTCGAAGGTATGAGCGCGCTGAACCCTAATTTCGTTCTCATTTCGACAGTCACCGGGCATAGAACTCTGTCTTGGCCCTACGAAAGAGGCCACATCAATCGTGAAATGCTCAAGCGTTATCTAATCGGACTCAAGGGACCTGTCTACTACATCGCGGGTCCGTCGGGAATGGTCACTGCGATGACCGACCTGCTTCATTCTTCGGGAGTAAGCGATGACGATATGAAGACGGAAGAATTTGGGGACTACAAGGGATATCAAGATTCTGCGCAGGGCAGCCAAGAAACGGGCAACAGTCGGTGGGATTCAGCAGTTTGACATCCGGTACGACGGAGACTTTGTGAAAAGTAGTGTGGTTGCGACTCGCGTCTTCCTCGTTCCGTTCTTTTCTCTTCTTCTTTTTGGCATCGCCCTCTGGAATTTCCCCTGGCCCGCGGTCGCCCAATCCACCGTTCACGACGACGTGAAACATGACACACCGGGCCAAGTCATTAAGCACGGCCAATCCCTGCATATCGATGTGGACCTGGCGCTTGTCAACGTTACCGTTACCGATCCATATAACCGCCAAGTTACGGGGCTTGAGCCAGATAACTTTCGTATCTTCGAAAACAACGTCGAGCAGGAGATTAGGTATTTCTCTTCCGAAGATGTCCCCATTTCCATCGGCGTCATCTTCGATCTCAGCGGCAGCATGGTCAACAAGGTCGGTAAGGCGAAGGAGGCTGCCTTGCAATTCTTCAAGACAGCCAATCCGCAAGACGAGTTCTTTCTCGTGAGTTTCAACGAGCGCGCAGAGATCATGAGCGCCTTCACCAACAGTGTTGAAGATCTGCAAAGTCGCCTGCTCTCTTCACCTGCAAAAGGCCGCACAGCGCTCCTCGACGCGATTTATTTGGGCCTCAGCCAGATGAGGACCGCTCGAAACGCCAAACGGGCCTTGCTCATCATATCCGACGGAGGAGATAACCATAGTCGGTACAAGGAGAGCGATATCAAGAGGCTAGTGCGAGAGTCAGATACCCAGGTGTACTCTGTCGGTATTTTTGAACCCTTGGTTTACCGTGGCCGGACGCCTGAGGAACTCAATGGGCCCACTCTGCTCAGCGAAGTGACGGAACTGACCGGTGGCCGTGTTTTTGAAGTAGAGAATGTGAACGAGCTGCCGGATATCGCCACGAAGATTGGTGAGGAGTTGCGTAACCAATACATTCTCGGGTACCAGCCGAGTAATAAGTCACATGACTCACGCTGGCGCAAGATCAAGGTCAAGCTGCGGCCTCCGAAGGGACTTCCACCTCTCAGCGTCTACGCAAAAACTGGTTACTACGCGCCCAGCCTCTAGCTAGCTCAAGCTGTAAGGGCTTAAAAGGTAGTCGGTATCAGGTTCAAGATCGGGCGTTGTGTACGCTCTTGCACGCGACATTTACGAGAGAAACGAATGGCCTGGTGGCAACGGAACAATGCTTCTTGTTCATCAAATTCGCTGGCCGATGCGGCGCATAAGGTCTTCAAAGCGCGGGTCCGAGCGGAGAGCATCGAAGCCCGGCCGGAGCAGGACGCTCGGGTTAAATCGCTCTTCGTAGCCTTTTTCGAGCCAATTCATGGCTTGATCTGTGTCTCCGAGAGCCACATAGATAACGGCAATCTCCGAAGAATGCGAATGGCTAGGGTTCGAGCGCTTCTTCAAATCGTTCAGTAGCTTTACCGCTTCGCTCCTCTTGCCAGACGCGACGTAGGCGCGAGCAAGATTGGCCATGCATGTCGCGTTATCACCAGAAAGCTGCACCGCTTTTTGGAGTTCTACGACCGCTTCCTCGTTCATGTGTTTTTCGAGGTATGCCTGGGCGAGTTGGTTGTGTGCGAGAGCAAAATTAGGATCCATTTCGATCGTCTTGTGGCTCTGTCGTATCGATTCGTCTAAAGAATGCGCAATGACAAGAGCCTCTGCTAAATCGGCATCAATGATAAGAGATAGCGGATCGAGATTTTGGGCTATTCTCATTTGCGCGATACCTTCGTCATACCTGCCCAATTGGATCAAATGTGACGCATACCAATGGTGAGCGGTCGCGTAGCCCGGGTTCAGCTCAATGGCCCGTCGAAATTCCTTCCCGGCGGAGTCGAAATCCCAGTCGAAGACATCCAAGCAGAATGCAAGAGAGTTGTGGGCTTCGCCGAGAGCGCTATCCAGTTCCAGAGCTTTGATCGCCGCGGCCTTCGCTTTAGGAAGTGCCTCTTTGGGAGTCATCACCCCGTACTCCCAATCGGCTAACAAAGCATACGTGTCGGCTAAACCAGAATAGGCTGGGGCGTATTTCGGGTCCTCATCAATCGACTCATTGAAATAAGCCAGGGCAGCCCTGAAACCATCTGCCGTTCGCCTATTCCAGAAGTAGCGCCCTTTGAGATACGACTCGTACGCCTCCGGATTAACAACGGTTATTTTTTTCAGTGCCGCCTGTTCCTGTGGGTTCAAATTGATCCGAATTTGATCTGCAATGGCGCTAGCGACCTTGTTCTGGAGCGCCAAAGTATTCCGCAATTCACCCTCATAGCTCTGGGACCATAGATGCTTGTCCGCAGAAGCTTCGATCAACTGCGCCGTGATGCGAACCTGATCACCGGAACGAAGCACGGTGCCTTCCACCACGGCGTCCACATTCAGTTCACGAGCGATCTGTGGGAGAGGTTTGTGGGCGTGCTTGTAAGCCATCACTGAGGTACGCGAAATCACTCGCAACGCGCTGATCTGGCCAAGGTCGGAAATCAACTCATCGGTCATGCCGTCAGCGAAGTAATCCTGGGATGCATCGCTGGAGAGGCTTTCCAACGGAAGGACAGCTATCGAGCGAATGACAGGGGACGTGCGGCTCGAGGAATGAAGCATCCATGTGGCGAAGCAGGCCAGCAGAAGTACCGACACGAACGCCGATATCTTCCACTGCAGAGACCGCAAAAGACGTTTGGGCGTTGCGGGTTTGCTGGAGAGATCCGGATGATCGCCAGTCACCCGGACGGTTAGCGCGCCGTTCGGCATCTCTCCCGTAGTACGCGGCGGAGTTGCGACTTCCGAGCTGATAACAGGGGCTGCATCGGCCACTTTGACCTCCGCGAGGAAGCGGTAGCCGTGGCGAGCAACCGTTTCCACAAAGCGGGGACTCTCGGCGGAGTCGTTTAGGGCCTCACGGATTTTGTTTATGGCCTTGTTGAGTCCGTGGTCGAAATCCACGAAAGTGCCTGCGGGCCAGAGTTTTTTCTGAAGTTCCTCGCGAGTTACGAGCTCCCCGGGGTGCTCGACCAGCATGGCCAAAACTTGAAATGGCTGCTCCTGGATTCTGATCTTCAATCCGTGCTTTCGGAGCTCGCCCGCTCGGAGATCAAGCTCGAAGAGGCCAAAGCGAAGACGCCCCGAAAGTTGATAGTTTTCTCGCATGAGCCTTTGAGCGTGAGTGTACCACTCGGGCCCAGATCGAAGAAAGCTTAGGGGAGGAAGCGAGCCAAGTCTCGCGGCGAGTGTGACTTAGCAGGGGACCTACTTTCCCGCGAAGGAGGATTCACCGTCCATTGCCTATTCCTCGGCGCGGCAGCAGTGTCGCGGACATGAATCGGCACCGAAGAATTTCACTCAGACGCCAATGTCGCCCGACTAGGGGGCGACACGAGATCGAGGTGGTTCGTGGAACGCGAACGGGCAAGAGCTATCGATTGCGGTCAATGCCACCGGACCATTCTCCCGGGCAGAGCTCGGTCTGCTACCAAATTCAAGAGGTGAAAACCCACCGTCTTTTCACTACCGCTTCACGTAGAGGATCGTTGAAGGGCACCTCAACGGGCGCAAAATTCAGGCTTGTGCCACGCGGTGACCGTTTGCCCCAGAACCTTGGCTCACCGATGAGACATTCGAAACGGCCACCTGTTTCTTAGAAGGGGTAAACTCCAGTGACGAAACTCGATCTTCTCATCGCAACGGTTGCCAAGACCAGCCTCGCTTGCTTCGCCCTACTCTTTCTCAATGCGTCTATCCCGCATGCAATCGGGGACGCGAGCGCTCCCGTGAATACCTCACTGCATGAGGTGACGGGGCACGTAAGGGTGTTTCAGGTTGACCCTATCGAAGCCTTGGAAGACGCAAGCGGAGTCGTCGTATGGCTCGTCCCAACGCAGACCACCCAAAGGGTCCGACTGACTACCGAATTGCCGCACTACAAGATGATTCAACGCAACAAGATGTTTGAACCCCGCTTGCTGGTGGTACCTGCCGGAAGCATCGTCGAATTTCCAAACAACGATCCGTGGCTTCACAACGTATTCTCGATTTCCAGAAGCAGGCAATTCGATCTGGGTCTCTATGAAGCCGGGGTACTGAGAAAAGTCAGGTTTGGCCGCGCAGGTGTTTCCTACCTGTTTTGCAGTATTCATCCGGAAATGATGGCCGTCGTCGTCACCGTAGATTCGACATACTTCGGAGTGTCCGACAAGGGTGGGCGCATTGACATCGAAAACGTGCCCCCCGGTCAATACGTTCTTCACGTCTGGCGGGAGAATGCCGCGCCACACGCACTCGCAGCAACGGAGCGTCTTGTCTTCGTCGGAGACGATCGCCAGAGTCTACCGGCGATTTGCGTACCTCTTTCCAGGTCGAAGCCAACAAACGGTAAGAACGGGATGCACTGATCGATAACCTTTCGAGGCGCGAATTGGAGGCGAGGATGACACACCAGGGCGGGTCCGGCAATTTTGAGCAAGAGATCCTTCCCCATCTTGACGCGGCCTACAACCTCGCGCGATGGTTAACACGCAATGAGCAAGACGCACAGGACGCTGTCCAGGAAGCATACTTGCGTGCCTTTCGTTTTTACCCCGGCTTCCGCGGCGGTAATGCACGTGCCTGGCTCATGAAAATTGTCCGTAATTCTTGCTATACCTGGTTGCATGTAAATCGACCACTGCAAGAGGCCACGGAATTTGACGAAGGCTATTCCCCTCCCGATCCTCGCGTTCTTAATCCAGAAGAGATTGTGCTCCAGAACGACAGCGGCACTCTGTTGCGAAAGGCGTTGAAGAAGCTATCACCGAATTTTCGTGAAGTACTCATTCTTCGCGAACTCCAGGGGATGTCCTACAGAGAGATCGCAGCTATCACTGGCATGCCTGCAGGTACCGTGATGTCGAGCTTATCCCGTGCGCGCGGCCGCCTCCATCAAGCTCTGGCAGATCTTGTGAACGGGGACACGGTATCAACCGCACGGCGGATCGTAGCTAAACACCTGAATGCTTGAGCGCGGATCCTGAACGCTTGAGGAAGGGGAAGGATCGATAGCGCAGTTCTTTCACGACTTTGGCCCACTGAGAAAAACACCCTAACTAGGTGACTGAAACACCCACAATTTTATTCCCGCCTCCTAAATATCCCGGATCGGGGAATTATCCGAGAGCATCTGGGGTCTTACACATTGAAGACGATGACATGTCTCGAAAATCAAGAATCGCATCAAATGAGGAGATTTGAGATGACCTGGGTTCGAGTTGTTACATTAATTATTAAAACAGTTACGGCTGCTCTTGTACTGGGACTGCTGGCAACCGGCGGTTATGCGCAGACTGCATACCGAGGCAAGTTTACGCTGGCAATTGAGACTCACTGGGGAAGCGCCACGCTGCCGGCAGGCGATTACACTTTCACTCTGCCATCCCACAGGGGTCCCTACAGACTTTATATCCAAGGACACGGAGTCAGTGCCATCATCCAAGCCACCACAGCCGAATCGATAGTGGCTTCTAAACGCCCGCAGTTGAACCTGGTTGACATCGCAGATGCGTATGCCGTCTCGACATTCGAGGCGCCGGACCTAGGAGTGACCTTTACCTACTGGACGCCTCCACAGAAGCATGTCGCGCGCAACGTGGCCCATCAAAAGACGGTGTCACAGACTGCGCCTGCAACGCGGGCTAGCGAAAACGAAACATCCATCGAAGTCCACACTGTAGGTCGCTAAGGAAAGAAGTCATGCAAGTCACTGCAAACGCCAGCTGCATGAGGACGGTGGTTTCACACCTGGCACGGCCCGCGGCAGAGAAGCGGCGTAGCCCAAACTCGGATGCCCGTCCCAGCACGGAGTGCATCTCGAAGAATGCTGCGCCGCCAGTCTCTCCCGTCGCTAGTGACAAGCTCTCTGAAGCGGATGCCATCCAGGGGGCCCGGGACGGCGATCGGCTAGCGTTTGAATACCTCTACCGTCTGCATAGCCGACGTGTGTATGCGCTATGCTTGCGAATGGTAGGAAACACGACCGAGGCAGAGGATCTGACTCAAGAAGCCTTTTTGCTTCTGCTTCGCAAAATTCACACTTTTCGCGGCGAGTCGGCCTTCTCTACCTGGCTGCACAGGCTGGCGGTTAACCTCGTGCTGATGCACCTGCGCAAGAAATCGCCACCAATCGTCTCGATCGAAGCGACTCCTGACCCGGACGATGAAACCCGCTCGCCTAGCATCGATATTGGGGCGTCGGACTTGTTGCTGCAGGGATCGATTGACCGGATAAATCTCGAGCGCTGCATCAAGCGGTTGCCCGTGGGCTACCGCACAATGTTTATTCTGCACGATATCCAGGGATACCAGCACAACGAAATTGCCCATATGTTGGGAGGCTCGATAGGGGTTTCGAAGTCGCAGTTACACAGAGCCCGCAAGCGTCTGCGTGAAATGCTCCACGAACTCCCGCGAGAAAAAGCCCGCGATGAGCGCATGACAAGAGTCGATATGCGTTCCCGATGCAGCGAGGCTTTGCTCCGTTAGCTTCTGATAAGTGCCATGAACCCGGAAGCGATCGATTGGACCGAAATACAGAAATTCTCACCCGGTACTCGCCTAACAATGCGCATAACCCAATCCCAACCGGTGCGACGACGCAGTGGATTCAAAAAACCAGCTCCCCGCTCCCGGAAGGGCGGCGGTGGTGGCGTCGGTCACTTGGCCGAGGATTGCGCTGGTAGTTTCACCTCGCGGAAGCGCTTTCGCGGGGCAAATTAGCGCAGCGCACATCAGAAGAAGACTTGAGAGAATAGCGCGTGCCATGATCGAGATGCCCACTGTCCCCACTTGTCTTGGTCTGCGAGGGATCGCTAACACATCAGTCTCATCGCCTCGGATATTAGGGATGATTGGGATCTAAAGTGTAGTTTATGCAGAAAACTTCCCAACATTTCTTGGGCAGAAAGCACGCGCCAACCCTGACAGGTTGCTCGCCACCCGATCAGGCAAGTGTCGAGAGCTTTTCGGTTTTCTTATCGAAGTGAGGAGTGGTATCGTAGGGCCTCAAGAAAAGCTGAAAGTACGAAGCTAGATCGTGGATACCTTCGCTCTCAACTTTGCCGTTTCGAGATTCCTGCACCACCACTTCGCGGCGGCGCGATTTCTCTACCGCGCTCTGTGCTTGTTGTTTTTCGCCAACCTCTTGGGTGGAGTGGCAACGGCCGCCGATATTCCGAATGCACCCACCGTTTCGTTTGGAACTAACCTGTCATTTTCGATCGCTGACTTCGACGGGGATCTTAAGCCCGACCTAGCCAGCATTCAGACCGGACGGGGCGATTTCTCACGTACGGATTACTGGATTCAACTTCAGCTCAGTGCAGCCGGACGGCAAAGCTTCAGAATCGTCGCGCCGATGGGCGGTCTTGAAATCGCCTCGCGCGATGTCAACGGTGACCACGCTCTTGATCTAGTCCTTACAACTACGTGGCTCAGGCAGCCCGTGGCGATTCTCCTTAATGATGGCCACGGCAGTTTTACACGGGTAGACCCAGACGCCTTCCCGGACGCTTTCACCGAATCCAAAACAAGCTGGGCCTCCACCACGGAGCATCCGACGGACGTTGTTGGAATCCCACCGCGGTCGCGAGAGGACATCTCCTCGACGACAGAATTCTTTCTCCGTCTCCGATCACAATCAGGTTTCGTTGCACTCTCGGAATCGCGACTTGCTCTCGCACCTTTTTTGCTTTCCCACTCGGCTCGGGCGCCTCCTTTCGAATTTCCTCAACCGTGAGCACTGGACTCGTCGACGAGTAAACCTGCGAGCGGACTTGCCGCTGGCACTCTAACCGTACAAAACCACGATCGGAATCGCCCTAGTTTTGTGTTCAGCATCGATCGCCGCTGGTTACGGCGCAGTTCATTCGAGCATCAGTGGCGGCGTGGGTAGTCTCCAATGGGTTTCTGGAGGTTTCATGCGGTGTTTCTTGAGTCGTCTCAGTGCCGTCATCCTGCTGATGGCCGGCTTTGCAGGAACGACGTTTTCTCAACAAGTCCTGACTTGGCAGCAAGTGAGGGACAAGTTTGAATCTGCCAATCCTTCCCTGCGAGCGGGACAGATTGGAATTGACGAGTCTCGCGCGACCGAGATCACCGCTCATCTACGCCCCAATCCCAATCTGGGACTGACTGTTGATCAAATCAATCCGTTCAACGGAGGCCCGCCGCATAGTGCAGCCGGGAGTCTGCTGACGATTGCAGCCGTTAGCTATTTACACGAGCGGCAGAGCAAGCGAGAACTGCGGCTCGAAAGCGCGCAAAAAGCGACAGGAATTGTCAGTTCAGGTCAAGCCGACCTGGAAAGAACCCTCATTTTCACGCTGCGGATGGCCTTCGTACAGGCGCTCCAGGAGAAGGCGATTCTCAGCCTCGCCAAGGAGAATCTTGCATATTACGACCATGTCCTTGATGTGAATCGCGAGCGGTACAAAGCCGGCGCGATTGCTCAGGTAGATCTCGACCGGCTGGAACTCCAGCGCGTGCAATATGAGTCCGACCTTCAAATCGCAGAAGAAAGTTTGGAAACCGCGAAAATTCTTCTCCTCGCACTTCTGAACGACCGGACTCCGGTAGATCAATTCGACGTGACGGGGCCCTTCGATTTTTCAAGGGGAATCGTCCCCCTTGATCAGGTGCGGCAAGAGGCACTCAATACCCGGCCAGACTTGAGGGCCTCGCTGCTGTCCGTTGACAAGGCTAAGACCGATCACCGACTCGCCGTTGCCAGCGGCTCTACTGATCCGACCTTCGGCTTCGATGCCGGCCGAAATCCGCCCATTGACCAGTACATCGGCTTCAGCGTGAATATTCCGCTGCGCATCTTCGACCGCAATCAGGGAGAAAAGACACGCACCGAACTGGAAATCGAACGCAGCGAGAAGCTGGTCGAAGCGGCGCGAGCGCAAGTCTTTGCCGATGTGGACTCCGCCTACGCATCGGTGACCAGCGTCGTGACGCTGCTTCAGCCGTACAAAGGCCGCTATCTACAGCAAGCTTCGCGCGTGCGCGACACGATCGCTTTTTCTTACGAGCATGGCGCTGCGTCCCTGCTGGATTTTCTCAATGCGCAAGCCGAATACCGCAGCGTGCAAGTCAATTATCTAAATCTGGTTGCTTCCTACCTGGACGCCGCTAACCAATTGAATCTCGCTGTGGGCCGTGAGGTTATCCAATGAGAAATGCAGCCAGCTGTTTTCTGGCGCTGCTTTTGTGCTCGACTCTTTACCTGGCCGGCTGCGGTGACCGCAAAGGAGATCCTAAAGCAGAGGCGCCACCGCCTGTATCAGTCGAGCATGAGCAAGACGCAAGTGTGGTGCAGGTGGATCATCCGGAGAAATTCCCGCTCGCCATTGCGACAGCGCACGAGACTACATCCCAATTGATCGTGACGGGAACAGTCACCCCAGATATCTCCCGGAGTGTACCGGTCATTTCGATCGCCACGGGTCGCGTGGTGGAGATTCATGCTCGGCTTGGCGACACCGTGAAAAAGGGTCAACTCCTCCTGCGCGTGCAAAGCGCTGACCTGTCCGCGGCATTTTCGGACTATCGGAAGGCGGGCACCGACGAGCGACTAGCTCGTACGCAGTTGGAGCGTTCGAAACTGCTGTACGACAAGGGCGCGATCTCGCTGAACGATTTGCAAGTGGCGCAAGGCGCGGAGGAGAAGGCCAAGGTTGATGTAGAAAATATGAGAGAACGACTTCTCGTTCTCGGCGCTGACCTCGACCATCAGGCGGCGATTGTCGATGTTCGCGCGCCGGTTTCGGGCGTGATCACCGATCAGCAGGTCACGAATGCCGCGGGTGTGGCGGGCCTGGGCTCGCCAAATCCGTTTACGATTTCCGACCTGAGCTACGTATGGATTCTCTGCGATGTCTACGAGAATGATCTTCCCCATGTGCTCGTGGGCGAGACAGCGGAAATCCGTCTGAACGCTTATCCGAGTCAGACGTTTACTGGCCGCGTCAGCAACGTCCTTCCCATCCTTGATCCAACGATTCGGACCGCCAAGGTGCGGATTGAGGTGCGCAATCCCGGAATGATGCGTGTGGGCATGTTCATTACCGCGACGTTCCGCGGGCAGAAAAAGGAAACGCACACCGTTGTTCCCGCCGCAGCCATATTGCATCTGCACGACCGTGATTGGGTTTACATCCCGGACGGCGAAAGGAAGTTTCGCCGTGTAAACGTGGTTGCAGGCGCATCCCTGTCAAACAACTCACAAGAAATTATCTCCGGTGTACAGCCCGGCCAGCGAGTCGTCACAAATGCGCTCGTGCTGCAAAGCACGGTGGAGCAATAGGTGAAAACGTCCGTGCGCAAAGTGAGGCCTGCGCGATGATTCGCGCTTTCGTCGATTACGCGTTCAACAACCGCTTCATTGTGATGGTTGTTGCTGTGCTTCTCTTGGCGTGGGGAGCGATCGCGTTTCACAGCTTGCCGGTCGAAGCCTACCCAGATGTGGCGAACAACTACGTGCAGATCATCACCCAATGGCCCGGCCATGCTGCGGAAGAAATCGAACAGCAAGTCACGATTCCCGTGGAAATCCAGATCAACGGAATCCCTCACCTGCAGCACCTGCGATCAGTGTCCATTTTCGGACTCTCCAGCGTGATGCTTATTTTCGACGATCAATCCGTCAGTGACTGGAACCGCCAGAAGGTGCTCGAACGGCTGGGGCAAGTCCAGTTGCCTGCTGGCCTGCAGCCGCAAATGGGCACCGACTGGAGCCCGGTTGGCCAGATCTACTTCTACCATCTGGTGAGCAAGAACCCGAAATACGACGTGATGGAGTTGAAAGCACTGGAAGACTGGGTGCTGGAGAAGCAGTTCAAATCGGTACCAAACGTAGTAGATGTTTCGAGCCTGGGTGGCATGACGCGCGAATACCAGGTACGCGTCGACCCCAGCAAGCTCATCGCCCACGGGCTCAGCATCGGTCAGTTGGAGACTCAGCTCGCAAACAACAACGTAAATGCTGGAGGCAGTTTTATTCAGTCGGGACTGCAGCAGTTAAATGTCCGCGCAGTCGGGCTGATCAGCACCGTTGAAGACATTTCCGACACGGTCGTCTACGCCAAGAACGGAACCGCTCTCCGTATTCGAGATGTGGCTGAAGTGGAGCAGGGGCCGAAAATCCGTTTGGGAAAGAACGGAAAATCCATTCACCGGGCCGACGGGAAAGTGATCGACTACGACGATGTGGTCGAGGGCATCGTGCTATTGCGCAAGGGGGCCAATGCCGATGAAACCCTCGCGGCCATCCACGACAAGGTGAAGGAACTCAACGAACACATTCTTCCTTCCGGTGTTAGGGTCGTCCCGATGCTAGACCGCAGCGATTTGCTGCGGCTTACGACTCGAACGGTCCTCCATAACCTAACCGAGGGAATTGTACTTGTCTTGGTGATTCTGTTTTTCTTCCTCGGACATTTTCGCGGAGCCGTCATCGTTGCGTTGACGATCCCGTTCGCTCTGCTCTTCGCTGCGATCTGCCTGGACCTGAACAGCATTCCTGCCAATCTCCTGTCGTTTGGCGCTTTGGACTTCGGGATGGTCGTGGACGGCTCCGTCGTCGTCATTGAAAACATCGTGCGTCACTTTGGTATTACGACAGACGCGCAGAGGACTCCTCTCCAGCGAATTCGAGACGCGGTCATGGAAGTGATACGGCCTGTGTTTTTTGCACGGGCAATCATCATTGCAGCCTATCTGCCGATTTTCACTCTGGAAAGCGTAGAAGGCCGACTTTTCAAGCCCATGGCCTGGACCGTCTGCTTTGCTTTGCTCGGAGGACTAATTTTCTCGCTCATCATCGCTCCAGTTCTCGCGGCGTTTCATTTCAAGGATGGCGGGCGCGAATGGCGGAATCCTGCTATGGAATTCCTGAAAGTCAAATATCGTAACGGCGCCCAATGGGCCGTTGAACATCCGGTTATCACCATGGGATCAGGCATTCTCGCTGTTGTTGCAACCGCAGGTTTGATGGTGAGCGGCGTTGTGGGTTCGGAATTTCTGCCGCACCTCGATGAAGGCGCGGTCTGGGTGCGTGGGACTCTAGCCCCGAGCACCGGCCCCGACGAGGGAATTCGAGTTGCGGATCAAGCGCGATTGATCCTGGCTTCATTTCCCGAGGCCACCGTGGTTACCAGCCAGGTCGGGCGCCCAGACGACGGAACGGACACAACAGGTTTCTTCAATACGGAATACTTTGTCGATCTCAAACCAAAGGAGCAGTGGAGAGCTGTTTTTCACGACGACAAGGAACGATTGATCGTCGCGATGAATCGCGAACTCGAAAAAATTCCTGACGTTCTCTGGAACTTCTCTCAGCCGATCGAAGACAACATGGAAGAGGCGGTCAGCGGCGTAAAGGGCGAGCTGGCCATCAAGCTGTACGGAGATGACCTTCAGGTTCTCGAAGCCAAGGGGGACGAAGTCGTCGAAGTCATGCGACGCATCCCGGGTATAGAGGATTTGGGTCTGTTCAGGGTGCTGGGACAACCCAACCTGAATATCACGGTCGAACGCCGGCGAGCGGCGCGCTTCGGAATCAACGTTGCCGACGTGCAGGACGCCGTGGAGACGGCCGTTGGCGGAAAAGCGGTAAGTCAGGTCCTGCAGGGAGAGCAACGGTTCGACCTGGTTGTCCGCTATCAGGCGAATTACCGGGATACGGCAGACGCCATCGCAAATATTCGCGTCCTCTCTCCTTCCGGGGAACGCGTCTCGCTCTCACAACTTGCGAGAATCGAAGTTCACGATGGTGCTTCCGAAATTTATCGCGAAGCGAACTCGCGCTATGTCGCCATCAAGTACAGCGTCCGCGGCCGGGACCTTGGCGGGGCCGTCGAAGAGGCAATGAAGCTTGTTGCGGAGAAGGTGAAGCTTCCCTCTGGGTACCACATTGACTGGGCAGGCGAATACGCGAGCCAAAAGCGCTCGCAGAAGCGCCTCATGCTTGTCCTTCCCATCACACTCTTTGTCATCTACGTGATTCTCTATGCCATGTTCAGGTCCAGCAAGTGGGCTCTTCTCATCCTTGCCAATGTTGCAGTGGCACCTCTCGGCGGCATTCTCGCGCTGCTCATTACGGGCACGCACTTTAGCGTTTCATCCGGCGTCGGCTTCCTGGCTCTGTTTGGTGTTTCAGTCGAAACCGGCGTGATCATGCTGGAATACATCAACCAAATTCGCGGACACGGTCTCTCAGTGGAATCGGCTGCCGTCGAAGGGGCCGTGCTTCGGCTCCGCCCTATGATGATGACGATGCTGGTCGCATCACTGGGGCTCCTTCCTGCGGCTTTATCGCATGGCATTGGCTCGGATTCGCAACGTCCCTTCGCCATCGTCATTGTGGGTGGGCTCGTCGCTGCCCTTGTGCTGAGCGTTTTTCTTCTGCCGACACTCTATGTATTGACCGCTCGACCGAGAGACAAATTGCCGCAGCCTTCATCGGATTTCGCGGAGGGAATATGAGCGAAAGTCCTAGACTGGTGACTCCGAATACAGTCCGATACGGGTCCTTGCGATGTGTCTCCGCCGTGGTCGCACCGATTATCTCCGTAGTTCTTGTCTCACCAGTCGTAACAACCAAGGCAGATGGTCAACATCACTCTGTCGTCGTACGCATCGACGCCAAGAGTGCTGGACTGACTTCAAGCGAAGTCATCGTGAGAATCGGGGACATGAGCGTGCCTTCGACGGCGATTAAAAGCATTCCTGATGTCCCGCGGAACATTGCCATCGTGATCGACGCCGGGCCAGATCAAGCGAAAGTCCTGTCAACAGAAAAGGAACTCGCCGTCGCCCTGATTAACGAGCTGTCCGATGCCAGCACGAGTTTCACTATCGCTGGTGCAAGTATTTCGTCGAAGATGCAGGAAACAACGCTTGATCGATCCGTTGCGATCGAGCACATTCGTGACATTGCAGGGGAGATCGGAGAGAAAACGAACGTGCCCATCTATGATGTGATCGGTTCAGCGATCCGACAAATTTCGCTCAGTCCCGGTCTTCGTGTCGTCATATTTATTGGCGAAGGGAATGACGGCGGCAGCAAGATGCGGTATGCGGAGCTACGTAGTCTGGCAGAGTCAAATCAAATCGCCTTCTTCGCCGCGCTCGTCGCGGACCACAGCCTTCGCGGTACAAAGAGCATCCTTCGATATGGTTGGAACTTGCGGGAGCTCAGCAGCAATACCACTGGCGTATTCCTAGAGAACCAAAAAACACCAAAGGCCACTCGGCGACTCAACGAGACAGTTCAGGGCCTTCGTCTCGTTGCCTTCGAGATACCTTCTCGTCCGCCGGGACGATACAAAGTTTCAGTTTCGGCGCGGCGGGGCAAGAGGTTACGCGCGCAGAAGGCCATTGTCATTCCTTGAGCGTGGAAGGCGCACTCTCCATTGAGTGAAAGAAGCGGGTGCATTGAGATTTCCAGGTTCTCTTCATGGCTAGTCGGCCCAGGGCGGCTCGCCGGTGCTTGTCTACGCATGTATCTGCGCATTTCTCCAGGATTTTCGCGGCGGCTCTTCTTCGGACAGTTCAGATAGCACGACGGGCGCACGATCAGGAAATTCGGCAATGATGCGCACATCCCCACCGATCGCCTTGACCGTTTTTCTTAGCGTCGATAGTAGTAGGCGCTGCGCTTTTCAAGCCGTGAGACGCTGTCCTGGGTGACCCCGAGAACCTTCGCAACACGGGCCTGCTCGATGGCCCCCATTTCCTTTTCTTTCCCTAAAATCGCGCGGGATTGTAGGTCGCCGTTTGCGCTCCAGAACGACAGCGCACTCTGGTGCGCAAGGCGATTGAAAAGCTCCCGCTGAATTTTCGTGAAATACTCATTCTTCGCGAATTCGAGGGGATGTCCTCACGAGAGATCGCAGATATCGCCGCCATGCGCGAGGGAACCGTGATGTCAAGGTTATGGCGTGCGCGGAGCCGCCTTCGTCAAGTTCTGACAGATCTTACGACCGGAAACGCGGTGCCAAGTTCGCGGCGACTCGCGACCGCGCAAGACTGAATGCTTTGAGGTTAGGTCTGCAGTGAAGGACTGATGGCCTTACTTTGGTGACCGAAATACTCACAATTTTATTCCCGCTTTTTAAACATGCCTGGACCCGGGAATTATCCAAGAGAGAGCGCGGTCTTATACACGGGAGGCAGCTCGAAGTCACACTGCTGGCCGCCAAGGGAAGAAGTCCTGCAAATCGCAACAACAACAAACTACCCCAAAATAGTCGTTTCATCCCTGGTCAGGATCACTGTTCAGAAGCGGCGTGGCCTAAACCGAGATGCGCGTCCCAGCAAGGAATGCATCTCGAAGAAGCCGGCGCCGGCAGTCTCTCCTATAGCCAGCGAGCCATCCAGCGAGCCCGGGAGGCGATCGGGCGGTGTTTGAATACCTTTGCCGGGTGCATAGCCGACGTGTGTATGCGATATGCCTGCGCATAGTGGGAAACACGACCGAAGTAGAAGAATCTAACGCAAGAAACCTTTTTGCTTTTGCTCCGCAAGATTCACACCTTCCGCGTCGAATCGGCCTTCTCTACCTGGTTGCCAACCTAGCGGTGAATCTCGTGCTGATGCGTCTGCGCAGGAAGGCCCCACCAATCGTCTCGATTGAAGCGACTCTCGACCCGGACGATGAAACCGCTTCGCCCTACGCTGCGTCTATGATTGGTGTGCCTGACTTGTTGCTGGAGGGATCGATTGACCGAATAAATCTCGAACGCTGCATCGAGCAGTTGCCCGTGGCCTACCGCACAATATTTGTCTTGCACGATATCCAGGGGTACTAACAAAACGAGATTGCCGGGATATTGGGACGCTCAGCAGGTGTCTCGAAGTCGCAGTTACACAAGGCGCGCACGCGGCTGCGTGAATTGCTCCACGAACTTCAGCGAGGAAAAGGCCCGCGATGAGCGCTTGGCAGCAGTTAAGATGCGTTCCCGATCCAGCAAGACTTTGCTTCCTTAACGGCCCGAAGGACGAAAGACGACAGGCATGGTGGATTTAAGTTTCCTTTCGGAGATCGACCTTTTCAAGGATCTGCCCGACTCTTGCCTGGAGGCGCTTGAGAAAGACAGCCACATATTGGATTGCGGTGCCGGGCATTTGTTTCATGGGACCGAGCAGATGGGTAGAATGCTCTTCGTCTTGGAGAAGGGCTCGGTTCGCATTTTCAGGACGTATGGCGATAGAAACCTAACGATCACGGTGCTTCAAGCTCCCGCCATACTTGGCGAAATGGGCTGCTTTGGCCAGGGAAAATACCACTCCTCCGCCGAAGCCCTGCAAGCCTCGCGCGTTCGAATGATTTCGCGCGACAGTGTCCAAGCTCTTTTGGAATGTGCTCCTCAGGTGGCACACAAGCTCATCGACCTAATGAGCGCGCGATGTACGCACTTTCTTCAAAATATGGAGGCCCTTGGTCGTAAGGGCCTGATCCCGCGTCTCGCAACCCTACTGTTGGAAACGGCGGAGAACGATGTGGTGGCCGGTATGACTCACAAAGATCTGGCGGGCCACCTCGGCGTTCACAGGGAATCCATAACTGCCACACTGGGCGAATTACGAAGGGCGGGCATAATCGCCATCGAACGGAAGAAGATACGTATTCTTCGACACGAACGACTCCAACATGCGTCGGCGGAATAGAGCTCCATTCTAGCTCGCCTTTTGTAAGGACTATTACACTTCAGTGCTGCAACCTATTCGGAAACTAATCCTCAAACATTAAGACAGGCTTCGTCCTCGAATGCGTGCCTTCATCGCTGAGCTGAAAGCGAAGCGTCCCATGGCACATACGCTCCAGCGAGGTCGTCTGTCAGACCACTGCACGGAAGGCGGTTGGTTTTAGAAACCATAAGGGGGGTGTGGGATAAAACGAAATGCTGCGCCTACGCCCCGTTCCTTAACCGCTGCTTTGGGGAACAAAAGCTTTCGAAGGGGTAGTCATCTGAAATAACGCTGTAAACGCACGATGGGCAGCAGTACTTGCCTATTTTGATTTACGGGTGACGGTCAATCCGGCGATCTCTCGTTGATGCTTTGGCTCGGCGAGGCGATAGCCGGAATCTGCCGCCTGCACCGGGAGGAAAAGCCTATGGAAAACAACAGTAACGATGTGGTTTCGCCAGGAATAAAATCCATCGCTGTAGCTCGATTCCCTGGCGCTCTGAGCTTGCTGGCGGTTTTGTGCATGCTGCTGCTCACGGCGGTCCAAGGCAAGGCGCAGACAACCACGGCCGACGTGGTCGGAACAGTGACAGATTCCAGCGGGGCGGTATTGCCGGACGCCAAAGTGACGGTGGAGAATCTTGCAACGCATGGAACTCATACGACGCAGACGACTTCCTCAGGCGATTACGACGTTCCATTTCTGCTGCCGGGACACTATTCGGTCCGCGTGGAACTCCTCAGCTTCAAGACCTTTTCGGTGACCGACATTACGCTTCAGGTGGGCGATCGCGCCCGTGTAGACGCGCGGTTGCAGGTTGGAGATACGTCGCAAACCGTAGAAGTACTTGCGCCGAGCCCGCTATTGCAGAGCGAAACTTCCACCGTCAGCAGCTCGATTACGGAGCACGCGGTGCAGGACATTCCGCTTCCCACGCGCAACCTGACCACGCTGATCACTTATACAGCCGGAGCAAACGAAGGCGCGAGCGTCGATTCATTGAGTAGCGGTCAGCGCCCAGATGATCGCCGCCAAACCAGCGCTTTTTCGGTGAATGGACAGGACGTGGAACTCAACAACGAGCAGATCGACGGCACGGACAATAATGAACGAATTATCGGAACCATCGGCGTGAAACCCCCCATCGATGCGATTGAAGAAGTGACAGTGCAGACCAACAACTACACCGCGCAAAGTGGACGCACACCAGGCGGCCTGGTCAGCGTCACCACCAAATCGGGAGGCAACACTTTTCACGGATCGGTCTATGAATTTTTTCAAAACGATAAGCTCAACGCCAGGAATCCGTTTGACGTAGCGCCCAATCCGAAGTCCGAACAGCGCCAGAACGACTTCGGCGGAAGCCTTGGCGGGCCGATCATCCATGACCGGACGTTTTTCTTCTTCAGTTATGAAGGGTTCCGCCAGATCGCTGGAGTCTCAAGCCCGATCTTTAGCAGCGTACCCACTGCCGCCGAACAAGCCTTGGGACCGGCTGGGATTGTTGCGGCAGACCCGAATATCCCTGCGGGAACGCCGGTCGACCCGGTAGCAGCGAACTTGTTTAAGCTGTACCCACTGCCAAACACCGGCACGCCCGGCCAATTGACGAACAACTTCGTATTCGATCCGAACAACGTGCAATCCAGCAATTCGTACGACGCTCGCGTCGATCACAAGTTCAACGATAAGAATCTTGTCTTTGCGCGTTTCACGTCAAACAACGTCGCTTCAGTGATTCCGACGAATTTACCCAATGTAAGCATTAACGGGGTGTCGGTGAATCCTGGCAACGGACAGTTTGGCTTCGCCGGACCGGCCAAGGACATCGCCTACAACGCGCAACTCAACTTTGTCCACACCTTCAACTCAAACCTGGTGCTCGAACTGCGCGCCGCGTATACCCAGATCAACAATAGTTCCAACTCACCGAACTCCGGCACCAATGCTGCCGCCGCCTTGGGATTTCCCAATAATATCAACTACGGCCCGCTGGACAGTTCGGGGCTCCCGCTCATCAATATTCCCAACCTCGCGCCGCTCGGCGACAGTAACTTTGTGCCGATCGTGGACGTTAGCAACACTTTCGAGGAAAATGGCACCGTCAGCTACACGCACGGTTCACACAGCATAAAGTTTGGCGCTTCGCTGATTCGCCGGCAAGCGCGCAACGTGCAGAGCAGTAACGGCGTGGGTAACATTAACTTCGGGTTGCAGGAAGACAATGGGGCCACGCAACAGGACAGCATCAATAATTTAGCGACGTTCCTGGCGGGTGCTTTCACCGCCGAAGGCCGCAACACCGACCTCTTTACGCCCAACTTTCGATCGTGGGAGCCAGGTTTCTTCGCCCAGGACAACTGGAAAGTGCGGCCGTGGCTGACGATTAACATTGGCGCCCGCTACGATATCTTCACGCCATTCACCGAAGTTCACGGCTTCCTTTCGAACTACGATCCGGCGACGCAGCAACTGCTGGTGCCCACCCAAGGGCTAAAATTTCTGCAATCCATCGGCGCGGACACTTCGGGAATAGTTGCCTCGTCCTCGACGGCGGGAGTGCACACCACCTATTCCAACATCGCTCCGCGGGTGGGCTTTGCGGCCACGATTAGGCCGAACACCGTACTGCGCGGCGGCTACGGCATCGCGAACTTTCCGGGCAACTACACGTCAAACGCGTCGCTGAAAAACGCGCCATTCAACGGTGTGTACTCCCCCAGCATCAACGGAACCCCATGCCAGTCTCCACTGGCCTTCCAGATTGAGACTAATTCCGGCCAAGTCGCCAGTCCGTTGCCGGCTTGCCAAGCGGCCCTGGGACAAACGACGACGCTGAGCGGCGCCACAGGAGGAATTCCGGTGCCGACCCCGCAGGCGCTGAATAGCCCGGACCTTTCTCTGCCGGATAACGTGGCGTTGAACTTCCGCACGTCCTATGTCCACCAATTCAACTTGGAGTTGCAGAAGCAATTTGGCGCTAACGTGATCACCGTTGGATACGTAGGCCAACTCGGACGCCATTTGCCTCAGGTAATCAATGACGTTAACGTGCCCGATCCGCTTAACACGGTGCATACTGCGGCGAACACCGCGGGCTTCGGCTTGCCAAACACGATTACGGGCGCTCCGTGCCTCACCCCAGCGGACGGCTGTGATTTGCGGTTCACGGTGCGGCCAACCGCCGCAACCTTGGCGGGCCTCGGTGGTGTGGGCGAATACTTCAGTGAAGGCACTTCGAGCTACAACAGCTTGCAAGTGTCTTTCCAGCGCAGCTACCACAACGGACTCACGATATCCGCCAACTACACCTACTCGCATGCCATCGACGATGCAACGGATCTAAGTCTCGAAGGCCAAGAAGGCTTTGGCAACGCCGATCCCTTCGCCCTGAAACAGTTTGAGACCGGCAGCAGCGACCTGGATCTTCGCCATCGATTTGTCGTGACATCCACCTACGAACTGCCTTTTGGAAAGTCATTCACCGGCGCCAAGAAGATAGGCCTGGCCGGCTGGCAAGTGAACGGGATCTTCGTGTGGAATTCCGGAACGCCCTTCAGCATCACCGACAACTTCACCGGCTTTGGCAACTCGGTGTTCAACGGCATCGGAGGCGGCCCAACACGTCCAAACCAAATTGCGCCTGCCGGCCTGCCTAACCCGAACAACGCCGAATTTTTCAATAACAATGCCTTCGAAGTGCCACTTCTGGGCACCATCGGCAATAGCGGCCGCAACACCCTTTACGGCCCGAGCTTCCGTTATTTCACGTTCTCGGTATTTAAGGACTTTCCTATAAGAGAAAGATTGAAGCTGCAGTTCCGCACTGAGATCTTTAATTTGACCAACACTCCGAGCTTTTTCATTCCCAACAACCAGAACGACCACGCCACAACGAACCAGGTGCCGACCGCTGACCAAATCGCTGCGGGCACGGTAAGTCCGGCGTTCGGCCAGGTGGTAGTGACTAGTCCTAACTACACACCCAGGGAGATTCAGTTTGCGCTGAAGCTTCTGTTCTAAGGCGTCACGGACGGGGTCAATAAACACCGTCGAACACCCTGCACGGTATGAACAGAACCCCGTGAATCGCAAGAGGCGGTTCACGGGTTTGGCACGTTTGCTCTCCTCGACGTACCGCCCGAATCCCCACGGCGGATTATGATGAAGGTGCGAGTCGCCAGTTCCCTTCTCCCGGGTATCAGGCCCCGCTCGGTCATGTGGTGCAGTGCCGTCGCAATGAACAATGGATTGACTCCGATTGCCGGCATGCTGCCTCCGATGACTCGGCCACGAGATATTTCGACCACTTCGGCTTCGCCCAGCAGCGCCCTTTGTTTGTAACCGAAAAGCTATATTACCGGCGCCGCGATATTCACGCGCCCTTCGGCGGTCAAGAGCAGGGCGGCATGATGACGCCTGCCCAACATAATCTTATTTTCTTGGTGACTGGTAACTCTGACCGGCAGCACGGTTATGAAGACCGCTGGGATGGAGACGGTTCCACATTCTTCTACTTTGGAGAAGGCCAGCTTGGGGATATGAAATTCATTAAGGCCAATCTCGCACTTCGAGATCATTCTGCAAACGGGGAGGATGTACACCTTTTCGAAGAGATTTCCGAAAAGAGTGGCTATCTTCGGTACAGGGGCCAGATGGTATGCACTGGGTATGAATGGGTTGATGTCCCTAATACAAAACAAAACATGCGCAAGGCGATCCTATTTGAGCTAGCCCCTCCGGTATCGCTCGATAGTGCGGACGATAAACCTTCGGAAAGTTCAAGTGAAGTTGACCAAGAGTCTAAATCTGAATCTCTAGCTGAACTGCGCCGTAAAGCGCTCGCAGATTCTGTCGAATCCAGAACGCCTGTCGACGGCGTGCCCTATTCAGAATGCGCAGCAGGTCAATTCGACTTTACGTCTTAGCGCGTGTGGCAGGGAAATGCGAACGGTGTGGTGCCTCGGCTCCGTTCGTGACCCAAAAGGGACAACCATATTTAGAGCCGCACCAACATACGGCGTTTGACGGGTGGCAATCCCGACGATCCGCGATGGGTCGCGGGCGTATGCCCGAACTGTCATCGTCACGCGCACTTCGCACGAAACGCCGCTGAGTACAATGAGAAACTTGCCGAGATCGTATTTCAACTCGAACAGTGACCGGACCGCAGATGACTTGGGGGCAGCGGACAAAAGCGGGTGCTGAAGCAAAACATTTCCAGGAGGCGCTCAAGGCGAGGTCCTCAGTATTACTTCCGATTGCCCCTAATCCGTCAGGATCGATGTCAAGCGCGGTGACTGCTTCCTACAAGCCCATTACTAATCCGAATACTTACAGCTGTCTGTTGCTGGTTCGGGTTTGCGGGGACGTAGTTCAGTTGGTCAGAACGCCTGCCTGTCCCGCCTGTTCGACGAGTTCATCTTGCCTAAACCGAGCCACTTACGAAACGCGCTGGAATACGGCTTGGACGACACCGCACCGTTCTTCGTCGAGATTTTGCCGAAAATTCCTCACCATCTCCGGAAAATCCGACCCCAGCACGAGATGCAGTCCCAGACGCGGTCTCTCTGTGTTCCTGCCGCGGGCTACCATCGCATCAAGAAACCGCAATGCGCCTTCTGTGACATCATTCCACGCAACGAGGACAAATCCCGCATCCAGGATCGTTTTCTTCATGGCTTCCATCGACTGAAGATGACTGATCTCTTGCGTACGCGCCCAGGGCACCGGAAATAGAAGGGGTCCGGGCGTGCGCTGGACGACATCGTGCAGTGCAAACCGCCCGCCGATCTTGAGAATCCGACGAATTCCTTCGTACAGCTGCTTTTTCTCGGCAATGTTCATCGATACGTGCTGGGTCCACGCGCCATCGAATGTTCCATCGGGAAACAGCAGCTCACGGGCATCGCCATGACGGTATTCCACTCGATCTTCGAGCCCCATCCGTGCGGCGAGAACCGAAGCAACGCGGCAAGAAAGGGCACAACGTGGGTCAGGTGCACCTCTTCTTCTTCTTCGTTCGTGAAGCCGGTGACACGCTTTCCCTTCAGAAGGGGCGCTCCGTTATACATAACCCGGTGGGGCACACCTGGCGAGTGACAAACCAAAATCCAGAATGGGTTTGAAATGAATAGCATGTGGACGGGCCCGTAACATTGTTACGGGTGCGATTTATAACCTTGCAGAGTTTTGGCGAAGGACAGCCAGGACGCGATCATCACCATTTGTTTGAGCCGCTTCAACGGCTGCCTGATAGCGCCGAGCGTTGAAGAGCAACCACGGCAAACCCAAGTGAGACTGCGGGAAGAGCGGATCGATCTCCCGGACGCGGTCCAATTCCTGAATTGCTTCGTCGGTCCGCCCGAGCGCCAACAAATAATGGCCATAGCCAGCATGCGCCTGCGGCAAGCTGGGGTTAAGCTCAAGGGAGCGGCGGAACTCCCGCTCGGCGCCGGGCCAGTCCCAGTCAAACGTGAGTTTGACGTAACCGAGCGAGGCGTGGGCTTCTGCGAGGGTATCGTCGAGTTCAATGGCTCTCGCGGCTGCGGCCTTTGCCTTGGGCATCACTTCGAGCGGGGCTCGGAAATACGTGCTCTGGTCGTAGTAAGCGTCCGCCAGACCGGCGTAGGCTAATGCATCATTGGGGTCAAGCGCCTGTGCCTGTTGGAAATACTTGATGGCGTTTTCCATGTTTTCACGTTGCCCCGCGACATTGGGGCCGGTCGGCGTATTCTTGCGTAGTTCGTAAAAGCCGCGCAGATCGGCCTCGTGAGCTTCCGGATTTACCGGGCGTGCAGTCGACAGCTGAATTTGCTCCTCTGGAGTCAACTTAATTCTGACTTCCGTCGCTATCGCCTGTGCTACTTCGTCCTGCAACCTAAGAACGTCCCGCAGATCGCGCTGGTAGCTCCGCGCCCAGAGGTGCCGGTCGGTAGGCGCTTCGATCAACTGCGCGGTGATTCGCACTTGATCGCCCGAGCGCTCAACAGAGCCCTCGACGACCGCGTCCACGTGCAGTTCGCGCGCTATTTCTGGCAGTGTCTTGCTGGTGCCCTTGTAGTGCATCGCGGACGTCCGCGAAATCACTCGCAACGCACCGATTTGGCCAAGATCCGAGGTGAGCTGCTCCGTCATGCCGTCTGCAAAATATTCCTGTTCGGGATCGTGAGAGAGGTTTGCGAGAGGCAGCACCGCGAGTGATTCGATATGTGGTGGTCTATTTCCGCCGAACAGCCGGTCTCGCACACCGCCGACATTCGTTAGAATGACCGCCCCGGCCAGCAGTGCTAGGCCGAGGCCTGCGACCAATAAAGCGGTTAGTCCGCGGCGCTGTGGCGGGCGTGAGTTGACTGCCGTCACTAACTCCGACTCGGTATCCCGCTTGAGCCTTTGCAGATCCGTGCGAATGTCGGAGGCATTCTGGAAGCGATGTTTGCGATCTTTTTCGAGCGCCTTGTTGATCATTTCTTCGAGCTTCGGAGGCACATCTGGATTCAGCCGCACTGGCGCGGCCGGCACGCGATTCAAAATCGCTTCGGTAAGCAGGCCCGAGGTGTCGCCCCGGAAAGGCAGAACCCCTGTGACCATTTCGTAGAGCACAACACCAAACGAAAACAGGTCGGTGCGCTCGTCGAGCTCTTCGCCCCGCACCTGCTCCGGGGACATATACGCCACAGTGCCAATCGTCGTCCCGGGCCGAGTGAGCATGTCTTGATCGGTGGCGGTGGACATCGCCGAAAGGTTTACGACCCCTGCTGTACCGCGGGCGGGCGTAAGCTTGGCAAGACCGAAATCGAGAATCTTGGCCTGCCCACGTGTAGTGATGAAAATGTTGGCGGGCTTGATGTCGCGATGAACTATGCCTTTGGCGTGCGCCGCGTCGAGCGCATCGGCGATCTGAATCCCCCAATCCAGCACCAGCTCCATAGCCATGCGCTGTCTGCCAATTCGATGCTTGAGCGTCTCACCGTCAAGGAATTCCATGGCCAGAAATGGCCGCTCATCCTGCTGTCCGATTTCATGAATTGTGCAGATGTTGGGATGATTGAGAGCCGAAGCGGCCCGGGCTTCGCGCTGGAAACGTTCGAGCGCCTGGCAGTCGCGAGCCAAGTCATCCGGGAGGAATTTCAACGCGACATGGCGGCCGAGGCTGAGGTCTTCGGCCTTGTAAACCACACCCATCCCGCCACCACCGAGCTTTTCCAGGATGCGGTAGTGCGAGACGGTCTGCCCCAGAAGTGATTGGGAATCCGCCATTTGGCGCTCATCTTAGGTTGCGGTCGGAGGCAAGTCAACGAAGACAGACTGCCTGCCATAGGGAAGCCAGTTGTTCTGCTCGGTGGTCGCGGAAGATGAGTTCTTGTCGCGGGGCCTTCCGATCAATCCAGACGTCTCCGAAGGCGTATGTCCATCCGCCCGAATCGCCAATTATGGAGCGCCCAACGGCTCGCAAGTAGTCAACAGCGTCTGATAAGCTCGGGTAACACCGTGCCATAAGACATGCGTTTTGTAGTTCTACTACGCAGGTACCGAATCTTTGGTGCTTTCGGTCCATGGAAAGGCGTTGGGCGCTCCGCTACTGTAAAATTCACATCCCCGGGTCAGGCGCGCATGGTTCCACTCCTCGCTTTGTTGTTTGGCCTCGCCTCGCGGGCCACGGCTGCCCGCACGAAGGCACCGACCACCGACTGCTTGGTCGCGTAGGCTGCCCGATCCAGCGGAAGTTGACCATTGAGGGTGCTCGCCCTCCCCGAACGATTTGGTCTTTTCATCTCCTGAAGGTTTCGGTGAAGGTTGATCCTAAGCATCCTCACTTATTGATCGAGTGGCCCGCGCGATCCCGAAGGCTGTGGCGGTTCCGAGTGGGCTACCGCTGGGATGCGAACGCGAAAGACTATATCTTTCCCGCCCTCGCGCTAAAGAGGGTGGATGGGCCGATGCTGGAGTACCAAACGGACTCGCAACGGCGTCCCAAACCGACACGGAACACATCTAATCTGTGGTGGTTCTGAAGCCAGTAGAGTTATGTCTTATCTAGCCCTCATCCACGCGACCCCGAACGGATCCCCGCGCAACTGGAGGCGGTGATGCATAAACGGTTCATTCTGCTGCTCGGCATGTTTCTGGGTATTCCGACGGCAGCACAAAGACCCACTCCACAGCTTGTCTCGACACAAGACCGGATTGCGCCGATTGTGACCGCGGCGCCGTCGCCGTTGCTCATGGTGTGCTCCCGGCTGCCCGACAACCCCGGAAAACCCGCTGTCCATTTCAGTTACCCGTTCGCGGAGGGCTACGAACGTGACCCGGGCCTGGAGGGTCTGACGAGCCTTTCGCCGATGCACGAGGTTAAGACTTTGATTCTCACGCAATCACTCCTACCGCTGGTGCAATTCTGGAGCGGACGTCTGCGGCTTGACGGCTTTACCAGCACGCTTCACATGCAGAACGCAGAGCTTGGTCCTTCAGCCGGAGGCGGTCTGCGTTTCCCGCGACAAAGTTATGTCGGGCCGCGTTCGGTCGATCTCTACGGCGTCAGCCTTAGCTTTCACTTTGGGCGAGACGCGCAGGTTGGACGCCCGGCCCAGATATGGAGTTGCCTCGCGCGGATTGCTGGCCGCCGGAAGAGTTGCGGCGAAGGATGAAGCTCAAGGGCTAACCACCAAATTTGCGAATCGTGGCATGCGTGCCTCTGGTACTGTCCTAATTCCCAGTGACGCCCCTCGCCCATCCTTGCTCTGCTAGCCGCAGCACTGGCATCATAAGCTCGACCGCGCATTCCTTTCGCCGTCCTGTTCCGATGAACCGCTTAGAAAGAATGACACTCGACATGTTTATGCCTCACGACTCCACTTCCCGCTCGCCAAGTATCAAGAAAAGATTCCCCGGCAAGAAGACCGTCAACCACGATCCATGTCCAACCGATTCCGCCGATGCTGATTTCAAATCCAAGGGCGTTCCGAACTCAAACTTGGAAACAGAGCGGAGCAAGACAGTCAACGTAGCTTCGTCTGAAAACGCCACAACCAACTTGTCCCCATCGTCCGCTACACCGTGTACCCAGCACTTGCCGCGCACTACCCACGGTACTTTGGCTAACGAACTGCCAGATTCCAGCAAGGCACAACTCAACTCCGTTACCTCAGCCTGCCACTTCCTCAACAAAGAGATGCCTTCGTCTTTAGAACAGTGCATTTTTGATTTCTTTCTCAATCTTTACGGTAACGCTCAAGTCGCGAAAAGCTGCACCACTGAAGTAATCTCCGCCCTATAGGAATTGGTACAATGACAGTGACATCGCGGCGCGAAAGGAAATGCAACGCAGCCTATTTCGATGCGATGGGCAATGAACTAGCTAGGCTGTAGCAACTTGGCAAGCGCTCATATTCGGGTTTGTCGAAACTATGCGAGGTAGTCTTACAAAGCTGGCCCGTTTGGGTATCCAAGGCGAAGAATCCGTGCCACGGAACACCTGATCTGTCATTCTCCGCCAGCCCGACGGGGACGAATCGCTGGCAAGTTTTTCCTACTTCTGGCACAGCCGACGCTTGTTGTGTGAGTGTGAGGCAGGCCAAAATCAGAACTCCCCAAAGTATTCTTTTCATTGGTTAATCCTCCAATGCCGACTAATTTTTTAGCTTGCCGTTCCTGCCGCGCTGATGTCGTTTCCTTGCTCAAAGGGCAGTTTATTCAAGTATCTGCGCGCTGTAGATGTGGACATTTCAATCGCTGGGATAGCTCCAATACGTCGCAACACTTAGGCGGGTTTCAGACTGCGGAAGGGAACCCCTCCACCCACAAGACTGACAGGACAAATCGAGCATTTCAGGACCAGCCGCATTCGCGTGCTCACTCGGCAGCTGATAATACTGCGGTATCGGTTGAATACACTGCGGACAAGCAAAGCAAAGAACTGTCACGACATACTCACGCTCAGGCATGTGAAACGCTCCGATTTAACTCGCCAACTCCCTTAAATCCCAAATCCGATCAGCAACCCCCGCAGCCATCGCAGGAGTCACCCGCAACGACGAATGCACCCGACAGAGTGCGCGAAGTGTAGCGCAAGAGCGGCCTTTAGATTGACAAGTTTCTTAATAAACCCATAGCGTGTACGGACAGACGCAGGTGGAATCCACGGCGAGCCCCGAGTACACGCCGAACGAGCAGATGGCGCAGGCAGCTCGCGGCATCGCGTCCCTGGTCGAGGCCATTCGGACGGCGCGAGCGAATAAGGAGATCGCGCGGCTACGTCAACGGGCCGCGGTGAACGCGGAGGCGCTCAAGAACCTTCTCGCGGCTGGAACGGCCTCTCATCTCGAAACAACCGCTCCCATCGCACCGGGCGCGCGACGAACAGGCGCGGTCGCCTTCGTTCAGCCCACGAATCTCAAACCAGCGACTGTTAAGGCTATTCTCGTCGTGAGTGATTCGGCAGCGAAGCACGATTACTTCGTCACGCTTCAATTTCACTTGTAGGAAGACCAGGCCGCCGTCATTGGCCCACCAAATGAGGACTCTTCAGACGCTGGCGAGCGGTTGCGCGTCGCATAACTGAAAAATAAGGCGGCCTGATTACCCGCCAACTTGAACCAAGCCGCCTCTTGGGGTGATACGAGAAGGCTTGAGTTTGGCAGGTGAATCTTGCGAATCCATCGGGATTCACCTTAGGGAGTCTGCGACCTGTTGAGGGGGCGTGTAAGCGCGTTTTAGAGTCGCTTTACAGGGACAAAAGGCGGCCCATTCGAGGTGTGCTGGTCGGACGAGCCGCCTAGGGTGTCGCTATTTGAAGGACTTTCAGTTTGACAAGGTAATCCTTGCGAATCCATCAGGTAGTCACCTTAGGAGCTTGCGACCTGTGAGAAGGCGTTCAGAGATAAGAAGGCGGCCCGATTACACGCGAAACCGAGCCGCCCTTGAGGAGTGTCCTTGAGAATCGTCCCTAAGTCTGTCACGCAGATTCCACGAGTGCATCGGGGATTCACCGTAAGAGCCCCAAGATAATTAGGTATGTCAACGGTCCCGGAGTCGCTTGGGCTGGACTCGCTGATTTAATCACCCAATAATTCACCCAAGGCGTCTTACGTACACATTCTAAATGGGCGAATAGGGTCCGCTAAAATCCAAGTTGCGCGAGCAAGGTAGGAGACCTCGCTCAGTTCAACCGTAGGACCTTCCTCGCCGGTGGTGTGCTCTGTGATTCGGCCCTCGGTAACGTAGGGTCGCTCACGCGGGCTCCCTTGGCGAATAGCAGAATGTTCATGTCAGAGACGGCGCGAATCGCGTACGGCACCAATCTGGCGACGATCAGCCCAGAGCAGATCATTCACGCGGAAAAGCCAGATGCGCCAAAGGATGTTGAGTTTTAATTTGCAGCGTTGGCAATGCGTTTCCTGTGCGCGTGCTGTCACTTCTAACAGTTGCGACCTCTTGCGGAGTGAGTTAGTTTTTGCGCCTAACGTTACCTCCATCGCGGGGAGTTCCCTCCCTGGTGCGTGAGAACACCGGACTCCCCGCATTCTTAGCCGCGAATACTACGCACTCAATGCTCGCGTTCAACGGCTTTAAGCAGATAGATGCAGTATGCAATTGCAACTACAGTTGGCAGGACGATAAGCAAGACAATCATCGGGTTCATATGTGAGAAAGGTTGAACTTCCGCTAGCAGCGAGGGAATACACCGTTTGCTTGATGAAACCTTATGAGATCGAAGGCCGACTTTCCGTTGAAAGCAGGTCCATTTAACTGTGTGCCCACCGCGCAAGGCTCTGGCTATATTGTCAATTCTTAGGACGGCCGACCTCCACAATTGACTTCCCCACCCCAGCGCTACCTTTCCCGTCCCCAGCCGAAAGGAGCCGACGATAGGAAAGTCGGCCCTAGCCCGAGATTCGCAGCCCGCCAAAATCGTCCTCCCGAATTTTGGCAGGTCCCACAGCGACGTGACGACGCGTTTCGACTGCTTTCCCATGCCGGCGGGATCCCGCGCGACTCGATCAACAAGGTTCGCGCCGCGATCCGCGACGGGGATGAGGCTCGGGCTAAGGATGCGGGATCGCGCGAATGTGGTTCGTTGGATGTTAAGTACAGCTATTGACATCAAGAAAGTATCTTGGCCTAATCACGACGCGGAGCCATGGCCACTAGCAGATCCAGATGCGCTACTCAACGGCTTACCCTATTCGCGAAGCGCTGGGCCAAAAATCTTTCCATCGCGATATCGGCAATATTTTTGTTCTGCTGCGGCGCAGCGGTCGCGCAAGAGGCAAACGTAAAACCTAACGAAAAAGATGAAGTGACACTTTCGGCCCATTTGGCTCGGGACATGGTCCGGACTCAAGATTCTGTGCGCTTTTGGGTTACGATCCGAAATCGCACAGACGCTCCCCTTCAGAACATTCGCATTGTGCACCAAGATACACCCGGGTTCGGCAATCTTCAGCCCTGTTGGGGAAAGTCTTCACGCGCGTCTTGCGGTCTCCCCGCCAATACCGACCAGGTATGCAAAGCCCCGGGCCGCGAGCAGGATCCGGGCAGCAACGAGAATCTCTTGTGCGCTTACCTTCCCGCCGGCGGCTCGTTTACGATTTGGGGAGACTTGCAAGCGACGAGCGCGGAGTCTCGTCATAGGAACTTTTTGGTTATCTCTTGGGGGGATGCCAACGGCAAGGGTACGTTAGGCAGCGTAGATTTAGGCGAGTCCGAAACCGTCATACGCTGGCTCTCGCCAATCGTTTGGCTGCGCGGGAAGCCCGAGGTCACAATTCCAGGTGTACTTACTGTGCTGGGATTGCTCGCAACGTGGTTAGCCAGCCGACGAGAATTACGCCAGCAGATGACAGTGACGATGCTGGCGGAGACTCATCAAGCGTCCATGCAGTTCTACATGCCGACATGTTCGACGATAGGTGCGGCTCTAGCAAGTCGGGAGAGGTGTTTTGCGGCCATCGCGACTACTGATCCAGACGACTCCGAATCGCGTTTGCGTGTCGCCTTTTATCATTTGGCAATGTTTCAGTGGTGGCATATGCAAACTTTTCGCGAGGTCGGGGCCTACCATTTTCGCGATCGCGTAGCCGAAGTAATCTTGCGTTCTCTGTACGGGAGGCACAAGGAGCTCTGCCCGTTGCTGCACGATAAGGAACGCAGAAAGTTAGACCGTCTTTTGATGCTAGTTTCCAAGCAAACCACCCTTAATGATTTTCTTTCTTTACTTGAATACCCGCGAACCGATGTCCAAGAAGCCTGGAAAGTTTTTCGCGAGTGGGCATTCACGAAGGGGTGTCTGACTGACTCCGACGTGCTAGCGGCTTATCGGCTGGTAATGGTTTACGAAGTGAACCGCCCCTACCTAAATTGGCATGGGATGCTGTACCCGATTGAACTGACGGAGCACGCCGATGCGGAAGTAAGGAACTGTACGGTCGGAAAAGACCGGAAGCTTTCGGCGGCTCGCGTGGAAGAATATCTGGAGCGCACGAAACGCGTTAGAAGGGAATCCATCCGCGAGCGTAGTGGGTATTGGCTTGCTAAAGCAGGAAGAAACATCAGACGGTGGAAGTGGGTTTGATGCGGCGAACACACCACTCCGCGACTGACGCGACACAGACTCGACTTCAGGGGATCATCGTTGTGGATTGCATGGTGAAGCTCCAGCCAAGAAGATACTACTGCTCCTGAAAAAAGTCAATAGCCCGAGGACAAGGTTTCCGGGTTTGCGCTGCGAGCCAGCATGGCTCGGCAATAATACATCGCGCGGATGAAACATACTTCGTCGGTCCGAATAATAATATAGCTCAATTTCTCCGAGATGGACAGTGGTCCGTGCGAATTGTGTCGAAAAATACGATCTAACTTGTTTCCCTTGCCAGCGGATTTGAGGGTGACTGCGGCAAAGTTTTTGTCGTATTTGGTACGGCGCTAAGGTCCCTTACTTACACATTCTGCGACACTTAGGGCTGCGCCCTTCCTGCTTTTCCCGAAAATGCCATTTCGGACTGCTCGGCTAACACGCTCATAATACTGCGCTTATGCCTAGTGTGTCCCGCCTCCAGTGACATCGCCCCCCGGCCGAGTACTGTTGAGGGTACCTCGCGCCTTTAGAACTGTCCGCCCCAGCGGTGTCGCCGAATGCCGATGAGTGCTCCCGAGCGATTCCCTCCAATCTGTCAAGGAGTCTCCAACTAGGCCGGTAGAACATGATTTTGGGGATCCGGGAACACGTTCCCTGCCAGAATTCCAGTGACGGACCAATAACGTTGGGTCGTATGTCCAAGTAGGTAACATTAGCCTCCTTTTGTCGCCCCGGCGAGACCTGTACTCTGAATATGAGAACAGGGTGATTTGGAGTTGCTTTGAATGATTCAGAAGGAGAATGCGATGGCTTCAACGCTGCAAGCTTTTGTCGATAGGCCTTTGGCAGTCTCTATCAAACGGGGCGCGGGACTGATTGGGCTCTCAACGCCGAAGATGCGCCAGTTGGTGAAGAGTGGAAGGGTCCGGGGAGCCCGCGTCGATAGACGCATTGTGATACCAATGGCCTCTCTCGAACAATTCCTTCGGGAATGCACCACGCCATAAAACCGAAACGGGAGCCGTCACGCTCCCCAGCCGGTGCAACGTTAGATTTCAATGGATAACAAAATAGTACCTACCTACTCTCTGTCTGTCAATCAGAAATCCCTCCGTCAGCGATTGCGCTTTCGCAATTTCCCGTCCTTTTGCACTAAATCCGTCGTTCCTCAGGAGACCACACCGAATGACACCCGCCAAAAAGATGTTACCCCCGCAATTTGCTGTTTTTTATTTCAAATCCAAAAAGTCCGGCCAGGAGCAGCTCCGTTTCGTTCCCCTCTGCGCCGGCTGCAAGAAAGTGATTTTCGACATCGACCAGGCCAACCTGAGTGTCGTCACAGGCTCTCCAGGCGGCTTGAGGCGCGTGAAAGGCGCTGGAACGCAGCATGATGAGTTTGAAATCTACCGCGAGCCCGGAAAGGGAGTTCTGTTGTGTTGGAGTTGCGATGAGAAATACGGAAAACTTCCGTGGCAATTCGCCCGGTCAATATTTCGAGGCTTGGACGAGCGGATGCGTGGACCGAAGCCCGTGCGCGTTTCGGCATCGGGGGAGTCGCGATGAGCACCTCCACGAAGCGACTCCGATGCGGCGTGTGTGGAACGAAAACACCGTTCCCCAATTTCACCCAGGAAGAGGTAACGGAATGGTGCGAAATATGCCGCTACCATTTGACCCACGAACAACAAATCGACTTCCATCCTCGATGCGCGCTATGCCTCGCAGGTTTCTGGCAAACGCGCGTCAACGCACTGCGAATCTTGATCCTTCGTCCCTCGGCGCTGCGAAGGGGGGACCTATGACCACAACAGCGTTCCATATTGCTCCAGTCGTGCGCGTCTTCAACAAGCGCCCCGAGTCATTCGTCCAATCCGGCCCGGGCTCCACATGGATTCGCCTCACCGCCGAGGACGAGGCGAAGCGCGCAACCGGCCACAATCGCGAGACCAAGGCGCCCAGCATCGGTGTCTACGTCATCCGCACCAACGGTGGTCGTGTAAAGGTCGGATTCGACCTGTGGCGGCTCGCGGCGAACCTCACACAGGCTGCCGTGACCCGCCTCGCGAATCTCTGGCGCACCGAAGACGCACCGCTGTTCTCGAAGACCGCCCTTCGCGCACTTGATCGCAAGGTGCATTTTTCGGCGTCATTCGTGACGGTCGTGACGCTGCCCGAGCGCGTTGCGTTCTGGACGGATGAGTTCGTCAGCATCTTGTCGAATCCCGACTCGTTCGAGCCCTTGGAACGGAGGCCGAGCGATGGCTGAAACCGAATTCTCCACCAAGAGTTTCCAATTCGCGATCTTCCTGCACGCGAGCGAGGCTCTTCCCTACCTCCGCTCGGAGCCCGACTCCGACGCGCACGGCAAAGTAAACTTCATCTTCCGCGACGACGCCGGCCGCGGCCCGCGGCTCCAGCTCGAATACAACCGCGGGGCCGCAGTCCCAGCCCGCAACCTCTTCGCCTCACAAACCTTCCTTCGGCAGCAAATGACTGGAATCACTGAAAATTTGAAAAATGGAGACTCCTCGAATGATCGCACCCGCCCCCGTCCTCGCAGCTAATCCCGCCCCCCAAAGTCCTACCGCGCCTCCAAACGTCGTCGATAGGGTATCGGCGTTCGTGAAGCGATTCGTCTTCCTGAAAGACCCGTCGCTCTACCGCTTGCTCGCGCTCTGGATCATCCACACCTACCTCATCGATGAGTTTGAGTACACGGGCTATATCTTCGCCCATTCGCCCGAGCCTGAAAGTGGGAAGACCCGGCTCCTTGAGGTCCTCGAAGTACTGATCGAGAATTCAAGCGGCATTCTCGTTTCGCCATCAGAGTCCGTCCTATTCCGAACGGCGCAGGGACACACTCAGTTCCTGGACGAAGTCGATACGTGGACCAACAAGGATCAGCTGAGAAGCGTATTGAATGCTGGATACCAACATGGCGCGCAGGTCCCGCGTATGACGGAGAAGAAAGGAAATCACAAAGACTACGAGGTCCAGAAGTTTTCCGTCTTCGCCCCACGCGCTTTGTCGGGAATCGGGGTTCACATCCTGCCCCCTGCAACACGAAGCAGAACGTTCGCGATTGAAATGGTTCGCCGGACACGATTGGAGCGACGTGAGAAATTCCGCAAGCGAAAGATACGCCCTGAGGCTCAACAACTCATCAATGAGATCAAAACATGGGCCACGGAACACAAAGCCGCGGTAGCTGCGCGCTATGAGGGCGAGTTCTCCTATCTGGATCGATTCGGAGAGCGCACAGCGGACGTTTCAGAGCCCCTCGCGGCGGTGTTGGAAGTCGCATACGCATCGTCACCTCTCCGCGAGTCGGCCCTCCTCGATCTGATTGAGGGCATCGCAAAGTGCCGCAAGGAGAAAGGCGAGTCGGTCAAGGCTCACCGTATTTTGTCGGCTCTCAATCGACTCGCTGAAACTGAGAATCCGGTGGTAGGCAGTGCCTCTGAACTGGCTGAACAGTGTGGTAAGTACGACGTCGAGTGCTCGGAATATGAGGTCTCGCAGGTCATCAGGGAGTACGGATTTGAGGCGAAGAGCATTCGGCGGGAAGGTGAGTCCAGAAAGCGATATACGCTTTCGCATGATGAACTTACAAGCATAACGGCTCGATATCTTGGTGGTAACGAAGAGTGCGAGTCGTTGGCTGTTTCAATTGGACTCGCCACAGCTTAACCCACGTGAGATGAGGAGGTTAGCATGTGTGTGGTAAGTGTAGTAAGTAGTAGAAGGAGAAGCGTCCAGACCGCGTCTCAGCGACGGGCGGTTCCTGCCTACCGCTGGGAAGTTACCACACCTACCACACGCGCAAGTGCTCGGCACTGTCTCGCCGAGGAGCTAAATAATGCCAAGAAGAATTTGGGTCCTCTACAAGGATAGGAAGACCGCAGTGCGGGCGCAGCTTCAGGCCCAGGCTCCGTGGTTGATGTAACACGACGCACCCCGGACTAACCGGGGACGCGAAAGGAAGGAGGGTTTTGTAGTACACACCGGACACCGATGGCAGTGTGGCCGGCACAAGGAATCTGAATGAGTACCACATCATCACCCGCGGCGGCGCTGCTGGAGCCGCACTTCACCCTCGCGCAGGTCGCGGAGGCGTGGGGCGTCAGCACGGACACGGTCCGCAGGATGTTCGAGGGAGAGCCGGGGGGTCCTGGTGATCGAGCCCGCCCCCGGACGCTACAGCCGCCGTAGGTACCGCACGTTGCGGATCCCCGCGTCGGTCGCGGAGAGAGTGCATCACCGCATGACCGTGGTCAACGAGAAGGGGAGAGGGTAGAATCCGCGCACATGTTGACGATCTACCGTAGGCACCGCAAGAACTGCTCACACCGCTCCGAAGGACGCGCGTACCGGCGCTGTCAGTGCCCGATCTGGGTAGATGGGATGCTCGCCGGCGAAGAGGCGCGCAAATCCCTCGACATGCGTGACTGGCAAAAGGCACAGGACTATGTCCGCGAGTGGGAGGCGCGCGAGGCGGAGCCTAAGGCCACATCGGAGCCGACAACAATCATCGTATCGAAGGAAAAGTACCTCGGCGATGCCGTCGCGCGTTGCCTCAACGAATCCACAATCTACAAGTATCGGCTGCTGTTCAAGCAACTCGAAGCGTTCGCTGC
Organism: uncultured Acidobacteriota bacterium; assembly: GCA_963721915.1. Classification (GTDB taxonomy): domain Bacteria; phylum Acidobacteriota; class Terriglobia; order Acidiferrales; family UBA7541; genus Acidiferrum. Next base: position 128,705 of record CAVRLD010000004.1, on the reverse strand, counting down.
GAAGCGCGGCCTTCGGTACCTCCAGGAGCTCGACCTAGAGACGCTCGACTCCTTCCGGGCGGAGTGGAAGGACGGGCCGCGATCGAGCCTGAAGAAGCTGGAGCGCCTCCGGGCATTCTTCCGCTTCTGCGAACGGCGGAAGTGGGTGGATGAGAATCCGGCATCCGATCTCAGAGCACCAAAGGTTCAGAACCGTCCGACGATGCCGTTCACTCAGCCGGAGATGGTGAAGATCCTGGTCGCGTTCGACAAGTATTCCAAGCGAGCCGGCGTCGCCAACGCGCAACGTCTGAAGGCGTTCGTCCTCCTCCTTCGGTACTCCGGCATGCGAATCGGAGACGCCGTTGCATGTGGCGTAGATCGCATCGATGGGGACAGGTTGTTTCTGTACACGCAAAAGACCGGCGTGCCGGTTCACTGTGTCCTCCCCGCGTTCGTCGTTCGCGAATTGGAAGCGGCGCCGAAGTCGAGTGAGGGGTATTTCTTCTGGACTGGGAAATCAAAACTCCACAGCGCGATCGGTAAGTGGCAGCGGAGGCTTCAGAACCTGTTCACGCTGGCGGAGGTGAAGGGCGGGCACGCGCACCGTTTCCGCGACACCTTCGCGGTCGAGTTGCTTCTCACTGGAGTACCGCTCGAACGCGTTTCTGTCCTCCTGAGTCACCAGAGCATCCGGATTACGGAACGACACTATTCCCCGTGGGTGCGTTCGCGTCAGGACCAACTGGAGCAAGACTTGCGTCGCGCGTGGAGCGAGGATCCTCTGGCTCTCATGCAGACGAAGGGTACGCCACGGGTACACCGCGACAAACGCGAGATTAACTAATTTCGATTGAGTCGGTTAGGTTGGTAGGGGCGGTGGGGATCGAACCCACGACCTTCGGCTTAAAAGGCCGCTGCTCTACCACTGAGCTACGCCCCTGACGTGTTCCGGATCGCTGGCGATTGACTTGGCCCTGTTAACCTGCTGACAGCCGAGTTAGTTCGTCCCGGCGAAACCTTTCAATCTTAGCACCCTTCATCGTTCGCTCAAACCACTCGTACTCGCGTTACAATCCAACAAGTCGCGAAGCGATCAGGTAAATTCGCAAAAAAAACCACCGCCAACTACTAAGGGAATCCTTCCGCGATGATGCCGCGACGAGCGAGCGAGGCACGTTCGCCCCTGCGAACGTTGTGACTCGAACTTCCATGACCAGAGGATGGTCCGCCGAATCGAGCGGCACGAATCCATATTGAATTGACCGCTCTCCGTGAGCGCTTTCCGCCCAAGAAGCTCATTCAAGCGATTGAACCCAACGCTCTCGTCGTTTGTCGCAGATTGAAAAACCGCACCGATAAACGCCCACTCAAGCGCCGGACACAATCGCTCCTGACACACGAATTCAGGATCCTTTCCAATCTCTACTACCTACCATTTCGTAACTGCAATAAAAATCATTTATAAACCCCCATCCTCAGCCAAGTCTGCGGATCGGATGTCCGGAACCGTCTGCGGAACCTCGACTCGCGCCTCGGGAAGCAACCCACCTTCCACGAGCGCTTCGGAGCGAAATCTCGGCCGAATTCTTCAATATCTTTAATCACCCAACTTCTTTAACCCGCAGGTTACATCAACAATCCAGCGAACTTCGGCGCGATCAGCCAACAGCTCATTCCCGCGGACCGCATACAGAGCAGCCGCTGGATCGAGCTAGGGTTGCGCGTTTCGTTCTGAACCGCAATTGGAAGCATCCAACCAGGCACGGAACGCAATCAGAAAGGGAGGATGGGCGTCGTCCCGCCTCCCTTTTTCCATTTGTCGCTACCTTCGTAGCGAGTTTTTGTTCGATTTCAACTTTCGACGACCTCAGGTTTCGGCCAGGCGGACGCTGGATCGGGGACGCTGTTTTCGCTTCCATTCATGGTCGTGGCGTAGGCGCGACTGGTGCTTCTTCACCTGCGTTTCGAGTTCGTGGAAGGCCTGTTTGCAGGCGGCTCGCACGTTTTCGCCGGTCCCGGTTGCATGCATGGCTCCCGTGGGCAGCGAAAGTGTTAGGGAGAACGAATACTCGTCTTTGTGAGTATTCTGCGAAAACACTCCGTGGAGCTGAACCAGGTCCGGCTCATAACATTTCAGCAGCCGGATCATTTTTTCGACCGCACGGTTAGCCTGCGCCTCGACGGCTTGGTGCGACTCGACGTGCTTGTAGCTGATGGAGAGTTTCATGATTGCACCTGTGGGATTTTTTGGACGAAGGGTGGACCACGCAAATCCTTGATTTGCACTGCATGGTCTGGCCAGCATAGCAACCGGCACCGTTTGCGGCAATCGAGTTTCTGGCAGGCCGTTCGCTGATGCCGCTTGTTCACCCCGTTCGTTTTTCGTGATCGTTGACATAGCTGCGTCGCTCCCCCTACTCTGCACGCAGCGCACATGGTGCGTATCCCTCTCATGTTGGACGCTGACCGACAACGACCCGATACACCGAACGCTTCGGTGGGTCGGGCGGAAAGCGTTCCCGGTAGCCCCACCGGCAGCGAACCTGGCATTCAGGCTCCCCAACTTGCCGGCAAGGCCCCTCCGGAGCGTGCCGTTCCCCATACCTGCGACATACGCGTCGGGCCTGCGGGCTGGTCTTATCCTGACTGGTCCGGTTATGTGTACCCGTCGCCGCGTCCAAAAGGCTTCAACGAAGCGACTTATCTGGCGGAGTTTTTCGATACCATTGAGATCAATACGTCCTTCTATTCTCCCTTGCAACCGGGGCACGCCCATCAGTGGCTGGAACGCGTGGCCGCCAACCCGCGATTCTTATTCACTGCCAAGATGTGGCAGAAATTCACGCATGAAGCGATTCTTGATGTGCAGAGCAACACCCCGCCTCCGCTCGCAAGGTTGAGTTCTTCGAAGCTCAGCCGCACATCGTCGGGATCGACGGGAAGCCCCGGCGCGGACGACGAGCGCGCCGTGCGCGCCGGATTTGACGTGCTGCGTAACGCCGGCAAGCTCGGCGCGGTTTTGCTGCAATTCCCTTTCTCGTTTCACCGCACGTCCGAAACGCAGGCGTACCTCGCGTCGCTCCTCAAGCGATTCGCCGATTATCCGATGGCGGTCGAAATGCGGCACGCTTCTTGGGACGATCCGGAAATTCTCGCGCTGCTTGGCGAGCATCACGCCGCGTTCTGCAATATCGATCAGCCGATCATTGGGAATTCTCTTTTGCCGAGAGAAGGCCAATCGCCTCAGCTGCTTGAAATGAATTCGCTCCCTCAAAAAGAAGACCTCGCAGCACCTATCGGGTATATCCGGATGCACGGACGCCGGTACGATGCCTGGTTCAGCGACGACCCCACGATTCCGCGCCACGAACGTTACAACTATCTTTACTCGGTAGAGGAGCTCACTCCCTGGGCCGGTCGGATCCAAAGCGCTGGAGCGCGAACTCGCAAGGTTTTCGCGATCACAAACAACCACTACCTCGGCAAAGGGGTAGTCAACGCTCTGCAGCTCATCAGCATGCTGAAAGGAGCAAGGGTGAATGTTCCGGAGTCGCTGCGACAACAGTACCCGGAACTCGACAAGATTGCGTCCATGCCCCCCGAGAAGCCGACTCTGTTTCCTATGGGGAAGGAAAAGAAGGGGTGAGGCTTCGGCGTCGACTGCACGAAGCGACAAGGTATTGGGGCCGATACGCGGAACCCGGACTGTGATGAACGATAGGCGTCGCAAACGGCGATCACGACCGAGTCGATCGTCGCCCAGAAAATTTAGGTGTACCGGCAGGCGGAACTAGCCAGTGGCAGCTTGTGCCGTGGCTATGTTGCCAAGGAACTCGCGGATGGCGCTAGCGATTTCGACCGCATGTGTTTCGAGAGCAAAGTGGCCAGTATCGAAGAATCGAATTTCGGCGTTCGGCAGGTCGCGCCGGTAAGCCTCTGCGCCGGCTGGAATAAAGAAGGGATCGTTCTTGCCCCAAACGGCAAGGAACGGCGGCTTCTTTGCGGCGAAGTATTCGTGGAATTTGGGGTAGAGCGCGATATTGTTTGCATAATCGAGGAAAAGATCGAGTTGGACCTCGTCATTGCCCGGTCTGGCGAGTAGCGCCAGGTCAAGGGTGTAGGATTCCGGACCGACCAGCGTCTCGTCCGGGACGCCGTGAACGTATTGCCACTTCGTAGTTTCTGCCGTCAGCATCGCGCGGATGGCTTCGCGGTTGGCGGCGGTGGGTTCGCGCCAATATTTTTGAATCGGTGCCCACCCGTTGCTCAGGCCTTCCTCATAGGCGTTACCATTTTGCGAGATGATCGCGGTGATTCTCTCTGGCCGGGCCATCGCGAAGCGGAAGCCCGTCGGCGCGCCATAGTCAAATACATAAATAGCGTATCGCTTCAAGCCAATGGTATCGGTAAAGGCTTCGACGACTTTCGCGAGATTGTCGAAGGTGTATTTAAACTGCGCGCGGTCGGGCGAAACCGTGAACCCGAATCCCGGAAGATCGGGCGCGACGATGTGGAATCGATCGGAAAGCAGCGCAATCAATTGGCGAAACATGTGCGACGAAGTCGGAAAGCCGTGAAGTAGGAGGAGGGTGGGATCCTTGGAGTCGCCAGCTTCCCGATAGAACACCTTATGGTCTCCGACAACCGCGGTGCGGTAATGAACCATTTTGACCTCCCGCTCAAATATCTGAACCCATAACAAAGCGATTAGATGCGGTTACCCGTCGATTCGGGACAAGCTTTGTTGATAGCGCAAGTCAGGTCACTTCCCTAGCGGGATTCCCTTCGAACTGATTTAAGGCTCGGACGATGGCGCGGTAGTCGGGCTAGAATGGCCGGACACTTCCAGCTGGGCGACCGGCGAGGGGAGCGCTCAATGAAAAAGCACGCCAACAGTCTGCCTTTCGTGATTGATATCGCCGGGCTTTACGGTGAAGCACCTTCGAAACTCAAGTACAGACTTGAAGCGCTCGTACGGCTGGACGCAGGAATCTAGCGCTCAGGGAACACGTTGGTGGCGGCTAAGAGGGTTTCCAGGAATGTTTTGTTGGAGCGTAAGTGCGTTTTGCGGCACGACGTCTCTCTTCCACGATGGATTTCGGGTTGATCAACCACTGGCCATTGCCAGGGCGACCCCGTTGCTTTCGTTTGTGGCCGCTGAGGCGGCCAAGACTGAGCAGGCGGCAGATTTCGGCGCTGGTGGTGTTCATTTCGACGGCGGCCTGTTGCGCGGTGAGCCACCCGTCATGACGTTCGGGCATGGGCACTTTTTCCTTACGGTGCAACCAAGCGCTAACATATCGCCTGTTCACTTTAACGGTAACTAGTTTTTTTGGCAATCAGATCAGCGTAGGAAAGAAAGCCGCTGGAAGACCATGGAAAACGCCGAATTGGCGCGTCCGTGCAGCCGACGACTACTTCTTGAACAGATCCTCGAAGGCCTGCCGCGCGTCGTTGTGGCGCGGTGGGGCAGCGGCGGCGGTTTGGGTTTTTTGCGCGTATGAGGTGGGAGCGGTGTCCTTCTCAACCGTGGTTCGAAATTCGTAGAAAGTGCAGTTGTTCTTCGCGTCTTTAGGAGTGATCCGTTCGGGAATCGGCTGCGTACATTCAAATTGCGCCCCGGAATCGAAGAAGCGGCATTGCTTGCAGCAGTGCAATTCGAGCTGGCACTTGGGACATTTTCCGTTGGGATCGAAGCCGGAGGTTAGGACCGCGCCGCAGTTGGCGCAGCGCGCCCGGGTTACGGTGCCCACCATGCGCGGGGTGCGTGGGCCGAATTGATCGGCCCGCGGGCCGCCTTGCGGCGGCTTGCGCTCGTGCCCGCGGCCATTGCTGTGCGATTTTTTCTTGTCGTCTTTTTCCGCGTCGCGATACCCGCGGTGGCTGTACTTTCGATCCACAAACGCCTCCGTCCGTCAGTCCTTCGACGGACTGCAACTAAAATCAGCGGTCCAGGCGCGCTTAAACCTCGACTTCGGCGCTTGAACACGAGCAACTTCCCGAGCTTGCTGTAAAAGACCGACGGCACACGAGAACCCGCAGCGCTGCGCTCGGCGCTACTGGAGGATCCGCGTCACTCGCTGCAGGATGATCCGCGCTCCACCGTGGCTTGTACCCAATCGGATTAATACACTCGACCGGATTGCTACACTCGACCGCCCTGCGCTATCTTCCCCAGAAGGTTACGTATAAGGAGTACCGACGTTCGAGCAGGAGATGGGACATCTATGTTTTTAGTCCTCTGGGAGTTCGAAGTCAAGCCCGGCTGCGAACAACGCTTTGAAAGCGTCTATGGCCCGGGCGGTGACTGGGATTCCCTGTTTCGTCGCGATCCTTACCATGAGCGCACCGGGCTGTTTCGCGACATAGTGAAGCCTCGCGTATATTTGACGGCCGACTACTGGAAATCGCGCAAATCGTACGAAAAATTTCTTCAGGCCCACGGCGCCGAATACAAATCCCTGGACGCCATCGCGGAGGAATTGACCGCGAACGCACGGCATATCGGGTCGTACGAAACGGTAGAGCCGGATTCAGGCACGCGCCCAGAGTGATACCAAACCGTCCACCCCGAGATCGGGCTGAAGAAACTTTTTCGGCGCACCCGCGACACGCAATACCGCTTCGGCGGCCAGATAACCGCTGCGCACTGCGCCTTCCATCGTGGCGGGCCAGCCTGTAGCTGTCCAATCCCCCGCCAGAAAAAGCTTTCGGATGCTGGTCTCCTGCTTGGGGCGCCAACGGTCGACGCCGGGCTCGGGCGAGAACGTGGCGGCTGTTTCTTTGATGACCGTGGCTTTCACGAGGTTGGCGTCGCGCGCTGCCGGTAGCGCCTGGCGCAGTTCCCTCAAGCACAGGTCGATGATCTCCTGACGCGGCTTCTGTACCAAGCTATAGGATGCGCTGATGACCAGCTGTAGGTACTGGCCGTTTGTCACATTTTTGCGATTTTCGCCGGTCGCGGGCCGCGCGTTGAGGGCGGTCTTGTTAAAGACCCATTGCGTTGTGGTGTCGAGGAGCGTAATGAACGGCTCGCTGGTGACTTCGCGGTCAAACCAGAAATGGACACCGGTGATCGGGGCATCCTTCAGATTTTGCAGATTGCGGAATACCGTATCGCTGTCTCTGGTTGCTGGGGGTAGCAGTTCGGCGAAGGTCGTGTGCGGAACCGCGAAGATATAGGCGTCGGCGGACTCTTCGCGCTCATTATCGAATTTCAACCCGTTCATGCCACCGTTTTCGATAAGAAGGCTGCGAACCGGGGAGCGAAACTGGACTTCTCCGCCCTCTCCATCGATGAAGGTTTTGCAGCCGTCATACAATTCCGCCAGCGGGACTGCCGGCACACCCATGCGATAGCCAGTGCGATTGGACAAAAAGGCTTTCCAGAAAACGTCGATGCCGAAGCGCGCGTCGGTCTTGTCCAGTTCTTCGTCCAAAGCACTAACCAAGACGACGCGCCAGAACCGCTCGATGGCTCCCTTGGTTTGGCGTTGGCGTCGGAGCCACTCGAGCATGGAGATGCCACTGGGTTCATCGACCTCAGCAGGATGCCCGCTGGTCCGCAAGATAGCCAGCATCGCGCGAGCAATAGAGACCTTATCTCTTAGTGCGAGCGGCGCAAATTTCGCGAACGAGCCGGTCATGTGGAACGGCGCTGGAAGCATGCCAGCCTGCATCTCGCCGCGGCGGCCCTGTGGATCGAGGAAGACCAGGCGGTCGAAGAATTTGATTTTGTCCGCGGAACCCACGCGGCGATAGAAATCGTCGAGATTGGTGCAGCAGCCGAGAGTTACGTGCTGGCAATTGTCAACGTGCTCGCCGTCAGGCAACACGTACGACGTCGCGCGGCCGCCGAGGAACGGGCGCTGTTCGAATAAGCGGACACGCCAACCCGATTCAGCCAGCGCGACGCCGGCCGCGAGTCCCGCCAGACCGCCGCCGATCACGATCACACTTTTCAAGGATAGTCTCTTCCGTTACGCGCCCAAATCGGGCCTGGGCGATGAATAGCATCTTTTCTGCGCGCGAAAGCCGCACGCGCTCTCCAAACACCGCGAAGTCCAGCGATTCGATGCGGGCGAGTAAGGCACTGTAGGTGCGCGTGAGAAGCCATAGCGTGGGGCGGCTTTCGGGATCGATCAGGCCCAGAAGCTCTGCACCCTCATCGTAGTTTTGCCAGGCTCGGTCAACCTCGAACCGCAGAAGTTCGCGCACGCCGAGGGTGGCTTCCTTCCGGCCGAAATCTTCCGCGGAAACGCCGTAGCGCTCGAGGTCTTCTTCCGGCAAATACACCCGGCCAAGTGCATAGTCGTCGTGAACGTCCCGAATAATGTTAGTGAGCTGAAATGCCAGCCCCAGTTTTTCCGCCAGATCCAAAGCGCGAGAATCGGTGAAGCCGAACACGTGCGTGCAGGTCAGGCCAACTGTACCCGCGACGCGATAGCAGTATTCACGCAAGCGATCGAATGTTGGATACGTCCGCACCGTCAGATCCATCTCGGCTCCGCGAGATCAGATCGTGCAAATAGCGCGCCGGCATGTTGTAGCGGCGCATGGTGTCCACCAGCGCGGGCAAAACCCCAGTGGCGCCCGGCGGCATAGAACTTGCGACCCGGTCCGATCCCGTGACCGCTGCGTCCAGCGCGGCGCGCCAGTTCGCCAACCCTCGCTGCTTCGCAGCCAAATCATCGCCTTCATCGGCCACGTCGTCGATCAGGCGCATGAACGCGTACAGCGAAACGATGCCATCCCGGCGCGCCTTTGGCAGCAAGAAAAACGCGTAGTAAAAGTTGCTACGCGCGGCCTTGGCGACCCGGTGGCATTCTTCATACGACGACGCCGTGGAATTCGCCGAACTCGCAGGCATAGCCGGCGTTTGACCTTCGGGCTTGCCACCTTTCGCCACCAGACGCGTGACCAGGGCGCGGCCCAGCAACTGGGCCTGTTTGCCCTTGCCGATCGATGGACGGTGATGGAGCGTGTCGTAGCCGGACGCTTCGATGGCGTCGAGAACCGCGAACCCTCCGCGGCTGAACATTTCCAGATCAACGCTGAGCCGGGCGTCCACCATTCTCGCGAGCGGCATGCCTTCGGCGAACAGTGTGCGGGTGCGTGTGATTAAATCTTTCATCAGGCGTGGAAAGCGATCGTCGAACCGGCGCTCAACAATGTCGGTTTCACTCAGTCCATAAGTGGCAGCAACGTCGAGTGGAATATAGATGCGACCCTTTTCGAGATCGCGCGACACGTCCTGCCAGAAATTCGCCAATTGCAGCGCTGTGCAAGTGGCGTCCGACAAGCGCTGGCGCTGTTCGTCACGATAGCCGCAAAGATAAAGGACGAGACGCCCCACGGGATTCGCCGAATAAACGCAATATCCGACCATCGCGTCCCAGGTCGGATAGCGTTTCACGATCTGGTCCCGCCGGAAAGCTTTGAGCAAATCCGCGAACGGCTGCTTGGGAATGTCCTTCGCAACGATGGTTTCTCGCAAGGCAACAAAAACCGGATGTGACGGATGGCCCTTGTAGCATGCATCCAGTTCCTGCTCCCACCAATCAAGAAGCTCGAGCGCGCGAGAGCCGTCCGGAACTTCATCGCCGAGGTCATCGGCCCAACGGCAATATGCATAGACGTTGTAAAAATGCTGGTGCAGTTCCTTTGGCAGAAGCCAGGACACGACGTTGAAATTTTCGTAATGATGCGTGGCAAGCCAGCGCGTGTATTGCAACGCGACATCCGGCGAGCAGCCTGCTGGCGGCGCGTGTTCGGCGATTTCGAGTTCGTTGGGACGCAGCATCGGAAGTTAGAAAACGAAGCGGGACGCGCAGAAGCACCCCCGTACATTTTTCACGGTCCAATTTACATATCGATTCGGGAATGTCACGGGCGAACGGCTAGCTTGATTTCGCCGTTGCGCGACTTCATGCGCTCGAATGCTTGTGGCAGCTCTCTAAGGCGAATCTCTTCGGTAACAAAGTCGTGAGCCAAAATGTCGCCGCGTCGAATCGCTTCGAGCGCCTCGCGAATAAATCGCGGAGTATGGTGAAACGGCGAAATGATCTTGATCTCTGAATAATGAATTTCGGCGGGTTCAATTTCCACGAAGGTTCCCGAAGGCAATCCGCTGAAGAAATTCACGACTCCTCCGCGGCGCACCATGGCCAGAGCCTGCTTCCAGGTAGCAGGATTCCCAGCAGCCTCGACGACAGAATCGGCGCCGCGCTGATCTTCAGTGAGTTCTTTCACGGCGGCGACCAGATCGGTAACGCCGCTGACATTGATGGTAGCCGTAGCGCCCAAACGACGCGCAAGATCGAGTGAAGCCGCTCGTCGCGCAAGAGCGATGACCCGCACACCGCGCCGAGAAAGCATCCGAACGTATTTCAGGCCAATGGGTCCGCAACCAATGACCACTGCCGTGTCGCCCGTCCGCACTTCCATTTCGTGAATTCCGCGGAGCACGCACGCCAGAGGCTCGACTAGAGCCGCGCTGCCGTCATCCACGGAATGCGGCACCTCCAGCATATTCTCCATGACGATGCGCCCGGGAATGCGCAAGTACTCCGCATAGGCGCCGTTGTTAAACAACAAATCCTCGCAAAGATTTTCCTGTGCGCGACGGCAATGATAGCAGCGCAGACACGGCGCCGAGTTCGCGGCCATAACCCGCAACCCAATGCGCCACCGCGCATCGACGCGTTTACCAACCGATGCAATTTCGCCCACGACTTCGTGCCCGAACACAGCCGGTGGCTGGATCATGCTCGCATGATACCCGCGCTTCCAAACCTTCAAGTCCGTGCCATCCGTCAGTGCCAGCCGCACGCGCAGAAGAACCTCGTCCGCTGCCACCGACGGTACATCGATCTGCTCGATTCGCAGATCCTCGCTGCCGTAGAGCACCGCCGCGGTCATCTTCGACGGAACGATCGCGCGTATACCGCGGCAGCTTCTTCGCCGAGATATTCGGTCTTCTTTGTGGTCGTTGTTCTCATTCGTGCGTGATCAGAATCTTCAATGACTCCGCCGTGGGACGCGCCGCGAGTTCCAGCCCCTCCTGGATTCTATCCAAAGGAAACCGGTGCGTGACGATATCCATCACCGGCAGTTTCCGTCCAAGCACTAGCTCTGCCGCCGGCTCTTGGATGTCGATCGCCGCACTATAACTGCCCAGGATCTCCTTCTCGTCGATCCCGACCGCCGAGGCTGGAAACTCGATCTTGGTTACTGGATCATTCGCCGCAAACAGTAAGATGCGCCCACCGGGCCTTGCTGCCGCCAACGCATCCACCACCACACCCGGATGAGCCACCGCGACCAGAACCACGTCTGCCCCCCGACCTCCGGTCCTGGCTTTTACCTCTTCTACTAGCTTACCACTGGTCGGGTCGAAAGACTCAAGTGCCCCGAGCCTGAGACTCTTGTTACGGCGTTGGATGATCGGGTCACTGGTGTAGAGCTTCGCGCCTTCGATCTTCGCCACCATCAGCAGCTGCAGGCCGATCGGCCCGCAGCCGATGATCAGAACGCTCTCACCCTTGGCCACCCGCGCCTTCTGCACCGCCTTAACAATCGTGTTAATCGGCTCGATGAACGTGGCTTCCTCAAAGCTCACATTGTCCGGCAGCCCGATGATGCCGCGCTCGGCGACCCACGGCATAGCCTTGACGTACTCGCCGAATCCACCGCCATTGGGAGTGAACCCCGCCGTCAGGCCAGTTGTCTTGTACTGTTTGCACTGGGAGAACAGGCGATTTTCGCAGTAGAAACACGTGCCGCATGGTGTGTGATGAAAACTCATCACACGATCGCCAGGCTTCCATTTCGTAACGCCCGGGCCCACAGCAACTACGGTGCCGGCCAGTTCGTGCCCCAATATTTGCGGAGGCTCGACGTACCGCTGAAAGATCTTCTTGATGTCGGTGCCGCAGATGCCGCACGCCGCCACTTTGATCAAAACTTCGCGGGCGGCCACTTCCGGGACAGGCACTTCTTCGACGCGCACAATTCCCTTTTCGCGATAAACGCCGGCCCGCATGGTCTTCGGGATGGGACCGAAAGGATTTGTTTCCAGCATGCTCTTAACTTGGCTCATCGGCTAGCCACCTCTTGAAGCTCTGGCGGCGGCCATCCATGAGAACTGAGCGAGAGTTTTTTCACAAACGCTTCCAGGAAGTGCGCGAGAGCCTCCGCGGCGGTTCTGCTGTTCCTTCCCAATCGGATTAAAGCAGGCAATTGTAGAGGGTGGCGACTCACCTCGCGCAAAGCATTGCCGGCGCTAATCTTTCCCTTGTCGTCCAACATGGCGTCGACAAAAGCTGGTATCTCGCCATCATTCGCGTCCGAGATGACACGAATAGCGACCGCAGGTCGATTGTGGGCGGCGGCGGCGGCGAGAATTGCGAAACTCTCCATGTCCACGGCACCTGCAAAAGGCGCCAGTTGCGCCTTCTCTTCGATCGTGCGCACGACATGATCACTGGTCAGGAGCTTAGTCATCTTGGCGCCATCGTCTCGAGCGGCGTGAGCGAGGTTGCGAGAGCCCATGAGGGTCTTCGAGGAGCCCAGTTGCTGGACGCCTTCCGCAACAAGAACCGTTCCAACGGAATAATCTGGTTTGAGGGCTCCGGCAAAGCCCGCAGCGATGCAGATTGTGTACGGCTCGATCATAAAGGCATTGGCCACGCGCGCGGCGTTCTCCGCGCCCATTCCGGTGACGACAAAGTCGACGAGTGCCCGTCCGATCTGTGCCTGATTGACAACGATATCGCCAACCTTAGTCTGGCGCAGATTGCGCAGCTTGCGCCAAGGGGCGAACTCCGCATCCACCGCAAATGTGACCAGGACACGCATGGGTCTATAAGATTCACCTAAAATCTCGGGCCGGTACAATCCTATGCGGCGGCCCGCACGATACGTTTCGCTCTGCGCGGGCTGACGTAGCTGTTAGCTTCGTACCAGCGAACGGCGCGTTCCAGCGCAGCGGCGACCGGACCAGCTTTGAATCCCAACTCACGTTGCGACCGTGCGCAGTCCACAAACATCTTATGTTGTGCGATCTTCACGCCCTCAATCGGAATTCCCGGCTCCTTGCCGATCAGCCGCGAGAAGATCGTGCTCGCATAAGCCACGCCCAGCGCCAGATTATGTGAAATCTTCAAGCTCGGCGAAGGAAGTCCTGTGATTTTCGAGAGCATATCCAGCATCTGCTTGAGCGTCAGGTTTTCCCCGCCAAGAAGATAGCGTTCACCGACCTTGCCTCTTTCTGCGACCAGCAAGTGTCCCGCGGCGCATTCCTCTACGCCGACGAAATTCAATCCCGTATCGACATAGCCCGGCATCTTGCCGTTCAGGAAATCGACGATAAGTTTTCCAGTTGGCGTAGGCTTCCAATCCCACGGACCAACCGGCGTAGTCGGCATGGCCACGATCACCGGCAAGCCTTCTCTCGCCGCATTGAGCGCCTCACGTTCAGCCATCCACTTCGAGCGTTTATAGTGGCCAATCATTTCTTCAAGTTTCGCATTGGTCGATTCGTTAGGCGGCGCCGGACGGTCCACCGCGATCGTCGCCACCGTGCTCGTATATATGAACTGCTCAACGCCCGCTCGCTTGGCCGCGGCAAGAATATTTTTTGTCCCGCCAACGTTCGAATCGTAAATGTCCTGCGAATGCTTGGCCCACAAACGGTAGTCTGCCGCCGCGTGAAAAACCCGCTTGATGCCTTTCATCGCTCGATCCAGCGAAGCCGTGTCGCGCAGATCCCCGGTCACATATTCAAGCGGAAGATCGGCGATAGCCCGGTTTTGGCTCGAAGGACGAAGCAGCACTCGGACACTCTCGCCGCGCGCAACCAACTGGCGGGCTACGTGGCTGCCGAGGAAGCCCGCCGCGCCAGTGACCAGAGTGGTCATGGAACTTCCACGCTTTCTTCGCAACTGCGTTGCGGCAGCTTAGATTGGATCTCGCGCGGACACCGTGACGATGTTTGAAGCAAACTCGCCGACGCAACGGCCGGGGTCAGAACCGAGTCCAACACGTTTGAAAGCAGCGCCCAACGCCGGCCAAGAAGCCGACGACGCAACGTCCCAACACTGTCTCGCAATTCTTCGCTCGCGGGAGACGCAGCCGAGATCAGGAAGCCATCGAAATCAAGCTCGCGGAGATCACCGTGAAGGCGCTCTATTTCAATGCACTCCGATGGCGCGTGCAAAATCAGCTGCGCACAAAGTAGGAAGCCGGAAAGTTTAGCGGTGCGAACACTCTCCAACGCGTCGCGGAATGCCCCCTGTCGGCCCGCGCGTCCATCATGCGCCACTTCGGCGCCGTCAAACCGGATCGTCAAATGCAAGCGCGGCAACGGCTGAAACTCGTGAATGCGCCGTCGCAACAAAATTCCAGTCGTAGGCAAGAAAACGTGGCGTCCGGCCGCAGCCAAAGAATTCACGATGCGTGGAGTTTCCTGCACTTCCAGCGGTTCGGCCCCGCCAATCCAAACAATCGGCGATCGAGACCGCAGGTTTCCATCCGGAAGGATGCTCTCGATCAATGAGCCTCTACGCTCGAACCGGAGAGAGCGCAGCGCAAGCCCAAAGCCAAGGTACGCGGTCAGCCGTAAAGGAAACCGCATTCGAGGCTCTAGAATCCGCTGCGCAGCCGGAATTCGGCCGGCTGAAATGTCATAGCGCAAAATTGTTTGGTTTCTTGCGTCTGGTTACGAAACCTAGCCAACGCATACAAAGGGAATGAATTGCGGTAGAGGTGATATTTCAGGTAGAAGACGCACGGAAATCCCGTGCCGGTGAATTCGCTCTCGCTCCAGGACCCGTCGGCGTTTTGTTCATCCACCAGATACGAAACCGCTTTTTCGACCGCGGGATCGCTGGCCTCAGCGCCCGCCAGCAAACCGATCAAGCCCCACGCGGTCTGCGAAGCGGTGCTGACACCCTCGCCCTTCGTGTGCGGTTCAGTGTAGCTGCGCAAGGACTCGCCAAAGCTGCCGTCAGCCTTCTGCACAGAGCGCAGCCATCTCACCGCGCGCTGGCAATATTCTTTCGCCGTCAACGAAACTGTTTCCAGCGAACGCAGCACCCCGCTCGTGCCATATACGTAATTGACGCCCCAGCGCCCGAACCACGAACCGTCCTCGCACTGATCCCTCAGCAAAAATTCCACAGCGCGCTGAATCGCCGGGTGATTCGCGCTCCATCCGAAGCGCCCCAGGCATTCGAGCACGCGTGCGGTCACATCGGCGGTCGAGGGATCAAGCATCGCGTTGTGATCGGCGAACGGAATGTTGCACAGGAAACTCTTGTTGTTGTCGCGATCGAACGCGGCCCACCCCCCGTCGCGATTCTGCATGCTCAGCAGCCACTGTATGCCGCGGCGGACAGCCGCTTCCATGCGCGCCGGATCCGGAAACTTGACGCGCTGCAAGGCCATCAGCACGAACGCGGTGTCGTCCACGTCGGGATAAAAATCGTTACGAAACTCGAAGACCCACCCGCCCGGCGCAGCATCTTTGTTTTTTACTTGCCAATCGCCGGACCCAAGAACCTGCTTCGACAAAATCCACTCCGCCGATTTCACCAGCGCGGGGTGATCCGCAGGCACTCCGGCTTCTTCCAACGCCACCATCGCTATGCACGTGTCCCACACCGGGGAAACGCAAGGCTGCAAACGAATCGTATCCTCTTCTTCGATCTCAAACCGCGCAAACTCGCGAATCTCCCGCGACGTAAGCGGATCGTCCGGGCCATGCCCCAGCGCGATCAACGCGAAAATGGAATTCATCATCGCGGGATAAATAGCCGCAAGCCCTTCCGACCTCTCAAGATGCTCCAGTAGCCATGACTTCGCTTCGCGCAAAGCGCGCTGACGCAGCGGCTTCCACGGCAGCTTCTCGTAAAGTTTCATCGCGCGATCCGCGGCGAGAAAGAAATTCCGCCAGGAGATAAGCTGGTCGCTCCAGTCAAACGCCGCGCTCTTCTGCGCAGGATCCTTGAACAATTCATCGACGTGAGCACGCTCCGGCAAGCGCCAATCCGGCCGCAACGCCGAAAGAATCGCCATCGGAATGACGATCCCCCGCGTCCACGAAGACATCTCGTAAATGTTGAGGTAACACCAGTTCGGCAGGAGCATCATCTCCGGCAGAATCGACGGCACCATCTCCCAGCCCAGTGCACCCGCCACAGCCAGATAAAATCGCACATAAGAATTGGAGCGTTCCAGGCCGCCCAGCCGCAGCACCGTTTCGCGGGCCTGCACCATCCGCGCCGATTCGGGATTGTCGCCAGCCAGCTTTAGCGCGAAATAGGCCTTGCACGTCGCGTTGAGTTCCGAAGGACCACCGGGATAGATGCTCCACCCACCGTCCGGCAACTGCTTCTGCCGCACATAATTCGCAAGCTTGGCAACGCGTGCTGGATCAGCCTTACCCAGGACGTGCAGGTAATAGATGTAGTCGGATTCGAGGGTGCTGTCCGCTTCCAATTCGCCAAGCCAGTAGCCCGGCTCGAACTGGAGAGAAAGCAGGTGGTCAGCGCCGCGCTCAATGGCTTGTTCGAGTCGCCAAACCCAGCTCTGCTGAGTGCTGAATGTAGCGGCAGAAGGTCCAGCGGCGTCGAGTCCGATGCGAGTACCAGCTGACAACAAAGCCTCCTAACTCGAAACGATAGATTCGCCTGCGCGCCCTAAATGGCGTACTTCCAGCCACTTCTGAGCGGATCGCCCACGTTCAAGAGAGTCAGGTTACACGAGTACTACTGAATTATCTCTATCCCAAGACCACTGGTCAACCGTTAAGATGTAGCCCGGTCTACAATCTGATGCTTGGTGCTGCGGAATGGGCACCCAGCATTTCGCGTACCGTTTGGGCCAGGCCGCCAGGCAGCGGCTCACCCTCTCGTTGCAGAAATTGCGGCTTAGCGCGCAGCAATTGCAGCGGAACCCCGGTCCACGCGGGTGGCTTTTCCGGACCGTGATTGCCATCGGGCAGCTGTTCACGCAGAACAAACGCCGATGCACGCGCGATTTGCAACTGCGCCGACTCCTTAAAGTCAGCTTTCCCCGGATGCACCACCATCAGATACAGCGACGGCCTCATGAATTGGAGCAGTGTGTTGCTCTCCAGAATGAGATTGGCGCTTTCACAATTCCCATCGGTCTCCCGTAGCGCTAACGCTTCACGCAACAGGGGCATCCCTTCCGCCAGAAATCCTTGCTTCGTTCTCAGCCAAAACGATCGCCGAGCCCCCGCCGCCAGAAATCGAGCGCTGTCCGTCCCCGTGTCCGCCCGTTTCTCCCAACTGATAGCACAGCTATGTTCGTCCGGCGCGCAATCACAGTTCTCCCCGTTTTGCGCGCACACGCCGTGCCCATACTGCGTTATCTTTCCCGCGATCCAATTCGCCTCAGGAAACGTAGCAATCACATCGCACACCAGTTGCGTCTTCCCAATACTTCGCGTGTGCCCACCAACGACAATCACCCGCCAATTCTGTTCGCCCATCGCCCCAGTGGACATAGTCGACATAGTCGCCATAATCGCCGCCAAACTCCGCCTAGCCTGCTTCCGCCCACTCAAGCAAAAGCAGCTACCTGCAGCCGCGGTCTTTTGACCCTAAGCTTCGAAGGACCAAGACTGCTGGGTTTAGATGATCCGCGAATAAAAGCTTCTATCGCGATCTCCAAAGCGCCCCCAGTCCTCTCACTTCTTCTCGACCTTCGTCTCCAATTCTTTGATGCGCGCGGCAAGTTCCGGGAGCCGCGTATGCCACACATATTGTTCCTTAAACTTATCCATCGATCGTGCCGGCGTGCCCCACACCGTCTGCCCGCTCCGCACAATTTTTCCGCCCAGCACTCCCGCTTGCCCGCCAATCACCGCACCATCCTCCAAATGAACCTGTTCCCCAAACCCAGCTTGCCCACCAATCACCACGTCCTTTCCAAACACGCAGGACCCCGATATGCCGGTCAGGGCTGCAATCACCGTGTGCGCGCCGATCTGGCAGTTGTGCCCCACATGAACCAGATTGTCCAGTTTCACCCCGTCCCCGATGCGGGTATCGTCAAGCGAACCCCTGTCAATCGTAGTGTTCGCGCCAATTTCCACGTCGTCGCCAATTTCCACGATGCCAATCTGCGGAAATTTCCAGTACCGTCCTTCGCCGCGCGCGTACCCGAATCCGTCCGCGCCGATCACCGCTCCTGCGTGAATCTCCGCGCGGTCTCCCACCCTCACGCCGCCATACAATGTGACTCTCGCATGGATTCGGCAGTGTGACCCGATCCAACATCCCGCCGCGATTACGCTATGAGGACCGATCTGCGTGCCTTCCCCAACGTGCACGTCCTCCCCGATCACCGCGTAAGGCCCGATGCTGACCCCGTCCGCAATTCGCGCCAGCGGCGCCACGATGGCAGTCGGATGGATGCCCGACGCGATCGGCGACTGCCCCAGCAAAAGCGCCGCCGCCTTCGCAAACGCGACCTTTGGATGAGCGTGCCGCAACATTGTCTTTCCCGCAATGGCGACGCCCTGTGCCGCAATCACGCAAAGAGCCGCCGATGCCGTAGCCCGCGCCACATTTTTCTCCGCGTCCACATAAATCAAATCATGCGGTCCAGCCCGTTCCGGCGCAGCCACCCCGCGCAATTCCACCGCGCCATCGCCTTCGACCCTGGCCCCAACATCCGCCGCCAACTCTTGGACAGTCCTGCTCATCGATCGTCACCCGCATTAGTGAATCGCCGATTCATCACCACCGATAGCTGAATCGTCATTTTCTCGCACTACACACTACAATTGAATCGCCACTTCGTCACCGACACTCAATCGCCGCTTCTTCAG
The DNA here is from genome assembly GCA_963721915.1 of uncultured Acidobacteriota bacterium. Classification (GTDB taxonomy): domain Bacteria; phylum Acidobacteriota; class Terriglobia; order Acidiferrales; family UBA7541; genus Acidiferrum. The sequence continues at coordinate 109,861 of CAVRLD010000004.1, read as the reverse complement.
CGACGCCAACGAAGCCGTCATCCCGTTCGAAGGACCTCAACGTAGCCCCCACTCCCAAATGTAAATATTGCCCCGCAACCCCACCTCTAACCCAAAAAATCATAAAGCCCTGCCTCCCCCGGAGGCCGCGTCTTCCACCGCGCATGCACCCAAACCCACTGTTTCGGATACTTATGAACGATCTCCTCAATCACCTTCGCAAACTTCTGCGTGTTCACCAAAACATCCCTCTCGGTATCCCCGCTGCGACTAAGCTCCACCACCGGTTCGAATCGCAATCGGTACTTCCCGACCCCCGCGTCCCAATACGCATACCCTGGCACCACAGCCGCATCCGTATGCAACGCCACACGCGCCAACCCAGTCGTAGTACAAGCCGGCGTGCCGAAGAAATCAACAAATACGCCCTCTTCCGGCATTGTGTTCTGATCCGCGAGAATGCCCACTGTCCCCGCATCGCGCAGAATCTTCAACAGCGACCGCGCCGATTCATTCTTGAATACGACCCGGTTCCCTGACAAACATCGATAGCGGTTGACCAGGCTATCCACCCGCGGATTATCGAGCGGACGCGCCATGTAGTGCAGCGGAAATCCGTAAAGCGCGTGAGCAAACGAAGACAACTCCCAAGCACCGATATGACCAGTCAAATACAAAACGCCCTTTCCGCGGCGCTGCCCCTCCAAAAAATTCTCATGCCCATCCAGAATCACAACCTCTTCGATGTTCTCCTTCGTGTAGCGCGGCAACCGGGCAAACTCCGCCGCCATCCATCCCAGGTTCCGGACCATGCCATGAATCACAGCGTCGCGTTGGTCATCCCCCCACTCCGGAAACGCGAGCCGCAGATTAAATTCCGCCGTCTTCCTCAACTTCGGAAGCGACGAATAAACCAATCGCGCGACGCCCGCGGCCAAACCTCGCGCCATACGACGCGGCAATGCCCCGAGTACTTTCAGGATCACCCACACCGCCGCATATTCGAACCATTCCCTCATCGTCTCCCGCGCCTGCTGCCAACATGTCCACTGCCAATCACCAACGCGCGACAGTATGCATTCCACCGCTTCCACAACGCCACTTAGAAGTTACCGCACACCGCGAATGGAATCGTCGCCTCGGAACCCATTCCAAGACCAGCGCACCAAGCCACCCTTGTTCGCGCTCCGCTCCCCAATAGGGGGCGCGCTTTGGCGCATCCCAGCGAGCGCTTCGCGAGCCGGCCTCGTCATTTCCGCCGCCTGCAAAACGAATCCGCGCCAGGCAAAACACACTTGTAATCTCCGCCGCAGCTACTGAACGCGACGAATCAAGCGTCCTGAGCCAAACAATAGTGTCATGTTAGACTCGCCCCGATGGAGCCCAACCAGCCAGCGCCCGCGCCACCGCCCCCACCCGAAACAAGCTTACCCGCCCGCATCGCCTGGCTAATCCTCATCCTAACCACTCTCTACGTCTGCTATTTCAGCCACCTAGGCGCTATCGGCCTCGTCGGCCCAGACGAACCCCGTTACGCCTCGATCGCTCGCGCCATGGCCGAAACCGGCGACTGGGTCACGCCACGCCTCTACGGCAACCCGTGGTTCGAGAAGCCCCCTCTCTATTATTGGGGCGCAGCCCTAAGCTTCAAACTTTTCGGCGTCAGCGAAGCCGCAGCCCGCCTGCCAAGCGCCGTCTCCGCCCTTCTCGCCACTCTCGCGATAGCGTGGCTCGCTCTCCGTCTGTACTGCGCCGAAACCGCGCGCTGGCTTCTGCTTCTTCTTCCCACCACCGTCGGCATGATCAGCTTCTCCCACGCCGCCGCTACCGATATGCCCTTCAGCGCCATGTTCACCATCGCCATGGTCGCCGCCGCGATGCTTCTTCGCCTCGTCCCGCCCGAGCGTTCGCCCATCCCTGCCCCGAAACAATCATCGCCACAGCCACCCGCCTCGTCACTAACGTCCTTCACTTCTTCTACCTACTTTGCCGCCACCCTCTTCGGCTTCTTCCTCGGCCTGGCCGTCCTCGCCAAAGGCCCCGCTGGAATGATCCTCTGCGGCGGCGCCGTCTTTCTCTGGGCGCTCATCACAAAACACTGGCCCGACGCCCTCCGTCTGCTCCATCCCGCCGCTATCGCCGCCTTTTGCCTAACCACGCTCCCGTGGTACATTCTCTGCGCCCACCGCAACCCCGACTTCTTCCGCATCTTCATCATCGAGCACAACTTCAAGCGCTTCCTCACTCCCGAATTCCAGCACACTCAGCCATTCTGGTTCTACGCCGAGATCATCCTTCTTGCATTCCTGCCGTGGACCGCACAGTTGATCTGGGCCCTGGTCGTTGGACTAAGACGCGCAATTCAGGCGAAGCGTCTGAGCGCTTTCACCTACTTTCTGTTGTCCTGGGCGGGATTTTGCTTCGTATTCTTTACAATTTCTCGATCCAAGCTGCCGGGCTATATCCTGCCCGCCATCCCCGCGATAGCATTGATCCTCTCGCGCTCGGCCGCATCTCGGGCGCCAGCGAAACATCGCTCCTTCGGACTCGCATCGCTGGCCGGCGCAGCGCTATTCGCCGGCTTGGCGATGAAGGCGTTTGACGCGCGAATCCTGAAAAATCTCATCGCCTTCGCCCCACTCTTCGCACTCATTCTTGGAGCCCTTGCGCTGGCAAACTTCCTGTTTGGTGTCTTCTTTCTGTTCTCTCGCCGAAACGCCGCTCTCGTCGCCGGCACCCTGTCGATCCTTTTGCTTTTCGCTCTCGTCGACGAGATCCTGCCGTTCACGCCCATCTCAATTTTGTCCCCACGCTATCTTGCCGACCAACTCCGGGCCAGTCATGTGCCTTTAGCTGAGCTGCGGGTCGCCGGCATAAGACGCAGCACTCTCTACGGACTGAACTTCTATCTGCGGACCGATTTGCAGGAATGGGATCGCGACTCAGCACACGACAGCTATGTGCTCGCAACGGGACGCCTGCCGTGCTCAAAGATACCGGAATACCTGAACTGCTCTAGTTTGTGGGGACAGATCGACAAAATCGATGATTTAGAACTGCTGCACATCACCCCAAAACGCTAATGCGCAGCGCCCCCGGTAGGCGGCAACCTCGATAAAAAGAAACTCACCACGTGATTCTCATATGCCCGCTTGTCGTCATCGCCCATGTCCGAAAAGTCCCCATGCCCGATGCCCGCCTGATCCTTCGGCTCCGGCGCCTTCAAATACATCTGCCGGGTAATGTCGCCGAGCGCCGGTTCATCCGCCGCTTCAATGAACAATTTCTGCACGCCGGCCAGTGTCGCCATCCGCTTTGTGTTCGACAGCGGAAGCTCCCCGCGATACTGATGATTCAGCCACGCAAAGCTAAACTCGGCCGACCTCGTCATCAACGGAAACCCGCCCAGCCCCTGGCGTTCCACTCCCACCTTAACCATTTGCTCCGGCGAGTCGTACACGGAATCCAGCACAAGCGCCCGCACGCGCTTGTCGCTCTCAGCCTCCCGCAGCGCTGCATACGCGCCCAAGTTGTAACCCCACAAACCAAAACTATTTGGATTGACGTCGTTTCGCGTGCCCACCGCGTCGATGGCCGCGCGCACCTCATCCGCCTCGCGATAGCCAAACGACGTGATTCCGTCATTCGCGCCGTGCGCCGTAAAATCAAACACAAACACGTTGTACTGGTGATCCTGCAGCGCGGAAACCAGCGTCAACAGCTCGCCCTTGCTCGATCCATATCCGTGGCAAAGGATAATCGTGGACGCCCCGCGAAACCCCGGAAAGAACCAACCCTCCCGCGTCCCCACCGTGCCCGGAACGGAAAACTGTATCGCGTCCGGCCGCCCCGGAAAACTTTGCATATTGATTTCACTGCTCGTCCGCTGCGGCTTCACGATCCGGTACACCAGAAATCCCGCAATCGCCAGCGTCGCCAGCACCGCAAAAAACACCAGCGCCAGCACCGCCGTCAGCACCTTGATGTACCAGCGCATGGGAGAGCGGAGTTCGGAAAAGTTCGCCATTAGGGTCTGCGCCATCAGCGTTCAGGCCTGTCACTACGAATATCAACGCGACAATTCGCATGCTAGCACACCCGCCTGATTGCTAATTCCGCAACCCCGTACCTTGTGCCTCATCCGTATCGTATGACTAACGCCCCTTTTCGCGCCGCGAATCGCCGCGCCTCGATTCACTTCCGAGACTTCCCAAGCCTGTTCCTGGATCAGTTTCCGGTATTGCGATTTATCGCGCAGTAAGCGAAATGCCGACTATCCGGCAACCAGAGAAGTCCGATGAGAATGCAAGTAAACCTGGTCCGCGGCATTGTCCTTGAGCCGGATTTTAGCGCTGGGCTCTATCTTGCAAAGCAAGACAGAAACACTTGCCGAAGAGCAGTCATCCACCTGAGCACGCGCTGCGCCTGGGATTGCAGCGAGAATCCTCCCCTGGAGTGCGAGCACGCTATATCGTCCGCGCTCAGTCGGTGTGGCAGGTGAGGAATTGCGCATGGCCTTTCGGGGACTAAGGATCGTGGTCGTCTTGCTTCCTGAAGATTCTGCGGTCGATGGCCGAGGATCATGGAGTCTCTCCCTTCAGACTGGCCGGTGACTTCACGAATCGAACCACGGGACTCGCAAAACCTTTATGACCGGCCATTGTCGCGAGCTTCGGGTCGGGAAAGGGGTATAGAAGATATAGTACTACGTACGTACCTTAATGAATAGAGTTTATTTTAGATAATTCGCAGTATCGTATGTATCTTAATGCGGCATTAAACTGCTACGGAAAACGGACTGAAATAAATTTGGGCTTACACAATTTGCTATGCGAAGGTGAATTTGTTGCCGCGCTTGGCGGGAGATCATCCCCTAGTTGGGCGGGAACGCTTGTCGAGCCCCAGCAGTCCCTTACCGCGATCCTTGGTAGCTCTGCCGTGGGTGTTGGCATTTGCGATAGGCAACTCCGCTTCCAGGCCGTCAATCAGGCCCTTGCCGCAATGAATGGCGTACCGGCACAAGCCCATATCTACAAAAAACTCCACCACATTCTTGGGAGCGTCGCCCCGAGAGTGGGAGCCGCCTTCGAGCACGTTTTCAAGACAGGCGAGCCTCTCTCAAATTTCACCCTGGCCGCGAAGCTCCCCTCGAGAATGGAAATGGGTTACTGGATCGAAGACTATTACCCCATAAAGAGCAAGTCCGGTAAGGTCGTACAGGTTGGTGCTATCGTTTTGGAAGTCTCGGAAAAGAAGAGCATCGAGCGAATACAATTTCGCCTCTCGAAACACCGGCTAAGCTCCAGGGAGCGGCAAGTCATCCGATTAGTAGCGGAGGGAAGATCGAACAAAGAAATGGCGATTGCATTGGGTATCAGCGTTAGGACAGTGGAAACCTACAGAGCCAGAATGATGCTGAAACTCGACCTGCGTTCGATCGCTGAAGTTAAGCAATATGCGGTTCGCAATAAAATAATTTAGATTACCCGCTTCTTCCCTTCCGAACTACGTACGTAGCTTACCGCACCGGATTCATAGTATTGACCTCCACCTGCGCCTCGCCGACCATGGGCAGCAACAACGGAGGCCTCGTTATGGTGTCTTTTTTGATCTGTGAAAATCCAACATGCCATATGGTTCTCGACCTTCGCGAGAACGGTCATGTTCTCCCTCGCTCGGAAATTGTCGTGGATGAATGTCCCGAGTGCGGTAGTAGCTGGTCCCACCAATGCCCGTTTTGCAGCAAGCCGCTAGAGGTAGCCTGGCGCAATGATCTTCCTCATTGTTTGAAGTGCCGCCAGAAGTTGCAGGCAAAGGCTGCTTAGGCCAGGTTTTTCCTTAGTTCGATCGTCATTTCCAGACGTGTCTTCGGCCAGGAAAATCCCAACTCCCTACGCCCGATAAGAGCGCTCGTGGAACAAATGGAATCTGGCGAAAAGCACAAGTCCTATAAATAGACAACCAGGAGTTAATGGCGGTGGCCTAGCTTTTTATCTTTGCAAAAACGTGGTTCGCCCGATTTTCGGCCAGAGGAGGAAAAGAGTAGCAGGAAGGAAATTGAAGGGGCGCACCGGTTGTAAGTCGCGGTACGCCCCAACCATCGAGAAGGAGAATTGCTACGGCCGCCTCAGATTCGGATTACCTGCCGAAGCGCCACACGAGACCGCTCTGTATCCTGAGGTTGTTCTGACCAGCGCCACCAAAGTGGGTGTAGAGATAATCCACCTGGATGGCTCGCAGGGAAACGTGCCGCGTCAGGGTGACATCGGCCCCGCCGCCCGCGGCCATGGCAAACGCGTTGCTTGACGCCGAGCCAAAACCAGTCGCACCGGCAGAGAACTGCTCGCCACCAACGAGCGCTTGCACGAACGGAAACACGCGGCCACGAGTCGGGAAATAGACACGCGGCCCGAAGAGATAGCTTAACTCGTGCGAAGTCACACCGGACGGCAAGCCCGTGACCTTACACCCCCCGAACTCACCGATTACGCCGATCCGCGGCGTCAGGTAAGCCCCGAATGAGCCGGATCCCCCTTGGCAGTTGATGCCGGAAGCTCCGTTGCCCGGATTGAACCGAACGTATTGATAGTTTCCAGAAACCTCGAACCCTCGCCCCTCTTGCGCGTTCGCCGAAGCCGCCGAAACAAATAACAACCCGCACACAATCAGTAACTTACGCATTATTCCCTCCAAAGATTTTATGTTGGGCCCAACTAGTACTATTACTATGATGCGCGGCGCTTGCCCCTCAGGCAAGCGTGTCAATTGCGGTGGTTTCCCCGGGGAAACTTGGCCGTTGGGTCAAGTCGCATGGCTAGACGAACAGGCTCCATTTCTCTCTTCCCTTTTCCGTCGGGCCTCCTCCTTTGCGCTCTTGCCTGCCGAGTGGTCCGACGATAAGTCTCGCCTGGCCGACCATCCGGGAGTTATCACTCCCAGATGACTGGATGCAAACGCATCCATCAATTCCTTGGACCTCTGCGTAGGCAGGTTTGGTACTGTCGGTTACGAGAAAGGGAAAGACGCCTCCCCGAGAGTAGCGCGCTACACTCTGAGCAATGAATTCCGCAATTTCAAGACGACCTGCGCTACGCTCGTGGGTGCGAGCGTTCGTGAGTACGGGACTTCTCTGCGCGACTCCCGCGTTTGTGCTCGGACAGACGGAGCCTTCAAACCGATCGAGGGCTTTTGGCCCGGACGCTTGCGGTCCCGCGGATCCTGCTTACATTCACACCGCCAATGAAACCGGCGGGATACCGATGTTTCTGCAACGATCTGAAGCCGCCAAAGCTTTCCACCTCGTGCGCGAATCAACGAGGAACAACGTGTCAACGGTATTCTGGGCGACGGGCACACTCGCCGGAAAGCCAGAAGCCATCACAATTCCTGTGGACTCGGTGACCAAACGAATTACGTTTACGTTCTCCGTGGATACCAAAGGCAACCAGCTTAAGCTCACGCAACCTTCCGGCGGAGCGATTACGCAGGGTTCGGCGAGCACAGAGGTCACGGAATTGAATTGCGGCCGAATTTTGACGGTGAGTTCGCCCGAAGCGGGAGAATGGCGCGCGGAGATTACCGGCACCGGGAGATATTGGATCGAGGTCCAGGCGCAGAGTGATATTTATTTCATCGGTGTCGAGTTTGTGAAGAAAGGCGGCCGTCCAGGCCACGAAGGACTGTTCCGGATACAGGGGCAGCCAGTGGCGGATACCCCTGCAACACTTCAGGCATCTCTCTCTGCCAGCGCCACAAAGACCACCGAGTTCTACCTGGTTAACGAACGCGGCCAGACCATTCAGAAGCTCGAAATACACGCGGCGAATTCCGACCGGGAATTCCTTGAATTCGTCGGAAGCGTCGATCTTCCGAACGTGCCATTCCGTGTCGTCGTCATAGGACGCGACTCGAATAACCAAAAATACCAGAGATTTTTCTCGAGTTTATTTCACGCGGAAAGCGTGGAAATCTCTCCAAAACTGGACTTTGACGAATTGCCCGCGGGAAGCACCACGCAAGTCGCGTTCACGGTGCGAAACATCGGCTTCGCGCGCACATTCAAACTGACAGTAACGGACGCGCATCAATTCGTGAGCAAGGTCGAGCCGAAAGAGCTGGCGTTGGGTGCCGGGGAGTCTGGAACCGTACGCGTGGATTTAGCCATTCCGGCCGAAACTGCGCCAGGCATTGGCGATGATCTTGTGATCGTTGCTCAAAGCCGTGCGGGGCCGCCCACGTCGAATTCCAGTGTTGTGCACCTCTCGGTTTCTTCCTCTAGCGCTACTCAGAATCCTCGTTGAATCGACCTGTCCCCGAGCAGCGTTCTGGTCTGAGTGGCGATTCATTACCGCCGCCCGATTAAGCAAGCCGGATATGCGATCATCCCTGATACTTGGCGGATCGTGGCGAACTCGAAAGTAATCCACATGCCTGATTAACGCCCGGGCTCGAAACTGGATCACCACTCTCGCGCCTTCACTTCATTTACATCCATTTGCCAGCTATGATGGACTCTTCCGGCAAGGGCGCGCCGGTATCACCCTTCCATGAACATCGTTGACCTCCGCCAAACCACCGTGCGCCAGACTTGAGCCGCTCCTCGAAGAGGAGGCCTCCCACTGGCGTGACGAACTGCACTGGGACTACCGCGGCGCTCTCGATCTCATCAAACGCTTTCTCGAAGCCCACGCGCTCTGCGGTTCCGTAGCCTTCGAAAATGGCGCCGCCGTCGGCTATTCCTTCTACGTCCTCGAGGAGCAAAAGGGACTCATCGGCGGACTTTACGTTTCAACGCGCCAACCGCAAGCGGTAATAGGCCGCCGCCTCCTGGAAGAAATGCTTTTCTCCATGCGCGCCGTCCCACAACTCGCCCGCATCGAAGCCCAACTCATGCCCTTCTGCGGCCCGGTGGACGCGCCGCTGCGCGAACAGGGCTTCCACCTCTACACCCGCCAATTCATGTTGTTCGATTTGCGCAAGCCCGCGGAGACACGAGCCACCGGCGCGTCAGGCATGCGTCTCGATCGCTGGAGCGATCGCTACTTCGAACCCTGCGCCAAGCTCATCTATCTTTGCTACGCCAATCACGTCGATGGCGACATCAACGATCAGTATCGCAGCCGCTCCGGCGCGCTAAAATTCCTCAAGAACATTATCCTTCTGCCCGGCTGCGGCCAATTCGTCCCCGACGCATCCTTCGTCCTTCGTCAACCTGACAGCGACGATCTGATCGCCGCGGTGCTCACCAGCGAAGTTTCCCCCGGCGTCGGCCACACCACCCAAATCTGCGTGCATACCCGGCTATCAGGGCCACGGCCTCGGCCGCGTCCTCATGCAAACCTCCGCCGAAGCCCTGCGCTCCATGAAATTCCGCGAACTAACTCTCACCGTCACCGCCGAAAACCGCACCGCCGTCCACCTCTACGAAAGCCTCGGCTTCTCCACCATCCGCACCTTCACCGCCGGCGTCTGGCCCCGCTGAGTACGCTCCGCTGCCCCGCCGACTACCTACTACAATTTCGCGTACTCCGGCTTCTTTCAATGTAGGGGCGCTCAGCGCGACCCAACCGCAACCAAGCCTCGCTCACCAGAATGCGCCAACCAACATCTCACCACCACCACCAACCCTCACCAATTGTTCGCCAACGCGACAACAACGTCCCACTAGTGAACACTCCCCACCCAGCCGATCCGCCTAAACGGAACAAATCACGCATCACCATCGTATCAACCACGGCAGCCATGGAACGGCACGTGCACCCACAAACCGCATCGATTCGCCAGTTTCGTCCCGCGTCGGAGGCATGAACGTGATCAATTTCTTCCAGGACATCCGCTACGCCATCCGGATCCTGCTAAAGAATCCCGGCTTCACGCTGATCGCAACCCTTTCCCTCGCCCTCGGCATCGGCGCCAACAGCGCCATCTTCAGCCTCGCCGACGCCCTCCTGCTCCGCCCTCTCCCCATCCTCGAGCCCAGTTCCGTCCTGGATATCGGCACCAACACGCCCGACAATCCCTTCGGCAACGGCGTCTCGTATCCCAACTTCCGCGATCTCCAGTCCAAGTCCCAATCGTTCGAAGGCATGGTCGCCTTTCAGCTCTCCACTTTGAGTGTTGCGACCTCCGCTCAAGACCTGCCGCAGGTCGTTTCAGGTGTCATCGCCAGCGACAATTTCTTCCAGGCTCTCGGCGTTCAACCCGTACTCGGCCGCGGCTTTGTTCCCGAAGAAGGCAAAGTCCCCGGACGTGACGCCGTCGCCGTCATCAGCAACGATTTCTGGCAGACTCAGCTCGCCAAAGACCCTTCCGTCATAGGCCGCAACCTCCGCATCAAGGGTGTCGACTTCACGATCGTAGGCGTCGCTCCAAAAAGCTTCACCGGCGTCGATCAATACTTCCACCCCGCCGCGTACGTCCCCGCGATGATGACCCAGCGCCTCGACGCCGCCCCGACCAACCCACTCGAAGACCGCGGGAATCATTCCTACACCGTCAAAGCGCGTCTCAAGCCCGGCGTGTCGCGCCAGACCGCGCAAGCGGAGCTCGCCACTCTCTGGAGCAGCCTCAAGCAGCAATTTCCAGAAAGCAATCAAAGCCTCGCCATATCCGCCAAGACCGAACTCCAGTCCCGCATCAGCCATTCCCCGCCAGACGCCGCGCTCATCGCGCTCCTCATGGGCCTCGTCGGTGTCGTCCTCTTGATTGCCTGCGCCAACGTCGCCAGCCTGCTTCTCGGCCGCGCCCGCGCGCGCACCCGTGAAATGGCCCTGCGCATCTCCCTCGGCGCCTCCCGCACCCGTCTGCTGTCCCAGCTGCTCACCGAAAGCTTACTGCTCGCGTTCCTTGGCGGCGCACTCGGCCTGTGGATCGCTTACGGTGGCATCGCTTTCCTGCAAACAATCAAAATCCCCAGCGACCCGCCAATCACCATCACCCCGCGGCTCGACGCTCGCGTCTTGCTCTTCAGCTTGATCGCCGCGGTCATCAGTGCGGTTGTCTTTGGGCTCGCTCCCGCTCTCCGCAGCCTCAAAACCGATCTCGTCCCCGCTTTGAAAGCCAACAGCGGCGGCTTGACCGTCGGCGGCCGCACCGTCGGCCGCAACGTCCTCGTCGTCGGCCAAATTGCTCTCTCCATGGTCCTGCTCGTCGCCGCAGGCATGCTGCTCGATGGCTTCCGCAAAATGCTCGCCGCCGATCCCGGCTTCGGCATCGACCACCGCTTGATGCTGGCACTCGACACTTCGCTGGTGCGTTACACGCCGCAGCAAACGCGCGACTTCTACCGCAAGCTCATCGACCAGACTCGCGGGCTCACCGGAGTGCGCTCCGCTTCCCTGGCGCGTTCCATCCCGTTCACCCCCGAGCAATTTGCAACCTCGGTCGTCCCGGAAGGCTATCAATTCCCCAAAGGACAGACCTCCGATTCCATGCTCGGCAACATTATCGACGACCGCTACTTCGACACCATGAACATCTCCGTCGTGCGCGGTCGCGCCTTTACCGCCGACGACAAGGAAGGCTCACGCCGCGTCGCCATCGTCAACGAAGAGTTCGCCAAAGCCTATTGGCCAAACCAGGACGCTCTCGGCAAACGCTTTCGTCTGGATGACCCAAATCATCCCTGGCTGGAGATCGTAGGTGTGACCAAGACCGCCAAATATCTCTTCTCCGGCGAAACTCCCACAAAGTTCATATTTTTGCCGTTCGCGCAGAAGCCGAGCAACCAGATGCTGCTCATCGTCCAAACAGCAGGCGATCCAGCTCCCGCCGTCGCTCAGGTGCGCGATGTTGTTCGCGACATCGACGCCAATCAGCCCATCTTCAACGTGCGCACCCTGGAAACTTTCTACCAGCAACGCGCAGTTGCCGTCCCGCTAATGATCGCCGAACTGATCACCACCATGGGGATTGTAGGTCTGTCGCTAGCTCTGGTCGGTCTCTACGGCCTGATCGCTTACTCGGTAAGCCGCCGCGCCCAGGAAATCGGCATCCGCATGGCCATCGGCGCCAGCAAACAAAACGTGCTCCGCATGATCATTCGCCAGGGTCTGACTCTGTCGCTGTTGGGAATTGCGGTAGGCGGCGTCGCCACTATCGCCGTTGCTCGCGTGCTCGCCGCCGGACTGGCAGGCCTGGGCTCCATGAGCCCAGTCACCTTCATAGTCGTTCCCATCCTCCTGGTGCTGGTAACGCTAGCCGCCTGCTACATCCCAGCCCATCGCGCCTCAACGGTCGACCCCATGGTCGCCCTCCGCTACGAATAGCAACAGTCCGATTACACCCACCGCAGCGCAGGGCGGAGTCCGCGGAGCCCTGCGGCTTTTCCGGTCCGGGCCATCAGCCACAGGCGCAGTTCCGGCAGGCTTACTGCGAAGTCCGTTATAGCAACACATGCCGTAATATGGTCCGGCACGGCAAAATCTGAGGAGACCCATCGAATGGCCAAATACGTAATCCAGAGCAAGCGTGGCGCGCCCCCGCAAGGGGCCTACTCCCAGGGATGGCGAGCGGGAGATTTCATCTTCGTGTGCGGGACTGGTCCCATTGACTCGACTACCGGAAAGCTCGTGGGCGACAGTATCGAGCAACAGACCGAGCAGACCATCGACAACCTGCTTTCGATTCTCGAAGCCGACGGCGCTTCCCTAAGTGACGTCGTCAAGGTCACCGCGCACCTTAGCGACATTTCCCTGTTCGCCCGCTACAACGTGGTGTATGCGCGGCGCTTCACCAAGCCCTATCCCGTGCGTACCACCGTCGGCAGTGATTTGGGTCACACCCCAGGAATGCTGGTCGAACTCGATTGCATCGCATACGCCCCGGCAAGAGCGGGAAAGAAGAAGTCGGTCGCTGCAACGAAAAAGGCTGCGAAGCGCAAACGCTGGAACCTTACGGAAGTGGATTCAGCGGCATCACGCAATGTGAAACGGTATTCTCAGTCGTCCGCGTGCGCCTGAAGCAAAACCCCTCGGCCCGTCGTGCCAACAAGCGGAGCCTCGCGGCCTCGAGCGGTAACTTTCTCAACCGACTCGACTGCTCCGCCTCGCACGAGCAACGCATCCTCAAAGTTGTTGACCGTGGGACACACGTGCCTGGGCAACAGATAAAGCGCGTCTCCGGCCTGCGGCCCCGCAGCACCTTCCTTCACGGCCAAGGGAAGATGCTCTTCGCTCGGCGAAAGCGGCGTGAGTTCCGGGCGTCCCACCACCACGCATGTAGGTACGCCCGCGTCGGCCGACACTGCTTTATGCCCCGCGTCGCAGGTAACAATTCCTTCGTGTGGACGGCTGACCACGCGCGTCAGCACCAGCACGGCGGGCTGATAGCGAAATCCTTTGGGAAGTTGCGCCATGGTGGTCGCGTCGCAATACACAACCGTTCCGGGCGAAACTCGATGGCGAAAATTTGCGCCGCGAAAACCAGAGTAGGAGAGCGCGCTCGCAAACGTGGGCGTGCCCGCGGTAATCACTTCCGGGACCGTGACTCCGCCGCCTTCGATCGCCGCCACAATTTTTATCAAGCGATCGTAACCAGCATGCGCCGATTTTGTCCGTTCGGGCTCTTCCAACGCTCCATAGTGCCCGTCATAGTAGTGCACTCCACGGAATTCCAGCCCCGCGGCGCCGATCGCCCGCGCCAGCTTCACCACTTCTTCGACGTGGCTCTCTTCGATTCCCGTGCGATTCATCCCGGAGTTGATGTCGAGGAAAATTCCCAGGCGCGTACCCTGCCACTGGCGGACCTGTTCGTCATTCTCAGTCAAAACGGAAATGCGCACGTTTGGAAACTCGTCCGCAATTTCCCGCACCCGTCGCGCGTTCGCTCCCATCGTTGGATAGGCCAAGAGAACATCAGCAGCACCACACTGGCACGCAACCAGAAGTTCCAGCGAGGTCGCGCACTTGAAATTGCGAATGCCGCTTCCAACGAGAAGCCGCAGGGTGTAGCCCAGCTTCGAGGTCTTGACGTGGACCCGCCAGCGATCCGCGTCTCCATTCAAAAGATGAATGCTGCGGTCGATGTTGGCATGGATGATCTCGGGATAGATCACCAATGCTGGAGTCATTACTTCGTCGACGCAGGACACCGCATAGCGCGGATCCCACGCAAATTCGTCCACGATCATTTTCTGTGCGGCCATAGCGGCCTCCATGATAACGCCAAACGGTGGCAGCCAAAACTGGCCCGCTAACTAGGGCCACTCCGATAGACCGGCGAGATGCTCGATAGTAGGCTCTGTGCTCTTCCTATGACCTCAGCAGGTCCTGCGGCGGCTGACCTCCTCGCTCCTCGCAGTTGGTACGTGGCCTCGATGTTGGGTCGGCGACGGCCATCGTTGTCGGCGACACCATCGGTACCGGCGTTTTTCACCAGCGACACGGCCGATGCAGTCGGGTCGGTTGCTTTAATGTTTGCCGCGTGGATCCCCGGCGGAGTCATTGTCCTGGACGCCACTCGTTTTCCTACCGGCTGCCATCGCCCTGACCGTGAATCTGTGGTTCGACCGGCCAGTGCGCTCGACGCTTGGCCTGCTGGTGATTCTGGCGGGAATTCCCTTTTTTTATTTCAAGCGGAGCAGTAAGAGAGAAAAGACCTAGAATGATCGGGAGCAGTAGTAGTGGTGTTTCTTTTTGCCTCTACTTGCGCCGATGTCATCCCGAGCGGAGCGAGGGATCTGCTTTTTCTCTCTTCCCCGGGTGCCGCCCTCTTAGCCTCCCAAGTTTTGGCTCTTCCGCTCTTCCGCTCTTCGCCTCTGCATTCCCAAGACGCCGTCATTTGATCTGTTTCATCCAGATGGCTCTGCGGGACCGAGCATAACAGGCCGATTTTTTATTTTCCCTTCGCTTCCGAGCGAAGGGTCGGCCTGTGCAGGGAGAACCGTCACCCCATCGCGCGCCTTCTGCGATGAATCTGCAGCCTCCTTCCCTCCCTGTGCCATAATAGGGAATGGCACAGGAGCATACCGTGGACAGCCTACTTTCCAGGATCACCATCACACCTGGCCTGCGTTCCGGACAGCCTTGCATCCGCGACCTCCGCATCACCGTCTGGGACATTCTCAAGTGGTTAGGCGCCGGCGCAACCCACGCCCAGATCATCGCCGACTACCCCGAACTCACCGAAGAAGACATTCTGGCCGCCCTGCAGTGGGCGTCCACATTGAAAGATACCGCCGTCCTTCGCTAGCTTCGATGAAGCTGCTCTTCGATGAGAATCTTTCCTTTCGCCTCGTCGAAGCGATCGGCGAACTTTTCCCCGGCTCGGTCCACATCACGCGCACAGGTCTTACCCGCGGCACATCCGATCGCACCATCTGGGAATATGCCGGACAAAACGATTTTGTAATCGTCACCGCGGACAGCGACTTTGTGGCGCTAGCGAACACCCTCGGCCATCCGCCCAAAGTCATACTGCTCGAGAATTGCGACTATCCCACGGACATCGCCGCCCGCGTGCTCTCCACCAACGCCATTCGCATCTCTGAGTTCGAGCGCAACGACCGCCCAGTCTTGATTCTGAGAAGACAATGACGTTTGAATTGCGCTGCCCATCAATCAAACCAGAAAGCCCATCCCCTGCAATGGCAGTCGCATCCTTTTCGCGGCCCGGCAAGGGCAATGGACTTTTTGAGGTAACTTCTTGATGTTATCGTGATTAAATGCCTCAAGCTTTTATCATCATGCAAATTGAAAACGCGTCGCTAGACAAGGTATGTGTAGAGGCTATCGTTCCCGCCTTGGCTAGTTGCTGGATTTGACGCCAAGCGCGTTGACAAGCACAACGCAGGAGGGCTGCTCAAAAGCGAGATTATCGCCTTTATCGAAAACTCGGACATCATCATCGCAGACCTTACCAACGAGAGACCTAATTGCTATTTGGAAGTTGGCTATGCAGTGGGAGTAGACAAATATGCGAATCTCATACTGACGGCACGAGAAGACCATAACCAAAGTAGCCCAGCCCATAAACTCGGAGGACCAAAGATCCATTTCGACGTGGGCGGATACGATGTGCTCTTCTGGAGCCCTGCCGACTTGGCATGTTTTAGGATCGAACTTGAAAAAAGAATCCGGCGCAGAGTAGCAATTATCAAACCACCGTCGAGCAAGCCTACACCGAAATGGGACACTGATTGGCTAAAGAAACAAAAATTTAAAGCAATCGAAGCGCTTAAGAACGCCGGACTATGGGGAAAAGTTGGACTCACTGAAATCCAGTTTGCGATAGCCAACTCTTCGTTGCACAAGACACAGTCCGACTTGCTTCGTGTCGCCGAACAGGCGCAAATACACACATTCGGATGGCCGATTGGAGTCGTGCTGCACAACGAGCTAGCACCACGCCCGGTGGCAGATGGCATCGTGGCTGATGTACCCGCTTCGACTATCAACTCATACGATTATTGGACGATCCGAAAAGACGGCGCTTTCTATTTGCTGCAGAGCCTCTTTGAAGATCATCGTCGGCCCGGAGAAATATTTTTCGACACTCGAGTTGTCCGAATCACCGAGGCCCTACTCTATTGCGCACGCCTATATACGCGAATGGGCGTGCCCGGAAGCGCAAGGATTTTTTTTGGAGTACGTCATACCGGCTTGAAAGATCGCGTTCTGTCGAGTTCGGCAGGAAGAGCGATGTTCGAGCGCAAGTCGGCTGAAGACGAGATCTACACTGAAACTGAATTTGATCTCTCCAGCGTGGATTCCAGGATCGTCGAACTAGTGCGCGAGTTACTTGAGCCTCTGTTCGAAATCTTCAACTTTTACCGCGCAGGTCCTGAGCGGTACGCACAAATCGTTAACGGATTCGTGCAGCAGAGTTCCAAGTAGCAAATCATGCCTTTCGACCCGGACGACGGCTGATTGGCTGAGGGCGTCGGCTCCTCTCGGCGGGTGGCCCGGGCGGGTGGCCCATCCTTGCGGTTTTTGGCAAGGGTGGGCTCTTTCTTTACTCCTCCATCCTCTGTTCCTGTCACCTTGCCCGAGATGCCGGGTGCCCCAGGTTCGGCTGTTTGAACCTGGTCTTCGAGTTATCGTCCTTTATCTTGCCGGATACATTTCAGCGAATTCCGAAACGCCACCGAATCTTCAATACCGGCCAACCGCCGTTTAAACCTTCCCATCTGCCATTCACCCCCCTAATTCCAACTATTCCATGACAAACACTTAGCCAATTGATACTCACGTGCTAAGCTCTCCCGTGTACGTCGCGTCAGATTCCCGGCCATTTCTCCCCGACGCCCGCTCACTGCCCGCGACGCACGATTCACTAACTCCTGCAGAATCCGCACATCCAGAAAACAGCTGCGTAACTCGTTTAGAATCCGCACTTACAAAATCATTAGACTTAAAGTCCTGCAGAATCCGCACTTACAAAATTGGGCGGGGGGAGGGGGGTAAACTGTTAACTAGCCGCCTCTCATCAATAGAATCCAGTGCTTGGTCTCTTGCCGCCGGATCTCTACTTACTCTTCCGGGCCGCCTCAAACTCATCGCCCGGCTGCCACCCTTGCAGCCCCGGCGCCATCGCGGCGTTTTGCCCGAGCAGAAACCCGAATCGGGCCATTTGCGCGAGCCCCGTGAAATCCATCTCCGCGCGATACTCGTCGCTCGGCTGATGATAGTGATGATCGATATAATCCTTGGCCTGCGCTTCACCCCAGGCATCGTCGTGCCCTTTGAATTTCAGTCCTTGGCCAATCGAAAACGCAGGAACGCCAGCGCGTGCCAGACTAAAGTGATCCGAGCGGTAGTAATGCCCTGCTTCCGGACGCGCATCGGGCCGAATCTTCAGCCCGAATGTTTTCGCGATCGACTCGACCGCCGGATAAAACGTCGTGCGTTCCGCACCGCTCACTTCCACTTCTTCGGGTTCGCCGATCGGCGCAAGCGCGTCGAAATTCAAATCGAGCGAGATCTTTCCTGGCGGTATGGGAGCATGCTTTCCCAAATACTCGGAGCCCAGCAACCCTTGCTCCTCCGCAGTCACCGCGGCAAACAGAATCGACCGGCCCACTTGTGGTTTCGCAATCGACCAAGCACGCGCCAGTTCCAGCAGGATGCCGCAGCCAGTCGCGTTATCCACCGCTCCGTTGTAAATATTGTCGCCCTTGGTCTCCGGCACGATCCCAAGGTGATCGTAGTGCGCCGAGTACAGTACCGCTTCGCTCTTGAGCTTGGCGTCGGACCCCGGGAGTATCGCCACCACGTTTCGCGACACGAACGGCCGCAGCTCGCTGGCCACGTGCGCCTGCAAATGCACCGGAAGTTCCACCGGCTTGAAATCCCGCGATTGCGACTGCGCATAGAGCTTGTCCAGGTCAAGACCGCCCATGGCAACGAGTTTCTTCGCCACATCCAACTGAACCCACGAAGCTGCCTGCAATTTCGGCGTGCCGTCCGGCCGCAGGTGCGACCTCTCGGTCCCCATCGAGTTGCGCACCACTTGCCAGCCATAACTTGCCAGGTCGGTCCGGTGGATGATCAGCGCGCCGACCGCACCGTGCCGCGCGGTTTCCTCATACTTGTACGTCCATCGGCCGTAGTAGGTGAGCGCTTTGCCCTTGAAGAACTTCGGATCATCGGAGGCCGGCTCGTTCACAAACAGCAGCGCGACTTTGCCTTTGAGATCGACGCCCTTGTAGTCGTCCCAGTTATACTCCGGCGCGGTAATGCCGAACCCGACGAACACAATGGGAGCGTCGATTTCCGCGGCCTCCGTCTGGCTCTCGTTGTTGGTGACGAAATCGTCCAGGTTCTTGAGTGCAACCGGCTCGCCGCTCTTGGGAACCAGCTTGAAAGTGGTGGCTGGCAGCGTGTGCACGCTCACCATCGGCACGTTCTGAAAAAACGTTCCATCGTCACCAGCAGGCTTCAAGCCGTACAGGGCAAACTGCGTCCCGATATATTCCGCCGCGATATCGCCGCCGCGCTGGCCAGTTCCGCGCCCTTCCAGCAAGTCGCTGGACAAGAATTTAACGTGCGCGCGAATCTTCTCCGCGTCCGGCATCGCGACCGCATTTGTTTCCAGCTTCGCGGTCCCCACCGTCTTCTTCTGGCCCGCAACTTGCACCACCACAACGCTGCCGCCAAGAACGAGCAACACAGCCAGCTTCAATCTCCGCATGAATATTTCCTTTGCACGGTCAATTTTCAGGACAAAGTTCAGCCGACCCGCCCATCGGCGACAGTCGGGCGTTATTCGCTATTTCTTTTCTAAATTTCATTACCTCTTTGCTTCGTTGCTTCGTTACTTCGTTATTTCGCTGCTTCACTTCTTCGCGCGATCTTTCAGGAGGTTCTTCAGCTCCGACATAAACTCCTGTACATCCTTGAAATCCATATAGACCGACGCAAACCTCACGTACGCGACCTTGTCCAGCTTCTTCAGCCGGTGCATGATCATTTCGCCGATCTCGGTGGTGGTGAGTTCGCGTTCCGTTGCTTCCTGCACCACGCCTTCGACTTCGTCGACGATTGCTTCGAGTTTCGGCGTAGGCACCGGCCTCTTCTCACACGCCTTCAGCAGCCCTTGCAAAATCTTCTGGCGCTCGAAACGCTCGCGGCGCCCATCCTTCTTGATCACCATGTACGGGATTTCGTCGATGCGCTCGTAGGTGGTGAAGCGGCGGCTGCACTTCAGGCATTCGCGGCGGCGGCGGATGGTATCGCCGTTGCGGCCTTCGCGGGAATCGATCACCTTGTCATCGACGTGCGCGCAGAAAGGACATTTCACTCGGCTGACTCTCCTCGGGTCGCGTTGGCGTTGGCGTCCATGGCCTCTTCCTTCTCGAGAACCTGTTCCTTTTCGCGCTCGGCCATGCGCCGCAACTCGCCGAGCGTGCCTTCGTGAATCAGCAGCGGCACGCCCGCGAGACTACACGCCGCAAAGGTAATCAACCAGATCAGAATCGCCGCGGCCGCCGCGGGCTCTTTTTCTACTCCAAAGATCGTGGTGTAAGCAAGAAAGCACGCAAGTTGCGAGCCGCCGCCGACACCCGGCAACTGCACCGCCGAACCCACCGCGGTGAAGGCGAGCACCAACAGCGCATCGCCGAGACCTATTGTGGCGAGCTTGCCGCCCAGGCTGTGCGAGATCCATACATAAATCAATGCGACGCCAATCCAGTGGAGCGCGGAATAAAATACGGCTAGCGCGAGTTCCCTCCACGTGCGAATGGTCTGCACGCCACGCGCGAATCCCAGGATGATACCGGCAACTTTCGATCGCCAGCCGTGGTGAGCGCGCCAGCCGTGCAGGCGGCGCTCCAGCAGTGCGGTGCCGTGCAGCCGCAGATAGACCAGGATCACGATAGCGGCGAGCACCCCGACGAAAAGAAAAGAGCCAGTCGTTTTCGCGGCAGTCGCGAGAACGCGAGAGGATCCGACGGGTTCCGTGCCGTTTTGTACGCGCGCCTGGAACAGCACCAGGCCCAGGCCGGCGATGACGGCGGTGCTAGCGGTGTCGAACAAGCGCTCCAGGACGTACACGCCGAACATGTCCGCAACTGGGAGTTTTTCCTTGCGGGCCAAGAGCAGCGGCCGGATTGGCTCGCCCGCGCGACCCAGCAGAAATATCGCGGAGAATCCCGCGAGCGTGAGCTTGTAGATCGCCCAGAAACTTGCGGGGCCGAGGTTGCTCTGGAGCACTTGCCAACGCAGGGCCCGCAGCGCGTAGCAGACGTAGATACCAACGAGTGAGAGAACGAGGTAGTAGGAGTTCGCGTTGCGCGCGACTAGCCAAAGCTTGGCGCCGCTGAAATCGGCCAGGTTGATGAATCCGCTCGACCTGTAAATGATGAAGCCCAGGACGGCAAGCCCGAGCACAACTAGAAGGAGCTTCCTCGACGAAGAACGCATGCGCCTTGAAAGCCTAATGGCCGCACCGCTCAGCGTCAAGCGGGGCCAAGCGGGTAACGGTGCGGCAATGTGCACCGATGTTCTGACCACGGCGATGACAATCGGAACGACTGCGTCGCCTCCCGACGGACGGACGGACCGACGGACCTGAATTTTTGAACGGTAAATGGATCGCTGAACACCTTTCATTGACCTCGTCTCGTTCGGGTGGTGGAATATGATTCGCCGGGCTGAAGCCCGGCGCCTACATACCCTTGTAAAGGTTGGAGCAATTCCTTGTGAACGATATGGCTGTGATTATCTGCATGCTGCGCGGCGTGAACCTTGGGCCGCACAACCGCGTCAAGATGGAAGAGCTGAAGACGCTGTGCGAATCGCTGAAGTTGCGCGAGCCGCAGACCTACGTGCAGAGCGGGAATGTAATTTTCAAGACGAACGAGCGCGATCTCGTCAAGTTGGCGAGGCGGATGGAAGGCGCGATTCAGAAAAAGTTTGGATTTCAGACGGACGTGGTATTGAGGTCCATCGCGGAGTTACGAGACGTGGTGGAGCGAAATCCATTTGCCAAGCGGCGCGGGATTGAGCCAAGCAAGCTGCTGGTTACGTTCTTGGCGAGCGATCCGGGCGAGGAAGCTCGAGTGAAGGTGCGCGCGATTAAGTGCGCGCCGGACGAGTTATTTATCGACGGACGAGAGGCGTACATTTATTTTCCGAACGGCGCGGGCCGTCCCACGCTGTCGTGGGCAGCCATCCCGAAAATACTGAAAGTATCGGGCACAGCCCGCAACTGGAATAGTGTCACGAAGATGCTGGAGATGGCGGAAAAGATGGAAGGGGCCGGATGATTCTTGTGGGTGCGGCAATCGATACCTTGTACCGGGTATCCCGGGTGGGTAATAATGCGCTCAGGTCGTTTGCCCGATTTGCGCGATTGCGGGAACTTTTCAGGGGCAATTTGCGTTCCATAGTTTGCAGGCCGAGACGTACCAGGATTCGAGGCTGATGAGACGTTGGAGCAGGATGCCCAACTGGTCCAGCAATGCCTCCAGGGAGACGGTTCAGCCTGGGAGGAGCTTGTACGCCGCCACACACGCCGCATCTTCAACATTTGTTACCGGTTTACGGGGAATGGAACGGAAGCCGAGGATCTGTCGCAGGAAGTGTTTCTGAGGGTGTACCGTACTTTAGGGAGCTACCGGTCGGCGCACGGGGGGTTTGCGACCTGGGTGACCAGCGTTACGCGCAACCTGCTGATCGATCATTACCGGCGGACCAAGCGGGATCGCTTGACGGATTCGCTGGACGATGCCATGCCGGTGGTGGAGAACAAGGAATCGGCGGGGCGGCGGCCGGATCAGCAGCTCTTGCTGGCCGAACTCAGCGCGCAGGTACAAGCGGCTTTGACGAAGCTATCGCCGGATTTGCGGGAAGCGGTGATCTTGCGGGATTTGCAGCAATTGGAGTATGCGGAGATTCAGCAGGTTCTGGCGGTGCCTGAGGGGACTGTGAAATCGCGGATAAATCGCGGGAGGATTGAGTTGGCGCGAATTTTGCAGCAGATGGGGGTTCGGGCTTCTTGAACGGGGAAAAGACTCGGAATTAACACAGAGGGCACAGAGAGCACAGAGGTCACAGAGAAGAAAAGGAAGTACGGAAACAAAAAGAAGTGGGAAAAGAAGTAGGAATGAGGAAGAGACACGGACACGAAGATGAGTTGGACTTGCGAACAAATCGAGGCGCGGCTTAGCGATTATCTGGATGGCGCGCTTGGCGGGACCGAGCGGATGGCGTTCGAGGCGCACGTTGGCGAGTGCGAGCGGTGCGCGCCCGTGGTGGCTCATGTTTCGCAATTGCTTTCGGGCATGCATTCGATGGAGCAGCTGGAAGCTCCGCCGTGGCTGGCCTATTCGATTCTGGATAAGACGCTGGGTCCACGGGAAACCGCGACAGGATGGGCTGCGGTGCTGGGTTGGGTTCGCGGCATGGCTTCGATGCGCTTCGCGTATGGAGCGCTGTCCGTTGCGGGCACACTCGTGATTTTGCTGAGCGCGGTGGGCTTCTCGTGGCGCAAGCCGAAGCTGGCGGATTTGCAGCCCGCGAGTATCTACCGCAAGGCGGACGGGCAGGCGCACCGTGCGTATGCGAGAGGCTTAAAATTCGTGAACGACCTGCGCGTGGTATCGGAAATTCAGTCGCGCTTGCGGCAGGACAGCGATCTGCAGACGAATCCAGAAAGCGTCGTGCCTTCGTCGTCTCCGGAAAAGCAGCCGGGCCGCACGGACGGCTCGAAGCCTGCGACGCCGCGACAGCAGAATCGCGCCAATGACGTCACGCGGCAAATCGAGATTCTGGCCGACGAGCTGCCGATGTGGGCTGGACACTTAAGCGTCCCCATCTTTGCAAGGAGATTGCCATGAAGTGTGCGGTCCATACGGATGTGGACGCCACAGGTTACTGTCGAAATTGCGGCAAGCCGATGTGCGCGGTGTGCGTGCGGCCGGTGCGCGATGCGCTGTACTGCGAAGATTGCCTTGCGGGCGTGATGGGAATTCCTGCGCCCGCGGTTCCCGCGGGCGCGTTCGCTCCCGATGCGGTTAGCGGACACGTCTCGGCGCCGAGGCCGGTCGTACCGCAAATTGGAGTGGGACCGAATCCTGCGCTGGCGTTTTTCCTGGGATTATTGCCGGGGCTCGGCGCGTTCTATAACGAGCAGTACGGTAAGGGCGTCATTCATCTCTCCATTTTTCTTTTCCTATTCATCCTTGGCGTGGACGGCGCTTTGAGTGGAGGCGCGGAAGCAGCGCTGTGGATTTGCATTGCGGCGCTATGGGTGTACATGCCGATCGACGCTTACCGCACGGCGAAGGCGAAGGCTGCAGGACAAGTTTTGGACGATCCGCTGGAAAATTTCAGCAAAGGCAAGCCGGTGGGGCCGTTCCTAATCATCGCCATCGGGATTCTGCTGTTACTGCACAATTTTGACTGGTTTCCCTGGTGGCGCATCCAGCAATTTTGGCCGGTGATTTTGATTGTGGTCGGCGTGCTGATGTTCCGCAAACGCCTGGGCGGTCGGCCATGAGAGCCAGTAAGAGGTGTGCGCGATGAGTGATCAAATTCGGTGTCGCTGCGGGCGATGCACGATACGCGCGCTGCTTGGCCCCGCGGTGGTTATTACCGTCGGCGTGCTTTTTCTATTGCAGCAAGCGCGCGGCGGCTATTTCGATTTCGGCAACACTTATCCGGTGATTCTTGTGGTGATCGGCGCGATTTTGCTGGCCTCTGCGCTGGCCCCGACGGAAGGCCACATTTCTTCGAGTGCTGTTCCACCCACCGCGGCGCCTCCTGCGCCAAATTCCGCTCCCGGATCGACAACTGGCACCTATCCCGGGCAGGGACAATAACCGCGCATGGCTAACGGTCGCCCGCGCGGCAGCAGCATATTCAACGGCCTGCTTCTCATCTTCATCGGCGTGCTATTGCTGTTGCACAACTATCGTGGCTTTGAGTTGGGCCGCGTGCTACTGCATTGGTGGCCGCTGCTGCTGATTTTTTGGGGCGCTCTGAAGCTTTACGAGCGGATGGCGGGTTCGCGCGCCTATGATGGAAGTGGATCGCGGATCACCCCTGGCGAAGTTTTCCTGGTGCTCGGGTTACTGGCGCTGGTCGGAGTCGTCGTTGCGGTGGAAGGCGTCAAGGAGCATTTCCCCGATTGGGCGCGCGGAGACACGACCGCCATCGATCTTGATGTGAGCCCGAAACCGGTGCCCGTGAATGCGCGCATTACCATTCGCGGCATTCGTGGCGATATCAGCGTGCGGTCTTCCGATGAGCCGGAAATTCGAGTGAACGGGAAGAAGAACGTGCGCAGTTGGAACCAGACCGATGCGCAGCGCGTTGCCGAGCGTGTGGGCGTCGAAATCGTGGCGAATGGCGATGGCTTTGAGGTACAGCCCATGAGCGGCGGCGACTCCCGCGTCAGCGTGGACATGGACGTGGTGGTGCCGAGCAAAGCCGCGGTGACCATCCGAAACGAGAAGGGCGACATTTCGGTGGCGGATATGGGCACGTCGGTGAATATAAACAGCGGGAGCGGCGACATCGATGTGCGCAACACCAGTGGTGACGTGAGCATCGACATGCGCCGGGGCGATGCCAAGATTTCCACCACCA
This sequence comes from uncultured Acidobacteriota bacterium, assembly GCA_963721915.1. Lineage (GTDB taxonomy): Bacteria > Acidobacteriota > Terriglobia > Acidiferrales > UBA7541 > Acidiferrum. The sequence continues at coordinate 84,851 of CAVRLD010000004.1, read as the reverse complement.
AGGGCGACGTGAAAGTTTCCGGGACGGGGGATAGCGTGGATGTCGTTAACGCTACCGGGAATTTCACGATCAATGGAGAATTTGTCGGGCCGATTCGCGCCGAGAAGGTGGCCAAGGGCGTGCGCTTTGTTTCGCATCGCACCGACCTGACTCTGACACAATTGAGCGGGCACATGGAAGCGGGCTCGGGCAATCTGGATATCGTGGATGCGCCCGGGAATTTGAACGTGCGCACGCATGAGGAAGAGATCACGGTGGAAAATGCCGGCGGCAAGATCAAAATTGAAAACCGCAATGGCAACATCGAAGTGCGCTTCTCTTCTCCGCCGAAGGAAGATATCGACATTGTGAACGCATCCGCGGGGATTACGCTGGGTTTGCCGGAATCGTCGAGCTTTCAGATTGTGGCGGATTGCCATTCCGGAGATATTGACTCGGAGTTTGAAGCGGATTCGCTGAAGAAGACGACGGTATCGGGCGACTCGCACCTTGAGGGGAAGTATGGGAGCGGGCGGGGACCGAAGATTACGCTGAAAACTAGCTACGGATCGATTTCCATCCACAAGAATTGAGGCTGCTGTGCCTCAGTTTGCGATTGACATATGAAGAGGACGGGCTGCAGCCCGCCCCTAGAGAAGCTGTCTCATCACGAATCCGCCGAGGCTAATTCGGGACGAGGGTCGTGTTACCGCTCGGCGACTCGCTCCAAATCTTCGTAGAATTTTGGGTAGGAGACTCCGGCGCAGTCGGCGTCGCGGATGGTGGTTGCGCCTTCGGCGGCGAGGCCCGCAACCGCGAAGGCCATGGCGATGCGGTGATCGCCGTGAGGATCGATTTCCGCCCCGTGCAATTTTGCGGATTTGCGGCCTTCGACGCGAAGGCCATCAGGGCGTTCGTCAACGGTCGCGCCCATGCGTCGTAAATTTTCGGCGAGGGCGGCGATGCGATCGCTCTCTTTAACGCGAAGTTCCGCGGCGTCGCGGATCTCGATGCCCTCTTCGGTGTAAGGTCCGAGCGCTGCCAACATCGGGAGTTCATCGATCACCAGTGGGATCTGTTCTTTTTCGACGACTCCACCTTTGAGCGACGTGCCTTTCACGGAAAGGTCGCCCACGACTTCGCCATGGGCGCTTCGCAGCGACACCACCTGGATCGCCGCGCCCATCGCTGCAAACACGTCGAGAATCGCGGTGCGCGTGGGATTCAGGCCGACGTTGTGAATCAGCAGATTGGAGTCGGCGAACATCGACGCGGCAGCGAGGAAGAAGACGGCAGAGGAGATGTCACCCGGCACATCCAACGACCTCGCTTGCAGCTTGCCGCCGTTTCCACCGACGCCGCGAACCTGAATGGTGCTGCCGTGCTTCTCGACATCGATACCGAATTCTTCCAAAGCCAATTCGGTGTGATCGCGGGTGCGGGCCGGCTCGATTACCGACGTAACGCCCTCGGCGAACAGTCCCGCTAGGAGAACCGCCGACTTCACCTGTGCGCTGGGCATGGGCATTTTGTAGTGGATGGCGCGCAACTTTGCCGCGCGAATCTCCAGCGGCGCGAAATTGTCTTCGCGCGCACGAATGTCCGCGCCCATCTGGCGAAGCGGGGACACGACGCGTCCCATCGGGCGTTTCTGGAGGGAGGAGTCGCCGGTCAGCTTGGAGGTGAAATTCTGTCCCGCGAGGATTCCGGTGAGGAGGCGTATGGTCGTGCCGGAGTTGCCGGCGTCAAGGGCGCGCCAACTGCCTTTCAGACCTTCCGCGCCGCGACCCGTTATTTTCACGGTGTCATTTTCGATTTTTACGGTCGCGCCCAGGGCGCTCATGCAGTCGAGAGTGCTGTGGCAGTCCGCTGCTGCGGCGAAGTGGCGTAGTTCGCTGGTGCCCTCGGCCATAGCGGCGAGCATGGCGTACCGGTGGGAGATGGACTTGTCGCCTGGGGGTTCTACTCCACCGGTGAGGTGTTTTGCTGGGTGTATGGTGTGTTTCTTCACGGCGTGATTTTAGCATGACGGGTCTTGGCGCTGATTCATCACGCACCGGCCCCATTTATACCTCGCGGGATGCGCTGACGTTGAGGTCCTTCGCGCATCCTCGCCGGATGCGCTCAGGATGACAGCTTTGAGGCAAGGGGCGTCGAGGGAGGAATCGGTTGTGCCTTGGGCGGGCTAGAAATGTTCCGAGGTTGTCACTGGCCTCACGGACAGTTTTTTGATGGAACGTTCCGGCAAACGCGATGAAACATGGAGGGCGCTGCGTCCGTATTATTGGTGTGGGAGAAACGTCATGTCAGCGCGTAGTAGCTTTTTCAAGATAGCGGCCAAAGCGGGAATCATGTTTGGCGCGCTCTTCGTGGTCACCGTCCTGTTGGCCGCGATTCCGGCTCATCAGCAGCAGGCGTTGCAGGTGGTCACTCCTCGGAGTCCCAAGAGTCTTCGACTTCGACAGCGCCTGGGCCTGCGCCTGCAGCACACGATGCGGATCACGCCGCGATTCCGGGAATGAATATGTCCGACGAGAGGGCCAATGAACGGGCCGCCGTCAATGACATGACGCCGGGGCATCACGACGGTCATAGCCAGCACATGACCATGACAGCGATACGTCAGCGAACGCCGGAGGATTTGCGGCGCGCCGGAGAAATTGTGACGCAACTTCGCGCGGGCATCGAGAAATACAAGGACTATTACGTTGCCCTGAACGATGGCTTCCGGATTTTTCTGCCGAATGTGCCGCAACCGGAATATCACTTCACGAGCTATAGGAACGGGTTCATGGAGGCGCTTACGTTTGACCCGGCGCGGCCGACGTCTCTGCTCTACAAGAAGACGGCTAGCGGCTACGAGTTGGTGGGCGCAATGTTCACAATGCCCAAGCGCGCGTCGGAGGAGCAACTGAATGCTCGGGTGACGCTTAGCGTGGCCATGTGGCATCTGCATACCAATCTTTGCATGCCGCCGCGCGCCGAGGTTCGAGCCGCGGATTGGACCAAGTTTGGGTTGCACGGCTCGATTGCCACGAAGGATTCGTGCGAGGCGCTTGGTGGACGCTTTTCACCGGTAATCTTCGGTTGGATGGTGCACGTTTATCCCTATGAAGACTCACTGGACAAGATCTTCGCCATGCATCACCACATGGATTGAGGCCTGGCTTCCGAGATTCGTCTGCCTTTATCCCCTTGAAAATCTGAATTCATTGTCGTTGCGACCTCCGTGGATTGCGAGGCTTCGTCGGGATGGTCTGGGTAAGTTGGGGCGCAGGGTCCTGCGCCCCTACAACGGCTGGGGCTACGATTTCCGCGCAGAAACTTGATCCATGTCGGTGGCGGACCGATTCGCCTGGCTTACCGCCAATGTACGATACGAAATTGGCCTCCGTCCAGGGGCTCTGGCTTGTTACAATTCCCGATCCAGATGCGTAGTACGTGCCGCGGGTTCTTGGTCGAGCGCTCGCGAGCAAAACTTTCTTGCAAGCAGATCTGAAGGGAATTTTCGCATGCTGGCTGGCATCCGCACGCAGGATTTACGCAAGGTCTACACGTCCGCGCCTCCGGCCGCGGCTGGCGCCGGAGGATTCGGCAGCACCTCCCCGCGCGGCAAAGGCAAGCAACCGAAGCCGCAGATCGTTGCGCTGGACGGAATCTCTCTCAACGTGACGCCCGGCGAAATCTTCTGCTTGTTGGGGCCGAATGGAGCAGGCAAGTCCACGACCGCGGGCATTCTGACAACGCGGGTTCGGCCGACCAGCGGGCAAGCGTGGATCGGCGAATTGGACGTGTGGAACAATCAAGTCGCGGTGAAGCGGCTGATTGGCGTCGTCGCGCAACGGCCCAATCTTGATTTCTCGCTGACGGCGCGCGAGATCCTGCTCTTCCATGGGGCATATTTCGGGATCGATTCACATGAGCGCGCGAAACGTGCGGCGACCCTCCTTGAGCGCTTCAAACTTACGGACCGCGCTGACCAGATGGTGCGCGGTTTCTCCGGCGGCATGATGCAGCGGCTGTCCATCGCTCGCGCCATGATGCACGACCCGCAAGTATTGTTCCTCGACGAGCCGAGTTCGGGGCTGGACCCGCAAACGCGGCTGCTGCTTTGGGAAATCGTCCGCGAGTACAATCAGAGCGGCAAGACCATCCTGCTCACAACGCACAACATGGAAGAAGCCGACGCGCTGTGCCAGCGGCTGGCGATCATCGACCATGGCCGCGTGATCGCCATGGGCACGCCGCGCGAGCTAAAAGCTTCTGTGCCGGGCGGGTACCTGCTTCGTCTTCGCTTCGGTCATTCCTCCGAGGATGTGCTGACCCGCTTGAAGGCTTTGTCCGGTGTCACCGAAGTGCGCGCCACGGACGGACACGGCGCCGATCTCTACGCCGACCGCGGCGGGTCTCTGGTTCCCGAAATCGCCAATCTGGCCCTCGCCGCCGGCGTTGAATTATGCGACGTGCACATCTCGGAGCCCAGCCTTGAAAATCTCTTTCTCCACCACACTGGAAGGAGTTTGCGCGAGTGAACCTCAAGACATTTTTGGCCATGCTCGGGCGCGATGCCCAGGTGGCGCGCCGCAACTTCGTTCCATTGTTGTTGCAAACCTTTTTGCAGCCACTGATGTTCGTGTTTATTTTTGGCCGCGTGATGGTTGGCAGCGGCTTCATGCCGCCCGCGTACAAGAGCCTGCTGCTTCCCGGAATCATGGCGCTCAGCATGGTGGGCACGGGCATATGGGCGGTGGCGATGCCGCTGATTTCTGAATTTCAATTTACTCGCGAGATCGAAGACCGGCTGCTGGCGCCGATGGAGATATCCTGGCTGGCAGTGGAGAAAGTGGTGTTCGGCACGATGCAGGCGCTCGCCGCGGGTCTCATGGTGATTCCGTGCGCGTGGTTGTTGCTGCGGCCCGGCGTGGAGCTAAACCTGCACGCGCCGCTGCTTTTTGTGATGGTTGCGGTACTGGTGGCGCTGTTCTCAGCCGTTGGTGGGCTGGCACTTGGATGCAGCATCGAACAGACCCACATCGGCTTGATGTTTTCGCTGGTGGTTGCGCCGATGATCTTTTTTGGGTGCACCTACTACCCCTGGAGCGCGCTGCGGAATTTTCCCATCATGCAGAAGCTTGTGCTGATTAATCCGCTTGTCTATGCCAGCGAAGGACTGCGCGGAATGCTGGTGCCTCAATTCCCTCACCTGCCGATGATCGCCGCGGTGGCAGGACTGCTTTTCTTTGACGTCGTGCTGCTTACTTTCGGTTTGGTGCAGTTTCACAAGAAAGCCGTCACGTAGGCCAGCAAACGCGGAGACGCCCATTCCGACGCCGTTCGTAACTAAAAAGGGTTTCATGCAGCATCCCCCTTAAATCGATTGAATGCCGCTCCTGGCACGCTATGCTGTCACGCTGGAGTTCTGACCCTCGATTGGCTCGCGTTCGGTTGACAAAGGCGACGCGCTCATCCAAGAATCTCCATGCACTCCCAAAGAGGGCCCATTCCCATGTTCATCCACATGTTCGCGTTTCGCTTCAAACCCAATGTCACCGCGGCTCAAAAAGAGCACGTGCTCACGGAAGTCCGCGAGCTCAAGGAGCAGATCCCCGAGGTGCTTGAATCCTGGGTGGGCATGAACGTTTCGCCTCGCGGGCAAGGTTACGAATTCGGCGGCGCCATGAAATTTACCGACGCAGCCGCGTACGAGCGCTACAACGCACATCCCGTCCATCAAAAACTCTTGACCTGGCTCGTGCCCCTTATCGAACCCATTGAAGTAGACTTCCCGGTCTGAACAGCACGATCTGAAGATCTATGCACGGGCCCCACCAAAACCCTTGTAGAGGGCAGCACCGGAGTGCAAACGCCGGGCTGAAGCCCGGCGGCTGCACAAGCTGAACCCAGTCCTAGGACGCCTAGACTTTTGGGCCTATTTAGGTGCTTCCGGGCGTTCAATTGCTTCCCCGTACCTGGCCCAAGTATCATGATCGCTCCATGAATTCGGTTCCGTCGACCCCGCTCTTGCAACGCCGCCGCTCCCACCGCCTTGCCGTGGCAATTCTTGCGCTAGCTTTGGGCCTTTGCTTTGCGCTAACACCCACTATTTCCGCGCAATTCAACGAAATCCTGCCGCTCAGCCAGGTCCAGCCCGGAATGCACGGTTATGCGTACACGATTTTTGCCGGCGACCAGGTGGAAAAGTTCGACCTTGAAGTCATCGGCGTAATGCCGAACTTCCTTGGCCCGCGTCAGTCGATCATCCTGATCGAGCTCAAGGGACCGAAAGTGGAGCACACGGGCGTGGTTGCCGGCATGAGCGGCAGCCCGGTTTATCTGGAAGGCAAACTTGCGGGAGCGCTCTCGTTGAAGCTCGGCGTCTTCACCAAGGAAGCCATCGCCGGCGTCACGCCTATCGAAGACATCCTGCATCCCAACGCTAACGACAACGCGCCTGCGGTCTCGTCACAACAATTCACGCTGCCCAATGAGGCGAACTCCCGGACGGGTTTGCCGTCGGGTTCCTCGCTGGAGCCGATTGCGACGCCGCTTGTTTTTTCGGGCTTTCAGTCTTCGACGCTGCAGCAATTCGCCCCGCAAATCCAGAACTATGGCTTCGTTGCCGCGCAAGGCGGCACAGCGGCTCCGCAAGCCGACGACAAGCGCCTAGTAGCTGGGGACATGGCTGGTATGGTTCTCGTGCAGGGCGATGCCTCCATCAACTCCGCCTGCACCGTCACTGCCGTACAGGCCGATCGCGTGTACCTTTGCGGACATCCCTTTCTGAGCCTCGGCGACGTCGCGCTTCCGATGGCTCGCAGCCGCGTGGTCACTACGCTGTCTTCGTCGCTGGCTTCAACGAAAATCGTCAACGTTGGAGGCTCGATCGGCACCATCACCGGAGACCATCTCACCGCTGTCACCGGTAAGCTTGGCGCGCCTCCCGCCATGATACCGCTCGACCTCTCCGTTGCTACGAGCACGGGTGAGAAAAAGCTGCACTTCGAGCTTGTCAATCATCCGAAACTTACTCCGCTGTTGGTTGCGCTCACCACTTTCAACGGGCTCACGCAAAATCCAATCTATGGCGAGGGCACGACGCTTCATCTCTCCGGCGAAATTCGCGTGCAGGGGCACGCTCCGGTGCAAATTGAGAACACCTACGCGCCGGGCGACACCCTCGGCCAGGATGGTTTGCCGATCGCTCTGAGCGTGCAAGGTATCTTCAATCGGCTTTTTACCAACGCGTACGAAATTCCTTCCGTCGAACATATTGCGCTTCGCGTGGAAAGCGTCCCGGGGAGGCAATCGTTCACGATCGAAAGCGCCTGGCTGGAAAAAGGCGAAGCGGCGCCCGGAGAAGATCTTCGCGTGCGGATTTTGCTGCATCCGTATCGCGGATCCGCGCACATTGAAGAAACTACTGTGCACGTACCGGACCAGATTGCGCGCGGCACCACGCTTCGGGTCCTGGTTACGGACGGGGATCTGCTGAATCGCGCTTCTCGAGGCTTCGTGTTTTCCGGCAGCGGCGGGCCCGCGGGCCTGGACCAACTGATTACCCTTCTAAATCGCGAACGCCGGAACGATCGGCTCTACGTCGGCCTCTTCGTTCCCTCTCCCACGATCATCTGGGACGACAAAGAGCTTCCTAACGCGCCGCTGTCACAAATCAATGTCATTGATGGGAGGCCGGCTCCCGGCACCGTGCAGGTTCTGCGCGAATCCCTGGCCAGCGAAGCGTCGGTGCAGTTGACCGGCCCGGTCACGGGCATCATCTCCCTGAATCTTCAAATCCGGTGAACACCTAAATGCCTAGTCCCGAAAGCTCCCTTTCAAGATTTCCCGGTCCACGCGCACGCGGCAAGGCCCTCTCGCGCGCTACATTCGCGTGTCTCTCATTCCTTCTTTACTTCGTCACTTCCTCTTTTTCTCCTCTACTCGCCGAGCACACGAGGAACTGGCGCCAATCCTCCTACGACGATTTTCTGAAAGGAACATCGAACGGCGTGGCCGTGCGCAGCGATGGCCGGCTCGAGCTTTCTCCAAAATTTACCCTGCTCGCCGATGCTGACGCTTCGTTCTTGTGGTCTCTACGCGTCGATCCCAAAGGCGTTCTGTATGCGGGCGGAGGGTCTCCTGCAAAAGTGTTTCGCTTCGACGCGAACGGCAAACCCACTACCGCCTTCGAGTCCACTGATCTGGCGGTGCAGGCGATTGCGTTCGACGCAAAAGGCACTTTGTACGTGGCGACTTCTCCGGATGGAAAGGTGTATCGAGTATCAGCGTCAGGCGAAAAATCCGTTTTCTTTGACCCCAAGACGAAATATATCTGGGACCTGGCGTTTGGATCCGATGGCGCTCTGTACGTGGCCACCGGAGACAAAGGCCAGATTTTCGCGGTTTCCCCGGATGGCAAAAGCGAGCTTTTTTACGCTAGTGACGAAGCGCACATTCGCGTGATGGCCTTCGACACCAAAGGCAATTTGCTGGCGGGCACGGAGCCCAGCGGCCGCGTCCTGCGCGTCACTCCGCTTGCCAATAAAAACTCGCGCAAGGATAAAGACGCTGCCACCGCAGAGGGATTTGTCCTCTACGAAACTGGTAAACGAGAAGTTACGGCGCTGGCGGTCGCACCGGACGGCAACATCTACGTCTCTGCAATCGGCGAAAAACAGCGTACCGGTTCGCAGGGCACTACCATTCTCACCACGCCGCAAGGCGCCACCACGATTGTGGGAGGCGGCGTTGTCGGGGGTACACAGCAAAGCCAAACCCCCTTCATACCGTTTCCGCCGCTTCTCTCGGCCAGCATCTACAAAATCTCTAACGACGGCGCGCCTGAGGAGCTTTGGACCTCGCGCGACGATCTCGTCTACGCGCTCGCGCTCAACCCGGAAGGCCGCCTTCTCGCCGGCACCGGCAACAGTGGCGCGCTACTCGCCGTCGACGGCCGCGGCGTGTTCGCGCAGCTCGCGAAGGCCGGCTCGGCTCAGATCACTGGGATTGCGCGCGGCGCCAATGGAAAAATCTTTTTGTGTACCGCGAACCCCGGGAAGGTTTTCTCCGTGGGTCCTGAATACCAGCCCGAAGGCACGTACGAATCCCGCTCGTTCGACGCGCAGCTTTTCTCGCAGTGGGGCCGGATCGAGTGGTGGAGTCCGCCGCCCGCTGCCCCGGCTCGATCCGCCGGATCATCCGGAGAACCGCGGCTGGAATTTTTTGTGCGCGCAGGAAACACGGAAGATCCTGGCAAGGAATGGTCGCGCTGGTTTGGACCGTACTCGCAATCCGGCGCAAGTGTAGGAGCACCTGCGGCGCGGTTTGCGCAATGGAAAGCCGTCATTCATGATGGGCGGCCTGGCGACGGCATCGAGTGGGTCAGCCTTGCGTATCTTCCGCGCAATGTGGCTCCGGTGATCGATGGTATTGCGGTGCAAGATGCAAACGTGCGCGTGCAAGGCGGCAGTCCGATACAGGCTGGCCAGGCAGCATCGGTGGCGTTGAAAACGCCTCCGGCGGCGAATCCCACTGGCGTGGTGATTGCGCAGAGCGCTTCAGCGCAGAAATTTGAGCAGCCGCCGCAGGGATTCGTGCAGAGAGGTTATCAGTCGGTTTTGTGGAGCGCGCACGATGACAACGACGACGAGTTGCGTTTCGCTGTTTTTTATCGCGGCGAAAATGAAACACAGTGGAAGCTTCTGAAAGATAAACTCGATCAGAAATTCTATTCCTGGGACGCCACTGCGCTGCCTGACGGCGCGTATTACCTGCGAATCGTTGCGAGTGATGCGCCGGCGAATCCTCCCGGCGTCACCCTGAGCACCACGCGCGACAGCGAGCGCTTCGTCATCGACAATACGCCGCCGGTGATCGAGGGCTTGCAGGCGATCAGCGTGGCAATGCGCCCTGGAACGCCTCCACCTTTGCACTCCGTCCTGGTCAAATTCACCGCGCGAGACGCAACCAGCAGTATCGAACACGCGCAATACAGCATTGATGGCGGGGACTGGATTCTGGTGGCCCCAATCGGCAACATCAGTGACGCTCTCGAGGAGCGCTACGAATTTTCGCTGGCTGGAATCGCGCCTGGTGAACACACCGTAGCGGTGCGCGCCTACGACCACTTCGACAACGTCGGCAGTGCCAAAACGACAATAAACATCGCGGTCGCGAAGCCGTAACCCTGCAATACGTACCTGAAGTGATTCAGTTGATCCCGCGGTCTTAAACGCCGGGGTTGTGAAACGCTTCGATTTCAGCGCCGAAGCCGATGCGGCCATCGCCGTAGGGTTGATTTTTTACGTGAACCACGCGCGCGGTGCACTTCGTTTCTTGGGCCTTGCCGCCAGTGACTTCAGCGGGCATGCGTAGCGTAGCTTCAATGGGTGTTCCAATCTGCAGCGGAGCGGACGAGGCGAAGTAGAAACCCCCGCGCGAAACGTTCAGTGCTTCAGTAAAATGATCGCTTTTGTCTGCCGCGAGATTGATAGCGCGAAAACGCAAAGGCGTGCGAACGTTATAGCGGGTGAGCTGGCGGCGTTCGGATGAGCTCATGGTGAGGCTGGCCTCCTCCGCACGAGAAACCTGCGCGTGGGTTCTCGCGGGACTGGAGAAGGGGAACTCAGGCTACCAGAGCCAATGGCGGGGTCAAGTGAGAAATCGTTCATCCAGCATTTCATTCGGCATAATCGGAGCAGGAGCGTTGACCGCGCGCATCACCCGAGCGCGAAGACAAATTCGGTGTGCCATAATGCAACGACGCACGAACGGAGAAGCGGCGTTTCGATAAAAGACGCGAGCCGCGCGGAGAAACGGAACGCATGAGTTTGAGCACAGGCACGAAGGCCGACACCTTCACACCGCCAGATTGGCGAAGCATCGTTGAGGCGCACTCGCGGATTGCGCCCCGCATCCACCGCACGCCGGTGCTGACATCGAAGTCGCTCGACGCGATGGTGGGTCAGCGGGTTTTCTTCAAGTGCGAGAACCTGCAGAAAACGGGCTCGTTCAAAATTCGCGGCGCGACGAATGCGATCTTTTCGCTTAGCGACGAGGAGATCTCACGTGGCGTCGTGACGCAATCCAGCGGCAATCACGGCGCTGCGGTGGCTTGCGCGGCAGCTTGGCGCGGGGTTCCGGCGTGGATCGTTATGCCGAAAAATGCCCCGGCGGTGAAGCGAATCGCGGTCGAAGGCTACGGCGGACGAATCACCTTGTGCGAACCGACCATGACTTCGCGCAACGAAACCTCCAAGCGAATCCTCGCGGAGACAGGCGCCTTGATGATTCACCCCTACGACGACGACCGCGTGATCGCAGGCCAAGCTACCGCGGGCAAAGAACTTCTCGAAGAAATTGGCGATTTGGACGCGGTGTTCGCCCCCGTGAGCGGCGGCGGTTTGCTGAGCGGGACGTGCCTGGGCGCGAAAGGCGTCCGCCCGCGAGTGCGCGTTTTTGGATGCGAACCAGCAGAGGCCGATGACGCGTACCGTTCGCTGGAGACCGGGACGCTGCAGACGCTGGACTCCTGCAACACCATCGCGGATGGATTGCGGGCTTCCCTTTCGGCGCGGACATTTGCGATCTTGCGCGAGCACGTGGCGGGAATCCTGCGGGTGAGCGAAGAGGAGATCATCTCAGTAACGCGGGTGATTTGGGAGCGAATGAAGATCATCGTGGAGCCGTCGTCGGCCGTGGCGATTGCGCCACTGCTGAGGGAAGGCGTCGTTGCCGGATTGGGACTGCCTGCGCGCGCTGACGGCGGCAAACTGAAGCTGGGAGTGATTTTCTCCGGTGGGAATGTGGACTTGTCGGCCTTGCCGTTCTGAACGGGCTCTCGATCGCCGATTTAGAGTGAGCGGGAGTCGGTCGCTCGAAAAATGCAAAAGGCCCCACGCGCCGGTTGGCGGGTGGGGCCTTTGCTGCAACAGCTGGAGCAAGCCGCATTTGGTCGGGGGTGGTGGGTTGCGGCCTGCCCCAGCGTGAGGCTCGGGAGGGTTACTTCGTGGTCATCGCAACCAGGACCTGCTCTGTGGAGCGGGGTCCCTGCGCGATTTCGTTATGGGGCAGCTTAGGCGCTGCGTAGCGAAGGTGGACGCCCAACTCGGCCAGGTACAGATCGCTGACAACGCGCATTCCGCCGCGGCGTTCGATGGTGATGCTGCTCGACGCGTCGCCTTCTTTCCTAGAGGTAGCGGAGGTAAGAATCATTGCGACACCGTTTGGTCCGTGAATCACGATCTGCGCCGGCAGGGAGTTGGACTTCAGCGCGAAGGTGTAATCGCCCGCGGGCAGCACAGCCTGGGACCAGCGGACGTCGTTGGGGAGGGTGAAGCTTCCTTTGTAGGCGTCTTGCGCCGCGGCGGGTGCCGGGGAGGCACAGACGGCGATCAATCCGATCGCGACGATTGTGAGGATGCGGCTCAGATTATTTTTCATTGTAGGTCTCCTTTTCTAAACTTTTGTGCTTCGGCGCACGCCTTACTAGAAGCACTTTAAGGGCCGCATTACCCGGGCTGCGGCTTGGACGGAAATGGTTTGACGGTAAAAGGTTTGCGGAAAAACGGTGGGAACGGTGGATGGAGATGCTATCCGATCGGATAGTTTTGGCTATCTGGAGGGATAGAGAGGAGAGAAAAGGGCAGGAGAGAAAAAGATTAACGCAGAGGGCACAGAGGAGACGCAGAGAACACGGAGAATTTCTTGAGATGAGGGGAATGCCTTCAGCGGCGTTGCACTTCGGTTCAGGCTTTGTTGCGTTTTTTTAGCGTCAGGCGGAGATCGAGATTGCGGATCAAACGATGGAGATAATTGGAGTGAACGCCTAGGAGACGCGCGGCCTCAGTGATTTTTCCATCGGACTGATCCATGGCGGTGAGGATGAGCTGGCGTTTCAACTGGCGGACAGCTTCGTGATAGGTGGAAGAGCGCATCGACTGCGTGGGTGTCTCGTGCAAGGTTTCGGGCAGGTCTTCGGGAAGGATCATTCCTGAGGAGCCGAGAACGACGGCGCGTTCGATGGCATTCTCGAGTTCGCGAATGTTGCCGGGCCAATCGTATTGGGTGAGCAAGGTCCCGGCGTCGGAGGAGATACCGAGGATGCGGCGATTGCATCTTTCGGCGTACTTGGCGGCGAAATATCCGGCGAGGAGCGGGATGTCTTCCTTGTGGTCGCGCAACGGGGGCATGGTGATGGAGACGACGTTGAGGCGGTAGTACAAGTCTTCGCGGAATGTGCCGTCCTTGGTGGCTTTTTGCAGATTCTTGTTCGTGGCAGCAATCACGCGGATATTCAGGGGCATACAGCGCGTGCTGCCGACACGCGTGAATTCACGCTCCTGCAGGACGCGCAAAAGCTTGGCTTGGAGGGCGGGACTAATCTCTCCCATTTCGTCGAGAAAAATCGTACCGGCGTTAGCCATTTCCAGTTGGCCGCGTTTTTGAGCGATGGCGCCAGTGAACGAACCGCGTTCGTGGCCAAAGAGTTCGCTTTCGAGGAGCGTTTCGGTGAGCGCGGCGCAATTGATGGCAACGAAGGGTTGATCGCGGCGCGGGCTGTTGCGATGAATAGCGCGGGCGGCGAGTTCCTTGCCGGTGCCGCTCTCGCCGTGGATCAGCACGGTGGAAGGCGTTGCGGCAACGCGCTCGATGAGTTGGTAGATCTCGCGCATGGCGGCGCTGTCTCCCACCATGTCGTGATCGAGATTGACTTCGGCGCGCAGGCGGAGATTCTCGCTGCCGAGCCATTCGACTTGGCGAGCGCTTTCAATGGCCATGGCGGCGACGCCGGCGATGGCGGTGACCAGGTGAAGATCGTCTTCGGTAAAGCGCACCACCGGATTTGCCGTGTCGAGATAGATTAAGCCCACGGCTTTATCGAGATTGAGCAGGGGTACGCAGATCAGCGAGTGTACCGGAGGAGTGCGCGGAGTTTCGCTGGGGTCGTTGCTCAGAATGGCGATGCGTTCGTGAAACACTTGCTGGGCCAGGTCGCGATCGACATGGACAGGGTGTTGCGGGCCTGCGACGCGGTCCCAGGCGACGACCGAAGAAAATTCCTCGGGGTCGCTGCCGGCGAGAATGGCGCCGCGTTCGGCGGGGACCACGTCGAAAATCATGCCCAGGAGTTGCCACTGCAGCGACTCGACGTTGCGGATGGATCCGATGGCGGTACTGATCTTCAGGAGCGTCTGCAAATCGCGCGCGGTTCGTTCGCTGGGAGCCAGGGCCGCCAATGCTTCAGGATGCAAGTAGCGAGCATCTTCGCGACGAAGACGCGTGGTGGCCGCAGGATTTTTCACGCTGTCGCTCAACTCGACGGGATTAAGGAAGGCCGCGGTGGGCTCTTCCCGGAAGAAGAGAAAGACCGAACCGCCGACGACGATCTGGTCGCCGTGGGCCAGCGCGCGCTCGAGCACGGGAAGGCCATTGACGAAGGTGCCGGAAAGGCTGCTCAGGTCCTGTACGGTGCATTGCCCGTCGTCGAAGGTAAGCTTGCAATGCTTCGGCGAGACCATCGTATCGTCGATAATCAGGTCGTTCGAGAGTTCGCGGCCAATCAACAGCGATCCATCCTTCAAAGGAAAGACCGAGTCGCGTAGGGGACCGCTAATGGCGGCGAGTCGTGGGTTCACAGATATGACGGCCCAGAAATCCCAGCCTTCTCCAAATCATGGACAGGTTGGCTGCATAGTTTACCCTGACTTAAAGTCACGCGCCACTGGGTCTTGCGACGGTGGCTGAGACCGGCGCGCGCAGTGGGCGAGTATCGCCACACAGAGAAAGCATGACCCAGTTACCTTGCATGCAACACATTGATCCAGTACTCTACACCACTACCTCGGTGAGGCGGGTTCTCAATTTGGCGCATCTCCCAAATTTTCACTTGCGGGCGCTGTGGACGGTGGTAGGCTTCCCCATTAGGTAGCGGAGGTCGAAGTGGGCGCAGCAGCTAGATTCTCGGGAATTGAATCGCGGCGAAGCACGCGGATCGATCGAACCGTGCCGCTGGTCGTCGTGGGCCAAACGAAACTGGGATTGTCGTTTCAAGAGCGAACTTCAGCGGTGAGTTTGAACTTGCACGGATGCCGCTATCCGTCGCGGCACGACTACGCGGTCGGCTCGTGGATCGGGTTGCAAGTGCTGGAGCCGAATGGTGAAAGCAGCACGCCGGTCATGCGCGCGCAGGTGCGGTCTATTCATCCTCCGATGAGTCCGAGGGAGCTGTATCAAATTGGCGTGGAACTGGAATCTCCGGCGAATGTCTGGGGCGTTCCTACGCCGCCGGAAGACTGGCAGAAAACGTTGGGAGTAAACAGTTCCAAGACGATGGAGGCGAGCGCAGCCGCACCCGCGCGCGAGCCGGAATCAGTGGCCGCGACCCCTGGTGCAAAATCGACACCCGCGGAGCCCGAATATCGGAGCACTGGAGTCACGGCGTTCCCCTCGCAGCCTTCTGCGGCCGCGTCGAAGCCCGAACGCGTGGTGATTACTTCGGATCAACTGGTGGCCGCGGTTCATGGCAAGTTGCAGATTGCGGCGGACAAAGCCGTTCACACGGCGATTAGCGACCACCTGATGGGAGCGGTTCGCCAGGCGCTGAGCAAGATCGACGACGTGTGCAAAGCGAGCGTGCATCAGATTGAGGAGCACTCCGAGCAGCGGCTGGAAACCATGATGCGCACCGCTCGGGAAGAAGTGCTGAGCCGGATGGAAGTGCGGCTGGCGGAAGACCGGACGCGCTGGGAAGAGCACCACCAAGAATTTCGCGGACGGACCGGAGAGTTGACAGAGCGGCTCGAACGTCTTGCGGCGGAGACGCAGCGATGCTTGACCGAAGCGCGGCAAATGGTGGAAAAAACGAGCAATGAAGTGGAACCTCGGATTCGCGAGCAGTTGGCGCGGTCGGTCGGGCGTGTAACCGAAGATTTCGAAGCGGCCGCCACGCGAGTCTCCGACCGGCAACTGGTGCGCCTGATGGAGGATAAGTTGATGGTAACGCGCGAGGCGGCGGCGCAGATGGACGCCTGTAGCGCGGATGCGCGCGCGCAACTGCAAACTTCCGCGAGCACGACGATGGAAGAATTCAAGCGCCAGTCGGAAGTTCAGGTGGACCTGCTCATTTCGGAAGCAACACAGCGAGTGATGTCGCAGCTGGCGGCGCTGGATGCGGAAAATCGCGCGGCGTGCGAGGCGCGGCGGCGGACGATTGAGAGTGACGTGGCGCGCGCGACGGAACAGTCAACGGAGCAGTTCCGGACAGGTATGAAAGCGTTTTTGTACTCCTGCCTGGTGGCGGCTGTCGGCGCCGTGGATGAACACGCGAAAACTACGCTTGACGGGTTGAAAGATCCCGCCAAGGCGATTCACGAGATTGGCAACGAGAGCAATGGCTCAGTCGAGGGCGCCATGGCGTCCGCGAACGACGTGAAGTCCGGCCCACAATCCTAGTAACGCTAGCGTGGTTAACCCTTCCTTTTGTAAATCAAACGCAACAGCTGTCCGGTCCGCGCGCATTTTGGCTGGCAGCTCCGTCAGTGCCCGCCGTCGAGGCTGATCGGGCCAGAGCCGAAACACGCGACCATCAATGCGGCACCCAGCATGGATATATTCTTCGCGAACAGCGCTTGCTGCGTGTGTGCCAGCACCGGGTCCGGCAATCGCCAAAACGCGTGCATCATGAAGGTGACCGGGACGAGGAACACGACGAGTGCCCACGCGCCCAACCGGGCCTTGTAACCCAGGGCTATGCTCAGTCCGCCGGCCAGGGCCAATACTCCGGAAATCGGCACCACCAGCGTGGCTAGCGGAACGCCGAGTTGAGCGGCGTGCTGAATGCCCTCCCGGGAGAAATGGCGGGGAGCAGCGGTAATGAAAATTAAAGCGAATAGGAACCTGCCGGCGAGAACGACATAACGCATACAATCGGGCTCCGTTCTTTAGTGAGATCTATATCACTAAGAGTGATAGGTGTATCATCAACAGAACGGAATGTCAAAAGGAGTTGACTTGGGACGCGCTCTGGAAAAGAAACTCCACACGCCTCGCCCGCGACGCGGGTCTCCCGCGCAGACAAAGGAGCGCCTGGTGGCCGCGGCTGCCCGCCTGTTCAATCGCGCGGGCTTCCATGCCACGGATTCCAATGAGATTGCCCGCGAAGCCGGCTATGCGACCGGCGTCTTCTACAAGCACTTTGGCGACAAGCTGGAGATCTTCCTCGCCGCGTATGAGACTTGGGTCATTTCGGAATGGAAGGCGGTCGAGGACCAGCTGTCGCTCGGTGCCGGGCCTGAGGAGACTGCTCGGCGGCTGGTCACACTAACCGTGGAGTTTCATACGCGGTGGCGCGGACTCCGAGCGTCCCTGATGGAGCTGGTTTTTACCGATACCAGGGTTCGACGCTTTTATCGCGAGCAGCGCAAGCGGCAACTGGATTTGATGGCCAGAATTCGCAGCGAGATCGGGGCGCCGCGTCATCGGCGCGAGGACGACGCGATTCACTTGTTCACGATGGAGCGTACGGGCGACGCAATCGCACAGGGCGAATTGCGGGAATTGGGACTGGATCGCGAAGTGGTGATCGAATCGCTGGTCAAGAGAGTCGCCGCCTTGCTGGCTTAGAGGGCGAGTGATTGCTCCTATTTCACTGGGCCCAGGCGAGGCCATCCGGCTGTTTTCCTGTTTGGATTTCGCCGGTGACTTCCAGGGATTTCAGGTCGACCACGGCGACTTTATTTTTTTCGCTGACGGCGACGTAAGCGCGGGAGCCATCGGGGACGATCAGAATGCCTGCGGAGCCTCCACCTAGATTCAACTGTTTGATTTCTTTGTGCGTGGCGGCATCGACGATTTCGAGATTGGAGCCCTTTGAAGATGCGCCTGCTCCCAAGCCGGAAACCAGAACGCGCTGGCCATCGGGAGTGAACTTCAAGCGATTGGCGTGATTCACGGAGATTGGAAATGTCTGAACAGCCTTCTTGTTCGAGACGTCGATGATGGTGACGGTTCCATCCAGCGCGTTTGCGGCCCAGATTTCCTTGCCGTCGGGGGAGACGTCAAAACCCTCGCAGCCTCGGCCCGATGGAACGTTTTCTATCTTCCACGTCTTGCGAGGAGCACCCGGACCGGGACCCGCACCCGGCGGAGGACTGCCGCCAGGTGGCGGCGCTTGCGACGGTAACGACGGCATAACCTGCTCGATGATGCTGATCGTTCCGGAAGTTACGTTTGAGGTGAAGATGCGGTCGAATCTTTCGGACACCTCGATCATGTGCGTGCGATCCTGGCCGGTGCCGAGAACCCAATCAATTTTTTGCGTGGCCGGATCGTAGCGGCCGAAGGCTTTGTTCGTCTCCACGGTAAAGTAAAGTTTGCCGCCGGCAAATGCCAGACCATGCGGGGAACGCAGCGCGCCAAGATTGATGGAGGGTAGCGGCTTTCTGGCAACTAAGTCGACGACGGCAATCGTATTGAGATTGCTGTCGTTGCCTCCGTAATTCGAGACGTAGGCTACTTTTCCGCCGGGAGAGGTGATGATTTCGTGGGGATCCTGGCCGACTGGAACGCGGCCAAGGATCTTCAAACTTGCTGGATCGACGATGGCGAGGGAGTCGTCACTCTTCTCCAGGACCAGCAACGCGGGCGACGGAGTTTGCGCCCCAGCGCATTTTGCAGTGAAGAGAAGAAGGCCTAGGGCAGCCGTTCGGAAAAACCAAGATTGTCGTGCTATCGCGCCCATGTCTGGAATCCTTTCGCCTGAACAATAAACTTTGTGGAACGAGCCAAGGTTGAGCCGTTTTGTTATTTCGTGGGACTTGGTTTGGCCAACTCCTCTTGTACACGAGGAGGCAGCGATTTGATGCGTGCGACGTAGGCGGTGATAGTCCACAGCTTCTCATCGGAATCCCATTTGCCGTTGGCGAACATGCCGGAGAAACGGACGCCGTGCTTGGCGATCCAGAAAATCTGCGCCTCGGAGTAATGCGTGCCCGCAGTCGGAAGGTCGGGGATCGGCGGGTACAACGTGTCGGGCTCGTTGTGTTTCCCGGGAGCGCCATGACATCCGGCGCACTCGTTGAGGTAGAGTTTGCCGCCGGCGATCAGGTTGTCATCTGTGGGTGCCACGGGATTCGGAATTTCCGGGGCTCGACGGCGAACCGATGCATGGGCTGCCGAGGTCATCAGCGAGGTTTCCCACCGCGAAGGCGGGAGATCGGCTCGGACTTCGGCAAGGCCGAGTTTCAGGTAGAGGAAGCCGCCGATGGCGAGGACCAGCAAGGTGGTCACAACGCCGAGGAGGAAGTGCTTCATGTTTGTGGCTCCCTTTCGTGCGGACCATAGCACCGGCATTGTGTGCAAGGACAAGTCTTTCGCGGCTCAAAGAGTGCTGCATGAACCGAGGTCGGCGCTGCGCAAAGATGCTATGGCGTCTAGGCCCCTGCAGCTTTCTCTTTCAGCTTGAGCTTGCCTTCGGCTTTATTTTCTTCCAGGAATTCGCGCAACTCTTTAGCGGTGTCGAGCAGGCGAATCCACTGCTCGTAATACAACGTCACGGGGAAACGCCCGAGGCCATAGACGCTCACGCCACCCTTTTCCCCGACGCGGAAATCGAGTTGGCCGGTACGGCGCCCTGGTGCTTGCTTCTCCAACTCCGCGAGACGCGCTTTGAGTTCCTCGTATGACGGCTCAGCCATGTACCCTCCTCTGTTGATTGGGACGTTCGCCATTATACTCAAACTGAAGGGTTCCACAGTCCAGGGGATCACGTCGAGAGCACGGGTCCACGGGCAGAAGACCGCACAACTTTCGTCGAGGCTGAGGGTTTCATTTGCGACCAGCGTCCAGCAAGGGATCAGCTGTATTTGGGTACCAACGACATCCCGACAAGAATCGATTACGATACTTTCACTCGTCGACGACGAATTGTGGGAATCTTCTGCTATCGCGTGGGAATCGTATCGCATGGGAACCAATCCTGCCGCGCGGGGGAAGAAAAGATGTACGTGGCCTCCAACACACTCGTTTTGAGCATGTTGTACCGCGCTATCGGCCCGGCTACCGCGATGTGAAAGTGAGGACTTCTCCAGCATCGATCCGTACGGCGGGCAACCAATCCCGGGTAAAGTCTATCTTCTAGGCATGGCTTATTTTTGCGCCGCTTGGTGCCAGCGCGGCTGTGTGACGCAAGGAAGCAGCAAATTTCACGCATGGGCGGGTTCATGAAGATCAATGGGTTCGGAGTGAGTCGAGACGTGATCCTGGGTGCTTCCCTGTTGGCATTCGCGGTGCCGTGGTTGAATGCAGCCGGGCAAACGGCGGACGCGCAGGCGGCAACGGCCACGCAAGCGGCGCGAATTCCCGCGCGCGTCACGCAAACGGTGGACGAGGGAAATCGCGTGATGCTGCACGGGAACGTGCACCCCATGGCACGCGCGGAATTCGACCAAGGCGCGGTGGCGGACTCTCAACCCGCCTCTCGCATGACGCTGTTGTTGCAACGCAGCCCGGAGCAAGAGACCGCGCTCCGCCAACTCCTCGAGCAACAGCAGGACAAGAGTTCCCCGAACTTCCACAAGTGGCTCACCCCCGATCAATTCGGCAAGCAGTACGGTCCCGCTGACACCGATATTCAAGCGGTGACCGACTGGCTCACCTCCCGCGGCTTCACCGGAATTAAAGTAGGCGCGGGCCGCACCACCGTTGAGTTTTCCGGCAACGTAGGCCAGGTGCGCAACGCGTTTCAAACCGAGATCCATCACTTTTTCGCGAACGGCAAGATGCACGTCGCGAACGTGTCCGATCCGCAAATTCCGGCTGCGCTCGCGCCCGTCGTGGCTGGCGTGCTCTCCCTGCACGACTTCCGGCCAAGAGCGCAGGTGCGCCAGCTCGGGACCTTTCGCAAGACCAAAGCGACCGGCGAGGTGAAGCCTCTGTTTACCTTCGCAGGCTGTGGCAGCAAGTCCCCGGTTCCCTGTTACGCCGTCGGGCCCGGTGATTTTCAGAAAATCTACAACGTGCCATACGTGCCAGGAACGACGGACGGCACCGGCGTAACCATCGCCATCGTGCAGGATTCCAACCTCAATGTCGCCGACGTCCAGCAATTTCGCAGCCTCTTTGGACTTCCCGCAAACTTCGACACCAACAATATTATTTTGAATGGGCCGGATCCCGGCATCCAGGGACCGAACAGTGCCACCGGGGATGAGATCGAGGCGGATCTAGACGCGCAATGGGCGGGCGCGGTTGCGCCAGGCGCGACCATCGACGTCGTGGTTTCTCAAGATTCCGACAGTATCGGAACATTCGGCATCGACCTTTCCGCGATCTATATCATCGACAACAACATCGCGCCGATCCTGACCGAAAGTTTCGGCTCCTGCGAAGCCGGCCTCGGAGTCGCCGGCGAACAGTTTTATCAAGCGCTGTGGCAACAAGCCTCCGCGCAAGGTATCACCGTGATTCTCTCCTCGGGTGACAGCGGCTCGGCAGCGTGCGATCCAGCGGCCGCGCCGGCCAATCAGGATGTCGCTACGCAGGGACTCAACGTGAGCGGCCTCGCATCCACGCCATATAACGTCGCCATCGGCGGGACCGACTTCCAGAACGGCACTGTGCCATCGCCCTTCTGGAACGCCACCAACGGAACGAATGGCCCTCTCACGCAGGTCTCCGCGAAGTCCTACATCCCGGAATCCACCTGGAACGACAGCTGCGCGGCAATGGCCACCGCAGGAAATCTTGGCGCCGCTACTTGCACCGCTACGACCATCAACGCAAACAACACTTCCGGTGCTCCCAACTTTGGAGTCGATATCGTCGTCGGTGGCGGCGGACCGAGCAGTCTTATGACGACAGGTACCGGTGCCGGCCCCGTGAATCCCAAGCCTGTCTGGCAAACGGGCACGAATGGCAACCCCGCCGACGGATTCCGCGACATCCCTGATGTTTCGTTTTTCGCGGGCAACGGCTTTAACGGCAGCTTTTACATCATTTGCCAACAGGACGCTAATGCAGGCACCGGAAGCAGCACCAGCTCCTGTGACCTGAACTCACCATTCAACGATTTTCAGGGAGTCGGAGGCACCTCCGCCGGCGCTCCCGCCTTTGCCGGCGTCATGGCCCTCGTAAACCAGAAGACTGGGCAGCGTCAGGGCAACGCCAACTTTGTTCTGTACCAGCTCTACAAGAAAAATACGGCGGGCACGATTTGCGCCTCAAGCGCAGCTCCGGCCGCGACCTGCATTTTCTACGACACCGTCACCGGTAACAATTCTGTCGCCTGCCAAGGCGGAACGCCAAATTGCAGCAACACCAGCACAGCCGCAAATCAGTACGGCATCCTCGTCGATCCCGCGCACCTCACAAATCCAGCTTGGGAGACGACTCCCGGCTACGACCTCGCAACCGGCCTCGGCTCGCTAAACGTGGGAAACCTGCTGACGAGTTGGTCGAGCGCGTCATTCACCGCGGATACCGTGGCGATCACGAGTCCAGCTACCAATACCGTGAACATCACGCACGGAGCCACTGCCAACTTCATTGTCAAGGTGACGCCGACAACCGCCACGGGATCGGTATCGCTGCTTGCGTCTCCCCCCGGCAAATCGCAGGTGGGCATTGGATCGTTCTCGCAGTCAAACCAGACCTTTACCCTCACCAGCGGCACCGCCACCATTGCTACGAATGAGCTGCCAGGCGGCACCGCGTACCCGGTAGTCGCCACATATTCCGGTGACGGCACATTTGCCGCGGGAACTTCTGCCGCCGTGCTTGTGACCGTGTCGCCGGAAGCGAGCAACACCGCCGTAAACGTGGTCACCTTCAATGCCCAGAACAATCCCATCATCAATGCCGGCAATATTTCGTTGCAGTATGGCTCGCCCTATATCTTGCAAATCGCCGTGTCCGACAGCGCGAACCAACAATGCGCCAAAGTGGTGGTGGCCTGCCCGACCGGAACGGTAACCCTGAAAGACGGCACCTCGCCGGTCAACGATTTTAGCGGCCAGAGCACCGTAACGCTGAATAGTCAGGGAATCGCCGAGGACCAGCCCGTCCAATTTGCCATCGGAGCCCACAGTCTTACCGCCGCCTACTCGGGAGACAACAGCTTCACGGCAAGCACTTCTTCACCAGCCGTCGTAGTCACCGTTACGCAAGCTACCACAACGACGACGGCCGCCAGCAGCGCCGCCACGGTTCCCGTCGGCCAATCGGTTACCTTAACAGCGTCGATTGCCACGCAGAGCAGCGGTGTAGCACCCACCGGCACCGTTTCCTTCATGCTCGGCGGCAAGTCTATCGGAAGCGGCACAGTGACGGGCGCCGCGGGGGGGACATCAGCGAGCGCCAGCGGAACCGCGACGGCGACCGTTTCCTTCCCGACACCGGGCGCGCAGAGCATCACCGCGGTCTACTCCGGCGATGCTATCTACTTAGGTTCGACTTCCGCCGCGATCACAGTCACCGCAGCTATCGGGACCCAGCCGACCACCACGGTAGTGACACCGAGCGTGACTTCGATAGCGTCGGGCGGCAGTGTGACCTTCACGGCAAAAGTGACCGGCACAACCAACAACGCACCAGGTCCCACCAGCACGGTTCAATTCATGAATGGCACTGCGGCGTTGGGATCACCAGCGATGTGTACTCCGACCGCAGGCACCGCCTCAACTCCAGGAACATGCACTGCGACGCTCACGACCACATTGGCGCTTTTGGCGCCACCCGCCGGCCCCACGAACATTTCGCGCCGGCCGCCCTTCGGACCAGTCAGCCCCTATGGACCAATCAGCATCATTGCAGGACTGCTGTTCGCAACTCTCCTGCTCAATCTACGGAGGCTGCAAGTCGCATCCTTCCCGAGAAGGCTCGCATACGCCTGCGCAACCATACTGCTCGTGGTGTGCCTTGCAGCAGGGATCGCGGGCTGCGGGGGTAGCAGCAGTAGCTCAACGCCGCCTCCACCAACGCCGCACACCGACAGCATCACCGCGGTATACAGCGGCGATGGAACGTACGCATCATCGACGTCGGCGGCGGTTACGATCTCGGTTCAGTAGCAGATTGAAAACGATGGCAGACGGGCGGCCGCGAAGTTTGCGGCCGCTGCTTTTTGGGACGGCAGTTCTTTCCTCTGCTTCGGCTAATTGGCTAATTGATCGAGGGCGGGAAAAAAACGTTCCAAAATACAGGCGACGGAGTCGAGAATTCCACGGGCACCAGCGAGCCGTCGGTGGTGGTTTGCGGCGGGCGCACCACCCTGGCCTCGACCTTATTTTGCGTTCTGCTATTTTCAATAGTGACTTTAGTTCCCTCAGCAAGAGGCTCGGACATCGCGATCATGGCCCCACTAGCGCTGACCGTGTGCGTGTGGCCCTCTATCGGCGGCTTGCCGGCAACATGAATCACGACGGAAATGCGCAGGAGGACTCGTTGAGCGCGGCGACGTTCTTCCGCAGTCGGCGGGCGCGTGAGGGCCGGCCGCGCGGAGGGTACTGGCATTGTCTTGGCATTCGTCAAAGGCTTCATAGTTCCAGACCCCAAAAGTCCATCGCCGGCGCGACAAGCTCGACACCGTATTCCCAGCCGCCTTCCGGGCGCTGCGGTCCCTTCCAAACGATCACGGCGGAATTGCTGGTCTGCGTCGCGACATTGGTCAAGGCCAGGCGATGCTCGAGCGTCAGATCGTGGTCCAGCACAACCATGCAGCCGTAGGGATTGACGACGCGGGTATGAGCTTCCGCGGTGCACCGCCGCCCTTTGAGATCGTCCCACTCCAGGCGAATCGGAACACGTGAGTTCATCCGCCTGCCGCGGCGGTTCTCGCTGTGGCGCGGCACTCCCAGCTTCAATTCACGGCTCTTTACAGGCATCTATCCCTCGACTAGGCCATGCTAAAGTTGAGGCCAGAGAGGGTCAATGGTACGCGCGCGGGACCGCGTTCCTTTGTGTAGCTGGTCCAAAGGACAGGTTGGCCCGCGCCGCCGGCTAAATTTGTGAAGAATCTGATCGTCAATGCGGATGACCTGGGGTGGACCGAGGGCGTGAATCGTGGGATCGCCGAGGCGCACCGCCACGGAATTGTGACCAGCGCGTCGCTGCTGGCGAATGGCGCGGCGTTTGCGTCGGGCGTGGAGGTGGCGCGGTCCACACCGGGACTCGGCGTGGGCGTGCATTTGAATCTGAGTGATGGCGCGCCCGTGGCTCCGCCGGAACTGGTCACCAGCCTGGTGAATAACGCGGGCGAGTTCGAAGGCGGGCCGGAGAACCTGCTGCTGCGCATCGCAAGTCGCGGGCTGACACTCCACGAGGTGGAGCAGGAATGGGATGCGCAGATCGAAAAGGTGCGCGACGCGGGAATTCACCCGACGCACCTGGACGGACACAAGCACGTACACATGCTGCCTGGATTGTTTGAGATTGCGCTGCGATTGGCGAAGAGTTACGGTATCGGCGCGATTCGCGTGGCGCACGAAGCATCGAGCTTGCGCGCGGCGCTTTCCACCGGCGAAGAATTGCACACGCCGGCGGTGTTGAAGCAAGGAGTGCAGGCGCGCGGATTGAAATTGCTGGCGCGCGATGCGCGGGAGCAAGCTGAACGGGTGGGGATCTCGACAACGGATTATTTTTGCGGCATCGCGCAAACCGGGGAGATGACCAAGGACGGGGTCGCGCAATTGCTGCGAAACTTGCCGGAGGGCACCACGGAATTGATGTGCCACCCGGGATATGCGGATGAAGCGCTGCAACAAACGCACACGCGATTGCAGGCTTCCCGGCAAACAGAGCTGGAGATCTTGACCGACGTGGAGATTAGAAATCTTGTCGCGTCACAGGGGATTCGCCTGATAGACTATGGGTTGGTAGCCAGCGAAACATGAGAAATGAATCTACAATTCGCTACTCGGTCGTCGTTCCCTTCTTTAACGAGCAGGAAAATATCCCTCCGCTTTACATGAAGATCACCGAGGTGATGGACGGGATCGGCGAGCCTTACGAACTGGTGTTCGTGGACGACGGCAGCCGGGACAATACGTTCAAGGTGCTTTCGGATATTTACGAGCACGATCATCGAGTGAACATCGTCCGCTTGCGCCGAAATTTCGGGCAGACCGCGGGGCTGAAGGCTGGCTTCGATTTCGCGCGCGGTGAAATCATTATTTCGATGGACGGCGATCTGCAGCACGACCCCGAAGAGATTCCACGCTTTCTCGAGAAAATAGAAGAGGGATTCGATCTGGTGAGCGGGTGGCGCTACGCAAGGCGCGACCACTGGCTGATGCGCCAGTTTCCCAGCCGCGTGGCCAACTGGATGATGGCCAAGCTGTCCGGAATCGATCTTCATGATTTCGGCACAACCTTCAAGGCCTATCGACGCGAAATCATTCAGGAAATTCAACTCTACGGCGAACTGCACCGCTTCATTCCGGCGCTGGCGGGCTCGACCGGCGCAAGAATCACCGAAGTGCCCATCACCGATCTGGCCCGGAAGAACGGGAAGAGCAATTACGGGATCGGCAGAACACTGCGCGTTTTCCTGGATTTGATCATCGTGAAGTTTTTGCAGGACTATTCGACGCGGCCACTGCAGTTTTTTGGCCTGTTTGGCGTCGCAGGAGTTTTGCTGGGGTCATTGGACGCGGCGTATCTTTTGTATGAGAAGTTCGCGCATGGCGTGACCATCATGACGCAGCACGGTCCATTGATGCTCGCGGGAGTGGCGCTTTTCGTGAGCGGCGTGCAGTTCATTTCGATGGGGCTCCTGGGCGAGATCATCGCGCGCACCTACTACGAATCGCAGAACAAGCCGATCTACGCGCTGCGCGAAGTAAAGAGCCATCGCAAGGAAATGGGCGATTCCACCGAGCAGACTCGTCCTTCCGGCAATTCCGAACGGTAGCGTGATTAATTCCCTTCTGTTTCAGACCTGCGTATTCACTTGCACAACGTGTGGAGGCATCCGGCCAGAAAGTAACATAGGCACTCTTGTCTGTGTCCCGGTTAAATCCAAGCACAGTCCACACAACGTCGCAAACGGAGAGGAGTTGGCGTGAACCGCGAACAATTCTATGCGCTGATGGGCGGAGAAGGCACGCTAGACTACGAGCTGTACCTGAACACCAAGGCTCTGCTTTCCTGCCAGTCGAAATTCGAGGAGTTGTGCAACCCGGACGAGTTGCAGTTTCAGGTTGTGCACCAGGTGGAAGAGCTGTGGATGAAATTGATCGCGTACACGTTGCTGGACATCGATGACTATCTGCAGCAGCAAAATACCAACCGCGTGATCACCCTGTTTCGCCGTGTGCATACGGTGCAGCGTTTGATGACCCAGCAGATCGCCCTGCTGGAGATCATGTCGCCGAAGGAATATCAGGCCATCCGGCAGCGTCTGGGAAACGGCAGCGGGCAGGAGTCGCCAGGGTTTCGTGTGCTGCTGAAGATGTACCAGCCGCTGTGGGCTTCGTTCAAAGAGCATTATTTAAACAAGCACGGCCTGACGCTCGAAAAAATCTACGACTCGGAATATTCGCACGGCGATGCCTATGTGATAGCGGAAGCGCTGGCGGAGTTCGACGAGCTATTTCAAAAATTCCGCTACGAGCACATGCAGCTGATTCATCGCACGATTGGGTTCGGCTCGAAATCACTAAAAGGCAGACCGGTTGAGATCCTGGAAGAAGGGATGCGTCACAAGTTTTTTCCGGAGCTCTGGGAAGTTCGTGGCGAAATGACCGACCGCTGGGGCGCAGTCTATGGGACAAAACGCGACCCGCTTGGCGGACATCACTAGCCCGCATGCGCATCTCACCGCTCCCGCACCACATGCACATCATCGCTCGCGCGCAAGGCACAACCTGTCATCCCGAGCGGAGCGAGGGATCTGCTTTCTTCAAAACGCGCACCATCGCTCCCGCAGTCCCGATCAAGGAGCGATGCGGCGGTAAGCCCCACGAAAAAACAAGAGCGGCTCGCCATCAAACACTTCGGTGCTTTCGACTTCGCCAATGAAAATTGTATGGTCTCCCGCGACATACGACGCGGCCACATTGCACGCGATGTGCACCAGAGCACCTTCCAGAAGCGGGATGCCGGTAGGAGTCCAGCGATAGCGAATGCCGAGCTTGGACTCGGTTTCCAGGTTTTCTTCGGTCTGCGCGAAATATCTCGAGATGGCCACCTGATCTTCCTTCAAGACGCTGACTCCGAAGCGCCCCTGTTTCTTCACCATTGGCAGCAGGTGCGCGCGCTGGTCCACGCAAATCAGGAGGAGTAGGGGTTCGAGCGAGACCGAGGTGATGGAATTCGCGGTCATGCCGTGAACCCGTCCGGGCGCACGCTCAGCGGTCACCACCGTAACCCCTGTAGCAAATTGTCCGCAAGCTAAGCGAAACTCGGCGGGAGTAGGAGTTTTCGTCGGCATATTTAAGATTTTCGAAGATATCATACCGGATGACGAACCGACGCACGCAGCAAGATTCGGCGACCTCGTGTGTATTCCGGCAGCGCCATACGTAGAATGGCGGCTGCTTGGCTGAAGAGCGGCGGCGGCGCTGTGCTGGTGCGATTCTTATCGAAATCGAAAATGGCTGAAGAAATGGAGAAACATCGATGGCTCGGACGGTGGCGATTTTGGGTGGCACGGGACCGGAAGGAACTGGATTGGCGAATCGGCTGGCGCGGGCGGGCGAGCACGTCGTGATCGGTTCGCGCGATCCACAGCGCGCCCAGGATGCGGCGAAGCAGCTGCGCGAACAGATAGGTGGATCGGCACAGATCGGTGGAACCGACAACGTTTCCGCAGCGGCGCAGTGCGAGGTTGCCGTGCTGACGGTTCCCTTCTCAGGCTTAACAGCGCTGCTCAAGCAATTAAAGACGGTGTGGAAACCGGGGACGACCGTGATCGACACGACCGTGCCGCTGGCAGCTTCCGTCGGCGGTGCGCCGACGCGGATGCTGGGCGTATGGCAAGGTTCGGCCGCAGAGGCCGCCAGGGAGCTCTTACCGCAGGGCGTGAGCATTGCGGCGGCGTTTCACAATCTTGGCGCAGCGCTGTTGGCCGGCGACGCGGCCGTGGACTGTGACGTGCTGGTCTGCAGCGATGACGACAAGGCCAAGCAAGTGGCCACTGAGCTCGCGGAGAAAATTCCTGGAGTGCGCGCACTGAACGGCGGGAAGCTCGAGAATGCGCGGATCGTCGAGTCGGTCACAGCCTTGCTGATTGGTCTGAACATTCGTTACAAGGTGCACAGCGCGGGCGTGCGGTTTACCGGATTGTTTTTGTAGAGCTTGCCGGTGGAAGCGGCTTGCCGGGTCACGCAAAGCCGTGCTGTGCCCCTACATTCGCAGTAGCGCGCGGGCCAGTTTCCGTTTGTCGGCGCGGGTCTTCATCACGGTCGGAATGACTGCCACCTTCATGTCTAGCTTCTCGATGCCTTCCACGTGCGACCGGTCTGCCGGATCCACCACAAATGTGCCTGTGAAATCCGCGTAGAGCTTTGCTACGCCCTCGGCGGACGATTCGTAGCCGAGCTGCGCAAGCATTTTGTCGGATGGGCCTTTGAGTGCCCTCCCGCCCACAATGGGGCAAACCGCGATCACATCTTTGCGCCGGGCACGTAGCGCTTCGCGGATGCCGCCGACGGCCAGGATCGGCCCGATGCTGATGAGCGGATTGCTGGGGCAAATGATGATGCAGTCGGCGTCGCGGATCGCTTCGAGAACGCCGGGCGCGGGCCTGGCGGACTCCACGCCATCGAAGCGAATACTACGTACGACCGGCTCAGCGCGGCGCTTCACCAAATACTCCTGAAAATGCAAGGCGCCTTCGTCGGAGTCAATGATCGTCGGCACCGGCTGATCGGACATCGGAAGAATTCGCGACCTCACACCGAGCGCGGTGCGAATCCATTCGGCAGCTTCGGTAAGCGACTTGCCTTCCGCAAGCATCGCGCTGCGGTGAATGTGCGTAGCGAGATCGCGATCGCCCAGGTTAAACCAGTTGACCCGGCCGAAGACGGCAAGCCGCTTGAGCGCGTGAAACGTCTCGCCGCGAAATCCCCAGCCCTTCGCAGGATCAATGACGCCAGCCAACGTGTACGTCACGATGTCGAGATCGGGCGAAATCTTCAGACCGTGAAGCGTAATGTCGTCGCCGGTGTTAACGATGGCGGTCAGGCGTGCGGGGTCAACGACATCGTAAAGGCCCAGCAGCAGCTTCGATGCGCCAACGCCACCGGCCAGAGCCGTAATCGAAAATTGTTTCTCGGTTTTCATGCCGAGAGTAGGATGCCGCGCTGCGCGTTGCATCTACAACGCGAAGCCGTCTGTGCCGGCGAGTACGCCCAAACGCTTGCGAATCGCGGGCGACGTGAACTCCTCGCTCCGAATAAATTCCGGATACAGCGCCAGTCGTTCGCGAAGGGTGAAGCCACGGGCGGTGGTTTCGGCATCGAGCTTGCTGATTTGGGGCCATGCAGCTTCGGGATTGATGAAGTCCTTGGTGACCGGCGAAATGCCGCCCCAATCATTTATGCCCGCCTCAAGAAGCCGCGGAAAATCCGCATAGCTGAGGTTTGGCGGCGCTTGAATGTTCATGTGCGGCCCAAGGATCAGGCGCGCGAGCGCAATCGTGCGCAGCATGTCGTCCAGTGAAGGCTCAGGATGATTGGCCATAGGTATCCCGACCTTCGCGCGAAAATTCTGCACGATCACTTCCTGAATATGGCCATGTTTTTCATGAAGCCCGCGAATCGCGAATAAGGAATCGACGCGCTCTTCCATCGTTTCGCCGATGCCAATCAAAATTCCAGTCGTAAACGCAATCGAAAGTTTGCCCGCTTCCTCCATGGTGCGCAGGCGAAGCGCAGGGACTTTGTCTGGAGCCTTGGCGTGCGGCAAATCGCCGCGCATCAATCGCACGCTGACAGTTTCCAGCATCAACCCGACACTGGCATTCGAATCCTTCAGCTGCTCAAGCGCGGCGCGGTCCATCACCCCAGGATTTGCGTGGGGCAACAAACCAGTACGATCGAGCACGAGTTCGCACATCGCGGCCAGATAGTCGAGCGTGCGCGCAAAACCCTGCTGGCGCAGAAATTCGCGTGCTTCAGGAAAAATGCGCTCAGGCTGATCCCCGAGGCTGAACAACGCTTCCTTGCATCCCGCGCGGCGACCCTGTTCGGCTAGAGCCAGGACCTCGTCCGGAGTCATGAAATGCGCGCCTGGCTCCCCGGGATCCTTGCGAAAAGTGCAATAACCGCAATAGTCGCGGCAAAGCGTCGTCAGCGGAATAAAAACTTTCTTCGAAAAGCTGACGGTACTTCCCTTCCCTCGAGCGCGCAGCGAACTCGCGGCGGCGAGCAAGTCTTGCAACGGAGCGGGAAGCGCGAGACTAATCGCGCTGTCGCGATCGAGCCGCTGATCGTCAAGCGTTCGGGAGATCGTAGCTTTCATGGCGTAGTCACAACGGGGCGACTGAAAATCTTGCGCACGTCATATATCGGGATATGTAGTGGCGCGCTTCAGCACGTCCTTGCTTTTTCTCTTCCTCCGAACCACCAAAACCGTCATTCCGGGCGAAGCGAGGAATCTGCTTTTTCTTCTCGCAATTCCTGGAACGATTAGCCTGACGTTCAGGATGCCACCATCGCAGTGCGTTTACCACAAGCGGCTCACCGAAAGAGATCTTCGCTAGCGGGGCGAATGATGCGCGCTGCCGGGTCGAGCACCGGCCGGTAGCGGTAGCCGCGGATAATGACCGCGGGAATGCCACCGGATTTCGCCATGAGCAGTCCGGCGGCGGCCGCCAGTTCATCAGCCACGGCCAAAATCGTCGCATGGAGCAGCTTGCCCTGCAGATCGCGTGTTCCGCGCAGATCGAGCAATGCGGGGACGCCCGCTGCGCCGATGGCCACGTTGGTAAGGCCCAGCCGCCAAGGTCGCCCAAAAGTGTCACTGATAATCACCGCGATGCGCTTGCGTATGAGCTTGCGCAGTGCAGCACCAAGCTTGCGCGCAGCGCCGTCCGGATCGCACGGTAGCAGCGAGACGACATCGTCGCCCGGGATATTCGATTGATCGACGCCCGCATTCGCGCACACCAAGCCGTGATGCGTTTCCACGATCAGCACCGGGTCGCTGCGAACGATGCGCCGCGACTCGCGCAGAATCACTTCGATCAGGCGTGCATCTTTCTTGAGTTTGCCAGCCAACTCTAGAGCCCGCGTTGACGGGGTTACTTCGGTGAGTCGCGTAACCCGCCCTTCCGCTTTAGAAACAATTTTTTGGGCCACCACCAGAATGTCGCTGCCTTCGAAGCGCAGCCGCGATCGACGGGCAGCCGCCACAATCTCTCCCGCGAGATCGTCACCCAGGTGAATCTCGGGAACGCCGGTCACCGGAAGTATCTCGATTGACCTCAAGGCACGGTTCAATTCTGTCCTGGCAGGAGGGCGTGGGATTTTATTTCGCATGTGAACCGGGAAAGTCTATGCGAATTAACATCAGATTGCATCGCGCCGCCTAGTTCCAGCAGGCTGCGGAAAAAGCCGCGTTTGTCATCCCGAACCCGCGTCGTTTGCGGGTGAGGGATCTGCTGTTCGCAAAACGGCCAAGGAAAAAGCAGATTCCTCACACCGTCAAAAACCAAACGGGATTCGGTCGCGTATTTTCACTTTTGCCGCAGGCTGCTAGGCTTCTGGGGGGCAGTACTACTCTGCCGGGTCATCGTGCAGACCTCGGCTAAAGAGCCCGAAGCTTGCGGAATCTCCAAGAAAAACACGGCACGACGAGAGTCGTGCCGTGGAAGTGTGGCGCTAGTGACGCAGTACTAACGGTTCGGCGGTTTATTTTCCTTGTCAGGTTTCCCGCCCTTAGGTGGCTTCTCGGCGGATTGTCTTTGTTGCGCAGGCGGCGGCTGAGTTTGTCTTGGTTGCGCCTGCTGCGGCGGAGCTTGCCTTTGCTGCACTTGCGGCGGAGGTGCTTGTCTTTGTTGCTCCACGTTCGGGTTGACCGCAGGGCTCGTCGCATTCGGCCGCGCTACCTGTGACCGATCGCGATTGTCTCGCTGGTTATTGCTCGCGGGAACGTTGCCCCTTTCGGGTTGCTGCTGACGCTGTTGCTCAACGTTCGGGTTGACCGCAGGCGAATTGCCCGCAGGACTCGTCGCATTCGGCCGCGCTGTCTGTGACCGGTCGCGATTGTCTCGCTGGTTATTGCTCGCGGGAACGTTGCCCCTTTCGGGTTGCTGCTGACGCTGTTGCTCAACGTTCGGGTTGACCGCAGGCGAATTGCCCGCAGGACTCGTCGCATTCGGCCGCGCTGTCTGCGGCCGGTCGCGATAGTTACGCTCGTTATTGTTCGCGGGAGCGTTGCTCGGAGCGTTGTTGGGCACGTTCGCAGGCCGGTTGTTTACATTCGGCGGGACGTTAGCGGGAACGCTACCCTGGGTGTTCGCTGGCCGACCGTTATTATTGGAATTATTGGGGACGTTGCCTGGAGCATTATTCGGTGCATTCGCAGGCCGGTTGTTCATATTTGCCGGGGCATTACCGGGAATCGTCGCTGCTGTATTTCCCGGCCGGCCATTCGCGTTGGGAGCATTGCCGTTCGTCCGGTTCATCACATCGTTGCGCGGTTGAATCGGCGTAACCGTCCGCGTAGCCGGCGCGATTTTCACGTTCATGCGCTCCGAGGCCTGCACGGTGGCCGGCTGCATCTGGCGCATTTGTGTGACCGCCAGTGGCCTGCCGCCGTTTTCCCGGATGGCCACTTGCTGCCGCTCAAATGACGGCGGTGGCGGAGGCGGCGCGGTTCGCGCAACCACCGTGCGGTTCACAATACGCTCAGGAGGGCGCACCCCACCCGCCCTTCCAGCTCCGACAACGGATTCACGGGTAGGAGCCATCGCCGGAGCACCGACAATGCGGGAGGTCACGACTTCGCGCTGGTCAACACGAACCACATCACGCGCAACCGGCCGCCCGGACGTGAACGTCGCACCGGAAGTTGCAGTCACGGCGCCATTGACATGCTGGTTCACATACGTGACGTTGGTCACGTTCACATTTTTGTTGACGACCACGTTGTTGTAGTAGTTGTTGACGACCGTGGTCTCCACCCGGGTGTTGGTGACGTTGACATTGGTCACGTAGCGGCGGCTGACCGGATAGGAGGGCACGTAGACTTCACGCGGACCCAGCGGAAACCAGCCGACCGCAGCTCCTCCGCCGACACCAACTCCCACGGCGAAGCGAGGACCGCCTACCCACGCGACCAGCGCGGGCGCGTACACGGGACGCACATAAGCTACGCCGACAACCGGCGCAGGCGCGGGCACCCAACCCCAGACGCCGCCGACCGTGACCCACCGGCCGTAGTGGAACGGAGCGAAGCCCCAAGGCTCATCCTCAACCCAGGTGTAGCCCCAGGGAGAAATATACACCCAGTGGCCATAGCGATAAGGCGCCCAACCCACCACGGTCGTACGCGGGAACCAGACGGTGCCGTACTCCGGCACCGGGCGCCAGCCGCCGTACTCGTCGAGATCTTCGTAGCCGATGACGTCGTCTGAAACGTAGCGGGCGGATGTCGGAGTTATCTTCGCGACGGTCGCGTTGCGCGCACCATTGCGTCGAAATCGTCATAGCCCGCGAGGTCCTGAACGTCGGCGTCGAGCTGGTCGGTGCCCACGAACGTCGCGGTCTGGTTGGAGTGGACCGAATACGCTTGCCCGCCGCCGGTGACTTCGCCCTCGCCGTTGATAACCGAGACCAAGGTCGTGTCGCCTGCTTCGTTCACGGTGATCCGATATGTGCCGGGACGCAGAATGGAGAAGGCCAGATTCGGGGTATCAATTTCAAAAGTCTCGTCCCGCTCCAGGCGCTTCACGCGCACGCGCACGGTGCCTTCGGTGACTTGAATCTGCGCGACGTTGTCGGTCAGGTTCAGAAAATTAAACCCGGTCGTGCTGCCAACGCGCATCGACGCGGAACCTATGTGCAGCTCGGCGCGACCCCCATTGTCGGACCACAGCTTGTCGCCGGTGGTCATCGGCCGGTTAATTACGGCGCTGACCCAATCGTCGGTGCCAGCAGGATTGAACGAGACATTGCCATCGGTATGACTCAAGCGCGCGACGCGGCTCGACGGATCCTCATCATCCGCCAGTGTGCGCAACGGTGTAAAAAAGGCCACTGCCAGCGCGAGGCTGAGCAGCGTGACCAGCTTAGGCGCGAGTTTCCTCATGTTGATTCTCTCCTGAGACTGCGGCGGAGCTAGGAATTCGCCGCGGATGCTGTTGGGCCTGAGTTGACGAGCTTGCCGAAACGCGGTTGGTACCACCATATCATCAGGTTGCTCCACAACCGTCTATCCCGCATTTTCCGTATGTCGAAACAGGAAATGCCGGGGTTAGTTCATTTAACACGCAGCAACGAAAAGAGTTGCGGTGCGCAGCGCTGGGCGCACGACGAGTCCGTGTAAAAGGTCAGAGCACGGCTTCACGTCGCAGACGAAATCTGCTTGCTCTAAAAAGAGAAGCCCGCGCTCCTGGGAGCGCGGGCCGCCAAACACAAGTTTCATTTTTAGTGATGCCCACCGCCGTGCGGATTGCCACCACCACCACCACCGCCACCGCCGCCACCGCGCGAGCCGCCGGAGCTAGAGGGTGCGGAAGATCCGTGGCTCGGGGCCGAAGACGAGCGCGACGGCGCCGAGTACGAACGCGACGGAGGTGAATACGACCGTGATGGCGCCGAATAAGACTGCGGCGGCGCCGAACTAGACTGCGGCGGCGCCGAACTAGACCGAGGTGGCGGTGAGTACGATCGCGTTGGAGGTGAATACGATCGCGATGGCGCCGAGTAAGACTGCGGCGCCGAGTACGACCGCGGCGGTGCTGAGTTCGATCGCGGAGCTGAATCCGGCCGTGACGATGGGTAGCTCGATCGCGGCGACTGATAACTCCGGTTCGGAGGAGCAGTGTTCGCCCCGGACGGCGGCTGGTATGAACGGCCGTTTGAATTTGAATAGGTCGAACGCGACGTGCCGCCGTTCGAAACGGAACCCGCCCCAGGCGGCCGATCGGAGCGATTTGAGCCCGCCGGTGGCGGGGAGTTGCCGCCCACGCCACCGGCCGCGCTAGTCGGGCGGTTGGTGTTGTTCCCGAAGCCTTGCGGTGCGCGTCCTCGATCGGTGGTGTTGCCTTGGGCCGCCCAGGTTCGGGAACTATTGGGGCCGCTGGCCGCTCCTGGATTGTTCGCCGCGCCAACTGCGGAAGGCGGCCGGTTTAGTGAGAGCTGGTTCTGGCGATTCACCCCGCCTGTATTGTTCTGCGGTGTCGGGCGGCTACCCGCCGGAACGGTGCGGTTCCCCACGTTGTTGCCGGGCCGGTCTTGCGAGAGTTGATTCTGGCGGTTCGGCATCGCTGTATTGTTCGGCGCCATCGGGCGACCACCTGCCGGCGTGGTGCGGTTTGACACGTTGTTGCCCGGCCGGCCAGCGGAGAGATTAGCGGTATTCAGCGTGCGCACCGGCATTCGGGAAGCCGCGGCTGCCGGCGCCGTGCGTGCCACCACTGTGCGATTTTGCACCGAGGTGGATGGCGTCGAACGCGCCCTCATGTTTGCCGCGCCGAACGAACTCTGCCGCGTTGGCGTGGCAGAGACTCGATCGGTCACTTGAGCCCCGCGCAAAGAAGCTTGCGTAACCCGCACGGAGTGGCGATTGATCGCCTGCCCTCCGACGAAGGCGTTGTGTGAGGCCACCGTGACCGCGTTGGTGTTATGCGCGTAGGCATAATTAAAGCGTCCCGCGCCTGAATTCAGCACGTTCACGTTGCGGATCGTCGTGTTGTGAATATTGATGTTGTTGATGTAGACGCGGCTCGCTCGGAAGCCCGGGTAATACGGCTCGCGAAAGCCGAGCGGGAACCACCCCACACCGAAACCCCCGCCGAATCCAAATCCAACTCCGAAATGCGCTCCGCCGAGGAAGCCTACAAATGCGGGGCCATAGAACGGCCGCCCGAATCTAGGACCAGGGCACCAACCCCAGCGGCTACCGATGTAGGACCAGCGTCCATAGTGGTAGGGCGCAAAACCCCACGGCTCGTATCCAATCCAGGTCCAACCCCAAGGGCCGACCCAGTTCCAATAGCCGTAACTGTAAGGAGCCCAGCCCACGGCAACGGTATTGGGATACCACACCGGACCGTAGTCCGGTTCTTCCTTCCACGTGCCGTTGTCGTCCAAGTCCGCCCGGCCCGGGATGTCCGGGGAAATGTAACGCGACGATGTAGCATTGTCTTCGCGCAGGTCGCGCTCCGCGGCCCAGCGATCCAGTCCATCGGGCTCAGCGGGCGCCGCGGTGACTTTGTATTCGGGATTATCGACACCTTCGAATTCTGCGCGGTCCCCCATGTGTACGGTGTAGGTCTGACCACCCGCGGTGACTTCGCCTTCACCGCGTATCGCGGTGACCGCGGTCGCATCGCCGTTTTCGCTCACATCCACGCGAAACGCACCCGCCTGCTTCACGGTGAATGCCAGATTGGGAGTGTCTACCTCGTAGACATCCCCTTCGCGCAACTCGCGCACGCGGAAATTAATCGCGCCCTCTGCAATGCGCACCTGCATGATGTTTTCATCCAGATTCAAGAAAGAAAGCGCCGTCATGCTGCCCATGTGGATGGAGGCTTGACCTGCCTGCAATTCCGCGCGCGAAGCCTTGTCGGTCCACAACTTGTCGCCCACGGTAACCGGGCGGTTCTTCGCGGCACTTCCCCATTCACCTTCACCCCCGGGCTGGAACGAAACCGTACCGTCAAGAAAGCTGATGCGCGCCACGCGCGACGGAGGGTCCCCCTCGTCCGCGCGTGCATTCGGCGCCACGAACGCGAAACAGAGAAGACCGGCCAGCCACAACAGCAATTTGGATTTGCCCGAACCAGCGAACGTGGTCTTCATAAGAAACCCCTGTGTAAGCCCAATCAATTAGATGCGGGTGCTCGGAAGCGCGACGTTCCGCCTGGTTAGCCGCCGCTGTACCTTATATACTCGCACTGCATATAACACAGGACTGGAACAGAAGTTGCTAGGTAGCAGCCGCGCTCCTCCTTGCAGTCTCCTTGACTGAAGCTCGACCATACACAAAGCTAAAGCCTTCAGAATCAACACATCCACAACTGTATCAAAACAATCAGTTTTAACTTGATTTAAATGAACACTTACAGAAAACAGGGGGGGCCCTCTGACAACTACCGCCACCGCATTTCCGACTACGATTTGCTTGGGCGTGGCGCTTGCATTAAGCCGCAACTGCAATCGCAAAAATAAACGCCGAGAGTTTGCTTCTTTCAAGCGCGCCAGGAGTATCGCTCTCGACTAAACGCCGGCTCGAGCCTGCACTTAGGGATTGCTCGAGGTGGACTGTTACTAACACTCCCCAAATCTGTACCACAGAGCAGGCGCTAATCTCAGGACATTTCCCTAAACTAGCACCTTGTCGGCGCATCTGCGCTCTGGGAGAATGCATGGTTATGAACCTCAAGTGGTTGGGAGTAGGAGCAATCGCTTTGGCGGCTGCTTCCGTGGCGCCCGCGCAGACGTGGCGGCAAGTGGGTCCTCCGGGCGGAACGGTTATTTCCCTGGAAGCGGATCCTCACGACGCGAACAAGCTGTACCTGGGAACGTCGGATGGGCACGTATTCAACTCGACCGATGAAGGCGGCCACTGGCAACTGCTGAGCCGCATCGGCAACGGTCAAGACGACGTTGTCACACACATTTTGGTGGACCCTCGAGACTCGAACCGGCTATACGCCAGCACCTGGGCGCTGTATTCCGGTGGGGGCGGCGTCTATCGCAGCAAGGATGCTGGACGCACCTGGCAAGTGATCGGGCTCGCGCATGAAACCGTGCGCGCGATCGCTCAGTCGCCGACCAAGCAAAACATTTTCGTGGCAGGCACACTCACGGGCGTGTATCGCTCCGTGGATGACGGCAACACGTGGGAGCGCATCACGCCGGCCAAGCACGACGATCTTCGCAACTTCGACTCCGTGGCATTCGATCCGCGGGATGAAAATATTATTTACGCCGGAACGTATCATTTGCCGTGGAAAACGACCAACGGCGGCAAAGACTGGTTTCCCATCAACAAGGGCATGATTGACGACTCCGACGTGATGAGCGTCGTGATTGATCCGGCGAATCCAGACAACGTGCACGCTACCGCGTGCTCGGGCATCTACCACAGCACGAATGGCGCGCAGCAATGGACGCGCTACAACGGCATTCCGTTCGTGTTTCGCCGCACGCAGCTGATCAAACAGGATCCTCAACATCCGGACACGCTCTATGCCGGAACGACCAGCGGCTTGTGGAAGACGACCAATGAAGGTGGCGAATGGAAGCGTCTGACGCCCGGCGACTGGGTGATCAACGCAATCATCATCGATCCAAAGAATACACAACGCGTGATTCTGGGCACGGAGCGCGAAGGCGTGCAGATCAGCGAAAACGGCGGCCAGACCTATACAGCCGCGAACGTTGGCTTCCACCACCAGCACATTCTGGACGTTGCGATGGACCAGCAGCGGCCGGAACGCGCGTTGGTTGTGCTGACGTTTGATACCAACGCATTTCTTGCCACCAAGGACGGCGGCACGACCTGGGCGCCTCTCGGCCCTGGTTTGAAGCGCACTGACCTGAAACACGTTTATGCGGCGCCGACCGGATGGTGGGCATCGCTCAACAACGGCGGCTTGATGAAATATGAAGACACCACGGGCAAATGGGTGAAGGCTGGACTGTTCGCCCCGGATGCGCCGGAAGCTCCGGCGCCGACCAAGGTGACGAAGATCGTCAACGGCAAGAAAACCACGGTGCTGGTCAAGAAGCCTGCGCCGAAAGGAAAGGCTCCGCAGCTCCTGGCGTTCCAGGTCAGCGACATGGTCTTTGCCAATCAGGCATGGTTTGCGGCAACGACCGGCGGCGTGGTGATTTCGCACGACGGCGGTAAGGTGTGGAAGTCGGCGGCTAGGGACCAACTCGTGAAGCAGCCAGCGCAATCGCTGGAAGTCTCCACGGACGGCTCGCAAGTCTGGGCTATCGCACAGCACAACCTGCTTTACTCCGCGGACAGTGGCGCGCATTGGGACGCGAGAGAACTCCCGTTTGCTTCTTCCGGTAATTTGCGGCTGCACCGCATCGACGACACCAACCTGTTCATCACTTCCAACATGGGCCTGTATGCCTCGAAGGACGCCGGACGCAACTGGAACCGCGCGGACGTTCGGGACTTGCAGTTCCAGGATGTAGCGGGGTCGGGTAACGCGCTTGTGGTTGCATTGCAGAAGCGTGGACTGATCGCGTCGTCGGATGCAGGCAAGTCGTGGCAGCACGTGAACACCGCGTTTGCCGAAGGCTATGTGCCGGCAGTGCGCGTGCGTCGTGACGGCACGGTGGTGGCGGCATCGGCGACCGAAGGGCTGCTGGCCTACGATCCAGAGGCGCCGCATTCGGCGGATGGCAGCGTCGGCGTTTCCTCGCTGGCTCCGGCCGGCAGTGGATCGCAGAAGCCGAAGCCGTAACCGAATCCTCAACACAAGGCAATTCAGGGCGTTCCGGCGAGAGCCGGAACGCCCTTTTCTTTTGCGCTTGGCAATCTGAAAGCGTTGCGGAAGTGTCAACAGCTTAAGAAAGGACTTTTTCCGTAGGCTGTGAAGCCGTGCCCTGACGAAAACCGGAGTGCTCACAGAGACTCTGAAGCTCCGACCTCCTACAGAATCTGGTGCGCTGACGATGGTCGACGCTGATCGGGCGATGAGAGAGGCTGCGTCTTTCCTCGTCTTGCTTGCATCTAGCGTGTAGAAGGAGGTAAAGAGTTGGGGTGCTGGACGCACGTGCGCCGACAACGTGATCGATCAGGAGGCTTTTGATGAGGCTGCTGGCTACCGTCAATGACTATACGTTGACACTGATGCGGCTAGTCCTGGGCGTGGTTTCTTTCTGCATGGCTCACAAAAGATGCTTGGGTGGTTTGGCGGCTTTGGGTTTTCGGGCACGATGAACTTTTTTACTTCACAACTGCACATTCCAACGGTATTTGCGCTTCTGGCCATCTGCGCTGAGTTCTTTGGAGGTCTCGGATTGATCGTTGGATTTCTTGCGAGGATCGCGCCGTTTGGTATTGCCGTGAACATGTTGGTGGCGATCTGGATGGTGCGCTTCCTTAATAGATTCTTTATGAATTGGTACGTCAATCAGAAGGGTGAAGGTTACGAGTATCATCTGCTGGCATTGGCGCTGGTGATTCCGATCATCATTCGCGGAGCTGGCGCGATTTCGGTGGACGGCGCATTGGCCGCGAAAGGATAAGTGACATGAGTACTCCGACGATGGGGGTTGAAAGCGGGCGTGGAATCGAAACGGTGGAGAGTAGTCGCGGATTCGATGAGACGGTTGCACATTTCGAGAAGCTGCTTGCGGCTCGTGGTATGACGTTGTTCGCGAAAATTGATTTCTCGTCGGACGCGAAGAAGGCGGGGTTAGAGATGCCGCGAATGTTGTTGATGATCTTTGGCAACCCGAAGGGCGGGACTCCGGTGATGATGGCGGCGCCTAGTTCCGCGCTGGACTTGCCGTTGAAAGTGTTGATCTCGCAGGACGCGGACGGGAAGGTCTGGCTCGGCTATAACACGCCGGAATACCTGGCGGCGCGGCATGATATCCCCGCGGAATTGGTGAAAAATATTGCGGGGATTCGGGCGGTGGTACGGGATGCCGCGGGGAACGGTGGCGCGAGACTCTAAGGGTTCGAGGTGAACCTTTGCGTTGAGGTCCTTCAAGCATCCTTGTCGGATGCCTTCAGGATGACAAGGTCTTGCTTTGGTTCGAGATCAAAATTCGCAGCGTTTTGTTTGCTTCCGCTGCAACATCAAAAACCGAACCCTTAAAGGCGAAGGGTGCGGCACTCAACGCCCGGATATGAA
Organism: uncultured Acidobacteriota bacterium; assembly: GCA_963721915.1. Lineage (GTDB taxonomy): Bacteria > Acidobacteriota > Terriglobia > Acidiferrales > UBA7541 > Acidiferrum. Next base: position 42,877 of record CAVRLD010000004.1, on the reverse strand, counting down.
AAGAGTCCAACTTCAGGGGCTGAAGCCCAATTGACTGCACGTGGCTTACGCCGGGACTGAAGTCCCGGCCTCCTGAAGAACTCCCGGTCTCCTGAAGAACGGGGCTCTTTCAGGCAAGCTGTGAGGTCGTGCCCTACGTTGTGCCATCACGCGTGTGGCTGGGCTACACGGGGGCGGACGATGGAATTGAGGATGCGGCTGCTGCGCGGGCGGCACCGGCGCTTCCGCCGATCTGGTAGCCTACGCCTCGAACTGTGCGGATTAGCGCGCGGTCATAGCCGGTGTACACTTTGCGGCGCAGATAGTTGATGTATACGTCGACTACGTTGGTCATGGTGTCGAAATTTAGCTTCCAGACCTGCTCGACGATGGCCGAGCGCGTGACGGGCTCGCCGGCGTGGCGCATTAGAAATTCGAGCAGCGCAAATTCCTTGGGACTTAGTTCGATGGCGTGGCCTCCGCGCTGCACGGAGTGCGAGACGCGGTCGACAGTTAAATCGTCGATGGCCAGAACCGCGTTACCGGGACGGCTGCCCCGGCGCAGCACCGCTCGAATTCGAGCGGCCAGCTCTGCAAAAGCGAAGGGCTTCCCAATATAGTCATCGGCGCCCGCATCCAAGCCACGGACGCTCTCCTCAACCATGGACGCGGCGGTGACAATGAGAACGGGTAAATCGGGCTTCTTCGCTCGAATGCTCCGAAGAACATCCAGCCCGCTCCTTTCTTCCGGACGACTCAGATCCAGGAGAACGAGATCGTAGGATTGTTCGAAGGCGAGACGCTGAGCCTCGATGCCGTCAGATACAACCTGCACGGCGAAATGTTCCTGGACGAGCCGCTGATGAAGGAATTCCGCCAGCGAGGCGTCGTCTTCGGCGACAAGAATACGCATGAGCACACACTCGGAAAGCTAGATTAGGAAGGGGGTAAAAACAGTTTCGGCGCGGGGGACGAAAGTGTCAAGGCGCGAGTTGCGGGTGTTGGCCCAAACGCCATCGTTCTTTTCTGGGATTTTGTGGGTGGTCTTGTGCGATGTGCGGACTCGGAGACGTGCGTGGTCCGGGAATGTTGTGCAGGAATGTGTGGCCGGGAGATCGTCGGAGCACAGGCAAGAGTGCCTGTGCTACTTCTGGCAGGGAGGTCGCGAACGGGGAGCTATTGCGGTGAGGGCAACGCTTTGTCTGAGGATAATGCACCTTCTGAGGGCACCGAAAACGCTTCTAGGGGAGAGGGATTCAACACGACGATGTCCACACGACGGTTCCTCGCTCGTCCTTCCGGGGAGTCATTAGAGGCCACGGGATGAAATTCAGCGTAGCCCGCAGCGGAGAGGCGCCGGGGCTCCAAACCGTACTGCACGACGAATACTTTTATGAGCTCGGAAGCCCGCGATGTGGAAAGCTCCCAGTTCGATTGAAAGTGTCCATTGTGGATTGGCACATTATCCGTGTGACCCTCAATACGTAGAGATTCGCGGTGCGCCGAGGACAGCTGCAAGCCGGTCGATGGCATCTTTCGAGGATGGGCGGAGAGTAGCCGAGCCGCTAACGTAGAATCCGATTTCGCGGAGGCTCACAATCAGGCCTTCGCGGCGTTTTTTTAACTCCACCACATGTTCGCGAATTTCGGGGGCCAGCTGTTTCTGCAACTCCGCTTCAATATCTTTCAGCGGCTCATTGATGGAGGGGGTCAGCTTCCCCTTCATGGGTTGCACGAAGCGCGTGAGGTCGGCGGTACGCTCTGTGTTTTCCACCACCTGAACTTGTGAAAATGGAACAGCCTCGGAATCGTTCAGGGGGATCAGCGTGTTGGACGTGTCGAAGACGCCCATTTCCTGGAAGGCGACCTGGATCGATAGCGCGAGCTTCCCCATCTTGACGGATTCTAGTTTTGAACTGCCACGAAGCCTGGATACACCAGTTGCGGCTACTTGATCGGTCTCTGGATATCGTGGTGGGCCTGCCGGGCCGGCACACGCGAGACTGGGATCATGGGATGCGGCCCGTGCCTCCTAAGGCACGGCTAATCTCACTGCCGCAAGCATGTGCGGAGCGCGCGCCATACGATTGCATCATCGCGCACAATCTATCGGACCTTCTTGATACGCGAACACTTCCCGGTCCACGGATGCTGATCATTCACCTAACGCTGGAGGGAATGATCCTGGAGCAGAATGCGCAAACTCCCGTTGTGGAGTATCGAAACGCAGTGGCGGAGTACACCGAGCGCATTGGCGCACACGTTGTGGCTGTTTCGTGTCTTAAAGGCAAGTCGTGGGGATTCACGGAACACATCGTTCCGCTGACTGCGAACCCCGCGGAGTACTTACCGTGGACAGGCGAGCTGGCATGCGGACTGCGCGTTTCGAATTTTGTTCAGCGCCGGGCCCGCACGCTTCGCTGGGATTTTCATGCACAGGCGTTTGCCGGACTCCCCATCACGTTGGTGGGGCACAATCCGGAATTCCCTGGCGTGCGCGCCTCGTCGAGTTGGGCGGAGTTAAAGGAGGCGTTCCGGCGCCATCGTTTCTTCGTCCATACGGCAGAGCCAGAGCTTGAAGATGGCTACAACATGGCCACCTTGGAAGCGATGGCGGCAGGGTTGGCCGTACTCGGCAACCAACATCCCACATCTCCAATCGTCCACGGTGTAAGCGGATTTCTTTCCGATGACCCGGCGGAACTCAACAAGTTCGCAGGCATGCTGCTCGCCGACCGCTCTCTGGCCGGGGAAATGGGACGAGCGGCGCAACAAACCGTGCTGGATAAATTTTCCGGCGCAGCCTTTCGTGATGGCATGCTCAGAGAGATGCGAGTAGCGAGCGAGAAGTGGCAACGAACGCGGCAGACCGACTTCGCGCCAGCACCCTAGCCGACCACATCTTTCCGCCGAAAGAGATTGGCTTGCCACATAGTGCCTGGCATTCACGGCCAGTTTGGAGAAATGCCGATCTAATTTGTGCCGAGATAGTTGACGTGAACGTAGGTGCCGAGCCTGACGTTATAGGCGAGGTACCAACCATCGTGGTCCGGATCTTCGTAGATGACGATAGAATCGGAATCCCACAGCCAATCGCCACAATAACCGACATCGTATGGTGCAACGCCAAAGTAAAACCCGCCGAACCAGAAACGTGACGGGCCTCCGCCAGCGAGATGCCAGACGTGGCCGCGGCCAAAACCGCCCGTAAAGCGGCCGTGCTCCCAAGGATGATCGAGGTGATAGTGGGGATCGCCGCGACCGGTGTCATGGCCAATCCATTTGTCGTTGGTGTGGACGTGGGGAGCGTTGGGATGGCCAGATTTGTCGGCGAAGTTTGGATGTTCGGGCGCGGGGCGCGGATTGTCATGAACGGGAGTTGGCCCGTGAGCAGGAATGTGACCACCGCCAACGCCGCGAGACGGATGCTGCGCAGGAGGCGTTTCGCCGTGAGCCACAACGGCGATCAACAAAGAAAGCGAAATTGCGAGGAATCCCGCGATGGTTTTCATTCAAGCCTCCAGCTTGATCATTCCATTGATTCCCTTCCCTCGTTGAGAGAGGAAAGTTCCCGGGATGGCAAGTCTAGTCGAAGGTCCACGGAAAAACACGAGGGCGCGCCGCGCGATCGATGCGACGGCCCCCGCTGTGTTTCCGATTTTGCGCTGGTTTAGCGGCGGTGTTTGATTTCGAGCGGCTCGACAAGTTTGAAGCGGAGCAGCGTTTCCGCTGGGAGGGTGATGTCACGGTTGCCGGTTAGGCCGGCACCGCCGGTGCCCGCAGCCGCGCCGATCAGGCCGCCGATGAGAGCGCCCTTGCCGCCGCCTGCGAGACCACCAATGAGAGCCCCACCGCCAGCGCCACCGCCAACCAGCCCGGCGGTGCGTTTACCCTTGCCCTTGCTGGTTTCCACGGGCGCGGTGGTTTCGATGTCGTATTCCTCGTTTTTGACCGAGATGCTGGTCAGGGTGAGCGAGAGAACTGCGCCGCCCTTAAATCGTCCAGCGGACTTTGCGTCTTTGACGATGCCGGAAGCGCGGGCGCCCTTGGGAATCGCTACCCGGCCATCGACCTCGACGGGGGCCTGAACCGTGGCGGAAAAAGCCTGTCCGGGCGTGCTGATTTTGGAGCCGACGGCTTGATCAAGGACGACGGAGATGACGGTTTCAGCCGGGACGACAAGCGGCTTGGGGGGAGGAGGGGGAGGGGTGGGCTCCTTTGCCGCCGAGGGGGCCGAGCCACCCGAGGCCGGAGTAGCGGCCGGATCCGGAGAAGATGATGACGATTGTTGGTCGGCTGACTTCTGGCAGCCAAAAACTGTGAAAATAAGCGCGAAGCAGACCAGGGACAACTTTGCCGACAGGGCGCGACGACGATTCATGCACTACCTCCATTTTTGAGGCTGGGGAGATTCAGAGAGCGTAATCTAACGATACTCGAATCGGCATCGAAGTCAATTTGGGAGATAACGAAAAGCATCCTGTCACCCATAAAGGTAAAGTTTGTTTGGGGCGTGCCGATAGACGGGGTGAGCGGCTGGCCGGTTCGGCGCTGGGTGACGGCACAAACGCGGTATTAGGGAAAATCCTGGCAAGAACTGCCGATGGGTTGTGTTCCTCTACGGGACTGAGTTCCGAGACGGGGCAACCTCAGTGCGTCTGAATCCTCGCAAAGCCATTCCTTCTAACACTTCCGACTAGTCACCTTTGGCGACGAAAGCGCATGGATTCTTCTGCCCCGCGGCCCGGAAGAAATTTCCGAGCGCATGAAAGCAGAAGTAAGAACGCTCTTATTTGCGCATTCGACTTTAGAAATATGGAGTAATCCATGGCCGCCACCGCCACACCAGGTGTCTTACGTTCGCGGACTCGCATTCTTGTCGCGAGCGCTGACCCCGCGTTTCGAAAACGCATCATGGCCGATCCGGCGTATGCGGATACGTTGAACGAGGAAGCGATTGGCGGAGCACATGCGCTGGCGAAATTGGTGCAATTCCCGCGCGACGGCGTGCTGCTCGACCGGAATCTTCCAGATCTGGATGCGGAGGAGGTCGCGGAGGAGATCCGAAAGCAGTATCCACGGATTGCGGTGGAACTGATGGATTCGCGAACTGAAGTCATGGAAGCGAGAGCGAGCGAAGTCGATGGCACGGGCGAGCCGCGCACCGGTGTGGACTTGAAGGCGCGGATCGATGAGCCGGTTTCGTGGACCGCGGGAGCAGCGGCGCCGAATACGCCGCCACTGCCTGGAATGATTGGAGCGAGCCGCGCGATGGAACAGGTGTACCGGCTGGTGCGCATGGTGGCGAACCGCGATACGGCGGTGCTGGTCACCGGAGAAACGGGGACAGGGAAAGAACTGGTGGCGGGAGCGATCCATGAATTGAGCCGGCGGTCGAAAAATGCATTCGTGGTGGTGAATTGCGCGGCGATTCCGGAAGCGCTGCTGGAGGCGGAATTGTTCGGATATGCGCGAGGAGCATTCACGGGAGCGGTGCAATCGCGCCTGGGAAAAGTTCACGTGGCGCAGGGCGGGACGTTGTTTCTGGATGAAGTGGGAGAGCTTCCGCTGAGCATGCAGGCAAAGCTGCTGCGATTTCTGCAAAACGGCGAAGTGCAACGGCTGGCAAGTTCGGACGTGTATCGCGTGGACGTACGAGTCATATGCGCGACGAATGTGAGGTTGCTGGAGCTGGCGCGAGCGCGTCAATTTCGATTGGATTTGTATTACCGGCTGGCGATCTTCCCCATCGCGATACCGCCGCTCCGCGAACATGCCGAAGACGTTTGCCCGCTGGCGGAATATTTTCTGGCGAAGCTATCGGCGGAGGCGAGGATGCCAGCGAAATACCTGTTGGCGCCCGCGTTGGATTACCTGGAGAAAGCGGCGTGGGCTGGCAATGTGCGGGAATTGCAGCACACGATCGAACGCGCGTTCATTCTAGCGGGCAACGACGTGAAACTCAGCGTGGAGCATTTTCAGGCGTTCAGCGAGAGCAACGAACTAAGAGAAATCTAAGCGTAAGAAGAGGTTACTGGCCAAGGTCGTGCAGCCAGGTCGCCGTGCCAAATTTACCCAGACCCCGGCAAAGAACGCGCACCGCGTCCCGCGGCTTGGCGGAGCTTGTTGGCCGCGGGCCATTGTTGGCGTCGATTTCGGAAACGTCCACAAAGCCGGAGAGGTAAGCACATTCTCTTTATAGGAGCACAAAATCGCTGTGCCCCAGCTTGCCCGGCCTGAAACACGAAGCCAAAATCGCTTAGCCCACTCGCAGAAAGTTCCTGTACGTTCAAGCGGTAAGGAATGCAACGGAGACAGAGAGTAAGAACGTTTCGTTCAAGCTCGCATTAAGCCCGGAAATCGATGAGAGCTGCTATCGAAGCCAGGGAAAACCGCTTTCAAGTCGGTCACGCCAATATGCTTGACGAGGACCTCGCTAAGCACCGATCGGAAGTCGGTCGTAAGCGCCAGGTCGCGTCCTTCATTCAATTGATGGTCGGCAAGCCCCGGCCAGTTGCCGTACACGCGACTGCCTTTGACGTCGCCGCCCATTACAAACATGCAGTTCGCATGGCCGTGATCGGTTCCGCGGTTTCCGTTTTCTTTCGCGGTCCGCCCGAATTCGCTCATGGTAACCACGACCACGTCCTGCATCCGGTCACCCATATCTTGATGAAACGCAGCGAGTCCCTGGCCCAGGTCCTTTAGCAAATTGGAAAGCTGCCCCTGCACGCCACCTTCATTCACGTGATTGTCCCAGCCGCCGCAATCGACGAAAAGGACTTCCACCCCAATGTTGGCCTTCAACAACTGCCCGATCTGTTGTAGATTCTGCCCCAGCCGGCTGGTCGGATACTGCGCTCCGTTTTCCGGCGCGTATTTGCCCGGATCAACCTTCCGCAGCATGTCGATGGCTTCAAAGGTTTCGGTGCCCGTGCCGCGCAGCGCGTGATCGACGGTCTGCGCGTACATAGCCTCAAAGCCACCTTCCACTGCCGCGCTCATCCCGGCCGTTTGAGGCATCACCTTGAACTGTTTCAAATCTCGCAGCGCAATCGCCGACGCGCTTCCGTGCAGCACGCGTGGCAAATTCGGCCCCATCGCCACTGCGCGAAACGGCGAAGCATTATCCTCAGGCGCAATTTGGATGGCACGGTTCAGCCATCCATCCTCTGTAGCCTTCACGCCCGGCGTGCCAGATTCCATGAAGTCTTGCGCATCGAAATGCGACCGCGTCGGATCAGGCGAACCCGCCGCATGCACAATCGCCAGCTGATTCTTGTGAAACAGCGGCTCAAGCGGAGCAAGGCTCGGGTGCAACCCAAAAAATCCATCGAGATCGATCGCGGCATCTGTTCCGCCGCGACGCGGCTGCGGTATCGCAATCGAAGGTCGCAACCTGTAATAGTTCGTCTCCGCGAAAGGCACCACAATATTGAGACCGTCCGCCGCCCCGCGCTGGAACACGACGACGAACTGCTTCTTGCCGGTCGTCGCGGGCGTTGCCGCGATGGCCCGCTGCAGGAAGGCAGGCATCGCGCTCAATCCAACCATGGAGATTCCACCCTGCTTCAAAAAATAACGCCGCGAAAACTTCAACGGCCTCACGCCTTCGCAACACCGATCGCTCATGGCCACGTCACTCCTGCTTCTTCTTGGTCTACGGCCTCTTCGTGCCTTGTTTCTTCCCTTGCGCTATTGAACTTACAAACGCCGACCGTCAACTATCTTCGCTGAAATTCCGGCGCACCCAGGACCAGACCTGCGACCACTCCCAAGTCCACATGCTTCACCGGATCATCCAGCTTCGCCTGCAAAATCTGCGGGCTATCGAGTTGCTTCCCCAGCGTCTCTACGGTCATCGGACCCGTTTGCCCGCCAAGGAAAAGCTGCACGGCGCGGTCCAGCGCGGCCTTTGCGTCGGTAGAAGAATCCATCCCCAACAGCGACGCGGCATCGCTGCGCGACCCGCGTACTTTATTGCCCGCAAGCGCCAGCGAATAGTTCAGCCGGTTGAGCAACGCCCCCGTATTCACCCACGCATCCGCCTTGTCCGAATAACCCGTAGGCGGCTGGCACTGATACAGCGGCTCGCCAATACGTCCCGTCCACTGCACCAATGGCATCGGCGTATCCACATCGGTACCCAGTGCCCGCGCCGTGGAAACCACCAGCTCGAACGGCGTCTTCACCTTGGCGCGGTACGCATCTCGCGACCAGAATTCCGGCGAATAGATCATCGTCTTCATCACCGCGCGTATATCTCCGCTGCTCGATTGAAAGGTCTGCGCCATGCGCGCCACCAGCGCCGGCGGAGGGTTGTCGGAAACAAAGCGTCGCGCCAGTTTCGCGGAAATGAATTTCGCTGTGCTTGGATGCCGCGCCAGCAAATCGATCACTTCTTCCCCGTCGCGCATGCCCCCTGCATGAATTTTCTTTCCCAGTACCAATTTCGGATCAGGATCGTGCAAGCGCTCATCGAACTTGAACGTCGCGTCTTGCTTCGGCTTTTCGATCGACCACCCTGTAAAGCAGCGCGCCACTTCTGTTACATCCTTCTGCGTATAGCCGCCATCTACGCCCAGCGTGTGCAGCTCCATTAACTCGCGCCCGTAATTTTCATTTAGCCCGCGCGTATTTTTCTTCTGCTGTTGGGCTTGCGGCGCACGCGGCGGAAACGGTTGCCCATAGCGGCCCCGCCGCGCTTGCTGCCGCTTGACGCGTTCCACCGCGGCACGTTCCGCTGCTCTAGGGTCAGCACTCAAAAAATTATCCAGATAAAACAGCATCGCCGGACTCTTCGCCGTCGCTGTCAATAAATCCTTAAATTTTCCTAACGTATGCTGCTGAATGACATCGCGCTCGTACGACGTCAGCAGCCATTTATCGTCGCCCTTGCCCGCAAACACATTGAAATGGTTGAACCAGAAATCGTCCAAGATCTGCTGTAATTGCCGCTGGCTGTAGATCGCTCGTGTCACTTTGGCCATCGCGAGTTCTTCCACCACGCGCTGCGGCCTTTTGCTGTCGTCCGCAATCGCGCGCGGCACCGCGTTTGGATCGACGCTTAGAAAATCGCGCTTCCCGCCCATGCCTCGCGTAGCTGCGTTCGACTGCTGCGAGGGGTCCTGTTTCATGGGCGAGTCCTTCATCGACGATGCCTCCGAGTCTCCTGCGGCCGTCGGTGCCGATGAAGCAGCACTCGCCGTATCGTCTGCCTCGGAATTTTGCGCTTGCGCGGACGCTTGGGGTTGCGAGGCCGGCTGTCCCTGACCCGATTGAGGCCGTCCTCGAGAGACTTGCACGTCGCGCGCGATGATCGCCGCGGCCGCATCAGAACGCGTCGGCTGGGGCTGCGCCTGCTTCACGACCTGCTTTTCTGCCTGCTTCGGCTGCGGATATTCCGCCAACAGCGTCGCCGAAGACATCCGCAGCGTCGGATACTGTTCCAACCGCGCATCAACTGCCTTATCGTCAATCGAATTCGGGTTCAGTTGCTGGTCGATCCACTTCGCCAAACCCATCTGCCGCACGCGGTCGACATCACCGGGTCGCGGGCCGTACGCCAGCCGGTTCAACGCATGCAGAATCGCTTCATCGACGCTAAGCTCCGTGATCGGCAATCCCTTCAGCGCGGGATCCTGCCTCTGCTTTTTGTTTTTGGCTGAATTGGGGGTTGCATTGGACCCGGGAACAGCAGCAGCCGCGGGTGCTGGAAGATCGACGCCCAGCGTTAAGACACAGGTAACCGATAGCACAGTGGCAACGAAGGATTTGCCGGTAGCCAGAAACAGAGAGCCCGCTGTTGGATGGCCGTGCAACCTCATTTGATTCTCCCGACGGGCGGCATCCTCAGAGACGAATCTTGGACTAAAATCCGGGTCACTTCCAGAATAACCCTCGGAAGCCGACGAAGTTGCGTGCGTCTTTACGGTCGTGTCGAATCCTCACCCGGGCGCAACGTACGGGCAGGAATGGACTTAGCAGAACATTTGACGCCACGCCGGAGTGCTCCTATTCTCTTCCAGCCAACTTGATAAGGATGGCTATGCTGATTCGTGATTTCATTTTTTGGCTTTCACGCAAGCGCAGCGTCACCGACTCCATCGCGCGGCGCGGCATGAAAAACGGATTTGCGCGGCGTTTCGTTGCGGGTGAAGCCCTTGCCGAAGCGCTGATGGCCAGCGACGAGCTTTGCCGCCAGGGACGTAACGTCAGCCTGAATCACCTCGGCGAAAATGTCTCCACCGAACCAGCGGCGCGTGATGTCTGCGCTAGCTATATCGAAATGATCGAGGCGATGCACGCGAGGGAAATCGCCGGAAATATTTCCATCAAGCTGACGCAGTTGGGGCTCGACCTCAACAAGAATCTGTGTGCTTCTCTCGCGCTGTCGATCGCCAAACGCGCCGCCAAACTGGACCGCACCATCGAAATTGACATGGAAGGCAGCGCCTACACCGAAGCCACCTTGGATATTTTTGAAGGCGTGCAGGGGGAATGCGGCAACTCTGGGTTGGCGGTACAAGCCTATCTGCATCGCACGGAGAAAGATCTGCGACGGTTGGCGCCGCTGAAACCCAAGATTCGCCTGGTCAAGGGCGCTTACCGCGAACCAAAACAGATCGCGTTGCAGGGCAAGCCCGCTATCGATTCGAACTATCAGCGTCTGACGACCCTATTATTTGAAGGCGCGACGCGCGGCACCTTTTTTCCCGCGATTGCTTCGCACGATCCGATGATGGTAGCGCACGCACAGGCAGAGGCTACGCGCCTAAATTTGCCGAAAGAGAAGTATGAGTTGCAGATGATTTACGGAATTCGGCGCGATCTGCAGCAGCAGGTTCACGCGGCGGGGAATATTTTGCAGGTGTATGTACCCTTCGGGACGGATTGGTGCCCGTATTTCATGCGCCGACTGGCCGAGCGCCCCGCGAATTGCTGGTTTGTTTTGCGGAGTTTGCTGGCGGAAAGCGGCGGCACACGCTGAAGCACGTTCTGCAAAAATCACAGAGACGACCACCTAGAAATTTTGCCGAGAAAGGGCGCAGCAATGATTCGCGCCAACAGGAACGGTGGCAATCCTACTCAGTCGGTTACCTCGAAATCAATCGTGCGATTTGGCGCGTGGTTTTTGGCGCTGTCCACGGCCTGGAGGAGCAGCCGGTAGCCACCCGGCGGCAGATCCTTCACCTTCAGGACCATTCCTGCGGGCACGAGCGGATTGCCTTTCTGCACGAAATCATCCGCCGGAACGGCGCCGGTGAAAACCACCTCCTTGTTGGTGGCTCGGTCCAGCACATGGTAGCCAAAACCCAATTTCGGCGGCTGGTCAGACGTCAGCAGTGGATCGTAAATCTCCGTGTACAGGATCACATTGTCACTGCGCTTGAATCGGTTGGTGGCCGAAGGAACCACCTGCATGCCCTTGACGACCAGCGGCGTGCGGTCTTCCAGCAAAATGGAATCAAGACCAGTGGGAATATCCGAAACCCGCGTTGCGGAATTGGTGAGCGCAATGCCGCCCAGGCTCATGCTCTTCCCATCGTACGAATCGATTTGCAGCGGCGACTCGAATTTTCCAAAAGTGTCGCCACCACCGCTTAAGACCACTGTCAGCTTATACGTGCCGGCCGCGGCGTCGAACTGATTCTGATACCGGTAAGGCGCCTTGGTGAATTCTTTCCACTCGTCTTTTTCGAGATCGAGATTAACGGTATCGCTGAAGCGCGCGCCGACGCTGCCGTCCGGCCGGTAAGCGATACCCAGCACATTGATGTTGGCGTGATACTTCCCCTTGTCCTTGTCGAACTTCAGCGAATCGGATGGAATTTCCATGGCCAGATTGACGCGCGCGACATTGGGCGCCGTGTAGAAGTACGGAACTGCCAACGCGCCGCGAATCGATCCGGCTTGTCCACCTGCGGCGTGCAATTCCAGCTGTTTTTCCGCAGGCTTGCCTTCAAGGGGATTCTCGGTTCGGGCATTGCAAAATCCACTGCGCGAACGCACATTCAGGCCGCCGCGATTCAATTTCACTTTCAGCGTGTGGCAACTGCCTTCCGGCGAATCGCCCGGAACATAACCCAGGACGTAGAACTCGTTCTGCTCTTTCCCAATGCGTTCCAACCCGGCCAAGAGATCATTCGTATTGAAAATCGAAAAACCGCCGGTACCTTCCGCCAACTCGGCAAGCACTTGTTGATTGGTCGTGACCGAAGGCGGCAATTGAGGAATGATGCTGCGCGATTGGTTGTAGGGATTATTGAGATTGTTATTGTAGGGATTGTAGTTTGTCGGTGCCGTGCGAGTCCCGCCTGGCGTCCCGGTCGTGCCGCCGCCCTTCCCTCCCGCTCCTGTGCCCCCGCCTTTTCCGCTCGTTCCAGTGCCGCCGGTTCCCGTGCCAGGGCTGCCTCTGCCGCCGGTACCTGCCCCACCCGTCCCGGTTCCTCCGGTTCCACCGCCACCCGTGGGATGCCCGCCCCCACCGTTCCGCCGGTTCCGCCCCCTCCAACAGGGTGCTGAGGTTCAGGCGACTCGCCGAGTGCGTACGAGGTTAGCAGCATATGCGGCGGGGATAACGTTCGCTGCGAAACCGCGCGAAGGTCACCCTGCGAATCGTCGTTGTGTGCGCTGCCCCCGCCCGCGGGCACCGGTGCTACCAAACCGCGCACGTCCAGAGAGTAGATCGCCACGTTGGCTTTGTTGCAAGCGTCGATCGTGGCGGTAAGCTCCGATTGGTTTTCCGGAGTGAGCGCGAATCCCGCCGAAAACAGCACCAGCATCTTGCGGCCGGGCACCGAGCGCAGATTTTTCGCCAGGCTGCGCACAGCAAGCAGCATCGTTCGCGCGCCAAAATCAGCCTCGGCGCTGCTGATCGAGGAAAACCCGGCGACGCAATCGACCCCGCACCGGTGGCATCGGGCGTGGCATTCGATGCCACATATGATGTCTTGACGCCCCTGACGGCGGCGCGTAGCACGTCTGCGTTCGCCGTGAAATTCTGCACAATCCGCAACGTCCCGCCGAAATCGACCACGGCCATCAGATGGTCCGGACCCGCATTCGCGTCCATGAACTTTGACGCCGCGCCACGAGCCTGGATCTGGTCGGGCGCGGCCATTGAGGAATTGTCGAAGAACAAAATGAGGTAGTGTCTCTGCGCATTGTTAGCTTGAATGGCCACGTCAGAGCCCGCGGAAAAGCTCGCGACCTGTTGCTCTTTGTTGTCTTCGTAAACCTTGAAATCCTTTTGCGTCAAGTCGTGTACGTAGTTGCCCTTTTTGTCCGTCACCACGGCATCGACAAGGACGAGCTTCGACTCTTTCCGAATGACGAGCCCGGGCTGCTGCTCCGCTGGACCCGCGGGCGCGGGCATCGCCACCGGAGCGGGCGCTGTCGACACCGGAGGAGCCTGGTCCTGAGCAGCGGTCCCTTGGGCACGAACCCCGGCTGACGGGAAGGCCGCTAATGCAACGGCAGCGGCAACCGCCACAACAAAAGTTCGCCGCGTCTTTCTCGTAGATGTGCTCACGTGCTCCCCCAATAGCAGATCTAATACGGAATCACGACCGCCCCGTTGCGCGCGGCCATCTGCGAACCTTCGGCGTCGCGCACAACCAGGCGCACTAGGTATGTGCCGGGCTTCACGTCAAAACTGGACTTTACCGTGAAGCCGGAGCGGCTGAGTCGATTCAAAGTCGGATCGAGCAAGCGCATCTGGACGATCTTCTCCCCGCCGGTAACGAAATTGCCGTTTTGATCGAAAATGGCCGTGGCAAAGGTAAGGTCATCCAGGCTTCGCCCCTCCGCTTTCCGAAAATGAATGCCCTTCATGTCCACGTGCGTGAGCACCGCGAGCTTCGCCTGCGTCTCGTCCGTTTTGAAAAATTGCGTCTGCAAATCGATGGGCACGTCGTGAATCTCTTCCTGGGAAAAAATCGCTTCCTGAATTTCCTGCTTCGCGGCCTCCGCGGGATCCTTAACGATGCGCGGCGCGTAATAGCCGTGGCGCGTCTGCACCGTGTATTTCTGTTTGCCCATTAGCGAGACCTTTAAGGTGTGATAGCGCCCGTCGACTTTGAGGTTTTGCGGCGAGAAAGCGAGAAGGTAGGAAAGCGAGGGCGCCACCACGGCCCGGCGTAGCCCCTCATCGAGATCGTTACGATTATGAAAGAAGGTGCCACCGGTGCCGTCGGCAAACTGCGCAAGAATCTCGGTTTGCGCGAACTGCGCGGAGGTGCGGTACATGGTCTTAGGCCCCGCGGTAAGCACGGTGTCCCGTGGCGGGTCGGCGATGTCGCCCATGTCCGGCGTGTACAGGCCGCGAGCATCGATGGTGTTAATCACGATGTTGGCGCGATTGGCGCGGTCGATGAGGTCGCCGCCTTCGCGGGTATATGTGGTAACGATGAAGCCTGGCGAAACGAAGACCATCACGCGCTGCCCTGGCATCGCGGAAAGACGGCGCATAGCATCTTCCAGGTGCCGGTAAATATAGTCACTTTGCGCGTCGCCTTGGCTGGCGGCCTGCTGTGCGGAAGATTCCGCCATCGAAGCCGCCTGAGCCCTTTGGGTTTCATCGCCATTGAATGCGCACTGAACGGCGTCCTCTGTCGCAACGGCCAGCGCTTGAGCATCGTGAAAGTTTACGATCTGATCCGCCTCGTAATAGTTGATCTCCGGGCACGGATGCAAGCCCGGTGAAGTAGACAACGGGTGCGGGACGATACGCAGCAGCGATTCTTGCAGCGCTTCGCGGTCGGCGGTGAACTCCTGGGTGAATTGCCCCGACGTTGTGTAAATTCCAACGCGGTCGGAAGGTGCCATCGAGCCGAACAGTCGTGTCGCCGCGGCACGCACCGTGACGTCGTCGGTGGTGGACAGGCTGGTGTCGTCGAAGACCACGGACACAAAACGTTGAGGAAGCGCGGTTGGTGTAAGAGCCGGGGTCTCAGCGGCCGCCTGGATAGACGGCGTGGCCGCCGCGGTCGCCACAATCGCGTGCGTCGCCGGCGTTTCCACACTGAAACTTGAAATGGCCTGCGGTTTGCGATTGTCGAAAAGCTGAAAATCTTCTTTCTTCAGGTTGGGAACAACATTGCCTTGGGAGTCGCGCACCACAACGCGGACCAGCACGAGGTTCACGCGAACCTTGAAGGTTGGGGCGGTATCGCGGCTGGAGACTTCCGTGTTGGCGCCAGCTCTGCTGCCTAAATTCGCGGGTGCCGCAGGCTGCTCTTGCGGAGGCGTAGCTGCGGAATCCGATTTCAAGCTGGCGGGCGGATCGGGCGGAGTTTGCGAGCGAACGGAGGCGGCGAATAAGGTCAGCTCAAAAATCAGCAGTAGCCCAATCACGCGCCGATCGAATCGAACTTGCAGAGAACGCCTCACGCGTTCCTTTCTTGCCCGTGTTGCTTGCCCTCATTGCTTGGCCTGGGGCGCGGCTGCAGAAAGCGAGGGAACACTCGACGGCGACCGGTACTGTGACTATACGCGCGCGTTCATTTTTGTGTCAATAAAACCGCTCGTCGTCCAGCTTAGTTGGAGGTCGTCCGAAAAGCTTCGACGGTCCACACGTCTTGCGCTTCCTGCCGGCGTAAAACGTAACGTTCGCCGCCGCATAACAACACCCGAAAATACGTCGAGCCCGGCGAGTACCAGCGGTCTTCAACGGCTGTAATGTCGACCATTTGTCCGTCGAGCAACACGCGCATCGGGCGCTCGTCAGCTTTATAGCCTGCATAACATTCGACGCGAATGATTTTCTCAGCCAATACTCTTCTCGGACGTGACACGCGCCGGTTTTCGGCGACTGTCGGCCAGTTCAGCATTCCACGCGGCCCCCAGGAAGATGATCACGCTGGAAAGCTGCATCCAGATCAGCAGGCCGATCACCGCGGCCAGTCCACCATACACCACGTTGTAGGGCACCCTGCGGACGTAAAATCCGAAGCTTACGTCCGCGACCCACCAAAGCAGCGTAGCGACCATCGCGCCCGGAAGCACGTTGCGCAGGCTTGATTCCTTGGGGCGCGCAACACGGTAAATCACCGTCAAAGCGACCATCGCCAGAAAAAGCGCCGTGCCATGGAGGAAGAATCCCGATAGCGCTTGAATCGAGAGACTCTTGCCGAATTCTTCGCCGAGCAAATGGCGCAACGGTCTCCCAAAAACTCCCAGAATCGCGGCGATCAACAACGGGGCAATGGTGACCAGCAGCAAAAGCAGGCTTCGCAACTGGCGCTGTAAATAGCGCGGGCGCCCGTGGTCTCCGTAGACTGTCTGTATACCCTCCATTAATAGACGCATTACTTGCGTGCCCGCCAAGAGCGTGCCGGCCCAGCCCACCAAGGCCCACTTCCAGGCTTGCGGTCCACGCTTGACGATGAATTCCGAGACGATTTGCTGGCTGCCGGGAGGCAGCAGGCGTGTGAGGTCAGTGATCATATCGAAGAGGTTGGTACGCTCCCCGATGGGACTCGTGGCGAAGCCGACGGCGATCAGCAGTGTAGGGAAAAATGCCAGAAACAAATTGTAGGCGACCGCCTGCGAAATCATCCCGCAGCGCGGAAAGACACGGCCGAACATGCTCAGGGCGCGCTTGGAGAGGGCGGCAGAGGCGATCATGCGTCGGCATTATACTCGGCAAGAGGCAACAGAATCGCGCGGAGTGTTTGATGAGCGCCGTTGCGATACGAATTGCACCACGGCTCCGACTGCGATCGCGGTCAGCAGCAGCACGACCGGGTCGATCGGGTGACGGTAGCGTAGCGAAGTGTGGGTGATGTAGTACAAAAACGGAAAAATCGCCGGGAATACGGCCAATGGGAACAAGTGTTCGCTGTGACCCCGAATCAGCACCGCAATGCCGAGCAGCGCGCCTATCCCGGAAAAAGTGGCGCAAAGCATCAGGCCGCGCGCCAGCCACGAATCCGTGGCGAGGAATTGGTCGATCGGGTTCGGGATCCCCGTCCAAAATGCCACGAATCGCTTGCCGAACAGAATGAGTTCCACCCGCGGATGCGTGACGATGAAGTTTTTGGCTTTGCGCATCTCTTCGTCCATGAATGGGGTTTCACCCAAGCGGAAATACCGCAGCGTTTCGCGTTCCTTGGTGATCGGCCCGGGATAACGCGGATGCTTGTCGTCGTAGTTTTCGTTATTTCCGATGTAGAGTTCGAGCGGGAAATTTGACCGCAACGGAACCACTCGATGAAACACCGTGTAGTTGCGGATGGTCCACGGGATACAGCACAGGACCGCCAGCCCCAGCGCCAGAGCTGGTCGTGTGATCCAACCCCAACCCTTGGTCCGCGAGTTAACCTTCCGGCCGGAGCGATACGCCGCCCAACCCAGGAGAAACGGCAGGAGCGAGCCGAGCGACGGGTTGGTCATCAGCGTGAAGCCCCACAGCAAGCCGTAAGCGCACCAGTCGCGTAGGCGTTGCGATTCGGAAAGCTCCAGGGTCGCCCATAGCAGCGCCGCGCCCAATAGCGCCGCCAGCGAGGTGTCCCAGATCCATTCGAATGGGATCATGACGGCATTCGGAAATAGTGCCCAGAGCCACGCGGCGCCACTGGCGATACCGAGGCCTGCCACTTTTCTCCCAGCGTAGAAAACCGGTACGCACACGGCGGTTGAGAACAGAATATTGAGAACAACCAGAAAGAAAAACGAGCGGATGGTGAAAATTCCGAAAATCTTGAATGCCGCCGCGACCAGCAGGGGATAAACTGGAGTAAGCCACGCGGTAGGGCCGGTTTCCCCGCCGAACGGGTTGCTGAACCCATTTCCCGTCGCGATGGAGCGCGCGATGCTTCCAGTCTCCTGCTCGAACGGCACGCTGGCCAGCGCAGCTGCAGGAATTTTTCGCGCCTGAGCCCAAGCAAAAGCCAAACGAGCCCCGAATCCGACCACCAAAATGAGCAGCAGCGAGGTGGCCGCCGTCCGCAATGTACCCGTCATCGCATGATCTTCCCCGGCAGTAGGATGCAGGAGGCCCTGACTAATGCCAAGGGAAAGCAGGAGCGTGCCGAAGCAGGCACTAGGATACCGCTTTCAGGGGGCAGCACCCCTACATAACTGCTCGACGCTCGCGAATCGTCGTAATAGAATCCGCGTTATTCGTCCGGATCGGAGCCCCTTCCCACAAGGCCCGCCACATATATCCTAGTCCCGTCCGGGGGGATGCATTCCTAGAAAAAAGAGGCGCAATGAAAATCCTGCTTTCCTGCGCTGCCATTTCTTTAGTTGCGCTGAGCGCGGCCACCGCGACTCAGCAGCCGGAAGATCAAGACTCCTGCCGCTTCAAAATTTCCGAATCGACGACCAAACCTACCATCACCGGGCCGGAAGATATTGTTGCTATGACTTATGTGATCGAGCAGCCCGACTCCCCAATTGAAATCCTCGCCGTGGACTTCAAGGACACCTTCGTCTCGGTGTCCAATGAGCGCTTTAGCGAGCAACTTCGATGCACTGCCAAAGTTCGCAATCGCAGCGACCAGTCGATTCGAGGTTTCGACATCGCTGCTTATGTGACCGCGACTGCTGGTTTCGGCGGCGCCGGAATTATTGCACCGGGTGGCAGGCAAAACCTTGGGCCCGGCCAGGAAACCGAGATTACGGCATGCGGCGGGAGCGGTAATGGAGGCGCCCCTGGTAACCGAGCGCGGATCGTCGTGTTTGTCAGCGCGGTCGCAATGGACGCTTGTTCTTACATGCCATCGAAACGCTATCCTCGCCGCTGGCTGGGCGCGTCGTAATCGAGCAAGCAACTCGCAGCCTCAGCACGGCGCGGATGACGGCCTGATTGACAGGAAAGTGTCCGGTTCCGCGACCCGTCGTCCCAAAAACGGTCGCTTCACCGCATGTTGCCTGCTGGAACTGCTCTCGCTATCTCTCGCTTTCACAATAGTTTGTCATTTTTCCAAAAATCGGAGCGCGGCATGCTGACCTTTGGATGGGTGTAGACGTCCTACATGCAGGGATGTAGGCTCTCTACCTCCTCGGAGGATCAACTTGACCCCACGCTACCAGAACCGCATCGAGCTTCTGCAAGGCACGCTCGACCTCTTGGTCCTCCAAACCCTCCGCTGGGGGCCGCAGCACGGTTACGGCATCAGCCAGGCCATTCGCCTCAACTCCGGCGACATGCTCCAGGTGGACACCGGGTCGCTCTATCCCGCGCTGCACCGCCTCGAGCGGCAAAAGTGGATCGCCGCCGACTGGAGAGTCTCCGAAAACAAGCAGCGCGTGCGGGTCTACCGCCTGACCACCGCCGGCAAAAAGCGTCTCTTGTCAGAACGTTCGCGCTGGGTGCAACTCTCCGACGCCATCGCTGGGGTCCTAGCGCCCGCGAAGAAGGAGAGCGAAGCATGAGATTCCCTCCTTGGCGCGGCAAGCAGCAAGAGCAGCTAGTACAAGAGATCGTGAGCCATCTGGAAATGGCCACACGCGACAATCTCGACCACGGCGCAACTCCCGACGAAGCCGCCAACGGCAAAGTGCCTTCAATCCTGGACGCCCTCCGCCAGACCAACCGGCAGATCAGCAGCGACCAAGTGATCTACGACGTCCAAATGATGGACGACATCGTCGCGGATACTCTTGCCGCACGGCGCTTTTCGATGATTGTTTTGGCATCGTTTGCAACATTAGCGCTCGTGCTTTCGACTGTCGGCATCTACGGCGTCATCTCCTATACAGTTGGCCAGCGCACACACGAAATTGGCCTCCGCATGGCCCTGGGCGCGAGCCGCGTGGACGTGCTTCGCATCGTCCTGAGCCAGGGCGCAAAGCTAGCCGCGCTCGGCGTTGCCACGTGCCTCGCTGCTTCACTCGCACTCACCCAACTCATGGGCAGCATGCTCTACGGAGTGACCGCCACCGGATCCGCTCACATTCGTTGGTGTGGCCGTGATCTTGATGCTCGTCGCGCTAGCCGCCTGCTATATCCCAGCTCGTCGCGCCACGCGAGTCGATCCAGTAGTTGCCCTGCGCTATGAGTGAAGCCTATGTAGGGGCGCGCTTCAGCGCGACCCACTCGATCAAGGAGCACAATCCATAATGACATTCCGCCGCGACGACCACAAACAAGAAGATCTCGAGCAGGAAATCCGCTCGCATCTCCAAATGGCCAGGCAAGACTGCATCGACCGCGGCGAATCCCCCACGCAAGCCACCCACTCCGCCCGCCGTGAATTCGGCAATGTCTCGCTGGTGGAAAATGTCACACGGGACCAATGGGCAGGCACGTGGCTCGAAGATCTGCTCCACGATTTGCGCCATGGTGCGCGCCTGCTGCGCTGCAACCCAGGTTTCACGATCATCGCCGTGCTGACCTTGGCTCTCGGCATCGGCGCGAACACCGTCATCTTCAGCCTGGTGAACGGCATCCTGCTCCGCCCGCTGCCCTACACCCATCCCGAGCAACTCGTCAGCGTAACCGGCACTTATCCCAAAGGCGCTCTCGCCGCCCTTCGCCAACAATCGCGCACGATGGACCTCGCCGGTTACGTCGAGGGTTACCAATTCAATCTCACCGGCCTCGGCGAGCCCGTCCGCCTCAACGGCACGCTCGTCTCCGCTGAGCTTTTTTCCGTTCTGGGCGCCGAGGCGGCCATCGGCAGAACTTTTCACTCCGGCGAAGATCTAGCAGGCCAAAACAGCTTCGTAATTCTGAGCCAGTCCCTCTGGCAGCAGCGTTTCGCCTCCAACCCAGCGATCATCGGGCATTGGATCAACCTCGAAGGCGTTCAACGCCAGATCGTCGGCGTTATGCCGCGAGATTTCCACTTTCCCTCACCGCAATCCCAGCTCTGGATTCCGCTCGACATGGATTCGCGTGACGCTCACACCTATTGGGCCGGCGACTTTATGCCAGTGATCGGCCGCTTACGTCCCCACGCCAGCCTTCAACAGGCCGCCGCCGAAATTCGCCTGCTGCAATCACAACTCCCGGCCTTATTTCCCTGGACCATGCCCAGGACTTGGAACGCGGACGTTTCCGCGGTTTCCCTACAGACGGGCCTCGTCGGCGACGTCCGTGCCCGCCTTCTGATCTTGCTCGTCGCGGTCGCTCTCGTTCTCCTGATCGCCTGCGCCAACGTCACCAACCTCACGCTCTCCCGCGCATCCATTCGCGAAAAAGAAATGGCCATTCGCACCTCCATGGGCGCCGCGCGGCATCGGATCATCCGCCAACTCATCACCGAAAGCTTGCTGATGGCGGCCGTCGGCGGCGCGCTAGGCCTCTTCTTTGCGGGAATCGGTTTGTCGCTGCTCAAGTCCGCCTTACCCGCAGACACACCGCGCCTCGTGGACGTCGCTCTGGACTGGCGCGTCCTCCTGTTCACAGCCGCCCTCGTGCTTTTCGCCGGAATCGTCTCCGGCATCGCGCCGGCATTTCAATCTTCGCGCACCGAGCTCACCGAATCCCTCAAATCCGGCGGCCGTGGCGCCACGCTTTCTACCGGCCGCCGCGTTCGCAGCATGCTAGTCATCGGCGAACTATCCCTGGCAGTCTTGCTCGTGTGTGCTGCAGGGTTGTTGATTCACAGCCTCTGGACGTTATCCCGCGTCAATCCCGGCTTTCACTCCAACAACGTGCTCACCGCCCGCGTCACGCCCAACGAATCCTTCTGCGGCGAACCTCGCCGCTGCTTTTCCTTCTATCACGATCTGCTCCTGGGGGTCCGCGCGCTGCCCGGCATCAGCGACGCCGCGCTGGTCAGCACTCTGCCCCTCGACGGCAGAGTCAGCAAGCGCTCCGCCAACATCGAAGGCTATTTGCCGACCAACGACAAGCCCGCGCCGCTCTTCTGGATGACCGCCGTCTCCCCCGGATATTTCAGCACCATGCGCATATCGCTTTTGCGCGGCCGCGAATTCACCGAAGCCGACACCTCCGGCAACCCGCGCACTGCCATCATCAGTGCCGAAACCGCTCGCCGCTTTTTTCCCGGCCAGGATGCCGTCGGCAAGCACCTGCGCTTTCTCGAACAAAACGATTGGTGCACGATCGTTGGCATCGCCTCCGATGTCCGCGGCTACGACCTGCGCCACAACGTTCCCGACTTCATGGACGGCCTCGTCTATGTGCCCTACGGCCCCGGTACAACCCAGGAAAACGGAAATGTCCCCGCCGAAATGACGCTCGTGATTCGTTCCGCCTCCGCCACCCCGCGACTCGAGCGGACTCTTCGCAGCGTCGCTTCCGCACTGAATTCCGAAGCGCCGGTCAGCGACGTAAAACCCATGCCAGTGATTCTCTCCGGTGCGACGTCAGCGCCCCGCTCGATCACATCACTCTTCGCCGCCTTCGCAGCTCTAGCGCTAATTCTAGGAATGATTGGAATTTACGGGGTCATTTCATTCTTCGTCGGCCAACGCACTCGCGAAATCGGCATCCGCATAGCCATGGGCGCACAGCGCCGCGACATCCTCAAGCTCGTCGTACACGAAGGCCTCTCACTAACGCTCACAGGTATAGCAGTGGGACTATCAGCCGCCTTTGCCCTAACCCGCTTTCTAGGCACGTTACTCTACGGCGTAAGCCCCACCGACCCCATCGATTTCGCAGCGGTAGCCGCAATCTTCACATTGGTCGCGTTAGCCGCCTGCTACATCCCAGCACGTCGAGCCATGCGCGTAGACCCAATCGTCGCCCTGCGCTACGAATGAACGCAGCCGAAAAGCCAATGTAGGGGCGGGCTTCAGCCCGTCCCCTCAAGCGAGGAGCACGAACTATGAGGTTCCCGTGGCCCCGAAAACAACGCCGAGACCAACTCAACGAAGAACTCGCCACCCATCTCCAAATGTCCGCGCGAGATCGCATCGCTCGAGGCGAAAGTCCTAACGCAGCCGCCGATGCTGCCCGCCGCGAATTCGGCAACCTAGCCCTAATCCAAAATGTAACCCGCGATCAATGGGCCTACGCCTGGCTCGACAATCTCCTCCAAGACTTCCGCTTCGCCGCCCGCACCCTGTGCAAGAATCCCGGCTTCACGGCAGTCGCCATCCTCACCCTCGCCCTTGGCATCGGCGCAAATACAGCTATCTTCTCTGTAGTCGACGGCGTGTTGCTTCGTTCCCTTCCCTTCTCCAATCCCTCGCAGCTTGTCGACATTTCCGCTCGCAGCACGCTTTTCGATTTTACAAATCTCGGGCTCTCACTGGCAGACATCGCCGATGTTCGCACCGCCGCAACCTCTTTCGCCATATTCAGTCCGTACCAGTGGGCATCGAAAGAACTGGCCGGAGACGCCAAGCCCGAGCTCGTCGAGGGCGCCGACATCACCGAGGACTTTTTCCCCGCGTTGGGCATTGCTCCAATGATCGGCCGCGCCTTTACTTCCGCCGACATGCAACCAGGCAGCCGCGCCGTGCTCATCAGCTACCACCTCTGGCACGAGCGATTCGGTGGCGATCCCGCCGCGATCGGCAAATCGATCATGCTCGACGGTCAACCGCACACCATCGTCGGCGTAATGCCGGCCCTGCCCCACATGGACTTTGCCTCCGACAACGAAATCTGGGCGCCGTTCCTTCCTTCCGAAGAAGAACGCAGCTCGCGCCAGAATCACGATTTCGCTGTCCTTGCACGCCTCAAGCCAGATCGCACCGTCGAGCAAGCCCAACAAGAACTCGATACCATCGCCGGTCGCCTCGCCTCGACGTATCCCGACGCCGACAAAGGCTGGACCATCCATGCGACCTCCTTGAAAGTCTACCTCCTCGGTGATGCGCGAGGCCCGTTACTGATTCTGTTCTGCACCGTAGGCTTTGTGCTCTTGATCGCCTGCGCCAACGTGAGCAATCTCTTTCTCTCTCGCGGGTGGGGCCGCCGCCGCGAATTCGCCATTCGCTCGGCGCTGGGTGCTACTCGTGGGGCTCTCCTGCGCCAGCTCTTTGTTGAAACCGCGCTCGTCGCGCTGGCGGGTGGTCTTTGTGCGTTGCTGGTAGCGGCATGGACGATGCACGCTCTTAGCGCGCTCCTGCCGCCGGAAACACCTCGCATTCAAGAAGTCGGCATCAGCAGCTCCGTCGCATGGTTCACTTTGGCAGCGTCCCTTCTAGCGGCAATCCTTTCCGGTCTCGCGCCCGCACTTCTCAGTTCTCGCCAGGCTCTCGCCGCCATCAAAGGAAGGGGAGCCGGTTCCAGCTCCAGTTCATCCAGTCCCGAACGCAATTTCTTGCATCGCCTCCTTGCCATCGGCGAAGTCGCGGTAGCCGCCATCCTCTTGATCGGCGCGACCCTCGCGGTACAGAGCTTCGCGCGACTTGTTCGCGCCGACCTCGGCTTCCACCCCGACCACATCGTCACCATGCGCATCGAATTTCCGGAGTTTCGCTTCGCGCAAACCGCGCAAGGCATCGCTTTCGTTCAGCAGATCCTGAACAGTTCCCGCGCTATCCCCGATGTGGAATCCGCATCCGCTGGTCTTGTCTTTCCGCTGGGAGACGCTGTCGCGGAAACTACCTTCCAGACCGAAATTTCGGCAAAGGATCCGCAAGCCGGGGAGCAATCAGCCCTGGGCAATTCAGTCACGCCGGGGTTTTTCTCCACCTTCGGGATTCCCCTGCTCGCCGGCCGCGACTTCAACAACGGCGACGCGAGAGGAAAGTCTAAAGTTTTCATCGTCAACGAAGCACTCGCGAGCAAGTACTTCGGTTCGGTCGACGTCGTTGGCAAGCGCTTTTCGACTCGCAAGGAAAACGGCCATCCCGTGTGGGGCGAGATCATCGGAGTCGCAGGAAATGTTCGCGAGATCCGCCCAGG
The DNA here is from genome assembly GCA_963721915.1 of uncultured Acidobacteriota bacterium. GTDB lineage: Bacteria > Acidobacteriota > Terriglobia > Acidiferrales > UBA7541 > Acidiferrum. The sequence goes on along the minus strand of CAVRLD010000004.1, from coordinate 18,114 downwards.
CGCGGAGCCCAAGGTCCAGATCTACGCTCCGTTTGCCCAGGCTCGCCTCGTCACCGGCATCTTTCTCGCCGTCCGCTCTAAGGCCGATCCTCTGGCCATCGTGCCTGCCATTCAAGATCGTGTCTGGGAAATCGACAAGAATCGGCCCATCGCCATGATCAAGACCGTCGATCAGCAGATCGCTGAAGATTTTGCCGCTCCAAAATCGCAGAGCATCCTGCTGTCCATCTTCAGTGCGCTCGGCTTCATCCTCGCGGTCGTCGGAGTCTACGGCGTGATGTCCTATCAGGTTTCCCAGCAAACGCGCGAAATCGGTATCCGCATGGCGCTTGGCGCGGAACCCTGTGGGATTCTTCGCGCGGTGGTCGTGCATGGATTGAAGCTCACCCTTACAGGCGTGGCCATCGGCCTCGCCACTTCGCTTGCCCTGACGCGCTTCATCCGCAGCCTGCTCTTCGGCATCAGTCCCACCGACCCGCTCACCTTCGCCTCCGTTGCCATCTCGCTCACATTGGTCGCCGTCGCCGCCTGCTGCATTCCCGCGCGACGTGCCATGACTGTCGATCCCATCATCGCATTGCGCCACGATTGACTTTGTCAGCTTGGAGCGAGGCAGCAAAATTTTCCACAGCTATGGATCGATGGGTGCCTTGTCCCGTCACCGAGAAAGGGCTAGACCCGCAGCGGGTTTCTTCGAGGAACCAAGGCCTGGCATCGTCTCCTGTAAAGGTCTTCGTCATGTTGAGTCCCCTCAAACGCCCTTGGCGGCAGCAATCCGGCCAGGCTATGGCTGAATATGCACTTCTTATCGTAGGGATCGCTCTGGTTATCGTGGCCGTACTCTACGCGTTCAGCGGCTCTATGGGCCATGGCTTGGGGTCTGCTACCAATGCCGTGATTGGTGGCTCGTCTGGCGGTTCCTCCGGAGGCAGCGGAGACGGAGACGGTGGCGGCGGTGGCAGCGGTTCGGGTGGAAGTGGCGGAAGTGGCCAAGGCAGCGGTGGAAGCGGTAGCGGCGGTTCGGGTGGCACGAGCGGAAGCAGTGGTAGTGGCGGTAGTGGCGGCTCCGGCGGTAGTGGCGGCGGCGCTGGAGGCACCGGCGGCCAGCCACTGCCTCCCAAAAATAGTTCGGGCTCGTGAGGTACGGTTCACCGCGATCGCGCCGCTCATCTTGAAGACTCCGGCGGTTAACCTCATCCCATTCCTACTCTGAAATTCTCCTTTGCAGGTCCTCCTAGAGTTGCTAAGCGACAAAGAACCGCTGAACCCCGGAAACGCCGCCGAGCGCATTTCCTTTGCTTCTCAGTTCTCACACAAACTCATTTAGCCCGCTTTGAAACCACCGGCCTCCCTATCGTGTCTAACTAGAAATGGGACGTCGCCCGGAACTCGACGCGGTACGCGGGCTGATGCTCGTGTGGATTACGCTGACCCATCTCCCAACGATAACTAGTACCTACGTGAACCAGCCGTTCGGCTTCGTGTCAGCCGCGGAAGGTTTCATTTTCCTCTCGGCCCTGTTTACCGGGCGCATTTATTACCGCATGGCGCAGCACGATGGCTATCGTCCCATGACCTTTAGATTGTGGGCGCGCACGCTTCGGCTGTACGGTTATCACGCTCTCCTGCTCGCCTTCGCGTTTTTGGTTGCGGTGCCCATTGCCGCGCGCGGAAATCGTCCCAGCCTGCACAATCTTCTCGACTTCTACTTCTTCGCCGGAGCGAGGCAATCCATCACCGAAGCCGCGCTGCTGATTTATCGCCCACCGCTTCTCGACATCCTGCCGATGTACATCATTTTTCTGATTTTCACCTCGGCCGCGCTGCTCCTCAGTCGGCGCATCGGCTGGAAGCCCATCCTCTGGGCAGCGTTTATCGTCTGGACGTTCGCGCAATTCGGTTTTCGGCAATCCGAGCACGCTTTCATGAGCAAGTTCGTTCCTACGCGAATACCGCTGAACGAAATGGGCTCATTTGACCTTTGGGCCTGGCAATTTCTGTGGATTGCCGGTGTCTGGCTCGGCGTGCGGTGGGGACGCGGCGACCTCGCGATCGAGGCTTGGGCAGAACGCGCCCTGATTCCCGCAGCAGTCTTCGCTTCCGCAATGTTTGAACTGCGTCGCGCCATTTCCCACGGTCTGCAGTTGGGCCCGTACGAATTTCTTTTCGATAAGTGGCACCTGGGACCCTTGCGTTTGCTGAACTTCGTGGCTGTAGCGGCGCTGCTGATCGTGGCGCAGATACTCCTGAAACCGCTCGCCATACGCCCGCTGGTGCTGCTCGGACAGTCGTCACTTCAGGTCTTCTGTGTGCATCTTCTTTTCTGTTTTGCCGGACTCACGCTTTTAGGCAATGCTTCGATGTTGAGCCATACTCAGCAGGTTGCGCTGCTGACGGCCACCTTCACCGCGATGCTGCTCACGGCGAAGTTGTTCTCGAAGAGCGAGGCCAAACACGAGCGCCAGCCGAAAACCGACGTACCACTGGGAGCGGGCGCCGGAACGAATTTTGCCGGGCAAGCCGAGCCTGTCCGCACGCCCGCGAGGGTTGTCGCCGGTCCCATGCCTGCCGCCGCTGCCACCCCTGGCGACTGATCGCTTTCCGTGTGCTTCCCAAAACGCGGTTATAAGCATCCTCCATGAGAACCAATCTCTGCCGGAGTTGCTGCGAGACAAACCGCATCATACACTCGAAGATGTTTCTGCCAAGTTTGACGAGGATTCCCCGGTGTCTCTGACAGTCCCTCGAATTGCGCCTGCTCTTGCTGTCCTGCTTTGCGCACTGGCCGGCATCGCAACCGCGACGCATGCAGCCGCCGGTGAGAAGGTGGTGTGGAAGCCGGTGCAGTTTGCAATTGTTCGGTATAACGACGACGCGCCCGCTTCATGGAACATGTATCACGGAGAGAAGAAAGGCGTGCTGCTGCTCCGATTGTGGAGGAGATACCTGCTCGTGAATGTGCAGGAGCAAGAGGTCTACGAGCTCGATCCGGATAAAATAAAAATGGAGGGCGACAATGTGGAGTGGTCGCTGTCCGACATTCCAGCGGACCCGATTGAGACCTCGGAGTGGAAAGCGCGGGACGTGGGGCCGATGCGGCGCGTGAAATTTCGCTTCGGGAAAACCGGCAATTTTTTGGATATTCAGCTGCCTCTGCTGGTAAATGGCAAGCCCGCGTATTGACGCGGTTCCTTGTTCTTACGGTTTCATAGCTCCGTTTCGTTTCAGCCGGCTCGGGTGTTTGAACAATGTAGGGGCGCGCTTTAGCGCGTCCCTCACTTCCCATTGCCAGCCACTATCCCAGCGCTCTAAATATTCCTGGCTCAGCGGCGATACACGCCGTAATACCACGGAATCCCAAGCGCGCCGGGTTCAACCGCAACTTCCACCGCATCCCCATTGTGGAAGCGATCGAAGTCGTCCACATCCACGGCGAGCCGTTCAAAATGCTGCCCCGGCCGCCAGGATCGCACCAGCAATCGGCGGCTGCCGCGGACGATCCCTTTCATATTGAAGCGGCCCTCCACCAACGTCGGATAGTAGACAATGTTTTTTTGCGCGTCGAGGCGCCCGTTCACGAACAGCGTTGCGGCAAGAATCCACGGAAGCGGAATAAATCCCGCGTAGATGCGCTTCAGGATTTCGATTTCCTGGCGATTCCGCGCGCGGCGCTCCAGAACTACCGCCAGAAACAACACCCCAAAAAAAATCGCCCCGAAAAAAATAAGCATCAGATCGATGTCAAGAGGCGGGTAAATCTGGCTGACATACGGGAAGGCGAGCGATCCCAGAAGGAAAATGGCGGTGCGCAAGACCAGCCTGCGGCGAAACATCACCTCCGCGGCCGCCGAGGTCAGACCACACGAAGGGCATTGATCGGTGGTTCGTTCGGAACCGCAATCAAGGCAACGTGTCATGGCAAATGGTGGCCGCGAGACGGCCAAAATAGCTGGCGAGCGAACGACGGTCAACCTTTAAGTAAGCTCGAAGCACCCTCATGCACAAAAGTGAGTGAGCGGAGAATGAGTGGCACGACCCCGGACAGCCGACCCACTCATTATAAGACGCCTACTTCTGCCGGAGTCAGCGAAGATTGGAGGAGAGGGACGACAATAACTCGCGGTAACGGTGTTGCTGATCTTCCGGGACTACCACGGCGACACCCATGCCCCGGCCTGGTTCGACGCGTTTGACGAAGCAATCGACCTTCACGGTTTCTCCGAGTCCGAGGCGCGCGGTGAAACCTGCGCCTACCCAGAGCGGATCCGCCGACTCAATAAACATCCCGTTGGAGCTGATATCGCGCGTGCGCCCGTGGAGGAGCGCCGAGCCCCATTCGATGTCAAGCTCGGTGTGAAATGAATAGCGAGGCGCCCAGCGGCGCTCCAGCCGTCGAGGATGGTCCGCGTTGCTCATCGGCCCGTAGAACCCCCTGCCAAGGATTCCAGCGTGCAGCCCCCGGCGATCTCGCCGGGCTCAAATCGTCGAGCCGTCAGCATACGCTAAAACGCTCCGCGCGCGACATCCCCTGCTGGGGAGCGGTTGCCTTTCCAAGCAGGTGGGGCAACTGAGCCCGGGCCAAGCGAACTAGTCGGGCTGGGATTCTGTTTGGGCCAACCGTTCGGCATACTGGCCCTTTTCGTTCGAGGTATCCAGACGGCGGTGAATTTCGGCGAGCAAATATTTGCGAAGATTTTCGGAGACGATACCCGGAGCAGCCAGCTCGCGAAGGTCGGAAACTGTGAGCTCGGGAAGATAGGCCAGGATAGAGGTGAGCGTGGAAACTGGATGCCGGACGAGAGCAAGCCGAACGTTGTAGGCGAAGGACCACTTGCAGTGGCGAATGATGCAGTAAACGACGTCAGCGTGAAGTTTTTCGCGAGATAGGACTTTGAGGACTTGCGCTTCCGTGAGGTGCGCATTGTCGAGGACGACGGAAAGGACTTGCGGATGGCCCTCGCCTAGAAGCGCGCCCGCGACCCGCGCTGGGCCGCGGCGGGCAAGGGCGACTTTTTGACCTAGCGGAAGCTGAGCAAGGCGAGCGACGAGTTGGTCTTCGGCGAGCCGTTTTAGCTCGGCGGGCGTGCCGGGAAGGAGCGCGAGTTGCGCGAGATCCATTGGATAGAGGTCGCGCACCAGGCGCAGACTCGCGAGACGCGGAGTGTGCGGATGGAAGGCGAGGGCCCGCTTGACGCGGTAATTCTTGAGCAGCGCCTTGCGGCGAGCGACTTCTTCGAGGATTTCGGCAGGCAGATCCTTGCGGTCGAGGAGCAGGCAGAGATGAGTTTCATCCACGAAGGGATTGTCGAGGAGCGCAAGGAGGACATCCGCGGCGTGATGGTGAAGATAGGCGCTTAATTCGTCGCCTGTGGCGATGCGGACTCGGTCGCTATCTCGAGAGAGGAGCTCCGACACAGTCAGCCACCCACATTCCGGACCGGACTATCCAAACATTTGACCGCGGCTCGCGCTGCAAACTCCGCGATGGGCATAGGTAGCGGGCGGATTCGCGCGTGCGGTGCAACCCGAGCGACCAGCGAGTCAAACCGCTCGTCGAAAGCCCGGCTGCGGCCAAACACGCCGCCCGTTTTGCCCAGAAAAAACGATTCATCCCGCAATCCCAGGGTTTCAATCACTCGCGCCGCCATTTCAGCTAGTTCCTCTGCGGCCGACTGGAGAACCACCCGCGCGGCTTCATCCCTTTCATCTGCGGCTTTTGCAACGATAGGGAACACTTCGGGGAAAACGCTGTCCGCATTAGCGCGAATTTGGTCCTGCAGTTCTATCCAGTTGCGATGAAACCGGTGCAGTATCTCGTTTCCGAGTGCCGAATTTTGACCCCGCAACCAGTGCCGCAGGCTCAGCACGATGGCCTTTCTGCCGATATCGTAGGCGCTGCCAGGATCTCCGAGAATCGGACCCCAACCACCTTCACGAGCGAACTTGTCAGGCGAGTTCCGGCCCAAAACTGCAGAACCAGTACCCGCAATGACCACGACGCTGGGGATTTCTTCGGTTGCAAGCAAGGCCATGCTGAGATCGTCTTTGAGCAGCACTACAGCATTCGAAAATTTAGGCTTTAGCATCCGGACGAGGTCACCAGCGACTCTTGCCGCCCCAAGTCCCGCAATCCCGCCGTAGATCGTTGCGACTTCGCCAGCGGATATTCCCGAAGCTGCAAGCGCCTTCTCTGCGGCTTCGAGCAACGCCGCAAACGTGGCCTCCAACCCGACCCGCGTCGGATTCGATGGGCCGGAACGTGTCCGGGCAAGTATCTGACGCGATTCGTCCATCAGGACACAATCGGTCTTTGTGCCGCCGCCGTCGACTCCCAAGACACAACGCATACCAAAAGAATAAGCGATTTGCACCGCCAAATGCAGAATCGGCGGAATGGCGTTGCGAGGAGTGCATGGTCGCGACCTGACAAGGAACCGCTCATCATCGTGTGGCGCCTAACGCAGGACCCCAAGCGTAACGTTGATCGCACCGGTTCCAATCTTGGTTGCGACCGGTCTCGTAGGGGCACAGTTACCGCTGTGCCCTAGCCCGGCAAACGTCGCTGACCCATGCACGCTCTGCCTTTGCCGTATGCGTCGCTGTCGCCCGGAGTTGATTTCGGGCGCACTTCACGTTTCCGCTGCGATTGATTGAAAAATACCAGCGCGGCTAGCTCCCTCTACGTATAATTCGGGCGCGATGGAACTACCTGAATTGGCTCTGCGACCTGCGGCGCGCTGTTGCAGGATAACCATCGCCTCTCATCAGAAAAAAGAGCCTGGAAGGTCAGCGCCACTGAGGGGCGCCTAAAAAGATGCGCATTCATCCGATCGATCTCGCGATCGTGATTGTGTATCTTCTGGCCGTAACCGCGCTCGGCATGTGGTTCCGCCGCGGCTCGCAGAATGCGCGTGAGTACTTCCTCGGCGGCCGCACCGCTCCTTGGTGGGCACTGGCTTTCTCCATTGTGGCGACCGAGACCTCCACTTTAACCATCATTGGCACTCCGGCAATTTCGTACGGCGGCAATCTGACATTCCTGCAACTGGTCTTCGGATATTTGCTGGGACGCCTGCTTATCGTGTTGTTGTTCTTGCCCGGCTATTTTCGCGGTGAGTTTTTCACCGCCTACGCATTGATCGAGAAGCGGTTTGGCGTAAGAGCACGTGCGGTCGCCGCGACAACGTTTCTGATAACGCGAGCTGTAGCGGAAGGCGTGCGCGTTTCGGCCATCGCCCTAGTCGTAAGCGTCGTGCTTGGCACCTCGGAGCGTCTGGCCGTCTTGGTAGTCATCGCGCTCACCGTGCTCTACACCTTGGAAGGCGGGATGAAGGCAGTGATCTGGACGGACGTGGCCCAACTGCTCCTCTATCTGACCGGGAGCGCCGTGACATTTTGGGTGTTGCTGCACCGGATTCCAGGTGGCTGGAGTGAAGTGACGCAAGTGGCTGCTGCGGCAGGTCACAAACTTCAAGTATTCGATTTTTCATTTCATTGGGCTACGAAATATACGTTCTGGTCGGGCCTGATTGGCGGCGCGTTCCTAACCATGGCCAGTCACGGAACTGATCAGACCATCGTGCAGCGGTTGCTGGCGGCGCGTAATCAGCGCGACAGCAGGCGTGCATTATTGGCGAGCGGTGTCATTGTCTTCGTGCAATTCACCTTGTTTCTGCTCATTGGTGTTTTGCTGTATGTTTTCGCGCAGCACGCGCCCTTGCTGGCTCCAGGCGAGCGCACGGATCGAATTTTGCCAATGTTTCTAGCGCGCGAGATGCCTCCAGGGCTGGCCGGATTACTGCTGGCATCGATTGTGGCGGTAGCAATGTCGAATGCGAGTGGTTCGCTCAATTCCTTGGCCGCCTCGAGCATCCTGGATTTTTCACGCCTTCGCGGGAGAGACGCGGAACCCGCCAACTTTCTCAGGATTTCGCGCCGAATAACTCTGGCGTGGGGTCTGGTGTTGATGGCCTTCGGATTTGTGAAGTGGGGACCTCTGCTCGAAGCAGGATTGACGGTTGCTGCGTTGCCGCTAGGAAGTCTACTGGGATTGTTCTTGTTGGGGACGCTCGATCGACAGGCGAACGCCCGCGGCGCTCTGGTTGGGATGTTCGTTGGATTGGCGACAATTCTGTGTGTGTTTCGATTTACGTCCGTCGCATTTACGTGGTACGTGTCGATCGGATCGTGTGCCACGTTCGGCGCTGGGGCGGTGATGAGTCGTCTACTAACAACGAAACAGGCTGAGGCCTAGCGCGGTAGCCTTTCGACGAATGCGGTGAGATGAGGGGGCGGTTTGGCGAACGCGACACCGGACATCGCAGTGAAACCGCAGCGCCTGGAACTGCTCCGCGGGTTGGGCGCATGGGCGTCCGCGGCGATTGTCGTCGGCACTATGATCGGCACCGGAATTTTTCTGAAGCCCGCCGAGATGGCGCGCGAGGGGAAATTCGTTTCCGTTGTTTTTGCCGCATGGATTGTGGGTGCAATTCTTTCGCTGTTTGGCGCGCTATCGTTCGCGGAATTGGGCGCCGCGATTCCCGAGGCGGGCGGCGAATACGCTTACCTGCGCAGGGGATTTGGTCCAGGGTGGGGATTTCTCTTCGGCTGGACACATTCAATTGTGGGGCGGCCGTCGTCGTTGTCGTCGATCGCGGCGGGCTTGGTCCGTTTCCTTGGATTTCTCCTGCCAGTAATCGCTACACCAATTTTCACCCTGCACATTGCCATTCCCGGGCTGACCAACTGGCTAAAACCATACGATTTCGTTTTCACCTGGGCGCAGCCGATTGCCGTCCTGTGGCTCCTTGTAATGACCGGGGTGAACTATCTCGGCGTTCGGCTGGGCGGAGCAGTGCAGGTATTTCTGACGGCGATCAAGATCGTCTCGGTGGCCATCGTGATCGGCGTGGCATTTTTCTCGCCGGCGCCAGCCGCGCGCCCGCCCGATCCCATGTGGCCGCCAGCATTCAACGGCACCGTGTTCAGCGCGTTCCTGGCCGCGCTGGCCGCAGCGCTGTGGGCTTACGACGGATGGGAAGACCTGAACCTTGTCGGCTCCGAAGTGCAAAACCCAGAGAAAAACTTTCCGCGCGCCCTTGTGGGAGGCGTAGCGGCCGTCGCCTTGATCTATTTTCTCTTTAGCGCCGCGTGCCTCAAGGTGCTGCCTTTCGCAAGCGTAGCTGCTTCGCCGCACATTGCTTCCGACGTGGTCGAGTACGTAGCCGGGCGAGGCGCCGCGACATGGATCACGCTCGCCATGGTGATCTCCGCCCTGGGATCGATGAACTCTTCGGTGCTGAGCGGCGCCCGCGTGCCCTACGCCATGGCCCGCGATGGAATTTTCTTCAAGCTCGTCGGCGGCATCCACCCAAAATTCCGCACGCCCGGACGCGCCCTAATCTTCCAGGGTGTGCTGGCCAGTCTGATGGCACTTACCGGCACATTTGAAGAGCTGACAAGTCTTTTCATCTTTGCTGGCTGGATATTTTACGGCCTAGCTGTCGTGGCATTGTTCAGGATGCGACGCACAGAACCGGATCTGCCTCGGCCATACCGTTGCTGGGGCTACCCCTGGGTGCCGGGCATCTTCGTAGCCGGCGCGCTGGCGCTCACCGTCAACATCTGGCTCGAGCGCCCAGGCCGCTCATCGATCGGCCTGCTGCTGATTTTGGCCGGACTTCCCTTCTACAGATGGTGGGCTTCCCGGGCAAGAAGCTCGCGACCTATATCTGTGAATACGCAGTCGGCGTCAGAATAATGTTAGTGATGTTCGATACAATGTTCTCGAACGCGTAGCGCGGGAGGGCCTGCATCGCCTTCCATTCCGGCGCGTTTGCAAACGCCGACCACAACTTGTCGCGAACCGCGACACTTTCATAGCTCAACATGTAAGTGAGGTTCGGCAGCCGCGGCCCGATCAAGGTATCCCCGTAGAACACTTGGGAGAAACCCGCCTTCGCGAAAATCGCTTCTTCGCCTGCCTGCATCATCTCCACTTTCCGCTTATGATCCTGATCGGTGGCACTTTCGTACGTGCGCAGCTCGAAGACCCGCGGCCCGTTGGTAGCAGTCGCCACGGGAAGCGTGATGCCCGGAATCTTTTCGAACGCGATCATCAGTTGGCTTTCGATGCGATTGTAGGCCGGTTGCACCGCCGGCGCATTCAGGAACGCCGCCCCGCTTTTCATATATTCCGCATCCTGCGCCAACCGCGCCTCCAGCGTGACCAACGTTTCGAGCGACGCGCTCGGCAACAACACATACATCACCGGAGTTTCCGGGCCAATCGTGACGTTAAACACACCCACCGGACTGACGCTGGCGCGATTTACAGCGGGAATGAGCGCGACTTGAAAAAAGTCGTCGCATAGTTTCTTCTGCGGGCCGCTCGAAAGCTGGTACCGCCGCAACTCATAAAACAATCGGCCCTTCGCAGCCGAAGCACCACCAGAAGCGTTCTGTCCTTCGGTGACGGGCACGGCGCTCAACGTTGCGGCCGCCAGCGAGGAAGTGAGAAACGTTCGTCGTTGCATGTCGATCCCTCCAGTGTGCCAACAAGCATTGAATTAGCTCTTGAACTTAAGCCGACGCAGCGGCGCCCACCGCGCTGCTGTCGCTCGCCGCAGGCAGAATGCCGCTCTCAGCTTCCCGGCCGACTACAACAGACGGATGCAGCGCTTTCGCTAAAATCTCGATGCCGGTAGCCAGCCGCGGCCCGGGACGCGAGAAGTAGCCGTTCGCTTCGAGCGCGTAGACGCGATGATGGCGAACCGCAGGAATCGCATTCCATTGATCGGGAAATGACATCGCGCGGTATTCGTTGCGCGCCTGCTCGGCGCTGTAACCGCACGGCGAGATGAGCATGACTTCAGGCGCGGCTTCGACAATATCTTGCGGGCTCACGCGGAAGGTGGCCTTGCGCGAGCTCCCGAAAAGGTCGACCCCGCCGGCCCGCTCGATCATCTCAGGCACCCAGTGTCCCCCGACATAGAACGGCTGCAGCCATTCAAGAAACGCGACGCGAGGCCGCTCGCAAATATTCTCGACCAACTTCTCAATGCGCGCGAGCTGCTCGCCAATCTTCTCAAGAAGCGATTCCGCAGCGTGCCCACGACGTGTTTCTTCGCCAACCCACAGAATATCGCGCCATACATCGCCGAGGTCGAGCGGATTAAGGCAAAGAACCTCCGGGCGTTGAGCGAACCGCGTCAGCGCGGTGGCCAGATCGTCCGGAGACGCAGCGCAGACGTGACACAAGTCCTGCGTAACAATCAGCTCAGGCGCCAGCTCTTCGAGAGCTTCCGCATCAACGGCGTACAGGCTTTCGCCCCGCGCTACGTATTCGCGGACCAGCCGATCGATTTCCGCTGGCGCCGCATCATGCGGAATGCGCGACCGGATCACCACCCGCTTCGAACGAGCCGCAGCCGGGAAGTCGCATTCGTGACTGACCCCGACAACTTCACGATCGAAACCCAGAGCGAACAGAATTTCGGTAGCGGAAGGCAGAAGCGAGACGATACGCATGACGAAAGACTTTAGCACAAAGGCAAAAGGGAAAAACCCGCGCGGTGGCGCAAGCTTAAGAAGGCCCTCCCGCGCATCATCCACACATGCCGTTGATCAACGCTTATTTGTAAAGAAAGTATTTCCGCCGGACTGCGTCGAACTCATTCAGTTGGTTTCCCCAGCTAGCAACAATCTCTTCCGGAGGCGTCCCATCTTGCAGCCGCCGAATGGTATCGGCGTTGGCGATCAGAAACATAAGCTTCGTCGGATCAAAATTAGCGGGATAAAGCTTCTTAAGAATAGTCGCGATTTCGACACCCATCCGCATCGAACGGACCGCTTGCTTGTCCGTAACGCGAACGGCCACCCCGCCGCAACGTTGTCCTCCATAAAGTCCGACAACTGGAATGAACGGCTGGCCGGTAAATCGCAACCCGGGAAGATGGCGAGCATTCAGGCCGGCGGCAACTTCGTCACCATTAATCCAGGGCGCCCCAAACTCTTCGAACGGCGTCTCGGTGCCCCGTCCAACAGAAACGCCCGCATTTTGCAATATCTCGAGGCCCGGATACAGGATCGAACCCTTCAATGTCCGCAGATTGGGAGAAGGTGGAACCCACCGTGCCCCGGTGCTCTCGTAGAAATAATTGCGATGCCAATTCTTCATCGCAATCACGTGCAACTCGCAGTTGATATGATTTTCGCTGTTGAAGAATTGCGCGAGTTCGCCAATCGTGAGGCCGTACCGCACCGGAAGTGCGAAGTACCCGGTGAAGTTCGTCTTGTCGGCATCCAGAACGGGCCCTTCAACAATCTCTCCGCCAAGCGGATTGGGGCGATCTAACACATAGAAGGCGATGTTGTGTTTCGCCGCTTCTTCCATGCAGTACGCCATCGTCGCGGTGTACGTGTAAAACCGCACTCCGGCGTCCTGCACATCGAATACAAGCGTGTCGATGCCCTGCAGCATCGCATCGGTTGGGCGGCGCGTTTCCGCATAAAGACTGTAAATGGGCAACCCAGTCGCCGCATCCTTCGTGGACGAGACCCGGTCATCATTATTCCCCGCAAGTCCGTGCTCAGGACTAAACAACGCGACAAGCTGGACGCCCGCTGCATGCGAGAGCAAATCGACAGTGCTGCGCCCCTGTGCATCCAAACCCGTGTGATTGGTGATCAACCCAATATGCTTTCCGCGCAAGGGAGCGTATTTCTCGGACTCTAGAACGTCGATACCCACCTGCACGCGCCCCGGCCGGCCGGAGCGTTTCGTCCTGCCAGGCCCCGCCAAGCCAATGGCCCCGCCCGTCTCCCCCTAATGACCTAAGGTTCTTAGGTTTAAGACTCTAGTGAGGCCGGGAAAGGTATTCAATCGATTCCGCGAATGCGTCACAGCCGGGCACGCCTGCGTCAACCCGCTCAAGGCTAACGGTATTGCCGACGGATCTGTGCGCCGTCCAGTGCTGCTGTCACATGCTGGCGCCGAGTATCAGGATGCCTCGGCGGCGATCACGCCTCGCCCAAAGATCAGCCGGACCGCTGCCCGATACCCGCGGCGCATCTCGCGCCGGGAGGGTCTCAAGAGTGCGAATGCCAGCAGCAGTCCGCTCATGAGGCCAAGGGCGCCGGTTATCGCATAGGACCCCAGCGGGTGCTGGGCTGTGCCCGGCCCCACGGCCGTGAGCACGCTGGCCGTAACTGACTTGCGGGTCGGCTTGCCCTTCTTGAGCATGTGATCATCGGTCGGCAGAAAGTCGCTGAAGCTGCTTGCTACCGCAGCCGCTAGAGCCATGGCATGCGCTGAATCCTGACCTTTCGCTGTCACAACGAACAAGTGGCTCACATGCGTGACCTGGAGGTCGCCGCGCATTCCCAGGACGGTCTGGTTCAGGTGGAACTAACGTGCCGCCGCGACCAGGACCGGACCGCTGGTCATCATGATCGCCAGCGAACCCGGATCCCACTCCCCGCCAGGTCTCACATTGACGGTCACCTGGCTCGTATAGAAGGGCGGGTAGGCGGCCGTGAACGAGAAGCCCGCACTAGGCCCACAATCCCCATCACAAGGGCCAGCAGTTTCTTGCGCATCTCTCCCACCCCTGAAAACTGCTCAGCATGCGAATCATAGCGGTACAAGCCATACCTCGGCCCGGAATGCTAAAGCGTCGGGTAGTTTCGTGCCATGGACCCGCAGGCGCTCGCCACCCTTGCGCATCTGCGCCGGGCGCGGGATCTGATCGACCGGGATTACGCACGTCCGCTCGATGTGCCGACCATGGCCAGGCACGCTTTCATGTCGGCCGGGCATTTTTCGCGACAGTTCCGGGCGGCCTACGGCGAAACCCCGTACAGCTACCTCATGACCCGCAGGGTCGAGCGCGCGATGGCACTGTTGCGCGGCGGTATGAGCGTGACCGACGCGTGCATGACGGTCGGCTGTACCTCACTCGGCTCGTTCAGCTCGCGCTTCACCGAACTCGTCGGGGAACCGCCGAGCGCGTATCGCAGCCGGAGCACCAGGCCGTGATCGCGATGCCTGCGTGCGTAGCGAAGGTGCGCACTCGGCCGACAAGGAACCCACCGAGCAGGAAGGGAGAAGCGGCCAGGGAGACCGCCGCTTAGCCTTGGCGACATGACCATCGCACTGCAGTACTGCCACATCACTGTCAACGACCTGGATGAGTCGCTCAGCTTCTACCGCGACGCGCTCGGGCTTGAGGTGCGCAACGACGTCGGTTCGGGAGGGTTCCGCTGGGTCACCCTCGGCAGCCCGGATCAGCCGGGCCTTGAGATCGTGCTCTCGGAGCTGCACGCCGGCCGGTTGCCGCCGACGGCGACGCCCTGCAGGAACTGCTTACCAAGGGCGTTCTGCCGATGACCGTATTCCGTGTCGACGATCTCGACACGGCCTTTGAGCACGTGCAGGCCTCGGGCGCCGAGGTGCTGCAGAACCCATTGATCAGCCCTGGGGGCCGCGCGACTGCGCGTTCCGCGATCCATCGGGCAACATGGTGCGGATCTCGCAGGGACCGGCGGAGTAAAAGTCTTGAGCAGTGCGGCGGTCCACAGCGGCCGCCCGGTGGCTCGGCACCTTTGAGGTCTCAATGAACGTCCGATGGGGATCTGGGCCGTCGCCGCTTCCACGGCCACGCTGCATCCGCTACCGCGGCCGCGCGCTGAGCCACGGCACGGCATTGGTCATGGTGCTCGCACTCCGCGCTGCGTTCCTGTCTGGGACCACGGCATAGGCATCCTGTGCCGATGGGAGCAATCCTTTGGCTGGCTCAGAGCATCGTTATGAGCATGTAGCCCATGCCGAGGCTCATCGCGATCTTGTACCCGGCAGCGAGGCGAGGCGCGAGCGACGGCCTGCCCGATGGGTCACCGTCCGATGCGGTCCCGGGACCGGGCGGGCGCTGCATGACTGCGTCCGGCAATGGGGCAGCCGCGGGCTGGCTGTTCGGATCCGCGCCGCGCGGTCGTGCGGCTCTAGATCGCGACAAGGACGCGAGCGGTCGGTCGTCCACAGGGTGTAGCCGAGCATGAAGAGCGCCAGGACGAGGGCAAGCACCGGGTTGCCAGCACCGGTGCCGCCAGGCCCGCTCGGGCCCGGCATGGTCATTCCGGGCCCGAGGCCGGGCGCCTGAGCGCCTGTAGGCAGGAGCATGTAAACCATTGCGGCGGACTCGACTGCATGGGGCACCGGGTGCGCGCATCGCGAGGCTCCCGGCCTGGCGGCGGCCGCGGATGCGGATCGCCTGCCAGGAGAACCACGCCACCCCGGCAACAAAGACGATCCGCCAGACCGTGGCAGGAGCCGGGCTCAGCTGCGGCTCGAACATCCCGGCCATCGCCACGCCCATCAGGACATGCAGGCCATCGGCATCGCGCTCAGTGTCGCGGTCGCGCAGCCGCCCGGCCGCCAGGCGGCCAGTACAGCAGAGGGCGATCAGCATCATGAGCGCCGCGAACACGCCGTGCAACCAGCCAGGGCCGATCACGTCAGGCCCTTTCGAGCCGCGTGCGCCACGGGTATTCGGTCAGGCGGAAGCAGCCCCAATGCCTGCTCGCCCGGGCCGGAAGAATTAATTACGCGCGTGTGCATGACTGCATCAGGCTAATTCGGCGCACTTGCCATCGCAAGCGTGTATGCGGAATGAGGGTTACGGCTATCCCTGCCGATGGAATAAGGTTCCGGGGTCCATTCCTGAACCCCTCCTGGGTACTTACACCGAACCCCGGCAGGGTATTCCGGTACCTGTCAGGGGTATTCTCACGGGTCATAAATACCGGACCCGGGTACACCGAACCCGAGGCCGTTATGCGCGCACGGAATGATGACCTCTTTGTCACGCAGTCTGTGTTGCCTTGTCCTTTCCGTGGTGTATAGATTGCCGGTGCGGCGGCATCCGCCGTGCCTACAAGCCAGCAAGCGTCCGAGTTCGCCGCGACCCGATGCGGGCTGGGTTCGCGATAGGCAGGTCTGGAACGTTGCCGGGCAGCGATGGCCGCATCGTCGGCTTTCGTGGTGGCGAGTAGCGTGCGGCTGCGGCGACTCGCTGGCACGGGCCAGGCCGCCCGCGAGCGACGGCACGCCAGTCCCGCGCACGGCGCAGCAGTCGCTCGAGATGCACAGCGGGCGGAGGAGGTGGCGTGATGCCCGGATGAACACCGGACTCAATGTCAATGATCCGGCCGTGATCGCGGCGTTCAAGAACGTTATCCTCCATCAGGGTCTGATCGCCCTCCTCATCTTCGGGTCGCTGGGCCTGGCCTGGGTCACCGTCCGGGCCTGGGTGCTCGACTCGGCCTCTGACGGCGCCGGGACGGAACACGGCACGGCCGGGACCCCGGTAGCTGAGCCCGCCTGGCGGCAGCTGCTGCGGACCGGCTTCGGCATCTTGTGGCTGCTCGACGGCATCTTGCAGGCCCAGCCGCAGATGGCGATCGGTCTGCCATCGCAGGTGATCCAGCCCACCGCCGCCAGCTCACCTTCCTGGGTTCAGCACGTGGTGAACTGGGCCGGGACATCCTCGTCCTGTATCACCCGCTGCAGGCCGGCGCCGCCGCGGTATGGATCCAGGCCGGGATCGGGATCTGGATGCTCGCCGCGGTCCGTGGCCCGTTGTCCCGGCTGGCCGGACTGGGCGGTGGCCAGCTGGGGCCTGGTGGTCTGGGTGTTTGGCGAGTCATTCGGCGGCATCTTCGCCCCCGGTCTGACCTGGCTGTTCGGCGCGCCGGGCGCGGCGGCGGTTTACGTCGTAGCGGGCTCCCTGGTCGCGCTGCCCGAGCGGGCCTGGCGCACACAGCGGCTCGGCCGGCTGACGCTGGCCGGCAGCGGGCTCTTCCTGATCGGCATGGCCGTCCTGCAGGCCTGGCCCGGCCGCGGGTTCTGGCAAGGTAACGAGCACGGTCAGCCGGGCACCCTGGCCGGGATGACCCAGGCCATGGCACCCACGCCGCAGCCGCATTTCCTGTCCGCCTGGGTCAGCGCGTTCACCGCGTTCGACGGAACGCACGGATTCGCGGTCAACCTCTTCGCTGTAGCCGCGCTGGCGGTGACCGGCGTCGTGTTCCTGACCGGGCAGCCGCGACTGATCCGCCCCGTGGTGATCGGATTCAGCGTGCTGTGCCTGGCCGACTGGGTACTTATCGAGGACATCGGCGTTTTCGGCGCTGGCACGGCACCGACCCGAACAGCATGATCCCGATGGCACTGCTCGCCGGCGCCGGGTATCTCGCCCTGACCAGGCCGCCCCCAGTCGCCGCGAGCTGGCCAGCAGCACGGTGCCCGCCGGCAGCTGGACCGGACGGCTCGTGCCGTCGCCGCGCCGGCGGTCGCTGGCCACCGTCAGCATCCGGTCTGTCGCCTCGGCGTGGGCGATCGGCGTCATCATCCTGGGCGCGGCTCCGATGGCCGCCGCGCAGGCCAGCCGCGTCGCCGACCCCATCCTGGCCCAGGCGATCGCCGGTTCGAGCGCCCCGGTCGACTACCAGGCACCCGCGTTCAGCCTCACCGACCAGCACAGCCGCAACGTCACCCTGGCCAGCCTGACGGGCAAGGTGATCCTGCTGACATTCCTGGACGACACGTGCACGGTGGACTGCCCGCTCATCGCGCAGGAGTTCCGCCTGGCCGGCCAGATGCTCGCCGCAGACTCCCGGCAGGTCGAGCTGGTCGCGATCAACTACAACCCGCTGTACACCCAGGTGAGCTACATCACGGCCTTCGACCGCCAGGAAGGCCTCACCCGCGTCCCGAACTGGCTGTACCTGACCGGCACCCGCGCCCAGCTGCAACAGGTCTGGCATCGCTATGGGCTGCCCGTGCAGATCTCGCCCGCCGGGTCGATGATCGGCCACGGCGACTACGCATTCGTCATCGACCAGACCGGTCATATGCGCCGCGAACTCGGCTTCGACACCGGGCCCGGAACGCAGGCCACGAAGTCGTCGTTCGCCGCCGAGCTAGCCGATGCCGCCCGCCAGCTGCTGCCGCATTCATGAAAACGCCAGCCCGCACGGCCCGCCGCGCGCTCGCGCTCGCATCCGCAGCGCTGATCGCCGGCTGCGGCGCCGCGACCCCGGCCGCCCACGGCCACG
>CAVRLD010000003.1:0-55413 GCA_963721915.1 uncultured Acidobacteriota bacterium | reverse complement strand
GCGACAGCCTCTTGATCTCTGCCACGGCAACTTCGACCGCCTTATCGATGCCGCGCTTGAGTGCCATCGGGCTGGCGCCCGCGGCCACCGTTCGCACACCTTCGCGGAAGATTGCTTGGGCCAGCACGGTCGCAGTGGTGGTGCCGTCGCCGGCCACATCTGAAGTCTTGGAGGCAACCTCGCGCACCATCTGTGCGCCCATATTCTCGAGCGGGTCTTGCAACTCGATCTCCTTCGCTACCGTCACGCCATCTTTTGTGATAATGGGCGCCCCGAATTTCTTCTCGATCACCGCATTCCGCCCCTTCGGCCCGAGCGTGATCTTCACCGCGTCAGCCAGAGTGTTGACGCCGCGCAAAATCGCTTGCCGTGAATTCTCACCAGTTACAATTTGTTTTGCCATTCGACTTCACCCTCCGGGGTGATTAAACATTCCTGCCCGTCCGAAATCTTCGGTTCGGGTGAAACTTACTTCTTGCCCGATGCTGCTTTGGCCATTCCAGTGACTTTCACGAGGATTTCTTCTTCGCGGACGATTAGGTACTCCTGGTCGTTGATATTTATGTCGTTGCCGGTGTATTTGCCAAACATGATCCGGTCACCCACCTTCACATCGAGAGGGATGCGAAGGCCCTTTTCAACCTTGCCGGCTCCGACGGCCATTACTTCACCCTCATGCGGCTTTTCCTTTGCCGTATCAGGAATAAGGATTCCGCCCTTCGCCGTTTCTTTCTCGTCCAGTCTTCGTACAAGTACCCGGTCATGCAGGGGAGTGATGTTCACAGGCATTTCTTAACCTCCGTTTAATCCAGTTCAAAACTAAAGCAATCAAATCTTTGTGGTTCCACGTAAACGTTAGGGACGAAAACTCTTCTGGTTCTTCTGCCGCGTTATCTTGAGGTCGTCCGTTTCTTTCTTCTGACGGTCGGCTTCCCGCTGCGGCCCCTCTTGCTTGTCGAGTTTCACGCCCTCGGCAAGGGCAAGTTCTGCTTCTGCATTGGCTTTTTTGGAATAGATGACCAGCTCAAAAGCATCTGTAGAAGAGGAACGAACCAGGTTGAAGGAATATTGCGCATCGTTCCAGGAAGCAACAGGCTGTTGCCCCGCGTTCGTGATGGAATCGATCGCCAGAGCAACATATGTGGGCGGCCCGTATTTCGCCGAAATGGACTTCTCCATGTCATCGGCAGTGAGTCCCTCCGTCGAGCTTCGATCGTAAATCACAGAGATCTTGTAGAGCTCCGCGTTACAAAAGGAGAAGAGCATCTGCTCGACGGCGTCACGACGTAGTGGAGTTCCCGAAAGGCTCCCTGGCCACCACGTCAGTTCCTGAATTAATGCCGGACGACTTTGAATCACCTTCACATCCGCCAACTTCTGGTCCGTATGCCGGAGAACGGTCACGAGATTCGTTCCGAGAGAAAAAGCTCGATACTTGGAAAAATCCTGCGCGCCGACCATCGGCGCCGTCAGAAACAAAACAACGAGACAAAAAATCGAACTGCGAATCTTTTTCATTTTCATATCTCCACGAATCCCTACCCGAAGTGTCTTAACGAGTTCACACAGCCACAGGCACAGGAGAACGCTTTGCAGCGCAACTCTTCATTTCGTACAAGGCGCGGTCAGCCGTTTGAAGAAGGGCCTCAATCGTTTGGCCATCGCCCGGATAGACTGCCACGCCAATGCTCGCAGAAATGGCCGGTCGCCCGATGTCTGTCTCCAACCGTTCGCGAATGCGCGACGCGACAAACTGCGCGGCACTGAAGGTCGTCTCCGGCAGGACGACGGCAAATTCATCACCACCGTATCGCGCGGCCGTATCGATAGCCCGGCACGACAAACGGAGCACGTTGCCGAGCCGACATAGGGCTTGGCTGCCTGCCAAGTGACCATGGCGGTCGTTGATCTTTTTTAGTCCATCCAAGTCAAGAAGTAAGACGGCAAACGACCGCCCCGTGCGCCCTGATCGTTCTATCTCGGCGTGGAGGACATTAAGCAATCGCCGATAGTTGCCTAGGCCCGTGAGCGGATCGGTAATTGCCAGAAGTTGTGCATGCTCTTCAGCTCGTTTGCGTTCAGTCAGGTCGAAAGCCGAAATCAGCGTGCTCGGCTCGTTATCAAAATCAATCGGCGTTGCGCTTATATCAAGCCAGCACTCCCTATCATCTTTCGTTCGAATCCTGACTACATCCTGCGACTCGAATTCAATTGGTTCTCGACCGTTAGGTGTAAGTAGATCCAGAAAATTCATTGTTAACAGTTCTTCTCGCGTATAGCCCGTGATGGCCTGTGCGGCGCGATTTACATAGTGCAATCGTCCTCCGCGACTAACGAAAACCGCTGACGCCATGCGTTCCACTAGCGTGTGGAAGGACGCCTCACCCTCCCGAACGGTCACACTCTCTACCGGGACCTTCTCAACCGGTCTTGTAGTTCTCATGAACATCAAGAATCCTTGCTGTGCTTGTCCCTAGTAGGAAGACTTCAGGAAGCGGATCGGGGCCCCCTCCGAAACAGAGACGCTGTGAGCTTCAAGCCGCCACGGCGACGGCGGCCCTTTGGATGGTTGAATTTAAGACTTCGTACGTCTGTACCCGTGGTGTACCTTCAACGACGGACGCCAGGATCTTCGTCACTTCTGGATACGTTCCACGGTTGTAAGCCTCCGCGTGTGCCGCCGTCTCCCACAGGCTAAAGGCATGAACTTCCTTTCCACTTGGATACAGGAAGGTGATTTCGTCGAGAAAGCCCTTCTGCTTGCGCAGCAAGGGAATGATTTCACTTTCAACCTTTTGCTTGAATGCCAGGGCGCCGTCGCTTTTCAGGTGCATAGATACTTTGCGTGCAAACATGTAAGCCTCCTTGGATGGGGGCCAAGGGGGATTCAGATAACCAATGCGAGTTCAGCTGACCTGAAGATGCCCTCAGTACCTTAACCATCTTAAGTTAATTAACTTGACCTGTCAAGGGTAGTCTGAGACCCTTTCCAAGAATTAATCTGTCACAGTTAATTAAGCGGGGGAGCCCAGTGGATGTCTGCCTAGTCATCAAACAGCGCCTGGAAGAATTGGGGCTTGAACAAAGAGACCTGGCCGCCGCCGCCGAGGTCACGGAGTCCTACATCTCGCAGTTGCTGACTCGTAAGAAATTGCCCCCCGCTCCCGGTCGAACAGATATTTATGACAAGATCGGCAAATTCTTGAAACTCCCAGGCGGGAAACTTTCGAAGCTGGCGGAGGAGCAGCGCAAGGAAGAACTGAAAAGAAATCTTGGAGACCCACCGAATCCCTTGTTCAAAGAAGTTCGGGAATTGATTCTCCACAAATGCCAACATGATAAAGAACAACAAATACGAGCAATTTTCGAAAAGCAACCCTTCGGGGAACTCGAGCGCCTTGTGACGCAAAAACTGCTAGACGTGGTTAAGAGAGTCGCCAGGGGCGAATTGGAAAACGAAGCCTGGCTCCACTCTGTGACGCGACGCGCCGGCCGAAGCTATGAAGCGATGCGAGTCAGCATCCTCGAGTTCTTGGAGGCGGATGTCTTCAATGTGTCCGTCGAAAACTGCGAGTTCTTCCTGGATCCTCTTATCGAATCATGGGATATCGATCTTGCGACCTTTAGCATGGAAATTGTCCTAAACCGCAGACTTCTTCCGGGACATGCCACGAGATTTGAGTTTATCGAAAGCGAGCCAGCGCCTATGGAAGAGCCAGGACTCACGAAATTCCTTCAGCACTTGTCGGCGAACGGTGATGCGACAAAAGAGGAAATCGAGTTTCTCAAGAAACTGAAGGTCAAAGGGAAGCACCCGACGCCACTCTACTACTACCGAGAATTGCAAAACCTTCGGGATCCCCTTCATTTTCGCGAGCTCACCACCCAGCCCATGCCAAAGAAAACATTGGGCCAGGCCCAACCCGAACGATCATTCGCCCCGATGCACAAATATCTGGAGGCTGATGGCATTGAGAGTCGGGTGCAGCTCAACGGTCGGAAAATGGCAATGCCGCATTGGGCAGGAAACAGAGGGAAACGGGGCAGGAAACAAAAAGCAAAATCCTGAATTGGAAATGTACATAAGATTTGTTCATGGTCGCTCTTTCAGCCGGCATGACGGTCCCACCCATCATCCGCTGCTCCGTTCCTGATTGTGATTGGGGATTCGAGACGACAGACTCTGGCCGGATGGATCAGTGCTACGAAGCGTATAAGCGCCACTGTGTTGAGATGTATGACGCTGGCTCTGAATCATACATTCAACTTGATCTTGAGAAGCTGATGCTGAATTTGGTCAAGTAATGCCCTAGTGCGTCGACCGGTGCAATGCCGGGTCTTCATTCCACTTCCCGGACGGTCCAACCTGGCTCTAGCGGAATTACGACAACTACGTCTCGCCGAAAATCTCGTCCCACTTCAGCCAGAACGGTTGCGGAGTCGTCCTTTAGCATGATGGCCGCGCCTCGGTATATCTGGATTGGTTCAGTGTCGCCGGGTTTGAAGAGGCCGAAAGTTTTCATGCTATTGGTGCCACCTCCGTGAGATGCCGAGTCTTTTAATTTCGACTTCGCAACGGTTATGACTTCACTTTTAGCGTTTGGCCGTGGGTGGCACCAAATCTTCCGCCGCGACAATTTGCCATTTGCTATTACGTTTAATCCATGTGTCTGTCCAAAAGAACGTTCCCGGCGTTCCGTCTTTCTTTTTCCAGCTTTCGCTGCCTTGTGCGACCGCGGCGTCTCTAAAGAAACGAATCTGCACCTCATTGACGTGGTTCAAGGCGAACTCGGAGGGCTTCGTTCGGTAGTCCTTAATCACATCCGCCTTGGAATAGTGGCTCCCGTCAATGTCCACTCCGATAAAGTCATCCGCTAAAATTCGCTCAAGCACACTCACGTCGTTGGTGACTACAGATTCAGCCCAATCTGATTCCGCTTGGTGAATGTAGTTCCTGGTTACTTCATCCGTTGACTGTGCTACGGCAGAGACGGTGCAGACGGTAATCAACACCGCCAGTAATGCTCTCATCCGTATCATCTCCATGCGTTCCTCCGGCGGCTGGGATTGACGCGCCCAAGACCTGAACTGATGGATAGACGGTATTGCCAGCCCAAAAGCGAACAGCGATAGTAGAAAGTGAAGTTCGTATCTCCTAGACAGGCCCCGTGAATTTCTATTCCGGACTCGCTGGGCCTTTTGATCGTATTGTTCCCCATTATTGTTCCGCACACACTCAGCTAGGATTTAAGGGGCTCGTCTAATAGACCACAGCACTCTTCCGACGATTTTCCAGTTGCGTTTGTTAGATAGCTGCCAAGGTTGGAACTCGCGACTTTCAGCCGCGAGAAGATACGCACCATTGATGAACAAGAACCGCGACAAGATTAATCCAGATTCTTGATGCCAGGTGACAACGATTTTCCCATTCAATCTCGTAGGATCGGTCTGGGCACAATCGACCGCGACAATATCCCCGTCGTTGATGAGCGGCTTCATCACGTCCCCTTTCACCCGGAGGCAGTTGGTTTCCGATGGATTAGGACACCACGATTCGGGGGTGGCGATGATTTCCTCCGCAGGCAGAGTCTGAAGGTTGAGAACGGAGTCACCTTTCCCGCCCGGCGTAGCGACCGTGCCACGAAGAATAGGAATATTTACCACAGGGATTGCAGACGGGCCGGATCGATTTTCGCGTCGAATTGGCCGCACAATTCTGGCGCGCGGAAGCATGTCGGAGGCGTCGGCTGCGGGGAGTCCAGCACGTTCCCAAAACCACCGTCGGTCAGGATTGCTTGCCAGATTGCCCAGAAGAACGTAAGCCTTAGCGCTCGGCTCGTGAGTGCCGTTCTCCCATCGCGACAGCGCCATCGCAGAAAAATGAAGTCGTGCAGCCAGCGCAGCCTGACTTAGTCCCAGCTGTTCGCGTAGACCCAGAATTCTCGATATCCAGTCGGGAGATTGAAGTCGGGTCTTCATGTTCCACCAATATTATAACGCTGGGTCTAACAAATGGGATGCTCCGCGCTCAAGAATGGGTTGGGGTCAGAACAAGTATTGGCGGTGAATTTCGCCGACTGGAGGTATTGGTCGTGGCCGCGATTTTGTGGGCACACACAACACGCACACAAAAAATAATGAAGCGCACGTTTCGAGACGTTACGCTCCCGTTTTGCCTCAGGCTATCGATACGGTACTTGCGGGTGGCACTTTCTTCGGAACGGCTGCAACTTAATCCAAAAAACCAAACCCCAGGCAGATGTTCCAAGTCGCCGCGAAAACAAGCTCGCTTGTTTCCCGAACAGTTAATCACCGCCAGACCTTTAAAGTGATACTGTCCGCACAGGTCCCGAAATATGTCTAAGCCTAACGTCTGCGCTCAATGCGAAGACCGAAATAATCCTGTGACGACCGAGAGCGGCTTCACTTTCCGCTATCAGGTCACAAAAGAAGTTGACGTAGAGATGTGGTTGCACAACGCCTGCTCGGAAGCCTGGTGGCAGGATTTTGGCTTTTCTATGGCTGCGGCCTAACGAGTCTCCTTCACTAGCCGGGTTTGGACCGTTCCATCGTCAAGTGCTCTTCGCATTCGGCTACTTCGTCGTCAAGCTTCTTAATCTCTTGTCCTGTCCTGATGTTCCTCGGATTGGCTTCAAATTGCTTGAAAAGCCAGTTGCGTTTAGCTATGAGTCCTTTACGTTTTTCGGTCCAATTGACTGCGATTTGTGCCATCAAATTCACCTAGCCCGAGTATGCGCCCTTAACTCGGATTTTTGTGGCCCGAATCAAGCCAGTCGTGCACCGCATAGTCTCTGGACGACCAGCCACATTGTCACTGTCGCCACACCTCGTTCAAATCC
Source organism: uncultured Acidobacteriota bacterium (assembly GCA_963721915.1). Classification (GTDB taxonomy): domain Bacteria; phylum Acidobacteriota; class Terriglobia; order Acidiferrales; family UBA7541; genus Acidiferrum. The sequence goes on along the minus strand of CAVRLD010000003.1, from coordinate 48,553 downwards.
ACGCTAGTCTCTTCACTCGTCGATAACTTGGCGAAATTTAATTCGCACCAGCGGACAACATCGTCCATCAAACGTTCTCGCGTCATTTGAGAATCCGAAATACAGACTGTTCCCACATACCGACCGTCGCCGTATATCCTGAAAGAAGATGAGTCGGCACTCAGTAGCGACATGTCCTGGACCGTTATTTTCCGTGACTTGGCCATGATCCGCTTCCTTGCCCGAACGCCGACTCTAGACTTTAGGCTGCAGAACCGGCAACCCTGTTTTCAGCTTTCCTTTGGCGGGTTTGCGCCGACGCCGCTCCTCTTGTGCTTCCTGCAAAAGAGTCTCCGAGCGCGATAGCGGTTGCACCCGCGATAATTCAGGTCGGCAGTTTTTGAGCAGGACACGACCGAATTCGTTGAGGTCTGTCCGACAACGTCCTAAGCCGTGGCCGTATTTTCTCCATATTGGCAATATCGAATCGAGACATTGGTCATGAAGGGTGACAGTAACTTAGGGAAAAAGGAATCGGGGAAAACCATCAGGCGGGGTAGCAATTGAAATAAGCCGAAGACTCTTTTCGATTTTCCGCCTTCATTGCTTGGGATTGATCGTGGCGATGAGGGTGTCAGATGCGAGGTGTTTGAGTTGAAACTCGTTGGGTGATTGCGCAGCTAGTTCTTCAAATTTTCGCATGGCGGCTTCGCGTCCGGGGATGACAGCACGCCACATCCAATGGCCATCCTTCATCTTCTCGAAAATGTCGTAAGTCCGTTCCATATCACCTTACCGTGACAGGCACAATTTACCATCGCTGTTCGCCTAGACAATCCGCGTAACCGGAAGCGATCCAGTCCACGGCGAGATTAGTCCTGGGAAGTCGCCTAGCGTAGAGCAATCCATGATGCTGGGTTCGGTTCGGAGTGGTCAGACTCCTCGCTGTCCAGAAGTCCCTTGTAGGAAGTGATCTCCGGGTTTGACATCGATCCCGGCCGGATTTCGGGCAAGGCTGAAGCTATCAAACATGTCATGCCCACAAAAAAATGAAGCGTCGGCTTGCCATCCGTGCCGCAAAATTTGGGCCCGAAGCCGACTCTCGATCAAGGGCAGTGGGCGAGGATCCCACTACTTTGGAATGTCAACGTCAGCGAAAAAAACGAGGAATTCTTGAGGGAGCAATAAGAATTCCTTTTCATGTCATCTGCTTCTTTTCAGTAACTTAGCGTTCCTCGTAAGTCCTTGAAAATACTGATGTTGTTATTTTCCGTGTCCGCGGACTATGCTTGTTTGCCACTGAAAACAGGGAAGTCGCAGTTTCCCCGGGGAGCTCGATGGAGCACTGGTTGGTGTATCACAAATGTTGTGATAGAATCGAATCGTCATAGGAGATTAGCGGATGCAGCCAAAGAGCCTGAGAGTCGCTAGAAATCGGCGCGAATGGACGGAAACGCAGGCTGCCCAGCGTCTGGGAGTGTCGCAGTCTTATCTGGCGATGTTGGAATCCGGGCAGAGAAGGGTGACGTCTTCGCTCGCGCGTAAGTTCAAAGCTGTTTACGGACTGAGCCCGACAGCTTTGCCAACTCCCGATCTGTTTAATCCTCGAGTGGACGTTAGTGGTGAAAAGTTTGCAAATATGGTGTCCGCATTGGGCTATCCTGGTTTTGCCTATATGAAATCCCGAACTCGACAGAGAAACCCGGCCGAGGTTCTTCTTGAAGCATTGAAACAGGACAATCTCGAACCTCGTGTAGTCGAGGCTCTTCCTTGGCTTTTGCTGCAGTATTGGGACATGGATCAAACATGGCTGGTAAGGCAAGCCAAACTGAACAATCTGCAGAATCGTCTGGGTTTTGTCTCTAACTTAGCCAAGCAGGTTTCTAAGCGACCTACGCCGACGAATGTAGATCGAGATCACGCGCTTGAAGAGCTTGGCAATATGCTGGAAGAAAGTCGACTGGTGCGCGAGGACACGTTCGTCAAAAGGGTGAACACGGATGTTGAACGGGAATGGTTGAGAAAAAATCGGTCGGAGGAAGCAAAGCACTGGAATTTGCTGACGAATTGGCGACCAGAACATCTTCAATATGTCCTCTAACGCTGAACAAGATCCTCCTTTGCCGTGGAGCGCATTCCTCGATGAATTAGATCAGGCTATATCGGAGCCTATCCAACTTCATTGCATAGGCGGCTTTGTCGTAAGCTTCCTCTATGGTCTTCCGCGGCCCACAGGTGACGTCGACTACATTGCAGTGATTCCGCGTTACCGCATAGAGGAATTGGAACAGCTTGCAGGGAGAGGATCAACACTTGCCACCAAGTACGAGGTTCACCTGCAGCATGTGACCGTGGCAACCATGCCGGAAGACTACGAGTCACGGTTGAAAGAAATGTTTCCTGGACGGTTTAAAAAGCTGAAGATTCTTGCACCGGATCCATACGATTTGGTTCTGTCCAAATTGGAGCGGAACAGCCCAAAGGATCAAGGTGATGCCGAATATCTTACAAAAACGGTGCCGCTAGATCCCAAGATCCTGCGGGAACGATATGAGAAAGAATTACGGCCAAACCTGATGGCGAGAGAAAATTGGCACGACGGCACTCTAGAGATGTGGATAGGTTCCTACTTTTCAACCCCGGGGTGAGAGAGCCCGATTCTATCAGCACGATTGGCAGTCAGCTCTTCAACTAAGGCCCGCATAGATAATCCTCTTAAGTCAGTGGTGAAAGTGTCGTGGATCGAATGCCCACGGCCCGGACGCCTGAGCGAACGCCTTCCTTCCAAGCAGGTGCTCCCTTATCGTCGGGGATGTTCGGCACCTATCTCTTGATACGCTCTTTCAGCTGACAATTGAAATCAACGATTACCGCAATGTCTGGTTTGCGCGTATGGTGATCGCAGGATTCGCGCAACATGACTTGGCTCGAATATCATGAATTGACGAAGCATAGTCCAGAGTCGGTGCAACGAAGTCAGCACTATCTCGATTGGGCCAATATGCCCAATCCGTTTCGGCATTATGAAGGCGTTCGGGTCGTGGATTTGCCGGTCGACCCGCCGGCTCCACAGATTTCGGCTCTCGAAGTACTCGAGGGCAAAACAGGAAATACTCTGGCGAGGGACGGTGCGGAATTCCTTTCGCAGTTGATGTTCTATTCAGCCTCGATTAGCGCGTCCAAACGAGTCCCGTCCACCGGAGCTATCTACTCTCTGCGCGTCAATCCTTCTTCCGGTAATCTCCATCCGACCGAATTTCACTTCTGCACGCGAGGTCTGATCGATTGGTCCGATGGCCTTTATCATTACCGTCCCTCATCCCACATGGCAGAACAACGTGCCATCGGAGACTTTGCCGCGACACTTGTCAACAACCCTGCCGCACTCATTTTCGTTCTGACCAGTATCGCTTGGCGCGAAGCCTGGAAATACGGGGATCGGGCCTATCGCTATTGCTTACACGACATCGGACATGCCTGGCAGGCTCTCACGCTCGCGGCTCGATCTCTCGGAAGCGAGAGCTTTGCTATTGGGCATTTTGGGGATGACAGGGTGGCGGAATCGTGTCTCCTCAGTACGGATGAGTGGCCCATGTTAATCGTCGCGCTTCACGGCCCATCCATTCCGGTGAACAAGCTGAATGCAGGCGAAACGGTTATGTTTGGCGGCCAGCCCAACCGACTGTCCGAGGAGCAAAAAACTTACCCTCTGATCGAAGGCATTCACACTGCCACGAAGCTCAGCACAGAATCCGCCATCCGCTCTCTTGGCAAGGTGTCCGGGCGCGGAGGAGTCAGACTGCCGCCTCCTGTCTCCACAAAGCACAGTTTCGGTGTCGTCGCTCGCACTCGACGTTCTGCTCTTGACTTCAAGGGTGGGCGCAGGTCGATCTCCTTCCCGCAACTTGCGACTCTCCTGTCCACTACAAGGGAGCGTCTGTTCGCCGATTTCGCTACTGATCGTTACGTCCATCTTTATCTTTACGTCCATCGCGTCGAGGGTTTGGATGCGGGTATTTATCGCTTCTGGCCGGAGCATGCAGAGTTGGAAAGAATCAAAGCGGGAGACCAACGGCTGGTGGCGGCAGCTCTCAGTTTGGGACAAAACCTGGCGGGTAATGCCTGCGTGACATTTTCCATGATCGGCGATTTTGAAAATGCTGCTGGCAGGTACGGAGATCGCGGCTACCGATACGTGCATTTCGAGGCGGGAGCAATTGGCCAACGAATGTATCTTGCTGCCGAGGCCCTTGGACTGGGAGCAACAGGCATCGGAGCATTTTTTGATGACGAAGTGAACCGATATCTGGGCCTCTCATCTGAGCTAGGACAAGTCGTCTACCATTTTGCAATCGGTTACCCGGTTGCTGACCCGCGGCTGGAGGCTTGAGAACGTATGGTCGGCATTCTGGTACACGGGAACAACCACTTTATACTGTCCGGACCGGAGCCTGACGAGGCGGCCGCGCTGGCGCTGGTGCGGCACTGGACCATCGTCCAAATTGGCGAGGCGAAGTCGTCGTCTTTCGGGCAATGGCAGATTAGGTCGAAAGAGTTTCGAGAGAACCTTGAATGGGCAGTCATCGTCCCGGGCGACCGTGAGACCTCTCTAGGAGTGGCGCAATTACTTGGAGAACTTTCAGCTCGCGGGGTAACCATCCGGAGATTGTGTCGCGGCTGCTGGTAGTAAAGAGCGGCGTCCCTCAATCGACAGCGCGTAGAGACTCTTACCATAAACGTTACAGCTTGATCGGTACTAACCCGACGGTCGGGCTGATAACTTCCGGGTTGCCCGTCACTCGGGAGCAAGCGGGAACCTCAAACGCCGACAGCTGTATCACTGCCCTGTCTGAAGTGCCGCACTTAGAGCAGCAAGCGATCCCACGTGCCGCCATACCTAATTGCACGAACCATTTCTCTGTCGTAAATACTCTGAGGGAATCCGGGTTCGATTCGGCTTGCTCCATCGAGGGATTTCAATTGTTCGGCGGAGAGTTCCAGATCCAAACTGGCGAGATTGTCCTGGAGTTGAGATACCTTCCGCGCTCCTATGATCGGGATTACTGGCAGCGTTTGATGGCGCAACCAGGAGAGTGCGACTTGCGCCATGCTGCGACCGGTTTGTTCGGAAACCGACTTTACAGCCGATATCATCCACGCCGCGCGTTGTTCCCTCTCAGGATAGAAGGCTTTCACTCCCTCATTGGTCATCCGCCCGCCGTCGGGCTTGCCTTCGCCGTGATATTTCCCGGTTAGAAATCCACCCGCCAGGGGAGAGAAAGCCAGAACCCCCAAGTTCATAGCTTTGGCCATGGGAATCAGTTCGCGCTCGACCGTCCGCTCAATCAGGCTGTACTCGAGCTGCAGCCCGATAAACTGTGTCCAGCCTCGAAGCTCCGCCAGAGTATTTGCCTGGGCGACCCACCAGGCGGGAGCGTCCGAGATGCCGACGTAAAGAACCTTACCCTGGCGAACCAAGTCGTCCAGACCGCGCATGACTTCTTCCACAGGTGTGATCCCGTCCCAGATGTGCACCCAGTACAGGTCGATGTACTCGGTTTGCAGTCGTTTCAAACTGGCTTCCACTGCTTGCATCATGTTCTTGCGATGATTGCCCGCCGCATTCGGATCATTGCCTGGCGCGGCGTTGGAGTACTTCGTGGCTAGAACGACGCTCTCGCGATGGCCCTGCATGAACTCACCCAGGAATTTCTCGCTCGTGCCGTTGGTGTAGAAATTCGCCGTGTCAATGAAGTTTCCGCCTGCCTCGCGGTAGGTCTCATAGACTTTCTGCGCTTCAGCCTTCGGTGATCCCCATCCCCACTCGTCGCCGAAAGTCATGGTGCCTAGCGACGCTTCGGAGACCCGCAGTCCGCTCTTGCCGAGTAATCTGTATTTCATGATCGTGCTCCCCATGATTCAGCAACTCAGGAATTGATTCCACTCTTTGCGATTTGCAATCGGCTGTCGAATTGTCCATCTTCAAAAACCGTTGAAACGGTCAGATGTCGCCACTTGCTGGCCTCGGCGGCTCGCGCGGCTTCTGCTTGCTGCACCCGCTTTTCTGCATCGACACCGAGGATCAGCCGCACCGGCACCTCGTCGCTATTTGCCAGTTGCACAATTACGTCCGCGATTTTCCGCGGATCGCCTTCCGCACGCCCTTCGAGGCCTCGCAATATCTTGAGGAACGAACCGACCGTGGCCTCGTACTCCGGCAGCAGGTCCGGCGCATTCTGACCGGCGCGCCGTGCCCAGTTGGTCCGAATACCTCCCGGCTCCAGCGTGCAGACCTTGACTCCGAACGGCGCGACTTCCATCGCCAGAGAGTCGCTGAAACCGCCCACCGCCCACTTGGCCGCGTGGTACGGCGTATTGCCCGGAACCCCGCGGCGGCCACCGGTCGAAGACACCTGAAAGATATGACCGCCCTTCTGCTTACGCATCACCGGCACGGCGGCGCGTGTTGTGTACACTACGCCGTAAAAGCAGGTGTCCACGATCGCCTGGAAGTCCTCCGCACTCATCTGCTCGAACGGCGCAAACTGCCCATAACCTGCGTTATTCACCAGAACGTCCAGCCGCCCAAATGTATCCACTGCCAACTGCACGGCTGCTTTTGCAGCGGCTTCGTCGCGCACTTCCAGCTTCACGGGTTTCACCCGCTCGCCGTACTGCGCCACCAGGGGTGCCAGCTCTTCCGTCCGACGCGCTCCGGCTACCACGCTGTCCCCTGCGGCCAGCGCCGCCTCGGCGATGTCCCGCCCCAATCCGTTTCCGCTTCCCGTAATCAACCAGACCTTAGACATGAAAATCCTCCGTTCTCCTTTTTAGATAGACCATGCGAGCTTAGACTCGGCCAGCTGGCCTCGTGCGCTAATCTATTGTGATTACTCACTCATTTATAGATGCAATGACTCGTTACTTGGTTACGCCCGACCAAAACATTTGAAAGCCGCTATCCCGGTAGTGTTTCGCCTTGGATCGGTTCGACGCCGTAAGGTCTATCGTCGCCTCTACCAAAGCTGCTAACGACCTCGAGATCAGTTCCACCGGGACATCGTTCCGAAAGAGACCGCTGCTCAATCGCGTCACGAATCATGGCTTGGAACTCGACGAACGGCGCGCTGCCGGCGTCTCTAGACTCTTTGGTGAGTACCTCCGAAACCGTTAGTTGCGCCAGCACCTTGCGCTGCTTGGGATTCGCAATGCCCCAATTCACATAGCGATCCCAAACATGTCGCAGCCTGGTACCAACCTTCTTCTTTCGGGGGAAATCCGACATCATGGCGTCTGCGAGTTCCAGCTTGATCTCGCGGTAAAGGGCATTGATCAGATCATCCTTGGTCCTGAAGTACGTAAACAGAGTTCCCTCGGCGACGCCAGCTTGTTTTGATATCTCTGATGTTGGGGCAGCGGTAAGACCGCGCTCCGCAAATAAGCGGGTCGCGGCGTCGAGGATCGCATTTCGTTTGTCTTCGCTTTTAGGACGAGCCACTAAGCTTCTCCATAACTGAGTACACACTCAATAATACATCGGAAGGAGCTGATGGCAAGCGGGGTCGGTTGGCCGAACCAAAAAAGGGCCTAGTGGGACTCGGTTGGTCCTGCGGGCCGTGAATGGCGGCGCATCCTCGTCCGCACTAAATTCTACTCTGTCGCTTCGACCGAGTGATTTATACTCCGTTCAGCTTAAACGCGATTAACACACCAAGATTGCGACCCCGGGTTGAACGGGCGCTGCCTAAATTCTGGTGGTTCCCGATTGGCAATAGAGAAAGAGAAGGTGTCTATGCCGAGATTTATTCCAGCTGCATCCGTGTTGGGACTCTTGAGTCTATGTTTGGGCGGATCTAATTGGTTGGCAGGCAAGCCTGTGTGGGCTGCGGGACAACAGTCGCCGACGCCACAAAGGCTCCAATATCCTCCTTTGTTTTTCCGAGAAGACTGGACGCTGACGAGTGGCTTGCCCAATACCAATACTCCGCAGGAACCGGAGCATACGGTCGGTCAAGGGGACGTCGCTAACCCAAATCTGGAAGTGCACCTGTATGGCGACAAGGTTGGCCCGGTGGCTGTCAAACAGACCTACAACAATGACATCACCTACGTGATGACGCTACTGTGCACGTCAAACTGCGCGATCACGCTCAGGGATAAAAACAACGATGTGGATTTAACCGGACTGGCGACCATCCGCTGGCGTACCAAGGTCACCGGGTTCCATTTACTCCATCCCATTGTGAAGCTCGCCGACGGAACGTGGCTCGTGGGCGACCATGCGACCGGCTTCTCCACGGATTGGGTAGAGTCACAAATCCAACTGGCTGACGTGCGCTGGCGGAATCTCAGTATCGAAAATGTTGTCGAAGGCCGCGGCGATCAGTGGGTGCAGAATCCGAACCTTAGCAGGGTGGAGGAGATTGGTTTCACCGAACTGATGCCGGGAGGCGGTCACGGAGGCGCTGGTGCGCGGATCGACTGGATTGAAGTTTACGGCAAGCCAGTTCCGCGAGTTGCATCGGGCAAAACGAGCAGCAGGCGGTAGAGTTACAGGTTTTGGCAAGTGACGAAGGCTGATGGATCTTCGTAGATCTTTATGATCCGAAGCCCGAGAGCGCTGTCAAGCAGGAGGCCGCCGATATGGATCAGATCAGACGCAAAATACTGGCAACGGGCGCCGCGGCGACGGCGATGGCCGCCGTGCGGCGCGTGTTTGGCCAACAGACTGGGAAAGGAGCAGCTGCCATGTCCTTCTACGAAAAAGGTCCCGTTCGCATCCACTATGAGGAGGCCGGTTCCGGCTTCCCGTTGTTGCTTATCGCCGGCGGGGGATTGAACTCGACGATTGCCGGCTTGACGAACCCCTTTGACGCGATGGGCGAGTTCAAGGGAGAGTACCGTTGCATCGCAGCGGACCTGCGGAACGCAAATCCCGGCCAGTCCTCTGGTCCGCTGGAGATCGACCGGGCGTGGGATTCACACACAGATGACCAGCTCGGTGTGATGGATCATCTGGGGATCAACAAGTTCATGGTGATGGGCTTCTGCATCGGCGGCCCATTCATCTGGAATCTGTTGAAGCGAGCGCCCGATCGCGTGGTCGCGGCCGTGCTGGCGCAGCCCAGCGGGTCGCGTCCGGAGATGCGCGACCTTTTTTACGAAAATAATATGAAGGACTGGGGTCCGGAATTGGTGAAGCGCCGGCCCGACATCAAGATGGAGACGGTCGAGAAATATCTGACTAAGATGTACCGCACCAACCCCGATTTCGTCTTCACGGTGACGCGCGATTTCGTGCGCAATTGCCAGACGCCCGTGCTGATCCTGCCGGACGATATCCCGGCGCATCCGTACGCCGTGGCCATGGAGGCCGCGATGCTCGCGCCCAAGGCGGAAGTGAGCATGTTCCCGTGGAAGGAGCCCAAGGAGCGAATTCCGCTGGCGGTGCGCCAGATACATTCGTTCCTTCGGGCACATCGCCCTGCTGCTACTTAGGGCGGAGTGTTCATACGACGACGAAATCCGTTCTTGCGTGCGGCCGATTGGCCGCACGCAAAGAAATGGACACGGGTTATTTGTTCGAAGGGGCGGGAGGGAATTTCTTGAACATTTTCACCACGCCCTTGTCGAGGTTATCGATGTTCTTTTCGGACTTATCGGAGAGCGTGTCGCTGGCCGAGCCGCGCCAGACGAGTTTTTTTGCCGCTGTATCCGACAGGTCGACGACAAGAGTTCCGACCCGGTAGGTCTCTGTGGTTGTGGTGGCGTCTCCAAATCCGCCGAAACGCCGGCCGCCGCCGAAGTCGTTGTAAAACGTGTCGAGCGTTTGCTCATTATGAGTAACCTCGATGGCCACGACGGAGATATCCCCGCCAGTTGGGACTTCCGTGAGACCCTTCGCCGCCAGAGAGCCATTCACTGCGCTCTTGATTCGATCGACCATAAGCGGATCCCGTGTTTGGACCCGTTCCCAAGAGTAGGTCTTGTACTGGGTGAAGTTTGCGTTCCGATCGTAATCGGTTTTCACAGCCGCGGCTGACGACCTGCCCGCGAACAACAACATCATTCCTATCAAAACGAGTACGACTCTTTGAAGTTTCATAATTCCTCCTTATTTTCTGATCCGGTATAAATGCGGTTCTACGAGAGCAATCCGCTAGCTTCCCTGTTGCCCCCGGTGGTCTGCTGGCACGTGTTTTTGGGCTTCGGTGGCCGTTTGGCTGACCGTTTTTTCGTATTTGGATTTGGGAACTTCGCTACCGTCCGGGTTGCCCTGATCAAACACGCTGGTCAGGAAGTAAAGATCCCCGTATTTGTTGAAGATCAATTCGCCCTTGCGAGGCGCGGAGTTGGCCCTGGTATCCTGGACCTGGAACAGAGCGGTCGTGGCGCCATCCGCACTGCTGATCTCCATAATCTTCAAGTTGGAGTTATCCAGCATACGAAGGACGTACTCGCCCGCGGGAAGTTCGGCAGTCCCCGCGTAGAACTGGAATGGGATGTCAGCTTTGAGCTCTCCAATGATCTGCGCATGCGCTTTGGCCGGGTGAATCGTCAGGGCGCAAACGAGAGCAATGAAGAACGCCAGCAAGTGGAACGGCTTTGTGCTTTTTCGGATTGCGTGAAGCTGGTCGATGAATTCAGTGAACATTATTGCTTCTCCTCAGATTTATATTTGCCGCTTGAATAAGTCGAGCGACGTAACTAGAAAGGCAAGACGGCTGCCAGACGGGCTGAGTTGTAAGTGATTGAAAATAGGGGCGCGATAAAAGCGACAGCGCGGCGTGGATGCCGACCTGCGGACACGATGTCCCCCTGCGGACGACCGGAGCGGTTTATTTTCATGTGGCCTCCTTTAGGCTTAGCCACATGCTAGCCAGCAGCACCGAAAGCGTAGAATAGAGATCGTGGGAACGCGTAAATCTAATCGTTAAGCGCTACGGTAGAAATCCAAGCGCTATCGCGGACAATTGAGATAATGCAAGCGTGCGTTCGCGCTCATGAGTGAGCGCTCGAGTGGCCCTGAGCGGCGTTCGTTCCTTTTTGATCCGATGAAACATCAAACCCACCTAGAGTCGCTTCAGCTTACTTCAGCTCAATTGGCTGATTGTGGATCCAGGCAGCGACGGGTGATAAGGTGACAGCGATGCGCATTCTTCTCCTCAACCTGGGTGCAGAGTCTACTCAGGAGGTAAAGCAGGCTTTATCGGGGCAAGGCTATGAAGTCATCTCGGAACGCAGTCTGAACGTCGATGAGATTCTCGCACTCGCCCCGGAACTCCTGATCACGGAGGCAACGCCATCCAACCTTAGCTGCTGCGGTGTGATCAGCCAAATCAAGGCAAGTCCCGATCCGCGAACGCTCAAGATCGTGATGATTGTTCACGGCGGGGCGCTGGAACGTGCCCGCGGGCTGGACCTGGGCGCCGACGACGTCGTCTCCTTTCCATTTGAACCATTGGAATTCGGGGCGAGGATCAGGACCCAATTTCGTGAGAGACAGCCAGAAGTAGAACTCGAAGCAAAGCTGAAAGATGCACTGCAAAGAGAGCACCTGGCCGAGAATGCCGTGGAAGCCCTGAGCGGCGGGACGACTGCCAAGAGGCCCTTTTGGCTAATCTCGGCGGTTGCTGTTCTGAGTACAGCAGCGGTTTTAGCAGCATTCGCAACGATCATTTCGAACCGGCGGAGCCGCAAGGATACGCTCCAACTAAAAGCGGAAATAGCCCGGCTGAACGGCGGACTCCTGCAACAGGGGGAACTCGTGCGCCGGGCACAACTAGAGCGTGACTCGCTGAACGCAAGCAACGGGCCAGTAACTCGTGAGGCATTGAGAGCGCAGACCGAACAGATTCGCAAAAAAATAGCAACTGACAGTGACGGAGATAGCGAATCGCTCAAAAAGCAGCTTCAAGAGACGCAAAAGCGTCTGAACCAACTGGAGAATGAGGGCCGGATTGCGGAAACAATCGTTCACACTTACGGACCGAGCGTCTGTTTGCTGCATGTTGTCGTGGAATTTCGGGACAAGGATTCTGGACAGGTAATTCGTATTGTTGCCGATGCCACAGGTAAGCCGCTCGTGGATGAAAAGGGGATGGTGTCTCTGGCGACGGGCGGAACGGGACCGCCGCTGCAGTTTGATTTTTTTGGCACCGGATTTCTGATAGACAGCGAGGGACGTCTCCTCACGAATCATCACGTCGCGGAGCCTTGGTCGAGCGATGAGAAACTAAAGGAACTTGTCGACCACGGCGCCGAAGGGTTCGTCGCGACTTACACGGCATATTTTCCAGGGATCTCTCAAGGCATCGCCGCCAAGCTGGATCGCATTTCGACGCAGGCCGATTTGGCAACTCTCAAGCTACAGAATCCGGCGCCGTCTCACGCCGCGCTCCTGAAGCTCGACAATCGGAGTGAAGCCAGTGTGACTGGCGATCCGGTCGTCTTGATTGGCTACCCTACGGGGATCGAAGGCATTCTCGCCCGGGCGGGGAACGACATCACACGAAAAATAGCGGAAAACGCACAGGACGTAACCCAGATTGTTTCGCAACTGGCAGCGCAAGACCTAATTCGGCCAACGACTACCCAGGGACATATCGGAGACGTCCTAAAGGATAAGATTGTCTACGATGCAGCGACAACCGTCGGCGGTTCAGGCGGACCGCTCTTCAATCGCGACGGGAAGGTCATCGGCGTGAACTTCGCCATTCTGAAGGATTTTGGTGGCTCCAACTTGGCGGTTCCTGTCCGTTACGCCGACGAACTAAAAAAGTAACCGCTGTTGTATGCGCGCCCCAGAATTGGCGGTCCCAGATTGCGCATTTCGGTATGGTTTCGCGCGGCAATTGTTGGCTGAGCGTAGAAGGGATACGCGATCAGCTTCCGCTCACCGGTGGGGACTGTTTCCTTCTAGCGCCGGGTAGCAAATACGCTTTGAGGGACAACCCGCGCACGCGCGCGGGCAGCCTTTGTGAGGCCGCGCCTAAGAACGGCAGTAACGTGATCCACTACGGCGGTGGCGGCGTCCCGACCACCATAATTTCGGGATGGTTCAGGTTTGACGAGAGTAGCGTCAAGTCCCTCAAACGTTTGCTTCCGGAGTTGATACTGGTCAAGGCAGATCAAGCCCAAACCCTCGCACTGCACGCGACTCTGCAGTTGCTCGCATCGGAAATGGCAGAACCAGCCCCTGGAGCGGAAGTAATGGTCAACCGGCTAGCGGATATCTTGTTCATCCAGTGTGTGCGTGCGCACATCGCATCGAGCTCCGGAACTTGTAAAAGCGGATGCTTCACCGCACCATCTTTAATTTTCAGCTTCTCAAGATTTAATTCTCAGGCTTCTCAAGAAGGGGTTGGTGCGTTTTGCTCTATCAACTGCTTAGCTTTCAGTTCAGCCCAGAATTCGGCCGGAATCCTGGTCTGCATCGACGTATAGTCCGCGAGAATCTGTTGTTCACTGCTGGCGCCGACGACCAAAGCTGCGGCCACGTCCGGTGACGCGGAGAACTGAAGCGCTGCTGTGCGAAGGTCTACCCCGTGATTCGCTGCCACTGCACGCAGTTGTTTTCGCCTTTCCAGGAATTGGGTGGGTATCTTGTATGAGTCCTTTCCATAGTTGTAACGAGGGCTCCCCGAGATGAATCCGGCGTTCAGTGAGGAGCCAACCACCAGGGAGGCGTTCTTTCTTCGAACCGCAGGAAAAACCTGATTTAGCGCATTCTTGTGATCGATCAAGGAATACTGCGATGCTAATAGACAAACGTCCGGATCGGCTTCGCTCAATACTCGCAGAATCGGTTCGGGCGTATTGACGCCGATTCCCCAGCCTTTGATCAATCCCTCCTCCCGCATACGCGTTAGTTCAGGAAAAGCACCCTTCGCGGCGATCTCGAATTGTTCCTGCCAACTCGTGGGCAACAACTTATTGTCGGGAGAAATGTCGTGAACAAAAACGACGTCAAGGCTATCGATGCCAAGTCTTTGCAGACTATCCTCGACCGAACGTCTTGTTGCGGACGATGTGTAATCGAAGATTACGTCGTTGGGGGAGGGCGAGAAAGGGAACAGTTCGCGGTTCCTGGCTGTCTTCGATGCCTTCAGCAGTTTGCCCACTTTGGACGAGATGACATATTCACTTCTTTTCTTGTTGTGAAGAAAGCCGCCAAACCTTCTCTCGGCGAGCCCCAGACCATACCAGGGAGAAACGTCATAATAGCGAATTCCCGCGCTCCACGCGGCGTCCAGGATCGCGTACGCATCCTTGTCAGGTACCACTGCAAATTCATTTCCCAGGGGAACGCCTCCCAGGCCGAATTTGAAAGGCAGCTTGTAATGGACATTGCCGTCACTGCTCGCGTTATTTTCCATGTTATTCATGCTCCTGCCGTCGCTTGGATTGCCCTGCGCTGATGTGCTTCCCGGCAGAAGGGCCGCGGCCGCGGTTGCGGCCACTCCCTTGGCGGCGAGATTAAGAAAGCTTCTTCTTGTGCTCATACTCGTCACCCAGGCCAATACCGATCGGTTTTAGTTGATGCAAAGAGCGTGCCATACTGCTCGTTTCCAAATACCGCATTTAGCGCGTTTGAATCGATCCGCTCTCGTTCATCAACGTCCTTTCGCCGACGGTGAGTCCGCATTTCGACACTGAACAAGGTGGCGCGAGTACGTGCTGACAATGTGGGATAGCCCACACGGAAACGAGGTTGGCTACAACGTTGGAGCAGCCAAGGAAGTTATGCGTGCGCCGCGAGCGTCGCAGGCAGGGTGAACTGAAAAGTTGCACCCCGGCCGGGGGCACCGGCGGCCCACAAGCGGCCGCCGTGCGACTCAATGATCGACCGACTGATGGGCAGGCCCATACCGGTCCCGTTATCTTTTGTCGTGAAGAATGCCTTGAAGATCTGTTCCGCCTGTTCCGGGGGCAATCCCACACCGGTATCGCTGACCGAGATCAGCAGTTGAGAATCGCTCGCTTCCGACCTGATGGTAAGCTCGCCCCGGCCGGTCGTTTCCTTCATGGCATCGATGCCGTTCAGCATGAGGTTCATCAAAACCTGCTGCAGTTGCACACGGTCCGCCATGACCTTGGGAAGACCCTCGGCAAGCTCGGTACGGATGGAGATCGAGTAGCGGTTCGCCTCGCCGCGCAGCAGGACAATCATGTCTCGAACCAGTTCACTTACATCCACTAACTCCCGCTGCGGAGCTCCCTTCTTGAACAGCAAGCTGATTCTGCTAATGATGTCAGCCGCGCGCGTTACGTCTTTAACAACTCTCGATGCGGCTTCGCATGCCTCTGGCAGGTCGGGGACGTCGCGACCAAGCCATCGCAGGCAGGTTCTAGCGTCTGTTAGTGCCGCGGTAATCGGTTGCTTGATCTCGTGCGCCACCGAAGCAGTCAGCTCGCCCATGGTGGTTATCCGAGTTACGTGCGCGAGATCCGCCTCTACCTGGCGCAATCTCTCGCGCTCCTCATCCGCTCGCCTGCGTTCCGTTACGTCCATCAGAATGCCCACGAATTCGCGGACATCGCCGGACGGGTTGAAAACAGGATGAGCTACTCCGTACACGTATTTCGTCGAGCCGTCTGGAAGAACGACTCGGAAATGCGCTTCGAAATCCTTTCCTTCGCGATTCGACCTCTCGGCCGTTTCAACGATCCGAGCACGATCTTCCGGATGCATGCGCTGTAGAAGTTCTTCGAATGAAGGTATGCCCCTCTCCGCATCGTAGCCATACAAGCGGGAATGCTCGTCGGACGAGTGGAGGATCTCTCTCGTCATGACGTTGCACGCCCAACTGCCTGTATGGGTGAGCCTCTGCGCTTCCGCCAAGTAGGCTTCGCTGCGAAGCAGGGCCTCTTCGGCGCGCTGACGGTGGAGTACTTCCTTTGTGAGTTCGCTGTTGACGGCCGTCAGTTGGCTGGTCCGTTCGAGAACACGTTGTTCAAGCTCCTCATTCAGGCGCTTGATTTCAGCTTTAGCTTGTTTGTGCCCGGCGGTTTCTATAACGTCCCAGCCCCCGCGCCGCCTTGTTACCGCAAACTGATGTGTTCGAACCACATCCAGGATTTCAGCGGCACCACAGGCGGCGAGCGGGTAAGTGCACAGCACCGCCAGACGCTGATTGGCGATAGCGTGGTTGAGCGACTCTTCGTATTCACAGAAGTCCTTCCAGTCCTTCTTTTCGAGCCATGCGGTATCTCCGGTAACCCTCACGCCTGCGTAACCTCTAGCCGATGCACGCGCGAGTTTCTCGTTCCAACCGCTGATCACTCTGTTGAGATCAAACGCACCATCCTGGAGATACCAGTCGCGAGCGGCGACAATCTCTATGCTTTGGTCAGCGAGGTACCGATCGAGGTCGGGAACGGCTCGTTCTAATGCATGTCTTGCGTCTTCTCCCGTGAGAGGTTCGGCAACCACCCACAGGCAGAACTCCTGGCTCTCCAATCCAGCCTTGCAGTAGGAGACCAGTGTTTCGAGGAGATCCGCTCTTGTCTCGTAGAAGAGGCAAAAGTGTGTCCCCCAAGGCATGTCGCCGACGACGTCGACGCCGGTCTTCCTCTTTCGGGGCGCATCTCAGGGCGCATCTCGGTGGGCATGGCGGTTACCTCCCAACCTTTATCTTGGAAAGCGGGTTAAAGCGGGTGCGATTCGCGATGGGTAGAACTGCAAAACTATAGCGTGTAATCAGCGGCAGTAACGTCGGGAATGGGGCCTCCCACTGCGCCATGGCTACCTCGCCTGGACTCGAGCTGGGTTCCGCAATCGGCTTTCCGAAGACAAACATCATAGCGCAGAAACCTCGACCCGACGAGGTCAGGAGTGTTGGCTGGGCACCGGCGTCCACTGTCTGGCGCGTAGTGGCGTGGCTAAGCGCCGTCATATTCAAGTTCAGCGGGAGATGTAGGATTTGGTGAAGTCGTTGCGGCTGTTGGTGACGGTGAATTTGCCGTTCGGGTGAACCGACGCCTTGATCGAGTTGCCCGTGCAGGCCGCGGTATCCTCAAAGTTGGCGATCATGTCGAGCGGAGTATTGTGGGCGGGGTCGGAATCAAGCAGCGAGAGGTGTTCCTGCCAGATGCCCTCAATGCCGGTGATTTCGGCGAGCCGCAGGTAAGCGACTTTTTCGTAGGGAGTAACGTCAGTGCCGGGCGGAGTGGTTGAGATAACGCCTTTGTCCACCTGCCCCATGCCCTTGCGGGGACCATTATTGACAACCACGACTTGCGGCCTGATGGCAGCAAGAAACGCGGGGGCTCCTGCGCCGTCGAAAGCTCCGTGACGGCTGGTCTGATACACGGTCACCGAGCCCAACTTGTCGACCGGGCAGACGATCTCCATCTCTTTTTCCCAATCGAGATCGATCAGATTCAGGTATTTGAACTTGCCGTAGCTCACCAGCACACCCGCCACGCGCTGGTTTTCAGGAGAAAGCGGAGCTTTTTGCTCGGCATTGGCGCAAAACGGATTGGGTCCGCCGCCGTTGACGGGCTTCGCCAGCACTTTCTGATCGGAGGCGACCACGAGCACATGAAGGCCCTTCACGGGAATCTCGTCTCCCGGCTTCACGATGGTGCGCTTGCCGGCGGAGGCGGCCTTGTAGCTATCCAGCCACTGCTGGTTTTCCTTCTCGATGGTGTCGCCATGATCGTAGAACTTGCCGATGGGGATCATCTTGGAGAGCGCGGCGAGTCCACCGACGTGGTCGGCGTGAAAATGGCTGATGAGCAGATAGTCGATCTTTTTCAAACCGGCGAGTTGAGTTGCGGCGTAGATGCGCTTGGCATCGCGATCGCCGACCATCCATCCGGTGTCGATCAGGAACGATTCGCCGGACGGGGAGACAAGCAGCGTCGCGGCGCCGCCTTCGGTGTCAATCC
Source organism: uncultured Acidobacteriota bacterium (assembly GCA_963721915.1). Lineage (GTDB taxonomy): Bacteria > Acidobacteriota > Terriglobia > Acidiferrales > UBA7541 > Acidiferrum. The sequence goes on along the minus strand of CAVRLD010000003.1, from coordinate 30,679 downwards.
AGTAGATGTCGAGAGGCCGGGAGTCCGCGCGGAGATTGCCGGAGGGAATGAGCAGAAGCGCGAGAAGTAAGAGGAACAGCATGTATCAGCCTCCTGAATCTGCCGGCGGTTTGCGGCTGGTGGCATGTCGGCGAGACGTGCTTTTCGTTCGACGCCATTGTGCGCGCAAGTGTAGCAAAAATGCGTCCGTGCGCGGCCAAAGTGCTTGGGCGCGGGAGGCCGCTGGGAGACCGAAGACGGGCAAGGAGAAACGGCGGCCAACTTCGCTCAGAATGACACCGACTTTGCCCGGGTGGGGCGGAAATTATTCGAAGTAGCTGCGCTTGCCGGTCTGGATCAATTCGTAGAGATTTTGGATCTCGCTCTTCAGCCGCGAGTAGTTGCGCCAATCCTTATACTGCGGGAAGGTGAGCGTCTGCTGGGCTTGCTGCAGCGTCACGCCTTTGGCGACGGCGTCTTTCACGGTGGCGTATTCGTCGGCGAGCATGGACTGAAGCTCCTTGACGTCTTGGCGATGCGCGATGTCGCCGTGGGCCGGCAGGATGACATCGTAATCTTTGCGCGCCGCAACGTTATCGAGCAGCTTGATCCAATTATCCACTGAAGTCGTGAAGGCCATATTCGGCATGCTGTGGCTGGTAAATGCGCCGGGCGTAAAGAGCACGCGATCTTGCGGAAATAGAACGAACGTGTCGCCGGGCTGCTGGCCGGGCCCGAAATACATGAGGCGAATTTCGCGTCCGCCAAGATAGATGCTCATCTGGTTGTCGAACGTGACGTCGGCGAGAATCAGCTTCACTTCGTTCGGATCGAAGTTGTTTTCCTTGAAATAGTCCTGCCGCCGGGCCATTTCCTTGGGCTGCACGAGCTTCATAATGCGCGCGGTTTCCTGCTGAGCCACAAACGTGGCGCCCGCCGCCTGAAAGGCGGCGTTTCCGTAGGTGTGGTCGCCATGGAAATGGCTATTGATCACCCACTTGATGGGTTTGTCGGTGACTTTGCGGATGCGAGCGATCAAATCCTGGGCAGCGCGGGGATGCTCGCGGGTGTCGATCACCAGAACGCCGGCGTCGGTGACCAGAAAGACGGAGTTGGAGCTGTCGAAATCATAGAAAAAGTAGAGGTCGGGCGCGATTTGCTTCACCACGGCGGGCTGGCCGGTATGCGGCTCGGGGTTCTGCGCAGCGATTGGCGTGGCGATACCTGCGGCGACGATGGCCGCAAGTGCAATACCCACCAGCAGGATGGCGACCCGCCTCCGACGGATCGCGATCGGTACGCGCGCGTGCCCGTTTCGTGCCACCGCGTCCCTCACCTGTGTCGTCGCATTCGTCATGCATGACCTCGCATCATGCCGCACGAGCGGCTAGCGCACTTTCCATACTTTAAGAGCGCCCCGTATTGCGGAACACCGGTGCGATGTCCACGCGAGGCGCCCTCACCGGGTAAAGCACCGGTGCCACTACTTACTCGCAAAGGCATGAAGGGAGCCTTAAGGGTGTGCCCAGGTTTTTCGTGAAACAACAGCCCGTACAGGAAATCTGGCGCATTTTTAGCCGAAATATTCGGCAGCAATGAAAGCCAGTCGGCTAGTGCGCAGGCTGGCCGCCCCCCGGCATCATCAGCCTGGGATTGAAGGGGACTGGCGTGCCGGTGATTTTGTCTTTGGCATCGGTCACCACTTTGGTCAGCACCATGCTGAAGTCCTTGCTCTGGCCTTTGATCACGCCGTAAGGCGACACTTTGTCGCTCACCCAGAAATCGCCCGAGCCATCCTTGAGGTGATAGTGATCCGCGGTGAACGTGCCGGCGGGAACGGTCACGGACTCGCTGCCAACTTTGTCCGCCTTATCGCGAAGGTCGTAGGTCTGCTGGGCCCGTTGGCCCATCATCTGGGCGGGCATCTCCATCGGCGGACCGCCGTGCATTTGCATAATTATCTTGGCGACGGTCGAGTTCGCGGGGTCGGAAACCATGAGCATCTTCATCAGCATTTGGCCCATGTGCGAATCGAGTGCGGTTTCGAACCAGTAGGCGTCCTTGCCGTTGACCGACTCTTTGCCCACAACATCGATCTCAATGGTCGTTTTGTCTTTGCCGTTGGGTTGGACTTCATACTGCGCGCCGGAACCAACGACGGGATTGAACATGCCGCGCGGCAGAGGGCCCATGCTTGCTCCTAACGGACCTTGGGCGGATGCCGTCGCAGTGAATGCCACGGCTAAGAAACAGCTAGCGATTATGGCGTTAACGATTTTCATGGTCTTCCTCTCGGATGCACGTAGAGAAGAATAGGTTATTTATTTCCTCTTGCGGGCGCGTCGCCCACGCCGGTCGTGTCTGCGCCTTTGAAAAAGCCCGACGAATCCGACCACACGCAGAAATCTTCGCGGAGTTCTTCGTATTCGCTTCGCGGCGATTTGGGCACGAGTTCGAAGATTCGCTTCTCGCTCGGGCCCCAAGGCTGCGTATAAGTCATGGGATCGTCCAGCGTAATGGTCCATTCCAGGTGGTCGCGGTCGACGCGGCGGAAAGTTTCCCTGAGGCGCATCTGGGCGCTGTGCACATCGCCCCAGGGATCGAGCCAGGTTCGGTGTCGTTGAAGCCGTTTGAGTCCACGACAAGAGTGTCGCGGTCCCAGCGGCCTGCTGAGTATCCGTAATAGCGCGGCTCGGGATCGTCGTGAAGCTTGCGGCCATCGGTCCAGATGTCGCGCCAGGTGTGATCCCATTCGAAAAATTCCAGTATCTCTGTGGAGTCTGAACGAATCGCATGATTTCACCGAAGATTTGTTGCATGGTGCGTGGGTAGCCCGCGGGATCGCACTTGTAGAGGGGATCGTTCCATTCGCTTTCCGGAGCCGCCTTGATCCCCAGCGCTGCGTTCGTCCACGAGCTGCGCACCTGGCTGAGCTTCGCTTGGCCCCAAGGCGTCATCGGCGGACGATTTTCCGTGATGGCCATTTGGCGGCGGGGAGTGAGCACCCAGATTCCGTTCAGGTCGTGCGCGTCAAACGATTTGGCATCTGTCGCGTGAGCTTTCGAGGCCTGAGACTTGGCCGCCTGAGCTTTTGGTGATGCAGGCAGGGCAACGGCCGATGGCCGCGTGGTGTGAGCCGCTAACGCAGAAGATAAAACCATTACGGCCGCAAGGGCGACGACCGACGCAGCCAAGCGTTTATTTGTTGAGTTGCCGCAGCTCATCGAATGATTTCAGGTCTCCACCAACGCATCCCTGGCTGGAGTGCAGCTTTCGGCCATCGGAGAACAAGACATCGGCGCAAATTCCGTTGGGCTTGCTCTTGGCGGGGTTGAAGGTGACGGTGACCTGGTCTCCGGGTTTCAGCGAATTATGATTCCAGCCCAGCTCAACCAGATTGCCCGGATTATTCAGCTCCATGGTCCAAACAACGACGTTGCCCTTGTCGTCCTTTACGTCGAGAAGAAGCAGCGTATGAGGGTTTTGCCACGAGAACTGCTCGACGGTGCCCTTCAAGGTTTTGCGCGGCGCGGTGTAGTCGTATCCCACGGCGCCGTGATGCGCCAAAACCGGAGCGCCAGTCAGCGCGAGCGCGATGAGCAATGCAAGTGCTGGCGCACGCTTATATTTCATGCTGCACCACATTCGATCCAAAGCAGGGGCGATCCGAAGCAGGGCATTGCGTTCCCAGGACATTTTTGCCGCGATTCTACGTTTGGCAAGCCCAAGCGCACTTATACACCCGAAGCGCTTTCGCGCGAATACCCGATTGTAGGCAGGATTTGTGACACGATGCGGCTGCGTTATTCGGAGAAGAGCTTGGGCTGCGCGGGCAAAGCGGCGGCGACGGGTTTGCGGCGGGCCACGCCGACCACGCCGAGCACGGTAACTTCGCTCAGCGCGCTGCGCGGAACAAAAATGCGCACGGCGGCGCCGTTCAGGTCGGGCGGCGTGATTTGTATGCCGGAATCGAGCAAGGCCAGCAAGTCGTTGCTCACCACGCCCTCGAGAGTCTGGTTATCGCGGAATTTCAGCCGCACCCAAGAGGCCGATCGAGCTTCGGACGGCTGAAAAACGCTTTGCGCTCGGGCTCGTAGTCTTCGGTGAAATCGCGCACGAAATAAACGGCGCGAATCTCTTTCAGCGGGACTTGGCGGTGCTCGCCGTTGGTGGTGAGCACGTCGAGAGGATCGTCGGGGAGCCGCAACGGATTGATGTAGCCCTGCAGCGAGGTGCCGTCGGAGAAAGTTACGATCACCTTTTTGTGCGTGGAGGTTGCGGCCCGCGCTTTCACAAGGAAATACTACACAAAACGGCATCGTGGCGTAGGCGCGCGTTTCTGCACAGCGGACAAAAGGCCAACTACACGAAAAGTTCCTGATCCGTGCAAAGAGTCGTCATGAACGAAGGCGTAAGCCGTTACAAACCAATGACATACACGAGCGTGCTCCTCCGTTTGGGAAGGTACTAGCGTACCCGACACACTAAACCATAGGACCATTCACAGCAACAAGCCCAAGCTCTATCTTCGAAGATGTCGAAGTTACTCTCGGAGGCACGAGAGGACATCCGCATGCAACTTGGACGCTACGAAATTCTCGAATCGATCGGCGTGGGGGCGAGTAGCACTGTCTTCAAAGCGCGAGACACCCTCATCGGCCGAATTGTGGCCATCAAGACTCTGCAGGCAGGCCTGAACGATGACGCCTGGCGCGAGCGCTTCATGTCTGAGGCTCGCATCATCGGCCAGACTTTCGCATCCCCGCATCGTCAAGCTGCATGATGTGGGCATCGACGAAACCTCCGGCTCGCCCTACCTGGTGATGGAATTCGTTCGTCGGCCAGACCCTGGAAAAACACGTCGCGGCCAAGAAGCCGGAGCTCCAGCAAGTCTACAGCTGGGGGGCAGCGCTGGCGCGCGCGCTTGCGTACGCCCACGAACAGGGGATCATTCACGGCGACATTAAACCTGCAAACATCATGATCAACCAGGACGGGCGCGTGATGCTGACCGATTTCGGCATCGCGCGATTCGCCGCCCACGTTACTCAAGCCGGGGGGCTGCGAGGGACTCCGGCGTACCTATCGCCGGAACAGATTGAAGGCAAGCCGACCGATGGCCGGTCTGATATTTTTTCGCTCGGAATCGTTCTCTATCAGCTGGCTACGGGGCAACGGCCATTCCAGAGCGATTCGGTGGATGCCGTCTGCGCGCAGATTCTGAAGGCGAAAATCACGCCGCCGACGAAAGTGAATCCGATGCTGCCGCGCGCATTTGACGGCATTATCGAGCGCTGCCTGGCGAGGAATCCCGCGAACCGGTATGCGAACGGGGAAATCCTGTCGACCGAACTCGAAGCTTTGGCCGGCCAACCGCTGGCGCCGGCGCGCCCCAAAGCTATTCGAAATCGATCGATAACCACCGCACTGCGTTATTCGGTAGCCGCAGCCGCGCTGGTTCTCGCTATTGCCGTGCCGATCGCCGCGCGGTTTTACAGACATAATCTCCGGGTGCCGCAAGCGCCGGTCGCGACATATGCAACTCCAAAACCGCCCGCCGATCTGCCTTTGTGGCGCGATTCACAAGCTACCGAAGCGCTAGCTACCGAAACGCCGGCGGAGGAACTGCCTGTTCGTCCGCTGGTGCAACCAAAACCGGCGCGAACCGCAAAGCGAAAATTAGAGGCTGCCAAGGCAAATGCGACCGCTGCGGACGCAGGCGCGGACGGCGCGGCCTCTGCGAGCGCTGCCACCAAATCGACGGACCAGCCGGCCATTCCCGCGGGAATTCCGATGCTCATCGAAATTTCCGCCCAATCGAGCGACGGAACCGTGGCCGTTTTTGCGGATCATCAAATGATCTTCAGCACGCCTTTGGCTTCGGTAATGGAGACGGAGGGAGAACGCTTCCGCGCGGTCTGCACGCTCATCCCAGGGGAGCACCAGCTCACGGTAGCGCTCTACAAAACGGACAATTCTTTGCGCGCGGAAAAGCAAGGATTAGCCGAGCTACCATCACGGAGACAATAATTTACTGGCTATCCGCGTGGTCAAGCACACAAAGATTTTGGTCTTGCGAGGTACCGGGCTTGAAGTCACCTGGCCGAACGGCGCGGGGGATACACAGTCTGAGCACGGGCCAAAGAAGTTCTCCGCCCAGGCCGCGGAGGTACAGCCATAATGACTCCACGATTAGCCGAGGGCCGGGGGCGCAAAGTGGAGAAGAATTATGCGGTGCCGGCTGCGGTGTCCCTATCGGGACGAGGACCGCTGGGTTGTTCTTCAGAACCGCACCGAAACTCTCGACGAGGTCCTTCGAACGCCTTGGGATTTTGAGTGCTCGCTGCACGGAGTGCAGCGAGAGATCCCGCTGGAAGCGACCGAGAAAACGCCTGCCGGATCAGCGAGTGGCTCCGAGCCTCAGGCAAAGCCTCCAAGAAGCAAACCAAGAGTAGAGCAGCGATCCAGCAAGCGCGCGTCTTTGCGAGTTCCGGTGGTCGTTTACGGGTGGGTCAAGAATCAAGGCGCATTCCACGAAGACACTTACACCGTGCTGGTAAATGCCAGCGGCGGGCTGGTGACCTTATCCGCGAAAGCGGAGATAGGCGAAACACTCTTCGTCATGAACAAAAATACGCGCGAGGAACAAGAATGCCGCGTCGTTTATGTTCAGCAACCCATCGACGGCAAAGCTAACGTGGGCCTGGCATTCAAGCGCGAGGTTCCGGGGTTCTGGAGAACCAATCCGCGCAAAGCGCGCGTGCCCAAGACCGTCCAAGTGTGGGTGCGCGGAGTGGACCGCAGCGGCAATCCTTTTGTGCAGAGCGCTCAGACGATCGATATCGGGCAGACCGGGGCGCGGTTGGATGGCGTCGGTTATCTGACGGGTCCCGGCGACATCGTTCAGGTGAAGCGCGGCTGGCGCAAGGCGCGATTCCGCGTGGTCTGGATCGGTCAATTGGGCACGCCGGAAGCCAACCAGATCGGCATTTGCAGCGTGGACGATGATAAGAAGGACCTCTGGCGCGTGCCCCTCCCCGAATCCCAAACGGATAAGTCCAAGAAATCGCCGCAATCCTGACTTGCCCGCCTCTTCTTAGAATTCAACGATCAGCAAAAGCCTTATTTTTGGTCGCAACCTGGAGCCCAGCCTCTGCGCCCTCAGCGTGGGCGCCTCTCGCCGCTAGAAAGAATTGACGGCGCCCATATCTGAACCGCGACTGGCTGCGCAAAATCCCCACCCTTTCCTGAAATGCAGAAAGGGTGGGCTACAAAAGGCATCCCCGTGCGGACCCTTGCCTCGCGCCCGCGCGGCTGCCTGATCCTGCGCTCGCGGGTGCGCAGGCTGGAGTACCTCCCCTATTGCGCCCCCGAACCATAAAGGGCTATTCTCCCCGGCATTCGCCAAGCATGGTCTGTCGGAGCGCTTGGTTGTATCGAAATTTAGTGTAAAGCTATCTAACTGGCAGGAGCGGTCGCTTCACGCCGTAGTCTTTATTTTTCGTATTTTCTTTGCATCCGGCTGATTGTGGTAATCCGCTGTGGAGAGGGGAATACGTTGAAGCTCCTACTCATCACACCCAACAATCCTTACAACATCTTTCGCGCGCCCCAGATGTTCAAGGTTGCAGGCCTCATATCAAAATACATGCAGGTCCAATCACGCGCAGCCTTTCCCGGGCTCAATCTGGCAATTCTTGCAGCCATTACTCCGCCACACGTCGAAGTGCGAATCGTGGACGAGAGCGTCGAGCCCGTCGACTTGGACAGCGATGCCGATCTGGTCGGCATCACGGCCATGACGAACATGGCTCCTGCAGCGTATAAGCTGGCCGATCTTTTCCGGCAGCGCGGCAAGAAGGTCGTACTCGGCGGTGTTCACGTCACGGTATGCCCGGACGAGGCACAGGAGCACGCTGATGCCGTCGTGGTTGGGGAAGCGGAGCCTATCTGGAAAGAACTGATCGCGGATTTTGAGCGGGGCGAACTGAAACCTCGTTATCGCCCAAAACAGCTCTTTGACATGAAAGGCTACGGTATCCCTCGGCGTGACCTGCTCAAACAGGAGCGCTATCTGATTCCAAGCACGCTGGAAACGGGGCGCGGATGTCCCTTCGATTGCGAATTTTGCTCCGTGAGCCGAACGGCGGGCCGCGCTTATCGATTTCGTCCCACCGAAGACGTACTCGCCGACGTGGACTCGCTGAAAAGTCGCTGGGTTTTCTTCGTGGACGACATCATCAACGGCCATCGCCAGCACGCGCTGGAATTATTTCGGGCCTTGAAGGGCAAAGGTCTGCTTTGGGCCGGGCAGGCCACTGTGTTGATCGCGCGCGACGAAGAACTGCTGCAAGCCGCGGTCGAGGCGGGATGCCGGGGCTTGTTTATCGGCTTCGAGACCTTTTCCTCGCCGACTCTGAAAAAGCTTGGAAAACCCGACAACTGGCGAGAGCGCTTCTTCGAGGCCTGCGAGTCGCTGCACAAGAAAAGAGTCGCCATCTGGGGAGGCTTCGTTTTCGGATTGGATACCGACACCTCGAGGGACTGCAGGAGACGGTGCGCCTGGCCTGCGAGGCAAAATTGGAATTCGCTCAATTCTCTCGCCTCACACCGCTGCCCGGGACGGCGCAATGGAACCAATTCCAAAGTGAAGGTCGGATTACCGACACAGACTGGAGCAAGTTCAATTTCCAGCATGTCGTCTATAAGCCGCGGTTGATGAACGCGGATGAATTGAACCGCAGCATCCGTGACGCCTGGTTCGAATTTTATAGTGTGCGTAGCATGACACAGAGGCTTGGCCGGCTGCGCCCTCCCGTGACCAAGGGAAACTTAAGGCTGTGGGCGCTGAATCTGGGCATCAATAGGATAGTACGCCGCTTCGCGGGAGGCCCTCGTAGCGTGCGAACCAAAGAAATGCCGGCTTCCGTCTTCGAAACGCTCGATTCGTCGCGTTGATTGCAGCGGGCGTTTTCGCGCTGCCTTCACGGTCCGTTGAAACCCGCCGGCAGTCGTCCTCGCGTTCAACTGGCGGCCAATTTCACTCCAGAAAAGCGTTCGCATGCCTCCAACAATTTTTCCTGCCGCTCCGCGTCTCGCGTCGCCGCAACCGGGGCGCGCAATTTCATGTGATAGAAATACTCGCCTGTAACTTTTGCCGCCGGTTCGTCGCTCGTCGCGAGCCACACCTGCGTGCGGGCCCCTTCTTCCAGACTTTCCGGCGCTCCTGGGCCACCCATTTTCGTAGCCACCCAACCGGGCTCCAGCGCGTTCGAGAAAACATTTTTCCAGCGCCGCGCCACGGCAAACGCCAGCATTACGTCGTGCAGTTTGCTTTCGCAGTAGGCCTGCTGGCCATTCCAATCGACGCTGCTCCCACGTGAGATCATTCAGGCTGGCATCGCCGCTCCGGTGAAGTCCGGAGCTCAGGTAAATCAGGCGCTTCGGCCTTTCGATCAGCGCAGTCAGGATGTAAGGGGCGAGGGTATTCACCGCGAACACCTGAGGGAGACCGTCCTCGGTGGCAATGCGCTTGGGCTCCTGATATCCCATGCCCGCGTTGTGAATGACGGCGTCAAAGCCTCCGAGCTTATTTACCTGCTCGGCTAAAGCGCGAGTTTGGGCGATGCTCGCGAGATCGCCAAGAACACGCCTCCGCTCCGGGCACCGCGGCCAGAGCTTGCTTACCTCTCGCCGCGTTCCGAGCGTGCAGCACGACGCGATTTCCCTCTTCGACGAGGAATTGAGCGGCCTTGCGTGCCGAGTCCGTCGGAAGATCCGGTAATGAAAATCCGCGCCATCGCTTACCCGCTGAGCTTAGGACAAGTTTGTGCCTCGTAAACCCAGAAAATGCAACCTTGCTAGACGTTTAATCATTTAAGGAAAAGCACTCGGAACCGGAGTAGACATGCGGAATGTTATAGGCCGATCTGCGGCGACAAACGCGCGAAGGCGCCGCCCACTGCGCCTCTTCGCTAGACGCTTTAGGGCGGGCGGCATTCGCCCTATAAGACCGGTACTGAGCTCAGCCGCGTTAGTTATTCTTGCTGGCCCTGCTTTTCTCTTCTCCCAGACGATCAAGCAGCGCTCCCATGATGTCAAGAACGGCGAGCGCATCTACAAGTCGGGATGCATTACGTGTCACGGAGCCGGCGGCGTGGGCGCACCGGAGACGCTGACCGAGTTCCAGGCGTCCCGACACTTTTCCGACTTCACGCCGTTGCGATCAGACCACACCCGAGCCCAACTCGGCGTGGAAAGACGTGATCCTGCATGGCGGGCCGTCGCGCGCCTTCTCGCAAATCATGCCCGCCTTCGACGAATTGCTCTCGTCGGACGAAATCGATGACGTAATCGCCTACCTGCGGAGTCTCTGCCGCAACGATCACTGGGCCCGTGGCGAACTCAACCTGCCACGCGCTCTGATCACGGAAAAGGCGTTTCCAGAAGATGAGTTGGCTGATCTCAACCGCCGTGAACGCCAGCGGCGCTCCCGGATTCACCACGGCACATCATTCACGAACAGCGTTTCGGCATGCAGCAATCAGCTTGAGGTGGACGTCCCGTTGCAATTTCAGGATCAGAACGCACACCTGGTACGGCGGCGTGGGAGACACGACGATCGGCACTCAAACGCGTGATGTGGTCGAACCTGCAGACCGGATCGATCCTGAGCCTGTTTGGCGGGCGTGATCGTGCCCAGCGGCAACAGGGCCCGCGGATTCGGCTCGGGCACCACGACGTTTGAGACCTTCGCCGCTTTCGACCAACTCTTTCCCACCAACACGTTTATACAGTTCCAGGCTGGCGCCGATTTGCCGCGTCATACCGACATCGCGCCGCAGACGGCTTTTCTGGCGCACCGCGTGTCGGGCAGAGCCTTGCTGCCGATCACGGCTTGGGCCGCTTGTGGACGCCGATGGTCGAGTTCGTCGCCGCTCGCGATCTGGTGGACTGGAGCATCGAACGAACTGGGACGTGGTCCCGCAGATGCAAGTCACCATCAGCCGCAGGCAACACATTCCGCGGTAAATCTCGGCTATCGCAAACCCGTTCACTAACGCGCAGGCCGGCAGAGCCAGGTTGTCTTCTACGTCCTTTGGGACTGGGTCGACGGAAAGCTTGACGAGGGCTGGTAATGCAGAAGATTCATTATGGGGCTCGATCGCCGTTCTGACACTGTTCGACTGCTTCTGCGACCCTGGGTGCACGGAGGTAATGGGAAGCTCATCGTCCACGCCGGAGTTTCGGACCTCCGACCGCTGCGTCGCCTGCCACAACGGCATGAAGACGAAAGCGGGCGAAGACTTCTCCATCGGCCTCGATTGGCGGCCGAGCATCATGGCGAATTCCTCGCGCGATCCGTACTGGCAGGCGAGCGTGCGGCGAGAGACGCTTGACCATCCCGAGGTCGAAGCGTGACATCCAGGACGAATGTTCGCATTGCCACATGCCCATCGTGGAATATCAAGCGCGCGTGCAGGATAAAAAGGCGGAGCTCTTCTCCCGCCTTCCGTTCGATCCGGATAACAAGGGCAACGCCGAAGCGGTGAGACGGCGTCTCCTGCTCAGTGTGTCATCAGATTTCCAAGAAAAACCTTGGCACTCCGGCCAGCTTCGTCGGCAATTTCGTAATCGATCCACCTGACCAGCCCCGAATCAGCGTCCGAGCATGGGCCGTTCGTCATCGATGCAGGCCATCAGCGCGTAATGCAGAGCTCTACCGGAGGCTTCCTTCCCGGCGATGCCGACCAAATTCGCGATTCGGCTCTTTGCGCGACTTGCCACACGCTGTACACCGTCGCTCGCGGCAAGGGCGGCCAGGCCGTTGGTGAACTGCCTGAGCAGATGCCTTACCAAGAGTGGCAGCATAGCGCTATGCCGGTAAAAGCAGTTGCCAGTCGTGCCACATGCCCGAGGTGCAGGGCGACACTCCAGTGACCTCTCTCTTCGGAGAGCCTCGTCAAGGTGCAAGACATCACTACTTTGTCGGCGCAAATTTCTTGATGCAGCGCATACTCAGCAACTATCGTCAGGACCTGAGCGTGGCCGCGCTGCCCGATGAGCTTACCGCCGCGTCACAGCGGACGGTCAACTTCCTTCAGTCGCAGAGCGCGCGTGTGAGCATTCCGCAACGTGGAAAACAGTGAGCGAGAGCTGCACATCGATGTGTTGGTCGAGAACCTGACTGGACACAAGCTGCCGACCGCCTATCCTTCACGGCGCGTGTGGCTGCATGTGGCAATCCACGACCGCAACGGGCTGACCGTGTTCGAGTCCGGTGCGTTAAATCCCGACGGTTCGATTCAGGGAAATGATCAATGATGCCGATCCGTCGCGCTTTGAGCCGCATTATCGCGAGATCACCAAGAGCGATCAGGTGGAGATTTACGAGCCGATTCTGGGGGACTCAGAGGGCCACGTCACCACCGGACTCCTCACCGCTGTTGGGTACCTCAAGGACAATCGCCTTCTGCCCGAAGGCTTCGACAAGGGTACGGCGGAAAAGGACATAGCGGTGGCGGGAGATGCGGCTGACGATCCTAACTTCAACGACAAAGGAAGCCTGGTGCGCTACTCACCGGCAGTGGATCCATCCTCGGGTCCGTTCCACATCGAGGTTGAACTCTGGTACGAGCCCATCGGATTCCGCTGGGCCCACAACCTGGGCACTTATAAGGCGGATGAGCCGCAACGTCTGGTGAGCTACTACGACTCGCTAGCCTCGGGTGCGGCGGTGATATTGGCGAAAGACCGAAGCAACGAAATAGCCCGGCGAAGGGAATTACGAGGCACCGGTAACAGACAATGGATTGCTAGCTCTCGTCGCGCTCTGTTATTTTCGGGGCGCCTCTGCCAGCATACGTTGCCGGTCCTGAACCTCCCAGGAAACCGAACCCGGCGGATCTGAACAAGTCCTCCGTCATCAAGATGAATGTCGATATGACTCTCGTGAATGTGTCCGTCACCGATTCCTTTAGCAACTCGGTCACCTGGCTCAACAAGGAAAACTTCGAGGTCTACGAAGACGGCGTCGAACAGGAAATCTCCGCCTTCTCCAGCGAAGATGTTCCCATTTCGGTCGGTTTGATCTTCGATATGAGCGGCAGCATGGGAAATAAGTTCGATAGAGCTCGCCAAGCCGCCGTTCAGTTTCTGCGCACGGCCAATCCGCGCGACGAATTCTTTCTCGTCAGATTCAACGATCGCACTGAACCGGCCAGCCGGTTCACCTCCAGCACCGAGGAACTCGAGAATCGCGTGATGTTCACGGTTGCGGGGGGCCGCACTGCGCTCCTCGATGCCGTCTATATCGGCTTGGACCAGATAAGAAATGCACGCAACGCCAGACGTGCCTTGCTCATCATCTCCGACGGAGGCGATAACCACAGCCTCTACAGTGAGGCGGACATCCGCAGCTCCCTTAAAGAATCAGACTGTCAGCTCTACGCCATGGGAATTTTTGACCATCATATTTCGCGAAAAAGCGAGGAGCGCTACGGCTGGAGCCTTCTTTCAGAACTCGTCGAAATGACGGGTGGCCGCGTGTTCCCGGTATCGAAGCTGACCGATCTGCCCGATATTGCGTCGAAGATCGGAACCGAGCTGCGCAACCAATATGTTCTCGGATATAAACCGCAGGATACCCATCACAGCCGCGCCTGGCGGAAGATCAAGTCAAGCTGAACGCGCCCAAAGGACTGCCGCCCGTCAAGGTTTACGCCCGGTCCGGATACTACGCTCCCACCGAATAAGCCGCTTCCGCGGTACAGGCGCGGAAGTACTCCACTTGCCAGTCGGTAGACATTTTGTAGCATGCCAGCATGTGCTATTCTCCCGCATCGCTCGGACTACATTGCTTACGACTAGCCAACAGGGAGAAGTATGAGCCAGCGAATATCTACCTCCACGGCTCGTCGCGAATTTCTTAAGTTTCTGGCCGCCAGCCCCTATGTTGCCGCGCTCGGCGGAGTCGCCGCTTTCCTCGAGCGAAGCGGCCTGGCGCAGGCGATTGCTCCGAAGCCGCCGGCCGCTTCCGACGTGATCGCCTCCCCGGCCGAAGCCCTCAACGTTTTTGATTTCGAGGAGGCCGCTCACCGCAAAGTTCGCGACAGCCACTGGGCCTACATGGTGAGCGGCGTGGACGACGACGCCACGCTGCGCGCCAATCGCGAAGGATACCAGCACGTCCAGTTGCGTCCGCGCCGCCTGCGCGACGCCACCAAGGTCGACATGCGCGTCGAGCTGTTCGGCACCGTCTACAACAGCCCGATCTTCCTGTGCCCGACCTCCGCTCACAAGGCGTTTTGGCCGGACGGCGAAGAGGCGGTGGCACGCGCAGCCAAGGCACGCGGCACTTTGCAGTTCCTGTCTTCGTCCGCCTCCACCGGCGTCGAAGACGTCAACAAGGCGCTGGGCCGGCCGGTCTGGTAGCAACTCTACGCGCCCAGCACCTGGGAAGCCTGCGAACAACTACTGCGGCGCGTCGAAGCCGCCGGATGCACGGTGATCGCGCTCACGGTGGACAACACCACCGGCCGCAACAGCGAAACCTACCTGCGCACGCGCCCGAAGGACCTGCACAGTGCGCCACCTGCCATGTGGGCGAACCTCTGGATCGCCTCCACGAACGGCCCATGTACGACGGCATCGACATGACCGGAGTGACGACGCAGAACCCTGCCATGGACTGGGCGTTCGTCGATCGCATCCGCAAATTCTGGAAGGGGAAGTTCTTCATCAAGGGGATCGACACGCGCGAGGACGCGCGGCTGTCCGTCGAGCACGGCCTCGACGGAATCCTGGTGTCGAACCACGGCGGGCGCTCCACGGAAACTTTGCGCGGCACCATCGAGGCGCTGCCCGAAGTCGTCGCGGAGGTGGGCAACCGCGTTCCGGTGTTCGTCGATGGCGGCATTCGCCGCGGCACCGATGCCTTCAAAGCGCTGGCGCTGGGCGCCAAGGCCGTCGGGATCGGACGTCCCTACCTGTGGGGATTGGGAGCCTTTGGCCAGGCCGGCGTCGATCGCGTGATCGAAATCCTGCAGGGAGAGCTGAAACTGGCGATGGGCAATTGCGGCACCCGGACCGTCGCCGACATCAACCGCGCCTACGTCGCCACGCCCAACTGGAAAATCTAGAGGGATGTGATCGCGTTGGGCCACCGGGCGCCCCTACTGCTGAATTCATTGTTGTAACCAACTGTCTCGCGTCGGGCATCAAACTGGCCTCACGGTAGTGCCACAAGGAGGGATAATCATGAGTTCAAAGCAGGTCGTTCTCATCACCGGTTCCAGCACCGGCTTCGGCAGACTTTTCGTCGATACACTGGCTCGCAAAGGGCACACCGTTTTCGCGACGATGCGTGATCCCGGAGGCCGCAATGCCAAGAATGCCTCCGAAATCCGTACGCTTGCCGAAAAAGACTCACTGCCCATTCACGTCCTCGAACTGGATGTCACCGATGACGCCTCGGTCGAGCGGGCTGTGGATGCCGCCGTCGCCAAAGCCGGCCGCATCGACGTCGCCATCAACAATGCAGGTTACTACCTCTCGGGGCTGGAGGAAGCTGTCACCACCGAACAAGCGCGGCGTCTTATGGATACGAATTTTCTTGGACCCGGTTCGCGTAAATCGCGCCGTGCTTCCGCACATGCGGCGCCAACGCAGCGGCGTGCTCATGCACGTCAGCAGCGGCGCCGGCCGCGTGGTTGTTCCTTCTGCAGGTTTCTATTGCGCCAGCAAATTTGCACTCGAGGCGCTGGCCGAGGCCTATAGCTACGAACTTGCCTCACAAGGAATTGAATCCGTGATTGTACAACCCGGCGCCTACGAGACTCCTGTTTTCGGCAATACGGTGACGGCTGCCGACCAGGCCCGCACGACTACGTATGGCGCTCTCCAGCAGATGCCTGCGAAGATCAACGCAGCGTTTTCCTCCAGTGCCGGCAATGCTCAGGAAGTCGCGGACGCCGTTCTGCGGATTATCGAGACTCCCGCGGGAGAGAAGCAGTTGAGGTATATCGTCAGCCCCCAGAAGTTCGGCGTCGACGAGATCAATGCCCTCTCCAAGCAGGTACAGGCCAAACTACTAGAAGCCTTCGGCCTTGCCGCCGACACGAAATTCCTCAAAGGCAAAGCAGTCGGCTCCGTTTAGCTCTCCCTTACAGGAACACTTCTGCAAGGAGCGGGCGCAGGTGCGATTACCCTCGAAGAACGCGACTTTCGGTAACTGCGAGAGGGGACTGGCCGCTTTGCTGAGATGACAATTCACCTGACCTCGACGAGTTCAATCGCCACTCGATCGGGTCCTTCGATCATGGCCGCGCGCATGTTGCCCCACGGGTGAATCTCTTCGAGAACCTTGACTCCTTCGTTTTTTAAACGCGCCACAGTCGCAGGCAGGTCGGCAACGCTCAGCGCCCAGTGATCGACGAGGTGCCCGCGCGTGCTGACGAGCCCGCCGCCCGGCCACGGCCGAATCAAAATGTCGATGTCATCGAACCTGACGCTCCCGGATGGCTCGCGAACAAATCCCGGAAACTTGAAGAATGACGGCCAGGTAGGCGGGGCATACGGCCGTTTGCAGTCTGTGGCGTCGGGTGTAGTCGGAGCTCCGCCGGTACCTTGCGGCATGGTCGCGCCGAGATGCGTGACATACCAGGCGATCGCGCACAGCGGGTGCTCGTGATACATGTGAATGTGATTGAAGCGTTCCACGTTGCCGGCTTGGGCGTTCTCGATCAGCGCGTCGTCCGGACCGCGAAGATAACCGAAGCCACCTTCTCGCGTCGGCTGCACGCCTTTGGCGCGCATCTCCAGGATTTGCTCTTGCGTCGGAAGGCCAGGCAACGTGTCGCTCGACATATCCACGAGCTTGCCATCCGCGGCATCCCACATCTGCGCGATTTTCAGTCCCTTCGCGCGGAACTCCTGGTCGTATTTGCGCGAATCCGGCGTATTCCAGCCGAAATGCCACACGGAGGTTTGCGGCCCGTTGAGCTCCGTTTGCGGCGGCGTGTTCGACTTTCGTAAAGAGCAAATAGACGTTGCCTGTCTTGACCGCCTCGTACCCGTTGAAGGTCGTCTTCTTGGCTGAGATGGGGAATGCTTTCGGGTAGTAGGCGGCGGCAGCGCTCGGGTCCACGGAATTCAGGTGAACGTGATGAACGTGCATCGGCGCGATGGCCGGACTCTGCGCGAGCGCCGGCCAGCTAGTAACTGTAGAAGCGGCCAACAGGACTACGACCAGATTCATCAGACGATCCCGCATTCTGTAACTCCTGGCTTAGTCCGTCTACTTCAGCGCTGGATTCACGTACCCGTGCTTCAGAACCTTTTTCAAGTCCGGCCGTATGCTCAGATACGTAATATGATCGGGGATGGCTGAGAATCCGTGCGGCACACCCTCTGGAATAATGATCACGTCTCCCACTTTTATTTGACGGCTCGTGTATCCCACCATCGTGCCGCCGCAGGACGGACCGTTGAGAACCGTGGTTACTTCGTCGGTCGGGCCGGAACGTTTCCCATTGACGATTGTGCCTCCGGTGATCAGAGTTCCGCTTCCCGAGATGACCACATAGCTTTCGGCGGTATCGTCGTGGAAGATTCCGTTGGGACCCGTCGCGCCAGGCCGCTTCTCGCCGCACGCCGTCGCAGGAGCAGCGTTTCCGCTTGCGGCGGTATTCGCGTTCGCAGGCGCCGCGCTTCCCATGGCTCCGCGGTTCACGACAGCGACGCCAAGTTGGTACTTATCCATATCAATCACCCTGAGCGTATTGTCGGGAATCGTGCGGTGTGTATCGGCCGAGTGCTTCAACACGGCCTTGATGTCCTCATCGGTGATGTATACGCCATCCTTGGGTGCTTGAGCTAAGGCGATTGTCGGACATGCCACAAACAGCATTGCCAGGATTTGCAAGACCTGCTTCCGCATAGCTCCTCCCTAACGGACGAGTTCGCCGCGCTTATCCGCCGCGGCGAACTCGGTTTTTACCAATGCTTGTTCTGTTCCGATGCTACGACCAGATAGGCTTGACGCCTGGACCGATCAGCATGGCCGGATTCGCGCCTTTCCTCGGAATGAACTTCTGCGCGCGCCCGTTATCGACCTCGGCGGTGTACAGATTGCCCTCCTGGTCCACATGCATGCCGTGCACGCCCCAGAAGCCGCCCGGGAAATCGCCGAAGGTGCCCCAGGAGTACAGAAAGTTTCCTTCCAGGTCGTACTTGATCATCTTGTTTGTGCCGCGATCGAAGAGCCACAGATGCCGGTCGGCCGCGGACAGGTGGAGGCAATGCACATCGGACGGCTGATCGCCGACCTTCCACTGGTTAAGGAATTTGCCGTTGGTGTCGAACACCTGCACGCGGTGGTTGTTCCGGTCGTTGACGAAAACTCGCCCCGATGGAACGTCAACAGCGACTCCATGCACGCCATTGAAGTAGCCAGGACGCGTATCGTTCGGGGGCGTCCCCTTTTGTCCCCAGTCCATCAGGAACTTGCCATCCTTGTCGAACTTCGCCACGCGCGTGCCCACGTATCCGTCAGCCACGAACATAGTGCTGTCGGCGTAGCCAGGCGAGATAGGTCGGTCGATAGAAGTGCGTGCCGTCGGCGCCAGGCATGTTGGGCGTCCCGATCGTCATGCACCAGCTTTTTCAAGTCATACGTGAACTTGAAGATGGCGTGCCGGTAGTCGTCCACCAGCCAGATATATTTGTCCTTGTCGTAGGGGTTGATGTAAATCGCATGAGGCCGCCGCAGCATGCTGTCCCACTCCGGCCAGGTCTCTTTGATCTCTCCCTTGGCGTTTACCCCGACGATGCAGTGCTTCCAACGCCAGTCCACATTCTCCGTGCCGTGGTTAGGACCATCCAGCGGGCCTGGCGGACTGGCCGACGTCGCGTCGCGCCACGGCAAACGGCCGATGGGAAAGCCGATGCTCGGTCCCAATTGGGCGAGGTCAATCTCCTTCGGCCTCTTGATGTTCGGCAGTTCGCCGCGTTGCAGGATCAAGACCCGGTCGGGGTTCTCCGCGAAAATGCCTTCGGCCGATCCCCAAGACCACTGTTCGTTCCCGGGCAACGCCGATAAGGGCTGGGGCCAATTTGGATCCACGTCGTAGGCCCCGAAGACGTCCTGGACGCCCTTCTGTCCGGGGACTGCCGCGAACGAGGTATCGGATTTTGCCTGGGCCTGGGCGACAGCCGGGGAACCCAATAGCTTCGAAACGACAGGAAGCCCCGCCGACGCAAGCCCGCACTTCATCAAAGCTCTCCTACCTATTTTCGACTTTGAACCCATGATTCTCCGCTCCTTTGTTGCTTGCGTTCCTGGAAAGTCGTCGAGCGATTCGTTGTGAATGCCAACGTAACCTGCCCGACCGGAACTCCCCACTACGGCCTCTGATTCGCGCATGGTACGCTTCTCCTGCTCGCGGCACAACGAATTTGCTGTCAGGGCAGCCTTGGCAACATCGGCAGCTTCCGAAAGCCTGGTTCTGAGAAGCTGTATTGTCGTAATGTGGATCTGTGAGCCGCTCGTAACCGGGCGACTTGTAAAAGCATCCACTCAGTGTGTGGAGCTGATTATCTCCAGGCCTGGAGTCCTTAATGCAATTATCCAACCGATTGAAAACTCTGTTGTTTGCTGTCGTCGCGCTCGCCGCAACTTACGTCATTTCATTCACGCTGACTCGTAACCACTCCAATCTGGCTGCACAATCCAAGAGCCAGGCATGTCCGAGCGACGACAGCGGGCTGAAGTTACCCGCCGGATTTTGCGCGACGGTCTTCGCGGACAACATCGGTCACGCCCGCCACATGGTGGTTGCGCCGAGTGGAGTCGTTTATGTCAACACCTGGTCGGGCCGTTACTACGGCAACGACAAGCCGCCCGCAGGCGGTTTCCTCGTAGCCCTGCAAGACAAGAGCGGTGTCGGGGAAGGCGGATGTGACCGAGCGCTTTGGCGAGACTGTCCAAAGCGGCGGAGCAGGCGGTACCGGGATCGGCATGTATAAGGGATCGCTCTACGCCGAGATCAACGATCGGATCGTGCGATATTCACTGCCCGAACGGCTCCATCGTGCCGAATGGCGCTGCCGACACCATCGTCTCCGGATTGCCTCTGGGCGGCGACCATCCGATGCATCCATTCATCATCAGCGCGGATGGAACGATGTATGTCGATGTCGCGACCGCAACCAATTCCTGCCAGCTGAAAAATCGGACGCTCAAGTCGCCCGGCGCCAACCCGTGCACGGAACTCGAGACTCGTGGCGGCGTCTGGCGCTATGACGCGAATAAAACGAACCAAAAGTTTTCCACGGCTGAGCGCTTCGCTACGGGAATCCGCAATGCTGAAGGTTTTGCGATCGACTCAAACGGCCGAGTGTTTGTGACCCAACACGGACGCGATCAGCTGCACACAAATTGGCCCGACCTCTATAAGCCCGACCAGGAGGCGACGCTGCCGGCTGAAGAGTTGTTGCTTTTGAAGCCCAAGGGAGACTATGGCTGGCCCGAATGCTACTACGACTCGTTCGCGCAAAAGCTCGTTCTGGCGCCGGAATACGGTGGCGATGGCGGCAAAACGATCGGCGTATGCGCGAACAAGATTGCTCCGGCCGCGGCGTTTCCCGCCCATTGGGCGCCGAATGCGATGGTGCGCTATGACCAGAAACAATTTCCGGCACGTTACCGGGATGGCGTCTTCATCGCCTTCCACGGCTCATGGAATCGGGCGCCCTATCCGCAAGGTGGCTACAACGTCATTTTTCAGCCGCTCGCCGGGGAACACGCGTCCGGCCAGTGCGAAGTGTTTGCCGATGGTTTCGCGGGAGCCGTGAAGTCGCCGGCCGGAGCCGCACATCGTCCCTCGGGCTTGGCCGTGGGACCGGACGGCTCGCTCTACGTTTCTGACGATATCCGCGGAAGGATCTACCGGATTGTCTACTACGGCGGCTCGGACGGCGGCGCCGCGAACATCACGCCGTGCCCGAGCGCGACCGCTCCCGCCGGGAATCCCGTCGAGACGTCTGCCGAACCGCCCGAGGGTACGCATCCTGATGCCGGCGCAGCCGCGACGGGCAACCTTCCCGTTCCCCAGGGCGCGACACGAGAAATGGTTGCGCTCGGTGAGCGCATTTACCGCGGTCAAGCGGGTGGAGCGGCGTGCGCGGGCTGCCACGGTGAGAACGGCGAAGGCACTCCGTTGGGTCCCGATCTGACCGGCAAGAGATGGCTGTGGAGCGATGGCAGCTATGCCGGAATCAAGAAAACGATCGCCGAAGGCGTGTCGCAACCAAAACAATATCGCGACCCCATGCCGCCGTTGGGTGGTGCGCAACTTACTCCCGACCAGGTGTCAGCGCTCGCGGCATATGTTTGGAGCCTGAGCCATCGGGCGCACTAAGGCTGGGGAATTGTTGCAAACTGGGGCATGGTGTGTTACAGTACCGCTCCGTAAAGCTTTCAACTTACTGTTTCTAATAGACTTAGGCTGAGACGCCGCCTTTTGAACCAGAAGAAGCAGATCCTCAAGTCAGCCTCGGTCATCTCCCTTGTTACGGTTGTAAGCCGCATTCTCGGTTACGTCCGCGACCAGCGCATAACTCTGCTCCTTGGCACGACGCCGACCGCCGACGCCTTTGTGCTGGCCTATCGCATCCCAAACCTGATTCGGCGGCTGGTGGGCGAAGGAGCGGTAACCGCTTCGTTCATCCCCATTTTCGCCAATTACTTGAACAACAAGCCGCGCGAGGAAGTCTGGGAATTCGCGCATCGGCTTTTCTGGACGCTGGCCGTAATGCTCGCGGCCATTACCATGCTGGGAAGCGTTTTCTCGGCGCAGTTCATGCGCCTGTTCACGCTTTTTGCGCCCGGACAGCCGGCCTGGGAGCAGGCCGTCTATCTGAATCGCATCATGTTTCCCTACATCTACTTCATCGGCCTGTCGGCCCTGGCAATGGCCATCCTGAATTGCTTTCACGTTTTCGGGACCCCCGCGGCCACTCCGGTCCTGCTGAATCTTTCCATCATCGCCGCTTCAGTGGCAGCGGTTTCGCGCCACTTTTCGAGTCCGGCCGTTTCGCTGGGCGTGGGAGTGCTGATTGGCGGAGCGCTGCAGTTCCTGATTCTGGTGCCGCAATTGGTGCGCCGGGGAATGCGGTTCAATTTTGGGCTTTCGCTGCGGCATGAAGGCGTGCGCTCGGTAGGCGGATTACTGGCGCCGGGATTTTTCGGCATCGGCGTGGCACAGATCAATTTTTTCGTGGGCACAATTTTCGCCACTTCCAGCCGCATGCCATCCGGCAGTGTGACCGCGCTCTACGTTGCCGAGCGGGTGATGGAGTTGGTCATGGGCGGATACGCCATCGCCGTGGCCACGGCGATTTTGCCCATGATGGCGCATCAGGCCGCCGCCGGGAATATGGAAGAGATGAAGTCCACGCTGGTCTTTTCCCTGCGCATCGTTTCGTTTATCACCATACCCGCGGCAGTAGGCCTGGTGGTGCTCCGCGAGCCGATTATTCGCGTGCTTTTCGAGCACGGCGAATTTATGGCCGAATCCACGGGATTGACCACGCGCGCGCTTTTCTACTATGCCTTTGGCTTGCCGGCATTTGCCGCGATTAAACTGATTGTGCCGGCTTTTTATTCCACGCACGATATGCGCATACCGGCGCGCGTGGCGGCTTGCTCGCTGGGCCTGAACGTCGTTCTCAACGTGCTCTTTTTGCGCTGGTTTTTCTCTGTTTTCGGCAACGGCGGACCGGCCGTCGCCACGGTGGCGGCAGCGTATTTCAATTTCTTCACTTTGTTTGCTATTTTCCGGCTGCGTTTCGGCCGGCTGGGTACATTGAGTATCCTGGGGTCGCTGGCGCGCAGCGGAGTTTGTGCCGGAATCATGGGCACGCTCTGTTGGATGGGGCTCGAAGTGTCGCGTTTTGATGCTTATGCGCATTTCCTGCCGCGGCTTGCCATTTTCGCCGTTCTGCTGGTGGGCGCCACGGTTACATACCTCGTGCTGGCCTGGACGATGCGAAGCAGCGAGCTGTTTGAAATTTATGGCATCGCCATGCACGGTGAGCCTGAAGCCGCCAGCATGGCCGGCTTGAGCCAGGAATCGTAGGATGCAGATTCACGCGCTGGTCGTTTCGTTCATGAATTACATCAAGGTCGAGAAGGGCCTGGCCGCCAATACGCTGACGGCTTATGACCGCGATCTGCGCAAGTTCGAGGCTTTTGCGGAAAAGCGCAGCTTGAGCCTCGAGGCCGTGACCCGCGAGCATATCGTGGACTTCCTGGGCGATCTCTACAGGCAGGGGCTGGATAGCCACTCCGTGGCCCGCCATATGGCTTCACTGCGCAATTTTTTTCGCTTTGGGCTGGCTGAAGGAGCGATAACCCTTGATCCCATGCTTAATCTGGAGTCGCCGAAGACGCGGCGCAGGCTGCCCGTCTATCTGCGCATGGAAGATGTGGACCGCTTGCTGAATCAGCCGGACCTTTCGACGCCTTACGGATTGCGCGACCACGCCATCCTCGAGGTGCTCTATTCCACCGGCCTGCGGGTATCGGAATTGGTTAACTTAAAGGTATCCGACCTGGAAATGCGCATGGGCTGCTTGCGCTGTATCGGAAAGGGTGATAAGGAGCGTCTAGTACCGGTTGGGCGAAAGGCGCTGGCGGCGGTGCGGGCCTATATCGAGAAGTCGCGGCCTCAGCTTTTGGGGAGGCGCGACACGGTGAAGGCCAGCCCCTGGCTATTCGTGAATAGGTTTGGTAATCGCCTTAGCCGCATCGCCATTTGGCGCTTGTTGACCGCCTATGGCCGGCGCGCCGGCATACGGGCGCGTCTCTCGCCCCATAAGTTGCGGCACAGCTTTGCCACGCACCTGCTTGAACGCGGTGCGGACCTGCGGTCGGTGCAGTTGATGTTGGGACACGCCGACATTTCGACGACACAGATCTATACGCACGTGATGGAAGAGCGATTGAAACAAGTGTACAAAGCGCACCATCCGCGCGCGTGAGGGAATCTAAGGCCCGAACTGTAGTATTTGGTGCTGACGCAGGCAACAAAAGTGCATATCAATCCATCATGCTTAGTCGCTCACCTTCGTTAGAGAAGAGAATGGCCGATGCCTGATTACATGTACATGCTCGAAAGCCGGCTCTCCGCCGAGCAGCGCGCCGTA
The DNA here is from genome assembly GCA_963721915.1 of uncultured Acidobacteriota bacterium. Classification (GTDB taxonomy): domain Bacteria; phylum Acidobacteriota; class Terriglobia; order Acidiferrales; family UBA7541; genus Acidiferrum. Next base: position 6,493 of record CAVRLD010000003.1, on the reverse strand, counting down.
CTGGTGCGCATGCAGGAGCTGGCAGTTGAAACCACCACCAACGTCTACCTGGTCGGCGGCGCTGTTCGCGATCTGATTTCGGGAATGTCCATCCGCGACCTCGATTTCACGGTCGAGGGCAATCCCGCGCGGTTCGCGCGCGAGCTCGAAAAGGGCGGAGCGCGCGTCGTCGATGAAGACGAAAAGCTGCGCCGCATCGAACTGCTGTTTGCCGGCGACGTGGACGGCTGCATCGAGGCAGCTCGCGAGGAAGTCTATCCGCGCCCCGGCGCCCGCCCCGAAACGCGCTGGTCCACCATCATGGAAGACCTGCGCCGGCGGGATTTTTCCCTGAACGCCATCGCCATCTCGCTGAATGCCGCCTCCCGTGGCTTGCTGCTCGATCCCACAAACGGCCTCGCCGATCTCGAAAGCCGCGAAGTGCGCGCGCTTTCCATCCACAGCTTCACGAATCAGCCGGTGCGCTTGCTGCGCGCTATTCGCTATGGCGCGCGCATGGATTTCAAGCTCGAATCGCGCACCGAGGAATGGTTCAAGCTGGCGCTGGAGCGCGGGCTGCAGGAGTCCATTACTCCGGAGGACGCCGGCGGGGAACTTCGGCAACTCGCTCGGGAAGATAAGCCGGTGCAAGTCCTGAAGGCATGGGAGGCGCGCGGGCTTCTCGAGGCCATCTCTCCACAGCTGGCCAAGCGGCATCCGCATTACGAAATGCTCGCGCGTATTCTGAAGGCACGGGACGACCTGGCCGCTTCCGGCATTCGGCCACGCATGTCCGTACCCGTCACTTACGCGGCGCTGGGGAAGTTGAAGGACCGCGAACTATCCGGCGCTTTGCATCGCGTCGGATACCGTCAACACGAGATCGACGAGGTTACTAGCCTCGAGGAGCGCGCTCAGAAGGTCATCGCCGCGCTCGCAGGACGAAAAACCGCCACGCCCACTGAGGCTTATGCGTTTCTGGAGAAAGCGCCCGGGGACTTGCTCGCTTTTATTCTTGCGGAGTCCTCGAATTCCAAGGCGGTAGGCAAAATTCGCACGTATCTCACGAAATGGCGGCCTTTGCGGCAAGCCCTGCCTGCGGCGATCCTGGAGCTCGAAAGCATTGGCATGGCGCACGGGCCGAAATTCGACAAAGTCATCGAAGACCTTTTTCAGGCGCAATTGCAGGGCAAAGCCAGGAATCCGGAACTTCGTTTGAAACTTCTGCGCAAACTTTCCGGCATCAAAGAAGCGCCCAAGAAGAAGATCGAGGAAAAAGGGAAGAAGCCGGCGGACAAAATTAAGAAAAAACTCGTCGGCAACCCGGGTGCGGCGCCCCCGGCTGCCGCCGGCGCACCCGTCGAATCGCCGAAAGCCGCAGACACGCTCGCGCGCCTGCAGGCCGCTCGCAAAGGCAAGGCCGCCGCGGCAGCGGCGACTCCGCCTGCCAAAGTCGCCAAGCCCATCGCCAAACCTAAAGCCACCGCCACCCGCAAACGCTGATCGATATCCAGGAAGACTGAGGGACGTTGCGTGGGTCCAACGCGCCGGGCAGCGAGGAATCTCTAATCAGCTACCTCCAGGAGCCCATCGCCTTCTTTGTCAGCGGCTGAGCTAAAACAGCAGCGAGACGATGTCGGTCGGGTGCGCCCCCACCGGCACCATGGTCAGCAGGCTTGAAGTGCGCAGCTTGATCACCGCGAGATCGTTCGATTCGTGATTCGCGACGAGCAGCAGCTCGCCGCTCGGATCGATCCTGCAGGTCACGGGGCCGCGCCCAACCGGAATCGGCAGGGCCAAGTGCCTCGCGCCGATAGCAATCGGCAGCACGCGTCCCGCCGCGGAGTCGGAAAGATAAAGCGCGTCGGCATTCGCGTTGAGCACGCCGCTTTCCGGCGCAAGTCCCACCAGCATGGATTCGGCGATCTCCGTCGTCCACGTATTGACAATCTCGATGGCATGCAAATCCGGCACAGTGACGTAAAGCTCGCCGCCATCCGGCTTGAGGATCATGGCGTGTGGTGCGCCGCCGAGCTGCAGATTCGTGAGCAGCACGTTGCGTTTCAGGTCCACGACTGAAATTTCCTTCGCGTCGCCGGCCGAAACAAAAGCCGTCGAACTATCCGGCAGCACCACGACTTGCTCTGGATGTTCGGCCACTCCGACCGTAGCGAGGGACGCAAGCGTTTGCGCGTCGAAGATCTGCAAAGTGGAATCGTCCCGGTTGGGTACAACGAGCAAGCGGCCGTTAGGCGTGAGGCGCGCGAGCCAGGGATGCCGCCCCGTGTGCGCGCGTCCAACGACCTGCTTGCTCGCCGTATCGATGCGCATGACCTGGTTTGATCCCGACGAGGCGACATAAGCGCGCTGCCCATCGGCGGAAAATTCCACCTCCGACGGAAGCGGCCCCACCGGGATGCGTGAAGTCACGCGACCCGACTCGACGCTGATCACCCAGGCGTAACCACCACTATCGCTCGACGAACTCGACGAACCGGACGATGATCCAGAAACCCCCCAAATCTCCTTACGCGGGGTCAGCACGCGCAACCCCGCGGGATTAGGCCCCACAGCAATGGTCGCAATGTCTTTGAGCGCCACCAGATCCACCACAGAAACGGTTCCATCGCCGGCATTGGCAATGTACGCGTAGAGCCGCACACCGGCCTTGAGCACCGGCGGCCGGTATTCGCGCTTGATCTGCCAGGCCGCGATTCCCGCGAGCACAACAACCAGCACCAGCACGCGCAGATATTTGCTTTGCTTCATGTGAATCCAGATTGTCCCATGACGATGGCCGCGCCACTACGCCAACTGCGACAAAAGACCAGGCGCCGAGCGCTATTGGCTTTTCGGCAACCGCGAACAGCGCTTGCTGTTTCAACGAGCTGCGTCTCTGCGCTATCGTGAAATTTACGGAGGAGGGCAGACAGGATGAACAGGTTCACCAAGACCGCTTTGATCGCTGCCATGGTACTGGGCGGCGTATCCGCTTTAGCTGCACAGATTTCGATTGGAGTCCGAATTGGCCCGCCGCCACCGCCGCGCGTGGTGCGTATTGTGCCGGACCGTCCCGGACCGGAGTTCATTTGGATCGAGGGGTATTGGTATCCCGTGGGAAACCACTATAAGTGGCATCAGGGGTATTGGAGCCGGCCACCATACGAAGGCGCTCGCTGGGTGGGGCCTCATCATGACGGCGAGCGGTTCTACGAAGGCTACTGGGAGGGAGAACGCGGCCGGGTGGGACACGATCACCGCTGGGACAAGGACCACGACCGCGATTTCCGCGATCACGATAAGGATAAGAAGGATAAGGATGATCGGAAGCACGACCGGGATGACCGGGAGCACTACCGCGACGATCACGACCGCTAGCTGACATTCGCTGCCAAAAGGGCGCTCCACAAGTATTTCTTGCGTGAGCGCCCATCACCCTCGCCTTACCACGCCGTAAGAGACTACTTCATCGTCAGGACGACGCGGAACCGCGCCTTGCCGCTCATCATGCGCTCGTAGGCTTCCGCGGCGCGCTCCAGCGGGAAAATCTCGTTCCGCGAACGCACCCCGGTTTGCGCGCTGAAGTTAAGCGTGTCTTGCGAATCGATGCTCGTTCCTGAAGGCCACCCTGTCACCGAACGCCGTCCGCCGATCAATAGATACGCGGGCACTTGAATCGGTTCGTCCGCCGCGCCCACCACGATCATTTTTCCGTTCAGGCCGAGGCCGGCCACAGTCGCATTCATGGCTTTGCCGCTCGTTACCGTCGCCAGGATCACGCGCGCTCCGCCCAATTTTGTGAGTTCCTCGGCGGGATCTTGCGTTTGGCTATCGATATACACTTGTGCGCCCAATTGCTTCGCCAAGGGTGCTTTGTCTTTTCCGCGCGCGATGGCCACGGTGCGGAATCCCATCTTCGACGCGAATTGAACTCCCAGGTGGCCGAGCCCGCCGATTCCCAGGATCGCCACGAGATCGCCATCTCGCGCGCCGCTATTGCGAAGCGAGTTGAAGGTGGTAACTCCCGCGCAGAAAAGCGGGCCCGCGTCCGCCGCCGAGAGCTCATCCGGTATCAGCGCGAGCGCTTCCGCCGCCGCGAGCATGTAGTCCGCGTAGCCTCCATCCTGCGTGATCGCGGTGACGCGCCGCGACACAGTGCAAAAAAGGAAATCGCCCCGGCGGCAGTTTTCGCAATAGCCGCAGCGGCCGCCGTACCAGCCGACTCCCACGCGCTGCCCCGGCTTCCATGCGGCCACGCCGCTTCCCACCGCGTCGATCACTCCGGCGACTTCGTGTCCGGGAACTCGCGGGTACTCAATGCCCGGCCAGAGTCCGTCCTTCACGTAGGAATCGGCGTGACAGATGCCGCAGGCTTCCACTCGAATTCGCACCCAACCAGGACCGGGCTCAGGTATGTCTCGCTCCACCATCTGTAATGGCCCCTTTGCACTCGGCACCTGCACAGCACGCATCTTGGCCATCGTTCCTCCTTTAAGCCGCTTTATGGTGAGCGGAGATGCCCCGTCGCGGACTAAAACCAACGACTGCGACAGGCCACTCGCCAATTGAAGAAGTCCCTATGCACGTCTGTAACTGAACAGCCTCTGGCAGTCTTTTCTTAGAAAACCGCCGAAGACTGGGATGGGGTGATTGCCCTTCTCGAAGACGAACCCGCAGGGGATAAGACAAGCTCGCCACTTATAGTCCTCGGTGCCGCACTTGCGGCCGTAAGCGGCTATGTCTTCTTGGGAAACGCCATAGACAACCGCGCCAATTCTAGACCACACGCAAGCACCGGCGCACATGGCGCAAGGTTCGTGCGTGGAGTAGAGGACGAAGTCGGGAAGGTAGCGGCCATAGCCACTCGATACGTATTTGAGCGTTTCCAACTCCACGTGCTTGATGCTCGATCCCGAGGTTTTTACTCGGTTACCTGCACTGGCAATGACCACCTCGCGCTTGCCCGTGAGGCGTGTAATGACCGCCCCAATGGGATAGTCGCCTCGGTCCCCGGCGCGTTTGGCCTCCGCGATAGCCAGCTCCATGAACTTATTTTTCGGTTTGTAGGAAGCCGGAATCATGCCGTTAGATTATATGCGCTCGTCGCGCGAGCGATATAGGAGTCCACGGGCGCTAATCGCCACATCCCGATCACTCGCGTTTCGGGAAGCTGGTCCCATTTGGGCGTAGTGTCGCCAGCGGGGAGAAGAACGGCCCTACGTGTCGCGGCGTGCTTTGGCGATCTGGAGAATCGGAGTGCAGACTGCGTAATCGGCGATGGCAGTTGGCTCAGCGGTGCATGACCACTTCTCGACCATTTGGCAGGGTAATCCGGTCCAGCCAGATTTCATTGGTTCCCTCTTTGGTGGGATTGCCCGTGATGGTGATCGTGTCGCCGAGTTTCAGCGTGTCGCCGGTCCATCCATAACGGCTCATCCGCGAGGGCCCGCCCGTAATCGCATGCCAGTTCTGGGTGCGTCCGCTCGAATCGTTTACGTCGAAATAGATCAGAGCATGGGGATTCACCCAGTCCACTTTTGTGACCGTAGCTTTAAAAGTTACAGTCTTGGATAGGTCGTAGCCCGACCGCGCGTGATGCGCGAGCGCTGGCGCCGTCAGAACGACAAAAACAGCCGCAAAGCCAGCCATACGCAAAAGCCACAATTTCATCGTGCACCTCGCACCAACGATTCGCCCCAATTATGACCCAGGGATTTGTAGCGGGTAACAGTTTATATCTAGAAGGTCCGTCCTGAAGACATGTTCGCCTAATCGCGCCAGCGCATCACGTGTAGCAGATCGCAATAGTCGTCGGTCCAAGAGATGGGTCGCGTATTCGTCGGAAAGGCTTCGGAGTGCTTTAGGATCTCCGCGCCGGACAGCGCCGCGGAATCGCGCGAAAGCAAGATCCAGTCGGATTGCGAGAAAGGACCCGTGGGAGCAACGGCTCGACGCGGAGAGCGTGAAAGCCAAAATCGCGGCGAATTCCGGCGAGCACAGGCCGGAGATCGAGAGTCTGGTTGCTGATGTGCACAGCGATCACCGAGGCCGGCCCACGAAGATGCTTTGTGTACACCTGGAATGCTTCGCGAGTGAGCAGATGCATGGGGATGGCATCGCTCGAAAACGCATCCAGCACCAGAACGTCAAAATTCTGGAAGTCACCGCGGGCGGCTTCGCGTTCCAGCGTGAGCCGCGCATCGCCAAGTACGACTTCGATTCGAGCGGGCGAATCACGCAAATAAGTGAAGGATGGCTGCTGGCCGGTCGATAATTTATAGACGTCCGGGTTGATTTCGTAGAAACGGAAGACGTCTCCCGATTGCGCCAGCGCCGCGAGCGTGCCTACTCCCATTCCCACGAGTCCCACACGCATGGGATGCAGCGGCCAATTGCGAATGACGATGTTGGCTCCGCTGGCCGGGCCATAGTATCCCGTCGCAAGTCTCGAGCGCTGCGGATCACGATACTGGAATCCATGAACCGTGCTGCCGTACCTCAGCGCGAGATAGCT
>CAVRLD010000002.1:0-253065 GCA_963721915.1 uncultured Acidobacteriota bacterium | reverse complement strand
GGATCGAAATTGCATCCCTACTTTCTAAGTCCAACAAAGAAAGCGGCGTAGCACCGCCGCCCTATTCCAATTGGAGCCTTTTGGAGCCTTCCTGTTTGAGGTTCAAAAAGGTGGCGGCCCAGTGAGCTGCCCGGCGCTCTCGGTTTCCGCTATATTTGAGAGAGGCCAATCTCCCAGCCGAATTTTCGCGCCGCCGATTTTAAAAGGCACCGAACAGGCACCGGTTCCTGCCCACGGCGCACAATTTCATGCTGTCCACAGCTCTTGACCGCTTTGATTATTGTCGCTTTGCGTTGCTGGTTAACACTCTTCCTGCGCCCGTGTTGACGAGACGGAGTTCATGGCCGTGATCTACGATCACGAAATGCAAGGTTGATGGAATTGGTCCGGCGGGACCAGGAAGTACGAGAGAAATATTGCCGGTGCAGTCGCTATTGACAAGGTACGTTCCGCTCAGGCTGCTTCTGTTCGGCACGATTGTACCGTTCAAGCTCAAGGTGGTGGTCTGAGAAACTCCACCGGCCCCATCAAACGAGATTACTCCAGCCTCAGCCACGGGCCCGATGGGTCCAAATCCAACGATCCAACCGGTGGTGGTAATCCCGTAGGGTCCGTGCAAGGCGCTGAGAGAACAAGTGAACTGTATCCCCTCGTCATCGGCGTGGGCAGTCGGAGTGAGGGCTGTAAGATTACCTCGCAGGTGCATTCCAAAAAATAAGATCAGGACAGTAACTGCCAAGACGCAAATGTTCACTATCGTTTTCAAGGTAATTCTCCTTTTTTCGAGCCGCATTAGGGCAAAGCGCGCTATGAGGACTTCGAGGCGATCGTTTCACCCGCCGCGAGCGCAACTTTTAATCGTCGCTGTTCAGGAAGCAATGCAGCGGCGAGCACGCGTACAACACGTGCGGATAACGAGCTAACGCGCTAGAAATAAAAGTTTTAAGATGCCCTCCAATTCCGTCTCTATCGCTCTTTGTGCTTGGCGAACCATGAAATGGAACGTTGCAAGTTGTGATAGGCTCTTTCAATACGTTGGTACTTGCGTGCCGCAACCCCCCACATCTGCGCAGCTAGTTAAGTTTGGAGTGATCGAGGTTGATCTTCATGCCGGAGAACTGCGCCGGCAGGGCCGCAAGATCAAACTGCAAGAGCAGCCTTTTCAAGTGTTGGCCATGTTGCTGGAAAAGCCTGGAGAGGCCATTACCCGCGCCGCGCTGCGGCAAAAGCTTTGGCCCGCGGATACCTTCGTGGATTTCGACCACGGGCTAAACAGTGCCGTGGCCCGGCTTCGTGAAGCCTTGAACGACTCGGCGGAAAGGCCGAAATACATCGAAACCATTGCCCGGAGGGGCTACCGATTCATCGGGCTATTAGAAAATCAGAGCAATTCTGCTGAGGCGGCGACGGAAGCAGGATCCGAAAAGTTAGCGAGCGCCCAACTTCGTTCTCCTGTACAAAGCTGGACAAAATGGGTGCCGCTGCTGGCAGGCCTGAGTTTAGTGCTCGTACTTGGCGCCGGGTATGTCTTGCGCCATCCAGAGCGCTCTCTGGCGTTGAACAAAATCGATTCCGTCGCAGTACTCCCGTTTGAAAACGCGGCATCAAGTGGAGAAACGGACTTCCTGGCGGACGGCATCACGCAGGGCGCGATCGACCGGCTATCACGATTGGGCAACTTGAAAGTCATTTCGATGGGATCTGTGTTGCGTTATCGAGGGCGCGAGAGCGATCCAAAGCAGATTGGTCATGAACTGGGCGTACGGAGCGTAATGGTTGGACGTATTGCTTTTCGCGGGGAACGGATGGTGGTGAGGGCTGAATTAGTTGACGTCTCAGACGGATCACACCTGTGGGGCGAAGAGTACGATCGGAAGGTATCAGACGCGATGAGTTTGCAGGAAGAGATCGCGCGCGAGATCGCGACGAAGTTGGAAGTTCGTTTGAGTGCTCAACAGGAGAAATTACTGCGGATCAGACACGCGCAGAATTTCGAGGCTTACGAAATTTACCTGCGAGGGCGCTATTACTGGAACAGAAGATCGCAGCAGGACTTGCAGCGCGGAATCGCATATTTTGAGGAAGCGATTGACCGTGACCCCACAAACGCGTTGGCGTATGCGGGATTAGCTGACTCCTACTTCGTGAGGGCTATTTCTGGCGCGCTTCCAACGCGGGATGCGATGCCAAAAGCCAAAACCGCTGCGCTGAAAGCATTGGAGCTCGACGATACCTTGGCCGAGGCACACACGTCACTAGCACAGATCACAGCAAACTATGAATGGAATTGGGGTGCGGCAGAATCCGAGTACAAGCGGGCGATCGAGCTGAACCCTAGTTATTCCACGGGCCATCATTACTACGCGACGTTTCTGATGGCCATGGGCAGGCATGCGGAAGCGCTCGAGGAGATGAAACGCGCGCAGGACCTTGATCCATTGTCGCCGGTGATTGCCACTTTTATTGGGCACGCATATTACTACGCCGGACGCAATGATGAAGCAATCAAGCAGTACAGAAAGGTGCTGGAATCGGACCCTTCCTTCCCAATAGCGCGGACTTTTCTGCTCAATTCTTTGGAATATGGCGGTCGATATGAGGAGGTTATAACCGAGTTAAAAATCGAAGCTGCGCAACAGGGACGCGGTCCTGAGCAAGCCGCGGCGCGCGATCGCGCGCACCGAACTGGGGGAGCGGAAGGGTATTGGAAGGAAGTTTTGCGTCAAAGGCAGAGTGGAGCGGCGGGTCCCGGACCGGGCTCGGATTTGGATACCGCCGCAATCTATGCCGCCCTTGGCGATAAAGAGAAAGCGCTCTCTCTTCTCAGTCGCGCCTTTGACGAGCACAACATGTGGTTGATGAATCTGAAGGTTGATCCTAGATGGGACAGCTTGCATTCGGACGCCAGGTTTCAGAATTTAGTTGAGCGGGTAGGGCTAAAGTAAAGCACTGATACCGCCTGCTCCACGTCGAGAAAAACGTGTGCAGCAATTTCAATTGGAGCCGACTCCACTTACTGGAGCCGACTTCGCTGCAAGTCCAGTTAAAAAATATAGGGACGGCAGGGATCGAACCCCCCTCCCAGTGCCTTTGCCAAGGCTCATTGACCGCCTACATTCCGACTCGGAGGTCGGCAGAAGCCGATCCAGATTCGAGTGATTTGTGTACAACTTGTGTACAAGAAGACGGTTTTGAAGGGCCTTAAATTGGACCTAAGCAACGCAGAATCAACAACAGACTCTTGAGCTACAGGCCCAATCGAATCGGACTCGTAAATTCTAGCACGGCCTGGCAGGTGACGCGCAATGCAGCGTTGACGTTGGTTTTCTCGCTTGTACTTGCTACTGGACGAAACCCACAGTCGGCGGCGGAACTTCCGGCGCTTCCTTGATGGATCCGAACTGCGACTCGTACCGGGCAATATTCTCTCCCAATGCCCGCCAAATGCGCTTTGCATGGCCGGGGCTGACAATCATGCTCTTCAACAGCTTCCCCTGGGCGCCGTTGGGGAAAATATAAATAAAGTTCAGCGTGAACTCTTCCAAGTTGTGGTGAATCATCAGCAGGTTGCTGTATTCGCCCTGCAGTTCCTTCTCGTCCGCCTTGATTTGAACCTGCCCTTGCGCCGGTCGCTGCTCGTCCATGGATATCTCCCCGATCTATTGTGTTCGCGGTGCGGAACCCGTTCAAGGTACCACAGCACCGCAGACTCCGCATGGCGACCTGGCTGCGGAAATGTCAATCTGCAAAATCGATGCACAGCCGTGGAAAATAAATTGCCTTAACTATTGACACGATTTGATGTTAAGTGTAGTTTAGAAGTGATATTTACTGTAATTAACTCGTGCAATGCAGAAACTAGACGCCCCTCAGCTGGAAACAGAACCGTCGCTAGCCGCGGCGGCCGCTCCCGCAGCCGCCGCCAAGACCGCACGTTCAATCACACTTCCCTCGCTGCCGGAAGCTCATCGAACCATTCCCATCGCCGCGGGGGCCACGTGGTTCCGCAAGGCCCTAGCGTTCGCCGGGCCCGGGTACCTCGTTGCCGTTGGCTACATGGACCCTGGCAACTGGGCTACGGACATCGGCGGGGGCTCGAAATTTGGCTATACGCTGCTCAGCGTTATCGTGATGAGTAATTTCATGGCGATGATTCTGCAGGCGCTGTCCGCGAAGCTGGGTATCGCCAGCGGGCGTGACCTGGCCCAGGCCTGCCGAGAAACCTACTCGCGCCGTGTGTCCTTTATCCTGTGGGTGCTGTGCGAAATCGCGATTGCCGCGTGCGACCTCGCGGAAGTGCTGGGCTCCGCCGTCGCACTGAAACTTCTGTTCGGCTTGCCGCTGCTCGCCGGCGTATTGATCACCGCGCTGGACGTCTTGATCGTGCTGGCGCTGCAGGGCCGTGGCTTCCGCCTGATCGAGGCGTTCGTGGTCACCCTGATCGCCAGCATCGCGGCATGCTTCGCGTACGAAATTTTCTTTGCGCAGCCGCTATGGCGGGAAGCAGCGCAAGGGCTCATTCCCCGCGCCGAGATTTTGCGCAATCGGGAGATGCTGTATATCGCTATCGGCATCCTAGGCGCAACGGTGATGCCTCACAATCTCTACTTGCACTCCAGTATCGTACAAACCCGTGCTTTTGGCTCTTCCGTCCGCGATCGACGCGAAGCTCTTCGGTACGCGGTCTTCGATTCCACGCTGGCGCTCGGATTTGCGCTATTCGTGAACGCCGCCATTCTCATCCTGGGCGCAGCGGCCTTTCACACGCGTGGCTTCCACAACGTCGCGGAAATTGCCGACGCGTACAAACTTCTTAGCCCCGTTCTGGGCGCTAGCCTCGCCAGCACGCTGTTCGCCTGCGCGCTGCTCGCGTCGGGGCAGAACTCGACGCTTACCGGCACGCTCGCGGGACAAATCGTGATGGAGGGTTTTCTGGATATCCGACTGAAGCCTTGGGTGCGGCGCTTGATTACACGCGCGATCGCGATCATACCAGCGGTGCTGGTGATTGGCATCGCCGGCGAAGGCAAAGTTACTTCGCTGCTTATCCTCAGCCAGGTGATCCTGAGTTTTCAGTTGCCATTCGCGGTCATTCCTCTGATTCAGTTCACCGGAAATCGCGCGAAGATGGGTGAGTTCGCAAACTCCCGCTTCACGTCCATTGTCGCCTGGACCGTAGCCGCTGTGATTCTAGTCTTCAACGCCGAACTGCTCTGGCTAACCTTGCGCGCTTAGTCATCGATTCAAGGCATCCGGCCGGTGCTGCGCGCGAAACGCCAGCACATCGATTTCCATCAGGGATTGACCCCCATCGCTGATATGCGAAGATTTCATGACCTCTCATATGGGAACCCGCGCGCCGCAGAGCCTCAAAGCACGCAAAACGCTTTTCGGGCTCCTCCTTATTGTTATCGTCGCGGCCGCTGTCTGGACAATCTGGCAAAATCGCCCGTGGACCGTCCCCGAACAAGCCAAACTGGTCAAGAATCCGCTGACGAATTCCGACGCTCTCCTACAGTCTATCCGCCCGCTTTATCACGACAAATGCTCCTCGTGTCACGGCGATTCCGGCAAAGGCGACGGCCATGACGCCTCCCTGTACGATCCCGCGCCAACAAATTTCACCGACACCCAACAAATGAGCGGGGTAACCGACGGCGAACTTTTCTACAAACTGAGCGAAGGCCGCAAGCCCATGCCCTCCTTCAAAAAACGGCTCACGGAAGATCAACGCTGGCGGCTCGTTCTGCTGTTACGCTCCTTCGCAGGGCCCCCTGCCTCTGGACCAGCGGCGACGTCGAGGCCAGCGCATGAAGCCTCGACACCAAAGCGATAGAATTTCTCGATTCAGATGTACGTTCCTTTTGGTCATCGCCATTGCCATGACGGCGAGTTCCGCAGATTGATTTTGATTGCGGACGAAGGAATCCTCGCATTCCCGGAATGGGATCAAAACCATTTTCTCAGGTGAATCAAGATTAGTTTTGCGTGCGACTCAGCAACATCAAATCGTTCTATTTTTCTTCCGCATTCTTTGCGTTGGACAAGATGTTGGCGCCCCCGGAAAATTGTTCGTGTAGATAGCATGTTCGCAACGCAGGCGAGTTAGGCAAGAACCCCGAAGTTCTTTCGCTAGCCTTTTCGGTACAGCTCGTTGGACCGCCCCCGTGACCTGGCGGTGTGAACCGAAATGTTGAGTTGTATGGGCGAAGCCTGCCCGCTGGAAAAAAATCTAATTTAAAGAAGGTATGAAATGACTCGATCTGACAAAAAACAAGCTCGCAGTTCCCGGATCATGACGAAGCTCTTTCTATTCGCGCTCATCCTCGCCGCTGGAATTTCCAGCTCAACAAAGGCGCAGGAACTTGTGAAGGGCACCTTTACTCTGGGTACGGAGGCTCGCTTCGGCGGAACGCTTCTACCCGCCGGTCACTACACCGTATCCGTCGAACCCGTGACGTCCGTTAGCGCAACGAGCTCTCGTGTATTGGTTTTCGTCCGATCGGAGAACAAGTCCGGACCAGTTGCCTCCGTATTCGCCACGGCGTCGACAGAGGCCTGCGATACTCCATCCGGGCTCACACTGCTTTCCGACGGGACTGGTTTGGCCGCTCGTTCACTATGCTTTTCCAAACAGGGGATTATGATTGCCTTCGATTTGTCGCGATTCAGCGAAACATCCAAAGTCAAGGCTGTAGCTTCCGTGCGACCGTAATTCTGATACTCCGGGCGGGCTCTCAAAAAGCCCGCCTACTTCCGTCACCCTACCGGAAGATCGAGGTCGCAGTACCACCAGGCTCCAATCTGCTCGCGGACAGAATGATCGCTGACAAACCTGTGCTCCTTCTTCCAGCCCGTGTAGAATAATCTTCCATAGTGGCCTCTCAATCCCACATGTTCGAACCCGCGCGCTCTGGTGAACTGGTGGAAACTTCACCCCCCCGGGTGACGCTGCGCAATGCCTTCGCCCATCCCTTCGACTCCGCCATCGCCGCCGGGCGGACTTGCTATGCTTCGCGCCTGATCGGTCCGGAAGAAATCACCGAGAAGCAGCGCATTAACATTGGTGCCGCCACTTTCTACAGCGGCCACCACACCGTCTACCAGCATGCGCATTTCGAGTTTGGGCTCGAAAACATCAGCCGCCAGTTCGTGTGGTCGTTCCTGCACGCGCATCCTTTTTACAATTCCGAACAGCAGAGCCAGCGGTACGTCCGACTGGACCGCGCGCACGCTTACGTTCCCGCCGAGTCGCTGTTCTTCAACGAAGGCAGCCGCGCGATCTACGAACGCGCCATCGCTCGTGCATGGAACTACTACCGCGAACTTTCCGCGCTCCTCTCAGGCGACGCCCGCGCCATTCTCAACGACATCTGGCACGTCGGCCCGATGTCTCACGTGAATCGCATCCAGAAAATCGAGCGTTCTGCTGAAAAACGCTCGATTGAAATTGCTCGCTATGTTCTGCCGCTTGCCGCGTTCACGACCATGGTGCATACGATTTCCGGAATCGTACTGCACCGCCTCTGGCGCATGTGCTCCGCGTCCGACACGCCCACCGAGGCCCGCGAAGTGATCGGCCAGATGGTCGCACTGGCTCGTGACATTGATCCGCAATTCTTCGAACGTTTCGGCACCGAGCCGTTGGAAGAATTACCCGAGTGGGCCAACCGCCCTGCGGTTGTAAATGAAGACGATCACTCCCCCCAGTCAAATAGCACTGAAGCTTTCGCCCGCGAATTCGACGTCAAGCTCGCCGGCAGAGCCTCCAAACTCATCGACTATTCGCCCAACTCCCCGCGCGTCGCCGCCGAAGCCTTTCGTGCCGTCCTCGGCCTAACCGAATCCCAGTGCAGCGACGCCGAAGCCATCGACCGTCTGCTCAACCCCGCGCGCAATCTCTACCGCTTGGAAACTCTCAACGTCGGAGTCCACGCACCCGCCATGCGCGCACTTCAGCATGTCAATTACACCTTCGCAAAAAAAATCAGCCACACAGCCGACAGCCAGGACCAACGCCACCGCATGGTGCCGGGGTCGCGCCCGCTCCTCACCCTGTCCGACACCCGCGAACCTGACTTCATCACACCGATGCTGCTCGACGGGAATCCCCGCGCCAAGGAGGTTTATGAGAGCGCCATGCATGACGCGTGGAACGCGAGGAACGAACTTCTCGACCGCGGGGTCCCCGCAGAAATCGCCTTGTACGTCCTGCCCAACGCTAAGGCCATCCGCCTGGTCGAATCCGGCTCGCTCCTCCATCTTATCCACAAGTGGACGATGCGCACTTGCTTCAATGCGCAGGAAGAGATCTATCGCGCTTCCATGGACGAACTCGCCCAGTTGCGCGAGGTCCACCCGCAATTTGCCCGCTATATCGGCCCGCCGTGCTACGTCCGCGCGGGAATCACCACGCCAATCTGCACCGAAGGGTCGCACTTCTGCGGCGTAAAGGTCTGGCTCGACTTTCCCAACGTGGTCCGCCGCATTTGAGCTCGAGTCAATAGCGGCCGGGCGTGAATCCCGGAGCCCGAAACGCCATAAGAAGTGGTCCCGTCTAACTTAGTAACAGGAGGTCCCATGCTCCGCCTGTCACTGTGCTCCGCGATCGCCATCGGCTTGTCTTTGCTCCTGCTGTCCAGTCCCACGCTCGGCTTCAATTTTCCGCTGTCCGACGAAGCCATTCGCGAAGCCTATTTCCTCGGCCAGCGCCGCGACGAATCGATGGCCCAATTCCTGGCCAAATATAGAAAGGCCCTCCCGATGCCGGAGTCCGGCCCCCAAATCTCGTCGGTGGAGTTCCTCACTCCCTTCGCGCGTCTCATTCTGCTTTCCAGTCAGCGCGTCAACTACAGCGCCCAGCAAGCGGCACAGGAACATCGGGGCCAGGCGGAACTCGTGTCCATCACCATCCAGGTCCAACTGACGTCTTCTTACGGAGCCTTCATCGCGGCTCCCACAGGACCTGGCTCGGGCTCACCGATCGGCTACACGCTCCGCTCTCCGGACTTCTGGAAAGATATTGACATTCAAGTGGTGATGGACGACAAAACCTTGGAGCCCACGGACTTCACCGGTGAGCCCAATTATCGCTGCGGCGATGAGGGCGGCTGTGTGCTGACCGGCGCTACCCTACACCTCGAGATCCCCGCGAAGCTCTTCACCTCCAATTCTGCCACTGTGCAGATCGCTCCGCCCGAGGGCCCCGACGTCTCGGTGGCATTCGATCTAACCTCTCTCCGGTAGTTTTCTTACGGCAATTTGTACTAGTCAGAAAATCACCTTGGTTGGCAAGAGCTTGAGGGAGTCGTCGTACCGAACTGGAACTCGACCCGTTCCAGTGGGGGAACGGACCGGCGCTAGCTTTCCTGATCTTTGCGGGGGAGATTGGCAAGATTCCTCGCTCGCCGCAATCGATGGTAAGCGCCTAACTCATTAAAACAAAAAAGGTTGCACGCCACCGTAAGAACGCGCCTGATTTCTAGCTTGCAACCCCCCGTTACGCGCGTTTTCGCTGGTTGTTCGCTTGCATTGCCACAGGCATGCGCCCCTTTCCGCATGATGATCGCAGGGAATTCTCGAAGAAAGACTCGAAGCGTGCATGGCTTGAGGCACTGAAACTGCTCGTTCTGGTGACGAGTGGACTGCAAGGCTGCGCCAGCCTCGGCGCAGGACTCGTGACGCCAATTCCGAAGCCAACGCCTTCCCCGAGTCCGCCTGCATCGACAGCCGTGACGATAATGCCGGCGAGCGCGACGGTGATTTTGGGAAACTCACAAACCTTTACAGCAACGGTGACAAACGCAAGTGATGCGACTGTCGTGTGGAGCGTGAACGGCATCGCGGGTGGCAATCTACAGATCGGCACGATCTCCGCGGCGGGCGTCTACACCGCGCCGACCGACTTGCCTGCCCCGACTGCAGTGGGAAATCGCAAGTAACCATCACTAGCGATCTGGAGATCGCCCTCAGCACGGCGGCGGCCGCTGTGGAACTTGGAGCGACACAGAGTTTTCGCGCTCTGATCACCAGCAACGGACATCCCGACGGAACCGTTCGCTGGATTCTCTCCGGCACGACATGTCCATCCGGTTGCGGAGCCGTGGATGCGAACGGCAATTTCACTGCGCCACAAATCTTGCCGTCGCCAGCGACCGCGACGCTGACCGCGCAGAGCATCGCCGATCCCTCCAAGAGAGCTTCCGCGGCACTGACCATCACCAGCAATTTCACACTGCAGCTTTCCGCGCCCTTGAGCGTAGCGGTGGGATCTTCCGCGGGAGTCGTGGCCACGTTAACGCCTGTACCCGGCTCAAGTCCGAGCGAAGTAATCGCGTGGTCGTTGTCTGGCATCGGGTGCAGCGGAGCCGCCTGCGGATCGCTAAAGGTGGCGACGGCGCAGTCCAGCGGAGGCGGGGCCGGTGCCGTCGCGGATTCCGCCACGTATGTCGCGCCGTCGTCCGCGCCAACTCCCAACACGGTCACCATCACCGCAACACCGCAAGCCGATCCCTCGAAGCGCGTGCAAGCGACGGTGGCAATTCAACAAGGCGGAAGCGTGATTCTCTCCCCAGCTACCGCTACGCTCGCTGGAAATCGTCGCGTCACCATGACAGCGCAAGTCGTCGGCCTGGCAAACGCGGGTGTGGCGTGGAGCGTGAACGGTATCGCTGGCGGCAACACCACGGTGGGACAAATTTGTGCGGTATCTGAAAATCCTTGCGTGCCGGTGACCCGTGGAACGGTCGCGCAAGTGGACTACCTGGCGCCGGGGGCGATTCCTAGCCCGAATCCGGTGACGGTGCAGGCCACGAGCGCGGCCGATTCCACGAAGAGTGCGGCGTCGCAAATTACTGTGATCAATCACGTGGTGGTTACCCTGCAACCTGCAAGCGTGACGCTGGCTCCGTTGGCGGTGCGGGCATTCGCGGCCACGGTGATCGGCGCGAGCAATCAAACCGTGGTGTGGCAGCTCCAAGGGGCGCCATGCGGCGGAGGCGCGGTGTGCGGAATCATCAGCGCAAATGGCACTTATACGGCTCCAAACGCAGCGCCGTCACCCGACTCCGTCCAGGTCGTGGCGATCAGCTCGGATGACCCAACGCAATCCGGCGTTGCAAACGTGACAATCTCCACCGGCGCAAACATTTTGGCCCTGCACCCGGCGAGTGTCTACGCGGGCGCCGCGGATGGTTTCACGTTGCGGGTGAATGGTAGCGGGTTTGCGACAACAGGCCCGCGACCGGGATCGTCGCTTCTGATTGCAGGCTTACCTCGGACCGCAACTTGCAGTTCCACGGCGGAGTGCACCGTGCCAATCACGGCGGCGGATGTGACTACGGCCGGCAGTGTGTCGGTTCAGGTGCAAAATCCGGACGGAACAACATCAAACGGCGTAGCACTCATCGTCGCTACACCGAACCTTTCGGATGAAGTGATTGCACTCACGAGCGGCGCGGCGACAGCGACGGCGCAGGACATCGTCGTGGTGGAGCCTACCACCGCCGGCGTTTCGCTTCCCGAAGACGACGTGGATCTGAACCTCGAGGCGCTCGGTACTTTTTCGACCGCCAGCAATACGTGCACGCTCGAAGGCAATCCGCTGGCATTACAGCGTCCAGCGAACGGGACGGCGAACGCAGACATTTGCATGTTCTCCGAAAGCGGCCTGGATACCAGCATGACCTTCACGGTTTCCGGTGCTGCCGACATCACCGTGATCGCCAAGCAGCCCCTGGGCCTTGGAATTGTGCGCATTACCTTGCAGATTCCCGCATCCGCGCTTCCAGGGCAGCGCACGCTTTTCGTTCAGAACACCAATCTCGATAAAGCCGCGGCAAGCGGCGCACTAGAGGTGAATTGAAATGAGCTACGTCCAGCGGCGGCGCTTTTTGTGGATTGTTTTTCTGGTAGGACTGGTGGTGCTGGCACTGGCGGCGGCACTGACCGACGCGACCACCTTGGTGCGTCTCCGCTTTCAGGATCTCGCGCAGCAATCAACGGCAATTGCCAGGCTACGGTGCATCGCATCGGAAAACCGCTGGGAAAGGGGCGAACTGTGGACCGAGACTCGCTTTGAGGTCATGGAAGTCCACAAGGGACTGCTGTCGCCGCTGGTGACCGTTCGCACACTGGGTGGACACGATGGGCACTTGCGTTCGCATGTTGATGACGTGCCCACGTTTACCGTCGGCGAAGAAGTCTACTTGTTCTTGTGGGGGCAGCCCGGCCAACCGTATCGCGTGCTCGGCTGGTCGCAAGGAACGTTTCGTGTTGCACGAAATGGACTGACTGGAATGGAACACGTAACACAAGACTCTGCGGCGGCTTCCCTATTCGATCCACAAACGCGGCAGTTTCGACGCGGCGGGATTCGCAATTTGCCGGTCGCAGTCTTCCAGCTGCGGCTGCGGAAAGCGCTGGAAGAAAAGAACTAGAAGCAACGAGCGGTAATAATCTAGCGCGGAAAAAACAACACGCGAAGGTTCGCATTCGAGAGTCGGCTGGCTTTGCGGCCAAATCGTGGTCACAGGCGTCAGTAACGTTAATTATTCAGGCGTGAAGTTCGGAGATGAGCGATGAAAAAACAATGGGAAGAAAAGATGAGAGCGGTTTGCGCAACAGTCGTGGCCGCAGCTTTTGGATTGGGCGGCGCGTCAGGGGCATCGGGATACGCGTTCGATGAAATTGTGCCGGATGTGCCGCAAGGCGTAGCGCTTTCGGGCGGCGGGTCGGCTTGTCCCGTGCATGCGCATCAAAAAAGTTCCGCAAGTAGCATTGAGGTGCGATGGAGTACGGCGCTGGCTAGCAATCCGGTGACGATTCTGGCGCAGGACCAGACGCCGAACGGCCGACTGACCGAGATCGAGCAGGTAATCACGCAATCGATCGGGGCGTGGATGGGAGTCGACGGAACTACACTGACACCAGCCTCGCTCGCGCCGTTGAATCGCGTTGCGACAGCGAACGCTTGCGGCTCGGACAGCGTCAACTCCATCTGTTTCGATCAGACGGACGGTGCTTTCACTCCGGGGGTTCTGGCCTTCACGCGCGTGATCACCGCGGATGCAATCGGCGTGCAGGTAGGCAATGCCGCACCAGCTACACAGATCGGTCAGATTCTGGATGCGGATATTTATTTCGATCCAAGCGACTCGTCCATCGCGTTCGCGACGCCCGCAGCGCTAGCCGCAAATCCCCGCGCGTACGATCTGGAATCGCTGCTTACTCATGAGTTTGGGCATTTTCTAGGTTTCAGCCACTCTGCGCTCTGGAGCGCGATGATGTATCCGTATGCGCCCGCACCCGGCACATTCAACGGCACAAGACCCACGCCGCAACAGCCCGATGCGCTGTTGGGAGACGACGACCGCACCGGCCTGCGAGCCGTGTATCCATCGTCCGCGGACGCCATGCACCTGGGGTCCATCAGCGGGCGCATCTTGCCTGCCAATCCGCTTTCGCTCCCAGCATCTCCGCCTGGCGTAACTGGCATCTTCGGAGCGCACGTCGTCGCCATTGATACTGCAAGCGGTGCGGTGATCGCTGGAACAATCAGCGGCTGGAGCTGCACCGAACCAGGGCCGGAGCAATTCGACGGGAGCTTCGCGATCGAGCGGCTGTCCGTGGACCACAACTACAAGATTTACGCCGAGCCACTGATGTCTCCATACGAGGACAGAAGGCGTCGATTCACTTGCCCGCAGCCAAAGTCTTCAGCACGCGAATCGATAATGCCAGGACGAAAGTATATTCTCGCGACACGGGCCTGTTCTCTTCCCCGGATCCCAACCTGGAGAGCGAAGTCCGCGAAGTCGCGGAGCGCCAGCTTCAACAGGCTGCGCTGCAGGATGGCATCCTGAAGAGCGCCGCTGACAACGCGCGCAGCACAATCTCCAGCATGTTACAGGGCTTCGGATTCCGCGAAGTGGACATTCGTTAGTTGGATCGCAACAAGAGCCACGCTGCATTCCGCTTGTGTACGTATCGTGTTACATGGACTCTCCAATGCCGCGCCTACTAGAGTCGAACGAACACCTTGATTACATTGCCGCGCTTCTAGACGATATGTGGAGAATTCCCGGAACCCACATTCGCTTTGGTCTCGATGCCTTGATCGGCTGGGTGCCCGGCATCGGAGATGCCATGGCGGGCATCGCATCGTGTTTAATCGTGTTCGCATCGTGGCGGCGCGGCGTGCCAAAAGATCACTTTGGCGCGTATGGTCGCGAACATCCTCCTGGAAACTGCCATTGGCGCCATACCAGTGGCAGGTGACGTCTTCCACATCGTTTGGAAGTCCAATCGAAGGAACTACCGACTGCTCGTTCGGGAGAGGGAGCAGCCGAGCTTTCATACCGACCGGGACTGGATATTTCTCGGGCTCATCTTTCTTATGCTGGTTGCTGCGGTGGCATTACCGATAGGGCTTTTGATTTGGCTACTGCGACTGCATGTCGGATAGGTATCCTGCAGCAGCGAAGGGACGGAATTAACTTGCGGCTGTTAGGGTTGTGGCTAGCGGCGTTGCGGCTTGCGGGTTTGCAGCTGAGATGATGAGGTTTACGCTGACACCGACAGGAGTGTCCTGTGCTACTCAGCTGCAGCTAGCCAGGCGCCACCAAAGATCAGACCGGGGCCGAGGGACGCAAGGAAGATAGGTTTGCGCCCCGCAAGCGGGCAGGCGCTGAACATTTGCAGCGCAGCGTGGAGCGCAGCCCCACAGGTGGATGAGCCGAGGTTGCCGGCGGTGCGGGCGATCGGCGGGAACGCTTCCACGGGCACGCCAGTCACTTTGGCAAGAAGCGAAAGCAGCCTCGGATTCGGCTGATGCGTAGCGAATGCGCCGACCGCACTGCGCGGGATGGCGCTAAGCTTCTCGAGAGCGGAAAGCACCTTTTCCATGCGCGTGATCGCCGCGCGAGAGAGAGCTTCCCCGTCGAACACTACGTCCAAGGTACCGTTGGCACGGTCCTCGACCTTCACTGCTTCTGAATACTGGCCGGCGCAGCCGAAAAGAAATTCGCGCAGGCGATACCCGAGCGCGCCGGTTTTCGGTTCCGAACTGCGCAGAAGAAAAGCGCTGGCGCCATCGCCGAACAATCCGCCAAATTCGCCGGCGACGCGACCCGGTACAAGTGTTCGGCTGTGAACGTCCGCGGTGATCACCGCAACGGTGCGCGCCTTGCCCGACACGATCAGCGATTGCGCCACCGCCAATGCATTGACCAGACCAAGGCAGGCACCACCGACATCAAACGCCCCGCAAGTTTCGCGCGCGGCAATCCTGGAATGCAGTTGCGCTGCGAGCGACGGGTAAATGTGATGCGTTTCGCTGGTGGCGACGATCGAATCGATTTCCTCCGAGCCGCAGCCCGCGGCTTGAAGCGCCTCTTGCGCAGCGCCCGTGCCGAGCGTCAACTCCGTCTCGCCAGGCGCCACGTAGGCAACTGACTCGATGCCTGCGCGGCTCCGAAGCTTCCCGATGGGCATGCCAAATGCCCGGTCAATTTCCTCGGAAGGAAGAGTACGCGAACCCGTGACAAAGGCCGAACCCGCCAAATAAACCGAAGACTGCTGCTCTGGATTTTGCGGGCGATTCGTCACTTGTTGGTCCGTCATCAGCATGGGGGTTTCGCCGCCAGCCTCTCTTGGGGTCCAGCAGGCTCGGTGGGTCCCGTCCGTGCTAGAAATATCATCCGGCAGAACGCGCTAAGTTGCCAGCGAAGTTGAGGGATGAGTGCGGACCGTGTTTCGGAGTCGGAAACAACATGGGGCCAGAAGTAGGATGCGAAAAGCATGGGTAGAGATGTTTCCACGGATGAAATGAACGCGATGTTGCGGTCTGGTTACAATTCGCCGGAGCGTACTGGCCGTTTCGATGACAGCAACCGGTAAGTTCCAAATTGGGAACCTAGTCGTTGCTCAACAGCCATATTCAACGGCGATGGCTGCCATCGCTAGCGACGTCGCGATTTCGCGAGCAGCCGAAGAATTTCGAGATAGAGCCAGATGAGCGTGACCATCAGTCCGAAGGCGCCGTACCACTCCATATATTTTGGAGCGTGGTTGCGGGCGCCAGTTTCGATCATGTCGAAATCGAGCACTAGATTTAGCGCGGCAACGACCACGACGAAAAGGCTGAACGCGATGCCGATCCAGCCGACTTCGTTGACGGCCGGCACCTGGATGTGAAAAAACCCGAGAACCATCTCGGCGAGATAAAAGACCGCGATACCGCCGGTCGCGGCGATCACGCCCAACTTGAAGCCCTGAGTCGCTCGAATGACCCCGGTCTTGTAGGCAAGCAGCATGACGAACAACACGCCGAAGGTGAGGCCGATAGCCTGGAAGGGGACTCCATGATACGACTTTTCAAAGATCGCGGAAATGCCGCCTAGAACCAAGCCCTCCAGAAGAGCGTAGAGGGGCGCCGTGAACGGAGCCCAGGTTTTCTTAAAAATGGTGACAAATGCAGTGATAAGACCACCAAACAGGCCGCCTATCATCCAAGGGATAGCGTTCTCGGGGTTCGGGGAATGCGATAGGCCCCAGGTCCAGGCAGAAGTGGCGACCACGCAGAGCAGGAGCAGGCCGGTCTTATTGACGGTGCCCTGCACGGTCATAGCTTCGCCAGCGGCGATCCGGCCCTGGAAGGCTTTCTCGTTCAGAGCTGGATTTGTGGTTCGAAAGGGATTGGCCATGTGAATTCCTTTGCACTGCGTTGCTTCTCAGTTGAGTGTGCACAGCTAGTGTACTACTCCGCGAAAATCCATTCCAATTGGCAGAACCGCCAGGCTCGGGCTGCGGATTGCTGCCGAAGTGCCTGGTTCAAGTTCGTCGCGACGATCAGCAGGCCGTGGGAAGGCGCTACTTGGAAAGGCGAGGCCGGCCGCGTCCACGATTTGGTCTGAAAGTACACCGAGCTGGCGGGACTGCGGCCCGAAACTACAATCGTGTACCTTTGTGGGTGTACAATGCGGCCCGGCCAGAATCCGATCAGTTTGAATTTAGTTCTTTAGTATCGGAGGGCGCTTGATGATTGTCGGTGTTCCCCGTGAAAGTTTTCCGGCGGAGCGGCGCGTTGCGCTTGTACCCGCCTTAATTCCCAATCTCGCCAAGGCAGGTCTGGAAGTGGTCGTCGAAGCTGGCGCCGGGCTCGAAGCTGGTTATCCGGACACTGACTACGTTGCCAAAGGCGCAAAAATCCTACCGGCTCGCGCGGATGTCTTTGGCGCCGCCGACATCATCGCCCAAGTTCTGTGTTACGGCTCCAACGATCGCACCGGTAAAGCCGATCTTTCGCTGTTTCATCGCGACCAGGTGCTCGTCGGTTTTCTTCGTCCCCTCGGCTCCGTCGAGACCATCCAGGACATCGCTAGCGAGGGCATCACAGCTTTTTCCGTCGAGTTGATGCCGCGCACCACGCGCGCGCAAGGCATGGACGCGTTGTCTGCGATGGCCACGGTCGCAGGGTACAAAGCTGTGCTGATTGCTGCCGACGCTCTGCCAAAACTCTTTCCCATGCTGACAACTGCCGCCGGAACCATCACCCCAGCGCGTGTGCTGATCCTAGGCGTTGGAGTCGCAGGCCTTCAGGCGATCGCTACGGCGCGCCGCCTGGGTGCGGTGGTTTCGGCGTACGATTTACGCCCGGCCGTTAAAGAGCAAGTCCAAAGCCTTGGCGCGCGCTTCGTGGAACTGGCCATCGAAGCGAAGGACGCGCAGGACGCGCGTGGCTATGCGACCGCGCAAGATGAAAGCTTCTATCGCCGGCAGCGCGAGTTACTCGGAAAGGTGATCGCAGAACACGATGTAGTGATCACCACCGCGGTGATCCCCGGGAAAAAAGCTCCCACGCTCGTGACCAAGGAAATGGTGATGGGAATGGCGCCCGGCTCGGTGATTGTCGATCTCGCAGCGGAGCGCGGCGGAAACTGCGAACTGACACATGTGGGAGAGAAAGCCGTCGAATACGGGGTCACCATTATAGGATGGATCAACTTGGCCAGCTCCGTTCCCTATCACGCCAGCCAGATGTATGCGCGCACTCTCACTTCTTTCTTGACCTTGCTGGTGAAAGAAGGAAAGGTGCAACTCAACCTGCAGGACGACATCATCCGCGAGACCCTGACGACCCAGGGCGGCGAGATCGTTAACGCCAGAGTCCGGGGGTTTTTTTCGCTGCCGGCTTTGGTGGCACAGGAGGGCGCGAAAAAATGAAGCTGGACCTGATCACCGGCCTGTATGTTTTTATGTTGGCCGCCTTCATTGGATTTGAAGTGATCCGGCGGGTGTCACCGCTTCTGCACACGCCGTTGATGTCGCTGACCAACGCCCTGGATGCTATCGCGGTAGTCGGCGCGATCATCCTGGCGGGCGAACACAAGAGCAATCTCGCAGCAATCCTCGGGACCATCGCCATCGTCGCGGCCACCAGCAACGTTGTCGGCGGCTTCATCATCACCGACCGCATGTTGAAGATGTTCAAATCCAGCGGGCCCAAAAAATAATGACCAACTTCCTGGGCACCGACACTGTCATTGAAATCACCTATCTGATCGCCACCGCGCTTTTCATTCTCTCGCTGAAGTGGCTCAGCTCTCCGGCGACAGCGCGCCGCGGCGTATTCGCCGGCGAAGCGGGCATGGCGTTGGCCATCGGCGGAACTCTCCTGCACCGCGGCATCATCGACTACAAATTGGTCGCGATCGGGCTGGTAGTCGGGACGATCATCGGCATCCCCCTCGGCAAAGTGCAGATGACCGCGGTGCCGCAGCGAACCGCGCTCAGCCACGCGTTCGGCGCTTTGTGCGTCACGCTGGTGGGCACGGCGGAATTCTATTTGCGCGCGCCCGAGATCACTCCCTTCATGATGGCCGTGCTTGCCATGGAAGTAATCCTTGGGTCTTTGACGTTCACTGGCAGTTTGATGGCCGCGGGAAAACTCCAGGAAATATTGCCGCAGCGGCCCATCACTTACAAAGGACAGAACTTCGTCAATCTGGCGATGCTGGGACTCGCGGTCGCTATTGCCGTAATCCTGGTGATACATCCGGAACAGACTCGATTGTTTCCCGCGATGATTTTAATTCCGCTCGTGTTCGGCGTGATGCTGGTGATTCCGATCGGCGGCGCGGACATGCCGACCGTAATCTCGCTTTTGAATTCTTACGCGGGACTCTCTGCCGCGGCGATGGGTTTTGTGCTCAACAGCAAATTGCTGATCATCGCCGGGGCGCTCGATGGCTCCTCCGGTTTCATCCTTTCGGTGATCATGTCCAAGGCCATGAACCGTTCGTTCACGAACGTGCTGTTTGGCGGGTTCGGGCAGATTCAGGCAGCCGCCACGGGAACAAAAGAAGCGCCACCTGTGCGTAGCGCCACACCGGAAGAAGCCGCCGGAATCCTCGCCGCGGCCAGTAAAGTGGTGATCGTCCCTGGCTATGGAATGGCCGTCGCGCAAGCCCAGCACAAAGTCCGCGAGATGTACGACGTACTGACCAAGCGTGGCGTGGACGTCAGCTTCGGCATCCACCCTGTCGCGGGTCGCATGCCCGGGCACATGAATGTGCTGCTCGCTGAAGCCGACATCCCCTACGACAAACTCCTCGACATGGCCGCAATCAATGGAGACATGGCGCAAACCGATGTCGCGCTCGTCATCGGCGCGAACGATGTCACCAATCCCGCCGCGCGCACTGACGCCTCCAGCCCCATCTACGGCATGCCCATTCTGGATGTCGACAAGGCTCGCACCGTAATGGTCATCAAGCGCAGCATGGCCGCGGGCTTCGCTGGCATCGACAATCCCCTCTACTATCTGGATCACACCCTAATGCTTTTCGGCGACGCCAAAAACTTCGTCGGCAACATCGTACGCGAGCTAGCGGGTGGCGCCGACCACGGTTAGGCCGAAGCGTGCGAAAAATTTGATAGTTATGAAGCAAATTTTGGATTAGAATCCGGCCGTCGGAGCACGAGAATCGGGCGACGATTCAGACATCGCAGCCCCGGGAGAACAGGCCGAACACTGAGGGAAAATACGGAGGCTGCGACCGGAGGGTGCATCCCGGAGCCGGCCGCTGGAAAGCTCGCCACAAAGGAGAGGGGCTCTCAACACATGAAGCGGATCACCGTTTCCTCGGAAGGCATACTAGAGGTTGGATACCATCAAGATACGGACAACATTGGGACTCTCGAGCTGAAGTTCTCGAATGGCGGCGTGTATGAGTTCTTTAACGTGCCCTCGAAGTTGTACGACGAATTCATGCATGCGCCCTCGCGAGAGGACTACTATTTCACAAATATCGGCAAGCGTTTCCCCTGCACGCGCGTGGGATAAAGGGCCGTTAAGCCTTGGGGACGGAGCCCCAGCGGCGTCCGGGCGCCGCTGTAGAAGTACATGTGTGACAAAATGATGGTCACCAACAAGGGGATGGCCGAGGCCAATGGCAACCGAGCGTGAAGTCGCAAAGGCTGCCGGAATGGTACCCGACGAGCAGAAACACGAGCCTCGCTCCAAAGGGATCACCACGGCGCGCAAGAAGAAACCGAAGGAACTTGCTGTCATCACGGAATGCTGCACGGGCTGCGCGGGGTCGCCAGCATGCGTCGAATATTGCCCGGTGGAAGACTGTATGTTCTGGGTGCCGGATGAAGATCATCCGCCGTTCGGGCGCATCCAGATCGATCCTATCCTTTGTATCGGGTGCAAGAAGTGCGTCAGTAAGGGGCCGGATGGTTGTTTCCTGGATGGCTGCCCGTGGGACGCCATCGTTATGGTCGACATAGCGGACGTTGAAAACGTCGTCGGAGCGATGACCTATTAACTTGAGTCTCCGAACTCCTGTCGCTTGCGCGCCTCCCACGAGCCGAGACCCTCAGGAAATAGAAACGACGACCGCAGCAAATTGGCGCGCGAAGGTGCGCCCCGCGAAGCACACGATTTCTTACCGCGGTCATTTTGTGTCCCGGCTATTTTATGACTCGCGCCTGAATGGCGTTTTCCGTCAGGAGCGCCTGCTGGCGAAGGCGATCGGGGATATCGGGGAGGTCGCGCTCGTAGTAGCGGATCGCGGGAAGATCGTCGCGCTGGCCGACGAGATAGAGTGCTCGAAGAGCTTCCCAGACTTGCTCTGAACTGGGGGCGATGGTGGCAATTTCGGTATTGGCGGCTACGGTGGCCCCGGGCGCGACGGAAAGCGTGCGAATACGGCCGCTGATGGGCGAACGCACCTCGGTCGTGCGTGATCCGTTTTGAATTTTGGCGACCAAGCCGCCCTGGCGAATGGAGATTCCGATCCTATCTGCGTCGATGACGCGGCCCGCGATAGGAGCTTCGATAGGAGCCGGCTGCAACAAAGCGATGATCTGAGATCGGCCTGCAGCGTCGCCGAAACGCACCAGCGACAGTGCAGCGTTGCCGCGGACAATCTGCGAGGAATCCTGCAACATCGTCAATAGAGTTTCGTGGAATGCCGTGGTCGACGTGTCCTGCCCCATCGCCCATGCATCCGTGTTGCGAACTTCCTCCACGGGATGCGAGGCAAGCCGTAAAAGTTGCGGATACCACGGGGCTGCGTTGGCCTCTTGACGCGCCATGCGTTCACCCACCTGGACGAGAGCGTGCTGGATGTGGCGCGGGTGCTTGTCGTCATTTAGATATTCGGTGATCTGCGAGTCTGAAAGGCGGCGCCCAAACCAGGTGCTCCACCAAAACAGGAAGGGCATGAGCACAATCAGCCAAGCGACGACGAAGAAAAGCAATCGATTGCGCGTGGACATGCGGTGGCGAAGAGGCACCTGGTGTGCCGCAAAGGTCTCGACGTCCCCAGTCGACTTCAGTGTTTCCGGTGTTAGTGGGCGGCTAACCATGTCGATTTCCTGCATTTCACTCCACCTTCGAGGCTGGCAGGCCTTTAGACGAAGCTCCCTTGTCTTTTCCCGCGGAACTGCGATCGCGGAGTTCCAGGAAAACATTCAGGAAGAAGATGCCGGTGAGAGTGAGCAGAATCAGGGTCATGAACAGGCCGTCGACGGTGAGAAGGGAGCCGACGATCGCGATCCAGGCAATGCCCGCGAGTGAGAGAAGGCCGAGCAGTAAGGACATCAACAGGATCACGGTGAGCAAAAAACCTCCTTACGACTATTGCGCAGAAGCGCAAGGCGCGTGCCTTATCTCTTCGAACTCCATCCTCTCAGCTTTCCTGCGCACTGCGTGATCGGCGAGTTTCTACGACGGCCCTTGCAGCCTGCGCGACGCTAAATCAACAGAACGCCCTCACGCGCCAGGTTTGAAGGTAACGTTGACGGTCTTGCTGTCTTTTGCCGCCAACGTCACCTTTTGATCCTGTTCTCCGAGCTTTTCATGCACGAAGGCGAGGGTGTAGTCGCCTGGTGGCAGACCTTTGATTTCGAATTTGCCGTCCGGACCGCTGACCGTATAGAAGGGGCTCTTCACTACGTTGACGTACATACGCATCCAGGGATGCTGGTTGCACTTCACCGGCAGCAGAATTTCCTCGCGTGCGAAGTTCTTTTCAATTGGTGCGGCTTGCGGGGCTTGCGATTCGTTCCACTCGCGATTGTCCTTTGGAGTGGGGTGAATATTGTGTGTGGTGGGATCGCCGTTAACGATCTTGATGGTCTGTCCGGCCATCACGCCGATGACGTGGGGCGCATATTTGCATCCTCGCTGTGTCAGAGTAACCGCATCTTTTGGAACATCGAACGTGCGATTGCCGAGTCCCTCCTTCACATAGACGAAGACGTTTTCGAGGTGCCCTCCGCTAACAACGATGTTCTCGGCGGTGTTCGACCCTTGGCAGTTGGCATCCTGGCTCATGTCGATTTTGGCCGCTTTCGGCTCAGGGCCTTCGAATTTTATTGTTCCGCTTACGCTTGCGGCTGTGGTGGGATCAATTGGCGTGGCTGCCGGAGCCGCAGAAGGGCTAGGAGCGGCTGGTTGTTCTTCGGCAGTTTCCTTCTTGCCGCATCCGGCCAGCAAAGCGACTCCGAGCAAAACCGTCAGGCACCCCACTGCTAGAGAATTTTCGCTTTTCATCTTGTTCCTCCCTCTCGCCTGCTATCCGTAAAGTCAAATAAAAATTCGTGCTCCTATTCAGGACCGCGCTGAGCGGAGGTGCCCGCAACAGTCTCCCCCGAGGAACTGCTGCTAATTGCTGCGCGGCCGCGTCCCACCGAGGCGCCCACGCGTCGCTGTTCCTCGGGAGTGAGCTGCAAAATATATTCGACGAGGAGCTTGGTCTGATCCTTGTCGTATCCGACAAAGGAGGAAGGCGTGGGCCCCGAGAAAGTCCAGCGATTATTCTCGCGCTTGAAAAGGCCGGAAGGCATGGAGGTGCCGGGACTGATGGCCTGCGGATCGATAATCCAGCGCTCTACCCAATCGGGCTTGAGGCGACCCTGGGCCTGCAGGAAATTGGGCGCGGTTGCGCTTTTATCATGAGCGGGATCGCCAGTGGCGTGGCATTTCAAACAAGGCGCGGCCGGGCTGCTGAAGAGGCTGCGCGCCATGTCCATCTCCTTGGCGGTGAGCTCCGTCCGCTGTTCGGGAATGTACGGAAACGGTTGTCGCGAGAGCGCTTGGAAAAAGCGCACCAGCTTGCCGAGTTCATTTTCCGAGAAAGAGAAAGTGGGCATGCGCACCTGAAGATATGGGCGAATTCCGTTGCGGTTGGTGTCGGTGCCGCTCAGCGACGGATTCGTGAGGAAGCGCAAAAGCCACTGGGGATCGACGCGAGCACCTTCGGTCAGAAGCTTGGGGGGCAGCTGTTCTTGGGCGTCCTGATAGCGCGCCAGGGTCATCAGCGAAGTCTTTTGGCCTGGAATCAACTGGTGGCAGCCCATGCAATTGTATTTGCGAATGATCCACCAGCCTTCTTGAACGTCACGGCGATAATCCAAAGGTTTGTATTGATAAGTGATGGGAAGAGCGCTTTCCTGGCTGCCCATAAGAAACGTAGTAAGTGCGCGGACCTGCTCTTTCGTCAAATGCGGATTGGGCATGCGCAATTTTTCTTCCTCGGGCTTGATCTTGCCTTCGTCCCAGACGTTGGGCTCGGCGAGCTTGTGTTCAAAGAAGCCCTTATGGTCGTACCAAGACTGCTTGGCCGGTCCCTCCGGGAGTCGCCCCAGATCATCGGGATCGGAGATCGGCTCGCGGCCACCCCGCTGCGCTGTTTCGGTGAGTAGCGCGAAATCCAGGCGCTCGATCGGTTTGCTGCCTTCGGTTGTCAGTTCCGTGCCGAGGCGACCTTCGTCCTCGAGACCGGAAATTTCATGGCATCCGGCGCAACCAAAGTGGCGAATCCACCGCTTTCCTTCGTCTTTGAGTTTGGGATCGTCCATGAAGGACGCATCGGCATAGGAGGAAGGCTCCTCTTTTTTCAAAGTGACAAGATAGCTGGCGACATCTTCGGCGTCCTGGGGAGAGAGGCGCAGGCTGGGCATGACGGTCATGTTCTGGACTTGCAGTTCGTGGCCGTCATTGGGGCATTTGCTATGGTCCAAATCGAAAACGTACGGCAAACCCTTCTTCTTGTAATCGTCCGGGCCGATATCCTTGTGCTCGAAGGGACAGTATGGACGGGTGCGCTCGCGTGCATTGTGGACCCAACGGACGAGGTAGTCGTAACTGTCCTTCTCCCCGACGCGCGTGAGATTGGCCGCGAACGTTCCGCCCTGCATCTGACCGCCTGCGCCGATCGAGTGACACGCCAGGCAGCCGCGCGTTTCGAAAAGCTCTTTACCACGGGCTGCGTTTCCTGGGTTGTGCTTGGTTAGGGGATCGGTCAACGCGGACTGCCATAGGTAGGCGGACACCGCTTTGATCTGATCGTTGCTCAGGCGGAAGTCCGGCATCTTTGTGGTGGCGCGGAAGGCGCTGGGCTTCGCGAGCCAGACGGGAATCCAGTTCTTGTTCAGCTTCAGTCGAATGTCTTTGAGATTGGGCCCTACCTTCTTCGTGTCTTGCAGTAAACTTTTCGTGGTGCGGTCGAGCTGGACGATGCGCAGGTCAAGTTTGCTATTGGTGACCTTCAGGGCGACAGCACGATCGTTAAGGCGGTTGGCTTCCTCGTTGGACTCGGCGCTGTCGGCCTGCTTCATGAGGTACTTGGCTTGCTTGAGATTGTCTTTCTTCTCCTGGTCGATGAGCTTGATTTGCTGCGCGATGGCGAGCAGGTCTTCGGGCTCTTTGTCGTAGCCTTCGTAGCGATGACAGCCTACGCAGCCGCGTTGACGAAAGAGATCTTTGCCTTCGCTGAGCTTCCAGCCCACTTCATTGCTGACGAGGACCATGTCCGCCGCGTGACAGGTTTGGCAGCCCGCCTCCATATTTCCCCTGGGGAATAAAGGCCAGAGCCAATGCTCGTAGTTGCCGTGGGCTTTCTCGACACTGGTGGTGGCGCGGCCATTGCCCTGATGACAAGGCGAACAGCCGAATTTTTCCGGATCGTGAATCTTCAGGAGATCGGGCTCGGGATGGCTGGTAAAAGCGCGCGCGTACTCGTCTGGCTTTTTTCCCTTGATTGACATTGCGGCGGCGGTGAGCTTGATCGGCTCTCGAACTCCCATGTGGCAGGACTCGCAGCGATCGACAATGTTAGCTTCAGGCACATTGATCTGCTGGATTTTCGGGTCCGAAGCTTCGGTTTTATCTAGCAGGCCGGTGATCTGCGAAGGCGTGAGGTTGACCATGCGCTCGGAAACGTAGGAGTCGAGCTTTTCCTTTTGCTCATTGACCGGCTTGATCAAGCCCCCGAGTTCGGCGCTGAGCTTGGTACGCTCGGTCTTGAGGTCGTTGTAGACGCCTTCGAGTTGCGGAAAGGTATATCGCTGTTTGCTGCCGTCAGGATATTCGACCGTCGCGACTTCTTTCTCGTATTCCTCGAGTTTTCGCTGCTTGCGTTGTTTCCCAGAGGAACTGGTCTCCGTTTCGATGTCGTACGTGGAAGCATTGACGTACGCGCGACGGTCAGTGAAAACATTTTGCACGGCGAGGATCTTGCCGCTGAGGTCACGGAGCCTCTCGTTGATTTCCCTGATGCGCGGCGCAGCTATCTGGCTGGCTTGATCGTATGCTTGTTTGAGAGTTTTGTATTCGGCGCTGCTCTCCACCTCTTTTTGCGCTGTACCGGATTGGGAGCGAGCGTTCTTGAGCGTGGATGAGTAGCGAGTCCTCCACTCGCTTTGGAAGGTCTTCCAGGGCCGCTGGCCAAAGTCTTCATCCCACAAAGCCCAGAACAACGTGCCCATGAGGACAAGCGCCGCCACGACATAATGCGGTGCCAGCGATTTGCTCACGATCGGGTCGTCCTCGGGAATGGGCTTATCCGGCACCAGTTCCTCCTAGACGTTGAACCACGGTGTAATCCACACGTACTTTATGTGGAACATCAGGCGCAGCAGCATCTTGATGGGCAATGCAACCATGGTGAGAAAAAAGACCATCAGGATGGAGTATTGCAGCAAACTCTTGCGCTGATAATTTTTCGAGTTGTAGCGGCGATACAGCGCGTGCACGACAAAACCGCCGATAGCAAAAAAGCCGCCTACCACCACGGCGCCGAAGATGGCTTTGCCGAGGTTGGACGTAATGCCGAAAAGGTCCGGCAAATCGCGATTGACCTCGTAAATGAGGCGATTGTGGTCCCAAGTCTGCCCAGGCCAAAACCATTGCCAGCCGGGCCCACGAATGAAGGTGCCGATGGTGATCATCGACACCCAGAGAACGATGAAGCCGAAGAGGAACGTGCCAATTTCAAACTTTCGCTGCTTCCAGGTGTAATAGCCGGCTCCGAGCGGATTAGTGTCGATGTACGGAATCACCATCAAACCAAAAATAATCAGGGTGGGCATGACCACGCCGGCGATCCAAGGGTCGAAGTAAACCAACATTTCCTGAAGACCCAAAAAATACCAGGGCGCCTTGGCGGGGTTCATCGTGAGGTTCGGATTCGCGGGTTCCTCGAGAGGCGCATTTAGCGTGATGGACCACACCATCAGAATGATGGTGACAATGATGGCGGCGAGAAATTCGACGCGAAGAAGAAACGGCCAGACATGCACTTCCTTTTGCCAGCCCGGCTTGAAGGGCCAGGCTCTGCGGTGGTGCGTCTTGGCCAAAGCCGCGTCGCCTTCGAGTTGCTCGATGAGCAAGTCGTTGGCGTGCGCCTGGCGCCAAGCCAGGAATATATAGAACGCCAGCAGCGGAATTAGCGCGATGATCGGCACGTTATCCGGCGCGGAGAGGATTTCCCAAAGTTGGCGCCAATCCATGGCTATTTCCTTGGCTCCTTGATCTCGGATTCGAGCGTCACGGAATTCGGGCCCGAAATTCCTCCGTCCTTACGCACGCGCCAAAAATGCAGAACCATGAAGATCAGGGCGATGATAGGGATGCCGATGCAATGCCAAATGTAGGAGCGGAGCAGTGCGTTGGCATCCACGATCGAGCCGCCGAGTAGACCGAAGCGCACGTCATTGTAAGGAGTCATCCCCATTTGTGCACCGAACGGCCCCTCGTGGCCGAGGAGAGGAGTGGCGCGCGCCATGTTGGTTCCCACCGTGACGGCCCAGAAGCCGAGTTGATCATCCGGCAGCAAATACCCGGTGAAGGAGAGCAGCAACGTCAGCACCAGAAGGATCACTCCCACGTTCCAGTTGAACTCGCGCGGTTTCTTGTAGGAGCCGGTTAGAAACACGCGAAACATGTGCAACTCAACGGCGATGACCATCAGGTGCGCGGCCCAGCGGTGCATATTACGAAGCAACTTGCCGAAAGGAACGTCGTGCTCCAGATAAAGGACGTCGCGGAATGCCTGCACCTTGCTGGGGTGGTAGTAAAACATCAGCAGCACGCCGGTGAAGGTGAGCACCAGGAATAAATAGAAAGTGATGCCGCCCATTCCCCAGGTATAGCTGTAGCGCACCGCGTCGCGATTGATTTTAGCGGGGTGCAGATGCAAAAAAACGTTGGATAGGACGCCGAGGGCGCGATTGCGCGGAGTGTCGTCGTGTTTGTGCCGGAAAATGGAAGTGTAGACCTGCGTCTTGGTGGGATTCTTTAGCAGCTCGACTTGCTCTTTAGCCTTCGCGGGAAGTTCGGTCTTCAGCGAGTTCAGATCATCCTTGATGCGGTCAACGAGGCCGACCGATTTACCGTTCTTCCCGTTTGCGTTTTTCTCGTCCGGCATGGTTTACACCTGCAAGTAGGAGCCCGGGTCGCTAAAGTGACTAGGTTGCCCTTTAGGCCACTGATAAAGCCGGGAGGTGTCGACAACGATTTGACCGTCGGGCGCCAATTCCACGTGCGCGCGGTCCATAGGCCGCGGGGCCGGACCTTCAAAATTCACGCCTTCACTGTCGTAGCCGCTGCCGTGGCAGGGGCACTTGAATTTGTTTTCGCTAGCTTTCCAGTCGGGCGTGCAGCCGAGATGCGTGCAGCGCGCGTAGATGACGAAAACGCGGTCGGGAGTGCGGTCGACCCAGATTCGGTATTTCTGCTGCCACTTGGAATCCACGCCCAGCGCGTAGTCGGACGGATAGCCGATCTTGAACACTGTGGGTGGTTCGAAGAGGGTGCGCGGCAAAAAAAAACGCAGGAACGCGATAAACCAGGCGCCCAGGAAAGCAGAGACTGCACACCAGACTAAACGCCGCCGCCGGTTATTGACTTGGCTCTCCTTCGGACCAACGGTTGCCAAACCAGCGGCGGCCGCAGCCTTCGAGGTGCCCACAGCGGGCGTCCCCACATAGCTGGCTGCATCGGCACTAGCCGACGTCTTCGCCGCATCCGGTTTCGGTTTATCCGATAGAGTCTCGGGGCCCGCCATGCGATTCCTCCTGGAAAATGTTTCTCGAGATTAGGCGGCGACAAAGCGCGCCGATTCCTCCCCCTTTTGACTATTGGCTGCTGAGCCACATTTATTCGCGGTTTCGAGATGGGACGACGCTACAAATAATTTTGCGGTGGAAAAGAAACGTGCAGAGAGAAAATCAGAGAAACGCAAATGGCGGAGGAACCGCTCGACGCCAACGAGCGCATGGGGCCCGCCGAGTTGAAAAGAAATTCCAGCGATACATCGCGAGGTCCTTACCATTCCACTGGACCCCCCAGGAAACCGGACGGATGTTACTCAAAATGGAAAACGACGTCAATGCGTCTCTGCGCGTCGTGTCAAAACTCTTTAGAAATGTCCCCTTCCTTACCTCATTAGAAATGTCCCTTTTTCTTTTGATTTGCCTGTTGTCGTTGGGGTGTCCGCCGAGCGAAGCCCTGCGCCGCGGTTTGTGCGGCGCGTTTAGGGCGTAGCGGAGGCGGACACCCCAACGAGTGCTGACTCCTGCGATCGATTCAACCGTTGCAACCTCATTCTCTGCTCATAGCCTTGCCGCCAGGGATGTTCCTGCGCAGGTTTACTCCTTACGTGCTTAGCCGGCTCGCGTGGCGCGGCCTGCGCCGCTCGGGGTCGCGCTACCAGATCTTCGTATTCCATGCGTTCTCCGCGATAGTGCACTTCTACCGCCCCATCTTCTCCCTCATAGACCAAGGCCTTGGCTTGTGTCGGCCCATAGCGCTTATTCTGCGGCTTGAGTTGCAGAAAATGCCCCCGGTACTGCACCACCCAATCGTTGCTGATCCATCGCTGCGTCTCTAATCGCAAGACCTCTCTCAGCTTCGCGGCGCTCGGTGCCCGAACGTGATAGTTCTCTGGTCGAGCTGCTTCTCGCGCAAAACGCCGATTGTGTTCCGCAAGATATTCCCCTTCCATATATTCATTCGCCGCTTCGTAGTTCGCTATCCCCTGACGGCGCAGTTTCTTCACCAAGCGATCTTGATGCACCCCGTTGTTGCGCTCCACCCGTCCTTTCGCTTGCGGAGAACTGGCAGCGATAATGCGAATTTCCAACCGCTCGCACATACCCCCAAATTGCGTTGTAGGCGCCTTTCCTCGCAGTCGCTCTTTCTCCGTCGGTTCACGCTTATAGACATTCTTCCAATCGGTGTACAACGCCCGGGGAACCCGTACTTCTCGATCCAAGATCGCAGCACTCCTACCGCTGCCCAGATTGTTTCCTGCTCTCCCAATCGCGAACACGTGGTCCCCGTGGCGTCATCCACCATATTCATCAGACATCCGCGTGGTCCCCGCTCCTCAAACCACGCATGGAAACTGCCATCCAGCTGCACCAAGTCGCCAAAGTGCTGCCTCCGCTCCCTCCGCTTCCGGTGGGCTTTCCGTCTCCGCATGCGGCTCCATAACCCTTCCGCCAACATCCAGCGTCGCAACGTCTCCTCGCCCACTTCCAGCCCATCCTCGTCCGCCAAATGCTCCGCTGCCAGCGTAGGCCCAAACCGCTCCTGTTCCGTTCCGGAATACTTCTCCCGGATCAGCTGCAACACCTTCCGTCGGAATTTCTCAGGCTTCGCTCGGTTCGAACTTCTTCCCGCGCTGCGGTGTTGCAGCCCCTGGGCTCCTTCTCCGCGATAACGCTTCCACAATCTCTTCGTCTGTCGATAGCTCAACTCCAGCATCTTCGCTGCGTCCACCAGCCTCAGCGTCTGGCTCTTCACTCGCCCCAGAACCTCGGCTCGTCGAAGTTCCCTCGTACTCATCGCTGTCCTCTTCAACCGGACCTCCTCTGGAGGTCGCAGTGTAGGGGACATTTCTAATGGGGGCTGCAGGGGACACTATCAAAGAGGTTCAACATGCGTCTCTGCGCGTCGCTGCGTGGCTGCAAGATGCGACGCCATCCAGGACATCTAGCGCATCTGCGGAAATTTCGGCGTATCGGAGCAGAATATATAGAATTCAACAACGTGCTTGCGCGCGGAATAAGCTGTGGTAGACTCGCCTCGTTTGCAGCCCCACTGTTGTGATCCCAGGGCTTTTTGGCATTTCCATAGTGGGGCCGGCCGAGAATCCTGCTCGGGAGGTCGCGCCGCATGGGCCTGGTTCTTCTCGTCGTCATCTGGCTGATCACTTTCATTAGCGCCTATTTCTTTATTGCCAAGACATGGTGGTTGCCAACGGGAGCCTCGGCTGCGGCTGCGGGCATTGATCATCATTTCGCTACGACGTACATCCTCATGGGAATTGTGTTTGTCGCGGCGCAGGTTTTGTTGGGACTGTTCGCGTGGAAATATCGCGACCGCGCTGCTGCTTCGCCGGCGCGCTATTCTCACGGAAACAATACGCTGGAAATTGTGTGGACGGTCCTAACTCTGATCCTGTTTGTCGGCCTTAACCTGATGAGCAGTTCGATCTGGGCCTCCGAGCGTTTTCGTCCCGCGGAGCCCGGGGCCTTGCAGGTGGAGGTCACCGGTATGCAGTTCGCATGGTATTTCCGTTACGCCGGGCCGGATGGCAAGTTTGGTGCCACCAAACCGGAGTTGGTCGATCCGTCCGCGGGTGGCGAGAGTGCTATCGGTCTCGACCCGACCGACCCTGCCTCCAAAGATGATGTCGTAACCGGTACGATGTACGCTCCGGTGAATCGCGAGGTGGAAGTCATCTTGCGCGCTCAGGACGTCATCCACAGCTTTTTCGTTCCGTCGATGCGCTTCAAGCAAGACGCCGTTCCAGGCCTGGCGATCCACATGCACTTCACTCCAATTTCCACCGGAGACTATGAGATCGCCTGTGCCGAACTCTGCGGGCTGGGTCACTACAAGATGCATGGAATGCTAAAAGTCGTTAGCCAGGAGGAGTTTGATAAATGGCTGACGGCACGGGAGGCGGAGAAACAATAATGGCTATCCGGGAATTCGCTGCCCACAAAGCTCACGCACACGCAGCACCGCAAGGTTTCGTTCGGAAGTGGGTCTTCAGTCTCGATCACAAAGTCATCGGCCTTCAGTATTATTTCCTGGCGCTGACGGCGGTTTTCGTCGGCATGTTTCTTTCCCTGCTGATGCGCATCCACTTGATCTGGCCGAACGCGCCGTTGCCATTGCTGGGAGAAATCAAGCCCGAAACCTACCTCAGCTTATTGACCATGCACGGCACCATCATGGTTTTCTTTGTGTTGACCACCGCGCCGCAGGGCGGCTTTGGCAATTACTTCCTCCCAATTCAAATCGGCGCCGCGGACATGGCCTTCCCGGTCCTGAATATGCTCTCGTTCTGGGTCACGTTTGTCGGATACATCGTGATGTTGTCAGCCTTCTTTGTTGTGGGCGGCGCACCGCTACACGGCTGGACCGGATATCCGCCCTTGAGTGCGCTGCCGTCCGCCGGGCCGGGTGAGGGTGCAGGGGCAGACTTGTGGGTTATCAGCATCGCTCTTTTCTGTGTTGGCGCGTTGATGAGCGCGCTGAATTTCATCACCACTACGCTGGATATGCGCGTCAAGGGTATGACCATGA
Organism: uncultured Acidobacteriota bacterium; assembly: GCA_963721915.1. GTDB lineage: Bacteria > Acidobacteriota > Terriglobia > Acidiferrales > UBA7541 > Acidiferrum. Next base: position 220,670 of record CAVRLD010000002.1, on the reverse strand, counting down.
TGCGCATGCCGCTGACTTGCTGGGCATGGTTTATCACAGCGATCTTGGGGCTGCTGGCTTTTGGCGTGCTTTTTTCAGCGGGCATCCTGCTGCTGCTCGATCGCAACGCGGGCACCAGCTTTTTTGTGCCGCTGGTGGTAGTGAACGGGCAACTCGCCGCTCATAAGGGCGGCTCGCCACTTTTGTGGCAGCACCTGTTCTGGTTCTTCGGTCACCCCGAGGTGTACATCGCCATCCTCCCCGCAATGGGCTTGTGCTCGCAGTTGGTCTCGGTATTTTCTCGCAAACCCATATTTGGATACAAAGCCATGGTGTACGCCATGCTCTCGATTGGTTTATTAGGCTTCATGGTGTGGGGCCACCACATGTTCATGAGCGGCATGAGCCCGTACACGGCCTTCGCGTTCTCCGTGATGACGATGGCCATAGGAGTACCCTCAGCCATCAAGACCTTCAACTGGTTGGGAACGTTGTGGGGCGGACGAATTCGCCTTTCATCACCGATGCTCTTCGCGATTGGATTTGTTTCCCTGTTCGTGTCGGGCGGAATCAGCGGACCATTTTTGGCGCAGCCAGTTTTGGACATTCCGTTGCACGACACGTATTTCGTGACGGGACATTTTCACTTGATCATGGGTGTAGCCTCCATTTTCGGAATCTTTGCCGCAACGTATTACTGGTTCCCGAAGATGTTTGGACGAATGATGAGCGAAAGTTTGGCACGCTGGCACTTCTGGTTCACCTTCGTCGGCACCTACGCGATTTTTATGCCCATGCACTATCTAGGAATGGCCGGCGCCACGCGGCGTTACTCGCAATTCACTGAACTCGCCTACCTTCGCGAGCTGATTCCCTTGCAGAAATTCATCACCTATGCGGCAATCGTCACCATCGCAGGCCAATTCATCTTCCTGTTCAATCTCTTCTGGAGCATGAAATACGGAAAGAAGGCCAGCGACAACCCTTGGGAAGCCACCACTCTCGAGTGGACCACCGCCACGCCTCCTCCTCACGACAATTTTGGCGGACATACTCCGGAAGTTCACAACGGACCCTACGAGTACGGCGTGCCGGGCGCTCCTCGCGATTACGTGATGCAAACGGATCCCGCAACTGTGGCGGCACACTAAATCCCTATGGCCAGTTACACCCCGACCGTTTCGCTTGACGATCCCAGAACTTCCACGGGAGGAAATGGCATTCTGCCGCCGCGCCGGCACGATGGCGACGATTTCGGTTCGCGCTTCTTCGATACGCGGCTGCGACGAGCCCGGCTGGGGCTAGTCGTTGGCTTGACCGGAATCGCAATGATTTTTATCTCCTTTTCGAGTGCCTACGTCGTCCGACAGGGCCTACCCACACTCGACCCGCGCACCAACCTACTGCTTCATGATTGGTTTCCCGTGCCATTGCCCAGGCTGTTGCTCATCAACACCGGAATATTGCTGATCAGCGCCTTCACCATGGAACTTGCAAGGCGCCAAGCGGCTCGCAAGGCAGCACTCACGCAGCTCGCAGGGGTTCCCGGAGTATCGGTCGATGCCGATGAAAAAGTCTCATGGCTGGCGTTGACGGCAGTGCTGGGTCTCAGCTTTTTGATCGGGCAATGGATGGTTTGGCGCGAGCTGGCGGCCAGCGGTTTCTATGTATCCAGCAGCCCCAGCAGCTCTTTCGTCTATCTACTAACCGGCATGCATGGTGTCCACCTCTTCGGTGGCGTGGTGGCTATGCTAACCGCGGGCGTCGGTTTCGTTCTGCGTCGGTCCGCCGATTCACAATTTATTGTGGTGGACGTAACGAGCTGGTATTGGCATTTCATGGCCTTGTTGTGGGTTTACATTTTGTGCTTGCTGGAGTTTGTGCACTAGACGTCACAGGAAGGAGGACACCAGACTAATGGCTGAAGCGACCTTGCCGCACGAAATGCCGATGGTTTACGAGCCATCGTTGTTTGGAACCTATTCCAAAAAGATCGGGATGTGGTTGTTCCTGCTTTCTGACTCGCTGACGTTTGGAGCCTTACTGTATGCGTACAGCTACGGGCGGATCTCCACTCCGAACTGGCCGACGCCGTTCCATTCTGAGAGCATTGTAAACGCCACGATAATGACGGCGTTCTTGTTGACGAGTTCGTTGACAATGGTTCTCGCGGTCCGCGCGGCGGTACAAGGCGACGCGAAAGCGCAGCGGCTATGGCTGCTGGCCACCATGGCCTGCGGCATAGGCTTTATTGTTCTGCATGGCAGGGAATGGAGCAAGCTGATCGCAGAGGGCTTGACGCTTCCTGTGTTTCCGAAGCTGCCGGGACAAGCGGCGGGAGGTGAATTCGCCGACGTCGCGAAGACCGTGCCGCAGTTTCCCGCCACCTTTTTTGGGTTGACCGGCATGCACATGCTTCACGTGACGCTGGGAGTGATCTATCTCGGCATAATCGCACTGCGGCGCAATTTCATTCCCATTTTGCTGGTCTTCTGGCTAGCCGCCTGGTTGGGAACGCCGTCGTACAGCCCCTTCCATTATGGGGCGCACATTTTGCTGCTGGCAGCCATCGTTTGCTCGATCATTTTGTGGTTGAAGCCCAAGGTCTACGACTCATCGGATGTCGAGGTTGCCGGATTGTACTGGCATTTCGTCGATCTGGTGTGGATGTTCATTTTTCCGTTGGTGTATTTGATGTCCGCCAAGATTCTCTAGGAGCGGAAAAACATGGAAGCTTTTCAGCAGGTCATCGCACAGCGCGTCGCGGAGCAACACCGCCATCATGGAAAGTCGCAGTTCTTCTGGGTGTGGGCCGCGCTGCTGGCAATGACCGCCATCGAAGTTTATCTGACCTATCAGAATATGCAGGCCGTGCGCATGCTGACCATTTTGATGGGCTTGTCACTTGTGAAGGCAGCGCTGATCATCGGCTACTTCATGCACATGAAGTATGAAATCTCGCGGATGAAGTGGCTGACCATGTGCTCCCTGGTCGCCTGCCTGGCTTTGATGATGATCTTCTTTCCCGACGCTCTTCGCATCATTAAGCTGGGAGTCAAATGAAGCCACGCGTCGCTATTCTCGCCCTTTCCCTTTTGCTGCGGGTCACGCCGGCTTTCGGTCAGGCCTGCTCCATGTGTTACAGCACAGCCAAGGCGACCTCTAAGGATGGGCAAAGAGCCATCAGCAAAGGGGTCGTGGTTCTCTTGCTTCCGCCGCTCGGTTTCATGACACTCGGCGTCTGGGCGGCATTTCGGTACGGAAAGAAACGGGATCTGGAGCAACAACTCGAACAACTCTATTGAGCGTTTCGAATCGATCTGTTCAACTTCGCCAATTTTGACCTGCCGGGAGCGAGTCTGAATGGATGAAGATCCAGCCCAATATACTTGGCTCATTCACGAGGGTGTTCCTTCCTGTAGGCGATGATGCCGGCCACCGCGTTGCCCTGCGGCGGCGGACAAGTCGGCGCCGTCATCATCAGCCCGCTGGCCAAGCTGGGTACAAGTGCATCGCGTTCTATCCAAGAAACTATTTTTAGGTGTTGGCGACACTGCACGAGTGCATCAGCAGGGCTGCGTAGATCATTGAACTGTACCTCACAACACCCCTGCCGACCTTTCTTTGTTCTATAGCATCTAAGCCCTATTAGACACGCCAAAAACCCATTACCGCTGAGCGTTTTTGTTTGTCGGAAAACGACGGCAGCGGCCTGCACAAGTAAATTCATCGGGGCCCGGTACGGACCTCGCAGGACCACTGGAATGCGAACAAAATGGGAACAGATATGAAGCACAAGATGCCCAAAATCGTCAGCAGCGCTGCGCTCGCGGGAGCGATCTTTTTTTCGACCTCAGGTGGCGCCCAGCAAAGAAATGCAGCCGTTCCTTCGGCGCGCCCCAGCGCGTATGACGTAGCCCGGGAAACCAACCTCGTAGGAACGGTTGTGAGCTACACGGAAGAGTCGTCGCGGGCCCCCATCGGCGCGCACGTCACGGTTGAGACCGCGAGCGGCACCGTGGACGTACATCTTGGTCTCGCGTCCTACCTTAGGAGCAATCATTTTTCTCTCGCCGCAGGTGATTTGGTCAGGTTTATCGGTGCAAGCATCGTTACCAAGGAGGGCAGCGTATTTCTGGCTCGAATAGCTCAGCATGGCGCGCAAACCCTTGCGGTCCGATCGGCTAGCGGCTTTCTTCTGGCAACGACCACCTCGAGGGCATTGCCACAAACTGAGCGCCCGCAACGCGCGCAGCGAGGGAAGCCTCGATGACCGCGAAGATGAAGCCACTGGCCTTATTCGTTTCGGTCGTAGTGGGATTCCTTGCAGCCGCATGTGGTGGCAGCGGATCGGGATCCGACCCAGGGCCAGGGCCGACTCCGCCTCCGGCAAAGTTTTCCAACGCCAGCCTGTCCGGACAGTATGCGTTCTCCATGACTGGTACGGAACTGTGCGCGGGATCAGGGAGTTTTTTCGGCCGCGTCGGCACCTTCGTGGCGGATGCGCACGGCAACATCACAACCGGACTTGAAGACATAAATGTATGCACGGGCGTCGAGACACTACAATTCACGGGCGGCACGTATTCCATCGGCGCGGACGGCCGCGGTGCGCTCAGCTTGACGAACAGTAGCGGCACCACGACCTACAGCATCGCGCTTTCCACTACGACGCAGGGAGTTATCGCGCAGACCGATGTGGACGTTACCGCCAGCGGATCATTCCAAAGGCAGAACACGGCAGCGTTTACCAATGCGGCGATCGCCAGGGGCTACGTTTTTGATTTCAAGGGCGTGGAGGTGGCCGGCACCACGGTGAGTCCGGCGTCCATCGTGGGCCGCTTCGACGCGGATGGAGCTGGCGGTGTCACCAACGGCCTTTTCGATTCCAACGTTGCCGGCAGACTCTCTGGGCAGCAGATTTTCCCCGCGGGCGCATTCTTTCAACTCGATGCCAACAGCGACGGCAGGACGTTTGGGCGTGGCACCGCAGCCATCGCTGGCCAGGATTTTGCATTTTATGTAGTAGATGCGACCCGCGTGAAGTTCATTGGGACAGGCTTTCCCTCAGCGTATGCCGGCGACGCCTTCGCGCAGTCAAACGTCGCATTTAATGTGGCATCACTGAACGGGGGCTTTGCATTTTCGATCGCCGGGCTGAGTTCCAGTGGATCGATCGGCACAGCCGGACGTTTCAATGCGGACGGCGTCGGGAACCTCACAAATGTAGTCGTGGACGAAAATGACAATGGTGGCGTAACCCTGTTGCCCAACGGGACCGTCACCGGCACCTACACTGTGGATACCAATCAGCTCGGTGGCGGCACGTTGACTTGGACCGACACGAAATCGGGTACCTTTTCGTTCATTTTCTATCTGATTTCGCCGACGCAAGGTGTCTTTCAGGAGACCGACTCCAACATCGTCGGCGACGGCTCTCTTTCGGCGCAAACAACCAGTCCGATTTCCCCCGCTGCGCTGGCGGGAGACTATGTCTTCGGTTGGAGCGGCGTCAGCACCGACCAAGAGGACTTTGTGGGTCAGCTCACGCTGGGATCTTCGGGCAATTTTAGCGGAATGATGGACTTCAACGAATTTGCGACTGGCAAGCAGTTCTTCGATGTTCCCGTCAGCGGTAGTCTCGTTCTCAACGGGGATGGGACGCAAGCCAACACGTTCAGCGTTAGTGCGCAAACCACTCCGGCTCGTTTGTTCAATTTCACCGCCTACGTTGTTAACCAGAACACACTCCTCCTAGTAGGCGTGGACACCAATCAGATCTTCGTCGGAAGGATGACGCGCCAGCCATGAGGTGTAACTCACGCAGTCGGCCTCGGTATAAGACAGCCTTGCTAGCAACTTACCTAATCATCGAAAATTCTCACTGATAGCGGCGGGCAGGTCCCGATAGGTTGCACCACCGCGTGGGGTGCAATTTGACGACGGCGTTTATCGAGCCGCCGAAACTAGAAAAGAAGATTTGGTAGCGCTAACGGGAATCGAACCCGTATTTCGGCCTTGAAAGGGGCGGCTGCCATACTAGATAAAATATTACAAATAGAGCACTTATTTGCTACAAGCGAAAGATTTGCATTGACATTTGCATTGATCCCGACTAGAGACCGAGCGATGCAAAATCAAATCGAGTTGAAAAAGGGCGAAGGTTCAGTCATCCGGCTGAAACAGCGCGATCCGCAGACCGGTGAGAAACGCGACTCGAAATTTTGGTACATCCTTTACTACCAAGATGGGCGGCAAGTCCGCGAGAACACTAAAACGGACAATTGGCAGACCGCGTGCAACTTGCTGATCGAGCGGCGGCGAGATTCTACTGACGGCAAGCAGCCGATATCCGACATTAAAAAATTGCGGTTCGAAGACTTGCGAAATACCTACATTGATGATTTGAAACTGAATGGAAAAACGTCTCTGTATACCCGTCAGGACGATGCCGGTCAGGTTGCGTACGTTTTTCGCGGGCTAGATCACTTCAACAGGTTTTTCAAGAACCTAAGCGCGAGCCTCATTACAACCGACCGAATCCGCGAGTACATCCGTTGGCGGCAGAAGGAAAGCGACGCGGACCCGACTATCCGTCGCCAACTTGTTCACCTACGCGCGATGTTCAGGCTCGCACACAAAGAACAAAAACTCTTCACTATGCCCTACTTCCCGATGCCCAAGGACTCCGAGGCAGCGGGTCAATACATCGACCCGGCTAAATTCGCAGAACTCCTCAAGCATCTGCCAACGAAGCTTCACCCGTTTTTCAAATTCCTTTATCTAACGGGATGCCGAATCGGCGCGGCCAAACAAATTACATGGCCGATGGTTAGCCAGGATGCCAGCGTAATCGAGGTGCCCGCTGCGATTATGAAGGCACGGCAGCCATTGACAATCGTGCTTGCGGGGCCGGGCCTGGAATCCGTTGCAAGCGAACTCAGGAAGATGTTCCGTCAAAATGGAGACGCGGTCTTCTACACTGCTAATTATCGCCAGGAGTGGCAAAAGGCATGCCACAAGGTCGGACTCGGCGTCCGCAATCCTAAGACGCGAACCTTTGAGGGGCTGAGGATTCACGATCTGCGCTGCAGTGCCGCCATCAATCTTGTGGATTCTGGCGTGTCCGAAGATATGGTTATGAAAATCGGCGGTTGGAAGACTAAAGCAATGTTTTCCCGCTACAACGTCGCAAACAAAGACCGGCTACGAGCGGCGATGGTCAAGGGCGGTCGTCACGTCGAACGGATGGAGCGGGTTGCTGAACAGGTCGGCACACGGTAAGATTGTTCCTCGGCGGCGCTATGGTGCAACGGTTAGCACGTAGCCCTTTCAAGGCTAAAATACGGGTTCGATTCCCGTTAGCGCTACCAAAACCTCAGTCTTCTTACTACTTCCTAATAGGCCAAGGATATTAGCGTGTGTCATCCATCCTAGGTGACTCATTTATTGATTTTGAAAGACTTGCAGACCTTTCCGCTTTCTAGATTTGCCCTAGATTAACCCTGGACTAGTAACTCTCCGTATAACTAGAACGGCATTACAAATTTCTAGATTATTCTCTTGCTAATCTGCCGAATCTTTGCTAATGTTCTTTTTGTACCCGTGAAAGCTTGGGTCAGCTTGGTACACCGCTCACATGCTTGGAGCGGAATGACATCCCAATACCGTGGTTACATGGGTTTCACCGAGAACCCTCTAGTAAGAACCTAGTCCGCGCCTAGACTGTATCAGCGTCGCGGCTGCTTCTCACCAAAACGCCCTCCTAAAGCATAAGGAAGCGTCTCGAAATTGGAGACGTGTCTTTATGCCCTTGCAGCGAAGATTTAAGAAATCCCCTACGCCTGTCCGGTTACCGGACACCGTTAACAGTGGACCTCGCCTACTCAATCTAAAACAGTCGGCTGAATATCTGTCTGCCCACGAATGGGCTCTGCGGCAAATGGTCCGCAAAAGGCAGATTCCACACGTCCGAATCGGGCGCGGATATCTGATCGACCGCCTAGATTTAGACGCCTTCATTGCGAAAAATAAAATCGGGGTCGCGGCATGATATCGAACGTCGCCACGTTGTTCTTCGAACTCCGACAGGAAGGTAAATTGCGCGTGTTCACTAACTGGATGGGCTCAGTCTATGTGCTTTTCCAGCGGCCAGTCATCCACATCGGACGGCGATTGCAAACGAGCGCCCGAATGGAGCAGGTACCCAGTTAATTGAGCGCCGCACTTTTCGCATACGGCTTGAAATTCCATTCCAGTCCACTGGGCAGCTTCAAGCGGTTGTGGGTGTTTGCAGGTAGGACAGATGGCCGATGGCATTTGGGTCTCCAGACTGGTGAGATGCGGCGGGCGGAAAGAGCGTTTCAGAAAGGCGCATGAAAAAGACGATTTTTATTCTCGCATTCTTATTTTGTTTATTCGGCTGGATTGCGCCGCAAATGATCTTGGTCGGCTTGGCGCTATTCGCGGCCTATTGGCTGCTCAACTGAGTCCAGTTAGTGAACAAATTTTGTACGAAATTCGGGAAGGCTTAAACACCTACCCCGAACAGCGCGAATGCGCCGGGGGCGGGACTCTGACACCCGCCCTTGTAAAAAAGCCATCGTCAGGAGAAAGAGGAACGAAGTTTAAATATTAAGAGAATGTCTATTATCCAAATCGAAGAAGAGAGCCTAGCCCGTCAGGCAGAGCCTCTAGAAAATGTATGGAAGTCGGTACAGCTCGGGCCTACGCCTCGGCCTGATGCATGGCGATTGGGCGGACTTCAGCCCGTCTTTAAAAAGGAATTCGCAACAGCCCCCCGCTTACTAGAGCTTGCGCGGCTTACGGCGGCCCCTAGCCGGGCGGAAAGCAGGCCGATCCGCCAGTTTTGCCCCAAGTGCACCGAACCCTTTCTAGTATCTCCGGTTCCCGGCGCAATTGATTTTCCCCGGCGTCTGGCTTGCGACTGCTTACTCGTGCCCGTTACGCAGGTCGCGGCTTGGTATGCGCGGTTAGATTTGCGTTTGTGGCTCCTAGATTCGATTGAACGCCTATCCAGCGAAGAGGGGACGGCGCTTTTCAACCTGCTAACGAATCTCCACCGCATCCCAAAATCCTTCAGGCAGTTTAAATACGATGACCCTGAGCTTCCTGTTATTGTGCGCTATGGGGTCCGTGAATCCGTGGCTAGGACGGCGCGGCGAGACGGAACTGATTCATACGCGACCCAGCGTTGCGCCGACCACTGGCTAACGTTTTGCCCGAAGAAACAATGCAGTCTGTGTTTGCAATACGGGGCCGCCGATGCCGACCCGAAAGCGGTCAAGCGAAGAGGGGTTTTAATTACAAATAGTCGGGCGCTAACGATAGAGGAATTACAGGACCCTGCGAACCGGGGAAAATATGACTCAAACAGCCGCTACGAACTTGACTATAGCGGATACCCGGTAAACACCTCCGATCCGCTGCTGCACCAATCCGCTTACGAGTTTACGGTTTATCCCAACAAAACCAAACGGGCGAAGCTAGCAGACTATCCCATCGAGGATAGCGGGCTAGATATCTTCCGAAAGTTAGAGCAGGTTCCGTCCCGCTGGATTGAAGGCGAAGAATACCCAACCAAAGTTAAAGAGCCTGGCGAAGTTGAGGCGGCTGAAATCCGCGAGGTTGCGGCGCGGCTCGTTGCGGAGCAAGAGGGTTTTGAGCAGAGTCTTGTAAACCTTCCCGCAAAAGAGCAGGAGATGCACCGATTACTCCGCACGCTAAGGGAAGAGTTTCCTACCTTTCGATTTTGTATCGAAGATGGAACCCTTAAACAAAAGCGGCCCTCCGCTAAGAATTGGAACAACTTAAACAGTAAGGCGAATAAGACCGGCCCCACCGCGCCGGATAGCTGCCGTTTACAGGACTATGCGTTTTCTCACTTAGGGGCTAGCGACGAACTCGGCGGGGGGCTGGTATCGGCTAGGAGCCAATCGGCCCGTTACAACTATCGAACGCTCGAAGAGGATATTTTTCCACGAATATTTGACGGTACCGTAACTTCGCAGATTGAATGGCCTGCGAAGGAAAAACCCAGTCCCTACATGGAGCCGATCAAATATTGGCCGACAGTGGGGAAAATTCAACCTTTGTCGGTAAATACGGGATGTAACCACGAGTCTCTTGGTCCGTTAGTGGACGGAAAGCCGACGCCGCTAAAGAATGCCGAAATCTATTGCACAGTTTGCACCCCTAAGAAGTTCCCGCTTTGGTGTGCCGGGAACCATTTTGAAGGGCCTAAGGGTCCTTACGGAGGTGCGGAATATGCGATTTCAAAGGCGGAGCAAGAGTGCTCGGTTTGTCCAAAAGATGAAACCAAAACCAGCGTATCGGGAAAGCTAGGACCCAAGGAGTTAGACGACTGGCAGAAGAAAGTAAACCGCGCCCTCAAATCTGAATATTCCGATGCGCGGCGGGAGTGGGCCGAGACCTTGGGCGATGATTTTCCGGCAGACGCGCCAACGTGCCCTAAGTGTGAAAACTTGCTTCAACAGTCCGCAGATGGTTGGGTCTGCGATGAGTGCCACGTCAAAACAGAAAAACCCGTCGAGACCGAGGAAGAGGAAGGCGAAGGACCATATTACTCAAGACCAATAGACAAAGCGCCGATCGCGCCAAGTCGAAAGAACGAAGTCCGCCCCGAGGACACAGAGGAAGTAGCCGCGAGCTTCACAGATCAGGAAGGCTCGCTAACGGACCTGTCTGCTGATGAGATTCAGGAAATCGAATATGAATACTCGAATATGCACGGACAGAAGAGGATGCGGACGGGATTCCAAGAAAGAAAGGTTCGCAGGCCGAACCGCAAATATCTGCCCATGTCATGGGATGAAGTAGAAAAAACCCTCCGGGCCTTTTACCCGAATTGGCGGATGAAAGGAAGCGCCGATCATAAGATATGGGCGCGGCTCCACAATCGCCTCTACTGGAAATATCTAGTCGGCATGTCGCACGTCGAGATTGTTGCTTACGAGCGGCAAAAACTCGGAAGAAACAGTAACGAAAACATTGTCCAGAAAGACATAGCAGGCGGCAGAACGGGTATCGGGCGTCCGAAAGGACGGCGACGGGTATTATCGGGCATTGGATGTTGCAAAGGCTTTAGGCATTCCCCAATCCGAATTAATCTCTCGCAAGAAAAAGGGTTGGGTAGAGACCTCGCACGCTGATTACGGCGCGGGCTTCCGCTTCACATTAAAACAGTTCCAAGTACTTGCCCAAAAACTAAACGCGCGGCCCAAATTACGACTTCCGAAAGATCATCCCGCGACGCCTTGGCGGGTATTTACCAGGCTCCTGCTAAGCGAGTCCCCAGCCATCGGGCGACGGCTTTTGGCGTGGCAGACATGCACCGAGGTATGCCTAGACCTGTATAACGGGCGTCCCTATTTAAAGGTTTGGCGGGCAGCCCCTTGGCTCTCGACTGATTACATTGACATTTTAAAATCTGACCTGCAGGCATCCCGAAAACTAAAGCTGATTCGAGACAGGATGCTTTACAAGGCGTTGCCTGACACCCATGAGACAGCAGTAGGAATATAACTAAGTATATAACTCTTTTGTTTTCATATTGGCGGGTTGTCCGCAACTATAGAGAGTGGGGAGCGCAAATAGCGAGGAAACTTTAAATGCAAGAAATTAAGAATAAAATTGATGGGCTAGTAGAGAGAGGAACGACTTTAAGTTTAATCGCTAACCTTGCGGGAGTCCATAAAAGCGAACTCGGCACGATCCGCAACGGAGGACGGTTAACGCCCGCCAAGGAAAAACTGGTTGTCCGGTTTGTGGACAGCTTCACCGAGTGTTTAAAAATGGCCGATGCTGAGTGGCCAGGGTTGCAGTTAGACCTCCGGGACGGCAATTTCGTCCGAAAACTCGTTGAGGCTGCCGACATTGTGCGCCGAGAGCGTCAGGCGGAAGTGGAACAAGCGACAGCCGGTATTGCCGAGTGCCGCCGACAAATTGAAGAGGCTTCACCTGTCCGCTAACTGAACAAAAAGGAGATTTTATGCTTAGCCAGAAAGAAATCAGCACAATGCTCGTAAAGCAGCGGATGACTGAGAAGTGGGTTAAGGAAATACCATCTGATAGCCCGAACAAAGACTGGGGCGAAGAGTGTGCCGCCTTGTCGCGGCACTATCTAACCGAAGTTATTGAGAGTGCCGAGCGCATCGAGCGGCTAGACGAGGACTAAAAAAGAGTTCTGGCAGCAGTTGTTGCCCGCGCTTCTTAACTGTTTCCAGCGCGATACAAAATCCGAGCAGAATCCAACAAAGTAGAAATGATGATGATTCGACAAAAAGGGACTGTTTTAAAGTGGAACCGTGGCCAAGGTTGGGGCTTCATAGAGCCGGATAACGCCGCGTTTGATATTTTCGTGCATGTTTCCGAGATTCAGGACCGCAGGCGACTGATTGAAGGTCAGCGCGTTGAATTCGAGTCTGGTACTAGGCAGGGAAAACCTATAGCTTTGCGTGTGGTAGTAGTTGCCGAACCTCCCCAAACAAATGGCGAGAGTGGGGCGGTGCTTCGTGAGCGCCCCTAAGCCAGATAAAGCGAAAGCTATCCGCTGCCTAATTAATATTCACAAAATGCCCATTCAACGGTTTGAGTTGCTCACCGACCGGGCAGGATACAAGAGCGCCCGAGCACGACGGGCAATACTTGAGGTAATCGCGGGCAAAGCCAATTCCAACGGGACTGGCTCCTATGTCAACGATGACTATATCGCGAGCAAAATTGGTTTCACAGAAAGACATATCCGCGAACAGCGCAAAATCTTGCGACAGCTAGGACTTCTAAGCTGGACCGATAAGCGAGGGTTCCAAGGGGACGAGAAGGGTTGGGGTTCAAACCTCTATACCGTCACTACCGGTGAGAACTGGCCGCGTCGTCATGGAATTAGAAAACTGTTCGAGAATCCGGAAATACTGGAAGCACCTGAGCCGAATCCGGAAGTATCCGACGAATCAAAATTGAATCCGGAAGTTTCAGGTTTGAATCAGGAAGTATCAGCAGTGAATCCGGAAGTTTCAAAGTTGAATCCGGAAGTCATTACTTCCCCTAACCGCCCTTCTTCTTTACCGCCCTTAAAACCAACCGCCCTTCCTACCGCCCAACCGGATGGAACGGAAGGCGGGCAGGTTCCTAGCGGACAAAAGCAGGATTTAATTAGTCGCTTGTCCGTAAAGTTTGTCGAAGTCACCGGCAAGTTCCTGAACATCCGAGACGATTTGCTGTCGCTGGCCGCCGAAGTTGGCGACGACCAAGTAGACGGGAAATGGGAACCTTGGCTTCGAAATCGGAATCTCGAAAACATGGAATGCCCGTTGGTGTTCTTTGTGCGAGAGTTCAGCTCTATTCAAGCCTTGGTTAAGAAGCAAGCCGACGACGCCCAAGCCGCGAAAGATAAAAAAGAGGGGCGAACTAAAGTCCGCCGTGAGGTGGAAAAGTCCGAGCGTGACCGCAAAGTATGGCGCGAAGGTCTTGAAGCGACGGCAGACATCGATGCCTATATTGCCGGGAATCCGTGCCCGCCGTATTACGTGGACATTGACGGCAAACTCGAAACGTTGGCGAGCGATGGTCCCGAACTAATCCAGAACGCCCGGCACAGACTGGCTAATCCGATGCTGACCGCTGAAGAAAAGCAGGCGATGGCGGAGGCCATCTTCTAAATGAACAGAAACCAAACAGTGTGCCGCGAGGTGCGAGCAAACCGTTTCACTTCCTTGAAGGCCGATCCTTGCAAAGCGGTTGCAGGTAACGTAACTTCGTCGGCGGAGAACGGGTCAGTACAGCCGTGGATCGCCGATCCGTATTCGCTCTTAAGCTGGTGGGATATGGAACAGTTCAGTGCTCGACGTTTTTTTGAGATAGCTGTGGCTTTAGGGATGCTAGACAGCGGGGCCACTGGCAGTGAACTGGGGGAAGACGCGGCTAAGTTCACTATTAAATGGCTTGGGGATATTGCGAGTGATTGCAGGGCCATAGGACTACAGCTATCAGCGACGCACGCCGAGAGAATTAAATGGAAGGTCGAGCAAAAATATATAAAAACTGAAAAAGCGATACAGGAGTACTTACCAGAACTTCGGAATCGAATCGAAGACGAGTTAGCCGTTAATCTTTTTATGTTCGTCCCATCGGAGCGAGCGGAGTTTTTTGACAAACCGGAACTATTTGGAAGAGACGTTAACGCTCGGTTTCCGACAATTCAGTTCGATATGACCGAGGCTGGCAATTGTTACGCGGCGGGACGTAGCACCGCTTGCGTTTTTCATTTAATGAGGATAATGGAAACTGGCGTACAGGAATTTGGTACGACGCTGGGCGTCACTCTTGTGAACGGAAAAGTATGGCAGGTTATTTTAGATGAAATAAACGTAAAGATTAAAGCGCTACCGAAAGACCCAAAGACTGTCGAAATGAGTCAGGCAGCGGCGAATCTGTACGCTGTTAAATTGGCTTGGCGAAATGAAGTCATGCACCCGAAAGAGACCTACACCCTTGAAGAGTCTTTGAATCTAATTAATCAGGTTAGAATTTTTATGAAACATCTGGCGACGGTGATCTAGTGGAAACAAAAAGCCGTTCCAACGCAAGCTCCTACCCAGTTTTTAAATCTGCTCAGGCAACTTTTGGCCTGGCCCCCGCCAAACGTGGAATTACGTTTATCTGGTATTAGCCGTCCAGCAAGTGAATAAGAGGAACTTTGAGCCAAGCAAAGGCAGAACCAAATCTCCTACCTCGAAACCATAAATAAGCCTCGGCAATACGTCGGCTTGTCGGCGCGAACTCAAGAGCCGGTTTGCCGGATTAGATGGAATGCAGAGCGGAACCAATTCGTCTGGACCTCATTAGTCCCCGAAGATTCCTGGACCGAATCAATGCATGAATCGCTTTTTAATCAGCTCAACCATTTGGAAGAAAACAAAGTCGAACTAACCCGCCCGCTTAGAATTCGACCGGCGACAGAAACGGAAAACCATGAGTGAGGATTACGGAACAACGGTCCCCGAGGCAATCGGAATTCAAACGATGCACCACGGGGACAGAAACGACACTTGCGAGAGTCTGCCGCATGTAAACGTCGTACGAGAACGGCTCCGCGCGGCGGCAAACAACCCGGAATTGCCCGAAGCAGACCGGCAAGCGGCCCGAGAAGTCTTGCGGTTGAGTTACAACGAGCGACTTTAGGCAGCCAGCGGGCCGGTCCCCGATTTTTAAAACTGCTCTAAATCCTCCGTCCAGCAATTGAAGCAAAGAGACCGTTCGCCGCGAACCAACATGTGAACGTGATTCTCGCAAGGGCCGTCGCACTTTTCGGGACTGGTTAGAACTTCGGGAATTTCGTCTAGCGCAATCATTTCGCAGATAAGGCGAGCGAATTTTGCGCGGTATCGCTGAAACTCAACCGGAGTCGGGTCGAACTGCTTTCCAGTAACGAGTTTCAGAGCAGCGTTAAAAAGTGGCCTAATCACGTAGAAATACACGTTGGTTGAAAAACGACGCGCGACTACGATTCTTGGCGCTGCCTTATCAAGCTCTTGGAACCGGGAAAGAAACTGTTCGGATTGCGGATCGTTGACCGAAATGAGGGAAGCAACTAGGATGCCGTTAGCGGCCATGAAGCGTCTCCTTTATGGTTGTTAGGGGCTCTCGACTACGCTAAATAGCCGAGGGTCCCGCTTTGCAGCACCAGAGTAATTTTCCTTTCCCAAAACTCCTATAGGCTAACCGGCTAAACCTTAGTACCATTAAGTAAAATATACCATTACATATATTATCACTTAAAATTCCAAGTCTAGCCCCGTTTAAATTGCGCCTCATTTTAGTATTTCCACTTTTAGTTACCGTAGATGGAGATTCAGTCGTGCTCGTACAAGACTTTGATTGGGCCGGAACTAAAGCCGAAGTTACATATATTCCAATCGACTGGGTAAGCGATTATTCGAACCAGCGAAAACTCGTATGACTACCTGCCTATTTTCCAAAAGGAATCGAACGGGTTATGTTTCGTACAGTGGCGCGGCAAGATGGAGCTAGCCGAAAGCATTCTGGGATTCCTGAAGTATGAGGAACGGCCCTGGCGGAAGCGGCTGCTTGATTCGGCAACGCAGGAAATTATCGAGATTCCGCTGTTCAGTAAGTGAACAAGTAGGGGCGGCTCTGCTCCGGGGGAACCGAACCGCCCCAAGGAGGAAACAATGAAACGGACTGCATCCTAGCACCATCAGTCCACTAAGTGAACAAAAATGCTAAAAGCCAAAACTATAAAAAGAGCGACCCAGAGACGGAATTAGTTGGCGAGTGGCTAGCCAACCACCCGGACCATTTGAAAGCGGGAAATTGGGATTTGCCGACTTTGATGGCGCGGTAAAAGCCGCGTCCAGTAAGTGAACAAAAAAAGGCGGCTCGGTTACCCGCAGACTGGAACCAAGCCGCCATCTCGGGTGATTGAGAAGCAGCCCCGAGTTTGCCATCTAAGTCCCGCGAATCCATCGGGGATTCACCGTAAGGGGCCTTACGGTAATCATGTACGGAGAACCGTCCGGTTAGCGAACGAGGATGGGCGGCCAAACCCAGCGATTTGCCCGTGCCTCGCCAGATTCAAACCGCCCGACCTTCCAGTGCGGCTGATATTAGCAGAAACAATTCACAAAGCGAATAACAACCCTAGGAAGCTACATCGGCAATTAGTTATCCGGTTAGTGAACAGGCCGAGCCCAAAGGCAGCAAACGCACCTAAACATGCCAACAAACGCAATAGGAACCCCGGAGACAAGAGATATCAGCAACAAGGTAAGAAACATGAACCCCGAGACAGAGCCGACGCGCCAAGAGCAAGATTTAAACCCGCCAAGCCAAGACCGGGCTGCAGACGGTAGCCAATGGGCCGATAGCGACCGCGAAGCAAGGCACGAAACTAAATTTAAACGGCGGCATGATTAAAACGAATCCCGTCCGGCAACCGGACAAAGTTGTCCACTAACTGAACAAACCCGCCAGACCCGATAACGCGGCCCGGCAGAAAGAAACTAAAATGCAGGTTACAAAGACTAAACACACGACATATACCGATTACGCCGCACCCGATGTTCCAGCGACCCCGGCAGAGAGCCAAGGACCTGAGCCGACACACGATCAAATCTGCGACCGTATGTTGGCAGCATTCGACGGCGGGCAGGAATACTTCAATGACCGAGACCTTTTAAAAGCGGCGGGGGTAAGCAGAGAGAAATATATCGAGCTGAGAGACTACTTGCTATTCGATACCGGCGAACTCGTGGAATACGATTCCAGCGGTACAGACGCCTCGGCTATCTATGGCCGACCCAGCCTAACGGCGGCGGCAAGCAAGGATTAAACATGGCCGCGCCAAAGAACGGTAACGCCCCCAAGAGACGTACAACCTTGCCCGTAGGAGTCCTGCAAGCCGGAGTAAAACGACTTGCGAACCGGCTAGGGCAAGACGACGTAGAACCCGACCAAACAAAAAAGCTAGACCATAAGGCAATAACGGCTATGTCCAACTCTTTAGAGAAGCTGTGCCGCATACTTTTAATTAACGACCGGCAAGGCAGACCTGAGAATGATGGGAAGAAAAGCAGCAAGGACGATCTGTTCTTCAATGTCCGAAACACCTCGGTATAAGCTACTGGATAACCCGCGCGATAGCATACGTCGTGACGCGACATAGTAGGGCGATGGCAGCGGAACTAAATTCTGTAAGCTATTGAAATTAAAGACGCAAGTAAATGGAATAGCCGGGCGCATCTTTAAACGTGAGCGCACGACCGATTTTTCTGAGATTTTTCGCCTGAATTTCGTGCCTAACACCGGCAGAGGATTTTTCGCGTCCATTTTCTCGTCGAATAGGGATTGTGCTCGTCCGTGAGAGGGACGGATGTTCTTTTAACGCTTTGATTGCAATAGGCTTTGCAAACTTTGCATTGTGAGTTGCATTATGGGCAGGCTCGCATCCTGTCCGCAAACTCTTCGCAAATTTCCGCTAACCCTTTTGTTTCCGCAAGTCTGGCAAGAATAGGGGTACGCTCGGCAACGCCAATCCCCCTACCGCCACGTTAACGCATCGGTTTATTAAGTCTATGATACAAAAGGATTTGTTAGGGGTCCCAACGGGTCCTCCAAACCGAAGGGTACCGGCTCACCCCTTCGGGTCTTTCTATGTTTGGGGTTTGTCTCACAGTTTTAAAAAGGGGTCCCGCTCGACCTCCCTAGCTTTTAAATTTTTCAGTAGGGGTCCCAACTCCTTACGGGTCCCATCCAGACTATAGTTTTAAAATTTTCCAACGGACGTTACGGAGTCCCACTTAAGAACCAAATGGGTCCGGTAACGGCTAATCAGGCACTTCGATTAATTCCCGATGCGCCGCGAATGCCAGACTATTGACCCGTAGCGTCGAGGGTTCGCTTTAGCCACGTGTTGTAGGCTCCCTTCTTTAGCGTCCAACCTTCCGCCGTCATCCAGTCGCAGTAGAGCACCCTCCTCCATAAAAAGTCCTTTGGTGGGTCCCATGAACAATGCGACTCGGGAGCGTCCTTCTTCTGACGAATTTTGAGTAGGACGTTGACTTTACCCGGGTCCTTCTTGGTGGACTCGCGGCCCATTCGGATTTCTACGATGTCGCCGGGATTCACTGGCTTGTCGGGCGGAACATAGAACCACATGGCGGTCCCTTCGTCAGTCGAGGGATGGCAGCAGTAGACGCGGCCCATGGCAAGGCTGCCATCCTTGAAGTCAGAGTTTTGGAATCCCGATGCAAGCAGATGCTCCCGCTGGGTTGTGAGCTTCAGGATTTCCTCGCGGGTCGCTGTCTGCATAACCTGTGCGAGCCGCAACGCTCCAGCTTCGTCCTTGCTGGGTGGGTACAGTTTTGAGGTTTCCGCGTTGGAGACGGCGCAAGCAAGACAGATCATCAGGAACAAGACAGCCGTCTGCCGCTTGCGGAACTGGCAGCGCGACGGTTGCGAATTCGATTCGTCCTTCGTGTCGATTCTTATTTTTCTCACCGAGTCCCTCCTCTCAGGGCTTAGGCTTTCCAATCGGCTGGCGGAAACGCAATACGCCAGAAGCTCGGTGCGGGTCGTGTAAATTCCACCGCAACCGTAGGGGGTCCAATCAGTTCTTTCTTCACTGTGACCACGCGGCACTCTAGATGTTCCCCGCTGTCTGGGTTTTGCACTTGTAGCTTTTGCCTAGGTGTCACCATGTCCGTTAAGGTCACGAGCGCACCATGCGCACTGATGACAAGTGTTTGCGTATTTTCATAGAACTGCGGGCCTTCCCCTCGGGGCCTGTAAACGACCACCGGAACGTTCAATTCAATCCGCTGGCTGCGTCGGTTTTTCAACCATCGGTTTGTATTGGTGGGTTTTTGGTCGTCCATACAAAATCATGATAGGCCGCTACCTTCTTGTGTGGCCACAAAGTGTGGATGGCGGTTTCCAAGCATGCACATCCTCGGAACAGCCGCTCCCTCAACTCAGCAACCTGCGGTGCGACCTGCGGATCGGAGGATGCATCCGCTTCATTCTTCCGGACGGCGGTCATCTGATCGACCTCCCCTCCTCAATAAAGAAAGAGGGGAAAGTCGTTAGACTTCCCCCTCAACATCACAACTGCTGAACTAAGTCGCTGACTACAGGGCCGGGTCGGTAACCGCCATGCCGGCACCGGAGAGGTTATAGCGGATTACGCCGGTCTGATCCGAAAAGAACCCGCGCTGGCCAGTCGTGCCGACAGTTGCTGGAGTAGCGACGGTCGTGTACGTATCGTTCAAGTTGTCGCCACCCACAGCTGGCGCATACCCGAACGTGTAACCACTCTTAGCACCGCCCCCCAGGATCGGGTCAATGATGCCCTTGCCGCCTGCGCAAACGGCTCCCGTGTTCAATTCCACCAATGTCGCGGAGAACCCGACTGCCGGGCAAGACGCTGCATAGTTCACTTCACCCGTGTTGACCGTGCGAACCGAACCCACCGCTGATGCTTCGTTGGCGGCCATCTTCGACTTGATGAGGTTCGGAATTGCGATTGCCGCGATGATCAGAATGATCGCCACGACGATCAGAAGCTCGATAAGAGAGAAACCCTTTTGTTTCTTCATGCACATCTCCTTGAGAAGTTGTTTAAGTGCCGGAGTATGGCATACAGTAGGGCACGGCGGAGGCCAATCCACGATCCGTTGGTACTAAGGGGTGGGACTGTCTATCCGCATGAGAATAAGCTGTTTATTAGCCGCTTGCTCCTGCGGAATTCCGTGAAGGCCGGTTGCACCCACCAAAAGTGACCTTTTTTGTCACTACCTAGCGACGCAAACTGGCCCAAGGCCGTTCGCTATCGTAGGACCATGAGCAAGAGTTTCACTCTGGAATTTTTTCAGAAGACCGGAAGGCAAGGCGGTAAGGCCAAGAGCACGGCCAAGGCTGTCGCTGCCCGCGAGAATGGCCGCAAAGGTGGAAGACCCAGAAAGGACAAGAGTGCCACGAAGTAGCGAGCAAGGCCAACGCTAGCACACGCTGACCCTGCTCTAACCAAAACTGAAAAGGAGAATTCAGAGATGGCTATAGAGAAAGTAACACTGAAACGCGGGCCGACGCCCGGTTATCCGCCAAACGTAGGCGGGACGCTTGCAGGAGTTACATGGACGCAAAACGGTCCAACGTCATTTCCACAGCCGGGAACCTTTGACGCGACTCCACCGACAGCAAATCCAGTTTTATTCGGAAAGAAGCCTCCCTCGCTTTCGGCAGGCGGCGTACAAATCCCGAATTCGACCACAACGATAAAAAATCCGGCATGACGCTCTATATTTTAAGGGCCGTCCCGAGCGGGCGAATTAAAATCGGTATCTCGGACGATTTTCCTAAACGGCTCTCGCAAATACGGCGCGGCAATAGCGAGACCGTCGAGGTGTTGAGAACGTTTAACGGCGACCGCGAAGACATAAAGCAGTTAGAGAAAGAGATTCACACCGATTTGTCCGGCATCTGCGACCATCACGAATGGTTTTTAACGATCCTCAGGTAGACGCCCTGCTCGATAGACTCGAACGCCAGTTCAACCCTGAGAATTTCGCAGTCCAAGAAAGCGGTACACCGTGAAGTGCTTGAATCTGTATGCAGTCTTCGGCAGTGACCCCAAGCGCGGGGCGCTCGAACACGTCCCGATTTTCATTGACGATAACGGCGCTCAATACCTGCATCGAAACGGCGGCTTTGTTTTGCTATCGACGGTCAAGACTCAGCGGAAAGATTTTATCCGCGTCTAGGAGGGAAAGTCTTGGCGGGTAAAAACCCCGGACTAGCGATTGCCCATGAAATTCTCGGCTTGCCTGCGATACAGTCTCGTATCGCCATTGCAATAAGTCAGGCATCGAAAATTTCCATCTCCGAGGCGTTAAGTAAGGTTTCCGCATTCGCGGGCGCGATTGGTGCGGGGTCGAGTACCGACAATCCCCAAGAATGGGTAAAAGTCCAAGACTCGAAGGGTAATAAATGGGACGTGCATCCAAGCGACCTTGCCCTACTTCAGCAGAAGGACCCCGGCGTACAACTCGTCCAACCAAACTAGAATCAAGAAACACAACTGCCCCCTTGTCGGATTAATTTTCCGGCTCGGGGGCGTTTTTTGTCTTTAAGCCCGCTCTATCCGCGAGTACATCCAATTGAGAATCAGTCCGCCGAGTATGATGCCTCCCGCGATTTGCAGAACGAGGGATGGCAAGACCTGAACAAGCCACACACCCGCGCCAACTAAGATCGCGAACTTAGCCCCGGCCCAAACAAAATCAAACGCTTTCCCGATCTTGGCTTTTGCCGCTCGCTCTTTTTCGTTAGCCGCAATTTCCGATTCATCGGGCCAATACTCTTTTCTACAACGATCACACCAATAGAAAGCATTTCCGCTTGAATTGATGGCCTTGACCGTTGCGGGTCTTCCGCATTTTTCTAGGGATGGCGGGTTTGCGCCTAGCATTCCACAAGTCTTGCTCAGAAACTCATCCTCGGTTGTCGGAGAAAATTCAAACCCATTAGAAACATAGGTTGTGAGTTTTTGCATTCAGATTCCCGCCCTACTTTCCCGCCTTGTGCTTCGATATAAACTCCTGAATAGCCATCCGAATAACTTGAGCGACCTTCAACCCGCCCTTTGCTGCACCGATCTTCGCCAAAGTCTTAACGCTAGCGGGTTCGAGAAAGACGTTGTACCGTTTCATCCCTTCCAGCGTATAGCATCCTCTTCCTCTATCGGTGCATCCTAAAAACCATAAGAACAATCTTCGGTTCATTTCGGGCGATAAGCTTGACATGTTCCGCCAGCCCCCGAAAACGAATAGGAGGAATACCGTGAAATGCTCTATTCTAGCCGTTTTGGCGGCTCTGGCACTCGCCTTTGCTACGCCAGCTTTCGCTCAACGCTCGCACCCAGGCGGCGGCCCTCCCTCTGGACGTGGCCCGGGCAGCGACGGCAACACGGGGGCGTCGCATTCAACTGCAGGGGATACTCATGCGGACATGTCGCATGGGTCGCCCAGCGATGTGTTGAGCCACAACACCGCAATCGGCGGAAAGATTAAATCCTTGACCGGGCAGGACGCGCAGACAGCCTGCAACGGTTTCAAGAATATCGGCCAATGCGTTGCAGCCGCCCACGTAGCAAAAAATCTGGATATTCCTGGCGGCTTCGATGCTCTCAAGGCAAAGGTAACCGGCGGTGGCTCCATGAACCTTGGCAAGGCTATTGCGTCGCTTGCCCCTGACGCCGACGCCAAAGCTGAAGCAAAAAAGGCCAACAAGCAAGCTTCCGATGACTTGAAGGAAACCAGTTCCTGACCGCGCGCATTAGGCAGGATATTCTTATTTATAGAGAGCACTGTTCTCAGCGTAGACCCTATGATCATCAGCGCCAGAGATAGAAAGACAGCCGAGCCACAATCGAGTGGCGCGGCGGTCAAACACTCCATCACTCTGGTTTAGTCAGTTCGGAATCCCGGCTAGTAGGATATCTCCCGCATACTGATCACCTGGTAGCCGCCGTTGGACGGGGGTCCTAGCGCACTATTCCTGTCGAAATGGAATTTTCCATTTCCACCGTAGTCAATCGTCTTGCCGATGACGCGGCCGAAGAAGTCTCCGTTACCCGCAACGGTAACCGCGGCATTCGGAGCATCTACGATGGCGTACTCCGATCCCCGGCCCGAAATATTCATCGTACCGGTGCCCCCGTAGTTGATTTGAAAGTTGTTCGGTATAAGGGTGGGATTCACGATGCCCTGGCCGTTGAGATTCACGGGATTCGCGCTTGCCGACGGAAAATTCAATACCACCACCCCGGGCGGGCTTACGGTCACAGTTCCCTGGCCTCCCCCGATGGAAAGGCTGTAGATGTTGTAAACGCCTGGAGCCAAAGTGAGCGTGCCATTGGTAGAGATGTTGCCGTATGTCCCGGGCACCAAGGTAGTGCCACCGGCATAGGCAGTATTCGGTGGAGCTGGAACGGGGTCTGGTGGAGTAGGAAAGAAAAAGGGTCCTGCCGCGGTGGGGATGTTGCCTGGGAAGGCCCCCGGGTCGTAGGTGCCTGCGGTCCCACTTGTGACGTAATCACCGCCGACGCAAGGATTGGGTGGCGCGGGCGCCAAACTTGGCACAGCGACCGCACCGCCAATCATCGAATGCCCAGACAGGCTGACGCCGCCATTGGCGCCCACATCTCCGAGGGTATTCGACGCAGTGCTGGAGTATGTTCCATTGTTCGCGGTATTAAAGCTGTCGGTGGCGGGGTCGGTGTTGCCGCCGCCGTGGAAGTTTAACGCCGGGCAGTTGGTTCCAGTGGCGAACAGTCCGTAGGGGAAAGGCTGAGCTGGAGAAAGGGCGACCTCGGTCTGAACCATTCTTCGGGTGGTACCGGACGCACTCGCCGCCAAGCTGGTGATCATGTAGACAGGATTGGTGGATGGCACCATGGTCTGGCAGGTTGCAGCGCCGTTTAGAAGCAGTTCCGTGGACCCATTCCAGCAGACCTGGGTGGGCACGTTGCCGTTCACCCAATATTTCTGCACGGAATTGCTCTGCTTCAAAGTCACGCGAACCCATTTGTAACGCAAAGCGGCGCTGGTGCCGGCCCAGGGGTAGTTGCTGGTTACGGGTGCCGCAAGCGTTCCGGGTACCAGCAGCGCCGAGCTGGGAGCTGTCGTACACCGAACGTTTGGAGCCGGTTGTTGCCCCTGCACCACCGCGAAATCATGGCACATTTCGTCGTCCATGTAGGTGTTGCCCGCGACCCAGGGTCGGACCGAACCTGGCGCATTTCCTTCATTTAGGACATAGAGCACGCTTCCCGCCGCGGGGGGAAAGGTGGTGGGGAGCTTTGCGGCGGTATTGAGGGCTGCCATGCGGTCGCGAACCTCTTCCATACCTGCTTTGGCGGCGAATGACGATACCCGCTCCGAACGATAATTGCTGTTAACGCTAGTGTCGGTATTGGTCATGAATACGAGCGAAGCGGCAATCGCGGAAAGCAAGAGCAGGGTAAATAGGGCAAATAGCAAGGCGACACCGCGTTCCGGATTGCTCTTCCAGCGTTCAGTTTTTCTTAGCATCTAAGTTCCTCCACCTAAAGCGTCACCAATTTCGCTGTCATTAATTTCGCTAGTTCTGGTTAAGAATTTCGCTAGTTCTGGTTAAGGTTGGCGATTTTCGCCGCTCTTGATCACGATGCCGCTATGACCCGTTTTATAGCGCACCTACCGAACCCGGCTTCAAGTGTGCATGTCGCGCTCCAACCTTGCGCCTTCGCATATAGCTGATAACGAGGCGATTATGCTGCACGCTTGCCGAGGGGACCCATCGCCAAAAAATGGAATGGGTGAAAAGGTTACAGAACGGGTGGCTGCGCTCGCGAGAAGCGGTGCGTGTGCCACCGAATGCTGCGCAGGCACGTGCAGCGGCACTACGACAGCAGCCAAGCAAAGAGTGCGATTGCGACCAAGAAACAAGAAATGCTGGCAATGAGTAGCTTCATGCGGTTGAGTCTAGGTGCGAGCGGAGCATCATCAGGCATGACTGGCGGCTCTTGAATCCTTTTACGTTCGACCGTTGCCACTCGGTCAACACGAAGAGAGGCAGTGCGTAGCAGCGGGTCATCAGCTTTTAGGTCTTCGATGGAGATTACTTTCATGATGTCCTAACCATTAAATGAAAGCAGTCGCAAAGGTTTGGAACCAGCGTCAAATGGTTGGTATTACGAACAGTATGCTGCTGGACTCTCGGCAGGTTCACTCTGGCGCTGAGCGCCGGGTTGAAACACCGGGCCGGAAGAGCGAGACAACACGCGAAGTACGCACCAGAGGGAAATAATACCCATCCGCCGTGCCGAACAGGTATTTCTTAGGAAGCGATGAGGAAAACCCACATGAAGAAATGGTCAGAACTTCGCGCCAAGATGTCAAAAGCCTGCTCAGGCTAGAAAGCAAAATGCCAGCGCGATTCGCAAGGACCCTAGCGCCTAGTCGAGTAATTTCTTCTCGAAAACGTTGATAGCCGCATTGATGAATTGTCTACGGTCCTTGTCCAACGCCGTGTCCTCATTCTTCTCAACGTCCAGTTTTCCGTTGTGAATTTCTGACGAGTGGTAAATCTTGCGGCTTTTGCGTTCGACCCAATGCCAGTCCGAAGGCCAGTAAGCTTTACTATCTTGCGCGGTCCAAGTTTTTACGTGCCAGCCGCTTTCTAAGCCAAGCGAATCATCGCTAGCGAGGCGACCGTCTACGTGTTTGCCGCCCCTTTCGTAGTGGCAAACCGGCTCTAAGCGTAAGGGCATAGGGGCCTCCGCTCAGAAGCTATCTCGCAAGCAAGTACCGCGCAAGTAACGCTTTGGGCAAAGCTGCGAGCGGAGTGCTACCCTCTTCGCAAATGGCACCGATCTCCCCCAAGGTCGGCTCCCGCATACGCTTCCGGCTCTACATGGGTAGGGAGGTTGAGGGCGTGATTTATGCGATTGTTAAAACGATAGACGGCGTGCGGTTGCGCGTGAAGTATGGCAGCAACCTTGCGACGATTAAGCCTGAGCAGATTATTCAGCCGGAAAAGCCAGATGCGCCAGAGGATGTTGAGTTTTAGCTTGCAGCGTTGGCAGGAGGGCAGGATACCGTAATCGCCGAAAAGCGTATAGTGCTAAAAAGAGGTTGAATTATCACCATGAATATAACAAATAAAGAAATCGAGGAGTTTCCGTCGTCGCTTTGAATGGCCGTATTGTTCTGGGTGAGGAAAGCACCGCCCTCCGTGAGAAAGTTAAGAGCCTGCTCGGTGCAGGAAAGAAGCGCATTGTTCTGGATATGTCGAACGTAACGTACATCGACAGCGCGGGTTTAGGCATCTTGGTCGCCGCGCACATCAGCGCCAAGAACCAGGGCGCAGCGCTGCATTTGTCCAATTTGGGCAATAAGTTCCACCATGTGCTTCAGATCACGAGGCTCCTAACCGTTTTCGACGTGTTCGATAGCGAGGCCGAGGCGATCAAGAGCTTCGAAACAAGCTCGACATTTGACTAAAGGCGCGGAACGCGGTTAATGCCTCGCGAACTGGAAAAACCGCGCGCCGCAATCGTCACACCTATAGGGCTGAAGAGTTAGAGCTAGACGCACGAAGTGCTCAAGCACACTTCTTTTGTGCGAATGGTGAACCAGGCGGCTACCGCAGTGGGGGCATTCATGCGGCTTAGCAATGAATCGGAACCGCATAAAACTCTCGCGGCATTACTGTACGCCTGCGTACGGAGGATAGATACAATTAAGATGTTGTAGCCATTAGCGTACCGAGCTGTCCTACAGTAAGGGCTGTATTTCGCCCTACCTCAGCAATAGGTACTTTGAGGTTTCCTGAGCGGATGGACCTGTATGCATAAGGACAAACGAGAGCGCTTCAAGGAACTATGTGAACTAGCAGAGGTTCAAGAAGATACCAAGAAGCTGGGGAAGATTGCCAAAGAAATTGACAGCATCCTAGATGCTGAGCTGATCCGTCTGAAGAAAATCCCCGCCTCTGAACAGTAATTGACGCGGCCCACATCAACGCTGCAAGCTAAAGGTCTACGTCGCCTTGCTCGCGAAGGCCGCCCCGATTACGACCGCGATAGATTTTCGCACTCTCGCCCCTAGCCTCTCCGTCGTCCCAATTCAGAACGCTTCCCGCTAGGATTAAATAATTCCTGCCAGTCCTTGGCTCGTTCTCTTTCCAGCCGTCGCGAAACTCCTTACGGGATTGAGCGAAGTCCACAGCATGAAAATGGGTAAGACCGTCGTGCGCCAGACGTTGGTTCCATAGGGCAGAAAATTCCTCCCAATCCTTCGCACTAGATGCAAACCCTGCCACGATAAAAACTGGCTGGTCATGTTCACTTCCACTAGCGTCGAAAGCCCCTATCAACATCGGGAAATGTACCTTCCCCTTCCCACCAGCCATTTGGTTTTTCAGGGCAGCAGAATTGCATTGTAATTTGCATTGATGAGGTCTCGGTAGACCTCACCAAACCTTAACTGACCTCAGACTAAACCCCTTGTTTTCTTATAAGTGCTTTGTTTGGAAGGGTCAAGACAGCCTTGAAAGGGCCGCGTGCTAACCGTTGCACCATAGCGCCAAACTTGGCAGGGACGACATTTAAATCTTATCAGACAAGGCGGAATTCGCCGAATTGTATCGCTTGTTTTCGGCGTTATCCCTGGCGATCTTGAAATTCTTCGTGCCACGCCATTTGGATGGCCTCAAGCTTGGTTTCGTTGGAGGCGAGCGGGTCGCCAGTAAAGCCGGGGAGCTCGGTGATCCATTTGTGCATGTCGGTGAAGCGGACCGTGAGCGGATCGACGTCGGGATGTTTGTCGGTCAGTCCGATGGCTATATCGTCGAGATTGTCCCAGTCGAATGTTGCCGGCATTTCCACTCCTTAGACAAGGTCAAGAAAATTGTTCAGAGATTCAGCTCACTTCGTTCATGTAGGGGCTCGCTTTAGCGCATCCTTGCGAGCGCTTCGCGAGCCAGTCCGTCTTAGTGATCGGCTTCCTTGGCGTAATTCTTGTTCCAATCGGGAATTTCGACAACGATGTCGGTCGTGCCGTCAGGGACGGTTTGGCAGCCCAGACGTGATTTTGGCGTGATGCCGGGGGCTTCGTCGAGTTCGTCGAGTTCCGCGTCGGTGGCCTCGTTGCAGGACTCCAACCCTTGCCTGACGACGACGTGGCACGTGGAGCAGGCGCAGACGCCACCGCATGCGTGGTCGAGGCCGGCTTTGATCCCCTCGGATATATCCAGGATGCTGCCCGGAATGCCGTTGTGTCCGTAAGGGATTTGCGCCGGATCGACTTCGATGGTCTTGCCGCTCGGAAGAAAAGTTACTTTGTATTTCTTCGTGGCGGGCGTGTATTTGACTTCTTCGATGTATGGGTTGCTGCCGCCCATTTTTATTCTCCTCTGCTGTCGGACGCATCCTGCCGGTGTTTACATCTGCGCAGGCAGGAGTGCCCGTGCTACTTCAGACTTCGGCTAGTTTGCGGCCTTCCAGTGCTGTTGATACTGCGCCGTTCATGACCAGTTCCGCAAGATGTGTGGTCGCGTGATTCAGTTCGTCGATACGCTTGCGAATCAGCTTGTAATCATTGCCCGCGACGGATTCTTTCAGCGCGGTCACGGATTGATCGATCGCGGCGCGCTCTTCGGACGATAGCGTCGCGGATGCTGGACTCGCCAGCGCCTTTTGCGTGGCGCCCAGGATTGCTTCGGATTCGGTGCGCGCCTCGATTACCTGGCGTTCGGCGAAATCCTGTTCGGCGTATTCGATCGATTCCTCGAGCATACGCTCGATCTCCGTGTCGCTGATGCCATAGCTTGGTTGCACTTCAACGGAGTGCTGCTGACCGTTACGCAGGTCCTTCGCGGCGACTTGCAGGATGCCGTTGGCGTCGATGAGAAAGCGCACCTCGATGCGTGGCAGGCCTGCGGGAGCTGGCGGAACTTTCAGCGTAAAACGAGCGAGCGAGCGGCAATCCTTGGCAAGTTCGCGTTCGCCCTGGAGCACGTGGATGTCGATGCCGGTCTGGTTGTCGACGCCGGTCGTGTACATTTCCTGAGCGCTAGCGGGAATCGTGGAGTTGCGCGGAATGACTTTGGCGACCGCGCCGCCATACGTTTCGATCCCGAGCGATAGGGGCGTGACGTCCAGCAGCAGCATGTTCTGCACGCCACGATCGAGAATGTTGGCTTGCACAGCGGCGCCGAGCGCGACGACTTCGTCGGGATTCAACTCGGTGTGAGGCTTGCGACCGAAATATTCCTGGACGGTAGCGCGGATCAATGGGGTGCGCGTGGTGCCGCCGACAAGGACTACTTCGTCGATTTCGCCCGGCGACAGGTGCGCATCGGCGAGCGCTTGTTTCACCGGGCCCATCGCGCGGTCGACGATGGGACGGATAAGCGCGTCGAACTCGGACCGTGAGAATTCATGAACGAAGATCGCGCCATTGGGCAGTGCAAATCGCAGCGTGGCTGATTCGGCGTCGGATAGTTGGTGCTTGGTGGCGATTAGCGCCTTGCGGAGCTCTTGCACTAACTCAGGCTGCGAAGAAGTGTCCAAGCGATGGTGCTGAAGAATTTTCTCGCGCACGAGCGACTGCATAAGGTTGTCGATGTCGTCGCCCCCAAGATGCGTGTCGCCGTTGGTGGAGAGGACTTGGTAGATATCGCCTTCGTTGGTGGAGATCAACTTAAGTACGGAAATGTCGAAGGTACCGCCACCCAGATCGTATACGGCAACATGGCCACGCTGTTTCTCGTGCAGGCCGTAAGCGAGCGCCGCTGCGGTGGGCTCGTTCACCAGGCGCAGAACCTCGAGACCCGCGATTTTGCCGGCATCCTTCGTAGCCTGTCGCTGCGCATCGTTGAAGTAGGCCGGCACCGTGATGACCGCGCGGTCGACGGCATCGCCAAAATAAGCTTCCGCCCAGTTTTTCAGTTCGCGCAGGATGAATGCGGATATTTCTGGCGGCGTAAAGAATTTGTCGCCAAGTTTGATTCGAATGACGTTTTTGCTTGTGGCATCGATGCGGAACGGGAACAGCTTCAATTCATTTTGGATGTCGGCCACACCGCGGCCCATCAGGCGCTTCACGGAATAGATGCTTCGCTCGGATTGCGTAAGTAAGCGGCGCCGGGCCGGCTCGCCTACGATGATGCTGCCGTCGGGATCGAGGCTAACGACTGAGGGGCAAAGCGTGCTTCCGCTTGGCCCCGGAATACACTTCGGCGCGCCTGCTTGCGGATCGGTGTACGCGACGAGGCTATTGGTGGTGCCGAGGTCGATTCCTACGATGCGTCCCATGTTCTTTGCGCGCTACTGCAATTCCTTTTGAACGTTATTCACAAGGTTCCGGATGTACGAGCGGCGATTCAGCAATTCGTTCAGGCGGACCATGATAGCTTTGCGGTCGTTGTCTCCGGTGTTTGCTTCGAGCGTGGCGTCCCATTGCTGCGCGGCGATTTGAAGCTGTTCATCTATTTTGCCAAGCTTTTGCTGAAAGCCCTTCTCAGCGGATTCCAGTCGTGATTTCAGCGCTGCCAAATCCCCGCCATTTTCTTTTGCTTCGCGCAGTTCGTCGAGCGACTCATTCAGCTCGAAAACCTCCTCCAAAAGCTCCGGCGGAGCTTGCTGCTTGTGCTCACCCTCTTTGCGGGCTCCTTCGATCTCCAGCATATATTCGACGCGGGCAACCGGATCGCGCAGAACGCGATAAGCGTCGTTTACCTCCGAACTGCGCTTTAACGAACGCTCCTGTTCTTCCACTGGCGCGTTGACGAAATTGTCCGGATGCAGCCTCCAGCTCAGTTGCAGAAATCTCTGTTCCAGGCCGGCCATTTCAATCCACAGTTTGCGCGGCAAGCCGAATAGGGCGAAATGGTCGAGTCTCTCGGGAGCTGTAGAAGGGGCGGTCATGCGATTTTCGCTGCTATCCAATTCTTTAAGCTCCGGCGGCGAGCACAAAAAAAGTGGCTGGCGGGTGCGGCTGCCAACCACTTGTCGCATCAGCCTGGACGAGGCTTACGCCTACACAGGCTGAAGCCTGTGCTACTTAAGCGGTGAACGAGCTGCCGCAGCCGCAGCTTCGCGCGGAATTGGGATTTTGAAAGACAAATCCCTGGCGCATCAGCGTTTCTTCGTACTCCAGAACCGTGCCGTTCAGATAGAGCAAACTCTTCGGGTCCACGAAGATGCGCGCGCCGTGCGCCTCGAAGACTCTATCGCGGTCACGGGCTTGCGTGTCCAAACGCATGGCGTAGGACAGGCCGGAGCAACCGCCGCCTTGCACACCTACACGCAGGCCGCCTTGTTCGGGCGACACGCCATCTCTTTCGAGCAGCGCGCGGATTTTCTTGGCGGCGCGCTCGGTAAGATGGATGGCGGCTACATTCGGGCTGATTGTTTCTGTGGCCATAAATTCACTCCTACTGCCAATGGTCGTACATCTTGCCAAGCAGGGCGGGTCACCGTGCACCCTGCTCTACGGGCCTAGTGCGCGACCTTTTCCGCCACCGGCACTTCAATGCCGTGCTTCTTCTTCCAGTCGCCGATGGCGGCCTTAATGGCGTCTTCGGCGAGCACCGAGCAGTGAATCTTGACCGGCGGAAGCGAGAGCTCGCGCACGATGTCGGTGTTCTTGATGTTCAGCGCCTCTTCGACGGTCTTGCCCTTCACCCATTCGGTGGCGAGCGAGGAGCTCGCAATCGCCGAGCCGCAGCCGAAGGTCTTGAACTTAGCTTCCTCGATGACCTTGGTATCGGGATTGATCTTCATCTGCAGCTTCATCACGTCGCCGCACTCGGGCGCGCCGACGAGACCCGTGCCGACGTTGGGATCTTCTTTCGGCAAGCTGCCGACGTTGCGGGGGTTGTTGTAGTGTTCGACCACTTTATCGCTATAAGCCATTGCGTGTTGCTCCTTTAAATCTTCGTTCCAAATCGTTCAAAAGACGACGACGCTGGCCGCCCGGAAGGCGGCCTTGCGAGGCGTCTCTAGCGCCGTGCTACTGCTGCGGTGGCGTCCAAACCCGAACTCTTTACGACTTCTTCCGAAAGCGCGACGTTCGGCACGGATGCCGAGCGGCCCGCGGCGAGCTGCCGCAGAGCTTCCTTGACGACGTCCGCGTTCACACCAATGCTCTTGAGAAAGGTGCGTACCTGCTGAACTTCGTGGAACGAGCGCACACCTGCAGTGCCCTCCCCGTCGGAGTCGTACGGCACAAACGACACGCGAAATGCCGCGCCTGCGCCGCCGATCAAGCGATGAATCCGAATTGTCCCTTCGTTTGCCATGTCATGTCCTTCAGTCGATGAGATAAATTCCTAAGCTGTCTGCCACTTCATTTTGGAAATGTCGATGCCTTCCTTGGCCATTTCGTAAAGCGGCGACAGCTCCCTGAGCTTGGTGACGACCTGGACCATCTTGTCGATGACGTAGTCGACCTCTTCCTGGGTATTGAACCGCCCGAGGCCGAAACGAATCGACGTATGCGCCAAATCTTCGCCCACGCCTAATGCTTTGAGTACGTAACTGGGTTCCAGGGTTGCTGAGGTACACGCAGAACCGCTGGAAACCGCGATATCGTTGATGCCCATGAGAAGCGACTCGCCTTCGACGTAGGCAAAGCTCATGTTGAGGTTGTTCGGCAAGCGGTGCTCCCACGAGCCGTTGACGAAAACCTCATCCAGCTTGGCCTCGAGACCCGCTTTGAGGCGATCTCGCAGCCCGCGGAGGCGCTCG
The DNA here is from genome assembly GCA_963721915.1 of uncultured Acidobacteriota bacterium. Classification (GTDB taxonomy): domain Bacteria; phylum Acidobacteriota; class Terriglobia; order Acidiferrales; family UBA7541; genus Acidiferrum. Next base: position 187,837 of record CAVRLD010000002.1, on the reverse strand, counting down.
GCTTCCTGCGGCATCTCCTTCTGGGCGATTTCGCAAGCCTTGCCAAGGCCGATGATGCCAGTAACGTTCAGAGTGCCAGAGCGCATGCCACGCTCGTGCCCGCCGCCATCGATAATGGCCGAAAGCTGCACGCGCGGGTTTCGGCGGCGAACGTAGAGTGCTCCAACGCCCTTCGGTCCGTAAATCTTGTGCGCCGAAATAGCCAGAAGGTCGATGTTATCTTTCTGCACGTCCACGGGGATCTTGCCAACAGCCTGCACCCCATCGACGGCGAAGATAATGCCGTGTTCCTTGGCAATCTTGCCGATTTCCTGGATCGGGTTAACGCTGCCAATCTCGTTGTTGGCATACATGACGGTGATCAAAATCGTCTTCGGCGTGATCGCCTTGCGCACATCCTCGGGATCGACGCGGCCATCCCTCTGCACCGGCAGATAGGTCACCTCATAACCGTACTTCTCCAGCCGCTTGCACGCGTCCAGCACCGCCTTGTGCTCAATCGCCTGGGTGATGATGTGGTTGCCCTTTTCCCGATACATCTCGGCAACGCCCTTGATCATCAGGTTGTCGGATTCCGTTGCGCCGCTGGTAAAGATGATTTCTTTCGGCGTAGCGCCGATCAGCGAGGCAATCTGCGCGCGGGCAATCTCAACGGCTTCTTCGCCAGCCCAGCCGAACGAGTGATTGCGGCTCGCCGCGTTACCAAACCTTTCCGTGAAATACGGCAGCATCGCATCCAGCACGCGCGGATCGACCGGCGTAGTCGCGTGATTATCCATGTAAATCGGCAGCTTTACGGCCATTTTCTGTCTCCTACTCCTAAGTCGTGGTCACCAGCGGCCGCGATGCAGCCGACAGTGCGACGAGCACCGGCTCTTGAGGGTCTTCGCTCATCTGAGAAATCGTCACCGCGCTTAACACGTGCAAAATGCTCTCGTTGACCCGCCGAAGCGGCTCCCGAACCGAACACTTATCCGTGGCGTCGCAATTTCCGTGATTCGTCACGCACGAGGTAATCAGCACCGGCCCATCGATCGCGGAAATTACATCCAGCGCGCTGATCTGGCCCGGCTCCTTCGCCAACTGATACCCGCCGCTCGACCCATGCGTCGCGGCGACCAACCCTTGTCGCGCTAGTTTTTGCAGCACCTTAGCCATCAGCGTAGTCGAAATTCCGTACTCTTCGGAAATCTCGTTCGCGCTGCAAGCGTGGCCGTTGCGATGCGTCGCCAGATGCTTCACCGCAATCAACCCGTAGTCGGCTTTTTTAGACAGCTTGAACATGAGCGAATCTACCGCCCCCAACGAAATACGACTTAAATAGTCGCACATGAATCATATCCGGTCCTACGCGGCAAGTCAAATGAAATGCTGGTCTGCAGTGCGGCAAAGCCTGTATTTCGTGTAGGTTATAGTACCCAACGAGCTGCGAAAAAGGTACATTCAACGTGATAGCCTATCGTCCCTTAGATGGAGTGGGTTGACGCGTCGTTACAACTGGGCGAGCGGTTTCCGATTTATTTTCGGGTTTTCACAAGTTGTCTGTCCTTACAATCTGGGGTTCTCGCGCAATCTAAAGCGCTGCCCAAACCCCCTGTAGTGCAAGGGCACGCTTCCACCAACAAGTAACTCTCTCAGGATCAGGTACTTACGCGGTTGGCGCCGGAGACATCGCGGGGTTGCAGGGCGCTTACTGTTTGGCGCTACCGCAGGCACCGCCCGTTGCCACAGCATTTACTAATTTCTGCACCGCTTCGGCGGGCATCAGCAAAAGCTGCGCCTTCGGCTTCTGGATTTGCTGGATCGCTGCAGTTTGTTCGGCCTTCCATGAATCTGGAGCGCCCGACCCTTTTGCGATGAATTCCAGCGCAGCAAGCCCGGCTACCCCAAGCGCGGACAAATCCTGCGACGTCTGGGCAACCTCTTTCACCAGGAACGACCGCTGCGCCAGCGGCTGCAATCGAGCGTCGTTGTCGCGCCACAACGTTAACTGCGCACGTAGTTGCGCTCCAGCGCCCGCATCGTGGCACGTGGCCGCGATGTACTTTTCCACGACCTCGGCGAAACGCCGCGCTGTATCACTTTCCAGCATTATGGCGTCGACGACTCGATTCAAAGGTGTGAAACTCACCGGTTCAGAAGGCGCGGTTTTCTCTCGCGCATAATCTTTTACGGGCTCGACAACATCGGCAAGCGTCTCTAGCGCGGCGAATTCCTCGGGGGTCGACGGCCCGGCAATGCGCCGGAGCATCGGCCGGTAATATCGCTGGTGCGTAAGATTCAGCAGATCGAGCCGCGCGCTGACAGCACGCAGCCGCGCATACATGGAAGCAGGATCGGTAACGCTTTGTGACGACCACAAGCGTTCCGCGATGGCTGCGTTCCGAGGCCAAATTCGCGAGTCAACGTTTTCCGCGTTCACATACTCCGACCACATACAGGATTCCCCACCCAAGATCAGTTTCTGCTGCTCCGGTGTAAGGCTAGCCGCCGCGCCGCCCATCGGGTCCACCGCATAGTGTCGCGCCGTCGACCAGCCGAGATCAAGGTAGTATCCGTTCGACAGAATCGCCTGATAACCCTGCGAAGCAGCCTGCGCCAGCGACGCGGCGCCGCGCCAGGACTGAATCACAATGTCTTTCGGCACGCCGGGAATAAAAACCTCGTCCCACCCGACCACCGCTTTCCCGTGTTTTGTCACCAACTTCTGCACGCGTCCGCTGAAGTACGCTTGCAATGCTTCGTTGTTCTTCAAATTGTGCGACTTCATGAACGCCTGGATTTTTGGATTGGCGTCCCATTGCTTGCCGTTCACTTCGTCGCCGCCGATATGAAAATAGTGATCGGGAAATAGCTTCGCCATTTCGGCGATCAATTCGTCGAGAAATTTGTAAGTTTTCTCGTTCGTCGGATCCATGGCCGGGTCGAAAATGCCCCATTTGCGCTCGACCTCGTACGGGCCCGGCCCGCTGGCCAGTTCGGGATACCCAACAAACCACGCCGTGCTGTGGCCCGGCATATCGAACTCCGGCACTACTCGAATCCCGCGCTCGCGCGCGTAAGCAACCAGATTCCGCGCTTCGTCCTGCGTATAAAATAGTGCGTCCGAGCCCATTCCGTGCAGTTTCGGAAATTTCTTGCTTTCGATCCGGAAGCCCTGATTTTCCGACAGGTGCCAGTGGAAGACGTTCATCTTCACGGCTTCCATTCCGTCGATGTTGCGCCTCAAAACCTCGATCGGTATGAAATGCCTGCTGACATCGATCATTAAGCCGCGCCATGGGAATCGCGGGGTGTCGCGAATCGTGACCGCCGGCGCCGCAAATCCATCGGGTGTTACCTCGATGAGTTGCAATAAAGTTTGCAAGCCGTGCATGGCCCCGAGCACCGTCGGAGCAACGAGACTTCCTCCACCTGGCGCGATTTGCAATACATACGATTCGTCCTCGCCCAGTTCGTCGATTTCTTTGCTGGCGTGCTGGATAGAGAATGAAAACGTAGCCCTTCCCGAGATCGGGCCCTCGAACCGGTGTTTCGGTATTCCGGTTTGGCGAGAAAGCTGATGAAGAAAGCGGTCGATCGCCCCGCTCATTCGCGAGTCCCGGTATCCCTGAATGTCCGGTAGTATCCTGAACGATTCATCAATGCGGAGTTGCCCCGACCCCGTCTCCACGTTCGACGGCCAGGGCATCAAATTGAGCTGCGGCTGTGCTTGCGCCTTCATTGACGATGCCGAAATGAAACCCATAGACAGGAGCATACCGAGGATGATCGCTCCCCGCACCCAGCAACTCTGCATCATTGTCCTAGTGCTCCCTCGCGGAAACCCGCTACTAATACGTTTCAATAGCGATACGAATCCTCGCACAGTCGGCGTCGCGTATAAAACAGAATTCCGCCATGGGCCGAAATGGACGCCTCGCGCGGAAAAGTTTGCGGCGCAACACCCGCGCGGGCTAGGTTAGAATACCGCTAGCATGAAAACGTCAATCGCCATTTATCCCGGCTCGTTCGACCCGGTCACCAACGGACACCTCGACCTGATCGAACGCGGCGAGAAAATGTTCGATCTGGTCATCGTGGGAGTGCTGCGCAATGTCGAAAAGCAGCCGCTGTTTACCGTCCCGGAGCGCGTCGAAATGCTGCGGGAAGTGACCAAGCGGTGGTCTGGCGTGGAAGTGGACGTTTTCGACGGCCTGCTGGTGGAGTACGCAAGAAAACGCGGCGCGGGTGTGATCCTGCGCGGCATCCGCGCAGTGTCCGATTACGAGTACGAGTTGCAAATGGCGCTGATGAACCGGAAGCTGGAGCCGCGGCTCGAAACGGTGTTCATGCTGCCCGGCGAATCCTACAGCTATCTCAGTTCCAAGCTGGTGCGCGAAATTGCGCGGCTCGGCGCATCACTCGACGGCCTGGTGCCGCCCGTCGTCGAAGAAAGATTGCGCGCGAAAATTTCGTAACCATGGCAAAGGGGAAACACAGTGCAACTGACTGAACGCATCAATCGCATCCAAATCTCGCCGACCTCCGCAGTGATCGCGGAAGCCGAGAAACTCAAATCGCGCGGCGTCGATATCGCCGACTTCGGCCCCGGCGAGCCGGACTTTCCCACGCCCGATCACATCAAGAAAGCAGCCATTCGCGCGATCGAACAGAACTTTACGAAATACACTCCGACGGGCGGCATCCAACCCCTGCGCGAAGCGATCTGCGCGTGGCACGAGCGCGAATTGGGATCGAAGTACGAGCCAAAGGAGTGCATCGTCAATGTTGGCGGAAAGCATTCCATCTTCAACGTGGTCAGCGTGCTGGTGCAGCACGGCGACGAGGTCATTATTCCCGCGCCCTACTGGGTAAGCTATCCCGACATCGTGAAGTACGCGGGCGGAACGCCCGTGTACGTGGAAAGCCTGCCGGAGGACGGTTTTAGCGTGAAAGCCTCTGCAATCGAGAAGGCCATCACGCCAAAAACACGCATGGTCATTCTCAGCTCGCCCAATAATCCCACCGGCGGCGTGATTCCGCAGGACGAGTACGAACGCATTCTGGCCGCCTGCAAAAGGCACAATGTTTGGCTGATGGGCGATGAGTGCTACTCGCACTTTACTTACGATCCGCACAAGCCATATTCAATCGCCAGCGCCGCGGGCTCGAAGGATCATGTCATCATCATCGGCTCGATGTCGAAGACCTTCGCAATGACCGGCTGGCGCATTGGCTACACGCTCGCGCCGGAAGCCCTGATTCAGGCCACCGTGAAGCTGCAGAGCCAGTCCACATCGAACCCCACATCGATCGCGCAGCACGCCGCGCTCGAAGCGATGCGTGGCTCGATGGAATCCGTTCCCGTGATGCTCGCGGAGTACGAGAAGCGCCGCAAGCGCATCGTCGAAGGATTGCGCGCAATCCCTGGCGTGACTTGCGAGTGGCCTGGCGGCGCCTTCTACGCTTTCCCGAACGTTGCCGCGCATTTGGCCAACGGCAACAGCGGACGCGCACTCGCGAAGGACACCACCGAACTGGCCAAAATCCTGCTCGATCAGGCGCGTGTCGCGCTCGTGCCCGGCGACGCTTTCGGCGCGCCGGGCTACCTGCGCCTCTCGTACGCCACCTCCGTCGAGCGCATCGACGAAGGACTCCGCCGTCTCGACCGCTTCTTCTCGAGAGTTGAAGCCGCGGCCTGATTCGTGAGACCCGAGCCGCTACGCCCTGAACCCCTTCGTTTGGAGCCGATCTTCAGCCCGCGCATCTGGGGAGCTCGTTCTCTGGCTCCATTGTTTCCTGACAAAACGGACCTCGCGGAGCCTCTGGGCGAGGCGTGGCTCACAGGTCTCGACTGTAAAATCGCTGCTTCGGCGTTTCGCGGTAACACTCTGGCCGAAGCATGGCGCGACATGCCCGTAGAATGGCGAGGTACAAGCTTTGCGGGCCACACGGATTTCCCTCTGCTGGTGAAATTTATTTTCCCGAAGCAGATGCTTTCGCTTCAGGTTCATCCCGACGATGCTTACGCCTCGGTCCACGAGCGCGCAGCCGGTGGCCGCGGAAAAACCGAGATGTGGCACTTCGTGTCAGCGGAGCCCGGCGCTCACATCCTCCTTGGCCTGAAGCCCGGGGCAAACAAGAAAGCATTTCTCGAAAGGCTGGAAAATCACACTCTGGAAGCTATGTTTCAGTCCATTCCCGTCCGTGCAGGCGACACTGTTTTCCTCCCGGCTGGAACTCCGCACGCCATTGGACCCGGAGTGATTGTCTGTGAAGTGCAGGAATATTCCGATTTGACCTACCGCCTTTATGATTTCGAACGGCTAGATGCCAAGGGCCAGCCGCGCGAGCTCCACATCGAAAAGGCCTTGGACGTAACACACTTCGACTCGACTCTTGCCGGAAAAACAGCCGGGCTTCCTCTTCCTGCCCAGAATGCGGAACGCACGCTGCTCGCTGCCTGCCGCTATTTTGCAACCGAACGGTGGAAAGTTTCGTCGCCTGCAACGATCCGGACCGATCGAGAACACTTCGACCTGCTGGTCCTGCTTGCCGGGAGAGGAGTTCTGCGAACGCAAGACTTCGCGTTCCCATGCGAACAAGGGCAATGCTGGTTCCTCCCCGCGAACCTCCCGGAATATCATTTCATCGCGGAGGAGCCAGCAACGTTCGTTCGCGCTTATGTCCCGAACATCCCCGCGTTGCGCAAGGAATTGCACCATGTAGCGGAGGCCACGGCCGCGAGCCGCACGGTCTTCGATTAAACATGGCACGTAAGATGGCACGCTGATGGTAGCGGATAAACTAACCACGCACGCCGTGATTTTGGCCGGAGGACGCGGAACGCGCTTCTGGCCACGAAGCCGCACGCGCACGCCCAAGCAATTGCTGAATATCGTCGGCAAAGAAACCATGCTGCAGCAAACCGTCGCGAGACTCCGGCCACTCATTCCCCCACAGCACATCTGGACAGTCACAAACAGCGAGCAAGCACAGGAAGTGCGCAAGCAGGTGCCTGGTCCGGCGCGGCGTCGTGTGCTGACCGAACCCGTCGGTCGCAATACCGCCGCCGCCATCGCACTGGCGGCGCTGCACGTGCGCCACTCCGCGCGTGGCGACGCCGTCCTGGCGGTGCTCCCCGCCGATCACTACATCGCGAATCCGGAGCGTTATCGTGTGATTCTCAAGGCCGCGCTCGACATGGCGCGCGACCCCGCCCGCATGGTCGTTCTTGGGATCCCTCCCACGCGTCCCGACACCGGCTTTGGCTACATCGAGCGCATGGGAAACGCGTTGGATTCCAAAGGCTTTCCCGTTTATGCGGTGCGTCGATTCACCGAAAAACCAGCGCTGGCCCTCGCCAAGGAATACGCAGGCTCCGGCGATTATCATTGGAACGCTGGAATGTTTTTCTGGCGCGTCTCGACGTTCCTCGACAATCTGAAGAAGTATTTGCCCAAGACGCACGCCGCACTCGAATCGCTGGCAGCAAGCATCGGCAAACGCAGCTACGAAAAGCATCTGCGTGACGTGTATCCAACGCTCGAAAATATTTCCGTCGACTACGCCATTCTCGAACCTGCCACACGCGAACAAGGCAGCCCACGCGTCTTCGTGATTCCCGCCGAAGTCGGCTGGAGCGACATCGGCTCCTGGACAGCGGTCTACGAGCTGTTGGCGAAAAAAAACGGCGAAAATATATTCGCGGGCGCGGGCCAGGCAATCGACGCCGAGGGAAATTTCTTGTGGAGTCCCACGAAATACATCGCGGCCATCGGCGTTCGCGATCTGGTCGTTGTCGAAACTCCGGACGCCCTGTTGATCTGCCCGCGCGAACGTGCCCAGGACGTCGGTAAAATTGTCAAGAAACTTGAAGACGAGCAGCGCGAAAGTTTACTTTAACCGGGCCAATCCGGCCTGTTTGCCGCTGCATCGCGTCGCGTATACTCAATCTCTATGACTTCCATTCGCTTCGGCACGGATGGCTGGCGCGGTGTTATAGGGGAGGATTTTACCTTCGCGAACGCTCGCATCGTCGCGCACGCAATCGCGCGCTACGTGGTGCGCGGCGAAGATGCCCGCAAGGGCGTCCTCATCGGCTACGACCACCGATTCGCTTCCGACAGCATCGCAGCGGCCTTAGCGGACACCATCAGCGCCACCGGTACTCCCGTCTGGCTCACCGACAAGCCCTGCCCCACGCCCGCTATCTCGCTGCTCGTGCGCCAGCGCAAAGCCGCCGGTGGCCTCGTCATTACCGCGAGCCACAATCCTTATCGATGGAACGGCATCAAGTACAAGGCCAGCTACGGCAGCAGCGCCCTGCCTTCCATCGTCGCGCAAATCGAGGCCGAGGTCGCTGGCGTCCAGCGCGATGGCGTACCACCGCTGCCCCCTCGCAAAGATTTGATTCAGCCGCTCGAGCCGCGCGCTCCTTACCTCGACGCGATCGAAAAACTCGTCGATTGGGATCGCCTCCGCAAAGCCAAGTTCCGCTTCGTCTCCGACGCCATGCATGGCTCGGCCGCGGGGTTGCTTCCCGATGTCTTCAAACGCAATGGCATCGTCTGTGACGAAATTCGCGGCACGCGCGACCCCCTTTTCGGCGGCGCGCATCCCGAACCGATCGAGCCGCACATCGCTCCGCTCCGCCAAGCGGTCCTCGCGGGAAAATACGATGCTGGCTTTTGCGCCGACGGTGACGGAGACCGCGTTGGCGCCATCGATCGCGACTGCTCGTTCGTAAATCCCCATCAAATATTCTCTCTGCTGGTTTGGCACCTAGCTGGAACCCGCAACCTCCCAGGCGACATCGCCAAAACTTTTTCCGTAACCAAGCTGATCGACAAGCTAGCCACGAAATTTCACCGCAAGTTGCATGAAGTTCCCATAGGTTTCAAATACATCTGCGAGCTGATGCTCGAGCAAAATATCCTGATTGGCGGCGAAGAGAGCGGCGGCATCGGCACCAGCTTGTACCTTCCCGAGCGCGACGCCACCGTCTCCGCTCTGCTGCTGGCGGAGTTGATGGCCTGGCACGGCAAATCACTCAGCGAACTGCTGAGTGCGCTCCACGCCGAATTCGGCGAATATCATTATGGCCGCGTCGACTTGGACCTGAAGCCCGGGCAAAAAGAAAAGGTCATCGCATATTTTTCCGATGCGAAGGTCAAGAACCTGCTCGACTGGCCGATAGCGCGTCGCGAAAACATGGACGGCATCAAGCTGTACCTGGGTGAAGCTGGCTGGGTGATGGTTCGTGCGTCCGGAACCGAAAATTTGCTTCGCGTTTATTCGGAAACCAACAAACAGCAAACCACTCGGCGCGTCCTCGGCGCGGTGACGCAAGCCGTACAAACTCTATAGCGACCAGCAAAAATGCTGGCGATCGAGATCAACACGGAGAGCTACAATGGAAACCGTTAACTTGACCAACAAATTCAGCCTCTTCTCCGACTACTATCACCCGCGCGTAATCGCCGAAGTCAACGACATCGACGTCAAAGCCGTGAAACTCAAAGGCGAATTCATCTGGCACCACCACGACAACGAAGACGAGTTGTTCCTGGTTGTAAAAGGCACCTTGCGAATGAAATTTCGCGATCGCGAAGCCGTCGTGCGCGAGGGAGAATTTGTCGTCGTCCCCAAGGGCGTCGAGCATTGTCCGGTAGCGGACGAAGAAGTCCACATCATTCTGATCGAGCCCAAATCCACGCTAAATACAGGTAATATCACTAACGAAAGGACCGTCGCCCAGCTCGAGCGCATTTGACTGCCACATCCTGCTCGGCAGTGACAATCGATCTACTATGGAACGCCGCTTCTACACGCTCGATGTTTTTACTACCACTCGCTTTGAAGGCAACCCGCTCGCGGTCATCACCGATGGCGATGGCCTCTCCAACAACGCCATGCTCGCCATCGCACGAGAAATGAATCTTTCCGAAACTGTCTTCGTGCAGAAGCCTACCGAAGACAACGCGCTCGCTCGCCTGCGAATCTTTACAACGCGGGAAGAACTCAAACTCGCCGGCCATCCGGTAATCGGCACATGGTTCCTCCTCGCCGAACTCGGCGTCGTCCCCGCGCAAGAGGGTGGCGTCCACGTTTCGCAGCAAACCGGCGCGGGCGTTTTGCCGGTCGAGATTCGCTTCAAGGAAGGCCGTCCGCAACGTGTGACCATGACGCAGACAGAAGCTGCCTTCCGCCCCGCCAAAATCAACAAGAAAGCTCTCGCGGCAGCTCTCGGCCTGACTCCCAAAGATTTCGACCCAAAGCTCGAGCCCGAATTCGTCTCCACCGGCATTTTCAATCTGATGGTGCCACTACGCAATCGCGCCGCACTCGGGAAAATCTCAATGAACATGATGGACCTGCGCGCCCTGCTCGGAAAAAACGGCACCATGGCGTATTGCTTCGCCTCCAGCGGCAACGGCAAAGTTTTTTCGCGCGCAATGCTGCCCTGGGAACAGTACGAAGACGCCGCCACCGGCTCAGCCGCGGGCTCGCTGGGCGCCTACTTGGTGCGCCAAGGCAAACTTTCCCCCGGCCACATGCTGAGCATCCTGCAAGGCGCAGAAATGGGCCGCCCGAGTCACATCGAAGTGGAAGTCACGCAATCCGGCAAGAAACTGCTCCCACGAGTCAGTGGCGCCGCCGTCAAAGTCTTCCAAGGTACGATCGACGCTTAGAGTTGTTCAGTAGCCTGGCCAGCCGTGGTAAGAGACTTGCGGAACGCATCGAGAATGCCATTGACGAAGGATCCAGACTCTTCCGACGAAAACTTCTTCGCCAGGTCCACCGCCTCATTCAAGACGACTTTCGGTGGGGTATCGGTAGCACGCAGCTCGTACATGGCCAATCGCAAGATGGCCCGGTCGATGATCGCCAGCCGCTCCAAACGCCAATTCTCGGCATGCTTCACAATGAACCCGTCCAACGAAGCCACCTCTCTTGCCGCCCCCTCGAACAACTGATTCGCGAAATCACGCGTCGAATCGCTAGCTTTGGCGGCCCGCCAGAACTTCTCTTCCAGCTTTGCCGGCTCCTGATGGCTCATGTCCCATTGAAATAACATTTGCATCGCAAACTCCCGCGATTTCGTGCGCAGGGACGACACGTTACGTGCGCCGCGACTTTCCGGCTGGGCTCGACGCCGCTCTCACTCCGCGCAATTTGCGCGACAGTTGAGCCATTTCGATCGCACCAAGCCCTGCTTCAAATCCTTTGTTGCCGCCCTTCAAACCCGCGCGGTCGATCGCCTGTTCCAGTGTGTCGCAGGTGAGCACGCAAAAAATAATCGGCAGCCCGCTATCCATCTGTGCCAGTTGCAACCCTCGCGCTGTTTCCGAACAAACATAATCGTAGTGCGTCGTCTCACCGCGCAAGACACATCCAATCGCGATCAGCGCGTCATAGCGGCCAGTTGCCGCCAACTTCTTCGCCGCCAGCGGCAGCTCAAATGCCCCCGGCACGTGAACCACGTCAACATCTTTGCTCGCGGCGCCCGCCCGTTCCAGTGCATCGACCACCGCGGAAAGCAATCGCTCCGTGATAAAGCTGTTAAATCGGCTCACCACGATTCCAAAACGTAATCCAGAGCCGCCCAGTTCGCCGCTAATCTTTCCAGGTTGTAGTTTTTCCGCCATTTAGAATTTCAAGCCACTCGTCCGCCAAACCCCGTTCGCCTTTTCGTTACCTCTTTACTTCCTTACTTCTTTGCTTCAGTCCCCAACCTACTTCCCTTTGAACTGCGCCGCCCGCTTCTCCAAAAACGCCTTCGTACCCTCGCGCATGTCTTCGGTCGCACACGAAAGCCCGAACAGCGTTGCCTCCAGAAAAAGTCCCTCTTCCTGCGGCATTTCGACGCCACGCTCGATCGCTTCCATTGCGTATTTCACGGCCAGCGGCGCATTCGCGATAATCTTCTTTGCCATCGCCTCCGCCGCAGGCAAAAGTTCCGCGGGCTCATAAATTCGATTGACCAGCCCAATCCGCTGCGCCTCCTCCGCGGAAATCATTTCCCCAGTCAGGCACAATTCGTGCGCCACACCCTTCCCGCAAAGCCGCGCGAGCCGTTGCGACCCGCCGTACCCGGGAATAATCCCAAGCTTCACCTCAGGCTGCCCCAGTTTCGCCGTCTTGCTTGCGATTCGAATCGTGCAGGAAAGTGCCAACTCGCACCCGCCTCCCAGAGCAAAACCATTAATCGCGCAAATCGAAGGCTTCCCAAATGTCTCCAGAAGATGAAACACGCCCTGCCCAAAAAGCGAAAAATCCTTGCCGTCTACCGCAGTCCGCTGCGCCAGTTCGCCAATATCAGCCCCCGCAACAAAAGATTTCTCTCCAGCGCCAGTCACTATCAATACGCGCACCGAAGCATCGTCTCGCGCATCGAGCAAAGCATCTCGCAGCTCTTCCACGGTCCTGCGGTTCAGCGCGTTCAACACCTTCGGTCGATTAAAGGTGATGAAGCCGATCCCATCTCTCTTCTCGTAAAGCACATTTTCAAATCCCATATTCGACTCGCTCGCTAATCCCGTACAGTGTATGGGCGCAGCACTGCTGCGTCCCATCTCGGCAAGGTCTAAAATTTCATCGCCCTCGGTTTCGCCGGATCGGAATAATCATAAAATCCCCGCCCAGCCTTCCGCCCGTTCCACCCGGCCAGCACCATCCTCTTCAGCAACGGCGGCGACGCAAATCGCCTCTCGCGAAATTCATCGAACATGATATTCGCAATGTAATAGGTCGTATCCAAACCAACAAAATCCAGCAATGTCAGCGGCCCCATAGGGTGCCCGCAACCAAGCCTCATCGAATTGTCGATATCCTCAATCGACCCGACGCCTTCTTCCAGCGCCCGAATCGCATCGAGAAGATAAGGCACAAGCAACCGGTTCACGATAAACCCGGTGCTGTCATGAGCCCGCACAGGTGTTTTCCCCAGCTTCGCCCCGAACGCCACCATCTCTTCATACACCGCTGGATCGGTCGCAATCGTGCGCACCACTTCCACCAGCTTCAGCACCGGAACCGGATTAAAAAAATGCAGCCCGACAAAGCGATCCGGCCGCTTCGTCGCCGTTGCAATTTCCGTGATCGTCAGCGAAGAAGTGTTGCTCGCAAAAATGGTCGAGGCCGGGCACAAAGCATCCAGCTTGGCAAAAAGTTCGCGCTTCGCCGGAAGTTGCTCAATGATCGCTTCCACAACCACGTCGCAATCCCTCAAATCCTCAATCGCGGTGGTCCCCGTCAATCGTCCGCGGACTTCACCTCTTTGCGCCTCCGTCAGCCTTCCCTTTTCCACCAGCCGCGCAAGATTCTTCTCGATACCCTTTAGCCCCTTCTCAACGAGTTCCGGCGCAACTTCGCGCACCACGGTCGTAAATCCCGCCTGCGCAGCCACCTGCGCGATCCCCGAACCCATTAACCCGCACCCGACAACTCCTACCCGTTGAATCGCCATTCATCCCTCGTGAAAACAACCGCAGCCTCATTGTGGGGCACAGCACCCCTGTGCCCCTTTTCAGCAATCCTCTCTGTATCGAGTGAACTTTATTCTTCCCGGCCGCAAGCGAAGCTAATTGTACAGCGCCTCGACCACCATTGCGATTCCCTGCCCACCGCCAATGCAAGCCGTAGCCAATCCATACCGCAAATTATTCCGCCGGAGCTCGTTCAGAAGGGTAATCACGAGCCGTGTGCCGGTCGCGCCCAAAGGATGCCCGAGCGCAATAGCTCCGCCGTTCACGTTAGTCTTATCGCGATTCAATCCCAAAACCTTCTCAACCGCCAGGTACTGCGCCGCAAACGCTTCATTCACCTCAACGCGATCCATCTGCTCAAGCGTCAGCCCCGCCAGCTTCAGCGCTTTCTGCGACGACGGCACCGGTCCAATTCCCATGATGCTGGGATCCACACCCGCCACCGCCCAGGAAACGATGCGCCCAATCGGCTTCAGCCCACGATCCTTCGCCGTCTTCTCACGCGTAACGACCACCGCCGCAGCTCCGTCCACGATCCCGCTGGCATTTCCCGCCGTAACGATCCCATCCTTCTTGAACGACGGTGGCAGCTTTTCCAAAATCTCCATCGTCGTCTCCGGCCGACGGTGATCGTCTTCGCTCACCACAATCGTCTTCTTACCCTGCTTCACCTCCACGGGCGCAAGCTCTTCCTTCATGCGGCACGCCTTGTAAGCCACATCGGACAATTGCTGGCTGCGCAAAGCGTAAGCATCCGCGTCTTTGCGAGTGATCCCGTGCTGCTCCGCAAGTTTCTCCGCGGTCAGCGCCATCGGCAAACCGCAATACGAATCCGTCAACCCGGCCATCAACGAATCCTCGAGCGCCCCGCCACCCAGCCGAAGACCGGTGCGTGCCCCCCGAATCACAAATGGCGCCTGCGTCATGTTCTCCATGCCGCCTGCAAGAATCACGGCCGCTTCGCCAAGCAGCAGGCGATGAGCCGCCTGCGAAATGGCTTCGATCCCAGACCCGCACAAGCGATTCACGGTGACCGCGGGTGTCTCGACCTTGAGCCCCGCTTTCAATCCAACATGTCGCGCGCCATACAGCGCATCCGCGCTCGTCTGCATCACGTTGCCAAAAATCGCGTGATCAAATTCCGAAGGATCCACGCCAGACCTGCGAATCGCCTCCTTCGACGCATGCGCCGCCAAATCAATCGCCGACACCTCCGAAAATGACCCGGTATACCGCGCCATGGGCGTGCGGGCTCCAGCAACAATTACGACATCTGTAGGAAACATTCTCTTCTCCCAAACCTTCCAGCGACAGCCAAATCCAAAAGCCGGCCTCTAGCCTTTCTAACCTCTAACCTCAAATCTCTAATTTCAGATTTTAGGGCTCTCCAGCGCCACGATTGTATCTCCACCCTGTTTCCGCGCTTCCTCCGCCGAATTCTCCGCGCGATTAATCAGGTCCGTGACAATGTCCTCGCTCTCATAGTCAGCCTTCGCCATAGCTTCCACGATTCCCGCGCTCAAAGTGATCTGCGTCGAATCCCAAGGCGGCCGCACGCCCGAAGCCGCGCGCCGCAACTTGTCCGCTAGATTCTGCGCCCCTGCCAAAGTCGTGTCCGGCAAAATGAACGCCAGCGACCACGACGTATATTTTACCGCCACGTCATTCTGCCGTACGATCGGCTGCAGCGATCTCGCCAGTTGCTCTAGAAAACGCTCGACCGGTGATTCCCCGTGCTGCCGCAAAATCTCCGCCCCGCGATCGATCTGCAAAATCGCCAGCGCCAGCGGCGTTCCTTGCGTTCGCGCTCGATCCGCTTCGGTCAGCAAACAGCTTTGATACGAACTGCGGCTCAGCAATCCCGTGCGTTCGTCCGACACACCCATGCGCCGCACCAAAGATCGCAGCCGCGTGTGACTTACGCTCATCAGCATTTGATCGCCGATCGCTTGCAAAAAATAAGCCTCGTTAGGTCGCCATTTGTGCGGCTCCGCGTGCGCGACGATCAACATTCCCGCGGGAACTTGCGTTTCCTTGTCGGTGATGATGACGCCCAGCGCGGTGGCCAAGCCTAGTTCGCTCAGGATCGAGCCTTCTGTCGCATCCACCATCAGAGCGCCAAGCTCATCGGGCTGCGCCTTTTCCATATGCGCGAGCAGGAACACCACCTGCGCTCCGGGTGCCGAGCGCAGGCCCTGCGCGCAGTACTCCGCTGCCAGCTCCGGTGGCCGGCCGGGCGTCCCAACCACCGCGAGTGCGCGCGCAGCACGAAGATAACCGCCTACTTCATTGACCGCAGTGTTGAGCATGGCTCGCGGTGTTTGCTGCCGAAATATCTTCTGGTTGATCTCCGAAATCTTCGAAAGATCGCGCAGCGTTTCGGCCGTGTACACCCCGGTCCTCCCCGTCATTCCAGTGCTGGATGGCTCCGCAACGGGTTCTTGCTTCGATGCATGAGGTGACGGTGGTACCACGGTTGGCTCGGGTGCTTTCGCTTGCGGCGCGCCTTGCGGCCACCAATTCGCCAGCTGGTACAGGTTTCGCAGCCGCGGATGACGCTCCTCTTCCCCGGGAAACATCGCGGCGATCTTCTGCAACCGCTCCAGCGCCTTCGCTTGCAACGAGTACTGCAGGAAAATCTCCGTCTGCACGATCAGGTCTTCCAGCGCCTGCATCTTGCGGCCCTCTTCCGTTACGGGTTGCGCGGCGCTGCCCCCCTCGGAGCCCGATGCGTGCGGCTGCGCGACATTCGGCGCGCCTACTGTACCGGACTTGGCAAGCCTCGCCTCGATACGCTTCAGGAAACCTTCATCGACGTGGCCGCGCATGCGTTGAATACGTTCCTGATTGCGATGGTCGTAGGGGTCGATATCCATGAGTTTTTCGATTGTTTCAACGGCCTTTGCGGCATTTCCACTGTTCAGGTAAACATCAAAGAGCTTGATGAGAATTTCAAAGTATTGCGATTCTCGGTTCAATTCGTTGTACAGCGCCGCCCAGAATTCCACGATAGGTTGCGATATCGGATGTTTCGCCCCTACGCTGTCCATCTGCGTGGCGAAATCGTTCTGGCGTTTGTCGGCGAACATGCGCCGTTTGAGCGCGGTCAGCACTTCTACCGCTTTCGCATCCTGCCCTGCATTGACGTACAGATCCGAAAGCTCGAAGAGTCGCGTGATGCCCTCGTTCTTTTCCCGCAGCAGTCTTTCCAGAACTTCGCGCGCGCGGTCCAGTTGTCCGGACGCCATACGTGCGTCAGCATAGGTTTCGAGAAAGCTGGCATCCTTTTCCGTCGCCGCGAAAGGCTCCAGCAGCGCGGCCGCTCGCGTGGCGTCGCCCGATTTCAACGTGGCGTCGGCGAATAAAAGCGTCACGCTGCGTTCTTGCGGCGCGAGCTGGTACGCGCGGCCCAAAAATTGTATAGCTTCTGCCTTCGCGCCGCTGGCAGAGGCCAGCTGCCCTGCCCGTAGAAACGCCCTGGCCGCAAGCGCATTTTTGCCGATGCGCTCGGCAGCTTCCGCCAGCCGAAGCTGGCGCGAAATGTTTTCGGGAGCAAGTTGCGCAGTCCGTTCCCAGCAAAACAACGCATCCTCAGCGCGGCCTGCCTCGTTAAAGATTTCGGCGGCTCTGCTGTATTGCTCGATTGCCTCATCGAAGCGGTTTTGTTTTTGCTGCAAGAAAGCGTAACGCGCGATGCGCTCGGGCGGCTGCTGTCCCGCCGCGGGTCGCAGGAAGCGGTTGTAAATTGCCAGCGCTTTGATTTCGTCGCGAGGCTCGACCAGCAAATCGAATAAAAGTCCGTAGTAAACGGCCGCGCGGTCCGGTTGCTCCATTCGCGCATACAGGTCGCCCAAAGCTTGCGTCGCTTCCTGGTGCTGCGGCGCCGCGTCGATGACCGCCAAATACGCCTCAATAGCATCCTCGACGCGGTTCTTCTCGAGGAAGCGCTTGGCGCGGTCCAGTTGTTTGCTGATGTCTGCGGCCATTCGTGCGGCTTGCCTTTACCCTAGTTGCGAAGGGCTTCCGACTTCCCTATGGGAGTGCCGTTTCGATGCGAAATGCACACGAGCCATACTCTACGCGAGATGCGAATCGCTCGTTTTTTGCCTGTCCTTTGTAACTATATACCGCGGGAAGGAACCGGGCAAAACACACGCCGCACAGCAGTGCGGAAATGGCAAGGCTCCATGGCACAGCCCTTCTGGCTGTGATCCCCTGCGCATCTCCACTCGCCCGTTCCCTGGACTCATCGCCTCCTCGTTCGCTACTTTCTTTACCTCCCTACTCCCTTACTTCTTTACTTCGTCTTGTGGCAAACTGAATGATTACACGGCGCGGTTTTGCGCTGCGTGCGGCGCAGGTCTCGCGCGTGGGAAGCTCCTGCCGGTACTGAACACTCATGGATCCAAAGTTCATACGTAATTTCTGTATCATCGCGCATATTGACCACGGCAAATCCACGCTGGCCGACCGCTTGCTCGAAATGACTGGAGCGTTGACGCAGCGCGAGATGCACGAGCAAGTACTCGATTCCATGGACCTGGAGCGCGAGCGCGGCATCACCATCAAAGCAAAAAGCATTCGCCTCCACTACAAAGCGAAGGACGGAAACACCTACCGCCTGAACCTGATCGACACGCCGGGGCACGTCGATTTTTCCTACGAAGTTTCGCGCGCTCTGTCGGCATGCGAGGGCGCGCTCCTGGTCGTTGATGCGAGCCAGGGCGTGGAAGCGCAAACTGTCGCGAACACTTTCCTCGCCGCCGGACATAACCTCACGATCCTTCCCGTGATCAACAAGATCGATCTTCCCGCCGCGCAGCCCGACTTTGTGAAAGAACAAATCGAAAACGTGCTGGCCATTCCTGCGTCAGATGCCTTGATGATCAGCGCGAAAAGCGGCTTGGGTGTAGAGGGCGTCCTCGAAGCGATCGTGAAGCGCGTGCCGCCCCCGAAAGGCAGCGCCGAAAACCCTCTTCAAGCGCTGATTTTCGATTCCTGGTTCGACATTTACCGCGGCGCCGTGGTTCTCGTGCGCGTGATGGAAGGCCGCATCACCCAACACACCAAGATCCGTTTGCTCTATAGCAACGAAGTGTATGAGGTCGAAACTCTGGGCACTCTGACGCCCAAGCCAATCGCGCTCGACGAATTGGAAGCCGGCGACGTCGGATTCGTTGTGGCCAACATTAAGAACGTCGCCGACGCCCGCATGGGCGACACGCTCACCGAGGCCGACCGTCCCGCCCCCGCGCTTCCAGGCTTTGAGGAAATCAAGCCCATGGTTTTCGCGGGACTCTTCCCCGTGCTAGCCGACGACTACGAGCCCCTGCGCGACGCCCTCGGCAAATTGAAATTAAATGATGCAGCGTTTTTTTACGAACCGGAAAATTCAGCCGCGCTGGGCTTTGGTTTTCGCTGCGGATTTTTGGGCCTCCTGCACATGGAAATCGTGCAAGAGCGCCTGGAGCGCGAGTTCGGTTTGAACCTCATCACCACCGCGCCAAGCGTGCGTTATCAGATTACGCGTGTCACCGGTGAAGTGATCGAGGTGGACAGCCCCGCCAAATTTCCCAATCCCAGCGACATCGAAAAAATCTCCGAGCCAATCATCAAGGCCATGATCATCACCAACGACGAATCCGTCGGCGGTATCCTCCAGCTTTGCCAGGACAAGCGCGGGACACAGAAAGGTTTCGAGTATTTGTCTCCCACGCGCGTGATGCTTACCTACGAGCTCCCGCTGAATGAAATCGTGCTCGATTTTTACGATCGCCTCAAAAGCGTGTCACGCGGCTATGCTTCGCTTGATTACCATCTCGCTGGCTATGTTGAATCGGACTTGATCAAGCTGGATGTGCTGGTCGGCGGCGAGCCTGTTGATGCGTTGTCGATGATCTGTCATCGAGAGCAATCCTATGAACGGGGACGCGAGTTAGTACATCGCCTGCGCAAACTGATTCCGCGTCAAATGTTCGAGGTGCCGATCCAGGCGGCCATCGGAAGCCGCGTGATCGCGCGCGAAACGGTCGCGGCAATCCGCAAAAACGTGCTCGCCAAGTGCTACGGCGGCGACATCTCGCGCAAACGCAAACTCCTCGAGAAACAAAAAGAAGGCAAGAAGCGCATGAAGCGCGTAGGCCAGGTCGACATACCCCAGGAAGCCTTCCTCGCCGTCCTCAAAGTCACCTCCACCGGCGACGAAGAGTAAGTGTTTTAGACAGTTATTCATTAAGGATGCGCGGATGAAAGAACCAACCCAATTTATAACTAACGAAAAAGGCGAGAGAACAGCCGTCATCATTGATATCGAGGAATACGAAAAGCTTCTCGATGAGCTAGAAGATCTTGACGACATTCGTGCGTTTGACGAAGCAAAAGCCTCCAGCGAGACACCCGTTCCACTTGAAGAAGCCCTCGAACGAATCAGAAAGGAACGTACCGGCGAGTGATCAGAGCCGTCCCGATTTTGAGTAACACTCGATGAGCATTCTCCTTACCCTGCCAGGTTGCTCCGCCGATCAAGCGCAGAAGGCGCAAGCGGAGTACAAGACCTACCTTCAGTCCATCCGCAAGAATCTGGCACTGTCCGCCCACGAATTTGCGTCCGCAGATTGGCATTACGATTTCGTTGATCACCGCTGTCCGCACGATTCGTGGCTGGAGGCGCTGACAATTTCAGAGCCCGCATCGGGACTGCGCGCAGAGGAGCGACACGTTGAGGTCGCCGCGCGGCTACTTGGCGCCTTTCATGATGGCCATATCGAGCTTTCATATCGTAATGTTCGTTCCTATTCTCTTTCCGGAGCGTTCGGCGGTTCCAATAAGGCAGGCCACGGGGACTGGCTCATCGACGAAGTTCGCCTTTCGCAAGTCAATTTCGTCGAACACGAGGTGCTGTTTCGCGACGGAAACTGCTGGCTGATCGAATCCGAGGACATTCATTTTCGCTGGGTTCAAGGCTAGTCCTCCTTCCGTTTAACTTCGGTGGTTAGGCGGCCGCGGTGGAGTTGCAGGGCTACCGTGTCGCCTACGGCTACTTGCGTGGCGTCGCGCAGGATATTGCCGGCCGCATCGGTAGCGATGGCGTAACCGCGCTCGAGCACCCGGGCCGGACTGCGCTCTTCGAGTTGCAGGCGCAGCCGGTCAAGGCGGTCGCGCTGGACGCGCAGAATCCGTTCCCCGCGGACAGCTAATTCGTGATTCCGCTTTTCGAGCCGCCGATGCAAGCCGGCAATCCTTCCGCGAAAATCAAACGACAACAAACGCATGTGCTGCGTCGCATGCCGACGCCGGACCTGCTCCAACCTCGCCCGCAGCCCCAGTTCCAGCCGCGCGGTGAAATTATTCGACCGCTGCCGAAAGCCCGCGATCTGCTGCCGAAAATCAAAAGAAATAATGCGCAAATGACCAGCGGTAAATCGTTTGCGCGAGCGTTCGAGGTTCGCGCGCAGGCCGTGGACCAAGCGCGCGGTCATTTCGTCGGCACGCTGCCGCTGTTGCCTCAGGAGATCGAGTGGACGGCGGAACCCGCGACGCCCCGCAAATTCGTGAACGCGTCGGCTCAGATCAAGGATGCGGTAGCGCATCTGCTCCGCCAGCGCGCCGCGAAGCTCCGCAACATGCTTGTCGAACTCGCGCCGAGTCTGCACCACGAGTTCGGCGGCAGCCGATGGCGTCGAGGCGCGCACGTCGGCCACAAAATCCGCGATAGTGAAATCCGTTTCGTGGCCAACACCGGAGATGACCGCGATCGTGGAATGCGCGATGGCGCGAGCTACACTCTCTTCATTGAACGCCCACAGGTCTTCGAGCGAGCCACCCCCACGCGCGAGAATCACCACATCCACGGTTTGCTGCCGATTGAAATACTGCACCGCACGAACGATTTCGGCGGCCGCACCTTCGCCTTGGACGTGCACAGGATAAAGTGTCAGGTGCACGTTGTGAAAGCGGCGCCGCAAGATGCGCACGACGTCTCGGACGGCTGCGCCTGTTGGCGAAGTGATGAGGCCGATGCAGCGTGGCAGCATCGGTAGTGTTTTTTTTCGCTCGGCGGCGAACAAGCCTTCCGCCTCCAGCCGCTTTTTCAACTGATCAAACGCGAGTTGCAATGCGCCCAGGCCGACCGGCTCGATGCTCTCGATGTAAATCTGATATTCGCCGCGTGTTTCGTACACGCTGATAGACCCGCGCACGGTAACGTGAAGCCCATTCTCAGGGCGAAACTTCATCAGCCGCAGCTGAGTCTTGAAGCAAACGCACTTAATCTGCGCGCGGTCGTCCTTGAGCGTGCAATACATGTGACCCGACGCAGCTTCGTGGCAATTCGACAGTTCGCCTTCGACAAGAATATCTGTGAAGTTGCGCACGAAGAGGTCGCGGATCCTTCCAGTCAGCTCGCTGACGGAAAAAACGCGGCGCTCGGGCATGAGGTTGAATTGGAGTTGGCTCATGGGTAGCGAATCATTGGGATATCGGACTCGACGCTGTGGTGGCCATTTCGGGAGGCAGCGGATTGGCGGCCGATTCTTCGTCCCACAGGATGCTGAGCACCCACCAGCGCGACCCATCATAAAAAAGCTGAATGCTATTGATCCCACGCGCGAATGGTTTTTCACTCGGTGCGTTCCGGGACTCGTAGCTGCTGAACACTTGCGCGATATTCCCGAATCTTTGGACGCGATTCACGATGGCGGATTCATAGAATCCATGCGTCGTGAAGTATTTTCCTGCGCGCTGGATGTACTCGTCAACGGTGAGAAGGCGAGGTGCGCTCGAGGCGCCGCTTTTTGTAGTGCTTGTGAGTCGTGCTTCCGGGACGCACAGAGAGTGAAAGCGATTCCAATCGCGCTCGCCCGCGGGTCCAGAGATTACGTCGTAAACGGCACGCAGGATGGCATCGATGGATTTTACGTCCTCAGGCTTCGGGGCCGGAACGCGGGAAGAGAGGTCCCGCGGCGGCGCGCTTTGCGGTTGCGCGGCGGACGATGGTGGCGCAGAGGATTGCTGCGCTTGCGCCGACGCTAAGGTCACAAGGAGCGCGACGAAAACGAAGACAGGATCTTTCACTCGGATCCTCCGGGCCGGTAAAAACCGCTTTCGCGAAGTACGAGAGCGATCAGCATGTCAGCCCCGAAAGTGGGACACGAGCCAGAAGAGCAGCGAAAGCCCGATACTCAAGACGATAGAAGTGGTGATCGGGAAGTAGAACGTGGTGTGCTCGCCGCGATGGATGATGTCGCCGGGCAGGTGGCCCAGACGAAACGGGAGGCGGCCGCTAAAATACAGTAGAACGCCGACAACGGTTACTGCGATCCCCAGGATCAGGAGGAGGCGGCCCAGTTCGCGGGTTGGGTCCATACGAAGAGTGTAGTCAAGGTGGGATGTAATGCGCAAAGGCGGCGATTGCAGCAAGGAGCAGTACAAGAAGTCGTAGCGCACGATTGAAATGCCGCGACCTTGGGGCATACCCATGGTGTGCCCCATAGAGACATCGAATTAAATCAGGTCAAGGCCTGGAAAGAAGTAGCTGATTTCGAAAGCAGCCGTTTCTGGAGCGTCGGAGCCGTGCGTGCAGTTCGTGCCGATGCTGGTGCCCAGGTCGTGCCGGATCGAGCCGGGCGCCGCTTTCTTAGGATCAGTGGCCCCCATGGTGTCGCGCCATTTGGCGATTGCGCCTTCGGCTTCCAGCACCATAGCAACGATTTTGCCGGACGACATGAAATCAGTAAGTTCACCAAAAAAGGGACGCTCTTTGTGGACGGCATAGAAGCCACCGGCCTCTTCTTTCGTCAGCCGCATGGATTTGATCGCAACAATGCTAAAGCCAGCTTTGTGGATGCGCCCAAGGATTTCGCCCTGCTGGTTGCGGCTTACCGCGTCAGGTTTAATGATTGCGAAGGTACGTTCGAGAGCCAAGATTTCTCCTAAGAAAAGCGATGTAATGAGGTAAAAATGCAACGAAGTAACGATAAATTCAAAAAATCTACTTTGGGTACGTTTGCCACCGTTTCCCCAAACTCTTCAGCATCGCGCCGACTACATTGAAACGGTTTGAAAGCTGGTCGCATTCCGTAACTGGGAGGTAGCCTTCGTCCCGGCTCATCTCCAGCCACAGTTTACATTCATCGCAGGAACCGATTGCGACCTGCAGATAGCGCTTAAACTCGGATGCCGAATACCGCTTTGCCCAGCCTTCCACGATATTGGCAGGGACCGATCGGGCTGCCCTTCGAAGCTGCCTAACCAGTTCAAACTGTTCCGCTGCCGGAAAGGCTCTCGCAGCGCGCGATACATCAAGAGCCAAATGGTACGACTCGCGGAAAACGTTCAACTCTTTGTATGTCTTGATCGGCACGCAACAATCATCGCACCAATCCTGGTTTTGGTCCTTACTTCGTTACGTCTTTACTTCGTTACTTCTGCTTCATGGCGGCCGCTACAGCTGAGCCCAGATCCGCCGGCGTTTCGATCGTGCGGATGCCTGCGGCATTCATCGCTGTGTATTTGTCTTTCGCGGTGCCCTGGCCGCCGCTAATGATCGCGCCTGCGTGGCCCATCCGGCGGCCCGGCGGCGCCGTCTGCCCCGCGATGAAACCCACAACCGGCTTTTTCACATTTGCTTTGATGAATTCAGCGGCGCGTTCTTCCGCGTTGCCGCCGATTTCACCGATCAGGATAATCGCGTGGGTGTCGGGATCTTCGTTGAACATTTTAATGGCATCGAGGAACGACGTGCCAATGATGGGATCGCCCCCGATGCCGATGCACGTGGACTGCCCGATGCCCAGCTGAGTAAGCTGCTCGACGGCTTCATAGGTCAGCGTGCCGCTTCGGCTGACAACCCCGACGTGGCCCTGCTTGTGTATGCGGCCAGGCATGATGCCGATTTTGCATTTCCCGGGAGAAATTACCCCCGGGCAATTGGGACCGATCAGCCGAGTTTTCTTCGAGTCGATGGTGGCGGCGACGCGCACCATGTCGATAACCGGGATTCCTTCGGTAATACAAATGATCAGCGGCATCTCCGCGTCCGCGGCCTCGAGAATGGCATCCGCGGCGTACGGCGGCGGAACAAAGATCACGGAAGCGTTGGCGCCGGTGGTCTTGACAGCTTCGGTTACGGTGTCGAACACCGGACGCTCGAGATGCTTTGTGCCGCCTTTGCCGGGCGTGACCCCACCGACGACGTTGGTGCCGTACTCGATCATCTGCTGCGAGTGGAAGGTGCCTTCCCGGCCCGTGAACCCTTGGACGATCACGCGCGTTTTCTCATCCACGAGCACGCTCATCGCGCACCCCCCGCGAGAGCGACGACCTTTTGCGCGCCGTCCTCCATGCCATCCGCAATGGTAAAGTTCAGCCCCGAGTCGCGCAGGATTTGCTGGCCTACCTCCACATTCGTACCTTCCATCCGAACTACGACTGGGACCTTTATGCCAAGGTCCTTTGCCGCGGAGACCACACCCGTGGCCAAAACGTCGCAGCGAAGGATGCCTCCAAAAATATTAATGAAGACCGCGCGAACGCCGGCGTCGCTCATCAAAATCCGGAAAGCATTCTTCACCTGCTCCGCGGATGCGCCGCCGCCCACGTCGAGAAAGTTTGCGGGCGAGCCGCCGGCGTACTTGATGATATCCATGGTGGCCATGGCCAGCCCCGCGCCATTCACCATGCAGGCTACATTGCCATCGAGCTTGATGTAATTTAGCCCGTACTTCGAGGCTTCCACCTCGAGCGGGTCTTCTTCGTCGAGATCGCGCAACTCGCGAAGCTCCTTATGACGAAACAGTCCGTTGTCGTCAAAAGTCATTTTGGCGTCGAGCGCGACCAGGCGGCCGTCACCCGTGACCACGCACGGGTTGATTTCCAGCATGGAAGCGTCGGTATCGACGAACGCACGGTGCAGCGCCTGGAAAAATGGCGCGGCCTGCGGGCCAAATTCACCGGAAAGCCGAAGACCAAAAGCAAGTTTGCGCGCCTGATATGGCTGCAGACCCACCGCCGGATGAATCGTCTCGCGCAGGATCGCCTCGGGATTTTCTTTTGCAACCTCCTCGATTTCCATGCCTCCCGCGGTGCTGGCCATGAAAACCACTTTGCCCGCCGCGCGATCCACGAGAATGCTGAGATAAAGCTCGCGCTTGATGTCCAGGCCTTCTTCGATGAGCAAGCGCTTGACGATGCGCCCGCTCGGCCCGGTCTGCACGGTCACTAAATTCATGCCGAGCATGCGGCTGGCGATTTCCGCGGCTTCGTCTGGAGAGTGCGCGAGCTTCACGCCCCCGGCCTTGCCGCGGCCACCGGCATGGATTTGCGCTTTGACGACCACGATCGGCGTTCGCAGGCGCTGCGCGGCGGTGCGCGCTTCTTCCTTGGTGAACGCGACTTCACCGCGGGGAGTCGTAACGCCGTAGCGAGCCAGTATCGCTTTGGCCTGATATTCATGAATCTTCATCGGATTCCGTGTTCGGTGTGACCTTGGAGCGGTCTGCCAATGTTAGAATTTGTCTGCCTGCAAAACATCAAAGTGTAACCGGAACGCCGGGGACGGAGCAAGGCAGCCGCCAAAAACCAAGGAAAACACGGCCAGTTTGCAACGATCTAATATTCGGTTGTACCGCTATTCGGTTGCACTGCCGATCTAAATTCCGTTGTAGGGGCGCGGCATCGCCGTGCCCGTCCGAGGATGGGATGCCACTGAACCTGATCAGGCATATCGAAAGCGGCCACGTCTTTACTCGCTCGGAAGCGGAAGCGGTGATGGAAGAATTGCTTTTGGGACGCGCGGATACGCTCGAAATCGTGCGCCTGCTGACGGCCCTGAACCAGCGCCCTGTCTCTGTCGCGGAGTTGGCAGGATTTGCGTCCGTGATGCGGCGATTTGCGGCCCCGGTTTTTCTCGACGGCGAGCCTCGGCCTTTGCAGATGGTGGATACCTGCGGCACCGGCGGCGACGGCTTCGACGCGTTCAATGTTTCAACGGCAGCGGCAATCGTCGCGGCGGCCGCTGGCGCGCGCGTGGCCAAACATGGCAACCGCGCCGCGAGTTCGCGCAGCGGGTCGGCCGATGTTCTGGAGGCGCTGGGCGTGCGCATTGATGTGCCGCTGCTGCGCATGGGTAGCGCGATTCGCGAACTGGGAATTGGCTTTCTATTTGCTCCGGCGGCGCATGCGGCTACTCGGCACGCCATGCCCGCGCGAAAACAGATTGGCGCCCGGACCGTTTTCAATTTGCTGGGCCCGCTGACAAATCCAGCGGGCGCTCAATCGCAGGTGCTCGGAGTGTTCTCCGCCGGCTCGATCGATCTGGTTGCAGCCACGCTCGCGGAACTCGAAACCGAGCGCGCCTTGGTCGTACACGGAGCGGGCGGGCTGGACGAGATTTCGCTGTCAGGTGAAACGCTGGTGGCCGACGTGCATCAAGGCACGGTAGGCAGGTACACCCTGACACCAGAAGATTTTGGCGTGGCGCGCGCGCCGCTGGAAGCGATTCGCGGGGGCGATGCAACCGAGAACGCCGTGACGATTCGCGCCATCTTCGCAGGCCAAGTGGGCGCACCGCGCGACATCGTGGTCATCAATGCTGCCGCCGCGCTCGTAGCTTCAAGTGTCGCCGCGAATTTTCTGGACGCCGCCAGGCTGGCAGCCACCACGATTTCGTCCGGCGCAGCCCAAGAGAAGCTAGCTGCACTAGCGGCGTTTACGAGCGTAAACCCCCTGTAGGCGCTGGCCTTTAGGCCGGCGCGCCATCGGGTAGGATTAATCCTAGCCGAGCCCACCATTTCCGCATCCAGCGAAACAATGCATCGCCATCTTAAGGATGATCAGGGCTCTCGTAATCGTTCAAGACGGCCAGCGGAATCGCGGACGCAACACCAACTGCGCTGCCACCGATCGAAATCAAGACCATCCGTTTACGCTTGTGCGAAGTAGCTTTGACGGGCCTAGGTTTCTCGCTCGGAGTACTCTTCGCGGAAGAATCGTCATCGTTGGAAGTGTCTAGAACAACGCGGTAGGACGCACCTTCCGCAATTGCTTCGGCCTCATCGCGATACTGAATCTTCAAAGCGCCACGCCGCGCGTAAATCTCGAACACAGCCGCATTAATGATGGTAATTTGCCCGAACGTGGCGGTCTCCGAGGCTGTGCGAATGGAGGCCCGATCGGCGCGGATCTCGAGGGCGGCAGCCTGCGGAGTGGAGAAAATCACGGTGCCGGAGCTGAGATCGAGTTGCGTGTACTTCGCGATGCCCGATGGCGCCCGGAGCGTGGCCCGGCTCTGCCCGCCCAAATGAATCATGGACGCAGCCGTGCGCAGCGTGAGCGCGCCATCAACGTCGGTCGCGAGCGTATCGCCATCGTAAAGGGAAGCTCCCGCAGAGACGGTGCCGGAACTCAGGGTCGCCCTGAACGCGTGCGTTACGATGCCCAAGACAATGGCGTGAGCGAGGACACCCCGCCACCCGGTAGTGACACAGCCACGAGGGCAGCGATGAGACGAGAACGAGAGTTCATGCGAGACCTCCGCAAGCGATGGCTTGCGCGCCAGGCGGCTCAGTCTTAGCTGATAGATAACATCAGTGTATATTACCATATATTAATAAGACAGCCGATGCAAGTAGTCAGCCATAACCAGGTACGCTGTCCTTGCCTGCCAAGAAGCGGTTAGCAGCCCTCGCGGTACAATCGATTTAAGCGAATGCATGCGGAGTCGGATACAATCTGGCACGTCCGTCGCACGGTTGGCCGGCGTTGCACTGCTCTGGCCGGCGTTGACGGAGACCCTGTGGCCATCTTCTTCGGACGATAAATCGCCAATCGTTGCGTTGCTAGCGGCACTCGACGCCCTGCGCGCGAAGCGCATCCAAATTAATGTGGACCTCAAGGTAATTTTTGAAGGCGAAGAAGAAGAGGGCGAGAGCGTCGTTGCAGATCGGTGGCGGATTCGTCTCGCCGATTTTGCTTGGTGGTGTACTACCGTTCTCAACTTGTGATGGAATGAGGTAGAACGCGGGTTCGCAAAAGTCGTGATCGGGTAATGGGACAGACCTACTACGAAATACTGGGCGTAGCGGAAAGCGCCACCGCGGCGGAGATCGAGGCCGCGTTCAAGGCGAAGGCGCGGGAAGTCCATCCGGACACCGTTCCGGCGGCAAACACCTATCTCCGGAAGATCGCGGCTGAGGCCTTCAAGGACTTGTCGCAGGCCAAGGCGGCACTGCTCGATCCCACCGCGCGGCAAAAGTACGACGCAGAGCTGGCCGCCTCGCGGAGTATGAAGCAACCTCCGCCAGAGCCCCGTGCGGAAGGTTCGACTGGAGCAAACGCGCCTCCACGGGATTCTTCGCGCACACGAAGCTCTTCGCGTTCCCGCAAGGGTACTGCTTCCGCGAACGCGGGCGCAGTGCGACGCCCGCATCCCATCCCTCACCTGCCTGAAATCAAGAACCTGGACAGCTTTCTGTTCATTGTCCTGGGCATGGCCACAATTTTCTTTCTGGCCGCGCTGGTCTGGAGCGGCAGAATGCCGCCCATCTGGCTGGCGACCATCACCGCTGGCTTGGGGATTTTGTTTTTCGTGAACGGCATGCGGCCCATCGCCGCGAACATTACCAGCGGCCGCAGACCACTACTGATCAGCGCGGGCTTCATTGCCATCGTGCTGTTCGCGTTGTGGATGCTGTCGCCGTCCTATCTGGAGATTGCCACTTCGCGTGTTGCCAACACGGCCGCATCCACAGGTAGCGTGACAAAAAGCGTCGCGGAGGTTGGCGAAAACGGAGAAGGCGCGGCGTCGCCGACGAAGACCTGGATTAACTTGAAAGACGGGCAGAATTATCGAACGCGCGCGAAGGGCGATGTGTTGTTGCTGGATGAGATCGCGGACGGCCCCAAAAACGGCGGCGAGATAACCAAATGCGAATTTCATCACCAGGCTGGGGCAGCGCCGAGTTGGGTCGGCATTTGCTCGGAGGCAGGTTTGCAAGGCCAGGGCGAACGCAGCTCCATGGCAACGCTCAGCCAGTTTTCGGATACGCGGCTTGAGGGGAGCACTGGGGACATTCCAGTGTTCGTGATGACGCCGGTCGACACCGTGCAGACGGGAGCGCCGCCGCCGGTCACGCCACAGGTTGCTCCGCAGGTTGGGCCGCCCGCCGAAGGAGAGATCGCGCCGGACCCCGATTTGTCCGGGCTTAGCAAGGAGGATCGCGAGTCGATCGAAATGACTTGCGCTTCCGACAAATTGACGGGAGGAACTCAAGCCTATAACGAATGCCTTCGACAGCAGGTGACGGCATTGAGGAGCACGCCCAGGCCGGGCGGTCTCTCTAAATTGAGCCGTGCAGACCGCGAAGCAGTGGAATTTGCGTGTACCAGCGTAAGGCTGATGAAAGGGCCGGCGGCTTCCAATCAATGTTTGGCAGAACAGATGGCGATTGTAAAAAGGAAGAAGCGGTAGTCCATCGCGGCCTGGTCTGGTTAACAATTTGCACCCTCCCCCCACCCTTTTCTGTAAGTGCGGATTCTAGAGGGCTTCAAGTATTGTGTTTTTGGAAGTGCGGATTCTGAAGGAGTTACCGGTGCGTTTTGCGGAAGTGCGGATTGTAAAGGAGTTAGGGGGCGGTGGGCGGCTTGTTGCTTGGATCGTGATGGCTGCTTTTCGGAGAGAAAAATCTTTAACACAGAGAGCACAAAGGGCGCAGAGGACACAGAGACGGAATTAAGAAGTGATGGCTTACGGGAATATTTGGGTGAGGAACCGGGGGACAACTTGCTGGCGACTTCTACGGACAAGGAAGTGCCTGCCTGTTTCTCCTCCCTTTGCAGAAACGGGATCAGTATACAGGAAAACGTAATGAGGTCAAGAGAATAATTGTACCTAGTGGTTATTCGAACGAGTTGCCGGTTGGCTGCCGGGGAGGATGACTTAGTAGAAGGCTATGGCTTTCATGGGGTAGTGGCGGCGGTTGCGGGTCCAGAGGGCCAGATTGTGGATGGAGGCGGAGGCTGCGATCAGGGCGTCTCCTAGTTCAACGTGGTGGCTTTTGGCGAACTGGCGCAGGAAGTCTCCGGCGCGCTGGCCGATCTGGGCGTCGATGGGGACGTGGTTGATGGCGGCGAACAGAGCTTCGAGGATTTGAACTTCGTGCGGGCGGGCGCCATGCCAGAGTTCGGCAACTGTGACCGGGGAGCAGAACAGGGCTGTGCTGCTGCGGCTTAGCGCTTCCCATCGCGCGAGAAGATCGTGATCTCGGGCACGCAGGACCTCAATCAAGATGTCCGAATCGATCAGAAGGGCTTTCAAGAGGAGATTCTTGTGAGCCGTTGGCCTTTGCGGAGACGGCGTACGTAGGCGTCGGTGTCAGGCAAGTCGCTGCGATCTTTCCACAGTCCGACGACCGCTTGCATGGCCTGAGTGCGAACTGCTGGCGAACTGCCGTACTTTTCCCGGACGGCTTGACGCACCAGTTCGGAGATGGATGTGCGAAGCTGGCGCGAGCGGATATGCAGGGCCTTCCAGATGTCTTCGTTCAGGTAGAGTTGAGTGCGTTTCACGATGTATAGTATACATCACTTTTGGGCGACTCCGAAGTACAATGAGGTATTGTGATCAACGATTCAAATCACCTGGATGTCCGATCGCGAAAAAGGCAACGGAGGAACAAGTCAAAAACCGCACCCTTTGCAAACCCCGCAAAGAGTGCGGCACCCGAGAAAACCGCAAGAGCGAAGAAAGAGTCCACCCTTGCGAGAAACCGTAAGGATGCGCCACTCGTCCCAAGCCCCCGAGAGCCAACAGCCCAAAGAAAGAGCCCACCCTTACAAAACCGCAAGGATGGGCCACCCGCCACCAGTCCGGCAAGGAATAGATTTAGTTATCCGTAAGCATCGCGTGCTCGGAGATACGGATCTCCTGTTTGAGACGCGTGCCGTAGTTTGCGCTTCAGCAGTTCGCGAAAATCGACTAATCCTTGTAAAGCCAGAGCAAGGTCTTCACCGTCCATCAACACAATCGCGGGTCGTCCACGTCGGAATGCTTCTAAGCCGTCCTCAGTGTAGCCGTTAAGGGCGATTTTTCGAGAATGAGTCCAGCGGGGCGGCGCTTTGTCGTTCCTTCTCCCATTTCGCTTCCAGCAGAAATTGAGTGTTTTGAAATTCGAATGCACCATCGATCTGCTCGCCCACAATCTTAAATGAGCCCCTTGGGTTGAGATCGAAAGCTAGAAATAGGTCTATGAGAAAGCTCTCGAAAAGAAAGCCCCGCTTTCGATGGTCCTGTGTCGCGGCTAATTCGTTGAAGCGCTTTTGAAGACCTTCAATGTCGTCATTTCGTCGCTTCGTTGCGTTTGTGATTTTTGTAGCCGCTTTATTTTTCTCTGCGGTTTTTTGTCTAAAACTATCATCATGGCTCAGAACAATCTCGCGAAGCCTTTCGACGCTCCTCCGGGCATTTTGCACCTTGGTTGGCCCCTCTTCGAGATTGGCGAGGTGGTCGAAATTCGGGATATCAAGGACCGCCTGAATGATCCTTCGCATTGGTCCGAGACCACCCTCCCCCTTGGAGACTAAATCGTCCAAGATCTTGCTCACAATCCTGACTTTATATTCTTTCTCATCGTGCCAACCTTTGCTTCACGACCAAATTGTCGGGTATGTCCAACGCCAGGAGAAAAAGCCGCAGGTCATCTTTGTACCAATAAATGGATCGCAGTGCGTCTTTCAATGCTTGGACAACTTCTGTCGGATACATCAACACCCCAAACGGCAATATTCAGTGTGGCCCGCACAGCTATCGCTATGTGGCGAGCAACTAATCTGTCCTTTAGGGCCTACGGCCCGCGAAACCTCATGAAAATTACTGGTAGGATCGCAAGGGCCTGGAGCGGCGAGGTCGAGATCTCAATGGAGAAGTCGAGGCCGTTAATCTGTCTGATCCGGAGCGTGCGTGATTGAGCGAATAATTGGGCGTCGTTGTCTTCCCCTGGGGGAGCGGCGATAGCCCGCGACCCTGCTTAAGGTAACCGCAGCACGCTCTCCGCTCCCGGCCAGGAGGAAGCTGATGTCCTACAGAATAACGGGAATCGATGTTCATAAAAAGGTGCTAGCTGTAGTCGTGTCCAACGTCGAAATCGAAGGCGAGTACCAGTTTGAGCGGCGGATGTTTGGCAGCAGCCCCGACCAACTGCGCTCGCTGGCCGCATGGCTGCTCGAGCAAGAGGCCGAAGAAGTAGTCATGGAATCGACGGCCCAATATTGGAAGCCAGTGTGGGAGGCGCTGGAAAGGTATTGGAAGCCGCTATGCGAGAAGCGAGAAGGCGCGACGCGGAAGTCTGGAACGTTGCATTTGGCGCAGGCACTATCCAATCGCGGACGACGGGGACGCAAGAGGGATTTTCCCGATGCCGAACGCCTGGTGAAGCGCCTGGTGGCCCGGGAATTGACTTTGAGTTTTGTGCCTGATGCCGAGCAGCGTCTATGGCGAACGGTAACGCGCAAGAAGTACCAGTTGAGACGCGATCGGGTGCGGTTGCACAACCAATTGGAGTCCCTTCTGGAAGAGGCCCATATTAAGTTGTCCAGCCTGGTCTCCGATCTGCTGGGCGCCAGTGCCCGGCGCATGTTGAGGGCGCTGGCTGAAGGAGAAACCAATCCGGCAGCTCTTGCCGCTTTGGCCGATCAGAAATTACGCGCTACGCCGGAACAATTGTGTGATGCGCTCGGCGCGTGCACGGACCTCAAGCCCGTGTACCGACGGCTCCTGAAGATGGCACTGGAGCAGTTGCAATTCCTCGAGCAGCAGATTGGTCAACTGGACCAAGAGCTTGCCACTCTGCTCCATTCGCACCAGGATGCCGTCCAGCGGTTAGCGGAAGTGCCGGGTCTGGGTGTCGATTCCGCGCAGCAAATCATTGCCGAAGTCGGTCCCACGGCAGCAACCTTTCCTTCGGCCAAGCAGCTCTCCTCGTGGATGGGCGCCAGCCCCGGCGACGAAGAGAGCGCAGGCGTCAACTACAGCCACCGATCTCCAAAGGGCAACCGCCACATGCGGCGCATTCTCAACCAAACGGCCAACGCCGCAACGAGGACGAAAGGAAGCATCTTCGACATTGTCTATCGCCGCTCGGTCACGCGCCTGGGACATAATCAAGCCATCGGGGCCATTGCCCATCGACAGTGTCGCCTGATCTGGCTAATCCTGCACCAGGGAGTCGGTTACGAAGAACGAGGCCCCGCCGTCACCAAACAATCGAAGCAAAGGCGCACTGCCAGAATGATCCGGCAACTCCGAAGTCTCGGCTATCGGATCGAACCACCCAATCCTCAACCCAGCCAAGCACAAGCGCACTGATTTTCGACCCAGCCGAGGTTGGAAATTACTGCCGAAAAGTATAGCCCCGTAGCCTCAATTTAGTCTCTTAGGCTTGTCAGGGTTTGCGCGCCGATGTGACCCGCCACTGTAGGTAGCGTCGAGTATGTAAGAGAACCACGACCTCAGAGATCATCCGGGCCGAGGTTGCTGAAGGCGTCGGGGGCGGCTTCTTCGAAGCGGGTTAGGCGGCTGCGGAAGACGAATTTTACGTTTTCGGTGGGGCCGTTGCGTTGCTTGGCGATGCGGAGTTCGGTTTCTTCGCGTTCTTCCTGGGTGGCGCCGGCTTTGAAGAAGTTGGGCCGGTAGATGAACATCACTACGTCGGCGTCTTGTTCGATGGCGCCGGATTCGCGGAGGTCGGAGAGTTGGGGGCCGCGATCGTCGCGTTCCGGGGCGCGGGTCAGCTGGCTCAAGACCAGGACGGGGATCTGGAGTTCTTTGGCGAGGCCTTTCAGGCCGCGGGAGATGCTGGAGACTTCTTCCTGGCGATTGCCGAAGCGGCCGCGGGCGGTGATGAGCTGGAGGTAGTCGACGATCAGCAGGGAGAGGCCTTTGTCGCGTTTGAGGCGGCGAGCTTTTGCGCCGATTTCGAGGACGCTGATGGAGCCGGCGTCGTCGATCCAGATGGGGGCGGCGGCGATGGTGCCGAGGGCTTCGGTCATGCGGCGCCAGTCTTCGCGGCTGAGGTGGCCGGTGCGGAATTTGTGGGCGTCGATCTGGGCTACCGAGGCTACGAGGCGCTGGAGCAGGGATTCCTTCGACATTTCCAGGCTGAAGACGGCTACTGGCTGGCCTGCGCGGATGCCTATGTTTTCGGCTAGATTGAGCGCTAACGCGGTTTTTCCTTGCGAGGGGCGGGCGGCCAGGATCAGGAGTTCGGACGGTTGCAGGCCGGAGGTTAATTTATCCAGCTCGGTGTAGCCCGTGGGGATGCCGGTGATGCTTTTGCCTTCGCGGAAGATTTTTTCGAGGCGTTCGAAATTGTCGCGGACGATGTCTTTGATGGGGATGAGGCCGATTTTTACGCGGTCTTCGGCGAGCGCGAAGATCGAGGACTCGGCGTTGTCGAGGACGGCATCGGCGCCGTCTTCCCCTTCGAACGCGCGCTGCTGAATATTGTGAGTGGCGTGGATCAGGTTGCGGAGGAGCGCTTTTTCTTTGACGATGCGCGCGTAGTGCTCGATGTTCGAGACTTTCGGCATGCCGTCGGCGAGGGAGGCGAGATAGGGCGCGCCGCCGGCGGATTCGAGTTCACCGTGGCGGTGGAGTTCTTCGGTTAGCGTGATGAGGTCGATGGCCTGCTGGGCTTCGCTCAGCGCTATCATCTGCAGGAAGACGCGGCGGTGCTGATCGAGAAAGAAATCTTCGGGGCGTAGATTTTCGATGGCCGCGTTGAGCGCGTTGTTGTCGAGCAGGACGGCACCCAGGACGGAACGCTCGGCGTCTAGATTATTGGGTAGCGGGCGTTCGAGAGCGGATTCAACGGGCATGAGGATTCAACATTATTTCGCTTTCTGTTCGCCTAAGCTAACATGGCCTACGCGCGCGGTTCAAGCGTCAAAATTTTCCAATCGTCGGGGAAATTTTCTGGAGCCTCGACCATTCCCTTTGCGAACTGCATGAAGACTGGTGAGCGCATTGTGCGCGGAAGGTGTACGAGCGTCAACAGAAGTATTGCGTGACGACTGTGCATCGCTGCGGAAAACGTTGCAAAACTTTTTTTGGCGAGAAATTTTTTTGTGAGGTTTTTTGCAACGGACCACGACGGGATTCGGAAGGTGCGAACGGGGGATTCTGCGCTTTGGCGTTTTGGTTGTGCCTCTTTGAATCCAAAGTTCGCCCCCCCCCTAAAGGAGGGCGGCTACAGGAAAGAGGCGCGATTGCTCGCGCCTCCGGGAAAATCACGATTGAAATGCGACTACGATTCTTTTTCTACGAAGACTTTTATTTCGGCGATTACGTCGCGGAAGACTTTTATTTTTACGGGATATTCGCCCAGGGCTTTGATGGATTCGGGTAGCTGCACCTGGCGCTTGTCGATCTTGAAGCCTTGGGCTTCGAGCGCGCCGGCGATGTCGCCGGAATTGACTGAGCCGAAGAGCTGGTCGTTCTCACCGGTCTTGCGCGTGAAGCGGACTTCGACGCCGTTGAGAGCGGCGGCTTGTTTTTGCGCGGCGTCCATTTCCGTGGCGGTTTTCTTGGCCAGCGAGGTGCGGATGCGCTCGAGAGCTTTCATGTTGCCGGTGGTAGCTTCAATGGCCAGCTTGTGCGGCAGCAGGAAATTGCGGGCGTAGCCGGGCTTTACCGTTACTACATCGCCGCGGTGGCCGAGTTTTTCGATGTCTTCCTGGAGGATTACTTTTTGCATGGCGTTTCTCTTTGCTCCTAATTTCGATTCCGTGGCCAGCCTCAGCGGCCCTTCGTTCCTCTGGGTGAATTAGAACTCTTGTTCGAACGCCGGGCTAAAGCCCGGCGCCTACATCATCGGGCTTTGGGAGCGTCCGCTTGTGGCGGGTGCGTTGGAGTTGCGGGCGCCAGTGCCGGCGCCGACGTGGCCGCTGGTGCCGGGGCGTGCGTGCCCGCGGGAGGCGCTACGCGCGGAGCGTGCGTGCCTGCGGCGCTGCCGGCGAACGGCAGCAGCGCGATGTTGCGGGCACGCTTGATGGCTTCGCCGAGCCAGCGCTGGTGGCGCGAGCAGACGCCGGTCATGCGGCGGGGCAGAATCTTGCCGCGCTCTTGCACGAACTGCGAGAGGATGTCGGCGCGCTTGTAGTCGATAAAGTCCATCTTCTCGACGCAGAACTTGCACACTTTCTTTTTGCGGAAGTATTGGCGCTTGCCGCGGCGCGGGCCTCCTGGGCCGCCGCCGGGACCTCCTGGGCCACCTTCACGGCGTGGTCCGCCGTGCCCTCCACCGGGGCCGCCATGGCCGCCGCCGGGACCGTGACCGCCGCCTCGTGGACCGCTGGGTCCGGATGATTGCTTTTGTTCTTCTGCCATAACTGCCTGCCTTTCGGGATGCTGCTATCGATCGTTACTTCTTCAGGGGCTAAAGCCGATCGCTTCGGCGAATTACGTCGGAGCTGAAGCCCCGACCTCCTGAAGAAAAAAATGCAAATCACTCAAAATCCAAACCGCCCGAGAATCCAACCTGCCAAAAGTCGAAACCTAAAATCCCCGCCAATCTGCCGAAGCGATGAGCTGCCAAAGCGCCCGCCACGGGCGGCGGCCACTACATTGCCATCCCAACTAGCTCGCTGGGGCTGGTTCTGGTGGCGCGGCTGCTGGCGGCGCTGGAGGTGGCGGCGCCGACTGCGGGGCTGGGGTGCGGCGCGGACGGCGCGCGGCGCGGACTTCGCGCTTGTGCACGTATTTCTTTTGGCGCTTGAGATCTTCGTCCAGGCGCACGGTTAGGTACTTGATGACCACGTCTTGGACGCGCAGGCGGCGTTCCAATTCGGCGATCAGGTCGGGATGGCTGGTGCGAATTTGTTGGTAGACGTACATGCCTTCGCGGTGCTTGGCTACACGGTAGGCGAGCTTGCGGGTGCCCCAGTTTTCGGTCTTCTCGATCTTGCCGCCTTTTTCGGCGCAGGTGTGCTCGATGCCGGAGATTACTTTTTTGATTTCGTCTTCCGGCGTGGCCGGACGGGCGATGAAGATCAGATCGTATAGTCGTTCTTCCATGATTGCCTCTTTCCTTCTTGCCGGACGCGTGGTCCGGTAAATTCGGGTGCTGCGATCTTTCAGCAGATCGTTCGCCCAATTAGCACGGCAGAACATCTGCGTCTAAACCCCGCCCCTCTAAAGAAGGGCGGCTACAGTTTTGCCGGCGCCGCAAATTCGGTGCACGGTTGACGGGTCTAAGACTCGCCGCTACAACTCTTCGGACTCGAGCGGCTTGCGGCGGTTGTACTTGGTCATGGCCGCGTCGATTCCTTGCATCAACATCAACTCCACCGCGTCGCCTGCGTCGCCGATCATTTCACTGGCTACTTCCAGTTCTGCTTTACGCATCGGTCGCAGAACATATTCCTTGCGGTTGCTGACCGGATGATCAGCGCCGCATCCTAGCCTTAGGCGCGCAAATTGCTGCGTGCCCAATGAACCGATCACCGACTTCGCGCCGTTGTGACTGCCGGCGCTGCCGTCCGGGTGAATCCGAATCGTGCCCAGCGGCAACTGCACTTCGTCCCACATCACCAGCAAATCGCTTACATCCAACTCGTACTTGGATAGCAGCTCTCGTACGGAGACGCCGCTTAGATTCATGTACGTTTGCGGCTTTGCCAGTACTACGTCTTCTCCGGCAATATTTCCGCGGCCTACTAACGCTTTGCCTTCCGGACGCTCTACGCGAATCGAATTGCGGTTCGCCAGTTCGTCCACCGCCATAAAACCCAGGTTGTGCGGCGTCCACTGATACTCCGGGTCTGGATTCCCAAGTCCCACAATGAGCCGCATACGTTTCTATCTTCCGGCGTCCGAATCCGCGGGCGGATAGCATCCCGCCAAGCTGGGGCGCAGCATGCTGCGCTCCTACTTCTTTTTGTCCTTGTCGGTCTTCTCGGCTTTGCCTTTGGCTTCGCCCTCGGCGTCTTCCTCGCCTTCTTCTTCCTTCTTGCCCTTCTTGATGACTTCGGGCTCGGCGGGCGCTGCTGCCTCGGTGGCCACAACGTCGGCGGGTTTCTCTTCTTCGACCTTGAGCGCGACTACGTGCGCGATAACGCGGTCCTTGTCGGTGATCAGCTTTATCTTGCTGGTGTCGAACTGAAGATCGCCGGCGCGGAGAGCCTGATTCAACGCCAGGCCGCTGATGTCGGCCTTGAACTCCGTGGGAATGTCCGCGGGCAAGACTTCGACTTCAACCTCGCGGGTGACCATTTCGAAGACGCCGCCCTCCACTTTCACGCCGGAAGGCTCACCAAATGTGTGCACGGGAACCCTCACACGCATACGCACGTCCATGGCGATGCGCAGAAGATCCACATGCAGCAAGCGCCCGGTGATGGGATCGACCAGCCAATCTTTCAGGATTGCGGGTTCGTGCTTTCCGCCTAGATCGACTTGAAAGAGGGTGTTGTGGCCGCTTTCGGAACGCAGGATCGCGCCTACCTGCTTGGCGTTCACGGCCAGGGTGATGGCTTCGCCCTTGCCGCCGTAGAGTACGGCGGGGACCTTCCCGGTCAGGCGAAGTCTGCGGGCTTCATTTTTGCCGCGGGTCGCGCGGGGTGATCCTTCGACGACTATCTTTTCTTGAGCCATACTTTCTTCCCTTCGTTACGATCTTGCCGGGACGCGCTAAAGCGCGCCACTACATTGCAATTCCCTTGGTGCTGCTGACGGGTCTAAAGACCCGCCACTACATTGCGACGCTCCGCGCCAGCATCATGCCGGTGTTGCACCGGGCACAGACATGAGTGTCTGTGCTACCTAAATGAATAGTTCGCTGATCGACGTTTCTTCGTGGATCGAGCGAATGCCGCGGGCCAGCAAATCCGCGACGCTCAGCACTTTGATCTTGCCCATCTTCTTCGCGGCTTCGGACATTGGCACCGAATCGGTAGCGACGACTTCCTTAATCTGTGACTTCGCGATGCGCTCGATCGCCGGACCCGACAGCACCGCGTGCGTACAGGCTGCGTACACTTGCAACGCGCCTTCGCGAATCAAAGCCTCAGCGGTTTTCACCAGTGTGCCCGCGGTGTCGATGATGTCATCCACAATCAGCGCGGTACGCCCCCGAACGTCTCCGATCAAGTTCATCACTTCGCTAACGTCAACATCGACGCGCCGTTTATCGACGATCGCCAACGGAGCGTCCATCCTCTTCGCGAAGAAGCGGGCGCGCTCCACGCCACCAGCGTCAGGCGAAACTACCGTCACGTTCGGCAGCTTCAAACTCTTGAAATATTCCACCAGCACCGGCGAGCCGAACAGGTGATCCACCGGCACATCGAAGTAACCTTGAATCTGCGGCGCGTGCAAATCCAGCGTCAGAGCCCGGCTCGCACCCGCGGTTTCCAGCAAGTCCGCCACCAGCTTCGCGGAGATCGGAACGCGCGGCTTGTCTTTGCGATCCTGCCGTGCATAGCAGTAATACGGCAACACCGCGGTGATACGCCACGCCGACGCGCGCTTGAACGCGTCAATCATCAACAGCAGTTCAAGCAGGTGGTTGTCCACCGGATGACAGCAAGGCTGCACCACGAAAACGTCCGCGCCGCGCACGTTCTCCAGAATCTGGAGGTAAATCTCGCCATCGCTGAAACGCCCCAGCTTCATCTTGCCGAGCGTGGTGTCCAGGTGCTTGCAGATATTCTCTGCCAGCGGCAAATTCGCCGTCCCGGAGAAAATCTTGAAGCGATCGTCGTTCACGAGGTCGGTGGCTCCACGCCTT
This sequence comes from uncultured Acidobacteriota bacterium, assembly GCA_963721915.1. Classification (GTDB taxonomy): domain Bacteria; phylum Acidobacteriota; class Terriglobia; order Acidiferrales; family UBA7541; genus Acidiferrum. Next base: position 147,588 of record CAVRLD010000002.1, on the reverse strand, counting down.
TGATCATCGTGCGATCAACGCGGCGGCGATTTTAATTGCTTCGGCCCGGGAAAACGAATTAGCACACGAGGACGCTGAGAGGATCGAACAAAAAGACAAGCGCATCCTAAAGCGCAGTCTGAACCAGACGCTTATACCGATCGCGCGAAATTGTCTCGCAAACGAAGGTCTGGTCGCTCGGAAACCCAACAGCGGCTCGGCGCGCCAACGCTGGGCTCGGGAAAACTCCAAACACCGCCGAACCGCTACCCGCCAGCATGGCCTCTGTCGCTCCTGCTCGAAGCAAATCCCCCTTCAGTGTTGCGAGACGAGGGTGACGCCGGAAAACGGGCCGCTCAAAATCGTTTGAAAGGCCGCTTAACTGCGCGCTCCAGCACAGAGCACAGAACTCCCAAAGTTTAGAGTTACCGGGCCGTTTTGTCAATTGTCGCGACTGCGCCGCAGCCAGCGAACCCGCCTTCGCCCACCGAAATGCCTCTGGCGTGGGCACATGGATGTTGCGCGGTGCAACCACCAGAATCGCGTGTTTCGGGACGTCCCTGAGGGGATAGAGCTCGTCCCCTTTGTTCACTCCCAACGCCCGCCCGCCAAACAGGAAAAACGGCACGTCAGCGCCCAACGAAACCGCAATCTCGATCAGCCGTTCCAACGCGAGCTTCTTCCCGGTCAATCGCAAGTAACCGAGCAGTGCCGCCGCTGCGTCGCTTGATCCGCCGCCTAGCCCGCCGCCAGATGGAATCCTCTTATGCAATTCAATCTCTACGCCGCCACGAATCTTCAATTCGCGTCTCAGCGCATCCACAGCCCGGTAGACAAGGTTTTTCGTGACGGGCTCCTGCGAAAGCCTCTCGTTGCCGTGAATCGCGAGCGATATTCCCGGCTTCCGCGAACTTCGCAGGATCAATATGTCGTGCAGGGAGATGGTCTGAAAGATGGTGCGGAGCTCGTGATACCCGTCACCACGTTTCCCGAGAATGTCCAGCCGCAGATTGATCTTGGCGAACGCTGGGATGCGGACTTCGCGCATGCAGCCTATTGGTGCTTGGTGTCTTGCGGCACGGACTTCTGCGCCACGCGGTGCTTGGTCTGGCCAACTTTCTTCTCAAGTTCCGCGATCTTGTCGGTCTCGACATCGGCCGGCAGCGAACGGCGCCACTCGGACAACGACTTTTCCCACTCCGCCGCGGCCAATTCCGTGCGCCCCAGCTTGGAGTATACATCGCCAAGGTGCGAGTGAATGGTGGGATCGTGGCTATCGCGATCAACGGCCTTGCGCAGCGTTGCCTCCGCATCGGCCAGCTTGTTCTGCTTGTAATAGACCCAGCCCAGGCTGTCCAGATACGCGCCGCTGTAAGGCTCTTCCTTCAACGCGCCCTTCACCAGAACTTCCGCCTCTTCGAGCCGCTGCCCCAAATCGCCGAGCATGTAGCCGTAATAATTCAGCACCGTCGCGTTGTTGGGGTCTACAGCAAGAGCCTTCTTGAACTGTTCTTCGGCCCGATCGAAAAATTTCTGCTTCTCGTAGATCGCCCCCAGAAGGAACCAGACCATTTCGTTGTCGCGCGGCTGGCCGGGCAAGGTCTCCGCCATGCGCGCGGCGTCTTCCGCTTCCTTATAGCGCTTGCCCCGCTGATAAACCTGCGCGATGTTCAGATACGTTTCGCGGTCCGCCTGGCTGTTGGTCAGCTGCGCACGCAACATTTTGACAGCCTCGTCCGTCTGCCCATTTTCACCCAGCAGCGAAGCTTCCCGCGACTGCATCCCTGGATCTTTCGGATATTTCGCCAGCGCATCCTTGCCTACCTGCAAAGCTTTCGGCAGATCCCGAGCCTCGCGATAAGTATCCATCAACAACATGCGTGCTCGGCGATCTTCTTCATCGCCAAGATGGCCCAATTCCTCATAGGTATAGGCTGCGGCCTGATAGCTTTGACGGTCGCGATAAAGTTGCCCCAGCTCCTCGTAGAGAGCCGCCAGCGAGCGCCGCCGCGATGGCAGTACCGACGACTGCCCCTTAACGCCGGTGATCGCATCCGACAAAACCCGGATCGCATCCTCGTAGCGCCCCTGCGCCTCGTACAACCTCGCTTCGTTGTACATGATTTTGACATCGCCCGGGGCGTACTGTCGCGCCTTGAGAAGATTTTCCTCGGCGTGATCCAACTGCTGCATTTCGCGATACACCTGAGAAATCGCCAGGTAATTGTCAGCATCGTCGGGCATCAGATCGATCAGCTTTTGATAAACGGGTAGCGCGTCCGCGTACTTTTCCTCAGCCATTAACGTCTGGCCGAGGCCGCGCAGGTGACTCAACTCCGAAGGATCGAGTTCCGAGGCCTTGCGATATGCTTGCTCCGCCTTCGCGAGGTCCCTGCTCTGCGTATACGCATCGCCCAGAAGATCGAGCAACACCGGCGACGGCGTATGACTCGTCATTCCCTCCAGAAGCCCCACAGCCTCCGGTGATTTCCCTTCGTCCAGTAAGAGTTGCGTCAGTTGCTCGATCGCCGCCTCGTCGTCCGGCTCATTTTTCAAGATTCCGCGCAGAACCTCTTCTGCCTTGTCGTGTTCGTTCCGCAACCGGTACAGTCGCGCGAGCCACAGGGCTGACTCCGTATCGCTCGGCTCCAGGCGATAGATTTCTTTGTATTGCTCGATCGCGCGCGCGGCGATCTCCGACTGCCCGCCGTTAGCGCTCAAATCCCCTAGGCTGCGAAGGTAAATGCGCGCCAGCAAACGCCGCGTGGGCACGTCGTTAGGGTCGCGCTTGAGAATTTCCTGCGCTTCCGCGATGGCATCTCGGACCCGCTGCGCCTTCCAATACATCTCCGCCAGACGCTCACCAATCACTGGCGACTTGGGATCGAGCGCGTAAGCCTTCTTGTAAAAATCGATGGCTTGCGTGGCGTATTCGGCTTTACTGGTGTTTTCGTACTGCTGCTCGTAGACGTGCCCCATCGTAAAGTTGTAATAAGCGTCCGCGCGATCGGAAGGCACGGCGGCAGCACTGGTCGCCAACGTGATTCCCGATGCCGAAGACGGTGCCGCTTCTTGGGTCGGTGGTGCCGCTGGTGGTTGCTCCACGGGTTGCTGTCCCCAGGCAATGGAGGCACCTAAGGTAGAAAAAAGGGTTGCGGCAACGGTCAGTCGGCGAAAGTTCATGATTACCCCTAAACGAAAAGTATCCCACGCGGCCCAGGGAGGGTCAAAACTCAAAAATGGCGGCATTTCCAGGGTCTGGAAGCGCACCCCAATAGGATGCGGGAATCGCGAGAAGCGTTCGGGAGCATCAAGAAAAAAGCCGAAAACGAGTATGTTGAGAAATCCTGAGTGTGAGGCCAGAACTTAGGGAGCCCAAGCGTAGCCCGCTAAGGCACTGGCCAAACCCCTCAGGGCTTAGTCGCCCGGCCGATGCACCTTAGTGTGCTTGCGGTCCGCGAAAGGATCCACGAGGCGGAAGGAATGCTCACCCGCTTTCGGATCGAACTCATACAGGGAGCACAGCGTCGGCGGCACCTGTTTCTCTCGCAAGTTCCAGTTCAGGATTGCTTAAGATCACCTCGCCTTTGTTGGTGATGCGCAACTCGGTTCCCACCTGAAGCACAATTTTCATCTCATCGCTGGTTGTCGCCATTTCTGGACCTCGCATGATGCTTTCCTTGCATATTGGAACACCGAAGGTTTGGATGCACGGCCATGGCGCAATGACGCATGGCAAAAGCGGGAGGCGGACAAGGTCGACTCCGGACTCCCTATTTCACGATGAAACCGAGCATGTAGCGTAGCGAAGTCCGCGAAGCCCTGCGGCTTTCGATGTAGGGGCGTGCTTTAGCGCGTCGATTAAAGTTTTCGCGCGATATTTTGATCCCGACAGTTCACCAAGCGGCCGCAAGCCCAGCTTTGCTCTCCAGCGCCTTAGTGCAAAAAATGGCGCATGCCGGTAAATACCATCGCCAACCCAAGCCGATCCGCCGCCGCGATCACATCGCCATCGCGCACCGATCCGCCAGGCTGAATCACCGCGGTAGCTCCGGCCTTGGCCGCCTCCTCGACGCCATCGGGAAATGGAAAGAAAGCATCCGACGCGACCACGCTACCCTGCAACGGCACTTGCGCCTTCATTACCGCCAGCTTGACCGAGTCAACACGGCTCATCTGTCCCGCGCCCACTCCCACCGTCGCGCTTTCCCGCGCAAACACGATCGCGTTCGATTTCACATGCTTCGAAACCTTCCAGGCAAACCTCATCGTGTGCATCTCTTCGGCGGTAGGCACTCTCTTGGTCACTGTGCGCAAATCCGCGTCGTTCAGTTCACCCAGATCAGGCTGCTGCACCAGCACTCCGCCCAGGATTCTCTTGAGTTGCAACTCCCGGTCGGGCTCCAGGCCACCCGCCGGCAATTCCAGCAGCCGCAGGTTTTTCTTCGCCCCGAAAATCGCTTTGGCCTTTTCGTCAAATCCCGGCGCCACAATGCATTCCACGAACAGCTTGGCGACTTCTTCCGCCGTCGCCGCATCCACAACGCCGTTGAACGCCAGCACCCCGCCAAACGCCGAAATCGGATCGCACGCATACGCTTTGAGGTAAGCGTCGCGCAACGTCCCCTGTTCCGCCGTGCCGCAAGGATTGTTGTGCTTGATGATCACTGCCGCGGGTTTCTTGAATTCCGCCGCCAGGCTGCGCGCCGCCTCCAGGTCCACAAAATTGTTGTACGAAAGCTCCTTGCCCTGGAGCTGTTTCGCCGCCGCCAGCCCTTCCGGCGCCCGGCCGGCCGGCGCGTACAGAGCCGCAGCTTGGTGCGGATTCTCTCCGTAACGGAGTTCCTGCTGCCGCCGCAGCGCGATATGAAGACGCTCGGGCAGCACCGCCTTGTCCGCCAGAGTCACGTGGCCCGACGCGCCGGAGAGCCGCTCCAGTTCCGTCGTGATCATGCCGTCGTAGCGCGACGTGGTCGCAAACACTTTGCGCGCCAGGTCAGTCCGCGTCGCCAGAGACGTTTCGCGCGAGCCTTCCAACTCGCTCGCAACCCGCGCGTAGTCCACCGGATCAGTCACCACCGTCACGCTTTCGAAATTCTTTGCCGCCGACCGGAGCATCGTCGGCCCGCCAATATCGATGTTCTCGATCAATTCCTCGGCAGTCAGTCCAGCCTTCGCCGCGGTCGCTTCGAACGGATACAAATTCACCACCACCAGATCGATCGGCGCGATGCCATGCTCCGCCGCCTGCTTCTCATCCTCAGCGTGCTTTCGCCGGTACAACAGCCCTCCATGCACCTTCGGATGCAACGTTTTCACGCGCCCGCCAAGCATCTCCGGCCACCCCGTGAAATCCGAAACATCGCGCACTGCCACGCCCGCCTCGCGCAACAGCTTCGACGTCCCTCCAGTCGAAAGAATCTCGATGCGCAAAGCCGCGAGCTTCTTCGCAAACTCCACGATGCCCGTTTTGTCAAACACGCTGATCAGCGCCCGCTCTACCGCCATGTCATGCCTCCGAAAAAGAAAAGCACAACAGTGTAAGCGCTCCGACTTGAAATGGGAAACGAGACCTCTGTCCGTGTAGCCGCCGGGCTTTAGCCCGGCAAGCCAAGCTAAAGTGGAAAGGCACCCAAAAATCTCGCAGTTTTAAGTTATTCCTTACAGACCGAAACTACCAGCCACGAATCGGCGAGCAAGCCGTCTCGTCGACCTACGACTTCACCAGCGCCTTCAACTTCACCTGCCCAGCGACAACTTCCACCACATACTCCACGTTGCGGCAGTTCTGCTTCTCCTGCAAATCCTTCGTCTTCTTGCGGACAAATTCCTTGAACCCTGCCGCAGAGAACTTGTGGATCTCTTCACCGGTTCGCGCCTTCGCCTGAACGAACGCATGATAAAGCCGTTCGACATTCTCGCTCTCGTTCTCCGGATCGGCACACGTAACCCGGAACGCTGGAACCTCGGCCGCAACTGCGGGCCGAGCCACTACCGGCGCCTCGATCACCGCACCCGGTCGAGCTGCGGGAGCCGCCACTTGTGGATGCGCTTTCGCGCGCTCCGCTTCAATAGCTTTCGCCGCCGCGCCATAATGCCGCTGCGACCGCCCTTCTTCCTTCAACTGCACTTTCTTGCGGAAAATATCCTTGTACTTCGCGTACGTCTGCGTGAGGTTGCTGAATCGAAAGCGTTGCGCGAATTTCAGCTCGCCGCCACGCTCGCCGTAGCGCTTGACCACCAGCTCGATGCGCCACTCGATTTCGGTAGGCGGACGCTTTCGACCTCCACCGAAATACTGGTCATACTCAATTTTCAATTGGCGGATATCTCGCTCGAGCTGCGCGAGGTCTTCGTCGATCGTGGCCATGGCTGGACAGGATCCTCGTCTCTCCATGCTAGGAGCCCCCCGCAACGCCGTCAATGTTCGTCGCCTGCGAAGCGGCTCATGCAGCACCGTCCCTCCGCGCCATCCACCTGTCCCTGCGGCCAGTTCCCCCCATTTCCCAGACCTCTCTGGCTCCGCCCTCTGTGTCCTCTGTGTTAAGCATTTTCCCGCCTTGTCCCGCATTTCCCCGCTTTGTCCGCCGCCCTTCGACCCTTTCCCTCCTCTCGCCTTCTGTGTTGAAATGACCCCATGGCACCGCACAAAAGCCGCGTTCTTTCCGCCGACCAGGCGGATCTCCTCCGCCAGCTCCCCTCCGTAGACGAGCTCCTGACGCAGCCGCGCCTGGCCTCACTAGTCAAACGCGTCGACCGCTCTCTGCTCTTGGAAGTAACCCGCGCCACGCTAGCCGACCTGCGCGCAAAAATCGCGGACGGCCAGCAAACCGTAGTCCTATCGCTAGATTCCGCATCCATCGAGCAGCACATCACCTCCGCCGTCGAGCAAATCCTCTCCCGCTCCCTGCAACCGGTTATCAACGCCACCGGCGTAATCCTCCACACCAATTTAGGCCGCTCCCCCCTCACCGAATCCGCCATCGAAGAATTCCGCCGCACCGCCACCCAATATTCCAATCTCGAATACGACCTCGAAGCCGGCGCCCGCGGCAAGCGCGACGTCCACAACGCGCAACTCCTCGAGCGCCTAACCGGCGCCGAGTCCGCCATCGTAGTCAACAATTGCGCCGCTGCCGTCCTGCTCGTTCTGGCGGCGCTCGCTAAAGGCGGCGAAGTCATCGTCTCCCGCGGCGAACTGATCGAAATCGGCGACGGTTTCCGCATCCCCGAAATCATGGCCGAAAGCGGCGCCACCCTCCGCGAAATAGGCACAACAAACCGCACGCGCATCGCCGATTACGAACGCGCCATCAACGAAAAAACGCGCCTGCTCCTGCGCGTTCACCCATCCAATTTCCAAATCACCGGTTTCGCCGAAAAGCCCACGCTGGAAGAACTAGCCGCGTTAAGTCAACGCACGAGTTTGCCGCTGGTCGAAGACCTCGGCTCCGGCTGCCTGGTCGACCTGTCCGCCGCAGGCATCTCCGAACCCTTGGTCCGCCACAGCATCGACGCCGGCGTCTCGGTAGTCATGTTCAGCGGCGACAAACTTCTCGGCGGCCCGCAAGCCGGCATCATCGCCGGAAAAAAAGAGATCGTCACCCGCGTTCGCCGCCACCCGCTCTTCCGCGCCCTCCGCGTAGACAAGCTCACCACTGCCGCACTCGAAGCCACCCTGGGCGCTTACCTCCGCGCCGAGCTCGACGAAATCCCCGCGCTTCGCATGATTCGCATGACCCTGCAAGAATTAAAACGCCGCGCCGAGAATTTCCTTCGCGAGCTAACCCCCGAACTCCCTCTAGGCGAAGTCGAACTGGAAGTCGCCGACGGCGCCTCTCTAGCCGGAGGCGGCTCCACGCCTACGCAATCGCTTCCCACAAAAATCATCCGCATCGCCAGCGCCCGCCACTCCGCCGCGCAACTCGAGCAACGCCTCCGCCGCTCCGCCGGCATCAGCGTTATCGCTCGCGTCGAAGAAGACCACCTCATCGTTGACCTGCGCACCGTCTTCCCAGAACAAGAGCCGCACCTCGTTAAAGCACTCGCCGCCGCCCTCCGCTGAATGACTTACGCCTTCGCATAATTCCATTCGCAGAAGCTGGGCTGGCGCGAAGGAACAACTGCGATCCGCCGCGCCTGTAGTGGCCAATCTTTAGATCGGTCGCCGTCTTTTCGATGCGTCCTGGCGTCTAATTTGCAGCTTGCAGCGCAACCGGTCTCCTATAGCGGCCGCCGACCGTTTAGCCTGAGCTTTCGAAGGGTGGCGGGCGCTTTTCGACTCTAGTCTGAAGAAGGCAGCCGCCGAATGACCTCTTTTTCAAAAGCTTGGGATATGCTGCGGCTCATCCGTGATGGCGGGCCAGCGCTGTGTAATGTAGCCGTGACCAACGCTTGCAACGCTGCCTGCGACTTTTGCAATTTCGCTCGCGGAAAAGTGGGCGCCGCCAATTTGCGCTGGATTGACGCCGATCGCTTCGAGCCAGCCCTGGACATCCTGTACCGGCGCGGCATTCGCTACGTCAGTTTTTTCGGCGGCGAACCCCTGCTCCACACGCGTCTTGCCGACATGATCGCGATGGCGGTCGCCAAAGGTATGGGCCCCGCCCTCATTACCAACGGCTGGCTGCTCCCGGCGCAACTCGATCGCCTCGCAGCCACTGGCCTCAAAACCGTATACGTTTCGATCGACGCCGCGTCGATGGCTGTCCATGAGGCGAATCGCGGACTCAACGGACTCGAGAAGCGCATCCGCGCGGCGACCTCTCGCATGCGTGAGCTGGATATGACGCCTCTGGCCCAAGTGACGATGAGCAAGTTAATCACCGACTACGCTGATTTGGCGCCACTGCTCCGCTCGATGGGTTTCTCCGCTGTGGCATTTTCGTACCCGCAAAGAGCGCGTCTCGGCTCAACCTCCTTGGCGTGGTCCGACGATTCCCAACTCATGAAGTTCACCACGACAGAATTGTCCGCGGCCTTCGATTCCATCGACGACCTGCGTGACAAATTCCCGGTTAACAATCCCAGCGCTTCCATCGCCGACATGAAGCGCCATCTCGCTGGAAAACCCCAGCAGTTTGTTTGTTACGGAGGCTATAAGAGTTTCTATATGGATTGGAATTACGACATGTGGCGGTGTGATGCCTGGGACAAACGCCTCTGTTCGGTCTGGGACTTTGCGACCACGCCCCTGGTGCGCGATGGCTGCACCGCTTGCATCGCCGATTGCTACCGCGATTCCAGCGTGATGTTGCACTTTGCCGTTTCCCTGGGCGATAGTATGGACCGTCTCCGCACAGGGGATGTACGTGGCGCGGTAAATGCGCTCGTCGATGCGCGCAATCTAACTTCGCTTGGTGCCGTCGTCGAGAATGCTCATGTCTTGTCACGCCTTGCTAGACTTGGTTAGCTCCATTCGAAACCGCTGATGAGAATTCTCGCCGTCCTGCTTCTGGCGCTTGTTGCCAACGGGTGCCGCTCGACTGCTCATCCGCCAGCAAAACCCGATGCCACCGATATCCGCGACATCCACACAGCTCCGGGCACCTCCATCGTTCGATTTGGCGAAATCGATGATGGAATCTTCAGGGGATCGAAACCCAAAAATGATGCCGACTTCGCATTCTTGCAGTCCAAGGGTGTCAAATACATTTTGAACCTCAGGCTTTTCCCGTTTCTTTCCGCATCGGAAGGTCGGAAAGCCAAAGCCCACGGAATGACGCTGATCACCGCCACCATCAACGCCTCTCCCGTGCAACCCTCCAAAAAGCACATCGATCTAATCCTGTGCCTGCTCCGGGACAAGCGCTTGCATCCAATCTACTTTCATTGCGACCTCGGCCGCGACCGAACCTCGTTGATCGCGGCACTTTACGCGGTATATTTTCGCGGAGTTTCCACCGACGAAGCCTGGCAGGAGGCCGAACACTTCGGATTCAAAGATGACTGGACACTCCGCGGATTGAAGCAATATTTTCAGGTTCATACTCAGTCTCCCATCGATCGCTACATACCGGACTGTTCCTCGGAACAGCAAAAGCAAGTCACTCCCCGCGAACAAGCTGCGGAAGAAGAACCGCGACCTTGTGAGGGGCGTTAGGAGTCAGTGTGAGAACTCGATTTTTCGTCAGGGTGAGAACTTTGTTTTTCGTCAGGGCACCGCTTCACAGCCCGCGGAAAAAAGGCGCACTTGTCATCCCGAACCCGCGTTGTTTGCGGGTGAGGGATCTGCTTTTCGCAAAAAAATCGAAGAAAAAGCAGATTCCTCACCCCGTTCAAAAACCGAACGGGGTTCGGAATGACACATTTTGAGTTTTTTTCGCGGCCTGTTCAGCCGTGCCGTACCCGACGCCGAATCAACAAGGCCTTAGCCGCTGCGCTTTTGGCACACAGACCCGTTGGAGGTTGCGAAATCAGAACCACTTTCATCCTAGGAGACTTTCCGTGATCAGAACTCTCGCAGCGGCGCTGTGCTTTCTAGCCTTCAGCAGCACCGGCAGCGCCCAAGTTCCGCGCGTGGACCACGCTTTTATCGTGGTCGAAGAGAATCAAGACTTCAGTTGTGTCATCGGCAACCCAGCAATGAAATTTCTAAATGACCTGGCCACAAAGTACGGACTGGCCGCCTCGTACTATGCCAATGCGCATCCCTCGATCAGTAATTATTTTGTGCTGACGACGGGACAAGCGATCTACAAAGGCCGCATGGGCGACTTTCGTACTGAACATGTCGAGGTTGACAACGTGATCCGCGAATTGAAAAGCACCGGCAAGACCTGGCGAGCCTATGTCGAGGGCGTGCCTGGCCCCGGATACACCGGCGGCAATATCGGCAACAACGGTTACGTCAAACGCCACAATCCTCTCGCGTATTTTGAAAAGGATATCCCCGCTTCCGATCGATCGAATCTCGCACCGTTCGCTCAATTTTCCGATGACCTGGCCAACCAGCGCCTGGCGAACTATTCCTTCTTCGTTCCGAATCTCTTCGACGATGCTCACAATATAAAAGGTACGAACGGCAGCAGCCAGGGAAGCGCGCCATGCGGCGATGCTACGGCGTTGAAGCAAGCCGACGATTGGTTGAAGGACATTTTTACCCCCTTGCTGGATACCCCGCTCTTCAAAGACAAGGGGCTGCTGGTAATCGTTTTCGACGAATCCACCAACGACGATCAAAGCGATGGCGCAGGTCACTATGGAGGCGGCCGCGTCCCAGCCGTCATCGTCAATTCCAAGGTCAAGCCAGGCTATCGCTCCGTAACCTTATACCACCACGAATCCACCCTCCGCCTCATGCTCGAAGCTCTGGGCCTGGACCAATCCCATTGGCCCGGCGCCGCGAAAGACGCCACCAGCATGGCGGAATTCTTCAAATAGCGGATTCTTAACCGCACGGGATAGTGTGCCGCAAGGCACCAACATCCACCTAGGCGACGGCAAACTCGAAAACTAGCACGTCGCCCTCGACCTCCGCGCGGTCTTTCCCGAACAAGATGCACACCTCGTAAGAGCCTTAGCCGCCGCCCTCCGCTGGTTCTGCCAACCATTAAGAAATGCGCTGTCGAGCCTATTCCTGCGACAACTGAGGCAGGCGGTTTGGTTTATGAATGTTTGTTCAGCTTGGCTTAACTGCGTGTCTACCCAAGAGTCATTCGACGTTCACAGTTCCCAGCTAATTTGCCTCCACGAAACTAATCGGGCCGAGCCATTGGCCCACGGATAGGACGCCGATCGAACTTGTGGAAGTTCTGTGCTAAATTTTTGAGTTCCTGGAGAATTGCGATGAAAATCTCGCGCAAAGTTTGGATAACGTCCTCGATCTCGAAAAAGCTTTCGGTCTCGATTCGCCTCGCTCTGGGCGCCACACTTTTGGCTTTCGGCACTCTCGCGCTCGCCAATTCATCTGGCGTCACTTACCACCTGCTTAAGAAATATAGTTTCGGCCCTGCCGAAGGCAGCACCCGCGAATACTTCGACTACATCACCGTCGATTCTGCTGCCCGCCGCGTCTATCTCTCCCACGGCACGGAGATCAAAGTTCTCGACGCCGACAACGGCTCCGTCGTCGGCAACATCACCGGCCTGAAACAGGATCACGGGGTCGCCATCGCCGCCGAGTTCGGCCGCGGATTCATCACCGACGGCGCGCAAGGAAAAATCGTCATCTTCGATCTGAAGACGCTCAAGACTCTCGGCGAGGCGAAGGCCGACAAAGATGCCGACAGCATCGTCTACGATCCGGCGTCAAAGCGCGTCTTTTCCATGAATGGCGACCCACACAACGCGACGGTGATCGACGCCAAGAGTGGCGATGCCGTGGGAACCATCGACCTGGGTGGCGGTCCCGAGTTCGCCGTAGCCGATGGGAAGGGCACCGTCTACGTCAATCTCGAGGACAAAAACGAAGTGGTAGCGATCGACAGCAAAGCGCTCACCGTCAAATCGCGCTGGCCTCTCGCGCCTGCCGGCACACCCACCGCCCTGGCCATCGACGCTGCGCATCGCCGTCTGTTCAGCGCGGGGCGCAAACCCCAGATGGTGGTGATGTTGAATGCCGACAATGGCAAAATCATTCAGTCTTTTCCCATTACCGCTGGTGTGGATGCCGCAGCCTATGAACCTGAGACCGGCATGCTCTTTGTCTCCACCCGCGAGGGCGTCGTGCACATTTTCCACGAAGACTCCACGGATAAACTCAGCGTCGTGGGCACGGTAAAGACCGAATTCGGCGCCAAAACCATGGGCCTCGACACAAAAACGCACAACATTTTCGTCGACACCGTCGATTTTGGCCCGGCGCCCGCGCCCACTGCCGATCATCCCCATCCGCAACCTGCACCGATCATGGGGACGTTCCACATGCTCGTTTACAGCCAGTAGCCCCATCGCTGGTTAACAGTTTGCCCCCTCCCCCCGCCTTTTTTTGCAAGTGCGGATTCTAAAGGGCTTTACGTGTAACGAATTTGGATCTGTGGATTCTAAACGAGTTACGCGGCGACTTTTCGTAAGTGCGGATTCTAAACGGCTTACGGTTGGAACAATGTTTGGCGGTGGGACGTCAGAGGCGCCGAGGCATGTGCCAAGTGTTCGAATTACTATTTGATTTAACACGAATTAAGATAGCATGTTAGTAACTTATAGTCAAGGACCAATTCGGGACCAGAGTGTCAGGACATGAGACGACGGTGAAGCTGGTCGATTTTGGATGGATGTGGACAGTGAGAGGAGAAGTCAACCCCAAGACCCAGCTTCAAAGACCGAACCTGGGGCACCCTCAGCGTCAGTTCAGATTGTGAAGGAGAGAAGGCTTGCTTACCCTGGCAACCAGCCATAGGCTAGGATCGCGGTTCACGCTTCAACGGCTTCCTTTTCCATAGGCATCGTGGCGACCGCCGGCTTCGCCCTGGTGGTGGTTATGACCACTACACTCACCAGGACAAACAAGGTTCCCACGATGGTTCGCGCTCCCAGCGTTTCACCACCCAGAAAATAGCCAACCAGGACGGCGACCACCGGATTCACGTACGCATAGGTACCGACCTTAGTCGGGGATTCATGATGAATCAGCCAAAGGTAGGCGGTAAACCCAACGATCGAGCCGGCCACAATCAGGTACAGCAAGGCAAACCAAACTCCACGGGATACGGTTGCCGGGTGAAAATCGCGGAATTCACCCAAGCCGCCGGCCACCAACCCCAGCATGATTCCGCCGACCAGCATCTGCACTCCGGAGCTCATCGATTTGGATGGCGGCAAGGCGAGCTTGCGGGTAAGCGCGGAGGCAATCGACCAGGTCATCGAGGCGACAATCAAGGCCACCGCCCCGGCCCGGTCGATCGGGGCGCCGCCCAGGTTCAGGGAGCGGCTCATTAGCACGGCCACGCCGCCAATCCCAATGAGCAGCGCCACCGCCAGGCGCATGGTGAGCTTCTGGGTGCGCAGCAAAATAATTTCCGAAAGGGCCATGAACACCGGGATCAGCGCCAGCATCACAGCCGCAATTCCCGAAGGCACACGCTGCTCGGACCAGAACAACAATCCATAGTCGAGCACGAAGATCAGCATGGCCAGCGCAAATGCCGAAGCCCATTCGCGCCCCCGCGGCAAGCGCTCGCCGCGTGCAATGGTCCACATGCAAAGAACCAGCCCCGCAATGGAAAATCGCATCGCCGCAAACAAGAAGGGGGGCACCTCCAGCACACCAACCCGAATCGCCAGAAAGGTGGATCCCCAGACAAAATAAATAATCGCGAACGCTAACAGCGTCTTCCACGCCGGACGATGGGCGTCGGTTGCCATAATAGAGTATGCAATCTGTAGGGGCGCTTCTTCCATCTTGTCTGTTCGAATTCTCGAGCCAAATCGGCCTGTTCATAAAAAGAGAAGCCTGTCCTTATCTGTTAGAATATTAAAGCCTCTTATAAATTGGGCCTGTCGAGAATAAAGGAACCCGAAGCGCTAAAGCTCCGACCTCCTAAAGAAAAGACTTTTTCCGCAGCCTGTAAAGCCTTGTTAAGGGATCTGCTGTTCGCAAGAAAGCCAAGGAAAAAGCAGATTCCGTACCCCGTTCAAAAACCGAACGGGGTACGGAATGACACATTTTTAGTTTTTTTGCAGGTTGTGAAGTCGCGCCCTGACGTCGGAGGACAGCCTGAATGGCTGTGCCACTTTTTCCGCAGGTTGTGCCCTCCCGAAGAGTGGTTTATGAGATAAGTTCTAGGCGAGGAGTAAAGGCGGCGCGTGAAGGCCTTCCAGGTTATCGGTGACAAGCTGAAACCAGTCTCAAAACCGCTGCCCAAGCTTCGGCGCGGCTGGGCGCTCATCCGAGTCCGGTTGGCTGGGATCTGTAACACCGACATCGAAATCCTGCGTGGCTATCACCATTTTCGCGGCACTCCCGGGCACGAATTTGTCGGCGAAGTCACGGAAGTGCGTGGCGTTTCGGCTGTAGGACGAGGTCGCTGGGTGGGCAGACGTGTCGTTGGCGAAATCAACGTGTCCTGCTCCGCTTACGGCTACAAACCTGTTTGCTCCTTCTGCCGCCGCGGACTCAAGACCCACTGCTCCCGGCGCACCGTGCTCGGCATCCTTCATCACGACGGCGCGTTCGCAGAATTCCTGGCACTACCGCTCGAAAATCTTCACCCCATCCCCGATTCCATCAGCGATGAGCAAGCTGTTTTCGTCGAGCCGCTCGCGGCCGCATGCGAAATCCTGGATCAAGTGAACGTGCGCAAATTCCGTGAGGCCGCCGTGCTCGGCGACGGCAAGCTGGCGCAACTGATCGCTCGTATTTTGCGAACAGCACTTCCGCGCGTGGCAATGTACGGCAAACACCGGGAAAAATTGTCCCTTGCGCGCCACGCCAAAATTGAAACCAACCACTTAGCCGGCGATGCGAGCGATCTCAAACGAATCAAGGAAACTTTCCGGCTCGTCATTGAAGCTACTGGATCTCCAACCGGACTGACACTTGCACAGCATATGACCGAGCCCCGCGGCACGCTCGTCCTGAAATCGACCTTCCATGGCGCCGCCCCGGTCGAAACATGGCCCATCGTGGTCAAAGAAATCACGGTAGTGGGTTCCCGGTGCGGCCCCTTCGCCAAAGCCATCGCGCTGCTCCGCTCCACCAAGGTGGATCCGACTCCCCTTATCACGCGCACGTTCCCGCTTGCCCAAGCGCCGGCCGCCATCCAATCCGCCCAGGAACGAAATGTGATGAAGGTCCTGCTGAAACCAAATTCAGGCGAAAATTCGGGTCGGCCGTTCTAGCGCTCCTCATTCCGACGTTATACTGGGACGCCAGCCCCAAGGAGACAGGATGGCGAATCCGCAACCTCTTGAGGTGGCGATGGATTTCATCAAGCGCATCAACGCTGGCAATGTGAACGCGCTGTGCGACCTGATGACCGAGGGACACATTTTTCAGGACGCGCTGGGCAAGAGATTTATCGGGCGCGAGACCATGCGCCAGGGCTGGACCTTGTATTTCAAAATGGTTGGCGACTACCAGGTGCACGCCGTCGAATTTTTCCAGACCGACGACCGGCTGGCGATTTTTGGCTCGGCCAGCGGCAGATATGCGGGCGCCGGCGGGGCGAACAATAATTTCTGGGAGGTTCCCGCCGCATGGCGGGCGGTCGTGAAAGACGGACTGATGGCGGAGTGGCGCGTTTACGCCGACAATCAGCCGCTGCGCAAATTGATGGGAGAAAACGTGCCCTAGCCGGCGCATTGGTTGAACCGGTGACAAGAACCAGGGCTTTCGCAACTCGAGTTTTCACAACTTCATGAACGAACGCGAACTGCAAAAAATACTGGAATCGGTGCGCTCCGGAGAAGTTTCGCCGGCCAGCGCGCTCCAACGTCTGAAGGATCTGCCCTTCGAGGATTTGGATTTTGCTAAGGTGGATCACCACCGCGCGCTGCGGCAAGGCTATGCCGAAGTAATCTTCGGCAAAGGCAAGACGCCTGAGCAAGTCGCGGAAATCGTGCGCTCCATGCTGCGGCACAAGGATGGGCGCCAAAATATTCTGATCACGCGAGCGGACGCGAAGATTTTTGCGGCCGTGCGCCGCGTTAATTTCGGTAGAGCATCCACGAAGAAAATCGGCACACAGTCGGGCACCCGGCCCGCGCTGCAATTCCATCCCTTGTCCGGCGTGATCACCGTGGAGCGCAGCAGCGAAATTTCTGGTAAGGGCACGATCGTCGTTGTTTCCGCTGGCACCAGCGATATTCCGGTATCCGAAGAGGCGTTACTCACCGCGCGCATGATGGGCAATCGCGTCGAGCACCTCTACGACGTAGGAGTCGCGGGAATCCACCGCTTACTGGAGCATCGCGAGAAACTAACCAGAGCCCGCGTGATTATTTGCATCGCCGGAATGGAAGGCGCGCTTCCCAGTGTGGTCGGCGGATTAGTCGGTGTGCCGGTGATCGCGGTGCCCACCAGCACGGGTTACGGCGCAAGCTTTGGCGGCGTGGCCGCGCTGCTCGGCATGCTGAACAGTTGCGCGTCGAACGTGACCGTCGTGAATATCGACAACGGCTTCGGCGCCGCCTGCGTAGCATCCTGCATCAATCGGCTGTGAGCGCGTAACCGAATTGGTGGCGCAGCGGCCTACTGGTGTGGCGGAGTTGACATCCAAAACAGCGGCTGACAGACTGATTCTACGCGCACAAAATGCCACACGCCCAGGGACAAACCGTAACCGTAGGTGTGACCGGAGCCAGCGGCGCGATGCTGGCACAGAAAGCGCTGGCGTTGCTGGAAGCGGACGCGCGCGTGTCGCGCATTCACCTGGTGGTCACGGAAACCGGGCAGCGACTCTTCGCGGAAGAGCTGGGAATTTCCTCCGGCGATTCAAAACAGCTGGCTACGCGGATCCTCGGAAAATCGACTGGGAAAATCGAGGTGATGGCGAATAAAGATGTGGGCGCATCGATCGCTTCCGGGAGTTACGAAGTGGATTCCATGATTGTGGTTCCCTGCTCGATGGGGACGCTGGCGGCGATCGCGAATGGCATCAGTGATGATCTGGTGGCGCGCGCGGCGGACGTGATGCTCAAGGAAGCGCGCAAGCTGGTGCTGTGCATCCGGGACACGCCGTTCAATCGCGTGCATCTCGAAAATATGCTGCGCGCGCAACAGTCTGGAGCGGTGATCATGCCCGCGATTCCTTCGTTTTATCACCAGCCGAAGACGATCGACGACCTTGTGACGCAATATATCTGCCGCGTGCTGGCGCAGGTCGGGCTGCCGCAGGAGAAAATGTATCGCTGGACAGGCCAGAGCGGTACGAAAGAAGCGAAGGCATGAAGAACTTTCACCACAGAGAGCGCAGAGGTCGCAGAGACGGAATCGAGAGGATTTGCTCTGTGTTCTCTGCGCTCTCTGCAGTGAACGCGCTTTTTCTCCTTCTTTTTCTCCAATGACACCGAATCGCATTCGCACTGTGCTGGAGATGATCAAGTTTGAGCACTCGGTGTTTGCGCTGCCCTTTGCACTGACCGGAGCGCTGCTGGCGGCTCGGGCGACGCATCAGCCTCCGCGAGGCTGGCCGACGCTGCGGCAAATTGTGTGGATCATCGTGGCGATGGTGGCGGCGCGGTCCGCGGCGATGACTCTGAATCGCATTGTTGATCTGCGGTACGACCGCGAAAATCCGCGCACTCGGCAGCGTGCTTTGGCGACTGGGGCGCTTTCTGTTTCGTTCGCGTGGATTTTCACATTGATTGCGATTGCGGTTTTCGTGGTTGCGGCGTGGCAGCTCAATCCGCTGGCGCTGAAACTGGCGCCGGCGGCTCTCGCGATTTTGTTTTTCTATTCGTTCACCAAACGCTTCACGAACTGGTCACATCTATTTTTGGGGTTCGCGCTGGGCATTTCTCCCGCGGCGGCGTGGATCGCGATTACCGGCGGTCTGGACTTGCGGATGCTAATCCTTTGCGCCGCGGTGACGCTGTGGGTTGGCGGCTTCGACGTGCTCTATGCCTGCCAGGACATCGACTACGATCGCAGCGCGGGATTGTATTCCGTGCCGAAACGCTTTGGTGTCGCGAACGCTTTGCTGATTGCACGGCTCATGCATGTGGGCGTCGTCGGACTGCTGGCGTGGCTTGCGGCAAGTTTCGCGCTTCCCTGGCTGGCGTGGCTGGGCATCGCCGTCGTGGCTGCGCTGCTCGCGTATGAACATTCCCTGGTTAAAGCTGACGACCTGAGCAAGCTGGACGCTGCGTTTTTCGCGATGAACGGTTATATTAGTATGTCGTTCCTGTTGTTCTGGGGCGCTGCCGCTGCTGTTTGGCGCGTTTGAAAGTTTCGGAAGTTTTGACGAGAAAAATGGCTGAACTGACGATTACCGACGCGCGGCTGAAGCCCATTGCAAGCAAGGTGCTGGCTGGGGAACGCTTGTCGATCGACGACGGCATACTGCTCTACCGCTCGCCCGATTTGCTGGCGGTTGGGTGGCTGGCGAATCACGTGCGCGAGAAGCGTCACGGCAACATTACCTATTTCAACGTCAACCGGCATATCAATCCTACGAATGTTTGCGTGGCGCATTGCAGGCTATGTGCGTTTGGCCGGGACGCGAGCTCGCCTGGTGCTTACACTTTTGCGTTGGAAGAAATCTACCAGCGCGCCGAACAGGGTGTTCGCGAAGGCGCGACGGAATTCCACATTGTCGGGGGACTACACCCCGATCTCACCTTTGACCATTATCTTGAGATGGTTCGCGGCCTGAAGCAGCGCTGCCCTACCGTGCACTTGAAAGCATTCACGATGGTGGAGGTCCATTTCTTCTCCCGGCTGGCCAAGATTTCCGTCGACGAAGTGCTGCGGAAAATGAAGGAAGCCGGAGTGGACTCCTGCCCCGGCGGCGGCGCGGAAATTTTCCACCCGCGCGTGCGCAAAATTATCTGCGATCACAAAACGAGCGGCCAAATGTGGCTGAATACCGCGCGGAAAGCTCACCAAGCTGGGCTGCATTCCAACGCCACGATGCTTTACGGACACGTGGAAACCGAAGAAGAGCGCGTCGATCACCTGGTGAAGCTGCGCGAACTGCAGGATGAGACTCACGGGTTCGTCGCGTTCATCCCTCTGGCATTTCATCCGGACAACACGGCGCTCTCGCATATTCCCAAGACGACCGGGTATCTGGATCTGCGCAACATCGCGGTGTCGCGGCTGCTGCTGGATAATTTTGAGCACATCAAGGCGTATTGGATCATGCTGACGCCGAGCATCGCGCAAATCGCGCTGCGCTTCGGCGCGAACGATCTGGACGGCACGGTCGTTGAAGAAAAGATTTACCATGATGCAGGCGCGAAAACCTCCGAGTTTACGCCTCGCGCTGAATTGGAACGCCTGATCCGCGCTGCAGGCCGCGTCCCCGTCGAGCGCGACACGCTGTACCGCCCGGTCGACCGGTCGAAGATGCCGCCGATCGTCCCGACACTCCCAGCCGGCCTGGTTTCCCTCACCCTCAACGTTTAGCAACATCGAATGCCAGACCTCTCACACTCAGCTGGAGAGATAATCTCGTATCTTGAGATGTGTCAGTCGTGGAGTGCGAGCCTACAGAAAGGCATGAACTTTCATTTACGACCACATTGCAGTGTCATCTTAATGAGTCGTCGCCCCAATGCACCCTACCGAGACAGCATTGAAGACGAAGGGCGTGTGATTATTTACGAGGGACATGACGTTGCCACGCCGGCAAGGCCAACCAGATCCAAAGATACTCGATCAGCCTAGAACAACCCCAGCGGGAGCACTTACTCAGAATGGTCTTTTCGAGCAGGCGGCTTTGAGGTTTAGGAGGGGCGCAAGTGAGCCTGAGTCAGTCGCCGTTTACGAGAAAATTCGGGACGGGATCTGGGCGTTTAATGGCATGTTTAAGTTGACTGACGCGTGGGTTGAGTCGGATAGCCGTAGGAAGATATTCAAATTTCGACTCGAGATTATCCTTGAAGGACCAGCGTTTGAATTAGACCTCCGGGCGGCACTCGACCACAGCCGGGTCATTCCATCCGTTGTCAAACTTGAAGTATGGAAACGAGATCGAGGTTGCTGCGTTTTATGTGGAGAAACGGATAATCTTCATTTCGATCATGACTTGCCGTACTCAAAGGGCGGCACTTCTCTAAGTGCAAAGAACATACGCCTTTTGTGTGCGCGTCACAATCTCTCGAAGAGCGATAAAATTCAGTAAACTGTGGCCGCCGAGGGTGGAAGATTTAGTCCTTTATGAGGGAGAGTAACGCTCGTGCGAACCATACTGCTATTGACCGTTTCCAATATTTTCATGACGTTTGCTTGGTATGGGCATTTGAAATATCGGAGCGAGGCTTTGTGGAAGGTGATTTTTGTGAGTTGGGGGATTGCGTTTTTTGAGTATTGTTTCCAGGTTCCGGCGAACCGGATTGGGTCGTATGAGTTTTCGACGGCGCAGTTGAAGACCATTCAGGAAGTCATCACGCTGGCTGTTTTCTCGGGGTTCTCGGTTTTCTATTTGGGGGAGAAGTTGCGATGGAATTATGCAGCGGGATTTGCTTGCATGGTTTTGGGGGTGTTTTTTGTGTTTCACAAGTGGTGAGCACGGAATGCGGAGATCATTGGAGGATGCAGCGGTTCGCCGGGCTAAGGCCCGGCGCCTACACCCGGCGCATGGGATGCTTCGGGCATCAGACACGATGCGGGTTCCAGACTACGACATCCTGGCGGCGGGCAAAGTGCAGCAGGGGATTTTGCGATGGGAGGACGATGCCTGCGGCTTCGGTCATGGAGTTTTTTTGGAATTGCGCTTCGGCGATTTGCAATTGCCACGGTTGGTGGTGGATTTCGCCGCGGGAGATGCGGCCGTGGGAGTCGGCGGCGTAGAGGCAATAGCGCTCGGTTAGGAAATGCTCGAGCGTTCCGGGATTTGCTTCAAATATTTCGGCTACTGAACGATAGTTTACTTGCAACGCGGCGGGTGGGGCGCCTGGATGGGTGCGCTCGCTGCTGTAATGAATCCATCCTTCGTGGTCTTCGCAGTGCATCCGGGCGCGGAAATAAGGTAGGTGAAACCAGGCGCGGGCTGCTGCGACCGCGACGGGATTTTGCGCGTCGAGGCTGAAGAACCACACGCCGGGCTTTCTATCCGCTACGACGTAGGTGCGCACATTCAGTTCGGGAAAGGCGGAGAGCCACGGTAGCGCTGGCGTTAAGCGGAGCCGCACGCCGGACATGCGGAACGGAACGACCGCGATCCACGCTTGCCCATCGAAAGTATCGATCTGGAGCGCCGCGGGAATGTGTGGTCGCAGCAGTGCTGGATCGATCGGCCAATGTGCGAACGACAGGTCGTGCCAGGACTGCGCCATGAGCCACGGTCCCGTGGGAAGCGGCCACGGGCGATGCGCGGTGCGATCCAAAGGGCGGGACATTAAGATGGACGGAAAAATGGACCGGCGCGTCTCGACAGGTTCATGCGTATCAATATACCCTTCCGAAGAGCGCGAGAATCGAATTCTCTGCATTCAAAAAGATTAAATGCTGCAAAAGGAGTGACACGATGCAACGCAAAGCAAACGCGGTTTGGCAAGGCGACCTGAAGAGCGGCAAGGGAAACATCTCCACCGACAGCGGCACATTGAAGCAGGCGCAGTATTCATTCAGCACGCGGTTTGAGAATGGCGTCGGCACCAATCCCGAGGAATTACTGGCGGCAGCGCATGCCGGGTGTTTTACGATGGCGCTTTCGGCGCAATTGGGCGCGGCGGGCCTGAAGCCCGAGAAATTGGAGACGAGCGCGACGATCACCCTCGATAAAGTGGGCGACGGCTTCAGCATCACCAAGAGCCACCTGGACCTGGTTGCACGCGTCCCCGGAGCGGACAAAGCAAAATTTGACACCGCGGTGAAAAACGCAGAAACCGGCTGCCCGGTATCGAAGCTGTTTCGAGCGGAAATTTCCGTCAACGCGCGCCTGGAATCCTAAGGGGGCGCCGGTTTTCGCGCCCTCCACCAAACGAGTACAATGCCGCCCATGATTCCAGCTCCCGGCGCTTTCCTGGCGGGTATCGCGATATTTCTGATCGTGATCTGGGACGCGTTTGAGGCCATCATCCTGCCGCGTCGGGTCACGCGAAAATTCCGCCTGACGCGGGCGTTTTACAGGTCAACCTGGCAAAGCTCAAAGTTTCTCGCGAATTTGTTTTTCGCACGAAAAACGCGTGAAACCCTGCTGGGTTTCTACGGACCGATCTCACTGCTGGTGCTGATCGGAGTCTGGGCCGTGGGACTGGTTCTGGGGTTCGGGCTGATGCAATTCGGAGCTGGGTCCGCGGTGAACATCGTCAGCGGCCAGCCCGGTTTATGGACCGACTTCTACCTCAGTGGGACAACTTTCTTCACGCTGGGACTTGGCGATGTCGTACCGCGTTCGGGACTTGCGCGATTCCTGGTGGTTGTCGAAGCGGGCTTCGGTTTCGGATTTTTGGCCGCGATTATCGGCTATCTGCCGTTTATTTATGGCTCGTTCTCGAAACGCGAGGTGGAGATTTCGCTGCTGGATTCGCGAGCGGGGACCCCACCGACGGCCGGCGAACTGCTCCGGCGCCATAGCTACGACGGTGGACGAGAGGCTCTGCGGGAGTTGCTGAAGGATTGGGAACTCTGGTGCGCCGAGCTGATGGAGAGTCATCTTTCGTATCCGGTTCTGGCATATTTCAAGTCGCAGCATGACAACCAATCGTGGATTGCGGCGCTAACCGCGATTCTAGACGCGTGCGCCCTCCTGAAGGTGGGTATCGAAGGCGCGTGCGAACGCCAGGCTAAATTGACATTCGCCATCGCGCGCCACGCGGTTGCCGATCTGGCGCAGGTTTTTGGCACACCGCCGCACGCGCTGCCGTTCGAGCGGCTCTCCCCGGCCGACGAAGCCCGGTTGCGCGCGACGCTGGCCGAGCAAGGTTTGATCTTGCGCAACACGCCGGAGGCACGGCAGCAGCTCATTGCCATTCGTAGCAGTTACGAGCCTTACATTTACGCGCTGGCGACGTATTTGAATCAAACGTTGCCACCCTGGATTCCACAGGGAAAAGGGAAAGACAATTGGCAGACCACGGCGTGGGCCGACGCTGCCGCGCCGGTTGGGAAACCAACTGGGCAAAAGGTGGAGACGCTCGCAGGGGACGACCACTTTTGATTTTTCGGACCTCGATCTGAGGACCGGCGCTCGTAACCCTATGCAATTCATTTAACCTGACCGAGGCAATCGATGAAAGCAATCCGCGTTCACGAATTTGGAGGCCCTGAAGTTCTAAAGTTCGACGAGATTCCCACTCCGAAGCCGGATGCAGGCCAGGTGCTGGTGAAAGTGCGCGCGGCCGGCGTGAATCCCTACGATACGTACATGCGGGCGGGCACGTATGCCATCAAGCCGCCACTTCCCTATACGCCGGGGTCGGATGCCGCCGGCGTCGTCGAAGCTGTCGGCAGCGGCGTGACCAAAGTGAAGCCGGGCGACCGGGTGTATACGGCGAAGACCATCACCGGAGCCTACGCGGAATATACGCTCACGCTCGAGGAGCAAGTCCAGAAGCTGCCGGCGAACATCACTTTCGATCAGGGAGCGGCGATCTGGGTGCCATACGGCACCGCCTATCACGCTTTGAAGCAAGAAGCGAAGGCACGCGCGAGCGAGACCGTATTGGTGCACGGCGCGAGCGGCGGCGTAGGTAGCGCAGCGGTGCAGATTGCGCGAGCGGAAGGGCTCACTGTTTTTGGCACCGCGGGCACAGACAAGGGGCTCGATCTGGTCAAGCACGAAGGGGCGGATCAAGCGTTCAACCATACGAAGGCGGGCTATACCGAAGAAATCATGAAGGCTACCGGCGGACGCGGCGTCGATATCATCCTGGAGATGCTTGCCAACGTGAACCTTGCCGCGGATCTGAAGATGCTGGCGACGTATGGGCGCGTAATCATCATCGGCAACCGCGGCGAAATCAGCATCAATCCGCGCGACCTGATGGCGCGGCGCGCTTCGGCGCGTGGGTTCACGTTATGGGCCGTCACGGAAGCAGAGGCGAAGGAAATCCACGCGGCCTTGTACGCAGGCCTTGAGAACGGCACGCTGCGCCCTGTCGTCGGCAAGGAAATTCCGCTCGCGGAAGCGGCGCGAGCGCATAAGGAAGTGCTGGCGCCGGGGTCGCACGGAAAAATCATCCTGGTGCCTTAGCCACACACCCATTCCGCGGAAGAGGACGTCCGGGGTCGCGCCTCGTGCTGCTGGTTCGTTGACTGGCCCCGCTGTCACCGTATAATCGATAGCGTCGCGCTCAGCGGCATTACGGACTCGAGGCCCTCATCGTGCATGTGTGTTTCCCTATCTCGGTGCTTGCCGCGCACACTGCTGCCATCGGCCAGTACTGGCACAAAATAACGGACAAGACGTTCACGGGAATCTACCACGCCAATTTCTTCGACTTGGCGATGATGATTCCCTACTTCATCGTGCTGTTCGTGCTCGCGGTCTACGGGCTGCACCGGTATTGGCTGGTCTACGACTATTACGCGTACGCGAAAAATGTTCCGGGCCCACCGCCGGAAGCCACCTCGTGGCCGCGTGTCACCGTCCAGCTCCCCATTTTCAACGAGCGCTACGTGATCGAGCGCCTGGTCGAAGCGATTTCGCGTTTTGACTATCCCCGCGAGCTGCTGGACGTGCAGGTCCTCGACGACTCCACCGACGAAACCCAGCAGGTGGCCGGGTCGGTGGTCGATCGTTTTGCCGCGCAAGGCCTGCCGATCACTTACATCCATCGCAGTAATCGCGCGGGCTATAAAGCCGGCGCGCTTGAAAACGGATTGAGAACATCGCAAGGAGAATTCGTGGCGATTTTTGATGCGGACTTCCTCCCGGAACCCGATTTCCTACGACGCACGATTCCGTATTTTCAAAACAAGGAAATCGGCATGGTGCAGGCGCGATGGACCTATCTGAACCGCGACTATTCGCTGCTGACCGAAGTGGAAACGATCTTGCTCGACGGCCACTTCGTCGTGGAGCATGGCGGCCGTTCGCGGCGGGGAGCATTTTTCAATTTCAATGGGACCGCAGGGGTCTGGCGGCGGAGAGCCATTGACGATGCGGGTGGCTGGCAGCACGACACACTCACCGAAGACACCGATCTTTCCTACCGCGCGCAGCTTTATGGCTGGAAATTCCTCTATCTCCCCGATATCGAGTGCGCCTCCGAGCTGCCGATCGACATGAACGGCTTCAAGGCGCAGCAAGCGCGCTGGGCAAAGGGGTTGATGCAGACCGCGAAGAAAATCTTGCCCAAAGTGTTCGCTTCGGATGCGCCATTCTTCGTAAAAGCCGAGGCGTTCTTTCACCTCACCGCCAACATCAGTTATCCACTGATGGTATTGCTTTCGACCATGCTGCTGCCCGCGATGATCGTGCGTTTCTACCAGGGCTGGATTCAGATGTTGGTGATCGACCTGCCGCTTTTCCTGGCGTCGACGTGTTCGATCTCGAGTTTTTACCTCGTTGCGCAGAAGGAAATCCACCCGAAGACCTGGTGGCGCACTTTCCTGTACATGCCGTTTGTGATGGCAACGGGAATTGGGATTTCGATTCGCAACGCCCAAGCGGTGCTGGAAGCGATCGCCGGCAAAAAAAGCGAATTTGCCCGAACGCCGAAATATAAAATCGAGGGCAAGGGCGATACCTTTGTCTCGAAAAAGTACCGCAACAAAGCCGGGTTGATGCCCTACGCCGAAATTCTTCTGGGTATTTATTTTGCGCTGACGGTAGTCTATGCGGTGCTGAACGAAAATTACGCCACGATACCGTTTCTGCTGCTGTTCGTATGGGGCTACCTATACACGGGGTTTATGTCGCTGGGACAAAGCTACTTCGCGCACCTGCGCTTTGATGTGAATGCTCACGAAATGCGCCCGGCCGCTTCCGGTGCGCCGGGCTTCTGAACCATCCGCGCTCTTAAAACCGCAGGGCTCCGGAGACTCCGCCCTGCTCTACACGTGTTTGCGCGAAGGTATTACTGCTTCTGCGAACCTGAATCTGCGCTGCAAAAAAGGAAAGCTCCGGGAATGGACGGGGTGAGTAGGATTCCCGGAGCCTCTATGGCGCGCGAAACTGTTCAGTGGGTCGTCGCGCCAGAGCTTTGAGCTTCACGACCGGCCACCAAGACAGAATCGGTTATGCGCGGCTGCGCACTGGCGAAGACCTTCGGCGCTGGCGACCCGTGGCCGCCACCGCGTAGAGTGCAACCAATGCGGTGCCCAGCCCCAAGATCACGACCATCGTCACGTTCACCGGATTCAACGGTGCGGCGAAGGAGCCGTCCCAGTTCGACGCTGGCATGATGGAAACCTGCGTCACGCCACTACTTTGGATCGTGTTCGTTGCGACCGGGGCCGCCGCCACTCGTTCTATCTTCGGAGTGCCGGGATTGATGTCAAACGTATCTGGGTCTACTTCCTGTTGTGCACGGACCGGACCTGCGAGCAGCAGTGCGATTCCCAGTCCCATCACGATCACTGGCACACGAACGATTCTTTGGAATTTCATGACGACCACCCCCCTATTATTTTTTGGCTTTTCGAGTACGGCTTGGAGGATTGCAACCTTCGGGCCAAACGTTTGGAGGAAAGGTGGCGGGGCTAGAAAATCCGGCAACTACCTTAAAACAGGAGGCTTACTGAAGGCTTGGTCTCTATGAGACCAGCGAGTTCAACGCGTCATTTTGCGGTTCTCGACTAACCTCGAGGATAGCGATCTATCTGTTCGGATAGTGAAACTCGGGCGGGTGTCCGTTTCTACTCGAACTCAAACAGCACAATTTCCGGCTGAGAACCAACGCGGAGCGGAGGCCCCCACGTCCCGGCGCCACTCGAGGTGTAGACGAGCATCTCGCCGATCCGATTCAACCCGTAGACAAACTCTCGATACATTCGCGCCGCGAGCCATGTGTAAGGAACGAATTGCCCCAGGTGAGTATGTCCGGAGACTTGCAGGCCAAATCCAGCGGCCTCCGCCACGGCGACGTGGTCGGGAGCGTGCGTCAGCAGGACACTGGCGCGTTCGCGATCCAGTCCGATCGCTTCCAGCACCGAGCCGAAGTGTGTTGCATGTGTGGCATGTTTGTAGGGCACGCCGACGATCTGCAAGCCGTCGATTTCAGCCTTCTCATTGTCGAGCACCCGAACGCCCGACGCGCGCACAGCATCGAGAAATCTCGCCGGATCGCGAAACTCCTCGTGATTCCCCTCGACGAAAAACGTTCCCAACGGCGGGTTCAATCCCTTCAATGGCGATGCCGCGTGTGTCGCGTCAACGGCGGTGCCATCGTACAAATCGCCGGCGATCCACACGATGTCGGGCTTCAGGCGATTGATTGCCGCCGTCATCCTGCGTGCGAAGCCGATGTTCTTCACGTGCCCCAGGTGCATGTCGGTGATCAGCGCCGCTTTCCTGCCACGCCAGGCCGGCGGAAGATTGGGCAGCTTGATGCTGATGCGGCGAACGCGCGTCCACGCGGCGTTGATCACCCCGTACGCACTGATGGCTGCCGCGAGGCCGAACGCCCCCACAACCAGCAAGCGCCCGTTGACGTTCGCCCCAACAAGGTGCGCCACACCGTAAATCACCCAGCACGCACACGCTGCGAAAAACAGAAAGCTGAGGGCGCCCAGCCAAACGGCCGCAAGAGTGTAGAGCCATCGCAATGCAATATTGTTGTACCGAAATGCCAGCAGCGACGTAGCCAGAAAACTGACCGAGAGAATCCCAAGGGCCAGTTGCAACGGGGAAACGCCGGTAGGGTTCGGGGCCTGCCAGAAGTAGGTCCAGGTCTCATACAAAAAGACGTGGCCCAAAAGCAGAACCGACTGAAAAATGGCGACAAACACAATGATCCGCGATTTCATTCGACAATTAGATGATCCGCATCCCCATTGGTCACAGAGTTTCCTATTTGACGTTTCGCGGCCTATCTCGGCTACAATTCTGCCGCCCTGTTATGCCCAGAGGGATGCCGTGAGAGCCAGAGGCGCGTCCCAACGGGACAGACATACTGTGGTGGCGAGGAGAGTGGAATGAGTGGTCAGGCGGCTCGACGGTCGAGGTGTGAGTGCAGTTTTGTCTGGTTCGCGCTGGTTTGGGCATCCGCCGGGCTGATGCTCCTGGCCCCGAATGCCCGCGCCCAGCAGCGGCGGGAGCGTGAGCCCAACAGCGCTTATGCCGCACGCCGCGCGAAGCTCGCCGCCCAAGTGGACGCCCCAATTGTCCTGTGGGGCTATACCGGCCGCGAAGAGTTTTCGCAGGATGCCATTTTCGCCCAGGAAGAGAATTTCTACTATTTGAGCGGGCACAATGAGGAAGGCGCGGCGATGATCATCATGCCTGCGACGAAGGCCGCCGCGGGGGACGCGACCGGCGCTGGCGCTGCCGACACCCTGTTTCTTCCCTCGAAAGATCCTGCCAAGGAGAAATGGAATGGCTTACACATGTCGCCTTCCGACCCGGGAATTGAGGCGCGCACCGGGTTCTCCACTGTAAAGCCGTTCGCCGAACTGCGCGCCAACGTCGAACGGCTGGCCAAGACTTATCCCCACATCTATACCATTCTTCCGTATGAATCCGAGATGGGCGGGTACCCGCACGAGAAGGAAGTCGTCGATTGGCTGCAGCTTGCAGCGCCGCAGGCAAAGCTGAAAGATATCCGGCAACAGATTTACGCGCTTCGCCGGATCAAATCGCCGGGGGAAATCGCGTTCCTGAAAGAGGCGATCGAGCTTTCGGTGGACGCACACCTGGAAGCGATGAAGATGATGCGGCCCGGCCTCTACGAATATCAGGTCGCTACGAAAATGGTGGAAATCCACGCTATGGGCGGCTCGGAAGCGGAGGCCTACGCGCCGATTGTCGGCAGCGGACCGAACTCCACGGTGCTGCATTACGACAAACTTTCGCGCAAGATGGAAGATGGCGACATCGTGGTGCTCGACGTCGGCGCGCAATACTCCGGCTATGCCGCGGACATCACGCGCACGTTGCCTGCGAACGGCAAATATACGGCGCGGCAACGCGAAATCTACGAGATTGTACTTGGCGCGCAGAATGCCGCGATGGCTGCGCTTAAGCCGGGCATGGATATGTGCGCGAAGGGCGACAAAAGCGTCTATAAGATTTCCTATGACTACATCAATTCACATGGCAAAGACCAGCACGGGAAATCGCTCGGGCAGTACTACATTCATGGCCTGGGACACAACATCGGCCTCGACGTGCACGACCCAGGTGCGTATTGCACTCCCTTCGAGCCGGGCATGGTCGTCACCATGGAGCCTGGCATCTACATCCCCGAAGAAAATCTGGGCGTGCGCATCGAAGACGACGTGTTGATTACCGAAACCGGCTACAAACAGCTGAGTGAGCGTTTGCCGCGCAATCCCGACGAAATTGAAAAGATCATGGCGGACGCTGCGCAACACCGCGCCAAGGAACAAAAGAAGCAGAGCGATTGACCGGCTCGAATCCGCGCCGCTATACTGTTGATCCGCGCTGGAAGCGGATTTTGCGCCAGCGTGCCTCGAGTCATTCCGCGCGCAGCCACCAGCACTTCGACCGGCCGCTTGCAGGAATTTCCGAACGTCGCCAATAGATGGGAGCCGTCGATTCCGGTGCGCCGGAATCGCAAACTACGATGAGCAGTGTTAAAGCCACGCAACTTCGCCCCGGCATGGTGATCCAGCACGAGGGCCAGCTGTACACGGTATTCAGCACCGACCACCGCACGCCGGGAAATAAGCGCGGCTCGATGCAGACGCGCCTGAAGAATCTGAAATCCGGCACGATGATCGACTACCGCTTCCGCGCGGAAGAATTCGTGGACCGCGCCATTCTCGATTCGGTGGAATTCGAGTACCTGTATAACGAGGGCGACGATTTTCACTTTATGAACACGGAAACTTACGAGCAGATGCATTTGACCCGCGATCTGCTCGGCGAGACGGTCTTCTATCTGATTCCCAATACGGTGGTGAAAGTGGAATTTTTTGAAGAGAAGGCCATCGGCGTTGATCTACCGGACACCATGGAACTGAAGGTGATCCAAACCGAACCAACATTGCAAAAGGCAACCGCAAGCGCGGTCGGCAAGCCCGCGACACTGGAGACCGGCCTAGTGGTCACGGTGCCTCCTTTTGTGAACGAAGGCGACCGCATTAAGGTGGATACTTCCGAAGCCCGCTACGTACAGCGCGTGGAATAAGCCGCGAAATTTGCAAATGCAATCTGGATTTCTGCGTTAGACTCTAGCTTCCGCCTCCGCAGCTGAGCTCAGCACATGCTGAATTCAGAAGAGGCGAAAAGGCGCGATCGAGTAACATCGATCGCGCCTTCGCTTTTTCTAGCAGATTTTCAGGATCATCGCGTTCGACCAGAAGCGAACTTTATCCCAATTTTGCAGCCGACTTCCCGAGCGCGGATGCTTCGCCGGCAGGGTGCGCGCCGAAGACGCGGTCGAAGATGGCGTCCACGTAACGAAGCTGGCGCTGTAGATCGAACGTGCGCGCGAGCTCCGTCGCATCGAGATATTTGGTGATTCGCGGATCGTTTGCCACGCGGTCGCGGAAGCTGGAATCTCTTTCCCATGCGGCCATGGCATTTTCCTGGACGGCCTTGTAGGCCTCGTCATGCGGCATGCCCTTCTCGATCACATCCTGGAGAAGCTGTCCCGAGTAAACCAGGCCGTGCGTGGATTCCAGATTGTGCAGCATGCGCTCGGGGAATACGCGCATTTCTCCAACGATGGTAGTCATCTTGGCGAGCATATAGTCCACCAGGATTGTGGAATCGGGCAGAATCACGCGCTCAACGGAACTGTGCGAGATATCGCGCTCGTGCCAGAGCGCGACGTTCTCGAAAGCGGCGATCATGTTGGAACGCACGAGGCGCGCCAAGCCACCCACTTGCTCGCAGCTGACCGGGTTCCGTTTGTGCGGCATAGCGGAACTTCCGCGCTGCTCTCCGTAGAACGGCTCTTCCGCTTCGCGAACTTCGGTGCGCTGGAGGTGGCGAATTTCCAGCGCGATTTTTTCCAATGTCGCGGCAATCAATGCAAGCGCGCTGAGGTACTGCGCGTGGCGATCGCGTTGAATCACCTGAGAGGCGACCGACGCGACCCCGAGTCCCAGGCGCTTACAAATCCGCTCTTCCATCTCGGGTCCGAGGTGCGAGGCATTGCCAACGGCGCCCGAAATCTTGCCGACCGCCATCTGGGCGGCGGCATCGCGAAGCCGCTTGATGTTGCGCTGGTTCTCGGAAAACCAGTTGGCGATCTTCAGTCCGAAGGTGATCGGCTCGGCGTGGATGCCATGCGTGCGGCCAATCTGCGGCGTATTGCGGAACTGGTGCGCGCGAAGGTCGAGAATTTCGGCGAAAAGCACCAGGTCGCGCTCGATCCAATGCAATGCGTCGCGAATTAGCAATGCCTGCGCGGTGTCCACAACGTCATTCGAGGTCATGCCGTAATGCAGCCACCGCGCGGCGGCCGGATCGCCGACCGATTCGCCGACAGCCATGGTGAAGGCAATAACGTCGTGCTTCACGCTGGCTTCGATTTCGTTAATGCGCGCGGCATCGGCCTTGGCGCGGGCTCGCAGGGCTACGGCCGCTTCTTTAGGCACAATGCCCGCTTCGGCCAGGGTTTCCGTCGCAGCGAGCTCGACCTCAAGCCATTTGGCGTACTTGTTGGCGTCGCTCCAGATGCGGCCCATTTCCGGGCGGGTATACCGTGGAATCAAGCCAACCTCCTGCTAAAAATGGATGAAACCGCTCACTCCCAGAAAGCCATCATACCGTAGGAGACGCGTTTTCGACGTGCGCCACGGTTGATTACCTATCCGCGCGTCGCGCGTCTGGAATAAAGTGAAATTCGCAAAGGTCTGTAGGGCGAGCAGCGCTATTTCGTCGTAAGCTCAGGAGCGGAACGATGTCGGAAGCAGGCTGGCTCAGCGATCTTGCGGATGATCTTCGGTTCGGACTGCGCACCCTGCGCAAGAGCCCTGGATTCACGGCCATCGCCGTCCTGACGCTGGCATTGGGGATCGGCGCAAACACCGCCATCTTCAGCGTCATCGAAAACGTGCTCCTGCGACCCCTGCCTTACAACCACCCGGAATCGCTCGTGGAAATTTGGAATACGTATCCGGGATTCCAAACCGTTGGAATATCCGCCGGCGACTATGCGGACTTCCATCGCCTGGCCAAGAGCTTTTCGGGCATGGGCGCGTACGGAGAAGTCTCCCAAGGCTTCAACCTGACCGATGTCGGCGAGCCGGAACGAGTACAGGCCAGCGTTGCGAGCTCCGATTTATTCTCCACGCTCGGCATTCGAGCTGCAGTAGGCCGCACGTTCCTGCCGGATGAAGATAAGCCTGGTGGCGCTGCGGTCGCCTTGCTCAGCCATCGGTATTGGCAGCGGCGTTTTGGCGCGGACCCGGCGATCGTAGGACGTGAAGTTGCGCTGGACGGCCGCAAATACCGCATTGCCGGCGTTTTGCCCGAGACGTTTCAAATTATGAGGACGATGGATCTCTGGTTGCCCATTAACGGCTATCAAGGCTCGCTGGACGATCACGTTCATCACGGAATTGTCCCGGTAGCGAGGCTCAAGGCGGGCGTGACCCCGGCGCAAGCGGGCGCCGAGATCGAAACGCTGAACCGCCAGGAGACCGTGGCCTATCCCGATTCGCACAAGAGTTGGGGAACGTTGGTGCTCGCCATGGAGGATCCTTCAGCCGCCAAGTTGCGGGCCACACTGCTGGTGCTTTTCGCGGCGGTCGGACTTGTGCTGCTGATCGCCTGTGCCAATATCGCCAACTTGCTGCTGGCACGCAACGCCGCCCGCGAACGCGAAATGGCTTTGCGAACCGCACTCGGCGCTGCGCCGGGCCGGCTCGTACGGCAACTCCTGACAGAAAGCATTCTGCTGTCCCTTTGCGGAGGCGGCTCAGGCTTGCTGTTGGCGTCGGCTGGAATCCAAGCTCTGGGCGCTCTCGCACCAACGCAACTTTCGGTGATTCGCGAAACACGCATCGACCTTCCAGTGCTGGCGTTCACGATCGGCGTCTGCCTCGCCTCAGGAATACTCTGCGGCTCGCTGCCCGCTCTCCGAGCGCGCATGCGCGACCTGAACAACATCTTGAAGCAAGGGAGCAAAGGCACCAGCGCGCCGGGAAGTCATCGTGTCCACAATGCGCTGGTCATCTCGGAAATTGCGCTGGCGCTGGTTCCCCTGATTGGCGCCGGGCTCCTGCTGCAGAGCTTCCGCCACCTGCTGGACGTTGCGCCCGGATTCGAGACCGAGCACGTCCTCAGCATGCAGATTACGCAAGCTGCGATTTCCCCTGTTGAGGCCGCGAAGCTCTCTCAGGAACAGCAAATCGAGCTGGGCAAAAAGCAGTCGCTGCAATTCGATCAAATTATTCAACAGGTTAGCGGGTTGGCGGGAGTGAAATCGGCGGGAGGTATTAGCACGCTGCCGCTGGCGACCGATTTGCGCGAAGCCTCGCGGTTCCTGATTGACGGGCAGTCGGTCCCAAGCACCGGCGTTCGCCCTGTGGCGCAGATCCGCACGGTCAACCCGGAATATTTCGCAACCGTGGGCATTCCGTTGCAAAGGGGCCGCCTGCTGACGCGCGACGATTGGGCGCAACAAGACAAGATCGTGATCAATGACACGATGGCGCGTCGATTCTTCGCCAATGAAGATCCCATCGGCCACCGCGTCAACTTTTGCTCGCTCGATCCGCAACCCTGCTGGTTTTCGATTGTCGGCATTGTCGGCAACGTACACCAGTTCGGCCTGGAAGCCGGGCCGACCTATGACGCCTATTTTACAGGCGGCTGGACGCCGCACTTGGTGTTGCGTACCGCGTCGGACCCGACTACGGTTGCCGCAACCGCCACCGAGGCTATACATCGAGTCGATCCCAGCCTCCCGGTAACCGAAGTCACCACGCTCGACGGCTTGCTGTCCCAATCGATCTCACCTCGCCGATTTTCGGCCGTGCTCATCGGTATTCTCGCGGGACTCGCGCTCGTCCTGTCCGCTGTAGGCATCTATGGCGTGATGAGCTATACGGTGGGTCAGCGCACCCAAGAGATCGGCATCCGCATGGCGCTCGGAGCCCAACCGCAAAATATGCTTGCTCTGGTTCTAGGACGCGGCGCCAGCCTGGCCCTGACGGGGATCGCAACCGGCATATTAGGTGCCCTCGCCCTAACCCGCTTCCTGTCGAGTTTGTTGTTCGGAGTGCAACCGACAGACCCGCTAACCTTTGTGGCGGTAGCCGCCCTTCTGTTGCTGGTCGCGCTTGCGGCATGCTACGTGCCCGCTCGCCGGGCAATGAAGGTCGATCCCATGGTGGCATTACGCTACGAGTAGCGAATCCGGAAGGGCTCAACCAGAATTTTTCCCTTAGGAGGCCGAGGCTTCAGCCCCGGCACAGTCCCTGGGAACGTACGGGCTCTAGCTCCTGAAGAAAGCTTTAGCCGTATTCTTAGGACTCTCGCTAAAGGCCTCCGCAAGCCCAGCATCCTCGTAGTAAAAACAGACCTAACCGCAAGCCCGAAAACCTGTCTAATGAACCGGATGAGGCAGAGCGTCGAGACCACTGGGGACAGTGACGCCATCGCCGTCGAGCGCACGCTCGCGGGCGATCGCGACGCTTTCCGCATTTTGGTGGAACGGCACAGCCGCAACGTGTTCCGCCTCGCCTATCGCATGACCGGCAATCAGCACGACGCGGAAGAAGTGGTGCAGGAGGCGTTTTTGCGGGCGTATCAGAAACTCGGCCAGTTTGCGGCGCGCGCCAATTTTGGGACTTGGGTGTACCGCATCGCGGCGAACTACGCGATCGACCGCATGCGCCAGCGCAAGAGTGAAGACGCGCAGCGCGAGCCCGCCGGCCGATTGTCCGAGGACGGAATCGAACGCGACCCAGCCAGCTTGGTGCCGGACGCCGCGCCGTCACCGGAACGCTTGGCGCAAAGCGAGCAGCTCGCCGTCCACATGCGGCGCGCGCTAAATGAATTGACCCCGGCGGAACGCACGGCCTTTGTGATGCGGCACTGGGGCGGCTCCGGGATCGAGGAGATTGCCGAAGCGCTCAAATCGAGTACGAGTGCCGCGAAGAACACGGTTTTTCGGTCGGTGCAAAAGCTGCGGCGGTCACTGGAGTGCGTACGACTCTGATCGTACGACTCTGATCGTCCGGCTCTATGTCGGGGTCGTTACGACGTTCACGTGCGGCACTATTTGTGGTGCGGCACGAGCCGTTTGTCGAACGGCGAGGGCAAGTGAAGGCAGTGGGAACTGAACTATGAAACATCCGAATGAGGAAGAGTTGATCGCGTATCACGGCGGCGAGGTTTTGCGGCGCGATGCGATCGCGGAACATTTGTCCGATTGTCCGGAGTGTCGAGTGGAACTCGAACGGATCGATGCGGTTCTTGCGGCGTTGGGCGCCATGCCGGTTCCTGACCCTGGCGAAGACTACGGGCAACGGGTGTGGCAGCAAATTGCGCCACGACTGCCGGAGGAGAGAGCGAGGTGGTGGGATCTTGCCTCACTTGCTCGTTGGCGCGACGGCGGATGGCTCGAACCGCGCAGGTTGGCGGTGGTGGGGGCGGTCGCAGCGCTGGTCATCGTTGCGTTCCTGGCTGGCCGCGTGACGAAGCGAGGTACGCTGGAGCCCACGGCCGCAGACGCTAGCGCAGAGAAAGTACGCGAACGCGTTTTGATCATGGCGGTAGGCGAACATTTGGGCCGGTCGGAGATGGTGCTCGTGGAACTCGCCAACGCCGAACCACTCAATGCGAAGCAAAAGCAGGTCAACATTTCGGCGGAACAACGACGCGCGGAAGATTTGCTCGAGGAAAACCGGCTGTATCGGCAAACGGCTCTGGAACAAGGCGATGCAGGCCTTGCCAATGTGCTGGATGAACTCGAGCGGGTATTGCTGGATGTCGCGCATAGCCCACAAAGCGTCACGCCAGCGCAACTGCAAACGATTCGCCAGCGCATCGAAGCGCGAGGGATTTTGTTCAAGGTTCGCGTGGTCGGCAAGGAATTGCAGCAGCGCGAGGAGTCCGCAACGCCCGCCGGGAAACGAAACGGATTGATGCCGCAGGAGAGGAACAAGACATGAACGTTGTTGAGATGCAGGGTGAGTGGATTGATCGCACATCGCCGGTTCGCTCGAAGAGCGCGATCGTTCGAGGCGTGAAGTACGTCGCGCTCGCGCTGATAGTAATGACGCAGGGTCAAGTGCGAGCGGGTGCCAACACTTTGGGTGCGCGCAGTCCGAGCGCGGCGCAAGCGGCTCAGCAGCTACAAGACCAAAGCGCGGATGATCAGCAGGACCAGGAGCAAGAGAAGCGGGATCGGGAACAGGAAGCGCGTGACCGCGAGCAAGAGAAGCGCGATCGCGAGCAGGAAAAGCGTGACCGGGAACAAGAGAAGCGCGATCGTGAGCAGGAACGGACAGAGCGCAACTCCGAACTGTACGACGGTGGCCGCGAAGCCCTCGACGAAGACGACTACAACAAGGCCGAATCACAATTCGCGGAACTTGCGGCGCTGAACAGTCCGCAAACCGACGCCGCGCTCTATTGGAAGGCGTATGCCGAGAATCGTTTGGGCAAACGGGATACCGCGCTGGCGACCATCGCGGATTTGAAGCACCGCTTTCCACAAAGCCGCTGGCTGAAAGACGCGAGCGCATTGGAGATCGACGTCCGGCAGCGAACGGGTCAACCGGCGCATCCCGAATCACAAAGCAACGACGACTTGAAAATGCTCGCGATCCAGGGGCTGATGAACAGCGATCCGGAACGCGCCATGCCGCTGCTGGAGAAAGTTCTGAACGGAACAGCCACGCCGCGCGAGAAATCCAAAGCGCTGTTTGTGATTGCGCAAAGTGGCTCGCTGCAAGCGCGAGAAATCCTGGGGCGCATCGCGAGCGGGCAGAGTAATCCCGAACTGCAGCGGAAAGCGGTGGAATATCTTGGGATGTTCGGAGGTGGCACGGCGCGGAAGACGCTCGCCGAGGTTTACGCGAAAACCAGCGATGAATCCGTAAAGCGCGCGATTCTCAAGAGCTACATGATTTCCGGCGACAAAGAGGATTTGTTCGCCGCGGCGAAGAGCGAAAAAGATGTGACGCTGCGGCGCGAAGCCATCCGCCAATTGGGCTTACTCCACGGCGTCGACGAATTGCAGCAGCTTTACAAAAACGAACTCACCGCGGAGGATGTCCCGGGAACGACGACGCTGGTCAGTCGCGGCTCGATTGATATAAAGCGTGAAATCTTGCAGGCGTTTTTTCTGGCGGGAGAATCGAATCGGCTCGCGGAGGCTGCCCGAAGCGAGAAAAATCCAGAGCTGCGGCGTGCGGCGGTGCGCAATCTGGGGCTGATTAACTCGGCTGACTCCGCGAAGGCGCTGCAATCGATTTACAGCAAAGAGACCGATCGCGACGTGCGCAAAGAAGTGCTAAACGCCTATTTCATACAGGGGAACGCGGCTGGACTCGTAACTATCGCGCGAGGCGAAAAGGATCCTGAACTCAAGAAGGAAGCGGTATCCAAGCTGGCGTTGATGCACGACAAGGCAGCCACGGACTATCTAATGGAAATTCTGCAAAAGTGAGGAAGGCGATGAGAACTGCAGCGATCGCATTTCGTACCTTTGTGGCGGGGATTCTTGCGTGCGTGCTTATGGCAATGCCTGCGGCGCGCGCCGCCAAAGCAGCGCGAGCGGAATCGCAGGCGAGCGACACCCCGAACGTGCAGAATGCGCGACTTGAAACACGCGCGCTGGCGGGTCCGTTGGCAGCCGAGTTGAAAACGTTCGAGGCGCAATCTGCGCAAGCTCAATGGATTGGCTACAGCGTTCCCCAAGTGGCCGGCGATCGCGAAGTGTGCTGCGCTGGCTCGAATGGAAATTGGAATCAGGAATGCGGAATATGGCGCCTGGAGAGCAGCGACCACGGTATCAACATGAATTCGCGCAACGCCTCCGTGAACCTGGAAACGGCGCACGCCATCGCCATTCTGTTTCGCGCGGAAAACAAGAAGTTCATGAAGATTCGCGTGGTCTCAGCGGCATGCACCGTCGATGCCGGCGGGCTGCCGTTCGTATGGCTCATGGGCGTAAAGCCCGCGGAAAGCGTCGCCTACCTCGCTAACTACGTGCGCGTCGAAAACTTCAACGAAGACGACGACAGAAAACTCGGCCACGAATCGCTCACGGCAATCGCGCTCCACGCCGACGAATCCGCCGACCGCGCTCTCGAGTCTTTCGTACGGCCTACCGAGCGCGAGGAATTGCGTAAGCAAGCCTCGTTTTGGCTCGGCGAAGCGCGCAGCAAGGCCGGGCTGGCGACGCTGCAACAAATGGCCAAGAACGACCCCAGCACGGAAGTTCGCGCGCACGTGACATTCGCGCTGTCCGTCAGCCGCGAGCCGGCCGCGGTCGACGAAATGATTCGCAT
The DNA here is from genome assembly GCA_963721915.1 of uncultured Acidobacteriota bacterium. Taxonomy (GTDB): domain Bacteria; phylum Acidobacteriota; class Terriglobia; order Acidiferrales; family UBA7541; genus Acidiferrum. The sequence goes on along the minus strand of CAVRLD010000002.1, from coordinate 108,512 downwards.
GGCCAAGGAAGACGAAAGCAGCCACGTGCGCGGGCAGGCGCTGTTCTGGCTGGCGCAAAAGGCCGGAAAGGAAGCGGCGGCGACGATTACCGGCGCGATTGATAATGATCCCGACACCGAAGTAAAAAAGAAAGCGGTCTTCGCGCTAAGTCAGATGCCAAAGGAGGAAGGCGTGCCGAAGCTGATCGAGATCGCACAGACGAATCGCAATCCCGCGGTGCGCAAGCAGGCGATGTTCTGGCTCGGCCAGTCCAACGATCCACGTGCGTTGGCATTTTTTGAGAAGGTGCTGTCGCAGTGAACGTTCCTCTGTGCTTCTCGGCGCTCTGAGCGTCTCTGCGTTATCTTCTCTTTCTTTCGCGAGCTCCGGGATTGACCCTTGCAAGGCCGCGTCAGCGCAACAAATCTTCGAGCTGAACGCGCGTATCGGTCTTCGCGTCGCGGTACTTCACGATCACGGCGGCTTGCAGCGACAGTCCGTGCATCTTGCCGAACGCGTGCGACACCGCGCGCGAGCCCGGCACAACGATGGCCTCCTCCGGAATCACCAGCGGCTCGTCCTGCGTCGCGCTGTAGACCGCCTCTCGCACAAGATCGTAAACGGGAATTGATCGGTTCAAAATTGTGCCGGTGCCCAGGACCGCGCGACGTTTTACGACCGTGCCTTCGTAAACGCCAGAATTGCCACCCACCAAAACGTCGTCTTCAATAATTACCGGCAGCGCGCCAACCGGCTCAAGCACACCGCCGATTTGCGCCGCCGCCGAAATGTGACAGTTGCGCCCGATCTGCGCGCAGCTTCCCACCAGCGCGTGGGAATCGATCATCGTGCCTTCGCCCACATGCGCGCCAACGTTGACAAACATGGGCGGCATGCACACGACGCCGCGGCCAATGAAGCTCCCGTCGCGAATGCTCGAGCCGCCCGGAACGACGCGAATGCCGTCCCCAATGCCGATCGCGCGCAGTGGGTACGTGGATTTGTCGATGAAACGCTGAGGCCCGGCACTAGTTGCCGTGCCACTCGCCGACCCGTTTGCGGCCCGCCCCGCGAACATGTCCACGATGGAGCCCATGCGAAAGCCGAGCAGGATTCCCTTTTTCACCCAGGCGTTCACGCGCCATCCCGTCTTTGCCGCAGGATCGGGCTCGGCGGCGCGCACTTCACCGCGATTCAGCGCGTCCTTGAACTCGCCAAACAGCCGGAAATGCTCTTCGCTGTAGTGCGCGGGCGGCTTGTCGAACACCAGCTCAATTTGCGACGGCAGCATGCACTCTCTCGGCAAGTCCCAAAGATGCAAGCACGTCGCGCACGCGCGCCAGGTTTTCCGCTTTTGGCGGCACTAGCGGCAGCCGCCAAACTGGCTCGAGCAAACCCATCTCCGCCATCGCCGCCTTCACCGGAATTGGATTCGACTCCACGAAATTTACTTCCATCAACGAGTGGTAGTGCCGATGAATCGCGCGCGCGCCGGAGATGTCGCCTTGCAACGCGAGACGCACGAGTTGCACCACCTCCGCGGGAATTTCGTTGGAGACAACGGAAATCACTCCGCGGCCGCCGAGCGCGGTCAGCGGCAAAGTAATGGCGTCGTCACCGGAAAGCATGACGAAATCGTCCGGCACGACGTTCAGAATCGCCGCCATCTGCCCGATACTGCCAGAGGCTTCCTTGATGCCGATGATGTTTTCGACTCCGGCGAGGCGTTTCACCGTGGGAGGCTCGATGTTCACGCCGGTGCGCCCTTGCACGCTGTACAAAATGATGGGCAGCGATATGGCGTTCGCGATGGCGCGATAGTGTTGAAACAAACCTTCCTGTGTCGGCTTGTTGTAATACGGCGTAACCGAGAGAAGGCCGTCGGCGCCAATCGCGGTGAGTTCGCGCGCCAGGGCGATCACTTCGGAAGTGTTGTAACCGCCAGCGCCGGCCAGCACCGGAACTCTTCCCTTGGCGAGCTCGACTGTGATTTCGACGACGCGCAAATGCTCTTCGTGCGTGAGCGTCGGGCTTTCGCCGGTTGTTCCGCAGGGCACCAGGAAATCGATGCTCGCGTCGATCTGCCGTTGAATCAGATTTCGCAGCGTGGGTTCGTCGAGCGAGCCGTCGCCGCGAAATGGAGTGACCATTGCCGTACCGCATCCTGTGAACATGTTGTTTCTCCTTCTTGTGACCATCCGACTTGGGAAACCGTTTTGCGGCGCTGCCATCGCGCTGCCGTCCCTTTCGTGTGCTCGATCTTCAGCGGGCACAGACTGAAGTCTGTGCCACCTGAAATCATTGACGGCCTAACTCACCGAGAATCTCCCGAAACTCGAATAAACCCTTTTTGCCGGCCACCCATCGCGCAGCTTGCAGCGCGCCGCGGGCAAATCCGTCGCGACTCCGAGCCGTGTGCCGCAACGTGATCGTGTCGGCGACCGAATCGAATCCCATTTCGTGCGTACCGGGATGCGCTCCCGCGCGACTCGAACTCAAATCGATTGAGCGCGTATACCCGTGAGCGCGCATCTCTTCCGCCAGCTTGCGCAGCGTGCCCGACGGCGCATCCTTTTTTGCCGCGTGATGGATCTCCCAACCCCACGCGCCGTACTCCGGCTGCGATGCGAAAAGCGCCGCGGTGTAAGCCACCGCCTGCAAGAAAAGATTGACGCCCACGGAAAAATTGGGCGCCCACACCAGCCCCGTCCCGCTTTGCGTCACCGCCTGGCGCGCAACGGGAAGATTTTCGAGCCAACCGGTCGTGCCTACTGCGGCATTCACTCCAGCCGCAGCGAGTTGTTGAATGTTTTGTGCCGCTGCATTTGGCGTCGAAAATTCAATGCCAACGTCAACAGCCCGCAAGGCGCTCCGCGTCAAACCATCGCCGCCCGCGTTGTTCTTGCTATCGAATTTCGCGCGCACCTCGAAATCATATTCGGGCGCCAACTGCTCGATCAGGCGCCCCATTTTCCCGTACCCGACAATCGCCAGGCCCAGCGTCATACGCGCACCTGCCCTTCTGACAAGAGTTGCTTGACCATGCGCGCGTAAATCTCCACCGCCTCCGACAGTTCCTTCTTCGCGATTCGTTCTTCCGCCGTGTGCGCCACGTGAATGCTGCCCGGACCGATGAGAAATGGCTTGCCCCAGCCTCCGCCCAATGCCGGAATGTCCGTGGTGAACGCAACGGCGGTGGTCGGCAAGCCGTCGAAACCTGTCAAGCGAATTGCGGGAGTATGCAAGACTTCACGGGCTTCCGCGCGGCCCGCGACGGTGGCGGCGACCGCTTCGCGAAGCTGCGCAGGATCTCCTACCGTGCGGAACATGATTTCGGCATGGGCTTCATCCGCAACGACATTTGGCGCGCGGCCGCCGGAAATCGTGCCGACGTTCAACGTGCTGGGACCCAGCATGGAGTCGTGCAGCAAAGGAATCTGCCGGATCTCTTGCAGCACATCGAGAAGTGTGTGAATCGCGGAGTGGCCGAGTTCGGGATAGGCGGAATGCGCGAGCTTTCCGCGTGCGGTAACCTCGAAGCGCAGTGCTCCTTTGGAACCGAGCGCGATGCGATTGTCCGTAGGCTCGCCATTGATCAGGAAGCGCGAGCCGCGAGGATCCGCCGCTGCGGCTTTTGCGCCGGCGGAATTGCGCTCCTCGCCGACCAGGAACAGCAATGCGAAATTTCGCGTGCGCGCCGCGAGCAATGTCTCGGCCGCCGCGATCATCGCCGCGATGATGCCTTTCGCGTCGCAGGAGCCGCGGCCCCACAGAAACTCAGGATCTTCGTTGGAGGCGAAAAATGGCGGCACGGTGTCCATGTGCGTGGAGAGCGTGACGAAGGGCTCGCCCCAGCGAACGAAAATGTTGTCGCGCTGCGGTGCGACCGGGATGCGCTCGATGTGTCCTTCGTGGCGCGACGCCAGCGCGAACAGGTGCGTGAACAGGTAGTCGCCAACCTGCTTCTCGTTGTTGGTTACCGACTCGATGTCCACGAGGGCGCGCGTGAGTTCGAAAAGATTCATTTCCACCGAATTTTCTAGCCGTCGAATTTTTTGGGAAGAGGCGAAAGGAAAGGAAGAAACCGCGAGCGGAAGACTCGGGCTGCCGCCTCTCGATAGCGCTTCATCCACGAACCACTACAACTGGATGACAGTGGTCAGGCCTTAGCCCTAACCCCCAACCGCGGCGGTTTCAGCTACCGCAACGATTTCGGCGGAGAGAACAACTTAGCCCCTTTTGCTCAGGCATCCGAAGCTGCTCGGAACTGCAAGCCTGGCTACTTATGGCCTCCGCACCTCTACCAAGAACAATTTCAGTTTAGGGGAACGACGGGCGCAGTGTCAACGGAGGAGTTCCCAGGCAGTGATCGAATCACTTGGCGAAGGCAAATTCAAGAACAGGATTTAACACAGAGGGCACAAAGATAGGAGCACAGAGGTCACGGAGATACCAGCTTTGAGGCAGCGATTCTCCGTGATTTCTGTGTTCCGATCTGTGCCCTCTGTTAAAGCTTCGTTGTTTTACAGCTCAAGCGGCCTCATGGGCGTACCCTGGGTAGCGACGAGCAGTTCGCCGGCGAAGGCGCATTCGGTGGGGCGGCGGCGCAGCGCTTCTTCGGCGGAAATGCGCGCTAAATCGGGATTGTTGTTTTCCAGCGACAGGTGCGCCAGAACCAGGTAGCGTGCGCGCGCCGTCAAAGCCGTCGGGATCGGCGAGGTATTCGCTGACGGCGTGATTCGATAAATGTCCGGTGCGGCTGAGGACGCGCTGCTTGACGACCCACGGATAGGGGCCGACCTTGAGCATGTCGAGATCGTGATTGGATTCGAGAATCAGGCAATCGGCGTCGCGCAGATGGACCTTGACCAGCTCCGGCATGTAGCCGAGGTCGGTGACGAGAGCGATCTTGACTCCATCGGCGCGGAACGTGAAGCCGATAGGATCGGCAGCATCGTGGGGAATGGCAAACGCGTGCACTTCGATGTCGCCGACGCTGAAGCGCTGCCCGGTGTGAATGGTCTCGACACCGCGGAGGCGTTTGCCAAGAGTGTCCGGCAGCGTGCGATTGCAGCGCGTCCATGGTGGGCTCGGTGACGTATAGCGGCGCTTTCCACATGCCCAGCATTTGCGGCAGGCCGTTGCAATGATCGTTGTGTTCGTGAGTAATCGAGAATGCCGTCGAGGTGATCGACGTCTTTTTCGACGGCTGCCGAGCGTGCCAGAGTTTCGCGTTTGCCGAGCCCGGCGTCAATCAGGAGGCGGGTGTGCTCGGTCTCGAGTAGGGTGATGTTGCCCGAGCTGCCGGACGCCAGAATGGTGACGCGTAAGCCGATCGCTTTCCCTCCGTGCGAAGCAGCTCGGTGCAGCACAACGCTGTAACGAATTGCATGCATCATCGCAGAGCGGCAACGGAGCGTCAATGCGGAATGTGAAAAGTTGTCTAAATTCGATCAAAAAGCTCTGGAAGAACTAGCAGGCTAGGCGGGAGCGGTCGAGGGTGAAACCGTTGAGCGGGCCGAGCACGGTCACGGCGATTTGTTGCGGCTGGAAGAATTCATGGGCGTGCGCTTGCACTTCTTCGCGGGTCACGGTGCTGATGGAGGCGAGGATATCATCGAGAGAATAGAAGCGGCCGAAGTACAACTCCTGGCGAGCCAGATTGGACATGCGGGAGCTGGTGGACTCGAGCGAAAGCATCAGCGAACCTTTGAGGTGATTCTTGGCGCGCAAGAGCTCTTCCTCGCTGACGAACGTTTGTTTCAGGTCGTGAAATTCCTGGATGACCAGGTCGATCACTTGGCCGACGGTTTCCTTCGCGGTTCCGGCGTAAACGGTCATCATGCCCGCATCGGAATAGGGCGTGAGTTCGCTGAACACCGCGTACGCGAGCCCGGCTTTTCGCGGATATTCTGAAACAGGCGCGACGACATGCCGCCGCCCAAAAGATTGTTCATCACCGCGACCGCGAAACGGCGCTCGTCGGCGAGCGGTACGACGGCACGCCGATGCACACGTGAACCTGTTCGAGGTCGCGCTTAGTTTCCAGATGAATGGGAGCGTTGCGCGAGGCCGCGTGCGCTTCGGGGTCGCCGGCGGGTTGGAGCGAGCCAAACTCGCGTTCCACCAGAGCTAAGACCTTTTCGTGCTTAACATTGCCCGCCGCGGTCAATACCAAACGATCAGGAGCGAACCAATGCGCAAAGCGCTTGCGGAGCCATTCACGGCTGAATTGCCGCACGGTTTCCGGCGTGCCCAGAATGGGCCGGCCGAGAGGATGCTCCGGGCCAAAAGCCGCGCGTGAAGATTTCGTGCAGCAGGTATTCCGGATTGTCCAGGTCCATCTTGATTTCTTCGAGGACGACCTGGCGTTCTTTCTTTACGTCCTCGGAATCGAATTTCGGGCGCAAGAACGAGATCGGCAATGATGTCAAACGCGATCGGCAAATGCTCGTCGAAAACCTTGGCGTTGAAGCAGATCTGTTCCTTGGAGGTGAAGGCGTCGAGCATGCCGCCAACGGAATCCATTTCGCGGGCGATCGCTTCGGCAGAGCGGCGCTCGGTGCCTTTGAAGACCATGTGCTCCATGAAATGCGCGAGGCCATTTTCCTCGTGGACTTCGCGGCGAGAGCCGTTGCGAACCCAGACCCCGACGGAAACGGAGCGAACGTGCGACATGGTCTCGGTAATGCACCACCAGACCATTGGGCAAGACGCGTTTCTGAATGTCGCGAGCTTCGGTGGTCATGCTACGATTGTGACACAGGCGGCCAGAAAGAAGAAATCGGGCTGACTAAAAGCTGCACATCTACAAGTTACAAGGACCGCGTGCGCCCGAGTCTAACGGATGATTCCTGCGCAGATCAACGATCGAGCACTCTTCGGTTTAACGCTCGATCAGATTTTTCGTCGGGGTTGAGTTTGCCGTATTCGCTGGTGTAGTGCAGCGGAACGTCGGCAGTAGGTGCCTTTATCGCGCTGGTAAATCTCGCAGATGTCGAACGGCTTGGAATAGACGTGGATGCTGACCGCGCGCTCGTTGAACTCCGGAAGATTCAGCACCTGGTGCACCGGTTCGAGCGGATTGACATAGGCGGGATGCGCGGCATCCATGTCATAGATGTCGGTGGGAACGATGTGACAGGTGCCGAGTGCCGGCATCGCGCTGCGTTGACGCGAAAATTCTGCACGCGCAAGCGGCCGATGGGCGCGGACATCCAGCAATTCTGGTCGCGATGATTGTGCACGCGGCTGGATTGTCCGATCTCCCAGCAAATGGTCATGCATTCGAAGACATCGTTCTTGAAAATCAAGTTGCGCGTGTAATTGCCGCTGCGAGAAGAAACAGATATTTGTCGAGCGTTTCCGGGCGAACGGACGTGTTGCACGATGTAGTTTTGGACGGCTTCGAGCGTGAATTCGCGCTCCGGAATGGCGGAAAGATCTTTCACCCAATCCGTGATGCTCAGCTGATCCGTGGTCGCTTGCTTTTGCATGGCGCCTCCGAAGGGCAATCCGGAGATCAGGGGGATTGCCAACGAATTATAGCGCGGTTTGATGAAGCCGGGGACCGCTGTGATCCCTGCAGCGATTCGCTTGGTTTTGAGGAAGGGCGAAAGCCGCTGTCATCCTGGAGCTATCCGAAAAGGATAGCCGAAGGACCTCAACTCTAACCTACACACCCTAGCCAAGACCCGAAATCCTGTCGCCTGTGTTCGTCTTTCCTTGCCAAGATTCTTGGGCCTCTCCGTGAACAGCGGGCCCGCGCACGCATGCTATTATTGATTCCGGCGCGATATCCCCCGCGCCACGAAATTCTCATGACTATCGAACTTCTGGGCAAATCGAAGGACGAACTGAGCGCCTTGTGCGTGGGGCTGGGCGAGCCTACTTATCGCGGGGCGCAGCTTTATCATGCGCTTTATGTGAAGCGAATCTTCGACATTGCGTCGATGACGACTCTGCCTGCGGCGTTGCGCGAGCGATTGGCGGCCGAGGCGCGGGTCACATTGCCGGTTGTGCGGCAACGGTATGTATCGCAGGACGGGTCTGTGCGGTATTTGTTTGCGCTGCCGGGCTCCCAAGAGATCAAGAAAGAGGATTTCACCACGGAGGACGCAGAGAAGAAAATGCACGTGGTGCGGCCTGCTTCGGTGGAAGCGGTGTTTATGCCGACCGAGGGGCGGCAGACTATTTGTATTTCGACGCAGGCGGGTTGCGCGGTGGATTGCCAGTTTTGCCTCACGGCGCAACTTGGGCTGATTCGCAATCTTTCGCCGGGGGAAATTGTCGCGCAGGTGCTGCTGCCGCTTGAGGAACATAAGGCGGTGCTTGCGCCGAACACCAACATCGTGCTCATGGGACAAGGCGAGCCGCTTTTGAATTTCGATTCGGTGATGGCGGCGCTGCGGATTCTGCTCGACCCTAAAGGCGTGGCGATTTCGCCGAAACATGCGACGCTCTCGACCAGCGGGATTGTGCCGGGCATCGAGCGTTTAGCCAAGGAAGAGGTGCGACCGGGGCTGGCGATTTCGCTGAACGCGTCGAACGACGAGCAGCGCAATGCACTGATGCCGATCAACCGGAAGTATCCGCTTGCCACTTTGATGAAGGCTTGCCGGGAATATCCACTGCGCTCTTGGGAATACCTGATGTTCGAGTACGTGATGCTGGGCGGCGTGAACGATTCACTGGCCGATGCGCGACGCGTAGTGAAGTTGCTGGCGCCATTGCAAGCCGCGAAAGTGAATCTGATCCCGTGGAATCCCGGCGCACTGCCTTATCACGAGTCGCCACCGGAAGTCATCGACGCGTTTCAGAAGCTGCTGATTGAACGCGGCATTCCCTCCTTTGTGCGGCACTCGCGTGGTCGCGATGTGATGGCGGCGTGCGGGCAGTTGGCGTTGAATGAGATAAGCGGGTCGCCGCTAAGCGTTCTAAGTTAACCGTAATCCTGTCATCCAGCCCATCCTCTCCCCCTTTTTTGCGCAATGACTTGAAAACACGTGATTTATGTGTCGCTTTCGGCTCAAAACGGCGCAGTGATTTGATTCTAAAGACGTTAAGTGTTCGGTGGGCCTCAGTGACGAGTATTGCGGACTGACCGGCATCTGAACTGGCCTCGGGAACAACTCAGGGAAGATCGTGTTTGGCTGAAACGCGGAGGTTTATGTATCGGTACTATACCGCGAACGTTACCCACTGTCAAATGAATTTTGGGTATGAGAGGACATTTTCGGGTCTGGCCTTGGAGTGCTGCCCGGCTCGCTCTGCAAGATTTTTTGGAACTGGGTGGTGCTTACGGGCGGATGGCGATTACGGCCATCAGGCGGCCGCTGCGGTTCGCCTCTTTACGGTAGCTGAACAGGCGGTCAACATCACACGACGTGCACAGCTCGGTGACGAAGATATTTTCTTCGCGGACTCCGGCTTCGACTAGCTGCGACCGATTTGCTTTCTTCAGATCGAGGAGCACCTTATTGGGAGGGGGTTGATGGCCTGGCGGCATCATGTTCAGCCACTGTAAGGGGTTGGGCTCGTCGCCGGTGCGGAGTTCGTCGAAAAAGTCGGAGGCGTTGGGGAATTTTGCAGCGAAGGCGGAGGCGACCTCGGTGCCTACTTCGTAGCAGCAGCCGCCGATAGTCGGGCCTATGGCGGCTAGTAGATCTTGCGGACGGCTGCCGAACTCCATTTGCATTTGCCCGATTGTCTTGGTTACGACACGGGCTAGGGTTCCTCGCCAGCCTGCGTGGATTGCTGCGACCACGCACTTTTTACGGTCTACTAGCAGAACCGGGGAGCAATCCGCGGTGCGTACTCCCAGCAACAGGCCGGCGCGACTTGTTGCGGAGGCGTCGCCTTTGTACTGCTTTGTTGGAGCGGCGTCGAAGGAACGGACTACGTCGGAGTGGATTTGGTGGAGCGATACCAGCGTAAGATCGGCGGCGCCTAGCGCGCCTTGGAAACGGCGTCTGTTTTCCTCGACGTTTTCGCGGGTGTCCCAGTCTACGGCGCCGAGATTCAGGACTCTTTCGCTTTCGCCTTCGATTTTGCTTACGCCGCCGGGGCGCGTGCTGAAGCCGTGAACTAGCCAGGGGATTTTTGTGAAGGCTGGGACCTGGAGTACGCTTACGCCGTGCGACTTCCGCTCCGTCCAAACTTTTTCGGATGGACGGGGCTTTGGGTGTTTGGGGTTGCTGCCCTTCCTGGGCGATGTCTTCGTGGTGGCCACGGGCTTACCAGTATAATCGCAGTTGGTTCCGATGGTTTTGGGTGATGTTGCGGAAAGTGCCCGCCGCCCTTCGAGGCTCAGGGTGGACGGTCGGCGGCTGCTAGAATTGCAGTTGGTGGCGCGGTTTACAGAGGCACAGGCAAGAGTGCCTGTGCTACTTTGAGGTGGAGGTTGCTTGATCGTCGGATTGGGCATTGACATCGCCGAGGTGGGGCGTGTGAAGTCTGCCATCGAGCGGTACGGGGAGACTTTTCTGCGGCGCGTTTACACCGCGAACGAGCGGGGGTATTGCGAGCGATTCAAGAACAAGTATGAACGCTATGCTGGCCGCTTTGCGGCGAAAGAGGCCGTGATGAAGGCGCTGGGCACCGGCTGGAGCCGCGGGGTGCGTTGGGTGGATGTGGAAGTTGTGCGGGAAAAGGGCGGGCGGCCTACGATCAAGCTTGCCGGTGAGGCTGCCAATGTCGCCGGTCACCTTAATGTGAAAAATATCGTGGTGAGTATCACACACACTGCCGAGCAGGCTTTCGCGCAGGTTATTTTCGAGAATTAGAGTAGCTGCTCTTGCCGAACGAATGGCGCCCGCCACCCTTCGCGGGTCAGGTAAACGGTCGGCGGCCGCTACAACAGGCCTCGCTTCCCTGCCAACCGCTAGCCATCCGCCAATTCAAGAATGGTGGCCACGACCACCACGCAGCCGACCCTCCGGAATGCAAATTACTTCACGAGGAGGAAGGAGCCTAGGGCCAGGGCGTCGATGCCAGAACAGTAGAAGCTGCGGACCGCTTCGCGGGGGTCGGAGACTAACGGTTCGCCGAACAGGTTGAAGGAGGTGTTGACCAGGACTGGGGCTGGGGCGGTTTCGCCGAATTTTTGGAGGAGACGCCAGAAGCTGGGGTTGGAATTTTTGTCCACGGTGTGGACTCGGACTTCGCGGCCGTTGAAGGCGAATTGTTCTAGGCCGGGGACTTGATTCCTGAGGGTGCCGAGGGAGGCCATGAAGCGGCAGTTGGGGGAGCAATCGAAAAATTCGGGGGCGCGCTCGGCGGGAACCGACAGAGCGAAGGGGTGAAAATCGGCGCGGTGCTTGATGTATTGATTTACGTTGTCGATTACGTATTCGGAAAAGGGCGACGCCAGGATGCTGCGGTTGCCTAACGCACGGTGGCCGAATTCGGTGCGGCCCTGGCACCAGGCGACGATTTTGTCGCGTTGCAGGAGTTTTATACCTTCGGCGATCAATTGCTCTTCGCCGGATAGATATTTGTAGATGATTTTACAGTTATCGAGAACGGCTTTGATCTCCTGGGAGACCAAGTCGGGGCCTAGCGCGAGGGTGGTCATCGGGGCGCGGCCGGATTTTCCCGAAAGTTTTTTGCGGGCTAGGAAAGCGGCACCCAGAGCGGTGCCGGCGTTGGCCGCGACGGGTTGAACGTAGACGCGATCGAAGGTGCTACGGGTTTCCAAAGCGCGAACCAGTAGAACATTCAAGAAAACGCCGCCGGCTACGCATAGCGAATCCGCACCGGTCTGCGCCTGGAAGTGGTGCGCGACTTCGAGGACGGTTTCTTCGAGAAAGAGTTGCGCGCTGCGGGCCAGAGCCGCGCACACCGTGGGATCGCCACGGAACTTGTCTTTGTGGAGTTTCAGGTCGCGGTAAAACTGCGGGGAAAAGGTGCCGCGCTCGTCGGGGCCTGCGGCGAAATAACGGCGATCGAGGACCGGCAGGCCGTGCGCATCGGTGCGAAATAACTTGCGAAAGACCGGGAGATATTCGGGCTGGCCCTGGCGTCCGAGCCATTGCACTTTGTGCTCATCGTAGTGCGGGCGTAGTCCGAGCAGCGCGGTGATGCGGGAATAGAACCAGCCGAGGCAATCGGGGAACTGCATGGTGCGGAGAGGACGGATCTCGTCATTTTCGCCGAGGGAGATCTGGCCGCAGCGTGAGGCCGCGCCGCCATCGAGGGTGAGGATCAAGGCGCGATCGAAGCCGGAAGTGTAATAGGCGCTGGCGGCGTGGCACAGGTGATGCTCGAACTGCTGCAACTTTAACGCCGCCGCTGAGGTGGTGGCGCAGTTGGGGGATCGAAGTGGATTTGCGCAGATCGCGAGCGCTAGCGGATTTGCGCTTATGGCTTGCGGAAAATTTCGAGCCCAGGCCGGATTCACGCAGGCGAGCTTGTTGCGGGAGGTCGGCTAACGCGGCTACGGTGAGATCGGCGGGGTGGATGCCGTTTTGTTCGAGGATGCGCGTGATTGCGCGGCTGGGAACGGTTTCGGCGCCGAGCGAGCGGTTCAGTTTTTCTTCCTCGATGGCACCCAGGATTGATTTTTCATCGAGGAGCGCGACGCCGGAATCCTGGTCGAGGCTGGCGATCCCAAGAACGAGCATAGAGAGAGCTTCTCACCCACGCGATGCGCGCCGAACGGCAAAAATTTCGGACGTTTCCGGATTTGCATTGAGGTGGCCTGCGGCCGCGGAAACCACGCGAGCACGCATCATTTGATTTGGCAGCCATTCGCCGGCTAAATGCACTTGCAAGTAGTTGCTGGAGATGGCGGGCGTCCATGTTGAATTTGCCGGCGGCGTACTTGCGGGTGCGCGCGAAATGTGACGCAGCGTAAGGACCTCGAGCGTCTTGTGGAGTTGCGCGCGATGGAAAGCTGCAGATTTCCGCTCACTCAGGGCACGCAGTTCACGGGCGCGATGATGAATTACGTCAGGTGGAACCTCGCCGGATAGGCTGGCCGCGCGGGTGCCTGGACGTTTTGAGAACGAGAAAACGTGAAGGTAGGTGAAAGGCAATCGCTCGATAAAGGAGATGGTGGCGGCGTGATCGTCTTCCGTCTCGCCTGGGAAACCGGCGATTACGTCGGCGCCGATGGCTGCGTGCGGGAGATGCTCGCGGATGAGTTCGACGCGGCGCGCGTAGTGTTCGGAGCGATACCAGCGGTGCATGGCGGCGAGGACGCGGTCGGAGGCGGACTGCAGCGGCATGTGAAAGTGCTGGGCGATGCGGGGCGTGGAAGCGAACAGTGCGATTAGATCCCGGGTGACGTCGAGCGGCTCGATCGAGCTGATGCGAAGGCGCTCGATCGAGGTCTCGTCGAGGATGCGGCGGAGGAGATCGTCGAATTCGACGCGGGGCGACAGATCGCGGCCGTAGGTGCCGAGGTTGATGCCGCTGAGAACGATTTCGCGGTAGCCCGATTCGAAGAGGCGGCGGATTTCTTCGATGACTTCGTTGGGCGGCAGGCTGCGGCTTTTTCCGCGAACAAACGGGATGACGCAGTAGGAGCAGCGGCTGTTGCAGCCGTCCTGAATTTTTAGCGTAGGGCGAGTGTGATTCCCTTCCCCACCGAGGACCGGTGCCGCGAGGAAAGTGGTTTGCGCGAAAATGTCGCCGGTCAGGATTTTGGCTGGGGCGTGCGCTAGGGAAGGCGTTTCGCTTTCGGACGGATTGAAAGCTAGGAGCGATTCGGCAGGAATGAAGCTGCTTGGCGAGGCCGACGCCTCGTGGGCTGCCTGGATAAAATTGGCGGCTAGTTCCGGGATTTGTGGCTTGTGCGAATTGCCGACTACCCAAGAGACGCCCGGCAACGCGGCGAGTTCTTCCGGGGCGCGTTGTGCGTAGCAGCCGGTGACGATGACGCGGGTGGCGGGATTGCGTGCGTGGATCTTGCGAATGGCGTCGCGAGCCTGGGAATCGGCGGCGGCGGTGACGGTGCAGGTGTTAACGACGACGACGTCCGCCGTGGCGGAATTGGAGGCGGCCAGGTATCCGCGATCACGCAGTTGGCGCTCGATCGCGGCGCCGTCGGCCTGGGTGGCGCGGCAACCGAATTGTTCGATGTAAAAGGTGGTCATCTGCTGGAGCAAGACAAAGAAAGATTTCACCACAGAGATCACAGAGTGCACGGACGCCGAAGAGGAGCGGAATTGCATTCCCTCCGCCTGCGCATGCTATGATAGCTGCTTCCCAAATGCCGCAAGGCGGGAAGGAAGACAACGCCGGCGACAGGCTGCCTTTACTCGCTGCGTGGTGACCGCTACAATTCCTGCACGCATGGCGCGCCAACGGTACTCTCCTTCCGAACTCGTCGATCCCAAGCTCTCGGTCGTGATTCCGGTTTACAACGAGAAGAACACGATTGATGAAATTCTACGGCGCGTGCTGGATACGCGAGCCGCGCAAGGAAGTGATCGTCGTAGACGATTGCTCGACGGATGGGACACGGCAAATTCTGGAGAGCGATGGCGGCGCTGCAGGCCAAGGGGACGAGACCGCGCCCGGCGCAGGATGGGGCCGATGCGATTCCGCTGCGGGACCTGCGATTCTTCTTTCAGACGCAAAATCAGGGCAAGGGCGCTGCGCTGCGGCGGGGATTCGCGGAAGCCACTGGCGATATCGTGCTGGTGCAGGACGCGGACCTGGAATATGACCCGCGGGACTATCCCGAAATTGCTCGAGCCGATCCTGGACGGTCGGGCTGAGGTGGTCTACGGATCGCGTTTTCTGGGCGGTCCGCAGCGCGTGCATTATTTCTGGCACTACGTCGCGAACAAGATTCTGACACTGCTTTCCGATATTTTTACGAACCTGAAGCTGACGGACATGGAGACTTGCTACAAAGTTTTTCGGAAGGAAGTTTTGCAGGGGATTCAGCTGCGGTCGGATCGGTTTGGATTTGAGCCGGAAATTACCGCCAAGATCGCGAAGGGGAACTGGCGGATCTATGAGGTGCCGATTTCCTATGCTGGGCGGACGTATGAAGAGGGGAAGAAGATAACGTGGAAAGATGGTTTGCAGGCGCTGTGGTGCATTATACGATTTAAATTTTCCGATTGAGTCCAGCGCCAACCTTATGGCACCGGCGGCCATGCGACGCTGGAAAGTCAGCAGGATCAGGTCGGCGCGGCGGCGGACGCCGAATTTGCTTAGCAAATTGGAGACGTGAAATTTTACGGTGCGCTCGGCGATGTTGAGCTTGCTGGCGATTTCTTTGTTCGAAAGATTTTCCAGCAGCGAATCGAGGACTTCCTGTTCGCGGCGGCTGAGATTGGTGACAGCATCGGTCTTCAGGCGGCGACCCTGGCCGGTGAGAATGGAGTCGACGAAACCTGACAGGACCGAGCGCGGGACCCAGAAGCCGCCCACGGCTACCAGAGGCAGGGCGCGAACCAATTGCTCGCGGGCTTCGACATAAGTCAGCAGCCCTTTACACCTAGACGCAGTAGCGAATAGCTGTTGGCGTCGCTGAGTTGTTCGCCCACCACGATCAAGCGGGCTTCCGGATAGCGTTCGAGAATATTGGCGAGCAGCGCGCCGGTTGCGGGACGCGCGGCGTGGGCGTCGATCACGTAGACTTGCGCTTGTGGCGGCTCGAGATTGCGAAGGTCAGGAGCCAAGGGTCGATTCGAGATGCTTGAGCGAAACCTTGAACTGCGGCTTGGCGAGCAAGCGCTCGAACTCGCTCAGCACCAAAGGGTGCGGCGAGAGGATGCAGACCGATAGTTTTGAGGTAGCGCGTTTCGTAGCCACTATATTGTCAGCGTAGTGAAAACTGTACTTACGGGCAAGGGTCATTCCGGCGCGTGTTGTCGAATTGTTACGTAACAGCTAGGGTGCTTTTGGCGGGCGAGCTCGCGTGGGTTCTGCGCAATAGATCGGCCTGTACGACGTATGGGCGTCTGTTGCGTGTTGCGCTGGTTTTCACCTTGCTTGGGTTGAGCGTGGAGACAGGCAGGAGTGCCTGTGCTACCCGGAATCTCAACTGGCGGTAGTGACCATTCGCGGGCGGAAATCGCCCTTTTGATGGAAGGGCATTCGATTATCGAGCATAACCCACGTAAAATAGCGGTGTAAGAGTGTCCGGTCTTCTCTGCTGGCTCCCGCCGATTCCACAGGGCATCAGGAAGTCCGACGATATCAGGAAGCGAGACTCAATAAGTCTGAAGGAGTTACTTTCGACGGATGCGCAATTTGACCGAATCCGGGAAAGCCCTACGGGAGCTGTTGAACCAGCGTATTTTGGTGCTGGACGGGGCGATGGGCACGATGCTGCAGCAGCGAGAGCTGACTGCGGATGACTTTGGCGGAGCTGCGCTCGAGGGGTGCAACGAGAACCTGGTGCGCACGCGGCCGGATGTGGTGCTGGACATTCACCGGAAATATTTCGAGGCTGGCTCAGACATCGTTGAGACCAACAGCTTTGGGTCGCGCCGATCGTGCTGGCCGAGTATGGTCTGGGGGCGGATGCTTACGAGTTGAGCCGGCGGGCCGCGGAACTGGCGCGGCAGGCGGCGGACGAGGCCAGCACTCCGGCGAAACCGAGATTTGTGGCCGGGTCGATGGGCCCGACGACGAAGGCGATCACCGTCACGGGCGGCGTGACGTTCGAAGAGCTGCGGGAAGCCTACTACGTGCAGGCGAAGGGACTGGTCGAAGGCGGCGTCGGATCTGCTGCTGGTGGAGACGTGCGCAGGACACGCGGAACATCAAGGCGGCGCTGCTGGCGATTCAGAAGCTGTCGCAGGAGATTGGCGCGCAGGTGCCGGTGATCGTTTCGGTGACGATCGAAGCGATGGGCTCGATGCTGGCGGGGCAGACGATCGAAGCGATGTGGGCGTCGCTGCGCTATGCGAAGCCGCTGGCGTTTGGCATGAACTGCGCGACCGGGCCGGAGTTCATGACGGACCACATCCGGACTTTGAGCCAGCTGACGGGCGAGTTTGTGTCGTGCTACCCGAACGCTGGATTGCCGGATGAAGAGGGCAAGTATCTGGAGACGCCGACCTCGCTGGCGGCGCAGTTGGAGAAATTTGTCGATCACGGCTGGTTGAACATTGTAGGCGGTTGTTGCGGGACGACAGAGCAGCATATCCGGGCGATCGCGCAGATGGCGGACGGCAAGAAGCCGCGGCGTGCGGCCTGCGGAAGCGCATCGCGCGATTTACTCGGGCATTGAGACGATCGAATCGGACGACAGCACGCGGCCGCTGCTGGTGGGCGAGCGAACGAACGTGATCGGATCGCGCCTCTTCAAGAATTTGGTCGCCGAAGAAAAGTGGGAAGAAGCGAGCGAGATTGCGCGACGGCAGGTGCGCGGCGGCGCGCAAATCGTGGACGTGTGCCTGCAAAGCACGGATCGCGACGAAAAAAAGGATATTCCGCTGTTTTACGAGAAGTTGATCCGCAAGGTGAAGGCGCCGGTGATGATCGATACCACCGATCCCGGCGGCCATCGCGCAGGCGCTGACGTATTGCCAGGGCAAAGCGATCATCAATTCCATCAATCTGGAAGATGGCGAAGAGAAATTCGAGAAGGTTGTGCCGATCGCGCACGATTTCGGCGCGGCGGTGGTGGTCGGCTGCATTGACGAGGACCCGCTGCAGGCGCAGGCGTTTACGCGCGAACGGAAGCTGGCGATCGCGCAGCGCAGCTACAAGCTGCTGACCGAGAAATATGGACTGGCGCCGGAAGATATCGTTTTCGATCCGCTGGTGTTTCCCTGCGCGACCGGTGACGAAAATTACATCGGCGGCGCGGTGGAAACCATAGAAGGCATCCGGTTGATCAAGCAGGCGCTGCCGGACACGCGCACGATTCTGGGAATTTCGAACGTTTCGTTCGGATTGCCCGCGGCTGCGCGCGAAGTCGTGAATTCGGTCTTTTTGTATTACTGCACGAAGGCTGGGCCTGGACCTGGCCATCGTGAACACCGAAAAAATCGAGCGATTTGCCTCGATTCCGGAGCACGAGCGGAAGCTGGCGGAGGATTTGCTGTTTTCGCATCCGCCATCGAATGTGCCGGCAGATCATTCGCATGCGGCGCTTTTGCGCGACGTTCCTGCGGATTGGCGCGAACAACGAAAGAGCAGCGCGCGGCGGTCAACCAGTTTCATATTGCGGCGATCGCCGAACACTTTCGCACGGCGACCAAGAAAGAGAAAGACGCGCGCGGCGGATTTGCCGCTGGATCAGCGACTGGCGAACTACATCATTGAAGGGACGCGCGACGGCCTGATCTGACGATCTCGACCGCAAGCGCGCGGAGGGCGTTTCGCCGCTGGATATCGTGAACGGACCACTGATGGCGGGAATGGCGGAGGTTGGACGGCTGTTCAACGCGAATGAGTTGATCGTCGCAGAAGTATTGCAATCGGCGGAAGCGATGAAGGCCGGCGGTAAGCCACCTGGAACAATTCATGGAGAAGGCAGACACGGCCAAGCGCGGGCAAGGTTGTGTTGGCGACCGTGAAGGGCGACGTCCACGACATCGGCAAAAACCTCGTCGAGATTATTTTGAAGAACAACGGCTATGACGTTGTGAACCTGGGCATCAAGGTGCCGCCGGACGATTTGATCCGCGCCTATCAGCAGCACAAGCCGGACGCGATCGGGCTGTCGGGCCTGTTGGTGAAGAGCGCGCAGCAAATGGTGATCACCGCGAGCGATTTGCGGGACGCGGGGGTGTCAATTCCGCTGCTCGTCGGCGGAGCGGCGCTGTCGGCAAAGTTCACACGAGACGAAAATCGCGCCGAGCTACGGCAAAGCGGTGTGCTACGCGAAGGACGCGATGACCGGGTTGCGGCTGATGAATGAGTTGATGGATCCGGCGACGCGCGAAGCCGTGGTGCAAGCAGCATACTTCGTCCGGGCAATGGCTTCGAAGTGGCGACGACCGTGCGTGTTGCGGACTTGGCCGACGTGGCGCGCTCGCCGAAGGTGCGGGCCGATTTGCCGATTCCCGAGCGTCGCGACTCTTGAGCGCAAGGTGCGGCTGGTGCCGGATTTGCGCGAGAGTCTGGAGCTACATCAATCCGTTCATGCTGTTCGGCCGACACCTGGGCTTCAAGGGCGATTTCGAGAAGCGGCTGGCGGCAGCGCGATCCGAAGGCTGCTGGAACTGTTCGAGAGCATGGAAGAAGTGAAGAACGACGCGGCCGGTTTCATGAAGGTTCGCGCCGTGTGGCAATTTTTCGAAGCGGAGCCGGAAGGCAACGCGATGCATTTATTCGCGCCTGGGGGCACAGAGCCGCTGCACACGTTTCGATTTAAGAGGCAGCGCGTCGGCGACTTTCTCTGCCTGAGCGACTACCTGCTCGCGCCGAAGAACGGAAAGCGAGACCACATTGCGTTTTTCGTGGTGACGGCGGGCGAAGGCGTGCGCGAGCGGTCGGAAAAAGCCAAGAACGAGGGCTACTACTTGAAATCGCATGGGCTGCAGGCGCTGGCGATCGAGACAGCCGAGGCGTGCGCGGAATGGCTGCACCGGCGCATTCGGGAAGACTGGGGATTCCCCGATCCGCCGGAAATGACGATGGCGCAGCGGTTCACGTCGCGCTATCGCGGCAAGCGGTACAGCTTCGGCTACCCTGCGTGTCCGGATCTCGACGACCAGGC
Organism: uncultured Acidobacteriota bacterium; assembly: GCA_963721915.1. GTDB lineage: Bacteria > Acidobacteriota > Terriglobia > Acidiferrales > UBA7541 > Acidiferrum. Next base: position 88,893 of record CAVRLD010000002.1, on the reverse strand, counting down.
GGGACTGTGGAAGCTTGCTGCGTCCGGAAGAGATCGGCGTGCAGCTCACCGAGGGCATGATGATGGATCCGGAGGCGAGCGTCAGCGCGCTGGCGTTTCACCATCCGGATTGCACGTATTTTTCGGTTGGGGACGCCACCGACGTGCCTTCGTAATACTCTTAAGGATCAAGTGTCCTGCCGTTCCCGTTTTCGAATCCGCGATGACATTTCGTAGGCGAGACGAGGTTACTCGCGGGCGACGGTGCGGCCGTGCTTCAGTGCGTCGATGAGTTGTCGAACGTCGACTTGGTCCAGTTGCCGTCGCGGGCGAAGGCTTGGTGGCACGACGTTCCTCGGCGATCATCGTGGCGGTCGCAGCGGAAGAGAGATTGGCCGAGCCGTTCCGAGCCGGCGGCGGCCACGGCGCGAGCTTGCGTCGGACGGTCAGGGCCAGGAGCTGCGCGAGTCCGGTCTCTTCCCGAGTTTCTGAACTCTTCGCGTCCGTCAGAGCCGACGGGCGTCATACCGAGACCGCCTGGGCGCGAAGGGGCCCTTTGAGAAGGCCCAGCACATCCTCGGAAGCTTGTTCGACGAGGAACTGATCGATTTGCTTGCGCTTCAGTTCGAATCCGACCATAGACATGCATCGGCAGAGTAGATTGATGAGGCGCGGGACGCCGCCGGTGAGGCGGTGAATGACTTCAACGGCAGTGCCGGTAAATGGGCTCGACCCGCGCAGCCCGGCGGCGTGGAGGCGTTCCGCCATGTACGCGCGAATTTCGGGCAGGCTTAAAGCGCGAAGCAAGGACGTGCTGGCGATGCGCTGCTGCAGAGCCTGCAGTTCAGGGCGCTGCAGAACCGCGAACAAGCTCCGGCTGGCCGCAAAGCACAATCTGCAGGAGCTTTTCCTGATAAGTGTCGGTGTTGCCGAGGAGTCGAATTTCTTCGAGCAATTCCACGCTCATGAGGTGAGCTTCGTCGATCAGCAGGATCGCGGTGCCTCCCTGCTGTTGCGTCTGGAAGAGCATCTGGTGGAGCGCAGCGAGGCGCCGTGGCTTGCTGGTGGCGGTGCAGGTGATTTCGTATTCGTCAAGGACCGCTTCGAGAAATTCGGCGGGCGCGAGCGTTGGATTCACAAGAAATGCGGAAACGAGGCGCCCGCGGCCTTCGGATTTTTCCGTAAGGATTTGCAACGCGGTGTGCAGCAACGTGGTCTTGCCGGTTCCGACCGGTCCAGCCACGATGGTGAAACCCTTGCGCTGGAGAACGCCTTGGAGAAGAACTTTGAGCGCGGTGCGGTGAGGATCCGCTAAATGAAGAAAACGAGGGTCGGGTGTAAGGCGAAACGGTTCTTCCTTCAACTGGTAAAAGGCTGTATACAAACCGTTCCTCCTCGTCCCGGGGCGACAGTGCGAGAATCTAGGCAAACCAATACAGCTAGGAGATGAGCAAGTTTCTTACCATACTGTCAACTGTATCAGGACCACCGACCATAATTCGTAAATCGCGCATAATGAACGAAATAACGCGCGCGTCGAAATTCGACGAAGTTGCAAGCGTTACGCCGGTTGCAAAGTGCAACGGAAAAGTCTGTCACAAACTCGTCCCTTCCGCGTGCACTGATCCCCTTTGTTAGATGCAGAGAAGCCCCGCGAGGAGACCTACGCGGACAGCCCTATGCGGGCGGTCTATTCGGGCAAGACCGAGGCGCGAGCCGATTTGCCCGGTGCCTGGCTGCCTTTCCGGTGGTGTCTTTGCGCCAAGCCCGCCTCCTGAATCTTATAGATAAGAGCCCGGTAACTGATGTTCAACACATTGGCGGCCTTACGGCGGTTCCATTTATTCTCCCGCAGGACCTGCAGGATCACGTTGCTCTCAATCTCGCGGACTGCCTGCTTGGCAATATGCTTTAGCGAGACGGTACCATCGACGGAAAGTTTCCTTGAATTCGGCGGTCGCTTCAGGCTCCCCTCGGACTCGACGCCGTCCAGTACTCCCATGATGGCGTAGCGCGCGACCAGGTTCTCCAACTCGCGTATGTTTCCTCGCCAATTCTTGTGTGTAAAGGCCTCCATGACATCGTTGGGAAAGGGTGGCGCCTCGCGTTCGAACCTGGCGTTCAAGTGTTCCAGAAAGTAATTCGCCAGGCCCGGTATGTCTTCGCGACGCTCGCGCAACGGGGGCAAGTTGATGGTCACAACGTTGATCCGGTAAAAAAGATCCTGCCGGAAACGCCCCGCCGCGATCTGGTCCTGCAGGTTGCGATTGGTGGCGCAGATTACGCGGGTATTGACATGCCTTTCCCGAGTATCGCCGATACGGCTGTATTGGCCATCCTGAAGGAGCTGCAACGTTTTGGCCTGTAAGCTCAGGTCGAGGTCGGAGATTTCGTCGAGGAACAGGGTGCCATTTTCGGCCGCCTCGACGTAGCCCGGCCTCGAAGTATGAGCGTCGGTGAATGCGCCCTTCTCGTAGCCGAACAGCTCACTTTCCAACAGCGATCCAGGTATTGCGGCGCAATTGACCTTGACGCAAGCGCCGGAGGCAAATTTGGAGTGCGCGTGGATATATTGAGCCAGGAGACCCTTTCCTGTGCCATTCTCTCCCTGAATCAGGACCGGCAAGTCGGTGCCAAGAATCTTGGAGACCATTTGCCGAATCGGCTGCATGGCCGCCGAACAGCCGAAAATAATCTCTTCCGAAGGCAGGACGCTCGCCTTCGGTACCGCCTTCGCGCTCGCCACTCCAGAGACAGGCATCCCAGCATTCCCCCGATAAGGCCTGAGTTCGTACGCTTGATACTTTGCATACCTGGAACCAAAGCCTGGGAGGGGTCAGCTAAAGACAACAGCTGACCGAGGAATCCCCGTCAATCCTTATAACTCATTCTGAGATTGGAAGTTACTGGCCTTTGGTACAGGTATAGAACTAAGGTGCGGGGCGGCCCTGAAAGCAGAAGGGAACAACGTAGATAAGCAGAAAATGTCTCGCTAAACGGCAAACTATTGCTCGTTCCTTTCAATGGAAGGAAATTTTAAAAGTGGTCGGCTCGGGTCGCAGGGCGAATGGTGATTGCGCCAGTACAACCAGGAATGGTCGAGTATCAAGATGGAACGAAGGCTTTTAGGCTTTGCCATTCTCTCCGCGAATGATGTCGTACCGCTCGATTACCGCAGCTACACCCATCCGCGCGCTACCATCTTCCATGCGGCGCTCCACACGTATCACTTTACCGAGCGCACGAACAAACACCTCGGATCCATGGGTAATCTCGGAGGGAAGCGTCAGGGTCATGTCAAGTTCGGAGCCAGCCTCAACGTCCTGTTCGAGGACGAAGTACAGACCACGGGTGGAGATGTCGCGAGTCTTTCCTTTTTGGGTATCCGCGGCGCGTTCCGCCGGCACGCGGATGATTACGGGTAGCGACAAGTCATAGCGTCGAGCAGTGCGACGTTCCGTCATTATGCTCATCCTCCACTCTGCTCGCGGCCGATGCTTGTGGGCCGCGCCCCTTTCGCCAAACTTTCGCCTGTGCTTGCTGGCCTAAGATGTAGCTGCGAACTTGGGTAAAACGATCATCCGGGACTGCGATATACCCTGGGCTGGACGCACCGCGAACCTCGACCGAGTCCTTGGGAATTTCCGGTTCGGCGACAATACAGTAAACACTTGTTTCACGCTACGGAAAAATTTCGTCCTCTGCCAGAGGCTGTGGGCAGGGATACAGAATGGCGCTGCAAGCCTATTTGCGCCCACCGGTGGCCCTCGGTACCACCTAGTGGACCTAACTACTCGTTGCGAATCGCACCGACCGCTGCGGGCTCTTCGACAGCGGGTGCCGCGGCGGCGGCTCGCCGGGTACGCGGTGTATCCAGATTGAACTGGCGCATTTTATATAACAGGGCTTTGTAGCTGATACCCAGCATTTTGGCCGCATCTTTGCGGCACCAGCGCGTCTTTTCCAGAGCATCGGCAATCGCTTCCATCTCGGCTTCGTCCTTGAGGCCGCGAACTAGCGCCTTCAGACCCTGTTCGCGAGGGATTGTCGCTTCCTGGCGAGGCGAGGTGCGCTGGCGAGCCGAAGACATCTCGATCAATTCCCGCAAGCTGCCCTCGTCGTCCTCGAGGATCACGTAGCGCTTCACGAAGTTTTCGAGCTCGCGCAGATTGCCGGGCCACGGATAATTTGCGGCCGCATCCAGAAGATGTTTGGAGGGCGATGTCGCGGGCTTCCCGAATTTCTCGCTGTACTTGTCGAGAAAATGACGGAAGAGAAGCGGAATTTCGGTGGCTCGTTCGCGGAGGGGAGGAACGAGGATGGAAAGAACGTTCAGACGGTAGTACAGGTCTTCGCGGAAGCGGCCGGTTTTCATGGCGTCCTGCACATCCACATTGGTGGCGGCGAGCACGCGCACGTCGGTCTCCACCATGTGGCGACCGCCGAGGCGCGAATACTGATGGTCTTGCAGAACGTGCAAGAGTTTCGCTTGCAGATGAGTGCTCATTTCCGCGATTTCATCCAGAAAGATGGTGCCTTTGTTGGCGAGCTCGAATTTGCCGGGCTTGGCGCGGACGGCTCCTGTGAATGCGCCTTGTTCGAAGCCGAACAATTCGGATTCCAGCAATTCGCCGGGCAACGCGGCGCAGTTCACTTTGATGAAAGCCTGGTTGCGGCGCTTGGAGCGGAGATGAATCATGCGGGCGACGACTTCTTTTCCTACGCCGCTCTCGCCGCAAATAAAGACGGGCACGTCAACCGGGGCGATCTGCAAAATCTGCTGGCGAATGCGCACCATCTGCGGACTGGCCGCGAGGAAACTCAGATCCTCGGTCACCTGGTCGCAATAATCGCGGAGCGCCTGATTTTCCTGCGTCATGTGCTTTTTCTGGCGCGATTTCAACATCGCCGCGTCGAGGTCGCTTTTCTCGAACGGCTTGGTGAGATAGTCGTGCGCGCCGATGCGGATCGCCTCCACCACCGTGCCCACCTCGTTCGAGCAACTCAGCATGATGATGTTGAGAGTGCGATCGAGATGCAGGAGTTCCTTCAGCGTGTCGATGCCATTCATTTCCGGCATGAGCACATCCAGGATAATCAGGTCGGGGCGTTCGCCGTCGCTCACTTTGGCGAGGACCTCTCTACCGGAGCCCACGGTCTCCACCTCGAAGCCGTCGACCTCTAGCAAAGTTTGCAAATACTTGCGGATACTGGGCTCATCGTCCACGACAAGAATTTTTTCTTTCACAGCCATTGAGTCTCCCTCTACATAGCGGCGCTCATGCCGTAGTGCAACTATGAGTCGTTCCGTACATCAATCAAGTCTGATCCATGGGCAAAAGAAAGGTAAATTTGCTGCCGTTGGCGGCTTCGCTCTCTACCCAGATCTTCCCGCGATGTGCCTGCACCAGGCGTTTGGCGATAGCGAGTCCCAGACCCATGCCGGTAGTATTGCGGTCCACGCGAACGAAGTCCTCGAAAATTTCCTGGTGATGTTCGGGTGCGATTCCGGGTCCGGTATCGGTGACGGATACTTCCACGCTGTTTGGGCGCGGCAAACGGAAACGCCGGCGTTCCTGGGGCGGCGAGGCTTCGGAAACTCGGCGCTCCCAGAAATGCGGGAGCGCCCGGAGGGTGACGGATCCACCGGTGGGAGTATGTTTCAGCGCATTGTCCAGAAGATTGGCCGCTGCTTGCTGCACCTTCTGATAGTCGAAGCGGAAGTTCGGAATGGAGGGATCGAAGGCCGCGTCCAATCTCACCCCTTTGCGTTGGAAAGCTTCAAGCCAACGCTTGGACAGCTCATCAAGGCAATCCCGCAAGTCGTTTTCGCGCAGCTGCAGAACCAGCTTTCCACTCTCGAGCGCCGAATAGTTCAGAAACATCGACACCAGACGGACGAGCCTCTCGCAGCTCTCCTTTGATTCTTCCAGGATGTCGCGCTGCTTGTCCGACAAACGTCCGAGCGAGCTGGTGAGCAACAGATCGTAATATCCCTTGATCACCGCGAGCGGAGTCTTCAATTCATGCGCGGCGGAAGCCAGGAAGACGGTCTTCTGCCGGTTCACTTCCTGCAATTTCAAGTAGGCGGCCAAGAGATTTCGATAGGTGATCTCACGCTCTTGCAGCAATTCCTGCACGGTGATTTGCGTTGCGGGATCGGGCGCGGCCTGGGTTTCGGCGTGAGCCTCGAACTTAACCACGAGCCAGTCAGGTTCCGGAATCCACTGAACGGTAGCGCGCCCTTTTTCTCGCCGCGCGTCAGGTCCAGCTTGATTTCATGCTGGCCACTTTCGATGTCGGCGAAAATCCGCCCGGCGTCCACTTCCAAAAGATCGGTGAATAAGTTCAGCCGGCTGACGTCGCCCAGTTGCAGCGAATCGAGGCACTTTCGCGCTAATGAATTGACCATGAGAATGTGCCCGTTGCGTTCCGAAACCAGCACTGATTTATCCAGGGTATCGAGAAGCCGAACGACCAACTCGAGGGGTATGTCTTCATTAGGCTGTGGCTCGTGAATTGTCGAGGTGATGACACTTCCACTCATAAGGACCATCCCGGTTCCGCCGGCCAGACTGAGCAGGAAAAAATTTTCCCTAATGGCGCGTGGGCAATCCTCGCAGAGCGGTTCTCTGCCTGTCAATGGTAAAAGCGTGCCATTTGGATAAGAGCGTGCCGTTTGCACAATTGCGGAAACCAAATGGTCTAACTGGTCGGTGATCTGCCGTAGCGCCGGGGAAAGACAGCCTGCGAGCAGATTAAACTACTTATTTATAACGATTTAATAGTGCTTACGGCTACGAACATCTGGCATCGAATCTGCTTACTCTTTGGTGAGCTCGTACTAGTTCGCTAGTACTACGGGGCCAAACCGAGTGAGAATCGACAGTCTTAAGGAAGGGCAGCACTTGGATCAGTCTCAACGGCGTCGTTCGCCTCGGATTCGTCTCCAAGTCCCGGTCTTCCTCCGCGGGTCGGATGCTTCCGGGGTGGAATTCATTGAGCTGACCAAGACGTTAAACATTGGTGCAGCGGGTGCGTGTATCACCTCTGCTCATATACTGAGGGTAGATCAAGTTGTTCATCTGACCGTGCCTGCCCCTTCCCCTACATCTTCGGGCCTTGTGCCAAACGAAACCCCTCCCATAGCGGCCAGAATCCTGCGGCAAGAGGTTGTGGGTGACATGCGTCTATTCGGACTGGAATTTCTCAGGCCACTTGAGTAAATTTATGCCGTTTCCCGGCGCCGACGGGTTTGGAATGGCCCTTCTGAAGTCTCCGTCCAGGCCCCATGCACGAGCTGCACTTGGCTCCGTGGCTTACTATCACCTTTCGTTTCAAGTTGATCAGGCCATCGGGATGATGGGCGGATTCCTCCCCAGCCTTTCTACGCCTAAATACGGATGGACTCCAACTTGCTCCCGATGTAGAAGCAACTTGTCTCACTCCCCAACCCGCGGGGATAGGCAGTTTAGGTGTCTATCTAGTTATGCCCAACCCTGGCGGCGCACCCCCCCGTTTGCCAATCGAGGACTCGTACCTCGAACTTTTGGCCGACACGCTCGACGGACTTGACCTCTCCGCACGCGGACAATTCCTGCAGCGATACATTCGCGCGATCACGCATCTCGATCTGCGGGAAAGCCAGTGCATTCAGCTGTGGGACGAGATGCTTACGCGACGGCGCGAGCTTGCGGATCATCTCGGCCGGCAGGTGGCACTCAAGACTGCGCTGATGGACGTGCTTACGTCTGCGGGACTGTTCCGGGTTCCCATCATTCTCGAGTACGACGAACTCAAAGTCCTGCAGTTGAATGCGGTGACCGATCCGCTTACGGGACTTTATAACCGCCGACTCTTCGGCGAAGGATTCGAGAAGGAACTCAATCGTGCCCGCCGTTATGGATTGCCACTGGGCCTGGTGATGTTGGATTTGCACCGCTTCAAGGAAGTGAACGACAAGCACGGTCATCCAGCTGGTGACGAGGTACTGCGCGCTGCTGCGGCCACACTGAAAAAAGCGCTACGTACATCGGACTCCGCTTTTCGAATTGGTGGCGACGAATTCGCCGTGTTGCTGCCGCAGACGGACGCCGAACAAGCGCTGGCACTTAGCCGGCGTATCGAAACGGTTTTTGCCGAAACGCTGCAATCTCTCCCGCTCAGCGTGAATGTGAACATGGACCACGGAGTCGCCACTTTCCCGCAGGACGGGGAGCAGGCTGACCAGTTAATTCGCGTTGCGGACGAACGTCTCTATCGCCTGAAGCATGCGAATCATCGCAAGCTCGGCAATGGCACAGCAGCCAAGCAGGCCCCTGCGGCATCCCCTGCCCTCGGACCCTCACCCACTGCACCATCGGCAGGGCCTGCAGAGCCTGCGGCCCCGCCAGCGGCGCCAGCGGAGCGTAGTGAACCTGCACCGAAACCCATCTCGATCGAGTCCCGCCGGCCGGCAGAAAAGCAAGAATCCACGATGGCAGCTGCACCCCCGACCCATGTTACAGAGCCTCCTTCGAGCCAGCAGCCCGCAACCGCTCCTTCTTCGCAACAGGTCTACGCCATGCAGCGCAAGGCTGAGCGCGTCTCCATGACCGGGACGAATGCGTATGCCATGCTGGGTGACCAAAACACGCGCCGCGCTCGCGTCATTGATCTTGGCTTCGGCGGAGTCGCCATCGAGCTTGATAAACCCGAGACCCTTCCCGCCAATATCCTGGCCATCCTGCATGTGCCGATTCTTCCGCCCGTGCGCGTGAGTTTGAAGCCCGTGTGGTCGCAGCAAACCAAGCAAGGCGGCTATCGCATCGGCTGCGCTTTTATTTCCTAAACTTTCGCTTCCGATACCCTCGCCATCAAATTCTATGTTGTCGTGCATTCGCAATCGCGACCGCGGATAAGACCGATGCGTCACAACCGGATAATTCTCGTTCAGGAGGGTATTTGGCGCTCCGCTTAGCTCCGGTCGTCGATCGCAAGTATCAGCGCAAACTCAGTCCCGGTCTTGCTAGAATCCAAACGAATGACAAGCATTTCGAAAGGGATTCCGGTATGACTGAACCGAAAGCGAGCCGCCCGGATTGGCCGGACGCACTGAAAGATTCGTCCGATGCTACGTCGGGCCTTAAGCCATGGTCCTGGGCCGTAGAGCGTCTCGACAAATCGCATAACTATTGGATCTCAACCACGCGCCCAGAGGGGCGAGCGCATTTGATGGTGGTGTGGGGCGTCTGGTGGGAAGACGCCTTCTGGTTCAGCACCGGCCCGCAAACGCGCAAAGCGAAGAACATCGAGGCGAAGCCTCATTGCGTCATCGGCACCGAAAAAGCGGATGAAGCGGTGATCCTTGAGGGCGTGGTTCAAGAAATCAAGGATCGTTCGGCCTGGAAGCAGATTGCGGAAATTTATGATCGCAAATATGGCGGGGAGATCCTTCCGCTGCTCGAATCCTCGGGCGGCTGCATATTTCGGGTCGAGCCCAAAGTAGTCTTCGGCCAGGACGAGCATGCCGCAAACTTCGTAGAATCCGCCACTCGCTGGCATTTCGCACCGCGCTAGCCGGGCAAAAGCCGCTCTTCCGATAAACAGACGACAGGCTCGGGCCGGGCATCCAGCACCAGTTAGGAGATCCTTTCGTTTCTGCGTATAATTAAAGATTGTCTCGCGACCTAGCGACGCGGCTGCAGTGTCCCACCCGGGAAGCCGTGCAGACCGGACGCGGCAGACTGGAGCCCCATGAAACCCGGTATTCACCCCGACTATCATCAAGTAACCGTACACTGTGCCTGCGGCCACACTTTTCCCACGCGCTCAACTATCAAAGGCGACATGTTGCGCGTCGAAATTTGTTCGAACTGCCACCCTTTCTTTACCGGTAAACAGAAGCTGATCGATACGGCAGGGCGGGTCGAACGTTTTACGAAGAAGTATGCCGACGCCGCTGCAAAGGTCGGCGCCACCAACGCCGCCAAGAAGTAACCGTACCCGCATTCCTATCGAGGGACAGGAGCCATGCGCGGGTCTCTCGGTGTGAGGTGCTTCCTGGCTTCCGGCAAAGCGCTATCCGGCAATCATCACTCGCGCACCTGTGGCTTGCGGGAACCCGCTGATAATGCTAATTTTACACTTTCTCAACTGCTGACGGCCCGCTGCGGTTGGTGCCAGACCGCGGTGTGAAAGTACGTCGCAGCTGAAACTTGTTCCAGGTCCTCCAGGGTAAGCGTGCGCCACAGCACGTGTCACGCGACGAGGGAGATTTTTGCAATCTGGTTCATTCCTTGAGTCAGCTGCGGACTGTCGTGAGTGATCGCCTGTCCAATTCGACGAGTGTTGCAGCGCGACGTGTCACGGCCGCCCACGAAGACGCGCGTGATGCGACTTATTGGCGCGTGGAGGGATCGCTGCTTGAACTAGGGGCCTTGCGCCCTGTCGGGTTTTTCACCTGGAACTCGCAGAGCTTTGCGGAGCGTTGGGCGCGCCGCGCCGGGATGGCGGGTATGGCGTTGTCACGGCCATTTGCCTATGCCGCCAGCCGTACCTTCGCGACGCGTTTTCTGCACACACTGTTGCGCGGCGTCAGTCAGGATCGCCTCGACCTGTTGGGCGAAGAGTATTTCCACTACGTGTTGAAGCCGGCGCTGCGGCCCGAAGCAACCGAGAAACTCATCGAAGCCGCGCGCAAAGGTGAGCGGTTGGTCTTGGTAAGCCAACTCCTCGACCATATTCTTCGTCCACTGGCAAATCACTTCGGAATTGAGTCTTTTATCTCCAATCGTATGGAATTTCGCGACGGTCATGCCACCGGCCGCCTGCTGGAGCCCATCGTGCGACCTCGCGGCCCGTTCGCGTGGGTTGCGGGGAGTTCGCTCGACGGCCGTATCCCCAGAGAAAAACTTCTCCGCCAGCTGGGCTGGTCCAAGACTCCACAACGGCTGCAATCGGCGCTGCAATCCAGCGCGCATCCCGCGGTTGTAACGGGCAGGGCGGTGGCGGCGCTCGGGGATGTCCCGCGCGTCCAGCGCCTTTCCACGCGGGAATCGCTCGCGAATCGCCACATATTGTTGGTCGGCGTGACCGGCTTCATCGGGAAAGTCTGGCTCGTCGATCTCCTGGAAAATGTTTCTGGTGTCGGCAAGATCACGTTGCTGATTCGCCGTAATCGCACCACCTCTGGCCAACGGCGATTCGAGAAGATCGTCGAAGAATCGCCGACGTTTGACGGGCTTCACGAGCGGTATGGCCGCCGCCTCGGAGCGTTTCTCAAAGAGAAAATTGAAGTGGTTGAGGGCGACGTCAGCCAGCCTGGGCTGGGAATGGACGAAGCTACGCAGGTGCGCCTCGGCAAGTCGCTCGACCTGATCGTCAACAGCGCGGGGCTCACTGACTTCAATCCCGATCTGCGCGAAGCGATGGCTTCCAACGTGGATTCGACTCTGCACCTACTCGATTTTCTGCGCAAGTGCGACCGCGCGGGCTTGATGCATCTCTCCACCTGCTACGTGGTCGGCATGCGCGACGGCCGAGTCGATGAAGAGCTCCACGACAATTACAATCCCACCAGTGATCCCGATTTCGACGCCGAACGCGAAATCGATTCCCTGCGCGAGATGATTGGGCGCGTCGAAGAGCGTTCACAAGGTCCCGAGCTCACGAAAGCGCTGCGCCGGCAGGCACTGGGGCGTGGAGGCGATCCATCCGCGGTCCCGGCGGTAGAATTGGACGGCGTACTCAAACGCAATCGCGTGCGCTGGTCGCGCAACCGGCTGGTGCGCGCGGGAATGCGCCGCGCAAAACACCTTGGCTGGCCAAACATTTACACCTTCACGAAGAGCCTTGGCGAATCGATGCTTTCGCGGCGCGGCCGCGATCTGCCGATTGCCATCGTTCGCCCGTCGATCGTCGAGAGTTCCACGCGGTCTCCCTTCGCCGGCTGGAACGAAGGCATCAACACGTCCGGGCCGCTTTCTTATTTGCTGGGTACGAATTTCCGCCAACTGCCTACTAACGAGCGCAAGTGCCTCGATGTGATCCCTGTAGACATGGTTTGCCGCGGAATGACGCTGATCGCCGCTGCGGTGATCGCACGAAAAAACGCGAGAATGTATCAGCTGGCAACCTCAGCCATCAATCCGGTGAACATGGGCCGCAGTATCGAGCTGACTGGCCTGGCCCACCGCAAGTATTACCGCCGGCAGGCTGGCATCGAGCACTGGTTCAAGCTGAAATTCGAAACTATCCCTGTGTCGAAGCAACGTTACGAGCGCATGTCGATCCCCATGCAAAAGGCAGTCGTATCGCGCATCAACCGCGTGGCGGTCACCTTGCATATGAAAAAGGCTCCGCTGGCGAAACAAGAACGCGACCTCGGACGGGCGGAAAAACTTATCGAACTTTACGAGCCTTTCATTCTTCACAATGAGCATGTCTTTGAGTGCGAAAACGCGCGACTGCTTTCGGCCGCGCTTCCACCCGAAGAGCGGCCCGTGTTCGAATTCGATCCGGAATCGATTGATTGGTGGAACTACTGGATCAATGTCCACATTCCCGCGCTGCGACGATGGTGCTATCCGCTGATGGAAGGCCGCCCGCTCGAATCGCGCACACCGCGTGAACTCGATTGGTCACCGCAAACCGCGCGCGCCCAAGCCGCCGTCTCCGGCTCCGTGCCGCCGTCCGACCCGCTATGGCGATCTTCGTAACGGGCGGCACCGGTTACCTCGGCAGTTACCTGGTTGCAGGTCTGCTGACGGAACACCGCGATTCGCTTAATCTGCTGATTCGCGCAAAGTCCGCGCAGGAAGCTCGGGAGCGCTTGTGGCAATCGCTGCAACTGCATCTCGCATTTCCCGAATTTCTCGACTATCTCAACTCTCGCATCACTATATTTCGCGGTGAACTGACCACCGAACGGTTCGGGCTCTCCGATGACGATTATCACACGCTGGTCGACACCACGAGTTCTCTGATTCACTGCGCCGCCTCGTTGAACCGCAAGTCCGAGAAGCAGTGCCTCAACGTGAATCTGCGCGGCGGGCTGGAAGTAATTCAGCTGGCGCGCCGAGCGCAAAATCGCAACGGGGTGCTGCGATACTCGCATGTGTCCACGGTCGCCGTGGCTGGCAAGCGTCGAGACGAAGTAGTTACGGAAGATGCCTCGATCGATTGGTCGCGCTCCGACTACGATCCCTACGCGCGCACCAAGAAATTTGGCGAGCACATGGTGCATCAACTCTTGCCCGACGTCCCCCGCACGATCTTCCGTCCCGCAATCGTCATGGGCGACAGCCGGCGGGCCGAAACTTCGCAGTTCGACATGGTGCAAGCGTTCGACGTCCTCGCGCGCCTCCCTGTTCTTCCGCTGCGTCCGGACGATAGAATCGACGTCGTGCCCGCTAACTACGTCGCCAAAGCGATTGTTACGATTCACCAGAAAGCCGAGCCTGGGCACGGTATCTACCATTTGTCTTCCGGGGAAGGCTCGCAAACGTATCGCGAGATCACGACCGCGCTCGCAACCGCCGGCGGATGGCGCCGCCCTTCATATATTCCGTCGCTAGGCGGACTTTTCTCCGGATCGGTCGATCGGCTGGCTCACGGGAACGGTCCCGTCGGGCGGGGCGCCTCGCTTTTGAAAGTTTTCTGGCCTTATCTCGACTGGAATACCGTTTTCGACAATTCTCGGGTCGTGACCGAACTGAGAGAAGCGCCCGCGAAGTTTTCGACGTACGCCTATCCGCTGCTGAAATTCAGCCGCGAAAATAAATTCCATTACCCAGCGAAACCATGGCCTTCTTCTGCCCCGGTCTCGCCCGGACAATCCATCGTTGCAGGAAGCGCGCACGCATGACCGACGTCCTCCTGGTCGCCTGGGTCAGCGCGCTCATCGAAGTCCGCCGATTCGCGTGGATGTTCGGGCTCGGCCGCCGTTGGACTCCCGGCGAAAAACTCCGCCTGCTGTTTGCGGGCTACAACGGTACGCGCAATACCGGGTCGGACGTACGCGTCCAGGAAATGCTGCGGCAGATTCGCCACGTCCTGGGCGCGGAAAATGTCGACCTCAGCGTGATGTCGCAGGATTTCAACCGCTCGGCCGGCTATTTTGATGGCACACGCCAGGTCTATCTGCCGGATGTCTTCCCACCGTTTCTTTTCGGCGAAGTGAAACAAAATCACGGCGTGATCGCCTGCGAAGGCTCGATGTTTAAAAGCAAATTCGCAAACGCGCTCACCACAATGATGATCGGCTCGCTGGGCCTGGCCTCCGCGGAAAACAAACTATCTCTCGCGTACGGCGGAGAAGCGGGGCACCTGGACCCGCTGATCCAAAATATGTGCGAGCGCTACGTTCACGATTCGCTGGTCATCACGCGCAACGTCGAATCACAAACGCTGCTCCGCAAGCTCGGGATTCCTACGGAACTCGGCACCGATACGGCCTGGACTTTCGACCCGAATCCGCCGGAATACGCGCGCAAGACTCTGCGCGAAGCTGGCTGGGACGAAAAGACACCTGTGCTGGTGTTCTGCCCGATTCATCCTTTTGTATGGCCCGTGAAGGCGTCCGTCGCCAAATACATCGCGCGCATCACCACCGGTGCTTACAAAGAGAGCCAGTACAGAACGGTCTATTTCCACGAATCCGGCCCGGAAGTTGACAAAAAATATCGCCACTACATCTCGGGATTTGGCAAAGCTGCGGCCGCCTTCTCTCAGCGTCATCGCGTATTTCCGATTCTGGTCGCGATGGAACGCCTGGACGCGGTCGCTTGCCGGTCGATGCTGGAGTTTCTCCCGGGCACGCCAATTTTTACATCCGAGGATTACAACATGTTCGAACTCGTCTCGATCCTTCGCGTGGGTTCTTACATGGTCTCGTCGCGCTACCACGGCATTGTAACCTGCATGCCCAGCCTAGTTGTGTCCGCAGGCGTCACCATGGACGAACGCATCCGCAATCTAATGCGCGAGCGGGGTCACGAACATCTGTTCCTAACCGTAGATGATCCCAACCTGGAAACGAACCTCCTGCAAGTTATGGAGACGCTGGTTGCAGAGGCCGACTCCGTGCGCGATGGCATTGGCCGCACGGTTGTGCGCAATCTCAAAGTCATGGCCCGCATGGGCACCATCCTGGAAGACGCGGTACGTCACACGTACCCGGAATTCCCGCTGCGCTCGGGCGTTTTATCGTGGGAAGACTATCTCCCGCCCCTCAACAACACGCTGGTACAGCTTGCAAACCGCTACGACACCTCCGCAATCGAACAGCACTCTGTGGCGGGATCCTCCGCCAGATGAGATTTTTGGCCATGCTTGCAGCAATCAAACTCTGAAGCAAATGTCCAATTTCCTAGAAAACATTTTCGCCCAACTTCAGCGCAGCTCCACCCGTATCGTCCTGCGCGAAATCCGCGGCGAGCAGTTCGTCAGTGTGACCGGCAAAGAGCTGCTGGAACAAGTGCGGCAAGTACGCTCCGCGCTACGCCGCTACAATCTTCAACCAGGCGATCGCTGTTCCCTTCTTGGACCGAATACGATTCGCTGGATCGTCATTGATCTTGCGTTGATGGCGGAAGGCGTGATCGTCGTGCCGCTTTACTCGCGTCAAGCGCCTGCCGAGCTGGTGGCGGTACTGCAGGATTGTCTGCCGCGCTTGCTCGTCGTAGGCGAAGCTTCCCTCAGCGACGCCGTCGCGCGAGCATGGACAGGAGACGTCGCCAGTGCTCCGGAACGTGTCCTTTTTGAAGAACTCATAAAACAGGAGGTCGTGCCCACTGGCGCCGCGTCTCCAACCACACCAAATCCCCGCCAAGGCTCTGACTTAGCGACCATCGTATATACATCGGGGACTTCCGGCGAGCCCAAGGGCGTCTGCCTCAACACCGATAACGTCTCTTTCATGCTGCAACGCACGACTGAGCGCCTCGATCAGCTCATGCGCGACTCACAAGGCCCTGACAGCGTATTCCACTACCTGCCGCTCAATTTTGCGGCGTCATGGATCGCTACGCTCTCGTTTCTCTCGCGTGAGAGCATCGTTACACTCTCCACCGACCTGAATCGCCTGGCCGACGAAATTCGCCTCTCAGCTCCGCACTATTTTCTGAATGTTCCAACACTGCTCGAACGCGTCCGTCGCGGCGTCGACGACGCCATCGGCAAACGTCCCTCCCCAATTCGTTCGCTCTACGCAAGGGCCCACGACGCCTCGCAACGCGATCTCGGCGGGGCACTTCAAACGTTTGACAAGTTATGGCTCACCTTGGGACGCAAACTCATCTTCAGCAAAATCACAGAACGCTTCGGCCCCAATCTTCGCGCCCTGATCTGTGGGTCCGCGCCGCTTGCCCCGGAAACGCAGAATTTCTTCCTGATGCTCGGCGTTCCCATTCTCCAGGTCTATGGTCTGACCGAAACCACTGGTATCTGCACCATGGACGACCCCAATGGCAGCGTAGACATCGGCCACGTTGGCCCCAGCATCAAGGGCATCGAAATGAAAATCGCCGAAAACGAAGAAATTCTGGTGCGCGGCCCGAATGTGTTTCCCGGCTACTGGAATCGAGAAGAGGAAACCGCGCGCGTCCTGCAGGACGGGTGGTTCCACACCGGTGACCAAGGCGAAAAAAACGCTCACGGAAACTGGCGCATCATCGGCCGCGAAAAAAATCTCATCATTCTCAATTCCGGCCACAAGATTCCGCCCGAACCCATTGAAGACAAACTCGCGCAGCTCTTGCCGACAGCGCAGCATATCGTCCTCGTGGGCAACGGCCGTGGGTATCTTTGCGTCCTGATCACCGGCCCAGTCGAACCTGCCAAGGTGCCATCCGCGATAGACGTTTTGAATCCCGAACTGCCGCACTATCGCCAAATCCGCAACTTCACCCTACTCAGCGAAAGTCTCACGCCCGACAACGGCCTGCTAACAGCCATGGGCAAACTCCGCCGCGCCGCCATCAACACGCGCTTCGCCGCCGAGATCAACTCCCTGTACGATGGTGCGCGCGACCGCGAAGCTTCGCGTGGGAAGTCGGCATGAGATCCTTTACTGGCGAAACCCTGCGCTGGGACTTGCGTGATGGAATCCTCGAGGTGACGCTGGATCGCGAGCCCGCGAACGAAATCGGCACCGCGATGCTTGGCGAACTCGAGCAGTTCGTCGCCGCATTTCCCGCACTCGCTCCTGATACCTCGGCCTGCATAATTGCGAGCGCGCGCAAACACGGCTTTTCCGCAGGCGCCGATTTGCGAGAGCTCTATAACGCCGCCGTGCCACTATCCCCCAAGGAGCGCCTTGGAGGCGTCCGTCAGTTTCTGGAACGCATCCACGCCGTCCTGAACGCCATTGACGGCGCGCCGTTCGTAACCATCGCCGCCGTTCACGGCGTGTGCTTCGGGGGCGGCCTCGAACTTGCCCTCGTCTGCGACATCATCATCGCCGACAAAATGGCGCGCTTCGCGTTCCCGGAGCTTCGCCTCGGACTCATCCCCGGCTTCGGCGGCATCCCCCGCTTGAAGCGGGATCTCGGGAATGGTTTCGTGCGCGACCTGCTCCTCACCGGCCGCAGCGTCAACGCGACACGCGCGCAAGCGGTGGGCCTCGTCGCACAGCTTGCCGCCGAAGGCGAAGCCCGTAAAATCGCTCACGCCACCGCCACACAAATCACGAAGTTCGACGCCGTTACACGCACTGCCGCCAAGAAATTCATCAAGCCTATCCCCATTGAAGAACTTCGCCACGAAATCGACCTCTTTTGCCGGCTTTTTACCCGGAAAGAAGTGATGGCCGCTCTAAAGAAGTTTGTCGAGTCCACCGAAGCCATGCCTTATCTACCCTGAGTAACCGGACCTGGCCGAATGGAATCCAATGAACGCACGCTGATGAAACGCCGAACCCTTCATGTCCTAGCGTTGTTTGTTCTGGCCGCGCTCATGTTCCTAGCCTCTGGCCAACACGGTAGTTATTTCTGCGTGTCACCCTGGGCCGGCGGGGGTCCAGTGCAACCATCGGCGTCCCATGCCAATCCTTAGTCTCGATCACGTTCAGATCGCAATTCCTGTGGGCGGCGAGACGCGCGCACGCGAGTTCTACGGCGGAATTCTCGGGCTGACCGAAGTCGAAAAGCCAGCTGAAATGACTGAACGCAACAGCATCTGGTTCGTCGCAGGTCCCGTGAAGCTTCATCTTGGAATCGAGGCCGATTTTCACCCTGGAAGGCGCGCTCACCCAGCACTCGTTGTCGACGGCTTGACGATATCGTCGCCGCCTGCGAAGGCGCCGGCCTTGCGACAAAACCCGACACTTCTTTCAATACTTTTCGCCGCGTCCATATCTTCGATCCCTTCGGCAACCGCCTCGAACTAATGGAAAGCACAGCTCCGTAACACACCCAGCCACAAGCGAGATTCGTAGACCCATTGAACTCAACAGTGGATCGAGGACCGATCTAAAGATTGGCCACCACATTCGTGCGTTTGCGCTACTGCGTTGCCAGCAGTCGGAAAGCGATATGTGCATGGAGCTCAGCGGTGCCCACAGCTGCCTGTTGATTGGCGTTATCCTGCAAAACCCACCCATTATTCCAGGCTCTCACCTAGCCATTCGGCGGATGTAGACGCACCCGCGACAGCGGCATCTTGATCAAGGAGGTTGTACATGTCTTCTCAACTCATTGAACTCTCAGATGCATTGGCCCAAGCCACTGATCGCGCCGCGGCAAGCGCCGTCGCAGTCCACGCCGAAGCGCGCGGCTCGTCCAGCGGCGTGATCTGGCGACCAGGGATTATCGTTACCTCGGAACACGCGCTCCGCCGCGACGAAGACATTCACGTCACACTCGCAGGTGGTAGCGTTGCCCCCGCGACTCTTGTTGGCCGCGATCCGTCCACCGACCTCGCCGTCCTGAAGTGCGCGGAAGCCACGACGTCGGTAACTGAATTCGGCGACGCCGCGCAGATCAAGCCTGGCGCACTAACGCTGATCGTTGGCCGCACGCGCGCCAGCGGGCCCGTGGCCGCGCTCGGTGTGGTCAGCCTAGTCGCCGCTGAACGCAAGACCTGGACCGGCACGTCGCTCGCACCCTACATTCGCCTGGATGTGGCGATCCAGCCAACCGCATCAGGTGGAGCAGCGATTGACGCACACGGCCGAGTCTTCGGCATCGCTACTCCGCGCTTCGCACGTTTCGGTGCGATCGCTGTTCCCGCATCCACGGTGAACGCCGTAGTCGATACGCTCTTGCAAAAGGGCCGCGTCCCGCGAGGCTATCTGGGTGTTGGATTGCAACCCGTGCGCCTGCCCGACACGCTTCGGCAATCATTGCATCGCGACGTAAAAACTGCCGCGATCGTCCTGGAGGTAGAACCGGACGGCCCGGCCCACAAAGCGGGCCTGGTCATCGGCGACATCATCGTCTCTCTTTCTGGCCAACCGATCGCGCGCCTCGAAGATATCCATTCTCAACTCCAAGGCGCGACCATCGGCAAGCAGCTGTCGCTCGGTTTCGTCCGCGGCGGCGCACTGCAGGAGGCGAGCGTGGTGGTTGGGGAACGGACGCATGGAGGGCGCGAGTAAAATGGCCATCAGCGGCTTCGGCGAAATCGCGGAAAATCTGCGCCGCTCCACCGTTGTGGTCCACGCTGGGCCGCGCGGCAACGGCTCTGGTGTAATCTGGTCGAGCGACGGTGTGATCGTCACGAATGCGCACGTCGCACGGCGCGCACAACTCCGGGTGCAACTCTGGGACGCTCGCGAACTTGACGCGACCCTCGTGTCCTCCGACCCCGCTCGTGATATCGCGACGCTCCGCGTCAATGCGAAGAATCTGCCCGCCGCATCTGCGGCTGATTCTTCGCGCGTGCGGCCCGGCGAACTTGCGATCGCCATCGGCAACCCTCTCGGCTTTGTGGGAGCGCTCACTACCGGAGTGGTCCACGCAGTCGGCCCGCTTCCGGGCCTTGGCCCGCAATCCTGGGTGCAAGCGGGCGTGCGTCTTGCGCCCGGAAATTCTGGCGGCCCACTCGCCGACGCTGGCGGCCGCGTGATCGGGATTAACACTATGGTGGCCGGCCGCCTGGCCCTTGCGATTCCCAGCAACGCCGTCACTGATTTTCTCGGTGGCACGGGTGGAAATCGTGACGCGAACGATGGCTGGCTCGGCGTAACGCTCTATCCCGTGGAAGTGCCCATGTCCGGAAGTCGCGCCGCAAAGATATTCGGCCTTGCGGTGCTCGAAGTCGAGCCGGGCAGTCCGGCCGCGCGCGCCTCGCTCCTGCCCGGCGACATCTTGCTGGGCACCGAAGACGAGCCATTTGGCCTGCTCGAGGATTTGTCCAGAGCGCTCCGCGGCGAGGGCTCACGCCTCCTGCGGCTCGAATTTCTTCGCGGAGATTACACGCGCATCCGCCGCGTCACCATTCAACTAGGCCACCAGAACATCAGGAGTGGCGTCGCGGCGTGATTCGTGTCTTCATCGTCGGTGCGTCATCGTTGGCTCGCGCGGGTCTGCAAAATCTTCTTGTGGACCGTGGCGTGGAAGTCGTCGGTAGCCTTTCCAATCTCGACGCGCTTGCGGAGGTCTTCCCTGATGCCGAAGCCGACGCGCTGATCATCGAGGCGTCCGTTGAAAACTCCGAATCCGTGATTGATTCCTTGGCCCGCTCCGATCTCGCATCGGAGATTCCGGTCGTCCTTCTCGTCGGAAAGCGCTGGGCTGCGGAAGCAGTTCGTACCGAGTTTGGCGTGGCCCCTCGCGACGCTCTTCGTGCGGGAGTCCGCGCTGTGCTCCCCAACGACGTGGCTCCTGGCCAGCTGTTGGCTGCTCTTCAGGCTGTTGCCACAGGGCTAATGGTGTTACATCCCTTGGAAATTGACGCACTCTCACCGGCTGCGACGCCTGTCTCCCAGCCATTAGCCGAACTCACCGAGCCGTTGACCCGGCGCGAACGTGAAGTCCTCCAAATGCTCGCCGCTGGCCTGGGAAACAAAGAAATTGCCTCGCGACTCAACATTTCCGATCACACTGCAAAATTCCATGTTGGGTCAATCCTAGGCAAGCTGGGCGCTGGCAGTCGCACTGAAGCAGTAGCCCTGGGCATCCGTCGCGGCCTGGTTCTTCTTTAGGATTGGGCGTAAGCGGCCGATAGTCTCGATGGCTTGGGGGCATGGAGAGCAAAGGCGGGAGTAGCGAGAGATGAAGGTGGCTTGGGTGGCGAGATCGGACACAGCAGTGCCCCTGTAATTCATACGGCCACATTTTAAGCGGCTACATATCTAGCGCTGCATTTCTCTTCTTGACCCGGTTGGTGATAAATTGACGTATCCGTGAGAACTATTGATCAAACAACGCAGGAGATTCTTGACCTCGCATCGAAGCATTTCAACGTGCCTGCGGGCACGCTTGCGCCCGACGACGATTTCTTCAAGAAACTTGGCATCGATAGCCTGCAAACGCTCGAACTCTTGAGTCGTATCGAAAACCACTTCAACATCGAGTTGCCCGACTACGAAGTGCAAGGCGTGAGCGACTTTCGCACACTCGCTTCGCGGATTCAATCCCGCCTGTAATGCTGGATCTCGCGAAGTATCCATCCATCGGCGCGGCGCTGAAGGACGCGCTAGTCGAATTTGCCAATGAAACGTGCCTGATCGAATCAGATCGCGAGCGCGAAAAGGAGCGCCTCACCTACCGCGAGTTCAAAGAGCGCGCACAACTGCTCGCAATGAACCTGCAAGATGCACCCTTTCAGGCCGGCGAACGCGCAGCGATTATAATGACCAATCAGTCGAAGTGGCTGATCTCGGCCTACGCTATTTTCTTCTGCGGTGGCGTACTGGTTCCACTCGACTACAAACTCACACCGGATGAGCAGTGGCGACTCCTCACACACTCCGGTGCAAGCGTTCTCGTCACGGAATATCCGATCTGGCGTCAGCTCGCGGCCTCGGTCGGCCGTACGAGCGCGAAAGGTCTTCGCGCGATTCTGGTCACCGAAGCCCCGCCAAACGCCGAATTGGCCGGAGCACGCCGCTGGGAGGATGCGCTCGTCAACAGCGGCGTGCCTACGTTCGTCGCACGCACTCGCAAAGACGTCGCCACCATTGTGTATTCCTCGGGAACGGGCGGCCGCCCCAAGGGCTGCATGATGACACACGAAAATTATCTCGAACAATGCGTTGCCCTTACTTCGCTCTATCCCTTCACGCCTGGCTTTCGGTACCTGAGCATCCTGCCAACGAATCACGCCATCGATTTCATGGTGGGTTTCTTCGGCCCTTTCATCTGCGGGGCAACCGTGGTGCATTTGCGTACGCTGCGGCCCGAATTTGTCCGCGAGGCTTTTCCGAAATATAAGATCACCTACGTGAGCCTTGTTCCGCTCGTTCTGAAAAATCTTCAAAAAGGCTTGCAGGCCCGGTTTGACGAGATCCCTTCAGGCAAACGAAGAATCTTCAACATGCTTGTTGGCATCAACAGAGCGTTGACAAAAAGTCGCCCACGCCTGGGTCTCAGCCGCCGTCTTCTCAGCAAAGTACATGTAGGCTTCGGCGGCGAACTCCGTGCGATCATTGTGGGCGGCGCTTTCACCGAGCCGCAAACACTTCAATTTTTTTACGACCTCGGCATTCCCGTAGCGAACGGCTACGGCCTCACCGAGGCGGGCACCGCAATCACCGTGAATGACCTTCACCCATTTCGCGCCGACACCGTTGGCAAGCCCCTCCCGGGCATGGAAGTCCGCATCGTCGATCCGGGCCCCGACGGCGTCGGCGAAATCTTCGTCCGCAGCAAAACCGTTATGTCTGGTTACCTCGACGAACCGGAGCTAACTGCCGAAACAATCGTGGATGGCTGGTTGAGAACTGGCGACTTAGGACGGTTCGATCGTGCCGGGCATCTCCAGCTCTTCGGGCGGAAAAAAAATATGATCGTCACCGCGGAAGGGAAAAATATCTATCCTGAAGACATCGAAGCTGTCTTCGAAAGCCTCCCAGTAAAGGAATTCTGCGTCTTCGCCGCAAACTACATTTGGCCGGAGCGATTGATGATTGGCGAGCAACTGGTCTTGGTGATTCATCTGGAGCCTGGCCAAACCCTCACCGAAGACCTGCGCAAACGCGTTTCGCTTCTCAACAGCCGCCTGCTCAACTACAAGCGCATTCATGGAATCGTGCTGTACGAAGAAGATTTTCCGCGCACGGCTTCGCTTAAGATAAAAAGGAACATCCTGGCGGCGCGGCTGACTAAGTTGGACCGCACCGTTGCGATTCAATCTGTGTGAAGTTATAGCGGCTGCTTTTCTGAAGCAGGCCTTTTGAGTGTTCCACAAACTGAAACCGAGGAAAATTTCCGCGCACCGATGGAACGCTTCTTCGCTATCGTAAATCCCGCTGCTGGTGGCGGGCGCTCGGCGAAGCTCGCCGGACCGGCCTTAGGACGCCTGCGCGAAGGAGGCATCCATGTCGACGTCATCGCTTCCACCGGCCCTGGACATGCTATCGACCTCGCCCGGGAAGCGTACGGCCAGGGCTATCGTCGTTTCATCGCCGTGGGTGGCGACGGTACCGCGCACGAAATTCTAAACGGCGTTTTTTTCGCGGGAGCGCCTCAGAAGCGTATCTCCCTGGGTTTTCTGCCGCTCGGCACAGGCAATTCCTTCCTGCGCGACTTCACCATCGACGGTTCCGAATCTTCGCTGCAAGCGATCCTCACAGACCGCAAACGTCCAGTAGACCTTATCCGATTGACGCATTCCCGCGGTCAGATTTATTCCTTCAATCTGCTCAGCGTGGGTTTCACTGCGGACGTGGGCGCGCTCACGAATCGCTACTTCAAGCCTCTTGGCCACTTTGGATATCTTCTCGGTGTGTTCGTGCGCGTCGCGCAGTTACGCCGCCGCGCGTTCGCGCTGCGCTGCGATGACGACAAGGACTGGGATGAGCGCCGCTGCCTTTTTCTCACTTTCAACAACAGCAAGTACACCGGCGGCACGATGCTGATCGCTCCCCAGGCCGACCCCGCCGACGGCCTCATCGAGTTCGTCCGTTGGGGGCCCATCGGCCGCTTCGGGCTGATGCGCATGCTCCCAAAACTATACGATGGCACGCACATCCAACATCCGCTGGCCTCGCGTCGCGGTGTCCGCCATATCGAATTCAATGTGCCCGTTCCGGTGGACGTGATGATCGACGGCGAAATTGCTACGTTGGAATGCCGCTCGCTGGATATAGTTCCCGCAGCCGTGGAAATCTACATATGAAGCACGCGATGCTCGTGCTTCGCAGCGCTATTCTTTGGGCTCTCAGCATTCTGCATTTCTTTGTCGCGGCGCCCGCTCTCGTTGCCCTCGCTATTTTTATGGACCCGCGCAAACACGATTGGCTGCAACGCGCTTTCTGCCGCCGGATTGCATTTCTCTCCGGCGCTCGAGTCGAAGCGCTACGCTCTCCTAATTTCGATCCCCAGCGCACCTGCTTCTTCATGGTGAACCACGTCAATCTCTTCGACCCGTTCTTTCTCTACTGCGCGATACCTCAATATGTCCGCGGGTGGGAACTCGAATCCCATTTCAAAATTCCCGCTTACGGCTGGCTGATGAAGCGCTTCGGCAACGTGCCGGTCCCTGACGTACGCCGCTCTTCCGATCTGAAGCGCATGTGGCGCTTGACGCAAGACGCCATCGACGGCGGCACCAGCCTGATCATTTTTCCGGAAGCGATGCGCACGCGCAATGGCCACTTGAGCCCCTTTCAGGACGGCGGGTTTCGCGTTGCACAGCAACTCGGGATTCCCATCGTTCCTGTAAGCCTCGTAGGTTCCTTCCAGCATCATCGCACCGGCCACTGGATGCTCTGGCCGGCCAACGTCACTGTTGTCCTGCACGATACGATCGAAACAAAGGGCCTGTCTAAGGAAGACGTTCCCGCGCTGCGCGAAAAAGTCCGCGAAATCATCTCCGCCCCGCTTAAGGCACGGCTGAAAGTGCAAAGCGAACCGAGCGAAGAGCAGGCTCAGGCGGGAACTTAAGTTAGCTTTGGCACGATTGCAAACCAGGTATTGTCTGAACTTTACGGCGGCATGCACACTTTCCGCAATTATAAGCTAAGGCGAATGCCCGGAAGGGTGCGTCCGGCGCGAGTCTCTTGCCACGTGTAAACGATGCGGTGAATCACGGTGATGGTTGAAACGACTGCGATTACCCAGAGCACCGCGGCCATGCGGTTGAAAATGCCGCCGATGATCAGCAGCACCAGGCGCTCGGGGCGCTCCATGAATCCGACTTTGCACAGCGGGATCAGCGATTCCGCACGCGCACGCGCGTAGCTGACCATCACCGATCCGGCTGTCGCCACCGCCGCAAGTACTACGTACGGTGTGCGGCCGCTCACGGAGTAGAAAACGAGCAAGCCCATGTACAGGGCCATGTCGGCGTAGCGATCCAAAGTGGAATCGTAGAATGCGCCGAAGGCGGTCACGCGATTCTGCCGCCGGGCGACTTGTCCATCCAGCATGTCCAGGAAGCCCGCAAAAAAAATAATCAGCGCGCCGGTAAAGAAATGGCCGACGGCGAACGTCGCCGCTGCTGCAAAATTGACGACCAAGCCCAGGAACGTCAGAAAGTTGGGATTGACACCGGTGGCGGCCAGCGCGCCGACAATTTTGTCGAGCAGCCATTTGCTTCCCTGACCGATTCCGCCTGTAAGTGTAGCCATGCGTGCGTCACTTACTCCAAAAACCAGGTGCCTCAATTGACTCGGGCACCTTCGAGAGCTATTTCGCCTTTTAAGGTTCGCGAAATCGTACACTAGCCGCGTCTTACATCGCAAACAAGCCATTTTGGCGGCTTCTACCATGCGAGTTTTGAATATTCTCGATTCGCCGTTTTCCCTTGACGCAGGTGTGGTCGCAGCTTACATTCCCAACAGTTTGACGTCTCTTCGTTTATGACTATCGATCTCCATCGCCGCGATTTCCTTCTGCGTTCGTGTAGTAGCCTCACCGCCGTCTGGCTCTCAGCCCATTGGCCTGCGCTTCTCTCCGCCGCCAGTCACGCTCGAAACACCGCGCAATCCCTCGCCGCTCCCAAGCTTGAATTTTTAACCGCCGATGAGGCCAAGGAGGTCGACGCCATCACGGGTCGCATCATCCCCACTGATCGGACTCCCGGCGCGCACGAAGCAGGAGTCGTTTATTTCATCGATCGCGCGCTGACGACTTTCGCCATCGACAACCAGAAAGATTACCGCGAAGGTCTGCCCGAGTTTCAGGCCCGCACGCACGAACTATTCCCCGCCATCGATAAATTTTCCGCTGCGACGCCAGAGCAGCAAGACGAAATCCTCCGTTCCTTCGACGAACAGTCCACGACAAGTCCAAACCGCCGGCCCAATCGGGCGCGCGCCGTGGGCCATAACTTTTTTGGAACACTTCGCGCTCACACGATTATCGCGTTTCTGCTTGATCCTGATGCCGGCGGCGATCCTAACGGCATCGGATGGAAGCTGATTGGGCGCGAACGCGAGCATATGTTCCAACCACCGTTTGGCTACTACGACAAGAATTATCCAGGCTGGCAGCCCTCTTCTGCCGCTACGGACAAATCCAAATCATGACGCCAGAACAGCCGAAGTATAAAACGTTTGACGAAGTCGATTTCGTCGTCGTGGGTTCCGGCGCCGCCGGCGGCATCATCGCCAAGGAATTATCCGAACACGGTTTTCGCGTGGTGGTGCTGGAGCAGGGTCCTTACCTCACCGAAGCTGACTTTACACACAATGAAGTAAAAGTCTTGAACGAAGACCTGCTCACCAATCATCCCAAGCTTCAACCCAACACCTTCCGGAAAACCCCCGACGAAAAAGCTAAGCCGCAGCGGGCGCTGGTCTACGGGCGTTTGGTCGGCGGCACGAGCGTACACTTCACCGCGAATTTCTGGCGCTTCCACGAAATCGATTTCATCGAGCGCAGCAAGATCGGCCCGATCGCCGGGACTGGTTTTACCGACTGGCCCATTACCTACGCCGACCTCGAACCGTATTACACGAAAGTGGAATGGGAAATCGGGGTGTCTGGTCTCGCGGGGGCGAGTCCCTTCGATCCGCCTCGTTCCAAGCCGTATCCCATGCCGCCGCTGCCGGTGAAAGGCTCTGGCGTGATTTTCGAACAAGCTGCGCGGAAACTTGGCTGGCATCCATTCCCCGCGCCTATGGCAATTTTGTCGCAGCCGCGCCCGGGACGCAGCGCCTGCATCAATTGCGGATTTTGCCTCTCGTTTGGCTGCGAAGTTGGTGCGAAATCCAGTTCTCTCGCGACCGCCATTCGCATGGCTGAGAAGACCGGGCGCTGCGAAATTCGCCCGAATTCCTACGTGCACCGCGTCGAGCTCGATGCTAACGGCAAGGCAACGGGCGCTGTTTACTTTGACGAACAACGCAACGTACACCTGCAAAAAGCGAAAGCCGTCGTGGTTTGCGCGAACGGAGCGGAAACTCCACGCTTGCTGCTGCTCTCCGCCAACAAACAATTTCCCAACGGCCTGGCGAATTCCAGCGGCCTTGTTGGCAAGTATCTGATGCTCAATAGCGGTGGCGTTTCGATGGGCGTTTTCGAGGAGCCGCTCAACGACTACAAAGGCTTCGCGGTCAGCCGCATCTTTCATGACTTTTACGAACTCGATGCGCAAAAAGTCGGCTTCTACGGCGGTGGCGGAATTGACGCGCGTTTCGATCTCACGCCGGTGACATTCGCAATGGGCGCACTACCGCCGGGCACTCCGCGCTGGGGCAAGGAATTCAAATCCGCGCTAGCTCATAACTTTACTCGGACGACGGAAATCTTTGGGCATGGTACTTCCCTGCCCCTCGAAACGAACAGTTTTTCCCTCGATCCCGACTTGAAAGATGCGTGGGGGCTTCCCGCTCTGCGCCTGACCTATAAGGACCATCCGGACGATATCAAGCTATCGAACTGGCTGAACGCGCGTGGCCTGGAGCTCTTGGAAGCCGCCGGAGCGAAGCAAAAATGGAATTTCCCGGCGCAGGAACAGCAATTCGCCGTGCACCTGCTCGGCACCTGCCGGATGGGGAATGATCCCAAGACGTCGGTGATCAATTCCGACCATCGCACGCACGACGTGAAGAATCTTTTTCTGTGCGACGGCAGCAGCCTGGTCACTTCAGGTAGGGGCCAGCCGACTATGACCATCGAAGCGTTGGCGTTTCGCGCTGCTGACCGCATCCGGGAGCTTGCAAAGCGCGGCGAAATCAACGCTTAAACATCACGCGGGCTCCCAAGAGCGCCCGCGGTGGCACCAGCGAGACAACCGCTAGGCTATCGCTGGAGACGCTCTCAAAGACAAACGCTTGCCTAGCCCGAGCGGCGGCGGAGCGTCCACCACGAATCGAGTAACATCTGTGCCCAGAGTGCGCGGCTCGCGGGAGTGAGCCGGCGGCCAATCAGAAGCAGGTACGTGCCAAGGCCTAGGGAGACATCGATGAACAGCATGCCCACAAAGCCGAACGCGACGTAGGCGACGTGGCGTTCCGGAAGGTCGGCGCCAATCGCTTGTGCCAGCGCCAGGAAGAGCGTGCCCGCCAATCCGAGATGGAAAAGAGGTTTTCCACAACTCTTGCCGTTGAAATGCTCGAAGCACCAGCGATTCAGCCAACGGTTCCACGCAGGCAGCGAGGCCGCGACGGTTACCATCGCACGTTGAGGCGAGGGGCGACGTTTTGAGGAGCGGGGCCTTCCTCGGCGGAACGGCGAAGCGCGAAACCCGGACGGAAGATATTCGGCCGGAGGTTGCGCGGTGTTTTGGGCGAATTCGAGTTTCCCGACTCGGCGAGCCCTCGCTTGTGCAATTCTTGCGGCGGCTTGCGCCGATTTTGCGCGACGACGTAGGGTTCGCCTCATTTTTCGGGCGGCCTGTGCAGCGGAGGCGCCGTCCGGCCGGGCCGCATCTTTATGACTGGGACGGCCCGCCGGCGAGGTGATTGCACGCGCCGGGTTCGAAGACTCGGCGCTTGGACGCGGTGGTACGTCCATGGACACATCCGTAGGTGATACATCCGCCGCGGGCGGGGGATCTCCCGGGGGCGCACTCTCGACCTTCGCCGGAGCCGCATCGGCTATGACTGAGCGTGCGGGCAAGGGACTGGGCCGCACAGTAATCGCTCGGCCTCCCAACGTTGCACATGAGGAAGGCGACGTCAGCGATCGAGGGCCAATCTTTACGGCGGCTTCGTCGACCATGTATGGGAAAACGCGAGCCGCCTTATAAGAGGCCGCGACGGACAGCGCCTGGCCGCACAGCAAATTGATCAGCCGCGGAATCCCATTGGTATGCATATGGATAGCGTCCACAGCTTCTGGGGTGAACAGTGCGTCGGAGCGAGCGCCGGCAATACGCAGCCGATGCTGCACGTACTCGTGCGTGTCTTTCAATGATAGCGGCGCAGTGTGGCAGCGCACCGCGACAAGTGACTCCCCACTTCGCAATTTTATGCCGTCGAGTTTCGCTTCGATTTCCGGCTGCCCGCACAAAACGATTTGCAGCAATTTTTCGCGCGAGGTCTGTAGGCTGAGCAACTCCCGTATCTCCTCCAGCACATCGGCGGAAAGCATCTGTGCCTCGTCCACTACGAGGACGGCCACGCCACCCTTCCGGCGCACATCCAGCAACAACTTCAGCAGCGCCTCCAGACGGAGGTCCCTGCGGGTCGCGGGGCAAGGCACGTCGAACTCGTCCAGCACCGCCTCCAGGAATTCGTCGCGCGTCAAAGTAGGGTGCACGATGACGGCCGTGCCGATTTTGTTCTGCACCGCGGGGCTCACGTTCATCAGGTGGAGAGCGGTGTAAAGCAAGGTGGTCTTGCCGGTGCCGACGTCGCCGGAAAGCAGGGTCAGCCCTTTGCGGTCGAGAATGCCGCGGGTCAAAAGGCCAAGCGTCTCGTGAGCGTGGCGCGTGCGATGCAAAAAACGGGGATTCGGCGTCAGGCTGAAAGGGTTCTCGCGGAATCCATAAAAGTTTTCACTGGGTACCGGACCGAGCAGCGGTCGAAGTCGGAGGGACACCCCGCCACGCAAAATGGGAAAAGTGCTCACGTTTTCGTCCAGCTTATAGGGGATCTCGCAGTTCACACCTGTCTGCGGGGTTCTCAGAAAGCTCGCTGAGAGAACAGACGAGAACACGGGCGCGGCAGTGAATCGGGGGACTCCAAAGCCACTTCTGCGCGGGCACAATTCAACACTACCCAGGCATACATGTCCATAGGGGATTTACCCCACGTTTGCCGCCAATTTGTATCATTTTTCGAGAGCCTTCCGACACTCAGGCTGGGCAGGTGCGAAGCGGGTTGGGCAGCCGACGACCCAGGCTGTCAAGCCTGAGATAATGTTTCGGTTGACGTTCGCTTTTGGCATGACAAATGTCTAGCTCAGACTCTATGGCAGAACTCTTGTGTCTTCATACTGTTACGAGTGTTGTACTTGCCGATTGGAAGCCGGGCATCCCTAGGAACGCCACCGCAGGGTGACCGGGCCACTCATCGGATGCGCTACCGAGACCCCGGTTCGGCGCGACTCCACCAGATTGGCCTTTAGCGCGAAGTACCACTTCGCCGGACGGTCTGCGTCATCGATCAACAAGAGGTGGGGGTTATGCTTCAAGCCTTCGGCCTGTTGAATCATTGTTTCTTGATCCTGGCGCAGGAACATCTTACCGAATATTCGAAAAACCGAAACCGGAAGAAAGGAAAGATTCCAAGCCGCTACGAAATCGATCCGACACAAATCGCGGCGCACCGGTGTCACCGTCGTCTGACTCGTGAACCATAGCTTGCCGCTGCGAATCTCTTCCAGCCGCCGATTTGGCAAAATAAAATCGATGGTGGTGGTCACCGGCTCCCCAGTGCGCTTCTTCAGCAGCTGGTATGGCAGGCTGTTCGAGCTCGGCGAGTGCGGGCTCATGCGGAAACCGTTCGGAATCGGTTCAAACTGTTTTTGCTTCTCGTGGATGCTGCCGCGGCTTCGCCAAAACCACGATTGGTGTACGTACGGCCCGTGGGCAGGGTCCATCAATCCGATAATTCCGTGATCGACGTGTGCCGGTAAATCGCAGGCCAGATGGGTGTTCTTATATTTTGCGCTGAAGGTCGCCAGCTTTGGCGCAGCCGGCACGGTTTCTCCCAGGCGCGACCCAGGCGCGGACATATAGACCCATACGTACCCGTCAAATTCCTCGCATGGATAATGGCCTGCAAATATCCGATCGACTTTTAGTTTGTCCTGGCTGGTCAGCGATGGAATTTCGACGCATTGCCCGCTGCACGCATCGAATCGCCATCCGTGGTAGCTGCACTCCACCGACTTGCCGTCGAATCGTCCGTAAGAGAGGGGAATTCCGCGATGAGGGCACGAATCGCGCATCGCAAACGCTTTGCCGGTGGAGGTTCGGCCTAAAACGAGGGGCACTTCCAAGAGCATCGCGGTAGCCAGCCTGTTACCGACAATCTCGGTGCTCCGCAGCGCCGGATACCAGAAATCCCAAAGGAAGCCGAGGTCAGCATCGCGTTCCGGTTCGCTGGCCGCCGCGCCGCTTAGCTGCTGCAATATTGTATGGATCGCTTCGGTCATGGATTCAAGGCATCGTAGTACACGCCCACGTATCTCAGCAACCGCGCCAAAGTACCAATCACTAAATCGCTATATCCGCGGTGCTTCGATTGGCATCAGATGCATACAGAACGTGGTGCCGAAACAAGAAGGGGGTGTTGCGCCATCATGATCAAATTCCTAGCCACGATATTCCGAGGTTTCTCCTTTGTCTTCGGCATCACCGCGCCCCAGCCCGGGGAAGACGAGCACCCGTTCGTATACCTCTGGCTCGGAATCATCGTGGTGGTCATTGCGTTCGCCGCTTTTGTTCTACGTGGTCTCGCATCTCCATGTAGCGTAAGCAATTGCACAGGTTGAAGCGCGGCAACCGCGCTGCGCATCCAATTGCGTGTTCTTCGATTCAAGAGTATCCTTGAGTAGAGAATGTCGATTTACGCCGCCTTCTATTAGCTGATCAACGCTCCGCTCGCCACAACGCCGAGCGCATCCTGTTTTTCACAAGCCACACATCACGAATCAGTTACTATTCTTGAGGTTCTCCCATGGCCGTACTGACGTTTACCGACAAACTGAATCAGCTGGGCACACGCTACGACGAGCTGACCCAGCAACTTTCGACAGCGGAGCTCACCTCCGATTCGTCGAAGTTTCAAAAGGTCGCTAAGCAGCATGCCGAACTCGAGCAAATCGTGGAAAAGCACCGCGAGTTCAAACAGATTGAGAAAGATCTTGCCGGCGCGCACCAGATGTTTCTGGAAGCCGAAGACGCCGAAATGAAGCAAATGGCGCACGACGAAGAAAAGCAGCTCACCGCGCGCAAGGAAATTGTCGAGCGCGAGCTGAAGCTGCTGCTCCTGCCAAAAGATCCCAATGACGATAAGAGCGTCATCGTCGAAATTCGCGCAGGCACCGGAGGCGACGAAGCGGCGCTTTTCGCGGGGGATCTTTTCCGCATGTATTCGCGATATGCGGAGACCCAGGGCTGGAAAGTGGAGGTGCTCGAAAGTTCTCCGTCATCGCTGGGCGGCCTGAAGGAAATCGTCGTGGCGATTCAGGGGAACAAAGTTTATTCCAAGCTGAAATACGAAAGCGGCGTGCACCGCGTGCAGCGCGTGCCCGCCACCGAAACGCAGGGCCGCATCCACACGTCAGCCGCCACGGTCGCGGTGCTGCCGGAAGCGGACGACATCGACATTAAAATCGAAGCAAAAGACCTGCGCATCGATACGTTTTGTTCCTCGGGTCCCGGCGGCCAGTCCGTCAATACTACCTACTCCGCCGTGCGCATCACGCACATTCCCAGCGGGCTGGTGGTTTCGCAGCAAGACGAGAAATCGCAGATCAAGAATCGCGCAAAGGCCATGCGCGTTCTGCGTACGCGCCTCTACGAGTTGGAAATGGAAAAGCAGCAGGCGGCGATCGGGGCCGAACGCCGGGGACAAATCAAGACCGGCGACCGCTCCGAGAAAATCCGCACGTACAACTTTCGCGAAAACCGCGTGAGCGACCATCGCATTGGCCTTACCCTGCACCAATTGAACGAAGTCATCGATGGGAAACTGGGGCCGCTCGTTGACGGCTTGATGTCCCACTACGAATCCGAGCGGCTGCAGCAAGAGTTGTCGGAAGCGTGATGTCGGGCGTTATGAGATTTTTTCGTCAGTCGTTCGGCTCTCATGTAGCACAGACACTCCTGTATGTGCCAGAGTGAGGGGCCGGCAAGCAGGCAACGCGAGCTCCCCTGCGAATCTCCACTAACTAATGGATGCCCGTACCGCACTGAAAAACGGCATCGCGCAACTGCGTGAAGCGGGCGTGCCGTCGTTCACACTGGCTGCCGAACTTCTGCTCCTGCACGTCGCAGGTCAAAACCGCACTTGGCTCTACGCCCATCCCGAAGAGACATTGCCGGACGAGAATCTCGAGCGCTTCTTGGCGTTGATCGGCCGTCGCGCCGCGGGCGAACCCACGCAATACCTAACCGGCAAGCAGGAATTCTGGGGTTTGGAGTTTGAAGTCACACCTGACGTCCTGATTCCCCGGCCGGAAACCGAACACGTTATCGAAGTCGCCCTCGATCGCTTGGCCCTGCGGGAACTCCGCGCCGGGCGGCCGCAAAAAACAATCGGCGAAGGCCTGCAAATCGCCGACATTGGCACTGGCTCGGGCTGCATAGCAGTCGCGCTGGCGAAAGAACTGCCGAAGGCCGAGTTTGTCGCGACGGATATTTCTCGAGCGGCGCTCGAAGTCGCCGGACGCAACGCGGCGCGACATGGGGTTGGAGAGCGCATACGATTTGTCCAGGGTGATTTACTCGAGAGAAGTGGCGAGAAACGGACGACGAGTGGTGAGACAGCCGCGCCACTCCTTTTCGATCTGGTCGCGAGTAATCCGCCGTACATCGGCCGGCGCGAAGCTCCCACGCTCGCGCGTGAAGTTCGAGAGCATGAACCGGCTCGTGCGTTGTTCGGCGGGGAAGAAGGCTACGAGCTGTATGGCGATCTGATCTCGCAGTCCGCAACGAGTCTCAATCCGGGCGGCATTCTGGTCCTCGAACTCGGCCATGACAGCCTTCCCGCCGTGCAACCGCTGCTCGATGCCGCCAACTGGACCCGCGTCGGCGTAACCAACGACCTAGCCGGAATCCCCCGTGTCATCTCCGCCGAGCGCTTAGGTTAGTGCAGTTTTTTCGTCCTGAAATAGCGATTCACGAGTATATTTCCAGCGCTTAGAACTGCGAGAAGCACAAAAAAGTAGACAGCGAGAAACACGGGAAGAATGATAGGCGTGCCCTCAAAACCTCCGGATCGAAGCGGGGCGACAGTAAATCGCTCGGCGTATAGTCCAGTCCGGTACGCCAAAAATATCGAGAAAAGAACCAAAACGATTCTCGCGACGATCTTCACAAGGCGTCCCCAGCATCTGCTTGTAGCACAGTTTTGTTCGGCGTAGGCTACGGGCATGCCGGAGCTGGCACGGTTTCGGGCGATTCATGGGCCGGTAGACGAGCACTCGCTGCCCGCTGCCGCTTCGATTTTGCATGTGGACATGGATGCGTTTTTTGTTTCGGTGGAATTGCTGGAGCGGCCGGAATTGATTGGCAAGGCCGTTATCGTTGGCGGGCGACCGGATCAACGAGGCGTTGTTACCGCGGCTAGCTATGAGGCGCGCAAATTTGGCGTGCATTCGGCGATGCCTTTGCGGACGGCGGGTAAGCTTTGCCCTCACGCTATTTTTCTGGACGGGCATCATCGCAAATATGGGGAGTGGAGCGACCGCATCGCTGCGATCCTGGCGAAATTCTCTCCGATCGTGGAGATGGTTTCGATCGACGAGGCCTATCTCGACCTTGCGGGCACGGAACGCTTACACGGCCCGTCTCTCGCTGCTACCGACAAGCTCTTGCGCATGATCACTGCCACCACCGGCCTTCCCTGTTCCGGCGGATTGGCCGCAACGCGGCTCGTCGCGAAGGTGGCTTCGGAGCAGGCCAAGCCGCGCGGGTTAGTTTGGGTCGTGCCGGGCAGCGAGGCACGATTTCTGGCGCCGCTCCCTGTACGGAAAATTCCCGGTGTCGGCGAAGTGACAGAACGGGCGCTTCGCGCGCTCGGTCTGGAGTCAGTCGGGCAGCTCGCGGACTTGCCGCAGGAAAAACTCGAGAAAATTTTCGGACAGTGGGGCACGGCGCTCTACCGCAAAGCGCGCGGCGGCGATTCCTATGAATTCGTTATCGACGCCGAGCCGAAATCGATCTCGCACAATCATACTTTTGGTGAAGACACGAACGACACCGAAGCGCTGGTGGCCATGCTCAGCCATCTCTCGCAAAAAGCGTGTAAGCGTCTGCGTGAATCAGGTCTGACTGCGCGCACGTTGACGCTGACCATTCGCTACGCGGGCTTTGACACCTATACGCGATCGAAAACACTTCCAGAACCGACTCTTTTGGATGGCGATATCTTTGCGGTTTTTCAGAAGCTTTTCCGCGAACATCGCGATACTAGACGCAAAATCCGGCTGCTCGGCGTCAGCTTGGGCGGGTTCTCTCACGGGGTGCAGCAGCTTGATCTCTTGGAAGCGGAGCGGCGAGGCAAATTAGAAAAGTTGACCCGTGCTGCGGACAATCTGCGAGATCGCTTCGGGTTCGATTCCGTGAAGTTTGGCGGGTCGCTGAAGGCGGATGGATCAAAGCGAGACCCCGACGAGTCCTGAGCTGCACCTTTGCCGTATACTCTTCGGCGATGAATCCCGTCACACCCACCGTTATTCCGCAGACGCCCTCGCCCCGGTGGCCAGGACGCTTTCGACGAACGCGCGGATTCTGGCAGCGCGTGAGCGAAGGCAGCGACATCGACGACCTGTGGGCACAGTTCACAGCCGACGCGCGTGCGAGCTATGGGTTTTATGGCAAGGACGTGAACTGGGAGGCAGTGGAAGCGTTGCCGCGCTGGCGGCGTCCGTTTTTCATCGCCAAACAGTTCTTCTGGGCGCTGCTGATGAAGCTGTCGCCGCCGCGGCGGGTGTTGCTGTTGGTGGCACTTCCGCTGTTTCTTGTGTCGAGCGTCCGCATGCACGTCACAAATGGGTTTATTTTCGATGCGAAGTTTGAGTGGCTCTCGGCCGGGCTGCTGTTGCTGCTGCTTTCGCTGGAGTTAGCCGACAAAGTGATCATGAAGCGCGATCTAGAAATCGCGCGCGAGATTCAAATGTGGCTGGTGCCGTCGCAGCCGCCCGATGTTCCCGGTGGCGATATCGCGTTTGCGACGCGCCCGCAAAACTCCGTGGCTGGCGATTACTACGACGCGTTTTACCCGACGGTGAGCGCGGCTGAGGGTGGCAAGCTAATGCTGGTGATAGCGGACGTGGCGGGGAAGAGCGTGCCCGCGGCGCTACTGATGGCCACCATGCAGGCGAGTCTAAGGACGATAGCGGGTGAAGACGCGCCGCTGGATGTGCTGGTGCCGAGACTGAACCGTTATGCGTGCGCGCACAGCCTGGATGGGCGCAGGTTCACGACCGCGGTCCTGGCACAATATGAGCCCGCGACCGGAATCCTCAGGTATGTGAATGCGGGCCACAACGCCCCCGTCCTGCGACGAGCGAATGGCACGCTGGAGGAACTCGATAAAGGCGGATTGCCGCTGGGTATCGAATCCGATGCGGTTTACGAAACGGGTGGCACCTGTCTGCGTCCGGGCGATGTTTTGATTTTCTTCACCGATGGGTGCATTGAAGCCTTCAACGCGGCCGGCGAAGAATTCGGTAACGTGCGTTGGCTCACGGCGATCCGGGCTCTGCCGAGTGGCACTGCGCAAGAGTCGTTGCAATATTTGATGCGGCGTGTAGATGAGTTTGTCGATGCGACGCGGCAATCGGATGACATTACTTGCATGATTTTCCGTTGCAGGTAAACAGAACGAGGAAGCTCACCTTTTTCGCTACTAGCCCTCCGGGCACAGAGTCTCACCGCCGGCGACATCCACCCTATCGGGTCATAGACAATTACAAGATACTTGGAGTGGCAGCTTTACGCATCTCATCTAATGGATATGGGGAGCCGGGAACTAGCGGATTCGATTTGCGCGACGTTGCAGCGGAACGGGTATCAGGCGCTGCTGGCGGGCGGATGTGTGCGCGATTTGCTGGTCGGGCGTTCTCCGGTCGACTACGACGTCGCTACCGACGCTTTGCCCGACCAGGTGATGGCGCTGTTCCCGGAAAGTGTTGGGGTCGGAGCGCAGTTCGGAGTGGTGTTCATACCTGGTGACGGATTCAAGGTGGAGGTTGCCACGTTTCGCGCCGACGGCAACTATTCCGATGGGCGTCGTCCAGACCAGGTCATCTACGCCAAGACGCCGGAAGATGACGTGAAGCGGCGGGACTTTACCATCAATGGCTTGCTCATGCGGCCGGAGACCAGCGAAGTGCTGGATTTTGTCGGCGGGCAGGCCGACCTGAAGGCCGGCGTGATTCGGGCCATTGGCGAGCCGGACCGGCGGTTTACGGAAGACAAGTTGCGATTGATGCGGGCGGTGCGGTTTGCAGCGCGGTTTGGATTTGCGATCGTACCGGAAACGTTTGCGGCGATCCGGAGACATGCCCACGAGATCGGCGTAGTGTCCGCGGAGCGCCTACGCGACGAATTGACGAAACTATTGACCGAGGGCGCGGCGCGGGGTGGATTCGAGCTCCTGGACGAAACCGGCTTGCTTGAAGCGGTGTTACCCGAGGTAGCGGCCATGAAGGGCGTGGAGCAGCCACCGCAATATCATCCAGAAGGAGATGTGTGGACCCATACGCTCCTGATGCTCGATGAGTTGGAGGCGGGCTCCCCCGCAACATTGGCGTGGGGTGTGCTGCTGCACGACGTGGGCAAGCCGCCTACCTTCCGCACGATAGCCGAGACAGGGGACCGAATCCGGTTCGACGGGCATGTGGCGGTCGGGGAACGCATGGGCGAGTCGATTTGCCAGCGGTTCCGGTTCTCGAATGAAGATACCGAGCAAATTTTGGCGTTGATCGCGAATCATATGAGATTCAAGGACGTCGAACAGATGCGTCCCGCCACGCTGAAGCGATTTGTCCGTTTACCTCGGTTCGAGGAACACATGCAGCTCCACCGGCTGGATTGCACGTCGAGCCACCGGCGGCTGGACTCCTATAACTTTGTGAGAAGGCTTTTGACGGAGACACCTCCTGAGCAAATTCGACCATCGAAGCTATTGACTGGCGACGATTTGCGGGATATGGGTTACAAGCCGGGGCCAGTTTTCAGCCAGATACTGGCTTCTCTGGAGGACGCCCAGTTAGAGGGCAAGATGAGCACCCCGGATGAGGCACGGCGCTACGTGCGAAGCAGATTTAAGCCGAAAGGCGCCGAAAAACCTGAAGAAGAGGAGCCTTTTGCCGATAAGATTGGCAGAGTCTTACGACGAAGCGGTTCGGATTAGCTTCTGCAAATTATTAATTGGATTGACTTTAGCTGGTCTATGGGGACTCAGGCTTAGCCAGCGAATATTCTTTAGTACGATTGACTAAGATTTTCTGCTTTTTGATTGTGCATCCAAGTAGATCGTTTGCGAACCTGGTGCATCTAAGTTGGAATAGCGTGAGTAGTCGATTGTTTCGCTGACCTGTAAAGGGTCGCCGCGCTTAAGATTGGGGACATCATGGCTGAGAAGAAATTTGTGGTGCCGCAGGTTTTGCCGATCCTCCCCGTAAGGGACACGGTCCTTTTTCCCGGGGCGGTGCTGCCGCTGACGGTGGGACGGGAAAGCTCGTTGGCACTGGTAAATGCATTGGAGGGTGAGGAAAAGCAACTGGGCGTGGTCGCCCAGCTTGATCCGCGCGTGGAAGACCCTTCGGCGGCGGACCTCCACAAGGTAGGAACGCTGGCAAAGGTCCACAAGACCGTAAAGATGCCAAACGGCAATGTAGTCATTTTCCTGGAAGGGTTGCAGCGCATTCAGATCACCGAATTGATCACTTTGCGGCCGTATCTGCGGGCTCGCGTCGAAGCGCAGCCTGACATTTCGGGCGAGCCGGATTCAGAGCTGGAAGCCCTCCAACGGAACGCGCAGGATTTGTTCCGCGACGTGGTGAGCCATTCGCCGCAGCTTTCCGACGATTTACAGTCGGTGGCGACGGCGATCGACGATCCAGGCCGCCTGGCCGACTTCATCGCGGGCACGCTGCCATCGCTTTCGACGCTGGTCCGGCAGGAGTTGATCGAAACGCCGAACGTGCGCAAGCGGTTGGAAGCCTTGATCCGTGAGCTTTCCAAGGAGTTGGAAGTTCTCGAATTACGCTCCAAGATTCACGAACAGGTTCAGGAGCAGGTGAGCCAGAACCAGCGCGAATATCTGCTGCGCGAGCAGATGAAGGCGATTCAGAAGGAACTTGGCGAATCCGACGATTCCATGCAGGAGATCGACGAGCTCCGCAAAAAGGTTGAAGAAGCCGGGATGACGGCGGAAGCCAAGAAGGAGTGCGAGCGCGAGCTGAAGCGGCTATCGAAGATGACGCCGGCCTCGGCGGAATACATGGTGTCGCGCACGTACCTGGAATGGATGACGTCGTTGCCGTGGAGCAAATCTTCCGGTACGGAAGAGATAAACATCGGGAACGCGCAGACAATCCTCAACGAAGATCACTACGACCTCGAAAAGGTCAAGGAACGCATCCTCGACTACCTGGCGGTGAAGAAACTCCAGCCGGGCATGAAAGGACCGATCCTGTGCTTCGTCGGGCCTCCAGGCGTTGGCAAGACCTCGCTCGGCAAGTCAATCGCCCGTTCGCTGGGCCGCAAATTCGTGCGCATCGCCCTCGGCGGCATGCACGATGAAGCGGAAATTCGCGGGCATCGCCGGACGTACATCGGCGCGCTGCCGGGCCAGATCATCCAGGGCCTGAAGCGTGGCGAAACGAATGACCCGGTCATGATGCTCGACGAAGTCGACAAGCTCGGGCGCGATTTCCGAGGCGATCCGTCGTCGGCACTGATGGAAGTGCTCGATCCGGAGCAGAACAACGCGTTCCGCGATCACTACCTCGACGTGCCGTTCGATCTGTCGAAGGTGCTGTTCATCGCTACGGCCAACTGGATCGATCCTATTCCAGAGCCGCTGCGTGACCGCATGGAAATCATCGAACTGCCGGGATACACCGGTGAAGAGAAGCTGCACATCGCGCACAAATACCTGATTCCGAAGCAAGCCACGGAACACGGTGTGAAAGTGCCGGATCAGCTGGAGTTCACTGACGACGGGCTGCGCGAAATCATCCACAGCTTCACGCGCGAAGCCGGTGTGCGCAACCTGGAACGCGAGATCGCCACGATCACGCGCAAACAGGCACGACGCATCGCGGAAGGCAAGACGGAAAAGATGGTAGTCACGCCGGAAGTGGTGAAAGAATTCCTCGGCGTGCCAAAGTTCCGCACCGAAAAGGAAGTCGAGGAGCGCGTCAAGCGGCCGGGAGTTGCGGTCGGCTTGGTGTGGACCCCAGTGGGCGGAGACATCATCTTCATCGAAGCCACCAGAATGCGCGGCGGCAAGCAATTTACGATGACCGGGCACCTGGGAGAAGTGATGCAGGAGTCGATGACAGCGGCGCTGACATGGACACGCGCGAACGGCGAGCGCTACGGCATCGATCCCGACTTCTTCCGGAAGCAGGACATCCACATCCACGTTCCATCGGGCGCGGTACCGAAGGATGGCCCTTCGGCCGGCGCTGCGATGGTGACGGCGCTGGTCAGCCTGCTCAGCGGGCGGCCGGTGCGCGATCGACTGGCGATGACGGGCGAAATGACATTGTCTGGAATCGTCCTGCCGATCGGCGGCGTGAAAGAGAAAGTGTTGGGCGCGAAGCGAGCGGGCATCAAGGAAGTGCTGCTGCCTGCCGACAACGAGCCCAACGCCGTCGCGGATCTGACGCCGGATATTCTCGGCGACATGAAGATCACTTACGTACGCACGCTTGACGAAGTGTTAGAGCATGCGCTGCAGAAGGATCCGGTGGCGCCACCAATCGTGCCGTCGGAGCCTAAGGCGAAGCGCCTGCCTCCCGATGGTCCGCGCGCCATTCATTAAAGTTGAGCAATTCAATCCTGACTGGGCCCGGCGCTGCTTGCCGGGCCTTTTGTTTTTTTACAGAGAGTCCGAGTGCGCCCGGTTGTTGCGTATCTTGCGGAATCTGGTGGCGATCAGGCATCGCCACACTGGTTTCGCGTGCGACGTGTTGAAGTAAGCACAGACAGGAGTGTCTGTGCTACTACTATGGACGCACCGTGGACCAAAACAGGCCCAATTCGATGGAAGCTCCGGTGGTCTTGCCAGCCAAGCTGGCGGAAGCCCTTTCGCGCGAACGAATCGTGCCGCGATTCGTGGATTCGTATGTAGAGGAACACGGGCGTTATGGTTTACAAGTGCATGCCGCACTTTACCGGGATCTGCTGGGGCTGCTGCAGCGGGAAGCGTTCATTGCGATGACCGTGCATGCACTGGAAGTGGCGACCATGGAGCCACCGCTGGCCCGCGGGAAATTTAAGCCGCGGCGCCCAATGCCACGAAAAGACGTCGCCGTTTTCCGGCGGAAATTCTTGAATGCCTTGACGCGGCAGCAAAAGTGGAGCCTGGGGGATGCGCTTGATTTCCAGCGGGATTTACAGATATATGAGGAATTGATCGCGCGGAGCGCGACCTCGCGGCGTCGAAAACCGTTCGAGGCAGCGAATCATCCTTTCGTCGACCGCT
This sequence comes from uncultured Acidobacteriota bacterium, assembly GCA_963721915.1. Taxonomy (GTDB): domain Bacteria; phylum Acidobacteriota; class Terriglobia; order Acidiferrales; family UBA7541; genus Acidiferrum. The sequence continues at coordinate 47,042 of CAVRLD010000002.1, read as the reverse complement.
GCGCGTTTTTGCTGGACTCGTCGTTTATGGAGAAAGCGCGGATGGCGGCGAGCCGGGCGCTGACAGAACTGGAGACACTAAGCGCGATGGTCACTGCGAGCGTGCTGGAAAACGGCGGCGGCAAATCCTAGGCTTGGCCGCCCCGGCGGCTGGGAATGAGTTTGTGAAAAACGCATTGTGCTTATGTGTCCGCACACAGAGACACGTGTTCCCACTTAGAGAGCCAGGACTAGGACAAGCGCTCAACCTGTACCGCAGTGCCGTAGGCGAGAACTTCCGTGACGCCTTGCATGACCTCAGTGGCGTCGTAACGCATGCCAACGATTGCGTTTGCACCATGCTGGGCGGCATGCTGCAGCATCAACTCGAACGCGTCTTCACGAGTTTTTTCGCAGAGGTCGGTGAGGATGGAAATGTTGCCGCCCACCACGGTCTGAAGCGCGGCCGCGAAGTTTCCGACGATACTGCGCGACCTAACGATGATGCCGCGCACGATTCCATAATTCCTGACGACGCGATAACCCGGCAGATCGTTCGCGGTCGTCACCATGCCGACCTCCACCCGGCTGACCATGGCAAGCCCTCCTCAGCTCTGACGTTTACCGGTGCGATTCTACCTTGTAAGGGAGTCGATGCGCAGGGGTAAGTGTTCTGCTACGCTCGATTTACAGTGGAAACATTGTTCTATTTTCTGTCCATCGTTCAGATTGCGATGGGGTTATATCTGGTCTGGCAGGGTTTGCAGTGGCTCGCGTATGCAGGGCGACGAGCGGCGAGCGATCCCGGATTTTACGCGCCCCGAACCGCGGTGCTGTGTTCCTGCAAGGGCCTGGAACCCGGTCTGGAGCTGAACTTAACCGCGCTGACGGAGTTTGATCACCAGAATTATGAAACCTTTTTTGTGCTGGCTTCGGAATCCGACCCGGCATCCTCGATTGTGAAGCGGGTCGCGGCCAGCGCGCGAACCAAAGCGCACGTAGTGATTGCGGACAAGGCCGAGGGCTGCGGCGAAAAGGTGAATAACTTGCGCTTCGCGATTGAGCACCTTTCGCCTGATTTTGAATTCCTGGCGTTCGCGGACTCCGATGGCCGTCCTGGAAAATCGTGGTTGAAGAAGCTGGTGGCTCCGCTGGCGGACGCACGCGTTGGAGCAACCACCACAATGCGTTGGTTGATCCCGAATCGCGGTAACCTGGCGACGGCGCTGCTGGCTGCCTGGAACGCGCCGATTGTCACCATGCTGAGCGAGAAGGGCAAAAATTTTTGCTGGGGCGGCGGCATGGCCATCCGCCGCAGTGTGTTCGAACAAATCGGTGTCGTGGAAGACTGGAAAAATTCGGTTAGCGACGACTACTCCATGACGCGCTCACTGCGGCGCGCGGGCCTCTCGATCATGTTTCTGCCGGAGTGCCTGACGCTCTCGTATGTGGAAACCGATTTCGCAGGCCTGCTGGAATTTACGAACCGGCAGATCCTGATCACGCGTGTGTATGCACGAGAGATGTGGGCATTCGGGCTGGCCACGCACGTGTTGTACTGCCTCACGCTTATTTTGGGGCTGTCGTTGACGCTGGGCGACCTGATCGCCACCCTCCCATCATTTCATCACGCGATCTTGACATTTCTACCCGTGTTGCTCGGGGTCATCCGCAGTACCTTACGCGTCGCCGGGGTTACCGAGGTGCTGCCTGCGGCGCGCTCGCAGATCATGGGTCAGGCATGGGTCTACATACTTTTGACTATTTTCGTTCCATTTCTGTATGTGGTGAATTTCGCGGCTTCACTGATCACGCGCCGGATAAGATGGCGGAATATATCCTACGAGCTGATATCTCCAGAACAGACTCGCATTGTCGCAAACTAGGAAAAAAGGGCATTGCCAATGGAAAGTTTTTGCACATTGCCGTTCACTATTTACTTTACAATAATTATTTACTTATATACTATATACATCGTGGCTAGTAAGAATCGATCGCGAGCGGCGAAGAAAAAGGGAACCACTCCAGGCCCTGTGGAAAACTCGGGTGCGTGCTACTTTAGGCCAAATACCGTGGGAAAAATTTCGCGGACCGTGCAATTCCTACCATTACTGGGAAAGCCGAGGCATTTCTACAGGAAAATAAGTACCTATGTTTTAGCAAGTTATAGTACCCCGGGGATTCGGTGGTCAGGTTGCATACAGATGGCGGTTCGGTGGGTGGTAAAAACTAGAATAGCGAGCGAAGTGTCAGGGTGTTCCTTCTCACGTCTCGGCGTGCCGTTTCTGAGGGTTTTAGACGCTGGGTTCCCACGACCCCCAAACTTGGCTTATCACCTGACTGCTTGCTGCAGAAGTGGAAGAAGGCCTCGCCAAGAGGCTAACACCAAAAAACTAACGGGTCTCGGTCGCCATTGCGAGGCTACGTACGGAGGGGTGCACGTGAAAGTAATCCGCAGAAACGAACAACCGCATCATTCCGAAGCACACCATTTGCAATCCCGCTCTAATACCCCGCGCGAAACCTATTTTTTCTACGAAAAGAACACCGGCGTTTCACACTTCCACGTCGCAGCCGGTCCGGACGGGCAATTTCCAGTCGAAGAAGCGGCCGGTCTGTTGGCAATGCATTGCATGGTCCGAGGTCAATCGCCGCGAGACTATGTAGTGATGGTGGAAGCCGCGCATGAATCCCTGGAAGGCTTGACCGAGAAAGCCGAAAAACTGTTGCAAGCCGGCCATTCGGTTGGGAGTTCCGTGAAGCTAACGCGCCGGGAAGAAGAAGTGCTTGGCGGTGTTATGCGCAGCCTGGCGAACAAGGAAATTGCTGCGACGCTCAATCTTTCCGAGCGCACCGTAAAGTTCCATGTCTCGTCGCTCTTGACGAAATTCCGAGTGCGCGGACGAATGGAGTTGGTGCGCGAGGCTACCCGCCGTACGCCGGCGTCCATGGGTCCGCAGTCGATTGCGACGCGGGAAGCCAGAAACTATGCCGCACCGCCGCCGAGCTATCACAGCGCGCCACGAGTTGGTCCAATCGCAATGGCGAAACGTCACGCGACGGCCTGATCGCTTCGTAGTCGAATTCCTCGAGAGAAAGGAAAAAGCCCGGTCTGAGCATTTCGGACCGGGCCTTTTCTCTTTCTCACTGCGTGTTACGTCTGTTACTTCTTTGCGACAGAATACAGACCCGCGGCCGAGTCCCAGTTCACCACGTTCCACCATGCCGCGATGTAGTCGGGCCGCCTGTTCTGATACTTCAGGTAGTACGCGTGTTCCCAAACATCCAGGCCAAGCACCGCTTTTGCCTTCAACAGAATAGGCGGGTCCTGGTTAGGAGTGGAATCGATCGCCAGTTTGCCATCCTTGACCACCAGCCAGGCCCAACCGGAACCGAAGCGCCCCACACCCGCGGCCGCGAACTTCGCCTGGAACTCGGCGAATGAGCCAAATGCGGAATTGATGGCCGCCGCTAGATCGCCCTTGGGCTCGCCGCCGCCACCCTTTTTCAGTTGCGTCCAAAAGAGTGAGTGGTTCCAGTGGCCGCCACCATTGTTGCGGACGGCATTGCGGATGTTTTCGGGGATGGCGTCGAGATTCCCCAGCAAATCTTCCAACGATTTGGATTGCAGATCCGGGTGGCCTTCGAGGGCCTTGTTGAGGTTCGTTACGTAAGCGCCATGATGTTTGTCATGGTGGATTTCCATCGTCTTGGCGTCGATGTGTGGTTCGAGCGCGTCGAACGGGTACGGCAGCGGGGGCACTGTAAATGCCACGGGTTGTCCTCCAATTTTAGATTTGTCCAAACTTGTTGTTACGGTGCTTGCTTGCAAAAGGCCGGATACAGAAGACGGTACGGCATTGCCGGTTCCAAATAATCCTGCGCTGACAATGCCGCCGCTGAGAAAGGTGCGGCGGTTCATCGAATGCTCCTGCGGCGCGGGTGTTGGAGCTAGCGACGCTATGGATTATAACGCTATATCGTGAGGCGTCGTACTCGCCATCCCTCACTGCGATGCCGGCCGAGCCCCAGTGAAGATCTTATGCCGCTTATTGGATGCGCGAGATTGCCCAAAGGGCAGATTCGGAGATGGGCTGGTCCGGAGAGGTGGCCAGACGTTGCAGTAACGCGCGGATTCTTTTCCCGGTTGGCGTGCCCCGGAGGGGCCGTGAATTTCCCAACGCGACGCAGGCGTTGCGGATCAGCCCGCGCCACTTGGCGCGTTTAATGGCGCTGTTGCGAAACGCGGCTTTGTATTCGTCTTGGGTCAAAGCGGCCAGCCATTCGAGACTCGGAAGAAGGAGGGACTGCGAAGCGGAAGTAAGGATTGCATCGGATCGCGATGACTCACCTTCCGTTGCGTTCCGTTCCGCTTCGCGGTCGCCCAATGAGGCTGAGAAGGTCCTGGGCTGAAAATCCAGAGCCTCCGCCACGGGCGCACGGCGATTCCACGGACAAACGTCCTGGCAAATGTCGCAACCGAAAACGTGGCGGCCGATGGGTTCTCGCAGTTCCTCGGGGACACTGCCGCGAACTTCGATGGTCAAGTAGGAGATGCAGCGACGCGCGTCCAGGACGTAAGGTTCGACGAGTGCCTCGGTGGGACATGCGTCGATGCAGCGGGTGCAGCTTCCGCACAGATCCGGCGGCGGGGATTCCGCGCCCGAGAGCGAAGGGCTTAAGTCGAGCGTAGTTAGAATCGCGCCCAGGAAAAACCAAGACCCTAACGATTGATTGAGGAGGAGCGTATTCTTGGCGATCCAGCCGAGACCAGCGTGCTTGGCGAAAACGCGCTCCTGCAAAGGACCGGTGTCGGCGTAGGCGCGAGCCTCAAACGGCTCATCGAATTGCTGCCGCAGGGCCGCCACCAAAGTGTTGAGTTTCGTTCGCAGGACGCCGTGATAGTCATCGCCCCAGGCATATCGTGAAACCCACCCACGCGGCTCGTTGGCGTCCGCTTCGTCGGTCACGTCCGTCGATCTTGGATGCGGAGTGTTGTAGTTCAGCGCGCAGACGATCACGCCGCGAATTCCCGGAAGCGCAGCTTGCGGATCAGACCGACGTGGGTCGGCGAGGTACTTCATCTCTCCCGCATAGCCCTTTGCGAGCCAGCCCTCCGCTTGTGCCAGTTCGGGAAATCTCGCGGCTGCCGCCACGCCGCACAGGTCAAAGCCCAGCTCTTTGGCGCGCTCGGTGATCCAATTTGTGTCGGAAATCGCCCTCATCCATATGATTCTGACGCAGGCGAGCTAATCTTGCGAGTGCGGCCCGGAAAAATCGGAAGAGCGCTACGAAGCAGATGCGAGGTTAGCGAAAACTACTGAGAGCGGCGTTTTCGTCGGAGTAGACGTCGAACACAGTAAACAATTTAGTGAGCTGCAGAAGATCGTGAACCTTTTTGGTAAGGTGCAGCAGTTTCAGATCGCCGCCGCTCTTCTTCACGGTCGTGAATGCCGTCACAAGTTCACCGATTCCAGAGCTGTCGATGTAGTTCACGTCGGCAAGGTTGAGAACGATTTTTGTGCGGCCGTCATCTAGCAGTTCGCGTATCGTCTTACGCAAAAGGGCGCTGCCTTCACCGAGTGTGATTCGTCCGCCGATATCCACAACGGTTACGGCACCGGCGTCGCGATAAGTGGCGCGCAGATCCATAATCCTAGCTAGGCTCCCTGTTGCGACGACGCGCTTTGACCGCCTTGATTGTTCGCGGCGGGATCGCTACCGGAAGGCAACTTCTTCGACATGATAATTTCCGCGCCGCCCGTGCGGCCCGATACCACATCAAACTCATCCATGAAAGCACGCATCAGGAAAATGCCGCGCCCCGACGTGCTGAGCAGATTCTCCTGCGCGAGCGGGTCCGGGACGCTGCTCAGGTCGAAGCCCTTGCCCTCATCCAGCACGTGGATGATCATTTTCTCCGGCGTTAGATCCACCGCCAGATGGATCTTCTTATCGGGGCGTTCTTGATTTCCGTAATGGAATGCGTTGATGACACCCTCGCGCACGGACATACCGATCCGGTAGCAGTCGTCCTCGCCGAAGCCTGCCGACTCCGCCACGCGCAGACACATCTCCTCGGCCAAATTCACGCTTTCCACGTGTGTTTCCAAAGTGACTTCGAGGTGCTTGGTGTCAGACGCCATGCGGCCTATCGCTGCGACCCAAATTGGGCTGTACTTGGGCGCACTATGGGTAACACACAGGTGGAAACCGAGTCAATGAGCAGAGTGCCGGACGTTGAGCTTGTAACCCGTGCGTTGGCCCGAAACTAGGATGTCATTCGCCGCAAAAGGGATTCCAGCTGCCCTTAGCCTCATTTTTAGGCCCAATACGAGCGGTCCAGGGTGCGGTACTGGATGGCCTCGTTCAGGTGGCGGGGCTCGATGTTTTCGGCGGCGTCGAGGTCGGCGATGGTACGGGCAACCTTGAGAATGCGGTCGTGAGCGCGCGCGGACAGACCCAGCTTGGTAATGGCATTTTCCAGCAGTTTTTCGCCCTCGGCGGAGATCCCGCAGAACTTGCGGATCATTTTGGGCATCATCTGGGCGTTCGAGTAAGTGCCCTTTTCCGCGCGGTAGCGCTCGGTCTGCCGGTCGCGGGCCCCGATTACGCGGCCACGGACCGCCGCGGAGTCCTCAGAGGAAGAGGGCGCACGCAGTTCCTTGTATTTCACTGCAGGGACTTCGATGTGGATATCGATCCGGTCCAGCAAGGGACCCGATATTTTGGATACGTAACGCTGAATCATAGGAGGAGTGCAATGGCATTCCCGAGTTGGATCGCCGAAGTATCCGCAGGGACACGGCTTATTTCATTGCGACACCAAGGAAGATCTATTTTTCCATAGGCTTACCCTAAAGGAAGCACCGGTGAACCACTTGCCAAGGTCTAATCCCCCAGCAGATGTCCGGTAACGGCTGCGGTCTCAATGGGTCGACGCAACACGCTCGAAGCCCACGCGCAGGGCTTTCCGTAGCTAAGGATCGTTCGCGAGCGTTGATTCAAAGGAAAGCCACGACCTTGAAAGGCAGATCGTCAAATGGGGCTAAGGGGTGACGGCGTAGCGGCCGACCATGCCGCCGGCGCTGTGGAAGGAAATGTGGCAGTGGAAGAGCCAGATGCCGACGTCGTCGGGCACCATGTCCGCCGTGACCATCTGCATGGCTGCCAGCGAGGTGACGTCGGTGCGCATCTGATTGATGACGACGGTGTTGCCGTGCCAATGCGGCGAGTGGGCGTCGAAGTCGTTGGTGCCGGCGAATACATACTAGCGAACGTGCTCGCCTTTATGCATGGTGAGAGCGCGCAGAGGTACACAAAGAGAGTTTCAGCGTGTGACCGGTCATGATGCCTCCGAAATTGTGGGCCCGAACGCCTCGACCGAAAAGGTGGGAACCTGCGCGGATTGTACATCGGGACCAGATACGAGCGCCATTCAGTGCCGGTGATCGCAGCCTTCGCCGCCGACTTCGGAGGTCAAGAGTAGCGGAACATCCGGCCGCCCTAATCTACTTCGATTGCCCAATTCATTGAGGCTCGCCAAGGTAAGGCGGCGGTCCCAGTCACCAGGGTCGTGTTTCGCGCAGTTCTGCTTGAAAGCCGGATTTTGCGTTCAATCTGCTACGTCGATTTGGCAAACGCTGACTTTTTCGTATTTGTAATCTCCTTCGATAAAATCCACACCCCCATCACAATTCGCCCCTCCCGAGAACAATAGTTCGAAATAGAACAGCCTCCGGCTTTCAAACTCTGCAGTGCTGATCACGCGACCCTCTTGATGGAGCTCCGCTAGAGGCAGAGCGATATTTGTCGGCCACAACCAGGCTCCGATGAAGCCTCTGTAGAACATAACTCCGGCGGGGTTCTCAAAATCTTCCTTGGTGCTGCTTAAGACGGCCTCGGGTGATATGACCTCACCCACACGCAAGCTATCGAATCTTCCGCAGTATGGGTTCTTCTTCGTACAAGTGGAGTTGTACTCGCCTCGAAATAATTTTCCGCCGTCGCTAAAGTAGGTGTCGCGATTTGGATCGACCGAATTGTTTAACGCCAACGCGCCGGGCAGTTGATCAAGGAACTCCTGAAGACCTTATGGTAAATCGAACTGTAATCCCCGTCACGGCCAGGAGCCTTGCCTAACCGCTTTTGCAGAATGGCGAGATGCTTATACTCCTCCAATTGCGCCTCGACAGAGCAAGACTCAATCGGGAATTCGGGCTGTACCGATCTCTCCGCTCTGCAGATCAGAATTGTTGAAGTGGCGCGGCCTGATAGGGCCCGAATACTCGAAGTGGGTATTCCCCAGCTTTGAGAATCGACGACACCAATTGCTCGGTGCCGGTCGGAAGGCTTGGGCGACTGCGTTGAGAAAAGCGGGACTGCCATTCTTTCCGATCTACAATCTCCGGCATACGTTCGCTTCGCGTATGACTGCCGCCGGCGTGTCGCCAATTACGATTGCCCAGATGCTGGGACATTCATCGACACAGATCGTACCCAGGTATGCGCAGGTGTTGGACCAGAACCGGATAGATGCAATGCAGAAACTAGAGTCCCTTAGACAGTCAGCAATCTCGGGCGCACCTAGACTGCAGGCGCCAGCCCAAGCGAGTTGAACTCATCGGTCGCACCAGCAAGGCGCTGGTTTTCCGGAATCAGAGTTCCGCGCTCAAGTCAAATAGGCGCGCCACTGTCTCCTTTATCTTCGTATAGACCTGCATGAGGACGACTTTACCTTCACGCCAGCGAAGATTTCTGATGAAAATCGATCGCCTTGTTTTTGGCAATCTCAAAAATCCATGTTGTCAGCTTGGCTTTTCCGCCGTGCTGGAATGTGCTGATGTGGGAACTCACGGCGAGCAATGTGTCACTGGCAAGCTCTTCGGCGTCGGCTTCAGGTACATTCACAATGGAACGCAAAAAGCCGATCAGGTGCTTCGTCAGGGCCTGGTCGAGACGCTCTAGCGCCTGCAAGGAGCCAGACTTTTAAGCTCTTTGACGAAGGCAGACGAGTTGAGATCGTCATAATCGCCGTTTCCAGGTCCCGTCCACTATGTTTAACGGGCTTACGTTACAGAAATGCGGTTTCGGGCGAGCCTGGGCAAGGAGTACGCCCATCAGTTCGTGCTGGCTTTCCAGTACCGTTGTTTATAAACAAGGATACTCATAATCTTGGGAAGACGACTCTCGGCCGTCTCCTTGATTTCAGTTTCTTAGCTGGGCGAGAACCCAAGTTCTTTCTATTCAAGCATCTCGATCTATTCAAAGACTTCATTTTCTTTCTCGAAATTGAATTAACCGATGCTTCTTATCTGACAGTGCGGCGCGGCGTCGAAGAAGCAAGCAAAATCAGTTTCAAGAAACACGAAGCCAGATACCAGGACTTCTCGACCATTGGTGATGGCGGCTGGGATCACTTTGAGTTGCCATTCGACCGGGCGCGGGAAATGCTCGATAGCCTGTTGGATTGGCGGGCACTCAAGCCGTGGGAATACCGGAAGGAGCTTGGACGATCTCTGGTAAGAATGGCTCCAGACCGGACTACCATTTTTGGGCTGTGGTTTGGATTCACAGGAATAAGAGCGGAGACAAATGCTGACGGGTGAGCTCAGAAGTCAGATTGATGCCATTTGGAATGCCTTCTGGACCGGGGGAATCTCGAATCCACTTGAAGTGAGTGAGCAAATCACCTACCTGTTATTTCTGCGCCGGCTCGATGAATTGCAAACTCTGGAAGAACTGAAGGCGCAGCGCCTAAAGAAGCCGATCGAGCGGCGCATTTTTCCTGAGGGCAGAGAAGCGAAGAAGACCACTACTTGCTCAGCACGGCATTGCCAGACTAAGGCCCTCCAGATACGGTCCGACGCACCCTAGCTGGGGCGGTCAAATCTCGCTTGGGTTAGACCTATGGCTGTAACAATTATAATCATCGGTTCAATCATTGTTGTCCTTTTCTTAGGATCGGCGGCGTATGTTGGTTACCTAACTGCGGGTCGCGACGACTGAATTTGTATCAGGAAGCTGTGGCGAGGATGGTCCAGCCAACGCCCATGATGACGAATGCCTGCGTGTGTGCTCAGTCTTCCCGGATGTCAGTGTGGAAGAGGCGCTTCGGCGCTGATTTACGAACTCGGAGGTGGCGTTGCTGGTTTCTGCGTGGCACCCTTCGCCGCAAGAGAGCGCACGAAGTTGACCAGGTTCCAGCGCATCTGTTCCGGCTGCCGGTCTCCTTCGCCCATCATTTTTCCCTTGCCTTTGGTAATGATGAAAAACAGTTCTCCGTCGGTCTTCCCGGCCAGCGTCGCCGGATCCCGCAAGTCGCGCATGGTTAGCTTCATGGACTCCACGACTTCGCCTTTGCCGTCGCCTTGTGCGCCGTGACACATCGCACAGTCATAACCGAATACGCGGCGCGCTGCCGCAAGGCCTTCCGGTGTGGGTTTTACGGGGTTCGTTCGCGCACTGTCCTCCGGAGTGATTTTGTATTCTTCATCGGGCCTCTTCTCTTGCGCAGTATCCCCTAGTGAGAACGAAAGGTCCAAACCCGCAGACAGGAGAGCACCCAGGACAAGGAGAGATTGCTTCATAGCCGCCTCCTCAAAGGGTAAGCCGAAGTTACCCTTCTCGCTGCAGAAGGCACACTCAAAGCGCGAGGCTTCTGTCTTTTCAACAAGTATAAGCCTAAATCGGTCAGCCCTGCGCGTGGATGCGATGCGGAGCAGCGGCTGAGTTGCCGCGGCTGCTGGCATCAGTGCTGAAACGCAGGAGGGAATTTCGCACGGCCAGGGCGTGACCAACTGCAGAATGTTACGGCGCGGGCCTCGGGAGTGGATTCTTCAGAAGTTGCCCGCGCTTTCTCGAGCAGTACAATGCAGTGGCGCAGCCTCGCAGCATCCGGGAGGTTTCACCGGGAATCCTGAAACCGTGCTACGCTCTCTTACTAAAGGGGCAGCAAGTGAGCACTGCTTTCATCTGCGGGTTATTTGGCGCAGGTACGCCGCCGACGCCGCCAAATCCCGAGCCATCGGAGCCCCTGCCAGATCCGTCAGAACCGGGACCGCCGGAGCCTCAGGGAATGTCGTTTGGTGGCCTTGGATGGTGAAAGTGTCCAGCTTCCACACAGAGTCGCGCAGGCCTACCCTACACTGACTCAGTCTTGAGGTGGTTCCAAGGCCGAACCGCACCGTCAACAAATTGGGATCGTTGCAGGCACTCCCTACTAGAACAACTCATTTTCGCATCTCTAGAGCGAACGCGGGATTCTTCCAAGCGGGTGGTAGAATAACTTTTACAATGTCCGATCTTGCGGCCAAAACATGCGTTCCTTGCCGTGGAGGGGCGCCCCCGCTCAAGGGTGAGGAGCTCGCCGCCCTCGAAACACAGGTGGACGGTTGGAACGTCATCGAAGAACACCACATCACGAAGACCTTCAAGTTTCCTGACTTTCGCAAAGCCCTCGAGTTCGTAAATCAAGTTGGTGAGCTGGCGGAGGAGCAGTGGCATCACCCAGACATCTCGCTTGCCTGGGGAAAAGTCGAGATCACGACCTGGACGCACAAGATCAGCGGTCTGACGGAGAGCGATTTCATCGTGGCAGCCAAAATCGACCAGCTGTATAAACCCTGAACTCCGCACTCTGCGTCAACCCGCCTAGCTAGGCCGCCCTGCGTTGCCTGTTTTTTCGTCCAATCCTAGAAGCTCGCTGCGCCGGCTATAGACTAGCTCCGCGGAATGCTAGCGCAGGAGAATCAGGCTCTTGTTGAATAAGAGAAGGTGCGAGGAGGGAGATATGAACGTAGAAAAAATCTCCGCAATCACAATCAAAGTCAACGATATGGCGAGGTCAGTGCATTTCTATAACAGGCTGCTAGGCCTGAAGGTTCTCTACGGCGGTGAAAACGCTTACTTTTCTTCCCTTCAGACGCTTGGCGTGAAGGATACGATTCTGAACCTAGAGAAGGGCCATGTGACCCGCGTTTGGGGGCGGATAATTTTCTACGTCGAAGATGTAGATCGGTTTTGGGCTGATATGAAAGAAAAGGAATTCGATCCCGCAAGGCCCCGAGATGCGGCATGGGGTGAGAGGTACTTCCATCTAGTCGATCCAGACGGCCACGAGCTGTCATTCGCCCAACCAATCCGCTAGGACTGCCAGGTTCGTTCACCATTTCTACGAATTGTCGAAACCCGAGAGCCAGGAAATGATCTGGGCTTCTTAGAAGTCGAGTACAAGAAAATCTGATTGGGAGCGCATGAGCGGAACAAAGGGACGATCTGTAATCTGTCCCCGAAACGCAGGATCCCACCGTCCGGGAATGCTGGCGCCACAAGATGGGCAGCAACCCTGAGGCGTAAGGAAGTAGCCTGTGATCAGATAACCGTGGCGTTCGATGAGCAAGCTGCCGGCAGTTCGGGCAACGCGTGTTCTCCCAGTCGCCAACCATGCCTGGCAAGTTCCCGGCATAGACGTAACGCAAGCCTGCGCTCTTGCCGATCTCTGCTGCCCGCATCAGCGTCTCGGCGGTGGTGTTCTCTGGATCGGTCATTTTGTAGTCTTTGTGAAAGGCCGTTACATGCCAAGGAATATCCGGCGACACGCTTGCCAGGAACTCGACCAGCCGAGTCAGTTCGTCGTTGGAGTCGTTAAACCCGGGAATCACCAGCGTGACGATCTCCAGCCAGAAGCCCATCTCGTGCAAGCTGTCGAATGGTATCCAGGATGGGCTGTAAGCGCCCGCCGAGCTGTCGATAGTGGCGGTCATCAAAGCTCTTTAGGTCAACCTTGTAAAGATCCACCCACGGTCGTACGTACTCGAGAACCTGTGGGGTGCCGTTTCCGTTGGAAACAAAGCCGGTCACCAATCCAGCGGCGCGCGCTTCCTTAAACACAGCAACGGCCCATTCGCTCGTGATCAGCGGCTCGTTATACGTGCTGACGATGACTCTACCTCCCTGGCGCAAGGCGTCATGAACAAGTTCTGCGGGCGTGACGCGCATCGGGCCGACAACAGCAGCGGGGTCGCGCAAGGCTTGCGAGGTCACCCAATTCTGGCAATAGCCGCAGTGCAGATCACAGCCGAGCATGCCGAAGCTGTAAGCCAGTGCCCCTGGATGAGCATGGAAGAAGGGTTTTTTCTCTATCGGGTCGCATTGGATGCCGCCGACATAGCCCCAGGGCACATACAGCGTTCCACTCCCGGTTGTAGCGAACCTTGCAAACCCCAGGCTGGCCGTCTGGGATCTTGCAACAGTGCCCGCAGGCAAAACACCGCACCCAGTTGCGGTCGAGCTTTTCGTACAGTTCGCCCTCGCGAACGTTTTCATGAATGATTTCGTGGAGCGTATGCATTGATGCCAAGCGCAGTGCCGAGGCAAACGTCAGCTACTTGCTTTTTGATACTTGTCGGGCTGAAATTTACCGCCGTCAACGTAATTCTTGTTGGTCTCGAATGTACGCGTGCCATTTCTCCGGCAGATCATCCAGCACGAAAATTGCCGTCACCGGACAGACCGGAACACAGGCGCCGCAGTCAATGCACTCAGTGGGATCGATGTATAGTTGAGGCACTTCATCGAACGTCGGGCGGCCATCGTCGTAGGTGCGACCCTTCGCCGGATGAATACAATCCACCGGGCACACATCTACACAGGCAGTGTCCTTCGTCCCGATACAGGGTTCGGCGATGATGTAGGCCACCGGTCACCTCCATGCATGGACCGTATCAGCCTCTAAAAGGGGGCGGTGCTGCTGCGTGTAACGCCGAGCGGTAAATAACCAGATTCAGCCAGCAGACCCAGGTAGCAACCCCAGCGACGCAGCCGGGAGCCAACTTTATTCCTCCAACCGAAGAATGGGGGCTCAAGCCCGTCGCTACACAAACCACCAAGAAAAACACGTGAGATCGTTTGCGTCACCCTTTCTGAGCGAATGAGCAGACCCTGGGCTTTGCCAGACGAACATAGTCGTCGTACCGCATGCGAATCGCGTCGCGGTGCGTCCCGGCGTTGAAGACAATCGCGTCATCGGCGGCCAGCGACTCATCCACGTACACAGGCAAGTTGTAAAGTGACCCGAAAGGCGGCATGGCGCCCAGCTCGCAATCGGGGAAGAGACTGCTGAATTCCTGCTCGGTAGCTAGCCGCACAGACTTTCCCACCTCGGCAGCCAGCTTATCGAGTCTCACGTGATTCGGCGCGGGTAGGACGGCTAGAATCATTTCTTCGCCCGTCCACAGAACCACGGTCTTGGCAAGCTCTTTTCCAGAGATCTGCATGGTAGCGGCTGCACCCTGCGCGGTGTAGGCCGTGGTGTGTGTCATTACCGAGTAAGGGATTTCGTTTTCGTCAAGAAAACCCTTCAGAAGTGTGGATATGCTCATGGGCGTGCTCCTTTCGCCCTGTGCACTGGAAAGATTATCGCGCAGCGTAAAACAAAAAGGAACATGTACCTCGCCTCTACAAACTTGAGGCGGGAGAGCCGGACCTAGCGAACCACTTGTTGTCCATCCTAAGCGTAGAATCCTAAGCATTCCTTCGTGATTAGATACTCTTCGGCCCCGCGCCCGCCGCCGGCGTAGCCGATGCAGATGCCGTCCGCGAGAACACGTTCTTGTCGCCTTCCTTTTCCGCGCTCTTCTCGATCGCGATCGAGCCCTTGAAGTATGCTCCGTCTTCGATGATGATTTGCGCCGTCGTCAAATCTCCGTTCACCGAACCGTCCTTCTTGATCTCGACCTTGCCTTTTCCACGGACTTTACCCTTCACAGTTCCGTACACGATCACCTCGCCAGCAATGACGTCGGCTGTCAACTTTGCTGTAGCTCCGACCGTCAGCTTCTGCTCATCGAGATAGACCAGGCCTTCAACTGTTCCGTCAATGCACAGGTCCTCGTTGCCCGAGATTTCGCCTTTCACATGCAGGCTCGATCCAAGCCACGCTGTCGCGCGATCCGTTGTCGCTCCCGCTGACCCCATCACATCCTTGTAAATCGTGGTTGTTCCCTCCCCAGACGCCGGAGCGGGCTTTGGCGGCTGATTCGTTTGCCAAATTTTCGGTTCCGGGTCCACAGCTTGCGGTGTATGCGATTTCTTGTTACCCCACATCGGACCCCCTTAGGGACAGAAGCACAGCTAACATAAAGAGTCCGGCGCCGCAATGTTTCAGGTCTCATCTCTAGTTAGCCGATATGTGTCCCCAAAAATCTGCCCATTCGCCTTGAAAGCATCCCCCTGCCGTTCTCTCCACTTCTCAAATAGTCGTGGATTGTTCTTCAGTTGTAGTAATGCAGAGGCAATCAATTCCGCGCGCGGGATATCGGGGTACGCCACAACAGAAAAGCATGTCGATTCGGCGCGGTGCGCGGTCACACGCACGGAATTAGAGTCCACCAGGAAGTGCCTACGCCCGGCTGTGAGGTGGTAAGTGCCATCGTCGTCTTGCTTGGCTCCAGTAAGCCACGCGATACGCTCCAGATAATCTGCTGCGCGCTCGGCCGGCGTGGATCCGGTTTGCGTGCTCATTGCGTGCCGATTACTGCGCACGGGCGAACACCTGGCCGTCGGCCTTAAACGCCACATGGTTCTGGGCGACCCACCCATCGAACAGCGCAGAATTGTTCTTGAGCTGCAGTAGCGCGGTGGCAATTTGCTCCGCTTTTGGCATCTCTTCGTGTGCGGGATAAAAACAGGTTTCCTCATACGCACATTTGGGATTGGTCAGGTCTTGCATCCGTCTGACATATCCATCACACACTTGGAATCTAGTTGTGCCGACATCCAGGGCATAGCCACAACCCATTTGCGTGGCGCCGGTGAGGGCAACGATGCGACGCAGATACCTTTGCGCGCGATATTTTCGTTCGACGGGGTCTGCACCATCCGCACGGTTCTCAAGCTCGCCTGCGACCAGTGTTAAACCGACAGGGTCTAAGATGCAGAGGCCTAGCTCTAAGGGGCCATACTGTCGCGGTCGCAGTGCGTCAACTTCTCCAACCAGCCATTCTCGTCCCCTGCCAGTAAACACAAACTTCCGCAGGGTCACCGTGAGGAACGGAATCAGTAATAGAGCTACAGGCACCATAGAGATACCCCGCAACGCAAATCGACTTCCGGGTTCAGTCGATGCTAACGAGGTCTTGCATTGCCCGAGGTCTTTAGGCAACCCCGCAAGGCTAGCCGCCTGCGATGGGATGAACCATCAAGACTTCGTTCTGCCTGCGCGTAACTTTCTCAATGCGTTCACCGGTCGTCATATCGAACGGCTGCGCACCGGTCTTGGCTTCATATTCGGCAATTACCCTGTTCACTTCCTCCATGTCGGCGGTGGCCGGATCGTATTCGAGAAGTGTGGTATCGCCGTGGGATGAAAACGTCAGAATCTTAGCGCTCATGTTTGGCCTCCTGAGGGACGTCCGTTTGCGGGTCTTCTGTGGAACAGCAGTCAGCGGGTTTGAGTCCCTGCCGCCCATATTGCACCGTTTCTCAGAGTTGTCAATACACGACGGGCATTCTCCAGCCCGTGCTCTCAGAAACCAAACGGACATGGAAAATCACAAAGCTGGTCGAATGACCGCGGCTCGACGCTCGTGCAGCTCAGCTCTTCTTAGACGTCGTCGCGTAAAATGCGGCCCATCGCTGTTCGACCTTCGTGCCGCCGCACTTTGGGCATTTCACTTGACCCTTTTCATGATCCGCAAGAGTCAAAACGATCGAGAATTTCTTACTGCAGGCCGAACATAAGTACTCGTAACGAGGCACAGCGCCCTCCTCCGTCCGCGCACCATCCGCGGAATCGCAACTGCAAACGTTGGTCGAAGCTATTCTGTTAACCGGCCTGTGTTCCGCACGCAACTCCTTCGGGGATGAGCTGGGAAGTTCCTACGAGATGCAGCAGCGTTGTCCAGAATCCTACTCTCACGATGTGGGTGTATCAAGACTATTGGCGAGACTACAAACCGGAACTCGGGTCGGCCGCACCCGCAGCAGGAATGACCGATATAAACGCGCTGGTCGACACCGGTGCCGGAGAGTCGTGCATCGACAACTTGCTGGCCGGTCAAGCAAAACACGCCATAGTGACATCGGCAAAAGCGAGGAGCATACTCCTGGGTTCGAGCCTAGCGGAGAACCCTGCTCTCGGGTCTGAGGCCCTACCTGATGCCAGCTCCCGAGCAGAGAGTGGTGAATTGCCCGTGCGGAACAAGGTTGCTGCTTCGATGGACCTGGTCGATAAGATCGGCCATCTATTCAGTGCGCTGTCCCGATTGCGGCGCAGAGCATCAACTTCATGCGACCCCGCCGATTGAGGTATATCGCCTCGATTCCAAGGGCAACTGGGAATTTGTCACAACGATCGGTAGAGCGCGGACCTAACTGCGTGAGTTCGGGGCTCCGAAATCATCTGTTTCCCGAATCCTGGCGATGCTACTCAGCTGACACGCTGAATCAACACTTTACTGGTGGTGTTTTGAAGGGGTTTTCGGAACCCGATTCCGGGTACTGTCCTAATCTCACTTCGACACTGGGGGAATTTGGCGTTCTAATTTTTGGATAAGGTCATCAGCTTGCACAAGAAGTTGCCGCATTTGCCGCAACAGCACGCGCCTCTGTTGCGGGGCTGAGGTCGCGCTGAGCTTTTGTTGGGTAATCTCCAAATCCTTGTTTGTTGCACTAAACGTTCTTGGCATTGGAAATAGGATTATGACACGCGCGTGCAGCGTATGCCCGGATTGGTTGACAGTAATGGAATTCTCATCGGCTATCTGAGAAAGTGAAAATGGAGCGCGTCTCTGAGGCTTTGCAATTCCCGGTAATAATAAAGTGAAGTGGGGCGTTTTCCGTTGAACCTTAGATTCCTTAGCAACTCCATTTCTTCCGTGGTGGCAGTCCCGCTGAGGGAACTATCACTAAGGAATTCTTGGAACCCCGGCTCTACCTCTGGTTGGTCAGGTCCCGTTTCAACAAACTCAAATCTCTTAGGATCGCCCGAGGCTATTCTCCGATTTAGCACAATCTCCATACCAAAGGTCGCTAGGTCGACGTCCCAGGATTCAATCAGCGGATCCAGGAAGGAAACACAGTTTTCAGGTGACAAGTTGAAGACATCCGTGTCCAGGAACTCAAGGAGGGTAACCCGCAACTGTTCATAGCTTCGGCCGGTGAGTCGAGCCACTAAGTGGAGCCAGTTTTCACTGTTCAATTCTTTTTTGGCGACACTCTTGATCACGTCCAAAAGCTTCTGTGTGACGAAGCGTTCGAGTTCGCCGAAGGGCTGCTTCTCAAAAATCGCACGTACCTGTTTTTCTTTGTCGGGTATGCACTTCCGGAGGATTACTTCTCGAACTTCCCTAAATAAGGGTGCGGGCGGATCCGCCAAGTTTCTCTTCAATTCTTCCCTACGCTGGTGGTCGGCCAGCTTCGAAAGCCTATCGCTCGGGAGCTTTAAAAACTTCGCCATTTTCTCGTAAATATCCGTTCGGTCAGGCGCCGGGGGCAGTTTTTTGCGCGTCAGCAGCTGGGAAATATAGGACTCGGTCACTTCGGCGGCGCTCGCCAGATCTTTCTGCTCAAGCTCCAATTCATCCAGCCGCTGTTTAATCACTAGGCAAACGTCCACAATGCCCTCCATGTGGCTTAACGAGATAGGTTAACCATCAAAATAATCTCAGATTCCACTTGACAAGTCAATTTAATTAACTAAATATGGTTAACGGACTGAGGGAGTCTTCAGAAGTACTGAACCAATATTGGTTATCTGAATCGCCCCTTTGGCATCGAGAATCAAGGAGAGTGCCATGTTTGCACGCAGAGTTTACATGCATCTGAAGCCCAATAGCATTGCGGAGTTTACCCAGAGGCTGGAGAAGGACATCCTCCCCCTGCTTCGAAAACAGAAAGGATTCCAGGACGAGATCACGTTCGTTGGACAGGGCGGGACGGAAGCGTTCGCAATCAGTTTGTGGGACAAAGCGGAGAATGCCGAGGCTTACAACCGCGGAAACTACCCAGAAGTGACAAAGATCCTCGCCACCGTAGTTGAGGGAGTTCCCCAGGTAGAAACCTTTGACGTCGCTAACTCGACGTTCCACAAGATCGCAGCTGCCGCAGCAGCCTGAAGCCAGCAGGTCCTTTCGTTTGGTGGGAGGGGGCGGGCTAAGTCCGCCCCTCAGGTTTGCATGGAGAATTCAAATGTCAAGCATCCATCGAACGAGGACCGTTTTCATTAGGGAAGACACTCCGTTGCCAGCGCTTTCGATTGAAAGTGAAGCGTTCCTGCCTGGCTGGCGTGTCGTCAAGAATCCAGATCGTCAAGCGCTAACTCGATCAGTTGAGGGCGCGAACTGGAACTTTTTCTATTTGGCAGGCGAGATGAGGGTGACTGTTTTCGGGCGTGAGGGGCTGGGAGCTCTGCGCAGGGCAGTGAAGTGTGTTCTGGCGAAACAGGAGGGGCAGAAGTTTAATTCTCTGGAGATTACGAAAATCGTTTCGAAACGGTTCCTCGGCATTCCTTTTATGAGTGTTGCCGCACATTCCCGCCATATCCAACAAGGTGTTGGCCTAGTCCCTGCTAAGGATTTTGTCTTGAGAATGCCTTCTGCTCCAAACGGAGAAGTGGCCACAGGGCAATATACGGCTCTGATTTCAAGTTCTTAGGAATTTGTTGGAGACATGAAAATGAAAACGATTCGCAGTTCAATTCTCTGTTTTGTTGTCCTGCTCCTTGCGGCGCCATTGCTTCGTGGACAGGATCTTTCCAAGTATCGGCACTTTACCTTTGGAATGAGCTTGACCAGAGTGTTGGAGCGTACGGACCAAAAAATGGCCGATGTAAAGGTGATTCGCCCTCCAGCGCTGATTCAGGAACTGACTTGGTGGCCGCCGAACCTTCCCGGGACTTCGTTCCGATCTGATACCGTCGAACAGATTCTCTTCTCCTTTTACAACGCCGAGCTCTACAAGATTTCTGTGACTTACGATCGAACTTCCACGGAAGGGCTCACCGCGGAGGACATGGTGAAGTCCATCTCGGCGAAGTATGGCCCGCCGACAAATATTGCGCTGGACGGTCGATTCGGCGACGAATGAGCAATATGAAGTGAAGCAAAAGCTCGTTGCTTCGTGGGAAGATTCACAATATTCCTTCCATCTTGTCCGCTCTTCTTTCTCCGGTGGCTTTGAGCTTGTTATTTATTCCAAACGAATTAACGCCGAAGCTGAATTTGCCCTTGCCGAAGCCGTGAAACTCGAGAAACAAGAGGAACCGCAAAGAGAGGCCGAGCGTCAGAAAAAGCAAACCGACGACCTCGAGGCGACGCGGCAGAAGAACCAGAAGAGTTTTCGCCCATAGTTGCTGCACTAAGTCGTTTAGAGCCACTTCTGGGCAAGGTTTAGAGAATGGGTTAAGGGAGGGTAGAGAAATGACAGTAAATGTTACCCCGTTACATGACCGCGTGCTTGTGCGAAGGCTGGAAGAGAAGGAAACCGCGAAGGGTGGGATCATCATCCCCGATACGGCTAAAGAAAAACCTCAAGAGGGCGAGGTGATGGCCGTCGGGGCCGGCAAAATGGAAAAGGGCCATCGTGTTCCGCTCGACGTCAAGGTGGGCGACCGGATTTTGTTCGGCAAATACACCGGTAACGACATCAAGATCGACGACCAGGAGTATTTGATCCTCCGCGAGGAAGAAATCCTGGTGAAACTAAGCGGCATGGCCAAAGCGGTATCCGGCAAGAAGTAGCATTTCCCATCCGAAAATCTTGGATGGAGTGAAAAGTTGGATCACCCAGGAGGGTGAGATTCTAATGGCAAAACAAATTGTAACTGGTGAGAATTCGCGTCAAGCAATTCTGCGCGGCGTCAACGTTCTGGCTGACGCGGTAAAGATCACACTCGGTCCGAAAGGGCGCAATGCGGTGATCGAAAAGAAGTTCGGGGCGCCCATCATCACAAAAGACGGCGTGACGGTGGCAAAAGAGATCGAGCTGCAAGACTCGCTCGAGAACATGGGTGCGCAAATGGTGCGCGAGGTTGCGTCCAAGACCTCCGATGTGGCTGGTGACGGCACCACCACCGCGACCGTGCTGGCGCAAGCAATCTTCCGTGAGGGTGTACGAACGGTTGCCGCGGGCGCAAGCCCGATGGCGCTCAAGCGCGGCATCGATAAGGCCGTGGAAGTCGCCGTGGGAGAGATCAAGAGGCTCTCCCGCGAGGTGAAGGGCGACATGATCGCGCAGGTCGGCACCATCAGTGCTAACACTGACAAGCAGGTTGGCAGCATCATCGCCGAAGCCATGAAGAAGGTCGGCAAAGACGGCGTCATCACCGTTGAGGAATCCAAGACGATGGAAACCACGCTTGAAGTCGTCGAGGGCATGCAGTTCGACCGCGGCTACCTCTCACCGTACTTCGTCACCGATCCCGAGCGCATGGAATGCGTGCTCGAGGACGCCGTTATTCTGATCCACGAGAAAAAAATCAGCTCCATGAAGGACGTGCTGCCTTTGCTTGAACAGACAGCCAAGATGAGCAAGCCGTTGCTGATTATTGCTGAAGACGTTGAGGGCGAGGCTCTGGCGACCCTGGTGGTGAATAAGCTGCGCGGAACACTGCAGTGCGTGGCGGTGAAAGCTCCGGGCTTCGGCGACCGCCGCAAGGCTATGCTTGAAGACATTGCCATTCTCACAGGCGGCAAGGCCATCACGGAGGATCTCGGCATCAAGCTGGAGAACGTGAAACTTGAAGACCTGGGCCGCGCCAAGAAAGTGACCATCGACAAGGACAACACCACGCTCGTCGCAGGCGCCGGCAAGGCCAGCGAGATCGAAGGCCGCATCAAGCAGCTCCGCGTGCAGATCGAGGAAACCACCTCGGACTACGATAAGGAAAAGCTCCAGGAGCGCCTGGCCAAGCTCGTCGGCGGCGTCGCGGTAATCAAGGTGGGCGCGGCGACCGAGACGGAGCTGAAGGAGAAGAAGGCTCGCGTGGAGGATGCCATGCACGCCACCCGGGCGGCAGTCGAGGAAGGTATCGTTCCCGGGGGCGGCACCGCTTTGCTGCGCTGCCTGCCGGCCCTAGAGAAGCTCAAGCTCCATGACGACGAAGCCATCGGGGTGAACCTCGTGAAGCGCGCGCTCGAAGAACCCACGCGCCAGATTGCCCAAAACGCCGGGCGCGAAGGCGCGGTGGTTGTAGGACGCGTGCGCGAATCGAAGGATGAAAACTTCGGCTTCAACGCGGAGACCGGTGAGTTCGTCGACATGGTCAAGGCCGGCGTGATTGATCCAGCTAAGGTCACGCGCCTCGCACTCCAGAACGCTGCGTCCATCGCCGCCTTGATGCTAACCACCGAAGTCCTGGTAGCTGACGTTAAGGGAGACGAAAAGAGGGCCGCTGCTGGTGCAGGCGGCGGTATGGGCGGAGCGTACTAAACGCTGATCTATTTGTACCGGATTGCGAGCGAACCGTGAAAAGTGAACACAGTCATTGCCTATTACAAATCGAGGAAACACTGCGATAGATCCCAGTTCTTACTTAAGTTAAGCAACCTGATGCTGGTTAAGTACCGATAGAGCTGGGCGGCAGTCTGAGCTGACATGAGTTATCTGAAATTGCCCTTGGTCCAAGACAGATCCCTGGACGTTTAATGGAGGTGGCTAAAAATGAGAATACTGAATCGTTGGGAACCTTCCCGCGGGGCTACGACCCTGCAGGAACAGATCAACCGTGTGTTTGGCGATATGCTGGAGCGTACGAGCGAGGAATCGAACCTGACCCCTTGGGCGCCGGCTGTCGACATTTTCGAGACCGAGCATGAACTGGTCTTGAAGGCGGACCTGCCGGATGTGAATCCGCAGGACCTGGACATTCGTGTTGAGAACAACATCCTCACAATTCGCGGCGAACGCAAATTTGAGAATAAGGTGAACGAGGAAAACTATCTGCGCGTCGAACGCGCCTATGGCTCGTTCAGCCGGAGCTTCTCGCTGGCGAACTCCGTGAAATCGGATGCGATCAGAGCCGACTATCAGAACGGCGTGCTGACGCTAAGCATCCCGAAGCGCGAGGAAGCAAAGCCGAAGCAGATCAAGGTGAATGTGGGAACGCCGGCCATGGCGGCCGCGGCAGGGGCTCGCTGAAGAGACCCGGTCCGAAGACGAAGTAGCAAAGGGGCTGGCGATATCGCTCAGCCCCTTCCCGTCAGAACACAACTTCCTCGCCCTCTGGAAAGACCCCGACCTCGATATACCCATCTTGAAACAGGCGAAGGCAGAGTATCGACAGCTTTGCAAGCCGAACTCCTTCCGGAGTAGGCTGTTTCTGGCCTTACCATCCTCAGCTGCCTCAGCGCGGTTCCGTAAGGCAAGGCCCCATCTCCAAAGATACCGGATGAGACTGTCCGGAGGAGGAGACTCCCCAATGCTCCTCGATAACAAGGCCATCGTTCGCCGCCTCTACGAAGAAGTTTGGAATAAACGTAGGCTTGAAGTTGTGGACGAGTTGATCTCACCAAGCCATGCACTCAACGACCCCATCGTATCTGGTTCGCAGACCGGTCCAGAGTTGTACAAGCGGCGGGTGGGCGAGCTCACAAATAGCTTTCCCGATCTTCGTTTCACAATTGAAGACATGATCGCCGAAAAGAGGAAAGTTGTTGCCTCCTGGACGTTTTCCGGCACTCATAAAGGCGAGTTCATGGATATTCCTGCCTCGGGTAGGAAGGTATCCGTGGAGGGAATCACGATTCACCACATCACGAACGGGACGATTCTCGATTCGTACGCTAGATGGGACGCTCTGGGATTGATGCGAAAACTCGGTGACGTTCCTCCTCTTAGACAGCCGATTGTGGCGGGAGGTTCTCATGGCCCTTAACACGACTACCCGCAAGGTGGACGGGGTCTTTGTGGTCTATCTCAGTGGCGCCATCTTCTTTGGCGAAGAGTCAGCATCCTTGCGAATTTTGGTGAAGGACCTGTTGAACAAATCCAGCCAAATCGTGCTTGATCTCGGGGATGTCACTTACATCGATAGCGGCGGTCTGGGTACTCTAGTGGCCTTGTACGTGTCGGCTCGGAAAATCGGCGGGGACCTCGACTTCGCTAACGCCACGGAAGGAGAACAAAAGTTTTACGAGGTATTTGGGCGGCTCTTCTGAGGTCTGTTTGACAATGTGGCCAACGGCGTCGGTGACCGCAGCCTGGAACATTACTCCCTCGGCTTGGAGGCCAGCGAGGTTCACGCGCACGACTTGGCCCGGTTGGAACATCCTCGAAATCATCCTACTCTGCCGGAGGTCAAACGCAAGCGCAGGACGCGGACCTGCCGAGGTGGATTCTGAAGTAGAATGAACGCGTTTCCGCCCGAGGTCCTGTAATCCGCAGTGCTCCGTCTGGCGAGCGGCAGATTCTGATACGTAAGCGCGAGTGGAGGTGTCTGATGGCGACAGTAAATCCAACCGAGGGATTGCGTGGAGCGGGTACGTTCATCAAGAAAGCGAGTGGCTGGTTTATTGGCATGGCAGTGGTATTCATCCTTCTGGGGATGATGGCGATTATTGAGCCGGGAGTTGCGGGCTTGGCGGTAACGATTCTGGTGGGCTGGCTGCTGATATTTGGCGGTGTAGCACATTTGGTCGCGGCGTTCAGCGGAGGCGGAGCGGGGCGGGTAATCTGGCAGGTGCTGATCGGAATTGTGTACATCTTGGGCGGAGTTTACTTCTTGACGCACCCGTTGCTGGCGCTGGGAACGCTGACGCTGCTCTTGGCGGTGATTATCCTGATGGAAGCGGTGTTCGAAGTCATGGCGTATTTCCGGACGCGCGGCGAAGGCGGCTCGGGTTGGCTATTGGTGAATGCGCTGATCACGCTGCTGCTGGGCGGGCTGATCTGGGTCCACTGGCCGTCGAGTTCGGTGTGGGCGATCGGGACACTGGTAGGCGTGAACCTGCTGATGACCGGAATTTCGCGGCTGATGTTTGGCCTGGCGGCGCGAAAACTGGTTAACCGCGCCGCAGCCTAGCGAACGCACTTACATTAACCAAAAACCGTCGGTTTCAGTTTTCCTGGGGATTGCCTCACGTATTGGGTTGGCACGATTGAAGCAAAGGGCGCGTCTTCAATTTACCTAACTTACTTGCAACAGGGCAGAAAACCAGCTTGCTATAGAAGGGGCAAAGGGTGTCTGACGTGTAGGTCGTGGATTTTTCTCGAAGGATTTGGGCGCGGAAATCAGGCGATTGAACAGCACGGAAAAACTCGAAGTCTGGATCTTGCCAGCGAAACAACCAAGAAGCAGCCAGCCGCTAGGCTAACCCTAGTGCTACTATATTTTACTAATTACTACGCTTGTACGATGCCACTAGGACGCAGTAAGGAGCCCTTACTCGCATTATTTTCGCTTCCTTGGGGTCTGGCGCATGGAAACCTGTTTCTATGCCAAATTGAACGAAATAACCCCTTTGGCCTCAGATCGTTAGCAGGGCACTGCTATTCCCCAGGCGTTGGCTAACCACTGCGTTTTCATAAAGTTAGCGCGGAAGTGGATACACATGCACGGACCAGATGCCGCGGCAAAGGAGCGGCATGCTTCGAAATGTTTGTCGCCTTTTTCAGGATGCTGGCGGGCGAAATTGAATTAACATCATCGACATCAACGCTAGGCGTGTCCTCTGAGTTTTGCTTTTCGCTCCGAACAAGGGAGCTTATGGCCAGTCACAAGCTTACCGCTGGATTCGAGACTCTGAAGGAATTGCAAGAGTTCAATGCGGAGTGGGAGACGCTTGGAGTGTCGCCAGAGGAAATTTGGCCTCTACCCAGAAGGACCTTCGGATTCATGTTGTCGGACGCGACGACCATCGTTCGATCCAGCGACGATGTTATCAAATTTGAGAGCAGTACGGGCCTACCTGTGCGATACGGACCTGATTTTATGGGCTGGGTGCGTGAAGAATGCCAACGCGAAGGGACTCCGCTAAAGCAATTGAACGCGTCCTTGCACGAGGCTTGTCACTTCGTCGCGGGTGAGATCGCTGGCTTTCCTCATAGCGAAGTAATCGGGCCTACGTTCGCATGCACGCTGGAGAAGGTGTCGGGAGTCTTGAAAATCACGCATGTGCAATACAAACCTTCGGCGGTAAGTCACGATCTTGATTCCACAAAGCGGTTTTACACCGAAAAGCCAACCGAGTACGCAGCGATGTTACTTGCACCTCTTTGCGTAATGCCAAGGCTCATGCCCTCGACGACTGAGGACGGTGACTTCGTACCGGACATCATTGCGTTGATGCGACATGTGCCGGGGCAGGAGGATACTGCTGGATTAGAAGCCGCCGCTGCGTTGACAGACAATCCCGAATTCTTTGAACGAGTGAGAGTGTGCGCCAGGAAACTACGCCCACTGGTTAGACAGGGCGGGATCACACAGCTTCCTTGGAAGAGTGCCGGACATAAGGTGCGAACCGCGAGTGTCGGCTCTAGGGATTCCGGCCTCTAACGGCTCTGCATATGCTGCCGCTTAAAGTTCGCAAGCATTTTGCCGAATGACAGTGTAGAGATGATTCTGATTCGAAATTCTCCCAGCCAATAGGAAACGATTATCAACGAACAGGGACTACTCGCGATGCTGAGGGCATAGGTTCGAAGCGACCTGCCTTTGCGATTGGCTTACGAATCTCGGCGCTCAAGGAACCCACTAAGGAAAGACCAAACAGAGCCAGGATAGCGTAGGTAAGAACGAAGACGATCATCTCATCTCCTTCCGCAAACCTCGGAGACGTAAAGGCACACAGATGGCCATCAGTTCTCTCTTATTATCAGTGGGATACATAAACTATCGGTGGAATCCTGTACGGCGATTCTTCCGGTCTGGAATGAAGAAAATCTCCAGTACTGTAATGGTACCCTGTCTGCGCCGATCCTCGGCGTCCAATTGTTCTGAGAATTATTTCTGCTTGGGTTTTGTCGTAGCTTCTGGCTCCGCCTCTACGGTGACATCGACATCCGCTCCCTCTTTTAGTTGAACCTCGTCGCCCTGTTCATCTGTCAATTTGTTGTCGATGCGAATCTCTTTGTATAATTCTTCGGCACCGTGAACCTCAATTTGCGCCTTTTCTGGCAAGCGCGGATCGACAGGCTTGATAATTTTTTCGACGGTTCCCGGTAATGTCTTCCTAGACTTATGCTTTTTGGTCGTACAGACCTCCTCAGAGGCGGGCCGAAACAATCTTAGCACGCTGCTAATGTCCGCTACAGGATTCTCCGTATGTCAACACGGGTGCAGCTCGTTAGAATTCTAAGCTGTCTGGAGAGTCCCCTCCACACTGTTTGGGAAAAATGCGAGTACTGGTTGTGGACGACCACGAAACGGTTCGGAGAGGCGTCTGCTCGATTTTGGAGGCCCGCAAGGACATCGAGATTTGCGGTGAGGCTTCAAATGGTCAGGAGGCGGTTGAGAAAACATCCGAACTGAATCCTGACTTGATCGTTTTAGATGTGACAATGCCTGTGCTTGATGGTTTTTCTGCCGCAAGGCAAATCAGAACAATTCTGCCCGAGGTTCCGATCCTCATTCTTTCAATGCACGAAGGCAAGAGCATAATCAGAGAAGCGCAACAGGCCGGAGTGCAGGGATTCGTAACTAAGAGCGAGGTCGGAAGCGTTTTGCTGAAAGCTGTGGATACGGTTCTTCAGGGGCGGACTTTCTTTCCAACGTGAAGCACCTTTAAGAAATCCTTGAGCCTCGTTTGAGCCCCTCGACGTGAAATAAGAAAGGCGGCCCGCTATTAGAGCCGCCTAGACTAGCTAGGAACGGCAGGAGCATTGGGCTATCCCTCCACTTTCTTCGCCTGCTTCCTAACTTTCGCCCACCGCTTCTTCGCCGCCTTGATAATCGCCGCTCTGCCAGCAGCCGACAGGACGCGCTTCTTTACGCGCTTTATTTCTCGGTTCGTTGACCCAATCCTATTAAAGCGCATCTCTTCGTACTGCAGTGCATCCATGAGGCGCGTGATCGTGCGGTTCAAACCGGGAGTTACCGGAAGTTCTCCACAAGAATGATGTCACTGCTCAACGTATCCAATTGTGTGTAAAGGATTGTCTTCTTGTCCGAAGAGACGGCCAATCCAGGTGCTTCAATGGCTGGGCGGTTCTCCAGATCGAACACTCGTGTAGTGCGATGGGTAGTGAAGTCGAAGAAAGCGATGCCAGGTTTCGCTGCCATGTCGAGATAATAAATTCCGTTATCAACCACGGCCCAATAGCCCCAATAACCTGCTTCCAGAGAGCTTATGAGCTCGATCTCTTCGCCACCGTTCGTCGGAATGCGCCATAATCCGGGAACTTTCAGACCTTTTGCATAATACAGGAATTTACCATCGGGCGATTCAAACCCTGCAAATCCGCCGTGCCGCGTCACTTGCGTAGCGGGTCCGCCTGTCGACGGCATCTTCCACACTTCCCAACCGCCAGTGCGATCTGATGCGAAATACACCCAACGTCCGTCTCGCGACCAACTTGGCACGACTTCGTTCGAAGTCTCACTGGTAAGCTTGCGCGGCGGCCCGCCCTGGGATTCAACGACAAAAATGTCTGCATTGCCAGCAGCGCGAGAATCGAAGGCAATCTGTTGTCCGTCGGGCGACCAACGCGGAGTTCCAGTCACAGAGTTGAAATGAGTTAGCTGAACGAGGCCGCTCCCGTCGCTCCGGCACATCCAGACTTCATAAGCGCCGCTGCGGGTAGACTCGAAAGCAATTTTACTTCCATCAGGCGAGAACTGAGGACCACTCTCCATCCTTGTGGAAGATATGACCCTATCGGAAGGACCGGTCGAAAGCGCGGAATTCAGTTTTCGCCTCCAGATGTTGAGATTCACCATCTGGCGTACATACACCAATCGGTTCCCTTGAATCGAAGGCTCGATTCCCTCTTGACCGAACTGCAGTCGTTCTGGCTCACCCCCGCGCAGGGATATTTTCCAAAGCCAACCAGAATGTATAGGCCAACCAGCGTTCGCGAAAACGATGTCGCGACCGTCAGAGGTCCACGCTAGACCCCAGTGGTCTGTCGCATCCGAGAAAAGACGTTGTTCTGCTCCTCCCGAAACCGGCACCGTGTAGATTGCCATTCCTTGCGAAGCCCTGAGGAAGGCCATCGTTTGACCATCGGGAGAGAATGCAGGGTCCCAATCTCCCAACGAACGCGGTGGCGAAGTGAGTCTGCGAACTTCCGACGAATCGAGTGATAGTAAGAAAATAGAAAAAGGTTCGTTACGGGATGCACGGTCAGAAAACACGAGTAACTTCCCGTCTGGGGACCACGCGAGAAAGCCTGCGGACCAAATGACTTGTAAGAAGTCTTGATCCTCCCAAAGAGTCTTGCGCACTCTGCGCTCAGCGCCACCCAGTGCGGGGATGGTGTAAATGCCTGTCTCACCTTTTAGAATTCGACAAAATGCGATGTAGCGGCCATCGGGCGACCAAACCGGATTGAAGTCGATTGACCCCTGCCTCGTTAGTCGAAGCGATTCCTCAGTGCCTAAAACTTTCACATATAGGCTGAACTGAGGACCGGCTCCGCCGTTCCAAGCGAAGGCTAAATGCTGGCCCTCTGGCGAAAGACTTGGGGTATATTTTTCGCCAACGTTGGTGACAGCAGCGGTCACAGTCGCCGGTGCTGCTTTGGGTCTGATCGAATGGCGGTAGAGTAGAAACGACAATACCAGAGTGCAGACGACTAGTCCCACTACAGCGGCAATCCTGGTAGTGGACAGCCATTGCCACGGTCTCGACCGGGCTGATGGAGTCGCGGCCGGTATCCCAGTATTGCCAATGAAGCGATACCCTCGGCGAGCGAGTGTCTCAACAAAGTGGGGGTTGTCGGGATCATCTCCGAGCGCATCGCGCAGCCTTCTGACGGCGGCGTTAAGGCCGTGGTCAAAATCACCGAAGGTGTCCCCTGGCCAGAGTTTGCCGCGCAGTTCTTCTCGTGTAACCACCTCGCCGGGATGCTCGAGCAGCATGCACAGGACTTGGAACGGTTGTTCCTGAAGCTTCAGCTTGAGTCCATTCTTGCGCAACTCGCCTGCCGGAACGTCAATCTCGAAGGTTCCGAACCGCACAACACGCGGAAGCTGGGACTGTGGAGGCATCATGCCTCGGGTGGGGGAAGTCTAGACCGGCCAGGAATTCTCGTCACTTCCAACGTAAGTGATAGGTGTGAAGCAGTTTAGCTCGTCACCTATATTGGTCTAGCTCGGAACCGTTGGAGCATTGAGGTACTGCCCGCGGAAAGCAGAGTCGGCGTCGCCATGGAGGTGACGCTGTGTACAAAATATCCGGGACTTGCTGCCTACTGACGTTCCTGGCAGTGCCTGCTTTTGCCTTTGCTCAAAACCCGCCAACGACGTCCTTGAGCCCCGAAGTAAGTATCTCTGTGCATGACTATGCCGATGTTCCAACACCGCTGTTGGCTGCAGCGGAGGACCAAGCCAGAGAAATTTATCGGCACGCGGGACTGGAAACCGTTTGGATGAACTGTTCTCCGAAACTTGAACGCGAGAAGCTCGAACCTGGGAGCTGCTATTTCTCGGATACCAGCCATCTAACTCTTAAAATCAGTCCTCGTGCGATGAATGCGCAATTTCGTAATCGCATCGATGTGCTCGGTACCTCTTATCCGGATGAGAAGGGAGTCGGGTACTTTGCATATGTATTCTATGACCGCATTCAAGAACTTGCTCAACGGCGAAGGCTTGGTCATGCACTCCTGGCCGATGTGATGGCGCACGAGTTTGGGCACTTGTTGCTGGGATCGACTTCTCATTCCGCGAGTGGAATCATGTGCGCGCATTGGAACTATGAACGACTGCGGAATCTCTCTGAAGGAGCTATGGCCTTCGTTCCAGCCCAATCGAGGATCATGCGGGATCGGCTGCGCGTTCGCCAGAGTGAACGAATGGATCTAACGGCACTTGTGTCAAACCCAAGAAGCCCGGCACGGTCTCCAAGTCTGAGTCCCAGACAGCCGTGAAGTAAACCCATTAGGACATCAGCAAATAAACTTAATCCAGTACTTTGCACAGCCATCCACAGATTGTCACACATGTAGAATGAGAATTCGATTGACGACGTTTATCGACACGATTATCTTCACGCCAGATTGAACCGGGAAGCTTAAGAACTTTACGGCTCAGTTAGAGCGCACAGCAAGCTTAACAGCGGCTGCGCGGCGAGATTGACCTGCGAAGCTCGAAGCCTTCACGGCTCAGTATGGAGTGCGTAACAATCCTAACGGTGCGTACGCCGCCAGATTGAACCCGGAAGGTTAGAAACCTTACGGCTCAGTTTAAAGAGGGCGCAAAAGCTTAACGGCTGATGCGCCCTTGCTTTTTCTAGGCGAGTTCTTGACTGTCATCGGCCGTCCTCCTCTTTTGATGAGTTTGCCCAAAATGGCATTGAGAATTTGTAACTGATTCCTCAGTCGCGAACGCCACCCAAATGGTCGTTAGAACTGGCCTAGCACAAGAATCTCGAATTGACATCTCCGACTCCCAGCGCTACATTCCCGCTCCCAGCCGAAAGGAGCCGATAATGACAAAAGTTCTAAAGTGCAGTGACGTGGTGCCGGGATGTAATGTCGAGATGACTGGAAACTCGGAGGAAGAAGTCCTGCAAAAGGCCGCCGCGCACGCGAAGAGCGCACATGGCCTCGACAGCATCCCTCCGGACGTTGTTGAAAAAGTCCGCGGGGCGATTCACGATGAGGCAGAGCCGGCCGCGAATGTCGCGGGCGCGAGTTAGGTTTCCAATCCCAAGCCATTCGGTTCAGCAAGCATAACGGGCTGCCTCCGCGGGCGGCCCTTTTTTGCGTCCGTCAGATCCCACCAAATCGGCGGCTGTGTTAGGAGGACGGGCGGGGTCCGCTGGCCATTCGGAAACAAGTAGGATTGTCATTCTTCAATTTTTCGGCAATGTGTACGGTTGCCGTCAATATCCGCGTGCTCTTCCAGCTTTGAATTCTTCAGCGCTTCCTGCAGTGCCGCAACTATCAATTCGTAGTCTCCGGGTGTCATAGAAAACCTCCGACTCTGGGCGTGCCTTTGGCGGATCACTCTCGTTGAGCATGACTTGTTTGGTCGAATTCATATCGCATCTACTCTGAGGCATCAAGTGAGTGTATTTGACCTCGATCACGTGCTTAGCTTTAGTTGACGCTAGCAGGTCGTTGGCGTTTAAATGTCGGTCGTCCAAATGATGAGGAGGGCACATGGGCACCTCACTTGCCGAACTGAAACAGGAGCCGCATCCAGCCATCACACCCATTCCGCTGATGCAGCTTGCGACTGCATTCTGGGGTTTCAAGACTTTAGCGACGGCAATTGACATGGATTTGTTCACAAGGTTCTCGACATCACCCATGACCCCTCAAGAGCTTGCTCAATGGTTCAGAATCGAAGAGCGCCCAGCCGAGATGTTGCTGACAGGGTGTGCCGGGCTGGGATTGCTGTGCAAGCAAAATGGGAGGTACTGCAACACGCCGTTGGCAGAGAAGTTTTTGGTTCGCGCTGGGCGCTACTATTTTGGCGGTTTTGTCAGCATGCTCAACCGGAGACTCTATTCGGGCTGGGATAAGCTGCCGGAGGCGCTGACGACGAACCGACCAACCACATGGGACCCCGACAAGCAGACCTCCCTGTTCGAAGGGGCAGACCCTGCCATGATGCAAACCTTCTGGCAGGCCATGCACTCGCTTTCGATCTTCACGGCTCGCGCACTCGGGGAAGCGGTAGATTTCAGCGCCTTCCGAAAGCTTCTCGACGTGGGCGGTGGTTCAGGAGCATTCGATATTGAGCTTTGCCTCCGATACCCAAGTCTTTCTGCCACGGTATACGACCTGCCGTTCGTGACGGAGATTGCCGAGGGAAGAATCGCCGAGGCCGGGCTAGGCGACCGCATCACAACCCGACCCGGCGATTTCTTCGCCGACCCGAAGTATCCGCCCCACGATGTAATCCTGCTCTCCATGATCATGCACGATTGGAGTGAACCAGAGGATCGGGCGATCCTGCGCAAGTGCTATGAGGCGCTGCCTCCTGGCGGAGCAGTGGTGATCAGCGAATTGTTGGTAAATGATGAAAAGACCGGCCCGGCGCCAGCCGCGCTCATGAGTCTTAACATGTTGATTGAAACTGAGAGTGGACGGAACTATACACCAGCTGAGTATCGCGCTTGGTTGGAAGACATCGGGTTCCGCGAAGTTCGGGTCGTCTGGTTCGAAGCCGCTGGGGCGAATGGCGCGGTGATCGGACATAAACCGAGATGATCGACTCTAGAAACGGGCTGCTAGCCGCTCCGTTGTGGGGAAATTCACGATTTTTCAACAATTGCGGATGGACCGCTAAAACATAATCGGAAATCCGGTTGCTCTCAGAAGGGAGAAGTGCAGATGGCAGCCCGTCCAAAGTCTAGTCAACACAGGTTCGACTACATGCGGCAGTTGATCCGCAAAATTAAAGACAGAGCTTTGATCCAAAACGATCTGGAGACATGCGCAAACGCGGAGCTGGTGAATGCTCTTCCTCTTGCTGTTTGTGGAACCTTTGATCGTCGAAGACTCGATCATCGTCCAGGAGAGTAAAATCTAGGTGCCACGACGCCCCGCAGACGGTATCGAGTTCAACTTCCTTATTTCTGATGGCCGAGGGCCGCATTCAACAAACTGCAGCGAGACTCACAAAAATGGGCGATTTGTGAGTTTGCCTAACTCGCCTGCAAAAGCCTCTAACATGGCAGGAACAAAGGGAATGCGAAGGATCGTGTGACATGTATAAAGCTGTGTGGCATGAAAAAATGGTGCGACTGGGAAAATTCTGATCGCACCTGCAAAGGGAGCCGACTTTGCCTCATCGACGGCCAACCTTTAGGCTTCAGAACGAGACCGGCGGTCTTTTGTTTCTAGCCGCGAGTCTCTAAAATCCTCGAATGAAAACGCCCAGGTGGGTCTTCAAAGAATATCAGCAGACTTCAAGTCTCGTAGGTATGCGTCAACTGGAAAGTCTTCCTGTTGGTTTCCTGGAGCAACTGGAGCGACTATTACATCGCAAGTGCTGACAATACATTGCTTACACATCCGAGGAGAATTCCTTAAGCCGGTCAGCAATAGATACCGTCGAGGACTCTTGAATAGGCGCCGTAGGATGTTGTCTGCTCGTGACGGACCAGCGCAAAAAACGCTGATGACAGTCTCTACATCTAAAAGGACGCACGAAGATCATGGATAGAACCGCCTCGATTCCTACTCTCCTGGACCGCCGAACGCGGATGCTTCTGCATTGTGGACAGATCATTGACATCAGATCCTCGCCGAAATTCGGAATTGACGGTTGCGACTGCGGAGCTCAGATTCAAATTCGCTTGTTGCATATATCGCGATGAGAACGGTGTCCGTTGCACCTCCTTCCAAAAACCCTGCTCGAAGGCTATAGACGGATTCTTCCGGCTAATCCTGTGGGTTCCTCTGGTATACGCCGTGCATCATCGGTTGTCACGAAATGATTTAATACGATCGAGGCCGGAATTTTTCAAAAGGTCTCACAACACGCAAGAACAGTCCTGGGAGCGAATGCGGTCAACCGCAAAAAAGCAAAATGGTTTCGTTTGCAAAGCGCCTACCACCCTCTGCAGCTCGGAACAATGCACCAGAACTTGGAGGTGAAGAGCTTAGTGCTCGGCCATGGAAAAGCAGGAAGATCAGGAAGATTAAGGACTCTGGCTGCAGGTCGATAAGACAAGGAAATGCCCTTTTCCTGTACTACTGCAGCTTGGCGCATGGCTCCCGATACGACCCCTTATACTGCTTCCTGAGGTGAGTAGCAGGCATTGTACAAAGCGATGTGGTGCGATTAGACCCCTGCGGTTCACTTTGACATCGGCGTCCGAATTTATTTTGTAGGGATTGAACACTCCGATATGCTCGGCTCAACCAGTCGGACTCCAGGCCCCAAGGAACTGAATGAGGTCTGTTTAGACGTGACGGAATAGCCAGAAGGGAGCAGAGCAGAGTCAATGTTAGTCATCATCAGCGATTTACATCTGACCGACGGGACCTCAGGCGAAACTATAAAGCCAGGGGCGTTCAGAGCATTTCGAGAAAGCCTTCGCGAGTTGGCCTACGATGCTTCCTGGCGAAATGAGAAGAAGTATTCCCCGATTGACGGCATCGACCTAGTGTTGCTGGGGGACATCTTAGATGTCATACGTTCTACCCGCTGGTGTGCCGCTCCGACGGAAGTCCGTCCATGGGGAGATCAGAATGACGCTCGATTTTCCGACATGGTGGGCAGCATTACAGAAGGCGTGATTCGAAACAACCAACAATCTTTGAGCATTCTTAGGGGCTTGCATAACTCCGAAATACTGAGTCTTCCACCGGCCGCCGAGGATGGTGGAGTGATGGTGAAAACACCTCACCGAGTGCCCGTGCCCGTCCGCATGCACTATCTCGTCGGCAATCATGATTGGTTTTTTCATCTCAAAGGGCCAGCTCACGATGCCACAAGAAAGATGATTGTTGACGCCATTGGCCTGGAAAACTCTCCTGACCTACCTTTTCCGCACGAACCGTTTGAATCGCAAGCGATAGAGAAGATTTACCGGGATCACCGAGTATTTGCCAGGCACGGGGATATCTTCGACCCCACCAATTATGAGCACAGCCGCGATGCGTCATCCCTTGGCGACGCGATAGTAATCGAATTGCTCGACAAGTTTGGGGTCGTCGTGAGACAGCGTCTAGGGCCCAGACTTCCGGATGCGTGCGATGCGGGGCTTAAGGAAATTGACAATGTTCGCCCGTTATCGATCATTCCGATCTGGGTAGATGGACTTCTCGACAACACGTGTACCCTCGCACTGGCCGAAGAAGTCAAAGAGATATGGAACGAATTGGTCCACGAGTTCTTAGCATTGGATTTTGTAAGAGCTCGACCATTTGGCAGCTCATTGCTAATCAAACTTGGTTTCAAAATCTCGAGTGAGCTGCCGATGTCTGGCTTGAGCGACGTAGCTGCTTGGTTCAGCTCGAAATTTGGAGGAGGACGGGCCGAGAGCTTTTATCCATATGCTATGCACGAAAAGAGTTTTATTGACGGTTGGGCGAAATTCATCGTCTACGGCCACACACATCATTACGAAATCGTCCCCTTACAATCTCTTCTGCAGGGCAACACTGTAACGAACCAAATTTACATCAACTCTGGAACCTGGCGGCCCGTGCATGAACTGGCACGGTTCCATCCTGGCCAGAAGCATTTTGTTGGATACCATGTGATGTCATACTTGGCGTTCTTCAAAGGTGACGAACGAAAAGGAAGGGCGTTCGAGAGTTGGACAGGGGCGCTCGACTCGTCTTTATAGCAAACAACGTCGCTTTCACAGCAAGGACGATTCATGAGCAATCCTAAGCGCCCAGTCTCTGGTTCGACGCTCTTGGTAAAGGCAACAGCCAAGCCAGGTCTATCTGGAAGCGCCAAATCAAAGCTGCGCCGCCTCCGGGCGCTCGCATTTCCGTCATCGACGGCTTACGAAGTCACGAAGTAATTTGTGTGGCATGAAAATGGGCGGCTTGGAAAATTCTGAACCCTATGGCCAAAGCAAGCGGACGATCTTAGCGCCGGTTAGGTTAAGGATACGTGCTCTTCGAGAATCACGAGCTGTCGTGCAAATAGGAATTGATCCTAGGACTCTACGGTGTAGCCGCACGCATGGATTTCAGCGCGATTCCGCCCAGGATCAAAACAGCCGCAATGATCGCCGCCCAGAGCACAGCCGGGTGGCGTTCCGACCATGGCCGTTCGTCAGGACGCCCGGTATAAGCTGAGTTCGCCACCTCGGCACCGGACGGAACTTCACTCGCCCCTGCGTCCTTCTGAAACAATTTGGCGTAGTCATAGACCGGCGCTCCGAGTCCCATGTCGCCATAATAGAGCCTGTACTCAGCCCCTGATGCAGCGTCGAAGTAAATTCGTCGTTCGTATTGCTCAAGTCGCGCGCCGGTGATCTTTAGCGGAGCGTCATCACCGTTGTGGATGACCGCTGTCAGAGTTCCCTGCCCGGTTCCGCGAATATCGAGCGAAGTCCGCTCCACGTCGATCCTCTGCCCGTTCCGCTGAATGTGAATACGGCTGATGTCGCCAGATCCGTACCAATTTCCCTTATCTCCCTGAATTTCGACGTCCCGCCGGAAATTCGGCTGTGCCGGATCCATCTCAAAAACCACCCGTTCCACCGGAGCATTCTCGGGGACCGAGAACGTCACAATCGTATCTTTCCCCTGTTGCGCCGTCGCCAGTCCAGTGCCGAGATTGCGCCAGACGGCCTTTTGCGCACGAGTGATCCCCGCCGTCCCGCCGCGCACGTCGGAAGGTTTCACGGAGTTGTCAACGGTGACTTGCAGGGACTTGTAGGTTGTCAAAGGAATCTGAAGCGTCGCGTTGCGTCCGAGTTTTTCGTCAGACAAATCGTACAGTGTCGTAATTCCCAAAGAAGCCCAGCGCGCTCCATGCGGGTCGTCTTGTCCGCTCACCCGCGCATGCGCCACAAAATTCTTCGTCGACAGCTCCAGAGCTACGCGGTCGTATTCGGACAAAGCGGACATGTCCAGCAGGACCTGTGTTTTCCCTCCGACAGTCGCCGGTTGCAATACCCGGATTGCCTTCTGCTCGGTCTCGGAGCTGTCCCGCTCGGTCTCCAACACATACGGAATTTCCCTATCCGCCGAATACAATCTCAAATCGTTCAAGCCCGGGCGGGCGTGTTGCCACATTCCGTCATCGACAACGACGTAGTGTTGCCCGCTGGAAGTCACTGCCGGCGCGTCTCGCTCGTATTGGAAAAAAGAAATGGAAGGGCCTGTTATCAGCAGCGCTGCCAGCAGTCCGAGAGTCACCTTCATGATGTTCTCCCAGCTCACTCTTCCGGCGAGCCGGACGAAAGCTTGAACCAGTCTCGCTGATAGATAAAGGAAATCCCCAGCAAGACCGCTCCCAACGCGACAAAACTCAGGATCCGGTAGCCCTTGTCGAGAGCGGACACATCGTAAAGAAACACCTTCACAATCGTCACGGCGATCAGCACCAGGGACTGCCAGCGAATGAACCCAGATCTTCTACTGAAACCAATGGCCATCAGAGCAGCGCCATATACCAGCCAGATCGCCGAGTAGCTGAAGTCCCGAGCGAAACGCAACTGTGCAAAGGCCACGCTGACAAACCCCGTCCCGTGAGAAGGTGTCGATTGCCGGTCAAAGTAGTCGGAAGCCTCTAGCGTGAGCGCGATCAGTGCCAATAAGTTCAAGGCGACCAGCGCCACTTGCAGAAACGGCTTCTCCTTTTGCGAGGCATGGACCTTTCCAAATTTGACAATTCCGCCCAGAACGACAATCGCGACCAGGTACGTGGCAAACCGCGCATTAAATACAAGGGTTTCGGTGTGAAATCTGTCGTAGGTGAGGAGACGGCAGATTCCCAAACCGAGCGCTGCCACCGCGAGATACCGCAGAAAATCGGTCCGCGTTTTCACGCTGATCCACAAAAGCACGGCGGACTCGATTAGCCACCCGATCGTGATCCCCTGCGCATCCAGCTTGAGAGGAATGGCGATCGTAATGAACCCGATCGCAATCGCTACGTGCAGCAGATTGATGAATTTCGTGTCCTGCTTTGGAAAGCGTCGTCGGAAGAGGCTGCTGATTCCCAGATAAACCGCGGCTAGCACCAGCGCGTACCAGGTAAGTGTGGCCGTTTTCGACTCGTACATCTGGTATAGCGCCAGAAAAAAACCACCGGCGTTCAGCAGCGGAAGAAGGGTCAGCGTGACCGATGGCCCGACGAAACGTGTGGAGCGTTCATACCGCGTCGCGAGCGGGATCGAGGCAAAAATCGCCGCGAACAACGCGAGAAAAAGCACGGTGATGGGGCGATGGTCCTCCGTGTAGTACTGCGTGTTCCATCCAGCATACAAAATGAGCGTGCCAGCGAAACTTCCCCATAACAGTTGTCGCCACGGCTTGGCGATGGCCATGGCAAGCACCGCGAGATCCAGCAGGCAAACATAGGAGAAGAGCACCACCTCATGGTTTTGCCCCGTGGAAAGCAGCAATGGAGTGGCAAAGCCGCCGATCAGAGAAAAACTTGCCAGGATCTCCGCATTCTGAGTCAATGCCAGCGCGATCGTTGCACCGGTCACGATTGCCATGGTCACAAATGCAACCGCCGCGGGGATCAGGTGATACACCTGGAACGCACCCCACAGCGAAAGATAGAGCGCGCCGATGCCCACCGCCTTCAGCGAAAAGGAGAATGCTTTATAGCCTTTGCTGCGGAAGAGCTCGCTCCAAACCACCAGCCCGATTCCCGTGAGCAAGCCGATCGCAACCCGTCCCCCGGGCCCAATCCAGTTGTTTTCAAACGCGAATTTCAGAAAATACGAAACTCCGATGAGGATGGCGACGATCCCGATGCGATTCAGCCAATACTGCCCAATCTTCTTTTCGAGACTGCTGTGTTCCGTTCGCGAAGCCATTGCCAGGGCGGGCACTTGTGGCGGTGCTGACATTCGAGGCAGGGAAGGCGCGCCAGGCGCAACTGGCGCGTTGGGAGGCTCAAGCATCGTCCCAAGTGGCGGAGAAGCGGCCGTCTTCTTCGAATCAACGCCGGCAAGTTGCTCCAGTTGATAAACCCGCGCCGTAAGCGCAGCAACCTGCGCCCTGAGAGCGCCAATCTCATCCTGTGGACCGCTCATGCGCGTACAGTAGTCCACCTAAACCGCCACGGCAACCCTTACCTAATCGCGTTACGTGTGGAGTCGAGATGTGGCGCGGTGGGTTAGGTGGGACCTATCGGTTGCCGGCCCTTTCGTCCGCCGGTGCCTCACTAGCCTCACCATGCTTCCGTTTCCACATCCCGCTCATCGAACCGGATGGGCGGATTTCCCGCTTCCGGCTCTCGGAGAAAGGTTCACGAGGTCGCCCACGGGAGATGGCGCGGCCGCCGGCCCGGCCGGTCTCTCGCGAGTTGCCAGTTGATCCATACTGCAATCACCGCTGGGACTTCCCGTGTTGCGTATGGTCCACTGTGCCTGCATGCCGTCGCCAATACCCCGGCAGGTCGGATGGAACTTGTTCGCTCGTACCATTCCATTCGCTTCGGCCTTCCCCGAAACCGGGGCGGGTCGGCTCCTGCATCACTATTTTCGGGGCCTGTCCGAGTAGAGGAGAACGCAGTGGGCTTTAGGTTTTCCTTGGCTCTATCCGCCGTTTCCAGCTTCGTGCGCGTTTAGGTCCACCATGGCTTCATTAACGTCTCCCCCCTCGCAGACCCCACCGTGCAGATTTCCCGCAGCGGGTTCCTCAGGCGTGACTCCCCGCCCTGTTCCAAAATCCATCATGGCCAGGTCGGTTGGTCTGTCGATTTGTGTGGACATAGTGACCGAGGTCGGAGCCTCGACTATGTTTCCTTTCGACAGATTCGTCCGCTTGTTCCCCCCTTCCCTCCAATGGGTACCGTGGCCGCTCCTTTCGGAAACCCTGCGGTTCCCCACCTTCACAGGTACTATGGGATCGTAAGACTGCTCGTCCATCCGTCCTCGGTCGCCTACGGTCTCCCTTGGCAGCCGTCTTACCGCTCTTACGAGCGGAGATGGGGAGCTCTCCTGGGTTCATGGGAAAATCCCTTTGGAAACATGCCCTGAGCTAGCGACTCCGGCGATCCCGGGACGCCCTTCGCGATTGCGGTCGTTCCCGGATGCTGCCTTCCGCTGCTAAGACGGCGTCGGCATCGCAACGTTGTGAGATTTCGGAGCTGAACCTTCATGGCCTGCTTCCTTGCTGTGTACGCTTCGCACCCACCAGTCACCCGGTGAATGGCAACACTCGCTACCGGCCTGCTCGCTAGCTTTGGCCGCACGGGACTCGCACCCGTTGGATTTCATTAAATGGTTTCCCCTACTCCATCACCGGTTCCTCCACTTCCACGCTTATCCCAGCGCGACTCAGCGTTCACTCACGTTACGGCCTGCACGCTCGCCAAGTCGCCTTAGCGACCCTCTGCACCAGAGGCTTCAGCAGTCTCGTTGCCTCCACCGCTGCTCTGATTGCTACCGAGTGGAGCGAACCAGTTCCCGGGCGGGTATACCCCCGCTGTGGACCAGCGCCTTCACGGCGCACCAGAGTTGTCCGTGATACGATCACGATCACCAAACCAGCTGCAATCTATTACCTTCGCAGACGAGGCAGAACAGTTTCGATCACTATTTGGGAGAATGCGCTTACCTACTGGATCTTGTTGGTTTTCAACCAGTCTAATTCTCGCTTCTCCACCGCTTGCTCATGTTGCAACTCTGCATTTTCTCCAACCACGTCAAGCGAATCCATCTCATCCGCATACCTGGGAATCTTCCTGGAGTCCAGACCGTCGAGAATCTGCAGGGCCATTGCATTTACGTTTTGTGAGGAAAGCGCGAATTCCTGCGCCCCCATAGCGGCAGTGGCGAGTCGTGGCGCGCCGAAGTAGCCCGGCCATCCTTCGGACTTTGCGATCCGTACCAGGTCGGCAAAATTCGCTCCAGTCAGCGATGGAGCCGATCGGTAGTCCGCGGGCACAAACTCAGGTCGCAGGAACAGAAGCTGACTCTGCTCATCCACGCCAGCGTGCACCGAGAAGCCTTCCTCCGCGAGTTGCTTCGCAGATAGCACCTTGTCCTTGCTTCCACAGCACAAGAACACCGGCTTCAGCCCGAACAGATGCACCATAGTGCCGCCATAGGCGTCGTGAAAATAATCCGAAGCCTGGTTGAGCGCCTTGTGATTGTTTGGCGCGCCATGGTTATGAACGAGGAAGATCCATCGGAAACCCTGGTCTCCGAGCTCATTGGCCAAGTCCATGTAAATCGCTCGCAGCGTTGCCATTCGGACGGGATAGCTTCCAGGAAATACCGTCTTTGCGCCGATTGTGTTGGCGGGATCGTTGCCCAGCGGAATCTGTGGAAACAGGACGACGGTCCAGCCGGGTCTGGCGACTATGGCCTTCGCCAGTTCGCGCGTATAGGCATCGTCGGCATAACCGTCCGTATAGGACGGGAGGTAGGGGCCGTGTTCTTCCAAAATGCCGCCCGGAAGCAAGACCACAGTCTTTCGAAGATCCAGTGCCTGAATTTGCTGCGTGTTCATCTCGCCGATCCTCAAGATCTGCGCAGCAACTTGCTGACTCGTCGAGAACATGACGGCTGCTAGCAGTATTCCAGCAGCAGAAAAGCATTGATATCGTTTCATCGTGGCTCCCTGACCCAGATTGTCGCACGCGAAGTGTATGCCGAGCTGAGGCTGGCAGCCATGGCGCATGGCCCCGCTTACTGCCCCTTATACTGCTTCCTGAAGTGAGTAACAGGTGCTGTACATCTCGATGTGGCGCTATTAGGGCTATGCAAATCGCCGGCAGACGAAGATTCGAGCTTTCGACGGTTTTGCCTTCGGCGTTGCCCGTCACAGAGGCTAAATAATATCAAAGCGAAAAAACAACTCACATTTGATTAAGAATTTGGTCATATTTCTGGAACAAGACGCGATCGAGTAGAGCCCCTGAAATTCCCAACGGCTTGGCGACCTTCCTGATGAGTTCTCTTTCAACCTGCTGGTAGATGTCATCTGGGCTGACCTTCACACCCACCTTCTTCAGGACACCAAATATCCTTGTGTCCAGAGCCATGCAGTTCTCCGCCAACCTCAATTCGATCAGCGTGTCTCTGGCACTTTTATTTCCGTAAAACTTCAACCGCTGCTGCAAAGCCTCTATCTTTTCCTCTTCCGTCTTGCAGCTCGCGATCTGCCCGAAGAACTTTTTTGGTCCGCTCTCCGTCAATTTTTTGGAAATTTGCTACCCCAGCGGCAGCTTTTCGGTCATTTCGCCAACTGCTACCAACATACCTCACTCCTAGGCGCATAAACACGCCGTGCAAATACTTTTGCAGGTCTGCATCACTGCGAAGTCTCTTTAACCGTTTGATCGAGACCAGCCGCTTGATCTTCGGATCGTGCTGCAGGCGTTCACCCGGTTCCGCTCTCCCGACCACAGCGATCTGTCCCAATACCTTGATCCACAAATCGTTGTCCGTTCTCTGATTCCACGGTTCTCCCAGAGTAACTTTATTCTTGTAGGGGCGAACGATTTTGCGGAGCCGTGAGGCTTGGGCACCAGATATGAATGTCAACGTGGGTACGAACAGTACTAAGAACGTTGCTTGGCAACTGTAAAACTCCGATACAGGAGGACATGAAACGAACCACGCAGGTGAATAATGAGTCCAGAAGATTTTCAGTTATTGAAGACCGCCGCTGAGAAGAAGTGGCCGGACGCCGTCATGACTAATTCCGGCATCGTGCTGGGACTCGCTAAGATCGCCGCGAAGGAGGCCTTGGGCAAGAAGAGGAGTTAGCGATTCGGCAGGGGGAATCTAGTTTTGTAGAGTTGGCGGTTTTGAGTTGTTCTCTGGAATGCAGAGTCAGCGCAGACTGACGTCAAGCCTAAAAATCCCCAAAGCACCTGAAAGCAAACCGGAATCTGATTCTCGAATTGCCTTCCCAGAACTGTCCTGCTAGCATCCGCTGTAGCTACGATGTCGAACCTCTGCGACTTCCCTTCCTTTACTTCAGCCCTGCGACAATCTCAACTGCCAGGCACGGAGGATCGCCGCTTCTTGCGAGAGATGTATAGCTTGGCCGCTCAGCGTGGGTACCTAGAGACCGAGAGCCAACAAAATGTGAAGGACGTAGCCCGAAAATACCGCCCAATAATCCGCAAGTGGCGCCCTGTTCTATCAGCGCTAGGGCGTACGCGGAAGCTCCTGGCCGAAACACAGAATCGCTGTGAGGAAATGTATCCTGATCCGATCTACTGGAGAAAACTTTTTCATCCCGCAGAGCAAATCACTCTTAGACATCTCCTTTACCGTCCAGCAGACTCAACAAAGATCGATAGATCAGTTGCATCCACGGTCTCTAAAAAAGCAGGAGACTTCACAATGGCATCCGCTGTTCCCGCAATATTACTATCCGCTGGAGCGGTTTGGTTGGAAGCCAGTGGAGACCTGGTTGCTGGATGAGTCTCGACGCATTGCTCTCCCGGTATTTCCGGGCGGAGAAGAAGGAGATCGCACCGGGCGACCGTTACAAGCTGATCCAGTCTACTTTCGAGGCAGCGTTCCACGAGTGCAAAGAGCTCGACACAATCAAGGTAGCGGTCCTCAGAATCGCAAAGCGTAGAGATCGACCGTTAGTCAAGTAACAATTTCGTTGTATGTTTTTCAGACCCTGTTCTTTTTTGTTCCTGGTAACAAACTCCTCATTCTGGCTCACTGGTCGCCGCGAGGGCGACCTTGAAACTTTCAAACAGCAACATTGAGTCGCCGGCGGGAAGACTGGCCGAATTTGTGCGGGTTCTCTTTGACCGGTTACAACTGTTAGCGTGGCCGCGTGAAAAGAAGCTGCCGAAAATCCCAGATTTTGATGTCGAACAGGACAAGCTTGTCCGCCAGCAGACTTCGACACGCACCTACCGTCGGGTGAAAATCTATTTAAATCACAAAACCTCGACCCGCGTTTACGTCCAGTATGACCCCGCCTGTCCATGGCTAGCACCTGCCAAGATCACCCTCATAGCAGACGGCCAGAAAGGACTTTCCCGTTCAGAGCTGTAGAGCATCGCGAGGGCATTCGGGAAAACACGCTTGCTGATCGTCGAGCTAGCGTTTGATTTTTCCTCAGATTGCATGGTGGATCGGGCATTTGTGCGTGC
This sequence comes from uncultured Acidobacteriota bacterium, assembly GCA_963721915.1. Lineage (GTDB taxonomy): Bacteria > Acidobacteriota > Terriglobia > Acidiferrales > UBA7541 > Acidiferrum. The sequence goes on along the minus strand of CAVRLD010000002.1, from coordinate 2,225 downwards.
CCACGCGCTGTTTGGGAAATCCCATCCAGTTGGGGGCAATCTCTACGCCACCCTAAATTACGGCACGCGCAAATCCGGGTCATTCGTTCGTTGTTATGACAAGCCTGACTTGGAATGCTATCGCGTCGAAGTCCAAGTTCACAGCAGCTGGCTGCGGGCGAGAAATATTCAAGGGCCGGACCAGATTTGTCGGGTTGCTGGCCAAATTCTTGAGTCACGATTTTCTTTCGTTCAGATCGACTTTGACCGTCTCTATGCATATTTTTTTCGGAAGCAAGGGCCTTTGGCTGACAAGCTTGTGGAGCATGTTCGAAGGCGCAGCCATGTACTTCACCGAGCTCTTAAGTACCTCAAGCATGATTTGGGAGTTCAGAATCCGCACCGGTTCCTTAAACCGCTGCAGAACATCGACCAGGAAGTCAGAACGGCCTTCCATGACTGGCAATACCAGTGGGGGTGTGGCGATGGGCGTTAAGGGCACAGTGCGAAATAGCCGGAGCGGTGCGGCAACTAACAACAAGGCTCTAGCACTACTAAGCTCACCAAGGTTTTTCAGCGAATTCCTGAGGGCTCTTCGGAGAAACGGGCTTGTTGGCGAAGAAAGGAACGCACTGGTCGTCTACATAATTGCAGTTTCACGCCTTTTGGACAAACCACTGTGTCTATTCATCAAGGGACCGAGTGGAATTGGAAAAAACTTCCTAGCGGATGCAGTTTTTGCGCTCCTCCCTCCGTCCGAAGTCCACACACTGTCCAGTTCCTCAGTTCGTTCGTGGAATTACATGGCCGGGCGGCTGGCTCACAAGGTCGTTTATGTCAAGGAGCGAAATGAAGCATCGGGTCCCGTCCATCCTACAAGGCTGCTCATCAGCGAAAATCAGCTAGTTCACTGGGTGACCGTCGGACAGCGCGGCAAATTTGCTCCGAAAGATAAAAGTGACTAAAGGGCCGATCGCAGCTGTCTCGACTACTACCCGAGACAGACTCGAAGTAGACGACGAGACGCGACATATTTCCGTCTGGCTGGATGAAACTCCCCAGCAGACCAAACGGATTATGCAGGCGGCTCTGCGTGCAGAGCGGCCACTAGATAAAAAGGAAGTCGGGATTTGGTATGAAGTCCAGCGGTTGCTCGAAAGCCGAGCCAGACTCCCCATCGAATTCCCAAACTGGTTCAGCGACTTAGTCGAGCTCGTGAACCTGGACAGCTTATGGGCGAGAAGGTATTTCCAGGCGTTTCTTCAGGCTTGCAGGACGGTGGCTTTGATTCGCTCATTCCGACGGAACGAGGCCAGATTGAAGCCCGAAAAGAAAATCACCGCTAGGTTTATCGACCTTGCTGCCACCATTCTAATCTTCAATCAGGCATTTACAGAAAGTATCGACAAATCGGATGACGAAGACCTCCAAACGCAGCGCATCGTTCGGACAATATCCGATGAAAAGGGTGGGCTTGCGGTTAGTGCTACCGACTTGGCGAGCAAGATGAACATCTCGTCGGACCGAGCATACGCTCTGTTGCGAAAAGCGTTCACGGCTGGAGCCATTCGCCATGCGAATCGGCCAACAAAAGGAAATCTCAAAACATATTTACCTGCTGAGGCACGGTCGTTTCTTCCAGAGCCGAAAGCGGCGTTACGAGCGCTGGAGGGGGCGCCCAAAAAAGTGAGATTTATTCATCCGCTGCTAGGGAAGTGGTTGTCTTACCGTCGATAGACCGCTAGCTCGTGTAAGGAACCCAAGTGCTAAAGACTGCAAGGATGACAAATAGGTTGAAGTCCCAATGTGCCCAGCGAATATTCATATCGTTCAAGAGTACAGACGAATAGGAGGGCACAGGAATGAAACAACAATCATCGGTTGGGATCTACTCGAGAGTTTCGACAATGGCCAGGACCCAAGGATGCAGATCGCCGAGCTCCGCGAATACTGCCGGAATAGAGGTTGGACAATCGTTGATGAGTATGTGGATAGGGGAATTTCCGGCGCAAAAGACTCCCGCCCAGAACTAGACAGGCTCATGAAAGATGCACACCGCCGCAAACTTTCTCGGGTAGTGGTCTGGAAGTTCGATCGTTTTGCTCGAAGCGTGTCTCATCTTTTGCGCTCACTTGAGACGTTCGCTGCATTGGGAATTGAGTTCGTATCCCTATCGGAACAAATCGATACCGGAATCCCAGCCGGCAAATTGGTGTTCACCGTGTTGGGGGCTGTCGCAGAACTAG
>CAVRLD010000001.1:0-146442 GCA_963721915.1 uncultured Acidobacteriota bacterium | reverse complement strand
TCGAACTCGGAAATCTGGCGTCGCCCGGAACTGTCGCGTTCACTATCGCTGACACCAGCGCGGTCAAAGTGAGTTTCGGTGTTCCAGAGTACGCCGTTAAGCAACTCCGTTTGGGCCAGGAATTCAACATTCACTTGCAAGACGACCCGAAACAGTACAAAGGCAAGGTCACAAGCATTGCCGCGGGTGCTGACGAGAAAAATCGGGTCTTCGCTGTCGAAGTGACCGTCCCCAATCCCAAGAGTCATTTGAAGCCGGGAATGATTGCTTCGCTCACTCTCTCTGGCGTTGAAAATGCTCCGGCACCTTCCGTGCCTTTGGCAGCGGTTGTCGCTGACCCATCCGCATCTGGACGCTATGGAGTTTTCGTCGCCAGCGAAGTGAACGGCAAATGGACAGCACATTTGCGAGCGGTGACGTTAGGTGAGACCCACGAGAGTGACGTGGCAGTGGAAGGTGTGAAACCAGGGGAAAAGATCGTCGTAGTTGGAGTCGCCGATTTGAAGGATGGCGATTTAATTCAAGTTCTCAGATAGGGGCATAGAACAATGGCACACGAAAAAAATCAAGACATCAGCAATCGTCGCAGTATCACTCGGTTCTTTGTTGGGCACCCACACATTTCCTGGATGATGCTCGTCGCGGTGCTCGTTTGGGGCTGGTTCGGTTACACATCCATGCCGCAGCGAAAAGACCCGAAAATCCCAGTGCGCGTCGCCGTGGCGGCTTGTCCTTGGCCAGGAGCGACAGCAGAGCAGGTCGAGCAGTTCGTCACCCGGCGCATTGAAGACGTTGCCGCAGAGAACAAAACGATTCATCCCGGGACGGACGCAGACTATGGCGTCAAATCCATCTCTCTGCCCGGCTATTCGTTTGTGTACCTACAGCTGGATGAGAGTGTGAAGGATACGAAGCGCCAATTCAGCGACATCAATCTCAAGCTGAATGCGCTTAATGCCCAATTACCGCAAGGCGCCGGCCCTATCGTTTTCCAGAGTGATTTCGGAGACACCGCCGCGTTGATGCTAACTGTTGCGAGCCCGAAAGCGGACGACATTGAAATAGCAGCCCGCGCCAATTCTGTTGAAGCGGCACTTCGCAAAGTCCGTAGTTCAAAACAGCAGAATAGAACGGGCCAGCACGTCACGATCGTGGATTCGTTTCCACAATCCATCTCGGCGCGGGAAGTTCTGGACGTCGGATATTTATTTCAACAGGAAGCCCAGAGTGCTGGGATTATTCGAGACTCGGAAATCGTGCAGGGTAGTGGCTTTATCGGTTTAGATGGAATTTCCGAAGCCGATGACAGTGCGATTCGGGCCTTCATCCAACGTTTTCTGTCGGACCGACTAAAACGCTCCGAGCTGCATCCGGATGCATGGGAGCTCGCGATCATCCGCGATCCCAGCGAAACAAGAGAGAGACTGGCCAGCGTTGCCGGCGACAAATACAGTTACGCCGACCTCGATAACTTTTCCGACTTGATCGGCCGTACGCTTCAGGGCGCTACCGAGGTCTCGAAAGTCGAAACGCGGGGTGTTTTACCGCAAGCTGTCTATCTGGACTATTCGCAGGATCGGCTTGCAGCTTACGGTTTGCGCCCGGCTGATCTCTCCAAAGTACTTTCCGCCCGGAACATTATTGCGCCTGGGGGAAATATAGAAACGGCCGACCGCAAAGTCGCGCTTATCCCTTCGGGAGAATTCGATACGGCGAAGAGCATTGGTGATCTCGCGGTTTCGACTACATCAGAAGGTGCCCCGGTGTATCTGCGGGATCTCGTCCAGATCAGCCGCGGCTATCAAGCCCCTGCCCAATATCTGAACTACTACACCTGGCAGGACAAGGGTGGGCGTTGGCAGCGCAGCCGGGCCGTTACGTTGGCAGTCTACATGCGCGACAAAAAGCAAATCGCGAGCTTCGGTGAATCGGTGAACGCAAAGCTATCGCAGCTTCATCAAATTCTCCCTGCAGACCTCATTTTGGCGCACACGTCGGATCAACCCCTGCAGGTTAAGGAGAACATCCATCTTTTTATCCGGGCACTCTTGGAAGCCATTGGCCTCGTCGTGATTATTGCGCTGCTCGGCTTCTGGGAGTGGCGTCTCGCGCTGATCATGGCATTAGCGATACCAATTACGCTGGCGATGACATTCGGAATCGTTTATGTGCTGGGAATTGATCTTCAGCAGGTTTCGATTGCGACACTTATCATCGCTTTGGGGCTTCTTGTGGACGTGCCGGTGGTGGCGGGAGACGGCATCAAGCGCGAGCTGGCGGAAGGCTCGCCCCGCAAGATTGCTTCCTGGCTCGGTCCAACCAAGCTTGCGACTGCGATTTTTTACGCGACGATTACCAACATTATTGCGTACTTGCCGTTCCTGATGCTGACCGGAAATACCGGCGAGTTCTTGAAAAGTCTGCCGATCGTCATGACGGCGTCGCTACTGTCCGCTCTATTTGTTGCAATGACGTTCGTCCCATTCTTGGGCTATTACATTCAACGGGCCCCGGCAAAGCCAGAACCTACAATCGAAGAAAGACGCGAACGAGGCTTCTACGGTTTCTACAACCGGCTTGTCCAAAGAGCCATAAAACATCGTTGGGCTGTTCTTGCCGGATCTCTTGTTTTTCTCATCGGTGGAGGACTTTTCGGTTCTCGCTTGAAGACTCAATTCTTCCCTGAGGATGTTCAGTATTGGTTTTATTTGGACGTTTGGCTGCCCAATGACGCGCCTTTGAGTGCAACCAGCGATGCCGCAGTCCGGGCTGAAGAAGTGGTTCGGAAAGTGATCGAAACTTCGCCCGAGCTTGGATCGAAGGACGAGCGTGGCCATCTTCTCAAGTCGCTGACAACCTTCACGGGCGGCGGCGGACCGCGTTTCTGGTTTTCGGTCTCACCGGAAATGCCGCAAACGAACTACGCGCAAATCATTATTGAAGTAACGGACAAAGAAGCCACTCCGAAGCTGAAACGCCCGATACAGGACGCACTTGCAAAGCAGATCCCAGGTGCATGGATCACTGTGCGACAGCTGCAAACAAACCCGGTCGAAAATCCCGTAGAGTTGATCATCTCCGGCCAGGCGGATGTGGACGCGAAAAACGAAGCTGACGATATCCGCACGTTGCGAACGATCGCTCGTCAGGCCCAGGACATCGTTGCCCAGTCCCCGGGCATTTCCGTTCTCCGGGATGACTGGTTTCCGGACAATCTTCAGCTACAGGTTCAAATCGACTCTGACCGCGCTAACGTCGTTGGCATCACCAACGCCGATGTCGCAAGCGCGTCAAGCGCGGCAATAAGTGGAACGCAAGTAGGCGTGTTCAAGGAAGGGAACAAGAACATTCCTGTTGTGGCGCGCCTTCGCATGCAGGAACGCGGTCAGCTTGCCGACATCAAAAACCTTTATGTGTACAGCTCACAGACGAATAACCGTGTGCCTCTACTGTCGGTCGCAAATTTGGACCACCTCCTCGAAACCGGTCGTATCGCGCGGCGAGAACACTTTCGCACCATTTCCATCTTGTGTTATCCACAGCCTGGAGTTCTCGCATCGGAAGTAATCGATCCGATTATTCCGAAATTGCAGGAGTTCCAGAAAAATCTTCCCCCCGGATATCAGCTGCGGATTGGTGGTGAAAGGGCCAAGCAATTAGACGGCTTCGCAAATCTCAAAATCGTTCTGCTGATTTCTTTGATTGGGATTTACTTGGCCTTGCTCGTTCAATTCAATAACGCCGTCAAACCTCTCTTGGTATTCGCTGCTGCTCCTTATGGCGTGATCGGCTCTCTGATCGCCCTCGCGATCATGCATACGCCGTTCGGGTTCATGGCTTTTCTCGGCATTGCCAGCCTGATAGGTGTGATTGTTAGCCACGTCATCGTGCTGTTTGACTTCATTGAGGAAATGCACGCAAAAGGAGAGCCCCTCACGCAGGCGCTTGCGGATGCCGGCATCCAACGAATCCGGCCCGTGATGATCACAGTGGGAGCAACGATCCTGGCTCTTTTCCCGCTTGCTCTCGAAGGCGGTCCCTTGTGGCAACCTCTCTGTTACGCGCAGATCGGTGGACTTGGCGTTGCCACGTTTATCACTCTGCTCTTGGTGCCGGTCCTTTACAGCATCTTCGTGCTTGACCTGAAGATCATTCGCTGGGAACAGAAGGACTCGGCGACGCATGACGAAGTTCTCGAAGCGGCTAAAGCCGTTCCGCAAACAACCTGAAAGCAATGAAAATGACACTCATACCTCAAGCCTCTGCCGCCGCTCTTCTGCTAATCCTCACACTCTGCTTGCAGTGTGCTGGGGTTGCCGCGCTCGTTGAGTGGCTACGGGGCGTTACGGCCAAGGGCGGCCAAGGATTTGGTCCGGTTCGCTCGGCCATCCTGGTAGTGAAATCGACGATCGCAATCATTATTCTCCATGGGCTCGTAATCCTTCTGTGGGCGAGTTTCTACCGGTTGCAATGTTTTCCTTCGTGGGAACTCTCTTTTTATTTCTCCTCGAGCAGCTATGCAACCGTCGGTTACGGCGACGTGACTCTTCCCAGCAGGTGGAGACTCTTAGGGCCTCTTGAGAGCATGGCAGGAGTGCTGATGTGTGGAGTATCGGTCTGTCTTCTGTTCGCTACGATCACACGCTTGATGGACCGCGACCCACGCGACTCTCGAAAACTGGGCTATGCCAACGATCCGGTAGACCTGCAGAGGGATCGCCATGCTAGTGAGCACAACTATGCCTAATACCACCACAGAAACTCCAGATTGGCTTCGCGAGATGGAGACGATCCTTGAAGAACTCAATGAAGGTGTAGTCGTCGTTGATGCTCAGCTTCGAGTGATCTTTGCAAACGAAGCGCTTACGCGCATGGGACACTTCGAGCGCAACGAGATTCAAGGCTGCACGCCCGATGCAATTTTCCCCAGCGAAGATCTTCCATATATCAGACGGCAACACGAATCCGGCCACCGTTACGGCCGCCACCGCAGTGAGTTCTACTTGCCCCGGAAAGACGGCACCAAAATCCCAGCGATTTTTAGCGGCCGGGTTATTCAGGGTCCTGACAAGCAGGAGTATGTGTTGCTTATCGTGACCGACATCAGCGCGCAAAAGGGTATCGAGGAGCAGCTTCGTGAATCGAATTCACTCCTTCAAAAGCGGCAAGATGAAATGGATGCCGAACTCGCCCTCGCCGCACATGTGCAGCAATCCCTTGCGCCGCATAATCTAATTTGGAAAAACCTCGCCGTGGAGGCGTACTACAGCCCAGCCCGCACCATTGGCGGGGACTTTGGCGTAGTTTTCCCGCAAGGCGACGATTCTCTCAGCATTGTTCTATCCGACGTTTCCGGACATGGCGTCGGCTCGGCGTTAATGGCTAACCGCATCTATTCCGAAACTCTACATGCACTGGGACGCAAAACCGAGCCAGGAACCTTGCTGGGAGAGCTTCATCATTTCGTACATACTCGGATCCCGGTCGACGGGTTTTTCTTCACGATGGCCGCAGCCCGTTTCAGCCACGATGGACGCCGACTAAGCTTTTCCGCCGCCAGCCAGCCGCCGGCAATACTCGTCTCAAATGGCACTCTCCGCCGGCTTGAGTCGCGAAACGGTATCCTCGGGTGCCTCTCCGAAACCACACCGTCCGAGCCATCCATTGAAGTTGAACTATCACCGGGTGATCGCCTCATTTTGTACACCGATGGTCTCGTTGAGGTTTTCAACTCCCTCGACGATATGCTTGGCGTCGAAGGTCTGGAAGATTTAGTCCTGCAATCGGCAACGCTAACACTCGCGGATATGCAGAAGACGATCCTCGACGGCGTGGCTGCGTGGAGGCACGGTCCCCTCGCCGACGACGTGTCCCTCGTTATTGTCGAAGTCCGTTGACCGTGGGTTCAGAATCGTACCCTGGTTGGGTCGAGGGCAAGCGCCATACTCCGTAGGTTCCGCCTAGCTGTTGCTCCCCGTTTCCTCTGGGAGTGCCTCATTAGCCGAACCGTGAGCTGGGTTCCAGCCCCCGCCACTTCAAACCCATCGTGCCGATTTCCAGCAATGGGCTTACCTGTTTGCTTCCCACCAAGGGTTATGTGACCGACTCGACTGGCTGGACGTTCGGCAGTGACCATGGTCGGCGAAGCCGGTAATCGTTGTACAGTCCCAGCTGCCCATAGAGCCACTTCCTACTCCACCGTTTCCACCCGAATCCTGATCGTTCCCGGGCACGCATCTGATGTCCCCTAATCTTCTTCTCTACCCAGTCTCTAACAAACGAAAAGCATTCACTCGAATCGCCCACAGCAAAGTAGTTCACCCAACCGCGAAGGATCGGGTTGATCTGCTCAACCACCCACTCCACCGGTTGGCTGATATTTTGTCGGAAGATCTCCTTCAGCTTTGCCAACAACGCCGTCCGTTTTTTCACTTTCGGCGCGTAGTACGGTCGCCACTTCCGGTTACGGCCCAGAGTGCGGCGATATTCAAAGCCCAGGAAAGTGAAACTTCCTCCGTTTGCCAAATCGACGATTTTGCTCTTCTCTTCGTTTATCTCCACTTTGAGTTTGACCAATTCCTCTCGCAGTCGTTGTTCCACCGCTCTTGCCAGCCAGGCATGTTGCGGATGGGAGTCGATCAATATCACCATGTCATCCGCAAAGCGTGCGTATTGAACATGGGTATATGGCTCCCGTCGGGTGGCCTGAATCGCCTTCTCCAGCATCCGATCTACCTCATTGAGATAGAGGTTACTGAGCACCGGCGAAATCACTCCTCCTTGGGGAACTCCCTTCTTCCCGGTCGCCTTCAGGATCATCTTGAGCAACCGCATTACATCCTCATCTTGAACACGTCGAGCCACCTTCTCTAACAGCAGGCAATGCCGCACATTATCGAAGTATGCTCGTAGGTCAAGATCGATGACTCGCGTTTTTCTCTGATCAATCGCTTTAGCCACTCGGTATACCGCTTCATGCGCTGTCCGTTTCGGTCGGTATCCATACGATCCCGGTTGGAAATCAGCTTCGAAGATCGGTTCCAGGATGAGCTTGAGTGCTCCCTGGACCACACGATCGCGGATCGAGGGAATCGAGAGGACGCGGATCTTAGTGCCCCCGTCCTTCGGAATCTCCTTCTTCCGTGCGCGCATGGGCCGATACGTGTTTGAGACCAGTTCGTCCCGTATCTGCTGAAGAAAACTCTCCTCTCCCCCTTCTTCGATGGCCTCGAACGTGACCCCGTCTATCCCCGGTGCCCCGTCGTTCTTCTTGGCCATCCGATAGGCTTCGTGAAGCGTCTCCATTTTGCAGACGTGGACGTACAGTCCCCAGAAGCGCCAGGCTGGTTCAGCCTTCGCCTTGATGTATAGACTCCTCCTCAGGTCCTGCAAACTGATGGGTGTCTTTGTCATATCACCCTTGCCTTCCTTTTTGTTGGAGTCGTTGCAAACAGCAGGGCCCCTTGGCTCCACGGCCATTACGCCGCTTCGCAGCTACTGCGGACCCCTCCGCCACCCTCTCGCCTTCCACCGTTTTCCTGGGTTCGCCAGTTATACGGCTTCCTTGCTTCCGCCACTTTCATGACGGGACGAGGAGGGCTTCTCCAGTTGCTTAACATGCCCTTGTCACCGTGCTGTCCCTACCACCCCGCCGGAGTGTCATGTCGCTTCGGTCAGCCCGCGCCATGCCATGCTGCCTTCGCCCCGAAAGAGAGGGCTCGGCCTCCGGATCCTAGTTTTGTTTCGAGGCCACCTGTGGGTTTACTTTCGTTACGGCCCGGTGACTTGCTCACCATCCTTAAGATGGCTTTGTCGGTCGGCTTCATCGGCTTTGTTATCCTCCGCTGATGCGACCCAAGCTAAGGGGCTTCTGGCTTTTGCCCCTGTAGGTCTACCTCCTACTGAACATGTCTGCCTTTCCTGGACACACTCCCTCGCCAAAATAACGACCGACTTTGAAATCAACAGCTTGCGCCGAGGCCTGTAACATTGTTACGGGAGTGAAGCTCAGTACTACCCGAGTTTTGGCGAGGCACAGCTCTCCATCGGAATTGGCGCCGCGGAAAAATCAGGCGACCAGCACGCCCGATCGGAAATGGAAGAATTGCTCAACGAACTGTCCTGAACGGTCAGGACTAGGTCTCGTCTCGGCAACCCTTGCCCGTGTTTTCCGCCTAAGCTGGCCGCCGCGTCATTCGTGCAACGTCTGATGCACCAAGCTAATCGCCGTCGATCCTTCGCCGACTGCCGACGCCACGCGCTTCATGTTGCCAGAGCGTACATCGCCAACCGCAAACACGCCCGGCAAACTGGTCTCGAAAATATACGGAGTGCGCCCCAGCGGCCAGCGTGCGCTGGCGAGATCTTCCGGCGTCAAATTTGGTCCAGTCTTGATGAAGCCCTGCTTATCCTGAACAACACATCTTTCGAGCCATCGCGTGTTCGGGCTAGCTCCGGTCATCATGAAAACGTGCCGGATGTTGTGAGTCTCTAACACCCCGGTCTGATTGTTCCGCCATTGCACGCGCTCGAGCCGTCCATTTCCTTCCAAGGCGGCAATTTCTGTGCGCTTGTGAAGGGTGATTGCCGGATTTTCTTCAATACGGCGGATCAAGTACCGAGACATGGTGTCAGCAAGCGCGCCAGACCGGATCAACACATGCACATGCTTGGCGGTCTGTGACAAGAAAACCGCGGCTTGCCCCGCTGAGTTGCCGCCACCGACGACAATCACTTCCTCGCCGCCGCACAACTGCGCCTCGATAAACGTCGCGCCATAGTAGACGCCCGCTCCCTCAAAACTCGACAAATTTTGCAAAGGCAGCGTGCGGTACTCAGCCCCACTCGCAATGATAATGGTGCGCGCAGGAAGCCGTGCGCCGCCATCAATTTCAATCGCATAGGGCTTGCGTTCGCAGCTTAGCTTCACGGCTCGCCGCGCGATCATCATTTCCGCGCCGAATTTTTGCGCCTGCGTGTAGGCGCGGCCCGCAAGCTCCTGTCCGGATATACCTGTCGGAAATCCCAAATAATTCTCGATTTTTGAACTGGAACCCGCCTGGCCACCAGGTGCGTTCGTTTCGACCACGAGCACTCGGAGCCCCTCGGACGCGGCGTATACCGCCGACGAGAGCCCGGACGGCCCTGCGCCCACGATGATCACGTCGCGCATTTCTTGCTGGTCGATACCTTCGTTGAACCCCAGGCAGTCCGCTACTTGCCGGTTCGTCGGATTGCGAAGAACAGTTTTGCCCCGGCAGATGACCACGGGAACCTCTGCCGCCGTGACTTGGAACCTGTCCAATACTTCCTGAACGCCAGTATCGTTGTCGAGATCGACATACGAGTATGGGTGTCCATTGCGGGAAAGAAACTCTCTGATCCGCAATGTCCCAGCGGAATTGCCGGACCCGAGAAGCACTACATCGCCTAAGCCGCGCGCGATCAGTTCGAGTCGGCGGAAAATAAAAGCGCGCATTAAGATTTCGCTGAGGTCGGCGTCGCTCTGGACCAGGTTCTGCAAGCACCCGCGATTGACCTCCACTACTTCCCCGCCCTCGCGCATCTGCGCGCGCACCAAGCTGCGCCGGCCCGAAAGCATTCCTACATCGCCCATAAACTGCCCGGCGGTGTGCACCGTAATTAGCTCTTCCTCGTTGCCATTTGGACGCAGGATTTCGATTGCGCCGCTGATCACGACAAAAAACGGAAGGTTTTGATCGCCCTGCTCGACCAGGATCTCGCCCGCTGAAACGCGCCTTCGTTTGCCATGGGCTGCGATGCGCTCGATCTGCGCCGGGCTCAGCGTCGGAAAGAGCAGCTCGCGCCGCTCCGCCGTTAACGATGCGCTCAGCGGAATGGGAAGCGTGGTACTCATAACCAAATTAGCGTAGCACACTGCCTGCACCGCGCCATCAGCCTCCTGTTGAAAGACGATGGCGGTGGGGAGAAAGAGTGCGTTGTGACGCTTAGGGTGGGCGGGTGGGACAGGAAAAAATCGGGCCGCACAAAAGCTGCGCGGCCAGACCGAATCATTATCGCTAGTTCATGGGTAACAGAACTGGGCCCATAGAGGGCTCCGCCGAGAAACGAACAGCTAAACGAACTCGTGCCGCAAGCTTCGACGCTCTACTTACCAACAGGGCCTACGGCCAGCGATTTACGTAACGGGGCTCATAGCCGGTGGGGTTGGTATCGACAAACGCTAGCGCTTTACCGGATGCGCGTTTTCGCTAAGGAGTGAACGGAGGCGGGGAGTTCTGCGCGCGTCCGGTAAAGCCGTTTGGACGTGGCCGTCCGTGGTTGCGGTGGACGCGGGCGCTATGCAAATTCAATCGTGGGAAGGAGCGGCGTTAAGCCGTGCCGAGACTGTGCTGCAGGGCACGACACATGACGCCGTGCGCGCGAAAATTGGCTGGGGCGAAAAAGTATCGCAAAGACGGTGGTCGAAGAAGACGGAAGAAGGGATCGATTTGACGGCGAGGCACAGAGATGCAGAGCGCCTGGAAGGACGCAGAGTTTTCGACTTGGAGAGAGTAGTCTCATGCCGCCGCGCTGATCTGTGGTGGAGAACGAAGTTGGATTTCAGCAGCGGTGAGTCGCTCGATGACCTTCATCGGTCCACCGCACTTAGGGCAGCGCCAAGAATCGGGGAGGTCTTCGGTGCCGGAAGCGTGTTGTTCGGTTTGCGATTGTCGTTCCGATCCCAAAAACTGAAAGCAAAGGGGTAGGAGTGTGGCGCGTTTGCGGTTGGCCAAAAAACCGAAGTTACGGATGCGCACGAAGCCTTTTGGAAGAATGTGCAGTAAGAAGCGGCACAAGAATTCATCGAGCGATAGGGGCAACAACTTCTGTTCGTTGTGGTGAGCCGAATCGCGCCAGCGAAAAGTGACTTGGCCATCGGTGAGGGAGACTAGGCGATGGTTGGAGATGGCCACACGGTGAGTGTAGCGGCCCAGATAGTGCAGCACATATTCGGGGCCACCGAAGGGACGTTTCAAGTACACCACCCAGTCTTGTCGAAACAGCGTCCGCAGCCAGGTGGCAAAGATCTTGGGCTGAGCGAGGAGTTTCAGATCTCCCTCGAAGCGAAGCTGACCGTTCTGAAAAGCCTGTTTGAGCGCATCGACGAACTTGCCGCGAAAGATTTCACGCAGCACTTCCTTGGGAAGAAAGTAGTTGTCTGGTGAGCGAACCCAGCGGGTGTGATCGGGCGAGAGGCCGCCGGCAGGAACGACACAATGGACATGCGGATGAATGTTGAGCTTCTGACTCCAGGTGTGCAACACGCTGAAGAAGCCAATCTCCGCGCCGAGGTGCTTCGGATCACGAGCCACTTCGAGGAGTGTTTCCGCACTGGTGCGGAACAGGAGACCGTAGAGGACTTTCTTATTCTGCAGCACCAGTGGGGCCAACCGATGGGGCAGTGTGAAGACCACGTGCAGATAGCGGGTCGGGAGAAGCTCTCGTCGACGCGCAGCGATCCAGCGGTCCCGAGCAGCGATCTGACACTTCGGGCAGTGGCGATTGCGGCAGCTGTTATACGAGATGGTGGCACGATACCCGCAACGGGTGCACTCATCGAGATGACCGCCGAGTGCGGCAGTACGGCACCGCCGAATGGCCAGCAACACTTTGATGTGCTTCCAACGGAGCCAGTGGCGATTTCGTTCGATGAAAGCATCTCCCGCGGCGCAGATCAGATCGGCCACCTCCAGCGGTGGCCGGACCATCTACTCGTCCTGCGGCGAAGGGCCTTCGAGCGGCAGTGAATCCAATGGACTCGAGGCCGCATGCAGGTGACGTTGGGAGAGATGCAGATAGCGGGCCGTCTCTTTCAGATCGTTATGGCCCAACAGGATCTGAATGGTGCGCAGGTCAGCACCATCCTCGAGTAGATGCGTCGCGAAACAGTGACGCAGCGTGTGAGGATGAACGTCTTTCTGGAGGCCCGCTCGTTGGGCGGCTTCCTGGCAAGCGTTCCAGACCACCTTGGTGGTGATCGGTGTATCACCGGTATGCCAGCGGTTGCCTGGAAATAGCCAGACGCTTGGCTTGCGCGGTAATCCGCGCCAGTGCTCACGCAGCGCCTCGAGCAGTTTTGGGCTGAGCATCACATCCCGGTCTTTGCGTCCCTTGCCGCCCTGGACGTGAATCACCATGCGTTTGCTATCGATGTCGCTGACTTTCAGGTGGGTCAATTCAGCGCGTCGTACTCCGGTGGCATAGAGCGTCATCAGCAGGGTGCGATGGAAGGAAGTGCCCGCGGCCTGGATCAATCGTGCGACTTCTTCTTGGCTGAGGATCGCTGGAAGGCGATGGCCCTTTTTCGGATAGGGACTCTCGGCAATGCTCCAACCTTTTTTGAGCGTCTTGCAGTAAAAGAACCTTAAGGCTGCCAAACGGACCGCGACGCTACCCGCCGACAACTTGCGCTTCTCGAATAGCTCCGCTTGGTATTCACGAATGTGTCGAGGGCCTAAGCGATCGGGGGAACAGTTGAATCGTCGAGCAAAATCTTCGACTGTGCGGATGTAGCAGCGTGTGGTATTTTCAGAATAATTACGACGCTGGAGCTCTTCCAGCATCATTTTTCGCAAGTGGGTCATAGGGAAACCTCCTGTGACCCACACTTACATCACAAACCATAGAGCAACCAACGCTCTACTACCTCACGCGAAGCGTCCGCCGCCGGGCGGCTACGTCCAAACGCGCTAGTGTTGACTGGTCTGGCCACCTTCCGGTTGGTCGGCGTAAACCGAGAGTTATTCTAAAATGGGGTCTGAGAAATTCAGTAACCCGGCCAAATCTGGGTACAATAAGGGGACGATAAGAAGTGACATCCGGTACCTTGTGGTATCAAAAGATGTCCGCCGACACCGTTTGATATCAATCGATTACTGTCACGGCAGAGGTCGCGAGTTCGAGTCTCGTCGTCCCCGCCATTCATTCCAAAAGAGTTGAATAAGACTCACTCGAACCAGCGAGGGTGCAAAAGGGTGCATTTTTGCACCTTCTTTGCACCCTGCTTACTCAATCAGAGGCGTTTTTGATGGCCGCGCTCTCACGATTTGACGGCGTTTGCGCGAAAGCGGTGGAGTTGGCTTCAGACGCGAATACCAGCGCGAGCACCGCAGCCTGCGCCGCATGTTTTGCTGGCGAGATTGCCTGCGTATAGACATCCAACGTGGATCGCAACGAGGAATGTCGCAATAGTTCTTGCATTACTTTGAACTCTGTACCGACGCTTCGCAGCAGAGTCGAGAATGTGTGCCGGAACGTATGCCAACCAAATCGCTTCTGAATCCCGACGCGCTGCGCGACCGGACGAATGTATCTGCGTAAGATCGCTTGGCCCCATATTGGTTTCCGACCTCGGTGCCGTCTGCTCGCGAAAACCCGGTCCTGAGGTCCGGCGTAGCGAGAGGTTTCTTTCCATTTCGCGAGTGCCTCCAAAACGGTTGGATGAACCGGCACAGGCTTTTGCGAAGATTCTGTTTTGCATGGACCCACCACTCCGCACACGATCGATCGCGTAACGCTCATTGTCCCTTGAGCAGAATTGATATCTCCCCACTTCAATCCGAACAGCTCGCTCTGGCGCAAACCCGTAGAGGCTACGACAAGCACCAGCGTCCGCTCTCGCAAGCCCAAATTATCGATAAGCGCCTTTATTTCAGGCGGCGTCAGCACACACGGCGTGTTTCGACGCTTCGCACTCTGGCGAACCAAACGGATAGGATTTCGGTCGAACAGTTCGTGACGGCACGCATGGTTGAAAAGGACCGACAGGATACTTCGGATCTTCGCACAACTACTCTTCGCTAGTGGCAGCCGACGCAGCCATGACTCCACTTCCATCGTTCTCACTTCGGAAAAGACGCATACATCCCCAATGTGGGACTATCCACCTCTTCAAATAAGCCTTGTAGGCTCTCTTTGTGGCATAACTGCGCCAGAGATTGTCGTTAGTCAATTCGCGCTGAATGAAGTGATCGCAGACCTCCGAAATGGTCATCCGGAGAGCAAAATGTTTAAGTCCATTCCCGTTGATTTCTGTCAGCAATCCCGCGACTGATTTGCGGGCGGACTCCACATCGGCGTATTGGCAGACCGTGCCGATCACTCTTCGGCGATAGATTCGTTTCCCAAAAGGTCCTTTGTCCCCCCAACGGAACTGCCAGACATCTGGACCGCGCTTTCGACCACTCCTGATTAGACTGCCCTGTTGCATTTCTACCTCCAGCATCGCAGTTACGGTGCGGAGGGATTCTTGCGCATTAGGCCGCTTCGGAAGTGAATTGCTTTGCGGCGGCAATGCTCGTTGGTAAGCGATGACGCCCTAGGTGATGATTTCCGGCTCGCTGACCAGCAGGGATTTGGGCATGGTGAAAAGACCGAACTTCATTCGGTGTGAGCGCAGACCAGACTACTGCGTACCCTTGAGCGCCCTACGAATCGTTCTCATGTCGAGAAACATTCGTTGAGGACCGCTCTCGGAGGCACCCTCCAGCGCGACGAAACCATAGCGCGCATACCAGTCGACTCTGTTTCGATATGCATCCGTAATGATGCAGCGGCATCCCACATCGTCTGCAACTCGGAGTGCGATCTTAAATGCTTCGGAAATGAGAGCATGCCCGAGCCCTTTTCCTGTGAAGCGCCGGTCTACCGCAAGCCGCGCGAGCAAAACGAGTGGCAAGTCGTATGGGGGAAGTCCACGAACGTAATTCTTAGGGAAGCTCTCGCGGGGCACACTTGCCGTTGCGAGAGTGAAGTATCCGATAACTGTGCGCGGCGCACCTTCGTCGATCGCGACGTAAGTCACTCCAATAAAGCTTTTCTGCTGATTCGCCCACGCCTGCCGCCTTAGATAGTTGTTAAGTGGCTCATCGCCACAATCGAAAAGCGCGACTTCGTCCTGCTCCTCGAGACGACGGATGTGAACGGCCACTCAGCCTCTCATTGCTCGGATGAGGTTTTCGGTAGGATGGGCGGGTTCTCGCGATGCGAGATCGGCAAGACTCTCCAGCTCACGCGGCGCCCAAGGAATCTCCACACGTGGGAGCACCAGTTCAGGGGCAACGCGTTCGAGGCGCGGAAACACCAATTCCTTCCGCTCGCCCGTCTCAGTTTCACTAAAAATACGATGACCGCGCTTTCTTTCCCATACTGCCCAGCGGAATAACGCCAGGGCGTCGGAAAGAAAATCCGTGTTGCTTGTGAGCTGCAGCTCTTGCTTCAAGCCGCGAACCATTCGGTCTTCCGCAGGGGCCAAATCAGCCTGAAACTTTGACTTGCGCGTAGCCCGCTCGGTTTGGGGCTGTTTCTTCATTTGCTTTGTTTTTAAGGCCATCGCAGTTGATCCTTTTATAACCCAAATATACTCCTATATTACTGCAGGTTTAAGGATTTTTCGAGTCCTTTCGGAATGAGCCGGAACGAAACCTGATTCTTCCCGCGCCGTTAGATGGCACTACAGGTCGCGTGTGAATCGCACAAACTCCAGAAATCAACGGCAGTTGGGCGCAAAAGTTGACTTTTGCGGGGTCACCTCAGGCCAGCTGGCGAGGCGCGGTCATCCACTCGATTATTGGGAGTTGCTGGCGACGGAGCCTCAACCCGAAGGAATATTTCATTGAAGTCCCGGCTCGCTTGCTCTCCACTGCTATTATCCAGGTCCGAGAACTATTGCCAGCCCATGGGAAGCTCATTCGCGGAACCTTGCTTGAAACGGGAATTAGGAGTGGCCTCGTTGTAGGGGTGAAGATGAAGAAAGCCTATACCGCCAAACAAGGCCAGTACCTGGCCTTCATCTATTACTACACTCGAATCCACGGACGCGCGCCCACCGAGGCCGAGATGCAGCAATACTTTCAGGTTTCTCCGCCTTCCGTACATCAAATGGTCCTGACGCTGGTGGCCCGGGGGCTCATCGAGCGAACGCCCGGGCAAGCACGCTCCATCCGTCTGCTAATTCCGCGCGAAGAGCTACCGGACTTGGCCTAGAAGGTAAGATCTTAGGGGACCTCAGCTCAGGTTCTGGCGTCCTGATGTGATAAAGCCCGCAAGATGGCATCCAGAACTTGATCGAGACATTTGCCGACGTCTTCGGCGAGGAATCGGAGGACCAGATAGCCGTTCTCCTGCAAGCAAAGCATCCTTGCGACGATCTCGCCGGTAGGCGTCAGGGTCGCCCAGGTGCTGGCCTGCCGTCCAAGTTCGATGGCGATGTCGCGACGGCGCGCAAAGCAGATCAACTTCCATGCGGCCCCAGCCATCGAACGGAATCGGCAACTCTGCATTCAAACGAAACCTCCCGGTCGTCTGCGGCTAATGTTTCGAATCGGCGATATAGAAATGCCTCGCGTTGCGCTTCGCGCTCGATTGGCGCCCTCGGCATTCGGAGGCGGGATTACGGCAACGTCGACAAATAGATTTCGCCAGAGGAGAATCTACGCCATCGCGCACCAAGCGGCGCACGCTGGCGGCGTATTGGCTCTTCCAGTCGGGATCGACGGGAAGTGGCACATCCGCAGGCCAGCCCGGCACGGCGCTGCCCGGAAGCTGCATCGTGTAGCCAATCGCTTCGTAGCCGCGACAGCGGCGATCGAACATCCGCGCCAGCATCGGCACGTTGAGATCAGCGTAGTCGTAGACGCGCACTTCGCGCTTGCCGTCATAGAGGCGATGCAGCCTGACCCACGTATTGCGCGATCGTTCCTTGCCACGAGACGGGCAGCGTCAGAAATAAGGTGTCGAGTCGGGCGTCATCAAAACCCTCGCCCACATACCGGCCGGTGGCCAAGATCACGCGAGCCTCCTCCGCAGGAATGGCAGCCAAGCGAGCTGGAGATAGCGTCAAGCTCCTTTTTGCGCATCCCTCCTCGGAGCACCACCAGGTGTTGCACCTCGCGTGCCAATTGCTTGGTCAAAGAGTCCAAGATGTTCATTCCGCTCGGTCAACACCAACGGCGACCGTCCCTCCCGAAGGGCTTGGATCACGTCCTGGCAGATAAGTCGATTGCGCTCCTCATCGGCAATCAGTTCCTCATAGAGTTCGTGGAATTGTAGCCGCACATTGGGATCGGCTGGTCGTAGCGGACGAAAGTCAGTCGGACGAACCACTACCGTATGCTCAAAGGGATGAGCTGCAACACCGCTGCCTGGACACTGCCCCGGTAACGCACGGGACCGCACTGCATGAAGATGATCGGATGGTGGCCATCCTTCCGGGTGACGGTCGCAGACAAGCCCGTGACGAACTTCGCCTTAGCCTGACGGGCAACCTGCTCAAAGCTTTGGGCAGAGAGATGGTGGCACTCGTCCACAATCAGGTGGCCATAATTGCTCGACCAGATCGTCGACGAGACCGTTTCGTACCATGCTCTGTATCACCGCTACATCAAGCAAGCCGGTGGCCTTTGTGCGGCCGCCACCGATCCGGCCAATAGTGCGCGCCGGCATTCCGAGGAAGGTGGAAAGTCGCTCGATCCATTGCAGTTGCAACTGCCGTCGATGTACCAATACGAGTGTATTCACTCCCCGTTGCGCAATCAGCCACGCGGCGACCACGGTCTTTCCGAACGCGGTGGTGGCTGCCAACACTCCCGTGTCATGGGCGAGCATGGCATGCGCGGCAACGGTTTGCTCGGGGCGCAGTTCACCTTGGAATGTCGCTTTCAGCGGCTGGCCTGGGTTGCGCTGATGCTCGCGGTGTCGGTGCTGCTTGGATTTGTGCTTACGCGTCATTCACCCAAGTTTCGTTAAAGCGTGGCCGGCTTTCACGTTTGGTGACGTACGAATCTATTTGTTCATCGGCGTGCCAAAGATTTATTCCCAGTAAAGGACCCTGTCGAAGCCCCAGGCTTTCACAAATCAGGCCGCCCAACTAGACTGTCTTCTCTTTCAATGATTTCCGCCAACCCACAACCACCCGAATTTGTATGCCATAGAGGAGAGTGATCGATAAGCGTCGAGTTTGCGCGTAGTCCGTCCACACTTGATGACGAGCCCGAAGAACACTTCCTACACGCGCTTGTGGTGATTTACGGGCCAACCTCCGGATTGTCTGATGAAGGAAAACTGCGGTTAAAGTCGTTTTCATTCTGAGATTAAGGTCATGGGACGGGACGATGGGAATTGGACCCACCTTCCAGAGGTTCGTGAATAGTGGACCACCTTACCTGGCACGTGCTAGCTTATGGCTTCTGCCGCTCGACGGCAGAGTCCATTTCTTGGTCCATTCATGGTCCAATAAATGTTACTTGGGGTTCCAAAGCGCGGTTTTGGTAGCCATCCGTGCCGCGTAGTTTCAAGCAGTTACCAAAAGAAAGTGCACTGTCACGGCAGAGGTCGCGAGCTCGAGTCTCGTCGTCCCCGCCATATTTTCACCAGACTTATTTTCTTTGAATAGTGCTCAACTGCCAACGACCATTCAGGTCGGCCACCGCATTTCCCTTGTCGAATGATGTTATAATTTCCGAATAATGCGACACGTCACGATTGCCCTCCCTGACGAACTCTCAGCAGCCTTAGCTGCTCCAGGTCAAGATTTGTCCCGCGCGGCCTTTGAGGCTTTGGCCCTAGCAGCGTACCGCGAACGCAAGATTTCGGCTGCCCAACTGCGCCAGTTGCTGGGATACGAGACCCGGATGGAAGTTGATGCCTTTCTGAAGAGTCATGGCGTCGAACTGGAATACACTCTAGAAGACATTGAGCGGGATCGCGAGACACATCGGCAGCTCGGCTTGTAGATGCGATCGATCGTAGCTGACACAACTCCTCTAAACTATCTCGTACTCATTCAAGCAGCCGATATTCTTCCAGAACTGTATCGAACGGTTTTGATCCCTCCCGCTGTGAAGGCCGAGCTGGCTCATGCAAACACTCCCGCCGTCGTGCGCGCGTGGATTTCGCAGCCTCCTGCATGGTTGGAGGTTGTGAGCCTGAAACAGCCCATCGATTCGGCTCTGGAACATCTCGACGCAGGCGAGCGCGAAGCGATATCGCTTGCGTCCGAACTCCAAGCCATCCTTTTGTTGATGGATGAACGAGACGGGGTGACTATAGCACGACATCGTGGACTGAAGGTGGTGGGTACGCTCGCAGCGTTGGACCTTGCTGCAGCCCATGGACTCGTTGACTTGCAAACCATGTTCGACCGGTTGCGCGCGACCACGTTCCGCTCACCGGTTCGCCTCATGGCGAGCATGCTAGAGCAGGATGCCGAGCGCAAGAAACGTCAAGAAGGCCGACAATAGCCGGGGGGAAGTGGACAAGCACGATCCGGGTACAATAAGGGGACGATAAGAGGTGATCTACGGTACCTTGTGGTATCAAAAGATGTCCGCCGACACCGTTTGATATCAATCGATTACATCACAACGCTGCGCTGTCACGGCAGAGGTCGCGAGTTCGAGTCTCGTCGTCCCCGCCATTCATTCTCAAGAACTTATCGAAAATGTTCCATTTTCGCGTGGGCACAAAAAGGCACAAAATAGGTACACGTAATCGTGTTTAGCCAGGCAGAGCTTGTGTTTCTTGCGTTTTTTCTGGGAACAGAAGCGCGACCACTGCCTCCTGCGCATTGCGCTTTTCCGTTGTCACTGCCTGCGTGTAAGTATCGAGCGTCACGCGAATTGTCGAGTGACGCAGCAGCTCTTGCATGATCTTCAGCTCTGCGCCAGTCGATCGAAGCACTGTCGAATAGGTGTGACGAAAAGTATGCCAGCCGATTCGCTTCGTGATGCCTAGTACTACTGTGTTACAAACAATTACAAGCGCCTTTGGTAACAAAACGGGCAGGAGGGGAGTTGCTCGATAAGATGTCGGGCAATCTGAATTCGTAGGGTCGCGATGGAATGAGGATGGTGACGTTCAACACGCACGCGGCGAGCCGCGCGGGTGGAACTCAGGCGGAAGTTTCGTGGCGCGTAAGTCCAGTCGACCGGCGCTTGTGGAGGGGGAAAAACGACTTCTTTCCGCGACGAGGAAGCCGTAAGCGGCGATGCATAACGTGGCGTGATGGTGAAAACCTCGCCAGCCCCGACCTTCGTAATGTCCCAGTCCCAACTCTTGCTTCAGCTCTTGGTAGTCGCGTTCGATAATCCAACGGTGTTTTGCTCGTTTCACCAACTCTCTCATGGTGATACGGGCCGGGAGAGTAGAAAGCCAATACTTGGTCGGTTGGCTCTCCCGCTCCGGCCATTCGATCAACAACCATTCTTGGTCACGAGGTTCGCTTCGCCCATAATCCCGATGAGCAGGTCGCACTCGCAGGGCCGCAAAACGGGAGCGCAATTTCTGCTTCGTTCCCTGACGCCAGTAGACCGCTCTCCAATCCTTGGCTGGCAAGGAAAGAGCCACTTGTTGGACAGAAACCGGTTGATGTTTTCTATCCCGGCGCAACAACTTCGGTGGGCGCCCCAGCCCGCTTCCTGGTTTTGCCGGGAGTGGAGTTTCTCCAGGTCGCCAAACCGTTGTGTGCCCGCGCACGCCAACAACATACGGTAGGCCCAATTCGCTGAGCTGTTCCCGAAACTTAGTTTCATCGCCATACGCGGCATCGGCCAACACCGGCGCCGCGGTAACTCCATCTGCCAGCGCTTGGCGAATCTGTCCGAGGGCAATCACCGGCTTGGTTGCAAACGAGATCTGTTCCGGAACACCAGCTTTCTTGCGACGCTTCTGATCCTGGGCCCAGATTTCCGGTAAATACAAACGGTACGCGATGGGCAGGCTGGCGTGCTCGGTGGCCATCGACAGGCTTACCGCCACACGACAATTTTCCTGCTTCCCTAACTGTCCGCAGTACTGGTGCGTCACCCCGACGGAGTGCGTTCCTTTCTTGGGGAAGCCGGTATCGTCCACAATCCAAGCGATCACCGGTCCGTTGCGCTTCATGGCGGGTAAGACGGAGTGGCGCACCTGCTCGAGCAAAGCTTCGTCACTCCACGGAGCATCCGCTACCCAATGATGGAGAGATTGATGCGTCTGCCGCACATGGTCCGGAGCCAGCCGTGCCGCCATGGGTTCGACGCTCTTGCGTTCCCCGGGCAGAAGCAGACCCTTACAATACGATTTCAGCGGTTCCACGCGATCGGCGTGCTCTGCGGCTTGCGCCAGGCTATCGAGATAGGCCGCGAAGCGTTGCTGTTGTGCGCCTGGCGCCGAACAAGTGGCGCTCATGCCCACAGAGTGTAGGGAGAACGGGTGCCATCGCTGCTCATTTTTGCAGGAAATGTATCCTATTTTATAACACAGTAGTACTAGCAGGCTGCGGAAAAATCGTGCGGAGCCAGCAATTTCTAGGTTGGTTTAAGTCACTCGGGAGTTTTCGAGCCTTTGCGGCGTGATTTGTCGTGCTACCGAGCGCCCGAAAGAGGTGTTTCAGCTCCGTTCAGAGACACTACGGCCCGCACTGACTACGTTGGAACTGCGCTGCGCATCAGGTTTCGCATGCGCACCAGGTTGTAGGCCGCGCAAGCGAACGTAAAGATCCAATCGACCTTCAGCGTCCCGCGATGCCGCACTTTGCGCAGCAACGCAATGGTCTTCAACCAACCAAAACATTCTTCGATGCGCTTCCTTTTCTTCTGACTGATCGCATAGCCCGCGTGCCGCGCCGTGCGACTATCGATAGCGCTGCCGCCTCTGCGCCCAAGGTTTTGCGCCACATGCGGCGTCACCCATAGGTTCCGACACTCGCGCACGAAATCCGCCGTGTCGAAGCCCTTGTCTCCAGCTACCGTCACCCGCTTGCTTCCCGGAAGTTCCTGCAGCATTTCCAGAGCGGCATAGCGCTCCGCCGTGCCCGTGGCTTCCCACACCCGGCTGTCCACCATCAACCCGTTGCGATTCTCCACCAGCAGATTCCCGCTGTAGCTCAACTGGGCCTCCTTGCCTGGACCTTTGCGCGCCATCTGCGCTTCGGGATCGCTTTTCGACTCATGCGTTTCGTTCGAGCGCTTCTCGCCGCGATAATCCACCGTGGGATTTCCGGGATCATCCGGCGGAGACGAACTCTTCTTGTTCTTAGGCTGAAAACTCTTCACGCCGGCCCAGGCTTCCAGCAAACTTCCATCTACCGTGAAGTGCTCGTCCGAGGCCCAGCCCTGCCCGCGGGCTTGCTCCACCACCAGCGCCAGAAACTCCTTGGCCACTTCGGCCTCTAGCAAACGGTCGCGGTTCTTGGTGAACACCGTGGCATCCCACACCTCATCGTCCAAGTTCAGCCCCACGAACCAGCGAAACAATATGTTGTAGTCGATCTCCTCCACCAGCAGCCGCTCGCTGCGCACCGAGTACAGCATCTGCAGCAACAGAGCCCGCAGCAACTGCTCCGGCGGAATCGACGGACGGCCCACTTGGGAATACATCTTGTCGAACTCTGGCGAGAGTTCCTTGAGGACCTTATCTACCATCGTGCGGATCGGCCGCAGCGGATGATCTTTGCGTACCCGCTGCTCCGGTGAAAGGTAGCTAAACACATGCCCCTGCTGCTGATCGTTTCCTCGCATGCCTAATCAGACGCACCGCGCGCCGCCTCGTTACAAAATTCCTGGCTTTTTCAGCATCCTGCTAGTGTTCGCGCAACCGGAAGGATATGGTGCCGCATGATCTCCTGAGCCAAGTAAGGCCAACGTCCCTGATTGACCGGACTCGCGAATACCCAGCTCTCTAACATTGATTCGGCGTTTGGCGATGCCATTCACGCAGAGCCTCGACCAGATCATCGTGAGCTGGAACAGGTTTCTGAGAACTTTCCGTCTTGCAGATACCAACAACGTTCTGCACGATGGAGCGCGTTACGTAAACCTGTTTGGTGTGGAAGTCTACGTCTTTCCATTTCAGTGCGAAGAGCTCGCTCCTTCGCAGGCCCGTAGTTACGGCCAACAACACTAAGGTCCGCTCTCTGAAGCGTAAATTCGCGAGTAGCCCCTGCACTTCATCCCTGGTCAAAATATCTGGTGTTGCACGTCGCTTCGCGCTCTGCCGAACCCACTGAATGGGATTGCGGTCACAGAGGTCGTGGCGACGAGCATGATTGAACAACAGACTCATCACGTTCCGTATTTTGCAGCGCGTTCCTGGAGCTCGGTTCAGAGACTTCAGCCACGACTCGACTTCCACAGCCCGAATTTCTAGCAAGCTGTACTCGCCCCAGCGAGGCTCGATCCATTTTTCCAAGTAGCCCGCGTATGCCTTCTTGGTTGAATACGCGATGCGTGGATTACGGTCGGCAAGCTCTCGCTGCCGCGATAGATCGGCGAACTTGATCGATTCCCTTCTAATCCGAACGTCATTCAGGTTGATTTCTCGTCTGAGTCCAACAACCGCCTTGCGGACTGAAGCGATGCTTTTCAGGTCATCAGCAGTTCCAAGAACGATGCGGCGGTGTATTCTTCGGCCGTCTGGCCCGCCCTCTCGCCATCTGAAGCACCAAACATCCGGCCCTCGCTTGCGCCGCTCAACTGTCACACTTCCGTCCTGCATATGCTTCCCCCTCCCAACACGACTGAAACACGGGGATAGGCTAACGGGAGTGGTCAATCTGCGTAGCTTGGTGGCCTCGAAGGCGCGGTTGAACGCTGCTTTGCAGCGGCGGAGGCCCGAGCTTCTGCTTTTTCAGCCCACAATCCCCCACAAATCGAGTGGTCTTGTACAACTTGCGCGGCGCCTGACAGCTCCAGCGTTGTTCTAAGTTGCTGTAAACTGTCACGCCAGAGGCAGCGGGTTCGAGTCCCGTCGTACCCGCCATTCATTACTAAAGAGTTGGGCTAGTTTCATCGAAACCATCGAGGGGAGCACGCTGTGCCTGTCTTGGCCGCATAACAGAGCGGCTTTGGGGCTTGAATTCAATTTACAACTAATTTTTGAGGCGACAATTATGGCCAAGATCAAGCAATTCGGTTTAACCGCGGCAGCGGCTTTTATTTTCGCGGCCTGCGTCGGAAATGCGCTTGCGAACAATGCGAACGCCGCTGACACGCCTGAAAGGACCGCTCCGGCCGGACGGACAAAGGTTGAACTCATAACGCTCGAAAAGAGTGCGTACGAGGCTTGGAAGTCCAAGGACGCAAAGTTCTGGGGCAAATTTCTTTCGGATAATTTTGTCGGCTGGGGTTCGTTTGGCAAGCTCGATAAGGCATCAGCGATAGGGGAATACACCGGCAC
Source organism: uncultured Acidobacteriota bacterium (assembly GCA_963721915.1). Classification (GTDB taxonomy): domain Bacteria; phylum Acidobacteriota; class Terriglobia; order Acidiferrales; family UBA7541; genus Acidiferrum. Next base: position 122,265 of record CAVRLD010000001.1, on the reverse strand, counting down.
TGATTGCGAGATCAAGAGCTACGCTCTGTCCGACGAGCAGGTGAACTTGCTTGGTAAGGATGCGGCGCTTATCACCTACAAGGCGACTGTTAACGGCACATGTGGGGGACAAACGCTCCCAACCAATAGTCGGGCGGCAGCGATATACCTTCGCGACGACGGTAAATGGAAGCGAACCTTCCACGCCCGAGCTGCGATTGTCGATCCAAAAGAGACTCTCGCGAAGCCTGCTAACAGGCAGAAGGCGCTTCATGAGGACTATGCCCAACCGACCAATCGAAATGCCCGCACCGACGCCATGCTCGCGGTCGAAAGGGATGTCTGGGAAGCCTGGAGAGCACACGATGCTAAAAAGCTCGCGGAGCTGACGGCCAAGGATATTTCGTTCATCAACATTTTTGGTGTTTACCTCGCAACTAAGACCGATGCGATGCGGGACTGGTCCGGGACTTATTGCGATGTCAAGAGCATCAGCCTCACCGACGCCATGGGCACGATGCTCTCGCCGACGGTCGGCATCCTGACATTCAAGGCTGCTGCGGACGGCACGTGCTACGGTCAGAAGGTTGGAACTGTTTGGGGCACGTCAGTCTACGTTAAGTCTGCCGATGTGTGGAAATGGACCTTCGGCATTAATTTACCCCCACGCCAGGACGCCACCTAGAGGCTGCGGCGTGTGCTCGGGAGACATTCCAATGCAGCTTTCCAACCCACAACCCAACCCACAGGATGCGGTGTCTTGTGAGATTTTGAAAGACTTAGGCGGCCCTTGGCAGTCCCCGCAGTCTTGTAAGTTGTTGTAAGACCTATCAGGGGGCCGCTGTCACGGCAGAGGTCGCGAGTTCGAGTCTCGTCGTCCCCGCCATTTCTTCTAAAGAGTTCCCCGAATTTCACTGAACCCGTCGTGTCCCTTCTCGACCTCTGCTCGGCCCAGAGCTCGGGAATTGGCGCTTGCAAATGTATATACATTGCTGTATATATATCGGAGAGGCAAATCATGGCCATCGCTCGCGTATTTAAGTCTGGGAACAGCCAAGCTGTGAGGCTACCAAAAAAGTTTCGTGTCAAAAGCTCGGAAGTTGAGATTTTCCGGCGCGGCGACGAAATCGTATTACGAGAGAAAGCCGGCGGAATGGTCCGCGTACTGGATTTGTTAGCCGAGTTGCCAGCGGACATGTTCCCAAAGAAGCGCAAAGATCCTTATCCACAGCGCCGCAAAGGTCTCTGATGAGCGCCCGCTATATGCTCGACACCAATATCTGCATCTATTTGCGGCAGAACCGGCCCCCTGAAGTGACCACGCGATTCCGCCAAATGCAGCATGGCGACGCCGTTATATCGGTGATTACCTATGGCGAGCTACATTATGGCGCAGAGCGAAGCCAGCAACGCACACATGCTCTGGAATCTCTCGGGCGCCTTGTATCTCTTTTGCCTGTGGTTCCCTTGCCGGGGGAAGCGGCGACATCCTACGGCGAGATTCGCGCAGCGTTGGAGGCCCGCGGTGAGATGATCGGTGGCAACGATCTCTGGATTGCTGCTCACGCCAAATCCGCGGGGCTCACTCTCGTCACCAACAATGAACGCGAGTTCAAGCGCGTCCCCGGACTTAAGCTCCAGAACTGGACCAGCCGCCGGCCTTGATCGCGCGAAATGAGTCGCAGCGGCAGAGTCCATTTCTTGGTCCATTCATGGTCCACTGTCACGGCAGAGGTCGCGAGTTCGAGTCTCGTCGTCCCCGCCATTCATTCCAAAAGAGTTGAACGGATTTCACTGAAACCATCGAGGACCCAAAAGGGCACGTTTTCGTGCCCTTATTTGTGTCCCTTTTCGTCTCGGTCGATTTGCCCTCACTCTGCAGCGTCATTTGGTCCCGACGGCTGTGACGTTCCATTCGCTTCGCCCGAAAATACGAGCGAGAAGATCGCTGCTTGAGCTGCATGTTTGGCTGGCGCGAGTGCCTGGGTGTAAACATCCAGCGTGGATCGCAGAGTTGAATGCCGGTCAGGCTCGTCTTAGGTTGAAGCTTCTGCCGCTCGACGGCAGAGTCCATTTCTTGGTCCATTCATGGTCCAATAATTGTTACCTTGAGTTCCAAACCGCGGTTTTGGTAGCCATCCGTGCCGCGTAGTTTCAAGCAGTTACCAAAAGACAGTGTACTGTCACGGTACGGAAGTCTTGAGCACGGACGGGAACACGAAGGAACAGTAAGAAACAAAGGAAGCATCACGTCGTTCGCACGGCGGGGGCGTAGTTCAGTTGGTTAGAACGCCTGCCTGTCACGCAGGAGGTCGCGGGTTCGAGTCCCGTCGCTCCCGCCAACCAAAACACGTTAAGCAGACTACCTCTACGCATTGCACGTCCTTCGTCCAAGTGGATTACTTCCGACTTGTCCGTGACCCACTCGCAATCGGCCGAAAATGATGCAGGAATTCAGTCGAGCCTGCGATAGATCTTGAAGGCCTGTGAATTGCGCGATGGGACTATAATGCGGAAATGGCATCCGCAGGGCAAGGTACCGAGCAAGCTCGGCAGGCGCAAGACGTTGACGCGATTCCTACGCTGGCGTGGTCAGCTCGCCCCGACGGCTCGGCTGAATTTCTCAACCGGCGCTGGTTAGATTACACCGGCCTCTCTGCGGAAGAGGCATCGGATTGGGGCTGGACTGCGGCTGTTCACACAGAAGACCGCGATAGGCTCATGGATTTTTGGCGTGATCTGTTGGCTTCCGGCGAGGCCGGCGAGATTGAAGCACGCCTGCGCCGGTACAATGGAGACTATCGGTGGTTCCTGTTCCGTGTAGAGCCTGTGCGCGACAATCACGGCAACATCTTCAAATGGTATGGCGCGAATACGGATATCGAGGACCGTAAGCGAGCCGAGGCACTACTAGCTGCCGAAAAACAGACGTTGGAAATGATCGCCAACGGCGCTTCCCTGCCAGACATCCTGGAAAAGTTGTGTGAAACAATCGATGCTCAGTCCAGTGATGTCAAGTCGGCAGTAATGTTGATGGACCCAGACGGCATGCACCTTCGGCCAGCAGCCGGTCCTCGATTCCCCAAGGAGTGGCTTGAGGCCATCACTCCAGTAAAGATTGGCCCTTGTGTAGGTTCGTGCGGCTCTGCCGCATTTCTGAAGCAGCGTGTGATCGTGTCCGACATTGCAACAGACCCGTTATGGGCTGATTATCGGGAACTTACTTTGAGGTACGGGATTCGTGCCGCGTGGTCTCAGCCGCTCCTCTCCAAGAACCAACACGTACTTGGCACTTTCGGAATGTACTATCCGGAGGCCCGCATCCCGAGCGAGACTGATCTGCGACTCATCGAAGGCGCGGGTCACATCGCCGTAATCGCCATCGAGGGGGAGAGGTCACAGGAAGCATTGAGAAGCGCTTTTGAAGAAATTCGGAACTCGGAAGCGAAACTTCAACAGGACGAGCGCGAACTGCGGCAACTCATAGATTTCCTTCCTCAGCATGTTGTTGTAATGGATAAAGACGGCACCTTGCTTCAGGCCAACAAGAGGCTGCTTGACTACTTGGGCTTCACCTTGGAACAAATGAAAGCCTCGGGAATCGACGAGCGGATCAGGAGGGACGTTCATCCAGAGGATCTGGAGAGGTTTGAAAAGCAACTAAGCGCAGGCCTTTCAAAGCGAACGCCCTTCGAGATGGAGAAGCGCCTGCGCGGAAAAGATGGGCGGTATCGATGGTTCCTGATTCGCTGTAATCCGCTGCTCGATGAGAACGGAGGCGTTGTCCGGTGGTTCGGGACGGGAACGGACATTGAAGATCATAAACAGGCCGAGAATCGCCTGCGAAATGAGAACGTCGCGTTGCGCGAGGAGATCGAACGCTCTTCGATGTTTGAGGAGATCGTCGGCTCCTCCGAAGTCCTGCGGCGAGTGCTGGCTCAAGTGTCGAAAGTGGCGCCTACGGATTCGACAGTCCTGATTTCGGGAGAAACGGGAACGGGAAAAGAGCTGATCGCTCGCGCCATACATAGTCGGTCTAATCGTTCGTCGCGCGCCTTCATTCGAGTAAATTGTGCGGCTATTTCGCCTTCACTCATTGCCTCGGAACTGTTCGGACACGAAAGGGGTTCCTTCACGGGGGCACATCAGCGGCGTCTCGGACGCTTTGAATCGGCCGACGGCGGAACGATTTTTCTGGATGAGGTTAGTGAAATACCGCCAGAGACTCAACTTGCTTTGCTACGAGTTCTTCAGGAGCACGAATTCGAACGAGTAGGTGGGAACCAAACGATTCCAGTTGATGTGCGAGTGCTCGCGGCGACAAATAAGGATCTGCGCGCCGCCGTAGCTGACGGCACGTTCCGTCAGGATTTGTTCTACCGCTTAAACGTTGTCCCGATTCAAGTGCCGGCGCTTCGTGATCGGGTTGATGACATCCCGTTGTTAGTAGAATACCTAGTGGACCGCTACGCCAAGAAGGCTGGAAAGCGAATTCGAAGCGTGAGCAAGAACACGCTTGATTTGTTCCAACGCTGTGACTGGCCCGGTAACATCCGTGAATTGCAGAACGTCGTCGAACGCGCCGTGGTGCTTTGCGAAGGGGAGATATTCTGTGTCGATCCAAGCTGGCTCGCGCCGAGTCGGACGTCCCCCAATCTGACTACGCAGACCATGCCCTTGGTGGCAGATCTTGCGGAACGCGAGAGGACGGTGATCGAAAATGCATTGCACGAGGCTAAGGGCCTGGTCTCGGGTCCCACCGGCGCCGCGGCGAAACTGGGCATACCCAGACAGACGCTTGAATCCAAGATCAGGAAACTCGGAATTAACCGGCATCGCTTCAGGACATCCTAGTCCCCGTCTGGCCTCCAGGCCTCATTTCAGGCGGAAGCCCGTTTTCAATCTTCTCTCTCAGTCCGCGTAGCGCGCTTTCTTCGATACCCCCGACCCAACGGGATTTGGGCCCGCCTGCCCCAACGACGACGATGCTGGGTTTTGAGCAAATGCTGAAATTGCGGCCTGGCTGCAAAAGGTAAAGCCAAATATTTGAGATGATTGCGAGTGGCGCTTATATTGCCATTCCCAACGTCATATGAGTCAAAATGTAGAAAGGATCGACAAAGTAAAGTTTGGACCCTGGGCTATCGTAACGGGTGCCTCTTCCGGGATCGGAAAAGAATTTTCAAGGCAACTTGCTGCGAACCGCTTAAACATCGTGTTAGTCGCCAGAAGGCTCGAACTGCTTAAGGAGCTGGGACAGAATCTCGAGAAAGAGTTTGGCGTACAGTGCCGAGCGGTTCAAGTGGATCTCAGCGATGAAAATTTTATAGGTACGGTCAAGGAAGCCACGCAGGACCTCGATATCGGTCTTGTCGTCTCAAATGCCGGCACCGGAAATCCCGGTTCTTTTACAAAAAGAATCGAGATGATTTGCTGATAGATGTGAGACTCAGTGTGACGGCCCACCTGGAGCTATGTCACCACTTCGCGCCTCTCCTCGTGAAGCGCGGACACGGCGGGATTCTTCTCGTTGGAGCGATGGGAGCCAGTCACGGGGTTCCCTATATGGCGAATAGTGGTGCGGCTAAGGCGTATGTTTCGGCGTTAGGTCAAGCCCTTCATTTCGAATTGAAAGACCAGGCAGTTCATGTGACGGTCCTAACTCCCGGCTTTGTCGATACCCCCGTGATTCCCAAGCTCCTTGAAGATCCTAGGGCGCTCCCGATGAAGCCGATGTCTGCCGAAAGATGCGTGACAGAGGGCCTCGAAGCGCTGCAAGCCAATCGGGCTGTATACATTCCAGGACTACTCAATCGAATCATGAATCGCCTCGTTCCTCCGTCAGTAGCTCAAAAGATGGAGGCAAAAATGCTAAAAAAGTAGCAGCAAGAGTTTTCCCGCACGCGCCAAATTCCAAAAATCAGTTCTCGACCTCGTAGTCCCGGTTCAGTTCAGGCCTCATTTCGATTCGAAACCGTTTACAAACTGCTCTCTCAATGCCGCGTGGGCCGCCTCTTCGAAGCGCCCCGCCGCGACGGGATTCGGCGCGACCAGCCCCTAAAACGATGCTGAATTTTCAGCAAACGCTGAAATTGCAGCCTGACTGAAAAAGCTAAACATAAATAGCTCAACTGATTGCGAGTGGCGCTGAGATTGCCATTCTGTGAGGCGTGAGTCGTCCGACAGGTCGAACGTGACCTTCAAGATTGAAAAGTACCGCGATCGGCACAGCACGACGATTCGACTCATAGGCCGGATGCGGGCGGATCACTTATCCGAGTTGGAGAAGCAGATAAGCGAGAGCGAATTGAAGATCGTGCTGGATCTGGAGGAACTGAACTTGGTCGACGTTGAAGCAGTTCGCTTCCTCGGGACGTGTGAAACACAAGGGGTCACGCTGCTCAACTGTTCGCCCTACATACGCGACTGGATCGGGAAAGAGCGAAATTAAAGGAATAGGAGAAAAACAATGCCTACGAAACCGGAACGAAAGGTCGCACTCGTTACGGGCGCCCTGACCGGCATCGGTCGCGCCGCTGCAATAGCCTTTGCGCAAGAAGGGGCAAAGGTTGTCGTGTCAGGTCGCCGAGAAAAAGAAGGACAAGAGTTAGCTGCCGAGCTCCGGGCGCTCGGAGCAGAAGCCATTTTTGTTCGTACTGACGTCCGCAATGATGACGACGTGCGTAAGCTCGTCGATCAAACGGTTAACCGATTCGGGCGCCTGGATATGGCAGTCAATAACGCCGGGACGGAAGGCACACCCGGCCCGGTGACGGAACAAACTGCCGAGAGCTACGCCGCGACGTTCGACACAAATGTACTCGGCACGCTGTTGAGCATGAAGCACGAGCTGCGGGTGATGCTGCGACAGGGGAGCGGCAGCATCGTCAATGTCTCGTCCGCCTATGGAAGCATCGGCGCTGCTGGGGCATCCGTTTATGTAGCCAGCAAACATGCAATCGAAGGACTGACAAAATCCGCCGCACTGGAAGTCGCGGGCACTGGGGTTCGGGTAAATGTAGTCGCTCCGGGCACTACCGATACGAGCATGCTCACCCGCTTCACCAGCACGGATAAAAATAAAGCGGCGCTCGTCTCAACCGTACCGCTCAAGCGTTTGGCAACACCGGAGGAGATTGCTCATGTGATCACCTTTGTCGCTTCGGCAAATGCGTCGTACATGACTGGCGCCTCCATCCCGGTGGATGGAGGGATGATCGCGGACTAGTTCTGGGCTGCCGGGGAGCTAGACGGAATGACACTTCAAGGCAAAACCGCGTTGGTAACTGGAGCATCCCGCGGGATTGGTCGCGCGACCGCTTTGGCTCTTGCAGGAGAGGGTGCACGCCTTGTGATTCACTACGGCAAGTCGGTGCAAGAAGCGGAGTCTCTCGTCTCCGAGATCCAAACCAAAGGTGGTCACGCAAATGCAATCTCGGCGGATCTGGGAATTCCGGACGGAGCTGCGCTGCTGGCGAAACAGGTGCGTTCAATCGTCGGCGACCGATTGGACGTGCTTGTGCTCAACGCCGGAATCAGCAAGGCGGCGCGCATCGCTGAGTACACGGTAGAGGATTTTGACAACCTCTTTGCGACAAACGTCCGAAGCCCGTTTTTCCTAGTTCAGCAACTTTTGCCCATCCTCGCTGAAGGCTCGAACATTATTGTCATCTCCTCCATCGCGTCGCACGCAGTAGCTGGGAAGCCTGGTTTGGACAGCCCTTCAATCCTCGCCTACGCCTCAACCAAAGGAGCAATAAAGACTCTGGTCAAAAACTGGGCTGTCATTCTTGGGCCTAGGGGTATTCGCGTCAATGCAGTCGCGCCCGGTGTGATCGACACCGATACGTCGAATTTCACGAAGAGCGAGGCTGGTCGGCTGGTCGCTCTCGACATGCAAGCGCTTAAACGAATCGGCAAGCCAGACGATGTCGCCGATGTCATCGTGTTCTTGGCTACCGACAAGGCGCGCTGGATCACCGGTGCCAGTATCCCTGTGGACGGTGGATCAAAGCTTTAGGAGGAGGCTGACTAGCAATGGATCGTACTGTTGTGTCGAAAAACAAAGCACTTGTCCTGGAAGCATTCGATACATTGTTCAACAAACATGACTACGTGGCTGCTGAGAGGTTTTGGTCACCTCACTACATCCAACACAGCGCCCACATTGCTCCTGGTCGCGAGGGCCTGTTCGATCTCATCAAGAGCCTTCCCCCGACTCTCAAATATGAGCCCGGAACGATTGTGGCAGAAGGTAATTTCGTCATCGTGCATGGACGATTTTCGGGTTTCGGCCAACCCGTCAACTGGATTGCGGCGGACATCGTTCGCATCAAGGATGGCGTTCTGGTCGAGCACTGGGATGTGATCCAAGACGAGGCCACACAAGAACAATCAAAGAGTGGTCAGCCAATGTTCGGGGACTCGTTTGGTAGGTGATTTGTAGATTCTGCTGGTAGGCCTCGAACAGATAACGACTGCTGGTGAAAACAGATGAAGCCAAGTACGTACAGACGAGTGGTAACGATGAATGTTGACGGCAAGTCCGTCATTCAAAGTGACGAACGATTACAAGTCTATCAGTTCAAGAGCGTACCCAACTACGAGCACACGCTTGTGTGGGTAAACCCGACCACGCCAGACCTTCGCGAGGAGCAAAGATTTGATCGCTATCCCAACTCCGTTGTTCCTGGGCCCGGCGGCACAAGTCTGCACTTCGTAACGTTTCCGCCAAGCTCAGTCTTTGCGGATCCTTCCTTTGACGGCGAAGCTGCTCGCAGAGAGGCTCTGATCCACCTAAGAGGGCTAGCCGACCACTTTGAAAAAGAAGATCCCGCAATGCACAAGACGAAGACCGTTGACTATGCTCTAGTTTACGAGGGGGAAATTTGGCTGGAGCTTGATGACGCCAAGGCGATTCATCTCAAGAAGGGCGATGTCGTCGTCCAGAATGGTACTCGGCACGCCTGGCGAAACAAAGGCAACGCACCGGTGACGATGTTGTTCTTCCTAAACGGCGCGAAAGAGTGACGCCGGTAAGAAAGCAGATGCCTCGCCCTATTTCAGAGGAGGTTAACCCGCATGCGAGCAGACATTGTAACTGGCGCAGTATTCCCCGATTATGAGCTGACCGATCACACGGGCAAACACCGCAAACTTTCTGAACTACAGGGTGCAGATCCCATGATCTTGGTGCTCAGCCGCGGCGGATACTGCCCTAAGGATCGGCGCCAGGCCGAAGGTCTAGTCCAACTTGACCACGAGATGGAAGTCGGCTACTCCCGGCTCGTCACCATCAGTACCGACAACATGCTTCTGACGAATGAGTACCGAGACGGTGTCGGCGCTCATTGGACCTTTTTATCCGATCCGGGGCGAAAGGTTCAGAAGGATCTCGACATCGCCGAGTACACGGATGCCGAGCACAATCCGATGATCCCGCATGTCATCGTCCTCGAACCTGGTCTCGTCATACTCAAGATCTACAACGGCTATTGGTTTTTTGGCCGACCGACCATCGAAGAGCTTCGGCAAGACTTGCGCGCTGTATTGAAGAAATGCCGTCCGGATTGGAACATCACTAGACCCGAACTAAAAGCCGCTTGGGAACGAGGTGAACACAACCGTTTTTATCCCTATGGCAAGACCTACGGGCAGGTGTTTCGGGAGCAAGAGTAAACGGCGATTGGGCTCCACTTGCTCTCCGCGGAGTCGTTTTTGGTCTCGTGGGCTTAACAGAATCCTGAAAAACGCAATATGCATTTCGCAGGATATGGATAGCAACGCAGCTGATTGAATTCACCCTGATTAGTACCAACAAACGTCCCGGGAGTCAGCGATCAATCGCTGGAGAGAAGGTGGATTCACAACTGGCGGACCACCTTCATTAAGTCGTCGACTTTTCGGTTCATGGCCGCCTTGCCGACGTTTAGGTGCTGCTCCATGCTGATGCCGGTAAAGAACGTCAAGATCATCTCGGCGAGCACGGTCGGTTTCATGGTGGGCTTCTCGGCTTCGACATTTCTCGCGATCAGATCTTTGAGAAAAGCGCGGCCCTTGGAAACGATTTCCTGCGCCGCGGGAGGGAGCACCGCGAACTGGTTCATGGAATTGACCGAGAAACAGCCCTTCCCACCTTCCAGGCTGCAGGGCGCGAGTTTCAGAAAGCGCTCGATGTTTTTCCAGCCGAGCGGCTTGGCCGTCAGGAATTCTTCCTCCTGCCGTCTTCTCAAGTAGTGTCGCAAACTCTCCAAATAAAGGTCTCCCTTGTCTGCGAACTCGGCATAGAGACCGGACTTGTTTACGCCCGTAGCCTTTTCCAATTCCTGAAGGCTGGTATTCGCGAAACCGTGTTTCCAGAACACAGGCAGCGCCTTCTCCAAAACGCCTTCCCGGCTGAAGTTCTTCGGTCGCCCCATGTGCTCATTATGACGTATTGAACTGTTCGGTGCAATATTCTTGCAACCCGAAGGATTTTCGCGCATCATATTGAACTGAGTGGTTCATAATAAGGCAGCATTGGAATTGAGCGAATGCGTGCGGGCCCTGTTTATCGGAAAGGAAACATTCCATGATTCTCACAGGAAACACGATTTTCATCACCGGCGGTGGTTCAGGGATCGGACGTGGCCTCGCGGAGGCGCTACACAAACGGGGGAATCTGGTCATCATTTCCGGCCGCCGGAGATCGCATCTGGAAGCAACGACGAAGGCGAATCCTGGAATGGTCTCGGTCGAGCTGGACCTTCAAGACCCGAAGAGCATCGCCTCGGCAGCGAAGAAGCTCATCGCCCAGTATCCGAAGCTCAACGTCCTGATCAACAACGCTGGTATCATGCAAGTTGACGATGCGGCGGGCGTCATCGACGATGCTCTGCTGCTCTCCACCGTCAACACCAATCTGCTCGGGACCATCCGAGTGACCTCTGCGTTCATCGAACACCTGAAGAAGCAACCGTCGGCAACGATCATCTACAACACCTCGGTCCTCGGATATGTTCCGTTGGCCATCACTGCCGTGTACTCATCCACAAAGGCGGCGTTGCATTCCTACGTTCTTTCGCAACGCTACAAACTTAAGAACACGGCAGTCCGCGTACTGGAGATCGCTCCCCCCTGGGTGCAGACCGACCTGTTGGGCAGCAACGATGAACCGCGGGCGATGCCGCTCGCCGAGTTCATCAAGGAGACCTTGGGCGTTCTGGGGACGGATGCGCAGGAAATCTTGGTAGAGCGGGCGAAGTCTCTCCGCAACAACCCGGGTCCGAACGAAGGCGCACTCGTCACGCAGTTCAACGATTCGATGGTGCAGCCACAGCCCCGAATGGAAACTGCCGTTTGACTTTGGACTGAAATGCGGAATGGTTACGCGAACGATCAACGGAGGTGCTGCTATGAGTTTACCTGCTGTTAGGAGCACGAACGTCTTCAAGAGAAATTCGATGCGCTTCGCCGCCGCTCTGCTGGCGGTGGTCGCCAGCTTTGTTAGCGGTCCGAACGCCGCGCTGGATGCCGCACCCCAGCATCGTGATCAGGTGCCGGGCTTCTACCGACTGAAAGTCGGCGACCTTGAAGTGACCGCCCTATTCGATGGTCACGGCGTATTCGATGCGCACTGGCTGAACGGAACGAAGGCGACGATGGATGGTGTTCTAGAGGCACTGCACGAAGATCCCCGCTTGCTGGATGTTTCCGATGAGGGCTTCCTGGTCAACACCGGCAAGCAACGAATCCTCGTCGATGCGGGTGCCAGCACCTGGTGGGGTGGGGGAGCACTCGGGCGTCTGGAGAGCAGCCTCCGCAGCGCAGGGTACACTCCGGAAGAAATCGACATCGTTTTGGTCACGCACCTCCATTCCGATCACGTCGGCGGCCTGACCACTCAGGACGGAAAGCGTGTCTTTCCCAATGCCGATGTTTACGTCGCGAAAGCCGAAAGCGACTTTTGGCTGTCGCCGGAGATCGCTGCTAAGGCGCCGAAGGATGCGCAACCGTTCTTCCAGAGTGCGCAAGCCATCGCAGCGCCGTACATCAAGGCCGGCAAGTGGCACACGTTTAGTGGCTCCGAGCCAATCGTCGACGGCATGCAACTCGTCCCCCTGCCTGGTCATGCGCGGTTTTGGTAGCCGTCCGTGCCGCGTACTGTCACGGCAGAGGTCGCGAGTTCGAGTCTCGTCGTCCTCGCCATTCATTCCAAAAGCGTTGCACTGATTCCGACGAAACCATCGAGGACCCGAGAGGGCACGTTTTCGTGAGCCCCTTTTTGTGTCCCTTTTGGCCGTCCTTTTGCCGCCGTGTCGATTCCCTCACGCTGCAACATCGGCGGACGACGATTGTGACGCTCCATTCCCTTCGCGTCGAAACATCAAGGACAAGGCCGCTGCCTGAGCTGCATGTTTCGCAGGAGTGATTGCCTGGGTGTAGACATCCAAGGTTCTACGAGGATACCGTCTCGAATATTCGGAGGTGGCTTGATACCCATTAGGCATCCGTAGCATAAACGTAGTTTAACTAAGCGCAAAAGAAGAGCAAAAGTGAAAGTTCCTTATGATATATGCAAATCTTGGACAGTCTTTTGAATTCGAGATTCAGCTACTTTCAGCGGAGAAACTCTTCCCCAGCGCCTCAAGCAGATTATTCACGACCGCAAGGCCGCGACGCAGGTTCTTACTGCGAAGTATGCGGACGACTTCCCAAAAGCCTGGTGGCTCGGTTTCTTGCGCCTTCGCTGTACCCGCGATGACGTCAGGAATGGCTTCGGCAAGTTTCTTCAGTAATTGTGGATCCATTGATCCAAGCACCTTGGTAATAATCACGAGATTGCGGATGCCGCGAATCGCTTCTGGCGTTTTGCTTGCGTCTACAACGATTTCAAGAATCTTGGTGCCGCCGCCGAGCACGCCTCGCAGTATTTCGAGGACGCCTTGGTCATGGAGCGCTTGCAGCACCTCAAAACCGGCTAGCAGTGCTTCGGCATGCTCCGCCGGCGCTTTCTCCAAGCGAGAGCGCAGTTCTTCCTGCGGGTCGCGCTTGGGCAACTCGAGAGGAATTGGTCTAGCCATAGTTCTCCATCCTTAATTACTTCATTTGAATCTGAACGAGTCCGTTACCTGGCATGCGATAATCCGGACGCTTCCACTTCCGCTCCACCTCAACGCCGTGCTGCGGCGTTGGATGGCCGAAGCGATGGTTGATACGCGGCAATGGACTTTCGCCGACTTCTGGCAGCACGCACAGATGAACGGAAGCTTCTTTGTACGCGGGCGTGTGCGTCACTGCGTCCGTGTAGCTGCTGGTCAGCCGGTTTACGGGGCTTTCGACCGAATTCATGGGCATGTAGAGTTGTTTGCCCTGCACCCGGTCCGTAACCAGAGCACGCACGCGAACCTGTCCGTAACGTGACGTCAGCTGCACCCAAGTGCCGCTTTGAATCCCGCGCTGTTTCGCGAGCTCCGGAGAGACTTCGATAAAAGTGTCGGGCGTCTTCTCGCGAATTCCGTCGTTTCGGTACGTCATATTGCCTTCGTGGAAATGCTCAAGCAGGCGTCCATTATTCAGATGAAGATCGAATTCGACATTGGGCTGGTTCGTCGGCTCAGTACGGGCGAGCGGGAACAGTCGGGCTTTGCCATCCGGGAAGGCAAACTCTTTTGTATAAAGCAGCGGCTGATCCGTTCCGTCGGCTGCAACCGGCCACTGAAGAGATTCAAATCCCTCAAGCCTCTCGTAGGTTACGCCAGCGAACAAGGGTGTCAGCAAAGCGACCTCGCGATAAATTTCGGAGGGATGCTGATACTGCCACTTCGCGCCGAGACGGTTGGCGATTTCCTGAATGATTCGCCAATCCGGGCGGCTCCCTTCCAAAGGTTCGAACACCTGATAGAGCCGCTGGATTCTTCTTTCGGTGCTCGTGAAGGTTCCCTCTTTTTCAAGACTCGGACTGGCTGGCAGCACTACGTCGGCAAAACGGCATGTGGCGCTGAAGAAGATGTCCTGTACGACGAAGAAGTCTAACTTCGAGAGCCCATCGCCGACAAAGTTTGCGTTGGAATCCACGAGGCTCATCTCTTCCCCAAACAGATACATCGCCTTGAGTTTGCCTTGATGAATCGCCTCGATCATCTCGTGATTATCGAGTCCCTTCGTCGAAGGCAATCGCACGTTCCAATTCGCTTCGAAACGCGATCGGACTTCAGGGTCATCGACGGATTGGTAGCCTGGAAGAAAATTGGGCATGGCCCCGTGATCGCTAGCGCCCTGAACGTTGTTGTGCCCACGCAAGGGATAGGCACCCGAACCCGTCTTCATATAATTGCCAGTAATAAGCAGAAGATTGGATATGGCGGTGGAGGTGTCAGAGCCCATAGTGTGTTGCGTCACGCCCATCGCCCACAAAATACAGACACCGTTGGCCTCGGCAATCATGCACGCGACGTCTTTTAGAATGTCCTCAGAAAGACCGCAAGTTCGAGAGGCAAAATCCATGGTGAACGGCGCGAGACTCTTTTTGTATTCCTCAAGTCCGTTCACCCATTGATCCAGGAACGTGGTGTCGGCCATGCCATGGTCCAGCAGGTAGCGGCTGACCGCGGAAAGCCAAACGATGTCAGTTCCGGGTTTAGGACGCAGGAAGAGGTCGGCTCGCTTGGCCATTTCGTGCTCGCGCAAATCCGAAACGACAAGCTTTTGCAGGCGCAGCTTGTGAGCACGTTTTACGCGAGTAGCCAGGACAGGGTGACTCTCTGCCGTGTTGCTGCCAATGATGAGCACGAGTCCCGCGTTCTCAATGTCCCGGATCGAGCCAGAGTCTCCGCCGTAACCTACGGTTCGAAACAAACCTTGAGTCGCAGGCGCCTGGCAGTACCGTGAACAGTTGTCTATATTGTTCGTGCCGATGACGGCGCGCGACAGCTTTTGCATGAGATAGCTCTCTTCATTGGTGCATTTAGAAGAAGAAACAAACGCCAGCGAATCCGGTCCGTTTTTTGCCTTGATCTCTGCAAACCTGCGAGCCACCAGATCGAGAGCTTCGTCCCAGGAGGCTTCGCGAAACTTGCCGCCTTCGCGGACAAGGGGCTTGGTCAGCCGGTCCACGCTGTTCACGAAGTCCCAGCCAAATTTTCCTTTGACGCACGTGGAGATGCCATTCGTTGGCCCATCCAAGGGCTCAACTTTAAGAATATGGCGATCCTTGGTCCAAATGTTGAAACTGCATCCGACACCGCAATACGTGCAGACGGTCTTCGTGCGGCGTATGCGTAACTCCCGCATGTGCGACTCGGCTTCCGAGAGCTTCAGAACCGCTCCATAGCCCGTCTCCGGCTCGATACCCTTTACCACATCGATCATGCCGCTCAGGGCCGTCTTTGGCATGCCCGTGAAAAATCCCGCATGCCCCAGCATGGATTTCTCCATCAGAGCGTTGCAGGGGCAAACAGAAATGCAATGGCCGCAGGAGACACAGCTCGATTCTCCAATCATTGAGCCGCCATCCCACAGCACGCGGGGATGAGGATCCTCCCAGTTAATCGAAAGGGTTTCATTCACCTGCACGTTCTGGCAGGCTTCCAGACATCGGCCGCAAAGAATGCATTGTTGCGGGTCGTAGCGGTAGAACGGGTTCGTATGATCCTCTTCGTATGGCTTGGAATGATACGGAATCGGCTGATGTTCGATGCCCAGCAATTTTTCCGTGTTGTGAATGGTGCAGTTTCCGTTGTTGTTGTCACATACGGTGCAGTAGAGAACGTGATTGCTGAGAATCCGATCGAACGCCTCTCGCTGCGCTGCAGCGGCCTTCTCTGATTTTGTGGATATTTCCAACGCGCCAGATACGACGGTCGCGCACGCTCGCGCCAGCTGACCGTTCGTCTCTACCATGCACGTATCGCACGTCTGGATAGGCCCGAGCTGCGGGTGATAGCAGACCTGAGAAATCTTGATCCCCGCTCGATTGATGACATCGATCAAGCGTTCACCGCTCATCGCTTCGTGAACTACACCATCGATGGTTACCCTTATCATCGAAATTGTCCCCCGACTGCGGGCTAGATCCAGAACTTGTAGCCGAGCGTAAGATTCATCCCCATCGTGCGATCGACCTCGGGGCAGCGCGTTCGTTCCTGTTTCTCCAAACACTTCGCGGAACGCGCGGCCGCTCTTACCAGGCAAAAGCAATTGGGAATTCTGTCGTCAAGCATTCGGTCGAGTGATCGTTCACCGCTGTCAGGAACTGATTCGCTGTGCGGTCAGTCCAATCCCGTTCTGGAGCTACATCGGCCATCAACTGGAAGGAAATTCTCCCTCGCTCGTACTGTGCCAGGAGGAAGCGTTTCGCATTCTCGGGGTCCTTGATTGTTTGCAATAACCAGCTTACTTCTTCTCTATCCACGACGTTCTCCTTTCTCCACCATTCCGTGTCACGTAGAGTAAAGCACGCGCATTTCCACGGTTCCATATCTAACTGAATAGCGGTTGTGCTTCCATCGAAAGGGGTTAGCGGTGAAATCGAAGGTAGGAGCCAGACCGCGCAAGCAACGAGGGCCACTCGCTGACAGCCTGTCAGAATGTTGGACGGACGCGCTTATCAAGAGTGCGAGGAAGATGACATTGGCGTGGCTGCCGCAGGCGGAGCACATCGCCTGTTTTCTTCACCATTATGCTCGCGGTGCGGCATCACCCTTTCCAATTCTTTCTGGTGATCACTAAGCAGAGCATGCATCTTGCGGTGCGTTTTGTCGCTGATGGCGTGAATCTGCGGAGCAGGCTCCTGCCGCGACGCTGTCGGACTGTTAAGCTGTTTATTATCTGTTTGCGATGGGCCGGATCGTGGACCGCATCGTGAAATGTCGATGCGCCAGCAGAAAAGCTGGCCAGAACAGGCTTCATCGACGGTGAATTTCTCCAATCATCCGATAGCCTCCATCTAGCCTCTGATTTGCTGCATTCCGCGGTGCTGTTGCACGACAGGCCAGATCCGAGTGACCTCATTTGAAGAGAGCGAGGTCAATGGCTTCGGCCATGACGCGATAGCCCTCGTCGTTCGGATGAAGATGGTCTTTGAAAGCAAACCTCGCCAAGAGCCTGCTGGGATGATCCGGATCGCGCAGGATCGCGTCGAAGTCGATCACGCCGTCAAACGAGCCGCTGGTCCTGATCCATTTATTTAGCGCCTGGCGGATTGCTTCTTTCGTATCCGAGTAGTAGCCGGGAAGGTCCACGCCTTCGAAAGGGCTGATCGTGGCGCCAATCAGCTTGACCCCGTGGGCGTGAGCGCGGGAAATCAATTGGCGATACGCGTCAATCAACTCATTGGCAGCCCGTACGTCGGTGGGGTCAGCGAGGTACTCCCCGCCGAGTTTAGCGCCGGGAAAACCGATGTCATTTAGGCCTTCGAGCAACACAATATGAGTGACGCCTGGCAGCGCCAGGGCATCCCGGTCGAAGCGAGCCAAGCCGCTGACACCGAAGCCGACGCTGATACCTGAGCCGTCGGTCAGCAGCCGGTTACCTGCGATTCCCGCGTTGACCACCGCGAACTTCGAACCTTCGGGAGTCTTTGCCAGGCGACGCTTGAGATTGCCTGGCCAATTGTGGTCCGCGTCCACGGTAGACCCATCGCCGTCTGTGACCGAGTCGCCAAACGCCACCACCAGGCGTTGGGACGGCTGGGCAGGGACGAGCACGGCAGTCACTGAAATTGACGATCGCGATTCAACTCCGCCTTCGATCTTTTCCGCCCGCGTATGGTCGCCATGCTGCGAGACCACTGCACGCTTGAGCGCGAGCGCATGCAACGTTGGGGTAGCCACGCGTTTTGGGAAATAGAGGTTTATGCTGAGCTCGGCTCCGGAAGCGACGGGAAACTCCACCGGGTCGCTGAGGACCGGCGCACCCGCGGCGATCGTGACCGACTGGCCACCTCCGAACGTGACCGTGTGAATCGAGCCAGGCCTGATGCTCGCCGCGTCGCTGGGCGTCGCAACCGTCACCGAGCCAATGAGGAGGGGCGTCGAGCCGTATTCGTTCGAAAGGCGAATGCGGATCTGGGCGCCTCCGATGGAGATCCGCACGCGCTCTCGCACGGTCTGGTCTTCGATCTTGAGTAGAGGTTCGTCCGGATCGGCGTCGACTGGCTGCGGGCTGGCCGCCCAGGTGGCGATCCAGGCTTTCGCCTGAGCCGCAGCTCGCTGCGGAATAAACAGAAGACAACAAATGAGGGCAAAATTCCGCGCGTCACGCATGATGAAGATCTCCCACATCGGAAAGCTGCGAAGATGGAATCTGGCCGAAAGCATCCGTTACTTCATCGCCGAATAATCCGAAGGACGCATATACACTTCGTCTACTTTATACTCGTCGTTTATTTTTTGGATTAGAGGCTCCGCGGCTTTCCGGTACGCCGGAAACGATGGGTCGGCATGAAGCGCGTGCCAATTCTTTTTGGCTTCGTCCAGGCTGGGATGAGCCACGAGGTAGATGAAGGTGTCCTTCCAGGTGGGATCATCGTTGGGTACCCAGTAGCCGACGACGTTGAGATCGTATTTGGCCTGTAGTTTTGAAACGTCCCGAAAGATCGACTCGAGCTCTGGCCCTTTACCCGGCACAGCGTGATAAATCATCAACTCGAAGACGCGATTGCTGTCGGCTCGCACCTGGCTTGCGTGTATCAGACAAGCGCTAAGGAGCGAGCCCGCGACAAAAGAGAGCAATGCGGCACCGCAAAGCGTCCATGCTTTGCATTTCCAGCGTTTGCGAACGGCCAATGCTGATTTGTAGTTCGTTTTCATAGCTTCATTCTCCTCTGTGAACCTTTTGCGAATAATTCGAAATGCGCGACATGCTGTAAATGAACACAAGATTCCACGTTCCAAAGTCTGCGATCCGAGCGGTTTGCCTTTGACCCCGTGCGGGCTCCTGTATACCATATAAGCTAGTCAACTGACTAGAGGTGAGTGATGGCAAAACTAAAAGCGGACACCCGCACGCGGCTGCTTCAGGCGGCCGTGAAGGTCACCTATCAATTCGGGTTCGGCGACGCGGCGATCGCCGACATCGCCAAGGAGGCCCGAGTTCCGCTGGGCAACGTCTACTACCACTTCAAGACGAAGGACGAGATTGGCGACGCCATTGTCCAGCTGCGCCTTTCGCGATTCAAGAGGTTGCTCCTGGAGCTCGACAAAGCAGATTCTCCCAAAGAACGGCTGTGCGGGTTCGTACAGATCAAGATCAAGAACCGCGAGGAGCTGGCGCGCGGCGGCTGTCCTGTAGGAACTCTGTGTTCCGAACTGCAAAAGCATGGCGGCGCGGTCGCCAGGAAATCGACGGTATTATTCGCGGAGGCTCTGGGGTGGATGGAGGCGCAGTTCATGGCCCTTGGCAAGGGAGCAGATTCCCGCGGGCTCGCGGCGCATCTTCTGTCGGCTACTCAAGGAGTATCGCTGCTGGCGCACACCTTCCACGACCCGGACATGATCGCAAACGAGGCGGTGCGGCTGCAGGAGTGGATTCGCTCCCTTTAACGTAGACCATCCCGTTAGATGCAATGCTTGCGGGAAATAAGTGGCCACCGGTCGTAATATACTCACTCTCTATGGTTCACTATCGACTCTAAACCGCCTCCCAAGTACCATCGACAGCGCCACTTACGGTACGTGACGGTACGACGTTGCGCTGGACAAACGGGGGCGTCCATTGTTCAATGCCGTGGCCATCAATTGTTGTTGAAATGCCTGGGTGTCCGCTCGCGATGTAACCCCGCAACGTTCGCGAGAGTCCATATTTGGTCGCTAGAAGGAGAGTTTTGTCGATGGCCGAATCCGAAGTCGATCTAACAAAAACGTATGACGCCGTGGTGGTCGGATCGGGGGCCGCGGGCGGCATGGCGGCGCACGTCCTGACCAGCCACGGGTTGAAAGTATTGCTGCTCGAAGCGGGAAAGAAGCTCCCCATCGAGAAGGAACTCCGGTCGATGGAGTGGCCGTATGACAATCCCTACCGTGGCAAACTGCCACCGGACCGGCACTCTCTGAGTTTCAACGAATACACAATTCGTCGACCGCCCTATGGCCCCGGCTTTGAGAAGGCTAAACATCTTCACAGTTACATCGGCGACACGGACTACGTGAAGAACATCGTTGTCGACGAGCGCGAGAATCCGTTCACCGGCACCAACTACGCCTGGGTCCGCGCTCGCTGTCTGGGCGGCAAGACCAACATCTGGGGACGCCTATCTCTGCGCCTCTCGGACTATGACTTCAAAGCCAAAGATCGCGATGGGTTCGGAGAAAATTGGCCCATCAGCTATAGCGATATCGCTCCCTACTACGACAAAGTCGATCTCTATCTGGGCGTCACGGGGGTGAAAGAAAATCTGCCGCATCTACCCGACAGCATTTTCCAGCGCCCCACCAAACTGAATTGCGCTGAAGTGACCCTCCGGGATGGCCTCCGCAAAATGGGACGCGTCGTAACGCAATACCGCGCCGGGGTCACCACCGACGGGCTCAAGCACAACAAGTATCGCAGCCGTTGTTATGGCCGCGGCGCCTGTGAGCGTAAGGGTGGTTGCGACATCCATGCCGCTTTCGACTCCCCGACAGGCTTGATTTACCCCGCGATGGACACCGGCAACCTTAAGCTGCGCACCAACGCCGTCGTCCGCGAAGTCGTCGTCGACCCGCAAACTGGCAAAGCCAGCGGCGTCCATTTCTTCGACTCGGATACGAAGAGGGATTACACCGTCAAGGCCAAGGTTGTCATTGTGGCCGCTTCCACCCTCGAATCCGCGCGCCTTCTCCTACTCTCCAAATCCAGGCTGTACCCGAATGGCCTGGCGAACTCCAGCGGGCACGTCGGCCACAACTTCTGCGAACACGTCATGGGCCCGGGCGTCACGGGTCGCGCCAAGAATCTCGTTGGCAAGCCACCGACTCTCGACGACGGCCGACCCGGTGGCTTTTACCTGACGCGTTTCCGGAACCTTGCGGAAAAGAACCCCAACTTCATCCGCGGCTACGGATTTGAAGGCGGCAGTGGCAGCGTGATGTTTCCGCACGGCACCGATGTCCACGGCTTCGGTGCTTCGTTCAAGGAAGAAGTTCGCAAGAATCAAGGGGCCTACATCGGCATGGGTGCCTTCGGTGAAGTCCTCGCGCGTTACGAAAATTACGTGGACCTGGATCCTGTCGTGAAAGACAAATGGGGCATTCCCGCGCTGCGTTTTCATTATAAATTCGGCGACAACGAGCACAAGATGGCAGCCGACATGAAAGAAACCGCGCAGGAAATGTTCGAGGCCGCGGGCTTCGAGATCACGCGTGTAAGCGACCGCGTGCTCACCGAGGGCTGGTCCATCCACGAACTGGGCACCGCACGGATGGGCAATGATCCCAAGACCTCCGTGCTCAATCAATTTCAACAGTCGCACGACGTCAAGAATCTGTTTGTGGTTGACGGCAGCGCTTTCGTCAACGCCAGTTGCCAGAATCCTACCTGGACGATCATGTCTTTGTGTTGGCGGTCCTGCGATTATCTCGCTGACCAATTCGGCAAAGGAAATTTGTAAGGAGACGCGATGCCCAACGACGACTCAATCAATCTGCGGCAGGACCGCCGCCAATGGTTAAAGACATCCGCCACGGTGCTTGGGGCTTCGTTGCTACCTCTCCCGGCCATGGGCGGTGAACCACAAACGGAAACGCAGGTGCCGGCGCCCGCGCCTCACGCGCACGCGGCCGAGACCAAACCAGCGGGTCATTTCTTTACGGCGACTCAACACACGCTTGTCGAAGAACTTTCCGAGACCGTCATTCCTGCGGACAGCCATTCGGGTGGCGCAAAAGCTGCCAAAGTCGCGGACTTCATCGATCAGTACCTGCGGGAAACCGTGGACGATAACCAAAAGGCCCTTTGGCGCGAGGGGCTCCGACTGATCGATCTGATGAGCCAGCACTACAATGGAAAATCTTTCGTGGCCGCGAGTCCCCAAGAGCGCATCGAGGTCCTCACCGTGCTTTCGGACAACCATGAGATGACCGATCTGCCGGAAGTGCGCTTCTTCAAAGATCTCAAACACCTGACCGTGCGTGGCTACTACACCTCCAAAATCGGCATTCACGACGAACTCGAATACAAAGGCAATCGCATTCAGCAGGAATTTTCCGGTTGCGACGACCAGGGCCCCGCAACCGCATAGCGTCTGGAGTGCGGCGGCCTAGACGCCGCCTTAACGGTGTAAAAACAAACTCTCACGTGAATCGACCATGAGGAGCTAATGGCTGAAGGCAAAGTCAAGGTTGGCATCATCGGTTCACAGTTTCAGGCGGACATTCACGCCGCCTCCCTCCAAATCATGCCGCACGCAGCGGAAGTGGTCGCGGTCGCCTCTCCGACTCCGGGCAATGCGGCCGCGTTCGCCAAGCGTTTTGGCATTTCGCGCGTATTTACCGACTATCGCGAGATGCTGAAAGAACGCGACATCGAGATGGTCAGCATTTGCGCTCCGAATAGCCTGCACGCGCAGATGACCAAGGATATCGCAGCCGCGGGGAAACACATCGTCTGCGAAAAGCCGCTGGCGATGACGATTGCGGAAGGCGAAGAGATGATCGCCGCTGCTAAACGCGCGGGCGTGCTCCTAATGTACGGAGAAGAACTGCTGTTCACACCGAAATATTTGAAGGCCAAGGAAATGGCGGACGCCGGCGCGTTCGGGAAGATTTATTTGGTTAAGCAGAGCGAAAAGCATTTCGGACCACACAGCGACTGGTTTTGGGATGTGAACCGCTCCGGCGGCGGCGCGTTCATGGACCTCGGCTGCCACGGAATTGCATTCTGCTACTGGTTTCTGGGCCGCTCTCCGATCAAGACCGTCTATTGCCAGATGGGCACGCACGTTCACGGTCACAAGACGAGAGCCGAGGACGATTCGCTGTGCATTCTTGAATTCGCAAATGGCGCCACCGCGCTGATCGAGAACAGTTGGGCGCGCCGCGGCGGTATGGATGATCGCATTGAAGTATTCGGCGAGGCGGGTGTGACGTACGCGAATTTGCACATGGGCAATGCGTTGCCCACCTACAGCGAAAATGGTTACGGCTACGCGGTCGAAAAAGCCCCCACTACCAAGGGCTGGACCTATCCGGTGTTCGAGGAGTTGTGGAACTACGGCACGCCGCAGGAATTGACGCATTTCGCACGCTGCGCTCGCGGCAAAGAGACTCCGCAATCGACCGGCGAGGACGGCTTGGTTGTGCTGCGCGCGCTCTACGCGGGCTATGCGTCCGCGGGGGAAGGCCGGAAGATCGCGATGCCGTTCCACGCTCCCAACGCAAAGAAGCCGATCGATCTGTGGCTGAATGGTGCCGCTTACCGGCAGGCCGCTCCTCGATGAAATAGAAAAATCAGCATCGGAACTTGCACGGAGCATCACAGGAGGCAATTGCGTGCTCTTACGGATGAGACTTCGGCTGTCGGTGATGATGTTCCTGGAGTATTTCGTTTGGGGCGTCTGGTACGTGACCCTGGGCACGTGGCTCGGCCAGCAGCTGCATTTTTCGGGAAAAGAGATTGGCCTCGCCGCCGGCACGACAGCACTGGGCGCCATGCTTTCACCTTTTCTTGTGGGATTGATGGCGGACGAATGGTTCGCGACGCAGCGCCTGCTCGCCGCTCTGCACGGTATTGGCGGCGTCCTGTTGTGGGTCGCATCCACGCAAACAAGTTTTGGTCCAATGTATTTCATTTTGCTGATCTACTCGCTGTGCTACATGCCAACGATGGCCTTGACCAATTCCCTTTCCTTCCGCCAAATGAAAGATCCCAGCCAGGATTTCGGGGCAATTCGCGTGCTCGGCACAGCGGGGTGGATTGTGGCTGGATTGCTCATCGGTTTTCTGCGTGTTGAGTCGACGGCGACGCCTATTCGGCTAGCGGGAGCTGCGTCGATCTTGATGGCGCTCTACTGCCTGACGCTTCCCCACACGCCGCCGCTGCGCTCTTTGGGATCCGGTGGATTCAAACTCAGCAACATTTTTCCAGCCGAGGCGTTTGCCCTCTTCAAAGATAGGAATTTCGCGGTGTTCGCTCTGGCATCTTTCTTGATCTGCATTCCGCTGCAGTTCTATTACGCGTTCACTAATCCTTTCCTGAATGAAATTGGCGTGCAAAACGCGGCCGGAAAAATGACCATGGGGCAGATGTCGGAGTTGCTTTTCATGGTTACGCTACCCTGGTTTTTCAAACGGCTTGGTGTGAAATATACGCTCACCCTCGGGATGCTTGCGTGGGTGGTGCGATACCTGATGTTTGGATTTGGAAACAGCGGCGCCTTAGTCTGGATGCTCTACCTGGGAATTATCCTGCATGGAATTTGCTATGACTTTTTCTTCGTGACTGGGCAGGTGTATGTCGACCAAAAAGCGCCCACTGCGCTGCGCGCAGCAGCTCAGGGATTGATCACGTTCATTACGTACGGTATCGGAATGTTCCTGGGCGCATACCTTTCCGGTTGGGTCGTCGATCTCTACGCGAGTACTTCCGCCGCAGGAACGCTTGCGCATGACTGGCGCTCGATCTGGATGGTCCCGGCAATCGGGTCGGCAATTGTTCTTTTTATTTTCCTGGTTGGATTTCGCAATGAAAACCGCGCGCCGGGTTAACCCGCGACTTAGGGACGCTCAATCTCGCTGATGTACGTGGCCATCTTGCACCGAGGACGAGGCAGTCCAAACTTCCTCGATACTGAAGTTACCGTATGGGGCGTCGCTAAGGGTACGCGAGAGGATGGGCCTACAGCATCTGCTGGATGGTCGCGAAGTCGCTTCGTAGACTCACCAGGCCCGGAGGCATTATGAGCGAAATTGTGAGTCGAAGGGTACGGGTGGTATCGAGCGATTTAGAGGGACCTCTGGCACGGCGCAAGAGCGTTGAGGACGTTCCTAAAGACGATCGAGACGGGAGCGATAAAAGGCCGCAGAAGACGGGTCGCGGTAACACGAAACTTCCGCCGAACGAAAACTTGAGAAAATATCCTGACGAAGCTTATGGCGATACCGAGATACCTGGGCCCCAAGAAAATGACATTTTGATACGGGATTGCCTTTAACTGTCAGGAATCGAATTAGCGAGGCGTCTGCCCATCTACAGTGTTCGCGGGATAGCTGGACAATAAATCTCTCCATAACATAACAACTCGAGGGGCCGGCCTAGTATCGGCGATGCATTTAATTTCGCGACACCTAATGCCGGCGCGGGCACCGTGTCTCTACTTCGCTAGATTTGGTACCAGCTGGATTCGGACGACTGCGCGGACTTGGCTGCCCAGGTCTCGTTCTATTTCGTTCTGTCACTTTTTCCATTTTTCTTGGTGCTCGCTTCCCTTCTGGGATGGATACCGACGACCGAGCGATGGGATGCCTTCGCTAATTGGTTGACTACATATTTTCCGAGTCAGGCACGCCGGATGGTTCTTACCAATGTGCTCGAATTGTCACATGGGTATGCCAGTTTCCTCTCAATTGGGTTGCTCGCGACCGTCTGGAGCGCTTCTTCTGGATTCGTGAGTCTGATGGAAGCGTTGAGCATCGCGTACGGAGTAAAGGACAGCCGGAGCTATTTAAGAAAACGAGCCATAGCCATCTGCGCGACCTTGGTGGCCGCTTTGTTCATTATTTCGAGTTTCGCCTTGTGGAATTTTGGTCACGTCGTAGTCGGATTGGTCAGGACCGATTTTGGTTACTTTGTTTTATTTCAAACTCAATGGAAGCTTGGCAGATGGCTCGTAACCTTGCTGCTGCTGTTGTTCGGCATCGATTTGATTAACTATTTTCTCCCGGCGAAAGGTCGTCCGTGGAAATGGGTCACGCCAGGAACGATCTTCGTGGCAACCGCCCTTGCCCTCGCAACGCTGGGGTTCAATTTCTATGTCGCGCATGGATCCAACATACCGAGAGTCTACGGCGCCTTGGCAGGTTTCATTGTATTGATGCTGTGGATCTACGCCGCCAACCTGATCCTGCTGGTCGGGGCTGAAACAGACACGGTGCTAGGCAAGCTGCGGTCATACGAGGCGGGGACGTGAATCCTGGCCCGCGGTTTCTCTTGATGGGGCTTTTGTCGTTTTCCTGTCTGGTGGCCGACGCGGCGTCCCAGGACTTGCCACCCGATACCACCGCCGGTTTTGAAGGCCGTACGGTGACCCGAATCGACATTGCCGTCCGGCCGAGCGAAGACGCTGCACAAATACGAGCTCTGATTCACCAGGAACAAGGCAAACCGTTTTCGATGGAAAACCTTCGCAGCAGCGTGGCCGATCTACAGCACACTGGGAAGTTTACGCAAGTGCAAGTGAGTCTGGAGCCGCAGGCCGCCGGGGTCGCCGTCCTGTTTATTCTACACCCCGCGTACAACGTCGGACTTGTTTCCTTTTCGGGAGCCACGAAGACCTTTTCTTACACCCGCCTGCTCCATGCGGTTAATATTCCTACGCGTTCACCATTCGTACCCGACTGGGAGCTGTGAAAAACCCCCACCTCGAAGGACAACTCGCGGCTGCGAACCTGCAGATCGAAGGTACGAGTTGGCGTACTCTTCAGGCGCACGTCGAAACTGATTCTCGTTCTTTCAGGGTTGATGACGGGTCGCTGGCAGGCACTGAGAAGGAACGTATCAGCTTTAACGGAAGCACTAGGCTTGCCAATTGGTCCTTCGATCCCGCTGCTTCTTTAACACTGCATGCTCGTGTCCAGAATGTGCCCGCGGCTGAGCTTCAACGATTGGCAAAGACCTCCTATCCAGTCGCCGGTCTCCTGAATGGAGAAATCTACCTGAGCGGGTCCGCAAAATCTCCGGCGGGCCGAGGCCACTTTGATCTGGTTCCGGGCGTTGTCTGGAATGAACCTGTGAATGCGCTCACCGTCGATTTCGATGCGAACGAGCAGACGGCGGATGTAACTTCCAGCGTGCGAGCGCCCGCCGGCAATTTTACCGCGAAAGCTACGTACGATCTGGGCTCACGGCATTACCAGATCCAGGGCCAAACGCATGGTTTGAAACTGGAGCGGGCATCCTCCAGCAAAGCCAGGATTCCATAACGGGAGTGTTGACGGCAGAGATCTCGGGCAGCGGAACGCTCGATGATCCACAGCTGACGGGGCGCGTGCAAATTCCTTCACTTGTGATGCGCGGAGAAACCTTCACAGGGGTAGACGCTCAGGTCAACGTGAGAAATAAGCATGCGGATCTGTCACTCAAAAGCACCGTCGAGCAAAGCTCGCTCGAGGTGAAGGGTGGCGTGGAATTGACCGGCGCATATCCCGCAAAGGCAGACCTGAACACCGGCAATGTGCCGATCGGCCCCCTGTTGGACAAATTCATGCCCGGTAGAACGCAAGGCACGGCGGGGCAAATGGAAATACATGCGACACTGAATGGCCCGTTGAAGGAAGTCGCACAAATTCAGGCGCACGCAGAGATTCCGACCATTCGTGTGCAAACGAAATCTGTAGACCTGGGGAACGTCATGCCCATCAAGCTCGACTATCGTGCCGGAGTGCTCCAGGTGGATAACGCCGAGCTGAAAGGCAACGGCACGGACATCCGCTTGAACGGCTCGCTTCCTGTGCAAGGAGCGGGAGACATGAACCTGGCGGCGAATGGCACCCTGGACTTACGGCTTCTCCAAGATTGGACAAATGGTGGGCATTCCTCAGGCCAAGTGAGGGTTGAACTCCGTGCGAAGGGAAACAAGTCTCAGCCTGTCGTTCAAGGGCGCGCGCGAATCGTCAACGCCGTGTATAGCTCCGACGCGTTGCCACTGGGCATCGAGTCGCTAAACGGTGACATTTCCATCGATGGCACCCGGCTGCAAATCGCGAATCTGTCCGGCACCGCGGGCGGAGGCACGATTTCTATCGGAGGCACCGCGATTTATGGAAACGATCCCAGTTTCAATCTCGCGCTCGACGCAAAGTCGGTGCGCGTGCGACAGAACGGAGTGCGTGCCGTCGTCGATGCCAATCTTTCTTTAGTCGGCGCGACGACCGCATCGACTCTCGGGGGACATGTTACCGTCGACAAGCTGTCTTTCAATCAAGGCTCTGATTTGGCTGAAATTATCGGACAACTATCTGACGACAATACTATCAGCGACCCCTCCAGTCTGGCTCGCAACGTAAAACTGAATGTTGCCGTGCAGTCGGCCAACAATCTGGACCTCGCCAGCAGCCAGCTGAGCATTGGAGGTTCGGCGAATCTCAATGTGGTTGGCACCGTGGCGAATCCCGTCATTCTCGGCAGGGTGGGTTTGACAAAGGGGGAAGTATTTTTCCTTGGCAAGCGCTTTCAGATTCAGAACGGAACAATTACCTTTGTTAATACAGTCCGGACCGAACCCGTCGTAAACCTCTACGTCAAAACGGTCGTCGATCAGTACACGATAAATGTCAATCTCACCGGGCCGCTGGACCGCCTTAAGACTTCTTACACTTCCGACCCGGCACTATCCACTGCGGATATCATCAATCTTCTCGCCTTCGGACGGACTACCGCTGATGCTGCGTCCAGCGCCGCGACTCCTGCCTCAGTTGGCGCGGAATCGGCGATCGCGAGCGCCGCTGGCAGTCAGGTGGCATCGCAGGTGCAGAAACTGACGGGAATTTCGCAACTGACTTTCAACCCACTCGCCGGCAACAATCAAGATCCGGGAGCTCAGGTCGCCGTGCAGCAGCGCGTCTCGGGAAATATTCTTCTGACATTCACCACGGACGTGACTTCCGCTCAAAACCAAGGCATCCAAGTGCAGTACCAGGTGAAGCGAAACGTTACAGTCTCTGTCCTGCGCGATGAATATGGCGGGTACGGATTCGATGTCCAGTATCACAAGGCATTCTGATTGCATACTGGAGTGAAGACAGAGGGGCTCCTTCGCAACAGACCGTGGACTGCTCCAAATTTGACTATCATCTTTGTTGATGTCAACAGCTATTGCCAGCCGCCGCCGAGGGACTGGTAGAGCTGTACCAGTGCCAGTGATTCGTTGAGCTGAGCCTGCACGAGTTCGAGTTCGGCGGTAAATGCGTTGGTTTCGTTGGTCAACACTTCCAGATAACCGGTGACGCCGCCGTTATAGCGCATGTGCGAAAGCCGCGCCGCATCCTGCGCGGACTGAAACAGGAGTTCCTGCTGGATGCGAAACTCTTTTGATTTGCGGTTGGCGATCAACGCATCCGACACGTTGCGGAACGCACCTTGAATGGTCTGCTCATAGAAGAGCAGCGCTCCTTGCTGCTGAGCTTCCGCGAAACGCACGTTGGAACGGAT
This sequence comes from uncultured Acidobacteriota bacterium, assembly GCA_963721915.1. GTDB lineage: Bacteria > Acidobacteriota > Terriglobia > Acidiferrales > UBA7541 > Acidiferrum. Next base: position 92,967 of record CAVRLD010000001.1, on the reverse strand, counting down.
TCGCCCGGCCGTGAAAATAGGCTGCGTCAGCGAAGCTCCGTAGGTCCAGGCACCAGCGGGGCCACTGAAAAGATTAGTAAGCGCGTCGCTCTGAAACCCCGCGGTCCCGCTCAATGAGATTTGCGGAAAATAGGCCGCCCGCGCAGCCCCGATTTCGGCATTCGCTGCGATCAATTGCTGTTCCGCCTCACGGATATCCGGGCGACGCTCCAGCAGGGAAGACGTAAGACCGGGTGGCACATCCGGGGGACGGGGCTGTTCCGTCAGCTTCTGGCCCCTTGCGACAGCGTCTGGATTTTTCCCCAGCAGAATGCTGATCAGGTTTTCCTGCTGCTCGATTTGCTGCTCAAGCGTTGGGATTTCCGCAGCGGCTGTGAACACCAACTGTTCGGCCTGACGTACGTCGAGCATAGAGGTAGAGCCGCCGTCCGCCAGAAGTTGCGTGAGCCGCAGTGATTCCCGGCGGGATCCCAGGGTGCGCTGCGAGATTTCGAGCTCCAGGTCCAGCGCACGAAGCTGAAAGTACGCTGCGGAAACGTTGGCCACGAGTGTCACAATGACTTCTTGCCGAGCCGCTTCGCTGGCAAGAAGATTGGCGCGCGCGGCTTCGGTGGCGCGGCGAAATTTTCCCCAAAAGTCGAGCTCCCAGGCGGCCGATACATTCAGCTGTCCCACCCCCGATTCGAAAGCCGGGAACACGCCAGTCTTGGCGCTACGCTGGTCGACCAGGCTCGCCCCGCCCGCGACACTGGGGAACTGGTCGGCGCGAGTGATGCCCAGCTGAGCCTGGGCCGCCAGAATGCGCGTTCCCGCGATACGCACATCGTAGTTTTGCTGTAGTGCCGTTCGAATCAGCGCGCGCAGCTGTTCGTCCTGAAAGACGTCCCACCATTTTTCGTCACCCAGGGAAACACCGGAACCGTTGCTCCCGGTTGCATCCGGCGCCAATCCCCGGTAGGTGGCCGGCACGCTCGCGGCGGGCTTCTTATAATTTGGCCCTACGGTGCAACCGCAGCTGAGGACCGCGATGACCGCGAGCGCGATCGACTTGTTCATCTCAGTTGCCCTCGGCGGGAGCGGCTGCCTGCGGCAATGCGCCTCGCTGGCGCTCCTTGCCCGCGCCCGACCACTTTTCAACGACGTAGAAAACCACCGGGATGAAGAAGATTCCAATGATGCTCGCTCCTAACATTCCTCCTATAACCGTCGTGCCCATGATTTGGCGCGAAACCGAACCGGCGCCCGTTGCCGTCCACAGCGGCACCGTGCCCAGAATGAATGCGAACGAGGTCATCAGAATCGGCCGCAAGCGCAAGCGCGCTCCCTCCAGCGCGGCGTCCACTAGAGGCTTCCCTTCCTCGTATTGGTCCTTTGCGAATTCGACAATCAAGATCGCGTTCTTGGCCGCCAAGCCGATGAGCATCACCAACCCAATTTGCGCATAGACGTCGCTTTCGATCTGCACCATGTAGCTCGGCAGAAAAGCACCGAGAACGGTGCGGCGCAGCCACAACATGGCGAACGCCCCGAAAACCGCGATCGGCGTGCTGAGAAGAACGCTGAAGGGCAGCGACCAGCTCTCATATAAAGCCGCCAGAATCAGAAACACGAAGAGGAGAGAGAATGCGAAGACCACCCACGCGGGTACAGCTTCCTGCGCTTTCTTCTCCTGGAAGGACATGCCCAGGTAGTCGTAGCCCATCGCTGCCGGCATCGTTTCCTTGAAAACTTCCTCCAGCGCAGCCATGGCCTGGTTGGCGCTATATCCGGGAGCGGAGGCTCCGTTGATTTGCGCGGCGCGATACTCGTTGAAACGCATGGTGAACTCCGGCCCGGGCCGCGGCTCGAATCGCGTGAGCGCCGCCAGTGGCACCATCGCGCCACTGGTATTCCGCACGTAGAATTGGCCCACGTTCTCCGCTCGCGTGCGGAAATCCCCCTCGGCCTCAATGTAAACCTGCCATTGGCGCCCGAAGCGGTTGAAGTAGTTGATGAACAGGCCGCCCATGAACGCCTGCAGCGTTCTGTAGACATCGTTGACCGCGACGCCCTGCTTGTAGACTTTATCGCGGTCGACATGGACAAACTGCTGCGGCACGCTAGGGAGGAAGGTCGTGCTCACGCCCGCGATTTCGGGGCGCTTACTCGCAGCCGCCATGAACTTCTGCAGATTGTCGGCGAGAAACTGGACATCGTTTCCTGCTCGATCCTCAAGGGCGAAGGTGAATCCGCCCGAGGTCCCAACACCGGGAATCGAGGGCGGTGAAAAGGAGAAGGCGATAGCTTCGGGGATCTGGCTAAGTGAACCGTTGATCCGCTGCTTAATCTCCTGGAGTTGCTCCGCTCGCGATTTGCGATCGTCCCAGGGCTTCAGGGTCACGAAAAAGAACCCGTTGTAACTGGTTCGAACGAAACTCAGCAGGCTGAATCCGATAACGCTGGTCGTGTATTGAACCCCCGGAGTTTTGGCAAGCACGGCCTCGATCTTTCTGGCGACTTCGTCGGTGCGCTGCAGAGAAGCGGCGTTCGGAAGCTGAAGGTTGATGTAGAGATAGCCCTGGTCTTCGTCTGGCAAGAAACTCGATGGGATTTTACTGGAGAAGAAACCGGCCGCCGCGCCGAACCCAACCAAAAGGATGAGCGCGATCGCGCTTTTGCGAATCAAAATTCCGCAAAGGCGTACATACGCATTGGTGACGCTCGTGAAGGTGCGGTTGAACCAATTGAAGAAGCGTTTCAGGAGTCCTCCGCTGCTCGTTTTTGGTTTGAGCAACAGAGCGGAGAGCGCGGGGCTCAGGGTCAGCGCGTTGAAAGCGGACAAGAGCACCGAAATCGCGATGGTCACCGCGAACTGCTGGTAGAGGCGCCCGGTAATTCCGGGAATGAATGCCGTCGGGACGAAGACCGCGGAAAGAACCAGGGCGATACCCACGACCGGGCCGGAAATTTCTTCCATAGCCTTCATCGCCGCGGCCTTCGGAGCCAACCCGTCCTCGATGTGACGTTCTACTGCTTCGACGACGACGATGGCGTCGTCTACGACCAAGCCGATGGCGAGTACGAGTCCGAACAACGAAAGGGTGTTAATCGAAAATCCGAAGACCGGGAAAAATATAAACGTCCCAACCAGGGAAACCGGCACAGCCAGCAGTGGAATCAGGGTGGCGCGCCAGCCTTGCAAAAAGATGTATACCACGATGATCACCAGCACGATGGCGATCACCAGCGTGATCACGATCTCCTTCATGCCCTGAGTCACCGCCCTGGTGGTGTCGAGCGAGACCACGTAATCGATGTCGTGCGGAAAACGAGTCTTCGCTTCGGCCATCAATTTCTTAACACCGGCGGCTGCTTGCACGGCGTTCGAGCCTGGCAGCTGATACGCCGCAATGACGGCGCCGGGCTTCCCATTCAGGCGGCCCACTACGCTGTAGTTCTGGGCGCCGAGTTCGATGCGAGCAACATCCTTGAGGCGGACAACCGCTCCGCCCGGATTTTCGCGAACAACGATTTGGCCGAATTCTTCTGGAGAAGTAAGGCGACCCTGTGCACGCACCGTGTAGGTGAACTCCTGCCCCTTGGGGGAAGGCTCACTGCCCACTTGGCCCGCAGGATTTACGGTGTTCTGCGACTGAATCGCCGTGATGATTTCGGGAACCGTGATGGCAAGTTTGGCCAACACGTCGGGCCGGACCCAGAGGCGCATCGCGTACTGACCGGCCCCGAAGATCTGCACGCTGCCGATGCCGTAAAGCCGGGTGAGCTGGTCCGCGAGATTGATGTAGGCGTAGTTGGAAAGAAACTGCGCGTCGTAGGTGCCATTGGGCGAATACAAGGTCATCAGCATCAGCGGGGCGGTCACCGTTTTCTGCACGGTGATCCCGAAATTGATGACGTCGGCCGGAAGCTGCGACTGCGCTTGCGTTTCGCGCACCTGCGTCAGAATCAGATCGGTATTGGGGTCGGTTTTTACGTCGTAGTCGACGATCAGGCGCATCACCCCGTCCGCCGTGGAATTCAGCGAATACATGTAATTCATGTTATCCACGCCGCTCATCTGCTGCTCGATCGGAGTGGCTACGGATTGCTCGATCGTCTGCGCGTCCGCTCCGACGTAGGTGGCCACAACCTGCACTTCCGGCGGCACGATATTGGGAAACAAGGCGACCGGTAGACTGGTGATGGTAACAGCGCCGATGATCACCATGACAATCGCTATCACCATGGCCACGATGGGACGGTTGATGAAGAACTTAGACATGGGTTAGTTCCCTTTCGCGACCGAATTGCTCTGTTTGGGTTTCACAACCGCTCCGTCTCTAACTTTTTGCAGGCCTTCGACGATGACCAGTTCTCCCGGCTTTACGCCGCTTTGAATGATCCACATCGTGCCCACACGATCGCCGACAGTGACCGGCCGCACGCTTACCTTGTTTCCATCGCCTACGACCGCAACCTGGTACGTCCCTTGGAGCTCCGTGACCGCTCTTTGCGGAACCAACAGCGCACCATTAACCGTTTCCGTTGCAGCGCGCACGCGCCCGAACTGGCCCGGACGGAGAATGTTGTTGGGATTTGGAAAAGCCGAAACGATGCGAATACTCCCGGTGGTAATGTCCACCTGCCGATCGGTGTAAAGGATTTTGCCCTTCTCGGCATAGGTGCTGCCATCCGCCAGAATCAATTCGAGAGGCGGAGCGTCAGATGGAGCGTTGGCCTGACTGCTTGCGTTAATTCTTTTCGCGAAACGCATGTACGTCTGCTCGCTGATCGGAAAGTACGCCTTGATGGGATTTACCCGCGAGACCGAGGTCAGCGTTGCCGTGGGACTTACCAGATTGCCGATCTGGACTTGCGCGATCCCGGCAACCCCGTCCAAGAGCGAAGTAACGTGTGTGAACTCAAGGTTCAGTTCGGCTTGTTCGACTTGGGCCTCCGCGGACTTGACCGAAGCGTTGGCTGCCAACTTCGCCTGGATGTCGTTGTCCAGCTGACTCTGAGCGATTGCGCGCTCTTTCGCCAACGGGGTGTCGCGGTCGACGTCGAGCTTCGTCTTGCCGAGTTGAGCTTGCCATTGCGCGAGTTGTGCTTTGGCCTGGTCAAGCACGGCTTGAAACGGGCGGGGGTCAATCTCGAAGAGGATCTGCCCTTTGCGGACAGGCGAACCTTCTTTATAGTTTTGTGCGATGAGATATCCGGTGACTTGAGGTTGGATCTGTGCGTTCTCATACCCATCTAGGGTGGCCACCCATTCCTGATATATGGGAACGTCTTGTTGCACGACGCCAACGACTTCCACCACCGGACTGGGGGGCTGCGGAGCCGCCTTCTCGCTCTGACAAGCCACGATCGCAATGGAAAGGCTGAGAGCTAAAAGGACCCAGAGAGCCGAGAATTTCTGAGACACTTTGCCTGCCTGCGGATTCAAATCTGTTGGTTTCATTGACATTCCTCTTGCGCCGGGGAGGGTGGATGACGGTGCAGCAAACGCCGCCGTCCTGTCTGGGTGTACGATCACGTACTGTACTCGCTTTTGCGGCCGGAAGGAAACAACGTCCTTGCCACCTATGCGACCGTGTCGTACTAAGCTGTGCGTAACTGATTGTTCCGAAACCTGCGCGTCGCAAAAATCGCCAGCAGAGCGAAAGCGACCAATGCCGTGAGCTGGGCAACCTTAAACGGCGCTTCGGTCTGGGTTGGGGCCAGCACCTTTAGCGCCGGCACCTTCTGGAAGAGCTGCGCGATCAGGACGAAGAAATTCAGATATAGAGCAATCACGGCATCGATCACATAGACCCGGCGCCATCCACCTGCCACCGCTTTACATACAGCGCGTAAATTGCGAGCGCGAGAGCGACTAGCGACACGATGCCCACCCCATGCGACGGCATGAAGTGATGCCCGGAAACATGAAGCCGGTAACGCTAGTCAAGACGGTTGTGGATAAAAATGTGGCTGTCCAAATAGGCGGCCGCTTGCCAAGGAGCAATCCAAAGGCAACGACCAACCCGGAACCAATTCCAACTAGACTCAGCACAACATGGAACAAGGTGAATGCGCTCATAACTCCCCTTCCTTCGTGAAAACACTTCAACCCCACAGCAGTAACTTATAACTTCAACTTCACCGGCCAGCTCTACACAAGCCGGTGATTTTTACCAGCGTCGAAACCTTCCAGCGACTGTCCCGCCACAAATCGAGCTTCTGCGAACTGCGCCCTCAATCGCTGTTGCAACTCAGGCTCTTAGGCCGCTGCGTGACCGCTGCGCTGAATGAAGCCCAACAGGTCGGCGTTGACTTGATCTTTTAACGTCGAGCACATGCCGTGCGGCGCTCCGGGATACACTTTGAGTGTAGCTCCCTTGATTATTTTCGAAGAGAGCATCCCTGCCGCGCCTATCGGTACGATTTGATCGTCATCACCGTGGAGAACGAGGGTTGGCACATCGAACTTCTTGAGATCTTCGGTGAAGTCGGTCTCCGAAAATGCCTTGATGCAGTCATACACCGCTTTGTGTCCGGCAATCATCCCTTGCAGCCAGAACGAATCGCGCAATCCTTGCGACACTTTGGATCCCGCGCGGTTCGCCCCGTAAAACGGCGCGCTTAAATCCTTGAAGAATTGCGCACGATCGCTCTGGACCGCGGTGCGCAGCTGGTCAAACGCCTCGATCGGCAAGCCGCCGGGATTGGCAGCCGTCTTTAGCATGAGCGGTGGCACAGCGCTGATCAGCATGGCCTTCGCAACGCGCTTCGTGCCATGCCGTCCGATGTACCGCGCAACCTCTCCGCCACCCGTCGAATGACCCACGTGGATCGCGTCCTTCAAGTCGAGCGCTGCGACTAGCTCGGCCAGGTCGTCCGCATAGGTGTTCATCTCATTGCCATCCCAAGGCTGACTCGACCGGCCATGGCCGCGCCGGTCATGCGCAACACACCGGAATCCGCGCTCGCCCAGAAACAGCATCTGGTCTTCCCACGCATCCGCGCTTAGGGGCCACCCATGGCTGAAAACTACCGGCTGCCCTTTGCCCCAATCCTTGTAATAAATCTGTGTGCCGTCTTTCGTTGTTATCGTGCCCATGCAATTTTCTCCTTCCAATTGTGAAATCTGACGTTTGCATGCCCTCGATTGTCCCGACTTGACTCACGGCAGCTCTATCGTGCCCGATGAACATTCCTGATCAAGCGTGCCGCTGACTCGTATCACTACGTGCGCCGGAGAGTTGGAAACTTTGCCCGGGAAACCAGACTTTACTTATCGCTCGAAGTTTGCTCGACTTACGCAGAGCAGCTCTGGCGTGAAAGAGGCGGGCCTTGGCTGCGGCAACCGATATTCCCAGCACATCCGCCGTCTCACTCATGGACCGCTCCTGCAGTTGGCCCACTTCGACAGCCTTCCGGATCGTCGGGCGCAGGTCTCCAACGGCGGCCTTGAGAATTCCTTCTCGCTCGGACTGTGCGTAGAGCTTTTCCGGGTTGGCGGCGGTGTCCGGCACCACCCAGGGCTTCTCGTTTCCGTCCGCGTCGGTACCATCCATGGACAACTCGGGATGTGTACGTCTCTTACGCAGAATCATCAACGCGGAATTGATCGCAATACGCGTGAACCATGTGGAGAAACTGGACCTGCCATCAAAATCCTTAGCGTGAAGGAATGCATTCAGGAATGCCTCCTGAAGCGCATCTTCCGCATCCTCGCGATTCCTGGTGATTCGATAGACTGTTTTTAGAACGCGAGGAGCACTTTGTTCGTAGAGTTGCTGGAATGCATTTGCGTTTTCGTCGCCTGGCGCAACTACGCGCGCACTGCGGCGCACGGCTCTGCGATGGGTTTTATACTTGTGGCTCGCCGGGGACCTCTGCCCCCAAGATAGTTGCGTTGTCGTCGTTCCCATGTTTCCCCCAGTCCTCTACGTGTTATTTTTTATTGCTTTATTTTCGTATCTATTCCCGATCCTTTTCCCTCTTGATCCACTCCCGGATGTACGGTGGGCAGTTCAACAATTCCAACCCCGTGTCCTCGCAACCGCCTAGGAAGCGCACCACCGCCGCGTCCACCAGCGACAACTCATCCAAGTCGAGAGCTACCCGCCCGTCGCCGCTCCTTACCTGCGCAGTCAGCTCCTCAATGTCACTGGAACGAATCTGCCCAATCAGTTTGACCACTGTGAATCCGCCTCGTGTGTTCCGTTCAATCCGAAGCGTCATACGATGTAACTCATGCGGTTGATGGTGCAACTCCTGCGCCAAGCGTAAATTGCTGAATCTAGAACTCTTGGTTTGCTGTTATTCACGCCGAACTTCGGCAATTGCTGATTTCCGGCAATGTAGGACACTGGACCAACACTGGCACCGACTGGAATCGAGGCCGGATTAACGCCGTGCCGATGGCGCGAGCGCCGTCGCTGGAGTCGGCACGTCAGAAAACTGAAGACAAATCGAAACCAGTTTGAGTGGTGAATTGCGGTAGACGAATGTAGTAATAGTACGAGCTCGGCGAGGTGTCTAGCTAGTTTGGAATTTAGCTTTGTTGATGCCCAAGGTAAGAATCTTCGACTCCAGAGTCTGTCGGGGAATGCCGAGCTTGGCTGCGGCGCCAGACGGGCCGGAGATTCGCCCAGAGCTAGCGGCTAAGGCCGCCTCGATCAACTGACGTTCCTGGTCTGCTTCCAACTTTCCGAGCCCTCGGACAGGCACGGCGCCCGATCGAACCTCTTGACGGGTGTCCTGCTTCAACCATGCCTCATCCACGGAAAAGATGTCGCCATCAGAGAGCAAAACCGCTCTTTCAACCACGTTTTGCAATTCGCGAATATTTCCCGGCCACTCATAGGCCTGGAAGAGTTCCAGCGTCTTCCTCTGGATGTTTCGTATCCGCTTTCCCGCTTTCTTCGCGTACCTTTCGATGAGGTACTCCACCAGCAGCGGAATGTCGTCCGAACGCTCCCGCAGCGAAGGGAGCTGAATGGGAAAAACGTTCAGCCGGTAGAACAGGTCCGACCGAAAAGACCCGGCAGCAACGGCGGCCTTTAAATCACGATTGGTTGCCGCAAGGATTCGAACATCGACAGAGATCGGATGACTGCTTCCAAGGCGCTCGAATTCCCGCTCTTGTAGAACACGCAGGAGGGCTACTTGCGTCTCGCCTGGAAGCTCGCCAATCTCATCCAGGAAAATCGTTCCACCGTCGGCGGACTCAAACCGGCCCAGGCGGCGATGAAACGCTCCAGTGAACGCTCCTTTTTCATGACCAAACAACTCGGAAGAGATAAGCGAATGTGGAATCGTGGCGCAATTCACCCGAATGAACGCCCGGGCTGCACGATTCGACTGTTTATGAACCGCGCGCGCAATTAACTCCTTGCCCGTTCCCGTTTCGCCCAGGATGAGAACCGTTGAGTCCGATGGTGCGACGCGAGCCACGTCGGACAAAACCCTGACCAACTTCTCCGACGAACCCACAATCTCCTCGAACATCGAAGAACGCACGACTTCCTCGCGCAAGGCCAAATTTTCATTCTGCGTGCGCTGCGCCGCCTGTTTTCCTTCTTCTACGTCAGTTTGCGCCACATACCAGCGCAGAATATTTCCCTTTTCATCCTGCATGGGGTTGAAGCGACAAAGAAACCACCGGTACTGCCCGTCCTTTCGCACTCTTCGCACTTCCACTTCAAATGGCGTCGAGCCGGAAAGGCCTGTTTGGCGCGCGCTCAAATAGCGCTCGAGGTCTTCGGGGTGGACCACCTTCTCTGGAACTCCCTCGGCCATCCATTCCTCCAGTGTGAGGCCGTAGTAATCGAGAATTACACGATTAGCGTAGATGCCCACGCCGTCCCTCCCGAGAACGAACACGTGCGCGGGCACGAATTCAATCAGTTGTTGCAACTCCTTTTCACTTTCCCGAAGCTTCTCCTCACGGCCGCGCAAATTTTCATACAAGTCATGCAGCCTTCCGGCGGTTTCGTTGAAGACACTGCCCAAGCGTGCGAGTTCATCTTCACCGGCCACCGGGATTTGGTGGTGAAACTCGCCTCGCGCCAAGGCTCGCGATCCTTCCAGCAAGCGCTGCAGCGGTCCGGCGATACTGTGGGTAATGAAAAACCCTAGAGCAGCGGCAATCAGGAAAGTCACAGAGCCTGCCGTCAATACAATCAAGAACATGCGGCGTTCGGCGCGTTTGATGCTCCCCGATGTTTGCGCCTGTTCTTCGCTAACCTCTCGGTCGATGTTCTTGACGAGCGCCGAGGTCTGGGCTTCCAGTGGCTTTTTCTCATTGGCCAGTCGAAGGCGCACTGCCTCCCAGTCACCCGTTGTGGCCAAGGCCGTTATGGCCTCGAGTTGAGACGGCAACGCGCTCTCAATGGCTTCCAGCGTTGGCAACAGTGTCGGGTCTAGATGCGTATCAGCAGGAAGATGCGTGAGCACGTTCCTTGTGCGCTCGGTATCCTCACGTAGAACGGTGGCCAAAGGTCCGGCTTCCCTCATCAGGCGGTCGACCTTCTGAGACTGCGCGAGTTCATCCAGCTTGCCGTGAAACGACAAGAGATCCGACTGGAAGCGTAAAACTGCAATCAACTCCTGATCCACCCCGGTGAGCTGCCCCTGTTGGACTCGGACTGAATGAAATTGCCAAAGCAGGAAGGCATTTCCCGCTAACATCAGCAGAATGATAACGACAAAGCACAGCGTCAAGCGGGGACCGATGTTGAGCCGATCGAGGTTTGGAATTTTCATTAGCCACTTTTTGCCGGGAACAGCCTTGACTTCGATTGTGCGCGTCCCGTGGTTGTCTCAAACTACGCCAGGCCGCCGACCGCCCGCCGTGCGACTCAAGTCCAATGGGCGTCACAGTGAATCGCTCAAAGCTCTTAATGCCCGATCAATCTTCCTGTTGCGGGTGGACCCGTCTTGAATCCGGTAATTTCAACAAGCTGTTTCTCCAGGGCTGCGGCAGCATCCCGCGCACTCTTTTCGCGGCTCAACACCGAATGCACTGCCAGCATGTATGCTTTTGTGACTTTCTCATAGGCATTGCCGGAGACAATCGAAGGGCGAGCAACCAAACCGCTCCTTTGTTGACCCACTTCAGCGGGACGCGCGTGTGACTGCAGTTCCAGAGGCAGATCGTAAAGCTCAGGTTGTGCTGGTAATTCGGAACGAGCACGCACTTGCCTCGACTGTTGGTCCTTCTGAACCAGAGAGCGGATGAAGGTGATCGCCTCAAGTGGATGAGCGGAAGACCGCGAGACCGCCAGACCGGTGCCTCCCAAGATGGCCGCCCTTCCTCCGGGCCCACCCGGCACACCCGTATAACCAACCACGTCTCCAATCGAAGGCTTTACCCAGTGGCTCAGACGAAACTCCGATTGCCAACTGCGCCTAAACGCTACTTGTCCGGAGTTCCACATGTTCATCGAGTCCAATTCCTGGTACGCAACAACGCCAGGCGGTGAGATCCAACCTATCCAGTGCGCAGCGCGTTGCCAAGCCCGGATCGCGCCCGCATTATTCACGCTGATAGTCTTGTCATTCTCGATGACTCGCCCGCCCCCTTCCGCTACCTGCCATTCCAAGGCGTTACACGTCAAGCCTTCCCCAGCTGCTCCTTGCCAGACGTAGCCCCAAAAGTCCTTTTTGCCTTTAGCCCGCTCGCCAGCTTGAATCCGGGCGGCCATCTTCTCGAGCTCGTCCCACGTCTTGGGCGGTCGCTGGTAACCATACTCTCGCAGAAGATCGATGCGATAGGAAAGAACACCGATCTGAGCGTGATACGGCAAGGCCACCACCTTGCCGGCAACCGTGTAACTGGCGACCAATTCTGGATCCTCCGAAGAGAGCTCAGCGGCTGCATATGGCTTCAAATCAATCAGATACTCGTCCAGAATTCCGGGCCAGACCACATCAATCCCCAGGACATCAGGGGTGCCTCCCCCTTCCCGGAGTAGCTTTCGCCAGAGGCCGAGTTGACTGAGAGAGGTTTCGGGGACCGGGAGGTGCTTAACCAGAATCCCTGTTTCTCGCGTGAACTCCTGCGACGCCTGCTCCGCCCCAGGTAGTTCATCGGGTTGCGACCACTCCGGATCTAGAACCGAAACCGTAACAGGTTGGTGAGGTGACGGACGACAAGCCTCCAGCGACAAAGCAAGCGATAAAATGCCCACCGATCCTGCGATGGTGAACAGACGGGTTCGCCAGTGTCGAACGACACGGATCTTGCGGTTTGCCGATCTTGGAATTCTAAATTCCATTGTCCCTTGTTAAGAGCGCGGGTCAGGCTCAGCGCGCTTTGTATGTATGAATATCGGAGTGGAGATTCTAACAAAACAGCTGCAAGTCGATGTTAAGTCTTTAGCGTACAACGCCGGCCGCCATGGAAGGAGCTACCTGACCTCGTGAAATGGGCCACAAGGCGATCGACCTCAGGACCTGGAATCCCATTCGTTCATAGATAGCTACGGCTCGAGTGTTAGCTTTGCCCACGTGCAGGAAGGATTTGACGCCAGCGGCCGCGTGATCCCCCATCAATCGAATCATCAGGGTCCTAGCGTAGCCCTTGCCTACATAACCCGGATGGGTGCAAACCCCACTGATCTCCCGGTAACCGGCCATGCACAGCCGTTCGCCGGCCATAGCGACCAGCTTTCCATCCACGCGGATCCCGTAGTACGTTCCCATCTCATACGTCCGCGGTTGATAGAACCCTGGGAATGCGAGTGTGATGAGTTCGAACATCTCACCGGCATCGTCGGACGTCATCAGGATCGGATTAATTTCGCCCTTTGCGGGTCTCGACCGCGGGCGGAGGTTCGGGCGCCAACATCTGGAACGTGTGCAGCGGCGGTCCAACTGAGAGCCCCTCCATCTGCGCCGGCGGTTCGTTGAAAATGTAGACTAGCTCGCCGGGCGTCAGCAGTTCCTGGAGCCGCGTCAGGGTCGGCTCGCTCATGTCGTCGATCACCGCAAAGGGCGCAACCTCCGGCGGATAGCGCCTCGCCGGAGCGTGGCCAATCGCGAAGTGCGCCTGCACGCTATTCAGCGCGTGCCGTACCGGGTCAGCAAGAGGATCGCGATTCATATTTTTTTGAGTGACCGATGCTACTCCGGCGCCGCTATTCTAAGTATCGTTGGCCACGCTGCCGGACGGCAACATTCAAATTGTTGGTTTGGAAGGATTTTGGCACCACCGAGTTCCCGCCAATCGAAACTCCGCTGATCGACGGCGAGATCGCATTTCGCCAGCACAGCGGTGGACATACTCCCGCGCCAAATTGGCCCACGTTTTTGATGTTCGCCTCGCGCTACATCAAACGACCAGCCGTTACGTCACCGCAATGAAAAACCCGGCTACAGAGTTCACGATCATGTCAGTCGCCGGGTAGACCGATGTCGCGGCGAGGTCCCCCCACGGAATAAGATGCCTCGCCGAAGTGGGACTTTGATAAGTGAACGCTATGACCGTCAGGGCACTAGAGAGTAGAGCCAGTGGAGAATCGCGTGCCAAGATCCTATCATTAGAGAATGGCTCTACAATCTAGGTCGGACAAAAATGAAGTTCTGGCGTTTCGCTTCCGCGGCGTGATGGCAGCACTGCCCTTGACGCCGCTCCTCGGTGCAGTTCCCTTCCGGACGCCGTCGGTGGTGGCCAGCTTTTCCGCCGTGGTGATGCGCGTTTTTCAAAACAACGATCGCGGCAGCACGTGGTTAGCATTCGGGTTGGTATGGTTAATGTGTGCGACCTTCGCAGTCGGCAGCGCATACGTCGTCTTCTGCGTGTCCGAAACACGCAAGCGCATCCTGGGGCGAGCCTTAGTTACACGTGGTAGGTGACGCCATAGGCTAGAAATGCGGCGGTCAACCCTGCGGCACTTGGACCGGAAGATCGGGTGACGGAGGATCGGGTGACAGAACGAAAAGTTGCAGCGAGCGGCTCGCTGCTTCGTACTTGTCTCCAGATTTGAAGGACTTTGCCTGGATTGCCGAAGCCTTTTTAGTATCCAGCAGGAGAGACCAATGCTCACTGCCGACAGTAGCCGGAATGGCAAAGGGCACAGGCTCGTGATAACTATTGAAAACGATGAGTAGCGTGGCATCGGAGCCCCGCCGCCTCAAGCCAGTTGGTTGGGCACGGCCGTCGATCAACATGCCGAAGCAGCGATCGGTTTTCCAGCTTTCCTCCTTCATTTCTTCGCCGGAAGGATGAACCCAAGTCACGTCCTTGATACCCAACTCTTCGTTGAAAATTCCCGTAAGGAAACGGTTCCGGCGAAGGATCGGGTACCGATGGCGAATGTCGGTCAACTGCTGAACAAAATCGATCAGCGAGCGCCCCTTGGTCGCGGTCTTCCAGTTAACCCAACTGATTTCATTGTCCTGGCAGTAGGCATTGTTGTTGCCTTGCTGGGTGCGCCCGAATTCGTCGCCGGCGAGCAACATTGGCGTCCCTTGAGAAAGCAAAAGCGTGGCGAGCATGTTGCGCATCTGGCGTTCGCGCAGCTTGCATATCTGCGCATCTCGCGTGGGACCTTCGACACCGCAATTCCAGGAGCGATTGTTGGAACTGCCGTCTTTGTTGTCTTCGCCGTTTGCTTCGTTGTGTTTGTCGTTGTAGGTGACCAGGTCGTTCAGCGTAAAGCCGTCGTGCACCGTCACAAAATTAACGCTCGACCAGGGTTTACGGCCACGGCGGTCGAACACATCGCCGGAAGCGCATAGCCGCGGTGCCAAAGTACCAGCAGTGTCATCGCCTTTCCAGAATCCACGCGTGGTGTCGCGGAACTTATCGTTCCATTCGGCCCAACCCGGCGGGAACTCCCCGACCTGATAGCCGCCCGGTCCTAGGTCCCAGGGTTCGGCGATTAGCTTGACGGTGCCGAGCACGGGATCCTGGCTGCACGCTTTCAAGAAACCGCTTTTATTGTCGAAGCCATTAGGCTCGCGGGCAAGAATGGTTCCGAGATCGAAACGGAAGCCGTCCACTTCGGTTTCCTGGACCCAGTAGCGCAGGCTGTCGGTGACCATCTGCATGACGCGAGGTTGAGAGAGGTTCACGGTATTGCCGGTGCCGGTGTCATTTATGTAGTAGCGAGGTTTGTCCGGCATCAGGCGGTAGTAGCTGGCATTGTCGATGCCCTTGAAAGAGAGCGTGGGCCCCATCTCGTTGCCTTCGGAGGTGTGGTTGTAAACGACATCGAGGATGACTTCGAGACCCGCATCGTGGAAGCGGGCGATCATTTCCTTGAATTCCTGGAGCGCGGTACGCTGTTGGGCCGCGTAGCGAGGATCTGGGGCAAAGAAGCCGATGGTGTTGTAGCCCCAGTAGTCGGTAAGGCCCTTGTCCAACAGGTGGCGATCGTTTACGAAAGTGAATACCGGGAGTAGCTCGACACTGGTGACGCCCAGCGACCGGATGTGGGCGATTACCTCCGGATTCGACAGACCCGCGAACGTGCCGCGCTGTTTTTTCGGGACCTTCGGATGAAGCTTGGTGTACCCCCGAACGTGCAGTTCATAGATGATCGTGCGATCCCAGGGAACCTGGTGGCGGCGCGACTCCTGCCGCCACTCGAACGTCGGGTCAACAACCACGCATTTGGGCACGAACGGGGCGGAGTCGCGCTCGTCAAAGGAGAGGTCGGCATTTTCCGCACCGATGGTGTAGCCGAAGCAGGCATCATCCCAGGTCAAAAACCCGATGTGTGCGCGGGCGTAGGGATCAAGCAATAGTTTATTGTGATTGAACCGGTGCCCTTTTTCTGGTTCGTAAGGTCCGTAGACCCGATAGCCGTATACCGTACCGGGCTCGAGTTTCGGTACATATCCGTGCCATATTTCGTCGGTAAATTCTGGCAGATCGATGCGTTGACGCTCTTCCGTGCCTTCCTCGTCGAACAAGCATAGCTCGACCCTTGTGGCGTTTGCGGAAAACAAGGCGAAATTGACGCCCTTTCCATCCCACATGGCACCGCGCGGGAATGGCTGTCCTTCTTGAATCTCGACACTACGTCGGTCTTTGATCATTTCCGTCTTTATCGCAGCCGTCGCCATCGGTCCGTCACCCATTTCGTGGGCAGATTTGTATCATCATGATGCAAACTGGATCTGATGCAAACTGGCTAGTTTGGGATACAGGAGCAGTGGAGTGGGTGCACAAAATAGTGTAGCAGCTTACATGGAATGCTGTAGCGAACGGCGCTTGAACGTCGCGGCAGACCCGTCTACCTCAAAAATTAGCGGTCCCCTGTATTAAATCGATTTGAAATGACCAAGTCTGCCGGGTAGCGTTAGAATGCGCTCGTTTCTCGGAGGCTTACAAAATGTTTCATCGGGCAATTTTGGCGATCGCATTGGTATCTCTGGCAGCTTCACACGCGAATGGGCAATCGAAATTATCCCCAAAATGGGAGGAACTCACCGCCGCGGATTTTCGGCAAGGAATTCAGCAGTCGAAGGGCGTTTGTCTGCTGCCTTTCGGCATTCTGGAGAAGCACGGGCCGCACCTCCCGCTCGGAACGGACTTGTTGAATGTGCGCTATGCGTCGCTGCACGCGGTGGATCAAGAATACGCGATCGTGTTCCCCGAATATTATTTCGGCCAGATTTTTGAGGCGAAGCACGAACCAGGCACTGTGGCTTACAGCATGGAACTGCAACTGCGCCTGCTGCAGGAAACAACGGACGAGATGGCTCGGAATGGCTGCAAGAAAGTGATTATCGTGAACGGGCACGGCGGCAACGGAAACTTGCTGCCTTACTTCGGCCAGGCACAACTGGATAAACCGCACGATTATGTCGTCTACGTTCTGGACAGCGCGCGAAGCAAGACAGGCGGACCGGCGAAGAAGTCGACGGGCGTTGATTATCACGCGGGTGAGAACGAAAGCTCCAACTTCCTCTATTCGCATCCGGACCTGGCGCATATCGATCGAGCTGGCAGCGAGTCTGGCGCAGACGAGAAGAGGCAAAAACTCCCCGAGGGGTTGTACACAGGTATTTGGTGGTACGCGCGATTCCCGAATCACTATTCGGGTGATGGATCGGTGGCCACGAAGGAACTCGGCGAATGGAACATGAAGAATTGGATCGGGGTGATTGTGGAATCGATTCGCTCCGTGAAGGCGGATGATGTGAGCTTGAAATTGCAAAATGAATTCTACGAGAAGAGCAAACACCCGCTCGACACGAGACCTTGAAATCGCGTGAGACGCCAAACTCACAATCCACAATGCCTAAATCGAAGGGATTACGACCAGACGAGGACGCTCTTGGGATGAATGCTGGGATCACGCGCCGGGATTTTCTCGGCTCGACGCTGCTGGCCTCGAGCGCGTTGCTTCTGGAAGGAATCGCACCAGACGAACTTCTGGCTGGCAGAGGCGAATTTAGCGGCTACGGCGGCGTGGGCGAGTATAGCCGTTCGAACGGCAATACCCTGGAGGTGTTGCTCGCCGGGCACAAGATACGCGACGGCGCATACGATCCTCTCCCCGCAGACACAGTCGATACCGGAGAGACCTACGATTGCGTAATTGTCGGCGGAGGTATCAGCGGGATTGCCGCAGCCTTGTTTTTTCTGCGCCACGCGGACCAGGGCAAGTCGGTCCTTATCCTCGAGAACCACCCTATCTTCGGAGGCGAAGCCAAGCAAAATGAATTCCAGGTGGATGGGAAGCGGTTGATCGCGCACCAGGGTTCGGCGATCTACCTGGTCCCGTATCCACATAGTTTCATCGCCCGGTTTTACAATTCGATCGGCCTGCATACCCCGAGGCTGCAATACCAGAAGTGGGCGGGAGCGGAGCCTGCAATGGCGCTCGGGCGAACGCCTTACGATTCAGCGGGCTTGACCCGAGG
Source organism: uncultured Acidobacteriota bacterium (assembly GCA_963721915.1). Taxonomy (GTDB): domain Bacteria; phylum Acidobacteriota; class Terriglobia; order Acidiferrales; family UBA7541; genus Acidiferrum. The sequence goes on along the minus strand of CAVRLD010000001.1, from coordinate 75,114 downwards.
GCAATATGGATTTTGGTTCGGCGCGAGGTTCGGCCGCGCGAATGGATTGTGGCTAATTGATCCTGTCGGCAAGCAGATGCAGGGTGCACCGGTGGCGGAAACCACTCGCAAGGAACTGCAGCGGTGGTTTTCAGGCAAGGCTGCGGAAGAGGCGAAATTTGATCTCCCGAAATATGAAGGCGATGCCGCTTCCCGGCGATTGGACTCGATGTCCCTGGAGCAACATTACATCGAGCATTTCGGTGTGACTCAGGAGACGATTCGCACCTTCTTGTCACCGGTGGAGGGCGGAGGATCGGGCCTAGGGCCAGATGCACTTTCGGCGTATTGCGACTACGCGGCGGACTTGTTACACCCGTTTGAGGACGGTTCAGGCGAAGCGGTGCAGATGTTTCCCGGGGGAAACACGACGATTGCCCGGCTTATGTTGAAGACATTGATCCCGCAGTCGATCGACGGCGCCGTAAGCGTCGAGGCAGTAAGCCGCGGCACGGTGAAATTCGATGCCCTCGATTCGCCGGGAGCCGCCGCAAGGGTTCGCCTGTCGTCCACGACTGTTTCCGTGCGGCACGACGGCGATGCGGCAAAGGCTGAATCCTTGTCGCTTGCTTACATTCGTGATGGGAAGGTTTTTCGCGTGAAGGCACGGTCAGCGGTTATGGCCGGCGGAAGTTGGACGACAAAGCATATTGTGAAGGACTTGCCGGAAGAACAGCGCAAGGCGTACGCGCAGTTTTATCGCTCGCCGTGCATGATGGCGAACGTCGCGGTAAGGAATTGGCGCTTCCTCCATAAGATGGGAATCAGCGGCTGCCGCTGGTTCGAAGGCGTTGGAAACTACATGGATGTTTGCCGCCAGGCGGTCGTGGGAATCAATGATGGGGGGATCAGTCCGGACTCGCCCATCGTGCTCGCCGTGAAGGTCTTGTACTCGTATCCGGGGATGTCCACCGAAGATCAGGGGCATCGCGGACGCGGAGAGATGCTGTCTACTTCCTTCCGCGATTACGAACGGCGAATACGCGAGCAGTTCACGGCCATGTTCGGGGCCGCGGGGTTCGACGCGAAACGCGATATCGCGGGGATTGTGCTCAACCGCTGGGGTCACGCGTACTTGAGTCCGCAGCCGGGATTTTTCTTTGGGAAGGATGGCCAACCTGCTCCGCGAGAAACCCTGCGCGGCGTGCCGTTTGGGCGTATCGCGTTCGCGAATACCGATCTCGCGGGTGCGATGGACCATCGTTACTCGATCCTCGAGGCGCAGCGTGCCGTCAATCAGTTGTTGGATCAGGTGCTGGGAAGCTAAAGAGCATTCGAGCGCTAGCTTTTCTTGTCGCCGTAGTGAGTGATTTTACCGTCGTAAACGACCGCGACGTAGTGGCCTGCAGAAAGGAACTGCATTACTTTGGATCCCTTGCGCGCCAGTTGGGCCCATCGGGACTTCGTCTGGGGATTTTGCTCCAACCCGCGTACTGGCGTGCCTCTAAACTCGAAATCAACTTGTCCAAGCTTGTGTTTTGCAGTCCGGCGGACAGGATAACTTTCGTCGCCTAGCCTGACCGTCTTGGCTGAATCGACCAAGGCTTGGCGCCAAACGGACAGGAGGGCCTCATCGAATTCCGAAGAGCGAAAGTCCGTCGGCATCCGACGATCTTATCGCAGGTTGCTGGCAAGGGACGGTCGAGACGCGAAGGCAGATAGCCTTCAGCGGCTTTGGCGCACTTGTTCGATCCACCGGGAAAGAACCTCACCGTAAGGGCGTTCCATGTCGATGAACTCGACGCCCATACCGATGCGAGGCTTGAGAATTCGGACGATGGCAAGCGCTTCAACGGTTTGACTCTTCCGAGCAAGAGTAATTCGCAAACGCGTGCCTATCGGAAGTGGCTTGCTGGTGCAAACGAAGCAACCTCCCAGGGAGAGATCGGAAGTGACGCCACTGGTGCGCGCGCCTGACTCCATGTCGATGATGTCGACGTCGGCTGCAAACGGGAAGCGAATGGCATAGCGGCGGTCTCGGACTCCAGCCTTGAGTGACTGGCCCTTGATCGTGCGGTCGTCCATAGAAATCACGTTGCTCAAAGTCTTCACAGTCCGGAACGAGAGGGACAGATGGTTCGGGAATACCATCCCCGAGTCTTTAGTTTGCCCGAAAACCCATTGAAACAAAGGGTTTCTCTGCTCTGGCAGGGCGAAAAGATTAACAGCCCTAGGGACACAGGGACGCGCAGACATCGCGTTATTAGTGGGAACGACAAAGCAAGCGGCAGCGCGCGCCCGTGCCGGATATACCCCGTGCTACCCTGCAATTGTAGCTACTCCTCCAGCGAAACGAGACTATGCGCCCGGAAGGACTTCGGCAAAGCGACCGTGTGAGCTTTCGTATGCCCGTGGAAGCATCATGGGTCGGCAGCAGCGGGCTCGAGGTCAAGCAAGCCGCGGAAACGATCTTGGTAAGTCGCAATGGCGCTGTCGTGCGGCTGGCAGAGAAGCTTTTTGCCGGTCAAGAGATCACCCTGCGCCGGCAGAGAGAGGGCGACAATTGGAAGATTGCGCGGGTACGGATCGTCGCTGAAATCGACCAGGAGCCGGAAGGGTTTCTCTACGCCATCGCGATTGTGGATCCACGAGCCGACTTCTGGGATATTGACTTCCCGGCTCCCCACAAAGGTCAAGAGTCGCTTGCCAGACTCCTGATGGAATGTAGCTTTTGTCAGCGACGCGAAGTTGTATACCTCAATGAACCGGAGCTGAAATCATTTGAAATTCGGAAATGCGTGGCGCGCGTATGCCCGCACTGCGATTCTCCATCGATCTGGATCGAAGCTCTGCCGGAGGTGACTTCCGTGGCGCCACGGGTCCAGGACCTCGTGGACGATCGCGTGAGTCCAAGGCGAAATCGGACGCGGGTGAAAGCGCGCGTGTTGGCGTGCATTCGCCGCCGTGGATTTCAAGAAGAAGTGGCCGTCTGCGAGGACCTGTCCAAAGGCGGGATCAGTTTTCGGAGCAGGAATCAGTATCCCGAGGGCACACGCATCGAGGTTGCGGTGCCGTTTACGCCCGGCAGCGCGGCTATCTTTGTCCCCATCCGCATCGTGTTTTCGCAGGCGATTCCCGCGGCGGGACTCTACCGCCATGGGGCTGCATACATCCGGCCGCCCGTAGATTCAGGCGCCTGACCCGCAACACAAATTCGCGGAAGTATGCAAGCAGACGCTGATGCGGCTGACTGTTAATCGAGGACCGCGGCAGCGTCCCGTTCTTTACGACGCCGATGCAGGTATTGCATGGCAATGTTGAGATAGACCTCGCCGCAGGGCGTTTCGATGCAAATCACCATCGCTTCAGTGTCGGTCCCGCCGGCCAGGCCTTGTTCGTTCACATGAATTTCCGGCGGGAACACTTTGAATCGGAAGCCCTGATCGTTGAGCAAGGTCACGGAGTTTCCGATGACCATGTTCGCCAGTTCGCAAACGGTTTCGCGCGCGAGCTGTTCACTTCCTTCGACCGCGCCACCCGCGAGGCGAGCTGCGATCTTGAGCGCGACCTCGGGCGCCAAGTCGAGAATGACTCGCCCTTCGATATCACCCTTGATGAGAATGAGCGCCGCCACGCCTTTGCGGCGGTAGGTCTCTTCGTCCATCGTGAGATCAACGATTTTCGTGGGAGCCTGTAGCGACTCGGCGAACACGGCATCCGCGGCGCTGATAAACGGTTGAATGAGTTCCATTCTCATGCGCGTCGCTCTCCAGCCAACGCGACCGGCGCGCTTGAGGCGTTGGGATCGTCACTCAGCACGTAACGCAAAATCTCATACAGCACTTCCGCCTTCACGGGTTTTTGGACGAAATGCTTCGCGCCCTTTTGCAGCGCTGCCAGAATATTCTCCTGGTAGCCAACGGAGCTGACCATGACGATGCGCGCATCCGCGTGCTGCCGAACAATACGCTCGACGGCCTCGATGCCTTCCATCTGCGGCATGGTGATATCCATGAGCACGATGTCCGGCTTGGTGCGGTTGAACTCCGCGATGGCGGTCAGGCCGTCGCCGGCTTCACCCGCCACTTCCCCGCCGAACATCTCAATCATCTTGATGAGATTCTTGCGGGCGAATACGGAGTCGTCCACCACGAGGTAGCGGACCGACTGATTGTCTTTGCGATGCAGAGGCGCGAATTGTTGCATGACCTTCTCCTTCATCCCATTGCACTGTTAGCTGCGTTGGGAAGAAACGGGTGTCCTTTCGTTCCTATCGTTCTTTTCAACTTTTTCCTGCCGGTCAGTCTTCTCAAGCTTTTCTGAAGACATGCGCTCCCCGCCGCCATATTGATTCACGAGGAACGCACCGATACTTTCCAGCGGGATAATCTTGTTTACGTGACCTTTTTGAATCGCCGCGCGCGGCATGCCGCCGACCACGCACGTGTCTTCACTCTGTGCGATGGTCAATCCGCCAGCCGCCTTGATTGCGCCCAAACCCTCCGCGCCGTCTTCTCCCATGCCGGTCATAATCACGCCTACCGCGGAGAGAGCGAATTCTTGAGCGACCGAATGAAACAACACGTCGACCGAGGGCCGATGCCCATTCACGGGGGATCCATCCGACAGCACAGCCATATCACCACGCGGCATGCGACGCACCATCATGTGGCGATTTCCTGGGCAAATCAGCACGCGCCCGGAGAACAGCAAGTCGCCTGATTTCGCCTCACTAACGTCCAGCGCGCAGCATTCATCCAGTCGCCGCGCGAACATTTCGGTAAAGCCTTCAGGCATATGCTGCACGACCAGAATGCTGCAGGGGAACTCCGCTGGAATCTGCGAGAGCACGTATTGCAAAGCGTTCGGACCACCAGTCGAGATACCAATGGCGATGATGCGACTAGGCGGCAGCGCGGATCGCGTACCCTTCTTTAGCCTGGGCGGATCGATCGCAACCATGGCGGGCGGAAGCTTCCGGCCGGCCGCACGCTTGGCGACCTTGATCTTTTCGATGAGCAGGTCCGCAATTGTCTCCAGGTGCCCGGCGGCGGCATCTGTAGGTTTCGCAATGAAATCCACTGCGCCCAAGGCCAAGGCCTTGAGGGTGGAATATGCGCCTTCCTTCGAATGAGTGCTAAAGAGAATTACCGGCAAAGGTGCGCGCCGCATGATCAGGCGCAAAGTCTCCATGCCATCCATGCGGGGCATTTCCAGGTCCAGCGTAACCACATCGGGCCGGAGTTCCTCGATTTTCTTCAAAGCGAAAGCGCCATCCATCGCCGTGCCGACCACTTCGATCGAAGGATCCCGGGCAAGGATCGCCGGGATCAGTTTTCGCATCAAAGCGGAGTCGTCGACCACCAGAACGCGGACGGTGTCGCTCATGCGATGGCCCCCAATGGAGTGGCGCGCGAAAGCCGAGCCAGAACAGCAGGCACGTTCAAAATCAGGACAACCGTACCGTCACCCAGAATCGAAGCTCCACTGACCAGGTCACTGGCGATGATGTCCGACGGCAGCGCTTTGACAACCAATTCCTCTTCACCAACCAGGCTGTCGACCAGCAAGCCGAAGCGCTTCTCCGCAGCGCCAATGACGATGACAAAGCTCCTTTTCTTCTTTGCTTCAGGCTGTCCCTCTACCGCGTGAATGCGACTTATGCTGTTGAGACGCACAAGCGTCAGCACTTGCTCACGCAAGCGCAGAACTTCGCGTCGATCGATACGGTGAATATCGTTGTCGTTGATCCGCGTGATCTCCAACACGGAAGACAGAGGCACCGCAAACAGGCGGCCACCAACGCGAAAAAGCAGAGTCTGGATGCTTGCAAGTGTCAGCGGCGCGCGGAGTTGAATCGTTGTTCCGCGTCCTTTGTTCGAAGAAATGTGCACTGTGCCCTTCAGGCGGTCTAACACCGTCCGGACCACATCCATCCCGACGCCGCGACCCGACACCTCGGTTACCGCGGCGGCCGTGCTGAATCCCGGCTCGAAAATCAGGTTGAGGGCTTCGGAGTCGGAAAGACGTTGGACCTCGTCCGCCTTCAAAACTCCTTTTTCCACGGCCAGCGTGCGGATGTGCGCGAGGTCGATGCCACGACCGTCGTCGCGTACCTCGATGACTACCTGCGTACCCTGGTGGTAGGCGTTCAAGTAGATCGTTCCACGTGCTGGCTTGCCGGCAGCGATGCGTTCCTCGGCATCCTCCACACCGTGATCGACGGCATTCCGAACCAGGTGCATGAGGGGTTCCGCAAGCGCGTCAAGAATGCCTTTGTCCAAGTCCGTGTTCTGCCCGGAGACTTCAAGCGCCACGTCTTTGCCACACTGTTTGGCAACGTCGCGGACAAGCCGGGGAAATCGGCGAAACAGCTGCTCGACAGGCACCATGCGAATCTTCAGTACGCACTTGTGAAGTTCTTCGAGGACGCGAGATTGAAAAGCCAGAGCGTCGGAGAGCTTTGCGCGCACAGGATCGCGCGAGTGCCGCTGGTCCAATTCCGTCAGCGTGCGGTTCAGCATAGACTTACCGATGATCAATTCGCCGACCAGATTCATCACCGCATCGATGCGCGCGGCATCAACACGAAGGGTGCCCTCAGCGACGGCCGCCGCGGCCGACACCCCTCCGGGTGTCTTTGGTACGTCCGCATTCCCGCCTTTTTCAGCCGCCTTAGCCGCAACCCCGGCAGCTTGCGCCTCCAGGATGTCGCCCAGCAGTTCGTGTTCAGCAGTCTCCAGGCTTTCCGCTCGCTCGATGCGCAACTCCGACACGATGGCGGGTATACGGCAGCGCTGCGCGATGCGTTCCTCGGGTTGCAGGCTGGCCAGAGCAGCTTCCACGATTTCAACCGTGGCGGCGCCAGAGTTATCTTCCGGGCGCAGGGCGATCACCGTACCGCATCCGTGCAGGACATTTCGAATCAGTTGGAAGGCCGCGGCATGCATCAGGCTATTCGGATCGATGCGCAAAGCGAGGTTATAGACCACTTCTCCACGATGGATCGCTTCCGAAATCATGAGCTGTTCGTACTCGGTCCACGCAAATTGTGCCGTCACCTTCTTTTTCTGTGGAGCGGTGCCGTCGGGAACGGCTACGGGCGCGGCAAGAAGAGTGCGAATCAAGATTCGCAGCGCGTCGGCGGGCGGGGGATCAATGTTCCGCTGATACGCGGCAAGCATCGCCGAGAAGCAATCCGCCGCCTCGAGCACCACTTCGGCAAGCTTCGCCCCGCCGGCCTGCCCGACTTGCGGCGACAGCACATCTTCAAGCTCGTGTGCAAGTTCGCTCAGCTCGTAGTATCCGCAGGCTGCTGAGTCTCCCTTAAGCGTGTGTACGGCGCGACGCACTCGCCGGATCACTTCTTCATCGGCCGGACGGGCTTCGAGTTCGAGACCCGCTTCATTCAGCGACTGCAATAGCTCGCTGGCGCTCTCGAAAAAGAGCGCTCGAAGCTCGCCGCTACGTTCTTCGGGGGGACGGCTCACGGCGCGGCCTCGAGTCGCTGGTATGCGGTGCCATTATTTTCATGGACCATGCGGAACTTTTGCGTCAGGCCAAACAAACTCTCCGCGTGACCAACAAAGAGGTATCCACCCGGATTCAAGCAATGCCAGAACTTTTCGATCAACCTCTTTTGCTCCGCCTCGTCGAAATAAATCATCACGTTGCGGCACAAAATGATGTCGTTGCGGCGTGGCAGGAATTCGGTTTTCAGGTTGTGGAAGTCGAATTGAACGAGGTCTTTCAATTGTTTCTTGATCGCATATTTATCACCGACTCTTTCGAAATAGCGTAGCCGGCAGGTGTAGTCCACAGGCTCCATCTGTTGCTCGGTGTAGACCGCTTCCTGCCCCGTGCGCAGGCTCGCATAACTGATGTCGGAAGCGACGATTTCCAGTTTCCAGGGTGGCGGGATCAATGGCTTTGGCGACGGCACATCGAACGGAAGAGGATTGCGAAGATAATAGTAAGCAAGAGCGTCGCAGATCAGAATCGCGACGGAATACGCTTCCTGGCCCGAGGAACAACCCGCGCTCCAGACGCGCAAGGTCCAATCACGGCGCTCCTGCTTCTTGCGGAGCAGTTCTTCCAGCACGCCCTTTTGCAATAGATCGAGCTGTGGGCGATTGCGAAAGAAACTCGTCTCGTTGACAGTGAGATTTTCCAGCAAGACCCCAAGCTCGTTTTTCCCTTCGCGGCTGGTCAACAAGCGGTAATAGCTGTAGAACGAATCCATCTGGCAGACTTTGAGCCTGCGCTGGAGCCGGTCCTTCAAAAAATGCGAGCGCCGCTCGTCGAAAAACATTCCGCATTCTTGATAGACGAGCGTCTGCAGAAGCTTAAGTTCCGCTTCCGTGAGCTGAATTTGGGCGGTTATCGTTCCCATGATGGACGCGTGTAGCCATCCGCGAGTAATGCGACGAGGCTGGCAGAGCCAGGCCAGTCGCTACTTCGCGTTAGCAACAGTTTCCGCGGCCTCCTCAAGTCTTTTAACTTCCTGGTGCTGCAACAACTTTGAAACGTCCAGCAAAATGATCAATCGGCCTTTAAGCTTTCCGACACCGGTGACATAGTTCGACTCACCTTCGGCAAACACCGAACTGGGCGCTTCAATATCCGACGGCGGAATTTTCAGGACTTCCGACGCTGCATTGACGATTAGCCCGACCAGTTTGTGGTCCAGCTCCACAACCAAAATCCGGTTTTTCTTGTCAGGCTGCACATCGAAATGGCCGAAACGCTTGCGCAAGTCCATCACCGGAATGATTTTTCCGCGCAAGTTGATCACGCCCTCTACGGTTTCCGGCGCGCTGGGTACCGCGGTGATTTCCGGCACGCGCACGATCTCGCGGACGGAAGCGATCCGCACGCCAAACGTCTCGTTGCCGATCCGAAATCCAACCACCTGGAGGTCTTTTTCCATCGATGAGTACCGCCGCCCTAGGAACGAGCGACTTCGGCATACTCCGAATCTTGTTCGCGATGCTTATCTCCCCGGCGGCGCGGGTTTGCTTGCGGCTGCTCGCGACGTACGCGCCCCTGTACCGACGTATCGAGGACAAATCGATCCATGCTGTCCAAAAGATTTCGCGAGAGCTTCAACATCTGCTCAGCCGCCGCAGACAGTTCCGTGGAACTGGAAGCTGACTGCTGCACGAGTTCGCGCATCTTGTCCATCGCGCGAACCACCGCCTGCGCGCCGGAAGCTTGTTCTTCGACCGCGGAGTTGATTTCTTGCGTGATTTCCGTCAGGCGGCCCGTGGCTTTGGCGATTTGCGAAGAGCCCACCGATTGCTCGGCCGTCGCCGCCCCGATTTCCTGGGAAAATTTGTAGACTTCGGTGACTACGTTGGAAATCTTGTGCAGTGCGGAGCCCAAGTCGTTTCCAAGGCTCAAGCCCTCTTCCACGATCCGCGTACTACGCTCCATGTTCTCCACCGCTTGCCGCGCCTCGCGTTGAATACTCTGGATCAGGTCGGCGATTTCCTTCGTCGATTGTGTGGACTTTTCCGCGAGCTTGCGAACTTCGTCGGCGACAACAGCAAATCCGAGACCGTGTTCGCCGGCGCGAGCCGCTTCGATGGCCGCGTTCAGCGCCAGCAAATTCGTCTGCTCCGCCAAATCATCGATCACTTCGATAATCTTGCCGATATCGTCGGCGCGATGACCGAGCACATTGATAATTTCCGCCGAACTCTGAATCGCGTGATTCGTCCGATTGAGCCCGTCGGTAGCCTTCTCCATCGTCGCGATTCCAGTGACAACTTCCTCGCGCGAACGGTTAGCAATGTCGAGTAGGACTTTGGCCGTGTCGGCGACGCGCTGAATCGAAGTCACCATTTGGTCGATCGAAGCCGACGTCTCAGCCACGCTGGACGCCTGTACTTGCGTGTTTTTCACCACGTTCTGCACGTTGATGCTCATCTCGTGCATCGTGCTGGTCACTTCTTCAATCGCCGACGATGCCTGCACGCTAACCTTCGCTGACTCGTCGGCGGCCCCGGCCACCTGGTTTGAACCGGCGGACACTTGCCCCGCAGAATCACGCGTCGTCCGCACCAGCTCCTGCAAGCCATGCGACATCCGCAAGAAAGCATTACCCAGTGTGTCGCGCTTCGAACGCGGAACGACTTCCACCGCCAGATCCCCTTCCGCAACCGCCATCGCAACCCCAGCCATCTCCTTCAGGTACGCAACCATATTGTTAAAGGTGGTCGCCAAAGCACCGATCTCATCGTTGCGATGAATGTCGATGTTCTGATCCAGATCACCAGAGTCGCCGATTTCGCGCGCCACGGTAATGAGGTGCGTCAACGGCTCGGTAATCGACTTGGCTGTGTAGAAAGCCACGCAAAGACCCAACAGCAGGGCAAGCAACGTCCCGCCGGTCGTCAAACCGGTGCTGAATGTGCTCGCGCGCGCCGCCGATTTTGTCGTTTCGTCCAACGACTTCGTGATTTCAGCGTTCGTCTGATCCAGAACCGACGACGATTTTGTCAACCAGGATGTCGGATCTTTCTGAAGATAGAAAATCTGTAAGTCCGAGACCGTCGCATCTCCCGAATCAACCTGGTGCCGCTTGGCCAGTAACGGCTTGGCAAAGTTATCGCCCCAGCTGGCCTCGGTGCTCTCCACTTGAATCAGCGCCGTGTGGAGAGCATCGCTGCCTGATTGCGATTCCCCGCGCTTTACGATCTCGTTGATGTCGACCAGCCCGTGGTTCACCTTGTCTTCGTCTCGCGGATCACCGCTCAGCAGAAAGTTGTTTAGGTTATTTCTATTGAGCATGATCTGGTAGCGCACCGACTCGATCGTGCGTACGCTTTGCAGCGCATTCGAGGCATCCGCCCGCGCCGATTGTTCCTTCAGGCCCGCGACGATGTTCACGATAAATAGCGCGACCAGAATTACCAGGATCGATCCGAAGCCCACATATAATTTCTTGCCGATCGTCATTGCGAAAACCCTCCACCCCTGTAACAGCGCAGCCTCCGGTTTTGGTGTTTCTGCCGGAACGCCGCCTTCTTCCCCGTTAACTAGTTATTGGCGCCGGTAAATTCGAACTCCACAATCTGCGTGGACTCTTCCGGAGCGGGCAGGAATTTCCATTCCTTCACCGCATCCTGGCAAGCCTGAACCAGCAACGGATGTCCGCCGATTGCTTTCGTGCTCTTAACGTGTCCATCCGGCGCAATAATTACTTCGATTTTCACCTTGCCGGTGACGCTCATACGCTTGGCGAGTTCCGGATAGGAGGGTGCAACCTTTGTCTTGACCTTTCGCTTGCCTTCGTCCGTCGATGCTGACTGCGCAAATCCCAACGTCCCCGACAACAGCGTCGCCCCCAAGCTCGCCAGCACTATCTTTGCCCACCTCGATCTCATCGACACTACCCCTCCTGTGAATGGGAGAAAGCCCACGGCAGAGAAGGCACGTCGATGGCCAGCTTTGGCAAGTTCGAGTGCCCGGTATTTTTCGTTAGACATTGGCCTGCAAATCCAACGCAACAGTGCAGTTAGCCGCCAACAACACCCCGGGAGCAGCGGACCTTCATTTCTGAAAATGTCTCAGCACACTGGTGTTTCGCGGCGGCGGGTCTCACGCTGAGACGTTGGGCCCCCTCCAACAAGCACGGGTAGACGATTCAGCAACAACCCTTAGTTCCGAGATTGACTCACATTGAGATAGCTAGGTAGCGTGGTTGTGTGTGGGAAGTCATCAAATTGAGACGCCGGCAGTGCGTCTCGATCAAACATGCCTAGAGCGACGCCCAAATCATCGAACCGCCTAAACCGCAGCCGCGACATCAAAGGCCCCGCTCGTTCACGCAAACCAGAAGCCGATGAATTGATGGAGTTGGCCGTTGACGCGGCTCACTCTCGGCATCTGCCCGGCTTTCTCGAGCGCTTTGCAGCGCGCGCCACCCGCATGCTCGACGCCAGGTGGGGCGGAGTCATGGTCTTTCGCGGCCGTGAAACCGACCTGTACCAAGCCAATTCAGGTGAAAAGCCGCTCGAAGCTTCCCATCACAGCGCCCTCGTTCGTTTGGCCCGCGAAGATCGCCACGAAATCGAAGCCCGACTCCTCTCAACAGACTCTGCGTTGGCTGGCCTAACAAAACATTCCGGTGCCGCGGTAGTCTTCGTGCCCATAACCGCCAGTGATGAGGAGGCTCTCGGATCACTCTGCCTCCTTCGGAACCGCGGCACGCTTGAAAAGAACGAACGCCATCTCCTTCAGGCACTTGCCAGCCACGCTGCTCTCTCACTTGAGAACTTCCGAAGATTCTCGCAATTGGAGCGCTCCAAGCGTCAGTGGGTCGAAGACATCGACGCCATCAGCGACTATATCGTCGTCCATGACCGCTCATTCCGCATCGTACGCACCAATCGTTCTCTGGCCTCCCATCTCGGAGTACCCCCGGTAGCACTGGTCGGTGAAGCGATGAGCAGCCTGCGACAAATTGCCGAGACCGGCACCGAACTGCCCTGCCCCTTCTGCCGCGATACCCAGCAATCGCGCGAAGAATATGTCGTAGCGTCGCCCGAGCGCATTTTCCTGGTTTCCACCTCCAGAACTCCAGGCGTCTCCGATGACGACACTCGCACCATCCACGTTCTAAAGGACATGACCGATCGGCGAGAAGCAGAGCGCCGCTATCGAGAGCTCTTCGACAGCATCCAGGAAGGCCTCTTCTTCGCGACTCCGGATGGACGCTTTCTCGATGTCAACGATGCGATGGTGCGTATGCTCGGCTATGCTTCCCGCGAAGAACTGTTGCGTGCCGACGTGGGCCCTCACCTGTATCCCGTTCCCGTGGCCAGAGAACGCTTCTCACGGGCCCTCTCCGAGCGCGGCGTTCTCCGCAACTATGAGGAAACCCTTCGTCGCAAAGACGGCACTCTCCTCCACACGCTTCAGAACATAACCGCCGTCCGCGACGCCAACGGGAAAATCATTCAGATTCGCGGCCTGATGCTGGACGTTACCGAACAACGGATGTTCCAGTCGCAATTGCAACGCGAACGAGACTTTAACCAGAAAATCCTCAATACCACGCAGAGCATGATCCTGGTACTCGACACTGCCGGCCTCATCAGCTACGCCAACCGCCGCTGCTTCGAGTCCGGCTACCATGAAGACGAGTTAATCGGTCACCGCTTGGTGGACTGGGTCGAAGCATCCCACCGCCCGGATTTCGATGCAGCCCTCGATACCACCGCGCATGGGCACCAGGTCGACAACCTGGAACTCCGCGTCCGTCGCAGTGATTCTTCGATGGGGCATTTCTCTATCTCCTTGAGCCCCATGCGAGACGAAGATAATCTCGTCAACAGCGTCGTGGTCGTAATGACCGACATCACCGACGCCGTGCTGCTCCAGGCCAAGCTGTCCCACTCCGAAAGAATGGCCGCCATCGGACGTTTGGTTTCCGGGGTCGCTCACGAAGTGAACAACCCTCTCGCAGCGATTCTAGGTTTCACCGATCTGCTGTTGGAGAATCCTGCGATACCCGAAAACGCCCGCGAAGATCTGCAGATCATCCTGCACGAAACCCAGCGAACCAAAGACATCGTCCAGGACTTGCTCAGCTTCGCCCGCCAGCGCCCCGTGCAACGCGAACTCGTTCACGTCAACAATGTCCTCCGCCAGACCATCAAGCTTCGCAGCTACGATTTCGCCAGCCACGGCGTCGAGGTCACCGAAGACTTCGACGAAAATCTCGCGCCAGCACTCGGCGATGCGCAGCAGCTGCAGCAGGTCTTCCTGAATATTCTGAACAACGCTTATGACGCCGTCCAAGATGCAGGACAACGCGGCCGCATTGTGATTCACACCGCCCGAAACGAACAAAACATCGAAGTCGCCATCACCGACAACGGCACCGGCGTGCCGGACACCGAGCGTATCTTCGATCCCTTCTACACCACAAAACAAGCCGCGAAAGGCACGGGCCTGGGTCTCAGCATTTGCTATGGCATCGTTCGCGCACATGGGGGAGAAATCCTCTGCCGCAACAACGAAGACGGCCAGGGAAGCACCTTCATCGTACGAGTTCCCATCGCAACTGAAGCGGCGACTGCTGCAGCCATAGCGAAGGAAGTGGGGCGATGAGCTTGCCATCTGAGTTACGGCCACATTCACCCATTTTGCTTATTGAGGACGAACCCTCGGTCACCGCTTTCCTGCGAGCAGCACTGGAGCGGCGTGGCTACGCCGTCGTCGACGCCTCTTCCGGGGCCGAAGGGCTCGAAAAACTTGACGGCGGTGAATACTTTGGCGTGATCTCCGATATCCGCATGCCAGGCTCGGTAAACGGCGCCGAAGTGCATGCCTGGATCCAGCAAAACCGTCCGGAACTCTGCACCCGCATCATTCTGATTAGTGGAGACACGGCCAACAGCGACACCCAAGCCTTCCTCGCGCAGAGTGGCACGCCTTGTATTGAAAAGCCATTTCGAGTTCAACAATTACTCACCGTAGTGGAGAAAACCTTCGGGAAACCATGAACGCCGATCTCAAAATCCGTTTGCTAGTGGTAGACGACGAACAAAGTATCCGCCGCCTCTGCATGACCATCGGAACATCTCTCGGATTCGTCTGTGCCGAGGCCGAAAGCGCCGAGTCCGCGGTCTCCAGGCTCGATGCCGAATCTCCCGATCTCGTCTTGACGGACTTGAAGCTTCCCAGCAAGTCCGGCGTCGAACTATTGCGGCAGGTTAAAGCGCGCATCCCTCGCACCGAAGTAGCCATCATGACCGGGCATGGTTCCATCGAGTCCGCGGTCGATGCCATGAAGCTCGGTGCCTACGATTACATCGAAAAGCCCTTCCGCGTCGAAAAGATGCGCCTCCTGCTCCAACGCATGGCCGAGAAAATTCGCCTGGTCACCGAGAATGAGTTCCTCCGCGAGCGTGTAAGTACCGAAGAAAATCTCGACGGCATCATCGGCACCTCCGCGAATATACAGGACGTCCTGCGGATGATTTCGCGCCTGAAAGACACGCGCACTCCCGTTCTGATTTCCGGCGAGAGCGGCACCGGCAAGGAACTCGCCGCGCGCGCCATTCACTTCCGGGGCTCCATGGCGCAAACACCGTTCATCGCCGTCGATTGCGGTTCCCTGGTTCCTACCCTGATGGAAAGTGAGCTATTCGGCTACGAAAAGGGCGCATTTACCGGCGCTTCCAAATCCAAAGCCGGTCTCTTTCAAGCCGCCAACGGCGGCACGATTTTCCTCGACGAAATTGGCGAGCTCCCTCTGGAAATGCAAGCCAAGCTTCTTCGGGTGCTACAGGAAAAGGAAGTCCGCCCGGTCGGCAGCAACGAAAAGGTGAATGTGGATGTACGCGTGATCGCCGCCACCAATCGCGACCTCGAATCCGCCTACCGCGGCGGGACTTTTCGCAAGGACCTCTATTTCCGTCTCAACGTTGTGACCGTCCATCTTCCTGCTCTTCGCGACCGCCGCTCCGATATTCCTATGCTCGTCCATCACTTCCTCGATCGTTACGCCCGCGGCGAAAATCTCCAAGTTACCCCGGCCGCCATGAAGAGCCTTCTCCAATACGACTGGCCGGGCAACATTCGCGAACTAGAAAATTGTGTCGCTCGCGCCGTCGCCCTCGGCGACCATCATCTTATCGATGTTGGCGACCTGCCTCCCGCGATCCGCATGGATTCCCCGTCCGCGGCGATTACGTCACTCCAGGACAACACTTCCCTATCCACAACAGCGTTAGCAGAAATGGAACGCATGACCATTCTTCGCGTCTTCGAACAAGCAAATGGCGACAAGGCCCTCGCGGGTAAAATGCTCGGCATCAGCCGCGCTACCCTGTACCGAAAGCTCAAGCGTTACAATATTCCCATGAAGCCCGACGCCGCCGAGACCGCGGACGACGCTAAGGTGCACGCCGCATCTCACTAGTTGCGAGCTGTCTCATGTGTTCCGGGCTCGACATAACGCGCTGGATGGCTGAGACGCTTGCGTTTCACCCTGAGACGCGACTTGCCGGGGTCCGCCCCTCTTGAATATCTAAGCCTCACCGTTTCAGTACCTTCCCCACATCCCCGCGTCACCTCCGCTTTTGGCGTCAGACGTGCATCTCTTTGTGCCGGGATTCTGTGTTTACCGGTGCCGTGTGTGTCTGCGCAACTCAGTGATCGCACCCCGCCGGCAACTTGAGAGGCGATGTGAAAATCTCAGCAGGCGTTGCGCTTCCGGATCAAGAACAGGGCTGCACGGAACAACTGGCGCGGTTCTTTCCGCAAGCTGCCCCGGTCCGTATACCCGTTCAAGTGACCGCACTTCGCGGCGGTCGCACCAAGTTGCGCGAAGCTGCCACGGTTGAATTTGCCGCGCCCGACTTCGCTATCTTCCTTTCCACTTTGCCGCTGGAGTTCGACGATCGGGTGCGACTCGAACGCGATCAAAAAGGACGCGCGGCCGAGGCCAACGTCATCGCCGTGCAGTACCACGAAGGCCGCAAAGCGGTGGCCGTTAAATTCACGCAGGGGCCTTGCGACTGGGTGACGCAGCCATGACCAAGATGACCACGCTCAATCTCTCCTACTCTCCGCCTGCGCGTGCTGTCGCTCTGGGCCAGGACCAGTGGGACGAAGCTCGCTCGGTCTTTCCTATTTATCTAGCGCTCGCCAAGCAACTCACCGTCGAGATTCCATTTCCGCCAGACAAACGCCATTTGCCTGAAAAGCCCGACCACGAAACCTTCTCCAACATCCAGGCATGGCTCGATGTCATGGATCAACAAGTTCTCGTCTACCAGCTTCGCCATTTACTACAGATGACCACGCTCAATGCCAGCGAAGCTGGACTTCGAGCCCTCATCCAACGCCATCTGCGCAAACCTTCGAAGACCAACATGGACCGCGACAAAACGGACTTCCTCTTAGTCCAGTATTTCGCGCTCTGCGCTCCCGCAAAGATTTATCACAAGCAGATCGAACTCGAGGACGTCGCCCAAGTCATGAAACCCGTTCTGGGTGAGGTCAGCACCAAGCCCTTGGACTGGTGCGAGCCTCTCGAAAAAATGATCGTCGCTCTGCGCGGCTTCCGCAGTTTCCGCGACATGCTGAAAACCAACTTCATCGAACAAGGCCGCAAGGTAAAGGAAGCCTCCGGCAAATTGTTCTACGAGAATTCTTCCCTGCTGGCGTTCGTCCGCTTCAACTTCCTCCTGCGCCGCACGCTGATTGAACTGATGCACGCTGACCTGATCGCCATCCGCGCCGGGCTAAGTCAGCTTGACTCTGCGGGCGTCCGTATCGTCGACTGCCAGAACTTCGGCCTGTCCGCGGCTGAGCCTCTCGCGAAAATCCGTCAACTCGCCGACCAATGGAAGCAGCCTTTCCAGAAGGAATACACGGAACGAACCGTCAACGAGGCATTCGAGAAGCTTCTAGCTTTGCGATCCGAAGTTGAGCGCGCGCTCGAGCGTATTGCGCCAAAAGTCACCGAAAGCGTCGCGCCACCCGCGCCCGACTCCGTGCGACGTGACGCAGCCCCGGCCGCGCCACCCGCGCGTTCAGCGCAAGAGTCCTTGAAGAAATCAGATGCGCCTCCGGCCCTGGATTTCGAATCTTGCCTGGATCAAATCTGGGAGCAACTCATCGCGGTGCCGCCTACTCGTGGCCGCTCCATGACCACGGTCAAAATCGGCAGGGCTCGCATTCTGATGTCGTCCTGGGAAGTTACCGCCTTCGTGAGCGAGGATAGCCCGTCCGCCGAAGACCTGCGTCGCGCCGTCGTCGCTCGCGCTCTCGTTACCGCCGCGATCGAATCCGCAAAGGAAACTGGCAACGCCACGGGCCTGGACCGCGCTCTCTCCATCGCGCGCATCGAAGTCTCTCGCTTGCAGGAACGCGTGGACGTCGCCAAGCAAGCGAAAGATACCGAAGCCGCGGTGAATCTCGGCATCAGCACAAAGCGCCTGCTTTCCGCGCTGGACGAGGCTGAGAAGCTCTAGCAATCCGCGATTCCTCGTATAGACGAGACGTGGTCAAGAAATTGCACCGAACGGTGGCGTAAGACCAGGATTGGGAGCCGGTCCCTTTTGCCAAACTCCAACGCACTGATCGTCACGGATGAAACCGAATTCGCGCGCCTATTGACGGCCTGCTGGCAAGCCGAACGCCAAGCTCCTGCAATCACCGTACTCGGCAGCGATTTGTGGAGCGAACACGAAGAAATCGACCACGAACTCGTCGTTGTCGGACCCCTGCGCGACGGCAAGCTCCCGGAAGTCCTGAAGTCGCTGGCGCCAGCCACCGCCGTGATCCTCTGCGCCCCAGCTGACTCGCGCGAATTCTCTCAACTACGCTCCCGATATCCGCGCCTCGTCTATATCCCCCTCCGCGAAGACTGGACGCAAACCCTGCTGCTGGTCGCCGGCGAATCCCTGCGCCGCACCGAAGCCCTACGCGCCGCTCGCCAAGCCGAGAACAAAGCTGCGCGCAACGAACACCACGCCACCCTCGGCCGCTACATGATCGACATGAAGCACAGCGTCAACAATGCGCTCACCTCCATGCTCGGCAACGCCGAACTCTTGCTGCTCGAGCCCGGCCAGCTTTCGCAGCAGTCCCTCGCGCAAATCAAAACCATTCACAGCATGGCCTTGCGCATCAACGAAATCATGCAGCGATTCTCATCCCTCGCCTCCGAGATGCGCGACGCTGAGAATGCATCTCAAGCTGAGACGCCCGACGACCTAACCTCGCGCTCTCGCCGCCGCTAAGCTCTCCCGGTCCTCCCGTAAGTGCCTAAGTTTGAGGCCCTTATACCAACGCGACATGCGTTGCCATACTAGCCCCAAGCTGGCCGCTGACGTGCACCCTTACGCAGCGGAGAACTGTTCGGAGAACTCTGTGCTCCAGAAGAAAATCCTGATCGTCGACGATTCCCCGTCGCAAGTGCGGCTGATGCAAGGCCTCCTTGAAACCGAAGGCTATAACCCTGTCGGTTTGAACGATCCGAAGCGCATCGAGGAAATCATCACCGCTGAAGGACCCAGCGTCATCCTGCTCGACGTTGTTATGCCCGAGCGCAACGGCTTTCAGGTTTGCCGCGAGCTCAAGAGCAACACTAAGTTCAACGCTATCCCGGTAATCCTCGTCACCTCCAAAGACACTCCGAGCGACCGCTACTGGGGCGAGCAGCAAGGCGCCGATGGATACGTAACCAAACCTTTTACGCGCGAAGAGTTACTCCGCGCAGTCCGGCGTTTCGCATGAGGACAACATAAGTATGTTCGACGATTTTCATCTGACGCCGTTGGCCGCCAACACCGATTCTGACGATCTGCTGGAAGCCCTCGGTCCGCTCGACGACAGCCCCGCCGAATCGCAGTTTTGCGTCTTCCGCAGCGGCCGCGAACGATTTTGTCTTCCCGTGCTGGACGTCGAAGAGGTTTTGGATTGGCCTCTGCTGACCAGAGTGCCGCTCGCTCCGCCATATCTCCTCGGCATCTTCAACTTGCGCGGAGTAATCGTTCCGCTGATCGATATCGCCTTGACGGAGGGCCGCCGCCCCGGCCTGCTGCCGAAGCACGTCGTGGTTGCGTCGCTTCACGGCGAAGCAGGACATGATGACCTCCGTGTAGGCATCGCCGCCGACGAAGTCATCGGCACCTATTCCGTAACTACCGACGATCTCCTGGAGCAAGCACCTGAAAATGTCCCGCACTGCGTCGGCATGTTGCGCCACGAAGATCGCCTGGCGCTGTTGATCGATTTAAGGAAATTGCTCGAGGTTTACCCAGGACCCAGCATTTGAGATTTGCGGCGGCACTACCGGTGAACCCGGAGCGCTCCGTAGAAAAGCTTTGGAGGAAGGCATGAAATCGCGACTCAGTTCCACAATCTGGACGCTAGTTCTGGCAAACGCCGCCGTGCTGTTCGCCGTGCTCGGCTTTGGCTACAGTGCCGGCCGGCAGTCGGGCGGCGCATCCCTCTTTGACTTCGGCGCACTCCCAGCCGGATCGAGCGGCTCCGCGCTCATCGCACTGGCGCTCGCCGTTGGCATGGCGTTGCTCCTTGCCTGGCGCCTGGGCAGCGCTCTCTTGACCCCGGTCAAGCAACTCGCGGATTTCTCCGAGCGCTTTGCCGCAGGCGACGTCCGCGCCCGTGCAGAGGTTCACTCGCACGATGAACTGGGCTACATCGCCGAAAACCTTAATCGCGCCGTCACCAAGGTTTCGAAAGCCAACAGCAACCAGGAAGCCAACGACAACCTCCAGCGCAGCATCACCGAGCTCTTGACCGTCATCAACCAGGTCGCTCGAGGCGATTTGTCGCTCCGCGGCAAAGTCACCAACGACGCCCTCGGTAACGTCGCCGATTCCATCAACTACATGCTCGACAACTTCACCAAGGTTCTCGAGCGCGTTCGCAAGGCCGCCATGGAAGTCACCGCCTGCTCCAACAACATCCTCGTCGCCGCCGATGAAATGCAGGCCGGTGCAACCCAGCAGGATCAGGAAATCACCAACACCTCCAGCGCCGTCGAAGAACTCACCGTTTCCATGAAGCAGGTTTCCAACAACGCCGAAGCCAGCGCCGAAGCCGCGCGCCGCGCCCTCGACGCCGCCGAACAGGGCAACCGCGCCGTTCGCGACACCCTCGAAGGCATGCAGCGCATCCGCGCCTCCGTGCAAGCCACCGCCAAGAAAATCAAGTCCCTCGGCGATCGCTCTCTGGAAATCTCCGAAATCATCAACGTCATCAACGACATCACCGAGCAGACCAACCTCCTCGCGTTGAACGCCGCCATCGAAGCAGCCCGCGCCGGAGAAGCAGGCCGCGGTTTCGCAGTCGTAGCCGACGAAGTCCGGAAGCTGGCCGAGCACAGCCGCAGCGCCACGAAAGACATCGCAGCCCTCATCAAAGCCATTCAAGCCGAGACGAATGAAGCCGTCGTGGTCATGGAAGAAGGCACCAAGGAAGTGGAAGGCGGCGCAACGCTGGCCGATCAAGCAGGCCGCGCTCTCGACGCCATTTCCAGCGTCGTCCGCCAGTCCGCCGAGCTCGTCCAGGAAATCTCGCTGGCCTCGAAGCAGCAGGTACGCGGCACGGAAGGCGTCGCCCACGCGATGCAGATCATCTCCAGCATCACGCGCCAGACCTCGCAAGGCACCCGTGGCACCGTCGCCACCGTCAGCCAGCTCGTGAAACTTTCAGACCAGCTCAACGAAGCCTTGGCGCAGTTCCGCGCGGCAAAGCAAGGCGCCATGCACGAAGAATCCGAGCGGCCCGTTCCGGCTGGCGCGGCGCGATAGGCAACGATTGGGCATCGATTCCCAGCTCCGACGTCAACCGCTTGCCGGTTGCGCTTAAGTCAACCGTTGGCGGTTGTACTTAAAGCTGACCAGTGAGCGGTCGCACAGAAAGAACGATCCGGAGCCGAAACGTGACCACGATGAACGAACGCCAGGGACCTGCGGTCCGTTTGAGTGAACACGAGTTGAGCGAGATCCGCATGTTGATCGAAGAACGTACAGGTATCTGCTTCGACGAGTCGCGCGAGCGCTTTTTCTCCACGCGCGTCCGCGAGCACATCATCGCGAAAAGCCTCGCGGGCGGCACCGATCTGCTCCGAGCGATTCGCAAAACAAATGTCGAGTACGAATCCCTGCTCGAAAGCTTGCTGACCCAGGAAACATCGTTCTTCCGGTACCCAGGCGTATACGAGGCCTTCGAAAAGCGCCTCCTGCCCGAGTTGCACGTGAAAAAATTCTGGAAGAATCCGCGCACCTTGCGCGTCTGGAGCGCAGGCTGTTCCACCGGAGAAGAGCCCTATTCGATCGCCATCACCATCGCCGACGCGCTCTCTTTTTCCGACTCGTGGAAGCTGGAAATCCTCGCCACCGACGTCAGCCGCAACGCCCTGAAGCAAGCGGAACGCGGCATCTACAAGGGCCGCAGCGTCGCCAGCGTTAGCGAAAAACAGCGGGCGGCCCATTTTATGCCGGTGAAAGACGGCTATCAGGTCAAGTCCCGGCTCCAGAAAATGGTCACCTTCGCCCAAATGAATCTCGCCTCGGCCGTCTACGTCGGCCGCATGGACCTGATTTTTTGCATGAACGTGATGATCTACTTCACCGAAGAGCGCCGCCGCACCCTCGTCCAGCGTTTCTACGACAGCCTCGAACCCGGCGGATACCTCTTCCTCGGACATTCCGAATCCATCTCCAAAATGCCCGTGAAATTTCAAGCCATCGTCCTGAACGATTGCATTCTCTACCGCAAACCCACGGCCGAGGAACTCCAGAAGACCGAGCTCGTCCTGGAAGGAGGGGCCTCGTGAGCATGTCAGACCGCGAAGCCGTCGAGCTATTCCTCCAGGAGGCCTCCGAGCACCTCCAGTACCTGCGCGAATACGTCAGCGTGCTCCAGGAAATTGAGCCGCGCCGCGAAGATCTCGAGCGCCTCTATATCGCCGCCCACACCCTAAGCGGCACCTCAGCCAGCTATGGCTTCCCGCGCTTTTCCGAAATCGCCGGAAAACTCGCGCACGTTTTCCAATACTCGCTCAACGCCACGCTCGGCGAAGATCTCCACGGCCCGCTCACGGAATTTCTGTCCGATGGCATTTCCCTACTCGAAACCGATCTCCTCGAAATCAGTGACACCGGCCAGGAAAACATCGAAGACATCGCCGCCTTCAAAGAGCGCTACCGCTTCGCCTTCCCGGTCGAACCCGTTCCGCTCATGTTCGAATCGCGCCCCTCGGCTCCTCCGTCGTTCGACGAACTGCCGCAAGCCGCTCTCACCGGCTCCTATTTCGACGCTTTGCCCGTAGACGACGAAGTAGGCCCCGAAATCCTGGAATTCTTCCAGCCCGAAGCCGAAGAGCACCTACAAGTCGTCAGCGATTGCCTCATCTCGCTCGAAGGCAACAACAATCCCGAAGAAATCAATCGCCTCTTTCGCGCCATCCACACCGTAAAGGGCTCCGCCGCGCAAGTCGGCCTAAAGCGTCTCGGCGCTATCGCCCACCGCGTCGAAGATTTAATCGGCGGTCTACGCGACGGCGAAATCGAACCGTCACCTGCGGTCGTCGACATCTGCCTCGAATCCGTCGACGTTCTGAAGAAGACCCTGCATCGCCAGTGGGCCGACGAATCCGAAATGCGCGCAGTCGTCGATTCCCTGCTCAACCGCATCGCCGAATTCGCACCCCTCGATGCCGAAGAAACCCTCACCGAAGCCCCATCCAATAGCGAAGCGGAAAACGACCGCCCGCAAGAAATTGCCGCTCCAGCGCAAGCACGTAAAGCTGGAAAACCTCCAGCCGGCCAAGCCTCCTCCGCCAAATCGGTCCGTATCGCGCTCGAACGCCTCGACCGCATGATGAACACCGTCGGCGAACTCGTCATCAACCGCACCCGCATGGTCGGCCGCGTCTCCGAACTCGAAAAGCTCGTAGACACGCTCAGCTTTTCCAAGGAACGCCTGCAAGGCAAAGTCAACGAATTCCAGGAAAAGTACGAGTTCAACCGCATCAGTTCGTCCCGCACCACCGCATCCTGGAACGCGGCCACAACTCCCAAGCGCCTGACCAGCGCCGCCGCAGGCGATGGCTTTTTTGACGACTTCAGTGAGCTCGAGATGGACCGCTACGACGATTTCAACATCCTCTCCCGCTCCATGGCCGAAATTTCCGCCGACGTCAACGAAGTTCTGACCCAGCTCGAAGGCTACATCGGCCGCGTCGAAGGCGACATCGACGAATTCACAAAGCTCGCGCACCACCTGCAGGACGAGTTCACCGCCGCGCGCATGGTGCCCATCGGCACCCTCTATTCCCGGTTGTCCCGCGCCGTTCGCGACGCCGCGCAATCTGCCGGCAAGCTGGTCGAACTCGACTTCGTCGGCAACGAAACCGAGCTCGACAACAACATCATCCAGCAAATTTCCGATCCCCTGGTGCACCTCGTCCGAAACTCTGTCGCCCACGGCATCGAGCGCTCCGACGCACGCCTCTCCGCGGGCAAGCCCGAAGCCGGTAAAGTTTCCCTGCGCGCCTATCACCGCGGCAATCACATTTACATCGAAGTCGAGGACGACGGCGGTGGCATCGACTATGACCGCGTCAAGCAAAGCGCCGTCGAACGCGCTCTCGTCTCCAGCGAAACCGCCGACCGCCTCACCGAGCGCGACCTGCGCGAAATGCTCTTCCATCCCGGCTTCTCCACCGCTCCGGCAAAAACCGAACTCGCCGGCCGCGGCGTTGGCCTCGATGTCGTCCGCGCCAATCTGAGCGCTCTCAACGGTGATGTCGAAATCGAGAGCACCCGCGGCCGGGGCACAAAATTCACTCTCAAGGTCCCCCTGACTCTCATCATTTCGCCCGCACTCTTCGTCCGCTGCGGCGGCGTCAGCTTCGCTCTCCCTCTCGCCGTCGTGGAAGAAATCCGCCGCATCCGTGCCGACGAAATCGAAGACGTAGGCGGCAAACTTCTCACCAAAGTTCGCGATGTCGTGACCGAAGTCATTCGCCTGGACAGCTATCTCGGCTTGCCGCCGCTCGAACCCATCAACGGCTATTTCCGTATGGTTGTAGCCAATACCGGCAACCGACAGATCGGCCTCGTCGTCGAAGAAGTCCTCGGTAAAGACGAAATCGTAATCAAGAATCTCGGCGAGTACCTCCGCCGCGTAAAACTCTTCCCCGGCACAACCATCGCTCCGGATGGCAGCCTAATCTTGCTCATCGATCTAAATCGCATGGTCGCGACAGAGCCAAACGAGCGTCGCACCCTGCAAGCCAGCGCCAGCGCCGCCCGCGTCTTCGCCCCAGGATCTGAAGCCGTCGCGCGCGGCACTATCCCGACCGACGCCATCGACCGCGTTCAGCATGAGCGCGTCATCGTCGTCGCCGACGACTCCATCAGCGTTCGCAAATTCGTCGGACGCATGCTCGAAAAGAACGGCTATCGCGTAAAGCTCGCCGCAGACGGCCTCGAAGCCGCCGAACTGGTCACCCAGCACGGCTGCCACCTCGTCATTACCGACCTCGAAATGCCGCGCATGACCGGCTATGAGTTGATGGTCCAACTGCGCCAGAGCCCGACAACGCGCCGTATCCCGGTAATGGTCGTAACTTCTCGTGCCGGCGCCAAGCATCGCGATCGCGCCATCAAGGAAGGCGCCACCGCATTCCTCACCAAACCAGTGCAGGAAGATCAACTCATCGCCGCGGTCGAACAACTGATTGGAACGGAGGCAACGCGCCAGGCTATACCGGTCGCGTAGCAACAAACGATGGCGACTACTCCCAACAAAAAGTTTCGCGTCCTCATCGTTGACGACTCGGCCTTCATGCGCAAGGTCCTCGAAACCATTTTGAATTCCGACGATCAGTTCCAAGTTATTGGCCAGGCAAAGGACGGCCGTGAAGCGGTCACCCTCGCCGAATCCCTTAAGCCCGATGTCATCACCATGGACATCAACATGCCTCACGTCGATGGCCTGCAAGCCACGGCGCAAATCATGACCACCAACCCGCGCCCCATCGTCATCGTCAGCTCGGAATCGCGCGAAGGCGCTGCCAGCACCCTCAAAGCCCTGGAGCTGGGCGCCATAGAATTCGTCGCCAAGCCGTCCAGCGGCATCGACCTCGACATGCAAAGTGTGAAGGATGATCTCCTTCGCAAAGTTCGCATGTCCGCAAAAGTCCGCGTGGTCCGCACCGCATCGCGCCTCGCATCCACGCTGCAAGCCGTCGGCAACAGCCCGGCAAGTTCCGCACCGCGCGTTGCTCCGCGCCCACAACTAACCGCGCCGCTCGACCAGCGCTTTCCGATCGTCGTGCTCGGCGCTTCCACCGGCGGCCCCGCAACGGTCATGCGTCTCGCCCCCGGTTTCACGCGCGATTTCCCTGCTGCCGTTTTCCTCGTGCAGCACATGCCCGCGACCTTCACCACACAATACGCGGCGCAACTCGCCGAGTTCACCAGCATCCGCGTGAAGGAAGCCGAGCCCAACGAGCCGGTTCAACCCGGCACGCTGTACATCTGCCCCGGCGCGCAACACTTGCGTATCGTTCCCACGGGCCGCATCCAGCTCGACAGCACCTCCGGCCGCATCAACGGCTATCTCCCCAATATCGATGTCACCATGGAAACCGCCGCCTCGTACGCAGGCGCCATGACCATCGGCGTAGTGCTAACAGGAATGGGCAACGACGGCGCAGCAGGCGCGAAAGCTATCCGGAGGGCCGGCGGCCTGGTTATCGCCCAGGACGAAGCCACCTCGGTGATCTTTGGCATGCCCGCCGAAGCCATCAAAGCCGCCAACGTTGAGCAAGTTCTCGGCATCGACGACATCTACGCTGCCATCGAAAAGCGTGTCATCGGAATCTGCAAAAACACGCCCGTGGGAGTGAAGTAATGCGCCTCCCCTCGCCCACAAAATCGCAGCCTGTCCGCACCGAGCAGATCATTCTGTTCCGCGTGAGTGGCCAGCTGTTTGCGGTTTCGTCCGCCTCGGTTAAAGAAGTCCGCAGCGTCGACACCCTTGCCGGTGCCGCACGAGAAATCGCGCAAGCCGGCCTCCGCAAGGTCCGTCACATCGTCCAGCGCGGCGAACATTCGTTCTATGTCGTAAACGGCGCCATGCATTTCGGATTGCCAGCCTTCGCCCCCGCGCTAGTGTTCGTCCTGCGCCGCACGCGCACGGCGCTGTTAGTTGACGGCATCGAGAAAATGACCACCATGACGCGCCTACAAGCCCTCCCGCAGGCATTCTGCAATGAGGAGCGCGACTGGTATCGCGGCGTCACAGCCATTGACCAAACGGTAGTCCCCGTCGTCAAGCCCGAAGGCTTCCTAACGCCCGATGAATTATTCCTTCTGGACTCGAGCCTTCAGCCGAAGGCGTCCGACTCTGCGCCGCCCGACTCTGCGCCGCCCGACTCCGCGGCGTCCGACTCCGCGGGTGGCCCACCCTCGGTTTTTGAGGGTGGGGGTTTAGAGTCAACATTCACCACCACCTTCCCAAGCGAACCCGCACCTCTGGAAGCAACCTCAGACGCTCCGGTCGATTCCGAAGCGGGTGCCGCACCCTTGGGTTTTAAGGGTGCGGATTTTACGCCCACCGACACCACCAACCCCCCGAGCCTCCCCCAATGAGCCCGCAAACCGATTCCGAATCCTTCGTCCTGCTCCGCCTAGCCGAGCGCCGCTTCGCCGTAGCCGCGGGCGACATCGCCGAGCTCGTCGCGCCGAGCCGCATCTTCCGCTTCCCGCACCACACCAAGGAAATCGAAGGCGTAATCCTCCGCCGAGGCCGCATCGTCCCAGTCTGCGACGTAGCCGCCAGGCTGATCGGCAAAACTCTCCTCACCCGGCGCTTCTATCTGATCGCCCAGCGCCGCTACACCAATAGCACGGAATGGATCGCCCTCCCGGTCACCGGCGACTGCGAACTCATCTTCGCCGAAATGATTCCCGCCAGCGAAGCCGACCTCCCGCACGTCTCCGGCTGGCTCTCGCACGACGGCGACGTCATCGAAGTCCTGAATCTCAACGCCCTAACTCCCGGCCCGAGCCCCGCGATCCTCCCCGCGCCCGCCCATGCCCTACACACGCAGGAGGCGCTCTCATGATCGAACCAGGCCGCGTCGCAAAAATCCTTCTGATCGACAGCAACGTCTATTTCTCCAAGCGCCTCAGCGATGCCCTGAAGCGCGAAGGTTTCGAAGTCGTCTCCAGCACGCAACCCGCGTTCGCGCTCACTACGCTCGAGTACGACACGCCCACCGCCATCGTCTGCGCCACCAACATGCGCGATATGGGCGCCCTCGAAATCGCCAAGATCATTCACGCCGATCCCAAGAACGCCGGGCTCCCCATCATCGCTCTCGGTGACGGCAGCCAGCGCGCCCTCATGGAAGCCTTTCAGGCCGGCTGCGACGATTACATCGACCGCCAGCGCCAACCCGCGGTCATCGCCTCGCACATTCGCAACATCATCATCAGCAAAGCCGAAGGCTTTCAGCCCACGCAAATGCTTGCCCAGGCCGACACCAGCCTCAGCGGGAGCCTCACGCATCACGATCTCCCCGGCGTGCTCCAGATGCTCGGCCACGCCCACCAGACCGGCGCCCTCCACATCAATGCTGGTGCCACCGACGCCGTGCTCTTTTTCGACGCCGGCACCATCACTCACGCAGAATGCGGCAACCTTTTCGGTGACGAGGCCGTCATCCACATCGTCAAAAGCTGCATCCACGGCGGGGCCGGAGTTTACAAGTTTGTTTACGGTGCCACTTCGGCGCAGCACACCGTCCTGCGTTCCGCCACGGACCTGATGCTCGACGCCATGCGCGAGTACGACGAAAGCTCGAACAACGCCACGGAAGTAAACGCAGTGCTCGAGAATCTCGCAAACGCAAATTTGGAACATGCAGATTTATTGGGCGAAGACCCGGCGGACCACAACCCAACGGATCCACAACGGTCAGAGGACAAACCGCCGGACGAACGATTTGCAGGCGAACAATCCGCGCACGAAAAGGTCGTGCATCAAGACTCGATGGAAGAGAAATTTTCGCAAGAAAACCTGGCCGATAAGGAAGCGCTATGAGCGAATTGATGGCCGTTCCACCACTCACCGACGCCCCGGCGAAACGCGCCCCCACCATCTATTTCATCGACGACTCCGCCACCATGCGCGAAGTCATCAAGATCGCTTTCCGTCGCGAAAGCTTCAACGTCATCGCCTGCGCCGACGCCGCTTCCGCGCTCGCCCAGTTCGCACAAAATCCGCCTGACGTCGTAATCACCGACGTCATCATGCCCGACCAGGACGGCTACTCCGTCTGCACCCAAATCAAGCAGCACGCGCAGTTCGGCCACATTCCGGTAGTCCTGATGTCCGGCGTGGTCAACAAAACGGTAGCCGACAAAGCGGTATCCGTCCGCGCCGACGAACTAATCCGCAAACCATTCCAGCCGCAAGAACTAATCGGCCGCGTAAAGGCCCTGCTCAATCCCAAGCCAGCAAACCAACCGCCGTCGGCCACGGACCGTCCGGCATTGCCAAGCGTTCCCGGCATCCCGAGTTCCCCGAGCTCCCCCAGCTCCGCAAACTCACTAAGCAGCCTATTCGCGCCAGCCCCACCACCGCCGCCACAAGCACCGACGCAAACCGCGCCGCAACCAAGCGCCTCCGAGCAGCGCGTCCCAGAATCCGCCTGGCCCCGCGCCCTGGCCGAAGCCTTCCATCCCAATGTAGGCGCCGGGCTTCAGCCCGGCCAGTCCGCGAATCCCATGCAACCACCAGCCGGCATCCAGTCCGCGCAACCACCCGTGCAGCCCCAACCGCGCTCCATACCCAGTAACGACGCCCAAAAACTCCGAGCCGAAGTAGCGCGCCTGGAACTCCTCGTAAAGAAACTCCAAACCGAACTCCAAATCGAACGCCAATACAACCAAGCTCTCGAATCCCAGATCCACGACCTGACCCACACCGAATAATCTCCGGGTAGCACAGGCACTCTTGCCTGTGTCCCGTGAGCCGCGTCGCGATTAATCGGGAATGGCGCTAATCATATTCTTCGGCACGAGCAGCCATCACGAAGGATCAACAAGCCTCGCCTTCTCTTTTTTAAATGAGCCGCTTCCTCCGCAGCCTAACGACCCTACGCCTTCCCGCCGACCTGCTTCCCCACCGCGCTCGCAATCGCCGCGGCCATCTTCTTCATCCCACCCGGCATGTTCGCCGCGAAAATCTTCGCGTGTTCGAGATACGCAGCCGCTTTCTCGCCGCGCAATACCATGCGTTGCGTAAGTAGCGTTCGCCCGTCTGCCAGCCCCGCGAATTGCCATTCAAACGCCACCGCGGCTCCATCTACCGGTATTTCGATGGTTGCCGCCTTGCCCGGCGTCACCTCTCGAATGATCCACTGGATCGGCTCCTGACCGGGCAGCCGCGTCAATCCGCGGGCTCCTGGCGCAAACGGTCCATCAAACTCGAATCTTGCCGGCGGATCATCCCAATTCCCGACATCGGTCCAATATCTCCACGCGAACTCAGGGCTTGCATCTATCTCCACCGCGTGCTCCGTCTCCCACGCCGCCTTCGCCATCATCACGTTCACCCTCCGCGCGCACTATGGCGATATCTTCGCGCTACTCCGTAATCCCTCCAACCACCGTCGCGCCTTCCCCGCCTCAGGCCGGTCCCCATGCTCGCGCAAGAACTCGCGCAAAGTTTTGGCCGCATCCTCATACCGCCCCACCGCTGTTAAAGCCTGCGCCACAAGTAACGCAATCTCCGGCGCTTTCCCCTTCGACTCCACCAGCGCCATCTGCGCACTCTTCAATGCCTCTTCATACCGCCCGCTCTGGTAATACGCCTTCGCCAGCGCCCAATATGCCTCGAACCCAACGCCGCCCGCATCGAGCCGCACCGACTTTTCCAGCGGTCCAATCGCCGCTTCATACTTCCGCTCATCCCAGAGCGCCATCCCCAACGCC
This sequence comes from uncultured Acidobacteriota bacterium, assembly GCA_963721915.1. GTDB lineage: Bacteria > Acidobacteriota > Terriglobia > Acidiferrales > UBA7541 > Acidiferrum. The sequence continues at coordinate 44,623 of CAVRLD010000001.1, read as the reverse complement.
GCGAACGCCCGCGCATGATTCGGATCGATCTGCGTCGCTTTCTCCAAAGCGCTCTGTGCTTGCGCAAAATCCTGCTGCTTCAAATACAAAACGCCCTGCGCGTACAAGACATCCGGGTGCCCCGGCGCCAGTCGTGCTGCTTCGCTCACAAATTTCTGTGCGTTCCCCAATTGATCAGCACCGAGCGCCCGCAGTCCCCGGTCGAACGCTTCCTTGGCCTTGGGCGCCAGTAGCAACTTCCCAGGCGCTCCGACAATATTTTCACTACCCGGCGCCCGGCGCAGATAAATGTCCACCGGCGTTCTCACCGCCGCCCGCACCGACACCTCCTTCTCCGTGCGCGGATATCCCGCCGCCTCCACCACCACGGTGAACTCGCCCAGGCTCGTCACGATGAAGCTCATCCGCCCCTGCGACGTCGCTCCCTGCCCGCTGGAAATGGTCCCGTCGCGAATGAGCCGCACCATCGTGGGCGCGGAGATCGGCTCTCCCGATCCATCATGTACTGTCACCACGATTTCCGCGCCGTTCCCGAAAAACTCCGTCTCCTTGCTTCCGCTATCCTGCGCCCGCGCAGCTTCGGCCCACGCCACCATGCAAGCGATCCCCAACACCAGCCGCAATCGCGAAACGCGCAGCCGCGAACAAGCTTCGCCGCAACGCGTAGCTCGACAACGCGTGATCCGTGTTTTGACCTGTTTCCTGGCCCGGTTGAAACAACGCATGAGGGCCTCGACGAAATTGCCGCGAGCCTAGCCCTCCTTGCCAACTGCGTCAAGCAAAAATGCTTTCGCCCTTTAACGTAACGACGTCGCTTAACGTTCGGACCCGCTGTGGCTAGCTCAAGCCATGGGGTCCTGCGCACTGAAGTTCGCCGTAAATGACCTGTATCTCTTTCGTCAGCAACAGCGTAGAGTGAAGACTCCCTCTTGGAAGCGAAATCGCACAACCTAACGAAAGCAGGTCTAATGACGAGCCCAACGGTTTACCGGTGGCAAACGCCCTACGACTCCGCAGTCCTGGAGATGGACCTGACCCTGATCCCCTCTCGCGTCAAAGCCGCCCTACAAGCCATCGAAGAACGCCTCCGCAGTTGCATCGAGTACGGCAGCCCTGAGCACCGAGCCATCGAAGACGCCCGCCGCTCCCTAGCCACGCTCAATCACAAGCGCAAGTAAGCGATCGTGGTCCCTCCGGCGTGCCACGTTTCATAGCGGCCTCGGAAGCCCTTGAGCGGATGGCGCCGTTAGCCAACTTCACATCGTGAGAACGACGCGGAACTGGGCGTGGCCGCTCAACATTCGCGCGTAGGCCTCGGCCGCTTTTTCGAGCGGATAGGTCTCAATCATCGGACGCACGCCGGTTAGTTCGGCGAAGTTCAGTGTGTCCTCGGCGTCCGCTGGTGTTCCCGAGGCCCAGCCTTGGATACCTCGGCTTCCATTGATCAGCTGTACCGGTGTGACCTCGATGGGCTCCATTTCCGCACCCACGACCATGAGCTTGCCAGTCGGCCCGAGACCGTCAATCACCTCGGACATCGATTTAGAGCTTGGCGCTGTCGCTAGAATCACCTGCGCGCCGCCCAATTTTTGCAATGCTTCCGCCGCGTTCGTCGCTTTGTTATCGATGTACACGCTCGCTCCGAGTTTCTTCGCGAGCGCCTCGCTTTCCGTCCCGTGCCCGATCGCCGCGACCTTATAACCAAACTTGTTCGCGAATTGAATTCCCAAGTGACCCAGACCGCCGATGCCCAGTACCGCAACCAGGTCGCCAGGGAGCGCACCGCTGTGCCGCAGCGCATTGTAAGTAGTGATTCCGGCGCACAACAGCGGTGCTGCTTCGACGTCACTTAGACTTGCCGGTATCGCCGCCAACGCCTCCGCGGGAGCCACCATGTATTGCTGGTATCCGCCGTCATAGCTGATGCCCGCAACTTTCAGATTCTGGCAATTGCCAAAATCTCCGCGCCGGCACCGGAGACACGTGCCGTCGTGGCCTCCGTGCCAGCCAACGCCAACGCGCTGTCCCTGCTTCCACTCGGACACACCGGCGCCCACTTCATCGACAATGCCCGCGACTTCGTGTCCCGGCACGCGAGGGTATTCGATGCCCGGCCACGCACCCTCCTTGGTGAACAGGTCACTGTGACAGACACCACAGGCCTGCACCTTGATACGCACCTGTCCTGCACCCGGCTGAGGAATCTCACGGTCGACGATCTGGAAATCGGCTCCCGGCTTAGGAATCTGCGCCGCCTTCATTGGTGTTACTGCGACTCTTGTCGTTGCCATGACTGCCTCCTATGAATATTCGGCCATTGTTGAAAGGACTTACTGCTATCACTACGTGATGCTGCAAAAGAGAATGGTCCAAATTGCACTGCGGAGAGGAACTTTCTGATGGAAGTCGCGTTCATCCGCGAACCCTCCCAGAATTGACCTGGCGATCATTCTTTTGGTCGCTCGAAGAGCGATTTCCGTCGGTGAGTGGCGAAGAGCCTATCACAAAATAACCACCCGGAAGAATAACGCAGTAAGTCGCGTCACAGAAGGGTGCGCACCCGGCCGAGGTATGGCGGCTGTCGATCATGCGTAAAGCCACCGGAGCATTCCCATTCTGGGAACCAGAGCCTGGCTGGGTTGGGCAAGCGACGCAATTCTAGTTAACAGTTTGAACCCTCCCCCCACCCTTTTTTGTAAGTGCGGATTCTAAAGGGCTTTAAGGCTAGTGTTTTTGGATCTGCGGATTCTAAACGAGTTACGCGACCATTGTTCGGAAGTGTGGATTCTACAGGGTTTGCGGTTGGAAAGGCGTTTGGCGGCGGGACGTCAGAGGCACCGAGGGATGTGCCAAGCGTTCGAATTACTATTTGAGACAACACGAGTGAGGATAGCATGTTGGTAACCTCTCGTCAAGGACCAATTCGGGACGAGAGTGTCGGGAGATGGGGGCCACGATAAAGCTGGTCGATCTTGGACGGAGGTGGAGTGAGCGGAAACGTCAACCCCAAGACCCAGGTTCAAAAAACGGAACCTGGGGCACCCTCCGCGTCAGTTCAGACTATGAGCGAGAGAAGCCTAGTTACGCGGGCCACCCGCCGTCGTGGAACGAAGACAACAGCGGACCCACCCTTTCGAAAACCTCAAGGATGGGCCACCCGCGGAGCTAGAGACCTTCAGGATGGCAATGTCAGAAATTGGGCTACGGCAATTCCACGTCAAGCGAGTAGATCTCGTCGGTACTCACGTCACGCACCAAGAGGGCTGAATCGTCAGGAGCGAGCCCACTCCAAGCCCAACCATAGCGACCATATCGGTGCATATCCTTCAAATCAATGAGGAATTCAGAGCGAGTCTGTCCTACTTGTACACGGAGAAAGGCGGCCTCTTTCGTGGAGGTATTGTCGTAATGGACGTACCTTCCATCGCGCGACCAGCTAGGAAAGCCGATCGCACCGGGTTCCGTGATCCAGTCGGTCCATTTCTGCGTCTTGAAGTCGTATAGGAGAAGTTTCTTGGAGTCAGCGGAGAGAGCGGCCAGATGCTGGCCATCCGGCGACCAGCGGGGACTATACAAATTTTCCGAGCCAGGGATTGTAGAAACCTGCTTTGAACTCAGATCTAGGATCTCAATGGCGATTTTCTCGGTGCCTCCGGCGTGAAACGGTATCCGTCCAAAGGAGATTCGTTTTCCGCCGGGAGACCAGGTCGGATCCGAAAGATTGTCCTTCTTGGCAAGCAGTTCGTGCGGCGTTCCGCCCTGCGCCGATATCAGGACGATTCGCCAAGGCGTGCCTGTTTGTAAGTCTACGTATGCGATCTGGGTACCGTCTGGAGACCAGCGCGGCAAGAAAGCTACAACCGGCGCATAGGTAAGCTGCAGACCTTCGCTACCGTCGATGCGACAGCGCCAGAGGGTACGCTCGGGGTAGGATACGTAAGTAACCCACTTGCCGTCTCGGGAAAAGTCCAATTCACCTGCCGAGATTCCCGAAAGAAAGGGAGCGAACTGTCGGGATCGACTTTCATAACGGACGAGTTCGCCGCGGGGCAACAACCCGTGCGCGAACAGTCTCCTGCCGTCAGGACTTTGCACGGGAGAACCCAGAGACATCGGGCCAGTAGTCAGTTGGAACGGCGCCGACGGCCTAATGCTGTGGAAGAATCCCCCAGACTCACGCAGCGCCCAAATATCGGACCTGAGGTCGGAAGCGTTGTTGACAAACAAATAGTAGCGGCCATCCGCGCTCCAAACACCGCAACACTCCGAGGGTGGGCCGTTCAAGCCCTTGAGAACGCGGTGAAAATCGGTACCATCCACGCGGACTTCCCAAATTGATGATGGTGTGCCCTGGAGCCCGCGCGTGAACCGAAGGCGACTGCCATCTGGCGAGAAGCGTATCCAGTACGCCGCGCCTGAGACAGTAATCAATTTCCGAGCGTTGGTGCCATCCGCGTTAGCGATGTAAATGTCAGATCCTTTGGCAAAAGCGAGTTGGCGGCCGTCTGACGACCAGACGCCGGAGTGCCCAACAAGATCCGAGAGCTCTCGGGGAGTGCCGGCGGCGATGGGGAGAGTCCAGAGCTGCGATTCCATCTCCGTGCCTACAAAATTAGCCGCCAAAAGATGGGAACGATCGCGAGAAATGTCGGTTACAGCGATATTTGTGAATGGGGTGGGAATGACCGAAGTATCACCGCCGGTGACCGACGCCTGAGCCAGGAACATACGCGCTCCGTTCGTCTCAATCATGAAGAGCCGTGAACCGTCAGTCAGAATACCGTTTTGTTTTGGAACGCCGTCGTGGGTGATTTGCGTCGTGTTGAGCACTTTAGGTGGAGGAAGGGGCCGACCAATCCAAACAAATATTCCCACAAGAGCGATGACCAGCGCCGCCGCAGGAATTGTAGTCTTCCAGAGCTTTCGGTCACGGGCCGTAGTACGAGGTTCGGCGACCTTCACAGCAGCCGATGACAGGGCTGTAACAGCCGGAACCAAACCCGATGTTGGTACCGGTTGATGCGCCTCAGATTGTGGCGCCGCATCCTGCACGACCGGAGCAATGAAGCGATACCCTCGTCGAGCAAGCGTCTCAATGAAGATGGGTGTTTCCGCCGATTCGCCCAGCGCATCGCGCAATCTTTTGATGGCGGCATTGAGACCATGATCGAAGTCGACGAAGGTATCCGCCGGCCAGAGTTTTCTGTGCAATTCCTCCCGTGTGACGAGCTCTCCCGGCCGTTCCAGCAGCGCCACCAACACTTGAAAGGGCTGTTCTTGGAGCTCTAAGCTTCTGTCCGCGCTGGCGCAGTTCGCCAGTTTGAAGATTCACCTCGAACGTACTGAAACGGAGAATTCGAGGATGAGGAATTGGCTGACACAGCAAACCCTTAGATCGCCTCAGTCTAGCACCTCCTGGACGAAACCGGCTCGGAGTCCCATTGAATCAACACGTAGACGAATGCCATAAGCGGGCCCACGCCAGGACGCCCCGCTCAGGTTCTTCTTCTTCTTGGCCGTCGAAGTATTGCACAGTGAGTGTCACGTCCTTCAGCCTAGTGTCCTTCCTGTCCTTCAGCCTAGTTGACGCTCAAGGGATGATTCAGTAGCCTCATGCGCAACCCAGCAGCAGGCCCGGACGCCATGCGCGAGCGGGAGACCCGATTGTCAGAAAGGAGAGCGATGCCCGAGAAGCCTGCCAGCGCCATATCAAGGCGCGAGTTCGCCCGGCGAGCCGCTATTGTTTCGGCCGTGGCATCGATCGCGCCAGCAGGCGCGGTAAGCGCCGAACTCTCTTCGAGCGCCGTGCAAACTCCGCAGCCCGCGAGCCAAGCTCCGGCACACGCTGCTCAGCCACAATTGCCGCTTAACATGCCAAAGCTCTCGCCCGAAAGTCAGGCGGAGGCCGACGCCCGTTTTCAATCGATCCTGGCCCAATACGGCACCCGCTTCTCTGACGAGCAGAAGACCGACCTCCGTCGCCTCTGCGCCGCTGCGCAGCCACCGCTGGACCGCTTGCGCGCCTATCCCGTGCAGAACGGCGACGGTACCGCTTTGTACCTGAAGCCGCTGTTCGAGCGCGAGAAGAAACCCAAGCCACCGGCCGCCTCCAAACCCGCCGCGTCCAAGCCTGCGGGTGCCGCGGCCCCTGCAACCGGCATCCCCCCCGCAAAGCCCTGAGGAACGACTGGATGCCCAGCGAAGAACTTTTCTACCTGCCGATCACGGAGTTGGCCAAGCGGATCGAGTCGAAACAAGTCTCCCCGGTCGATCTGACCCAGCTCTATCTCAAGCGCAGCGAAAAATATGGACCGCGGCTGAACGCCTACGCCCGGCTCACTCCGGAAATTGCGCTTGTGCAGGCGCAAGCGGCGGAGAAAGAGATTCGACGCGGGCACTATCGCGGGCCGCTCCACGGAATTCCTTACGCCGCTAAGGATCTGCTCGCTGTGAAGGGCGTGCCTACTACGTGGGGCGCAAAGCCTTATGCCAATCAGATTTTCGACTACGACGCCACTGCGATCGAGCATTTGAACCGCGCTGGAGCGGTGCTTATCGGCAAAGCGTCGATGATCGAACTGGCTGGGGGAATGAACTATCGGTTCGCGTCCGCTTCGCTCCAGGGCGCGGCGAAAAATCCTTGGGACACCTCGTGCTGGACTTGCGGCTCGTCGTCCGGGTCCGGCGCGATTGTGGCGGCGGGGCTCGCCGCGTTTGCGATAGGCACCGAGACTTGGGGATCGATCATCTGCCCCGCGGCGTTTTGCGGTGTCACCGGACTACGGCCCACTTATGGTCGCGTGAGCCGTTACGGCGGGATGGCGCTCGCGCCGTCCATGGACAAGATCGGGCCGATGGCGCGGTCAGCGGAAGATTGCGCGCGCATTTTTGCCGTGCTCGCCGGTCACGATCCCAAGGATCATGGCACGCTGCCTGTCGACAAAGCGGCGTTCACCTATTCGCCCTCGATGGAATTGAAAACGCGATCGCTCACCGTAGGCTGGCTCACCAACGCATGGAAGACGATGGACCCGAGCGTCGCGAAAATTGCCGATGCCACCGAGAAAATTTTGCGCAAGACTTTCCCAGGGGCGCACCGCGTCGCGCTGCCCCAGGGACCGTGGGACGACGCCGGCAACGTCACCATGGGGATCGAAGGAGCTGCTTCGTTTCGCTCGCTGATCCGCAGCGGCCAGGTGAGCGAGCTGGCGGACCCGCTCAGTCAAATCAACGGCTACATGAATGAGCAATTGTCCGGCGCGGATTACCTGCAAGCCCAACGCATCCGCGAAATTCTTCAGAAGAAAATGGCTGACCTGTTCGACTCGTTCGACGTGCTCGCGACAGTGTCGCAGCCTCTCCCTGCTACCCCCCTTGATTTCAACTTGGAGACTGGTCTCTCGTTCCCTGATCCGCTGGGTGCCATCGGCAATCTGTGTGGCCTCCCCGCTCTCTCAGTCCCGTGCGGCTACACCGAAAAGCATCTGCCGGTAGGCCTGCAATTTGTAGCGCGCGCCGGAGATGACTTTGCGGTGATTCAGGCGGCCCGAACCTATCAATCTCACACCGACTGGCACCGGCGTCATCCCAAGCTCTCGTGAGCCGCGACTAAGGTCAGCCACGAGTCAGGAAAGGGATTTTTACCACAGAGGGCACAGAGTTCGCAGAGACAGGGCGCAACGTCGGGTGATTTAGGATTTCCGGGTGACGCCGAGGACTTCGCGGACCGCTCGAAGAAGCGCGCCACGGTTGAACGGTTTCGTGAGGATGCGCACGGACGATCCGGATTGCGCGGCTTCCGTTGCCGCGTGTTCGCTATAGCCCGACATGAAAATCACACCCAGCCCCGCATGGGACTGTTGGAGCAGGGCGGCCAATTGCTGGCCGGTCATTCCAGGCATGACCAGGTCGGTGACCAGGAGATCGATTTCGGCGGAATGTTCGGCCGCGAGCTTCAGGGCCTCCTGACCGTTGCGCGCTTCGATCGCCGTGTACCCTGCGGCCTCGAGAAATTCGCGGGCGAGTTCGCGAACGTCGGCTTCATCTTCGGCGAGCAGCACGGTTTCGGTGCCTCGCGGAGCCTCCGTTAGAGGTATGGCCGCGCCGTTCTTTTCCACCGGTTGATCCACTCGGGGCAGATAAATTTTGAACGAAGTGCCCTTGCCGACTTCGCTGTAGACCCAGACGAAGCCGCCGCTTTGTTTTACGACGCCGTAGACGGTGGAAAGTCCGAGGCCGGTTCCCTTCCCTTGTTCCTTGGTCGTGAAAAATGGCTCGAAGATGCGGGCTTGCGTTTCGGCGTCCATCCCCATGCCGGTGTCGCTGACGGCGAGGAGAACGTAGTTGCCGGGTTGCACGATGGGCCTGGTGTTGCTGTAGGTGCGGTCGAGTTCGGCGTTGGAAGTTTCGATCAGCAAGCGGCCGCCGTTGGGCATGGCGTCGCGCGCGTTCACTGCCAGATTCATGATCACTTGTTCCATCTGGCTGGCATCGGCGCGAATGGCCCCGAGATCGGGCGAGGTGCGGATAACGAGTTCAACGTCTTCGCCGATCAATCGCGGGATCAGCCTGCCCATTTCTTCGACGACGTTGTTCAGGCTCATGACCCGTGGCTGCAACACTTGCATGCGGCTGAAGGCGAGGAGCTGGCGGGTGAGCGATGCGGCGCGATCGGCAGCGCGGTCGATCAATTCAATTTTTCGCACGGACTGATCGCCCGCCGGCAACGCGTTCAGCAAAAGTTCGGTGTGGCCTTTGATGACCATCAGGAGATTGTTGAAGTCGTGCGCGACCCCGCCCGCGAGCCGGCCGACCGCTTCCATTTTTTGCGCCTGGCGCAGTTGTTCTTCGAGCAGCTGCCGCTCGCCGACGTCCTGCGCAACGATCAAGTGCACCGCGCGTCCAGCATATTCCAGTTGGTGCGCGATGATTTCGGCATCCACGACTCTTCCGTCTTTGCGACTGTGCTTCCAGTGGGCCTTGTGCTGTTGATCCTGTTTCGAGTTGAGCAAGTATTCGCGGAAATCCGCATGTTCACTGGGCGGGAGGATGTCCAAAACGGTCATGCCTTCGAATTGCGCGGTGGAGTAGCCGTACTGGCGCACAGCTGCGTCGTTGACCTGAAGAAACCTCAGTGTTTCCTTGTCGAAGACCCAGGTGGGGAGCGGGTTGTGGTTGAAGAGCAGGCGGAACATCGAGGCGCTCTTGCGCAGCGCGTCTTCGGCGCGGCGGCGCTCGATGGCCAGGGCGATGTGGCCGCCAACGGAATCGAGAAATTCGAGATCGCGGATGTCGTAGGCTTTTTCGTTCTGATAGTGCTGCACGACGAGAACGCCGATGGTTGCCGTGGGAGTCTTCAGCGGAACACCGAGCCATGCGGGAGACGGCGAGCCCACCAGCTCGACTTCGTCGCGGGCGGCGAGGCGGTCGAATTCAGACTGCGGAATCAGCATGGCGCGCCCGGTGCGGAAAACGAAAGCGGTGCACGTCCGGCTTACCTTTTGCGGAGCGGGCGGTGGATCGAACTCATCCACGAAAAATGGGAACTGGAATGTATCGGATTCCGCGTCATGGAGCGCCACAAAGCAGTTCTCGGCGTGCAGCACCTTCTTGAGCGATTGGTGGATGCTGAGAAGCAACTGGTCCAGGTTGGCGGTTTGATTCAGCGCGTGAACGATATCGGAGATGACCTGGCGCTCTTCCTGCATGCGCTGCAGGTCGGTGACATCCAGAAGACTAACGGCGATCGCTTCGACGCCGGGGTAACGCAAATGGTTTTGCGCGGAAACCTCAAACCAGCGCCACAATCCGTCTTTACGTTTCAGGCGGCAGCGCATGTTGAACCAGGCGCCCGGTGATCCGCTCAATTGTTTGAGGCGAGAGCGCGCAGGCGGTTGTTCATCTGGATGCAGCAAGTTGATGATGGGTTTACCGACCAAATCGCCGGAGAAATAGCCAAGGACGCGCCCGAAGCCTTCATTTGCATAGAGAACCGAACCGTCATTGTCCAGCAGAGCGAGCAGCTCACGGGTCGATCCCAGCAACGAAGAGAGTTGCTCGGGACCCAACATCATTTGCTCGGAAGATAGGCGCTGTGCCATGTGGGCGTTGCGTGCAAAGCGGCCCGCAAAAAGTTGCAGGCAGCGGTGAATCCGGCAGCCTCCGCTGAAGATTCTGGTGCTACAACGACCGCATCCAAACGGGCCGAGGAAAGCGTGATGAAGATAGGATATGTTAAACCGCTTAACGAAACCGTTAGCAAAAGTAAGGGTGCCGCGAAAAAATGACTGTACGAAAGGGCAGGTCCCGGGCGGGCTGGCTGAGTTGACCGGGGGTTTCTAGCGCCTCGAGAGCATGTTACGCTCGGCGTCGGTCAGACGATATTTGGGAGAAGAGATTCAAGGCCGCGCTCAGCCGCGGAGGAGGCTTTGCCGTCATGCATTCGATTTGGAAAGATATGTTTGTACTGGGCGTTCCGGTGCTCGAGAAGATCCTCCGGCCGGTTGTGGTATATGCCTTTCTGGTGATCAGCTTGCGGCTGTCAGGCAAACGCGAACTGGTCCAGTTGAACCCGTTCGACCTGGTCGTGCTGTTGACGCTGTCGAACACCGTGCAGAACGCCATCATCGGCGAGGACAATAGCGTGAGCGGCGGACTTATCAGTGCAACGTCCCTGCTGGTAGTGAATTATCTGGTCGTTCGCTTTCTTTACAATCACAGCAAATTGGATCAGTTAGTCGAAGGCAAGGCCGACGTGCTGATCGATAACGGCACGGTGCGAACGGAGAACTTGAAACGAGAGTTAATCACTATGCAACAACTGTCGGCGGCTGCGCGCAAACAGGGTTTCGATGATTTGTCCGAAGTGCAGCAATGTGTGCTGGAGCCCGGGGGGACGCTTACTTTTATAGCCAGAAAGCCGGACACCGAGGATGTACGTCATAGGGAATTGTTGAGGCGTTTCGAAATGGTGACCGAAGAGTTGGCGAGACTCCGAAAGGGCAACCCGCCGGCGACGGCATAGAGGAAAAAGAGTCCCATGTCGGCATGGGGGACACACCATTCAACAGTGAGGGGGCGAAACTCTTCAATGAGTAGATCGGCAGCCGTTCCCAGCGCTCAACGGAGCGTCTCTGCTCCTCTCCTGAAGGAGGTTCGCCCTGATCGGACGCAGGCTCGGCCACTATGAGGTTACTGCCGCGATTGGCGCGGGCGGGATGGGTGAGGTCTATCGCGCCGCCGACACCAAGCTGGGCCGCGATGTAGCGCTTAAAGTCCTCCCCGCCGCCCTGGCCCGCGATCCCGAATTCCTGGGACGCTTCCAGCGCGAAGCGCGCTCCGTGGCAGCCCTCAACCATCCCAACATTGTCACCATGTTTTCGGTGGAGGAGGCCGAGGGCGTGCACTTCCTCACCATGGAACTTGTCGAGGGACAATCGCTCAAGCAGTTGATTGCCGAGAGCCGGCTCTCTATTGAACAGATTCTCGACTTGGGCGCCGCACTCGCCGAAGGGCTGGCCGCAGCGCACGAAAAAGGTATCGCGCACCGCGATTTGAAGCCCGGCAACGTCATGGTCACGAAGGATGGCCGCGTCAAGGTATTGGACTTCGGACTGGCGAAGGATACCTTCGCCGCAAACTCCGCCGGGGCCACGGCGACGTCGGCGGACTATACGCAGGCCGGCAGAGTGATGGGAACGCCGGCATACATGTCGCCAGAACAAGTGGCGGGCCGTGCGGTCGATCATCGCACCGACATCTTTTCGCTGGGCATCGTGCTGTATGAAATGGCCAGCGGCCACCGCCCATTCCTGGGAAATTCCCCGGCCGCGCTGGCGTCCGCCATCCTGTGCGACGCGCCACGGCCGCTGGGTGAACTGCGGGCCGGCTTGCCCGAAGCGCTGGGGCTGGCGATCCATCGTTGCCTCGAGAAGAACGTGACAGAACGCTTCGAATCGGCGCGAGATCTGTGCAAGGTTTTGCGCGAGGTGTCCCCTAAGGCGTCGTCGAGCGGTAGATTAGCGGGCGCGACCTCGCGAACCGCGGCGGCTGACTCGGGCGCGGTTCGGGCCGAAGAGGGATTCTGGGTCGCTGTTCTGCCTTTCAAGTACACCGGCGCAAATGCCGATGTCACAGCCCTCGCGGAAGGGTTGACCGAGGAGATCGTGACGGGCCTGTCGCGATTTTCCTACCTGCGGGTGATCGCACTGGGCTCGACAAAGAGATATGCGCACGAGGAAGTCGATGTCCGAAGAGTCGGCAAGGAACTCGGCGCGCGCTATGTGATGGAAGGCAGTCTTCGGTACGTGGGATCCAAGCTGCGGATCGCGGTGCAACTCGTCGACACGAACTCCGGCGCGCATCTTTGGGCCGAGACCTACGATCGTGCTTTTCGTTCGGAAGATGTTTTCGGGCTCCAAGATGACGTTGTATCCACCATCGTCTCGACCGTTGCCGACACCTACGGGGTCCTCCCACACACGATGAGTGAAGCCCTGCGGACCCGCGACCCTGAGCAACTCACGCCTTACGAATCCGTGCTTCGCAGCTTCGCGCACTTCCCGCGCCTTGCCGGTGCGGAACACGCCGCAGCGAGGGCCGGCCTGGAACGCGCAGTTCAGCAAGCGCCAGGCTATGCCGATGCTTGGGCCATGCTGTCCATGGTGGTGAGAGAGGAATACACGCACGGGTTCAACGTGCAACCTGACTCCCTGGGACGCGCCCTCGCCGCCGCCCGCCGCGCCGTCGAAATTGCGCCTGCGAATCATCTCGCCTACCACGCGCTGGCCTCGGCGCAATACTTTCGACGGGAGGTCCAGGCTTTCCGGATCTCCGCGGAGCGCGCCATCGCCCTCAACCCAATGGACGGATTCACTGCGGCGTATCTGGGTTTCCTGATCGCTTATGCCGGCGACTGGGAGCGCGGTTGTGCGCTGGCGATACGGGCCAGGCAGCTCAACCCGCACCATCCCGGATGGTATTGGTTTGGTTCTTTCTTCGACGCGTACCGCAAGCACGACTACCGTGGCGCGCTGGACTACGCGCTCAAGGTCAACATGCCCGGTTTCTGGCGCACGAGTCTGGCCCTGGCAACGGCTTACGGGCAGCTCGGAGATACACAGGCGGCGCGCAACGCCGCGCGGGATTTGCTCGTGCTGAGACCAGACTTCCCGGTGGTCGCGCGCGAAGAGCTTGGGAAGTGGTGGGATCCGCAGCTTGTCGAACACCTGATTGATGGCCTCGGGAAGGCAGGGATGGAAATTGCTCCGCCGCGCTGAAAGCCCGGAGAAACGCCGATGATGTCCAAGCCCGCTGAATTGCGCGATTTCGCAGAGCGATATACCGCGGCGTGGTGCAGCGGCAATGCGTCGAGCGTCGCAGCCTTTTATTCATGGAATGCCTCGCTAACGATCAATGCCGACGCTCCCGCGCAAGGCCGCGAAGCCATCGCTATGGCCGCGCAATCGTTCATGACGGCGTTTCCAGACCTGCAGGTGCGTATGGACGACATCGAGACGCAGGGCGATTGCGCGGTGTACCACTGGACGCTGTCCGGCACGAACACCGGTCCGGGGGGCACTGGGCAGCCGGTGCGTATCCGTGGTTACGAAGTGTGGACGTTAGGAGGCGACGGACTTATCGCGGAATCGCGGGGCCATTTCGACAGCGCCGACTACGAGCGTCAGCTTCAACGCGGCATCTCGGAAATTTAGTACGAGCGCCGGCGCCCGATAAGACTCTAGTGGAGCAGAAAACCCGTGGCGGCCAGGATTACCCCTAAGGCCCCGATGGCTATGCCGCTAAACCAAAAGAAACGCTTCTTGGTGAGCAAAGTCATGGAGCAGACGACCAGTCCCATCTCCACAAATACCTCGCCGCCGTCGAAGCGGTCCGCGCGTCGGCTCACCAGGTCGCGCTCCGCTTCGAGTTCCTTAGCCTTATCGCTAATCTCGTTCTTGTCTTTTTCGTAGCGTTCTGCCTCTTTAACATACTTTTCGCGCACCACTGCGGCCTTTTCCTTGTCCGCGGGAGCGAGCACACCAAGCATGTCGGCCACGGCTTGCATTTCGTGGAGACGAATATTCTTCGCCTGGTAGTAGGCCCACTGGTCGGTAGCTTTCGCTTGCAGAAGGAGTTCCTCGGTGTGGGCACGGTGGCCGAGCAGCATGACGATCGCGCCGAGTACCGCGAGAATGGAAATGGTCACCGACACGGGAATCGTCAGCGGATGCATTTTGTGCCCTTCGGGTTCTTCGTGTTCGGGCAGTTCGATGCCTTCAGACATGGTGAAAGCGTTTCCTTTCGGTGATTAGTTTTCGCTGTCGGCCGCGATGACTTTCAGGGAATCGGCGGCGGCGGCGATGGTTCGTTCGATATCCTGCGAGGTGTGCGCCGTCGAAACGAAAGCGGCCTCAAACTGCGATGGCGCGAGAAAAATACCACGGTCGAGCATTTCGCGGAAGAAGCGAGCGTAACGTTTGGTGTCGGAACGTTTAGCACCGGAGTAATCGCGGACGGGCTCTTCACTGAAGAACAGCGTGCTGAGGGAGCCCGTGGAATTGACCTGGCCGGGGATTTTTGCGCCGACGAGAGCCTTGCGCAGGCCCGTGGCAAGGCGGTCGGCTTTTTCGGCGATGCGATGGTAGAGCCCGTCGACCGCCAACTGTTTTAACGTCGCGATTCCAGCGGCCATCGCCAGCGGATTGCCGGCCAGCGTGCCCGCCTGGTAGATGGGGCCCAGGGGCGCGATGTTATTCATGAGTTCGGCGCGGCCTCCGTAGGCCGCCACCGGCAGTCCGCCGCCAATGATTTTGCCCAGCGTGGTGATGTCCGCTTCGCCCCCAAGAAACTGCTGTACCGCCCCATTGTGGATCCGGAACCCCGTTATGACTTCATCGATGATGAGGAGCGCGCCGTTCTTGCGCGTGATTTCGCGGAGGCCCGCGAGAAAACCGGGTTCCGGGAGAACGACACCCATGTTGGCGGCGATGGGCTCGACAATCACCGCGGCGATTTTGTCCCGGTGCTCGGAGAAAAGATGCTCAATGCCGTTGAGGTTGTTGTACCCCGTATTGAGCGTCAATTGCGCGAGCGCATCGGGCACACCAGGGCATTCGGCGATGCTGAGCGTGGCAAGTCCGGAGCCGGCTTCGGAGAGGAAGCTGTCGGCATGGCCGTGGTAGCAACCGCGAAATTTCAAGATGTAATCGCGTAGGGTGACGCCGCGGGCGAGACGCACCGCGCTCATGGTGGCTTCGGTGCCGCTGGAAACAAAGCGGATTTTTTCCATGGCCGGGATGGCACGATTGATGAGGCTGGCTAGTTCGACCTCCAGCTCCGTGGTCACGCCGAAGCTCGTCCCGCGTTTCGCTTGCTCCGCGATCGCCGCCGTAACGCCGGGATTCGCATGGCCAAGCAGCATCGCGCCCCACGAGCAGACGTAGTCAAGCAGCTTATTCCCGTCTACGTCGTAGAGGTATTGGCCTTCGCCGCGTTCGATGACCAGCGGGTCGCAGCCCACCGAGCGGAAAGCGCGAACCGGGCTGTTTACGCCGCCAACCAGCAGTTTTTCGGCCCGCTCGAAGATTTCGCGAGATCGGCGGCGGATGGATTTTGTTTTGGTTTGCGGGGCGTTCATGCTCTTGCGTCCGGGCCTTCACCGCATATCTCGCGACAAACGACGGAACACGCAGATTCCTCAGGCTCACGCCCTCGGATTAACGATTTGCTCTCCTGTTCGTTTCGACCCGATCCTAAGTTATCACGGAGCGAGCCACCGTGCGATGTCCTTGGCGTGGTAGGTGAGAATGATATCGGCTCCAGCCCGCTGGATGCCCGTTAGGATTTCGAGCACGGTGCGCTGTTCGTCCAACCAGCCGTTCGCGGCGGCGGCCTTTACCATGGCGTATTCGCCGCTGACGTTGTAAGCGCCTACCGGAACGTCGAATTTCTCACGGACGCGGCGGATGATGTCGAGATACGGCAGCGCCGGCTTGACCATGACCATATCGGCGCCTTCTTCGAGATCGAGCGCGACTTCTTTCAGCGCCTCGCGGGCGTTGGCTGGGTCCATCTGGTAGCTGCGGCGATCGCCGAATTGCGGGGTGGATTGCGCGGCTTCGCGAAACGGACCGTAGAACGCGGAGCTGTACTTGGCAGCGTAGGCGAGAATGGGCAGATTCTCGAATTTGTGATCGTCGAGTTTGCCACGGATGGCCGCTACCCGGCCGTCCATCATGTCCGAGGGAGCGACAATATCGGCACCGGCGCGGGCGTGCGAGAGCGCCTGGTTGGCGAGGATTTCGAGCGTCGCGTCGTTGGCAACTTCGCCGTTTTCGATTACGCCGCAATGCCCGTGGTCGGTGTATTCACAGAGGCACACGTCGGTGATGACGATGAGCTTGATATTGGCTTTGCGAATCGCTTCGACCGCGCGCTGGACGACACCTTGCGGCGAAGTGGAGCTTGCGCCAGTGGCATCTTTCGATTCAGGCAGGCCGAACAGAATTACGCCGGGCAGGCCGAGAGATTCGACTTCGCGGCACTCTTCGACGACCCTATCGACGGATTGCTGCGCGACGCCAGGCATCGAGCTGACTTCCTGGCGGACTTTCGTGCCAGGACAAACGAACATGGGATAGATGAGGCCCGCCGTGGTCAGTCGAGTTTCGCGGACAAGATTGCGCAGCGCTTCGGTGCGGCGAAGACGTCGCGGCCGCTGCGTAGGGAAACTCATCCGTGCTTGACTCCCACGAGAGGTTGTTTTCCGGCAGCTGAGAAATGCGATTCCAGCGCGTCGATGACTGCAGAACTCGTTGTGTCAGCGGCGGTGACGATCCGTCGGATTCCATACTCACGAAGGGCAGCGGAGGTTACCGGACCGACGGCGGCGACTGCGATCCGGTCTTGCAGCTCGGCTATTGCCTGTTTCCCTATCAAGTCAGCCAGGTTATTGACAGCGCTTGGGCTAAAGAAAATCGCGGCGTCGGCTCCGCGCCCAATTACTTGCGTCACGCGATCGCGATCGACATCGCTGGGAGGAAGTGTCCGGTACGCGATAACTTCGGTCAGTTTCGCGCCGAGCTGCTTAAGCGCATCAGGTAGATCGGAATTTGCGCGGTCGCTGCGAGGTAGAAAAACACTTTTATCGCGAAGTTGAGGCGCAAGTTCCTGGGCTAGCGCTACGCCCAGATGTGTCTTGGCGACATGATCCACAGAGAGTCCGGACTTGGTGGCTTCCTCTTTGGTGGCGGGGCCGACAGCGGCGATTTGCGGCATTTTGCCCGGTTCGTGGAGGCTCACGCCCGACGCGGCACCGCGCGCGACTACCGACTGAACGGCATTGGCGCTGGTGAATAAAACCCAGTCGAATTCCTGCCACCTGCGCAGCGCCGCATCGAGCGCAGCGTAATCCTGCGGGCCCGTAAAGGAGACCAGCGGCAGGGAAATCGGAATAGCCCTGCGGTCCAGCAATTTTTCGAAGAGCTCGGAACTTTGCGCTACGGCTCGGGTGATGACGATGCGCTTGCCCGCCAGAGGTGACAGGGGCGAGGGCGCTGCAGATGCCGTGGGATCAGCCACGTTGGCGGCTCACTTCTTCGAGGATGTTTTGCGCACCGGCTTGGATCAGGAGTTGCGCCATGCGCTCGCCAAGGACCCGCGCTTGATCGGGCGGAGCTGTGGCGCGCTGCTTGACGTATTGCAGACCGTCGATCGAGCACACGCAGGCGTCGAGAACCAGTTCGTCGCGCTCGATGCGCGCCCAGGCGCCCAGCGGAACCTGGCAACCCCCTTGAAGGGCCGACAGCAGCGTCCGTTCGGCGACGATCGCGGCGCGCGTTTCGGCGTCGTTGAGCTTCTCGAGAGCTTCAGAGGTTTCGGCGTCCGAGGCGCGGCATTCGATGCCGAGCGCGCCCTGACCGACGGCGGGCATGCAGACTTCGGGCGAAAGCGTTTCGCTGATGCGATGGGTCCAACCCAGGCGATCGAGTCCAGCCTTAGCGAGCATGACCGCATCGTACTCGCCGGCTTCCACTTTGCGAAGTCGCGTGTCCACGTTGCCTCGGAGATCTCGCACGTCGAGATCGGGGCGCGCGTGGCGAAGCTGAGCCTGGCGGCGGAGGCTTCCCGTGCCGATGCGTGCACCCTGGCGAAGATTGGCGAGCGTCGCGCCATTTCCGGAAACGAGACAGTCGCGGACATCTTCGCGGCGACAGATCGCGGGAAATGACAGCCTGGGCGGTACTTCCGTGGGAATGTCTTTTACGCTGTGCACCGCGATGTCGACGGCCTCCTCAAGCAGCGCGTCTTCAAGCTCCTTGATAAAAATTCCTTTGCCGCCGATTTGGGAGAGTGAAGATTGCTGCAACTTGTCGCCGGCCGTCTTGATGATGATGATTTCGCCTTCGATGCCGGTCGCCTGGAAGATCTGTTTGCGCACAAATTCCGCTTGCCACTTCGCCAGGATGCTGCCGCGCGTGCCGATCCGGAGAGGCTTCATCGCTTGTCCCGATCAGACAGAAAAAGATCGCGCAGGGCTTCCACGTTTTGGATTTTGCGGCGCAGTTCGCGTTCCCCGCGAAGGCGTTCGGCAGGCTCAACGAGAAGTTTTTCGAGGAGATCGTCCATCAGGACTTCCATATGTTCGCGATCTTTACTACTGAGATGCGTCATGGACGCGAGACGCGTATGAAGAAAGCTAGTGCGCTCTTCGCGAAGCCGGACGCGCAAGGCTTGCACCATGCCAACAAGCTCGACGCTGGCCTGCCAGGAGAGAAATTTGCCGACGTGATCTTCGACGATGGCTTCCGCGCGCGGCACTTCCCCCTCACGTGCCTGGCGATTCTGTTGAACGATACCGCTCAGGTCATCGAGATTGTAAACATACACGTTGTATAGCTCGGCAGCGGATGCTTCGATGTTCCGAGGCATGCCCAGATCCATCAGGAAGAGGGCACGATTGCCGCGCGCATGCATGGCGGCTTCCAGAACGCGGCGCGTGAGAACCGGTTCGTCGGAGGAAACGGAGGAGACAAGAACGTCGGGCTTGACGAGAGCTGCATCCCAGTCCGCCCATTCGATTACCGTTCCCTTGAATTCTTGGGCGAGCTCAGCGGCGTGATCGCGCGAGCGGTTCATAACCGAGAGATCGGTCACACCGCGGTCTCGCAGCGTCCCGACGACCTGCTCGCTTACCGCACCCGCTCCCAGAACCAGCACGCTGTGCCCGGCCATCTTTCCGAAGATGCGCTCGGCAAGCTTTACACCGGCGGCGGCGACCGACATCGGGCGGGAACCGAGTTCGGTCTCGGTGCGCACGCGCTTACCGACCTCGAGAGCGCCCTGGAACAGGCGATTCAGAACGGGGCCGGTAGCACCTTGTTCGTGCGCTGACCGGTACGCTTCGCGGACCTGGCCGAGGATTTCGGCTTCGCCCAACAGCATCGAGTCGAGCCCTGCGGAAACGCGGAAAAGATGCCGGACAGCGTGGCGATCGTAATGATGGTAAAGCGAGCTAGTGAGAATGTCCGGCCCGACGGAGTGAAATTCACTGAGGAAAGAGGCCAGCCCGGAAAGGCAGTTGTGCGAAGTTTCTGGAGGAACGCCGTAGACTTCGCTTCGATTGCAGGTGGAAAGCACCAGCGTTTCCTCCAGAATCCCGCGCGCGCGAAGTTCGTCGGCAGCCCGGCGCGCCTGATCGGCGGTGAAAGACACCTTTTCACGCACCTCAACGGGCGCTGTGCGGTGATTCAGGCCGACCAGGACGATTTCCATTCTGTTGCTCTCGCGCGCTCCTTAAAAGTACCGGTGACTGTGCGAAAGGTATAGATTTACGACCGTAAAACTAAGCACAACAATCACGAAATTAAAGATGCACAGACGCGAAGCTCGCGCTCCCCGCCACGTCGTGGTCCGTGAAAGCTGGAGGTACGCCGCGTAGAGCAACAGCACCAGTAGCGTGATGACATACTTTGGGTCGTAGTACCAATATTGGCCGGTGAGGCGGTCGACCCAGATAAAGCCCAGGACGGTGCCGACGGCAATCGAAATCAGGCCGATCAGAACGCTTGATCGACTCATGCGCTCCAACAGTTCGAGCGGCGGCAAGCGCCAGACTAGTTCGCTGAGTTGGCGGTTGCGAAGCAGCCTGTTTTCCACCAGAAAAATGAGGCTAAGCACGAACGAGAGTGCAAAAGCAGCGTACGCGAGAATGCTGAGTGTCACATGGAAGGCGAAGATCGGGCCGTGCGCGACGGTGGGCGACAGGCGGTCAGCGGGCGCAAGATGGGAAGCGAGAAAGAACGCCAGAATAAACGGCAGGACAAAAGCACCGACGGAACGCTGGCGATGGAAAAACTCAAGGCCAAGATACGTCAGCGCCAGAAGCCAACCAAAGAGCGACATCGAGCCGTAAAGATCGTGATAGGGGACGGTGTGCAGCCCGCGAGAACGTTCCAGCAGTGCAAAATAATGCGCCACCAGGCCAAGCCCCAGAAAGACCGTGCCGAGTCTTCCGGCCATTTCGCGCCCAGAGTGCAGGAACCGAACGTAGGAGCCGAGGCTCAACACGTAGGCAACCACGGTCAGAAATAGGAAGAGGTGTGGCATCGAATGCTTTTCACCGCGAATAATCCGGGGGCGCCAAACAGCGGTCACTCCCGGAGGCGCGAGCGAGTGTCAATCTTTTAGTATAGCCCAGCTGTTTGCGGGCCGCATCGACATGCAGTTGCGCAAATGAAGCTGGACCCAAGCCTCGCCAGTCAGATGTTCCGTCGCGCAGGGTTCCGGCACGGGCTGACGAGATTTGCTATGCTTCTCTGGAACAAGTCATGAGCGAGCAAAGTGCTCCCCTAAACCGAAAAGAGCTGTTTCTGCGCGCGTGCCGCGGCGAGGCGGTGCCACGTTTGCCGGTGTGGATGATGAGGCAAGCAGGGCGGTACCTGCCGGAATATCGGGAGGTTCGCGCGAAGCACCCGTTCTTGGAGGTCTGTAAGACGCCGGACCTGGCTTTGGAAGTATCGCTGCAGCCATTTCGCCGGCTGGGGGTGGATGCCGTCATCGTATTCTCCGACATCTTGATTCCGGCCGAAGCGATGGGGTTGGCGTTAGAGCTTGGCGATGCGGGACCGAATTTGCCGAAGCCGGTGCGGTCCGAGAGGGATGTCGACAAGTTGAGAATTTTCGATCCCGAGACGGAGACCGGCTTCCTGATGGAGGCCATCCGGCGAATCGTGCGCGAGGTCGGACCCACTGTCCCAGTGCTCGGTTTTGCCGCGGCCCCCTGGACTCTGGCTTGCTACATGGTCGAAGGACGCACCAAAGAAGGTTTTGTAACCGTCAAGAATTTTCTGTACCAGGATCCCGGCGCCTTCGAGACTCTTTTATTCAAAATCGCGCAGGCCACAGTCGGATACTTGAAAGCGCAAATCGCGGCGGGCGCCGCCGCGGTTCAACTGTTCGATACCTGGTGCGGCGAGCTGAGCATGGCGGACTACGAAACGTATGCGTTACCCGCGGTACAAGAAATCATCACTCGCATCGACAACGAGGTTCCGGTCATTTATTACACTAAGGCTTCGCATCATCTACTCCCGGCCATTGCGCGCTCAGGTGCGGACGTGTTGAGCGTCGACTGGCGTATGAATTTGCGAGAGACTCGCAAAGCGGTTGGTCCGCGGATTGCCCTCCAAGGCAACGTCGATCCGGCGGTATTGTTTGGCCCTCCGGAGAAGATTCGCCGGGCGACGCAAGATGCAGCGGCAGCCCTCGCTGGCGTCGGCCACATTTTGAACCTTGGGCATGGCATTCTACCGGGAACACCAGTCGAGAACGCGCAGCTATTTATTGAAACCGGGCAGAACGCGAATTTAGCCGAGCCCAAGCCGGCAGTTCAAGCGCGCTGAGGTCGCATGACAGTGACGCTTATCCATCCAACCCTTCAGGAAATGAGCCGCGAGCTCCGCGTCAGCGAAGAGTTCCTTGCGAAATACAATCGCCCGGGCCCCCGCTACACCAGCTACCCAACCGCTCCTGTGTGGAACGATGCGTTTGGTCCGGACGATTTGGAGCGCGTGCACGAAAAATCCGATCGCGCACAAGCACCAGTTTCGCTGTACATGCACATTCCCTTCTGCGAGAGCTTGTGCCTGTTTTGTGCCTGCAACGTCATCATTCAAAAAGATAAAGCTGTCGCTCCACCTTACCTGGGCGTTCTCAAGCGCGAGCTTGAGCACGTCAGCCGCAGCGTGTCGAAAGAGCGCTCGGTCGTGCAGTTTCATTGGGGCGGTGGAACCCCGACCTATCTCACTCCGGCCCAGATCGAAGATTTATTCGGTGCAGCCCGCGACGGATTTAACTTTGCACCAGACGCCGAAATCGGAATTGAAGTTGATCCGCGGGTCACATCGCGCGCCCACCTGGAAACCCTTCGGCGGCTTGGATTCAACCGCCTGAGCATGGGCATTCAGGACTTCCATCCGGACGTCCAGAAAGCTATCAACCGCATTCAACCGTTCGAGATGACCCGCGACTTAATCGCGACGGCACGCTCCCTCGGCTTCGACAGCATCAACGTCGATCTCATTTATGGCCTACCGCACCAAACTCCGGAACGCTTCGGCCACACCGTCGAGCAGATTCTAGAACTCGCTCCCGACCGCGTCGCGCTGTTCAGCTATGCGCATGTTCCCTGGCTGAAGAAACAACAGGGCGCTTTTGCGGCATTTCTTCCAGAAGGCATGCAGAAGTTCGAGATCTTCCGCACCGGCATGCTCAAGTTCCTCGAAGCCGGCTACCTTTATATAGGTATGGACCATTTCGCCAAGCCGGGCGACGAACTCGCCGTTTCGCAGCGGAACCGCACACTTCATCGGAATTTTCAGGGCTACACCACGAAAGCGGGCGCGGATCTCTACGGCATGGGTGTCACCGCTATCAGCGGAATCCAGGACGCTTACGCGCAAAACCACCGGGACCTGCCGTCGTGGGAAAAAGCGGTAGCCGACCGGGGCATCGCGACCATGCGCGGGTATCACCTTTCCGAAGACGACCGCCTGCGTCGCTCCGTCATCAGCCGCCTGCTCTGCCACACCATCGTGATTAAAGATGAAGTCTCGCGAGAATTTGGCATCGACTTTGATGAGTATTTTGCCGAAGAGTTGCGGCGCCTCGAACCTTCCCGCGACGATGGATTGGTGCTCCTGGAGCGTGGTGAAATTCGCGCCACCTGGCTTGGGCGGATTTTCATTCGCAACCTGGCGATGATCTTCGATCCTTACTTGGAACGACAGCAGCTTGCTGCCAAGCCTTTGTTCTCGAAAACACTCTGATATGCCAAGTCATAAGGTCGCGGCGTGATGCTGCAAGTCCCGGCGCTGATCGTTGGCGCAGGAATTTCGGGCCTGGTGTGCGCCCACGCGCTCCGCAAATCAGGCGTGGACGCCTTAGTGGTCGAAGCCTCCGGCCGCGCCGGTGGAGCGATCCATTCGCAGCAGCGCGACGGCTACCTCCTGGAACTTGGGCCGCAAAGTTTTAGCGGCACCGCCCCGCTCCTCGCGCTCTGCTCCGAGCTGGGGATCGCCGGTGAGATCGCGCAGGCGCCGGCGCAAGCTCCGCGCTACGTACTCGTCGCCGACGCACTAAAGCAGGTCCCGCTGAGCCCCCCAGCGTTCTTCACCTCCGATCTAGTGAGCCAACGAACAAAATGGGCCATCGCTCGCGATATTTTCGGTAAGAGCAGCCCGCCCGAACAGGACGAATCCGTGGCGGCTTTCGTCCGCCGGAAATTTTCCACCGAGTTGCTCGACCGTCTGGTAGGCCCATTCGTTTCCGGCGTATACGCAGGCGACCCCGAGCGACTGAGCCTGCGAAGCTCTTTCCCAATGTTGTACGAAGCGGAAAAGCGAAAAGGAAGCGTAGTCCGCGGCATGATGGCGAAGTCCGCTGATGGCCCCCGCCAACGACCCACACTGTTGAGTTTTCGCGAAGGCACGGAAACGCTCCCTCGCGCTCTGGCAGCGCAACTCAGCAACGCACTTCGGTTGCAAGCCAATGTGACGCGCATCCGCAGTAGCACAGGCACTCTTGCCTGTGCCCCCGTAAACCCCGCCCAGCACGATCCAAGTCGCCATGGTCCAAATGCTTCGTTCCAAGTAACGATCCAAACAGGCAACCAAGAAGAAACGATCCTCGCTGACAACGTGGTAATCGCAACGCCCACCGATGCCGCCGCAAGCCTCCTCCGCGACCTCCATCCAAGTTTCGAATCCCTGCTGAGTGAGATCGAATACGCGCCGGTCGCAGTCGTAACCCTCGGTTATCCGCGCGCAGCCGTAAGCCACCCGCTCACTGGCTTCGGCTTCCTGGTCTCGCGATCCGCCGGATTGCGCATTCTCGGCACGGTCTGGAATTCTTCGCTATTCCCCGGCCGCGCACCCGACGGCCATGTCCTGCTAACAAGCTTCGTAGGAGGAGCAACCGATCCGCAAGCCGCGACCCTGTCACCCGAAGAACTCGCTCGTCTCGTTCACCGTGAGATCGCACCGCTGTTATCCATCCGCGAAGCGCCAAGTTTCTCAAATGTGATGATCTACCCGCGCGCACTTCCGCAATACAATCTGGGACACGCGGATCGTCTTGCGGCCATCGAGGACCAGCGGAGCAAATACCCGAATCTGTGGCTAGCCGGCAACTACCTCCGCGGCCCGTCCATCGGCGCGTGTGTCCAGCAATCCCTAAACGTAGCGGACCAAATCCTCTCGCGTGGAAATCGTTAAGGCAGTAAACTCATCCGGCTCAATCCGGTTGACGTATATCTTGCAGGAGACGAAGAGAGCCTATCCTGTGTTCCTGGCGGCCATGACCTCAAAGTATGGCGAAGGCGCGTCGTCCGACGCGACGCTTGTGGACCGGCTTCTTCACAGGGACGTGAGCGCATTTGAAGAGCTCTATGACCGGCACTCCCGCATTGTCTACGCTCTGGTTGTACGCATCCTGCAGCAGGCGCCCACGGCGGAGGAAGTGGTCCAAGACGTTTTCCTCCAGCTGTGGCGCAATGCCGCCCTGTATCAATCCGCTCGCGGCCCTTTCGTTCCCTGGCTGCTGACGCTGGCGCGCAACCGTGCGCTCGATAATCTCCGACTGAAAAGTGAGCGGCAACGCCGCCGCGAAGACCAGACCGAAGAGCTTCCGGCAATCGCGCAGGCACCAGAATACGAGAAGGCTCTGGACGAGAAACGTCGCGCGGAGCGCGTTCGTTCTTTGATCGGGACACTCAGCGCCTCGCAGAAAAAAGCCATCGAGATGGCATATTTTGAAGGCCTAAGCCATAGCGAGATCGCGAGCGCCCTGCAGGAGCCGCTGGGCACCGTGAAGAGTTGGATCCGGAACGGATTGTTGCGACTGAAGGAAGGATTGCAGACAGCGTCGTGAGTGAACAGGACCAATTCCGGGAGCTGATCGAGGCCTACGCCCTCGGTGCGCTCGATCCAAGCGAGCGCGCCGCCCTGGAAGCGCACTTGTCCGCGGGCTGCCCGGAGTGTGCCAAGGCCCTAGCAGAAGCGCGCTTCCTGGTCAGCCAGTTGGCCTATCTGGCCCCACCCGCCGAGCCTTCCGACATGCTGAAGGCTCGATTGATGCGAACCGTGCGAGCCGAGGAAAGCGCCGCGCGACCCACGACAGCGAAGACGCGAGGCGCTTCTATTCCCTATTGGCTCTGGGCTGGCGTCGCAGCGTTGCTACTTCTATCGATCTATTCGACGTGGGACGCGCGAAGACTGCAGAAGGAAGTTCAAGAGGTGAACGCGCGGGCGGCCGCGGAACGCAAGCACAGAGAGCAATTGGAACAGGAATTGACCGAGGCCAAGCATGAGGCCTGGATCCTCACCGATCCAAGCTCAAAGAAGATTGACATCATGCCGAACGATAAGGAAATGCCGATGCTGCAGGCCACGTGGCATCCCGAACTCGGTATCTACATTACCGGACAGAAGATGCCGATGCCGAAGGGCAACAAGGTCTTGCAGTTGTGGCTGATACCCAAGACGCCAGGAGCGAAGCCGATGCCCTCGCACACGTTCTGGCCGGACGCTAACGGAAAAATCACAGAGATGGTGGACGATCCTCCAGAAGTGATGGCACAAACGAAAGCGTTGGCGATCACCGAAGAACCCGCCGGCGGAAGCCTACAGCCCACGAGCACTCCGATGTGGGTAGGCGGTGTCAGCTAGCGGCTATCGCAATGATCTCAAACTGCTGACAGACGGCGGGCATCGCAGAACTCGATTTTCCCTCGCAATCCTTTCCGCTATCCTCCACCCATGGACCCATCATCAACAGCGCCATCCCCTTCTTTCCTGCAGCCGACACCACCGCGTCGCTCCACTAGTGGACACAAATCTGCGCCTTCCTGGAGCAGCATCAATGCCACCGTTCGCACGCGAACGCATAGTCGGCAGTGGGTGTGGTCGCAGAAAACTCCCTAGCTATGGGCCGGGCTTGTCTTTCTGCTGTTTTCATGTTGTCCTCAGCGCCGGAATTGGCGCCTCCAGACTCAGCAAGGGATTTGTTCAGCACGAAACCGCGAGGATCTTCGCGAGATTAATCGTAACGCTGCGAGAATAACTAACGATGCCGACGCCTCCGAAGAAAATCTTTTTTGGCTGGTGGGTGGTGCTTACAGCGGCGATTGGAGGGTTCCTCGGTTATCCGCCGATCTTTGTATTTTCTTTCGGAGTATTCGTCAAATCTTTCGTCAAGGAATTTCATTCCAGCCGGACGCAGATCTCTCTGGCATTTACACTTGCCAACATCATGGCCAGCGTTGGCAGTCCGCTCGTCGGGCGGTTAGTGGATCGCTTTAACGCGCGGCGCGTGATTCTTCCAGCGACCTTGATGTTTGGCTTACTTTTACTCTCCTTCCAGTTTGTTTCCGCCAGCCTCTGGCAGCTCTACGTTGTTTTCCTCGCGCTGGGGTTAGCCGGCAGCGCTTCCGGCCCGGTCCCTTACCTTAAAGTGGTTTCGAATTGGTTTGACAGGCGGCGAGGCCTGGCTGTGGGTCTCAGCCTCGCCGGGTTAGGCACCGGCGCCGTGGTAATGCCTACCGTCGCGCAGCGCTTAATCGCGGCGTTTGGTTGGCGCTCGGCATATGCGGCCCTGAGTTTTTTAGGACTGACGGTGGCGATTCCGGTGGTCGCCTTATTCCTGAAAGATAGTCCCGAGGAAATAGGCTTGTTGCCGGATGGAGATGTGGCCCCCCACCTGCCGTCGGAAAAGCGGCCTGAGAAGCAAGGGCTAACGTGGACTGAGGCGCGGCGAAGTAGGACCTTTTGGTTGATATTGTCGGCGTTTTCGCTCGTTAGCGCGAGCGTCCATGCCTGTGTGATTCATCTTGTTTCCCTGCTCACCGATCACGGCGCCAGCGTTGAGAGCGCAGCGCTCGGCAGTTCCGCCTTAGGCATCACTCTTCTGCTGGGAAGAGTGGGCTCCGGCTATGTGCTCGATCGGGTCTTTGCGCCCTATGTGGCGATATTCTTTTTCAGCGGAGTCGCTTGTGGACTTATCTTGCTCTCGGCCGGAGCAGGCGTTGCTGCGGGATTTGTCGGCGCCTCTTTAGTGGGCTTGGGCATGGGTGCCGAGGGAGACTTGATTGCTTATTTCACCAGCCGCTACTTCGGCCTTCGATCGTTTGGTGAAATTTATGGCTATCTCTTTTCCGCGTTTACATTGTCCGGTGCGCTCGGCCCGCTCTTGATGGCAATGGGTTTCGATCGTGCAGGTTCGTATCGAGCGCCATTACTATTTTTTCTGACGGCCACAATCACGGCGATAGTGTTGCTGACGCGGCTTGGGCCGTATCGCTATAGCCCCGCGTAACGAATCGGGCTCTACCTACTCCCAGGGAGGCGATGATGACGAAAGAAGGCACCGCGTTTCCAGGCAGCGAAGGTGCGGAGAGCATTCGTCAACTTGCGTGGGGTTACATTCCCGCCGCGCTTATCGGCGTGATGATCGAACTTGGCGTGCCCGATCTCCTCGCGGACGGGGCGAAGCCCATCAACGAAATTGCCGCGGCTGCGCACGCGAATGAAGATGCGTTATATCGAATGCTGCGCACCTTGGCGAGCTTCGGAGTATTCACGGAAACGAGCGGGCGCCGCTTCGCGCTCACTTCCGCGGGCAAGTGCCTGCGCAGCGGCGTGCCCGGCTCGCTGCGCGGCTACGTTCGCTGGGTAACCAACGGACTTATCTTTCGCAGCTACGCCGACCTGATGCATTCCGCGAAAACGGGCGAGAATGCTATGGAGCACGCCTTGGGACAGCCGCTTTTCAGCCACCTGCAATCCAATCCGCAACTGTCGCAAACCTTCAATGATGGAATGACGAGCTTCAGCCAGCTGGTAAGCAGCGCGGTCCTGGAGGCCTACGACTTTTCCGGAATTAAGGTTCTCGCTGATATCGGCGGCGGAGAAGGCGCACTGCTGAGCTCGATCGTGCAAAAATATCCGGAGATGCGCGGGTTGTTGCTCGATCAGCCGCATGTTCTCGCAGGGGCCTGCAAACGCTTCGCGCAATCGGGCCTCGCTGAGCGGTGCAGCGCCGCCCCAGTTGATTTTTTCCAGGATGTTCCGCCCGGCGCGGATGCCTACCTCATGAAGAGCATCCTCCATGACTGGGATGACCAGCGCGTCAGCGTGATCCTAAAAAATTGCCGCGAAGCACTGCGCAATGTCGCAGGAGGAAAGCTCATACTGGTGGAAGGAATCGTTCCGCCGGGGAATGATCCGCACATGGTGAAGATATCGGACATGCAGATGCTGGTGTTACTCGGAGGGCGCGAACGCACCCGAGAAGAATTCCAGGCGTTGCTGGACCACAGCGGATTCCGCCTGACCGCAGTAGTCCCCACGCAAACGTTCGTGTCGGTGATCGAAGCAACAGCGCACTAGCCATTCGCGGAAGGGTCGCTGCAGCCGCCATTACGCGAGCGCTTTTGCCTCTCTATGCCCTGACGTTTCCGGTGGAAGCTCCGGAGCTCACGCGGCACAGCGCCACGACCATTTTCACTCCACAATAATCCGGTGTGCCACTCCACGAGCGACACAAAGATCGCAGGATTCCAGAATTTTGCCCCCCATTGATTCAAGTCTGTTTCCGTGCCCCACGGGCATGATGTCCTCCTGGACGACGCCCACGTCATCACTGTCGTTCAGTCGAGACATTGAGTTTCGCGAAACCGCGGAGAACGCTATTAACGACGCGTTCTTCATGCTCTATGTGGAACCGCTTCACCATTCTTGCCAACGAGCCGAAGATGGCCTTCATTTCGAGACGAGCTAGGTTGATCCCCACGCACACGTGCGACCCAGCGCCAAACGCCAGGTGGTTGATAGAATTGCTGCGGGTTACATTAAACCTATGCGGATCACGAAATTGGCGTCCATCACGGTTTGCGGCGCCATAAAACACAATTGCGCGCGATTCTGCGGGAAGCGTGATCCCATCCATGTTGTAATCGGAAGCGACATAGCGAGAAAAGCCCTGGATGGGCGCCTCGAGCCGAAGAATCTCATTGATGGCGTTTGGAATAAGAGAAGGCGACTCGCGTACTTTGTCCCATTCTTCCGGGTATTTGGCGAACAACCAGACTCCGCTAGAGATACCAAAGATAGTGGTATCGAGACTCGGTCCCATGTAGTCAATCATGAGCACGGGACACAAAGATCGGTCAACCTCGCCTCGATCAGCTGCATCAAGCACTGCCTCAGCCCAGCTCCCGGGTTTGACTTTTCCCCGGACAGCCTGAGTGGTCGCGTAGTGCATCATTTCTTCAAGGACAGGCAGTGCTTGACGCGTGCGATCATTCTCAGGCCCAAAGCAGTCGAACATCTTGTCCGCCCAAACGAGCATTCGTTCTCGTCCCTCCTCGGCAAGTCCGACTTCATTTGCTACTACGGATATTGGCAGATGGACCGCCAGGTCTCTAGTCGCACAAAAGCGTCCTTTCGAGACCAGCCGCTGAACCAGCTCATCGGCTTCAACGGCTACACGCTCCTGCAACGATCTGAGTGCTGATGCGGTGAGCGGCTTCATGATGATGCGGCGAAGGCGACTATGATCTTCCCCATCACTACAAAGAGTATTTCCCCGAAGAACATGGTTCATGTGATCGTTCATCATCACGCCCATGGACGACGGAAATGACGATGGATCCTGAAGGGCTTTTAAGGCGCTGTCATAACGTGCCAGTGCAAACATCTTGTACTTTGACAGCCAAACAGCAGGCCCGGCATCCTGCAATTCAGCATAGATGGGCCAGGGATGGATCAATGCCCGATCCGAGTATGGATCAAGGTAAGATATTGGTGTTTGGTCGGCGGGCTGCCGCGCCCCACTGGTCCCCGTTCCGCTCACGACGAAAGTCATTTTTGCGAAGCCCCTTTTGATGGATTTCCTTACAACCCAATCAGGAAACCACACGAAAAGGGTTGGGCTGTGTCTGAATACGCGATGCCGGGCCGGATTCTTCGGAATTCTTTCGGATGAAACATGCATCCAAGGGGCACTCGTGGGGCCGGGTGGTGAGCGTATTCCATTCAGGCAACACTAACGATCGACAAACTGGTTGCGACACGCCTCGTCGTCAAGACCTCTCGGTGTGATTGTTTGCTCGCTCTGACGAAGGATGGTCAGAGCCTCGTCGATCTGAACTCTCATTAGCCAGCTGCGAAAAGCGCCTTCGTGTTCGAAGTGTGGCGGATTCCGTGATGCGGTGAGCCAACAATTGTGCACGGCAAGGCCGGATCGGTCCGAACCGCCGAGCACGCGACACGCGATGAAGTGAAGCAGCCTGCGGCAGCGCGAGAACCGCTCATTAAATACCTCAGTCGTCATTCCGCTCCTGAAGCTGGTTGGGTTGTTCGGGAGCCACTGCCACTTCACCGTTTCGTGAATCCTGGGTTTTCATTGACGTGTTCTCCTTTGCATTTCTCCTCGCTCAACGACTCTCGCCGCGCAGTGAGGGTTCTGTAGCCCTGCAGCAGCTGTCCATTTCAGCGGGTCTCAAAACGCAGCCAGTAAACAGCATGACGGACCTGGAGCTGTGCCTGTATCTGCGGACGTGGATCGAAACCTTGGGAATACTTCTTGTCACTTCATAGTCACGCAGTTCGTAGCGGACCCCCAATAGGCCTAAGAGACGAGCGGCGTTGGTCTTCTGTGTCGCTGGACTCCTAATACTAGCGACTCAGATTCGTACGATGTCGCTTACTGATTGTTCGACAGGATGCCATGCACTTCTAGATCAGAAACTCTTGCCGATATTCTGTGGGGCTGACTCCGCAGATCCGGCGGAACACCCGTGCAAAATGCTGCTGCGTTTTAAATCCGCAGGCGATGGCGACATCTAAAATACGCGCCTCGCCCGTACGCAACATCTCTTTCGCACGTTCCATCTTCTGGCGCAAGACAAACTGATGCGGGCTCTCGCCCGTCGACTTGCGAAACATCTGTGAAAAATGAGCCGTGCTCAGCCCTACAGATTGCGCCATTTCACCGAGATTCAGACCGTCCTCGATCTTTGCGTCCACAAGCTCTGTTACTTTTCGCAAGCGTGCCGGACCTAGTCCGCCTCGGTAGGTCGACGCAGCTTGATGCCGCACGTCATTACCATCTCTCAATCCGAAATCCCGCCAAGGCGCTCTGTGGAATCCCGCGTTCGGCTCGAATTTTCTGAGGTATCTCAAAAACGTTTCCACATGATTTCGCAAGAGCCGCCCTGCTTCTTCCCCATGGCCCCTTTCGAGAGCTTCGACAATCGGTTGGTGAGATTCAACGACTTCGGGGAGGTCATTCGAGAGCTTGCCGAACGCTACGCGAATTCGTAGATCAATCGCCAACGCGTCCCATACCCGAAGCAAAACATCGTTTTGCGAGGCCTTGAGGATATCTCTGTGAAACTTCACGTTGTGTTCTGCATACGCGTCCAGGTCGCCACGAGCAACCGCCGCACGCATGGCTGTTAATTCAGTC
Source organism: uncultured Acidobacteriota bacterium (assembly GCA_963721915.1). Lineage (GTDB taxonomy): Bacteria > Acidobacteriota > Terriglobia > Acidiferrales > UBA7541 > Acidiferrum. Next base: position 12,598 of record CAVRLD010000001.1, on the reverse strand, counting down.
TGCAGTTCGACGGTGTAACCCTTCAGCACAGTCGCGGCGATTCGTCCGGCGATCTCTTCGATCGCGGCCCATATCTCATAGGCCTCTTGAGTCTCTTCCGGGTGTGGAGACCGGACAATTGCAGAGGAGTTTTCCGAAAGCTTAACCATCCCTAGCGCTTGAAACTCTGCAAGGGCTTTCAAGACCGACTCGTCGTCCAGTTCATACTCGACTGCAATTTCGCGCAGCTTCACCGACTGTCTCGGCCCAAAGCGACCGCTGAATAGCTCTCTGGCCAGTCGCGTCCGTCCTAGCCCGGGTTGGTATCTCCTTCCGGCCACAACGGGTTTCACGTCTCCTTTGTTCAACAGCACCATGTCTCTCCCTTTGAACTGGTTTTCGGGCCGGGAACCGACGCCAACAGCACAAAGCGTGACTCTTGAAAAGGGACGAATGCCCGAACGCGAGAATCCCGACCGCTCAGCCTCAACCCTAAAGGTCTGAGCAGAAATAGGTGTGAAGTCCCTGTCCAGATTGTGTGGAGTCTTAGTTCCACAGCTATGTCACTGAAAGAAAAGGTGTTAGAGGACGCGAAGGGACTTGGAGGGAGGCGGCGGGGCGAGCGGAAGAAAATGTACCGATAGCAGCGTTCCAGTACTCTAAGTGATCTTCGGGACGTGAACGCTTCCGCTATTCCAGCAACCAGGTACGCTTGATGAAATTTTTCCAGGCATTCCGCCTTGATACGGCAAACCAGTGCCTTTGGCGCGGCGAAAACCGCGTGGCCATCCCGCCGAAAGTCTACGACGTTCTGCGCTATTTGGTTGAAAATCCAAGTCGGCTGGTTAGCCAGGATGAGATCCTGGAAAAGCTTTGGCCCGAGACCTACGTCAACCCGGAACTCATCCGGAAGTACATTCTGGAAATCCGCAAGATTCTCGGCGATCGGCTCGACAAACCGGAATTCATTGAAACCGTGCCCAAACGGGGATATCGGTTCATTGCTCCGGTTACAGATGAGAACACCGATGAGCCGCCCGACTTGCTACCCTCACAGGAAATCGGAGAGGAAGAAAACGTAACCGACGGAGGAGTTGAACCCGCAACGGCGACTTCAGGGCAGAAAGGTTCCTCTGCAAGACACAGGGCATGGATGCTGGCGATCATTGCCCTGGTTGCAGTGATCGCCCTAGCAGGGCTCCGCGTACTCTCCCGGTTGACACAAAGGGTAGCGACCGCTCCCCGGTTAAACAATCGTTCCATTGCCGTTCTGCCCTTTGCAGACATGAGTCCCGCCAAAGATCAGGAGTATTTCTCTGATGGACTGTCCGAACAACTGATTCACGACCTCGCCAAAGTACCCGGTCTAAAGGTGGTTGGCCGGTCATCGGCCTTTCAGTTCCGCGGTAAAAACGAGGATCTGCGCCACGTGGGACGGACGCTCGGTGTATCCAATGTTCTTGAAGGAAGTGTACGCCGCGATGGAAACCGTCTACGCATCACGGCGGAACTGGTCAAAGCGGACGATGGCTTTCAACTCTGGTCGCAGACATACGAGGGCAAGATCAAAGACGTCTTTGCCGTCCAGGATGAAATCGCGCAGTCAGCCACCCGAGCTTTGCAGCTGAAATTGCTGGGAGACAACGGCCAGGCGGTTGCTTCGAACGCGCACAGCGCGAATCCGGAGGCCTATCAGGCTTACCTGCAGGCGAATTACTTTAGTGTGCTCGGCCACGGCAAGGAAGAACTCGATAGAGCGCTTGCCTATACCGACACTGCTATCAAGCTCGACGAGAAATATGCGCCGGCATGGGCTTTGCGAGCGTCGGTAGAGAACAGGATGGCGGAAGTAGGCTTAACGAAATTCACGGAAGGCTTTCAAAGGGCACGTCACGATGCAGAGCGGGCCATTGCCCTCGATCCCTCCTTGGCATCAGCTTACCTTGCACTCGCGAGGACGCATCTCGACGGCGACTGGGATTGGGATGCGGCAAACACGTTGACTGCAAAAGCGATGGCCTTAGAACCGGGCAGCGCCGAAGTCTTCCGTCTTCGTTCGTATCTAGCCAGGGTATTGGGCGATCTCGACCAGGCGATCAAGCTCTATGAACAAGCGGTTGCGCTCGATCCTCTTCGTACCGATTCTCACTTGGGCCTTGGCTACCTCCTGTATGTCGCGGGCCGATACGACGAAGCCCAGGCCGAGTTGCAAAAAGCTCTGGATTTAAATCCGCAGGCTGCGCTCGCCCATCTCACTCGGGGCAAAATTCTGATTGCTCAAGGTAAGAAGCAACAGGCGCTCTCAGAAATCGAGAAGGAACCCCTCGAGTGGGCGAAACTCACGGGCCAAGTGATGGCTTATCACGCGCTCGCCCGAGAGCAGGATTCAAAGGCTGCTTTGGCTCGCCTTATCGCAAAGAACCAGAGCGACGCAGCCTTTCAGATCGCCCAGGTGAATGCGTATCGCGGGGAGTTCGACAAATCGTTTGAATGGCTGGACCATGCTTTCACGGAGCGAGACCCGGGGCTGCCCGAGATCAAAACCGATCCATTGCTGAGGAATCTCCAGTACGATCCGAGATACACGAACCTTCTCAAGAGAATGCATCTGCCGACGTAGGGCATTGGACCAAGTCCGGGCAGCGTTCTACAGCAAGTTATTGGGAAAAATGGAGAATGAGACAGCGACGTAAGTGTTTGATAAGGAATGGAGCGGCCTATCGGAATCGAACCGACACCTGAACCTTGGCAAGGTTCTATTTAAAATCTGAAAACGCTTGAGCTGGCGGCACTTAGCGAATCAGATGGTCGCCTCAAATAGAAAACAAACGGAAAATGAAAAGTAGGAACAACTTCGACCCAAATTTCAGAGCTTCAAGATTCACGGACCTGGGTGGGAATCGAACCGACGGCCTGCGTTGAATCCACGTAAGTTATTGATTCTACGTAACGCCAGAAACGCGAAAAACGCCAAAAGACCCCATTTCGGTTACGCGGCGGTTACGCGAAGCCCTCTTTCGAGTGGTTCTCATCTAGGAAAAATCGTTACCGGTACTACTTGTGGGTCGCCAACGAAATTTCACTTGTGTGCCTTAATGAATTGGGCAGGCGGCCGGATGTTCCGCTACTCTTGACCTCCGAAGTCGGCGGCGAAGGCTGCAATCACCGGCACCGAATGGCGCTCGCATCTGGTCCCGATGTACAATCCGCGCAGGTTCCCACCTTTTCGGTCGAGGCGTTCGGGCCACAATTTCGGAGGCATCATGACCGCTCACACGGTGAAACTCTCTTTGTGTATCGTCGCGCTTTTGCTCTGTCCTGCTATCGCATTCACGCAAACGATGACCAACATGGCGTCCAAGACCGGCGGCGCCTCGCCCCAAACCTCGCCTGGTCGCACGCGCACCTACTACATCGCCGCCGACGATGTGACCTGGGACTACGTTCCCGGTGGCGTCGACGTCATCACCGGTCAACCGTTTAAATCCTTTGGCTCGTTCCAGGTTGCCGGCAAACGCGTGGACCGGCCCGTCCCCACTACCTACCTAAAGACTCTCTACCGCGAATACACGGACGCCACGTTCAAGACTCTGAAGCCGCGCACGCCCGAATGGGAACATCTCGGCTTCCTCGGCCCGCTTATCCGCGCGGAAGTCGGCGACACCATTCAGGTCATCTTCCGCAACAACTCCAAGCGCCCCTACTCCATGCATCCGCACGGCGTCTTCTACAACAAAGACTCCGAAGGCGCGCCCTACGAAGACGGAACCTCCGGCGCCGACAAAGCCGACGACGGCGTCCCTCCCGGTGGCACCCACAAATACACGTGGCAAGTCCCGGAGCGCGCTGGCCCCGCCTCCGGCGACGTCAATTCCGTTCTGTGGATGTATCACTCCATGTCGACGAGCACCGCGATCCCAACACAGGCTTGGTCGGACCGATGATCATCACTGCGCGCGGCCAAGCCAAGCCCGACGGCACTCCGCAAGGCGTGGATCGCGAATTCGTCGTAATGTTCGTCCAGGATCACGAGGAAGACAGCTGGCACGCTGAAGAAAATCTCCCCGCGAACATGGCGACCGAACCGGCCTTGCTCGTGTTGATGACGCCATTCAGCGCAACCGGCACGTTCCCTTATTTTGTCACGTTTTCTCTAAACGGCTACGAGCACGGCACCATGCCCCTGCGCGCGCTCACCATGCATAAAAGCGAGCACGTTCGCTAGTATGTATTCGCCGGCACCAACGACTTCGACGCCCACTCGCCGCATTGGCACGGCAACACCGTCGTCATCAATCAGATGCGCACCGACGTCACCTCGCTGGCACCCATGCAGATGGTCACGGCAGACATGGTGCCCGACGACGTCGGCATCTGGCTCTTCCACTGCCACATTTCCTTCCACAGCGCCGGCGGCATGGTCGGCCGCTACGCCGTCACCCCTTAGCCCCGACCTGGATCGGCGTTTGCCATCGCCGCGGCGAGCCACCTTCTCGGTCAAGAAGGTTATGCGCATAGATTTCGAGATACGTTCTCGGTCGAATTGCTTTTGGCTGGCGTGCCTATCGAGCAGGTCTCAACCTTGCTTGGACACAACGATATCAAGGTTACCCAACAACACTACAGCCCCTGGGTCCGAGATCGTCAGCGCCAGTTGGAGGCCGATTTGCAACGAGCTTGGCATCGTGACCCGGTCGTTCTGCTGCAGGAAGAAAACCGCCGGAAACGGACGGCTCTGCATCCTCCGCTACCAAACTGACCGAAGAGCGATTTCAAGTCAGCCCCGGGTAAGCCATGCTCGATTCGTAGGCGCGTTCTTTGCGTTCCAGTGGAACGGCTTCCTAAGAAACGCGAAGCGAGGGTACTGACATGTGGGGTCGCCAGAAAATCTTCAGGTACGGAGACACACTAAGGGGCGGGAGGGAGCCGCTTTGTTTATCACAAGAACCGGCTCGTTCAATCGAACGAGGAACAACCTTTCGTCAGCAGGTCCATTTCGCTAGGAGTGTACTTCGATGATCTCCTCGGGATTGAAGCGGAGGCTCCGTCGCACGGCCCGGCAGCACCACAGCATTAAAGTCTCTCCGCAGAGCAGAGAGAGAGCCGTTTTCAAGAAGCAAGCAGAGCGTCGTACCGAAGGATGTCCTATGCCCGGTAAATGGCGGAGAAACCCATAGTACGCGGGGTGCTAGTTTTTCGGCTTTTTTGGATTGAATGCTGTGTCTGCCCTGCCCGACTGTTTGAGTAGGTGTTCTGCGATCTTCTCGTTTGCCTGCACATCAGCTGGGCTATTATGTATGGCGCTGAGTATCTTCCATATGTCCTTCTGCTTCTCACCCAGCATCTTGCGATAAAGCAATATACGAAAAAGACCCAAATCGGTCTGCGCCCGTACCAACAACATTTCTGTGTTAAAGATTTTTTCCAACCCAAATGAAATCATCCGTACTGAAATTGGATTGCCATGCGTGAGTGCGTGCAAGCCATTGATCAATGGCTCGTTTATTCCCGTCATGATCGTTGTAAGAGAGGAGACCTTACCCTTGCCAAGAGCCTCGTTGATCATCTCGTCCATCTTCACTAAAGGCGGGCTGCCAGGTTTCTCAAACGTGAGATCGCGTGCTTCTTTAATTTTGTCGTGATTAGCCCAACACAGGAACCATGTGCCGCGCCGGGTGTACTCAATGAAGCTGCGCAGCGAGATGACAAAGTGAAACATGTTGTCCTTATGCTGTCGCTTCAATCCTGCAAAGATCAGGTCGCTCGCATTCAGATATTGGAGAGCAATGAACAGCCGACCTTGGTCTTTATCCAACGGTATGGTTTCGGTCATCCGCTTCGGTCCTTTGGCGTCTAGTCCGTTACTTTGGTCCAGTCAATTTCAATCCTCTTGACCGTTAAATCAGGAGTAGCGGGAGCGTTTTTCGGCAGCCACGCTCAAGTCTTTCCGTTGTCGTAAGAGATGATGGGTTTTCCCGTGTTGGTATCATGACTATATTTGGGTGCGTCATGTCCCGCAACCACATATCCAGCTGCATTGTAGGCGGTGACGGTTTTTTTGTAGTGGCATGCTTTATCGCCAAGAGGTGCGTGTATGAAGTCGCAGTCAGTTGGTTTTGCGTTCCAATGAACCTGGTTGGCGTTGACGCTGTACTCCGTGGAATACAGGAGGGGGTCGGTCCAACGGGCGGGCAGAATGAACCAGACGATCAACGCAAGAATAATCAGAGCGATAAAGCCACCAAGCGAGGAGTCGTCCTTTTTCTGTGCCACGGCAGCCCCATTCCGAGGGCACCAATACCAGCTCGAAAAATTAGGCGCGAGTGCTAATTTGGGTCGCTCTTTGGCTTGTCCAGAATAGCCAGCACCTTGTACGTTTCCGACTGCATCTTCTTTCCGTCAAGGCTTACCACCCACACCAACTTTGCATTGTCACCATGAAACTCAGCTTGAATGTTGTCCACGAGCGGTATGCGGCAGCTTCGGTGATTACCCGCAGGACCCGCCATACGCTCCTTGAATTTGCTTTCGCAGTTGACGACTGCCATGCGGCCATCGGGTATCTGTAGAGTGAATGTGGCACCACGCACGTGGTATGACACCTGGTGGGCGGGCGTGATTGTACTCGTGGTATTGGTTGTCGTGGTTGTCCCGTTGCAATTCACGCTGGTGTCGCTACCGCCGCAGTTTACGTTCGTGTTTGAATTTGAAAACGAGTGGGCGGGCACAATGTAGGTATAGTCTGTGTCGTTGTCCTGGCGGTCAATTACCTTTACGGCGAGTTTCTGTGCTGATGCCGGGACAGCGCACACAAGAACCAGTACGGCGATTGCAAGTTTCATCTTCGGTCTTTCCTACGGCTTAGTGCACGTGCCGTCGCTGTATTGCCAACTTAACTCCGCGATGGTGAGAACACGCGCCCCTGCCAGTTGCTGAACTACTAGTGCCGTCGTTACATTTCGCGCCGATCCGGTGACGAGTAGCTTGTTCCGATGTTCCACCAAATGCCATTACGCTCGCCAGTGCGACTGTGAATAGCATCTTCCACGCTGCTTGCTTTATCTTCATGGGCTGGCCCCCGTGTTGTTTGTCTCAACGCATACCTTAGCGCGGACCGGGGGAGTAACGGTACTGATACGAAACGTTGGCGTACCTAAGAGTTATCCAGCGACGGAGTGAAGATGGAAATCGTACGACCATTTGGGAGTATGGCGCGAGGACTTTTTTGCGCGGGGGGCCGATGAGGTTGGATATTGTTTGTTGCCCACAACGGAGCCTCTTCAAAGCTGTCCACACAGATCGCCAAACCCCAACTTTTGAAACCTTCGTGGTCTAGATAGTAATCTCAACAAAGTCGCAGGAGCGTGCGGCTGGTCGTTGGCCGAAGGCGGACCTTGTGAAAGGCGGCGTTTGGTATTGTTTCTATATAACGCTAGAAACGCCTAATAACCCCCTTCTCGGTTACGCGGCGGTTACGCGGAACGGAGAAGGATGCAAGAATCCGCGCCACCCTCTACATTCGGCGGCAAACTCGGTTCTAGGTTGATTTAAACTACGCATCGACGAAACGTGTTTGAGAAGGCGTCTTTAATTCTATGAAACTTCGGCAAGATATCGGATTTTCGTCGCCAGTAAAGGGTTGACGGACTGCAGCCAGGAAAGTCGGCTCCAATTGGCCTACTCGGCTCCAATTGATTCACTGCACTGAGTATTTCTCCGATCCGTTCAGCGTGTTCTTCCACAGCTTCTTCCCGTTGCGCATCACCCACAACGTGACCGTAGATCCCAAGTGTGATTCTGGCATCGGAATGGCGCATTTTGCTTCTGTACGACTGTTGGCGCCAGTTTGCCGTCATCTCGCTGGTTGCTCCGTGCCGCGCGGCATGAAAGCCGCCTCGGGGGATTCCCAGCTTCCTGAGAATCGGATGAAGCTGCTTTTCCCGCAACTTGTTTGCGCTCGTTGGCACACACGAACAATTACTGTGACCCCTGCGTGTTTTGACAGTTGAAAGTGTCCGTCGATTGGTAGTACTCATGGCGGAGGACCGTTTCGCTCTACGACTCTCGAATGTCTGGCTGTTTTGATACTTGGAACGGAGCATTAAATGAGATTCAAAATCATCGCCTCGATTCTCGCCGTGGCTTTGTTGACGGTGGGTGCATACGGCGGGGAGGACGACAACGAGAAAAAAGAGAGAAAACCCGCAAGATGGCAGCCGAGGCCTTGCAGGATTTGTACAAGCTGGAACCCACTTCCCAAGCAGCTATCCAGAAAGCGGCGGGATACGCCGTTTTCGACAACATGGGGGTGAACGTATTGCTGTTGAGCACGGCACGCGGTTCAGGACTGGCCGTCAACAACAAGGACCAAGCAAGAAACCTTCATGAAGATGGCTTCGGCCGGTGCCGGTGTGGGCATGGGAGTGAAAGACTATGTCGTGGTGTTCGTCTTCGGGAACGATAAGGCCCTGGCACAATTTCTGGACTCCGGCTGGTCCGGTTCAGGGCAAGCGGACGCTGCCGCCAAAGCAGGCGAGAAGGGCGGAGCTTACTCGGGAGCGGCTGAAGTTGCCCCGGGAGTATGGGTCTACCAGATCACCAAGAATGGCCTCGCACTTCAGTTGACGCTGCAGGGTACCAAGTATTACAAGGACGACAAACTGAATACGACTAAACCCGCTACTGGGGCGTGAGGCGGGAGGAGATCTTGTCGCGTAACGCGAAAGCTCTCGACTCCCAGCCCACCAGCCCAACCTTCCAAGAAACAAAACGGTTTGGAGAAATTGTACGATTTCTTTGCCGCATTCCCAGCCTTGGAACTTGTCCTTTTCTCTAGCTGGTATGACTTCGCCACAGTCAGGTGGCCCACCTTACGCGGCCGTCGAGGACTCGGCGCGATGAAATCTCCGCTCATCTACGAAGGTACTGGAGAGCCCACGAAACCCTGCGCGGTGGCGATCCGAACTAATCAAGAAGGAGACTACGCAAGTCTAGTGGTGTCCGGTTCGTTCGACCTGGCCCACGCGAAACAGGTAGCGCAAGCAGTCGAGAAGGTTGAAGAGGGTTTGAGCCGATGTCGTTCCATTGATATCGATCTGGTGCACCTCGAGCGAATCGACGGCACTGGAGCTATCTTGCTGGCCCGACTTCTTGACAGACTTGATGTGGAGGGGCGCAAGACACGGGTTGCCAATGACCAGAATCCCGAGGCTGCACGATTGATCGCGCTTTACCGCGAGCGCCGGACGGAGCGCATTTGGCCGAAGCCGTCAGGAAGAAATCCAGCAGCGCGCGTCGGCGCGTTCGCGTCCGAGATGTTTGGCGGCGGAACAGTTGCACTCGACTTTATTGGTCGGTGCGCCGCCTCACTGCCCAAAGTGATTGCCAGTCCGAAATCGGTCGACTGGCGTTCGCTGCCTAGGCTGATCCAAGAGATCGGCGCAGACGCGCTACTCGTAACGAGCGCTGCCAACTTGCTGGTGGGCGTAATTATTGGGTTCCTTGGCGTCTCTCAGCTCGGGCGTTTCGGTGCAGTAGCCTTCGTTCCTGAGCTCGTAGTCGTCGCCCATTTCCGGGAACTCGGTCCACTGGTAACTGCGATCGTTGTGGCCGGGCGATCAGGAGCTGGTCTCGCATCGGAAGTCGCAACGATGAAGGTTACCGAGGAAATCGACGCATTGCGGTCGCTCGGTTTCGACCCAGTGAGATGGCTGGTGGTGCCGCGCTGTCTCGCACTCGTTGTTACAGTGCCGCTCTTGACTTGGGTGGGCGACTTGCTGGCTCTGGTTGGTGGCCTTGTGGCGACGACTGCAATCACGAATATGACGTTCCACGCTTATCTTCAGGCGACTTTGGATGATGTCACGGCCAGCAATCTTTTTGCGGGTCTCATTAAAAGTCCCTTTCTGGCACTGGCAATCGGACTAGTCGCATCTGGTCAGGGATTGCTGGCACACGGCGGCGCGGCGGCCGTCGGGGGCAGGACAACCACGGCTGTGGTCCAGGCGATCTTCTGCGTCATTGTGATCAGTGCCGTGTTCACATTCTTTTTCGCGCTCATTGGTGTGTAAGTATGCCGCGATCAAAACATCACATTATCGTCGAGGAGCTAAGGATCGGTTGGGGCACCAAGGTGCTCATAGAACACGTCACGTTCAACGTTGAGCGAGGAACGGTCTTCACCATTCTCGGCGGATCGGGGTGCGGAAAAAGTACACTGCTTCGATATTTGATCGGACTTGAAAAGCCGCAGGCCGGTCGGATCAACATTGCGGAAGTCGGAGAGCCACATCACTACGAAGGAATGCCTCCTTTCGGCGTGCTCTTTCAGTCTGGCGGACTTTTCAGCTCTATGACCCTTGCGGAGAACCTCGCACTTCCACTGGCTGCATGGACCCCGATACGCGGGCAGACAATGCGGAAACTCATTCAAGCGAAGCTCGACCTAGTAGGGCTTGGTTCGTTCGCCGACCATCTGCCGGGCGAAATTTCCGGCGGCATGAAGAAGCGAGCGGGCATTGCCCGCGCGCTTATGCTTGATGCTAACCTCCTGTTCTTTGACGAGCCTTCCGCTGGGCTCGACCCAATCTCGGCCGTCGAGCTAGACCAGTTGATTCTCACGCTCAGCCAAGACTTGGGCATAACGGTTGTCATCGTTACGCACGAGCTATCAAGCATTTTTCTTGTCGCCGACGACTGCATCCTGCTGGACAAGCAGGCCAAAGGAATCGTGGCACATGGCGACCCGCGGAAACTACGCGACGAATCGCGTATTCCATTTGTTCACAATTTTCTCACGAGGTCGTCGCCGAACGGGGGCGCGAATCACGGAGGGTAATCCAATGGCTGTCGACAAAAGTTACACGCGCCTCGGCCTTTTCATTGTCGTAACTCTTGCTGTAGTCCTAGCTACGTCTGTGCTCTTCATTCAGCGAATGAAGAGCCGCGAGGCGATTCGCTTCGTGACCTACACAACCGAGAATGTCACTGGCCTAGATATCTCGAGTCCCGTTCGGTATAGGGGTGTCTCAGTAGGCCGAGTAACGGACGTACGTGTGGATCCGCGCGGTATCCTTGTCGAAATCAACTTCGAAGTGTTCCTTGGTCGTCTCAACGAAATTGGAATGAACGTCAGTCGGATCCGGCAGATTGCCGATCTGGGGGGCATGTTTCCGCGCCTCCGGGCTCAGCTCACAGCGAACGCGTTGACAGGTGAGGCGTACTTGTTGCTCGATTCGCCGCAGAACCCACCACCAGCCATGGAACTTGGGTTCGTCCCGAATCGGGTCTACGTTCCATCGATGCCCTCGACACTTGCAACGGTACAAGATCGGCTGCCTGCTCTCTTGGATCGCGCGGATACAACGCTCCAAACTCTCAGAGAGATTGTGACCAGAATTCCGAATAGCCTAGACCGAAGTGACCGGTTCTTCACAAACGTAGAGCGCATCATGCAAGAAAGCCAACTGCCTGAGCTGAGCGCGGAATCGCGGAAGTTCTTTACGACGACGACCGGACAAATCAGCCAGATGAGCTCTCAGTTGGATGGAGTTATGGGCAGGGACGGAACTCTCGTCAAATTCTCGGAAGAGGCAAGGGCGACGATCCAGGCCGCCGACTTTCCCGGCACAACGCGATCGACCCGTGAAGCAGCGGACAGTTCCAGACTTGCCGCCGATGAACTACGGCGATCCCTCCCTGTTTTTCGAGATTCGCTCGCGCAGCTACGCGATCTCGCGAGACAGCTCGAAGAGCAGCCCGAGTCGGTAGTCTACGGCCCGCGACCAAGAACGGCGAAACAACCATGACTCATGCCTTCCGAGCGGCGACTCTTCTCGTGGCCACGATCGTATGCCTAGGGGCCACTGGCTGCAGGCTCCGACGCCCGGACGCGGTACCTATCCGTACAATCGAGCCCCAATTGCTCGAGCCACAGATCGAGAAGCCAGAACAAGTAACCAAGGCTCCCGACGCGACACCGATCAGGCTCCTTGATACCAATGCACAGGGCAACATGGGTCGCCATGTAGTGCACCAGCAAGCGAATGGTGAGCTGCTCACGGATCCGGTCTGGCGATGGTCGGCTCCCCCTGAGCGGTATTTGGACATGGCGCTACGCCTGCAACTGGAAGCAAGCCCAAGCATGCGCCTTGTCGATTCAAGCGGTGCCCCAACCTTGGCCGCGACTCTCCTCGTATGGGATCTGGAGTCCAGAGAGGGCACACAGCTTGTTGGAGCCGTGGAATTCCAAGTCACGTGGACCGACCGGGCTGTCAATACACAGCTGGTGCGCGACAGCGAGCCAGTCTTGGCAGAAAAACCTGGTGACCTGCCTTTGGCCGCTGGCCGCCTCTTTCGCCGCCTCGCTTCAAGGGGTCTTACGCTGGCGGCCAGTAAGCGATGAACAATTGCTGAGTTGCTATGCCGCGACGGGGCAAATCCCGACGAGTGGACCTACCGGACACACCTCAACGTTCCGAATTGCCGTACGATCATTTCCATTAGAGTTTGGCCTTGTCTCGTACGAATGTACCCTACGGAAGCGACAAGTCCGCGTTAATACGAATTTCCCCCGGTGCGATCTGAACAGTCCTTGTCCACTCCTTACCGCTTAACACGG